>CAWJFG010000045.1:0-6544 GCA_963842015.1 uncultured Acidimicrobiales bacterium | reverse complement strand
ACCCGGGGGGCCGGCCTCACCCGCCCGTGCACTGGTAGGCGCGGCCCGGGTTGGCGTCGGCGGGCTCGCCGGACTCGTAGCGGTTGCCGGACACCCGCACGGACCCCATGCCGTCACCGGCGTAGAGCAGGCCGTTGAACGGGCCGCGGGCCGCGGTGCCGGCGAAGGTGTTGCCGGTCATGGCGCCGTCGGCCACGGTCTGCTCCCGGTCCAGATTGACGCCGTTGATCCCGTAGAAGAAGTTGCCCTCGATGCGCAGGTGCCCGATCGGTGGCTGGCGCTCGATCGGGGCCAGCTGGAAGTGACGGTTGCTGGTGCACGGGTCCTGATAGGCGGCGTTGCCCGAGAACACGAGGCGGGTGAGGGGCCCGTCCACCGACTGCACCGTGTCGTTGTGGGTCCCGGCGCCGCCGCCGAAGCGGTTGGCGAAGTTGTCGTGGAACCACGAGCCGTGGACCTCGGTCACCCCGGACGCCTTGAGCCCGTCGTTGCAGCCCACGATCTCCGAGCGGCGCAGCGTGTAGTTGCCGAAGGCGACGGCCGCCCCGCACGGCGAGCCGGTGCGGTCGTCGACCACGGTGCCCCGCTCGGCCCGGATGATCGAGTTCTCGATCACCAGGTTGCGGCCGTAGTTGCGGACCAGCAGGTTGCCGGTTCCGCAGATCACGCTGTTGCGGATCGTGACGTCGTCGGCCCTGACCTCGACGATGCCGTGGTGGAAGCGGCCGTCGACCACGGTCCCGTGGCCGGTGATCGTCCACTTGCCGCCCGCCCCCGACGGCGGCAACGCGTCCTCGTCCCGCCCCGCGACCTCGGGGCCCGTGGTGGCGTCGGTGGGGAAGCCCGGCCGCACCTTGGTGCCGTCCGCCAGGGCCGAGTCGTTGCGGCAGGCGGCGGGGAGGGCGACGGCCCCGGACGGCGGCGGTGCCACGGGCGTGGTCGTGGCCGTCGTCGGCGGTGCCGGCGGGCGGGGCGCCGTCGTCGGCGGCGGGGGCGCGGCCGTGGTGGGGGTCGTGGGGGCCGGACCGGTCGTGGTGGTGCCGCCGACCTGGTCGGGGACCGGCTCGCCGTTCCACCACGAGGCGGTGATCGTGGTGGCGGCGTTGGTGGTGAAGGCCCGGCGGCACCCGCCGACCTCGACCCGGGCGGCGCGGTAGTCGCCCCACACGACGCCGGTCCCGCTGTCGCCGGTGCAGGTCACGGTGGTGTCCTCGACCACGAGCCCGGTATGGCCGCTGCGCAGCTTGACGGCGAAGTGGCTGCCGCTCGTCACCCGGGTGTTGCGGACGGTGACGTCGTCGGCGACGACGTCGATGATCCCCCGCACGTCCATGGCCTCGATCACGGCGCCGTCGTCGGTGACGCGCAGCGTGCCGGTGTGGCGGGTCAGCGCCGTGCCCGGGGGCACGCCCGCCCCGGGCACGTCGAGGGCGGGACCGCCCGGCGCCGTCACCGGGGCCCCCGCCGCGCAGGCGGCGCACCCGGTCGTGATCGCGAGCGCGACGAAGACGAGCTCTCGGAACCTCATCGTGTTCTCTCCCAGTCAGGGGGCGCGCCGCTCAGATCGGCTCGCCCGTGTCATCCCAGACGTTGTCGGCGGCGGCCGGGCACCGGCTGACGGGCCGGTAGCGCAGGTCGCGGCCGAAGCGGTTGCCCGCCACGGTCATGGCGGTGTTGCCGGTGCACTCGACGGTGTTGTTGCCGCCGTTGAGCCAGTTGTCGACCACCGCGACGGTCACGCCCGCCGAGCCGGTGCCGGCGATCACGCACGAGCTCGAGCCGTAGGGCGCCTCCACGGTGACGGGCAGGTCGCAGTGGTTGCCCCGGATGGTGACGGCGCGTCCGCCGGCCTCGCCGAACAGGACGCCGTTGGCGGAGCCGCCGTCGCGACCCAGGTGGTGCCACCACGACGCCTCGACGGTCACGTTCTCGATCGGGCGCAGCGCCGTGCCATCGCTGTCGTGGACGTCTAGCCGCCGCAGCGTCGCCTCCCGCCCCCAGAAGCCCGTGGCCCCCAGGTCGTGGATCTCGCCGTCCTCGACGACGAGCCCGGTGGTCTGGTCGGCGGGCGTGCCGCAGTCCTCGTCGGGGCCGCACGACCGGATCCCGTAGGCGGCGCCGCCCGCGTCGAGCGTGAAGTTGCGCAGCGTGACGTCACTGGCCAGGACGTCGAGGTTGCCGCCGCTGATGGCCACGTTCTCGATGACGGCGCCCGGGCGCATCATCGCCTCGACCTGCTCGGCAGTGACGGGGACGAGGGCCGCGGGGTCCGTCGGGCCGGTGCTGTCCGGCCCCGGGGGCCCCCCGCTCCCGCCGGCGGCGGGCCCGGTCGGTGCGGGGGGCGCGGCCGGATCCCCCGCGGGCCGGTCGCCACCGCCGGGTGCGGTGGTGGCGGCGGGGCCGAGCGGCGGGGCGGTCGAGGTCGTGACGCCGGCGTCGGGGGGACCCGTGGGCCCGGGGCGGGCCGGTGCGTCGTGGGTGCGCAGCTCGTCGGTCCCGGGGTCGGGGGCGAGCAGGCCCCAGGCGGCCACAGCCACGAGGACGGCGGCCGCCAGCGCGAGGACGAGGCGCCGGCGGCCGCCGGCGCGGTCCGCGGCCCCCGCTTCGCGGTCGCGGACGGCCTCGGCCTCGACGAGGGAGCGTTCCAGGGCCTCGCCGTAGGCGCGGAGCTGGTCGCCGACGTCACGCACGGGCGTCCACCTCCAGGCGCTGGCGCAGCCGGTCGAGGCCCCGGCGGACGTGGTTGCCGACCATCGACGTGCTCGTGCCCATGGCCTCGGCCACCTCGCCGTAGCGCCACTGGCAGGCGTACACGAGCCACACCGCGGTGCGCTGGCTCTCGGGCAGGTCGAGCAGCGCGGGGATCAGGCCGGGCTCGACGTCGGGGACGCCGATCTCCGCCGGGGCCGGCAGCCGCGGCGTGCGCCGCGCCCGGGTGCGGCTCTGCCCCACCCGGTAGAGATAGCCGGCCGGATTGTCCATGGCGGTGACCCGCTCCCAGTGTTCCCATGCGTAGGCGAGCGCCTCGGCCACGGCCTCCCCCGCGTCCTGGCCCCTGCTCCCCGCGAGCGCGCGGAGCAGGCGAGGGCGAACCTCGCGGACGAAGGTCTCGAACTCGTGGCGGTGCGCTCGGCTCATCTCCCTTCACCCCCAGAGAGCACCGGGCGCACCGGTCGCGCACCCCGCCCCGCGAGATTTCTCGCGCCGGCGGGTCAGCCCGGCGTCCTAGGAGGTGACGGGCTCCAGCACGATCACGGGGATCTGGCGGGCGGTCTTCGCCTCGTAGTCGGCGAAGTTCGGCATCCGGTCCTTCTGGCGCGACCACAGCGCCTCGCGCTCGGCGGGCTCGGCCACCCGGGCCCGCAGGGCGACGGTGTCGGTGCCGACCTCGGCGGTGACGTCGGGGTGGGCGACGACGTTGTGGTACCAGTCCGGGTGGGTGGGCGCCCCGCCCTTGGACGCGAAGATGACCAGGTTGTCGCCGTCGGTGCTGTACACGAGGGGGTTGACCCGCTCGGCGCCGCTGCGGGCGCCGGTCGTGTGGAGCAGCAGCAGCGAAGCCCTCTCGAACGGGCCGCCGACCACGCCGGCGTTGGCGCGGAACTCGTCAATGATGCTGGCGTTGAAGTCGGACATGGCGACGAGCCTACGGACGCGACGACGCCGTCGGACCCCCGGGCGCCAGTGCCCGTGAGGTCCGACGGCGGGTCGGGGAGGCTCAGACCTTGCGGAACTTCGCCACGGCCAGCGGGGCGAACACCGCCACGATGCCGGCGGCCCACAGCAGCGAGACCGTCACGTAGTGGGCCGTCGAGCCGGACAGCCCGGCCAGCGCCGGGTCGCCGAGCGCCAGCGACCGCACCGCGTTGGTCATGACGGTGATGGGCTGGTGCTCGGCCACCGGCTGCAGCCACCCGGGCATGGTGTCGACGGGCACCATGGCGCTCGACACGAACGACAGCGGGAAGATCAGCAGGGACATGCCCTGGGCCGCCTGGACGTTCCCGGCCGCCAGGCCGACGAACACGAACATCCACATGAAGGCGAACCCGAACGCCAGGGCCAGGCCGAAGGCGGCCAGCGCCTCGACGCCGGTGCCGAGCGGGCGGAAGCCGACCGTGAACCCGATGGCGGCGGTGGCGGCGAGGCCCAGCGCCAGCAGCGCCGACTCGGCCACGACCCGGCCGGTGAGCACCGCGGTGCGGGACACGGGCAGCGACCGCAGGCGGTCGGTGAAGCCCTCCTCGAGGTCCTGCGCGACGCTGGAGGAGGCGTTGGACCCGGTGAACAGGACGCTGGTGACGATGTAGCCCGGCACCATGAACGTGACGTAGTCGACCGGCCCGGTGCCGATGGCCCCGCCGAACACGTAGCGGAAGATCAGCAGGAACATCGCCCCCGTGACCGTCGAGATCACGAGGAGCTGCGGGGTGCGGACGAACTTGCGGACGGAACGGGTCGCCACGGCGGTGGCGGCGGTGAAGGCCCCGGCGGGGCGGGTGGCGGGCGTGATGCGCCCGGCGTCGAAGGTCACAGCGGTCATCGGTCTCAGACTCCTCGAAGCGTTGGTCGGAAGGTCATGTCATCGGTCGTTGCGGTCACTGCTCTGCCCGCTCTTGCTGCTTCGCAGCGGGCCGCTCGGGCCACGGTGGCGCCGGTCGGCGCCACCTCAAGCGGCCTGGGCAGCGAACTGCCCGTCGGTGGCGGACGTGGTGGGCTCGGTGGTGTCGTCGTCGGAATCGGACGGCTCGGCGTCGATGGGCGAGCCGGTGAGGGTCAGGAACACCTCGTCGAGGGTCGGGCGCCGCAGGCCGATGTCGTCGACCTCGACCGCCAGGGCGTCGAGCTGCCGCACGGCGGCGGCGATGACGGCCCGGCCACCGTCGACGGGGATGGTGACCCGGTGGGCGCCGGCGTCGACCCGGGGGGCCTCGGCCCCGAGGCGGGCGAGCGACTCGGCCACGACGCTCAGGTCGTCGGCCCGGTGGACCCGGATCTCGACCACGTCGCGCCCGGCCCGGCTCTTGAGCTCGCCGGGCGTGCCGTCGGCGATGACCCGGCCCCTGTCGACGATCACGATGCGCTGGGCGAGCTGGTCGGCCTCGTCGAGGTACTGGGTGGTGAGCAGGACGTCGGTCCCGGCCGCCACCATCGAGCGGATGGCCTCCCACAGCTCGTTGCGGCTACGCGGGTCGAGGCCCGTGGTGGGCTCGTCGAGCAGCAGGACCCGGGGCGCCCCGACCAGGCTGGCGCCGAGGTCGAGCCGGCGGCGCATGCCGCCGGAGTAGGTGCTGACCGGGCGGTCGGCCGCATCGGTGAGGCCGAGCTGCTCGAGGACGACGGTGGTGTTGGCCCTCGCCTGGCGGCGGGTCTGGCCGTAGAGGCGGGCGACCATGGTGACGTTCTCCCGCCCGGTCATGGCCGGCTCGACGGCGGCGTACTGGCCGGCGAGGCCGATGACCCGGCGGACCTGGTCGGGCCGGCGGGCGGCGTCGATGCCGGCCACGCGGAGCTCGCCGCCGTCGGGGCGGACCAGCGTGGCCACCGAGCGGATGAAGGTGGTCTTGCCGGCGCCGTTGGGCCCCAGCACGGCGACGACCTGGCCGCTGTGGGCCACGAGGTCGAGTCCGGCCAGCGCCTGGACCTTGCCGAAGCTCTTGGTGAGGCCCCGGGCCTCGACGATCGGTGTGCTCATGGCTGCTCTCCTCCGGAACGGAATGGATTGCTCTGTTCCAGACTTTAACGGAGCGGAGCATTCCGTTCAAGGAATTTGTGGATCGGAATGTTCCGTTCACGTATGGTGAGGTCATGGCAGAGGCCAAGACCACCCCGCTGAGCGGCCGCAAGGCCCAGGCCGCCCGCAACGACGAGACGATCCTGGCGGCGGCACGGGCCGTGTTCCTGGCCGACCCCGGGGCCCCCGTGTCCGCGGTGGCGCACGCCGCAGGGGTCGGGATGAGCGTGCTCTACCGGCGCTATCCGTCCAAGGACCACCTGATCCGGCGCCTGTGCACGATCGGCCTCCAGACCTACATCGATCTCGCCGAGGACTGCGTCAACGACGACGGCGACCCGTGGGAGGCGTTCGCCACCTTCATGCGGCGGGCGGTCGACGCCCACACCAACGCGCTCACGCTGCGGCTGGCGGGCACCTTCACGCCCGACGAGACGCTCTACGCGATGGCCGAGTACGCCGGCACGCTCAACGTCGCCCTGTTCGACCGCACGGCGCAGGCCGGCGTCATCCGGCCCGACGTCACCGTGTCCGACCTCGGCCTCGTGTTCGAGCAGATCGCGGCCGTCGCCTACGGCGAGTCGCCCGAGCGCACCGCGGTCCTGCGCCAGCGCAGCCTCGCCCTCGTGCTGGAGGGCCTCCGGGCCGACCCGCCCACGGTCGACCTGCCGGGCCCCGGCGTCACCGACGACGAGTTCGCGGCCCGCTGGGTGCCGCGCCGTTGACCCCTCGGTCGCCTGCGAACACGCGGGACCAGTCGTCCTTCACGCCGACCACCGCCCAGCCCCCGGTCGCCCCGGCCGCGGCCAG
>CAWJFG010000044.1:0-22424 GCA_963842015.1 uncultured Acidimicrobiales bacterium | reverse complement strand
CGAGACAGGTCTCGAACGCCTCCTCCATGACCTTGCGCTGCACCAGCTCGGGGTCCGCGAAGAGGCGGGCCGAGTACGACCCCTCGGGTCGCTCGGCACGCCGGCTCTGGAGCACGGCCTCGAGCCGGCCGATCACGTCGACGGGGTGGACGGGTGGGGCCGGCGGGTGCGCCGAGCCGTCGGTCGGGGGGTGCGTGTCACCCACGGGTGTCCTCCACGGTCACAGGTAGCCGAGGGCACGGCCCTCTGCCGTCAGATCCTCGCGGAAGTCGGGGTGGGCGATCGCGATCAGCGCCCGCGCCCGCTGGGAGATCGAACGGCCTCGCATCTCGGCCACGCCGAACTCGGTGACGACCTGGTCGACGGTGTTCTTGATCGTGGTCACGATCGAGCCGGTGGTCAGCGTGGCGCGGATGCGTGACACCGTGCCGTCCCGGGCGGTCGACGGCAGCACCACGAACGCCCGCCCCTGCGGCGAGAACATCGCGCCACGGGCGAAGTCTGCCTGCCCGCCGCTGGACGACCAGTAACGACCCGCCACCGTCTCGGACGCGCACTGGCCGACGAGGTCGACCTCGGTGGTGGCGTTGATCGAGACGAAGCATCCTCCTGGCCGATGATGCGCGGGTCGTTGACGTAGTCGACCGGCAGCATCTCGACCGCGGGGTTCTGGTCGAGGAAGTCGTAGAGGGCCCGGGTGCCGAGGGCGAACGTGGTGACGATCTTGCCGGTGCGCAGGCGCTTGCGGGTGCCGGTGACGACCCCCCGGTCGACGAGGTCGATGAGGCCGTCGGACAGCAGCTCGGTGTGGATGCCGAGGTCGCGGTGGTCGCGGAGGTGTTCGAGCAGGGCGTTGGGGATGCTGCCGATGCCGGCCTGCAGGGTGGCGCCGTCGGGCACCCGCTCGGCGATGTGGGCGGCGATGGCGTGGTCGACGTCTCCGGCCGGGACCGGTTCGACCTCGACGAGCGGCCGGTCGACCTCGGTCCACCCGACGACCTGGCTGACGTGCACCTGGTTGCGCCCGAACGTGCGGGGCATGCGCGGGTTGACCTCGAGGAAGAAGGGCACCCGGCCGATGAAGGGCGCGGCGTAGTCGCACCCGGTGCCGAGCGAGAAGTACCCGTGGCGGTCCATCGGCGCGGCCGCCGCGGCCACCAGCGTGCACCCCGTCGTCTCGCGCAGCAGGCGCGGCACCTCGCTGAAGTTGTTCGGGACCAGCTCGCACCCGCCCTCGTGGAAGGCGGGGCGGGTCACGTGCGAGAGGAAGTACGAGACGTGCAGCAGGGCGTCGCGCATCGTCCCGTGCAGGTAGGGGCGATCGTGGAGGACGTGCATCTGGTGGATGCGCACGCCGCGGAGCCGCCCGGCGGCCGCCCCCGCCTCGAGCGTGTCGATGACCGACACCGGCTCGCCGTTGGCGATGGGCACGATGACGTCGGCGCCGTCGCCGACGTGGTCGAGCACGGCCTCGGCCGGCACCGCACCGGCGGCACCGCGCTCGCTGGACATGCCTGACGTTGTAGCGCGCCACGGCGGGAGATCGGGCGACGGCGCGCGCATGATCGCCGTGGGCGATGGGTACGTGACCGACCATGAGGTTCAAACTCGGATTCGCAGCAGGGCTGGCCGCCGGCTGGTGGCTCGGCTCCACCCCCGCAGACCAGCGCCGCGCCAAGGTCGAACAGATGTGGACCGGCGTGCGCGACAACCCCCGGGTGCAGCGGGTGACCGAGACGGTCACCAGCGACGCCCGCCGGCTGGGCGACGCGGTCGAGCAGCGCTTCGTCGATACGACCGACACGGCGGTCAACGCCGTGGCCGGTACGGTCGAGCCGAGCGACACCGGCGCCCGCTCCGAGGCGACGGCGTCGGGCGGCACCCGCAAGTCCGCCTGACCCCGCCGACTTCCCGGCCCGCCCAGACTCCGCGACCATCGCGGGATGCGCACACGGGCCGGGCCCGACCACGAGCCGACCGGGGACGACGCCTCGCAACGGGGCGAGGCGGCACGCCCCGGTCGGTTCGCGCCCGCCGCGTCGTGTCATGGGCGCGGTCGTGGCACCCGTGCGGCGCGCTGCGGGTGCCGTGGCCGCGGGCGCGGGTCGGGTCCACCGACGAGCGCCGTGGCTGCGCGTGGCGCTCTTCGCGCTGGCGGGCGCGACGCTGGGTGTCGCCCTGTTCGGCCGGGTTCCGGCCAAGGTGGGCCCGTTCGAGACGACCATGGCGATCCGCCCGTCGTTGAACGGCCACACGGTCGTCCACCTGGCCCCGCTCGGGACCATCGACCTCGACACCCACGACTGGCCCGTCGCCCTCGACCTGCGCGTCGACGAGATCGCGGTCGCCGACGCCGAGCGCATCGCGGAGAACCCGGCGCTGATCGACCGGCTCGGCGACGACGCGGCCGACGAGGTGCGGGGCGCGCTGGTCGGACTGGCCGTGCGGGCGCTGCTCGCCGGCCTGGTCGGCGGGGTCGCGGGCGCGCTCGTCGCCCGGCTGGCGTGGAGCTCTGCGCTCGGTGGCGCCGCGGTCGGCGCGCTGCTGGTGGCTGCGCTCGGCGTCGGGTCGTGGGCCACGTTCCGGGAGGAGGCCGTCGCCGAGCCCCGCTACACGGGGCTGCTCACCCGGGCGCCCGCCGCGGTCGGCGACATCGACGCCGTGCTGGATCGATTCGGTCGAGTACCGCGAGCAGCTCTCCGACCTCGTCGACAACGTGGCCACGCTCTACCTGGCCGGGTCGGAGCTGCCCGTGTTCGAGACGGACAGCCGGCTGATCCGGGTGCTCCACGTCAGCGACATCCACCTCAACCCGCAGGCGTTCGACCTGATGGAACGCCTGACCGAGCAGTTCGACGTCGACGCGGTCGCCGACACCGGCGACATCACCGACTGGGGAAGCGATCCCGAGGCGCAGCTCGTCGACCGCATCGGCGATCTCGGCGTGCCGTACGTGTACGTCCGCGGGAACCACGACTCGTCCAACACGCAGAACGCGGTCGCCGCCCAACCCAACGCGGTGGTGCTCGACGGCGACGGGGCGACGGTGGCGGGGCTGCGGTTCTGGGGGATCGGCGACCCCCGGTACACGCCCGACAAGAGCCAGCAGGCCGCGGGCACCGAGCAGGAGCGGGCCGAGGCGTTCGCCCCCGAGGTGGCCGAGGGCCTGGTCGACGACGAGCCGCCGCCGGTCGACGTGGCGCTCGTCCACGACCGGCGCATGGCCGAGGACCTGGGCGGCCTGGTGCCGCTCGTCCTGGCCGGGCACGGCCACGAGCCCGACGAGGCGATCATCGAGCCGCCGGAGCCCGAGGAGGGCTCGGACGATACCGGCACCGACGACAGCGATACCGACGAGGACGCCACGACGACCACGACGACGACCACGACCACGACCGAGGACGGTGAGGTCGCCGAGGACACGCTCCTGCTGGTCGAGGGCTCGACCGGCGGCGCCGGGCTGCGCGGCCTGCAGGGCGACGAGCCCGAGCCGTTGACGGCGTCGATCCTCTACTTCGATCCCGACAGCCAGCGGCTCGTCGCCTACGACCGGCTGTCGGTGGCCTGGCTGGAGGACGCCGGCGCCACGATCCAGCGTCACATCGTCGGACAGGAGGAGCTGCTGACCGAGCCGTCCGCGCCGTAGACGGGCACCGGTAGCGTCCTGACGGTGAGCACTCACCGGGTGATCGTGGTCTCCGACAGCCACCTCTCCGACCGCACGCCCGCGGCCACGGCGCACTGGGATGCAGTGCTCGACCACGTGGCGGCGGCCGAGCCCGACCTCGTCGTCCACGCCGGCGACATCTCGACCGACGGGGAGATCGTCCCCGACGACCTGGACTACGCCCGGCGCCAGCTCGACCGCGTGCCCGCACCGCTCGTGGCGTTGCCCGGCAACCACGACGTCGGCGACGCGGCGGCCTGGACGTACGACGGCGCGGCCGCGGTCGGGGCCGAGACGCTCGGGCGCTACCGCGCCGCGTTCGGGCCGGATCGCTTCTCCGTGGCTGTGGGGCGGTGGCGGCTCATCGGCGTCGACGCCCAGCTCTTCGGGTCGGGCGAGCCCGAGGAGGACGACCAGTGGGCCTGGTTCGCCGGGGAGATCGGCCGGCTGCCGGCGACCACGCCCGTCGGCCTCGTGCTCCACAAGCCGCTGGTCCCCGTGGACGGTGATCGCGACCGGCCCGGGCGCTACGTGCCCGATCCGGCCCGCGGCCGGCTCCTCGCCCTGCTGGCCGGCGTCGACTGCCACCTGGTGGTGTCGGGCCATGTCCACCAGGGGCTCCGCCGAGAGCGGGACGGGATCTCCCATGTGTGGGTGCCGTCGACGTGGGCGGTTGTGCCCGACCGCATCCAGGCGCCGATCGGCGCCAAGCGGGTGGGGGCGACGGGGCTCGTCCTGCACGACGACGGCCGCTTCGAGGTGCACGACGTCCGGCTGCCGGGGGTCGACGACGTCGTGATCGGCGAGGACGTCCCGTCGCCCTACGGCGAGATCCCGCCGCTGGACTGACGCCGGCGTCCCGGCGCCGGTCAGAGGTTCGTGCGTCGCGCGGTGCAGGTATCGCGCGGTGTATGTGACGGTGTATGCTGAAATGTATGCAGCGCACCAACATCTACCTCGAGGTGGAGCAGGCCAGGGCCCTCGATCGCCTCGCCGAGGACGAGGGCCGTACCCGCTCGGATCTGATCCGCGAGATGATCGAACGTGCGCTCTCCGGGGGCGACGACGACCTTGCGGGTGATCTCGTCGCGATCGAGCAGTCCTTCGGTTCGTTGCAGGACGTCGAGGTCGCCGAGCGCGGCGCCGACGACCGGTCGTCCCACCTCGACCGGATCTGGCGGCTTCGCGGGTGATCCTCGTCGACACCGACGTGCTGATCGCCCACCTCCGAGGGGTCCCGGCCGCCGGATCGTGGCTGTCGGCGGCGCGCCGGAGCGCCGGCCCGCTGGCGGTGAGCGCCGTCTCGGTGACCGAGCTCACCGGCGGCATGCGCTCGGCCGAACGGGCAGAGGTGTGGCGGCTCCTGTCCACTTTCAGGACTCAGGACGTGAACGAGCTCGTCGCTCGTCGCGCCGGCGAGCTCATGCGGAGGTACCGGCGGTCACATTCCGGGATCGGCCTGGGTGACTACCTGATCGCGGCGACCGCGGACGTGCGCGGGTTCGAGCTGGCGACGCTCAACGTGCGTCACTTTCCTATGTTCGCGAGGCTCCGCGCCCCGTTCGCCGTGTCGGGCTGAGCCACCGACGCCGGCGTCCCGGCGCCGGCTCAGACCGCGTGGCGGTGGCGGGCGAGGCGCACCGCCTTCGTCGCCTCCTGGACCGCGAGCACGACGAAGAACTCGGCCACCGCCAGCCCGGCGATGGTGGCGCCGCCCGCGGTGTCGTGGTGGTAGCTGATCGCCAGCCCGACCACGACGGCGACCGCGCCCAGCCCGACGGCCGTGACCATGATCAGCGGGACGCGCCGCACCAGGAGGCTGGCGGTGGCGGGCGGGCCGATGAGCAGCCCGAACACGAGCAGCGTGCCGATGGCCTGGAACGACGCCACGATCGAGGTGGCGAGCAACGCCATGAGGGCGACGTGCGTGAGCGTGGGGCGCAGGCCGAGCGTCGCCGCCTTGTCGGCGTTGAACGCCAGCGCCAGGAAGGGCCGGTACAGCACGATCGACGCCACGACGACGATCGCCGCACCGACGGCCTGGCCCCCCAGGTCCTCGGTGGTCACCCCCAGGACGTCGCCGAACAGCACGGACGTCACGTCCGTCGTGAAGCTGTCGGAGCGCGAGATGATCACCACGCCGAGGGCCAGCATGCCGACGAACAGCAGGCCGATGCCGGTGTCCTCGCGCACGCGGGCCCGCCGGCTGACCAGCGTGACCGCCCCGCTCATCACGAGGGCGGCGACGAACGCGCCGACCACCGGGCTGAACCCCCACAGCAGGGCCAGCGCCAGGCCGGGGACGACCCCGTGGGCGAGGGCGTCGCCGAGGAAGGTGAGGCCCCGCAGCACCACCCACGTGCCCACCACGGCCGTGGCCACGCTGGCCAGGAGCCCGGCCAGCAGCGCCCGCTGCATCAGGTCGGGCTCGAACGCCTCGGTGAACCACGTGACCATCGGCGTGAACGCTACCGACGCGCCATCACGCGAGGGCCTCGGCGATGCGCGAGGCGTTCGTGCGCACCATGCCCGCGTAGGTGTCCGCGCCCGATCCCTCCTCGCCGAGCGACTCGCTGTACAGGGCGACGACGGCGACGTCGTCGCCGACCTCGGCGGCCAGCGCGTCCGCCAGGTCCTCGGGCGAGGAGGTGTCGGCGAAGATCGCCGGGACCCCCGCGGCGGCGACGATGGCGGCCAGGTCGTCGATCTCGCCCGCGCTCGGGGCCGCCTGGGTGGTGACCGAGGGGATGACCGCCCCCACGACCTCGAACCCGTAGCGATCGGCGAAGTACGCGAACACGTCGTGGTTGGTCACGAGCTTGCGCCGCTCGGCCGGCACGCTCGCCAGGGTGGCCTCGGCCTCGGCGTCGAGCGCCCGCAGCTCGGCCACGGAGGCGGCGGCGCGCTCGCGGAACGCGTCGGTGTCGAGGGCGGGCACGTGGGCGGCGAGGGCGGCGGCCAGCGCCTCGGCGGCGTCGGCCATGCGGGCCGGGTCGGTGAAGAAGTGGGGGTCGACGCCGCCGCCGTGGTCGTCCCCGTCGTCACCCTCACCCTCGCCCTCCCCTCGCCGTCGGTGTCGAGCGTGTCGACGTGGTCGAGTGCGGTGAACACCGTGACACCGTCGTCCTCCGCGCCGGCGATCGTGTCCTCGAGGCCGGCCTCGAAGCCGCCGCCGTTCGTGACCAGCATGTCGGCCTCGCGGATGTCGACCGCCTGGCGGGCGGACGCCTGGAACTCGTGCGGGTCCGCCCCCGCCGGCATGACGACCTCGACCTCGGCGTCGTCACCCACCAGCCCGCCGACGACGCCGCCGAGCACCGAGGTCGTGACGACCACCGTCGGGCTGCCGTCGCCACCCGGCGTCCGCGGTGCCGTCGTCGCCGCACCCGACCGTCGCGACGGCGACCGCGGCGACGACGGCAGCGGCGGTGGCGTGGAGCGGGTTGCGTCGCATGGCGGACCTCGTACGATGTCGGCATGAAAGCGAGAACGGCTCTCGGTTTCAGGGTCGACGATATAGAGACTGATTCTCACTTTTCAACCGGAGATCCTGCGTGACCGCGCCGACGTTCCCCGAGGCCCGCGCCGATGCCGCCGCCTCGGCGGCGTCCGCCACCGACCTGCTGCTCGCCTACGGGCCGCGAGCCGCCCTGTCGGACGCCACGTTCGCCGTGCCGGCGGGCCGCACGGTGGCGCTGATCGGGCCCAACGGATCGGGCAAGTCCACGCTGCTGCGCGCCCTGGCCGGGCTGGTCGAGCCCCGCTCGGGCCGCCTCGACGTGCCGGCACGAGACCGCCGCGGCGCGGTCGCCCTCGTCCTGCAGACCACCGACGTCGACCGCACGCTGCCGGTGACCGTGCGCGAGACCGTGACGATGGCCCGCTACGCCCTGCGCGGCCCGTTCGCCCGGCTGCGCGCGGACGACCGGGCCGCCGTCGACGCCGCCCTCGAGCGCATGGACGTCGCCGATCTCGCCGGCCGCCAGCTGCACGAGCTGTCCGGAGGGCAGCGCCAGCGCGTCCTCGTCGCCCAGGGCCTTGCGCAGCAGGCCGACGTTCTGCTGCTCGACGAGCCGGTCACCGGGCTCGACGTGGTGTCGCGCGAGCTCATCCTGGCGGCCGTGGTCGCCGAGCGGGCGGCCGGGCGGACCGTGGTGGTGTCGACGCACGACCTCGACGACGCCCGGCGCGCCGACCTCGTCATGCTGCTCGCCAACCGGGTCGTGGCCTTCGGCCCGCCCGACGCCGTGCTGACCGACGGGCCGCTGTCGGCGGCGTACGGCGGGCGCGTGCTCCGGGTGCCCGAGGGCGTGATCGTGATGGACGACCCGTGTCACGACCACGGGGACCACCGTGGATAGGGCGCGCGGCGTGACCGGCGCGGGCACGGCCGACCGCGACGGCACCGGCGCCCGCGACGAGCTCCACGACGAGCTCCACGACGAGGCCGCCCGGCGGTTGCGGGCCCACGACCAGCGCTACACGCGGTGCCGGCGGGGCCTCGTCGACGTCCTCGCCGCGGCCGAGGCGCCCCTGTCGATCCCGCAGCTCCGCGACCACGACCCGTCCCTCGCCCAATCGTCGGCCTACCGGAACCTGGCCGTCCTCGAGCGGGCCGGCGTCGTCCACCGCATCGTGGCCGCCGACGAGTTCGCCCGCTACGAGCTGGCCGAGGACCTGACCGAGCACCACCACCACATCATCTGCGCCACGTGCGGCGACGTGCGCGACTTCACGGTGTCGCCCGAGCTCGAGGGCGAGCTCGACCGGGCCCTCGGGCGCGTCGCCCGTGATCACGGCTTCTCGCCCGACCACCACCGGCTCGACCTCGTGGGGACCTGCGCGTCCTGCGCGTGAACCCGCGATCCGTCGCAGCCGACGCGCGGGCGTGACAGCATCCAGCCCCGACGACGGACGGGTCAGGAGGGGTCGATGCTCCGCGAGATCGAGGGTGTGCGCCTCAACGTGCTCGACGAGGGCACGGGCCACCCGGTGGTGTTCCTGCACGGCCTCGGGGGGTGCTGGCACGACTGGGAGCCACAGGTCGAGAGCTGGCGCACCGACCACCGGGTGATCGTGATCGAGCACCGCGGGCACGGGCGTTCCGACCGGGTCCCCGGCCCGTACTCGACCGACCTGTTCGCCGCCGACGCGCTGGCGGTCCTCCGCCACCTCGGGGTCGAGCACGCCCACGTCGTGGGCCTGTCGATGGGCGGCATGATCGCCCACAAGCTGGCGGTGGCCGCCCCCGCGGTGGTCGACACGCTCGTGCTGTGCGACACGTTCTGGCGGACCGGGTCGGCGGGGCAGGCCGGGCTGCGGATGGTGGCCGGGATCGTGCGCGACAAGGGGATGGGGGCGGTCAACGACCTGCTCCCGGCCGGCGGGGGCGACACCGCCGACGTCCTCTCGTTCGCCGGCAGCGCCGTCCAGCGCAACAACCTGCGCGACGCCGAGGGCAACGACCCGCAGTGCTGGGCGTGGGCGGCCGAGGCCGTCGCCGCCCACGACATGACCGAGGACAAGGGCGAGGTCCGCGCCCCGGCGCTCGTCGTGTGGGGCGAGAACGACCTGGCGGTGCCCGTGAAGCTGGCGCAGCCCCTGGCCGACGCGGTCGGCGCCGACGAGGTGGTGGTGCTCGAGGGCGCCGACCACGTCTGCAACCTCGACGCGCCCGCGGCCTTCGACGAGGCGGTGCGGCGCTTCTTCGCCCGACACGCCTAGCCCCGGTCGGAACCTGCGGGCCCGGAAACCCACTGGACCCGGCCACGGTGGTCCGCTGCCATGGCCCGCCGATGGTGGTGCGCATGCACGACGACGAGATCGCCCACGACGCCGGGCTCGTCCGACGCCTGCTCGCGGGGCAGCACCCGGCGTGGGCGGGCCTGCCGATCGAGCACGTGCCCTCGACCGGGACCGACAACGCGCTCTACCGCCTGGGGGACGACCTGGTGGTGCGGTTGCCCCTCCGCCCGTCGTCGACCCGCCAGATCGACCGGATCCGGCGCTGGCTGCAGGTCCTCGCCCCCCACCTCCCGCTGGCCGTGCCCCTTCCCGTCGCCACCGGCGAGCCGACCGACGACTACCCGTGGGCGTGGTCGGTCGTGTCCTGGATGCCCGGAGAGGACGCCACGACCGCCCCCCTCGACAGGGGACGGGCCGCCGCCGACCTCGCCGGGTTCGTCGCCGCGCTCCGCGCCGTCGACCCGACCGGCGGGCCGGTCCCGAGCGCCGCCAACTTCGGGCGCGGCGTACCGCTGGCGACCCGCGACCAGGAGACCCGGCGCTGGATCGAGCGGGCCCGGGGGATGGTCGACACCCGGGCGGTCACGGCGGCGTGGGACGACGCCCTGTGGGCGCCGACGTGGGACGGACCGCCGGTGTGGCTGCACGGCGACATCGCCTCGGGCAACCTGCTCGTCCGCGACGGACGGATCAGCTGCGGTGATCGACTGGGGCGCACTCGGCATCGGGGACCCGGCCTGCGACCTGCTCGTGGCGTGGGAGATGTTCGACGCCGCCGGACGCGAGTCCTTCCGGAGCGCGCTGGCGGTCGACGACGCCACCTGGGCGCGGGGCCGGGGGTGGGCCCTGTCGACCGCCATCATCGCCCTGCCGTACTACGCGGGGACCAACCAGTTCATGGCCGACCAGGCCCGCCGCAAGATCGCGGCCGTCCTCGCCGACTGAGCGCCCCGGCTCGGCTGCGGTCCCGGCCGGACGACGCCGCTAGGGTCCGATGAATGACCGTTCAAACGAGGGGAACGGGTGTCGACCCTGCGCCCGCCATGAACGAGATCGGCTTCTACACCCTCGCCGGGGCGCCGAAGTCACCTCGTGACCTGGTCGACGAGGTGCAGGTGGGCGAGGCCATGGGCCTCGGGTCGGCGTTCATCTCCGAACGCTGGAACATCAAGGAGGCCGCCACGCTGTCGGGGGCGGCGGGGGCGGTGTCCGAGCGGCTCGGCATCGCCACGGCGGCCACCAACCACAACACGCGGCACCCGGCCATCACCGCCAGCTACGCCACCACCATGCACCGCCTCACCGGCGGCCGGTTCACGCTCGGTCTCGGCCGGGGCATCGAGCCGCTGTTCGACGCCTTCGGCCTGCCCCGCATCACGTCCGCCCAGATCGAGGACTTCGTCGGCCTGATGCGCCGGCTCTGGCACGGCGAGGCGGTGTTCGGCCACGACGGCCCCGCCGGGTCGTACCCGGTGCTCCACCTCGACTCGTCGTTCGACGAGGACATCCCGATCGGGCTCACGGCCTTCGGTCCGAACTCGCTGGCGCTGGCGGGTCGCCTGCTCGACATGGTCGTGCTCCACACGTTCTTCACCGACGAGACCACCGCCCGCGCCGTCGACACCGTGCGCCGCGCCGCCGAGGAGGCGGGCCGCGACCCCGCGTCCGTGCGCGTCTGGTCGTGCTTCGCCACGGTCGGCGACCACCTGCCCCCCGACGTACGGCTCAAGAAGACCGTCGGGCGCCTGGCGACCTACCTGCAGGGCTACGGCGACCTCATGGTCCGCACCAACCGGTGGGACCCGGCGGTGCTCGAGCGGTACCGGGCCGACGAGGTGGTGCAGTCGGTCGGCGGGGCCATCGACCAGGTCGCCACCACCGACCAGCTCGAGCACATCGCCACGCTGCTGCCCGACGAGTGGCTCGCCCCCGCGGCCCGGGGCTCGGCCGAGGCGTGCGCCGACGCGGTGCTCGCCCAGTTCGACCTGGGGGTCGACGGCGTGATCATGCACGGCGCCAGCCCGGCCGAGCTCGAGCCGGTCGTCGACGCCTATCGGGCCCGCCGGCCGGCCGAGCGCTTCGCCGGCCTCGCCGCCAACCCCGGCGCCTGACCGGAGCCGCCTCGGAGTTCACTCGCGGTTCGACTGCAATCCACGCGCCGTGCCGGTAGGGTCCCGATCGGGACCGGCACGTGGGGGGATCATGTTGGGCACCAGGGTGGAAGCGATCGCGGACGGTGCCGTCGCCGCCGGGCTGGCGGCCACGCTCGGCGGGTGCTTCTGGCCCGCCCCGGGGGGCGGTCCCGACCGCACCGCGCACAACGCGCTCGAGTCGGCCATCACCGTGGACACCGTCGGGTCGCTCCACCCCGTCTGGTCGGCCCCCACCGATGGTCCCGCCGGCGACCCGGTGACCTCGGCCGCGGGCGTGCACGTCGACGGGACCGACGCCACCTACGCGTTCACGACCGCAGGCGTCCCGCGGTGGACGGTGGCCGTGCCCGCGGCGTACGCGCCCGACGCCGACGCCACGTCGGTGGTCGCCGACGGCGACCGGGTTCTCGCGGTCCACAGGTCCGACCAGGCGGTCGAGGGCGTCCCGCAGGCGACCGGTGGGACCTGGCTGGACGCGGCCACCGGCGCGGTGCTGGGCCCGGGGCCCGTCGCCGACAGCGTGCGCGGCGACCTGGCGGCGGGCTCGCGCACCGACTACCTCGACGGGATCTTCGGAGAGACGCTCCAGATCGCCGACGCCGACACCGGCCAGGTCCTCGACGGCGGCCTGCTGTCGCTGTGGTTCCTCGACTCGCCGCGGCCGGCCCCGACGCACGTGACCCTGGGCGCCGAGGCGGTGTTCCAGTCCGGGCCCGGCCTTCCTTCTGACCAGCAGGGGATCGCTTCTCTCGGGGTGCGGGCATTCCCCCGGCAGGGTGGTGCCCGCAACTGCGGGCCCCAACCCGCTCCGTTCTTCGCCTGCCCGACGTGGACGACCGACCTGTCCGGCACCAACGCCACCGCCGTCGTGGTCAGCCCCGACCAGAGCACGCTCTACCTCGGGGTGGACGACGAGCTGTACGCCCTCGACGCCGACACCGGCGCCGTGCGGTGGTCCGCTCCGATCGCGTTCTCGCCCATCCAGACGGCCACGGCCACGGCCGCCCCTGCGGTCTCCGACTCGTGGGTGATCGTCCCCTCGGACGTGGGCCTCCACGGTTTCTCGACGCGATGCGGCGGGCCGGACTGCTCGATGTCGTGGGCCGCCGACACGGGCGGTGCGGTCAGCGTGCAGCCCGCAGTCGTCGGTGCCGGCGACGACACGCTCGTGATCGCGGGCGGGGCCGACGGCGGCCTCGACGCCTTCGACGTCGCCACGTGCGCGTCGGCCTCCGTCTGCGCGGAGCCGACGTGGTCGGGCCCGGCCGGGGCACCGATCACCGGGGCGCCGGCGGTGAGCAACGGGCGGGTGTACGTGGGCACCGAGGCCGGCATCGTCGCCTTCGGGCTGTGATCCCCGGGGTGTGACGGCGGCAACACGCCCGGTCTCGGTGGCAGGGGAGCGGTCCCCGGGGCTCTAACCTTGCCTCTTCGGGCAGTCGCCCTCCCGAACCCTCCGAGCAGACCGGAGACCCTGCGTTGACCAACGAGATCGAGGTCTGGCCGGGTCGGCCCTATCCGCTGGGGGCCACCTACGACGGCACGGGCACCAACTTCTCGGTGTTCTCCGAAGCCGCCGATGCCGTCGAGCTGTGCCTGTTCGACGGCGACGGCGTCGAGGCCCGCGTCCCGATCACCGAGGTCGACGGGTTCTGCTGGCACGCCTACCTGCCGCGCATCGGCATCGGCCAGCGCTACGGGTTCCGGGTCCACGGCCCGTGGGACCCCGACGAGGGCGACCGGTGCAACCCCAACAAGCTGCTGCTCGACCCCTACGCCAAGGCGATCGACGGCGGCGTCGACTGGGACCCGTCGTGCTTCCCCTACGACTTCGACGAACCCGGCAGCCGCAACGACGACGACAGCGCGGCCCACGTGCCGAAGGGCGTCGTGGTCAGCCCCTACTTCGACTGGGGCGGCGACCACTCGCCCGACGTCCCTCTGCACCAGTCGGTGATCTACGAGGTGCACGTCAAGGGGTTCACGGCGACGCACCCCGGCATCCCCGAGCAGCTGCGCGGCACCTACGCCGGCCTGGCCCACCCGGTCGCCATCGAGTACCTCCAGTCGCTCGGGGTCACCGCGGTCGAGCTCCAGCCCGTCCACCAGTTCGTGCACGACGCCCACCTGGTCGAGCAGGGCCTGCGCAACTACTGGGGCTACAACTCGATCGGGTTCTTCGCCCCGCACAACGAGTACTCGTCGGCCGGCTCCGACGGGTCGCAGGTGCCCGAGTTCAAGGCGATGGTGCGGGCCCTGCACGAGGCGGGCATCGAGGTCATCCTCGACGTGGTCTACAACCACACGGCCGAGGGCAACCACATGGGCCCGATCCTGTCGTTCAAGGGCATCGACAACCGCGCCTACTACCGACTCGTCCCCGACGACCGCGCCCACTACTACGACACGACGGGCACCGGGAACAGCCTCAACATGGCCCACCCGCACGCGCTGCAGCTGATCATGGACAGCCTGCGGTACTGGGTGACCGAGATGCACGTCGACGGGTTCCGGTTCGACCTGGCGGCCACGCTGGCCCGGCAGTTCCACGACGTCGACCGGCTGTCGGCGTTCTTCGACCTGGTCCAGCAGGACCCGGTCATCAGCCAGGTCAAGCTCATCGCCGAGCCGTGGGACGTCGGCGAGGGCGGCTACCAGGTCGGCAACTTCCCGCCGCAGTGGTCCGAGTGGAACGGGCACTACCGCGACACCGTGCGCGACGTGTGGCGGGGCGAGCCCGCCATCGTCGGCGAGCTGGCGTCGCGGCTCACCGGCAGCTCCGACCTGTACCAGTCCGATTCGCGCCGGCCCTCGGCCAGCGTGAACTTCGTGACCGCCCACGACGGGTTCACGCTGCGCGATCTCGTCTCGTACAACGAGAAGCACAACGAGGCCAACGGCGAGGGCAACAAGGACGGCGAGAGCTACAACCGGTCGTGGAACTGCGGGGTCGAGGGCCCCACCGACGACCCGGCGATCCTCGCGCTGCGTGCCCGTCAGCAGCGCAACCTGCTGACCACGATGTTCCTGTCGCAGGGCGTGCCGATGCTGCTGTCGGGCGACGAGGCAGGCCGCACCCAGGGCGGCAACAACAACGCCTACTGCCAGGACAACGAGATCGCGTGGTTCGACTGGTCGTCGATCGACGAGGACCTGCTCGCCTTCACCGTCGCGCTCATCGCCCTGCGCCGCGACCACCCGGTGTTCCGGCGACGCCGCTGGTTCCAGGGGCGGCCGCTGCGGGGCACCGCGGACATCGTGTGGCTCAAGCCCGAAGGCACCGAGATGACCGAGGCCGACTGGAACGAGGGCCAGCAGACCTGCGTGGGGATGTTCCTCAACGGCGACGCCATCACCTCGCCCGGGCCCCGGGGCGAGCACATCGTCGACGCCTCGTTCCTCGTGCTGATCAACGCCTCGCCCGAGCCCCGCAAGTGGCCGATCAGCGGGCCGTGGGGCGACCGCTGGCACCGCATCCTCGACACCACGAACGGCCCGCCCGAAGAGGGCGACGAGGAGGTGGCGGGCGAGGTCGAGCTGGCCGACCGCTCGATCCTCGTCCTCCGCCGGCTCTCCGACGACGGCTGACGGGTACGGCTCCGCCGTGACCGCGCCGCTCTCCACCTACCGGCTGCAGCTCCACCCCGGGTTCGGGTTCGACGACGCCGCCGCGGTGACGGGGTACCTCGCCGACCTCGGCGTGTCGCACGCCTACCTGTCGCCGGCGCTCCAGGCCGCGCCCGGGTCGACCCACGGCTACGACGTCGTCGACCCCACCCGGCCGAGCGCCGACCTCGGCGGCGCCGACGGCCACGCCCGGATGGTGGCCGCGCTGCGGGATGCGGAGCTGGGCCAGGTTCTCGACATCGTGCCCAACCACATGGCCATCAGCGGCCCCGAGAACCGCTGGTGGTGGGACGTGCTCGAGCACGGGCCGTCGTCGCCGTGGGCCGGGCACTTCGACGTCACGTGGGACCCGCCCGAGGAGAAGCTGCGCAACACGGTCCTCCTGCCGATCCTCGGCGACCACTACGGACGGGTGCTCGACAGGGGCGAGGTGACGATCGAGCGTGACGGGGCCCGGTTCCTCGTCCGCTACTTCGACCACGTGCTGCCGGTGGCGCCGCGGTCGCTCGAGGGCCTGCTGGCGGACGCCGCGGCCCGTGCCGACGACGACGACCTCGACTACGTGGCCCGTGCCTACCGGCGCCTCCCCCGGGCGACCCGGACCGACCCGGCGGCGGTGGCCGAGCGTCACCGGGACACCCAGGTCCTGCGGCGCCAGCTCGGCCGGCTGCTCGACGAACGCCCCGACACGCGGGCCGCGGTCGACGCCGCGGTGGCCGACCTCAACGCGGACGTCGACGCCCTCGACGCCCTGCTCGAACACCAGAACCACCGCATCGCCTACTGGCGCACCGCCGGGCGTGAGCTGGGCTACCGCCGGTTCTTCGACATCAACACCCTCATCGGCCTGCGGGTCGAGGACGCCGAGGTGTTCGCCGACACCCACGAGCTGATCCTGCGGTGGGTGGCCGACGGCGTGGTCGACGGGCTGCGGGTCGATCACCCCGACGGGCTCCGTGACCCCGAGCAGTACGTCGACCGGCTGACGCGGGCGACGGGCGGTGTGTGGACCGTGGTCGAGAAGATCCTCGAGGCCGGGGAGGAGCTGCCGACGTCGTGGCCCGTCGCCGGGACGACCGGATACGACCACCTGAACGTCGTGGCGGGCCTGTTCGTGGATCCAGCCGGTGAGCCCGCGATCACCGAGGGGTACGGCCGGCTGAGCGGCGCCGACACCGACGTGGCGGCCGTCGTGCGGGCCGCGCGCGAGCTCGCGGTGAACGAGCTGCTGGCCGCTGATGTCACCCGGCTGAGCGCCCTGCTGGTCGACGTGTGCGAGCACCGCCGCCACCAGCGCGACCGCACCCGCCACGAGCTCCACCAGGCCGTGCGGGCCCTGCTCGTCGCCTTCCCGGTGTACCGCACGTACGTCCGGGCCTCGGTGGGGACCGTGCGACGCGAGGACGAGGCCACGGTGGCCGCCGCCGTGGTGCGCGTGGCCGAGGAACGGCCCGAGATCGACGGCGACCTGCTGGGCTTCCTGTCCGACCTCCTGCTGCTGCGGCTGCCCGACCGCACCGCACTCGAGGACGAGTGGGTCATGCGGTTCCAGCAGCTCACCGGGCCGGCGATGGCCAAGGGCGTCGAGGACACCGCCATGTACCGCGCCACCCGGCTGCTCACGCTCAACGAGGTCGGTGGCGACCTGGCCCGGTTCGGGGTGTCGGTCGACGCCTTCCACGAGGCCAACGCGCGGGCCCACGAGCGATGGCCCGCGACGATGACCACGCTGTCCACCCACGACACCAAGCGGTCGGCCGACGTGCGGGCCCGGCTGGCGCTGCTGTCCGAGGTGCCCTCCGAGTGGGAGGACGCCTGTGGGCGGTGGATCGACACGTCGGCCGGCCACTGGCCCGACGGCGAGCCCGATCGGCACACCCAGCACCTGCTGTTCCAGACCCTGGTCGGTGCGTGGCCGCTCACGCCCGAGCGGGCCGCCGCCTACCTCGAGAAGGCCACCCGCGAGGCCAAGCAGCGCACGTCGTGGACGTCGCCCGACCCCGACTTCGACGCGGCGCGCGACGGCTTCGTGGCCGGTGTGTTCGGCGACCCGGCGCTGCTCGACGACGTGGGTGCGTTCGTCGGCCCGCTCGTCGAACCGGGTCGTGTCTCCGCCCTGGCGCAGGCGCTGCTGCAGCTCACGTCGCCCGGGGTGCCCGACACCTACGAGGGCACCGAGCTGTGGGACCTCAGCCTGGTCGACCCCGACAACCGCCGTCCGGTGGACTTCTCGCGGCGGCGCGAGCTGCTGTCCACGGTCGGCTCGATGGCGGCCGACGATCTGCGCGCCGCGCTGGCCGACCCCGATGATCCGGGTGTGCCCAAGCTGCGGCTCGTGCGCGAGGCGCTGCACCTGCGCCGGCGGCGTCCTGCGGTGTTCGGTCCGGACGAGGCGGGGGCGTACTCCCCCCTTGCGTTCGCCGGTCGGGCCGCGGGCCACGCGGTGGGCTTCACGCGCGGGGTCGTGCGTGCCGCGACGACGGCGCCCAGGGCGACGGTCCGGCGGTGGCGGTCGTCGTCCCTCGTCTGGTGCTGGGGCTGGCTCGCGGCGGCGGCTGGGGCGACACCACCGTGCGCCTGCCCCCGGGCCGCTGGGCGGATCTGCTCACGGGAGTCGGCTGGGACGTCGCCGCGACCGACGGTGCGGCATCCGTGCCTCTCGCCGACCTCCTCGGCCCCTTTCCCGTCGCCCTGCTGGAGCGCACGTCGTGACCCCACGGCTCGCCGGAACCACACCCCCCGGAGGACCGCGGTGATCGTGTCGGTGTGGGCCCCGCGGGCCGAGCGCTCGGTCGAGGTCGTCTGCGGCGGGCGGCGGGTGGGCCTCACGCGCGAAGCGCGTGGCCAGTGGTCCGGCGACGTCCCCCGACTCGGCCCGGGCGACGACTACGCCCTGTCGATCGACGGCGGCCCGCCGCGCGCCGACCCCCGGTCGGCGCACCAGCCGCACGGCGTCGACGGTCCGTCGCGGGTGGTCGACCACGCGGCCTTCCGCTGGACCGACGAGCGGTGGACGGGGTTCGACCTGGCGACCGCGGTCCTCTACGAGCTGCACGTCGGCACGTTCTCGGCCGAGGGCACCTTCGACGGCGCCATCGCCCACCTCGACCACCTCGTCGCCCTCGGGGTCGACGCGGTCGAGCTGCTCCCCGTCGTCGAGTTCCCCGGACGGCGGGGCTGGGGCTACGACGGCGTCGACCTGTGGGCTCCGCACCACGCCTACGGCGGCCCCGACGGGCTGAAGCGCCTGGTCGACGCGTGCCACGCCCGTGGCCTCGGCGTCGTGCTCGACGTCGTGTACAACCACCTCGGCCCGGCCGGCAACCACCTGGCCGAGCTCGGGCCCTACTTCGCCGACCGCCATCCGACGAACTGGGGGCCCGGGCTGAACGTGGACGGTCCGGGCAGCGACGCGGTGCGGGCGTTCGTCGTCGCCAACGCCCGCATGTGGCTGCGGGACTACCACGCCGACGGCCTGCGCCTCGACGCCGTCCACGCCATCGCCGACGAGTCGGCGACCCACGTGCTCGAGGACCTGGCCTCGTCGGTGCGCGCGCTGGCGGGCGAGCTCGGCCGGTCGCTGTGGCTGCTGCCCGAGTCCGACCTGAACGCGCCCCGGTTCGTCCTCCCGGCCGAGCGGGGCGGATACGGGCTCGACGCCGCCTGGGCCGACGAGTGGCACCACGCCCTGCACGCGGCGCTCACGGGCGAGACGAGCGGCTACTACCGGGACTTCGGGTCGCTGGCGCTGCTGGCCAAGGCGCTCCGCCAGGCGTGGGTCTACGACGGCGTCTACTCGCCGCACCGCGACCGGGTGCACGGGCGGTCGCCGGCCGGGCTGCACGGCGCCCAGTTCGTCGTGTGTGCCCAGAACCACGACCAGGTCGGCAACCGGGCGCAGGGCGACCGGTTGGGACACCTCGTGTCGCCCGGCCGCGTGCGCATCGCCGCGGCCCTGCTGCTCACGTCGCCGTTCGTGCCGCTGCTGTTCCAAGGCGAGGAGTGGGCGGCGTCGACCCCGTTCCAGTACTTCACCGACCACGAGGACGCCGAGCTCGGGCGGGCCGTGTCCGAGGGGCGGCGCCGGGAGTTCTCGTACTTCGGGTGGGCGCCCGAGGACGTGCCCGACCCGCAGGACCCGGCCACGTTCGCGGCCTCGGTGCTCCGCTGGGACGAGATGGCCTCGGCCGAGCACGCCCGGGTGCTCGCCTGGTACCGGGCGCTGATCGCCCTGCGGCGCACCCGCCCGGGGCTCGCGGCCGGACCGCTCGACGACGTGACGGTGACGTTCGACGAGCACGCCCGCCGGCTCGTGGTGCACCGGCGTGCGGCCGGCGTCTCGGTGGCGGCCAACCTGGCGGGCGAGCCGCAGGACGTGCCGGTCTCCGGCGAGGTCCTCCTGGCCTGGCCGGACTGCGCCGTGGCGCCGGCCGCCGAAAGCGTGCGGCTCGCCGCCGACGGCGTGGCGGTCCTCGCCACCGGCTGACCCGGCTGCGCCTGCTCCGGCGACCGCCCCGACCTCCGCGGCCGCCGACACCCCGCCGCCTGGTGACGGCGGGTCCGATCGCTCAGCCGAGGCCCCACATCCGGGCGAAGGCGGCTTCCTCGCGGGCGCGGGCCGCGGCGACCGCGTCGGCTCGGCCGGCGAGCATCGTGCCCTTGATCGCCCGCAGCGCGGCCAGGGGGGCCGTGGCGATCGAGGCCGCGAGGTCGAGGGCGTGGGGCACGAGGTCGTCGGCCGGCAGGACCCGCAGGGCGATCCCACACCCGACGGCATCGTCGGCGCTGAGCCACGGCGAGGTGAACAGGACCTCGGCGGCCCGCTGCCAGCCCATGGTCACCGGGAACAGCAGGCTGCTCGCGGCTTCGGGCGGGACCCCCATCTCGGCGAACGGCGTGCGGAAGCGGGCGCTCTCGGCCGCGAGCACGATGTCGCAGTGGGGGAGCATCGTGAACCCGATGCCCACCGCGGCGCCGTTGACGGCGGCGACGAGGGGCTTGTCGAACGCCTGCAGGGCCTCGAGCAGCACGGGGAAGCCCGACTCCGCGGCCTCGCCGGCCGCGAGCCGGGCCATCTCCTCGAGGTCCTGGCCCGACGAGAACGCCCGGCCGGCACCCGTGACGACGACGACCTTGACCTCGTCGTCGGCGCGGGCCGCCTCCAGGGCCGATCCCGCCGCCCGGTAGAGCGGCGAGTCGAAGGCGTTCAGCGCCCGGGGTCGGTTGAGGGTCAGCAGGCGCACGCCGGGACGGTCGGCAGGGTCGTCGGTGAGCACCAGCGGAGCGACGTCGGCATCTGACACGCCGTCAGGTTGGCACAGCGGTGGCCCTGCGGCGCAGCCGTCAGCCGGCGCCCCGCCGCCGGGACCGCAGCGCGGCCACGTTCTCGCGGGTGGCGCAGCGGTCGGAGCAGTAGCGCCGGGACCGGTTGCGCGACGTGTCGAGGAAGACGCCGGAGCACCCCTCGGCCGCGCAGCTGCCGAAGCGCTCGGGTCCGAGGTCGAGGAACGCCATGGTCAGCCCCATCGCCGCGCCGGCCGCGTAGTCGTCGGCGAGGGGACCGTCGCCCGGGGCGACGTGGAGATGCCAGTCGGACGTGTCGTGGCCCGAGATGCTGGGGCTGAGGCGGTGCCGGGCCAGCAGGTCGTTCAGCAGCTCGACCATCTCGGGCGGGCGGCCCGTCGCGGCGGCCTCGAACACGGCCCGCAGCCGGGCGCGGAGCCGGCGCAGGGGGGCGAGGTCGCTCGGCCGCACCCGGCCGGCCATCCAGGGACGCGGGGCGAGGAAGGCCCGCAGGGCGTCGACCGAGGCCAGCGGGTCGTCGGCGTGGTGGGCGTCGGGCGTCGTGCCGACGAGCATCACGGCGTCGAGTGCGTAACCATCAAAGTCCACTTGCGATCCTTACTCGGCCGTGCGATTGTGTCAGGGTCGAAACGTACGAATGAACCTTACCGTCACGGCTGGCCCGTAGGTATCACCGTGGGCACGGGTGACGGAGGCACGAGGAGGCCCGCCATGAGCTCCACCACCAGCATCGACGTCCCGGGCTCGGCCTGGGCCGAGGACTGGCAGCAGTCCTGGGACGCCCAGCAGGCCGGGTTCCTGTTCGACCGCGAGCAGCGCTTCTCGGCGCTGCTCGACCTCGTCGAGGTGGCCGCCGGTCCCACCCCGACCGTCGTCGACCTGGCGTGCGGCACCGCGTCGATCACCCGCCGCCTGCTGGCCCGCCTGCCGGGTGCGCAGGCCGTGGCGGTCGACGTCGACCCCGTGCTGCTCACCATCGCCCGAGCGTCGCTCGGCGACGACCTGCGCGTGCGCATCATCCGGGCCGACCTGCGCGACCCGGCCTGGGTCGACGCGCTCGACGGCGCCGACGTCGATGCCATCGTCACGTCCACCGCGCTCCACTGGCTGCCCGAGGCCGACCTCGCCCGCCTCTACCGTGACCTGCACGGCCTCCTCCGCCCGGGAGGCCTCGTCGCCAACGCCGACACCATGCCGGCCGACGGCCTGTCGAGCCTCAACGCCGGCCTCACGGCGCTGGCCGAGCGGCGCGCTGTCGCCGCGCTGGCGGGCGGCATCGAGGCCTGGGACGCCTGGTGGGAGCGGGCCGCCGCCGATCCGGTCCTCGCCGGGCCGATGGCCGAGCGGGCGGGCCTGTTCGGCGGGTCCCCCCACCCGCCCTCGTTCAGCCCCCCGGTCGGGTGGCACCTGGACGCACTCGGTGCTGCGGGCTTCTCCGAGGTCGGCGTGACCTGGTGCTCGGGCACCGACGCGGTCGTCGCCGCCCTCCGCTGACCGGGCGGCCGGTCCGCTGCTGACCCCGCCGGGACTGGTCCCCCCGGCGGGGTCCGGCGGTGGTCACGGGCGGGGAGCGCCCGCTCGCGCCGAACGGCCCCAGCCCACCCCCGGGCCGCGAGCGGCGACCGGTCAGTCGGCGGGAGGCGCGACCTGCTCGGCCAGCCGGCCGGCGGCCGGCGGAGAGGCGCCGGCCAGGCCGACCAGGTAGCAGGCGATCGGGGCCGCCGTCCGCTCGGAGGCGTGCGCGGCCGTGCCCGCCAGGTGCAGAAGGGTCTCGACCGTGGCGGCGTCGGGCGGCTCGACCCCGAGCGACGCGGCGAAGGCCGCGACCCACTCGTCGCCGGTCACTGCTGCACCCTTCGGGCGCACCAGTGACCGGATCGCCACTTCGTGGCGCAAAGCCGACTGTGCCTCTGGACCTCGCTCCGCTC
>CAWJFG010000043.1:0-33973 GCA_963842015.1 uncultured Acidimicrobiales bacterium | reverse complement strand
GCTTCAACCACGCGCTCCAGTCCGACTGGGCCTACCGGCAAGTCTTCACGAGCAACGAACAGCGCACCGCCGCGCTCGATCCCTGGCTCGAGACGTACAACACTCAACGACGCCACAGCGCCATCGGCGCCAAGCCACCCCTCAGTCGACTCCGTCACCAACCTGATGGCCGGGTACACCTAGTCGGCGAGTCGCTCGCTCCCACGCGAGGACCGCAGGCGGTGGACGCGCTCGGAGACACGCCTGCCGATGTGGCGCGCCGTGAGGAGCGCGTGCTGCCGAAGTGAGAAGCGCTCGTCGAGCTGACGCTGGACCTCTGCGAGGACGCCATCGAGGTGGGCCACCGTCGCGGTCACGTGGGCCAGGTCGGCCAGCGCATCGTCGAGCGATCGCTGGGTCTGCTCGAGTTCGTTCCTCGACCAGCGGAGCGCCTCGTAGGCGCGGGTCGTCCTCGTGTTGAACTCGGTCCACGAGGCAAGCGTGCGACGGAACTCGGCGGCGACGGCATCGGCGGTGAGGTCGGACTCGGAGCGCCGCATCACATACCCGAACTCGAACCCGTCGGGCCCCTCGTCGTCGACGAGGATCCCGTCGACCAACTCCCATCGGTGACCGAGATCGGTGATCGCGTACTCGATGACAGGCAGGAAGTCCTCTTGGGTCCAGCAGTGAACGTGGATCGATCGGCGTCGATGCAGCTCGAACAGCTTGGCGCGGGCCTCAGGGCTCAACGACCGGACCGTCGCCTCGTAGTCGTCCTCGGTGTGTCGCAGGAACTCGTCGACGTGATGGTCGTCGACCTGGACCACGTCGGCTTCGAACTCACCGATGATGTGGTCCAGCGTGGTGACGGGCCTCGTATGGTCGAACGTGCGGCTCATGTCGGGCAACAGGACCAGCGCCACGCCGCCGGGGCACAGCACGCGGTGGATCTCGTCGAGCAGGCGCAACGGGTTGGCGACGTGCTCGAGGACGTGACTGGCGATGACGAAGTCCTGCGACGTGCTCTCGATCATCCGCAGCATGTCGATGTTGAGGTCGCATGCGTAGTCAGGCTTCACGAACTCGTAGTCGTCCAACTCGGTGAACAGATCGTGGAGCTCGTCGGGGTCCCAGCGGTCGACGTATGCGACCGACGCCCCCTCGTCCTCGACGGGGAATGGATGGGGGCCGGGACCGAGCTCGATACCGGACCCACGAAGGTGACGACTGAGAGCACGCCTGACCGTGTGCATGTCGATAGGGACTTCGACGGCGGCCTCGGTCATTGTTGGTCCGTTTCGCCTTGGTTCGACAACAGCCACGTGCCACGACTGCAGCCTGCCGAGAGGCCAATAGTAGAGCAGCCGATGGCCGTCGGCGGCACCTGCAGCCGTGGCAGTCGGCGGCACCTGGCTCCGCCCACGGCCACGCTCTGGCTGGTGTCGTTCCTGATCGAGCTGGCGGTGGTGGCCGTGGCGCTCGCATTCTTCGGCAACATCGTGGTCTTGTGGATCCCCGTCGTGCTCTTCCTCGTGGGGATCCGCGACGAGATGTGAACGGGCGTCCGGTGGGCGCCATCGACGAGCAGGAGGACATGGCCATGAGCATCGGACCCATCCAGAGCTTCGTGATCGGCTTCCCGGACAACGACCTGTTCGAGGGTCGGATCGCGGAGGAGCTGGCGCGCCTGAGCGACGTCGGCCAGATCCGGATCATCGACGCCGTGTTCGTGATGCGTGACGGCGACGACGTGCTGGCACTGAGCGTGTCCGACCTCGACGATGAGCAACGGGCCGAGCTGCGGGCGGCGGTCGGGGCCCTGGTGGGGCTGGGCATCGCCGGCGAGGAGGGCGCCGTGGCCGGCGCCGAGCTCGGGGCATCGGCCGATCCGGACGCACCGCGCGTTGCGAGCTTGGTCGCGGCGGGTCTGCTCGACGAGCTGCCGGACGGGAGCTCGGCGCTCGTGCTCGCGATCGAGCACCTGTGGGCGATCCCGCTCCGCGACGCGGTCCGTGACGCCGGAGGTCTGGTGCTCGGACACGGCTCGCTCAGCCCTGAGGAGCTGGTCGCACTCGGCGTGGTCATCGGCGCCGAGGCCGAGCTCATCGCCGAGCTGGACACGGCCACGGACGAAGAGGCCGACGACGAAGGATGAGCCCGTCGACCCTCGGGTGGTGCGCGGTCACTCGAACCATCCGGGGGTCCGCTCGCCAGGCCCTGTGCCTTCCACCAGTTTCATCCGTTCGGAGTGACGACCGCCACGGATCACGGGCGGATCATCGAGGGGACCCCCACAGAGAGGAAGGACCATGGCCAAGGCAGACGGGATGTTCCTCTACATCGGCACCTACCCGAGCGAAGACGCCGCTCGGGCCGACTACGACGTCGTCAAGGACCTTCACGCGGTCGATGTCGTCGGAACCTACGACGCCGCAGTCGTCACGAAGGACTCGTCCGGCAAGGTCCATGTCAACAAGGACGAGATGGCGACGCGGCACGGCGGCTGGGGCGGCGCGGCCGCGGGTGCCGTCCTCGGCATCCTGTTCCCGCCGTCGATCCTCGGCAGCGCGGTGGTCGGCGCGGCCGTCGGTGGCGTCGGCGGCCACCTCTGGCGCGGCATCTCCCGGTCCGACGTCAAGGAGCTCGGAGAGCTGATCGACGAGGGCGAGGCCGCACTCCTGGTCATCGGCGCGAGCACGCTCGAGGCCGCGCTCGACAAGGCGGCGCTGAAGGCCGAGAAGCACATCGCCAAGCAGCTCGACGACATCAATGCGGCTGATGTGGACGCGGCGGTCAAGGAAGCTGCGGACGGCAGCGGATGATCCGCAGCGTGCGCCACGGGGTTGCAGCCCGTCTGACCGCAATGGCGTAGGACCACCCCTCGTGTGACGAGCGCCGACGGCTGATCGTCCCGATGGGATGACGCATGTCGCGTCGCGACGGTCCACGATCAGCGCGAGAGCGCGGCGTCGCAGCTCGCGTCGTCGCCTACTTCCGGCCACGGGTGCGTCGAGCCGGCTGCCCGGTTGTCCCGACACGAGGGAGACGGTGACCATGGTGAGCCCGATCGCAGCAGGCTCCCGATCCGGCGCGAGACGTTCGCGGGCGTCGTCGACAGGACTCTCGCCGGTTCCCAGCCCGACTGGAATCTGGTCGAACCCCCGAGGGCGCCGGATGGGGCGCCCAATGTGCTGTTGGTGCTGATCGACGACGCGGGGTTCGGCAACCCGAGCACCTTCGGCGGGCCGATCCGGACACCGAACTACACGCGGATGGCTGAGGGTGGTCTGCGCTACAACCGCTGCCACGTCACGGCGTTGTGTTCGCCGACGCGGGCGGCGCTGTTGACGGGGCGGAACGACCACGCGGTGGGGTTTGGTTCGATCGGCGAGTTCGCGGGTGGGTTCCCCGGGTATTCCGCCATCCTGCCCCGGGACTGTGCGCCGCTGCCGCGGATCCTACGGGACAACGGCTACAGCACGGCGGCGTTCGGTAAGTGGCACCTGACACCCGACGGGCAGCAAGGTCCGGCGGGGCCGTTCGACCGCTGGCCGAACGGCTGGGGGTTCGACTTCTTCTACGGGATCCTGGGCGGCGGGTCGAGCCAGTGGGACCCCTGCCTGGCGGAGAACCAGAAGATCATCGGCACGCCCGAGGAGTTCTACGACGAGGAGCATCCGTACTACTTCCCCGACGCGATGGCCGACCGCACCATCGAGTGGCTCCACGGGGTCCGGGCCCAGGACGCCGGCAAGCCCTTCTTCGTGTACTACTCGACGGGCTGCAGCCATGCCCCGCACCACGTCGCGCCGGAGTGGGCGGACAGGTACAAGGGCCAGTTCGACCAGGGGTGGGACCGGCTCCGCGAGGAGACCTTCGCCCGTCAGAAGGAGCTCGGGGTCATCCCCGCCGACGCGGAGCTGACCCCTCGCGACGAGGCGTTCCCGGCCTGGGACGACGTGCCCGACAACCTGAAGGCGTTCTATGCCCGCCAGATGGAGGTCTATGCCGGCTACTCCGAGAACGCGGACCACAACGTGGGGCGGGTCATCGACGCCATCGAGGACCTGGGCGAGCTCGACAACACCCTCATCGTGTGGATCTGGGGCGACAACGGCGCCAGCATGGAGGGGACCATCACCGGCTCGTTCAACGAGCTGACGATGCAGAACGGCATCCCGCTGACCGACGAGATGCAGGTCCAGCTCGCGGAGCGCTACGGCGGGCTCGACGCATGGAGCTCCTCGCTCATGGCGCCGCACTACGGAGCAGCCTGGGCGTGGGCGGGGAACACACCGTTCCAGTGGGGCAAGCAGGTGGGCTCCCACCTCGGCGGGACCCGCAACCCCTTGGTCGTCCACTGGCCCGCCCACATCAGCGACGGCGGTGAGCTGCGCGCGCCGTTCACCCATGTGATCGACGTGGCACCCACGATCCTCGACGCCGCAGGCATCCCCGCGCCCGACACCGTCGACGGGATCGAGCAGGAGCCCATGCACGGGATCTCGTTCGTTGGGTCGCTGAGCGATGGCGCGGCACCCGAACACCGCACCCAGCAGTACTTCGAGACGATCGGCAACCGGGCCATGTACAAGGACGGCTGGTGGCTCGCGATGAGGACCGAGCGCATCCCGTGGCTGCTCACCCCCGAGGCGCTCGCGCCCTACACGCCGGGCGTCTGGGATCCGGACGCGGGCCCCGCCGAGCTCTACTACCTGCCCGACGACTTCACCCAGGCCAACGATCTGGCCGCCGAACACCCCGACAAGGTCCAGGAGCTCAAGGACCTGTTCTGGCAGGAGGCCGAGCGCTACAAGGTGCTGCCGCTGCTCGCCACCCTGTCGACGTTCTTCGGCATCCTGCCGCCGCTCCCGGACGAGACGACGTTCGAGTTCCGGGGCGACGTCCAGAACGTGATGCCGGGCATGATCCCGAGGATCTACAACCGCTCCTACGCCATCACCGCCGACCTGGTCGTGCCCGCAGGCGGCGCCGAAGGCGTGATCGTCGCCGAGGCCGACCACCTCGGCGGGTTCACCCTCTACGTCAAAGACCGCAAGCTCACCCACACCTACTCGATGATGGGGGTGCTCGTCTTCACACAGGTCGCAGAGGAAGACCTCCCGACCGGCGACGTCACCGTCCGCATGGAGTTCGAGGCCGACGGGGCCACACCGGCGACCGGCGGCAACGTCACGCTGTTCATCGACGGCCGACCCGTCGGCAAGGGCCGCATGGACCACACCGTCCCCGTCCGATTCTCGGGCTACGCAGGGATGGACATCGGCCGCGACAACGGCGGCGTCGTCGATCGAAGCTACGAGGACCACAAGCCCTTCCCGTTCACCGGCACGGTCAAGAAGGTCGTGTTCGACATCAAGCCCCACCTCTCCGACCAGGACGAGCTCGAGCTCCATGCCGCCGAGCAGCACGGGCACGCCGCCCACAGCCTGTCGGCCTGACCGCAGCGGACCACCCACCGCCGCGGCCGCAGTCGCCAGGACGAGGAGCCCCATCAGATCATCCCGAATGGATGACGACAGATGTCGCCGACCGCGAGATGGTGGGCGTACGGCTGCCACGAGAGAGAGGAGCTCTCGATGAGCGCGACCGAGATCGACGAGCTGGGCCCCGTGGACTACCTCGTCGTGGAATTTCCTCCCGGCAAGAGCAACTTCTCGGGCGAGATGGCGGCCGAGCTCGCCGCGCTGGTCGAGTCCGGGACCGTGCGCGTGCTCGACCTGCTGATGATGCACAAGGCAGACGACGGCACCGTCGAGGCGTTCGAGATCGACGACCTCGACGAGGACGAGGCGGGCGAGCTGATCGGCCTGGAGACCGAGATCGCCGAGATCCTCTCTGCCGAGGACGTGGTGCACCTCGCCGAGGCGATGGAGAACGGCAGCGTCGCCGGCGTCGTCGTCTGGGAGAACTCCTGGGCGGCGCCGTTCGCGTCCGCGGCCCGCCGCGCCGGTGGCCAGCTGATCGCCGGCGGCAGGATCCCCACCCAGGCAATCGCGGCGTCCATCGCGGCCGAAGACGCCGCGCCGAGTGAGGGAGATTGACATGCCCCTTCGACCTGCTCGCGCTGCACGGCGCGGGGTCATCGGCGCACCGGTGGCCAGGACGGCCGCAGTGGTCGGCACCGCGGCCGTCGTGACGCACGGCGTGAATCGCCGCCAGGACCGCCGCGAGAACCGCCGCGACCGTCGCGGTGATCGCGGCCCCGGCCGCTGATCGGCACCGATCCCCCGGAGCGGGGGCCACCGGCCGCGCGACTCGCCCGCCGCATCATCCCGTTCGAACGAGCCCAGACGAGGTCAGATGTCCAGCCCGGATCGGCCGACCCCAACCGCCGACCGCCCGAAGGCGGTCGTCCACCTCGACCCAGGCCAGCGGGCAGCGCTCGGGCGCGCCGCGCGCGCCGAGCTGCCCCGTTCCGCCCATGCCGAGTGGGCGGCCGGCCCGAATCGTCAGGACCCGGTCGCCCTCCTGCGCGCGCAGGAAACCACGCGAGTCCCCGAGCTCGTGCCCCTGCGTCACGAACGGATGCTCGAGTCTCCGTTCACCTTCTACCGCGGGGCTGCGGTGATCATGGCTGCCGACCTGGCGTCGGTGCCGAGCTCGGGGCTGCGGGTGCAGGCCTGCGGCGACGCACACCTCGCCAACTTCGGCGGCTTCGCGGCGCCGGATCGCTCATTGGTCTTCGACATGAACGACTTCGACGAGACCGCACCCGGCCCGTTCGAGTGGGACGTCAAGCGGCTCGCCGCAAGCTTCGAGATCGCGGCCCGGACGCGCGGGCTCTCGGCCAAGTCGGCGCGCGCGGTCGTCCGGCGGGTGGCGAGCGCGTACCGGGAAGCGATGGCGCAGTTCGCCACGATGACGAATCTCGACGTCTGGTACTCCCGGCTCGACGCGCAGGGTGTCGTCGACCGCTGGCGGAGCGAGGTCAGCCCAGAGGATGTCAAGCGCTTCGAGCGCACCACCACCAAGGCCCAGAGGAAGGACAGCCTCAAGGCACTGTCGCGGCTCACGCAACAGGTCGATGGCGAGTACCGGATCGTGAGCGACCCGCCGACCGTGGTGCGGGTGGTCGATCTCGCCGGCGACCCCGAGGCGTTCCTGGCCTGGTTGCACCAGCGCTATCGGGTGTATCGCCAGAGCCTGCAACACGATCGCCGGCGCCTCCTCGACGGCTACCGGCTCGTCGACTTCGCGCGCAAGGTCGTGGGTGTCGGGAGCGTGGGGACCCGGTGTTGGATCGCGCTCCTGCTCGGGAAGGACGACGCCGATCCACTCTTCCTGCAGGTCAAGGAAGCCGAAGCCTCCGTGCTCGAGCCATTCGCCGGCAGGAGCCGCTTCGCCAACCATGGTCGCCGGGTGGTCGAGGGGCAACGCCTGTTGCAGTCGGCCGGAGACATCCTGCTCGGGTGGACGCGTGCGGAGGGCATCGACGGCGTCGAACGTGACTTCTACGTCCGTCAACTGTGGGACTGGAAGGTGTCGCCCGCCGTGGAGACGATGACTCCGGAGATCCTGAGGATCTACGCGCAGCTCTGCGGCTGGACGCTCGCGCGTGGTCACGCGCGGTCCGGCGACAGGATCGCCATCGCGGCCTACCTCGGAACTGGTGTGGGCTTCGAGCGCGCGATCGCCGACTTCGCGGCGGCGTACGCCGACCAGAACGAGCGTGACTTCGAGGCCGTCTCCGCCGCCGAGCGAGGCTGACGGCCGGCGGTTCATTCGTCCGTCGGGCGTTGCGGTCGTCGCCACGGGAGCGCACCTTCCAACTCGATCTCGAGCGAGAAGCTGAGGAACGTTCGGACCAGGACGATCAGCCCGAGCGAGAGTGCGCTCTCGACCGTGGGATCGATCGTGATCGTCATGATGATGTCGGCGATGATGAGGACCTCCAGACCGAGCAGGATCGATCGGCCGACTCCCCGACGGGCGCGCTGGTATGCCGACCGACGCTCCCCCCGTCCCAGTGCGGCAGTCGCATCCACCAGGGCCAGGATCGAGCCGACCGCAAGCACGACGACGCCGGCCACCTCGAACGCCTTGACGACGTTCTCCATCAGTTCCTCGTACTGCATCGACGTCAGCTCCCGCCTCGATCCGGCCGTCGCCCGGCAACAGGGTCAGTCTGGACGAGCTTCCGTGGTCGGCGCCCCCTTGGGGCAGCACGTGGGCACGTTGTGTGACCTGCTCCCGACGCGGGTGAGGTCGACGCTGCGACCCCGGAGATCACCGCCGGCGCCAGCTCGCCAGCAGCGAGCTCCACGGACGCTGGACGCGCGTCCCTCGTCGCCCGCCTCCGCTCGGGCAGGCATTGACGGCCACGACGCCTGAGCCGGTCGGTCGAGGCATCTGCGGGCCTGGCCCTCCGATCACGCGGCGCGGGGGTTGCACACCGTGTGCACGGTTCAGATCCGGTTGCTAGCTTGCGCGCCATGGCTGGGGTCGTCTCGTGCTCGATCGTGATCGCTCACCGCCTGCCCGACGCGAACCTCGCTGATCTGGACGGCCACCGCGACGCTCCGGAAGTCCACGGCCTGATCAGCGTGAGCGAGGACGCGTGGCCGCAGGCGCCGCGGTCCCCGGACATGCGGGCCGTGGTGTCGGTCGAGGCGGACAACCCCGACAGCGTGCGGTGGTATGCGCGTGAGGTGCTGCGCCTGCGGGAGGACCAGCCGGCGTGGGACGACATGGAACGCCAGCTCAGCCACGTCGACGACCATCCGTGGGGCCACGGCTGACGCAAATGGGGGTGTCCCGACGGCTCTCTGGGTCGATCGGGCCTCGAAGACCGACCTGCTCTAGGACGCGGCCTCGCGACGGGGCAGCTTCCAACCCGGCCTGACGAAGTGGCAGGTGTAACCGTTCGGGTAACGCCGCAGGTAGTCCTGGTGCTCTGGCTCGGCCTCCCAGAACGGACCCGCCGCCTCCACCTCGGTGACGACCTTGCCCGGCCACAAGCCCGATGCGTCGACGTCGGCGATCGTCTCCTCGGCGATCCTGCGCTGCTCGTCGGAGGTGTAGTAGATGGCCGACCGGTAGCTCAGACCGACGTCGTTGCCCTGTCGGTTCCTGGTGGTCGGATCGTGGATCTGGAAGAAGAACTCCAGCAGGTCGCGGTAGCTCGTCGCCGACGGATCGAAGATGATCTCGATGCCCTCGGCGTGGGTGCCGTGGTTGCGGTAGGTGGCGTCGGGGACGTCACCGCCCGTGTAACCGACTCGGGTGGCGACGACGCCAGGGAGCTCGCGGATCAAGTCCTGCACGCCCCAGAAGCAGCCTCCGGCGAGGACGGCGCGCTCGGTCGACTCGGTCGACTCGGTCATGTCTCCACCTTTCATGGTCGTGCCATGTCGATGATTAGAACACCGGCCGCGCCGACAGTGTTCCGCGGGGGCCTCCGCAGCCGCCGGACCGCCGTACCGGGCGCTTGGCTCGGCGCCGCAGCCCACCGAGCCGCCAGCAGACGAGCCCGGCAGGCTGTGGGAGGATGCTGATCCCGAACGCACGAAGCGGAGACCGCGCATGTCCGACGACCACGCGCTGATCGACGACCACGCGCTGATCGACGCTCACGCCGGCGACGACCTGTCTCCGCTCGCCGGATCGTGGGTGGTCGATCCGACCCATTCGGCGCTCGAGTTCGTCGCCCGCTATGCGGTGTTCACGCTCGTGCGCGGTCGCTTCACGTCGTTCGCCGGAACCGTCGTGATCGATCCACCGCATTCCGACGCGACCGAGATCGACGTCGACATCGACGCCTCGTCGGTCGACACGGCGATGGTGGTGCGCGACGACCACCTGCGGAGCGAGGAGTTCTTCGACGTCGAACGCCATCCCAAGATCTCCTTCCGGTCCCGCGGCGCGACGGTGCTGGCCCCGGGTCGCTACACCGTGCACGGCGAGTTGACGATCCGTGGCATCACCCAACCGGTTCGGCTCGACGTCAACGTGTTCGGCCGTGCGCCAGATGTGCTGGGCAACCCGCGGCTCGGGTTGAAAGCGACGGCCAAGGTGCGACGCGCCGTGTGGGGCATCACGTGGAACGCGCCGGTCCCGGGCGGTGGCGTCGCCTTGGCGGAGGAGGTCGATCTCGAGCTCGACGTGTCCCTCGTGCCCGCCGCCCCGGCGACCCCCACCGCGTGACTGCGGCCCGCTCATCGAGAGACGCTGTTCGTGCCGGGTGTCAGCCGCGAGGGTCGCACTGGCCGTGGTCCGATTCTCGAGAACGGCGTGGTCCTTCTGCGCTACGAGATCCAGAAACAGGCGGAAAAGTTCGACTCTCGCCGGGTCTTCCGTGGTGACGAAACGACACGCGCGGGGCGCAGCCTGGGCTCGTCGTCAGCTGATCAGGTGGGCACGCTGAAGCTGACGGAGGCGCCGCCGGTCCTCGGATCGTTGCAGGCCTCGATCGTGCCCCCGTGCGCCCGGACCAGGTCCCGTGCGATGGACAGGCCCAAGCCGCTGCCCCGGGAGTCACTCTCCCGTTCGAACCGCTCGAACACCTGGCCCAGCTGGTCCTGCCGGAACCCCGGGCCTGCGTCGGTCACCCGGCACCGCACCATCGGACCGTCGCCCGCGCCCGGCCCGAGGAGCGTCGACACCTCCACCAACACCTCCCCGCCGGCCGGTGTGTGGCGGATGGCATTCGCCAGGAGGTTGTCCAGGACCTGGCGGACGCGGGTCGGGTCCACCCACACCTTGGGCAACCCGAGCGCGATCGAGGCACGAAGGGCCACGTCCCGCTGCCGGGCCTGCGCCTCGTGCCGCCCGACCACCTCGTCGATCAGGACGCTGAACGCGACGGCCTCCTGTTGGAGGACCAGGCGACCGGTCTCGGCGAGCGCCAGCGTGTGCAGGTCGTCGACCAGATGACCCAGCCGCCGGGTCTCCTCCAGCAGCGACGCCACGTGATGGTCGTCACGAGGATGGACCCCGTCGAGCTGGGCCTCGATCTCACTTTGCAGCACGGCCAGCGGGTTCCGCAGCTCGTGGGTGATGTCGGCCAGGAAGCGCCGCCTCTGCTCCTCGTTGGCGGCCAGCCGGGCCGCCATCTCGTTGAAGGTCTCGATGAGGAGGCGCAGCTCGCGGGGCCCTCGCGCGACCACGTCGACCTCGTAGTCCCCGGTGGCCACCTGCTCGGCCGCTCCGAGCAGGTCGCCTGCCGGTCGGCTGATGCGGCGGTAGGCCAGCGCTGCCGCACCGGCGAGGACGGTCATGCTCGCGATGCCGAACGCGAGGCCACGGGACCGGTCCTCCCAGTGGCTCGTCGCCGCACTCACCACGGCTGCCACGACCAACCAGCCGACCACGGGGGCCGCCACGACCAGCAGCAACCGCCGCCGGAAGCGGCGTCGGGCATCTGGTGGCGGACGGACGGGCGACCCGGGTTCGGCTTCGGACCGCCCGGGCGGCCGGTCGGCCGGGCGGTCAGCCATCGGCGAAGCGATAGCCGACGCTGTGCACCGTCAGCAGGTAGCGGGGCCGGTGGGGGTCGGGCTCCAGCTTGCGGCGAATGTTCTTGATGTGCGCGTCCACGGTCCGTTCGTACGACTCGACCACCACACCGTGGATGGCGCCGAGCAGCTGGGCGCGCGTGAACACCCGGCCAGGCTGACGGGCCAGCTCCACCAGCAGGTCGAACTCGGTCGCGGTCAACTCGACCACACGATCGCCCACCGTCACCTGGCGGCGGCTGGTGTCCACCACGACGTCCCCCACCACGAACCGCTCCCGCTTCGTCTCCAGGCCCTCCGTGCGTCGCAGGACCGCCCGCACCCGAGCCAGCAGCTCCCGAGGGCTGAACGGCTTGACCAGATAGTCGTCCGCCCCCAGCTCCAACCCGAGCACCCGGTCGGTCTCTTCACGCCGTGCGGTCAGCATGATGATCGGCACCGATGAGGAGCGCCGCAGCTCGCGGGCCACGTCCAGCCCGTCCAGGCCCGGCAGCCCGAGGTCCAGCACCACCAGGTCGGGCGGCCGGGCCCGGGCCGACGCGACGGCGCCCTCGCCGTCGGCGGCGGTGGCCACCGAGAACCCGGCGCTGCGCAGGTAATCCCCGACGACCTCGACGATCTTGGGCTCGTCGTCGACCACCAACACAGTCTTCGGCACCTCCCCATCTTCGCGTCGGTTCATGTCCTGTGGCTCCCTCCGGCCGATCACGCCCCCTTCCGCTGAGCCCACGATCCTCGACCGTTGTGAAGCCCGTGTGAAGGCAGGACGGAGACCTACGAAGCGATCGTGCGCCCGCTCCGGAGGTGAATGCGCGACATCCTCATGGCCTCTTCACGACCCCTTCACTTCTCAGGCCGATCTTCGCCAGCATGCGAACCAACGACGCAACCCTGCTCCAGCCGGTCTTCGCCAGTGTCCTCGCCATGAGCTCCGGGCGACTCGGGGCCTTCGTCGGGGCCGTGGTCGGGCTGACCGGCATCGTCATCGGCGTGCGGGCCCTCGCCCGCTCCGCTGGTCGTCCCCGCTCCCCCGGTGACACCGGCGACGCGGGAGCATCGCCCGTCGTCGCCATGGTGCTGGGGCTCAGCGGGCTGACTCTCGGCGGGCTGGTTGCGGCCACGTCCGACGGTGGTGTCGGAACGGGCAACGGGCTGGCCGGGGCCGTGGTGGCCATGGTGCTGGGGCTGATCGGCATCGTCCTCGGCGGGCTTGCCCGGGCCCGTGCGCGGAAGGTGGCGTGATGTTGCGCCGGCCCGTGATCTGACGCTGTCCGGATGGGATCGGATGGGACAGCGGATCGAGCTCCCGCGAGGTGACGGCCTCGTCTACGCGACTCTCGCCGTCTGGTCGAGCGCCTGCTGGAGAGCGACGGTGTCTTCGAGGACCCAGTCGTCGACCATGCGTCCCCATCGCAGGCGCAGCCACTGCACGCCCTCGTTGCGATAGGTGGTGCCGTCGGGCAGCGGTGCCGAGATCGCCAGACGCACCGCCACCCGGGTGTTCCACGGCCAGCCGCCGACGAGCACGTCCTGGACCTCGAACGTCAAACCGGGAAGGCGCTCGGCTGCGGCCCGGAACCAGGCGAGGAAGGCGTCCCTTCCGTGCAGGTCGGCACCGAAAGCCGTGTGGCCGACGAAGCGGAACCTCATGTCGGCGTGAGCCATGTCGCTGGCGGCGTCGAGATCGCCATCAGCGATCCGGCGCCACGTGGCTCGGGTCTTGGAAGCGACGATCATCCGATACACGCCATGACCCTATGGTCAGTGAGTTTATATTGTCAACCCACTAAGCTCGCGAACATGGCTCGAGGCGATTTCGGCACGATGCACTGCTCGATGGCACGGGCGCTCGACGTGATCGGCGATCCGTGGACACCGCTGGTGCTGCGCGATCTGTACCTGGGCCTGACCCGCTTCGCTGAGCTGGCCGACGATCTCGGCGTGGCGCGCAACCTCCTCTCCCGTCGTCTCGATCACCTGGTCGAGCGGGGCGTGGTCGAGCGACACGCGTATCAGGATCGTCCGCCCCGCTACGACTACCGGCTCACCGCATCCGGGCGAGAGGTCGTCCCCATCCTGATGGCGCTCACCGCGTGGGGCGACCGCTGGGTCGGTCCACAAGCCGGACCACCCATCCGCTTCCGCCACGCGTGCGGCAACATCGTCGAGCCCGCCATGACCTGCCCGACCTGCGGCGAGCCGTTCGACCTCACGACCGTCACCCCGGTGCCCGGTCCGGGCCACAAGTCCTCGGACGGAACCCGTCTCATCGGCGCGAACGAATGGAAGCCACCTCGACCAGGTCCGCTGGCGAGGGTCACCGGGTGGCTGCCGGTCCGCCCGTGACCTCGACGCCCGAGAAGTCGTTGACGACGGCGAGGCGTTGGCACCGGCTCCGATGCAGCCGCCTCGGACACGATGCCGTCGACCGGCGGTGAAGGGTCCTCCGCCAGCGCGGGCGCGGTGCCCGCGAGGAAGGCTGCGACGACGGTGCCGACGACCCGCGCCATCCGGCGTCGGGGGTGCTATTCGGCGAGGAAGTCCATCACCAGATGATTGAAGTCGTCTGGACGCTCCAGCGGCATCACGTGTGAGGAACCGTCGCCGGTGACGACCTCGAGCCGGGCTCCGGGGATCCCGCCGGCCACCTCGCGTGCGATCCACGGCGGTGTCAACAGATCCTGCTCACCGACGAGCACCAGCGTGGGTGCCTCGATTCCGCCGAGCCGAGCGAGGGCGTCGAACTGCAGGTAGGCCTGAGCTTGGCGAGCGTAGGCCTCGGGGTCGATCGGGTTCGGATTGCTGGCGAGCAATGCGACCGTCTCCTGCACCGCCTGCTGGTTGCGCAGGAAGCCCGAGGAGAACAGCCAGGTGAGCTGCTGACCGCCGAACACGTCGCCGCTGGGGTCGTTGGCCTTGACCCAGTTCCAGATCGAGATCGGGTCGACGGCGCTCCGAGCCGGCGCCGCACCTGGACCGGCGAGCACGAGCCGATCCAGTCGATCGCCGTGCCGAAGCGCGAACTCCATCCCGATCATGCTTCCCATCGACAAGCCCAGGAGATGGGTGCGGTGGATGTCGAGCGCGTCGAGCAGACCGGCCACGTCGTCAGCCATGTCCACGATGGTGTAGGGGTGATCGGCCCGGGAGCTGCGGCCGGCATCGCGGTTGTCCAGGAGGACGACACGGAACCGAGTGGAGAGGGCCGGGACCTGGTGCAGCGTCCAGAGCGATGAGTCGTAACCGATTCCCATCACCAGGACGAGTGGAGGGCCGTCTCCATGCATCTCGTAGAACAACTCCTGCCCGTTCGTGTGCACGGTTCCTGATCGCGGGCGGTGCTTGATGTTCGCCGACATCGCGTCGTCCTCGGGAGCGGCTGTTGCGCTCGTCATGAGTCCTCCTCGGGTTTGTGTGTGTTGACTCGGGGGGATTCGTGGTCCCCACCCGAGATGCGTGAGCAAGACTGTTACGGCGGTAACCCGCTGGGTTACGTTCGGCGCCGGTCGGCCCGGGCTCCGGTCGGCGATGGATCGGGAGAGGTGCGATGAGCGGTGGCGCTGGTCTGGGCCTCCTCGAGCGAGCACGTGACGCGGCCGCCGGGCGAGACTGGCAGCGGGCGTTCGAGCTGCTCATGGAGGCGGACGAGAGCGACCCTCTCGGCGCCACCGATCTGCCGGTGCTTGGTGAGGTCGCCTACGCGGCCGGCCATCTCGATGTGACGATCGAGGCCTGGGAGCGCGCACACGCAGCATCCGTGCAGGCAGGTGACGAGGTCGCGGCAGCAGGCGCGGCCGTTCGCGTCGCGATGCACCTGCTGTTCGACACCGCGCTCATGGCACCCGTACGCGGCTGGATGGCACGAGCGGAGCGACTTCTCGAAGGTCGGGCTGAGACGCCGGCGCACGCGTGGGTTGCGGTGGTCCGCGCCTTCGAACGGATGCTCACCGGCGACCTGCCCGGCGCTCGGCGGTCGGCCCGGCGCGCCATCGAGGTGGGCTCGATCTGGGACCCCGCGGCGTGCGCGCTCGGACGGGTCGCAGAAGCCCGGCTGCTCATCCTGGACGGGGATGTCCAGCAAGGGCTGGCGCTGCTCGACGAGGCCGGGGTGGCAACCGTTTCCGGGGACCTCGATCCGCTCTCGACAGGTGTCGTCTACTGCGAGCTCGTGTGCGCGTTGCAGGGCCTCGCCCAGCATGACGTGGCCGAGGAGTGGACCGAGGCGATGGAGCGGTGGTGCGAGACGAATGCCATCGGGAGCCTCCACGGGCGCTGCCGGGTCCACCGTGCCGAGATCCTGAGGCTGCGCGGATCGTGCGACGCTGCCGAGGGTCAGGTGCTCGTGGCCTGCGAGGAACTGCGCCCGTACCTGCGGCGAGAGCTCGGATGGCCGCTGAACGAGCTCGGACGGATCCGACTGCACAAGGGAGACATCGCGGGTGCGGAGGAAGCCCTGCTGGCTGCTCATCGCGCGGGGTGGGATCCGCAACCGGGTCTCGCGCTGGTGCGCCTGGCCCAGGGCGACGCGGCCACCGCAGCTGCCTCCATACGAGACGCGCTCGAGCGCCCTGTGCGCGTGCCCTCCAAGGAGCGGCCACCGAACACCGACCTGCAGCGCGCGCCGCTGCTCGAGGCCCAGGTCGAGATCGAGATCGCAGTCGGCGACATCGGCCGGGCCCGATCGGCGGCCGACGAGCTGGAGCTCGTCGCCGCCCGCTGCGCGAGCAAAGCGCTGATCGCGAGCGCCGCCCTGGCTCGAGGAAGGGTGTGGCTCGTCGAAGGCGATGCGGCCCGCGCAGAGCGGTCGTTGTCCGAAGCGGTGCGGCTCTGGAACGAGGTCGGCGCCCCCTACGAGGCGGCGCTCGCACGAATGGGCCTCGCCGATGCCCATGCCGCCAGCGGCAGCGAGCACCGGGCCGTCTTGGAACGCCAAGCGGCCCGGTCGATCCTCGACGGGATCCAAGCCGCGCCGTCGGCGCTCCCGGCAGCGGACATCGCACACCGCGAAGCGCCCGACGGGCAGCCGGCTGGGAGCCTCAACGTCTTTCGCCGCGAAGGCGACTACTGGACGGTGATCTTCGAGGCGCAGACCGTCCGCGTGCGCGACCTCAAGGGCATGCGTTACCTCGCACGGCTTCTCGCCGATCCGGGCCGGGAGTTCCATGTGCTGGATCTCGTCGCCGCCGAGACCGGCAGCGGTGCCCCGGTCGGCAGCAGCCCGGTCGGCCGCCCGCCGCGCTCGGCAGTCGGCGACGCTGGTGCGATCCTCGACGGGCCAGCCAAGGACGCGTACCGCCGACGCCTCGCCGAGATCGAGGACGACAGCGCGCAAGCGCTCGCCGTCGGAGACGACGAACGGGCCGCGCAGGCGGACGCGGAGCGAGACTTCCTCGTTCGAGAGCTCGCGCGCGCGGTTGGCCTGGGTGGTCGTGATCGACGAGCCGCGTCAGCGTCCGAGCGTGCTCGAGTGGCGGTGACCCGCGCGATCCGCCAGGCGATGACCCGAGTAGCTGACCACCATCCCGAGCTCGGCAAGCATCTCACCCATGCGATCCGCACCGGTGCGTACTGCGCGTACTCGCCCGACCCTCACGCCCCCTCGAGGTGGGCATCTTGAACTGCCCCGCAGTGGCCCGCATCGGGACCTTGCGTGCCAGCTCTCAACGACTCCTCCGCCTCAGCGCCCGGGCAGCCGCCGGGGCGGCACCGGCCTGCCGCCCGATCGAAGGATGGGCGGCATCGGTTCGGGTGGCGGACCCGGTTCGGGTGGCGGGACCGGCTCGGGTGGCGGGACCGGCTCGGGCGGCCACGATTCGGCCAGCAACGGCGATCGAGGGTCGGCCGACCTGACACCCAGGTAGCCGATGGCTCGCTCCAACAGCCGAACACCGCGTCGGGCCGTCTCGCCGGTGGACGGGTGGCGCGCTTGGGAGCGCCCGAGTCCCAAGGCGTGGGTCATGGTGTCGAGGTCGTGACCCGCCGTGCGTGCGAGCGCGAGCGCGTGGTCGCCCAGGTGGAGGTGGCTGCCGGCACAGGCCAGTTCGAGACTGCGCTGCCACACGCGCTGCGCGACCTCCAGCCCCTCACGGCCGGCAGGACGCGCCGATTTCGGGTCGGACCCGGCGCGAGAGCGACGGGGGACCGGCGCCGATGCGTAAGGCCTCACCACGTGTCGGTGTGGCTGCGGGAGGGACCCGGCTGTTCGCCGGGTCGCATGCGCCGCACGAGGGGCAACCGGATCGTCCTGCGACGCCAGTAGGCGTGCGTGTCGCAGTAGACATGTCGGTCGCCGTTGCCGGTGCGTTCGCTGTAGATCACCGCACCGCTGCAGGAACGGGGGCACGAGCCCAGCCTGGGTTGGTGCCCTGGGTCGCTGTACCAGCAGGCCCCGGGTTCTGTCACGGGTGACGTCGATCGGTCGTCGGCATCGGGCCTGTCCCGTTGTTGCGCTTGAGCTTCTTGGCTGTTCGCTTCTCTTTGAGTGTCTTGCCGGGCTTCTTGCCGTTCGGTTTGCCGGGTGCCTTGTCAGACATGGTGCGTCCTGTCCTGGTTGTGTGAGTTGCGGTGGGTGTTCACGCCCACGAGGAGGTCGAGCATCTCGCCGATGGTCCGTTCCTGCGTGATCGGGTCGCGTAGCGGCAGATGCTCCTGGATGCGGTACCGGTTGCGGCGACCGTCCTTGTCTTTGAGCACGTAACCCGCGTCGACGAGGTCGGTGACGATGGTGTGGGCGCTGCGCTCGGTAACACCGACCATGGCGGCGAGGTCCCGCACCCGCACCCCGGGGTCATGAGCGATGCACAGCAACGCTCGTGCATGGTTGGTGAGGAAGCTCCAACTGCTCACACCGACACCTTACCATCCTTTCCAGAAACAGATTGCATGTTTCTGAGTTCAGGTATAGGGTGCCGGACAGGCCCGGGGGTCGTGGCCGTCGTTCGGCGGCCACACCTCGGGGAAGAAGGGAACGACCGTGGAACTCCTGGTCCTCGCCATCGTCGCCATCGTGGCCATCGGCCTCTACCGCTTCATGCGGGCACGGGCCGCCCACTGACATCACGACGCGCCACCCGCCCGGTTAACCCGAACGTGGCGGGGGCAACCTCGCCGGCGCCGCTCGAACATGCCTTGGCCCGACACGTCCGGTGCCTGAGCACCCACCACAGGAGCCATCGTGGCCCCCACCCCGAATGCCGTCCTGGACGACCAGGACCCCGCGCACATCGACACCGCCCCCCGGCAACCACTGGCCGACGACTCAACCTCAGCGCCAACAGTGCGGACGCTGTCGACTGCTGTTCGAGGGTGATCCCACGCTGCATCCAGCCGCCCGGCCGGACTGGTGGCTGTGCCCGCCATGCCGAGCCGTCCTGCTCGGCCGCTCGGCCCGACCCACGACGTCGCGCGCCGGCGACAGGTCGACGACATGACCTGAAATGGGGAGTGTGGATCTGCGATCGTCGACTCGGTCAGCTGCCAGTCAGAGGGCGATGACGACGAACACGTGAGCACCACCAGCCGGATTGCTCAGCCGTCGTCTGAGGAGCGGTCGCGGGTCCGGCGGTAGTGGCGGGCAACCCGGGCGCGGTTCCCGCACGCCGGCGAGCACCAGGCCTGGCGGGGACGGGTGCGGGCGAACAGCAGGATGCACGAGGGGCCGCCGCAGGCGCCCAGCTCGCCGTGGTCACCCGCCAGAAGGCCCGTCGCGTCGCGAGCGAGCCGGGCCAGGAGGGCGACGGCCGGGCCGGCAGGCGTGACCTCGACCGCCACGGGCCGGCCCCGGCGGGTCCAGCGCAGCTCCCGGTGGGCCGGCGCCCGGCGGGTGGCAGTGTTGACCAGCTCGACGTCCGCGGGCGCGGGCGGCTGGCCGGCGATCGCCGCCCGGGCCAGGCGGTCGACCGCGCCCCGCAGCTCCCGGACGGGTTCGAGGACGGCCACCGGGTCGATCCTGGCGGTGGCGATGCCGTCGAGCCGGGAGTCGTTGACGTCGAGCCAGGCCGAGAGCTCGCCGGGCGTCGTGAGGGCGTCGACGGTCGCGCCGTCGCGCACATGCACGGTGCTGACCAGCTCGATGGCGAGCGGCTGGTCGGCCCGCACCACGTGGCCCGAGATCACCTCCACACTCCTAATGGTATACGCCATTGACTCCGTTAGCGGTGGCCTCTACATTCCTAATGGTCACACAATCATGATCCATTAGGTCAGCCATCCACCCAGGAGGACTCCCATGCACCGCACCGGCCACGTCGGCATCAACGTCGCCGACCTCACCCGCTCGGTCGACTTCTACACCGCCGCGCTCGGCCTCGACGTCATCGGCCGGTCCGACGAGGACGGCCGCCGCTACGCCTTCCTCGGCACCGGCAACGAGCCGACCCTGACCCTGTGGGAGCAGGCAGGCCGCCCGTTCGACGCCGGGGCCGCCGGCCTGCACCACCTGTCGTTCCAGGCCGACGACCTCGACGCGGTCCACGCCACCGAGGCACGCCTGCGGACGATGGGCACCACCCTGGTCCACGACGGCGTCGTTCCCCACGCCGAGGGCGCGTCGTCCGGTGGCATCTTCTTCCTCGACCCCGACGGCTCCCGGCTCGAGGTCTTCGCCACCACCGGCGTCACCGGTGCGGCGCCCAGCGAGGAAGCGCCGACCTGCGGCTTCTTCTGATGGGCGACCGCTGGGAATACCACCCCGGCGAGCGCGCCGTGCAGGCCCGGGCCGGCGTCGTGGCCCGGGCCGACCGCGTGGGCCGGATCGTCACCCGGGACATCCAGGACGTCGCCGCCGCCTTTCTCGCCGCCCAGCCGATGCTCGTCGTCGGCTGGGCGGACCCCGGCGGGCGGCTGTGGTGCTCGGTGGTGGCCGGGCCGCCCGGCTTCGCCCGGGCCACGGGCCCCCGCACGGTGACGGTCGGGGCGCAGGCCCCCGCCGGCGACCCGCTGGCCGACATGCGGGCAGGCGACCCCGTCGGGCTGCTGGCCATCGAGCCGGCGACCCGGCGCCGGATGCGGCTCAACGGCGTTGCCCACACGGCCGCCGACGGGTCCCTGGTCGTCGAGGCCGACGAGGTGTTCTCGAACTGCCCGAAGTACATCACCCGCCGCGATGTCGGTCCCGCGGCGTCGGCCCGGGCCGGGCTCGTCGCGCCGCGCGTCACCGTCGGCGACCGGCTCACCCCGAGCCAGGTCGCCGCCATCGCCGCCGCCGACACGTTCTTCCTCGCCACCGCCGCTCCGGGCCGGGGCGTCGACGCCTCCCACCGTGGCGGCGACCCCGGCTTCGTCACCGTCACCGCCGACCGCCTCGCCTGGGCCGACGCCCCCGGCAACGCCATGTTCCTCAGCCTCGGCAACCTGGCCGCCGACCCGGCCGCCGGGATCCTCGTGATCGACTGGTCGACGGGGGCGGCGCTGCAGCTCACCGGCCGCGCGGAGGTCGAATGGCGCAGCGCCGACGACCGCACGGTCCACTTCGTCGTCGACGAGGTCCGCCAGACGCCGGCGGGTTGAGCCGCCGTTCGGCCCGGACGCGGGACCTCGAAGGGGCTGTCGATGGGAGCCCCTCCGGCAGGGCCGGGCCGGTGTGAGGATGGATTGCCAGACGTCGTCTGTGAGGGGACCGGGGCGAGCTCCGTGGGCGAGGAGGTCACCGAGCGCGCGTGCGGGGCGCGGACTCCAGAATGGTGGTGGTGGTGATGAACCGGCGTGAGTTCCTGGCCGCGGGGGTGGGACTGGTCGGCGCCACGGCGACTGCCGGCACCTTGGCCGGTGCGGTGTGGCCGCTGCTGACACGAGAGGACCTCTTGCCCGGCGAGGCGCCAGACGTGCAGCTCAGGCCCCATGCCTGGCAGACGGCGGACGACCGCGTGTCGTTCGTGGCTCTGGGCGACAACGGCAGCGGTGGCCGACAGGCGCTGGCAGTCGCCGAGCGCATGGCCATCACCTACCAGACGGCGCCGTACGGTCTGGTCGCCCTGCTGGGCGACATCTGCTACTACGGCAACCTTCGGCGCCGGTTCGACACCGTGTTCCGGCGTCCGCTCGGGCCTCTCATCGACGCGGGGGTGGGCTTCGAGCTCGCGATCGGCAACCACGACAACGCGCTTCACTTCAGCGACCACGGGTTGAGCGCCGTCGAGGCCGAGCTCGAGCTGCTGGGCACGCCGGGTCGCTACTACACGACGAGCCGAGGCCCGGTGGACTTCTTCTTCCTCGACTCCAGCATCCCCGGCCTGTACGGGCCGAGAGCGCCCGAGCAGCTGGACTGGCTCGACGACGCCCTGGCCAGCTCTGCGAACCAGTGGAAGGTGGTGGCCCTGCATCACCCTCCCTACTCGTCCGGCCAGCACGGCAGCACGCCAGGCGCGCAGGAGCGTCTGGTGCCCCTCCTGCGCCGCCACCACGTCGACCTGGTCCTCAGCGGGCACGACCACGACTACGAGCGCGTCGAGCCCCAGCACGGCGTCACCTACGTGGTGAGCGGCGGCGGCTGCAAGACCACCCGGGTGGGTCGCAGCGCGTTCACGGCAGTGGCTGAGCGCACGCTGCAGTTCCTCCACGTCGAGGTCGTGGACGACCGCATGACCGCGACGTGCGTTCTGGAGGACGGGTCGGTGGCCGACCGGTTCAGGCTGCGAGCCCGGGAGGGGTCCTGATCGGCCGGGCCACCGACGTCGCCGTGGCCGTGGGCTTCGCGCTCGCGGGCTTCGTCGTCATCCTCGCCCCAGCCGTCGCCGTGCGCTCCGAGGTGCTGAACGCCGGTGTCGGCAGCATGGACGACGACGTCCTGGCGGCCAGCGCCGCCATGGGTACCGTGCACATGGTCCTGGCGTGGAGGCGGCTGCGCGACGAGGAACGGATTGCCGCCCGCGGGCTACACCTTTGGATCGCCGCACTCAACGCGCTCGTCGTCCTCGCGTTGGGCTCGTCCGTCCTGCTGCTGCTCGTCCTCTACTGGTTCCCCGACGAGCAGGCCTCGCTCGCCAATCGTGGCTTCCCGGTGTTCCTCGTCTGGGCGGGGGTTCAGGGCGTGGCAATCCTCCTGGCCGAGGCGACGGCCCGCTTCTTCTTCTGGTGGCTCGAACCGCACGCACCCGAGACGCCCCGCCCAGGCCCCCCGTGACGCCTGTCGTTCCGACGTCGAGTCGGCGCCGATCGATGGCCCGCGACCAGAGCTCACGTGGCAATGTCCGACCTCGGCGTTCGCGACGTCTCGGCTGTCAGCCGAGGTCCGTCGTCAGCTCGCTGCCCGACCCAGAGGGGCACCGCCGCATGGCCGAGTCGCGTCCCCAGTTGCGGGCGGCGCACACCGTGTTCGACATCATCGGCGCCGCACCGTGGGCCGAACAGGCACGGGCGGAGCTGCGCGCCGCCGGCGGGCGGGCCGCCAGGCGCGGCCCCACGACCGCTGACCTGCTCTCGCCCCAGGAGATGCAGATCGCCCGCCTGGCGGCCGAGGGCCTATCGAACCGAGAGATCGGTCAGCGGCTGTACCTCTCGCACCGCACCGTCGGCTCGCACCTCTATCGCATCTTCCCCAAACTCGACATGACGTCCCGGTCCCAGCTGGCGTCGCGGCTCGACGGGTGACGTGACGGCGTCGGGACGGCTCGTCACGCTCGCCACGGCCCACGCTCGCGGTCGAGGTGATCAGCGCGCGTCCTGAGCCGCCCCTCTGTGCACCCGTTAGCGCGCAGACCGCCGAGTCGGGCGCGGTCGCGAGAGCAAGCGCTTGACAAGCGCACCCCGCGGCCAAAGCTGGTGGCCATCCGTCTACTCTCTCCCCAACGGAGTCCAATGTCGTCGACCCCAGAGCCCGCGCATCTCAACAATCCCCACCATCGTCAAACGCTGCTCCAGGTCTTCCAGCATCCGGCGAGCCACAACATCGAGTGGCACGCCGTCTTGCCACTGCTCGAAGCGGTCGGATCGGTCGAACTCCGCCATGACGGCGAGTACGCGGTCCACGTCGGTGCCGAGACCGCGTTCCTCGGCCGTCGGAAGGACAAGGACATCGACGTCGAGCAGGTCCTCGCCTTGCGCCGCCTGCTGACCGCCGCTGGATATGGTCCCGTCGTGGAGGCCCTGGAGGCCAAGGGGAAGGAGGTCTGACCACGGCAGCGGATGGGTCGCGACAGCTCGGCACACCGCTGGGACCCATCGACTTGGGTGTCGACGGCGTCGCGGTCGACGTGACGGGCGAGGAGACCGAGGAAGCGGTCAACCGGTCCGAGGCAGACCACGGCGGGTCGCCAGGATGACGGTCTGGCGCGTTCTCCTGGGCCGGCTGGGCCCGGCCGGCCGCGGCGTTCGGGTGCGCGCAGCAACGGTCTCGCGCGAAGATGCCCACGGTGGGTGAGGAGCGCGGAGAGGACGACCGTCGGCCCCGGATCGTCGTCGTGGACGACGATCCGGACGATCTCGCGCTGGTGGAGGACGAGATCGGCAGTCGCTACGCCCGCGACTACATGGTGGTCGCCCGGTCTTCTCCAGTCGACGCCATGACGGTCCTGGAGCGGTTGCGCGCCGCCGATCAGCGCGTCACTGCCGTCCTCGCCAGCCAATGCATGGACGAGATGCAAGGATCACAACTGCTGGCGTGCGGACGGGCGCTCCACCCCCGCGCGAAGCGAGCGCTGCTCATCGCGCCGAGGGACTGGGGGCAATCCGGGACCGCCGACGCCATCCGCTCCGCCATCGCGAGCGGCGCTGTCGACACCCACCTTCAGAAGCCCTTGACGCGTGGCGACGAGACCTTCCACCGCGCGGTGAGTGGCTTCCTCTACGAGTGGACCTGCCTGGAGGAGGCGTCGGCTTACGAGGTCACGGTCCGTGCCGACCATCGACCGGGCCGCCGGGTCGTGCCGGGGAGTGGCGCGGCGCACTTCGACGTGGCGATCGTGGGGGCCGGCCCCGCCGGCCTGGCTGCGGCCGTGTACGGCTCGTCGGAGGGTCTCGAGACCATCGTGATCGAGCGTGGTGCCATCGGTGGCCAGGCCGGGTCAAGCTCGATGATCCGCAATTACCTGGGCTTCGCCCGGGGGGTCCCAGGAGCGGAGCTCGCGAGACAAGCGTACGAGCAGGCGTGGGTGTTCGGTGCGACCTTCCTGGATCAGGACGTGTCAGGACTCCGCTGCCACGACGACTTCCACGTGCTCGTCACCGCCGACGGGACCGAGATCGGTGCGCGCGCCGTCATCCTGGCGTGCGGGGTCAGCTACAACCGGTTGGACATCCCTTCGCTCGAACGACTGGTGGGGAGTGGCGTCTATTACGGCGCCTCGCCCGCCGAGGCCAGGAATCTGGCGGGAGGGCGTGCCTTCCTGGTCGGCGCCGGGAACTCGGCGGGACAGGCCGCCCTTCACCTGGCGAAGTGGGCAGCCGAGGTCACGCTCATCGTGCGGGGCGACAACCTCGGCAAGAGCATGTCCAAGTACCTGATGGACGAGATCTCGGCCGCGACGAACATCGACGTCCGGCTACGGACGCGTGTGGTCGACGGCTCTGGCAACGGTCGCCTCGAGACGCTGGTGATCGCTGACGATGCAGCCGGCGGCACCACCACGTCCGTGCCGGCCGACGCGCTCTTCGTGCTGATCGGGGCCAGACCGCACACCGCATGGCTCCCACCCCAGGTGGCCCGCGACGCTCACGGCTTCGTGGTCGCAGGCGCCGAGCTGGCTCACGACGGTCTCCTCGACGACTGGCTCCTCCCGCGCTCGCCGCGCGCCCTTCGAAGCGAGCGTTCCGGGCGTATTCGCGGTCGGGGACGTCCGGTCACGATCCATGAAGCGGGTGGCCTCATCGGTCGGTGAAGGATCGGGGTCGATCAAGGAGATCCACCACTATCTCGGGTCACAGAACAAGTGGGCAGCGTTGCGTCGGAGCCCGGCGTGAGCGACCCAAGCCAGGGAGGCAGCGACATGGGATGGGTCATCAAGTGCGACTGCGGGACGCCGATCCGCGGCCGAACCGACGACGAAGTCGTCGAGAATGCCCAGGATCACGCGAAGAGCAAACACTCGTTGACCGTGACGCGAGAGCAGGCGCTGGCCCTTGCCGAGAGGGAGTAGTCGGGGGGACACCCGATCACGATTGTTGTCGCCGCCGACCAGCGTTTCGTCGACCACCTAGGTAGCGCTGGGCGCCCCCACGCCGGCGCCGAGTGCACCTGGCGGCGCCGGAACGTGGAATCCGACCCGGTAGCCGGCGCCGGCGAAGCCGACGCTGCCTGACGAGTCGACCTTGCGCGTCACCGACGCGCGGTCACCTCGTGGTGCCGTAGTCGGTCTGCGCCCCTGCCGCACCGATGAGGGCCGAGACGAGGATGCCGAGCGGCAGCGCGCCCCAGTACGACACGTTGACCCCCGCGCTTCCGAGGAAGAGCATGAGGAGCCACGTCGCTGGGAACGTGGCGATGAGGAACACCACCAAGCCGGCTATCAATGCTCGGATCACCTCTGGCCTCCTTGAGGACGATGGCCACGATGATTACCGGCTTCGCTCAGGCGGTTGGTGGATGACTGGCGGTCTGGGTACAGGTCGAGCGAAATCAGCGCTGCGCTTCGTCGATGGGGGTCGTGTGGCCGGTGGCGGCCCGCGCGAGGGCGCGGAGCGTCCACCAGATCGAGGGGGACTTCAGTGCGGCCGGGGAGTAGCCGGGCGCCGAGGTCGGGATGCGGATCCGCAGCGCGCCGGGCAGGATGCGGAACTCCAGCGGCGGGTCGAACAGCATGGCCTCGCCGTCGACCCCGGCCTCGATGGGCGCAGTGGATTCGACGGTGAAGGTGGGGGCGGCCCACTCGGTCCAGCCCGCGAAGCGGCCGACCCGGCGCGCCGACTCCGCGGCGACGAGAGCGGCGACGTCGCTGGCGCCACGGACCTTGGCCGCGGCGATGCCGAGCCGGCCGGTGTCGAGCCGGGCCCGGGTACCGAGCCCGGCGAGCGTGGTCAGCTCGTAGGGGTTGTTCGAGACCTGGATGATCTGGGCGCCGTCCTGGCGGGTGCCGTCACGATCGGCGAAATGAAGGTCGAACGGCTCGGCGTCGGGGCCCAGCAGCGCGGGCAGCATCGCCGCGGTCGTCTGGCGTTTGGCGTCGCGGTACTCGGGCGACTGGATGATCTTGGCGTAGACGCCCAGCGACACGTTGTTGACGAACACCCGGCCGCTCACCTCGGCGAGGTCGATGCGCCGCTCGACCGCCTCGTCGAAGGCGTCGAGCGCGCCGACGACATCGTTGCGGTCGAGGCCGACGTCGAGGGCGAAGTGGTTGCGGGTGCCGGCGGGGATGCAGACCAGCGGCACGTCGGCCGCCGCGGCCACCGAGGCAACCAGCGCCTGTGACCCGTCACCGCCGGCCATGCCGATCACGTCGGCGCCGCGGTCGATGGCACGCTGGGCCAGGTCGAGCATGTCATCACCGGGCTGGAGCACCACGGGCTCGATGCCACGCCGGCGGCACTCGTCGACCAGATCGAACCGCTCCGCCTTCCCGCCCCCAGACTTCAGGTTCATGATGAGGACACCCTGCCGGGCCGGACCGACGGGCGTGCCCGGGACCGCCTGCGCCTTCAGCGCGGCGGCGTCACGCCGCAGGGCGTACCGGGCGAGGACGGCGGACACCGCCAGCAGGGCGACCACCACGACCAGGCCCAGCCCCTGGTCCTCGGCGGTGAGCACGACGACGGCCAGCAGCACCAGCATCGCCACCGCGGCGACGCCGGCAACAATCCGGATCCGGCCCTTGCGGGTGGCCGCGATCCACGCCGCCGCGGCCAACACTGCGGGCAGCACCAGCGCCACGATCAGCCGACCCACATCGCCCACGAGGCCAATGGCACCAACCACCACCGCAGCCCCAGCGAGCGCCAAGGCGCCGATGGCGGCGACCCGACGCACCGGGTCCAGTCGCTCAGCGGCTCCGATCGTGTCGGTCATCACATCTCCTGGATCTCGCGCCATGCAAGGCGAGGAACGCCGCCACGGTGTCGCCGAAGGTACCGAAGAGTGCGCTGGCCGAGTCGAACGGGCACATGGCGGGCACGGAGTCCTCCGAGCCAACGCCCGAGAGAAAGATGGAGAGTCCGTCGACGCTGGGGGGCGGTTTGACCAGCACGGGAAGGTGTGGCGCGCCCAACGGGATCTTGAACCCGTGTCCCACGGGTGCTCTTTGGGCGTCGTGGTCGCACCCGCTCAACCGTGGCTCGGTTGCGGGGTGATGAGCCTGGAGGGTGCGAGCATCGCGGCGATCGCCATGTCGACGAGGTCGGTGGCCCAGTCGTCGTGTCCCAGGACCTGCATCTCGGACGACGGACCTGCTTCTTCGATGCGGGCGCGGTCGGCGCAGAGGTGCAGGGTCGCGAGGTTGACCCGCATCAGGCGGTCGAGGCCGAGGCGCGGTCCGAGTCGGGTGGCGAGGTGATCCAGGAGCTCGGCGCCGACCTCGACCATCACGGTCGGCGAGTGGTCGCGGAACTCGAGCCAGAGTCGCTCCGGTCGAGCCGCGAGCTCGGCAGCGATGCGGACCCAGGACCGGGCGCCCGGTCCTTGCGTGACGTAGTCCGCCCACGGCCGGACCATGATCTCGATCAGCGCCTCCGGCGGCGCGCGGCCGTCTGATGGCGTCAGCTCGGCGCGGAGACGCTCCTGGAGAGCGCCGACGGCGGGCATGTGGCGCTCGCGGAGCGCCCGCACGAGGCCGTCCGCTCCCCCGAAGTGGAACTGCAGCGCCGAGGTGTTCCTCTGGCCGGCGGCGATCCGGATCTCGCGCAACGACACGCCGTCCACCCCTCTGGCGCCGTACAGCAGCTCCGCCTCGTCCAGGATGCGCCGGCGGGTGCGCTCGCCCCGGCTGGTCACACCCGGCAGGTCGTGTCGGCGGAACCGATGTCGCGGGTCTCGATCTTGTAATAGGTGCCGTCCGGGCACGTCAGCCTGGGGTTCAGATCGCTGAACACGCCCTCGGGGGACTCGTAGCCGGGCACAGTCCAGACGTGAACCATGTAGCCGGTGAAGTCGAGCAGCGACCCGCCCTCGGCCTCGCACATCTCCTGCGTGATGCCGTCGAGATCGGCGCCGAAGGGCGTCTCGATCCCATCGGGTGTGGACACGATGCACACCGCGCTGTGGGAGTGCCACAGGTCGAGATCGCCCACGAAGCCCTCGGGAGGCTCCTCCTGGTACGCCATGAACATGAACCCCGCCAACGGAGCGTCGTCGTCGATCCCGTCGTAGATCAACATCCCGCTCGCCAGGTCCTCGGGGTCCATGTCGCCGTCGCCGTTGAACGTCATCCCCGGCGGCGAGTAGTGGATGCCCAGCCCCGGAGAGAACGGCCCCGACTGGGTGTACCCGGCCGCCTTGGCGTCGGCGATCGTCGGGTAGGCCGCGACGAGGGGGGCCGTGGCCGCCAGCTGCGCGGCCAGCGCGCCGCTCTCCTGGGGTGAGAGGGTCGCCTCGGCGGCCGGCTCGCCGGCCGGACCGTGGTCGTGGCCCATCTCGCCGTTGACGAGGGCGGAGTAGCCCAGGTCGTCGACGGGCTCGTGTGCGTGCCCGCTCGCCGTCTCGCCCTCGGCGACGCCATGGCCGTGGCCGCTTCCGCCGTGCTCCCGTGCCGACGGAGATGCCACCGCCGCCAGGGTGGCGACGAGCGCGACCACGGTCGCCGCCCGGGCGAACGTGGGGAGGACCAGCGCCTCGGATCGCGGTGCAGGGCGCGCGATCCGGGCCACCGCCATGACCAACGCCGCGACCGCGAGCGCCGCCGCCACGCCGTCGACCAGCGCGACAGGCTCGGCAACCCCCTCATGGCTCCCGAACGGCAACCCGGCCGTGCGGCTCACCGCCCACGCCGCGATCGACGCGGCACTCACACCGGCGGCTGCCACCCACGCCAGCCGCCCCGGGCGCACCACCACCACGATCGCCAACGCCAGCTGGAGCACCCCGAACAACAGGAACCCCGTCCCCAGCACCGCGTCGTCGCCGAGATGCGACGGCGCCATCGCGACGTGGATCAGCCCCGCCCCCGCCAACACGGCGGCGAGGGCGTGGTCCGCCTCTGGTCGGCCGCGCTCGACAGCGGACGGAGGCGCGAGCGGTGTTGTGTCGTCGGTCACACCACTAATGTACGCGACTTAGTCGAGCCATGCGTCGAGATCCTGCAGTCCCCGCGCTGCGGGCGCCGGCGCTGCGGGCGCCGGCGGCGAACCTGTCCGGTGGGCGGTGACGTCTTGCCTCATCGCGGCCCCGATCGCTCACGTGGCCGATCGATCAGGATCGAACAAGCCTCGGTGACCCACCGTTCCGTACGGTCGACGACCTGGTCGGCCGTGGCGGCCGGCCATGTCCCACTCGATTCCACGAGGAGCGTGAGGCAGATGAACCCGGGGCGCCCTCCGCCCCGCCGGCATGCCGCCATGGCCAGGCAGACCTACCATCGCCGAGCCGTGGATGCCGAGCCGTTCCCGCCGGGATTCTTCGACCGCGTCGACCGCGGGCCCGACGCCCGTTTCTACACGGTGCCCAGGTTCGTGACCCACATCGACGACGGCGCCATCGCGGCGGTCGGTGCCCTCTACGACGAGCTGGGCATCCACGGCGACGTCCTCGACCTCATGGGGTCATGGGTGTCGCACTTCCGGGTGGCACCCGCCCACCTCACGGTCCTCGGGATGAACGAGGACGAGCTGAACGCGAACTCCACCGCGACCGCCACGATCGTGCACGACCTGAACGCTGACCCGGTGCTGCCCCTCGATGACGAGGCGTTCGACGCGGTCGTGTGCTGCGCGTCGGTCGACTACCTCCTGCGCCCGGTCGAGGTGTTCCGCGAGGTACGGCGGGTCTTGCGGCCGCAAGGGACTTTCGTGTGCACGTTCTCGAACCGTGTGTTCCCGACCAAGGCGATCCGCGGCTGGTTGGCCGCCTCCGACGATGGTCGCGCCGAGATCGTCGCCACCTACTTCCGGGCCTCAGGCGGCTGGACCGAGCCGACCGCGGCAGCGCCGCACGCCGATCGACCACCGAGGTGACCCGCTCTTCGCCGTCTGGGCGGGTCCCGCTTCCGTTCGATGACGGGATCCGAGCCGACGAGCACGTCAGTCGGTCCGATCCGCCATCGGGGGCGACGCCGACGAAGACCTACGGCTCCTGGCGTTCCTGACGTCGGCGAACGAGCTCCTCGACCGCGCTCGGGAGGGTCTCGTGGAAGTCGATCAGCTTCGCCCACGCGGGCCTGACGACGATCCGCACCATCGAGTCGTAGAGGGACCGAACCTCGGTCTCCCACTCGGCCCTCTGCTCCGCGGTCATCTCGTAGGTGCCGTTCATCTGGAGGTACTCGTCGGGGATGCCTTCGACTTCGTCGAGCACCGCTTCGCCGCGGAGCAGCAGGAGCTTCGGTGGGTGCACCTCGGTGTCGATGGTGAGGGCCACCGCGGGGTTCCGGCGCAGCGAGGCCAGCTTCGGGGCGTTCGTCGTGGTGCACATGACGACCTCGGTGCCGTTCCAGGTGAACGCGATCGGGACGACCCTCGGGGTGCCGTCCTTGGCCACGTACGCCAAACGGGCGAGGTCCCGGTTGAGCATCTCTTGGCTGATCGACTTCTTCAGGATCTCGGCGACGTCGCTCGGCGTGCCTCGGTGATGCGTGAGCGTCAGGTCCTCGACCACGGTGTGCTCCTCGTGTCACAGCGGCCCCGTTGGCCGCGTTCACACTGGGACGGAGCAGAAACCCGACTCTCGACACGACCGGCGAACGCGAGCCCTTCTCGCTGTCCCCGAAGTGCTTGCTGCGTACGGCCGGTGGCCGCAGCTCAACCGTTCAACGCCGGAGATGCCCCTTCGCCATCCCGCGGAGATTGAACTGCGGCGCGACCGGACAGACGAAGGCTCGAGTCGGGTTCGGCCCAGGCGAAGTCCAGCTCGACCGTCGTCAGCATGTCGAACACCGTCCGGGAGCGGTCGTCGCCGGCGGGGCGCAACAGCACCAGGGTGGCCGTGCTGTCGGAGGAGCGGAACGAGTCGAAGGCCGTGGTGAAGACCCCGAGGTCGGGGTGCGCCAGCACCTTGAGGCCCGACGCCGACCTCCTTCCGGCTCTCCCGCCACCTCAACGTCCCCCTCGCCGTGATCGCACCGAGGAAGGGCGGACGAGCCACCCGCCGTTCGCCCTCCGAGACCGTCCCCGTCGTCGCTCGACCAGCCTGAGCGTGGCCCTGCGCATCTGGCGAAGACCCATGAGGCCGTCTGGGGCGTCGCCGATGATGTGCGGCTGCCCTTGTCACGGAGGGAGGGGCTGTCTCGACTTATGGGATCGAGAGGTTGTTGACGAGAGGAGATGATGATGAGGGTGTTCGTTGCAGGTGCGACGGGAGCGATGGGCAAGCAGCTGGTGCCCCGGCTGGTGGCCGCGGGCCACGAGGTGGTGGGGATGACCAGCAAGGAGGCCAACCGGGGCCTGGTGAGCGAGCTCGGGGCGACGCCGGTCGTGGCCGATGCGCTGGATCCCGACCAGGTGGCCGAGGCCTTGGGCCGGGCGAACCCGGAGGTGATCGTGCACCAGCTGACCGCGATCGGGGCGCTCGACCTGCGTCACATGGACCGTGACTTCGCCCGCACCAACCGACTCCGGACCGAGGGCACCGATCACCTGCTCTCCGCCGGGAAGGCGGTCGGGGCGAAGCGTTTCGTGGCGCAGAGCGCGATCTACGGGTTCTACGCCCGCACCGGTGGTGCGGTGAAGACCGAGGAGGACCCCCTCGATCCCGATCCGCCGCGCGACATGCGCGAGAGCCTGGCCGCCGTCCAGCATCTGGAGGAGGCGGTGCTCGGCGCCTCGTGGACCGAGGGCATCGTGTTGCGCTACGGCGCCTTCTAGGGCCCGAACACATCGATGACCGCGGGCAGCGAGCAGTTCGAGATGATCAAGAAGCGCAAGTTTCCCCTTGTCGGAAACGGGGCCGGCGTGTGGTCGTTCATCCACGTCGTCGACGCCGCCGAGGCGACGGTCGCCGCCGTCGACCGGGGCAGGCCGGGGATCTACAACATCGTGGACGACGATCCGGCACCGGTCTCCGAATGGCTGCCCTCGCTGGCCCAGACCCTCGGCGCCAAGAAGCCGATGCACGTTCCCCGGTTCGTCGGGCGGCTGTTCGTGGGCGAGGTCGGAGCCCTGTTCATGACCGAGATCCGCGGCGCCTCGAACGGGAAGGCCAAGCGCGACCTGGGCTGGCAGCCCGACCACCCGAGCTGGCGGCAGGGGTTCGCCGAGGCATGACCGAGCGCGAGCAACTGCTCGACGAGCTGCGGCCGGTGGCGTTCGCGATCGCCTACCGGATGTTGGGCAGCGTCTCCGAGGCCGAGGACATCGTCCAGGAGGCGCTGCTCCAGCTCCACCGGGCGCTCGAGGCCGGTGAGCAGATCCAGTCGCCCCGCGCCTTCGTCGCCACCGTCACGACCCGCCGGGCGATCGACCAGCTGCGCTCGGCCCGGGTCCGACGGAAGAGCTACGTCGGCAACTGGCTGCCGGAGCCGATCATCACCGACCGCAACGACGACCCGGCACAGCGGACGGAGATGGCCGACTCCCTGTCCCTGGCGATGCTTGTGCTGCTGGACAACCTGTCGCCCGAGCAGCGGGCCGTGCTGCTGCTCCACGACGTGTTCGACTACGACTACGCCCGGGTCGCCGAGATCATCGGCAAGAGCCAGGACAACGTGCGCCAGCTCGCGAAACGAGCCCGCAGCCACGTCCAGGAGGGACGCCCGCGGTTCGAGACCTCCCGGGAGCAGCAGCAGGAGCTCGCCCGCCGCTTCCACGCCGCCACGCACGAGGGCGACCTCGCGGGCTCGAGGCCCTGCTCGCCCACGACGTGGTGTTCACCGGCGACGGCGGCGGCCGGGCGCCGGCACCGGTCCGCCCGCTGCAGGGTCGCAGCCGGGTCGCGCGCACCCTGATGAGCTGGATCGACCACCTCGCCCGCATCCCCGGGGTCCAGCTGCAGCCCACCGAGGTCAACGGCAGCCCCGGAACCCTGCTGCTCGACGGCGAGGAGCGAGTGGTCGGGGTGTGGGTGCTCGAGATCGGCGGCGGTCAGGTCCTGGGCATCCGGTCGATCGTCAACCCCGACAAGCTCGCCCACCTCGGCCCCACCACCGACCTCGGCTCCCTGCTGCGCGGCCCCACTGGCGGTGATGGTCCAACCTCATGAGGTTGGTCGCCGGGATCCTCGCGACCCGATGGTGGGGTTTGGTCTTGCCCCGGTTCGGTGGACACGGTGATGTTCCCCCGGTGTCCACGAAACCGGGGCAAGACCACCTCGCGTCACGAGTCGGGAGGCGGTGTCCGCGATGCACCTACGCCGGCGATCACCCACGCCGTGGCCGACGCGAACGGGCACGGAGGCCGATCACCGGGGTGCGCAGCCCCCCGGACGCGACGAGCGGCGAACCGTGTGAGCTGGTTCGCCGCTGTCTGGCACCCCCAACGGGATTCGAACCCGTGTCGCCACCTTGAGA
>CAWJFG010000042.1:0-134268 GCA_963842015.1 uncultured Acidimicrobiales bacterium | reverse complement strand
GCCGACCCCGGCGTCCAGGCCGTGGCGCCGGTCGTCCCCAACGAGGACGGCACGGCCGCGGTGCTCCGGGTCATCCCCACCACGGCCCCCCAGGACGAGCTCACCACCGACCTCGTGCACCACCTCCGCGACGACGTCATCCCCGAGGCGACCGCCGGCACCGGGCGCCGAGGTCTACGTCGGCGGGCAGACCGCCACGTTCATCGACATGTCCGACAAGGTGGCCGATCCGCCTGCCCTGGTTCGTCGGCGCCGTGATCGTGCTGTCGGTCGTGCTGCTGATGATGGTGTTCCGCTCGATCGCCGTGCCGCTGAAGGCGGCGGCGATGAACCTGCTGTCGATCGGCGCCGCCTACGGCGTGATCGTGGCCGTGTTCCAGTGGGGCTGGCTGAAGGGCCTGGTCGGCGTCGAGGAGACCGTGCCGATCGTGTCGTTCATGCCGATGATGCTGTTCGCCATCCTCTTCGGCCTGTCGCATGGACTACGAGGTCTTCCTGCTGTCCCGGGTGCGTGAGGAGTACCTGCACCGGCGGGACAACACCGAGGCCGTGATCGAGGGCATCTCGGCCACCGCCCGGGTCATCACCTCGGCCGCGCTCATCATGATCAGCGTGTTCGCCGCCTTCGTGCTGGGCGACGACCCCATGATCAAGATGTTCGGCCTCGGCCTGGCCACCGCCGTGCTCATCGACGCCACCGTGGTCCGCATCGTGCTCGTGCCCGCGACCATGCGGCTGCTCGGCGACTGGAACTGGTGGCTGCCGGGCTGGCTCGACCGCCTGCTGCCCAACCTCGACGTCGAGGGCGGCGTGGGCCTGCCCGAGCCCGAGTTCGAGCCGGGCCGGGGCCCCGCCCGTCACGCCCGACGTCGCGCCCGAGCCGGCCCTGACGTCGTAGCGGTCACGGGTCGCCCGGGGACCGCTCCCCCAGCTCCCCGGGCGACCCCGAGGTCCACAGATTCCTCCACAGGATTTCCCCGCGGGTTCGGTCGCCAGAGCGACCGATCGGCGGGGAAATCGCGTTCGGGCCGGGTCGGCCTCGGCCGGTGTCGTCGTCGGGGTCGTCGCCCGGCATGGCCAGCAGGCCGCCGGCGGCGGCGAGGGCCGTGGCCAGCCCGGCCGCCCGGTCGACGACCTGGGCGATGGCGATCTCGGCGGCGCCCGGGCAGGGGCGACGGCGGCTCACCCAACGAGCGCAGCAGCGCGGTCGGGTCATTGGCGGGCGTGATCGGACGGACCTCGGCGCAGCGGCGGCACCGGCCGCCACAGGTCGACGGGCTTGGTCTGCTTCGACTTGGCGTTCTGCCGGCGGCGGCGGCGCGACGAGCCCTTCTTCTGCTGGTTCTGATCGGCCATCAGCGACCCACCTCCTTCACGATGCGTCCTCGGTGAGCAGCGACTCGGGTCGGATGCCGAGCGCCACCCGCAGCTGGTCGGCGTCGAGGTCGGCCAGCGAGCTCGACTTCGGCAGCACCAGGTCGGCGATGTGGCGCTTGCCGGCCACGACCTCTTCCACCCGCTCGTCGACCGTGCCCGGGCACACCAGGCGGTGCGACACGACCGTGCGGGTCTGGCCGATGCGCCACGCCCGGTCGCGGGCCTGGTCCTCGACCGCGGGGTTCCACCACCGGTCGTACAGCACGACGTGGCTGGCGGCGGTGAGGTTGAGCCCGGTGCCGCCGGCCTTGAGCGACAGCACCAGAGCGCCCGGCCCCTCGCCGTTCTGGAAGTCGGCGACGAGCTTGTCGCGGGCGCCGCGGGCCAGGCCGCCGTGGTAGCAGGCGATGGGCACGCCGGTGACCGCGGTGAGGTGGTCGGCCAGCCGCTTGCCCCACTCGGCGAAGTGGGTGAAGACGAGGATGCGCTCGCCGGCGGCGAACACCGCCTCGACGATCTCCTCGAGCCGGGCCAGCTTGCCGGACCGGCCGGCGAGCGGCCGGCCGTCGTCCTGGTAGGCCGCCGGGTGGTTGCAGATCTGCTTGAGCGCGGTGATGGCCGCCAGGATCGCCCCCTGCCGCGGCTCGCCCGCCTCGTCGGCGTTGCTGGTCACCAGCCGGTCGAGCACGGCCTGGTACAGGCCGATCTGCTCGGTGGTCATGCTGCAGTGGTCGAGCTCGTCGATGCGGTCGGGCAGCTCGGCCGCCACCTCGGGCTCGGACTTGGTGCGGCGGAACACGAGCAGGCCGTTGAGGGCCCGCAGCGCCTGCTCGCCCTCGCCCGAGAGCTGCGAGATGAACGCGGGCCGGGCGCCGACCAGGCCGGGGTTGGTGAAGTCGAGGATGGCCCACAGGTCGCCGAGGCCGTTCTCGATCGGCGTGCCGGTGAGCGCCAGCCGCATGCGGGCGGTGAGGCGCCGCAGCTGCTGCGCGGTCTCGTTGGCCGGGTTCTTGATCGCCTGGGCCTCGTCGAGGACGACCCGGTCCCAGGCGACGCCCGACAGCGCCTCGACGTCGCGGACGGCCGTGCCGTAGGTGGTGATGACGATGTCGGCTCGGCCGATCGCCCGCTCGAGCTCGCCGGCCGACGCCCGCGCCGTGCCGTGGTGCACGATCACCTTGAGGTCGGGCGTGAATCGCTGCGCCTCCGCCGCCCAGTTGCCGACGACGGCGGGCGGGGCGACCACGAGGGCGGTGCCGTCGCCCATCGTGCGCCGGATGTGGGCGAGCACGGTGGGCGTCTTGCCGAGGCCCATGTCGAGGGCGAGGCAGCCGCCCAGCTCGACGGCATCGAGGAAGCCGAGCCACGCGAGGGCCTCGGCCTGGTAGGTGCGGAGCTGGCCGAGGAAGCCCTCGGGCCGGGTGACGGGTTCGGTGGGGACGTCCTGGGCCCGCGACAGCAGGTCGGTGGCCCAGCCGGCGCCCTCGACCGTCAGACCGCCCGCCAGCGGCGACCCCTCGAGGCCCGACGGCGTGGCGCAGGATCTCGGCCCCGCTCATGCGGGTCTGGTCGGCCCGCTCGGCCAGGGCGGCCGCCGCCTCCTTCAGGTCGGCCCGGTCGAGCTCGACCCACCGTCCCCGTGAGCGGATCAGGGGCCGGGCCTCGGCGGCCAGGCGGGAGATGTCGGCCGCGGTCAGCTCGACGTCGTCGAACACCGCCGACCAGCGCACGTCGGAGAGCTGGTGGGCGCCGACGACCGTGTCGGCCGACGGCGTGGTGAACAGGCGCAGCGTGGGTGACGGCGTCCGCCGCGACAGGGCGGGCACCTGCACGTCGAAGCCGGCGGCCTCGAGCGTGGCGCCCGTGACCGTCATCAGCTCCCACGCCTCGTCCTGCTTCAGGTACACCTGGCCCCGGCGCTGGCCACCCGCCCGCAGCAGCACCGGGTAGAGGCGCTCGAGGCGGGCCAGGTCGTCGGCCATCGGCTTGGTCGACCGGCTGTCGGTGAGGGCGAGCTCGATCGGCAGCAGGCCGCCCTCGGCGCCGCGCCCGAGCACCGAGAGGTACCAGGCGCCGCTCGAGTCGGGAGGATCGAGCTGCACGACCAGCCGCGAGCGCCCGGCGCCGGTGACCGGCTTGACCCAGCGCTCGAGCCGCTTGGACACCTCGAGCCCGGCGGCGACGGGAGCGACGAAGCCGGAACCGTCGAGGCGGGTGATCACGGCCTCGCCCACGTCGGCCCCGGTGCGGACGACCGGAGGCGGCGCGGGCATCACGACGCGGCCGGCGGCGTCGGAGGCGATGGCGTCGACGACCGCCCGGACCACCTCGAGCACGACCGCCTTGGCGTCGGCCCGCGACATGGCGACGACCGGGCCGGGCATCGCCCCGGCCAGCTCCTCGACCGCGGCGTGGTCGACGTCGGCGGGGATCCAGCGGACGTGGAGGTCGAGCGTGCGGCCGTCGGACCGGCGGCTGCTGCGCAGGGCGGGCACGATGGCCCCGCGGGCCACCATCCGCACCGCATACACGGCCACCCGGCCCAGCCAGGTCACGCTGGACCCGACGCCGTCGCCGCCGAGACCGCCCCCGACGGCGACCAGCCAGCCGAGGGCGTCGGCCACGGGGATCGACAGCGCGGCCGCCCGGTCGCCCGTGGGCAGCGGGACGCCCCGGTGCTGGTTCCACCCCACGGCGGGGCCGCCGATGCCTTCGAGGCGGTCGGACAGGCCGTCGTGGGACGCCGGCACCGTGTCGGGACCCGCCGGCCCACACCACGACCTCGTTGGCCGACCAGGACGCCTGCAGGCGCACCTCGCCGACGGGGTCGGGCGCCACGAGCACGGCGTCGGCGGCGTCGGACGCCCCGGTCAGGCGGTCGTAGGCCAGCTCGAGGCGCTCGAGCTCGGCCTCGAGGTCGGAGACGACCTGGTCGCGCTCGGGGCCCGACAGGTCGCGGACGGCGTCGAGGTTCTCCTCGGTGTCGTCGAGCATGCGCTCGAGGGCCCGTCGCCAGCCGGGCGCGTCGGCTTCCAGCAGGGCGAGCTGCTCGTTTGTGGCGATGCCGTCGACCGCCGCCCAGGCGGCCGATTCCATCGCTCGCGTGGCCTCATCCATACGTCAATCCGGCGCTCCTCCGCGCCGCACCCCCGCCGTCAGGGAGACCCGGGGGAATGCGGTCCAGCACAGGCGTCGTGAAACACACCCGGGGAGGGTTGTTCCACCGCGCTGGGCGGGACTCCAGACCTCCCCAGCATAGGGCGCGACGTCGCCGAGAGGCACGGATCGGGCCTGCCCGTCCTGGCGGACGCCCCTCGGGGTGGCGGGCCGCGGGGGGTGGTCCGCTACGATGAGCCGTCCCGTACGGGGGTGTAGCTCAGCTGGCTAGAGCGCTTCGGTCGCATCGAAGAGGCCGTGGGTTCGAATCCCATCACCTCCACCTTCTTGGTCCCGGACGGTCCTCCGCCGTCCGGGATTGTTCGTTTCACCGGGGCCCACGGTCCGGCCGGGCTCGGCGGTTCGTCGGCGACGGAGCCGGTGCGGTAGCTAGGTGTCGCTGCGTTCCGGGGCGGGCCAGAACGGGGTTGGGGGAGAGCATGAGCTGGGTGGCGAACGCTGGGCGGCGCGTGCGGATGTCGACGGGCGGGATCGTGCTCGCTCTCGTCCTGGGCAGCGTGCGCGGTGCCGCCCGGTGGTGGTGGGAACGGCTCGACGACCACCACGGCTTCGACCACGACCACCAGCGGTGTCGACGACGACCACCGCGCCGACCACGACCAGCACGGCGCCGACCACGACGGCCCCGCCGCCGACCACGACGATCGACCGCGCCACCGGGTCCGCCGACGGATGGAGAGTTCAGCGAAGGCGTCTCGGTCTCCGAGGAGGGCTACGACTCGTCCGAGCCACGCGTGGCCTTCGACCGGGAGGGAGACGCGTTGCTGGTCTGGGTGCGTGTGTCCCATGAGTATCCGCACCCGCGGCGGGTGCAGATCATGCCCCGCAGTCGCACCGGCGCCTGGGGCTCCATCGTCACCCTGTCACCGTCGGGGCAGGCCCCGCACTCCCCGAAGGTCGCGCTCGACGACGACGGTGACGCCGTCGTGGCGTGGCACGGCTTCGACGGCACCGACAACCACGTCGTACGCCCGGAGGGTGTCCCGCACCGGCACGGTGGGAACCCTCGAGGTGCTGTCCCCAGTCCGGGGTGACGATCTACGGCACTGACGTCGCCGTCGACTCCGACGGTGACGCCGTGGTCGCCTGGGCCGAGTCCGGCGACGGCAGCGTCTTCCCGAAGATGCGCCGGTTCGCCAGCGACGGGTCGCTGTCCGAGACGACGGTGCTGTCGTCGAGCCCGGCGCATGCGGACGGCGCCCGCGGTGGCCTTCGACCGGGAAGGCGACGCCGTCCTCGCCTGGGCCAACGACAACGTGGTGCAGGCCCGGACCCTCGAGCGCTTCGGGGACGCTCGGCGAGCTCGAGCAGGTGTCCGCGGACCTCTCGCCGATCGACCGCCACTCCAGGCGCGGGTGACGATCGACCGGGACGGTGACGCACTGGTGACCTGGCGGCACTGGACCGACGCAGACCAGAGCACCCAGGTGTGGGGACGCTGGGTGTCTCGTGACGGGGCCGTCGGCGAGGTCCGGCAGCTCACCCCTTCGTCGCACCCCGACGTGCAGAACTACTCGGTGGCGGGGGACCTGGACGGCGATGTCTTGCTGACGTGGGATCGGTTCCCGAGCGGGGAGATGTACGCACGCCAGATCACACCGCACGGGGCACTCGAGCAGCCGGTCCTCGTGACGTCGTACGGCCGCCTCCACTCGGTCGGTGTCGACGACGACGGGGACGGCGTCCTGGTCTGGCAGGGCGAAGGCGTCGACGGCTCGGTCGGAAGCGTGCGTGCACGCCGGGTGCACCCAGACCGGAGCGTTGGGGACTCCTGAGGTGGTCGCATCGTCAGGCGTCCTCCCCAGAGTCGCCGTCACCCCTGCCGGTGGCGCAATGGTCGCCTGGGAACGCCGATTCCAGGTCGACCTGCGAATCCAGGTGAGCGTCGGGCTCCCTGATCGATCTCGGGCGGCGCAGCCGGCTCGATCACACTTCGGCCGCGATCACCCTGGCCGGGTGTGGCGGACGACGGCATCCCGACGGCACATTGCCCCCGATGGGGGCACCGGCCCTCCATGACGAGCAGTCGAGCGGGGGAGCTACCGATGTCTGAAACCGAGTCGACGGGTCACGAGACCCAGCTCTGGCTCCTTCGGGCGGCCAAGGCCGTCGTCGTCCTGGTCTACGTGTTCGTGCTGATCGACCTGGTGCTGCTCACGCTGGGGTTCTTCCTGCGGCTGTTCGGCGCCAGCACCGACGCCGAGTTCACCCGGTGGGTGTACCGCAACGTCGACCGCATCATGGAGCCGTTCCGGGGCATGTTCCCGTCCCACGCCGTGTCCGACGTGTCGGTGGTCGACACCTCGCTGCTGTTCGCCATGGTCGTGTACGCGATCCTCGGCATCGCAGTGCACGCCCTCGTCACATGGCTGACGAGCAAGATCGTCGCCATACGCGAACGCGACCGGATCGCGGCGCGGGAGCGCCAGCGCGCCGCCGCCGCGACCGCCCGCCAGTCCGAGTTCCCTCCGACGGCCGGCTACCCCGGGTCGGCACCGTCCGCCGGCTATCCCGGGTCGGCACCGTCGGCCGCCTATCCCGGGTCCGCACCCCCGCCCGGCTCTCCTCGCTGACCGCCTGCCCGCTCACACCGCGGCGTGGCGCAGGACCGTCACCGCGAAGTCGGCGTCCTCGTGCCAGGCGCGCAGGTCCCACGTGGCGAAGCGGTGTTCGACGTCGAGCCCGGCGTCGGCGACGGCGCGGTCGAAGTCGCCGAGCGGCAGGTCCCGGTCGACGTGGAACCCGACGATCACGAAGCCGTCGCCCGCCACGTGGGCCGCGACCCTGCGGAGCACCTCCTCCTCGGTGCCGGGGGCGAGGAACACCATGACGTTGCCGGCCAGCACCGCGGCGTCGAACGGCTCGCTCTCCCCCGCCGCCGGGAGGTCGAGCTCGGCCAGGTCGGCGACGAGCCACCGGGGACCGGGGTGGTCGGCCCGGGCGGCCTCGACGAGCCTGGGGTCGGCATCGACCCCGACGACCGTGTGGCCGCGGGCGGCGAGCTCGGCCCCGAGGCGGCCGGTCCCGCACCCGGCGTCGAGCACCCGGGCGCGGCGCGGCACCATCGCGTCCACCAACCGGGCCTCGCCCGCCAGGTCCGCACCCTCGGCGGCCATCGTGCGGAACCGCGCGATGTACCACTCTGAGTGACCCTCAGTGGTGTCGGTCACCCACCGCGTCGGTCGGCTCATGGGTCCACACCCTACGAGTGGACCGCGGCGGCCACCCATGCGACCGGGTACGCCCATCTCCCTCGAGCCGGTGCGGAGGAAGGCCGCCCGCCTCGGCCAACCCGGAGCGCAGCGGGGCCGCCGCGTTGGGTAGGGTGCCAGGAATCACGAGGGGACGTCGGGGGGCGAGATGAGCGCGCAGGACGTACGGAGGCACATCGTCGAGACGACCGACGGCGTCGGAATCTCGGTCGCCGAGGCCGGCGACCCGGCCACCCAGCCCACAGTCGTGATGCTGCACGGGTTCCCCGACCTGTCGTACACCTGGCGGCACCAGATCGCTGCGCTGGCCGGGGCGGGCTACCACGTGCTGGCGCCCGACGGGCGCGGCTTCGGGCGGTCCGACCGGCCCGACGACCCCGACAGCTACGACATCGACCACCTGACCGCCGACATGCTCGCGCTGCTCGACGATGCGGGCGTCGAGCGTGCCGTGTTCGTGGGCCACGACTGGGGTGCGCTGGTCATCTACGCCCTGGCCCTCATGGCCCCCCGCCGTGTCGCCGGGACGGTCGGGATCGGCGTCCCGTTCCTCCCCCGGGGGACCGTGCCGCCCACGACGATGCTGCGCCAGTTCGCGGGCGAGCAGTGGTTCATGCTGCTGTGGGTGCAGGACGCCGGGATCGCCGAAGCGGACATGGAGCGGGACGTCACGCAGACGATGCGCCGCATGTACACCGGCCTGCGCCTCGAGGCGATCATCGGGTCGCAGGGGCCGGGCGAGCCGCGGAACCTGCTCGACCGCCTCGGTGACGTCGAGGTCCTCCCCGAGTGGCTCGGCCACGAGGACCTCGAGCACTACGTGGCCGAGTTCACCCGCACCGGGTTCACCGGCGGCCTCAACTGGTTCCGCAACTTCGACCGCAACTGGGTGCTCACCCCCCAGCTCGCCGGGGCTCGCATCACGGTGCCGACCCTCTACCTCTCGGGCTCGGTCGACCCGCTCCTCATCGCCTGCCCGCCGGCGCTCATGGAGGGCTGGCTCGACGACCACCGCGGCACCGTGCTGATCGACGGCGGGGGCCACTGGGTGCACCAGGAGATGCCGGGCGCGGTCAACGATGCGCTGCTGTGGTTCCTCTCCGACGTGACGCCGGCCGACCCGCAGCCGGCCGTCGACGAGGCCGCCACCAGGTCCGACACCACCGCACCCGCCTGACCGACGCCCCATTGCCCGACCCCGGCCGCGCCCGCGAGGCCGGGCCGATCATGCCGGTGTCGGGCCCGCCGAGCGTTCGATCGCCTGCTGCAGGCGGGCCTGCAGGACCGTCGTCGTGACGTCACCACGGCTGCGCTCGAGAACCGCGCGCAACGAGTCGAGCGTGCGACGCAGACCGTTCGTCACGGCGTCGGGGTAGTCGACGACGACGAGCGCGCCGTACACGTCGTCCATGCGGTCGAGCAGGGCCTCACCGCGGTCGAGGTCGCCCTCGCGCATCCGGTCGAGCAGGTGCCGACGCAGCTCGCTGGCGGCCTCGGCCAGCCCCCGCATCCAGGCGGTCGGGCTGACACGGAGGTCACCGGGCCCGGGCACCCGCTCGTCCGACACGAGGGCGGCGACGGCCAGTGCCTCGACGAACTCCTTCTCGGCGTCGTGCAGGTAGCCGGCCTGGGCCAGGGCGGGAAAGGGGCTGAGGACGTCCTGCGCCTCACGGATGGCCCCCTCGCACTCGGCGGCCAGCGCCGCGGCCCGGGCCGGGTCGAGCCCGTGGACGGCCCGGATGCTCGATCCCGCGGCGCGGATCGCCCGCCGGCACGCCGGCAACGCCGCCTCGCGGGCACGGTTGGCGGCCGCCAGCGCGTCGTCGATCGACGCCACGACCGCATCGAGCTGGCCGCGCGCCGCCCCGCCCTCCACTGGAGCGGCGCTCGCCGCGTCCCCGGCCGTCACCCCGTCACCGGACGGCGCCGCTGCCGATCACGACGACCGACGGGCGAGGCGCCCGGATCGGCGTGAGGTAGCGCACCTTCTGCGCCCGCTCCACCTCGCGACGGCCGCGCCGGACGAGGAGGCCCAGGTAGGCGACGAGGAGCGTGCCGGGCACGGCGACCGCGGCCAGCCATGCACCGCCGAGCAGCAGCGCCGGTGCCACCCCACCGAGGGTCAGCACCACCAACGACGCCAGCACCTGGCGGCGCCGGCGGAAGGCGCGGGCGCGGCGTCCGCCCGCGGCCGCACCGGACAGACCTCGGGGAGCGCCGTCGGCCGGGCCGCGGACGACGGTCCCGACGACGCCGGGAGCCACCGGGGCGGTGGATGGGCCGCGGGCGTTGCCGAACGCGTGCACCGCACCGCCCGCGACGGCCGCGGCGATCTCGTCGACCTGCTCGTCGTCCTCGTCGCCGTACACCTCGTACGTGTCGCCGTAGTTCGGCGTCGCCCGCTGCAGCGACCAGAGCTGGCTGCGGAAAGACATGATCGAGGCGATGGGCCGGGCCTCCCGCCGGGCCTGCAGCCACGGGGGCACCAACACCGCTGCCCAGATCACCCCGAGGAGCAAGAAGACGACCACGACATCACTCTCCGACAACCGCTTGGAGCGACCATAAGGGAGATCGCCAGAGCGCGGGTGGATGCCGTACGACCAGGACCGCTGGTTCTCGCGTCGGGGTGTTGCGCACCCGACGGATCAACGCCCGAGGGCGCGGGACCGCCGGTTCCGGGTTCCGGCGTCCGCTCGTCGCGGAAGGCCGGACGGCGAACGCCGGGGCGCCGTCCGGTGGGGAGCGACCGCTGGTGACGGGACCCTAGAAGCCGAGGTCGCCGTCGAGGCCGTCGGACCGGCGGTAGCTGCCGCTGCGACCGCCCGTCTTCTCCCAGAGGGCGATCTCGCCGATGACCATGCCGCGGTCGGACGACTTGCACATGTCGTAGATCGTCAGGCACGCCACCGAGCAGGCGGTCAGCGCCTCCATCTCGACGCCCGTGCGGTCGACGGTCTCGACGTGTGCCTCGACCTCGATGTAGTCGTCCTCGATGCGGAAGTTCACCAGCACCGAACCGACGAGGAGAGGGTGACAGAGCGGGATGAGCTCGGGGGTGCGCTTGGCGGCCTGGATGCCGGCCACGCGGGCCACGGCCAGCACGTCACCCTTGTTGATGGCACCGCGGGCGACGAGCGAGGTCGTCTCGGACTTCATGTGCACCCGACCCCGGGCGACGGCGCGGCGGTGGGTGGGTTCCTTGGGGGTGACGTCCACCATGCGGGCCCGCCCCAGCGGGTCGAGGTGGGTGAGGCCGCGGTCAGACATGAGCCAAGACTAGACGTGACCCGGGGTCGGCCTGCACCCCGAGGCGCTCAGCCGGGGTGTCGCACGGCACCCCGGAGGCGCTCAGCCGCCGATCTGGCTCATGCTGCGGCGGGGCCGCACGAACTGCACCTGGCCGATCATGTGGCCGGCCGCCTTGGCGGCCACGCAGCGCCGGATGGCGTCGGCGAGCTCGTCGTCGGGCGCCCCGTCCCGGACGAGGTCGCGCAGATCCACCTCGTCGACCGCGAACAGGCACGACCGGAGCCGGCCCTCCGCGGTGAGTCGGATGCGGTCGCACGCGTCGCAGAAGGGGCGGGTCACCGACGGGATGACGCCCACCTCGCCCCGGCCGTCGCGGTAGACGAACCGCTCGGCCGGCTGGTGGCCGCGAGCCACCGGGTCGACCGGGTAGACGGCGTCGATGGCCGCCACGATCTCTGCCTGGCCGACGACCGCGCCCGAGCGCCACTGCTCGTCGGCGTCGAGGGGCATCCACTCGATGAACCGCACGGTCACCCCGCGGTCGCGCCCGAAGGTGGCCAGGTCGACGATCTCGTCGTCGTTGACGCCGCGCATCACGACGGCGTTGATCTTGACCGGGTCGAGCCCGGCCTCGACCGCGGCGTCGATGCCCTCGAGCACGTGGTCGAGCTCGTCGCGCCGCGTCAGCTCGACGAACCGGTCGGGCCGCAGCGTGTCGAGCGAGACGTTGACCCGGCGCAGGCCGGCCGCGACGAGGTCGCCCGCCACCGACCGCAGCGTCGCGCCGTTGGTGGTGAGCGCCACGTCGACCGGCGGACCGTCCCCGCCCGTGCGCAGCGCGGCGATCTTGCCGACGAGGATCGGCAGGTGGGCACGGACCGTCGGCTCGCCGCCGGTGAGGCGGATGCTGTCGACGCCGAAATGCTCGACGCACACCCGGGCGATGCGCTCGATCTCCTCGAACGTGAGCACCTCGGAGCGGGGCAGCCACTGCATCCCCTCCTCGGGCATGCAGTACGTGCACCGGAAGTTGCAGCGGTCGGTGACCGAGATGCGCAGGTCGCGGTGGACGCGCCCGAACGTGTCGACGAGAGGCTCGCTCATCCGAACCCAGCGTAGTGGTGTGTCGGCGAAGCCCGGTCGGGGATCACCCGGCGATCGCGACGGCGGTCGCCGGTTCGCCCAAGAGGACGACCTCGACGGGGTCGCCCTCGGCGACGCCCTCGCCGTCGGCCAGCACCACCAGCCCGTCGGCTCGGGCCATGGCCGCGAGCTGGTGCGAGCCCTGCCCGCCCGACGACACGGCCCGTAGGCCGCCCGCGGCACCGGGGTCGGCGGTGACCACGGCCCGCACGAAGTGGACCTTGCCGTCGGGCCCGCGGCGGAACGGCTCGCCGGCCTCGGCCCGCAGCCGCGGGAGGTGCAGACGCTGGTCGGGGTGGCCCGCCAGCCGGCGCAGGCCGGGGCGGGCGAACAGGGCGAAGCTCACCATCGACGAGACGGGGTTGCCGGGCAGGCCGAACACGGGCACCGCCCGGGCGTCGCCGGCCGGACCGCGGGCCGTGACCAGGCCGAACGCCAGCGGCTTGGCCGGACGGATCGCCACCTGCATCCACCGCATGTCGCCGATGCGGTCGAGCACCACCCGGACGAGGTCGATGTCGCCCATCGACACCCCGCCCGTGGACAGCACGGCGTCGCACGTGGCCGCGCCGTGCTCGATCGCGGCGGTGATGGCGGGCTCGTCGTCGGGCACGTGGCCCAGGTCGACGGGCTCGCATCCGGCCTGGGCGACCAGCGCGAGCAGCGTCGGGCGATTGCTGTCGCGGATCTGCCCGGGCCGCAGCGGCTCGGAGCCCGCGACCAGCTCGTCGCCGGTCGAGATGACACCGACCCGGGGACGGGGGTGGGCCAGGACCTCGGCGACGCCCAGCGACGCCAGGACCCCACGGCGGGCGGGGGTCACCTCGTCGCCGGCACCGAACACCACCTCGCCGGCCCGCATGTCCTCACCCGCGGCCCGCAGGTGGTTGCCGGGCTCGACCGCCGCGTCGATCCGCACGGCGCGACCGCCGTCGAGGCGCTCGGTCCGCTCGACCATCACCACCGCGTCGGCCCCGTCGGGCAGAGGGGCGCCGGTGAAGATGCGCATCGCCTCGCCCGGTCGCAGCGGGCGCTCGGCCGGGTGGCCGGCCGCCACCTCGGCCACCACGGGCAGGGTCACCGGGGCGGCGGACGTGTCGGACGCGTGCACGGCGTACCCGTCCATGGCCGTGTTGGCGAACGGGGGCACCGCCTCGGTCGCCACGACGTCGCCTGCGAGCACGAGCCCGACCGCGGCATCGGCGGGGACGGGCCGCGGCGCCAGAGGCGCGCAGCGGCCGACGACGTGGGCGAGCGCCTCGTGGAACGGGATCACGTGGTGAGGGTGCTCAAACGATGCCTCGCCGGCGGACCACGTCGGCGAGGAACACCGCGAACTCGGGCCCGAGGTCGTCGCGGTCGAGGGCCAGCTCCACGGTCGCCCGCAGGTAGTCGAGCTTGCGGCCGATGTCGAAGCGGCCCTCGTCGAACACGAACCCGTAGACCGGCTGCTCGGTCAGCAGGATGGCGATGGCGTCGGTCAGCTGGATCTCGCCGCCCACGCCGGGCTTGGTGCGGTCGATGGCGCCGAAGATCTCGGAGGTGAACAGGTAGCGGCCCATGACCGCCAGGTCGGACGGCGCGTCCTCGGGCTTCGGCTTCTCGACGATGCCGCGAAGGCGCACGAGGCTGGGCTCGTCGGTGGGCTCGGGATCGGCACACCCGTACGACGAGATCTCCTCGGGCGGGAACGACTTGAACGCCACGACCGAGGCGCCGGTGCGGTCGTAGACGCCGATCATGTCCTCGAGCACCGTCGAGCGGTCGTCCATGATGTCGTCGCCCAGCATCACGATGAAGGGCTCGTCGCCCACGTGCTTGCGGGTCACCGACACGGCGTGGCCGAGCCCGAGCGCCTCGCCCTGCCGCACGTAGTGGATGTCGGCGAGGTCGGCCAGCCCCCGGACCTCGCTCAGCTGGTCGTGCTTGCCCGACGCCTCGAGAGCGACCTCGAGCTCGATCGAGCGGTCGAAGTGGTCCTCGAGGCTGCGCTTGCCGCGCCCGGTGATGATGAGGATGTCGTCGATGCCGGCGCGGACGGCCTCCTCCACCACGTACTGGATGGCGGGCTTGTCGACGACCGGCAGCATCTCCTTGGGCTGCGCCTTGGTGGCGGGCAGGAAACGGGTGCCGAGCCCCGCCGCGGGGATGACGGCCTTGCGCACAGCCTTGGTCATCGTCGCTCGCCTCCGGTCGTGGAGCAGTCCTGGGTGTCGACCCCTGTCCGCACCCGTGTGGTGTCACCGCGTGGGATCGTGTCGCGAGAACCGTAGTCACCCGGCACCGCCGACGCCGCAGCGTCGACCACGTGGACCGCGATGTTCACCCGCCCGACGTCTGTCGGGTCAGCCCCCGGCACCGAGGCGCCGCTCGGTCCCCCGCCGGAGCCGGACGATGTTGTCGCGATGCCGGACCACGATCAGGGCCGCGCAGCCCGCGAGGGCGGCCACCTCGGGGCGGGGAGCACCGAAGGCGGCGGCCGCCACGGGCAGCAGCACGGCCGCCACGAGCGACCCGAGGGAGGCGGCGCGGGTGACGGCCACCGCCACGGCGAAGCCCGCCATCGCCACCACCGCGGCCGCGGGGAACAGCACGACGGCCATGCCCGCGGCCGTGGCCACCCCCTTCCCGCCCCGGAACCGTCGGGTGGCGGGCAGGACGTGGCCCACGACGGCCGCCACCCCGCACGCCACCCCCAGCCCGTGGCCGCCGGCCGCCCACCCGACCGCCGCCGGCACCGCGCCCTTCAGCAGGTCGCCGACCAGAGCGATGGCCCCGGCCCGGCGGCCGGCGACCCGCAGCACGTTGGTGGCACCCGGGTTCCCCGAGCCCTCCCGCGTCGGATCGACGCCCCGCCGCCGCGCCACCAGGACCGCGGTGGGGAACGTTCCGACCAGGTAGGACGCCACCACGAGGAGCGCGGCCACACCGGTCGGAAGGGTCGAGGCGAGCACTCGCACGGCACCGCGATGGTACGGGGCCGGGAGGATGGCTTCGACCGCGACAGGCAGGGATATCATTGGCAGTCGCACCTTGCGACTGCCAACGCTGCACCGCACACCGCGCCGCACGACCCGGAGCCCAGATGCCCACGTACGAATACCGCTGCACCGAGTGCGGCGACCACCTCGAGGTCGTCCAATCGTTCTCCGAGGACCCCCTCACCGCGTGCCCGCGCTGCGAGGGTCGGCTCAAGAAGGTGTTCAACTCACCCGGGATCTCGTTCAAGGGCAGCGGCTTCTACAAGACCGACAGCCGCTCGGGCTCGGCGCCGTCCGGGTCGGGCTCCTCGTCCTCCGGAGCGTCCGGTGACGGCGGCTCGGGCTCGTCGTCGTCCGGTTCGTCGGGTGATGGCGGCTCGTCGTCGACCTCCTCGTCGTCTTCGTCCTCGCCGACGAAGAGCGACAGCGGCTCGACCGCGTCGTCGTCGGTCTCGTCGTCGTGAGCGCCACCGCTTCGGGCCGGCGCGCCGACGTCGGCGTGTACGGGGGCTCCGGCCTCTACACCCTGCTCGACGACGTCGAAGAGGTCGTCGTCGACACCCCGTTCGGGCCCCCTGCGGCCCCCGTGACCATCGGCGAGGTCGCCGGGCGGCGGGTCGCGTTCCTCCCCCGCCACGGGCGCGACCACTCGCTGCCGCCCCACCTGGTGCCGTTCCGCGCCAACGCATGGGCGCTCCGCGAGCTCGGGGTCCGGGCGATCTACGGGCCGTGCGCCTCGGGTTCCCTGCGGGCCGAGATGGCCCCCGGCGACTTCGTCGTCCCCGACCAGATCATCGACCGCACGGCGGGCCGGGCGTCGTCGTTCCACGACGGGCCCGACAGCCCGCCCGGCTTCTCGCCCGTCGACCACCTCAGCTTCGCCGACCCCTACGACGAGCGGCTGCGGACCGTGGCGATCGCCGCCTGCAAGGAGGAGGGCGTCCCGGTGCACGAGGGGGGCACGGTCGTCGTCATCCAGGGACCCCGCTTCTCGACCCGGGCCGAGTCGCGCTGGTACGCCGCCCAGGGCTGGGAGGTCATCAACATGACCCAGATGCCCGAGGCCGCGCTGGCGGCCGAGCTGGGCATCCCGTACGCCACGATCGCCCTCATCACCGACTACGACGCCGGGCTCGAGGGCCAGCCGGGCATCGAGCCGGTCACGATGGACGAGGTGATGGCCACGCTCGCCCGCAACGCCGAGCAGGTGCGCAAGGTGCTGTTCCGGGCCGTCGCCGACCTGCCCGACGAGCTGTTCGCGGACTGAGCGGCGGCCGGCCGGCGGCTGTCGACCGTCCAGCGATCGGCCCGGCCGGCCCGGCCTGCCTGCCCGTCACTCGCCGGTCTGCCCGTCCAGCGACTCCCGGATGAGGTCGGCGTGGCCGTTGTGCCGCGCGTACTCCTCGATCAGGTGGACCAGGATCCAGCGCAGGCTCGGGGAACGCCCGTCGGGCCACGAGCGCTGTGACAGCTGCCCGAGGCCGCCTTCGGCCACCGCCTTGTCGACGAGGGTGCGACACCGGTCGACCGTCGACTGCCAGAGCGTGAACAGCTCGTCCGGGGAGTCCTCCGCGGCCGAGTGCCAGTCCCAATCGGGGTCGGCGTCCCAGTCGACGGCGTCCCACGGCGGCTGCGGGTCCCGGCCGAGCAGCCACACCGAGACCCAGTCGTCCTCGACGCAGGCGAGGTGCTTGAGCATCCCGCCGAGCGTCATCGACGACGCGCCCACGGTCGCCTGCAGTCCCGCCGGTTCCAGCCCCGCGCACTTCCACGCGAGCGTGGCGCGCTGGTAGTCCAGGAAGCCGACCAGGGTGGCGGTCTCGTCGCCCGCGAGGGGCGGCTCGGGGCGGCCGTGCTCGTCGAGGTCGGTCATGACGTCGTTGTCTCCACGCCGCAAGACTGCCCCCTCCGGGCCGGGCCCACGCACGCGCGTCCGGGCCGCGCCAGCGCGTGGGGTACGTTGCGGGCCGGCTTCCCCCGCCGTCCCCCCATCCTCCCGTGGAGGAAGCCGTGCCCGCGTTCCCCGTCCCGTTGTCCGTCCGCGCCCGGCGAGCCGCGGTGCGCCCCGTCGTGCGGCGCACGGCCGTCGCCGGTCTCGCGCTCGGCGACCGCGCTCGCCGTCGGCTCCCTCGTCACCGCGGCCGGCACCGCCCGCGACCGCTGGGGCACCACCCGGCCCGTGGCCGTCGCCACCCGCGACCTGTCCCCCGGTGACGTCGTCGACGACGGCGCGGTGGAGGTGCGCGCCCTGCCGAGCGGCGTGCTCGGCGAGGCCACGATGGCCGAGCCGCCGGTCGGAGCGGTCGTCCGCCACCCGATCCTCGCCGGCGAGCCCCTCGCGGCGGTCCGCCTCGCTCCCGACGGGCTGACCGGCGTCGCCGCGCTCGTCCCCGCGGGCGAACGTGCCGTGGCGGTGGCGGTCGGCCCCGCCGGCGTCCCCCCGCTCGTGGTCGGCGACCTGGTCGACGTGGTCGCGGTGGTGGCGCCCGGCGCGGTCGACGTCGGGGCGGGCGAGCCCGCCTTCACGCTCGTCGAGCGGGCCACGGTCGTGGCGGTGGGCGAGCAGGCCGTGACGATCTCGGTGCCCGATCGCGACGCACCCCGGGTGGCCTGGGCCGTGACCAACGGGGCGGCGGTGCTCGCTCTCGGCGGAATGTGACGCACCGGCGCCCCCGGCGCCCGCGTCGAGGCGATCAGCGGAAGCCGGTGGCGAGCAGCAGCAGGATCGAGACGCCGAGCACGAGGCGGTAGATCACGAACGGCAGGAACGATCGGGTGCGGATCAGCCTGAGCGTGCCCCACACCGCGATGTACCCGGTGACGCCCGAGGCGACGATCCCCCAGAAGAACGCTGGTCGCAGGTCGGCGGGGATGCCCCCGTCCCCCTGCACGTCGACCCACTTGAACAGCAGGGCGCCGGCGGTGATGGGCAGGCTCATCAGGAAGGCGAACCGGGCGGCGCCATCGCGGCTCAGCCCCACGAAGCGGCCGACGGTGATGGTCACGCCCGAGCGCGACACGCCCGGCTGCAGCGCGATGGCCTGGCCGAAGCCCATGGCGAGCGCGTCCTTGAGGCTCACCTCGTCGATCGTCCGCTTCCCGCGGGTGCCGTCCGCCAGGGCGAGGAGCAGGCCCCCGACGATGAGCATCACCGCGATCAGCCAGATCTGGTCGGTGTTCTCCTCGATGGTGTCGGCGAAGAGGCCGCCGATGACCGCGGCGGGGAGGGCCGAGATCACGATGAGCCACCCCAGGCGACCGTCCTTCGACTTCGGCTTCGTGAACGCCGCCTTGGTGAGGCGCACGATGTCGTGCCGGAAGTAGGCCACCGCGCCGACGAGCGTCCCGAGGTGCAGGGCCACGTCGAACGTCTTCTCCAGCGACTCGTTGCCGTCGAAGTCGTTCCATCCGAAGAGCCACGGCACGAGGACGAGGTGACCCGACGACGAGATCGGCAGGTACTCGGAGAGGCCCTGCGTGATGCCAAGGATGATGGCGTGAAAGATCGACACGGTCCCGTCGTTTCCCCGTCGTGCGGTCGATGTGCCGGCGGCTGCCCCCCGGCGGACCCCCGATGGTCACCGACCGGCGGCGCGCCCCGCAACCCGAACCGCCCAAGGTGCCCGCCCGCCCGCCCCGAGTGAGCGGAGCCGAGCTCGACGTCACGCGCCGCTGAGGGTCACGCCCGGGATCACCAGGGCGGCGGCCCCGGTGCCGCCCGGGGTCCACTCGATCTCGCCGCCGACGGCGGCCACGTCGAGCAGCAGGCGTTGGAGGGTGGAGGCGACGGTGGCCTCGCGGATCGGCTCGGCCCGCGCCCCGCGCCGCACCAGAAGGCCCTCCACACCCACCGAGAAGTCGCCCGACACCGGGTTCACCCCCGAGTGGAGACCGCTCATCGACTGCACGAGCACGCCGTGCTCCACCCCGGCGAGGAGGTCGTCGATGGTCCCGGCGCCCGGCGCCATGGCCAGGGCCTGCGCTCCCACCCCGGGCGTCGACCGGAAGCCGCGCACGGCCGAGGCCGTCGACGGCACGCCGGCGCGCCGGCCGGTCATCGAGTTGTGGAGGAAGCCCTGCAGCACACCGCCTTCGATGAGCGGGACGCGGCGTGTGGCGAGGCCCTCGCCGTCGTGGCTGTCGGCCCCGAGCGAGCGGGGATCGGTCGGATCGTCGACGAGGGTCAGCAGCGGTGACGCGATCGGCTCGCCCACCCGATCGGCGAACGGGGACCGACCCTTCAGCACGGACTCGCCGTCGAGCGTCCCGGCGACCACGGCGAGCAGCGTGGCCGCCATGCGCGGCTCGAGCACGAGGGTCACGGTGCCGCTGGCAGGCTGGACCGCGCCCAGCAGCCGGGTCGTGCGGTCGGCCGCCTCGTCGGCGGCGGCGTCGAGGTCGATGTCGGCGGGCTCGCGCCCGACCGACACCCCGTACCCGGTCTTGGTCTCGCCGCCGTCCTCGGCCAGCGCCTGGACGGCCAGGTGGCAGCCCGTCGAGCGCCCGGCGACGGCGATGCCGGTGGAGGTCACGACCGCCCCGACGCCCGAGCCGTCACCCCACTGGGCGACGCGCACGCCGACGATGCGCGGGTCGCGGTCCCGGACGGCCCGCTCGAGGTCGAGCGCGAGGGCGAGCTTGCGGTCGGTCGGCATGTCGGCCAGGCCGTCGCGCCACAGGTCGACGTCGGGCGGCGCCACGCCGTCGGGCTCGGCCAGGCCGACCCAGTCCTCGGGCTCGGCGAAGGCGGCGTTGTCGCGCGCCTCGGCCAGCACCTCGGCGATGACCGCCGGGTCGAGCGTCCCGGCGTAGGCGAACCCCTGGCGCCCGCCGTGCACGACCCGCACGCCGATGCCGGCGGTCGTGGCCTGCGTGAGGGACTCGACCTCGCCGCCGTGGACACGCACGCTCGTCGACGTCGAGCTGCCCACGAACGCCTCGACCTGCTCGTCGCCCTGCGCCTCGGCCACGACCTTGGTGGCGAGGGCGAGCACCTCCTCCTCGGTGGTGGCCGGCGCCGTCACTCGCCCGACACCGCCACGTCGGCGATGACGAGCGTGACCCCGGCGGCGCTCATCGGCAGCCACGTGAGGTCGGCCCCCACGGCCTGGATGTCGAGCAGGAGCCGCTGCAACGTCGACGCGATCGTGAACTCGCGCAGCGGCTCGGCGACCTGTCCGCCCCGGATGCGCAGGCCCTCGGCGCCCGTCGACAGGTCGCCCGAGACCGGGTTGACGCCCGAGTGCAGGCCCGAGACCTCCTGCACGAGCACCCCGTCGTCGACCCCCGCGAGCAGCTCGCCGGCCGTCGCCGTCCCCGGCGTGGGCGCGACGGCTCGGCATCCGGCGCCCGGGGTGGACTTGAAGCCGCCACGCACCGCCGAGCCGGTCGAGGCCGTCCCCATGCGGCGTGCGGTCCACGTCGAATGGACGAAGCCCTGCAGGGCACCCGCGTCGACGAGCGGCACCCGCCGCGTGGCGAGGCCCTCGGCGTCGACGGGGGTGGCGCCCCACGAGCGGGCGTCGGTCGGGTCCTCGACCACGGTGAGCAGCGGGGACGCCACCTGCTCGCCGACCCGGTCGGCGAACAGCGAGCGGCCCTTGACGACCTCCTCCGCGCCGAGCGTGCCGGCCACGATGCCGAGGAGCTGGGCGGTCACCCACGGGTCGAGGACGATGGTCATGCGGCCCGACGGAGGCTTGGTCGCGCCGAGCATGCGCAGGGCGCGGTCGGCGGCGTCGCGGGCGGCCACGTCGACGTCGAGCTCGTCGAAGGCGCGGCCGAGCGAGAAGCCGAAGCCGGTCTGGGTCTCGTCGCCGTCGGCCGCCAGCGAGTAGGCGACCAGCTCGCACGCCGTCTCGCGCGAGGCGCGCCGGATGCCGGTGGTGGTGGCGATGGCGGCCTCGGCCCGCGAGTCGGCGTAGTCGCACGACTCGATGCCGGTGATGCGGGCGTCGGCGGCGAGGACGGCGCGCTCGAGCTCGAGGGCGAGCGCCACCTTGTCGGCGGTGGGCACATCGGCCAGGCCGGGCCGCCACAGGTCGAGGGCGACCGGCTCGACGCCGTCGGGCTCGGGCAGCCCGGCGGCGGGGTCGGGCTCGGCGAAGGCGGCGTTGTCCCGGGCCTCCTCGACGGTCTCGGCGAGGGCGTCGGCGTCGAACGTGCCGCAGTAGGCGAAGCCCTGGCGGCCGTCGCGCACGACGCGCACGCCGACGCCCTGCGAGTCGGCCACGGCGAGCTGCTCGACCTCGCCGCCGTACACCCGCACCTGCGTGTCGGACGACCGCCCGACGTACGCCTCGACCTGCTCGCCGCCCTCGGCCATCCCGACGATCCGCTCGGCGACGTCGACCAGATCCCCGCTCACGCCGCCCCCCACGAGAGGTTTTCCCCCGCGAGATCGGTCGCTGGAGCGACCGATCTCGCGGGGAAATCGCGATCGGTGCGCCGGTCACGCTGCGGTGCCGCCGACCGTCAGGGCCTTGACCCGCAGGGTGGGGACGCCGTCGCCCACCGGGACGCCCTGGCCGTCCTTGCCGCACGTGCCCGGGTGGCCCATCGAGAAGTCGTTGCCCACGGCGTCGATGTCGAGCAGGACCTTGGGGCCGTTGCCGATGAGGTTGCCCTCGCGCAGCGGCTCGGTGATCTTGCCGTCCTCGATCAGGTAGGCCTCGGTCATGCCGAACACGAAGTCGCCGGTGGCCGTGTTGACCTGGCCGCCGCCCAGCGACGACACGTAGACCCCGTGGTCGGTCGACGCCACGATGTCGCCGGGGTCGCCGTCGCCGCCGAGCAGGTACGTGTTGGTCATGCGGACCATCGGCAGGTGCTGGTAGCTCTGGCGCCGGCCGTTGCCGCTGCGGGCCCGGCCGTCCTTGCGGGAGCGCAGCATGTCCCACATGTAGTCGGTCAGGACGCCGTCCTGGATGAGGACGTTGCGCTGGGCGGGGGTGCCCTCGTCGTCGATGGCGAAGCAGCCCCACTCCTCGGGCATCGTGCCGTCGTCGACCAGCGTGACCAGCGGCGACGCCACCTGCTCACCCAGCCGGCCCTTGAACACCGAGGCGCCCTTGTCGACCAGGTCCTTCTCGAGGCCGTGGCCGCACGCCTCGTGGAACAGCACGCCGCCACCGCCCGGGCCGATGACGACCGGGAGCGTGCCCGACGGCGCCGGCCGGGCGGCCAGCTTGGTGATGGCCCGGCGGGCCGCGGTGCGGGCGATCTCGTCGACCTCGTAGCGGTCGAACAGCTCGAACCCGATCGTGCGGCCGATCGACTCGTAGCCCGTCTGCATGCCGGTGTCGCCGGAGGCGACGGCGGACACGACGAACAGCGTGCGGACCTGGTCGTCGCCGGCCACGAGCCCCTCGCTGTTGGCCACGAGGATCTGCCGGCGCGAGTCGCCGTAGCGGGCCCGCACCTGCCGGATCGACCCGCCCTCGGCGCGGGCGGCCTCGTCGGCCCGGCGCAGCAGGTCGACCTTGGCGCCCTTGGCCACCGTCTCGGGCAGGATCGCCACCTCGTTGGGGCGGGGGGCGTCGTGGCGGGTCAGCGCCACCTCCTTGACCCCGCCGCCACCGGATCGGGCGGCGGCCGCCGCGGCCTCGGCCGCGGCGCCGAGCCCCTCGTCGGACAGGTCGGCCGTGTGGGCGAAGCCCGTGGTCTCCCCGACCACGACCCGGATGCCGGCACCCCGGTCGCGGCCCGAGGACAGCTCCTCGACCCGTCCGTCGTCGAGCATGGCGGACGACGACCGCTTGTCCTCGACGAAGACCTCGGCGAAGTCGCCGCCGGTGCGCAGAGCAGTGGCCAGCGTGCGCTGGATGGTGGCGTCGTCGAGCACGATCGACCTCCGGGAGGTGGCGGGGGACGGGACGGTGTGGCGCGTTCTGGACCACCCGACGAGACGTCGAACCCGGTCCCGAGCAGGCCGGGAGCCTTTTCGCCCGCCGGAGGCGTGGCTGCGTACTGTACCCGGGTGCCCCTGCAACCCGGCCTGGCCGCCCGCGTGAGCCTCGACGTGCGCGACGCCGACACGGCCGTCGCGCTCCACTCGGGCGAGGTCCCCGTGCTGGGCACGCCCCGCCTCATCGCCCTGTGCGAGGAGGCGTCGCTCGAGGCGATCGCCGGACAGGTCCCCGACGGGCACACCACGGTCGGCATGCGGGTCCAGCTCGACCACCTGGCCCCCACGGCGGTCGGGTTCACGGTGACAGCCGAGGCCCGCCTCGACAAGATCGAGGGCCGCCGGTTGACGTTCGCGGTGTCGGCCTCCGACGAGCGTGGCCTGATCGCCGCCGGCAAGGTCACCCGCGTGGTGGTCGACGTCGAGAAGTTCATGGACAAGTGCCAGTGAGGCCAGCCGGTGAGGCCGCCCGGCTGACGCCGAGGCGGCGCGGCGGAGGTACGGCGGACGGCGACCGCTGGCAACCTCGCGCCGGTATCGTCCATCGGATGTCCGACGAGCAGCCGCCGACCCCCGGGGCCACGGTGGTCCCGCTCCGGGACGGTCCCGGCGGGCTCGAGGTGCTGATGATCGAGCGGGCGACCACCCTCGCCTACGGCGGCATGTGGGCGTTCCCGGGCGGGCGGGTCGACCCCGGCGACGCCGACCCGGCCGACCCCGCCGACGAGGTCGCCCGGGCCCGCCGTGCCGCGGTGCGCGAGGCCGACGAGGAGGTGGGCCTGCGCTTCCCGCCCGCCTCGCTGGTGACCTACAGCCACTGGACCGGGGGCGCCAGCAACGGGCGGCGGTTCGCCGCGTGGTACTTCCTCGGCCCGGCGCCCGACGGCGAGGTGACGGCTGGACGAGCGCGAGTGCACCGACCACCGCTGGATCCGGCCGGTCGACGCGATGGCGGCGCGCGACCGCGGCGAGATCGCCGTCGTCGCCCCCACGTGGATGACCCTGCACAGCCTGGTGCCGGCCCGCACCGTGGCCGATGCCCTCGTCCTCGGCGAGCAACGGGCGCCGGTGATCTACCGGTCGCGGGTCACCGACGTCGGCGACCACCGCATCGTGCTCTGGTCCGGTGACGCCGGCTACGAGGCCGGCGATCCCGCCGTCGCCGGCCCCCGCCACCGCCTGGTCATGACCGGCGCGGGCTGGTCGTTCGAGTCCACCTGACGAGGAGCGGTCCCGGTCGAGCTCCCCGCCCCCGGTCCCACGGGCCCGGTGCCCGGGCCGCTCAGCCCGGGCCGTCGGCCGGTGGCGGCACCAGCGTGACCACGGCGTCGGGCGGCGGAGGGGTGACCGTCACATCCGCATCGACGTCGTAGACGTCGAACGTCGTGGTCATCGACGCCGCCTCGTCGAGCGACACGAGCAGCCGCCGGACCACGCCGGCGTCGTCGAGCCACACGTCGACCGGCAGCGCATCGACGCCGGCGGCGACGAGGCGAGCTTCGAACGACGCCGCGGGTGCGGCCCGGGCGCCCGTCAGGTCGAGCGTGGCCCGCACGTGGTGGGTGGGCGCCCCGCGGACGTCGTCGTCGCCCACGAGCGCCACGTCGCCGACCGGCCGGTACAGCAGGTCGAGGGGGCCCAACGGGTCGAGGGCCAGCGCGAGCGCATCGTTCTCGGCCCCCGCCGCGGTGACGTCGGCGATGCGGGCCCGCACCCAGTCGTCGGGCTCGTGGCCGAGCGCCTCGGCCATCGGCCCGAGCTGCGAGTACACGGCGTCGCCGTCGATGACCACCCCGGTGGGGTGCGACCAGTCGCCCTCGAGCTGCTGCCCGGCGGCCTCGAGGGCGGCCGCGGCCTGCGACATGTCGGACGAGGCCTCGGCCCGCAGCCCCCCGTCGGTGAACGAGGCCCGGTGCACCAGGGCGACGGGGCCGTCTGGGCCCGCCACCGTGATCTGCAGCTCGACCCGGGCCGCGCCGACGGCGCGCGTGGCGGCGACGCCCCCGGCGAGCGAGGTCTCGTCGATGTCGCCCGCGGCCGGGCCGGGGGCGGCGGCCGGGGCGTCGACAGGGTCCCGGTCGTCGGCGGGCTGATCGTCGGGGGCATCGCCGGCGCATGCGGGCATGGCCAGCATCATGACCACCGCGGCCACGGTCGTGCACAGCGGACGGCGGGAAGGGCAGGTGGGGCGCACGGGAGCGCCTCCTCTCGGCTCGGGTCGAGGTGAAGGAGGCGGGTCGCCGGGATCGGGCGCCGGCGCGGGCGCGCCCACCGAACGCGCGGTGCGGAGGCTACGCGAGCGCCGTCGCCCGCCCCGACGGCGTTGGCGGGAAACGGGCCGGGAACGCGCGGCGAACACCCGGGGCTGTCGCCGTAGACTGCCCCGTCGGGCGCGCGAGCCGTGGGGCCGCGCAGCCCGGCCACACGGACAGGAGGTGCGAGTGGAACGAAGGAAGGCGATGTCGCTGGCGGTGCGGCTCGTCGTCGAGCGCGCTGATGCTCGCCGTCCTCGTGGCCAAGGTGCCGTCGTTCGACCTCGGCGAGATGATCCCGACGTGGACCGTGGCCAACGTCGCCTGGCTGGCCGTCGCCGCGCTCCTGACCCTGGTCGGCCTCGTCCTGTCGGCCCTGCGGTGGCAGAAGGTCCTCGAAGCCCTCGAGGTCCCCACCCGCCTCCCCCGGCTCATGTCCCACTACCTGGCGGGCCAGTTCGTCTCGAACGTGCTGCCCACCACCATCGGCGGCGACGTCCTGCGGGTCAGCCGGCTGTCCCGCGACACCGGCGAGTCGCCGGCGACGTTCGCCTCCGTGGTCCTCGAGCGGCTGACCGGCTGGTTGGTCCTGCCGGTGATCACGATCGTCGGGTTCGCGGTGAACCCCGGGCTGCGCCACCTCGGCAGCGCCGACGCGGGTGGCGCTCCTGCTCGCCGGCGTCACCCTGGCCCTCCTGGTCGGGGTGCTGATGGCGGCCGGCAGCACCCGCCTCGGCGGGCGCTTCGCCACGGGCGAGGGATGGCGCCGGTTCCTCGGCGCCGTGCACCTCGGCGTCGACCGGCTGCGCACCCACCCGGCCGCGGCCGCCAACGTGCTGGTCGCCGGGTTCGCCTACCAGCTCGCCCTGGTGCTGGCGGCCGTCGCCGCCGCCCAGGCGCTGGGCCTGCGGCCGGCCGGCCTGACCGCCCTGCTCGCCTTCTTCCCGGCGGTGCTCATCGCCCAGGTGCTGCCCATCTCGATGTCCGGCCTCGGCGTGCGCGAAGGTGCGTTCGTGCTGTTCCTCGGCCCGCTGGGCGTCGCCCACGAAGAGGCGATCGCCCTCGGCCTGCTGCTCTACGTGCTCAACCTGGCTGTCAGCCTGCTCGGCGCCCCCGCGTTCGCGGCCGGTGGGCGGCGGGTGGCGCCCGCGGTGGCATGACCACCGCGGTCGACGCCGAGACCTCCGGTACCGGCGACCGCAAGGCACCGAGCGGCCGAGCACCCCGCCTGCGGTGGTGGCGCGAGGTCCTCTACATCCTGCTCGTGTACGTCGCGTACTCGGCGGTGCGGAACCAGTTCGGGTCGGGCGCCGGCGACAGCGTCGACGCGGAACCGGCGTTCCACCACGCCGAGGCCATCATCCAGGTCCAGCGCAACATCGGGCTGTACTTCGAGGACCGGCTGCAGGAGTGGTACCTCGACCTGCCGCTCGACGGCCTGATCCGGGTCTGGAACGTCTACTACGGGGTGCTGCACTTCGTGGTCGCCCTGCTGGCGCTGGTGTTGCTGTTCCGGCGGGCCCCCGAGCGGTACCGCGTGTGGCGCAACACGCTCGCCTTCACCACGCTGCTGGCCCTCATCGGGTTCGCCACGTTCTCGCTCATGCCCCCGCGGTTGCTCGACGACCCGGGCATCTACGGCGGCTGCCAGGTCTACGCGTCCACGCCGTACGAGACGCTCGAACAGCGGGGACTCGAGGCCGGCGACCCGCCCTGCGACGAGTTCGACTTCGTCGACACCGTCGCGGTGTACGGCGGTTGGGCGTCGTTCGGCAGCGAGGAGATGGCTGCCGTGTCCAACCAGTACGCGGCCATGCCCAGCATGCACATCGGCTGGTCGACGTGGTGCGCGCTGGTGCTGGCGCCGCTGGTCCGTCGCCGCTGGCTGCGGGCGCTGGCCATCGCCTACCCGGTGCTGACGCTGTTCTGCATCATCGTCACCGGCAACCACTACTGGATCGACGGGCTCGGCGGCCTCGCCTGCCTGGGCGTGGGCTATCTGATCGCCCGCGTGTCGACGCATTGGTGGGAGGCCCGCCGCGGCGCCATCCCCCCGAACCCGGCACCCGCGGCCGCTCCCGCGTAGAGCCGGCACCCCCGCGGGGTGGGGACCTGCGTCAGCCCGCCGACGCGCCCCAGTACACCGGGACGCCGTGGTACTCGGCGGTGGCGAGCACCTCCTCCTCGCCCCCGGGCCACGATGTCAGCCGCACGTCGGCGACGCGCCCGGCGGGCTCCATCCGCAGCCAGGCGAGCGGGGCGTCGGCGGTCGCCCGGGATCCCGCCTCGGCCAGCGCGGCGCGCAGGCGATCCCGCGACGCCCGCGGCACGTACTGCCACACGATCGAGTGCGCCACCACGGTGGCGACGCCCGGCATCGGCTCGGCCAGCCGGCCCGCCGCCCACTCCCCCAGGTCGGCCCGCTCGACGGTGGCGGGCACGGCCTCGGCGACGGTGAACGCCGCCTCCAGCCGGGCGCGCCGCTCGACCTGGTCGGGCCACAGGTACGACCGCAGGGTGGTGCGCCCCTCGTCGGTGCCCGTGTCGATCGGGTTGCGGTCGCATCCCGCCCGCTCGACCACGTCCACCGGCCCGAAGTCGGGGAAGCCCGGCCCCGGCGTCCTGCCAGGTCCCCACGAAGCGGACCGGGCTGGCGGGGTCGCCCAGCGTCGACGCCCCCGTGTCGTACCAGTAGCGGTCCCAGCGCAGGTTGAGCCCCCCGCTCGCCCCGATCTCGAGGACCCGCAGGGGCAGCGCCGAGCGCCCGGCCACCGTGGCGTACCCGGGGGCGAGGGCCGCCGACCGGCCGACCTCGTTGGTCTGGACCGTGTCGGCCAGCCGGCGCTCGATCTCGCCGCGGTGGTCGGCGACCGCGGCGAGGAAGTCGTCGACGAGGGTCGGGCCGGGCGCTGCCGCCGGCCGACGGGTAGTGGGACGCCAGCGCCGGCGCCAGCCCCTCGAGCACCACGCGGTGCACGGCGCCGAGGAACCGCAGCGGCAGCGCGGTGGCGAAGTCGTCCCCGCGGTGCGGTCCGAGCACCTCGGCGCAGATGCCGCCGCCGGACAGGTCGGCGATCACGCCGCCGAGCACGTCGGCGTACAGCTGCGACCCGGCGCGGGCGCAGGCCGACTGCTGGTGGGCGAGGGTCTCGTCGAGCGGCAGCGCGCGGGGGCGGTTCACGTCCCTCCTCCTATCACCCGCAGCGATGCGGCCCTGGCGACGACGGCATTTCGCCACGCTCCGCGGCCGCATGGGCGGGTGACCGCCCGGAGCGGTAGGTTTGGTCTCTGCTCGGGGGCGACCGCTCGCCCCCTCCGTCCACCGTCACGGAGCCGCCTGCATGCTCCTCGAGTCGATCCACAACCCGGCAGACCTCCGTCGGCTGTCCTACGAGCAGCTCGACGAGCTCGCCGCCGAGATGCGCGACCACATCGTCTGGGCTGTCGAGGCCAACTCTGGTCACCTGGGCTCCAACCTGGGTGTGGTCGAGCTGACCCTCGCCATGCACCGGGTGTTCGACTCGCCCCGCGACGTCCTGCTGTGGGACACCGGCCATCAGGCGTACGTCCACAAGATGGTCACCGGTCGCGGTGACCAGTTCGACGACCTGCGGCAGGCGGGCGGGCTGTCGGGCTACCCGTCGCGGGCCGAGTCCGACCACGACTGGATCGAGAACAGCCACGCCTCGACCATCCTCTGCTACGCCCACGGGCTCGCCGAGGCGTTCAAGCTGCGGGGGGTCGACGAGCGGCGCGTCGTGGCCGTGATCGGTGACGGGTCGCTGACCGGCGGCATGGCGTTCGAGGGCCTGAACAACCTGGGCCATTCCGACAGCCGGGCCGTGATCATCCTCAACGACAACGGCCGCAGCTACGCGCCGACCGTGTCCAAGCTGGGCGAGAGCCTTGGGCGCCTGCGCCTGAACCCCAGCTACGTGCGCAACCGCGCCCGGCTCGACCGCCTGCTGCACGAGGTGCCCCTGGTGGGCGACCACCTCGAGCGCGGCGTCGACGGTGCCCTCGCCGCGGTCCGCGAGATCTTCGAGCCGCCGGCGTTCTTCGAGATGCTGGGTGTGCGCTACACCGGCCCGTTCGACGGCCACGACGTCGCCGGGCTCGAGAGCGCGCTGCGCAACGCCAGCGAGTTCGACGGTCCGATCGTCGTCCACGTGCTGACCCAGAAGGGCCGGGGCTACGCCCCCGCCGAGAACGACCCGATCAAGCGCCTGCACGACATGGGCGACGCCAAGCCGGGCAGCTACACGGCCGCCTTCACCGAGGCGATCATCAAGGAGGCCGAGCACCGGCCCGAGCTGGTGGCGATCACGGCGGCGATGCCCGACTCGACCGGCCTGCTGCCCTTCAAGGAGCGGTTCCCCGACCGCTTCTTCGACGTCGGCATCGCCGAGCAGCACGCCGTCACCGCCGCCGCCGGCATGGCGATGGGCGGGCTGCGGCCCGTGGTGGCGCTCTACTCGACCTTCCTCACCCGGGCGATCGACCAGGTCAACCTGGACGTCGGCCTGCACGAGCAGCCGGTCGTGTTCTGCCTCGACCGGGCCGGCATCACCGGCGACGACGGCGCCAGCCACCACGGCGTGCTCGACATGGTGCTCATGTCGAAGGTGCCGGGCATGACGATCTTCGCCCCGTCCTCGTACCGCGAGCTGGGCACGATGCTGCACGACGCCCTCGAGCTGTGCACCGACGGGCCGGCCGCCATCCGGTGGCCGAAGACGATGCCGCCCGACGACGACGGCGCCGACGAGGTCGGCTCCGGGCTCATGGCCCGCAAGGTCCGGGCGGGTTCCGACGTGTGCCTGCTCGCCGTGGGGAAGATGCTGGCGGCGGCTCGCGGGGCGGCCGAGGCCCTGGCGGCCGAGGGCATCGAGGCGACCGTGTGGGACGTCCGGGTGGCCCGCCCGCTCGACGACGAGATGATCGCCGACGCCGCCGCGCACCCCGCGGTCGTCACGATCGAGGACGGCTACCGCGAGGGGGGCATCGGCGCCGCCATCGCGGCCCGGCTCGCCGACCACGGTGGCACGATGCCGCGGCTCGAGGTCCTGGGCGTGCCCGTGCAGTACATCCCGCACGGCAAGCCCGACGCCATCCTGGCCGAGTTCGGCCTCGACGCGGCGGGCGTGGCGGCCTCGACCCGCGCCCTCGTCGGCGGCTGAGAGCGCCCCGGCGCCGGCGCCCCGGCCGCGGCGGTCGCCGGCATCATGGCCGCCTACGCGCCGTTCTGTGACGAGTTGTGGTTGCTCAGCAACCACAACTCTTCACAGATTGCGGACTCGCTAACCGTCGACGAGGTCGGCAACGAACCCGAGCCACTGCCGCAGTTCGTCGCCCGAGGTGGGCCGAGGCGTCCTGATCGGCGGAGGTTCAGCGGTGCGCCGATAGACCGAGGACGTCCACGTGAGGGATGGCCCGACACGCAGAAGCGTCACCGCCGGAGTCAGGGACGCGTAGAAGCGGTGGACGTGGCGGCGCGTGCCGCCCGACCGATGTCCGACGGCGTGTACCGCTGCCCCACCGACGGTGGCGAGGTGAACCGGTCTGACTGCACCGAAGGAGAACCGGCGATCTCGAACTCGCCGGTACGAGTGGCGCCACATCGCCTCGCCCTCGCCGTGGGCGGTTTCTTGATACACGACCTCGGTCAGCTCGCCAGCGAGCACGGTCGATTCATAGGTCCAGCTGTGACCATGGATGTCCTCGTCGTGTGGGTGCGCGGGCCAGATGTGAAGCCTGACCTCTCCCACGAACCGGCGCTGGTCCAGCACCAGCTTGGCGAACCCATTGGGATGCCAGTAGCTGCGCTCTGCGATCGCCTCGAGTTGCGATCGCGAACCCAGGATCCCGCCGAGCCTGGCTCCGAGGTTGGCCTGCTCGTTGACAACCTCACGGCCGAGCCTCGAAAGCTGCGAACGCGGGAACGGCCCATCAACGACGCTGTTGACAGCCACGCATGTGCCTCTCTTCCGGATAGTCAGGGACGACAGCCGCAACAGCTGGGGCCGATACCGCCACTCTCCGTGGTCACACCACCGCCGGGTGCCGCCTCGCCACGACTCCCGCCGGCAGGCCTCGGGATGGGCGGCGAGCGGGCCGAAGACGCGACAAGGCCCGGACCGGATAACCGGCCCGGGCCTCTCCCCCTGGTCGCCCCCAGCGGAACAGTGGGCACCTTAGCTGGCTAGGTGTCGCCTGTCACATAGGTAATCGACGCGTCTGTCGAAAAGGTAACGCGGGATCACGAATCTATGTGTAGTAGGGGTTCTCGCCCTGCTCGTGATCCGTCGTGTCGATGACGTCGACGATCTCGGGGATGGCCTCCTTGATCGAGCGGGCGATGCCCTCACGCAGCGTCATCGCCGACACGGCGCAGCCCTGGCATCCGCCGCCCATCGTGACGTACACGCTGTCGCCCTCGACCCGATCGAGCGTGGCGTAGCCCCCGTGCATGGCCAGCGACGGGTTGATCTGCCCGTCGAGGAGCTGGCGCACCTTCTCCTCCACCGTGCCGGACAGCTCGATGTGGGCGCCGCCGAGCGGGTCGGGGCGGTTGGGGTTGCGCAGGACGAGGCCCTGCTGGCCCGCGGTCGACGGGAGATCGAGCGTGGCGCCACGCAGAGCGTCGACGCTCTCGGCCGGGACGATGACCGGCAGCTCCCCCAGCGTCTCGATGAGGTCGCCCGCGGCGCTGTCGGCTTCGGATACCGGGTCGAAGGTCAGGTCGTACGTGTACTCGACGCCCTGCACGCCCGTGACCTCGATGCGCAGCCCCAGGCTGTCGGGCTCGTCTTCCTGCGCGCGCAACTCGAGGATCTTGTCGCGCGCCGGATCGGTGACGGTCAACACCATGCGGTCAGGCTATCGCCCGACCGGCGCCCGGCCGCACCCCCCGGCGCGGCGAGCTCGCGTGCGGCCCAGGTCACCGCCCCACAAACGGCAAGGGGTGACCGGCCGAGCGCCATGCGTCGCCGGTACTGTCCCACCATGCACTCGTTCTCGACGCTGGTGCGGTTCATCTGGCGCAGCAGCAAGCGCGCCGCCGTGTTCGTGCTGGGCGTGGCTCTCCTCTGCATCGGCCTGGTCATGTTCGTGACCCCCGGGCCCGGCATCGTGCTCGTCGTGGCCGGCCTCGCCGTCCTCGCCACCGAGTTCGCCTGGGCCGAGCACCTGCTGGACAAGGCCAAGGAGTCGGCCGCCAAGGCCGGCCAGTCGGCCCAGCGGATCCCCGGCGTCTCCCGGGTCACCAGCGCCGCCGGGCGGTTGGTCCCCCGGCGCTTCACACGCCGGAAGGAGCCCTCCGGTGTTCCGGCCGCCGCGGAGGCCGCAGCGCCGAGCGACGACGCGGTGGCGTGACCCGGGCGACCTGACCCGCTCGACTCGGCGTCAGGGCGTCCGTGCGGTCACGTGGTCAGGTGGTCAGGTGGTCACGTGATCAGGTGGTCAGGTGGTGACGTGGTCAGGTGGTCAGGCCCTGACCCTCGGCCTCCTCGGCCAGCGCCAGCCACGACTCCTCGAGCGCGGCCAGCTCGCCCGCCACGGCCGAGAGGTCCTCGCCCACCCGGGCCAGGGCCACGTGGTCGCCCTGCGCCGCCGCCAGCTCGGCCTCGAGCGCCGACTGCCGCTCGTGCAGGCGGCGCATGTCGGCGTCCGCCCGGCGCATCAGGTGGCGGAGCGTCGACGGTGAGCGGGTGGACGGGCTCCGCTCGCCCCGGGCTGCCGGGGCGGACGAGCCGGCGGCGGGGGCACGACCGGCACGCGGCGCCACGGGCCCGACCCGCCCGCTGACCCGCGCCGCCCGGCGGGCCGCCTCGTACGCGGCGTAGCCACCCGGCAGTCGCCCCACCCGCACCGGCCCCGTCGTCGGGCGTGGGGGCGCCCCGCCGTCGCCACCGTCCCGCACGGGCTCCACGCCGGCACCCACGTGCTCGAGCACCACCACGTCCTCGACCGTGCGCTCGAGGAAGGCCCGATCGTGGCTGACCACGACCAGCGTGCCCGGCCAGGCGTCGAGCAGGTCCTCGAGCGCCCGCAGCGTGTCGAGGTCGAGGTCGTTGGTCGGCTCGTCGAGCAGCAGGACGTTCGGGCCCTGGCGCAGCACCAGGGCGAGCTGCAGGCGCCGGCGCTCGCCGCCCGACAGCAGGCGCACGGGCGCCCACTGGGCGTCCGTGCCGAACCAGAGGCGTTCGAGCAGCGCCGCGTCGGTCCAGTCGGGCTGACGGGTCGGGCCCGCGACCAGCTCGCGCACGCGGGCGTCGGCCGGGAGGTCGACGCCGCGCTGGTCGTAGTAGCCCACCCGTACCGTCGACCCCACCCGGACGTGGCCGGACCTGGGGGTGCGGCGGCCCGCCAGCAGGTCGAGCAGCGTCGACTTGCCGCTGCCGTTGACGCCCACGACCCCGAGGCGCTCGCCGGGCGCCAGGCCCAGGTTCACGTGGTCGAACAGCAGGTCGTCGCCGTAGCCGTCGCTGACGTCGGACAGCTCGATCACCGTGTCGCCGAGGCGGGGCATCTGGACGAGGTCGGCCAGCGGCAGCTCGTCGGACCGGGCCGGCTCGGGGGCCCGGCCGTCGACGACAGCCCGGGCCACGGCCACGTGCGCCTTCGGCTTGCGGGTCCGCGCCGGAGCGCCCCGCCGCAGCCACGCCAGCTCGGCCCGGGCCAGGTTCCGGCGCTTGCGCTCGGTCGTCGCCTCGCGCTCCGCCCGCTCGGCCCGGGCGTCGAGGTACGAGGCGTAGCCGCCGTCGTGCACGTGACCGGCACCCCGGTCCAGCTCGAGGATCCGGGTCGTCACGCGGTCCAGCACGTGGCGGTCGTGGGTCACGAGGACGAGCCCCCCGGTGAAGCGGGCGAGCCGCTCCTCGAGCCAGGCGATCGAGTCGAGGTCGAGGTGGTTGGTCGGCTCGTCGAGCACGAGCAGGTCGCCCTCGGCGCCGTCGCCCATCGCCACCAGGGCCCGGGCCAGGGCCACCCGCTTGGCCTGCCCACCCGACAGCCGGCGCACGTCGGTGTCGAGCAGGGCGGCGATGCCGAGCCGGTCGAGCACGGCCTCGCCCTCCCAGCCGCCCCCGACGGCGTCACGGACGGTCCCGTCGGGCAGCACGGCCATCTGGTCGAGCGTGGCGACCCGCGTCCCCCGCCCCCGACGGACGATGCCCGCCTCGGGTTCGACCGTGCCCGCGAGGATCCCGAGGAGCGTCGACTTGCCCGAGCCGTTGATGCCGACCACCGCCAGGCGATCGCCGCTCGACACGGTCACCGACAGGTCGCGGAACAGGGGCTTGCCGGGCCGGCTCATCGTCACGCCCTGGGCGTCCACGAGGATCACGGCTCGACGGTACCGGCCGGTCGGCGGGACGCCCGCGGTCCCCCGACGCGATTTCCACAGCAGTTTCGGGGGTTCCGACCCCCGAAACTGCTGTGGAAAAGTGGGTACCCGGGGTGCGGGCGGCATCCGCGGGGCGGGCGGCGGGCGCCGCTACGGTCGACCGCCTATGCCCGGCGGCGACGGCATCCTCTCCGGTCCCCTCGACATCGACGGCCCGCGTCGGCGCCCGTCGTCCTACCCCGAGCTCGAGGGCACCAAGGGCCTCGAGGTCCTGCACCGCGCGACCGGGGTCGAGGGCGAGATCATCGGCTTCGAGCACGGCGGCATCGCCATCCAGGACCGCCACACCGGCACCCGCCGCCTGGTCCGCCTCGATCCGGGCGGGTTCCGGGTGCGGGGCCGGTCGGTCAGCCTCGTGCCGCCGCGCCCGGCCCGATCCTCGCCGCCCGTCCGCCGCACGGCGTCGGGCTCGACGGCGGTGCGCGACCAGCGCGCCCGGGTGGCACGCGCCAGCCGCATCCTGGTCGAGGGCGTCCACGACGCCGAGCTGGTCGAGCGGGTGTGGGGCGACGACCTGCGCGTCGAGGGCGTCGTCGTCGAACGCCTCGACGGCATGGACCACCTCGCCTCGGTGGTCGACGCGTTCCGACCGGGCCCCGGCCACCGCCTCGGCGTCCTGCTCGACCACCTGGTCGACGGCACCAAGGAGGCCCGCGTGGCGGCCGCCGTCCGGCACCCCCACGTGCTGGTCACCGGCACGCCCTACGTCGACGTGTGGCAGGCCGTGCGGCCCAAGGCCGCCGGCATCGACGCCTGGCCCGTCGTCCCCCGGGGCGAGCCGTGGAAGGAGGGCGTGATCGCCCGCCTCGGCGTGCGGGCCTCCCCGGGCGAGTTCTGGCGCATGCTGCTCGGGAAGGTCTCGACCTACGCCGACCTCGACCCCGCGCTCGTCGGCGCGGTCGAGCAGCTCATCGACTTCGTCACCACCCCCGACGCCTGAGGGGCCGGCCGCCCCGCCGGTGCCCGGGGCGACGGTCCCATTCGTCCAAGCCACGGCGCCCGGTCCGTTCGTACCGTCGACCCATGACCACCTCGACGACCGATGACGTGGCTCCGCCCACCGACGTCGACCCGGGAGCCGTGCGCGGCGCCCTCGTCCCGCTGCTGTTCGGCTTCTTCCCGACCCAGGTGCTCCACGTCGCCGCCACCTTGCAGATCGCCGACCACCTGGGCGCCGAACCCCGGACGACGGCCGACCTGGCCCGCACGACCGGGACCGACGAACCGTCGCTCGCCCGGGTGCTGCGGGCGCTCGCCTGCTTCGGCGTCGCCGCCGAGCACGAGCCCGGGGCCTGGACGCTCGGGCCCCACGGTGCCGGGATGCGCACCGACGGCCCGGTGTCGTTGCGCCACCTCGTCCTGCTGTTCGCCGGCGACGAGGTGTGGCGGTCGTGGGGCGAGCTCGGCGAGGCGGTCCGCACCGGGGAACCCCCGTGGGACCGGATCGCCGGGGCCTCGTCGTTCGAGTACATGCGGCGGAACCCCGAGTTCCAGGCCATGTTCAACCGGGCCATGGCCGAGGGCACCCGCAACGCCGCGCCCGGGATCGCCGAGGCCTGCGGGTTCGACCGGTTCCGCCGGGTCGTCGACGTGGGCGGCGGCGACGGCACCCTTCTCGCCGCCGTCCTCGACGCGCACCCCCACCTGCGGGGGACGGTCTTCGACCTGGCCGAGGGGATGGCCACCGCGCCGGCCGTGCTGCGCGCGGCCGGGGTGGCCGACCGGGCCGGCGCCGAGGCCGGCGACTTCTTCACCGCCGTTCCGCACGGCGCCGACGCCTACCTGGTCAAGAGCGTCATCCACGACTGGGACGACGCCCGGGCCACGCACATCCTGCGCACCATCCGGGCCGCGATGGGGCCCGACGGCACCCTCCTGGTCGTCGAGCCGGTCATGCCCGACACCCCGTCGTCGTCGCCCGACGTGCTGATGATGGTCATGAGCGACCTCAACATGCTCGTGTGCACCGGCGGCAAGGAGCGCACCGAGGCCGAGTTCCGCGCCCTGCTGGCGGCCGCCGGGTACGACCTCCGGGCCATCACGCCCGTGTCGGGCCCGACCAACTACAGCGTGATCGAGGCGGCGCCGGCCACGACCTGACCGGCCCGGCCGGACGCCGGCCGCCGGCGTCAGCTCGCCGGCGCCGGCGCCGGCGCGGTGGTCGCCGCGGCGGCCGCGGCCGAACGGAGGGCGCGTTCGAGCAGCAGCGGGTCGCCGAGGCGGCGCTTGAGCTCTCGCTCGAGCCCCGCGATCGGGTGCAGGTTCTGGGGCGCGCGCGGGTCGTTGTGCGGCTGGCTGGCGAAGCGGGGCAGCGTGGCCGCCACCACGTCGGCCCGCGCCGTCGCCTCGTCGAGGGCGAGGTCGCCGTCGGCCTCGCAGCGCACGACGCCCCACCACGCGTGCGTCGCGGGCCCGGGCAGCCGGACGTACCACGACCAGCGGAACCGCTCGGACCCGATGCGGAACAACGGCGTGCGCTCGCCCGGGGCCAGCCGCCCGACGACGGCCTGCTGCGCCGCCGCCAGGTAGGACACGTGGTGGGCCTTCACGTAGCCGACGGCCCCGTCGATGTGGCGGCGGTCGCCGAGAGGCCCGTCGACGACGAGCAGGTCACGGTCGGCGCCCGCCTCGACGGCCACGCGGCCCTCGAGATCCCCACGAACCCGCCCGAGCGCCTGCCCGAGGGGATCGCCGCCGCTCGCATCGGGCACGGGGTGAGCCCGGTAGTCGCCGTGACGGGTGGCGATCGGGTCGACGCCGTCGCCCGGGCAGAGGACGCCGCGCCGCACCTCGGCCGCCACCACCTCGGCCCGGCCGTCGCAGCGCACGACGCCGGCCGCCCAGCTCGCGCACACCCCCTGCCGGCTGCCGCCGTCGTCGTCGGTCACCCACACGCGGGCGTCGATGCGCTGCACGCCGTCGACGAACATCACGCAGCGAGCCGCCGGTGCGGCGGGGACGATGGGCGCCCACTCGGCCGGCGCCCGCTCGGCCGAGACGTCGACCTCGGCGTCGGACTCGCCCATCACGTCGCCGCCCACCGGCGCACCGAACTCGGGCGCCCAGGTCTCGACCGCGAACCTCACCGAACCCGCCCCACCGTCATGCCTCCACCCGCTCGACCACGGCCGACCCGCCCACCTTGCGCACCTCGAACCGCACCGGGAGCCGCTCGGCGAGCTCGCGGACGTGCGTGACCACGCCGACCATGCGTCCGCGCGCCCCCAGCTCGTCGAGCGCGGTGGCCACCACGTCGAGCGTGTCGGGATCGAGGGTGCCGAAGCCCTCGTCGAGGAACAGCGACTCCAGGCGGGCCGAGCCCGCCGAGGCCAGGCCGGCCACCTGGTCGGCGAGAGCCAGGGCGAGCGCCAGCGACGCCAGGAACGTCTCGCCGCCCGAGAGCGTGCGCGCCGAGCGCACCTGGGCGGCGTGCGTGTGGTCGACCACCCCGAACCCACCCGACCGCCCGTCGACCGTGAGGGCGTAGGCGCCGCCGCTGAGGTCGAGCAGCAGCGTCGACGCCGTGGCCACGAGCTGCTGCAACGCCTCGTCGAGCAGCCACTTCTCGAAACGGTTGGCGGCCAGGTGGGACGCCAGCAGATCGGCGACCTGGTGCTGCTCGGTCGCCGCGGTGCGCTCGGCCCGCAGCCGCTCGGCCTCGGCGACCTGCTCGTCGATGCGGGCCACCTCGGCCTCGGCCCGGGCGTGCGCCGCGGCCACGGCCTCGCCCGGCCAGCGCGCCGGCGTCACCTGGACCCCGGCGTCCTCGCAGGCGGCGAGCAGGGCACGGAGCCGCTCGGACACCTGCCGGCGGCCCTGCTCGACCGCGTGACGCTGGGCGGCCGCAGCCTCGCTCAGCCCGGGAGCCCGCTCCGCCGCCCAGGCGACCAGCGCCCCCCAGTCGGCCGCCAGGTCGCGGCGCTCGGCGGCAGGAGGCCCCAGGGTGGCGACGGTGTCGCGGGAAGCGTCGAACGCCCGGCGGGCCTCGACCTCACGGCCGACCTGGGCCTCGTGCGCCCGCGTCGCCTCGGCCAGCGCCGTGCGGGCATCGCGTTCGGACTGGCGGGCCTTGTCGAGGGCGGTGGCCGCCGTGTCGACCCGGGCCAGCTCGGCCTCGATCGCATCGAGGTCGCCCGCCCCGTCGAGCCGCTCGGCCACCTCGGCGAGCTCGGCCCGCAGGCGCACCAGCTTCTCGTCGACGCGCGCCTGCTGGGCCTGGGCCTCGCCGTGGACCTTGCGGGCGCGCGCCAGCGCCTTGTCGGCGTCGACCACCGCCCGCTCGGCGACGTCACGGTCGGCGACCGGCTCGTGGGCCGGCAGGTCGACCACCTCTTGGCCGCACACCGGGCACGGCGCGCCGGCGACCAGCTCGGGCACGAGCGCCCGAGCCCGCAACGCCACGAGGATCCGCTCGCGCTCGGCCTGGGCCTCGGCGTGGACCGTGGCGCAGCGGTCGACCGCGTCGGCGGCGTCGGCGAGCGCGCTCCGGGCGTCGCTGTCGGCCACGTCGCCCCGCTCGATCGTCTCGACCAGCTCGGCGCGACGGGCGTGGTCGCGCCGCTGCCGGTCCAGGGCGGCGCGCTCTGGCAGCAGAACGACCGCCGCCTCGGCCTCGGCCACTGCCGCCACGGCCTCCGCGTCGCGGTCGGCGCAACGGCGGCGGGCCCGGTCGGCCGCCGCCACGTCGGCCGCCAGCTCGGTCACCCCCGGTGGGGCGACCAACCGGTCGAGCAGCGCGAGGTGGTCGGTCGCCTCGGCCGCGGCCGCCTCGGCCGCCACCACCCCGGCGTTGAGCTCGTCGAGCACGGGGCGCTCGGCGGCCAGGCGCTCGTCGAGTGCGGCCAGCGCGGCCACGCGGCCGGCCGCGGCGATGCGTGCCTCGGGCGTGGCGCCCGACAGGCGCTCGAGCTGGCCGACCGTCAGGTCCACCCGGCCCCGGGCCACGGCGGCCCGGGCGCGAGCCGCGGTGGCGACCCGGTCGTACAGGCCCAGGTCGAGCAGCTTGACCAGCAGGTCCTGCCGGCTGCGGGGCTTGTCGTGCAGGAACCGGGCGAACTGGCCCTGCGGCAGGGACACACACGTCGTGAAGTGGTCGAACGTCAGCCCGAGCAGGGCGGTCACCGCGTCGGTGACCTCGTCGGCGGTGCCGGCGAGCACCTCGCCGGCCCGTTCGAGCCGGGCCTCCTTCGTGGTGGCGCCGCCCGCCTTGGTGGCCCGCACGACGCGCACCGCCGTGTAGCCCTGCCCGCCGACCGTGAAGTCGAGCCGGACGCGCGCCTCGGTCAGGTTCTGGCTGATGACCGGCGCCACGGCCCGCCGATCGTCGAGCCGCGGGACCGAGCCGTAGAGCGCGAACGTGAGGGCGTCGATGGTGCTGGTCTTGCCCGCACCGGTGGGACCGACGAGGGCGAACAGGTCGGCGCCCGCGAAGTCGACCACCGTCGGCGTGCGGAACACGGTGAAGCCCTCGACCTCGAGGCGGACGGGCCTCACGGCGGGCCCCCCGCAGTGCCGCGCCGCGACCCCGGACTCGTCGGCATGCTCGTCGGGCTCCGCGGTCACCTGCTCGACCAGCTCGTCGAACAGGGGCACCAGGCGGTCGTCGGCGACGTCGTGCTCGGCCAGGTACTCGGCGAACAGGTCGCGCGGCGTGCGGCGGAGGCGGTCGGGGTCGGTGACCCTGCGGCCGTCGCCGACCTCGCGTGCGGCCAGCACCACCTCGACGGCCGCGGGGATGCGCTCGCGGACCTCGTCGGCCAGCCCCGCCCGCGGCGACTCGTCCAGCACGACCCGCAGGTGGTCGGGCCAGTGCGCAGCGGGTGCCGCGCCGTCACCGTCGGGAGCACCGTCGGGGGCACCGGCGGCCTCGCCCCGCGGCGCGGGCAGGTCGGCCGCTGCGGCCAGGACGTCGACGAGCGTGCCCCGCAACGTGCGCAACCGGCTGCCGGCCGCCAGCGGGACGGAGCGGACGACCGCGGGCTTGCCCGGCCGCACGTCGACGACGTTGACGGCGGGCTCGTTGGCCGTCTCGCCGAAGTCGAGCTGCAGCGGCGACCCGCAGTAGTGCAGCGGGGCCGGGCCCGGGAGCTGCTGGGCGCGGTGCAGGTGACCCAGCGCCACGTACTGGGCCGTGGCGGGGAAGGCGGTGGCGGGCACCCAGTAGTCGAACACCGTGTGGGCGCCCCGCTCGCCGCCGCCCATCGTGCCGCCCATGACCATGAGGTGGGCGGCGACCAGGTTCACGGTTCCGGCCCGGAACCCGGCGGTGAGGACCCGCAGGATGCTGAGCACCCGGTCCGCGTAGGCGGCGTGGGCGTCGGCCGCGTCACCCGCCAGCAACACGTCGGCGGTGACGACGTAGCGCTGCGACGGGAACGGCAGCAGGGCGAGCTGCGCCACGTCGCCGCCCGCCGCGACCTCGAGCACGCCACCGTCGTCGGGTGGGCGGATGGCCGAGGCCACGGTGATCCCGCTGGCCTCGGACAGCGGCGCCACGGCGGCCAACCGGGGCGCCGAGTCGTGGTTGCCGGCGAGCACCACCACCGGGCGGCCGCCGGCGGCGAGATCGAGCAGGGCCCGGTACACGATGCGCTCGGCCTCGGGCGTGGGCGACGCGGTGTCGAACAGGTCGCCGGCCACGATCACGAGGTCGACGTCCTCGTGCTCGGCCACGCCCGCGATCTCGGCGAGGACGGCGCGGTGCTCGTCGGAGCGTGACCGCCCGCGGATCGCCTTGCCCACGTGCCAGTCGGAGGTGTGGAGCACCCTCATCGCGCCGCCACCTGCCGCCCTCAGCCCGTGGGGAAGCCGGCGAAGGGATCGTCGGCCCGCACGGAGGTGCCGTTCACGGCGCCCGCCGAGCCGTTGCGCACCACGCCGTCGCCGTGGTCGTCGTCGCCGGGGTGGCCCACCAGCGTCGAGCCCGCCTCGCCCGAGCGCGTGGCCCAGGCCGGGAACGGGAACTGCACCACGAGGGGGACCGGCAGCTCGGGCTGCGAGACGAGCATCGTGCCCGGCTTGACGATGGTCGCGCGCTGCCGCTGGACCGGCGGCAGGAACCCGTACTCGCCCCGGCCCGCCTCGGCCGTGTCGAGCCGGCCGACCACGCGGATGGCCGAGTTGGCCACGATGCGCCGCTCGACCTCGCTGGCCGTCTGCTGCGCCCCGATCAGGACGATGCCGAGCGAGCGCCCCCGCTCGGCCACGTCGAGCAGGATCTCCTTGATGGGGCTGGAGCCGTCGCGCGGGGCGTACTTGTTGAGCTCGTCGAGCACGACGAACTGCAGCGGGCGGGCCTGACCCGAGCGCTCCTTGCGCTCGAACGCCCGCCGCAGCACCACGCCCACCACGAACCGCTTGGCCCGATCGTTGAGGTTGTGCAGGTCGACGACCGTGACCTGGGCGCGGTCGAGGTCGACCCGGTGGGTGTCGGGCCGGGCGACGTCGGCCCGCACGAGGTGGCGGAGGTGGGACCGCGACCCGTGGAGCCGCCGCAGGAAGGCGTTGATGGTGCCGGCGCCGATGGCGCGACCGCCCCACTGGTCGGGCCCGTCGATGTCGACCTTCATCTCGATGAGCTCGACGAGGTCGTCGAACGTGCGCACGACCTGGCCGTCGATGTTGACCGCGCCGTCGCCCACCGGCTCGGCGTGCTTCAGCCGGGCGACCACGTTGTGGACGACCATCGTGTACTGCTGGCGGTCGTCCTCGGCGTCGGCGAACAGGAACGGCAGCAGCTCCTGGCGGCAGAACTCCTCGATCGTCCAGAAGAACGAGGTCACGTCGCGCTGGCGGGCCGACACGTCGGGGCTGGCGTTGGGGTCGTCGCGCACGGGCGGGGCGAAGAACGCCACCGACTCGAAGGGCGCTGCCGGCAGGCCGAGCCGGGCGTAGCGGGCGGGCTGGTCGTCCTTCAGGTCGACGTTGGTGTGGTCGAGGAAGAGGAGGTCTTCGCCCTTGACGTTGAAGATCAGGGCCTTGGTGTTGGCGGCCTCCGCGCCGAGCACGCCCGAGTGGAACAGGCTGTAGAGCAGGAAGGTGGCGTAGGTGGTCTTGGTGGCGACGCCCGAGACGCCGCTGATGTTGACGTGGGCGCCGCGGGTGCCGTCGAGGAACTCGAGGTTGAGGTAGAAGGGCTCGTCGTCGCGCGACAGCCCGGCGGGCAGCAGCTTGCGCATCTGCGTGAACAGCAGCGCGTCCTCGCGCTCGATGCCCGTGGCCTTGCGCACCTCCTCGCCCGGCAGCGGCGGCACGTAGATCTCGGGCTCGAAGCGGGTGGCCATGACCTGCGCCGCCTCGCTGACCTGGGCGGGCAACACCCCGTCGGCCACGAGGAAGACGTCGCTGTCGAGCCGGGCGCCCTCGTGGGTGGCCCGCACCTGCGACACGACCCCGGAGATGCGCAGCGGCTGGCCGTCGGGCAGCACGCGGTCGACGACGACGACGTCGTCGAGCTGCAGGTAGGAGCCCTCGCCGACCCCGACCCAGAACTCGAGCGGGGTGGCCGGCTCGGTGCCGATGACGCGGCCCGCGACCGGGGACAGGCGAGCCTCGCCGGCGGGTCGTTCCATGCCGATCGACGTTATCGAGCGGGTGTGACGGCCACGGCGATGCCCGGGCACCGTCGCCGTGCCCGTCAGGCGGGGAGGAACGACAGGCGGACCGTGCGGCGGCGGTTGTCGACGTTGAGGTCGACCAGGCACACGCTCTGCCACGTGCCCAGCGCCATCCGCCCGCCCAGCACGGGGATCGACGCGTAGGGCGGCACCAGCGCCGGCATGACGTGCGACCGGCCGTGGCCGGGCGAGCCGTGCCGGTGCCCCCAGCGGTCGTCGGCCGGAAGCAGGTCGTCGAGGGCGGCGAGGAGGTCGTCGTCGCTGCCCGCCCCGGTCTCGATCAGGGCGACGCCGGCCGTGGCGTGCTCGACGAAGACGTGCAGCAGCCCGTCGCCCTCGCCCGCCACGAAGTCGGTGCACGCCCCGGTGATGTCGACGACCGCTTGACGCGAGCCCGTGTCGACCGTGACCGTCTCGGTGCGCATCGGTCCAGTGTGGTGCGGACGGCCGGCCCGGTGCGGTGCGAGTTCGCACCGGGGCCGGACCCCGCTTAGCGTCCGGGGCCATGACCGACGTCACCGGGCCCGTGACCACCTCCGTCGAGGACGGCGTCGCCGTCCTCCGCTTCGACGACGGCAAGGCCAACGTGCTGTCCTTCGCCGCCATCGAGAGCTTCTCGGCCGCCCTCGACCGGGCCGAGGCGGAGGCGCGGTCGGTCTGCATCGTCGGCCGCGAGGGGAAGCTGTGCGCCGGCTTCGACCTGTCGGTGATGAGCGCCGGCATGGACGCGGCCCAGGAGCTCGTGGCCGCGGGCGGCCGGCTCCTCATGCGGATCTACCAGCACCCGCAGCCCGTCACGGTGGCGGTGACCGGGCACGCGCTGGCGGCCGGTGCCCTGCTGGTCCTGTCGTGCGACGTCCGCATCGGGGCCGACGTGCCGGCCAAGATCGGCCTCAACGAGACCTCGATCGGCATGCCGCTGCCGCTCTTCGCCGTGGCCCTGGCCGAGGATCGGCTGGTCCGATCGGCACTGGTCGAGGCCACGCTGGCCGCCCGGGTCTACGCCCCGAAGGAGGCGGTGGCCGTCGGCTACCTCGACTCGGTCGTGTCCGTCGACGAGGTCGAGGGCGCCGCCATCGCCGAGGCGCGCCGCCTCGGCGCCTACAGCGCGCGGGCCTACGCCCAGACCAAGGAGGTCCTGCGTGGGGACACGATCGACCGGGTCCGCGAGCGCGGCACCGCCGACCTGGCCCGGTTCACCGTCGAACCGCCGACCTGAGAACGTACGCGGATAGGTCACTCCGTCTCGGGTTGCCGCTCGCGTGCTGCCTGTCGGCCGGCTGTGGAGCTGGGGGTCGACCACCAAATCCCCCCGCGTGGGCTGTGCCGAGCGCCCTATCTGCTCGGCCTCTGAGGCGCGTGGTCGTCGATCGGGTGGACCCCGATAGCGTCGACGGCTGGTCGACGAGGAGGTCCTGATGGCCGAAACGTGCACGCACCTCGACACCGTGCGGGACGTGGTCCCCTCGGCCCCCGGCTGCGAGGACTGCCTGCGCACCGGCGACCGCTGGGTCCACCTCCGCGTCTGCCAGACCTGCGGCCACGTCGGATGCTGCGACAGCTCGCCCAACCGGCACGCCACCGCCCACTTCCACGCCCAGCCCGATCACCCGATCGTCCGCTCGTTCGAGCCGGGCGAGGACTGGTGGTGGTGCTACCAGGACGGGGTGGCGTTCGACGTGCCGGGCGCCCCGCCGGCTCCGTCGCACACCTGATCCGCCTGCCCGGGGCCCGAGCCCGCCGACGGGTGGACGACGGGGCGGTAGCCGGCGGCCAGGACCGCCAGCGTGGACGGTGGCGTCAGGACCGTCGCCGTCCCCCGCGTGGGGCGGGGCCGCGGCCGGCCGTATCCGACCGCGGTCGGCGACCAGGGGACGAGCCGGTCGCCCAGCACGAGCACGGGTGCGCCGTCCACGACGGCGAAGGCCCCGACGGGCAGCCCGGGCCACGAGCGGTCGTGCGTGCGCTTGGCCCGCCCGTCGACCCGTTCGGCGTGCAGCGCCCTGTCCATCGGGTCGACGCGGGCGCGCCCGCCGTGGGCGACCGCCCAGGCGTCGCTCCAGCGCACGAAGTCGCGGTGGCGACACAGCGCGCAGGGCCGGTGCCCGGCGGCCAGCGCCACGGCCTCGTCCCAGAAGAAGAGCGGCGTCCACCGGCCCGGCTCCCACATCGGCGCCCGCCAGTCCTTGTAGCGCAGCGCGCAGGTGATCCACCGCCGCACCTGCCACGGGCGGACGATGTCGTGGCCCCGGTGGATGCTGCCGCGGTTGCCGAGGAACAGGCCGCGCTGCGGCGCGGCGACGATGTCGCCGGTCGGCGTGACGCGGTTGCGCTCGGGCACGCCACCATCATCACGTCGCCACGCCGGCGAGGCGCCCCGGTTTCCGGTCCCGGCACGTGGGACGATCGTGAGGTGATCGGCCCGGCACCGGCGGCTGGAGGTGAGGCCCGGGGGCCGGCGCGCTCACCCGTCGGTGATCGGGCTCAGCGGGTGCGTGCGCTCGTAGAGCATGGCGACCGCCTCGGGCGGCACGGCGAGGTCGATCGACTCGGCGTACAGCAGCAGGCTGAGCACCCGCCGCGGGCCGACCCGCGACCGCACGAGCACGTAGTCCCAGTCGAGGTCGCGTCGGGCGATGAGGGCGAGGGCGTCGTACCAATGGTGCGGCGTCTCCTCGGTGGCCGCCATGGCCTTCACGACCAGCAGGTCCTCGGGGCTCATCAGCAACGCCTCGGTGCCGCGGTACTCGCGGCGCTGGCCCCGCGTCAGCATCTCGGCGTCGAGGTACACGCCGCCGGACGACCGGAAGATGACGTCGACCAGCACCCCGTGGCGGTGGGCCTTGTACAGCCACGACGGGAAGGTCTCCTCGGTGCAGAAGCCGGCGGCCTCGAGCACCCCCAGCGCCCGTCGAGCGTCGCCGGGCTCGACGAACACGTCGATGTCGTCGGTCGTGCGGGGCCGCGCGAACGTCTGGGCCCCCGCGCCCCCCATGAGCAGGTGCGGCACGGCGGCCCCGTCCAGGGCCTCGATCACCTCGGCCAGGACCGTGGTGATCATCTCGGGCGACGGCTCCTCACCGACGGGGTAGTGCGACATGGCGGTCCTTGCCTACCCGCGGCGCGGGGCGGTGATCCCCGATGACCGTCCGCCACGTCGTCCTCGTCGGCCCGATGGGCGTCGGGAAGACCACGGTCGGCACGAGGGTGGCCGAGGCCACCGGCTGGCCGTTCGTCGACAACGACCGGGTGCTGGAGGCCGAGGGGGCGCCGGCCTCGGCCATCGCCCGCCAGGAGGGCGTCGCCGAGCTGCACCGGCGCGAGTGCGCCCAGCTCCTCACCGCCCTCGCCGCGCCCGAGCCGTCGGTGGTCGCCGCCGCGGCCAGCACCGTCGAATCCCCGCAGTGCCGCGCCGCGCTGCGAGCGCACGTCGTCGCCTGGTTGCGGGCCGACCCCGCGGTGCTGGCGACGCGCCTCGACGAGGAGGTCCATCGACGCGCGCTCGGGCCTGATCCCGCGGCCGCGGTGCGATCCCTGGCGGACAGGCGGGACCCGCTCTACGCCGCCCTCGCGGACGTCGTGGTCGACGTCGACGCCGTCCCGCCGGGTGAGGCGAGCGCCCTCGTGGTGGATGCCCTGCACCGGGCCGAGCGGGCGGACGAACCACCGGCCGACGGGTAGCAGACCGAACGCGCCGCCATCCGCGCCCGTCTCGCCGCCGGCTGTGCCTGCCCGCGACGCCGCGGGCTGAGCGCGCACCTGCGGACCGTCGCCGCCCCGGGCGCGGGACGGCCCGGGCCGGGGCCCGGGCCTCCCTCGACAGGGTTCGCCCGCAGGGTCAGGCGGTGACCGGTCGGTGGACGACCCGCCGCTCGCGGCGGCGGTCCCGCGTGGCGACCAGCAGGAGGCCGACCGCGAGCGAGACGACGGCCAGGGCGATGGCCCAGCCCCGCTCGATCGCCAGCTCGGGGTTGACCCGCGACGGCTCGACGGCCACCACGACGGCGGCCACGCCGGCCGCCAGCGCCACGAGGGCGGCGAACATCCGCAGGCCGAACAGCAGGGCGAGCACCACGAGGGCCCCGACACCGAGCTCGACGGCGCCGAGCAGCGGCGAGTGGTCGATCCCCGCGACGTGTTCGACGGGCTCGTACCACGAGTCGTCGACGCCGGTGCGGACGAGCGCCAGCGCCCCGATGGTGGCGAGCGCGGCACCGTACCCGGCCGCCAGGAAGCCGGCGAGATCCAACCGCTTGCGGGTCTCGACGACCTCTTCCTCCTGGACCTCGCGCCGGGCGTCGGTCCGCTCGCGCTCGGCGACCGCACCGTCGCGCGCCGCCGCGGCGTCACGGGCCGGCGGCGGACGTGCCGGTCGCGGTCGCGGGACACGGCGACGTCGTCGTCGCGGGCGGTGTCGTCACGGGCGAACGGATTCCGGAACGTGTGCCGACGGTGTGTGTGCTCGTCGTGGTCCGTTGTCTTGACGTCGTGCTGTCGCTCGTCGTCCGTGTGGACGTCGTCGTTGCGATGCAGCAGGCGCATGGTCCCTCCTCGGGTCGCATCGAACGCCCGAGAGCTACCCGCTGTGCGGGCGCCTAATCCGAGAAAGGCCGGTCAGAGGGCCGGCAGGTCCTGCTCGAGGCCCGCGAGGCCGGCCCAGGGGTCGGGCCCGGAGGTGAGACGATCCGCCACGCTGCGTACGGTCCAGCGAGACAGCGGCGGCTCGTCGCCGTCGAGCTCCTCCCAGGCCAGGGGCACCGACACGGGCGCCGACGTGCGGGCCAGGACGCCATAGGGCACGACGCGGCCCGGCGCCGGGCGCTGCCGGTGGACGAGGCGCAGGCGGGCGCCCCGGGCGCGCGCCGACGGGGCGACGCCCACCATGTCGGGCACGGTCGCGGCGACCGATCGCGCCAGGTCCGCCGCCCAGGCCTCGGTCCCCGCGAACGTTCCCCCGGGGCGGACGGGTACCCACACCTCGAGGCCACCGGTCCCGTCGGTCTTGACCCCACCCGACAGGCCGAGGTGGTCGAGCGCGGTGCCGAACAGGCGACCGACGAGGGCCACGTCGGTCGCGGCGGTGGTGGCCCCGGGCTCGAGGCCGAGGACGACCCAGCGGGGCGACGCCGGGGCGTCGACGGCCGACAGCCACGGGCACAGCGAGAACCCTCGCTCCCCCGCCGCCCAGATCACCGCCGCGACCTCGTCGAGGACGAGGTGGGTCTGGCCGCCGGCGCCTCGGGTCGTGTCGCGCCACCGTCCCAGCCAACTCGGTGCGTGCGCGGCGAGGTCGGCGTCGGCTCCCCGCCGGCCCCGCCCGTCGGGGAGGGTCCGGACGTCGACCGGGTGGCCGGCCAGGTGCGGGAGCATCCTCGGGGCCGCCACCGCGTGGTGCCGGACGAGGTCGCGGACCGTGAGGGGATCCTCGCCACGAGGGCGCGCCACCTCGTCGTCGAGGCCCGCCAGAGCCACCCGGTGGCCCTGCACCTGCCAGCGGCCCTCGGCGCCGAGCGCGTCGAGGCGGTGCAGCTCGCGATCGGTCGGCCCGGCGACCCGGCGGCCGGCCGGCGACGGGGCCCGGCGCCCGGCGGCAGGCGGCGACGACGCGGCGCCCGGCCCCGCGCCCGACCCCGAGACGGGGACCTCGGCCTCGGCCGCGGGCAGGTCGCTGCGCCACAGCGCCTCGGGCGCCTCGAGGACCTCGTCGTTGGTCCGGCCGGACTTCACCGACTCGGGGTGGTCCTCGGGGTTCCAGCCGGGCTGGGCGGCGTCGTCGCGCTTGTGCAGCAGCAGCCACTGGTTGCGGCCCCGCCCGTCGGCCCCGGTGCGCACCAGCACGAACCGGCCGGCGAGCTTGTGGCCCGTGAGGTCGAAGTGCAGCTCACCACCGGCGATGGCGGCGGCGGGGTCGTCGGTGCGGGCCGGGGCCCATGTCCCCCGGTCCCACACGATGACGTCGCCGCCGCCGTACTCGCCGGACGGGATCACGCCCTCGAAGTCGGCGTACTCCATCGGGTGGTCCTCGACCTGCACCGCCAGGCTGCGGGTGGCCGGGTCGAGCGTCGGGCCCTTGGGGACCGCCCAGCTGGCCAGCACCCCGGCGACCTCGAGGCGCAGGTCGTAGTGCAGGCGGCGGGCCCGATGGCGCTGGACCACGAAGATGCCGCCGGGGCCGTCGGCGGACCGCGGTGGGGCTCCCGCCGGCTCGGGGGTGCGGCCGAAGTCGCGCTTGGCGTCGTAGGCGGCCAGGTCGCGGGGGCGCGGCGTGGTGCGGGCCACGGGCGGCAACCTACCCGGCCTTTCGCCGCGGACCCGCTCGCCGACCGGCGGCGGGGGCGCCGGCGGGGCGCGCCCTCGATGAGGTCGACGACCGCCTGCTCGATCTGGCTCAGCAGGCCCGGGGGCAGGCGCTCGATGACCTCACCGCCGGCCGCCGCTCCCGCGTCCGCGGCGGCCTCGTCCCCGTCGGTCCCGTCCCCGCCGGCTCTGGCGCCGCCCAGCCGCTCGCCCGCCACCGTCTCGACGGCCGCGCCGGCCACCCCGTCGCCCACCGTGCGGCCCTCCTCGAACCGCTCGATCACGCGGGGGTCGACGTAGGAGCTACGGGCGATGGTCGGGGTGTTGCCCAGCTGGTGCGCCACGTCGCGCACCACCCCGGCCACGGCGGCGCGCCGCTGGCGCTCGGACGACTCCTCGTCGTCCTCGGCGGCGAGCCCGACCGCGGCCAGCACGGTCGCGGTCCAGGTGCGGAAGTCCTTGGCCGAGAAGCCCTCGCCCAGCGCGTCCTGGAGGTAGGCGTTGATGTCCGCCGAGCGGATGTCGCTCCAGCGGCCCCGCTCGTCCTTGTAGGCCAGCAGCTCGGGCCCGCCCCGCCGCCGCCGCTTCAGGGCCCGCACCACGTCGGCCACCCGTCGATCGCCGATGGCCACGACGCGCCGCTGGCCGCTCTTGCCCGGGTAGTCGAAGCGCAGCTCGTCGCCGTGGACCCGCACGTGCCCCTTGCGCAGGGTGGCGAGCCCGTAGCTGCCGTTGTCCTCGGTGTAGCCCTCGCCGCCCACCCGGAACAGGCCCAGCTCGAGCAGGCGCACCGCGGCAGGCGAGGACCCGGTCGCGGCCCAGTCCGTCGGTGGCCAGGTCGCGCCCGACCCTCCGCCGCAGGCGCGGCAGGGCCCGCGCCAGCTCGAGCATGCGGTCGTGCTTCCGGCGGTCGCGCTCGGCCCGCCAGTCGGGGTGGTAGAGGTACTGGCGGCGACCGGCGTCGTCGAGCCCGGTCGCCTGGATGTGGCCCTGCGGGTCGGTGCAGATCCACACGTCCCGCCAGGCCGGGGGGATGGCGAGCGCCCTGATCCGCTCGATGACCTCGGAATCGGTGATGCGCGCTCCCTCGCAGTCGACGTAGCTGAAACCCGTGCCGGCGCCCCGCCGGCCGAAGCCCGGGTCCGAGACGGCGACCTCGGTGACCGACATGCCCGCGCTCGTGCCCCGCGTCAGTCGGGATCGGTGCTGTCGATCGGGCCGGGGGCCGGTGTGGGCTGCGGCGTCGGTTGGGGCGGCTGCGGCGGCATGGGGATGGGCGGGCCGGGCTCGCCGGGGTCGGGCTGCGGTGGCAGCGGCGTGAGCTTCGGCGCGTGGGCGAGGGTGATGATCACGTGCTCTCCTCTCGATGGTCGGTCGCTGCGCCGACGCCGGCGGGCTCGCCGGCCGTGTGCAGCTCGAACACGCGGTAGGCGGCGCGGATCACCGGCTGGGCCACGTTGCGGACCCGGACGCCCCCGGGTGTCATGCCCCGCTCGCTGCCGCGATGGGCGTGACCGTGGACGGCGAGGTCGGCGCCGCGGACGTCGATCGCCTCGGCCAGCAGGTAGCTGCCGAGGAACGGGTAGATCTCGAGCGGCTCGCCCTGGAGCGTCTCGCGGATGGGTGAGTAATGCAGCAGGACGAGGCGGAGGTCGGCCCCGTCGATCTCGTCGAGGGCACTCCCCAGGCGGTCGGCCACCTCGACGGCGTGGCGGGCGAACGCCTTCGTCTCGGGCTCGCCGAACACGCTCACGCAGGCGCCGGCGAAGCCCCCGCCGAACCCGTTGACCCCGGCCACGCCGACGCGATGGCCCGCGACGTCGAACGTCACGCCGCGGCCCTCGAGGACCGCGACGCCCGCCCGCTCGAGCACCGCCACCACCTCGTCGCCCCGATCACCGTGCAGGTCGTGGTTGCCGAGGACCGCGGCGACGGGGACGCCGGTGCGCCCCACCGCGTCCGCCACGACCGCCACCTCGTCGGGGTGCCCGCACCGGGTGAGGTCGCCGGCCAGCAGCAGGAGGTCGGCGTGGTCGGCCAGCGTGGCGAACCCGCCGCGCAGCCGGGTCCTCGACTCGTCGTCGGCACCGGCGTGGACGTCGCCCACCGCGGCGACCCGGATCGCGGCCACGTCAGACGAGGTCCTCGGCGCCGTCCGGCACCACGTTGGGGGTGACCTCGACGTCGTTGACGAGCCGGCGGCCCTCCAGGTGGGTCTGGAGGACCTCGGCCACCGCGCCCTTCATGGACTCGGTGGGCACGCATCCCCGCACCACGACCGCTCCCGGCGTGACGCCGACCTCGAGACCGGGCTGCATGACACGCGGATCGGTCGCCAGCGCGGCGCGGCAGGTGCTCGGCCTGGTACTCGGGCTCCTCACGGTGGCCGGCCGACGGGTCGGGCATCGTCACCGCCCGCGAACGTCGGAGCGGGGGTCGCGCAGCGTGGTCCCGATCGAGGGACGGCCGTCGACGTCCTGCATCTCGCCCTCGAGCTCGGGCTCGCGCCCTCCGAGGTAGACGGCGAGGGCGGTGCTGCCCGCCAGCGCGCCGCAGAGCGCGGCGATGGCGAGGCGCCAACCGAGTGCCAGCCCGGACCACTCGATGAGCCCGAGGGGCAGGAAGAGCACCGCGCCGATGACGGCGCCGGCGACGATGCCGGCCAGCCCGCCCTTGAACTGGGCGTCGGTCAGGAACCCCAGCCCGAACCAGGATTGGGCGACCTCGTCCTGCTGCTCGCGCCGCAGAGCCCGGCGCTCGGTCGTGCGGGCACGTTCGCCCGACGCGTACTTGCGCTCGCCGGCGGGCGGGGCGACGCGGCGGTCGAGCGCCTGCTCCGCCTCCTCGACGATCTCGGGACGATGGGTGTTCGGTCGATCAGTGCTCGGTCGGTCGGTCATCACGTGCTCCTCGTTTGCAGTGGTTCCCCGGACGAGCGCGCACTAACCACGTCAGGCGTCCGTCGGACGCTCAGGGCAGCGGATCGGCACCCTGGTGGTGGGCGGCCACGGCCGGAGCCAGGTACACCAGCGTCCAGCGCACCTCCGCGGCGCACAGGGGGCACAGGGGCGCGGGCTCGCCCGGCGTCAGCGCCTTGAGCTGGCCGTCACCCGAGCACGACCCGTGGCCGGTGACCGCCCACGTCCCGACGCCGGGGACCGGCTCCAGGGATCGGATGCTCGTCCCCAGCCAGGGGATCTCGGGGGTGTCGCCCACGGTGCGCTCGCTCATGCCCCGCTGCTCCCCCTGCGAGCGGAGGCCAAACGTCGCCGAGGCCAGACGAGGATCAGACAGGCGACTGCTGGTGCACGGCCAGCTTCCAGACGCCCTGCTCCTGCACGTACGTGCTCGTGAAGGAGGCCTCGTAGGCGTGGTCGTCACGGCGGGCCCGGCCCCGGTAGGTCAAGACCCCGACGCGGTCGCCCAACTCGACGACCCGTTCGTCGCCCATCTCCCAGGCGTCCCACGGGGCGCCGCTCATCGAGCGCACGACCTCGTCCCGGTCGTCGATGACGAGGCCTCCTGGCATCACCACCAGCACGTCCTTCGCGAGGACGTCCTGGTAGTGGGCCTGGGCGGCCTCACCGCTGGTCGACAGCGCATCCCAGCTGGCTCGCTCGAGAGCGATCAGATCGTCGGTCGTGGTCACGGCGCAACCTCCCGATGAAGGCCTTCCCGCCGCGTCCGGTCGCCAACCCCCTACGAGTCGGGCGCCGGCTCGACGACGGCGGACAGCACGCCCGTCGTCAGCTCCCCGCGCCCGAACGGGGCGTCGGGTGGAGGCTTGGCGCCCATGCGGACGGCGACGATGCCCTCGGAGGGGATCACCGCCACCACCTGGTCGTTGAACCCGAGCGCCCAGAACACGTCCTCGGGGACCCCGGGCACGAGCTGGCCGTCGGCGATGGCCGCGCTGTCCACGCCCGAGGTGGCGAGCGCAGGCGACCCGATGCGCCCGCGGTGGTTGAGCCAGAAGAGGTAGCCGTAGCCGGCGTTGAGCTCGGTGGACGAGACGGCGGTGGCCTGCTCGACGAAGTCGGCCGACACGACCTGCTCGCCGTCCCAGGTGCCGCCCTGCAGCATGAGGTAGCCGAAGCGGGCCAGGTCGAGGCAGGTCGACTGCAGCCCCATGAACGTGAGCGTGTTGCCCGCGGCATCGGTCGACATGGCGGAGTCGTCCATGCCGATCGGCTCGAACAGCGTGCGCTCGGCGAAGTCGGACGGAGAGCTGCCGGTCGCGGCCTCGAGGACGGTCGACAGGGTCTGGATCGCCGAGTTGTTGTACGCCCACGCCTCGCCGGGCGGGACGTCCTGGCCGAGACCGATGGCGAAGGCGTTCTTGTCGGGGACGCGGAGCAGCTCGCCGTAGTCGATGCCCAGGCTCCACTCCCGACCCGAGTCGTTGCTCAGGAGGTTCTGCGACCGTGACGCCGGCCGACGGCGTGCCCGCCCACTCGGGGATGAAGTCGGCCGCGGGCTGCGCGATGTCGACGTCGCCCTCGTCCTGGGCGATGCCGACCAGCGTGGACGTGATCGACTTCGTGACCGAGAACGCCTCGGCGGGGACGTCGGCCGCGCCGCCGCCGAAGTAGCGCTCGTCGACGACGGCTCCGTCGCGGGTCACGACCAGGCAGGACGATCCGCCGGCCTCGGCCGATGCCGCCAGGCTGTCGAGCGCCGCGGGGTCGAAGCCGGCCTCGGCCGCGTCGACGTGGTCCCAGTCGTCGCCAGGGAAGCGCACGCCCTCGTCGCCGGCCGCCCCGGCCGAGTCGCCGTCGGCCGGCGCCCCACCTCCTGCTGGCTCGCCGTCGCCACCCGACGAGCAGGCGGCCGCGACGAGCGCCAGCGCCAGTGCCGCCGCGACCCGACGGCGGTGCGCCACCTCATGCCTCGATCCCCGCATCCCGCTGGTCTAGTGCAGGCCGCGGGTCGGGCAGAACGACCGAGCGCCGGCCGAACGCTGGAGACGGCGTTCGACCGGCGCATCGGCATCCGACGGTGGTGCCCGCCGGGAGCGGCGTGCAGAGGGCTACATGGCGGCCAGGTTGTCCCAGAAGAACGGGAAGGCGAAGCACGCCAGCCCCGCGCCCATGAACGACACCTTCCCCCTCGAGAAACCGATCGCCGACAGCACGAACAGGATCACCGCCGCCAGGAAGAACAGCATCTTCAGCGTCGGATCCATCACATCGACAGCCAGGAGCATCTGTGGGTCCTTTCCCCAGACCACAACGGTCGGGCGCAGACGTTCCCCCCGGCCGGACGCGCCAGACGACGCCGCCGTGATCGTCACCCACCTGCAACGGGAACGGGGGCGACCGCCGCGTCAGCGGGTCGGCCGGACGCTGTCAGTGTCGCCCACGATGCCGCAGCAGGCAGGTCTCGGCGTACTGGCGCACGAACGCCGACGCGTCCGGCCACGGCAGGTCGGGCTTGGTGACCCACAGGGAGGTGAGGCCGTGGACGCGGGCCCACAGGCCGAGCGAGGTCGGGTAGGCCTCCGCGAACTCGGGGCGCAGGCGACCGGAGTCGATGGCCTTCTGCACGCAGTCCACGAGCAGCCCGAACGCGGCCGAGTCGGCCAGCACCTGGCCGTGGTACTCGCTGGGCACCACGTCGGGCGCCGTCATGAACATGATCCGGTACGGCTCGGGGTTGGCGATCCCGAACTCGATGTACGCAACGCCCAGGGCGGCGAGCCGGTCGACGGGGTCGTCGATGCCCTCGCAGGCCTGGCGCACGTGGTTCTCGAGGGACGTGAAGTGGCGGGCCACCACCTCGAAGATCAGCGCGGTCTTGTCGGCGAAGTGCCGGTAGATCGAGGGCGGGGTCACCCCGACGGCGTCGGCCACGCCGCGGATCGACACGGCGCGCGCCGAACCGGTCTCGAGCAACAGGCGCTCGGTGGCGACGAGGATCTCGTCGCGCAGCTGCCGCCCCTCGCCCTTGGGCAGGCGGGGGCGGCGGCCGGCGCCGGTGGCCGAGGCCGTCATCTCCGGGTGAGCTCTCCCGTCACGTCACCAGGATCGCGCGCCTGGCCGTTCGGGTGGGCGCCGACGACGGGGGCGGGGGCGACCTCGTCGTCGGTCAGGTCCACCGTCTCGCTGATGCCCCACCGGTCGTGGATGCGGCGCAGCGGCCCGGGCGCCCACCAGTTCCAGTCGCCGGCCAGGCGCATGAACGCCGGGACCAGCGTGCCGCGGATGAGGAAGGCGTCGATCAGCACCGCCACGGTCAGGCCGATGCCGAACATCTTGATGAAGCTCACGTGGCCGGTGGCGAAGGCGAGGAAGATCACCGCCATCAGCACCGCGGCCGCGGTCACGATGCGGCCCGTGCGCTCGAGGCCGGTCGCCACCGCGGTCACGTTGTCGGCGCCGGCGTCGTGCTCCTCCTTGATGCGGGAGAGCAGGAACACCTCGTAGTCCATCGACAGGCCGAAGGCGATGCAGAACATGAGGATCGGCATGGCCGCGGCCAGGCCGCCCGTGGGGGTGAAGTCGAGGACCCCCGACAGGTTGCCCTCCTGGAAGATCCACACCATGGCGCCGAACGTGGCCGTCAGGCTCAACAGGTTGAGCACGATCGCCTTGATCGGGATGATCACGCTGCCGAACATCAGGAACAGCACGACGGCCGTGATGACCGCGATGAGCCCGAGGGCGTACGGCAGGCGGTCGAACAGCGAGTCGTTGACGTCGACGAGCTCCGCCGACATGCCGGTCACCAGCACCGGAGCGGGCGACGGGAGGTCCCGCACCGCGTGCACGAGCTGCTCGCCGGCCGACGACATCGGCTCGACAGCCGGAACGACCGAGAGGTAGCTGCCCTCGTCGTTGGTGAACCCCGCGTAGCGGCCGGCCGTCTCGGGCCCGAGGACGAGCGTGCCCGGCTCGCACCCGAACTGCTCGGCCACGCCCTCGGCGCAGTAGGTGCCGGTGGCGGCGTCGACGCGGGCCACCCCGGGCAGGACGGCGAGCTCGGCGGCGTAGGCCTCGGTCTCGGCGGGGGTCAACGGCCCGGCCTCGGTCACCACCGACAGGGCGCCGGCTTCCTCGGACGAGAACTCGTCGCGGATGACGTCGCCGACCAGGCGCCCGTCCGAGCCCGGCGGCAGCACCCGGTCGTCGGGCTGGGTCAGGCGCAGGTTCAGGAACGGTGCGCCGAGCACCAGCAGCAGGGCGATGACGGCGGTGGCAACGGGGATGGGCCGGCGCATCACGAAGATGGCCATGCGGTGCCAGAAGCCCTGTTCGGGAGGCGTCACCGAGCGCCGCCACAGCGTCACCGCGTTCACGCGGTGACCGAGGAGGGCGAGGATGGCGGGCAGCACGACGACCGAGAACACGCCCGCCAGCACCGCCACCGCCAGCCCGGCGTAGGCGAAGCTGCGCAGGAAGGCGATGGGGAACACGAGCATGGCGCAGAGGGACGCCGCCACGGTCAGGGCGTTGAAGGTGACCGTGCGGCCGGCCGTGCGCACGGTCCGGATCACGGCGGCGCGGGGCTCGTGCCCGGCCCGCAGCTCCTCCCGGAAGCGGGAGACGATGAACAGGCTGTAGTCGATGGCCAGCCCGAGCCCGAGGGCGGTGGTCAGGTTCAGCGCGTAGACCGACACGTCGGTCAGGCCCGACAGCACCTGGAGCACGAAGAACGTGCCGATGATCGACATGACGCCGACGATCAGGGGCAGGCTGGCGGCGACGAGGCTGCCGAAGATCAGCACCAGCAGCACGAGCGTGATCGGCAGGGCGATCATCTCGGCCGTGACGAGGTCCTCCTCGATGGTGGCGCCCACCTCGTGGAAGACCTGGGCGAAGCCGCCGACCTCGACGGTGACGGCCTCGCCGTCCCCGGTCCGCTGGAAGGCGGGGCCGAGCTCCTCGATGCGGGCGTCGACGGCGTCGTCGTCGCCCTCGATGCGGGCGAGGACGAGGGCTCGTTCGCCGTCGTCGCTGCGCAGCGGTGGGGCGTTGCCCTCGGACCAGTACGACACGACGTCGGTGACGCCCGCCTCGGCGGCGAGCTCGTCGGTGACGGCCACGCCCGCCGCCGCGGCTGCGGGCGAGTCGACGTCGCCGTCCCGGGCGGTGACCAGCAGGATGACGTTCGGGATGCCCGTCCCGAACCGATCGGCGAGGGCCTCGTCGGCCCGGGCCGACTCGGTGGACGGGTCCTCGAACCCACCGGACGTGAGGTTCTCGGCGACGCCCCCGCCGAGGGCGCCCGCCACCAGGACGAACAGCACGGCGGCGACGACGACGCGCCAGGAGCGCCGGGTGGACAGGCGGGCGATTCGGGTCAACATGGGCGGGCGGCCTCCGAGACGTAACGGCGTTACGTTATCGGCGCTATCACACGCCTGTCCGGGGCGGATGTCCAGATGACGTGGGTCACATTCGCCCGGGCACGGACCCCCGATCCGGTCGCACCCGCCCGGCGCCAGCCGGCTCCAGGGGTCGACCGGGTCAGCCGCGGGCGGCGTCGAGGTACTGCAGCAGCTCGTGCGCGGCCAGCTCGATCTCCTTGTGCCCCCACTCCGCCGCCCGGTAGTGGCAGGCGATGATCCCCATGCGGTGGATGCGCCGGAGGTCGCCGTACACGAAGCCGTACCGGGCCTTGGTCCCGTCGGCCGCGCCGTCCCGCAACCCGAGGTGCCAGGCCGCGTAGTCGTCCCACGAGTGCCGCTCGAGGAAGGCGTTCTCGTCCTCTGCCGTCGGCTGCACCTGGGACCACTCGCTGCGCAGGACGTACTGCCGGGCGTCGATCAGCTCGCGGGCCTTGGCGACGGCTCGCTCGTTCACCGTGTAGGTGGCCATGGCGAAACCGTTCCCCTGACGCGGGGTCCTACTCGCAGAAGCGGGCCACGGCCTCGTTCGGATCGGCGGGGATCTGCAGACCGGTGAGCGCCGGGGCGTCGACGAGGTTGCGGAGGAACCGGCTCGGCGTCATGGGGTCGTGCACCGCCCGCGAGAGGTCGGCCAGGTCACCGCAGTCGAGCGCCCGGCGCGCCGCCTCGGCGTCGGCGTCGAGCTCACCCGGCGGCGAGTCGTACAACGGAGCGCTCATCAGCGGGGCCCGCGGCAGCCCGTCGGGTGCCGGGCCCTCGGAGACGCGCGCCGCCAACCAGGCCGCCGGGATCGGCTTCTCGTGGCCGGTGGCGCCCGGACGCTCGAGCTCGAAGCGGCTGACGAGCGGATCGGCGAGGCCGAGCATGTCGAGGACGTAGACGTCCTCGCCGAGGGCGTAGCCGACCACCCCGATGCCCCAGCTCGCGTACACCGGCCGGCCGCCGCCGTCGCGTGGGACGGCGCCCGGGACGGGTGCGGGCACGTGCACGGCGACGCCCGAGTCGAGCACGCCGCGCACGGCCTCGGGCCCCCAGCCCTGGTCCTCGGCCGTCACCGTGTGCCGCCCGTGCAACGACACGTGCCCGTCGTAGGCCTCGGACACGAACAGCCCGTCGACCACGCCGCCCCCGCTGCGCCGCAGCTCGGCCCCGGCCACCACCGCCCACACCAGCACCGCGCCGGAGGCCACCGCGACCGTGACGGGAAGGATCGATCGCCGCCTCGGCGAGCCGGCGGCGCGGCCGACCGCGTCGTCGGGCGCATCGACCGCGGCGTCCGGCGGATCGACTGCGGCGTCACCGGTCACGCCGTCGGGCACCGACGCGCCATCGCCGCCGGCCGGACGCTCGGTCCACACCCCACCGAGACGTGTGACGGGCACGGCGGCGAGTGGGGCCACGAGGGCGAACAGCGCCGGCAGCAGCAGGCGCCCGTGCATGTAGTCGCCGCCGACGCGCATGACGTAGAGGGCGTCGACGAGCCCGACGAGCGGGAGCGCCCCCAGAGCAACGAGGCCGCGGCGGTCGCCGAGGCGCCAGGCCCGCACGAGGAACGGCGCCCCCACGCCGAGCGCCAGGCAGGCCAGGGGGACGACCAGCCAGTACGGCTGCACGAAGTCGCGCATGTACCACCAGCCCCCCTGCCACAGGTCGCGCCCGCTCGACTTGGCCAGCGCGGTGTTGGGCACGAGGGTGCCGTAGTAGCCCATGCGGAACACCTGGTAGGCCACGGGGAGGGCGAGGGCGCAGGCCAGCAGGCGGACACGATCACGGGCCCGGTCGGCCCCCCACTGGGCGACCAGCACGCCGCCCAGGACGAACGGCAGGGCCAGCGCCAGGTCGGGCCGCACGAGCGGCGCCGTGCCGATGGCCACGGCGGCCAGCCCGCCGAGACGATCGCCCGAGGCCGCCCACCGGCAGAGGAGCCACGAGGTCAGGCCGATCCATCCGAAGGTCAGGCCGCCCTCGAGACCCGACGTCGAGAACTCCCAGAACGGCGGGACCGCGGCCACGACCGCCGCCCCGGCGGGGACGAGCACCCCCGTCGCGCCGCGCGACCGGAACAGCCGGGCCGAGCCGAACGTGGCCAGTGCCAGGCCGCCGCCGGCCCCGACGAGGCCGAGGACGACCGCCACCCACTCCATCCGCATCGGCAGAACCACATCGCCGACCGCGAGGATCCCCACCCACAGGGTGCTCGTCGCCGGCTCGACCCGCTCGCCGACGTTGAACACCGGCCCGTGCCCGTCGAGGATCATGCGGGCGATCCGCAGGTTGATGAACCCGTCGTCGGTCATCCACCGGCGGTCCCAGGCCCGCTCGACCAGGATCAGGGCAGGAAGAACGAGAGCGGCGGACTGCGCCCATCGGCCGACGTCCCGTCGAGGGAGCCGCCGGCGGGCTGTGCGTGCCGCCGCGGCGTCGACCGCCGCGCCCGCCTCGAGGATCCCCTGCTCCGACAAGGGACGTGAGCCTACCGGGGGACGACCGACGGATCCCGGGTGACGCCTTCAGGGCGACGCCGGCGACTCGGGAGGTTCGACCCGCACGACGTACACCGCCTCGCGATCCTGAGCCGTCGCCCTTCGCACGGCGATCGTGCCCGCACCGCCCTCCAGAGGGATCGTCCACCAGTCCTCGGGGCGGGCCTCGCCGAACGCACCCTGGAGATCCGGCCACTCGGGCGGCGTCAGCGCTGCGAGCGGGACCCCCAGGTCCGAAGGGCCGGCACCGAGTGCCCCGGCCATCCCCCGGCTCAGCGCTCGGATGCGGAGGCCGCAGTCGACGACGGCGACGCGCGACCGGGGATCGTCGAGCAGCGCGTCGACGATCCCCTCGATCTCCTCCAGCGTGGCCACACACTCGTCGTGCACGCCCGCCAGAGCCTCCAGGTCCGCTGCCGCGCCCTCGAACTCCCCCGTACCCTCGCCTTCCATCCCAGCCGGTCGAGGTGACGTCATCGTCGGCACGCTCCGGATCGTCGTCTCTCGTCGGCTCCCTTTCGACGCCGACGTACCCCCCTGAGGCGGACCGCAGTCGCGCACGATCGACGCAATCGGCGGTGTGGATCCCTGCGTCCGGGGAAGGAACGCCCCGTGCGAACAGGGAGCACGCGCCGACGGCGGCACCGAGCCGCCAGCAGCACCGCACTCGAGCGGCTGCAGGCCGCGCGTGATCGCGCCCGCGCCACCCTCACGCTGCCGCGCACGACCCTGCCGCGGCGCTGGGTGGTGGCGCGGTCGGCCCGCCCCTCCGTCGATCCCGACGACTGGACCTTCCACGTCGCCTACGCCGCTCGCCGCGAGCCGTGGGTGTTCGACCGCCTCGTAGACCGCTACAGCGGCTTCGCCACCGCCACCGCCCGCCGCCAGTACCAGCACGGCGAACCGGTGGACGACCTGGTCCAGGTGTCCCACGAGGCGCTCATGCTTGCCCTCCGGCGCTTCGACCCCGGCCGGGGGACGCCGTTCCTCGCCTTCGCCGCTCCCACGATCACCGGGACTCTGCGGCGCCACTTCCGGGATGCGGGGTGGGCCCTGCGGGTGCCCCGCCACGTCCACGAGCTGGCCACGCCTCAGCGTGACGCCGTCGACATGCTGACCCAGGACCTCGGCCGCCCTCCGGTGCTCGCCGAGGTCGCCGACTTCCTCGGCGTGCCCGTCGCGGAGCTGGCGGCAGCCGACGCCGCTCGCCACGCCCGGTCGACCACCTCGATCGACGCCCCGAGCCCCGGCGGGGACGAGCCCGGCGGCGACCTCCTCGGAGGGCTCGACGGGGGCATGGCGAGGGCAGAGAACCGCACGGCTCTCCGGCGAGGGCTGGCCAACCTCGCCGAGTCCGACGTGCGCTTGTTGACCTGGTACTACTTCGAGGACGAGACGCAGAGCCGGATCGCACAGCGGTTGGGCTGCAGCCAGATGCAGGTCTCCCGGCTCCTCGCCCAGGCGATCCAGCGCCTGCGCCCCTTCCTCTCCCCCAACCTCTGATCTGAACCCGGGGAGCTTAGCCCGGGCTCACGGTTGCCGCCAGCTCGTCGTGATCCATCGACGACCGACCGGGGATCTCCTGGTCGGCGGCGAGGCGGCGCAGCTCGTCCATCGTCATGTCCTGCTTGTCGGCGAGCACCGGTGCGCCCAGGTCGGCCTTCCTGGCCTCGAGCCGGCCGGCCAGGTCCTGCAGGTCGTCACCGCTCGAGGCCGACCGGATCTGGGGGAACATCTCGGTCTCCTCCTCCTCGGCATGGTGTTCGACGTTCTCGATGATCACGGTCATCTTGGCGACCCACTCGTCGTCCTCGGGCGTGAGCTCGGCGACCTCGCCGAGCAGCAGCTTGACGACGTGGTGCTCCTCGACGCCCTCGTCGACGACCTCGGCGATGTTCTCGGAGAGGTCGTGGGCCCAGGGGTAGAAGACCTCCTCCTCGATGGTCGTGTGCACGTCGAGCTCGTGGTCGATCAGCGCGGCGAGCTCGGCCATGGTCCCGGTGTCGTCCGATTCCTTGGCGCTGTTGAACCGGGCGAACAGGCCCCGGACTCGGTTGTGGTCGGCGGTGAGCAGGGTCAGTGCATCCATGTCTACGGCTCCTTCGGTGGTCGATCGGCGGGAGCCTTCCCCCCGTCACTGAGGGCGAACCGTGCTCGTTCGACGAGTCCTCGCCTCGACCACATGTTGGTCAGCGCCCCTGACCCGCCTCCGACCCAGCGGGCGTCGATCGCCGTCCGGCACGACCGCGATCGGCGGCCCGCCGCATGCGGTCGAGGTTGGCCCGCAGTAGGCGAGACACCTGCACCTGGCTGACCCCGATGCGCTGCGCGATCTCGCTCTGGGTGAGGCCCTCGACGAAGCGCATCCGGACGATGCGGCGGTCGCGGTCGGTCGGCAGCACGGCGAGCAGGGTGGCCACGACGTTGCGCGCCTCGGCGGAGGCGAAGCCCGTGTCGTCGACGCCGAGCGCCGTGTCCTCACCGGAGTCACCGGCGAACGGGTCGAACGAGGCGCCGCGCCGGAGGACGTTGACCTCGAGCGCCTCGAGGACGTGGTCGACACCGAGCGACGCCCGCTCCGCGATCTCGGGGATCGACGGCGCGCGACCCAGCGCGGCGGTGAGCTCGTCAGCGGCGATCGCCACCGTGCGGCTCGCCTCCTTCGCCCGGCGCGTGACGTGGACCGACCACGTCTTGTCGCGGAAATGCCGTCTCAGCTCGCCGAGGATCGTGGGCACGGCGAAGGTGCTGAACGCGAGGCCACGGGAGGGGTCGAACCGGTCGACGGCGTTGACCAGTCCGAGGAACGCCACCTGCCCCAGATCGTCCCGTGACTCCCCGCGGTTCGCGAACCGGTGCGCGCAGTAGGACGCCAGCCAGGCGTAGTCCTCGACGAGGGCGTTGCGGACGCGACGGTCACCGCTCGCCCGCCACTGCTCGAAGCGGGCGTCGAGCTGTTCGCGGGAACGTTGGGGCGTGGTCACGGTGCCTCCCTCAGACCAGGGTGGATCGATGTCGAGCGGCGCCTACCCGGCACACGCGGCTCTACACAGAACCGCTTCAGAAGGCGCGGGAACGTCTCCGGTGCGGAGCGCTCCGCCGGCCGCGCCGGTTCACCGCCTCCACCAGAACGTGATGGGTGTCATCGCCAGTGAATGCCGCCCGCCTTCTTCACCATCCACACCCGGGTGCATCCGCGCGCAATCTCGCTGCCCCAGCTGTCCGCCAGCTCCTCGACGAGCCGTAGCCCCCATCCGCCGTACTCGTCGTCGCTCTGCTCATGAACAGCCGGCGAACCGTCGCCCTCGTCGACCACCTCGAGGCGCACCTCCGGCCCGTGGGCGCTGAGCTGTACCTCGATGCCGCCGGCGCCATGCACCACCGCATTGGTCACGAGCTCGCTGACCGCCAGCTCGAGTGCCTGAGCGTCGGCGCTGAGGCCCCACGAGTCGAGCGACGTCCGCACGAGGTCGCGGGCCCGGCGGACCTCGGAGGTCTGCCGGCCGAAGCGGGCGATCACGTGGTGCTGGCGCCGTTCCATCGGACCGGCTCCCTTCCGGGGGCGGGACATCTCCGCGCCGTTGGCAGTGGTGTTCGGGGTCTCCCCGGCGCGTCCTGACCCAAACCTCCGACCGTATGCCCGCCCCCGCTCGGGGTAGCCCACGCCCGTGGAACCGTTGCGGCTGTGCATCGTCGGCGACGCCCTGCTCGACGTCGATTGGGAGGGCGACGTGCGCGAGGTGTGCCGCGATGCCCCGGCGCCGGTGCTCGACACCCCCACCGAGCGCATCCGACCCGGAGGCGCCGCTTTGGCGGCGGTGCTCGGCGTCACGCCCGGTGTGGAGGTCACCCTGATCACCGCCGTGGCAGGCGACGACGACGGTCGCCGCCTGATGGCCGAGCTGGAGGCCGCCGGCGTCCACATCGTCGACCTTGGCCTCGACGGGCCGACGCCGGTGAAGCTCCGGCTACGGTCGGGCGGTCAGTCACTGGCCCGCGTCGATCGGGGTTGCCACCCTGTGGTGCCTCCCGGAGCGATGACATCCGAGGCCCGTGCGGCCCTGACCGCGGCCGACGTCGTCCTCGTCTCCGACTATGGGCGCGGCATGGCGACGCTCCCCGGCATCGCCGACGGCACCGCGGCGGCGGGCCGACCTCTCGTGTGGGACCCGCACACACGGGGACCCCGCCCGTCGCCACGGGCCATGCTGGTGACGCCCAACGTGCAGGAAGCCGCAACGCTGGTCGGGGGCGGACACGTGGCCTCCTCGAGTACTCCCGAGCTGGTGACGCTCGCCGAGCACGTGTCTTGCGCCCTCGGCTGCCCGGTGGCGCTGACCGCCGGTGAGACGGGTGCGGTGCTCACCGACGGTCGGACCCTCCCGTCCGTCGTCCCGACTCGGCCGGTGCAGGGCGATCCCTGCGGCGCGGGCGACAGGTTCGCGGTGAGCGCCGCCATCGGTCTCGGCCGCGGACAGGACTGGTGGACGGCCGCAGCCGCCGCCGTGGACGATGCCCGGACGTACGTCGCCGGCGGCATGCAGCCCTCGACGCGCCTCAGACTCCCGGACTCCGACGTCGTGGTGCTGGCCGACCACGGCCGACCGGGGCCGACCGAGGAGATCACGGCAGCCGCGATGGGGGTCCGGCGTGCCGGCGGCGTCGTGGTGGGCGCAGGTGGGTGCTTCGACGTGCTGCACGCCGGTCACGTCCAGCTCCTCGAGCACGCACGCCGCCTGGGTGACCACCTGGTTGTGTGCGTCAACAGCGACCGGTCGGTCCGACGGCTCAAGGGCGCCGGTCGCCCCCTGAACCCCGCCGCCGACCGTGCCGCCGTGCTGCGGAGCCTCGCCGCGGTCGACTCGGTCGTGGTCTTCGACGACGACACGCCTGCGGGCGTGCTCGAGGCCGTGCGGCCGCACCTCTTCGTGAAGGGGGCCGACTACCAGGGCGCCGAGATCGCCGAGCAGAGCGTGCTGGCCCGTTGGGGCGGGCACGTCGTGCTCGTGCCACTGGTCGAGGGCCGTTCCACGACCGGCCTCATCGCCAGCGCGGCGTCCGCCGGCGCCTGAGGGTGACGGGCCGGCGCCGCGTCACCCGGGCAGGAGCAGGTCGCTGACGCCGGTCACGCGCGCCACCCGCACGAATCGGTCGGACGCCGATCCGACCGAGAAGTCGACACCCGCCTCATGTGCAGCCTGCCGGGCATCGAGCAGGGCCTTGATCCCGGAGGAGTCGATGAAGGTGACCTCGCTGGCATCGATCTCGATGGCCGGGACATCCCAGTCGATGAGGTCTGCCATCCGCTCGGCCAGCATGCCGGCGCCGTGGAGGTCGAACTCGCCCCGCAAGGCCACCACGGCAGACGCCCGGTCGCCATCGCGCCGCGTCACGATCTCGAACTCGCCAAGGTAATGAGCCACAGAACGACCTCCCTCGCTCCGCACGCTGCTGGCCCACCCGGCGCGGATTATACGACCGCACCGCCGGGGTCGTCACGTGGGCGCGACAGCGACACGAGGGATGGTGAGCCGCCCCGGGGGGCATACGCGACACATGACGATGCACACCAGTGCCGCCCAGGTCGAGGACCGGGTGGCCGACACCGCGGACCAGCTCACAGCGCGTCTCGAGGGGTCACCCGCGTTGACGAGCGTGGCCGCCGCGCTGTCACGGGCCGCCGACGCCGTCGTGCCCTCCGGCCCCGTGCGGGACGTGGCCCGCGGGCGGTGGCTGGGCCATCCGGTGCACCCCATGCTGACGGACCTGCCGATCGGCTTCTGGACGAGCGCGTTCGTGCTCGACGTGGTCCCCGGGAAGCGCACCCGACGCGCCGCGGACGCCCTCGTCGGACTCGGCGTCCTCTCGGCGTTGCCCACCGCGGCAGCCGGCCTGGCCGAGCTCACCGACCTACGCGACGAGCGCACGACCCGCGTTGCCGCTGCACACGCCGTGGGCAACGCCGTCGGCACCGCCCTGTACGCATCGTCCTGGTGGGCCCGCATCCGTGGCCACCGAGGACGCGGCCTGGCCCTGTCGCTCGTCGGGGCAGGGCTGATGTCGATCTCGGGCTACCTCGGCGGCCACCTCAGCTACCGCCGGGCCGCCGGCGTGGACGTCTCGGCCCTGCCCGATGGTCAACAGTTTGCCGGCGCCGGCGACGGGTAGGCGCGCCACGACGCCACGGAGGGACCATGACCCGAGCCGACAGGAACGAGCAGGGCGAGATCGTCGAGCCGCCCAGCAGCACGGTCGACGACTGAGCGACGACGCGGCCGCCAGCGAGCGAACCAGCGATCGCGAGGCGCCGGGGACTGGCGTCGTCACCCCGCCGCGGACTCCGAGGAGGTCCCGGAGCCGAACGAGCTGGCCTGAATCCGTCGACAAGCCTGCAGCGCATGAACGCGCAGGCGCCGCCCGTCCTCTCGGACAGGCGGCGCTGGCGCGTCCGATCAGTCAGGCGGGGGGACCTGGCGCGATTGCTCGAGGGCGTCGCCCTCGGGTACCTCGGGATCGAGGGTGGGTTCACCGTCCGCGGGCTCGGGGTCGACCTCGCGCTGCTGGTCCAAGGCGTCGGCCTCGGGGACCTCGGGATCGCCGAAGGGCGACGGCCAGCTCACGAGAACAGCCCCTTGATGCGAGCGACCATGTCCTCGGCCTTGGTGGTCATCGACTGCACGGGCCCGCTGCGGACCTGGGCGGCCACGAGCTTGGTGCGCATGTCCTGGGCCCAGCCGAGGTGCTCGTCCTCCTCGGGCTCGACCCGCTCGACGGCCTCGCGGACCGCGTCTCGGACCTGGCCCTCGGGCATCACGTCGACCAGCTCTGACAGGCCCGACCAGTTGGCGTGGTCCTTCGCCTCGGCCAGCAGCACGGCGTCGAGCATCACCAGCTCCTGGGTCATGAGGTCGACGGACCCGCCGAGCAGGAAGGTCGACTCGACGAGGCCCAACCCGGCCTTCTCGGTGGCCCGCGCCGACGGGCTGACGTAGCCCGGGTCGCCGCCGAGTCGGCCGACCAGCGTCTCGAGCACGTCCACGTGCTCGACCGTCTGGTGCCCGAAGTGCGTGTAGCGTCTGCTTCAGCACCGGGTTGTGGGTCCTGCCGGCCACCGACCGGTACAGGGCGGCGCCGCCCCGCTCGTGGGCGGTCATGTCGCTCAGCAGGTCGGCGACGAACGGCCCGTTGAGGCCGGTGCCGGCGAGGAACGCTTCCTTCTCGCTCGGCAGCATCACCTGGGCCGGGATCGACGTGGGTGAGGCCGACGGGCATGGGCGCGGGCGCCCGTGTCGGCGGTGGGGATGAGGGTGGGCATGGTGTTGCTGCTCCTTCGATCGTCTCGGCGCGGTCAGGCCATCCCGGCGGGGCGCAGGTCACGGACGGGGTGCTCGCCCTCGGTCTCGTCGCGGTACTCGTGACCCCGCTGGGCCCGGTCCTCGTCGATGACCTTCTCGCTCGGGGCACCGCCCTCGTTGACCGTGGCCTGGTACCGGAAGTAGCGGTGGTCGGCCGGCAGCTCGCTGAGCGGCACGTAGTCGGTGCCGTCGGCCCGCAGGTCGATCTGCTCGGCCAGCACCTGGCGGACGTAGTCCTTGTTCGGCTCGAACGTCACGGGCGTGTCGGGTAGCGTCCGGAGGCAGCATCTCGGCCGGGTCGCGTCCCTCGAGGCGCTGCATGAAGTCGCACGCCACCTGGAGCTGGCCCAGCTCCATGTTCAGGTGCAGCTCCCACAGGGCCTTGATGCGCCGGTCGCTCTCGTGCTGGAGCATCGACCAGTACATGTAGACCTCGTTGTACTCGTGGCACACCCACATCGCGAGCCACGAGTCGAGGGGGTCGAGCAGCGACTCGTAGTGGGTGACGTGCTGCTCCTCGATGAGCGCGATCTCCGCGTAGAGGCCGCGGGCGATCGGCTCGACCCAGTCGCTCCCATGGTTCATGTAGAAGTTCATGGTCTGCTGCTCGGCCGCCACGATGGTCATGACGTGCATCCGGGTCAGCGGATCCACGGTGTGGGTCTCGAAGTGCGTGCGGATCTCGTCGTGCGGGTGCCGATGTTCGGCGACCGTCGGACGGCCCGGAGTGATCTCGGTCAGGTGCTGGGTGATCTCGTCGGCCCGGCCGCCGTACAGCAGGTCGTAGAGATCGCTGTAGCGGTACAGGTGGTCGAAGTCCTCGAGGAGGGCGAAGTCGAGCGCCTGGTGGACCATCGGATCGGGCTCGTGCCGCGCCAGCCACGCAGTGAGGTCGACCGCCACCTGCTCGTAGCCGATCGTGGTCTCGAGGGGGCTCTGGTCACCGGGGTTCAGCCCGTTGACGGCCTTCTGCTGCTGGGCGTCGACCCTCCGGTTGGTGGCGAGCGCCCGCTTGAGCTCTGGATGGTCGGTGTGCCGGGCGAACTGGTGCGAGAAGATGATCGACTCCACCTCGATCCCGTTCATCAGGATCACGCGGGTCCGCGTGTACGGGTCGACGGTGCCCTTGTCGTAGGGCGTGATGTTGAGCTCGGACCAGTTGCGGAACTGGTCCTCGACGGGGATGCCCGCCTGCTCCAACGGGTTGAATGACATCTGGTTCCCTCTCGTGGTCGGTCGGGGGTGGGTACCGGCGCGGGACTGCGAGGTCATCGCTGCGCCTCCTCGCGGACGCTGTCGGTAGACCCGCTCACGTCCTCCTGGACCGTGGTGGCCGCGTCGGCGGCCCGTTCCTTCACCTGTTGGGCGCCTTCCTGGGCGGTCGAGCGCAGGTCGTCGGCGACCTCCTGGCCGGCCCGCTGCAGCTCGTCGCGCAGGGGCTGGGCCTTCTCGGCCACCTGACCGGCGACACGCTGCTCGGTGTCGGTCGGCGGGATCAGCGAGGCCACCAGCAGCCCGCCGCCGAAGGCGATGAGGCCGGCGGCGATCGGGTTGCCCTGCGTCTGCTCGAGCACCTTGTCGGGCGCCTGGCGAGCGCCCTCGACGACCGAGCCCGGCCGCGTCGCGGGCGCTCCCGGTGAGGTCCTGAGCGGTGCCGCCGGCCGAGCCGTAGGTGTCCTGGGCCCGACCCATGACCCGCTCGCGCACCGAGCGCCATCCGTCGGACATGCGCTGACGCCGACGCTGGATGATCCGGCCCGGACTGGTCCGATCGGCGATGGCGTCGATGGTCTCGGACATCTCACTGCGGGTGTCCTCGATCTCGGACCTCACTTCACTTGCGCTCTTGCCCATCGGGCGTCCTCCTTGAGGGTGTCAACGGTCTGGTCGGGGACGGGGCGGACCTCGGCGAGCTTCCGCCGGCCGCTCATGGCGAGGACCGCGGCGACGGCGCCGATGACGACCCCCACGATCAGGAAGGCCCATCCGGCGTCCACGACCTCGGCCAGGCCCCACGCGGCCGCGGAAGTGAGCAGGATCAGGGCGACGAGGGCCGCGACGGCACCGCCGCCGAGCATCCCCGCGGCCTTGCCGGCCTTGCCGGCCTCCTCGCGGATCTCCACCCGGGCGAGCTCCATCTCGGACCGGACGAGCTGGCTCAGATCGTTGGTCAGCGAGCTGAACAGCTCGCCGAGCGACGGCTCAGGTGCGTCCCCGTACGGGGTCGACGGCTCGATGTCGCCGTTGTCGTGGGCGCTCATCGAGGCTCAGCCGGTGTGGTCTGCGACGTGGCGCCGCCGTGGAGGTCGGTGGTCGGAGTCGTACCGGCCGGCACGGCGCCCGTCTCGGGAACTTCGGGGAACCCGTTGGGCTCGGCATCGCGAGACAGCTCGTCGAGCGCCGGGTCGGGTCCCTTGGCCGGGAGGGCGGTAACGGGTCCACCTGCTGGCGGGAGACCCGAGCCGGCGGTCCCCGCGGGACCTGAGGCGTCCCCGTTCGAGGACGTGGACGGCGACTCTGCGTCCGCCTTGGCCCCCCGGAACAGGCGTCCGGCGGCGAAGCCTGCGCCTGCCGTGACGGCCAGGAACACGCCTGGGCGGCGACGGGCGAAGCGCTGGAGGTCATCGACGAGGCCGTCGAAGCCCCGGGCGTTCATCCGGCCCGCCACGTCACCCAGGCGGTCGCCAAGGTCGCGCGCGTAGCGCTGGAGGTCTCCCGCCTGCTCGGCGTCGCCGTCCGCCAGCGCCCGGAATCGGGTGGCGAGCTCGTCAACGGCCCCGGCCGCCCGGTTCGCGCCGTCCGATGCCTGCTGCCGCAGCGTCGTGCGAGCCTCGTCGACGAGGTGCTGCGCTTGGGCGCCGGCCTCGGAGACGACTGCGGACGCCTCGGACCGTGCGTCGCCGGCGACGCCTCGCGCTTCCTCCTTCGCGGTGGTGGCGACGTCGGTCGCCTTGTCCTTCGTGGTCCGATCGTCGGTGATCGACTCGTCCGCCACAGCGGCACCTCCTTGGTTGCTGTGGCCCCGACTACCCAGCGCACGATCTGCAAACAGAACAGCGACGAAAGTTCTGACCGTCACGTCGCGGACGACGGCGCAACGTGCCCGCGAGCGTCCGCCGCTATGTGCGGTCGGTCTCGTTCGACGTGTCGCTCTGCTGGAACTCCGCGAGGAGGGCGTCCTCCAAGTCGAGCTCGCGCTGCAGCGCGCGGAGGATGTCGTCGTCGATCTCCCCGCCGTCCCTCAGCCGCAGGAGGGTGGCCCGCTCCGCAGCCATCATCTCCCGACGCACCCGCCGGTAGGCCAGCGTCGGCGACTCGGCGGAGGCGTCCTCGGTCGGTTCCCAGTTGGCCACGGCCCGCTCGTGCGCGACGCGGCGCAGCGCGTCGAGGATCTCGTCAGGCACGGGGGCCTCGGCGGTGACCTCGTGCAGGCGGTCGAGACCCGCCTGCGCGGCTCGGTCGAGGGCGTGCGCGCGTTGGATGGCCTCGTGATGCGGATCGGGCGCCTCGATGCCGAGACGGCGGATCAGCCACGGCAGGCTCAGGCCCTGGAGCCCCAGGGTCCCGAGGATGATGACAACGGCCAATGCCAGGATCAGGTCGCGCTGCGGCATGTCGAGCGGTAGGGCGAGCGCTGCCGCGAGCGAGACGACACCGCGCATCCCGGCCCACGAGATCGCGGCGAGCGGGCGCCAGGACATGTCGCCGGCCCCTCGGCCAGGGAGCAACGCTCCGGCCCAGCTCGTCGTGAAGATCCACAGGGGCCGCATCCCGAGCACGACCACCAGCACGACGAGGACCGACACCGCCAGTTCGCCGGCCGTTGCCTCCAGCGACGAAGCGATCTCGCGCAGGCCGAACCCGATGAGGACGAAGACCGTTCCCTCCAGCAGGCGGGCGATCGTCGCCCAGGTGGCGCCCTCGACGAGTCGGGCGGTGGGCTCCTGGTCGCGGGGCGAGCGGTGAGCGAGCACCAGTCCTGCGACCACGACGGCCAGCACACCCGACGCATGGAGCCTCTCGGCTGGGAGGAACGCCAGGTAGGGGGCGGTGAGCGAGAGGGCGGTGTCGGTGACCGAGTCGGTGACCCGGCGGCGGATGACCGAGATCGAGAACCCGACGCCGAGACCGATGACGACGGCACCGACGGCTGCGCCCACGAACTGGCCGACGGCGTCGGAGGCCGTGACGCTCCCGGCCACCGCCGCCACCGACACCCGCAGCGCGACCAGGGCAGTGGCGTCGTCGAAGAGGCTCTCACCCTCCAGGACCGTCACGGCCCGCCGTGGCAGCCCGGCGCGCCGCGTCACCGCTGCCGTCGCGACTGCGTCCGGTGGCGCCACGATCGCACCGAGCGCCATGGCGGCGGCCAGAGGGATCTCCGGGACCGCAGCGTGGAGCACGAACCCGACCGCCAACGTGGTCGCCAGCACCAGGCCCACCGAGAGCGACGCGATCGGCGCGATCTCCGCACGGATGTCGATGGCGGATGTCTGAAGCGCGGCGGCGTACAGGAGTGGCGGGATCAGGCCCACGAGCACCACCTCCGGGCTGGGACGCAGGTCCTCCACCCACGGCAGCAGCGAACCGACCACCCCCGCGGCCACGAGCGCCAGCGGCGCAGGCCACGACAACGCCCGAGCGAGGTTGGAGACCGCCAGGACGGTGAGCACCAGCCCGACGAGCAACCCGACGATCGCCAGCGGATCCTCCATGCTGTAGGTCTTCCATTCGAGAGCCAGGGGTAGACGCATCAGTCCACGCCACGACCCCCGGGCCACCACCGCGCGACGGGCGATGTCGCGCCCCCCGAACGGCTGGGTAGACGCCCGCCAGGCGTCCTCGGACCAAAGGGCCGTCTACACGGCGACCTGGTTCCGGGAGAGCCGGCCTGCAGCAACGGTGCCGTCCTCCTGGGTCGAACGACGATCGGTTCTCGACATGTGGCGTCCTCCGGGTCCCGGCCTTAGCGGAGGCTCCGCCGAGCGAGACGGACCCAATCGCGCAACGCGGCGTGACTTCGCCACCCGTCAGGCGGGTTCGTCGAGCCGGAGGCGCGCCCGCTCGACCGGACCCGGGAGACGGCGCCGGTCCGCCAGCGCCCGCGGCACCCGCCGGAGCGCGGCACGCGCGCCGGCACGGCCGGCGCGCCCTGAGCGGACCGCCCGCCCGACCTCATGGGCCACGACCCGCCACGGGCGCCGCTGCACGGCGACGAGCACCCGGTTGCGCACCATCAGTGCTGCTCGGCTCCCGAGGTCACGAGCGGGCGACGGGTGGTGGTGGACGACGAGCTCGGGCACGTACGCCAGACCCCAGCCGGCCGCGGCCAGGTCGAGGGCCACCCGCTCCTCCTCACCGACGAAGAAGACGACGTCGTCGAACCCGCCGACCTCGAGGAATGCCGACCGCCGCACGACGACACCACAGGCGAGGAACCCGAGGATCGACGGGCCGGGGAGATCGGGCTCGTGTCCCAGAGGCGCGGCGGCCATCGTCCGGTTGGCCGGGTCCTCCCGCTCCTCGGGCCCGACCAGCACCCGGGCGGCCAGCAGCGCGACACGTGGGTGTGCGTCGAACAGCTCGACGGCGCGCGCCAGGGCCCCGGCGGCCCACCACGAGTCGTCGTCGGCGAACGCGACGTACGGCGTGCCGGCCAGCCTGACGCCGATGTTGCGAGCAGGTGCACCGCGGTTGACCGGCAGCGCGACGACCGTGGTGTCGGGCACCAGCGACCTGACCGCGTCGACCGTGCCGTCGGTCGATCCGTTGTCGACGAGGACCACCGGCGTCTCGTGGCGCGCCAGGGTGTGCACCAGCTCGTCCCGCCGGTCGCGCGACATCACGACCACGGTGACGCGCTCGTGCACGGGCGCCCGCGGCGCGGGGTGACCGGTCAGGGCTGCAGCACGACCTTGATCGCCCCGTCCTGCTTGGCCTGGAACATGGCGTAGGCGGCGGGGGCCTCGGCCAGCGGCATCCGGTGCGTGACGAAGTCGTCGAGGCCGAGCAGGTCCTCGTCCTTCTCGAGCAGAGGCAGGATCTCGGGCACCCACCGCTTCACGTGGGCCTGGCCCATGCGGATCTGCACGCCCTTGTCGAACAGCTCGAGCATCGGGATCGGGTCGAGCGCACCGCCGTACACGCCCGAGATCGACAGCGTGCCGCCGCGCCGCACGGCGTCGATGGCCGTGCGCAGCGCCGTCAGCCGGTCGATGCCCGCCTTCCTGGTCAGCGGCTCGCTGATCGCCTTCGGCAGCACGCCGGCGACGCGCTGCATGGCGCTGGCGACGGGCGCGCCGTGCGCCTCCATCCCGACGGCGTCGATGACGGCGTCGGGCCCCCGACCGCCGGTGAGCGCCCGGAGCGCCTCGGCGGGGTCGTCGACCTCGCGCAGGTCGACCCCCTCGACCCCATGGCGCTCGGCCATCGCCAGTCGCTCGGCGACGAGGTCCACGCCGTACACGTGCTCGACGCCGTGGTGGCGGGCGATGCGACAGGCCATCTGGCCGATCGGCCCGAGCCCGATCACGGCCAGGCTGCCGCCGTCGGGCACGTCGGCGTAGGCCACCGCCTGCCAGGCGGTGGGCAGGACGTCCGACAGGAACAGGAAGCGCTCGTCCGGCGGGCCCTCGGGCACTTTCACGGGCCCGAACTGGGCCTGCGGCACCCGCAGCAGCTCGGCCTGGCCACCGGGCACGTGCCCGTAGAGCTTGGTGTACCCGAACAGGGAGGCGCCGGTGCCGTGCTCGCGGTTCTGCGTCGTCTCGCACTGGGCGAACAGGGTGCGATCGCACATGTAGCACGAGCCGCACGAGATGTTGAAGGGGATGACGACCCGGTCGCCCACCGCGACGTGGTGCACGTCGTCACCGACGGCCACGACGCGACCCATCGGCTCGTGGCCGAGGATGTCACCCGCCTCCATGAACGGGGTCAGCGGCTTGTACAGGTGCAGGTCCGAGCCGCAGATCGCGGTCGAGGTGATCTCGACGAGGGCGTCGGTCGGCTCCTGGATCGTGGGGTCGGGCACGTCCTCGACCCGCACGTCCTCGGTCCCCTGCCAGGTCACTGCCTTCATGTCGTCCTCCTCGTCAGGTCGCGAGCCGGTCGCGCAGCTCGCGCTCGTAGAACTGGAAGAAGCCCTCCTGATCGGTCCCGATCTGGGTGATCGCGACCTCGTCGAAGCCGGCGTCGGCGAACGGCCGGAACGCCTCGACGTACCGGTCCGGATCGGGACCGCAGGGCGTTCCCTCGGTGGCCTGCTCGACCGTCACGTTGGCGGCGGCCTGCTCGAAGTGGGTGGGCGTCGGCAGGTCCTGGCTCAGCTGGCCGGGCACGCCGCTCGTCGGCCAGATCTCGTGGGCCAACTTGCGCGCCGTGCCCTCGTCCTCGCCCCAGCAGGCCTTGATGGCCCCATAAGTCCGGCCCTTCCCGCCGGCGTCGCGGTACTGGCGCAGCATGTCGGCGTCGGGACCGGTCGTCATCCAGCCGTCCCCGTGCTCGGCCGCCACCACCAGGGCCAGCGGGCCGAACGCCGAGATCACGATCGGGATCTCGCTCGACGGGGTCGTGTAGATGCGGGCGTTCTCGACCGTGTAGTGCTCGCCCCGATGGGTCACCTGCTCACCCGACCACAGCCGGCGGATCAGATCGACCGCCTCCTCCAGCATCGACAGGCGCAGGTCGGCCGGGGGCCACCGGTCGCCGAGGATGTGCTCATTCAGCGCCTCTCCGGTGCCGACGCCGAACCGAAACCGCCCCTCGGGCAGAAGGTTCGAGCAGGTCGCCGTGGCCTGGGCCAGGATCGCCGGGTGGATGCGCATCGTGGGGCAGGTGACCCCGGTGGTCACCGTGAGCTCGGTCGTGGCGGCGATGCCACCGATCACCGACCACACGAAGGGCGACTCGCCCTGCCGGTCGATCCAAGGGTGGAAGTGATCGGAGATCCAGACAGAGCGGAACCCGGCCTGCTCGGCTCGCTGGGCGGTGGCCACGAGGGTGCGGGCGTCGTGCTCCTCGCTGGACAGGGCGTAGGCGAACTCGGTCATGACTGGTCCTCGTCAAGGGCGGTGATGACCCGCGATGGTGATGCCATGTGCGTCGCCTACCCGGGCCCGCGGGGGAAACGGGGCGGATCAGACGCTCGCGCAGCGGGCCCGAGCTCGTCCTGCCAGAACCGGAAGAAGCCGTCCTGGTCCTCGCCGATCTGCACGAGGGCGATGTTCTCGTAACCGGCCCCGGCCACCTTCTCGACCGCGCACATCGGGATCTGGTTCCACCTGGAGCCGCCGCCGGGGTGCACCTGTCGGAACCCGGCGACCAGCTCGGCGTTCGGCTCGGTGGCGATGAGCCCGTCGCCGCGGCGGGCGGCGAGGTCGACGGATTCGGGACCGCTGGCGGCTACCGCGATCGGGACGGGCTGCGTGGGCAGGTCGAACACCCGTTCGGACGACACGAGGAAGTCGAACCCGAGCTCCTCGGCCCGTCCGGCGTTGGCCACCAGCTCGCGGGGCCCGTGCTCCTCGGTCATCAACGTGTACCCGAACGTCGTCATGTCTGGCCCCTACCCCGGGCCGGCCGGGCCACCCCGACGGCTCTCGGGATGCGGGGACATACGGCGGGGTAGGCGCTCGAGGTGGACGAGAGCCGGGCGATCGACGCCGTCCTCTGCGACCGGGACGGCACCTTGGTGGTGGACGTTCCCTACAACGGCGACCCCCGTCGCGTCGAGCCGCTGCCCGGGGTCGCCGACGGGCTGGCCCGCCTGCGCGCCGCCGGGGTGCGGGTCGCCGTGGTGTCGAACCAGAGCGGCGTGGCCCGGGGGCTGCTGACCCCCGCGCAGGTCGAGGCGGTCAACGCCCGTGTGGTCGACCTCCTGGGGCCGTTCGACGCCGTGCTGTGGTGTCCCCACGGGCCCGACGACGGCTGTGCGTGCCGCAAGCCGGCCCCGGGGTTGATCCACGCGGGGGCCACCGCCTGCCGGGTGCCGGTCGAGAGGTGCGTGGTCGTCGGCGACATCGGCGCCGACGTCGAGGCGGCCCGGGCGGCGGGGGCCCGGTCGATCCTCGTGCCCACGGGCGTCACACTCGCCGACGAGGTGGTCCGAGCCCCGTGCCTCGCCGCCGACTTCGGGGCCGCCGCCGACCGGGTGCTCGCCGCACGGGTGCCCCGGGCGCTCCCCTCCCGGGAACCGGCGTGACCGGGGCGGTCCTCGTCGCCCGCCTCGACAACGCGGGAGACGTCCTGCTGGCCGGGCCGGCCGTCCGCGCCGCCGCGGCCACCGGCCGGAGGGTCCACCTGCTGTGCGGTCCGCGTGGCCGGGCCGCCGCCGACCTTCTTCCCGGTGTCGACGACGTGATCGAGTGGCACGCGCCGTGGATCGAGGCCGAGCCGATGGCCGTCGACCGCGCCGACGCCGACCGTCTCGTGGCTCGGGTCCGCGCCGCGGGCGTCGAGGCTGCGGCCGTCCTCGGCTCGTCGCACCAGAGCCCGCTGCCCCTCGCGCTCCTGCTGCGGTGGGCGGGCGTGGCGCGGATCGCCGCCGTCAGCCACGACCACGCCGGGTCCCTTCTCGACGTGCGCATCCCCGGAGACCCGGACGTGCACGAGGTGCAACGTGGGCTGCTCGTCACCGAGGCCCTCGGCTTCCCTGCGCCGGTCGACGACGGCTTGGCCGTCGATCTGGCCGGTGTCGGTCCGCCGGTCGATGTGACCGCGGCGCTCGACGCAGGCGGGCCCTACGTCGTGGTGCACCCCGGATCCTCCGTGCCGGCCCGCACGTTGGCCGCGGCCCAGTGGACGGCGGTGGTGCGATCCGTCTCGACCACGGGACGGAGGGTCGTCGTGACGGGCGGTCGAGAAGAAACGCGTCTCACCGAAGCGGTTCGTGGGGAACAGGACGATGTGATCGATCTCGGAGGGCGTCTCTCCTTGCCCCAACTCGCCACCGTGCTCGCCGACGCCCAGGCCGTGGTGTGCGGCAACACCGGCCCGATGCACCTGGCCGCCGCCGTGGGCACGCCGGTCGTGGCCGCCTTCCCGCCGACGGTCCCGCTGGACCGCTGGCGACCGTGGCGGGTGGCGCACGTGGTCCTCGGCGACCAGCACGTGACCTGCGCCGGGTGCCGCAGTCGGACGTGCCCGCTCGAGGAGCAGGTGTGCCTGGCAGACGTCTCCGGTGCGGACGTGGTGGCGGCGCTCGAGCACCTGGTCCCGGCAACAGCCGCAGCGGAGACGGCCCGATGAGACCCCTCCGCGTCGAGATCGTCTCCGAGCACGCCAGCCCGCTCGCGTCGATCGGTGGCGCAGATGCTGGTGGCCAGAACGTGCACGTCGCCGAGCTGGCCGCCCACCTCGCCGGGCTGGGGTGCGACGTCACCGTCTTGACCCGGGCGGACGCGCCGCACCTGGAGCGGCGCGTCCGCCTGACGTCCGGCGTGCAGGTCGAGCACGTCACCGCCGGCCCGCGGAGACCCGTCGCCAAGGACGACCTGTGGCCGCACATGCCGGACTTCGCCCGGGCGCTGGCCCGCCGCTGGGCGGCCAGGCCTCCGGACGTCGTCCACGCCCAGTTCTGGATGTCGGGATGGGCGGCCCTGCAGGCCCGGCGGGATCTCATCGATCCCCCGCGCTGCGTCCAGACCTTCCACGCCCTCGGCGTGGTGAAGCGCCGCCACCAGGGCGACGCCGACACGAGCCCCGCCGCCCGGTGCGGGGTCGAGGCCCGCCTCCTCGACGAGGTCGACCACGTGGTGGCCACGTGCTCCGACGAGATCGAGGAGCTCGTCGCCCAAGGCGGCGATCCCGATCGGATGACGGTGGTGCCGTGCGGCATCGAGCCCGCCACGTTCCGGCCGACCGGACCCGCCGCGCCGCCCCGCCGGGGCGGTCACCGGCTCGTGGTGGTCAGCCGCCTCGTCCCCCGCAAGGGCATCGACGACGTGATCGCCGCCCTGCCGGCGTTGCCGGGCACCGAGCTGCTCGTGGCCGGGGGTCCGCCCGCCGACGCGCTCGCCGCCGACCCCGAGGCGCGGCGGCTGCGCGACCTCGCCCGCCGCCTCGGCGTCGACGACCGGGTCGAGCTGATGGGCGCGGTCGCCCGAGCCGAGGTGCCCGCCCTGCTGCGCTCGGCCGACGTGGCGGTCTGCGTCCCCTGGTACGAGCCGTTCGGCATCGTGCCCCTCGAGGCGATGGCGTGTGGCGTCCCCGTGGTCGGCTCTGCCGTCGGCGGCCTGCTCGACACGGTCGCCCACCGCTCGACCGGGCTCCTCGTGCCGGCAAAGGACCCCGGGGCCGTGGCCACGGCCGTCGGTCACCTCCTCGCCAACCCGTCTCTCCGGGTGCACATGGGAGCGGAGGCCGCCGCCCGCGTCCGCCAGGAGTTCACCTGGGACCAGGTGGCGCGGGCCACGCTCGACGTCTACGAGGGCGTCCTCGCCCGCACTCCGCTGCGCCCCACAGGGCCGAGCTGGGCGGTGACCGCGTGACCTTGTCCCCCACCCGCACGCTCGTCGACCACCTGGCCGCCTCCCGGGCCGGGTTGGCCACCCTGACCCCAGAGCTCGACCGCCTCGAACGTTGGGGCGGTGGCCTCCGGCACCGCCTGGAGCGGGGCGGCCGCCTGCTCGTCGCGGGCAACGGCGGGAGCGCCGCTCTCGCCCACCACCTGGCCGGAGAGCTGATCGGACGCTACGACCGCGAGCGCGCGCCGTTCAGCGCCCTGGCGCTCACGGGCGACCCGGCCGGTGTCACGGCCATCGGCAACGACTACGGCTACGACGAGGTCTTCGCCCGCCAGGTGCACGGTCACGGTCGACAGGGCGACGTGCTCGTCGCCCTGTCGACCTCGGGTCGCAGCCCGAACCTCCTGCGCGCGGTCGAGGCCGCCCGCGCCGCGGGGATGGTGTCGTGGGCCATGACGGGCCCCGCGCCCAACCCCCTCGCCGAGGCAGCCGACGACGCCCTCGCGGTGCCGTGCCCCGACACGCCCAGCGTCCAGGACGTCCAGCAGGTCGCCGTCCATCTGCTGTGCCTCGCCTTCGAGAACGCCGCGGGCCGGTCCTGAGCGGGCCCGCCCACCGACAGCCTGAGGAGCGTCCGTGTCCACCATCCTCGGCGTGAACGCCGTCTTCCACGACCCCGCCGCCGCCCTCGTCGTCGACGGCGAGATCGTCGCCGCCGCCGAGGAGGAGCGCTTCAGCCGGCGCAAGCACGGCAAGGAACCGGTGCCGTTCTCGGCGTGGGAACTGCCCGTCGAGGCCATGCGCTGGTGCCTCGCGCACGCCGGGCTCGAGCCCGGCGATGTCGACGCGGTGGCCTACTCGTACGACCCCGACCTGGTGGGCGAGGGCTCCGCCGCGCCGACCACGACGGGTGAGACGCCCGAGATCACCGATCACGACTGGGAGCCGCTGCGCACCTTGTACGTCCGGCGGGTTCCCCAGTTCCTCGCCACCGCGCTCCCGGGGCTCCGCGCCGACGCGGTGTCGTACGTGGCGCACCACGTGGCCCACGCCGCGTCCGCGTGCGTGGCCGCGCCCGACGAGTCGTCCGCGGTGCTGGTGCTCGACGGACGCGGCGAGGCCGCGTCGCACCTGGGCGGGCGCTGGCGCGACGGCGACCTCGACGTGCTGGCCTCCCAGCGCCTGCCGCACTCGCTGGGCCTGCTCTACGAGGACGTGACCGCCCACCTCGGGTTCCGGCGGTCGTCCGACGAGTACAAGGTGATGGCGCTGGCCAGCTACGGCGACCCCGACCGGTTCGGTGCCGTGTTCCGCGACCGTGTCCGTGCCACCGACGACGGGGGGTTCCGGGTCGATCCGATCGACCTCGCCGCCCTGGTGCCGGCCCGCTGCCCGGCCTCGGGCTGGAACGACGTCCACGCCGATCTCGCCGCCGCACTGCAGGCACGGCTCGAGGAGGTCGTGCTCGACCTGGCCCGCTGGCTCCACGACCGGACCGGCGAGCGGGCGATCGCGCTGGCCGGCGGGGTGGCGCTCAACTGCGTGGCGAACGGCCGCCTGGCGGCCGAGGGGCCGTTCGAGCACGTCTGGGTGCAACCGGCCGCGGGCGACTCGGGAACGGCGCTCGGCGCCGCCTTGGCCCACGCCACCCGCCGCGGCGAGCGCTGCGCGCCCTTCACGACCCCCGCGCTCGGCCGCGGGTGGGACGACGACGAGATCGAGGCCGTGCTCAAGGCCGCCGAGCAGCCCTTTGAGCGGCCGGCCGACCTGGCCGCCGAGGTGGCGGCCGCGCTCGACGAGGGAGCGGTCGTCGGGTGGTTCCAGGGTCGCAGCGAGTACGGACCCCGTGCCCTCGGGCACCGCAGCCTGCTCTGCGACCCCCGTCGCCCCGAGAACCTCGGACGCATGAACGCCATCAAGGGCCGGGAGGAGTTCCGGCCCGTGGCCCCGATGGTCCTGGCCGACCGGGCCCCTGAAATCTTCGACGGCGTGCACCCCAGCCCGTACATGCTGTTCGTCCACCGCGTCCGGCCCGAGTGGGTCGAGCGCATCCCGGCCGTCGTCCACGTCGACGGCACCGCCCGCATCCAGTCGGTCGACGAGCGCGACGAGCCGCTGGTGGCCGCCGTGCTGCACGCCTTCGAGCGCCGGACCGGCGTTCCGGTCGTGGTCAACACCAGCTTCAACACCGCCGGCCGGCCGATGGTCGACACCCCGCGCGAGGCGCTCGAGTGCTTCGGCTCGGGGCCGATCGACCTGCTGGTGCTCGGCCCCTTCACCGTCCGGCGGGCCGGCCGGTGACGTGTCGCTGGGGACCCACCCAGCCGCGCCGCGGACACGCGTCCACCGCCCGGTCGCGGGACCGAGGCCTGGCCCGAGGAGGGACCGGGTTCGTGAGCACCGGGTTCGTGAGCACCGACGTGGCGACGCCCGCTCTGGTCGCCGCCGACCACGGTGCCGACCGTCGCGCCGACACCCCGCTCGACGTCGTGATCCCGACCGTCGGTCGGTCCTCGCTGGCGAGCATCGTGTCGGTGATCCACCGCGCGCTGCCGGCCGGCAGCCGCCTGATCGTCGTGGACGACCGACCCGACCCGACACCGCCCCTCGACCTCGAGGTGACCGACGACCGCATCTCCGTCGTGCGTTCGGGCGGGCGGGGGCCCGCCGCGGCGCGCAACGCCGGCTGGCGGTCGTCGACCGCACCGTGGATCGCCTTCGTGGACGACGACGTCCAACCGCCGCTCGGCTGGGTGCGCTCGCTCACCGAGGACGTGCACCACGCGGACGCCCACGTCGCCGCGGTGCAGGGGCGGGTCGAGGTGCCGCTGCCCGCCGACCGGGCGCCGACCGACTGGGAGCGCAACGTCGCCGGCCTCGACGGGGCCACGTGGATCACCGCCGACATGGCGGTGCGGCGCGCCGCCCTCGAGGCCGTCGGCGGGTTCGACGAACGCTTCCGGCGCGCCTACCGCGAGGACACCGACCTCGCCCTCCGCCTCCTCGACGCCGGCTGGGCGCTCACGCTCGGGACCCGCCGCGTGCGCCACCCCGTGCGACCGGCGGGACCGTGGACGAGCGTGCGGCTCCAGCGGGGCAACGCCGACGACGTCCTGCTCGAGCGCCTGCACGGCGCCGGCTGGCGAGCGAGGGTGGGGGTTTCCCCGGGCGCCTGGCAGTCATATCCCCTGACCACCGCGCTCGGGGTGACCGCGGTGGCGGCGCTCGTGGCCCGGCGCCCCCGGATGGCGGTGGTCGCGGGCGCTCTGTGGGCCGCGCGGACGGGCCGGTTCACGTGGCGGCGCACCGCCCCCGGGCCCCGGACGGCGACCGAGGTGGCCACGATGCTCGCCACCAGCGTCGCCATCCCCCCGGTCGCGTGCTACCACCGGGCACGCGGCCACCTGCGGTGGCGGTGCGTGCCGCGGCGGCCCGTCGTGAGCCCCACCCGCATCGCGGTCGTCCGGGCGCTGCCCGGCCTCGGTGACCTGCTCTGCGCGGTGCCGGCGCTCACCGCGCTGCGTGCCGCCCATCCCACGGCCGAGATCACCCTCGTCGGCCTGCCGTCGGCGAGCTGGTTCGTCGACGCGCACCCCGCGCTCGTCGACGACCTGCTCCCGGTGGTCGGCGTCCCGGGTCTGCCAGAGATCGAACCCGACCCGGCCGCCGCCCGCCGGTTCCACGCGGCCGCCGCCGAACGTCGCTTCGACCTGGCGCTGCAGCTCCACGGCAGCGGCGTGACCACCAACCCGCTCACGACGATGCTGGGGGCCCGCGACCAGGTGTGCGCGCACGCGCCGGGCCACTGGCTCCCGCCCGGCACCGTGGTGCCGTATGCCGACGAGGGGCCCGAGGTCCACCGCATGCTGGCGGTCACCACCGCGGCGGGCGCCCCCACCGTCGCCACGGTGGTGCGCTGGTGGGTCGACGGCATCGATCGCGAGGAGGCCGAGGCACTGCTCGGCGGCCGGGCGCTGGCCGCCGGGCCCTACGTGTGCATCCACCCCGGCGCAACGCGAAACGACAACCGGTGGCCCGGGGCGGACTTCGCCGCCGTGGGCGACCGGCTGGCCGCGGCGGGGTGCCGCGTCGTGGTGACCGGCTCGCCGGCCGAGGCGCCGCTGACCCGCCAGGTCGCCGGCGCCATGACCGCTCCCGCCGTCGACCTCGGCGGCGAGACGACCGTGCGGACCCTCGCCGCGGTGTTCGCGGGGGCCCGGCTCGTCGTGAGCAACGACACGGGGGCCGCCCACCTGGCGGCCGCCGTGCGAGCGCCGAGCGTCGTCGTGTTCCCCGCCGCGGGCGACCCCGAGCGGTGGGCGCCGCTCGACCGGGAGCGCCACCGTGTCGTGGTCCCCGCCTCGCCGGCCGAGCGCTGGCCCACGGTCCCCGCCGTGATCGATGCCGTCTCGGGGCAGCTGGCGGCCCGCGACCGGACGCGCCGGGGCCGCGACGGGCGCACGACCCTGGAGCTGCGATGACCCGCCCCTTGCGCCTGCTGACGTGGCACGTCCACGGCAACTACCTCTGGTACTTCTCCCACATCCCGCACGAGATCGTGATCCCGATCCGGCCGGGTCGACCCCACGGCTACGGCGGTCGCGCGGGCTCGTTCCCCTGGCCCGACTCGGTGCGAGAGGTGCCGGTGGAGCGCCTCGGGGAGGTCGCCGTCGATGCCGTGATCTACCAGGCCCACGAGCACTGGCTGGTCGATCGGCACGAGGTCCTGTCCCCCGCCCAGCGGGCCGTGCCCCAGATCGTCGTCGAGCACGATCCACCCCGGCAGTCGCCGACCGACACGCGGCACCCGGTCGACGACCGCGACGCGCTCGTCGTCCACGTCACCGCGTTCAACGACCTCATGTGGGACTGCGGCGCCACGCCCACCCGCATCGTCGAGCACGGCGTCGTGGTTCCCGAGGACGCCCGCTGGACCGGCCACCTCGAGCGGGGCATCACCGTCGTGAACGACCTGGCGACACGCGGGCGCCGCCTCGGCCTCGACGTGTTCCTGGCCGCCCGTGATCACGTGGCCCTCGACCTCGTGGGCATGGGCTCGGCCGAGCTCGGCGGCCTCGGCGAAGTGCCACCGCCCGAACTGGCGCACGCCATGGCCGCTTACCGCTTCTACTTCCACCCCGTGCGGTACACGAGCCTCGGCCTGTCCCTGTGCGAGGCGATGACGGTGGGCGTGCCGGTGGTCGGCCTGGCCACCACCGAGCTGCCCACCATCATCGACGACGGCGTCAACGGGTTCACGTGCACCGACCCCGCTCGGCTCCTGACGGCCATGCGCGCGCTGCTGGAGGACCGCCGGCTGGCGGGCGAGATCGGCTCCGCCGGGCGGCACACCGCGCTCGAGCGGTTCTCGATCGACCGCTTCGTCAGGGACTGGGACCGGCTGCTGCAGGAGGTGTGCGGGCCGGTCGGGCTCGTCGCACCCGGAGAAGCGGTTCTCGCCCGACGAGCGGCGGGGTAGGCGCTCGACATGACCGCACCCCACCCCACCTCGGCGCCGACCACCACCGAGGAGCTCCACGACCTGCCCGTCATCGTCACCGGGGCCTCGTCCGGCCTGGGGGCCGCCGTCGCTCGCCGCCTGCTGGCATCGGGGGCGTCGGTCACCGGGCTCGACCGTCGTCCTCCGGCCGACGGCATCGCCGGCGTCGAGGTCGACCTGGCCGACGGCCGCGCCACCGAGGAGGCGGTCACGCGGGTGGCCAAGCAGGATGGCCGCCTGTGGGCGGTCGTGACCTGCGCCGGCGTCGACGTCCCCGGCCGCCTCGAGGACGTCGACGCCGAGGTGTGGGAACGCACCGTGGCCGTCAACCTCCTCGGGACCGCCGCCGTCGTGCGCGCCGCCCTGCCGTGGCTGCGCGAGGGGCGCGGCCGAGTCGTCACGGTGGCCTCGACGTTGGGCCACCGCGCCGTGTCGGACGCCACTGCCTACTGCGCCAGCAAGTTCGGGGTGGTCGGCTTCACGCGGGCGCTCACCGCCGAACTGGCCGGAGACGTCGGGGTGACCATGGTGACGCCCGGCGGGATGCGCACCGCGTTCTTCGACGAGCGCGAGGACCGCTACAAGCCACCGGCCGAGCTCGAGCTCTGCGATCCGGCCGAGGTGGCCGAGGCGGTCGCCTTCGCGCTGACGCGCCCGACCGGATCCGAGGTGCGCGAGCTCGTGTTCACACCCTCCAACGAGTCCTCGTGGCCCTGACCGGTCAACTCGCCTGTTCCGGGAACGCCCCCTGGTCGGACAGGCCCTCGTAGGCGCGCTCCGCCTCGGCCGACTCCTCGGCCCCCAGGCCGGCGGCGAGGTTGCCCACCTGCTCGTCGGTCAGCTTCGGGGGCAAGAGCGGGGTCGCCGGGTCGACCACCGCCTCGAGCAGGGTCGGCCGGTCCGCCGACAGGGCCTCGTCCCAGGCCGAGCCGACGACGGCACCGCCCTCGACCCGCAGGCCACGCAGGCCGAGCAGCCGGGCGTACCCCGCGTAGTCGAACGCAGGTACGTCCTGCGCGAGGTCGAAGCGGGGATCGCCCTCGGATTCGCGCTGCTCCCAGGTGACCTCGTTCAGGTCGTCGTTGCGCAGCACGAGCACGACGAAGCGTGGGTCGGCCCAGGACTGCCACCGGTCGGCCACGGTGATGAGCTCGTTGATGCCGTTCATCTGCATCGCCCCGTCGCCGACGAGCGCCAGCACCGGGCGGTGGGGGTGGGCGAGCTTGGCCGCCAGCGCGTAGGGGAGGCCCGAGCCCATCGAGGCCAGAGTGCTCGACAGGTGGGCCGGGATGCGGCCGCCCAGCCGCAGGTACCTGCTGTACCAGTAGGTGACCGAGCCGACGTCGACTGCGACGAGGGCGTCGGCGGGGATCCGGGGCGCCAGCTCGTGGAACACCCGTTGCGGGTTGAGCGGCACGCCCGGCTCGAGGGCCCGCCGCTCGAGCTCCTTCCACCAGTCGACGACCCAGGCCTCGATCCGGCCCCGCCAGTCACCGACGGCGGCCGCGCTGCGCTCCGGGAGACGCGGGAGGAGCCGGCGGAGGGTGGGACCGGCGTCGCCGACCAGGTTGACCTCGGTCGGGTAGCGCATCCCGACGTGGCGGCCGTCGATGTCGATCTGGACCGCTCGCGCCTGGCCGGGGGCGGGCAGGAACTCGGTCCACGGGTCGTTGGTGCCGATCATCAACAGGGTGTCGCACTCGTCCATGAGGCTCTGTGCCGCGTTCGTGCCCAGGTGGCCGATGCACCCGCACACGTGCGGAAGGCCCTCGTCGATCACCGGCTTGCCGAGGAGCGACGTGGCGATGCCCGCGCCGAGCCGTTCGGCGACCGCCAGCACCTCGTCGACCGCGTGGGCGGCCCCCCGCCCCACCAGGACGGCGGGGCGTTCGCCCGCGGCCAGCACCGCGGCCGCCGCGTCGAGCCCCCGCTCGGAGGGCAGCACGGTGCCGAAGTCGACGCCGACGGCGCTCACCATCTTTCCGTGGCCCCTCGGTGGCTCGGCGGGCATCTCGAGGGCCTGGACGTCGTGGGGCAGGATCACGGCTGTCGGCGCCCGCTCGGCCAGCGCGGTGCGGACCGCCCGGTCGACGACGAGCATGACCTGATCGGGAACCGTCACGGTGGCGAGGTAGGCGGCGCACACGTCCTTGAACAGCACCGTCGTGTCCAGCTCCTGCTGGTAGGCGCTGCCGAGGGCGCTGCGGTGTTGCTGGCCGACGAGGGCGACGACGGGCCGACCGTCGAGCTTGGCGTCGTAGAGGCCGTTGAGCAGGTGGACAGCGCCGGGCCCGTGCGTGGCGAGGCAACATCCGACGCCACCGGTGAACTTGGCGTGGCCGGTGGCCATGAGGGCGGCGCCCTCCTCATGGCGGGCGCCGACGTACTCGGGGTCACCGTCCGACCGGCGCAGCGCGCCGAGGAGCGGGTCGATGCCCTCGCCGGGGTAGCCGAAGATGCGGTGGATCCCCCAGGCCCGGAGGCGGTCGATCACGGCATCGGCGACGAGTGCGGTCATGGCCCGCCGCCTACCCGTGCCGCCCTGGCACAAACGGCTGCCAATCTCGGCCTGGGGCGCGGCGTCCTTTCAGACGGCTTCTGGCACAGGCGGCTCGTCCTGCGATCCGGGCAGCTCGCTGAGCACTCGCACCTTGCCGGGCCGACACGTCAGGCGGAGCAGCCGCCGGCCGGGCAGGCGGTCGCACACGAGGGCGATGTTCTCGTCGGCGGCGTAGTCGCCCAGCGCCCTGATCAGGCGCGACAGGTCGGATGGAGACGCCAGCACGGCGTCCCGGAGGTCCACGATGACGCTGCGACAATCGTGCCCGAGCCCGACCAGGCCCTCGGCTGCGGCGTCGACCAAGGACCCGTCGAGGAACCCATGCACGGTGACGACCGCCTCGTCCCCCTTCGCCTCGACGTTGATCCGGACGGCCATCGTGCTCTCCCGCTCAGTCGCCCGTGCCGACCGGCGGCTACCCGGATGTTCGCTCGGGCAAACGTGCTGGTACGTCCGGGCCGGGCAAGGCCGGCCGCCCGGTGGGAATCGGCGCGGTTGGGCACGGTGGCAGGGGGTACACCGCGCACATGCAGCGCACCGTCCTGGTGACCGGCGCCGGGTCGGGGATCGGTCTCGCCAGCGCCGTCGAGGCCGCCAGCCTCGGCTTCCGCGCCGTCGCCGCCGTCCACCGCCCCGAACAGGTCGCCGGCGTGCACGAGGCGGCGGGCACCGCGCGGGTCGCGGTGGCGGCCGAGGTCCTCGACGTGACGGACGACGACGCGGTCGCGACCCTCGTCGACCGCGAGGAGCCGTGGGCCGTCGTCGCGTCGGCCGGCTACATGAACGCCGGCCTCCTCGAGGACGTCCCCATCGGGGACGCCCGCCACCAGCTGGACGTCATGCTGCTGGCGCCGGCTCGCCTGGCCCAGCTCGTGCTCCCCGGCATGCGGCGCCGGGGAGGCGGCCGCATCGTGGTCATCTCGTCGCCGCTCGGAGAGGCGAACCTGCCGTTCCAGGGCTGGTACGGCGCGTGCAAGCGGGCGCTCGGGGCGCTCACCGACGCGCTGCGCGTCGAGGTGGTCGACGACGCCGTGGATGTGGTCCTGATCGAGCCGGGTGCCGCCGACACCCCGCTGTGGGACAAGGCCCGCGCCGAGCTCGCCAACCGGCGCCGGGGGTCGGCCCGTCCCGACCGGTACGACCGGGCCATTGTGCTGCTCGACGAGGTGCGATCCCGGGCCGCCGACCCGACGGAGGTGGCGGCCACCGTGGGTGAAGCCCTGCACGCCGCCCACCCCCGCTATCGCTACCGCACCCCGACCGGTGCCCTGCCGTTCGCCCTGGGGGCCCGCTTCGTGCCGACGAGCATCCGAGACCGGGTGGTCCGGGCCGTGAGCGCGCTGTGAGCGGGGATCGCGGGGCCACGGTCGGTCGCACGCTCGACACACCGCCCGAGGCCGTCGCCATGGTGCTCGCCGATCCACGCGCCTACGACGGGATCGTGGTGGGCAGCCGCCGGATCCGCTGGTTCGACCCCCGCTGGCCCGAGCCGGGCAGCCGGTTCCACCACACGCTGGGGCTGGGGCCCCTGACGGTCCGGGACCACTCCGAGGTGGTGGCCGAGGACCTTCCGCGCTCGCTGCGGCTGCTCGTCCACGTCGGGCCGTTCGGCAGCGCCGAGGTCGTGTTCCGGCTGACGCCCGAGGGCAATCGCACCCACGTCCAGTTGACCGAGACCCCCACGTCGGGCCTGCTGTCCCTGTCATGGTCCTCACCGGCGATGGCCCTGACGCGCTGGCGCAACGACCGGGTGCTGGGCCGGCTCGGCGAGCTCGCCCGGGGCCGCGCCCAGACGGCGGCGCTGGGCTCCCGACCGGCACCGAACGACCTCGGGCCATGACGTCGGCCGCCGACGCGGTCGTCGTCGGTGCGGGACCCAACGGTCTCGTCGCCGCCAACCTGCTGGCCGACGCCGGCTGGGACGTGCTCGTGCTGGAGGCACAGGACGAGCCGGGCGGCGCCGTCCGCACCGCCGAGGTGACCGCCCCCGGTTTTCGCAACGACCTGTACAGCGCGTTCTACCCGCTCGCCCTTCCGCCGGCCCCGCTGGCCGCGTTGGACCTCGAGTCCCACGGCCTGCGCTGGGCGCAGGCCCCGGCAGTGGTCGCGCACCCTCGTGACCATGGCCCCGCGGCGGTCCTGCACCGGTCGCCGGGTGACACCGCCGCCGGCCTCGAGGCCGACGCCCCGGGGGACGGCGACGCGTGGATGCGGCTGTTCGCCCGCTGGCAGCGGGAGGGCACAGCCGTGCTGCGGGCCTTCGTCGCCCCGTTCCCGCCGGTCCTCCCCGGGCTCCGAGCACTGGGGACCATCGGTCCCCGCGGCATCCTCCCGCTGGCCCGCTTCCTCGTCCTGCCGGTGCGCCGCCTCGTCGAGGAGGAGTTCCGCGGTGTGAGCGCCGGACTGCTGCTCGCCGGCAACGCCATGCACACCGACGTGCCGCCCGACGCCCCGCCGAGCGGGTTCCTCGGGTGGCTGCTCGCCTCCCTGGGCCAGGACGTCGGGTTCCCGTCGCCGATGGGCGGGGCCGGCGAGCTCACCGCCGCCCTCGTGCGCCGGCTCGAGTGGGCCGGCGGGCGCGTCGCGTGCGGCGCCCGGGTCGACCGCATCGTCGTCGAGGGCGGCCGCGCCGTGGGGGTCGAGGTCGCGGGCAGCCCCGTGGGAGCCAGCCGGGCGGTGCTGGCCGACGTCGACGCCGAGGTCCTGTACCGGCGGCTGGTCGGGGCCGAGCACCTGCCCGCCGCCACGCTTGCCGCCCTCGACCGGTTCCAGCGGAGCTGGGCGACGGTGAAGGTGGACTGGGCGCTGCGGACGCCCATCCCGTGGAACGACCCGGCGGTGGGGTCGGCGGGCACGGTGCACCTGGCGGCGTCGATCGACGAGCTCGCCGTCATGGCGGCCGCGGTGAGCGGTTCGCGGATCCCCGACGATCCGTTCGTCGTGCTCGGTCAGATGACCACGACCGACCCGACCCGCTCGCCCGCCGGCACCGAATCGGCGTGGGCGTACACCCACGTGCCCGCCCTGGTGCGTGACGGCGACGGCCGGCACCCACTGTCGCCGGCCGAGGTCGCCTCCGTCGCGGCCCGGATCGAGGCTCGCGTCGAAGAGCACGCGGCGGGATTTCGTGACCGCATCCTGGTCCGCCACGTCCTGGGGCCTGCCGAGCTCGAACGGCGCGACGCCAACCTGGTCGGCGGTGACAACGCCGGTGGCACCAACCAGATGCACCAGCAGCTCGTGTTCCGGCCGCTCCCGGGCCGGGCCCGCCCCGAGACGCCGGTACGGGGGCTCTTCCTGGCCTCTGCGTCGGCACACCCCGGCGGCGGCGTCCACGGCGCCCCCGGCGCCAACGCCGCCCGGGCCGCGCTGGCGCGCCACCGACGGCGGCGCCTGCTCGGCGCGCGGGCCGGCGTCTGACCGTGCGGTCAGGCGGTCGAGCGTCCCAGCGTGTCGGCTGCGTAGGCCTGGCGCTCGCCGAGCGGGCGCGCCGGACCCGTCGTCGTGTCGACCACCGTCTGCCGCTCGAGCTCGCAGTTCAGCTCGGCGCCGAGGATCACCACGTACGCGGTGATGTACAGCCACAGCATCACCACGACGATGGCGCCGAGCGCCCCGTAGGTCTCGTTGTAGTCCCCGAAGTTGGACGTGTAGATCGAGAAGCCGATCGAGGCGGCCACCCAGACCACGGTGGCGAGCACCGCTCCGGGCGAGACCCAGCGGAACCGGGCCGCATCGCGGTCCGGGCCCCACCGGTAGAGCAGCGACAGCGCCAGCATGCCGACCAGGGCGAGGAGCGGCCACCGAAGGATCCGCAGCACGGCCTGCGCGGTGCCCGCCGCTCCCGAGTCGTCGAGCGCGTTGGGCGCCACCATGCCCCCGATGCCGGCGACCAGCACGACGATGGCCCCGATCGTCAGGGCCAGCGCCAGGCCGCGCAGCCGCAGGAACTTGCGATCGTCGGTCTCGTCGTACGCCAGCGTGAGCGCGCCCATCAGGTGGGCCATGCCGCTGGAGGCTGACCACAACGCCAGGCCGAGACCGGCGATCACACCGATCCGCAGGCCCGACGGCGAGCTGTCGACGACCGCCTCGAGCTGCGAGGACACCAGCTCGCGCACCTCCTGCGGTGCGGCCTGCAGGGCGTCGTCGGTGGTCCTCTGCACGTCGGACGGATCGGCCACCAGCCCGTACACCGACACCAGCGCCACCAACGAGGGGACGAGCGCCAGCAGGGCGAAGAACGCGACGCCGGCGGCGAGCAGCGGGACATCGTCCTCCTTCAGCTGTCTCTTCAGGCGGACGAGGACGTCCTTCCACCCCCGTGCCGGTATCTGACCGGGCCGCGCCGCCTCGCGGCCCCGGTTGCCGGGCTCGTCCCGCACCTCGGCGTACGGCGCATCGTCGGTCATGTCCTGCGGCTACCCGCCGCGGGACGGTTCATGCATCGACCGGCGGGTTGGTGCCCCTACTCGGGGGTAGCCATGCTGGGTGAGCCCCTCCCCGCCCCTCCCCGCCCCCCGAGGCCCTCTGACCGGCCGGCTCGTCGAGATCCTGCGGACTCCCGCCGGGTCTGCCGAGTTGCCGACGGCCGCCGGCCTCGATCCCTGGGGTGAGGACGCCCAGCTGGCGCTGTACGTCGCCCTCGAGCTCCGCTACCGCGGCTACGGCGGCGTGGACCCCGCCTGGGAGGACGACCGGGCACTCGCTGATCTGGTGCGCACCCTCGGCGATCGCTTCCTCGACGCGGTGCGCGTCGAGGTCGGGCCCGTCGAGGCCCGCACGCCCGCGGAGGTCCGCGCCGCGCTCCTGGCCGCGGCCGACTCCGATGGTCCTTCCCTCTCGGGCTGGATGGAGGAGCGGGGCACGCTCGACCACCTGCGGGAGTTCGCCACGCACCGCAGCCTCTACCAGCTCAAGGAGGCCGATCCGCACTCGTGGGCGGTCCCCCGCCTGCCGGCCGGGCGGGCCAAGGCGGCCTTCGTGGAGATCCAGGCCGACGAGTACGGAAACGGTCGGCCCGGGGAAGCGCACCAGGAGCTGTTCGCCGCGACTCTGCGGTGCGTGGGGCTGGACGATCACTACGGCGCCTACCTCGATCTGGCGCCCGCCCCCACGCTGGCGACGGTGAACCTGCTGTCGTTGTTCGGTGCCTCACGCCGCTGGCTCGGCGCCTGCGTCGGCCACCTCGCCCTGTTCGAGATGACCTCGGTGGGGCCGATGGGGCGCTACGCCCGTGCGGTTCGCCGGCTGACCGGGAGCGAGGAGGGCGCCCGCTTCTACGACGTCCACGTCCTGGCCGACCAGCACCACCAGCACCTGGGGCTCGACGGCATGGCCGTCCCGTTCGCCGCCGACGAGCCGGCGATGGCGGCCGACATCGTGTTCGGGGCCCGGGCCCTCGGGGTGGTCGAGGGCCGCTTCACCGAGCATCTGCTCGCCCGCTGGCGTGGCGGGCGGACATCGCTCCGCCGACCCCTCCCCCGGCAGGGCAGGAACGCCCGCGCCGCCGCCTGATCCGACCATCGGATGTGACGGTCTCGTTGCCTCCGCACCGGGCGGGAACCCTTCCCGTCCGTCGGGGGTCAGGGGGGCATGGTCACGCTCCCCCTCCCCGGTCCGACGACCCTCCACCCCAACGATCTCGACGCCCGCCTGCGGTCGTTCTTCCGCGACGTGCTGGGCGATGCCGGTCCCGACACCTTCCTTGCGGCCCGCGCCGCCGTCCGCCGCCGGGCGCAGGAGGTGCGTCGCCGCCGCCGGCGCGTGCGCCACGCGCTCGGCTCCACGACGCTCGCCGCCGGGATGACGGCCGGAACCGTCCAGCTGTGGATCGACGGCCGCTCGGGCGGGGCGCCGCCGGCCGAGGCCGCGGGGCGCAACCGCGGCTGCCGACGGGGCGCTGACCGGGACCACGACGGTCACCCCGGCACCCGAGACCCCTCCGCCCGACCCGCCGGCGCCGACACCCGCGCCGCCACGGCCCCCCGGCGCCAGCTGGACGTGGGACGGCGGGCTCGGCGCCGATCGCGCCGCGGCCGACCCCGGTGTCCTGCACGCCGAGGGCAGCTATCACGTGTACACGACATCAGCCGTCCAGTGCGTCGACGGCGACTGCCACGCCCAGCAGGTCCCGCGGTTCACGAGCCCGTCCCTGGCCGAGACCGGAACGCTGGCCGGCGACGCCATGCGGGACCGCCCGGCGTGGGTGGACCCCGACGATCGGGCGGTGTGGGCGCCGTCGGTTGCCCGGGTGGGGGACCGCTACGTGCTGTGGTTCGCGGCCACGTCGGGCCGCCCCCGGGACGGCGGCATGAAGTGCCTCGGCGCCGCGGTGGCCCCCTCCCCCGCGGGCCCCTTCGTCCCCCAGGAGGAACCCCTGCACTGCTCCCCCGGCTACTGGAGCATCGACCCTTCCCCGGTGGCCGACGGCGACGGGTGGGTCCTGCTGTGGCGCCAGGACGACGCCGCCCACGTGACCGGCACCATCGTCGGCGCGCCGCTGCGGCCCGACGGCCTGGCCCTCGCCGGCCCGCCCACCACCCTCCTCGTCGGCGAACGCGCCTGGGAGGAGGGGTACCCCGACGGCAGGCCGGGCACCGGACCGATCGAGAACCCGGCGATGGCCCGCCACCCGGACACCGGCGAGCTGCTGCTCACCTGGTCGGCCAACCGGTGGGAGACCCGGGACTACGCCACCGGGCTGGCCGTCTGCGAGCGGCCGCTGGGGCCGTGCCGGCGGATCACCGACACGACACCCTGGCTGCGCACGAGCGACGATCCTGGCTTCGCCGCCACGGCGCCGCTCGGCGGCGCCGGCGGCCTCTCCTTCACCGCCGGGCCCGACGGCGACCTCTACGCCGTCCTCCACGGGTACCGCGGCGAGGGCGACGCCTCGACGGCGCCCCGCGTGGCGTGGGCGTATCGTGTGGAGGCCGCCGGTCCCGGCTCCTACCGATTGGTCGATGTCGGGAACCATCCGGCCGCGGCGGCCGTCAACGGGTCATGAGCAGCACGGGTGCCGCAGCAGCAGCGGTCCGGCTCGGGACGGGCGAGGAAGCGGGCGAGCACATGGCGGTCGAGGCGGCGACCACGTTCGACGAGCTGTTCCGACGGCGCTACGAGCCGATGGTGCGGGTGGCGTTCCTGCTCGTCGGGTCGAGAGCCGAGGCCGAGGACGTCGTGCAGGACTCCTTCGCCCGCGTCGAGCTCCGGTGGGGCCGCATGGACAACCCCGAGGGCTACCTGCACCGGTGCGTCGTGAACCGCAGCCACGACATGCTGCGCCGGCGCCGCCTCGAGCAACGGTTCGGCCGGCTGCGCCGGGACGAGACCAGCGAGCTGCAGGCCGACGAGCTCGGCGACGCCCTCGCCGCCCTGCCGGCCAAGCGCCGCGCCGCCGTGGTGCTGCGCTACTACGCCGGCCTCAGAGAACGAGAGATCGCCGAGGTCCTCGGGGTGCGCCCGGGGACAGTGAAGTCGATGTTGCACCGGGCTCTGGCCCAGCTCCGCCAGGAGATCGAGCGATGACCACGCCGCCGCTGGAAGACCACCTCACCCGACTCGCCGACGGACTGGTCGCGCCGGCCACGCCCGAGGCCCGCCAGGCCATCGGCCACCGGACCCGCGTACTGCGGCGCCGCCGGCGGGCCGTGCGCGCCGCGGGGTCGGGCGTCGTGGCGCTGGCCGTGATCGGCGGGATCGCGCTCACGCGGCCCGACCCCAACCCCGAGGCCGAGGTGGCGAACCCGTCGCGGCTTCCGACCTTCACCCTGGAGGTCCCCGGGTTCGAGATCGTGACGGCCCGGGACGGCGTGACCGTCGATCTGCCCATCGGCTCGGAGCAGGTGTTCGTCACTCCTGGCGATCCCGAGGGCCCTCGCCTCGTTCTGCGCCACGTCCCCTCCTCCGATGCGTTCGCGCCGGCCACGTCCGACGAGGACGTCGTCGCAGTCGGCGAGGCCGAGGGCCGCCTGACGCACCCCGAGCCCGACGAGCTTGTCCTGCGGTGGTCGCCCCCGCTCGGCGACAACACCGCCGAGATCGAGGCCCGGGGCCTGACCCAGGACCAGGTCGTCGGGTTCGCCGAGGGCCTCCAGGCCAAGGACCAGGACGGCTTCCAGTACCCGCCCATGCTCGACGACACGTTCGGGTTCGTTCCCACGTCTGTCCCCGACGGCCTCGAAGAGGTGACCGCCGACGACGCCCCCGACGGGTCGGGGCCCGGCCACCTCCTCGTGGCGGACGGCGACTCGGCGACCGCCGAGCTGACCGTCATGCCCGCGGACGATCCCGACCGGCAGGCGACCCTCGACGCGCTGGCGGCGACCGCCGGGGAGCGCGAGGCGCTGTCCGTCCTCGGCCGACCCGCCCAGTTGGTGGCGGGGCCTTCGGGGCTCACGTCGTGGCTGGTCTGGCAGCCCCAGGACGGGGTCAGCGCCGTCCTCGAGGTGACGGGCGGTGACCGATCGACGATCGACGCGCTGATCGACGGCCTCCGCGAGGTGAGCGAGGACGAGTGGGAGGCCCTCGTGGCCGCCCACTCGACCCCCTGACCTCGAGCGCTCAGCCCGGCGGAGGCGTCTCGCCCGGCCCGAACCGCCAGCGGGTGGCGAGCTGGGTGAAGGCGTCGCCCTCCTCGATGACCGCGATCACGGTGTGCGGCCGGATGGTGAGGAGCGGGTTGGTCTCGGGGTCGGGGTAGCCCTCGCCGTACTTGGCGCGGTAGCCGGCGGCGATCGCCGCCTCCCGGTCGGGGTCGGTCACCCGCTCGGCCACGCCGTCGAGCGTGAGCGACCGGTCGGTGCCGTCGACGCCCACGGCCACGTGCGGGTTGCGGGCGATGTCGTGTGCCTTGCGCGAGCGCCCACCGGTGCTGACGTGCAGCGCACCGTCGGCCCAGAGACCCCACACGGCGGCGATGTGCGGATGGCCGCCACCGCCCGCCGTCGCGAGCCAGTAGCCGCGCGCCTCGACGAGCCGGTCGTGCGCCCACGACCACGGCAGCAGGCCCTGACCGCCGTCGGCCGGGGCGAGGCCGTAGCCGGGCATGTGCGGCCGATCGACGGTGACCACGCCTCGGAGTGTGGCAGACCCACCCGCCGACGTCAGCCGCTCGAGCGGTCAGCCGCTCGGCGTCCGGGTGGCGAGCGCAGCTGCAGCCACCCGGGCCGCCTCGTCGTCGGTGAGGTCGAGCCCGAACCGCTCGCGCAGCACCCGGCCGAGGTCGGCGGGGGCGACGTCGGTGACCTCCTCGGTCCCGTCGGCGCCGCGCTCGGAGAGCGTGAGCCCGACCAGGCCGACCTGCCGATCGTCCTCCCACCGCTGGGCGATGACGTTCTGCGTGAACAGCGACCGCGGATGCGTCGACGAGTAGTGGTTGGGGGCGAGGTAGTCGACGGGGTGCCGGGGCGCCTCGGTGAACGTGTACAGGGGCGTGTCGAACAGGCGCACGACCCAGGCGTCCTCGCCCTCGGGGGTCGCGGTCCGCTCGGTGCGCCATGTCCACGGCCCGTAGGTCGCCTCGCCGTCGAGCGGGACCGGGCCGATCGGCGTGGCGCCGCCGAACCCGACGTCCAGCACCTGCCCGTCGACCAGCAGGACCATGTGGGTCGCCGGCCGCGGCGACGTCGGATCGCCGAGGCGGACCCGCCCGAGGCAGCGGGTCACCGTGTGGCCGTGGGCCTCGAGCACGGCCGCGAACAACGTGTTCTGCTCGTAGCAGTAGCCGCCACGGCGCCGATCGACGAGCTTGCCGACCAGGCTGTCGAGGTCGAGGTGGATCTCCCGCCCGAGGTGGATGTCGAGGTCCTCGTACGCGATCGAGCGGACGTGGGCTGCGTGCAGGTCGGCCGGCGACGCCGCCGAGCAGGCGAGACCCACCCGCGCCAGGTACCTGCTCCGACCTCGCCGCTCGCGCAGCCCCGGAGCCGTCACAGCCGTCACTCGCCCGATCATGCCGGACGGCGTCGGGACCGGCGCCGGTCACACGTTCCGGCGGTAGCGGCCACCCACGTCGAAGAGAGCCTGCGTGATCTCGCCGAGGCTGCACACCCGCACGGCGTCCATGAGCACCGCGAACAGGTTGTCGCCGGCCAGGGCCGCGGCCTGCAGGCGGTCGAGCATGGCGGGGCGGTCGGCCGCGTGGCGCTCGTGGAAGTCTGCGAGGCGCTGCAACTGGCGCTGCTTCTCGTCGTCGGTCGATCGGGCCAGCTCCAACGGACGGCCCTCGTCGGCGTCGTGGCCCTCCCCCGGCGGGGCGAGGAACGTGTTGACGCCGACGATCGGCAGCGAGCCGTCGTGCTTGCGCTCCTCGTACAGCATCGACTCGTCCTGGATGCGGCCCCGCTGGTAGCCGGTCTCCATCGCCCCGAGCACCCCGCCCCGCTCGGACAGCCGGTCGAACTCGGCGAGGACCGCGTCCTCCACCAGTTCGGTGAGCTGCTCGATGACGTAGGACCCCTGGTTGGGGTTCTCGTTCGTCGACAGGCCCCACTCGCGGTTGATGATGAGCTGGATGGCGAGCGCCCGCCGCACCGAGGCCGCGGTGGGCGTGGTGACAGCCTCGTCGTAGGCGTTGGTGTGCAGGCTGTTGGCGTTGTCGTACAGGGCGATCAGCGCCTGCAGGGTGGTGCGGATGTCGTTGAAGTCCATCTCCTGGGCGTGCAGCGACCGCCCCGACGTCTGCACGTGGTACTTCAGCTTCTGGGACCGCTCGTTCGCCCCGTAGCGGTCCCGCATGGCGACGGCCCAGATCCGGCGGGCGACACGGCCGAGCACCGTGTACTCGGGGTCCATCCCGTTGGAGAAGAAGAACGACAGGTTGGGGGCGAAGTCGTCGATGTCCATGCCCCGGGCCAGGTAGGCCTCGACGTAGGTGAACCCGTTGGCCAGCGTGAAGGCGAGCTGGCTGATGGGGTTCGCGCCCGCCTCGGCGATGTGGTAGCCCGAGATCGACACCGAGTAGAAGCTGCGCACCTGGTGCTCGATGAACCACTCGGCGATGTCGGCCATGACGCCGAGCGAGAAGTCGGTCGAGAAGATGCAGGTGTTCTGGCCCTGGTCCTCCTTGAGGATGTCGGCCTGAACCGTTCCCCGCACGGTCCGCAGCACGTGGGCCCGGATGGCGGCGGCCTCGCCCTCGTCGGGCGCCCGGCCGTGCTCGGCCGCGAAGGCGTCGAGCCGCTGGTCGATCGCCGTGTTCAGGAACATGGCCAGGATCGTGGGCGCCGGCCCGTTGATGGTCATCGACACCGACGTCGACGGGTCGCACAGGTCGAACCCGTCGTAGAGCACCTTCATGTCGTCGAGGGTGGCGATCGACACCCCCGAGTTGCCGACCTTGCCGTAGATGTCGGGCCGCTCGTCGGGGTCGAAGCCGTAGAGCGTGACCGAGTCGAAGGCGGTCGACAGGCGCGTGGCCGGCTGCCCCTCGGCGAGCAGGTGGAAGCGGCGGTTGGTGCGGAAGGCGTCGCCCTCGCCCGCGAACATGCGGGCCGGGTCCTCGCCGTCGCGCTTGAGCGGGAACACCCCGGCCGTGAACGGGAAGTGGCCCGGCAGGTTCTCCTCGCGCAGGAACCGGAGCAGCGCGCCGTCGTCGCCGTCGGGCGGCAGGGCGACGCGGGGAACGTCGAGGCCCGACAGCGACGTGCGGACGAGCGGTGTGCGGATCTCCTGCCCCTCGACCACCGTGACCTGCTCGGTGGCCGACCAGGTGTCACGCGTGGCCGGCCAGCCGTCGAGCAACGCCTTGGCCTCGGCGGACAGATCGGCGTCGGTCCGTTCGGCGAGCGCCGCGACGGCGGCCGTGGCGGCCTCGTTCCCGGCGGCGTCGGCGCCGGCCTCGTCGTCGGCGCCGTCATCGCCGTCGGTGTGGGCGTCGCGGGCGCCGTTCGGGTCGGCCTCTCGCAGGAGGCCGAGCGTCGTGGCCACGTGCTGGCGGCGGCGGGCGGCCGCCACCTCGGCGGTCGTCGTCTCGTGGTAATCGCGCACGGTGGCGGTGACGTCCGCCAGGTAGCGCACACGGTCGGAGGGCACGAGGGCGTCGCGCCGCGACGACACGCGGGTCGACACCGCCGGCAGCATGCCCTCGGCCGCGGGGAGGCCGTACTCGACCAGCCGGGCCACCAGGTGCTGGTAGAGGGCGGTCACGCCGTCGTCGTCGAAGCGCGACGCCACCGTGCCGAACACCGGCAGCGCCTCGAGGTCGGCCGAGAACGACGTGCGGTTGCGCCGCATCTGCCGCCGCACCTCGCGCAGGGCGTCCTCGGCCCCGCGGCGGTCGAACTTGTTGATGGCGACCGCGTCGGCGAAGTCGAGCATGTCGATCTTCTCGAGCTGGCTGGGCGCCCCGAACTCCGCGGTCATGACGTAGAGGGCCACGTCGCTGTGGTCGACGATGGCGGCGTCGCCCTGGCCGATGCCGGGGGTCTCGACGATGACGAGGTCGTGACCGGCGACCTTGGCCGCGGCCACGACGTCGTCGAGGCTGGTCGGCACCTCGCTCGTCGCCCCGCGGGTGGCCAGCGACCGGAAGTACACGGGCCCGCCGTCGAGGGCGTTCATGCGGATGCGGTCGCCCAGGAGGGCGCCCCCGCCCCGCCGGCGGGTGGGGTCGACGGCGACGACGGCGATGCGCAGCGCGTCGGACCGGTCGAGGCGGAACCGGCGGACCAGCTCGTCGGTCAGCGACGACTTGCCCGACCCACCGGTGCCCGTGATGCCCACGACCGGCACCGTGCGCTCGGCGGCCGCGGCGCGCAGCGCGGCCAGCTCCTCGTCGCGGTAGGCGCCGGCCTCGAGCGCGGTGACGGCCCGGGCCAGGACGCGGTCGCCGGCACCGGTGAGCGTGGTGAGATCGGGCCGGTCGACCGTGGCCAGGTCGACGTCGGACTCGGCGATGATCGTGTTCACCATCGGGGCGAGGCCGAGGTGCTGGCCGTCGTGGGGCGAGAAGATGCGGGCGACGCCGTACGCGTGCAGCTCGGCGATCTCGTCGGGCACGATGACGCCGCCCCCGCCCCCGTAGACCCGCACGTCGCCGCGGCCCTCGTCCCGCAGCCGGTCGAGCAGGTAGCGGAAGTACTCGACGTGGCCGCCCTGGTACGAGCTGACCGCGACGGCCTGCACGTCCTCCTGGACGGCGGCCCGCACGACCTCGTCGACCGACCGGTTGTGGCCGAGGTGGATGACCTCGGCGCCCTGGCTCTGCAGGATGCGCCGCATGATGTTGATCGACGCGTCGTGACCGTCGAACAGGCTGGCCGCGGTGACCACCCGCACGGGGTGGACGGGAACGTGGATCGCCGGAGCGGACTCGGCAGGCGAGCGGTCGACGAGTGTCATCGGGGTCTCCGCGGCGTCGAGGGTCGGGTCAGTGGGCGTAGTCGTAGAAGCCCCGGCCGGTCTTGCGGCCGAGCAGGCCGGCGTCGACCATCCGCGACAGCAGGGGCGGCGGGGCGAACAGGGGCTCCTTGAACTCCTCGTAGAGCGACTCGGCCACCGCGATCGTGGTGTCGAGGCCGATGAGGTCGGTGAGGTGCAGCGGGCCCATCGGGTGGGCGCAGCCCTCGACCATCCCGGCGTCGATGTCGTCGGCCGTGGCGAAGCCGGACTCCAGCATGCGGATGGCCGACAGGAGGTACGGGATGAGCAGGGCGTTGACCACGAACCCGGCCCGGTCCTGCGACCGGATCACCCGCTTCCCCAGCACCTGGGCGGCGAAGCCCTCGGTGGTGGTGAGGGTGGAGTCTGCCGTGAGCAGCGACGGCACCAGCTCGACGAGCCGCAGGACGGGGACCGGGTTGAAGAAGTGCAGGCCGATGACCGCGTCCGGGCGCCGGGTGGCCATGGCCAGCTTCATGATCGGGATCGACGACGTGTTGGACGCCAGCACCGCGTCGGGCGCCTCGACGATGCGATCGAGCCGGTCGAACACGGCCACCTTGGCGCCCTCGTCCTCGAGCACCGCCTCGACCACCAGCTGCCGGTCGGCGAGCTGCTCGAGGTCGGCACCGACCGAGATGCGGTCGAGCGCCGCCTCGCGGTCGGCGGCGTCGAGCTTGCCCCGCTCGACCGCGGTGGCGAGCGACCCCTCGATGCGGGCCCGCCCGGCCTTGGCCGCGGCCTCGCCGTCCTCGGCGACGACGACGTCGAGCCCGGCGCGGGCCACGACCTCCGCGATGCCCGAGCCCATGAGGCCGCAGCCCACGATGCCGATCCGGGTGGGGAGAGCCTGTGCCACGTCGGTTGTCATGGCGCGCACTTTACTTTGACGTCCAAGTCTTTGGAAGATCGACGGCCCACCCCTCGTCAGGTGCTGGCCGCCGGGTCCCGCCTGTTGGCGAGGCAATGGGTTCCACTCCGTCGAGGTCGAGGCAATGGGTTCCGCATCCGGAACCCCTGCCTCGGGCTCCGTCGGACGGAACCCACCGCCTCAGGCTGGATCGAAGTCGCCCTCGGCCACCCGCAGGCGGCGGAGCAGGCCGACGAGCTGGTCGACCTGCGAGCGGGTCAGGGGAACCGGCTCGAACACGGCCGCGTTCGAGCGCGTCGGTGGCGCGCCTGGCCAGGGCCCGTCCGGCAGGGGTGATCTCGGCGAGCGTCGTGCGCCCGTCGGACGGGTGCGGCACCCGCCGCACGAGCCCGTCGGCCTCGAGGCGGTCGACGACGTTGGTGACGCTGGCCGGGTGCACCTGGAGCCGCGCCCCGACCTTCCCCATCGGCAGCGCGCCCTTGCGGCTGAACAGCAGCAGCATCAGCACCTCGTAGCGGGCGAAGGTCAGCCCGAGGTCCCGCAGCGCCCGGTCGACGTGGCCGATGAGAACCTGCTGGACCCGCATGACCGACGTGACCATCGCCATGCCGGGCGCCGCGTCGTCCCACCCGTGGGCCTCCCACTGCCGCTGCGCCTCGGCGATGGGATCGAACGCGAGGGGGGCACCGGAGGCCATGCGGGCGAAGCGTACCGACGGCCGCGGTCGACCCCGGACCATGGAGTCCGGCGTGGGCCCCGGCTCACCGGAGGAAACCGGATTGACGATCTGCCAACCGGGAAGGGAGCGGTCGCTCGCCGGACAGACGCTGGAGGAACCGTGGTTGCCACCCTCACCCCGCAGGTCGACACTCGATCGACGGACCGCCCCGAACCCGAGGCCATGCCGCTGGTCAACCCGATCACGGTCTCGATGGCGCTGGCGGTGGTCTTCCTCGTCGGGCTGCTGGCGGTCGTCGCCGCCCAGCCGACGAGCGCGCACGAGCAGCACGGCGCCGACGACGGCCGCCCGTCGGTCGCAACCGTCGAGCGGCCCGCCGCGGCCGTCGTCGCTGACTGAGACCGGCCTCCGGCGGGCACACCTGACGCGCACGGCGCACCGGCGCCACCGACACGAGAGGCATCGCCTTGCTGCAAACCATCATCGTCGTCCTGGTCGTCGTCATCCTGGCCCTGATCGCCTGGCGCCTGCTCACGGGCCGCCGGGTCTGAGCAGGCCGACGACCGCCGATCGCACCCCCGCCGCGGCCTCCCCGCCGGCGGGGGTGCCCACGCGCCCCGGGGTACGGTGCTCGACGCGCCCTCGTAGCTCAGGTGGATAGAGCGACCGCCTCCTAAGCGGTAGGCCACAGGTTCGAGTCCTGTCGAGGGCACGCTGACCAGCGGTTTCGCGGCGGGCATTCCAGACCCCACCGGGTGGACGACCGGGAAACGCAGAGTTCAGCGGCATTGATCGGCGGTGGGCGTAGAGGTGACTAGAATCGTGGTCATGTCCGACGTCGTGCTCCCGTTGGCTGAGATCAAGAAGCGGCTCTCCGAGATCGTCGACGGTGTCGAGGTCCGCCACGACCGTGTCGTGCTGACCCGGCACGGCAGACCTGCGGCCGTGATCATCAGCCCAGACGACCTCGAGTCCCTCGAAGAGACGCTGGATCTCCTCTCGAACCCGAGGACCATGCGTGACATCCGCAAGGCCGAGGCCGCCGTCGAGGCCGACGACGTCATGACCGCCGACGAGCTGCGCAGCAAATACCTGAAGCGCTGATGCCGTGGCGGCTGGTCGTGGCCGCGCCGGCTGAGCGGTCACTCGACAAGCTCACCGAAGGTGTCGCCGGGGCAATCGTGGAGTTCATGGTCGGGCCCCTCGTCGAGGCGCCGACGGTCGTCGGCAAACCCTTGCAGCGCGAGCTCTCGGGGTACTGGTCCGCTCGTCGCGGGTCTTACCGTGTGATCTACCGACTCGATGACGACCAGCACGAGATCGTCGTGGTTCGGATCGAACATCGCAGCGACGTGTACCGACGGCGGTGAGACAAGCCGCCGGCTGAGGGATGGAAGGGGCCTGTGCGCTGGGAGCGACGCAGCGCATCGGACCTGCCGCAGGAACAACCTCAGCAAGTACATCGACCGCGTTCGCTCAGGCGAGGAAGTCGTCGTGACCGATCGGGGCAGGCCGGTCGCCAGGCTCTCGGCCATCGATTCCTCGACCGACCGGCTCTCGGAACTCATCGCTGCCGGCGTGGTCCGCGCCCCGACCCGCACCTCGCGTCATCGGCCAGGCAGGCGAATCAAGGCGAAGGGACCTGTCAGCCATCTCGTGGCCGAGCAACGCCGGTGATCACCTACGTCGACACGTCCACGCTCCTCAAGCTGGTCATCGACGAAGAAGGTTCCGATCGAGCAGAACGGGTCTGGGACGCAGCCGACACGCTCGCATCGGTGAGCCTCATCGTCGTCGAGGCCCGCGCTGCTCTCGCCGCCGCCACCGGCGGCGTGCGTCTCACGGCGCGACAACACGAGCAGGCCAAGAACGAACTGTCCGCACTGACCGGCGATCTCCATCTCGCCACCGTGACCGACGACCTGATCGCCCGAGCTGCGGACCTTGCCGACGACGAGGGTCTGCGCGGCTACGACGCCGTACACCTCGCGGCTGCGCTCCATCTCGGCGCCTCGATCCTGACGAGCGTGGACGACGCGCCTGTGCGACGCCGTGGACCGCAACGGCATGCATGTCGCCAACCCGCTCGTTGCCTGATCACACCGGTTGGGCCGCCGGCGGCGGAGTCATGCCCCGGCAGCGACATTCCGTTCGACGTGACCGGCGGGCTTGACCCCGCTTGATGCACAGGTTGAGGCGCTCGGTGGGGGCGTTCGATGCGACCTCGCTGTCGGGCTCACCGCGGCCATCGAGGGGACGGCGATGATGACCAGCAGCTCCCGTGTGCCCGAGGTCATGACCCGGCAGGCCCACCGGCTGGGGCGCTGGATCGACAAGCCGGGTAGGACCTGATCGGGCTGACTCCCCGCTCCTACTTCCGCGGTAGGGAGCGGGCGTGGCGGACGCCGCGCTTCACCCACGACGTGAGCTGTCGCTTCGTGCGGACGCCCTCGGCGTCGACGCGGACCCAGCCGGCCATCTCGCGGCCGCGTATCACCATCGGTCGCGTGTGCGGCTTCGCGAGCAGGGGGCCGGTGTCGCCGTGGTCGACTCCGAGCAGCAGCCCGCCCTCGCGGCTCGCGGCGACAGCCATGTGCCCGCCGACGAGAAACGCGAAGCCCCCGAACATCTTCTGCTCGCGGACGCCGGCCACGTCGAGATCGGCGAGCGCCTCGCGGATCCTCTCGGCCAGCGCCTCTCGCTGATCGAGGGGCACAGCGGCCGGTGCAGCGAAGTCGCGGGCTTCGGCGAGCAACCGCTCCCACATGACGTGGTCGGTGTGAGTGATCGTCAGCCACTCGTGGAACACGTGACCGTTCGGGGCGAACGGTTCGCCGGTGCCGTCACCGATCAGCTCGTCGACACGCGCGCTGGGCAGTTTGAGAACCAGGGCATCGGCCGTCGTGTCGAACGAGGCGAAGTAGCGGCCGGCTCGGCGGACGCACGGGTACCCCATCATGGTCGAACGTCCGACCACCGGGTCGTAGAGCAGATCGTCGGTCAGCTGGTCGTAGAGCCGGCGGGCGTCGCTCACCGCCACAGTCTCACGCGGGCGGGGTGAAGACGCCGAACAGGCTGCCGACCGCGTCCTCGATGTAGGCGAACTTCGGCCCGGCGGGCGGGTCGAGCTCCCGGCGCACGACCTTGCCGCCGAGCTGCTCGGCCGCCTCACACGTGGCGGCGACGTCAGCGACGGCGATGTAGAACACGGCGTGGCCAGGCATCGCGCCGCCGGTTGCGACCACACCGCCGAACGGGACGTCGCTGCCCGGGAGCGCGGCCACCCGGTAGTCCATGCCGGTGACTTCGGGGTCGGCGAACGGGGCAAACGTCCAGCCGAACAGCCCGGAGTAGAACGAGGCGGCCGTGTCCGGATCGTCGGCGGCGACCTCGAACCAGGCGAGTGTGTTGGGGGTGAAGGTGTCCGTCATGCCGCAGACATTGCAGGGCCCCGGCGACAACCCTGTGTCGGTGTTTCGAGGGTTTCTCGGCGGGTCACTCCCACGCCGGGATCCGCGTCTCGTAATCCTCGACGCCGTACTCGCGAACGGGCCGCTGGAAGGTGCCGGGCAGCTGTTCGACCGAGCGGATGCGGTCGATGCGGAACACGCGCTCGTCCTGTCGCAGACGGCACCAACCGGTGACATAGGAGCCGTTCGGACCGAGCACGACGTGGTGCGGCTCGACCTGGCGCACCGTCGGGCGGCCACCGACGTCGAGGTAGTCGATCAGGATCGGCCTGGCTTCCTCCACGGCGCGCACCACGGCATCGGCGATCGCCTGATCGGGGGCGCTGAGCGGCTGCACGAGCAGCCGCACGCGGTCGGCGAGCGTGCGGGCGCGGGCGGCGGCGCGCTCGGGCATCGCCGCAACGACTTTGAGCAGCGCGGTGCGGGCATCGTGGGCCCATGGCGTCTCGTCGAGCCGCCGGAGCCCGACCGCCAGCGCGACCGCCTCGGCAGGTGTGAAGTTGAGCGGCGGCAGCGACATCGAGCGGTCGAGCACGTAGCCGCCGCGCCGACCGAGGTGGGCCGAGATCGGCACACCCGCCTCTTGCAGGGCAAGGATGTCGCGCTCGATCGTGCGCACGCTCACCTCGAAGCGCACGGCCAACCAGCGGGCGCTGCGACCCGGCGACCCAGCCGCCCGCAACTCCTCGACGAGCGGTAGAGCCGGTCCATCCGGTTCATCGCCGTCAGGGTAGGGCCGACCGACCCGCGCCACGACCGACCGGCGCGATCCGCAGCTGGTCGCGGGTGGTCCAGCGGCGCGGGTCCAAGACGTTGCGCTGCAGCAGGGCGACGAACGATTCCAGGGCGGCGTTGTCGCCGGCGGAACCGACCTGGCTCATCGAGCCGACCAGGCTGTGGCGGGCCAGGGCCCGGTGCACCTCGCGGGCGCGAAATCGTGACCCGCGGTCCGAGTGCGGGAGGCAGCCCGCCACGTTGCCGTCACGGCGGGCGACGGCCATCTCGGCCACGTTGCCGTCACGGCGGGCGACGGCCATCTCGATCGCGGCGACCACGAGCCGGGCCTTCATCCCGGTGTCGATGGCCCAGCCGACGATCCGGTTCGAGTACAGGTCCTTGATCGGCGCAGAGGTAGAGCTTGCCCTCGCCGGTGCGGTGCTCGGTCAGGCCGGGCGGGCCCGGGCGGGCGACCGCCCGGGTCGGCCGGCGGCGCCGGACGCGGCGTCAGCCCTTGAGTGCCCCCGAGGCCAGCCCGCCCACGATCTGTCGCTCGGCGATCACGTAGAAGACCAGCGCCGGGATCATCGACAGGGACGTGAAGGCGAGCACGCGGGCCGTGTCGGACGAGTACTGCGTGGAGAAGTTCGTGACACCCAGCGGGAGCGTCCACATCTCGGGGTCGCCCAGCATGACCAGGGGGAGCAGGAAGGCGTTCCAGCTGTGGACGATGGCGAGCACCGAGATCGTCGCGAGCACGGGGCGCGACATCGGCAGCGCGATCATGAGGAAGAACCGGAAGGGCCCGCAGCCGTCGATCGCCGCCGCCTCCTCGAGCTCGGGCGGGATGGCCCGGAAGAAGGGGCGCAGCACGATGACCGAGGTCGGCAGGAGGAAGGCCGCCTGGGGGAGGGCGACGCCGAACGGGTTGTTGAGCAGGTCGAGGCTGCGCACGGTGATGAACAGCGGAAGGACGGCGACGGTCACCGGGAACAGCAGTCCGAGCGTGAACAGCGCGTAGAAGGCCTCACGCCCCCGGAACGAGAACCGCGCCAGGACGAACGCCGCCATCGACGCGCACGGCACGACGACCGCCAGCGTGATGGTCGCCACGAGGACGCTGTTGCGCAGCTGCAGCCAGAACGTGTCCGACGCCAGGATCTCGCGGTAGTTGTCGAAGACCCAGGGGTCCGGCAGGCCGACCGGCCGATCCGAGAGCTGTCCGGTCGTGCGGAACCCGCCCAGCACCGCGTAGACCACCGGCACGCTGATGACGAACACGACGACGGTCGCGATCACGTACATGGCCACCCGGCTCAACCGCCACCGGATCGACCGGCCCACGACACCGACTGCGGCTGCGGACACGGCCGTCACCCGCCCATCGTCGTCAGCGCGCCGGCCACGTCACGCCGCAGGACGAATCGCTGGTAGCCGAGTGCGAAGGCGAACGAGATGAGAAAGACGATGACCGCCACGGCGCTGCCGTAGCCGAACTGCGAGCGCTCGAAGCCGCGTTCGAGCATGAAGGTCACCGTGGTGTGCGAGGCGCCGACCGGACCGCCCCCCGTCATGACCCACACGAGATCGAACAGCTGCAGCGACCCGATGATCGACAGGAACACGGAGATCCGGATGGTCGGCGCGAGCAGGGGCAGGGTCACGTAGCGGAACGTCTGGGCGCGGCTCGCCCCGTCGATCGCGGCCGCCTCCTCCAGCTCGGGCGGGACCCCCTGCAGGCCGGCGAGGTAGAGGATCATGTGGAAGCCGAAGTACTTCCACGAGACCACGACGAAGACCGTGTAGAGGACGACGTTCGGGTCGGCCAGCCACAGCTGCACCTGCCCCTCGAGCCCGGCGCCCTCCATCGTGCTGTCGACCAGCCCACCCGGCTGCAGCAGCAGGCGCCACACGATCGCCGAGATGACGTCGGACAGGACGAACGGCAGGAAGAAGAGGAGGCGGAGCAGCGCCCGTCCCCGCATCCGCTGGTTGAGCAGGACCGCCAGCCCGAGGGCGAAAGGGAGTTGCAGCACCAGCGACAGGACGAGGATCAGCCCGACATGCCGCAACGCGTCCAGGAACACCGGATCAGCGACGGCGTCGCGGTAGTTCTGGAAGCCGACGAACTCGTCGAGCGGTTCGAGGCCGTTCCAGTCGAAGCCGCTGTAGAAGGCCCCCTGGAAGATCGGCAGCAGCGCCAGCAGCAGGAAGAGCAGCAGCGCCGGGAGCAGGAAGCCGGCGATCGTCACCCGCTTCCGCCACACCGCCCCCACGCGGCCGGACACCGTTGTCGCCGTCGGTGGTACTGCGTCGGGGCGGGTGGGGGGTGGGGGCGCGGCGTCGGCCGGCGACCGCTCCCGACCGGGGGAGACGGTCGCCGGCAGGCTCGCGTCAGCCGCCGGCGGCATCCGCGATCATCTGGGTCACATCCTCCGGGGATGCCTGCCCGGCGAAGAGCTGCTCGACGGCGTCGTTGATGCTCTCGCCGAAGGCCGGGTCGTAGGCCTGGTCGAGGTAGAGCTGCACGGCGTCGGCCTCGGCCCGGGCGTCGAGGACGCTGGTGAGGTTCGGGTCGGTGACCGAGCCCTCGGATCCGACCACCACCGGCAGGATGCCGCTGTTCGTCTCGCCCCACCGGTCGGCGACGTCTCGGGTCGAGATGTATTCGAGGAACTCGATCGCCTCGGGCGGGGCGTCGGCGCCCACCGCGAAGCCGTTGCCACCGCCGAAGCCGTCGGTGGGGTCACCGTCACCGCCATCGACCTCGGGGAACGGGAACCACCCGAGCGAGTCGCCGAGGCCGTTGCCGTCGGGGGAGTTGGCGTTCATGGTGCCGGGCGCCCACTGGCCCATGAGCATCATCGCCGCGCCGCCCGTGGCCATCGTCGCGGCCTGGCCGCCGGCGCCGTCCCACACGGCCGCCTGGTAACCGTCCTGGAACGGCTCCATCTCGATCAGCTCCTGGAGCTGCTCGCCGGCCTCGACGAACGGGTCGCTGTCGAACTCGGCCTCGTTGCCGGGCGCCGGGAACGCCTCGAGGCCGCCGTTGCGCAGCCCGAGGTAGGCCCACCAGAACATGCCGGGCCACTTGTCGCCCATGCCCACGGCGATCGGTGTGATGCCCTCGTCCTCGAGCGTCTGGACGTCCTCCAGCAGCTCGTCCCACGTGGCGGGCGGCTCGTCGATGCCGGCCTGGGCGAACAGGTCGGTGTTGTACCAGAACCCGACCATGCCGAGGTCGAACGGGACGCCGTACTGGGCGTCGTCGACCTGGTACAGGCCCACGGCGCCCTGGTTGAGGTCGTCGATCCAGGGCTCGACGTCGTCGGTGACGTCCCTGACCAGACCGGCGTCGACCTGCTCCGCCAGCTCGCCGCCGCCCCAGGACTGGAAGAGGTCCGGCGGGTCGCCGGCCTGCAGGCGCGGCTCGATCGCCGTCTTGAACGCCTCGTTCTCGTAGACGGTGATGTCGATGGTGACGTTCGGGTGCTCAGCCTCGAACTCGGCGGCGACGTCCTCCCACAGCGAGAGGCCGGGGTCGTTGTTCTGGATGTGCCACCAGTCGATGGTGACCGGCTCGCCGGAGCCGGATTCGCCGCCCGGCGACTCGGCATCGGAGGTGTCGTCGTCGCCACCGCATGACGCGGCGACGAGTGCAACCACACCTACCAGAAGCGCGTTGCGAGCAAACCTGCGGCGCATGATCGTCCCCCTCTTGCAGACCGTGAGCCCGTGCGTGCCGAGCGTCGCGCAGCACCGACAGTGCTGTCAATCGTTATCGATAACGTTATCGACATCGTTCTTGACGTCTGGTTATGCTCGCCCGGTGCCACGAGTGACGATCGGGGATGTGGCGGCCGAGGCGGGGGTCTCGATCGCAACCGTCTCCAAGGTGATCAACGGTCGTTACGGCGTCGCGCCTGCGACGCTGCAGAAGGTGCAGGCGGTCGTCGATCGGCTCGGCTACGAATCGAGCCTCGTGGCGCGCAGCCTGCGCAGCCAGCGCACCAACGTGCTCGGCATCCTGGTGGCCGACATCGAGCCGTTCAGCGCCGAGCTGCTCAAGGGAGCGGGCGCGGCGATCCGGGCGCGTGACTACGAGCTGATCGTCTACTCCGGCAGCGGCCACGGCAAGGACCGCTCCGGCTGGGAGCGGCGCTACGTCTCGCGGCTGGGCGGCACGCTCACCGATGGGCTGATCCTGGTCACGCCCACGCTGGTCGACGTCAGCGACACCACGCCGATCGTCGCCGTCGACCCCCACGCCGGGCCGTCCAACCTGCCCAGCATCCACGCCGACAACCTGGCAGGGGCGATCACCGCCACCCGCCACCTCGTCGAGCTGGGGCACCGCCGCATCGGCTTCCTCGCCGGCCGGCCCGACCTCGAGTCCGCCCGGCAGCGCGAGCAGGGCTACCGCGACGCCCTCGCCGAAGCCGGCATCCCGGTCGACCCCGAGCTGATCCGCGTCGGCGACTACGAGCTCGAGATGTCCGAGGTCCCGGCCCGCCAGCTCCTCACCCTCGCCGACCGGCCGACGGCCGTCTTCGCCGCCAACGACCTGTCGGCCATCCAGACCATGCACGTGGCGCGCTCGCTGGGGCTGTCGATCCCCGACGACGTGTCGGTGATCGGGTTCGACAACATCCCCGAGTCGGCGCTCATGGCGCCGCCGCTGACGACCATCGACCAGTCGATCCAGGAGATGGGCCGCCTGGCGGTCGAGATGCTCATCGGCGTGATCGAGGGCACCACCGAGCGGCCCGCGCAGATCACGCTGCCCACCCGCCTCGTCGTCCGCCAGTCGTGCGGGCCGGTCCGCGGGGATCGATGAGCGCGCTCGACGGGGCGGCCCCCACCGCGGCAGCCGGGCCCGACGCCGCCTACCGGGACCCGGCGCTGCCGGTCGGCGAGCGGGTCCGCGACCTGCTGGCGCGCATGAGCCTGGAGGAGAAGCTCGCCCAGCTCGGCAGCGCCTGGGTGTTCCAGCTCGCCGACGGCCCCCAGCTCGACGCGGCCAAGGCAGACGGCCTGCTCGGGCACGGGCTCGGGCAGGTCACCCGCATCTCCGGGGCGAGCAGCCTGGCCGCCCCCGACGCCGCCGCGCTCGCCAACGCGATCCAGCGCCACCTCGTCGAGCGCACCCGCCTCGGCGTCCCGGCGATCGTCCACGAGGAGATCTGCTCCGGCGTGATGGCCCGGGGTTCGACGATCTTCCCGCAGGCCATCGGGCTCGCCTCGACCTGGGAGCCGGACCTCGCCGCCGCGCTCGCCGACGCCGCCCGCGTGCAGATGCGGGCGACGGGAGCCCACCAGGCGCTGTCGCCCGTGCTCGACATCTGCCGCGACCCGCGCTGGGGCCGCACCGAGGAGACGTTCGGCGAGGATCCGCACCTCGTCGCCCGCATGGGCGTCGCGTTCGTACGCGGCCTGCAGGGCGACGACCTCGGCATGGGTGTCGTTGCGACGGCCAAGCACTTCGTCGGCTACGCCGCCTCCGAGGGCGGCCTCAATTGGGCGCCCGCCCACATCGGGGCGCGGGAGCTGCGCGAGGTCCATCTGCACCCGTTCGAGGCGGTGGTCCGCGACGCCGGGGTGCGTGCCGTGATGAACGCCTACAACGAGCTCGACGGGGTGCCGGTGGCGGCCGACCGCACGCTGCTGACCACCGTGCTGCGCGACGAGTGGGGCTTCGAGGGGTGTGTCGTCTCCGACTACTTCGCCATCCGCCAGCTCGCCACCTACCACCACCTCGCCGTCGACGCCACGGACGCCGCCGTCATCGCCCTCGAGGCCGGGCTCGACGTCGAACTGCCGGGCACCGACTGCTACGGCGAGCCCCTGCTGGCGGCCGTGCGCAGCGGCCGGGTGCCCGAGTCGCGGATCGACGTCGCGGTGGGCCGGGTGCTCCGGGCCAAGGTCGAGCTCGGGCTGTTCGAGCGGCCCTACGTCGACGCCGGGCGCGCCGCCGCCGCGGTGGACACCCCCGAACACCGCCGGCTGGCCCGCACCATCGCCCGCCGGTCGCTGGTCCTGCTGCGCAACGACGGCGCCCTGCCGCTCGCCGAGGCAGCGCGCATCTGCGTGATCGGGCCCAACGCCGACAGCGCCCGCAACCTGCTCGGCGACTACACCTACCCGGCCCACGTCGAGTCGCTGGAGGAGGTGCTCCTCAGCGGGCAGAACGTCTTCGCCATGCCGCTCGACCACACCCACCAGCTCGGCGACGCCGACGTCGACGCCACCACGGTGGCCGGCGCGCTGCGGACCCGCTTCGGCGACGGCGTCCGCGTCGCCCTCGGGTGCGACGTCAACAGCACGCGGCGGGACGGGTTCGCGGAGGCGGTCGAGCTGGCCGCCGGCTCCGACGTGGCCGTGATGGTGATGGGCGACAAGGCGGGCCTCACCGACGACAGCACGAGCGGCGAGAGCCGCGACGTCGCCTCGCTCGACCTGCCCGGCGTGCAGGAGGACCTCGTCCGAGCCGTGATCGACACCGGCACCCCGGTCGTGCTGGTGCTCATGGCCGGGCGGCCGCTCGCCAGCGCCTGGCTGCACGAGCACTGCGCCGCGGTGCTGATGGCGTGGCTGCCGGGACACGAGGGCGGTGAGGCCATCGCCGAGGTGCTCGCCGGCGACGTGAGCCCCGGCGGGAAGCTGCCGATCTCGTACCCCCGCTCGGTCGGGCAGATCCCCGTGTACTACGGGCACAAGATCTCCGGTGGCCGGTCGCACTGGAAGGGCGACTACGTCGACTCCCCCGCCGCCCCGCTCCACCCGTTCGGCCACGGGCTGAGCTACACGACGTTCGCCCTGTCCGAGCCGTCGTTGGCCCGCACCGAGGTGTCGTGGCACGACGCGGTCACGACGACCGTCACGATCACCAACACCGGTGAGCGGGCCGGCGACGAGGTCGTCCAGCTCTACGTGCGTGATCCGGTGGCGAGCATCACCCGGCCGGTGCTCGAGCTCACGTCGTTCGTGCGCATCGGGCTGGCCCCCGGGGAGTCGCGGACCGTCACGTTCGAGACGCCGGTCGGCCAGCTCGGGTTCTACGACCGGCAGCTCGACTACACCGTCGAGCCCGGCCGGATCGACGTCTTCGTCGGAACCTCGTCGGCCGACCTGGTCGACGTCGGCCCGGTCACCGTCACGGCCGGCGCGGACGGCAGCCAACCGGCGAAGGTCTACGACGGGTCAGTCACCATCACCTGAACGACGGGAGGGGAAGCGATGGCAGAGTTCTTCACCGACGTGACCGAGCAGGTTCCGTACCTCGGTCCCGACAGCGACGAACCGCTGGCGTTCCACTGGTACGACCGCGACCGCATGGTCGCCGGCCGACGCATGGAGGACCACCTCCGCTTCGCTGCCTGCTACTGGCACTCGTTCGCCTGGGACGGCTTCGACATCTTCGGGTCCGGCACGCTCGATCGGCCCTGGCACCCGACGTTCGCCACGGGGAGCATCGACCCGGTCGAGGCGGCGCGGCAGAAGATGGCGGCCGCGTTCGAGTTCTTCACCAAGCTCGGCGTGCCCTACTACTGCTTCCACGACCGCGACATCGCGCCCGAGGGCGGCTCGTTCAAGGAGTCGGCGGCGCTGCTCGACGAGATGGTCGACCTCGCCGCCGAGCACCAGGAGCGCACCGGCGTCACCCCGCTGTGGGGCACGGCCAACCTCTTCACCAACCCGCGCTACCAGGCCGGTGCGGCGACGAACCCCGACCCCGAGGTCTTCGCCTACGCCGCCGCGCAGGTGGCCCACTGCCTGGAGGCGACGCATCGCCTCGGCGGCGAGAACTACGTGCTGTGGGGCGGGCGCGAGGGCTACGAGACGCTGCTCAACACCGACTTGCGCCGCGAGCTCGACCAGCTCGGCCGGTTCCTCACGATGGTCGTCGAGCACAAGCACCGCCTCGGGTTCACCGGCACGATCCTCATCGAGCCGAAGCCGTTCGAACCCACCAAGCACCAGTACGACTACGACGTGGCCGCCGTGCACGCCTTCCTGCAGCGCTACGACCTCGATCGCGAGGTCAAGGTCAACATCGAGGTCAACCACGCCACGCTGTCCGGCCACGACTTCGCCCACGAGGTGGCCGTGGCGGCCGACGCCGGCATCTTCGGCTCGGTCGACGCCAACTCGGGCGACGACCGGCTCGGTTGGGACCTCGACCGGTTCCCGGTGTCGGTCGAGCAGATGACGCTCGGGATGATCGAGATCCTGCGCGCCGGCGGGTTCACCACCGGCGGGTTCAACTTCGACGCCAAGCTACGCCGCCAGTCGATCGACCGGACCGACCTGTTCCACGGCCACATCGGCGGCATGGACACCCTGGCCCGGGCGCTGCTCGTCGCCGCGGCGATCCTCGACGCCGGGAAGCTCGAGGCCAACCGGTCCGCCCGCTACGCGGGCTGGGACGGCGAGCTCGGCCAGTCCATCCTCAGCCGCGGCACGGACCTGGCGGCGCTCCACCAGCGTGCGCTCGACCGCGGCGAGCCCGCACGGGTGTCGGGCGGGCAGGAACGCCTGGAGAACCTGGTCGGCCGCTACGTCGCCCGGGTCCGCTGAACGACGGTCGACCGGTCGGTTCGCTGTGCCCCTCGTCGCCGGCGTCGACTCGTCCACGACGGCCACCAAGGTCGAGGTGCGCGACCTCGACGCCGCGGCCTGACCGCACGGACGCGCCCGCTCCGGGCCGCGGCTCAGAGGATCACCTCGACCGCGGCCGTCAGCTGGCGCAGGCTGCGGACCTCGAACACCCCATCGCAGTAGGGCGCGTAGGCGCCGAGGGCCGAGTCGGTGGTGTCCCACTCCTGCCGGGGCTCGGGGTCGAGCCAGTACACGGCCCGGGCCCGGCGGGCGATGGCCGCCAGCTGGTCGGCTCGCTCGGGGCGGTAGTTGGTGCGGGCGTCGCCGGCGATCACCACGGTCGAGCGGTGGGTGAGGCCCGCCCGCCCGTAGCGGTCCCAGAAGTCGGCGAGCACGGTTCCGTAGTCGGAGTGGCCGTCGGCGCCGATGACCCGGCCGCGCTGGAGGATCTGCCACGGCTCGACCGGTGCCGGCCCCTGGACGAGCTCGGTGATCTCGTCGACGGCGTCGACGAAGGCGAACGTCCGGGTGTCGGCCAGCTCGCCGGCGAGCGCCGAGATGAGCGTGAGGGTGAACCCGGCGAAGTCGGCCACCGAGCCCGACACGTCGCAGAGCGAGAACACCTCGGGCTTGTGGGCCCGGGGCCGCCGGTAGACGACATCGAGCGGCACGCCGCCGGTGGCGACCGAGCGGCGGGCGGTCCGGCGCATGTCCACCCGGCCGGTGCGGGCGCTCTGGCGGCGGAGGCGCAGCCGCGCCGCCAGGTGGCGGACCAGCGGCCTGACCGCCTCACGCATCTCGTCGAGCTGGGCGGCCGACGCCCGCACGACGTCGACGTCGAGGGCGGACGTGACCTCGCCCGGCGGGACCGGCCCGCCGCGCTCGGCCAACATGGCCCGCACCTGCTCGGTGACCAGCCGACGCAGCGCCTCGACCCGGGCCGAGACCTCCGCCCGCTCGACGAGCTCGCCGCGCTCGCGGGCCCGGCGGATGGCGTCATTGAGCAGGCGGGCCAGGTCGATGGCCCGCAGCACCCGGTAGACGTGGTAGCGCTCGGTGCGCACACCCTCGTCGAAGCCACCGTGGGCGTCGACCGCCTCGACCGCGAGGATCCGCAGGTCGTCGAGCGCGGCCCCGTCGACCGCATCGCGCACCCGGGCGTCGAGGGTGCCGACGGCGGCCTCGGGCCCCCGGGCGCCGGCCGGCTCGCCGGCGCGGCCGGACGTGGCCGCCGACGGACCCGGGCCGGCCGGTCCGGCGGGGAACGCCCGGTCGAAGGCGGCGTCGAAGCGGGCGTCGTGGTGCGGGTACTTCACCAGCACGCACCGCAGCGCGGCCCGCAGCTCGGCGCGCCGCCCCAGGTCGATGTGGCGGAGCGCCTCGGTGGCGTCGAGCACCTCGGCCAGCGCGATCTCGGCGCCCGAGGCACGCAGCTCGGCCGCCAGCCTCTGGAGCCGGTCGAGCACGCCGGCGGCCACGAGCCCAGCGGCCGGGCCGCCGGCGACGATCTCGCCGCCGGTCATCGCTTGGCGAGCGCGTCGCCGATGTCGCGGGCGGCAGCCAGGACGGCCGGGAGGACCTGCTCGTGGATCTCGTCGGTGGTCGTGCGGCCCGCGTTGGTCGAGACGTTCATGGCCGCCACCGCCCGACCCGAGGCGTCGCGCAGGGGCGCGGCCAGCGACCGGAGGCCTACCTCGAGCTCTTCGTCGACCAGAGCCCACCCCTGCCGCCGGACGTCCGCGAGCTCGTCCTCGAGCTCGGCGCGGGTGGCGATCGTGTGCGCGGTCCGCGGCTCGAGCCGCTCGGGGACGATGGCGGCGAGCTCGGCCGGCGTGAGCTCGGCCAGCAGAACGCGCCCCATCGACGTGCAGTAGGCGGGCAGCCGGCTGCCGAGGCCGAGCGAGATGGTCATGATGCGCTTGGTGGGGACGCGGGCGACGTAGATGATGTCGGCCCCGTCGAGCACGGTCACCGAGACCGACTCGTTGACGCGCTCGGACAGCGCCTCGAGGACCGGCTGGGCGATCTGCTGGATGTTCAGCGACGACAGGTAGGCGTAGCCGATGTCGAGCACGCGCGGCGTCAGTGAGAAGTGCCGGCCGTTGCTCGACACGTAGCCCAGGTCCTCGAGGGTCAGCAGCAGGCGGCGGGCGGTCGCCCGCGTGAGGCCGGTGCGCTGCGCCACCTCGGCCAGCGTGAGGCGGGCGTTCTCGGCGTCGAAGCTGCGGATGACGCTGAGGCCTCGTTCGAGGGACTGCACGAACTCGGGCCTTGACATCGATCTCACCCTACGCGAGGGTCGGTGTGTTCACAATGCGAACGAGTGTGCGGATAGCGAACAGTCGGATAGCGAACATTCGCCGAACTGTCGGGTACGAACGGTCGGCTGCGCAGGTCGGACCGAGGCACCGCACACCGAGCACGCCGACTCCACGGGGGGTGGCATGGCGACGTACACCACGCGCTTCGGATCGCTCGACGGCTACGAGAAGGGCGGCGTCGAGCTGATCAACGACAACCCGAAGAACTACGTGTTCTCGAACATGTTCGAGGTGGCGGCCGGCGCCGCGCCCTGGGAGAAGGTCGCCGTCGCCAAGAACATGGAGTACGTCCTCGAGGTCATCCGGGCCGAGGGCACGTCGCCGTGGCGGGTGGCGTCGCACGACGAGTTCGCGCTGGTGGTGGACGGCGAGGTCACCGTCGAGCTGCTCGACCCCGACGAGGCCCAGGCCGATCCCGACGTCACGGGCTCGATGGCGCTCGACGGCGAGCCGTCGGGCACCCCCATGGGCCGGGTCGTCGCCGGGCGGGGTCACATGACGCTGCTGCCCGCGGGTCGCTGCCACCGCTTCCGGGCCGAGCGGCCGAGCGTGATCCTGCTCCAGACGATCGAGGGCCCCGACACCGTCTACCGCTGGGCCGACATCTGCCAGACCGCCTGAGGAGGCTCACCTCATGACTGACACCGCCACGCGCGTCGAGGCCACCGGGCGCAACGAGCACGGCTACGAGACCTTCCGGCTCGGTGGGTTCTCGTTCTCGCGCGACGAGCACTTCGCCCACGTCGACTGGCCGACCGGGCACCACGTGCTGTCCGTCGAGGCCTTCCTCAAGGCGCTCATCCGCGACGTCGCCTGGAACTTCTTCTACGGCATCGTGAACTTCGACTCGGTCATCGGCACGATGAACCACTACGGGAACGTCGACCTGTTCGCCGGCCGGTACAACGACGCCTACCGCAAGGCCGAGATCGACCACCAGGAGAACTTCCCCCACGACGAGATCATGGCCACGTTCCAGGCCATGCTCGCCGACTGGACCAACGACGGGTACGACCCGTTCGCCGCCCCCCAGGAGACCGGGTCGCCGTTCGGGGAGAAGCGGGGTGACAACCTGGCGGCCATCACCCGCACCCGCGTCACCGCGCAGCGGATGGTCGGCGTGCCGGGTGACGAGCCGCTGCGCTCCGACGCCACCGGGCACCCGGTCAACCGCATGTTCGCCGACGTGACCCAGGACGAGCCGGTCGTCGAGGCCGAGCCCGGCTACGAGGACGAGGTGGCGGCGTTCAACCTGTTCGCCTACCTGTCGCGCAGCGACGTGACGTGGAACCCGTCGGTGGTGTCGGTGTGCCGGGACAGCCTCTACTGCCCCACCACCGAGGAGTTCATCCTGCCGATCATCCACGGCAACGACCGCGTCGAGTGGTTCGTCCAGCTCTCCGACGAGATCGACTGGAAGGTCGAGGACCGCGAGTCGGGCGAGCCCCGGGCCAACGTGCTCATGAAGGCGGGCGACGTGGCCGCGATGCCGGCGGACATCCGGCACCAGGGCTACTCGCCCAAGCGGGCCATGCTCCTCGTCTGGGAGAACGGCTCAGTCGACCTGCCCGACCTGATCGCCCGCGGCGAGGCCCCCAAGACGGCCGTCGAGTTCTAGGGCCGTGAACGTTCGGTCACCACCCGCCATGGCCGTCCAGGACCGCCTGTTCGTCGGCGGCGAGTTCGTCGAGGCCCTCGGGGGCGGCACCGTCGAGGTGCGCAACCCGCACGACGGCTCGCTGCTGGCCGACGTGGCCGAGGGCCGGGCCGCCGACGTCGACCGTGCCGTCGAGGCGGCGCAGCGGGCCTTCCCGGCGTGGGCGGCGACGTCGGCCGCCGAGCGCGGCCGCGTCCTGCTGCGGCTGGCCGACGCCATCGAGGCGCACGCCGACGAGCTGGCCCGGCTCGAGTCGACCGACACCGGGCACCCGCTCAAGGACACCACGCTCCTCGACGTGCCCCGCACGGCGGCCACCTACCGCTACTTCGGCGGCATGGCCGACAAGTTCGAGGGCGCGGTCGTCCCGGTGGACGCGGGGTTCCTCAACTACGTCCGGCACGAGCCGATCGGCGTGGTCGGGGCGATCGTGCCATGGAACTTCCCGCTGATGTTCACGAGCTGGAAGCTCGGCCCGGCGCTCGCCGCCGGCAACACGGTGGTGATGAAGCCGTCCGAGCTCGTGCCGCTGTCCACGCTGCGGCTGTGCGAGCTCATGGTGGAGGTGGGCCTGCCGCCGGGGGTCGTGAACGTCGTCCCCGGCTATGGCCACGACGCCGGGGCCCGCCTCGCCTCCCACCCCGGCGTGGGGAAGCTGAGCTTCACCGGCTCGACGCGGACCGGCCGGTCGGTCGTCGAGGCGTCGGCGGGCAACCTCAAGCGCCTGCAGCTCGAGCTGGGCGGCAAGGGCGCCAACGTCGTGTTCGCCGACGCCGACCTGGACGCCGCGGTGAACGGGGCGGCGTTCGGGATCTTCCACAACCAGGGCCAGGCGTGCATCGCCGGGTCCCGGCTGCTGCTCCACGACGCGGTGGCCGACGAGTTCCTCGAGCGCTTCCTGGCGTTGGCCGGCTCGATCCGGGTGGGCGACCCGCTGGCGCCGGGCACGGAGATGGGCCCGCTCACGTCGCCCGAGCACCGCGACCGGGTGCTGTCGTACGTGAAGGTCGCCGAGGACGAGGGCGGCGAGGTGCTGCTCGGTGGCGTCGCCCCGGCCGACCCGGCCCTCGCTGCCGGCTGCTACGTCCTGCCCACCGTGGTCCGGGCCGACCCGTCGGCGCGGGTGTGCCAGGAGGAGGTGTTCGGCCCGTTCGTGACCGTGTCGCGCTTCGCGGACGATGACGAGGCGTTCGCTCTCGCCAACGGCACCGACTATGGGCTCGGCGGCAGCCTGTGGACCCGCGACCTCTCCCGCGCCCACCGGGCCGCGGCCGCCTTCCGCACCGGGATGGTGTGGGTCAACTGCACCAAGCGCGTCGGCCCCGGCTCGCCGTTCGGGGGCGTCGGCCAGTCGGGCTACGGCCGCGAGATGGGTTTCGAGGCCATGCGGGGCTACACCGAGCCCAAGTCGGTCTGGGTCAACGTCGACGCCCCCATCCCCGCCTGGTATCCGCGGAGCTGACGTGGCCCGGATCACCACCCTCGCCACCGCCGTCGCCGAGCTGGTGCACGACGGCGACACCGTCGCCCTCGAGGGCTTCACCCACCTCATCCCGTTCGCCGCCGGCCACGAGATCATCCGCCAGGGCCGCACCGACCTGACGCTGGTCCGGCTCACCCCCGACGTGATCTACGACCAGATGATCGGCATGGGCTGCGCCCGCAAGCTCGTGTTCTCGTGGGGCGGCAACCCCGGCGTGGGCTCGCTCCACCGCTTCCGGGACGCGGTCGAGAACGGCTGGCCCCGCTCCCTCCTGCTCGAGGAGCACAGCCACGCCGGCATGGCCAACCGCTACGCGGCGGGGGCGTCCGGCCTGCCGTTCGCCGTGCTGCGCGGTTACGGCGGTACGGACCTCCTCGACCACACGGCCAACGTCGCCGCCGTCGCCTGCCCGTTCACCGGCGAGGAGCTGACGGCGGTGGCGGCGCTGCGGCCCGACGTGGCGGTCGTCCACGCCCAACGCGCCGACCGCGCCGGCAACGTGCAGCTCTGGGGCATCACCGGCGTGCAGAAGGAGGCCGTCCTGGCGGCGCACCGGTCGCTGGTCACCGTCGAGGAGGTCGTCGACGAGCTCGACGCCCGGCCGGGCGCGGTGGTGCTGCCGTCGTGGGTGGTCACCGCGGTGGCCGAGGTGCCGGGGGGCGCCGCGCCCAGCTACGCCCACGGCTACTCGGTGCGCGACAACGCGGCGTACACGGCGTGGGACGGCATCAGTCGCGACCGCGACGCCTTCCTGGTCTGGATGCAGGACCACGTGCTCGACCTGGTGCCGACCGGGTCGTGACCGACGAGCGAGGGGGACCCATGGCCATCGCCACCCAGACCATGACCGACGAGCAGCGCAAGAGCGTGGCGATCGAGTACCTGAAGGCGTTCGACAAGGGGGGCAAGACGTCGACGGGGGGCAGCATCCTCGACCTGTTCGCCGACGACGCCCAGGTGTACTTCCCGAAGTGGGGGGTGGCGAGCGGCAAGGAGGAGATCGGGCGGCTGTTCGGCGACGTCGGCGGGACCCTGAAGGGCATCGAGCACCACTACGCCGAGTTCAACTGGATCTTCTCGGGCTCCGATGTGGTGGTGTGCGAGGGGACGAGCCACGGCGAGCACCGCGACGGCCCGTGGCGGGCGGGCGTGCCCGACTGGGGCGCCGGTCGCTGGTGCGATGTGTTCGAGATCCGCGACTTCCTCATCCAGCGGGTCTTCATCTACCTCGATCCCGACTACGCGGGGAGGGACACGGCTCGCTACCCGTGGCTCGACGGGAAGACCGACGGGTGACCGCCGCCTGGACCGCCGACGAGATGATGACCGTGGCCGCGGCGCGGCGCCTCGCCGACGGCGAGGTGTGCTTCGTGGGCATCGGCCTGCCGTCGACGGTCGCCAACCTCGCCCGGCGCACGCACGCGCCCGGCCTGGTGCTCGTGTACGAGTCGGGCACCATCGGCAGCAAGCCCCGCACGATCCCGCTGTCGATCGGCGACGGCGAGCTGGCCGAGACGGCCGACTCGGTGGTGTCGGTGCCCGAGATCTTCAACTATTGGCTGCAGCCCGGCCGGATCGACGTCGGTTTCCTCGGCGCAGCCGAGCTCGACCGGAGGGGCGACATCAACACGACGGTCATCGGCCCGTACGACGCGCCCGACGTCCGGCTCCCCGGCGCCGGCGGGGCGCCCGAGATCGCGGCGTCGTGCGGCCGGGTGCTGGTGGTTATGCGCCAATCGCCGCGCGCCTTCGTCGAGCGGGTCGGCTTCCGCACCTCGCTCGGCGAGCGGGTGCGCACGGTGATCACCGACATCGGCGTGCTCGAACGCGACTGCGAGCGCGGCGAGCTGGTGCTCGCCGCGCTTCACCCCGGCGCCACAGAGGAGCAGGCCCGGGCCGCCACCCGGTGGGACCTGGCGGTGGCCGGCGAGATGGCCGAGACCGCCCCACCGTCCGCCGAGGAGCTGGCCGTGCTGCGGCACCTCGAGGCCACGAAGGGCCGGGCGGCGTGAGGTCGTTCGCCTACGACGCGCTCCCTGGCCGGGTGGTGTTCGGCGCGGGCAGCCGGGCGTCGCTGCCGGGCGAGCTCGACGCGCTCGGCGCCCGCCGGATCCTCGTGGTGGCGTCGGCCGCCGAGGACCACGTGTCCGCCGACGTGACCCCCAGACTGGGCGACCGGGTCGTCGGGCGGTTCCGCGAGGTGGTCCAGCACGTGCCCGTGGCCGGGGCCGAGGCCGCCCGGGCCGCCGCGACCGCGGCGGGGGCGGACACGGTGCTGACGATCGGGGGCGGTTCGGCCACCGGGTTCGGCAAGGCGATCGCGCTCGAGCAGGACGTGCGCCTGGCCACGGTGCCGACGACCTATGCCGGCTCGGAGATGACCCCGATATGGGGCCTGACGCGGGGCGACGAGAAGCGCACGGGCGTCGACCTGCGGGTGAAGCCCGCGCTCGTGGTCTACGACCCCGAGCTGACCCTCACGCTGCCGCCGGGCATCGCCGGCCCGTCGGGCATGAACGCCCTGGCCCACTGTGTCGAGGCGCTGTACGGCCCGGGGGCCAACCCCGTGGTGTCGCTGATGGCGCTCGAGGGGATCCGGGCGCTGCACCGCAGCCTGCCCCTGGTGTGCGCGGCGCCCACGGAGCTCGAGGCGCGCAGCGGTGCCCTGTACGGGGCGTACCTGGCGGCGACGGCGCTGGCGTCGGCCGGCACGGGGCTTCACCACAAGACCTGTCACGTGCTCGGCGGCATGTTCGGCCTCGACCACGGCGGCATGAACGCGGTCGTCCTCGGCCACGCCCTCGCCTACAACGCCCCGGCGATCCCCGGGCTGCTCGCTGACATCGAGGCCGCGCTCGGGACCGACGACACGCCCGGCGCGCTCCACGACCTGGCGGCGGACGTGGGGGCGCCCGTCAGCCTGGCCGCGCTCGGCATGCCCGAGGACGGGCTCGACGAGGCCGCCCGGCGCGTGGTGGTGGAGGCGGCGGGGAACGTGCGCCCGCCCGAGCCGGCGGGGATCCGGCGGATGCTCGACGACGCCTACCACGGCCGGCGGCCGCGGGAGACGGCCACGGACGACCAGCAGGGTGGGCTGGCGGACACAAGGGGGACCCGATGACCAGACACGACAGCAGGGCGGCGGCCCCGTCGCGCCGCCGCTTTCTCCAAGGGGTGGCGGCGCTTGGCGTGGGCGGCAGCGTGCTGGCCGCCTGCGGCGACGACGACGACTCGTCGGGCGGCGGCAACGGCGGTGGGGGCGCCGGCGGGGACGACATCCCGCAGGCCCGCATCGGCTACGTGAGTCCGCAGACCGGGCCGCTGGCCGCGTTCGGCGAGGCCGACAGCTTCGTGCTCGCCGCCATGCGGGACGAGCTGGGCGACGCCGTCGAGATCGTCGACCGCGACAGCGAGTCCGACTCCGGCCGGGCGGGCGAGGTGGCCCAGGAGCTCATCAACGAGGGCGTCGAGCTCGTGCTGGTCTCCTCGACGCCCGACACCACGGTGCCCGTCGCCTCGGCGTGCGACCTCGGCGAGGTGCCGTGCATCTCGACCGTCGCCCCGTGGCAGCCGCACTACCTCGGCATCGGGGGCGAGCTCGGGCCCGACGTCGACGATCCGCCCCAGGCGTCGGCCTACAACTGGCACTTCTTCTGGGGGCTCGAGGACGTCATCGAGAACTTCATTGCCCTCTGGGAGCAGTCGGGCGCGCCCAAGGTGGTGGGCGGGCTGTGGCCCAACGACCCCGACGGGAACGCCTGGAGCGACGCCGCGGTCGGGTTCCCGCCGGCGCTGGAGGCCGCCGGGTTCACGGTCGTCGACCCGGGCCGGTTCCCGGTCGACACCCAGGACTTCAGTGCCCAGATCGCCCAGTTCCGCGAGGACGGGGTGGCGATCGTGTCGGGGGTGGTGCCCCCGCCGACGTTCGCCAACTACCAGAGCCAGGCGCTGCAGCAGGGCTTCAACCCGCCGGTGGTCACCGTGGCCAAGGCCCTCCTGTTCCCGAGCGCCGTCGAGTCCTTCCCGCAGGGCGAGGGCCTGAGCACCGAGATCTGGTGGACGGGCCGCCACCCGTTCACCTCGTCGCTGACGGGTCAGACGGCGGCCGAGCTGGCGGCCGCGTTCGAGGAAGACACGGGGGCGCAGCCGACCCAGCCGCTGGGCTTCGCCCACGCACTGTTCGAGGTGGCGGTCGACGCGCTGAAGCGGGCGGGCAGCGCCGACGCCGATGCCCTCAACGAGGCCCTCGCCGCCACCAACCTGGCGACGGTCGTCGGCCCCGTCGACTTCAGCTCGGGCCCGGTCCCGAACATCACGAAGACGCCGCTCGTCGCCGGTCAGTGGGTGGCCGGGCAGGCATACCGCTCGAGCTGGCGATCAACGTCAACGAGCAGCTGCCCGACCTGCCGGTCGACGGCACCATCCAGCCCATCGCCTGAGGGGGCTGCCCGTGACGTTCCCGGTGACGACGGTGCTGGAGGTCGAGCACGTCTCGAAGTCCTTCGGCGTCCCGGTCATCGACGACCTGTCCCTGTCGGTGGGGGCGGGCGACGCCCTCGGCATCGTCGGCCCCAACGGGGCCGGCAAGACCACCCTGATCAACCTCATCGCCGGCGACCTGCGGCCCGACGCCGGCACGGTCCGCTTCGAGGGCCGCGACATCACCCACGCCCGCGCCGACCGGCGGTGCCGGGCCGGCCTCGCCCGCACCGCCCAGGTCCCCCGCCCCTTCGAGCAGATGACCGTGTTCGAGAACGTCCTCGCCGGCGCCATGTACGGCTCCGGCGCCCCGCGACACGAGCGGGACGCGGTCCCGATCGCGGTCGCCGCCCTCGAGCGCACCCACCTGATCGACCGGGCCAACCGCGCGCCGGCTGGCTGGCGCTGCTGGGTCGCAAGCGCCTCGAGCTGGCGCGGGCGCTGGCCACCCAGCCCACGCTCCTGCTGCTGGACGAGATCGCCGGAGGGCTGACCGACGCCGAGGTCCACGAGCTGATCGATGACGTCAAGGCCATCCACGCCGAGGGCACGACGATCGTGTGGATCGAGCACGTCGTCCACGCCCTGCTGGCCGTCGTCGACCGGATGATGGCCATGAGCTTCGGCTGCAAGATCGCGGAGGGCGATCCCGCCGACGTCATGGCGAGCCCCGCGGTGCACGAGGTCTACCTGGGGGTGGCGCCCGCATGAGCGGCGGAGGGAGCAAACCGCCCTGCTCGACGTCGTGGGCTCTCCGCCGGCTACGGCGACTTCCAGGCGCTGTTCGGCATCGACCTGCACGTCGACGAGCACGAGACCGTCGCCGTCATCGGCGCCAACGGGGCGGGGAAGTCCACGCTCCTGAACACCGTCGCGGGCCTCGTGCGGGCCACCGGCGGCTCCGTGCGGTTCGCCGGCGAGGACCTGCTGGCCGTGCCGGGCCACCGGCGGGTGCGCCGGGGCATCGCCCTCGTCCCCGAGGGCCGCCGCCTCTTCCCCAGCCTCACCGTCGAGGAGAACCTGGTCATCGGCGGTCACGCCCGCCGCCCCGGCGCGTGGGACGTCGACCGGGTGCTCGACGTGTTCCCGCTCGTACGGCGGCTGCTGCGGCGCCCCGCCGACGTGCTGTCGGGGGGCGAGCAGCAGGCCGTGGCCATCGGCCGGGCGCTCATGGCGAACCCCCGCCTCCTGCTGTTCGACGAGGTGTCGTTGGGCCTGGCGCCGATCGTCGTCAAGCAGCTGTACGGGGCGTTGCCCGCCATCGTCGACGGGGGGACGACCGTGCTCGTCGTCGAGCAGGACATCGGCCAGGCCCTCGCCGTGGCCGACCGCGTCGTCTGCCTGCTCGAGGGCCGGGTCTCGCTCGAGGGCCCGCCCGCCGACCTCGACCGGCCCCGCATCACGAGGCGTACTTCGGGGCGGCGTCGTGACCTGGGTCAACGCGGTCGTGCAGGGGATGCTGCTCGGCGGGCTGTTCGCCCTGTTCGCCACGGGCCTGTCGCTGGCCTTCGGCGTGATGCGCTTCGTCAACCTGGCGCACGGCGACCTGGCGGTCCTGGCCGCCTTCCTCGCGGTGTCGACGACGGCCACCTTCGACGTGAACCCGTTCGTGACGCTCCTGCTGATCGTGCCGGGGTTCGCGCTCGGCGGGTACGTGCTGCAGCGCCTCGTCTTCAACCGGGTGATGGGGCCCGATCCGCTGCCGTCGATCCTCGTGACCTTCGGTCTCGGCGTCGTCATCCAGAGCGCGCTGCTCGAGCACTACAGCGCCGATTCGCAAGATCTGGACCCCGGCGGATCGAGGTCCGCAGCGCCCGGCTCACCGACGACATCGCGGTGGGCTGGTTCCCGCTCCTCACCCTGGTGGTGGCCGTCGCCGTGCTCCTCGGGCTCCAGCTGCTGTTCTCGCGCACGGGCACCGGCCGGGCCTTCCGGGCCACGGCCGACGATCCGGCCACCGCCCGGCTGATGGGCATCGACGACCGCGGGGTCTACGCCCGGATCATGGCCATCGCCTTCGCCACGGTCGCCCTCGCCGGCGTGTTCCTCGGGATCCGCCAGACGTTCGGCCCGGCCGACGGGCCCGCCGCCCTGCTGTTCGGCTTCGAGGCGGTGGTGATCGGGGGCATGGGCTCGCTGTGGGGCACGCTCGTCGGGGGCGTGATCCTGGGGGTGGCCCAGACGGTCGGCAACCAGGTCGACGTCCGCTACGACGTGCTGTCCGGGACCCTCTACGGCCACCTCATCTTCCTGGCCGTCCTCGCCTTCCGGCCCCAAGGCCTGCTCGGCCGGCGGGGGCGGGCATGACCGGGCGCCGCGACGTCCAGACCGCCGCCCACCGCATCAGCCGGGCGACGCCGGCGTCGACCGCCGGTCTCGGGGTGTCGGCCGCGGCCGTGGCCGCGCTGGCGACGCTGCCGCTCTGGGACGCCGACGGCGCGCTGCAGGCGACGCTGGTCACGATCCTCGTCTACCTGTCGCTGGCGCAGATGTGGAACCTGCTCGCCGGCTTCGCCGGGCTGATGTCGATCGGCCAGCAGATGTTCGTCGGCGTCGGGATCTACGCCCTGCTCACCATCGCCGAGGACTGGGGGGTCGACCCCTACGTCACCGTCGCGCTGGCGGGGATGGTGGCGGCCGCGCTGTCGGTGCCCGTCGCGCTGTTCGCCTTCCGGTTGTCCGGCGGCTACTTCGCCATCGGGACGTGGGTGATCGCCGAGGTGGTCCGCCTCCTCGTCATCGAGAGCGACTCGCTGGCCGGCGGCGACGTGCGCAGCATGACCCGGGCCTCGCTCGGCGGCTACTCGCGCGACGCCCGCGAGGACATCACCTACTGGCTGGCCCTGGCGCTCGCGGTGGGCGCCACCGCCATCGTCGTCCTCGCCCTGCGCAGCCGGCTCGGCCTGGCGCTGCGGGCGGTGCGCGACAGCGAGGACGGCGCCCGCGGCCTCGGCATCGACGTGACGCGCACGCGCCTCGTCGTGTGGGTGACCGCCGCGTTCTGGACGGGCGCCACCGGGGCCGTGGTGCTGCTCAACAGCCCCACCGCCCGCGCCGACTCGGCCTTCAGTGTCCTGCGGTGGACCGCCCTCGTGATCTTCATGGTGGTGATCGGCGGCGTCGGCAGCACGACCGGGCCCATCATCGGGGTGCTCGTGTTCTGGGCGCTCGACGAGCAGCTGGCCGACGCGGAGACGTGGCGGTTCATCATCCTCGGGACGCTGGCCGCGGCGATGGCGATCGTGGCGCCCAAGGGGATCTACGGGCTGATCCAGCGGTGGCGCCCGGTGCAGTTCTTCCCGGTGCGGCGCCGGCTGATCGGCCCCGGGGTGGGGGAGCGGTGACGTGACCCGCGCCGTGTTCGTCGTGGACGCCGTGCGGACCCCGGTCGGCCGGATCGGCGGCGGGCTCGCCCATGTCCGCCCCGACGACCTGGGGGCGACGGTCATCCGGGCGCTCGTCGAGCGGATGGGCGCCCTCGACCCGGCGACCATCGACGACGTGCACCTCGGCAACGGCAACGGGGCCGGCGAGGAGAACCGCAACGTGGCGCGCATGGCGGGGCTGCTGGCCGGGCTGCCGACGTCGGTGCCCGGGGTGACCGAGAACCGGCTGTGCGGGTCGGGCCTCGAGGCGGTGGCGGCCGCCAGCCGCGAGATCGCGGTGGGCGACGCCGACCTCTGCGTCGCCGGGGGCGTCGAGTCGATGAGCCGGGCGCCGTGGGTGGTGGCCAAGCCCGAGGCCGGCTACGAGCGCGCCGATCGCGCCATGCACTCGACGACGCTCGGCTGGCGGCTGGTCAACCCGGCCATGCCCGAGCAGTGGACCGTGCCCCTCGGCGAGGGGGCCGAGATCCTGGCCGAGCAGTACGAGATCGGCCGGGCGGTGCAGGACGGTTTCGCACTGCGCAGCCACCAGCGGGCGGCCGCCGCCTGGCGGCACGGGCGCTTCGCCGGGGAGGTGGTGCCCGTGCCCGGCGCCGACCTCGCCCGCGACGAGTCCGTGCGGGGCGACACCAGCCTCGATGCGTCTGGCGCGCCTGCGCCCGGTGTTCCGGCCCGCGGGCTCGGTCACCGCCGGCAACGCATCGCCGATGAACGACGGCGCCGCCGCCCTCCTGCTGGCCAGCGAGGGGGCCGCCGACCGGCTGGGGCTCTCGCCCCTCGCTCGCATCGCGGCCCGGGCGGTATCGGCCGTGGAGCCCCACCTGTACGGACTGGGCCCGGTGGAGGCCGCGGCCCGGGCGCTGGCCCGAGCGGGCATCGGCTGGTCCGACCTGGCGGTCGTCGAGCTCAACGAGGCGTTCGCGGCCCAGGCGCTGGCGTGCCTCGCCGAGTGGCCCGGGCTGGACCGGGCGATCGTCAACCCCAACGGCGGCGCCATCGCCCTCGGTCACCCGATCGGGTGTTCGGGGGCGCGGATCCTGACCAGCCTCGTGCACGAGCTGCGCCGCCGCGGCGGGGGGTGGGGCCTCGCCGCCATGTGCATCGGCGTGGGGCAGGGCATCGCAGTGGTCGTCGAGGCGGCCTGACGGAAGGGAGCGGACATGACCGAGCGGAGCGAGGTCCAGGGGCCCACCATGACACCGGCCGAGCACCTCGCCCAGGTGCAGGCGAGCTTCGACGACGCGCCCGACCCCCGCCTGGCGGAGATCATGCGGGCCGCCGTCGCCCACCTCCACGCCTTCGTGGCCGAGGTCGGGCTGACCCGCGACGAGTGGTTCGCCGGCATCGACTTCCTCACCCGGGTCGGCCAGATGTGCGACGGGCAGCGTCAGGAGACGATCCTGCTCAGCGACACGCTCGGCGTGTCGATGCTGGTCGAGATGCTGAACCACGCGGGCGCGCCCGGCACCACGGAGCCGACCGTCTTCGGCCCGTTCCACGTCGAGGGTGCGCCCGAGCGCCCGTGCGGGGCGTCGATCGTCGACGGGGAGGACGCCGGTGGCGAGCCGCTGACCGTGCGGGGTCGGGTCCGCGACCAGGACAGCCGCCCGGTGCCCGGGGCGCGGCTCGACGTCTGGCAGACCGCCCCCAACGGCCTCTACGACGTGCAGGACCCCGACCAGCCGGCGATGAACCTGCGGGGCGTGTTCACGGCCGGCGACGACGGCGCCTACTCGTTCCGCACGGTGCGCCCGGTGGCCTACCCCATCCCCGAGGACGGCCCGGTCGGCGAGATGCTACGGGCCACGGGCCGGCACAACTGGCGGCCGGCGCACATCCACTTCCTCGTCAGCGCACCCGGCCACAAGCCGGTCATCACCCACGTGTTCGACCGCGACAGCCCCTACCTCGACGGCGACGCGGTGTTCGGGGTGCGACCCTCGCTCGTCCTCGACATGGACGAGGGCACCGCCACGTTCGACCCCGTGCTCGAGCGCCTCGCCGAGGCGTCAACGCCTCATGTCGATATGAGCGCACGTTCTCGGGCAGCCGAGAGCGCGCTTGACCTGGCCCGAGCCGGCGATCTGCGCGGCGAGGAGTCTTCGCCGAACGCGTAGCGTCGCCGCCATGCCTGCCCCGCGATGGTTCTGGCCAATCACGGCGTGGACCTCGAAGAGCGTGCGCGCCAGATAGCGGCGCAGCTGGGTCCATCTGACTTCGTCTACAAGGCGGGCCTCGTCCGGCGAAGCAGCGCGAACCGCGAGCCCGGCGACGCCGTTCTCTGCACCACCGGCCTCGTGCGATCCTCCAGGTGAAGTCGCGTGACCCGGCGCTACTTAGTAGGCCCGGCCGGTGACGTTCGTGATGGCCCGGAAGAGGAGGTCCTCCTCGTCCCGTAGCCTGCCCGGGGCGTCGGAGGTTGGTTGCAGCGTGACGAGCAGCTCATCCTGGCCATCGGCCAGCTCGCCGAGCCGGTCGGTGAGGCCCGCCTCGTCGCCGCTCAACACCACGGCGTCGACCAGGGCGTCACTCGGCGTCCCGTCCTCGGCCACTGGCAGACCGGCCCCGGCGAACATCGCCGCGTACTGCGGGTTGGTGCCGAAACCCCGGAGCATCGGGCGGGCCACGTCCCGCGCCGTCGCCCGGTCGGCGGTACGACGGCCGTGACCTGCGTGACGAGCGGCGGCGTGGGTCGCCCGGCCTCGGCGGCACCCTTCGCCATGGCCGGCCGGGCGACCTCGTCGAGGTAGGCCATGGGGCAGGTCCACGACATGGCGGCGTCGGCCGCCTCGCCGGCCAGGGCGAACAGGCGGGGGCCGAGCGCGGCGAGCGTCAGCTCGGTCGAGGCGGCCGCCTGCCCGGCGATGAGAGAGGCGGCGACGTCGTAGAACGTGCCCGTGCGCCGCACGGCCCCCTCGACCAGCACCGATCTCAGCACCTGCAGGTACTCGCGGGTGCGGGCCACCGGCTGCGTGACCGGCGTGCCGTAGCCGTCGGCCATGAGGCCGATGTTGCCGGTGCCCACGCCGAGGCGGAACCGGCCCGGCGCAAGGCCAGCGAGGGCAGCGGCCTGCGTGGCCAGTGTCAGCGGGTGCCGGGTGAACATGGGGACGATCGACGTGCCGACCCGGATGCGCTCGGTGCGGGCCAGGGCGGCCGACGCCAGCGTCGGCGTGTCCCAGCCGAAGGGGGGCATGACCATCCATGCGGTGTCGACGCCTGCCCGCTCGGCGCGTTGGACCTGGTCGAGCGCGGTGGGGACGTCCTGCACGAAGAACCCGAAGCCGATCATGTGCGCCATCGTCGGCCGGTTCCGGCACCGTGGCGAGTGGCCCAGAGGACGACATACGCGAAGATCAGGCCATGCCCGCGCTCCATCGCCCTCGCCCGCACCGGGTCGCCGTCATCGCTCTGCCCGGCGTCTACCCCTTCGAGCTCGGCATCCCGGCCCGGGTGTTCGGGACGGCCCAGGACGCCGATGGCCGTCCGCTCTACGAGATCGTCACCTGCTCGGTGGACGGCAACCCGGTCGCGACGAACGCCGACTTCGCCGTCGCCGTGTCCCATGATCTCGGCGTGCTGGCCAGCGCCGACACGATCGTGGTCCCGCCGGCCGGCGTCACCGACAACGCGACCGCCGGTGTGCCGGCCGGCGCCGAAGCGGACGACGCCCACCGCACGCTCGACGCCGTCGGGGCGGCGCTGCGGGGGCTGCGGCCGGGCGTACGCCTCGCCTCGATCTGCACGGCGATCGACGTCCTCGCCCACGCCGGGCTGCTCGACGGGCGGCCGGCGACGACGCACTGGCGCCACGCCGCGGCGTTCAGTGCCCGCCACCCGGGCGTCCGCCTCGACTCTCACGTGCTCTACGTCGACGACGGCGACGTGCTCACGGCCGCCGGGGCGGCATCCGGGGTCGACCTGTGCCTCCACATCGTCCGCCGCGACCACGGCGTGGACGTGGCCAACCGGGTGGCGCGGGCGTGCGTCGTGCCGCCACATCGCGACGGCGGCCAGGCTCAGTACGTCGACCACCCGGTGCCGGGCTCGCCGCAGTCGTCGACCGCCGCCACCCGGGCGTGGGCGCTCGATCAGCTCGACACCCCGCTGGCGCTCGCTGACCTGGCCGCCCACGCCGCCATGAGCGTGCGGACCTTCACCCGCCGCTTCCGCGCCGAGGTCGGCGTCAGCCCCAACCGCTGGCTCACCCAACAGCGGGTGTCGCTGGCCCGGCGGCTGCTCGAGACGACCGACCTCCCCGTTGACCAGGTCGCCCAGCGGGTCGGCGTGGGCACGGCGGCCTCGCTCCGCCTGCACATGTCCGCCACCCTCGGCGTCTCACCGACGGCCTACCGCCGCACATTCCGGCCCGCGGCGTTGGCGCCCAGCAGCCCGTAGACCCCTCCCTCGGGCACCCGCAGGTCAAGTCCGTCGACGGCAGTGACCTCGCCGAACCGCCCGGCCCCACGACCGCTACTGGGCTGGAGGACTCATTCCAAGGCGTGGATGGCTGGCGAGGCGATGGACCCTCGGCCCACCCGTTGGAACTCGTCATCTAGGGGAAACAGACAGCCCCAGCAGAGTCCAGAGCTGGATCGACAAGGCTGGCCGAAAGGCGTCTCGACAGGGCGACGGGACGCGCCGGGAGCTGGCGAAGCGACGGTCAGTAGGTGACCCGGTGAGCGCCATGCCAGCGAGAGCGATCGGACTCCCTGCTGACCAGCAGCAGGCAGCGGCGCTCATCCTGGACATGGACGTGCAGCCCGTGCTCTGGCGTTGGGTGCTGTCCGGCGCGGGACGGTTGTGGGACGGCTCCCTTCCTTGGCCGCCGGTGTCGGGACGAGTACTAACCACCGCCTCCACACACGGATCCGGAGGGGTCGGGCGATCAGGACGTCTGGCCTGGTGTGGCGGGTCCCGTGCACGTCGGCAGCCGCTCCGTCCGTCCCGCGCTGTCCCGCGCAGAGATCCCACGCCGGGGGCGGCGTCAACGAGATCGAATCGACGTCGGCGAGAGATGGCTCAAGGACGCTCGGCGGACCGCCGGGTACCCCAACCATTGCCATCGCCGATTTACTGATGGCGTCTATCGGGGCCGTGGACTCGGTGATCGCCACGGTTGGATCGAATCCCGGGGAGCCGGAAGTTCGCGACGAGTGCCGCGTGATCGGACGGCCGGAGGCCCGACCGTTCCACGTGGTCGGCCCTCCGGTCCGGCCTCTAGTCGAGGTCGTTGCTGTAGGGCTCTCGGGTGCCGGCCTTCGCCAGACCGCGGCTCAGGATGTAGGCAACGGCAACCCAGGTGGCGTACCGCCAGCCCTCGTTGGCACCGAGGTCGGCGTCGGCGACGTAGGTGGCGATCAAGATGCCGGCGATCGCAATGATCGCCAGCATGAACTCGGTCGTCTTGAAACCGGCTTTCGTCTCGGTGAACGTGCGGTAGCCGCGCCGCGGCTCGCTTCGGACGGTGCCGCGGTCAGGTCGAGAGCCGGCCTGAGCGCTTTCATATGTGGTCATGGTTCTCTCCGTCTCTGGGGACGGCGGTGACTTCCCCGGTCGACGGCGTGCAAACCGAAGCGCAGCCGGCACCCGATTGAGACGTGATGGCGACTCCCACCTGCGGGTGACCGGTCCTTCCAGCGAAGGGTGAGGGCATCGCTCTAGCCGCTCAGCACGGACTCCTTGCCGTGCCGTCAGCTAGAGGTGGAGGTCCGAGGCCCGGCCGCCGCGGGGCTCGCGCTGTGGCGCAGCGAACCTCACCCGCTGAATGACGCAACACTGAGTCCAAGTACCGCTGGCCCGGTACCGACGAAGGACCGTGGCACATCCCCGTCCTGAGTCACGCTCGGCATCGTCATCATCCGGGGTACTCCGATCGCTGTTTGGGTCGAAC
>CAWJFG010000041.1:0-13042 GCA_963842015.1 uncultured Acidimicrobiales bacterium | reverse complement strand
CGGGCTCTTCGGATCTGAGCGGGGTGCGGTACCGGGCGGTGGGATCAGAGGCCCAATATCTGCGCCTTCTTGGCGGCGATGAGACCATCAACCGAGATCGAGGTACTCGGAACCGTCGCCCCAGGCTTCGAGGAGGTGCGTGACGCGTTCGCCGCCGTCGTCGCCGAGAGCCCCGCCGACCCGGGAGCCCAGCTCAGCGCGTACGTGGAGGGGCTCCAGGTGGTCGATCTCTGGGCCGGGGACGGGATGAGCGGCGACTCGCTCACCGGGACTCTCTCGACGATCAAGGGTGCGACGCATCTCGTGGTCGCGCTGCTGGTGCAAGACGGTGTCCTCGATCTCGATCGCAGGGTCGCCGAGTACTGGCCGGGGTCCGCGGCCGAAGGCAAAGGCGAGCTCACGCTGCGCGAGCTGTTGGCGCACCGATCGGGGGCCATCGGCGTCGATGGCGGCTTCACGCTCGACGAGCTGGCCGACGACCGGGCGATCGCGGCGCGCCTTGCCCCCCACCGGCCGTACTGGACGCCCGGCACGGCCCACGGGTACCACGGCTTGGTCATCGGCGCGCTCGCCGGTGAGGTCGTCCGTCGGGTCACCGGCCGGTCGATCCAGGAGCTTTTCGAGGAACGGATCCGGGCTCCTTACGGGCTCGACCTGTACATGGGGCTGCCCGAGTCGCTCGAGGATCGCTGGGCGCCCGCCCTGCCGATGGCGATCACCCCCGAACAACAGGCAGAGATGGAAGCGTTCTTCCCCGGACCGGACAGCCTGCTCGCCGTCGCCTTCAACCTGAACGCCAACCCGCCCACCGACCTGGTCGAGTTCATCAACACCCGCAAAGTCCGGGCACTCGGCCAGGCCTCGGCCGGCGGCGTGGGCAACGCCCGCAGCCTCGCCAAGATGTACGCCGCGACCATCGGCGAGGTCGACGACCGGCCCCCGCTGCTGGAGCCGGAGACGATCGCCGAGTTCACCAAGGCCCACTCCTCCGGCATCGACCTGGTGACCGGAAGCGACGTCCATACCTTCGGGCTCGGCTTCGAAGTCCAGGGGATCCGGTATCCGTTCCTCGGCCCCGACGCCTTCGGACACAGCGGCGCAGCCGGCGCCCAAGCATTCGCCGACCCCCGCAGCGGCGTGACCTACGGCTACGTCCGCCGCCGTTTCCACTACCCGCCCGAAGGGGGCGCGCTGGAGAACCACCGCCTCGCCGCTGCCGTCATCCAATCCGCCACAGCCCCCTGACGCCGATCGAAACCAGGCGGCCCCCGGCAAACGCCGCGGGGGTGCCCGGCTTTGGCGGCGTCGACCCGGTCCGGAGCGCCCCTTCGCTGGAACGAGCCTTGTGCGGTTCTGTTCGATGATGTTAGAACCAACACAGTCGAACGTCGCCGGGTCGGGGGGCTGTGGTGGACGATGCCGAGGATGTCGTGCTCGCCATGCGGGGCATCTCCAAGCGCTTCGGGGGCACGCGTGCCCTCGACGATGTGTCGCTCGAGCTGCGACGGGGCGAGGTGCATGCCCTGGTCGGCGAGAACGGGGCCGGCAAGTCGACGCTGATCAAGGTCATGACCGGCGTCCACCAGCCGGACGAGGGCCAGGTCCTGGTCGACGGCACACCCGCGACGCCGCGGAACGCGGCCGACGCCCAGCGGCTGGGCATCGCGGCCATCTACCAGGAGCCGCTGATCTTCCCTGATCTCAGTGTGGCCGAGAACATCTTCGTCGGCCACCGTGACCTGGGGCGTGTCGTGCGCTTCCGGAAGATGTGCGCGGACGCCGAGGCCCTGCTGTCCCGCCTCGACGTCCACCTCGACCCGCGCATGCCGGCGGTCGGGCTACCGGTGGCGGCCCAGCAGGCGATCGAGATCGCCAAGGCCATCTCGCTCGACGTCCGGGTCCTGATCATGGACGAGCCCACGGCCGCGCTTTCGGCCCACGAGGTCGAGCGCCTGTTCCGCCAGGTTCGCCAGCTCCGGGACGACGGCGTCGCCGTGCTGTTCATCAGCCACCGCCTGGAGGAGGTGTTCGCCATCGCGGACAGGATCTCGGTCTTCCGCGACGGCCGCCACATCTCGACCGACGCACGGGACGACGTCACCACCGACCGGGCTGATCGCCGCCATGGTCGGGCGGGAGGCCGCCGACTTCTACGCCCGCACCGACCATCGCACCGGGGAGGTCGTGCTGCGGGTGCAGGACCTGGGGCGCACCGGCCAGTTCTCGGGGATCAGCTTCGACGTCCGCCGCGGCGAGGTGCTCGGCCTGGCCGGCCTGGTCGGCGCCGGGCGCACCGACGTGGCCCTCGCGCTCTTCGGCATCGCTCCGGCCGAGACCGGGACGATCGAGCTCCACGGCCGGCCGGTCGAGATCAGCCATCCCCGTCAGGCCATGGACCTGGGCATCGCCTACGTGTCCGAGGACCGCCGCCACGTGGGGTTGTCCCTGTCGCAGTCGGTGACGGCCAACATCACGCTGCCGGCGCTGGGCCGGTACGTGTCGCGGTTGGGCCTGGTCGACCGCCGCGCCGAGCGGGAGACGTCCGAGCGGTTCCGCACGCAGCTCGGCATCCGCACAGCCGGGCTGAACGAGCCCGTCGGCCTGCTTTCCGGCGGCAACCAGCAGAAGGCCATGCTCGCCAAGTGGCTCAACACCGAGCCCACGGTCCTCCTGCTCGACGAGCCGACTCGAGGCATCGACGTGGGGGCCAAGGCCGAGGTCCACCACATCGTCGACGAGCTGGCCCGCCAGGGCGTCGCCGTGGTGCTCATCTCGTCCGACCTGCCCGAGGTACTGGCCATGAGCGACCGGGTGCTGGTCATGCGCGAGGGCGGGCAGAGCGGTCTGTTCGATCGCGCAGATGCGACCGAGGAGCGGGTCATGACCGCGGCGATGGGGGTCGCATGACGAGCGCCCTGTGGATCCGCCCCGAGCGGATCAAGGAGCTGTCCCTCCTCGGCGTCATCATCCTCGCCGTCGTCGTGTTCGGGTTCCTGGTCGACGACTACTACAGCGGCCGGTTCTTCAACCGGGTCACCACGAGCGTCGCCATCACCGCAGTGCTGGCCGTCGCCCAGACCCTCGTGATCGTGACCCGCAACATCGACCTGTCGGTGGGCTCGATCGTCGGCGTCACCGCCTACCTCACCGGCGAGTTCGCCGCCGCCCACCACGACGCGTCGCCCGCGCTCGCCATCGCCCTCGCCGTCGGGCTGGGCGCCCTGCTGGGCGCGGTCAACGGCGTGATCGTGGCCTACGGACGGGTGCCCGCCATCATCGTCACGCTCGGGACGCTCGCGATCTACCGGAGCTGGCTGGTCTCCCATGCCGACTCCAAGACCATCACCGCCGACTCGCTGCCGTCGTGGGTGGTCGACCTGCCGACGAGGACGCTCGTGAGCGTGGGCGGCCTGGACGTGCGGGCGGTGGTGGCCGTCGTGGTGGTGGTCGTCGTCGTGCTGCAGCTCGCCCTTGCCCGGTTGCGCTGGGGCCGCCGCCTCTACGCCGTCGGCTCCAACCCGGAGGCCGCCGCCCAGTCCGGCCTCCCGACCCGGCGGCTCGTGCTGGGCGCCTTCGTCGGCTGTGGGGCCCTGTCGGGGCTGGCCGGGTTCCTCTTCCTGGCCCGGTTCGGCACCATCACGGTGGTCGCCGGCCAGGGGCTCGAGCTGGACTCGGTGGCCGCGGCCGTGGTGGGCGGGGTCAGCGTGCTGGGCGGGTCGGGCACCCTGGTCGGCGCGGTGCTCGGCGCCGTGCTCATCGACCTTCTCGACCAGAGCCTCGTGCGCGTGCCCCAGGTCAGCGAGTTCTGGCGCGACGCCATCCTCGGAGGGCTGATCCTCGCGGCGGTGGTGGCCGACGTGGCCATCGGGCGGCGGTTCCAGCGCCGGTGGTCGGCCGAGGCCCGCCCCCACACCCGGGTCGACGACGAGGCCGACGCGGGCGGACCGCCGCCGGGCGACGGCGACCGCGCGGGTGGTTCGGAGGGTGCCACGCCGGCGCTCGTCGCCACCGACCCGGGAGGAGACGCCACCGATGCCTGAATGGACGAGGACCCACAGCTGGGAGCTGCTGCTCGGCGTGGTCCTGCTGGCGACTGTGGTCTACAACGCCGCCAACTCGCCCGTGTACCTCGACGTCGACAACTTCGTGAACCTGTTCCGGTTGTCGATCGAGAAGGTGATCATCGCCGTGGCGATGACCTTCGTGATCATCAACGGCGAGATCGATCTGTCGGTCGCCTCGGTGATGGCGTTCTCGGCCTGCGTCCTGGCGTCGGCGCACCAGGGCGGCGTCCCGTTCCCGGTAGCGATCGCGCTGGCGCTGGCTGCGGCGGCCGCGGCGGGGTTCGTCCAGGGTCAGGTGGTGGCCAAGACCGGCATCTCGTCGCTGGTCGTGACGCTGGCGGGGCTGATCGGCTTCCGGGGGGCGGCACGCATCCTGCTCGAGGATCGCTCGATCGGCGACTTCCCCGGCTGGTTCGGCGATCTCGGTCGGGACGACTTCCTCGGACCGATGCCCCTGGCGCTGGTGGTGTTCCTGGTGATGCTCGGTGTCGGCGGCGTCGTCCTGCACCGGAGCGCCTTCGGGCGCAAGGTGTTCGTGATCGGCAGCAACGCCGAGGTGGCCCGGTACTCGGGCATCTCCGTGGCCCGGGTCAAGCTGACGATCTTCACGATGTCCGGCCTGGTGGCCGGGATCGCGGGCGTGTTCTTCGCGGCCCGCCTCGGCTCGGTGCGGGCCAACATCGGCGAGGGCTTCGAGCTCGACATCATCACGATGGTGCTGCTGGGCGGCGTGAGCATCTTCGGCGGGACCGGATCGATGGTCGGCGTCGCCCTCGCCATCGGCATCGTGCTCAACCTGCGCAACGGCCTCGGCCTGGCGAACGTCGAGCCCAACACCCAGACCGGCGTGATCGGGGCGCTGCTCATCGCCTCGGTGCTGGCGCAGAACCTGCTCGACCGCCTGCCGCTGCGACGACGAGCGGCGGCCGAGGCATGACCCCCGCGACGGACAGATCTACGCCGGGGGGATTCCGGCGAGAAGGAGAGGGAAGATGAGACCACTCAAGCTGATGGGCGTGCTCTCGTGCCTGGCGCTCGTCGTGGCCGCGGGCTGCGGTGACGACGACGACGACACGGCCGCGTCGGACGACGCCAGCTCGGACGACAACGCCTCTGGCGAGGCCGTCACGATCGAGGCGGGGGACGACATGTCCTCCATCCTGCTGCCCAAGTGCACGGGCATCGCCGTATTCGACCAGGCCAACGAAGGTGCGCAGGAGGCGGCCGAGGAGCTCGGCGCAGAGGAGCCCGAGTTCCTGGGCCCGTCCACCTGTGAGGATCCGACGGGGCAGATCGAGACCATGACCAACGCCGCCACCCAGGGCGTGGACGCGGTGATGATCTCGAACAACGCGGGCGAGCAGATCCAGTCGGGCGTCGACGCCGCCACGGACGCCGACGTGAACGTGGTCAGCTGGGACTCGCCGATCCCGTCGGGCGAGGGCGAGAGCCTGTTCGTCGCCCAGGTCGACTTCGACGAGACCGGCGTGGTCATGGCCGACATGGCGCTCGAGATCCTGGGGGAGGACGGCGGGACGTTCGCCATCCTGTCGGCGTCCCCCGACGCCGCCAACCAGAACGCGTGGATCGAGGCGTTGGACACGGCGCTCGAGGACGACCAGTACGCCAACCTCGAGCTGGTCGACACCGTGTACGGCAACGACGACGCCGACGAGTCCTACGACCAGGCGCTGGCGCTCGTCGACTCGCACCCGGACCTCGAGCTGATCATGGCGCCCACGACCGTCGGCATCGCCGCCGCGGCCAAGGCCATGACCGACGAGGGCCTGTGCGACACCGTCAAGGTGTCGGGCCTGGGCCTGCCCGATGAGATGCGGGCCTACACCGAGAGCGGTTGCGCCCCACAGTTCGCGCTGTGGAGCTTCGTCGACCTCGGCTATCTCACCTACTACGCCACCTATGGCATCGCCACCGGGCAGCTCGAGGCGACCGAGGGGCAGACGTTCACGGCCGGCCGGCTCGGCGACTACACGATCGAGGCGGATCCGACCCGCGACGCCGGCTTGCGGGTCGTCATGGGCCCGTTCACCGTCTACACCGAGGAGAACATCGACTCGTGACCGCGGGCGCCGGGCGGGGTGGGTCGACGCCGCCCCGCCCGGCCGCCGTGGTCAGGGCCCGCACCCCGCCGACGAGGAGGACGAGCGCGTGCACCGGTTCGGCTTCACGCTGAAGGTCCGGTCCGAGATGGTCGACGACTACCGCCGGCACCACGCGGCGGTCTGGCCCGACATGCTCGACGCGCTGCGCCGGGCCGGTTGGCGCAACTACTCCCTGTTCCTGCAGCCCGACGGGACCTTGTTCGGTTACGTCGAGACGCCGGGCACCCTGGCCGAGGCGCAGGCGGCGATGGCCGCCGAGCCGGTCAACGAGCGGTGGCAGGCGCTGATGGCCCCGTTCTTCGAGGGCGAGGGGCTGGCCGCCGACCAGATGATGCGAGAGCTCGATCTGGTCTTCCACCTGGACTGACACGAGAGGAGGTGACGTTGGACGCAACCTGGCCATCCGAGGTCGACGCCCTGGTGGCACGCTCGCACGCCCTCGGGGCCGACCCGCGGGTCACCAACTACGGCGGCGGCAACACCTCGTGCAAGGCCGCGGTCGTCGACCCGGTGACCGGGGCGGCGACCGACGTCCTGTACGTGAAGGGGTCGGGCGGTGACCTCGGCACCCTCCGGCCCGAGGGCCTGGCCACCCTGCGCCTCGACCGGGTGCGGGCGCTGCGGGGCGTTTACCGCGGGGTCGACCACGAGGACGAGATGGTCGAGGCGTTCGAGCACTGCCGCTGGGCGGGCGGTGGCGCCGCCCCGTCGATCGACACCGCGATGCATGCGCTGGTCGACGCCCCCCACGTGGATCACCTCCACCCCGACGCGGTGATCGCCCTCGCGGCCGCCGCCGACGGCGAGGCCCTCACCAAGGAGTGCTTCGGCCGCGAGCTGGCCTGGGTGCCGTGGCGCCGCCCGGGCTTCGAGCTGGGCCTGCAGATCTCGGCCCTGGCCGCCGACAACCCCAGCCTGCGGGGCGTCGTGCTGGGTGGCCACGGCCTGACCACGTGGGCCGGGACCTCCGAGGCGTGCCAGGCGGCGTCGCTCGAGGTCATCGCGCGGGCCGAGCGCTTCATCGCCGAGCGCGGCCGCCCCGATCCGCTCGGCCACGTGCGCCCGGGGTTCGAGCCGCTGCCCGGCCCCGAGCGCCAACGGCTGGCGGGGGTGCTGGCGCCTCACATCCGGGGCCTGTGCTCGACCGACCAGCGAGTGGTCGGCCGCCTGACCGACAGCGACCTCGTGCTCGACACGCTGTCCCGCGAGGCCATCGAGCGGCTCGCGCCGCTGGGGACCTCGTGCCCCGACCACTTCATCCGCACCCGGGTCCGGCCGCTGTTGCTGGACCTCCCGCCGACCGCGCCCGTCGCCGACCTGGTGGCCCGCCTGCGCGAGCTGCACGCCGCCTACCGCGACGACTACGCCGCCTACTACCGGCGCCACGCCACCCCCGACTCGCCGCCGATGCGCGGGGCCGACCCGGTGATCGTGCTCGTGCCGGGCGTGGGCATGTTCAGCTTCGGCGGCGACGCCCGGGCCGCTCGCATCGTGGGCGAGTTCTACGTCAACGCGCTCAACGTGATGCGCGGCGCCGAGGCGCTCTCGACCTACGCGCCCATCGACGAGTCCGAGAAGTTCCGCATCGAGTACTGGGCGCTCGAGGAGGCCAAGCTCCGCCGGTTGCCCGCGCCGCGCCCTCTGGCCGGTCGTGTGGCCCTCGTGACAGGCGCGGCGTCGGGCATCGGGCGGGCCATCGCGGCCCGGCTGGGGGCCGAGGGCGCCGCGGTCGTCGTCGCCGACCGCGACGCCGTGGGCGCCGAGACCGTGGCGACCGACCTGGGCGGCGCGGACGTGGCGGCGGCAGTCGAGGTCGACGTCACCGACGAAGCCGCCGTCGTCCGTGCGGTCCGGTCGGCCGCCGCCACCTACGGGGGCGTCGACCTGGTGGTCAACAACGCAGGGCTGTCGATCTCCAAGCCGCTGGTGGACACCACTGCCGCCGACTGGGACCTCCAGCACCGCATCATGGCGAGGGGGTCGTTCCTCGTCAGCCGGGAGGCCGCCCGCGTGATGGAGGCGCAGGGCCTGCCGGCCGACATCGTCTACGTCGTGTCGAAGAACGCGGTGGTCGCCGGCCGGGACAACGTGGCCTACGGGGCGGCCAAGGCCGACCAGGCCCACCAGGTGCGGCTCCTGGCCACCGAGCTCGGGCCGCTCGGCGTGCGGGTCAACGGCGTCAACCCCGACGGTGTGGTGCGGGGCTCGGGCATCTTCGAGGGTGGGTGGGGCGAGGAAAGGGCTCGCGTGTACGGCGTGTCCCGCGAGGAGCTGGGCAAGTTCTACGCGGGGCGGACAGTGCTCGGCCACGAGGTCCTGCCCGAGCACGTCGCCGCCGCGGTCTTCGCCCTCTGCTCGGGCGAGCTGGCCCTCACGACGGGCACGATCCTGCCCGTGGACAGTGGGGTGCCGATGGCGTTCCTACGGTGAGGAAGGACCGACGATGACGATCGACCGCAGCCGCATCGACGAGGACAACGAGATCCGCCTGGCCTGGCACGAGTCCGACCTGGCCCACACCCTGGACGTGGTGGCCCGGACGGGCGTCGACGGCGAGGCCGTCGTGGCCGAGGTGGCACGGTTCAGCGCGGCGGCGCCGTCGTGGGCGGTGGGCACCGGCGGCACCCGCTTCGGCCGGTTCCCGGGTGGGGGCGAGCCGCGCGACACGGTCGAGAAGATCGACGATGTCGCGGCCCTCAACGCCCTGACCGGCGCCAATCGGTCGGTCAGCCTCCACGTGCCGTGGGACGACCCGGGGCTCGGGGCGGGGGCCGCGGCGCTGCGGCGCCACGCGGAGGAGCGAGGCATCGCCTTCGACGCCATGAACTCCAACACGTTCCAGGACAATCCGTCGACCACCCGCGACGGCGCGGTGTCCTACAAGTTCGGCAGCCTGGCGAACGTGGACGAAGGTGCCCGCCGGGCCGCGATCGAGCACAACCACTACGTGATCGACCTCGGCCTCGAGCTGGGGTCGCGGGCGCTGACCGTGTGGCTGGGCGACGGAATGAACCATCCCGGCCAGGCGAGCTTCCGGGGCCAGTTCGAGCGGGTGCTCGCCGGCCTGGGGGAGATCTATGCCGACCTGCCCGGCGACTGGGAGATGTACACCGAGCACAAGCCGTACGAACCGGCGTTCTACTCGTCGGTGAACAACGACTGGGGCACGTCGCTGCTGCTGGCCCAGGGCACAGGCGATCGGGCCAAGTGCCTGGTCGACCTCGGCCACCACCTGCCCAACACCAACATCGAACAGGTGGTGTCGCGCCTCGCCATGGTCGGGCGGCTCGGGGGGTTCCACTTCAACGACTCGAAGTACGGCGACGACGACCTGACCGTGGGCTCGATCACCCCGTTCCAGCTGTTCCTCATCGTCGGCGAGCTGCTGGAGGCCGGCGGTGGCCAGATGCCCGATGCCGCGTACATGATCGACGAGAGCCACAACCTGAAGGACCCGCTCGAGGATCTCATCCAGGCCACCGACGCGCTGCAGGTCGCGCTCGCCCAGGCGCTGTGCGTCAACCGGGCCGACCTGGCGGACGCGCAGTCCGCCAACGATCCCGCCCGGGCCGCCGAGGTGCTGCACCGCGGGTTCCGCACGGACGTGCGGCCTCTCGTGGCCGAGGCGCGGCGGCGCAACGGGGCGGCCCTCGACCCCCTGGCCACCTATCGGGCCGTCGGCTACCGGGCGGCCACGGTGGCCAGCCGGGGCAGCGACACCGTGGCCACGGGTCTGTAGTGGTCGCTCGTCCGGCCGAGGGCCCGGTCGTGGTCGCGGTCGACTTCGGCGCCTCGTCGATCAGGGTGTGCCGGGTCGATCTCGGGGCCCGCCCGCCGGCCGTCGAGGTCGTCCACCGCTACGGCCACGGGCCCGTGGCGGACGGGGCGGGTCACCTGCGCTGGGACTGGGACCGGCTGGTGGCGGAGATGGACGCGGGACTGGCCGCCGCCGTGGCGCGGGGCCCGGTGGCGTCGATCGGGGTCGACACGTGGGGAGTCGACTACGGACTGCTCGACGACCGAGGCGAGCTGGTGGCGCCGCCGTTCTCCTACCGCGATGACCGGACCGCGGGCTACGTCACGATCGTGGCCGCGGCCGGCGGGCCGGCCGCCCTGTACGCGACGACGGGCGTCCAGCTCCAGGCGTTCAACACGATCTTCCAGGTGGCGGCCCACGACCGGGGCGAGCTGGCGCGGGCCCGACACCTCGTGCTGCTGCCCGAGCTGCTGGTCCACCACCTCACCGGGGCGATCCTGGCCGAGCGGACGAGCGCGGGGACGACCGGGCTCGTCGACATCACCGTGGGCGACTGGTCGGCCGACCTCGCCGGGGCCGCCGGCCTCGACCCCGCCCTGCTGCCCCCGATCGCCTCGGCCGGCGAGCGCGCTGGCGCGTGGCGCGGGATCCCGGTCCACCTGGTCGGCGGCCACGACACCGCTTCGGCCGTGGTGGCCATGGGCGCGGCTCCGGGCTCGCGGGCGGCGTTCGTGTCGGCGGGGACCTGGCTGCTCGTCGGCCGCGAGCAGGCCGCGCCCGACCTCGGCGAGGCGGCGCGGGCCGGCAACTTCACCAACGAGATCGGGGCCCTCGGTGGCGTCCGGTTCCTGAAGAACCTGGCCGGGTCGTGGCTGATCGAGGGGTGCCGGCGCGGCCTGGGGCGACCCGCCGGTCGCCGACCTGCTGGCGGCGGCGGCCGACGTGGACGGCGAGCTGCCCCTGCTCGACGTGGCCGACGAGCGGTTCCTCCATCCGTCCGACATGCTGGCGGAGGTGACGGCGGCGCTCGGGATGGCGATCGACGCGGCGCCCCCGCTGGTGGTGGCGGCCATCGTGGCGTCGCAGGCGGCCGGCACTGCGGCCGTGCTCGACCGGCTCGGCGAGGTCGACGACGTGGCCGTGTTCGGGGGCGGCGGCCGGTCGGCGCTGTACCGCCGCGCATTGGCGGCCCGCACGGGCCTCCCGGTCGCGCAGGGCCCGGTCGAGGCGACCGCGCTCGGCAACGCCCTGGTGCAGGGCATCGCCCTCGGGCGCTACGCCGACCTGGCCGATGCCCGGGCCCACCTGGCACCGGCCGCGGCCGGGAGCGCGGCGACAGCCGCGCCGGCCCCGGCGACTGCGAGGACCCGATGAGCATCGAGGCGGTCGACCGCCTGGCCCAGATCGAGCACCGGGTCCGCGTCGACGGCCGGGTCAAGGTCACCGAGCTGGCCGAGGAGCTCGAGGTCAGCGAGATGACCATCCGCCGGGACCTCGACCTGCTGGCCGAGCAGGGGATGATCCAGCGGATCCGGGGCGGCGCCGTCGCCCTCGGGCCCCAGCCGTTCGCCCAGCGGTTCAGCCGCCAGGCCCGGGCCAAGGACCGCATCGCCGCCAAGCTCGCCGACCTGGTCGGCGACGGCGGCGCGATCGGGGTCGACGCCTCGTCGACCCTGCAGCGCCTGGCAGGGACCGTCGGTCGGCCCCGGGAGCTGACCGTTGTGACCAACGGGCAGGACACGTTCCAGGCCCTCCAGGACGTGCCCGGGGTGACCGTGCTGTTGACCGGCGGCCAGCTCGACACCCGCACGGGCAGCCTCGTCGGGCCGATGGCCACCCGGGCCGCGCGGGAGGTGCTGCTGCGCCGGCTGTTCGTGTCGGCCGCCGCCCTCGATCCCCGCCACGGCACGTCCGAAGCCACGCTGGAGGAGGCCGAGGTCAAGCTGGCGCTGGCGGACGTGGCCGCCGAGGTGGTGGTCGCCGTCGACTCCAGCAAGCTCGGACAGCGGGCGCCGGCGCGGGCGCTGCCCCCCGACCGGGTCGACCTCCTCGTCACCGAGCTCGACCCGACCGACGCCCGCCTCGACCCCTACCGCGAGCAGTGGCAGCTCCGCTGAACCGCCCGCGCCGGCGGTCGAGCGGGGGCCCGGGCGGTGGGCCCGAGGCGGGCCGCCGCAGGCCGTCGAGACGCTCCGGTCGGTGCTCCGGTTCCGGGCCGTCGAGCTCGATCCCGTCGCCCGCCGCCTCGCCCGGGCCACGTCGGTCGCCGACCTGCGCGCCATCGCCCGCCGCCGGCTGCCCCGAGGCGTGTTCGACTACATCGACGGTGGCGCCGAGGACGAGCGGACGATGGCCGCGAACGAGGGCGCCTACGCCCGCACGACGTTCCGCCCCCGCGTCTTGCGCGACGTGGGTGTGGTCGATCCGGCGACGACGCTGCTCGGTCGCCCGCTGCCGTTGCCCCTCGTGCTGGCCCCGACCGGGTTCACCCGCATCGCCGATCCCGACGGCGAACTGGCCGTGGCTCGCGCCGCGGCCCGCGCCGGCCTGCCGTACACCCTGTCGACGCTGAGCACGCGCTCGATCGAGGAGGTGGCCGCCGTCGGCCCGGGGCGCCGCTGGTTCCAGGTCTACGTGTGGCGCGACCGGGGTCTGGTCCGCGAGATGATCGAGAGGGCGGCCGGCGCCGGCTACGAGGCGCTGGTCCTCACGGTCGACACGGCGGTGCTCGGCCGTCGCGAGCGGGACGTGCGCCGGGGGTTCACGCTCCCGCCCAAGATCGGGCCCGGCACGCTGCTCGACGGCGCGCTGCACCCCGGCTGGACGTGGGCGTTCGTGCGGTCCGAGCCGATCCGCTTCGCCAACGTCGCGGACCCCGGTGCCGGTGCGGGACCGGGCGACGGGCGTGAGGCGGTGTCGCTGGCCGAGTACATCAACAGCCAGTTCGACCCCGCCCTCTCGTGGGACGACGTGGCGTGGATGCGCTCGGTGTGGGACGGGCCGATCGTGCTCAAGGGCATCCAGACCGTCGATGACGCCCGACTGGCCGCCGACGCGGGTGTCGAGGCCATCGCCCTGTCCAACCACGGCGGACGCCA
>CAWJFG010000040.1:0-637110 GCA_963842015.1 uncultured Acidimicrobiales bacterium | reverse complement strand
CACGTTCATGGCCACGATCAGGCCGAAGTCCTGCAGCAGCGGCAGCGACGAGAAGGCGATGACCGCCACGCCCGAGATGGCAGTGAGCGCCGACACGATGAACGCCCGGCCCGTCCGTGCGGCGGTGACACTGACGGCGTCTCGCGGCGAGTAGCCGCGCTGCCGCTCCTCGATGAACCGCAGGAGGATCAGCGAGGTGAACTCGGTGCACAGCGCCACGATCAGCGGCCCGCCGACCGCGGTCATGGGGCTGAGCTGGAGGTCGAACGCCCAGGCCACCAGCGACGCCGCGCCGGTCGCGATGAGCACCGGCACCATCGACAGGAGCGCCCGCACGACGCTGCGCAGCCGCACGGTCAGGAACGCGAAGACGAAGGCGACGGCCAGGTAGGTGAGCAGGATGCGGTTCGACTCGATGTTCTCGAGCAGCCCCACGCCCACGACGGCGAGGCCCGACGGCGTGGCGCTGACCCCCGGCGGCCGGTCACGTCCCCGCCGCCGCTGCCCGACGCGAGGTCGTCGCGGATCTCGTTCACGTACACCGCACGGTGGTCGAGCGACCCGGGCCCAGTGCGGAAGATGAGGTTCAGTGCACCGCCGTCGGGGCTCACGGTCGACTTCTGGATGTCGGGCGGCGCCACCTCGTAGGCCGCTCGACGTCCGCGCCGGTGGGCGGCAGCACGGTGGTTCCGGGCACCTCGAGCAGGAAGGAGACCGTGGTCACGATGGACGACGCGGTCAGCAGGTCGTCGGGACGCTCGGCGAGCTGCTCGTTGGCGAAGTCGGTGACGAACGTCGCGGTCTCGTCGCTGAACACGTCGTCGGACTCGACGAAGATGCCGAGCTCGGCCGACGAGCCGGTCTCGTGCTTGAGCGTGTCGATGTCGCGGATGACCTTGGTGTCCTGGTTGACCCACTCCTCGGGGTCGCTCTGGATCGTGAGCTGGTCCTCGACGACGATGCCGCCGGCGAAGATGACGACGCTGGCCACCGCCAGCGGGACCGCGGTCTTCGCCGGCAGATCGCCGAGCCACTGCACGAGGCGGGCCAGCGGGCCGTGGCTGTAGTCCTTGCCCTTGGTCGGCGACCGGAACTCGCGGATGCCGAGGATGGCGAGCGGCAGCACGATGCTGGCCACGCAGATGACCGCGATGCCCACGGCCAGCAGGAGGCCGAAGTCGCGGATCATCGGCACCTTGGCGAAGCGCAGCGCCAGGAAGGCGAAGATGGCATCGAACGTGACGACGAGCAGCGCCGGGCCGAGGTTGACCGAAGCCTCCTGGATCGGGTGCTCGGCCCGGTCGATGACGACCTCCTCCTCGATGCGCGAGTGCATCTGGATCGCGTAGTCGATGCCCACGCCGAGCATCACGGGCAGGCCGGCGATCGTCACGACCGACAGCGGGATGCCGAGATACCCCGCCAGGCCGAAGGCCCACGTGACGCCCACGAGGATGACGAACAGCGGGAGCAGCCGCCACCGCACGCCGAACAGCAGCACGAGGATCACGACCATGATCGCGACCGCGATGGCGCCGAGGGTCAGCATGCCGCCGCGCAGGTAGTCGTTCAGGTCCTTCAGCAGCGCCGCCGCGCCGGTGGTCGTGGTCGTGGCGTTGGCGAACGGCTCGGCCTGGGCGATGGCCTCGACCCGCTCGGCGGCCGTGCCCTCGACCTCGAGCGACTCGTTGCCGTTGAGCCGGGTGATCATCTGGGCGTGGCCCTCGTCGGGGAAGAACGGGCGCAGCGACTTGCGGATCTCCCCCCGGTTGTCGAACAGCAGGAACTCGATCCACTCGGGGTTCTCGAAGGTGCGCTCGCCCTGGACCGCGTTGATGCGGTCGAGCGTGGTCAGCGAGTCCTCGAGGCCGGATCGCCTGGGCGGCCGGGTCGGGCTCCGGTCGCGGCGCCGAGCAGGGCCTGCCCGGCGACGCTCTGGGTGACGTCGCCCGTCGGGCTGGACACCAGGTTCTGGGTGAACTGCAGGGCGGTGAGCGGGCTGACGACGCCGAACACGCCTTCCGTTTGGCGCAGGTCCTCCTCGACCTGCTGTGAAGTGGGCCTCGTTCTCGGGCGTGAACATGTCGGTGACCGTCACGCCCTCGTCGAGGGTGAACAGGACGAGCATGGCCTGACCGCCGAACAGGTCCTGGTAGCGGACGTTGTCGATGTAGACCTCGTCGTCGCTGTTGAGGTAGCTGTCCTGTCCGGTGGCGAACTCGAGCTTGGTGATGCCGAAGCCGAGCACGAGGGTGAGGGCCAGCCCGACGACGCCCACGATGCCGGCGTGCTTGCCGAAGTTGAGGGCCATCCAGGCCCAGACGCGTCGCATGGCGATGAGCCGAACCTTCCCTGGCTCACGACCCCTCGCGGGGAGGACGTGAGGGCGTTCGGCGAACCTACTACCGTCCGTCGAGGTGAACGGCAGTCTGCGTTCGGCTGACGAGATCCTTGCGCTGCTGAGAGCGGGGGCGACGGCCACGTTCATGGCCACGATCAGGCCGAAGTCGCTGCAGCAGCGGCAGCGACGAGAAGGCGATGACCGCCACGCCCGAGATGGCAGTGAGCGCCGACACGATGAACGCCCGGCCCGTCCGTGCGGCGGTGACGCTGACGGCGTCACGCGGCGAGTAGCCGCGCTGCCGCTCCTCGATGAACCGCAGGAGGATCAGCGAGGTGAACTCGGTGCACAGCGCCACGATCAGCGGCCCGCCGACCGCGGTCATGGGGCTGAGCTGGAGGTCGAACGCCCAGGCCACCAGCGACGCCGCGCCGGTCGCGATGAGCACCGGCACCATCGACAGCAGCGCCCGCACGACGCTGCGCAGCCGCACGGTCAGGAACGACGAAGACGAAGGCGACGGCCAGGTAGGTGAGCAGGATGCGGTTCGACTCGATGTTCTCGAGCAGCCCCACGCCCACCACGGCGAGGCCCGACGGCGTGGCGCTGACCCCCGGCGGCACGGTCACGTCCCCGCCGCCGCTGCCCGACGCGAGGTCGTCGCGGATCTCGTTCACGTACACCGCACGGTGGTCGAGCGACCCGGGCCCAGTGCGGAAGATGAGGTTCAGTGCACCGCCGTCGGGGCTCACGGTCGACTTCTGGATGTCGGGCGGCGCCACGTCGTAGGCCCGCTCGACGTCCGCGCCGGTGGGCGGCAACACGGTGGTTCCGGGCACCTCGAGGAGGAACGAGACGGTGGTCACGATGGAGGACGCGGTCAGCAGGTCGTCGGGACGCTCGGCGAGCTGTTCGTTGGCGAAATCGGTGACGAACGTCGCGGTCTCGTCGCTGAACACGTCGTCGGACTCGACGAAGATGCCGAGCTCGGCCGACGAGCCGGTCTCGCGCTTGAGGGTGTCGATGTCGCGGATGACCTTGGTGTCCTGGTTGACCCACTCCTCGGGGTCGCTCTGGATCGGTGAGCTGGTCCTCGACGACGATGCCGCCGGCGAAGATGACGACGCTCGCCACCGCCAGCGGGACCGCGGCCTTCGCCGGCAGATCGCCGAGCCACTGCACGAGGCGGGCCAGCGGGCCGTGGCTGTAGTCCTTGCCCTTGGTCGGCGAGCGGAACTCGCGGATGCCGAGGATGGCGAGCGGCAGCACGATGCTGGCCACGCAGATGACCGCGATGCCCACGGCCAGCAGGAGACCGAAGTCGCGGATCATGGGCACCTTGGCGAAGCGCAGGGCCAGGAAGGCGAAGATGGCATCGAACGTGACGACGAGCAGCGCCGGGCCGAGGTTGACCGAGGCCTCCTGGATCGGGTGCTCGGCCCGGTCGATGACCACCTCCTCCTCGATGCGCGAGTGCATCTGGATCGCGTAGTCGATGCCCACGCCGAGCATCACGGGCAGGCCGGCGATCGTCACGACCGACAGCGGGATGCCGAGATACCCCGCCAGGCCGAAGGCCCACGTGACGCCGACGAGGATGACGAACAGCGGGAGCAGCCGCCACCGCACGCCGAACAGCAGCACGAGGATCACGACCATGATCCCGACCGCGATGGCGCCGAGGGTCAGCATGCCGCCGCGCAGGTAGTCGTTCAGGTCCTTCAGCAGCGCCGCCGCGCCGGTGGTCGTGGTCGTGGTGTTGGCGAACGGCTCGGCCTGGGCGATGGCCTCGACCCGGTCGGCGGCCGCGCCCTCGACCTCGAGCGACTCGTTGCCGTTGAGCCGGGTGATCATCTGCGCGTGCGCCTCGTCGGGGAAGAACGGGCGCAGCGACTTGCGGATCTCCCCCCGGTTGTCGAACAGCAGGAACTCGATCCATTGGGGGTTCTCGAACGTGCGCTCGCCCTGCACCGCGTTGATGCGGGTGAGCGTGGTCACCGAGTCCTCGAGCCGGATCGCCTGGGCGGCCGGGTCGGGCTCGCGGTCACGGGCCCCGAGCAGGGCCTGCCCGGCGACGCTCTGGGTGACGTCGCCCGTCGGGCTGGACACCAGGTTCTGGGTGAACTGCAGGGCGGTGAGCGGGCTGACGACGCCGAACACGCCCTCCGTCTGGCGCAGGTCCTCCTCGACCTGTTGGAGGTGCGCGATGTTCTCGGGCGTGAACAGGTCGGTGACCCTCTGGCCCTCGTCCATCGTGAACAGGGTGACCATGGCCTGGCCGCCGAAGAGGTCCTGGTAGGCGACGCTGTCCTTGTAGACCTGCTCGTCCTTGTTCAGGTACGAGTCCTGCCCCGTGGCGAAGTCGAGCTTGGTGATGCCCAGCCCGAGGACCAGCGTGATCGCCAGCCCGACGACGCCCACGATGCCGGCGTGCTTGCCGAAGTTGAGGGCCATCCAGGCCCAGACGCGTCGCATGGCGATGACGCCTTCCCTGTCCGCAGCCCTCCGGGAGGACGGGAGGGGGCGTTCGGGAACCTACTACCGTCCTTCGGGTGAACGGCAGTCTCCGTTCGGCTGACGAGATCCTGTCGCTGCTGCGGGCGCGGGGCGACCGCGTCGACGGCGTCGCGGCGGGCCGTCGTCGAGGCGCTGGTCGCCGGCGATCACCACGTCACGGCCGACGAGATCGTGGCCCGGGTGGCCGAGCGCGAAGGCGGGGGCGACGCCGAGGCCCACCGGGCCACCGTGTACCGCACGCTCGACCGGCTCGAGGAGCTTGGCGTGGTCAGCCACGTCCACCTGGGGCACGGCCCGTCGACCTTCCACCTCGATCACGGCGACGGTCGGCCCGCACCACCACGCGGTGTGCTCGTCGTGCGGGGCCGTCGTCGAGGTCCCGCTCGACGCGCTCGACGACCTGGCCGACCGGCTGCGGTCCGCCCACGGCTTCGAGCTGTCGCCGCAGCACTTCGCCCTGTCGGGCCGCTGCGCGTCCTGCGCCTGACCCCTCCCTCCGAGTGGCCGGCGCCGGCGCGCCCTAGCCGCGGGCGTGATCGCCTCGGCGCCGCCCAGGTAGGGGCGCAGGGCGTCGACGATCGCCACGCTGCCGTCGGGCTCGGCGGTGGGTCTCGAGGTAGGCGGCGACCGTGCGGGGCCAGCCCATCGCCGAGCCGTTGACCGTGTGGGCGACGACCGTGCCCTTCGGCCTTGCCGCCGCTGCCGCCGGCGGCGTCGTCGGGATCGGCCGCGGGCCGGTAGCGGATGTTGGCCCGGCGGGCCTGGTAGTCGGAGAACCACGACACCGACGACACCTCGAGCCACTGGTCGACGCCCGGGGCGTAGGCCTCGATGTCCCACGTGCGGGCCGCCGAGTTGCCGAGGTCGCCGGTGCACAGGTCGACGATGCGGTAGGCCAGCCCGAGGTCGCGCAGCAGTCCCTCGCTGCGGGCGAGCACGTCCTCCTGGCAGGCGATGGCCTGCTCGGCGTCCGCGGCCACCGCCAGCAGCTCGACCTTGTCGAACTCGTGGACTCGCAGCAGGCCCCGGGTGTCCTTCCCGGCCGATCCGGCCTCGCGGCGGAAGCACGACGTGTAGGCGGTGTACCGCAGCGGGCAGGTCGGCAGCGTCGAGGATCTCGTCGCGGTGCAGCGACGTCAGCGGCACCTCGGCCGTGGGGATGGCCCACAGGTCGTCGCGCTCGACGTGGTACGCCTCGTCGGCGAACTTCGGCAGGTGGCCGGTCGCCACCATCGTCTCGGTGAGCACGAGGGTGGGCGGCCGCACCTCCTCGTAGGCGTCGGCGTTGCGGTCGAGGCTGAGCTGCACGAGGGCGCGCAGCAGGCGGGCGCCCCAGCCCCGGTACATGGCGAACATCGAGCCCGAGATCTTGGTGGCCCGGGCGAAGTCGAACAGGCCGAGCTGGTCGCCGATGTCCCAGTGCGGCACCCGCTGGTGCTCGCCGTAGGCGCGCGGGGTCGTAGCCCTCGGTGCGCAGCACCACGTTGTCGGCCTCGCCGGCGCCGGTGGGGGCGTCGTCGCTCGGCAGGTTGGGCGTGGCCAGCAGCAGGGCGCGGATCTCGTCGCCGAGCCGGTCGGCGTCGGCCGCCAGCGCCTTCTCGCGCTCGCCGAGCTCGCGGCTCTCGGCCATCTTCGCTTCGGCCTCGTCGGCCGCACCCTGGCCGCGGAGGCGGCCGACCTGCTTCGACACCACCTTCACCTGGCTGCGCACCTCGTCGCGCTCGGCGGCCAGGCGGCGCTGCTCGGCGTCGAGGGCGAGCACCTGCTCGACGACGGCGGACGTGCCCGGTCCCCGCCGGTCGAGCGCGGCGGCGACCGCCTCGGGCTCGGTGCGGATGCGTCGGAGGTCGAGCATGGCCCGCGAGGCTACCGGCGCAGGTCCGACGGCCCCGCACGGGTTGGCCCGGCCGCAGTACGGCGACCCGGGCACGCTGTGGCGATCCGACGGCTCGCCGGTCACCGACCTCGACGCCTACGGGCCCGACGGGCGCCCCACATACGGGGTCACGATCGTCGACCAGGACGGCACCCCCTACGAGGTGGGGCCCGATCCGGCCCGGCCCACGATCCCGCGCGACTTCTGGCCGAACCCCGACGGCACGTGGGGAGCGGCGGAGGGGCAGCAGACGCCGACCACCCCGCTGGACCCGTCCGCCCCCGACCCGTCCACGACGGCCACCACCGTTCCGGCGTCGTAGACGTGGGCGGTTAGCGTCGCGGCCGGCATGGCCGCCGTCGACGTCGAGTCCCTCACCATCACCTACGGCGACGTCACGGCAGTCGACGACCTGTCGTTCCGGGCCGAGGCGGGCGAGGTCACCTGCGTGCTCGGGCCGAACGGCGCCGGCAAGACGTCGACGATCGAGGCGCTCGAAGGGCTGCGTCGCCCGACGGCTGGCCGCCTGTCGGTGGTCGGGCTCGACCCGCAGGCCGACCACGCCGCGCTGACCGCCCGCATCGGCGTCATGCTGCAGGAGGGCGGCATCCACCCCGCGGTCCGCGTGCGCGAGGCGCTGCGGCACGCCGCCGCCCTCTACCCCGACCCCGTCGACCCCGCCTCGCTCGTCGATCAGCTCGGCCTGGCCGGGCTCGAGGCGCGGCCGTACCGGAGGCTGTCCGGCGGCGAGCAACGACGGGTCGCCCTGGCGCTGGCGCTGGTCGGGCGGCCGCAGGTGGCGTTCCTCGACGAGCCGACGGCGGGGGTCGACCCCGCGGGCCGGCAGGTGATCCGCCAGGTCGTGGCCGAGCTTCGCAACGCGGGCGTGACCGTGCTGCTCACCACCCACGACCTCGACGAGGCCGAGCGCGTCGCCGACCGCGTCGTGATCGTGGTGGGCGGCACGGCTGGTGGCCGACGGCACCGTCGACGAGCTGACCCACACCGCACCGGACGCGACGAGCTGCGGTTCCGGGCCCCTGCCGGGCTCGACCGGCGCTCGCTCGGCGCCCACCTCGGCGGCGTCGGCGTGACCGAGACCGCCCCCGGCGAGTACCTCGTGTCCGCCGCACCGGAGCCCCGCACCGTCGCCGCCCTCACGGCCTGGCTGGCCGACCACGACCTGCCGCTCGCCGACCTGCGCGCCGGCCGCCAGCGCCTCGAGGACGTCTACCTCCGCCTCACCGGCGCAGCGTCACCTCCCGACGACGATTTCCCCCGCGAGATCGGTCGTCCCAGCGACCGATCTCGCGGGGAAATCGCGGGGGCGATGGCGGGGGACGGGGCGACGGGGTGGGCACGTGAGGCCGCTCGTCGCCCAGGTGCGCCTCGAGATGGCGCTGGTCGCCCGCAACGGCGAGTCGCTGCTGCTGACGCTGGGCATCCCGGTGGCGGTGCTCGTGTTCTTCTCGCTGGTCGACGTGCTGCCCATCGACGGCGACGCGGTCGACTTCCTCGTGCCCGGCACGCTGGCGCTGGCGGTGCTGGCCACGGCCTTCACCAACCTGGCCATCGGCACCGGGTTCGACCGGTCGTACGGCGTGCTCAAGCGGCTCGGCGCCACGCCGCTCGGGCGCCCCCGCCTCGTGGCGGCCAAGGGCGTCACCGTCCTCGCGGTGATCGCGGTGCAGGCCGTCGTGCTCGTCGCCACCGGCGTCGCACTCGGCTGGCGCCCCGACGTCGAGCCGGTGCCCCTGGTGGCGGCCACCCTCCTGGCGGTGGCGGCGTTCGTCGGCCTGGCGCTGATCCTGGCGGGCCGGCTCGCCGCCCTGGCGTGCCTGGCCGCGGCGAACGCCCTGTTCGTCGTGCTGCTCCTGCTGTCGGGGATGGTGTTCCCGCTCGACGAGCTGCCGTCCGGGCTGCGGTCGGTGGCGCAGGCTCTGCCGTCGACCGCGCTCGCGGACGCGCTCCGCGGGGCGCTGGCCCAGGGGGTCGAGATCCCGTCCCGCGTGTGGCCGGTGCTCGCCGTGTGGGCCATCGCCGCGGTCGCGCTGGCCGTGGCGCTCTTCCGCTGGGAGCCGAGCGACTGACGAATCGTGCCGCCGTCCCGGGGGTCGTCGGGCGAGAGTGACCCGGCGGGGCGGGAGCACGGCCACGGGGAGTCCCGTCGGTCTGGCAGGCTGAGCGCATGCCCCGCTGGAGCTCCGCCGACATCCCCGACCAGACCGGCCGCACGGTGCTGATCACCGGCGCCAACAGCGGGCTCGGGCTCGCCTCGGCCGAGGCGCTGGCCCGGCACGGCGCCACCGTCATGATGGCGTGCCGCAATCCCGAGCGGGCCGAGGCCGCCCGCCTGCGCGTCGCGGCGGTGGCGACGGGCCCCGAGCCGGTCACCGTCGCGCTCGACCTGGCCGACCTGGCGTCGGTTCGCAAGGCGGCGGCCGAGGTCGACGGCTCCGTCGAGCGGCTCGACGTGCTGATGAACAACGCGGGCGTGATGGCCCTGCCGCTCGGACGCACGGCCGACGGGTTCGAGATGCAGTTCGGCACCAACCACCTGGGCCACTTCGCCCTCACCGGGCTGTTGCTGGCCGCCCTCGGCCGGGCGACCGCCCCCCGCGTGGTGACCACGTCGTCGAACATGCACCGCCAGGGCCGCAATCGCTGGGACGACCCCAACTACGAGGACACCCGCTACCGGAAGTGGGCCGCGTACGGCCAGACCAAGCTCGCCAACCTGCTGTTCATGCGCGAGCTCGGCCGCCGGGCCGCCGCCGCGGGGTCCGACCTCGTGTCGGCGGCTGCGCACCCGGGGTACGCGTCGACCCACCTGCAGGGCACCAGTGCGGCGGCCAGCGGGGGCTGGCTGGGAGCACGGATCATGGGCGCACTCGTGGCCGCCGGGCAACGCGCTCGCCGCCCAGTCGGCCGAGGGCGGCGCGCTCCCCCAGCTCTACGCGGCGACGGCCGACGGCGTGGCCTCGGGCGACTACTACGGGCCCGACGGCCCGTTCGAGATGCGCGGCGCGCCGAAGATGGTCGGCATGTCGGGGGCAGCCCGCGACGACGAGGCGCCGGGCACCCTGTGGAGCCTGTCCGAGACGCTCACCGGCGTCACGTACGCCTGGTAGCCCCGGCCCGCGGGGCTAGGGGGCCGGCGGGTCGCCGCGGTGCGGCGTCGCATGCGGCTCGGCCACAGGGGGGTGCTTGTCGAACTCGCGCTCGACGTCCTCCCACGTGAGGTCGTGCGCCGGACCGGCCTGGTCGACCGCCTTGTCGGTGTCGCTGAACTTCTCGGCCCACTGGAAGAACCGGATCGTGATGACCAGCCACAGGTAGCCGCCGCCGACCAGCTTCATGATCACGCCGGCCATCTGCTGGTCGTCGGTGATCGTCAACCCGAACATGCGGTCGGGGACGTCGTACGCCGTGTAGATCGCCCCGCCCGCGAACGTCAGCCAACCCGCCGGCACCGTCGGGATGATCGAGGTGACGAACAGGTACAGCATCTGCGCCGGGTACGAGATGCGCAGCTCGGGCAGCGGGCCGACCACCGGCATCCACAGCAGGAACGCCGTGGCGACCAGCGTGGTGTGGACGAGGTAGTGGACGACGGCGTTCTCGACCGATGCGTTCACCACGAACGGCGCGTGGGTGAACAGCAGGAACCCGTTGAACAGCAGCGCCGCCGGCACCGGCCGGGCCAGGAAGTAGAAGACCCGCTTGGCCAGGCCCCGCCCCAGCACCAGCCGGGCCAGCCACTCGGGCGTCGCCAGCAGCAGCACCGGCGGCACGACGTAGGTGAGGAGCATGTGCTGGGTCATGTGGACCGAGAAGAGGTACTCCTCGCCCACGTCGTGCATCGGCCAGTCGGACGCCAGCCACAGCAGGCCGAGACCGAGCACGAACCAGATGATCTGCGCCCGCGTCACCACCGCCTGGCCCGCCGGCACGACCTTGGGTCCGACGACCCGCAGCGCGTAGACGGCCAGCGCGGCGACACCCCCCACCAGCACCCAGACCTCGGGGTGCGGCTGCCACCGCCAGAAGTCGGTTCCGGCGGCGAAGAGGGTCATCTCACGGGTTCCCGTAGCTCGCCGACCAGAAGTTCATGGCGGTGAGGGCGATGCAGTACACGACGACCGCCAGGATGAGTCCGAAGACGAACACCCGCTTGAAGATCGGGTTGTCGAACCTGAGGTGCATGAACCAGCCGCACACGATGGCGAACTTGGCGATCATCATCGGGAACAGCGTGATCACGAGCAGCGTGGTGCTGGCGTCCTCGATGAAGTAGGTGCCGACCTCGAGCGCGGTGATCGCCGCCAGGATGAGTGCGATCACGATGTAGCTGCGGTCGGTCGGGTGGGTGTGCTGGTGGGCCTCGTGGTCGGCGTGCGGAGCCTCGCCGACGTACTCGGACCCGGTCTCGGTGCTGGTGCTCATCGTTGGCTGCCCCCCACCATCACGGGATCAGGTAGACGATCGTGAAGATCAGGATCCACACGATGTCGACGAAGTGCCAGTAGAGGCCGAAGATCTCGACCGTCTCGGCCCGGTCGGGACCCAGGTTCCCACGCAGCGACATCACGAACATCGAGAGCAGGAAGATGATGCCCACGCTGACGTGCACACCGTGGAAGCCGGTGAGCGTGTAGAAGGCCGAGCCGAAGATGTTGGTCGTGTAGCCCAGGCCCTCCTTCACGAACGACGTGAACTCGTAGACCTGGCCGGCGATGAACACGGCGCCGAGCAGCGAGGTCGTCAGCAGGAACGTGCGGCACCGCCGCACGTCGCCCCGGTGGATCGCCCCGACGGCCAGCGCCATCGTGAGCGAGCTGAACAGCAGCACGAAGCTCGACACCGAGGTGAACGGGATGTCGAACACGTCCTGGGGGCCCGGGCCGCTGACGGACCGGTGCCGCAGCAGCAGGTAGGTCGAGATCAGGCCACCGAACAGGAGGCAGTCCGACCCCAGGAACACCCACATCGCCAGCTTCTCGTTGGAGACGCCGGTGCTCGTCTGGTGGCTGACGACGCCCTTGTCGTGGAGGACGGGGTCTTCGAGGTGCGGAGCGGTCGCGGTCTCAGTCATCGGAGGACGCCTTCTCGTCGGATCCGGAGGCGGTCGACGCCGTCGAGTCGCTCGACGCCGTCACGCCGGCCGGTTCGGGCTCGCCGGAGGGGGCGGGCTCGTCGCCATCGCCGTCGCCGTCGGCCGCGTCGCCGGGCCCGAGCTCGGCCTCGGCGCCGTCGTGCCCGTCATCGTGGCCGTCGTGGCCGTGGGGACCGTGCTGGGCCTCGGGGTCGTCGGCCGGCTCGTAGCCCCAGCCGAACGCCGCGATGACGACGATCAGGCCGCCGACCGCGGCGAGGCCGAGGTTGAAGATGAGGCCGTAGGCGATCACCGGCAGGCCGATGGCGAGCACGAGCGGCCAGTACGACGGCGACGGCAGGTGCACGCCGGTGCCGTCGCCCGGCTGGGCGACCTCGGCCCCGGTGGCCACCCGTGCCAGCTTGCCCTGGTCGTTCTCCTGGTACTTGCGATGCCAGAACTCGTCGAGGTGCGACACGGTCGGAACGGTGTCGAAGTTGTGCGCCGGCACCGGCGACTGGACCATCCACTCGAGGCTGCGGGCATCCCACGGGTCGGGCCCGGGGTCGACGGGGTTGGCCCGGTGCCCGAGCCAGCTCTTCAGGATGTTGACGGCGAAGATCGCCATCGACACCCCGATGATGAACACGCCGACGGTCGACGCCATGTTCCAGAAGTCGAACCCGTAGCCCTCGACGTAGGTGTGCATGCGGCGCGGCATGCCCTGCAGGCCGAGGATGTGCATCGGCCCGAACGTCAGGTTGAAGCCGATGAGGATGGTCCAGAAGTGCCACTTGCCCAGCTTCTCGCTGAGCAGGTAGCCGAACACCTTGGGCCACCAGAAGTACATGCCGCCGAGGAAGCCCATCAGCGCGCCGCCGAAGATCACATAGTGGAAGTGGGCGACGATGTAGTAGGTGTCGGTCTGTTGGGTGTCGGACGGCGCCACCGCGTGCGTGACGCCCGACAGGCCGCCGATGGTGAACATCGTGACCAGGCCGATGGCGAACAGCATCGGCGTCGTGAACGAGAGCTTGCCGCCCCACATGGTGGCCAGCCAGTTCAGGATCTTCACGCCCGTCGGCACGGCGATGAACATCGTCGACAGCGAGAAGGCCGCCACCGAGAGCGGGCCCATGCCCGAGGCGAACATGTGGTGCGCCCACACGCCCCAGCCCATGAAGCCGATGGCGATGCCCGAGAACACCATGAACGGGTAGCCGAAGATCGGCTTGCGCGAGAACACCGGGATGATCTCGGACACGATGCCGAAGGCCGGCAGGATGAGGATGTAGACCTCGGGGTGGCCGAAGATCCAGAACAGGTGCTCCCACAGCAGCGGGTCAGCGCCCTGCGACACGTTGAAGAAGTTGGCGTCGAACAGCCGGTCGAAGGTGAGCAGGAACAGCGCCACCGAGATGACCGGGATGGCGAACACCAGCAGCAGCTGGGTGACGAACGCCATCCACGTGAACACCGGCATCTTCATGAGCGTCATGCCGGGGGCCCGCAGGTTGAGCACGGTCACCACGAGGTTGATGGCGCCGACCAGCGAGGCGATGCCGGTGATCTGGAGCCCGAGCGCGTAGAAGTCCATGCCGTGGCTGGGCGAGAACGTCACGCCGGTGTTGGGGGCATAGGCGAACCAGCCGCCGTCGGCCCCGCCGCCGAGGAACCACGACGTGTTCAGCAGGAGGCCGCCGCCGAGGAAGGCCCAGAAGCTGAACGCGTTCAGCCGCGGGAAGGCGACGTCACGGGCCCCGATCTGCAACGGCATGAGGTAGTTCATGAACGTCGCGCCGAGCGGGATGACGACGAGGAAGATCATCGTCACGCCGTGCATGGTGAACAGCTGGTTGTACAGGTCGGCCGAGTACAGCTTCTGGCCGGGGGCCGCCAGCTGCAGCCGGATGAGCACCGCCTCGACGCCGCCGAGGAAGAAGAAGAACAGCGCGGCGGCGCCATACATGATGCCGATGCGCTTGTGGTCGACCGTGGTCAACCAGCTCTTCCACCCGGTGGTGGCCTGCGGGCGGGTGAAGCCCCCGAGCGGTCGGTCGGCCACGGGCTCGCCGGTGGTGAGCTCGAGGGCAGGTGTCGGGCGTTCGACGATCGCCATGTCTCGACTCTCCTAGTCCAGCGTCGCCAGGAACGCGACGAGCTGGTCGATCTGCGCCTCCTGGAGATGGAAGTTGGGCATGCCGCGCACCGGTGCGTCCCCCGGCTCGGGGACGTAGGGCGCGTCCATCGGCTTCTCGGCCGGCGGGTTCCTCAGCCAGGCCTCGATGGCGGAGCGGTTCAGGACGCCCTCGCCGCCGATCTCGTCGGCCTCGAGGATGCTGTCGCCGTCGCCGTCGAGCCAGAGGTCGAAGATGCCGCCGGCGAACACCCCGCGGCTGGTGAAGTGCGTGAGGTCGGGGGCGTTGCCGGAGACCAGCAGCTCCTCGCCGTTGCCGGCCTCCTCGAACTCCTCGTCGTTGATGCCGCGGGCGAGGTGGCAGCCGGAGCACTGCGTGGTGAAGAGCTCGGCGCCGGCCGCGGCCTCTTCCTCGCGCGGCATCTCGGCGTCGTCTTCCTGGTTGGCGAGCCAGTCGTCGAACTCGTCCGGCGTCAGGGCGATGACCCTCTGGCGCATGTAGCCGTGCGACAGGCCGCAGAACTCGGTGCACTGGCCCACGTAGGTGCCGGGCTCGTCGGCGTTGATCGCCAGCTCGTGGATGCTGCCGGGCACCGCGTCCTTCTTGCCGTTGAGCGCGGGGATCCAGAACGAGTGGATGACGTCGTTCGACCCGATGTCGAGGTTGACGTCGACGCCGGCGGGGACGACGAGGTCGTTGGCGGTGACCACGTCCTCGTCGGTGAACTCGCCGTCGCCGTCGGTGTCGTAGGAGTACTCCCACCACCACTGCTGCCCGGTGACCTTGACGGTGAGCGCCTCGTCGTCGAAGTCGTTGATCTCGAACAGCGTGCGCAGCGTGAAGAAGCCGACGACCGCCAGCATCACGGCCGGCACGATCGTCCAGGCGATCTCGAGCTTGAAGTTGCCGTGGGTCTGCGCCGGCAGGTCGTCGTCGGTGTCGTCCTTCCGGCGCCGGAACCGCATGACCAGGGCCAGCGTGCCGAACTCGACGATGATGAACACGACGACGGCGACGATGAACACCCCGTCCCACAGGCTGTCGATGCTGCGGGCGATCGGGCCCTTGGGCTCGAGCGTCGTCTGCGGCGCGTCCGACGCGCACGACGTGACGAACAGCACCAGCGGCATCACCAGCGCCAGGGCCAGCCGGCGACGGCGGCGGCGGGACGGGCGTGGTGCGCTCCGCCCCTGCTGCTCCGCAGCGGGCCGCTCGGGCCACTGGGCGTCCGGCGGCGAGCCGTGGGACATGCCTTCTCCTTCGGCGGTGGGGCGCCGGATCACCGGGCGACCTCGACCGTGACGGGGGCGGCGGGCGCCGGCAGGGCGCCCTCGCCCTCGGTGCCGTGCTCGCCCTCTTCCTCGTGCTCGTGGAACTCGCGGGGCCCGGCGACGCCGCCGGCGATGCCGAGGCCGATCACCACGAGCGCGCCGACGACGAGCAGGCCGACCACGACGTTCGAGCTGATCTTGGGCCGGGCGGCGACGATGAAGCCACCCCCGACGACGACGACGCCCGCGGCCAGGGCCACCCACACCGCGGCGTCGGCCGACAGTGTGAGGAACACCCGCGAGAACGCCAGGGCGAGCACGGCCAGCGCCAGCACGCCGGCCGCGGGGTACTCGATCGGGTTCATCAGGCGGTTGCGGATGCGGCGGTTGGTCTCTGGATCGCCCGTGGCCCTGTCGGCCCAGGCCTGCACCGCCCATTCGATCAGCACGATGCCGAGCACGATCAGGCCGAAGACGAACAGCAGCGAGTCGGACACCAGTCCGATCACGACGAGGGCGGTGCCGAAGGCGGCGACCGGCGGCCAGTAGCTGACCCCGGCGGGGGTGACCGCGGGGACCGTCGGGGTGCCGGCGACCTGGGCGACGGCCTCGGCCTCGGCGTCGCGCGACGCGGTGGCGACCGAGCCGAGGAAGAAGCTGACGACGGAGGAGCTGAGCAGGATGCCGTAGCCGAGGTGGTCGCCGACGGCGCCCTTGTAGCCGACGGTCAGCGGGCCGAGGCCGTTGCCGCCCGTCGTCCACCCGTAGGCGGCCGCGAGCATCAGCGTGACGACCCCGAGGCCGAAGAACCACTTGGAACCGGTGGTGATCATCGAGGCGTCCCTACTTGCTGATCGAGATCGTGTACCAGACCACCGAATAGGTGGCGACGGTGACGAACCAGTACAGGGCGGCGGCGCTCATACCCTCGGCCGCCCGGCCGGTGAGCTGCCCGCCGACCGCCTTGAAGGCCATGACGGCGATGAACAGCATCCCGACGCCGGCCATGGCGACGTGCAGGCCGGTGATCGTGTAGATGAGCAGCGCCTGGGGCGAGCTGGTGATGCCGAGCCCGATCTGCTGCCACCCGTAGGCGGCGACGTTGATGTAGGCGGCCCCGAGCACCAGCGAGACGGCCGAGGCCATGAGCGCATGGCCCCGGTCCTCGTTGCGCAGCGCCTGCACGATCCAGGCGACCGTCACGAGCGACAGGGCCAGCGTGGCCATGCCCATGCCGCCCGGGGTGAGCTGCAGGTTTGTGCCCTCGGGCAGCCACACCTCGCCGCTGGCGATGACGTCGGCGCGCAGAGCGGCGTAGAACGCGATGAGCGTGAGGACCACGAGCGCGGCCGACCCGGCGCCGATGGCCGTGCCGATGAGCAGCACCCGAGGTCGGGCCGGGGGCGCCGGTGGCGCCTGGGAGAACAGCTCGAGGTCGGTGGCGGTGGTGGCCATCAGGCGGATGCCTCCGTGGTGCCGGCCGCAGCGTGGCGGGCGTCGTAGACCGGAGCCTCGGACGTGATCTCGGGCAGGGCGGCGAAGTTGCCGATCGGCGGGGGCGAGGAGGTCGCCCACTCGAGGGTGTGGCCGCCCCAGGGGTCGTCGCCGGGCCCGTCGCCCGACTGCCGCTTGAGCAGGGCCAGCGCCACGATGACACCGCCGAGCACCATCACGGCGAGGCCGATGCCGGCGATCAGGTCGAGCACCTCGACCGTGTCGACGTCGCCACCGGACACCCCGGGGATCGTGCCGGGCTCGGCACCGAGGAGGTCCGCCGTGGCGAGTCGCACCTGGCCGAGGGTGCCGGCGATGGCGAGCGGGACAGCGGCGGCGAACGCGCCGAGGAACAGCACGGTGCCGCCCAGGCGCACCGCGGCGTCGGGCAGCAGCTTGCCGTACAGCTTGGGCGCCCAGAACGCCACGCCCGCGAGGCCCGCGAGCAGCGCGCCGGCCAGCACGAGCACGGCCTGCGCGGTCATCCACGTGGTGCCGTCGAGGTCGAGGTCCTCGATGGCGGTGGCGCCGCCGGCGGCCACGCCGACGAGCACGGCCAGGGCGCCGAGTTGGGCGAGGATCAGCGGCGTGCCGATCTTGACCTTGCCCTTGAGCAGGGTGAGGTTCCACAGCCCGAACAGCCCGAGGACCGGGACGATGGCGAGGAAGCTGACCGCGATCCAGGGGCCCTCGTTCAGCCACGGGGCCGTGGTGCCGCCGTCGATCGTCGCGCCGGTCTGCGCCCACGCCCCGACGCCCAGGGCGGCGGCGAGCCCGAGCAGGACCATGGCCGCCCCGTGCTTGTGGTGGCGGCGCTGGGCGAACACGGGCACGACGTCGGCGACGATGCCCAGGGCCGGCACGGCGACGAGGTAGAGCGTCGGCTGCCAGAACAGCCAGGCGATGCGGTTGTAGATGCCACCGCTGCCGCCGAGGAACTGCTGGCCGTAGCGCAGGTCGAGGTAGGTGATGAGGAGCATGGCGGCCAGCACCGGCAGCGTGAGCAGCCACCCGGTGCCCCCGACGAGGACCGACCACGAGAACAGCGGCGCTCGGCGCAGGGTCAGCCCCGGCGCCCGCAGGGTCAGCACGGTCGTGACGACCGACGCGGTGGCGACGAACAGCGCCACCGACACCGCGATGAGGCCGAGGACGTAGAGGCCCACGGCGTCGGACTCGGTGCCCCAGGGACCCCCGTCGATGGCGTACGAGGCGAGCACGATGCCGCCGGACACGAGCCACACCCAGAAGGCAGCGGCGCTGGCCCGGGGGAACGCCACGGTCGGGGCCCCGACCTGCAGCGGCACGATGGCCGTGGCGAGGCCGATCAGCAGCGGGAGCACCCCGAGGAAGAGGGCCGCCGTCGAGTGGAGGGTGAACAGGCGCAGCGTCGTGTCGGGCTGGAAGATCTCGTTGCCCGACGCATCCGCCAGCTCGAAGTCGACGAACGCCCCGGCGACGCCCGAAGCGACCAGGAACAGCAGCGACGTGCCGACGAAGAGCTTGCCGATGGTGCGGGGATCGCCGGTCCCGACCACCGCTGCCAACCCCGTCGGTGGGGTCGACGGCGTGGCTGTGGCGGCGGCCTCTGCGGCGGCGTCGCGGGAAGCTTCGGTCACGGTCATGAACGCACCCTGGTCAGGAGACTGGCTGTGCTCGGGAATCTAGTCACATGGCTCTTGAGGCCACGAAAAAGCAGGTCGGCCATCTGGAGGTGCATCTACCAGCCCGACCGGAGCAGCTGGTCGACCGCCATCGCGCCGAACAGCAACGTGATGTAGGAGATCGACCACGAGAACACCCGCATCGCCGTCTTGGGATCGCGGTCGCGGACCAGGCGCACGGCGTACCAGGTGAACACCCCACCGAGGATCAGCGCGGCGCCGACATAGAAGTGGCCCATGTCCGCGACCGGCGCGAACAGCAGCGTGAGGGCCCACAGCAGCAGCGTGTAGATGAGGATGCGCACGGCCGTGGTCCGCAGGCTCACGACGACCGGCAGCATCGGCACGTTTGCGGCGGCGTAGTCCTCGCGGTAGCGGATGGCGAGCGCCCAGAAGTGCGGCGGCGTCCAGTAGAAGATGACGGCGAACAGCACGACGGGCGCCCAGTCGAGCGAGTTGGTCACGGCCGACCACCCGATGAGCACCGGGGCGGCGCCGGCCGCGCCGCCGATCACGATGTTGCTCTTGGACGTGCGCTTCAGCCACAGCGTGTACACGAACACGTAGAACAGGCAGGCCGCCACGGCGAGGACGGCCGAGAGCAGGTTGACCGTGCCCCACAGGAAGGCGAACGCCACCACCTCGAGCGTCACCGCGAAGATCAGCGCGTTGCGTGGCTCGAGGCGGCCGCTGGCGAGGGGCCGGTTCTGCGTCCGCTTCATCAGCTTGTCGATGTCGCGGTCGACGTACATGTTGATGGCGTTGGCCCCGCCCGCGGCCAGCGTGCCGCCGATGACGGTGGCCAGCATCAGCCACACCGACGGCAGGCCCCGCTCGGCCACCACCATGGTCGGAACCGTCGTCACCAGGAGCAGCTCGATGATGCGCGGCTTGGTGAGGGCGACGTAATCGCCGATCTGCGCGCGCCATGTCGGCTGGGGGGATCGGGCGGCCGTCAACACAACGCGTCGCAGCCTAGGTCTGGCCCCGAGACAGGGGCCAACGCAGCGTGTGGGGCCTGTCGGCCGGCTGTGGAGCGGGTGCTCCGCCGCCGGGCACCCACACGTGCTGGCGGCCAACGCCCCACCCACTCGGCCTCGCCGAGCGCATTCGGTCGGGCCGACGCGGCTCTCCTACCCTGGCCGCGTGCGGCTCCCCCGCGTCTCGCCCGCAGCGTTCCGGACGCTCGTGCTCGTCACGCTCGTGTCCCTCGTGGTCATCACGGTGGTCGGCGCGGGGGTGCGCTTGACCGGGTCGGGGCTCGGATGCTCGACCTGGCCCCGCTGCGAGCCCGACAGCTTCACGCCGCGCTCGGCCAGCGACGGCCACGCCATGGTCGAGTTCGCCAACCGGATGCTCAACGCCGTGGTGGGCCTGCTGTCGGTGGCGACGGTCGTGGGCGCCGTGCGGCGAGACCCCCGGCGCCCCGACCTGGTCCGCTGGTCGTGGGGCGTGTTCGCCTGGGTGGCGTCGAACGGGATCGTGGGCGCGTTCGTCGTGTGGTTCCACCTCTCTCCCGTGTCGGTGATCGCCCACTTCGCCCTGGCCCTCGGCGCCATCTGGAACGCGCTCGTCCTGCTGCAGCGGGCGGGCGAGGCCGACGACGCGGGCGAGAGGCGGCGGTCGGACGCCACCGAGCGGTTCGTGACCGCCACAAAGGTCCTGCTCGTGGCCGCGGTCGCCGTCCTGGCCACGGGCACCGTCGTGACCGGCAGCGGACCTCACGCGGGCGACGAGCGCGCGGACCGCCTCGCGCTCGAGGTGGACACGGTGGCCCGGGTCCACGGCCTCACGATGATCGCCTTCCTGGCGGTGACGCTGGTGCTCATCCGCATGGCCCACCGGGGCGACGCCGGCCCACGGGTCTCGCAGCGCCTGCACGAACTGCTCGTCGTCCTCGTCGCCCAGGCGGCGATCGGCTACTGGCAGTACCTGACCGGCATCCCGGCCCTGCTCGTCGCCTTCCACGTGCTCGGCGCCACCCTCGTGTGGATCGCGGTGCTGCGGGTGTGGCTGTCGCTGCACACCGTCGCCGCGCCCGTCGCCCTCGACCAGCCCGTCGCGGCGCCCGGGGCAGCCACGCCCGCCCCGGCGACGACGCCCTGAGCCCGGGCGCGCGACAATGGCCCCGTGGTGACCGCCGGTTCAGCCGCACCCCTGACGGCTCCCGTCGAGACCGACGAGCCCGTCGGCGACACCCACGACGACCCCGACCGCCCGTGGGTGGTCATCGTGTGGAACGACCCCATCAACCTGATGGTGTACGTCACGTTCGTGTTGCAGAAGCTGTTCGGGTACCCGCTCGAGGTGGCCGAGAAGCTCATGTTGCAGGTCCACTACGAGGGGCGCGCCGTGGTGTCGAACGGGACGCGCGAGAAGGCCGAGCTCGACGTCTTCCGCCTCCACGAGCACGGCCTCTGGGCCACGATGCAGCAGGACTGATGACGTTCGACCCGGCGACGCCCCGATGATCTTCGACCGTGACCGGGTGAAGCGCCGGGGTGCGGGCCGCTACGAGGTGAAGCTGCGGCCCAGCGAGCGGGCGCTCATGGGCGACCTCGTCGTCCAGCTCCGCGAGCAGCTCCTGGCCTCGACCGACGACCCGTCGGTGCGGCGCCTGTTCCCGCCGGCCTACCCCGACGACGCCGAGCGCGACGCCGGCTACCAGGTGCTCACGCGCGACGAGCTGCTCGAGCACCGCCTGGCGGCCCTCGACACCGTCGAGGGGTCGCTGGACGGCGGCGAGCTCGACGACGCGGGCCTCAGCGCCTGGATGAGCACGCTGAACTCGTTGCGGCTGGTGCTGGGCACGCGACTCGACGTCGACGAGGAGCTGCCCGCGCTCGCCGACGACGACCCGCTGGCCCCGGCGTACGCCGTGTACGAGTACCTCGGTTGGCTGCTGTCACAGGTCGTCGACGCTCTCAACCGCGACCTCCCACCACCCTCCGCGGACGCCCGCGGCTGACCTGGCCCGCCGGGGTGGCGGGCTGCGACCTCAGGCGCCCTCGCCCTCGAGCGTGGTCGTGGTGGTGCCGCCGGGCGGCGGCGCCAGGCAGACGTCGAGCTCGGCCTCGGGCGTCTTCGACGGGTCGTCGGGGGCCGTGAGGGTCATCGGCCCACCGAAGTAGCCCCAGGCCAGGTCGTTGAACAGCAGCTCGCGGCCGTCGGTGCACTCGATGTGCACCGGGCGGGGCGACACGATCTGCTCGTTCTGGACGCAGGCCACCCCGAAGTTCTGGTTGTTGATCACCGCGCCGGCGGCGTAGATGTCGGAGCAGTCGGGCATGTCCTGGGGAGGCACGCTGCTGGCCGAGGGGGTGCCGCCACTGTCGGCGCTGCACCCCGCCCCGGCGAGCGCAAGCGCGGCGACGACCCCAGCGATCATCCCAGTCCGTGTCACGGCGGGCGATCCTAGTGGTGGGCCCGCACCGTCGCCCCTTCGGCACCCGGTGCGGCCGCGTGAACCCCGATTTGGCGGGAGCGGGCGTCCTGCTAGTGTGATCCTTCGCTTCGCCGGCGGAAGTCGAGCCCCCATCGTCCAGTGGCCTAGGACGCCGCCCTTTCAAGGCGGTAACACGGGTTCGAATCCCGTTGGGGGTGCGACACCAGGAAGATCTCGGTCCCGTGGTGCAGTTTGGAGTGCACGCCGGCCTGTCAAGCCGGAGGCCGCGGGTTCAAATCCCGTCGGGACCGCCATCTTCGCCCCTCCGGGCGAAGACCGCCTCCGCCCTTACGGCGACGGGCACGGTCGGGTAGCTCAGTTGGCAGAGCGTCCGCCTGAAAAGCGGAAGGTCACCGGATCGACGCCGGTCCCGACCACCACACGATGACCAGCCTCACGGCTGGTCATCGGTCGTTTCCGGCCTTGGTCCTGAGCTGCGGGGGGTCCATCTGCACGGGCCCCGACTCGGGAGTGCAGGTGCCGGCTCGGCGGCGTCGGCGCTGCCAGAGCACGGCGGCGACGGCGAGGGCGGCGACGAGGCCGACGACCCCGAAGACCAGGGCACCGAGCACGGAGGCGATGCCGGTCGCGGCGAGGAACCCGAGGATGGGTCCGGCGCAGCAGGCGGCGCAGGCGGCGGCTCCGGCGCCGAGGACGCCGAGGCCGGCTTTGGGGCTGGGGCTGTCCATGTCGTCAGCCCGCCGCGCCGAACAGCGCGGTGAGGACGGGTCGTGCCTCGGGCGGGGCGTGGACCTCGAGGGCGATCCCCCGGTCGTCGATCACGAGGGCGAAGTCGAAGAACCGGCAGCAGCCCTGCTCGGCGGCGGCGAGGCGGGCGATCTCGGTGACGTCGGTGTTCGGGCCGAACTCGAGGCGGAGCCCGCCATCGTCGAGGGCGCGGCGGGCGAGGACACCGCGGAGCAGGTGCTGCTTGTCAGCCAGGAGCGCGTTCCACTCGTCGAGGCGGGTCGACATCTCTCCGGCGTCGAGGGTGCAGGCGATGGGGACCTCGTCGGCGGAGCCGGTCGGGTCGGCGTCCGCCTTGGCGATGAGGGGCACCGATGTGCGGGCCGCGGACGCCGTTGCCGTCTCGGTCGTGCACCCGCACGTGTCGTCGCAGGGGCCGTCGACCGGTGCGGCCGTCAAGGTCGCCGCCGCGGCCTGGAGCTCTGCCGCGAGGATGGTGAGCGCGGCGATCTGGGCGTGGGCGTCGGCGATCTTCGCGTCGACCATGGCCCGCAGCCGTTCCTGCACCGGGGCGCAACGGCCACCGTCCCACACCCTGGTGAGGTCGGCGATCTCGTCGAGGCTGCAGCCGAGCTGCTTGGCCCGGGCGATGAACCGCAGACGTTCCAACGATGTCTCGTCGTAGAGCCGGTACCCCGCGTCCGTGCGGCGCGTGGGGGCCAGCAGCCCGATGTCCTCGTAGTAGCGCAACGTCGCCGCGGTGAAGCCCGAGCGCTGCGCCACCTCGGCGATCTGGAAGGTCGTGCTCATGCGGTGACCCTAAGGGTTGAAGCCGACATGAAGGTCAAGGCCAATCTAGACACACGGTGCAGAAACCCTGTTCTCGTACCGTCACCGGTCGGCCGCCCGCAGCAGGGCGGTGAACCGTCCGAGCGCGGCGCCGGCGGCGGCGCGGTCGCCGGTGGCGGCGAGGTCGACCAGCAGGCCGCGGACCACCGCGATGGCGAGCTGGGCGTCGGCCGGCCCGAGGCCATCCCCCGCGCCCCGGCGCCGGGCGAGCGCCAGGCCCTCCTCGACCCAGGGCGCGGTGAGGTGGGCCAGGAACTCCTCGGTGCCGGGGCGCCGCTGGAGCGCCTGACCGAGCACCTCGAAGAAGAGGGGCACGAACGGCAGCACCGCGGGGTCGGAGACCTGCCGCCAGACCGCCTCGACGACATCGGCCTGCGTCGTCACCTCGGCCGGGATGGCCGCCAGCGCGGCCCGTTGACGCTCCTCCACCGCGGCGGCGACCGCGGCCACGAGCCCCGCCCGCGACCCGAAGTGGTACAGGAGCATGCGATGGCTGGTCCCGACGCCGTCGGCCAGCTCGCGGAGGCTGAGCTCGCTCAGCCCGTGCCGGGACACGTGGTCGACGAGCCTGTCGAGCAGCTCACGGCGGGCGGTGGAATCGGCGACGCCCACACTGTACCATTTGGTACATGCACGCCGAAGACGGCATCGACATCGAGGCCCCGGCCGACACCGTGTGGGAGGTGTTCGCCGACGTGGAGAGATGGCCCGCCTGGACCGCATCGATGACCGACGTGGCCTTCGTCCGCGGCGACGCGCTGGCCGAGGGCGCGGAGGTGCGCATCAAGCAGCCGCGGCTGCCGCGCGTGACCTGGGCGGTCACCGAGCTGACGCCTGGAGCCTCCTGGACGTGGGAGGCCCGCTCACCCGGCGCGCGGACGGTCGCCCGTCACGTCGTGACCGCCGGCGGCGACGGCACCACGCGCGTGGAGCAGAGCATCGACCAGACCGGACCGGTCGGCAGCCTCGTCGGGCGGATGATCGCCGGCCTGACCCGTCGCTACCTGCGGATGGAGGCGGAGGGCCTCAAGGCCGCGGCCGAAGGGCGCTGACCCGTCAGATGTTGGTGTCGTCGGCGGGGGCGTCGGGCAGGGGCGGTGCGCCGTGGTCGTCCTCCAGCGCGCCGCGCACCGGCGCGGACGGGCTGAGGCTCCACCGGGACGTCGAGGCCGAACGCGGTCATCGACAGCGAGCCCAGGGCGTAGCCGTCCACCAGCGTGGCGGCGCCGTGGCCCTCGGCCGCGCCGAGGCCGGCCAGGTACGCGAGCGGAAGGAAGTGGTCGGGCGTGGGCACGGCCTGGCCGTAGGCGGGATGGCGCTCGAGCCGCCCGAGGTCGCCGGGCGCGGTCACCATGACCTCGCGAGCGGCCTCGTCGAAGTCACGCGCCCACTCGAAGCCGTCGTCAGGGTGCCGGGGATCGATCATCCGCAGGTTGTGGACCACGTTGCCGCTGCCGAGCACGAGCACGCCGCGGTCGCGCAGGGGCGCCAGCCTCGCCCCGAGGTCGACGTGGTAGTCGAGCGGCTTCTGGGCGTTGACCGAGAGCTGCACCACAGGGATGTCGGCCGCCGGGAATGCATGCACCAGCACCGACCAGGTCCCGTGGTCGAGGCCCCAGCTGTCTGCGTCGAGGCCGACCCAGGTCGGCTTCACGACCTCGGCGACCTCGGCGGCGAGGTCGGGGTCTCCCGGCGCCGGGTAGTCGACGGCGAACAGCTTGTCGGGGAACCCGTAGAAGTCGTGGATGGTGCGAGGCCGCGTCATGGCCGTGACGGCGGTGGCGTTGATGTACCAGTGGGCCGACACCACGAGGATCGCCCGCGGCCGGGGCACCGAGGCGCCGAACGCCCGCCAGGTCTCGGTGTAGCGGTTGCGGTCGAGGGCGTTCATGGGGTTGCCATGGCCGAGGAAGCCGGCGGGCATCACGGTGGGCGCCCGGTGAGCGTCCCCCTCGCGGGCGGAACCGTTGGCGTCGGTCATGCCGGCACGCCGCCGTCCGCCATGTGGGTGTGGTCGTCGCGTGGGGCCGACGGGCTCTCGTCCAGGGCCGTCAGGGCGACCGCGCAGATGTCGGCGAGGGCGTCGAGCTGTTGGGGTGTCAGTCGGTCGACGAACCAGTGGCGCACGGCGGCCACGTGCCCGGGCGCCGCCCTGGCGATGGCCGCGCGCCCGGCCTCGGTGACCACGACGAAGGCGCCCCGGTGGTCGCTCGGGCACTTCTCGCGCTGCACGAGGCCCCGGTCGGCCATGCGCGACACGTGGTGTGACACGCGGCTCTTCTCCCACCCCAGCTCGGCGCCGAGCTCGAAGGCGCGGAGCCGACCGTCGGGCTGGTCGGTCAGCACGACGAGCACCGTGTAGTCGGAGTACGAGAGCTCGGAGTCGTCGGCGAGCTCGCGGGCCAGAGCGGCGTTGAGCCGGTGCCACACGGCCTGCAGGCTCCGCCAGGCCCGGGCCTCACGCTCGTCGAGCCATCTCACGTCGTCCATGGGCACACTTTACCCGGGAATAGTTGACATATCACCCATGTTGCAGCCATCATCCACAACCGGTTGACCCGTCAACCAACCGGTGGGATCGAAGATCCGCCCGCCACTGCACGAGGAGAGGCTCCATGAGCACGACGACCACCGAATCCGCCACCGGCACCTACGCCATCGACCCGACGCACAGCCGCATCGGGTTCGTCGCCCGCCACGCCATGGTCACGAAGGTGCGTGGTTCGTTCAACGAGTTCACCGGCACCGGCTACTTCGACGCCGAGAACCCGGCCGGCAGCCACCTCGAGCTGACCGTCGAGGCCGCCAGCATCGACACCCGCAACGCCGACCGCGACGGCCACCTGCGCAGCAACGACTTCTTCGACATGGAGGCGTACCCGCAGATCACGTTCGCGAGCACGTCGGTCGAGCAGGTCGACGACACCACGTACCGGGTCACCGGCGACCTCACGATCAAGGGCGTCACCAAGCCCGTGACCGTCGACTTCGACTACGAGGGCACGGCGGTCGATCCGTTCGGGAACCACCGGCTCGGGCTCGACGGCCGCGTCGTCATCAACCGCAAGGACTGGGGCGTCACCTGGAACGCCCCGCTCGAGGCGGGCGGCGTGCTCGTGAGCGACAAGGTCACGCTCGAGTTCGAGGTCTCCGCCATCAAGGCGGCCGACGCCTCCTGAGCGTCGTGTGATCCGGCGGCGCCTCCCCGGGCCGCCGTCGGTCCCCTCCCGCGACAAGGCCTCGGCTCCGGTGCCTCCACGGCATCGGGCCGAGGCCCACTCGCGTCGTCGATCGCTCAGCCGGCCGGGGAGGCCGTGAGCACGATGCTGGCCTTGTGGCCGTCATCGAGGATGTTGCGGCTCCCGAGCCCCGGATAGCCGCCGGCCGTGAACCCGTTGGCGATCGTGTCGTTGGCCCCGAGGCGGATCGCCACCTCGTCGCCGCCTGCGGCGGGGAAGAAGGCGTTCGAGTTGGACCGCACGAACATGTCGAACCCGAACTCGACGGTGACCGTCTGCGCGGTCGTGCCGCTGAGGACCAGGCTGTTCGCGCCGGTGAACTCGCGGTTCGTCGTGCCCTCGCCTCCGTAGAGCCCGTGGACGACCGCACCGGGGTTCGCGGCGACGTCGAAGGTCTGCCAGGCGCCGCCCCCGACCTGCGCCCGGGCGGTCACGTTGGACTGGAACCGCGTCTCGCCGCCGGCGTCCTCGAGGAGCACCTTCTCGTCGATGAGCGTGTGCGCTCCGCGGATCAGGTGGCTGAGGTCGAGCCGCCACGAGTCGCCGTTCTCGGGCACGACGGCGAACGTGAGCCGGTAGCCGGCGTGCGCCGAGCGCGACTCGTCCTCCACGGTGCAGCACGCATCGGCGCCGAGCATGCCCGTGAAGTCCACGTCCACCCCGGTCGGCGACACCGTCGGGCGCAGCCGGTGGCGCCACTCGTTCACGTCGAACAGCGAGTCGGTCGCCGAGTCCGCACTCGACAGGTCGGTGACCTGCACGTTCTCGATGCGGGTCTGTGGCACCTGATCGAGGTCGGCGTAGAGCACGAACGAGTTGCCCTGGCGGGCCACCTCGAGGACGTTCGAGCTTCAGCCCGAGGAAGCTCGGCAACGGGAAGGCGCCGAAGGAGTCACCGACCCCGCTCACGAAGGTCGGGAACAGGTTCGGGAACAACCCCTCGATGTTCGGCTCGTTGGTCCCCACGGTGTTGCCCATCACCCGCGCCTTCACTGCGCTCGACGGCGGTGCCGTGATCGTCGGCGCCAGCTGCCCCGCCACCGGGTCGTAGGCGAGGGAGAACCCGAGCGGGGCGTCGACCGCCAGCTTGAGCCACGACACGACGCCCTGGGGCGTGTCCTGCACGAAGTCGACCTCGAGGTTGGCCAGCACCAGCTCGGCGGGCTCACCGTTCGGGCCGGGCTCGCTCGTGAGGAACGGCGCCACGGTCGGGTGCAGCTCCACGCGCAGCGGCGTGCCGGCGGGCAGGCGGGTCCCGAACTCGGGCACCAGGGCCGCGAGCAGCGAGGACGTGATCGGCAGCGGGGCCCCGCCCCCGAGCGCGAACTCGGTGATCGACTGGTTGAGGATCCCGCACTCGGTCATCGTGCCGAGCAGCTGGTTGAACGCCGATGCCGAGATGACGAGGCCCAACCCGTACGGCTGGCCCCCCGGCGTGGTGGCGCCGAGCGTCGGGTAGCCGCCGGGCAGGTCCACCGTGGCCGCGAGGTCGGGCGCGCCCGGCACCGGTACGCAGTCCGCAGGCCCCGCCCCCGGTGTGGCGAAGAAGTCGGCGTCGGCCCGGAAGTCGATGGCGGTGGCCGTCTCGTCGATCGTGGTGAACGGAGCGTCGAGGTGCGCCTGGAGCGCATCGCCGACGGAGCCCGCGATCGAGATCTCGCCCAGAGCCGTCTCGATGGCGTCGGCGATCGGCGAGTCGGCCGGGCCGGCGCCGTCGGGGTCGCCGAGGTTGGTGGCGAACCCGTCGCCCACCAGCGCTTGCACCTGCGGACCGGCCACGGCGTCGACGATGTCGCCGATGAGGAACGTGTCGCCGTCGCAGATGCCGGAGATGAACTCGTAGCCGACCGTGCCGGTGTCGACCGCGGGCGCGCCGAGCAGGTTCACGTCCACCTTCGACTCGTCACCCGCGGTGGGCTCGAGGTCGAACGTGGCGTCGATGGTGGTCTCGGGGATCTGCAGCTCGAGCCCGCAGTCGATGTTGATGGCGAGCCCGTCGGTGATGTGCAGGTTCACGCCGACGTACAGGTCGTCGATCGTGATCGGCGTGGCGATGCCCGCGTCGGTGCTCTGCGGGGCGAGCGCGACCCCGCCGATGCCGGCTTCGTACACGTTGCCGACGATGTCGAGGGTCAGGAAGGCGTCCTGCTGGTTGATGATCGGGTTCTGGGCCAGCAGCAGCCCACCGATGTCGAACGCCCCGCCGGCCAGGCTCTCGATGACCGGACCGAGGCCGGTGAGCCCCTCGTTCGTGAAGTGCATTCCCACGCCCTCGGGCGACATCTGGCCCTCGTCGACCTTGTCGGCGTGGACGACGGCGGTGCGCTGCCGGTGGGTCGGGCCGCTCGGCGGCGTGTAGATGACCTCGACCGGCGTCACGTAGCCCGACGGCGCCTGCGGGATGTCGACCGACCAGGTGCGGTCGGCGGCCACCGTGGTGGTCACGCCGTTGGCCGAGATGGTCCCGCCGCCCGGCACGTCGGCCGGCAGCACGCCCGTCACGGTGACGGTGTCACCGGGGACGATCTGACCGTTCTGCGGTGTGCCGATGAGATCGGTGCGGTCGCACCCGGCCGCGACGACGAGCAAGAGAGCGGCCGTGACGGCCGCGATGCGCTTCACGCGTGTGTCCCCCCATGTGCCACCCTGCGTCCCTCCGCAGGGCCTGTGCGTGCGGGGATCCTGACAGGCCGTCAGAAATATGGCAAGCGTCACATCGACGGATTTGCCGGCTTTCTCGGCGTCCGTGGTTCGATACCTGCCCATGCGCCCGACACCGCAGTCCGGCATCTTCGCCGTCGGCACCCGCGCCCACCACCACCTCCAGTTCGACGTCCTCGAGGACGCAGACCTCGACGACCTGATGGTGGCGCTCCGCGGCATCCGCGAGCACGCCACCACCGTCGCCGGCGTGAACGTCGTGATCGGCCTCGGTCACGACCTGTGCGCCCAACTGGCGCCCCAGTGGCTGCCCGCGGACGTCGAGCCGTTCGAGACGATCCGGGGCACCGACAGCGTGGTCATCCCCGGCGACCAGCACGACCTCTGGATCTGGCTGCACAGCTTCGGGCCCGACAGCGTCTTCGACCTCGCCCGGCGGGCCGCCGCCGCACTGCGGGGCCTCGCCACGGTCGTGCGCGAGCAGCCGAGCTTCACCTACATGGCCAGCCAGGACCTGACGGGCTTCGAGGACGGCACCGAGAACCCGCCGCTCGACGAGGCGATCGACCTCGTCGCGGCCCCCGACGGGGCCCCCGGGGCGGGGAGCAGCGTCGTGCTGCTGCAGCACTGGGTCCATGACCTCGAGGCCTTCGAGGCGCTCGACCCCGACGCCAAGGACCAGATCATCGGGCGCCACCTCCGCGACGGCGAGGAGATCGACGAGTCCCAGCGCTCTCCCAGCGCCCACATCAGCCGGGTCGTGATCGAGGACGAGACCGGCGAGGAGCTCGAGGTGTTCCGCCGCTCCACCGCCTACGGCGGGGTCCTGAAGCACGGGCTGGTGTTCCTGGCCTTCAGCCCCGACGTGGCCCGGGTGGCCACGATGCTGGAGCGGATGGTCGGTCTCGACGGCCCGCGCGACCACCTCACCGACATCTCGCGCTGCACCGCCAGCGCCTGGTACGTGGCGCCGCCGGTCGAGGCGTTCACGCCGCAGGGCTGACCGCTCGCCGCGGCCTCAGCGCCAGGCCGGGGTGGCCTCGCTGCTGCGGGTGCCCATGATGCACCCGGCGAGCACGAGCACGAGGCCCACGCCGCCGGCCCACACGCCGACCGCCGGATCGGGCGCCCCGTCCTCGCCGAAGATCCCCGCGACGGCCGCGCCGTGCGCCACCAGGCAGACGAGGGCGACGAAGGCGCCGGCCACCCGCGGCCCGGTCCGCCCCTGCTCGTCGACCGCCGTGGCGATCAGGCCCACGACACCGGCGACGAGGAACCCGAGCGTCATGCGCCCGCTCTTGGCGCGGGGCACCCAGGCCGCGGCGACCACCAGCCCGAGGGCAGCCCACACCGCCACGGCCCAGCACAGGCCCTTGGCGTACAGCTCGTGGAACGGTTCGAGGTCGCCGCTCGGTGGCGGCGTGTAGGTGTCGTCGATCGTGCCGGGCACGCCGGGCGGGGTGACGGCCGGGCCGAGGCCGCCCGGCGAGGACCCGTCGGGCAGCGTCGTGCCCGGGACCGAGAGGTCGGTGGGATCTGAGACGTCGGGCACCGACAGGTCGGGGGGCGCGAACACGCCGCCGTCGCCGACGTCGAGCCCGTCGAGCGCCGAGTAGGCGTCGCCGATGTCCCGCAGCGAGGCGTCCTCGCCATCCACGCTGATCCACGGGAGACCGGCCAACGACGCCACCAGCAGCACGAGGCCGACGAGGCCGACGATCAGCCCGGGCCCCGGTCGGTGCCGCACGCCAAGGGCGCCCGGCGGGCCGTAGCCCGGCGCCGGGCCGTACCCGTAGCCGGGCGGTGCCTGCCCATAGCCGGGAGGGGCCTGCCCGTAGCCCGCCGGCCGCCGGACCGTACCCGTAGCCCGGCGGCGCCTGCCCGTACCCGGAGCCCGGAGGGCCTTGCCCATAGCCAGCGGCGGGAGGCGGGCCGGGGGCCGGCGGCGGGGAGGCGGGACCCGGACCCGACGGGAACCTCGGGGGCGCGCCCGGGGCGGCCTGCCCGTACCCCGACGGCGGCCCCGGAGGGGGCTGCCCGTAGCCGGAGCGCGTCGGCGGGTCGTAGGCGGCGCTGGCGGCGGGCCCGGGCCCGGACCGCGGAGGGGGCCCGAGGGGCGCGGGGCCGGGGCCCGACGCGGAGGGCCGGGCGGGCGGCGGCCATCCTGGGGTCGGGGGTGCCGGCGGCCGCTGCACCCGCCGGGGCGGATCGTCGGGCGGCACGGAACCCGCGTCGTCGCGGTCGGTCATGGTCGGACCTCGGTCCTGTCTCGACGGCCCCCGTCGCCGGCGCGGCCCCCCACCGTGCGCGGCTCGCCCCTGCCGTCGGGGCACGCCGTCCCCCCAGACGTTAGTTCCCTGCACACGGTGGCGGGATGCGCATCGCCGCACGGCCGAGCGCGGCTGGCGGCGACGACCGTCGACGCGTCAGGGCGGAGGGATCAGGGCTGCGGTGGCCGGTGCCCGCGCACCACGCCCTCGGCCACCGCGGCCTCGGCCACGGCCTCGGCGACCCGGGGCGCCACCCGCACGTCGAACACCGACGGAACGATGTGGTCGGCCTTCAGGTCCTCGGGCGACACGCAGGCGGCGATCGCCTTGGCCGCCGCCAGCTTCATGCCCTCGGTGATCGAGGTGGCGGCGACGTCGAGCGCGCCTCGGAAGATTCCCGGGAAGGCCAGCACGTTGTTGATCTGGTTCGGGTAGTCGCTGCGGCCGGTGGCGATGACCGCGGCCAGCCCGTCGGCGTCTTCCGGCGTGATCTCGGGATCGGGGTTGGCCAGCGCGAAGACGATGGGGTCGTCGGCCATCGTGCGCAGGTCGGCCGCGGTGATGAGCCCCGGCCCGGACACGCCGATGAACACGTCGGCGCCGGGCAGCATCTGCGACAGCGTGCCCTCGCGCCGCTCGGGGTTGGTGTTCTCGGCGAACCACAGCTTGGCGACGTTGAGGTCGTCCCGCCCCGCCCAGATGGCGCCCTTGCGGTCGACGCCGATGATCTCGTCGACACCCGCCTCGAGCAGGATCTTGCTGATCGCCACGCCCGCGGCGCCGACGCCGGCGATGACCACCTTGAGGTCGGCCATCTTCTTGTCGACGATCTGGATGGCGTTCTCGAGCGCGGCCAGCGTCACCACGGCGGTGCCGTGCTGGTCGTCGTGGAACACCGGGATGTCGAGCACCTCCTTGAGGCGCTCTTCGACCTCGAAGCACTCGGGGGCCGCGATGTCCTCGAGGTTGATCCCGCCGAACACGGGGGCGATGCGCTTGACCGTCTCGACGATCTCGTCGGCCGAGGTGACGTCGAGGCACACGGGGAACCCGTCGACGCCGGCGAAGTGCTTGAACAGCAGCGCCTTGCCCTCCATGACCGGCAGGGACGCCTCGGGGCCGATGTCGCCGAGGCCGAGCACCGCGGTGCCGTCGGTCACGATCGCCACCGTGTTCTTCTTGATCGTCAGGTCGTGCACGCGGTCGGGCTCGGCCGCGATGGCGTTGCACACCCGGGCGACACCCGGCGTGTAGGCCATCGACAGGTCGTCACGGTCGGCCACCGGCATGCGGGCCAGGACCTCGATCTTGCCGCCGTCGTGCATGAGGAAGGTGCGGTCGAGCAGCTCGAGCACCTCGCAGCCCTCGAGACCCTCGACGGCGGAGCGGACCTGGGCGATGTGCGCGTCGTCGCGGCAGTTGACGACCAGGTCCTCTTCGAGCGCCGGCCCCCGTACGTCGAAGCCCCCGATGGCGGTGATGTTGCCGCCGGCCTCGCCTACGGCGGTGGCGAGGCGGCCCAGCGAGCCGGGTCGGTTGTCGAGACGGACCCGGAGACGGATCGAGTACGCAGCGGTCGGGGATGGCACGGGTGGAAGGTAGCCGCGCGGTCCGTGGTCTCGGTAAACGGTTCTCGTCAGGGGCAACGGGGGCGACGGCGCCCGGTGCCCCCAGATCGCGGCAGTACCCTCGGTCGCGTGCCGGGAGTGTTCGACATCGTCTCGACCGAGGGCTTCGAGCAGGTGGTGTACTGCCACGACAGCGACTCGGGGCTGAAGGCGATCGTGGCCATCCACTCGACCGCGCTCGGGCCCTCCCTCGGCGGGACCCGCTTCTACGCCTACGCGTCCGAGGACGACGCCCTCGTCGACGTGTGCCGGCTGGCGCGCGGCATGACCTACAAGCACGCGGTGTGCGGGAACGACCTGGGCGGCGGGAAGGCCGTCATCATCGGCGATCCCGCCACGCTCCGGTCCGAGGCGCTGCTGCGGGCGTACGGCCGGTTCGTGGAAGGCCTGAACGGGCGCTACCTCACCGCCGAGGACGTCGGCACCACCCAGGCCGACATGGACCTCATCCGCCGCGAGACGGCCCACGTCACCGGCGTGAGCGAGTCGCTCGGTGGGTCGGGCGACCCGTCGCCCGCCACTGCGTGGGGCGTCCTGTGGGCCATGAAGGCCGTCGGCGAGCGGCTGTGGGGAACGCCGTCGCTGGCCGGGCGGCACGTGTGCATCTCGGGCGTCGGCAAGGTGGGCGGCGCCCTCGCCCACCACCTGGCCGACGAGGGGGCGAAGCTCACGATCGCCGACGTGCGGGCGAGTTCGGTCGACACGATCGTCGAGCGCTACGGGGCCGCCACCGTCACCCCCGCGGCTGCCCACACCGTCCCCTGCGACATCTTCTCGCCGTGTGCGCTCGGCGCCGTGCTCAACGCCACGACCGTCCCCGAGCTGCGCTGCGAGGCCGTCGTCGGCTCGGCCAACAACCAGCTCGCCTCCCCCGCCGACGCCGAACGCCTGCGGCACCGTGGCGTCGTGTACGCCCCCGACTTCGTGGCCAACGCCGGCGGCGTCATCAACATCGCGGAGGAGCCACACGGCTACGACCGCGCCCGCGCCTACGACCGCATCCGCACCATCCACGACACGCTGCGACGCGTCTTCGACCGGGCCGACGCCGACGGCACCACCACCGCGGCGGCGGCCGACCGGCTCGCCGAGGAGCGCATCGCCTCGGTCAGCCGGACCCGCCTCATCCACACGGGCAGCGACCGCTCGCTGAGCTGACGGCCGCCGGTGGCGAGGGCGGCCGGGGTCGCGCGCCGAGAATCCGTCGAGAGTTCACAGACGCGTGCCGGCGGGCCGCCCGGCGGTCGCTAACGTCGGACGCCGTGGTCGTCGTCCTCGTCTCCGTGGTGGCGCTTGCGGCTGTCGTGGTCGCCGTGTCCCAGGTCCGCGCCGTTTCGCGGCTGCGCGGCGAGGTCGGCGCGGCCCGGGACGAGGCGGCGCGGGCGTCGAGCGCCCTGGCCGAGGCGTCTGCCCAGCGTGACGCCGCCGAGCAGTCCGCCCGTTCGCTGGCGACCGAGAACGCGCGGGCGGCCGACGAGCTGCGCGAGGCCCGCACCCGTTCCGGCGAGCTGTCCCTGCTCCTCGAGGCGGCGACGACCGGAGCGGGCACCCGCGACGAGTCCTCCGACGACGGGCTGTGGAGCCTGCTGCTCGCCCACGTGACCCGCCGCTGGGCCGCGGTCGTCGGGGTGCCGCCCGACAGCCGCGCGCTGCGGGCCGCCACGCCCGACGATCAGCTCGTCGAGGCACTGGCCCGCGAGACGGAGCGCCTGCGCGAGGAGGTCGGCGTCGACGTCGAGCTCACCGTCACCGCCGCACCGGGGGCCGAGGCCACCGGCTCCACTGCCGAGCGCGTGGCGCTGCTGGTGGCGGCGCTCGAGCTCCTGGGCGCCCTCGCCTCCACCGCCGAGCGCGTCACGGTCGAGGTCGGCGACACCCTCGTGCTGACCGGCGACGGCTGGGTCGACCCGTACCGCGAGCTCGCCGCCGCCCACGCGGCGGCCGCCGCAGCCGGGGTGTCGCTCGGTGCTGTCGAGACAGGCGACGAGCGCGTCCGCCTCGTCGTCCACCACCGCCTGTCGGTCACCGCTGCCGCTCGCTGAGGGCCGGCGCTCCGGCGCTGACGAGCCCGATGCTCCGGCGCTGACGAGCCCGACGGTCGGGGCGAGGCCCCGAAGGTGTCAGCCGTAACATCGAGGGCAAGAACCGCTCAGCGCACGTCCTTCTCGAAGGGGAACCCCAGGTCGGGGGCCGTCACCAGCGCCCGCACCTCGAGGCCCTGTTCCGCGGCCAGCGCGGTGACCGTGCCGCCCCGGTCGACGACCGGGACCAGCAGCACCGGCTCGGCACCGCAGGACCGGACGACGTCGGCCGCCTCGAGCATCGACACGCCCCGCGTCACGGCGTCCTCGGTGATGGCCACCCGGTCGCCGGGGTCGAGCGCGCCCGCCAGGCGCCCGCCGCCGCCGTGGTCCTTGGCCTCCTTGCGGACGCTGAAGGCCTTGAGGGGCCGGCCGCGGGTGGCCGCGATGCCGGCCGTGGCGAACGCCGCGGCGTCCGCGCCCATCGTCAGCCCGCCGAGCGCGGTCACGTCGTCGGGCAGGATCGCCAGCAGCGCGTCGGCCACGAGCACCATGCCGTCGGGCCGGCACGTCGTCTGCTTGGCGTCGATGAACCACTCGCTGCGCCTGCCCGACTTGAGGACGAAGTCGCCACGCCGCACGGCGTGCGTGAGCAGGTGGTCGATCAACGCCCGGGTCGTGGTCGCGTCCGTCACCGCAGCCGCACGTTCCGTCCGTCGCCGGCAGCAGGCACGAGCCGCCCCACCTCGGCTGCCGCCAGGCCGGCGTCGGCCAGCAGGCCCAGCGCACGACCGGCGTCCTCGGGCGGCACGACCACCACCATGCCGAGGCCGAGGTTGAACACCCGGGCCATCTCGTCGTCGCTCACGTCGCCGAGCCGCTGGATCTCGCCGAACACCCGGGGCACCTCCCACGCCGACCGCTCGACGGCGGCGTCGACCCCGGCCGGCAGCACGCGGGGCACGTTCCCGACGATGCCGCCCCCGGTGATGTGGGCGACGGCCCGCACGTCGACGTCGCCCAGCAGCCGCTGCACGGCGGGGGCGTAGATCACCGACGGCCGCAGCAGCTCGTCGGCCACCGAGTGCCCGGGGAACAGCTCGTCGGCGAGGGTGAGGCCGGCGCGGTCGAAGAGGACGCGGCGGGCCAGTGAGTAGCCGTTGGACCGCAGGCCGGGTGACGGCAGGCCGATCAGCACGTCGCCGGCGCGGGCGTTGGCGCCCGTGAGGATGCGGTCGCGCTCGGCCACCCCCACGACGAAGCCCACGAGGTCGAAATCGCCCGGCGCCATCGCCCCCGGGTGCTCGGCCATCTCGCCGCCGACCAGGGCGCACCCGGCCTGCCGGCAGCCCTCGGCCACGCCGGACACGAGGGCCTCGACCTGGTCGGGGTCGAGGGCACCGACCGAGATGTAGTCGAGGAAGAACAGGGGCTCGGCCCCCTGGCACACGATGTCGTCGACGCACATGGCCACGAGGTCGATGCCGATCGTGTCGAACCGGCCCGCGGCGGTCGCCACCATCGCCTTGGTGCCCACGCCGTCGGTGGACGACACCAGCACCGGTCGCTCGTAGCCCTCGGGCAGCGTGACCAGCCCGCCGAAGCCACCGATGTCGCCCAGCACCTCGGGCCGGTACGTCGACCGGACGACGCCCTTGATGCGGTCGACGGCCGCCTCGCCGGCGGCGATGTCGACCCCCGCCCCGCTGTAGGTCTCGCCCATCAGGCGGTGGTGCCGTCGAGCGCCGGCTGCACGATCTCTTCGGCGGTCGGCATCGAGTTGTCCTCGAGCACGTGCTTGCGCAGCGTCAGCGGCACCTCGACCGGGTAGTGGCCGGTGAAGCACGCGTCGCAGAAGCCGGCGCCTGGTGCGCCGGTCGCGCTCACCAGCCGGTCGAGGGAGAGGTAGGCCAGGCTGTCGGCGGTGAGGTACTCGCGGATGTGGTCGATCTCGAGGTTGTGGGCGATCAGCTCGCTGCGGTCGCCCGTGTCGATGCCGTAGAAGCACGACCAGGTGACCGGAGGTGACGTGATGCGCAGGTGGACCTCGCGGGCCCCGGCCTCGCGCAGCATGCGCACGAGCTGGTGCTGGGTCGTGCCCCGCACGATCGAGTCGTCGACGACGACCAACCGCTTGCCCCGGATGTTCTCGCGCAGCGGGTTGAGCTTCAGGCGGACGGCCCGGGCCCGCAGCTCCTGGTTGGGGGCGATGAAGCTGCGCCCGATGTAGCGGTTCTTCACCAGGCCCTGGCCGAAGGGTGTGCCGCTGGCCCGGGCGAAGCCCTCGGCGGCCGGCACCCCCGACTCGGGCACCCCCATGACCATGTCGGCTTCGACCGGCGCCTGCTCGGCGAGCTGCTCACCCATGCGGATGCGGGCCTGGTGCATGCTCTGCCCGTACAGCCGGCTGTCGGGGCGGGCGAAGTAGACGAACTCGAACAGGCAGAGCCGCGGGTCGGCGGTCTCGTCGGGGAACGGTCGGCGCGAGCGGACGCCGGCGTGGTCGATGATGACCATCTCGCCGGGCTCCAGCTCGCGGACGAAGTCGGCGCCGACGATGTCGAGCGCCGGGGTCTCGGACGCCAGCACCCAGCCCGACTCGAGCCGGCCGAGGCACAGCGGCCGGAACCCCTTGGGGTCACGCACGCCGATCACCTGCGACTCGTCCATCATGACGAGGGAGAACGCGCCGTCGAGCCGGGGGACGACCGCCGCCACGGCCTCTTCGAGGCGGCCGGCCTCCGCCGGGTCGACCGGGGCGGTGCCGCCCTCGATGTGGCCGCGCGCCGCGGTGAGGATCCCGGCCGCGTCGAGCTCGTCGGCGTCGGCGAGCGCCGCCAGCTCGGCCCCGATCAGCTCGGCGACGAGGTCGCTGTCGCTCGTGACCGTGCCCTCGAACATGCCGGCCTCCTTGGCCAGCGATTCGGTGTTGACGAGGTTGCCGTTGTGCCCGAGGGCGAACATGTGCTCGCCGACCGACCGGTACGCGGGCTGGGCGTTGCGCCAGGTCGAGGAACCGGTCGTCGAGTAGCGGCAGTGTCCGATCGCCAGGTGGCCGTGGAGGCCGGCGAGGGTGCGGTCGTCGAACACGCTGGCGACCAACCCCTGGTCCTTCACGACGGTGAGCAGCTCGCCGTCGCTCACGGCCATGCCCGCGGCCTCTTGACCGCGGTGCTGGAGGGCGAAGAGGGCCAGGTAGGTGAGGTGGGCGACCGACTGGCCGGGGGCGTGGACGGCGACGACGCCGCACGCCTCCTTGGGATGGTCGTCGCCGTCGCCGGGCGCCGACCCCTGGTGCGCGTCGATCACGGCCTCAGTCTGCCTGGTCCGCCCCCCTCAGCGGCGAACCCGGCCTCGGGGTGGCGGTGTTGCATCCGACACACCCGCGCCCGTCCCCTACGCTGCGACCCGATGGCCCTCGACCTGCGCTCGCCCACGATCGTCAAGTTGCTCAAGTACTCGTCGGCCTCGTTCGCCGGACTGGTGGTGGGGCAGTCGGTGCTCGCGCTCTTCTACACCGGGTTCGGTTGGGCGGCGATCCCGTCCAACCTCGTGTCGGTCACGATCGGGGCCATCCCGAACTACACGATCAACCGCTACTGGACCTGGCACCAGACCGGCAAGAACCGTCTGTGGGGCGAGGTCGTCCCGTTCTGGGTGATGTCGTTCCTCGGGATGGTGCTGTCGCTGTTCACCGTGGCCTACGCCGAGGACCGTTGGGGCACCGGGCTGGCCATCGCCCTCGCCCAGGTCGCAGGGTTCGGCGTGCTGTGGCTGGCCAAGTTCCTCGTCCTCGACAAGGTGATGTGGAAGATCGTCCACGAGATGCAGCCCGACGTCGCCATCGACGAGGCCGAGGCCGGCCTGGTGGGCGCCCTGTCGCTCGACGGCTCCGACGACGAGCCGCCCACCTCCGGTCAGCACCGCAGCAACGGGACGACCTCGTCGTCGACGGTCGAGCCCTCGCCCGCCGACCACCCCTGACCGAAGGTTTTCCACAGCAGTTCCGGGGGTCCTGACCCCCGAAACTGCTGTGGAAATCTGGTCGCGGTCAGCCCTGGGTGGTGCCGTGGCCGAGCAGCGACGGCAGGGCCCCGCGCCACGCGGCGACGACCCGCTCGACGGGGGCGTCGACGTTGGCGCCGCCGGCCAGGCCCTCGATGGCGAAGCGGTCGCCGCCCGCCTCGCCCACCAGCGCCGCGGCCACCCCGGCCGCGGTGTGACGCCGGTGCACCTCGGCCACGGCCGCGGGGTCGACGGCCAGGACGAACCGGCTCGGGCTCTCGCCGAACACCCAGCGGTGGTCGGCACCCTCGGGGGCCCGCACCACCGCCCCGAGGCCACTGGCGGCGACCATCTCGGCCAGGGCCCCGCCCAGGCCGCCGTCGGCCGTGTCCTTCACCCCGAGGACCAGCCCGTCGGCGACGAGGTCGCGCACGAGGTCGCACACGGCCCGATGGGCGGCGAGGTCGAGCGCGGGAGGGGCGCCGGCCTTGTGACCCTGTCGCCAGGCCCACCGGGAACCCGACAGCGTGTCAGGACCGGCGCCGAGCACGACCAGGCGAGTGCCCGCGACGAGGCCGGCACCGGGCGGCGGTGACACGAGGCGGTCGATCATGCCGACCATGCCCACCACCGGAGTGGGGTCGATGTCGCGGCCCCGGCTCTCGTTGTAGAGGCTGACGTTGCCGCCGACCACGGGCACCGACAGCGCCCGGCACGCCTCGGCCATGCCGTCGACCGCTTCGGAGAGCTGCCACATCGTGGTGGGGTGCTCGGGGTTGCCGAAGTTGAGGCAGTTGACCAGCGCCAGCGGGCGCGCCCCGGCGCAGGCGAGGTTGGCCACGGCCTCGGCCACGACGAGCGCCGTGCCCTGGCGCGGGTCGAGCGCGCACCAGCGGTGGTTGCCGTCGCAGGTGAGCGCCAGCGCCCGGCCCGTGTCGACCCCCGTGGCGGGATGCTTGAGCCGCAGGACGCTGGCGTCGCCGCCCGGGGGCTCGACCGTGTTGAGGAACAGTTGGTGGTCGTACTGGCTGAAGACCCACGACGTGTCGTACAGCAGGTCGAGGAGGTCGGCCGTCGGGTCGACCGGCGGCGCCAGTGCGGCGTCGGCACCGTCGGCCAGCCGGGCCGCCCGGTCGGCGGGCTCGGCGCGGGGACGGTCGAGCAGCGGGGCGTCCTCGTGCAGCGACGACGCCGGCACGTCGGCCAGCACGGCGCCGTCGAACCGGTCGAGGATGCGCAGCTGGCCGCCTGCGGTGACCGTGCCGACGACCGAGGCGACGATCTCCCACCGCCGGCAGATGGCGAGGACGGCGTCGAGGTCGCCGGGCTCGACGATCGCCAGCATGCGCTCCTGGCTCTCGCTGGTCATCACCTCGAACGGCTCCATGCCCGCCTCGCGCTGGGCGACCTCGGACACGTAGACGTCCATGCCGACCCCGCCCCGGCTGGCGGTCTCGCTGGTGGCGCAGGTGAGCCCGGCTCCCCCCAGGTCCTGGATGCCGACCACCAGGTTGGCGTCGAGCATCTCGAGGCACGCCTCGATGAGGCGCTTCTCCTCGAACGGATCGCCCACCTGCACGCTCGGCCGCTTGGCCGCGTCGTCCTCGTCCTCGCCGAAGCCGGCCGACGCCAGCACCGACACGCCACCGATGCCGTCGCGTCCGGTCGTGGACCCGAACAGGACGGCGAGGTTGCCGACACCGGACGCCCGGCCGAGCACCAATCGTTCGAGCGGCAGCACGCCGAGGCAGAAGACGTTCACCAAAGGGTTGTCCTGATACGTCTCGTCGAAGACCGTCTCACCTCCGACGGTCGGCACCCCGACCGAGTTGCCATAGCCGCTGATGCCGGACACGACACCTTCGGCGATCCACCGGCTGCGAGCGTCGGACAATGGCCCGAACCGGAGGGGATCCATCAGCGCGATGGGTCGCGCGCCCATCGTGAACACGTCACGCAGGATGCCGCCGATGCCCGTCGCCGCTCCCTGGTAGGGCTCGATGGCCGACGGGTGGTTGTGGCTCTCGATGCGGAACGCGACGCCGATGCCGTCGCCGGCGTCGACGACGCCTGCGTTCTCGCCCGGCCCGACGATGACCGCAGGTCCTTCCGACGGCAGACGGCGCAGGTGGATGCGGCTGGACTTGTACGAACAGTGCTCCGACCACATCACTGCGTACATGGCGAGCTCGAGATGGTTGGGCTCGCGGCCCAGGATGCGGGCGATGGCGGCCGCTTCGTCGTCGGTCAGCCCGAGGGCTCTGTGGATCTGCTCGTCGGCGGGCACGACCAGAGGTTAGGGCCCGTGGGACGACGTTCCCGAACACGCCGCCCACACCCCCGGACATGCCAAATGCGCACAACGCGAGAATGTGAAATATGCTCCCCGCCATGCCCCGTGCAACGCGCAAACGAACACCGATGAGCGACGAGCACAAGGCGGCGCTGGCCGAGGGCCGCGACCAAGGGCGGGCAGTGCGCCGCTATCTCGAAGCCCTCGACGCGAACAAGCCCCGTCGAGGCCGGAAGCGGTCGCCCGAATCCGTGAAGAAGCGGCTCGCCGCCATCGAAACCGACATCGCCACCGCCGACCCGCTACGCAGAGTGCACCTCGTGCAGGAACGCTCAGATCTCCAGGCCGCGCTCGAGGCGACCGAATCAAACGTCGACCTCGACGAGCTCGAAAAGGACTTCGTCGGCGCCGCCGCGCCCTACAGCGAGCGCAAGGGAATCACGTACGCCACATGGCGCGAGGTCGGCGTCCCTGCCGCCGTCCTCGAGCGGGCCGGCATCTCCCGCACGGCCTGACGGGCACGACGCCCGGCATCGTCACGCGGTGAGGGCGCCGGCGGTGACCAGCAACGACCGCAGGAGCGGGACGCCGTCGGTCGACCCGAGCAACGGGTGCGAGGCCCGCTCGGGGTGTGGCATGAGGCCGACGACGTTCCGCCCGTCCGAGCAGATGCCGGCGATGTCGTCGACCGAGCCGTTGGGGTTGTCGACGTAGCGGAACACGACGCGGTCGTCGGCGCGCAGCTCGGCCAGCGTCTCGGGCTCGCAGGTGTAGTTGCCCTCGAAGTGGTTGATCGGGATGGTCAGCTCGGTCCCCACCTCGACCCCCGTGCTGAGCGCCGTGCCCCCGGCCTCGACCCGCAGACGCTCGGGGCGGCACAGGAACTTGAGCCCGGCGTTCTTCTGCAGCGCGCCGGGCAGCAGCCCCGCCTCGCACAGCACCTGGAACCCGTTGCAGATGCCGACGACGGGCCCACCGGCGGCGGCGTGCTCGCCGACGGCCTGCATGACCGGCGAGAAGCGGGCGATGGCTCCGGGCCGCAGGTAGTCGCCGTGGGCGAAGCCCCCGGGCAGCACGACCGCGTCCACCCCAGCCAGGGAGGCGTCGCCATGCCAGAGCAACCGGCCCTCGCCCCCCAGGGACGCGACGGCCTCGACGACGTCGAGCTCGCAGTTCGACCCGGGGAAGACGACGACGCCGACGACCGCAGCCATCAGGCGCGGGCCCCGGCGGCGGCCTCGACCGTGACCGTGGCGTCTTCGATGACCGGGTTGGTGAGGAACCGCCGGCACATGTCGTCGACCTCGGCGCGAGCGACGGCCTCGTCGTCGGCCTCGAGCGTGAAGCGGAACGCCTTGCCGACACGGACGCCGGCCACCCCGTCGAACCCGAGAGCGGGCAGCGACCGCTCGATGGTCGATCCCTGGGGGTCGGCCACGCCCGCACGCAGACGGGTCTCGACCAGCACCGAGAACTGCATGCGGCCAGAGTAGTGGCCGACGGCGCGGGCTCAGGACACGGGACCAGCCGGGGCCGACGGCGCTCGCGTCACGAAACGGGAGCCGTCGAGCACGGGGACCGCGGTCTCGGCGTCGCGCAGCGCTGCCGTCGCCACGTCGTCGGCCCACCCCCTGAGGACCAGCTCGCGGCCCGACGCCGTCGACGCCAGCCACGCGGCGAGGTCGTCGCCCACGGCGGCGAAGGCAGCGACCGCGGCCTCGGCCTCGGGTGACGGCGACGCCGAGGCCTCGCGCCCGCGCTGCTCGACCACCCCGTGGAGCACCGCGCCGGCCCCCACCAGGTCTTCGACCGCAGGGCGCACCGGTCCGAGATCGCCGTGCCACCGTTCGCCAGCCGCCACGACGGCGACGGGACCCGGGTGCGCCGCGGCCGCTCGCGCCACGGCCGAGGCGTTCCGCAGGCAGCCGGCCATGACGGTGACGTCCCCGTCGCCGTCGGCCGCCCCGAACGCCAGCGCCGAGCCGTTGGGTGACGGCAGCACGAGGCGGGTGCCCGCAGGCAGGGCCAGCAGGTCGGTGGGCGAGAGCGACCAGTCCCCCTCGTCGCGCCGCCCGGCCAGCTCGGCCCCGTGCTTCCGGGCGTATGCGGCCGCGGCGTCGCCCGTGGCCCACGCGTACGGCAGCACCTCGGCCCCCCGCCCCACGGCCACCGACACCGCGGTCGTGAACCGCAGCACGTCCACGATCACCACGACCCCCGCCCCGCGGCGACGGCGTCGAGGCCGTCGGGCCCCCAGTCGAAGCGCACGTCGTAGGCGGCCTGGCCGTGGGCATCGGACCAGCCGGGCCGGTCGGGCGCGGTGCGAGCGGGCGTGCGACGTCGGGACGCGCGCCCGGCGTCCGCACCGGTGTGCCGCGACCGCGCCCGGTCAGCCACCCGCGCCCGGCCAGTCGGCGAACGACCGGCCGGTGATGCGCTCGTACGCCTCGACGTAGCGGTCGCTCGTCGCCGTCACGACCTCGTCGGGCAGCGGGGGCGGCGGCGGCGTCTTGCCCCAGTCGAGCGTGTCGAGGTAGTCGCGGACCGGCTGCTTGTCGAACGACGGCGGCGTGGAGCCGGGCTCCCAGGCGTCGGTGGGCCAGAAGCGGGACGAGTCGGGCGTGAGCACCTCGTCGCAGAGGACGAGCTCACCGTCGATCAACCCGACCTCGAACTTCGTGTCGGCGATGATGATCCCGCGCTCGCGGGCCCAGTCCGCCCCGCGGCGGTAGAGCTCGAGCGACACCTCGCGCAGCTTCGCCGCCAGCGCGTCGCCCACCAGGGCGGCCGCCGCGCTCGAACGAGATGTTCTCGTCGTGGTCGCCGACCGCCGCCTTGGTGGACGGGGTGAACACAGCTTCGGGAAGCTGCTGCGACTCGAGCAGGCCCTCGGGCAAGGGCGTGCCGTGCATCGTGCCGGCGGTGCGGTACTCCTTCCACGCCGAACCGGTGATGTAGCCGCGCACGATGCACTCGACGGGCAGCATCTCGGCCTTGCGCGTGAGCATGACCCGTCCGGCGAGGTCGGCCTCGTCGGCCACCTTCTGGGCCGAAGGAGGGAGGTCGCCCACGTCGGTCGACACGAGGTGGCCCGCCACCACGTCGCCCAGCAGGTCGAACCAGAAGGCGGACATGGCGGTGAGCACGCGGCCCTTGTGGGCGATGGGCTCGTCCATCACCACGTCGAACGCGGAGATGCGGTCACTGGTCACCATGAGCAGGCGGTCGTCGTCGACCGCGTAGATGTCGCGGACCTTGCCGGAGTGGACGTGGGGCAGGCCGAGATCGGTCATGAGGCGGGCTCCGGGAGGGGTGGGCGGCGGGCGTGGCGAGCGGGCTGCTCAGAGGATCGGTTCGGGACGGTAGCGGGCGGCGTCGGCGTGGTCGGCGACGATCGGCTCGACCTGCCGGACGAACGCCTCGACCTGCTGGGGCGCGGTGCCGACGAAGCCGACCCGGTCGGCCAGCACGGCGTCGACGGCGGCGCGGTCGAGCCCGAGGCGCTCGTCGGACGCGAGCCGCTCGGCCAGGTCGTTGGCGGCCGCGCCCTCGCGCAGCGCGAGGGCGACCGCCACCGCGTGCTCCTTGATCGCCTCGTGGGCCTGCTCGCGCCCGACGCCCTGCCGCACGGCCGCCATGAGCACCTTGGTGGTGGCGAGGAAGGGCAGGTAGCGGTCGAGCTCGCGCTCGATCACCGCGGGGTAGGCGCCGAAGCCGTCGAGCACCGACAGGAAGGTCTCGAACAGCCCGTCGGTGGCGAGGAACGCTCCCGGGAGCGCGACCCGGCGCACGACCGAGCACGAGACGTCACCTTCGTTCCACTGGTCGCCCGCCAGCTCGGACACCATCGACAGATAGCCCCGCACCACGACCGCCAGGCCGTTGACCCGCTCGGACGAGCGCGTGTTCATCTTGTGGGGCATGGCCGAGCTGCCGACCTGGCCGGGGGCGAAGCCTTCGGTGACCAGCTCGTGGCCGGCCATGAGGCGGATGGTGGTGACGAGGCTGGCGGGGCCGGCCGTCGCCTGGACGAGGGCGGCGACGACGTCGAAGTCGAGCGACCGCGGGTAGACCTGCCCGACGTTCGTGAGGGCGGCGGTGAACCCGAGGTGGGCCAGCACGGCCCGCTCGAGCTGGTCGACCTTGCCGGCGTCCCCGTCGAGCAGGTCGAGCTGGTCCTGCTGCGTGCCGACGGGCCCCTTGATGCCCCGCAGGGGGTAGCGCACCAGCAGGTCGTCGACGCGGTGGTAGGCCTGCAGCAGCTCCTCGCCGGCGTTGGCGAAGCGCTTGCCCAGCGTCGTGGCCTGGGCGGCCACGTTGTGACTGCGGCCGGCCATCACGAGGGTGGCGTGCTCGGCGGCGTGCTCGGCCAGCCGGGCGAGGGCGGTGACCATGCGGTCGCGCACCAGCTCGAGGGCCCGGCGGACCTGGAGCTGCTCGACGTTCTCGGTGAGGTCGCGCGACGTCATGCCCTTGTGGGCGTGCTCGTGCCCGGCGAGGGCCGAGAACTCCTCGATGCGGGCCTTGACGTCGTGCCGGGTCACCCGCTCACGGGCGTCGATCGACGCCAGGTCGACGACGTCGATGACGGCCCGGTAGTCGTCGATCGCCTCGGCGGGGATGTCGACGCCGAGATCGCGCTGCGCCTGCATGACCGCCACCCACAGCTCACGCTCGAGCCGGACCTTCTGCTCGGGCGACCACAGCTCGACCATCGGCTGGCTGGCGTAGCGCGCGGCGAGGACGTCGGGGAGCACGGGCTTCACGTCCCCATTGTCGCCCGTGGGAGGCCGAACCGGCGACCAGCCGGCGGACCGGAGCCCGTCGGCCGCCGGGTGCCCCGGCGCCTGCTAGACGTTGGGCGTGTCGCGCCCGCGCCGGCCCCGTTCCTCGATGTGGGCGCTCGTGCGCGACAGCACGTCCTGGCACCGGTTCCGGACGGCGGTCGTGCTCGTCGTGGGCGTGCTCACGTTCGGAACGGTCGGCTATCTGGTCGTGGGGCTCGGGCCGTTCGACGCCCTCTACCAGACCGCCATCACGCTCTCGACGGTCGGGTACGGCGAGATCGGCCCCGCCGACGAGGTCGACAGGGCGTACCGGGTCTTCACCCTCGTCCTCGTGCTGGTGGCGGCGAGCTCTCTGCTCTACACGGCCAGCACGCTCATCGAGGCCCTCGTCGAGGGCACGATCAACGACAGCTTCCGGAGGCGGCGCATGCAACGGCGGGTCGACAGGTTGGAGGGCCACGTGATCGTCGCCGGGTGGGGTCGTGTCGGTCGCTCGATCGCCCGCTATGCCCGGCGGCAGGGCCGCGCGGTCGTCGCGCTGGACCAGGACGGCGACCTCAAGATCGACGACGACGACGTGCCCGTGATCGTCGGCGACGCCACCGACGAGGACACGCTCGTGGCGGCCGGGATCGGGCGGGCGACGAGCCTGATCGCGGCGCTGGGCGACTCGAGCGCCAACCTCGCGCTCGTCCTCACCGCCCGGTCGCTGCGGGAGGACCTGCGCATCGTGGCCCGCATCGCCGACGACCGCGACGAGCGGAAGTTCCGCCGGGCGGGCGCCGACCGGGTGGTGAACCCGTACGACATCGGCGGCTCGCGGATGGCGGCGATCGCGTTCCGCCCCCACGTCGCCGAGTTCCTCGACGAGCTCGTGCTGGCGGACGACCACGACATCGACATCCACGAGGTGCAGGTTCGATCGGGATCGCGGGCGGTGGGCGCCGAGCTCGGCACCATCACCCCGGCGGCTGTCATCGCCGTGAAGGCACCCGACGGCACCTATTCGTTCAACCCGCCCCGCGATCGCACGCTCACGATGGGCGACGTCCTCATCGCGGTCGGGTCGGCTGCCCAGCTGACGGACCTGGCTGCGGCGACCGAGTCGGCTCGGCGGGCTGACGGCGCATCGACGTGAGTTCGGCATCGGCCCGTCTCAGGTCTGTGGCGGGGCCATCTCGGCGCGGTGGGCGACGAGCGCGTCGGCCAGCTCGGCGTCGTCGATGGCCAGCATCTGCACGGCCAGCAGCGCCGCGTTCATGGCGCCGTCGACCGCCACCGTGGCGACCGGGATGCCCTTCGGCATCTGGACCGTGGCGTAGAGGGCGTCGACGCCGTTGAGGGCGCCGCCCGACAGGGGGACGCCGATGACGGGCAGGGTCGTCTGGCCGGCGACCGCGCCGGCCAGGTGGGCGGCCATGCCGGCCCCGCAGATGATGGCGGCGTAGCCGTTGTCGCGGGCCGAGGTGGCGAACTCGGCGACGGCCGCCGGCGTGCGGTGCGCCGACATCACCCGCACGTCGGCCTCGATGCCGTAGCGGGCGAGCGTGTCGGCGGCGGGGGCCATCTTGTCCTTGTCGCTGGGAGATCCCATGAGAACGGCGACCTTCTTGCGTGCCATCAGTGCGATGCCTCCTCGGCGATGTCGGTGCGGTGGTAGCTGCCGGGCCACGAGATGCAGCCGGCGGCGGCGTAGGCGTGGCGACGGGCGTCGGCCACGGTCGGCCCGGAGCCGGTGACGGCGAGGACCCGCCCGCCGGCCGTGACCAGCGCGCCGTCGGGCCCGGCGGCGACCCCGGCGCAGAACACGGTGGCGCCCGTCGCCTCGGCGTCGGCGATGCCGGTGATGACGTCGCCGGTGCGGGGCGCGGCCGGGTAGCCCTCGCTCGCGAGCACGACGGTCACGCAGGCGTCGTCGCCGAAGGCCGGCGGCGGCGCCTGGGTCAGGTCACCGGCGGCGGCGGCCGCCAGCAGCTCGGCCAGGTCGGTGGTCAGGCGGGGCAGCACGACCTGGGCCTCGGGGTCGCCGAAGCGGACGTTGTACTCGACCAGGCGCGGCCCGTCCGGCGTCAGCATCAGGCCCGGCGTAGAGGACGCCCCGGTAGTCGATGCCGCGGCGCCGCAGCTCGGCCAGCGTGGGCGCGACGAAGCGGGCCATCACGTCGTCGACCAGCGCGTCGTCGACCGCGGGCACGGGCGAGTAGGCGCCCATGCCCCCGGTGTTGGGGCCGGTGTCGCCGTCGCCGATGCGCTTGAAGTCCTGGGCGGGGGCGAGGGCGACCGCCCGGGTGCCGTCGCACACGGCCAGCAGCGACAGCTCGGGGCCGGTCATCCCCTCCTCGACCACGACCGTGCGCCCGGCGTCGCCGAACGACTCGCCGGCGAGCTTGGCCCGGACGTCGGCGATGGCGTCGTCGATCGACGTCGCCACGAGCACGCCCTTGCCGGCGGCCAGGCCGTCGGTCTTGGTCACCCAGGGCCCGGGCATGGCGCGGAGGTACGCCGACCGCCGGCTCGACCTCGGTGAAGGCGGCGTAGCGGGCGGTCGGGACCCCGGCGGCCTCGACCACCTCCTTCATCCACGCCTTCGAGCCCTCGAGCCGGGCGCCGTCGGCACCGGGGCCGAACACCAGCCGGCCCGCGGCCCGCAGCTCGTCGGCGAGGCCGGCCACCAGCGGCGCCTCGGGCCCGACGACGTAGAGGTCGGCCTCGACCTCGCCCGGCGGGGCGCGCGACGGATCCGGGGATCCCCGGGCTGCCCGGGGTGACCACCACCTCGGCGGTGCGCGCCGAGCACGTGGGCGAGCGCGTGCTCGCGTCCGCCCGACCCGATCACGCACACCTTCATGGCCCCGGCCGCCTACGGCGTGCGCTGCACGTACTGGTCGCGGCCGGGCCCGACGCCCACGAGGCGGATCGGGACACCCACCTGGTCCTCGAGGAAGGCGATGTAGTCGGCTGCGTTCGGCGGCAGGTCGCCCGGCTCGGTGAACGACGACAGGTCGGTCGGACCAGCCCGGCAGCTCCTCGTAGACCGGCGTCGCCTTGTGCAGCAGCGACTGGTCGTCGGGGAAGCGCTCGACGCGGCGGCCGTCGGCCTCGTAGGCCACGCACACCTTGACCGTGTCGAAGGCGTCGAGCACGTCGAGCTTGGTGAGCGCGATCTCGGACAGCGAGTTGAGCCGCACCGAGTGCCGCAGCATCACGGCGTCGAACCAGCCCGGCCCGGCGGCGCCGACCCGTGTTGGTGCCGTACTCGTGGCCCCGGTCGACCAGCGCGTCGCCGACGTCGTCGAACAGCTCGGTCACGAACGGGCCCGAGCCGACGCGGGTGACGTACGCCTTGGCGATGCCGACGACCCGGTCGATGTAGCGGGGCCCGACGCCGGCGCCGGTGCAGGCGCCGCCGGCCACCGGGTTCGACGAGGTGACGTAGGGATAGGTGCCGTGGTCGAGGTCGAGGAACGTGGCCTGCGCGCCCTCGAACAGGACGTGCTGGCCGGCCTCGAGCGCCTCGTGGACGAGGTTGACGGTGTCGGCCACGTAGGGCTCGACCCGGGGCGCGAGCTCGCCGACGTAGAGGTCGCAGATCTCGTCGATGTCGGGCGGGAGCTGGTTGTAGACCTTGGCCAGCGTCTGGCTCTTCTCGCGCAGGGCCAGCTCGAGCTTCTGCCGGAAGATCTTGGGGTCGTACATGTCCTGCACCCGCAGGCCGACCCGGGCGGCCTTGTCGGCGTAGGCCGGCCCGATGCCCCGCTTGGTCGTGCCCAGCTTGTTCTTGCCGAGGTGGCGCTCGGTCACCCGGTCGAGGAGCTGGTGGTACGGGAGGATCAGGTGGGCGCTCGACGACACCTTCAGCCGCTCGCAGCTGCGCCCCCGGCGCTCGAGCATGTCGATCTCGTCGAGCAGCACCTGCGGGTCGACGACGACGCCGTTGCCGATGACCGGGCACGATGTGGTCGTAGAGCACGCCCGACGGGATGAGCTGGAGGGCGAACGTCTCGCCGTCGACGACGAGCGTGTGCCCGGCGTTGTGCCCGCCCTGGTAGCGGACGACGAGGTGCATCTCCTTGGCGAAGAGGTCGGTGAACTTGCCCTTGCCCTCGTCGCCCCACTGGGTTCCGACCACGATGGTCGCCGGCACGTCGCTCTCCTGGACGGTCGCTGTGAAGGGGCCGGTCGAGGTTAGCGCCGGACGCCAGGGCCCTCGCACCCGCCCCTGAGGCGGGGCGAGTCACGCGGCGGCCGTCAGTGCTCGCGGCCGTCGAGGCGGTTCCAGAGGACGGCGACCGACGGGCTCCCGCCAGTTCCGGCGTTGTCGGTGCCGAAGACCAGGTCGGTGCGACCGTCGCCGTCGAGGTCGGCGGCCTCCACGCTCTCGATGCTCGACCCGCCGGTGCCCACCGGGTGCGGTCGGGGAACGCGCCCGTTCCGTCGCCGTAGAGGACGGTGGCGGTGCCGCTGCCCGGAGCTGCGACCACGAGGTCGACGTGGCCGTCGCCATCGACGTCGGTGGCGAGCCCACCGACGACCGGCGCGGGGGTGGGTACCGACAGGACGACGTCGGGCGGGGTCGGACCCGGCGCATGGGGGTCGCGTCCGATGGTGATCTCGACGACGGGACTGTCGGGGTCACCGACGATGCGGTCGAGGTAGCCGTCCTCGTCGACGTCCGCGTACGCGAGGTCCACGCGCCAACCCGACGAGCGCGAGGCCCCCCTGAACCCCGCAGGCTGAAGGTGGCCGGGCCGTCGTTGAACGCGATCCCGTCGTAGGGGACGTCGCGGTCGGGCTTGTCGCAGTAGCCAGTCCACGCGATGTCGAGGTCGTCGTCCGCGTCGAGGTCGATGGCGCGGCCGTCTCGCCGACGAACGGTACGTAGCCGGTCGAGGCCGCCCCGCACGGGATTCCTGGGATGTCGAGAGGTCCGAAGGCGCCGGCGCCGTCGTTGAGGCGGAAGCGTCCGCCGCCCGAGCCGGCGGTGACGAGGTCGAGGTCGCCGTCGGCGTCGAGGTCGGCGAGGGTGGCGTCGTTGATCACATCCCCAGGTGGGTCGCCGGGTACGGGCACAGGGACGGAGAACCCGCCGGTGCCGTCCCCGAGCGCCATGTCGACGCCTGAGCCGACCACGTCGAGCCGATCGACGGCGCCGTCCCGTCCACATCACCGATCGCGACCGCGCGGACCTCGGTCGCCGCCGCGTGCGGTGTCCCCGACAGCGCGCCCCCGCCGTCGTTGAGGGCTCAGCCCGCCTCCGGTGCCGCCGGCGACGACGTCGAGGTCCCCGTCCGCGTCGACATCGCGACCGCGACGGCCTCACTCGGTCCGGGATGGCGGACGGCAGGCGTGCCGAGGTTGCACCCCGCGACCACCATCAATCCCCCAGCCGCGGCGACGACGGTCCGCATCGATCCCATGATCCCCTCCCGGATACGTGGTTTCAGACCGCCAGCGTAGTGCCGTCGGCACGATCCGCGTGAGCGGTGATCGGCTGCCGACGCAGGCATCGCGATCCGGACATGAGACTGACGCCTGCGACGGTAACTCGCTAGGGTGCGTTGAACGCCACAGCACGCCGTCTGGCCCTCGATCCCGCCGCCCGTAGAGGACCGCCATGAGAACCTTTCGGACTTCGTCGTCGCACGCCCACGACGCCGCACGGCGCGAGCGGCTGCGGGCACGAATCGTGTCGACGGCCCGCAGGCCTCCGACTCGGTATGCGCTCCCCTGCACCGTGGTGCTGATCGTGGCCGCCCTCACGGCATGTGCCCCGCCCCCGATCGCGGACGACGGGTACGAGCTGGTCTTCCACGACGACTTCGACGGGACACGCTCAGCGGCATCTGGACCACGGCGCCATTCGGCGGCTCGCTCCGCCCACCGTCGGGAAGGCGTCATGACCCTCCGAGCGACGGCCGCCAACGGCTACCACTGGGCGTACGTCGCCAGCACCGGGCCACGCTCCACCGCGGAGCCGAGCTACCCGTGGGCGCAGTCCTGGCGGTACGGCTACTTCGAGGCCCGCATCCGCTTCACCGACAACCGCTGGGCCTGGCCGGCGTTCTGGCTCTTCAGCATGGCCACGTCCGAGGCCTGGCCGCGGGAGGACTGCCGCCTGCTCAACGCCGAGTGGGACATCATGGAAGGCGGCATCGGCGGATACCCGGCCTCCGAGTCGACCTACGCCGTCCTCCACCGCAACACGACCGACAACACCGCCGACGGGTACTGCGGGATCCCCGACGAGCAGCGGAAGTTCCGGACGACTCCGGCAACCTCGACCTGTCGGGGTGGCACAGGTGGGCTGGTCACTGGACGGCCGGTCAGCTGTGCACCTACCTCGACGACTGGCCGCTCGGGTGCCTCACCCCGTACGACAGCACGCCCCAGCGCATGCACATCGTGTTCACGATGCTCTACCTCCCCGAGTGCTCAGGGTGCGGCACCCGTCCCAGCACGCTGGAGATGCAGGTCGACTGGGTCCGCGTCTGGCAGTGACGACCCGCGAGCGACGCCCGGTGTGCGAGGCTCCGAGTCCTGCTCCATGCTCGGGGAGGCGTGGCACGGTGGTATCGCCGGACAGGATCTGAGGGACGTCGCCCGCAAGGCGTCGAGCCGCACGCGCCGCACGCTGTTGAGCCCGTTCGTGCGCGTGGACGCTCGCGCCGCCCCTGGTCCGCCTCGGCTCCGCCGCCTGCGGGTGGTGGGTCCCCGAGGCGGTCCGTCCGGCCCGGTGCGGTCGCGTACTGCGCGGGGGCCGGGGAGGACATCTCGTTCGACCTCGAGCTGCATCGTCGAGGCCTCGCAGGTCGTGACGATCGACCCGACGCCTCGGGCGATCGCCTACGTCCGCGAGGTCGACCCGGGCGACGACCGGTTCAGTTTCGTGCCCGATGGGCCTGTGGAGCGGGCCCGGCGAGCTCACGTTCTTCCCGCCCGCGCACGCCGGCGTGTCGCACTCGGTCGTCAACCTGCAGCGCACCGCCGCCGGCGACGGCTTCACGGCGAAGGTCGACGCCCTCGCGTCGATCATGGCCACACAGGGCCACGCTGCCATCGACATCCTGAAGGTCGACATCGAGGGAGCCGAGTCCACGGTGCTGCCCCACCTCCTGGCCGAGGGGCCGCGACCGCCGGTCGTCTGCTTCGAGTACGACCAGCCGCAGAGCTCGCGGGCGCTCCTGCAGCTCCTCGGGGCCTTCCGGCGGCGCCGGATACCGCCTCGTCCGACCGTGAGCGGTGGAACTTCACGTTGGTCAGCAGCCACGCATCGCCATGACGTCGGTGCGGACACGGGTCAAGACCACGCCGTGGCTGCGCGAACACGCTGTTCCTCGTGCAGAACGGCGTGCACGCGATCCGCGCCCGTCCGCTCGCCGCCGCGGCCGCCGACACTGCGGACCCTGAGGCCTGCTCCCGGCCGCGGGCTCACGGCGATGGTGCGGGTCAAGGACGAGGCCCGCTTCCTCCCCGAGTGGCTCGCGCACCACATGAACATCGGGGTTCGAGCACGTCGTCGTCTACGACAACAACAGCACCGACGACCCCCGCCGCGGTCGGCACCGTTCGTCGAGCGCGGGCTCGTGACCGTCGTGCCGTGGCCCACCGTGCCCGCATCGCCCGGTGCGCACCTCGACTTCCTACGACGGTTCGGTCCGACGTGCGACTGGACGGCTTCTTCGACGCGGACGAGTTCCTCGTCGAGCGCACGCCCCGGGGACCTCGCCCGCACCCTCGCCGCCGCCCGAGGCCCCGCCGCTGGCGGTGAACTGGCGCTACTACGGCAGCTCAGGTCACGAGACGGTCCCCGCCGGGCTGCTCGACCGACCGGTTCGACCGGGCCGCCGCCGGGCTCAACCATCACGTGAAGGTCATCGCCCGGCCAGCGCGAGGTCGTCGGCTACCGGAACTCGCACAACCTCTACTACCGGCGGGGCCGACTCGCCCGCACGACCGACGGACGGCCGGGTGCTCGGATCGTTCGCCCGTACCGCCGACCCAGCGCCGCTCGTGCTCAACCACTACGTGTACCGCAGCCGCGAGGACTACGAGCGCAAGGCGCGGCACGGCTTCGTCGACGCGGTCGGGCGCCAAGGACCAGGCGCGCCGGTCGGCCGCGCCGACCGCGAGTTCGGCAAGCACAACGATGTGCACGCACCACTGCCGGCCGCAGTCGTCGCGGCGACCGCAGCGCGCCTCGCCGAGCTGGGCTACCCCGACGAGCTGTGGCAGGCCGAGGCGCACGACGCGGCACCTCGGCGTGGCTGATCCAGCGTGACCGCAGAGCCCGCTGACAGTCGCTGCGTCCAGCAGCGGCGGCGCTCAGCGCAGCACGAGCTCGCCGTCGACGGCGTCGACGGTGACCGTGTCGCCCTCGGCGATCTTGCCGTCGAGGATCTGCACCGCCAGCGTGTCGGCCAGCTCGCGCTGGATGACCCGCTTGAGCGGCCGGGCGCCGAAGGCCGGGTCGTAGCCCTGGTGGGCCAGCGCCGCCATGGCGGCGTCGGTGACCTCGAGCCCGATGCGGCGGGCCGCCAGGCGGTCGCGCAGGCCGCGCGAGCTGGATCTCGACGATGTGCGCCAGGTCGTCCTCGGTGAGCTCGCGGAACCGCACGATCTCGTCGATGCGGTTGATGAACTCGGGCTTGAAGAAGTCGCGCGGGTCGCCCGGCAGGTTCGACGTCATGATCAGCACGGTGTTGGTGAAGTCGACCGTGCGGCCCTGGCCGTCGGTGAGCCGGCCGTCGTCGAGCAGCTGCAGCAGCACGTTGAACACGTCGGCGTGCGCCTTCTCGATCTCGTCGAGCAGCACGACCGAGTACGGGCGGCGGCGCACGGCCTCGGTGAGCTGGCCGCCCTCGTCGTAGCCGACGTAGCCCGGCGGGGCGCCGATGAGGCGGCTGACCGAGTGCTTCTCCATGTACTCGGACATGTCGATGCGGACCATGGCCCGCTCGTCGTCGAACAGGAAGTCGGCGAGCGAGCGGGCCAGCTCGGTCTTGCCGACGCCGGTCGGGCCGAGGAACAGGAACGAGCCGATGGGCCGGTGCGGGTCGGACAGGCCGGCCCGGCTGCGGCGGATGGCGTTGGCGACGGCGGTGACGGCCTCGTCCTGGCCGATCGACCCGCTCGTGCAGCACCTCCTCGAGGCGCACGAGCTTGGCCATCTCGCCCTCCATCAGGCGGCTGACCGGCACGCCGGTCCACTTGGCGACGACCTCGGCGACGTCCTCCTCGTCGACCTCCTCCTTGAGCATGCGCTGGCCGTTGGACTGCAGCTCGTCGAGGCGGGCCGTGGCCTCCTCGACCAGGCGCTCGAGTCTCGGGGATGCGGCCGTAGCGGATCTCGGCCGCCCGCTCGAGGTCGGTCTCGCGCTCGGCCTCGGCGCGGAGCGCCTCGAGCTGCTCCTTGCGCTCGCGGATCTCGTCGATGATCTCCTTCTCGTTGTTCCAGTGGGCCAGCATCGAGTCGCGCTGCTCGCGCAGGTTGGCCAGCTCCTCGTCGAGGCCGGCGAGGCGCTCCTTCGAGACGCTCGTCGGTCTCCTTGGCCAGCGCCACCCGCTCGATCTCGAGCTGGCGGATGCGGCGCTCGACGACGTCGATCTCGGTGGGCAGCGAGTCGATCTCGATGCGCAGGCGCGAGGCGGCCTCGTCGACGAGGTCGATGGCCTTGTCGGGCAGGAACCGCCCGGTGAGGTAGCGGTCGGACAGGACGGCGGCGGCGACGAGCGCGGCGTCCTGGATGCGCACGCCGTGGTGGACCTCGTAGCGCTCCTTGAGCCCGCGGAGGATGGCGATGGTGTCGTCGACCGACGGCGGCCCGACGTACACCTGCTGGAAGCGGCGCTCGAGGGCGGCGTCCTTCTCGATGTGCTTGCGGTACTCGTCGAGCGTGGTGGCGCCGATCATGCGGAGCTGGCCGCGGGCGAGCAGCGGCTTGAGCATGTTGCCGGCGTCCATCGCCCCCTCGGCCGCGCCGGCGCCGACGACCGTGTGCAGCTCGTCGATGAAGGTGATGACCTCGCCCTCGGCGTCGGTGATCTCCTTGAGGACCGCCTTGAGCCGCTCCTCGAACTCGCCGCGGTACTTGGCGCCCGCGACCATCGAGCCGAGGTCGAGCGCGATGACCCGCTTGTTCTTGAGGCGTCTCGGGCACGTCGCCCTCGACGATGCGGGCGGCGAGCCCCTCGACGATGGCGGTCTTGCCGACGCCCGGCTCGCCGATGAGCACCGGGTTGTTCTTCGTGCGGCGCGACAGCACCTGGATGACCCGGCGGATCTCCTCGTCGCGCCCGATGACCGGGTCGAGCTTGCCCTGGCGGGCGACCTCGGTGAGGTCGCGGCCGTAGCGCTCGAGCGCCTGGAACTGGTCCTCGGGGTTCTGCGAGGTGACCCGGTGGCTGCCCCGCACGGCCTGCATGGCGGCGAGCACGTCGTCGCGGGTGACGCCGAGCCGGTCGGCCAGCGCGAGCAGCAGGTGCTCGGTCGACAGGTACTCGTCGGTGAGCTCGGCGCGGGCCTCGTCGGCGGCGTCGAACGACCTGGTTGAGCTCGCGGGACAGCCGGGCCTCGCTGCCGTAGGAGCGCGGCAGCTTGGCCAGCGCCTCGTTGACCTGGTTGCGCAGGGGCAGCGGCTCCTTGCCCATGCGCTGCAGCATCGGCAGGACGATGCCCTCGCCCTGGCCCGAGCAGGGCGGCGAGCAGGTGGTCGGGGGTGACCTCGGGGTTCGACGCCTGCTTGGCCGCGTCGACGGCCGAGCTGAAGGCCTCTTGGACCTTGAGCGTCCAACGGTTCGGATCGAGCGCCATGAGGGAAGGATACCTCCCGCTCAGGAAAGTTGATACCTACGCGCTCAAGTTTGGGTCGGATCAGTTCCGGGCCGGGGCGGGCCGACCGGGTCCCACTCTGCGTCGGGATCGCCCTCGTCGTCCCACCGCGCGTCCGTGACCGTTGCCGCCGTCGTCGCCGGCCGTGCTGCCGCCGCCGCGTGGCGCCGCGCTTGGCGCACCGACTCGTAGCGGTAGGGCTCGCCGCTGAACGTCTCGTCGGCGGACAGGCTGTTGAGCACCGTGCCCGACCAGCGGTGCGTCGACCTGGCGCAGCAGCTCGACCGCCCGGGTGAGGCTGCGCTTCGACGTCTTGTTGGCCGACGTGACGAGCAGCGTCGTGTCGGCCATGCGGGCGAGCACCAGCGAGTCGGTGACTGGCAGGACCGGCGGGCAGTCGATGACCACGACGTCGTAGGTCTGGCCGAGCACGTCGATCAGCCGGCGGGCCCGCTCGCCGCTGAGCAGCTCGGACGGGTTGGGCGGCGGGTACCCGGCCGGCAGCACCGACAGGTTGGGGACCGCCGGCCGCCGACTGGATCGCCTGGGGCAGCGTGACGTCACCGATGAGCACCGCCGTGAGGCCCGGGCGTCAGGGGCACGTCGAGCGATCTCCTCCATGCGGGGCCGCCGGAGGTCGCCGCCGACCAGCACGACCCGGTCGCCGGCCTGGGCGAAGGCGACGGCGAGGTTGACCGCCACCATCGTCTTGCCCTCGCCGGGCGACGGGCTGGTCACCTGGACGACCCGGACCTGGCGCTCGACGCCGAGGAACTTGACCGACGTGCGCAGCAGGCGGAACGCCTCGGCCGCCGGCGCCGTGGGGTGGGTGACGGTGACCAGGTCGGAGCCGCCGCCGACCTTGGGGATGAGGCCGAGGGTCGACACCCCCGTGACGCGCTCGACCGTCTCCTTCGTCTTGACCGAGTCGTCGAAGTAGTCGCGGACGAAGGCGAGCGCGAGCCCGAGGAACAGGCCGAACACCAGACCGATCGCGAGGTTGAGCGGGATGTTCGGGCTGACCGGCGTGTCGGGGACCCAGGCGGGGCTGAGCACCTCGGCGCCGCCGCCGGCGGCGAGCTCGACCCCGAGGTTGAGGTCGCCGAGCGTCGCTCGGATCTCGGACGCCTCGGCCTCGCAGCGGGTCGAGCGCGGGCTGGAGCTCGCTCGAGGTTCGGCGCTCGCGCTGCGCCAGCAGCGGTCGAGGTCGCCCTGCCCGGCCGCGATCTGCGCGTCGATCTCGGTCGACCGGCTGCCGCGGTCTCGGCGATCTGGGCCTCGGTCTCGGCGAGCAGGCGCCTGGAGCCGCTGCTGCGTGTCGAGGCAGCCGCTCGCTGGTCGGCGGCCTGGCGCAGCTCGACGTAGGTCTCGGCGTAGGTGTTGACCAGCGTCGGCCGCCGCCGCGGGTCGGTCGACACCAGCGACAGCTCGACGATGCTGCTGGTCGTTGTTCGGGTCGCCGCGCGTCGACCTGCGTCGCCGGCGACGTTGAAGATGTCGCTCGTCGGGCAGCGACCCGTGTAGGCGTCGCGCCACGTCGCAGCCGCATCTTCGACGAGCCGAGGAAGGCGAGCTGGCCCGTCGCCTGGCGGTCGAGGTCGCCGGTGCCGTTGGCGCCGAAGACCATCGCGACCGGGTCGTTGACGCCGGTCGTCACACCTGGGCCGCACCCGGTACGTCGGCTCGGGGATGAGCGACGCCGCGACCGCCACGCCGACGAACAGCCAGCGTCGTCAGGATGACGAGCCACCGCCGGCGGGCGATGACCCCCAGGTAGGACCTGAGGTCTGGCTCCTCCAGCTGCGGATCCATGATCGGCGAAGCCTACATCGGCAGGACGGACGGCACCCATCGGCGGGAGCGGCCTGAAGCGCTGACCACCAGGGGTGCTACCGTCCACCGATCGGTAGCGAGTCGATCGCGGCGCCTGCCGCAGCGCTTGGCGTGGCCCGTGGTCCGCGCCGACCTGCCGGGGCTGGGAACCCCGGGGGCGGCACGCGCCCCGGGTCCCAGCCATCGTCAGGGGTCGCGCGGCCGGGGGCCGCGCTGACGCTGGCGATGCTCGGCACGGCGACGATGTCGTTCACCACCTGGCGCTTCGGCGACCATCCTGCTCTCGGACCTGCTGTTCCTGATGGCCGCGGCGGCGATCGTGGTCAAGATGCTGACCGGCAACGACCGCGACCTCGCCACGCCCGAGCAGCGCAAGGGCTCGCCCCTCCTCCTCGTCGGCGCGCTCCTCCTGCTCGCCGCCGGCACCCTGTCGAGCCTCCGGGCCTGGGACCCGATCGACTCGATGAGCGTCGTGCTGCGCTTCGCCTGGGTCACGCTCGTCTGGTTCTGGATCATGCGCACCGTGTGCCGTGATCGCGCCGACCTGAAGCTGCTGCTCCGGGCCTGGAAGTTCTCGGCGCTCGCCACCGCGGGCGCCGCGGTGCTCGGCCAGCTGGGCATCGCCTTCGTCAGCACCCACCTCGGCGACCGGCAGGTCGGGCTCAACGGCCACCCCAACCACCTCGCCGGTCACCTCGCCGCCACGCTCTGCTCTTCCTGCTCGCCGTTCCCGCGCTCCGAGGAGCCGCAGCGACGGCACCCCCGGCTCTGGTGGCTGCTCGCCCTGGGTCTGACCACGACCGGGATGTTCGCGAGCGGCTCGATCTCGGGGTTGTTCGCCATCCTCGGCGCGATGGCCGTCGTCGGCCGCCGTCTACTGGCGACGACCGGGCGGCGGATGACCAAGCGGCGACGGTCGCTGTTGGCGCCGATGATCGGGGTCCTGGTTGTCGCGATCGGCGCGGTCGTCCTGTTCACCAGCGACCTCCCGGTCGTCGACCGCCTCAACCTGTTCCGCGAGGGCGACTCGTACGTCGAGGAGAGCGTCGGTCGCGCGGGGAGCGCAACGCCTTCGTCACCGAACGGTTCGACCAATACCTCGTGGTGGGCCTCGGCTTCCACACCGGGTACCCCACCGACACGTACATCGACCCCGACGACCCTGCCCAGCGGGACCTCGGGGTGCACAACATGCTCCTCGGCATCCTCTACCAGGCGGGGCTGGCGGCGGCGATCGGTGTGATCGTCATCCTCGTCACCGCCGGTCGCCAGCTCAAGGCGCTGCTCCGCCGCACCGACGACGACCTCTACGTCCTCACGCTCGCGCTGATCGGGTGCTTCGTCGCGGTCAACGTCGTCTCGCTGTTCCAGCCCACAGCGTTCGACCGCTTCTTCTGGATGCCGGTCGCGCTCACGAGCTGTCTGTGGTCGATCCGCCGCCGCGAGCTCCGCGCCGCCGCCTCGCCCTGAGCCGGAACGCGTTGTTGCCTACACTCCGACCTCGATAGCTGGGGGTCGACGTGGCGATTGACGAACAGGATGCGGGCCCGGCGACCGGCCCGGAAGCCGGCGAGCGCTCGCCGGCAGAGCACCGCCACCGACGACTCGCCGTCGGGTCCGTGCTCGTCGTGCTCGCCCTCTGCGGTGTGCTGCGCAGCGTCACCGCCGACGCCCACCTCCCCTGGCAGCACCACTGGGACGAGGCGACCAACGTCACGGTCGGGCAGCGGATGTCCGACGACCTGTCGATCGACCCCGGGTTCTACGACTACCCGGCGCTCGTCTTCGTCACCCAGGCGGCCGTCCTGGTGCCGGCGACGCTGATCGGGGGGTACGACCCCGACGACGACGGTCCTGTCCTCGACACCCAGGCGCTCGGGACGAGTCGGGTCGAGCACCCGGCGTTGCTCCGGGCGATGCGGTGGACGACGGGCGTCCTGCCCCAGCTCGTGACCACTGCCGTCGCCGCCGCGATCGCCTGGGTCGTGACCCGCCGGTGGTACGCGGCTGCGGGGGCGGCGGTGCTGGTCACCCTCGAGCGCGGTCGACCTGCGCTACGGGACCTTCGTCACGCCCGACGCGCTGTCCGGCATGGCGGCCACCCTGGCCGTGCTCGGCGCGGTGATGATCACCCACGCCCCCACCACCCGCCGCTATCTGTGGACGGGAGCCGCCATCGGGCTGGCCGCCTCCGCCAAGTACAACGCCGCGGCCGTGGTCATCGCACTCGTGGTCGCCCACGTGCTGGCCCACCGCCGCCCGCTGGCCGAGCGCCGCCCGCTCCTCATCGCCGCGGCCGCCGCCGCGGCGGTGTTCGCCGTCGTGAACCTCGGAGGCACGGTGCACCCGCTCGACTTCCTCGGTGAGATCGGATCCGAGGGCGCGCACTACCGCAACGGGCACTTCGGCAGCGAGGGAAACAGCCCGGCGTTCAACGCCACGTGGCTGTGGTGGTCGTTCGGCCTCGCCCTGCCGCTGGCGGCCTGTTCGCTGCTGTCGCCGCGCCTCCGACGTCCGGCGCGCGGCGATCGTGCTGCTCAGCTTCGCAGTCGGCTACTACGTGTTCCTCGAGCGCGTTCCCCGTCCGGTTCGCGCGCAACCTGCTCCCCATCTCGGGAACCATCGCGGCCGCGGCCGCCATCGGGCTCGTCGTGTGCATGCAACGGTTGGTGGAGGCCGGTAGCAGCCGTCGCACCGCGGGGTGGGCGGCCACCGGAGTCCTCGTGGTCGCCGTCCTCGCGCTGCCGGTGACCGGCGCCGCGGGGGCCCTCCGCAGCGTCGAAGAGGACCCGTGGGCCGAGGTCAACACGTGGCTCGCCGACAACACGCCGGCGGGCTCGACCGTCGCCATCGAGGCGTTCTCCCCCTACATCGACGACGCGAGGTTCAACGTCCTCGTCGGCGGCTCGCCGCTGATCGGCACGACCGGGGGCGGCCTCCGGTGGTTCGAGGATCGCGGCGTCGACTACTACGTCGCCTCCGACGAGATGTTCCAGCCGTTCCTCGATCACCCCGAGGAGGACCCGGGGGCGGCACTGATCTACCTCCGGCTCCTCAGCGAGGAGTGCCGCGTCCACGAGGCAGAGGGCGCGGGCCACCGCCTCGTCGTGGCGAAGGCGCCGTGCGACCCGTGAGCGGGCCGTCGCACCGGTGATCCCGGGCAAGGCGGACGCCGTCGCCCGCCGGATCAGATCGTCGTCGCCGCCGGTGTCGGCGCAGCGGGCAAGCCGATCTCCTCGCGGATCTCCTGCACGCGAGCGAGGAGGTGGCGGGCCCAGCGTTCGGGGGTGAACTGGCGGGCCAGCTCGCGACTGGCCTCGGTCATCGCCCGCCGGTCGGCATCGCTCGAGCCGGGGATCCGCAGCAGAGCCCGCGCCAGCGCATCGGCGTCACCGGGCGGGATGACCGCCCCGTTGTAGCCGTCGAGGACCAGGCGGCTCGCGGCGCCGCACACCGACGTGCACACCACCGGGAGGCCGGCGGCCGCCGCCTCGTGGATCACGAGCGCCCAGGGCTCGAAGCGGCTCGGCAGCACGAGGCAACCCGACCGGCCGAGCAGCGCGGGCACGTCGTCGGGCTGGACGAAGCCCGACATCCGGACGCCCGGCCGGCCGGTCAACCGCGCGGCCTCGGGGCCTGCGCCGGCGATCTCGAGCGGCCACGGGTCGTCGGTCATCCGGCGGTAGCGCCGGTAGCCCTCGGCGAGGACGTCGATGCCCTTGTCCGCACCAGGCGGCCGACGAACGTGAACGTCCGCTCGGGCAGCGCCTCACCACGAGCCGCCGCGACCGCGTCGAACCGCGGTTGGTCGCACGTGTTGATGCCATCGATGATCCGGCTCGTCGGAGAACCCCAGCCGTCGGGCGAAGTCGGCCGACCGCTCGCCGGGGAGGAACGCGGCGTCGTAGGTCGGGCGGATGAGGACCGGCGCCGAGGCGACCCCGAGCCACTGCTTCGGCGTCGCCCACCACTGGTTGTCCATGCACAGCACGCGCAACGTCCGCCCGCGCCGTCGCCTCGCCACCCGGCGGTACGCGGAGATGTGCCACGACGAGACGAGCAGCGCTTGCGGCTCGCGCGCCGCGAGCGCCACCTCCAGGCGGTCCTCGTCGGGCGCCCCCGACCACGCGTGCGCGTCGAGGCCGGCCGTCGTCGCCTCGTCGGAGAACGGTGCGTCGGGACCGGCCGCCTGGTGGAAGACCTGGAGGTCGACGCCCAGGTCGCGCAAGGCGGTGAACTCGGCGTGGGTATAGCCCGACAGGCGCTGCCACAGGATGGCGACCCGGGGTCGCTCCTCGCGCCCGTCATTGCATCACTCCCGGCGGCGGGCTCCACGTCTCCGACCGGCGAGATGCCGACCACCAGGAGCGGGTCGGGCTCGGGCGGCACCTCGGACGGCGCGGCACGCCGGGTGGCGAGCGCCCGCCCGAACGCCGCCCACCAGATCGCCGCGGCCATGAGGTTGGCGAGGCCGAGGCCGAGGGCGAACCCGACCCCCGAGGCCATCGCCGCGCCGACGAGTGGCAGGAGGAGCTGCGGGGGCACGGTCTGCAGGCGGGCGCGGAGGCTCGCCGCCGCGTCGCCGAGCGACCGGACACCGGCGAAGGCTCCCGTCGCCGCGCTCCCCGCGATCGTCGCCAGGCCGACCGGGAGCATCAGCTCGCTGGCCTCGGCCCACGTGTCGCGGAACACGGCCCGACCCCACGCGTCGGGTACGGCCAGCCCGATCACCGTCCACGCCGCCGCCACCGCCACGAGGACGACGGTGGCGCGCACCATCAGCATGCGGAGTCGGTGTGGCTGCTCGACGCGGGCGCCCTCGGGCACGAGTGCGAGGTAGATGCCCTGGTGCACGGTGTTCAACGGCCCGTAGTACACCTGGGCGGCGCGCACGCCGCCGAGGACGCTGAGGCCGGCGATCGCCCCGACCCCGACGAGGACGAGCTGGCTGACCGCCTGCCCGGTCACGAGCTCGCCGATGAACCGTGAGCCCATCTGCCGGTGGTTCGACAGCCACCGCAGCGGGTGCGGCACCGCCAGCGCCCGTGCGGTATGACGAGGCCCGCGAGCGCGCCGAGGCCGCCGGTGAGGCCCCACGCGACGACGAACCAGTCGGCGCCGGCGTCGGCGGGTGCGAGGGGAAGCACCGCGCAGACAGCCACCAGCCACACCACGTCGACCGCCAGGGCACCGACCGGGCGGTCGACGATGAACGCGTACCGCCAGGTGTCCTGGACGAGGAGCAGCGGCAGCACGATCGCCAGCGCCACGAGCGCCGACCCGCGCGGCGCCGCCGGCGATCGTCCCGCCCACCCCCACGACCGCCGCAGCCACGAGGGACACCACGACGCTGGCGCCGATCATGTCGGGGACCAGCGCCCGGCGGACGCCGTGGTCGGCGGCCGAATAGGTCGACAGGAACGTCTCGCCGACGAGCGCTCGCCCGAAGCCCACCGTGACCAGGTAGCCGACCGTCGCCACCGCGAACGCGCCGAACCCGTCGGCCGAGAGCGAATCGCGCGGCGATGATCGAGACGACGACGTTGCTCAGGCTCGAGACGCCCTGGTCGGCCATGACCAGGGCTCTGCGGCGGTTCACCCCAGCGGTCACACGCCTCAGCTTCGCGCGAGCTTCGCCGCCACCTGGTCGTGCACCCAGGCGTAGGTGGCCGCGAGGCCATCCTCGAGGCGTGATCGACGGCGCCCAGCCGAGCCGCTCGCGGATCAGCGTGTTGTCGCTGTTGCGGCCGCGGACGCCCTGGGGGGCGTCGAGCTTGTAGCGGCGCTCGAGCGTCACGCCGGCGATGCCCTCGACGATGTCGACGAGCTGGTTGATCGTGACGAGCTGGTCGCTGCCGATGTTCAGCGGCTCGGACACGTCGCTGGCAGTGAGCCGCAGCGTGCCCTCGAGGCAGTCGTCGATGTAGGTGAAGCTGCGGGTCTGCTCGCCGTCGCCCCAGATCTCGATCGTGTGGTCGCCGGTCAGCGCGGCGGTGGCCACCTTGCGGCAGATGGCGGCGGGCGCCTTCTCGCGCCCGCCGTCCCACGTGCCCTCGGGCCCGTAGACGTTGTGGTAGCGGGCGACGCGGGTCTCGATGCCGAAGTCCTCGAGGAAGTGTCGGGCCATGCGCTCGCTGAACAGCTTCTCCCAGCCGTAGCCGTCCTCGGGCATGGCCGGGTAGGCGTCGGCCTCGGCAGCGGCTCGACCTCGGGCGACACCTGCTTCTCGGCGGCGTACACGCAGGCCGACGACGCAGTAGAAGAGCCGCTCGACGCCGGCCTCGCGGGCGGCCACCAGAACGTGCGTCGAGACGAGGACCGACAGCATGCACAGGGCCTTGTTGTTCTCGATGAAGCCCATGCCGCCCATGTCGGCCGCGAGGTTGAACACGGTGTCGACGCCCTCGGTGGCGGCACGGCAGGCGTCGAGCAGCTGGAGGTCGGCGTGGACGTTCTCGACGTCGTCGAAGACCTGGTACCACTCGTCCTTCGGCTTGCAGTCGACGGCCCGGATGCGACCGACGCCGTCCTCGCGCAGGCGGCGCACGAGGTGCCCGCCGATGAAGCCACCGGCACCGGTGACCAGCACATGGTCCATGACGGCTCAGATCTCCTTGCGGCGGGACGGCACGGTGCGCGCGGGAGACGGCCCGATCGATGACAGTCTCGAAGCGATCGGTGATGCGTTCGGTGTCGAAGGTGGTCTCAGCGTAGGCGCGTGCCGCCCGTCCGGCGTCGAGACGCAGTCCGTCCTCGACGCGCAGGCGCTTGGCAGCCACGAGGAACGCCTCCTCGTCGGTGGGTGACACGACCAGGCCCGCGCCCGCACGCTCGATGGTGCGTGCCGCCAGGTTCTCGGGCGGGATGGCGGCCAGCACGGGGCGGCCGCCGCACAAGTACGACAGGACCTTCGACGGCACCGAGAACGTGCCGGCCGTCGGCTCGAGCAGCGCGACCAGCACGTCGGCCGACCCGAGGATGTCGGGATAGCGCTCGATCGGCTGGAACGGCAGCAGGCGCAGGTTCGGCAGCGGGCGCGCCCGCAGCATCTCGCGCAGGCGCTGCTCGCCCATGCCCTCGCTGATCACGACGACGTCTGCGTCGTCGATCCGCTGCTCCGCGAGCTTGTAGAGCAGCTCGGGGCGGTGCTTGAGCCCGAGCGTGCCCGTGTACAGGTAGACGAAGCGGTCGCCGAGGCCGTGCTGGGCCCGCCACCCGTTGTCGCGGCGGCGTTGGGGAAGGTCGACCAGAGGCGCCCAGTTCTCGATGACCGTGCAGTGCGAGCTGTCGACTCCCCATCCGTCGAGCACCGGGCGGAAGTCGTCGGTGATCGAGACCACGCCGTCCGCCTGGCGCAGCAGCCGACGTTCGAGCGCCTCGAAGGTGGAGCCGACCTGCCGACCGAGGCGACCGGCCCGCTTCTCGGCCTCGGCGACCATGGCAACGCTGTGGAGATCCTGCAGCCAGAACACCCAGGGCACGCCCGTCCGCCGGCACCAGCTGGCCACCACCGACTTGGCGACGAGCGGTACGTTGCAGGCGAGGATCACGTCGGGGCGGAAGGCCGCCGCCACCCGGATGAATCGGCGTCCGTAGCCGGCCTCCTGGCTGACCCGACGCACCGGCGAGTAGCGGGCGAACGACTCGCCTGCGGGCACAGCCACCACCGACAGGTTCGCCTCGTCGCAGCCGTCGAACCGGCCCTTCCCGCTGGCGTACGAATCGCAGTACACGTGCTGGACGGTGTGCCCGCGCCGGGCCAGGGCGCGGCTGAGATCGATCTGGAACGGGTGGCCGGCGAAGTCGTGGACCAGCACCCGCAGCGACCGCCTCGGCCGGTCGACCAGCCCGACCGCGCCGCTCGTCCTCGATGCCAGCACCAGCGCCGACGGCGCGGTCGCCTGGATCGTCGTACCCCATCGACGTGTCCCTTCCCCCAACGTGCTGCCGCACCGGGCACCCCCTGCTCGGAAAAAGGGATGTCCACACCGCACGGAAGCCCCCAGCTCCGAGCCGTCTGACGACCACTCAGGTGACCGAAGAGTAAGGTTCGAAATCCGTGCCGTCCACTCATGTGCCGAGGGCCACACCATGAGGGTTCTCGTCGTGCACAACCGGTACTCGTCGCGGGTCCCGTCGGGCGAGAACCTCGCCGTGGATGACGAGGTCAGGTGGCTGCACGACGCCGGCGTCGACGTCTACCGGCACGAGGTGAGCAACGACGCCATCGTCGACCCCGGCCCGATGGCACGCGCCGCGACGGCCTCGACTCCCTGCTCTCGCTGCCCGCCCGTCGCAGGTTCGTCGCCGCCCTCGATGACGTCCGACCCGACGTCGTCCACGTGCACAACCTCTTCCCGCTGCTCACGGCGACGTTCCCATGGCCGCCGGCGGCGAGGTGTGCCCGTCGTGTGGACCGTGCACAACTTCCGCACCCGCTGTGTGCGGCGGGTAGTTCCGGGACGGGCATCCGTGTCACGACTGCAGGCCCGGGTGGCGGGTCCCGGGGCGGTGCATGGCTGCTTCGCCGGGTCGACGGCCGCCAGCGCCCTGGTGACGACGTCCACCTCGGTGTTCCGGGCGTGGGCGCGGCGCCGCGGGGCCTTCCGGTCGCCATCAGCGAGGTATGGCCAGCTGGCTCGCGACGCCACGGGCCTCGTCCCGGCGCGGGTGCGTGGTGAAGTACAACGGCGTCGCCCGCCCCGCGACCCCCCGCCTCGGCCCGCCGACCAGGCGTGCGTTCGTGTTCCTCGGCCGTCTCTCTGCCGACAAGGGCGTGTCCTCCTCCTCGATGCGTGGCGGCGGACGACCATCGACGCCACGTTGCGCATCGTCGGCTCCGGCGACCTGGCCGACGAGGTGAGCGTCGCCGCCGCGGCCGACCCCCGGATCCTCCACATCGGTCAGGTGGCAAGCGGTCAGTCGGCGAACACCTCGTCGGCTCCCGGGCCGTCGTCGTGCCCGCCGTGTGGGTCGAGCCGTTCGGGCGCACGGCCGCCGAGGCCCTGGCCTACGGCCGGCCCGTCATCACGACCGGCACCGGCGGCCTCGCCGAGGTCGTCGACCCCGAGTCGGGATGGGTCACCGGCACCTCGGCCGAGTCGATGGCCGAGGCTCTCCGACGAGGCCGCCGCTCGGACGACGCGGTGCGGCGCCGGGGCGAGCACGCCGCGGCGCGCCACGCCGCCCTGTTCAGCCCCGAGGCCACCACCGCCGCCCTCATCCGGATCTACGAGACGGCGACGCGGCCCGCCGGCGGCGGAGCAGGGTGACGTGCGGGTCCTCGTCGTCCACAATCGCTACTCGGCGGCCACGCCGTCCGGCGAGAACGTGTCGGTCGACCTCGAGGTCGACGGGCTTCGTGCCGCGGGCGTCGACGTGCACCGGCACGAGGTCTCCAACGACGACGTCCTGTCGGGTGGCGTGGTCGACAAGCTGCGGGCGGCGGCGGCGACCACGTGGTCGCCCGCCGCGGCCGCCCGACTCGAGGCCGACGTCGCCCGGGTGCGGCCCGATCTCGTGCACGTCCACAACCTGTTCCCGCTCCTGACCGCGAGCGTGCCGTCCCGCGCCCTGGCGCAGGGGCTCCCGGTGGTGTGGACCGCCCGGAACCTGCGGGTCACGTGCGTCGAGGGCACCCAGTTCCGGGCGGGGGCGGACTGCACGCTCTGCCGCCCGGGCTGGCGGGTGCCCGGGGTCCGGCACCGCTGCTACCGCGGCTCGCTCGGCGCGAGCCTGCTCGTGACCGGGGCGACGTCGATCTTCCGCCGGCTCGCCCGCACCCGCACCACCACGATCGCCATCAGCCAGACGCTCGCTCGCTGGCTCGTGGACTCCGCCGGGTTCGACCCGCAGCGCGTCCTCGTCAAGTACAACGCGGTCGCGACGCCAGACCCGGCCGTCCCGGCGCCGAGCACCAGCGACACCTTCGTCTTCGTCGGGACGTTCGCCGCCTACAAGGGCGTCGTCCTGCTCCTCGATGCCTGGCGCCGGATCGAGGCACCGGAGGCGCCGGCTGCGCTTCGTCGGCGACGGGCCGCTGGCGGACACGATCCGAGCCGCCACGGCCGATCCCCGCATCAGCTCGACCGGTCAGGTCCCGGCGGCGCGAGGTCGAGCGCGAGATCGTCGCGGCCCGGGCCGTCGTCGTCCCCTCGGTGTGGGACGAGCCGTTCGGTCGGGTCGCCGCCGAGGCCCTCGCGCACGGGCGCCCGGTGGTGACAACAGGCACCGGCGCGCTGTCCGAGATCGTCGACGCCTCGTGCGGATGGGTCACGGGCAAGGAGCCTGCCGCGCTGGCACGCGCGATCGACGCTGCCGGTGCTGACGACGTCGGCGTCGACACGCGGGGGATCGCCGGACGTCGGCGGCACGCGGCACGGTTCGCCCCTGAGCCGACGACCGAGGCGCTGATACGAATCTACGAGCAGGCAGTCGAGGCAGCCGGGCGGCGCTCCGCTACCCCGCGGTAGCATCCCCACCGTCGGGCCACCGCCCGGCAACGGGGAGACGACTGGGGGAGCGTCGTGAGGACTACCGCACCGCCACGCTCCGGCGCCACAGGCGCTCCAGCGGCCCAGGCTGTGCCCGTTCCCGACCTCCACGTCACCCGGCCGGCCTGGCTGAGCACCTACACCGGCCTGGTCGTCGCCCTCGACGCCACGGCCATGGCCGCCGCCACCCTCACGGCCAAGATCTCCTGGCTCGGCATCAACCCCGAGTCGTTCCACATCCGGTCCTACAGCATCCCGTACGGCGCGCTCGCGCTGCTGACCGTCCCGACCTGGATCGTGCTGCTGGCGTTGGCCGGCGCCTACGACCTCGGGCCGTTCGCCACGAGCCCGCGGTCGTGGATCCAGGTCGTCCGGGCCGGCGCCCAACTGCTGGCGGTCATCGCGGTGTCGTACTACATCCTCCACCTCGAGATGCTCGGGCGCGGCGTCCTGGTGGGCCTCGTGCCTCTGGCCGTCGCCCTCACGCTGGGGGCGCGGGCGGTGGCGCGCCTCGCCCTCGACCAGCTCCGGCGGCGCGGTCGGGCGCGGCGCACCGCGCTGGTGGTGGGCACCCCGCGCGGCGTCGACGGATTCGTCCACCAGGTCGAGGCCCGCCCGGCCTCGGGGGTGGCCATCGTGGGCCTGTCGATTCTCGGCGACGATCCCGCCGGCGCGAACGGGTCCGCGGACGCGAGCTCGACGGCACCGACCAACGGCAACGGGGCGACGGCCCCGGCCGCCGACGCAACGGCAACGGCGGATCGACCAGGCCCGCCACCGGCGAGGGCAACGGAACCGCCGTCCCGACGAACGGATCGAGCACCTCGGGCACCCCCACGCCGGCGCGCAGCGCCGACGCCGACAGGCGGCGGCCCCTCGCCCTCGCGCTCGCCCGGACGGGGGCCGAGACGGTGATCATCACCGGCGGGCTCGCCCAGGGCGAGCTGCGCGACATCGCCTGGATGCTCGAAGGCACGGGCATCGCCCTGCTCGTCACGCCGGCGCCCGCCGACATGCAGGAGCTGCCCTCGGTGATGCGCCCCGTCGCCGGGCTGCCCCTGCTCTACCTCGACCGCTGACCGCGAGCGTGCTGGACACCGACGGCGACGGTGTCGACGACGTGGTGTCCGCCGGCAGCCAGGTCGACGTGTTCGTCAACCCGATGGACGGCGCGCCGTCACACCCCGAGGACCACGACACGGGTCGGCTGGACCCGGAAGGCCTCAGCCCTTGCGGCGGCGGGACTCGAACACCGCCACCGCCTGCTGCAGGGGAACCAGCTCGCGGCGGTGCTGGCGGTGGGCGTCGGCGACCGCCTCGGCCGCCGTCTTGCGCAGGTCGGCCAGCTCGGAGCGCAGCCGGGCGACCTCGGCTTCGAGCTGGAGGACGCGCTGCACCCCGTAGAGGTTGAGGCCCTCGTTGGTCAGCTCCTGGATGCGGCGGAGCTGGGCGATGTCGGCATCGCTGTAGCGGCGGCTGCCACCGCTGGTGCGGGCGGGGTCGACGAGGCCCTTGCGCTCGTAGATGCGCAGGGTCTGCGGGTGCACGCCCGCCAGCTCGGCAGCCACCGAGATCACGTAGACCGCCCGTGTCACGTCACGGCCGTCGGCACGCATCGCTCATCATCCTTCCTGTCACCTCTCCACCCCGAGGTGTGCACGGGGTGATCTGCCGTTGGTCGCGGCCGCCAGGGCCTCGACCGCCTTGCGCTCGTCGTCGGACATGTTCTGCGGCACGGCCACCTCGACGGTGACCAGCAGGTCGCCGGTCTTCTTGCGGCCGCCGACGCCCTTGCCCTTGACCCGCAGCGTGCGACCCGAGCGGGTGCCGGCCGGGATGCGCAACGTGACGGACGAGCCGTCGAGGGTGGGCACCCGCACGTCCGCCCCGAGCGCCGCCTCGGGATAGGTGACGGGCAGGGACAGCGTGAGGTCGTCGCCCCGCCGCCCGAAGACCGGGTGCGAGCCGACGCGGGCGGTCACGAACAGGTCGCCCGGAGGGCCGCCGTTGCGCCCGGGGCCGCCCCGGCCCTTCAACCGGATGCGCTGGCCGTCGGCCACGCCGGCGGGGAGCCGGACCTTGACCTCGCGCGGCCGCCGCTCGACGCCGGTGCCGTGACACGTCGGGCACGGGTCCTCGATGAGGTAGCCCTGCCCGCCACAGTTCGGGCACGGCTGCGAGAAGCTGAAGAAGCCCTGGTTGTCGTCGATGACCCCGCGGCCCTCGCACTGCGGGCAGGTGGTCGGGGTCGTGCCCGGCCGTGCGCCGCTGCCGTGGCAGGTCGAGCAGGCGGCGTCGCTCGTGAGGTGGATGGTCGTGGTGAGGCCCTGCACCGCGTCCTCGAAGTCGAGGTGCAGCTCGGCCTCGAGGTCCTGCCCGCGGTGGGGCCCGGTGCCGCGGCCGGGCCCGCCCTGCGCGCCGCGCCGGCGCCCGCGGCCGAACAGCCCGCCGAGGACGTCACCGATGTCGCCGACGTCCTCGAACCGGAACCCGCCCGCGCCCGGACCGCCCGCGCCGGGGCCCCCGGCGCCGCCGAACATGCCGCCCATCGGCCCGAGCTTGCGGACCTCGTCGTACTCCTTGCGCTTCTCGGCGTCGCCGACCACGTCGTAGGCGGCCGACACCTCCTTGAAGCGCTCTTCCGCGGCGTCGTCGTCGGGGTTGGCGTCGGGGTGGTACTGGCGCGAGAGCTTGCGGTACGCGCTCTTGATGTCCTTCTGGGAGGCGGTGTCGCTCACCCCGAGGACTCGGTAGTAGTCCTTCTCGAACCACTCGCGCTGCGGCGCCATCGGGCTCTGCCTCGTCCCTTCCTCGTCGTCGTGCTGGCGGGTCTGTCAGTCGGCCGGTCGGCCGGTCAGTCGGTCAGTCGGTCACCTTGACCATGGCGGGGCGGAGCACCTTGCCCTGCCACCGGTAGCCGGGGCGCAGGACCTCGGCGACCACCTGGTCGCCGTCGTCGCCCGGCTCGTGCACCACGGCCTCGGCCTCGGCGGGGTCGAACGCCGCGCCCTTGGGATCGATGCGCTCGAGCCCCTCCTTCGAGAGGGCGCCGTAGAGCGCGGCGAGCACGGGCTCGACCTCTGCCGCCCCGTGGGCCAGGGCGGCGTCGCACGAGTCGAGCACGGGCAGCAGGCCCTCGACGAACCGGCCGACCGAACGCACCACGGCGTCGTCCTGCCGCTTCTGGGCCTGCTTGCGGTAGTTCTCGAAGTCGGCCTGGGCCCGCCGGTAGGCCTCGAGGTACTGGGCCCGCTCGGCGAGCAGCAGCTCGAGGTCGACCTCGACCGCGTCGGCGGCGGCCTGCAGCTCGTCGTCGTCGCCGGCCGAGACGGGCTCGCCCTCGGCGGCCGCGGCCTCCCCCGCCCCGGTGGGGGGCGGGGTCGGCTCGGCCTCGACGGCGTCCTCGCCGGGCTGCGGCTCGGACGGCGTGGCGTCGTCGGTCACTTCGTGTCCTCGTCGTCCACGATCTCGGCGTCGACCACGTCGTCGTCGGACGGCTGGCCGGCGGCGTCGCCGGTCCCGGGACCGCCCGCACCCGCGCTCGCGCTCTCGGCCGAGGCGGCCTCGTACAGCTTCTGCGTGAACGTCTGACTGGCCGACATCAGGGAGTCGGTGGCGTTGCGGATGGCGTCGACGTCGCTGCCGCCGAGGGCGCCCTTGAGATCGCCGAGCTTGTCCTCGACCGCGGACTTCTCGTCGCCCGAGATCTTGTCGCCCTGCTCCTTGAGCAGCTTCTCGGTCTGGTAGACGAGCGTGTCGGCCTGGTTGCGCACCTCGGCCTCGTCGCGCCGCTTGCGGTCCTCCTCGGCGTGGGCCTCGGCGTCCTTGACCATCTGGGCGATGTCGTCCTTGGCGAGGGACGACTGGCCGGTGATGGTCATCGACTGCTCCTTGCCCGTGGCCCGGTCCTTGGCCGCCACGTGGACGATGCCGTTGGCGTCGATGTCGAACGTGACCTCGATCTGCGGCACGCCCCGGGGCGCCGGGGGCAGGTCGACGAGCTGGAACTTGCCGAGCGTCTTGTTGAACTGCGACATCTCGCGCTCGCCCTGCAGCACGTGGATCTCGACCGAGGGCTGCATGTCCTCCGCGGTGGTGAACACCTCGGTGCGCTTGGTCGGGATGGTCGTGTTGCGGTCGATGAGCTTGGTCATCACGCCGCCCTTGGTCTCGATGCCGAGGGACAGCGGGGTGACGTCGAGGAGCAGCACGTCCTTGACCTCGCCCTTGAGCACGCCGGCCTGGATGGCGGCGCCGACGGCGACGACCTCGTCGGGGTTGACGCCCTTGTGGGGCTCCTTGCCGGTGAGGTCGTGCACCAGCTCGTGCACGGCGGGCATGCGGGTGGACCCACCCACGAGGATGACGTGGTCGAGGTCCTCCTTGGACAGGCCGGCATCCTTGATGGCCTGCTCGAACGGGCTGCGGCACCGCTCGATGAGGTCGGCCGTGAGCTCCTGGAACCTGGCCCGGCTGAGCGACTCGTCGAGGTGCAGCGGCCCCTCGCTGGTGGCCGTGATGAACGGCAGGTTGATCTGGGTCTGCTGGACCTGCGACAGCTCGATCTTGGCCTTCTCCGCGGCCTCCTTGAGGCGCTGCAGGGCCATGTTGTCGCTCGCGAGGTCGACGCCGTGCGCGGCGCGGAACTGGCCGACGAGCCAGTCGATGACCCGCTGGTCCCAGTCGTCGCCGCCGAGCTGCGTGTCGCCGTGGGTCGCCTTCACCTCGAACACGCCGTCGCCGATCTCGAGGATCGACACGTCGAACGTGCCGCCGCCGAGGTCGAACACGAGGACGGTCTGGTCGGCGCCCTCCTTGTCGAGCCCGTACGCCAGCGCGGCCGCGGTGGGCTCGTTGATGATGCGGAGCACCTCGAGGCCGGCGATCTGCCCGGCCTCCTTGGTCGCGGTGCGCTGCGCGTCGTCGAAGTACGCGGGCACCGTGATGACGGCCTGGCTGACCGTGTCGCCCAGGTAGGCCTCGGCGTCGCGCTTGAGCTTCTGCAGCGTGCGGGCCGAGATCTCCTGGCTGTTGTAGGCCTTGCCGTCGATGTCGATCGACCAGGTCGTGCCCATGTGGCGCTTGACCGACCGGATCGTGCGATCGGGGTTGGTGATGGCCTGGCGCTTCGCGACCTCGCCCATCAGGACCTCGCCGCCCTTGGAGAACGCGACGACGGACGGGGTGGTGCGGGAGCCCTCGGAGTTGGGGATGACCACCGGGTCGCCGGCCTCGAGGACCGCGACGACGGAGTTGGTGGTGCCGAGGTCGATGCCGACTGCCTTGGGCATGGGGTTGCCTCCGTGAGGGGGTAGTGGTGGTGTGGTCGAGGTGGTTGGTCGTGCTGGTCTGGCCGACCGAGGTCCGTTGAACCGCACTCGATGATAAAAGTTGAGTGCGTGATTCGCAACTTTGGCGGGACCACCTCGGGAGCTCGCGAGCGCCCTCTGCGAGCACGGCCCGACCAGTGTCACTAGCTTGGCGCGCTGATGGGGGCCTCCGCGCCGTCCGAGCAGGTGGTCGAGCCCGGCCGCCCGGACGCAGGTCGCTCGCACGCGCCCGGGGCGCGGTCACTCACGCCCGGCGCGACCGTGGACGCACCCCGCGAGCTGAGCGATCGCACCCTCCTGCTCGTCGCCGCGGCCGTGACCCTTCCCATCCTGTGGATGGGCTACGGCACCGACATCGACGTCGCCGACGTGCTCGCCTCGGGCGAGTCGATCCGCCGGGCCGACTACTTCCCCTCCCGCCCGCCGGGCGTGCCGGTGTTCGAGGCGATCACGGCTGCGCTCGACCCGGTCGGCGGCCACCTCCTCCTCAACCTGGCCACCGCGGCGGCCGGCGCCGCGACGGTCGTCGGGATCGCCCGCCTCGTGCGGGCCTGGGGCCACGCCAACGGCGACCTCCTCGCCCTCGCCTTCCTCGCCTCGCCGATGACGCTGATCTCGGCCACGTCGACCGGCGACTTCATCTGGGCGGTCGCCTTCTTCGTCTGGGCGGGGCTCTGGCACCTGCGCGGCCGGCCCGTCGTCGCCGGTGCGCTGTTCGCGCTGGCGATCGGCACCCGCCTCTCGTCGGTCTTCCTCGTCCTCGCCTTCCTCGTCGCCGACGGCTGGGAGCGCGAGCGCCGCTCCCGCTGCCTGCGCACGCTGGCGGTGACCCTCCCCCTCGCTGCCCTGCTGTACGTCCCCGCGTGGTTGGCCTACGGCCGATCGGCCGAGCTGCTCGAGACCGCCGAGGGTTGGCGATCGTTCGGCAACAACCTGGGGCGCTTCGCCTACAAGAACTACGTCTCGGCGGGCACTCTGTTGCTCGTCCTGGTGCTGGTGGCCGTCCCGGCGCTCGTCGCCGCGCTGCGCCGCTGGGGCCACGACCCGATGCTGCGGGCCGGCGTGCTGGGCTTCGCGGTGAGCCAGGCCCTCTTCTTCGTCCTGCCCTGGAAGTACAACCACCTGTTGCCGGCGCTGCTCATGCTGCTGCTCTGGCTGGGCGCCAGCACCCGCAACCGGCGCCCGTTCCTGTGGCTGGTGATCGGCGCCATCGCGCTCAACGGCCTCGTCACGTTCCGCCCGCTGGCGCCCGACGCGCCCGCGGTCGCCGAGACCGGGCGCTGGGACCCGGCGCTGACGGCGGGGCTCCTGCTCAACGACATCCGCTGCCGGGCCGACGCCATGCACGAGGACCCGCCGCCGCTCAACCGCGAAGCGTGGGCCTGCACGCTCGAGCCCATGCGCGGCGCGGCCGTCGACCCGGTCGGACCGGACGGCGACGAGTAGCGGGCCGGCCGGCTCCCGCCCTCACGTTCGGGGGCGGAGGCGGGCGAAGACCTGGGAGTTGAGCCACCACGGCAGCGCCGGGAACGGCGAGCGGGCGACCTCGCTCAGCTCGAACCGCTCCCCGAGCCGGGCGAGCAGCGCTCGGAAGTCGAAGCCCTTGTGGCTCACCCGGATGTCGTCGGGCCGCGGCGCGGGGCGACCGGCGAACGAGGCCGCCAGCAGCTCGCGGGCCGAGTAGTCGCTGCGCCGCCGGAAGAGCACGGCCCGGTTGGCCTCCTTCAACAGCAGGGTCGGGCCGCCGATGACCGGGACCGAGATCAGGACCTCGCCCCCGGGGGCGAGGACGCGGTCGGCCTCGGCGAGGAACGCGGCGACCTCGTCGTCGTAGAGGTGCTCGAGCGTCTCGAAGCAGCAGACGAGGTCGACCGACCGGTCGGCGACCAGGGTCGTGTCGCCGACCGGCGTGTACCGCTCGGCCCGGTGACCCGACTCGGGATCGAAGCCGATCAGCGTGAGGTCGGGGCGCAGCTCGGCGAGCGTGTTGAGGAAGTCGCCCTGACCGCAGCCGTAGTCGAGCACCGTGCCGCCGGCGCGGACATCCTTCGTGGCCCGGTCGAACGACGCCTCGTAGCGCTGGCGGTGGGCGTAGCGCGCGATCGGGTTGGGGGTGTCGAGCGTCTGCGCGGCGTAGCTGACGGTGCGTGTCGCGGCCCCCTGCTCCTCCCCCATCGCCGGGGACGCTAGTGGCTCACGCGACCGGCATGCCGGTGCGCGCCAGGAAGTTCCGCAGCAGGTCGTGGCCGCCCGCGGTGAGGATCGACTCGGGGTGGAACTGCACGCCCTCGACCGCGTGCTCGCGGTGCCGCAGGCCCATGACGGTGCCGTCGTCGGTCCAGGCCGTGACCTCGAGGGCGTCGGGCACCGACGCCCGCTCGACGATGAGGCTGTGGTAGCGGGTGGCCTCGAACGGGTTGGGGAGGCCGGCGAACACCCCGCTGTCGTTGTGCCGGATCAGCGACGTCTTGCCGTGCATGATCTCTGCCGCACGCACGACGTCACCGCCGTACACCTGCCCGATGCACTGGTGGCCGAGGCACACACCCAGCACCGGCCGACGCCCGGCGAACCGCTCGATGACGGCGTTCGACAGTCCGGCGTCCTCGGGGCGCCCCGGCCCGGGCGAGATCAGCACGGCGTCGGGGTCGAGCGCCTCGATCTGATCGAGGCTCAGCTCGTCGGACCGGTGCACCAGCGGGTCTGCCCCCAGCTCGCCCAGGTACTGGACGAGGTTGTAGACGAAGCTGTCGTAGTTGTCGATGACCAGGACCCGCGGTGCCACGAGCGCCGAGGCTACCGGTGCCCGGACGCGGCGCCCCAAGGGGAATCGGCGCCTTCGACCTCAGTACGACTTCGTGACGAAGCGCTTGAGGTTGCGGACGTTCAGCTTCTCGACCAGCCGCCAGCTGCCGCGCCGGGCGTCGCGTCGGTTGCGCCGCACCGACAGGTCGAACAGCCGGGTGGTCAGGTCGTCGGCGCCGTGCCGCTCGCGGCACTCGGCGATGACGTCGAGGGCGTACGGGTTGTTGCCCGAGAACGCCGCGCAGGCCCACAGCCTCAGGTAGTCGTCGCGGCCCGCGCCGGCCTTGTCGAGCGAGGCGAGCGTGCGCAGGTAGCGCGGCCCGACGGCCGTGGGGCTGGTCTTCAGCGTGAACTCGTACCGCATCCGGCCGAACTTGGACCGGGCGCCCAGCGCGTCGTCGAACGTGGAGCGTCGCAGCCGGACCGCCCGGGTGAGGTCGATGTCGGCCAGCCAGAAGCCGCGCTCGGTCATCGCCCGGTGCAGCTCGCCGAACGTGTCCTCGGTCTCGTAGTGCTCGTCGAGGCCGGGCTCGGCGTCGACCGCCATGAGCGTCGCGAACAGCGACTCGCCGACACTCTCGACGAGGCGCAGGTCTGTGCCCTGCGTGTCGAGCTTGAGCCAGTCGAGCCGGTCGATGCCGGCCGAGGCGAGGGCCCCGTCGAGCGTGGTCGCCGGCACCTCGGCCTCGCCCACGACGTCGTAGCGGTAGGCGTGGAGGTACGGCGCCACCTCGTCGGCCGCGGGTCGCAGCGTGCTCGACGCCGTGGGGTTCCGGGTCAGGAAGAACGTGGCCGTGGACCGGTCGGCCTCGGCGACCACGGCCTTGTTCACGATCACCCGCCGGCCCGACTCGCTCGCCTCGGTGTGCATCTCGCGCAGGTCGGGGTCGAAGCCGACGTAGGTGGCGCGCCCCAGCAGCGGGCGGAAGGCGCGGAACGGCTCGAGAGAGGCCCCGATGTCGACGAGCGTCAGCGAGATGCCCGCGGCGGCGAGCGCGTCCAGCGCCGCGCGGTCGCCCGAGGTCAGCTCGCCCATGTCAACCCCGATGTCACTCCCCCAGCCATGGCGGCCCACGGTACCGGGTGGCGGCCCGCGCCACCGCGGCGCCGTTCAGGCGGGGGTGGCCACGGATCGGTCGACGACCTCCACCACGTCGACAGCGGCCCCGAGGGCCTCGGCGAGCAGTCCCGAGCGGGCCGTGGCCGCGTACATCTCGAGCGACACGTCCTCGCCGTCGACCGGGACCACCTCGATGACGAGCGGGCCGTCACCGTCGGGGGCGACCGCCACCGATCCGACGCGGGCGGCGTGGTTGCGGTCGAGCCCCACCGCCACCCGCAGCAGGCCGGCCAGGACCCGCACGCGCCGCTGGTCGTCGCGCTCGAGGGCGGCGAACTCGGGGTGCTTGCGGCGGGGCACGGACTTCCGGTGGTAGCGGGCGACCTGGGCGATGAGCTCGATCTCACGGTCGGTGAAGCCGGTCAGCAGCTCGCTGTTGCGGATCACGTAGTAGCTGTGCTTGTGGTGCCCGGCGTGCGACACGAAGAGGCCGACGTTGGCGAGCAGGGCGGCCGCCTCGAGCACCTCGCGGCTGTCGTCGCCGAGGCCGTGGCGGTCGGCCGTGGCGTCGAACAGCTCGAGCGCCAGCCGGGCGACCTGCGCCGAGTGTGCGGGATCCTCGTCCATCTGCTTCGCCAGGCGCACCACGCTCGCCCGGCGCAGGTCGGACAGGTGGTGCAGCGACCCACCGTGGTCGCGGCGCCAGGTGTCGAGCAGCACGCCCTCACGCAGCGCGTACTCGGAGAAGGTCAGCCGGGGCGCGTCGATGGCGTGGACGATCTGCTCGAGGATCAGGGCCCCGGCGAGGATGATGTCGGCCCGGCGCGGGTCGAGCCCGGGCGTCCTCGCCCGCTCCTTGACCGTGCCGGCCTTGATCAGGCGGCGGACGACGCCGTCGATCTCGTCCCGGGTGATCGTGAGGTTGTTGAACGTGCGCGGGATCGGGGTGCCGTCGCGGGCTGCGGCCCGCGCCGCCACCATCTGGCACACCGCCTCGATCGTTCCCGACGAGCCGACTGCCACCTCGAAGCCCGACCGCTCGATCTCGCGCACGGCGGGGGCGAGGGTGAGCCGGACGTCGTCGCGACAGGCGTCGACCGCCCCGGGCGCCAACCGGCTGTCGGGGAAGTAGCGCCGGGTGAGGCGGATGGCGCCCAGCTTGAGGCTGCGGGCGTTGAGGACCTCGCCCTGGCTGCCCACGACCAGCTCGGTCGAGCCACCGCCGATGTCGCACACCACGACCTTGCGGTCGAACACCGGGACCGCCTGGAGCACGCCGAGGTGGATGAGGCGCGCCTCCTCGAACCCCGAGATCACCTCGACGTCGACGCCGACCTCGCGGGCGCGCTCGATGAAGACGGCACGGTTCTCCGCCTCCCGCACGGCGGAGGTGGCCACTGCCCGCATGGTCGCCCCGTGGATCGCGGCCACCTGCCGGAAGCGGGCCAGCGCGTCGATGCCCCGGGTCATCGCCGCTGGCGTGAGCCGCTTCATGTCGCCGGCGGACGAGCCCAGGCGCACCATCTCCTTCTCGCGCTCGACGACCTCGATGCGGTTCTCGTCGACCCTGGCGACGACGAGGTGGACCGAGTTCGTGCCGATGTCGACCGCGGCGAGGACGTTGGTCGCCGTGCTCGGGGCTCGCTCGCTGCGCTCGGTCACGCCCCCACTCTGACGTGTCGACGGCCGAGTGACGACGACCACAGCGGATCGGGGCCGACGAGCGGCCGATCGCGGCCCCTCGACCGGGCACCGCCGCCGCGCCGAGCACTAAGGTCGTCCGCCATGGCCAAGCCAGCGAAGCGCCACGTGCCCGCAGGGCGGGTCACGCCCAAGGGATCCGGATCAGGCGGCCGGGTCACGCCGAAGGGCGGTTCCGATCGGCACCCCGGCCAGTCCACCCGTTACACCCCGCCGATTCCCCGCGAGGTCAAGGTCAGCCCGACGTGGGTGCCGGTGCTGATGTTCACGCTGCTCGGCATCGGGCTGGTCGTGATCTTCCTCAACTACCTCGACCTCCTGCCCGGGGGCATGAGCAACGCGTACCTCGGGCTGGGGTTGGCGGCCATCTGCGGTGGCATCGTCACCGCCACGCAGTACCGCTGACCGCGCACCACCACCGACCACGGTCCGTGCGGGCGTGAGGGTCGGCTGCCGGGACCACGCACGGCGGCGCCACCGCCACGCAACCGGCGCGCCATCGTCCGTTCGGCCGGGCAGCGCGCAGGGGATCCTGACCTCTACGACAGGTGGACGTCAGGATGCGGAAGTTACATCAGTGTGACTCTCCCCAACCTTGTCCACAGGTTGTGGGGAACTCGCAGCGTGCGTCGGTAGAGCGAACGGCACCGCGACGAGGCGTGGCGCCGAGCCATCACCCGTCGATCGGGGTGACCAGGTCCATGTCCTCCATGCAGTGGCGCGGCGGCTCGGGGACCTCGTCGTTGGCGCTGGTCATGCGCACCTCGGTGCCGCACAACGAGCACCGGTAGACGAGCCGCACCTTGCGCAGCTCGCCCGCCGGCGGGGGCGGCGGCAGCGGCGTCGCCAGGCCCGACAGGACCGCGAACCCGGCCTTCAGGATCAGCCAGCCGGCCAGCACGGCGATGGCGACGGCCACCCACGACGCCTTGGTGATCCACCAGGCCAGGACACCCGCCACGGCCAGCGCCGTGAGCGTGCCCCACGGGATGTCCGGTCGGCGGATGGCGGAGCTCATCGGAACCCATCGTAGAGCCGCGCCGCCCGTCGCCTCTCAGCCGGAGGTGTTCGTCGTCGCCACGAACGGCCTGCACGCCATCCCCCGCAGGCCGGGGCACGGTGCCGGTGCGACCGCGGGCACCTCGACGTTGTCGAGCTGCGAGAGCACGAGCGACGACGGCATGTCGGGCGAGCGGGCCACCAGGTTGGTCGGCACGAACCCGCCGTAGTCGGGGTTCTCGAACTCCCAGGTCGCGTGGTTGCGCCCGGGGGTGGCGATCGTGAGCCGGAGCCGCGAGCCGGCGCGGAAGGCGTGGGCGAACGACGGGATGTCGACCCTCGCCTCGACGTACTCGCCCTGCACGAGGGGCTGGCGGGCCTCCTCGGTGAACGGGTGCACGATCTCGAGCCCGGCGCTGCGGCGCCGGTCCTCGGCCCGGTCCGCCAGGTCGAGCCAGCCGTTCGTGATGAGGTACTCGACGCCGTCGGGCCGCACTTCGGACAGCGTGACCTGCACGTTCACGTCCTGCCCGTCCGGGGCGTCGGACGCCACGAACACGTCGGCGTAGGCGGGCCCGGCGAAGACCGTGTCCTCGGAGAACGGCTCGGTGAGGTAGGACGCCTGCTCCTCGGGGTCGAACCGGGTCCAGTCGGTCGTCCAGACGGGGTCGAGCAGCGGGTAGGCCCCGGTCCCCCCGAAGAGGGTGGCCGCGCCGGCCTCGGGGTCGAACCGGAAGGCGTCCGCCGCGCCCTCGTCCGCCCGCGCCGGGCTCGTCGGTCGTCAGCGCCTCGTCCGCGGCCAGGTAGAACGTGGCCGGCTCGGCGTCGTCGGACGGCCACGAGTCGCGCTCGATCATGAACGTGCCCCCGGGCTCGCCCACCTCGTTGGCGCCGTTGCCGCTCTCGAACGCCACCCGCACCTCGGGCTCGGCCTCGTAGGCGGCCCGCGCCGCGTCGACGTCGTCGCCGTAGTCGGAGAACCGGTCGGGCTCGATGGTGGTGTCGGCGAGCCCGAACTGGTCGGCCAGCACCCCGGGCAGCGCGGCCCGCACCACCGGGTTCATCGCGGGTACCCGCTGGGCGACGTAGAGCTCGAGGAACTCGTACATGTCGTTGAGGTTGACGGGGGCGTAGCCGTCGGGGTGCCGACCGTTCCACAGGTTGGCGCGGAAAGCGGCGGCCTCGTCGAAGTCGTCGAGCATCTGCGTGAACTGGGGGCCGGTCTGCTCGTCCTGGAACGCCCCGCTGACGAAGACCGGTGTGGTGATGTCGCGGACCAGCAGGCGCAGGTCGCGCGCCGCGGCCGACGGCGTGTAGCTCGTCAGGCTGCGCGCCAGGTTCTCGAAGTCGGGGTTCTGGTTGCGCAGCGGCTGGTTCTCCGCGCACACGGTGTCACCGGCGTCGATGCGGCGGGTGACCCAGCTCGAACCGCCCTGCGAGGCGGCCGCGTTGCGCTCCTTGATCCACTGCTGGGTGAAACCGGAGTTGAAGATCCCGCCGGGCCACGCCTGCAGCCACGGGTCGGCGATCACGGACTGGGCGACCACGCCGGCGAGGTGCGGGGGGTTCGTGGCCGCGGTGTAGAGCTGCGTGATGCCCGAGTACGACAGGCCGACCATGCCGACCCGACCGCCGAGCACCCAGTCCTGGGCGGCCACGATCTCGATCGTGTCGTAGCCGTCGGCCATCTGCGCGGGGTTGAACACGTCGAACACGCCGCCCGAGCACCCGGTTCCGCGCATGTTGACCGAGACCGTGGCGTAGCCGAGGGCGCGGGCGATGCGCACCCCGGCGTCCTCGCTGGCGGGGTTCGAGGGGCTGTAGCCCGAGTACTCGACGACGGTCGGCCACGGAGCCGGCCCGTGGATCGCCTCGTCGGGGAACCGCACGTTGGCGCTGAGGAGCACCCCGTCTCGCATCTCGAGGTACTGGAAGCCCTCGTCGATGGCGGCCCCCGGCCTGGGGTTGCCCAGGATGTCGAGGCGGGCGCCCGTCAGCTCCTGACCGTCGTAGAGGCCCTGGTCGGGCACGTCGTCGCGGGCCGGGACGGTGACGACCTCGCTGGCGAGGCGGGGCTGGGCGCTGTCGTCGATCACGGCGTAGCGGCCGGGTTGGACCGTCGTGCCGTGCACCGCGTCGAGGGCACCGAGGTCGACGGTCGGACCCGACTGCACGGTGGCGTGCTCGGGGGGCAGGTAGGCGAAGTGGGCTTGGCCGTGGTCGTCCGCCAGCAACGTGAGCAGCTTCTGGCGGCGAGATCCGTAGAGCGTCAGAGGCTGGCCGGGGGTGGCGCCGGTGACGGTGACCTGCTCGACCCCGACCCGAACGTCCCACGGGGCGGCCTCGGTACCGCGCAGCAGCGGGCGGAATCCCCCGTCGTCAGCGCCGCTGCCGGCGCTCGACTCGGTCCCCTGGCACGCGACCGCCGTCACGGCCAGTGACAGGACCAGAAGCATCCGCACCGCTCGTCGCCACGTGGACTGCCGCCTCATCGCTTCCCCCCGTTCGTCGTCTTCGCGGGGTGGGACGGCACGCGGCCGGGCCCCTCCCGCCGTCGACCTTACGCTGTAGATGCACTCTCGATGCGAAAAACGGCGAGCGCCGGTCGCCCCCTCGCGACCGGCGCCCCGGTGACCTGCGGGGATGGCCCGGCGGCGTCGCAGCGACGCCGGGCCGCCTCGTCAGTCCAGGCGCTCGATGATGGTGGCGTTGGCCATGCCGCCGCCCTCGCACATCGTCTGCAGGCCGTAGCGGCCGCCCGTGCGCTCGAGCTCGTTGAGCAGCGTGGAGAGCAGCTTGGTGCCCGAGCACCCGAGCGGGTGGCCGAGGGCGATGGCGCCACCGTTGACGTTGACCTTGTCCATGTCGGCGCCTGTCTCCTTCTGCCAGGCCAGCACGACCGAGGCGAACGCCTCGTTGACCTCGAACAGGTCGATGTCGCCGACCGAGAGGCCCGACTTCTCGAGCGCCTTGGCCGTCGACGGGATGGGGCCGGTCAGCATCATCACCGGGTCGACCCCGGCGAGGGCGAAGGTGTGGAACCGGGCCCGGGGCTTGAGCCCGAGCTCGCGGGCCTTCTCCTCGCTCATGATCAGCACGGCCGACGCACCATCGGTGATCTGGCTCGAGTTGCCCGCAGTGACCTTGCCGTCGGGCTTGAACGCCGGCTTCAGGTTGGCGAGCGTCTCGACCGTGGTGCCCTCGCGGATGCCCTCGTCGGCCGTGACCAGCTCGTCGGACTCGGTGATGTCGCCCGACTCCTTGTCGCGGTGGATGGACCTCACCGCCACGATCTCGTTCTCGAACCGGCCCTCGGCGGTGGCCCGGGCGGCCCGCGCCTGGCTCTCGGCCGAGAAGCCGTCGAGGTCCTCGCGGCTGAGGCCCCACTTGTCGGCGATCAGCTCGGCCGAGATGCCCTGCGGCACCAGGCCGCCGACGTCGGCGTAGCGCAGCCCGACGCGCGGGCCGAACGGGAAGCCGAAGCGGCCGTCGCCCACCGACGCGCCCATCGGCACCTGGCTCATGATCTCGACACCCGCGGCCACGACGATGTCGTGGGCCCCCGACATGACGGCCTGGGCCGCGAAGTGGGCCGACTGCTGCGACGAGCCGCACTGGCGGTCGATCGTCGTGGCGGGGACCTCCTCGGGCCACCCGGCGGCGAGCACGGCGTTGCGGCCGACGTTGACGGACTGGGCGCCGGCCTGCATGACGCAGCCCATGATCACGTCCTCGACGAGGGCGGGGTCGAGGCTGTTGCGCTCGGCCAGCGCGGTCAGCGTCTCGGCCGCGAGGTCTGCGGGGTGCCAGCCGGACAGCTTCCCGTTGCGCTTGCCGCCGGCCGTGCGGACGGCGTCGACGATGACAGCGGTGGGCATGGATGCTCCTCTTTGTCTCGCCGTCCCCGCCGGTGCCCCTCTGCCGGGGCCCGGGCGGTCGGGCCGGCTCACTTGACCGTTCGGTCAAGCCAGTCTGCCCAGCCTCCGCCGCGCACGCAACCGAGCCGCGCGGCCACCCGTGGCGGGATCGGGACGTGACGCTGATCGGCCCGGCCGTGTGCCGCCGCGGCCCCCGGCGAAGGCCCCGGCGAGCACGGCCCGCGAGCGCCCGCGCCGTCGGGCCTCTACGTTTGTGGCGTTCGGCACACTCGCGACAGGGAGGACGCTGTGCAGGCCACCACCCACCAGCACACCGACACCAAGGTGATCGACGACAAGGTGGCAGGGCAGACGTTCGCCAGCCGCTGGCTCGAAACGGTGGCTGCCTACCCCGACCTCGTCGCCCTGCGCGCCAAAGACGGCGACGCCTGGGTCGAGACCACGTTCTCGGAGCTCGCGGACCAGGTCGCCGTGGCGGCGGCCGGGCTGCGCGCCCTCGGAGTCGGCCACGGCGACCGCGTCGTCCTCATGATGCGGAACATCCCCGAGTTCCACGTCGTCGACCTCGCCGCGATCTTCTGCGGCGCGACAGCCATCTCGATCTACAACTCGTCGTCGGCCGAGCAGGTCGCCTACCTCGCGGGGCACAGCGGCGCCCGGCTGGCCGTCGTCGAGGACCTGGGCTTCGCCGAGCGGTTCGCCACGGCGCGCGACCAACTCCCCGCCCTCGAGCACGTCGTGGTGCTGCACGACCCCGACGGCCTGGCGGGCGACGACCTCATCCCCGGCACCGCCCTCACCGACGGCCACGAGCCCGTCGACCTCGACGCCGCCGCCGCCACGATCACGCCCGACATGCTGGCCACCGTCATCTACACGTCGGGAACGACGGGCCCGCCGAAGGGCGTGATGCTCACGCACCGCAACATCGTGTGGACCGCGCAGGGCTACCTCGACCTCGTCGCCATCGACCCCGCCGGCTTCCGGGCGGTCTCCTACCTGCCGATGGCCCACATCGCCGAGCGCATGACCGGCCAGTACCTGGCCGGGATGGGCGGGTTCGAGGTCACCACCTGCCCCGAACCGTCGCTCATCGCCACCTACGCCCGGGAGGTCCACCCCCAGACGATGTTCGGCGTCCCGCGGGTGTGGGAGAAGATCCACGCCGGCGTGCAGGCCGCCCTCGCAGCAGACCCCGAGGCGAAGGCGCGCTTCGACGAGGCGGTCGCGGCGGCCGAACCGATCGTCGAGCGGCGCACGGCCGGCACCGCCACCCCCGAGGACGACGAGGCGTACGCGTTCCTCGACGAGGTGGCGTTCTCGAACGTGCGGGCGCTCATCGGCCTCGACGCGCTGCAGTTCGCCGTGACCGGCGCAGCCCCGATCCCGCCCGAGCTCATCCGCTGGTTCCGCGCGATCGGCGTCCCGATGTCCGAGGTCTACGGGCTCTCCGAGACCACGGGCCCCATGACGTGGGATCCCTACGCCGTGCGGGTCGGCGCCGTCGGCCGGGCCTTCCCCGGCGTCGACGTCTTCCTCGGCGAGGACGGCGAGGTGCTGTGCCGGGGCGGGAACGTGTTCGCCGGTTACCTCGACGACCCCGAGAAGACCGCCGACGCCCTCGATGCCGACGGAACCTTCCACTCGGGCGACATCGGGGTGATCGACGACGACGGCTACCTCCGCATCGTCGATCGCAAGAAGGAGCTCATCATCACGGCGGGGGGCAAGAACATCAGCCCTGCCAACCTCGAGGCCGCCATCAAGACCGTGCCCGCCATCGGGCAGGTCTGCTGCGTCGGCGACGAGCGGCCCTTCGTGAGCGCCCTCGTCGTGCTCGACCCCGAGGTGGCTCCGGGCTGGTTCGCGGACCGCGGCATCGAGGCGGCCTCGCTGGTCGAGCTGGCCGCCGACCCGCGGGTGCGGGACGAGCTGCAGCGAGCGGTCGACGAGGTCATGGTGCGGTTCAGCAACGTCGAGCGCGTGAAGAGGATCGCGGTGCTCGGCGACGAGTGGATGCCCGACGGCGACGAGCTGACGCCCACGTCCAAGCTCAAGCGGCGCAGCATCCTGGCCAAGTACGCCGACGCCATCGACGGCATCTACGGCTGATCGCGGTCGCCGACCGGCGGGCCGGCCTCGCCGGGTCCGGCCGGCGCGGATCAGCGACGGCGCGGGCTCGGGGCGGCGACGCGTCAAGCGGCCGGTGCGCTCGTGCTCGTGGTCGTCTCGTTCGGCGGCGGCGTGGCGACGACCGAACCGCACACCTCGGCCTCACTCACCGTCGTCCACGGCGGGGCCACCGCCCCCTCCGCGCCGCGGACGTGCGCGAAGGCGATGACCTTCCCGTCCCTGGTCACCTGCACCACGGGGTCGGCGGTGGAGTCGCCGAGCCGCTGGGACTGGTAGCCGCGGAGCGGTCCGATGGCGTCGCCGTCGGTCCCGTCCGTCAGATGCGGATGGAGCGCGGCGCGAGCGGCCACGATGATGTTCGTGGCCCCGTCCAGCTCGACCGGCAGGTCGCGCAGGGTCACCACGTCGGCCTGCTCGCATTCGAGCTCGGGGGCGCGGTAGTAGCCCCCCAGGTCGACGAGGTCGACCCGTCGGCGCTGCATCTCGCCCGCGATGTCGCAACCGATCGTCAGCTCGCCCGGCGGCACGGGCTGGCGCACCTCGGTGACGCCCGGCGGGACCTCGATGTGACCCGACCGCCACCCGTCGCCCTCGACCTCGACGACGGAGGGTGCGCCGAGCGAGTTCGACACCTGGATGTGCAGCCCGTCCCGCTCGGGGCGGACCGACGCCACCGGGACGACGATCCCGCTCGGTTCGCAGAGCACCTGGACCTGGCTCGGCAGCTCGGCCGGCGCAGCCGGCGGCGAGGGGCTGCGCGAGGAGGTGACGGTGTCCTCGGGGTCGCGACGCTCGGCGAGCGTCAGGGCACCGACGGTCAGGACCGCCAGCACCGCCGCCGTGGCGACAGCTCCACGGCGGCGGCGCAGCCGGCGGTGCCGGCGTGCGGCGACCCGCTCGAGCCCGTGCTCGGGGGGATCGCCGACGGATGATGCGAGGCGTTCGAGCTCGGAGCGCAGGTCCTTGTCATCGGTCACGCTCCCGGCCCCGCGTCCGGACGGTTGCGGCGAGCCAGCACTGAGCGTGCCTGGCTCACGAGCACCCGAACGGTGGCGGGGCGGATGCGCATGATGCGGGCAGCGTCGCTCGCGTCGCAATCGAGGAGTTGGGTGAGCACCAGCGCCTCGCGCTGGCGGGGTGTGAGCTGCGCCAGCGAGCGGGCGACGTGGTCGCGGTCCGCGGCGAGGTCCGCGGGCTCGGGTGCGGGCACGGGGGTGGCGTGGGCCACGACGTCGACGACGCGGCGTGCGGCGCGCACCGCCCGGCGGGTCGCGCTGTGGTGGGCGTTGAACGCGGTGCGGAACAGGTAGCCGGTCGGGTCGTCGAGGGTGGAGACGCGGTCCCACCGCTCCCAGACCCGGCAGAACGCGTGCTGGGCCAGGTCTTCCGCTTCGTCGCGGCTGCTCGTGAGCACGTAGAGCGCGCGGAAGAGCCGCCGCTCGTTGGCCAGGTAGAAGCCCTCGAACGACAGCGCCGAGCCGACGCCGACCGAGATCGGCGCGGTGTGGGAGGAGCGCTCAGGTACCACGGATACAGCCAACACTGCCCCAAGAACGCCCGAACCGCACGCGGCGTTTAGAGACTCGTGCAGGAATTCTCATGCGACCACCGCCCGGACGCGGACCGACCGCCCGCAGGCGGTCGGTCGGGATGCCTGGGAATGTGGGCCCCCAGCCCGAGCCGGCGGGCTGCGGGCCGAGCTGCGCCGATCAGCGGCGAGCCGGCGCCTTGCGGGCCACCGACTTGCGGGCCGGCGCCTTCTTGGCGGGCGCCTTCTTGGCGGGAGCGCGCTTGGCGGGCGCCTTGCGGGCCACCGACTTGCGGGTCGGCGCCTTCTTGGCGGTCGTCTTCTTGGCCGCGGTGGTCTTCTTCGCTGCCGACTTGGCCGGCGCCTTCGGCCGCCTTCTTGGCGGCGTCGTCGTCTTGGCGGCGGTCGTCTTCTTGGCGGCGGCCTTCTTCGCCGGCGGCGCCGGCGGCCACACGCCTCGCTCGAGCTTGGGGGCGAGGCTGGTCTTCACGACCGCGTCCTTGAACCCCTTGAGCGGCGTGATGCGCGCCTTCTTCGACGCCTTGATGCGCACCGGCTGTTGCGTCTGCGGGTTGCGGCCCATGCGGGCCGGTCGGTCGACCTTGACGAACTTGGCGAAGCCCGAGATCGAGACGGCCTCTCCCTTGGACACCACAGAGGTCACCACATCGGTGAAGCCCTTCAGGACCGAGTCGACATCCTTGCGTTCGACACCGGTCTGGGTGGACACGGCTTGGACGAGATCACGACGGTTCACGGGCTCCTCCTGGAGGGTGGATTGCCGCCAAGTCTCGCCAACACGGAGTGACGAGACGTGGATACCGGGGGTATTCTTACGAGTTTTCCCCAGGAAGTCATCACTTTGAGCGCGAGAAGTCCTTGATATTCCTGGGTTTTCGCCCCACCGCCGACAACGGACGGTGGTGCCGTGGTCGCCCGGGCACGCGCCGGGGCGGCGCGGACGGGCACCAACGAGCCAGCTATTGCTGGATATCTCGCAACGATGCGGGCTAGAGCGTGGCGAGCCAGCGCTCGGCCTGCTGGGCCCTGCGGCGCAGCTGGTCGATCGTCGCCTCGTCGATGCGGCGGAGCCCGATGAGGCGGTTGAGCTGACCGTTGACCTGCGCGTGGCCCATCCCGGTGGCCCACACGAGGTCCTGCACGAGCTTCGCGTTCGCCTCGCGCAGCTCGGCGCGCCGCTGCCGCGGGTTGGCCGCGGCGGCGCCGTTCCCGCTGCCGTTGCCACCCACACCGACCGCGCCCGGGGGCCCGCCCGGCAGCGCCGGCAGCGCGAGCTCGAGCGCTTCGTCGCCCCCGCCGTCGTCCTCGATCCGGTCGAGCTGCTCCAGCCGGGCGAGCAACGCGTCGTCGACGTCGAACACCGACGACTCGTCCTCGCCCGTCACGACCGCGGACAGGGCGGCGAACATCGAGAGCTGGTCGGCTTGGTCGTCCTCGTGGCGGAGCTCGTCGAGCGCGGCCTCGTCGGTGGGTGCCGGGTCGCCGTCGTCGCTCGCCTTGCGGAGGCTGTGACGGCGGGCGTCGGCGATCTGCGTCGCCCACGTGCGCAGCCGGATGTCGTCGGGGATGAAGAGGTACGCCTTCTGGCGGGGCACGCCGCGGGTCCACCGCACGAACCGGCCGACCGCCTGGCGGAAGAACAGCTCGGTCGTGGTGGTCGTGGCGTAGACGCCGACCCGCAGCCGCGGGATGTCGACACCCTCGGACACCATGCGCACGGCCACGATCCACGGGTCGCCCGCCGCCGCGAAGCGGGCGATGCGGCTGGACGACAGCGGGTCGTCGGAGACCGCCACGGTGGCCCGCACCCCGCACCGGTAGCGGAGCAGGTCGGCGATGCCCTGCGCGTGCTCCTGGTCGGCGGCGATGACGAGGCCGCCCGCGTCGGGCTGGGTGCGGCGCAGCGCGTTGAGCCGCTCGTTGGCCTGGAGCAGCACGGTCGTGAGCCACTCGCCGTCGAGGCTGAGCGCGGTGCGCAGCCGCTGGGCGGCGCGGGTGCGGTCGAGCGGGTCGTCGAAGGCGGCGGCCTGAGCGCTGCCGTCGGGCGCGATCCACTCCATGAACCCGTTGATGCGGGGGAAGTACACGGGGCGCACGACGCGACCGTCGCCCAGCGCGTCGGCGTAGCCGTACTCGAAGTCGGGGACGGCCTCGTCGCCGACGTAGCGCACGAACGGGATGGCGAGCGTGTCGGACCGGAAGGGCGTGCCGGACAGCGCCAGGCGGCCGGGCGCCGTCTCGAACGCCCGGCGGACAGACTCTCCCCACGCCCGGTCGTCGCCCGCGTGGTGGATCTCGTCCAGGATCACCGCGGCGCCGGCGGAGACGGGCCGCAGCGCGTCAGGGTTCGACGCCACCTGCTGGTAGGTCGTCACGATGCCGTGGACGTCGGCCGGCAGCCGGCCGCCCGACGGCGTCCAGCGGGGGTCGAGGTGCAGGCCGACGCGACCGGCGGCGTCGGCCCACTGGAGCTTGAGGTGCGAGGTCGGGGCCACGACGACCAGCCGGCGCCCGGGGTTGGCGTGCATGTCCTGCACCGCGGCGCACAGGGCGAAGGTCGTCTTCCCGGCTCCCGGGGTGGCGACGGCCAGGAAGTCTGGCGCGTCGGTAGCTGCGAGCCGGTCGAGGGCGCGCTTCTGCCACGGACGGAGACGGACCTTGGCTGCCATGGGGGAGGGGCATCTTCGCACGCGGGTGTGACGCGTCCCGGACCGGTTCCCTCGTCGGCGGGCCGGCCGGGCAGGATGGCGCGGTGGCCCAGCACGAGATCGACCCCGACCGCCTTCCGTACGCCCCCGAGGGCCTCGACGCCAAGCCCGAGGTGGGTGCGGACGGGTTCTTCGCCGTCGACATGCGCACCGGCCGGGTCACCGGCGTCGAGCCGTTCCCCGAGGCGCGCAAGCCCGCCTGGAAGCTGACGGTCGACTTCGGCCCGGTGATCGGCACGCTGCGCACCAGCGCCCAGGTCACCAACTACTCGGCCGACGAGCTGCAGGGTCGGATCGTGGTGGGGGCGCTCAACCTCGGGCGCAAGCGCATCGCGGGCTTCACCAGTGAGTTCCTCATCCTCGGCGCCCTCGACCCCGACGGCACGGTCCGCCTGCTCGAGCTGCCCGAGGGTGTCGCGCCGGGCGCCCCGATCGCCTGACGGTCGCAGGGCCGCTCCCGTCCGCAGGCCGAGCCGCGAACCCGCCGTGCCACGGCCACGTCCCGCGCCCACCGGTCCGTCCGGAGCTCAGGCGACCGCTTCGACCGCCTCGACGGGGGTGACCACCGGCCCGGACTCCTCGCGGAACTGCGTCCGGTAGAGCTCGGCGTACCGGCCGTCGGCCGCCAGCAGCTCGGTGTGGGTGCCCCGCTCGGCCACCCGCCCCGCCTCGATGACGAGGATCTGGTCGGCCCGCCGCACCGTCGACAGCCGGTGGGCGATCACGATGGCCGTGCGGCCCGCGAGGGCGTCGGCCAACGCCTCCTGCACCGCGGCCTCGGACGTCGAGTCGAGGCTGGCGGTCGCTTCGTCGAGGATCACCACCCGAGGCCGGGCCAGCAGCAGGCGGGCGATGGTCATCCGCTGGCGCTCGCCGCCCGAGAACCGGTAGCCCCGCTCGCCGACCACCGTGTCCAGCCCGTCGGGCAGCGCGGCCACCACGTCCGCCAGGCGGGCCCGGCGCAGCGCGTCCCACAGCTCGTCGTCGGTCGCCTCGGGTCGGGCGAAGCGCAGGTTGTCGCGCACGCTGTCGTGGAAGAGGTGCCCGTCCTGGGTGACCATCCCGAGCGTGGCCCGGATGTCGTCGAACGACAGGTCCCGCACGTCGACCCCGCCGATGCGCACCGCACCGCGGTCGGCGTCGTAGAGGCGCGGCGCCAGCGAGGCGATCGTCGACTTGCCACCGCCCGAGGACCCGACGAGCGCCACCATCTGGCCGGGATCGACCGTGAACGAGATGCCGTGCAGCACCTCGCTGCCGCCGCGCGTGTCGAGCGTGGCCACCTCCTCGAGCGAGGCGAGCGACACCTTGTCGGCCGACGGGTACGAGAAGCGCACGTCGTCGTAGGTCGACGCCCACCGGGCCGGCGGGGACGGGGGTCGGGTCGGGCCGCTCGGTGATGAGCGGCTCCATGTCCAACACCTCGAACACCCGCTCGAAGCTGACGATGGCGGTCATGGCGTCGACCCGGGCGCTGGCCAGCGCGGTGAGCGGCGCGTACAGCTGGGTGAGCAGCAGGGCGAGCGTCACGATCGTGCCGGGCTCGATGTCACCCTGCAGCGCCAGGTACCCGCCGAGTCCGTACACGAGCGCCAGGGCGAGCGCCGAGACCAGCGCCAGGGCGGTCATGAACAGGTACTGGCCCATGGCCGTGCGCACGCCGATCTCGGCCACCCGCTCGGCCCGGTCGGTGAACTCGCGAGCCTCGCGGTCCGGCCGCCCGAACAGCTTGACCAGGGTGGCGCCGGGGGCCGAGAACCGCTCGGTCATCTGGCCGGTCATCGCCGCGTTGTGGTCGGCCGCCTCGCGCTCGAGGTGGGCGAGGCGCGAACCCATGCGCCGGGCCGGGATGACGAACATCGGGAGCAGCAGCAGCGCCAGCAGGGTGATCTGCCACGACAGGCTGAACATGACCACGACCGCCAGCAGCAGCGAGATGGCGTTGCTGACGACGCCGGACAGCGTCCAGGTGAAGGCCCGCTGGGCGCCGATGACGTCGTTGTCGAGCCGGCTGACGAGCGCGCCGGTGCGGGTGCGGGTGAAGAAGGCGACCGGCATCCGCTGCACATGGCGGAACACCGCCCGCCGCAGGTCGAGGATGAGGCCCTCGCCGATGCGGGCCGACTGCCAACGCTCGGCGATGCCGACGACCGCGTCGAGCAGGGCGATGAGGGCGATGATCACCGCGATCGTCACGACCCGCCCCTCGTCCTGGCCGTCGACGATCTCGTCCACGACCCGGCCGGCCAGCACGGGGGTGGCGACGGTCAGGACGGCACCGACGACGCTGAGGGCCAGGAACCCGCCCAACGCCCGCCAGTGCGGGCGGGCGAACTCGGCGATGCGGCGCAGGGTGGCGCGGTCGAAGCCGCGCTTGGTCCGCTCGCCGTGCACGGCGCTCTCCAGCGCCATCCAGTGGCTGAAGTCCATCTGCATGCCGGGCAGTCTCCTCCTTCAAGGTTGCTTGAGGTCAACGGCTTTTCGCCGGCCGCGCGTGGCCCCGGGGCGCGCCGTCAGACCATTCGACGCCTCTGGTGCCCGGAACTGATCGGTCAGCCGAACGGGCGGTCGGGCGGCGCGCCCCGGTCGCTCGGATGCGGGACTCCACCTCGAGGAGAGCAGGACAGATCCGACGACGTGCCCCGAAGCAGGGGCCACCCACCGCACCCCGTCAGGGCTCACCGACAGGGACGAGGCGATCCGGAGCAGCCACCAGTACCCGTTCCACACGAGCGCGGCCACGAACACGCCATCGAAACCCCACGACAGCCGTCCCTCGATCAGGTCGACGGCGACAGCGATGACGACCGACGCTGCCAGGAGCCCGAACAGCACGAGCACAGCGCCGCGCCCGAAGGCCGGCTGATAGGTCCCCATGGGCGTTGCAGACTACGAGGCGCTGCGGCGGCGACGTCAGTCGGCACCCTGACCATCGAGCGCGTCGGCGAGGCGGCGGATGCCGTCGCGGATCTGTGTGGGCCGCAGCGTGCCGTAGCCGAGGATGAGAGACCTCGCCCGACGGGCCTCGTCGAGCAGATAGTCCGCCACCGGGTACACGCCGACGCCGTGGTTGTGGGCCGTGGCGGACACGGCCGCGCTGTCGCGACCCTCGGGCAGCGTCACGAACGCCTGCAGGCCGGCCGACACCCCGCCCACCCGCCAGTCGGGCAGCCGTTCGCGCAGGGACTCGACGAGCGCGTCGCGGCGCTCGCGGTAGATCCGGCGGGTTCGGCGCAGGTGGCGGTCGAGGTCGCCGCGCTCGAGGAACTCGGCGAAGGTGGCCTGGATCACGGACGCCGTCGTGTGGTCGACCGCCTTGCGGGCCGGCACCAGGTCGTCGACGAGCTCGGGCGGCGCCACCAACCACCCGAGCCGCAGCCCGGGGGCCAGGCTCTTGGACAGCGTCCCGTGGTACACGACCTGGTCGGGCAGCACCCCCTGCAACGCGCCGACGGGGTGCCGGTCGTAGCGGTACTCGGCGTCGTAGTCGTCCTCGATGACGTAGGCGCCCGTCGACCGCGCCCAGTCGGCCAGCTCGGCCCGCCGGGCGGAGGTCATGACGACGCCGGTGGGCGACTGGTGCGCGGGGGTCACCATCACCGCGCCGACCCGGGTGGTGGCCAGCAGGTCGGTGCGGAGCCCGGAGTCGTCCACCGGGACCGGGTGGACCGCCAGGCCGGCGCGCCGGATCTGGTCACGCGGCTCGTCGTAGCCGGGGACCTCGACTGCCACCCCGGTCAGACCCCGGTCGGCGAGGGCCCGCAGCACGACGCCGAAGCCGTGGCCGAAGCCGTTGCAGATCATGACCTGGTCGGGACCGCACGCCACGCCGCGCACGCGGCCGAGGTAGTCGGCCACCGACGCCCGCAGGCGGGGCAGGCCGGCGGGCGGCACGTACCCCAGCTCGGAGTCGGGCATCGACACGAGCGCAGCCCGGGTGGCCCGGGCCCACGCCGCCCGCGGGAACAAGCTCAGGTCGGGGAGTCCGCTGCGGAAGTCCACGGCGAGCGGTGACGGCGCGGGCGGCGCCGCGGCCCGGGGGGCGGGGGCGGCGTCGCCCGCACCGATGTCGTTGACCACGGTCCCCGATCCCTGCGCCGACCGGAGGTAGCCCTCCGCGGTGAGCTGGGCGTAGGCGTCGACCACCACGCCGCGGGTCACGTCGAGGTCGGCGGCCAGGGCCCGGCTGGAGGGCAGGCGCGTGCCGGGAGCCAGCCGTCCCGAGCGGATGGCCGTGCGGAGGCCGCCCTCGACCTGAGCCCGCAGCCCACGTGGCCGAGAGCGGTCGAGGTCGATGAAGAGATCCGGTGAAGTGGTACCCATAACTGTGCTCGGACTGGACCTTACTCTCCGACCACTGTCGTCGTACGTTGCGGGTGTCACCCACCACGACGAGCCCGGAGGAGGGCAGGAGCGATGCACCTCGACACCACGATGCAACTGGCAGCGATCCGGCACGACGAGCTGCAGAGCGCGGCCGCCCGGCGACGGGTCCCGTCCCCCGACCGACGTCCCCGCCTCCGGTCCCGCTGGGCCCGGCGCACGGGCCGAGCCTGAGGAGCCCGCCATGATGAGCATCCACTGCCCCCGCCACGGCTGCGAGGTCCTCGTCGGCCACAGCCAGATCCTCGGCATCGACGGCCGGGGCGCGGACATGACCGTGCGTTGGGTGTGCTGGTGCGGCCACGAGGGCATGCACCACCCGCACGCCGGCCGCACCCGAGCGGTCGCCGAATCAGCAGCCATCGCCCCCGCGGCGTGAGAGGCCGGTCCCCTCCCACCCCGGGGCTGGCCGTGGGATCCGAGATGGTTGACGACCGACCACCTCGGATCCCACCGCCGCGTCCGGAACACGCCGACCGGCCCCCGGGTTGGGACACCCATGGACCTCGACGCCGCCCTCGATTTCGCCCGCACCACCCGCCAGTCGGTCATGGCCACGACGCGGCGCGACGGGCGTCCCCAGCTGTCCAACGTGCTGCACTGGGTGGCCGGCGACGGTGTGATCCGCGTGTCGACGACGGCCGGCCGGGCCAAGTTCCGGAACCTGGCCCGCGACCCGTGGACCGCCCTCCACGTGACCCGCGACGACTTCTTCGCCTACGTGGTCCTCGAGGGGGTCGTCGAGCTGGCGCCGATCATCGAGTCGGTCGACGACCCGGGGGTCGAGGAACACGTCGAGCACTACCGCGCCGTCGTCGGCGAGCCCGACGACTGGGGCTCGTTCCGCGCCTCGCTCGTCGCCGACCGTCGGTCGATGATCCGGTTCGCCCCCAGCCGGGCCTACGGGATGGCCAGCCTCGCCCGCCCCGACGACGGCTGAACCGACGTCGGCCCCGGATGGGGACGTCTGGCCGGTTCATCGGCCCGTCGGCGGACGGTCGACGCCAGTGCAGCTGCCGGGTGGTTCAGCACGTCCACCAGGAACACTGCCCGGCCGGCCTCGTCCCTGTCGGCGGTGGCCAGGCTGTCCCGCAGGTCGACCGCCCGCCGTACCGCCTCCCGCAAGGCTGTCGCCGGGTCGTCGCCGACCCGGTCACGCCACCGCGGGTCGCTCCAGATCCAGTCCCCCATCAGGCGCGACCCTACGGCCGAACCCGGGCCCCCCGCCGCGGCACACGGCCTACCGTGCGCTGGTGGACATCATCCTGATCCCCGGCTTCTGGCTCGACGGCTCTTCGTGGGACGAGGTCGCGCCGACCCTCGAACGGGCCGGCCACCAGGCGCGGGCGCTCACCCTCCCCGGCCTCGAGTCCGCCGACGCCGACCGAGCCGGCATCGGGCTGCGCGACCACGTCGCCGCGGTCGTGGCCGCGATCGACGAGGCGGACGGGCCGGCGGTCCTCGTCGGCCACTCTGGCGGCGGGGGGATCGCCCACGCCGCGGCGGATGCCCGCCCCGACCGAGTGGCCCGCGTGATCTACGTCGACGCCGGCCCGCTCGGGCCCGGTCAGGCGATCAACGACGAGCTGCCGGTGGTCGACGGTGAGATCCCGCTGCCCGCCTGGTCCGACTTCGACGAGCCGGACCTGAAGGACCTCGACGACGCCCGGCGCGAGGCGTTCCGGGCCCGGGCGGTGCCGCAACCGACCGGGGTCGCGTACGACAAGCAGGAGCTGACCGACGACCGGCGCTACGACGTCCCGGCCACGGTCATCTGCTGCGAGTTCTCGAGCGAGCAGCTGCGGGAGTGGATGGCGATGGGAGTCCCGATGTTCGCCGAGCTCTCGGTGATGCGTGACGTCGAATACGTCGACCTGCCCACGGGCCACTGGCCGCAGTTCACCCGGCCGGCGCAGCTCGGCCAGGCGATCCTGGCGGCCGTCGACCGAGGCTGAGCCCGCGAACTGCCGGGCCGATGGTGCCCGGCCGGTTCGATGCCCGAGGGCGTACGGGCGCCGGGCCGATCTCGCTCGTGAGCTCGCCACCGCGCCGCCCGACCGTTCCCGCCCGTCACGCCATCGGTGGATCTGGGGTAGGAATGGATCGTGGCCGTGGGCGATCAGGACGGAGACCAGAAGCGGCTCGCCGAGGCGGAACGGACGCTCGGGTCTGTCCTCGACGCCGGCCACGAGATGCCACCCGAGGACGTGCCGCGACTGTTGGCCACGGCCGCGGCCCGCCTGGGCGCCAGCGACGCCCAGCTGTACCTGGCGAGCATCGCCCAACGGCTTCTCGTCCCCGTGTCCCCCCGCGAGCGCGAGGACGTCGAACCGCTCGACATCGACACCACCCTGGCGGGACGCGCCTTCCAGAGCAGCGTGCCCACCGGAACCGACGGCGAGGGGGACATGTGGTTTCCCGTCCGCGACGGCGTCGACCGCCTCGGCGTGCTGCGGTTGCGGTTCGCCACCTACGACGACGTCGTGGAGACGACCGCCCGTCACCTGGCCTCGCTGGCCGCCGACCTCGTCGTCGCCAAGAGCCGATACAGCGATCTGTTTCACCAGGTACGGCGCCGCCAGCCGCTCGATCTGTGCGCCGAGCTGCAATGGCAGCTGCTGCCGCCCTCGACCTTCAGCACGCCGAGGGTGGGCGTCGCGGGCGTCCTCGAGCCCGCGTACGAAGTGGCGGGGGACTCGTTCGACTACGCCCTGAACGCCGACATCCTCTCCGCCGCCGTGTTCGACGGCGTCGGCCACGATCTCGCCTCCGCGGTCATGACGACGCTCACGGTCGCCGCGTATCGCAACGCGCGGCGCAGGCAGCTCGGTCTCGCCGAGACCGCCACCGAGATCGATCAGGCCATCCGATCGCAGTTCGAGGACCAGGCGTTCGTGACCGCGGCCCTGATCCAGCTCGACGTGTCGACCGGTGCGGTGCGCTGGCTCAACGCCGGCCACCCGCGGCCCCTGCTGCTGCGCGACGGCCGCGTGGTGCGCACGCTGGAGTGCGCACCACGGCCGCCGCTCGGCGTTCCCGGCCCCGACCCCGAGATCGCCACGGAGCAGCTCGAGCCCGGCGACGCGCTGTTGCTGTTCACGGATGGCATCGTCGAGGCCCGCTCGTCGGCGGGCCAGGCGTTCGGCTTCGATCGCCTCGCCGACTTCTTCGAGCGGGCTGCGGCCGCGGGCCTGGAACCCGCCGAGACCGTGCGCCGCCTCGTACACGACGTGGTGGACCACCACGGCGGCGTGCTCCAGGACGACGCCACCTGCGTCCTCATCGAGTGGCGCTCCCGCTGAGGGCCTGCTGACGGCTCAGAGCCGGTCCGCGATGATGCGTGGCGTGGGCCTCGACATCCGTACGGGCCGATGCACGCATGGTGAAGGACGACGGGACGGTCGCCGTCGGGCTCGACGAGATTCGCACCGTGTGGACCGACCTCGTCGCCCTCGGGGGCGTGTGCGGATGGTGACCCGCTGACGCCGTAGCGATCACATGGACCCGGCGAGCACATCGTGGCGGTCGACCATCAACGGCAACCTGGTGGCGACCGCGACGACCGACTGGAGATCGGTCGACGACAGGACGATGGCACCTGGCGCTCCGTGATCGACATCCCCTTCGGGGCCGGATGCTGACACTGACGACAGCGACCGCGCCGCCACGTGTCATCGCTGCCGCGGTGAGCGGCTTGTCGTGCCAGTCCACGCGCTCCTGGGCTTCGCCAACAACCCAACCGGCATCGCCGAAGAGGCGGCACGCCTGGCGGAAGGCCTCGTCCTCATGGCCATCGACCACTGCGGCTGCGCTCGCCTCCCATCACGTCGTCGAAGTGCCGCTGGAGCAGCCAGTCCCTGAAGTCGATGTGCCTGCGACAGCGCGCGCGGCAGCGCTCGACCGCCTCCCGCGTGGCCTCGAGGTGGCCAGGAGAGGTCAGCACGACGACCGACGTGTCGACATCGTCGTCGTGCACCGGGTCGTCGGGGTTCTCGAACGCGCCGCGCCCGAACTCGATCGGCATCCCGACATCTTGACCCCAGCGGGCCCGAGGCCACGTGGCGGTCAGCCCGCCGGCGTCGCGAGGAGCGACCGCACGGCGAGCTTCACCACCTGGGCGCGGCTGCGGCTGCCGTGCTCGGCCGCCATGAAGTGGTTGCCGATCCAGAGGGAGAAGGCGAGGACACAGCGGACCTCGACGTCGTCTTCGTCGGTGCAGAACGCGCCGAAGAGCGAGCGCATGTAGTCCATCCGTCGGTTGTCGACCCGGCGGAGTCGGTCGGCGACCTCGGGATCACGCCTGGCCCAGTCGCGGACCGCCAGGTCGACGCCGACGGCGTCGTCGGAGGCCAACGCGAAGAGCCGCCGCAGCTTCGCCCTGGCGTCGCCCCCCTTCGCCTCGACCCGCTCGATCACCTCGTCGAGCAGGAGCCGCTCCCACTCGTCGAGCACCTCGTCGAGCAGCGCCGTCCGGTCCTCGAAGTGCCAGTAGAACCCGCCCTTGGTGACACCGAGCCTGCGGGCGATCGTCTCGACCCGGACGCTGTCGGGGCCGGCGGCCGCGAGGGCGCGCAGGCCCTCGTCCACCCAGCGAGTCCGACCGCTCTGCGGTGTTGCCATCGCACCCACTCTTCCATACGCCCACGTATGGACACGGGACCGCCTCGCCTGTACGTTGCCTCCATACGCAACCGTATGGAGGCCGAGGTCGTGGTCGAGTCCCGAATACGCCGTCTCCCACCAGGACAGGTGCGCATCGACGGGTTCCCCCGCTTCGGCGTGCAGCTCGACCGCCCTCCTCCGGCCATCCCTGACGACCCGACGATCGAGATCGGCGGCGGCGTCGTGGCCGAGCCGATCACCGTGCCGCTGGCCGACCTCGCGGCCCTCCCCCGCCGCGAGGTCGTCGCAGACCTCCACTGCGTGGCCGGCTGGTCGGCGACCGATCTCCGCTGGGAGGGCGTGGCGTTCGAGACGGTGCATCGTCTGGTCATCGAGCCGGCGCTCCCGGCGAGCCCGGCGCCCACCCATGCGGTCTTCGTGGGCCTCGACGGCTACCGGTCGATCGTGGTGCTCGAAGACGTCCTCCGGGACGACGTCATCCTCGCCGACCATCTCGACGGGCGGCCCCTCGACGGTGCCCACGGCGCGCCGGTACGGCTGGTCAGCCCCAGCCAGTACGGGTTCGTCAGCACCAAGCACCTCTGCCGGATCGAGATCCACGCGGGCGAGCCGAAGCAGCGCTACCACCCCACGCCGTCCATCCAGGCGGCGTTGCAGATGGTCAAGCCGCACCGACGGGCCGAACGTCTGGCGAGAGGAACGTCATCGGTACCTCCCGGCGTGGCTCGTCCGGCCCGTCTACCGGCGTCTCATCTCGGCGATCGGGTCCGTCCGCACTCCCGAGCGACGTCCTTCCCGGTAGCCCCGACGTGGCACTCTCGACTCCGTTCACGGAGCTGTTCTCCGTCGCCCACCCCGTGGCGCTCGCCCCGATGGGTGGGCCCGCCGGGGGCGCACTGGCCGCCGCGGTCTCGACGGGCGGCGGGCTGGGCCTGGTCGGCGGCGGCCGGGGCGAGCGGGACCGGTGCGAGCGCGAGCTGGCCATCGTGGCGGCCCAGACCGACAGGCCGTGGGGCGTCGGCTTCCTCACCTGGGCGCTCACCGCCGGCACGCTCGACACGGCGCTCGCGCTCGGACCGGCGGCCGTCATGCTGTCGTTCGGGGACCCCGCGCCCTTCGCCGAACACGTCCGCCGCTCGGGCGTCCGGCTGATCGTCCAGGTCACCGATCTCGACGAAGCGCGGCGGGCGCTGGACGTCGGGGCAGACGTCATCGTGGCCCAGGGCAGCGAGGCCGGCGGGCACGGGGGTCGGCGGGCCACGCTGCCCTTCGTCCCCGCCGTCGTCGACATCGCCGGCTCGACGCCCGTGCTCGCCGCCGGCGGCATCGCGGACGGCCGGGGCCTGGCCGCCGCGCTCGTGCTCGGTGCCGCCGGCGCCCTCCTCGGCACCCGCTTCGAGGCCAGCCGTGAGGCCCTCGTCGCCCCCGAGGTCGCCGACGCGATCGTCGCTCGCACGGGCGACGACACCGAGCGGAGCCGAGTCCTCGACATCGCCAGGGGCGCACCATGGCCGCACCGCTACACGGCCCGGACCCTGCGGAACGCGTTCCTGGAGCGCTGGCGGGGCCGCGAGGACGAGCTCTCCAACGACGACGACGCCCGGCGTGCCTACACCGAGGCGGCGGCCACCGGCGACCTGGCCGTCATCCCCGTGTGGGCGAGCGAAGCGATCGACCTCATCCACGACATCCCGTCGGCCATCGACCTCGTGCCGGCCATCGTCTCCGAGGCGGAGACCGCACTCGCCCACGCCGGCGCCCGGCGCTGACCCAGGCGCGGTCGCCTCGTCGGCGACATCCGCCGGCCTGTCCGCTCCGAACGTCTCGGTGACAGCTGCAGGCTCCCTGCCGACCCCGAGGGCGCGAGCGAGGGAGCGGACGAACCCGAGCCCGAAGGAGCGCTCATGCGGAAGGGAATCGCACGGATCGGAGCAATGGGAGCGATGCTGGCGGCGGTCGCCGCCCTGTTCATCGGCCTGACTCCCGGAACGGCCGACGCAAGCGTCTGTGACGACGGTTGGACCATCTACCACGCCTACGCCGACAACGGATACAACTCGACCGCCTGGGCGATGCTGGAGACCCTGGCGCTCAACGGCTGTTACTGACCGCCGGTTGGAGTGCGAAACGCAGCAACCTCCCCGTGACCGAAGCTCATTCGGTCACGGGGAGGTTGGCGCGGATGTCGGCGGCGATGCGATCGGTCTGCACCACCAGCGAGACGTACCCGATCCACTCGCCCTCGACCTCGACATGGTCGCCGCCCCCGCCGGACTCGAGTGCCAGGCGCGCTCGCCGAGAGGCGCCCTGCATGCACCGTCGCCGTCTCGTCTGCACCTCGTCGAGGCGCGCCACGACCGCGGCGTCCTGCGACGCGCCGAGAACGCTTCGGACGTGCTCAGAGATCGCCGCCGCCAACGCGGCGAACAGCGCCCCCATCGCCGGCATGGCCGGGTGCGGCTCGTCGCGGAGACGCGCGTGGTCGTCGAGGCCGCGGGCGATGGCCCACACGCCGATGGCGGTCCGCTCGAGGCAGGGCATGGCGTCCTCGTAGCGTCCGAGCTCGGTGAGGTGGCGTCGGTCGCGGATGTTCCACCTCGCGGCGTTGCGACCGTCGCCGACGGCTTCCCATGCCTGCTCGACGAGCCGATCCCGGGCAGTGTGCGATGCCCGCCGCCAGGCCGTGGTCTGGTCGGTCGACCATGGCTCCTCCAGGGCGAGGGCCATGGACTGCAGCACCTCGCACACACCGTCCCCCAGGCGTTGGACCGTCTGACGCGCGTCGACCAACCTCGATGCCGGCAGGGCGAGGGACATGACGACGCCGACCGTCGCGCCGATGAGGGTCTCGACCGCGCGCTGCCACCCCGGCTGGTTCGGGCTCGCCGCGACTGTCGTGAGCACGACGAGCACGCTGATCGGCACCTGCCGGGCGGCCGCGGGCGGCAGCCGGAACACCAGCTGGGCAAGCGCGAGAGACACCCCGACGAGAAGGGCGACGGAGACTGCGTCGAGCGACAAGGCGTCGCCGATGGCCAACGCGGCCAGCACGCCGACCACCACGGCCGCGCTGCGCTCCAGTGCCGTCCGCACGGACGCCCGGACGTTGACCTGCACGACGACCACTGCGGTCAACGCGGCCAGCACCGCCGCGCTCCCGTCGGTGACGGCCACCGCAAGCCCCCACGCCACGCCCGCGGCCACGGCAGCCTTGGCGACGGTGCCGACCTCGGTCGATGTCGGCGGCGTCCACGACACGGCATCCGCCACTCGTTCCCACCCCTGCCGCAGCCGGCTGCTCAGGCGACGCGGCGGCTCCGGCTCCACGCCCCCACGCTACGGCTGGGCGCGCAGCGGCGGGCCGAGCGGCTCGTCAGGTCACGCCGATCAGCGTCCAGGCGAGGGCGGCGCGGGAAGGAGGTCGGACACGGGGCCGAGGTGGCGGAGCTTGTCGGGGTTGACGATCCCCCGGATGCCTTGGATCTGCCCGTCGGCGATGTCGAGCGACAGGACGTACAGGACCCGCTGCTGCTCGTCGAGGCCCAGGGCCCCAGGGCGGCCGTTCACCTCGACGGGTCGGGTCGAGAAGCCGTCGATGCCGCTGAGGATGCTCATGAACCTCAGCACGCTCCGCGCCACCTGGCGGCGCCCGAACAGCGGGTGGGCGATCGCCCGCACCTTGCCGCCGCCGTCACCGTGCAGGGCCACGTCGTGGGCCAGCAAGGCCTCGAGCCCGTCGAGGTCACCCGTCTGCGCGGCCGTCATGAACTTGCGGGCCAGCTCGTCGCGCTGCTGGCGCGAGGCCTCGGGGTGGGGCCTCTCCTGCTCGATGTGACGGCGGGCCCGCACCGCCAGCTGGCGGCACGCGGCCTCGCTCTTGCCGACGATCTCGGCGATGGCGTCGTAGCCGTAGTCGAACACGTCCCGGAGCAGGAACACGGCCCGTTGCTCGGGCGTCAGGCGCTCGAGCAGGACGAGGAAGGCGAGCGACAGCGAGTCCGACATCTCCGCATGGACGGCGGGGTCGTCGGGCCCCCCGGTCACCACCGGCTCCGGCAACCATTCGCCGAAGTAGGTCTCCCGTTGCATCTGTGCCGAGCGGAGCCGGTTGATGCCGAGCCGGGTGACGACGGTGGCCAGGTAGGCCTCGGGCACCTCGATCTCCTCGCCGGCCTCGATGACGCCGTGCAGGCGCAGGAGCGCCTCCTGCACGACGTCCTCGGCCTCGGTCACGCTGCCGAGCATCCGGTAGGAGATGGCGAAGGCCCGCGGTCGCAGCTCGTCGAGCAGGTCCGCCATGTCAGCCGAGCCCCTTCGCGAAGCCCTGCCTCCAGCTGGGGTAGCGCAGCTGCCAGTCCAGCTCGCCCTTGGCCTTGTCGTTCGAGGCGCCGCGAAGCTCGGACATGACCACCGTGGCCCACTCGCCGGCGGCGAGTCGTCCGACCCAGCGTGGCACCCGCAGCGGTCGCTTCGCACCGACGGCGGCCGCCAGCGCCGGGAGCCAGTCGGACACGGGTGCCGGTTCGTCGTCGACGACGTTGTACGTCCCGGCAGGTCCGCCCTCGACCGCGGCGACGGTTGCCGCGGCGGCGTCCTCGACGTGGATGAAGGACCAGACGCCCGTGCCCTTGCCGACGACGGGGACCTGGCGCTTGCGGATCATCTCGATCTGGCTGCCGAGGGGGTCGAGGGCGATCGAGGTGCCGGGGCCGTAGAACCAGCCGTACCGCAGCACGACGCCCTCGGTCCACGCCGCCCCGGTGACCGCCGTCTCGAGGTGACGGAGCGCCGCGAGCCCCCCACGCATCTGTGGAGGAGGATCGTCGTCGACCGGATCGTCCTCTCGCTTGATCGGGCCACCGGTGCGGGCGTACAGGCTGGCGTTGCTCTGGGCGACGAACCGCTCGACGCCCGCCGCCCGGCCGGCCGACAGCAGGTTGTCGGTGCCCTCGGTGCGCAGCCGGTTGGTGAGCGCGAACTCGCGCTCGAAGCGTCGCATGTTGATCTTCGGCGGGATGGCGGTGAGCTGGTGCACGATCACGTCGGGCCCCGTCTCGCCCACGACCTGGCCAACCGCGTCGGCATCGAGCGCGTCGGCCACCACGGGCTGCGCGCCGAGGCTGCGGAGCTGGTCGCGCTTGGCTTCCGTGCGGGTCATCCCGACGACATCGTGCCCATTGGCGACCAGCAGGGGAACCAGCTGCTTGCCGAGCGCACCCGTGGCACCGGCGACGAACACCTTCATGGCGACTCCCTTCTCGTTCGGACACCACCAAGACAGGCGAACGAGTGCGCCTGTGACAGCCGTGCACGTTCGGTGTCGGGGAACCAAGACTGATTGCGAGGAATCGTCTGATGGCGACGGCGACGGCATCGGTATGGTCGTCGGCATGGATGTCGAGCACGGCCGTTGCATCGGCGGAACCGTGACCGAGCCGACGTTCGACCAGCGCTTCTGGGAGGACCGGTGGTCGCAGGTCCTGCGTGACCACTCGGACCAGGTGGCGCGCCGTCCTCCGAACCAGTGGCTCACCACCGAGGTCGCGGGCCTACCGCCCCGGCTTGCCCTCGACGCCGGGTGCGGTCACGGATCGGACGCCCTGTGGCTCGCAGCGCGCGGGTGGCAGGTCACCGCGATCGACTTCTCGGCAGCAGCGCTCGCTCACGCCCGATCGACGGCCGAGGCGATGGGCGGGGACGTGGCCGAGCGCATCGATTGGGTGGAGGGCGACCTGTCGACGTGGATCCCGCAGCCCGGGCACTACGACCTCGTCGGCCCCCCTCTCGCTGTACGTCCACGTGGCGGACTCGGTGGACGAGATGGTGCAGCGGCTGGCGTCAGCAGTCGCCCCTGGTGGGACCCTGTTCATGGTCGGCCATCGCCCGATCGACCCGACGACCGGAGCCGAAACGGCCGCCGCCGGGCAGCTTCAGGTGTCGGTCGAGGCCGCGGTCGCCGCGCTCGATCCCCGCCGCTGGACGTGGCTCGTTGCCGAGGACCGGCCAAGGCCCATCGCCGGGACCGGGGTCGACGCCGTCATCCGTGCGCGGCGCCACGCCTGACGTCGCCCTCCACGACGCCGCTGGGTCGGCTCACGGTTCCACGCCAGCGGGTCTCGTTATCCTCCCGGGTGCGGGGTTTGCCGGCGTTCGACTGCGGCGCGCTCGACTCGCCGCGGCGAGAGCGCGACTCGGACTGCACGCCGGCCCGATTGACGAACCTCGAGACGGCTCGCTTTGCGGACATCGATCTTGCGATGCGCGTGACGCAGTGGCTCGGCCGGCCTGCCGCCGCATTCATCCACCCCGCTCAGTGGTGATCCGACGTCTGCCAAGCCCACCGAACTCGTCGAGGAGGATGAGCGAATGGATCTGCCGGACGAAGGAGGGGCGGTCGGCTTTGCCGCCCACATCAAGGGATTGTTCCGTGAGCGCGATCGAGAGTCGATGAGATCTGCGTTCGATCTCTGGTCGTACGACGACGTGAGGGCGCATGCACAACCGATCGTCGAGCAGCTCCGGGCCGGAACGATGCCGTGTGACGGGGCCTGGACTGCCGAGAAGGTCGATGCCTTTCAGCGGTGGATCGACGGAGGAATGACCGCGTAGGCGTCGTCGGGGGACCATGGCTCGAGCGCTGGCGGGATCGCTTCGCTAGTCGGACGGCTGCAACAGGCCGCCCTCGATCACCAGTCCGAGGTCGAGCCGCTTGTAGCCGACTCGGTCGAACTCCAGCAGGATCAGCGACCCCACGTAGCCGACGACCACGCCGTCGCCGAACACGTGGTGTCGAACGCGGCTGCCGCGGGGGAACGGGCTCTCGGCCACGTCGGCGTCCGCGATCTGGACCCGTCCGTCGTTGTCGCAGTGACCGCAGCGCGGTGCCGCCGCTTCACCGAAGTACTCCAACAGGAACCCCCAGCGACAGCCCAGGTGCTCGGCGTATGCCTCCATCGTGTCGACGCGGCTTCGCTCGATGGCGCGCCGCTCGCGGACCAGTTCGGCCGCCTTGGTCGCCGCGTCCTCGATCTCGCCGATGACCACCACCCGTCCGTCAGCCTCGACCGTGACCCCACCGACGTCCGCCAGCGCCAGCGCGGTCGCCTCGGTGTGGCTCCTGGAGAGCCCCACCCGTTCTTGGAGGTCGGCCAGCATCAGCGGATGCTGCCTGCCAGCAGCCAGCGCATCGGCGACCGCGGTCAGCGACGCCTCGCTCGGCCCGAACTTGGCGGCGTACGAGCGCGGCAACCGGAGGTCTTCGGAGCGGAAGTACAGGACCGCGTCCGCGCGGTCGCCGTCGCGACCGGCTCGTCCGACCTCCTGGTAGTACTCGTCGGGCGAACCCGAGACATCTGCGTGGAAGACCCAGCGGATGTCGGGCTTGTCGATACCCATGCCAAAGGCGATCGTGGCCACGACCACATCCAGCTCGCCGTCATGGAAGCGGTGTTCGACCTCGGTCCGTACGGCGTTGCCGAGGCCGGCGTGGTAGGCGCCGACCCGGAGGCCCACGTCCGACCACGCGGCCGCGAGGTTCTCCACCCGCTTGTGGGTGGCCCCGTAGACGATCCCGTGACCTCGCTCGCGTGCGGCGTCGACGACATCGTGGCCGAGCACCTCCAGCTTGTGGTCCTCGCCGGTGAAGTACGAATGGACCGCGAGGTCGATGTTGGGCCGGTGGAAGTCGCACACCTTGACGGCCGGATCGCGCATGCCGAGTCGCTGCACGATCTCCGTCCGCACGGCCGGGGCGGCAGTCGCGGTGAGCGCCAGCACGATCGGTCGTCCCATGGCTTCGACAGCTGGCCCGATGCGCAGGTAGTCGGGACGGAAGTCTGGCCCCCACCTACTCACGAGATGGGCCTCGTCGACGGCCAGCAGAACCGGGTGCAAGGCCCTGAGGCGATCGAGCACCTCACCGTCGGCGAGCTGCTCAGGAGCGAGGAACACGAAGTCGGGTCGACGGTCACCGGCCAGCCGGTCGAGGATCTCTCGTCGTTGGCGAGACGTCTCGGTCGAATTGACGGCAACGGCGACGACATCGCCTCGGGTCTCCAACGCTGCGAGCTGATCGCGCTGCAGGGCGATGAGCGGGGAGATGACCACGGTCGGGCCTGCGAGCAAATGCCCCGCCAGCTCGTAGATCGCGGACTTGCCGCTGCCGGTCGCCAGGACTGCGAGCGTGTCCGTGCCGGCGAGCACGCTGTCGATGGCTTCCCTCTGACCCGGCCGCAGTGAGCCGAACCCGAAGAGCTGGCCGGCCGCCCGCAGGATCGGGTCGTCGTTCGACGCGGGAGGAACGTCGCGGGAGGCGTTCATCGGCCGGCCACGCCTCGAGGGCGGCGCACGGGGACGTCACGGTCCGTGGGAGTCGGCAACCTTGGACGCACGCCTGATGCCACCATCATCAGAGACCTCCGTCCGGGCGACCCTATCGACAGGTCGGGTCCACGCACACTGGTCGGCCGATCCCGGGAAGACGAGGACTGGTTCGGGCGGCCGCTCGACAACATTCATGTGCTGTGTGCCTGTTCACCAGCGAACAGGGGGCAGACCACGACGAAGTGGGGTGCATGCGGACGAGACCGGGCATCGCCGGGAGTTCTCACCGTCCGCGGGGGAGCCCGAGCTGAACTCCCCTAGGTCGCCCAGAATGCGTTCCAGAGAATCTGCCTGTAGGTCGGGTCGCCGGTGCTTGCTGGCTGCTCCAGCGAGGACCACCCCGTCAAGGTCGTGAAGCACTCCTGAGGGTGCCGTCAGTGCGCGCGCGCGCCCGGCTGCCCCTCCATGCTTCCAGAGCGGGGCCCGCCCATGCTGTCGTCGGGTCGAGCCGAGCGCCGAGGCTGGCTCTGCTGACAGAATGACGCAACCGCTCGTCAGGGCGGTTCCACCGAGGGCCCGACAGTCGTCGGCTGTCGGCCAGGTACGGCGAAGTCGCTCCCGGAGCCGAGGTCTCCAACTGGAGCGGGGGTGAACAAATGATGACGACCAACGTCGAGCGCCTTCCCAAGCCAGGTTGGCGGGTGGCGGATCATGGATGCAGCGATGGTGACGGCGTTCCGGCTGTCCGAGCGCCGGTTCGGAGCAGCGGCGCTCTGGTCCTGGGTTGGCCGGCTCCTCGACCGTGGGTGGCCGGTGATGAGCACCGTTCCGTGCCCATGTTGGCACGAACTGGCGCGGCCCGGGTGCGAATGAGCAACTGACCTGTGCGGCCGCAGCAGAACGGGCCCGATGCGCTCGTAGTCCAGGGGCAGGTCGCTCAGCGGCAGCGGTCGTTAGTCCACGCAGGTGAAGCCGACATCCTTGCCGTGGGCGTCAAGCGCCGTGAACGCCCACTCCACGTTGATCGTCTGGGCGTTGGTCCCGCCCAAGGTCCAGATGAGCAGCGGGACGTCATCGCCGATGTAGGGCACGTATTTCGCACCGGTCGACTTGGTGCGATCCCACACCGTCCCGAAACTGGCCCCTCGGACTGGTCAAACGGGTACACAAGCGCGTTCAGCGGCTGTGTGGAGTCGGAACTCAGGACCTCGAAGCGCAGGCGGGTGGCCCCAGGTCCCGGATCCATGTCCTCCCGGGGGTCGGATCCGCTGTGCACTCAGGAAGATCGAACCCTTGCCCTGCGGGGATGGTGGAGGCGCCGACCGTGCACCCTGAGACGGTGATGACGACTGCGACGCCTGCCAGCATGGCACCGAGCCGACGGGAACGCGTGCTACCGATCATGTCAACGAGCCACCTCTCTGCGCCGCCTTGGTTGGCTCCGCACTGCGACCGTACGGGCGCGCATGGCGCGGTGGCGTCGGGGAAAGCCCTCAAGTTCCTCCGCGATCGGGGTGAGGGGGATCCCTCACGAGCCCACCCGCCATGGCACGGAACGAGCGCACCCGATACGTCGCAGGCATAACACCGATCGGCGGCGTCGCTCATGTCGGCGGCCGGCGTTCCGCTGGAGCACGTGGCCGACGTGCTCGGGCACAACGGGACGCGGATGGCGGCCATGGTCTACCGGCAGGTCCTGGCCGCCACCGTCGAGGCCGGGGCGGCGCCGATGCAGGCCCTCCTCGGGGAGCCCGACGAGGCGATTGGCTCCCCTCCTGGCTCCCTTTGGCGACAATGAGGGCCAGGCGGGCAAGGACGACGGGAGTTGATGCCCTGGTCAACGCTGGTGGAGACGATGGGACTCGAACCCACGACCCCCTGCTTGCAAAGCAGGTGCTCTAGCCAACTGAGCTACGTCCCCGGGTGATCGGTCAGCGTACCGGGCCGGTCTGACAGGGAACGAACGGCCGGGGGTGGGCCGCCTCCCGTCACCGTCGGTGGTGTGACGAACGGCGGGCGTCGCCGGGGGGACGAGGCGTCTGTGGGGAGCGTAAGTTGGCGTCCGCGTGAAGGGATGGCTCGTCGGACTCGCCCTCGTCATCGTGCTCGGGGCCGCTGGCGTCGGGCTGTGGGTGACGTGGGATTCGACCCAGACGTCGGCCGATCCGCTCGCCATGGCGGCGAACGACCGCTTGGTCACCACCACGACCTCGGCGCTCGAGCCGACCACCACGACCGTACCCCCGCCGCCCCCGTGCGAGCAGGGTGAGGAGCCGGTCGTCGGCGACCCCGCCACCGAGTGGCCGACCACGGTCATCGACACCGGCCACACGTTGCCCGCCGCGTTCGCACCCGGCGACCTGGTCGACGTGACCGAGGCCGGCTTCGAGAGCCGCGACCAGGTCCGAGACTTCGTCATCGCCGACCTGGCGGCGCTGCGTGCGGCCGCCGAGGCGAACGGCACGCCCATCGTGGTCATCTCCGGCTATCGCAGCCACGACTACCAGGCGAACCTCTTCGCCGACCGGGCCGCGGAGGTCGGCGAGGCCGAGGCGGCACTCCGCACCGCTCGGCCGGGACACAGCGAGCACCAGCTCGGCACCGCCGTCGACGTCGTCGACCCGGGCGTGGCCGACCTCACGACCGCCTTCGCCCAGACGCCGGCCGGGCAGTGGGTGGCGGCGCACGCCCACGAGTACGGCTTCGTGCTCAGCTACCCCGACGGCGCCCGCGACCGCACGTGCTACGAGTTCGAGCCCTGGCACCTGCGCTACGTCGGCAAGGACGTGGCGACCGAGATCCACGAGTCAGGGCTGACCGGGCGCGAGTGGATGCTGGCCCAGCGCGCCGACAACGCCGGTTGACCCGGATACCGTCGCCGGGTGCGCCGCCACCCCTCGAGCCTTCTCGGCATCCTGACCGCCCTGCTCCTCCTCGTCGCGGCGTCGTGCGCCCAGGAGGCCGACGGCTCGCTCGGGTCGGGTGACGACGCCGCGACCTCGGCCGACAACGACGACGAGGCGCCCGATGCCTCCGAGGGGGCGCAGGACGACGCCGGGGAGATCGCCTGGGAGGACTGCGGCAGCGCCGAGTGCGGCACCCTCGACGTCCCCGTCGACTACTCGGCTCCCGACAGCGACACCCTCACGCTCAGCATCGCCCGGGTCCCGGCGGGCAGCGAGGACGACCGCATCGGTGCCCTGTTCGTGAACCCGGGCGGGCCCGGCGGCACCGCCACCGACTTCGCCATCGACGCGGCGGCCGTGCTGCCCACCGACATCACCGATCAGTTCGACATCGTCGGCGTCGATCCCCGGGGCCTGGGCGCCAGCGACATCTCGTGCGACGGCGACCTGGAGGAGCTCTACGGCGTCGACTACTCGATCGACTCGCCCGAGGACACCACCGCCCTGCTCGACGTGAGCCAGGAGTACGTGGACGGCTGCCAGCAGAACGCCGGGGACCTCCTGCCGTACCTGAGCACCGAGAACGTGGCCCGTGACATCGACGCCGTGCGCGCCGCCATGGGCGACGAGCAGCTCAACTACGCGGGTTTCAGTTACGGGTCGGCCATCGGCCAGCAGCTCGCCGAACTGTTCCCCGAGCGCGTGCGGGCGATGATCATCGACGGCATCGTCGACCTCGGTCCGACGGGCGTCGAGACGGCGGTCGACCAGGCCGCGGGGTTCGAGGTGGCCCTCCAGTCGTTCGCCGACGACTGCAACGCCGACCCCTCGTGCCCCATCGCCCCCGACGCCATCGGCGCCGTCGAACAGCTCACGGCGATGGTCGAGCAGGCGCCGGTGCCCGCGGATCCCCGCCCCCTCGGTCCGGGCGAGCTGGGGCTCGCCATGGCCCAGCCGCTGTACAACGAGGTGTTCTGGCCCGACCTGGCCGACGCCGTCGCCGACGGCTTGGCGGGCGACGGCAGCGGCATGGTCGAGCTGGCCGACGATTACCTCAGCGGCGGGAACTTCGACCTCTACTTCGCTGTGAACTGCCTCGACTGGGAGTGGCCCGAGGACCCGGAGGAGCTGCTCGACGCGGGCACCGCGGCCGCGGCCGAGTCGCCCCACTTCGCCGGGTGGGTCGTCAACGACTACGTGCGGTGTGCCATGTGGCCCGTCGAGGAGGAGCCCATGGCGGCGGTCACCGCGCCGGACGCGCCGCCGATCCTCGTCGTGTCGACCACCAACGACCCGGCGACGCCGTACGAGGCCGGCGTGCGCACAGCCGAGCGGCTGGCCAGCGGCGTGCTCCTGACCTACGAGGGCGATGGGCACACGGTCGTGGGCAACGGCGTCCCGTGCGTCGACGACATCGCCAGGGCCTACCTCGTCGATCTCGAGGTCCCCGAAGACGGAACCACCTGCTGAGGGGCGGCGGGCTCACCGCCGCGGCCAGACAGGGACAAGGATCGTGTCATCGCGGCGTGACTGCGGGGCAACGGGGCGTTGACGGAACGTCAATAGCTTGCCCGCCCATGGAGACACGGGGCAGCGAGAGCGAGAACGAGGGTGGCATCACCCGGCGACGATTCCTGTACCAGATGGGGGCCGCAGGCGGTGCCGCAGCGGTGCTGTCCTCGATGGAAGTGCTCGGGCTCGCACCCGCGGCCGGGGCCACCAAGCTGCGGTACCGGGCACCATCGCGCGGCGACTTCACGCTCCAGGGGCGCGGCAACGGCACCAAGGTCCTGATCCTCGGTGCCGGGGTCGCGGGGCTGTGCGCCGCCTTCGAGCTCGCCAAGGCGGACTACGACGTCGAGGTGCTCGAAGCGCGCGAGCGGCCGGGCGGCCGGAACTGGACCGCCCGCGGCGGCACGACCGAGACGAGCCTCGACGGCGTGACGCAGACCTGCTCGTTCGACGAGGGCCAGTACATGAACGTCGGACCGGCCCGCATCCCCCAGCACCACACGACCCTCGAGTACTGCCGCGAGCTCGGCGTGCCGATCGAGGTCTTCACCAACGCCAACGCCGACGGCTACTACTTCAACGAGCCGTCGTCGACGGTCGGCGGGGCGCTGGCCGGCACCGCGGTGCGGCACCGCAAGGCCAAGGCCGACACCCACGGGTACGTCTCGGAGCTGCTCGCCAAGGCGGTCAACCAGGGTTCGCTCGACGCTGATCTGACCGCCTCTGACAAGGAAGCGCTCATCTCGTTCCTGCGCAGCTTCGGGGCCCTCAACACCAGCAACCAGTACACCGGCGGAAGTCGGACCGGGTACCCGGCCAGCGACGAGCCTGCGGCCGGGTTCCAGAGCGGCACCCCGTTCCCCGCCGCGGCGCGGTCCGACGTGCTGGCGAGCCGGCTCGGCAACTACTTCTCGTTCGAGTTGAGCTGGGACCAGGCGATGCTCATGTACCAACCCGTCGGGGGCATGGACCGCATCCCCTACGCCTTCGAGGCGGCCCTCCCGCACAAGCCGACGTACGGCGCCGCGATCACCGACATCGCCAACACGGCGGACGGTGTCACGGTCACCTACACCCAGCGGGGCAGGACGCGCACCGCCACGGCAGCCCTGTGCATCTGCACGATCCCGCCGCAGGTCCTGAAGAACATCCCCAACAACTTCGGCCCGCAGGTCAACGCGGACCTGGCCGTGCCGACGATCAACGCCACGGGGAAGATCGGGCTCCAGTACCGGCGGCGGTGGTGGGAGGAGGACGAGCAGCTCTTCGGCGGGATCACCAACACCAACATGGACCTCGGCACGATCTGGTACCCGTCGTACGGCTACCTGGGCCAGAAGGGCGTCGTCGTCGGGTACTACAACTTCGGCGCCAGCTCCGACGCCTACGGGGCCCTGAGCCCTGCCGAGCGCGAGGCGCGGGCGCTGGCGCAGGGGGCCAAGATCCACGGCCAGGCCTACGTCGACGAGTTCGAGAACTCCTTCTCCAACGACTGGCGCAAGACGCGCTACAGCGAGGGCGGGTGGGTCGGCTGGCCCAGTGGCACCCGCGGCGGCCCCGACACGCCGTACGGCCGGCTCCTCCAGCCGGCCGAGAACGTCTACTTCGCCGGCGATCACCTGAGCCACGTCATCGCCTGGCAGCACGGAGCCCTCGAGTCGGCTCGCCTCACCGTGACCAACCTGCACGACCGCGTGCTGGCCAGCTGACAGGGAGAGAACACGCACCATGCGCCGCCAACACGTCATCGCCGCCGGTGCCACCGCCGTTGTGGCCTTGTCCTTCACCACCGGGGTCGCGCTGTCGGACGTCTTCAGCCCGAGCCCCAAGGAGGTCGTGTACAACATCCCGCCGCTGGCCAACGGGGCGATCAACCCCGATCCGTTCCTCGCGAGCGGCGTCGGCACCGGCAAGGACGTCCCGATCTACACCGCGGCGGGCACCGGCCCCGCCGCGCTGAACACGCTCGCCCCCGGCGGGACCCCGGCCCGCTACATCGACTACGCGCTGCTGGCGACGCTGTATCCGGCCTTCGCTCCGAGCGACGCAGACAAGGCGGCCGGCGTGCTCCCACCGGGCATGACGCTGACCGAGGCGCAGGGCCTGAACGCCATGGCGCGGGTGCGCGAGAACCTCGTCTCCGCCGGTCTCGACGTGACAGACCTGACGTTCATGCGGATCTACGTGGACAACCCGCCGGGGGCACCGGCGGGCGACTACGCCGGCTGGAACCGCGCCTACCGCAAGTTCGTCGCCAACGTCAGCCTCACGACGGGAGAGGTGCTGCCCAACTACGCCCCCGTGGTCGTCGAGAACCCGGTCCGCCCGGCGCGCTCGAACATCGAGGTGGCCACGCTGCCCGTGGCGGGATGGCTCATCGAGATCGAGGTCGTCGCCGCCTACCCGCAGTCGTAGCCGACAGGGCGGGCTGGCCGGCGGGCGGGCCGGTCAGCCCGCCGTGCCCTCGGCGACCAGGCGATCGAGGGTGAGCTCGGGGCTCTCGGACTCGACGCGCGCGAGCCAATACGGGCTCTCGAACAGCGCGTAGAGCGTGCCGTCTGCCCGGGCGAGGACCCGCACGCCGGGCATCCCCCGCAGGGCGGGCGCCGACGCCTCGTCGGTACGGCGAGCGACCGTGTACGGGGTCGGCGACAGCTCGGCCTGGGAACCGAACTCGTGCTCGAGCCGCCACGACGCCACCTCGAGCTGCATGGGGCCGACCGCGGCGAACACCGGGGCCTGGTCGCCCAGGTCGGGGTCGCGCAGCACCTGCACGACGCCCTCCTCGTCCAGCTGGGCCACGCCCTTGCGGAACTGCTTGTAGCGCCCGGTGTCGAGCGCCCGGGCGGTGACGAAGTGCTCGGGGGCGAACTCGGGGAGGCGGGGAAACTCGACGGGGGCGTCGACGTACAGGGTGTCTCCCACGCGCACGTCGGTGGCGTTGACCAGCGCCACGATGTCGCCGGGGAACGCCTCGTCGAGCGTCTCGCGCTCCTGCCCGAACACCGAGTGGGCGTACTTGGTGGCGAAGGGCCGACCCGTCGGCTCGTGGGTCACGACCATGCCGCGTTCGAACCGGCCCGAGCAGACCCGCACGAACGCCACGCGGTCGCGGTGCGATCGGTCCATGTTGGCCTGGACCTTGAACACGAAGGCCGAGAACGGGTCGTCGAGCTTGCGGGCCGCCCCGTCGGCGTCGATCCGCGGCGACGGGGGAGGCGCCAGGTCGACGATGCCGTCGAGCAGGAGGCCGACCCCGAAGTTGGTGATCGCCGACCCGACGAACACGGGCGACTGCTCGCCGGCCAGGAACAGCTCGTGGTCGACCTCGCCCGCCAGCTCGTCGAGCAACGCCACCTCCTCGGACGCCACCTTCCAGGCGTCACCCTCCTCCTCGGCCGCCCGTTCGGGGTCGATGATCTCGGCAGTCGCCTCGGCCGCGCCGTGGGCGGTCCGCGCGAAGCGGACGAAGTCGCCCGTGCGCCGGTCGATCAGGCCCCGGAAGTCGCCCGCGTAGCCCACCGGCCAGGTGACCGGGACCGGCTGGAGGTCGAGCCGAGCCTCGATCTCGTCGAGCAGCTCGAGGCCGTCGCGGCCCGGCCGGTCCCACTTGTTGACGAACGTGAGCAGCGGCACGTTGCGGGCCCGGCACACCTCGAACAGCTTGAGCGTCTGCGCCTCGATGCCCTTGGCCGCGTCGAGCACCATGACCGCGGCGTCGACCGCGGCCAGCACCCGGTACGTGTCCTCGGAGAAGTCGCGGTGGCCGGGCGTGTCGAGCAGGTTGAGCACGTCGTCGCGGTACGGGAACTGCAGCACCGCGGAGGTGATCGAGATGCCTCGCTTCTGCTCGAGCTCCATCCAGTCGGACCGGGCGCGCCGCCGCTCACCCCGGGCCTTGACCTGACCGGCCTCCTGCACCGCGCCGCCGTACAGCAGGAACTTCTCGGTGAGGGTGGTCTTGCCCGCGTCGGGGTGGCTGATGATGGCGAACGTGCGGCGATGCGCAGCGAGCTCGGCGACCGTGGACATGCAACCGACCAGGCTACGGCGTCAGGGGTCGATCCCCGGCCATCCGCGACGGACCGGTGGGCCCAGGAACAGACGGCGGCCGGTCTCTGCCGGCCGCCGCTGTTCGCCTGGGGGGAGGTCACCCGGGAAGGCGATGCGCCGCCGTGGCCGCGCTCCGCCGCTGGGTCGTGGGCCCCGCTGCCCGCAGCGCCGCCGGTTCCCGCCAACGCACTGCACGACTCTCGTCGTCGACCCCGAGCGGCCCGTCGCATCGCCCTCCCGGTATGACATGGGTGACCGTACGACGGCGCCGTGACGAGGGGATCGGGGTCATTCCCCCGACGTCGTCGGCCCCAGTGGGGGTTCGCCCGATCCGAGAGCTCGCAGCAAGGGGACCACCAGGGCGTCGGTGTCGCCGCACAGCGACCGGCCCGCGAGCCAACGGTCCAGGTCGGCGAGCGCCACGAGCACCAGCTCGGCGACCTCGCCGTCGGCGGGACGGAACGGCCCGTCGTGCGTGACGGCGTACACGCGGGAGACCGCCGACACGTCCGCGTCGGTGAACGTCCCGCCACCCAGCTCGCGCAGCGCCGGATCGGGGACGTCGACCCCGGCCTCCTCGGCCAGCTCGCGCCGGGCGGCGGTCCGCCAACCCTCCCCCACGCCGACGACCCCGCCGAAGCACACGTCCCAGCGACCGGGCCACACGTCCTTCCAGTCGGCCCGTCGGTGGGCCACCACCTCCCCCGCGCTGGTGATCACGACGACGGCGACGGACCGGTGGCGCAGGTTGGCGGACCGCATCTCGGCGCGCGTGACCAGGCGGACGACGGTGCCCTCGTCGTCGATGACCTCGACGAGCTCGTCGGCCGCACGGCGGGCGGGTCCGATGTCCACCGGCCCGACCCTATGGCGGGCGCCGGACGCCGTCAGGCGTAGGTCGGGGTCACGCCGATGGCGTCGTACGCCGCGCGCACGAGGCTCTGGCTGCGCGGGTCTCCCGAGAGGTTGGCCATCATGCGGTTCATCACGTAGCCGAAGCCGAGCCCGTTCTCGGGGTCGGCGAACCCGACCGACCCGCCGGCGCCGGCGTGCCCGAACGACCGGACGCTGCCGTAGGGCGAGAACGGCGAGGCCGTCATGTACCCCAGGCCGAAGGTCGTCTCGAAGAACAGGCACAGGTCGGCGCCGCTGGTCTGCGTCGTCGAGGCGGCTCTCACCTGCTCGGGAGTGAGCAGCGGTCCGGTCGACACGTCGTCCACCGGGCCGACGGTCGCTGCGTACATGCGGGCCAGGCTGCGGGCGTTGGTCACTCCGTTGGCGGCGGGAAGCTCGGCCGCGCGCACGTCGGGGCGGTTGAAGACGCCCTCGCCGACGAACGGCAGCGAGACCGCCCCGCCCAGCGCCTTCACGAGCAGCGAGTCGGGGCCGAGGAGCTGCTCGACCATCGCGACGAGGTCGCCGGAGCCCTCCTCGGGCTCGACCACGGGGTTCTCAGCGGCCATGCCGGGCTCGGACTCTGCTGCGGCGGCCTCGGCGGGACGGTCGACCCGACCGAGGCCCCGGTTGGTCAGGGGGGCGACGCGGCCCTGCTGCTCGTCGGGCAACCCGATCCAGAACTCGAGGCCGAGGGGCCCTGCCACCGCGTCGGCGAAGAACGTGCCGAGGCTCTTGCCGGTGATCCGCCGCACCACCTCGCCGACCAGCCAGCCGTACGTCACAGCGTGGTAGCCGTGGGCGGTGCCGGGCTCCCACAGGGGCGTCATGGCGGCCAGGGCCTCGACCGCAGGGTCCCAGGCGAGCAGGTCGGAAAGCTCGAGCGGGGCGTCGATGTAGGGCAGCCCGCCCTGGTGGCCCAGCAGGCAGCGAACCGGGATGTCGCCCTTCCCTCCCTGGGCGAACTCGGGCCAGTACGTGGTGACGGGGGCGTTGATGTCGAGGTCGCCGCGCTGGGCGAGCAGGTTGGCGCACAGCGCCGTCGCCCCCTTGGTCGACGAGAAGACGAGCTGGAGCGTGTCCTCGGTGTACGGCGCGCCGGTGGCGGCGTCGGCCACCCCGCCCCAGAGGTCGACGACCGTGCGCCCGTCGACGACCAGCGAGAAGCCGGCGCCGACCTCGCCGTGGTCCGCGAAGTTGGCGGCGAACGCGTCGCGCACGCCCTCGAATCCCGGTGCGACCGTGCCGCCGATGGCGACCTCGGTGCCGTCGGCCGCTTCCACCTGGGTGGCGGCGTCGTCCATCGTCCGATCTCCTCGTCCTTCGGGGTGCGGGTGCGACCGGCGCGTGACCGGCGCCACAGGCTGCCAAGCTTGCACCGCGAGTGCAACAAGAACTGCGAACCGATCAGCGCACCCGTCCGAGGCGGGGGAGGAACCGCCCCACCGACCGGCAGTAGGAGCGGTACGCATGCCCGTGCGTCGCCTGCAGGTACGGCTCTTCGACCAGGCGGACCTGCGCCTCGACGGCCGCGACGACGAGGCACCAGGCGGCCGTCCCCGGCAATGTCGGGACCATCAGGGTCAGACCCCCGGCCGTGGCGATCATCGCCGTGAAGATCGGGTTGCGCACCCAGCGGAACATCCCGCCGGTGACGAGCGCCGTGCGCTCGCCCTGGTCGACACCGATGCGCCACGAGGCACCCATGCCGAGCTGGGCGGCGAACGTGCCCACGACGCCGGCGACCGCGACGGCCAGCCCGATCCACCGCACCGGCGGGGGCCCCTCGCCGGCGGCGACGACGCCCGCGGCGACGAGGACGGGCATCGCCGCCACGACCACGATGCCCGCCGTGAACGCCCGCGTCGCCCACCAGGCCGGCGACCGCGGTGGCGCCGTGTCCACCCGCAGGCCCGTGTCGCCGGTGCGGCGCACCTGGAGGGCGGCACGGAGGACGAGCGCGGTGAACAACCAGGTGGCGGACAGGGCGACGGCGGCGATCGGCATGGAGCTACTGTGAGCAATTGCTCGTGTTGTCCGCTACTCGCTTCTCGCCGTGCCGGCACGCATGACCTCATCGTCCCTCAGTCCCAGGAAGTCGCCGGTGCAGGCCCGGGCGGTCGAGACCCGGCGCCGCATCCTCGACGCCGCGGCTCGTGTCTTCTCGCGCCACGGCTACGCGGCGGGGACGACCAATCGCATCGCGGCCGAGGCCGGGCTGTCGATCGGCTCGCTCTACCAGTACTTCCCCAACAAGGACGCCATCCTCGTGGCCCTGGTACGGGCCCACATGGACGACGGCGCCGCGGCGGTCGCCGCGGCCGCGGACGAGGCGCTCCACCTGCCGCTCGACGACGTCGCCTCCCGGGTCGGGCTCGTGGTGGACGCCTTCGTGGACGTCCACGCCGGCGACCCCGCCCTGCACCAGGTGCTGTTCGAGCAGGCGCCCCGGCCACCCGAGCTGCTCGCCGAGCTGCGGGCGCTGGAGGATGCCGCGATCGCCGTCGCCGTCGAGCTCCTTCCGGTGGCCGGCCTCGGGCCGCACGCCCGGGTGACGACCGCTCGGGTCGTGGTCACCACCATCGAGTCGCTCGTCCACCGCCTGATCGCCACCACCGAACGGGCGATGCCCGTCGACGTCGTGCGCCGCGAGGTCACGGCCGTCGTCGTGCGCTACCTGTCCACCGACCCCGACGCGCTCGATCCGTCGTCGCGCAGGTCGTCGAAGAGGTCGGTCGAGAAGTAGCGCTCCATCCGATCGCAGGCCACGGTCGCCACGTGGTGGCCAGGGCCCAGCGTGAGCGCGAGGCGGCGGGCCCCCGCCAGGTTGAGGCCGCTCGACGGACCGACCGGGAACCCCCGGTGGATCAGCTCGCGGGCGGCGTCCATCGCGGTCGCCCGCGGCACCGCCAGCGGCGGGTGCCCACCCAGCTCGTCCTCGTCGAGCAGGCCCGACAGGCAGTCGACGACACCCGGGATGCCGAGGCACGCGGGGCCGCCCTGCTCGGCGTCGACGGTCTCCCCGGCCACGAGCACCCGCGCCACCGACGCGGCCGGGTTGGCCCGCCGCACCACCCGTCCGACGCCCATGAGCGTTCCCGCCGTGCCGACGGCGGCGACGAACCCGTCGAGCACCGCGCCCGCGGCGCCCACCGCCGCCACCAGCTCGGGACCCGTGCGCAGCTCGTGGGCGATGGCGTTGTCGGGGTTGGTGAACTGGCGGGGCAAGAACACGTCGGGGTCGGCGGCCGCCCGGCGCTCGGTGTCGGCGATGGCGCCCAGCATGCCGCCCGCCGCGGGGACGAGCGCCACCTCGCCTCCGTAGCGCCGGATGATCATGAGCCGCTCGTTCGACACGCCCTCCGGCAGCACGGCGAGGAAGCGCACGCCGAGCGCGGCGCAGGCCATGGCGAAGGCGATCGAGGTCGACCCGCTCGACGCCTCGACGACCGTCGACCCGGCGTGGATGTGCCCCGTCTGGACCGCTCGGCGCAGGACGTGGGCCGCCAACCGGTCCTTGGTCGACCCGCTGGGGAGCTGGTACTCGAGCTTGAGCCAGATGGTGCACCCGGACACCGGATCGTCGAGGGCGACCGAGGGCGTGGTCGCCCCGATCAGCGCCGTGAGGCGGTCGGGGTCGAACGGCCGCGGTGCGGCGCCGGCCGTCGCGAGCTCGGAAGCGGGCTCGATCACGCGGCGATCGTCGCACACCGGCTCGGCGACACCCCGATCGGGCCGAGGCCCGACCGCGGGTCGGGGCGTCAGTCCGGGCCGCGACCCGACCCGAGCGAACGACCGAGGGCCTCGATCTCGGCGTCGGTGCCGTGCGCCGCGATCTCGTCGTGGGCCGCGTCGAGCACGGCCCGTTCGACCCGGTAGGCGACGAGCTGCCCGACGATGGCGGCCAGCGCCCGGATGGACGCGGCCACCCGGGCTGCGTGTTCGTGACCGTCCGCCCCGGCCGTGCTGCGGCGCAGGCGAGCCCCGACGAGCTCGGACCAGGCGTCCATCACGTCGCGGCCGAGGGCGTCGGACGTCTCGAGCTGCTGGCGAGCGATCCGCATGAGGTCCTCGAGCGACAACCCGACTCCGAGCAGGGTCAGGACGTTGCGCACGAAGCGCACGTCAGCGTCGCTGTAGCGGTCGCCGGCCTCGAGGTGATGGGGGCGGAGCAGGCCGGACGCCTCGAGGGCCCGTAGGACCTCGACCGGGACGCCGCTCCGCTCCGCGACCTCGGGGAGCCGGAGGACCTCGCGCTCCTCGACCAGGGCCAGCGAGCCCTCGGGGCCCTCGTCGAGGGTCTCGCCGATCATCCGCAGCGAGAAGCCCCGCTCCTTGAGCTGGCGGATGTGCAACAGCCGCTCGCGGTGGTGGGGCCCGTACCAGGCCACCCGGCCCTCGTGCCGGGGCGGGGGCAGCAGCCCCTTCGACTGGTAGGACCGGAGGAGCTGCACGCTGATCCCGACGTCGGCCGCCAGCTCGTCGGCGCGATAGCGGGGCCTCGCGGACCTCTTGCTGGCTGGAGTGTCGTCGGACATGCCCTGTTCCCCGTGCCGTGGCCCCCCGTGTCGGCTGGATTCCGGGACCGTTAATTTCGTCACTGCCGTAGAAGGATTCCACGATCGCATGTAACGATCGGAGCTTCGGAAGGTCAGAACACGTCGTTCCCGTCCCCGAGACCCCCGCTGGAGGACAGCACTTCGTGAGTTACGCCATGATCTTTCCTGGTCAGGGTGCCGCGGTGCCAGGCGCCGGCCAGACGTGGGTGGATCACCCCGCCTGGCAGGTCGTCCGCGAGGCCGAGGCCGCCACCGGGCGCCCCCTCGCCCGGCTGCTCCTCGACGCCGATGCCGACGAGCTCGCCACCACCGGCGCCAGCCAGATGGCGGTGCTGCTCGGGTCGCTCGTGGCCTGGCAGGCCGTCCAGGATGAGCTCCCCGGAGCACCCGTCGCCTTCGCCGGCCACTCGTTGGGGCAGGTCACGGCCCTGCTGGCCTCGGGTGCCGTCGCGCCGGCCGAGGGCTACCGCCTCGCCGCCCACCGGGCCGACGCCAGCCAGCGCTCGGCGGACGCGCGACCCGGCCGGATGGTCGCCCTGATGGGCACCGACCCCGAGGCCGTGGCCGCGCTGTGCGCGGAGGGGACCGACGCCTGGGTCGCCAACGACAACGCGCCCGGCCAGGTCGTGGCCGCCGGCACGCCGGACGGGGTCGACGCCCTCGCCGAGCGGGCCCGCGCCGCCGGCATCCGCAAGGTCATGCCGCTGGCCGTGGGGCACGCCTTCCACACGCCCCTGCTCGCCGACGCCGCCGCCGACCTCGCCCCGACGCTGGCCGCCACGACCTTCCGGGCCACCGCCGTGCCGATCGTGACCAACACCGACGCCGCCCCTGCCGACGACCCCGCCGCCTGGCCCGACCGGCTCGCCCGCCACCTGGTCGAACCCGTGCGCTGGCGCGAGTCCCAGCTCGCACTGGCCGACATGGGGGCCACCACGTTCGTCGAGGTCGGGCCCGGGCGCGTCCTGGCCGGGCTGGCCAAGCGCACCGTCCCCGGCGTGACCGTCCACAACGTCGCCACCCCCGACGACGTCTCCACGCTGGCGGCCGCCGTCGCCCCCGCCCGGGCAGGCTCGCGATGAGCGCCCTCGACGACGGTTCCGATCTTTTCGCCATCTGCGCCGAGGAGGTGCACGTGCTCGAGCGACTCATCGCCGCCCCCGCGGCCGGCGTTTTCCACGCCGCCCCGCCGGACGTCGTGACGGCAGAGGGCGAGATCGTCCACGCCGGCCAGGTCATGGGCACGATCGAGGTCACCGGCGGGTCGGTGACCGTGACCAGCGCCCACACCGGGTTCCTCATGGGCCTGCTGGCGCTCCCGGGCGAACGGGTGCGCGCCGAGCAGCCCCTCGCCTGGGTGCGGGTGGTGGCGTGACGCTGGCCGCGGCCGTCGCCCGCGGGGAGACGGTCCCCTCGGCCCGGGCCGCCGCCTCCCCCAGGTCCGGGGTGCGGGTCGCCGGGTGGGGCACCGCGCTCCCCGAGCGGCGGGTGACCAACCACGATCTCGCCCGCCGCCTCGACACCTCGCACGACTGGATCGTCGAGCGGTCGGGCATCCACGAGCGGCGCTGGGCCGCGGCGGGCGAGTCCACGCGTCCGCTCGCCACCCGCGCCGCCCGCGCCGCGCTGGCCCAGGCCGGTGTGGCGGCGGCCGAGGTCGACGCCGTGGTGGTCGCCACCTCCACCCCCGAGACGCCTCTCCCGGCCACCGCGGCCCAGGTCGCCTCCGACCTGGGCATCGCCGCGGGGGCGTTCGACGTGAACGCCGCCTGCGCCGGCTTCGTCTACGCGCTCGTCGTCAGCACCGGCCTGACGGCTGCGGGCGCGGCGAGCACCGTCCTGCTGGTGGGCGCGGACACCATGACCAGCGTGGTCGACCCCGACGACCGGTCGACGGCCGTCCTGTTCGGCGACGGGGCCGCCGCGACGGTGCTCGTCGCCGACGCCGCGTCCCCCGGCAGGCGGCCGCGGGCGCGCGCGACGTCCCGGTTCCCGGCCTCGTCGCCTCCGACCTCACGGGTGACCCGCTCGGCGTCGACCTGCTCGTCGTCCCCGCCGGCGGGAGCGGCCGTCCGGCCAGCGCGGAGACCGTCGCCGCCGGCGACCACTACCTGCGGATGGACGGGCGCGAGGTGTTCCGGCGGGCCGTCCGGGCGGTCACGGCCTCGATCACCCGCACGCTCGACCAGGCCGGATGTCGCCCCGCCGACGTCAAGCTGTTCGTGCCCCACCAGGCCAACGCCCGCATCGTCGACGCCGTGCTGGCCCGCACCGGGCTCGACGCGGAACGCACGTCGTCGACCATCGACCGGTTCGGGAACACGTCCGCGGCGTCGATCCCCCTCGCACTGGCCGAGGCGGCCTCAGCCGGTACGGTGACCGACGGCGACCTCGTGCTGCTGTGCGGGTTCGGCGCCGGCCTGACGGTCGGCACGGCGCTGTGGCGCTGGGGAACACCGATCGCGACCCCGGGAGATCCGACCTCATGACCAAGCGGGTGGCGTTCGTGACCGGTGCCTCGGGCGGCATCGGCTCGGCCTGCGCGGCCGCCCTCGCGGCGGCCGGACACCACGTCGCGGTGGGCTATGGGGCCTCGGCCGGCGCGGCCGACAAGGTCTGCGACGCCATCGGGCAGCAGGGCGGCACGGCGATGACCGTGCACGCCGACGTGACCTCTCCCGAGGCGATCGACGCCGCCTTCTCCGCGGTCGAGGCCGCGTGGGGCCCGGTCGAGATCCTCGTGAACGCAGCCGGGGCCAACCGCGACAAGCTGGCCGTCCAGCTGCGCGACGACGACTGGGCCCACACCCTCGACACCGACCTCACCGGCCCGTTCCTCACCGTGCGCCGCGCCCTGCGGCCCATGATCAAGGCCCGCTTCGGCCGCATCGTCTCGGTCTCGTCGATCGTCGCCGCCACCGGTTCGCCCGGCCAGGCCAACTACGCCGCGGCCAAGGCCGGGCTCGTCGGCATGAGCCGGTCGATCGCCCGCGAGGTCGCCAGCCGCAACGTCACCCTCAACGTCGTCGAGCCCGGCCCGATCGCGACCGCGATGACCGACGCCCTTCCCCAGGCCCGGCGCGACGCGCTGGCCGTCGCCACCCCGATGGCCCGATTCGGCACCCCCGACGAGGTCGCGGCGGTCGTCGCCTTCCTGTGCAGCGACGCCGCCTCGTACGTCACGGGTGCCGTCGTGCCCGTCGACGGCGGCCTCGGCATGGGCCGCTGACAGACTCGTCCCCTCCGCACCGAACACCACCCACAAGGAGACCCCCCAAATGGACCGTGCCACTGCCCTCGACGCCCTCTCCAAGGCTGCGGTCGACGTGCTGTCGGTGCAGGCCGATCAGGTGACCGAGGCCGCGTCGTTCGCCGACGACCTCGATGCCGACAGCCTCGACCTCGTCGAGCTCGTCATGCAGCTCGAGGACTCCCTCGACGTCACCATCGACGAGGACGACCTCGGTGACGTGCGCACCGTGGGCGACGCCGTCGACCTGATCCTGGCGGCGAGCGCCGCCAAGGCGTGACGGCAACGACCGCCCCGGGCGACGGGGCCGCGACGACCGATCACCGCGGGCGCCCACGCGTCGTCGTCACCGGCATGGGCGTCAAGGCGCCGGGCGGCCTGACGGTCGACGAGCTGTGGGCATCGCTGATGGCGCCCCGGCCGGCCGCCGCGCCGGTCACGCTGTTCGACGCGTCCGAGCTGTCGGTCGGCGTCGCGTGCGAGGTCAGCGGGTTCGACCCCGAGGCCTACGTCGGCCCGAAGGAGGTCCGCCGCACCGACCGGGTCGCGCTCCTCGGCATCGCCGCTTCGGCCGACGCGCTGGAGGCCGCCACGGCCGTCGCACCCCTCGACGTCGAGCCCGTCCGCTGCGGCGTCGTGGCCGGGTCGGGCATCGGCGGCATCCGCACCCTCGAGCAGCAGATCCTCACCTATGCCGAGAAGGGCCCCAGCAAGGTGGGCCCGTTCCTCGTGCCGATGATGATGGCCAACGCCACGGCCGCGCTGATCGGGATCCGCAACGGCTTCAGCGGCCCCAACACGGCGGTGGCCACCGCGTGTGCCACCGGCGCCAACGCCATCGGCGAGGGGGCCCGCCTCGTGCGCGACGGCATGGCCGACGTGGTCATCGCCGGAGGTACGGAGGCCTGCGTCACCCCGGTGACGATGGCCGCCTTCGCCCGGATGGGCGCGCTCAGCCGGAACCCCGACCCCTCGGCGGCGTCGCGCCCCTTCGACGAGGACCGCGACGGGTTCGTGATGGGCGAGGGTGCCGCGTTCCTGGTGCTCGAGCGCTACGACAACGCAGTCGCACGCGGCGCCGAGATCCTCGGCGAGGTCGCGGGCTACGGCATGACGTGCGACGCGCACCACATCACCGCGCCGATCGAGGACGGTTCCGGCGCCGTCGCCGCCATCGAGATGGCGCTGGCCGACGCCGGCCTGCCCGCCTCGGCCATCGGGCACGTCAACGCCCACGGCACCTCGACGCCCCACAACGACTCGGCCGAGGCCGCGGCCATCGCCAAGGTGTTCGGCCCCCGGGCCGTGCCGGTGACCTCGGGGAAGGGCGTCACCGGGCACCTCATCGGCGCGGCGGGCGCGGTCGAGGCGGTCGCCGCCCTCGTCGCCGCCGACCGCGGCGTGGTGCCGCCGACCGCCAACCACACGCGCACCGAGCTGCCGGTCGATGTGGTGGCGGGTGAGGCCCGGTCCATCGAGCGGGCGCCGGCGGTGTCGACGTCGTTCGCCTTCGGCGGGCACAACGTGGCCCTCGTCCTGGCCCCCGTGTGACGCTGCCGGCCCGCGTGATGGTCGTCGCCTAGTGGTTGCCGTGGTCGCAGGACCCGAGCTGGCGCGCCTGCCGATCGGGCGCGGGCGCCCGGGCGAGCTCGACGCCGGGGTCGGCGTGCCGTCGTGGCTGCCCGTCGACCGGCCGGTGGCGTGGTTCCGTGGCGCGCCCACGACCGACCAGGCCGCCTGCGCCGACGTCGTGGCCCGCACGGTCCGCGCGGGAATCGAGGCCGGCGTGCCCGTGGTCGGCGTGTTGGCGCAGGCCGGCCTGGGCACCGGCAGCGGGATCGACGCCCTCTGCGGCTGGGGCGTCGTCGCCCGGTCCCTGGCGGCCGCCTCCGGGCAGGTCCCCACCATCCTCGTCCTCGACGGACCCTGCCTCGGCGGGCCTGCGCTCCTGCTCGGCCTCGTCGACGTGGTGGTCATGACCGCCCGAGGTCAGGCGTTCGTGAACGCTCCGGCCACCTCGGCCCGCATCACCGGCTCCGACGTGCTCGACGCCGACCTCATCGGCGGCTCGTGGGTCCACGGCGCCCGCACCGGCGTGGCCGACGTGGTGGCGGCCGACCTCGACGACGCGTTCGACCAGGTCGCCGACCTGCTCGACCTCCTGCCCGCGAACGCCGGTGAGCTCCCGCGCCGTCATGCGACCGACGACCCGGTGGACAGGCCGAGCCGTACGGCGGCCGCCACGGTCCCGGCCGACGGGCGCGCCTCCTACGACGTGCGGGCCGTCGTGGCCGACGTCGCGGACGCCGACACGTTCGTCGAGCTGCGCGAGCGCTTCGGCACCAGCGTCGTGACCGGCCTGGCCCGGGTGGCCGGGATGCCGGTCGCGTTCCTCGCCAACCAGCCCAGCCAGCTGGCGGGTGCGCTCGACATCGAGGGCTCGCAGAAGGGCGGCGCCTTCGTCCGGTTCTGCGACGCCTTCAACCTCCCCCTCGTGACCCTCGTCGACACCCCGGGGTTCCGACCCGGCCGCGACCAGGAGTGGCGGGGCATGATCCGCCACGGCGCCAAGCTCGCCTTCGCCTACGCCGAGGCCACCGTTCCCCGCATCTGCGTCGTGCTGCGCAAGGCGTACGGTGGCGCCTTCATCGTCATGGACTGCAAGTCGATGGGGAACGACTGCGCTCTCGCCTGGCCCTCGGCCGAGATCGCGGTGATGGGCCCGAAGGGGGCGGTCGAGATCCTCGGCCGGCGCGACCTGGCCGCTGTCCCCGACGGTCCCGAGCGCGAGGCCCGCCGTGCCGAGCTCGAAGCCGACTACGAGGCGCAGCACCTGTCCCCCACCGCCGCGCTCGACCGCGGCTTCGTCGACGACGTGATCGACCCCACCGACACCCGGCGGGCGGTCGCCGGCGCCCTGCTGGCCCTCGGCGCCAAGCGCGAGCGCCTGCCCGCCCGGCGCCACGACAACATCCCGCTCTAGTGCCGTCTCGGGCCGTTCGCGGGACAGCGCACACGTTTCCGGACACGGCCCAACTCGGAAGGACCCTGCGATGCTGCTCGACGGCAAGAAGCTGCTGGTGACCGGCGTGCTCACCAAGGACTCGATCGCGGCCACGGTCGCCCGCGTGGCCCAGGAGCAGGGCGCCGAGCTCGTGCTCACCTCGTTCGGGCGGGGCATGCGGCTGACCGAGCGCGTGGCCCGCACCCTGCCCGTGACGCCCGACGTGGTCGAGCTCGACGTCACCGACCCGGCTCAGCATGCCGCGCTGACCGAGGACCTGCGTCGAGCGATGGGGCACGGTCGACGGCGCCCTCCACGCGGTCGGGTTCGCGCCCGAGGTGTGCCTCGGGCAGGACGACGGTCTGCTCAGTGCCGAGTGGGACGACGTCGCCACTGCACTCCACGTGTCGACGTACTCGCTGAAGTCGCTGGCCCAGACCGTGCTGCCGCTGATGCCCCCGGGCGGCTCGATCGTCGGGCTCGACTTCGACGCCGCCCAGGCGTGGCCGGCCTACGACTGGATGGGCGTGGCCAAGGCCGCGCTCGAGGCCACCACCCGCTACCTCGCCCGCGACCTCGGACCCCGTGGCATCCGCGTCAACCTGGTGGCGGCCGGCCCGCTGCGCACCCTGGCCGCCCGGTCGATCCCGCACTTCTCGGCGATGGAGGGCGCCTGGGGAACGCGAGCGCCGCTCGGATGGGACGTGCGCGATCCCGAGCCGGTCGCCCGGGCGTGCGTCGCGCTGCTGTCCGACTGGTTCCCGGCCACCACCGGCGAGATCGTCCACGTCGACGGCGGCGTCCACGCGGTGGCGCTGGCGCCGGGCGAGGCCGCCCCCGCGGCCGCGTCCGAGACGGACGAGGCCGTCGCCAACGGCAGTGACGCGCCCGTGACGGCCGGCGACGGCGCATGAGCACCGAGGGCAACGGCTCCTCGACCCCCGTCGACCGGCCCTGCGCCCGCCGTTCCCGCCGGCGACCCGGTCGGCCTGCTGCCGCACCGGCCGCCGTTCCGCTTCGTCGACGCCGTCGACGAGCTCGTGCCCGGCGAGCGGATCGTGGCCCGCTACCGGGTGACGGGCGACGAGGCCTTCCTGGCCGGCCACTTCCCCGGCAACCCCGTGTTCCCCGGCGTGATCCAGCTGGAGGCCCTGGCCCAGGCCGGCGCCATCGCCCTGCTGTCCCTCGACCGCTACGCGGGCTCGCTGCCCCTCTTCGGGGGCGTCGAGGGGGTTCGCTGGCGGCGCCAGGTCCGCCCTGGTGACGAGATCACGCTCACGGTGGAGCTCGAGAAGCTGTCGTCGCGTGGCGGGTGGGGCGCGGCGACCGCCACGGTGGGCGGCAAGGCGTGCTGCCAGGCCCGCCTGTTCTTCGTCCTCGCCCCGTCGCCCTGACGCTCGGCGCTCGGCGTCTCGGGGCCTCAGCCGTCCGTGGTTGGCGAGCCCTGGTGCCCGCTCTGCCACGATGACGGCGTGCCGACCCCGACCGACCCTCCCCCCGCCGCGCCCCCGGTCGACCGGGCGCTCCTCGACTTCGCGGTCGACGTCGCCCGCGAAGCCGGCGAGTCGACGCGGCGCTGGTTCCAGGCCCGCGACCTGACCGTCGACAGCAAGGCCGACGGCACCCCGGTCACCGCCGCCGACCGCCACGCCGAGCGGCTCGTCCGCGAGCGGATCGCGGCGCGGTTCCCCGACGACGGCGTCCTCGGCGAGGAGGAGCCCGAGGCGATGGGCACCTCGGGGCGACGCTGGCTCGTCGATCCGATCGACGGCACCAAGGCGTTCACCCGTGGCGTCCCCCTGTACTCGACCCTGCTCGCCCTCGACGACGAGCACGGCCCGGCCGTCGGCGTGATCGTGCTGCCGGCCCTCGGCCAGGCCGTCTACGCCGCACGGGGTCTCGGCGCCTGGTGGGACGGCGAGCCGGCCCGGGTCAGCTCCACACCCGCGCTCGACGGCTCCTACCTGTCGTCGAGCAGCTACAGCCACTGGCCCGACGCCGACCTGCTCGGGGTCAAGCACGCCGGCTGCCACCTGCGCACCTGGGGCGACGGCTACGGCTACGCCCTCGTGGCCACCGGCCGGGTCGACGCCATGGTCGACCACGTCGTCGAGATCTACGACGTGGCCCCGATGCCCGTGATCCTGGCCGAGTCCGGCGGGCGCTTCACCAGCCTGGCCGGCGCACCCGGAGCGGCGGGCGGCAGCGGGATCGCCACCAACGGCCTGATCCACGACGACCTGCTCGCCCTTCTCGGCGGCTGATCGGCTCCCGCCCGCCCGGCCGCGGCACGGCCGTCAGATCCACTCCCGCTTGCGCAGGTAGCGGAACAGGACGTAGGCGATGACCGCCATGATCGTCAGCGCCATCGGGTAGCCCCACCACGCGTCGAGCTCGGGCATGTGCTCGAAGTTCATGCCCCACAGCCCGGCCAACAACGTGGGCACCGCCACGATCGCGACCCAACCCGAGATGCGGCGCATGTCCTCGTTCTGCTGGACGGACACGTGGGTGAGGTTGACGTTCAGCACCTCGGACAGCAGGTCACGCTGGATCTCGATGCGCGCCACGCCGCGGCGCAGGTGGTCGTTCACGTCACGGAAGTACGGGCCGAGATCGATGCCGCCGGTGCTGAACGGATGGGACCCGGTCTGCAGGCGCTCGAGGGGCTCGATCAGCGGCTCGATGTTGCGGAACAGGTCGAGGACCTGGCGCTTGAGCCGGTAGATGCGCTCGGCCGGGTTGGTGCGATCGGGCGAGAACACCTCGGCCTCGATCTCGACGATGTCGTGGTCGAGCCCGTCGAGCACCGGCCGGTAGTCGTCGACGACCTGATCGAGGATCGCGTGCACCACCGCCACCGGGCCGAGGGCCAGGTGCTCGGGCTCGGCCTCGAGCCGGGCGCGCACGGGGCTCAGCGCGCTGGCCTCGCCGTGCCGCACCGTGATGACGAACCGGTCGCCGGCGAACAGCTGGATCTCGGAGAACTCGATCGCCTCGGCGTCGTCGTCGTAGCGGGCTGTCTTGAACACCAGGAACAGGCAGTCGCCGTAGCGCTCGAGCTTCGAGCGCTGGTGGGCCTTGATGGCGTCCTCGACCGCCAGGGGGTGGAGCTCGAACTCGACGCTCACCGCCTCGAACTCTTCGGGCGTCGGCTCGTGGAGGCCGATCCACACGAACGTGTCGTCGCTCTCGCGGCACGCCTCGAGCGCGTCCTCGACGTGCAGCTCGCCTGGTCGCCGCTTCCCCCTCGTGTAGACGGCGCAATCCACGATCACGACCACGATTCTGACCCAAGATGGGGGCGATGGATCGCACCGACTACCTCGCCAGCCTCCGCCGCGACGGCGACCTCCTGCTCACCACCGCGGCCGCGGGGCTCGACAGACCGGTGCTGACCTGCCCGGGCTGGACCTGCGAACGGCTGGTCGCCCACATCGGGCGCACCCATCGGTGGACCGCCGGCTGGGTCGCCACCGGCGAGTCGCCCGACGTGGAGCCCGCCCCGTCCGGCGACGCGGTCGTGGCGTGGGCCCGCACCGGGCTCGACGAGCTCGTCGCCGCCATCGACGCCCTCGACCCCGACGCTTTGGTCGACACGTGGCTCGACCGGCAGCCCGCCATGTTCTGGGCGCGGCGCATGGCCGTCGAGACGGCGCTGCACCGCGTCGACGCCGAGTCGGCCGGCGGTGCGATCACACCTGTCGCCACCGACCTGGCCGTCGACGCGGTGGACGAGCTGTTCGAGGTCGTGCTGACGTTCTCGGGCACCGGGGAGCTGCCCCGCACGGGTCAGACGATCCACCTCCACGCCACCGACCCCGACCTCGCCGAGGCCGAGGGGGCCGGCGAGTGGCTCATCACGGTGGCAACCGAGGGCCTGTCGGTCACCCACGAGCACGCGAAGGGCGACCTCGCCGTCCGCGGCCCGGTCTCCGACCTCCTGCTGCTCCTGTGGAACCGGGGCGGCACCGAGGGGCTGCAGGTCTTCGGTGACGAGTCGATCCTCGCCGACTGGCGCACCCACGTGACGGTCTGACGGCGCCCTCCGGCCCGGGCCGGCCGCGACGTCGGGTCGGGCGCGACGGCGATCAGGCCGTGGGTGAGGCGACCGCGGGCTCGCCCACGCCCTGGCAGGCCGCGTTGGGCTCGGGGGCGTTGGCACTGTTGCGGTACGTCTCGATGAACTGCACCAGCCGGGGATCGTCGACGCTGTCGAGCCGCAGCTGGCGGGCCCACGCCGTGACCACCAGCGGGGACCCGAGGTCGGGGTACGGCGTGGCGGTGACCTTGGCCTGCTGGGCGACGAGCGAGCTGAGCGCCGACTTCTGCGCCTCGTCGAGGGCCGGGTCGTAGGCGATCCACACCGCGCCGTGCTCGAGGTCGTGCACCAGCAGCTCGTCGGGCGGCGGGTCGGTCTCGTAGAACCCGCACGTGGCCGGCACGGGATAGTGGTCGCCGCCCGTCGGGGGCGACGGTTCGTAGGTCAGGTCCTCTTCGGTGTGGTCGTTGCTGTCCACGCGGAACGCCTCGACCCCGTCGATCCCCTCGTTCGCCGGACCGATCGGCTCGCCCCCGCTCGTCGTGCGAGCCGACCCCCCGGACGACGGGCCCGATGCGTCGCCGCCCGGGTCGTCGCCACAGGCGGCCGCCGAGAGGAGCAGCGCGGAGGCGGCGAGGACGAGGCTGAGGCGGCGGAGCACGGCGTGTGACCCTAGTGGCCCACCTCCGGGTCCCTGCACGCGGGACCCGGCGACCAACCCCCTCATGCGCAGGTCTCGGTCGGTCAGGCGCCCTCGAAGACCGCGGCCCGCACGCCGGCGCGGGCGAGCTCCTGCAGGAACGGCAACGGATCGACGAGGGTCGCCAGCCCGGCCGCCCCGGTGGCCTGCGCGCGGCCCGACGCCACCCAGCGTGCCGTCACGGCAGCCACGGTGCCCGCCGCCACCGCGGGTCGATCGACCGCGCCGAGGACGACCGTGTCGCGGGCCACGCCACGCCAGCCCCGCACCTCGACCCGAAGGCCCCCGATGCGGCCCTCGGCGTGCGGGGGGCGCAGCATCGGCAGCCCCGCCGTGAACCGGTCGCGGCGCGTCGCCGCCAACCGGGCCGTGACCCGGCTCGCCGACGGGAACGCCGGGACCAGCAGCAACGCGTCGGGCAGACCGGCCCGGTAGCAGTCGGAGCCGCCGATCGGGTCGGGGAAGAAGCACAGCTCACGCCCAGAGCCCGGCGGCCGGCGGCGCCACGCGTGATCGCGCCAGTCGAGGCCGGCGTTGCGCAGCGCCCCGTGGTGCTGGCGGGCGCACGCCGGGCCGCCGGTGCCGTGGTGGGCGACGTGGACCTCGTCGACCTCGTCGAGCGTCGCCGCCGCGTGACGGGCCAGCACGCACGACAGCCCCGGGCCGAACCCGGCGCCGACCGCGACGACGACACCCCGCTCCCGGGCCTCGGCGTGCAGATCGAGCAGGTCTTCGACGGCACCCAGGCTGTCGGCCACCGACACGACGTGGCGACCCGCCGCGACCGCGCGGCGCGCCACGGCGGTCTGCCGGCCGGCCGGCGACGCCAGGAGCACGAGATCGGCCTCGGCGGGATCGGGTTCGTCGACCGCCTGCGCCCGGTCGCCGAGCGAGGCCACGACGGCGGCCTGACGCTTGCGGTCGGTGTCGTGGACCAGCACGGCGTCGGTGCCGGCGTTGGCGACGAGGTGACGGGCCGCTCGGGCGCCCACGGCGCCCGCGCCACAGACGAGCACTCGCATCGTTGCCACAGCTCAGACCCCCTATCGCAGGTCGGGGCCGCTGAGCTCGCGCCAGCCCCCGGACTGGGGCGGGGTGCCGCCGGAACCACGCAGCCGCAAGACGGCTGCGATCACGCCGGCGATGCCCACGGCGGCGAGCGCACGTCGGAGGAGTGCCATGGCCGCACCCTAGTGCTGGCTCGCGCGGCCATCGCTCGTGGTGTCGGGACGGCCGGCGGTTCGACTCGCCTCCTGTGGACGCGACCGGTGGGCGCCGCGACGCGTCCCGCAGGAGGACGGCCGACGGCGGGGACAGCGAACGGTCACTCGCGGGAGCTGGCGTGCCGAGCCCGGTGAGGCCGTGGGTTCCGCGGGGCGCCGAGCGGGAGCGTGGAGCTAGCTGGAATCGAACCAGCGACCTCACCCTTATCAGGGCGAGAAGCTGTCGGGGCGTTTGGCCTGGTGAGGCAGGGTGCTTCGGGCCGCAGGAGCCGTACCGTCCCACACCGGTCTCATGACCGCCGGCCCTCGCCACCTGCGGCTGACAGCCACGATCGTCGAACGAGCCAGTACGAGGAGTGGGCGGGCGCATAGGAGTGCCCGGGCGTGGCCACTGGATGTTGCCCTTAGATCCGGCCGTGCCCGGTTGGCTCCGAAGGCACGAGGCGCTGCGCGCCAAGGAGCGTCCCGTGGATCGACCTGAGCCGGTAACGTCGAGTCCCGAGGTGCAGGTGGCGGCGGCACTCCTCGGGAGGTGGACGTGATGCGAGCACGACCGTTCCGCCGGACGCTGGCTGCATTGCTGTGGGCGGCCGGTGCCACGACCATTGGCATCGCGTCGCCGAGCGCGGCGACGGCACAAGAGCCCCATGGGCCGCCATCGGTCGTGCGCTTCGCCACGTTCAACGCGTCGCTGAACCGCAACCTACCTGGACAGCTCATCCAACACCTGTCCACGCCGGACAACGCCCAGGCGGCGACCGTGGCCGAGATCATCCAGCGGGCCCGGCCCGACGTGCTGCTGATCAACGAGTTCGACTTCGACCCCGATGGCACCGCGGCGCGCCTCTTCCAGGAGAACTACCTGTCTGTGCCTCACAACCGTGCGGCGGCGATCGAGTACCCCTACCGCTTCGTCGCGCCGTCCAACACCGGGATCCCGTCCGGCCTGGACCTCAACAACGACGGCTCGGTCGGCGGGCCCGACGACGCCTTCGGATTCGGCTTCTTCCCCGGCCAGTTCGGCATGGCCGTCTACTCGATGCACCCGATCGTGCTCGACGACGTCCGCACGTTCCAGACGTTCCTCTGGGCCGACATGCCCGGAGCCCTGCTACCCGACGATCCGGCCACGCCCGAGCCGGACGACTGGTTCTCCGCCGATGAGCTGGGCGCCGTGCGCCTGTCGTCGAAGTCACACTGGGACCTGCCGCTCGACGTCGACGGACGCATCGTGCATTTCCTCGTCAGCCATCCGACCCCGCCGGTCTTCGATGGCCCCGAGGACCGCAATGGGCGGCGCAACCACGACGAGATCCGGTTCTGGGCCGACTACATCACGCCCGGGCGGACGTCGGCATACATCTACGACGACGCGGGGCGCGGGGGTGGCCTGGCGCCTGGAGCCCGCTTCGTCATCGCCGGCGACCAGAACGCCGACCCACTCGACGGCGACAGCGTGCCCGGCGCGGCCCAGCTCCTGCTCGACCATCCACGGGTAAACACCTCTCTGACGCCGGCGAGCGAGGGGGCCGTCGGCGCCACCGAACGCCAAGGCGGCGCCAACCTCACGCACCGCGGGGACCCCGCCTTCGACACGGCGGACTTCGCCGACTCAGCGCCAGGGAACCTGCGGGTCGACTACGTGCTGCCGTCCCGTCCGCTGCGCATCCTCGACGGCGCCGTGTTCTGGCCGCCCGCCGACGACCCCCTGTTCCGCCTGGTGGGTGACTTCCCGTTCCCGAGCTCCGACCACCGCCTCACCTGGATCGATGTCGCCGTGCCCGGCGGACCCCCTCAATAGGCACCATCGGTCCGGCGAGCTCACGACCGGCGGAGGAGTGGGCCGATGACCAGGGCGCTAGCGCAGCGAGCGGGTGACGGGAACAGAACACGCATTGTCAGCTTGGGAACCTGGCCAATGCTGGTGCGTCGCTGGTCTACCTGGTGTCCGCCAGAGGGGCTGGATCTCGCGGGCGGCATACACAGCGGTGTGACGGTCGCCGACACCGAGCTTGCAGGAGATGGCGCGGCACTGGCGTGGGGCTAGCTGGAATCGAACCAGCGACCTCACCCTTATCAGGGGTGCGCTCTAACCGACTGAGCTATAGCCCCGCTGGCAAGGGCAGAGACTCTACCCCTGTGGCGCCCGACGGGGCGAACCCGCTCGGCGGGCCCCAGTGGGCCCGGAGGCGCGGCCCGGAGGTGCTTCGGGCGGGCGTTGGACGGGTTCTCGGATCACCGTGTGGCGCAGCCCACCGGTGACCTCGTTCAGCAGGTTGAGCAGGACCGTGAGCAGCACGTTCCCGATCGAACCGGCCACCACCAGGATGGTGCCGCCGATCGCCGCGGCCCGGAAGAGCAGCCCGTCCTCGAGCACGAATCCGCCGACGAGCACCTGCCCCTCGTCGCACTTGTCCTCGTCCTCCTGGAAGGCGGTTCCCTCGGGCACCTCGGCGGTGGGAACGCAGTCGCCGTAGGCGCCCATGCGGGTGACGAAGCTCTCGAACTGGTCGATGGTGCCCACCGACCGGCCCGCGTTGTACAGCAGCGTGCCCGCCACCAGGATCATCAGGCCGAGGCAGAAGTAGAACAGCGCAGAGATCTTGAACACCGACCACGGGTCGATCGACCACAAGCGCTGATCGACCCGCAGGCCGCGCTTGGCGGCACGGTCGCGCCGTGACGGGCGACCCGCGGTGTGGCGGCCGCGGACACGTCCGCGCAACGCCGGCTCGGCGACCTGGCCCGGCTGACCAGGAGGCACAGGGCCCGCGGGCTCGAGCACCGGCGCCGGCGGCGGCTCGGCGGTGATCTGGAAACTGCCGGGCCCGGGTCCGGCAGGATCGAGCGTCGGCGCCGGTGGGACGGCGTCGGAGGTGGGACCGGAACCGGCGCCCGACCGTGCAGGGGACTCTGCGGTCGCGTCGGCCCGAGCGGGTTGACCCGCTGGCGACCCTGGTGACGCAGCCACGTCGGAGGTGTACGGCGAGGACGAGTGCTGGGCCGGCGTCGAGGCAGGCGTCACGCCGTCGCTGCGACCCGCGTTCGGGCGAGCGGTCGACGCGGTCGACGCGGTCGGGTCGCCACCGTTGCCCTCGGAGGCCTCGTCATCGGTGGTGACTCCGGAAGGTTCGGCCGGCATCGGCGCGAGTGTACGGCACCTGGTCGTGGACCTGAACTGCGGGTGACCCGCACGTCCACCCGATGCCCCGCCTTCACGCGCCTGCGGCGCACAGCACGAAGTGAACCGGATCGCTGTCGGGAAGGGGCCGGCACAGCCCGGCCGCGGCGGCCACGGCCAGCACGGACGGAACATCGGCGCGCGCCACGTCGACCGCCAGCCCGCGCTCGTGATCGGACGTGCCCGGGCGGGCGACGGGGTACGGGTTGGCGTGCCGCCGGTCCCACAGCGCCTCCTGCTCGGCCCGAGAGCGCAGACCCGACACGACCGGGACGGGGCGCCCCATCAACCCGTCGGCGCGGGCGAGTGCCGCCAGCATCGCGGGTGCCAACCCGGCGCGGTCGCCGCCCGGGGACCCGCCCGGGATCCCCCGGGTGCCTGTTGCCCGGGCCCGGGCGAAGGCGTCGGCTCCGCCGACCCGGACGCGCACCACCACCTCCCGACCGCGGAGCGCGAACGACAGCAGGTCGCCGCCGTTCGCTTCGGCCAGGGCACGCGCCGCGGCTTCACCCTCGACCGCGCCCGCCAGGGCGGCGGCATCGGCGGCCGTGCGGGCGTGCGCCCGGTCGGCGAGCACACGGGCCGCCGGCACCAGCGCGGCCATCGCCACCAGGACGACCACCATCATCGCCGCGGCCAGGGGCGTCGCCTGCCCCCGGTCCGCCTCGGGGTCCGCACGGCCCCGCGTGATGCCGTCGATCGACATCGGTCACCTCCCACGCCCCCGGGGCGCGTCTCATGAGCGGCTTCGTGAGGGGAAGTGAGGAGACCCGCCTGCGGCGGGGAGCCGGTGGCCGGGGTGTCACCCCGGCCCTGGCGATGCCGTCAGCGAGCGGCGATCACTCGTCGGTCGTGAGCACCGGGGCGACGGCCGCGACGCTCTGGCCGGCGTCGAGGTTCATGACCCGCACGCCGGTTGCGTCGCGCCCCTGCGACGACACGTCGCGGGCCGCCATCCGGATGAGCGTGCCGGACGACGAGATCACGAACATCTCGTCGTCGATGCCCACCATGAAGGCGGCGACGACGATGCCCTTCTTGGCCGTGAGCTTGATGCCCCGCACACCTTGCCCGCCGCGACCTTGCACGTTGAACCGGTCGAGCTGGGTGCGCTTCCCGTACCCGGCGTTCGTGACGAGCAGCAGCGCCACGTCGTCGCGGGCGACGTCGCACGACACGACCTCGTCCTCGGGGCGCAGCTTCATGCCGCGGACACCGGCCGCGGCGCGGCCCATGGCCCGGACGTCGTCCTCGGAGAAGCGGATCGTCATGCCCGACCGGGCGACCATGAAGATGTCGTCGCCGCCGTTTGTCGGGATGACCCGCACGAGCTCGTCGTCGTCGCGCAGGTTGATGGCGATGAGGCCGCTGCGCAGCGACGAGTCGTACTCGTTGAACTTGGTCTTCTTCACCTGGCCCTTGCGGGTGGCGAAGAACAGGAAGCGGTGCGTCTCGTAGTCGCGGGTGTCGATGATCGCCTGGATGCGCTCGTCGGGCTGCAGCGGCAGCAGGTTGACGATGGCGGTGCCGCGGGCCGTGCGGTCCTTGCGGGGGATCTCGTGGGCCTTGAGCCGGTACACCCGTCCCCGGGTCGAGAAGAACAGCAGGTACGCGTGGGCGGTCGTGGTGAGGATGTCGGTGACGTAATCGTCGTCGCGCAGCTTGGCCCCCGCCACGCCGCGCCCGCCACGGCCCTGCGCCCGGAACGTGTCGGACGGGACGGTCTTGACGTACCCCCGCTTCGACATGGTGACGACGAGCTCCTCGTCGTCGATCAGGTCCTCGATGTCGATGTCGCCGATGTCGTAGGTGATCTCGGAGCGCCGCTCGTCGGCGAAGCGCTCCTTGACCTCGGCCAGTTCCGTCTTGATCACCGCGAACAGCTGGGCATCGTCGGACAGGATGCCCTCGAGCTCGGCGATGGTCTGGCGCAGGCTCTCCATCTCGGTCTCGAGGTCGATGCGAGCCAGGCGGGTGAGCTGCCCCAGCCGCATGTCGAGGATGTGCTCTGCCTGGTCGAGGGAGAACTCGAACGGCTCGGCCATGAGGCCGACCCGGGCCGCGGCGCGGTCCTCGGAACCACGGATGAGGGCGATGACCTCGTCGATGACGTCGATGGCCTTGAGCAGGCCCTCGACCAGATGGGCGCGCCTGCGCGCCTTGTCGAGTCGGAACTGGCTGCGGCGCCGGATCACCTCGACCTGGTGATCGACATACGCCCGCAGCATCTGCACGAGGTTGAGGGTGCGTGGCACGCCGTCGACCAGCGCCACGGTGTTGACCGCGAAGTTCGTCTGCAGCGGCGTGTGCTTGTACAGGTTGTTCAGGATGACGAGCGCCGGGGCGTCCTTCTTGAGCTCGATCACCAGCCGGGTGTCGCCACCGGCTGACTCGTCGTTGACGTCGGCGATGCCTTCGACGATGCGCGCCTCGACCAGCTCCTTGATCTTGCTGGCCGTGGCGGAGATCGAGGTCTGGTAGGGCATCTCGGTGACAACGATGCGGTCGCGCTGGCGGCCGGTGCCCTCGACGATCTCGGTGCGGGCGCGCACCTTGATCGAGCCCTTGCCGGTGCGATACGCATCCATGATCCCGGCGCGGCCCATGATGAGCCCACCGGTCGGGAAGTCAGGGCCCTTGACGAACTGCATGAGATCGTCGGCCGTCGCCCCCGGGTTGTCGAGCAGGTGGACGACCGCGTCGATCGCCTCGCCCAGGTTGTGGGGCGGGATGTTCGTGGCCATGCCCACCGCGATGCCCTGGCTGCCATTGACGAGCAGGTTGGGGAACCGCGACGGCAGGACGGCGGGCTCCTGGAATTCGCCCGAGTAGTTGTCCCGCATGTCGACCGTGTTCTCGTCGATGTCCTGCAGCATCCGCATGGCGATCGGCGCGAGCCGGCATTCCGTGTACCTCGCGGCTGCAGGGCCGAAGTCGGGCGAACCGAAGTTGCCCTTGCCGTCGATCAGCGGGTGGCGCAGAGAGAAGTCCTGCGCCATGCGCACGAGAGCGTCGTAGGCCGCACCCTCGCCGTGCGGGTGGTACTTGCCGGTGACCTCGCCCGCTGCCCGGGCGCTCTTGACGCGACTGCGGTCGGGTCGGGCCCCCATGTCGTACATGGCCCAGAGGATCCGGCGGTGCACCGGCTTGAGGCCGTCGCGCACGTCGGGCAGGGCCCGGGCGGTGATGACGGACATGGCGTAGTCCAGGAAGGAGTTCTCCATCTCCTCCTGGATCTCGATGGGCTCGATCGCGAGTCGACCGCGCTCGACGCCGTTGTCGTCGCCCGCGCTGCCGTTGCCGGCGCCGTCTGTGGGTACGTCAGCCATCAGATGTCCACGAACCTTGCGTCCTTGGCGTTGGTCTGGATGAAGTGCTTGCGGGACTCGACGTCCTCACCCATCAGGATCGACAGCACCTCGTCGGCCAACGCCGCCTGCTCGACGTTCACCTGCAGCAACGTGCGGTAGGTGTCGTCCATGGTGGTGAGCTTGAGCTCTTCCCAGTCCATCTCGCCGAGGCCCTTCAGGCGCTGGAAGTCCTTCTTGTGGTTGGGGTGCTCGGCCAGGAACCGGGCCTTGGCCGCGTCGTCTTTGAGGTACGTCCTCTCCTTGCCGACCTCGGTCGAGTAGAGCGGCGGCTCGCAGATGTAGATGTGGCCCTGCTCGACCAGAGGCTTCATCTGGCGGAAGAAGAACGTGAGCAACAGCGTCCGGATGTGGGAGCCGTCGACGTCGGCGTCGGTGAGGATGCAGACCTTGTCGTAGCGGCGCTTGTCGAGGTCGAACTCGTCGCCCAGGCCGGCACCGATGGCCGAGATCAGCGACTGGATCTCGTTGTTGCGGAGCATGCGGTCGATGCGGGCCCGCTCGACGTTGAGGATCTTGCCCCGGATGGGCAGGATCGCCTGGGTCGCGGGGTTGCGGGCCTTGGCCGCCGAACCGCCGGCGGAGTCACCCTCGACGATGAACAGCTCGCGCTCGTCGCGGTTCTTCGACGAGCAGTCCTTGAGCTTGTCGGGCATGCCGGCACCGTCGAGCAGTGACTTGGAGCGCACGAGGTTGCGGGCCTTCTTGGCCGCGTCGCGCGCCTGAGCGGCTGCGATGCCCTTGCGGACGATCTTGTTGGCCTCGGTGGGGTTCTCCTCGAGCCAGTCGCCGAGCTTCTCGTTGGTGGCGCGCTGCACGAGCGTCTTCATGGACGTGTTGCCCAGCTTGGCCTTGGTCTGGCCCTCGAACTGGGGGTCGCGCAGGCGCACCGACACGATGGCGGTGATGCCCTCGCGGATGTCCTCGCCCGCCAGGTTGGCGTCCTTCTCCTTGAGCTGACCCTTGGCCCGGGCGTACTTGTTCACCGCGGTGGTGAGCGCGGCCTTGAAGCCCTCGACGTGAGTGCCGCCCTCGACCGTGTTGATGCCGTTGGCGAAGCTGTGGATGCCGTCGGTGTTGTAGCCCGTGTTCCACTGGAACGCGACCTCGACCTCGGAGGAGGCGTCTTCGTCGGCGTAGTAGCCGACCTTGGAGAACAGGCTCTCCTTCGTCTTGTTGATGTGCTTGACGAAGTCGACGATGCCGCCTGCGTACTTGAACACGACCGGCTCGCTGTCGTGGTCGGGCCGCTCGTCGCGGAAGCGGATCTCGAGGCCCTTGTTGAGGAACGCCATCATCTGCAGGCGCTCGACGATCGTGCGGGCCGAGAACTCGACGGTCTCGAAGACCGTGTCGTCGGGCCAGAACGTGACGGTGGTGCCGCGGTGCGGGCCTGACCGCCCGTTGCGGGGCGCATCGCCCGTGACCTTGAGCTTGCCCTGGGGCTTGCCGCCGTCGACGAACGTCATCGTGTGGCGCTTGCCGTCGCGGTCGACGTCGACCACCAGCTTCCGGCTCAGTGCGTTGACCACGGACACGCCGACGCCGTGGAGGCCGCCCGACACCTTGTAGCCGTCGCCGCCGAACTTGCCGCCGCCGTGCAGCTTGGTGAGGGCGATCTCGACGCCCGAGAGGTTGTGTTGCTTGTTGATGTCGGTGGGGATGCCGCGGCCGTTGTCGACCACACGGCAGCCGCCGTCGGCCAGCAGCGTGATGTCGATGCGGTCGCAGTAACCGGCCATGGCTTCGTCGACGGAGTTGTCGACGACCTCCCACACGCAGTGGTGGAGACCCGTGGGCCCGGTGGATCCGATGTACATGCCCGGCCGCTTGCGGACCGGCTCGAGGCCCTCGAGGACCTGCATGTCCTTGGCTCCGTACGAGGTGCTTCCCTGAGGCAAGGCGCGCCCTTCTGTCGGGGTGAGTGCTACGGGCGGGCGACCGGCGCCGAGGAGACCGATCTCGTGTCGAGGCTCCGACGTGTTTCCCGGCGTGAATCTCGGACCCTTGCCTGGTCAGACCCGCAAATCACAACGGACACAGCCTACCAGAGGGGGGTGACGTTCCCGACGATGGGCGGGCGGTTCCGTCACCCCGCCTGACGCACCCGCGTCAGCGCCGCGACGTGGGGCGACGCGGGCCTCGGGGGCCGCCGCGCCTGCGGTCCACCCGCACCTCGACACGGGTGATGTGCCGCTCACCCGCCAGCTCCGCCAGGCGGGCCACGAGCTGGGGCTCCAGGAACCGCACGTGGGTGGTCAGCGCGGGGTCGTCGCACATCACCACGAGTGACGAGCCGTCGATCGACACCGGCCGGGTGCGGGCCGCCATCGACTCGCCGACCACCTCGGCCCAACGCTCGAACACGACCTCCACCCCGGCCCGCGACGGGGTGCCGAGGCGAGCCAGGACACGGTCGATCGTGTCGCCCAGCCGCACCGGCGCCGCCGGACCGCCGGGGAGAGGACGCCAAGCCACGGCGAACAGTCAACCAGACGCGGAGCCTCGGGTGGGCCAGCGCGCCACGGGGCCGGCGGAGGTCGGGGTTGCGCCGGCCCGAGGTCGACCGGCGCGCGGCACCATCCGGGTCATCCCCTCTGCGAGACCACACCGTCCGTGAGCTGCAGCACACGCTCGGGCCGGGCGGTCGGCGGCGGCTCGCTGGCGGTCGTCAGCAGGGTCTGTCCGCCGGGCAGGTTCGCCAGCAGCGCCGCGCTCCGGTCGGGGTCGAGCTCGCTGAACACGTCGTCGAGCAGGAGCACGGGCGGCGACCCCGCCGCCGCCGTCACGACGTGGTGTACCGCCAGGCGCAGCGCCAGGGCCAGCGTGCGCTGCTCGCCCTGGCTCGCCTGCGTGCGAGCCGGTCCCTCGCCGATCGCCAGCACCACGTCGTCGCGGTGCGGGCCCACGGTCGACACCCCCCGTCGGACGTCGTCGACCCGCGACCCCGCGAGCGCCTCCGCCAGCGCGCGGGTCGGGTCGCCGCCGTCGGCCGGCAGCCAGGCGGCCTCGTACCGGGCCGCCACGGCCGCAGGTCGACGGGCCAGCGCGTCGTACGTCTCCGTGAGGACCGGGCGCATCCGGTCGAGGAGATCGAGTCGGGCGGAGACGAGGGCGGCGCCGGCCGATGCCAGCTTCTCGTCCCACACGTCGAGGGTGAACGCCGTCGACTCGTCGAGCCGCCCGCCGGTCTGCTTGAGCAGGGCGTTGCGCTGCCGCAGCACCTTGTCGACCTCCGCTCGCAGCCCGTCGTTGCGGGGGTGCAGGCTCACGAGGGCGTCGTCGAGGAAGCGTCGCCGCTCGCCCGGTCCGTCCTTCACGATCGCCAGGTCGTCGGGCGTGAACACCGAGACCCGCAGCGATCCGAGCAGGTCGCGGGCCCGGCGCAGAGGCTGGCGGTTCACCAGGACCCTGTTCCGGCCGTTGGGCTGGAGCTGCGCCTCGACGAGGAGCTCACGGCCCTCGCGCTCCGCGAGGGCGCGAACGACGGCGAACGGGGCACCACGGCGCACGAGGGCGTCGATCGGGGCGCCCCGGAACGACGACAACGTCGCCAGCCACGCGAGGCCTTCGAGCAGGTTGGTCTTGCCCTCGCCGTTGGCGCCGACGAGGACGGTGAGTCCCGGGCCGAGGTCGAGTTGGGCCGATGGGTAGCTGCGGAAGTCGGTCAGCCAGAGGGTGCGGACCTGCACGCCTGCGTGCTGTCGCCCGTCAGCTCACCCGCACCGGCATCAGCAGGTACAGGAACTCGGGGTGCTCGGGGCTCTTCACCAGCGCGGGCTTCAGCGAGTCGACGGTCTCGAGCAGGACCTCGTCGCCCGGCAGCACCTCGATGCCCTGCAGCAGGTACTCGGGGTTGAACGCCACGGTGAGCTCGGCGCCTTCGTACTTGGCGTCGAGCGACTCGTGCGCCTGGCCGACATCCTGTGTGACCGCGACGAGGTCGAGCCCGTCGTTCGTCATCGCCAGCCGCACCGGCGTGGCCTCGCGGGCCAGCAGCTTCACCCGGCGCACGCCCTCGAGCAGCGCCTCGCGGCTGACGGTCAGCCGGTTCGGGTGGGCGGAGGGGATCAGCCCCTTGTAGTTCGGGAAGTCGCCCTCGATCAGCATGGTCGTCAGCCGCACCGGGCCGGCCTCGAACGTGGCGTCGCGCTCGCCGAGGTGCAGGGTCAGCTCACTCACGCTGCCGAGCACGCGGGTGAGGTCGTTGAGCGCCCGCGACGGCACGAGCACCGACTGCCCCTCGGCGAGAATGCTCTGGCCGGGAAGGTCGCGGACCGCGAGCCGATACGAGTCGGTGGCGACGAGCCGGAGCCCGTCGGCCTCGGCCGTCACGAGCACCCCGGTCAGGATCGGGCGGGCATCGTCGCCCGATGCGGCGGGCACGACCTGGCGGAGAGCGGCGGCGAGCTCGGCGGCGTCGAGGGTCACGCCCTCGGCCACGGGCTCGGGAAGCCGCGGGAACTCGTCGACCGGGAACACGCGCAGGGAGAACTCGGAGCGCTGGGCGGTGATGCGCGCCTGCTCGCCGTCGACCTCGACCTCGACCGCCCCGCTCGGCAGCGACTTCACGACGTCGGACACCAGCCGCGAGGGCAGCACCGCCACGCCGTCCTCGCTGCCGCTCACGCCCTCGCGGATCGTCACCGAGATCGTCAACTCGAGGTCGTGGCCGGTCAGGGTGAGGGCGTCACCCGCCAGCTGGGTGCGGATCCCGGCCAGGACCGGCAGCGCACCGCCGCGGCTGGCGGTGGCCCGTCCCGCCGTGCCGAGCGCCTCGACGAGGACGTCTCGCTCGCATCGGAACTTCACGTCGCTCTCTTTCTCTGCACAGTGGGTATGAATCGAACCAGTAGTGGTAGTAGGGGCTGTGGATTGTGGATGACCACACGTCGTCGCAGGTCACCGGCCCGATCGCCGTCCCCGTGTCGTCCCCAGGCTCCCACAGCCGGAAGGGTGCGCGCGTGATGCAGGTGGGGACACCGCGCCGCTCGTCCACCGATGGGCGGCGTGGGTCCACAGGCCGTCCCCGGAGTTGTCCACCGCTCGGCCGCGGCCCACCGGAGCCTGTGGCTAGTCACCTTGGCGGACGGCCTTCATGAGGCGGGTCACCTGGTCGTAGATCTGGCGGTCCTTGGACATCAGGGCGCCGATCTTCTCGACGGCGTGGATGACCGTCGTGTGGTCGCGGCCACCGAACTCGCGGGCGATGTTGGGGTAGGACAGCTCGGTCAGCTCACGCATCACGTACATGGCGATCTGGCGGGCGGTGACGAGTGGGCGCTGGCGGTGCTTGCTCTGCAGGTCGTCGACCGTGAAGCCGAACTGCTCGGAGGCCTCGTCGAGGATGAGCTGCGGCGTGATCGGCCGGGGCTGGTTCTCGCTGAGGAGGTCGTTCAGGACCTGCGTCGCCCGATCGACCGTGATCGGCTCGTGCGTGAGGCTGGCGAACGCCGACACCCGGATCAGCGCGCCCTCGAGCACGCGGATGTTGTCCTTGATGTTGGCGGCGATGAACTCGAGCACATCGGGCGGGATGCGGGCGGTCTCGAGCTCGGCCTTCTTGCGCAGGATGGCCAGGCGGGTCTCGAGCTCGGGCGGCTGGATGTCGGTGAGCAGGCCCTGCTGGAACCGGCTGCGGAGGCGGTCCTCGAAGCCGATCTGGTCGGGGGCCCGATCCGACGACAGCACGATCTGGCGGTTGGTCTGGTGCAGGTGGTTGAAGGTGTGGAAGAACTCCTCGAGCGTCTCCTGCTTGCCCTGGAAGAACTGCACGTCGTCGACCAGCAGCACGTCGATGTCGCGGTAGCGGCGCTTGAAGGCGTCACGGCTGCCCGACTGCATCGAGTCGATGAACTCGTTCAGGAACGTCTCGGACGTGACGTAGCGCACCCGGTAGGCCGGGTAGTTGTCGTTCACGTAGCTGGCGATGGCCTGCAGCAGGTGGGTCTTGCCGAGGCCGGCATCGCCGTAGATGAACAGCGGGTTCCAGCGGCGCGCCGGCATCTCGGCCACCGACTGGGCCGCGGCGTGGGCGAACCGGTTCGACCCGCCGATGACGAAGTTCTCGAACGTGTAGCGGGGGTTCAGCTCGATGTCGCCCGGCGGCGCCCCGGTGGGGGTCTCACCGTCGGCACCGGGCGCACCCGGCGCGCGTGCCGGTCCGTTCGTGGGCCCCGGCCCGCCCGGGCCCGAGCCGAACCCCGGCGCTGCGGTGGGCGTGGGCACCGTCCAGAGCGACGGCGGCTCGGGCGGCTCGATGCGGAGCAGCAGTTCGACGTGGGGCGCCCCGGCCTCGGTGAGGGCATCGCGCGACGAGGCCGAGGTACCGGCCCTCGATGCGTTCCTTGGCGAGCGGGCTCGACACGCCGAGCGTGAGCGAACGGCCATCGAAGTCGACCGCCCGGACGCCCTCGAACGCGGTGTGCCACACGGGGTCGGACACCTGGGCCCGCAAGAGCGCGGCGCACATGTTCCACAAGCGGTGCGCATCGCTCATCACGTCAGTCCGTCCTCCTGCGCTCGTGCCCGTCGTCCACAGCACCGTCCACACTTGTGGACGACCGCACAAGTTGTTGACCCCAGGTAGCCGGCGGGTGTCGGGGAGCCGTCGACCTGCCGGTCGGCGCTGATGCCCTTCGGCTCTGGACCCCGTCCCCCAGGGGGTGAGGCCGCCGAAACGTAGCACCGGCAGGGCCCGACCGACCAGGGTCGTCCACAGGGATGGGGATCCGATCCTGGGGGAACGTGTGGACGACGGTGCCCGAACGGCGCCCCAGGTTGGCGCATCCAGGCTCGTGCCCTCTACCGTTGTCCCCGCACCGACGCCGGTGCGTCAGCGCCGCGCGTCACTTCGAGCGTTCAGCCGAACGTTCACCGAACGCACGACCATGTCCCATTCTCGCCGCTGGCCCCGCTCATGACGCGAGGAGGCCGCGGGGCCGAGGAGGCCCACCGTGAAGCGCACATACCAGCCCAACAAGCGTCGGCGGGCCACCCGCCACGGTTTCCGTCACCGCATGAGCACCCGCGCGGGACGGGCGATCGTCCGCACCCGGCGCCAGAAGGGCCGATCGCGTCTGTCGGCCTGATCGGTCGGGTCGGTGATCGTGCGACGTTCGACGCGTTCCGGCGCTCCTCTCGGCGTGCGCGGCGCGGGCCGATGACCGTCGCCTACGTGGCTGGTGGCGACGAGGTCCGCTTCGCGTACGCGATCGGGCGCCCGGTCGGCCCTGCCGTCGTCCGGAACCGCGTTCGCCGTCGCTTGCGGGCGGCTGCCCGCGAGATCGACGTCGCCCGGCACGGACTGCCGGCGGGGGCGTACCTCGTGAGCGTGCGCCCCGCGGCGGCACAGGCCCCGTACGCCACGCTCCGCGACGACCTCGCGTCGGCGCTGGCCGTGGTGGTCGGCGACGAGCCCTCCCGCTCGGTGGGCCGATGACCCCCGCGGCACGCCTCCTCCATCGCGGGGTCCGCCTCTACCAGAGAGTCACCGACGGTCGTCCCTCGCCCTGCCGCTATGTCCCCACCTGCTCCAACTACGCGCTCGACGCGCTCGAGGTCCACGGTGCGGTGAAGGGCGGCGCCCTCACCGTTCGCCGCCTCTGCCGCTGCCACCCCTGGGGCGGTCACGGGTGGGACCCGGTCCCTGAAGGAAAGCACTGATGCTCGACGGCCTCTTCGAAATCGTCTCCGGGACGCTCAACTTCTTCTACACGCTGATCCCGAACTACGCGATCGCCATCGCGCTCCTGACCTGCGTCGTCATGATCATCACGACGCCGCTCACGCTCAAGGGCACGCGGTCGATGATCGAGATGCAGCGGTTGCAGCCCGAGATCCGCCGCCTGCAGACCCAGTACAAGGACGACCGCCAGAAGCTCAACGAGGAGCTGATGGCGTTCTACAAGGAGCACGAGATCAACCCGGTCGGCGGCTGCCTGCCGCTGCTGATCCAGGCCCCCGTGTTCTCGATCCTCTTCTACGTCGTGCAGGGTCTGACCCGCGAGGCCAAGTTCGTCGGGGTCCAGCAGATGGTGCAGCAGGGGTTCCCCGACCTGGGGACGATCACCACGCCCGGCTTCAGGCCGAAGTACCTGAACAGCTCCGACGAGCTCTACCAGGCGCTGCTCGGCCAGACCCAGATGGACTCGTTCGGCGTCGACCTGTCGCAGAGCGCCGTCCAAGCGCTCAGCGACGGCTTCCTCCACGCCCTGCCGTACATCGTCCTCGTGGCGATGATCGCCGTCCTCAGCTGGTACCAGCAGAAGCAGATCATGGGCCGCAACGCCGGCTCCGAGGTCACCCAGCAGCAGCAGATGATGATGCGCATCGGGCCGCTGATGTACGTGTTCTTCGCGTTCGTCAGCCCCGCCGCCATCGGCATCTACTTCCTGGTCTCGACCCTGTGGCGGGTGGGCCAGCAGCACTACATCACCCGGTCGCTGTACCACGGCGAGGACTCGGTCGGCCGCCAGGCGCAGAAGGCGATGGCCGAGCTGCGTGAGGCCAAGAAGGCCAACGCGGGCAAGGGTGGTGCGACCACGGGCGGCGCGGCGAAGAAGGTCGACGCCACCGGGCGCAAGGCCGCCACGAAGACATCGGCGAAGCCCAGCGGCAACGGGTCGACGTCCACACGGAAGGACGCCACGCCCGTCGACAAGGCCACCGCCGGCGCAGGGGCCTCGGGGGCCAAACCCCACCCCCGCTCACGCAAGAAGAAGAAGAGGAAGTAGATCGTGGAATGGGTCGTCACATCCGCCCGCACGATCGAGGAAGCCACCGAGATGGCCCTCGATCAGCTGGGCGTCGATGAACAGGACGCCGAAGTCGAGGTCGTCCAGGACGCGCAGAAGGGCCTCTTCGGCCGGCTGCGCGCCGAAGCACAGGTACGCGCACGCGTTCGCCCCACGGCGCCGCGCCCGAAGGTCGATCGGCGCGATCGCCGGCGCGGCGAGCGCCGCGGTCGCGACGGTGACCGAGGACGCGCCGCCCGCAAGAGCGGCGGCGGCGGTGGTGGTCGCGAGCGAGTCGCGGCCGGGGTCGGAACCCCGGACGGCGGGTCGGGCACGCGCCCCGAGGCCGATCGCCAGGGTGGTGGTCCGGCATCCGACGACGACGAGTCGACGGGCACGGCCGGGCCGCGTCGATCAGGCTCCGGTGCCGGCGGCGGCGCAGGTGGCAACAGGAGGAGGCGGCGCAACCGACCGTCTCCGTCGGCAGAGGGAGCAGCGGTGAGCGAGAACACGCAGTCGTCGGGCGAAACGGTGACGAGCGAGATGGACCTCGAGGCCCAGCAGGCCGCGGTCGAGGGCTTCCTCACCGACCTCCTCGTGGCCTTCGGCCGACCGGACGCGACCGTCACGGTCGAGGTCGGCGAGGACGAGGCGCTCGAGGCGTCGGTCGAAGGGTCCGAGCTCGGGCTCCTCGTGGGTCAGAAGGGCGTGACCCTGACGGCGGTCCAAGAGCTCGTCCGCAGCATGGTGCAGCGCCGGTTCGTCGGGCAGCCCCACGCTCGGGTGCGGGTCGACGTGGCGGGCTACCGAGCGCGTCGCAAGGAGGCGCTCGCCCGATTCGCGACCACCATCGCCGAGTCGGTCAAGGAGTCGGGCGTCGCCAAGGCCCTCGATCCGATGGGCTCGGCCGACCGCAAGGTCGTCCACGACACCGTCAACGACATCGACGGTGTCGTCACCGTGTCCGAGGGCGAGGACGCCGCCCGTCGGGTGGTGATCCGGCCCGGCGTGAGCCGCGGGCGGTGCATCGACCGACGGCGGCGCCATGACGCCCACCGAGTCGGCCGCCATCGAGAGCGTTCTGGCACGGAGCCGGAGCCTGGGGTTCCTCGGGCCCGGCTCCGTGCGCGTCCAGGTGGACCACGCCCTCGGGTTCGCGGCCGGTCCTGTCGGGACGGGCGATCGTGCGCCCCGTCGCGTGCTCGACCTGGGGAGCGGGGGTGGCGTTCCCGGCCTGGTCCTGGCGCATGCCTGGCCGGACACCGAGTTCGTCCTCCTCGACGCGGCGCCCGCCGCGGCGAGTTCCTCGAGTCCGCCGTGGCGGAGCTCGGGCTGGCCGCCCGGGTGCGGGTAGTGCGGGCGCGGGCCGAGTCGGCGGGACGGGACGCCGCCCTGCGAGCCCGCTTCGACGTGGTCGTCGCCCGCGGCTTCGGCGCCCCCGCAGTGACGGCCGAGTGCGCCGCCCCGTTCCTCGAGGTCGGCGGCAGACTGCTGGTCAGTGACCCTCCGGTCGAGGGCGAGGGCGGCTCCGGGCCGAGTGGTGCGGGCTCCTCGGCCACCGCTCAGGCGCCCGAGCGCTGGCCGGCGTCAGGGCTCGACCTCGTCGGCCTGGTGGTGGAGCAGACCTGGGCGGTGCCGTATCACTACCGCTCGCTGCTGCTCACCCGACCCTGTCCCGATCGGTACCCGCGCCGCGACGGCGTGCCCGCGAAGCGCCCACTGTTCTGACCCGGCGACGGTCGACGCGGACCGGGGAGGCCGCGGGCCCGCTTCGCGTGGTTCGAGCGCGAGCGGCGATCTCGATGTGAGGGCTTCGGTGCGTTCGCGTACCCGGGTCGGTGTCGGCGGTGAGGACGGCGGTCTGCTCGCGGGCCCGGTGCGTCTGGGGTCGGCGGTTCGCGCAGCTCGGGCAACCCCCGGGTGCACGAGCGCTGGCCGGCGGCGGGACTCGACCTCGTCGGTCTGGTGGTGGAGCATACGTGGCCGGTTCCGTACCACTACCGGTCGCTGCTGCTCACCCGACCCTGCCCCGACCGGTACCCGGCGCGACGGCGTGCCCGAAGCGCCCCCTGTTCTGACCGAGGGTAGGTCGGTCGGCGCACCTCGGGGATGACCGGGCGCGTTCGATCGCCGGCGGTCGGGTGTGGCCCGTGAGGATGTCGGTCCGCGGGGAGTGGTGCCGACCTCGACGTGGACGGTGCCGGTGCGTTCGGGTTGCCGCGAGCGGCGGGCTCGACGCGAGGACGGCGTCGCTCGCACGGTGCCCATTCGCTCGGTGTGGGGTGTGCAGTGTCGTGGCCCCGGTCGAGGTGTGGGAGCGAGGGCGCTCGGTCGGCGCTGTTCGCATGCCCATCTGCCCGGGGCCGGTGGCGACTGCCAGCGGCCCGTGGCTGCCGTCCGTGCAGCTTCCGGACGGGTCGTGTTTGGCCGCGATGGCGTCCATCGGCGGAGCGTGTCGTCCGGGTCCGACTCCCAAGGGCCGCGCCGTGGTCGAGCGGCATGCCTCGCGATGTCTGCCGCTCGACTGCGGATCTCGGTTCTCGACCGCTCGCCGGCGAGGCCGCCGGTCGCTGGGTCCACGGCGCCGTGGTGATCCGAGGAAGAGGCGGGCGCCGACGGATTCGGCGCGTGGGCGTGTCTCGGATCCCTGGTCGAACGGGCGTGCCTTCGGCGACTGGCACGCGGCATGCACCCACATCAGCCCGACGGGCCGATCCGACGGTGTGAGCACCGGCTGTCTCCATCCTGTTCGTCCCACAGGGGTGTATGCCATCGCGCTGGGTGCCGAGCCGTCGCCGGAGGAGCTGGTGGGCGACGCGTGTCGCGAGTGGCGTGCACGGGTCGTCGCCCCGGACGACCGGACTCGTCAGCGGCTTCACGCCGCCTCGAGATCGCGGTGGCGCCGTTGTCCCACCGGTGAGCCGTCGTGAGCGAGCCGTGCCAGCGGTCGATGACCCCCAGCGGTGACGAGACCGTCCGGCGACCCGGCCCGCGGAGCCGTCTGCGCCGACCCGATCGATCGGACGTTCCACGTGGAACATCGTGGTTGCCCTGGTCAGGACGCTGATCGGCGGGTCCCGGTACCCGCACGTGCCGCCGAGGAGGGCGAGCGCGGATGACCTGCTGCCTTCGTCGTGCGTCTCGGCCTCGTGCCGTCGATGGGCCCGTCGCTGCCCGCACGACCTCCGTCGACCTGGGCGCGGAGGCCACGACGTCGCACAGCACAATCCCGGTGCTGGCCCGGGCGGGCCGGGCAGGAAGCTGGATCACGTGCAGGCGGGCACGCCATCTGGCCATCGCCGTCGACTTGGGCACTGGTGGATGCCGACGCTGCAGGAGGTGCCTGTTCCCGATCGCTCGCTGGCCTCGGCACGACCGGAGGCTTCGGCCGCGGCACGCTCGCACGTGGGTTGAGATCGGAGCCCGGCGCCCGATCAGACCGGTGACCAGGGCTGGCGGATCGTCGAGACCGCGGCGTACCCCTGTCATCTCACCAGTCGGACATGAGCACGTCCCTGGATCGGGCGCTGATCTCGAGGGGACGGCTGGCCTCGCCCGGCGTGCGGGGGGTCTGGCGGCCGACAGGTCCGACCCGGCGTCCGAGGTGGAGCGATGGGCCATCGATGGTGGCGAGTTGCCCGCCCCGAGGTGGGTCGAGGAGCACCTCACCCGACTGCCGTCGGTCCGGCTGCAGACAGCGCCGGGGTCCGGTGTGTGCCGCGATCCAGGGGAGGTCAGTCTCGGCGTGGGGCTGGCGCGGAACGACGATCCGGTTGCTGCGTGCTCTACGGCTGGCGGGCGCCGCGATCAGGTGCGATGGCTGCCATGCCCTCTGCTGGCGAGGTTGGGGGTTCCCGGTCCCCCTGCGCACCGCACCAGCGGCCGGCGTGGGGTGATACACGGGGACTGTTGTGCCGGCTTCGCTGGAAGATGCGGGGAGCCGACGTCCCGTGTCGGTCGGGGCTGCGCGTTCGGGCTCCATGTGACGCCGTGATCGGTAGGAAGCGCAGGTCATGGCCTGTTCGCAGCAGGCCGGAGGCCATTTGACGATCCCCTCGTGCGACCTGGTGCGACGTGGTTTGGGAGTCGTTCGACAATGGTCAGTGGCCCCGCCTGACGAGCGACCGGGAGAGTCGGTGAGGTGCGTGTGGTGTCGTCCTGGCTGGTGGACGACTGTGTGCGGCCCGCTCCAGAGGTGGACGTTCTGCATGAGAGGCCGAGCCCCCGGTCCTCGTCAGGCTGGTCCAGGCACCGTGGTGGGGACGAGGTCGGGTCGCTGGTCCCGGAGCTGCTGGGACGGGTTGCCCGGACGACGGCCCGTTCGTGGCCGGCTGCACGCAGCAGCGGTGATCCGTCGCCGATGCCCGTCAGGCGCGCGACCGCAGGCGTGGTCTCCGGTGCCCTGTGGAGCGTGATCAGTCGCATCGGGCGATTCCCTGGTCCTGCGATCCGCCGGGACGTCCGATCCCGAAGGTGGTCGTGTTCCACGTGGAACATCCGGCGTTCGTCACCGTGTCGGTCGGCGGCCATGGAGGATCGCCACGACGCGGGGGCCAGTCGTCAGCGGGCGACCGAAGCCCCGGGACCAGTCCAGTCGGCTCCCGCGCCTCCTCCGGGTTCCACGTGTGGCGCGCTACTGCCGAACGGCTCACCAAGAGCCGTGATCGGCAGGAAGGTGCTGGTTGTGGCCCCCCGGCGGAGCAGGCCAGCTGCGAGTGTCCGATCCCTGGTGCGACGTGGTCTGGGAGACGAACTCCCCCAGGCACGAGGCCATTGGTTCGCGCCGGCGCCCGGATGTTCCACGTGTGGCGGGTCACTGCCGACGTTCCGCCAGGAGCCGTGATCGGCGGCAAGGGCTGGTTGTGGGCCCCCGCGGAGCAGCCAGCTGCGAGGTACCCGATCCCTGGTGTGACTTGGTCTGGGAACGAGCCCCGGGGGACCGGTCCATGATCTCCGCGCCTCCCCGGGTTCCACGTGGCGGGCCAATGTTCCCCAGGAGCCGTGATCGGCGGGAAGGGCTGGTTGTTGGGCCCCCCGGCGAAGCAGCCAGTGCGATGTACCCGATCCCTGGTGAGACCTGGTCTGGGAGACGAGCCCCCGGGACCGGTCCATCATCTCTGCGCCTCCCCCGGGTTCCACGTGGCGGGTCGCTGTTCCCCAGGACCCGTGATCGGCGGCAAGGGCTGGTTGTGGCCCCGGCGAAGCAGCCAGCTGCGGGGTACCCGATCCCTGGTGAGGCCTGGTCGGTGGAGACGAGTCCCGGGGGACCGGTCCATCGATCTCTGCGCCTCCCCGGTGTTCCACGTGGCGGGTCGCCGTTCCCCAGGCCCGTGATCGGCGGGGGGGGCGGCTGTTCCGTGGCCCCCGGAAGCAGACCAGCCGCGAGGCACGCTCTCCTCGGTGCGCGCTCGGTCTGCGAGACGAGCGCCGGGGCACCAGGCCATCGACTCCGCGCCTCCCACGGATGTTCCACGTGGAACGCGCGCCTGCCCGTCGGTACCGCGGTCACCCGCCTTCCCGTCGGTGCCGAGCCCGAGACCGGGGCCACCTCCGTGGCCCGATCAGCGTCCATTCGGGGAGGGGGGTTCCTGTCCCGTTCCGCTCCTCCTCTCGTGCGCACGCCCTGCGTCATCGCGCTCAGCCCCAGCCAGGTCCGGTGACTGGGTCGTCAGAGCCGACACAAAGTCGCGTAGGGGGCCCAGGACCCGCCATCGTCGATGGCCCGACCCGGACCGGCAGGAGAGAGGCCGTGGACCGACCGCCAGAGCGAGGTGGCAGGGGGCCCAGACCAACGGCGACGCGGAGATCCGAGTCGAGGGCGGAGCCCGGCGTCGGACCAGCACCCCCCTCGCCCCGGCGCCTCGGGCGGTGGCTCCGAGGGGCTCCCGGGCCCCACGCCTGGGTCGCGCGGAGGGTGGTATTGGGTCCTCTCACGCCGCCTCGGTCTATCCTGAGCCAGCCCGGCCGGCGGTCGTGATGTTCCACGTGGAACGTCCGACGACCATCGTCGGGGCTTGACCCGACACCGCCGGCCCGGAAACATGTGCCGGATGACCGAGAGAGCGCCCGATGCCGTGACCCAGGCCAAGGCCTCTCCCGGGAAGTCCAGCTTCTCCCTCCCGGGTGTCGAGGGAATTCCCGCCCTCGATGACCTCAGCGGTGACCGATCGCAACCCACCCCCGAGGCTGCACAGGTGATGACTCCCCCTTCCGCCGTGCTCGAGGAGCATGACGATGGCCGTACGCCGGCTCCTGGTGACGCGTCCATGACGTCCACCGCCACGTCCGCACCCACTCCCTTTCAGCGACCTCTCCCCCGCACGATGGCCATCGCCAACCAGAAGGGTGGTGTCGGAAAGACGACCACCGCGGTGAACCTGGGGGCGTGTCTCGCCGAGCTCGGGTACCGCACTCTCGTCGTCGACCTCGATCCCCAGGGGAACGCGAGCACCGGTCTCGGCATCAACATCCGCGACCTGCAGGCGTCGATGTACGACGTCGTGCTCAACGACCTGCCGATCGAGGACTGCGTCGAGGCCACCGCGGTTCGCAACCTCTTCTGTGCGCCGGCGGCCCTCGACCTCGCGGGCGCCGAGATCGAGCTCGTCCCGGCCTTCAGCCGCGAGATGCGGCTGCGCCGGTCGCTCGAGGCCGTGCGCGACGACTACGACTTCGTGCTCATCGACTGCCCGCCGTCGTTGGGTCTGTTGACCGTGAACGGCCTCGCCGCCGCCAGCGAAGTGCTCGTGCCCATCCAGTGCGAGTACTACGCCCTCGAGGGTCTCGGACAGCTCCTGCGCAACGTGCAGCTCGTGCAGCGCAACCTGAACCCCCGGCTCGAGCTCAGTGCGATGGTGCTCGTGATGTACGACGCCCGCACCAAGCTCGCCGATCAGGTGGTGCACGAGGTGCGCGACCACTTCGGCGAGAAGGTGTGCAACAGCATCGTGCCTCGCACCGTGCGCCTCAGCGAGGCACCGTCGTTCGGTCAGCCGATCATCACGTTCGATCCCGACATCGCGCGGGTCGATCGCGTATCGCAGCCTGGCGATGGAGGTGAGCGGTGGAGCGGCGCAGCGGGCTGGGTAGGGGCCTCGGGGCCCTCATCCCGCAGGACGTCACCAGCGACGCGGCGCGCCCAGCCGTGCGCGAGGTGCCGATCAGCCAGATCGCGCCGAACCCCTACCAACCTCGCAACCACTTCGACGAGGAGTCGCTCGCCGGGCTGACGGCGTCGATCCGTGAGCTGGGCGTCCTGCAGCCGATCCTCGTGCGCGAGGTGGCTCCCGACCGCTTCGAGCTCATCGCGGGGGAGCGTCGCTGGCGGGCGGCGAAACGGGCCGGCCTGCAGATCATGCCGATCATCGTGCGCGAGGTCAGTGACGAGCTGACCCTGCAGCACGCCCTGGTCGAGAACCTCCACCGCGACGACCTGAACCCGCTCGAGGAAGCGGCGGCCTACCAGCAGCTCATCGAGGACTTCGGGATGACGCAGGAGGCGGTCGCCCACCGGGTCGGCAAGAGCCGGTCGGCGGTGGCCAACCTCCTGCGCCTGTTCCAGCTGACCCCGCAGGTGCAGCGGCTCGTGGCCGACGGGCAGGTCTCGGCCGGCCATGCCAAGGCCCTGCTCGGGACTCCCGACCGGTCCTTCCAGGAGGCACTGGCCCGCCGCATCGTCGCCGAAGGGCTCACGGTCCGCGACACAGAGGAGGCGGTGCGGCTGCGCACGGCCGCGCCCGAGGCCCCGACGCCCGACGGTGGCGCGCCGGGCAGCAAGCTGCGGGCGCCCGGGCTTCTCGAGCTCGAGGGCCTTCTCGCCGACCAGCTCGACACCCGCGTCAAGATCAACATGGGTCCGAAGCGGGGCCGGGTCGTGATCGAGTTCGCGGATCTCGAGGATCTCGAGCGCATCTACCGCGTGATGTCGCCGGGCGATTCGCCCGCACCCGCCTGATCCTCACGCTCGCCAGGGCGTCCGGGGCACACGCCCCGATACCGCGACGGGCCGCGATCCCCAGATGGGGTCGGCCACGCCCACATCCCGCGCCCCGGGCCTTCATCCGGTGTCGTGGCGGTCCTCGCGTGATCATGCGCCGAGAAGGAGCACGCACGGGGGCCAGATCACCCCCAATCGGCACGCATCGTAGTGGCAGGGCTGCCGTGGAACATCGGGAACGATCGTGCGCCACCCAGCGGGACGGACGGATCCGAAAAGACTCGACCCCAACCTGAGGATGGTCCGTCCTCAAGTTGGGGTCTATCTCATCCACAACCTTTCGCACAGGTTGTGGATTACGTCTCCGGGTGAGGGTCAGGGAAGGAACTCGTCCAGCTCAGCCAGAAGTTGACCCTTGCCCTTGGCCCCGACCAGGCGCTTCTGCGCCGAGCCGTCCTTGAAGACGATGAGCGTGGGGATGCTCATCACGTCGAAGCGCCGGGCCACGTCGGGGTTCTCGTCGACGTTGAGCTTGGCGACCGTGAGCTTGCCGGCGTGCTCGTTGGCGATCTCGTCGAGGATCGGGGCGATCATCTTGCACGGCCCGCACCACTCGGCCCAGAAGTCGACGACGACGGGCTCGGCGGCGGCGCCGATCGTCTCGTCGAACGTCGCATCGGTGAGGGTGCTGATGCTTCCAGCCATTGTGTCGGTGACCTTTCCTTGCGGATGTGGGTGATCTCTGGTGGGCCCCGCTCGGAAAGCGTGCCCTCTAGCACGTCAGAACAGCCCCGGTGGGGGACTTGTTCCCCGGCGGGGGTCGAGGTCAGCCGTGCTGCGCCTCGAGCCACCGCTCGGCGTCGATGGCGGCTTGGCAACCCGACCCCGCGGCGGTGACGGCCTGCCGGTAGGTGTGGTCCTGCACGTCGCCGCAGGCGAACACGCCTTCGACGTTGGTGGTGGTGGCCCCGTCGGCCAACCCGGTCACGAGGTAGCCCGACTCCTCCATCTCGAGCTGGCCCTTGAACAGGTCGGTGTTGGGCTTGTGGCCGATGGCCACGAACAGGCCGGTCACCGGCAGCTCGCTGGTCTCGTCGGTGAGGACGTTGCGCACGGTGACGCCCGACAGCTTGGCGTCACCCGAGACCGACTCGACGACGTGGTTCCACAGGAACCGGATCTTCTCGTTGTTGCGGGCCCGCTCCTGCATGATCTTCGACGCCCGCAGCTCCTCGCGTCGGTGGATGATCGTCACGGAGCGGGCGAACTTCGTGAGGAAGATCGCCTCTTCGAGCGCCGAGTCGCCGCCGCCGACCACGGCGATGTCGTGGTCGCGGAAGAAGAAGCCGTCGCAGGTGGCGCACGTCGACAGACCGTGGCCGATGAGCTCGCCCTCGCGCTCGATGCCGAGCATCAGCGACTGGGCGCCGGTGGAGATGATCACCGCATCAGCTGTGTAGGTGGGCTCGGCCTCGTCCGGGTCGCCCACCCAGACGCCGAAGGGCCGGCTCGACAGGTCGACCCGAGTGGCCTTCTCGGTGCGGACCTCGGTGCCGAAACGAGCGGCTTGCTCGCGGAACCGCGTCATGAGCTCGGGGCCCATGATCCCCTCGGGGAACCCCGGGAAGTTCTCGACCTCGGTGGTGAGCATCAGCTGACCACCGGGTTGATCGCTCGTCGACGACGGCTCGCCCTCGAGCAGCAGGGGCGCGAGGTTGGCGCGCGCCGTGTAGACCGCCGCGGTCAGGCCCGCGGGGCCGGAGCCGATGATGATGACCTTGCGCCTGTCGCTCACGGGCCCACCCTTCGGGATCCGCGCGGTGACCGTTCGGCACGAGGGGCCGAGGGGCGCGCTGTCGTCGTGGTTCGTTCGCTTCGCTGGCTCACGTCCAGGATGTCCTGTCTCGTCGATGCTGCTGTGCTGCCACCGGGCGGCACACGCTGCTCAACGTCGTCACGTCAGAGGTTCTTCCCGGGGCCGCCGCCGCGCCCAGCTCACCGCGCCGCCGATCACCAGCACGAGGCCCACGATCAGGTAGGCGACCCAGATGTGGTGCTCGCCGAACACGCTGTCGGGGAGGAGGACGGTGTTGACGAACCGCACGGCGGCGATGATCAGCACGACCACGCAGGCGATGGAGATGATGCCGCCGAAGGCGCCGTAGACGATCCCGCGCGCCACGGTGAGGGCGGGGCCGGTCGTCTTGTCGCGGACCTGCTCGACGACCCGTTCGAGGGTGTCGGCCGCCTGCGCTGGCCAGTCTCTGTCGGGCGGCGGCGGCCCCGGGAGCATCGGTGCCGGTCGGCCGGAGGTGGTGGCGTTCGCCATGGCCGATGAGCCTACTTCCGCGCCGGCCCCCGCCTGGCGAGGACGGCGCGGGCCGATCGTCCGCCGACGGCGGCGAGGGCGCTCACGACCGATCGCTCGTCCGTGGTCCCTCAGGCCAACGGGCGCTCGGCCAGCACGGCGCACGCGGGGTCGAGGGCCACGAGGCGCGCCGCGTCCCCCGATCCGGTGCGCCACACCTCGACCGTCACTCCGTCGACCTCGCCGCTCGCCACGATCGCTGCGCCGTCGCCGCTGGCGGTGAAGGGCTCGGGCAGACCTCCGGGACACCGCACCGCGAGGGCGCCGTACGCCGGGGCGATGCTCTCGTCCTGGCCAGCCGCTCCGGCCTGCGCTCCGGGCGCCGCGGCGGCGGCGTCGAGCAGGGCCTCGGCATCGGGGAACGAGCCGAGGACCGCGCGAGCCGCGGCGCTTCCGGAGCTCGGAGCCTCGGCCGAGGCGTCGCCGGTGACCTCGCCGCCGCCGGCGTCCTCGTCAGGGGCGCTCTCGGAACTCTCCTCGGCATCGCCCCCCGGAGCCGGCTCGGTTGTGTCGAGGGCGGCGGTGGCGCTGTCGGAGGTGTCCTGGTCGGACGACGAGGAGGAGACGAGCCCGGCGATCAGCACGCCGACCAGCAGCACGGCGGCCGCCGCGGCCCCGAGCCAACGCCCGGTCCCATCCCTCCGGCGGCGGTGCGCCCCGATGTCGGCGACCGACGGGCGGGGGCCCGTCGGTGCCGCGTGCGCCTGGCCGACCGCACCCTCTACGTCCTCGTCGAACGCGGCCAGCGCGGCCGCCATGGCGCGGTCACGGGCCGACGGGTCGGCCGGTGGGACGTTTCGCAACGAGGTCCGGGCCGCCTCCATGGCCGCCGCCCTGGCCGCCACGTCGGGAGAACGGCGGGCGTCGGCCGCTCGAGCGTCGTCGAGGAGCCCGTCGACGAGGGCCGACGCCTGCTCGTCTTGCCGCTCGAGGGGTGGCTCGGCGCCGGGATCGGCCGGGCGGGGAGGGTGGTCGTCGGGTGTCATGGCGCAGGGGTTGGACGTTCGGTGGGGGTGGCTGGGTTCCCCAGCAGGTCGGCGAGCTGGCCCCGACCGCGGGCGATGCGGGACCGGACGGTGCCGGCCGGGAGGTCGAGGACCCGGCCGATCTCGGCGTAATCGAGGTCGCACAGGTCGCGCAGGACAACGGCGACGCGGAAGTCATGCGGCAGCTGTGCCAGCGCGGCATCGACGTCGAGCCGACCGCCGACTTCCTCGATGGCGCTCGCTCCCGACCCATCGCCCGACGCGAACGCCAGCCGCTGCCCGTCGGACCGGTCGAGCCTGTCGTGCACCGCTGCTGTCGTGCTGCCGCCCTCGGCGGCCGTGTCGCCCGTGCCGAGAGCTCCGGGCAGCGGTCGGCGCCGCCGCCGGCGCAGTTCGTCGAGACACGCGTTCGTCGCCACGCGGTACGACCAGGTGCTGAAGGCAGAACGGCCGTCGAAGCGGCGGATCCCGCGGGCGATGGCCACGAGCGCGTCCTGCAAGGCGTCCTCGGCGTCGTGGTCGTTGCCGACGACGCGCCGGCAGAGCCGCCACAGGCGCTCGTGGTGCCGGCGCAGCAGTGTGTCGAGCGCGGCCCGGTCGCCGGCCTGGGCGGCGGACACGAGCGTGCGATCGTCGGCGGCGGGTGTGATGCGCCGAGCGTAGGTCAGCGCGAGGTTGCGTCTGTCGAGGCCGTGCGGGTGGGTCAGCGCAGGACGCGGAGGTCGTCGACCGTGACCTGCCCGCTGTCGGCCGCCCGGGTGAACCACAAGAGGACCGCGCCCCCCTCGGCGTCGACCTCGGCGGTGCTGGTGCCGCTGTCGGAGGGCTCGAACGTGCCGACCGGTTCGCCCCAGGCCTCGAGCGAGTCCTCGTGCGGCGCGTCGGCGACGTACACCTCGGCCTGCCAGCCGGACAGCGACGTTGCGAGCTCGACCGCGCTGATCGGGCCGACCTCGTCGAGCTCGAGCACCAGGCCCACGCCGTCCTTGAGCCCGCCCCACTCGGGGGTGTTGTAGGTCACGCTCGACCACGATGTCGCCGGGTCGCCGTCGAAGGCGTAGCCGGCCTGGGCTTCGTCGGGGTTCTCGACCCCGTCGTCGCCCTGCGGATCGAAGTCGATGGACCGGGTGATGGTGGCCGCGGTCTCCTCGACCGTTGGAGTCTCGGCGGGCGGATCGTCGTCGTCGCCGCCGAAGATGCCGTCGCCCGACGACTGGAACAGGAGGCCCGCGACGCCGAGCGCCACGGCGACGAGCACCACCACGAGCGTGGGGACCAGCCACCGGCGCTCGCTTTCGGCGAACCGCGTCGCGGGGGTGCCGGCCGGCGGCGTGACACGGGCTCCGACCGGGCCGCCCGGGGGGCCGGCGCCCGTGGTGCCCGTGGCTCGCCCGGCGCCGGGGGGAGGCGGCGGTGGCAACCGGTTGGTCGTCGTGCGGGTGCCACCGTCGTCCCGTCCGGCCGACGGCTGGTCGTCGGCGCCGGCGCTCAGCAGCGCGGCCCGGGCGTCGGTGGCGGTGGGGTAGCGGCCTGCGGGATCGCGGGCCAGCAACCGCATGGTGATGGCCTCGAGCTCGCGAGGCACGCCGGCCTTGACGAGCCGGGGTCGCGGCGGGTCGGAGTGCAGCCGGGCGAGTGCGGTGCTCGAGCTCGAGTCGGCCTCGAACGGCACGCGCCCGCACAGCATCTCGTAGAGAACGATGCCGAGGCTGTAGAGGTCGGTGCGCCCGTCGACGGGCTTGGCTTCGACCTGCTCGGGCGCCAGGTACTTGGCGGTGCCGAGGAACGACCCCTCCTGGGTGAGGTCGGCCGACTCGGCGGCCTTGGCGATGCCGAAGTCGCCGACCTTCACGCGGCCGTCCTCGGAGAGGAGGATGTTGGCCGGCTTGATGTCGCGGTGCACGAGGCCCGCGGCGTGGGCGACCGACAGCGCGCCGGCGACCTGGGCGGCGATGTTGGCGGCGACCCACGGGTCCATCTGGCCGTCGTCGAGACGGGTGCGCAGTGTCTCGCCCCGGACGAGCTCCATCACGATGGCCTCGACACCGTCGTCACTGCACGTGTCGTAGACGTTCACGATCGACGGGTGCGACAGGCGGGCCACGGCGATGGCCTCGTGGCGGAAGCGGGTGACGAACGTCTCGTCGGCCGCGAGGTGCTGGTGGAGGATCTTCACCGCGATGGCGCGTCGCAGCACCTCGTCTGTGCCGAGCCAGACCTGCGCCATACCGCCGGATGCCAACAGCTCGTCGAGCCGGTAGCGCGCGCCCAGAAGCGCGCCGGCGGAGACGCCGGCGGCCTGCGAGGGGCCGGAAGAGGGAGGCGTCACTGCCACGGTGGACCCACCGTAGTCAACGGGTGTCCCTGACGCGGGGTCAGACCGACGGGGAATGGGGTCCCATCACGCCGGATCGACCCAGGTGACACCCATGACCCGCGGGCCACCGTGCGTACCGATCGTCGCACCGATCGTCCGGACCTGGATGGCGTCGGCCGGGTAGCGCGGTGCGAGCAGGGCGAGCATGTCGTCGAGGTCGGTGGCCCCGCCGTGGGCGACGCAGAGGTGCTCCACCTCGGGCACGGCGAAGACCTGGTCACGCAGCCATTCGAGGGCTTTGCGCCGCGTCCTGGCGCGGCCGGCCTCGGCCACCTCGCCCGACGAGATGTCGAGCAGGGGCTTGATCGACAGGAGTGAACCGAGGAGCGCCTGGGCCCCGCCGATGCGGCCGCCCTTCTTCAGGTTGTCGAGCGTGTCGAGGGCGCCGAGCACGTGTGTGCGCCCGACCAGGCCCTCGACCAGGGCGACCACCTCGTCGGCGCTCGCCCCGTCGGCTGCGGCCTCGGCCGCGAGGGTCACCTGGGTGCCGAGACCCGACGTGATGGAGCGCGAGTCGATGACACGGACGTCGAGGTCGTCGCCCACCGCGGCGGCGGCGTTGCGCGCCGCCTGGATGGTGGCCGAGAGCCCTTCGGACAGGTTGATGCACACCACGGCGTCGGCGCCCGCGTCGGCCTGGCGCCGGAACGCGGCTTCGAAGGCGCCGGGCGAGGGCGCCGAGGTCTCGGGGAGCGCGTCGGACGACGCCAGCTTCTCGTAGAACTCGGCCACCGACAGGTCGACCCCGTCGGTGAACTCCTCGGTGCCGAAGCGGATCGACAGGGGCACGACCTCGACCCCGAGGCGCGCCACCTCGTCGGTCGGGAGATCGGCAGCGGAGTCGGTCACGATGCGGACGGGCATGGGCGCTGACACTAGCTAGTGGCGCCCCGAGGGACCGCCGGAGGTGCCCCCCGGGCAGGACGGGGTTGGACGCGCGGGTCAGGTCCCGCGCGTGCTGCTGCGGCTGCGGCCGCGGGCCATGTGGGCGGGCCGGTACGGCTCGTCCGCCGCGGCTCGCCGCGATCGGCCGCGGCTCGCCGTGTCGGGGGGCGCGGCGTGGGGCGGAGGCGCGGCGGGCTCGGGCGCTGGCGGGCCGGGTGACGCCGGCGCGGGCGGCGAGGCGGGCACGGCCCAGGGCGCGAGCGCGGCCGACCGCCGGTCGGCCGTGGCCCGGGCGGCATCGGGCACGTGTTCCAGCCCCGCGCCCTCGGGCACACGCGGCTCGGTCGGGTCCTCCCGGCGGCTGCGTCGCGTGCGGATCCAGTGGCGTCCCCACCACACGGCGAGGAAGAGCCCGGCGCCCACCGAGAGCAGCAGGCCCACGCCCGATATCGCGGTGGAGCGGATGTCGAACGTCGAGCGGTCGAGCACGAGCGTGTCGTCGGGGGTCGACACGGTCACGTCGAGCGTGAAGGCACCCGAGGTGCGGGTGCGGACGCGCACCTCGAGCCGGGTGGCGCCCGGCGGCAGCTTGGGGGTGAGCACGTCGCCGTCGGGGAACTCGAGCTGGTCGCTGTCGAGCTCGACCCGGACGCGGAGATCCTGCTCGGTGTTGTTGGTGAGGGTGACGGGGATCGTGCTCGACCGGGTGGTGAGGGTGATGCGGAACTCGTCCTGCAGGGTCACCGACCCGACGACGGCGCCGAGCTGGGCGTCGGCGTGGTCCACGTATGCGGCCCGGTCGCCGTCGGGTGTGTCGACCCCCGTGCTCATGAACAGGGACCGGTTCACGGAGGCCGCCACGCTCGCATCGTCGAGCAGCCCGGTGACCCCATCGATCTGGCTGCGCACCGACACGATCTGTGGGGCCAGGGGCCGGAGGTCGGGGCCACGCTCGGCGGGCGCGAGGTCGACGCTGTCGGGGCCGTCCTCGGCGGGCGGGATGTCGGTGAAGATCTGGGTCACGGGGACCCCCTGGACGGCCTGGCCGTCGTTCAGCGCGGCGAGGGCGGTGGCCACGACACGGGGCTCGATGTCGACATCGGGCGGTATGTGGACGGCGATGGCCCGCGGGTCGGACGGCGCCTCGAGCCAGGTTGCGGTCAGCTCAGCGATGAACCGGTACGCGGCCACCACGCCGTCCTCGCTGGTCAGGTGGGCGGCCAGGTCGGGGTCGGTGACGACCGCCAGGGGGCCGTCGTCCTCGAGGCGCACCGGCGTCGTCGGGATGTCCTCGCCGTCTCCGTCGCCGACGGCCGTGGCGGGCACGACGGCGCGGTCGAACCCGATGGCGGCCGCCCGCTGCGCTCCTTCGGGTCGCCACGTCGGGCCCGACAACCACACCCCGGGGGCGGGCTCGACCGACAGCAGGCGACGCGACACGTTGGCGCCGGCGTCGGACTGGGCGTACGCCTCGGAGTCGAGCCCCGCGTCCTGCAGCGAGGCGAGGTCGATGTCGACGAACGGGCGCGCCACCACCTGCTGGGTGGCGGCCAGCCCGCGCAGCTGGCCGACGAGCGTCGCGGGTGTTCCGCCCACCGTGGCGAAGGCCTCGACGGTCTCGGGGAGCGGCGCGAGCGTCACCGGCGTCCCGCCCGCGTCGGTGACGGCCTGGATCCGCTGCCGTGCGTGTGCCGCGGCGTCGGAGGGGAGCTCGGTGGTGCCGTCGGGACGGAGGGAGGGAGGCGCCCCGATCTCGACGACGACCCCGACCTCGAGCGGTGGGAAGTCGGCCGGGGTGAGGTACGAGAGGTAGGTCACCGTGCTCGCCAGCGTCTCGCCGCCGGCGCGCAGCCGCACCTCGACGGGGTACACGCCGCGGCTGGGCAGGCTGACACCGCCGTCGCCGGCGGTGAACCCGATCCGGGCGACGCCCGGCGACGCGATGAGGTCGGCGACCGGTTGCGCCGGGACGGTGTGCTCGGTGCCGCCCAGCTCATCCTCGAGTGACTCCCGGAACTCGGCCCGCGAGGCGAGCAGGCCGTGCACGACCATGTCGAGGGTGGCGTCGGCCGGAGCATCCGAGACGCGCACGTCGACGTTGTAGGCCTCGCCCGGGTGCACCCACGTGGTCTGTTCGACCAGCTCGAGGCTCGGCGCCCCCTGGGCCGTCGCCACGGGTTCGTGGCGCGGGCCTGCCGGCCCCGCGCCGGCGGGGGCGCCCGCGGCGTACCACAGGCCGAGCAGGGGGAGCCCGAGCAGGGCCGCGAACCGCAGCCGCCGTCGGGTCACGGTCGGTCCTCGGGGCGGCCCGGCCTGGTCGGAGCCACGGGCGCGGCCGCCACCTCGCCCAGCGAGAGCTCGAGGACGGACAGGCCGTCGGCCTGCAGGACGAAGCCCGTGCGCTGGTACAGCCGGAGCGAGCGACGGTTGTCCTCCTGGGTGTTGACCAGCGCGTCCCGGGCACCCCAGCGACGCAGCCAGCGGAGCCCGTCCGCGAGGAGCGCGGCCCCGACGCCGCGACCCTGGCAGCGGGGCGTCACGGCCAGGCGCTGGACGTAGCCCCGGTGACCGGCTCGGCCGCACACCGCGTAGCCCACGATGCCGCCGGGGTCGCGGGCCACCTGGAAGTGGACCATCGTCGTGGCCGTGAGCGCCTCGGTCAGGCCCGCGTGGTCGAGGCGCCAGAACGGGGTGAACGCGGCGCGGTCGACCTCGAGCGCGGCGTCCTGTTCGCGCCGCCGGCCGCGCCGCAGCTCGATGCCCCCGATCGGGCGCGTGGGCGCCACGTCGCTCAGGTCGTGGCGGAGCAGGTGGAGCCGTTCGGACTCGGCGAAGCCGGCCTCGGTGAACGGGCGCCGGTCGGCTCGGTGGAGCGCCGCGGTGATGACGGCGCGGTATCCCTGCTGGCGCAGCCGCTCGACCGCGTGTTCGACGTCGGTCGCGGTGAGGGGGCCCAGGTGGTCGACCGCGGGGGCGATGTGTGCGATCCGGCCGTCGGCCTGCCATGGCCGCACGCGCAGCCGAGAGCCGACGCTGACGGGCGCACTCACGCTCATTGGCTACGAGAGTAGGCAACCGCGCGACCGGGCACGGTGCCGGGCCCCGGCGCGCGCACCCGGGGTCGGTGCCGTTACCGTCTGTGACGGATGACCGTCCTCTACGTCACGCACCCCCACTTCCTCGACCACGAGACCGGCATCGGCCACCCCGAGCGCCCGGCCCGGCTCGCCGCGGTCGAGGAGGGTGTCCGCCGCGCCGACCTCGGCGACGAGCTGGTGCGGGTGGCCGCCGCGCCGGCCACCGAGGCCGATCTCGAGCGGGTGCACACGCAGACCTATGTCGCCGCGCTCGAGCGGTTCTGTCGCACGGGCGGGGGACGGCTCGACGCCGACACGATCGCGGTCCCCGCATCGTGGGACGCGGCGGTCCGCGCCGCCGGCGCCGGTCTCACGGCCGTGGATGCCCTGCGCCGCGGTGACGCCACGGCCGCGTTCTGCGCCGTGCGCCCGCCGGGGCACCACGCGCTGCCCACGCAGGCGATGGGGTTCTGCCTGTTCAACAACGTGGCCGTGACGGGGGCGGCTCTCGCCGACGCAGGGGAGCGGGTGCTGATCGTCGACTACGACGCGCATCACGGGAACGGGACCCAGGACACGTTCTACGACGATCCACGGGTCACCTACGTGTCGTTCCACGAGCACCCGCTGTACCCGGGTACGGGGGCACTGCTCGAGACGGGTTGGGGCGACGGTCAGGGCCGCACGGTGAACATCCCGGTTCCTCACCGGGCGACGGGGGACGTGTACCGGGCCGCGGTGGACGAGGTGGTCAGCCCCCTCATCGACGAGATCGGCGTCACGTGGCTGCTGATCTCGGCCGGGTTCGACGCCCACCGGGCCGATCCGCTGACCGACCTCGGCCTCACCGCGGGCGACTTCGCCGACGTCACCGCCGACCTGGTGGCGCTCGTGCCGCCGGGCCGATGCGTGGCGTTCCTCGAGGGCGGCTATGACCTCGACGCCCTGCGCGACTCGACCGCTGCGGCCCTCGGCGCGCTGGCCGGCGACCGCATGCACGTCGAGGCCCCGTCGGGGGGCGGTCCCGGACGCGACGTCGTGTCCGCCGCGGGTGTCGCGCACCGGCGTGCGCTCGTCGACGACGGGCACGCCGGCCTGCGGCTCGGCGGTTCACCCACCGTCGCCCCGCGGTTCGGCCTGGCGGCCGAGGAGGACGCCTGACCTGGGAGCCAGGCGTGACGCCCGGTGCGGGGCCCGGGCGGCCAGCGTGGGAAACTGCCGGCGTGGGCGACACCACGCAGGCACCGGGGGACCCCCCGACCCCGGGCGGGTCGGCCGGCCCGCCTGTGCCCCCTCCGCCGCCACCACCTCCTCCGCCCCCTCCACCTCCACCTCCGCTCCCGGCGCCCGAGTCCGGCTTTCCGCACCCGGCCGGCCCACCCATGGCACCCCCACCGCGCCGGGCGGGTCGTGGTCTCCTCGCACTCGGCGTCGTGGTGGGCCTGGCGGTGGCCGTCGCCGCAGTCGTGGTGTCCACAACGCGCGACGACGGTGACCGCCGTGACCCCGCAGCCGCGGGCGTCGGAGACGACGCCGGCGACGACCTGACCGGGGTGCTGTCGGCCGCAGGTGCGACGCTGGACCTCGCCCGCACGTACTCGTACGAAGGGACCAGCCGGATGGAGGGCCCCGACCCGTCGTCGCTGGACGACTCGGTCGTCGTCGACCGCGACGTGACCGGCGCTGTCGCGCTCCCCGACGCGGTCCGCCAACGGGTCACCGAGTCGGAGGGCGTCACCTACGAGCAGATCTCCATCGGGTCCGACGTCGACGTGCAGACATGGCTGCGCGACACGGCCTACCCCGATCAGCTCGACGCCCGGCCGTGGGCCGAGATCGACGGGAGCGCCACCGGCGAGCTCGAGCTGTCGCGCCTACCGGACTGGCTGGACGGTGCGGTCGACCCGCGCGACGAGGGGGAGGACGACGACGGGAACCGCGTCATCGCCGCGGGGGTTCCGCCCCGCCTCGTCAACGACCTCGGGCCCGACCTCACGCTGATCGACGTGGACCTCGTGGCGACGATCGGCGAGGACGACGTCCCGCTGCACGTCGAGCTGGTCCTGTCGTCCACGGACACGATCATCGAGGCGACCTACGACATCGTCCGGATCGGCGAGGACGTCGAGGTGGTGGCGCCGAGCGCGGCCGACCTCGACGCCACCCCCTGGGTCAACGAACAGGACCTGGAGGCGTTCGACGACGCGTCGCCCCTCGGCCTGTCCCGCATCCCCGAGGGGTGGGACATGGCCGGCGCCTACGTGACCCCCGACCCGTCGGGCGGCCCGTGCCCGAGTGCCACCGTGGACTACACGAACCTCGACGATCCGGTGGGCCAGTTCCTGTGGATCGACGTGATGGCCCCCGGGTGCGTGCGCCCGCCCGAGGGCGACGCCGTCGAGGTGCCCGGGTTCTCGGGCGCGGTCGCCGAGGAGTCCGACGGCACACGCTGGGGTGTCGTGTCGTCGCCCGACGCGGACGTGATGTTCTCCACCGACCTGTCGGTCGCCGACCTCCACGTCGTGCTGGCGAACCTCGGCCCGCTCGACCCGGCTGCGGTGCCCGAGCCGCTGGCGGGGATCCCGTCGTCCGGCACCTGAGCCGGGCCCCCGGGGTTCCGCCGGGGGACGAGGGGGTCGGTAGCCTTCGCCGGTGATCCCCGAGCGGCTGCAACCGGTGCTCGACGACGTCCGCCCCCTCGCCGGGCGGTTCGTCGACGCGGGCCACGCCGTCTACCTGGTGGGCGGGATCGTCCGCGATCTCGTCCTCGGACGGGTGCGCCCCGGGGCCGATCTCGACCTGACGACCGACGCTCGGCCCGACGAGACGATGGCCATCCTGGCGGGCTGGGCCGACGCGGTGTGGACCCAGGGACAGGCGTTCGGCACGATCGGCGCCCGCAAGGGCGACACGATCTTCGAGGTCACGACCCACAGGGCCGAGGCCTACCGGGAGGACTCGCGCAAGCCGCACGTCGTGTACGCCGACGACGTCGCCGAGGACCTGTCGCGCCGCGACTTCACCGTCAACGCCATGGCGCTGCGCCTCCCCGACGCCGAGCTGGTCGACCCCTACGGCGGCGTGGGCGACCTGGCCGCGGCGCGCCTCCGCACCCCGCTCGCCCCCGAGGTGTCGTTCTCCGACGACCCGTTGCGCATGCTGCGAGCCGCCCGCTTCGTCGCCGGCTACGGCCTGGCCCCCGACGAGGCGCTGGTCGCCGCGGTCGAGTCGATGCGCGGGCGGCTCGACATCGTGTCGGCCGAGCGCATCCGGGACGAGCTGTCCAAGCTGCTCGTCGTCGACGACCCCAGCGCGGGCCTGTGGTTCCTGGCCGACACCGGCCTCGCCGACGAGTTCCTGCCCGAGCTGCGAGCCATGCGGCTCGAGCAGGACCCGATCCACCGCCACAAGGACGTGCTCGCCCACACCATCGCCGTGGTGGCGAAGACCTCGCCCCGGCTCGTGGTGCGCCTGGCCGCGCTGCTGCACGACGTCGGCAAGCCGAAGACCCGGTCGATCGGACCGAAGGGCGTGAGCTTCCACCACCACGAGGTCGTCGGGGCGCGCATGGCGCGTGACCGCCTGCGGGCCCTCCGGTTCTCCAACGAGATCGTCGACGACGTGCAGCGGCTGGTGTTCCTGCACCTGCGGTTCCACGGCTACCGCGACGACGTGTGGAGCGACTCCGCCGTGCGTCGCTATGCCCGGGACGCCGGCCCGCTGCTGGAGGACCTGAACGAGCTGACCCGTTGCGACTGCACCACGCGCAACGACCGCAAGGCCCGGATGCTGGCCGACCGGATGGACGCGCTCGAGGCCCGGATCGCAGAGCTGCGCGAGCGCGAGGAGCTGGGGGCGATTCGCCCGGACATCGACGGCAACCGGGTGATGGAGCTTCTGGGCGTCGGCCCGGGTCGCGTCGTGGGCGAGGCCCTCGACATGCTGCTCGAGGCGCGCCTCGACGAGGGTCCGCTCGGCGAGGCCGAAGCCGAGCGTCGCGTCGTCGCCTGGTGGGCCGAGCGCCAGTCCGACTGACGCCGAGACTCCGCCGTGGGGGAGCCCGCGGACGCGCGTGGCGAGTCGGCCCGTGATCACGGCACCACGGCGATCCCGATCAGTGGTGCGCCGTGGACCGGCCACCCCCCCTTCCGCCACGAGGGAGGGCGGCCGGCCCGGCGTGTCACCGACTGCGCTGGGTTGCAGCCGGTGAGCGGAGCTCGCGGCGCCCCGGTCTCCCGGGGCAGGGGTTATGTGACCGCGTGCTCATCACCTACTGGGAGCGGGTGACGCCCGGTTCGTGACGCGCGAAACGCGGAAAAGGTGAACGGCGGGGTCAGTTGCCGAGCTTGCGCGCCCGCACGACGAGGGTGGGGGGCACCCAGCGCATGGCGTCGGACCAGGCCTCGCCGGCGCTGGCGCGGTCGGCCGGTGGCTCGAGCACGGTGTCGACCGCGAACCCGGCCCGTCCCAACCCCGAGAAGAGCATGCCGAGCGTGATGGCCCGGTCGGGCTCGTCGGCGACGGCCGTCGACCAGGTCACGGGGCTGGTGTCCCACCAGGCCCTGCGCAGCACCGGCTCGCCACCGGCCGGGTCGAGCATCACGAACGCGGGGTGCGGGAGCGAGAAGACGAAGGGCCGATCGGTGCGCAGCACCCGGTGGACCTGCCGGAACACTCGGTCGAGGTCTTCGACGGTGGCGAGACCGTAGGTCGACAGCGCGCCATCGATCGTGTCCGCCCGGACGAAGGCGAGCTCGGCGAGAGGGCCCTGGTGCGTCTCGATCCGCGCGCCCTCGCGCTCGGCCCGATCGCGCGTGTCGTCGAGGTTGCGGGCCTCGACGTCGACGGCGATGACCCGGGCGCCCGCCTTGGCCAGCGCCACTGCACTGGCGCCGGCCCCGCAGCCCAGCTCGAGCACCCGCCGGCCCTCGACGTGCCCGAGCAGCTTGAGCTCGTCCTCGGTGGGCAGCCCGGGGCCGTAGCGGACGGCGTCCGCGTCCAGGGTGGCGCCGGCGGCACCGGCGAGGGAGAAGCGGGTCCACGGCATCCACCCAGTGTGCCGCGGTCGATCGGCCAGCGCCGGAGGGTGGTCGGTCGGCCGGGGACGGCGCGATCGGTCGCACCGATGCGGAACGACCCGGGGGATGTCACACTCTGGCTGGACATGGCAGCCGACGTGGAGAACACGACGACGGGGCCTCGACCACCGGTGACCGCCACCCCGGGCCCCGGGGCGGACGACCAGCACGCGCCACCCGCGGCATCCGCTGGGTTCGCCCGCCTGGTCGAGGGGTTCAACCGCTCCCGCCGGCCGGCCGAGATCATCCGCGCCATGCTCGACGACGGCCTCGAGCTGCTGGGCGGGAGCACAGCGACGTTGCACGTCCTCTCGGAGATCGGCGACGAGCTCGTGCTGGTCGGGTCGACCGGGGTTCCGGCCGAGGAGCTGTCGGAGCGCTTCGGTCGCATCCCCCTGTCGTCGCCGCTGCCCGCCGCCGAGGTGATCCGCACCGGTGAGCCGGTGGCGGTCTCCTCGGCCACCGACCGTCGCGCCCGCTACCCCGCTCTCGACAGCCTGCGCGTCGCCCTCGATCCGACGTTCGTCGTCCTCCCGTTGAGGGACGCACTCGGCCGGCCCTTCGGGTCGATGGGTGTCGGGTTCGACAATGCCCACAAGGCGCCTGCGGGCGAAGCGGACCGGGATCTGCTCGAGAACGTGGCCGCGCAGTGCGCCCTCGCCCTCGACCGCGCCCGCCTCGCCGATGCCGCCGAGCGCGACCAGGACCAGCTCGCCTTCCTCGACGAGATCAGCGGCACGCTGTCGTCGAGCATGAACGTCGACACGGCCCTCACCCAGCTCGCAGAGATGGTCGTGCCCCGGCTGGCCGACTGGTGCGTCGTGCGCCTCATGGCGTCGCCGGGCAACCCCCACCCGCCGATGGGCGCGGTGCACGTCGACCCCGCCCAGGTGGGGCCGCTCACCCGTCTCGTCCACCGCCTCCCGCGTGACCTCGGGGCGGTCGGCGAGCTCGGCGAGGCGCTGGCTGCGGGGCGGCCGCACATCCGCGGGGCCCGAGCCGCCGACATGCTCGCGCCGCTGTTCGACACCCCCGGCGACCGCGACGCGATGGCCGCGATCGGTGTCGACGCCCTGGCGGTCTTCCCGTTGGAGGCGCGCGGACGCCTGCTGGGCGTGATCGCCTTCGGCGATCGGCCGGGCCGCCCGTTCAGCGACGCGGACGTCGCCCTCGCCACCGCGGTGGCGAGCCGCGCCGGCGTCATCGTCGACAACGCCCGCATGTTCCACGAGCAGGCGGTCGTGGCGCGGGCGCTGCAGGACAGCCTGCTCCCGGGGCGCCTTCCCGACATCCCGGGCATCGATCTCGGTGCCCGCTACCGGGCTGCGGGCCAGGGGCTCGACGTGGGCGGCGACTTCTACGACGCCTTCCCGGCCGATCGCAACTGGTGGATCATCGCCGTCGGCGACGTGTGCGGGCACGGCGTCGAGGCGGCGGCCACCACCGGCCTCGTCCGCCACACGATCCGCTCCTCCGCCTTCGACGGGGTGATGCCGTCGACGCTGTTGGGGCGCCTCAACGAGATGCTGCTCCGCGACGCGGCCGAGCGCGACGAGATCGGCGACGACGACCTGCCCGTGAGCCCGCGCTTCTGCACGGTGCTGGTGGGCGCGGTGCAGCCCACGGCCAACGGGGTCGACATCATCCTGTGCTCGGCCGGACACCCGCTGCCGCTGGTGCGGCGCACGGCGGGCGCCGTCGAGCCCGTCGGCATCCCCGGGACGTTGCTGGGCGTGACCGCCGAGGTGTCGTTGTCCGACACGGTGGTCCACCTCGATCCCGGCGAGTCGCTCGTCTGCTACACGGACGGGCTGACCGACCGGCGCAAGGGCCGGCGGGCGTTCGGTGAGGAGGGCGTGGTCAAGGCTCTCCTCCAGGGCAAGGGCCTCGGCGCCGACGAGCTGGCCCGCCTGATCGAGAGCGAGGCGCTCGGCTACGTCGACGACGAGCCGGCCGACGACATGGCGGTGCTCACGCTGCGCGCCGTGCCGCGCTGACCGGAGCCGCAGGCCCAGCCGGTGACGGCGGCAACCCGGCGGGGACCGCCGCCGGTCCGTAGCGGTCGACGGCGCCGGCCACGAGCCGCAGGCCCGCCAGACCCGGGAGCCGGCCCACCCGCTCGTCGATGCGTGTGGCCGCGTCCAGCCCCTGCGGGTCACCGAAGAGTGTGTCGACCATGAAGCGGACCTCGTCCTCGGGCATGACCCCAGCGCCGACCGGGCGCCAGAGGTGGGTGAGCGCCCAGCGGACGACGCGCTGGACGCCGCGCCGGCCGGCGAGCCGTCGCTCCGCCTCGGAGGCGTAGTAGGCGATGTGCCTGCCCTCCTGGCGCATGATGCGGCGCAGGAGCTCGGACAGGACGGGGTGACCGGCCCGCTCGGACAGCCGGCCGTAGCCCGCCTGGGTCGTCCACTCGTTGACCGCGCCCCACGTCATGTGGACGGCGCCGAAGGCCTCGCCTGCCAGCGCGGCGCCGACTGCGTGCAGCGCGGGCGCGAGGCGGTCACGCACGCCCAGGTGCTGGCGCAGCCGGCGCACGCGTTGGCCGCCGGCGTCCTCGCCGTGGGCGGCGAGGACGCGGGCGATGGCGTCGCCGTGCCACATCTCCTCGTAGTTCCACACCGTCAGGAACGACGTGGCCGCCGGGTCGCGGTGCACGGGGGTGACGAGGAGGTCTCGGAGGTAGCAGACCGTGTGGTGCTCGATGTCGTGCATGTAGCGCAGGCAGCGCAGGGTGGCGGCGTCGAGGGGCCGCTCCCGGAAGGCGTCCATGTCGATGCCCGCCAGGTCCAGACGAGCCGACGATGCCGTGTAGCGCTCGAGGTCCAACCGCATGTCCCTGGTTCGGTGCCGGCGCGCGACCCGGATGACGGCGCGACGACTCCCCGCACCACGGTGTGCGGGGGAGTCGGAGACGGATCGTCAGGCCTGCGGCGAGCTGTCGCTCGGGTGCCTGCGACGCGGGCCGTCAGGCGCCGGCGATGAACGCGTCGAGCGTGTCGCGGGCCACGTCGTCGTGCACCTGGGTGGGCGGCGACTTCATGAAGTACTGGCACGCCGGGTCGACCGGGCCGCCGAGGCCGCGGTCCTGCGCCAGCTTGGCGCAGCGGACCGCGTCGATGATGACGCCGGCCGAGTTCGGCGAGTCGTGGACCTCGAGCTTGAGCTCGACGGTCAGCGGCACGTCGCCGAAGTTGCGGCCCTCGAGGCGGATGAAGGCCCACTTGCGGTCCTCGAGCCACGGCACGTGGTCGGACGGGCCGATGTGCACGTCGCTGTCGCTGATGCCCGACTCGATCTGGCTGGTGACCGACTGGGTCTTCGACTTCTTCTTCGACTTCAGCCGCTTCCGCTCGAGCATGTTCATGAAGTCCATGTTCCCGCCGAAGTTCAGCTGGTAGGTGTGGTCGATCGTCGTGCCCCGGTCCTCGAAGAGCCGGGCGAGGGTGCGGTGGACGATCGTGGCGCCGACCTGGGACTTGATGTCGTCGCCGACGATCGGCACGCCGGCGGCGGTGAACTTGGCGGCCCATTCGGGGTCGGAGGCGATGAACACCGGGATGGCGTTGACGAACGCCACGCCGGTGTCGAGGCACGCCTGGGCGTAGTGCTTCTGCGCATATTCGGACCCGACCGGGAGGTACGACACCAGCACGTCGGCTCGCGCGTCGCGCAGCGCCTGGGCGACGTCGATGGGCTCGGCGGGCGACTCCTCGCGCTCCTGCGTGTAGAACTCGCCGAAGCCGTCGAGCGTCGGGGCCCGCAGCACGGTGACGCCCGTTTCGGGGACGTCCGCGAAGCGGATCGTGTTGTTCGGCCCGGCGTGGATCGCCTTGGCCACGTCGATGCCCACCTTGTCGGCGTCGACGTCGAACGCGGCCACGACCTCGATGTCGCGGACGTGGTAGCCGCCGAGGTCGACGTGCATCAGGCCGGGCACGGCCTCGGTGGGATCCGCGTCCTTGTAGTACTCGATGCCCTGGACCAGCGAGCTGGCACAGTTTCCGACGCCGGCGATGGCGAGGCGGATGGTGCTCATGGGGGTGTCCTCCGATTCGGTGTCGACCGTGGTCGACCGGCTGGTGTGGAGACCAGTGGGTGGAACGGGTGGTGTTGCGGGTCGAGCGGTCACGGGGTGTTCCCCGCGGCCCGCTCGTCGGCGATCAGCCGGTCGAGCCACGCCAGGTCGGCCTCGAGGGCCGCGGTGTCGCGCTCGAGCAGCGATCGCAGGTAGGTGTTGACCCGGCCGTCGCCGCCGTCGGTGCGGCGGCTGTGGTCGGTGCGGGTGAGGAGCTCGGCCCGACGGCGCTCGAACAGGTCGAGCCGACCGGCCGGCGGCAGGTTGTGGCAGAAGGCGACCCGCACCGGGAACGAGCGGTCGTCGGACACGTCGGGGTCGGACAGCATCTCGATGAGGCGCTGCCTGCCGGCATCGGTGATGCCGTACACCTTCTTGCCGCGGGTTCCCCGGCTGCCGCCGGCGCCACTGCGGCGCTGGGCGCGGAAGGCAGCCAGCTCACCGACGAGCGACCCGCTCATCGGCGCGGACGACTTGGGCGCGGCGGCACGGTTGGACACCGCCTTGACGAGCCCGGCCTTCTCGAGGCGGCCGAGGGCGGGATAGAGCGAGCCGAACGAGATGGCCAGGCGCAGGCCCAGCAGGTCGCCGAGTCGCTTGCGCAGCTCGTAGCCGTGGAGGTCGTTCTCTTCGAGGAGGCCGAGGACGGCGAGTTCCAGCATCTGTGGTCCAGGTCGTGGGACGGGATCGCGGGTGGGGTCGCGGGGTCGAGTCGCGCGGTAGCGGGTGGACGCGAGGCGCCGATGCATCGCAACTTCATATCGCATCGATATATCGATCGGAGTTTGCCGGGATCGACGCCGTTCGTCAACCTCGCGGCCACTCGACGTTCGTCACAGGGCGCGGCGCCGACGCAGTGCCCGTCGCCCGCCGCTACCCTCGCTGGCCATGAGCTTCCGGCCGGAGGCGATCCGCGGCTCGAACGGCACCGGTGGTGTGGTCGACTACCGCCTGACCCGTCAGGCGGTCGTGCGCGAGTACCGCAAGGGCCGGTTGTCCAAGCTCGACGTGTGCGACGCCCACCCCGAGCTGCGCCGGGCCGCGGCGGGGGCGGGCACGCCGACGCAGGAGCCGTGCCCGATCTGCGAGGAAGAGGCGGTCATACTCGTCACCTACGCGTTCGGGTCGCGCCTGCCCGCCGGAGGGCGATGCGTCACGTCTGCCCGTGAGATGGCCAAGCTCGCGCGTGGTCGCACCCAGGTGGCGTGCTACGTGGTCGAGGTGTGCCCCGGCTGCGCCTGGAACCACCTGACCCGCGTGTTCCACGTCGGCGGCGAGTAGACCCCCAGGTCGCGGGCGCCGACGTGGCCCGCACCGTCCGGAGCGGTAGTCTCTTCGCCTCGGATGGCTGGACCGATTCGCGAGACCTCGTCGAACGGCGCGCGCCCGCGCGTTCGCCAAGCCCCCGCCCGCCGCGGTGGTCAGACACGCGCGCCCGGCCAACGGCCCCCGGCGCAGTCCGTGTGGCCGGGCGACCCGCTCGGCCCCTCGGGCCCTCGCCCGGACCCCGGCCCTCGCCCCGGTCCCGGCCGAGGCCCCGACTTCGGCGACCCCGGCGCCGGCTGGCCGCTCGGCCCGAGCGACGACATCCCCCGCCCGCGCGACCCGCAGCGACCCGGTCCCGGAGGCCGCCCGCCACGTGTCCCCGGAGGGAACGGACGCGGCCGTGGCCCTGGCGGCCCCGGTCGAGGCGGTCGCGGACCCGGCGGTCCGGGTCGGCCCGGTGGCCCCGGCGGTCCCGACGACCGGTCGTTCCGGCCCGGGGGCGGGCCGTCAGGTGAGCGCGGCGCCGCCCGACGCCGCAGGGAAGTGGGGCGCAAGCGCAGCATCATCTGGCGCCTGCGCCGACCCATCTTCCTCATCGGTCTGGCGATGCTGGCGATGATCGCGGGCGTCGGCGTGGTGGTGGCGCGCACCGAGCTGCCCGAGGCCACCTTCCTGGAGCAGGCGTCCTACATCTGCGCTGGCGACGTGGGTGCGGGCGGCTGCACCGCCGACAACGCCATGACGCGGCTGCAGAACGACCACGGCAACCGCACCAACGTCACGCTCGACGAGGTCCCCCCCGTGGTCGTGCAGGCCGTGCTGGCGGTCGAGGACCGCGACTTCTACCAGCACGACGGGGTCAACCCCGAGGGCATCATGCGCGCCATGTTCCAGAACGTGCGCTCGGGCAGTGTCCAGCAGGGCGGCTCGACCATCACGCAGCAGTTCGTCCTCAACTCGTTCCGGCTCTCGCGCGACGGCGGCGTCAGCCGCAAGCTCAAAGAAGCGGTGCTCAGCATCAAGCTCGAGCAGCAGATGTCCAAGGACGAGATCCTCGAGGGCTACCTCAACACCATCTTCTTCGGTCGGGGCGCGTACGGCATCGCCGCCGCCAGCCGCGCCTACTTCGGCATCGACGTCACCCAGATCACCGACCCGGGGCAGGCAGCCCTGCTCGCCGGGCTCATCCGGGCGCCGGCCGCCGCCGAGCCGACCGAGCACCCCGAAGAGGCCGCCCGGCGGCGCCACACGGGCCTCGTGGCGATGGAGGAAGAGAGCTACATCACGGCTGAGCAGCTCGACCTGGCCGATGCCATCCCCGTGGCCGCGCCGTGGGTCAAGCCGCTGTCGGCGGTGCGCAACACCGACACGCTGCGCGGCGCCGCCGCCGACGATTACATGGGCACCGACTACCTGTCGTGGTACATCGAGTCCGAGCTCGAGCGCATCGACCCCGAGCGCTTCGGCGGCGAGGACGGCGACCAGGTCATCCGCGGCGGCGGCCTCCGCATCTACACGTCGATCGACTACAACGCGCAGCGGGCCGCGTGGCAGGCCGTCACGTCCAACCTGAACCTGCCCGAAGACCCACAGGCCGCCATGGTGGCGGTCGACGACCAGGGGCTCGTGCGGGCGATGGTGGGCAACCGGCTGCCGTTCGACCCCGAAGTCAACGAGCAGAACTACGCGGTGCGGGGCAACGGCTCGTCGGGCCGCGAGCCGGGGTCGACGTTCAAGCCGGTCGTGCTGGCCGAGGCGCTGCGCGAGGGCTACTCGCTCAACTCGCGATACGACGCCCAGGGCACGATGGAGTTCGAGCAGTGGATGACCGAGGGTGAGCCCTGGAAGGTCAGCAACTACTCCGAGAGCGACGCCGGCGTCATGGACCTCACCCGGGCCACCTCGCAGTCGTCCAACACCGCGTACGCCCAGCTGATGCTCGACCTCGGCGTCGACCCCGTCCCCACCGAGAACGGCGAAGGGCAGCCCGTGACGGTGGCCGCCGGCGCCCAGAAGGTGGCCGAGCTGGCCGAGCGCATGGGCGTCATGGGAGGCGACATCCCCGCCGAGCAGACCGCGCCCGCCATGGTGCTCGGCACGGTCAACGCCACCCCGCTCGAGATGGCCGGCGTCTACTCGACGTTCATGAACCGGGGCGTGTTCCGGCAGCCGAGCATCATCACCCGGGTCGAGCAGATGAACGAGGACGGCGGCGAGCCGATCGTCCTCTACCAGCGGCAGGTCACCGAGGACCGGGTCATGAGCGAGACGCAGGCCGACCTGGTCACGCACGCCCTGCAGGCCGTCGTCGACGAGGGCGGCACCGGCGAGGGCGCCTCGCTCGGCGACATCCCGGCGGCCGGGAAGACCGGCACGTCGCAGCGCAACCGCAACGCCTGGTTCGCCGGCTACGTCCCGGGCCTCACCGCCGTGGTGTGGATGGGCTATCCCGAGACCGACTACGTGAACCCCGACACGGGGCGGAACGAGCTGTGGCCCATGAACGACGACGGTCGGCTCGTCCACGGCCGCACCGCCACCGGCGGGTCGTTCCCGGCCGACATCTGGCGCGACTTCATGGAGGTGACGGCGGCCAACGTCACCAGCGACTTCGTCGAGGTGTCCGAGGAGCAGATCCGCGCCGGCGAGACCCTCAACGAGGGTGAGCTGCAGACGCCGTCGGAGACCACCGTGCCCCCGGTGACGGGCGGCCCGGGGTGGACGATCCCCGACATCACCCTGCCGAACCTCCCGGGTGGTCCGGGACCGACGCGGCCCAACGGCACCACGACGACGTCCGCGCCCGACGGGACGACCACGACGACCGAGAGTCCCGACCCCACGGTCGGGCCGCCGGGCACCGGCGGCGGGCCCTAGGGACCAGTCCGTCGATCGCGCCGCGATCCCCGGTGTCCGCGCGACCCGGCGGCGATGCCGTGGCCGCCCGTCAGGCCTCGACCGGCTGGTGGGGGTACTGGCTCCGGCACGGGAAGCACCACGTCTCGACCTCGTCGAGCACCTGCACGGTGTCGGGCGCAGGCTCGTCGGCCTCCAGGTCCCACGCTCCGGGCGTGACATAGACACGGTGCACCCGGGCCAGGTCGTCGGCCGGCGCGCCGCACGAGTCGCACGGCCCGCTCGAGGGCGCCGAACCGAGGGGGGAATGCGCAGGCTCCGACATGGCGTTGAGGGTAGCGACCTCGCTAGTTTCGGAGTCACCGCCGGCAGCCACGAGGGCGCTGGACGGAGCCAAGGAGGAACGTGCCGATGCGCACGCACACCGTTCCCGCCATCCGCGCCCGCAAGGTGCGCGACGGTGGCGACCCGCTCGTCATGGTCACCGCCTACGACGCGCCGGGCGCCCGCCAGGCCCACGCCGCCGGCGTCGACATGATCCTCGTCGGCGACTCGCTGGCGATGGTCGTGCTCGGGTACGACGACACGCTGCAGGTCACCGTCGACGACATCGCCCACCACACCGGGGCCGTGCACCGCGGCCTGCGGGCGTCGACGGCCGAGGGTCCCGCGCCGCTGGTCGTCGGGGACCTGCCGTGGATGAGCTACCACACGTCCGCCGACGACGCGGTCCGCAACGCCGCCACCCTCGTCCGAGCCGGCGCCCAGGCGGTGAAGCTCGAGGGCGGCCGCAAGCGGCTGCCGGTCATCGAGGCGATCGTCGACGCCGAGATCCCCGTCATGGGTCACCTCGGCCTCACCCCCCAGTCGGTGCACGCCATGGGCGGGTTCAAGGTGCAGGGGCGCGAGCACGGCGCGGCGCTGGCCCTGCGTGACGACGCCAAGGCGCTCGCCGCCGCCGGGTGCTTCGCCATCGTGCTCGAGGGCGTGCCCGACGAGGTGGCGCGGCTGGTGACCGACGGGCTCGACATCCCGACGGTCGGCATCGGGGCCGGACGTGACACCGACGGCCAGGTGCTCGTGTACCACGACGTGCTCGGCATCGAGGACCGCATGGCCCCCAAGTTCGTGCGCCGCTACGCCGACCTCGGCGAGGCCGCGATCGACGGTCTCCAGGCCTTCGCCGACGACGTGCGGGCCCGCCACTTCCCCAGCGACGCCGAGAGCTACCACCTGTCGGCCGAGGTGGCCGAGGCGCTGAGCCTGTACGGCGGCACGATCCGGTCCTGACCCGCACGCGTCCCCCGGCGCGGCGCGCGTCGGGGGACGCCGCGGTCGATGCCAGGATGGGCGGGTGATCCCGGTGATGCCCGAACCCGTCCGCGCCGGCACCCGGCGCCGTCTGGTCAGCACCGTGCTGGCCGCGGCGTGTGCACTGGCCCTGGTGGCGGCCGGGTGTGGCGACGACGATGGCCCGTCCGACGACGCGGCGGGCTCGTCCGCGGCCGACAGCGACGGCGGGTCCGCGACCGACGCGTCGGGCCCGGCGCCACCCATCTCGCTCGACGACCTGGCCGCGGCCGCGGGCGGGGCGCCGGCCGCCACCGGGGCGGGGCTCGACGAGCCACCCGGTCCCGCCGACCGCACCGGTCTGCCCGACGTCAGCGAGGCGGCCGCGTCGATCACGGCCGCGGACGGCACGGTGACCGGGTGCTGCCTCCTCGTCGCGGCGAACGAGGAGCAGCGTCAGCGGGGCCTGATGGAGGTCACCGACCTCGGCGGCTACCAGGGCATGGTGTTCGTGTGGGACGCCGACACCTCGGGCGGCTTCTGGATGCGCAACACCCCGACGCCCCTGTCGATCGCCTGGTTCGACGCCGACGGCGAGTTCGTGTCGTCGGCCGACATGGCCCCCTGCTCGGCCACCGCGCCCGACTGCCCCGTCTATCCGTCGGGCGGGTCCTACCGGTTCGCGCTCGAGGTGTTCCAGGGAGACCTCGAGGAGCTCGGGGTCGGGCCGGGCAGCCGCCTCGCGCTCGGCGGTGACTGCGCGGAGGCGTCCGCGGGGACCTGACCGCCTGCCCGGATCGAGCCTCCGTCCAAAGTGTCACACCCCACGGGGAAGATGGCGATGTGAGGAACCGCCGCGCCGCCCGGTACAGTTCCGGGGTCCATATCCGCCCTGCTCCGCGCCTGCGGGGCCCCGGCGTCGCCGGGTCCGAAGGGAGTTGCCCATGCTCGCACCGCGAGCGTACGAACTGATGGTCATCATCGACGCCGAGCTCGACGACGAGGTGATCGACGCCACGATCAAGCGCATCGCCGGTCTGCTCGACCAGCGGGGCGCCTCCGTGAAGAACGAAGACCGCTGGGGCCGCCGGCGCTTCGCCTACGAGATCAACCACAAGGTCGAGGGCTACTACGTCGTCTTCGAGTTCGTGGGAGGCAGCGACCTCGACACGCTCGAGCGGGCGCTGCGACTCGCGGATGAAACGATCCGCCACAAGGTCGTGCGCCTGCCCGACCACGAGGCCGCCCGGCGCGGCCTGGTCGAGCAGGCTGCCAAGTAGGAGGCAGCCACATGTCGTCGAACGTCACCGTCGTGGGCAACCTGACCCGCGACCCCGAGCTCCGCTTCACCCCTGCGGGCGCCCCCGTCACCACCTTCGGGGTGGCGGTCAACCGTCGCTGGCAGAACCGCGACAACCAGCAGTGGGAAGAGAGCACGTCCTTCTTCAACGTCACGTGTTGGCGTGACCTGGCCCAGAACGTCAGCGAGTCGCTCGAGAAGGGGTCACGCGTCCTCGTGACCGGCCGCCTCGAGCAGCGTTCGTGGGAGACCCAAGACGGCGAGCGCCGCTCCGTCGTCGAGATCGTGGCCGACGAGGTCGGCCCCAGCCTCCGGTGGGCCACCGCCGAGATCCAGCGCAACGAGCGCCGCGACGGCGGCGACGGTGGCGGGTGGAGCGGCGGCGGCAGCAGCAGTGGCGGTGGCAGTCGCGCCGTCAGCAACGAGGCCCCCACCAACGTCGACCCCTCCGAGGAGCCCTTCTGATGCCCCCCAAGTCCCGTTCCAAGAACAAAGACAACGCTCGTCGGGCCAAGAAGAAGACGAGCATCCTCATCACCGACGGTGTCGAGTACGTCGACTGGAAGGACGTGAACCTGCTGCGCCGGTTCATGTCCGACCGTTCCAAGGTCCGCGCCCGTCGGGTCACCGGCAACAACGCCCAGCAGCAGGCCGACGTGGCCAAGGCGATCAAGAACGCCCGCGAGATGGCGCTGCTGCCCTATGTCACCCGCATCACGCAGCAGCGTGGGGGCCGCAGCGACCGCGGTGGGCGTGGCGATCGCGGAGACCGTGGTGACCGAGGGCCCCGCGAGGACCGTGGTGACCGTGGGCCCCGCGAGGACCGTCCCCCGCGCACCGAGAGTCCGGCCCCCGAGAGTGCCGATCCGGTGGCCGTGTCCTCGGGTGCCGACGAGGGGAGCGAGACCTGATGCAGGTCATCCTCCGCTCCGACGTGCCCGAGCTGGGCAAGCGCGGCGACATCCTCGATGTGGCCGACGGGTTCGCCCGCAACTACCTGGTCCCCAAGGGGCTGGCCATGAAGGCGTCGAACGGTGCCACGGCGCAGGCGGCCAGCATGCGTCGGGCCCGCGACCTGCGTGACGCCCAAGACCGGTCGGCGGCCGAGACACTGGCGACGACGCTCGTGCCCAAGGTGATCACCGTCACCGCCCGGGCCGGCAGCGAGGGGCGCCTGTTCGGTTCGGTCACGACGGCCGACATCTCCGCCGCCATCGAGGCGCAGACGAACGCGCAGATCGACCGCCGCAAGCTGGTGCTCCCCGAGCCCATCAAGTCGCTCGGCACCCACGTGGTGCCGGCCAAGCTGCACGCCGACGTCGAGTTCCCGGTCACCGTCGAGGTGGTCGCCGAGTGAACGATCTGCCGGGCGGTGGCGGGGCTCCGTCCCGCCCGGCAGTCCACACGGTGTCCACAGTCCTCCAACCACAATCGGGCGCTGGGTGAGCAATTGTGTGCACAGAGCGCACAAACAGTGGTGGCGGGGGCCTGGTATCCCCAGGCGGTGCACGTCATCCACAGCTCGTCCCCCGGGTTGTTCCTCTTCCTCCCCACAGGCGTTCGCTGATTAGGTGAACGGCACATGGCTGAGGCGATCTCCCCGCGGCGTTCTGCTGGTGGCAGTCGCGTCCCCCCGCACGACCTCCATGCCGAGGAGTCGCTGCTCGGGGCCATGATGCTCGAGCCCGAGGCGATCGCCTCGGCGGCGGGCGTCCTGCGCGCCGACGACTTCTACAAGCCGGCGCACTCCCACATCTTCGACGCCGTCCACGCCCTCTACGCCACGGGTCAGCCGGTCGACGCGGTCACGGTCGCCGACGAGCTGCGCCGGAACGGGCTGCTCGAGACGGTCGGCGGCGTCCAGGTGCTGCTCGACATCATGGCGTCCACCCCCGCGACCACGAGCGCCGGGGGCTACGCGCGCATCATCGAGGAGTTCGCCCTGCTCAGGCGGCTCATCGGCGTGGCGGGCGAGATCGCCGAGATCGGCTACGGCATGCCCGAGGACGTCACCAAGGCGCTCGACCGCGCCGAGGCGATGGTCTACGACGTCAACCAGCGGCGTGTCACCGACACGACCTCCAAGATCGAGGACCTCCTCGGCCTCAACCTCGATCGGCTCGAGCAGCTCTACGGCCGGGGCGACGCCATCACCGGCGTGCCCACCGGCTACGTCGACCTCGACGACCTGTTGTCGGGCCTCCAACCCAGCAACCTGGTCGTCGTCGGCGGTCGACCGGCCATGGGGAAATGCGTCGCCTTCGACACACCGATCGTCGACCCGGCGACCGGTGACCTGCGCACCGCAGCCGACGTCTACCGCACCGGGACGGCGGGCGATCCGGTGACCGTCCTGACGCTCACCGACGACCGGGTCGTCGACGTTGCGGCCCCCAGCGCGTTCGTCGACGACGGCGTCAAGCGCGTCTACCGGGTGCGCACCCGCACGGGCCGCGAGGTCCGCACCACGGCCAGCCACCCGTTCCTCACCCGTGCCGGTTGGGTGCCGCTCGCCGACCTGGCCCCAGGCCAGGTGGTGGGCGTGCCGGCCGCCGTGCCGGTGTTCGGCGACGCACCACTCGACCCCGACGAGCTGGTCATGCTCGCCCATCTGGTCATGGCGCCGGGCGCCCATGACCAGGGCCCCAAGCTGTGGACCGAGAACCGCGAGGTCGCCAACGACATCGAGTTCCGCGGGGCAGCCTTCGATGTGCGGGTCACCGACCGCACCTTGCCCGGTGGCGGGCGCACCTGGGACGTGACCTACGGCGAACCCCTGCGGGCCCTGGCCCAGCGCCACGGCGTCGCCGCCGACCCCGAGGCCCGTCGCGTCCCGCGGGCGGTGTTCCGCCTGCCCCGCGAGCAGCTCGCACGCTTCCTCAACCGGGCGGTCGGGGCCGGGGCGTCGGTGTGGCGTCCGCAGCCGGGCGTGCCCGGCCGGCTGGCGCTGGGGTTGCGCAGCCCGGGACTGGCCCAGGATCTGCGCCACCTGTTGCTGCGGTTCGGTGTGGGGGCAACAGTCGAGCGCGCGGTGGTGGCTGTCGATCAGGCCACCTGGAGCGAAGACGAGCTGGTCGTGACGGGCGCCGACGACCTCACGGTGCTGGCATCCGAGATCGGCGTCCTCGGGCACGAGGCCGAGCTGGGCGCGGTCGTCGCCCACGCCCGCGCCGTGCGTGACGCCGAGCGCGCCGCCGCCCGGGTGCCGGCCGCGGCGGGCACGGGCCCGAGCCCGGCCTCGGCGGGAGGCGGCGCCGACGTGCTCGTGGCGGCCGCTCCGAGCCCTCCATCCCGCGAGGGTGCCGTGCTCTGGGACGAGATCGTGGCCATCGACGACGACGGCGACGTGCAGGTCTACGACCTCACGGTGCCCGGCACCCACAACTTCGTGGCGTCCGACGTGTTCGTCCACAACACGTCGTTCGCGCTCGGCATGGCCTCGCATGCGGCCCTCCACGCGAACAAGCCCGTCCTCCTGTTCAGCCTCGAGATGGGCAGCCTCGAGCTGTCGCAACGCCTGCTGTCGGCCGAGGCCCGCATCGACTCCAAGCGGGTGCGGACGGGTCAGCTCAGCGAGGACGACTGGAGCCGCATCAGCCAGGCCATCGGCCGACTCGCCTCGGCGCCGATCTGGATCGACGACAATCCGAACGTCACCGTCATGGAGATCCGGTCCAAGGCCCGCCGCCTCAAGAGCCAGGTCGGCGACCTCGGCATGGTGGTCGTCGACTACCTGCAGCTCATGACCGGCCGGGGCAAGGCGGAGAACCGCCAGGTCGAGGTCGCCGAGATGAGTCGCGGGCTCAAGATCCTCGCCCGCGAGCTCGAGACCCCGGTCGTCGCGCTGTCGCAGCTGAGCCGCCAGCTCGAGCTCCGCGCCGACAAGCGGCCGATGCTGGCCGACCTGCGTGAGAGCGGATCGATTGAACAGGACGCAGACGTCGTCATGTTCATCTATCGCGACGACGTGTACCACTCCGACTCCGCCGACCGCGGCCAGGCCGAGGTCATCGTGGCCAAGCACCGCAACGGCCCGACCGGCGTGTGCCGGTTGGCGTTCCTCGAGCAGTTCACCCGCTTCGCCAACATGGCGAAGGTCGACTGACTCTCTTGTAGGGACGCGGTGAACGTGAGCAATCGAGCACCCAAGTCCCGCCACGTCAGGGCAGGGTCTGGACGACCACCTCGGCGGCCTCCGCGATCAGGGCGTCGTCGGACTCAGCCCCCTCCTCGTCGCGGCTGGACATGACCGCCAGCACGATCGGGTCACCCTCGGGCGGCCACAGCACCGCGATGTCGTTGCGGGTGCCATAGCCGCCGGACCCGGTCTTGTCGCCGACCCGCCAGTTGTCGGGAACTCCGGCGCGGATCAGATCGTCGCCGGTCATGTTGCCGATCATCATGTCGATGACGATCTCGCGCTTGTCCTCGGTCAGGGCGTCGCCCAGTGTGAACGCCTCCAGGCTGGTGGCCATGGCCCGGGGCGTGCTGGTGTCGCGGTCGTCGCCGGGCACGGCCTCGCTCAGCCCCGGCTCCGTCCGTACCACGTTGATCACGTCGTCGCCGATCTCCTCCAGCGCCTCGTCCAGCGCCTGCGGGCCGCCGAGCTCCTCCAGGAGCAGGTTGGCCGCAGTGTTGTCGCTGTAGCTCAGGGCGGCCGCGCCGATGTCGAGCAGCGACATGCCGGTGTCCACGTGCTGCTCGGTGATGGGTGTGTAGTTGACCAGGTCGTCCTCGGTGTAGGTGATCACCCGATCCAGGTCCTCCACCGGCGTCTGCTGGAGCACGGCTCCGAAGGCCAGGACCTTGAAGGTGGAGCAGTACGCGAACCGCTCGTCCGCGCGGTACTCCACGAACTCGCCGGTGCCCGTGTCGAGGGCATAGACGCCGAGCCGGGCGTCGTACTCCTCCTCCAGCCGCGCGAACTGCGGCTCGGCGGCGTCGGACGGCCCGGAGGTTCCGGCCGACTCCGTCGCTTCTGGGGATGGCGCCGCGGCATCGTCCGTGTCGTCGAGCGCTGAGCAGCCGGTGAGTGGGGTGAGCGCCACTGAGGCCACGGCCACGAGAACCGCGTGTCGTGACATGGACAGGGGCAATGAGGGATTCCTTCGGTCTGTCGCCGTACGGCGAACCGAGCGGTCGGTGCCCGGCCCGGGGGACTCGAGACGGCTCGGGCGCAGCCATCGTGACAGCGGCCAGTGACTCGGTGTGGAGGAATTGATCACCTCGCCCGTCGCTATCGGCCCGCTGGAGCGGGGATCGTGCTCACCTTCCGCTGGTCCACAGTGCTCGCGTCCGAGCGCGGCCGTATCGCCGGGGCGTGCGCGCTCGCGGACGGCTCCGCTGCGCTGCAGTCGGAGCAGCGAGGGGGCGTCGCTACGGGGCAGGTCGAGTCAGCGCTTCGGTGATCGAGGCGATGTCCTGGTACTCACACCAGTAGGTGATCAGACCATCGTGTACCCGGAGCACCGCGATGCACCGTACGGAGGACCGGACGCCGGTGGCGATGACCTTGCCCGTGAGTTCGTACTCGACGACGAGGGTCTCGGAGTCGTCCGTGCGGTGTGTGGCGAGTTCTTCGAATCGCTCGAACTGCACCAGCAGGCCCGCGCCTGCGGTGCGGTAGTACGACAGCCATGCTTCGCGGCCGTCGTAGTGGCGCATGCCGGCGGGCGCGAAGGGCGTCTCCACCACGACGTCTTCGGCCAGAAGCTCTGCCGGGAGCAGGGTTGCCTCATGGCCTTCCCCGTGCAGCACGGCCTCCTGCATGCGTCGGTAGATCGCGATCGGGGCGCGCCGTCGGTGATCGGTGCGGTCATGCGCAACCTCCCAGATAACATGAGTCCGACTCAGATTGACGATAGTGAGTGCCACTCAGGTTGTCAACGGGGGGTTCCATGGATCGGTCGTCGGGCGAAGCCGAGCGCACGGCGGCAGGCCGCGCGGATGCTCGCCGCAATCGCATCCGCATCCTGGAGGCGGCGCGGGAGGTGTTCGCCGAGCATGGTGCCTCGGCGTCGACCGCGGCAGTCGCGGCACGCGCCGACGTTGCGATCGGGACCGTGTTCCGGCACTTTCCGACCAAGCCCGATCTACTCGGCGCGGTGGTGATGGACGCATGGGACCAGCTCGTCGCTCAGGTCGACGTCCTCCTCGACGACTCCGACGACGCCACCGCACTGTTCGCGTTCTGTGCTTCCGCCATGACGTCGAGCGCGGAGAACCGGGACGTCTTTGCCAAGCTTGCCGAGACCGGGACACGGGTCCATGTCGGCGACGCCCTCAGTCGTCTCCGTCCCCGCGTCGAGGTGTTGCTTCAGCGCGCCCAGGCCGCGGGCGCCGTCCGCAACGATCTACGGTCGGAGGAGTTGATCGCGCTGCTCGGCGCCTTGTGCCAGGAGGCGATGACGAACGACTGGGGCGAGGCTCTACGGCGTCGTGCGTTGACGATCCTGTTCGAGGGGATGGGCTCGGTCCAGCAACGGTCTCGACAGCGAACGTCCACAGGTCGTTCGACGGCATCGATTCCGGCCGAGTGAGCAACCGAGGTACCGCCTTCGCCCAACCGGACGGCCCGGTCGTTCGCATGGGCGTACGATGCCTCGTCGCCGGCCGGAGCGCCGGCCCGACTTCACGGGAGGCGAGATGCGCAGGTTCAGGGGTGTGGTGACCTCGGCGATGGTGTGTGCGCTGTCACTCGGCGCCGCCGGGACCACGGGGGCCTCGATGGCATCCGCGCTGTGCGCCCCTGCGGCGGGCGCCTCAGCGGCCGAGACCAGCGCCATCGCGGGGCGCGGTGGCGATGGGCGCGAGCCCGACCTGGGCCAAACCCACGTCGACCTTCCCGCGTCCGCCAAGGGCGCGGCCCCGTCGAACTTCTCGACTCGCATCCCGGTGTACTTCCACGTGGTCACCGACGGCGCACTCGGCGATCTGACCACACGGCAGATCAACGAGCAGATGCGCGTGCTCGACACGACCTTCGCCGGCGGCGAGGGCGGCGCAGCGACGGGCTTCTCCTTCCGGCTGGCCGGCGTGACGCGCACCGACAACGCCGCGTGGTTCCACGCGGGGCCGAGCGGTACCGATGAGCACTCGATGAAGCGGGCACTGCACCAGGGTGGGCCGAACGCCCTGAACCTGTACTCGACCACCGCCGGTCCCTACCTCGGGTGGGCCTATCTCCCCGACATCGTGACCAAGCCCGGGCAGGCGCATCTCGACGGCGTGGTGATCGACTGGGAGTCGATGCTCGGCACGTCGACGACGTACGCCGGCCGGTACGACCAGGGTGAGACGGCCACCCACGAGGTCGGCCACTGGCTCAACCTCGAGCACACGTTCTACGGCGGGTGCAATGCCAAGGGCGACTTCGTCGACGACACGCCCGCGCAGAAGACCCCGACGTCGGGGTGCCCCGAGGGCAAGGACACCTGTTCCGCGCCGGGGCTCGACCCGATCCACAACTACATGGATTACTCCTACGACACCTGCTACACGGAGTTCACCCCGGGGCAGACGCAGCGCATGCGTGACGCGTGGCTGCTCTACCGCGCCGGGTAGCGCGCGGTCCCCGGGGCTCGGGGCGGGCTCGTCAGAATCACGGGTCGAGCCATCTCCAACGATCTCGCAGCGTGGTCCGTCGGTCAGCGGTCGCGTGGCCACCTTCCGATGTCGCGCCTCACTGCCCGTTGACGGACCAGTGCCACGGCTCCGACGGCAGGTTGGCGAGGCCGTACCGGGCCGCGTTGGCGTCCAGCCACTGGAAGCACGGGTCGGACCGGGAGTCGACCAGGTCGCCGCCGCATTGGAAGTCGATGGCGAGGCCACGCTCGTGCATCGAGTGGCCCGGACGGGCGGTGGGCGGCGAGCACTGCGACGACGGCATCTCGTAGACGGCGTAGTAGCTGGTCCCGCAGTGCTGCCGGCGCAGCTCGACCTGCCGCTCCGGCGACCGGTAGCCGCCGCCGGTGAAGGCGAAGCCGTCCGCCTCCGCCGCGGCCAGCAGCGCCTCGACCTGTCCGGCGATCGCCCCGTTGACGGTGATGCCCCTCACGGTCACGAGATCGAGCCGGTCCGAACCCCCGGCCGCCATGGCCGCCCACTCCTCGGCCGCGTTCGGCCACGTGGTCGCCTCGTCGGGGCTCTCGTTGAGGCCGACCACGTCGCCGCCGTCGTTGATGCCCAACGGCAGGGTGCGAGGTGCGTCGGGGACGGCGATCGTCGTGTACCCGGCCGTGGCCGCGGGCACGCCTCGGAAGCCGCTGGCCCCGGCCAACATGAGATCGTCGGCCGTGTAGCCCACGATCTCGCCGCTGTCGTTGATGCCCGTGGGGACGGTGGCCGAGGAACCGGGGGCAGAGATCATCGTGTAACTGCCCTCGGCCAGCAGAAAGCCGTGGGCCGTGCCGGCGTCGTCGAGGTACATGCCGACGATCTCGCCGCGGTCGTTGATGTCCATCGGGGTGGGTGAGCGTCCACCCGCCAGGTCGATGGTGGTGAACCGGCGGTCTCGCCACAGGAAGCCGTGGGTCTCGTCGCTGTCGTCGTCGACGTAGTAGCCGACCACGTCTCCTCGGTCGTTGATCCCGGTGGGCAGCGTGTGCCGGGCGCCGGGGACGTCGAGCCGGGTGACGGCACCGCCGAGGCGCACGAAGCCGCGCACCCGGGAGGCGTCGTCGACCAGCCGCGAGTCCTCGCTGTACCGGCCGACGATCTGGCCACGGTCGTTGATCTTGGCCGCCTCGGTCGCCTGCGCGCCCGGCACGTCGAACGTGGTGAGCCGGCCGTCCGGGCTGCGGACGAACCCCGACTCGCCGTCGTCGCGGATGTACTCGCCCGTGACCTGGCCCTGGTCGTTGATCCCGCTCGGATAGATCGCCACGTCGGCTTCGCTCGCCTGGAAGGCCGTGTACCGCCCGCCGCTGAGCTGGAAGCCCGGGAGCGCGCTGCTCCAGGCGGCGATGTCGTCGGCCGGGTCCTCCAACGCCCCTGCGGGCGCCGAGCCCGCCGCGACGAGGCCCATCGGGACGGCCAGCGCGACCGCTGCGGCGATGCCCCTCACGCCGCGACGACGGCCGCTGGTGCTCCTCTTGCCGAACCGCGCCATGACGGGTTCCCTCCCGATCGGTGTCTCCGCTCGGGGGATAGTTCGGAGCCGTCGACCGGGACGGATCGTGCGGGCCGGATCGCGGGGGCGTCAGGCCGCGGCCGCGATCCCTCGCAGCATGCGCCTGACCACCATCCGGTGCCCGCCGCTGCCGATGACCAGGGCGCGGTAGGCCGCGCCGGCGACGCCCGGGAACTCGGCCCAGGTGCGAGCCCGGACGTACGAGCGATCCGGGCCGGCGTCTGCGACCTCGAAGTCCAGCCGGTAGCGCGAGAACCGGTGTCGGCCGCACAGCGACAGCAGCTCGCCCGGCCGCGAGGCCTCGACGGCGAAGCCCGGGAGGGCCGCGCCCGGTTCCGGGTCGGGGGACCACGTGCCGGAGGCGGTCGGGGGCTCCACCCCCAGCAGGTGTGCCAGCCACGCGTGGTCGGCGCCGCCGAGCGACCCCTGCGCGACCCGAACGGCGGCGCGCCAGGCCGCGTCGGCGTCGGCGTCGACCACCACCTCATGGACGTCGATGTAGGGCAGTCGTTCCATATAGAGTGATCATACCAAATGGCACCGCCCCGCAAGCACGACACCGACCAGATCCTCGACGCCGCTCGTACCATCGCCTTGCGCGACGGCCCGCGTGCGACGAGCGTCGCCGCCATCGCCCACGAGAGCGGTGCGCCGGCCGGCACCCTCTACCACCGCTTCGGCCGCCGCGACGGTGTTCTCCAGGCGACGTGGCTGCGGGCGCTCGGCCGCTTCCACGCCGAGGCGCTCGCGGACGCGGACGACCCCGATCCGGTCGAGGCCGGTGTCGCCGTCGCGGTGGGGGCCGTCCGGTTCGCCCGCCGATGGCCCGACGACGCCCGCCTGCTCGTCGTGGTCAGGCGGACCGACCTGCTCGACGGTGGTCCCGACACAGACTTCGAGCAGCGCCTGGCGGTGATGAACGCACCGGTCGAGGACGCCCTCGCCCGGATCGCCCGCGGGCTCGGCCGTACCGACGCCCGGGCCCGCGAGGTGGTCACCGTTGCTGTCGTCGACCTGCCGGGCGCCGCCATCCGACGCCATGCACGCCCCGGCACCGGCGTGCCGGGTTGGCTGGAGGAGTCGATCGCCGCCACCGCCCGCCGCCTGCTCACGACCCCCGGCCCCGACTGAGGGCAGGCCGAGCCCGAACCCGGTCGGCCGAGCCAACAGGCTCAGGGCAGGCCGGCCAGCACCCTCCCGGCGATGGGGGCGGCCACCTCGCCGCCAGATACACCGTCCTCGACCAGGACCGCCACCGCCAGGTCGCCCCGGATGCCGACGAACCACGCCCGCGTCGGCGGCGGGTCGCCCTCGCCGTACTCGGCGGTGCCGGTCTTGCCGGCGATGTCGACGCCGGGCACGGCCGCGGCGGTGCCGCTGCCTTCCGTGACCACCCGGCGCATCAGCCCGTAGAGCGTCTCGTTGACGCCGGCCGCCAGTGAGGTGGGGGCGGGGGCGTCGTCCGCAGGCTCGTCGGGCAGGAGCACGGGCGGCTCCCAGGTCCCGTCGATGACGGTGCCGGCGACCGTCGCCATGTGCAGCGGGCTGGCGGTCACCCGACCCTGGCCGATGGCGGCCGCCGCGTGCTCGGTGGCATCGGCCGGAGTCGGGAAGCTGCCGCCCGCGGTGTCGAGCCCCACCGAGTACTCGGTGTTGAAGCCGAAGCTCTCGGCGGCCGCCACGAAGTCGGCGTCGGGCATGTCGGCGGCCGCCGAGATGAAGGCCGTGTTGCACGACTGGGCGAACGCCAGGCCGAACGGGACCGTGCCGAGGCTCGACTGCTCGAAGTTGCGGAACGAGCGCCCGCCGGCGTTGATCGTCGGGGCGCACTCGACCGGCGTGTCGGGCGCGACCCCCTGGCCCAGCAGTCCGGTGGTGGTGACGATCTTGAACGTCGATCCGGGGGCGTACTCGCCGGCGAGCGCCCGGTTGAACTCGCCGAGCGGCCGGGAGGCGACGGCGCGCACGTTGCTCTGCGAGTCGACCACGACGACGGCCGTGGGGGCCGTCGTGGTGCCCAGGGCGGCCTCGACGGCCGACTGCACGGCCGGGTCGATCGTCGTGCGCACCGGCTCGGGCGTCTCGCCCTCGAAGCGGTGGACCTCGGCCACGACCGCATCGTCCCCGTCGACCACCTGGATGGCGCTCGACGGTGTGCCGGCCAGCTGGGTCTCGAAGCGGCCCTCGAGGCCGCTCAGCCCCACCATGTCGCCCGCCTGGTAGGGCGGGCCCAGCTCCTCGAGCCGCTCCGCGGTGATCTCGCCGAAGCCGCCGATCAGGTGGGCGGCGAACTCGGGGGTGGGCCCGCCCCGCAGGAACGTGTCGCGGAACCGGGTGCCGAGCAGCGGGAAGATGACGGGCGCGACCTGGTCGTAGCGGGCCTGGTCGACGGTCGTGATCGTGACGAAGTGGTCGGGCTGGACGCCAGGGGCGTTGAGCGCCTCGTCGATGGCGGTGGGGTCGACGCCGAGCTGTTGCTGGAACGCAGCCTTGACCGAGGCGAGGTCGGTGATCCCCCGCGGCTCGAGACCGATGATGCGAGCGGGTCGGCCCACAGACAGCGGGTTGCCGGCCGCGTCGAGGATCGGTGCCCGCTCGGGCACCTCGCGGGTGCGGGCCAGGTGCTGGCCCTCCGCGAGGTCGGGGTGGATGTTCGACGGCGCCCATTCGACCAGCCAGTCGCCGTCGTCCTCGGCGATGGAGAGCGTCCCGTCCCACGTCCACTCGTCGTCGATGCCCTCGAGCTGCACGGCGGCGGAGTAGCGGGCCACGCCGGTGCCGCCCTCGCCGACGTCGACCGACGACAGCTCGTAGGTCGCCCCGGTCACGGCGAGGTCGTCGACCACGGCCTGGTAGTCGTCGACGAAGGAGGAGGGCGCGTCGATGACCCGTTCCTCCATGGCGGCGAAGTCGCCGTCCGACCAGTCGGCCAGGTACGCCTCGACCGCGGCGTCCGGGGCCGGCGTGTCGTCGCGCATGAGGGCGAAGATCGCGTACACCGCGGCCCCCAGCAGGACGAGGCCGACGAGCGCCACCAGGCGGTTTCGGCTCGACATCGCCCGCAAGTTAGCGGTCACCGGCCGGCCCGGTGAACCGGGTGGGGCGGGACCCACGCTGCGTGCGCCGCAGCGTGACGAGGACCGGCCGCGAGCACGAGCGCGGGGCCGGCGACCCAGAGCGGGCGGGTCAGCCACCAGCCGGCCGTCGGTTCGTCGGCGAGGGCGAACCCCGCCCGCTCGTAGAGCCACAGGAAGCCGACGAGGGCGGTCATGTGCCAGCAGAACACGGGCATGGCCAGCCCGTTGGCGGCGACCACCGCCCGCCAGGCGACTCGGCGCTGCAGCCAGGCGTCGAGGCGCGGGCGCAGCAGGAGCACGAGCCCGAGCTGGACGGTTGCCAGCGCTGCGATGCAGGCGGTTGTGGGGAACATGTTGCTCGTCCCGCCGCCGCGGACGGCGACCATCGACGCCGGGTACGGTCCGGCCACCGTGAGCACGACCAGGCCCGCGAGCCCGCCGGCGATCAGGCCGCGCGCCCGCCGCCGGCCGCGGGCCACCAGGGTTCCGTCCCGCCAGAAGTAGCCGAGCTGGTGGCTGAACAGCCACACGCACGCCGAGCCCGCGAGTCCGATCACGGTGCCGCCGACGTCTGCGCCGAGGCGGAGGGCATCGGCGGCCAGCGCCCCGACGGCCAGCGCGGCCGGCACCCGCCACCGCCAACGGACGTGCAGCCGCGCGGTCACCGGCACGGCCAGCACGACGCCTGCGTACACCGCGAGGAACCAGAGGGGGACGAACACGACCATGCCCCACGCCACGACACTGCGTCCTCCGGCCGCCCGCCAGGCGAGGTCGGCCACGAACCAGCACCCGAGCCACGGGACGAGCGGACCGAGGAGGCGGCGCATCCGGCTCCGCAGGAAGCGGCCGGCCGCGCCGTCGCCGTCGCGCCCCGCCGCCTGCCAACCGGCGAGGTTGGCGTAGCCGCCGACGATGAAGAACACGGGCATGACCTGCAGCACCCAGGTGGCCGCCCACAGGCCGGGGACGTCGCCGACCGGGTTGGGCATGGTCAGGGCGCCGTCTCGCCAGTGGGTGATCGACAGGCTCCAGTGCCAGAGGACGACCACCCCGATGCTGACGGCGCGGAGCAGGTCGACGACCCGGTCGCGGGTGTGGGGGGTGGCATCGACGAGGGCTTCGAGTGAGGTCGGGCCGGCGGTCTCGCTGGGCATGCGGGTCAGGGTCTGCGACCAGGGCCCGGCGGACGATCCGGGTCGACCCCCAATGCGCCTCGGGGGTGGCCCCAGGGGTGTCGACTCCGAGGCCGCTCGGTCGTGCCGGGGCGTCGACGACGGGGTCCGGGCTCGATCTGGCATCCTGTCGGGCATGGCCGCGCCGGTGCACCCGCGGGTCCGACACGACCGTGTCGCCTCGGGGTCCCGGCCGCCCCGATGGACGTTTCCCCTGCTCGGCCCCCGCCTGCGCGTCAGCGCCGGCCTCACCGGTTTGACCGCGGTCGCACTGGCGACCGGGGCCTGGGGACCCGGCGGGCGGCTGTCGTGGTTCCCGATTTTCGCCCTCGTCAGCGTGGTGGTCTCGACGCTCGTCCACGAGGGCGCCCACGCGCTGGCGGCGCACAACCTCGGCTACCGGGTGGAGTGGGTGGTCCTGGGTGGGCTCGCGGGCGTGACCGCGTACTTCGGCCGCGACGACCGTCCGCTCGAGCGAGCGGCCGTGGCCCTGGCGGGGCCGGCGGCCAGCGCGGCGCTCGTCCTGGGGCTCGTCGGGGTCCGGGCCCTCATGGGCGGCGGCTTCGCGGCGGCCGTCGTCGAGCTCGGCATCGCTGCCAACGCCGTCGGCATCGTGGCCAACCTCGTGCCCTTCGGGCACACCGACGGCGCCCACCTGCTCAGCGGCTTGGCCGACCACGCGTCCTCGCCGGCGCCTGCCCGCCGGACGTGAACGAGCCGCCGCGGGCTGGGGCCCGACGCAGCCCGGACCCTACGCTGGTCGCCGATGTTCCTCGGTGAAGAGACCCCGGTCTTCCTCGGTGAGGACCTGCTCGCGTATCTGGTGCTGGCGCTCGGTGCGGCGATGGCGATCGGCAGCATCGTGGCGTTGGTGCGGCCACCCGCGGCGCCGAAGGAGGGCGAGCTCGCCCGGGCGCCGGTGTCCCGCAGCATCGTGATGATCGTGGTGGGCGCGATCGCCGCGCTGTGGGCCCTGGCCAGCCTGGTCTCGGGCTAGTGCCCGCGTCCGACGGCGCCGGCCGGCTGGCCGACCAGCTCGCGTTCGTGCTCGAGGTCGACCGGCTCAAGTCGGTGATCCGCCGCGGCTACGTCGCCGACGGCAGCCGTCGTGAGAACACCGCCGAGCACTCGTGGACGCTCGCCCTGATGGCGATCGTGCTGGCCGAGCACGCCGGCGAGCCCGTCGATGTCGCGCGGGTGGTGCGCATGGTCGTGATCCACGACCTCGTGGAGGTCGACGCCGGCGACACCTACGTCTACGACGAGGCCGGACGGGCGTCGAAGGACGCCCGCGAGGAAGCGGCCGCCGACCGCCTCTACGGCCTGCTGCCGCCCGACCAGGGCGCCGAGCTGCGCGCCCTGTGGGACGAGTTCGAGCACGGCACCGGCGCGGATGCCCGCTTCGCCCGGTCGGTCGACCGGTTCGCGGGCTTCCTGCTCAACCACGCCAGCGGCGGGCTCGCCTGGCGCGAGAACGGCGTGACCGCCGACCGTGTCCACGGCGTCAACTCGTCGATCGACGCCGGATCGCCCCGGTTGTGGACCGAGGTGCAGCGTCGCCTCGCGGAGGCGGTCGACCGGGGGTGGATCGACCCGGGCGCCGACGGCGCCCCTTCGGCGGCAGGTCCGGCCGACCCCGCCGCGTCGCCGGGTCAGGCCTGATCGGCGGGGATCCGCTCGAGCTTGAGCCCGAGGGCCTCGAGCGTCTCGAACGGCCGGTTGTAGCCGCGCTCGAGGTGGTGGATGCCGTGGAGCGTCGACGGGCCGTCGGCCACCGCGGCGGCGATGACAGAGGAGAACCCGGCCCGCACGTCGGGGATCGTGACCTCGGCGCCCCGCAGCTTCGAGACGCCCCGCACCACGGCGGAGTGCTTGGCGTTCGTGTCGTGGAACCGGCACGCCGGCCCGCCCAGACACGTGTCGAACAGCTCGATCTCGCCGCCCATGTCGGTGAGCGCCTCGACGTAGCCGAGTCGGTCCTCGTAGACGGTCTCGTGGATGACCGACATGCCCTCGGCCTGCGTCATGAGGACGATGAGGGGCGGCTGCCAGTCGGTCATGAACCCCGGGTGGGTGTCGGTCTGGACCGCGGCAGGGCGCAGCCCCGTGTCGGCGCTGGCCTGGATGTACTCGTCGGTGATCTCGAACCGGGCGCCCATCTTCTGCAGCGTGTCGATGGCCGTGACCAGCCGATCCTGCGCACACCCGCCCACCCGCACCTGACCGCCCGTCATGAGGCCGGCGACGAGGTACGAGAACGCCTCGAGGCGATCGCCGTGGAGCCGGGCCTCGGCGCCACGGAGGTGGTCGACGCCCTCGATGACGATGCGCCGGTCGGGCTTGAACCCGATGCGGGCCCCCATGCGCTGCAGGAACAGCGCCAGCTCGGTCACCTCGGGCTCGACCGCGGCGTTGCGCAGCACCGTGCGCCCCTCGGCGAGCACGGCGGTGAGCAGCACGCTCTCGGTCGCCCCGACGCTGGGGTAGGGGAGTGTGATCTGCGCGCCGCGGAGGTGGTCGGCCTTGGCGGTGATGCCGTCGTCGGACACCATGATCTCGGCGCCCATCCGCTCGAGCGCGTCGATGTGGAAGTCGACCGGGCGGCGCCCGATGCGGTCGCCGCCGACGAGGGGCACGAACGCCTCGTGGTTGCGGGCGAGGAGTGGGCCCAGCAACAGGATCGGGATGCGGTTGAGGCCGGTGAACTCGAGGGGGACGTCGGCCCCTGGGGCCTCCACCGGGTCGATCGTGATGCGGTGGCCGTCGATGTCGACCCCCACGCCGAGCGAGGTGAGGATGTCGGCCGTGATGCCGACGTCGCCCACGTCAGGGGCGTTGGTGATCGTGCTGGGCTGGGTGCCGAGCATGGCGGCGACCATGTGCTTGGTCACCGCGTTCTTCGACCCGCTCACCTGGACCTCGCCCACGAGGGGGCCGTTGGGGCGGATGTGCCAGGCCTCGGCCGTGGACGCGTCCATCGGAGCGAGGCTACTCGTCGCGTCCCGCGACACGGGCGAGCGGGAGCAGCACGTTCGGTGCGTTCACGGGGCGGCGGGGCGGTTCCGACGCCGATGACCTGGGCCTGGACGCGAACGAGGGGTGATCGAGCGTGACACTCGACCACCCCTCGTCTGTCTGTGTGTCCCTGGTAGCGGGATCAACGCCGGCCCTGCCGCGTCCACCGGCGCGGGGGCGACGGAGGATGCGGGCGGGGCTTCGCCCGGTATCGCAGGTCGCGCTGGCGATCCTGGACGACGAGCGTGGCGGTGAGGTCGTTGTGCAACATGTCGGGTCCTTCGTGTCGGGTGCGCCGGGACGGCGCGCGTTCACAGGGGGAGCGCCGGTCGGGGCGCGGGAGGGCGAGAGCCGATCGCGAACGGGACGTCAGCGGTCGCCGGGAGGCGACGGGACGACGTGCGTCAGCGGGTGGTGAACAGGACCGGAGTGGTCACGCCGCACGGTCGCAGCGCCGCACGGCGGTTCACGGGAGCGAGCTCTCGGGTCGTGATCATCGTCGGGGCACCTCCTCGTGGCTCGGCCGGCACCGCCTCGGATGGGCGGCCCGGCGGGCGGACGAGGGTCAGCTTGCCCCGCACGAACGGCGACGGCGAACGAATTTCGCGTCGAAACCTGGCGGTGCCGTCAGGGCTTGAGCCGGGAGGCGCGCCCCTCGAGGTAGCGCTGCTCGGGTGTGCTCGCCGTGCGCCGGGCGGCTTCCAGGTACCCCGCCCGCGCCGCCTCGGTGTCGCCCGCCATCTCCTGCAGGTGCGCCCGCACGGCGTGGAGGCGGTGGTGGTTGGCCACCCGCTCGTCGTCGTCGAGCGTTGCCAGCAGCTCCAGGCCTGCTTCCGGCCCGAGCACCATCGCCCGCGCCACCGCGTGGTTGAGGGTGACCATCGGGTTCGGCCCCACCGTGCCGAGCACGTCGTAGAGCGCCAGCACCTGCAGCCAGTCGGTCTCGTCGGCCGTCGCCGCCTCGTCGTGCACCGCAGCGATCGCCGCCTGCACCTGGTAGGGCCCGAGACGGGCCGTGGCCAGCGTGTGGGTGATGAGGTCGACGCCCTCGGCGATGGCCTCGTGGTCCCAGAGGCTGCGGTCCTGCTCGGCCAGCGGGATGAGCTCGCCGGCCGGCCCGGTGCGGGCGTCGCGCCGGGCGTTGGTGAGGATCATCAGCGCGAGCAGACCGGCCACCTCGCCGTCGTCGGGCAGCAGCCGGTGGACGGCACGGGTGAGGCGGACCGCCTCGTCGCTGAGGTCGGTCCGCTGCAGGTCGGGGCCCGACGTGGACGTGTAGCCCTCGTTGAGCATCAGGTACAGCACGTGGAGCACGACCTTCAGGCGCTCGTCCCGCTCGTCGGCCGGGGGCATCTCGAACGTGGCGCCCGCCGCCTTGATGTGCTGCTTGGCGCGGCTGATGCGCTGCGCCATCGTCGGTTCGGGGACGAGGAAGGCGCGGGCGATCTCGGCCGTGGTGAGGCCACCGACGGCGCGCAGGGTGAGCGCGAGCTGCGATGGCGGCGAGAGCGTCGGGTGGCAGCACAGGAACAGCAGCGTCAGCGTGTCGTCCGACGCGGGCGTCGCCCAGGCCTCGTCCGCCGCGGGCGCCAGGACGGCGTCGACGGGGCGCTCGACCGCGTCGAGGTCCTCACGCCGGCGCCTCGCGGTCTCGCTGCGCACGTGGTCGGTCATGCGCCGGGAGGCCACGGTGACGAGCCAGCCCCGCGGGTTGGTGGGGATGCCGTCCTCGGGCCACTGCACGGCGGCCGCGGTCAGGGCCTCCTGCACGGCGTCCTCGCAGGCGTCGAACTGCCGGAACCGGCGGACGAGCGCGCCGAGGACCTGCGGCGCGAGGTCGCGCAGCAGGTCCTCGACGATGTGCGCCGACCGGGACGGCTGCGCCGTGGTCACATGTCGTGGGCCGCCTCGTGCATGAGCGGCCGGATCTCGACGCGCCCGACCGCGGCGAACGGGATCCGGGCCGCGATCTCGAGCGCCCGCTCCTCGTTCTCGACGTCGATGATGTCGAAGCTCCCCAGGTACTCCTTGGCCTCGATGTACGGGCCGTCGGTGACCACGGGCACGCCGTCGTCGAGGTGGACGCACTTGGCCATGACCTGGTCGCCGACGCCCCAGGCGCCGACGAACTCGCCCGAGGCGCGCAGCTCGGTCTGGAGCGCGTTCGTGTCCTTCACGATCCGTTCGAAGTCCTCTTGCGGAAACGAGTCCCACAGCTCCTGGTTGCCGTAGATCAGCAGCATGTACTTCATGGTGTCGTCACCTCGTGTCCGCGGCGCCGCGGTGGCGCCGCTCGTGTCGTGGTCGGAGCGGGCGGCGGCAGCTCGACATCGTCGACGGGTTCCCGGCAGCAGGGACCGCTACCGCATGGGCCAGACTCGCGCGGTGCGCACCGTCCTCGTCATCGGAATCGGGTCCGGCGACCCCGATCACCTCACGATCGAGGCCGCCCGCGCTCTGAACAGGACCGACGTCGTGTTCGTGCTGGACAAGGGCGAAGACCGGGCGGACCTGGCCGCGGTGCGGCAGGAGATCCTGGGCCACCACGCCGATCGCCCCCGACGTCAGGTCGTCGCCGCCGACCCCGCCCGCGACCTCGGGGGTCCGTCGTACCGCGACGACGTGGCCGCCTGGCACGAGCAGCGGCTCGCCATCTACGAGCGGTTCATCGGCGACGAGCTGGACGACGGCGAGGCCGGGGCGTTCCTCGTGTGGGGCGACCCTGCGCTCTACGACAGCACGCTGCGGATCCTCGACCAGGTGCGCGACCGCGGGCGGGTCGAGTTCGCCGTCGAGGTCGTGCCGGGCATCAGCAGCGTGCAGGTGCTGGCGGCCCGGTTCGCCCGCCCGCTGCACGGCGTCGGCGCGCCGGTGCACATCACGACGGGGCGCCGGCTGGCGCAGGGCTGGCCCGCCGGCGTCGACGACGTGGTCGTGATGCTCGACGGGTCGTGCGCGTTCACCACCGTCGACCCCGCTGGGGTCACCCTGTACTGGGGCGCCTACCTGGGGACGCCCGACGAGATCCTCGTGTCGGGTCCGCTGTCCGACGTGGCCGACGAGGTCGTGCGGATCAGGGCCGAGGCGCGGCAGCGCAAGGGCTGGATGTTCGACACGTACCTGCTGAGCCGCCGTGACCCGTGAGCACGCCCCGGTGCGGGTGCTCGTCCTGGCCGGCACCGCGGAGGCGGCCGAGCTGGTCGAACGGCTCGCCGGCGACGCCGCCTACGACGTGCGCGCCTCGCTCGCCGGGCACACCCGGGCGCCGGCGCAACTGCCCTGCCCGGTGCGCACCGGAGGTTTCGGCGGCGTCGACGGCCTCGTCGAGGCCCTCCGCCGTGACCGCACCGCTGCCCTCGTCGACGCCACCCACCCGTTCGCCGCGGTGATGCCGCACCACGCGGCCGACGCAGCCGGCGCGGCGGGCGTGCCCCGGGTGCGGCTGCTGCGCCCGCGCTGGGAGCCGCGGCCCGACGACCGCTGGCTCGACGTGGACGACCTGGCCGGGGCAGCCGCCGCGCTCGGCGCCCTCGGAGCCCGGCGGGTGCTGCTGACCACCGGCCGCCTCGAGCTGGCGCCGTTCGCCGAGGTCGAGGGCGCCCACATGATCGTGCGGACGATCGAGCCGCCCGATCCGCTGCCCTTGCCCTCGGCCACCGTCGTGCTCGATCGCGGTCCGTACACCGTGCCCGGCGAGGTCGCGCTCCTGCGTGATCAGGCCGTCGACGCGGTCGTCACGAAGAACAGCGGCGGCGCGTCCACGTCCGCCAAGCTCACTGCCGCCCGCACGCTGGGGCTGCCGGTCGTGATGGTGCGGCGGCCGCCACAGCCGCGAGGTCCGACGGTCGCCACCGTCGACGACGCGGAGGCCTGGCTCGCCACGGTGGCGACGGGGAGCTGACACATCGCTCGGGTCCCGCCGGGGACTCGTGCAGCCGGCGCAGGCAGTGAGATCACGACCTCCCGCACCGGGCGCGCAGCGCCCTCTCACGACAGAGATCCATTGCACGATCGGGGATAGGTTGCGGTCCGTCGACGGGCACCGCCGACGACGTCCCGGGAGCGCGACATGAGCTACGCAGTGGATTTCGCCAACGTCTCCACCGTCGGCCTGGAGTCGTCGCCGGTGGCGGCGGCGCTGGCCGGCCTGCGGGCGAACGAGGCTCGCTACTTCAAGAACAAGTACGACCACGTCTTCACGGTCGAACCGGCCGCCAAGGCGAAGAAGACCATCGACTGGGTGCACCGCATTCTCAAGGAGGAGCGCGACATCGTCATCGCGTCGCCCCCACTCGAGGCGACGACCTTCCAGGTCGAGAACATCCGGTGGACCTACGTGTTCTACGAGAGCGGGCTGTCGATCAACGTGCTGCTCGAGCCGAAGAAGCGAGCGGTCGGGTTCAAGCTCTCTGAAGGGATGGAGGTCCCGGCCGAGCTCAGCTCCTTCAAGTTCGCGAGACAGAAGTCGAAGCTGGCTGGGACGATCCGTGGCTCGTACTTCGTGATCAAGGGCGACTACTGAGCCCGTCGAGGTCCCGAAGGCAGGTCCGCTCGGCATGGCGACCCCGGGAGTCTCACTTACGCGGCGCTTCGGATCTGAGCGGGGTGTAGGCAGGTGGCTGCGGCGTCGGTCGAGCCACCCGCGTGGCGAGGGAGAAGGCATGACTGACTTCAGAGACATGGCGAGGCGCACCATCGAGTCGAACCGATACATGGTGCTCGGCACAGCCGACGAGGCCGGTGTGCCGTGGGTGACGCCGGTGTGGTTCGCGCAGTCCGACTACCGGCGGTTCATCTGGGTCTCGTCGCCCGACCGCCGGCATTCTCGGAACGTCAGGGCGCGCCCGGAGGTGAGCATCGTGATCTTCGACTCCCAGGTCGCAGTGGGCAGCGCCCGGGCGGCGTACATGTCGGCTCGCGCCGAGGAACTGTCCGGCGCCGACCTCGAACGCGACATCGCATTCTTTGACACGGCCAGCCAGGCACAGGGCCTGACCCGCCGGTGGGCGTTGGAGGACGTGCTCGCTCCGGCGCCCTATCGGCTGTATCGGGCGACGGTGTCGCGGCATTGGGTCCTCGACCCAGACAGCAGTCCCGACGACCGCGCCGAGGTCACGCTCTAGAGCACGCAGGCCTGTGCCAAGGGCCGGACCAGCATGTCCATTGCATCCGGGGCCCTCCGGAACGACTGACGGGGTGTGCTCGAAGCTACGGGTCAACCGGTGGCGACGCAGCGGCCGCGGCCTTGAGCGCGTCGGCGTCTTCGGGGAGGAGGAACCCCGCGTCCACCGCTCGGTTGGCGGCCGCCCCGAACCGTGCGACGTACGAGGCCGACGTCGGGTACAGATCGGCGAGTTGGGCGTCGGACAAGGGGAGGGTTCGACCAGCCAGCAAACAGAAGAACCCCTGGCTCGGGTTGTCGGGCGGCGCCACGTTCGGCAAGCCGTCGACCCGGGCGATCGGCACCTCGACGTGGGGGTACCGGATGCCCCCCAGGGCGTTGCCGTGCTGGTCTCGCGCCAGGGGGTCGGCAGCCGCTGGATCGGTCAGCTCGACGCGAGGCGCGGACGGCGGGGCAACCCCGGTCGTGGCCCACCGCGCCAGAGCTGCCGTCGCCGCCTTGCCCAGCGGCGAACATCGGCGCGGAGTTGATGCGCTCGGTGCAGGGGTCACCGGGTGCGGTCGGGTTCGGAGGCCACGTGAGGGAGCGGCCGTACTCGCCGGCATGGCTCGAGCCGGCGAGCTCCCACAGCCGGAAGTGGGGGTGGTCGTCCTGACGGTTGCGGTGGGTGCGGAAGAAGACGATGTCGGTTTCGGACTGGACGTCGAGCACCGGCACGTCGATGTCGGTGCGGACGATCGGGCTCGCCGGCATCGATGCTCCCTGGCGCACGGCCATCGCTCCGCCGAGGTGGCTTTGGAGCTGGAAGCCGTCGTAGACCGCGACCAGCGGGTGCACGGCGTTGATGTAGGTGAGGAGTCCGCTCGCCGACTGCGACGTACCCGACGCCAGCACGACCTCGGGATGCAGGCCCCCGAGCACCGGGCTGGCAGGGTCGGAGACGATCCGCCCGGCGCGGGTGAAGATGTCGTACGCGTAGTCGTCGCCCGGATGCTGCAGGGCCCCGTAGCGGCCCGGGTCGCGCTGCTTCAGGTCGTCGACCCCGGCCTTCTGGGCGCTCACACCGACCCAGACGTAGCCCTCCTCCAGCAACTCGGTGTGGGTGGGCCGGAAGAGGCCATCGAGATCCCTGCCGGTCGTGACGTTCAACCACTCGACGACCACCACCCCGTTGAACGCGTCGGGGTCCGCCGGCCTGCGGACCAGGATCCGGGTGGTGAACCCCTGGCCCGTCGCCGGTTGGGCTTGCCACCGCCCGTCGGGCAACCACGACCCCGGCTCCACCTTGTCGTACGCCGTTGCGCTCCCTCCGATGAAGTGCTCCGCTTCGTGGTAGCCGACGTCGGCGAGGTCGATCGGCGAGTCGGTCAGCCCGTCATCGGGGTCGTTCCAGGCGAGGGACGGCTCGCCGGCGATCGGATCCTTGGTCGTGAAGCTGCCGTCGGGGAAGACCACGCAGCCCCCCGCGATCAAGACGGTCAGCCCCAGAGCCGCGACCTTCGACGACCAGGCCCGCGACAACCAGGCCCGCAACCGATCGCGGTGACCGGCCCCTCGCACATGGGATGCCGCGCCCAGATCGGTCGTCGTGGTTCTCGGAACGACGTCGTATCCCATCGAATCACCTCCGCCTCGAACGCCCCGTAGGTCTGCGGGGCGGTTTCTGTCGGCACGGTCGATGGTCGCTCGGAACGAGAGCGGCCGACTTCGGGGGTGTCCCTCTCTCCTCCCTGTGACCGGGCGAGGGAGATCCCTCACCCGGACGGTTCACCTGACGGGACGCGTGCAGAGGGGTACCGTCGCTGCCAGCGACATTGGCCGAATGGCGGGAGGATCGGCATGCCGTCGATTGCGGGCGCTCACCACATTTCCTTGACCGTGCGCGACGCCGAACGCAGTGCTGCGTGGTATTCCGAGCTCCTCGGGATGGAGGAGCTGCTGTGCGGCGACGACGACACAGTGAGGTTCCGCGTGCTCGTGCACCCCGAGTGCGGCTGGATCCTCGGCGTGCGTGAGTACCGGGACGGCTCCGGCGACCGCTTCGACGAGCTCCGCACCGGACTCGATCACTTCGCGTTCATGGTGTCGAGCCGCGCTGCGCTCGACGACTGGGCCCGCGAGCTCGACGCCCGTGGCGTCGAGCATGGGGCGGTGTCGGACACCCCGATCGGTTCGGTCGTCACGTTCCGCGACCCCGACAACATCCAGCTCGAGTTCTGGTACTCGCCCGGCTGAACCCGACTGCCGACGCCGACTGAAGCACGGTGGAAACCTGCCTCGCGTCATGACCGCTGCGACGAACATCCCGTCCTCGCACGACCGCTTCGTCGGCCGAGAAGACGAGGTGCGCGACGTCGCCGAGGCGATCGCGGCCCACCGCCTCGTGACCCTCGTAGGCCCCGGTGGAGCAGGCAAGACCCGGCTGGCGCTCGAGGTGGCGGCCGCCAGCCTGTCGCGCTACCCCGACGGGATCTGGCTCGTGCAGCTCGGCACCGCCACGACCAGCGACGAGGTCCCCGCGCTCACGGCCCGGACGCTCGGCGTCATCGAGCGTCCGGGCGAGCCGCCGGCGGTGACGGTCCGCGACCGGTTGCGCGACCGCGAGCTCCTCGTCGTGATGGACAACTGCGAGCATCTTGTCGGGCCCGTCGTGTCGCTCGTCACGGACCTGCTGGAGCACTGCCCCACCGTCGGGGTGCTGGCGACGAGCCGTGAGGTGCTTCGTTGTCGAGGCGAGATGGCGATTGCCGTCCTGTCGTTGCCCGCCGGCGAGCAGGGCCGACCGGGACCAGCCGACCACCTGTTCATGGACCGGGCCGTTTCCGGAACTCCCGGCTTGGTTCTGGGTGCCGCCGAGCTTCCGATCATCGAGGGCATCTGCCGGCGACTCGACGGCCTCCCGCTCGCGATCGAGCTCGCTGCGGCGCGCCTGCGCACCATCTCGCTCAAGCAGCTTGACGAACGCCTCGGCGACCGCTTTCGGCTGCTCACCGGGGGCAGCCGGGATGCGCCGGCCCGGCAGCGCACGATCGATTCGGTCGTGGCATGGAGCTACGACCTGCTCGACGCAGACGAGCAGGCGATGTTTCTGCAGCTCTCGGTCTTCCCCGACGACCTTCCGTTCGCGGCCGTGGAGGGCGTCCTGGCTCCGCGCGGTGGCCAGGCGCTCGATGTGCTCGGCCGTCTCATCGACAAGTCGCTCGTCATCGCCAACCGAAGCGGTGACGACTACCGCTATCGCATGCTCGAGACCATCCGCGAGTACGGACGCGGCGTTCTCGTCCGCACGGGCGAGCTCGATGGCGCCTGCCGGCGGATGGTCGTGTGGATCTTGGGACTCGTCGCTCGGCTCGAGCGCGACATGCGCACCCCCCGGCAGGACGCCGCGATCAGGTCGGTGCTACCCGAGCGGGCCACGGCTCGAGCCGCGTACGAGTGGGCCCTCCGGGCCGACGAGCGGCTCACGGCCCTCCGGATCCTGTCGGCCGTGCCCTTGATGCCGACTGCGCAGCGCTATGCGCAGCTCCAAGAACTGCGACACGAGGTCCCCGAGGTCCCCGAGAAGGTCCTCGCCCAGGTTCTCCTCACGCTGGCCAACCTTGCCTTCGAGGCGGGCCGCGCCGAGGAATCGGTCGAGCTCACGACGACCGCGGCCCAGGCGTTCGCTGCGCTGGGCGACGACCGCCTCCGCGCCTGGGCCCGCTACTTCGAGTCGATGACGCGCTGGACGATCGACGAGCAACGAACGCCGGTCGCTGCGATCCTCGACGAGGCGCTGGCGGTGTTCGACGAGCTGCAGGACGACTTCGGGCTCGCGTACACGCTGTGGTCCGCGTCGCTGCTCGCCAGCGACACCGCCACCGCCCGGGCTCGGGCGGACCGGTCCGAGACCCTGTTTCGCAAGCTGGGCGCGCCCTTCGGGCTCGGTCATTGCCTCGAGGGTCGGGCGCTCATCGAACTGGCGGCCGGCGAACCGTCTGCGTCGTGCGCCCTCCTCGACGAGGCGCTGACGATCTTCTCCGACATGGACAACGCGGGCTGCACGGCCCACGCGCTCGAGGCGGCGGCGGCGGTGCTCGCCCAACGCGACGATCTGTTCGACGCAGGTCGGCTCGTTGGTGCGGCCGCCGAGCTGCGGAGCCAGGGTGGGCAGGGCCACCGGCCGTGGGAGCGCGAGGGACTTGCCCGCACCGAGCAGGCGTTCGCCGACGCACCCGCATCGGTCGACCTCGACCGCGCCCGGCGAGAGGGGCGGCTCCTGACACTGTCGGACGCCGTCGGTCTCGGCCGCAGCCTGCTCGCGAGGGCGACGACTGGCGCCGAGGTACCGGCGCAAGACGCCAAGGACCGCCTCGGCCTCAGCCCTCGCGAGGCGAACGTCCTCCGGCTGCTCGCCGAGGGCTGCAGCAACCAGGAGATCAGTGAGCGCCTGTTCGTTTCCGTCAAGACCGTCGAGCGCCACCTCGGCAACCTCTACCGGAAGCTGGACGTGACCAACCGGACGCAGGCGGCTGCCTACGCCATCCGACACGGCCTCGGAACGGCGACCTCGTAACTCCGGCCACCGACTCTGCACACACGCCAGCGGACCGGGTGGGATTCGGCAACGTGGCCACCTGCTGCGCCTCTGGCTGGTGCGGTCGACGGCGTGCGACACGATAGGGGCGCCCGGGGATCACTTGATCCGGTTGACGCACTTGATCCGACCCTTCGAGCATCCATCCTCAGAAGCGGAGGCTCGATACCCTCGCCGCATGGCCGACGGTGCGGCGATTCGCTTCTTGCCGTTCGCTGGCCGACGTGTCGCGTACGCGGCGGCGGGGGAGGGGCCGCCACTCGTGGCGCCGGCCTGGTGGATCAGTCACCTGGAGCTCGATTGGGCGGACCCAGCCTTTCGGGGGTTCTGGGAGTCGGTCGGCGAGGGTCACACGCTGGTGCGCTACGACCGGCTCGGCGTCGGCATGTCAGACCGCGAGGTGCTCGACGACGATCTGACGCTCGACACTGACGTTGCGGTGCTGCGCGCCGTGCTCGACGAGCTCGCCTCGGAGAAGGTCGTGTTGTTCGGCGGGTCGTCGGGCGGCTGCGCGGCGATCGCGTTCGCGGCTCGCTTCCCCGAGCGTGTGGATCGTCTGCTGCTCTGTGGCGCGTACGCCGATGGGTCATCGATCACCACTCGGGAGGTCCAGCAGTCGGTCGCTTCCACCGTCCGTTCGCACTGGGGACTTGGGTCGCGCGTGCTGGCCGACATCTTCTTGGGTGAGTCCGACAGTGCCGAGCAGGAGCGGCTGGCGCGCTATCAGCGCGTCGCGGCGAGCCCGGAAACCGCGGCCGCGTTGCTGGAGCTGACCTATCGAAACGACGTCCGAGCAGAGTTGCAGCACGTCCATGCACCGACGTTGGTCGTGCACCGCCGCGGCGACCGCGCCATTCCGTACCATCTCGGCCGGGAGCTCGCAGCGGCCATACCGGGGGCGACGCTGGTTCCTCTCGACGGCAGTGCCCATCTCCCTTGGACTGGCGATTGGCAAGCGGCGGCGCGCGCCTTGCGTTCGGTGCTGGCTCCCGAAGCTCCGGCCCGCCTGGCCGGGGAGCCCGCGGCGGCGCTGCTCTCTAGCCGAGAGCGCGAAGTGCTGGCGCTGATCGCGAACGGGCTGAACGATCAGGAGATCGCCGAGCAGCTCGTCCTGAGCCGTCACACGGTGCACCGCCACGTCGCCAACATTCGCCACAAGCTCGGGCGCGGTTCGCGAACGGCGGCGGTAGCGGAGGCCGCACGCTTGGGCTTGCTTTGAGGCGGATCACCCGAACGGGCCATCTTGTGCAGATGGCCGGGACGAGCGATGCGCTGCATCGCGGGGTCCGTCATCGTTGCCGTCATGGACACCGACACCACACACGTCGAATCATCGGCGGCCTCGCGTGCCTGGGCGCGCACCTTCGCGGCCGTGTACGACCCCTTCCTGTGGGTCGGTGAGCAGGCGGGGGTGCGCAAACATCGCAAGGAGCTGCTCAAGCGGTCGGCCGGCTGCACGATCGAGATCGGCGCCGGCACCGGCTTGAACCTGGCGCACTACCCCGACGACCTCGACGGACTGGTCCTGGTCGAACCAGACGCTGCGATGCGTCGCCGCCTCGCCGAGAGGTTGGCGCGCAGTTGCCTTCCGGCGCGGCTGGTCGACGCACCGGCGGAGCAGCTGCCGTTCCCAGACGGATCCGTCGACACGGTCGTCTCGACCTTCGTGTTGTGCACCGTGGACGCTCCCGATCTCGCCCTGCAGGAGATCATGAGGGTGTTGAAGCCCGACGGTCAGCTGCTCTTCATCGAACACGTCCGATCTGACTCCCCGAGGCTTGCCCGTTGGCAGGACCGGCTTGCGAACCCGTGGCGCCGCTTCGCACGAGAATGTCGCTGCAACCGCGCGACGGCGGAGGTGATGGCGGCATGCGGGTTCGAGCTCGATGATCTGGGCAACGCCTCATGGCGCGCGATGCCGCCGATCGTGCGACCACTCATCATCGGCCGAGCACACAAGACAGCAGCAGCGATTGCTGCGACGAGGCCACTCGTCGCCGGCGCAACCATCGTCGGCAAGCATGAGAGGTGGATCGATCGATGGCTAACGTCCGCGTTGGGCTCTTTCCGACAGTCGCGCAGCTCACCGGCGGTGAGGAGCTCCGTACGGTCCTCGCTCGCGCGGCGGAGGTCGGCGTCGACCATCTCTGCGTCGGCGATCATGTGAGCTTCTTCGTCGGGGCCGGCTCGGATGGGCTGACCACCGCCACTTCGCTACTCGCTGCGCAGGCCGACCTGCCGGTGTACGTCGCGCTCTACCTGCTGCCATTGCGTCATCCAGTTCCGGTCGCACGCCAGCTCGCCACACTCGCGCAGCTCGCACCCGGCCGGCTCACACTGGGCGTCGGGATCGGCGGCGAGGACCCCCACGAGATCGAGATCTGCGGCGTGGACCCGAAGACACGTGGGCGCCGGATGGACGAGAGCCTGCAGATCCTGCGCGGTCTCGGCGAAGGCACGCCGGTCACGTTCGACGGCGAATTCTTCTCGCTCCACGAGGCGCTCATCCTCCCCGCGCCCTCGCCGCCGGTACCTCTGATCGTCGGCGGACGCTCGGACGCGGCCGTCCGGCGCGCTGCGAGGCTCGGCGACGGGTGGCTCGGGATCTGGGTCTCCCCGCGCCGCTACAGGGACGTCTGTGACCAGATCGCCGGCGAGGCCATCGAAGCCGGCAGAGACATGAGCACGTACGAGCACGCACTCAACGTCTGGTGCGGCTTTGCCTCCACGCGTGAGGCGGCACGCAAGCCGCTCGCCGCACAGATGCAGGACTTCTACCAGATGCCCTTCGAGCGGTTCGAGCGGTACTCGCCCTATGGCACGCCAGAGCAAGTCGCAGAATTCCTGAGCCCCTACATCGAGTCCGGCTGCTCTCGTTTCAACGTGATCCCCTGCGCGGACGACGTTGACAGCGCGATCGTCGCCGTCGGCAAACTTCGAAAGCTGCTCGTGTGAGCGCGAACCTCAGCATCCAGCGCAGTAGAGCGGGTGAGGAGGATCGAACTCCCGTTCTCAGCTTGGGAAAGGGCTGGTGGGTCTACAGGCGACCAGGACATGGACCGATTGGCCCGAGTACCCGGGCGTGACCGTGGATGCGCCCGGCCAACTGCGCGATCTGGCATGGGAGTGGCTCGACCTCTGCATCCGAAATCGAGCCGGCTGACTCTCGGCGAAGGGCACCACGCCTCTCTGGCCGGGCGTTCAGCCAGGGTCCGAAACCCAGCACGGCACATGGTGGACCCGGATGAACCTGCGATTGAACGCATCTGAGACGCACCCCTGCGGCGTGGTCGAGCGATTACGGGCCCGAAGACCTGACCGGTTCGACAGCCTGGCCAGACAGGCCGGGCACACCGGTTGCTGGGGGAGCCAAAGGGCGCCCATGACGAGGAGAAGCGGATGCCCGGAGAAGTAGTTGCGACCGCGGCCAGCAAGCTGATCAGCCTCGGGCTCGCCGCCAAGGTTGGCTTGGGTGTCACTGTTGCGACGGCGAGTGTTGCCGGCGCTGGGGCCGCCGGCGTGCTGCCCGACCAAGCCAACGAGCGGGCGCGTGATGCCATCGAAGCAGTGACGCCGGTCGAGTTCGATGATCCCGCCGATGATCACGGCGACAACTTCGGCAGCGTCGTGTCCACTGACGCGACCGGTGAGAGCGACGGCGAGCCCGGCGTCGACGGGTCAGAGATCTCCGAGATGGCACCGGGCGCGGCGAACCGGCCCACTGATCCGGGTCAGGCACCGGCCGACGCCGGCCAGCCGGACGCAACTGGCACCGACCGGGCGACCGAAACTCCGGCCGCTTCCCATCTCCCGGACGATGCCGGCGCTCCCGAGGAGACGCCGTCCACCACTCCTTCTGCACGCGAGGCCCCGCCGAGCACGGTGCCCGATGTTGGGGGCCGTCCCGATGGCGCTGGCGGCACGGTCCAGCCCGGCTGACGCGTTAGCGCCTCGTCCACCCAGCCCCAAAGTTGCTGGAGAGTGTTCGACCCGGCCGTACGTCGCACGGCCGGGTCGACCGCGTCTGCGCGGCTCGGCGCAGGCAGTTCGACGTACCAGTGATCCGTCGCTCCGAGGTGCTTGGCTGGCCAAGCGACGGGAGATGGAGGACAGGAACGGGGGTGCGGCCCCAACCTGGGAGTCGATCACCGACCAGGGTGAGCGTTGATGGTGACGAGGCGTCAGGGGACATCGCCCGCGTCGCCGGGCACGTCGGGTCGACATGCGTTCTGACGTGGCCAGGAGCGCTTTGAGAGCGGGTGAGGAGAATCGAACTCCCGTACTCAGCTTGGGAAGCTGATGTTCTGCCATTGAACTACACCCGCGAGGTGAACGGCCGAGGCTAGCCCACGCCCGCCAGAGCGGGCGATCCGGATGCGGGCCCCGCCTGGGGCACGCGGGGCGACGCCCGGGCCCCGGCGGGCGAGCGGCCCGCCGGGGCCGAGAGCGCGGTCGATGTCCTCGTGACGATCAGGTCATGAGGACGGCCGCGTCCGTCGACGAGCCCTCGGTCGAGCCCTCGGTCGACGAGTCCGAGGAGTCGGACGAGTCGGCATCGTCGCGCTCGGGGCAGTCGCCGCGGGCGCCGGCCCCGGGGCCGCCGCGCTCGCCGCCCGGCGGAGTGGCCCCACCGTCGTCGGGCGCGTCGGTCGACGGGTCGTCCGCGCCGGGCTCGTGGGCGTCGGAGTCGTGGTCGTCGCTCGGGTCGTCGGCGCTGGGGTCGTCCGGCACGGTCGTGGTGCCGTCCTCCGCGGTGGAGTCGTCGGGGACCGTGGTCGTGGCGTCGTCGGAGGACGACCCGTCGTCGGGCACGGTCGTCGTCGGGGCGTCGTCGCTCTCCTGCGCCGCGGCCCAGCCCGCGCCGCCGAGCAGCACCGCGCCCGCCACGACGCCGGCTGCGAGCAGCCGCCGGGGGGTCCAGTCCATGTGGTTCTCCTTGGTTGTCGGGTGTTGTCACCACGACTCAAGGGCACGAACCTCAGAGGATCCGCAGAGCCCGCCGCGAGTTCTCTGGACTCGGGCTCTCGGCTGGCTCCCAGGAACCGCTCAGCGATATCGCAGGATCCCTGGTCAGGCTTCCCGCCATGTCCGGAGAACGTCTGCTGCTCGTCGACGACGAGGTGAACCTGCGCTCGATGCTCGAGGCGGCGCTGCGCCACTCGGGGTTCGAGGTGCACGCCGTGGACTCGGGGCGGGCGGCGCTGGACGCCGTGGGGCCGCTCGAGCCCGACCTCGTCGTCCTCGACGTCATGCTGCCCGACGTCGACGGCTTCGCCGTCTGCCGGCGTTGGCGGCAGGAGGGCCGGCGGACCCCCGTCGTCTTCCTCACCGCCCGGGACGGCACCGACGACAAGGTGCGCGGGCTCACGACGGGCGGCGACGACTACCTGGTGAAGCCGTTCAGCCTGGAGGAGCTGGTGGCACGGATCCAGGCGGTGCTGCGCCGCACCGGCACCGGCCGGGTCGATGCGGTGATGCAGTGCGCGGACCTCGTGCTCGACGACGACGCCCACCGCGTGACCAGGGCGGGAGAGGAGGTCGGCCTCTCGCCGACCGAGTACAACCTGCTGCACTTCCTCCTGGCCAACCAAGGGCGGGTCCTGTCCAAGGCGCAGATCCTCGACCACGTGTGGCACTACGACTTCGGCGGTGACGGCGGCGTGGTCGAGACGTACATCGGCTACCTGCGCCGCAAGGTCGACGCCGGCGACCCTCGGCTGATCCACACGATCCGCGGCGTCGGCTACGTGTTGCGAGAGCGGTAGAGATGCCCAGCGTCGGCCGCGGGGCCCGCTGATGTCCCTCCGCACCCGACTCCTGGTGGGCCTCGGCATCGTCGCGCTGGTGCTGGGCGGCGTGGCCGTGGCCATCACGCGCGCGGCCGAGAGCTACCTGGTCGCCCAGGTCGACGATCGCCTGCCGGCGCTCGACGACGACTCCGGCATGTTCGGCGGTCCGCCGGACGGCGGGAACGGCGACCAGGGCGGTGGGCCTCCGCCCGGCAGTGACGGCACCGGGGCCCCTCCGCTCAGCCCGTACTACGTGGGCGTGGTCACGGGCGACGACGTCGTGTTCGTCCGGTCCCCCGACGTGCGCGGTCCCGACGCCCACGACAGCGCGGACGGTCCGGCGCCCGCCGTCGACGCCGACGCCGCCCGGGCCGCGGCCGACGCGGGCGACGACGGGAACACGTTCACGGTCGGGTCCGACCCCTCCGGCGAGCGGTTCCGGGTGCGCGCCACCACCGGTGACGACGGGCAGGTCCGCCTGGCCGCGATCTCGCTCGACGACGTCGACGCCGCCGTCGGGCGGCTGATCGCCGTCGAGGTCGTCGCCACCACGGTCGTCCTGGCCATCCTCGGTCTCGTGGCGTTCTGGGTCCTGCGGCTCGGGGTGCGCCCGCTCAAGTCGATGACGCGGACGGCCACGGCCATCGCGGGTGGCGCCGATCTCGCCCAGCGGGTGCCTGACGCTCCCGCCGGCACCGAGGCCGGAGAGCTCGGACGGGCGCTCAACACGATGCTCGCCCGCCTGGAGCGGGCGTTCGCCGATCAGCAGGCGTCCGAGGAACGGCTCCGGCAGTTCGTCGCCGACGCCTCGCACGAGCTGCGGACGCCGGTCGCGACCATCCGCGGATACGCCGAGCTGCACCGCCGGGGCGCTCTCGACGACCCCGAGGAACGCGACCAGGCGATGCGGCGCACCGAGGCCGAGGCACGGCGGATGGGAGAGCTCGTCGACGACCTCCTCCTCCTGGCCCGGCTCGACCAGGGCCGGCCGCTGGAGCGGGAGCCCGTCGACCTCGGGGTCCTCGCGGTCGACGCCGCCGCCGACGCACGCGCCATGGCGCCCGGTCGGCCGGTGCGGGCCTCGACCGAGGCGGGCGTGGTCGTCGACGGCGACGAGCACCGCCTGCGCCAGGTGGTGGCCAACCTCGTCCGCAACGCACTCGTCCACACCCCGGGCGACGCGGCGGTCACCGTCACGTCCCGGCGGCGCGGCGAGCACGGCGTGGTCGAGGTCCGCGACGCCGGCCCGGGCCTCGACGCCGACCGGGCGGCCCGAGCCTTCGAGCGCTTCTACCGTGGCGATCCGGGCCGGGCGCGCGACACGGGAGGTTCGGGTCTGGGTTTGGCGATCGTCCGGGCGGTCGCCGTGGCCCACGGCGGCACGGCGACGCTGACCTCCGCGCCCGGGGAGGGGACAGCCGTTCAGCGTCGAGATCCCGCTGCGGGCCGAGCGGGGGATCGAGCAGCAGGTGGAGGTGACCGACCCCGTCGGCCCGGCCAGGTAGGGTCGCCGTCCGATGATCCTGTCGGACCGCACGATCCGGGAAGAGCTGGCGGCCGGGCGCATCGTGATCGATCCGCTCGACGAGTCGTGCATCCAGCCGTCGTCCGTCGACCTGCGCCTCGACCGCCTGTTCCGGGTGTTCCTCAACCACACCGCGCCGGTCATCGACGTGAAGAAGGACCTCAGCGATCTCACCGACCTGGTCGAGATCGACGACGGCGACGCCTTCATCCTCCACCCGGGCGAGTTCGTGCTCGGCTCCACCGCCGAGGTCGTCGGCCTGCCCGACGACCTGGTCGCCAGGATCGAGGGGAAGAGCTCCCTCGGGCGTCTCGGCCTGCTCATCCACAGCACCGCCGGCTTCATCGACGCCGGGTTCTCGGGCCACATCACGCTCGAGCTGTCGAACGTGGCGAGCCTGCCCATCACGCTGTACCCCGGCATGAAGATCGGCCAGGTGAGCTTCCTGCGCATGACCACGCCCGCCGACGTTCCGTACGGGTCGTCGCAGGTCGGATCGAAGTACCAGGGCCAGCGCGGCCCGACTCCCAGTCGCTACTGGGAGAACTTCACCGGCGACTGACGATCACGCGGCGCCGGCGGGATCGCCGTTCTCGCCGCTCGTCCCCCAGCCGGAGGTCCAGGTCCTGGTCGAGCCTGGTCGCCTCGCTTCCGCCGACGACGAGCGCCAGGGACCGCACCTGCTGGCCGTTGCCGCTGACGACGAGCTGGACGTCGACGTCGAGGGATCCGGCCGCCGGGATCGTCGGCAGGGCACACGTGATCGCGGTGTTCCCGGCGGCGACCTGGCTGCAGCCGGGCGTCGGATTCCATGGATCGAGGCGCACCCCGCCCGTCACCTCGATGCTCAGCACGGCCCCCGGCAACGTCCCATCCGGCTGCCTGCTCGACGGTGACCGACAGGGTGCCGGAGTCCTGGTCCCCGACGGTCCACGGTTCGGTGCCGTACCGGACCGACAGGCCCGACTCGAACTGTGTGAGATCGATCGGCGCCGTGAGGCGTGCCTCCTCGACGGCCCCGCGGAACAGCACCATGTCGGCGGTCTGCCCGGGGCCGTCGACCTGCAGGTCGAATGCGAAGGTGGTCGTCGATCCGGTGGCGGGTTGAGCGAGCGTGCAGCTGATGAGCTGACCGCCGTCGGCGGTCGGCACGGGCGCGGCGCAACGGGGATCCTGCGCCGCCTCGGGGAACGCTCGGGCTTCCGGCGTCAGGGTGAGGTCGACGCGCAGCGGAGCGGGGGCCGCCTGGAGTGCGGCTGTCGGGGTCACCGGTGCGCCGAGCCCGGCGGGACCCTGGAAGGCGGTGCTGGTCAGCCCCGCGGGCACGCCGCGCTCGCCGATCGTCACCGACAACGTCCCGCGGCCGACCGCGGTGGGTGCCCACGCCGGGGGCGAGAACGCGAGCGGCGGAGGTGTCGCCGGGGGATTGGTCGGCGGGTTCGTCGGGGGGTTGGTGGGCGGGTTCGTGGGTGGGTTGGTGGGCGGGTTCGTCGCCGGGGGCGGAGTCACCGGTCCCGGTGTCCCGCCTCCGCCCGGGGGCGTCCCGGCCGATGACGGGATGCCGCCCGCCGCCCGGGGGAAGCCGAAGTCGTCACCGAAGTCGTCGAGTCGCCGAACCCGTCGCCGGCCCAGATCGCCGAACTGGTGTCGAAGTCGTCGCCGGCCTGATCGTCGAACGGGCTGAGGGCGAAGTCCTCGTCGCCGAACAGCGAGTCGCCGTCGTCGGCCCCTCCCGGGGACGACCCGTTCCCGTCGTCGGAGACCCCCAGGTCGGCGGCGTCGGCGGCCGAGTTGAGCGGGCCCGAGTCCTGGCGGACGACCGCCGAGCCTATGCCGATCATCCCGGCGACCACCGCCCCGATCGCCGCGGTGCTACCGATCGTCGGACCTGCGTTCTTGATCTTGCCGAACAGGCCCGTCCCGCCGCCCTTGCCGGCGGCGGCGGCGCCGACGGCCGCCCCGCCCACGAGGACGCCGCCCAGCGTGCCGCCGCCGACCAGGAGGAAGAGGGGCAGCACGGCCCGCGCCAGCGAGCGGTTGACGTCCTCGAGCTCGGCGACCAGCGCCCGGCACGACTCGCACCCCTCGAGGTGCTCCTCGACGGCTGTCGTGTCCCGCGGCGACAGCCCGCCGCGCACGTAGGCCCCGAGCTGTGAGCGGTAGGGCTCGTGATCGGGCGCGGGCGACGCCAGGAGGTGGGCCTGCAGATAGGCCTGGCGCAGCTTCTCGCGGGCCCGGTACGCCATGGCGGCCGCGGCGTTGGCCGACACGCCGAGCACGCCCGCGAGCTCGCGCGGTTGCTCTCCCTCCACCGCGGTGTGCCACAGCACCGCCTGCCAGCGGTCGGGCAGCGACTCGAACGCCTGGGTGATGAGCGCCCGGTCGGCCTGCGCCAGCGCCGGCGAGTCGGCCGCCTCGCTGATCGGCTCGGGCACGTCGTCGAGGGACTCCTCGTCGGGCTTGCTCGCCTTCTCGGCTGCGTAGCGCCGCAGCGTGACGAACAGGTAGGCGCGGAACGACTCGGTGGGCCCGGCCCCGCGCTTGATGGCGCCGAGCACCCGTTCGAATGCGCCGTTGACCAGCTCGTCGGGGTCGCCGAGCCGCCGGTACGTGCGCGCCAGCCGCAGGGCGGCGGGCTGGTGGCGGACGTACAGCTCGGTGAACGCCGCCTCGTCCCCACCGCGCGCCTGTTCGATCAGTTCGGCGTCGGAGAGCGCAGTGATCGGCATGGGGAGGTCTGCGGCCAGTGTTGCCCAAAGTGGCGCTGTCGACCACCGCGGGCCGCTCGCGCCGTCCGGTGGCCTGGTTTTCGGAGAAATTTCCGCGAAGCGGCGTCATGGGCGCCCGGCGCCTCCCTCTCATCAGGCGTGAAGGAGACGACAGCGCCGGCTCATCCCCACCACCCGGGCCTGGACGGCGTTTCGCGGCTCCTTTCGCTCGTCGACCGGTCGGCGCCGCCTCACCGGTCGGTCGGCGGGCTGATCAATCGCTGGTACGCCGCGTCCGGCACCGCTCTGCTCTTCGAGGAGTGGGCCGACCCGGCGACCAGCGATCTGGCTGCGGTCTTCGACCGGGAGTCCGACGTGAGGGACGTGGAGGACGCCGTCGTGGCGTTCGCCCAGGCCCGCGCCGGCGCCTCCCACCCGGTCGAAGCCGTGACCGCTGACCTCGTGGCGCTCGTCCGCGTCGGCTGGCCCACCGGGCTCGGCACGTGGGGCGACCTGCTCGACCCTGTCGGCTTGATGGCCCGGGCGCTCGGCGCCTGGGTCGCAGAGCACACCGCAGCGTCCTCGTGCACCGACTGCATGGACGCGGTGACCGGGCTCGCCAGCTCCGGATACGTCCGTGAGCGCGTGCGCGAGCTGCACGACCAGTGCCGCGCGCTGGCCATCTCTCCCCCGGTGACCTTCGGCGCCGTGGTCGTGCAGCTCGAGATGGGGGCCCTGCGGGCCACCGAGCGGATGGGGGTCAGGGCCGCGGCGGGCCGCGTCCTGACCTCCCGCTTCCGCGCCGGTGAGACCGTGGCGGCCCTCGACCCCTCCCGCCTGGTGGTCGTGATGCCGGCGTACGGCATCGAACGTGCCATCCGCACTGGTGACAGCGGACCTCGCCGAGCTCGCCGCGCTCGACGGGGTCCAGGTCTGCATCGGCCGGGTGTCGTTCGGCGCCGATGCCGACGCCACGGTCCGGTCCCTGGCGGGGACCCCGGTGGGCTCGTAGACGGAGCGAACCCCCCGGTGCGGTGGGTGGGCGTGCGACGCGGCGGGCGCGTCGCACGCCCACCTTCCTGCGTCTCCTCGCTGGCCGTACCAGCCGGACCGACCGGCTCGGTCGGCGCTCACCGTGCGATGACGCGGTGCGCGGCGACGGACGGTTCAGTCCTGCAGGGTCTCGAGCCGCTCCGCGTCGCGGGCCTCGAGCGCCTCGAGGAGGTGCATCGAGATGTCGGCGACCTTGACCTCGTCCTCTTCCTTGCCGGCGGCCTTGGTCCCGTCGTCGATCATGATGTAGCAGAACGGGCAGGCGACGGCGATGCGGCTGGCGCCGGTGGCGATGAGCTCCTGGCTGCGCTCGTCGTTGACCTTCTTGCCCGTGGTCTCCTCCATCCACATGCGGGCGCCGCCGGCGCCGCAGCACATGCCCTTGGTGCCGTTGCGGCCGGCCTCGACGATCTCGATGCCGCCCAGGCTGCCGATCACCTTGCGGGGCGACTGGTAGATGTCGTTGTGACGGCCCAGGTAGCACGAGTCGTGGTAGACGACCCGCTCGTCGAGGTGGGCGTCGCTCATGTCGAGCCGGCCCTCGGCGATGAGCCACTCGAGGAACTGGCTGTGGTGCACGACCTCGTAGTTGCCGCCGAGCTGCGGGTACTCGTTCTGCAGCGTGTTGAAGCAGTGCGGGCACTGCGTGACGATCTTCTTCACGCCCATGCCGTCGAGCGACTCGATGTTCTGCATGGCGAGCATCTGGAAGATGTACTCGTTGCCCGAGCGGCGGGCGGGGTCGCCCGTGCAGTTCTCGGACGGGCCGAGGATGGCGAAGTCGATGCCCGCGCGCTGCATCAGCTTCGACATGGCCACGGTGACCTTCTGGTTCTTGTCGTCGAAGCTGCCGGCGCAGCCGACCCAGTACAGGTACTCGTGGTCGAACGCCTCGCCGGGCTCGACGATGGGCACGCCGTCCACCTTCGAGGTCCACGCGGCCCGGTCGGCCTGGGACATCCCCCACGGGTTGCTCGAGTTCTCCATCGAGCGGTAGGCGGTGCCCAGCTCGGTCGGGAAGTTCGACTCCATCAGCGACAGGTAGCGCCGCATGTCGAGGATCTTGTCGAGGATCTCGATGTTGACCGGGCAGATCTCGTCGCAGGCCTTGCACGACGTGCAGGCCCACACCTCCTCGGCGGTGATGCGCTCGAACAGCGACGACGACGAGACGGTGATCTCGGGATCGACGCCGATCGGCGGCGACACCTCGGGCGTGCCGGTGCGGGCCATGACCTCGCCGGTCTTGAGCACGATCTCGCGGGGGTCGAGCGGCTTGCCCGTGGCGTGCGCGGGGCACACCGACGTGCACCGCCCGCACATCGTGCAGGCGTCGGTGTCGAGCAGCTGCTTCCAGGTGAAGTCCTCGACCGTGGCGGCGCCGAACGTCTCGAGCTCGGTCTCCATGAGGTTGGGCATGGCCTTCATGGCGCCCTTGGGCCGGTCGCGGTCGCGCAGGTACATGTTCAGCGGCGACGTGAAGATGTGCCGCAGCATCGTGATCGGCAGGATCACGACGAACACGAAGAACGTGAAGACATGGGCGAGCCACCAGCCCTGGTGCCACCCGGCGAGGTTGTCGGCTGCCGTCGACGAGCCCGGACAGCGGGTACCCGACCACCGACCACTTCTCGAAGTCGGGTCGGCCGGCCAGGGCGATGCGGTAGGCCTCGGCACCGAAGCCGGTCACGCCGATGGCGAGGAACGTGCCCAGGATGACCGCGTGCTCGGGCTTGGACTTGATGCGGATGCGGTAGGGCCGCTGGACGTAGCGACGGACGATGGCCCAGATCACGCCGACGAGGAACAGCGCCCCGGCGACGTCGCCCACCAGCGCATAGCCCTTGTAGACGTCGCCGTGGAGGAACTTGGCGCTCTCGGGCATCTGGTGGTTGATCTCGAGCACCGTCGTGACGGCGAGCAGGATGACGAAGTTGAAGTAGATGAGCGAGTGCATGACGCCGGCGGCCGGGTCGCGCAGCAGTGTCTGCATGTACACGCCGGCGCGGAAGTCCTTGAGCCGGCGGGCCACGTTCTTCTTCGTCGTGGCCCGGTTGTCGGGCTGACCCCGCTCCCAGTTCTTGACGCGCTGGGCGAACAGGGTGGCGCCGTACACGATGAGGATCGGCAGGAGCGTGTAGAACGCGGCCTTCCACGCCGACGGGATGTTGCCGAAGACCTCGCGCTGGACCGGGGAGTCGTCGTGCCACTGCAGCGCGGTGGCGGCGATGCCGGACGCGACGGTGAGGGCGGCGAAGCCGAGGCCGATGGCCAGGACGACCTGCGTCGGCTTGATGCGACGGGTCGCGGGCGTCGCCGGGGTGCTCTCGGGGCTGCTCATCGGCGCACCCTTCGGGATTGGCGCACTGAGCAGTCGGCCCTTCGGGCCGAGAAACGCACTGTGCTGATGGTTCGCTCGCTGCGCTCGCTCACGTGCCCGAACCTACCCAACCCAGGCGGAGGGGGCGGAATCGTGCGCAGCGGTCGACGGACGGGTTACCCGCCGGTCACTTGCTGCACTGACCGTGGGTCAGCCGTAGTTCTTGGAGTCGAGCTCGCGGACCCGGCCGGCCAGCGCGGCCAGGATCTTGTGCGTGAGCGTCGGCACCTCGTCGAGCAGGCCCGAGAACTCACGCGGGCCGAGCACCAGCACGGTCAGCGGGGTGGCGGCCGTGACCGTCGCGGTGCGGGGCCCGTGGTCGAGCAGGGCGAGCTCGCCCACGCAGTCGCCCGGTCCGAGCTCGGCGATCGTCTGGCCACCGCGGCTGACCTCGGCGGTGCCCTCGACGATCACGAACGCCTCGCGGCCCACGTCGCCCTGGGTCACGAACTCCTTGCCCTGGTCGAGGCTCAGCTCGACGGTCGCCTTGGCGATGTCTCGGAGCTCCTTGGTGGTGCAGCCCGAGAACAGCGGGACCGAGGCAAGGTGATTCAGGTATTCCTCGCGTGCCATGGCGGCGCAGCTTACGAACCTCTGATGCGTCGTGCTGACGAACCGCCGGTCATCACGCTGCGTGACGACATCGCCTCACCCAACGCGGCGGCGCCGCGGCGCGATCGTGACGTTCATCCGACCGAAACAATCGCGAAACGCTTCGACCGTACCTTTCGTGTCCGTGGAGGTGGCACTCGTGCAGTGGCCGGCCGAACAGGACCGGCGTGAAGAGCTCCGCCGTGCTGGCCAACCTCGGCTTCTGCTCGTCGAGCGCGGGGCGCCGCCGATCCCCACCGACGAGCTCGAGGACTGGATCCGCCTCCCCGCCGACGACCTCGACCTCCGGGTCCGGGTCGAGGCCCTGCGTCGCCGCACCGACAGCGACACCGGCCTCGTCCCCGCGCTCGACGACGACGGTGTGCTGCGGCTCGGCGACCGGTGGGTGTCGCTTCCGCCGGTCGAGGCACGGCTGACGCGGGCGCTGCTCGATCGCTTCGGGGCCGTGGTGTCGCGCGAGGCTCTCGCCCGATCGGGCTGGCCGGGCGGGTCGCCCGGCCGCAACGCCCTCGACGTGCACGTGCTTCGTCTCCGCCGGCGCCTGTCGCCCCTGCGCCTCGCCATCCGCACGGTGCGGTCGCGGGGGTACCTGCTCGAGCGGTCCGACGGCGGGGGCCAGGTGGCGCCCGATCCCGGCCGCTCGACCCCGGCTGACGGCGTGCGGCGCATCTCCGTCGGCTGAGACGGCGCGCCGGCTCACCAGGCGGCGTCTGAAACTACCGCACGCGGGGTACGCCCTCCCTGCCGGACGGGAGTCGTCCGAGCGCTGGGTCCGGGAGCACGTCCCGGAGGGAGGCACATCAATGCGTGGACGCGTCCGCATCCCCATCGTCCTGCTCATCTGGCTGGTCATCGGCGTCCTGGTCGCCGTCAGCAAGGACTACGCCGACAGCATGGAGAACGCCTCAGAGGTGGCGACCTTCGTGCTCGCCGCGTTCCTGTGGCCGATCCCCGCCCTGGGCGGCGTGGTCGGCATCTCGTTCTGACGGTTGCCGACCAGCCATCGACCAGCCGCGCCGGCCGGGGCGCACGGCGAAGGCCGTGCGCCCCGCTCGCGTTCAGGCCGACGGAGGGACCGTGGGAGGCACGGTCGTCGCGGGCACCGAGCCGAGCGACCCCGCGTCCGTGACCCAGGTCCCGTCCGCCAGCCGCGGGTCTCCGACCGGGATCAGCAGGTCCGCGGCCTCGGCCTTCGCCGCGTCGACGAAGTCGGCGCCCACACCCTCGAGGTCGCCGGAGGACACGATCCCGATCTCGCGGAGCGGTGCCGGCGTCAGATGGACGAGGCCTGCGCCGCCCTGCACCGCCGTCGCGGCCTCCCGGCCGTAGGAGAACCAGGCGCCCGCTCCCTGCTGGACGAGCGAGACCATGAGGCCCCGGTCGTTCGTCTCTGCGGTGATCTTCGGCTCGATGCCGGCCGCCCGCAGGCCCCGCATCATCCTGTCCCGCCGCCAGTCGTCGCCCTCGGGGGCCAGGAGGGAGATCTCGGGCAGCTGCGTCAGGTCGAAGGGGTCGGGGAGCGACCAGTCGGGTGGGTGGAGCATCACGATCTCCTGCCAGCCGAGTGACGTCGCCTGCAGGCCGGGGGGCGCGGGCAGCTCGAGCACGCCGAGCTGGGCCCGTCCGTCGCGCACACGGTCGGCGACCTCGTCGGGCGTGTCGACGACGTCGAGGCTGACCCGACCACCGCCCGAGGCCACGAACCGTCCGACCGCGGCGGACGCGATCTCGCGTGCCTGCGCCGTGATGGCGCTGACGCGCAGCACGGTCGAGGCGTTGAGGCTCGCGATGCGGTCGACGTCGGCGAGCACACGACGGGCGAGCGCCACGACCTCACGGCCCTGGCGGGTGACGCGCACGCCCCGGCCGTCGCGCTCGAAGACGGCGACGTCGATCTCGGCCTCGAGGGCACGGATCGCCCGGCTGAGCGCCGGCTGGGCGACGTGCAGCACCGCCGCGGCCTGCGTCATGGTCCCCTCGTCGGCGGTGGCTACGACGTAGCGGAGCTGCTGCAGGTTCATCGCGGGCGCGCCCCAACGCTGGGTCGCCGAACGGGGGTCATGCCCCGACGGTATCGGTCCTGGACCCGCTCGGTCTTTGACTACGCAACTGCTTTGACGCATAGTGGTTACCGACAGGTAGCAACCGGCGCAGGAATGCGGGCGAGCGTGAGGCAGTCTCGCGCAGCGGACCGCGGCGAACGCCGGCTGACCGTCGTGTCAGTCATCCAGTCGAGCGACAGTTCGTCCGGGTGACCAGGACACGGGGTCGTCGCTGCCTTGCCACCGTGGGTGGTTTCGGGTTGAGGGCGCGCTGGGGCGTTCTCGGTACGACACCGAGCCCACACGATCAAACGGCGACGCCGATCCATGCCGGATCGGTATCGAACGCCGGGCCGACTGCCGGATCGCGCCGCCACACGATCCGCTCGGCCCGGCCCCTTCGGGGGCTGGCGACGTCCGGCCGCGGTGCGGCCGGATGTCAGCCGCCGGCCTGACGGGCCACGGCCTCGGCCGCGGCCGCGATCTCCTCGGGCGAGCGCAGGTAGCGCTCGATCACCGGCCGGTCGTCGAGCGGGCGGTGGTCGTCGCCGAGGTCGTAGATCAGGGGCTCGCCCGTCGGAATGTTGAGCTCGACGATGTCGGCGTCGGAGATGTCGCTCAGGTGCTTGACCAGCGCTCGCAGGCTGTTGCCGTGGGCGGCGACCAGGACGGTCCGGCCCGGGCGCAGATCAGGCACGATGTCGTCGTACCAGTACGGCAGCATGCGCTCGACCACGTCGGCCAGGCACTCGGTGTCGGGCACCAGCTCGGGCGGCAGGTCCGCGTAGCGCGGGTCGCGGCGCACGTTGCGCTCGTCCTCTCGCGCCATCGGGGGCGGCGCCACGTCGTAGGCGCGCCGCCACACCTTCACCTGGTCCGCACCGAAGCGCTCAGCCGTCTCCTTCTTGTTGAGGCCCTGCAGGTCGCCGTAGTGGCGTTCGTTGAGCCGCCAGTGGCGACGCACCGGGATCCAGGTCCGATCGAGCTCGGCGAGCGCCAGATCGGCCGTGCGGATGGCCCGCGTCAGCACCGAGGTGTGCAGCACGTCGGGCAGCACGCCATGTTCGGCCATCAGCCGGCCACCTGCGATCGCCTGGGCCTCGCCCCTCGGGCTGAGCGGGCAGTCGTACCAGCCGGTGAAGAGGTTCTCCAGGTTCCACGTGCTCTCGCCGTGGCGGAGCAGCACCAAGCGTCGGGCCATGGCGGCTCAACCTATTGGGGTGCGACGAGACGGGACGAAACGGGCGCGCCGAGTCAGTCGCCGCCGTCGCCCGGCGGCGTGACGACCAGCCGGCCCACCACGATGTTCACCGTGTCCCCCCGGTTCAGCTGCTGGTTGGCCACCGGGCTCTGGCTCAGGACGCGGCCGTCCTGGCCGGGGTTCGAGACGTCCTGCTCGGACACGCTGACGACGAGGCCGGCCGCCTCGATCTGGCTGCGGGCGTTCTCCTCGTTCAGGCCCTCGACGGGCGGCACGGTCGCCTGCTCGCGGCCCGACGAGATCACCAGCGTGATGGCCTGGTTGGGCGGCACCTCGACGCCCGGCGCCGGGTCGACCCGGATCACGTTCCCCGCCGGCACGTCACCCGACGCCTCGTTGGTGACGCTGATCGACGTGAAGCCGGCCGAGTTCAGGTTGGCGCGGGCCGTCGCCTCGGACTGACCCGTGACGTCTGGGATCGGGATCGTGCCCGACCCCGACGAGACCTTGATCGTGATCGTCGAACCGGGAGGAACCTGACCGTTGGCCGGCGGATCCTGCGCGAAGACCACATCCTCCTCGACCTCGTTGTTCTCCTCGGCCACCGGGTTGACCACGAAGCCCTCGGCCGTGAGGATCTGGCTCGCCTCGGTCTGCGTGCTGCCGACGACGTTGGGCACCACGACGGGCTCGGGGCCCTGGCTGACCGTCAGCTTGACCGTCGAGCCCTCTTCGGCTTCGGCGCCGGCCTCGGGGTCCTGCGCCGTGACCTGGTTGGGCGGCGCGGGGTCGTTCACGAACTCGGTCGTGACCTCGAAGCCCTCGGCCTCGAGTGCCTGGGTGGCCGCCGTGACGTCCTGTTGGACCACGCCGGGGACGGTGACCATCGTGACGTTGGGCTCGTCGTCGCCGCTGAAGTTGCTCGCCAGCAGGAACAACAGCCCGGCCAGCACGAGCAGCAGGAGGACGAGTGCGACGAGGAACCACTTCGACCGCTTGGGCTCTTCCTCCTCGTCGTCGTAGTAGTCGTCGTCGTAGCCGTCGTACCCGCCCTGCTCGTAGCCGACGGGTCCGGCGACGAGGGCGGTCTGCTCGCCGTACTGGGTGTTGGCCATCATCGACGTCGCACCGGGGTCGATCGGAGGAGCCAGCACGGGCTCGGCCATGATGCGGCTGCCGTCGAGGAAGCGGCGGAGGTCGGCGCGCAGGTCCTGCGCGCTCGGGTAGCGGTTGGCCGGGTTCTTGGCGAGGCACTTGAGCGTGATGGCCTCGAGCGTCTCGGGCAGGGCAGGGTCGTACCGCCGTGGCGGCATCGGGTTCTCCTGCACGTGCTTGTAGGCGATGGCCACCGCGCTGTCGCCGGCGAACGGCGGGTGCCCGGTGGTCATCTCGTAGAGCACGCACCCGAGGCTGTAGATGTCGCTGCGGGGATCGACCGCCGCCCCGCGTGCCTGTTCGGGCGAGAAGTACGTGGCGGTGCCCATGACCGAGCCGGTCTTGGTCAGGTTCTGGTCGGTCGAGTCGCTGAGCGCTCGGGCGATGCCGAAGTCGGCCACCTTCACGCCGCCGTCGCGGGTGATCAGCACGTTGCCGGGCTTGACGTCGCGGTGCACGACCCGGTTGCGGTGGGCGAAGCCGAGGGCCGCCGCGATGTCGGCGGTGATCTCGGCGGCGCGGTCGGGGTGCAGCCGCCCCTCGTCGCGCAGCATCTCGGCCAGCGTGTGGCCCTCGACGTACTCCATGACGATGAAGTAGGTGCCGTTGGCCTCGCCCCAGTCGAACACGCTCACGATGTTCGGGTGCTGCAGGTTGGCGGCTGCTTGCGCCTCACGGCGGAAGCGCTCGACGAAGCCCTGGTCGGTCGCCAGGGCGGGGAAGAGGACCTTGACCGCCACGGGACGGTCGAGCAACTGGTCGCGCGCCAGGTACACCTCGGCCATGCCGCCGCGCCCGAGTCGCCGATGGAGCTCGTACCGGCCGTTGAAGATGACTTGGTTCTGCTGCGACATGCGATCCCCAGATTACGAGATGGGGGTATGTGGGCCCGAGTCAGGCGGCGTGCTGGTCAGCCGCCGTCGCCCGAGTCCCCGTCCTCCCGGCCGTCCTGTCCACTCTGTGCACCGTCCCCGGGCGGGGCCAGCGCCGCTTCCAACACCGCGCTGGCGATGGGCGCCGCCACCTGGCCACCAGTCTGCTCGCTCGCACCGGGCTGCGCCTCGACGATGACCGCCACGGCCACGTGCGGCGTCTCGCCGGGAGGGCCGGCGAAGCCGATGATCCAAGCGTGCGACTGGGGCGGTTCGATGCCCAGCTGCGCCGTACCGGTCTTGCCGCCCACCACGAAGTCGTCGAGCCCGTCGTCGAGCCGGTCGGCCGTGCCGTCGGTGACGACCGAGATCATGGCCTCGCGCAGCGTCCCGGCGGTCTCGGGCGACATGGGCTGCGAGAACTCGTCGTCGTCGTACTCGGCCACCTTGTCGCCCTGGTCGTCGCGCACCTCGCGCATCACGTGGGGCTCCATGATCACCCCGTCGTTGGCGACGGCGGCGGCCACCATGGCCATCTGGAGCGGGGTCGCCTGGACGTCGTTCTGCCCGATCGAGGCCTGGGCCACGAGCGGCGGATCGTCCACGATCTCCTCGGGGAAGTTCGACTGCACGCCACGCGGCAGGTCGAAGGGGACGTCCCGGTCGAAGCCGAACCCCTGGGAGATCTCGTAGAGGTTCTGGCCCCCGGTGTCGACGCCCATCTGGGCGAACGCCGTGTTGCACGACTCCTGCAGGATGACGAACAGGGTCCCGCCGCAGGTCGACCCCCCGAAGTTGGGGATCGGCCGCCCGCCGCCCGGCGGCTGGTAGCTGTCGCTGAACGGGTAGTCGGGCGAGTCCTCGGTGACGCCGCCCGCGTTCGATGCCCGCGGTGGCGGTCACGACCTTGAACGTCGAGCCGGGGAACTCGCGCTCGCGGTAGGCGCGGCTGACGGTCGGCTTGGCGGGGTCGAGGTTGTAGGCCTCGTTCTGCGCCTGCGCGGCGTCGAAGTCGTGGGTCGCCAGGAGGTTGGGGTCGTAGGTGGCCGACGACCACATGGCCAGGACCTCGCCGTTGCGGGGGTCGAGCGCCACCACCGAGCCGGGGTTGTCCCCGAGCGCCTCGCGTGCGGCCTGCTGGACGTCGGAGCGGACCGACAGGATCACGTCTCCCACCACGTCGCGCTCGACGAACAGGTCGCCGAGGCGGTCGAGGTCGAACCCGATGTCGTCGCCGGTGAGGTAGCCGTTGTACTCGCGCTCGACGCCGGTCGAACCGAGCGTGAAGGCGAAGTACCCGGTGATGTGGGCGAAGAGCTCGGCGGTGTCCGGGGGGTACGTGCGCTGCAGGTCGAACCGGTCGTCGGACGGCACCGACTCGGCGAGCACGACGCCGTCGGCGCTGACGATGTCGCCCCGGGGGCTCGAGAAGTCCCGCTCGACCGCACGGGTGTTCTGCGGCTTGTCCTGCAGCGCCTCGGCCTCGAACACGGTCAGCCGGTTCACCTGCAGGAACAGCGCGACGTAGCAGATCGCCAGGAACACCCCGAGGTTGCGGATCTGCTTGCTCATCGGCCCGTGGCCCTCGTGGTCGCGGTCGAGGTCCTCATGCCCGCCGGCCGATCACGTCGGTCATCTGGTCGGCCGCCATCCGGTCGGCCTCGCGCTCGGCCGAGTCGTTCGAGATGCGCAGCAGCAGCGCCAGCAGCACCCAGTTGGCCAGCAGCGACGAGCCGCCGTACGAGACGAACGGGAGCGTCACACCCGTGAGGGGCAGGAGGCGGGTCACGCCCGCGAGGATGATGAACGCCTGGAACCCGAGAAGGGTCGTCAGCCCCGTGGCGAGCAGACGCTCGAAGCCGCTGGCGGTCTGCTGGGCGATGCGCAACCCGGCGCCGATCATCAACAGGAAGGCGATCAGCACCGCCGACGCCCCCAGCAGGCCCAGCTCCTCGCCGATGGCGGCGAAGATCATGTCGCTCTCGACCACCGGGATCTTCCTGGGCACGCCGAGGTTGAGACCGGTGCCGAAGACGCCGCCGTCGGCGAACGCGAACATCGACTGCTCGATCTGGTACCCCTTCACCTTCCCCCACGGGTTCAGCCAGATGTCGAAGCGGTCCTGCACGTGGCTGAAGGCGCTGAACGCCAGGTAGCCGCCGGCGAAGAACATGATCACGCCCACCGCCAGGTACGACGCCCGCTCGGTCGCCACCCAGATCATGACCAGGAACAGGGTGAAGAACAGCAGGGACGTGCCGAGGTCCTTCTGCATGATCATGACCACGAGGGCCACGCCCCACGCGATGAGCACCGGCCCGAGGTGCTTCGGGTCGGGCAGCGCGAACGGCCCGAACGCCCGGTTGATGGCCAGCAGCTCGCGCTTCTCGACGAGGTAGCCGGCGAAGAACACGGCGAGCGCCAGCTTGGCGAACTCGCCCGGCTGGAAGTTGACGGGCCCGAGCGACACCCAGATGCGGCTGCCGTTGATCTCGCGACCGACGATCGGCAACAGCGGCAGGAGGAGGAGTGCCAGGCCGACGAAACCGGCGGTGTACCGGTAGCGCTCGAGCTTGCGGGCGTCGCGTACCACGACCAGCGTCCCGAGGAAGGCCGCCACGCCCAGCACCATCCACACCGACTGGAGCCCGGCCAGGCCGGCGGGGTCGGGTCGCGCCTCGTCGAGGCGCACGATGAACACGTAGCCGAGGCCGTTGAGCAGCGATGCCAGCGGCAGCAGCATCCCGTCCGCGTGCGGGGCGAACCGGCGCACCGCGAAGTGGGCCGCGAGCGGCAGGCCCACGATGACGCCGAGGAACGGCCCGACCGTCGTGGGGATGTCGCTGTCCTCGGGGACGGACGCCAGCAGGTACGCGCCGACGACGAACAGGGTGCCCAGGACGAGCAGGCCGAGCTCGGTCGTGCGGCGCGACGCCGTGTTCATCACGGGCGCCGCGGTGGTCGTGGTCGTGGCCCTGGGCGCGGTCGCGGGCGTGGTGGTGGTGGGCGCCGTCGTCGTGGTGGCGGGCGGCGCCAGCTCCTGGGCCTGCTCGGTCACGTTGGCGACGTAGCGGCGGGCATCGGACAACGAGCCCTGCTCGACCCCCTCGTCGATGTCGGCCAGGCGGGCGTCGGGGACCTCGTCGCGACCGAGGCCGGTGACGTCGACCAGCTCGGGGTCGATCCACAGCACGCCCCCCGGGCGCCCCTTGAAGATGGCGACCTGGTCGCCGTCGAAGCCCACGAAGTAGGCCGACGTGCCGTACCACTGGATGGTGGCGACCACGCCGCCGACCAGCGCCACCACCAGCAGGACGAACAGCAGGACCCGCCACGTGACCCGTCGCCCCCGGGGCCCGTCGGCCCGGTGGCGGGCGCGGCCCCGCCGGCGGCCGGTGTCTGCCGGCGCCTCGTCGTCGACGTCGACGCGGTCGATCTCGGCCGTGTCGGACCCGCGCCGGAGCCGGCGCCACGACGGCTCGTCGCCCGCGTAGGCGGGGCTCGGCTCGGGGCGGGTGCGCGCGTCGCCGGCCATGGCGTCGCCCGCCAGCGCCGCGGACGCCTGGGTCGTGCGGCCGCCGTCCTCGAGCACGTCCACCACGACGACCGTGACGTTGTCTCGGCCGCCGCCGTCGACAGCCAGGTGGACGAGCTCCTCGGCCGCCTCGTTGGGGTCGTCGATCGTGCGGAGCACCCCGGCGATGCCCCGCTCGGGCACCTCGTTGAACAGGCCGTCGGAGCACAGCACGTAGCGGTCGCCGGGATACGGATCGACCGCGAACACGTCGACCGGCACCTCGTCGTGCACGCCGAGGACGCGGGTGACGATGTTGCGCTGCGGGTGCACCGCCGCCTCCTCGGGCGACAGGCTTCCCTCGCGCACCATCTCGGCGACCAGGCTGTGGTCGGTCGTGACCTGGTCGAGCTCGCCGTCGGCGTAGCGGTAGCAGCGCGAGTCGCCGACGTTGGCGATGGCCAGCACCTCGGCGGCTTCGTGGTCGACGACGGCGAGCGCCACCACGGTCGTGCCCATGCCGGTGAGCTCGGGGTCGTCGACCCCCGCGTTGTACACCGCGCTGTTGGCGCTCACCACGGCCTCGATGAGCCCGTCGATGCTGCGGTGGACGAAGGCGCGACCGACGGTCTCGCTGGCGATCTCGCTGGCGATCTCGCCGCCGTTGTGGCCGCCCATGCCGTCGGCCACCACCCACAGGTTCTCGTCGGGCCGGGCGACGAAGTGGTCCTCGTTGAGGGTGCGGACGCGCCCCACGTGCGTGGCACCGCCCCACCGCAGCGCCGTGCGGTCGGCGCGGGCGGTCATCGCTTCCCGCTCCTGCCTGCTGTCAGGCGCTCGCTCATTGCAGCTCCAGCACGGTGTTGCCGATCTGCAGCTTGTCGCGGCGCTTGATGACCATCGGGCCCGCGACGCGCCGCCGGTTGAGGTAGGTGCCGTTGGTCGAGCCGAGGTCCTCGACGTACCACTGCCCGTCGCGCTGGAAGACGCGGGCGTGCACCTGACTGGCGTAGGCGTCGTCGAGCGGGACCTGGCAGCCGGCGGCGCGGCCGAGGGTCACCTCGTCGGCGAGCGGGTAGCTGCGGCCCCGGAGGGCGGACGGCTCGAGCGCCTTCAGCTGCGGGTGGTTCGTGCGGCCCGGGCGGGCCGAGCGGCGGTTCCGGCCCTTGGGCTTGCCGGCCGGTGCCGGCGCGTCGGCCAGGCGCGGGACGTTCACCTCGGTCCACACCGCTCGCAGCACGCGCAGGAAGAACAGGTAGAGAAGCACGAGCAAGAACAGCTTGAGCAGGTTCAGCAGCTGGTCGGGCACCGAGGCGGAGATTATCGGTCAGCGGGTCGTCCTCCCGACCGCCGCGCGGAGCGCGTCCGCGTCACCGCAGGTCGGAGGCTGTTCGCGGTGGCCCGTGGGTCAGCTCGCCTCGAACCGCATCCGAGTGTTGCCGAACATGATCTCGTCGCCGTCGGCGAGGAGACGCTGGTCGACCCGCATGCCGTTGACCTTCGACCCGTTGGTCGAGCCGAGGTCGACCAGCAGGAAGCCGTCGCCCTGCGGTCGGATCTCCGCGTGGTTGCGGCTGACGTTGGGGTCGGCCAGCACGATGTTCGACTCGGGCCGGCGGCCGATGCTGATGACGTGCTCCTCGAGCGTGAAGCGGTCGCCGGTCGGCAGGACCAGGCTGCCGGCCCCCGCGCCGCCGGCGCCCTCGCGGAACCGGCCCTCGATCTCGAACCAGCCGGTGCCGAAGGACTCGTCGACCACCAGCTCGACGTCGACCGGGCCCATGAAGCGGTAGCCCTCGTCGCGGGCGTGGGCCCGGGCCGCATCGCACAGCTCGCGGCGGAGGGCGTCGCGGACCTCGCCGAACTCGCGGAAGTCGCCCGGCGAGAGGTAGATCGTGAAGTGGTTGGCGGCCACCGGTGTGCCCTGGACGCCGATCGACACGTGGTCGTCCATCTCGCGGGCCAGGCGTCGGGCCAGCTCGACCGGGCGGATGCTGGACCTGAACGCGCGCGCGAACGCTCCCTCCACCATGCGTTCGAGTCGACGTTCGAAACCGCGGATCGCCACGGGTCCGAAGATTACCGGTGCGGTGCGTGACTCACTGATCGGTGGTGGTGGTCGTGCCGCCTGGCACACCGGTTCCCGTGCGCTCGGTGGCACCCTCGGTGCTGAGCGCCACGGTCGCCACACGGACCGCGACGCCGTCCCGGGCGGCGGCGTCGAGATCGGGTGCGTGCACGGTGACCATGAGCACGTCGCCGGCCCGCCGGGCCATCAGGGCGCCCGCCGCCCGAGCGTGGTACGCCTCGTCGCCCACGCCGGGGACCGGGCGTTGGCTGGCCGGCGGCAGCGCCCGGTACACGTCGATCGCCACCGCGGGCACCCAGGCGAGGAGCACGGCCCGCTCCCCTCCGGGGCTTCGGTACGAGCGCGGAGCCTCGGGGCAGGGCCGCGGGGTGGGGCGAGGCCTGGAGGTCCCGCGTCAGCGCGCCGCCGGCGGCCCTGGAGACGGCGGCGTCGTCGGGCAGGGGAGGGGCAGACAGGCGGCCCGGGACGGGCCCGCTCGCCGGCCGCGGTGGGTGAGGCGGCAGCGACCAGGGCCGACATCGCCGACACGACGCGGGGAACCGCGCCGCCGCTCGCGATCTCTGTGCCGGGCGCCCACGCGGGGGCCGACGCGGTTCCCACGCCGGCAGCAGCACCCGGCGAGGCGGCGGTGGTGGGCGCCGGAGCGGGAGCCGCTGCCGGCCGAACCACCTGGATCTCGGTCGTGTGCCGGAGCCAGCGGGTCACGCGCGCCCGCACGATCGCCCCCTGCGCCACGCCGACCCGCGAGCGGAGCAGCCACGCGCGCACGGTGTCGCGGCTCCCGTCGTCCACCGCCACGTAGACCCGCACGTGGTCGTCGGTGCTGCGGTCGCGCACCCGCACCGCCCGCCCCTCGACAGAGGTCCGGCCGGTGACCAGGTCGCCGAGCCCCGCCAGGGTGAGGGCGGCGCCGCGCAGGCTGACACCCGCGGCGACGACGGCCACCACCCCCACGACGACGGTGATGGCGATGCTGTAGCCGGCGGGCACGTCCCGGCCGAGGGCGTCGGCGGCCTGGCCCGACGTCACCGAGTCGCGCACCGCCGAGGCCGCGCCACGGGCCAGGGGGATGAGGGGGATGCCGATCGCCAGGTGGAGGAGGCCGAGCAGCAGGGCCAGCGCCGGGTGACGCCCGTACCCGGGCGGGATGGCCTGGGGGTAGCGCACCCGCACCACCCGCCAGCGGCCCCCCACCGAGCTCCACGCCTGCCGGTCGTTCTCGGCGCCGAGCGGCAGGGCCCGCACGACCCCGTGGGCGGCGCCGAGGGCGGTGCCGTGGGCGAGGACGCGGTCCCAGATGGCGACCGCCGCCGGCGGCTGCTCGCCGAACAGCGGGTCCTCGCCGAGCAGCTCGCGCATGCCCAGCCACCGGGCCGCGGCGGTGCGCCCTGCGGCGGTGTCGCGCTCACCGTCGAGGCGGCCGACCACGACCGACAGCAGGCCGAAGCCGACGATCCCGATCCACACCGCGGCGGCGAACGGGTTGTCGTCGGTGTCGGCGGGGTCGTCGGGCAGGGTCGACACCGCGACGGAGACGGCGAGGGCCACCGGCACCGCCAGCCCGATCAGGACCACCTTGAGCCCGGGCGACCACCGTGGCCGCGACAGGCCTCGGGCTCGGGCCTCGGCGACGACCGCACTGCGGAAGCGGTCCCACCAGCTCTTCGAGGTCTGCTCGGGGCCCGTCGACATGGCGGCTGCGGGGACCCTGCCATCGCTCGTCTGGGCCGCGAGGTGGCGGACGTGGGCGAGGACCATGTCCTCGTAGTCGGTGAGCGGGTCGGCCGGCCCGGCCCGCCGCCCGCGCAACCGGACGTGGGTCTCGCCGCCCACGAGGTCGATCTCGAGGTGCCGCCGGGCCGCCAGGTCGACCAGCGTGGCGGGCACCGCCTCGGGCCCGAGGTCCCAGTCGGTGGCGAGCAGGTTGACGACCGCCGGCGGCTCGTCGCCCGGCGGGTCGAGCGTCGCCGACCCGGGCGCCACCCGCCGCGGATCGAGCCACGCGCCGAGCAGCGCCACCAGCCCGAACCAGGCGCCCGCCGCGCCCGCGGCCACCGCCCACATGACCGGCCCGAGGTCGCGCCATCGCTCCACCACCCCGTCGCCCTCGGCCACCGCCGCCTGCACGCCCGCGAGGATCATCCCTGCCCGCCCGTTCGGCCTCGTCCGCCCGTCTCGCCGTCACGACGGCCGCCCGCCGAGCGGCCCGTCGGCGCCCGACAGTACTCCCGGTTCGATGGTGGACGGCCGGGCGGGGCGCGCTATCTTTTCCGTCTTGTCACTCGGGCGAGTGGCGGAATTGGCAGACGCGCTGGCTTCAGGTGCCAGTGGCCGTAAGGTCGTGGGGGTTCAAGTCCCCCCTCGCCCACCACCAACCAGCAGGCTGGTTTACGACTAACCGGCCCAACGTTCACGACTTAGGCTCGCAGCCGTGCTCCGCCGGTGGCCTCGGAAGCCCGGGACGGGTGGGTGATCCGAGGTTCGATGTCGTCTCAGTGCGGCCGACGCACCTGCGTCCCAGAGCCGGCGTTAGAGGGCACTCAGGCTGGCAAGCGGGCTGAGCGTGAAGGGGCGCATGATCGGTACGGCCGGCGCCCAGCAGCTGCACGGCACGAGTATCCGTCGCGATCTGTCGCGCTGTCAGCACGGCGACCATCGTTGGCAAACTGGTGAAAGTGCCCTAGCTCGCCACGACCGCGGATATCCCTTCCTGGCTCGAGGTCGTGCGCGAGGTCGAGCCGTTGTTCGGCCCTATGCCGACGTTTGATGGGACGTTGGAGCGCTCGATCGCGCGGCTCTGGTGCCTGGTGCATCCGCGTCGACGGTGTTGTGGCCGCCGGCATGATCTGTCACCCCGATCGAACGTGCGGCGATCAATTGGCTTGCTGTCCCGAGGTCGATGCGGGGCCAGGGCTTCAGCCGCGATCTGGTCGCTCATGCGCTACGCCGTGTTCGAGGGCGCCTCAGAGGTGATCGTCGACACGTTCGGCAACGACAACGTCGAAGGTCGGCCGGCGCGTCGGCTCTACGAGTCGTTCGGGTTCATCGCTGCCGAGGAGCTCGAACGCGGTCCTGAGGGTGGTACGCGGCAGCGTTACCGGCTCGAGACGTCCGCGTGCCAGTGTGCCGCGTGGAACTCCGCACGCCGGTGACCAGTGAGAGAAAGTGCGATGGCGGCATCGCGCCGAAGGAACCCCCAGTCCCGGCGTTCTGGGACGGCGCCGATGCATCGGGGGTGCCGTGGAGGAGACTGGCGGGTGTGGACTTCGTCATCGAGCAGGCCTACACCGCCGATCCGGATGATGTGGCCCGCGCGCGTACACCGAGTCCGGCCTCTACGAGGTGATCGGCGAGATGTCACCCCGCGCTCGGCCGGAGATCCTCGCCCGCACCGTCGACGACGTCGGCAAGATGTTGTTCCAGATCCGCTACCGCTTCGCCGGCGACCTCAACTCGGTCGTCCGCGGCAGTTCTCGACCCGCAGAAGCTGAGCTTGGTCGAGCACTCGACCCACGAGGTCGCCCGCCGGCATGTCGACTACCGGATCGTGCCAGACAACTACGCCGATCGCTTCCGTGTCTCGGCCACTTGCACGACCCGGCCCGGCCCCTCCGGCGGGGCCATTCGCACCGTCGAGGGCAGCGTGCGGTTCAAGGCGCCACTCGTGGCGGGCGCCGTCGAGAAAACGATCGTGTCAGGACTGCGCGAGCACCTCGCGAGCGAGCAAACGGCGGTCGAGCGGTTCCTGGCCGCCGTGTGAAGCGATCCTTGCGTCCGGGCGCCTCCCCGGGTGTGCGTGATCCATTGGCGAGACTGCCCGGCACGGCCGTCGGTCAGCAGCCAGGGCCGTCGTCGTCGGCAAGGCAGGTGAAGCGGCGGCGCCCGGATCCGGCGTTGGGGGGCGCGTGTACGTGGTGCGTCGGAGCGTCGTTCTGAGGCACCCTCTGACGCTGACTCGGACGCCTGCGCCCCGCGCATGCTTCTCAGCACGTCCAGATCACCGATTCTGCGCTTCGGCCCGCCGCTCCTCGGCCGCCGCGTCAGGGCGAGGGCGGCGGCTCGGCTGGCCGACGGCGCCGTCGTTATGTGCGCCCGGATTGAATCCTCTTCTGGGACGGGCTGGGCTCATGCCAGCAAGTGTCCACAGGGCACGCCGAAGCCACGCTCTGCTCCACCGGCGCCCCTGCCGTTCGACGGCCTTCGATAGGTCACCCCCCGGCCCCATACGGGTTTGCTGTCAGTACCGGGCGTGATGAGCGTCAGGCAGCCGTCGGCACGGGTCGCGGTTCCGCGAGCGGCCGGCGGAGTTCTCGTCGCCAGTTCTGTGCGAGTGTCCGGTTCTGCCGCCTTCGTGTGCCGCGCGGGGCCCTTTGGACACGCGGAGGCAATCCTTGCCGGGTGACCGAGGTCAGCATGCGGCACGGGCCCGACGCTGGACGGCGTGCGGTCGTCTTGCTCGCCGGTGCTCGTCTTGTGTCGGTCGCGGGGTCGCAGGCTGCGCAGGTGGCGCTCGTCTACACGATCTTTCAGCGCACCGGCTCTTCCGCCTGGGTGTCCGCCGCGCTGTTCGCGTTGGTGGCCGTCACGGGTCTTCTGGGGCCGGTCTCGGGGTGGATCGGCGACCGGTTCGACCGACGTCGCGTGATGATCACGAGCGAGCTGGCCGCCGGCGTGATATGGGTCGGCCTGCTCGCGGTCGATGCGCCGTGGCTGTTGGTGGCGCTGGCCTTGGCGGCCACGGCGGCGGGGGCACCGTTCCGGGCGGCGTCCGCCGCGACGATTCCCAGCCTCGTCGACGACGACGATCTGACGTGGGCGAACGGCATCGTCGCGGGGTCATTCAACGCCGCCTTGGTCGTCGGGCCGCTCGTCGGGGGCACACTCGTCGCCGCCTCCGGCGCGGACGCGGTGTTCATGGTCAATGCAGGTTCGTATGTGGCGTCGGCGGCGTTGCTCAGCCGGCTCCCATCGAAGCGGGCAGGCGATCGTCGGAATGCACCTGCCGGTGACTGGCATCATGGTCGGTTTCCGCCTCGTCGCCCACGACCGGTCGCTGCGACGGCTGGTGGCCGTCACCACTGTGACCTTCGCCGCCTTCGGGGTGACCCTTGTGGCCGATTTGCCGCTCGCCGACCACTTCGATGCCGGATCGGTGGGCTACGGACTGCTGACCGCGCTCTGGGGTCTGGGCGCGGTGGCGGGGTCGTGGGCCGCGGCCCGCTGGCTGCGGCCGGCCCGCGAGGCAGCGGGCTTGGCGCTCGGCACCGCCGCCATGGCGGTCTCGCTCGGCAGCATCGCCGCCTTGCCCTCGTTCGGACCCATTGTCCTCGTGGGCACGATCGGCGGTATCGGCAGCGGCTACGCGTTCACACCCTGGTTCACGATGGTCCAACGGCTGACCGAGGATGTGCACCGCAGCCGTGTGTTCGCCGCGGCGGAGGCCTGTGAGCAGGGCGCCTTCGTGGCCGGGATGCTCGTGGCCGGCTGGATAGTCGACGCGGTCGGCCCGAGACCGACGTACCTGGTGCCCGGTGTGCTGTTGGCCCTCGGAGCGGCCATCGCTACTCGTATCTGGCGATCGACCCCCACCTCGGTTGTCATGCCCGCAGCTCGGCCGCCGGGTGCGGTCGCGGCCGAACCAGCAGTGGGCCGCCAGCCCGAGCCGCCACCCGGCGTGCAGCCGTCGCCGGTCTCAACCGATCGCCCGCGCAGCACACCCTGACCCCCACACGAAATCTGCCCCAATCCAGCCATCGGTCCGCGAACTGTCTATGACTTGAGGGCCCTTGGGTGGCTGGCGCACCGGCTGACGGTTCTGCGATTGGGTGACGATGGACGACGGTCGGCTGGCGTCGGTGGGGCACGGCCAGCCCCGGCGAGGGCCCAGTGCTCCGGTTCCTTCCGCCTGTCGTCGAGCGCCGACACAGGAGGCGAGCGGTCATCTGCCGATCCGATGGTTGGTTCGATCACACCGCCGCCTTCGCTGGTTGAATGATCAGTTCGTCGAGGAGCTCGTCGAGGTTCTTGCGGCGCGCTGCGGCTGTGGCGGCAGCGACTTCGGCGGGGTCGAGCTGAGCTCTCGTTGTCTCGACCGCCTCGGCAAGCCAGCCGATGTACCCGCCAAACCTGGTCCGTCCGCTCGGCATCGCCCCGGCTGGGTGCGCGTCGTACGCGCCCAGCGCGGAGATGGACATGGCCGGTTGCCCACGGTCGAGGTGGACGAAAGCTGCTACGGCCAGCCTGCAGCGACCGCCCTGGCAGCCGGCCGATCTGCTCATCGAGCTGTGACGACTCGGCCAGGGCCTGAAGCGCCTCGGCGCCTCGGCCCATCGCCGCCTCCGTTGCTGCCAGATCGACAAGCAATCCGGCGAGCATGCCAGGGATCGTCGAGGTCCCGGTAGATCGCTGACCGCGTCCTCGAGGAACTCGAGCGCGGTATCGTCGTGGCCGCGTCGACGAGCGATGAACGCGAGACTGCACAATGCTTGGCCCATGGGATGGCGGGCGCCGGTCTGCGCTGCATTCTTGGACGACCCTGACGGGCCAGCTGCTCGGCTCGGTCCAGATCGTCATTCCAGTAGCCTGGGCGCTAAGCCAGATTCGACACCAGCCCGCTCCGACCCAGTCGCCGAGCTGGGTGAACAGCCGGAGGCTCTCCTCGAAGCATCGTGTCGCCTCCGCAGCGTGGTCCTCGCTGTGTTCGGGGTGCCGACCAGTTCGCGAGCGCCCGGCCGAGCCAGAACAGCGACAGCGGCTTGACCGGCGGCCACCGTTCCGCCCGATAGATGGCCAATGCTTCACGGAGCCAGGCGACGGACCGGTCCCAGGCTTGATCGTTCTGGGCCATCGATCCCAGCGCTGAGCAGCACCCTGCCCGTGACCGGGGAGACGACGCCCGCGCCGGCCTCGATCACCGCGTCACACCAGCGGCGGCCGCTTGCCTGGTCGTAGATGAACCAGTACTGGCCGAGCGAACCGACGATCCGAATGGCCATGCGCATGGTCGTGGTCGTGCGCCCAGCGCAGAGCGAGTTCGATGTTGCCGCTCTCCTCGCCGAGCCGGCGGCTGCGGGCCTTCTGGTCCTCGAGCAGCCGGGTGCCGAGCCGGTCGCACAGGCCCGCCACCCACTCGGCGTGCGCCCGTCGGATCGATCTCGGTCGCACCCGCCTCGTCGAGGCGCTCGGCGAGATACTGGCGGAGCGGTTCGAGCAGCCGGTACCGGGCGGTCGCCCCGTCGAACGTGACCAGCGACTTGGCCACGAGCTCGTCGATGCCGTCGAGCACGTCGAGGTCGCCGCCGCACACCGCCTCGACCGCATCCAGGCGGAACCCGCCGGCGAACACCGACAATCGCCGGGCCAGCGTGCGCTGCTCATCGGTGAGCAGGTCGTAGCTCCAGTCGAGGGTCATCCGAAGGGTTCGGTGCCGCGCGTCGTCCCGGCCGGCCGATCGGTGACGGGCCAGCACCTTGAGCTGGTCGCCGAGGCGTTCCGCCAGGTCAGCGAAGCTGAGCGAGCGAAGCCGACCGGCCGCCAACTCGATGGCGAGTGGCATCCCGTCGAGCGCGCGGCAGATGCGCACGACCGCCGCCACGTCGTCGTCGCCCACCTCCAGGTCGGGCCGGACAGCCCGGGCCCGGTCGAGCAGCAACTGGACCGACTCCACTCGGGCCAGTTGGTCGCGGTCCCGTAGCGACTCGTCGGGTACTTCAAGGGGCCTGACCGGCCACACTCGCTCCCCGGCCAGACCCAGCGGCTCCCGGCTGGTGGCCAGCACCCGCAGCTCGGGGGCAGCCGCCAGCAAGCCTCGGTCGAGCGCCGCGCAGGCGCTCGAGCAGGTGTTCGCAGTTGTCGAGCACCAGCACCCCGGCCAGCGCCTCGGGTTGCGCCAGCAGGCCGTCGAGCGGATCGGGCCCGGTCTCGACCCCGACCGCTGTGGCAACGGCCTGGGCGACGAGCCCGCCGTCCCGCAGCGGCGCCAGTTCGGCCAGCCACACCACCTCGCCTCGCCGTGTGGCGTCCCTCGCCAGCCTCCATCGCCAACCGGGTCTTGCCGCTCCCGCCAGGCCCGGTGAGGGTGACCAGCCGTTCGTCCTCGACCAGCTCGACGAGCTGTTTCAAGATCCGCGCGACGGCCAACGAACGGGTCATCGCGCAGCGGGAGACCGCCGCCCTCGCTCGACTCCGGGGTAGCCAGCCGCGGGTCGTCGGCCGCGACCAGCTCCCATACCTCCTCGGGCCGCTCGATGCCCCGCAACACCCGCCGACCCCGGTACAGCAGCCGCACACCGTTCGGCAGCTGGTCGGCCACCAGCCCCGCGGTCACGCCCGACACCAGCGTCTGGCCGCCGTCGGCCAAGGCCCGCAGCCGGGCGGCACGGTTCACCGCTGGGCCGTACCAGTCGCCGTCCCGCGGCTCGGCGTCGCCGGTGTGCACCCCGGCGCGCACCCGCAACGGCAGCCGTCGCCCGGCCACGGCTCGGCGCCAACCGCCTCCTGGATGGCGGCCGCTGCCGCGACCGCCTCGGCGGGATGAGCGAACACCGAGAAGGTCGAATCGCCCTCGCCCTTGCTTCGCACTAACTCCCCGCCGGCGGCGACGACCTCTCGACCAATGATGGCGTCGTGGCGTGGCAACCGCCTGGGCCATCAGCGCCGCGTCGCGTTCCCACAGCGACACCGAACCCACGATGTCCGTCAACACGAACGAGCGCGGGTACCAGCCATCGGTGCTGGCAGCCACCGCCACATTCTCGCAGGCCTGCTCCCGACGATGGACATCCGACCGCCGCGGTCCCTGGGACGCCGCAAATGCCATGGCCGCACAACCACCACGGACAATGCCAACATAGCGAGCCCGGATGTAAGCCGAATGGCGTCTCCCCACGCTGTCCCGCTGTGGTCGGCAGCTCCTACAGATCGAGCGTCTCGAACGTCGGCCCGACGCTCCCGAGAGCATCACGGAACGGCGCCGATGTCGCCGCCAGCCGACTGAGCCTGCCGCACAGATCGACCGATCTGGCGCGTGTAGCCAGCGGTGGAGGTGTCCCAGAACGCGCTCCGGACCTTGTCGGAGGCGCGACCCCGAAGTGCCTGCTTGAGACTTCGGGTGGACGCGGCGACTCGCTCGTAGCGTCTCGGGGTCTCTGACGGGGTGGCTCACGAAGTGCCTGCCGCTGGTCGTTGATCGGTTGGCTGTCGATCGAAGAGCTTCCCGTCGGGTCCTCGCCGCGGGTGGCTCGCAAGAGGAACATGCACCGACGATCTGAAGCAGGAGTGCCCTCGCGGACCCATCTACGTGTCCTCGGAGGAACTCATGTCAGTGATGATCGGTGTCGACCCGCACAAGGCGACCCACACGGCGGTGGCGATCGACCGCAGCGAAGCTGAGCTCGCACGGGCCAGAGTCCGGGCGACCCGCAAGCAGGTGCCGCAGCTGCTGCGGTGGGCCGAGCCGTTGGGTCAGCGAACGTCGGCGGTCGAGTCCGCAGGCGGGCTCGGCTATCTGCTCTCCCAACAGCTCGTCGCTGCAGGCGAGACCGTCTTGGACGTGCCTTCGACGCTCGCGCGCGGATCCGTGTGCTTGGCTCCGGGCGGTCGGACAAGAACGATCCGAACGACGCGCTGTCTGTCGCGATCGCAGCGTTGCGGACGCCGGCGTTGCGGGAGGTCGTCGCCGTGGAGCACTCCGAAATGCTCCGTCTGCTGGCGAAGCGCAACATCGACATCGGAACCATCGCACCCGCGTCGTGTGCCGCCTCCACAACCTGCTGATGGAGCTCGCTCCGGCGGAATCGCCAGGAACTCAACGCTTCTGACGCTGTCGCGCTCCTGGACCGCGTGGCCCCGACGACGCCGGCGGAGGCCGCTCGTCGTGACCAGGCCGTCGACCTGCTGGCCGATGTGCAGCGCCTCGACGAACAGCTCAAGGCATCGCACCGGCGGATCCGAACCGCCGTCACCGCGTCGAGACGACGCTCACCGAGCTGTTCGGTGTCGGACCGATCATCGCGTGCTACCTGATCGGGTTCACCGGCGACATCGCCCGCTTCGCCGGTCGCGACGCCTACGCCGCGTACAACGGCACCGCCCCGTCGAGGATCCTCCGGTGGCCGGGTCGTGCACCGGGTGTCCCAGCGAGGCAACCGGCGCCTGAACCACGCCCTGCACCTCGCCGCGATCTGCCAGATCCGCCAGCCAGCTCAGAGGGTCGCGCCTACTTCGAACGGAAGGTCGCCGAGGGCAAGACCAAGAAGGACGCGATCCGCTCCCTCAAGCGACACATCAGCAACGCCGTCTACCGCCAGCTCGTCACCGACGCCGCCCGGGCCAGGTAGGCGGGCCCGGGAGGGCACCCAGGAACGTCTCTGTCGTCCAGCGTGGCCGGCTTCCATCCTGCAGACCGGCTCTTCGGACCAAGCCACTCCCGGACCCAGCCAGCAACCGTACGCCTGACGACCACAGGTTGCTCCAGCGCGCCCGAACACGCCTCGAGACCCGGACTTGACCCAAAGAGGATTCGATCGGGGACGGCCGTCAGGGCGATCCGGGCGAGGTTCCACGACAGCGGAGCACGAGGCATGATGCGGCGCTGAGTCGGGCGCGTGGATTTCGTCGCCGACCGCGTGGGAACTCCGGCCAGACCGCCGCTCCGACCCTGGTCAGACCTGGTCGTAAACCAGCCACCACCAGGGGTGGTTCGCGCCTTAGGCCTTGAAGTGTTGACCACTTAGGTCGCAGTCGGGTCCGCGAGCGTTCTCGGAGGTCCGGACGGATGCGTGATCCGAGACTCGATGACGTCAGAGCGCGACGAGGCGCCGCCCCTCAGGGGCGGCGCCTTGCTGTATCCGATGTTGCGCCGGCCGCTCCTGCATGGCCGACGGCGGGTGGTCAGGCGACTTGCCTGTACCGATACGTCTCGAGGTACTCGAGGTTGGCGGCCGCCAGCGTGAAGGCGAGCAGCAGAGCCTGCACCACACGTCCGTCCTTCCCTGGACCTCGCCGCTCATGTTCACTCGCCCTGCTCAGCTCACGGTCCGTCGCCGGCGTGCGGTCCTGGTGCTCTCGGCCCTGTTCGTCGTCGTCGCGGCCGGCGTCGGAGTCCGCGTGTTCGGCGACCTGTCTTCGGGTGGGTTCGAGGATCCGGGCTCGGAGTCCTACCGCGCCGTCCGCGACCTCGAAGCGTCTGGGCGCAGGCGACCCCGATCTCGTCCTGCTCGTCGCCGCCACTGACGGCAACGTGGACGAACCTGCGGCGGCCGCTGCCGGCTCGGAGCTGACAGCTGCGCTCGCGACCGAGCCTCACGTCACCCAGGCCGTGTCGTACTGGTCGCTCGGCGGGCTTGTGGCCCTTCGTGACGACGCAGGCGACTCCGCTCTGGTCGTCGTCGACCTCGAGGGCAGCGATGATGAGATCGACGAGGTCATCAGCCGCATCGACGCTATCTACGCGGGCGAACGCGGTCCGATCACGGTCGGAGTGGGCGGCCCGGAGGCGGTAACCGCCGCCATCGGGGAGCAGACGGCCACCTCGCCGGACCACTCGACTTCACCGCCACCGGCCAGCTCGACGTCGCCATGCCCATCCTGATCTTCTGCATCGCCTTCGGGCTATCGATGGACTACGGGGTCTTCCTCCTCTCACGCTCAAGGAAGAGCACGACCGCACCGGCGACAACACCGCCGCCGTCGCCGCCGGCCTGGATAAGACCGGCCGCATCGTCACCGCCGCCGCAGCCGCTGTCCTGGCCGTGACCTTCGTAGCCGTCGGCACCAGCGGCGTGAGCTTCATCAAGATGTTCGGCATCGGCCTCGCGCTGGCGATCGTCATGGACGCGACCGTCATCCGCGGCCTGCTAGTCCCCACCGTCATGCGACTCGCCGGCGAGGCCAACTGTTGGGCACCCGCGCCCCTGAGACGCATGCACAACCGCTGGGCCTCCGCGACGTGCCCTCTGCCGAGCCAACCGCGGACCCGAGGGTTCCGGTCGGCGACCAGGAGCGTGGAATCGCGGGTTGTCATGAACATTAGTTCACGATAGGGTTGTGAACATGAGTTCACAGGGAGTGCCGATCGAGTGCCGATCGTTGACGAAGCGATTCGACGGGCCCGCGGTGGTCGACGAACTGTCCTTCGAGGTGGCGGCGGGAACGATCACCGGCTTCGTGGGTGCCAACGGAGCCGGCAAGACCACGACGATGCGGATGATCCTCGGCCTCGTCGCCCGTCCGCGGGCGAGGCGCTGGTCAATGGCCGCGCCTACCGAGACCTCACAGATCCCCGACAGGAGGTGGGCGCGGTGCTCGACGGGCCAGGCGCCCATCCTGCTCACAGCGCTCGAACCCATCTGACGATCAGCGCCACGGCTGCCGGTCTGCCGTTGGCACGCGTGGCGGAGGTGCTCGAGCTCGTCGAGCTCGCTGAGCACGCGCGACGCCCTGCAGGCGCGTTCTCCATGGGGATGCGACAACGCCTCGCCTTGGCGGCGGCGATGCTCGGCGATCCCGGCGTCCTGATCCTCGACGAGCCCGTCAACGGGCTCGACCCGCCCGGGATCCTCTGGATGCGCGACTTCCTGCGCCGGCTGGCTGCCGAGGGACGCGCCGTGCTCGTGTCCAGCCACCTCCTCGCCGAGCTCGCCGAGGTCGCTGACCGGGTCGTGATCATCGACCGTGGTCGCCTCGTCGCCGACTCGACCCTCACCGAGCTGCTCGCAGGCCGAACCCAGCTCGTCGAGCTGCACTGCGCCAACCCAACCGCCATGGCCACGGCACTGCGAGACCGGAGCGCGACCGTGAGCATCGAGGGCGACCTGCTCGTCATCCAAGGCAGCTCGGCCCGCGAGGTCGGAGAGATCGCAGCCACGATCGGGGCCGGGCCCGTCTACCGGCTCAGCGAACGCCCGAGCACCTTCGAGGACGCCTACTTCGAGCTCGCCGGCACCCTCGGCCGACCCTCGACCATCTCGACCACGGAACCGAGCACGCCGTGAGCGCGCTCTTGCGAGCGGAGCTGCGCAAGGTGCGAGCGACACCCACCACCTGGTGGCTGCTCCTGGGCACCGCCGCGATCGGTGTCGTCGGCACGCTCGCCCCCCTCATCGCCAGCGACGGCGACGCCGCCGACCTGCTCACCGATCACGACCTCCAGCAGGCGATGCACGGCGCCGCCGCCGGAGCGATCCTCGTCATCGTTGCCGGGATCATCGGCATGGCCGGCGATTGGCGCTTCGGGCAGGCCACCCAGACCTTCCTCACCACCCCCCAACGCTGGCGGGTTGTGACGGCCAAGGGCCTCACGTACATGGGGGTCGGAGCGGTCTACGGCGTCGCAGCCGGTGCCGCCGCCACCGCCACGGCATGGGGCTGGTACCGGGCCAACGACCTCACCCTCCCCGTGGGGCGATCAGCGGTGTGGCTCACCCTGCTGGGGTGCCTCGCCGTGTCCATCCTCTTCGGTCTCGTCGGCGTGGGCATCGGCGCGGTGGCTCGCAACCAGGTCGCCGCCATCGTGGCCGCCCTCGGCTGGCACGCCCTGCTGGAACCGGCGCTGTTCGCCGCGTCACCGTCGGTCTTCAAGTGGTTGCCCGGCATCGCCTCCTTCAGCTTGCGTCGACAGCCCGCCGACGGGCTCCTCACGATCGGTCCTGCCACCGCCGTCCTCGTGGGCTTCGTCGTGGTGTCCTTGGCCGCCGGGCTCTGGTTCGTGGAGCGCGACGATGTCACCGCCTAAGCGACCAGCGGAGAGCACCGAAGCGTTGCGGGCGTCGCTCATCGACCACGCACGGCGACTCATCGCCCGTGACGGAGCCGCCGCACTGACCATGCGAGCCCTCGCTGCCGAGGCCGACTGCGCGGTGGGACTGCCCTACAAGGTCTTCACCGACCGCCACGACCTCGTCGTCCAGATCTGCCACGCCGAGTTCCAACGACTCGGCGACGCCTACGACGAGCTCGCCACCCGAGCCGGAACCGCCACTGTCGGCGCCAACCTGGCCTGGTTCGCAGACCTGCTCTTGGGCTCACCCGCCGTCGCACTCGCCCACGAGGTGTTCGCCAACGACACGCTCGCCAAGGCCGTCACCGCCCGCGTCCACGAGACCGGCATCGGGCCCGCCGCGTTCGAGACCGTCCTCGCGCGCTACCTCGCCGCGGAGAAGCAGAACGGGCGGCGTCGCCCCCGACATCGACGTGAAGGCCTTCGGGTTCGTCCTCGCCGGCGCCATCCACAACCTCATCATGTCCGGCGACGCCTGGCCTCAGCCCACACGCCGCCAGCTCAGACGAAGGCTGGACGCCATCGCCACCGCCATCGCCCCCCACCGCTGACCCACCGATTCGGAGACACCCATGCAGCAATCCGATCACGACACGGACCTCGAGCGAGTACGAGGCTGACCGCCGGCGTCGACGGCTCCTTATCGTCCTCGCCCTCGCGGCCGCCCTCGTCGTCGCCGGCGGCCTCCACCTCACCGGCGTTCTGCCGCCGGGATGATGTTCAAGGAGCCGACATGACCACCATCACCCGGACCGATGCCCTCGCCGACGCCCTCGAGCGGTTCGACGGCTACGCCTATCTCGACGCCCCAGGGTTCGCCTTCCACGGACCCATGGGGGCGGAGACGCTCAGCGTCCTGGGCCACGACGACCTCGTCGCGAGCTGGGCCGAGAGCTACAAGGCTCGACACCAACCCCTCGAGGCACCTCCGACCACGAGCCGCCTCGCCTTCAGCGACGAACCCACCTGGCGAGCCGCCCTCGGCGACATGTCCCGGGTGTCGGACTGGGCCGCCATGTTCCAGGCCGAGCTGAACGACCAACCGTGGCCCACGGTGCTCCGTCGCTGGGTCCCCATCCTGCTGCCCGGATCCGCCGGCGCAATGGGCCACGGGCTCCTCCGCACCGCCCACAGCGTGCGAGCCCTCCCCAGCGAAGGCGACACGCCCAGCGTGCTGCTCGACGAGGCCGCCCGCGGCCTTGCCCTGTGGGCAGCCACCTTCAAGCCGCTACCGGGACACCCCGGCCTCCACGGGACCCTCGACCTCCCCATCGCCATCGCCAAACTCCCGCGGCCGAACCCGCCGTGGTCGATGTTCGAAGCCGGCGGCTTCGCACGGCTCGATGAGCTTCCGACCTTCCCCGGAGCCGTCGAGGCCCTCGGCCCGCCGGACTCCATCGACGCCGCGTTCGAGCGATCTCACGGCCGCCTTCTGCCGAACACTCGTCCTCCACCCGGACGTGTTCCCGCTCGCTCTGGTGCACACGATCACCCCGGCAGCCGCCATGCGAACACTGCTGCCGCACGTTCCCGAGATCACGGTCCACGCTGCCTACGCGCAGCTCTGGCACACGAGCGCGGCGATCATCACCGGCTTCACCACGCACGCCACACCGATCGCCCCGTCATCTCTGCCGTCGATGCCGTTCCACATCCGATGAGATCGTGGCCCGCGCCGTCGAGCACTGCGACAGCCACACGTTGAAGTTCGCGGACGCATGTGTGCAGGAGCACCGTCTGCGCCCTGATCCGGCCTACCTCGTTGCCGCTACGCACGTCCTCGAACAGCTGCCCGCTTGGTGAGACGGGGCCAGCCGAGCGATGCGGCGTCCGCGATTCGCGCCGATCGCGCAGTCCTCCCGACGCCTGCTCGCGATCCGGCCCGCTGAACGACCTCCTCCCCGGTACCGCGGCTGCGCCGCGCTGGGTTCGCCCGCCGCGCAGGCGCTCGACCGCGCCGCCTTCGCCGAGATCGGTGGACGTGGCTCGACCACCAGCGCCGCGCCGTCGACATCGGGCCGGGCCGGGTCCGCCTCGAAGCGCGCCCGCCGTCCGGCGAGGTCCTCGTGTGGGAGGCCGACGTGGACGCCGGTCGCGCCCTCCCCGTGCCCGAGTCGCGGGCGCGATGCTGCCCGCAAGATCGAGACCGAGGTGGTCCTGCGCGGGGCGAGGAGAGCGCGCCCACCTAGCCCGAGCCGTCGCGGCGCAGCGCTGCGGTCGGGCGTGTCCGGCTGCTCAGGCCGGCGACGGAGGGTGGGATGACACGTGCGCAGCTCGTCGAAGCCCTTCGTGCCACGGATGGGCTCGTGGACGTGACGGGTGGCTCCGGCGACCGCCCGAACTTCCATCTACGGCGCAAGCCGTTCCTCCACTTCCATGCCGATCGAGCCAGCGGTGGGCTCTACGCGGATGTGAAGCTCGGCGGGCCCGGGTCCGACTTCGAGCCGGTTTGGACATCCGCGCCAGCCGAGCGCGAAGACCTGCTTCGGAACAGTCACTCCCGGACCCGACCACCACGCTGCGCCCGCGCCCACGGCGCTGCCCGGACGCGCCCCGACACCGCCTCTTGACACAAAGAGGCTTCGCTCTCGCGCACCCCCGAGATACTTGGATCGCCCAGATCGCGCGCCCCATGACACCGGCCGCCAGGACCGCCGGCGCCTCCCTCAGTGCCGATCGGTGACGGTCGTCAGGCGATCTGGCCGAGCTGCGACGGCAGAGGATCCCGAGACATGATGCGGCGCTGAGTCGGGCGCGTGGGATTTCGTCGCCGATCGCGTGGGAACTCCGGCCAGACCGCCGCTCCGACCCTGGTCAGACCTGGTCGTGAACCAGCCACCACCAACGCCGGCTGGTTCGCGCTGTATGGCCTGAGGCGTTGAGTTCAGGTCGCAGTCGGCTCCGCGAGCGCTTTCGGATGTCCGGAGGGTGCGTGATCCGAAGCTCGACGTCGTCTGCGGACGCTCGGCCAACACCTGCGCCCCAGAGCCGGCGTTAGGGGTCGGACTGCAGGGGCTTCCGATTCCGTCGCCCTCGATCGGGTCCGCGGTCAAGAACTGGGGCCGAGCGGGACGGGGCCATCGTCACTGGCCCTGTCGCCCTTGAGCTCGACGAACACGACGTGGGTATCGGTGTCACCGATGTTCTCGCCCCGGTGCACCTGGGCCGGCAACCAGAACGCCCCGCCGGATTCCATCTCGACTTCTCGAGCCGCGCCATCGACGTAGAGCCGGCGACGGAACGACGACAGGGTGTACATCACGCTGTCGGGGTGACGATGTGGCGAGGTCATGTCGCCAGGGGCATCCCGGTATTCGAGCACACGCACCGATTCGTTTTCGAAGATCGCCCGGTACTTGTCGGGGTCTGTGCAGGTCGGATCGTCCTGGTCGGTCATCGCGCTCCTCTTCACTTCAGTCGAGTCCAACCGCAAAGTCTGCCGCGCTTGATCTCCATTCGATGGCAGCCCCACCAACCAACCACGAGTGCTGGTTACGACCAACCGGTCCAACGTTCACGACGACTTAGCTCGCAGACGTGCCCGCCAGTGGCCTCGGAGGGCCGGACCGTGGTTGCTGCGACTGGGACACCATGTGCGCCCTCATCGCCGACGCCGAGCTGTGGTGGGAGCCCGGTGTGGATGTCGGGGTCCGCCCCGGACCCAGGATCGGCCGAGGCGAGCTGACCGTCGCCCTGTCATCATTGCCAGCAGGCGAGCAGGGGGACGGCGGATGAGCCACGACGAACGACGCCAGCGGCTTGGCCTCGAAGGCCTCCCGGTCACCGATGGCGACGTCTGGGCCTTCGACGCCGTCCGCGGGGCCATGCGGAGAGGTGACCGCGGCGGCCTGATCCTCGCCTGGGTGGTGGGGGTGGCTCTGGCCGCGCTGGCGATCTGGGGCCGCTCGGTCGGCCTCGGTTTCGTCAGCGCCGTAGCGCTGGCACTGACCCTATGGTGGACGGCCACCAAGTGGCGCAGCTGGATCGCGGCCCAGCGCCAGATGCGCCGGATCGCCGCCGACGAGAGAGGGCTCCGTGAACCTAGGTGCCCCAGTCTGAACCGATGGCATCAGGTCGGGGCGTAAGCAATGAGCTGGCCACCCGGATTGCTGGAAGCCGGAACCGGGAGCAAGCCGCGCCACCAGGACTTGGACGTCCGCGACCGAAAGGATGTCGCTGGTAACGCCGGGCGAAGGCGAGCGCCAGCGAGACGGCGGTCTCCCTCGGGCTAGCCGCTGGTGTGACCGGTCAGGGGCAGTGGGTTGCGGGGTCGCCGTCGATCTCACCGAGGAAGGCGCCGAACTCACCTATGTGGGCACCGTCGCCAAGGACCGCGCGAGCCACGTTGCCGAGACCGAGGCGAGGCTCTTCCTGTGAGGACGCGTGCTCACCGATGTCGTGGTGGGCCACGGCTCGCTGGGAGGAGACCACGCCGAAGCATTCGGCGTCGTCGGGTGGCGTGGCGCCCAGGGCCGGAGTCGCCGTGAAGAGCACAGCGGTCAGACCGGTGGACAGGAGGGCGGACAGGACGGCGGTCGATCCACGCACGTTGGAACCTCCCTGGCGTGCTTGCGCTGAGGGGCACAAAGTGAGCCGAAGGACCGGTCGACCGCAAGCCTTTCTGCCACGACCGAAACTCCTTGACATGGTCGTTCGCCGGCCGAACGATTGATGCCCCTGACTCGTCCACGATGTCGAGGCTCGGGTGGTTCCACGCATGATTCGACTGCGACTCGGTGTCGACGACGTTGCTCGAACGAGGTTTGCTGCAGGCAGCCCGTTCTGCGAGCTCTCCGTGAGCGCCCAGGTCATACAGCAGCCGACGAGCCCCTTCCGCCGACTCTGCGCGACCAGCGGGGTCCGTCCCCCGGCATCCGCGAGCCACTTTCTGGAGTTGGTGCCCGCTCACGGCAACGTCCCTGACTTCCTCGCGCCGGAGGGAGCGAACAGTTTGGAGGAAGCCCTCGACGTCGTCATGTCCACGCCCGACCGGCTGGTTCGGAGCGACGTGGCGACCCTCACACACCGGCCGGCGTCGCCCTGGATGCTCGATCTGGCGGACGGCTGTGTGAGGGCTCGGACGGAACTGGCGTCGTCCATGCGTGACTACCACGACAAGGTGGTCAGCCCGCTGTGGCCGGCGATCGAACACGTCATCGAGACCGACCTGCGGTTCCGCGCCTGGCAGCTGGCAGCGAAAGGTGTCGCAGAGACCGTTGATGGCCTCCACCCGGCCATTCGGTGGCGCGACGGAGTCATCGAGGTCGACGGGCCCCTGGACGCGGATGTGGAGCTGGCGGGTCGAGGGCTCCAGCTCATGCCATCGCTGTGGACCCGCCCGGCATTCACCGCACACTGGACGCAACCCACGCTCGTGTACCCGCTCGGACGCTTCGCCTGGATGGCCCCGACAGCGAGCGAAAGCCACGGCGATCCGCTGGCCGCAGTACTGGGCACGACCCGGGCGCGCGTGCTCCGCGCTCTGGCCGACGAGCACACGACGAGCGGGCTTGCCCGCGTGCTCGGCATCAGCATGGCCTCGGCGTCCACCCATGCTGGCATCCTCCGCGATGCCGGCCTTGTGACCAGCCGACGGCAGGGCCAGTCAGTCCGCCACACCCTGACCAGCCTCGGCGCCCAATGGATGGCGAACGACCAGCCGAGTACGACGAAGGCCGTGTGACGAGGATCAGTAAGCGAAGTGCCTTACGACAGTAGGGGTCCACCGGGTCGCCAGCGTCGTCCTGGCGGCTCGGAGCTTCGGTCTGCGGGTGTGGTGCAACCAGCTGACACGCCGACCTCAAGAGTCGTCGCCCTTCGGGCACCTGTGGGTTCGATCCCTGCCTACATCCGCCGCGGGGCACGTGATGGCCGTGTCGTGTGTACTTGCTGTCGGTGGATGCTGGCGAGTTCGAGTCGCTCGGGTTGTACGACCCTACGGACGAGCACGCTGCGTTGCGGCTGGAGCTGCTGCGATACCTCGTCGACCTGGGTGCGTCCGCCGACGATCTCATCGTGTATCGCGACACGCTGCCCGGGTTGGCCAGCCCGCTCGCGATTCGGGGTGGGCCACTCCTCACCGTGGAGGAGGTCGGGCAACGATCCGGGCTGGCCGTCGAGGAGGTGGGGCGACTCGTCCGGGCGGCCGGTTTCCCGGATCCCCAGCCGGGCGCCCGAGTGCTCACGGAAGGACTCGCGGCGATCGCAGCGAACGCGAGCCGCGGTCGCCGACGTCTTCGGTGAGGAGGCCCAGTATCAGCTGCTGCGCGTGATGGGGTTCGCCATGGCCCGCGTCGCCGACGCGGTGGTTTCCGCCTTCCTGGTCAACGTCGAGCCGGCGGCTCGACGTGAGGATCCGTCGGACTGGGCGGCGCGCGGGCGAACGTCGAGGCGGCATCGTTGCTGCCCCTGATGGCACCAGCGCTCGACCTGCTGTTCCGGCAGCACCTGTTGGCCGCCCAGCGCACAGTGTTGGCCGACGCGGATCTGGTTGGATATGAGACCCAGGTGCTCGTCGTGGGGTTCGTGGACCTGGTCGGCTCCACCGAGTTGGGGGAGCAGCTCAGCTTGCCCGACCTTGGTGCCGTGCTCAGCACCTTCGAGCGGCTCGCCGTCGACACGGTTACCGCCGGCGGCGGTCGCATCGTGAAGCTCATCGGCGACGAGATCCTCTACACGAGCCCCGACGCCGGCCTTGCGTGCACCGTCGCGCTTGACCTGTCCGAGGCATGTGATGCCCATCCGCTCATCCCCTCGGTGCGAGGGGGCCTGGCCTCCGGGAAGGTCATGATCCGCGACGGCGACGTGTTCGGGCCCGTGGTGAACCTCGCCGCCCGAGCCGTCAAGGCCGCCCAGCCCGGCGAGGTCCTGGTGACCGCGACCTCGCCGACGCAGCCGGACTCCGCACCGACAGTCGCGGCCTCCACCGCCTCAAAGGCGTCACAGGCGACATCGAACTACGACACGTCATTCGCAGCTGAGGTCCGCCACGCCAGCCACGCGAGGCCGCTGAACGTGCCGAACGGCGTCGCGCGACCCGGCGTTGGGGGATGGAGCCGTGGAGCGCGGGCGGATAGGTTCGGGGTCGTGATCGCCGGATCGGCTGTTGGCCGTGCACGAAAGGGTCGTCCGGCCATCCTTTGATGCGTGAGCGGGCCCGAGGCCCGCCGCTCCTTCCGTGACGTTTGCTCATCGAGCTGCTGAAGGGAGGTGAATGCATCAGATGAACGACCGACACGTTGACGTTCGGTTCGATCACACGATCATCCCGGCGCGGGACAAGCACCGGTCGGCCCGGTTCTTCACGAGCCTCTTTGGCCTGCCGGAGCCGACCGAAGCGGGGTTCTTCCTGCAGGTTCGTCTCAGTGACGGTCGACTGTTCGAGTTCGCGGAGCCGCCTGTCGAGTTCCCGGGGCAGCACTTCGCATTCCTCGTCAGCGACGAGACCTTCGACGCCATCCTGGAACGGCTCCGGCGCGACGCTGTCGCGTACTGGGCTGACCCACAGCAACGTCGACCTGGCGAGATCAACACGAACCACGGTGGCCGGGGCGTCTACTTCGACGACCCCGACGGTCATCACTTCGAGGCGATCACGGCTCGCTACGACGGCACTGCGCTGACATGACCCGGAGGGCGGAGCGCAACAGCTTGTTGTGCTCCGCCCCAGAAGAGTTGTGAGCGAGAGCGATGAATCGACGGCCGCCGGTCGTCAGAATCGTCGACATGGGTGAAGAGCAGCTTGCCACCGCGGTCAACGCGCTCCTCGATGACGTGGTCGGTTCCGGCCAGGAGGTCGGGGTGCAGGTCGCGGTCATCCGGAACGGTCACACGCTCGTCGACACGGCACGCGGTGCATCCGATCCGCGCACCGGAGCGCCCGTCGATCGCGACACCCTGTTCTGGGCGGGTTCCACTGCGAAGGCGGTGGCGTCATCGCTGGCGCACGTCCTCATCGAACGCGGTGACGTCACCGACGACTTGCGCGTCGTCGACGTGTGGCCGGAGTTCGGGGCCCGCGGGAAGGACAAGGTGACGCTGCGCCACGTGCTCCTTCACACCGCTGGTGTCCCTGGTGTCCCACCCGAAACGACCGCGGCGGATCTCTGCGACTGGGACACCATGTGCGCCGTCATCGCCGACGCCGAGCTGTGGTGGGAGCCCGGGACCCGATTGGGCTACCACGCCAAGACCTTCGGGTTCCTGCTCGGCGAGATCCTTCGCCGGGCGACTGGCGACACCATCTCGACGCTGCTGCGCGAGCATCTCACTGGCCCGCTCGATGTGGCCGACCAGGTCCACTTCGGTGTCCCCACGCGGCTGCTGCCACGGGTTGCCAGGCAGGTCGCCGCCGACCCGCAACGAACTACCTCGACCCGAGCCCGGCTCGCCGCTCGACCGGGCGATGCCGGCGGGGGTGGTCCCCGACGCCGACTACGCCAACCGCCCCGACCTCCTCACCTGCGACATCCCCTCGGAGGGCACCATGAGCGCTCTCGGCGCCGCCCGCATCTACTCGGCGCTGCTCGGGCACGTCGACGGCGTCGAGCTGGTGTCGCCCGCCCGGCGGGCGGCGATGGCGACGGTCGCGTTCACCGGCATGGACGAGGTGATGGGCTTTCCAACGGAGTGGGCGTACGGCTACAGCCCTGCTCGACCGAGCGGTCGCGGCAAGGCTGGCTCCACGTTCGGCATGGTCGGCATGAACGGCTCTGCCGCCTACGCCGACATCCACTCCGGCGTCGCCGTCGCCGTGATGCGCAACCGCTTCACGGCCGACTTCACCACCATCGAGCGGATCGATCGATTGATCGAGGACGAACTGTCATAGACCGGATGCGCCGCGGTGCACACAGGAAGGACCGCCGATGAGCGAACCAACGACCACGCTCGACGACCGCTTCAGCGACCCAGGGGGCGCGCCAACCTCGTGGGCCGACACCGTGCGGGCGCTCGAGGCGGCTGAGCTGTTCTGGATCACCACCGTCCGCGCTGACGGCCGGCCACACATGAGCCCCCTCGTCGCGGTGTGGCTCGACGACGCCCTCCACTTCTCCACCGGTGCCACCGAGCAGAAGGCCGTCAACCTGCGCGCCAACCCCCACGCACTCCTGACGACCGGCTGCAACCAGTGGGACCGTGGGCTTGACGTCGTCGTCGAGGGCGAGGCCATCCAAACGACCGACGACACAACTCTGGAGCGGCTCGCCGACGCCTGGCGGTCGAAGTGGGATGGACGCTGGCAGTTCGAGGCCCGCGACGGCTGCTTCCACCACGAAGTCGGCGCAGCGCTCGTGTTCTCCGTCGCACCCACCAAGGTCCTCGCGTTCAGCAAGGGCACATTCACCCATACCCGCCACAGCTTCTGATCGCGGACGGTCGTCAGAGCACGCCATGGCACAGGACCGCATCGGGTCGAAACTGCCGATCGGGGCAGAATGTCGCCGATGCCAGACGAGCACGACGACAGCACCGCATTCCGAGGGGCCCAGTTCACCGGCGTGGATTTCACTGGTGCGACCTTCCGCGATTGCGACTTGCGACGAGTGAAGATCGTCGACTCGTGGCTCGTCGACGTGAACGTGTCCGGGCTCATCGGCGATGTCGTTGTGAACGACGTCGATGTGACCGCCTTCGTGGAGGCCGAGCTCGATCGGCGTCATCCCGAACGTGCGCAGGTCCGCGAGATGCAAACGGCCGACGACTACCGCAAGATGTGGGACACCATCGAACGCCTCTGGTCCGACACGGTGGCCCGGGCACGACGACTGCCCGAGGACGCCCGACAGGAGCGGGTCGCTGATGAGTGGTCGTTCGTCGAGACGCTGCGCCACCTGGTGTTCGCCACGGACGCCTGGGTTCGTCGCACCGTGCTCGACGAGCCGATGCCCTATCACCGACTCGGTTACCCCTACAGCGGCTATCCGGCCTCCGATGCGGCGGCGATCGGTGTCGACGTCGCCGGCGCGCCCGTCCTTCGACGAGGTGATCGATGTACGAGCCGATCGCATGGCCGTGATGCGCCGCGTCGTCGACGGACTGACCGACGATGAGCTCGAGCGGTTGTGCGCACCGTCGCCCGCGCCGGGCTATCCCGATGAGTCCCGCACGGTCGGGCGGTGCTTGCGCGTCGTGATGAAAGAGGAATGCGAGCACCGCCGCTACACGGTGCGCGATCTCGCCGTCCTCGAAGCGCGGATCTGAGAGCTCACTGATCCCGAGCCCGCCCGTTGGCGCGACCATCCCCGACGCGCCTCTCGAGACGCTGACACCGCACTGACCTCCCGATCGGTGCTCTGGCTTCGCACACAGAACGACGACACAGAACGACGTGGTTCTCGACCGTCACCGCACGGATGTGACACCTTCCCGAGATCCTCACCAGATCTACGGCTCGGGTTACACGTCGGCCACTGAGCACGGACCCATGACGTGCGGCCGGTTCGGAGTACAGAGCCGGCAATAGGGGGCCGGCAGGGTGAACCGCGGCGTGAGCACCGGAACGCTCGCTGGACGACGTCGTTAGCGTGGTCGCATGGCGCCCCTCGACGATCGTCGGCCGACTGGGCCAACGATCTCCGGCATCGGATCGACGAGCTCATCGACGAGTACCGGGCGTCGCTGCATGACTGCCTCGACAGTCTGAGCGAGGAGGAGGCCCGAATGAGCCTCGTGCCCTCGAAGACGACGCTGCTGGGTCTGGTCAAGCACGTGACCTTCGTCGAAGGGGTGTGGTTCGACCAGGCAGTCACCGGCCGCACGTATGCGGCCATCGGCATCGCGACGAGCCCCGAGCGGTCCTTCACCCTCCGGGAGTCGGACACCATCGCGAGCGTGCAGGCCGAGTATCGGCGTCGTTGCGAACGCTCTCGCCGAACGATGGCTGCACTGGAGCCCGACGACGTGGTCGACGGCCGGGGCAGGAGGCCCGTCTGGGCACTCCATCTGCAGGTGCTGCGAGAGCTTGCTCAACACGCCGGACACGCCGACATCCTGAGGGAGCAGATCCTGGAACGGCGTGCTCCCTGATCGCCGCGGGCGTGCACCAGCGCCGACAACCGGCGGATTGTCCGATCGCCGGTTGCGCGTGCGTGCTCTAGCCGGACGCGTGTTCTGTGCGCTGGGCGGCTTCGTTGGGGATGGTCGTGGCATTCGATGCGGCCACTCGGAGTGAGTGCTCCGGAGCCCATCGGCTGGCCAAGGAAGCGTTGCCCCTGGCGCTCGAGGCCGGCTTTCAGCCCGCCGTGTGGTACGGCCCGCCGCGCATCGCCCTCCGTTACCAGCAGGGTCGCATCGCGGAGATGATCCCGGACCTCCGGGACGTCGCCTTCTCCTCGGTCGGCTACTCGGCGTACGCCGCCGCGGTGCTGGCGACGGCTCTCGCCCGCACCGGACGGCGGGACGACGCCGCCGACGTGCTGGCACCGCTCGCGGCACGGGGCTTCGACGTCTTCCGTGCCCAGAACTGGCTCACGGGAACGGTCGATCTCGTCGATGCCGTCGAGTTGCTCGGCGATCGCGCCGCCGCGGCCCTGTTGCGCGACCGGTTGGCGCCCTTCCAGGGTCGCATCGCCGGCTCGAACTTCAGCATCAGTCGTCCCGTCGACCAAGCACTGTGCCAACTCGCGCTCACACTCGACGACCTCGACGGCGCTACCGCCATGGCACAGCGGGCCATCGCCGCGAGCCGCCGGCGCCGTACCTCGATCTTCCTCGGCCGAGAGCTCATCCTGCTCGCCGCCGCCCGCATCCGGGCCGGGGACATGGGAGGGGAGCTCGCCGCCCTTGTCGACGAGGCCCTCCAGATAGCCGAGGCAACCGGCGCCCACCTCATCGATCAAGAAGCCGAGCGCTACGGCCTGACTTGAGCCGAGGCGGCAAGGCTGTCGTCAGCCCGCTCGCCAGCAACGAGCGGAACGAGGCAATGGCCGCCCAGGTCGACGTCGTCTCCGTGCGCGCCGACGGCACCAGCGTCCAAGAGCCGGCGATCCCGGGACAGGGGCTATGCAGGTTTCGGGGGCACACCTTCGGCGACACCCTGCCCGCTCGCGACTTCCCGATAGGCGGTGCATTGGCCTGGGCGGAATGCGGGCGCGCGGGCAAAACGCGCTCAGGCGACCTCCATGGAAGAGAGGTGGCCTGCTCTCGGATTCTGCGGGCCTGATTGCCCGGGCGTCGTCAGGATTCGCGACGCTCCTCGACCCAGCCGCGACGGCCATTCGACGGGACTCGATTGGCGCCCGATCGGACCGCTCAGCCGCCGGATACCATCAACGCAGCGGCTTGCCCGGTTTCAAAGGGTCAGGGCAAGGGGTGGCGATGGAGTTTCGGATCCTGGGCTCGTTCGAAGTCGTGGGCACTGCCGCGCCCCTCGATGTGCACGCCTACCGCTTCGAGCAGGCCATCAACACAGCGGGCGCCGAACCCGACCCGGCCCGCCGGCTCGCTGCTCTCGATGGGGCGCTCATGTTGTGGCCGAGCTCGATCACCGCATCCTCAACCACGACCCCACGCCTCGCCATTGGCGCAGACCTCTCATCGGCGGTCGGGACCGTGACGGCGGCCGCGGAGCGTGACGGACCGTCGGGAGTCGTCACGTTCGTGCTGACCGACATAGAGGGCTCGACCAAGCTCGCCCGGGCCCTGGGCGACGCGTACGCCGGATTGATCGGTCGACACAACGAGCTGCTGGGAGCCGTGTGGTACGCCCACGGAGGGTACGTGTTCGGCACGAGGGGAGATGCGTTCCTCGTCGCCTTCGCCGACTCGGACGCGGCCGTGCTGGCTGCGGTCGACGCGCAACGCCGGATCACCGCCGAACGATGGCCCAGCGAGCGACCCGTGCGGATCCGGATCGGGTTGCACGCGGGATATGCCCGTTGCGTGGACGGTGACTATCAAGCCCTGACCATGAACCAGGCATCCCGCGTCGTCGATTGCGCGCACGGCGGCCAGACCTTCGCGACCGACGACTTGGTAACGCTGCTGTCCGACGGCGTCGGCGACGTCATGCTCGTGCCACTCGGGCGCTATCGGGTGCGCGACTTCGACGGCCCGGTACGACTCCACTCGGTTCTGGCGGCCGGCATGCCTGAGGTGGATCGAGCGCCGCGGGTTCGGCCGGCCGAGGGTCACAACATCGTGCGGCCGACCACCGGTCTCGTCGACCGCGAGGTCGAGGTGGCCTTGATCGTCGCTCGACTGCGACCGCGGGCGCTCGCGACCGTGGTCGGGCCGGGAGGTGTCGGGAAGACGCGGCTCGCGGTCGAGGCGGCGATGTGCGCGGTCCCCGACTGGCCGGACGGGGTGTGGTTCGTCGACCTCACCTCCGTCATGTCAGCCGACGACGCGCCGTCCGCGGTCGCGCTCGCGCTGGGCGCCTCGATCGCGCCGGGGGAGGACGTTTGGCGGGAGGTGCTCACCCACCTCGAGAGCCGCCATGCCCTTGTCGTCCTGGACAACTGCGAGCACGTCGCCGACGGATCGCCTCGCTGGTCCATGACCTGCTCGACGCACTGCCCCGGCATCGGCGTGCTCGCGACGAGTCGCACCCCGTTGGGACTGGTCGAAGAGCACGTCGACCGGCTCGGCCCGCTCGCCGTCGAGACCGAGCACGACCCCGGCGTGCGGCTGTTCTTCCTCCGCGCGGCGGGCGACGCCGACCGCTTCCAGGGGAACGACGTGGTCGCGTTGTGTCGCGAGCTCGACGGTCTGCCGCTCGCGATCGAGCTCGCCGCAGCGCGCACCACCGCGATCAGCCCAGTCGAGATCCTCGCCAGGCTGCGCAGTGCAGCGGCCGTGCTGCGCAGCCGCGACCCCGGGCGTCCGGAGCGGCAACGGTCGTTGGGGCGATCGCTGGACTGGAGCTACGGGCTGCTCGATCCGCCGGCTCGCTCATGTGTACCGCCGGCTGTCGGTCTTCGCGTCGGGCTTCGATCTCGCCGCGGCCGAGCAGGTCTGTGCCGTCGACGGCGAGGGCGGCGAGGTCGCCGCCGACGACGTCGCGGAGCTGGTCTGGGCGTTGGTGGACGCCTCGTTGGTCGACTCCGACGTCGCCGCGGGCGCGACGCGGTACCGCATGCTGAGCGTGGTGCGCGCCCATGCCCGCGCGCTCGCGGACGGCGAAGAAGCGTCCGCGGCGATGCGCCGGCTCGCCCGGGTGGAGCTCGACCGCATCGGGCCGGAGCACCCGATCGACCTCGCGTGGCGCAGCGCGATGGCGGTCGAGCTCGACAACGTCCGCGCGATCGTCGTCACCCTCGGGGCGAGCAAGGACGCCGAGGAGCTCGCAATCGCCCAGACGCTGATGTGGTCGATCGGCCGTTATCACGATGGCACGGACGCGTTTCGTGCCGGCATCCGGGAGGTCCGCAGGTGGACCGAGGCGCTGATCGTGCCGACACCGGAGCGGGTGGCCCTTCTCACGCTGCTCGCCGAACTGCACCTGCGCCTCGGCGAGACCGCGGCAGCCGCAGAGGTCCTCGACGAGGCCGCCGCGCTGGCCGTCGACGTCGGCCTACCGGCCTGGGATGAGACCGGGCTCGACCGCCAACTCGGTGAACTTGCGCTTCGGCGCGGCGAGCTCGATCGCGCCATCGCGATCGCCCGCGCCGGGCTTGGCCGGGCCCGAACGCCGCGGGGGCGGGCGCGGCTGCTGAACCTGCTCGGCATCGCGTTCGGCGAGACCGGCGACAACGCCGCCGCGGCCGACGTCATCCGTGAGGAGATCGACGCGGCGCGACGGGCCGGGATGGAGACGTACCTCGTCATGTCCTACGGCAACCTCGCCGAGGTGCTGCTCCGCGATGGTGACGCGGCCGGCGCGGCGGCCAGCCAGCTCGACTGTCTGGAGCTCAGCCGGTCGAGCGGTCGAAGGGTGCCGCGGGCGTTCTCGATGATCGTCGCCGCGCACCTGTCCGCCACCGCAGGAGACTGGCGGCGGGCCGTGAGCCTTCAATCAGCAGCCGACCTGGAGCTCGAGCACGCCGAGTGGGCGCTCTACGGCGCCGACGCGAGCCAGCGACGACAGCTCCTCGACGACGCTCGGCACGAGCTCGGCCCCGAGGGCTTCGCTGCCGCGACGGCGACCGGTCGGGCGCTACGGATCGACGAGGCGGCGGACATCGCCGCCGCCGAGTTGCGGCGGATCGCCGCGCGACGGGAGGAACCGGTATGACCGATATCGACAACCAACCCGATGGTCGTCCAGGACGGCGTCCGACCGTGTCCGACGTCGTCGCGCTGTCGGACCGGGGCGACGGGTTCGCGTACCGTCCCGGCGAGGTGCTCTTGCGCCGGTCCGCGATGGAGCGGCTCCTCACCCTGCCCGGGCGGTCCGAGGCGAATCTCCAACCGGTCTCGAGTCCGGAGGACGAACGGGGAGAGCGAGGATGGTGGCTCGCAACGGGCGTGGACCGTGAACTCGACGCGATCGACGTGCTCGTCGCCGAGGGGTTCGACGCGCAGCCGCACAACGTGATGTTCGTGCACGGGTGTGGTTCGCCGTGCCCGCCGCACCCGGCGGTGGTGCAGCAACTCGTTCGATCCGGTCTCCTCGCCCATCCGATGGGTGCGAATCCGATGGGTGCGAACCCGATGGGTGCGAACCCGATGGGTGCGAACCCGATGGGTGCGAACTCGATGGAGAACAGCGCGGTACCGGTCGACGCGCAGCGCTTCGAGCAACGAAAGCTGAGCGGACCGGGGCCGCACCCCTACGTCGTTGTGCTCGACACCGGTCTCGCCGGCGAGACGCCCGCATCGGCAGGGGCGGTGTCGATCGATCACACACCACCCTTCCTCGCGGCCGCGATGAGTCTCGCCACCGGCGCGCCACCCCGCATCAACGGTCAACTCGACCTCCCTGACGTCGACATCACCCTGCCGTCGGGTATCGCACCGGCCGACCACTACCTCGATCCGGCCGCCGGGCACGGCACGTTCATCGCCGGGATCATCGAGCAGCTCGCGCCCGGCTGCACGATCGATGTGCGGAAGGTGATCGGCCCGCTCGGCGACGCGATCGAGCACGTGGTCGCGAGCGAGATCCACGCCGTGGTGAACGACACTGCGCTGCCGAGGCCCCTCATCCTCAGTCTCTCGTTCGGCGGGCAGGCACTCCACCCGCCCGGCTATCTCCGCGAGGCGGTGGCAAGCGCGGTCGCGGCCGGGATCCCGATCATCGCCTCAGCCGGCAACGACGGTGTGTGCACGCCGCAATACCCCGCCGCGTTCCCCGGTGTGATCGCCGTAGCGGCCCTCGGACCCGACGGGCCCCCGCCCTGGACGAACTATGGCGACTGGGTGGACGCGTGCGCACCGGGCACCGAGCTCGTCAGCACGTTCTTCGATCGGTTCGACGGGGCGTTCCCGACCTTGAACAGCTACGACCCTGACCGCTTCAGCGGTTGGGCCGAGTGGAGTGGCACGTCGTTCGCCGTGCCGGTCGTCGTGGCCGCCGTGGCGCGTGAGCTCGTCTGCGGCCTCAGACCGGACGGTGGGGCCCTCGACGCCGTCACCGCCGTGGAGCGAGTGGTGCGGGCGCCGCACCTGGCGCGCCTCCCTTGCCTCGGCACTGTCGTCAATATCTGAACGCACTCGTGCGCCATTGCGGCGAGATTCGGTCAGGAGTAGCCACCCGCCGTCCAGCCGAGGTGGGTGATCCGAGGTTCGGCCTCGTGTCAGTGCGCGCCGACGGCACCAGCGTCCCAGAGCCGGCGTTGGGCGGTGTGCGGCATCTGGCCGCTGGCGGGGCGTCTCAGGGTCGCCCGGCGTGCGGTACGGCGACCGGGCGGACGAGGACGACACCGTCGGAGGCGCCGCCGCCGCTCCAGTGGTTGGCCACGATGTACAACGTGCGGCCGTCGTCGCCGCCGAGCATGCAGGCGAAGCAGCCGCGGTCGGCCATGACGGTGTCGAGCACCTCGCCGCCTTCGGCGACGCGGGTGCAGCGCTGTCCGGGAACGCTGGCGTACCAGATGGCCCCGTCGGCGTCCGCGCAGATGCCGTCCGGAGCCGAACCCGGGCCGAGGTCGGCCCAAACACGCCGGTCCACCAGGTCACCGGAGTCCGTGATGGTCCAAGCTGTCAGCCGGTCCGCGTGCGACTCGGCGACCACGAGCGTGTCCTCGCCGAGGACGATCATCCCGTTCGGAAACCACACGTCGTCGGCGACCTGGCGGCTGCTCCCATCGGGCAGCACGACGGACACGATCCCCGGCTTCGGCTCCTCCCACGGCATCGAACCCGGCATGTCCACCCACGCCCGGCCCGCGGCATCCACGACGATCTCGTTGAAAGGCTGCCCGCTCGCGCCATACGGCTCCAGGTCGGGACCTACGACCAACCCTGCCGGCGTGGTCGCGACGAGCCGACCGTCGGGAAGCCAGTCGATCGAGAACGGCAGCCCCTCCACCCGCGCCACAACGTCGCGGTCGCCGTCGGCGTCGAAGACCAACACCTCACCGGCCATCCAATCGCACATCCAGAACCGGCCGTCGCGCCACCGCGGCGACTCGCCCATCTGAATACCGGTCGCGAACACCTCAGCCATACCCGGTCAGACGTCCGCCCCCGTCCAGACTCATCGGCCCTCCGGCGCAGGTACGACCGGCGCGAACGCGAGAGAGCCCTCTCTGCAGCCAGCCGATGGGCTGTGACCGCAGACGCTCGTTGCCAACGGCGTGAGATGTCCGCTGCAGCTCCTCGACGTCGAGGGCATCGAGCCGTACGCAGACCCACCGGTACCGCATGTCGGAGGGGCGGGGCATGAGGAACTCGTCGGGCTCCGAGGCCACGAGCGAGGGAGCGTGGCGGCGATCCTCGTCGATCGTCACCCCCATCGGCGGCGCAGCACCTCGGCGGTGCGATCGTCGGCGGGCAGGAACGCCTCGAGCTGCAGCTCGGCGAGCGTCACGTCGGCGGCGGTGGCGAACGACGTGAGCGTGGTGATGAGGCGGAGGTCACCGTCTGCCGAGGCCAGCTCCAGGGGCACGGCGAAGCCGAGCGAGTCGGCCTGCGCCGGCAGCGGCGGCAGGTAGCCCTCGAGCTCGACGAGCAGCTCCTCCAACGACGGGTCCGGGCTCCGTACGAGCTGGGCCCGCAGGTTCTCGGTGATGTGCCGGCCCCACTCGGGCAGGTTGCGAACCCGGGGCGCGAGACCGTCGGGGTGCAGGGCGTGGCGGAACATGTTGGCCGGCGGCGCCAGCAACGCGGGGTCGACGCCTTCGTGGAACAGGTCGAACGCTCGGTTGGCGGTGACGAGGATGCCGTGGGGCCGCACGACCATCGCCGGGTACGGGAGGTGGCCGTCGAGGATCGTGTCCAGCGCCTCGCGGATCGGCCGGAGTGCCGCGTCGTCGAGCGGTGACTCGGGGAACGCCGGGGCGAAGCCGGCGGCGAGGAGCAGCTCGTTGCGCTCGCGCAGCGTGAGGTCCAGCGATTCCGCCAGCCGCATGACCACGTTGCGCCCCGGTCGGGAGCGGCCCTGTTCGATGAAGCTCACGTGCCGCTGGGTGGTGTCCGCCCGTATCGCCAGCTCCAGCTGGCTCAACCGGCGCGCCGTACGCCAGCGCCGCAGCTCGGTCGGGAATCGAGACATCATCGATGATCGTCGCCCACACCCGGCGTTGATGCCATTCCCTCCAGGGAGTTGCTGCGAAGCCCAGCCCCGCGGACGATGCGGCCATGACCGACACCACCACTGTCATCGACCAGTACAACGCCGCCTTCCTCGAGCGGGCACCCGAGAAGCTCGTCGACCTCGTCGCCGACGACTGCGTGATGGAGGGCACCGGCCCGGCGCCCGACGGCAACGTGTGGACGGGCTACGACGAATGCCTCGCCGGCTGGCAGGGCTTGGCCGCCGACCCCACGATCCAGTTCGAGGTCGAACACGTCGACGTCGACGATGACCGCGCCGTCATCCGCTGGCGAGTCACCGGCGCACAGAACTACCGGGGCGTCAATCTCATGCGCGTCCGGGACGGGAAGATCACCGAGGCGCTCGGGTACGGCAAGCGGCCCTGATCCGATGACCACCGTCGACGCCAATGGGGTGGCCCTGGGCATCGAGTCCTTCGGTGACGACGACGCACCGCTCGTCCTGCTCGCGGGTGGGACGACGATGCTCTCCTGGCCCGACGCGCTCTGCGAGCGCCTCGCCGCCGGCGGGCGCCGCGTGGTGCGCTACGACCTGCGCGACAGCGGCGAGTCGACGACGGCGAACCCGAAGGCGCCCGCCTACACCCTGCGCGACCTCGCCGCCGACGCCGCGGCCCTCGCCGACGCCCTCGGCGGCGGGCCCGCGCACCTCGCCGGGATCGGCGTCAGCGGGATGGTCGCCCAGGTGGCCGCGCTCGACCATCCGGGCGGGTTCTCGGCGCTCACCCTGGCCGGCACCCGCCCGGTCGCGCCCGGCAAGCCCGACGATGACCTCCCCGACCATGACCAGGCGACGATGAGCCGGCTCTTCGCGCATCCGATGCCCGACTGGACCGACCGCGAGGCGGTGGCGGACTTCGCCGCCGCCCGCGCGGAGATCCTCGGCGACGACCCCGTCGCCGCGCGCGCGATCGCCGCGCGCATCTGGGACCGCACGCCCGGCACCGCACCCCCGGTCCAGATGGCCAACCAGATGGGCATGGTGTTCTCCAAGCTCAACTGCCAACCCCGCTGGCGCGAGCGCCTGCCCGAGATCGAGGTCCCCACGCTCGTCGTCCACGGCCGCCGCGACCCGTTCTTCCCCGTCGGCAACGGCGAGGCGATCGCGCGCGAGATCCCTGGGGCGCGGCTGCTCGTCCTCGAGGAGGCCGCCACTGCGATCCCCAATGCGGCGGCCGGCGAGGTCGCCGAGGCGATGCTCGCGCTCGCGTAGAGGACGGCGCGTGCCACGCGGCGATCGCGAGCCCGGCGTTTGATGGCACCCCACGCTGGTGGCCGGGCCGGGCGCGTCTCGCGTGCGCGCATGGCGACAGGTCGTTCGGTCGACCACCGCTCAGCCGCGATGTTGCGCTCGATGGCGACGGCCGCCGCCAACGCCTCGGCGGGATGGGCGAACACGGAGAAGGTCGAGTCGCCCTCGCCCTTGCTCCTCACCAGCTCTCCGCCCGCTGCGCTCACGGTGAGCTGGATCATCTCGTCGTGACGTGCCACGGCTCGCGACATCTGACCTGCGTCGCCCTCCCACAGCGACACCGAACCCACGATGTCGGTCAGCAGGAAGGTGCGCGGGCTACCACGCGGCGCCGCCCTTCGCCATGTGTCCAGTGTCGCAGGATCGCTCGCCCCACGTCGCAACTGCCCGAGCCCCGGCGTGTCACGCCGTGCTGGTCGACGTGCCGCGGCGCGATGAATCTCACGCGAGCACGTCGTCCATCAGGGCACGATGCCGGCGTGCGATTTCGTCGCCGGACGCGTGGGTAGTTGTCCGAAGTGGCCGCTCCGGCCTGGTCAGACCTGGTCGTGAACCCGCGACGTCGTCCCGCTCACGCTGAAGGGAAGAGAACCATGCAACAGCTCGTCGTCGACTTCATCACCTCGCTTGACGGCTACGCATCGGCCGAGGGTTGGCCCGGATTCTGGGGCCTCGAAGGCCCCGAATACCTCGCCTGGCTCGAGGAGGACTCCGATCCAGACGCCACGATGTTGATGGGAGCGACGACCTACCGGCTGATGTCCGGGTTCGCTGCCCAGGCGGCAAGCCCCGACTCGGGCGAGCTCAGGGCCGAGGAGGCGGATTCGGTGGACGACCTGACGCGAGCGTCCAAGGTGGTCTTCTCCTCCACCCTCCAAGCCCCGCTGGCATGGGCGAACTCGGAGCTCGTCAGGGGCGACGCGGTCGAGGCCGTACAGGCGATGAAGCGGGACGGTGCCGCCCCTCTGCGGACGATCGGGAGTGTCAGCCTGTGCCGGTCGTTGCTGCGAGCGGGCATCGTGGACCGCTTCAGGGTGGTCATGTTCCCGGTGATCACGGGCGTGACCGGCCGAGAGCGCATCTACGACGACTATCCCGACGTCGGGCTCGACATGATCGCCAGCCAGACCTTCGACGGGCGGATCCAACTCGTCGAGTACAGCCCTCGAGTGCTCGACGGCCCGCCCGGGGAATCGACTGACGCCTGATCGTTGCCGACCGGCCGCGGAGGCCGTCGAGGGCGGTCTGCGACCGCGCTCCCGGGAGTGGTTGTCTGTGAGGTGACTGCGCCGCCATGGCACTCGGGCGCACACGCGGGTCACCCCCGTCACTGCGCCGCCTCGCAACCCTCGGCGACCTCGGCGCCGCACTCGTCACGACCGGGGCCTCCGTTCGCCCGGTCCGAGCCCGGCCCGCCGTGCAGGGCGTCGTCGCCCCGGTTCCCGTGCAGCCGATCATCGTCATCGCCGCCGTCGACCGTGTCGTCGCCGTCGCCCGCCAAGACGAGGTCACGGCCGGCGCCTGCGGCGACGACGTCCGCCCCCCCGCCGGCCAGGACCACGTCGTTGCCCCCGCCCGCCAGCACCGTGTCGTTCCCGGCCCCGGCGACCACGATGTCCGAGCCGCCCGCCGCGCAGATGACGTCGTCACCGCCGGTTCCGACCAGCAGGTCCGCCCCCTCGGTCCCCTCGATCGTGCACCCGACGTTCACGGCGTCCGACCGCGTGTCGGCGCCACCGTCGTCGTCGGTGACCCGGATCGTCACGTCGTAGCGCCCTGGCCGGGTGTACACGTGCTCGCCGGTGGCCACCGCGGTGCCGGTTCCCTGCTCGACCGTCAATGGCTCGACGGTGCCGTCGCCCCAGTCGACCTCGGCCTGGTGGGTGTCGGCCCGGCCAGGGTCTGACAGCGGGACCGTCACCGCCAGCCGGCGGTCAGCCGCCGCCTCCGCCTCGACGTCGCCGATCACGGGGGCCGCGTTCACGGTGGTGACCTCCGCCGTGTCGCGGGCCGCGATCCCGTGGGCGTTGGTGACGGTCAGGGTCAACGCCTCGGTGCCGTCGTCGTGACCGGTGTACGACGGGTGCGCGCGGGCGGGGTCGTCGAGGCGGTCGGCGGGTGACCACGCGTACGCGAGTCCATCGCCGGTCCCGGAACCGCATGAGCTCGACGGCCGAGCCCTCGGCGATCTCGTACGGCCCTCCGGCGTCCGCCTCCACGTCGAAGTACCCGCCTGCCACCAGCACCTCGTCGACGACGAACCGGGTCGCCCGGTGCATGACCTCCCGCACCCGCGCGCTCACCGATCCATGGGTCAACCCCTCGTAGCCCACGTATTCGCAGGTGATGCCCGCCTCGGCCGCCATGGGGCACGTGTCCGCAGGCGAACCCCACGGCATGAGGTGGTCGGCCGTGCCGTGGAGCACGATCGCCGGTGGCTCGCCGGGGTCGGGGATGGCGAACGGTCCCAGCGGCGGAAGGCCCGGCTCGTCGGGACGCACGAACCAGCCTTCCAGCGGGATGGCCGCGGCGATGCCGGACCTGTCCGGGCCGAGCTGGCCGGGCAGGTAGGCGAGGTTGCTGGTGGTCACGGCGCCGGCCGAGAAGCCACCGGCCATGATCACGTTCGGGTCGATGCCGTACACGGCGGCGTGGTCCCGCACCCACTCGACGGCCGCCGTGGCGTCCTCGTACGCGGCGACCATGGCGGCGTACAGCTCGGCGTGGTCGTTCGGGTCCATCTCGGGGCGGACCCGGTACCCGATGTCGACGCCGACGTAGCCTCGCTGGGCGACCGCCGCCGCGTGGAGGGGCATGCCGCCGCCGCCGTCGCCGCCCCTGAACCAGCCGCCATGCATCCAGATGACCGCAGGGCGGCTCGTCGCCGTGTCGCCGGCGGGACGGTAGATGTCGAGCCGGAGGTCCACCTCGTTGCCGCGGTGGTCGACGGTGCGCCGGTACACGATCTCGTCGACCACGTCGACCTCGTCGAACACGGGGTCGAGGTAGCGGCCCCGGGGCGGACCCGGCGGCCCGAACGCCAGCGGCGCGGTCGCCCGTCGCAGGCTCGCCTGGTCCTCCGCCGCCACGACGCACCCGGTCGCCCGGCAGTCGACCGGCGCATCCTCCAGCCCGCCGGTCCCGAACGTGGCGAACGCGTTCATCCGCAGCTCGAAGGCACCGGCGGCGTCGGGGGTCGGCCACTCCTGCGTCTCGCCGTCGCATCGGTCGGCATCGGCGGCGTCGCACACGCTGACCTGTACCGCCGCGCCCGGGGTGAAGTCGCGGCCCCGGACGGTCAGCTCGGTCACGTCGCCCAGGTCGGCGGCCGGTGCCACCTCCACCGTCGGTGCGGGACCCGGCGTGGCCTCCTCGTCGAAGGCGAGCGGGGCGTGCGCGGCCCACAGCGGGTCGAGGCTCTCGCCGGGTCGGGTGGTGGCGACGAGCACGCAGCGCGGCTCGCCGCTCGGCGCCCGGCAGTCGATGTCGCCCTGGTCCGTGGTGATCACCTGCCAGACGCGGACGTCGAGCGTGAGCGAACCGTCGGGGCCCGGCTCGGGCGGCTCGGAAGTCGGGTCCATCAGCGAGCGGCAGCTGGCGAACGAGGGTTGCGGGCCGCATTGCATGACCTGCACGCCGGCCGTGCCGCGGTGCCCGAGGTCTCGGCCGTCGACCCGGACGACCTGCCCGTCGAGCAGGTCGGTGGACGGCGTCGCGGTGATCGCGGGCGCAGGCAGCAGCGGCGCAGCGGCGTCGAAGGCGACGGCCGTCGTGACGCTGCCCTCCAGCGGATCCGAGCCCGAGAACACGGTCGCGGCCACGACGCAGCTCCCGGCGATCCGGCAGTCGACGGTTCCGCTCCGCTCCGTGTGGATGACGGCGAAGAGCCGGCGCTCACCGCTGGCCGTCCCGCCGGCGGCCGGCTCGAGCGGCGCGGCTCCGGTCATCAGGTCGCAGTCGGCGAGCGTTCGTGGCGCGGACGAGCACTGCAGTGCGAACGCGTCGGCGGACAGCCCGGTCGCGGTGATCCGGATGGTCTGGCCGTCGGTCAGCCCGTCGGCGGGCGTGGCGGTCACGGTCGGTGCGGCGGACGCTGCTCCGCTGGATGCCTGCAGGCTGTCGGCGGGCGCCCCGAACGCGGTTCCCACCACGGCGGCGATGGCCACGACCGACCACGTCCTGCGCAGCCGCCCCGGCAACCTGGGCGCCGCCCGCCGGGTTCGCCGCCCCGCGCCGGCGCTCGCCGCCCGCGGGGGTGGCCCACCAGCGTGGGCAGCGCTCGTCCGCTCGGCCGGCCCGGCCAGATGCACCCATCCTGCCCGCCGCCCGTCGATACGGGCCTCGTCCGCTCGTCGATTCCGCCGCATGGTCGCCTCCGTAGCCCGCGCCCGCACCGGTGCACGGTCGCTGGCACATCGACGGCCCGGATCGTCTCTTGGTTCCCGGGGATGTTCAGATTCCGCCGCGACCGCCGCAGCGGTCGCGGCGGTGGATCACCCGTGGGCGCCACGTACTCCACGGGCACGACGACCGCGCCGCGGCCGGCGGCAGCGAGGAGGCGCCGCGATCAGAGTCCGCTGCCGGCGGGAGATGCCGGGAACCTTCCTCCTAGGCGAGCGGCTTGACGAAGTCGAGCGCCGTCTGGGCGACGTCGCGCCAGCCGTGGTCGATCGTGAGGGAGTGGCCTCGGTTCGGGATCTTCACGATCTCCGTCACACCGGGGTTGCGCCTCTGCCGCTTGTAGGCGGCGTTCGCGATCGCCCACGGCACTGTGTGGTCCTTTTCGCCATCGATGATCAGCAACGGGCCGCGGTCGGGGTTCTTCGTGTCCACCTTCGCTTCCGTCCACGGGTTGAGGTTCGCGTTGCCCATCTGCGCGAGAGCGAGCCCGGAGCCGGCGACGTGGAACGTGTCGTAGAGCTCCTTCGCCTCCTCCTTGTCGTCCAGCGCGTTCACCCAGCCGTACGTGAACTGGTCGAACGTGAGCGTGATCGCGCGGCCGCGCGTGAGCGGGTTGATCAGGAACAGGCCCACTCCCTTGAGCACGGAGGCCGGCAGAGGCAGAACGCCGCGGAAGATCCCGGGGTCGATCGCCACCGTGACCGCCGACAGGCCCCGGCCCGCGAGCATCTGCGCCACCAAGCCCCCGGTCGAGTGCCCCATCACCACCGGTTTCCGGTCCAAGGCATTGATGATCTCGGTGGTGTGATCGGCGATCTGCTTCAAGGTCTTCTTGGCGAGGATGTCCGGGTTCGCCCGGGCCTCTTCGACCGTTTCCGGATCGTCTGGCCAGTCCGGCGTCAGCGGCGCGTAGCCGGCCTGCTCGAAGAAGTCCGCCCAGTTCGCCCAGCTGCTCGGCAGCAGCCAGAGACCGTGGATGAAGACGACCGGGGTGTTGCCGGAGGCGTTGGCCGCCTCGATCTCCCGGTTCTCCCGCTCGGAAATTGACGCCATGAGGAACTCCGCTCCGATCGGGTGAAAGTCGGCCCGACTCTATCGAAATGATCGAGTCGGCAAGGGGAGTGACGTTCTCGGCGGGCAGAGCCTGCCGAGCCGGATGCGAGTGCTCGTCATCACGGCAGGCTGAGCTGCCAGGTCACCCCGTAGCGATCACCAACCCACCCGAAGCGGGTACTGAACCCGTAGTCGTCGAGAGGCATGAACACCTGGCCGCCATCGCTGAGCCGATCGAAGAGTCGCTGGAGTTCGTTGTCGTCGTCGCAGTCGATCCAGAGTGACACCGCAGGGGTAAAGCCCCATTCATGACGGACGGGGCTGTCGGCACAACTGAAGTCGCTACCGGCGAGACGGAACATCGCGACTTTGACGGTGTCCTCGGGTCCGCTGTCCCCTGGGCCGTAGTGGTCGATCTCGATGAGTTCGAAGTCGTCGAAGACGTCACGGTAGAGATCGAGTGCCGCAGTGGCGGCGCCATCCTGGAACGTCAGGAAGGTTCGGAGTCCCTGGGTCATGGGATCGACCGTAACGACCTGTGGTCGCATCTGTCCGGCCCCCGGTGGTGGCGCTCGGTCGCGTCGTCGCCTTCGGCCTGCCCGGGTGATCGGCCCCACGCGAGCGCGCCGACTGCGCGTCACGACCCGGCGTCAGGGCATCGATCGGCTGGTGCTCCCTCCTGGTCGGTCACGACCTCGGCGGCGCAGTGGGGTGGACCCTCGCCGGCCACCACACGGCAAGGTCCGCACGCTCGCCATTGGCGCTAGATGGCCCTTGTCGTGAGGTACAGCTTCTGGGCTTGGCGCTCATGGGCCAGGGGCGGCCGCTCTCGAAGCTCGACCGGTGCAAGCCCGTGCTGTTTCGCGAGCCCGATGAGTTCGTCGGCCTCGTAGTACGTGATGGTGACGGTCCCAGATCCGTGGCGGCCCGGGTGCCAGATGTGCTCCTCGCCTTGTCCGGCATGGGTGGCGATCAGGGCCGTGCCACCGGGTCGGAGGACACGCCGCATCTCGGTGAGCGCCGCCGGCACGAGTGATCGCGGCAGGTTGTGCAACGAGTACCAGGCAACGGTCGCGGAGGCGACACCCGAGCGGTACGGCAAGGCACACGCGTCCCCGCAGGTGAGGGGCAGCGTCGGGGCGCCACGACGGGCGATCGCCAGCATCGCAGGCGTGAGATCCACCCCGATCGCGGTACGGCCTGCGGCCACGATGCGCCGACTCACCTGTGCCGGACCGCAACCGATGTCCAGTACGAGCCCCTGCTGGGGCACTCCAGCGATCGCGGAATCGACGATTGCCCCGTCGAACTCGTTCGCCTCGAGCTCGTCGGCGAACGTCGCGTCGTACGCGTCCGCGGCGGCCTCGTACGCGTGCTGGATCGCCGAGGGATCGAACGCCATCGCCAGGTCACACGAGGCGGCGGTCGGTCGCCCAGCGTGTCAGCTCGTGTCGGCTCGACAGCTGGAGCTTGCGCAGCACCGAGGAGACGTGGGTCTCGACCGTCTTGATCGACACCTCGAGCCGGCGGGCGATCTCCTTGTACGTGTACCCGCGGGCGAGCAGCCGCAGGACCTCGCGCTCCCGGGGCGTGATCTGGTCGAGCTCGGGATCTGCCCCGAACCCCGCGGGCAGGTCACCGGCGAACGCGTCGAGCACGAACCCCGCCAGCCGGGGCGAGAACACCGCGTCGCCGTCACGCACCCGCACGAGCGCCGCGGCCAGGTCGTCCGAGGAGATCGTCTTGGTGACGTACCCACGGGCCCCGGCGCGGATGACCGCGATGACATCCTCCGCCGCGTCGCTCACCGACAGGGCGAGGAACACGACTCCAGGGTGGCGCGCCCGCACCGACTCGATGACCGCCCGTCCCCCGCCGCCGGGCAGGTGGACGTCCAGCAGCACGACGTCGGGCGCGGTGCGCCGGATGCCCTCGACGGCCGACTCGACGTCGACAGCCTCGCCGACGATCTCCACCGGCACGTCGTCGCGGCCGGCCAGTTCGGCCCGCACGCCGGACAGGAACAGGCGGTGGTCGTCGACGAGGAACACCCGGATCGGCCCGGACGCGGGGCCGGGCCGGCCCGGTGGCGGCGTCGGCGGCGAGGCGGAACCGGCGGTCACCCGGCCTCCTCGGGGGACCTCGCCCGAGCCACCTCGACGGTGACCTCGGTGCCCTCGCCGGGCGCGCTGAGCACCCGGGCGCGTCCGCCGTGCCGGGCCATGCGCCCGACGATCGACCGCGCGATGCCCTGCCGGTCGTCGTCGACCGCCGCGGGGTCGAAACCGCGCCCCCGGTCGCGGACGAACGCCTCGACGCGACCGCCGTCGACCTCGACGTAGACCGACACGACCGACTCACCGCTGTGGTTGGCGGCGTTCACCACGGCCTCTCGCACGGCCTTGACCAGCGCCGTGACGCCCGGGTCGAGCGGGCAGTCGCCCACGAGCACCACGGCGACCTCGACCGTCGAGTGGTCGGCCTCGACCTCGTCGGTGAGCCGGTCGAGCGCGAGGGCGAGCGTTCCGGGCGCCTCGGCGGCCGCGCCGCCGTCGGCTCGGTGCCGCTCGTCGTACAGCCAGGCGCGCAGCTCGCGCTCCTGCCGCCGGGCGAGGCTCCGGGCCTCGGACGACGCCTCGGTGTTCCGCTGGATCAGCGCCAGCGTCTGCAGGACCGAGTCGTGCAGGTGTGCCGCCATGTCGGCCCGCTCCTCGCTGCGGATGCGTTCCCTCCGCTCGTCGCCGAGCTGGCCGACGAGCCGCACGATCCACGGGCCGAAGACGAGGACGACACCGAGGGCGGTGGCCAGCACGGCGATGCCGACCTTGCCGACCGCTCCGGACGCCTCGTTGGTGGCGAGGAAGATGGCGATGCCGAGGACCAGCAGGAGCGCACCGCCGAGCATCCGCAGCCAGAACCACCGGCCGCCGCGCAGGGCCTCGAGCGGGTTGGCCGTCAGCCGGGGGCGGGCATCGTGCCGCACCTCTCCCCGTCCCGCGTTCGGGCCCGGCGCCCGGCCGGCGGCGTCGTCGACGCCACCGTCACCGCCTCGAGCCAGGACCAGGCCGATGCCGATCGCGGCGAGCGTGCCCGGCCAGACGACGAAGTCGGGGAAGAACGGCGCGCTCCAGCGCACGAGCACGAGCAGGCCGAGCGTGATGCAGCCCACCGCGAGGGCGAGCTCGGCGTTGCGGCGGCCCGAGCGGTGCTGGTCCCGCGGGTGAGACGCAGCGGAGCCGCCGGACGATTCCGGGGGCGCCTCGGGGAGCACGACCCAGGCGACGAGGTAGGCGAGCACGCCGATGCCGTTCGCCAGCGCCAGGATCAACGCGGCGAGGCGCACGACGATGGGGTCGACGCCGAGCCACCGCGCCACGCCCGCGCAGACGCCGGCCACGACGTGCTCGTCGGAGCGGCGGACCAGCCCGGGCGGGAGGGCGGGGAAGCGCGGTCGCGGGGTGGTGGCCATCGGCTTCCAGACATGATGACGCCGACGACGGCGATCGCGCCTCCGGGAGCGCCTCGGGGACATCCCTGATTGCCGACCCGTCCGCCTGACCCGATCATGACGGCATGAACAGCACCAGGCGTGTGCGCCCGTGAGCGCACCTCCTCCCGCACCCCCGAGGCCCTCCCACTCGGGGCACCAGAGCGGCATGGGCGGTCTCGTGCGTGAGCCGGATGACCGCAAGATCGCCGGCGTCTGCAGCGGGCTCGCCGATCGGCTGGGCGTCGACGTGACCGCCCTGCGGGTGGGCTTCGTGGCGCTGGCGCTCGTCACACCGACGGTGGTGATCGCCTACGTGGTGGCGGCGCTGGTGCTTCCGGAGCGTCGGCCAGACCAGGTCAGGGTGCGGGCCCAGCGGGTGCACCTCGGCCGCATCCCCCAGCCCGTCCTCGTCATCGGGGCGATCATCGCCGTGGCCGTCGTCGTCGACGATGCCTGGTGGCTCGAGCCGTTCCCGGCCGCGCTGGCGCTGATCGCCGTCGGCGTGTGGCTGATCGCCCAGGGGCGTGACGACGAGGGCAACCGCGACGACGGGCTCCCGTGGCCCGGCTCGACGTCTCCGGAGAGTGCAGCGTCGACACCTTCTGACGCCGAGGGTGTCGATGGCACTGCGACCGGGAGCGTCCCGCTCGACGCGGACCCGACCCAGCTCCTCGACCCGACCGAGCGGTTCTCCCCAGCCGAGGGCACCGGACCATCAGGCGAGTTTCCTCCCCCGGCCTCGAGCTGGTGGTCCGGCCGCCCCGGCGAGGATGTGAGCGAGCCGGTACCGCCGCCGCCCGCCGCGGCCCCGCCGGTCATCGCACCGGATCCGATCCCCGCAGCGCCCCGGGCGCCGCGCTCGCGCCTCGCGGCCGTCGTGCTCGCCGTGCTGCTGGTGGGGGGCGGAGTCGCCTGGCTGCTCGACGTGCTCGACCTCGTCGACGTCGATTGGACCGACCGGCTCGCGCTCGGCCTCGTGGCGGTCGGCGTCGGCCTGCTCATCGCCGCGTGGCGTGGGCGCGCGTGGGCGCTCGTGCCCGTCGGCCTGCTGCTCGTGCTGTTGATCGTCGCCGCCGAGGCGCTGGTCGTGCCGGTCGACGCGGGCACGGGCGAGCAGACCGAGATCGTCGACACCCCGACCGAGCTGGCGCGCGATCACGAGCTGTTCGCCGGTCAGCTCACGCTCGACCTGCGCGACGTCCCGGTGTCCGCCGGCGAGACGGCGACCCTCGAGGCGGCCGTCGGAGCCGGACAGATGCGCGTCCTGGTGCCGGAGGACGCGACCGTGACCGTGGACGCCGACGTCCGCATCGGCGAGGTGGTGTCCGACGGCGGGCCCGAGGCCAACGAGAGCGGCGTCGGGCTCGACGAGCGCTTCACGCTCGCCGGCGACGCCCGGGGTCCGGACATCGACCTCGATCTGTTCGTCGGGTTCGGCAGCCTGGAGGTGACCCGTGGCTAGCCGGGCCGCCAGGCACCGGTTCGAGCCGGTGTCGTTCGTGCTCGGCGTGATCGCCGTGACGGCGGGCCTCGTCGTGCTGGCCGGCGGCTCGCTGCTCGACGACGCCACCGTGCTGTTCCCCGCCGGCCTGATCGCCCTCGGCGTCGCCATCCTGCTGCAGGTCGGGTCCCGGCGGGAGCAGCCGCCAGGCCCCGTCACCGTGCCGTCCCCCCCGACGGGGGTCGCGGGGCAGACCCTCTCGGGCGCCGATCTGTACGACCTGCTCGTCCCCGATCCGACCGAGGTGTTCCTGGCCGAGCTGGCCGTGAGGGAGCGCTCGGCCAGCCCGGCGGGCGGCGAGCCTCCCGCGGTCGGGCCCGATCCCGGGTCCGAGCCCGCCGAGCCGTCGGCGTCGTTGGAGCCGTCCGAGCGTTGGAGGCGTCGGAGGCGTCGGAGCCTGCAGAGCCGTTGGAGCCGTCGGAGCCTGCTGAGCCGTCCGAGCCGTCGGCGTCGTCCGAGCCGTCGGAGCCGTCCGAGCCTGCTGAGCCGTCCGCCGACCCGACCGATTGGAGCCCGAGCCCGGACGACCCGGACCGCGACGCCGGGTCCTAGTGGGTCCGGGGGTGCCCCGCTCGACCGATCGAGTCGGGAACTGGCATCCAATCGGGCCTGGACTTGCACCAGCATTTGGTTAGTATCGAGATGTGCCCAGGGTCACATCCGCTGACCACGATGCGCTGCTCCGGCGGCACGGTCTGCAGGTCACGGCGCAGCGACTGGGCGTCCTGCGCGCCCTGTCCGTCCGTCCGCACAGCACGGCCGACGACATCTACAAGGTCGTGCGGTCCGAGATCGGGGCCATCTCACGCCAGGCGGTGTACGACGCCCTCGCCGCCCTCGGCGACAAGGGCCTCCTCCGGCGCATCCAGCCCGCGGGCTCACCGGCCCGCTACGAGGATCGTGTCGGTGACAACCACCACCACCTGATCTGCCGCAGCTGCGGCCGGATGGTCGACGTCGACTGCGCGGTCGGCGACACCCCGTGCCTGACGGCGGCCGACGACTCGGACTACGAGATCGACGAGGCCGAGGTCATCTACTGGGGTCGATGTCCCGATTGCGTCGGGACGGCCGCTGTGGCAGCCGGCGACTGAAGCGGGCGCGCAGCGTGTGACCGCAGCTGCGCGCCACGGCCCCGGGTCCGGAGCGACGAGGTCGAGAGCAACCAGCCATCAGCAGGAAACACCAATGAGGAGAACCAGACGTGTCTGACAGCGGTAGCGAGAGCGAGAACCCAGCGATCCCCTCGCCCACTCCCAAGGTGGGCCGGCCCCACACGAACCAGGACTGGTGGCCGAACCAGCTGAACCTGCAGGTCCTCCACCAGCACTCGCCGCGGGGCAACCCGATGGGCGAGGACTTCGACTACGCAGAAGAGTTCAAGACGCTCGACGTCGACGCGCTGAAGCAGGACCTCGTCGAGGTGATGACCGCGTCGCAGGAGTGGTGGCCGGCCGACTACGGCCATTACGGGCCACTGTTCATCCGGATGACGTGGCACGCCGCCGGCACCTACCGGATCGCCGACGGTCGGGGCGGCGGCGGTGAGGGTGCGCAGCGCTTCGCCCCCCTCAACAGCTGGCCCGACAACGCGAGCCTCGACAAGGCGCGCCGGTTGCTGTGGCCGGTCAAGCAGAAGTACGGCCGCAAGCTCTCCTGGGCCGATCTCCTGGTCTTCACCGGCAACGTCGCTCTGGAGTCGATGGGGTTCAAGACGTTCGGCTTCGGCTTCGGGCGACCCGACATCTGGGAGCCCGACGAGATCATCTGGGGCCCCGAGGACACGTGGCTCGGAGACGAGCGCTACAGCGGCGACAGGGAGCTCTCCGGTCCGCTCGGCGCCGTGCAGATGGGCCTGATCTACGTCAACCCCGAGGGGCCGAACGGCAACCCGGATCCGCTGGCTGCGGCCCGCGACATCCGCGAGACGTTCAGCCGCATGGCGATGGACGACGAGGAGACCGCGGCGCTCATCATCGGCGGCCACACGTTCGGCAAGTGCCACGGAGCGGTCAGCCCCGACTTCGTCGGTCCCGAGCCCGAGGGGTGCCCCGTCGAGCACCAGGGCCTGGGCTGGGTGAACAGCTCCGGCACGGGCAAGGGCGCCGACACGATCACCAGCGGGCTCGAGGGCGCGTGGACCAACGAGCCGGCGACGTGGGACAACGGGTACCTCGACAACCTGTTCGCGTACGAGTGGGAGCTGACGACCAGCCCCGCGGGAGCGCAGCAGTGGACCCCCACGAACCCCGAGGCCCAGGGCACCGTGCCGGATGCGCACGACCCGGCGAAGCGGCATGCCCCGATGATGCTGACGACCGACCTCGCGCTGAGGCTGGATCCGATCTACGAGCCGATCGCACGGCGCTTCCACGAGAACCCCGACCAGCTCGCGGACGCATTCGCCAAGGCGTGGTACAAGCTGCTGCACCGCGACATGGGGCCCGTGTCGCGCTACCTCGGCCCGTGGGTGCCCGAGCCGCAGCTTTGGCAGGACCCCGTTCCCGCCGTCGACCACGACCTGATCGGCGAGGCAGACATCGCGGCCCTCAAGGGCAAGCTCCTCGAGTCGGGGTTGTCCATCCCGCAGCTTGTCGCCACCGCGTGGGCGTCGGCCGCGACCTTCCGCGGCACCGACAAGCGTGGCGGGGCGAACGGCGCGCGGATCCGCCTCGCGCCGCAGAAGGACTGGGAGGCCAACGGCCCGGCCGAGCTGGCCACGGTGCTGCAGACCCTCGAGGGCATCCAGCAGGACTTCAACGGCGCACAGTCCGGCGGGACGAAGGTGTCGCTCGCCGACCTGATCGTCCTCGGCGGGTGCGCGGCGGTCGAGCAGGCGGCGAAGGACGCCGGGCACGACGTCACGGTCCCGTTCGCGCCGGGGCGCACGGACGCCTCGCAGGACGAGACCGACGTGGAGGCCTTCGCAGTGCTCGAGCCCGCCGCCGACGGGTTCCGCAACTACCTCCCAGCCGGAGAGAAGCTGCCGCCGGAGACGCTGCTGCTGGATCGGGCCAACCTGCTGACGTTGACCGCGCCCGAGATGACGGTGCTGATCGGCGGCATGCGGGCCCTGAACGCCAACGTCGGGCAGTCCGCCCTCGGCGTCCTCACCAACCGGCCCGGGACGTTGACCAACGACTTCTTCGTGAACCTGCTCGAGATGGGCACCGAGTGGAAGCCGTCGGCGTCGTCCGAGAACGAGTACGAGGGTCGCGATCGTGCGACGGGTGAGGTCACCTGGACGGGCACCGCCGTCGACCTCGTCTTCGGCTCGAACTCCCAGCTCCGGGCGCTCTCGGAGGTCTACGGATCCGACGACGCGCAGGACATGTTCGTGCGTGACTTCGTGGCGGCCTGGGACAAGGTCATGACCCTCGACCGGTTCGACCTCGACTGATCGTCGCTTCCGGCTCGGTGACCGGTTCGGTTCGAACCGGTCACCGAGCCGCGCGTCGAGCCGCCGCGCATCGAGGCGCGGCGCGACCGGCCTGACGTATCAGCGCCGCTCGGCGCCGCTCTGTTAGCTCGGATGAACCGGCGAACGACCGGTGAACGAGGAGCGACGATGACGACCAAGCGGCGGGCGGGCGGCACGTCCCGCATCCTCAACTGCCTCCCCTCACCCGATCAGGCCGACGACTGGGACGTCGCCAGCGCCCAGGCGGCCGGGGTCCTCGCCGCCCGGGCGCGGCTGCCGGCGTCGATCGACCTGCGGGCCGACTGGTGGAAGGTGGGCGACCAGGGGAGCACGGGCTCGTGCGTCGGCTGGGCGACGGCCGACTCGGTGCTGCGCTGGCACTTCGTCAAGACCAAGCGGATCGCCGAGCGGGACAAGCTGTCGGTCCGGTTCGCCTGGATGGCCGCCAAGGAGACCGACGAGTTCAACAGCCGGCCCACCACGTTCATCGAGCCCGAGGGCACCAGCTTGAAGGCCGCCCTCGACGTGGCCCGCAAGTACGGGGCGGTCCGCGACACCGATCTGCCGTTCGCCCGGCCCAAGCTGTTCGCCGGCGACGCCAAGGCCTTCTACCTGCTGGCTGCGCAGCTCAAGATCGCGGCCTACGTCAACCTGGGGCGCGATCCCGGGTCCTGGCGCCGCTGGCTCGCCACCGAGGGGCCGATCCTGACCCGGCTCGACTGCGACGGTCCCTGGATGAACGCCAAGGCGACGAAGGGTGTGCTCGACGAGTACGACCCGGCCAGCGCCGACGGTGGGCACGCGGTGGCGTTCGTGGGCTACACGGCCGACCATTTCATCGTGCGCAACAGCTGGGGCACGACCTCGTGGGGCGACAAGGGCTTCGCCTACGCGTCGAACGACTACGCCTCGGCGGCCTTCACCGAGGCGTACGGCGTCAACGTGCAGTAGCGCACGGGTCGATGCGGGCTCACGCCTGCGGCCCGGTGTGACGGAAGGCGTCGGACCGGGCGGACGGGGACGTCCCTAGAGTCGGTCCATGGCCGCCAGCAGCCCCCACGGAGCCCGATGACCGCGCAGGTCGCCCTCTCGCTGCCGTTCGACGGCCGGTGGCTGACGCAGAACAGCCCGGCCCGGCGGGTTCCCAGCCACGGAACGGACCTGCTGGGCGGGCGCTACGCCATCGACTTCGTCGGCGTGGACCTTCGCCACCGGACGGCGGACCGCCGTGACTGGCGGACACTCCTCGCCACCGAGCCGGTCGAGCGGTTCGTCGGTTTCGGCCGCCCGATCCTGGCCCCCGCGGACGGCGTCGTCGTCGACGTGCACGACGGCGAGCCCGATCACGTGGCGCGCCGGTCGCAGCTGGCGCTCGTGCCGTACGCGCTGGGCCAGCGGGCCCGGCTCCGCCAGGGAATGGCGGCCATCGCCGGCAACCACGTGACCATCGCCCTGCGGGACACCGGCCACTTCGTCGCCCTGGCCCACATGCGGACCGGATCCATCCGTGTCCGCGTCGGCGAGGAGGTGGCGGAGGGACAGCCGCTCGCGACGTGTGGCAACTCCGGCAACTCGACGCAGCCGCACGTGCACGTCCAGGTCATGGACAGCCCGGACCCCTCGGTGGCGCGCGGCGTGCCGATGACGTTCCAGCGGTTCCGCGAATGGCCCCGCGGGGCGAAGGACTCCCACATCCGGCGGTCCGGCCTTCCGGCCGAGGGTGCCGTCGTCGAGCCCCTGCCCCCGTCGCCCCCGCGGGCTTCCTAGCTCGCGGGGCGTCGCCTCCACGAGGTCGACGACCACCCGCGCCAGCTGGGGGCCCTCGTCCTCCTGGAGGAAGTGACCCCCGCCCTCGATGGTGGCGTGCGGTCGTCCCTGGGCGCCGGGCACGAGCTTCTCGAACGGGCGGCCCCCGCCGCGGGTGATGGGGTCGCGGTCGGAGAAGGCGGTGAGCAGTGGCTTGTCCCACCGTCCGAGAACCTCCCACGCGGCGCGGTTGGCGTCGGCCGCGGGGTCGTCGGGGCTGGTGGGCACCAGGGCCGGGAAGCTGCGGGCGCCGGCCTTGTACGAATCGTCGGGGAACGGCGCGTCGTAGGCGGCGACGACCTCGGGGGCGAGGTCGGTGGTGCAGCCGCCGTTGATGATGCCGCCCACCGGGAAGTCGTCGGCCTCCTGCGAGAACTTCTGCCATGCGAGGAACGCGTCGGTCGGGGCGTGGTCGCCGGTGGGCAGACCGCTGTTGGCCACGACGAGGCGGGCGAAGCGGTCGGGGTTCTCGGCCGCCAGCCGGAACCCCACGAGGCCGCCCCAGTCCTGGCCCACGAGGGTGACGTCGCGCAGGTCGAGCTGGTCGAGGAGGGCCGCGCGCATCCACTCGACGTGGCGGGCGTAGGTGTAGTCGGACCGCTCGGTCGGCTTGTCGGAGCGGCCGAAGCCCACCAGGTCGGGGGCGATGCAGCGCAGCCCGGCGTCGACGAGCACGGGGATCATGTGGCGGTACAGGAAGCACCACGACGGCTCGCCGTGCATGAGCAGCACCACCTCGCCGTCGGGCGGCCCCACATCGAGGTGGTGGACGCGGAGCCGGCCCCCGGCGCCGTCGTCCACCTCCACGTAGTGGGGGGCGAAGTCGAAGTCGGGCAGGTCGACGAAGCGGTCGTCGGGGGTGCGGAGGGTCTGCACGGGTGCTCCTCGCGTCGGGGGTCGGTCAGGTCACTGGTGGGCCAGGAGCGCGTGCAGCTCGGCCTCGTCGTCGACGGTCGCCTCGCCCGCGGTGTCGAGCACCACCCGCTCGATGTCGCCGGTGAACCGGAACGGTGGGCGGAACGCGGCGGGGTCGACCGAGTCGGCGTGGGCGTACCCGCACGTGACGCCGTAGAAGCCGGGGCTGGCGACCAGCGAGTGCGGCAGCTCGGACACCGCGACGAGGCTGCCGCCGACGTACAGCTTCGACCGCCCCGGCACGCCCCGGCCGTTCAGCATGTCGACGGGGCCGCCCGTGCGTTCGAACTCGTAGCGCAGGGCCTGCCGCCCTTCCGGCACCGGTTCGGGTGACGTCACGCGGAACTGCTCGAGGCCCACGTAGTTGAGGACGTGGTGCAGCCGCCCGTCGTGCATGTACAGCGCGAAGCCCACGTGGCGGCCGCCCTGGGTCAGCAGCACGCCGTCGGCGCCTCCCGGCGGGATCACCACATCGGCGGCGATGGAGTACGAGCGCCCGACGATGCGGGGCGCCATCGTGAAGGTGAGTGGCGCCGCGTCCGGGAGGAACTCGACGGTGTGCGGCGACCGCTGCCAGTCGGGCCGGGGCCGGGTTCGCCCGCGGGGCGACGACAGCGGCAGCACGCCGTAGCGCTCGGCCTCGTCGTACCAGCGGGCGATCATCTCGCGCAGCCGTTCTGGCTCGGCGGCGGCGAGGTCGGTCGTCTCGGTGGGATCGGCGCGCAGGTCGAACAGCTCCCACTCGTTCCGATCCATCTCGTCGAGCAGCTCGGGGGTCAGCTCGGTGAAGCGGAAGTCGCGCCCCCGCCCGGCCGCCTCGGCCAGGCTCGGCCCACCGAACGGGCACACGACACGCCAGCCGTCGTGGTCGAGGGCGCGGTAGCCGTGCATCTCGAAGTACTGGGTCGTCCTCGGTGCCGGGGCGCCGGCGTCGTCGAACGTCGCGGCCAGGCTCGCACCGTGGACCGGTTGCTGGGGGACGCCGGCCACCACGTCGGGCGACGGCACGCCCGCGGCGCCGAGCAGGGTGGGCAGGATGTCGATGGCGTGGGCGTACTGGGTGCGCACCGCGCCGCGGTCGGCGATGCCGGCCGGCCACGAGACGATGCAGGGTTCGCTGACCCCGCCGCGGTACGTCTCCCGCTTCCACCGGCGGAACGGTGTGGTGCCCGCCCAGGTCCACCCCCAGGAGTAGTGCGGGAAGGTGTCGACCCCGCCCCAGCCGTCGAAGTGGCGCAGGTTGTCCTCGAGGCGCTCGGGCACGAAGTTGAAGAAGAGCGACTCGTTGAACGTGCCCGCCGGCCCGCCCTCGGCGCTGGCGCCGTTGTCGGAGACGGCGACGACGATCGTGTTGTCGAGCTCGCCCAGGCTCTCGACGAAATCGAGGACGCGACCGACGTGGTGGTCGGTCTGCGTGAGGAACCCGGCGTAGACCTCCATCTGGCGGGCGAACATGCGCTGCGACTCGGCGTCGAGGTCGTCCCACGCGGGCACGTCGGGGTCGCGCTCGGACAACCGGGCGTGGCCCGGCACGACGCCTGCGGCCACCTGCCGGTCGAACACCTCGGCGCGGTAGGCGTCCCACCCGTGGTCGAACCGCCCGCGGTAGGGCTCGACCCACTCGGGCTCGACGTGGTGGGGCGCGTGGCCCGCTCCGGTGGCGTAGTACAGGAAGAACGGCTTGTCGGGCGCGGCCACGTGCGCGTCCTTGATCATCTGGATGGCGTGGTCGGCCAGGTCGGCGTTGAGGTGGTAGCCCTCCTCGGGGGCGGCCGGGGGTGGGATCGGCGTGTTGTCCTGCACGAGGTCGGGGAACCACTGGCTCGTGTCGCCCCCCATGAACCCGTAGTAGCGCTCGAAGCCGCGGCCGAGCGGCCACGTGCGGTAGGGGCCTGCGCTCGACGTCTCGGTGGGCGGGCTCAGGTGCCACTTGCCGACGGCGAACGTGTTGTACCCGGCGTCCCGGAGGATGGCGGGCAGGAAGGCCTGGTCAGCGCCGGCCATGCCGTTGTACCCGGGGAAGCCCATCGACAGCTCGACCAGCGCGCCGACGCCGACCGCGTGGTGGTTGCGTCCGCTGAGGAGGCAGGCACGCGTCGGAGAGCAGAGGGGGGTGGCGTGGAAGTTCGTGTAGCGCAGGCCGCGCTCGGCCAGGCCGTCGAGCGTCGGCATCTCGCACCCGCCGCCGAACGGTGATGGCTGCGCGAAGCCGACGTCGTCGAGCACGAGGAGCACGATGTTCGGCGCTCCCTCCCGCGCCCGCGGCACGGCCGGCCAGGCCGGCTCGGAGTCCCGCAGCGTGCGGCCGACGCGTCCTGTGAACGCCGTCGCCGCCGTCCCGTCACCTGACATGCTCACCTCGTGCTCCCCTCTCGCGGCACAGGCAAGTATTGACACACTTTATGCCGACTTTCTAGGGTCAGGCTCGTGAGTGGCGGAACGGCGGCGCCCGGCGCCCCGCTGACCGACGGCCGCATCCTGCGGGCCGAGCGCACCCGCCGGCTCGTCGTCGAGTCGTTCCTGGACCTGGTGCAGGCGGGTGAGCTCCGGCCGACGGCCCAGCAGGTCTCCGACCGCTCGGGGGTGTCGATGCGGTCGATCTTCCGGCTCTTCGAGGACGTCGACGCGCTCCACGCCGCCGCCATCGTCGCCCACGTCGAGCGGGTGGCCCACCTGTTCGAGGCGCCCGACGCGACGGGGTCGGTCGGGTCACGGACGGACGCCCTGGTCGAGCAGCGCACCCGTCTGTACGAGGCCATCGCCCCCGTCCGGCGGATGGCGATCCGCCTCGCCGCACGATCGCGCCCGATCACCGCGGAGCTCGCACGCGCCGACCTGATCCTGCGCGGCCACCTCGCCCCGCTGTTCGCGGCCGAGCTGGCGGCCATGCGCCCGGACCGGAAGGGCGCGGTCATCGAGGCGCTGGACGCCCTGACGAGTTGGGAGACGTGGGATCGCCTGCGCACAGCCCAAACGCTCGGCGCGGACGAGGCGGCGGGCGTCGTCACGACCTCGGTGCTCGGCGTCCTCGCGTCGGCCTCGACCCCGGCAGGGTGAGCCGCGCCCGGCCACGCCACCGCCGCACGCCGGTCGAGTGGCCCTGTCAGCCCGCCGGCACGCCGAGCGAGTCGAGCAGGCGGCGGACGCGTTGCTCGATGTCGTCGCGGATGGGGCGGACCGCCCCGACGTCCTGCCCGGCGGGATCGGGCAGCTCCCAGTCCTCGTAGCGCGTCCCGGGAACGTACGGACAGGTGTCACCGCAGCCCATCGTGACCACGACGTCGGCGGCGCGGACGATCTCGTCGGTCCAGCGCCTGGGGTGCTCGTGAGCGATGTCGATGCCGACCTCGGCCATGGCCAGAACGGCGGCGGGGTTGACCTCGCGGGCGGGCTCGGACCCGCCCGACCAGGCGATGGCCCGGCCGCCGGCCAGGTGGCTGAACCAGCCCATCGCCATCTGGGAACGGCCGGCGTTGTGGACGCAGAGGAACAGGACGGTCGGACGCTCGGCGCCGGCCTCGCCCTCGTCCCTGGCTTCCGTGGCGGGCATCGTGTGTCTCCTTCAGGCGGCTTCGGTGTGGTCGTGCGGGACGACCAGATCGACGGCGGAGGGGCCGGGGAACAGGAACCGCGCCAACGCCACCGCGAGGAGGCCGCCGATCACCTGGGCGGCGATGAACCCGGGGGCCGATGCGGGCTCGATGCCGGCGAAGGTGTCGCTGAGGCTGCGCCCGATGGTCACGGCGGGGTTGGCGAAGCTGGTGGAGGACGTGAACCAGTAGGCCGCCGCGATGTAGCCGGCGACCGCGAACGGGGCGGCGGAAGCCCTGTCCGAGCGCACGACCCCGAGGATGACGGTGAGCAGGCCGAAGCTGGCGACGACCTCGCCGAGCAGCAGGCCACTGGTGTCGCGGGCGTGCGTGGACAGCGTGACGGCGTCCAGGTCGAACATCAGGTTCGCCACGATGGCGCCGATGCAGGCACCCGCGACCTGGGCGGGGACGTAGGCGGCGAGCTCGCCGGTGGTCAGGCCACCGAAGATGCGGTCGGCCAGCGACACGACCGGGTTGAAGTGGGCGCCCGACACCGACCCGAACGCCAGGATCAGCGCCACGAGCCCACCGGCGGTGGCGGTCGAGTTCGCCAGGAGCTGCAGGCCGGTGTCGCCCGGGGACAGCCGGGTGGCGAGGATGCCCGAGCCGACCACCACCGCGACGAGCAGCGCGGTGCCGACCGCCTCGGCGGTCACCTTGCGCGCCAGGGTCGGGGTCATCGGTTCAGCAGCACGGTCGCCGCCGTTCACGGGCGGTCGGGGCCCGGTCGGCGAGGCGCACCAGCGTGCGGCCGGCGGCGGCGACGGGTTCGGTGCGCAGCCGGTAGTAGGTCCAGTAGCGGAAGCGCTCGGACTCGACCAGCCCGGCGTCGCGCAGGACCCGCAGGTGGTGGCTCACCAGGGGTTGGGGTACGTCGAGCTCGTCGACCAGGTGGCAGACGCACAGCTCCTCGGCGGCGAGCAGCTCGACGATCCGCCAACGGAGCGGCTCGGCCAGCGCCTTCACCGCCTCGAGCTGCGGGTCCTCCACATCGACTGCCATTGGTATGGATGCTCGTTGATGTAGATGGCCCTCGCAAGCCAACCGCAGGTGAACGCTCGGGCGCAGGTGACCGCCCGAGCGATGATCGAGCGCCGGTCGTCAGGCCCCGAGGACGTCGCGCAGCTGCGCCAGCCGGTCGGGCACGACCGTGCAGTTCACCCAGCGGCCCACCTTCTCCTTGGTGATCAACCCGGCGTCTGCGAGCACCGACAGGTGGTGCGACACGGTCGACTGGCTCTTGCCGACCGGGTCCTCCAGATCGCAGCTGCACGCGGTCCCCTCGGGGGCGGCCGCGATGAGCGACAGCAGTCGGAGGCGGACCGGATCGGCGAGGGCCTTGAAGGCGAGAGCGAGCTGCTCGGCCTCCGCGCCGTCGAGCGGTGCGGACAGCAGCGGCGGGCAACAGGCGTCGATCACGGCGATCTGTGTCATCGGACCCCTTGCATCCATCGGCAACCATCGATACATTGACATCGGTCGATATATAATATCGACAACGGTCCATAGGTTACCAAGCCAGAGGAGGCTCCACCCGTGTCCCGAGTCCAGCTCGCCCTCAACGTCCCGGACATCGACGCTGCCGTCGACTTCTACGCCAAGCTGTTCGCCACCGGGCCGAGCAAGCGCAAGACGGGCTACGCGAACTTCGTCATCGCCGACCCGCCGCTCAAGCTCGTCCTGTTCGAGCGGCCCGACGCCGACGCCCGCCTCAACCACCTCGGCCTCGAGGTCGAGGACAGCGACGCGGTGTGGGCCCACCAGAACCGCCTCACCGAGCAGGGCGTCGACTCGCTCGAGGAATCGGGGACCTGTTGCTTCGCCAAGCAGGACAAGGTCTGGGTCGACGGCCCCGACGGCGCCTGGGAGATCTACACCGTGCTCGAGGACAGCGACACGTTCGGCCAGAGCTCGGCCAAGGTCGACGACCACACCGGCGACTCTCTCTGCTGCGCATCGGTGCCCGAGGCCGAGGCACGCTGCGGCTGATCGATCCGAGAGCGCGGGCGGCTAGTCCGGTTCGAGCCGGCCGATGGCATCGTCGATGTAGGCGACGGTGGCGTCGTGGCCCTTGGTGACGCCGAGGGCCTGCTCGATCGCCAGCACCTGCGAGACACCCGTCATCAGCAGGAGGGCGACGATGGGCGGCATCCGGTCGGCGACGCCGTGGGACTCGAGCGCGGCGGTGACGGCCTCGAGCTGGGCGGCGCGGAAGCGCTCGGCATAGCGGGCGATCTCGGCCCGGATGGCCTTGCGATGGTTGGCGAGGGCGACGAACTCGATGGTCAGCGCCGCGCCGCGTGGGTCGACGTTGAGCTCCCACAGCCGTCGCAGCGAACGGTCGGCCGCCACGGCCCGCTCGAAGCGGGCGACGTTCTCGTCGGCCCGGCGGCGGAACGCTTCGACGTACAGGTCGTCCATCGTGCGGAAGTAGTAGTGGACCAGCTGCGGCTTGAGGCCGGCCTTCGCCGCGACCCGGCGTGAGGTGACGGCGGCGTAGCCCTCGTCGAGCATCAACTGCTCGGCGGCGTCGAGCAGCTGGGCGCGCGACTTCGAATCGGTGGTGCCGATGCGACGGGGTTGCGGCGACGTGGTCACCTGGCAACCTTGCCACGCCGGAGGGCGAATGCTAAGCAGTCGCACAGTTCTGCTGTGCGAGTGCACAGCATCGTCCGGACGCGCCGGGCATCGGGAGGAGACCGGGTGAGCGACTGGAAGACGATCGACTTCTTCAGCGACGAGTCACTGGTGGAGGACCCGTACCCGTACTTCGACCGGCTGCGCTCCGAGTGCCCGGTGCTCACGCTCCCGCACCTCGGCGTCGTGGCGGTGACGGGCTACGACGAGGCGACCGAGGTCTACCGGGACACCGACACGTTCTCGTCGTGCAACTCCGTGGTGGGCCCCTTCGCCACCTTCCCGGTGCCGCTCGAGGGCGACGACGTGGGCGAGATCGTCGACCGCTACCGCGACCAGCTGCCGATGCACGAGCACATGGTCACCATGGACCCGCCCGACCACACCCGCGAGCGGGCACTGCTGATGCGGCTCATCACGCCGAAGCGCCTCAAGGACAACGAGGCCTTCATGTGGCGGCTGGCCGACCAGCAGCTCGACGAGTTCGTGGCGAACGGGCGCTGCGAGTTCATCAGCGCCTTCGCCCAGCCCTTCGCCCTGCTCGTCGTGGCCGACCTCCTCGGTGTGCCCGAGTCGGACCACCCGCGCTTCAAGGAGTTCTTCGGCCTGAGTGCCAGCCCCGGTCAGGTGGGCGCCGGCGACCAGCACGGGGACGACCTGAACCCGCTGGCGGGGCTCGACGAGTGGTTCGCCCAGTACGTCGAGGACCGGCGCCGGGCGCCCCGCCAGGACGTGCTGACCCAGCTGGCGCAGGCGACCTACCCCGACGGCACGACCCCCGAGGTGTCGGCGGTGGTGCGGACGTCCACGTTCCTGTTCGCGGCGGGCCAGGAGACGACGGCCCGCCTGCTGGCGGCAGCCCTGAAGCACCTGGCCGAGCACCCCGAGGTGCAGGCCGAGCTGCGGGCGGACCGCGACCTGATCCCGGGCTTCGTCGACGAGGCGCTGCGCATCGAGAGCCCGGTCAAGGCCGACTTCCGCCTCGCCCGCCGCACCACGAGCATCGCGGGTGTCGACGTCGCCGCCGGGACGCCGGTGATGCTGCTCAACGGCGCCGCCAACCGCGACCCCGGCCGGTTCGAGTGCCCCGCCGAGTTCCGCGTCGATCGCCCCAACTCCAGCGCCCACATCGCCTTCGGGCGCGGCGCCCACTCATGTCCCGGGGGGCCGCTGGCGCGAGCCGAGGCCCGGGTCAGCCTCGAACGCATCCTCGACCGGATGACCGACATCCGGCTGTCCGAGGAGCATCACGGGCCTCCCGACGCCCGTCGCTTCAGCTACGAGCCGACCTGGATCCTCCGCGGTCTCACCAAGCTGCACCTCGAGTTCACGCCGGTGGGGGCGAGCAGGTGAGCCGGGTCGCAGCCGTCACCGGCGGCGCCTCGGGCATCGGGCTCGGCGTCGCCCACCAGCTCGTCGCGGACGGTCACCGCGTGGCCGTCCTCGACAGGGACGGCTCGGGCGCCGAGGCCGCCGCCGCCGAGCTCGAGGCGCAGGGCGGCAAGGCGATCGCGGTCGAGGTCGACGTCGCGGACCGGGCCTCGGTCGACGCCGCGTTCACCCGGGTGCGGGCCGAGCTCGGCGCCACCGAGATCCTCGTCACCAGCGCCGGCATCGAGTCGTTCGACGCGCTCCTCGACATCACCGCCGAGACGTGGGACCGCATCATCGCGGTCAACCTCACCGGCACCTTCACCTGCGTCCAGGCCGTCGTCCCCGACATGGTCGCCGCCGGCTGGGGTCGCATCGTGACCATCTCGTCGTCGAGCGCCCAGTCGGGGGCACCGAACATGACGCACTACGCGGCGTCGAAGGGTGGGGTGATCTCGCTGACCAAGTCGCTGGCCGTCGAGCTCGCCCGCAGCGGCATCACGGTCAACACCATCCCCCCGAGCCTGGTCGACACCCCCATGGCCCGGAACGCCGAGGCCGCAGGCGACTTCCCCGGCGTCGACGTCGTCGGGCCGATGGTCCCGGTCGGCCGAGCGGGCACCCCGGCCGACATCGCCGCCGCCTGCTCGTACCTCTGCTCCGAGGGCGCCAGCTACATCACGGGCCAGATCATCGGCGTGAACGGCGGCATGTACATCTGACGCCCGGCGGGCGGCGCTCGCCGGTCACGCGACGTCCCTGCGGACCACCCAGCGGGTCTTGCCGATGCGCCGGGTCCGCGCGAACCCCTGCTGCTCGAACATGGCGACCGTGCCGTTGTGCAGGAAGGACGCCGACACCTTCCGGTCCTCGACCTCGTCGGGATAGCTCTCGACCGTCCCGCCGCCGAGCCGCGCGATCTCGTCGAGCGCGCCGGCGAGCGCGGTGGCGGCGACGCCCTGGCCGCGCTCGCCCCGATCGACGAAGAAGCACGTGATCCGCCAGTCGGGCAGCTCGTCGAGGCCGTCGAGGTAGGCGCGCCGGTTCTTGATCCGGGGGAGCTCGTCGGGCACGCCGAACTGGCACCAGCCGACGCACCGGTCGCCGTCGTAGACGAGCGCGGCGTGCGCCCGATCCTCGCGGACCCGCTGCTCCTTCTCGGCGCGGTTCAGCTCGGCGCTCTTGCCCCACCCCTCCCCCTTGGGGTGAAAGCCCATGCACCAGCAGCCGCCCCACACGCCGTTGTGCGCCTCGACCAGCCGGGCGAAGTCTGGCCAGGTGCCGGCGTCGAGCGGCCTCGTGGTGTGGTCGGGCATGGCCGTCTCCCCGGCTCTGCGTGCGCGCCCCGATCGTAGGGCTTCGGCTCCGAGCGCTCGGCGCGCTGATCGGCCGTCCGCGCCCCTCGACCGTGGCGACACGCCGGGGCGCGTCGGGGCGCGGAAAGCGCACGGCGGCCCTCGTGCGGGTCGAGTACACCGGCGACGATGACGACGTCGCCCGCGCTCGGCCCCATCACGCTCGAGGGGCGGATCGTCCGCCTCGAACCGCTGACGCACGCGCACCTGCCGGGCCTCGTCGATGCCACGAACGACGGCGACATGTGGGACCGCTGGTACACGTCGGTGCCGCGGCCCGAGGACATGGCGGCCGAGATCGACCGCCGGCTGGGCCTGCAGGCCGAGGGCCGGATGGTGGCGTTCACCGCCATCCGGCAGACGGACGGGCAGGTCCTCGGCATGACGACGTTCATGGACATCGAGCCGTCGGTGCCGCGGGTCGAGATCGGGCACACGTGGAACCGTGAGTCCGCCCACGGCACCGGCACCAACGCAGAGAGCAAGCTGCTGCTCATGACCCACGCCTTCGAGACGTGGCACGCGGAGGCCGTCAAGTTCCTCACCCACCGGATGAACCTGCAGTCGCGTGCCGCCATCGAGCGGCTGGGGGCAGAGCTCGAGGGCATCCTGCGCGCCCACGTGGTCGACGGCGCCGGTCGGGTCCGCGACACCGCGGTCTACTCGGTGCTGGCGCGTGACTGGCCCATGGTGAAGGCGGGCCTCGAGCACCGGCTGCTCCGGCGGGGAGTCGTGTCCCCCGACGGCTGAGCGGTGGCGCCGCCCGCCCACGACCGACGGAAAGCAGATCGCCTCGGCGCTACCATCGCCGCCGAGACGCTCCGTCCGGGAGTCGTCGCGTTTCGGAGGGGGAGACGAGATGGGACGGACGAGATGGGGCGCGCTCGGCGTCGCGCTGCTCGCGACGCTGTCGGGCTGCTTCTGGCCCACGCCCGGAGGCAACGCCGATCGGACGGCGCACAACGCGCTCGAGACCCAGGTCACGCCCGCCAACGTCGGTTCGCTCGACGTCCGGTGGGAGGCGGCGCTGGGCGGGGGTCCCGCCGGCGCTCCGGTGACGTCATCGGCGGGCATCCACGTCGCCGACACCGGCGGCCTGCACACCTTCGCCGCCCGGGACGGCGCGCCTCTGTGGCAGCACTCGGCACCTGTCGACGCCGAGATGTGGCAGCCCTACGTCGCCGGTGACCAGGTCCTCGCAAGCCAGCTGCTCACCTCCGACACCGCCACCGCGCTCCGACTCGACGCCAGGACCGGTGCGGTGGAGGGCGAGATCCCCGGCGGGCTGGTCGTGGCGCTGCGTGATCGCCAGGTGGCACTGATCGTCCCCGGCAGCTTCTGCACCGGGCCGCCGATCATCTGCCTCGTCGAGCGGCGGTTGCAGGTCCGCGACCTCGACACGGGCGCGACCGTGCTCGACGGCCGCTTCTACATCAACAGGCCCGTGCAGACCGACCAGGTCGTGACCCTCGGCGACGGGTGGGTCTTCCACGCCGGGATGTGGTTCCTGGGGCCCACCGACGTGCGCGAGAGGTTGGGCGTGCGTGCCTACTCGATCGAGGCGCCCGTCACGTCGTGTGGCCCCAACTTCAACCTCTGTCCGACCTGGCAGGCGGCGCCGGGGCCTGCCGGCGTGCCGGTGCTCAGCGACGACGGCACGACCGTGTACACGGGCGACAGTGAGGTCGTGGCCTTCGACGCGGCCACCGGTGCCGAGCGGTGGCGCAGCGCCACGACGACCCGCGAGAACGCGCCGGCGCTGGCGGGCGGCCTGCTGTTCGCCGGGAGCGCCGATCCCGGGTCCGACCGTCTGCAGGTCTTCGCGGCCGACGGCTGCGGGGCGGCGACGTGCGCGCCGCTGTGGTCCGCGGCGCTGCCGTCCGTGACCGGCGAGATCGGGGCGATCCTCCAGCCGGCGGTCGCCGGGGGGCTTGTCTTCGTGGCCGGCGACGGCGGGCTGCTGGCCGCCTTCGACGCCGCCGGCTGCGGCGCCGCCACCTGCGAGCCGCTGTGGACGCACGACGTCGGCTCGGCGATCACGGGGGCGCCGGCGGTGAGCAACGGCCAGGTCTACGTGGGGACCGCGGACGGCCGGCTCGTGGCCTTCGGCCTGCCCGCGGCCTGACGACCCTCGGGGCGGGCGCCACGGGGAGCGTGGCGCCCGCCGGGCCCTCATCCCCGGGAGCGGACGAGGTCCTCCATCCGGTCGAACGAGACCTGCATCCCGCCCTCCATGCCCGACTCGATGGCGGCGTCGAGGTGTTCCTTCTGGACGAACTCCGACAGCTGCGTCATCGTCGTGACGCCGTCGACCTCGTCGAACGTGGTGGTGATGAGGGCGGCGTCGTCGTCGGTGGCGCCCGGCATGCCCTCGTAGAGCTCGGTGTTCACGAGCCGATGGGGTGGGGAGATCTCCCGGTAGACGCCACGGAACGCCACCTCGAGCCCGTGGTCCTCGATGACCCAGCGCCAGCTGCCGCCGACCCGGAGGTCGATGTCGCACTGGATCCACTCGGAGGTCTCGAAGCCCCACCACCGCTGGACGTGCTCGGGCGTCGTCCAGGCCTCGAAGAGGAGGGCGGCGGGGGCGTCGAAGGCGCGGACGACCCGCAGCGAGGTGTCGGACGGGCGGCTCACCTCGGCGGAGCCGTGACGGTTCTTGGCGGTGTCGTTGGTGGTCATCGTTCCTGCTCCTGGTGCTTGAGCTCGGCGACCAGGTCGTCGAGCTGGTCGAGTCGGGTGTTCCAGGTGCGCTCGAAGGTGCGCACCCAGTCGTGGACGGGCTTCAGCGCCGGGCCGTTGACCCGGTACCAACGCCGCCGGCCGTCCACGCGGACGAGCACGAGGTCGACGGCCCGCAGCACCGCCAGGTGCTTGGACACCTGGGGCTGGCTGAGGCCGAGCCGGTCGACGAGCTCGCCCACCGTGGCCTCCCCGGTGCCGAGGGCGTCGAGGAGGTCGCGGCGGCTCGCCTCGGCGACGGCGTTGAACGCATCTGTCGTCGTCGGTGTGCGAGCCACGTCCAGATCATATTCCTATATCGGAATATGTCAACCGCCTGTGCCCGTCACCCAGCTCGAGCTGCATCAACACCAGGCCGAGCCGGCGGCCCCACTTCTCGCCGACACCGGGCATGCGGGCCACCTCGACGAACCCGGCTCGGCCGTGGAACGCCATCGAGCCCGTGTTCGACGCGTCGATGGCCGCCACCATCACCCGCTTGCCCGCCCGGCGGGCGTGGTCCGTCAGGGCGAGCAGCAGGGCCCGGCCGACCCCGGCACCCTGGTGGCTCTCGGCCACGTGGATCGTGTGCTCGACGGTGAACCGGTACCCCGGCCAGCGCCCGGTGTCCCGGAAGTCGCCGTACGCCGCGAACCCCACCACCGCATCGCCGTCGACGGCCACCAGGACCGGCTCTCCGGCGGCCCGATGGGCCTCGAGCCAGGCGGCCCGGTCGTCGAGCGCATACGGCGTCCCGGTCCACTCGTACGTGGTCGTGCTGATGAGCGCGTTCTGGATGGCGGTGAGCGCCGGGAGGTCGGACGCCGCGGCCGGTCGGATCTCGACGCCGCCCACCGTGCTCGTCCCCGCCGCGTCGGTGTCGGTCGGGGCCGGGCGTTGCCGCCGGATGTCGAGCGTGTGGTGCACCACCTCGTGCACGGTGTGCACCGCAACCCAGCGCAGCGACCGCTGGGCGGGCTGCGGGTACGTGTACGTGACCGTGTGGTCCCACTCGTCGGGGCCGACGCGGGCGAGCACGTTGGCGAAGAGCGCGGCCGCGTCGGCCACCTGGCGGGCCACCGCGCCCGGCTCCTGTTCGGCGTAGCCGTCGTGGCCGACGCGCTCGTCGCGGCCCATCGGGGTGAACGTGGGGGCCAGGGTCCGCCTCGCCTCGAGCACGCGCTCGCGTTGGACCAGCAGCACGTCTCGCAGGTGGCAGGTGTACTCGAGCGGCGACCACGTGTCGGGCTCGGTGCGGCGACGGGGATCCGGCCCGGGCGCCAGCAGCGTGGCGGCCACCTCGGCGATGCCCGCGACGATGGCGGGGCCTGCGGTGTCGGAGGCGCCCAGGTCGTAGGTGAAGCCGCACTCGTCGCACGTGGTCATCGCGGCGACGGTAGCGACGCCCCGTCGCCGGTCGGGACCGAGTTGCGGCCGTGGCGGGGTCAGCCGACGAGCAGGCGGATCGCCACCGCCGTGCCCCACACCACCACGGTGCGGCGCAGCACGGTCGCCGAGAGCCGGCGGGCCAGCCGGCCGCCGACCACGCCTCCGGCGAGGCTCGCCGGTGCGATCACCGCCACCGCCGCCCACGCCACGGGCCCGAACAGGCCGAAGCCGACCAACGCGACCGTGTTCACCACGAGCGACAGCGCGTTCTTCAGGCCGTTGAGGCGGGCCAGGTCGTCGGGGAGGAAGATCCCGAGGACCGCGAGCAGGATCACCCCCAGCCCACCGCCGAAGTACCCGCCGTACGTGGCGGCCGCGAACGTCGAGGCGTGCAGCCCGAGCCGCGCGTGGTCGGGCCGGGCGGGGCCGCCGACGCGGCGCGCGGACCTCCGCTGGACCCGGGCCGCGATCCGTGGCTGCGCGGCCAGGAGGACCACGGCCACCAGCACGAGGTACGGCACGACAGCTTCGAAGACCCCCGGCGGCGCCACCAGCAGCAGGACCGTGCCGGCCGCGCCACCGACGCCCGCGGTGACGCCCAGCGCCACCACCCGGTCGCGCTGGGCCCGCAGGTCGTCGCGGTACGCCAGCCCCCCGCTCAGATACCCCGGCCACAACGAGACGGTGTTCGTGACGTTGGCGTCGACCGCCGGGTAGCCGGCGGCCAACAGCGCGGGGAACGACAGCAGCGACCCGCCGCCCGCGACCGCGTTGGCGATCCCGGCCGCCAGCCCGGCGAGGGCGAGCAGCACGCCCTCGAGCGGCGTCATCGCCGCGCTCCGGTCTGCACCGCCTCATGCTGGCACCCGTCCCTGCGGCGGCCCGATTCTCGACGACGGGTCGCGACCGGGGGTCGTCAGCCGGTGAGCACGGGCGACGACCCCTCGATGCGGAACGCCTCCAGGCGCTCGACCAGCTCGTGCGGGTGAGCCAGGGCGGGCAGGTGGCCGCCGTCCATCTCGTCGGCGACGAGGCCGAGCCGCTCACGGACGACGCGGCGCTGGAGGTCGGCGGGGAACAGGCGGTCGCCGCGGCAGAGCAGGAACCGGGTGGGCACGTCGGGCCACGACGCCAGCGGCCACGGCGTCGAGAACGGGGTCCCCGACTGGGGCCGCAGGTGGTGGACCGACTCGGCCGCCACGTCCGGCGGGACGTCGTGCAGGAAGATCGTCTCCGGGTCGTCGTCGTCGGGATCGCGCCCCTCGCGCATCGCCAGCGCGCGCTGCGCTTCCGCCTGCCCCGTGTTCACCCACCACTCGCCACCGGTCTCGCCCGGCCGTGGGGTCATGGCCGCCACCAGCACCAGCAGGTCGACCGGCACCCGGGTGCACACGAGCGCTGCGGTGTACGCACCCATCGACTGGGCCACGATCGCGATGTCGCGGCGGTCGCCGATGGCGTCGACCACGAGGTCGGCGTACTCGGCGAACCCGGCCGCGTCGTCGTCGCACGGCAGGTCGGGGGTCACCACCTCGTGGCCGCGAGCCGCGAGGTCGGGCGCCACGAGGTGCCAGTACCAGGAATCGGATGCCGCTCCGGGGATGAGTACGTAGGTGGTCATGCTGGGCGCGTCCTCCTCGCCCTCATGGGCGTCACCATGTACGACGCCGGGACGCCGGTCGAGTCATCGGTCCCGCGGCGCGGGATGTCCGATCGGTCCAAGACACCCCGGCCGGCGTTGGCGCAGGATCGGGGGCATGGCCTTCGACCTCGCCGCCACGTCCGCCTTCATGACCGCCCACGCCCGCCTGCTCGACCGGCGTCGCTTCGCCGTGCGCTTCGAAGGCGGTGATCCCGACCTCGCCCTCGCCGCGCTCGAGGCCTACCGCAACCCCGGCGGCGGCTACGGCGCACTCGAACCCGACCTGCGGGCGGCCGAGAGCCAGCCCGTCGGTGCGATGCACGCCTTCGAGGTGTTCGAGGACGTCGCACCCGTCACCAGCCCGCGTGCGGCCGAGCTGTGCGACTGGCTGGCCGGGGCGACCCTCCCCGACGGTGGGCTGCCGTTCGCACTGCCGGTCGCGGACGCCACCGCCACCGCGCCGTTCTGGGCCGGCGCGGACCCCGACGTGTCGTCGCTGCACATCACGACTGCGGTGGCAGCCGTCGCCCACCGGGTGGCCCGTCACGATCCGGCGGTCGCCGCCCATCCCTGGCTTACCACCGCCAGCCGGTACGCGGCCGCGGCGATGGCCGCCCAGGACGGTCCGGCGTCGACACTCGAGCTGCTGTACGGCCTCCGGTTCCTCGACGCGTGGGTCGCAAGACCGGCCGACGGCGACGGCGACGAGCACGGCGGCGAGGACGTGGACGCGGCGGCGCTGCTGGCCCGCTGGGCCGGTGCCCTGCCGGCCGACGCGACGCTCCCCGTCGAAGGGGGGTTGGCCGACGAGGCGATCCGTCCCCTCGAGTTCTCGCCGGCCCCGGGCACCCCGCTCCGCGCCCACCTCGACGAGACCGTCGTCGCCACCGACCTCGACCGCGTGGCCGCCGGGCAACGCGAGGACGGCGGCTGGGACGTGGATTTCACCGCCTACTCGCCGGCCGCCGCCCTCGAGTGGCGCGGATACGCCACTGTGGAGGCGGTCGGCGTCCTGCGTGCGCACGGCCGGGCCTGACGGCGCGATCACTTTCGCGGCCCCGGCCCGTCTCCAGCGCAACCGGCGCGGCCGACGACGACCCGGAGGGACCATGAGCGACGACGCCACGACCACCCCACTGCCCCAGGGCGACCTGCGCCTGCTCGACACGCCGGTGGCAGCGCGGCTCCTGGCGTCGGCGATCCCGGCCCGCCTCGCCTACGTGGCCGAGGACGGCACGCCCCGGGTGGTGCCCACGTGGTTCCACTGGACGGGAGAGGAGCTCGTGATGCCCACGTTCTACGCCGCGCCGCACATCCGCCGGCCGGCGCGCCGCATCGCCAGCCTCCGCGTCAACCCGGCGGTCGCGCTGTCGATCGACACCGACGCCCAGCCGCCCCACGTGCTGCTCGTGCGCGGCCGGGCGACGATCGAGGACGTCGACGGGGTGGCCCCCGAGTACGAGTCGTCGGCCCGTCTCTACCTCGGCGACGAGGCCGCGGCCGGCCTGTTGTCGATGGTCGACGACCCGAGCACACGCATGGCCCGCATCGCCGTGCGCCCGGCCTGGGTCGGCCTGCTCGACTTCGAGACGCGCCTGCCCGGCCCGATCCGGACCTGACCGCGAGGGCCGCCGCCGATCTGCGGGGTCACGACCAGGGCGTGCGGACGCGCGGAACCCGTTCGCCGTCGACCGAGAGGTCCAGCCGCTCCTGGTAGAAGCAGACGAGCGACCTGACTGGCACCGCGTCGTCGAGGGGGTCCTCGTAGCTCCAGGCGATGTCGGGGAGCACCCCGTCGCCGACGGTGGCGGTGTAGTGCGTGGCCGCCCCCTTGTAGGCGCACTCGGTGCGGTGATCGCTGGCGCGCAGCTCGACTGCGACGTCGTCCGCCGGCAGGTAGTACCGGACCACGGGGAACACGCCTTCGAACAGCATGCGGCAGCGATTCGACTCGGCCAGGAGCTCACCCTCGTGCTCGAGGCGCACGAGTCGGGAGCTGCGCCGGACGTCGATGCGGTGGAACGGGTCGCGTGGGTGGGCGACGATCGGCTCGTCCTCCTCCCACCAGTCGAAGGCGTCGAAGTCCAGCACCAGGTGGCTGTGCACGTCGCCGTCCGCCGGGCGGAACGCGGCGGCGGGACGGACCTCGTCGCCGGCGACGACGTCGAACTGGTCCCCCGCCGACGTGTGCACCGCGAACGGGATGCTCGGATCGAGCATGGGCGGGCCGTCGTCACCGAAGCCGACGGGCCGGTGCTCCGGGCGCGGCGGGGGTGCGCTCGGCTCCCGGAGCGTGGCGTCGACGTCGTCGACCGGCACGGCGTACGAGGGCACGACCCGCCTCGGCTCCCACACCAGCAGGGCGTTCGTCGTGTCGGCGATGACGGTCGGCCCGAGCCGCACCCGCACCCGCTTCGGGGTCGTCTGGTACCGCATGTGGTCGATGTCGGACCACAGCTGGCGCTCCATCAGGACGGCCATGCCGAGATCCTGCGCCCTGCGGGGGTCGATGGCAATCGGCTCGGGCAGGGTGCCGCTCGACCTGCCGCCGGCCGCGAGGCGGCGCGCGGGTAAGTTGACGATCGCCGGGCGGGCGCACCGGTGAGGGTCGCGGCCCGGGGCAGGTCAGGGGGAGGCACGTGGCAGAGGCGCCGGTACGCAGGTTGGCCCCTGAGGAGCGCAAGGCGCTGTTGATCGGGGCGGCGCAGCAGACGTTCGCCACTCGCGGCTACACGCAGGCCGGCCTGGCGGAGGTGGCCGAGCTGGCGGGGGTGTCCAAGACGCTGCTCTACCACTACTTCCCCGACGGCCGTCCCGAGCTCTACCGCGAGGTGATGGAGCGCCTGGTCGGCGAGGTCGTGGACGCGGCCCGCACCGCCACACGGGCGCCCACGGCGCCCGAGCGCCGCGTGGCGGCCCTGGTCGAGGCCCTGGTCGCGTGGTTCTCCGACCACCCCGACGCCTACCGGTTGCTGGTCCTCGAGCCGTGGGGCTCCGGCGACCCGGGGGTCGTCGGCCAGGCCATGGCGGTGCGGGCCCGGCTCGCGGGCGAGCTGAACGCACTGCTGGCCCCCTCCGGCCAGCCGCTGGCGGTGACCCAGGCGGGTGGGGCGGCGGCGATGGGCGCGCTGTTCCACCTGTGCGAGCTGGCTCTGGCCGGCCAGATCAGCCAGGAGGAGGCGGTCGACGCCGGGCGGCGGTTCCTGGCGGGCGGGCTCGGGGCGCTCGACCTGCTCTGATCGGCGGCGGTCCGCCACGGGGTCGCGGCGTCAGACGAGGCGCAGGTGGCGGCGATCGTCGGGCCGGCCGGCCGGGGCCGAGTGGCCGCCGAGGCGGCTGCGCACCGAGGTCCCGGTGCCCGGGACGGCGCGGACCGTCAGCTCACCGTGCCCGAGATCGGTGAACAGCTCGAGCGCGGACAGACAGGCGCCACCGACCAGGGCGCCGAGGTCGAGCCCGTCGCCGTCGTCGTCGACTTCCACCACGACCCGGCCCGCCGACTCGTCGGCGCCCACCCGTGCGGTGACCGTCTCTGCCCGGGCGTGGAGCACGGCCGTGAACAGGGCTTCCTGCGCGATGCGGTAGGTGATGGTGGCGGTGCGGCGATCGAGCTCGAGCACGGGGTCGACGTCGACCACCACCTGGGGCCGCGCCTCGGGCGGCAGCGCGTCGCAGAGATCGGCGGCGTAGGCGCGCAGGGCCGGACCGAGGGCGTCGTCGCCACCGGCCCCGGCACCGAACGGCCGGAGGGCGACGAGGAGGGTGCGCAGCTCCTCGGCGCGCTGGCTGAGGTCGCCCTGGACCTGGGCGACGGACTCGCGCACCGCCAGGGCTGTCGGCGCGGGGAGCGACACGCAGGCCGTCTGCACGACGGTGCCCAGGGTCGACAGCGAACCCACGGCCTGCGCGTGCAGCTCGGACACGATGCGGCGGCGGTCGTCGTCGACGGCCCGCACCATGTCGGCCAGCAGGCACCGCCGCTCCTCGGCCATGTGCGCCAGCTCGCCGGCGAGGCGGCGGGTCTCGCGCGTCAGCATGGTCTGGCGCAGCGCGCTGAGGGCGATGACGGCCAGCAACAGGCCGACGAGGTACACGACCGCCCAGCCGTCGTCCCGGCGCCAGCCCAGCACGTACGCCGCCAACAACGGCAGCACCACGGCGCTGAACACCGCCAGCGGGTTGCGCCGCCGGACCTGCCGCTCGACGGGAAGCCGGCCGAGGCCGCCCGACACGGCGCGGTGCGACCACAACGGCAACGCGGCCACGACGACGAGGTTGGCGACGTGGGCGCCGACGAAGGCGCCGAGAGGGAGATCGATCCCGTCGACGAGGCGGGCGAGCTGCAGCGCGACGCTGACGCAGAACGTCCCGACGAGGGCGACGCCGAGCCCGTGGGCCACGCGCTCTCCGGGTGACACCCGCCCGATGCTCAGCACCGCGCCGTACAGGCCGGCGGGCGCCATGGCCAGGAAGAAGGCGAGGGGGAGCGCGGCGGCCGGCTGGGCGTTCTCCAGCAGCGGCTCGGCGAGCAGCAGGACCCCGGGGGCCCCGAGGACGACGATCGCCGTGAGCCCGTCCACCATGTCGACGGCGGGGTCGAGGCGGCCGGCAGGGATCGCCAGCGCCTCGCGGCCGGCGGCCGCCCAGAACGGGACGGCCGCCACCATCAGGGCCAGGTCGACCTCGAGCAGCGGCGGCCACGCCGGCATGGCGGTGCCGGCGACGGCGGCCCCGAGGCCGCACGCGCAGGCGGACCGCCAGTGACGCCAGAACCGGGCGTACTCGGGTGCGCCGCGACGGCGAACACGTCCCGCCCACAGGAACGACGCCGCCAGGAGGGGGAGAGCGGGGAGGGCATGGGCGACGACGTAGCCCTCCCGACCCTCGGGCACCAGCCACGTCAGCGCCACGGCGAGCACCGCCACCGCGCCGACGGCCGCCGAGCCGAGGAGGCGGACGCGGGCCGGGAACACGAGGCCGGCGCCATGGCCGCGGCGGCGGGTGGGCTCGTCGGGCCGCGACGCGTCGGCGTCGGGACCCGCGATGTCCAGCTCGACGGTGCGCGTCATCACGACGTGTCGCGGCGGCGACCCTCCCCCCGGAAGTCGCCCCCAACCTATCGCCCTCCCGAAGGTGACGACGGCGTCACCTTCGGTGCTGCACGCACTCAGCCGGGCGGCGCCAACACGGCGGCGTCCGCCGGGACGACGACAGGCCCTGCACTCGATGGCGGGTTCCCGACCTCGGTGTCAGCGGACCTGTTGGTCGACGAGGACGACCCGCTGCGCAGGAGCGTGAAGCCCAGGATCCCGGCGATCGTGCTCCCGAACAGGATCCCGACCCGGGCGGCGTCGGCCTGCGCCGCGGAGTCGAACGAGAGGCTGGTCACGAAGAGGGCAACCGTGAACCCGACGCCGGCCGACGTCGCCAACCCGAACAGGTGGCGCCAGGTCGTGCCGGCCGGCAGCCGGCCGACACCCAGCTTCACCGCGATGGCCGTGAAGCTGAACACCCCCACGGTCTTCCCGACGACGAGGCCGAGCAGCACCCCGGAGGTGATCGGGTTCGACACGAGGCCACCGATGGCGTCGCCCGAGAGCGACACGCCCGCGTTGGCGAGGGCGAAGACGGGCACGACGACGTAGGCGACCCAGGGGGACAGCGCCCGCTCCAGCCGCTCGAGTGGGCTCGTGCTCCACATCGCGAGGCGCGAGATCTCGGCGATCCGCTGCTCGTTCTCGGCGAACTCCTCCTGGGTCAGCACGCGGTCGTAGTAGGCGGCCTCGACGCTGTTGATGATCTTGCGGGCCTCGGGCGGGAACCGTCGGGGCGACCGCAACGGCCAGGCCGGGGTGAGCAGTCCGAGAGCGACGCCGACGAGCGTGGCGTGCACACCCGACTCGAGCAGGGCGAGCCAGGCGAAGGCTCCCACCGCCAGGTAGGGCGCCAGGCTCTGCACGTCGCCGCGGCGCAGCAGGAAGATGCCGACCAGGGACACGAGGGCGCAGGCGAACCAGCCCCACGACAAGGCCCCCGTGAAGAACACCGCGATCACGACGATGGCGCCGATGTCGTCGGCCACGGCCAGCGTCAGCAGGAAGATCTTGGCGGCGAGGGGGACGCGCTTGCCGGCCAGGGTCACGACCCCGACGGCGAAGGCGATGTCGGTCGCCATCGGCACCGCCCAGCCGTTGCTGCCCTCCCCGCCGGCGTTGAGGCCGGCGTAGATGATGGCGGGCACGATCATGCCGCCCAGCGCGGCGATGACCGGGAGCGCGACCGCCCGGGGGTCACGCAGCTCGCCGTGGACGACCTCGCGCTTGATCTCGACACCGACCAGCAGGAAGAACACGGTCATCAGCGTGTCGTTGACCCAGGTCTGCAGCGAGAGGTGGTCGAGGTGCAGCAGCCCGCCGAGCTCGACGCGGAGCGGCGTCTGCCATACCTCCGCGTAGGAGTCGCTCCAGGGAGAGTTGGCCCACACGATGGCGATGGCGGCGGCGATGAGCATGACCACGCCGCCGGCGGCCTCGTGAGCGAGGACGCGCTGGATCGGTTGGACGACGGTCCGAGGCACGTAGCGGTCGGAACCGCTCCAGGGATCCTTCAACGGCATGCCGGGCACGCGACCTGCCTAAAGGGTGGAGTGGGGATGCCGCAATGTTCCGGCCATCGCGTTCACAAAGCGTTCACGGGCGGGGGGTGAAATGAAAGAAATTCGGCAGGTTCTTGTGCATTGCCCGTAACGGACGGGGCATCAGCGTGACGCCAGGTGGCCCGCATTCCAGAACTCCACGGTGCGCCGGGTGGCCGCAGTCGGCCTGCAGCAGCTGCACGTCGTGCGGAGCCGTGGTCTCGTCCTCGACATCGCCGTCCCGGCCCCATCGTAAGAAATGTGTCAGATAATCGCGACAGATCGACAACAGTTGCCTCACGAACGTGAAACAGCGCTGCCCTAACGTCACCTGTGGCCAACAGGAGGACGGTCATGGGCACGGTGGCGCGCCAGCCAAAGGTCGACGACCAGGTCGTGGACCTGCTCTGGCCCGCAGAGGCCGACCAGCGCGAGCGTCTGGTGCGCGAGGGGCGGCCGCGCCTGCTGATCGTCGACCACGGCCACGAGCCGCCCGCCTCGTGGGACACCCTCGAGGACTGGGTTCGGCCGGACGCAGACGCGGTCGAGCGCTACGTCCGGCGCGAACGCCTGCGCCGACGCGCCGGCGCCCTCGCTCCGGCGTCGATCGACGACGACGGCCTGCTGCACCGCGGCGACCGCTGGGTGGCGCTGCCGCCGGGAGAGCTCGCCGCCCTCACGGCTCTGATGTCCGAGCCCGGCTACATGGTGGCCCGGGCCGACCTGGCGGAGGCGCTGGGGGTGGCGTCTGACGAGGCCGACAACGGGTCGCGGATGCTCGACAACGTCGTGCGCCGCGTGCGGAAGCGGATCGCTCCGCTCGGAATGGCCGTCTGCGTCGTGCGCGGCGCCGGCTTCCTGCTCGAGATGGGCGAGCTGCCCGTCGTCTGATCGACCGCGCCCGGCGTGGCCGCCGGCCGGTCGTCAGCGCTGTGCCCGCTCGCCGCGGATCGAGCGGAACAGCAGGAACGCGCGCACGATGCCGAGAAGGGCGATGCCGGCCATGATCGCCCGCACGACGTTCGAGTCGACCACCGTGATCAAGGCCACCGCCACGACCACGGTGACCACCACCATGGCGAGGCCGATGCGGACCTTGCGCGGGTCCATCTGCTGCTCGGACATGGTCGTGAGTCTGGCGCATCCCCTGGTCGTCGTGCGACGTGGGCGCTGTGAGCGAACCACCCGCTGAGGGTGGGACGTCAGATTTGAGTCAGAAACATGAGCCATCGGCGCAATGAACAGGGCGCGATAGCGAAGCAGATGGCATTCGGCGATTCACGAATGCGACATAGACGTGTGACACCCCGTCCATACGTTCATCCTCGGGTCAGACATCGGCGTCAGACCTCTTTCTCCGGGAACGTCTGAAAGGAACACGTACCCATGTCCATTGGCCCTCGTCGTGACGCGAGAGCCGGCATGTCGTTCGGGCGGAAAGCAGGATTGGGGCTGGCCCTCGCGGGCGCCCTCGTCCTCCTCGCTCCGAGCGTCGCCGGCGCGCAGGACGTCGATCCAGCCGAGGCGGTCTCCGCCCTCGGGCAGCAGACCAACCTGCTGTGGATCGTCATCGGCGCCGTGCTCGTCATCTTCATGCAGGCCGGGTTCGCCCTGGTCGAGACCGGCTTCTGCCGTGCCAAGCACGCCGCCCACGTGGTGTCGACGAACTTCGCCATCTTCGGCCTCGGTTTCGTCGGCTACTTCCTGGTCGGCTACGCCTTCATGTTCGGCGGCTACAGCTACCTGCTGCCGGGCTACGACTTCGGCTACACCCAGCCCGTCGGTGATGCCCTCATCGGCAGCGGGAACTGGGTGTTCCTGTGGCAGGGCGGCTTCGCCCTCTCGGGTGACGCCATCGCCACCTCGGGTGGCGCGGCCGTCATCGGCTTCTTCCTCTACATGGTGGCCTTCATGGACACCGTGGCCACGATCCCCACCGGGGCCATGGCCGAGCGGTGGAAGTGGAACGCCTTCGTCGGGTGGGGCCTGTTCTGCGGCGCCATCTACTACCCGATCTTCGGGGCCTGGACCTGGGGCGGCGGCTGGCTCGCCAAGACCTGGGACACCATGGGCCTCGGCGCCGGGTACGTCGACTTCGCCGGATCCGGCGTCGTCCACGCCGTCGGCGGCGTCGCCGGTCTCGCCGGTGCGATCGTCCTCGGCCCCCGCATCGGCAAGTACAACAAGGACGGCTCGGCCAACACGTTGCCCGGGCACCACATCCCGATGGCCATGCTGGGCTGCTTCATCCTGCTGTTCGGCTGGTTCGGCTTCAACGCCGCCTCGACCCTCGCCGCCACCGACGTGCAGTTCGCGGTGGTGGCCACCAACACGGCCCTCGCCGGTGCGTTCGGCGCCGTGACGTCGATGTTCGTGATGATGTTCAAGACCGGCAAGCCCGACCCCGGCATGATGGTCAACGGCATGCTGGCCGGCCTGGTGGCCATCACGGCGCCGTGCGCCTTCACCAGCCCGGCCTGGTCGGCGCTCATCGGCGTCATCGCCGGTGTGCTCGTCATCTACGCCGCCGAGTTCATCGAGAACGAAGCTCAAGGTCGACGACCCGGTGGGCGCCATCGCCGTCCACGGCGTCTGCGGCACCTTCGGTGTCCTGGCCGTCGGCATCTTCGCCAACGGCAGCTACGGCGGAGCCTGGAACGGCTCCGACGTCCCCGCCATCGAGGGTGTCGTCGCTGGCGAGTTCGGTCAGCTCGGTGCGCAGGCGCTCGGTGCGCTCGTGATCTGGACCGTGATCTTCGGCATCGCCTTCGCCTTCTTCAAGATCCAGAACGCGGTCATGAAGGGCGGCATCCGGTCCACCGAGGCCGACGAGCTCGTCGGCCTGGACATGCCCGAGATGGGCGTGCTGGCCTACCCCGAGTTCGACATGATCGCCGCCGAGGTGCTCGCCGAGCACGGCAACGGCGACACGCCGGCGACGGAGGACGAGCCCGAGTCCACGCCGGTCTGATCCGGCACCTCTCCTGAACCCCCGGTTGCGGGCGGGCCCGGCTCACGCCGGCGCCCGCCCGTGCCGCGCGCGGGAACCTGACGTGCGTCCGGTCGACGCCCGGCTCGGCCGCCCACGGGGCGCGCCGAACCGGCGGAGCGGGCCCGACGGGGTGCGAGAGCGCCGGCCTCAGCCGGCGGCGCGCTCGATGTACGCCTTGGCGCGCCGCTCGGCGGTGCGCCGCTTCCACATCTTCAGCTTCCAGTGCCGGCGCCGGCGGGTGGACGGCCGGGACCGATCGGGATCGTGGTGCCGCTCGGCCCGGAAGCCGACGCCCGGCTCGACCACGTCGTCGGGCTCGGCGCCTCCGAGGATCTGCCCGGTGACATCGGCCAGGGCCGTGTTCACCCGGTGACGCTCGGACCGGGCCTGGACCCGGCGCTCCTCGTGGTGAGGAAGGACCACGTCGGTGGTGCGGTGACGGTTGCTCATCGATGCCCTCTCTGGAGTGGAAAGAGTCGACACACTGCCGTTCGTCGCGACCGTAGCCGGGCCGTGACCGCCTGTCTCGGGGCGGGTGAACTTCGGCCCTGACCTGGATGAACGCCTGGAGAACGCCTGTCAGAGAGCGTCGAAGTCGAGCTCGCCGGTGCGCACCCGCACGGTGCGGACCACGTCGGAGACCCAGATCTTGCCGTCGCCGATCTTCCCGGTGCGCGCGGCGTTCACGATGGCCTCGACGACCGCGTCCGCGTCGGTCTCCGCGGCCAGGACCTCGATGCGCACCTTGGGCACGAAGTCGACCGTGTACTCGGCTCCCCGGTACACCTCGGTGTGGCCCGCCTGGCGGCCGAAGCCCTGCGCCTCGCTGACCGTCATGCCCGCGATGCCGACCTCCTTGAGGGCGGTCTTCACGTCGTCGAGCTTGAACGGTTTGACGATGGCAGTGATCAGCTTCACGGCGCGCGGCTCCTCCCTGGGTCGGCGGCCCGGACCCTAGTGGCGCACCGTCACCCCGCCGCGCTCCCGTCTGTCGAGTTCACGCTCGCGTCACATGCCGATCCGAGGGCGGCGGTACCGGGGGCGCTTGGGTGACCGCCCCACGCACCCTCTAGCCTCTGAACCGTGCAGAACGTGGCCACCGCCCCCCGTCCGGCCGCCGACACCGCCGTGCGGCGCCTCCTCCGGATCCCCGAGGGCCAGACCGCGTCCGAGCGCGCCGCCCAGCGCGCCTTCTCCACATCGGTGCTCGTCTCGGCGACGCGTTGCACCCTCACCTACCTCGTCCTGCCGTTCCTGCTCCCGGCCCTCGGCCTGGCCGCGGGCGTCGGGCCGGCGATCGGCATCCCGGTCGGGCTCGTGGCCATCGCCTCCAACGTCGCCACCATCCGCCGCTTCTGGGCGGCCGACCATCGCTGGCGGTGGGCCTACACCGCGCTGGCGCTCACGGTCATCGCCCTCCTCCTCGTCCTCCTCGCCGAGGACATCGCCTCCCTCGTCGGGTAGGGCGACACGATGCGCCGGCTCGTGCTCATGACGTGCGGGTTCGTCGCCGTCGGCCTCGGCACCGTCGGCATCGTCGTCCCCGGCCTGCCCACCACCGGGTTCTTCGTCCTGGCGGCGGCCTGCTTCGCGCGCTCGAGCCCCCGGTTCGAGCGGTGGGTGCTCGACCTGCCGGGAGTCGGGCCGATGGTGCGTGACCACCGCGCCGGGCTGGGCATGCCCCGCCGCGCCAAGCTCGTCGCCATCGCCATGATGCTCACGGCGTGCACGTTGAGCTCGTGGGCCATCGGCTCGCCGGCGGCGGCCGCTGTCATCCTCGGTGCCGGCGCCGTGGGCACCGGGTACGTCGGCTGGCGGATCCCGACGCGCGAGGCCGAGCTGGCCCGCCGCTCGGTGGGGGCGCCCGAGCGTCAGCCCACGTAGGCCTGGGCCTGGGCGGTGATCAGGTCCTCGAGCAGCACGAAGCCCCGGCCCTCGCTCTCGTTGGCGACGGAGTCCTCGACTCGGCCGGCTCGAGGTCGCTGTTGGGGCCCGGGTCCCGGCTGGTCGTGGGGTAGACGCCGCCGGCAGGTGAGAGCCTGGGTCGCATGCGATTCGTCATCTACGGAGCCGGCGGCATCGGTGGGGTGGTCGGTGGGCGGCTGCACCAGGCGGGCCACGACGTCGTGCTCGTGGCCCGGGGCGACCACCTCGTCGCGCTCCGCGAGCATGGGCTGACCCTCCGGTCGCCCGACGAGAGCGTGGTGCTCCCGATCCCGGCCGCCGCCCACCCGGGCGAGGCCGACCTGCAGCCCGGGGACGTCGTCGTGCTGGCCATGAAGTCGCAGCACACCGCCGGCGCGATCGAGGACCTGGCTCGGGTGGCGCCGCCCGGTGTCGCCGTCGCCTGCGCCCAGAACGGGGTCGCCAACGAGCGCATGGCGCTGCGGGCGTTCGCCGACGTGTACGGCATCGCGGTGATGCTGCCGGCCACCCACCTGCGGCCCGGCGTCGTGGACGTATGGTCGACACCGGTCAGCGGGCTGCTCGACATCGGCCGGTACCCGACCGGGCTCGACGCCACCGCCGAGGCGGTGGCGGCCGCCTTCGCGGGGGCGACGTTCGACTCGGTGGTCCGCCCCGACGTGATGCGGTGGAAGTACCGCAAGCTCGAGGTCAACCTCGGCAACGCGCTCGACGCCGTGGTCGGGGCGGCCGGTCGGTCGTCGCCCCTGCTCGACCGGGCCGTGGCCGAAGCCGAGGCGGTGTTCGACGCGGCGGGGATCGACCGGGCGTCGACCGAAGAGGACATGGCCCGGCGCGGCGACCTCCTGCGCATGCACGCCATCGACGGCGAGCGGTGGGAGGGCGGATCGTCGTGGCAGAGCCTGGCCCGGGGCGCCGGGACCATCGAGTCGGACTACCTCAACGGCGAGATCGTGCTGCTCGGCCGCCTGCACGGCGTGGCGACCCCCGTGAACGAGCTGTTGCAGCGCCTGGCCGCGGAAGCCGTCGCCGCGGCCCGCCCTCCCGGCCACCTCTCCGCCGACGAGGTCCTCGCCCTCGTCCCGTAGCGATCAGGCCGGGGTGACCTCCGCCAGCCGGCGCTGCAGGAACGACCGCTCGGCCGCCGTGCGGACGAGCGCGAGCGCGGCACGGTACTCGTCGGCCGCCTCCGCGGTCCGTCCCAACCGGCGCAGCAGGTCCGCCCGGGTGGCGGGGAGGTGGTGGGACCGGGCGAGGCGGGCGTCGCCCGCCACCGCGTCCACGACGGCCAGGCCGGCGGTGGGTCCGTCAGCGAACGCCACGGCCACGGCCCGGTTCAGCTCGACCACCGGCGAGGGCGCGCGCCGGGCGAGCACGGCGTACAGCGCGGCGATGCGCTCCCAGTCGGTGTCGGCCCAGGCCGGGGCGCTGGCGTGGATGGCGGCGATGGTCGCCTGCACGCGGTACGAGCCCGCCGGTCCGATGCCCTGGGCACGCGCCAGCTCGGCCTGGCCCTCGGCGATGCGGCCCCGGTCCCACCGGGCGCGGTCCTGGTCCTCCAGCAGCACCATCTCGCCGTCGGGGCCCAGCCGGGCGGCCCGGCGGCTGTCCTGCAGCAGGACCAGGGCGAGGAGGCCGTGCGCCTCGGCCTCGTCGGGCAGCAGCGCGGCGACGAGGCGGGCGAGGCGGATCCCCTCGTCGCACAGCTCGTCGCGGATGAGGGCGTCGCGACCGCTGGCCGCGTACCCCTCGGAGAACACGAGGTAGACGCACGCCAGCACGGCCGGCAGCCGCTCGGCCAGGAGGCGGCCGGGCGGCACCCGGAACGGGATCCTCGTGGCCCGGATCTTGGCCTTCGCCCGGCTGAGGCGCTGCGCCACCGTGGGCTCGGGCTGCAGGAAGGCGCAGGCGATCTCGTCGGTCCGCAGGCCGCACACGAGCCGCAGCGTCAGGGCCACCTGGGCTGCCGGGGCGAGGGCGGGGTGGCAGCACGTGAACATCATCCGGAGCTGGTCGTCTTCCACGGGGACCACCTCGTCGCCGGTCCCGGTGCTGCTGCCGGTCGGCGCCGGCGGCCCGGCGGCGCCGAGGCCCGCCGCCGCGTCGGGTGCAGCGTCGGCGGTCGCCCGCCCCGCGGCCGCCTCGCGGTCGGCCCGGCGCGCCTCGCGCCGCACCCGGTCGAGCGCCCGGTTGCGGGCCGTCGTGGTGATCCACGCGCCCGGCCGGTCGGGGACCCCCCGGTCCGGCCACGTCCGCAGCGCCTCGACGAACGCCTCCTGCACCGCATCCTCGGCCGCCTCGAGGTCGCCCAGCATGCGGGTGAGGGTGGCGAGCGCCGCCCCGGACTCGGCCCGGAACGTGCGCTCGACCACCACCCGTGCGTCGGTCACGGCTCGCCTGCGGTCAGCCCTTCGGGGGGCGGACGTCGTCGCCCAGGTCGAGGATCGGCCGGACCTCGACCGCGCCCCCCGAGCCGACCGGGATCTGCGCGGCCACGGCCTCGACGGCGGCCGCGTCGGGCGCGGTGAGGACGTAGAACCCGCCCACGACCTCCGCGGTCTCGCTGAACGGCCCGTCGGTGACCACCAGCTCGCCGTCGCGCACCCGCACGGTGGTCGTCGTGTCGACCGGGTGGAGCGCCCCGCCGGCCACGATCGCGTCGCCGGCCACCTCTGCGAAGCGGCCGTGCTCGGCCGCGCCGGCGTCCCACGCAGGGGTGCCCGGCACGTCGCCGTCCGACTCCTTCCCGTAGATGAGGGCCAGGTACGCCGTACTCGAGGGCGGCACGGCGAGCTCGGCCTGCCACATCACGAGGGGGCGGACGGCGACCCATCCGTGCAGGGCGCTCGGGATCTCGCGCGCCAGGGCGATGGCGTCGTCGAGCGTCTCGGCGTCGAGGACGTAGTAGCCCACGAGGGCCTCGGTCGTCTCCGCGTACGGCCCGGATGTGACGAGCGGCTCGCCGCCGTCGCCGTGCCGGACGGTGCGGGCCGTGGCGGCCGGCTGCAGAGCCTCGCCGGCGAGGATGGCGTCGGCCGCCATCTGGGCGAAGCGCACGTAGCCGGCGTGCGACGCGTCGCGCTCGGGCGTGCCGGGCGCGGGGATCTCGGACTCGTCCCGGGCGAGCAGTGCGAGGTAGCGCATGGTCATCTCCTCCTCCGCCGGGCGACCGCCGCCCGGCACCCTGTCGACGGAGAGGTCACGACATTTCGACAGAGAAAGATTTCCACAGCAGGATCGGGGGTTCCGGCCACCGTTCCTGCTGTGGAAATCGCGTCCACCGGCGGGTCAGGCGGACGGCGGGGGAGCGGGGAGGTGGGGGCCGGCCGTGCGGCCGCGCTTGAGCTCGAAGAACCCGTCGATCTCGGACGTCGCCAGCACGAGATCGAGCAGGCGGGCGCCCTCCGCGCCACGCGGGCCGGGGTTGACGATCGGGCCGAAGAGGCCGACGCGCGGCGAGCCGTGGGCCAGGATCGGCGACCCGACGTCAGGGCCGGCCAGGTCGAGTGCCGCCTTGGTCGACAGCTCGACCGTGGCGTCCCAGCGTGCGTCGTCGACCGCGTCGAGCCAGTCACCCGCGCCCACCGAGGCCGCCGCCTCGCGCACGAGGTCGACGGTCAGCTCCTCGCCGCCGTCGTGCACCCGCGTCCCGATGGCGGTGTACGCGGCGCCGATCAGGTCGTTGCGGCCGGCGTCGTCGAGGGCGGCGAACAGCCGGTGCGCCCGCGCGGCGGCGTGGACCCGGGTGGCGTACTGCTCGGGCACGTTCCCGTCGTTGAGCACGAGCAGGCTGAGCGAGCGCCACGTGATCTCGAGGCCTCGCCGGGGCGCGGCGTCGACCAGCCAGCGGCTGGTCAGCCACGTCCACGGGCAGGCGGGGTCGAAGAAGTACTCGACCCCTTCGAGTGAGGCGGTGTTCTCTGGAACGGCGGTGGTCATCGGGGTGTCCAACCTCGGCGGTGCTCCCTCTCTTCCCCGGAGAGGAGCTCCATTAACGCACCGCCACGTTCTCTCGACGCCGCGACAAGGACGCGCTAAGGCGCTCTGACCTGGACGTTTTCGGGGTTAGACCAGTCGAGCGGGCCCGTGAGGACGGGCCGCGGAGGAGTGTGTCATGGGAGACCTGCTGTTCGTGGCCGTCGTGCTGGCGTTCTTCGCCGTCACGCTCGCCTACGTGAAGGGCTGCGAGCGCATCGTCGGCCCCGACACCCCGCTGCCCGACGGCGAGGGCGTCGAGGCCGCCGGCGACGACGTCGTCGTCACCGCCGCCAGCGTCGGCGGCCCGGTGACGGGGAGCACGGCCTGATGGGCGCCGACAACATCGTCGGGCTCGTGCTGGCCGTGCTGCTGCGTCGCCTACCTCGTCGCCGCCCTCGTCGTGCCGGAGAAGCTCTGATGTCCGGCGCCACCTGGCTGCAGTTCCTCGTCCTGATCGCGCTCGTCGCCGGGGTCACGCCGCTGCTCGGCGGCTACATGGCCAAGGTGTACGCGCCCGAGACGGCCGGCGTCCCGCGCGGGCGAGCGGCTGTTCGGCTCCGATCGAGCGGACGATCTACCGCCTCACGGGCGTGGACGCCGAGCGGCGAGCAGCGCTGGACCGTCTACGCCCGCTCGCTGCTCGCCTTCAGCGTGGTCTCGATCCTGTTCGTCTACCTGCTGCAGCGGGTGCAGGGCGGCCTGCCGGTCAACCCGACCGACGTGGGCGCCGTCCCCGAGCCGCTCGCCTTCAACACCGCGGTCAGCTTCGTGACCAACACGAACTGGCAGAACTACGCGCGGCGAGATCACGATGAGCCACCTCACCCAGATGGCGGGGCTGGCGGTGCAGAACTTCGTGTCGGCCGCCGCGGGCATGGCCGTCGCCGTGGCCCTCGTGCGCGGCCTCGTGCGGCGCCGCTCGGCCACCATCGGCAACTTCTGGGTCGACCTCGACCCGGTCGATCACCCGCGTCCTGCTGCCGCGTCTCGGTCATCGGGGCGCTCGTCCTCGTGAGCCAGGGCGTCGTCCAGAACCTCGACGGGTTCACCGGGTCGCCCGCACGCTCGAGGGGGCGGTGCAGCTCATCCCGGGCGGCCCGGCCGCCAGCCAGGAGATCATCAAGGAGCTGGGCACCAACGGCGGTGGGTTCCTCAACGCCAACTCGGCCCACCCGTTCGGCAGCCCCAACGGCGTTCACGAACCTCGTTCCAGATGTTCCTGATCCTGGCCATCCCGTTCGCGTTCACCTACACGTTCGGGAAGATGGCCAAGGACCGCCGCCAAGGCTGGGCCGTGTTCGGCGCCATGTTCGTGCTGTGGGCCGCCGTCCGCGCTGATCGCCCAGGGCTTCGAGACCGGCGGCAACCCCGAGCTCGACGCCCTCGGCGCCGACCAGCACGTGGCGGCCGAGACCGCCGGCGGCGGCAACTACGAGGGCAAGGAAGTCCGCTTCGGGCCCGGGGGCCACGGGCCTGTTCGCCGCCAGCACGACCGGCACGTCGACCGGCGCCGTCATCGGCGCCCACGACAGCTTCACGCCACTCGGCGGCGGCGCCGTGCCGCTGGTCAACATGATGCTCGGCGAGGTCAGCCCGGGCGGCGTCGGCGCCGGGCCTCTACGGCATGCTTGATCTTCGCCCTGCTGTCGGTGTTCATCGCCGGCCTCATGGTGGGCCGCACCCCCGAGTACCTGGGCAAGAAGATCCAGGCGGCCGAGATGAAGCTCATCACGCTGTACGTCCTGGCCATGCCCGCGGTGGTGCTCGTCTTCATCGGCGATCTCGGTGGTGATGGACACGTCGCAAGGCGTCGATCCTCAACAGCCGGGCCGCACGGGCTCACCGAGGTGAGCTACGCCTTCGTGTCGGCCGGCAACAACAACGGCTCGGCGTTCGGCGGCCTGACCGGCAACACGAACTGGTACAACACCACGCTCGGGCTCGCCATGCTGTGCGGCCGCTTCCTGCTGATGGTGCCCGTGCTGGCCCTCGCCGGCTCGCTCGGCCGCAAGCAGGCCGTGCCGCCCTCGAGCGGCACCTTCCCGACCGGCACCCCGCTCTTCGTCGGCCTGCTGGTCGGCGTGGTGGTGATCGTCGTCGGCCTGACGTTCTTCCCCGCCCTGGCGCTCGGTCCGATCACCGAGCAGCTCGGCCTGTGAGCACCAGGAGATCTCGTCGATGTCCAACGCAACCCTCGACGTTCCCGAGCAGCCCGAGCCCGGCCCGACGCCGGTCCGCGCGACCCGGCCCGGCGCCAAGGCCAGCCGCTCGCTGCTCGACCCCGTCGATCGTGCGGGCCGCGCGCGGTCGACAGCGTCCGCAAGCTCGACCCCCGCCTCATGGTGCGCAACCCCGTCATGTTCGTGGTGTGGGTCGGCAGCATCGTCACCACCATCTTCTTCGTCCGCGACCTGTTCGACGGCGACACCAGCGGCGACGAGAACCTCTTCGCCGGCCTGGTGGCCGCTGTGGCTGTGGTTCACGGTCCTGTTCGCCAACTTCGCCGAGGCGGTGGCCGAGGGCCGCGGCAAGGCGCAGGCCGACACCCTGCGCAAGGCCCGGTCCGACACCGTCGCCAACCGGCGCCGGCCCGACGGCTCGCTCGAACCGGTGCCGTCGTCGCAGCTCGGCGTCGACGACGTCGTGGTGGTGACGGCGGGCGAGATGATCCCGTCCGACGGCGAGATCATCGAGGGCATCGCCTCGGTCGACGAGTCGGCCATCACGGGCGAGTCGGCCCCGGTGATCCGCGAGTCGGGCGGCGACCGCTCGGCCGTCACCGGCGGCACCCGGGTGCTGTCCGACCAGATCCTGGTCCGCATCACCGCCCGGCCGGGCGAGACGTTCCTCGACCGCATGATCGCGCTGGTCGAGGGCGCCAGCACGGCAGAAGACGCCCAACGAGATCGCCCTCAACATCCTGCTGGCGGGTCTCACCATCATCTTCCTGCTGGCCACGGTCACCCTGCAGCCCTTCGCCATCTACTCGGGGGCCGAGCAGACGGTCATCACGCTGATCGCCCTGCTCGTGTGCCTGATCCCGACGACGATCGGCGCCCTGCTGTCGGCCATCGGCATCGCCGGCATGGACCGGCTGGTGCAGCACAACGTGCTCGCCATGTCCGGCCGGGCCGTCGAGGCGGCGGGCGACTGCTCGACGCTGCTGCTCGACAAGACCGGCACGATCACGCTCGGCAACCGCCAGGCCGCCGAGTTCCTGCCGCTGGCTGGCGTCGACGAAGAGCGCCTCGCCGGCGCCGCCCAGCTCGCCAGCCTGGCCGACGAGACGCCCGAGGGTCGGTCGATCGTCGTGCTGGCCAAGGAGCGCTACGGGCTGCGCGAGCGCGAGGTCGGGCACGCCACGCTGGTGCCCTTCACCGCGCAGACCCGCATGAGCGGTCTGGATCTGCCCGTCGACGGCACCGAGGGCACCTCGGTGCGCAAGGGCGCGGCCGAGTCCGTGCGCCAGTGGGTGCTGCGAGCTCGGCGGCAAGGTGCCCGACGACCTCAGCGCCCTCGTCGAGGGCGTAGCCACCGCCGGCGGCACGCCGCTGGTGGTGGCCGAGGCCCGCGTCGCCGCGAACGGCGCCGGCGACGCGGACGACGCGGGTGGTGGCGCTGGGGCCGCCACCGGCGTCGCGGTCGACGGCGCGGTCGACGAGGCGGGTCGAGGTGCTCGGCGTCGTCCACCTCAAGGACGTGGTCAAGGAGGGCATGCGCCAGCGCTTCGACCAGCTCCGGGCCATGGGCATCCGCACGGTGATGATCACCGGCGACAACCCGCTCACCGCCCGGGCCATCGCCACCGAGGCCGGCGTCGACGACTTCCTCGCCGAGGCCACCCCCGAGGACAAGATGGCGCTGATCCGGCGCGAGCAGGAGGGCGGCCGCCTCGTCGCCATGACCGGCGACGGCACCAACGACGCCCCGGCCCTGGCGCAGGCCGACGTCGGCGTGGCCATGAACACCGGCACGCAGGCGGCCAAGGAAGCCGGGAACATGGTCGACCTCGACTCGAACCCGACGAAGCTCATCGAGGTCGTCGAGATCGGCAAGCAGCTCCTCATCACCCGCGGCTCGCTGACCACGTTCTCGATCGCCAACGACGTGGCCAAGTACTTCGCCATCATCCCGGCGATGTTCGTGGGGGTGTTCCCCCAGCTCGACACGCTGAACGTGATGGACCTGCAGTCGCCCCGCTCGGCGATCCTGTCGGCCGTCATCTTCAACGCCCTCATCATCGTCGGGCTCATCCCGCTGGCGCTGCGGGGCGTGAAGTTCCGGGCCCTCGGAGCCGCGGCCGATCCTGCGGCGCAACCTGCTGCATCTACGGCGCTGGGCGGCCTGATCGCCCCCTTCGTCGGCATCAAGCTGATCGACGTCGTCATCACCGCCCTGGGAGTGAACTGTCATGCGCTGCCCAACTCGTGGCCGCCGTCCGTGCGGTCATCGTGTTCACCGTCCTCGCTCGGCCTCGCCTATCCGCTGGCCGTCACCGTGCATCGGACAGGCCGCCTTCGGCGACGAGGCCGACGGGTCGCTGGTGCGGCGCGGACGGCGAGGTCGTCGGCTCGGATCTGCTGGGCCAGACGTTCACCAGCCCCGAGTACTTCCACGGGCGGCCCTCGGCCGCCGGTGGCGGGGCGTCGGGCTCGGAGATCGACGTCCTCGACCCCGACGGCGAGCCCACCGGGGAGACGATGCTGGCCTCGGCCGACGACATCTCGACCGCCGGCGTCGAGCGCCTCGAACCTCGGCCCGACGAACGAGGACCTCCTCGCCACCATCGAGCGAGCGCATCGCCGCCTACCGCGACGAGAACGGCCTCGACGACGACGCCCTGGTGCCCGTCGACGCCGTCACCGCCTCGGCCTCGGGCGTCGACCCGCACATCTCGGTCGCCAACGCCCGCCTGCAGGCGGAGCGGGTGGCCGACGAGCGCGGGCTGTCGACCGACGAGGTGCTCGCCCTGATCGACGACCACACGACCAGCCGCACCCTCGGGTTCCTCGGCGAGAAGGGCGTGAACGTGCTGCGAGCTGAACCTCGCCCTCGATGCCGCCGGGCGGAGCTGACCGGCCGCCGGTGGCCCAGGTCCGCCCGACCCCGTCCTGCCCGGCCCGGATCCCGCCCCGGGCCGGGCACCGGGGCGGCGCGCGTCCCGTCACGCACGGCCGGACACGCCCGGCCGTGGGGCGCGCGCCGTCTCCCGATCCCACCGACCGCCAGTGCGGCACGATGTGACCTGGTGACACGCTGATGGCCACCGACATCGTCCCCGACACGCCGGCGGCCCCGGCGACCGCCGTCCAGCGCGAGCCGGTGCCCCGGGCTCCGACACGGGCACGCTGCGCATCTACCTCGGCGCCGCCCCGGGCGTCGGCAAGACCTACGCCATGCTCAACGAGGGCCGGCGGCGGGCCGAGCGGGGCACCGACGTCGCCGTCGGGTTCGTCGAGACGCACGGGCGGGACGCAGCACCGCGGCCCAGATCGGCGACCTCGAGGTCGTCCCCCGCCGTGCGGTCCCGTACCGCGGGCACCACCGTCGAGGAGATGGACCTCGACGCCGTGCTCGCCCGCCGCCCCGAGGTCGTCCTCGTCGACGAGCTGGCCCACACGAACGTGCCGGGAACGCGAGCACGGCAAGCGGTGGGAGGACGTGCAGGGATCTGCTCGACGCCGGGATCGACGTCATCACCACCGTCAACATCCAGCACCTCGAGTCGGTCAACGACGTGGTCGAGCGCATCACCGGCGTTCGCCAGCGCGAGACGATCCCCGACGCGGTGGTGCGGGCGGCCGACCAGATCGAGCTCGTCGACATGGCGCCCGAGGCGCTGCGCCGGCGGATGGCCCACGGCAACATCTACGCGGCCGACCGCATCGACGCCGCCCTGGCCAACTACTTCCGGCCCGGCAACCTGGCGGCTCTGCGCGAGCTGGCCCTGCTGTGGGTCGCCGATCGCGTCGACGACGCACTCGAGGAGTACCGCGAGCGCCACGGCATCACCGAGCCGTGGGAGACCCGCGAGCGGGTGGTCGTCGCCGTCACCGGCGCGCCCAGCGCCGACGACCTCATCCGGCGGGCCGCCCGCATCGCCAGCCGGGCGCGCGGCGAGCTGCTCGGGGTCCACGTGCGCTCCGACGACGGGCTGGTGGGCGACGACGAGGGGCACATCGGCGAGCAGCGCCGCCTGCTCGAGGAGATGGGCGGCACCTATCACGAGACCGCGGGCAGCGACGTCGCCGCCGCGCTGGTCGACTTCGCCCGCGCCGAGAACGCCACCCAGCTCGTGCTGGGGGCCAGCCAGCGGTCCCGCCTGACAGAGCTCGTGCGGGGCTCGGTCATCAACCGCGTCGTGCGGCTGTCGGGCCCCATCGACGTCCACGTCATCTCGCACCGCCGCGACGACGAGGCCGACCGCACCGTGCCCCGCGTCCGGCGTCACCCGGCCACGTTGGCGCCCCGCCGACGTGCCGCCGGGTGGGCGCTGGCCGCGCTCGGCCTTCCCGCCCTCAGCGCGGTCCTCGTGTCCATGCGCGACGACGTCAGCCTGCCGAGCATCCTGCTGCTCTTCCTCCTGCTCGTGGTCACGGTGGCCACGGTCGGCGGGCTGGCGCCCGCACTCGCCACCGCGCTCGTCGGGTTCCTCCTGGTCAACCGCCTCTTCACCCCGCCGCTGCACACGTGGACGATCGCCGAGGCCGAGAACCTGCTGGCCCTCGCCATCTTCCTCGTGGTGGCGACGGTGGTCAGCGCGCTCGTCGCCGCGGCCGCGCGGCGCACGGCCGAGGCGACACGGGCCGCGGCCGAGGCGTCGACGCTCGCCAGCCTGGCCGGCACCATCGCGTCGCCCGACCCGCTCCCGGTCCTCGTCGACCACCTGCAGCACGCGTTCGGCCTGACCGGAGCGGCTCTGCTCCGCAAGGTCGACGGCACCTGGCAGGCCGAGGCCGCGGCCGGCGATGCCCCCACGTCCCCGGCCGAGGCGGACCAGGTTCGCCCCCTCGGGGGCGACCTCGTGCTGGCCGTGCGGGGCAGCGATCTGGCGGCCGAGGACCGCCGGGTACTGAACGCGTTCGTCGCCCAGCTCGCGGCGGCGATCGACCGGCGCCGCGTCGGTGCGCAGGCGGCGCGGGCCGCGGCCCTGGCCGAGGCGGACGAGCTGCGCAGCGCCCTGCTGCAGGCCGTGTCGCACGACCTGCGGACGCCGCTCGCGGGGATCAAAGCCTCGGCGAGCAGCCTCCGCCAGCCCGACATCGACTGGTCGGACGAGGACCGCGACGAGTTCCTCGCCACCATCGAGGACGAGACCGACCGGCTGACGGCCCTGGTGGTGAACCTGCTCGACATGAGCCGCATCCAGGCCGGCGCCGTCGTCCCCGCCTTGCGGGCCGTGGGCCTCGAGGAGGTCGTGCCCGCCGCCGTCGCCGGACTCGGCCCGCGGGCCGCCCAGGTCACGGTCGACGTGCCCGAGTCCCTGCCTCCCGTGGCGGCCGATCCCGCGCTGCTCGAGCGAGCGGTCGCCAACCTGGTGGAGAACGCCGTGGCCCACTCGCCACCCGGCGCCCCCGTGCGGGTCGAGGCGGGCGAGGTCGCCGGCCACGTCCTCATCCGGGTGATCGACCGCGGGCCGGGCATCGCCCCCGCCGAGCGCGAGCGTGTCTTCCAGCCGTTCCAGCGCACGGACGACAGCCCGTCGCACGGCGCCGGCGTCGGCCTCGGGCTCGCCGTGGCCCGCGGGTTCACCCGGGCGATGGGCGGCGACCTCACGATCGACGACACCCCCGCCGGTGGCACGACCATGATCCTCGAGCTGGAGGTGGCCCCGTGAGCGAGCGAAGCGAGCGAGCCATGACCACAGTGCGGTACGCGGCCCGAAGGGCCGATCGCTCGTTGCGCGCATCCCGAAGGGTGCGCCGATGAGTGAGCCCAGCGCATCGTCGCCGGCGGGCGCCGGCACGGCGAACAGCACCCGCGTGCTCGTCGTCGACGACGAGCCGCCGATCCTCCGCGCCCTCGGCACGAACCTGCGGGCCCGCGGCTACACGGTCGACCTCGCCCCCAGCGGCGAGGAGGCGCTCGCCCTCGCCGCCCGTCACCGCCCCGAGGCCGTGATCCTCGACCTCGGCCTGCCCGGCCTGTCGGGGATCGAGGTGATCGAGGGGCTGCGCGGCTGGACGTCGGTCCCGATCATCATCCTCTCGGCGCGGGGCGCGGAGCGGGACAAGGTGGCGGCCCTCGACGCCGGTGCCGACGACTACGTGACCAAGCCGTTCGGCATGGACGAGCTGCTCGCCCGGCTGCGGGCCTCGCTGCGACGCAACGCCCCGGCCCCCGAGTCCGCCCTGGTCGAGACGCCGGACTTCGTGGTCGACCTGGCCGCCAAGCGGGTGCGCCGGGGTGGCGACGAGGTGCGACTCACGCCCACCGAGTGGGGCCTGGTCGAGGTGCTCGTCCGCAACGCCGGGAAGCTGGTGTCGCAACGCCAGCTGCTGCAGGACGTGTGGGGCCCGCAGTACGGCGAGGAGACCAACTACCTGCGGGTCCACATGGCCCACATCCGCCGCAAGCTCGAGCCCGAGGCCTCACGCCCTCGCTACTTCATCACCGAACCGGGTATGGGCTACCGCTTCGAGGGCGCCGCCGAAGCCGCATGAGGCGGCCGTGGTCGAACCGCCGAGGCGCACCGCCGGATCTCGGTGGTCAGTGCGGAGCGTCGGGGTCGTTCGAGCTCAGTCCCAGTCCCAGCCCCACTGGTCGCCGGGCTCGCACGCTTCTCCGTCACGGTCGCGGTCGAGGTCGCGCGCGTACCCGGGCTCGCCCTCGAACAGCGGCAGCGCGCCCGCCCGCCGGGCGTCGTCGCAGCTGCGGTAGGGCCGGGTCGGCCCCGCCGTGGTCGGCGGCGCCGGCGGCGGGGCGGGAGCCGCGGTGGTGGGAGGCGCGGTCGTCGCCGGCGCCACGGTGGTGGTCGGGCGCGGCCGCGTCGTCGTGGTGGTCGGGGCGATCGTGGTGGGCGGCGCGGTGGACGGCGGCGCGGTCGTGGTCGACGCGACGGTGGGCGCCGGGCTGGTGGCGCGGGCGGTGGTCGGGGGCCCGGCGGCCGCCACCGTGGCGGGGCCGGGGTCGTCGCGGAGCAGGAACGCACCCGCGACGACGATCGCCATCACCAGCACCGCGGCCACGACGTCGATCATCACCCGCGTGCCCAGCCGGGCCGACTCGTAGCGCCAGACGACCCAGTCGATCAGGTCGCGCAGGGGCCGGCGTTCGGGCGCGCCATGGCGAGGCTCGTCCACGTCGTCGTCCCACGGCCCGTACGGGTCGGTCATCGTTCGCCTCGCCCCAGCGTTTCGCTGCCCCTGCTCACCCCGCGTCGGCGGGGATGCCACCCGGGCGCAGGCCTGCCACAGTACTCTCCCCGGGGATCGTCGACACGGTGAGTCATTGCCGTTGCACGAATGACATCGCTAGGATTTGTGGTGCTTGGGCCTGGGTTGGGGTGGGTCCCAGCCAAGACGGAGGCCGAAGTGTCCATGGATTTCAAAAAGGCATTTATGGTCGTGGCAGCCGCCTTCCTCGTGGTGTCCGTGTGGCAGAACCCGACGGGTACGGCGAATGCTTTCGCCGACTTCCTCGGCAACGTGGGCAGCTTCCTCGAGGACGCGATCGACAAGTTCAGCGAGTTCTTCCGGGGCCTGACGGCGTGAGCCCCCTGCGCCGGGGGCGCACTGACGATCCCCTCGCCGGGGCTCTCGATCCCGTCTATCCGCCCCCGTCACCGGGGGGGAATCAACCGCACGCACGGCCCGTCGAGAAGACGCCGGCCCCGCGCCGACGTGCCCCGCACGACGACGACTCGCCCACCCGCTGGCGCCGCTTCACCGCCGCCCTGGGCGAGGCCCGCCGCCGCATGCTGCCCCTCCCCGACGAGGTGATCGACGAGTTCCTCGGCCACGGCGAGCAGGTCATCCACAGCGACCACCCGTCGTTCCGGTCTTTCGTCGTCGAGCAGGGCTTGCTCTTCATCGGGTTCTTCGTCGTGGCCATCCTCTTCCTCGGCATCACGTTCAACGGGTCGGCCACCGGGTCCGCGGTGCTGCTGCTGGGTCTGGCGATCGTCCTGCTGGTCCTCGTGCTCCGGCGGCTCGGCGACCGATACACGAGCTACGTGGTCACCGACACGCGCATCATGCAGATCCAGGGCGTGCTCAGTCGCAAGGCACACTCGATCCCCTGGGTCCGCGTCACCGACCTCACCATCGATCAGTCGCTGACGGGACGCCTGTTCGGGTACGCCACGCTGCACATCGAGTCCGCCAACGAAGATTCGGGCCTGCGCGACCTCGACGGCGTCAGCGACCCGATGCAGTTCAACCAGTACGTCGTCGACATGGTGGTGGCCAAGCAGGGCACCACGCAGCCGCTGTGGGTGGCCGCCGGCGAGCCGGGGCCGCCCGGCATGGGCCGCGGCCTGCGCCGGGTCCGGATGTCGCGGCGGCGCCGGGACGACGAGGACGACCTTCCCGACAGCCGGACCCAGGTCGCCGAGTCCGAGGCGCGGCCCGAACGGGCGCGGATGCCCGGCACGCGCACGGTGCGCCGAGCACCGGGCGCGACGCCACCGTCGACGCGGCCCGCCGCCTCGGCCCCGCCGGCCACCGATCGCCCCTACGACGTCGACGTCGACGTCGAGGCCGAGATCGAGGACCTCGACGCCGAGACGCTCGCCGCCCAGCTCCGGCGGGCGAAGGACCCGGGCCTCCGCTGGGCCGACGACGACGACCAGAGCTGACGGGGAACCTGATCCACGGGCGCCCGCGACCCGCGGTCAGGCGAGAGCGCGGGCGTTCAGCGTGTTCAGGCGCTCACAGGCGTCGAGGTACTCGTCCACGAGGCGCTGGACCACGTCGGCTGTGCGCTCGATGCGGTTCATCTGGCCGACGACCTGGCCGACCGGGTTGAAGTTCACGTCCTTGGCGGCCTCGGGGTACCGATGGCCCCGCTGGACGGCGTCGAGTGCGACCATCATCTGTAGCGGCATGGGCAACGTGCCGGGCGAGCCCTCGCCCTCCCAGGCCTCGGTCCAGTCGTTGCGCAGCATGCGGCACGGCTTGCCGGTGAACGAGCGTGAGCGCACCGTGTCGTGGCTGGTCGCCTCGACGTAGGTCTGCATCTGCGCGGGCGGCACGTCGGCCTCCTCGACCGTCAGCCACAGCGAGCCCGTCCAGGCACCCTGGGCCCCCATCGCCAGGGCCGACGCCACCTGGCGGCCGTTCCCGATGCCGCCGGCCGCCAGCATCGGCATGGGCGAGATGGCGTCGATCACCTGCGGCCACAGCACCATCGAGGCGATCTCGCCGCAGTGCCCGCCGCCCTCGGTGCCCTGGCACACCACGAAGTCGAGGCCTGCCTCCTTGTGCCGCAGCGCGTGCTTGACCGAGCCGCAGAGCGCCCCGACGAGCCGGCCCGTCGACTGGATCTGCTCGACGATGTCGGCTGGGGGTGTGCCGAGCGCGTTGGCGACGAGGCGCGCCTTGTCGTGGCGCAGGATCGCCTCGACCTGCGGGGCGGCCGTCGTGGCCGTCCACCCGAGCAGCTCGTGGTGCTTCTCGCCCTCGGGCAGCTCGGGCACCCCGTGGTCGGCGAGGACCTTCTTGCCGAAGTCGCGATGGCCCTGCGGGATGTGCTTGGCCATCTCGGCCTCGAGTTCGTCGGGCGTCATGTCCTCGATGCCCATGCCCTCGTACTTGGACGGGATGACGATGTCGACGCCGTAGGGCAGGTCGCCGACGTTCTCGTCGAGCCACTTCAGCTCGATCTCGAGGTCTTCGGGGCTGAAGCCCACGGCGCCGAGGACGCCCAGGCCGCCGGCCTTGGTCACCGCGGCGACGACGTCGCGGCAGTGGCTGAAGGCGAAGATGGGGAACTCGATGCCGAGCTGGTCGCAGATGTCGGTGCGCATGGCGGTCTCCTGGTGCGGATGTGGTGGGTGTCGTGGTTGTGAGGTCGGGGGTCGATGGGTCGTCCGGGTGGGACGTCGGGTGCTCAGCCGCCCTCGGCGTGGGGGCCGGGGAACACGACGGCCGCGGTGGCCCGGGCGCGTCGTTCGATGCGGTCACGGCGGTCGTCGTCGTGGCCGCCGAGCATCATCTCCTCGAGGAACACGGCGAGGAGCTGACCGGTGACGACCGCGGTCGTGGCGTCGCGCCCCGGCACACCCGCGCCCGCCCCCAGCTCGGGGAACAGGTGCTCGAGCCAGCGCGCCACCGCGTCCTCGAGCGCGCTCGACAGGCGGCGGGCCTCGGCCAGGGCGACCGCATCGTCGCGGAGGCTCTCGCCGATCAGCAGGCGCCACAGGCGCAGCTCGCCCAGCGACTCTCGGGCGAGCGTGGCGAAGAACGACTCGAGCCGGGCACGGGGGTCGAGGGTCGGGTCGACCTGCAGCTCGAGGTCGCGCAGGCCGGCGTCGTAGTGGCGATCGTCGACGATGGCGCCGAGCAGGTCGGACTTCGAGCCGAAGTAGTGGTACAGCGTGGCGATGTGGAGGTCGCAGGCGGCGGCGAGCTGGCGCATCGTCATGCCCTCGACCCCGTGGGCGGCGATGAGGTCGGTGGCGGCAGCCAGGATGCGGGCTCGTTGCGCCCGCCCGGACGGCACCCGGCGGGTGCCAGCGGTGGTGCCCACCGCGCTCGCGCTTGCCTTCGGCATCGGTCGCGACGGTAGCCGATCAATCGCTTGATCGGGAAGAACCGGGCGCCGGCGACCGGGGTACCGTGCCGCCGTGCAGATCCCGCAGCGGTTCCACCCCGGGCTGGCGGACGGCTCGGTCACGCTGGTGTTCCGCCGGTGGCGCAAGCCGGCGGCCAAGGCCGGGGGCCGCCAGCGCACCCCGATCGGCGAGCTGGCGATCGACGCCGTCGACCCGATCGACATCGCCGATGTGACCGACGCCGACGCGGTCGCCGCCGGATACCGAGACCGCGGCGAACTGGTGGGCGAGCTGGCTCGGTACGGTCACGAGGACGGCACGGTCTACCGCATCGCGCTGCACCTGGCCGGGCCCGATCCGCGCCTGGCCCTGCGCGAGCGTGCCGAGGTCACGGACGCCGAGTGGGATCAGATCGCGGCGCGGTCTCGCCCGGCTCGACCGGGCCAGCCACCACGGCCCGTGGACCCGGACCGTCCTCGCGCTCATCGCCGAGCGGCCGGCCGTGCGGGCCCCCGACCTCGCGGCGTCGCTGGGACGCGAGACCCAGCCGTTCAAGACGGACGTCCGCAAGCTCAAGGAGATGGGCCTGACCGAGAGCCTCGGCGTGGGCTACCGCATCTCACCCCGAGGCCGCACCGTGCTCGCCCGCCTCGACGACAGCTCCTGAGAGCTTTCCACAGCAGTTTCGGGGGTCAGGACCCCCGAAACTGCTGTGGAAAACCTGGAGGGGTCAGCGGCCGAACATGGCGAGCCACTCGCGCTCGGACTTCGGGGCGAACACGAAGTTCCACTTGCGCGTGTCGCCCATGCTCGCCGACGGCTCGGCCGAGTACAGGTGCCCCGGGAACAGCACGGCGTCGTCGGGAATCTTGGCGAGCTTCTGGGTCAGGCTCTCGTAGAGCGACGCCGGGTCGCCTCCGGGGAGGTCGGTGCGGCCGCAGCCCTCGAGGAAGAGGGTGTCGCCCGACACCAGGTACTTCCCGTCCACGAAGAAGCACTGGCTGCCCGGCGTGTGCCCCGGCGTGTGGATGAGCTCGATGCGGACGTCGCCCGCCTGCACGACGTCGCCGCTGTCGTGCAGCACGAGGTCGGAGTCGCCCGCCCCCGTCACCCGCTGCACCCACGGCGCCTCGTCGCGCTGCACGTGGACGGGCACCGGGTTCAGCGTCAGCAGCTCGCGCACGCCGCTGATCTGGTGGCCCATCATGTCGCCGCCCACGTGGTCGGGGTGGTAGTGGGTGGCCAGCGCCCCGGTGATGCGCATCCCGTCGGCCGCGGCGACGTCGAGGATGCCCCGAACGTCGTAGGCCGCGTCGACGACGACGGCCTCGCCGGACGCCCGGTCGCCGACCAGGTACACGAAGTTGACCATCTGCCGGGCCAGCGGATCCGTCGTGGCGATGTCGCGCCCGGCCAGCAACTGGCGGAAGTACAGGCGGTCGGTTCGGTCGGCGGGGTCGACACTGGCCATGGGCGATGAGGCTAGGCCAAGGCTCGTCGAGGTCCACGAGGCGACGGCCGGCGCTCGCGCCGGTCGCGGGCGCCGGTTGGACGCGCGCGAACCACCGACCCGTGACGCTGGCCGGATGACCTCCGGCCCCCTGCTGCCGTTCGCCCGCACCGACATCGACGCCGTCAGCCTCGACGCCGGGGGCGTGCTGCTCGTGCCCGACCACGGCCTGCTGGAGCACGCCCTCAGCGAGGCCGGCATCCCCCACGACCGCGCCCTGTTCGACGACGGACACTTCGTGGCGATGTCCGAGGTCGACCGGGCCCGGTCCGAGCCCGAGGTCATCACCGACTACGTCGGCGCGTTCCTGCGGGCCGTCGGCGTGGCCGACGCCGACCTGGCCGCCGGCGGCCGCGCCCTGGAGCCGGTGCTGATGGCGCCCGTGTGGAACCAACCGCTGCCCGGCGCCCGGGCGGCCGCGGCCCGCCTCGCCGCGGCCGGCCTCCTCCTGGCGGTGACCAGCAATTCGAACGGGACCGTGGCCGACGTGCTCCGCCGCCACGAGATCCTGCAGGTGGGCGCGGGCCCGGGCATCGAGGTCGTCCACATCTCCGACTCGGGCGTCATCGGGGTGCACAAGCCCGACGCCGCCATGTTCGAGGCGACCGCAGGTGGGCTCGGCCTGCCGACCGACCGCATCTGCCACATCGGCGACGCCGGGGGGTACGACGCCGACGGCGCCGCGGCCGCCGGGATGCTCGCCGTCCACGTCGACCCGTTGGGCCTGTGCCCGGCCGACCACGTCCACGTCGACTCGCTCGCCGACTTCACCGACCGCCTGCTCGGGATCGGTTGACCGGTCGGTCAAGTCGCCCCTACGGTCCGGCATGTGACGAGGGGGACGACGGGGGACGCCGCCGACGCAGGCGGCGCACTCGACCTCGTCGACGTGCACACCGATCTGATGTGCCCCTGGGCCTACCAGGCGTCGCTCTGGCTGCGGTCGGTCCGCGACCAGACCGGCCTCCGGATCCGCTGGCGTTGGTTCAGCCTCGAGGAGGTCAACCATGTCGTCGGCAAGAAGCACCCGTGGGAGCGCGACTGGGCCTGGGGCTGGTCGCTGCTCCGCATCGGCGCCTGGCTGCGGGACGACGCGGGCGACGCCGACGCCGGAGAGGACTCCGTCGACCGCTGGTGCGCGGCGGCGGGCCGGGCGTTGCACGTCGACGGCCGGAAGGTGCACACACCCGCCGTCGCCCGCGCCGTGCTGACCGAGGCCGGGCTCGACCCCGCCGCGGTCGATGCCGCCGTCGACGACCCCCGCACCCACGACCTCGTGCGGGCCGACCACCGGCGCGTCGTCGACCTGGGCGGGTTCGGCGTCCCCACGCTGGTGTTCGCCGGAGACCGGGCGCTGTTCGGCCCGGTGCGTGCGCGAGGGCCCGACGGGGCCCGCCGCCCTGCGCCTGTGGGACCTGACCACCGGGTGGCTCGAGTTCCCCGCGCTCTACGAGGTGCGCCGCCCCAAGACGGCGGACGACTGGGCGCGGATCGGCGACCGCTTCGCCCCCTACCTGACGGCCCGTGACTGGCCGACGATCCAGAACGAGGTGCTCTGAGCCGTGATCACCGTCGACCGCGACCATGCCATCGCCGTCCTCGACGAGCAGTACGACGCCGTCATCGCCCTGGCCGAGGGACTCTCCCCCGACGAGTGGGACCTGCCGACCTCCTGTCCGGGCTGGTCGGTCAAGGACAACGTGGCCCACGTCATCGGCATCGAGGCGATGCTGCTCGGCCGTCCCACCCCCGAGGTGACGCTGCCCGACGACCTGCCCCACGTCCTCAACGACTTCGGGCGCGTCAACGAGCAGTGGATCGAGGCGTACCGCGGGCGACCGACCGCGGACGTGCTCGCCGACCTGCGGGACACGATCGCCGAGCGCCGGGCTGGGCTGAGGGGCATGGACCAGGCCGCGTTCGACGCCGAAGTCGTTCACGCCCGCCGGGCCCGACAGCTACGGGCGCTTCATGCGCATCCGGGTGATGGACATGTGGATGCACGAGCAGGACGTCCGGGCCGTCGTCGGGCGACCTGGTCACGACGAGGGCCTCGCACCGCAGGCGGCGCTCGACGAGATGACCGGCGCGCTCGGCTTCGTCGTCGGCAAGCGGGCCGGCGCCCCGTCGGGAAGTCGTGTGCGCTTCGAGCTGACCGGTCCCATGACGCGCCGCATCGACGTCGAGGTCGGGGAGCGCGCCCGGGTGGTCGACGACCTGGGCGGCGACCCCACCGTCACCCTCAGGATGCCGGGCCTCCTGTTCACCCGCCTGTGCGGGGGCCGTGGGGCAGACCGGTCAGGGGTGGAGGTGATCGGCGACGCCCAGCTCGGTGAGGCGATCGTCACCCAGATGGGGTTCATGATCTGACACGCCCCTGACCAGCGCAGGGGTGACGTGGGCGTCAGCTGCCGGACGTCGTAGGCTGCCCCCGCGTGGGCTTCACCGACCGCTTCAAGGAGGCCGCAGAGGCCGCCCGGGCCCGGCTCGCTGAGCGGGGCGTCATCGAGGACACCGGCGCCATCCACGGCATCCACGCCGTCGAGCCCCACCCACACGACCTCGACGTGGCCAAGCGCGCCATGGCGCTCGGTGCACCCGACCCGTACTCGCTCATCACGCACGACGAGGTGGTGGCCCTCACCGGCATCCCCGTCGGTGGTCCGTCGCTCACGTACGCCGACGACGACCTCGGCGTCCGGTTCGACGCCGAAGACGGCAACCGCCGCGTGTGGTCCTTCGGCGTCCACGCCGGCCACGCCGTCGCGGAGGACACCCAGTTCGACCCGGCCAGCTGGTTCGAGTGGATGGTCGAGCTCATCGACGATCCCGAGCCGGTGCCCGACCTCGGCGACTCCGCCGTGTACGGGCGGGGCCTGCTGTACGTGCGCGGCCAGGGCCGGGCCTTCTACGTGCTGATCGACGCGCCCGACGAGTCGCCGGCCAAGCTGTGGGCGACCGCGATCGCCCGCCGGGTCCTCGAGCGGCTGGCGTCGGGCGAGGCGGGCTAGCGCCCACCCGCGGGGCCGGGGCGACCGACGATGTCCACGCCCACGGCTGCCGCCGGTGCGTCCGGGCTTGCGTTCTCGTCGGCGCGAGGCCGCTGGGTGCTGGCGGCAACCGTCCTCGGCTCGGGCATCGCCTTTCTGGACTCGACCGTCGTCAACGTCGCGTTGCCCGAGATCGGCGACGACCTCGACACCGGGGTCGGGGGGCTGCAGTGGGTGCTCAACGGCTACCTGCTGGCGGTCTCCTCGCTGATCCTGCTCGGCGGGTCGCTCGGCGACCGATTCGGCCGCAAGCGCATCTTCCAGCTCGGCATCGTGGTGTTCGCCGTCGGCTCGCTGCTGTGCGCCGTGGCGCCGACGGCCGTGTTCCTCGTCCTCGCTCGCGTTGTGCAGGGCGTGGGCGGCGCGCTGCTCACGCCCGGGAGCCTGGCCATCCTCGAGGCGCCGCTTCCGCCCCGATGACCGGGCGCGGGCCATCGGCGCCTGGTCGGGGCTGAGCGGCGTGGCGTCCGCCATCGGCCCGTTCCTCGGCGGGTGGCTGGTCGACGCGGCCTCGTGGCGCTGGATCTTCCTCATCAACCTGCCCTTGTCGGCCTTCGTCGTGGTGGTGGCGGCCAAGCACGTGCCCGAGTCGCTCGACCCCGAGGCCGACCAGCACGTCGACGGCCTGGGTGCGGCGCTGATCGCGCTGTCGCTGGGCGGCATCAGCTGGGGTCTCATCGCCGCGGGTGACGACGGCTGGGGCGCGGTGAGCGTGTGGGGGTCGGTGCTGGTGGGCGTGCTGAGCTTCGTCGCCTTCGTGGTGGCCGAGCGGCGCAGCCGGCACCCGATGCTGCCGCCGACGATCTTCGACTCGGCCCAGTTCCGGGCCGCCAACCTGGTCACGGCCACGGTGTACGCCGCGCTCGGCGGGGTGTTCTTCCTGCTCGTGGTGCAGTTGCAGAACGTGCTCGGCTACTCGGCGATCGAGGCGGGGGCCGCGACCTTCCCGATCACGATCCTGATGCTGGCGCTGTCGGCCCGTTCGGGCGCGCTGGCGGCGCGCATCGGTCCCCGGCTCCAGATGACGGTCGGCCCGCTGCTGGTGGCGCTGGGCACGTTGCTGATGACCCGCATCGACGCGGGGGCGACGTATGTGGGCGCGGTGTTGCCCGCGGTGCTGGTGACAGGACTCGGCCTGGCGACGACGGTCGCCCCGCTGACCTCCACGGCCCTGTCGGCGGTCGAGGACCGCTACGCCGGGGTGGCCTCGGGCGTGAACACGACCGTGGCCCGGGCGGCCCAGCTGGCGGCCGTGGCCGCACTGCCGCTGGCGGCCGGGATCACGAGCGCGACGTACCTGGTGCCCGCCGAGCTGTCCGACGGCTTCCGCACGGCGATGGTCATCACCTCTGCGCTGGCTGCGCTCGGCGGGATCATCGCCTTCGTGGGCATCAAGAACCCTGAGCGGGTCCCCGCGGTCGAGCCGGCGCCCGAGCCCGCCGCTCCCCGCTGGTTCTGCGGAGCCGAGGGCCCCCCGCTCGACACCTGTCCGCGTTCCGAGGTGCCCGGCCCCGACGCCGGCCGGGCGGCCTAGTGCCGTGTCCGGCGATGTTTGCGCAGTCCCGGTCCGGTCAGATTCGGTGTCGGCTGCGTCCGCGCCGCCGGCTAACCGACGAAGGAGGTACACGATCGGGCGCTTGCCGCGCCCTCCGCCCGCCGCACCTCAAGAGGACGTCTCCCGCCATGACCGACCCGGTCACCCGGTCCGCCGCCGCCCACCTCGATCGCCGCGCGCACCTGCCGCCACGCCGCTGCCACCGCGCCGCCCGCCACCCGGGGTTCCCACGGCGCCCGGGTGCCGAGCCCGTCGTGTTGGTCGACACACGGGGGCGGCCGTCGGGGACCGTCGCCAAGGCCGCGGTCCACCACGGGGACACGCCACTCCACCTGGCCTTCTCGTGCCACGTCGTGGCGCCCGAGCGGGCAGCGTCCTCCTCACCCGGCGCGCCGCCGGCAAGCAGACCTGGCCGGCGACCTGGACCAACGCCTGCTGCGGACACCCGCGGCCCGACGAGACGCTGCGCCACGCGGTCGAGCGTCGTCTCCGCGACGAGCTCGGCCTCGTGCCCCGGCGGCTGACGCTGGCGCTGCCCGACTTCGTCTACCGGGCCGTCGATGGACGACGGCACCGTCGAGCACGAGCTCTGCCCGGTCGTCGTCGCCGAGGTCGACGGCGAGCCCCGGCCCGACCCGGCGGAGGTCGACGGCGTCGCCTGGCTGACCTGGGCCGCGCTGTGCGGCGCGGGCGTCCGCCGATCCCGGCGGCCTCAGCCCCTGGTCGGTCGAGCAGATCGCCCTGCTGGCCGACCTGGCCCCTCGCCCCGATCGCGCTGCTCGACGGCCGGGATCGCCCCGGTGGGGCTCGAGCCGGCCCTCTCGACCGCCCGGTCGGCATCCGGGCGGTGCCGCGAGGCCGCAGCGCCCGGACGGGGCGCCGGACGATCCGGTCGCCCTCGTCCGAGGCCCCGTCGAGCGGATCGTCGACCGGACTTCCTCGCCGACCGGCTGGCCGAGGTCGCCGACCTCGATCCGACGGCCGCCGCGGTCGGGGACGAGGTGCGCACCTGCTCGGCACGGCCGGCGGCAAGCGGCTGCGCCCCGCGTTCGCCTACTGGGGGCACCGGGCGACCGGCGCCGCCCACGACGACGGGGTGCTGGTGGCGGCGGCCGCGGTCGAGCTGCTGCACACGCTTCGCCCTGCTCCACGACGACGTCATGGACCGGTCGGCGACGCGCCGGGGCCGGCCGACGGCGCACCGCAGCCTCGCCGAGCTGCACCGGCGCGACGGCCTCGACGGCGACGACGGCTGGTTCGGGATCAGCGGTGCGGTGCTCGCGGGCGACCTCGCCTTCCTCTGGTCGACCGAGCTGCTCGACGCGGCGCCGCTGCCGCCCGGCGCCGTCGACCCGGGCCCGGCGGGTCTTCGCCCGGCTGTGCACCGAGGTCATCGCCGGCCAGTACCTCGACCTGCGGCTCACCGCGGGGCGGACGCGGCGGCGTCCGCGACGGCGACGAGGCTCGCCCGCCGCGTGGCGCTGCTCAAGTCGGCCCGGTACACGGTCACCCGGCCCCTCCAGCTCGGTGCGGCGCTGGCCGAGCCGGCGAGCCGACGACCCGGCGTCGGCCGCGGCGCTCGCCGCCTACGGCGACGCGGTCGGCCTGGCGTTCCAGCTCCGCGACGACGTGCTGGGCCTGTTCGGCGAGCCCGACGGTCACCGGCAAGAGCCGCCTCGACGACCTCCGCGAGGGCAAGCGCACCCTGCTGGTCGTGCGGGCGCTGCGCCTGGCGCCCGACGGGCGACCGCGCCGTGTCCTCGAGCGGGCGCTCGGCGACCCCGACCTCGACGAGGCACGCGGCCGAGCGCTGCCGGGAGATCGTGGCGTCGTCGGGCGCGCTGGCGTCGGTCGAGGCGCTGATCGCCGCCGACCAGGACGAGGCGGTCGCAGGCGCTCGGCGACCTGGCGCAGCCGGCCCGGGCCGCCCTCGAGTCGCTGGCGGCGCGGGCCGCCGACCGCGACCGATGACGGCGACGCACGGCCGGCCGCGTCGGTCGTCGTGGTCGGGGCCGGCCTCGGCGGCCTGTCGGCGGCCTGCCACCTGGCCGGCGCCGGGCTACGACGTCACCGTGGTCGAGGCCGCGCGGCGGCCCGGGCGGCCGGGCCGGCACTGCTCGAGCGCGGGCGGCTACCGCTTCGACACCGGGCCGACGGTGCTGACCATGCCCGCACCTCGTCGAGCGCTGCTTCCACGCCGCGGGCGTCGAGATGGCACGACCTGCTACGCCTCGCGCCCGTCGACCCGATGTACCGGGCGGTGCTTCGCCGACGGCAGCGAGCTGCGGGTGCGCCACGGGCCGCGACGCGATGACCGAGGAGATCCGCCAGGTCTGCGGACCGGCCGACGCGGCCGCGTTCGACGGCTTCTGCGACTGGCTCGGCGCGCCTCTACGCGCACCGAGATGCCGCACTTCATCGAGCGGAACTACGACTCGCCCGCTCGACCTGGTCCGCCCGCTCGGCCCCGCGCTCGACCTCGTGCGGCTCGGGCGCCTTCGGCCGCCTGGGCCGGGCCGTGGCCCGGCGCTTCGCCGACGACCGCCTGCGCCGCATCTTCAGCTTCCAGTCGCTGTACGCCGGCCTGGCGCCGTACGAGGCACTCGCGCTCTACGCCGTGATCACCTACATGGACGTGGTCAACGGCGTCGTGGTGCCCGAGCGGCGGCATGCACGCCCTGCCGCGGGCGCTGGCCGCGGCCGCGGCCAAGGCCGGGCGCGGACCTGCGCTACGACGCGCCGGTCGAGCGCATCCTGCTGGCCGCGGGCTCGACGGGGCCGGTGCGCGGCGTGCGCCTCGCCGGCGGCGAGGTGATCCGGGCCGACGCCGTCGTGTGCAACCCCGACCTGCCCGTGGCCTACCGCACGCTGCTGCCCGGGCTGCCGGCGCCCCGCGGTGGCCCGCACGCGGCCGGTACTCGCCGTCGGCCGTCGTGTGGCACGTCGGCGTCCGCGGCGAGCTGCCGCCCGGTGCCGCGCACCACAACATCCACTTCGGCCGGCCGTGGGACGGCGCCGTTCCGGGCGCTGCTGCGCGACGGGCGCCGCATGCCCGACCCGTCGTTGCTCGTCAGCGTGCCCGACCGTCGAGCGAGCCGGGGCTGGCGCCCGCCGGCCGGCACGTCCTCTACGTCCTCGAGCCGGTGCCCAACCTCGACGGCCGCGTCGACTGGACGACCGAGCGGGCGCGGGCCCGCGACGACCTCGCCGCCGCTGTGGCCGCGGCTCGGCTACCCGACCGACATCGAGGTCGAAGAGCTCGTCGACCCGCTCGACTGGGAGGCCCAGGGCATGGAGCGCGGCACGCCGTTCGCCCTGGCGCACACGTTCCGCCAGACCGGGCCGTTCCGCCCCGGCAACGTGAGCCGCAGGCGCCCGGGCCTGGTCTTCGCCGGCTCGGGCACCGTGCCCGGGCGTCGGGGTCCCGATGGTGCTGGTGTCCGGGCATGCTGGCCGCCGAGCGGGTCGCCGAGGTGCTGCCGTGACGCGCCCGCTCGACGCTGCCGCCGGGACGCGTCACCCTCGACGAGTCGTACGCGCGCGTGCCGCGCCGTCAACCGGCGCCACGGCACCACGTACTACTGGTCGACGCTCGTGCTGCCCCGCCGTCGAAGCGCCACCACGTGTGGGCGCTCTACGCGTTCTGCCGCGTACGCCGACGACATCGTCGACGACCTCGGCGACGAACCGGTCGAGGCGACGGCGAGAAGGCGCTGACCGCCTCGGCGACCGGTTCTTCGCCGACCTCGCCGCCGGGTCGCTCCGACGACCCGGTGCTCCGGGCCGTGGTGCACACCGTGCGGGCCTTCGGCCACGATCCCGAGGTGCTTCCGCCGCTTCCTCGCCTCGATGGCGATGGACCTGGCGATCGACCGGTACGCGACCTGGGACGACCTGCTCGAGCTACATGGACGGCTCGGCCGCGGTCATCGGCGAGATGATGCTGCCGATCCTCGAGCCCCGCGTCCCCGCGGCGCGCCTCGGCCCGGCCCGCGACCTCGGCTTCGCCTTCCAGCTCACCAACTTCCTCCGCGACGTCGGCGAGGACCTCGACCGGGGGCGGGTGTACCTGCCCCAGGAGGACCTCGCAGCGCTTCGGCGCCGACCCGCGCGCCGGCGCGTCGTCGACGCCGCGTGGCGGGCCGCTGATGCGCTTCGAGATCGACCGGTGCCGCGGCCCTGTACCGGTCGGCCGACCATGGGCATCGCGCTGCTGCCGCCCGCCTCGGCCCGGTGCGTGCGCGCCGCGCTCGTGCTCTACTCCGGGATCCTCGACCGCATCGAGGCGGCCGACTACGACGTGTTCACGCAGCGGGTCCGCGTGCCGACCTGGCGCGAAGGTCGCGGCCGCCGCCCGGGCCGCGCTCGATCGCCGGGGCTGAGCCGTGCAGCACGTGGTCCTCGTCGCCCTCGGCCTCGTGGCGGGCAGTGCTGCTGCTCGCCCGCGTCGCCGACCCCGCGCCGTTGCACCGGGCGACGGGGCGACGCCCGGCTGCGTCGCGTGTCGGTCGTCGTGCCCGCCCGCGACGAGGAGCGACGCCTGCCCGGTCCTGCTCGCGTCGCTGCGCGGCCCTCGATCCGGCCCCGCACGAGGTCATCGTGGTCGACGACGGCTCGACCGACGCGCACCGCCGCGGTGGCGCGACGCCGCACGGGGCCACGGTGTCACGACCAGCCCGCCGCCGCGGCTGGGCGGGCAAGCCGTGGGCCTGCCACGTCGGCGCCGAGGCCGCCACCGGCACGCACCTGCTGTTCCTCGACGCCGACACGTGGCTGGCGCCCGACGGCGCTCGGCGCCCTGGTCGCCGAGCACGCGCCGGCGGGGCGGGCTGCGTGTCGGTGCAGCCCCACCACCGCACCGAGCGGCGCCTACGAGCAGCTGTCGGCCTTCTTCAACGTCGTCGCCATGATGGGCACCGGTGCCTTCGCCGTCGGCCGGCCCGGCGCCCGGCGCCATGGCCTTCGGGCCGTGCCTGCTGACCTCGAGCGGCCGACTACGTGGCCACGGGTGGCCACGCCGCGGTGCGCGGCCGAGGTGGTCGAGGACGTGCACCTCGCCCGCCGCTACCGCGCCGCACGGGCTGCCGGTGGCGCTGCCTCGGCGGCGGCGACGCCGTCGGCTTCCGCATGTACCCCGGCGGCGCTGCGCCAGCTCGTGCGAGGGATGGACGAAGAACATCGCCGTCGGGCGCCGGCCGGTCGCCCGCGTGGCCGCTGCTCGGGTCGGTGGCCTGGGTCTGCGCCTGCGTGGCCGTCGCCCTCGCCGGCGTCCGGTGGCGCGGCGGCGTGGGCGGTCGCCGACCGGGCGCGTCCCCGTGGTGGCCCTGCGCGGCGTGGGCTCGTCGTCGCCCTGCAGCTGCGCTGGCTGCTGCGGCCGCATCGGCACGTTGCGGTGGTGGACCGCGGTGCTGTTCCCCGTGCCCGCTCGTCGCCTTCGTGGCCCTGTTCTTCCGGTCGCTGGCGCTCACGCTGCGTGCGGCGGCGACGTGACGTGGCGGGTCGGCCGCTGCCGGTCGGCGCCCGGTCGGGGCGCTGACGTGCGCGCTCGTCCACCTCGTCCGATCCGGTGACCGTCGCTGGTCGACGTCGTGGCCTGGGGGCTGATCCACGCCGGCGCCGGCTACGTCGCCCACCGGACTCCCGGTGGCGTGGCTGTCGCCGAGACCGCTGGCTGTTCCGCGAGCGGCGCGGTCGAGCGCGGCGGGCGGCTCTACACCCGGACGCTGCGCATCGGCCGGTGGAAGGACCGCCTGCCCGAGGCCGGGGCGCTCTTCGCCGGCGGCATCTCCAAGCGCCACGCTGCCCGCCGCCGACAGGCGGGCTCGAGCGCTTCGTCGTCGAGACCCGGCGGGCCGAGCTGGGCCACTGGCTGGCGGCCGCGCGCCGGGCCGCTGTTCGTGCTGTGGAACCCGCCGGCTGCGGTGCCGATCATGATCGCCTACGGCCTGCTGGTGAACCTGCCGTTCATCGCGGTGCAGCGCTACAACCGCATCCGGGCGGCGCGCGTGCTGCGCCGGTCGTCGAGGGCGCGCCAGGCGTCGGACGGGGTCGAGCGGCCCCCGGGCAGCGGTCGCGGCCGCCGCGCCGCGCGCGGGCCGCGGCGCAGTCGCCGACACGACGGGCAGCAGCATCCCGTAGGGCTCGGCCCCGTAGCGGTGGTGGACCCGGTGGGCGTCGCGCAGCCAGTCGAGGTAGCGCGACCCGGGGCAGCGGCACGGGCAGCCGCCGGTGGATGTACACCTCGTGCACGAACAGGTAGGCCAGCCCGTAGGCCGTCACCCCGATGGCCGACCCACAGCAACGGCGCGAGTGCCGGGCCCGATGGTGGCGACGGCGAACAGGGCCACGCCGACGGACGAGAAGCACAGCGGGAACAGGTCGTTGCGCTCGAAGCCGGCCCGGTCCGGGGACGTGGTGGCTGCGGTGCCAGACCATGCCGGGGCCGTGCATCACCCACCGGTGCGCGCGTAGCTGACGGCTTCCATGGCCAGCGAACGCGCCGACGGCGAGCAGCGCCGCGATCATCGCTCCTCCCGCGCCGAGTCGGCCGGCCCGGTCCCACACCAGGATCACGAGCGTGAGCAGCGCGAAGGCGTAGACGAACTCCTCGGCGAGGATGTCCCACACCGGCCGCACGCCGCTGGTGTCGGCCTCGCGGTAGATCACGATCGGCGCCGACAGCTTGGTCAGCCAGCCGTCGACCGGGACCATGAACGCGAAGACGATCGCCATCGCCACCCAGTAGGCAGGCTGGCGGAAGAGCCCGTGCGGAGCACCGCGCAGCTCGAGCGCGACCACGGCGACCGCGGCGACGACGGCGAGCGACGGGGTAGATCGGCATCAGCGCCGGGCCCTGACCCGCCGGTCGGACCCAGCGAGCCGCGGCGCGCCGGCCAGGACGTTGCGCACCGACTCGAGGGTCAGCAGCGCGCAGATCGGGGACGACGAGGAAGAAGCACGAGCTCCTCGACCGCCATGCCGCCGGGCAGCGTCGAGGCCGATCGTGTAGTCGCGGGTCGAAGTCCCAGGTGCCCGTGGCCGTGGCCCACAGGTCCCAGGCGACGAACAGCGCGAAGGCGGGGACGAGGGCCACCGCCAGCCGCCGGGGCCGGCGCCACACCCGCGCGTCGAAGACGAACTCGAGCGGCAGCGTGACGAGGACGCAGGCCCCCAGGACGATCAGGTACTGGAACCGAGCCATCGCGTCACCGAGCGCACGGTCGCCGTGGGAGGAACCCCGACCCGGTGAGCGCGGCCGCCACGACCGCGGTCAGCGCGATCATTCGCTTCATCTGGGTTGTCTCCCCTGGGTTGTCGTCGGGCCCTGCGAGGGTCGCCGGGCCGTGTGTCCGGTGGCCTCTTCGCCGCGGGTCGCTCGCTCGGATGCGCGGTGCCCGTCGTCCCAGGTCACACTCGGCCGGTTCCGCGGGTCGTGCGCATCCCCGGCGCGTCGGTGGCGACGAAGGAGGGGTATGCCAGACCGCCGCACGAGGAGAACTACTGTCGAGCTGTGCGCACAGTCCCGCACGCCACGCAGGGTGATGGCGGCAACGACGATGACGACGGGCGCACCGCCGAGGACGCCGAGCTCGAGCTCGCCTTCCGGGCCGGAAAGGACGGCGCCCTCGAAGCGGCGTACCGGCGCCACGGTCGCACCGTGTACACCTTCGCCCGCCGCGCCGCGGGCGACGACCTGGCCGACGAGCTGACGCAGGACGTGTTCGTGTCGGCCTGGGCCTCGGCATCCCGTTACGACCCCGACCGCGGCGCGCTCGGCGGCTGGCTCCTCGGCATCTGTCGCCACAAGGTGGTGGATGCGCTCCGCCGGCGCGAGCGGGCCGCGGCGCGCATCGAGCGGGCGGGCGCCCTGGCCGGGCCTCCGCCCTCGGCCACCGACGCCGACCGCCTCGCCGAGCGACTCGCCATCGGCGACTGCCTCCGCATCCTGCGGCCCGAGGCGCGCCAGGTGGTGGAGCTCGCCTTCTACTCGGACATGACCCACGAGCAGATCGCCGCCGCCACCGAGCGGCCGCTGGGCACGGTGAAGGCGCAGATCAGGCGATCGCTGGTGGCCATGCGCCGCTACCTGGAGGGCATCGATGCCGCCTCCTGACCCTCGTGACCCTCGTGACCGCGACGAGCTCGAGCTCTGGGCGATCCGGTCGCCCGTCGACCCCGACGACGGGCCCGAGCCGGGCGGGCCCGACGACGTGGCGAGTGGCTCCGCATCCGATGAGGCGGCCACGCCGGGCGAGGCGGACGATCTCGTGAGTGGCGTCGACCCCGACGAGGTGGCCGACCTGGCCCGCCTCGGCGCGATCGTGCGGTCGCTCTCCGACGACGATCTGACGGCCGACGATCCTCCCGCCGCACGTGTGGGAGGCGATCGCCGCCCGCACCGGCATCGCCGCTGCCGTTCGCCCGACCGGACCGGAACCGGGGGGCGTCGTCGTCGCCGAGGCACTCGGGCCCGTCGAGCCCCCTGCACCCGCCGGCGCCGGCGACACCGGCGTCGCGGTGCTCGGGCCCCCCGATCACACCGTGGAGCGACCCGAGCCACCGCCGATGCGCGCCGTGCCCGGCGTTCCCGAGGCGCCGACCCCGTTCGACGACTCGGCACCGCGGCACCGCGCCCACCGCCGGTCGACCGCGCGCCTGGGCGCTCGCGGGCGCGGCCGCCGCGGCCCTGGTGGTCGTCCTGGTCGGGATCGTGGTCACCCGCGACGGGGGCGACGACGACGAGACGGTGGTGGCCAGCGCGCAGCTCGAGCCGCTCCCCGACGAGCCCACGGGCAGCGCCACGCCGGTCGAGGCGCGGGTCGTCGAGACGGCAGAGGGCCGCACGCTCGACCTCACACTGCCCGACGGCCTGCCGGCACCCGCCGGGTTCTACGAGGTGTGGCTCATCGATTCCGCCGTCGAGGGCATGGTGTCCCTCGGCCCGGCGCGAGCCGACGGGACGTACGCGGTGCCGTCCGACCTCGACGTGGCGGCCTTCCCCATCGTCGACGTGTCCGTGGAGCCATCCGACGGCGTCCCGACCCACTCGGGGGTCAGCGTGCTGCGGGGCACGCTGTCCTGAATCCGGTGTCCCGGGCGGCCACATCGGCGACTCCCGCCCCCGTGCGATCGGTGCGTCGATGAGCCCGACCGTCATGTGGTTCCGACGTGACCTCCGCCTGTCCGACAACCCGGCGCTGCAGGCTGCGATCCGGGGAGCGGGTCCCGACGGTGAGGTCGTCGCCGTGTTCTGCCTGGACCCGCGCCTGATCGCCCCGTCCGGACCAGCTCGCCGTGCCTTCCTCTCGGGCTGCCTGACGGCGCTCGATGTCGACCTCGGCGGCCGGCTCGTCGTCCGTTCCGGGCACCCCGAGCGCGTGCTGCCGCAGGTGGTGGCCGAGACCGGCGCGACCGCTGTGTTCGTCGCCGAGGACTTCGGGCCCTACGGCCGCCAGCGCGACGAGCGTGTCGCCGGTGCGCTCGCAGCGCGGGATGCGGAGCTGGTTCCCGTGGGCTCGCCCTACGCGGTGCCGCCCGGCGAGGTCGTCAAGGCGGGCGGCGAGCCGTACAAGGTCTTCACGCCCTACGCCCGGGCCTGGCGGGCCCACGGCTGGCCCGAGCCGGCCCCGGCCCCGGGCGGCGTCCGCTGGTCGACGGGCGTCGCGACCGACGGTGTCCCCGCTCCGCCGTCCGTCGCCGCCCAGCTCCCCGAGGCGGGCGAGACCGCGGCCCAGCGGGCGGCGCGCTGCGTTCTTCGACGGTCGCGTCGACGCCTACCCCGAGGCGCGTGATCGTCCCGACCTCGACGCCACGTCTCGCCTGTCGCCCTATCTGAAGTGGGGGTGCATCCACCCCCGCCAGCTGCTGGCCGAGCTCGGCGGGGGCGAGGCGCACGGTCGGTTCCGTGACGAGCTGTGCTGGCGCGAGTTCTACGCCGACGTGCTGTGGCACCGGCCCGACACCGTCCGTCAGGCGTTTCAGCCCGAGATGCGCCGCATGGAGGTCGACACGGGACCGGCGACGCACTGGGCCTTCCGGGCCTGGGCCGAGGGGCGGACGGGCTACCCGGTGGTCGACGCGGGCATGCGGCAGCTGGCGGCCGAGGGGTGGATGCACAACCGGGTGCGCATGATCGTCGCCAGCTTCCTGGTCAAGGACCTCCACCTCGACTGGGCGCGGGGCGCCCGGTTCTTCATGGAGCACCTCGTCGACGGCGATCTGGCCTCCAACCACCACGGCTGGCAGTGGGTGGCGGGCACCGGGACCGATCCCTCGCCCTACTTCCGCGTCTTCAACCCCGTCAGCCAGGGCGAGCGGTACGACCCCGACGGCGACTACGTGCGGCGCTGGGTGCCCGAGCTGCGCACGGTGCCCGGCAAGGCGGTGCACCGGCCGTGGGCGCTGCCCGGGGGCCCGCCCGCCGGCTACCCCGAGCCCATCGTCGACCACGCCGACGAGCGGGTGGAGGCGCTGCGCCGCTACGCCGCCGTCAAGAGCTGACCAACCGCGATTTCCCCCGCGAGATCGGTCGCCAGAGCGACCGATCTCGCGGGGGAAATCCTGTGGAGGACGTCAGGCGGGCGTCGGACCGCCGCCCGGGGGGAGGTCGTCCCGTCGCGGGCCGCCCCGGCGGGCCTCGGCTTCGGCCAGCGACAGCACCTCGCGCAGGGGCATGCCGCGCAGGCGGGCGACACGTGCCGCGTCGTCGTGCTCGACCTTCGCCCGGCCCGGGCTGACCTTCACCCGCACCGGCAGCCCGGCGACGTCGACGGTCTCGAGGGCGCGGCTGCGCGGCCAGCGCTCGAACGCCGTCCCCCGCACCCCGAGCGTGCCGGTCTCCTCGGCCAGGGTGGCGGTGACCTGCTCGACCAGCGCCGGGTCGGCGAGCGCGCTGACCACGTGCGCCGGCCGGCCCTTCTTCATCACGACGGGCGTCACCCACGCATCGTGCGCCCCCGCGGCCAGCAGGGCCGCCACCGTGTGGGCGAGCACCTCGCCGGTGGCGTCGTCGACGTTGGCCTCGAGGAGCACGACGGGCTGCCCCCCGGCCACGCCGAGCTGGCCGGCCGGACCGGTGCCCGTGGCGGTCGCCGTCCCCACCACGACCTGCACCGCGTTCGGACGGCCGTCGATCTCGCGGCTGCCGGCGCCGAACCCGCTGGCGTCGATGCGCATGGCGGGCAGCGGGCCCCAGGCCGACACGGTGGCGGCGAGCAGGGCGGCCCCGGTGGGTGTCGTCAGCTCCAGCGGCACGTCGACGCCGTGGGTCGGCGCCCCCTCGAGCAGGCCGACGACGGCGGGGGCCGGGTTGGGGAGCAGGCCGTGGGCCGCCCGCACCATGCCGGTGCCGTTGGCGACCGAGCTCGCCCGCACGTCGTCGATCCCGAGCACCTCGAGCGCGGCGGCGGTGCCCACCACGTCGACGATGGCATCCAGCCCGCCGACCTCGTGGAAGTGGACCTGCTCGGGCGGACGCCGGTGGAGCCGGCCCTCGACCTCGGCCAGCGCCCGGAACGTCGCGAGGGCGCGGCGGGTGACCCGGTCGGGCAGGCGTGCCTCCTCCACCAGGCCGGCGATGTGCCCGGCCGTGCGGACGACCGCGGTCTCGGGGGCGTGCACCACCGCCTGGGTGGCGGCGATGCCGCACCGGAGCACGGGCTCGTACCGCAGGTCCCAGCCGCCCACCGGCAGCCGGTCGAGCAGCGCACGCACCTCGTCGGGATCGGCCCCCGCGTCCACGAGCGACCCGAGCGCCATGTCACCGGCGATCCCGGAGAAGCAGTGGAACCAGGCGACCGTGCGCCCGCCCCGCCCGACCGGCGCCGGTGCATGCGCCGGATCCCGCCCCGGCTCGTGCGACCGTTCGTGCGACGGTTCTTGCGACGGATCGGGTGGTCCTACCAGCGCTGGTGTCGCAAGTTCGGTCGCAGGGTCCATCGCACGGTCCGCGGGAGGTTCGCCCGCCGGCTCGCCGTGCGGGTCGCCGTCTTCGTGGGGGTGGTGGTCGTCGCCGCTCACAGCAGGATCCGCAGCACGGCGCAGGCGGCGCCGAAGCCGTTGTCGATGCCGACCACGGTCAGGCCGGCGGCGCACGAGGCGAGCATCCCGAGCAGGGCGGTGACGCCACCGAGGCTCGCCCCGTAGCCGGCGCTGGTCGGCACGGCGATGACGGGCGCGGGGGTGATGCCGCCGACGATGCTGGCGAGCGCGCCCTCCATGCCGGCGATGGCCACCACGGCGTGGGCCTCGGCGAGCACGTCCGCGGACGCCAGGAGCCGGTGGACGCCCGCCACACCGACGTCGGTCAGCCGGATCGGATCGAGGCCGTGGGCGGCGAGTGTGGCCGCGCACTCGTCCGCCACCGGGAGGTCGGCGGTGCCGGCCGTGGCGACCACCACCCGCTCGGGTCGGGCCTCGGCGATGCGCCAGGTGACGGTCGAGTGGGCGGTGCCCGTCCGGTGGCCGTCGGGGTTGCGGTTGAGGGCCGCGGCGACCTGGGCGTCGTCGGCGCGGGTGAGCACGACGGGGCCCGACCCGGGGGCCCCGAGCAGCTCGGCCACGATCTCGGCCACCTGGTCGGGGGTCTTGCCTGGCCCGTAGACGGCCTCGGCCATCCCCTGGCGCAGCGCCCGGTGGTGGTCGACCCGGGCGAACCCGAGATCGGCGAACGGGAGGTGGCGCAGGCGGTCGACCGCGTCGTCGGTGGTGACGGCACCGACCTGGACAGCGTCGAGCAATCGGCGGAGCGCGGGCTCGTCCACGGCGACAGCATGCTCCCCCGGCACGACCGCCGCCGAATGCACTGCCGTCGCCTGCCCCGCCCACCGGGTGCCGGCGTCCGCTCGTCGGCGTGCGGGCAACGGCGGACGCCCGTTCGGCGTGTGTTTCGGCCGCGTGACGTTCCGCGAGTGACGGTTGACACCCGATTGGTTTGTAACCTAGACAAACAAATCGTGACGAACGGGCCCGAGACCACGACCGATGCCGGCGGCACCGACGGGCCGTTCGCCCGCCGCGGCGAGCCCCGGCGCAAGGCCGTGCCGGGCGACGCCCGTCGGCACAACCGGGCCCTGGTCCTGCGCACCATGTTCCGCGAGGGTCCCGTCAGCCGAGCCGATCTGGCCCGGGCCACCAACCTGACCCGCGTCACGACCAGCGACCTGGCCGCCGAGCTGCTCGCCGAGGGCCTCATCGAAGAGCTCGGCCTCCGCGAGGGCACCGGCCGCGTCGGCAAGCCCGCCACCCTGCTCGGCGTCGTCCCCGACGCCCGCTTCACGATCGCCGTCGACCTCAGCGACGACGAGCGGTTCCACGCCGGGCTGGTCGACATGGCGGGGAAGGTCCTCGACCGCCGGGTGGCCGAGCGCGACGGTCGCACCGGCGACGCCGCGGTCGAGACCGTCCGCACGCCTGTGCGCCGACCTGGCCGCGGCGTCCGATCGGCCGCTGCTCGGCGTCGGGGTCGGCAGCCCCGGCGTGGTCGACCCGCGAGGCGTCGTGGTCGAGGCCCCCAACCTCGGATGGGCCGACCTCGCCCTCGCCGCCCGCCTCCATGACGATCTGGCTCTGCCCGTCCACGTGGCCAACGACGCCAACGCCGCCGTCCTCGGCGAGCTGGGTCACGGCGGCCACGCCGACCGCAGCCTGTTCATGGTCAAGGTCGGCCAGGGCGTCGGTGCCGGGCTGGTGCTCGACGGCCACCTGGTGGTCGGCGACCGCTTCGCGGCCGGCGAGATCGGCCACGTGGTCGTCGACCCCGACGGCGAGGACTGCGCCTGCGGTCGCACCGGCTGCCTCGAGACCGTCATCGCCGCTCCGCGCCTGCGCCGCCGCTCGCGCGCCGGGGACCCTGCGGCCGAGCGCCGCGCCGCCGGCAGCCGTCTCGGCGAGGCCCTCGCCCCGGTCATCAGCGCCCTCAACCTGCGCGAGGTGGTCCTGTCGGGTCCGCTGGACGTGCTCGACGAGACGTTCCGGGCCGCGGCGGTCGCCGCCATCCGCGCCCGCACGATGCCCGCGGTCGGCGACAACGTCGACCTGCGGTTCAGCTCGCTCGGGGAGGACGACGTCCTCCTCGGCGCCGCGATGCTCGTTCTCGACCGAGAGCTGGGTGTCGCATGACAAGAGGCCGAGCCCACAGGCGCCGAAGGCGCCAGGAGCGGGAAGCAACCTCGTTGCGCTCTCGGTGGCGAAGCCGCCGAGAAGCGAGCGGATGTGACCTGATCGCTCGGACCCTGAGCGCGACGAGTCCGGGGGCTCGCCGCCCGACGTCTGGGAGGACGACGTGAAGACCAAGAAGCTCGCGGCTCTAGGGCTGGTGGGCGTGCTCGCACTGGCCGCCTGCGGCTCCGACGACGATGACGACGCCGCGGCCGACAGCTCGGGCGGCTCGTCGCTCGAGGCGCCCGCGGCCGACACCGAGGCCACGCTGCGCGTCTGGCTCAACGGGCCCGACACGCCCGACGAGATGATCGAGCTGGCCAAGGCCGAGTTCGCGGAGCAGTACCCGAACGTGACGGTCGAGGTCGAGCGGCAGGAGTGGGACGGGCTCGTCAACCGGCTCGACACGGTGCTGCCGACCGAGGACAGCCCGGACATCTTCGAGGTGGGCAACACCCAGGCCCAGTCGTTCGAGGCGGCCGGCGCCATGGTCGACCTGACCGAGTTCAAGGATGACCTCGGTGGCGAAGACCTGGTCGACAGCCTGGTCGAGGCCGGCACCTACGACGACCAGTTCTACGGCGTGCCGTACTACGGGGGTGCCCGCATCGTCGTGTACCGCAAGGATCTGTTCGAGAAGGCGGGCCTCGAGGTGCCGACGACGCTCGACGACTTCGTCGAGGCCGGCAAGGCGCTGAAGGCCGACAACGCGGACGTGCCCAACTTCTCGGGCATCTACTTCCCCGGCCGCAACTGGCAGGCGATGCTGTCGTTCATCTGGGACGCCGGGGGCGACATCGCGGTCGACGAGGACGGCGAGTGGGTCGGCGAGCTGGCGAACGAGGAGTCGGTCGCGGGCCTGACGACGGTGCAGGACATCATGGAGAACGCCAACGCGGCTCCCGCCGACAGCGACGACGCCGAGGACTACCTCGACTTCTGCAACGGCGAGGTCGGCATGCTGATGGGCCCGGGCTGGAAGATGGGCCAGATCACCGGCGAGGACGGCTGCCCCGGCAAGTACGACGCCGTGCTGGGCGCGTTCGCGCTGCCCGGCAGCGATGGCGGGGTCGCCCCGTCGTTCCTCGGCGGCTCGAACCTCGGCATCTCGTCGCAGAGCGAGAACCAGGGCCTGGCGCTCGAGTTCCTCAAGGTGCTCACCAGCGAGACGTACCAGACCGAGTTCGCCGAGATCGGGCTCATCCCGGTGCGCAAGTCGCTGCTGGGCGAGGTCCAGGGCGACGAGGCGGCGCAGGCGCAGGCCCAGGCGGCCGAGGTCACCCGCTTCGTCCCGTCGAGCGAGTACTGGGCCGACGTCGAGGGCGGCAACATCCTCCAGGACATGGGCACCGCCATCTCGGGCGGCGCCGAGGTCCAGGACGAGGCCACCCGCGCCGACGACGCCATCGTCTCGATCCTCAACGGGGACTGACCGGACTGCTGGTCGGCCGGCGGTCGAGCCGGTCGGCCAGCGCCGCATCCCCTTCCGTACCCTGGGCCGAGCGCGCCCCGCCCGCTCGGCCCACCCACCACCGACCGAGGAGCGTTCCATGTCCGTCGTGATGTCCGAGGAGGGCACAGCACCGCTGCCGACCCTCCCGGGCGGGGGACGGTCGTGGCGCTCCCGGCGGCGCGGACCCGCCGCGGGGGCGAGCGGGACCGAGGGCCGCAGGCGCGGCGGCCTGCTGCCCTACGTCCTGCTCGTCCCCACGCTGGTCGCCGTCGGCGTCGGGCTGGGCTACCCGCTCGTCCGGCTGGTGGTGCTGTCGACCCAGGAGTACGGGCGCCGTCAGCAGTTCGGCGCCCCCGCCGAGTACATCGGTGGAGGGAACTTCGCCGAGATCTTCGGCAGCGCCTACTTCTGGGACGTGCTGTGGCGGTCGCTGATCTTCTGCGCGGTCAACGTGGCGCTCACGCTGGTGCTGGGCACGTTGCTGGCCCTGCTGCTCGAGCGCCTCGGGTCGGCCATGCGGACGGCGCTCAGCGTGGCGCTGCTGCTGGCGTGGGCCACGCCCGCCCTCACCGCCACGATCGTGTGGCAGTGGATCTTCGACGCCCGGTACGGCGTCGTGAACTGGCTGTTCACCCGCCTGGGCGCCGACTACGAGGGCCACTCCTGGCTGTCGAGCCAGCTCTCGTTCTTCTTCGTGGCCACCCTCGTGGTCGTGTGGATGGGCGTGCCGTTCGTGGCGTTCACGCTGTACGCCGGCATGACCCAGATCTCCTCCGAGGTCATCGAGGCGTCGGCCATCGACGGCGCCTCGGCGTGGGACCGGTTCCGGGACGTGACCTGGCCGGCGCTCAAGCCGATCTTCGTCGTCCTCGCCGCCCTCAGCACGCTGTGGGACCTGCGGGTGTTCACCCAGGTGTTCGTGCTGCAGCAGGCGGGCGGCATCGTGCGCGACACCAACACCCTCGGCGTGTACGCGTTCCGCCAGGGCGGGAGCGGCGACTACGGCCTGGGAGCCGCGGTGGCGGTGGTCATGGTGGGCATCACGCTGCTGCTCACCCTCGTCCACCTCCGCACCATGTTCCGCCAGGAGGAGATCTAAGTGGTGCGCCGCAACCGTTGGGTGTGGAACAGCGTCGCCCTCGCGGTGATCGTGCTGGTGGCCTTCCCCGTGTACTGGATGGTCGTCACGTCGTTCCGGGACAACAGCGACATCCGCTCGGCGCCGCGCTTCCTGCCGATCGGCACGCTCGACAACTACCGCGCGGTGTTCGAGCGCGAGCACTTCTGGTCGTCGTTCGGCAACAGCCTGCAGGTGACGCTGCTGACCGTGGGGTTCGCCCTCGCCACCGCGTTCCTGGCGGCCGTGGCCGTGTCGCGGTTCCGCTTCCGGGGGCGCGTGGCGTTCCTCGTCGTGATCCTGCTCGTGCAGATGGTCCCGGCCGAGGCGCTGATGATCTCGGTCGTCAAGACGCTCGACGGCTGGGACCTGCGCAACTCGATCGTGGGCCTGACCATCACCTACGTGGCCTTCGTCCTGCCCTTCACCGTGTGGACCCTGCGCGGCTTCGTCTCGGGCGTGCCCCGCGAGCTCGAGGAGGCGGCCATGGTCGACGGATCGAGCCGGCTGCGGGCGTTCTTCACGGTCACGCTCCCGCTGGTGGCGCCAGGCCTGGTGGCGACCGGCATCTTCGCCTTCATCCAGGCGTGGAACGAGTTCACGTTCGCCCTCGTCATCATGGACCGTCCGGACAAGGAGACCCTGCCCGTGTGGCTGCAGGCGTTCAACTTCGGTGCCCGAGGCACCGACTGGGGCGGTGTGATGGCGGGCTCGACCCTCATCACGCTGCCGGTCATCGTGTTCTTCCTGTTCGTGCACCGCCGGGTGGCCGCGGGCCTGACCGCCGGGGCGGTGAAGGGGTGACCGGGGGCCACGACCTCCGCCGCCTGGCGCTCGGCACGCTGCTGGCCTCGTTCCCCGGTGCCGACGTGCCGTCATGGCTGTGGCGAGCCGCCGACGGCGGGCTGGGCGGCGTGTGCCTGTACGGATCGAACCGGGACGCCGACGTGGCGGCCGTCGCCGCGGGCCTGCACGCCGTGCGTCCCGACCTGGTCGTCGCCCTCGACGAGGAGGGCGGCGACGTCACCCGTCTGGAGGCGGCCGGCGGATCGTCCGTCCCCGGGAACGCGGCGTTGGGGGCGATCGACGACGAGACCCTGACCCGCGCCGTGGGCCGCGCGCTCGGCGACGTGTTGCGGGCCACCGGGGTCGACCTCGACCTGGCGCCGTGCGCCGACGCCAACAGCGACCCCGGCAACCCGGTCATCGGCGTGCGCTCCTTCGGTGCCGACGCCGACGTGGTGGCCGTGCACACGGCTGCGTTCGTCGCCGGCCTGCAGGCGGCGGGGGTGGCCGCCTGCGTCAAGCACTTCCCCGGGCACGGCGAGACGGCCGTCGACTCGCACCTGGCGCTGCCCACGGTCGCCACCACGGCCGAGGTGCTGCGCTGGCGCGAGCTCGTGCCCTTCCGGGCCGCGATCGACGTCGGGGTGCAGGCCGTGATGCCCGGACACCTCCTCGTCCCCGCGCTCGACCCCGATGGGCCGGCGACGGTCAGCCCGCGCATCGTCACCGACCTGCTGCGCGGCGAGCTGGGGTTCACCGGCGTCGTGGTGACGGACGCCCTCGACATGGGTGGCGCCGGGGGCCCGGTGGCCATCCCGGCCACGGTCGTCGCCGCGCTGGCGGCCGGAGCCGACCTGTGCTGCCTCGGTCCCGACAACGACGAGGCACTGGTCGAGGCGTGCGTCGACGCGGTGCTGGCCGCGGTGGCGTCGGGTGCGCTGCCCGCAGCCCGGTTGGCCGACGCGGCCGGCCGCGTCGCCGCCCTGCGCACCGACTCGGGCTCGGCCGACGGTGCGGGCCCGCCATCCGCACCCGACCCGGTCCCGGTCCTGGAATCGGACTCGGGCCCGGGGCACGACGGAGCCACCGATCTCGCCGCGGTCCAACGCCTCGTCTCGCAGATCCGGACGCCGGCCCCGGCCCCGCACCCCGATCACGCCCGGGCGGCTCGGTCGGCTCTCGCCGCCGTGGGTGCCGAGGCGGCCGATCGTGCGCTCACCCTCGACGGCGACATCCCGGCATCGCTGGCCGGCGCGCACGTCGTCGAGCTCGACCGGCCGGCCAACATCGCGGCAGGCGCCGTCCCGTGGGGCGTGGCGGCCCCGCTCCGCGCGCTCGACCCCACCACCACATCCACCCGCGTCTCCGAGGGCGACGAGCACGCGGTGGCGTCCGCCCTCGTGGCCGCCGCCGGACGTCCGCTCGTGGTGGTGGTGCGCGACGCGCACCGGCGTCCGGCCCAGGCCACCGCGCTCGCCACGCTGGCAGCGGCCCGGCCCGACGCCGTCGTCGTCGACATGGGCTGGCCCGGTGACCCCGCGGACCGCCCGCCGGTCGCGGCCTGGATCACCACCCACGGCGCCTCCCGCGCCTGCGGCGAGGCCGCAGCGCGCGTGCTGGTCGGTGGTGGCGCCGCCCGGGCAGCCGCCACCCCCGTGACATCAGGAAGGATCTCCCGTGGCTGACATCGCCATCCGCGGCGTCACCAAGTCCTACGACGGCCGCACCCGTGCCGTGGACGCCGTCGACCTCGACATCGCCGACGGCGAGCTGCTCGTGCTCGTCGGCCCGTCCGGCTGTGGCAAGTCCACCCTGCTCCGCATGATCGCCGGGCTCGAGGAGGTGACGGGCGGGACGGTCACCATCGGCGACCGTGACGTCACCGGGGCCCAGCCGAAGGATCGCGACATCGCCATGGTGTTCCAGAGCTACGCGCTCTATCCGCACATGAGCGTGGCGAGGAACATCGGCTACCCGTTGAAGCTCGCCAAGGCCCCGAAGGACGAGGTGGCGCGGCGCGTCGCCGAGGTCGCCGAGGTGCTGCAGCTCACCGAGGTGCTCGACCGGCGGCCGTCGCAGCTGTCCGGGGGCCAGCGCCAGCGCGTGGCCATGGGCCGGGCCATCATCCGCCACCCGCGGGCCTTCCTCATGGACGAGCCGCTGTCCAACCTCGACGCCAAGCTGCGGGTCGAGATGCGGGCCGAGATCGCCCGCCTCCAGCGCGAGCTGGCGGTGACCACGGTGTACGTCACCCACGACCAGACCGAGGCGATGACGATGGGCACCCGGGTGGCGGTGATGCGCGACGGCCACCTGCTGCAGGTGGACACCCCGCAGCGCCTGTACGACGAGCCGGTCGACCTGTTCGTCGCCACGTTCATCGGGTCCCCGGCGATGAACCTGTTCGCGGCCACGGTCGAGGCGGCGGACGACGGCGCCGCGTCGCCTGCGCTCCGGCTGGGGCACCAGCGGCTGGCGCTCGACCCGGCCGTGGTGGCGGCCCACCCCGGCGTGGTCGAGCGGGTGGGCGAGGAGATCGTCGTGGGCATCCGACCCGAGTCCTTCGCCGACGTGGCCGTCGAGCCGGGGGCGGCGGCCGACCGGGTGATCGAGGTGACGGTCGACCTGGTCGAGTCGCTCGGCGCGGAGCTGATCGTGCACGCGGCCGTCACGGCCCCTCCCACGACGACCGACGACGCGTCCGACCCGTGGCGGCAGGTGGCGAGCCGGAAGGGTCGCGGCGTCGCCCGCCTCGGCACCCGCAGCCGGCCGGTCGCCGGCGAGGTCCTCAAGCTGGCGGTCGACACGGCCGGCCTGCACCTGTTCGACCCGGCGACCGGCGAGTCCCTGCGGGCGCGCGCCGATGGCTAGTCCCACGCTCGTCGCCGGCCTCGACGTCGGCGGCACCAAGACGCTTGCCGTCGCGGTCGACACGGCCGCGCTCGACGTTGCCGTCGGCGCCCCGTGGCCCCGGTACCGACGGCGCCGACGTGGGCGATGGCTCCCGTGCGGGGGAGGCGGATGGCGGTGCCGACGGCTCCGGGCAGCCGAGCATCGTCGCCACCGTCCGTCGGGCGACCGGGGTGGGCGGGCGCGATCCGCTGCTGGCCTCGACCGCCGACGTCCTGTCCGCCCTGGCCGACGCCGCCGGCATCGGCGTCGACGGTTTCGCCGCGGTCGGGCTGGGGGTCCCGGGCCTGGTCGACCGTGGCGCGGGCACCGTCCGGCACGCGGTGAACCTCGGCGTCGACGACAACCCCGTGCCGCTGGCCGCGCATCTCGGCGAGCTGACAGGCGCACCGGTCGTGGTCGACAACGACGTGAACCTCGCCGCGGTCGGGGCCGCGGTGGCGCTCGGGTGCCGCGCGGATCTGGCCTACCTGAGCGTCGGCACCGGCCTGGCCGCCGGGCTGCTGCTCGACGGCCGCATCCGCCGCGGCGCACACGGTGCCGCCGGTGAGATCGGTCACCTGCCGATCGACCCCCACGGTCCCCTGTGCGAGTGCGGCCAGCGCGGCTGCCTCGAGGCGGTGGCGTCGGGGACGGCGATCGCCGCCCGGTGGCCTGCGCCCGACGGCGCGCTGACGGCTGCGTCGACCCTGCTGGCGGCTGTCGAGCGGGGCGATCCCGAGGCGGCGGTGGTGCTCGAGGAGGTCGCCGGGCACCTGGCCGGCGCGGTGGCGCTCCTGGCGCAGACCGTCGACCCCGAGGTCGTCGTGCTGGGCGGCGGCGTGGCGGACGCCGGGCCCGGCCTCCTGGCCGCGGTGCAGGACGCGCTGCGGCGCCGGGCGGCACGGTCGCCGGTGCTGGCGGCGATCCACCTCGCCGATCGGGTGGCGCTGGTCCCGGAAGGGGTGCCCGCCGGGGCTCTGGGTGCGGCGGTCGTCGCCCACCGCCGCCTGGAGCGGCGAGCGGGTCTTGAACCGCACTCTGTACACGACCCGCCACATACCGTCGCAGGTGGTGTGGCATCGGACACGCTGTGAGCCAGTTGCGCGTCACAGGCGGTACGGTCCTCGCACCGGGCGGGCCGGTGCGGTCCGACGTGTTCGTGACCCGAGGCCGCATCGTCAGCGTCCGTGCTGTCGTTGGCACTACGGGGCAGGAACACGACGGGCCAGACGGTCGCATCGAAAACGGCACGGTCGGTGCCGGGGCCGAGCGTTCTGTGGTCGATGCGCCCGTCCAGGACGACGCCGACCCGGTCGCCGGGGCACGAACCCCGGCGGCCGGCGGCGTGCCTGGCGCCGCGACGGGTGCGGGCGACGACTCCGACCCGGCGCACCTCGACGCCACCGGTCTCCTGGTCGCGCCCGGGTTCATCGACCTGCAGTGCAACGGGGCGGCCGGTGTCGACCTGACGTCCGAACCCGAACGGCTGGGAGAGGTGGCGGCGGCGCTGCCGCGGTGGGGCGTCACGGCGTGGCTTCCAACGGTGGTCACGGCGCCGCCCTCCGCGCGGGTGAGGGCGCGGGCCGCGGTGGCGGCGTTCGACGACCCGACCGGCGCCGTACCTCTGGGCCTCCACCTCGAAGGCCCGTTCCTCGCCCCCGAGCGGCGAGGGGCCCACGATCCGGCGCATCTCCGCGCCCCGAGCATCGACCTCGTGACCGGCGAGGGGTGGGCGGCCGACGCCGGCGTGGCGCTCGTGACCCTGGCCCCCGAGCTGCCGGGCGCACTCGAGGTCGTGCGCGCCCTCGTCTCCCGCGGCGTGCGGGTGTCCGTCGGCCACTCCTCGGCCACCGCGGCCGAGGCCGAGGCGGCCTTCGACGCCGGCGTGACCTACGTGACGCACCTGTTCAACGCCATGGGCCCGCTCCACCACCGCGCGCCCGGCCTCGCCGGGGTGGCGCTGACCGACGAGCGCGCCCGGGTCGGGCTGATCGCCGACGGCATCCACGTCGACCCGGTGGCCGTGCGCCTGGCCGTGACCGCCCTCGGCGACCGGCTGTCTCTGGTCACCGACGCGGTCGCCGCCCTCGGGCTCCCCCCGGGGACGGGGACCCTCGGCTCGCTGGCGGTGGACGTGGCACCGGACGACCTGTCGGTCCGGCTCGCCGACGGCACCCTCGCCGGCAGCACGCTGGCCCTCGACCGTGCCGTTCGGAACGCCATGGCGTTCGGCGGCCTCGACCTCGCCGCCGCGGTGCGGGCGGTGACGGCCACGCCCGCGTCCGTCCTCGGCCTGGCGGATCGGGGCGCGGTCATCGCGGGTGCGGTCGCGGACCTCGTCCTCCTGACGCCGCAGGCCGAGGTCGTGGCCACGGTCGTCGGCGGACGGGTCGTGCACGACGTCCGGTGGGCGGCATGATCCGCCCTCCCGGGAGGTCCGTCTCGTGGAGGTCGTGATCGTCGACGGCCCCGAAGCGGCCGGGCGCCTCGTGGGCGGGGCCATCGCGGACGTGGTCAGCCGGCGGCCGGACGCCGTGCTCGGCCTGGCCACGGGCTCGTCGCCCCTCGCCGTCTACGGCGACCTCGCCCGCCGCCACGCCGCCGGGGAGCTGTCGCTGGCCCGTGTCCGCGCCTTCCTGCTCGACGAGTACGTCGGCCTGCCCCGCGACCACCCCGAGCGGTACCGGGCCTTCATCGCCCGCGAGCTCGAGCGGCACGTCGACCTGGCGCCCGATGCCGTGCAGGGCCCCGACGTGGGCGTGCACGGCCCCGCTCTGCTCGAGGCGTGCGCGGCCTACGAGCGGGCGATCATCGCGGCGGGCGGCATCGACCTGCAGCTCCTCGGCGTCGGCGGCGACGGCCACATCGGCTTCAACGAGCCGGGCTCGTCGCTGGCGTCGCGCACCCGCCTGAAGACGCTGACCGACGGCACCCGGGCCGACAACGCCCGGTTCTTCGGCACGATCGACGACGTGCCACGCCACGTCATCACGCAGGGCGTCGGCACCATCCTCGAGGCCCGTCACCTGGTGCTGCTGGCCTTCGGGGCCGGGAAGGCCGCGGCGGTGACCCAGGCCGTCGAGGGCCCGGTGACGGCGATGGTTCCGGCGTCGGCGCTGCAGCTCCACCCGCACGCCACGGTCGTCGTGGACGACGAGGCGGCCGCGGGGCTGACTCTCGCCGGCTACTACCGAGAGACCTGGGCGCACAAGCCCGGCTGGCAGGGGCTCTGAGCCCGCGACGGGCACGAGCCGGGCTCCGGACCAGGGGCGACCGCGCGGTCGGCGGTAGCATCGGCGCCGCATGGCACTCCTCGATCCGACAGCCGGGCGGGCACGCATCGGCTTCCTCGGGCCCGAAGGCACGTTCACCGAGCAGGCCCTGCTCTCGCAGGCCGACCTCGCGTCGCACGACCTCGTCGCCCTCCCGTCCATCCCCGAGGTCCTGGCCGCCGTCGGGGACGAGCGCGTCGACCTCGGCTTCGTGGCGGTCGAGAACTCGATCGAGGGGGCCGTCACCGTCACGGTCGACAACCTGGCCTTCGAGACCGACCTGCTGATCCAGCGTGAGGTCGTGATGGGGGTGCAGATGAACCTGCTCGCCCCCAGTGGCGTCCGGCTGGCCGACGTGCGTCGGGTGCTGTCCATCCCCGTGGCCACGGCGCAGTGCCGGGCGTTCCTGCGCCGCGAGCTGCCGGGGGCCGTGGCCGTGGCCACTTCGTCCACCGCCGAGGCCGCCCAGCTCGTCGCCGGCCCCGAGCAGGACGGGCACACGGCCGCCGTCGCCCCGTCGGTGGCCGCCAAGGTCTACGGCCTCGAGGTGCTGGCCACCGACATCGAAGACCACCCCGACAACGCCACCCGTTTCGTCGTCGTCGCCCGCCACGGCATCCAGCCGCCGACCGGCCACGACAAGACGTCGGTCGTGATCTTCCAGCGCACCGACCGGCCGGGCTCGCTGCTCACGATCCTGCAGGAGTTCGCGGCCCGGTCGATCAACCTGACCAAGCTCGAGTCGCGGCCCACCAAGAAGGGCCTCGGCCACTACTGCTTCCTGGTCGACCTCGAGGGCCACGTCGGCGACGAGCTGGTGGCCGACTGCCTGCGCGACCTGCGGTCGAAGGTCGAGGACGTCAAGTTCCTCGGGTCGTACCCCGCGGCGGGCGAGCACGGCCCCGCCCGCCGCCGCGAGGCCGAGGCGGCCTGGCGCGAGGCGAGCGAGTGGGTCGAGCGCCTGCGCGGCGAGATCCTCTGACGGGCGGCCCGGTCAGGTCCCCGGGCTGAACGGGTCGAGCGGGTTCCACCCGTTCACGACCTCGTCGCCGTCGCCGAATCCGTCGTCGTCCGAGTCGGGATCGTCGGGATCGGTGCCGTGGAGCGCTTCGTCGGCGTTCGACAGGCCGTCGGCGTCACGGTCCGCACCGCCCTGCACGGGGCTGTCGGGGTCGAGCGGATCGCTGCCGAGCGTGTACACCTCGTGACCGTCGCCGAGCCCGTCGCCGTCGGTGTCGGGGTTGTGCAGGTCGGTGCCGTACCCGATCTCCTCGCCGTTGCTCATCCCGTCGCCGTCGGCGTCGAGGTAGTAGTAGGGGCTCTGGGCGTCGAGCGGCCCCCAGCCGTTGGCGACCTCCTCGCCGTCGTTGTAGCCGTCGCCGTCGGTGTCGGGGTTGTTCCGGTCGGTGCCGTGGAACAGCTCCTGGTCGGCGGTGAGCCCGTCGCCGTCGAGGTCGAGCCAGCTCGGGTCGTCGATGTCGAGCGGGTTCGTACCCTGCGCCAGCTCGTCCCCGTCGCCGAGCCCGTCGCCGTCGGTGTCGTAGGCGGTCCGGTCGGTGCCGAGCACCATCTCGACCCAGTCGAGGACCGTGTCGCTGTCGCTGTCGGCGGCGCCGTCGCCCGCGCCGTCGTCGTCGCTGTCGCCGTCGGCCGGGTCGAGCCCGAGCGCGACCTCGATCTCGTCGGGGATGCCGTCGCCGTCGGTGTCGACGGCGGGCTCGCACGCCGACAGCACCCCCACGCCGACGACGGCGGCGAGGCTGAGCGGCGCCCCCATCGCCCGGAGCCGCCTCCGCCGGCGCGCCGTCGTCGCCGCCACCACATCGTCACCACGTCGCATGGTCCCCCCACCTCACGCTTGTGCGCTCCGACGCCCCCGGAGCACCGTGCGTGCACCCTAGGTTGCCCGCGACGACCTCGCACGGATCGAGGCGACACCACGCCCGACCGTGCCGGGCGGCCGAGGGGCCGCTCCGAGCTCCGCGCGCGGCTGACGGCCGGGCCCCCGCGCGGCGGTACCCTCGCGCGACCGGGAGCGGTGGCCGAGTGGACGAAGGCAACGGTCTTGAAAACCGTCGACCCGCAAGGGTCCGTGGGTTCGAATCCCACCCGCTCCGCACTGTGATGTGGCGAACATGGAAGGGCCAACTGCGGTGCGGGTTCGGTCCTTGGTCATTTGGTTGGTAGTCGCATGGGGTCGGGCGAGTGCGAGGAGTCGCCGGTAGTGGGTGACGACGCGGTGTCAGGTCGTTGACGAGTGTCGGGTCCACGGGTCGCTCGCATGTGCCCGACAGCGCCTAGGTTCGTCACCGTCCGCGCTGCGTCGTCGAGTCGGAGCGGTAGCCCATCGTTGCTCCCAGTATCGGCCGCTGATCCGAACCTGCGTCCTCGTCGCCCTGGTCGTGGCCGCCGTCGAGCACGGAGGCGGCCCGCTTGGCGACCGCCTCGGGACGGCGACTGAGGCGCTTCACGTAGCCGGGCGGTGGTCGACGGCTTGGCGTGCCCGACGAAGCGGGCGATGTCCTCCAACGCCTCGTTCGCCATCAACGAACAGCGTCGTGACGACCGTGCGCCGTTTCGCGTGCGTCGCCAGGTCGGCAGCGATGCCTGCCGTCTTGGCCGCCTGCTTCACCACCTTCGCCACCGCCTGGCGCAGCACGAGCCCGCCGGTCGGGTTGGTGGGTGACCGTCGTCCAGGTCGGGGCAACTGCCCGCTCCTGTTCCTGCGGTTCGCGTCGCTTCGGCGAGCAGCGACACGACGGTCGGCCTCAGCCAGCGCTCATCCCGCGCTCCGTCCGTCTTGGGCGGCCCGAGCGGCTGGCCGCGCCCATCGACGTAGACCGACGCCCGGCGCACGAGATCGGTCCCCTCGTCGAGGTCCATGTCCGCCTGCCGGTACACCGACCTGGCCCAAGCTGTGTCGCTCGTGACCTCGGCCGGCATTCGAGCTGCTGAGGCGGAGGTCGGCCTCGGACGCTCTCAAACTGGTGACGTAGCGGGGATTGCACCCGTCCCGGCAACCGCGCAACTCGTCGTCAGGCCGGCACGGGGCGGAAGGCGTCGCGGAACTCCTGGTTCAGGCCCTGACTCGAACCCCAGATGTCCTCGGGGGTCTGGAACAGCAGCGCGTAGCCCCGGCCGCCCGTCACGAATCCGAGGTTGGTGGCGTGCACCGTGGTGCCGGACCCGTAGGTGAACTCCCACACGGCCGCGTTGTAGTCGCGGTAGATCGTGGGGCCGATGCCCAGCTCCTGGTAGTTGGCGTGGTTCCTCGCGAAGACGACCGCCTGCTCCCGCCAGTCCTGGGCCGGGTCGTCCTTGGGCGTGTCGGTCCAATCGACCCTGAGGTAGGACCCGGTGGCGGGGTCGCGGAAGTCGGTGATGGTGTCGGTCCTCGGCACCACGGACCAGCCCGGCGGGTGGGCGATGCTGTAGCGGCCCGAGGGGTCCTGATAGGGGGTCCACCCCGCGGGGATCGTGGCCCCGGCTGCGGCGGGCGGCGCGCGTCGTGGCGGGCGCCGTCGTGGCGGGAGCGGTGGTGGCGGGGGTCTCGGGCGCGGGTGGCGCGGCGGTGGCGGCCAGGTCATCGCCGGCGGGTGCCTCGGTGGTGGCCGTGGCCTCGTCGCCGGTGGACTCCTCGCCGTCCCCATCACCGCGGGCGAGGGCGGATGCGGCCACGACGACCAGCAGCACCACCACGGCGGCGACGGCCAGCAGCGCGAGGCGGGAGCGGGGCTGCTCGCGCGGCCGGTACGTCCGCCGCCGCACGTCGTCGGCGCCCGGGGCCATCGGCTGGGTCCTGGTCTGAGCCAACGTCAGCTCGGCCCGGATCTCCCCGAAGGCCGCTGCGGTCGCGGTGGGCGGCCGCCCGCTCTCGGCCCGGCTGGGCGGCACCTCGGGCGGGGTCGCCGGCACCATGGGGTCGTGCTGGGGCACGGCGGGCGGCACCTCGGGCTGGGGCCCGGGCACGACGGGGGACGGCTCCGGCTGCGGCTGCACGTCCGGCTCCGGCACGACCGTCGGCACATCGGGCCGGGGCCCGGGCACGATCGGCGGCGCCTCCGGCTCCGGACCCACCGGCGGCACGTCCGGCTCGGGCTGCCCCGGCAGGCTCGGCGGCGCCTCCGGCTGGGGCACGATCGGCGGCACATCGCGCTCCGGCGTTGACCCCGGCTGCCCCGGCAGGATCGGCGGCGCGTCGGGCTGCGGCATCGGCTCCGGCTGCCCCGGCACGACCGGCGGCGCCTCCGGCTCCGGACCCACCGCGGCACGTCCGGCTCGGGTTGCCGGCTCGCCCGGCACGACCGGCGGCACGTCCGGCTCGGGTTGCCCCGGCTCGCCCGGCACGACCGGCGGCGCCTCGGGCTCGGGCGTCGACCCCGGCTCGCCCGGCATCACCGGGGGAACGTCGGTGTGGGGCCCCTCGGGGGCCGGCCGGCGGGGCACGTCGGGCTCGGCCTCTCCCGCGGCCACGGCCGGCCCGGGGTTGCCGGGGCCGGTCGCGCGTGCGGCCCGTACCGGAGGGAAGACCTCGGGCGTGGGATCGGCTGCCGCCCGGACGACCGGGGGCGGCGGCCCGACCGCGGGCACGCGGGCCGTGCGCATGCGGGGCTGGCCCCGCACCACCCGGGACAGCACTGCCCGAATCTGGCCCGCGCTGGGACGGGCGTCCGGGTCCTTGGTCAGCAGCCTGGCGTTGATCTCGGTCAGCGGGCCCACGTACTGGACCGGCCGCGGTTCCCCGTGCACCACCGCCGACGCCGTCGCCAGCGCCGAGCCCGCGTGGAACGGAGGCTCGCCCTCGGTGGCGAAGTACAGCAGCGCGCCCAGGGACCACATGTCCGTCGGCGGGCCGACCTCCGCCCCCTGAGCCTGCTCGGGCGACATGTACGACGGCGACCCCACGATCAGCCCCGTGGCCGTCAGCCGGGAGTCGTCCCGGATCGTGGCCACCCCAAAGTCGGTCAGCTTGGCCCGGTCGCCGGCCTGCACCATCACGTTCGCCGGCTTGACGTCCCGGTGGACGACCCCCACGACGTGGGCGGCCTCGAGCGCGGTGAGAACGTCCAGCCCGATCCGGGCGGCCCTCCGGGTGCGGGATCGGGCCGCCGTCGACCACGACCCGGGCCAGGCTGGGCGCGTCGACCAGCTCCATCACGAGCCAGATCGACCCGGCCTCCTCGACCACGTCGAACACGGTCACCACGCGAGGGTTGTTGAGCCGGGCCGCGGCCTGCGCCTCCCGCAGGGCCCGGCGGCGGACCCGCTCGACGTCCTCCTGGCCGGCCACCAGCTCGACCTGCTTTATCGCCACGCGGCGATCGAGCCGGGTATCGACGGCGCGGAACACCGTCGACCTGCCGCGCCCAAGCGGCGCGCCCAGCCAGTAGCGGCCGGCCAGGCGCGCCGGGGTCGTCGACGTCGACGCCTCCCTCTGCGCGTCCACCCGATCACCTCCCTCAGCGCGCGCCGCGGTCGTCGAGCATGTCGGAGGGGTACCCGCGAAGAGGCCGGCTCGACCGTCACATCGAGGTCTGCCAGGGAATGGCGGCGGAGAGCCCTTGCCAACCATCGACGTCGTCGACTCCGACCGGCACCGCTGGCTCGATGCCAGGCACCGTTGGCTCTCTGGGCCGTCGGGGGTGGGAGCTCGATGACCAGGTGGCGCTCTGGCGTGGCGTGTACTTTGCTCAGCTGGCTCTCGGCCTGGCCGTCGTGTTCTGGGTGCCTCTCGCCGGTCGGACGGGCACGTGCTGCTCATGTTCCATGCAGGGCTGATCGCTGCCGTTGGCCTGCTTGCGATCGCAGCGGCCGTCGTTCTCGCCTACCGCGAGGGGCTGATCCAAGGCGCCGCTCGCCTCCTGCCAACCAGCTGACCACGACAGACACGGAACACGAGGGGTTGCGGGCGAGCGACTCGGCGATCCAGCGCCCGCTCAACATGACCGGCTGCCGTTGAATCCCTGTGTCAGCGGTCGATGATGGCCGCAGCGACGACCGCCGCGACTGCGGCCACTACCACGAGGACGAAGACCACATAGAGCGCCCACCGAGGCAACCCCCGCCCCGCCACCCGGGTCGGCGAGCGAGACACGAGATGTGCCGGGCCGGCGGGCCGACCCTTCCAGACTTCCCCGACCGGTTCCTGCTCAGCAGGCGGGTGCCATCGACGGTCCTCGGCCTGCCACCACCCAGCTGGAGGCCGACCACGGTGCCAGCGATTGTTGGCGTCCATCCACCAGTTGGCACCAGTCGTGTCCATCGTCCGATACCCCAACCACCTGCGAACCGCACGGGCAGCAACTGGAAGCTGCCCGGGGGCGATCGCAACACGACGCTACCGCGGCCCCATCCCGCCCTAGCCGACGGCTGGCCGCAGGGCGTCACACGAGCGAATCGGATCCGCCACGTCGGGCCCAGATCTCGCCTTGGCGCTCCGCCGCAACCGACCACTGACCAGGTGCCGATGCCCACCGGTCGGTGGCGGGAACCGGCCTGGTGGGCATCGGCAGGACACCACTTTGCGCTGCGCTGGCACGGCTGCCGATGCGGGCAGTTGCCCAACGGGGGTCAGTCGTGGGGCGCGTACGGTCCGCTGTCGGGCACGATGTGGGGCGTGGCGACGGACGGTGGGGACGATTCGAAGAGGGCGCGCCCGCCGGTGCGGCTGTGGTGGATGACGGGGCTCGGCTGTGCCCGCGGAGTTGCCTTCGCCGGGCCAGAGTGGTTGCCGCGCGGCTGGACGCGTGAGGACGGTCCCGTCGACCATGCCGGCTTCGCCACCTTCCTGCGCGCCGCGGTGTTCGCCTTCGCCGCCGCGTCCCGAGTCCGTCGGGCTCTCGACCGGCGCTCGCCGCCGTCGTATTGGGGGCCGTGCTGGTCGTAGCGGCCGGCGAGGAGATCTCCTGGGGCCGGCGGCTGTTCGGCACCGAGACACCGGTCGTGCCGGTGGACGGCAACCGGCCTCGGTCGTCATCACGGCCTCGGTTGGTAGTGGCCCGAGGCTGGTAGCTCCCAACGTTGCACCCGGTCGCAGCCGTGACCTGCGATGAGACCGAATCCCACCCGCTCCGCACGGCCAACGTGCCATTCGACCTGGCGACTGGCGACGCTCAACGTTCGACGCCGCGCTCGGATCCTTCGGCCCGTCGTCTGACGCGCCGCCAGACACGGCGCTGGACGACCAGCCCGACGGTCCCGACCGCCATCAGGATCGTCACGTTCAACAGCAGTTGGACGAGGGACCCCGCCGCCTCGCTCCAGTTCCCGAACGCGGTCGACACACCGACGTCGGCGGCCGCCGGGATGGTCGTGACCGAGATGAACACGCCGATGAGGGCGCCGGTGCGGGCCTCGACCAGGGACACGACGCCGACGATTCCGGCGAGGGTCGCGACCACGACGGAGAAGACGTCCGGGGTGTCGATGAGGTTCGACACGGGGCGGACCCCGAGACGGTAGGCGTTCGGCTCCAGGCCCAGCGCCCGCACCACCACGCTGAAGGCGAGGGTCACGACGATGGCCGCCAGGAAGCCGAAGAACAGGGCCGCGGCCCCGGATCGGATCCGCGGGCGGTCCCTGGTGTTGATGCCGAGCGCGACGGCGATGATCGCCGAGTACTCGGGGCCGACGACCATGGCGCCGACGATCAGGATCTGGGAGTTCGTGAAGATGCCGACGGCCGCGATCAGCCCGGCGATCGTCAGCAGGATGAACCAGCTGGGCGGGTAGTGCCCGCCGGCTCGGATCCGGGCCTCGGCCTGTTCCCACACGGGCGTGTACCTGACCGCTCGCGGCGTGCGGGCCTCCGCCTCGGTCGCACGGTCCGACAGCTCGGTGCCGACGTCTTCGATCATGATCGATCCGCGACGGGCGACACCGAGCGTGCGCATGTGGTCGAGGACCTCGTTGGCGTCCGCGGAGATCACGTCGAACTCGACGGCGTCACCGTCGGGGTTGTGCGCCGCCCCGCCGAGGACGATCAGGTTCAGGACGCCGGGCCTGCTCGACAGCGACCCGACCAGGTCGGGCGTGATGTCGGCCGGGCTGACCGCACGGACGTGGATCACCCTGGCGCTCAGCTGATCCAGGACTCGACCGCACGCTCTCTCGTGTGCTCGGAGTACGGCGGGTAGCGGGCGCCGGGGTGGATCGCGGGATTGTCCTCGGCCGCGACGATTCCGCCGAACCCGGACCCGACGACGATCACGTCATGGTCGGACTTCACGGTGACCCTCCTGTGCAGCGACCGCCCCACTGTCACGGCGGCGCCTCAGGACCCGCATCGCCCGGGAAGGATGAATTTCAGCCGGGGCGACGAGCACGGGTGAGGAGGCCGACCGCGCGGCGACGGCAGGGGCGAACGTCACGTTCACCCCTGCCTGCTCGTGGCCGCTACTCGACGATCAGCGCGGTGATCATGCCGTACATCCCGGTGTCGCTCTCGACGTGGCCCAGGATGTGGCAGTGCCAGACCCAGGTGCCCGGCTCGTCCAGCTGGACGAGCACCGAGTAGCGCTCGCCGGGAGCGACGTTGACGGTGTCGGCGAGGTACGGGTTGTCGAGTGGGAACCCGTCCTTCGCCACCACGATCTGGTCGAACTGGTGCAGGTGCATCGGGTGGATCTGGCTTCCCTCGTTGAAGTAGTGGATCAGCACCCATTCGCCCGTCCGGGCGGTGATCGGCGCAGTGGCGGGGAAGCTCTTGCCGTTCAGCGAGTATCCGATGACCCCGCTGTCGTTGAGCACCATGGGGATCTCCTGCGCGACCCGCACGTCGGCCGGGACCGCTTCGCCGCCGATCGTCCGCCCGGCGGGAAGGGGCACGTCCCCCACGAACAAGGTGCCGAGCAGCCCGTTGGGCATCTGCATCTGGCCGTGGTGGTGGGCGTGGTACATGGCCACGGCCACTTCGTCGGTCGTGAAGGCGTAGGTGAACGTCTCGCCGGGCTGCACGAGGTCCTGGGTGACCGGGGCGACGCCGTCCATGCTGTTGGGCAGGTTGACGCCGTGGATGTGCACGTCGGTGGCCATCGGCAGCTCGTTGTGGAGCACGATCTCGACGCGGTCGCCCACGTCGACGTGCATCCTCGGGCCGGGCACCATCCCGTTGTAGGTCCAGGCGTCGACGACCTTGCCGGGTTCGACCTCCCACGGGGTCACCGCGGCCGTCAGCTCGAACACCTTGGTCCCGTCGGCCGCGATCACCGGGTCGAGGACCTGGTTGCCGACGCCCTCGGTCTCGGCAGGGAACTCGCCGACCGTGGCGTTCATGGCCTCGCTCATCTCGGCGTACTCGGCCTCGGTCATCATGGCGCCGTGGTCGTGCCCCGCGGCCGCGTCGGCCTCGCCGCCTCCGGCGGCGGGGGCCGGCGACCCTCCGGCGCCGCCCTCGGTCACGGTGAGCGTGCCCGTCATGCCGGAGTCGGCGTGCCCGGGGATCGTGCAGATGATCTGGTACTCCCCGGGTGCGAGCGACGAGAGGTCGAGCGTCTCGGTGTCGCCTGCGGCGAGATCGGTCGTCGCGATCCCCGAGTCGACGATGCTCAGGTTGTGGGCGGCCGTGCCCGCGTTGACGACCTCGAGCGAGCCGCCCGCCGGCACCGTCACGGACGCGGGTGACAGTGCGAACTCGGTGAGCTCGACGGTCGTGACATCGCTGCCGCTCGTCGACGACCCCGAACCATCACGGACGATCAACGCGACGGAGGCGAACACGAGCGCCAGGACCGCGAGCACGACCCCGAACCACATCGCGCCGAACTCCGGTCCGCCTCCTGAGCCACCCGCCGGTGCGTCGGGTGGCGACTCGGTGGCGGCGTGCGATTCGCCGCCGTCGTCACTTGCCGGTACGGGGGTCAGAGTTTCCACACGCAGTTCCGTTCTCTCCCGAGCACGCCGGCCGGACCGACCCCTGGGGTCGTCCGCCGGAGACCGGCGCCACGTCGACGCCTGATGAGTACGGTGCCGCCGCCACCGCCCCGGCGGGCAGGGCCCGAAGGCCCCCGAGGATGGGACCTAGGTCCCGATCCCGGCGATCTGCGGTGGGCGGACGGCCCGGCTGTCCGGTTCACGTCCCCCTGTCGACGACCGGGAATGACCGAATCCCGGCCGCTCGGCGTCAACGCCGCTGCGTGGTGACCACCACCAGGACGGGGCTAGTCTCGTCCTCTCACACCTGGAGAGGTGACGGAGTCAGGTCGATCGTGCCTCCCTGCTAAGGAGGTGAGGGCGCAAGCCCTCCGTGGGTTCAAATCCCACCCTCTCCGCCCTACCGCCCGGCCTCGCGCCGGGCGGTGCCGCGTCCGGGGACCTGGCGACTACGCGTCGCCGTCGCCGGGTACTGCGCCAGGGTCGAGACACAGGAGGTGAACGCCGTGCCGAACCGACGGCGTCCCGGCTCGAGCATCAAGAACCCGAAGCAGTACGAGGCGATGCGCGACGAGGGGATGACCAAGTCCAAGGCCGCCCGCATCTCGAACGCCGGCAAGCCCGCGGCCCGCCGGGGCGGGAAGGCGTCCGACTACGACGACATGACCAAGGACCAGCTCATGCGTCGTGCCCGGCAGCGCAACATCTCCGGTCGGTCGTCGATGTCGAAGGGCCAGCTGATCTCGGCGCTGCGGAAGTAGCCGTCCGACCCGGCGGGGTCGCCGGTAGCGTTCCCCGCAATGGACAGGGGTGGATCCGATCCCGTCGTCGAGCTGCGGTCCTGGCTGATCGAGCAGGGCGTCGACCCTGACGCCACCGATCCGCTGGCCCACGACGTCGCGGGCTTCGGCAGCGACCTCGTCCTCTCCACCGACTCGGTGCTGTCCGCCCGCGAGCTGGCCGAGCGGTCGGGCGTCCCGCTGGCCAAGGTGGTCGCCATCTTCCACGACCTCGGGGTGGCGGTCCCCGATCTCGACGCGCCGCAGTTCGGCGAGGTCGACCTGCGCTTCGTCGGGAGCGTCTTCCGGGCCGGCGATCTCGGCAGCGGCGTGGGCATCACCCAGGGCGATGCCCTGCTCCGCGTGGTGGCGGGTGCGATGGAGCGCATCGCCGAGGCGGCCGTGGCCGTCTACGTCCAGGGGCCCGAGGCGCAGCTCAGCCGCCGTTGGGCCACGGTGTTCGACTGCGCGTCCGCCAACCTGCAGGCCACCCAGCTGGCGCTCGAGTTCAGCGAGGGGTTCGGCGCCGTGTTCCGGCACCACATGCGCCAGGCGGTGGCTCGCCAGCGGGTCATCCAAGAGGGTGTCACCAGCCGCGACCTCGCCCGCGTGGCGATCGGGTTCGTCGATCTCGTGGGTTCGACGGCGCTGCAGGCCGGGCTCGACCCCGCGGCACTCGGGGCCCAGGTCAGCCAGTTCGAGGCGCGGGCCTTCAACGTCATCGCCGCCGGGGGTGGCCGCCTGGTGAAGTTCATCGGCGACGAGATCATGGTGGCGGCCGTCGACCCCGCCGCCGGGGTGCGCATCGTGGGCGACCTGGTCGACGCGTTCACCGAGGACGGCACGCAACCCCGCGGCGGTCTGGTGTTCGGCGAGGTCCTGTTCCGGCACGGCGACTACTACGGACCGATGGTCAACCTGGCGGCGCGCCTGGTCGACGCCGCCATCCCGGGCGAGGCGCTCGTCGACCGGTCGGTGGTGGAGGCGCTCAAGGACGACGACGACCTGGGCTTCGACGCGGCCGGACGCCGGATGCTGAAGGGCTTCGACGAGCCGATCGCCGTGTGGAGCCTCGCCTCGCGCCCCTGACGCCGATCTCGCTGGACCTCGCCGTGCCCACCGGCCGCTTCGCTCCCAGCCCGACGGGCCCTCTCCACATCGGCAACCTGCGCACGGCGGTGCTGGCCTGGCTGGTGGCGAAGGCCGACGGTTCGCCGTTCCTGGTCCGCATCGACGACCTCGATCGGGTGGCCTCGCGCGAGGAGCACGTCCGGGCCCATCTCGCCGACCTCGCGGCGCTCGGCATCGTCGGCGACGGCGAGATCGTGCGGCAGTCCGAGCGGTTCGCCCGCTACGACGCCGCGCTCGACCGACTCGACGCCGATGGGTTGCTGTACCCCTGCTACTGCTCACGCCGCGAGGTGCGCGAGGCGGTGGCGGCACCGCACGGGCCGCGGCCCGAGGGTGCCTACCCCGGCACGTGCCGCGGGCTGTCCCCCGGCGAGCGTGCGACGCGGGAGGCCGGCGGGCGTCGTCCCGCGTGGCGCGTGCGGGCTGCCGAGGCGCACGTCGTGGTCGACGACCGGCGGCACGGTCGGATCGAGGGTGTCGTGGACGACTTCGTCGTCCGCCGGGCCGACGGGGCGCCGGCGTACCAGGTGGCGGTCGTCGTCGACGACCACGACCAGGGTGTCGGTGAGGTGGTGCGGGGCGACGACCTGCTCGACACGACGCCCCGCCAGGTGTGGCTGGCCCGCACGCTCGGGTTGCGCGTCCCGGCCTACGCCCACGTGCCGCTGGTGCTCGGGCACGACGGCGAGCGGTTGGCCAAGCGCCACGGCGCGGTGACGCTGGCCGATCTGGCGGCGTCGGGCGTGGACCCGCCGCAGGTTCTCGGGCTGATGGCGGCGTCGCTCGGCCTGGGTGAGCCGGGTGGGACGGTGGCGCCCGTGGCCTCGGTGGCGGACCTCCTCGAGGGGTTCACGCTGGACCGCGTCCCGTACGACCCCTGGGTGTTCTCGCTCGACCACGCAGCGTGAATTGTCGATGCGCGCACTGTGAACTGCACGCGAACGACAGCTGATAAGGCCGGAACTCGCTTCTGATCGCGGCCCGAACCGTGAATGCTGGTCGCCATGGACCAGCACCTCTTGGAACTGGCCATCCGAGCCCGTGGCGGAGAGCTCGAGCTTGCGGCGGCCCTACATCACGACGTCCCGGCCATCGATTGGTGGCGGCACCACGGCGTGCCCGACGAGATGCGCGGCCTCGTCGGCGCCCTCGCCGGCAAGCACGAACACGCCGCCTGACGCGACCGGTTGGTACGTGACACCCTGCAGACGACCTCCTTCGCGCGCCCGAGGGCAGGTCAGGCGGCGACGGCGCCGAGGCCGGCGCCCATCAGATCCATGAAGTTGTCGGCGTAGAAGCGCTGGCGGGCGTACGGATCGATGCCGCCCGCGGCGAGCGAGGCCTCGAAGCGCTCGATGGGTCGCCGGCCGCCCTCGACGTGGGGGTAGTCGGACGAGAACAGGCACACCTCGGGGCCCGACTGGGAGATGATCCAGCCCACGTCCTCGGTCGGGTAGGGGGTGAACCGCACCTGGCGGCGCACGTACTCGCTCGGGCGCAGGGACAGGTCTCGCAGCCGCTCCTCGTGGCGGGTGAAGGCGTCGAACGCCGACTCCATCTGCCGCGTCCACGACGGCACCCAGATGGCGCCCTGCTCGATGACACCGATGCGGAGGTCGGGGAAGCGCTCGAGCACGCCGTCGAAGATGAGGGTCGCCAGCGTCTGGGCCGGCGGGCCCGGGATGCCCATGTAGTCGACCGAGCGGAAGTTCTCCTCGCCGCCGTGGAAGTCGGGCGGCACCGGCCGTCCGTTGGCGAAGTAGCGCGGGGTCGATCAGGTCACCGGTGCCGCCGACGTGGAACACGACGGGGATGCGGGCCTCTTCGGCCCGGGCCCACACGCCGTCGAGCCCGATGTGGCTCGGCGAGTGCGTCGGTGGGCAGCCCGAGGCGACCAACAGGGCCGCCGCCCCCATGCCGATCGCCTCGTCGGCCAGGGCCGCGGCCCGCTCGAGGTCGACGAGGGGCACGTAGCAGCTCGGCAGGAGGCGGGGGTCGGCGTCGCAGAACTCGACCATCCCACGGTTGTGCGCCCGGGCGGCGCCGACGGCCAGCTCGAGGTCGCCGCCGTGCTCCCAGTCCCGCAGCCGCCGGTTGTGGAACGTGTTGAACACGAGCTGGCTGGAGAACCCGAGGATGTCGAGCGCCCGCGGGCGGTCCTCGGCGAGGAAGCTACCGGTGGCGGCGAAGTTCTTGCGGGCCATGATCTCGGCCGCCTCGACAGTGCGGTACTCGTCCGACCGGTGCCTCGCCGCCAGCCGGTCGAACGCGGCCTCGAGGTCGCGCTGCTGCTCGGCGGGGTCGCCCGTCTGGCGCAGCTCGTTCCCGCCCGGATACCGCAGCGGTGCGATGCGGTCACGGATCGAGGGATCGGCGTGGTCGCGCAGCCAGGTCGGCGTCTCCATGATGTGGGCGTCGGCGTCGTGCACGGCGAGCCCCGTCTGGTTGTACGGCACCGATCTCCCCCTGGACTCGGCTACCCGTCGTAGCGAGAAGGGTAGCGGTGCGGCGTGCGCGTCTGCCCAGGGACCTGGGCCGGGGCAGCATCCGACGGCGGTCCCAGCTCTGGGAGCGCATCTGGTCGTCTGGCCACCGATCGCGCACCCAGAGCCCGTCACCACCGGTTGGGTGCCGTTCCGGCGGCGCGGTAGGCTCGTCTCTCCGCAACCAGCGCTCGTAGCTCAATTGGATAGAGCATCTGACTACGGATCAGAAGGTTGGGGGTTCGAGTCCCTCCGAGCGCGCCAGCCACGTCTGACCAGGCCAGAGGCCCCACACAGGCCACCGCCGGTCGTCGCGTGATCCGCTGGGTTCCCACGCTGATGGTGCAACAGGACTGATCGGCAGTCATGAACCCTCGTCGGAAGCGGGAGCGGACAGTCCGTTCGCCTCCGCCGCCGCTCTGTCCAGCCGCCTTCGCAGGATCATCAGGGCCGTGAACGCGGCAACCAGAACCACGGCGGCGGTCGCCCACAGCGCCCAGACGATCCAGTTCCTTGCGGCGAGCGCCACAAAGACACCGAAGCCCGTGACGCACAAAGCGATGATCGCGACGCGAGAGAGCGCCGTGTACGGCCAGCGGTCGGGCATCGGTCCGCCCGCCCCGAATCGACCCCAACCGACCGGCCACGTCCGCCACGATCGTTCCTGTTCCACCGCACACAGATTGATGCTCCTCGGTGGTGTCGAGCCAATGGTTCTCGTGGAAGCCCCCATGCCATCGACGGCGACCTCGTCCGCGTGGTCCGTCCGTGCCGCTGTCCTCGACGGCGGTGGCGTGTCGTCGGGGGCTACGTCGACGGCGTGTCCACCCCGCCGGGCTCGCGATCGATCTCGGCGCGGTGGATCGTGAGGTCCGGCGGGTGGTGGTCGAGGAAGAGTCGTGCCACGAGCTCGGCCCGCGACGCCGTGCCGGACTTCTCGAAGATCGACTTGAGGTGGTCCTGCACGGTGTAGGCCGACACCCCCAGGCGCGCCGCGATGTGGTTCGTCGAGTGGCCGCGCGCCACAAGCTCGGTCACCGTGCGCTCCCGCTCGGTCAGGCCGTAGGCCGCGACGATGAGGGGCGCGAGCTCCGTCGCCCGGGCGGCCTCGAGGTGCACGGCGACCCGGGCCTCGGCACCCTCACCGAGCGGGGAGCCCCTGACCACGAGCCACGCACCTCGGGGAGTTCGCACCCGGGCGCGGGCGAGGCTGTCCCCGTCGCCCTCACGGCGGGCTCGGCTCGCAACCGCGTGCACGACCTTCGGAAGCCCCGTGGCCCCGTCGGCGCCCAGCTCGTCGAGCCAGTGCTCGGCGGACTGGTTGGCCATCTCCAGCGTCCCGTCGGGGGCGAGGACGAGGAGCCCGGGCTCGACCGGCTCGGTCCCCTCCACCCGTGTGTCGAGCAACGCCCGCCGCACGCCCTCGGCCAGGACGCCGGCCACCGATGCGACGAACCGCACCTCCGACCGCGTGAAGGCGGGACGATCCCGTGCCCGCAGCAGCGTCAGCGCGGCCCACGTGCCCGTGTCGTCGGCCAGCACGACACGAAGCTCGTCACCGAACCCGCTCGAGGCGCGGAGCTCGCGGTGGCGGCGGCTCCGATCGAGATCTCCCCGAGTCGCCTCGCTGAGGCTGGCCGCAGGCACCGGGAGGTGGGCGAGGGCGGTGAACTTGTTGAAGTCGGGCTCACCGAGCTCGATCTCGGTGAGCCGCGGCGTGGCCGCCGGCGGCAGCCCGTTGTCGACGATCTCTCCCGTGGGGAGCAGGGTGGCGGGATCGAGCGTGAGCAGGCAGGACCCGTCGCCGGGGACCGCCCTGCGGACCACGGCCGTCGCCTGCCGGGCGAAGTCGTCGAGCGCCATGTTGCGGTGCACGAGCCGACCGAGGTCGGCCCGCACACGGCGCCGGATCGTCGTGGACTGGGCCACCAGATGACGGTACCCACACCACGACCAGATCCCGTCCCGGCCCTCATCGGCGCGCCCTCGGAGCTCCTGGCGACGTCGCCGTGACGGTGAGGCCTACGGTGAGATGCCGGAGGGCGACCGTTCCGAGGAGTCCGCCCATGATCACGCCCACGATCGTCTCGCCCGAGGAGTGGGAGAGCGCGCGCCAGCAGCTCCTCGTCGAGGAGAAGGCGATGACCCGCGCTCGCGACGCGCTGGCCGCCAAGCGCCGGCGGATGCCGTGGGTGGCCGTGGACAAGGCCTACGAGTTCGTCGGACCCGACGGCCCGGCCAGCCTGCTCGACCTCTTCGACGGCCGCCGTCAGCTGATCGTGTATCGCGCCTTCCTCGAGCCCGGTGTCTCCGGGTGGCCCGAGCATGCCTGCATCGGCTGCTCGATGGTGGCCGACCAGGTCGCCCACGTGGCCCACCTCAACGCCCGCGACACGACGCTGGCGTTCGCCTCCCGCGCCCCGCAGACCGACATCGAGCGGGTGAAGGCGCGGATGGGCTGGGAGATGCCCTGGTACACCATGACCGACGACTTCGATGCCGACTTCGGGGTCGACGAGTGGCACGGCACGAACGCGTTCATCCGCGAGGGCGACAGCGTGTTCCGCACGTACTTCATCAACGCCCGCGGCGACGAGGCGCTGGGGAGCACCTGGAGCTACCTCGACATCACGGCGCTCGGGCGACAGGAGGAGTGGGAGGACTCGCCCGAGGGCTACCCCCAGGATCCGCCCTACGAGTGGTGGATCTGGCACGACGAACCTCGCCGGACAGACCCCGACCGACAGCCGCTGGTCGACCTGCTCGCCGCGAGGTCCCCCGAGTAGCCGGCGCCGCGACCGGCTCACCCGCCGGGGGTGGTGAGGGCCACGGGTCCGGTTCCTAGGGTGGCCGGGACCGGCACGAGGAGCGAGCGGTGAACGAACCGAATGCAGGGGCTGCCTGCCACCGTTCGGGGACATGAGGAGCACGGCGCCGGCGGGGCTGGCGAACCTGTCGGCGTACCAGGCGCGGTGGTTGCGCCACGACGTCGTCGCCGGGCTGGTCCTGACCGCACTGCTGGTGCCGCAGGGGATGGCCTACGCGGAGCTGGCGGGCCTCCCCCCGATCACGGGCCTGTACACGTCCGTCCTCTGCCTGGTGGCCTACGCGGTGTTCGGGCCGTCCAAGATCCTGGTGCTGGGGCCCGACTCGTCGCTCGGGCCGATGATCGCCGCCACCATCCTCCCCCTCGTGGCCGCGGACGGCGACCCCGCGCGGGCGATCGCGCTCGGCTCGGCGCTCGCGCTCCTCGTCGGGGCGATCATCACGGTGGCGGGGATCGCCAAGCTGGGCTTCGTCGCCGACCTGATCTCGAAGCCCACGATCATCGGCTACATGAACGGGCTGGCGCTCACGATCCTGGTCGGCCAGCTCCCGAAGCTGTTCGGCTTCTCGGTGGACGGTGACGGCTTCCTGCGCGAGCTCAGGGGCTTCGCCACCGGCCTGGCCGACGGTGAGACCGTGGGGGCGGCCCTGGCCGTCGGCGTGTTCGGGCTGGCCGTGATCGTGGGCCTGCAGCGCTGGGTGCCGAAGGCCCCCGGCGTCCTGGTCGCCGTGGTCGCCTCCGTCCTCGCGGCAGTCGCCTTCGACCTGGCCGACCACGGCGTGGACGTCGTGGGCGTGCTGCCCCAGGGGTTCCCGCCCTTCACCGTGCCCGACATCGGGTGGTCCGACATCGGGCTGCTGGCGGGCGGCGCGTTCGGGATCGCCCTCGTCTCGCTGACCGACACGATCTCCACCGCGTCGTCGTTCGCGGCCCGCAGCGGCGACGAGATCGACGGGGAGAAGGAGATGATCGGGATCGGTGCGGCGAACCTGGCCGCCGGGCTGTTCCAGGGATTCCCCGTCAGCACCAGCGGGTCACGCACGGCCGTCGCCGAGCAGGCCGGGGCGAAGACCCAGGTCACGGGCCTGGTCGGGGCGGTAGCGATCGTGCTCATCCTGCTGTTCTTCCCGGGCCTCCTCCAGGACCTGCCCCAGCCGACCCTCGCCGCCGTCGTGATCGCGGCGTCCGTGTCGCTGGCGGACATCCCCGAGACGCTGCGCCTACGCCGGGTGCGCCGCACCGAGTTCCTGTTGAGCGTGGCCGCGTTCCTCGGCGTCGTGCTCCTGGGCGTCCTGCCCGGCATCGCGGTGGCGGTCGCCCTCTCGATCGGCAACGTCTTCCGCCGGGCCTGGTGGCCGTACCAGACGGTCCTCGGCCGGGTCCCCGGCCTCGCCGGGTACCACGACGTCCGCAGCTACCCGCACGCGTTGCGGCTCCCGGGCTGCGTCATCTTCCGGTTCGATGCGCCCCTGTTCTTCGCCAACACACGCACGTTCCGCGACCAGATCCGGGCGATCGCCGCGTCCGAGCCCCGGCCGTCGTGGATCATCGTCGCCGCGGAGCCGCTCACCGATGTGGACACGACCGCGGCCGACATGCTCGAGGAGCTGGACGAGGACCTGAACGCCCGGGGCATCAGCATCGTGTTCGCGGAGATGAAGGATCCGGTCCGCGCCAAGATCGACCGCTACGAGCTCACGAAGACGATCGATCCCGACCACTTCTTCCCCACGATCACCCAGGCCGTCAAGGCGTTCCAGAGGCAGACCGGAGCCGAATGGGGGCCCGCCGACGAGCCGACGTGAGGCGGCGCGCGGCCGGCGGCGACGAGCACCGGCGTGCCGATCACCGCCGTGCGGCCGGGCCAGGTGGGTGCTGCGCCGACCGCACGCGAGACTCAGGCCGTGACTGGGTCAGCGTTCCATCCCGACCTCCGCCGCGTCGCGGTGGTGCTGCCGCGCCGCGCCGTCGGGCCGAGGATGCTCCCGGTCGTCCGGGCGCTGCGCGGGGTGGAGCGCCTGCGCCGCCCCGGGCCCGGTGTCGCGGTCGAGTCGCTCGGGGCCATCTCGGTCCGTGTGCACCGCCCGCCGTCACGGGCGACCACGCCGCACCCGGCGGTCTTGTGGATCCACGGTGGCGGGTACGTGATCGGCAGCGCCGCACAGGACGACGCCGTCTGCCGTCACCTGGCCGAGGAGCTCGGGGCTGTGGTCGCCGCCGTCGACTACCGGCTGGCACCGGAGCACGCGTTCCCGGTGCCGCTGCACGACTGCCACGACGCCCTCGTGTGGCTGGCGAACCGGGACGACGTCGACGCCGACCGGGTGGCGATCGGGGGCGCCAGCGCCGGTGGCGGGCTCGCCGCCGCCCTGGCCCTTCTGGCCCGCGATCGGGGCGAGGTCCGCCCTGCGTTCCAGCTGCTCTCGTACCCGATGCTCGACGACCGCACCGCCCTGCGCACCGACGTCGACGAGCGACGGTTCCGGCTGTGGAACAACGAGGCGAACCGCTTCGGCTGGCGGTGCTACACCGGCCACGAGCCGGGATCCACCGCCGTCGACCCGCTGGCGGCGCCGGCCCGCACCGAGGACCTGACCGGGCTGCCGCCGGCCTGGATCGGCGTGGGGTCCCTGGACCTGTTCCTCGACGAGGACCTCGCCTACGCCGACCGCCTGCGGCAGGCCGGCGTGCCGTGCACGGTCGACGTCGTCGAGGGTGCCTTCCACGGGTTCGACAGCGTCCGCCCCGGGGCCGCGGTCACCCGGCGCTTCCGCGATGCGCAGGTGGACGCGCTCGCGTCCCTGCTCGTGCGCTGACGCACCGAGCGCTTCGCACGCGTACGATGACCCTGCGGCTCAGGCGGGTGGTAGCGGCGGACGGAGTGGACATGGCGGAGAGCAGGTCGCCAACGGCGCAGCCACCATCGGCGCGGCCGCCGGCCCTGCCCGCGCCGCCTGCGCCCCTTCCGCCCGTGCGCAATCAACGGCGCGGGCGGCCGGTGTTCGGGGTCCTGGTCGCCCTGGCGGTCGCCGTGCGGCTCGGTCGCCAGAGCGTCGAGCGCGTGGCCGTGGGGCAGTTCGGCCCCGCGGGCGTGGTGATCGTCTTCGCCGGGTTCCTGGCCGTGGTGCTCGCCTGGCGCGGCTACCAGCTCCAACGTGCCCGTCGGGCAGGCGGCGTCGAGTTCACACCCGAGCTCGTCGCCCGTCAGCTGGCCGAGGCCGGCGTCGGCCCTCCGGCGTTCGCCGAGGACGGCTCGCTGCTGGGGGCGTCGGTGCTCGTGCTCAACCAGCACGCCAAGGTGCTCGAGATCACGACCGACTACGAGGTGTTCGACTCCGCGGCGCGGCCCCTCGGGTCGGTCCGCCAGATCGGCCAGTCGCGGGGCAAGCGCGTGGCGCGCATCTTCACGGGGTTCGACCAGTTCTTCACCCACCACTTCGAGCTGCTCGACCGGGACGCTCGGCCCATCCTGCGCCTGACCCGGCCGCGCAAGCTGTTCCTGACCAAGCTCCACGTGTTCGACGGCGACGACCGCTTCCTCGGGACGATCCGCCAGCGCAACGTGTGGTGGAAGATCCGCTTCGGCCTGGTCGGCGCCGACGGCCGCGAGATCGGGCAGCTCCGTGCCGAGAACCTGCGGGCGTGGGACTTCCACATCTACGACGCGTCCGGGCGCTGCGTGGCGACGGTGATCAAGTCGTGGGAGGGCTGGGCCCGCACGGCCATCACGCGGGCCGACCGGTACGTCGTGCGGGTGCACGTCCCGCTGCCGTATCCGATGCGCCAGCTCGCCGTGGCGGCGGCGCTCGCCACCGACCTCGCCCTGAAACAGGACACCCGCGGCATCCTCTGAGCGCGCCGGTCCAGACCGGGCGGTGCCGGCCGGTCAGGCGAGTCCCGTCTCCCGGAGAGTGAGGCTGAGCCGGCCCGGTGGGAGGCCGAGCCCGTCGGGCGCGGTGCCCGGACGGACCTTCGGCACGCCGTGGAAGATGCGCCGGTTGGGGCCGCCGAACACGAGCAGGTCGCCGCTGCGCAGCTCGACGTCGACGAACGGCCCGGTCCGCCGGTCGACCCCCGCCATCCGGAACGTGCACGTGTCACCCAGGCTGATCGTCACGACGGGGGCCGCCGCCGGCTCCTCGCCGTCCTGGTGCAGGCCGAGCCGGGCGCCGGGTGGGTAGAGGTTCACGATGGCCGCGTCGGGGTGGTAGGCATCGCCCGCGTCGGGGCCGAAGGTGGCGGCGACGGCGTCGCGGCCCATGTGTACGACGTGGTCGGGCATCGCCTTCACCGGGGCGCCGTCGGTGTCGTCGGCCGTGCGGCTGTAGGCGTACGGCGACCAGTGCCAGCCCAGGCACACCGACTGCACCGACATCAGGTGTCCGGTGGGGACGCGGGGGTGGCGCAGCCCCGCGGGTGGCCGGGCCCACGCCCGGAAGTCGGCGGCGAGCGCGGCCTGGGCCGTGTCGTCCATCCACCCCGGGATGTGGACCACCCCGGGGAGCACCTGTCGCCGCTCGCCGGCTCGCTCGTCGGGAAGGGGCAGCGGGCGCACGTCGGGCGCAGGCACGGGCGGCGGCAGCGTCACCGGCTTGCCGCCCCGCCGGCTGCGAGCGCCGTTCCGGCGGGTCGTGGGGGCGCGGGTGTCCATGCCCAACCAACGCCCGGCGGCGCCGGACTGTGAGGTGGTGGGCTCGGTCGCGCGGCTCACCGGGCGTACGCCGCCTGCGTCCACAGGTGGGTCACCGCGTACGCCCGCCAGGGCCGCCACCGCTGGGACGCATCCTCGACCGCTCGGGGGGTGCGCCCGCCCAGGGCGCGCCGCAGCACCAGGTCGCTCGACGGGCAGGCGTCGCGATCGCCGAGCGCCCGTAGCGCCAGGTACTCGACCGTCCACGGCCCGATGCCGGGCAGCGCCAGCAGGCGCGCGCGCACGTCCATCGCGTCGGCGTCCGGGCCCAACGACAGCCCGTCCGCCACCGCCGTCGCCAGGGCGTGGACCGTGCGCGCCCGGGCGGACGTGAGGCCGACCTCCGGCCCCAGGACCGCCGGGTCGACCGCGGCGACGGACGCGGGCGAGGGGAACGAGGCGAGTGCCCCGGAGCCGTCGGTGGGCCGCCCGACCGCGGCGACGAGGCGGCCTGCGAACGTCCGAGCGGCGGCGACGGACACCTGCTGGCCGAGCACGGTCGTGACCGCGGTCTCCCACCCGTCGGTCGAGCCCACCACGCGCAGTCCCGGCCGGGCGGCCACCAGCGGGGCGAGGATCGGGTCGGCGGCCAGATGGGCGTCGACGGGCCCGGGGTCGTGGTCGAGGTCGAGCCACCGTCGCACGCGGCCGAGGACGGCCTCGAGATCGCCGCCCACGGGCAGCGAGACCGAGCACGGCACGTCGGGCGCGTCGTCGACCAGCGTGACCGTGACGCCCACCGGCCCGCGGGGCGTCGCCAGCGTGTGGGTGTGGCGGCCGGTGACGAGGTCGGTCTCGGCCAGCCCCGGCACCGAGTGGGCTGCCAGCGCCCGCAGCGCCGGTGCCCAGGTCACGGGGGCAGTGACGGGCAAGCGGGTGTCGTGGGAGGGGCCCAGCGGTCGCGGCACGTCAGGTCGGTCGGCGGGCGCCGACGGCGAGGACGACCACGTCCTCGTGGTCACACGGGGGCCCGGGCGACGGCGGGGGCGTCGGCGTCGGGTTCACGGGGGTGAGCGTACGACCGGCCGGGGCCTCGCCAGCGCAGGCGCTCCCGGGTTGTCGCCGGACGAGGACCGGCGCATACTCGACGACGATTTCGTGAAGTCGTTCACGAGGAGCGCCGTGACCCAGCGCAAGCCCCCGGGCGTCACGTGGGAGACCTGGATCGACCGGCAGATCCGCGTCGGCATGGAGCACGGCGCGTTCGACGACCTCCCCGGGCACGGCCGGCCCGTGCCCGACCTCGACGGCCCGCGCGACGAGATGTGGTGGGTGCGCGACAAGGTCCGGCGCGAGAACGTCACCCACGTGCCTCCGACCGTCCAGGTGCGCCGCGAGCTCGACGCCGCGGTGGCAGCGATTGCGACCGCGCCCTCCGAGGCCGACGTGCGCGCCATCGTCGCCCGGATCAACGAGCGGGTGCGTTGGGTCAACTCGCGCCCGACCGAGGGTCCGCCGTCGACGGTGGCGCCCCTCGACGCCGAGGCCGAGGTGGCGTCGTGGCGGGCGGCACGCACCGGTGGCCCGGACCACGCGCACGATTCCGAGGGAGCCGGTCGAGCGGGGGCGGTCGGCGGGAGCGACCCTGACGAACCGGCTCCCACGCCTGCGCCTCCGGACGGGCCCGGCCGAGTCGAGGACGACGGCCGGCCGGCCCGGCGTCTCCGTCCCTGGCGCCGGCGGGCGAGGCGGGCCTCCCGCCCGTCTCGCACCTGACCCGGCGCGTCGACCCGGCTCGTCCGGGAGGGCCGCTCCGGGCTACGGCTGCGCGAACCGATGGACGAACGCCAACGCCGTCTCGGCCACCTCGGCCCAGCCGCTGTCGATCGTCAGCGAGTGGCCCCGGCCGGGCATCTCGACGATCTCGGTTGGCCGGGTTGTGCAGCACCGGCGACGCCGACTTGCGACAGCCTCGCCGACCGACGCCCGGGTCACACCCGGTGCATGGCTCGGATGCGCCGGCGTGTCGGTCGCGACTCAGCCGTCGACGGAGAGCGTGCGGTACACCTGGTCCATGCCGTCGTTGAGGTCGACACGGTTGTAGGGGATCGACGCCCAGAACACCGAGGGTCGGCTGGCGCCGGTGTCGATCACCACGACGATCACCTTCTCGTTGGTCGTCTCGAGCCCGACCTGGCTGAACGCAAGCTCGGTGTGGATGAAGTGCCCGGGGTGGCCGTCGATGTAGACCGGGGTGTTCTGGATCGTCGTGGTGGCAGCGCCCGTGACGTAGTAGCTGGCGACGAGCTCGTTCGTGAGCGCCTGCGTGGCGGCCGGGAGGTCGCCCTCGCCCGAGTAGGTGATCGACGGCCCGAGGTCGCCGATCAGCAGGTTGCCGATCCACTGGCCGCCCGACGGGGCGTTCTCCTGCACGACGACGTACTGCCCCGCGGTGTTCTCGAGCTCGTAGATCTCGGAGCGTCCGCTCGCCACCCAGTCCTCCCACGGCGCGTCGAGGCGGGTGAAGCTGAGCGCGCCGCTCGTGAGCGACTCGGACGTCGGCTCGGGGGCGGTCGTGGTCGTCGTGTCGTCCGCGGTGGTCGTGGTCGTGTCCTCGGTCGTGTCGGCCGTCGTCGTGGTGGGGTCGGTGGCCGTCTCGTCGTCGCCGCCCGAGAAGAGGACGACCCCGCCGATCACGAGGACGAGTGCGACGCCGACCCCGAGCACCACGAGCAGCGTGCGGTTCGAGCTGCCCGCCTGCTGCGGGGGCGGGTACCCGCCGGTCGAGCCCGGGCCGGGCGCTCCCGGCCCACCCGGTGGCCCGGCGGGCGGGGCCTGGGTGGCGGCGGCGCCCCAACCCTGTGGCGCGCCGGCGGGGGCGCCGACGGGGGCGGCCCATTGGTCGGCGCTCGGCGTGGCGGCGGGGGCGCCGACCGGGGCGGCCCAGGGGTCGGCGGCCGGCGCGGCGGTGGTCGCCGCGGCGGTCGCGGGCGCGGCCGTGGTGTCGGTGGGGGCGGCGCCGACCGGCGGGCTGGTGTGCTCGGTCCAGCTCGAGCCGTCCCACCAGCGCAGGTCGGGACCGCCGTGAGGATCGGCGTACCATCCCGGGTTCACGGCCGAGCACGGTAGTCAACGGCGACGTCGTGGCCATGTCGGCGACGAGGGATGTCACGCGACTGTGATGACCGCCGGCCACCGACCGCCACGGTGCGCGAGGTGAGTCTCCGTCGCCGGTCCCGAACGGGCCGCGTGGGGGATCAGACCAGCCGGGTCAGGCGGTCGGACAGGCGGCGGAGGGCGGCCAGCACCTCGGGCGGGGCGACCATCTCGATGTCGTGGTCGAGCGCCAGCTCGGCCACCACGAACGCCAGCCACTCGGCCGAGTCGGCTCCCATCTCGACCCGGCACCGCCCGTCGCCGAGCACCTCGACGCGGCCGCGGATCGCGCGGGTGGCCCGGGCGACGACCTCCTCGGGCGCGGCGACGACGAGCGTGACACGGTGCTCGGTCGGCATGTCGCCGATCGACCGGGCCACGAAGGCGGCGGCGTCACCACCGGGAATGGCGCGGCGGGCGAACCGCCGCCCGGCCAGCCGCGGCTCGGTCAGGCGGTCGATGCGGAACGTGCGCCAGTCGTCGCGGCGGACGTCCCACGCCACCAGGTACCAGCGGCGTCCGGCCGACACGAGCTGGTGGGGCTCGACCAGGCGCCGGCCCGCCTCGCCGTCGCGGCGCCGGTACTCGAACCGGGCCTCCTCGCGGTCGAGGCACGCCTGTGACAGCACCGCCAGGGCGGCGGGGTCGACGGTCGGGCCGCCGCTGCCCGACAGGCGCAGCGGGACGACCGTGGCGTGCACCGCACCCACCCGCCGGCGCAACCGGTCGGGGAGCACGTGGTCGAGCTTGGCCAGCGCTCGGACCGACGTCTCCTCGATCCCCTCCACCGAGGCGCCGGCCGCGGCGCGCAGGCCCACGGCGATGGCGACGGCCTCGTCGTCGTCCAACAGCAGCGGGGGCATGTGGGCACCGGCGGCGAGGCGATAGCCGCCGGCCGCGCCGGGCGTGGCGTCGACCGGGTAGCCGAGGATCCGCAGCCTGTCGATGTCTCGCCGCAGCGTTCGTTCGCTCACGGCGAGGCGCTCGGCCAGCTCGGGCCCCGGCCAGAAGCGGTGGGTCTGCAGCAGCCCGAGGAGGTCGAGCACGCGGGTGGTCGGGTCGGACACGCCCAGAGTTTGTCGCGCATTGCGGTCAGGATGTGGCCGCAATCCTCGCGATGGTGGTCGTGTCACCGACGAGCCCGTACACGAGGAGCCAGACATGATCGAAGCACGAGGCCTGACCCGCACGTTCCGGGCCGGCAACGAGACCGTCGAGGCCGTGCGTGGCCTCGACCTCGACGTGAGGAAGGGCGAGATGGTCGCCGTGCTCGGCCCCAACGGTGCGGGCAAGTCGACGACCCTGCGGATGCTGACCACGCTCCTGCAGCCCACCGCCGGCACCGCTCGGGTGGTCGGACGCGACGTGACGGTCGACCCGGCCGGCGTGCGCCGCCGGATCGGCTACATCGGCCAGGGGAACAGCGCCGGTCACAGCCAGCGGGTGCTCCACGAGCTGGTGGCTCAGGGCCGCTGCTACGGCCTCGGTCGCCGCGAGGCGGCACGCCGCGGGGACGCGCTCCTCGCCGCGCTCGACCTCCGGGGCCTCGGCGACCGCACGGTCAGCAGCCTGTCCGGGGGTCAGCGCCGCCGCCTCGACGTCGCCCTCGGCATGGTCCACCGCCCGCCGCTGCTGTTCCTCGACGAGCCCTCCACCGGGCTCGACCCGCAGAACCGGGCCAACCTGCAGTCCCAGATCGAGCGGCTGCGCGCCGACCACGGCACGACGATCGTGCTGACGACCCACTACCTCGACGAGGCCGACGCCATGGCCGACCGCGTGGTGGTCGTCGACCACGGCACCGTGATCGCCGACGACACGCCCGAGCGGCTGAAGGCCGACCTGGCCGGCGACCACATCGTGATCACCGCCGACCACGTCGCGGACGCCCCCACGGTGGCGGCGGTGGTCGAGCGCACCGGCGCGGCGTCGCAGTGCCACGCGACCGGCGCCGTCGTCACCGCCCGCGTGCAGGGCGGGGCGACGCTGATCCCCGGCCTCCTCCGCGACCTCGACCGTGCCGGGGTCGGCGTGGCCGCGGCCGAGGTCAGCCGGCCGACCCTCGACGACGTGTTCCTGGCGCTGACCGGCCGCAGCCTCCGCGAAGGCGGCGACGCCGAGCCCGCCGAGACCCCAGAACCGTCCGACGGCGTCGAGCGCGCCGCCGTGCCCCACGGATCCGACCTCGTCCTCCTGGAGAAGGCATCGTGAGCAACACCCTCGTCACCGACACGTCCATCGTCCTCGAGCGCGAGCTGCGCCCGATGATGTCCAACCCCGTCTCCCTCACGTTCACGCTCGTCCAGCCGCTCGTGTTCCTGGGGCTGTTCGGACCGCTGCTCCCGCAGGTCAGTGGGTTCGACACCGCGACCTCGCTGCAGTGGTTCGTGCCCGGCATCGTCGTCATGTCGGCGCTCGTCGCGACGTCGATGACCGGCTCGAACCTCCAGCTCGACATGCAGACCGGGGCGCACGAGCGGCTGCTGGTCGCCCCGGTGCGGCGCTCGTCGCTGCTGGTCGGCCGGGCGCTGAAGGAGATCGTGCCGGTCGTGTGCCAGGCGCTGGTCATCATCGCGGTGGTCCTGCCGTTCGGGTTCGACCTCCACCCCGAGGGGGTCGTCGTCGGGCTCGTGATCGTCAGCGCCTTCGGCGTGGGCCTCGGGGCGCTGTCGTACGCCCTGGCGGTCGCGTCGAAGGGCGAGGAGTGGGTGTTCTGGACCGTGCAGCAGACGTTGTTGTTCCCGCTGTTGCTGCTGGCCGGCATCCTGCTGCCGATCGACGGCGCTCCCGGGTGGATCCGCTTCCTGTCCGACCTCAACCCCCTGACCTACGTGGTGAAGGCCGAGCGGGTGCTGTTCGCCGGTGACGTCATCGACACTGCGGTCCTGCAGGGGGCCCTCGCCGCCGCGGCCACGTGCGCCGTGGGGCTGCTCGTGGGCATCCGGGTCATGCGCAGCGGCACCGCGGGTTGAGGGTCCGGCCGGGCCGCTCGCTCGCCGGCGACCGACCCGCGGCCTCCCGCCCGCCGTGCCCGGTGGCGTGCCCCCGCGCCACCGGGCACGGCGCGTCCCGGCCCTGCCCGCGGGTTTACCGGTCGCCGGGGGCGGCCGGTACCCTCCGCAGCCGTGCAGACGATCATCGACGGCCGCCCGGAAGGGGCTCGGCGCGCATGTTGCGGTACCTGACCGCGGGCGAGTCGCACGGCCGATCCCTGGGCGTGATCGTCGAGGGGTTGCCCGCGGGCCTGCCGGTCACGGTCGAGGACGTCGCCGCCGAGCTGGCGCGCCGGCGCCTGGGCTACGGGCGCGGGCCGCGGCAGCGCTTCGAGCGCGACGAGCTGCACCTCGTCGGCGGCATCCGGCACGGCCGCACCCTGGGCGGGCCCGTGCTGATCGAGGTGCCGAACCCCGAGTGGCCCAAGTGGTCCCAGGAGATGTCGCCGGCACCGGGCGAGCCGACCAAGCGCCTCACGGCCCCTCGTCCCGGGCCACGCCGACCTGGCCGCCATGCAGAAGTACGGGTACGACGACGCCCGGGACGCGCTCGAGCGGGCCTCCGCTCGCGAGACCGCCGCCCGGGTGGCGGCCGGGGCGCTCGCCAAGCTCCTCCTTCGGCGCATCGGCGTCGAGATCGTGTCCCACGTCGTGGCGATGGGCGGCGTGACCGCACCCGCCGGCGTCCGACCCACCCCGGCCGACCTCGACGCCGTCGACGCCTCGCCGGTGCGCTGCTTCGACCCGCAGGCGAGCGACGACATGGTGGCCGCCATCAAGGCCGCGGCCAAGCAGGGCGACAGCGTGGGCGGGGTCGTCGAGGTCGTGGGGTACGGCGTGCCGGTCGGGATCGGCAGCCACGTCCACTGGGACCGCAAGCTCGACGCCCTGCTGGCGTTCGCCCTCATGAGCATCCAGGCGGTCAAGGCCGTCGAGATCGGTGACGGGTGGGAGGTGGCCGGCCGGCTCGGCTCCGAGGCCCACGACCCGATCTCGTGGGACGCCGACGCCGGCACCTACCGTCGCGACTCGTCGCTGGCCGGGGGCATCGAGGGCGGGATCTCCACCGGCGAGCCCGTCATCGCGCGGGCGGCCATGAAGCCGCTGTCGACCCTCAACCGACCGGTCCTCAAGACCGTCGACGTGGTCACGAAGGAAGAGACCGTCAGCTTCAAGGAGCGCACCGACGTCACCGCCGTCCCCGCCATGGGCGTCGTGGCCGAGACGATGATGGCGCTGGTGCTGGCGGACGAGGCGCTGCGCAAGTTCGGCGGCGACTCGGTCGCCGAGCTCGAGCGCAACGTCGCCGCCTACATCGCGACGCTCTGAGGTCCCGGCGGGCTGTCGGGCGCCGCGCCGGGTCGGCGCGCGTCCCACAGCAGCTTGGCCGCCACCACCAGGAGCAGGCCCGCGAACAGGCGGTTCGACAGCTCCTCGTCGAGCCCGACCGACAGCAGCGACGCGAGGAACGACGAGGCCGTCCCCGACACGCCGACCACCGCGGCCGTGCGCAGGTCGGCGTTGTGTCGAGCCACGTTGCGCCGCGTCCCCTCGACCGCGGTCGGGATGATCACCGCCAGCGACGACCCCTTGGCCACTGCGGCGGGCACGCCGACCAGCAGGACCAGCGCGGGGATCGTGACGACGCCGCCGCCGACGCCCAGCAGGCCCGACAGCGTGCCGGCGACCACCCCCACCGCGACGAGGCCGAGGGCCGTCGCCACCGTGAGGTCTCCCCTGCCGGTCGCGTCGCCCTCACCAGCCAGCAGGCGGACCGGCGGTCGCGAGCAGCAGGGCGGCGAACACGACGGAGAGCACGCGGGTGGACAGGACGTGGAGGAGGTGCGTGCCGACCGGGGCGCCGAGCCCCGCGGCCCCGAGCGCGAGGAACAGGGCCACGGCCCAGTCGACCTCGCCCGCCAGGGCGTACCCCACCACGCCCGCCAGCGCGATGGGGACGATGGCGGCCAGCGACGTGCCGTGGGCGAGGCGCTGGCCCATCCCCAGCACCAGAACGAGGCCGGGGACCAGCAACACGCCCCCGCCCACGCCGAACAGGCCGGAGAGGAACCCGGCCGCCACGCCGACCGCGACGAGCCGCGCCGCGTCCCATCGTGTGCTCACTCGGGCTCCCGGGCCGGCCGTGCGGCCGCCCGGCGCCGGGCCCGGGGCCCGGTCACGCCACCAGGCCGGCGACGATGTTGACGGCCGACGCCACGATGACGACCCCGAAGAGGTACGACAGGAAGGCGTGGAACAGCACCGACCGGCGGATGCGCCGGTTGCGGAGGTCGGTGTCCGACACCTGGTAGGTCATGCCGACCGTGAAGGCGATGTAGGCGAAGTCGCGGAAGTCGGGCCGATCGCTCGGCGGCGCCCCGCCGAAGTCGATGCCCCCGGCCGGGCCCCGGTAGTAATCCTCGGCGTACCGCAGCGCGAACACGGTGTTGAGCACGGTCCACGACACGGTGACGGTGAGCGCGGCCACGCCCACGAGGGCGACGCGCTCGGACCCCTCCTCGAGCCCGGCGAGGTGGAGCGCGAACAACACCGACACGAGGCTGGCCGCGGCCGCCGCCAACAGGAGCAGGCGGGCGGTGTCCCGACCGATGTCGTCCCGGGTCACATGGGCCTCGGTGCGTTCGGCCTCCGCCCGTCCGAGCGTCAGCCACACGCTGGCGAGGAAGGCCACCGCGGCGCCGTCCCACCCCGCCAGCACCGTGACCTGCCACCGTGCGAACGGTGCCGCGGCAACGCCGCAGACGACACCGATGCCGCCTGCGACCGCGAGCCGGCGCAGCGCGGGGGCGTGGGACCCGATCCACCGGTGGAACAGCGTCGGGGCCGGACCGTCCATCGGGCGAGGTCTACCGGCTCGTCGTCGCCCTCACGCGGATCCGGCGCCCGGAAGACCTCAGACCGGGGCGTCCAGCGGGAGGCGCGGGGTGCGGGCGGGCCGGACGGCGGCGCGCAGGTCACCGACCAGGTCGTCGCGCGTGGCCGCCAGGGCCGGGTCGTCCCAGCGGTTGACCTGCTGCAGGGGGTCGTCGGTGAGGTCGTACAGCTCGCCCTCGGTCCCGTCGTGCACGGTGCCCGGCGCGTAGGTGGTGCACACCCAGCCGTCGCGGGTGATCGTCCGCAGGTGGACGTCGACGCCGAGCAGCTCGCTGTCCCACTCGGTCACCACCCGCCCCGAGCGGCGGGCGTCGGCGTCGGCGTCGTCGACGGGCAGAGCCGCGCCTTCCATCCACGCCGGAGCGGGCAGCCCGGCCGCAGTGCAGAAGGTCGGCGCCAGGTCGACGAGGCCGACGGGCTGCGTGACGACCGCCGGGGCCACGCCCGCCGACGGAGCCGGGCGCCACACCAGCGGCAGCCGCATCAACCCGTCGACGTGGTACGGACCCTTGAACAGCAATCCGAAGTCGCCCTGCAGCTCGCCGTGGTCGGTGGTGAACACCACGTCGACGTCGTCTCCCCAGCCCCGGGCGGCGATGGCGTCGAGCACCCGGCCGAGAGCCTCGTCGATCAGCTCGACCTCGACGGCGTTGCGCGCGTTGACCTCGCGCACCTGGTCGGCGGTCAGCGTGGCCGGCACCCACCGGGTCGGGGCCTCGTAGTTCGACACCAGCGTGCCGTCGTACCAGAGCCGCCAGTGCCGGGGCTTGGCGTCGAGGATGCGCTCGCGCTCGGCGGGATCCTCGACGTAGCCGGCGGGGAGCGGCACGTCCCGCCAGTCGACGCGACCCATCTCGGAGGCGGGCGGGTCCCACGGGTGGTGCGGGTCGGGGAAGCTCATCCAGCAGAACCAGTCGTCGTCCTCGTCGAGGCCGTCCAGCCAGGCGATCGTGCGGTCCGCCACCCAGTCGGTGTGGTACCAGCCGCGGGGGATGGGGTTGTCCTTCACCTGCGGCGCCCCGGTGGCGCCGCCGCCGGCCGCGTTGACCTCGAGCTCGGCGTCGAGCACCGGGTAGTAGTCAGCGACCGCCTCGGGATGGGTGGCCGCCAGCCAGCGTGCGTAGTGCAGCGGCCCCATGGCGCCGTGAGTGGCGAGCTCGAGGTGGTCGAACCCCCGGTGGGGACCCACCGTGCCGTCGTCCCAGGGCGAGTCGACGGTCGGCACGCCGGCGAGGGCCAGGCCGTTCTCCGCGAAGCGGCCGAAGGGGTCGACGAACGGCTCGAAGTGGGGCTTGCCGACGAGCGCCGTGCGGTACCCGGCCCGGTGCAGCACCGCTGCGACCGACGGGGCGTCGACGGGCAGCGCCACGCCGTTCATCCACACCCCGTGGGTGCTGGGGTGCTGACCGGTCAGGACGGTGGAGCGAGACGGCATGCACACGACCGACTGGGGCACCGCCCGCTCGTAGCGCACCCCCTCGGCGGCCAGCCGGTCGACGACCGGGGTGCGGGCGAGCGTGCCCCCGTTGCACCCGAGCGTGTCGTAGCGCTGCTGGTCGGTCGTGACGAACAGGATCTTGCGGCCGGTGGGCCCCGTGGGCCCGGGGGCCGGCGTCGTCATGCCGCGTCTCCGATCGTCGTTCCGGACTCGAGCAGGCGGCGCAGCTCGGCGAGGGCACCCCCGGTGGCGCCACCGAGCACGATGGCCATGGCCGCGGGGGCGGCGTCGGTGGCGTAGGTGACGAGGCAGGTCTGCTCGTCGAGCGGGACGACGTCGATCGACGCCAGGTGCTCGGTGAAGAAGCGGCCCGTGATGCGGTACTGGAACCGTCGTTGCAGCGGATCGTGGGTGAGGATCGTCTCGTCCAGCGTCAGCCCGGTGGCGAGCGTGACCGTGCGGACGTCGCCGGCCACCTCGCAGGCGACGATCCCGGGGAACCAGTGGTGGAGGACGTCGGGCCGGCCGACGACGTCCCACGCGGTGTCGGCGTCGACGCCGACGACCACCTCGCGCCGCACGGACCCGCGCATCAGCGCTCGGCCTCGCCCCCCGCCCCGGGAACGGGCGCGGGTGCAGCGGCGACGCCGGCGGCCAGCAACCGGGCGAGGCCACCTCGCATCGCCTCCTCCACCTGGTCGACCGGGAGGCCCTGGTCGTTGTGCATCAGGTCGAGCGCCTCCCACGACACGATGACGTCGGCGGCCGCGAGCGTGACCTGCCTGTCGCGAGGGGTGAAGGCGTCGAGCTCGGGGGCGAAGGTCTGTGCCAGCTGCACCCGCAGGGTGTGGCGGATGCGGGCCAGCTCGGCCAGGATCAGCGGCTGGTGCGCGGCGAGCGTGCGCGCCACCCGCCCCACCTCGCCCATGCCCTGCAGCAGGCGGAGCCGCGCCGTCACGAAGCGCTCGATGCGCTCGTCGAGGGGCGCGCCGGCGGGGATGTCCAGCGCGTACAGCGGCGCCACGTGCTCCTGCTGCCGGCCGATGGCGGCGCGCACGAGGGCGTCGACGTCGTCGAAGTAGCGGAACAGCGACCGGGAGGAGATGCCGGCCCGGGCGGCGATCTCGTCGGCGCTCGGGCCGAGGTTGCCCTCGCGGTACAGCTCGAGCAGCGCGCTGACCACCGCCTCGCGGTTGCGGTCGCGCCGTTGGTTCCGGCCGTCGGTCAGGGGGGTCACGGTGCTCACGGTCGTGAGAATAACTATTGACAGCCAACATGACAATACCTACGTTGACCCCCATGACGACCGCCCGCTCGACCGAAGGCTCGACGGCGAGCCCGACCGCGAGCTCGACGGCGACCTCGGCGGCCCCGCTCGACACGGCGGCCGCGCCGGCGCCGGGCCCGACCCTGGTGCTCGACTCCCTGCGCCGGCGCATGGGGGCGATGCACTCGCTGTACGCGGACGCCCTGGCGACGATGACGCTCGACCACATCAACCACTTTGAGCGAGAGGGCGTGCTCCCCATCGCCTTCTCGCTCTTCCACTACACCAACATGCAGGACGTCTCGTTCGCCGTCATCAGTGGCGAGCCCGTCCTGTGGGACGCCGGCTGGCAGGCCCGCGTGGGCATGGCGATCGACGACCACGGCAAGGAGCGTCCGGTCTCGGACATGATCCACCAGCGCATCGGCGACGCCGCCGCCTTCGGTGCGTACCAGCGCGCCGTGTTCGGCCGCACCGAGGCGTGGCTCGCCGCGGTCGACGCCGGCGAGCTGTCCCGGGTGATCGTGCCTCGGCCGCTGCCGCCGGTCCTCGCCGACACGTTCAGCGCCCGCGTCGCCGGGTCCGAGGGCATCACCGTGCTCGATGCGCTCGAGTGCTGGATCTACCAGCACGGCCTGCGCCACATGGGCGAGATCGAGCTGGCGCGGGGCCTCGTCGGGCTCGGCGGCATGACGAGCTGAGCCGCGCGTCCCTCCGCGGGTGCGGGACCGGCGGCCGCCGCTCAGTCGACGACGGCGAAGGCCCGCACGGTGAACGTGCCCAACCCGACGACCTTCGGGGGCGGTGCGGAGAACCGGAAGCCGGTCGGAGGGAGGGCGTCGAGCCCGGTGAGGTGCTCGACCACCGGGATGCCGGCAGCCAGCAGGCTCGTGTGCACCGGGCGCTCGCCGGAGTGGGTCCCGTCGATGTTGAGGCTGTCGATCCCGACGAGCGCCGCCCCGTTCTCGACCAGCCAGTCCCCGGCCGCCGCGGTGAGGAACGGGTGGCTCCGGGCGTACGCCTCGGTGCCCCAGTGGCGGGCGTGGCCGGTCTCGACCAGCACCGCCCGCCCGCGTACGTCGTAGGGGGCGAAGGCCAGCGCGTCCACCGCGGGTCGCTCGCCACCCGCCAGCCCGTCGGCGACGCGCACGACCACCCCGTCGAGGTCGACCAGGCGCTCGATCGGGACCGCGGCCAGGTCGTCGCCCGCGCGGAAGCGGTGGGCGGGCGTGTCGAGGTAGGTCCCCGTGTTGGTCGCCATCGTGATCATGCCGATCGTGAACTCGGTGCCGGGCGCGTAGACGCCGGCGGCGTCGTCGAAGCTCAGGTGCGTGCCGAGTGCCGGCGCCGGGACGCCCGGGTAGGTGACCATGCCGTCGGTGATCGGGTGGGCGAGGTCGACCACGCGCCGCCTGGCCGGGGTCTCGTCGAGCTCGACCCCGCGACCGCCCTTGTGCGGCTCGGCGACGACGTCGAGGCGGTCGATCTCGACGCCGCCCACCATCAGCAACCCGAGATGGGCCACGAGCAGGTTCGACACCTCGTCCTGGGTGACATCGGGGCCGGCCACGTCGAGCCGGAACCCCCGCACCGCCAGGTCCCCGCCGTTGCTGAACGTCACGACCGCGTCGACGACGGCCCGGTGCTGCGTCTGCTCGTCCATCGCGGACATGGTGCCGCTCGCGCCCCGCCCGGGCGGACGAATATGGCCGCCGCGCTCACTCGAACACGACCGTCCGGCGGCCGTAGACCAGCGTGCGGTGGTCGATGTGCGCGAGCACGGCCCGGGCCAGCACGGCCACCTCGAGGTCACGCCCCTTGCGTCGCAGGTCGTCGACGTCGTCCCGGTGGGTGACCCGGATGACGTCCTGGTCGATGATCGGCCCGTCGTCCAGCACGGCGGTGGCGTAGTGGGCGGTCACGCCGACGAGCTTGACCCCCCGCGCGTGCGCCTGGTGGTAGGGCCGGGCCCCCTGGAAGGACGGGAGGAACGAGTGGTGGATGTTGATGATCCGCTCGGACCACTCGGCGCAGAAGTCGGCCGACAGGATCTGCATGTAACGGGCGAGCACGACCAGGTCGACGTCGTGCGACCGGAGCACCTCGCGGACCCGCCGCTCCTGCGAGGCCCGATCGCCGTCGACGATGGGCAGGTGATGGTGCTCGACCCCGAACCACTCGGCCGCATCGGCGTGGTCGGTGTGGTTGCTGATCAGCACGGGGATCTCGACGGCCAGCTCGCCCTCGCGCCAGCGGTGCAGCAGGTCGTGCACGCAGTGCGCCTCCCGCGACGCCAGCATGCCGAGGCGGGGCCGGTGGTCGGAGAACCCGAGCACCCAACGCATGGCGAACCGGTCGGCGACCGGAGCGAAGGCGTCGTCGATGTCGTCACGGGCCAGGTCGAACGCGTCGAGCTCGAACTCGACCCGCAGGAAGAAGGCCTCGTCGGTGTGGTCGGTGTGCTGCTGCAGGTCGATGACGTTGCCGCCGTGCTCGGCGACGAAGGCGGTGGCGGCGGCGATGATGCCCGGCTGGTCGGGGCAGGCGACGAGGAGCCGGGCGGTGGCGGCGGGCGGCACGAACCCAGCCTGGCACCGGGGCCGCACTGGTGCGGGCCGGGCGCATCGGCGAGGCTCCTGTCCCATGAGCGGGCGCACCGTCTGCACCGCGGTCGTCGGGACACACATGCGCCCGGCGGGCGGGCCCGATCAGGTCGCCGGCCTCGGCCAGGGGCGGTGACGGCCGTGCGGGTCGGCTGCTACCCCGGGTCGTTCGATCCGCCGACGATCGCCCACCTCGCCGTGGCCGAGGCCGCGGTGCGCCAAGCCGGGCTCGACCGCGTCGACCTCGTCCTGGCGCGCCGGACCCTCGGGAAGGACCACCTCGACGCGGCCTCGGTCGACCGCCGCCGCACCGCGCTCGAGGCCGTGGTGGCCGAGCGACCGTGGCTCGGGGTGGCGGTGACCGACGCCCGCCTGATCGCCGACCAGGCCGCGGGCTACGACGCGGTGGTGATGGGCGCCGACAAGTGGGCCCAGGTGGTCGACCCCACCTGGTACGAGGGGTCGGACGCGGCGCGGGACGCGGCGGTCGCCCGGCTGCCCCGCGTGCTCGTCGCCCCCCGGGCGGGCGAGCACCCGCGGGGGGTCGAGCTGCTCGTCCTGCCCGCCCACCTGGCGGACGTGAGCTCGTCCGCCGTGCGGCGAGGCGCCCCCCACGCCGCCGGCTGGGCGCTCCCCGAGATCGGTCTCGACGACCGGCGGCGGGACTGACCTCGCCAGGGCCCGGTTCCGTGGCCGGAGATCTGGATGGGGAACCCGCCGGCCCCGGCCCGGGTCAGAGGCCGGCGGCCAGCTCACGCTCGATGGCCGCCGCCAGGCCGTCGATGTCGTGGGCGCCCTCGTGGCGCCGGCCGTTGACGAACATCGTCGGCGTGCCGGCCGCCCCGCTGGCGTCGGCGCTCGTGATGTCGCGGTGGATGCGGGTGGCGTAGCGGCGACTGCGGAGGTCCTCCCCGAAGCGGTCCACGTCCAGCCCCAGCTCCCGTGCGTAGCGGATGAGGTCGGGGTAGATGAGCGAGGCCTGGTTGTCCATCAGCCGGTCGTGCATCTCCCAGAACCGGCCCTGCGCGGCGGCGGCCTCGGCGGCCTCGGCGGCGAGCTCGGCGTGCTCGTGCACGTCGACCAGCGGGAGGTGGCGGAACACGAACCGCAGGTCGTTGCCGAACGTGCGCACGAGCTCGCGCACGACCGGCTCGGCCTGCCCGCAGTAGGGGCACTCGAAGTCGCCGTACTCCACGAGCGTGACCGGTGCGTTCATCGGGCCGCGCACGTGGTCCAGTTCGGGGTCGACGTCGTCGGACAGGTCGAGGATCGGCGGGGCCAGCCCGTCGGCCCCCTTGTTCGCCCGGGCCGGGGGCAGCCGGTGGATGATCGTGAACGCGAGCCACCCCAGCAGCGACGCCACGATCGACGCCGCCAGGATCCCCAGCTTGGCCTCCTCGAGCTCGACGCCCTCGAACGAGATGTCGGCGATGAGCAGCGACACGGTGAACCCGATGCCGGCGACCGTGGCCGCGCCGACGAGCGGTGGCCAGGGCACGGTGCGGGGAAACCCCCCGAAGCGGGGTCGCGAGACCAGCCACGTCATGCCCACGATGCCGAGCGGCTTGCCCACGACCAGCCCCACCACGATGCCGAGGAAGATGGGCTCGGTGAGCACCTTCCGGACGACCTCGGCCTCGAGGGTCACGCCGGCGTTGGCGAGGGCGAAGAGCGGTACCACGACGTAGCTGGTCCAGGGGTGGAACAGGTTCTGGAGGCGCTCGTTGGGGGACACCGACAACGCCAGAGACCGGCTGGCGGTGCGCGCGTACTGCGGCGTCGGCTCCTCGCGGAAGAGACGCCACTGGTCGCTGACCCGCGTCAACGACTCGCGCGACGGCGGGTAGGCCGTGGCCAGCAGGCCCACCGCGACCCCGGCGATCGTGGCGTGCACGCCCGAAGCCAGCGTGGCGATCCACATGGCGAGCCCGACCATGAAGTACGGCACGCCGTGGCGGACGCCGGCGGCCCTCATGACGAGGACCACACCGAACAGGGCCACCGCCACGGCGAGGGCGCCCCACGACAGGTCGGACGTGTAGGCGAGGGCGATCACGAGCAAGGCGACGATGTCGTCGACGATGACCAACGTGAGCAGGAACGTGCGCACCCGCGGCGTGGCGCCGCCCACCAGGGTGAGGATGCCGAGCGCGAAGGCCGTGTCGGTGCCCATGGCGATGCCCCAGCCGCGGGCGGTGGGCTCGCCGGCGTTGATCGCCAGGTAGATGACGGCCGGGGCGAGCATGCCGCCGATGGCGGCGAGCACCGGCGTGGCGACCCGGCGCCGCTCGCGCAGCTCGCCCATGTCGAACTCGCGGCGGATCTCGAGCCCGACCACGAAGAAGAAGAAGGCCATCAACCCGTCGTTGATCCAGTGGCGCAGGTCGAGCGAGAGCTCGGCGTTGCCGAACTGCAGCGACACCTCGGTGTGCCAGAACGCCTCGTAGCTGGCCGACCACGGCGAGTTCGCCCAGACCAGCGCGGTCACGGTGGCCAGCAGCAGGACGAGGGCGCTGGCGTTCTCGGTGGCGACGAACTCCCGCACGGGGCCGAGGCGGCGGGTCCACGGCGTGACGGACGGCCCGGTGGCCGCCCCGCCGTCCGCCGCGTCCACGCGCTCGTCGTCGATGGCCATCGCGCTCCCGTCCTCGTCGCTGGGTGCCGGAGCGTACAAGCGCAGGGCGCCACATCGACCGGCCACGAACGCAGGGACGCAGACAGTTCATCAGGTCGAGCGCGCCCCGGTCGCCGGTCGCCGGCGGACCCTGAATCGTCGACGGCACCTCGGACCGGCCCCAGCCGGCGTCACTCGGGCGGCGGCGCCGGAGGGGTGATCGTGACCGGCTCGCCCACGTCCGTCAGCTCGAGCGCCAGGTGCAGGCGGTCGCTGTCGGCCGTCGTCAGCTCGATGCGAACGGGCGTGGCGTCGTCGTCGACGGTGAGGAGCGCCACGAGGTCCTCGGCGTCGATCCCCCGCTCGACCTCCCCGACGACGTCCGCGGGCACGGTGGCCTGGAACTGTGCGGACCCGCCTGGCGTCCCCTCGACCTCCACGGGGTCGACCGCGGCCGCCAGCCAGGTGGGCAGCATCACGAGGCCACGCGCCAAGCACGCGGTCGGACTCGGAGAGCTCGGGGACGAGGGAGTACGGCTCGTCGTCGAGCGACGCGGCCAACGAGGCTCGGCGGCCCCACACCACGAGGCCCTGCGTGACCGTCTCGGACGCTCGCCCGTCGGCCGCCACCGCCACCTCGTGGAGCCGCCCGGTGGCGAGCTCGACCTCGCCGGTGACCGACGATTCCACGGCGAGCCACAGCATCGGCCGGACGAGGCTGACGTCGGTGGCTCGCGCCATGCCGCGGTAGCCGAAGGTGCCCGCGGTCGAGAGCCGCTCGGCGGCGACCCCGAAGGCCTCGTCGGCGCTCACGATGGGGCGGGTGGTCGTGGTGGTCGCCGGGGGCTCCGTGGCGTCGCTGGACTCGGGGCCGGCGGCCGCGGTGTCCGCCGCGACTCGTCCTCGCCGCCGACGCCGGCGAGCACCGCGCTCGCTCCGACTCCGAGGCCCACGACGACCAGCCCGGCCACGAGGCGGGCTCGGTTCCGGCGCAGGCTCGCCACCTGCCGCGTCACGATGCCCGCACGGCGTCGGCTCTCCTCAGCCCGCGCCGTCGGCGCGGCGGTGGATGCGGCATCCGGGGTCGGCGGTGCGTACGGGCCGGCGGGGGGCGCGGGCGGTGCGACCGCTCCCGGCGGGGCGGAGACCGGGGCGCGGGGGCGCGGAATCGGGTCGGGCGGCGGGAGCCGCGTCGGGAAGGATCGGGGCCGCGGCGGCCGGCTCGAAGCGGCGCTCGACCCGCCATGGGGCCGGCGCGCCCGACGGGGTGGCCGCCGGCCGCTCGGAGGTGGGGCCGGCCGCGGGCGGCAGGGCCGGGCCGCTCGCGGGAGGAGGCGGGCTGCCGCCGAGCGGCGGGCTGGAGGTGGGGGTGTCGTTCGTGCTGGGGGTGGCGGGAGGAGGCGGCCCGGTGCCGAGCGGCGGGCTGGAGGTGGGGGTGTCGTTCGTGCTGGGGGTGGCGGGAGGAGGCGGCCCGCGTGCCGAGCGGCGGGCTGGAGGTGGGGGTGTCGTTCGTCGTGGGGGTGGCGGGAGGAGGCGGCCCCGTGCCGAGCGGCGGGCTGGAGGTGGGGGCGTCGTTCGTCGTGGGGGTCGCCGGGGCGACCGGGGAAGAGGGTGGGTCGAGGGACGGCCCGCCGGGCTGGCCGTCGCTCGCGGTGGGCACGGGGGCGGGGGCGTCGTCCACGGGCGCGGCCTCGGCTGGGGGCGCCTCGTCGCCCTGCCCGCGGTGGATCAGCGGGGGGCGGTCGGCGGTCGGTTCGGAGACCGGGGCCGGGGCCGGGGGAGCGTCGGTGGCGGGCTCGAGGGCAGGGGCCAGCGCTGCGACCAGCGCTGCGACCGGCGGGGGCGACCCGTTGGCCGCCGGTGGGGTCGGCTGGCCCCCTCCGTTGGACGCGGCGCGGCGCCGGGGCGCCGGCGCCACCCGCGGCCCCGCGAGCGGGGGTCCCGCCAGCGAGGCATCGGGGTCGACGGCCGTGGGGCGCCGGCGCTGCCGCCAGGCCGCCGCGGCACCGGCTGCCGCCGCGCCTGCGAGCGCGGCGAGCGGCGCGAGCTGCCGCGCGCGTCGAGCCAGGCCGCCGCCGTCGGTTGTCCCCATCAGCGCAAAGATAGCCACCGCGCGAGGGGTGCGAGCGGCCGAAGGCTGCCGGCGGAGCCGCAGGCCGGATCGCCGGCCGCGCGCGCGGCCCGGGCCTCACGTCACCGACGGGCGGGCTCTCCGTGTCCGGGGTCGGAGATCGGGGTCGGAGACCGGGGTCGGCGGCTCAGGTGGTCTCGACCGGCCGGCAGGTCGGGCCGTCACCCGCGGCCCCGGCCACCCGGTGCAGCACGGCCGCCTCGGGGCGCAGGGTGCACGGCCCCGCGACCACCGGGGCGGCGGCCACGACGTCGACCAGCAGGCTGTACGCGCCGCCTGCCGCCGGGGGCCAGAGAAGCGTGGCTGCAGCCCGGTCGCTCAGGTTGGCGGCGGTGCGGTTGCCGACGCGGAGCGCGAACTGCGCCCCGTCGAGCTCGACCTCGACCGACACGACGTGCGGCGAGCCCCCCTCGCCCACGGTGACGAGGTAGGCGCGGTCGCCGTACTCGGCGATGCGCTCGCCCAGGGCGGCGATGTCCACGGCGACGCTCATGGCGGCCAGCGTACGACGACGCGCCCGGACCAAACCCGTCTGTCAGCGGATCGTCTGTCGGACAAACCATCTCGCTACCATGCACGCATGGCCGGATCCTCACCCGTCACGCCGCCACCGCCGATGGCTCCGGTGGACCTGATGATGCTGCTCAACGGGGCGAGCCACGCGCTCACGACCGAGCTGGCCGCGGGCCTGGCCGACGTCGGGATCACCCCCCGGGAGCACTGCGTGCTGTCGAAGGCCGAACGGGGCGACATGACCCAGCGCGAGATCGCGGCGCGGGCCGGCATCGACAAGACCACGATGGTCGCGACCGTCGACCAGCTCGAACGGGCGGGGCTGGCCGAGCGGCGCCCCGCGCCCACCGATCGCCGGGCCCGCATCGTGGGCATCACGCCCCGCGGGCGAGAGGTGCTGGCGCAGGCCGATGCCGCGGTGGCCGGCATCTACGACGACGTGTTGGGGGCCCTGCCGCAGGGCGAGCGGTCGGGGCTGGTCGCGGCGCTGCAGCGGCTGGTCGAAGGCGACGGCCGTCTATCGACGCCGGTGGGCGGTCAGGGGGTCCGCCGGCCGCGCAGCAAGAATCTCCCGATATAGATCGTCCATTAGCGAACTATCCGCTAGCGTCGCTCCTGTACGTCCACGACCAGGAGCCGACGCCCGTGTCCACCGCCCCCGCATCCGCGCCTGTCCCGCCCCACGAGGCGCCCGCCCCTCGAGCCCCCACCTCCGCCGACGTCCACGACCAGCCTCGGATCCACGACCGCGGCACCGCGGCGATCGGCCCCGCCGACCCGGCTCGCTGGCGGGCCCTCGTCGTGCTGTGCGCCGCCATGCTGATGACGATCCTCGACCAGACGATCGTCAACGTCGCCCTGCCCTCGATCCAGGACGACCTGGGCTTCAGTCCCTCGGGACTGGCCTGGGTGGTCAACGCCTACATGGTCGCCTTCGGTGGCCTGCTGCTGCTCGCCGGGCGCCTCGGCGACCTCCTGGGGCGGCGCAACGTGCTCGTGGCCGGGCTCGCCGTGTTCACCGGGGCCTCGCTGCTCTGCGGCGTCGCCACCGGTCCCGGTGCGCTGGTGGCCGCCCGCTTCGTCCAGGGCGTCGGCGGGGCGCTCGCCTCGGCCGTCATCCTCGGCATGATCGTCACGCTGTTCCCCGAGCCGGGCGAGCGAGCCCGGGCGATCGGGGCGTTCAGCTTCTCCGCCGCCGCCGGAGGCGCCATCGGCAACATCGCCGGCGGGCTCATCACCGACGCCCTCACGTGGAACTGGGTCTTCCTCGTGAACGTGCCGATCGGGGTCGTGGTCGTCCTGCTCGCCCTGCGCACGGTCGCTCCTGACCGCGGCCTCGGGCTGCGGGCCGGGTCGGACGTGGTCGGTGCGGTCCTCGTCACCGCAGGGCTGATGATCGGCGTCTACGCCATCGTCGGGTCCGCCGAGCACGGCTGGGCCAGTGCGCGGACCGTCGGGCTCGGCGCCCTGTCGCTCGCGCTCGTCGCCGGGTTCGTGGCCCGGCAGGCGACGGCTCGCACACCGCTGCTGCCCCTGCGCCTGTTCCGGTCGCGCAACCTGGCCGGCGCCAACGTGGTGCAGGCGCTGATGGTCGTCGGCGGGTTCACGTTCATGTTCATGACGGCCCTCTACACCCAGCAGGTGCTCGGGTACAGCGCGTCAGAGGTCGGCCTGGCGATCCTGCCCACCGCCGTGGTGATCGGCGCCGTTTCGCTCGGCCTGTCGGCCCGGCTGACCGTCGCCATCGGCCCCCGCGCCATGGTCCTCGGCGGGTTGGCGCTGATGGTCGCCGGGCTCGCGCTGCTGGGACGCCTGCCGGTCGACGGGAGCTACGTCGCCGACCTCCTGCCCGCGGCCGTCGTGCTCGGCGCCGGGTTCGGCCTCGCCATGCCGGCGCTGACCGGCCTCGGCATGTCGGGCGCCACCGAGGCGGACTCGGGCGTGGCGTCGGGCCTGTTCTCCACGTCCCAGCAGGTGGGGGGCGCGCTCGGCCTGGCCGTGGTGGCCACACTCGCCGCCTCCCGCACCGAGGCGCGGCTGGCGGCCGGAGCCGGCGAGGCCGCCGCGCTCACCGCGGGGTACCGGTTGGCGTTCACGGTGGCGGCGGGCGTCGTGCTCGTGTCGCTGGCCGTGGCCGCGGTCGTGCTCCGGCGCGAGCCCGAGGGGCCGGACGGCCCGTCGGTGGGCGATCAGCCGAAGCAGGCCTCGGCGGTGGCCGGGTAGGGGTTGACGGCCTCGCCGCCGCCAGGGTGGATCTCGAAGTGCAGGTGCGGCCCGCTCGCCGACGCGTTGCCCGACGAGCCGACGTAGCCGATGACCGTGCCCGCCTCGACCCAGCCGGCGCCCTGGTTCTCGTAGCCCTGCAGGTGCGTGCCGTAGTACATGTTCCCGTTGTCCCCGTAGAGGTACCAGGACAGGCCGCCGAGGCTCGACCCCCGGTGCTGGACCTCGCCGCTGACCGGGGCCACGGTGGGCACCCCGTGGTCGGCCATCATGTCGACGCCCTTGTGCGACCTGCCGCCCGAGCGGGCGAAGCCCCACGAGTCGATGAAGTCGACGGGCCCGTCGACGGGGCAGAACATGATGCCGGCCTCGATGCGCTGCTGGCGCACGATCTCGGCCTGCCGGGCCGCCTCGGCCGCTTGGCGTTGCTGCACGGCGGTGGCGAGCGTGGCGCTGATCTGCGCGGCCCGGGCGGCCTGGGCCGCGGCCTCCTCGGGATCGGCGGGCGGCGCCTGGCCCGCCTGATCGGCGAGGGCCTCCTGCACGGCGGCGACGAACTGGGCCTGGGCGCTCAGCGTGGACTCGAGGTCGGCGAACGCCGCCTCGGCGTCGGCGCGGGCGGCCTCGGCGTTGTCGAGGGCCGCCTGCTGGGTCTCGTGCTGTGCCTCGTACTGGGCGAGGGCGTCCTGCAGGTCGGTGAGGGCCGCGGCGGACGCGTCGGCGTCCATGTCGAGAAGGCTCTGCTCGATGGTGGCCTCGGTGAGGTCCTCGGCCGACAGCACTTCGAGTGCGTTGTCGGACGGGGGCGTGATGAAGGCGTCGATGACCACCTCGTCGCTGGCGTTGGTGGTCTCCTCGATGAGGAACTGGGTCTCGGTGAGGGCTGCGTCGGCGTCGGCCAGGGTCTGGTTGGCGGCCGACACCGCCTGCTGGGCCGAGGTGTAGGAGGCGAGCTGGTTGGCGATGTCGACGCTGAGGTCGCCGAGCGTCGTGGCGATCGCCGACGCGTTGGTGGCCACGAGGACGTCGACGTCGACGAGCAGCGAGTCGGCGCTGCCACGGTCCTCGCCTTCGGGCTCGGCCTGCACGGGCGCGTCGGGCTGTGCCCCGGCCGTGGCGGGGCTCATGGCGATGGTGATGGCGATGGCAGCAGCGACCCAGCGTCCTGCGACCTTGCGGCGGACGTCCAACGGCTCTCCCTCAGCGGCGGTGGCGCCGGCAGGACGGTAACAAAACAGCAGTGCAGTCGTCACGAATGGGAGGCAGCCCGTCCTGCGCGCGACAAAAACATGACGTCGGTTTCACGTTCATGGTCTCCTGCGCTACGGTCTCGGACTGCCGGTGGGGCGAGGACGGGGAACCCCTTCCCGCCCCTTCCTCGCTCCACCCACCGGCACCCCCGTCCGGCCGCGTGGCCGGCACTACCGTTGGATCCGTGGCCACCCAGGTCGAAGCCGGGCCGTCCCCGGCCCCCGTCGAGCAGCGAGCCGGCCAGGCGGCCGGCGGTCGCCTGCTGACCGCCCGCGGTCGCCGCACCCGCGCCGGCCTGGTCGAGGCGGCCAAGAAGGTGTTCGCGGAGACGCCGTTCGCCGACACCCGCATCGCCGACATCGCGGCCCGCGCCGGCGTGGCCAACGGCACCTTCTACACGTACTTCGACTCGAAGGAGGAGATCTTCCGCGAGGTGGCGGCCGACGTCCTCGCCGCCATGCTGGCCGCGCCGCGGCGCGACCCCGCCAACGTCGCCCGCGACCCCATCCGCGACGTCGAGCACGCCAGCCGCGCCTACTTCCAGGTCGTGGTCGACAACGCGGTGGTCGCCCGGTCGATCGAGCAGCTCGGCCCCGCCGACCCCGACGTGGCCGCGACCCGCCACGCCACGGTGGTCGGCGCCATCAAGCGGGCCGAGCGGTGGATCCGCCGCCTCCAGCGCCAGGGTGTGTGTGACGACATCGATCCGTGGACCACGGCCGTGGCGCTGCAGACGATGACCATACGGGTCGCCTACGACCACCTCCTGCCCCAGGCCGGGACCGGCGCCGACGGTGCCGAGAGCGGCGATGTGGACGTCGACGCCATGGCCCGCGCGGTCAGCCGCATCTGGGCCCGCACCGTGGGCCTCGAGTCGGTGGGTGGCGGCGCTGGTGATGGCGGTGGCGACGGCCCTGCCCGCCTCGTAGCGGAGTCGCAGGGTCACGCTCCGCTGCGGAATGTGCTACCACTCCTCCCTGACCTGTGACGTAGGGCACAGGGTGACGGAGGGGAAGAGGACGATGAGGGGACGACGAGGACGCTCGATCGTGGCCGCCGCGGTCACGGCGCTGGTCCTGGTGAGCGGGGTGGGTGCGGTCGACGCCGCCCCGGCGCGGCCGCAGGCCGCGGCCGCCGCAACGGCGAAGGACCCGGTGATCGTGGTCAACGGCCTGTTCGGCGTGGGGATCGCCTACGAGCCGCTGGTCGCCCGGCTGCGCGCCGACGGCTACCAGGTGTGGGACTTCGAGCTCCCCACGCTCGGCACGCAGGACATCCGGGTCACCGCTCGCGCGCTCGACGCTTTCGCCGACGGCGTGCGGGCGCAGACCGGCGCGGCCAAGGTCGACCTGATCGGCCACTCGGAGGGCGGGCTCGTGTCACGCGCCTACGTGAAGTACGAGGGCGGCGCCGCCGAGGTGGACAGCCTCATCACGCTCGGCACGCCCAACAACGGCACGGCCGCGGCGAACCTCATCCGGTTCTTCACGCTCGGCACGTGCGTCGGCATCACGGCCTGCGAGCAGATGACGCTCGGGTCGAGCTTCCTCGCCGGCCTCAACGCCGGCGACGACAGCATCGGCAGCGTGCAGTACACGAACATCGCCACGGTGGTGGACGAGCTCGTGCAGCCGTACACCACCAGCTTCCTGGCCGCCGGCGACGGCAACATCACCAACCGCACGTTGCAGTCGGAGTGCTGGGCCCGGTTCCCCGGACACCTGGCTCTCATCGTCGACGGTGCGGTCTACAGCGGGGTGCAGGACGCGCTCGCCAAGCGGCCCATCGACTTCAACTGCTTCGCGCTCTAGCAGCGCGTCTGGTCGCGCCTCCCGGGTGGGTACGTCACGTGGCGTACATCGAGCGGGGGGCCGGCCGGGCGAACCTCGCTGGGGACCGGTCCACCGAGACACGGAGCGACCGATGAGGAGAATGCGCAGAGCGGCTGTCGTGACGCTGGCCGGGGCCCTGGCCCTCGGCGGCGCCGCCGGATGCGGTGACGACGAGGACGGCGACGGCGGGACGACCGACGAGGAGATCCAGGAGGGCGAGGACCGCGTCGAGGACGTGGGCGACGAGGTGCAGGAAGAGGTCGACGCCCAGGACGAGGGCTCGAACGAGGACGGCGAGTAGCCGCCGGCGGTGCGGCGCCTGCCCGGGTCAGGATCCGGGCAGGCGCACCACCGAGATGAAGAACTCGTCGATCTGCCGGATCACCTCGACGAAGCGCTCGAAGTCGACGGGCTTGGTGACGTACGCGTTGGCGTGCAGGTCGTAGCTGCGCAGCACGTCTTCTTCGGCCTCGGACGTGGTCAGGACCACGATCGGGATGCGACGCAGGTCGGGGTCGGCCTTGATCTCCTCGAGCACCTGCCGCCCGTCGCGCTTGGGCAGGTTCAGGTCGAGCAGCACCAGGTCGGGCCGCACCGCGTCGGAGTAGTTGCCGTCACGTCTGAGGTAGGACACGGCCTCGACCCCGTCGCCCACGACGTTGAGGCGGTTGAGCACCTTCCCCTCCTCGAGGGCTTCGCGCGTCATCAGCACGTCGCCCTCGTCGTCTTCGACGAGCAGGACTTCGATCGGGCGAACGGCTTCAGCCAGCATCACGGGCACTTCTCTCGTACGGGGTGTGGGCGGGGAGGGCGATCCGGAACGTCGACCCGGGGCCCGGGGTGTCGGCGAGCCAGATGCGGCCCCCGTGGAACTCGATGATCTTCTTGGCCAGCGAGAGCCCGATGCCGGTGCCGGCGTACTCGGTCTTGCTGTGCAGGCGCTTGAAGATGACGAAGATCTGGTCGGCGTAGTCGGGCTCGATGCCGATGCCGTTGTCGGCCACCGAGATGACCCACTCGTCCCCAGCGGGCGTGGCCGCGAGGCTAGCCGTGATCTCGACGCAGGGTGGTTCCTCACCACGGAACTTCAGGGCGTTCGCCACCATGTTCTGCATGGTGGCGCCGAGCAGACGGCGGTCCCCGGGGACGGTGGGCAAGGGGCCGATGTCGACGGTGGCCTGCGCGTCCTCGATCGAGGGGGCCAGCACGTCCACGACGTCCCGCACGACCTCCTCGAGGTCGACCGGCTCGAACGTGTCGCTCGACCGGCCCACCCGCGAGAACGACAGCAGGTCGTTGATGAGGTCCTGCATCCGCTTGGCCCCGTCGACGGCGTAGCGGATGTACTCGTTCGCCCGCTCGTCGAGCCGGTCGGCGTAGCGCTTCTGCAGCAACTGGCAGAAGCTCGACACCTTCCTGAGGGGCTCCTGCAGGTCGTGCGAGGCGACGTACGCGAACTGCTCGAGGTCGGAGTTCGAGCGGGCCAGGTCGTCGGCCTGACGGGCGAGGTCGGCCGACGCCGCGTTGAGCTGGTGGACCTCGTCGAGGATGCGCGTGCGCATGGCGTCGACGTCCTCGCCGAGCGTGACGAGGTCGGGTGAACCGTCGCCGCGGACCGGGTGCGCCAGATCGCCCTCGGCCACCCGCCGCGAGTCCTGTCCGAGCCGGCGTATTGGTCCGATGACGACCCGGTTCAGGGCGACGACGATGAGCGCGCCCGACAGCACCAGCCCGAGGGCCTGCAGGAGCATCGCCAGGGTGGCCTGTTCCGCGGCTTCATCGAGGGCGGCGACCTGCTCGGACCGCTGGTCGGTCAGCTCGTCGTCGACGTCGTCGATGGCGGTCCGGATGGCGTCGAAGCGCTGCATGCCCTCGACCTGGAACTCGTCGGTGCGCACGACGGCGAGGCCCTGGCCCGCCGCCCCGATCGTCGGCTCGGCGACCTCGGTGGTCCACGCCTCGGTGAGGTCGCCGATCGTGTTCACCTCGTCGGCCAGCGCGTCGTCGCTGAGCAGCCGGTCCAGCTCCGCGCTGGCATCGGTGACGGCGCTCCGGCCGCCCTCGTAGGGCTCGAGGAACCGCGCGTCGCCCGAGAGCGCGTAGCCCCGCACCCCCGTCTCCTGGTCGACGAGCGCAGCCCGCAGGTCGCCGAGGGCGAGGAGCGCGGGATCGATCCGCTGGAGCAGGTCGTTGCGGATGTCGCGTTGCCGGGCCTGGAGCACGAGCTGGGCCCCGAGGGTGCCCACGAGGAGGACTGCGACCAGGGCGAGGATGGCGGTGAGCCGCGCCCGCAGGGTCAGCCCAGCGCCGCGGGGTCGGCCCGCCTCAGCCGTCACGCGTCGAGCCCCCGGCGGTTCCGACGATCGACACGAGGCACAGGGCGACGTCGTCGGTCATCGGTCCGCCGTTGCACCGTTGGACCTCCGCCAGCAGCGCGTCGAGCAGTCTCGTCCCACCCAGGCCCGAGCGTGTCTGGCCCTCGATCAACGCTGTGAGCCGTTCGAGGCCGAAGCGATCGGTGCCTTCGGGCGTCGCCCACCCCTCGATGAGGCCGTCGGTGTAGAGGAGCAGAGCCGAGCCCGGGCCGAGCGCCACCTCGACCGGCGTCCACGCGGGGTCCTCCATCACCCCGAGGACGTGCCCGAAGGCGCCCTCGCCGACGACCTCCACCGGAGGACCGAGCCCCACCGGTGGCGGATGCCCGGCCAGCAGCAGCCGCCCGTGCGCCCGATCGGCGGCGACCTCCAGCACGGCGACGGTGGCGAACGTGAGCGTGTCGACCTCGGTGCGCAGGAACCCGTCGAGGTGGATGAGCACCCGGGTCTGGGGCAGCCCGGCCAGGGTCAGCGCCCGCCACGCGCTGCGCAGGCGGGCGCCGAGCGCGGCGGCGTCGGGGCCGTGGCCGGCCACGTCGCCGATGAGCACCGTGACCGTGCCGTCGGGCGACTCGACCGTGTCGTAGAAGTCGCCGCCCAGCTCGGCGTCCTCCCGCCCGGCGCGGTAGCGCACCGCCACCGTCACGTCGGACGAGCGCAGCAGCGGCGACGGGATGAGCGCCCGTTCCATGCGGGTGTTGTCGGCGCGGCGTCGCTCGGCGGCGAACAGGTCGCGGGTCAGGCGGGCGGCCCGCTGGCGCTCGATGGCGTAGCGGATCGACCGCGCCAACAGCTGGTCGTCGACGCGGCCCTTCACCAGGTAGTCCTGCGCGCCGGCCGCCACGGCGCGGACGCCGTGCAGCTCGCTCGCCGCCCCGGTCAGCACGACCACCGCGGTGTCGCGCGTCTCGGCGACGAGCCGCTCGACGCCGGTGATGCCCTCGGCGTCGGGCAGGCCCATGTCCAGCAGCACGCAGTCGGCGTCTCGCACGCCCCGGCGGGCGTCGGCCAGGTTGGTGACGCGCTCGACGCGGGCGCCGGGCAGGCCGTCGGCCAACAGCTCGCGCACGATCAGGGCGTCGGCGTCGTCGTCCTCGACGAGCAGGATGCGCCAGCCCATCGGCGTGTGCAGCTCGGAGGTGATGCGGCCGAGGGACGGGGCTGCGGGGACGTCTGTCGTCACCGGGCGCGCCTGTGGGCCGCCGCGGGGCGGACGGCCCCGAAGGGGGCCGCGGGCAGTCGGATGTCAGGGCGGGTGGGCACGATGGCCCGGCCCGGATGAGCGAGGTCCAGCTTCCTGCCTCCTGTCCGGGGGCACCATCGCCAGCGGGCATCTTGGCACGACGTTGGCCAGAAGCGAATACCCCGATGCGGGGAGACGTCGATCACCCGCTCCGGCGTCGGTCCTGGTTCACCCGCGCCCGCAGCGGGTACCGCTGGGGACGATTCGGACGGCGGTGATGTGGAGGAACCCATGACGACCTCGTCGAGCGGCGACGTGGACCCCGAGACGACCCGCCCGGTGCGGCTCGTCCTCGCCAACGACGACCACATCATCGTCGAAGGGTTGCGAGCGATGCTCATGCCCTACGACGACCAGGTCGTCGTGGTCGGCACCGCGGTGGGCGACCCCGAGATCACCTTCGCCGCCGAGTTCCGCGACGACGCCGACGTCCTGTTGATCGACGCCTTCTCGCGCACCGCCGGGGGCATCGATGCCGCGGCCAAGGTCCTGGCCCAGGACCCACCGTTCGCCGTCGCCGTGTTCACCGACGCCGGCGACATGCGCCTCATGCTCCAGGCGTTGCGCATCGGGGTGCAGGGGTACCTGCTCAAGTCGGCGTCCGCCGCCGACCTCGTCGACATGGTGGTGCGCCTGCACGCGGGCGAGACGGTGATCGACCCCCGCCTCGCGGCCGAGGCCGCCGTGCTCGCCGCCCGGGCCATCGACCTGGGCGAGTGGCCCGGTGCCCACCTGGGCCTGACCCGCCGAGAAGCCGAGCTGCTCGTCCTGCTCGGCCGGGGCACGAACCCGGGCGACGCCGCCCGCCAGCTCGGGGTGTCGTCCGAGACCGTGCGCACCCACACGCGCAACATCTACCGCAAGCTCGGTGTGAGCGACCGGGCCGCGGCGGTGGCCGTGGCCTGGCGTGAGGGCCTCGTGACCTGACCTCGGCGGTGCGCCTACGCGCCGCCGACGCCCCGCCCGGCCGGGGTCCCGATCACCACCTTCTCGATGAGGTGCGGGGTCGCGGCCGCACGCACCGGCTCGATCCACGATGCCGAGTCGTCGCCGTCGTCCGGCGCGACCCGCCAGCGGCGGCGGCGCTTCACCGCCCGGCGGATGCCGATGGCGTAGATCGTCAGCCCGCCCTCCTGCACGTGCAGACGCAGGAAGTTCTTGTGGCACGTCAGGCGGGAGGCGGCGAAGGCCTCGTTGGCGTGGGTGCGCAGCCCGGGCAGCCCGATGGCCGCGGCCAGGTAGGCGCCGACGACCAGCGACCCGGCCACCGCCCCGAGGCCGAAGGCCGCCACCGCGGCGATCACCGCGAACGGCCACCCACCGTCGGACCACGCGTCGGCGATGGCGACGGCGGCCACGCCGACGCCGGCGATGGCTGCCAGCTGGACCGCCAGGTGCACTGCCGCCAGCACCGCCTTCGCCGCGTAGCGACCGAGGGGACTGTGCACCCACGGGGGCGTCCGGGCGAAGGCGAACAACCCCCCGAACAGCACGAGCACCATCAACAGCGACAGCGAGTTGCGGAACACCCCGCCCAGCGCGTCGGTCCAGCCCCAGCTCCCGGCGACGTCGGCGAAGCGGACACCGGGCCGCTCGAGGCTCCGCAACCCGAACTGCACGGTCCACAGCAGGGTCAGCGACGCCAGCGCGGGCACCACCATGAAGCTGGGGTTCCGGATCGGCAGCGTCAGCGCGAACAGTGACAGCAGGCGCGACCGCGCCGCCGTCGGGTAGCGCGAGTCGGCCAGGGCGTAGGTCGACACGTCGCGGGGGTCGTCGGGGTTGACCGACACGGTGGCCGTGGCCGGCAGGTCGTGGGTCGGGTGGAGGAACGCCCCGCCCCCACCGGCGGTGATCTTCTGGGCAGGGCCGACCTGGCGCGCGTTGACCTGCTCGTACCGGGCGTAGTGGTGCAGGTCGCCGGCGAGCGTCAGCCGGAGGTCGAGCTCGCGGGGCGCCAGCACGGCCTTCTCGAAGTAGGCCAGGTTGCGGTAGGCCTCGGGCTGGCGCTCGAGCTGGGTCCAGGTCGGCACGGGCGTGGCCAGGATGATGCGGTCGCCCGCCTGGCAGTGCTCGTCGGCCACCCACTCGAAGTAGTCGAGCTGCGGCTCGTCGACGAGGGCGTCGGACTGGATGTCGACGCCCCACAGCCACCATCGGTGCGGTAGCTGGACGGCGAAGTAGCTGCGGGTCTGGCGCGTGCGCCAGCCGCCGATCCACCGGCCCTGCCCGAACATGCGGAGGAATCCGGTCAGCCCGTCGTACCAGTCGTGGTTGCCCGGCACCGCGTAGAGGCGCGGGTGGGCGGGGTCGTCGGGATCGAGGGGCGGGGTCCACGGCAGCGCCGCCCGCCACGGCCCCTCGAGCCGGTCCTCGTAGCCCTCGGTGCTGGCTGCCGGGTAGACCTCGTCGCCGCCGAGCACGAGCAGCCCGCCGCGGGGAAGCGGGTCGTCGAGCCCGTCGACCTCCAGCAACGGCTGGGCCACGTGGTGGGCCACCGTGGCGGTGGCCTCGAAGCCGTCGCCCGTGTCGGCCACGTAGTCGAACCACAGGTCGGTGGCGTGGCCGGCCGGGTCGAGGAGGTCGACGGTCCGCGGGCGAGACGACTGCAGCTCGCGCTTGTCGAGGAACGACCCGAACACCGAGGTCACGGCCACCTTCAGCCCCGACTGGGTCAGCACGCCGGGGCTGAACCAGCGGGTGGCCCGCTGCGGCGCGAACCGCAGCTCGTCGGGCGTGAAGTCGCCGGGCCGGTCGGGCGGGCCGTCGCTGGCGCTGGACCGACGCCGCCGGGGCGGGGTCGGGGGGCCGCCCCCCGCCGGCGCGGCGGAGACCGGCCGACCGCCGTCTCGGGGGTCGGGGCTCGATTGGGGTGCTGCCATCTGGTCGCCGCCTCCACTCGGCACCCTTCGGGGCGGCCCGCCGCCGCACGGTGCCGGAAGGCATCATGGCAGCGTCACGTGAGCAGGGCGCGCACTCCCCGGGCGATCTCGAGGTCCTCGCGGGCCGCGACCACCACGGACCGGGCCGCCGCCCCGGGGGCGCTGATGTCGCACACGCCCGGTGGGTCGCCGGCGTGGAGGTCGACCGCCGCGTTGGCCGCCGGGTCGACCGCGAGGCCGAGGAACGGGAGGGCGCCCGCCGCCGCGGCGCGCACCGCGGGGGCGTTCTCGCCGACGCCCCCGGTGAACACGAGGAGGTCGAGCCCGCCGAGGCCGGCGGCCATGGCGCAGATGCCGGCCCGCAGGCGGTGCAGGTACTGCGCCAGCGCCAGCCCGGCCGTCTCGTCGCCCGCCTCGTCGCGCCCGACCACCTCGGCCATGTCGGCCGTTCCGGCCAGGGCGAGCAGGCCGGACCGCTGCTCCAGCGCCTCGGCCACCTCGTCGGGGTGGAGCCCGTGGCGCGTGATCAGCCAGAGGACGGCCCCCGGGTCGACGCTGCCCGACCGCGTCGCCATCGTGAGGCCTTCCAGCGGGGTGAACCCCATCGTCGTGTCGACGCAGAGGCCATCCCGGACCGCGGCGAGCGACGCCCCGGCCCCCAGGTGGCAGGTGACCACCCGCCGGGCGGGGTGACCGGCGGCCGCGGCGACCTCGATCGCCCGGCGGGACGCGTAGGCGTGGGACAGGCCGTGGAACCCGTACCGCCGCAGCCCGAACCGTTCTCGCCATTCGGCCGGCACCGCGTAGGTGGCCGCCTCGGGCCGCAGGGTGGCGTGAAACGCGGTGTCGAAGCACGCCACCGCCGGGACGTCGGGGGCGGCGGCCGTCACCGCGTCGAGGGCGGCGAGCGACTTGGGCTGGTGCAGCGGCGCCAGGTCGGTCAGCTCGTCGAGCGCCCGCCGCACCGCCGGGTCGACCGCCACCGGCCGGCGGAAACGCTCGCCGCCGTGCACGACGCGGTGCCCGACGGCGTCGAAGGGGCCCATGCCGGCGAGCGTGGCGGAGATGTCGCCGGCGGACACGTCGCCCACGGCCGGGAGGTCGGCGCTCCCGGCCACCCGGTCGTCGGCGTCGAGGAGCCGCAGCTTCAGGCTCGACGACCCGGCGTTGACGACGAGCACCCGCACAGGTTCAGAGGCCAGGTGCCGCTCAGTACGGCCAGGACCAGTCGCGCACCGACGGGATGTCGTCGCCGACCGTGCGGGTGTGGGCGCGGGCCTCGGTTCGGCGGTCCCCCATCTCGGCGCGCACGTCGCCCCCGGCCGCGCCCAGCGCCGGCACCCGGTCGATCACGTCCATGACGAGGTGGAACCGGTCGAGGTCGTTGAGCATGACCATGTCGAAGGGCGTGGTGGTCGTCCCCTCCTCCTTGTAGCCCCGCACGTGGATGTTGCGGTGGTTGGTGCGCCGGTAGGTCAGCTGGTGGATCAACGACGGGTAGCCGTGCCAGGCGAACACGACCGGCTTGTCGGTGGTGAACAGGGCGTCGAAGTCGCCGTCGGACAGGCCGTGGGGGTGCTCGGACTCGGGTTGCAGGCGCATGAGGTCGACGACGTTCACGACCCGCACCGCCAGGTCGGGCAGGTGCCGGCGCAGCAGGTCGGTGGCGGCCAGCGTCTCGAGCGTGGGCACGTCGCCGCAGCACGCCAGCACGACATCGGGCTCGCCCCCGGCCGCCACCGACGGCGACGAGGCCCAGTCCCACGTGCCTGCGCCGGCCCGGCAGTGGTCGATCGCCGCGTCCATCTCGAGCCAGTTGGGCATCTCGTTCTTCCCCGCCACCACCACGTTCACGTAGTCGACGCTGCGCAGGCAGTGGTCCATCGTCGACAGCAGCGTGTTGGCGTCGGGCGGCAGGTAGACCCGCACGACCTCGGCCTTCTTGTTCACGACGTGGTCGATGAAGCCGGGGTCCTGGTGCGAGAAGCCGTTGTGGTCCTGGCGCCAGACGTGGCTCGACAGCAGGTACGTGAGCGACGAGATCGGCGCCCGCCACTCGAGCCCGCGGGTCACCTTCAGCCACTTGGCGTGCTGGTTGACCATCGAGTCGACGATGTGGGTGAAGGCCTCGTAGCAGTTGAACAGGCCGTGGCGCCCCGTGAGCAGGTAGCCCTCCAGCCAGCCCTGGCAGAGGTGCTCGGACAGCACCTCCATGACCTGCCCCTGCGGCGCGAGGTGGTCGTCGCCGGGCTCGATGTCGGCCATCCACACCCGGTTGGTCGCCTCGAACACGGCGGAGAGCCGGTTCGACGCCGTCTCGTCGGGACCCATGATGCGGAACGTCTCGGGGTTGCGCGCCACGACGTCGCGCAGCCAGTGGCCGAGCTCGCGGGTCGGCTCGCACGACGTGCGCCCGGGGGCGGGCACGTCGACCGCCTGGGCGCGGAAGTCTCCGAGGTCGGGGTCGGTGCGCAGACGCCCGCCGTTGGCGTAGGGCGTGGCGCCCATCCGCTTGTCACCGATGGGCGAGAGGGCGGCGATCCCCGGCGCCGGCCGGCCGTCCTCGAACAGCTCGTCGGGCCGGTAGCTGCGCATCCAGTCCTCGAGGAGGCGCAGGTGCTCGGGGTTGCCGGCGAGCCCGGACAGGGGGACCTGGTGGGCGCGGAACGTGCCCTCGACCTGCACGCCGTCGACGACCGACGGGCCGGTCCAGCCCTTGGGGGTGCGCAACACGATCATCGGCCACCGCGGCCGCTCGGTCTGCGGCCGCTCACCGGACCGCCAGGCGGCACGGATCTCCGCGATCTCGTCGAACGCGGCGTCCAGGGCCTCGGCCAGCGCCCGGTGGACCGCAGCCGGCTCGTGGCCCGCCACCACGTGGACCCGGTGGCCGTAACCCTGGAGCAGCTGCACCAGCTCGGCCTCGGGGATGCGGGCGAGCACGGTGGGGTTGGCGATCTTGTAGCCGTTGAGGTGCAGGATCGGCAGCACGGCGCCGTCGGTGACCGGGTTGAGGAACTTGTTCGAGTGCCAGGCGGCGGCGAGCGGACCCGTCTCGGCCTCGCCGTCGCCGATCACGCACGACACCACGAGGTCGGGGTTGTCGAAGGCGGCGCCGTAGGCGTGCACGAGCGCATACCCCAGCTCGCCTCCCTCGTTGATCGACCCCGGGGTCTCGGGGGCGGCGTGGCTGGGGATGCCACCCGGGAACGAGAACTGCCGGAACAGGCGGCCGATCCCTGCCTCGTCCTGCCCGACCTCGGGGTACACCTCGCTGTAGGTGCCCTCGAGCCAGGTGTTGGCCACCATGCCGGGGCCGCCGTGGCCGGGGCCGCAGACGTACAGGACGTCGGCGTCGCGTGCCCGGATCACGCGGTTGAGGTGGGCGTAGATCAGGTTGAGGCCGGGGGTCGTGCCCCAGTGCCCGAGCAGGCGGGGCTTCACGTGGTCGAGCGTGAGGGGCTCGCGGAGCAGGGGGTTGCCGAGCAGGTAGATCTGGCCGACGGACAGGTAGTTGGCAGCACGCCACCAGGCGTCGACGGTCTCGAGGGCCGCGTCGCTGATCGACTGGGCCGGGGAAGCAGTCGTCGTCATGCCGAGATGGTTCCACGGTCCCGCCCCGGGAAACAGAGGAGACAGGTGAACACCTGGCAGGCTCCGGGGATGAAGATCGACACCTTCCTCGTCGACGACATCGCGACGGCGGGTGCCCAGGCCCGCACCGCCGAAGCCGACGGCTACGCCGGTCTGTTCACGTTCGAGGCCCGCCACGACGGGTTCCTGCCGCTGGCCGTGGCCGCCGAGCACACCGAGCGCATCGACCTCGGCACGTCGATCGCCATCGCCTTCGCCCGCACGCCGATGACGCTGGCCCACCTCGGCCACGACATGCAGGCGCTGTCGGGCGGGCGGTTCGTGCTCGGTCTCGGCAGCCAGATCCGCCCGCACATCGAGCGCCGCTACTCGATGCCGTGGTCGCGCCCCGCGGCCCGGATGCGCGAGATGGTCGAGGCCATCCGGGCCATCTGGCGGTGCTGGAACGAGGGCGAACCGCTCGACTTCCGCGGCGACTTCTACACCCACACGCTGATGACCCCGCTGTTCGCCCCACCGCCCAGCCCCCACGGACCGCCGCGGGTCTGGGTGGCCGGCGTGGGGCCCCGGATGGTCGAGGTGGCGGGGGCGGTCGGCGACGGGCTGATCTGCCATCCGCTCGTCTCGGGCCGGTACCTGCGCGAGGCCCTGGTGCCGCACCTGCACGACGGCGCCCGGTCGGCGGGGCGTGACCCGGCCGAGCTCGAGGTGGCCGCCATGGCGATGGTCGCCACCGGCGCCACCGAGGAGGACATGGCCGCGGCGGTGGCCGCGACGAGAACCCAGATCGGGTTCTACGCGTCGACACCCGCGTACCGCCCCGTGCTCGACATGCACGGGTGGGGCGACCTCCAACCCGAGCTGCGCCGTCTGTCGAAGGCGGGGGAGTGGGGGGCCATGGGGGACGCCATCGACGAGGAGATGGTGCGAACGCTGGCGGTGGTGGCCGAGCCAAACGGCGTGCTCCCGGCGCTGCTCGAACGCTTCGGTGGCCTGGCCGACCGGGTGGGGTTGTCGGCCCTGCATCCGGGCGCCCGCGCCGTGATGCCGGCGATAGTTCGCGCCGCGGCGAACGCCTGACGTGGGAGAATGATCGTTACGCGACTCGGCGGGCAGCCGGAGGGAGACAACGCGTTGGAGTTCAGGTTGCTGGGCAACCTCGAGGTGGTCATCGACGGCGCGCCCGTCGACGTCGGTGGCGCGCAGCCGCGCACGGTGTTGGCCATGCTCCTCGTGGCCGGCGGGCGCGTCGTCCCCGCCGAGTCGATCATCGCCGCGCTCTGGGGAGACGACCCGCCCGGATCGGCGGCCGGAACGCTCCAGAGCTACATCTCCCGGCTCCGGCGCGCCCTCGTCCCGGGCGGGGCGCGCGGCGCCGCCACCAAGGTGCTGGCGTGGGACCCACCCGGCTACAAGCTCGTCGTGGCGGACGACGCGCTCGACGCACGGCGGTTCGAGGCCCTCGCCGAGCGCGGGCGAGCGGCCCTCCAGGACGGCGACCCGGCCACGGCTCGGGCGCTGCTCGAAGAGGGGCTGGGGCTGTGGCGGGGCACGGCGCTGCTCGAGTTCTCGCACCTCGACTTCGCCTGGGGCTTCGCCGCCCGCCTCGAGGAGCGCCGTCTCGTCGCCACCGAAGACCGCGTCGACGCCGACCTCCGCCTCGGCCGCCACACCGCGGTCGTGGGCGAGATGGGCGAGCTGGTGGCGGCCAACCCGCTGCGCGAGCAGCTTCGTCACCACCTCGCCCTCGCCCTGTACCGGTCGGGCCGCCAGGCCGAGGCGCTGCGCATCCTGGACGACGCCCGCCGCACGCTGCGCAACCAGCTCGGCATCGACCCCGGCCGTCCGCTCGTCGACCTCGAGACCGCCATCCTGTCCCAGGATCCCGCGCTCACCCTCGATCCCACCGCGTCCACGCCCGCCGCCGGAGCCGCGGCGTCGACCCGTGCGGGCACCGTCGCTCCGGCGGTCGATCCGAGCCCGGCGAGCGCTCTCGCGTCCGAAGGCTCCGAGGACGCTCCGGCAGCCGCGGTGCTCGTCGGCCGCGAGGTCGAGCTGCGGCAGGCCATCGCCGCGCTCGACGAAGCGCGGGCCAAGGCGCGCGTCGTCCTCGTCGAGGGCGAGCCGGGCATCGGCAAGACCCGACTGCTCGAGGAGCTGACGACCGAGGCCCGGCGCCGCGGCGCGCTCGTCTTCTGGGGCCACGCCTTCGAGGGCGGCGCCACCCCCGCGTTCTGGCCCTGGCTGCCCGTCGTGCGCGCCCTCGTCGCCCGCGGCGGGCCTGCGGCCGACGCACCTGAGCTGGCGACCTTGCTCGAACGCGACGACGAGCGCGGAGGCCGGGCCCGGGGACCGCACCCGGTTCCGGGTACTCGAAGCCGTCACCGCGCTGCTGGCCGAGGCCGCGGCGGCCAGCCCGCTCGTGGTGGTGCTCGACGACCTCCAGTGGGCCGACCTGGCGTCGCTCGAGGTGCTGACCTTCGTCGCCCGCGAGCTCGGCGACCGGCCCGTGCTGCTGGCCGGCACGGTGCGCGAGCTCGAGGTGGGGCGCAACGACGCGGTCGTCGAGGCGCTGGCCACCCTGTCCCGGGTCCATGCCACGCGCCGGGTGGCGCTGCGGGGGCTCTCGCACCTCCAGACGGCCGAGCTGGTCCGGGCCGCCACCGGACGCGACCTCGAGCCGGCGGTCGTGGCCGCCATCCAGGACCGGGCCGAGGGCAACCCGTTCTTCGCCACCGAGCTGGCCCACCTGGTCGAGGCCGAGCGCGATCCCGACCGGTCGCTCGGCGCGGTGTCGGCGGGGGGAGACGTGCCCTCGAGCGTGCGCGACGTCGTGCGGCGGCGCACCGCCCTGCTGCCCGAGCCCACCGTCCGGCTGCTGCAGGTGGCGGCCGTGGTCGGGCGCGAGGCCGACCTCGACCTGCTCGTGCGGGCGGCCGACCAGGACGTCGAGGCGCTCCTCGACGACCTCGACCCGGCGATCGTGCACCGCCTCGTCGCCCCCGTGGCCGACCGGCCGGGTACGTTCCGCTTCGCCCACGCGCTGGTCCGGGAGGTCGTGGCCGACGACGTGTCCTCGTTGCGCCGTGCCCGCATGCACCTCCGGGTGGCCGACGCCATCGAGGCCACGGCCGGCGACCGCGAAGACACCGCCGAGATCCTGGCCGAGCACCTCTGGGCCGCGGCGCCGATCGGGGTGGGCCGGCGGGCGGCCGCCGCCCTCGAGCGGGCCGCCGAGGTGGCGGTCCGCCGCTATGCGTTCGAGTCCGCCGAGGGCATGCTCGACCGGGCGGTGCGCCTGCGCCGCTCGGCCGGCAGCGACGACGACGTCGAGGCCGAGCTGCTGGCGACCAACCGGCTGCTGTCGATCCAGCGGTCGCTGCACGGCTACGCCAGCGTCGCCGACTCGCCGCACCTGCGGCGGGCGCAGGACCTGGCGCAGAGGACCGACCGGCCCGACATCCTCGCCCGCCTGTTGTGGACCGAGTGGGCGGCCTACGACTCGCGGTGCGACTACGCGCGCTCCGACGCCATCGCCGTGCGCCTCGACGCGCTGTCCGGCGAGACCGACGACGCCCTCGTGCGGGTCACCGGCCAGGCGTCGCTCGGGATCAGCCGCTGGCACCGGGGTCGGCTGGCCGAGGCGGCCGCCCTGCTCGACGAGGCCGTGCGGGTCGGGGCCGGGGCCTCGGCTCCCGTCATGACCCTCGGCCTCGACCTCGAGGTGCTGCTGTTGCCGCACCCGTTCAGCCGCTACCTCCACGCCCTCGTCGGCGACGAGGGGTCCGACGCCGACGCCGAGGCCGGTTTCGAGGCCCTCGCCGACGCCTCGCCCGACCGTTACGGCGTGGTGCTGGTCGAGATGCTCGCGTCGGCCGCGGCGATCGCCACCGGCCGGCCCGAGTGGGCCACCCGCGCCGCGCGTCGTGGCCTCGCCGCCGATCCCGAGATGACCTTCGCCTTCTGGGGGCGCGGCAACCAGGGATACCTGGCGGCGGCGATGATCGACCTCGGCCGGCCCGAGGAGGGCCTCGCACTGCTGGAGGAGGCCATGGCGGGGTACCTGGCGGCGGGGGGTCGCACGGGCGTGGCCGTGTTCCGGGCCAGCCGGGTGGTCGGTCTCGTCGAGGCCGGGCGACTCGACGACGCGGCCGAGGCGCTGGTCGAGGCCGAGCAGGAGATCGCCTCGTTCGGTGAACGCTTCGCGGAGCCGCTCGTGATCGAGGCCGATGCCCGCCTCCGCCTCGCCCGCGGCGACGACCCTGCTGTCGTCGCGGCCCTGTTCGCCCGGGCCGAGGCGCTCGCCACCGAGCAGGCCGGGCACGCCGTCGCGGCTCGCGTGGCCGCCACCGCCGCCCGTCTGGGCGTCACGCCGGTCGGCGACTGACAGGACGCGAAGGAGGGTGGCCCTCCCCCCGGGAGGGGAGGGCCACCTTTGCCCGCCGGGCGCCGCCGTGCGATGCCGCCGCGACACCGCACGCCCGGCGGGTGGGGAGTCCCGCCGGACGGGTGCGCCCGAGTTGTGGTGGTGTTCCTCGCTACGCCGCGGTCGTGACGTCGCACGCCTCGGCGACGCGGGCGTAGATGTCGAGCGCCTCGTCGAGGCAGTTGTCGCAGGTCACGCCGAGGATCACCTCGTGCGCACCGGCGCGACGCGTGTCCGCCAGGTCGGCGGCCACCTGCTCGACGGTCCCGGAGTACGGGGCCCGCTCGCCGTCGACCGGCTCGTCCCGCAGGTCGAGCGTCGCCCGGACGACGAGCTGCAGGGCGTCGGGGTTGCGCCCGTGACCAGCGGCCAGGTCGCGCACGGTCGCCCACATGGGACCGAGCATCTCGACCGGCAGGCCGGCCGGGTTCCAGCCGTCCGCCCGGCGCGCCACGCGGTCGAGGCCCTCGTGGCTCGACGCGGCCAGCAGCACCGGCGGGCGCCGGGTGATCAGCGGGGTCACGGCGGCGTCGGGAACGGGAGACGGGCCCGTCGGCGCACCGCCCCACGTGGACTCGAGCACGTCGAGGGCGTCATCCAGGCGTCGACCCAGCTCGCGCTGGGGCACGCCCACCGCGGCGAACTCGTCGAGCGAGGCGCCGAGGCCCAACCCGACCGTGAGCCGGCCGTCGCTCAGGACGTCGAGCGACGTCAGCGACCGGGCGAGCAGGGCGGGCCGGTACCACGGGGCGACCAGCACGCTCGTGCCGAGGCGCACCCGGGTCGTGCAGGCCGCGGCGTAGGTCAGCACGGTCAGCGGGTCGAGCATGGTCGACAGGTCGGGGTGGCCGTCGCCGAGGCGATCGACGACCCACAGGGACGAGTAGCCCACCTGCTCCGCGCCCGTGGCAGCAGAGCGGATGGCGGCCGGATCGGCGAGGCGTCCGGATTGCGCGAGCGAGACTCCGAGTCTCATGTGTGATGGTCCTCCAGCGGCGGCGGTGCCCTCCGGGTTGTGGCGGGCACACGTCCATTTGTCCCCCACACCGCTCGGCGGGCGCTTGACGCCCGCTTGCAGTCGTGACGCCGCGTGCGGGCGGTCGTCACCAAGGCGTCACCAAGCGGGCGCTCGCCGACTCGCTCCGTCACGACGAAGGGCCCTCTCGCCAGGGGATCCTCTCTCCGTGGAGGTCCCCGTCCCCCTGCTCGGCACCACCCAGGTCACCCCGGGACGGGCGAGAGGGGACCGGACCAGGCGGTCACGAACGGCGACGCCGGCGCACCAACGCGGCCGTGCCGGCGGCCGCGGCCGTGGCGGTCAGCGCGGCCCCGGCCGCAGCTCGGCGGAACCGGCGGCGGGGAACGACCCCGTCGATCACCGGTTGCGGCCGGGCGGGCGCCACGACCTGCGGACCCGTCGACAGGGGTCCGGTGCGCGGCCGGAGCGGCGCGTCGGCGTCCTCGCCCACCTCGACCGGCTCGAGGCGCCCTGGGCGATCCCGCCGGTGCGCCCACGAGGCACAGTGCCGCGGCCGGGCCTCGGGGTCCTCGGTGTCGATCGTGTACCAGTGGTTCCGCACCTGCACCGCGTCGACCTCGAGCACCATGAAGCCGTGGTGCTCGAGCTCGAACCACCGAGCCTCGGGCAGCTTCTCGGCCACCCGGCCGAGCAGCTTGCGCCAGCCGGCAGGGAGCTGACGCGCCATCGGCGTGGCCGTGACGCACGGGGCGACGAACTCCACGGCCACCGGGTCGCCCCCGTCGCCGTCCCGGCCGGGGCACGGCCCCTCGAAGGCCCAGGCCGAGTGGACGTCGCCCGACAGGGCCACCACCCCGGATCCGCGCGCCTGGATCGCCTCGATCAACCGCTCGCGCTCGGCCGGGTAGCCGTCCCACTCGTCCGTGCACATGGCCTTGCCGCCGACGACGGCGTAGCCCGACGGGGCCAGATCGCCGAGCTCGGCGCCGTGCTCGACCGGCAGCTCCATGTGGTTGAGCACCACCGCCGTGACCAGCAGGCACCAGGGCCGCGTCGTGTCGCGGATCCGCTCGTGGGCCCACGCCCGCTGCTCGTCGCCCAGCATCGAGCGTCGCGGGTCGTCGTAGGGGAGCGTCCCGTCGTCGTCGGGCTGCACGTCCCGCCCGATGATGCGGGTGTCGAGCAGCACGACCTCACCGAGGTCGCCGAGTGTGAACGACCGGTAGAGCGTGAGCGGGTCGGCGGGATCGCGCAGCCGGGCCGGCAGCCACTCCTGGCGGGCCGTGGCCGCGGCCCGCAGCCGCTCGGGCCAGGGCCCGTGCTCGTTGGGGTCGTGGTGCTTGGCGCCGTCCCGGTAGGCGTTGTCGGCCACGTCGTGGTCGTCCCACATCGTGATCATCGGGTGGCGTTGGTGCAGGGCGACGAGGTCGGAGTCGCTGCGGCACTGGCGGTACCTCGCCCGGTAGTCGTCGAGCGACACGACCTCGCGGTCGGGCTCGGGGTCGCGGACGTTGCCCTTGCCCTGCGTCTCGTAGATGTAGTCGCCCACGTGCAGCACGAGGTCGACGTCCGCGTCGGCGAGGGCCCGGTAGGCCGTGAAGTGGCCGCGCGACCAGTCGGCGCAGCAGGCGACACCGATGCGCACCGGCGCGGTCCCCGTCGCGGGCAGCGTCCGCGTGCGGCCGACCAGCGACCGGGTCGGGCCCGCGTCGAACCAGTAGCGGTAGCTCGTCGCAGGGGAGAGGCCGCCGACCGTGACCGCCACGCAGTGGTCTCCTTCGGCGGGCACCTCGGCCTCGCCCCCCGCCACCGCCTCGCCGCCCTCGGCCGGCGCCACGCACCAGCGCACGCGCGAGACGCCCGGGGCGCGGGTCCAGAGCACGACCGAGTCGGCGGTCGGATCGAAGCTGGCCACCCCGTGGTCGAACGGCGGCTCGAGAACTGTCGCGGTCACGTGCTCTCCATCGTCGGGTGCGAGCTCTCTGGGTACCCGCCCCGCCACCTCGGCATCCGCGAGGTCCGCCCGGGAGGGGCCGCCCGGTCGTTTCGCACCGCCCGGGAGCGCCCGGCAGGATGACCGCCATGCCGAGCGCCACCATGCCCGCGTACCGCATCGTCGAGTGGGAGCAGGCTCCCCGACTGGTCGAGGCGCCGGTCCCCGAGCCGGGCCCGGGCGAGGTGCTGGTGGCGGTGGCGGCCAACGGTCTGTGCCACTCCGACCTCGAGATGGCCAAGATCCCGGGCGAGATCGGCGACATGCTCGGCTGGCGGGTGCCGTTCACGCTGGGCCACGAGATCGCCGGTCACGTCGCCGGCCTCGGCGCCGGCGTCACGGGCCTGGCCGAGGGCGACGCGGTGGCGCTCGTCTCGCCGGCGTCGTGCGGCGAGTGCGCGGCGTGCCGCCGCGGTCACGACAGCGTCTGCGCGAGCGGCCTCGCCGGCCGGGGCTACGGGCGGGACGGCGGGCTCGCCCCGTACGTCGTCGCCCCCGCGCCGCGGGCCGTCGTCCCGCTCGGCGGGCTCGACCCGGTCGTCGCCGGGCCGCTCACCGACGCCGGGGCCACCAGCCACCACGCGGTGGCCCGGGTCGTGCCCCGCCTCGGCGACGGGTCGTCGGTCATCGTCGTCGGCGTCGGCGGTCTGGGCGCGTTCGCCGTCCAGCTGCTGCGGGCCCTGACGCCCGCCCGCGTGGTCGGCGTCGACACGAACCCCTCCCGCCGCGCCCTGGCGCTCGACCTGGGGGCCCACGACGCGGTCGAGGACGTGGCCGCCGCCACCGCGCTGGTCGGCGGCCCGGCCGAGGTGGTGCTCGACATCGTCGGCACCGACGCCACCATCGCCGCCGGTCTGGGGGCGGTCGCGCCGTACGGCGCGTTCGGGTTGGTGGGCGCGGGCGGCGGCACGTTCGCCGGGCCGTGGTTCGGCGGGCTGCCCCGGGACGCCGAGGTGTTCACGTTCCAGGGCTCGTCGATCGCCGACGTCCACGCGGTCGTCGAGCTGGCCGAGGCGGGGCGCATCACGAGCGCGGTCGATCGCTACCCGCTGGCCCGGGTGGCCGACGCCTACGCGGCGATGGAGGCGGGCACGCTCACCGGACGGGCGGTCGTCCTGCCGGGGGAGGGGGCGTCGTGACCGACAGGAGCGAGGTCCGGGGGCACGCCCCGCCGTGCGCCGGCCGGCGGCGATCGGCCGACCGGTGCGTCGGAAGGGTGCACCGGTGAGCCTCGATGCGCTCGACGCCCTCGCCACCACGCGGGCGATCCGGCGCTACCGGCCCGACCCGATCCCCGAGGCCGACCTGGCGACGATCCTGTGGCACGCCACCCGGGCGCCGTCCGGTTCGAACCGCCAGCCGGCCCGCTACCTGGTGCTCCGCGACGGGCCGGCTGCCACCGTGGCCAAGGCGCTGCTGGGCACGGCGTTCCGCGAGGGATGGGGCGCCAAGCGAGGCGCCCACGGGTTCGACCGCGGGTCGGGCGCCGATCCCGACTCGCCCAAGGCGCGGGCGGCCCGTGCGATGCAGGCCTACGTCGACAACGTCGAGCACACCCCGGTCGTGGTGCTGCCCTGCATCGTCCGCTGGCGGGCACCCCACATCTCGGAGGGCGCATCGGTCTACCCGGCGTGCCAGAACCTGCTGGTGGCCGCCCGCGCGCTCGGGTACGGCGGGGTGCTGTCGATGTGGCATGCGCTCGTCGAGGACGACCTGCGGCGGGTGCTGCACATCCCCGACGACGCGGTGATCGCCGGCACGATCACGCTCGGGGTGCCCGAGGGCCGCCACGGCCCGGTCCGGCGCCTCCCGCTGCGCGACGTCGTGTTCGACGACACGTGGGGCGCCCCCGCCGGGTGGGCGGTCGACCCGCCCGACACCCGCTTCACCCGGGCGGGCCCGCCCCGCGAGGCCTGACCACCGGGCTCGGGCGGGCGCTCGACCGTCGTGCCGGCTCAGGTGCCAGCCGTGACCCCGTCGGCCGGGGTGCCGGCGTCGGCCTCGTCCCCGGCGTCGGCCAACAGCACGCGCATGAAGGCCACCAGGTCGGGGTCGGCCTTGGCCACCGAGCCCGAGTCGAAGGGCGGCTGCGGGTCGTACTCGATGCCGAGCTGGATGGCCTTGGCGACGTCGTCGCCGGCGATCTGCGCCGCCAGCCACAGGGCCATGTCGATGCCCGACGACACGCCGGCGGCCGTGACGACCTTGCCCTGGGGGACGACCCGGCGGTCGTCGATGGCGGTCACGCCGAGCCCGGCGAGCTCGTCCATCGAGTTCCAGTAGGTGGTCGCATCGAGGCCGTCGAGGATCCCGGCGGTGCCGAGGATCAGCGAGCCGGTGCACACCGACGTCGTCCACTGGGTCGTGGCGTGGGCCGTGCGCACCCAGGCGTGGAGCGGTCCGGGCTCGAGCATCGCCCGCGTGCCGGGCCCACCGGGGACGACGACCACGTCGGGGTCCGTCAGGTCGTCGAGGGCGGTGTCGACGGCGACCGCCAGCGCACCGGTGTCGGTGCGGATGGTGCCGGGCCGCTCGGCCACGAACGTGACGGTGGCTCCGGGCAGCCGGCTCAGCACCTCGTAGGGCCCGATGGCGTCGAGGGCGGTGAACCGGTCGAAGAGGGGAATGGCGATGCGCATGGTGGCTCCAGTCGTTGCACGGTGGACGCGGGAGGTGGACGTGGGCGCGGTCAGGCCGACAGCTCGGCCGGCGCCGAGAAGTGACGGCGGTAGGCGCCCGGGGTGGTGTTGACGGTCCGGCGGAAGGCACGGTGCATGGTCTCGACGGTCCCGAAGCCGCACCGGCGGGCGACGTCCGCCATGCCGGCGTCGCTGCCCTCGAGCAGGCGCCGCGCCGCCTCGACGCGGCTCGCCCGGACGAACGCGGCCGGCGTCGTGCCCACCTCGGCCCGGAAGGCGCGAGCGAACGTGCGGGGGCTCATCGTCGCCCGCCGGGCCAGGGTGGGCACCGACAGGTCACCGTCGAGGTGCTCGGCGACGTGGGCCAGCACCTCGCGCAGCGGCTCGCGCTCGGCCCGGCGCACCGTGAGCTGGGCGCTGAACTGGGACTGGCCGCCCGAGCGCTGCGTGAACAGCACGAGCTGCCGGGCGACCTGGAGGGCGAGGCCGGGACCGTGGTCGTCCTCGACGAGGGCGAGCGCGAGGTCCATGCCGGCGGTGACGCCCGCCGAGGTCCACACGTGGCCGTCGCGGACGAAGATCCGGTCCTCGTCGACGTCCACCTGGGGGTACAGGTGGGCCATGACGTCGCACACCGACCAGTGCGTCGTGGCCCGGCGGCCGTCCAGCAGGCCCGCAGCCGCCAGGATCAGCGCGCCGCTGCACACCGACGTCACCCGGCGGCTGCGGTCGGCGGCGGCGCGCAGCCACTCCAGCAGGGCCTGGTCGACGATGGCCTGACGGGTGCCGTCGCCGCCGGCCACGACGAGGGTGTCGATGGGCGCGTCGTGCTCGGCCACGGTGGCGTCCGCCAACAACCGCAGGCCCGACGTGGCGCGGATCTCGCGGTCCCCGGTCGACAGCACGGTGACGTCGTACGGCGGCGCGGCGCCGTACGACGAGGCGGCCGCGAACACCTCGGCCGGGCCGCTGACGTCGAGCGACTGGACGTCGGGATAGGCGACGATCACGACGGGTCGGGGCTGGTCGGGCACGGCCCCATCGTGGGCGCGCGGGCCCGTGGCAGCAAGGCCGAAGACCTGACGTTTCCTGCCATACGGTCGCAGGGCGGGGGCGCGCCTCGGTCCCGGTCGGCGGCCGGTTAGGGTGCCTCCGGCATCCCCTCTCTGTCTGACTGATTGATGACAAACCCCCGATCGTTCCTGCCGATCGAACCTCCGGGCCGATCGGTCACGCCGATCACGACGCGGCACTACCGCGACGTCCCCCTGCGCGCGCTCGTCGACGCCAAGGGCGACCAGGTGGTCTCGGTCTGCATCCCGGCCCACAACGAGATCGCCACGGTCGGCTGGGTCGTCCACCGCCTCCGCCGCTTCCTCGTCGACTCCCTCGGCCTCGTCGACGAGATCATCGTCATCGACGACCACTCGACCGACGACACCGCGCTCGCCGCCGCCGAGGCGGGCGCCCACGTCGTCACGGCCGCCAACGTCCTGCCCGAGATCGCGGGCGGCGGCGGCAAGGGCGAGGCGCTGTGGCGCTCGCTGCACGTGTCCAAGGGCGACATCGTGCTGTGGTGCGACGCCGACATCACCGACATCGCCTCACGCTTCATCATCGGCCTCCTCGGCCCGCTGCTCACCGACCCCGAGATCAGCTTCGTCAAGGGCTTCTACGAGCGCCCCCGCACCGGCGCGGTCGGCGGCGGGCGCACCACCGAGCTCATGGCCCGACCCGTCATCTCCACCCTCTTCCCCCACCTCTCGTCGATCGTGCAGCCGCTGTCGGGCGAGTACGGCGGGCGCCGCGAGCTGCTCGAGACGCTGCCGTTCGTCCGGGGCTACGGGGTCGAGACCGGCATGATCATCGACGTCGCCGAGGCGGTCGGCGTGCGGGGCATGGCCCAGGTCGACCTCGGCACCCGCATCCACCGCAACCGCGACCTCGACGACCTCGGCCCGCAGGCGCTGGTCGTGCTGCAGACCGCACTCGACCGGGCCGGCGTCCGCTGCGAGAACCCGGCCACGCTCGTGCGCCCCGGGCGGCCCCCGCTCGTGCGCACGTTCGGCGAGCTGCCGCCGCTGGCGACGCTGCCCGACCTCCTCGCCGGCCCCGCACCCGAGCCGCCGCCCCCGCCCTCGGGCCCCGACGGCCGCCGGTCCCGGCTGCGCCGCCGGCGCCACGCCGCCACCTGATCCGGCCTCGGCCCGACCCGTTCGACCGCGTGCTGCGCAACCGACGCGGGCACGACCGCGAAGGAATGGGCGGACGGCCGGTCGTCCTACGCTGACCGGGTGACCGTCGCCCCTCCCCGGCTGACCGTGCGCGGCCGCACGCTCGATCTCGCCGCGCCCGCCCTCATGGGCATCGTGAACGCCACGCCCGACTCGTTCTCCGACAGCGGGGAGCACCGCACGACCGAGGCGCGCGTGGCCCTCGCGCTCGAGCAGGTGGCACACGGGGCACAGGTGATCGACGTCGGCGGCCAGTCGGGCATCACGGGTGTGCCCGAGGTTCCGGTCGACGAGGAGATCGCCCGCGTCGTCCCCGTCGTCGAGGGCCTCCACTCGGCCGCGCCCGAGGCGCTCATCTCGGTCGACACCTACCGTCCCGCGGTCGTCGAGGCCGTGCTCGGGGCGGGGGCGGCGATCGTCAACGACATCAGCGGCCTGCTGTACCCCGAGGTCGCCGGCCTGGTCGCCGACGCCGGAGCCGGGCTGGTCATCATGCACACACGCTCGCGGCCGAAGCACAAGGTGCTCGACGACACGCTGTACGCCGAGACGGGTGGGGTCACCGCCGACGTGGTGGGCTTCCTGCGCGAGCGGCTCGACGCGGTGGTGGCGGCCGGCGTGCCCGAGGAGGCGACGATCCTCGACCCGGGGCCCGACTTCGCCAAGACGCCCGCGCAGACGATCGAGGTGCTGCGAGGGCTGGACGCGGTGGGGGCGCTCGGCCGGCCGCTGCTGCTGGCGCTGTCGCGCAAGGACTTCATCGGAGCGGTCACGGGCCGTCCGCCACGCGAGCGGCTCGCCGGGACCCTGGCTGCGGTCGGCCACGTCCTCGGCCGCCCGGGCCTGATCCTCCGCGTCCACGACGTCGATGCCGTGGTCGACTACATCGCGGTCGCCGACGTCCTCGCCTCCCGCGCCGACCTCCGCGCCGACGCCCGGCTCGCGGAGCACCTGCGCCGCACCACATGAGCGCGGCGGGACCGGCCGCCGGAGCGACCGGTCCCGCGACCACGGGCGACGGCGGACCAGACCGCTACTCCGTGGCGATCGCCCGGAGGACGTCGAGGCGGGCGGCCCGGCGCGCGGGGCGGAGCCCGGCGAGCACGCCTGCAGCCCCACCGACCAGCAGGACCACCGCCAGCCGGACGGTCGGCAGGGCGAACACGCCCAGCCCGCCCGAGGCGGCGGCGACGCCCTGCACCATGGCCCACCCCAGGTACACGCCGAGGCCGATGCCGCCGACGGCGCCGAACGTGGCGATCACCACCGACTCCCACCGCACCATCGACCGCACCTGCGCCCGGGTCTCGCCCACGGCCCGCAGCAGGCCGATCTCCCGGGTGCGCTCGTGGATCGACAGCGACAGCGTGTTGGCGATGCCCATGAGGGCGATCACGATCGCCAGCGCCAGCAGGGCGTAGACGATGGTCAGCATCATGTCGACGCCGGCCGTCATCGTGGCCGCGAACTCGTCGCGGTCCTCGACGTCGGGGCCGCCGAAGCGGTCGGCCACGTCGGTCACCGCCGCCTCGGCGTCGGCCACCGACACGCCGTCGGCTGCGGTCACGAGCACCATCGTGTCGGCGTCCTGCACCGTGTGGGGCGTCCACACGGCCCGGGGCACGAGGTAGCCGCCGATCGTCTGGGCCATGTCCTCGCTGTCGTACACGGCCGCCACGGTGAGGTCGTCGGTCTGCCCGTCGGCGAAGGTGAACGGCACGACGTCGCCGACCGCCCAGTCGTGCGACTCGGCGGTCGTGGTCGAGACCGCCACCGAGCCGGTGCCGACGTCGGCCAGCTCGCCGGCCGTGACGTCGACGTCGAGCACGTCGGTCAGCGCGGCGGGATCGGCGATCGACAGCTGCTTCGTCGAGCCGTCGACCCGGGCGCTGCCCTGGCCGATGCCCACCGCGGTGCCGACCTCGGGCAGCTCCGCCACCTCGGTGGCCAGGGCGGGGCTGATGCCGCCCTCGCCGAACGGCCCGGTGGAAACGACCAGGTCGCCGGCGAAGCTGCGGTCGATCGTGTCGTCCATCGACGCCTTGAGCGAGGCGCCGAACACCGTGAACACGGTGACGACGGCGATGCCGACCATGAGCGCCGACGCGGTGGCCGCGGTCCGCCGGGGGTTGCGCATGGCGTTCTCGCGTGCGAGCTCGCCCGTCATGCCGCGCAGGCGCGCGACCGGCGTGCCGAGCAGCCCGGCCGCGGGACGGGCCGCCAGAGGCCCGGCCACGACGGCGGCGACCACGAGCACGAGCGCTCCGACGCCGACGAGCGGCAGGGCGCCGTCGCCGTCGCTCAGGGCGCCGGCCAGCGACAGGCCCACACCAGCCGCCGCCAGCACGGTCCCGACGACGACCCGGGCCCGCGAGGGCGACGTGCGCTCGACGGCCACCTCGCGCAGGGCGGCGAGCGGGGCGACGCGCGACGCCCGGATCGCCGGGATCACCCCGGCCAGAAGCGTGACCAGCACGCCCACGACCAGGCCGGCGACGACCGTGCCGCCGGTGACCACGACGCCGCCCGCGGGCAGCGCGAACCCGGCGGCGTCGAACAGGCCCTTCAGGAGCCCGGCGATGCCCACCCCGGCGGCGATGCCGACGACCGACGCGATCACCCCGACGAGCACGGCCTCGATCACGACGCCGCGCAGCACCTGCGCCCGCCGGGCGCCGAGCGCCCGCAACAGCGCGGCCTGGCGACTGCGCTGGGCGACGATGATCGAGAACGTGTTGTAGATGCTGAACGTGGCCACCAGCAGGGCGACGCCCGCGAAGAGGGTCAGCGTGGTGGTCAGCATGTCGAGGAACAGCTCGTTGATGTCGTCGGACGACTCCTGGCTGACGGTGGCGCCGGTGGTCGCCTCGACGCCCGCGGGCAGGACCTCGCCGACGCGGTCGGCCAACGCCGCCTGTGACGTCGAGCCGTCGCCCCGCACCGAGATCGACGTCACCTGGTCGGACGACTTGGCGATGTGGGCCATGGCGTCGTCGAGGTCGAAGGCGGTGAACGTGACCCCGCCCAGGCCGTCCTGGTCGCCGAACGTGGCGATGCCGACGATCGTGACCTCGACCGGCTCGGGGGTGAGCACGGTGGTCGTGTCGCCGATCGCCAGGTCGCCGGCGTCGGCGGCCCCCTTGTTGACCACCACCTCGTCGTTCCCGTCGGGCGCGCGGCCCTCGGCCAGGCGGTACGGGTTCAGGTCGGGGTCGGTGGTCCAACTGCCGGCGAGCTGCGGCGGCCCGCCGCCGCCGACGGCCTCGCCGTCGGCGCCGAGCAGCTGGCCGATCCCGGTGACGACCGGTTCGGCCGTCTCGACCCCGTCGACCCGGGCGACGTCGTCGACGAGGGAGGCGGGGATGCGCCCCTCGCCGGCGTCGATGCCCAGGTCGGTGGCGTTGCGGACCACGACGTCGGTGCCCGCGTTGACGTCGGTGAAGAGGGTGTCGAAGTTGCGGCGCAGCGTGTCGCCCAGCACGAGCGTGCCCGTGAGGAAGGCGACGCCCAGCAGCACGGCGAACGACGTGCCGAGCAGGCGGCGCCCGTGCGCCCGCATCTCTCGCAAGGTGAGGGACAGCATGGGTCAACCTCCCGTGGCCTGGTCGAGCGATGACATGCGGTCGAGGATGGCGGCGGGGGACGGGGCGGCGAGGTGGTCGACGATGCGCCCGTCGGCCAGGAACAGCACGCTGTCGGCGTTGGCCGCCGCCAGCGGGTCGTGGGTGACCATGACGATCGTCTGGCCCATCTCGTCGACGGCCCGCCGCAGGAAGCCCAGGATCTCCGCGCCGCTGCGGGAGTCGAGGTTCCCCGTGGGCTCGTCCGCGAACACGATCTCGGGCCGCCCGGCCAGCGCCCGGGCGACCGCCACCCGCTGCTGCTGGCCGCCTGACAGCTCGGACGGGCGGTGCGCCAGCCGGTCACCGAGACCGACCGTGCGCACCACCTCGTCCAGCCAGCCGGGCTCGGGGGATCGCCCGGCGAGGCGGTCGGGGAGGGCGATGTTCTCGCGGGCCGACAGCGTCGGCACCAGGTTGAACGCCTGGAACACGAAGCCGATGCGGTCGCGCCGCAGCAGGGTGAGCTCCTTGTCGGACAGGGCCCCGAGCTCGACGTCCCCGAGGAACACGCGCCCCTCGGTGAGGGTGTCGAGGCCGGCGACGCAGTGCATCAGCGTGGACTTGCCCGAGCCGGAGGGGCCCATCACCGCGGTGAACCGGCCGGCCTCGAGGTCGACGGTGACCTCGTCGAGGGCGACGACCGCGGTGGCGCCGCTGCCGTACACCTTGGTGGCGTCGACCACGCGAGCTGCGGCCGCTCGGGTCGTGGTGGGGCTGGGGGCGGGGGCGCTCATCGGACCTGCTCCCGCAGGACGTCGCGCCGCTCGCGGTACTCATCCGCCGAGATGTCACCCCGGGCGAAGCGCTCCTCGAGCACCGACCGGCCGCCGTGGCGGGCCCACGGGGGACCGCCGCCCCGGCGGAACCGGAGCACGGCGAACGCGATGACCGAGATCCAGAGCACGAAGAACGTGAGGGGGATGAGGGCCCACGGGCCGGGCCCGTACCCCCATCCGTCGTGGTGGGCAAGCAGTGTCGCTGAACATGCCCGCATCGTCCGCCCGCCCGCACTCCGGGTCGTCCTCCGGAGGAATGCTTCGCCGCTACGTCCGCCGCGGTAGCGGGTGCGGCGAGGCAATGGGTTCCACCTCGGCGAGGACGAGGCGATGGGTTCCGGATGCGGAACCGTTGCCTCGACCTCCGTGCGACGGAACCCATCGCCTCGGGTCCCTCGCCTGGTCCGCTGACGGGGCGCTCGCCGTCCTCAGTCCGACCAGCCGGGGCGCACGAGGCCCGACTCGTACGCGAACACCACCATCTGGGCCCGGTCGCGGGCGCCCAGCTTGGTCATCGCCCGGCTGACGTGCGTCTTGGCCGTCATCGGGCTGACGTAGAGGCGTTCGGCGATCTCGTCGTTGGTCAGGCCCTCGGCCACCAGCCCCATCACCTCGCGCTCCCGCTCGGTCAGGGCGTCGAGCGCCGGGGCCGGTCGGGCGGACCGGGTGCGGGTGGCGAACTCGCCGATCAGCCGGCGGGTCACGCCGGGCGACAGGAGCGCGTCGCCCGCGGCGACGGCCCGCACCGCCCGCAACAGCTCGACCGGCTCGGTGTCCTTGACGAGGAAGCCCGACGCCCCCGCACGGATGGCCTCGAACACGTACTCGTCCAGCTCGAACGTGGTGAGGATCACGATGCGGACCCCGGCGAGCCGGTCGTCGCCCGAGATCGTGCGGGTGGCGGCCAGGCCGTCGGTGCCGGGCATCCGGATGTCCATGAGCACCACGTCGGGCCCGTACCGGCGGGTCATGGCCACGGCCTCGTCCCCGTCGGACGCCTCGCCCACGACCTCGATGTCGTCCTGGGCGTCGAGCAGGGCGCGGAACCCGGCCCGCACCAGCGCCTGGTCGTCGGCCAGCAGCACCTTGATCATGCGTCTCCCCCCTCGGACCCGGGCCGGGCCAGCGGGAACGCGGCCCGCACCCGGAACCCCCGGCCGGGCCGGGGCCCGGCCTCGGCGGTCCCGCCGAGGGCGTGGGCACGTTCGCGCATCCCGGTGAGGCCGCGCCCGCCCTCGCCGGGGCCCGCGTCCGCGGCGCCGGACGGGGTGCCGACGACGCCGATGCCGTCGTCGTCCACCTGGACCTCGAGCCGGTCGTCGGTGCGTCGCAGCCGGACCGTGGCCCGGGTGGCCCCGGCGTGGCGCACCACGTTGGTCAGCGCCTCCTGCGCGATGCGGAACGCGGCCAGGTCGACTCCCGTGGGCAGCCCGTCGGTGATGTCCGCCGCGGGGACGGCCCGCCCGTCCCCGTTGAGGCGCTCGACGACCACGTCGAGGCCGGTGCCACGGGCGCGGTCCGCCAGCCCGTCGAGGTCGGCGAGCCCGGCGGTCGGGGCCAGCGGCGCCGCCTCGTCCTGCCGCAGCAGGTCGAGCACCGAGCGCAGCTCGCCCAGGGCGTCCTTGCTGGCGTCCTTGATGGCGGCGAGGGCGGGCCGCACCTGGTCGGGGTCGATGTCGTCGGGCCGCTCGTCGACCAGGTGCAGCGCCACGCCGGCGCGCACGTTGATGAGCGAGATGTTGTGGGCGAGCACGTCGTGCAGCTCGCGGGCGATGCGGAGGCGCTCCTCGCTGGCGCGGCGGCGGGCCTCCTCGGCGCGGGCGGCCTGGCGCTCGCCGGCCCGTTCGAGCCGCGTCCGCAGCAGCTCGCTGGCCGACGCCAGCACCGCCAGCCAGGCGCCGAGCACGAGCGCCAGCGTCCAGTCGGGCCACGGATCGTCGCCGCGCAGCGGCAACAGCCACGCCGCGATGACGTAGCCCACGGCCAGGACGGACAGCGCCAGTCGCCGCCACCCCTGCACCACGGCGTTGACGTAGGCGAGCACCACGCCGATGAAGATCGGTCCCTTCGGGTAGTCGAGGGCCAGGTAGGTCAGCGCCGACGCGAAGGCGACGACGAGGATCAGCGGCGCCCGCGTCCGGCGGAACGTGAGGGCCACCGGCGTCGCCAGCGCCAGCAGGAAGGCGAAGGGATCGAGGTCGCGGGCCTCGGGCTGGCCCTTGGACGCGAAGTAGGTGCCGATGGCGGTGAACACCGCCAGGCCCAGCGCCGGGAACACGGCGCGCCGGCGCTCCCCCGGGGTCGGGGGAGCGGAGGTGGCGTCGTCGTGGTGCGCCGCGGCGGCAGGGCAGGTGCTCACGCAACCTCGAACGGTACGACGGCGGGCGCGGACCGTCATCGCCGCGTGGTCGCATCGTCGACTACCGCGGGCGCGGTAGCCGGTGAGGTGCTAGACGACGGCCTCATGACCAGCCCGTTGACGCCCGACGACCTCGTCGAGATCGCGCTCATCCAGCAGCTCAAGTACCGGTACGTGCGGTGCATCGACACGAAGGCGTGGGCCGAGCTGGCCGAGCTGTTCACCGACGACGCCACCGCGTCCTACGGCGGCGGAGCCACGACGCTGTCGGGGAAGGCCGAGATCATGGAGTTCCTCACGACGTCGATGGCGTCCGAGGCCATGCTCACCAGCCACAAGGTCCACCAGCCCGAGATCACGCTCACGGCCCCGGACTCGGCGACGGGGGTGTGGGCCCTCGACGACGTGGTGATCATGGACGACCTCGGCCTGGTGGTGCGCGGCGCCTCGTTCTACGACGACCGCTACGCCAAGGTCGACGGCGACTGGCGCATCGCCCACACGGGCTACCGCCGCGTGTTCGAGGAGATCGAGCCCCGCTCGCCCGACGTGAAGCTGACGGCGAGCTGGTGGGCCACCGACGGCCGCTCGTCGCTCCAGTAGGCGTTGCGCCGCCGGCGCCTCGCGGAGGGCGCGGCCCGGCGGTAGGGACAACCCCACCCCGGCGACGCCGGGCGGCCGCATGGTGACGCGGGGCCCGCCTGCTTACCGTGTCGATGTGCTCAGGGATCTGCTCCGGCCGTGGCGGTCGACGTCGACGTGGTGGTCGCTGACCAACGTGATGATCGACGCCGCTGTCGGGTCGGTCGGCTTCGCCATCGTCGTCACGCTCCTGGTGACCACCGTGGCGCTGCTCATCACGTTCCCGCTGGCGCTCCCGTTCGCCTGGCTGCTCTTCGTGTCGTCGCGGGCCCTGTCGGCGATCGAGCGGTCGCGCCTGGCGGCGCTGCTGGACGAGCGCATCACCGACCCGGTCGCCCCGTTCGTGGCCACCGGGCCGTGGGGCCGGTTCGTCGAGCGCCTGAAGTCGCGCGACCGCTGGCGGGAGATCGCCTACCACCTGCTGGCGCTGCCTCGCGGCGTGTTCACCACCGTGGTCGCCGGGGTGGCGTGGTGCGGGTCGGCCGCCCTGGTCCTGCTGCCGCTGTACGTCGGCAGCCTGCCGGGGGGCACGGCCAAGTTCTGGGCGTTCGAGATCGGGCCCGGCCCCACGGCCTTCGCCGCCACCCTGGCCGGCCTCGGCGGGCTCGTCTTCGTGGCTCCGTGGGTCACGCTGGCGCTGGCCCGGCTCGACATCGTGACCGCCCGCTGGCTGCTCGGCCCCCGCCGCCGCGACGAGCTGGGCGAGCAGGTTCGGCGGGTCGAGACCCGCCGGGCCGCCGCCGTCGACAGCGCCGAGGCCGAGCGCCGCCGCATCGAGCGCGACCTCCACGACGGGGCCCAGCAGCGCCTGGTCGCCCTGGCCATGGGCCTCGGTGCGGCCCGCCAGCGACTCGAGTCCGACGACCCCGAGGGCAGCGCCCGGATGGTGGCCGACGCCCACGAGGAGGCCAAGGCCGCCTTGAAGGAGATCCGCGACCTGGTGCGCGGCATCCACCCGGTCATCCTCGAGGACCGGGGCCTCGACGCCGCCCTGTCCGCCATCGTGGCCCGCTCGCCCGTGCCCGTGACGCTCGAGGTCGCCGTGGCCGAGCGGCCCACCTCCACGGTCGAGAGTGCGGCCTACTTCGTGGTGGCCGAGGCCCTCACCAACGTCGCCCGCCACGCCCACGCCACCCGCGCCGCCGTCGCGATCGCGCGGGCGGGCGACCGCCTGATCGTCGAGGTGCGCGACGACGGGATCGGGGGTGCCGACCCGGGGCGCGGGACCGGCCTGCAGGGCCTGCGCGACCGGGTGACGGCTCTCGGCGGCACCATGCACCTCGTGAGCCCCGACGGCGGACCGACGACCCTCCTGGTGGACCTGCCATGCGCATCGTGATCGCCGAAGACTCCGTGCTGCTGCGCGCCGGGCTGACCGGCCTGCTCGCCGACGCCGGGCACGAGGTGGTGGCCACCGTGGACAACGCCGACGAGCTGCTCACGGTCGTCGAGCGCCACAAGCCCGACCTGGCCGTCGTCGACGTGCGCATGCCGCCCACCTTCACCGACGACGGGCTGCGGGCCGCACTCCAGATCCGGGCCCGGTGGCCCGAGGTCGGCATCCTCGTGCTGTCGCAGTACGTCGAGGAGACCTACGCCAGCGAGCTGCTGGCCAACGACACGACCGGGCTGGGCTACCTGCTGAAGGACCGCATCGCGGACGTGTCCGAGTTCCTCGACGGCGTCGAACGGGTGGGCACCGGCGGGACCGCCCTCGACCCCGAGGTGGTCGCGCAGCTGCTGGCGCGGACGCGCCGGCGCGACCCGCTCGACCGCCTGTCGCCTCGCGAGCGGGATGTGCTCGGGCTCATGGCGGAGGGACGGACCAACGCGGCGATCGCCCGCGAGCTGATCGTGAGCGACGGTGCGGTCGAGAAGCACGTCAGCAACATCTTCACCAAGCTCGACCTGCCCCCGACCGAGGGTGATCACCGCCGCGTGCTCGCCGTCCTGCGGTGGCTGGGGACGTGAGGGGGCGGCCGTGTCCGGACTGATCCGCAAGATGACCGCCGCTGCCGACCGCGTGGCCGCGTGGGGCGTGCGGCAGCTGCAGGGCCGGCTCGTCCGGCGGCTGTGGCTCGTGCTCGCCTCGGCCGCGGCCGTGTTCGGCCTGGGCTTCGGCACGTTGCAGGCCGCCAGCGTGGTGGCGCACGAGGAGCGCACCGAGGTCTCGTCCGTCGACGTCGCCGACCTCGACAGCGTGGCGGTCGACAACGGCGCCGGGTCGGTCGACATCATCGGCGTGACCGGCGCCGACGAGGTCACGGTGCGGGCCCGCATCAGCGACGGCCTGCGCGACACGGGCCACGAGATCACGACCCGCGACGGGGTGCTCTTCGTGACCGGCAGCTGCCCGCTGTTCGGCTCGGAGTGGTGCGCGGTCGACTACACGATCGAGGTGCCGGCCGACATGTACGTCGACGCCCGGGGCCGCGACGGCGTCTCGGCGACCGATGTGACCGGTGGGCTCACGGCCCGCAGCTCGACGGCGTCGATCGACCTCCTCCGGGTGGGCGGCGACGTGACCGTGGCGGCCAACCAGTCGCGCATCGAGGGCGACGACCTGACCGCCGGGATCGTCGATGCCTCGGCGGCGCAGGGCCGCATCACGCTGGACTTCGTCGAGTCGCCGCGGCACGTGACGGCGCGGGCCAACCAGGGACGGGTCGACATCACGCTGCCCGACGAGGCAGGCGTGGTCTACGCCACGGACACCGAGGCGAACCAGGGCACGGTGAGCGACGACATCCGTCAGGACCCGGGCAGCGCCCGCTCGATCACCGTCGAGGCCAACCAGGGCAACGTGACGATCGCCTACGCCGCGGGCTGACCCCGCCGGCCGACGGCGGGCGCCGCGGTGGGCGACGTCAGGCGTTGGGGTCGCCGTCGAGCTTCCGGACGGCGTCCTTGGCGGCGTCCTGAGCCTTGTCGACGTGGGCGGCGTGCTTGCCGCCGGTCTTGTCGTCGATGAAGTCGCCACCCTTGTCGATGCCGCTCTCGACCTTGTCGCCGTGCTGGCCGAGCATGCTCCTGACCTTGTCCATCAAGCCCATGAGGTGGTCCTCTCCGGGTGCGGAAGTCGGTGGCGCGGCGACGCCGCGCCACCGAATGTCTACCTCACGTGACGTTGTGTGGCGATGGGCGGTGAGGGTGAACGGGCCCGGGGGATCGCCACCGGCTCCGGGTGGGGCCAACCCCACCCCGCAGACGCCGGACCGCTCCATTCACCCTGCGTGCGCCCGTCCGTACGGTCGAACCCATGACTGCACACGACGTGATGACGACGACCGAGGCGGCGGGCTGGGACACGTCGCACGAACCGGTGGCGGCCGTCCGGGCCGTCGCCGCCACCAAGATCTACGGGCGCGGGGACACCGAGGTGCGTGCCCTCGACGCCGTCGACCTGGCCATCCCCACGGGTCGGTTCACGGCCATCATGGGTCCGTCGGGGTCGGGGAAGTCGACGCTCATGCACTGCATGGCCGGGCTCGACACGCTGACGAGCGGGCGCGTCCTCGTGGGCGACGTCGACCTCGCCACCCTGTCCGACAAGGAGCTGACCCGCCTGCGGCGTGACCGCATCGGGTTCGTGTTCCAGGCGTACAACCTGCTGCCGATGCTGTCGGCGGCCGAGAACATCTCCCTGCCGATGGACCTGGCCGGCCGGAAGCCCGACCGCGGCTGGCTCGACCGGGTGATCGACACCGTCGGCCTGCGGCCGCGGCTGAAGCACCGCCCGTCCGAGCTGTCGGGCGGCCAGCAGCAGCGGGTCGCCGTGGCCCGGGCGCTGGCCAGCCGGCCCGAGGTGATCTTCGCCGACGAGCCCACGGGCAACCTCGACTCGCGCAGCGGGGCCGAGATCCTCGGGTTCATGCGGCGGGCCGTCGACGAGATGGGCCAGAGCATCGTCATGGTCACGCACGATCCGGTGGCCGCGGCCCACGCCGACGCCGTCGTGTTCCTGGCCGACGGCCGGGTCGTCGACTCGATGGTCGAGCCGACCGCCGATCGGGTGCTCGAGAACCTCAGCCGGCTGGCCGCGGGTGCGGCGAGCGCGTCGACGGGCTTCGGGGGCTGATCGTCATGTGGAGGACGACACTCAAGTCGATCGGCGCCCACAAGCGGCGCCTGCTCAGCACGTGCACCGCGGTGCTGCTGGGCGTGGCCTTCCTGTCCGGCACGCTGGTGCTCGGCGACACCATGACCAAGGGCTTCGGCGACATGTTCGCCGAGGCCAACGCCGGCACCGACGCCCTCGTCCGGTCCGCCACCGAGGTGGGCGAGGCCGACTTCGCCGAGCGGGGGCTGATCGACCGCTCCCTCGTCGACGAGGTGGCGTCGCTCGACGGCGTGGCCGCGGCCGAGCCCCGGATCGAGGGTGGCGCCCGCATCGTGGGCGCCGACGGCGACCCCCTCGGCGGCAACGGCCCGCCCACCCAGGGCGGCAACTGGGTCGCCGACGACGCCCTCAACCCCTACGACCTGGCCGAGGGCCGCGCCCCGCGGCGGACGGGGAGGTCGTCATCGACAAGGCCGCAGCCGAGTCGGGCGACCTGTCGGTGGGGGACACCACCACGGTGCGCACGCCCGAGCCGATCTCGGTGACCATCGTCGGCCTCGCCACGTTCGGCGACGCCGACAGCCAGGGACCGATCACCTACGCGGCGTTCACCGCCGACCAGGCGGCCGAGCTGTTCATGCCGGCTGACGACCAGATCTCGAGCGTCGCCGTCGCGGCCGAGCCGGGCGTGAGCCAGGACGAGCTGGTAGAGCGCATCGACGCCGTGCTCCCCGACGGCGTCGAGAGCCTGACCGGCGCCGAGCTGACCGCGGAGATGGAGGACGGCATCCAGGACGACTTCCTCGGCTTCTTCGAGACGTTCCTGCTGGTGTTCGCCGGGATCGCCCTCGTCGTGGCCACGTTCAGCATCTACAACACCTTCTCGATCCTCGTGGCCCAGCGCACGCGGGAGTCGGCGCTCCTGCGGGCGCTCGGCGCCTCACGGGGTCAGGTCCTCCGGTCCGTCGCGGTCGAATCCCTCGCCGTCGGCCTGCTGGCTTCGGTGGGCGGCATCGTCGTCGGGCTCGGCCTGGCCTCGGGCCTGCTGGCGCTCATGAGCGCCATGGGCCTGACCATGCCCGCCTCGTCGCTCGTCGTGAGCGGCAGCACCGTCGTCACGGCGGTCGCCGTGGGCGTGATCGTGACGCTGGCCGCGAGCCTGGCCCCGGCCGCTGCGGGCCGCCCGGACGGCGCCGCTGGCGGCCATCCGCGCCGTCGCCGTCGACGGCTCGGCCACCTCCTGGGTGCGGGCGATCGCCGGCGTCGTCGTGACCGGGGCCGGCATCGCCGTCGTCGCCGTCGGCGCCTTCGGCGGGACCGTGGGCCTCGCCGGGCTGGGTGCGCTGCTGACCCTCGTCGGCGTCGTCATGCTCGGCCCGATCGTCGCCCGGCCCGCGGCCGGCCTGCTCGGCACCCCCCAGGCGGCGCGGCGGGGCATGAGCGGCACGCTGGCCCGGCGCAACGCCATGCGCAACCCGCGCCGCACCGCCAGCACCGCGCTGGCGCTGCTCGTCGGGGTGGCCGTGGTGTCGCTCATGACCGTCGTGGGAGCGTCGATCAAGCAGTCGATCTCGAACACGGTCGACGAGCAGTTCGCCGGTGACCTGGTCATCATCAGCGACGAGTTCAGCCTGGGCGGGCTGAGCCCCGACCTCACGCCGGCCGTGGCCGACCTGCCCGAGGTCGCGGTGGCCTCGCCGGCGGGCAACGCGCCCGTGCGCATCGACGGCGACGACACCGTGATCACCACCTTCGACCCCGCCACGCTCGACCGCGTGATGGACATCGGGGTGGTCGAGGGCTCCATCGCCGACGTCGGCACGGACCAGATCGCGGTCTCGCAGGACTACGCCGAGGGCCACGACCTCGCCCTCGGCGACCCGGTGCCCGTCACGTACCCCGACGGTGCGTCGGAGCGTCCCGCCGTCGGCGCGGTCTTCGCCGAGGAGGACATGTTCGGCGAGGTGCTGTTGCCCGAGGACGCCTTCCGGCCCCACACGGCCCAGCCCGGCGACGTCGCCGTGATGATCGTGCTCGCCGACGGCGTGTCGCTCGGCGAGGGCGAGGCGGCCGTGCAGGCCGCGGCCGACGGGTTCAGTGCGCCCGACGTCCAGACGGCGGCCGAGTACACCGACTCGGTGGCCGGCGAGGTCGACCAGATGCTCAACGTGGTCTACGTGCTGCTGGCCCTGGCCATCGTCATCGCCCTGATGGGCATCGCCAACACGCTGTCGCTGTCGATCCACGAGCGCACCCGCGAGCTCGGCCTCCTGCGGGCGGTCGGGCAGACCCGGCGCCAGCTGCGGTCGATGGTGCGGGGCGAGGCGGTGACGGTGGCGCTGTTCGGCACCGCCGGCGGCGTGGGCCTCGGGCTGTTCCTCGGCTGGGCCATGGTCGAGGCGCTGGCCGACGAGGGCTTCACCGACTTCGCGGTGCCCGTGACGTCGCTGGTCGTGGTCCTCGTGGTCGGCGCCCTCGCCGGAGTGGTGGCCGCCGTGCGTCCCGCCCGCCGGGCGGCCCGCATGGACGTGCTGGAGGCGATCGCCACGGACTGACGTGTCGCCCGGCGGGGATGGCCGGGGCGATCCCATGCCCTCGCGGCCGGGACCGCCACCGCCGGGCTCCGCCACCCGGCCCCGTCGCTGCCCCTCCGCCCCCGGCCCGTCGCTGCCCCCCTCCCGAGGGGCAGTGGCGCGCCTGCTACCAGCTACCGCCGCCGCCACCGCCGGCGCCGCCGCCGACCGAACCGCCGCCGAACCCACCGCCGCCGAAGCCGCCGCTGCCGCTCGACGACGGTTCGGTGGCGGTGCTGGTGGTCGAGGCGAACAGGAAGGGCGCCATGTAGGCGTAGTGCACGCCCGCGACCTGCGGGGCGATGGTGGACGCGCTGACCGCCTGGGTCCACCGGCCGATCTCGCCGACCGCCACAGCCCAGGCCGTGTACTCGCGCAGCACGCCCCGCTTGGCGGCCTCGTCGGCGTGGTAGCCCTCGGACTCGGCCAGGAACCGCCGGAACGACTCGACCCGCAGCCACAGGGCCGAGCCGGCGGCGGTGCGCACGCGCAGCTCCCACCCGCCCACCGCGGTGGCCAGGCCCGCGCCGGCCAGCAGCCCGCCGGCCACGGCCACCACCAGCCACAGCGGCCCGCCGTCGCCGAGGCCGGCGATCGCCCCGCCGGCGAGCGCGGCGACGCCGCCGACGAGCGTGGCGATCACGCCGAGGACCATGGCCGTGATCCGGCGGCCGTCGGCCCGGGCGTCCCACAGGCCCGAGCGAGCTCTCCACGCGGACAGCTGGCTGCCGAGGGTGCTCCAGCCGGTGGCGAACGATCGGTCGTACGAGCCGAGCTCGAGCGCCGGCCCCGTGGTGAACATCTGCGAGAACACGACCTGCTGATCGGGCGCCGCCGGGGCGCCGGCGATGCGGGTCATGCGGGTGCCTTCCCGGTCGTCGAGCTCGATCACGCCGTCGATGGCGGCCTGGATGAGCCACGCCACCTTGTGCTCGTCCCGCACCTCCTCGCGCAGGATGATGCCTCCGTGCGCCGGGGTGAGGCCCGAGGGCGGCGCGAACTCGATCGTCGTCATCTGCTCGAGCTCGGCGGCGTCGACCCGGAGCTCGGCTGCGCCCACGGGCGGCGCCACCCCGGCCCAGGTGTCGGGCTCGGGGGTCTGCCGCACGGGTGCGGCGACCCCACCTGCGGACTCGTCGATCACCGACGCGCCCGGCACCGGCGGGGGCGGCGGCGCGGCGGGACCGCCCGGGCCGCCCGGCCACGGGGCCGTGCCACCGAGCGGCGGTCCACCGAAGGCCGCGTCGGCCGCACCGCCGGAGTAGACGGTCTCGCGGCCGGCGCGGCGCACGAGCGCGGTGGCCGGCACCGCGGCCAGGGCCATGGCGCCGGCCGCGGCTCCGGCCGGGGCCAGCGGGCTGGTGGCGTCGTCGTCGGGTCGGCCGCTCGGGGGGTCGGGTGGCACGGGTGCGGCGACGGTGGCGCCGCGGGTGCCCTCGATCGACACCCCCTCGTGCGGGTCGAGGTCGTCGACGGTGGCGACGACGTGACCCGGCTCGACCTCGCGGATGTCGCAGGTCGCCTGCGAGCCGGCGGGGCCCTGCACGCACAGCGGCGACTCCAGCTCGAACGGCGTGATCAGGTGTGCCTCGATGTCACGCATGCCGACGTCCCACCCGGTGCCCACCGGCTCCCAGTCGACCGTCTGCTCCTGGCGGACGTCGGGCAGGGTGTACTCGATGCGGTACCGGTGCTCGCCGCTGACGGTCTGGTCGGCGTCGCCGATCCGGATGTTGGTCCCGGTCGCGACCGTGCCGTCGTTGCGCGTGTCCGAGATCTCGCTGATCTCGGCCTGGTCGGGGGCGTCGGGTGACGACACCGCGATCGACGTGGTGGGGTCGAGGCCCGGCACCCAGCGGAAGATGCCGTGCTTCTGGTTCAGGCCGAAGTCGTAGTCGATGACCTCGGTGACCTGCGCCGAGCCGTCGTCGGCCACCACGGCCGAGGTCCAGTAGCGGCCGACCTCTTCCTGCTTGCCCGCCACGAAGGCCGCGCCGAAGGCGACCGCCCCGACCGCGAGCGTGCCCGCGGTGAGCACGCCGATGTCGACCCTGCGTCGCCTGCTCGTCTGCACGAGCCGACGGTATCGCCGCCCGCCCCCGGTGATGACCTCGCCTGGTAGAACACGTTTCAACTATGCGCTTCACCTACGCCGAGACGTTCTGCGATCCGACGTTCCTGGCGCCCCTCGCCCAGGCGGCGGAAGAGGCCGGCTTCGACTCGTTCTCGGTGCCCGACAGCCTCATCTACCCGGCCACCTCCGACGCTCGCTACCCCTACACCGCCGACGGCGACCGGGAGTTCCTCGAGGACAAGCCGATCATCGAGCCCTTCGCCCTCATCCCGTGGCTGGCGGCCGTGACCGAGCGCATCCGGTTCACGACGTTCGTGCTGAAGGCGCCCGTCCGCCCCGCGGTGCTCCTGGCCAAGCAGGCGGCGAGCGTCGCCGTGCTGAGCGGCAACCGGCTGCGGCTCGGCGTCGGCATCAGCCCGTGGCCCGAGGACTTCGTGGCGATGGGCCAGCCGTGGGAGCGGCGCGGCGCCCGTCTCGACGAGACGATCACCGTCGTGCGCGGTCTGACCGCCGGCGGGTGGTTCGAGCACCACGGTGAGCTGCTCGACGTCGAGCGCATGAAGATCTGCCCGGTGCCCAGCGAGCCGATCCCGATCCTCGTCGGGGGCCACGCCGACCGGGCGCTGCGCCGGGCCGCGACGCTGGGCGACGGCTGGGTCCACGGCGGCGGCGACCCGGCCGACCTCCCCGGCCTGATGGACCGGCTGTCCGACCTGCGGCGCGAGGCGGGGCGGGCGGACGACCCGTTCGAGATCCACGTGATCTCGATGGACGCCTACAGCCCCGACGGCGTACGCCGGCTCGAGGACATGGGCGTCACCGACGTGGTCGTCGGCTTCCGCTACCCCTACGTCCGCGAGCCCGACACCCAGTCGCTCGACGACAAGCTGGGCCCTCTCCGCCGCTTCGCCGACGACGTCATCGCCAACGTCTGAGCGGCGGCGCGCGGATCAGTCGTCATCGTCGGGCAGGCGCACCACGACCACCGGGCACGGGGCGTGGTTCACGACCGCCATCGCCACCGAGCCGAGCATCAGGCGCGACAGCCCCGTCCGCCCATGGGACCCGACCACCATCATCTCGGCCCCTTCGGACACCTCCACGAGGGTGGTCGATGCCCCGCCCGGCAGGATCGTGCGCAGCACCTCGGGCGGCTGCTCGTCCATCTCCGCGAGCGCCGTGTCGACGAGGTCGTCCACCGAGGCCCGGGCGGCGGCGTCGATGGCCGCCTCGTCCACCGGGATCACCAGCGTGGCCCCGAACGGCAGCGCCGACAGGGGTGGCGACCAGGAGTGCACCACCTCGACGGTGCACTGGCGCAGCACGCCCTCGGCGAGAGCCCAGCGCAGGGCTGCGGCGGCCTGGTCGGAGTCGTCGATGCCCACGACGATCCGTCCCGCGGTCGTCTGGCCGTCACGGTCGGGGGCGAGCGACGGGTCGGTGTCGGGGCTCACGGGATCGGTGCTCATCACCGGGAGGTCTACCCCGGATCGCCGGCGCTGCGCACCCGCGCCGGCGCCGGGCGGACGATGGCGCGCCCCCGCCCGTCGACGACCGACACCCGCGGTGCGTTCCGCCGGCCTTGCGCTCAGGTTGACACCGACTAGAACCGCATTTCAGTATGTCGGCATGGCTGTGACCGACACCTCCGTCGTCGACACCTCCGCGCTCGGGTTCGCCTCGTTCGACGCCGACAACCACTACTACGAGGCGATCGACGCCTTCACCCGTTACCTCGACCCTGCCTTCCGCAAGCGGGGCGTGCAGTGGGCCACCGTCGACGGCAGGAACCGACTTCTCGTCGGTGGGAAGATCTGCCGCTTCATCCCCAACCCGACGTTCGACCCCATCGCCCGGCCCGGCGCCCTCGACCTGTACTTCCGGGGCAAGCAGCCCTCGACCGACATCCGGGCCGCCTTCGGCGACCTCGAGCGCATCGAGGACCGGCCCGAGTACCGCGACCGCGACGCCCGCATCGCCCGCATGGACGCCCAGGGGCTCGACGGCTGCTTCCTGTTCCCGACGCTCGGCGTCGGCATGGAGGAGGCGCTCGCCGGCGACGTCGACGCGCTGTACGCCAGCTTCCGCGCGTTCAACCGCTGGCTCGAGGACGACTGGGGCTACGCCTACCAGGACCGGATCTTCGCGGCGCCCATGCTGTCTCTGGCGGACCCGGCCCAGGCCGAGGCCGAGTTGGCCCGGGTGCTGGAGGCCGGCGCCCGCATCGTCTGCCTCCGGGCGGCCCCGATCCGCACGAGCGCGGGAGGTCGGTCCCCCGGCGCCCCCGAGTTCGCGCGGTTCTGGAGCATGGCCGACGAGGCCGGCATCACGATCGGCTACCACTCGGGCGACAGCGGCTACGGCCGCTACGCCGACGACTGGGGCGCAGGCGGCGAGATGGAGGCGTTCCGCTTCGACCCGTTCCGCACGCTCGTGACCGCGGACCGGCCGATGCTCGAGACGATGGGCGCCCTCGTCATCCACGGCGTGTTCGCCGCCCACCCCAACCTGCGGGTGGCCACCATCGAGAACGGGTCGGGCTGGGTTCCCGAGCTGTTCCGCCGGTTCACCAAGTTCCACAAGCAGGTGCCCGAGGCCTTCCCCGGCGACCCCCTCGAGACCTTCCGCCGTCACGTGTGGGTGGCGCCGTTCTACGAGGACGACATCCGGGGCCTGGCCGACATGATCGGCGTCGACCACGTGCTGTTCGGCTCCGACTGGCCGCACGCCGAGGGCCTGGCCGAGCCGGCCGCCTTCGTCGAGGACCTCCACGGCTTCTCCGCCGACGAGGTCCGCACGATCATGCGCGACAACGGTCGCGCGCTCGCCGAGGAGGCAAAGCAGTGAACCCGCCGTTCGACATCGGGATCATCGACACGATGATCGGCTTCCCCGCGGCCGACATGAAGAGGCTGTACGCCTTCATCACGCAGCAGACGAAGGACAAGGAGTCCAAGGAGGACTTCGAGTTCCCGGCCGAGTACATGTTCAAGGACTCGCCCGACAAGACGATCGACTCCGGCGTCGACCGGGTCGGCGTCACGCTGCGCGAGATGGACCTGTGGGGCGTCGAGAAGGGGCTCGTCGGCGTCCACGGCGAGGACGGCGAGCGGGCCATGCGGTTGCACCCCGACCGGTTCATCCCGTCGATCTCGGTCGACGCCAACGACGGCATGGACGCCGTGCGGGCCATCACGAAGGCGCACGAGACCTGGGACGTCCGCGCCGTCGGCATGTTCCCCGCCGGGATGTTCCCGCAGGTGCCGATCAACGACAAGAAGATGTACCCGATCTACGGCAAGTGCGCCGAGCTGGGCATCCCGGTGTTCGTGTGCGCAGGGGTGCCGGGACCGCGCCTCAAGTTCGCCTGCCAGCACGTCGAGCTCATCGACGAGGTGTGCTTCGACTTCCCCGACCTGACGTTCGTGACCCGGCACGGGTGCGAGCCGTGGGCCGAGCTGGCGGTGAAGCTGATGCTGAAGTGGCCGAACCTCTACTACTCGACCAGCGCCTTCGCCCCCCGCTACTACCCCAAGGCCGTCGTCGACTTCGCCAACACGCGGGGCGCCGACAAGATCATCTACGCCGGGTACTTCCCGATGGGCCTGTCGCTCGAGCGCATCATGGGCGAGCTGCCGAGCGTGCCGTTCAAGGACGACGTGTGGCCCAAGTTCCTGCGCCACAACGCCGAGAAGGTGCTGGGCCTCTGATGACAACGGCCGACCCGCGGCGCTAGTCCGATGGTCCGCGTCCCGGCGCCGCCGCAAGCCGTCGACACGATGTCGGCGGCCCAGCTCGACCGGCGGCGGCGCGTGCTCGACGCCGTCATCGACCTCGTGGCGTCGGGTCGCGTCGACGACTGGGGGATGAAGGACGTCGCCGACCGCTCGGGCGTCGCCCTCGGCACGATCTACCGCTACTTCTCGTCCAAGGATCACCTCGCCGCGGCCGCGCTGCTCGAGTGGGCCCGCAGCCTCGACGCCGGACGGGCGGGCGCCCGTGTCGAGGGCGCCACGATGACCGACCGGCTCGTCGCCATCCTGCGGCAGGCCGTGCGGGCGTACCAGCGCCAGCCCGCCTTCGCCCGGCTGGTGATCCTGGCGGCGACGTCGACCGACCCGTTCGCCAGCGAGTGCTACGCCGAGATGGGCGGGTCGGTGTTCACGACGCTCGGCGAGGCGCTGGACGACCTCGACCCGGTCGACCGCCGCCGCGTCCTCGACGTCGTGGGTGCGGTCTGGTACCAGGCGCTCATCGAGTGGGTCAACGACCGCAAGACGATCGCCCAGGTCTACGACGCCGTCGAATCGGCCGCCCGCCTGGTCCTCGCCGGCTACGAACCCTGACCCGACCCCCACCCGACCCCGCGATTTCCACAGCAGTATCGGGGGCTCTGACCCCCGAAACTGCTGTGGAAAAGTCGGTCAACCGACGTTGTCACACCCGGTCGGCACGATGCGCCGATGTCCATCCTCGACGCGATCAACCAGATCTGCCGGCGACAGCACGGCCTCGTCCTCGTCGAGGACCTCTACGCGCTCGGGCTCGACCGCGAGGCGGTTCGCCACCTCATCCGTTCGGGCCGGCTCGAACGGCTGACCCGCCGTGTCTCTGGGTGCCGGGTGCACCGGCGACGCCGCTGCAGCAGGTCCTGACCGGCGTGCTCGACGCCTCCACCGACCTGCGTTCGCAGGCGGCCCGACCGGGGCGTCGCTGTGGGGGGTCTCAGGTTGCGACTCGTGCCGGTCCACGTGGCAGCGCGGCGATGGAGGTTCCAGCAGACGGTCCGGCTCCGGCGATCGTGCACCGCATCGCCGGTCTCGGCGCACAGACATGTCACCGAGCTCGACGGGATCCCGGTCGTCCGCCCGGAGGTGGTCGTGCTCCAGCTCTGCGGCTCGGTGCACCGGCAGCGGGCGGCGAGCGTGCTCGACAACCTGTGGCGCCGGCGGCTCACCTCGGGACCGTCCCTCCGTCGCACGCTCGCCGACTGGCCGGCTCGGGGCGACAATGGCGTGGTCGTGCTCCGCGAGCTCCTGGACGAGCGAGGGGACGACTACGTCCCGCCGGCCAGCGGGCTCGAGGGGCGCTTCGAGACGGTCCTCCGCCGCGCCGGCGAGCCGACCGATGCGCCGTCAGGTCGACACCGGAGACGATCGCTGGATCGGTCGGGTCGACTTCCGCGACCTCACCAGTCCTCTGATCGTCGAGGTGCAGAGCGAGATGTACCACTCGGCCCTGGTGGACCAGCGGCACGACCAGCGTCGCCTGGCCGACCTGCGCGGTGCGGGGTTCGAGGTGGTCGAGGTGACCGACACCCAGGTCTGGCACCGCCCTCACGAGGTGGTCGCGGCCTGGTCCGGCCGCACGCCAGACAGGCTCAGAGCCGCGAGCGTGTGACCGGCGATTTCCACAGCAGTTTCGGGGGTCCTGACCCCCGAAACTGCTGTGGAAAACCTCCTTCGGGCTGCTCGGGTTAGGGGGCGGGGCGGGTGGGCCAGGCGATGTCGACCGACAGGCCGTAGTGGTCGCTGGCGATGCGGCCGGTGAGCGAGCCGTCGAAGGCGACCGACGCCGACAGGACGCGGCCGGCGCCGCCGGCCCGCTGGAACGGATCGCCCACGAACACGTAGTCGATGCGCTTGGTCGTCACGTTCATGGCCGCGGCCAGCGGGTTGGTGCGGGGGTCGGACGTGTGGCCGGGCCCCGACCCCGCCTCGCGCCAGGCGTCGATCCAGTACGTCGTGCGGTCACCGGACGGCGTCAACCCGCACAGGAACCGGATCTCGTCGCTGTCGGGCTCGGCGTTGAAGTCGCCGCACAGGATCGGCGGCATGCCCTCGCGCTTGACCCCGAACCCGGCCAGGTCGTCGAGATCGCCCCGGATCTCGCGTACGTGGTCGTCGATCGCCACCACCTGTCGCTGCCGGTGCAGGCCGTGCGTCGGCGCCGCCGCCAGGTGGGTCGAGAAGACGTCGAGCCCCGCCGTGCGCACGTGCAGCAGCTCCCACGGCACCTTGTCGACCATCGGGTCCCGCCCGTCGATCGTCGGCAGGCGGTGGTGTGCGTGCGCGTCGATCGGCCAGCGGGACAGGATCGCCGACCCGAAGTCGAGCGTCTGGTCGGGCCACAGCGCCGGCGCGAAGGGGTTGCCGCCGAACCGCCAGTACCAGCCGTCGCCGCCGAGCGCGTCGACGATCCAGGCCGCGGTGTCGGTGCCCGAGCCGTCGCGCCACACCTCTTGGAGGCAGATGATGTCGGGGGCGAGGTGCTCGAGCCACGCGACGATGACGCCGCGTCGCTCGTCCCACCCCGGCTCGAACAGCGATCCGGCGTTGAGCTGTGCGATCCGCAGCGTCCCCTCGGACATGACGCCGACAGTATCGGCATACGGAGGGTGCTCAGGCGCGCGAGGAGAGCGACCGCGATGCGGTCCAGCTCGGGGCCCGATCCGGCCCGCGCGCCGCCACGGGTGATGGCGTCACTGGCCGCCCGGAACAGCCCGAGCACCAGCGTGGCGACGACCGCCGGCGTCGCGCTCGTCGCCGCCGGCCGGACGAGGCGCAGTGCGTCGGCCACGATGCCGTCGACGGTGGCGTAGAGCTGCCGCTGGTCGGCGATCACGGCCTCCGCACCTCGGCGCGACAGCGTGCCGATCGACGCGGCGATCGAGGCGAACAGCTGGTGCTCGGGCTCCTCCGACGTAGTCGAGCTGCAGGTGGAGCCAGTCGACGAGACGTTGCTCGGGCGGGGCGTCGGACGCGGCGATGGCCGAGCTGCGGTCGACCAGCTCGTCGATCTCGGTGCGCAGCCACGCCAGCAGGATGTGGTCCTTGTCGGGGAAGTAGCGGTAGAGCGACGTGCGCTTGAGCCCGACCGCGGCGGCGATGTCGGTCAGCGTCACGGCGGCGAAGCCCACGCTCGGCGAACAGGCCGACGGCCGCCCGCACGACCGCCTCCTCCTGCCGGGCCACGTGGGTGGCGATGTCGGGACCGGTGATGCGGGGCACGGCGATCGACCTACCACGGCGGCACGTGCGGCCGCTGCAGGCGCGGGTGCGAGCGCCCATCGCGCATCTCGAGGCGGCGGTCGGCGAGGTCGAGGTGCGCCGGGTCGTGGATCACGACGACGGTGGCGAGTCCACGGCCGTGGGTCTCGGCCGCGAGCAGCTCCATGACCTCGCGGCCGCGCCGGCCGGGTCGAGCGCGCGACGTGGGCTCGTCGACCAGCAGCACCGACGGGTCGGCCCATCAGCGCCCGGGCGATGCCGACGCGCTGGCGCTCGCCGCCCGACAGGTGCGCCGGGCAGCCGGTCCGGCCCGGTCCGCCAGCCCGACAGGTCGAGCAGCATCGTCCGGCGCGCGGCGGCGGGCGGCGCCGTCGAGGTCGCCGGCGGATGTGGGCGACGAGCTCGAGCTGCTGGACGGCGGTCAACGACGGGAACAGCTGGGCGGCCTGGAAGACGACGGCGATGTGTCGCGGCGCAGCCACGTCCGGGCCCGGCGCGCCGAGTCGCCGGCGGCGTGGCCTGGCCACCGACGACACCGCGCCGGGTCGGGCCGGCGCAGCAGCCCGGCAACCGCCACCAGGGTGGACTTGCCCGATCCCGAGGCGCCCGGTGACGGCGACGAGCTCGCCCGGATCGACCGGCGAGGTCGGCGCCGTCGAGGATCGTGAGCGTGTCGTCGCCGTCGGGCACGGTGACGCGCGACGCCGTCGAGGACGGAGGCCTCATGTGCGTCCGGCTCCTCGTCGACGAGCGTGACGGTGGTCGACGTGGTCTGACGGCCAGCGCGATGACGGGGTCGACGCGGGTGAGCCGGCGCAGGCCACGAGGCTGCCGGCCAGCCGCCACGACGCGAGCGCGACGGCCGACGCCAGCGACCGACCCGGCCGCGAAGGCTGAACGGCACGTCCGTCGCCGACCATCCCGCCGAGCCCCAGGCCGGCGCATCGTGCCGATCGGCGACGGCAGCGAGCAGCACCACCGGCGAGCTGGCCGAGCGCGTCGCGCACGCACGTACGCCGTTGGAGCGCCCAGCGCCTTGAGCAGCCCGATCTGCCGGGTGCGCTGCACGGTCCACACCGTGAAGAACGCGCCGACGACCAGCGCCGAGATCACGAGCAGGAAGCCGCGGATCAGCGTCATCGTGGCCGTCTCGGCGCTGTAGCCGGGCGATCCGGCGTAGGCGCTGCCTCGCGTGTCTCGGTCTCGGTGCCGGCCGCCTGCGTCGAGCGCGGCCAGGTCGACGCCGTCGCCGCCGTCGACCCGCAGCGCGATCGCCGAGAACCGTCCGCGGGCGTCGTCGCCGTACTGCAAGCTGCTGCCACGTGTCGAGCGCCGTGAAGGCGATGGGCGACGTGCCCGTAGGTGCCGGCGAAGGTGAACCCGACGACCGGCAGGGTCACGTCCGCGCCCGGGATGGTGAGCTCGTCGCCGACCGCCACCTCGTCGGCGAGGTCGTCGCTGAGCACGATGCCGCCGCTCGAGTCACCCCCGGCGGGCGCCGGCCGCGCGCGGCGCGGCCGGACGACGGGCGGCGAGGAAGCCGGTCGGGTCGACGCCGAACAGGGCGAAGTCGACGCGTGGTAGCCAGTCGTCGGAGCGCGGCGTTGAGGAACGACACGCCGATCGGGCGTCGGCCTCGACGCCGTCGGCGGCGCCGCGCTGAACGGCGTCAGCGTGCTCGGGGTGAGCGTCGACCGGCTGAAGCGAGCTCTCGGCGCCTTCCTGGAACGTCAGGTGGGTGATCGGCGAGGCCCGCAGCCCCGAGATGCCGTCGTCGACGAGACCGGTGGCCAGGCCCGACAGCACCGTGGACAGCAGGCCACCAGGGCGATGACGGCGCCCACCAGGGCGAACCGTCCCTTGGCGACACGCAGGTCACGCAGGCCGAGGTACATCAGTGGGACTCCTTCCGCTGCCGGTCGTCCGACTTGACGACGCTGCGTCGACATCATAGCGACGCCGCGTCGACAAACTGCCACCCGGGGACGGCAGACGCCGTGCGTGCGGTGCCGGACGGCAACCGCCTGCCGTCCGGCACCACTGCCCACCGCGTCCGGCCCCGCCGCCGGACAGTGCCGCCCTCCGGCCCGCCTCCGGAGGGGGTTCTCGCTGAACCCGGGTCCGCTCAGCTCAGAGCGGCCGGGCCCAGTCGATCTGGACGAGGGTGCGGTCGGCGCGGGCCACCCGCACCGGGAGGGTCGCACCCGGTTGCACCCGGGCCAGGTGGATCTGCTGGACCACGGTCTGGAGCGTCGCCGGATACGGCGGGCTCTCGGGGACCGTGACGAGCAACTCGATCTGCACCGCCGGGTTGAAGTTGACCAGCGCGCCCGTCTGGGTCGCGGCCATGACGGTCGCCGTCCCCTCGACGCCGTCGGCCACCACCGCGGACGAGACCGCCGCGCTCTGGTTCATCTGCGCGGTGAGGTCGGCCATCTGCGCCTGGGCCGCGGCCATCATCTGGCTGGGCGGCGGCATCGAGTCGCGGGCCTCGCGGCCCGCCTTGGAGAGCTTGTTGAGGTCCTTGAGGAACCCCACCGTCACCCGCCCTGGTAGAGGCGGTTGAACTCCAGCGCCACGGCGGGGTTGGCGGCCATGCGCTGGTTCCACCCGGCGACCGCCGCGTGCCAGTCGGCGGCGGCGATGCCCCGCTCGGCCGCCAGCGCGGGGGCCTGCTCGAGCCCGTAGCCGCGGGCGCCGAGCTCGCGGCTCAGCTCGGCGTACAGCTCGATGCTGACGCCGCCGATCGGCGCGACGTCGGCCGCGCTGAGCGAGCCCGGCGCCGGGGGCGGCGTGATGCCCTGCCCGATGCCGCCGGCCGGGACGCCCGCGGCCATCGCCGCCTGCTGCTGCGCCGCCGCCTGCTGCTGGAGAGCGGCTGCCTGGAGCTGTTGGGCCTGGTCGATCATGTCGGGCGCCGCCGCCACGGCGTCCTTCATCTGCTTCAGGTCCTTGAACATGCCCATCCGCCGCGCTCCTCGTGTCCGCCGGTGACCGGCGCCGTCCGCCGTGATCTGCGCAGGCGAACCTAAGGATCGTCGAGGGTCCTGTCAGTATCGAATCGGTCTCAAAACCCGGGGCGCCCGAGCCGGGCAGACTGTGCCGATGTCTCGGGGGCGGGCACGGCTCGGCGAGCACCTGGCGGACGTGGATGCGGCGCGCTTCAGCGGCCGTCGTCGCCTGCTGGCGCTGGCTGGACGAGCTGCTGGCCGGCGGCGGCCCGACCCGCGTGGTGCTCGTCCACGGGCCGGGCGGCATCGGCAAGAGCGCCCTGCTGCGCGAGGTCGGCCGGCGGGCGATGGCCGGCGGTCGTGTCGTCTGGTCGCTCGACGCCCGCGCCCTCGAGCCGGTCCCCGGTGACCTCGAACGGGCGCTGGCGGGCGCGGCCGAGCAGGCGGGCGCGGTCGTGCTCGTCGACTCGTTCGAGCGCACGCCGGCGCTCGGGGCGCTGCTGCGCGAGCGGGTGCTGCCCGGGCTGGCGGCGGACGCGGTGGTCGTGGTCGCCGGGCGTGAGGCGCCGGGCCCCGACTGGTTCCGCGCCGGGCTGGGAGCACGTGTGCGCCGACGTCCCGCTGCCGCCGCTGCCCCCCGACGAGGCGCGGGAGCTGCTGGCTTCGCAGGGCGTGACCGACGGGGCGATCGCCGAGCGGCTGGTCGACTGGGCGAGCGGGTCGCCACTGGCCCTCACCCTGGCGGTGGCGGAAGGCCGCACGAACGCGCCGGTCGACCTGGCGGGCGTCGACCTCACCCGCATGATCGTGCGACGCCTGGCCGGCGACGAGCTGCGGGCCATCGACGCCGACGTCCTCGAGGTGGCGGCGATCGCCCGTGCGGTGGATGCCCGCCTGCTGGCCGCGGTGCTGCCGGGGCGGCCGACCCGGGCCGCGGGCGAGACGTTGCGGGCCAGCAGCGTGGCCGAGCTGGTGGGGGCCCGGGTCACGCTGCACGACCTCGTGCGCACGGCGCTGCGCGACGATCTGCGCCGCCGTGCCCCCCTCCGCTACGGAGACCTGCGGTGCCGGATCGCCGACCACCTGTACGCGCGGGCCACGAGCGGCGAGACCCGCCTGCTGTCCGATCTGATCGAGCTGATCGACGACCCCACCGTGCGGTGGGGCATCGGCGGGAACGCGGGGGACACGTGCCGGGTCGATGCCTGGCGGTCCGACGAGGTCGACGACATCGTGAGCGCCTACGTCGAGCACAAGGCCGACCCGGACTGGTGGGACGACCTGGCCTCGTTGGTGGACGCCGCGCCCGAGATGGGCATCGTGGCCCGCGATCTCCACGGCAGCCCGCTCGGCTTCTGCGTGGCGACGACGGCCGCTCGCCCACCCGCGGCCGCGGAGGTCGATCCGATCGTGGCGCCCCTGCTCGCCGACGCCCGGGCCCACGGCGGAGGCGAGCGGACCATGATCTTCCGCGAGACGTTCGGCCTGCCCGGGGCGGCCGGCGACGCGGCCATCGGGGTCCTCAACCTGTCGGCGGTGCTGCGGTCGAGCCTCGCCAACGTCGACCGGTCGTACATCATCGACTCGGCGGCGGGGTCGGCCTCGTCGGTGGGGTTCATGGCCGCGGTCGGCGCCGTGCGCGAGCCGCGCCTCGACGCCGTGATCGACGGGCGCCACTTCGTGTGCTGGGTGCTCGACCACGGGCCCGGCGGCATGCTCGGCCAGGTCCGCGACGTGATCCGCGCCGAGGCGGGCGCAGCGGCCCCCGACGCCGAGCGCCGACGCGAGGAGGACCTGCACCGGGCCGCGCTCGAGGCGGTGCGGGCCGCCGCCCGGCCCGCGGCGCTGGCCCGGACGCCGTTCACCCGTGAGGAGATCGACGCGGCGGTGGCGGCCGGGTTCGGGGCGTCGGCAGACGACGTTCTGCTGCGCCGGGTGGTCGAGCTGGCCGACCTCGACGCCGACGTGAGCCACGACCAGGCGATGGACCGGCTGGCCGTCAGCCGGGCGACCTACTACCGCTACCTGCGCCAGGCGCGTGCCCGGGTGGCGGCCGCTCTGGTGGACCGGGCGGGCCCCCGTCTGCAAACCTGACGGTCCGTCAGGTCGACCGGCCGACAGCGGCCGGTGAGGAGGGGACGGGCATGACGTATCGAGTGGTGCAGTGGAGCACCGGCAACGTGGGGCGGCACGCGATCGCCGGCATCGCCGCCCGCCCCGAGCTCGACCTCGTCGGCGTGTGGGTGTCGAACCCCGACAAGGTGGGCGTCGACGCCGGCACGCTCGCCGGGCTGGGCCGCGAGCTCGGAGTCGCGGCCACCGACGACGCCGAGGCGCTGCTCGCCCTGCGGCCCGACTGCATCGTCCACACCGCCTGGGCCGACACGCGCCTGTTCGAGGCGATGGCCGACCTCGAGCGCTTCCTGCGGGCGGGCGTCAACGTCGTGTCGTCGAGCCCCGTCTTCCTCCAGCACCCGTGGGGTGCGGTGGGCGAGGAGATGTACCGCGGCACCGTGGCCGCGGCCGAGGAGGCCGGCGTGTCCCTGTGGGTCAACGGCGTCGACCCCGGCTTCGCCAACGACTGGCTGCCGCTCGTGATGACGAGCGTGTGCGAGCGCATCGACGAGGTGCGCTGCATGGAGGTGCTCAACTACGCCACCTACGACCAGCCCGAGGTGCTGTTCGACATCATGGGCTTCGGGCAGTCGATCGACGAGGTCCCGTTCATCCTGTCGCCGGGCATCCTCACCACGGCGTGGGGCAGCGTGGTCGCGCAGCTCGCCGCGGGCCTCGACGTCACCCTCGACGAGATCGTCGAGTGGCACGAGCGGGTGCCCGCACCCGAGGCGTTCGACGTCGCGTCCGGGCGGATCGAGAAGGGCACCACGGCCGCGCATGCGCTTCGAGGTGCGCGGCGTGGTCGGCGGCGAGACGAAGTTCGTCCTCGAGCACGTCACGCGGCTGCGCGACGACCTCGCCCCCGACTGGCCGCAGCCGACGGGGCACGGCGGCTACCGGGTCGTGATCACCGGCGAGCCCAACTACACGGTCGACATGCAGATGGTGGGCGGTGACGGCGACCACAACACCGCGGGGCTCAAGGCCACGGCCATGCGGCTGGTCAACGCGGTCGCCGCCGTCGTCGAGGCCCGACCCGGCCTGCTCAGCGCCCTCGACCTGCCGCTCGTCACCGGCCGGGGGTTGGTGAGCTGAGCGCCGCGTCCGCGATGCTTGCCGCGCCCGCCGCAGAGCCGGGCCCGAGCACGACACAAGGGGTGCAGCGAGTGAAGCGAAACCGGAGCACGCGTCTCGTCGCGGCGGCCTTCGCCGTCTCGTTGACCATCGCCGCAGGGTGTGGCGGTGACGACGACGAGCCGAGCATCCCGCAGTCGGGCGAGCGCGAGACCACGACCACCGAGTCGCCACCACGACCACGGTCGCCGAGACCACGACGACCGTGCCGAGGGCGGCGGGGTCCCCGCGGGCACCGACGGCTCGACCACGACGGTCGCCGGCGACACGACCACGACGACGGCGCCCTGACGGCCGCGCCGCAGCGAGCGACGGATCTCCGACACATCACCCAGACCATCGACAGGCGAGAGGACGCGAGTGGACAAGCGATCGGGCAGGCGGATGCTGGGAGGCGTGGTCGCGCTGGCGGTGGCTCTCGCCGCCGGCTGTGGCGGCGATGACGACGACGAGGGCGCCACGCCCCAGTCGGGCGAGCGCGAGACCACGACGACGACCGCCCCGGCCGAGCCACTCGAGATCCTCGTCACCAACGACGACGGCGTCGCGGCCGAGGGCATCGACGTGCTGGTCACGGCCCTGACCGCGGTCGACGGCGTCGAGGTGACCGTCGTGGCGCCGGCGACCCAGCAGAGCGGGACCGGCGGGAGCACCACCGAGGGCCCGCTCACGACGAACGAGGCGACGACCGCCAGCGGCTACGAGGCCAGCGCCGTCGACGGCTTCCCGGCCGACACGATCCGGGTGGCGTTCGACGAGCTCGGCCTGACGCCCGACCTCGTCGTGTCGGGCATCAACGAGGGCCAGAACCTGGGCCCCGTCGTCGACCTCTCGGGGACCGTCGGCGCGGCGCGAGCCGGGGTGCGCAAGGGCGTCCCCGCGCTGGCGGTCAGCCAGGGCATCGGCCAGGACCTCGACTACGACGTGGCCGCCGGGCTCGTCGTCGACTGGATCGAGGAGAACCTCGACGCCCTGCGCGCCGGCGAGGTGTCGACCGACACCGTGGCCAACCTCAACGTGCCGACCTGCGACACCGGCGAGCTGCGGGGCCAGCTCGAGGTGGCGTCGGCCACCGCGGGCAACCCGCTGGCGCCGTCCGACTGCACGTCGACGGCCGAGGGCTTCACCGACGACGTCACGGCGTTCGCCAACGGCTTCGCCGCGCTGACCGAGGTGGCGGTCGAACCGGCCGCCTGACCGCTCGGGCGGCCCTGCCCGGCCGCGCGTGCCGCCACCCCCGTCTGCGTGATTCGCGTCGCGACCCGGTAGGGTCATCCGGTCACGTTCCGGCACCCCCGCCGGAAGCTGTCGGCATGGTTGCCGACGGGGCCCGTTCGAGATTCCTTCTCCGGATCGGCCTGTACGCCATTCGCAAGGAGTCTCAATGTCATCGTTCGCCGACCTCGGCGTGCCCGCGCCCCTGCGCGCGGTCCTGGCCCGCCGCGGCATCAACGAACCGTTCCCGATCCAGGCCGCCACGCTGCCCGACGCCCTCGCCGGGCGCGACGTCGCGGGCAAGGCCCCGACCGGCTCGGGCAAGACGCTCGCCTTCGGCCTCGCCATCGCGGCCCGTGCGGCCGCCGCCGGCTCCCTCGAGCCCCGTCGCCCCCGGGCCCTGGTGCTCGTCCCGACCCGCGAGCTCGCCGCCCAGGTGCAGCGCGAGCTCACCGCCCTGATCGACGAGCGGGCCCACGGCCCCGTCGCCGCCATCTACGGCGGCGTCGGCTACGGCCCGCAGCGCAAGCTGCTCTCCCGCGGCGTCAGCGCCGTGGTGGCCTGCCCCGGCCGCCTCGAGGACCTCATCGCCACCGGCGACGTGCGCCTCGACCGCGTCGACCTCGTCGTCCTCGACGAGGCCGACCGCATGGCCGACATGGGCTTCATGCCCGCCGTGCGCCGCCTCCTCGACCGCACCCCCGACGACCGGCAGACGCTGCTGTTCTCGGCCACCCTCGACGGCGACGTCGACAAGCTGGTGCGGTCGTACCAGCACGACCCCGTGCACCACGCGGTGGCGGCCGCCGACGACGACGACGTCGAGGTGACCCACCACTTCTGGACGGTGTCCCGCGAGGACCGCGTCCGCGTCACCGCCGACATCATCAACCGGGCCGGCTCGACCATCGTGTTCACCCGCACCCGGCACGGCGCCGACCGCGTGACCCGCCAGCTCGCCCGCTACGGCGTGAAGGCGGTCCCGATCCACGGCCGTCGCAGCCAGGCGCAGCGCGACCAGGCGCTGAAGCAGTTCAGCACCGGCCGCGCCCCGGCCCTCGTGGCCACCGACGTGGCCGCCCGCGGCATCCACGTCGACGCCGTCGGGTGCGTCGTGCACTTCGACCTGCCCGACGACGCCAAGGACTACGTCCACCGCTCGGGTCGCACCGGCCGCGCCGGCGCCTCGGGCACGGTCGTGGCGCTCGTGAGCGAGGACCGCAAGGCGGCGCGCACGCTGCAGCGGGCGCTCGGGCGCACCGAGCCGCTCGAGCCCGCCGACCCGTCGGCTCCTGCCGGCCGCCGAGCCGTTCGTGCGGCCGGCCGACGAGACCGAGGACACCGGCACGTACCGGTCGGCCTCGTCCGACCGGGCGCCGCCAGCGGGCCGCGCCGCTCCACCCGCCCCGAGCGCACGCGCGGCGACCGACCCCGCGGCGGCGCCCACGCCACGCGACGGCCATCGGACGAGCAGGACCGACGCGCGCCGAGCGCTCCGACCGCCGTGACCGTTCGGCGAGCGGGCCCCAGGCCGGCCGCCCCCGGCGCAACGGGCGCGACGCCCGCACCGGCGACGACCGCTTCGAGCGGGCCAACGGCGACGACCGCAACGGTCGGGCCAACCGCGACGGGCTCGTGTCCGGCACGGTGTCGAGCTACAACGCCCAGCGCGGCTACGGGTTCATCTCCCGCCGTGGCGGCGGCGACGTGTTCGTGCACGTCTCGGCGCTGACGGGCCGCGAGCCCACGCTCGAGCCGGGCCAGCGCGTGCGCTTCGAGCTGGCCCCGGGCAAGCGCGGGCAGCAGGCCCGCAACGTCCGCTCCGTCACCTGATCGTCGGGCTCCGGCCCGGTGCGCGGCGGGATTCCCACGCTCGGGCGGGGGAACTCCCGTCGCGCGCGGTTCGAACGACGTAGCGTGGTGTCAACCGCCGGCGGCACTCTCCCCTGTCCCCCGCTGCCGGCTGGGGAGGCGACGATGGACGACGACCCCGTTCTGCTCGAAGCGAAGGGCGGCATCGCCGTCCTCACCCTCAACCGGCCCGACCGGCACAACGCCATGGGCGACGCGATGGACGCGCTGTTCTTCCGCTATCTCGACCTGTTGCGCACCGACCGCGACGTCCGGGTCGTGATCTGGCGCAGCAACGGCGACTCGTTCTCGTGCGGGCGCGACATGGTCGAGCTGGTCGGCGAGGACCCGGCGCTGTCGGGTCCCGCCAACGGCCATGCCAACGGCCACACCGGCGGCCCGGCCAACGGACACGGTGACGCCACCGGGCCCGCGGTCGACCTGCGGGACGACGAGGCCGACGGCGACGTGGCCGGCCGGCCGGTCGGGCCGACCTCGGGCGAGACGCCGGTGGCTCGCCCGTGGCGCAGCCACGCCCAGCGCCACGGCTTCGGCGCCACCGACTTCGAGGTGCTCGAGCGCAGCCAGTGGGGCACCCGCCTGCTGTACGACTTCCCCGTCCCGATCATCTGCGCCCTCAAGGGCTGGACGCTCGGCACCGCGTTCGAGCGCGCCCTGCTGTGTGACGTGCGGGTGGCGGGGGAGGGCACGCGGATGGCCCTCGCCGCCATCGACCACGGCCTCATCCCCGATGCCGCCGGCCTGGCCAAGCTGTACGAGATCGGCGGGTCGTCGCTGGCCCTGGACCTCGGGCTGTCGGGCCGCCGGGTGGACGCGCACGAGGCGCTGCGCCTCGGTCTCGTGTCGCAGGTCGTGCCCGACGACGACGTGGACGCCGCGGCCTACGACCTGGCACGCGGGATCGCCGAGCGCCCGCCGCTGGCGGTGCGGATGGTGCGCGAGCACGTGCAGGCGCTCGCGGTGCCGGCGGTGCGGGGCACGCTCGGGCGCGAGCTGGTCGGCCAGACGCTGTTGCTGTCGTCGCACGACTTCGAGGAGCAGCGCCGGTCGCGGGCCGAGGACCGCGAGCCGCACTACGAGCGGCGCTGAACGGTCCGGGCTCGGACCCGGCATCGGTCGGGCATCGAGCCGGCCGCGCCTCGTCGCTGACGGGGAGTGCGGGTGCCGGTACGCTGACCGGCGATGGCGTACACGCCCGGCAAGAGCGACATGCCCCTCGAGGAGTCGGGCGACGGCGTCGACAAGCGGCGGGCGATGCGGCTGCTCGTGGCCGGCATCGCCATCGTCGTGGCCGTCGTGTTCATGTCGCAGAACAACGACGAGGTCGAGCTGAACTTCCTGATGTTCAGCGTGTCCGCCCGGCTGTGGGTGGGCATGCTGGCCACCCTGGTGCTCGGTGCGGTGCTCGGCCAGGCGGGCGAGGTGCTCTGGGAGCGCCGCAAGCGCCGTCGCGCCGAGGGCGACTGAACGCGACGAGCGAGCGGGGCCCAGCGCGCCGTCCACCTGGCTGGTCCGACCAGGCGCCGCGAGCAACAGGGCGACCGCAGCCTCGGCGCTACCCTGACGACCCGTCAGAAGGGGGACGCACGTGGCACTGCTCGACGGGAAGGTGGCGCTCGTGTCGGGCGCCGGGCCGGGGCTCGGGCGCGACGTCGCCCTGGCGTGCGGCCGCGAGGGGGCGACGGTCGTGGTCGCCGCCCGCACCGAGGACAAGGTGCGCGCCCTGGCCGCCGAGGTCGAGGCCGCCGGCGCGCCTGCGCTCGGCCTGCGGCTCGACATCACCGACGCCGACGGCGTGCCGGGCCGCGGTCGAGCGGATCGTCGACGCCTATGGCCGCCTCGACGTGCTGGTGAACAACGCCTTCGACGACGGCGACCGCACCCCGTTCCTCGACGCCGACCTCGACCGCTGGCGGCGGACCACCGAGGTCAACCTGTTCGGCACCCTGCAGCTCACCCAGGCCTGCGCCCCGCAGATGGTGGCCCAGGGCGACGGGCGCATCGTGATGGTCAACAGCATGTCGGCGGTGCGCATCCGCCCGGGATGGGGTGCGTACACCGCGTCGAAGGCCGGGCTGGCGGCCGTCACCAAGATCCTGGCCGCCGAGCTGGGCGAGCACGGCGTGCGGGTCAACGGCGTGCACCCGGGCTACATCTGGGGTGACAGCGTCGAGATGTACTTCGAGTACCTGGCCGAGAAGAAGGGCATCAGCGCCGACGAGCAGTACCGCGAGGTGGCGTCCGAGACCGCGCTCGGGTACCTGCCGCACTCGAGCGAGATCGCCGAGTCGGTCGTGTTCTTCGCGTCCGACATGTCCAAGCCGATCACCGGCCAGGCGCTCGGCGTCAACGCCGGCCAGTGGTTCCAGGGCTTCTGACCCGTGGCGGACCTGACCGGCGCGCGCGCCCTCGTCACCGGGGGAGCACGGGGCATCGGGCGGGCCGTCGCCGACCGGCTCGCCGCCGATGGAGCCCGGGTGGCCATCCTCGACGTCGACCTGCCCGCCGGCGAGGAGGTCTCAGGGCACGTCGAGCTGGCGGCCGATGTCGCCGACCCCGCCGCGGTCGCGTCCGCCATCGACGCCGCCGCGGCCGCCCTCGGTGGCCTGACGATCCTGGTCAACAACGCGGGGTTCGGCACGGCGAAGGCGCTGGACCGCTACGACGACGCCGAGTGGGCCCGCCTGGTCGGCGTGAACCTGACCGGCGTGTGGCACGGGATCCGCGCCGCCGCGCCCCACCTGCGGGCAGCCGCCGGAGCCGGCGGCGGCTCGGGGCCGGCGCCCAGCATCGTCAACGTCGCCGGCACCGCCGCCTCCCGGCCGACGCGCGGCGAGGGGCCGTACGCCGCGGCCAAGGCGGGCGTCGTCGCCCTGACCCGCACGGCCGCGCTCGAGCTCGCACCCCTGGTGCGGGTGAACGCGGTGTCGCCCGGCTACATCGCCACCCGCATGACCCGCGCCGTGGTGGACGACGACCGCCTGAGGGCCCGGGTCGAGGGCCGCATCCCTCTCGGGCGCATCGGGCAGGTCGACGACGTCGCCGGCGTGGTCGCGTTCCTCTGCTCGGCCGACGCCGCCTACCTCACCGGCCAGGACCTGGTCGTCGACGGCGGCAGCCTCCTCCCCAGCCACCAGTCCGACGAGCTGCTGAAGGCACTGCTCGACGATCGGAGGGCGGGTGGGTAGGGCGTTCGTCGCGGCCGACGCGTGGGGATTTGGTGGGCTGTTTCGGCTGCGTCGCCCGGCCGACGGGAAGCACGACGAGCTGCTCAAGGCGTTCGCTCGACGATCGGCGGGCGGGTGGACATGCGCGCGTCGCCCGCGAGCACGGCTGCTAGCACTGCTCGGACGCGCATGACCGCGAGCCAGCCGGCCACCACGCTGCGCACGGGCATCGTGCCCTTGATGCCGTTCGCCACGCTGGACGAGTGGCAGGCCCGCGTGCGGGCCGTCGACGAGCAGGGCCACGACGTTCTGCTGATGGCCGACCACCTGGGCATGGTCAGCCCGCTGTCCCCGCTGGTCGCCGGGGCGGCCCTCAGCGAGCGCCTGCGGTTCGGCGTGCAGGTGCTGAACAACGAGTTCTGGAACCCCGTGCTGCTGGCCCGCGAGGTCGCCACCGCCGACATCCTCACGGCGGGCCGCTTCGAGCTCGGGTTCGGGGCGGGGCACGCCGCGGTCGAGTTCGCCGCGGCCGGGCTCGGCTACGACCGCCCCGAGCCTGCGCATCGAGCGGGTGGCAGCGGCGGTCCCCGTGGTCCGCACCCTGATCGCGGGCGGAACGATCGACGTCGACGCCACCTACGGCCTGGAAGAGGCGTCGCTGGGGTTCGCCGCCGTCCAGCCGCGGGTCCCGGTGATGATCGGCGGGAACGGCGATCGCCTGCTGCGACTGGCGGCGGAGCAGGCCGACATCGTCGGTCTCACCGGGTTCACGGCGGGGACCGGGCGGACGCACACCGACCTCAGCCACTTCACGTGGGAGGGCCTCGCCGACCGCATCGCCCACGTCCGCCGCCACGCGGGCGAGAGGTTCGCCGAGATCGAGCTGTCGGTGCTGGTCCAGGCGGTGCGGCGCACCGATGACCGCCGGGCGGGGGCGGTCGAGTTCGCCCAGGGGATGATCGAGGACGTCGAGGCGTTGCTCGACAGCCCGTTCCTGCTGCTCGGCACGGACGACGAGCGCACGGCCCAGGTCGCCCGGCTGCGCGACGAGCTGGGCGTCACCTACGTGACGACGTTCGAGACGGGCGCCGAGGCGTTGGCGACCGCGGTGGCGCCGTTGCGCTGAGCGCACCGTGCGGCCGCGGTGGTCGCCGTCGCGGCGTTCCTTCTCCGGCTTACAGTTGCCAATCCCCACTGCTTCAGCCTGTCCGCTCGCTCGAGCTCAGCGGCGAGGGTCGGGCGGCCCGCCCGGCCACGAGCGGCAGGTCGAGGTAGGTCTTGATGCCCGGCTCGGCGCGCGCACACGTACGGGGATCGCGTTCACGCAGTGCATCGCGGTCGCCACGATGCCGCGGTTGCGCGTCGAGGCCCTGCCTCGATCGATGTCGGGGTGCCAGCCGTGGAACGTCGACGTGGACCGGCGGGTCGCCCGTGATCTCGACCTCGAAGCGCTCGCCCTCGGGCCCGAACGTCCAGGCCGGGTCGAGGTGCTCCTCGCCCATCAACCAGTTCACGCGCGGCGGTGATGACCGGCTCGCCGTCGACCGTGGCCTGCCACGTGAAGCGCTGCGCGGCCACCAGGCCCGGCTCGATCGGCGCCGATCGGCGAGTCGATCGGCGCGCGTCGCCACCGCGACCTCGTGGCTCGGTGCGGATGCTCGGGGTCGAGCGCGGAAGCCCAGCGTCGTCGGCCACCATGTCGACCGACTGGAGGAAGCCCGTCGCCGAGCAGCCTCAGCCATCGGGCTCGTGCGCCGCCTCCTCGGGCGTCGCGCCGAACAGCATGATGTCGCGCACCACGTCGGGCGCGCCGTAGGTGCGGATGTCGGAGAACTCCTCGGCCCGCACGTGGTGATCGATGCGCGACAGCGCCGACACCATCAGCGGGAACCGCTCGGTGATGCCGCCGGGGTGGATGCCCGTGCCGTGCAGCGTCGACGCCGCCCGCCGGCGCACGCCTCCTCGAGCGCGGCCACGTCGCGCGTCGCCGCGGGTAGAACCAGCCGAGCGGCGTCACCACGTTCTTGCCCGAGGCGCAGGATGCGGGCGACCACCGCCGGCGTCGGCGATGACCGGGCGTGTAGAGCACGCAGTCGGCGTCGAGCGCCAGCAGCGCGTCGACGTCGTCGGTCGCGGCCACGCCGATCGGGTCGACGCCCGACGAGCTCGCCGACGTCGCGGCCGTCCTTGTCGGCGCTGTGCACCCAGCACGCCGACCAGCTCGAGCTCGGGGTGGTCGAGCGATGCCCTCGATGGCGGCCCGGCCCGACGCCGCCGGTCGCCCACTGGATCACCTGCAGCGTCATGGCGCAGCCGCCACCCCCGCTCGGCGGCAGGCGCGCCCGGTCGGCCCCGAGCTCAGCGGGTCCGGGCGGCCGTCGTCCCCGCGGCCGTGCCCGAGGTCGACGTACGCCGGCGGCACGCCCGCACCGTCGCCCTGGGCGGCGCCGGTGACGGCGCGGGCGCAGGCGCGACCCACGTGGCGGCCGAGGGCCTGGTAGGCGTCGAACGTCTCGCCGCTGAAGAGCTGGTCGCTGGTCGGGGTGGCGGGGAAGCGCGCGTCCTTGGTCGCGTAGGCCTGCACGTCCCAGGGCGCGTCGTCGGTGACCAGCGCCTTGCCGTAGATCAGCCGGCCGCTCGGCCGGTCGGGGGGATCGCCGCGGTAGTAGATGTCCCCGACCGCGTGGTTGGCGATGTTGGTGCCCTCCCCATCGGACTTCAGGTCCCTCGCGGGGTTGATGTCGATGCGGACGTTCAGCTCGGAGGCCGCCAGTGCGATGGCCTCGCCGAGCGTCGAGAACGTGCGGGTCGACCCGCCGGCGGCGTCCAGGCAGACGATCGTCTTGCACCGCCGCCGCAGCAGCTCGAGGAGGCCCAGGTTCTCGATGTGGCCGCCGTCGGTGACGTAGAGGAACGACGACCGCACCCGGTGCCGTCCCGCCACCTCGTAGAGGAGCCGCACCTGCCGCGGGTTGGCGGGCACCGCCTTCGTGGGCGGGCGGATGGGGTTCGGCAACCACACGCCGAGCCGCACGTTGGTGAGCGCCAGGAGGAACCGCAGCGGGGCCCGGGTCATCTTCCCCATCGACGGGGCGACCGCGGCGCCCGACATGGCGACCGCGGCCGAGATGGTGATGTCCCGCTGGCGTCGCTCACCGACCGCCCGCTCGTAGTCGGCGGTCGGCATCTGGAGGGGGCCGAGCGTCTCGGTCGCCTCTTCGGTGTGGGCGGGGAACAGCAGCCAGCGCCACCACGACGTCCGCTCCGGCACGACGACCTGGTTCGGCGACCCGACCTCGCGCGGGCCGAACACGAAGCTGAGGCTCGACTGGCCCGGCGGCGTCGTGCCCTGGTCGGACACGTTGACCGACGCGCAGACCAGCAGCTCCGGGAACACCGGGCGACCCGGCTGGTGCCCGGGGAACTGGTCGGGCGTCAGCTCGCTCATCTGCAGGAGCTTCTTGAACGGGACGGGCTCGGCCTTCCGACCGCCGTGCGGGTCGACCACGCGGCGCACGGCGAACGTGCGGGAGAGCCGCCACTTGTAGAGCGGGTGCAGCGACCAGGCCGTGACGTCCGCGAACCACAGCATGACCAGGGTGAGCGCGGCCATCACCCCCCACAGCAGCAGCTCGCCGGTGCGCGGAGCCTCACCCTGCGCGCCCCCGTTGAGGATGAACAGCGCGCCGGCGGCGAGCGCCACCGGGCCGATGAGGGCGCCGAGGATCGTGTTGGCCATGCGCCGCAGCCCGCCCGAGAACCGCTTGGTCCACGACGTCGCGGTGGCGAACGCCCGGCCGCCGGTGACGGCGCCGCGCTTCAGCGTGCCGCCGATCTGCACGACGAGGGCGAGCAGGGTGGCCGTCCCGCCCACGGTGGCGACGAAGCCGAGGTTGGCGCCGCCCTTGTCGCTCGACGACCCCACTCCCGTCGACTCGGCGACGGGCCCGGATTCGGGGTCGCCGCCCAGCACGTTGCGGGTGAACACGATGAGCTCGGGGAGGACGAGGGTGACCAGCGCGACGAGCGCGCCCGCGGCGACGAGCAGCGCCGCCACCCGCCGCAGTGTGTGGCGCAGCGGCCATCCGGGCTGGAACATCCGGACGCCGAGGGCCAGCACGACGCCGGCGAGGGCGATGCCGGCGGCGGTCAGGGCCCAGGGGCCGAGGCCCGTGAGCCCGACCGTGGCGTAGCACCCGTTGTCCCAGGCCTGGGTGGCGGAGAGCCCTGCGGTGCAGTCGCCGGGGACACGCAGGCTCGGCTGCCACCACGCGTAGAACCACCCGAGGGGCCGGGCGACGGTCCACAGCAGCGCGGTGAAGAAGACGAGGTTGGCGAGCAGGCCGACGGTTGCGACCGACGCGAGGCGCACCGTGTCGCTGACGCTGTTGGTCAGGTACGAGCAGTGGTTGCGGACCCAGCCCTCCTCGGGAGACCCCGGGGCGAAGGGGCGCTCGCCCTCGAGCGCCTCCGGCGTGCTGTAGCGACCGGCGACCGCGTACGCCGAGGCGATGTACGACCCGCCCGAGACGGCCGAGAGGTAGTCGGCGTCGCGGAGCAGGTCCGCCTCGTCGAGCGCCTGGAGCGCACCGAGGTTGAACGCCGCCGAGCGGATGCCACCGCCGGAGCAGGAGATTCCGAGATCGGGTTGTCCCACCGTCCTCCCAGAGCCCGCTGACGCGCCGCTGATACACGTCGTGGTATCAGGACGGGGTTCACGGCACTCTCTGTGGTGGATCTTCCTCTGGCGGAACGGAAGACGGGCACGACACATGGACGACCTGAGAGCCGATCGAGGGGATGCCTGGGAGCACGACGCCGGGCCGCCCCGGAACCGCCGCTGGGCGCGCCTGTTCGCCGAGACACCCGACTACCGCGGCCTCGGCGGCGCCTCGATCTCGGCCGACGGGGTCGCGTTCGAGCGGTTCCGGTGGCAGTTCGGTCCCGTGTTCTATCGGGGGCGGTTGGGCGACCGGCAGGCGCGCGTGCTGGTCGTCGGGCAGGACGCAGGGTCCGACGAGGCCCTCGCCCACCGGGCGTTCGTCGGCGAGTCGGGGTGCCGGGTGCAGCACCTGCTGACCCACCTCGGCATCACCACGTCGTACCTGTTCCTCAACACGTTCGTGTACTCGATCACGGGTCAGTTCGGGGGCCGCCTCCAGGAGCTGGCGCTCGACCCCGACTCGCCGATCGCGCGACATCGCACCCGGCTGCTCGACTACGCCGCCGAGCGCAACGACCTGCGGCTGGTCGTCGCGGTCGGACGAGCCGCCCGCGAGACGGTGTTGGCCTGGAACCGCGCTCGCGGCGGATCCGGCGACGCCGGCGGCGGCAAGCTCCACCTGCTCGACGCCACCGCCATCGGACCCGACGTGCGCTGCGTCGACGTGATGCACCCGGGGGCGGGCGCCCAGGGCGCGTCGACCGAGGTGGCCGCGTCGTTCACGGCCGCGGCCCGCCGTGTCCTCGGCTGGGCCCGCGACACGCCCGCGTGGTTGCCGCCCGACCCGGGCGCCGGCCGCGGGTCCGCGTCGGGGTTCCGCTACGAGCGGGCGCCGATCCCGCTGCGCGACCTGCCGTTCGGCGTGCCGTGGCGGCTGGGCGCGGGTGGCACCGGCACGACACGCCGCGACGAGGGGCGCAGCATCGAGCTCGAGCCCGGCGTGCGCCAGGCGGGCGAGCCGGCCTATCCCGCCGAGGCGTCGGGCGGCAGCCGCGACGGCTACGACGACGAGCCCGGCGACCTGCCGTGGGAGCCACCGCGTGGCGTCCTCGAGTTCGACCGCGGTCCGACGGCGGCGATGGCCCGGCTGCTGGTCGGGCGGGCCCCCGGACTGGCCTGGCCCGACTTCGCCGCCCTCGGGGTGCCCGGATCGGCGACCTTCGGCGGCGGGCCGCTGTACAGGGGCCGCTTCAGCGGGGTGCGTGTGCTCGTGCTCGCCGACCAGGCCGGGCACGACGACCTGGCGTGGGGCCGGGCGTTCACCGGCGAGGCCGGCCAACGCCTCCAGGGGCTGCTCGCCGCCGTGGGCATCACCCGCAGCTACCTCGTCCTGCGCACGCTGCCCGTCGACACCGCCGGCCTCTCCGCCGGGAAGGTGTGGGCGGTGGCGGACCGTCCCGACGTCGTGGCGATCCACCGGGCGGTCGCGGGCCGTGTCCTCGACGACAACCCCGTCGCCGCCGTCGTCACCGTCGGGCCGCACGCCGAGCGCATCGCCGGCCGCCTCGACCTCGACGGCCAGCCCGTCGTGTCTCTGCCGTCCTGGTCCGCCAGCGGCGCCCGCGCCGCCTGGGTGAAGGGCCACGCCCGGCTGCGTGACCTGGGCCTGACCGCCGACCAGCCCCCGGCCGGTGGGCCGTGGGACGGCGAGAGGGCGCAGATCCCCCGCGTCGACCTGCCCTTCGGCGTGCCTCGCTGGCAGGGCACGTCGGGCGACCGGGTCGTGCGGTCGAAGCGGGTGGCGGGCGCCGATCCGGCTCCCGAACCGGCGTACAAGGTGTGGGCGCCCCGGTGGGTGGACGCCCTCGATCCGCCCTAGAGGGGCACCACGAGGCGCAGCGGCGCCGGAACACACGACGGAAGGCGGACAGGGACATGGCGGAGCGCAGGATCTACGAGGGCCGGGTCGTGACGATGAACGGCCGGTCCGATGTCCACGACCCCGGGCGGGTCTACGTCGACGGCACGACGATCGCCGCGGTGCGACCCGCGGCCAAGCCGGCGCCCGACGGCTGGGAGGACGCCACGCTCGTCCGCACCGGCGACACGATCTACCCCGGGCTCATCGAGCTGCACAACCACCTCAGCTACAACGCGCTGCCCCTGTGGCAGACGCCGCAGCGCTTCACCAACCGGGGCCAGTGGATGCGCCACCGCGACTACCGGCGCTTCGTCAGCGGACCCGCCAGCGTGCTGGGCCGCACCGGCGGGTTCCTCGAGGCGGTGGTGCGCTACGTCGAGGCCAAGTGCCTGCTCGGCGGGGTCACGACCTCGCAGGGCATCGCGCTGGCGTCGAACATGGGCATCCGCCGCTACTACAAGGGCCTGGTCCGCAACGTCGAGGACACCGACGACGATGCCCTCCCCGCGGCCGCCACCCGGGTCGCCGACGTCGAGGCCGGCAGCGCCAAGGCCTTCCTGAAGACCCTCAACCGCTCGTCCTCGCTGCTGCTCCACCTGGCCGAGGGGGTCGACGACGCCGCCCGCGAGCACTTCACGTCCCTGCGCATCGGCACCGACGAGTGGGCCATCACGCCCTCGCTGTGCGGCATCCACTGCGCCGGGCTGCACGGCCGGGACTACCAGATCTTCCGGGCCCGGGGCGGCTCGATGGTGTGGTCGCCCCTGTCGAATCTGCTGCTCTACGGCGGCACCGCGGACATCGAGCGGGCCAAGGCCGAGGAGCTGCCGGTGGCGCTGGGTTCGGACTGGTCGCCCTCGGGATCGAAGAACCTGCTGGCCGAGATGAAGGTGGCGTGGCTGGTGTCCGAGGCCCGCGGGGGCGTGTTCACGCCCCGCGAGCTCGTGCGGATGGCCACGGTCAACCCGGCCCGCATGCTCAAGTGGGACGCGGCGGTCGGCTCGCTGGAGCCGGGCAAGCGGGCCGACATGGTGGTCGTCGACGGCCGGTCGGGCGACCCGTACGAGCACCTGCTCAAGGCCCGCGAGAGCGCGGTCACGCTGGTCGTCGTCGACGGGCAGCCCCGCTACGGGCAGCCCTCGCTGATGCGCCCGTTCACGGCCGGGCACACGGTCGAGCGGCGGAGCGTGGGCGGCGCCGACCGGGTGCTCGACCTCACCGACGCGCTGGGCGACCCGGTGGTCGGTGCCCTGTCCCTGGCCGATGCCGAGGCCCGGCTGGCCGAGGGGATGCGCACCCTGCCCGAGCTGGCCCGCGTGCTGGAGAACCCGATCACCGCGGGCGCCGCCCTCGGGGCGAGCGACGGCGCCAGCCCCGGCATGTGGTTCCTCGAGCTGGACCACGACGAGGTCGACGGCATGAGCGACCGTCCCGGGCTCGGCGGGCTGGGCATGTTCGCCGGGAACGGCAACGGGAACGGGAGCGGCCTCGACCGGCTGGCGCTCGGGGCGGCCGAGCCGCTGTCCGAGGTGCTCGGCCCGCTCGAGCTCGACCCGCTCACCGTCGTCGACGACGAGACGTACACCGATCGCCTGGCCGGGGTGCCCGACCTCACCCCCGAGGCGGTCGACGTGGTGAAGGGGCTGGCCCGCCTGTACCGGCGCAAGGCCCCGGTGGTGCGCCAGCCGGCGCCCGCGGGTTCCGCCGGTCCGTCCGCACTGTCCGCCCCGTCGGCACCCCAGGCACCCGCCGCGCCCGAGGCGCCGCCGGTCCCGCTCGTCGAGGCGGCGGCGGGCACCGCCCAGGCCGGGCTGCTCGGCGACTTCCTCCGCGGCGTGGGCGACGGCACCCTCACGCTCGCCGACCGCCTGCTCCTCGTCGACCAGGCGCTCGTGATGATCGAGCAGTGCTACGTCCACCTCGTGCTCAAGCGGTCGATGCACGCGGTCGACCCGGTGCAGCGGCTGCGCCTGCTGCGCGACCGGCTGGCCACGCTGACCGACGAGACCCGCGGGTCCGAGGTCGAGTTCCACCGCGAGCTGGCCGAGATCTTCGCCTCGGTGCGCGACCTGCACACGAACTACCTGCTGCCCGCCCCGTTCGCGTCCCGCACCGCCTTCCTGCCCGTTCCTCGTCGAGCGGTGCGTCGACCCGGCCGCCGGCGGCGGGCCCGAGCGGTGTTCCTCGTCACCAAGGTGGCGGCCTCGCTGGCCCACCCGACGTTCGTGCCCGAGGTCGAGGTCCTGCACTGGAACGGCGTGCCGGTGCGGCGGGCGGTCGAGGCCAACGCCCGGCGCCAGGCCGGCAGCAACCTCGGCCGCCAGCTTCGCCCGGGGCCTCGACGCCCTCACGATCCGGCCGCTGCTGCGCACGGTGCCGCCCGACGAGGACTGGGTGACCGTGACCTACCGCGGCCTCGACGGGGTGGTCCGCGAGATCCGCCTCGACTGGCAGGTGGCGGGCCCGGCGGCGGCCGGCGACGGCTCGGTCGTGCCGACGACCGGGCTCGGCGTCGCCGCCCGGGCCGGGCAGGGGCTCGACGCCGAGGTCCGGGCGGTGAACGAGGCGAAGAAGCAGATGTTCGCCCCGCGGGCGCTCGAGGCGGCGTCCGACATCGCCTCGCCCCGGGTGCCGGTCACCCGCGTCGCGGTCAAGGCCGCCGACGTGGCCACCAGCATGCCGACGGTCTTCCGGGCCCGTGAGGTGGACACGCCGTCGGGCACGTTCGGCCACATCCGCATCTTCACCTTCAGCGTCGACGACGCCGACCCGTTCGTGGCCGAGTTCGCCCGACTGGCCGGGGCGCTGCCGCCCGACGGGCTGATCGTCGACGTGCGCGGCAACGGCGGCGGCCTCATCTACGCGGCCGAGCGCCTGCTGCAGGTGCTCACGCCGCACCACGTCCACACCCGAGCCGGCGCAGATGACGACCACGCCGCTCATGCTCGGCCTGTGCGAGCGGCACGACCCGTCGCCGCTCGACCCGACGTTCGACCTCAGCCCCGTGGGTCGGTTCGCTGCGCCAGGCGGTGTCGACCGGCGCCCAGTACTCGAACGCCTTCGCCATCACCGACGAGGCCTCGGCCAACGCCGTCGGCCAGCGCTACCACGGCCCGGTCGTGCTCGTGACCGACGCCCTCTGCTACAGCGCCACCGACATCTTCAGCGCCGGGTTCCAGGACCACGGCATCGGGCCGGTGCTCGGCGTCGACGGCAACACCGGCGCCGGCGGGGCCAACGTGTGGACCCACGGCCTGCTGCAGCTGCTCATGGACACCGCCCCCGACGACGGCGGGCCCGCGGCCAATCCGTTCCTCGACCTGCCCGCCGGGGCCGGGTTCCGGGTGTCGGTGCGGCGCACGCTGCGGGTGGGCCGCGACAAGGTCGGGACGCCGGTCGAGGACATCGGCGTCGTGCCCGACGAGCGCCACGAGCTGACCCGGGCCGACATCGTGGGCGACAACCCCGACCTGCTGGCCCGGGCGGGCGAGCTGCTGGCGGGCCGGCCCTCGTTCACGCTGGCCCTGGCCGAGGCCGCCCGAGGTGCGGCCCGACGGCAAGGTGCGCCTGAAGCTGCGGACCGCCGGCCTCGACCGGGTGGACGTGGCGTTCGACGGCCGCCCGGTGACGTCGCTCGACGTCGCCGACGGCACCACCACCCGCACCCTGGCCCCGGCCGCTCCGTCGCCGTCGACGCTCGACCTGACCGGCTGGTCGGCGGGCTCGGTGGCCGCCCGCCGCAAGGAGGGGCTGTGAGGTTGCCGGCGTTCAGTTGGCCTCGGCCAGCAGCGGCTGCGCCTTGTCCTTGGCGGAGATCTGCGCCGGGTCGTCGAGGTCGACGGGCAGCGGCCACTCGATCCCGAGCGCGGGGTCGAGCGGGTTGACCGCGGTGCCCGCCATCCCCGGGACCCACTCGTGATCGAAGCAGTAGACGTACTGCGCCGGCTCGGGGCTGACGACCTGGAAGGCGTTGCCCACGCCCTTGGGCACCAGCACCTGGGTGCCCCTGGTCAGGTTGACGGTGACCACGGTGCCGTAGGTGGCCGAGTCGCGGCGGGTGTCGACGTAGGCGCCGAACGCCTCGCCGGCCACGACGGCGACGAGCTTGTCCATGTCCTCGGCGTGCAGGCCGCGCAGCGCACCGGGCTTGGTCTCGGTCACGTTGATCTGCAGCCACGGGCCGAGCGAGGGCATGCCGGCGTCGAGGAAGGCCGACTCGCGGTAGAACTCGCGCACCGTCCCCCGCTCGTCGGTCACCTCCTTCATGGAGATGAGCCAGAGGCCGTCGATCGCGGTGCGGTCGGCGGAGAAGTCTCGGATCTCGGGCACGCCGGACGTTAACCTGCGGCGTCTGTCTCGGGCGAGGTCCGGTGTCGGCATCGAAGCAGGCAGGGAGCCGTGCCATGCAGTGGTTCACGGTCAGGACGGTGGTCTACCGTCGTGACGAACGGGTGTACCAGGAGCGCATCACCCTGTGGCGCCGCTCCGACGCGGACGACGCCGCCGAGGCGGCCCTGGCCGAGTCCTCCGAGTACGCGGCCGACGAGGGCGGGATCGACTGCGGCCTCGCCCAGGTGTTCGAGCCCTACGGAGACGACGTCGCCGGCCTGCGGGCCGCGGCCGAGGGATGCGAGATCTTCTCGCTGGTAAGGCAGAGCGACCTCGAGCCCGGCCCGTACCTCGACACGTTCTTCGACACCGGTCGCGAGCAGCAGCAGGTGATCTGAGGGGCCGACCCTGGCGCCCCCCGAGTCTGCACGGTTGACTGTCGAGCGGCGGGCACCACCCCTCTCCAGGAGGTCGCCATGTCGGTTGCCAAGACCATCGAGATCAGCGCCGAATCGCCCACGAGCTTCGCCGAGGCCGCCAAGGTCGGCATCGCCAAGGCCGCCGAGACGGTGCACGGCATCGAGGGCGCCTACGTCAAGGAGCAGAAGGTGCTGGTCACCGACGGCGCGGTGACCGGGTTCCGCGTCCACATGAAGGTCACGTTCACGCTCGACTGACCGTCACGGTGGGCCGGGGTGCTCGGGCCAGTCGTGCTTGGGGTACCGGCCCGCCATGTCCTTGCGGACGTCCTGCCACGACCCCGCCCAGAACCCCGCCAGATCGCTCGTGACCTGCACCGGCCTGTCGGCGGGTGAGAGCAGGTGCAGCGACACCGGGACGCGCCCGCCCGCGACGGTGGGCGTCTCGGTGGCGCCGAACATCTGCTGCACCCGCACGGCCAGCACCGGCGGGTCGCCCGGTGCACCCTCGCCGTAGCGCAACGGCACGCGGCGCCCGCTCGGGACGGCCAGCGACTCCGGTGCGAGCCGGTCGAGGTCGGCGACCACCTCGTAGGGCAGCATGCCCCGCAGCGTGCGGGCGAGGTCGAGGCGGTCGATGGCGACGCGGCCGGTGGCGCCGGCCAGCAGCGGCGCCAGCCAGTCGGCGAGCCCGCGCCGCAGCGCCGAGTCCGAAAGGTCGGGCCACGGCTCGCCGACGACCGCGTGGAGGAAGCCGGCCCGGGCCTGCACCGAGCGCGCCGCGGGCGTCCACGGCAGCAGCGTGAGCCCCGTGTCGCGCACCCGGTCGACCAGCGCCTCCGTGGTGGCGGGGCCCGCGTCCGGGCGGCGCTCGGTCACGCCGAGGCGCAGCCGTCCGAGCGTCCTCTCGACGCGGGCGACCAGGTCGTCGCGGCCGCGGTCCCACTCGATGCGGGTGCGCTCGACGACCTGGTCGCCGAGGACGGCGTCGAGCTGGTCCTCGCCCAGCGGCGCGGCCAGGCGGATGCGGCCGTTGCGCCGCCGGCCGTCGACCTCGGCCACCGCGAGGAACGCCTCGTGGGCCAGCGGATCGCCCGTCGCCAGCCACCCCTCGGTCCCCGCCCGCAGGACGTAGCGCCCGGCGCCGCCCCGGGCCTGCGCGACACGGTCGGGGTAGGCGAGGGCGAGCAGGGTCCCGGACTCGGCCGGATCCGCGCCGGCGGCCGGGACCCCCGTGCGCCGGGCCAGGTCGCGGGCGCGGTCGCGGGCCCGGTGCACGGCGCGCCCGTCGACCTGCGGGTGGCGGGCTCCGGGGTCGTCGAGCAGCGCCAGGCGCACGCCGACGTCGGCGGGCAGGTCGTCGGGGCGGCCGCGCAGCACGTCCCGGTCCTCCAACAGCGCCGCCAACAGGCATGCCAGCCACGCGTGGCCGTGGACGCGGGCGCCGACCACCATGCGGGCGAGCCGGGGGTGCAGGGGCAGGTCGACCATCTCGCGGCCGAGGCCGGTGGGCACCTGTGGCGCGTCCGCGTCGAGGGCGCCCAGCTCGACGAGCAGCTCGCGGGCATCGTCCAGCGATCGGGCGGGCGGCGCGTCGAGGAACGGGAGCCCGGCGGGGTCGGTGCCCCACACGGCCAGCTCCAGCGCCAGTCCGGCCAGGTCGGCGTGCACGATCTCGGGGTCGGTGAACGGCCGGCGGGCCGCGTGCTCGACCTTCGACCACAGGCGCACGGCCACCCCCGGGCCGAGACGTCCGGCCCGGCCGGCGCGCTGGTCGGCCGACGCCTTCGACGCGGGGCCGGTCTCGAGCCGGGTGAGCCCGGTGCCGGCGTCGAACACGGGGCGCCGCGCCAGCCCCGCGTCGACCACGATCGAGACCCCCTCGACGGTCAGGCTCGTCTCGGCGATGTCGGTGGCGAGCACGACCTTGCGCCGGCCCGGCAGTCCCCGGGCGAGGGCTGCGTCCTGCTCGCCGGCCGACAGGGCCCCGTAGAGCAGGTGGACGTCGACCGGGTCGGCGCCGAGCGCGTCCCGCAGGTCGTCCCCCGTGCGCCGGATCTCCCCCGCTCCGGGCAGGAAGACCAGGACGTCGCCCTCGGCCTCGGACCGCAGGACGCGCCGCACGGCACCTACGACCGCCGGTTCGAGGTGCTGACGGGGCCGGCGCGGGTCCCAACGGACGTCGACCGGGTGGGCCCGGCTGTCGCTGGTCACGATCGGTGCCGGACCGTCGTCACCGCCGATCAGGGCCGCCACCCGCTCGCCGTCGAGGGTGGCCGACATGACGAGGATGCGCAGGTCGGGGCGCAGATGCCGGCGGGCGTCGAGCGCGAGCGCGAGCCCGAGGTCGGCCTGCAGGCTGCGCTCGTGGAACTCGTCGAAGATCACGAGGCCGACGCCGTCGAGGGCCGGGTCGCGCTGCAACCGCCGGGTGAGGATGCCCTCGGTCACCACCTCGATGCGCGTGGCGGGGCCGACGGCCCGGTCGTCGCGGGTGCGGTACCCCACGGTCTCGCCGACCCGCTCGCGGCGGACCGCGGCCATCCGCCGCGCCGCGGCCCGCGTCGCCAGGCGCCGGGGCTCGAGCATGACGATGCGCTGGTCGCCGAGCCACGGCTCGCCGAGCAGGGCCGGCGGAACGGCTGTCGTCTTGCCGGCGCCCGGCGGGGCCTGGAGGACCGCCACGCCGCGCCCCGCCAGCGCGGCGCGCAGGTCGTCGAGCCGGTCGAGGACGGGGAGGCTCACGCGCCGCGGAACGCCGGGGCGTCGTCGGCACCCTCGCCGGAGTCGCGCGGCGTCGGGCCCATCGCCGCCACGAGCTGTTCGCGGGCTCGTGCCACGCGCGAGCGGACGGTGCCCACCGGGCAGCCGCAGATCTCGGCGGCGGCCGCGTAGTCGAAGCCGAGCAGCTGGGTCAGCACGAACGCGGCCCGGCGATCGGGGTCGAGCTGTCCCAGCGCCTGCTCGGACAGCACGCCGTCGGCGAGGCCGGGGGTCGTGTCGGGCTCGCTTCGGGAGGAGAGCAACCGGGCCAGGCGCCGGCGGCGCCCCGCGGCTCGCACCGCGTCGACGGCCGCGCGCCGGGCGATCGACAACAGCCACACGCGGGCGCTGGCGTCCCCGCGGAACCGGGGCAGGGCCCGCAGGGCGCGCAGGTAGGCGTCCTGGGCGGCGTCCTCGGCCAGGTCGCGGCCGGCGACGGCGGTGACCAGGCGCGATACGTCGCCCCAGGTCTGCCGCACGAACGCCGACAGCGCCACCCGGTCGCCGTCGCGTGCGGCGAGCGCCAACCGCGTGACCTCGTCCACAGCCCGTTGCAACGTACTCCGGGCGACCCCGTGCGGAAGATTTCCGCTGCGGTCGGGAACTCGCGGCGGGTGGCGAGCGACTGAGTCCCCATGCGCTGCAGCACCATCCGCGAGGCCCTGTCGGCGCGGCTCGACGGCGAGGACCCGGGCCTGCCCGACGACGACATCGAAGCCCACCTCGGCACCTGCGAGGACTGCCGCACCTGGGCGCTGGCCGCCGGTGCGCTCGCCGGCGTCGTCACGCGGGCGCCGCGTGACGGCGTCCCGCTCGACCCCGCGCTGCTGGCCAGCCTGACCGCGCCCCCCGACGAGGCGGCCACCGGGCTGCTGCGCACCGGCGAGTGGCGGATCGTGCTCGGGCTCATCGCGCTCGTGCAGATGATCGTGTCGTGGCCCGGGGTGCTGCTCCACGACGGCCACGCGTCGGTCCACCTGGCGCACGAGCTGACGGCGTGGGACATCGGACTCGCGGTCGGGTTCCTGGTGGCGGCGCTGCTGCCCGGCCCGGGCGTGGGGGATGCTGCCGCTGGCGGCCGTGCTGGTGGCGTTCATGGCCGGCACCTCCCTGCTCGACGTCGTGTCGGGCCATGCGCTGCTCGGGACGCGAGGCCGTCCACGTGCTCGAGCTGGCCGGACTCGGGGCGCTGTGGGTGCTGGCCCGCCGGGTGCCGCGCCCGTCGGTCGTGGTGCGCCTCGCGTGAAGCAGAGGTCTCCGACGCGCTCGCCCGCGGCCGTGGCAGGCTGCGGCCGCGCTGCTCACGCTCGTCCTCGTGCCGGGCCGGGCCGACGCCCACGCCGAGCTCGTGTCGACCGAGCCGGCGGCCAGCGAGCAGCTCGCCACCGCCCCCGAGCAGGTCGTCCTGCGCTTCACCGAGTCGGTCGACATGACCGACGACACGATCGAGGTGTTGGACGCCACGGGCACCCGTATCGACGTCGGTGAGGCCGAGCATCCCGGCGGCGACCACGCCGCGGTGGCGGCGCAGCTCCCCGACCTCGACGACGGGGCCTACGTCGTCGCCTGGCGGGTCGTGTCGTCCGACAGCCACCCGGTGGGCGGGGCGTTCACGTTCCGGGTCGGCGATGCCGGGGCGATCGCGGTCGACGACCAGCGCCCTCATCGACGACGTCCTCGGCGGGTCGCAGGACGGCGACCACACGCTCGGCGCGGTGTACGGCGTCGTCCGGTTCCTCGCCTTCGGCGGCCTCACCGTGCTCGTCGGATCGGTGGTGTTCCTCACCTGGGTCTGGCCCGGCTGGGGCCGACGACCGCCGGGCGCGTCGGGTCGTGACGACGGCCTGGGCGGTGAGCGTGGTCGCCACCGTGCTCAGCATCCCGTTGCAGGGCGCCTACGCGGTCGGCGGGGCGCTCGGCGACGTCCTGTCGACCGAGGTCATCGCCGACGAGCTGGGCACGCGCACCGGGCGCTCCTGGGTGGTGCGCCTGATCCTCCTGGCCGTGGCGGCGGTCGTGCTGCCGCGGCTCGCCCGGCTCGGGGGCCGTGCGGCCCGCACCGTGGCCGTGGTCGGCGGCCTGGCCCTGCTGACGACCGTGACGCTGACCGGCCACGCCGTGTCCGGCGACCTGGTGCCGCTGGCCGTCGTGACCGACATCGTCCACCTGGCCGGGGTGAGCGTGTGGCTCGGGCGGCCTCGTGCTGCTGGTGGCCGCGGTGCTGTGGCCCCCGGCCCGGGGAATGCCCGCCGACGAGGTCGGCGGTGCCGCCGGCGATGTGGCCGGCGGTGACATCGACGCCCGCATGACCGTGGTCGACCGCTTCTCGCAGGTGGCGTTCGGGGCCGTGGTCGCCATCGTCGTCAGCGGCGTCGTCCAGGGGTGGCGCCAGGTCGGCGGCTACGACGCCCTCACCGAGACCGACCTACGGCCGCCTGCTGCTCGTCAAGGTGGTGCTGGTGGCCGGGATGCTGGTGGCGGCCGCGTTCAGCCGCAGCTGGGTCCGCCAGCGTGCCGGCGCCGGCGCGGCGGCGGGGCCCGTGGCGCTGTCCCCCGGGCCCGGCGCGGTGGCGGCGTCGACGTCGACCGAGGGGCCGTCGGGCCGGCTGCGCGTGCTCCGCTGGTCGGTGGCCGCCGAGGTCGGCATCGCTGTCCTGGTCCTCGCCGTCACCGCGCTGCTGGTCAACGCCGTCCCCGGCGAGACCGCCGCGGGCGCCGGCGGGGGCGGGCCCTTCGACACCCAGGTCACCGAGGAGGGCATCGTCCTCACCCTCGACCTCGACGACACCGCCGTCGGCGACCACCGGGGTCCACCTCTACCTGAACACGCCCGCGGGCGATCCGGTGCCGGCCGAGGAGGTGACCGCGTCGCTGACGCTGCCCGAGCAGGACCTGGGGCCGATCGCGGTGCCGCTCGTCGACTACGGCCAGGGCCACTGGTCGACCGACACCGCCGAGTTCCCCCTGGCCGGCGACTGGCAGCTCGAGCTGCTGGTGCGCACGAGCGACATCGACCAGACCCGCTTCGCCGTCACGATCCCCGTGTCGTGACCGCGTGACCGATCTCGAGATCCACCACACAAGGAGACGATCAGTGAACCATCGACGACTCGGCCGCGTCCTCGCCGTCGAGCGCCGCGACCCTCGTGGCCCTGGCCCCGATGGCCGCCGCGCACGTCACGGTCGACCCGGGCGAGGCCGCCAAGGGCGGCTACGCCGCACTGGCCTTCCGGGTGCCGAACGAGCGACCCGACTCGGGCACGACCTCGCTGGAGGTCAACATCCCCGAGGACGCGCCGATCGCCAACGTCAGCGTGAAGCCCACCCCGGGCTGGACCTACCAGGTCGAGCGGCGAACGCTCGACGAGCCGCTCGAGGTGCACGGAAACGAGGTGACCGAGGTGGTGTCGAAGATCACCTGGACCGGCGGGACGATCAACCCCGGCGAGTTCCAGGAGTTCGAGATCTCCGCCGGCCCGCTGCCCGAGGACGTCGACCAGATGCTGTTCCCGACGATCCAGACCTACGCCAGCGGCGAGGTCGTGCGCTGGATCGACGAGCCGCTCGAAGGCGGCGAGGAGCCCGAGCACCCGGCGCCGCTGCTGACGCTCGTCGCCGGCGAGGGCGAGCACGGTGGAGACACCGCCGCGGAGGACGAGCCCGCGGCCGAGGGCGAGACGGCCGGCGGCATGACCGTGGCCAACACCGCCAGCCAGGACGACGTCGACTCGGCCAACACGCTCGCCACGGTCGCCATCGTCATCGGCGTCCTCGGCCTGCTGGCGGGCGTCTTCGCCATCTTCCGCGCGCGGAAGTCGGCCTAGCTCGCGCCGTCGGAATAGGCCTGTCGGCCGGCGTGTTGTCCACGTCGGCCGACTGATGTCGCCGTCACCGAGGGTCTCCCCCTCCTCCGGTGGCGGCGGCATCGTCCGCGTCCGGGGCGAGACGCTCGCTCGCCGCCGCGGGTTCGGCTGCGCCGTCGTCCGCCACCCCGGGAGGTGCGTCGTCGGGACGGGTGTCGTCCGCCGCCGTCGGCGCCGGGCGCACGGCCAGGCCGCCCGACCACACGATCACCGCCGCACTCGCCGCCGCCACGCCGATGGCCAGAGCGGTCACGGCCCGATCGACGCCGGCGGGGAGGTCGGTCGGCAGCACCGGCATCCACAGCACGTCGATCCGCAGCAGCCCCCACCCCACGACCGCGGCCGAGGCGGCCAGCGTGGCGGTCGGCCCGGCCGCCCGCGCCCGGAACGCCACCCCCAACCCCGCGGCGACGAGGCCGACCAGCGGCACGGCCACCAGCAGCGGGTTCGCCCCCGATCCGTCGGGAGCCACCGAGAACTGCGCCCAGCCGACCGCCAACGCGCCCGCGGCCGCCACCGTGACGGCCACGGCGGGCACCAGCGGACGGCGGCGCGCCGCCAGTGCCACCGACAGCGCCTCCGGCCACGGCCAGCGCGATCCACGGCACCGGGCTGACGTGGGCGACGAGCACCAGCTCGCCCCGTACCTCCACGGGGCTGCCGTCGACGGTCAGCGGCACGGTCCAGGCCTGCACCACGTCGCCCGGCTCGGCGCCGGGAGGACGGCTGGTACCCATCCAGTGGATCCGGTGGTCGTGCCAGGCGTACGTGCCGTCGTCGGCCACGGTCTCCCACTCGGGCTCGGCCTCGGGGTCGGCGCGGGCCGGCAGGTCGACGGCGCCCTGGCGGTCCTCGTTCAGGTAGGTGGCCTCGGAGCGCACGTTGCGCTCGACGGTGCCGTCGGCCCGGAAGCGCAGGTACGGCTCGGCGTCCTCGCCGTAGCCCGGCACAACGACCTCGTGGCCTTCCTCGACCCGCAGCTCGAGGAAGGCGTCGCCGCCGACGACCTCGGCGTCGACGCCATCGACGGCGGGGGCGATCGCGGTGACCGTCGAGCGGTAGTCGGTCGGCCGGGGCGGGTCGGCCGCCGCCGGTCCGGCGCCGGCCACCAACGCGGCCACGGCCACGGCGGCGATCGACGCGAGGCGTGCCGTCCGGCGTGGGCGTCCGATCACGGCGCCAACGGTCAGTCGGCGCTCGTCGACTCGGACGGCACACCGTCTCCCGAGCCCCCGGCGGGACCCTCGTCCGGGGGATCCCCCGCGGGCGGGCCGCCGGCGGGCGGGTTGGCCCGGGTGCGGCGGATGACGTTGACCGCGGTGACGGCGCCGACGAGCACGACCGCGGCGGCCGCCACGACCAGCAGCACCGGGAAGCTGTCGCCGTCGTCGCCGCGTCGTCGGCGGCCGCGGTCGAAGATCCCTCGTCGCTGGTGGCGGAGGCGTCGTCATCGGCGCTCGCGCCGGTGCCGTCGTCGGCGGGGGCGAAACCGCCCTCGGCGCCCTCGCCCGTGGTCACGTTGGGCGGCTGCGTGGTGGCGGTGGCCGTGACCTCCTGCGCCTGCTCGATCGTGCCGGTCGGGTCGATCGAGGTGATGCGCACGGTCCAGGCGCCGGGTGCCGGGTACTCGACGGCGCCGGAGTAGCGCCCGTCGGCGTCGGCCGGGGCGAGCGGCACCGGCGTGAGCTGCGTGCCGTCGGGGGCGACCCCGGTGGCCGTGACGGTGGCATCGGCCGCCGGGTGGCCGTCGTTCGCCCAGGTCACGCGCACGATGTAGTGGATCGACTGGCCGGCGGGGTGGACCGCCTCGATCGCCAGGACGGCGTCGCCGTCGTGCGCGCCGGCGGGGCTCGCCGCCACCCCGAGGGCCAGGGCGGCGACCCCCACGATGGCGGCCAGGGCGGCCAGCAGGCGCAACGGGCGGGGACGGACGGCTGTCGTCATGAGATCGGTACCTCGAAGGTGAAGACCAGGGGTTGACCCGCCTGCACGGCCGTGACCTCGACGGTCCACGTGCCGGGCGAGGGCAGCGACGCCCCTGCGACCGTCACATGGTTGGTGCTGATGGGGGTCACCTGCAAGCGCCGGGGCGGCACGTCGGTCGTTCCGGCCGTCACCTGCACCGCGTCGACGGCCAGCGGCTGGCCCGAGGCGTCGGAGAAGTACAGGTGGATGTCGTTGGCGCCGGCCACTGCGGGGTCGACCGTGGCGCTGAGCACCTGGCCGGCCTCGGCCTCGACGGTCGTGTCGAACGGTCCGTCCGACGCCTCGGTGCGGGGCGGGGGCTGGTGGATGAGCGCGGCCGTGAGCGCCAGCACGAGCGCCGCGACCACCAGCTCGATGCGCAGCGAGCGCCGCAGCGGGCCGACCGTGCGCTCGACGAGGGGGACGAACCGGGCGCGGTTGAGCCAGCCCAACACGACGAGCACGGCGAAGCCCGCCACCTTCGCCAGGAGCAGGCGGCCGTAGGTCGTGGACGTCAGCCCTTCGAGCGTGCGCACCTGCTGCCACCCCGACACGGTGCCGCTGGCGGCGACGAGCGCCGCGGCCACGAGGGCCAGGGCGGAGAACCGGGTGGCGACGCCCACCCGGTCGTGCCGGCCGAGCAGCGGCAGCACGGCCAGCAGGGCGACCACCCCACCGATCCACACCGCCACCGCACCGAGGTGCACGACATCGGACCCCACGGCCACCCAGCGGCCCGGCGCCGTCCAGGCGTGCCCGGCAAGGCTCGTGACGACCAGCCCGGCCCCGGCGAGCGCCAGCACGACGGCGGGGGCGCGGCGCCACACGACGGGGACCAGGGCGGCGACGGCCGCGGCCGCGGTCAGCGCCACGCGCAGCAGGGCGAGCTGGCCCGTGCGGGTGTCGGGGGCCGCATCGGGGACGAGGGCGAGGGCGTCGTAGACGTTGCGGCCCGCGCCCTCGGCGAGGATGGCCACGAGAGCGAGGAAGGCGCCGAGGGCGCCGACGGCGGCACCTCCAGCGGCGAGGACGCGCAGCAGGGCAGACGCATCCGCGGTGCTCGAGGCGACGCCGGCGGACCTGGCGGAGGGGGGCGCGGCGGCGAGGATGGCGGTGCCGCCGGAGGGGGCGGACGGTGCGGGCGCGCCGACGTCGGTCCCGTCGGCCTCGCCGGCCGGCGCCCCGGTGGCTCCACCGGGCCGGACCTCGCCACCGCCGTGCGCCCGGCGGGGCAGGAGCAGCACGAGGGTCGCCGCGCCGATGGCGGTGATCGTGCCGGCGAAGCCGAGCCACCGCGCGACGCCGCCGAACACGTCGGTGGCCGTGCTCTCGCCGTCGTCGACGTCCACGGCCCCCGTGCGGGTGCCGTTGTGGAACACGAACGAGCCGGACAGCGTGTGGCTGTCCTCGCTCGTGACCCGCCAGGCGACGGTGTAGGTGCCCTCGGCCCCTCCGTCGATCGGCGCCACGAGCGTGGCGCCCGCGTCCTGCGTCTCCACCGTGCCCCGGTCGACGCGCCCGCCGTCGGGCCCGAACACCTGCACCGCGTCGTCGACCAGCTCGACCGGTTCGTCGAAGCGCAGCTCGACCGCCTCGGGCACGGCGTCGACCACGCCGTCGGCGGCCGGGACGGTGCCGATCAGTGTGGCGTGCGCCGCCGCCGGCGCGGCGCCGCCCGCGAGGAGCGCCCCCGCCAGCAGTCCCGTGGCCAGCATCGACGCCGCCCCGCCGAGGAGGCAGGCACGACGGCGGGCTCGCGAGCGCATCGCCGCCAGGGTAGGGGCGCACCCGTCACCACGGCTCATCGCCGAGTGGGCGCTCAGCGCCGCGGTCAGACCGCGGCCGTGACGGCGAGGCCCCCGGCCGCGGCCACCAGCCCGACCACCACGGTGGCGGCGACGTAGCGGGCCGAGGTGCCCGACCGGCCCTCCTCGAGCAGGCGCGCCACCTCCCAGCTGAACGCGCTGAACGTCGTGTAGGCGCCGAGGCCGCCGGTCCCCAGCACGACGCGCGCCGTCGCCCCCAGGTCGTGGTACAGGCCGAGCCCGGTGAGCACGCCGAGGGCCAGGCTGCCGGTGACGTTGACCACGAACGTGCCCCACGGGATGCGGTCCGGGGCGTGCGTGCGTTCGTGCACCCACTGGTCGAGCACGTAGCGGCCGACGGCCCCGAGGCCGGCCGCCGCCAGGAACAGCGGCCAGGTGGCGGCGCTCACCGCCGGCCCTCGGACTCGCCCGCCGCCGGCCCCTGCGTCGGTCCGGGGGCCGCCGCGGGGCCGCGACCTGCCCGTGGCCCTGCCCGTCGGCCCACCGCCAGGCCCGCCGCCGCCAGCGTCACGCCGCCCAGGACGCTGACGAGCACGTAGGCCCCTGCCGTCGCCGGGTGACCGTCGCGGACCAGCAGCGCGGTCTCGACCTGGAAGGTGGACATGGTGGTGAAGCCGCCGAGCACCCCGCTGGCCAGGAACGGGCGGGCGTGGCGGTGCGCGGGAAAGCGAACGGCCAGGGCCGCCAGCACGACGCCCAGCAGGAAGCTGCCCACCAGGTTGGCGGTCAGGGTCGCCCACGGGACCCTGCCCGGCGCCACCGGCATCCACCGGGCGAGGCCGTCGCGGGCCGATGCGCCGATCATGCCCCCGACCGCCACCGCGGCCAGGACCGAGGGCCGCCGGGTCACGGGCCGTCCGGTGTGGCCTCGTCCGGCACCGAGGCGTCGGGCCGGGCGTCGTCGGAGTCGTCGCGTGCGCGCAGGATGACGACGGCCAGCGGATCGAACGTGCCGGCGGCCAGGCCCTCGAGGTCGGTGCGGGTCACCTCCTCGCCCGGCTCGGCCAGGCGGGCGCACACGGCCACCCGCCGGTCGGGGCACCCCGCCGCGACGAGGGCCGTGCCGACCGTCTCGGGCGGGACCCGGCGCGACACCAGCACCGCCACCCGCGGGTGGGCCCGCACCACCTCCACCACCTCCGCGAGCGACTGGGCCCGCACGGACGCCACCACGAGGTCGTCCCACGCCGTGCCGACGCGCGCGGCCGCGAGCGCGATCGACGACGGCGCCGGGTGGACGGCGATGCCGGTCTCGCCGAGGCGCCGGGCGGCGAACCGCACCATGCCGTGGAACCCCGGATCGCCCGCGGCGAGGATGCACGGCGGGCGCCCCGCGTCCCGTTCGGCCACCGCCCGCTCGACGACCTCGCCCAGGTCGCCCCACACCTCCGCCCGCTCGCCCGGCATGTCGTCCGGCAGGAGGGCGAACTGGTCGGCGTGGCCCAGCAGCACCGCCGCGTCCCGCAGGGCGCGCTCGGCGGCGCGGCCGAACCACTGCCCGCCGAGCAGCCCAACGATCGGGATCGGGGCCGGGCCGCCCGTCGGCTCGCGCGGGTCGCTCACGCCCCCGCCGCCCCCGTGCAGGCCCGGGCGAACGCGGCCACAGGTGTCGGGTCGGCGCCCGGGTGGACGTGGAGGTACGTCGCCAGCAGCGACGGAGCGGCGAACCCGTCCCCCCGATCGCCCCACCGGGACGACAGCGTGAGCGCGTCTCCTGCGGGCTCGACGGTCGAGTACCGGAACTCGTGGCCGCGCAGGCTCGTCCCCGCCGGCCCGAGGGGGGAGGCGGTCGTGGCCGTCGCCGTGCGGTAGCCGAGGGTGAGCCGGTCGGTCATGCGGGCGTCGGCCGCCACCGCCCCGACGAGCGGCGCCCCGTCGAGCGTGCGGCACAGCCACAGCAGGCCTCCGCACTCGGCCCACGTCGGCATGCCGCGAGCCACCCGCGTGCGGACGTCCGCCAGCAGCGGGGCGTTGGCCGCCAGGTCGGCGGCATGGACCTCGGGGAACCCGCCCCCGGCGATCAGACCCGCCGTGCCGTCGGGAAGGGTGGCGTCGTGGGCCGGGTCGACCGGCACCACCTCGACGCCCGCGGCGGCCAGCGCGTCGAGCGTGTCGGCGTACGTGAACGTGAAGGCTGCCCCGGCCGCCACCGCCACTCGGACGGTGCGTCCGGACGGCACGACGCGGTCGGGGACCGCGACCCCCGCCGCCGCCCGGTCGGGGGCCGTGCGTGCCAGGCGGACGACGGCGTCGAGGTCGATGCGTTCGCCCACGGCGTCGGCGAGACGGTCGAGGGCGGCGCGCACGGCGTCGGGCTGTTCGGCCACGGGGATGAGGCCCAGGTGGCGGTCGCGCCACGTCAACCGGTCGTCGGTGCGCAGCGCGCCGAGAACGGGCACCCCGAGCGGGGCCAGCGCCTCGCGCAGCAGCGTCTCGTGCCCGTCGGACCCGACGCGGTTCAGCACGACCCCGGCGACGCGCACGTCCGGGGCGAACCCCGCGTAGCCCGACACCAGCGCGGCCACGGAACCCGACATCGCCTTGGCGTCGACCACGAGCACGACCGGGGCGTCGAGCAGCCGGGCGACGTCCGCGGTCGACGACGCCGTGCCGTCGGACGACCCGTCGAACAAGCCCATCACGCCCTCGACGACGAGCAGGTCCGCGCCCGCCGCCGCCCGGGCGGCCAGCGGGGCCATGGCGGCCGCGCCGCACATCCAGGCGTCGAGGTTGCGAGGGGGTCGCCCGCAGGCGAGGGCGTGGTACCCGGGATCGATGAAGTCGGGGCCCACCTTGGCCGCGGCCGGCCGGTGCCCGGCCCGCCGCAGGGCGGCGAGCAGCCCGGTGGCCACCGTCGTCTTCCCGACCCCCGAGTGCGTGCCCGCCACCACGAGACGCGGGCCGAGGCGGCCGGCGGCGGTGCGAACGTGGTCCACGCGTGGCGACGGTAGTGCCGGCCCGGTCGCCGACCGTCCTCCCCGCGGGCGGTGGGACGGCCCGCGCGGGAGGCACGTCGTCGCGTTGCGGGCGCCTGCGGGGCGCCTCCGGGGGCTACCGGTCGCCGGGGCGGCGGACGAAGGCCTCGAGGTGGCGCACGCGGCCGTCGTGCTCGCCGACCTTGATGACCGCCACGACTCGATCGCCCTCGAACGCCACCAGGCCCGGACCGCCCTCGACCGGCACCGCCACCAGCATCCGCCGGCTGCCGGGGCCGAACAGAGCCATCGCCCGCTCGGCGACGTCCGCGGCGCCCTGGCTCTCGACGATCGGACCCACGCCGAGGAGGGCGGCGATGCCGTCGACCGCGGGGTCGAGCACCGCCAGGAGGGCCTGCATGTCGCCGCCGGCGCAGGCGGCCGCGAACCGCTCGGCGACGTCGCTCACCATGGCGTGGTCGCCGGCGAGCGGCCGCGCCACGCCGGCGCGGATCGACTGGCGTGCCCGGCTGGCGAGCTGGCGGCACGCGCCGGGCGTCCGGCCCACGATCTCGCCGACCGCGTCGAAGGGGAAGTCGAAGACGTCGTGCAACACGAACGCCGTGCGCTCGGCGGGGGTCAGCCGCTCGAGGACCACCCCGAGCGCCCGGGTCACCTGGTCGTCGAGCGTGATCCGGTCGGCCGGATCGGCGCCGTCGTGGCCGGTGGCGGCCGCGACCGCCGGCGCCGCTCCGAGGTCGCCCGGCTCGCCCGTCACCTCGCGGCGTACGTAGGCAGAGCGCACCCGGTCGAGGCTCAGCCGGCGGACGACGACCGTCAGCCACCCGCGCAGGTCCTCGATGGCGTCGACGTCGGATCGGGCGAGGCGACCGAACGCCTCCTGCACGACGTCCTCGGCCTCGGCGCGGCTGCTCACGATGCGCTGCGCCTGGCCGGTGAGGAACGCGCCGTCGGACACCCAGGCGTCGCGCACGCGCTGGTCGGTCTCCGGGGCGGGCGATGTGGTGGGGGGTCGTGGATCCATGGACGCCTCCGGGGCGCGACGGTAGCGGGCACCCTTCACGACGAGGCAGCCCCGCCCGATGTGACGTTCCGCGGGGCTGCTTCGTCGTGGGGGCATGTCCGACTCGCTCGTCCGCCAGCCCGCACCCCCGTCCGACGACCACCGTGGGGCGCCCCCTCCCGACCCGCGCCCGGCGCTCGCCGTGCACGGCCTGACCAAGACCTACCCCGGCGGCGTCGAAGCCGTCCGGGGCATCGACCTCGAGGTCGCCCCCGGCGAGGTGGTCGGCCTGCTCGGCCCGAACGGGGCCGGCAAGTCGACGACCGTCGGCATGCTCACCGGCATGGTCGCCCCCACCGGGGGCCGGGCCGAGCTGGGCGGGCACGACGTGGTCGCCGATCCTCGTGCCGCCCGCGCCGTCAGCGCGGTGGTGTTCCAGGACCCCGTGGTCGACCGGGCGCTCACGGGGCGGCGCAACCTCGAGACGCACGCCCGGCTGTGGGGTGTGCCCCGCGCCGAGGTCGCGGGTCGCGTCGCGGAGCTCGCCGGCGACTTCGGGGTGGCGGACATCCTCGACCGCCCCGTCGGGACCTACAGCGGCGGGCAGCGCCGCCGGCTCGAGATCGCTCGGGCCCTGACCTCCCGGCCCCAGGTGCTGTTCCTCGACGAGCCGACCGTCGGGCTCGACCCGCGCATCCGGTTCGAGATCGTCGACATCCTCGCCCGGATGCGTCGCCGCACGCAGATGACCGTGCTGCTGACGACCCACTACCTCGACGAGGCCGAGCGCCTGTGCGACCGCGTCGCCATCATGCACGAGGGCCTCGTCGTCGCCCTCGACTCGCCGGCCGAGCTGCTGGCACGCCTCGGCACCGACATCCTCGACCTGCAGGTCGACGGGCCGGGCGGCGAGGGCGACGGGGACGCGGCTCTGGCCGCCCTCGGCGCGGCCGGGCTCGCCGGCCCCGATGCGTTCCGCATCGGCGACACGGTGAGCGTGCCGCTGCGCGATCGCACGCTGGCCGAGGCGGCCGCCGCCATCGACCGCCTCGGCCTTCCCGGCGCTCGCCTCGGCACCCGCCGCCCCACCCTCGACGACGTGTACCTGCGCCTGACCGGCGCCCGGATCGCCGCCTGACCGGCGGCGTGGAGGTCCAGGAGGACACCACCATCATGACCACCATCACCGCACCCGTTCCCGCCGCCGCCCGCCTCGGGCCGGTGGCTCCGGCGCCCCCGCGCGGGGCCCTCGGCGTGCTCGCCCGCCGGCGGTTCGCCCTCAGCGTGCGCACACCCCGGGAGCTGCTCGTCCCTCTGCTGGCGCCCGTCATGTTCGCCCTCGTCATCGCGCCGGCGCTCGACTCGATCGGGCCCACCGTGCCCGGCGTCGACTACATGAGCTTCACCGCGGTGGGCATCGCCGGCCTGCTCATCCCGCTCAACGCGATGTTCGCCGGCATCGGTGCCGTCGTCGACCGTCAGGGCGGCGCCCGGCCCGACCTGCTGGCCGCCCCCGTCAGCCGCCCACTGCTCGTGCTGGCCAACCTGGTCGTGGCCCTCGCCACCACCGCGCTCCAGGTCGCCGTGCTCATCGGGGCGTCGGTGCTGCGCGGCGCCGAGCTCGACGTCTCGGCCTCGGGCCTCGCCTGGTTCGTCGGGGCCGCCACCGCGCTCGCCGTCGCCATGTACGGGGTGGCGGAGACGATCGCCAACAAGGTCGACAGCGTCGAGGACTTCACGGCCACGCTGCCGGGCATCGCCATCGTCCCGTTCTTCTTCGCCGGGTCGCTGTTCCCGATCAGCGCGCTGCCCACGGCGTTGACGGCGGTGGCGAAGGTGGTGCCGCTGACCCACGCCCTCGCCCTCATGCGCTACGGGCTGCTCGGCGGCAACTCGTCGGGCCTCTACGACATCTGGGGCATGTCGAACGCCACGGCGATGGCCGCCCTGAGCCTGGCGGTGGTGCTCGCGTTCGCCGCTGTGATGACGTTCGTGGCCGTGCGGGTGTTCCGGCGGTCGGCCGTGCAGTAGGGCCGTGCGGAGCGGCTCGGCCGGCGCCGACCGACCGGGTGCTACGCCGGGCGCCAGCGGGGGTCGCGGCCGAAGGCCCGCAGCAGCTCGCTCCACGCGTCGCCGGGCGTCCCGTCCCCCGCGGGGCGCTCGGCGATGGCGCCGGCGCCGCGGTACGCCGCCTCGTTGCTCGCGAACCACGCCCCCAACGCCTCGACCATCTCGGGATCCATCGACGTGTCGCCCCCGGTGGCGACCGCCAGGTCCCACCCGTGGATGATGTGGTCGGCGGCGAGCTGGTGGGCGTACTCCTCGGCGGGGACGTCGCCGAACGACAGGTGGACGGTCTGTCCGGCGATGACGCCCGAGGCCGCCGCCGTCACCGCCATCTCGCACGCCGCCCGGGCGGTGGCGAGCGGGTCGGCGCCGAGCAGGTCGCCCTCGTAGCGGTCGCCGACCTCGGCGATGGTGGCGCCCTCCATCAGGGGCACCGTCCACAGGTCCTCGTACACGATGTGGTTGAGCAGGGCCCGGACGTCCCAGTCGGGGCACGGGGTCGGCCCCGCCCACTGTTCGGCCGAGAGCCCGTCGAGGGCGTCGACGCGAGCGGCGAAGCCCTCGACGCTGCGGCGGTGCAGATCGGTCACGTGCATGGCGCCTCCCCCACGGTCGGTCCTGTCCACACACCGTTAGTCTCGCGGGTGACGGACCACGAGTCACCCACATGACCCACGCCGAAGCGCAGTCGTCGCCGCATCACCGCTCACAGGGGCATGCCCACGGCCACTCGCACGCGCCGAGCGTGCGGTCGGGCGCCCGCCACAAGGGCCGCCTGCTCGGCGCCCTGGGCGTGCTGGCCGCGGCGATGGTCGTCGAAGTGGTGGCGGCGTTCCTGGCGAACTCGCTGGCCCTGCTGTCCGACGCCGGGCACATGCTCACCGACGTCGCCGGGCTGGCGATGGCGCTGGCGGCCATCCACGTCGCCGACCGGGCCGCCTCCGACGGGCAGCGCACGTTCGGCCTGTACCGGCTCGAGATCCTGGCCGCCCTGGCCAACTCGGTGCTGCTGTTCGTGGTGGCGGTGTACGTCGTGGTCGAGGCCGTGCGCCGCTGGGGCGACCCGCCCGACGTCCTCGTCGGGCCGATGCTGGTCGTCGCCATCCTGGGCCTGGTCGCCAACCTCGTCGCCTTCGCCCTGCTGCGCGCGGGGTCGAAGGAGAGCCTGAACGTCGAGGGGGCCTACCTCGAGGTCCTGTCCGACCTGGTGGGCTCGGTCGGCGTCATCCTGGCCGCCCTGGCCATCGCGATCACCGACTGGGCCTGGATCGACCCGGCGGTCGGTGTGGCGATCGGCCTGTTCATCCTGCCCCGCACGTGGCGGCTCGGCGCCCAGGCCGTGCGCATCCTCGTGCAGGCGGCGCCGCCCGGGCTCGACCTCGGCGCGCTCGAGACCACGTTGCGGGGCCTCGACGGGGTGGTCGACGTGCACGACCTCCACGTCTGGACGCTGACCTCCGAGATGGACGTGGCCTCTGTGCACCTCATGGTGTGCGAGGGCACCGACACCCACGCGGTGCTCGACCGGGCCCGGGTCGTGATGCGCGACGAGCACGGCATCGATCACGCCACCCTCCAGATCGAGCCCGACACGCACAAGGGTTGCGACGAGCTGGCGTGGTAGGGGCGCGGAGGGGGCGCGCTCGCCACAGCCCATGTGTCGGACCCGCGGCGCGCGGCCCCCGCTGCCCCACCGGCCGGTTCGGCCGCTCGACCCGTGGCCACTGTCACGTTGATTCCGTCACCACCAGCGTTTACCAATGGTTACTGCTGGTAAGTCAATGGGTGGCAGACCGGCAGCAAAGGGGAAGACCATGTCGCAGGCAACCGCGACCCGGCGCGTCGAGAAGCTCAACAACGCCTCTCTGGCGCGCACCATCGATCCCGACAAGGACCTGCCCGGGGCCCTCGGCGATGGGGCGGTGCTACCCGCAGAGCTGTTGCTCCCCACCGCCGGGCTCGACGACGGCGCCCTCACGCCCGAGCAGTACGTCACGTTCAGCCGCCAGGCGCTGGCCGCCATCACCCGCTCCGGACTGATGTTCGAGGCGATCCTCATGGCCGGCTTCGGCCTGCAGATCGCCCGAGCCGACGACTACACCGACCCGCGCATCACCTACCTGCTGCACGAGCTCGGCGAGGAGACCCGCCACTCGCGACTCTTCGCCCGCATGCTCGACCAGCTCGGCCCGGCCGCCCCCAACCCCATCGACAACTGGCTCACCGACCAGATCGCCAGCCGAGTCGTGAACCAGATCATCCACAACCCGGCGCTGCTCTACACGATGGTGCTCGCCGGCGAGGAGATCCCCGACCTGCTGCAGAAGCGGGCCGCCGAGCACCCCGACACCGACCCGTTCGTGCGTGAGGTCAACCGCTACCACCGGCAGGAGGAGGCGCGGCACCTGTCGTTCGCCCGCACCCGCCTCCCCGAGGTGTGGGAGACCGCGGGTGTCGTGGACAAGACGTTCGTGCGGTTCGTGGCGCCCCTGTTCATCCGCGAGATGTACGAGAACATGATCCACGCGGGCGTGTTCGGCTCGGTCGGCCTCCCGGCCATGGCGACGTGGCAGAGGGCCCGCAACCACCCCGGCCGGGTCCAGACCCGGGTCGACGCCACCCGGCCCGTGCTCGATGTCCTCATCGGCGCCGGTGCGCTCGAGCGCGGCAAGATCCCGCAGGCCTGGCGCGGCCTGTGCGCCGTCGACCCCGACGGCCACCCGGACGCGTTCGCGTAGCCGGCGTCCCGCGCGCTCCCTCGGCAAGCGGCCGTTCGGGCTGGCCGCGCCCAGGCGGCGTCCGGGCGTTCGCCTCCGGGCGAGCCGCGCCCGGGCGTTCGCCACATCAGCGTCCGGGCGGGTTGCCCGCTCGCCACAGCCCACGCGCGGAGATTTGGCGCGCAACCAACAGCCCCGCGGCCCGGCCGCTCAAGAAACCGCGCGCAGCACGATCTCGGTGTCCTCGGTCGGGGGGACGCCCGAGGTCGTCGAGCTGGCGCAGGCAGGTCTGCATGGCCCGGCGGGCCGCGGCCCGGTCGCCGCGGGCCAGGTGCGCGGCCACGCTCAGCCGGTGGGCGCCCTCGGACCACGGCTCGGCCTCGACGGCGCGCCCGGCCAGCCGCAGCGCCTCGTCGGGGTCGCCGCCGGCCAGGGTCAGCTCGCCCGCCCGCACGGCCGCGGCCACGAACCGGGCTGCCAGGCGGTCGCGATGGGGCAGCGCCCACTCCTCGTAGCCGGCATCGGTGAGGTACGGGCCCCGGTACAACCGCAGCGCCCGGCGGTACAGGTCGAGGGCGGCCGACGGCTCGCCGTGGCTCTCGGCCTCGACGGCCCGGTCGACCAGCGCGTCGAAGGCGCGGGCGTCGACGTCGAGCCAGTCGTCGGTCACGAGCCGCAGCGACGGTCCCTCGGCGCGCACGAAGAACGAGGGCGCCCCGTCGGGCCGGTCGGGCTCGAGCACGGCGAGCAGGTACGAGAGCGTCACCCGCAGGTTGCGCAGCGCCGCGGGCGTGTCGAGGTCGGGCCACAGCGCTCCGGCCAGCTGCTCGCGGGTGCCACCGCCACGGGCCAGCAGCACGAGCAGCAGCGCCCGCACCCGCTCGCGCCGCCAGTGCGGGTGGTCGACCGGGCGGCCGTGACGCCGCAACGTCGTCGGCCCGAGCACGGCGAGGTCGAGCGCGGCCGCGGGCTCGGGCGGCAGGGCGTCGGCGAGCGTCCGCGCCCAGGTCCGCACGGAGCGGGGGGCCTCGCCGTCGTCGGCGAGCAGCCGCAGCGTCGGCCGGGCGACGCCGCCACAGTCGATGACGCGGGCCTGGGCGTCCGACCGGCCGCCGGCGGCCGCGGCGGTGGAGAGCTCGACCGTCCAGGCCGTCGGCAGGAACGCCGGGGCCGCGGCCCACGCGGTGGGCGTGAGCCCGGTGGCCGCAGTGACGTCCCCGTCCTCGCGCAACGACACCAACGCCCGGGCGAGGGTCAGCCCGGGCTGGTAGCACGGGCCCACGTCGTCGGCCTCGAACCGGTCGCGCGTGTCGGGCAGCAGCACGTAGAGCAACGCGATGCGGCGGATGTTCCCGTAGCTCTGGCGGCCCTCGTGGACCGGGCGGCCGTCCAGCTGCAGCCGGAACAGGCGGGCGGCCTCGTCCTCGTCGCCGCGGCCCACGGCGATGGTCGCCTCGCTGCCCCGCAACGAGGCGACGAGGCTCGCCGCGAGGAGACGGTCCCGCACACTGGCGGGCGCGGGCCAGATGGCGCTCGGCCTCGTCGATGGCGCCGACGAGGGCGGCACGCGAGGCGGCCATGGTCTCGCCGAGGGCGCGGTTGTGGTCGTTCCCGGCCCGGCTCAGCTCCACGAGCATCTGCGCCAGCGTCTCTCGCGCCCCCTCGACGTCGCCGCAGTGGGTCTGCGCGTTCACCAGCAGCATCGACAACGCGCCGCGCAGCGCCGGGCCGGCGGCCCGCACCGCCACCTCGACGTTGCGACGGGCGGCCTCGGCGTAGCCGAGGGCGAGCTCGGCAGAGGCCCGCAGCCAGGCCACCGGTGTGCGCCAGTAGGGGGCGAGGGTGCCGGCGTCGATGGTGTCGAGCGCCTCGAGGACGCGGCGGGCCTCGCCTCGGGTGTCGGCCGCCAGCGCCTCGCCGATGGCCAGCAGACCGTGCGCCTCGGGCAGGGAGGCGAGACGCTCGGCCCACCCCCACAGCGCGGCGAGGAGGTCGACGTCCTCGCGCCAGTGGGCGCACAGTGCGAGGTGCTCGACTGCGCACAACAGCCCGTCGTCGTCGCCGGCCGCCGCGAACCGCGACGCGGCCGAGGCCAGCAGCCGGCTGGCCTGGTCGAGATCGGTGCTGGTGACCGCGACGCCCGCCACGAGCTCGCCCTCGGGCGCCGCCCGGACGGCGGGCGGGAGGCGCTCGTGCAGGCGCGCCAGGCCTTCGACCGACGCGGTGAGGTCCTGGGCCCGGCACTCTCGCCGGAGCACGGCGCGCAGGTCGTCGTGGGCCTCGGCCGCGGCGAGCAGGTCGACGGCCCGGTGCAGGTCGCGGCCCGCCAGCGCCAGCCCGCCGCGCCGCTGCGCCTCGCGGCGCTCGCCGGCGGGCAGCTCGTCGACCAGGCGGTCGGCCCACACCGCGTGGACGGCGTACCAGCCGGCGTCGTCGCCGGCTGCCAGGGGGACCGGTGCCATCAGGTCGTCGAGGTCGAGGCCGGGCCCCCGGGCCGCGTCGAGCAGCGCCTGGTCGGCACCGCCGACGGCGGCGACCACCGCCACCGCCCGGCGAGCCTCGACCCCCAGGGCGGACAGCACCTCCTCGCTCAGGAAGTCGTCGACCGTGTCGCCGGACGCCGCGGCCCGCAGCTCGACGAGCGCCGGCCAGCCGCCGAGGTCGTCGATGCGGTCGACCGAGACCTGGCGCAGTGCGGCGAACGCGGCGAGGTCGTCGTCGGCGAAGGCGAGGTCGGCCTCGTCCACCCGCTCGACGCGGCCCTGGGCCGCCATCCGGGCCAGCGGCACCCGGGGCTCGACGCGCCCGCTGAGCACGAGGTGGCCGTTGGCCGGCAGCGCGCCCACGAGCTCGGCGAGGAGCGTGGCCGCGTCGCCGTCGCCCACCTCGTGGACGTCGTCGACGATCAGGCAGACCTGGCGGGGCGTCCGGCGCCACACGGCGTCGACGAGGGCGCCGGCGAGCGCGGGGAGGTCGGGGGTGCCCCCACCGTCGTCGGCCGTGTGGTCGGTGACGCGGCCGAGATCGGCGCCGAGGGCGGTGGCCAGGCCGGCCGCGAGGTGCCACGGGTCGTCGTCGCCCGGCCCACAGCCGAGCCAGCAGTCGTCGCCGCGGGGGGCGAGGGCGTTCTCGTCGACCGCCTGGGCGAGAAGCGACGACTTGCCGAAGCCCGCCCCGGCGACGACGACCGTCACCGGGCGCTCCCAGCGTCGCTGGACGCGTCTGAGGAGGTCACTGCGCCTGACCAGCGGACGACCCGGCCGAGGGGGAGCGTGGCGGTAGGGCCGCGACACGCCGCGATACTACGGCCCGAGCGGGAGCCGGGACGGGGCGGAATGATCGGTCCGGCCCGATCCGGGCCCCGGCCGCGGTCGGCTGGGCTAACGCCCGGCTAGCCCCGGGCTGGTGCTCTGTCCCCGGGCACGCCGTGCCGCTCCGCGGCGGTGTGGTGCGGTGGTCGGGCCCCTCAGGAGGCGGGACGCCAGCCAGTGGCGGTGGCTGTCGTCGGTGCAGGTCCGGGGGCCCGGCAGCCCGACAGTGGTTTCCCAGTCGTCGGGTCGGGCGTCCGTCACCCCAGGCGGACGCCCGCCCGGCACCCGCGTCGGTCCGCCGCTCGGCGTCGTCCTGTCCGGGGTTTCCGACCCCGCCCGGCGTCAGCCGGCGCCCGGGGTGTCGAGCCTGCCGGCGGCCGGCTACGACCCGCGCAGGGCCTCGCGGACCGCGTTCTCGACCGTGGTCGGGGTGAGCTCGTCGAGGCGGAGGTGCCGGGCACCCATCGCCTCGGCCAGCTCGCCGGCGAGCCCGAGTTGCGTGGGTCCGTCCTCGGCGTCGACGACGATGACCTGGAGGCCCGAGGCCGCGACGTCGCCCGCCGCGGCGAGGGCGCGCTCGCGGGCGGTCTGGTTCCCGGTGGCACGGCCGTCGGTGATCAGGACGAACAGCGGCGGCCAGCCGTCGTCGGCGGCCCGCCGGGCGAGCGAGAGGCCGGCCGTGATGCCTTCGGCCAGGGGCGTGACGCCGCCGGTCGGCAGCTCGGCCAGCCGGGTCCGCGCCAGCTCGACGCTGGCGGTGGGGGGAAGGACGACGTCGGCCGTGTCGGCCCGGAACGTCACCATGGCCACCCGATCGCGCCGCAGGTAGGCGTCGGCGAGCAGACCGAGGACCGCGCCGGTGGCGGCTTCCACCCGCCGATAGGTGCCCATCGACCCGCTGGCGTCGACGGCGAGGACGACCGTGCGGCCGACCGTGCGCGTGCGGACGGGCGCACGCAGATCGTCGGCCGTCACGACCGGGCCGTCGGGATCGGCCTGGCGCCTCTGGGCGGCGGCCCGCACCGTGGCGGCCAGCGCCACGCCGGATCCGCCCTGACCCACGGGCTGGTCGCCCACGACCCGGCCACGGGCCGGGCCGGTCGGCGGGGCGACGGCGATGGGAGCCGGCGGGTCGGCGAGCTGCAGCGGGGCCGGCCCGCTGTCGAACGCGGCGCCGGCGAGCGTCTGCCAGGACCCCGTCGGCGCCCCGCCGCCCGGGTCGTCGCCCCCGGTCAGGTCGGGGGCCGGCGGGATGTCGCCGCCCGGCACGGGCGCGGGCGCGCCCGGGTCGGTCTCGGCCTCGATCTCGGCTTCGAGCTCGGCCAGCGCCGGGTCCTCGGCGGGCGGACCGGGGGCGTCGGACCCGTCGGCGGCGTCGGTCTCGGGCTCACCTTCGGCCCCGTCCGCCCCTGCGGCCTCGTCGGTCGGTGCGGACCCGTCGCCGTCACCGTCGTCGTCGACCCGGGCGTCGAGCGCACCGTTCTCCCCGTCCGGCGCGACGGGCTCGGCCTCGTCGGGCGCGGTCACGTCGGCCGCGGCCTCGTCGGGCTCGGGTGGCGGCGGCGCCGGGTAGGCGTCGACGAACGAGCGGCGAGCCGCGTCCAGCGCCCGCTCGAGCTCGTCCGGGCTGAGCGTCGGCGGATCGAACGGGCGGCGCCGCCGGCGATGGCCGAGCGCCAGGCCGGCGACGCGCTCGACGTCGGACGCGGTGGCGACCGAGCGGCCCTCCCACCCGGCGAAGGCGGCGGCCGCCCGGCACAGCACCAGGTCGGCCCGCAGGCCCTCGGCGCCGACGCTGAGCGCCAGGCGGCAGGCGAAGTCGACCACCGTGTCGGGCAGGTCGGCGGGCATCGAGGCCGCCAGCCGCGCCCGCAGCACCAGGTCGCCCTCGGACCCCACGACCTCGCCGCCGGCGTCGTGGGTGAGGCGGCGCCGCACGATCTCTGCCCGGTGCACCGGGTCGGACGGGGCGGTGATGGCGACCGACAGGCCGAAGCGGTCGAGGAGCTGGGGGCGCAGCTCGCCCTCCTCGGGGTTCATCGACCCCACGAGGACGAACCGGGCCTCGTGGGAGTGCGACACGCCGTCGCGCTCCACGCGGTTGAGACCCGTGGTGGCGACGTCGAGGAGCACGTCGACGAGGTGGTCGGGCAGCAGGTTGACCTCGTCGACGTAGAGCACGCCGCCGTTCGCCGCGGCCAGCAGGCCGGGGCGGAACACCGTCTCGCCGTCGGTGAGCGCGGCCTTGAGGTCGAGCGTGCCGAGCACGCGATCCTCGGTGGCGCCGAGCGGCAGCTCGATGAACGGCGCCCCGCCCGGCAGCATGCCGGCCAGGCCGCGGGCGAGCGTCGACTTGGCCGCGCCCTTGTCGCCCCGCAACAGCACGCCGCCGATGCCGGGGTCGACAGCCGCGAGGAGCAGCGCGAGGCGGGCCTCGCCCTGCCCGACGACCGCGCTGAACGGGAAGCGGGTCTGCGTCACGATCGTTCCGCTCTCATGTCCGGCGTTCCTCCCAGCCTTCGGCTTCGAGCACCGCGTCGACCAGGGTCTTGCGGGCCCTGTCGCTGGCTCCCCACATGCCGCGACGGTCTGCTTCTAGCAGGCGCTCGGCGATGGCGCGCAGCGCCCACGGATTCGATTCCTCGAAGAACCGGCGAACCTCGGGATCGCCGACGTACGACTCTGTCACCCGTTCGTACATCCAGTCTTCCACCACTTGGGCCGTGGCGTCGTAGCCGAACAGGTAGTCGACGGTCGCGGCCAGCTCGAACGCGCCCTTGTAGCCGTGCCGGCGCATGGCGTCGATCCACCGTGGGTTGAGGACGCGGCTGCGCACCACCCGGGCCGCCTCCTCGGCGAGGGCCCGGACCCGCGGGCTCGCCGGGTTCGACGTGTCGCCGAACCACGACCGTGGCGCCCGGCCGCTGAGCGCCCGGACCGCGGCGACCATGCCGCCGTGGTCCTGCAGGTAGTCGTCGCTGTCGAAGATGTCGTGCTCGCGGTTGTCCTGGTTCTTCACCGCGACCTCGATGGCGGCGAACCGGCGGCGCATGGCCTCGGGGGCGGGCTCGCCGGCCCGGCCGCGGCCGTAGGCGAAGCCCGACCAGGCCAGGTACACCTCGGCCAGGTCGGCGTCCGTGCGCCACGAACCCCGTTCGATGACCGGCAGGATCCCCGTGCCGTAGCCGCCCGGCGGCGGTCCCCAGATGCGGGCGTCGTCGGTGCCGGCGGCCCGCACCGGGTTGTCGGCAGGGTCCTCGTCCAGACCGGCGACCAGGCGGACGGCGTCGTCGAGCAGGTCCACGAGGTGGGGGAGGGCGTCGCGGAAGAAGCCCGAGATCCGCAGCGTGACGTCGATGCGGGGCCGGCCGAGCTCGGCCAGGGGGATCGGCTCGAGGCCCGTGACCCGTCCCGAGTCGTCGTCCCACACCGGCCGCACGCCCAGCAGGGCGAGGGCCTCGGCGGCGTCGTCGCCGCTGGTGCGCATGGCGGCCGTGCCCCACAGGACGAGGCCCACCGTGGTGGGCGGGGCGCCGGTCTCGGCGACGTGGCGCTCGACCAGGGCGGCCGCCAGCGCCTGGCCCACCTCCCACGACAGGGGGGAGGGCAGGGCCTTGGGGTCGACCGAGTAGAAGTTGCGCCCGGTGGGCAGCACGTGGGCCGCGCCCCGGGTGGGTGCCCCGCTCGGCCCGGCGGGGACGTACCGGCCCTCGAGGGCGGCGAGGGAGTTGGCGACCTCGTCGGGTGTGGCCCGCAGGGCCGGGACGAGGCGCTCACAGATCCACCGCTCCGTCGGGTCGACGAGGTCGACCGGGTCGACGGCGCCGTCCGGGCGGGAGGGGTCGGCGGTGCCCACCCCCGTCGAGGATTTCCCCCGCGGATCTGGTCGCTGGGACGGCCGGATCCGCGGGGGAAATCGCGTCACGGCCGGTCGGGATCGACGTCATGGACCGGGGACGGGAGGGTCCAGTCCCGGGCGGCGAGCGCCTCGACGCGGGCCCGGCACTCGGCCTCGATCTTGTCGACCTCGTGGCGCCGCTCGGTCGACGGCTCGAAGCCGAGGTCGCGGGCGACCGTGGCCCGCAGCGACGGCGCGGTCCCCTGGGGCAGGCGGGTGATCGCCAGGACGAGGTCGACCAGCGCCTCGCCCTCGGGGGCCTGCCCGAGCACGTGCAGGCCCCCGCGGATCTGGGCGTCCTTGAGGGCGCACAGGTAGCCGTCCACGTGCAGGACCATGGCGTCGAACTCGTCGGCGGCCACCGCATCCCCGTCCTCGCCCAGCCCCAGGTCGCGGTGGATCTCGGCGTCGACGAGCAGCTCCCACACCTGCGTCCGCAGCGCGGGCAGCTTGCCGGGGTCCATGGCCTGGGCGGCGGCGTACGCGTCGAGCAGCGTCTCGAGCCGGGCGACGTCGTCGGTGGCCTCGGCGCGGGTCATGGGCGGGACGAGGTGGTCGATGATCACGGCGTGCGTGCGCCGCTTGGCCTGCGTGCCCTCGCCGGGGTCGTTGACGACGAACGGGTAGACGAAGGGCAGGTCGCCGAGGGCGGCGTCGGGGTGGCAGGCGGCCGACAGGGCGTTGGCCTTGCCGGGCAGCCACTCGAGCGTGCCGTGCTTGCCCACGTGGACGACGGCGTCGGCACCCCACCCGCGGTCCAACCAGCGGTAGAAGGCGAGGTAGTGGTGCGGTGGGGGCACGTCGGGGGCGTGGTACGTGCCGATGGGATCGGACCCGAACCCCCGCGGCGGCTGCACGGTCACCAGCACGCCCCCGAGGTCCATCCCGGGGAACACGATTTCCCCGCGAGATCGGTCGCTGGAGCGACCGATCTCGCGGGGGAAATCCCGTCCGGGGTGGTCGGGACGACGTAGACCTCGCCCGGGGGCTCGCCCCAGATCGAGGTCACCTCCGACCGGAGCTGAGGGGCCTGGTGATCGAACCAGGCGGTGTACTCGGTGGCCGGGAGGCGGCCGGCGGCCACCCTCGCCTGATCGGGGGTGAGCTGGGGGCTCTCGTACGTGAAGCGCTCGGCCAGCTCGGCCATGAGGGCGTCGCCGTCCTCGGGGATGCGGTCGACCATGTAGCCGGCGTCCCTCAGGGCGTGGAGCAGCTCGACGACCGAGGCGGGCGTGTCGAGGCCCACGGCGTTGCCGAGCCGGCTGCGCTTCGTCGGGTACGCCGACATCACCACGGCCACCCGCTTGTCCGCGGGCGGGATGCGGCGCAGGCGGGCGTGGCGCACGGCCAGCCCCGCCACCCGGGCCGCCCGTTCGGGATCGGTGCGGCTGGCGATCACCGGGGTGCCGAGGTCGCCCCCGTCGTCGACCTCCTCCTTGAAGGCGAACGCGGGGCCGATGATGCGGCCGTCGAACTCGGGGATCGCCACGCCCATCGCCACGTCGAGCGGCGTCAGCCCCGCCTCGTCGTCGGCCCAGTCGTCGCGGGAGCGGTTGCACGCCGGCGCCTGGATGACCGGCACGCCCAGGTCGGCGAGCTGCGGGACCTGCCAGTCGTCGCCCTCGTCGTCGGAGGTGCCTCCGGAGCGGCCCATGGCCAGCACCGTCGTCACCAGCACCTCGACGCCGTGGGTGCGCAGCAGCTCCAGCGCTTCGACCCGACCGTCGGCGTCGGGGCGCAGCGAGTAGCACGACACCGGCAGCGCGTCGCCGCCGGCCTCCTCGATCGCCCGGCACAGGTCGGCGACGAACTGCGTGTTCCCCGCCACGCGGTGGGCCCGGTAGAACACGACGCCCACCAGCGGCCGCGCGGGGTCGCGCTCGGCGCCCGCGACGCCGAGGCCCCCGCCGTCCCACACCTCGGTGAGCGGCAGCGGGCGGGGCGGATCGAAGCCGAAGCCGCCCAGCAGGACCGTGTCGGCGACGAACCGCAGCAGGTGCTCCACGTTGGGCGGCCCGCCCGCCGCCAGGTAGCGGTGCGCCTCGCGGGCGGTGCCGGCGGGCACCGTGGACAGGCGGGTCAGCTCGGCGTCGGGCTCGGCCTCGCCCCCGAGGGCGACGAGCGGGACCTCGGCGACGACGCACGCGGCGCGCAGCTCGTCGAAGGCGGGCTCCCAGGCGGTGCGCCCGCCCAGCAGGCGCACGACCACCGCGGTCACCCCGTCGAGGTCGGGGGCGGCGGCGAGGCGCCCCGGGTTGGCCGCCCGCACGGCCGGGAACCCGTCGGGCAGGCGGTGCACGATCGAGCCGAGGGCGAGCAGCTCGGTGTCGGCGTTGCTGAGGAACAGGATCATGTGGGGGAGGTCTCGATCGGGGAGCGGGTGAGGGAGCAGTCGGCGCAGAGGGCGCCGGCGGCGGCGGACGTCTTCCACCACAGGCAGCACGTCGTGCGCCGGTACGTGGGGTCGTCGCACGAGGCGCCGGCCGCGGCGGGCGGGACGGCGGACGGGGCGGCGGTGGGGTCGGCGTCGCCCGGCGGGAACGTCCAGCGGCCGAAGCCCGCCAGGTCGTGGGGGGCGGCGGCGAGGAACGCATCGAGCCGGTCGCGCCAGCCGGGTCGCGGCGCCGCGCACCGCGCCGGCCGCGGCGGCGCACGCGGCGGCGACGTTGCCCCAGATCAGCGAGCGGCCGAGCGTGTGGCGGGCGCGGAGGGAGCCGGCGACCCGGTCGAGGTGACCGGGGAACAGCCGGTCGACGAGCGTCGCCAGATCGGCCCCGGCGGGGCGGTCTGCTGACGGCGCCGGGCCCGGCCCGGCGTCCGGCGTCGCGGCCTCGGCCCGGTAGACGACCGAGGAGGGCCGGCTGCGGGCGATGCCCACCGCGGTGCCCTCGGCCCGCGGGTCGGGCGCGACCCCGGACAGGAGCCAGCACGCCAGCGCCGTGCCCCCGACCCGGTAGGCGTACGCCTGCCACCACAGCGAGGCGAGCACCTGCGGGTCGTCGCTGCCTCGTCCGGTGGCCGTCGCCGCCACCGCGGCGGCGAGCGCATCGGGGTCGGTGGCGAGGGCGGCGCAGGCCAGCTCGTCGTCGCCCAACGGCTCGTCGGCCCGGGCCAGCCGCCACCGCAGATGCGGCGCCGGCTGGGCGAGCCGCTCGAGCGCGGTGCGCACGTCGGTGGTCGGACCCGTCACGCCGCGCCGCCGGGGCACGGTTCGGTTCCGGCGACGGTTCTTGCGACAGATTCGCGGCCCATACGACCGTGTGCGTCGCAAGTTCGGTCGCAGGTTCGGTCGCACGAACGGTCCCATGAACCTCGGCGCCGGCCGGGCGCCCGCGACCGCGGGGTCGCGGCGCTCACGGCGCGCCCTCGGCGATCAGCCGGGCGACGTGATCGAGGTCGAGGTGGGCCTCGAGAAGATCGGCGATGCGGTCGAGCCGGGCGAGGCGGGCCTTGCCGAAGCCCACGCCGCCGGGCGTCCACCGCTTGCCGGCGCGGTCGGCCGCCCACCGGAGGACCCCGGTGCGGAAGGCGTCCGACTCGAACAGCCCGTGCACGGTCGTGCCGGCGACCCGCCCGTCCCACCACCCGAGCGTCTCGCCGCCGTCGGCGACCAGCCAGGGCGTGGCGTCGGGTCCGGCGGCGACGCGGCCGTGGTGGATGCGGTAGCCGGCGACGGCATGGCCTGCACCGGGCCCGTCGATCGCGGCGCCGCCGGGCCGGTCGAGCACCTTGTCTCCCCGGAAGTCGGTGGAGACGGGCAGCCACCCGAGGCCCTTGTCGCCGCCCGGCGGGCCCTCGACGCCGTCGGGGTCGTCGATGCGCCCACCGACCATCTGCAGGCCGGCGCACACGGCCACGACGGCGGCGTCGCTGCGCTCCACCGCGGCCGCCAACCCCGACGTGTGGAACCAGGCCAGGTCGCCCCGCGTGTTCTTCGACCCGGGCAGGACCACCAGGTCGGGCCGGCCCAGCTCGGCGACCGACCGCACCCAGCGCACCCGCACGCCGGGCTCGAGGCGCAGCGGGTCGACGTCGCCGGCGTTGGAGACGCGAGGCCAGCGGAGGGCGGCCACGTCGAGCACGTCGAACCCCGGAGGCGACGGCACCCCCACCCCGCCGGATGGGGCCGGTCCGGCGGGCTCGGCGGGGGCGCGGTCGAGGGCGAGCGAGTCCTCGTTGTCGATGTCGGCGATGTCGTCGCCGGGCGCCATGGGCAGCACGCCGAGCGTCGGGACGCCGCAGCGGCGCTCGAGGTCGGCGCAGGCGTCGCCGAGCAGGGCCGGGTCGCCCCGCAGCTTGTTGACCACGAACCCGCGCACGCAGGCCCGCAGGTCGTCGGGCAGGAGGGCGACCGTGCCGAACAGGGAGGCGAACACGCCGCCCCGGTCGATGTCGCCGACCACGATCGCCGGCAGGCCGGCGGCCCGGGCCAACGGCAGGTTGACGATGTCGCCGTCGAGCAGGTTGATCTCGGTCGGGCTGCCGGCGCCCTCGCAGATCACGACGTCGAACCGGGAGCGGAGCCCGGCGAGGGCGTCGAGCACCAGAGGCATCAGCGCCCGCTTGGACTGGTGGTACTCGGCGGCCGTCTGCACGCCCGTGGCCCGGCCCATCACGACGACCTGGCTCGACCGGTCGCTGGTCGGCTTCAGCAGCACGGGGTTCATCGCCGCCTCGGGCGCCACCCCCGCGGCCACCGCCTGGACCCACTGCGCATGGCCGATCTCGGCCCCGTCGGCGGTGACCGCCGCGTTCAGCGCCATGTTCTGCGCCTTGAACGGCGCCACGCGCACGCCGCGCCGGGCCAGGAGCCGGCAGAGCCCGGCCACGACGAACGACTTGCCGGCGTCGCTGGTCGTGCCGCAGACGAGCAGCGACCCCCGCAGGGGCGGCGCCAGCGCCACCACTAGTGTCGCCCCCCATGGCACGCGCCGAGTCGCTCGTCCTCGTGAACACCGGCGACGGCAAGGGGAAGTCGTCGGCCGCCTTCGGGGTGATGGTGCGGGGCTGGGCCCGCGGCTGGCGGGTCGGCGTCGTCCAGTTCGTGAAGGGCGGCAAGTGGAAGACCGGCGAGCGCAAGCTGGCCGACCAGCTCGGCATCGAGTGGCACACGCTCGGCGACGGCTTCACGTGGGAGTCCACCGACCTCGAGCGCACCGCAGAGCTGGGGCGCGAGGCGTGGGCGGTGGCCGCGGCCAAGCTGGCGTCGGGCGACTACGACCTGCTGATCCTCGACGAGGTGACCTACATCGTGAAGTACGGCTGGGTCGACGCCGCCACGGTGGCCGACGCCGTCCGCGACCGGTCGCCCCGCACGAGCGTGGTGGCGACCGGCCGCAACGCACCCGACGAGCTGGTGGCCGTGGCCGACACCGTCACCGAGATGCGCAAGGTCAAGCACGCCTACGACGCCGGGGTGTCGGCGCTGAAGGGCATCGAGTTCTGAGCCGTCGCCCCGGGCGGTGACACGGCGCGGGCCGGCGCCTCGACCGTCCGGCGGGCGGCCTCGGTCCAGACCACGCCGAGCCCGACGGTCAGCAGCGTCCACACCAGGAGGTTGCCGGTCAGCGAGTTGATCCGGAACTGCCACACCAGGTTGGCCGGCACGCCCACCGAGTCGGGCGAGGCCGGCATGGCCGCGAACAGCACGGCGAAGGCGACCAGCCCCACCCCCACGACGGCCGCCACCCGGCGGTCGTCGGGCCACGCCGCGCGCCGGAGGCGGGAGGAGAGGTGTGCGAGGCCGGCCAGCAGCAGCGCGGCCAGCACGATGAGCAGCACGAAGAGGCGCTCGCGCTCGCCCACCGAGTCGGGGTCGCCGACGGCCGGGGGGTTGGGCGGGTACTTGAGCCACGGCGCCACCGTGATGGCCCCCGCGAGGACCATCCCCGACACGACGACCCGCCGGAACGGACCGCCGGTCGTGGTGCGCAGCGACATCGAGGTGATGGCGAGGAACAGGCCGAAGGCCGCCCCGGTCAGCGCGAAGGCGAGGAACAGGCCGGCGCCCTTCTGGTCGGACCGGCTGACCGACACCTCCTGCTCGCCGCCGTCGGACTCGTCGCCGGACATGGCGTGGTCGGCCTCGGCCGCGGCTTCTTCGATGGCGATGGCCTCGTCGACGCGCGGCTCGGTGGCGACGGTGTGGAACACCGCGCCCCCGAGGCCGGCGAGGACGCCGATGAGCAGCGCCACGAGCACGATCGTGCGCGGGCGCGTGAAGTCGAAACGGGCGAACACCGTCGATCCTCTCGAGCTCGGGACTGGTCGCGCGCGGCGATCAGTGACAGGGCACGCCGAGGAGGTGGCGCCCGTCGTGGAAGAACTCGTGGATGAACAGGTCGCCCCGCGACAGGACGCTGGTGAGCTGGCCGTTGTCGAACGTCACCAGCCACAGGGCCAGGGCGGCCACGGCGAGGAGCGCGACGAGCGCCCAGCCGGGGATCGGGGTGACGATGACGCCGGGGTCGGCAACGGCGGTGGTCGTGGTGTCTACGGCCATCGGATATCTCTCCTCCATCCACGTGGACATGCCCCACGGTCGGTCTCCTGGCTCCCGGATCGTCGCTCACCCCGCCTTCCCGGGCCGGAGCCCAGTGGCATGGATGGGGGTCGCTCCCCGGTCACAGTGGCGGGACCGCGCCGGACTCTCACCGGCTTCCCGGAACCGTGGTTCGGGCGGAGACACTAGTCGACGGGCTGCCCGCCGCCCCGAAGACGTGCGGGCCGGCGCCGGCGGCCGGGCGCCGCTCGCTCAGCGCCCGGAGGACAGGTAGTCGTGCAGGGTCGACGTCTCGGTCTCGAGCTCGTCGATGCGCGACTTCACCACGTCGCCGATGCTGACGATCCCGGCGAGCCGGTCACCGTCGAGCACGGGGATGTGGCGGATGCGACGGTCGGTCATGAGGCGCATCACGTCGTCGGCGCTGTCGCCGCCGGTGCACGTGGCGAGGTCGGTCGACATCAGCGCGGACACGGGTCGGACCAGGGGATCGACCGCGCCGGGTCCCGGCGCGTCAGCGAGCGCTCGGACGACGTCGCGCTCCGACAGGATCCCGGCGACACGGGCGTCGTCGTCGGCCGCGGCCACGACCAGCGCACCGACGTTGTGTTCGCGCAGCAGGGCGACCGCGTCGCCGACGCTGGCGTCGGGAGCGATGGTCACGACGTCGGTGCCCTTGCGGTGCAGGATGTGCTCGATCAGCAGCGGTCCGACCTCCTCGTCAGGGGTTGTCCGGGGGTGTGACGGCAGACACACAGTACCCGTCGCCGGTGGGGCCCGACGAGAGGCACCATGGCGTCGTGCCTCCGCCGTCCGGCCCGTCTCCCGCCTCGCCGTCCGCGCCCCCGACGGACCCGCCCGTCGATGCACCGGTCCGCGAAGCGGGCGGCGTCGCGGGCGGCGAGACGCTCGACGTGGCCCGGGCCCGCGCCGAGACCCCCGGGTGCGCCGGCGTCGCCCACCTCAACCACGCCGGGTGCAGCCTCGCCCCCCAGCCGGTGCTCGACGCCCAGCTCGAGTGGCTGCGCGCGGAGGCGCTGACGGGCGGCTACGAGCTGGCGGACGACCGCGCCGACGCCCGGGACGCCACCTACGCCGAGGTGGCCGCCCTGATCGGTGCAGAGCCGGCCGAGATCGCCATCGTCGAGAACGCCACCTTCGCCTGGCACCAGGCGTTCTGGTCGCTCGGCCTCCGCCCGGGCGACCGGGTGCTGACCGCCAACGCCGAGTACGCCAGCGGGTTCGTGCCGATGCTGCAGGCCCGGGCGCGGCTCGGCGTGCGCATCGAGGTGATCCCCGACGACGAGCACGGGCAGGTGTCGGTCGAAGCCTTGGACCGGATGCTGGACGACGACCGCGCCGGCCCCGTCGGCCTCGTGGCGCTGACGCACGTGCCGACCAACGGCGGCCTGGTCAACCCCGCCGAGGAGGTGGGGCGGCTGGCCCGCGCCGCCGCCGTTCCGTACCTGCTCGACGCCTGCCAGTCGGTCGGGCAGATGCCGGTCGACGTCGAGGCGATCGGCTGCGACCTGCTCGCCGCCACCGGGCGCAAGTTCCTGCGGGCACCGCGGGGCACCGGGTTCCTGTACGCCCGGCGCTCGTTGCTCGACCGCACCGAGCCCGCGCCCGTCGAACCCGCCTTCCTCGACCTCCTGGGCGCCGACTGGGTGACCCCCGATCGCTACGAGCTGCGGGCCGACGCCCGACGCTTCGAGAACTGGGAGCGCAGCGAGGCGGCCGTCGCCGGCCTGCGGGCTGCGGTCGCCTACGCCCGGTCGTGGGGGCTGGCCGCCGTCGCCGACCGGGTGACGGCGCTGGCCGCCGACCTGCGCGAGCGCCTGGCCGCGCTGCCCGGCGTCACCGTGCGCGACCGCGGACTGCGCCGGTCCGGCATCGTCTCGTTCACCCATGACGACGTCCCGGCCGGGGAGGTGGCCCGGGCGGCACGCGCCGCGGGGGTCAACGTGTCCGTGTCCGAGCCGTCCTCGACCCGCCTCGACGCCGACGACCGCCACCTGCCCCCGCTGGTCCGCGCCTCGGTCCACTACGTGACCATCGACGCCGAGCTCGACCGCCTCATCTCGGTCGTCGGGGGCCTCTGACGGGCCGCGCCCTGGCCGCCGCGACCACCGAATAGCGTGCGCCCGATGGCGGGGCGGACGGTGGTGACGCCGAGCGGCGACACGTGGCGGGTGCGGCGCGTGTGGGTCCCACGACTCGGCGACGAGACCCTGTGGTCGCGCCTGCGGCGTCGCACCCGCGGGGGCCGATCGCTGGCCCGGGGCACCGGCGAGGAGGTCGCCGACCCCGGCTGCCTCGTCGACGCCCTCGGCGATGCGTTCTGGTTCGTCGTGATCGTGATCGTCGTGACGGTCCTGGTGCTGGTCGGGGTCCCGCTCGTGCTGGCGATCGTCGACGTCCTGGTGCTCGCCGTGCTCACGCTGCTCGGCATCGCGGCGCGGGTCCTGTTCCGCCGCCCGTGGGTCGTCGAGGCCCGGTCCGACCGAGCCCCCGGCTCCCGAGGGCACCGACACGTGGCCGTCGGACGCGCCCGTCCTGGCCGTGCGCCGTCACACGTGGCGCGTGGTCGGCTGGCGGGCGAGCGGCGAGCAGGTCGCGGACGTGGCGAACGCCCTCGTGCATGGCAATCCGCTGCCGCCGGGCGCCACGGCCGCAGCCGTCCGGCCCGACGCGCGCCCACCCGCGATCGTCCCCGCCCCGCCTGACCCGCCGGTCAAGGCGTGGCATCCTGGCCGCATGGTCGAGCTGCTGACCGGCGGAGGCGCCGAGACCCCCATCCACGATGCGGCGACGGTCGTGCTGCTGCGAGACGCGGCCGGCGGCCCCGAGTGCCTGATGCTGCGCAAGACCAAGGGCCAGGCGTTCGGTGGGCTGTGGGTGTTCCCCGGCGGGCGGGTGGAGGACGGCGACGGCTCGGGGCTCGACGGCGCCCGCGCCGCGGCGGTCCGCGAGGCCGAGGAGGAGACCGGGCTCGTGCTCTCCGCCGTCGACCTCGTGCCGTTCGCACACTGGAACCCGCCGGCCGAGGCGCCCCGCCGGTACGCCACGTGGTTCTTCCTGGGCGGCCTGCCCGCGGGCTCGGCCGACGTGGTGGTCGACGGCAAGGAGATCGGCGATCACGTGTGGACGACCCCATCGGCCGCCATCGAGCGCCACGCCGCGGGCGAGATCGCCCTGCTCCCGCCCACCTGGGTCAGCTTGCGCCGCATCGCCGACCTGCCCGACGTGGCGGCCGCGCTGGCCGACGTGCGGGCGGGCACGATCGACCACTTCTCGACGCACATCGCCGACCTCGACGGCGTGCTGGTGTCGCTGTGGGAGCCAGACGCCGCCTACGAGAGCGGTGACCTCGAGGCTCCGGGCCCCCGCCATCGCCTGGCCATGGACCCGGCCGGCTGGCGCTACGAACGCTCCGGCTGACACGGCCGTGCCGTGCCGCCGGCGCGCTGCCCGTGGGCTCCCGCCGCCCGGGGTGGCAGCCGGCGGCCCGCCTGCGAGCATGGGTGCGTGACCGACGACCGTGGCGTGGACACCACCGACACCGACGAGGCCCGGGCGGTGGCGACGCGTGCCTCCGGCGAGGCGAGCGACGTCGAGACCGATGGCGTCGGCGGCGGGCCGGGCCACGTGGCGGAGGACGACGGAGGCGACGGAGGCGACGGCACCTCGGGGGGCCTGACCTGGGGAAAGGTGGCGATCCTGGGCCTGGCGCTGGCCTTCCTGGGCTTCGCGGTCGGGCTGTTCGTGTCCCGCGACGATCCGCCGGCGGCCGACTCGGTCGACGTCGGGTTCCTCCAGGACATGTCCACCCACCACGACCAGGGCATCGGCGTCGCCCGCCTCGCCGCCGCCTACGCCGAGGACGAGACGGTGCGCAGCTACGCCCGCGAGATCCTGACCGGGCAGTCCTACGAGCTGGGCCTGATGTCGCAGATGCTGGCCGACTGGGGCTACAGCCGCGACGAGCGGTCCGACGAGGCCATGGGGTGGATGGGCATGCCCGTCCCGGTCGACCAGATGCCCGGCCTCCTCACGCCGGAGCAGCTCGACCAGGTCGACGCGGCGCGGGGCGCAGAGCTCGACGCCCTCTTCCTCGAGCTGATGGCCGAGCACCACCGGGGCGGCCTGCACATGGCCGAGGAGGCGGCCGCCACGGCCGACGACGCCACGGTCCGCGAGCTGGCAGCCCGCATCGAGCACGCCCAGGCCGGCGAGATCAACGAGTACCGGCAGACCGCCCAGGACCTCGGGCTCGACATCGACATCCCGGGCGCCGACGTGCCGCCGACCAACCTGCCCGAGCGGGACGACTGACGGTGCGGCGGCGAGGGCCGCCGCCGCTGTCACACGGCCTCTGTAGCCTCGCCGCCATGACCGCACCGGGCCCGCCCGGCCTCGGCCGGGGCGTCATCGTGAACGTCGGCGACCCGGTGCCGCCCGCCTGGGCCGCGGCGCCGGTCGTCACCGTCGACCGGGCCGTGCTCGACGCGCTCGACGCCGTGCCCGACCGTCGGTCCGAGGCGGTCGACGCCCTCCATGCGCACTGGGCCCGACGCCGCCCCGTGGTCATCGCCCTCGGCGTCGACCCCGCCGAGTTCCGCACGCCGCGCTCGGTCTGGTCCGACCGGAACCGCGACGACCCGTCCACGCTGGCGCCCGACCTCGACCTCGTCCACGACAGGCTCCACTTCCTCGTGTGGGCCAACACCTACGACGCACGCGGCGGCGGCGAGCCGATCTGGTGGTGGGGGCGCAAGGCGCTGAAGGCGGGCGCCACGGCCCTCGACCCGGTCGTCGACCCCGACGCCGTCCCGATGTCCGCCGGGGCCGCCCACGCGGCCGACGGCCCCGGCACACAGGGCGACGTCCGGCTGCCCGACGGCCGCCCCGCCTGGGTCGACGGCGGCCCCCGGGGCGACGACGCCGTCGCCCTCGCGGGCGGGGCAGCCGTCGTCCCCTCCGAGGCGGTCGAGGCGGGCCACGTCCGCCCTGTGTCGCCGCTCGCCGGCCCGACGGCCGAGCTGGCGCCCGACCAGCTCGCGGCCGTCGCCCACGGGTCGGGGCCGGCGCGGGTCATCGCCCCGGCCGGGTCGGGCAAGACGCGGGTGCTCACCGAGCGCCTGCGGCACGTCGTCGTCGACCGCGCCTACGAGCCCGCCACCGTGGTGGCGGTCGCCTACAACCGCAAGGCCCGCGACGAGATGGCCGAGCGCACCGCGGGCGTCGGCGGGCGCATCCTCACGCTCAACGCCCTGGGCTACGGCATCGTCGCCGACGGTCTGGGTCGCCGGCCCGAGGTGATCGAGGAGCGCGACCTCCGTCGCCTGCTCGAACCCCTGGTCCCCACGGGTGCCCGCCGCCTCAACACCGATCCGCTGGCGCCGTACGTCGAGGCGCTCACCACCGTCCGCCTGGGCCTCCGGGCACCGCTCGCCGTCGAGGACGAGCGGGGCGACGTGCCGGGGCTGGCCGAGGCCTTCCCGCGCTTTCGCGCCGAGCTCGAACGCCGCGGCGTCATCGACTTCGACGAGCAGGTGCTGCTCGCGGTCGAGCTGCTGCTGCGCGACGGAGCGTTCCGGCGGGCCCAGCAGGCTCGGCACCGCCACCTGCTGGTCGACGAGTTCCAGGACCTGACGCCGGCACACGTTCTGCTGGTGCGGTTGCTGGCGGCGCCGGCGTTCGACGTGTTCGGCGTGGGCGACGACGACCAGACGATCTACGGCCACGCGGGGGCGTCGCCGCGGTTCCTCACCGAGTTCCGCACGTACTTCCCCGGCGCCGACGAGCACGCGCTCGAGGTCAACTACCGCTGCCCGGCCCCGGTCGTCGACGCGGCCCGCCACCTGCTGACGCGCAACCGGGTCCGGGTGTCGAAGACCATCCGGGCGGCCCGGGCCGGCGAGGCCGAGACGCCCGACGCCTTCGTCGTGCGGCGGCACCTGCCCCAGGCCGGCGCCACCGAGCTGGTCGGCGTCGTGCGCGGCTGGCTGACCGAGCCCGCCGACGACGCCGCCGTCGGGCCCGCGGACGTGGCGGTGCTCGCCCGGGTCGGATCGTTGCTCCTGGCGCCGCACGTCGCCCTGACCGAGGCGGCGATCCCCGTGTCGTCGATCCTGCGGGCCGACATCCTGGGGCGCACCGGGCTGCGCGCCGCGCTGGCCTACGTCCGCATCGCCGCCGCGCCCGACGCCATCGACCCCGACGACCTGGCCGAGGTGCATCGTCGTCCCAGCCGGGGCCTGCCACGGTGGATCGACAAGTGGCTCGGGCGGTGCCGGTCGATCGACGACGTCGTGCAGGCGTCGCAGCGCATCGACGACGCCAAGGTGTCCGACAAGCTCGCCGACCTGGCCGTCGACCTGGCGGCTGTCGCCGCCGTGGCCCGCGACGGCACGAGTCGCACGGTGCTCGAGCACGTCCGCGACGAGATCGGCCTGGCCCAGGCGATCGACCGGCTCGACGCCACCGGCGGGGGCGAAGGCCAGTCGCACCGCGACGACCTCGACGCCCTGCTGCAGGTGGCCGACCTCCACCCCGACCCCGCCGGGTTCACGCCGTGGCTCACCGCGGCCCTGGCCCGCCCGCCAGACGAGGGGGGCGTGACCCTGTCGACCGTCCACCGGGTGAAGGGACGCGAGTGGCCGCGGGTCGCGCTGTACGGAGCCAGCGACGGCGTGATGCCGCACCGGCTGGCCGACGGGGCGGCCGCGGTCGAAGAGGAGCGGCGGGTGTTCCACGTCGCCATCACCCGCGGGATCGGCCGGGTGGCGGTGCTGGCCGACGCCTCGCGGCCGTCGCCGTTCCTGGCCGAGCTCGACCGCGACGCCACCGCCGACGAGCTGGCCGCCGCCGACGATGCCGCCCGCGAACGGGCCGCGCCGGTCGCCTCGGCCACGGGCCGCGCCCGCGCCGGGGCCGGTGCCGCCGGCGGCAAGGGGCCGCCGCCCGCGGCCTCGGGGCCCGAGGGTGCCCGCGTCGAGCAGGCGCTGCGGGCCTGGCGCAAGGAACGCAGCGCAGCCGACGGCGTGCCGGCCTACGTCGTGCTCAACGACCGCCACCTCGTCGGCATCGCCGATCGCCGGCCCACGTCGACGCGCGAGCTGTCGGCCTGCCCGGGCATCGGCCCGGCCAAGCTGGCGGCCTACGGAGACGAGCTGTTGGCGCTGGTGGCGGCCGCCTCGGCCGAAGGGTGATCCGGCCGACGGCGACGGCTACTCCGGGTAGCCTGCGAGCAGATGACCAGCCGGAAGTCGTCGTCGCGCACATCGCACTCGTCCCGGCCGGGGCGCCCCCGGGGCCCGCGCCGCGACCGCGACGAACGCCGTGCCGAGCTGCTGGACGCGGCCGAGCGGGCGATCCGTCGCATCGGGCCGCAGGCGTCGATGGACGAGATCGCGGCAGAGGCGGGCATCACCAAGCCGATCCTGTACTCGCACTTCGGCGACAAGGCCGGTCTCGTGCAGGCGCTGGCCGAGCGGGTGGCCCGCCGGCTCAACCGCGCCGTCACCGAGGCGTTGACGCGCTCCGGCGAGCCGCGCGACGTGGTGGCGTCGACGATCGAGGCGTTCTGCACCTTCATCGAGGACGAGACCGAGCTGTACCGGTTCCTGGTGCAGAGCGCCCGACACGCCGTCGACGCGTCGGGCCCGCGGTTGCTCACCGACATCGGCAGCCAGATCTCGGTGTCGCTGGGCAGCGCCCTGCGGCGGGCCGGGGCCGACTCGGGCGCGGCCGAGCCGTGGGCGTTCGCCATCGTGGGCATGACGTTCGGCGGAGCGGCGTGGTGGCTGCAGCGCCGCACGATGTCGAAGGACGACCTCGTCGGCTACCTCACGCAGCTCCTGTGGTCGGGCTTGGCGGGTGCCGGGCTGGACCAGATCGGGCGGGCCGAGGACGAGGGCACCGACCGGCCACGCATCGCGGCGGTGCCGCCGGTCGTCGACCGCTCGGGGTGACATTCGCGGTTTAGCGAGGTGCTCGCGGGTTAGCAGGGGTGCGGTTCGACCCCTTCGGAGGCCTCCATGTCCCGTCACCCCCTCTCCTGGCTCAAGGCGCAGACGATCGGCGGACTGGCGGACGTCCCCGAGAACGCAGCGTGGCTCGCCGGGAGAGCGAGGCGGACGCCCCGCAAGGTCGGTGACGCGGTGAGCGACGCCGGCGAGCAGGTGGGCCGCGGGGCGCGGAGCGTCGGACGGACCGTGGTCGACGCGGTTCCCTTCGTCGGTGACCACGACACCACGGTCGAGGACCAGCTCCAGGACGCCCGGAAGGCGGCCGAGGACGCCCGCCGTGCCGAGGAGGACGCCATGCGCCTGGCCCAGCAGGCGAGGGAGGCGGCGACCGAGGCCGAGCAGACGACACGCTCTGCCTACGAGCGGGCGCACGAGGCCGCACGCGAGGCGACGGCCCGGGCGGACGCCCAGGTGGCCGACCTGCGCCGGAAGGTCGACGAGGACGCGGCCGCCACGATCGCCGCCGCCAACGCCGACGCCGAGTCGACGGCGGGCGATGCGCAGCGGCGGGCCCAGGAGATCAACGACAAGGCCGAGGAGGCGATCGCGTCCGCCGCCAACGAGCTGGCGCGGGCGCGCGAGCTCGCCGACCAGGCCGCCAAGTCGGCCATGCAGGCCGCCAAGGCCGCGGGGCGCGAGGCCGAGCGGCTGGCCGAGGAGGCGGGAGCGGTGAAGCGCGAGACGCGCGGCCGCACGCTCCGGCGGCCGGCCGCGACGTCGGGGTCGTCGCGCTCGTCGCGCTCGTCGCGGGCGCGCCCGCGGTCGTCCTCCGGCGCCCGCGGCCGGTCCGCGCCGACGCGCCGTCCGAGCCGCTCGTCGTCGTCCGCGCTGGCCGGCCAGTCGAAGGACGAGCTCATGCGCCAGGCCACGGCCGCAGACATCGATGGCCGCAGCAGCATGACGAAGGCCCAGTTGGTCCGGGCGCTGGGCCAGGCCCGTTGATCAACACGACCGGGAGGTCACCGATGTTGTTCCGTCGCAAGTCCCGCCGGGAGCGGATGGCGGCCACGTTCCGCCACATGTTGCCGACCCGTCGAACGGTCGCGCTGGTGGCAGGGGTGGCCGCGCTCGGCGCCGCCAACGCCCGGGTGTCAGCGGCGCGGCAGAAGCCGTCGTGATGCGCTGGCGGGGTCGCAGCCGCCGCCGAGCGGTCACGATCCCGCAGTCGGGCGACCTCGTGATCGACGGGCACGTCCGTGCCCGCCTCCTGGGCCTGCATCTCCTCGACCTCGACGCCTACGTCGTCGTGGGCAACGCCCGGCCCGCCCGGGGCCCGTCGCCTGCGGTGCGGGCGGACGGCCGGACGGGGGCGATCGCGGCCCCCGAGGCGGGGAACCGCAACGCCCTTCCGCTGGCCCGCGCGCAGCGCCTGCTGGCCGAGGGCTCCACGGTGCTGGCCGGGGCGCGGCGGATCCGCTGATCCACCGCGCCCCGGGTCTCACGCGTCGGGGACCCAGCTCCCGTGGAAGCCGAACGGCACCCGCACGGGCAGGTGGATCGTGGCCACCGGTGCGCCGGTGAAGTCCTGCGCGTCGAGGATCACCACGTCGCTGCGGTCGGTGGCCGCGTCGTAGACGTACGACATCACCCAGCCGTCGTCCTCGCCGGCGCCCGGGTCGGTGACCGCGTCCGGTGAGCGGGGCACGAACAGCGGCTCCAGCGTGACCCGGCCGGGGCCGTACTCGTGGACCTCGGACGAGCCCGTCGCCAGGTCGTGCTTGAGCGCGGGGCCGTGTTCGACGCCGGCGCCGAAGGCGGCTCCGTAGCCGTAGCGGTGGCGCCGGCCGGTGCGGCGTTCGTCGATGCGGGGGAACTCCTGCGGCCGGTCGTCGAGCGTCTCGGTGGCGAGCGTGCCGGTCACGAGGTCGAGGGTCCACCGCTCGAGCACGGTGTCGCCCTCGTCGGGGCCGTTCGTCACGGTGGCGAACATGCGGGGGTGGCGCACGACGTCGACCACCACCCGGTCCTGGTGGCCGTCGGGCCCGCCGCCGGACACGTCGCCGTCCACGTCGTCGTAGGCGTTGAGCGTGTGGAACACGTAGCAGGACGGGGCGTCGAACCAGCGCACGTCGGCGGGGTCGCCGTCGAGGGGCAGCAGCCCGACACGGGGCGGGTGGTCGGGGTTCCACCGGTACGGGAAGCGGGCGCCCGCCGACACCGCGTCCATGCTGAACGTGACCGGCAGGTCGAACAGGACGACGAAGCGCTCGGTGATGGCGCAGTCGTGGACCGACGGCCCGTCGGGCACCGGGATCTGCACCTCGCGCCGGACGCGGGCGTCGGGCCCGAGCACGACGTGGCGGATGTGGTCCCACGTCCAGTGGTAGGTCACGGCGTGGAGGTCGCCGGTGGCGGGGTCGCGGTGCGTGTGGGCCGAGAACGACCCGTCGAGCGTGTCGTCGAACCGGCAGCTCCCGATGGTCTCGAGCTCGTCGGTCAGCTCGACCGGCCGGTTGCCGGCCTCGACCAGTGCGAACGTGCGGCCGTCGACGCCGATCACGTGGGTGTTCGCGACCTCGTCGCCCCGCACCCACCGGTTGCGGTACCAGTCGGCCCGGCCGTCGCCCAGCCGCAGCCCGTGGACCATGCCGTCGCCGGTGAACCAGTGGTACGTGGCGGGGTCGGGCGGCGTCATGGGGTTGGGCCCGATGCGCAGCAGGCGGCCGGACAGCTCGGCCGGAAGACGCCCGGTGACGGGCAGCTCGGTGCTCGTCACCTCCTCGGTGACGGGGGCGAAGTTGCCGTCGAGGAAGGTCTGGGTCGTGGTGGTCATGGTGGGTCTCCTCAGGAGCGGGCAGGTGATGTCGACGAGGGCGGGACGGCCGACGGTGCGGGGGACGAGGGCGGCGCGGACGACGACGGCCGCGATGACGGTGGGTGGAGGTCGATCAGGTGGTCGACCGGCTCGTCGAGGCCGAGGGCGAGCGTGGTGGACAGCGAAGGCAGGCGGTCGGCGGCGTCGGGCCCGACGGTGGCGGCGAGGCTGCCGTGCAGCGCCAGGTCGGCGAGGCCGTGGACGTTGGCCCACACCACGCCGGCGAGGTCGGTGGCGGTGTCGTCGGGCCGCCACCCCTCCGCCTGGGCCGCGGCCACCAGGTCGACGAGCTGCTGGAAGGCGGCGAACCCGTGCTGGAGGTAGTCGGGCCAGGTCACGTCGATGCGCTCCGGGCGGAACATCACGGCGTAGACCCCGGGGTCGGACAGCGCCACGTGGACGTAGGCCCGTCCCGCCACGGCCACGCGCTGCCGGGACGTGACGGTGGTGCCGAGGGCCGCCGCCGCGGTGTCGGCCGCGGCCAGGGTGTCGTCGATGGTCGTGATCAGGCGGGCGAAGCCCTCGGCGGCCAGCGCCGCGAGCAGGGCGGCGAGGCTGGGGAAGTGGCGCAGCGGGGCGCCGTGCGACACGCCGGCGTGCCGGGCGATGGCCCGCAGGGTCAGGCCCTCGAGGCCGTCGGTCGCGACCACGTCCCGGGCCGACAGCAGCAGGCGCTGGCGGGGCGTCGTCATGCGGTCAGCAGGCCGATGCCCAGGACCACGAGCCCGATGGCCAGCACCACGGCGCCGACGGGCACGAGCAGGACGAGGCGGTTCGGCTCGGTGGCGCCCTTGCGCGTGGCCGAGAGGAAGAAGCCGGCGGGCAGCAGCAGGGCCGCCGCCGGCACGAACGAGCGGGCCACCCACTCGCCGGCTCCCGACAGCGTGGTGGCGTCGACGAGGATCTGGGTGATCAGGCCGAGCACCAGGAAGACGCCGGCGTGGGCGTGCCCCGCCCGGAAGAACGAGGTCTGCAGCGGCGTCGCCTCCTGCCGGCCGGTGACGACCTTGAACATGAGGGCGCCCCCGGTCTCGACGGTGACCAGGCTGAGGACGAGGATGCCGGCCAGCACGCGGGAGGCGTCGGAGAGTTCCATGTAGACAGTGTCTACACGAATGTAGACACTGTCAACACCCGATTCGGGACCGGCAAACGCGACGGGCGTCGCGACAGGATCTACGCCGTCGGCCAGTCGCCGAGGGTCATGGTCACCAGGGCCACCAGCGCCTCGTCCAGCAGGTCGACGACCTGGGCCCGGGACAGGTCCTCGCGGGCCAGCCAGTCGACGGTCACCTCCTCGGTGAACGCCACCCACCCCCGCACCGCGACCCGCAGGCGCGGCGGGGCGTCCAGCAGGCCGAGACCGTCGAGCACCCGCGCCGTGAACGCGGTCCGGGTGCGGTCGTACACCGCCCGGATCTCGGGATCGCCGCCTGATGCTCCTCGGATGAACGCCACGTAGGCGTCACGCTTGTCGGCGACGTGGTCGACGTACGCGGTCACCGCCGCCCGCAGGCGGGCCCGCGCCGGGAGGCCGGGGTCGGGGTCGGTGCGCGCCAGGAGCTCGCCGGCGGCCGCCTCGGCCACGGCCACGTGGAAGTCGCGCTTGGTCGGGAAGTAGTGGAACAGCAGGGCCCGGCTGATGCCGGCGGCGGCGGCCACGTCGTCCACCGCCACCTGGTCGAGCGGGCGGGAGCCGAGCATCTGCAGGCCCACGTTCACGAGCTGGGCGCGGCGCGCCTCGGGCTCGAGGCGCGTACGGGGAGCGTTCGCCACGGGGCGATCCTATTGACTCGGCGTCAACCGTGGGTCGACAATGCTGTTGACTCGCGTTCAACAGGGTTCGTTGAACCGGCTCGAGGGGGAGCGCATGCCGCGACGTGAAGACTTCGACCTCGACGGCGCGCTCGCGCTCGTCACCGGCGCCGGCAGCGGGATCGGTCGCGAGACCGCCCTCGAGCTCGCCCGCAAGGGGTCTCGGGTCATCGCGGTCGACATCGACCCGGACTCCGCCGAGAAGACCGCGGTGGCCTGCGCCGAGACCGGCGTCGAGGCGTTCTGCGAGACGTGCGACGTGGCCGACATCGACGCCATGCGGGCGTTGGCCGACCGGGTGCACGACGCCCACGGGCCGCTCGGCGTCCTGGTCAACAACGCCGGCGTGGGCATGAGCTCCCGGTTCACCGACATGACGATCGACGACTGGCGCTGGATCCGGGGCGTCAACCTGGACGGCGTGGTCCACGGCTGCCAGGTGTTCGGGCCCGCCATGCTCGACGAGGGCCGGGGCCAGGTCGTCAACCTGTCGTCAGGCCTCGGCTACACGCCTCGCGCCACCGAGCCGGCCTACGTGACCACCAAGGCCGCGGTGCTCGCGCTGTCACAGTGCCTGCGGGCCGACTGGCAGGCCTCGGGTGTCGGCGTCAGCGCCGTGTGCCCCGGCGTCATCAACACGCCGATCCTCGACGGCACCCGCTTCCTCGGCGGCCAGGCCGAGACCGAGGAGCGCACCCGCAAGGCGTTCCGCCGGGGTCATCCGCCCGAGCTGGTCGCCCGCGACGTCGTCGACGCCATCCGTCGCAACCGGGCCGTCGTGGCGGTGGGGTGGGAGGCCAAGCTCGGCTGGTGGGCCCACCGCCTGCTGCCGGTGGCGGTCCACCAGCGCGTGGCGAGGCAGGGTCTGTGAGCACGCTGGCCGGGCGGGCCGAGCCCGTGCGGCCCGACAGCGATCTGTCCCTGCCCGAGGGCGACGAGGTCGTGGTCCCCACCGACGACGGCGCCGCCCTCGCGGTCACCGTCGCCGGCCCTGCGGACGGCGTTCGGCCGACCGTCGTGCTCTCGCACTGCTGGACCGGGTCGCGGGCCGTGTGGGTGCCGGTCGCCCGCCGCCTGCTCGCCGCCGGCCACCGCGTGGTCGTCTACGACCAGCGCGGGCACGGGGCGTCGACCGTCGGCCGCCAGCCCCTGTCGATCGCCCGGCTCGGCGACGACCTCGCCACGGTGCTCGACCACCTCGACGTCCGGGACGCCGTGCTCGCCGGGCACTCGATGGGCGGCATGACGGTCATGGCCTTCGCCTGCGGCCACCCCGACGCGTTGCCCACCGCGTGCGCGGGCTCGCCCTCGTGGCCACGGCGGCCCACGGCCTGGCCGCCCGCGGCCGCGAGCGGTTCTGGCGGATCGTCCTGTGGCGCGACCTCGTCGACCGGGTGGTGGCCCGGCCGGCCCTCGGGCGCCTCTTCGTGCGGGGCACGTTCGGCGCCGACCCGCGGCGCGCCCACGTCGAGGCCACCCGTGCGCTGTTCGTCGGCACCCGGTCCGACGTCCGGCGCGACTGCGTCGAGGCCATGGGCGAGATGGACCTGCGGGCCGCGCTGCGGGCGGTCGACGTGCCGACTGTCGTCGTGCTCGGCACCCGCGACACGCTGATCGTCAACTCGCTCACCCGGGCGATCGCCGAGCACGTGGGGGGCGCCACGGTCGTCGAGCTGCCCGGTGCAGGCCACATGCTGCCGTTCGAGCGGCCCGACGAGGTCGTCGCCGCCATCGGGCGGCTCGCGGCCCCGGTCACGCCGTCGGCGTGACCATCAGGATGGCGCCCGTGCCGCTGCCGGCGTCGGTGGCGACGTAGAGGTTGCCGTTGGGGCCCTGCACGGCCACGCGCAGCCGCCCGCGGTCGGTGAGGACGGTCCACTGCGCCTCGACCGTCTGGCCGTCGGCGGTGAACCCGAGGACGCGGAGCTGCTGGCCCTTGAGGACCGCCATGGCGAGGGCCTTGTCCCACCCCTGCCACCGCGCGCCCGACAGGATGGCGCCGCCCGACGGTGCGATGGTCGGCGCGCCCGAGCTCCACACGGCGGCCACCGCGCTCGGGAACTTGGTGCGGTCGGTCATCGGGACGGCCTCGTTGTAGCCCGGCACCGGGTCCCACCCGTAGTTGCCCCGGCGCACGAGGCGGTTGACCTCGTCGTCGCGGTCGGGGCCGTGCTCGACCGAGTAGGCGGTGCCGTCGGCGGCGAAGGCGATGCCCTGCACGTTGCGGTGCCCGTACGTGTAGATCTCGCTGCGGAAGGGTGCGCCCGCGTTGCCCGGCGCGCCCGCCCCGCTGGTCGTGATGCGCAGCACCTTGCCGCCGAGCGAGCTCGGGTTCTGGGGGTTGGTGCCCGTCGCGGCGTCGCCGGTGCCGACCCACAGGTGACCGTCCGGCCCGAAACGGATGCGGCAGCCCGAGTGGCGGCCGCTCGGGTTGGCGGGGATGCCCGTCAGGATGTCGGTGCGGGCCGTGAGGCCGGTGTTGTCCGCGTTCAGCACCCACCGCACGACGCGCACGTCGAGGGCACCGCTGGCGTCCGACAGGAAGCACGTGTAGACGCGCCGGTTGGTGGCGAAGGCCGGGTCGACGGCGATACCCATCATCCCGCCCTCGCCGACGGCGACGACGTCGGCGGGCGTGGCCAGCACGCGGGTCTGCCCCGCCGTCCGGAGGTTGATGCGCCCGACGCGCTCGGTGAAGAACAGGCTCCCACCGGGGCTGAACGCCATGTCCCACGGGTTCGACAGGCCGGACACCACCGTCGAGACCGCGAACGGGGGCTGGGGTCGGCACGAGGCGGCCGATCCGGCGGCGATCGCGGCGAGCGCGAGGAGGACGATGCCGCCCCTCCGGCCCGCGCCAACGAGAACGCGGCGCGTGGTCATGGCGCGGACCATGCCCGCACGGCTGGGCCGCCAACCGCGCGGGGTCGTGTGTTCCCCGCCCCGCCGCCCGTCGTTCCGCCGCAGTCTGCTTCGGCGCTGCCTGTCGACTAGAACCTGACGGCATGTCAGATCCCGCGGTCCTCGTCGAACGTGACGGTCACGTCGTCACGATCACCCTCAACCGTCCGGCCAAGAAGAACGCGTTCAACGCCGAGGTCCTGTGCCGGCTCTGCGACGCCTGGGACATGATCGACGCCGACGACGACGTGCGCGTCGCCGTCATGACCGGGGCCGGCGGCAACTTCTCGGCCGGCGCCGACCTCGATCGCCTCGTCGGAGCCCTCACGTCGGGCAAGCCCGCCGAGGACGAGTTCGAGGAGCGCATCCGCCAGGACTTCTCGCTCATCTACAAGGGCTTCCTCAAGGACTTCCGCCCCGCGACACCGATCATCGCCGCGGTCGAGGGCTACTGCTACGCGGGCGGCATCGAGATCCTGCAGGCCTTCGACGTGCGGGTCGCCGCCGAGGGCGCCCAGATCGCCGTGAGCGAGGTGCAGCGCGGCCTGTTCCCGATGTCGGGCTCGACCGTGCGCCTGCCGCGCCAGATCCCCTGGACGCTGGCGATGGAGATGCTCATCACCGGTGAGCCGATCTCGGGGCGGCGCGCCTACGAGGTGGGCCTCGTGGGCCACGTCGTCCCTGACGGCACCACGCTGGCCCGTGCCCACGAGATCGCCGGTCGCATCGCCGCCAACGGGCCGCTCGCCGTGCGCAACATCAAGGCCTCGGTCCTGGCCGCCGACGCCCTGCCCGAGGGCGCCGCCTACCAGCGCGAGCTCGAGCTCGGTCTGGAGGTCATGGCGTCGAAGGACGCCAAGGAGGGTCCCCGCGCCTTCCTCGAGAAGCGAGCCCCGAACTTCACGGGGCAGTAGCGCCCGGGCGAGCGGTCGCCGCCCCTCCCGGCCCTCCCGTCAGGCCGGGACCGGCTCGGCCGCGCACCGGCGTCGGGCCTCGACCAGGGCCGCCGGCTCGCCTCCCGCGAAGCGCAGCCCACCGAGCAGCAGGTGGGCGGCCGGCAGCACGACGGCCTGGCTGACGAGGCTCGGCCGGGGCAGTCCGAGCATGTCGCGGGCCCAGGGCGGCAGCAGGCCGACGGCGGCCTGGATCACGACCTGATGTGCCGCGGTGATCACGGGGTTCGTGCCGCGACCGCGCATCGGCCGGGTCAGGAACGTGATGGCGCCGAGCGCCTGCTCGCCCGCCTCGAGCTCGGGCCGGACGTGGCGGAAGTAGGCCCGCACGGCGACCCGGGAGCGCGGGATCCCCTCGCCGCCCAGCCGCTCGGCGATGGTGGCCGTCTCGTGGAAGTACCGGTCGGCCTGGTCGCCCCGCACCGGGAACGGCGTGAACCGCTGGTGGGCCCGCAGGAAGCTCGACACCTCGGTCACGTGGACCCACGTCACGAGGTCGGGGTCGTCGGCCGAGTAGGGGCGCCCGTCGGGGGCGGTGCCGCGGACCTTGCGGTGGATGCCCCGGACCAGCTTGACGAGGCGCTCGGCGGACTCGGTCGAGCCGTAGGTCGTGCCGGTCACGAACGAGCCCGTGCGGCTGAGGCGCCCGAGGGGGTCGTCGCGGTAGTTGGAGTGCTCCTCGACGCCCGCGATCGCCAGCGGGTGAAGCGTCTGCAGCATCAGCGCCGCCAGCCCACCGACGAGCATCGAGGGGTCGGCGTGGACCCGCCATGTGGCGCTCCCCGGCCCGAACAGGCCCGGGTCGCCCGGCGGTTCGGTGTACTGCTCGAACGGCAGGCGGTCGGCGGCCAGCGATCGGGCCACCGGCGCCATGAGCTGGGCGCGCAGCGGCCCGCCGATGAGGGGCAGGGCACCCAGTGTGGGCAACGAGACCAATCGACCCTCCGGGTCGTCCGTCGGACGGGCAGGAACGTCGCCAGCGTACCTTGACAACCGTCAAGCGTGGACGTCAGGCGGGTACGCTGCCGGGGCGTGGCCGCCACCCCCGTGTCCGAGGCCCAGCTGCTCGACCTCGCGCTCGACGCCTTCGCCGACCACGGCTACGACGGCACATCGGTCCGCGACGTGTGCCGCCGGCTCGGGGTGAGCCACAACCTCGTCCACGAGCGGTACGGCTCGAAGGAGCGGCTCTGGTACGCCGCCATCGAGCACGGGTTCCGCACGCTCGCCGGCGAGCTGGGCACCGCCGCCCAGGACGCCCCCGGCGACGAGCTCGACCGGCTGCGCGCCATCCTGTTGCGCTACGTCGAGGTCACGGCCGAGCGACCTGCCCTGATCCGCATCGTCAACCACGAAGCGGCCCGTCCCGGCGGGCGGCTCGACCACGTGTACGACCACTACATCCGCCCGGCCCACGAGGTGGCCGACGTCGTGCTGCGCGACCTGGCCGCCGACGGGCGGGCGCGACCGATCCCTCCGGCCACCCTGCACTTCCTGGTCGGGCACGGCGCCGGCGGCATGGTCAGCCTGCCCGCGCTGGCCGGCCGCTTCCCCGGCGACGGGTCGAGCGTCACCGACCAGGCCCGCGACGCGGTCGACCTCGTGCTGCGCGGCATCCTCGTCTGATCCACCCGGTCGGCCGCCCGGTCGGCCGCCGGTTGCCCGCGGGGCGTGTCGGGGAGCTAGACCGTTGCCCCATGTCGTCGTTCGACCCCGCAGACAGCACCGACCTCGCCCAACACATCGCCGCCATGTCCGACGAGCCCCTCGTCGAGGGCGACGAGGCGGTGTCGGTGTGGATGCTCGTGAAGTCCCGCGACGCCGAGGGCGACCTCGTGTGGGGCGTCCGCAACGCCGGCGAGCCCTTCACCTCCGAGGAGCTGCTCGGCGCACTGAGCGGCTTCACCGAGTCGCTCAAGCGCGACCTCGCCTCCGACTGGCAGTAGCGGGCAGGCGCCGGCCACCGGTCACCCGGTGGAGCCGACGGTGTCGTCCTCCTCGGCCGGCTTCTCCTCCCGCATCCGCAGCAGCAGGGCGGCGACCGCCAGCGCGAGGACGACGCCGCTCAGCACCCCGATCTCGATCATGCCGTCCCGGAAGTCGGCGAACCCGCCGTCCTTGGGTCGCTCCGCGCCCGCGACCACGACGATCTCCTTGATCGAGGCGATGATGCCGACGAGCAGGAACGGCTCGGCCAGCAGCCGCCGCTCCTTGAGGGTCTTGCGCACCGCGCCGAGCAGCTCGACGAAGACGAACACCAGCAGCAGGATGCTCAGCAGCTCGGTGGCCGCGGCCAGGACCGGCTCGCCGTCGGCGAGCAGGTCGACGAACGTGGTGACCGCGTCACCCACGAGCAGCGCGGCCCCGAGCACCAGGATCACGGCCACCGCGAAGTAGAGGGCGACCTCGCCCCACGACAGCAGGGCATCCGCACCGCGGCTGGCGACCGCGAGCCGACCTGGACGGTCGGTGCCGGACGTGGTGGCGGTACGGGTCTCGGGATCCACAGCCCGGTAGGTACCCACAAGCCACCACGTGCGAACCGGACGGTGCGCCGGCGCGGCGCGGGCGAAGGCCCTAGTCGACGACGCCCCGCAGGCCGTCGGCGCCGAACACGCCTTCGAGCAGCCCCGACATGTCGGGGCCGCGCCGGAGGCCGTGGCCGCCGTCGACGCCGACGTTCTGCCCGGTGATCCAGCGTGCCTCGGGACCGATGAGGAAGCGGACGAGGTCGGCCACGTCCTCGGGCTCGCCCACGCGGGCGAGGGGCATGCAGTCGATGTAGTCGTCGAGCACGGGTCCCGGGGCGGTGATCGCCTCGACGAGCTCGGTGCGGGTCAGGCCCGGGCGCACCGTGTTCACCCGGATGCCGCTGGCGCCGAGCTCGTCGGCCGCCACCATGCACAGCATCTCGAGCCCCGCCTTGGCGGGGCCGTAGGCGCCGAACCAGCGGTGCGTGGTGCCGCCCGCGATCGACGAGATGGCGACGATCGAGCCGTGCCCCTGGCCGGCCATGACCCGGGCGCCGTGCTTGATCGTGAGCATCGTGCCCGTGAGGTTGAGGTCGACGGTGCGCCGCCACGCCTCGACGTCGATCTGGGTGATCGGACCGATGGTCTCGGACCCCCCGGCGCTCGACACGATGCCGTCGAGCGTGCCGGTCACCGCGGTGGCCGCGGCGACGGCGGCCTCGACGGCCGCCTCGTCGGTGATGTCGGCCGCGACGTAGCCCACGGGGGCGGGACCCGTGCCGCCCCGGGCCGCGGCGGCCGCGGCCTCGACCGCGGCGACGCCGGCCTTCAGCCGGTCTTCGCTGCGGCCGACCAGCGTGACCGCGGCGCCATCGGCCGCCAGTCGCTGGGCGCACGCCAGCCCGATTCCGCTGCCCCCACCCGTGACCAGCATCGATGTGCCCGCCAGGTCCTGTGCATTCGTTCCCGACACCCCTGCTCCCCTTCCTGACGAGACTGTCATCGACACTACGGGGCGGCCGTGCGCTCCGGGAAAGCGTCGGCGGCCGATCAGTGGCCGCGGGCCAGCCAGTCCTCGAGGTGCGGGGCCTCGGCGCCGACGGTGGTCGACTCCCCGTGGCCGGTGTGGACGACCGTCTGCGGCGGCAGGCTGAGCAGCCGCCGGCGGATCGACTCGATGATCGTGGGGAAGTCGCTGTGGCTCCGTCCCGTGGCGCCCGGGCCGCCGCAGAACAGCGTGTCGCCCGAGAACACGACGTCGGCGCCGCCCTCGCCCCCGCCGGCCAGGTGGAAGCAGCAACAGCCGGGGGAGTGGCCCGGCGTGTGCAGGACTGCGAGCTCGGCGCCGCCGGCGGCCAGGATCTCGCCGTCGACCAGGTCGAGGTCGGGCGCCCGGGCGGGGTACACGACGTCCCACAGCATGCGGTCGGCCGGGTGGAGCCACACCGGCGCGTCGACCGCCTCGGACAGGGCGATCGCCGCGTTGATGTGGTCGTTGTGCCCGTGCGTGCAGGCGATGGCGGCCACCCGCCGGCCGGCGACGGCGTCGACGATCGGGACGTGGTCGTGGGCCGCGTCGATGACCACCACCGTGCGGTCGTCGCCCACCAGCCAGATGTTGTTGGTCACCTCCCACTCGCCGCCGTCGAGGGCGAAGATGCCGTCCGTGGTGACGAGCTCGATCCTCGGCGCACCGCCGGACCGTGACGCCGCCGTCACGACAGCACCACCACGCTGCGCAGGACCTCGCCCCGCTCCATCTTGTGGAACGCCTCCTCGACGTCGGTGAGGCCGATCCGCTCGGACACGAAGGCGTCGAGGGGCAGCCGGCCCTGCAGGTGCAGGTCGACGAGCAGCGGGAAGTCGCGCGACGGCAGGCAGTCGCCGTACCAGCTGGGCTTGAGCGCCCCGCCCCGGCCGAAGAACTCGATCATCGGGATGTCGGGCATGCGCATGTCGGGCGTCGGCACGCCCACCTGGACGACGGTGCCGGCCAGGTCGCGTGCGAAGAACGCCTGCTCCAGCACCGCCGGGTGCCCGACCGCCTCGATGCACACGTCGGCCCCGAAACCGCCGGTGGCGTCGCGCACGGCCTCGACGGGGTCGGTGGTCCCGGCGTTGACCGTGTGGGTGGCCCCGAAGCCGCGGGCGAGCTCGAGCTTCCGGTCGTCGAGGTCGACGGCGACGATCGTCGTCGCCCCGGCCAGCTTGGCGCCCGCCACCGCGGCGTCGCCGACGCCGCCGCACCCGAACACCGCCACGGTGTCGCCCCGCTGGACGTTGCCGGTGAGCATCGCCGCCCCGAGCCCGGCCATGACGCCGCACCCCAACAGCCCGGCCACGGCGGGGTCGGCCCGGGGGTCGACCCGGGTGCACTGGCCGGCGGCCACCAGCGTCTTGTCGGCGAACGCCCCGATGCCGAGGGCGGGCGACAGCTCGGTGCCGTCGGTCAGGGTCATCTTCTGCGTGGCGTTGTGCGTGGCGAAGCAGAGGTGGGGCCTGCCCTTGCGGCACGCCCGGCACTCGCCGCACACCGCCCGCCAGTTGAGGACGACGAAGTCGCCGGTGGCCACGTCGGTGACCCCCGCACCGACCGCCTCGACCACGCCCGCCGCCTCGTGGCCGAGCAGGAACGGGAAGTCGTCGTTGATGCCGCCCTCGCGGTAGTGCAGGTCGGTGTGGCAGACACCGCACGCCTGCACGGCGACGAGCGCCTCACCGGGGCCCGGATCGGGCACGACGATCGTCTCGATCGCCACCGGCTCGCCCTTGCCCCGGGCGACCACCCCGCGTCCCTCGTGCGCCATCGCTGCCTCCTGCATCGCTCGTGCGGCTCGTTGCCCGGATGTGACGTCGGCCACGACCCTAGGGCGACCGTGCGTCACCGGGCGCGGTGAGCTCGGCTCGGCGAAACGCCTCGCGCCGGACCTCGGCCGTTCGCGGCGTGGTCCCGCGCCGTTCACGCGGCGGCGCGTACCGTGTGCCCACCTGCGACTCGAGGAGCTCCTTTGAGGCGGATCCGCTCGATCATCGGTCTCGTCCCCGCGGCGGCCCTGGCCGCCGCGGCGGTCGTCGCCACCACCGGCCCCGCGCCGGCGGGGGCGGCCCCGTCCCCCGACCTGGTCATCAGCCAGGTCTACGGCGGTGGAGGCAACACCGGCGCCCCGCTCAACGCCGATTTCGTCGAGCTGTTCAACGGCGGCGACAGCCCCCGTTCCCTGGCCGGCCTCTCCGTGCAGTACGCCTCCGCCACCGGCACGGGCACCTTCGGGTCCCCGGGTCTCGTGGCCCTGCCCGCCGTCGACCTCCCGCCCGGCGGCTACCTGCTCGTCGGCATGACCGCGGGCGACGACCGGCAGCCCGCTGCCCACCCCCGACGCCGCCGGCACCATCGCCATGTCCGGCACCGCGGGCAAGGTCGCCCTGGTGAACGGCACGGCCGCGCTCCCGTGCAACGGCGGCAGCGACCCGTGCACCGCCGGCGAGCTCGCGACGATCGTCGACCTCGTCGGCTACGGCACGGCCAACTTCTTCGAGACGGCGCCCGCCCCGGGCCTGTCCAACACCACCGCCGCACAGCGGACCGCCGCCGCCCGGTGTGCCGACAGCGACGACAACAGCGCCGACTTCGTGGCCGTCGCCCCGGCCCCCCACAACACGGCCAGCGCGGCCGAGCCGTGCGGTGGTCCGCCGGTGAACACGCCGCCGAGCGTGACCCCCAACCCGTTCCCGATCCAGCACACCGCAGGCACCACCGCGGGGTACCCGGTCGTCGCCACCGACGACGTGGCGGTCACCGACGTCACCGTCGACGGCACCCTCCCCGCCGGCATCACGGTCGACGCCGGCGCGACCGGGCCCTCCCGCACCATCACGGTCACGGTCGCGGACACCGTCGCCGCCGGCGACCATGCGATCGCCCTCACCCTGACCGACGGCGCCGGCGCCACGACCAGCGTCACCGTGGCCGTGTCGGTGGTCGTGGTGGACGAGTGCGGCATCGCTCCGACCCACACGATCATGCAGGTCCAGGGAGCCGGCGCCACGTCGCCGCTCGTCGGCCAGACCGTCCGCGTCGAGGGCGTCGTCACCGGCGACTACCAGGCCGCCGGCCAGGTCGGCGGCCAGGTCGGCGGGTTCTACCTGCAGGACCCGGCGGGCGACGGCGACCCGGCGACCTCCGACGGCGTGCTCGTGTTCGACAGCGCCGACCCGGTGCAGCCCGGCGACCGCGTGCGCCTCACCGCCCGGGTCGTCGAGTTCGAGCGCAGCGCCAACGCCGGCGACGGGACCGTGACCGAGCTGGCCTCGCCGTTCTCGTCCGTCACCGTGTGCGGCACCGGCGCCGTCGCCCCCACGGCGGTCGACCTGCCCTTCGCCCCGGTCGCCCCGGGCGGCGCGCCCACACAGGAGCGGTACGAGGGCATGAGCGTGACGATGCCCGACGCCCGGACGGTGACCGAGGTGTTCACGCTCGGCCGGTTCGGCGAGGTCGTGCTGACATCGGGTGCCCCGCTGTACTCGCCCACGAACGGCAACGTGCCCGGCACGCCCGAGGAGATCGACGTCGCCAACGACGCCAACCGCATCCTGCTGGACGACTTCCGCAGCGGTTCCAACCTGTACCCCGGGGCCTACGACGTCGGTGACGACCCCACCGCCCTGCCCCGCGTCGGCGACCAGGTGGCGCCCGACGACGTGGTCACCGGCGTGCTGACGTTCGACTTCGGCCTCTACCGGGTGCAGCCGGTCGGGGCGTACGTCGACTTCGTGACCGGCACGCCGCGCCCGGCCGCCCCCGACGCGGTCGGCGGCGACGTGACCGTGGCGTCGTTCAACGTCCTCAACTACTTCACGTCCCTGAACGACGCCGCCTGGGACGGCGAGGACGACACGCCCCGCGGCGCCACCTCGCCCGACGAGTTCACCCGGCAGCAGACCAAGATCGTGCAGGGCATCGTCGGCCTCGACGCCGACGTCGTCGGCCTGATCGAGATCGAGAACAACGGTCCCAGTGCCGACACGCGGGTCGGTCCCGACGCGGTGCAGTCGCTCGTCGACGCGGTCAACGCCGCCCTGCCCGCCGGCGCCGCCCCGTACGTGGCGATCGACGATCCCGACGTGACCGCGCCCAACTTCCTCGGGGGCACGTTCGGCACCGACGCCATCAAGGTGGCGATCATCTACCGGCCGTCGGCGGTGACGCCGGAGGGAGCACCGGTGTCCGACCCGGCCCTCATCGACCCGGCCGACCCTGCGTTCCCGGGCGAGTCGCTGTTCGACCGGCCGCCGCTGGCCCAGACGTTCGCCCGCACCGACGGCACCGGGGTGCCGTTCACGCTGATCGTGAACCACCTCAAGTCCAAGGGCAGCCTGAGCACGAACTGCGATCCGTCCGGCGGCGGGCTCCAGGGCAACTGCAACGACCTGCGCATCCGGCAGGCGCAGGGCGTGCTCGACCTGATCGAGGGGGCCGGGCTCGAGAACGTCGCCGTGTTCGGCGACCTCAACGCCTACACGCTCGAGGACCCGATCGACGTGTTCGCCGGCGCCGGGTTCACCAGCCCGGTCGACACGTTCCTGCCCGTCGAGGACCGCTACAGCTACGTGTTCGAGGGCGAGCGGGGCGAGCTCGACCACGCCCTCGTCGACGGCGACCTGGCCCCGCTGGTCACCGGCGCCGACATCTGGCACATCAACAGCATCGAGCCGCCCGCCAAGGACTACACGTCGTTCAACAACCTGGCGCTGTACGAGCCCAACGCGTTCCGCTCGTCCGACCACGATCCGGTGCTGGTGGGCCTCGACCTGACGCCCGCCCCGCCGGTGCCCACGTGCCGCGGGCTGGCCGCCACGATCGTGGGAACCGACGCCGGTGAGCTCCTGTCCGGCACGGCGGCGGCCGACGTGATCGTCGCCCTGGGCGGCAACGACATCGTGGTCGGCCTGGGCGGCGACGACGTGGTGTGCGCCGGCGACGGCGTCGACGTCGTGCTCGGCGGCGGCGGGCCGCGACACCCTGCTCGGCCAGGGCGGCGTGGACCTGCTCGGCGGCGAGGCGGGCGACGACGTGCTTGCCGGCGGCGACGGCGTGGACATCCTCGCCGGTGGCTCCGGGGCCGACACCCTGCTCGGCGGACCGGGCGTCGACCTGCTCGACGGCGGTCCCGGCGCCGACACCGAGGACCAGGACGGCGACCTGGCGCCCTGACCTCAACCCGTTCTGTCAGACCTCACCGGCCATCTGACGGGTGAGGTCTGACAGAAGCGGGGTCAGGTCGCCGTCTCGCCCTCGGTCGGCGGGACCGACGGACCCGGCCCTGGACCGGCCAGCAACGCCCGCACGGTGTCGATCGTGTCGGCCTCCTCGGGCCCCTTGTCGTCGCGGTAGCGACGGACGCGGGCGAAGCGCAGGGCCACGCCACCCGGGTAGCGGGTCGAGGTCTGCACGCCGTCGAGCGCGATCTCCACGACCTGCTCGGGCCGCAGCCAGACGATGTGGCCGTCACGCTCGGTCTCCAGCGACAGGAAGCGCTCGGTCTGCCAGGCGAGCATCTCGTCGGTGAGGCCCTTGAAGGTCTTGCCCACCATCACGAGGTCGCCGGTCTCGGGGTCCCGTGCTCCCATGTGGATGTTCGACAGCCAGCCCTTGCGCCGGCCGCTGCCCCACTCGACGCCGAGGACGACCAGGTCGAGCGTGTGGACCGGCTTGACCTTGCGCCACGCCCCGCCCCGGCGCCCGGCCTCGTACGGCGACCCGGCGTCCTTCACCATCACGCCCTCGTGCCCGTGGGCCAGCGCCTCGTCGAGCACCCGTTGGGCCTCGGCCGCGTCGGTGGTGATCACGCCGGGGATGCGCCACGGCCCGGCGACCCGCTCGAGGGCGGCGAGCCGGTCGGTCAGCGGCAGGTCGATGAGGTCGTCGCCGTCGAGGTGGAGGATGTCGAAGAACCGCGACTGAAGGCCCGCGCCGGCGCCCCCCGCCGCGTCCTGGCCGAAGGCGCTCATCGTGTCCTGGAACGTGCGCGGCAGCTCGTCCTCGCCGACCCCGACCGCCTCGCCGTCGAGGACGAGGCTCGTCGCCGGCAGCGCGCGCACGAGGTCGACGATGCCGGGCAGCCGCTCGGTGACCTCGTTGAGGTTGCGGGTCCAGATGCGGACCTCGTCGCCCCGGCGATGGACCTGGATGCGGGCCCCGTCGAGCTTCCACTCCACCGACGCCGGCCCGGGCGGCTCGTCACCCTTCACGCCCGTGGCCAGGGTGAGCGCCTCGGTCACGTCGGCCGCGGTCTGCGCCAGCATCGGCTGCACGGGGCGCATGACGGTGAGCCCGATGGCGTCGAGTCCCGTGACCCCCTCGTCACGGGCGACGGCCGCGACACGCGGGAGGTCGCCGGCCAGCATGGCGGCGCGCCGCACGTTGGCGAGGGGCACGCCGAAGGCCTTGGCCGTGCCGTCCGCCACCAGGCCCTCGAGCGCGCCGTGCCGTAGCTCCCCGACGAGCAGGCGACGGACGAAGTCCTGCTCGTCGGCGGTGGCGCGGGCGAACAGCGCGTGCAGCAGGTCGGCGCGCGCCCTCTGGGAACCGGATCCACCGAGGCCGGCCAGCTCGTCGAGCGTGCCGTCGAGGTCGAGGACGGTCAGCGAGGGCTCGGTGGCCGGCGGTGCCTCGACCGCGGCCACCGTGCGCCACCCCACGCCGATGCGTCCCTGCCGCGGCGCGGCGCTGAGCCAGGCCACCGCGACGGGCAGCTCGTCGCCCTGGAGCCGGCCGAGCAGGTCGGCCAACGCGGCCACCTTGGTCGACCGGGCCCGCGTGGCGGCGACGGCCTCGGTGGTGGCGACGACGTCGGCGAGCAGCGTGTCGGACACGCCCCCATCCTGCCAGCGCCGCCCTCCCACAGGATTTCCCCCGCGAGATCGGTCGCTCCAGCGACCGATCTCGCGGGGAAATCGTCGCGGGGGAATCGTCGTGGTGGGTTCGTGTCAGCGGTGGCGGACCTCGGCGTGGCGGGTGCCATGCGCCGTGTCGACCGTCAGGGTCGCCCCCGCCTCGGCGATCTCGACGGTGGTCGAGCCGAAGGCGGTGGTGCCGAAGGGGTTGTCGAACCGGTTCTCGCGGTGCAGCGCCACCTCGGCGCCGTCGACCGTGAACGGCCCCGTCTGGCCGAACGCCAGGGCCCCCGACGACGGCGACCCGTAGGCGACGTCGAACCCGCCCGGCAGGCCGTCGGACCCGACCGGCCGCGGCGTGACGGTCACCGGGGCGGCGGTCACCGCGGCGGCGAAGGCGTCGAACGACCCCCACGTGGCGGCGTCGCCGACCTCGGAGATCCACACGTTGTCGGCCCCGCCCTCGGCCACCAGGTCGAAGGGCTGGGTGAGCCCGCCGGTGAACGTCACCGCCGGGTCGTGGGCCCGCCACGTCGTCGGGCGCCACGACCACAGGGCCACGTAGCCGTCGCCCTTGCGGCCCAGCGTCCACCCGCCGACCTGGCGCACCTCGTCGAACCGCTCGGTCGGGAACCAGGCGTGGGTGAGCGGGAGGTAGTCGAACGCAGCCAGGGCTCCCGGCCCGGGGGCGGCGAAGCGCGGCGCGTACAGGTGGATGGCCGCCGCCCCCTGCTGGGCCGACCGCGGCATGGCGCCCGTCCCCGACCAGTACAGGTCGGCGTCGACCCAGCGGTCACCCGGGCGGGGCTGGTTCCCCGGCAGCGTGGTGAACACCACCGCGTCCTCGTCGAGCGTCGCCTGCCAGGCGTGGTACTGGTTGCCGAAGCAGCCGGGCCGGTAGTCCTGGGCGCTCGACAGCATCGCGTCGGGGCTGCGCCAGGTGACCGTGTCGACCTCGCTGAGCACGCCGACGTTGATCATGCAGCGCAGCTGGTACGCGAGCTGGCGGGCCACGGCCGGGTCGCCGCCCGCCAGGTCGACGAGTGGCTTGAACGGCCGGAAGAGCGAGGTCTCGAACAGGTCGTGCTCGTCGATGGTGGCGAGCGTGGCGGGGACGGTCTGCCAGGCGGTGAGGGCGCCGCGCTCCCACCAGAACGGGATGGCGGCCGGGTCGTCGTAGGACACGCCGGGCACCTGCGACTGCGGCGTCGTCGTGAACGGCTCGTCGAGGTCGAGGGGCGCGCCCATGTGGGTGCGGTCCTCGAACGTGCGCTCGGTCGTGGCCACCAGGCGGACGGCCTCGGGCAACCGGTAGCGCTCGGCTGCGGCCAGGAACGTGGCGCCGGTGTCGGACCGCGACGTGTACGGCTGGTCGCTCGTCGCGAAGAGCAGCTTGGTCAGGCCGAAGACGTCCTGGTCGGCGGCCCGGCTCTTGTCCTTCATGTACGACCGGCCGTGGGTGACGCCGTTGTTGCCCTGGAGCTGGTGGAGGGCCAGGTCGTAGAGGAACAGGTCGAGCATGGCCGCGGCCCGCCCGGCGATGTCGCGCTCACCGTGCTCGGCCAGGAGCGTGAGGGCCTGGATGTCCTCCTGGTAGTAGACGTCGCTGTGCCACTCGGAGAAGCCGTACGCCGCCTTCTCGTCGAGCCACGCCTCGATGCGCTGGCGGCCGCGGTCGGCGTGGGTCGCCCCCGTCTCGCCGGTGATGGCGAACGTCGTGTCGGGCAGGGCCCGGCCGGTCAGGTACTCGAGGGTGTGGAAGATGATGCGGTGGTTCTCGCTCCAGAACCACTTGTCGTCGACCACGCCCGCCGGCAGCGGGTCGGTGTACCAGTACCGGAAGCCGGTGAAGCGCTGCTCGATCGCCGCCCGCAGCTCGGGCGTGATGTCGCGCCGGTGGCCCTCCCAGATGGCGACCAGGTGCAGCATGTCGAAGTCGCTCGTGTCCCGGAAGGCGTCGATCTTGTCGAACACCGCGGCGAAGTCGTCGGGCCCGATGGCCGACGCGTCGAAGGCGAAGCGGCGGTCGCGCTCGGCCCGCGTGAGGTGGGCGAGCACGTTCGTCGGCGACGTCGGCGACAGGACCTCGGTGGCGAAGGCCAGGTAGCCGTCCTGAGCCGCCCGCCAGGCGCGCTGGTCGACGTACCCGTTGCCCGTTCCCAGCCCACGGGCGCCGCCTCCGCCGACGTGCCCTCCGCCCGGGCCGCGACATGCCACCACCGCGGTCATCGCCACCAGCACCACCAGCACCGCGGCCCCACGTCGCACGGCTCGTCCCCCTCGACTCTCGATCGCGCGGGACCCTAGTGGCCTGGCGCGGGTGACGTGCCTGTGCGGGTTCCGAACGCCGGTCGCCGTCACATGCCGCGGGTGGGCCGCGGCGACCTCGTCGAGCAGGGCGTAGGTGTCCTCGGCGAGGGCGCCCAGTCGAGCGCGGATCGGCGCTCGACGGCCGCGGCCCGGGCCGCGGCGAGGGTGGGCTCGTCGAGCCCGTCGATCGTGGCGGCCAGGTCGGCGGCGGTCCGCCCGTAGGGGATGGCGGCGTCGCCCAGGACCTCGGCCAGGTATGGCCACGGCGACACCAGGGCGGGCAGCCCCGCCCCCACGGCGTCGGCCACCTGCCCGGTGGTGAGGTAGGTCCCGCCCTCGAGCGGCAGCGCCAGCACGTCGATGGTGGCCAGCCGGCGGTCGTAGACCTGGCGCGGGACCTCGTCGTAGGGGAGCACCGTGATGCGGGGGTCGTCGTCGGGAGCGGACTCGCCCTCGCCGCTCAGCACCAGCAGTTGGACGTCGTCGGCGGGTGCTGGCGTGGACGCCGTCGATGAGCAGCTGGGTGTCCTTGCCCGGCCGTGGCGCCCCGACCACGCCGATCCGCAGGCCGGTGGGCGCCAGCCCGAGCTCGGCCTCGGCGGCGGCGCGGTCGATCTCGTCGCGGGGCGTCATCAGCGGGCCCCAGTGGCCGTGCGGGATGACGCGGTGGACGGCGGCCGGCGCGAACTCGTACCGGCGGCGGATCGCCTGCTCGCCCCAACGGCTGTGGTGGATCACGGCCGCCGCCGTCTCGGCCCACGGGCGGTAGAGGGCCGCGTGGTCGGGCGCGGTGTGGGGGGCGAGGTTGTGCTGCGTCCACACGACGGGGACGCCGATGTCGCGCAGGGTCTCGGCCACCCGGCGCGCCCGGCCCGCCGACATGCCGGTCAGCCACTCGGGCCAGTGCAGGTGCAGCACGTCGACGCTGGCGAACGCCTCCGCCAGCCGATCGGCGTCGTCGAGCAGGTGGTACGGCACGGGCCGGACGTCGACCCGGTCGCCGAGCGAGGCGTAGAGGCACTGGTGGTACCAGTGGTGGTGCGCGGTCGAGACGACCCGGAGCTTCCGGGTGACCGTCCATCGGAACGCCATGTCCGGGGCCGGCGCCAGCTCGATCTGGTGGACGGCGGCGATCTCGCCGTTGACCGCCCGCCACTCGGCCAGGCCGTCGACGTCGACGGTCGTGACCCGCTCGACCGCGGGCCCGTCGGCCGTGACGTGCAACGGCTGCCCCGGCATCTCGGGCACCAGCACGGCGACGGCCCCGGGAGGCCTGCCGGGGAAGGCGAGCTGCTCGTGCACGGTCAACGTGCGGCCGCCGGCCACGTAGCGGGCCCGGCGCTCGGCCGGGAGGGTCGGCGCGTCCTCGCCCAACGGCGCGCCGGTGTCGCGGAACGTGTCGTGCGCCAGCTCGAGGACGCCGGGCGCGTGCTGGACCGCGGCGGCCCGGCCTCCGGGTGCGAAGCGGGCCTCGCCCCGCCAGGCCAGCGGCACGAAGCAGGCCAGCGGCTGGTCGGTCGGCACCTCGAACCCGCCAGGATGGCGGGGCGTGGGGGCGTAGTCGGCGCCGGGCCCGCCCACGACCGGGAGGGCGAACGGCAGCCGGGGATCGCGGTGCGCCCACACCCCGATGCGGTCGCCGAAGCCGATCCACTCGTCGCGGCTGTCGAAGGCCCGGGGGAGGCCGGCCGCCGGAGGTCCGAGAACGTCGGTGGCGTCGTCCCGGGCGCCGCCGGTCGGGGCGCCGGTTCCGCCCGCACCCCGCGCCCGATCCGTCCCTGGCTCGGGGCCCGCCCGGCGCAGGTCGAGCGCGGCCACCACCAGCTTGCCCACGCAGTCGAGGGTCATCTGCAGGCGACGGAACGGGCCGCGGTAGCGGAACGGCGCCCGCCGCTTGTGGGCCACCACCAGGCCGCGGTCGAACCAGGGTGCGGCCCCGGCCGCCGATGCCCGCGCCACGCCCCACCAACGCTCGGCGTCGACCGGTGCGCCGCCCTCGTGCGCCCGCCGCAGCAGCAGGGCCGCGAGCTCGCCGCTGTGGCACACGGCCAGCGCCCCGATCGACCGGCCCCAGGGCAGGGCGGCGCCGCCCGGGGTGACGACGGCCCCGACCAGGCGAGCGGCCGACGCCACGCCCCGTTCCCAGACCGCCCCCAGGCGGTCGGAGAACGGTTCGGCGAACAGGTAGGCGTCGACCGTGTACATGTCGACCTGCCCCCGCCCGTCCTGCGAGTCGTCGAGCCAGCCGTCGGGGTCCTCGCCGAGCAGGTCCGGCCACCCGCTCGACCAGGCCGCCGACCACGGCGGCGTCGACGTCGAGGCCGAGCGCGGCGCGTGCGAGCTCGCACCGGGTGAGCACGACCGCGTAGTTGCGGGGCAGGATCCCCTGGTCGAGCAGCGGGATCCACTCGGTGCTGTCGGCCGCGGCGACGACGACGTCGCGGGTGGTGGCAGCGAGGGCGTCGAGGCCGCCGAGCCGGGCCACCGTCTCGGCGATGCGGTACGAGAAGAACGTGTGGGTGCGGGTCGCGTCGGTGGCGGCCAGCCGGTCGTGCAGGTGCTCCTCGACGTCGACGGCGCCGATGCGGGCCACACCGGCCTCGCGCAGCAGCCCGAGCGCGAACACCAGGTCGGCGTGGGCGTCGGCGTCGACCCGGTGGCCGGCCAGCGTGGCCGGCAGCACCAGGCCGGGGGCCACGCCGCTGGTGGGATCGCCCAGGTCGGCGAGCACCGTCGAGGCGAGCGTGACGAGGTCGTCGGCGATGGTCCCCACGAGGCGCGGACGTTAGCGGCGCCCGCGGATCGCCACCCGGGCCGGCGTGCCGGTCGACGTCCCGGCCCTGCGGACGGTCGGGCGGGCCGGTGGGGCGGTGGGGCGGTGCCGGGCGGAACCGTCGGGCGGACCGGGTGGGCCGGCACTGCCGTCGGGCGGGCCGTGCGCCGTAGAGTCGCCAGCCGTGGCCGACCGCTCCCCCGACGACCGCGCCCGCCCGGCCGTGGCGCTGTCGATGTACCCCGGGCTCGAGCCGTACGCCCTGCGACCCGAGCACCTCTCCGCCCTGGCCGACGTGGCCGACCTGCTCGACCCCGTGGCGGTGCAGGCGCTGCCCTCCGGCCGGGCCGACGAGGTGCTGGCCGGCGCCGACGTGCTGCTCGGGCACTGGGGCTGCGTGGTGGTCGACGAGGCGATCCTCGCCCGCGCGCCGCGCCTGCAGATGCTGGCCTACGCGGCGGGGACCGTGCGCGACACCGTCACCCCTGCCACGTTCGCCGGGGGCGTGCTGGTGACCTCGGGAGCCGCGGCCAACGCCGTTCCGGTCGCGGAGTACACGGTGGCCGCGATCCTGTGGGCGAACAAGGCGGCGTTCGTCGAGCGCGAGAAGCTGCGCGGTGTCACCGTCCCCGACCTCCCCCGGCGCCATCCCGTGGGCAACTGGGGCAAGCGCATCGGACTGGTCGGCGCCTCCCACGTGGGGCGGGCGGTGGTCGAGCTGTTGCGCCCGTTCGAGTGCACGGTCGTCGTCGCCGACCCCTACCTGAGCGACGAGGGCGCGGCCGCGCTCGGCGTGCGGCGGGTCGGGCTCGACGAGCTGCTCGCCACGAGCGACGTCGTGAGCCTGCACGCGCCGGCGCTGCCCGAGACGGAGGGGATGATCGGCGCCGCCCAGCTGGCCTGCATGATCGACGGCGCCACGCTGGTGAACACCGCCCGCGGTGCCCTGGTCGATCACGACGCCCTGGCGGCCGAGCTGCGGGCGGGGCGGCTGACGGCCGTGCTCGACGTGACCGACCCCGAGCCGCTGCCCCCCGATCACGAGCTGCTGGCCCTGCCGACCTGCGTCGTCACGCCCCACCTGGCCGGCTCGCAGGGCACCGAGCTGTCACGCCAGGCCGAGCTCGTGATCGAGGAGATCCGCCGGTTCGGCGCCGGCGAGCCGCCCCTCCACCCGGTGGTCGAGGCCGACATGGGACGGCTGGCGTGACCGCGGCCGACGATCCCGGGCGGCCCCCGGCCGGGGAGGCCCCGCGTCCCGGCGGCTCCGAGCCGTCGCCGGTCGTTCGCTTCGACGCCGGTGCGGGCGGGTGGACGTACGCCTGGGACCACCGGCGCAAGCCACACCTCCACCCCGTCGCCACCCCCGCCGGCGTCGTCCTCACCCGTGTCGAACCCCCCGACCACCCGTGGCAGCGTGGCGTCTGGTTCGTCGTGAAGTTCGTCGACGGCGACAACTTCTGGGAGGAGTACGACCCCGCGGGATGGGGTGTGCAGCGCCACGACGGCCCGCCCACGGTCGACGGCGACACGGTCGCCGGCGACCTGCACTGGATCCGGCCCGACCGGGCCACGGTGGCCGTGCACGAGCGCCGGGTGCTGCGCCACGTGCCGCTCGACGACGACGCCTACGCGCTCGACTGGGACGTCACGCTGACGGCGCCGCACGGCGCCGTGCTCGACCGCTCGCCCTACAACGGCACGTGGGGCGGCTACTCGGGCTTGGCGGTGCGCGGCCGAGAGGACTGGCACGACACCCGGCTGATCCTCGACGACGGGGTGAGGCGGGGCCGTGTGACCCCCCGGCGGTCGCGCTGGTGCGACCTGTCCGGCACGTGCGAGGGCCGGCCGGTCGGCGTCTGCGTGCTCGACCACCCGGCCAACCCGGCGCACCCCGTGCCCTTCTACGCCACGACCCGGGCCGGCGACGGCTACGGCGACGGTTGGGCCAACACGATCTACCCGGCGTTCCTGTGGGACGGTCCGACGACCCTGCCCGCCGGCGGCCGCCTGCGCTTCCGCTACCGGGTCGTGGTGCACGACGGCATGTGGGACGCCGACCGGTGCGCCGACGCCTGGGCGACGTGGGCACCCGACGGCCAGACCGGCGACGAGGGCCAGTGATGGACTTCGCGACGATGATGGCCCTCGAGCCCCACGGCACCGACGTGTGGGTGGGCGCCGGGCCGAGCTACCCGTGGGGCGGGCTCTACGGGGGGCAGATCGTGGCCCAGGCCCTGCGGGCCGGCACCTTCACGGTCGACCCGGCGTTCCGGGTGCACTCGCTGCACGCGTACTTCATCCGCCGCGGCGACGCCGCCGAGCCGATCCGGTTCGAGGTCGACCGCGTCCGCAACGGCCGATCGTTCTGCACCCGCCGGGTCACGGCCCGCCAATCCGTCGGCGTGATCCTCGAGATGACTGCGTCGTACCAGGTCGACGAGGACGCACCGACGGCGCAGACCGCGCTGATGCCCGACGTCCCGGCGCCCGGCGAGCTTTCGGACGACAGCTGGAGCCCCCTGTTCGAGCGCCGCTTCGTGGGCCGGGGCACGGGCGAGGCGACGTCGTGGCTGCGGGTGGCGGGCGAGATCGCGGACGAGCCGGGCCTCCACGCCTGTGGCCTGGCCTACCTGTCCGACGACCTGCCCACCGACGCCGTGGTCTCGCTGTACCCCGAGTGGGACGACCGGCCCATGGAGCACCAGATGTTCTCGGCCAGCCTCGACCACGCCATCTACTTCCACCGGCCGATGGCCGCCGACCGCTGGCAGCTCCAGGCCTTCACGTGCCATGGGCTGATGAGCTCCCGGGGCGTGAGCGTCGGCTACGTGTTCGCCGAGGACGGCGTGCACGTGGCGACCATCGTGCAGGAGGTCCTGGTGCGGAAGGTGCGGCGCCGGGACGACTGAGCACCACGGCCCGCCGGCGCGCCTCCCGCCGGCGCGCCGCCCTCCGGCGCGCGTCGCCGCGGAGCCTCAGCCGGTCTTCTCGACCCGGGAGACGCCGGCCCCCGGCCGCCAGGTGCGCACGAGCATCACCTCGGCCTCGGTGTCCACGGTGACGGCCGACGCACCCAGCAGGTCGATGTCGAAGGCGTCGAACGTGCCGACCTCGAACCGGTGACCCACCGACACGAAGATGTCGTCGGCCATCTTCTCGAGCGTGGCCCGATCGGTGATCTGCGTGGCGGTGCCCCACATCTTCACGTCGCCCTCGCTCACCATCTTGTCGGCGGTGGCGGTGTGCAGGCCGAGCCGGCCGTCCCGCTGTCAGGTCGAGCGACTTGGCCGCCCCCGGCATCATGCCGAGCCAGAGCTTGTCGTCGTGGAGCACGAGCCGGTCGTCGGCGAGCGTCGGCTCGACGGGGCTGATGCGCGGGAACCCGTCGCGTCGCACCGTGGCCATGATGAGCAGTCCGGTGGCGGCGATGCGCTTCTCGGCGAGCGTGGCGATCTCGGGGGCTTCGTCGGCGAAGGACGTCCAGGTGGCCATGGGAGCACGGTACGACCACCTCCCTGACAGATCGTGTCAGGGATGACGCGACCGCCGCGATCGATGTTCACTGATACGGGCGTCATCGCTTGACGACTGCCAACTACGGTGGCCGCATGTCGGCACCGACGGTGGACCAGATCGACCTGTCCGACCTCGACTGGTGGACCCGCCCGCTCGACGAGCGGGCCGAGGCGTTCGCCCTCCTGCGGCGAGAACGGCCGATCGCCCGCATGGTGTTCCCCGGGCTGCCCCACATGGGCGTGGCCGAGTCGACCTACTACTCGGTCACCCGGCACGCCGACATCGTCCACGCCAGCCGGCACCCCGAGCTGTTCTGCTCGGGCAAGGGCACCAACATCGCCGACCTGCCCCCCGACTTCATCGAGTTCTTCGGCTCGATGATCAACCTCGACGACCCTCGCCACGCCCGCATGCGCCGGATCGTGTCGCGGGGGTTCACGCCCCGGCAGCTGGGGCTCATGAAGGCCGACGTCGAGGGCGTCGCCGCCGAGATCGTCGACGAGATCGCCGACCGGGGCGAGGCCGACTTCGTCACCGAGGTGGCAGCCCGCCTGCCGCTGCGGATCATCCTCGACATGATGGGCATCCCCCGAAGCCAGGAGGAGTTCGTGTTCGACCGCACGAACGTGATCCTCGGCTTCACCGACCCCGAGTACGTCGAGGACATCGACGACCCGATGGGCGTCACGATGGCGATCCTCACGGCCGGCCAGGAGCTGGCCCAGCTCGTGACCGAGCTCGGCGAGGCCCGGATCAAGGACCCCGGCAACGACCTCGTCTCCGCGCTCGTGACCAGCGAGGTCGACGGCGAGCACCTGACCACGCAGGAGCTGGCCTCGTTCTTCATCCTGCTCGTCGTGGCGGGCAACGAGACCACCCGCAACGCCATCGCGCACGGCCTGGTCACGCTCACCGAGCATCCCGAACAGCAGCAGCGCTGGCTCGACGACATCGACGGGCTGGCACCGACGGCGGTCGAGGAGATCGTGCGGTGGGCGTCGCCGGTCATCCACTTCCGGCGGACGGTCACCGAGGACGGCGTGCGCCTCGGCGACCAGGAGTTCTCCGAGGGCGACAAGGTGGTGCTCTGGTACTGGTCGGGCAACCGCGACGAGGCCGTCTTCGCCGATCCGCACACGTTCGACCTCGGGCGCACGCCCAACGACCACATCGGCTTCGGCGGCCCCGGCCCCCACTTCTGCCTCGGCGCCCACCTGGCCCGCCGCGAGATCACCGTGATGTTCCGGGAGCTGCTCACCCGTCTCCCCGACATCCACACCGTGGGTGAGCCCGAGCGCCTCCGCAGCGGCTTCATCAACGGCATCAAGCACGTCCACGCGGAGTGGACCCCCGCCTGACCCCCCTGCGGGTTTCCACAGCAGTTTCGGGGGTCCTGCGACCGAACTCGCGGAGAATCGCTGTCGGAACTCTACCGGGCGGCGGTGCGGCGCGGTTCGACGCCGACCTCGGGCTCGAGCGACGTGTGGTCGCCGGGGACCTCGACGATCGGCTCGTCGCGGTCGTCCCACTCGGTGCGCAGCGCCCGGCTCATCGTGGCGTGCATCTCGTACAGGCAGGTGATGTAGGTCAGCTCGAGGATCTGCTCGTCGGTCAGGTGCTCCTGCAGGGCGGCGAACACGCCGTCCGACACCCGCCCACCCTCGAGCACCAGGGCGTCGGTGTAGGCCAGCACCGCCCGCTCGACCGGCGACCAGCAGTCGGCCACCGCCCAGTGGGGCAGGGCGGCGATCTTCTCCTCGGACATGCCGAGCGCCCGGCACGACTTGGCGTGCTGGCTGTACACGAACTGGCTCTGGCGGCCCCACCCGGCCCGGAACTGGCCGAGCTCGCGCAGCTCGGCAGGCAGCGTGCGCGTCGGGCGAGCGGTACGAGCCGGAACCCGGCCACGCAGTGCTGGAGCACGTCGGGGACGAGCGCGAAGGTCGTCCACCAGTCGCCCGGGCGTGCCCGTGGCGGTGCCCGGCTCGGCGACCGGATCGCGACCCGGGCCGAACATGAAGTCGTACATCGCCCCGACGATGGGCGCGGTGGCCTCGTCGCGGCTGACCTGGCGAAGGCGCGGCATGCGCCGCAACGTAGCGACGCCGCGGGTCAGCCGCCGGTGGTCCGCGCGCCGTCAGCCTCGACCGGTGAGAGCCGCCAGCTCGGCCAGCAGCTCGGACCAGCGGGTCAGCGCCACGTAGTGGCCCGCGCCGGCGACGACGGTGAGCGTGGCATCGGGCAGGTGGGCGGCGTACCAGCGGCCGAAGGCCACGGGTGTGACCTGATCGACCTCGCCGTACCAGAGCCGGACCGGGCACCGCACCCGGGCGAGGTCCACGTCCAGCGGGCGGGCCTGGGCCTCGACGTCGGCGGCGACGCCCGCCAGGCCGTGGCGCACGGCCTCCACCAGCCCGGCGGCCATCGCCTCGGCGCCACCGGGCACCGAGGCGAGCTCGACCGCGTCGGCCGGCGAGCGCTGGGCCTCCTGGTGCTCGGTCGCCAGCGGCTCGTCGCACGGGTGGGGCGCCAGCATCGGGGCCACCTCGTCGCCCAGCTCGCCGGGGGGAACGACGTCGGCCAGCTCGATCACGCCCAGCCGCGCCTCGCCCGCGGCGCGGACCGTCGGGATCGTCGTACGCCTGGCGGGGAACGAGCCCGGCCACGATGCCGAGCGCCGCCACCCGACCGGCCAGCGGACCCGCGTCCTCGCTCGGTGCGCCGACCGGTGGGGCCGATCCGTGGGCCGCCAGCGCCACGCCCCCGAGCGCCCCGCCCGACCACGCCAGCACCGCGCACCGCCCGACCCCGACGGCGTCGAGGGCGGCGGCGACGTCGGCCGCCCACGCCGCGGGCCAGTCGGGCGACCAGGGGCCGGCCTCGAGGGGCGAGGAGCCCCCGCAGCCCGGCCGGTCGATCGCCAGCAACCGCACGCCGCCCGCCTCGGCCAGCCCGTCGTCGGGGTGACGGGCGAGCCGCGAGTCGGGGGTGCCGTGCAGGTAGAGGACGGGCACGCCGTCGGGGTCGCCGACGTCGTCCAACGCCAGCGTGCGCCCGCCGCCGAGGGCCACCGTGCGGGTCGGGGGACGGGGGGCCACGGGCGCGCAACCTACACTCGGGGCCGCCCCGACAGGTGACCGCGACGACTCGGCCCACGCACGGCCGAGAGGTCGACGGCCGCCGTGTCCGGCGCCCCGTCGTGGGCGCTCGCCACGGTCCAGCCGGTCGGGGCAGCGTCACATCACCCGGCGGTACCGGCGACCCGCCTCACCAAAACCGGAGGTCACCCCCTCATGCAGCCACGCGAGGACGCGCCCGCCGTCGCGGTGCCGTCCCCACCGACAGTCCGCACCGGGGTGACGGCCACGCACGTCGCCATCGCCGCGGTGGGGGCCTACGTCGGCGCCCAGGTCATCGCCAACGTCACGAGCGTGAAGATCGGCTCGACGTTCGGTCGGGCGGTCGACATGGGCACGTTCGTGTACCCGATCACCTTCACGCTCCGCGACGTCGTGCACAAGGCGCTGGGCAGGCGCCTCGCCCGCACGGTGGTCCTGACCGCGGCAGCGGTCAACCTGTTCCTCGCCGTCTACCTGCAGTGGGTGGTGCGGGTGAAGCCCGACGCCAGCTACCCGTTCGACGAGGAGTTCGGGACGGTGCTCGGGCCCGTGTGGCGCATCGTGGTGGCGTCGATCGTGGCCCAGGTCATCAGCGAGCTGGTCGACACCGAGGTGTACCACTGGTTCGTCCGGCGGGTCACGACGCGCTACCAGTGGGCCCGGGTGGCGGTCAGCAACGCGGTCAGCGTGCCGCTCGACAACGCCATCTTCGCGATCGGGGCGTTCGGGGCCCTGCCGTTCCTGGCCGACGACGCCTTCACCCTGCCCTGGTCGGCGGTGTGGGACGTGTTCGTCGTGAACCTCGTCATCAAGAGCCTGGTGTCGGTGGTGAGCCTGCCGCTGATCTACCTGTCGCCCGACCGCGACTGGCGCGCCGACCCCGACGACGCGTGAGGGCCACCCTCGGACAGGCGGTAACGTCGTCGGCCGTGCGCACCACGATCCTGCGGGTGCGCGGCGGTGGGAGGCTGTCGAGCCCGTCTGGCGGGAGCTGCTGGTCGACCATCCGCCGCGCTCCATGTTCCAGACGGCCGAGTGGGCCGAGGCGATGGCCGAAGAGGCCCACGGCGAGCGGGCCCGCTGGGTGGTGGCCGAGGACGACGACGGTCCGCTCGCCGTCCTGCCGTTCGAGCTGCGCGAGCGCCGGCAGGGTCCGGTGCGCCTGCGCGTGCTCGGCAACGAGCGCACGAGCGACGGGCTCATCGCCGACCGGGCGCACCCCACCGAGGTGCGGTCGGGCCTGCTGGCGGCGATGGCGGCCTCGGGCGAGCCCGTCGACATGGTGACGCTGGGCGGCCTGCGCGACGGGCGGGGGTTCACCCGCCTGGCCACGGCCGCCACCCAGGGCCTGGCCGCCGAGGACCGCTACGGCGGCCACTCGGTGATCACCACCGTCAAGCCGTACGACGAGTGGCTGGAGGCGGCCGGGCGCAACCTGCGGACGGGGCTGCGCAAGGCCCGCAACCGCTTCGAGCGCCGGGGCGAGATGACGATCACCGTGGCCTCCGAGCCCGACGAGGTCGCCGAGGCGTTCGCCGAGTTCGTCGCCATCGAGGGGTCGGGCTGGAAGGCCGACAGCGGTGCGCTGGCCAACAAGCCGGTCGACCACGCCCGGATGCAACGCTTCCTCCTCGGCGGGGCGCAGGCGGGGCGCGTGAGCGTGCGCACGCTGCGCCTCGACGGGCGCCCGGCGGCGTCCCAGCTCACCGGGATCACCGGCAACACCCTCGAGCTGTTGAAGGTCGCCTACGACGACGAGCTCTCCGACCTGTCGCCCAGCAACATCCTCATGGCCGACCTGGTCCGAGACTGCTGCGAGCGGATCGACGTGGCCAGCATCGACCTCGTGACCAACCAGCCGTGGCACACCCGCTGGCACGCCGAGGTGTACCCGACCTACCGGGTGCGCGACGCCAACCTCCGCCGCCCCGGCGGGATCCTGGTCCGTCTCGCCGGTGCCGCGGCGGGGCTGCGCTCGGGCAGGCCGGCCGAGCCGGTCGTCCCCTGACCCGCCCGGACGGCTCGCTTGTCGGCAGCTTGACCCGTGGGTCAATCTTCTCCTCGTGCCGACCGAGACCGTGACGTTCCCAGGTGCCCGTCCGCCGGACCGCCGGCGCACCGTGCTCTCCCACGGCGTCCGCCTCGCCGTCTACGAGTGGGGTGACCCCGACGCCCTGCCGCTGGTCCTGGCCCACGGCGGCTTCGACTTCGCCCGCACCTTCGACGTGTTCGCCCCGCTGCTGGCCGACGCCGGCTGGCGGGTCGTGGCCTGGGACCAGCGCGGCCACGGCGCCTCCGAGCACACGGCGATGTACTCGTGGGAGGCCGACCTCCGCGACGCGCTCGCGGTCATCGACTCGGTGACGGCGGGGCCGCTGCCGGTCGTGGGCCACTCGAAGGGCGGGTCGGTCATGGTCCAGTTCGCGGCCGCGCTGCCGCACCGGGTCAGCGCCCTCGTCAACCTCGACGGCGTCCCCAGCGGGCGGTCGATGCCCGACGTCCCCGACCACGAGCGCACCAAGCTGCTGGCCGGCGAGCTGGCCGGCTGGCTCGACTTCCGCCGCCGGACGGCCACGAAGCAGCGCCGGCCCGACACGATCGACGGGCTGGCCGAGCGGCGGCGGCGGATGAACCCCCGGCTGTCGAAGGAGTGGCTGCGCTACCTCGTCTCGGTGGGCGCCCGTCACGACGACGAGGGCTGGCGCTGGATGATCGACCCGTCCCTGCGGCTCGGCGGCTTCGGCCCCTGGCGGCCGGAGTGGGCCATGTCCCGGCTGCCGGGTCTGAGCGTGCCGATGCTGGCCGTGCTGGGCCAACAGCCCGAGGTGATGGGGTGGGCGACCCCGCCCGACGAGGTCGCTCCCAACCTGCCCGAGGGCAGCCGCCTCGTCGTCTACGAGGACGTCGGGCACTTCGTCCACATCGAGCAACCTCACCGTGTCGCCGACCTGGTGGTCGAGTTCCTGGCGGGCAAGGGGAGCCCGGTCCGGTCACCCCGTCCGCAGCCGGCCGCACGGTCCGGCGGTGACGCCGGGCCTCGTGATGACGACCCCGCGCCCTGCCCGCCGACCGTGACCGTGCGGAACAACCGCATCGACGTCGCCCTGCACCGCCTCCGTGGCGGCCTCGACGGGGACGCACACGACGGGGACGAACGCGACGGGGACGAACGCGACGGGGACGGAGATGTCGAGGACGGCGACGGCGCCTCCCGCCCGCTGCTCCTGTTGCACGGGCTGGGCGAGCGGTCGCCCGAGACCGTGCCCGATCACCTCGCGTCGTGGCCCGGCCCCGTGTGGGCGCTCGACTTCACGGGCCACGGCAACACGACGGTCCCCGCCGGAGGCGGGTACTTCTGCGAGCTGCTCATGTCCGACGTCGACGCGGCCCTCGGCCAGCTCGGGCCGGCCACCCTGCACGGTCGGGGCCTGGGCGGGTACGTGGCGCTGCTCGTCGCCGGGGCGCGGCCCGACCTGGTGCGCGGCGCCGTGCTGGACGACGGCCCGGGGATCGCCGGTGGCGGCTCCGAGCCGACGACGGCCTTCGTGCTCGGCCCGTCGCTCGGACCGGCAGCCGCGCCCGATCCGTACGCCCTGCTCGAGCTCAGCCACGACGTGCGGCCGCCCGACTACGCCGCCACGTACGCCCGTCAGGCGGCCACCCTCTCGGGCCTCGACACCGCGATCGTGGTCAGCGCCGTCGTGCGCCCACCCTGGCTGGCGGCGGTCGCGGCCGAGCCGGGCGTCCGCACGCTGCCGCGCCCCGCGCCCTGCACCCCGTTTCTCCCCGCCTGACGGCCACGAGCCTGGCCCGCCGCGCCCCCGGCACCCCGGCGTTCGGTCGGCGACGGATGACCGTGATGGCACGGAGCGCCGCCGGAACCGTCGGGTCAGGTCGGTCAGGCGTCGCGCGAGGCGACGTAGCGGGCGAGGTCGACCAGCTCGTCGCGGGCGGCGGGGACCACGTCGGCCGCCTCGATGGCGTCGACCGCACGCCCGGTGAGCTCGTCGACGAGGCCCTCGACCTCGGCGAGGGCGCCCGTGTCGACCAGCGCCTGCTGGATGCCGGTCACGTCGGCGTCGGTCAGATCTCTCTGGCCGACCCGGTCGAGCACGGCCGAGGCGGCGGCGCCCGCAGGGGACGCGGAGGCCCGCTCGACCGCGGCGGCGAGCAGGGGCGTGGGCTTGCCCTCCCGGAGGTCCTGGCCGACGGGCTTGCCGGTCACCGTCGGGTCGCCGAACGCCCCCAGCACGTCGTCGCGGAGCTGGAACGCCTCGCCCAGCGGGTCGCCGTAGGCCGAGAGCGGCCCGGCCAGGTCGGCGAACCGCCCCGCCAGCGCCGCGCCCACGTGCAGCGGCCGCTCGATCGTGTACTTGCCCGACTTGTAGCGGGAGATGCGGCGGGCGCGGGCCCGGTCGCGGTCGGCCCGTGCGGTGCCGAGCAGGTCGAGGTACTGGCCCACGTCCAGCTCGAGCCGCAGCTCGCTCCACACCGACCACACGTCCCCCGACACGTCGCCGAGCAGCACGTCGGCGTACACGTGCGCCATGTCACCGACGAGGATCGCCGCACCCTCACCGAAGCGACGGTCCTCGCCCCGCCACCCCGCGGCCCGGTGGGCGTCCGCGAAGGCCAGGTGGGTGGTGCGGGTGCCGCGCCGCGTCGGCGACCCGTCCATCACGTCGTCGTGCACCAGCGCGAACGCGTGCAACATCTCGAACGCCGCGCCCACGTCGACCACCCGAGGGTCGTCCGGCTCGCCGCCCGCGGCCACGAACCCCCAATGGCAGAACGCCGGGCGCAGCCGCTTGCCGCCGGCCTCGACCAGCCGGCGCAGCGCGTCCAGCGGCTCGGCGAGAGCCACGTCGACGGCGCTCCACCGGGCGCTCTCCGCGTCGAGGAGGTCGCGCAGGCGCCCGTCGACACGGAAGGCGATGGCGCTGAGCGACGGGGGTGCGGCGGCGCGGGGGCGCATGGGCACGACCACGTTACGGGGCGGCGCCCAGCGGCCTGCATCCCGCGTCCTGCGCACAGGCGCCTGCAGCCGCGGCCGCGCTCAGCCGAGCGACGAGATCAGCCAGGTCCCGTCGACGCGCTGCGTCTCCAGCTCCCGGTGCCCGTCTCGCCGTCGACGATGGCGGTGACCGACACGACCGCCTCGTCGCCGGTCTCGGAGACCAACGAGACGTCGAGGACGTCGAGCTCGGCCACGTCCGCCCGCCCTTCGGGGTCGGCCTCGCAGTCGGCGATCGCCTGCTCGGGCGAGTCGCCCACCGAGGTGAAGGTCTCGGGGACCACGAACTCGACGATCGCCTCGCAGTCGCCGGCCTCGACCGCATCGAAGAAGGCCGCGACCACCGCCTCGGGCGTGTCGGGGATGTCGGTCGTCCCGGCCTCGGACCCCGCGTCCGGCACGTCTTGGCCGTCGGCGTCGGGCTCGTCGTCCGCGCCCTCGCTGGTCTCGACGCTGTCGTCGCCGCCCGTCACCACGAGGACACCGCCGACGACCGCGATCACGGCGACGGCCGCGCCCACCGCGAGCAGGATGCGGCTCCTGCCGCCGGACGGCGCCGGATCGGCGGGCGGCGGGTCGCCGACGGCCGAGGACGGGGGCGGCGGAGCGACGGGGGCAGGAGCGGTGGCCGCGAGCGGAGGCGGCGCAGTCGCCGCGACTCCGGCGGGCACCGCCGCGCCCGCCGGTCCCGGCCAGTCGCCGCCCGCGGGCGGCGGAGGGGGCGGAGGCGGAGGCGGGGGCGCAGGGGTCGCCTCGGACGACACCTGTTCGGTGAGATCGTCGTCGTGCGGATCGGGGGGTAGGGACATGTCCTGGTCTCCGCCTGCTCGAAGGACCACCCTGCCGGTGGTGGTGCGGGAGTTTGACACGCCCCGCTACGGTGCGGCGTCGTGCGCGGACGAAATCGCCGGCCCACGCGCCGCTCGGCCCGCACCGTGATGACGGGTGCGCTCGCCGCGGTCGCGCTGACCGTCGCCGGGTGCGGGAGCGGCGATGAGGACCCCGGGCGCGACGGCCTCGCGCCCGACACGGCACGGTTCAGCTACGACTCTGATCGCGCCGAGGTGCCCCTCACCGCGTGCGGCCAGGACGGTGACGTGATCGTCCTCGCCGGGGCGCGGGGCGGATCGTGGTGCAGGCGCACGTCGACGTGGGCGACGGCGGGATCGACCGGTCGGGGGTCACGGCCGACCTCGGCGCCGAGGACGGCATCCTCGGCGCCTTCGGCGCGGGGCTCGACCCCGGCCCGGCCGGCGAGATCACCGACGTGCGGGTCGAGGGCGACCGGGTGATCGTCGAGGGCCGGTGGGCCCGCTTCGACGGCGACCTGAACCCCGTACCGGCCGCCCCGGATCAGCTCGTGGAGGGCCGGTTGGTCGCCCGCTGCCCCGAGACCCGGCCCGACACCGACTGACGCGTCATCCGACGGTGTCGTCGTCGATCTCGTCGTCCAGGTCGTCGAGGTCGTCGAGCTCGTCATCGAGGTCGTCGTCGCCGGTGTCGCCGGCCGGGCTCGTCGACCCTCGTCGCGGTCGCGGTCGTCCGTCGTCGACGTCGTCAGCCACGGCTGCGGCCTGGTCGGCCTCGGCCTCGAGCTCGCCCACGACCTGCTCGACCTCGAAGCGGGCCGCCGCGATGCGCGACCGGCACAGCCGCAGCAGCTCGGCCGCCCGTCGCACGCGGGCGCCCAGCACGTCGACGTCGACCTCGTCGCCGTCGAGCTCGTGCAGGATGGCGTCGAGCTCGGCCTGGGCGTCGGCGTAGCTGATCTCGCCGGCGTCGAGGGGCGCCGCTCCGGAGGCGGAGGACGGCGACGGGGACGGCGGGACGGGCGAGGGGGTGGCGGTCATCGTGTGCTCCCGGGCGCGGGGTCGGCGGGGGCCGGGTCGGCCGAGACGGTACTGCGCACCGAGCCGTCGGCGAGCGTGGTGACGAGCTCGTCGCCGGGGCCGGCATCGGTGGCGGATCGCAGGGTGCGGCCGTCGGCGGTGCGGGTGATCGACCAGCCGCGGGCCAGCACCCGGTGCGGATCGAGCGCCCGCACCTGGGCGTCGACGGCGCGGAGGTCGCGCTCGGCCGCGGCCAGGAGCCGCGGCGGTCGCTGGGCGAGCCGCACGGCGGCCGCCGCCACCGTCTGCTCGTGCGTGCGCAGGTGGGCGCGGCCCCCGGCCTCGACGCGGCCGGCCGCCCGGTCGAGCGCCGCGGTCGTGCGGGCGAGTGCGCCGTCGGCCGCCCGCCCGACGCGGGCGCCGCGCCCGGACAGGTCGCGGTCGGCGGCCACCAGGCCCTGGCGGGTGGCGAGCGCCACGTGCCGCCCGCAGGTGCGCAGGCGCTCGGCCTCGTCGCGGCCCCTCCGTCGGGCCGTGGCGACGATGCGGCGCCACACGTCGTCGGTGCGGGCCCCGACCGCGCGGACGTCGGCCACCACCGCCTGGGCGCAGGCGGTGGGCGTCTTGTAGGCGGCGTGGGCGACGTCGTCGGCCACCGACCGGTCGATGTCGTGGCCGATGCCGGTGAGGACCGGGACGTCGAGCGAGGCGATGGCGCGGGCGATGACCTCGCCGTCGAAGGCGGCGAGGTCGGTGGTGGCGCCGCCGCCCCGCACGAGCAGGACCGCGTCGACCCCGCGTGCGGCGACCGCCCGCAGGCCCCACGCCACCGACCGGGGTGCCCGGGCCCCCTGCACCCGCACGTCGGCGGTGACCACCGAGAACCCGATGCCCGACCGGCGCAGCTCGTCGAGCACGTCGTGCTCGGCCGCGCTGCCCCGGCTGGTCACCAGCCCGAGCCGCAGCGGCAGGACGGGCGGGGGAGGGAGGCCTGCCGGGTGAGCAGGCCCTCGCCGTCGAGGAGGCGGAGCAGGCGGTCGCGGTCGGCCGCCAGCCGGCCGAGCGTGAAGGCCGGATCGATGTCGGACATCTGCAGCTGCAGCCGGCCGCCCCGGTCGTACCAGGTGACGCGGGCCCGCAGGCGCACCTCGGTGCCGTCGGTCATGCGCACGCGGCCGCCGGCGTCGGTCAGCCGGGCGTTGACCCGGCGGCGGGCGGTGTCGAACAGCACCACCGACAGGCTGGCGACCGGCGGCCGGGCCAGGTCGCCGTCGGCCGCGGGCTCGACCAGGTCGAACCACACCGTGCCGCCCCGCCGGCCGGGGTTGAGGTTGCGGATGACGCCCCGCACCCACACCTCGTCGGGGAAGGCGGTGCGCACGCGCAGCCCGATGGCCTCGCCGAGCTCGGGGACCGACCAGGTGGGGTCGCCGGGGTCGTCCCACAGCGTGGGCGACGTCGCCGCTTCCGGCGCACCGGGGTGCGTGCTGGTCGGACCATGCGCCGTCACGCTAGCGACGGGGTATGACATCGACGGTCGGGGACGGTGGGCGCGGCGAACCGACGCCCGTCCGTCCGGGGAGGGCGCGAGGGGCGAGCCCGGAACGGACGCCGGCCCGCGCCGCTAGCCTCGGCCCGGCGGCGGCGAGCCGAGGGGGTGACGTGCACACCGAGATCGCACCGGGTGTCCTGCAGATCGACACGCTGCTCGGCGGCTGGCACCAGGTCACCGCCGGCTACCTCGTCACCGGCGACGCGCCGGTCCTCGTCGAGACGGGCAGCCAGACCTCGGTGCCGCACCTGCTGGCGGCGCTCGACGGGCTGGGGGTCGCCCCCGACGACCTCGCCGGCGTCGCCGTCACCCACATCCACCTCGACCACGCCGGCGGCGTCGGCGACGTCGCCGCGGCGTTCCCGCAGGCCACCGTGTACGTCCACGAGCGGGGCGCCCGGCACCTCGTCGATCCCACCAAGCTGGTCAACAGCGCGGCCATGGTCTACGGCGACCTGCTCGACTCGCTCTACGGGCGGCTGACGCCCACCGAGGCCGCCCGGGTGCGGGTGCTCGAGGACGGCGACGAGGTCGTCGTCTCGTCGAACCGCACGCTCACCACCGTCGACTCGCCCGGGCACGCCAAGCACCACCTCGCCCTGCACGACAGCGACTCCGGCCTGCTGTTCGCGGGCGACGCCGTGGGGGTCCGGCTGCCCGACGTGGGGGTCCTGCGTCCGGCGACCCCGCCGCCCGACTTCGACCTCGACCAGGCGCTCACGTCGCTGCGGCGGTTCGCCGAGCGCCGGCCCGAGGGCATCGCCCTCGCCCACTTCGGCCTGGTGCCCGACCCCGCGGCGATCCTCGAGGAGGCCCAGGAGACGCTGACCCGGTGGGCCGAGGTGGCCGAGGCCGCCTGGCGCGCCGACGAGGACATCGCGGAGGCGCTGGCGGCACGGTTCGAGGCCGACCTCACCGGCGTCGATCCGGCCCAGCGCGAGAAGCTGGAGACGCTCAACGGCATCCACTCGAACGCGGCCGGCTTCCGCCGCTGGCTCGAGCAGGGCCACCACGTCCACCACCACCCGCACCCGGTCACGATCACCACGGCCGGGTTGGTGACCGACCGGTAACATAACTAGACCACGGCACATCGCGGAACGGATCCGTGCAGGAGGACCACACGCCATGACCGAAGCTGTCATCGTCTCGACGGCCCGCAGCCCCATCGGGCGGGCCAACAAGGGTTCGCTCACCGAGGTCCGGCCCGACGACCTGACCGCCACCATCGTGAAGGCGGCGCTGGACAAGGTCCCGTCGCTCGACCGCACCACCATCGACGACCTGATCCTCGGCTGCGGCCAGCCCGCCGGCGAGTCGGGCTACAACATCGCCCGCGTCGCCGCCATCCTGGCCGGCCTCGACGACGTCCCCGGCGTGACCGTCAACCGCTACTGCTCGTCGTCGCTGCAGGCGATCCGCATGGCCGCCCACGCCATCAAGGCCGGCGAGGGCGACGTCTTCGTCGCCGCCGGCGTCGAGACCGTCAGCCGCTTCATGAGCGGCTTCGCCGACAGCGGCCCGCACAACGTGCTCGCGGCCGACGCCGAGGCCCGCACCGCCGAGTTCGCCAACGGGGCCGACTCGTGGACGCCGCTCGACGGCAGGTGCCCGACATCTACATCGCCATGGGCCAGACCGCCGAGAACGTGCGCCTCAAGGAGAACGTGGCCCGCAAGGACATGGACGAGTTCGCGGCCCGCAGCCAGCAGCTCGCCTCGGCCAACCAGGAGAACGGCTACTGGGACGGCGAGATCACGCCGATCACCACGCCGTCGGGCACCGTCGTCACCAAGGACGACGGCCCCCGCGCCGGCACCACCGTCGAGAAGCTCGCCGAGCTCAAGCCGGTGTTCCGCCCCGACGGCGAGATCACGGCCGGCAACGCCTGCCCGCTCAACGACGGCGCCGCCGCCGTGATCGTCATGAGCGACACCCGCGCCGCCGAGCTGGGCCTCACCCCGCTCGCCCGCGTGGTGTCGTCGGGCGTCACCGGCCTGAACCCCGAGATCATGGGCCTCGGCCCCATCGAGGCGTCGCGCCAGGCGCTGGCCCGGGCCGGCATGACCATCGACGACATCGACCTCGTCGAGATCAACGAGGCGTTCGCCGCCCAGGTGCTGCCGTCGGCCCAGCACCTGAACATCCCGATCGAGAAGCTGAACGTGAAGGGCGGCGCCATCGCCCTCGGCCACCCGTTCGGCATGACGGGCGCCCGCATCGCCACCACCCTCATCCACGCCCTGCAGGACGAGGACAAGACCTTCGGCCTCGAGACCATGTGCGTCGGCGGCGGCCAGGGCATGGCGATGATCTTCGAACGGCTCTCGTAGTCGTTCGCTCCTTACGAGTTCGTCTGCCTCGCCTTCGGCGTGTCGTCCCGTCGCCCGACCGCAAGCCGATCGGGCGACCGTGGGGGCTCCGGCGGAGCCTCTGCCCCCACCCCCCCCGCCGCCCCGCGCAGTTCGCGCTGCGCACCGTGCTCGTCTGCCTCTGCTATCGCGCCGCAGGGTGCGGAGGGTTCGACCGTGACCTCGTGAGTGACGCTGTCGACGCGTCGACGAGGTCTGTCGGGATCTCCACCACGTGGGGGACGCCGAGCACCACGCAGCCGGCGGCCCGGGCCGAGCGGGCGCCGGTGGGCGAGTCCTCGATGGCGACGCACGCCCCCGGCTCGACGCCCACGATGTCGGCCGCGGCCAGGTAGGGCTCGGGGTGGGGCTTGCCCCGCTCGACCTCGTCGCCCGCCACGGTGGCGGCGAACGAGCCGGCGGGCAGCAGGTCGACGACCGCGCCGACCAGCCGTCGCCACGACATCGTGACCAGCACGCTGGGGATGCCGGCGTCGCCCAGCGCGGCGAGCAGGTCGAGCGCCCCGGGCCGCCACGGCGGCGCGGCCGCCATCTGCTCGATCACCCGCTCCATCATCAGCTCGACGATGGCGGCCGGCGCCATGTCGACCCCGCCGACCCGCCGGATGTAGGCGGCCGAGTCGAGCAGGTCGAGACCGACGAGGGCGTGGGCGTCGTCCTGGGTCCAGATCCCTCCGTGGGCCGTGACCAGCTCGGTCTCGGCCCGGATCCAGAACGGCTCGGTGTCGACCAGCGTGCCGTCCATGTCCCACAGGACGGCGGCGAGGCCGTCGCGGGCCCCTGGCGCCGCCGCGCCGGTCGGGCGCGGCGCGGGGGTGGGGAGGGGCGTGCGATCGGTGGCCATGGGGCGGGCCTCGGGGGAGGGGCCGGCGGAACCGCAGCAACCTATCCGCGGCGACCGCCCGGCCTCACGGCGCGGCCGGCGCCACCGGCAGCTCGACCACGAACCGGGCGCCGCCGGTGGGGCTGTCGCCGACCCACACGCGGCCCCGGTGGCCCACGGCGATCGACCGGACGACCGCCAGTCCGAGCCCGGCGCCGCCGCGGTCGCGGGCCCGCCCGTCGTCGAGGCGGGTGAACCGGTCGAAGATCCGCTGCCGGTCGGCGGCCGGGATGCCCGGGCCGTCGTCGTCGACCGCCAGGTGGACCACCGGCCTGCCGGTCGGCGAGGAGGCGACGTCGACGTGCACGTCGACCGCGGTGGAGGCGTGGCGGGCCGCGTTGTCGACGAGGTTCGTGAGCAGCCGGGCCAGGGCGTCGGGCCGGCCGGACGACGAGCCCGTCGGGTGTCGCGGGGGCGGCCGAGGAGCGCCCGCGCCGGTGGCGTCGGCCCGGCGCCCTCGTCGCCCGGTCGCCGTGGTCGGCGTGGTCCGGCGCCCGCTCCCACCGCACCGGCACCCGGCGCGGCCGGGCCGCGACGTCGGCCACCAGGTCGCCGACGTCCACCCGCTCGTCGGGGCGGCCGGCCGCCTCCGTCCCGGCGTCCTCGTCGGCCGCGGCCAGCGTCAGCAGGTCGTCGAGCAGGCGCTCGAGGCGCTCCTCCTCGGCCAGCACGGCGGCACCGACGGCCGCCCAGTCGGCCCGCTCGCCCTCGCGCAGCGCCACCTCGACGTCGGTGCGGATGGCGGCGACCGGGCTGCGCAGCTCGTGCGAGGCGTCGGACACGAATTGGCGCTGGCGCGTCGACGCCGCCTCGAGCCGGTCGAGCATGGCGTTCATCGTGTGGGCGAGCCGGCCGATCTCGTCGTCGGTGTCGGGCGTCGGCACCCGCCGGTGGATCGTGGCGCCCCCGATGGCCGCCACCTCGGCCCGGATCGCCTCGACCGGCCGCAACGCCCGCCCGACCAGGTACCACGCCACCGCGGCCACGGCCGCCACCAGCAGCGGGACGCCGACCCACAGGCCCTGGCGGACCGCCTCGAGGTTCTCCTGGACCTCGTCGACCGGGGCGGCGGCGTAGACCGTGAGCTCGCCCGACGGCGTGTCGACCGTGCGGCTGAGCGTCTCCGGCTCGAAGCTGAACACGCTGTTCGCGGCCATCAGGGTCGTGCGGTCGGGGCGGCCTCCTCGTCGGGGTCGAGCGGCGTGGTGAACGGGGGCCGGCCGTCGGTCGAGCGGCGGCGCCCGGGGCGCCGGCCGGGGCCTGAGACCGCTGGCCCTCGATCCGGAGGGCCGTGTCCCCCGCCGGCGGGAACGCGGGACCGACCGACAGCGTGCTGCCGTCCTCGTCGACGATCTGGATGAACGCGGCCGCGCCGGCGAGGACGGGGTCGCCGTCGCCCGCCGCGCTGTGGCGGCCCTGACCGCGTCGAGCGGCGGCGTGCCGTCCTCCAGCTCGCGCCACGACCGGTCGAGCATGTCCTCGGCGGCGTCGCGCACCCGGGCCGTCTGCGTGTCCTCGACCGACCGCACGAGAAGCCACCCCGCCGCGGTCACCGCCACCGCCGTGGCCACCACGGCGGCCAGCGTCAGGCGCACCCGCACCGAGCGCAGCCCGCGGGGCGCCGGAGCGGGACCGTCAGCCACCGGCCACCATCCGGTAGCCGGCGCCGCGCACGGTCTGCAGGGTGTTGCGGCCGAACGGGCGCGTCGATCTTGCGGCGCAGGTAGCCCGACGTACACCTCGACGACGTTGGCGTCGCCGTCGAAGTCGTCGCCCCACACCTCGTGCAGCAGGTCGTGCTTCGGGGCGACGTCGCCGTCGCGGCGCAGGAGCGCCTCAGCAGCGCCAGCTCGCGGGGCGTCAGCGGGACGGGGGCGTCGCCGCGGTGGCACGTGCGGCCGGCGGGGTCGACCACCAGGTCGCCGACGACGAGGGTGGGCGGGCGCGACGCGCCCCGCCGCGCCAGCGCCCGCAGGCGGGCGACCAGCACCACGAACGAGAACGGCTTGGACAGGAAGTCGTCGGCGCCGGTGTCGAGCGCCTCGGCCTCGTCGTACTCGCCGCGCTTGGCCGTGAGCATGAGGATCGGCGTGCCGACCCCCTCCTCGCGCAGCGTGCGGCACACCTCGAAGCCGTTCATGCCCGGCAGCAGCATGTCGAGCACGATGGCGGCGTAGCGCCGCTCGCGGGCGCGCCACAGCCCGTCGAGCCCGTCGTGGGTCACCTCGACGTCGAAGCCCTCGGCCTGCAGGCCACGTTGCGAGCACCTCGCCGAGGTGCACCTCGTCCTCGATCACGAGCACCCGCACGCCACAGAGTGTGGCGGCTGCCGCCCGATCGCGGGCATCGCCGGCTGAGAGCGCTCTCAGCGGATCTCAGCGGTCCCTCAGCGCCCGCCGTCATCGTCCGCCGCATGATGACAACAACACCATGCGCCGGCTCGCCGCCGTGCTCGTCCTCGGCGGGGTGCTCGCCGGTGCGGAGGCGGCGGCGACGATGGAGACGACGGGGTGGCGTCGATCGACGAGAACGCCGCCGCGGACGAGTCTCCGACGACCAGGATGACGAGGACACGCGGGCGGTGGACGCATCGACGAGAGCGAGATGCAGGACGCCATGCTCGAGTACTCCCAGTGCATGCGGGACAACGGCGTCGACATGCCCGATCCCGAGTTCGACGGCGAGGGCGGCGGTCTCGCATCGGGTTCGGGCCGGACAGCGGCATCGACCCCGAGTCGGAGGAGTTCCAGGCCGCCGAGGAGGAGTGCCAGCCGATCCTCGACGAGGCCCGCCCCGACGTCCAGCTCAGCCCCGAGGAGCAGGCCGAGATGCAGGACCAGCTCACGGCCATGGCCGAGTGCATGCGGGCCCGCGGCCACGACATGCCCGACCCGCAGGTCGCCGACGACGGCGGGGTGCGCATCACCCGCGAGCCCCGCCGGGGACGGCGCGGCGCCGGCGACGGACCGCCCGACGAGGAGTTCGAGCAGGACATGGAGGAGTGCAGCGAGGAGGCCGGGATGGTGGCGGCCCCGGCTTCAGCCCGGTCGTCGGAGGACGAGGGATGAGCGCCGACGCCACCTGCGCCGCCACGCCCGGCGCGCCGACGCCGGCACCGTCCGGCGACCCGACCGACCCGCTGCCGCGACGCCCGACCGGGCCGAGACGGCGGTCGCCGCCCCCGACGCACCCCCGAACCCATCCGCCTCGACGGGCGCCGGCCCGGCCGCCGGCGCCGGCCACGGTCCTCGCCGCCGGCGGCGCCCTCGCCGTGCTCGCCGCCGGCGTCGTCGCCTGGCGGTCCGGCGACGACGACGACCCCGCCGCGGCGGCCGGCCGACGCCGGCCACCACGACCGCCGAGGTCACCGTCCGCGACCTCGAGGAGCGCACCGAGCTCGACGGCACCCTCGGCTACGGCGACACCAGCCAGCTCGCCCTCGCCGCCCAGGGCACCGTGACCTGGCTCCCGCCCGAGGGCACGGTCGTCGACCGCGGCCAGCCGGTCGCCGAGGTCGACGACCGGGTCGTCCCGCTGCTGTTCGGCGACCGGCCGCTGTGGCGCGAGCTCGGCCCGGGCGTCGAGGACGGTCCCGACGTCGCAGCTGGTCGAGGCGAACCTCGTCGCCCTCGGCGTCGTCACGGCCGACGAGCTCACCGTCGACCAGGAGTGGACGTCGGCCACCACCGACGCCGCTCGAGGAGTGGCAGGAGGCGCTCGGCCTCGACGACACCGGGCGCCGTCGCCCGCGGCGACGTGGCGTGTGCAGCCCGGCCCCGTCCGGGTCGCCGCCCACGTCGCCGAGCTCGGGCGGCCAGGCCGGCGGGCCGGTCCTCGAGGTGGCCGGCACGACCCGCCAGGTCACCGTCGACCTCGAGGCCACCCGCCAGGGCATGGTCGCCGTCGGCCAGGCGGTCGACGTCGAGCTGCCCGACGGCACGACGTCGCCGGCACCGTGGCGTCGGTCGGCACCGTGGCCGAGACCCCCGAGGGGGCCGAGACGACCCGACGGCGGACCCGACCCCGACGATCGAGGTCACGATCTCGCTCGACGACCCGGCCGCGGCCGGCGCGCTCGACCAGGCGCCCGTGACGGTCAGCGTGGTCACCAGCGCCGCCCAGGGCGTGACTGCCGTGCCGGTCGACGCCCTGCTCGCCCTCGCCGAGGGCGGCTACGCCGTCGAGCGGCCCGTGGCCGGCGGCGGGACCGAGCTGGTCGCCGGTCGAGCTCGGGGCGTTCGCCGACGGCTGGGTCGCAGGTCACCGGCGACCTCGCCGAGGGCGACGACGTGGTGGTGCCGGAATGACGGCCGCCACCACGTGGCGCGAGTTCCGGCACGTCGGCCGGAACGGCAGCGGCGCCGAGCCCGACGACGAGCCCGCCTGGTCCGACCGCACGGTCCTCGCGCTCGCCGACGTCGTGAAGGAGTACCCCGGCAACCCGCCGGTCCGGGCCCTCGACGGCGTGACCTTCGCGGTCGAGGCGGGCGAGATGGTGGCCGTCGTGGGGCCGTCGGGGTCGGGCAAGTCGACGCTGCTGCACCTCGTCGGCGCCCTCGACCGCCCGTCGTCGGGCACGGTGCGGGTCGCCGGCGCCGACATCGGCGCCCTGACCGACCGCGAGCTGTCGGCGCTGCGGGCCTGGCAGGTCGGCTTCGTGTTCCAGCAGTTCCACCTGCTCGACGGGCTCACCGCGCTCGACAACGTGGCCGCCGGGCTGCTCTACCGCGGCCTGCCGGTCGACGACCGGCGCGAGCGGGCCGCGGCCGCGCTCGCCCGGGTCGGCCTCGGCCCACCGGGCCACGCACCGGCCCGCCCAGCTCTCGGGCGGCGAGCGCCAGCGGGTGGCGATCGCCCGGGCCATCGTCGGCGACCCGGCGATCGTGCTGGCCGACGAGCCGACCGGCAACCTCGACTCGGTCACCGGGGGCGAGGTGCTCGACCTGCTGCGGGCCTGCACGCCGCCGGGTCGACCATCGTCGTCATCACCCACGACCAGCAGGTGGCCGCGGGCATGCCCCGCTGCGTCGCCTGCGGGACGGCCGGGTCGAGCGCGACACCGGCGACGGCGGTGGACCCGTGAGCCCGGCGCGCCGACCGCCGGACGCGATCGCGGCCCGAGCAGGCGCCGGGCGGGCGCGGCCGCGCGGACGTCGTGGGCCCGGCGACCGGCGGCGGCTCGACCGGTGGCGCAGCCGGCTGCGACCGCCGACGCGCTGGCCGTCGGGACCGTCGGCCTGCGGGCCAAGCGGGGCCGCACGCTGCTCACCGCGCTCGGCATCGCCATCGGCATCGCGGCGATGGTGGCGGTGGTCGGCATCTCGGCGTCGAGCCGGGCCGACCTGCTGGCCGAGCTCGACGCGCTCGGCACCAACCTGCTGCAGGTCGCAGCCGGGCAGCAGCCCGTTCGGCGACGCGGCCACGCTGCCGGTCGACGGCGCCCGACATGATCCGGCGCATCGGGCCGGTGACCTCGGCCGCGGCCACCCGCACGTCGCCGGCGTACGGTGCGGCGCACCGACCTGATCCCCGCCGCGGAGACGGGCGGCATCGCGGTGGTGGCCACCGAGCCGCAGCTGCTCGAGACCCTCGGCGGCACGCTGGCCGAGGGCACGTTCCTCAACGACGCCACCGCCACGCTGCCCGACGGTCGTGCTGGGGTCGGAGGCGGCGGCCCGGCTCGGGATCACCCACCTCGACGGCGACCCGCTCGTGTGGATCGGCGGCCGGTGGTTCCGGGTCGTCGGGATCCTCGAGCCGGTGCCGCTCGGCCCCGACCTCGACCGGTCGGCCCTCATCGGCTACCCCGTGGCCGCGGAGCTGTTCGGCATCGACGAGTCGGCGTCGACCGTCCGGGTGCGCACCGACCCCGACCAGGTCGACGCCGTGCGCGACGTGCTCGCGCCGACGGCCAACCCCGAGGCGCCCGAGGAGGTCAACGTCACCCGCCCGAGCGACGCGCTGGAGGCCAAGGCCGCAGGCCGACGAGACGCTGACCGCGCTGCTGCTCGGGCTCGGCGGCGTGGCGCTGCTCGTCGGCGGCGTCGGCATCGCCAACGTCATGGTCATCTCGGTGCTCGAGCGGCGGGCCGAGATCGGGGTCCGCCGGGCGCTCGGCGCCACCCGGCGCCACGTGCGGACCCAGTTCCTCGTCGAGTCGGTGCTGCTCGCCGGCCTCGGCGGGGCTCTGGGCGTGGCCCTCGGCGCGGCGATGACCGCGGTGTACGCCGACGTCCGCGGCTGGCGGCTCGCCATCCCGCTGGTCGGGCTGGCCGGCGGCGTGGCCGCGTCGCTCGCCGTCGGTGCCCTCGCCGGCCTCTACCCCGCGGCCCGCGCCAGCCGCCTCCCCCCGGCCGAGGCGGTCCGTGCCGAGTAGGCGGTCCCCGCTCCCCGGGTTCCGCCGGCCCCGGTCGACGCATCCGTCGACCGGGGCTGCTGCGCGCCGAACTCCCTGTCCCGCTTCCCCCTGTTCGTGCGAAAATCTTGCGCCCGATCTTGCGACAGTTCCGCGGCCAGGAGCCGCGCACGTGTCGCATGTTCGGTCGCAGGAACGGGTCACACGCCCGCACGGGCCCGCTCGAGGGCCGCCCGGACCTCGCGCACGATGCGCTCGGGTTCCCGGAGGTACATCTGGCGCGTGTAGCGCAGCACCGTCCACCCCTCGAGCACGACGAGGTTCTGGCGGCCGTGGTCGGCCTCCGACCTGTCGCGCGCCAGGTGGCCGACGCCGTCGTACTCGATGGCCACCCGTTCCGCCGGATAGGCGAGGTCGAGGCGGAAGGTGCCGCCCGCGTGGGTCACCGTGTGCTGCACCTCGGGGCGGGGCAGGCCGTGCTGCACGAGGAGCGCGATGAGCAGCGCTCGGCCCCGCTGTCGGTGGACAGCATCTCGTCGTGGTGACGGTCGAGGATGGCGCGCAACGTCCCCACGCCGCGCCGGCCGCGGCGGGCGTGGGCCACACGTGTCGAGGGCTCGTCCCAGTCGGTCAGGCCACGGCGGCGCGCGCGTCGAGCGCGAAGTGCACCCGCCGTTGGCCACCACCGCCCCGAGGTCGAGCAGTGTCCGGGCGACGGGAGTGACGGGGATGCCGTCCACGATCCGGGGCGTGACCAGGCCGAGGTCGGTGCTCTCGTGGACCCGGACCCCGGAGAGGCGGGGCGTCGCCCCCGAGGAACCACGATCTCGGGGGCGCCCGGGCGGCACCCGTCGAGCTCCCAGGAGGACCCCGCGCTGCGGTGGGATCCCATGGCCCCCGGCCCGGCGGCCAGCACGGCGGCGAGCAGCTGCGACTGCCAGGTGACCGGGGCGCCCGCCAGCCGGCAGACGCCCGGGCCGACCTTCCGCCAGCGCCCGGCCGCGACCCGGTGCTCGAGCATCGGCCGGGTGCCCCCACGGCGGCGGCCTGGACGGACGTGACGAGCGGCGTGCTGGCGGGCGGCGTGGGACGCCACGGTCGGTCGAAGTCGTGCACTGCGGTTGCCTCCCCTGAGGCGCGATGAGGCCTGTCGGGGGGAAGCCGGCGGTCGGACGGTAGCCGGGCGGCGGGACGTCCGATTCCTGCGACCGAACGTGCGACCGAGGCGCGGCTCCTGGCCGCGAAACCGTCGCAAGTTCGGTGGCGGTGGTGCGTGGGAGGCTACTGGGCGCCGTAGACCGGGGCCGGGGGCGGGGCCTTGGCCAGGAGGTCGTCGACGACGGCGCCCACCTCGGCCGGGTCCCAGCGGGCGCCCTTGTCGATCTCGGGGCCGTGCTGCCAGCCGTCGGCCACCGAGACCTTGCCGCCCTCGACCTCGAACACCCGCCCGGTCACGTGCGCCGACTGCGCCGAGCCGAGCCACACGACGAGCGGCGACACGTTCTCGGGGGCCATGGCGTCGAAGGCGTCGGGGTCGTCGGGCGCGGCCATCATGTCGGCGAACACCGCCTCGGTCATGCGGGTGCGGGCCGACGGGGCGATGGCGTTGGCGGTGACGCCGTAGCGGCCCATCTCGGCCGCCTGGATCAGCGTCAGCGTGGCGATGGCGGCCTTGGCCGCGGAGTAGGCCGACTGGCCGACCGACCCGAGCAGGCCCGCACCCGACGACGTGTTGATGATGCGGGCATCGACGGTCTCGCCCGCCTTGGCCTGGGCCCGCCAGTGCTCGGCGGCGAACCGGGCCACGGCGAAGTGGCCCTTGAGGTGGACCCGGATGACGGCGTCCCACTCGTCCTCGCCGCAGGAGACGAACATGCGGTCGCGCACGATGCCGGCGTTGTTGACGACGACGTCGAGCCCGCCGAAGGCCTCGACGGCCGAGCCGACGAGGCGCTGCGGCGCCCTGCCAGTCGGCCACGTCGTCACCGTTGACGACCGCCTCGCCCCCGGCGGCCACGATGTCGTCGACCACCTGCTGGGCGGGGGACACCGAGCCGCCCGACCCGTCGAGCTCGGCGCCGATGTCGTTGACCACGACCTTGGCGCCCTGCCGGGCGAACTCGAGCGCGTGACCGCGGCCGATGCCGCGCCCCGCGCCGGTGACGATGACGACCCGCCCCTCGCAGATGCCGCTCATGCCAGGCATGATGTCATAGACCTGACGGGTCGTCAGAATGCACCGAAAGGGTGCACCGACGGTACGGAAGCCGGCGAGGGGATCGCTCACATGCGCTACGGCGTCACCATGTTCGTCACCGACCTGTCGATCGGCGTCGTGGACCTGGCGCGGGCGGCCGAGGAGCGGGGCCTCGACTCGCTGTGGCTGCCCGAGCACACCCACATCCCGACCAGCCGCAAGACCCCACACCCCTCGGGCGGTGAGCTGGCGGAGAAGTACAAGCGGTCGCTCGACCCGCTCGTCGCCCTCGCCGCGGCCGCCACCGCCACGACGACCCTGCGGCTCGGCACCGGCATCCTGCTGCCCGCCCAGCGCGACCCGATCGTGACGGCCAAGGCGGTGGCCACGCTCGACCACGTGTCCGGCGGTCGGGTGGCGCTCGGCATCGGCTTCGGCTGGAACGAGGACGAGATCGCCGACCACGGCGTCGCCTTCGGCCAGCGGCGGAGCGTGGCCCGCGAGCACGTCCTCGCCATGCAGGCGCTGTGGCGCGACGACGAGGCCGAGTTCGCGGGCGAGCACGTGACCTTCCCGCCGTCGTGGGCGTGGCCGAAGCCGGTGCAGCGCGACGCGGACGGCGGCCCCCGCGTGCCGGTCCTGATCGGCGGCGGGGCCACCCCCACGGTGTTCGCCCACGCCGTCGAGTACGCCGACGGGTGGGTGCCCATCGGCGGTGCCGGCCTCGCCACGGCGCTGCCCACCCTGCGGGCCGGGCTGGCCGAGGCGGGCCGCGACCCGTCGGGGTTCGAGGTCGTCCCGTTCGCCGCGATCCCCGACCACGGCAAGCTCGACCACTACGACGACCTGGGCGTCACCGAGACCGTGTTCGACCTGCCGTCGGCACCGCGCGACGAGGTCCTGCCGATCCTCGACCGGTTCGCGACACTGGTCGCCGAGCGACGCCCGGCCTGAGCAACGCCCGGCCTGACGACGCCCTGCCTGACGGCGAGCGGCCGGCGGCCGCGTCCGCGATGCTCCCGGCGCGGCGGCGCGCCACGCTGTCGGCGAGATGACCGACGCCCTCCACCTCGCGCCTGCGGCCTACGCCCTCGTGCTGGCCGTGGTGGCGATCGGCGCCGCGGTGCAGGGGACGGTGGGCTTCGGGGCCAACCTGGTGGTGGTCCCCGTGGTGGCGGTGCTCGAGCCGGCCGCGCTGCCCGTCGTGCCGATGCTGCTGGTGGTGCCGCTGGCGGCGGCCATGGTCCGGCGGGAGCCCCACGGCGTCGACCGCCGGGCCGTGGGGCTGCTGATGCTCGGCCGCGTGCCCGGCACGGTCGTCGGCACCTGGATCGTCGCCCGGGTGGCGGTCGACACGATCTCGGTGCTGTGCGGCGTCGGCGTCCTCGTGGCCGTCGTGACCAGCGTCCTCACCGCCACCGTGCGGGTGACGCCGACGACGACCGTGGCCGCGGGCGTCGCGTCCGGCACGCTCGGCACCGCCACCTCGATCGGCGGTCCGCCCCTGGCGCTGCTCTACCAGCACCACGAGGGGCCGGTGCTGCGGGCGACGCTGGCCGCCACGTTCGTGTTCGGCACCGTGTTGTCGCTGGCCGCCCTGCTCGTCGCGGGGGTCGTCGAGGCGTGGCACGTCTGGTTGGCGCTGGCCCTGCTGCCCGGCACCGCCGCCGGCATCGCGGCCAGCGGGTGGTTGGCCCGGCGCCTCGACACCGGGTGGTTGCGCCCGGCGGTCCTGGCGTTCGCGGCTGTCACCGCGATCGTGGTCATCGCACGCGGCGTGGCGTGACCGTGAGGGCCGTGCAGGCCGGACAGCGCGTGGCGACGGCGCGTCCTGACGCGGGAGCGACCAGCTCACCCGGGGCGATCGACCGACCCGGGGGGCCGGGGACGGGGCGGTGCTGGGGTTCCGCCTTTTCCGCCGCCGGCCCGCACCCGAGTCGACCGCAGCCGAGGGTGCCCCCGCCGGGTCCCTCGACCTGCTTTCCCGCAGCGATCCGTCCAGGTGGGCCGTCGCCACGTTCTTGCAAGGCGTCAACCTACGGAATCGCCGGTCGAGGCGGATCCGTAGGACCTACGTATTTCCGCGTCCCGCCGCAGTACGCTCGGCCCGTGGTCGCACCGTGGCCACTCGTGGGACGAGACGCAGAGCTGGAGACCATTGGCCGCCTGCTCGCCCTGGACAGCGGGTCCCGTGGGGCGGTCCTGTTCGGGGAGGCGGGCGTCGGGAAGACGCGTCTGGTCGCCGACGCGGTCGCCGAACTGCAGTCCCGCGGCACGGCGGTCGAGTGGGTGCGCGCCACCGAGGCGGCCCGCGACATCCCGCTCGGCTCGTTCGCCCACGTCCTCGACTCGAGCGACGGCGCCCACCACACCGACGACCTGTTGCACCTCGCGCTGTCCCGGCTGCACGCCCGGTCCGGCGGCGAGCGGCCGTTCGTCCTCGCGGTCGACGATGCCCACCTGCTCGACCCCGTGTCGGTCGCGCTCGTGCACCTGGCGGTGACCCAGTCGCCGATCCGGGTCGTGATGAGCGCCCGCACCGGAGGGCCGCTGCCCGACGGCCTGATGGCGTTGTGGAAGGACGAGCTGGTCGAGCGCATCGACGTCGGGCCGCTGCCCCAGGCCGCCACCGAGGCGCTCGTGGTGTCGGTGCTGGGCGACCGGGTGCCCGCCTCCCTCCTCGACCGCATCTGGCAGCTCAGCCGGGGCAACGTGCTGTTCGTCCGCGAGCTGGTGACCACTGCGCAGGAGCGCCGGGCGCTCGGGGCCGACACCCCGGTCGTGCTCACGAGCGGCGGGGCGCAGGCCCGGCTGCGCGACCTCGTGGACGAGCGGCTGCGCCTGCTCGAGCCCTCCCGCCGGGCGGCGCTCGAGGTCGTGGCGGTGGGCGAGCAGGTGCCCCTGGCGGCCGCCGAGCAGCTGCTGGAGGCCGACGACGTGCACGATCTCGAGGCGCGCGGCCTCGTCGAGGTGGTCGAGGCCGGAGGGGTCGAGGTCCTGCAGGTCGTGCACCCGCTGTACGGCGAGGTGCTGGCGGCCGGGCTGTCCCGCCTGCGCCGCCGCGCCCTGCTGCACGACCTGGTGGGCGCGGTGGCCGACCTCGACCACGTCGATCGGCTCCGCATGGCCACCTGGCAGCTCGAGTCGGGCCGACCCGGCGACCCCGAGCTGCTGCTCGTCCTGGCCGAGGAGGCGCTCGGCCGCCTCGACCACCCGCTGGCCGAGCGGCTCGCCGTGGCCGCGGGCGGCGGCGATCGCATCGACGCGGGCCTCGTGCTGGCCGAGGCGCTCGCCGGCCAGGGCCGGGCGCCCGAATCACAGGCCGTGCTCGACGACCTGCGCCCCGTCGACCCCGAGGCCGTGGCCAGCGTGGCGGTCGAGCGGGCCTCCAACCTGTTCCTGCACCTCGACCGGTCGAGCGACGCCTTCGGCCTGCTGGCCGAGGCCGATCGCCAGCTCGCGGGCCAGCCGGCCTGGCAGGCCGAGTGCCGGTCGGTCGCCGCGCAGATGTCGATGTTCTCGTTCCGGTACGACGAGGCGAGCGAGGCGGCGGCCGCCGTGCTCGACGATCCCGCGGCGCTCGAGCCCGCCCGCGTGCGGGCGACACCCGTGCTCGTCACCGTGTGGGGCGCGCAGGGCCGTCTCGACGAGGCGCTGGCGCTGCTCGACGACCCCCTGCTCGCCGCGGCCCGGCAGCACCGGCGGGCCGTGCCCTACGGCGAGGTCCAGCTCGCCATGGCCCGGTTCCAGGCCCTCTACTGGTGGGGCGACGCCCACCGCCTCGACGACTACACCGCGGACGACCTCGGCCTGCGGGTCGACCACCAGCCGCCGTCGCTGCGCGGCATCGTCGCCGGGTTCCGCGGTGGGGCCCTGCTCGTCCGGGGCCGAGCGGCGGGGGCGCTGACCGAGCTGCAGCGGGCGTCCCGGGCGTTGGCCGAGCTCGACTGGTTCGCCCAGCGGCCGCTGGCCGAGGCGATGCGGGCGCGGGCGGCGGTCTTTGCGTGCGACCTGGCGGTGGCCGAGGAAGCGCTGGTCGCGGCCGACGCCGCCTACGCCGCCGACCCGCAGCGGGGCGCCCGCACGCTGCCGTACATCGAGCTGTCCCGGGCCTGGCTGCTGGCGGCCGAGGGGTCGCTGTCCGACGCGGCCGAGCGCTGCCTGGCCCTCGCGGCGATGCTCGAGCAGACGGCGCGCCCGGTGGCGGTCGAGGCCCTGCACGCGGCCGTCCGGCTCGGCCGGGCCGAGGCCGCCCGTGACGCCCTCACCCGCCTCGCGGCCCAGGTCGGCGGCCCGTTCGCGCCGCTGGCCGCCCGGCACGCCGACGCCGTGGTCAGCGCCGACGTCGAACGCGCTCACCGAGGTGGCCGCAGGCTTCGAGGACCTCGGTGTCGACCTGGTGGCCGCCGAGATCTGGAGATCGGTCGGCCAACCTGGCGCGTCGGTCCGGTCGCGGGGTCTCCGCGGCCGACGCCCGGCGGCGGAGCGATGCGCTGCTCGACCGCTGCGGCCATCCGTGCTCGCCGGCCCTGGCCCCCGTCGAGGCCTCGGGTGAGCCGCTCACCGACCGCGAGATCGAGGTCGCCACCCACGCGGCCCGCGGCCGCACGAGTCCCGAGATCGCCGACGCCCTGCACCTGTCGGTGCGCACGGTCGACACCCACCTCTCCCGCGTGTACCGCAAGCTGCAGATCCACGGCCGCCGCGACCTGGTGGCGGCGCTGGGCCTCGGCCCGCCGGCGCGCGGGGATACGTAGCCCCTACGGACGACGCGGGCGGGGCGGTTCCGTACGGTGTTTCGATGCAGGCAGGTGACCATCCCGGGCAGAGTGCCGGGGCCGGTATCTCCCCGACCGACCCCGGTGCGCCCGCAGAGCGCGACGACGGCCGGGACGGGACGGACCCCACGGACCCCGAGCGCCGCGCCGGCGAAGACGACCTGGTCAGCGCGGTCGAGGATCTCGTCCGGGACCTGCTGCCCGACGTCGACGCCCGCGGCTGACGCGAGGGCGTGGGCGGTGCCACCCGCCGGACCCGCCCCCGTCAGGGGACGAGGACGACCTTGCCCGTGACGCGCCGGCCCTCGAGGTCGGCGAGCGCCTTGGCGGCCTCGGAGAGCGGGTAGGTCGTGGGCTCGGGCGGGTCGAGGCGACCGGCGTTGAGCGCGTCCATCAGCTCGTTGGTGAGGGCCCGGTTGTCGTCGGGGTTGTGCATGGCCCAGGCGCCCCAGTCCACGCCGACGACCGCCCGGTTGTTGAGCAGCACGTGGTTGGCCGGGAACCGGGGGATCTCGCCGCTGGCGAAGCCGACGACCAGGTAGCGGCCGCTGACGGTCAGTGCCCGCAGCGCCTGTTCCGCGTGGTGGCCGCCCACCGGGTCGACGACCACGTCGACGCCGCCGTTCGACAGCTCGCGGGCCCGCGCCTTCAGGTCCTCGTCCTCGTAGCGGATGGTGTGCTCCGCGCCGGCGGCGCGAGCGGCGGCCAGCTTGTCGTCGTCGGAGGCGGCGGCGATCGTGTGCAGCCCCAGCGCGTTCGCCACGTCGATGGTGGCCAGGCCGACACCGCCTCCGGCCCCGAGCACGAGCACGGTCTCCTCGGGAGCGACGGCGATCCGGCGGGTCAGGGCGAACAGCGCGGTCGAGTACGACTGCAGCATCGCCGCGGCGCGGGCGTAGCTCATGGCCCCGACCAGGGGGATCACCGCCTCCGCCGGTGCCACCACCTGCTCGGCGTACCCGCCGAGCCCCACCGAGGCCAGCACGCGATCCCCGACCGCGACGCCCTCGACGTCGTCGCCGACGGCGACCACGTCGCCCGCGACCTCGCTTCCGGGGCTGAAGGGAACCGGGGGCCGGATCTGGTAGCGGCCCTGCACGAACAGGGCGTCGACGAAGTTCACGCCCGCGGCTCGCACCTCCACGAGGACCTGGTGCGGGGCGGGCGACAGGTCGGGCCCGTCCTCGACGACCAGGCGGTCGAGGGGGCCGAACTCGAGGCAGACGACGCGGCGCATGGGCCCATCGTTACCCGGACCCGGGGCCCGGCGACCAGTGGACCAGGATGGAGCGGTGAGCGACCCCCTCGACGACTACCGGGCGCTGAACGACCCGACGACCCGCCGGCGGGTCGAGCGGCGCGGCGGCTACTTCGTCGTCGAGGGCCTGCTGGCGCTCGAGGCGCTGATGGATTCGCCCTACGCCGTGCGCTCGGTGCTGGCCACCGAGCGTCGCGCCGAGCGGGTGTCCGCGCTGGTCGCCGGGCGGGCGCCCCTCGTCGTCCGGAGTGACGCAGAGGTGGCGGCGGTGGCGGGGTTCGACGTCCACCGGGGCGTCCTCGCGGCCGCCGATCGCCGCCCGCTGGCCCCGGCGTCCGCCCTCGTCGAGGCGGCCGACGTCGTGGTGGTGGCCGAGGGCATCGGTGACCACGAGAACCTGGGCGCCCTGTTCCGCAACGCCGCCGCGTTCGGGGCGGGCGCGGTGCTCCTCGACCCGACCACCGCCGACCCGCTGTACCGGCGCAGCGTCCGGGTGTCGCTGGGTCACGTCCTGCGCGTGCCGTGGACCCGCCTCGATCCCTGGCCCGAGGCCCTGCGCGACCTCGGCGACCAGGGGTTCGTGGTGCTGGCCCTCACGCCGGCGGCGGACGCGGAGCCGATCGCCCGTGTCGTCGAGGCGCTCGGTCCGGTCGGCCGCCGCGCCAGGCGCCGGCGCCGGCCTCGGCCTCGGCCGCGCCGCCCGCAACGGCGCCGGACGTCGGTCGACCTCGCCTGGCTCTCGTGGTCGGGGCCGAGGGGCCGGGCCTCACCCGGGCTGCGCTGGACGCCGCCACCCGGCGGGTCCGGATCCCCGTCGCGCCCGGGGTCGACTCGCTCAACGTGGCGACGGCGGCGGCGATCGCACTGCACGCGCTGGCGGGGTCCCGGCTCACCTAGTGCCGCGCCCGGTTCGAGGGTGGCGTCGCCGGCCGGGACGCCGACCGTACGGCGCCCGCCCGCGGTTGGCGGGAGCCGACCCGGGGCATCGACCCGGTCTGGTGGCTCCGCACGCCACCGGGGCGTCCTGCTCCACACCAACCTCGGGCGGGCGCCGTACGCGGTCGGCGTCCCGGCCGGCGACGCCAACCTCCTCGAGCTGGACCACGCGGGGAGCTCCACCAGGCGCTCGCACGGAACGGCCCTCGCGTGTCACGGTTGGGTGCGGTCGCACTGGTCGTGTGCGCCGTCGCCATCGGAGGAGCGCTGGTCCCGTGAGCGAGCGATGAGTGACATCTCGGCCTTCGGCATCACGGTCGTACCGGCCGACGACGTCCTGTCGACGCTGCGCATCGCACCCCGCTGATGCCGGTCCTGACCGGCCCCGCGCTCGTGGCGGCCGCCCTCCTGGTCGTGGCCGGCGCGGCGAAGGTCGCCGATCCGGCCAACACCGTGGGGGCCCTGCGGGCGCTGCACCTGCCGTCGTCCCCTGCGCTGGTGCGGTGGGGAGCGGCCGCGGAGGCGGTGATCGGGGCGGCGGCGATCCTGGTCGGGGGCTCCGTCGTGTGGGCGCTGGTGGCGGCCAGCTACGTCGCCTTCGGGGGGTTCGTCGTGGCCGCGCTGCGGGCGGGGACGATGATCGGCTCGTGCGGGTGCTTCGGGCACGAGGACACGCCTCCGCACGCGGTCCACGTGGCGCTGGACCTGGCGCTGGCGGGGGTGGCCGCCGCGGCCGCGGCGCAGGGCCTGGTCCCCGCGGAGGCCATCGCCGACGATCCCGGGCAGGGAGTCGTCGTCGTGGCTCTCGCCGGGCTCGCGCTCTACCTCGTCCATGCGGCGTTCGTGCACCTGCCGCGGGCCTCCGCCCGATCCCACCGCCACTGAGGAACCCCCGGCGGTCGCGGCTCGGGCGCCCGATCCGCCCTTCGTGCGGGCACCATGGAGCCATGGCCGCCACGCACGAGGTCACGAACCAGCCACCTCCCCTCGAGGGCTACGACGTTTTCGGGGCCGACGCCGCCCTGGTCGACGGCGTCGAGCGCGAGGGCGCGGGGTGGGCGGCCGACGACCTGCACGCCCTCGGTCGCCTGGCCGGGTCACCCGAGGCGATCTCGTGGGGGTTCGAGGCCAACCGGTACCCGCCCGAGCTGCGCACCCACGACCGCTTCGGCCACCGTGTCGACGAGGTCCATTACCACCCCGCCTACCACGAGCTGATGCAGGTGGCCGTGGGCCACGGCCTCCACGGCGCTCCGTGGGCGGTCGATCGGCCCGGAGCCCACGTCGCCCGGGCCGCGGGGTTCGTCACGTGGTCGCAGGTCGAGGCCGGGCACGGGTGCCCGATCTCGATGACCTACTCGGTCGTGCCCGCCCTGCGGAACGAGCCCGAGCTGGCCGCCGAGTGGGAGCCCAAGCTGGTGGCCCGCGCCTACGACCCGCGCAACGTGCCGGCGCGCGAGAAGGCGGGCGCCATCGCGGGCATGGGGATGACCGAGAAGCAGGGCGGGTCCGACGTGCGGGCCAACGCCACCCGGGCCGAGCCTGCGGGCGACGGGACGTGGCGCCTCACCGGGCACAAGTGGTTCTGCTCGGCCCCGATGTCCGACGTCTTCCTGATGCTGGCCCAGGCGCCGGGCGGCCTGTCGTGCTTCCTCGTGCCCCGGTGGCTGCCGGACGGGGAGCGCAACGCGGGCCTCCGGCTCCAGCGGCTGAAGGACAAGCTCGGCAACCGGTCGAACGCGTCCAGCGAGATCGAGCTCGACGGTGCGGGCGCATGGCTGGTGGGGGAGGAGGGGCGCGGCGTCCGCACGATCATCGACATGGTCGCCCACACCCGGCTCGACTGCGTCCTCGGGGCCACCGCCACGATCCGACAGGCGACGGCCCAGGCGCTGCACCACGCCGCGCATCGGCGGGCCTTCGGGAAGGCGCTCGTCGACCAGCCGCTGATGCGGGTCGTGCTCGCCGACCTGGCGGTCGAGTCCGAGGCGGCGACGGTCACCGCGCTGCGCCTGGCCAGGGCGTTCGACGACGCCGCCCGCGGCGACGAGGCGGCCGGTGCGTTCCGCCGCCTGGCCACGGCCGTCGGCAAGTACTGGGTGTGCAAGCGCCAGCCGACCGTGGTGGGCGAGGCGCTCGAGTGCCTGGGCGGCAACGGCTACGTCGAGGAGTCGATCATGCCGCGGCTGTTCCGCGAGAGCCCGCTCAACGGCATCTGGGAGGGGTCGGGGAACGTGATCTGCCTCGACGTGCTGCGGGCGATGGCACGCGAGCCGCAAGCGCTCGAGGCGTTCATCGGCGAGCTCGACTCGGTGGCGGGGGCTGACGAACGCCTCGATGCCGCCGTGGCTCGCGTCCGGTCCGAGCTGGGCGACGTGGTCGGCATCGAGGCCCGGGCGCGGCGCGTGGTGGAGGCGATGGCGCTGGCGTTCCAGGGCAGCCTGCTCGTGCGGCACGGCCACCCGGCGGTGGCCGAGGCGTTCCTGTCGTCGCGGCTCGCGCGGGACGAGGGCCTCGCCCTGGGCACGCTGCCGCCGGGGATCGACGCCGGCACGATCGTCGAGCGGGCGCGCCCCAAGGTCGGGTAGGGCTCCTCGGGCCATCGGTGCGCCACGCGGTGGTGGGGGATGGGCGGCAGATCGTCCACGCCTCGAGAGATCCGATCCGTGTCCCGCGTCGTAGTCATACCGGCGGGCGACGTCGCAGGAGGGGACACGTATGCGCACACGCCTCATCGCCGCGGTGGTCTCGTCGTTGGTGTTGGCCGGGTCGGTTCTGGTGGGCCTGGGCGGTTCAACGGTCGACGCCCGGCCGGCCCACAGGGCCCCGACGTTCGCGTTCGGGGTCGTCCACCTCGACGGCGCCCAGGAAGTGCCGCCGGCTGACCCCGACGGGCGCGGCACCTTCGCCTACATCGCCGTCCACGACCGGATCTGCTACGTGCTCACCGCTCGGCGCATCCAGCCGGCGGCCCTGGCCCACATCCACGCCGCCCCGCGCGGCGTCAACGGCCCGATCGTCGTCGGCCTGATCGCCCCCACCCAGGGGTTCTCGGCGGACTGCATCACCGCCCAGCCCGACACGACGCCGAACTCGCCCGAGGTGCTCCTCCGGTCCGAGCTCGCCGCGATCATCGCCGACCCCGCGCAGTTCTACGTGAACGTGCACAACGCGGAATTCATGGGCGGCGCCATCCGCGGCCAGCTCCGGTGACCCGGCGGCCGGCCGGGCCGCGGGCGATGCGCCCGGCCCGGCCGGCCCCGCTCCCCGCCACGGACCGGCGCGCCCCGGTCAGGAGGTGAGCGCTCGCCGCAGCCGGCGCCGGGCGAACAGGCCGAGGACGACCGCGAACCCCGCCAGGACCGCCAGCTCGACCGCGATTCCGCGCACGCCCTCGCGGTCGAAGATCAGCGCGATCCACGCGTCCATGGCCCAGGCCTGCGGGGCGACGTGGCCGATCACCCGCATCACCGGGGGCACGATCTCGAGCGGCCACATGCATCCGCCCAGCATCCCGAGGGCGATGGCGATCGGCACGCCCGCGGCCTGGGCCTGCTCGGGATCGCTGACGATCGACCCGACCAGCAGGCCGACCGCGGTCGCCACGACGGCGAACAGCACGACCACCAGGGAGGCCCCCAGTGGGTCGCCCCACCCCACCCCGAACACCACGCCGCCGATGCCGACGATCAGCGCCGACTGCAGCAGCGAGAAGGTCAGGACCGACGCACCGATGCCGGCGAGGATCGTGCCCGGGCCGTGCGGGGTGGCGAGCATCCGCACGGCGATGCCCTGCTGGCGGTCGCGGGCGAGCATCGAGCCCACCACGATCGTGTTGACGAAGGTGAACAGCACCAGGTTCGCGGGGGCCGTGTAGTCGAAGCTGCCCAGGGTGGCCTCGTTGCCGTCGTCGACCGGTTCGGTGCGGACGCCGGCGCGCGGCGCGTCGGCGGCCAGGCGCCCCGCGAGCTCGGCCGTGGTCGCCTCGTCGGTCCCGGTCGCGTCCGCCGCCGTGCGAGCGGCGGCGATCTGCACCGCGGCATCACCGACGCCGGCCCGCACGGCCGCCTGGACGGCCGCGGTCGACGCCGAGGTGGGGTCGGCGATCAGCTCGACCGTGGCCCCGTCGCCCGCGTCGAGCCCGGCCCCGTAGCCGTCGGGGATGACGAGGCCGGCGTCGAGCGACCCGGTGCGCACCTCACGTCGCAGGTCGTCGATCGAGTCGAACCGCTCGATCCCGATGCCCTCGTTGTCGTCGAGGGCCGCCACGAGCCCGGCCGACGCGCTCGATCCGTCGCGGTCGAGGACGGCGACGCCGAAGTCCTCCATCGACCCGAACGTGCTGCCGATGATGAAGATGATCGTGACGGGCAACGCCACGATGAAGAACAGGGCGACGCGATCGCGCACGGTACGTCGGATCGACAGGGCGGCGAGCGTGGCGACGGCCCGGCCGGTGCCCAGGGCGAGCGGCGGCGTGGCCGCGGCCTCGGGCTGCGCCTCGGGGGCGGGCGCGGGGGCGGCGCTCGACGTGGTGGTCACCGGGCCCCCAGCCGGCGGGGCAGCAGCCGGGCGGCCACCAGGCCGGTGGTGAGCGCCCAGGCGAGCAGCGCCACGACGTAGGGAGCGACCGACACCACGTCCCCGCCGCCCGCCGACAGGTCGGCGAAGCCCCGCAGGGCCAGGCCGGTCGGCGTCAACAGCGTCAACGCCTGCAGCGTGTCCGGCAGGTCACCCGGCGGGATGAACGCCCCGCCCAGCAGGGCGAACACGAACGCCACCGCGGTGGCCAGCGAGTCGGCCGACTGCTCGGTGCGGGCCACCGCGGTGATGGCGCCCGCCAGGCCCGCGACGACGAGCGCCGAGGCCACGATCAGCAGCACCACGCCGGCCGGGTCGCCCCAGTCGGCGCCGAGCGCCAGCGACGTGACCGCCCAGATGACGACCAGGCTGCTCACGCCGACGACGACGACGCCGGCGCCCTTCCCGGCGAGGATCGCGGCGTCGGTCACCGGCCCCGCCCGGACGCGGTCGAGCAGACCGATGCGCTTCTCGGCCAGCACGTTGCGGGCGATGGAGCTCACGGAGAGGTACAGGAACAGCAGCCCCATCGACGGGCCGAAGTAGGCGGCGGGCGACACGTCTCCGCCCGTGCCGGTCGTGTCCACCTGCACGGGGAGGTCGATGGCGGCGAGGGTGGCGGCGTCCGGCACCGGGCCGCCGGCCGCGGCACTGGTGGCGGCGGCCAGCCGGGCGGCGTTGGCCCGGTCGGTGAACGTGGTGGCGACCGCGCGGGCGATCTCGGCCGAGACCATGCCGTCCGACGACGTGAGCACGACGACATCGTCGGGGGTGTCGGTCCGCAACGAGTCGGCGAAGCCGGTGGGGACGACGATCGCCGCCCCCAGGTCGCCGTCGTCGACGCCGGTGCGCGCCGCGGCGGTCGAGCCCAGGACCTCGAACGCGAGGCCATCGACCTCGGCCGCGGTCACCCCGTCGACGAACTGACGGCTCACCGGTGACCCGTCGTCGTCGACGACCCCGATGGTCGCGTCGAAGTCCGAACCGCCGAACGCGAGGCTGATGATCGTCGCCAGGGCGATCGGGCCGATCACCGCGCTGAGGAAGAACGTGCGCGTGCGCAGCCGGCGACGCATGTCGGTCGCGGCGACCAGCCGGGCGGCCCGGATCTGGTTCACGGTCGGCGGCTCTCGCCGCCGCTCCCGCGCCACCCCCGGCGCCGCCCCATCAGTCCCGCAGCCCTTTGCCGGTGAGGGCCAGGAACACGTCCTCGAGATCGGGCTCGGTCAGCTCGATCCCCCCGATGGCGGTGCCCGTGTGCTCGGCGGCGGTGACGATGCCGGCGAGGGCTGCGGCGCCGCCTTCGACCCGCACGACCACACCGCCGTCCCGCCGGTCCACCCCCAGCACTCCCGGCACCGCGGCGCACGCGTCGGCGAAGGCGCCGAGGTCACCGGTGCCGCTGACGTCGACCCGGTCGCTGGCCCCCAGCTGGGCCACCAGCTCGCGGCGCGTGCCCTCGGCCACCAGCCGGCCCTCGTCGATGATGCCGACCCGGTCGCAGAGGCGTTGGGCCTCCTCCATGTAGTGCGTCGTGTAGAGCACCGACAGGCCCTCGCCGCCGAGCGACTCGATGCTCTCGAGGATGGCGTTGCGGCTCTGCGGGTCGACGCCGACGGTGGGCTCGTCGAGCACCAGGAGCTGCGGGTGGTGCAGCAGGCCCGCGGCGATGTTGGCCCGGCGCTTCATGCCACCCGAGTAGTCGCCCACGTGGTCGCGGGCCCGGTCGGCCAGCCCGACGAGGTCGAGCGCCTCGGCCACCCGCTCGTGGACGAGCGAGCCCGCGAGGCCCTGGAGCCGCCCGAAGAACACCAGGTTCTCCTCGCCGGACAGGTCGTCGTAGAGGGCGACCTCCTGCGGCACGAGGCCGATGGCCGCCTTGGCGTCGGTGGCCCCCGGTGCCATCGGCCGCCCCGCCACCGTCACCGAGCCGGCGTCGCGCTCGAGCAGCCCGCACACCATCGAGATCGTGGTCGTCTTGCCGGCGCCGTTCGGACCGAGCAGGCCGTAGGTCTCGCCCCGGGCGATGCAGAACCCCACGCCGTCGACCGCGGCGCGGTCGCCGTAGGTCTTGCGGAGCCCCTCACAGACGAGCACCGGGCCGTCGCCGTTCCGGGGAGCGACCCCCGTCGCTGCGGCCTGGGCGCCGTGCGGGGACGTGTCATCCCCCATGGCGACGGACCGTAGCCCGGCGAACACCCGCCGGGGACGTGTCATCGGTTACATGTGACGGCCGCTACACGCGGGTCTACCGCGGCTCGGCCAGCACCGCCGACGCCGCCTCCGCGTCACGTCGCCGGACCATGATGTTCGCCCGCGTGGTCGCCGTCGGGGCGTCGAACACCTCGACCATCGTGGCCTCGACCCCGGCCTCCTGCAGGGCCACGACCGTCAGCGGCCCGTTGGACAGCAGCACCGTGCCCACATCGATCAGCTCGTCGGGGTCGCGCTCGGGCGCCTCACCCCGGGACAGGAGGTCGACCAGCCACGCGCGTACGCCCACGCCGCGGACGGTAGCCGCCCGCGGCCTCAGAGCCGCTCGATGATGGTGACGTTGGCCTGGCCGCCGCCCTCGCACATCGTCTGCAGGCCGTAGCGACCCTCGGTCCGCTCGAGCTCGTTGAGCAGCGTGGTCATCAGCCGGGCGCCGGTGGCGCCGAGCGGGTGGCCGAGGGCGATGGCGCCGCCGTTGACGTTGACGCGCTCGGGGTCGGCGCCGGTCTCGCGGGCCCAGGCGATCACGACGGACGCGAAGGCCTCGTTGATCTCGACCAGGTCGATGTCGTCGAGCGACAGGCCCGTCCTCTCCAGCGCGTGCGCCGTGGCGGGGATGGGCGCGGTCAGCATCCAGACCGGGTCGTCGGCGCGCACCGACAGGTGGTGGATGCGGGCCCGGGGCGTCAGCCCGTGGTCGGCCAGGCCCTGCTCGTTGACGATCAGCAGGGCCGCGGAGGCGTCGGAGATCTGCGAGGCGCACGCCGCGGTGACCCGCCCGCCCTCGGTCAGCGTGGGCAGCGAGCGGATCTTGTCCCAGTTCGGCTCGCGCGGTCCCTCGTCGGCCGCACAGTCGCCGAGCGGGGACGATCTCGCCGTCGAAGCGGCCCTCGGCGCGGGCGCGGATGGCCCGCTCGTGCGACTCGACCGCGAACGCCTCCATGTCCTCGCGGGAGATGTCCCACTTCTCGGCGATCATCTCGGCCGACGCGGAACTGGCTGACCTCCTGCGTGCCGTAGCGGGCCACCCAGCCCTCGGACCCCGAGAACGGATCGTCGAAGCCGTACTGCTGGCCGACGAGCATGGCGGAGGAGATGGGGATCTGCGACATCTGCTGGACCCCGCCGGCGACGACGACGTCCATGGTCCCCGACAGCACGGCCTGGGCCGCGAAGTGGATGGCCTGCTGGGCCGAGCCGCACTGGCGGTCGACGGTGGTGCCCGGCACGTGCTCGGGAAGACCGGCCGCCAGCCAGCACGTGCGGGCGATGTCGCCGGCCTGGCCGCCGATCGAGTCGACGTTGCCGAACACGACGTCCTCGACCGCGGCGGGGTCGATGCCGGTCCGGTCGACGAGCGCCCGCAGCGAGTGGGCACCCAGGTCGGCGGGGTGCACCTGCGACAGCCCACCGCCGCGCCGCCCGACCGGGCTGCGCACTGCGTCGACGATGTAGGCCTCGGCCATGGCGTTCTCCTCGTTCCGATCCACAGGATTTCCACAGCGAGTATCGGTGGCTCCAGCGACCCCTGAATCTCGCTGTGGAAACGGGTGTCAGGTGTGCGGTCAGATGCCGATCGACTCGGCGACTCGGGTGCGGTGCTGGGACGGGGTGCCCCAGGACTGGGCGAGGGCCCAGGTGCGCTTCAGGTAGAGCTGGAGGTCGTGCTCGACGGTGTAGCCGATGGCGCCGTGGCACTGGAGGGCCTGGCGGCCCACGAACCACGCCGCGTCCGACGCCATGGCCTTGGCCATCGACACGTCGCGGGCCCGGGTGTCGGCGCCGGTCGCCAGCGAGTGGGCGGCGCGGTGCACGGCGGGGCGGGCGAAGGCGAGCTCCTTCAGCGCGTCGGCGAGGTGGTGCTTCACCGCCTGGAACGACCCGATGGGCACACCGAACTGGCGGCGCTCGGTGACGTAGGCGACGGTCAGGTCGAGCATCCGCTGCCCCAGGCCGACGAGCAGGGCGGCGGCGCCGAACGCCCCCCGGTCGAGGGCCAGCGCCACCGCCGCCGGGTCGTCGGTCACCACGGTCTCGGGAGTCGGCTGCCAGTCGACGGTCGCGGCGCGCCGGCCACCGTCGACGGTGTCGAGGGGGGTGAGCACCGCGGCCGCCGGGTCGACCAGGTGGAGCGCGCCCGCCGCGGGATCGCGCAGCAGCAGCCAGTCGGCGTCGGCCGCGCACGCCACGTGGGGGCCGCCCAGGTCGGACGCCACCATGCCGAGCCCGTGGGCGTCGGGGGCACCCGCGGGGCCGGGGCCCGGCGTGGCGTCGCGCCCGTCGCCGCGGTCGGTGCCGTCGCCGGCGACCAGCGGGGCGGCCACCGCCGCGGTCTCGACCAGCGGGTGGGGCAGGCCGGCCCGGCCCGCCTCCTCGAGGACGAGCACCAGGGCCTGCTCGTCGAGGCCCAGGCCGTCCGCCGCCTCGGGCACGAGCGTGGCCAGCACGCCCATCTCGGACAGCCGGTCCCACACGCCCCGGTCGAGCTGGCCGGCGGGGGCGTCCCACGCCGCCCGCACCGTGGCGGGCGTGCACTCCTTGTCCAGCAGGTCGCGCACCGCGTCCCGGAAGGCGAGCTGGTCGTCGTCGAAGCCGAAGTCCACATCGTCGCCCGCTACTTCCTCGGCAGGCCGAGCATGCGCTCGGCGGCGATGTTCCGCTGGATCTCGTTCGTGCCCGCGTAGATCGGCCCCGACAGCGAGAACTGCCAGCCCTTCGACCACGGGCCCTCGACCTCGGCCTCGGGGCCGAGCAGGTCGAGGGCGATCTCGTGCAGCTCGACGTCGAGGTCGGACCACCACACCTTGTTGATCGAGCTGTCGGCCCCCATCACGGCGCCGCCGGACAGCCGGGTCACCGTGTCGAGCGTGAACAGCCGGTAGGCCTCGGCCCGCATCCACGCCTCGGTCAGCCGTTCGCGCAGCCGGGGCTGCGGATCGGCGCGGTACAGCTCGATCAGCCGCGCCGCGGTGGCCAGGAACCGCCCGGGCGAGCGCAGCGTGAGGCCGCGCTCGGATCCCGTCGTGGCCATGGCCACCTTCCATCCGGCGCCTTCGTCGCCCAGCAGCACCCCGCCGGGCACGGCGTCGTCGGCCAGGAAGGCGTCGTCGAAGAACACCTCGGCGAACCCCTCGTCGCCGTCCAGCCGCCCGAAGCCGCGCACGGTCACGCCCGGCGTGTCGAGCGGGACGAGCAGGTAGCTGAGCCCACGGTGGCGCTCGGACTCGGGGTCGGTGCGGAACAGGCCGAAGAGGTGGGTGCAGAACGCGCCGCGGGTGGTCCAGGTCTTCTGCCCGTCGAGCCGCCAGCCGCCGTCGACGCGGGAGGCCCGGGCCTTGATGCCCGCCAGGTCGCTGCCGGCGTCGGGCTCGGACCAGCCCTGGCACCACAGGTCGGTGGCCGCGGCCATGCGGGGCAGGACGTGGGCCTGCTGGGCGGGCGTCCCGAACTCGAACACCGTCGGGGCCAGCAGGAAGATGCCGTTCTGCGTGACCCGCGGCGGCGCCCCGGCCCGGTAGTACTCCTCCTCGAAGATCAGCCACTCCCACAGCGAGGCGTCGCGCCCGCCGACCTCGCTCGGCCACGAGACCGCGGCCCAGCGCCCGTCGTGGAGGCGGCGCTCCCAGTCGAGGTGCTGGGCGAAGCCCTCGCGGGTGTCGCCCGAGGCGATGGCGCCCTCGCCGCCGTGGGCGGCGTGCCACGCGGCCAGGTTCTCCTCGAGCCAGCCGCGGGCTTCGGCGCGGAACGCCTGCTCGTCGTCGCTCCAGCTCAGCTCCACGTCAGGTCTCCTCCGTGGCGCCGAGTCGCCGCAGCACCGCGGCGGCCTCGGCGGCGATGCGGTCGAGGAGCTCGGCCACCGTCGGCAGCTCGTCGACGACGCCCGTGACCTGCCCGGTCGGCAACACACCCACCTCGTCGCGCCCGTCGACCAGCGCGGCCTTGATGAGCATCGGGGCGTTGGCGGCCATGGCCAGCTGGGCCCACGTCAGGTCCTGGCTCTTGCGCATGGCGAGGCCCTCGCGCACCAGGTCGGGCAGCGGGGTGCCGGTGACCTTGCGGAACTCCAGTGCCGATCGCAACGCCCGCGGCAGGCGGGTGACGAGCGACGACCGCTCGAGCCGGTCGACCGTCTCGGTGCGGATGACCCGCTGCGGCGCCCCGTCGAGCGCGGTCGTGACCACCGTGTCGGTCACCGAGGCGGCCAGGTAGCGGGCCTTGATGTCGTCGGGCACGCGGCTCTCGGCGGTGAGGAGGAACCGGGTGCCCATGGCCACCCCGTCCGCCCCCCAGGCCAGCGCGGCGACCAGGCCGCGGCCGTCGTGGAAGCCGCCGGCGCCGAGCACCGGGATGGCGTGGCCCACCGCGTCGACCACCTGGGGCAGCAGCAGCGACGTGGGCACCGTGCCGGTGTGGCCGCCGCCCTCGCCGCCCTGGGCGATGACGGCGTCGACGCCCCACTCGAGCATCTTCTCGGCGTGGCGGCGGGCGCCGACGGTGGGCATGACGAGGACGCCGGCGTCGTGCAGCGCGGCCGATGGCGTCCTTGGTGGGAGCACCGGCGAAGCTGACCAGGCGCACGCCCTCGCGGACGCACAGGTCGATGCGGTCGTCGAGGTCGGGCTGGTCGGCCCGGAAGTTGGCGCCGAACGGCGTGTCCGTCCGCTGCTTCACGGTGCGGACCGCGTCGGCGAACTGGTCGGGCGTCATCGTCACCGCGGCGAGGATGCCGAAGCCCCCGGCGGCCGAGGTCGCGGCGGTCAGCGAGGCGCCCGACACCCAGCCCATGCCGGTCTGGACGACCGGCAGGCGGCAGCCCACCAGGTCGCAGAACCGGGTGCGAAGGGCGCGATGGGGCACGGTCGCGCCCGTGGGCGCCACGGAGCCCTGCTCGGAATCTGACGGTGTGTCAGACATGGACGTCAGCCTACGGCCGGCCCGTCGGAGCCGCCAATGGATCGACACGGCTCAGCGGGTGCGGACGACCACCACCAGCCGGGCCCCCATGTCGCCTCGGACCGGGACCTCGCGCTCGAGGTCCACGACGCCGTCGACGTAGTCGTCCGTGCCGATCTCGCCGGCCAGGTAGGCGGTGGACAGCGCGTCCAGCTGCGCGAACGTCTGCCGCAGCGTCTCCGTGCCCTCGGCGTCGAGCGGCACCGACGACCAGGACGCCACCAGCTCGCCCGGGGCCTCGAGCAGCCCCAGCGCGGCCCGGTCGGACGCCACGACGAGCTCCACATCGGGGTCGCCGCTCGTCACCCACCGGTCGCCGAGCTGGGCCCGCCGGTCGGGAACGGCGCGGGCGTCGTAGCCGTGCTGGTCGAGCGCCAGGAGCAGTCCTGCGGGGAACCAGGTCGGTGCGCCCGGAGGGTCGGCCACCAGCACCTCGTCGTCGGGACCGACGGCGCTGTCCTCGAGCTCGTCGAGGGTTCCCGTGACGAGCGGCTCCATGACGTCGGAATCCTCGGGCGCCAGGCGCCCCACCCGGGCGGCCGCCACCGTGTCGACGGCCGTGACCGCCACCAACGCCACGACGAGCCCGGGGAGCAGAGCGCGGCGGCGCCGTCGCCGGCCACCGTCGGTCGACCGCCATCCACCCCGCCCACAGCACCGCGGCCACACGCCAGCACCGGCGCCACCCAGGTCCAGCGCAGCCGGTACTCGTACACGGGCCCGAGCGTGCGGGCCACCGCGGCCACGCTGATCGCCAGCGTGACGACCAGCACCACGACGAGGTGGCGGCCCGATCGCGGGCTCCACCGCCACAAGCGCCGACCCCGGCCAGCGCCGCCACGGCGAGCAGCACCGGCGCCGGCGCCGAGGCGATGTACGGCGAGCCTGCGAACACGCCGAACGGTCCGTCCTGTCCGACCAACCACTCACCGGACACGGCGAACTGCGCGGACACGACGCGCCAGGCCTCGGCGAGGCTGTGGGGCGCGTCCTCGGTGTATCGGAACCATGCGACCGTGCGCCCCGCGTTGCTCGGCTCGTTCGTGAGGACGTCGATGACGGGAGGCAGCCACAGCAGGGCGAGCAGCCCGATCGCCGCCGTCACGGGCAGCGCCAGGGGCCGCAGGGCCGCGGCCCCGCCCCGCCAGGTCCGGCGACGGGGCCGTCGCCCGACCCCGCGTCGCCCTCGTGCGGCGCCTCGTGTCGCCCCGTCGTCGGCGGCCCCGGTCGTCCGCGGCCCCGGCGTCGGCGAGGGTCGCCACCACCTGGGCCACGACTCCCCAGGCGAGGAGGCCGAGCCCGATCGGCACGAACCCGACGTGGGTCTGGGCGAGGAACGTCGCCACGACCGCGGCCGCCGGGCAGCGCCCACCGGTCGCGGCACGCCATGGCCCACACGAGCATCACGAGCAGGGCGAAGGGCAGCGTGGTGACGAACGGGTTCCAGTAGTTGGCGGTGAACCCGCCGCCGAGCGAGCGGAGCAGGACGGCGACCGCCAGCAGCGTGCACACGAGGAGGGCGGTGCCGCCCCGGCGGCGGGCCAGCACGGCGATGCCCACCACCGACGCCCCGTTGATGGCGAGCGCCCCCAGCGCCAGGCCCAGCCCCGTGCTGCCCGTGACGCCGGTAGACCGGCCACAGCAGGTACCACAGCATCGGGCCGGGGTGGCTCCAGTCGGCCCGGGAGAACAGCCCCGTCAGCACCTCTCGGCGGCCGATGTCGCGGACCGCCATCTCGCTCGTCGCCAGGTCGCCGGTCGGTGGAACCCGTCGGCCCCGATCACGAGGGCCACGGCCGAGACGACGAAGGGCACGAGGACCAGCCCGACGAGCGCCCGGTCGCCCCACGACGGCCACCGTGGTGGTCGCCCGGGGGCGTCGGGGCGCGCCGCGGGCTCGGGGGCGGGTCCGTCGGTCCCGTCGTGGTCGCGGGTGGTCGGGTCGGCCGTCGGTGCCGTGTGGCGACGTGCACTGCGAGGCTGCCCGGGGACGCCCGGCGCGACGTCCGCGCCCCGGGCGCTCATCGCCTGCGGATCCGGTGTGCCGGTGGGCAGCGATGTTCCCCAGCCACGAACCGCACCGTAGTCCGTGGTCATCCGCGCTCGGGCCGTCTGCTCGACCCGCCCCGCCGCGGCGAGCGGGCGACTGCGATCCGGGTTCAGCCCGGGTCCGGCACCTCGCGCTCGCGGGTGCCGTCGGGGTCGATGACCTCGCGGATCAGCTCGAGCTCGTCGGCCGTCGGCAGCCGCGACTCGGGCACGTCGTCCGGCACCACGAGCGGGAAGCCGGTGGCGCTGACCACCTCGTCGACCGTGACGCCCGGGTGCACCGACCGCAGCCGCATCGACCGGTCGCCGGTGTCGAAGTCGAACACGCCGAGGTTCGACACCACCCGGCGGATCTCGACGAAGCGGCCGCCGTCGCCGAGCGCCGCGGCCCGGTCCCAGCCGATGCCCGACGCCGTGTCGACCGCCTCGACGAACACCTTGGGGCCGTGGTTCGGCACCCAGTAGCTGGTCGTGTCGTTGATCGTGTTGCCCGGGGCGCCCCGGTAGCCGAGCAGCTGCACCTTGGGCTTGGCGTAGTCGCCGATGGCGGCCAGGTTCTGGTTGCCGAAGCGGTCGACCTGGGTGGCGCCCATCATCACGTGGCGCCGGCCCGACCACACCCAGTCGAACATCGACCGGTACGGGTTCCAGTACTCGTACACCCGGTCCTCGGGGTCGACGATGGCCCGGTCGTTGGCGATGAGCGCGGCCTCGCCGTCGGTCATGCACAGGTCGGGCTCGAAGGTGGCGCGGGCGAGCCGCCCGCCGATCATCGGGATGGTGCCGATGGGGTTGGCCAGGATCTCGCCGTCGCCGCGGAAGCACTCGGCCACCGCCACGACGCACACCTCGGCCCGGCTCACGTGGACACCGGTCGCCTCGCTCATGCCGCCGCCTCCCGCACCTTGCGCTGGTACTCGTCCTCGGGGATGTCGACCCACTCGGCCCGGAACTCGGCCCACGCCTCGGGGCTCTTGGCCGATGCTGCGTACGCCTTCTGCACCGCCTCGTCCCGGGGATACTCGGGGTCGCAGAGCGTGAAGTGGGCGCCGCCGGGAGCCTCGACCACGCCGTCGACCATCATGCGGCTGATCCGCATCTGGTGGAGCGTGCCGTGGCCGGCCAGGTCGGGCGTCTCGACCACCTTCTCGGCCGAGATGAACCGGCCCCCGGTGGGCGCGGCCTGCAGCATGAGGTCGTCCCAGTAGAGGTCGGGGCCGAGGAACATGGCGTTGCCCCGCCGGTCGGCGACGTTGAGGTGGCACAGGGCGGCGTCGAGGCGGAGGGCCGGCATGGCCACCAGGTCCTCGGGATCGCGGCCGTCGGGCCCGGGCACCGGCGACGTGAACGTGGTGAGCCGCGGGTTGTCGCGGAGCAGGTCCGAGCCGAGGCCCACGCGGGTGGGCAGGAACGGGACCCGCCACGCCGCGGCCTGCAGCCCCAGGTGGAACAGGCCCTCGTCGAGCGGCTCGTCCTCGATGGCGCCGGTCTGGCGGGCGGCCCGGAAGTGGGGCTCGAGCGGGATGCTGTCGAGCGACACGAAGGCGTAGACGGCCCGCCGCACCTTGCCGGCCGCGCACAGCAGGCCGAGGTCGGGACCGCCGTGGGTGACGATCGTGAGGTCGTCGAGGTCGCTGCGCACGATGGCCCGCACGATCGACATCGGCTTGCGCCGGCTGGCCCAGCCGCCGATGGCGATGGTCATGCCCGACCGCAGCCGGCCGACCACCTCCTCCTCGGTCATCGTCTTGTCAGCCATGCGCTCGCTCGTCATCGCATCCCTTCAGGCAGCGTTGTCTCGCCCGTCACGGGTCTCGTCTGGGAGCGCGGGGCGTTGGAGGTGCCGAGGGCGGCGAAGCCTTGCCCTCGGCAAAGTGACGGTATCTCGGCCCTCGACGAATGCCGCCCGGTGCTCGTCGGCGACGCCCGACAGGTTCAGCTCGAACGTGAAGCCCTGCTCGAAGCGGTAGCTGCGCTTCACGTCCCACAGGTCGATGCCGTTGAGCGACTCCTTGGCGGCCCGGATCACCGTGGGCGACTTGGCCGCGATCTGGCCGGCCACCTCGAACGCCGCCTCCCGCAGGTCGGCGAGCGGGACGACCTGCAACACCGAGCCGAACGCCTCGAGCTCGTGCGCGGTCGCCGTGGCCGACGTGTAGACCATCGCCCGCATCTTGTGCTGGGGCACGAGGCGCGACAGGTGGGTGGCGGCGCCGAGCGCACCCCGGTCGACCTCGGGGAGCCCGAACGTGGCGTCGTCGGCCGCGACGATGACGTCGGCGTTGCCGACCAGGCCGATGCCGCCGCCGAGGCAGAACCCGTTGACTGCGGCGACCACCGGCACCGCGCACTCGTAGACGGCGGCGAAGGCGGCGTAGCAGCCGCGGTTGGCGCCGACGAGCGCCTCGAAGCCCTCGGTCGCCTGCATCTCCTTGATGTCGACCCCGGCGTTGAAGCCGCGGCCCTCGGCCCGCAGGACCACGACCCGCACCGCCGGGTCGTCGCCCAGCGACCGCACGGTGTCGGCCAGCTCGAACCACCCCGCCACCGTGAGCGCGTTGACCGGCGGGTTGTCCATGACGACCTCGGCGATGCCGGCGTCGTCGATGCTGGAGGTGATGGGCATGGTGCAGTCCGTTTCTGACGGTACGTCAGGTTGCTGTGGCAAGGTAGGTCGAGGGAGGCACGATGGACAACCCACGCGACACGCCACTCGAGAGCCCGCTCGAGAACCCATCCGACCACACCGGGAGGGTCGCGCTCGTGACCGGCGGGACCAAGGGCATCGGCCGTCGCATCGCCGCCGCCTACGCCGCCGCGGGGGCGTCGGTGGTCGTGTGCGGCCGTACGGCCCCCGAGGGCACCGGCGAGGCGCCCGATGGCCAGCCCACGTTCATCGCCTGCGACGTGCGCGAGCCCGAGCAGGTCGATGCGCTGGTCGAGGGCACCGTCGCGCGGTTCGGGCGCCTCGACGTCGTGGTGAACAACGCCGGCGGCGCCCCGTGGGTCGACTCGGCCACCGCCTCGCCCCGCTTCAACGAGAAGATCATCGCCCTGAACCTGATCGCCCCCTTCACGGTGGCGCAGGCCGCCAACCGGGTGATGCAGGACCAGGACGACGGCGGCGCCATCGTGAACATCGCCAGCGTGTCGGGCACGCGGCCGTCGCCCGGCACCGCCGCCTACGGAGCGGCCAAGGCCGGCCTGCTCAACCTCACCCAGACATTGGCGGTGGAGTGGGCGCCGAAGGTTCGGGTCAACGCCGTGGTCGCCGGCCTCATCGCCACCGAGCAGGCCCACCTGTTCTACGGCGACGAGGACACCCAGGCTGCGGTGGCGGCGACCGTGCCGATGCAGCGGCTCGGCTCCCCCGACGACGTCGCCAACGCGTGCCTCTTCCTGTCGTCGCCGGCGGCGTCCTACGTCACCGGCGCCGCCCTCCCGGTGCACGGCGGCAACGAGCGACCCGCCTACCTGTCGGCCTCCTCCCCGGGCGGCTGACCCCGCGATCGCCACGACCGAGGCCGCGGCACGGCCCCTTCGGTATGGCGCCTTTGTCGATGGGACGGATGCCACACGGCTCCCGATTGCCTTACAGGGTAAGCCAGTGCGTAGCCTGTGGGCCATGCCCGCCCGCCGGACCGTTCTCGCCCTGCTCGCCCTCCTGGTCGCGGCCGGCGGTGCCGCCGCCTGCGGTGGCGGTGAATCCGAGGGAACCGGCGGCGCCTCGGGCGGCGGCGGCTTGGCCAGCGAGGGTGACGCCCCCGAGCCGCCCGACGACGCGGTCGTGATCGACGGCACCGCGGCCACCGTCCAGTCGCTCGACAACACGTTCCGCGCTCCCGACATCCAGGTCGAGCCCGGCACGACCGTCACCTGGACCAACGACGGCCGCAACGAGCACGACGTCCTGCCCGTCGAGGGCGACGCCTGGGGCGTCGAGGTCGAGAGCTTCCAGCCCGGCGACGCCTACGAGCACACGTTCACCGAGCCCGGGGTGTACGACTATTACTGCTCGATCCACGGCACCACGTCCGCCGGCATGGTCGGCTCCGTCACCGTCGCCGACGGCTGATCCCGGCGGCCGCAGCCCGGGCGCGGCCGCCGTTCGGCACGGCCTCGCCGTTCCGCAGCTGATCCGCGCCGCACCACCCGCCACCACCCGCCACCACCACTCCACCTGCACATGACCCACCCACTGGGGGCCCCGATGACGACCGCCCGACGCTTGCTGGCCCTGCTGCTGGCGAGCGTGCTCGTGTTCGCCGCCGCGTGCGGCGGTGACGACGACGACAGCGCCGCAGACACCGACTCCCAAGGCGTCGAGGGCGCGTCGGTCGACGACGCCCTGCGCGTGCCCGACGACTACGACACCATCCAGGCCGCGGTCGACGCCGCCGAGCCCGGCGACCTGATCCTCGTCGGCCCCGGCACCTACGAGGAGGCCGTCAACGTCGAGACCGACGAGCTGACGATCCGGGGCCTCGACCGCAACGAGGTGATCCTCGACGGCGGCTTCGAGAAGGACAACGGCATCCGGGTCGTCGGCGCCAACGGCGTCGCCATCGAGAACATGACCGCCCGGAACTACACCAACAACGGGTTCTTCTGGACGGGCGTCGAGGGCTACCGCGGGTCGTACCTCACGACCTACCGCATCGGCGACTACGGCATCTACGCCTTCGACTCGACGAGCGGGCTGCTCGAGCAGAGCTACACGTCGGGCAGCCCCGACGCCGGCGTCTACATCGGCCAGTGCTTCCCGTGCGACGCGGTGATCGACGGCATCGTGTCCGAGTTCAACGGCCTCGGCTACTCGGGCACCAACTCGGGCGGGAACCTGCTCATCGTCAACTCGACGTTCCGCTTCAACCGGGCCGGCATCGTGCCCAACTCGGGCAGCTACGAGCTCTGCTACCCCGAGCGCGACACGACGATCGTCGGCAACACCGTCTACTCCAACAACCAGGCCGACACGCCCGCGATCGACGTGGCCCTGCTGGCGATGGGCAACGGCATCCTCCCCGCGGGCGGGGTGGGCAACACGATCGAGCGCAACCTCGTCTACGACCACGACCGCACGGGCATCGGCCTCGTCCCCTTCCCCGAAGAGGACGCCAACGACGACATCCCGCCGCCCGAGGACGACGAGCGGCCCTGCTCCGAGACCGTCTCCGAGGCCCCGGCCGACCCCGCCACGCTGCCCGACCTGCTCGTGTGGAACCCCCGGGACAACCGGGTCGTCGGCAACGTCGTGTCCGACTCGCGGCTGGCCGACATCGGCGTCGGATCGCTCGAGGACGTCTCCGGACTCGGCAACTGCTTCGCCGACAACACCTTCGAGACCAGCGCTCCGCTCGACGTCGAGGCTCTCGCCCCCTGCGAGGGGGAGGGGAGCGGCGGCGACTGGACGGCCGGCGCCATCGACCTCGTGGCCCTGATGACCGCGGAGCAGCCGCCGCCGGGCGACTACAAGACGACGCCGGTGCCCGGGGCGCAGGAGAACATGCCCGAGGCCGACAGCGCCCCGGCGCGGCCCGCCACCGACGGCCCGCCCGACATCGACCTCGACGCCATCGAGGTGCCGGAACGTCCCGAGTGACGGGCCGGGGCACACCCACCCGACGGGTAGCGAGGCAATGACTCGCGCTCGGCAAGTCTCGAGGCACTGGCGTGCGGCGCCCGCACGTCGTTGCCTCGGGATCGCGCGGGTGGCAGTCGTCGCCTCGCTGGTGATCGTCGGCGCGTGCGGCGGCGGGGGTCCGACCGACCCGTCCGCGGGCGGCCCGGTTCCCGGCGTGTCCCCCGTGCGGCTGTCGCCCACCGAGCCCGGGCCGCAGGGCCGGGTGCCGCAGTTCGTCGTCGAGTGCGCCTACAGCCACTCGGGCCCGAACGACCCGATCGTCCACCCGAATCACGCCGGCCGATCGCACCTCCACCAGTTCTTCGGCAACACCTCCACCGACGCCACGTCGACGGCGGTGTCCCTGGCCCGAGGCGGCACGAGCTGCGACCAGCACCTCGACCTGGCCTCGTACTGGGCCCCCGCGCTGCTCGACGGCGGCGCCGAGGTGGTGCCCCGCAAGGCGGTCGCCTACTACCGGCCCGGCGTCGGCGTCGACCCCGCCACGGTCGAGCCCTACCCCTACGGCCTGAAGATGCTGGGCGGCGATCAGGTGGCGGCCGAGCCCCAGCCGCTCGACGTGGTGGCGTGGTCGTGCGGCACGGGGTCCGAGCGGTCGGCGACCCCGCCGGTGTGCCCCGAGGGGCGCCCACTGCGCGTGGCGATCAGCTTCCCCGACTGCTGGGACGGCGAGAACCTCGACAGCGCCGACCACGTGGCGCACGTGGCCCGCAGCGACGACGGCGCCTGCCCCGACTCGCACCCGGTGGTGATGCCGCAGCTCCTGTTGACGATCACCTACCCGATCACGGGCGACGGCCACGACCTGTCGCTGGCGTCGGGGTCGGTGCTCACCGGCCACGCCGACTTCTTCAACGCCTGGGACGAGGACAAGCTGCGCACCGAGGTGAGCTCGTGCATCCACCGCGGCCTCACGTGCGGGGTGGCCAGCAACCGCAGCTGACCCCTCTCGCTTCTGGCGTCTCTCACTGCGCGATGGCGCACTGACGGACGCCAGAAGCGGTCAACCCCGGCCGTACGCGCTCGCGTAGGCGGGGACGGGCGGGTCGCCGGCCAGGTCGGCGTCGGGAACCGGGGCGCCATACGCGGTCGTCACGGGGATGACGCCGGCCCACACGGGCAGGTCCATGTCCTCGGGCTCCTCCTTGGGGCCTCCGGTGCGGACCTTGACCGAGCACTCGTCGAGCGGAAGGGCCAGCACGAGCGTGGCGCGCAGCTCCTTCTCGGTCGGCGGGCGCGCGTCCGCCCCCCGCCCCGGCACGATGTGGTCGACCAGGAGGTCGAGCGCCGCCCGCTTCGCCTCCAGGTCGCCGATCGGCGTGGCCGTGCCGATGACGACGACCGACCGGTAGTTCATCGAGTGGTGGAACGCGGAGCGGGCGAGGACCAGCCCGTCGACGAGCGTGACGGTGACGCACAGCTCGGCGCCCTTGGAGCCACCCCGCAGCAGCCGGCTGGCGGCCGACCCGTGCAGCAGCAGCCGCTCGCCGTCGCGCCCGTACAGCATCGGGATCACGACCGGGCCGTCGTCGGTGGCGAGCCCGACGTGGGCGACCAGGCCCTCGTCGAGGATGGCCTGCGCCGACCCGCGGTCGTAGCGCCCCCGCTCCGGCAGGCGGCGGACGGTCGTGCGGGCTGACGGAGCGGACGCATCGGTGGTCACGCGCCGAAGGGTACGGGCGGTCTCCGGCGAGCGACCAGCGGATTCAGCCGGCGGCCATCCCGCCGGTCACCGAGGTCCGTTACCGTGCCGCCATGACGCTGACGGACCGCACGGCCCCGCGCCCTGCCGCCTACGTCGGCGCCCGATCCCGACCGGGTCCGGCGGGTGGCCGACGCCCTCCTCGACGCCGCCCTCGAGCCGATCGTCGACATGGTGGTGACCGCCGAGGGCGACGCCTACGAGGCCCGCGACGGTCGACGGCCGGGTCCGGTTCCGCCGCGAGGCCGAGCGCTCCGGCAACGGCGCCGAGACTGGCGAGCGGTGGCGCTTCGTCGACGTCGAGGTCGAGGGCCGCAACCCGCTCGGCGACACCGCCACCGACCGGTTCCCGTCGCTGGCCGACGAGCTGGCCCACCGCTGGCCCGACCGCACCCAGCAGGCGTACCCGCACGCCCACGAGCAGATCGCCCAGCTGTTCGACCACCCGGCCGCCCCCGATCTCGTGTGCCTGCACAGCCCGGCCCACAACTGGGAGGACCAGGGCGGCGAGCGTGGCGAGCACGGATCGCTCGGCACGGTGCAGGTGCGGGCGCCGTTCGTCCTGGCCGGTCCGGGCGTGCGCCAGGACGGCCTCGTGCCCCGGGCCGCCCAGTTGGTCGACGTCGCCCCGACGGTGCTGGCCCTGCTCGGCGCCGAGCCGTGCGCCGGGGGCGGGGTCGGGCCCACTGGGGCTGCTCGGCCCGACGCCCTGCTGTCCCGCCAGGACGGCCGCGTGCTGACCGAGCTGCTCGACCCGTCCGACCGGCCCGATCACGTCATCGGCGTCCTGTGGGACGGCACCAACGCCAACGTGCTCTACGACATGGTGGCCGCCGGCGAGGCGCCGAACGTCGCCCGGCTGCTGGCCATGGGCACGGGCCTCGGCCACGGCGCCCTCTCGTCGCTGCCCTCGGTGACGCTGGCCAACCACACCACGATCATCACGGGCGCCCACCCGGGCCATCACGGCATCCTCCACAACGCCTGGTACGACCGGACGAGCGGCGAGCAGGTGGTCACCAACTCGCCGGCCACCTGGCCGTGGTCCATGCAGACGCTGTCACCCGAGGTCGAGACCCTCCACCAGGCCGTGCACCGGGCGTTCCCGGGCGCCCGCACCGTGTCGGTCAACGAGCCGTGCGACACCGGTGCCGACGCGTCGACGTTCGAGGTGCTGCGCACCGGCGGCGACCTGGTGCGTCCACCCAAGGCCGAGGACCTGCCGTTCGCCACCGAGCGCTTCGTGCGGCCCGAGAAGTCGTACCAGGTGTCGTCGCGCATCGATCACACGGGCATGGTGCAGGCGCTCGACGTGTGGGGCGACGCCCGCGACGGCCGCTCGGCCGACGGCGCGCCGCTGCCCCTGTTCACGTTCGTGAACTTCACGCTGACCGACGCCGCCTTCCACGCCGGGGGGCCGTACTCCGACATCGCGCGGGCCAGCGTCCACGACTCCGACGCCCGGCTCGGCCAGATCCTCGACGCCGTCGAGCGGTCGGGCGCCTTCGACCGCACGGCGTTCTTCCTCGTGGCCGACCACGGCATGGAGGACAGCAACCCCGAGGTGACGGGCGACTGGGCGCCCGCCCTCGTCGAGTCGGGCGTGCCCTGCCGCGACGAGGCCTACGGGTTCGTCTACGTGGACGTGTGACGCCGCGGAGACGCGATTTCCACAGCAGTTTCGGGGGTCCTGACCCCCGAAACTGCTGTGGAAAGCCCTGGGGTGGCCGCCTGAAGCCGACGGTGACCGGCCGTGGCGAGACCGGTCAGGCCACCGGGGTGTCGAGGTTGGTCCAGTTGGCCATGGGGGAGCGCGCGCCGGCGGGGGACAGGTCGTCGAGCCGGTCGAGGTCGTCGGCGCTCAGCGTGACGTCGACCGCGCCGACGTTCTCCTCGAGGTAGGTGCGCCGCTTGGTGCCCGGGATCGGCACGATGTCATCGCCCTGGGCGGAGAGCCAGGCGAGGGCGACCTGCCCGGCCGGCACGCCGTGGGCCTCGGCGATCTCGCGCACCACCGCGACGAGGGCCAGGTTGTGGTCGAGGTTGTCGCCCTGGAACCGGGGCACCGTGCGGCGGAAGTCGTCGTCGGACAGCTCGTCGAGGCTGCCCACCTTCCCGGTGAGCATCCCCCGCCCGAGCGGGCTGTACGGGACGAGGCCGACGCCGTGCTCGCGACAGGCCGGCACGACCTCGGCCTCGATGTCGCGGCTGAAGATCGACCACTCGCTCTGGAGGGCGGCGATCGGGTGCACGGCGGCGGCCCGCCGGATCGTGTCGGCGGACGCCTCGCTGAGCCCGAGGTGGCGCACCTTGCCCGCTTCGACCAGCTCGGCCATGGCGCCGACGGTCTCCTCGATGGGCACGGTGACGTCGGGCCGGTGCTGGTAGTAGAGGTCGATGTGGTCGGTGCCGAGCCGGCCGAGCGAGGCGTCACACGCCTGGTGCACGTAGGCGGCGTCGCCCCGGACGCCGCGCCCACCCGGGGCGTCGGCGTCGAGGTGGATGCCGAACTTCGTGGCGATCACGACCTCGTCGCGGTGCGGGGCGAGGGCCTTGCCGACCAGCTCCTCGTTGTGGCCGAAGCCGTACATGTCGGCCGTGTCGAAGAAGGTCACGCCGAGCTCGAGGGCGCGGGCGATCGTGGCCACCGACTCGTCGGCGTCGGGAGCGCCGTAGGCGAAGCTCATGCCCATGCAGCCGAGGCCCTGGGCCGAGACGATCGGGCCGGTCTGCCCGAGGGCGCGCGTGGGGAGGGTCATCGTGGGTTCCTTCCGGTTCGATGGGCGGAGGTCGGCCGGCGCACGGGGACGGCACCGGCCGGGCTCACGGGAGGCAGTTGCCCCCGTAGGTGGCGATCTTGTACTCCACGACCCCGAGCGCCGCCTCGAGCTCGTTGATGTGGGCCTTGACCTGGTCGCGGTGGCGCTCGAGCAGGGCGAGGCGCTGGTCCTCGTTGCCGGGTCCCGCGGCCACGAGGCGGAAGTACGTCTGGATGTCGCGGATGGGCATCGCCGTCTGACGCAGGCGGGTGACGAACACGACCCGGTTCAGCTCGTCCTGGCTGTACAGCCGGTGGCCGGCCGGGTCACGGGGCACCGACACCAGCCCGATCCGCTCGTAGTAGCGCAGCGTGTGCGCGGTGACGCCGGTGCGCTCGGCCACCTCGGCGATGCTGAGGGCCAGGTCCTCGGCATCCTCGGTGGCGACGGGTGCGACCGGGGCGATCGGCTCGGCATCGATGGTGGTGGCGGCGCTCACGAGCACGACGGTAGGGGTTCGAGCGCGCTCTAAGTCAAGGGATTGCCGTACGGCGTGGGCTACTCGACGGGGACCGGGCCCGAGCACGCCACGGTCGGGGCCTCGTCCGCGGGCCGGGCGGGCAACGTGACACCGGGGCGGTGGACGGGGCCGGAGCACTGGATGTTAGGTTGTCCTAACTCACAGTTCGATCGACCGGTTCCCCTGGTCGACCACACCGAGCGAGGACGCCCCGCATGACCGACACGACCAGCGCCGAGGTCGTCATGTACGACCTCACGGCGATCCGCACCTTCGTCACCCACGTCGTCGCGGTCGAGGACATCCACCCCCACCTCCGCCAGATCACCTTCGGCGGCGGCGACCTGGCCACGTTCACCCCCGCGGGCCCCGACACGTTCCTCTACCTGCTGCTGCCGCCCGACGGGCGCACCGAGCTGACGATCGACCGGGGCTTCACCTGGTCGGGCTACGAGGAGATGCCCGAGGCCGAGCGCCCGGTCGGGGCGTACTACACGCTGCGCCGCTGGCGGCCCGAGGCGCAGGAGCTCGACATCCTGTGCGTGCTGCACGGGGACACCGGCCCGGCGTCGGCCTGGGCCGTGCGGGCCCGACCGGGCGACCCCGTGGCCCTGTGGGGGCCGCGCACCGCCTACGCGCCGCCGGCGGGCACCGACTGGTACCTGCTGGTGGCGGACGAGACGGGGCTGCCGGCGGTGGCGGCCATCCTCGATTCGCTGCCCGAGGGGACGACGGCCCGGGTGTTCGCCGAGGTGGAGGACGCGTCCGAGCGCCACGACCTGCCGACGTCGTCCTCGTATCGAGGTCACGTGGCTGCACCGGGACGGGGCGCCGGTCGGGACCACCACGCTGCTCGCCGACGCCGTGCGGGCCATGCCCTGGCCCGGGCGGCACGCCGTACGTGTGGGGCGGCGGCGAGAGCCGGACGATGACCGCGGTGCGCAAGTACGTGCGCCGCGAGGTCGGCCTCGACCGGGCGCAGGTGTCGCTGGTCGCGTACTGGCGCCACGACGCCCACGCCGCCGACCCCGAGGACGACGAGTAGCCGTCCCGCGTTTCCCCGGCGGTTCGGCGCACCCGGGCGTGCAGAACCGCGGGGGAGGCACGCGCTCAGACGCCGATGCGGCCCCAGGGCCCCCAGATGGCGAACGTCATGCCCCGGCTGGCCTGGATGTTGACGAACAGCGTGCGGCCGTCGGGGCTGAAGGTCGACCCCGCGAACTCGTCGCCGAAGCGGGGAGTCCCGGTGCTGCTCACCAGCCGGTTGAGGGCGATGTCGAACAGGTCGCCATGGGGGGACAGGCCCCGGAGGAAGTTGTCGCCGGTGCTGTCCTCGCACAGCACGAGCGTCCCGCGGTGGCTGGTCGTGACGTTGTCGGGGAAGTCGAGCACGTCGGGCCCGGGCGACTGGTAGACGAGCCGCAGCCGCGAGGAGATCGTGTCGTAGGCCCACACCTGCCCGAACCCGTTGCCGAAGCCCTGCACGGTGTCGCTGGGGCCCGGCTCGGCGGGGCCGCCGCCCTGGGTCGAGCAGAAGTAGATGGTGCCGCGGTCGTACACGCAGCCCTCGAGGCGCGAGAACCAGGCCGCCCCCTGCGCCCGGCCCTGGTTGCCGACGTAGCTGATGGCGTCGTTGTTCGACGTGGGCGCCGGGGCCCCGGGCGTGTAGGGGAACGTGGGGTCCGGGTCGTCGATGTCGACCCACGTGACGCCGTAGGTCGCGCCCTCGGGCTGCGTCGCCGCCAGGTCGGCCTGGGGCACGCCGCGGACCGCCAGCATCTGCAGCCGGCCGCGGTTGCCGATCCGCCGCCGCCACAGCGGATGCTCGTCGGGCAGGAAGCGGTACAGCCCCGACGGGAAGCCGAAGTTGTCCTCGGTCATGTAGAGGGCGCCACGGAGTGGGTCGAACGCCACGGCCTCGTGTGCGAAGCGGCCGGCCGCGGTGATCGGCTCGCGGGTCGACTCGCCGTCGGACGGCACCTCGAACAGGAACCCGTGGCGTTGGGTGAGCGGGACGTTGGACACGCCGGTGAAGTCCGCGGCGACGTCGGGCCCGTTGATCGTCTCCTCACAGCTCACCCAGCTGCCCCACGGCATCGGACCGCCCGAGCAGTTCATCTGCGTGCCGTTGAGGCTGGTGTAGGCGTGGACGACATCGCCGTACCGGGTGACCTCGACCGTGGTCGTGCCGCCGCCGGCCATCGGGTCGTACGCCTTGGACGCGTCGCCGAACGCCGGGACCGGGTTGTTCACCTCGTGGTTGCGGACCAGCACCACGTTCCCGCCGGGCCCGCGGAACGCGGCCATGCCGTCGTGGCGTCCCGGCAGCAGGGTGCCGTCGTCGAGCGTGACGGGCTGCTCGGTGTCGTGGAACGACCGGTACTGGAACCCGCTGGGCAGGTGGAGCCGCACGATGCCGTCGCGCAGGTCGGTCACCGGGCCGAGCGCGACCGCCGGCGCCGCTCCCGCGGGTGCGGCGAGGAACCCGGCGAACGGCCCGGCCACGGCCGCGCCGCCGACGGCGGCCGCGGAGGCGGCGAGGAACCGTCGCCGATCGAGCCGCGTGTCGTCGTTCGAGCCAGTCGTACCTGCGGCGTGCGCCATGGATGTCTCCCCTTGTCTCGCCCGAGCGGACGCATCGTGCCACAAAGCGAACGCGGGGTGGACGAAAGGTGAACGCGACCTCTTCGCGGCCGTCGCTCCCGCCTCGGACGCGACGGGAGCGGGGGCCGCAGCCCCGCTCCCGCAGGATGGCTCAGGTCGGGCCGACGGCCCTCAGCTGACCGGAGCGGTCGCCGCCTCGGCGACCTCGGTCGGCCCCTGGCCGTTCTGCGTGCCACCGGCGCTGCCGCTGCCGGCGTCGGCGATGCCGGCACCCTCACGCTTCGAGAAGGCGATGGCCCCGAGCAGCACGACCAAGGCGATGGCGGCCACGACGTAGCCGCCGGTCTCGGGCGTCGAGTTGAGGATGTTGGTCTCGCTCACCGTCGACAGGCTGATGATCGCGGGCAGGATCAGCAGCGACACCAGGTTCATCACCTTGATGAGCGGGTTGAGCGCCGGGCCGGCGGTGTCCTTGAACGGGTCGCCGACGGTGTCGCCGATCACCGCGGCCATGTGGGCGTCGGAGCCCTTGCCGCCGTGGTTCCCGTCCTCGATGTACTTCTTGGCGTTGTCCCACGCACCACCCGAGTTGGACAGGTAGTTGGCCATGAGCTGGCCCACCAGGATGACCGCCGCCAGGAAGCCGCCGAGGGCCGTGTAGCCGATGCCGAAGCCGATGATCACCGGCGTGAGCACGGCCAGCAGGGCCGGGGTGGCGAGCTCGCGGAGCGAGGCCCGGGTGCAGATGTCGATGACCGGCGCGTAGTCGGGGCGCTTCTCGCCCGACATGATCTTGCCGTCCGCGAACTGGTTGCGGACCTCCTGCACCACGACGCCGGCCGTGCGCTGCACGGCGCGGATGGCGAGCGACGAGAACAGGAACGGCACGGCGCCGCCGATCAGCAGGCCGATGAACACCTTGGGGTCGGCCACGTTGATCGGGATGGCGCTGAAGATGCCGCCCGACGTGTCCTTGAGCGCCTCGACCGTGTCGGCCGCGAGGACCTCGGTGCCCGAGATCTCGATGAAGCTGGCGAACAGCGCCACCGCGGCGATGACCGCGGAGCCGATGGCGAAGCCCTTGGTGACGGCCTTGGTGGTGTTGCCCACCGCGTCGAGGCTGACCATGACCCGCTCGGCCTCGCCGTGGAACTCGCCCGTCATCTCGGCGATGCCGGCGGCGTTGTCGGCCACCGGGCCGAACGTGTCCTCGGACACGACGACGCCGGTGGTGGCGAGCATGCCCATGCCGGTGAGGGCGACGAGGTACAGCGTGAACTGCGTGTCGCCGCCGCCCAGGCCGATGGCGGCGCCGAGGGCGATGGCGATGGCGATGACGGCCCACACCGACGACTCGAGGCCCGACGAGGTGCCGGCCAGCACCGTGGTGGCGGGGCCGGTCTCGGCGGCGTCGGCGATCTCGCGCACCGGCGCGGTCTCGGTCGACGTGAAGTACTCGGTGATGCGGCTGACGACCTGCGCCAGCAGGAGGCCGATGAGCACCGCGCCGAACATGCGCCAGCCCACGTTGGTGATCTCGCCCTCGGGGTTGCCGACGTAGACGAGGGCGGTGACCAGCGTGCCGATCACGGTGAGGACGCCTGCGGTCAGGAAGCCCCGGTTGATCGGGCCCATGGCCGACTTCTCGTCCTCGCGGGCCCGCACCATGAACACGCCGACGATCGACGCCAGCACGCCGACCGCACGAGCGGCCAGCGGGAAGATGGCGCCGACGGCCCACAGCTCGGGGTTGTCGGGGAAGATGCGCTGGAAGGCGGGGACGCCGAGGATGATCGAGGCGACGAGGGTGACCTCGTACGACTCGAACAGGTCGGAGGCCATGCCGGCGCAGTCGCCCACGTTGTCGCCGACGTTGTCGGCGATGGTGGCGGGGTTGCGGGGGTCGTCCTCGGGGATGCCCGCCTCGACCTTGCCGACGAGGTCGGCGCCGACGTCGGCGGCCTTGGTGAAGATGCCGCCGCCGACCCGCAGGAACAGGGCCAGCAGCGAGCCGCCGAACCCGAACCCGACGAGGATCGCCGAGCTGGTGTTCTGGAACACCATCATGATGAGCGTGGCGCCGATGAGGCCCAGGCCCACGCAGAACATGCCGCAGACGCCGCCGGTGCGGAACGCCACCTGCAACGCGGGGGCCATCTGACCCTCGCGGGCGGCGGCCGCGGTGCGGACGTTCCCGCGCACGGCCAGGCTCATGCCGATGAAGCCGGTGAGGCCCGACAGGAGGCAGCCGGCGACGAACGCCAGCGTGCGGAACGAGCCGGACTGGAAGAACGACAGCGCCTCGTCGCCGCCCGGCTTCTCGACCGCCACCGAGGTGACGAACACGATGACCGCGAGCGGGATGAGGATGAAGCCGATCGTGCGGAACTGCCGCTTCAGGTAGGCGAGTGCGCCTTCCTGGATCGCCTTGGCGATCTCGATCATCTTGGGTGTGCCCTGGTCGGCGGCGAGTACACCCTTCATGAGGATGAACCCGACGGCGATGGCCAGCAGCGCGGTGAGCGCCGAGCCGATCAGGACGAACCATTCACCCCCTCTGAGGGTGAATTCCTGCCAGCCGCCTTCGGCGGCGAAGAGCTGCATCGTTGCGTCTCCCCCTAGTGGAGTTGGTTACTCGGTTGACTCGGATGTGCCGGCCGCGACGGGCTCGCCGACGGTGGCGACGGGTTCGCCGTTCGACGCGGCGTCGGTGTGGAGGGTGCGGGTCACGTAGACCTGGCGGGCCACGCGCTGGCCGATGGTGCGGGTCTGGCCGTCGATGCGGACGACCAGCGGCCCGTCGAACGGGTGCTTCTCGACGACTGCGACCTCGACGCCGGGCACGACGCCGAGCGTGCCGAGGAACGACAGGATCTCGGCGTCGGTCGAGCCGGACACCGCGACCTCGGCGACGTCGCCGGGCTCGAGGTCGTACAGCTCGGGCGTGTTGGGCACGTCGTGGGCCTCGGCCCGCGGGATCGGGAAACCGTGCGGGCAGGTGTCGGGCCGGTGCAGCGCCACGTAGAGGCGCTCGGTGACCTCGTCGGGCAGGTCGTGCTCGAACGACACGGCCAGCTCGTCGGCCTCGTTCCAGGCGTAGCCGAGCATGTCGGCCAGGAACCGCTCGACGATGCGGTGGCGGCGGATGGCGGCCACCGCGGCCTGGCGGCCCGCGTCGGTGAACGTGACGCCCTGGTAGGGCCGGTGGTCGACCAACCCGCGGTCGGCCAGCCGCTTGACCAGCGTGGTCACCGTGCCGGGCGAGAGCCCGAGCCGGTCCGCGAGGGTGCCCGTGTGCGCCTCGGAGCCATCACGCGTGAAGCGGTAGATGGCTTTGAGGGCTTCGCGTTCGGTGCGGGTGAACTCGGTGTGCTGCATACAGGGTTTGGCTCATTCAAAACCCCGGCTTCGGGGCCTTGCGATCTGCTTGCCTACCACGGCCCGCAACTCGCCCTCAAACTCGTCCTGTGTCACACTCGACCCATTCTCTGACGGTGTGTCAGGAAACGTCGGACGATCGCGTCAGGAACGTGTCAGGCGCATCCCCGCTCGGAAGGATCACCATGTCGAGTGCGACCGCCACCCCTGCCATCGAGGGCTGGTTCACCACCGAGGGCCCGGCGCTGCTGGGCAGCCGCTGCTCGGCCTGCGGCACCGTGTTCTTCCCGCGGGAGGAGGCGTTCTGCCGCAACCCCGGCTGCGCCGGCGACGCGTTCGACGAGGTCGCGCTGTCACGCACCGGGCGCGTGTGGTCCTACACCGACGCGCGCTACCAGCCGCCGCCTCCGTACATCCCCGCCGTCGACCCGTACGAGCCGTTCGCACTGGCCGCGGTCGAGCTCGAGGCAGAAGGTCTCGTCGTGCTCGGCCAGGTGGCCGCGGGCTACGGGGTCGACGACCTGACGATCGGGGCGCCGGTCGAGCTGGTGGTCGAGACGCTCTACACCGACGACGACGGCGTCGACCGCACGATCTGGCGCTGGAAGCCGACGGGGGAGGCAGGGCAGTGAGCAACGACGTCGCCATCGTCGGGGTGGGCATGCACCCCTGGGGCAAGTGGGGCCGGCCGTTCCAGACCTACGGCGTGCACGCGGCCCGGGCCGCCCTCACCGACGCCGGGCTCGACTGGTCCGACGTGCAGCTCGTCGTCGGCGGCGAGACCGTCCGCAACGGCTACGCCGGCTACGTCGCCGGCGCCACGTTCGCCCAGGCCCTCGGGTGGAACGGCGCCCGCGTCGCCACCGCCTACGCCGCCTGCGCCACCGGCGCCCAGGCGCTCGACACGGCGCGGGCCCGCATCCTGGCCGGCATGTGCGACGTCGCCCTCGTGGTCGGCGCCGACACGACGCCCAAGGGCTTCCTCGCCCCCAACGCGGGCGAGCGGTGGGACGACCCCGACTGGCTGCGCTTCCGCCTGCTCGGGATGACCAACCCGGCCTACTTCGCCCTGTACGCCCGCCGCCGCATGGACCTCTACGGCGCCACGGTCGAGGACTTCGCCGCGGTCAAGGTCAAGAACGCCCGCCACGGGCTCGCCAACCCCAACGCCCGCTACCGCAAGGAGGTGGCGCTCGACGAGGTGCTGGCGTCTCCCGTCGTCGCCGACCCGCTGCACCTGCTCGACATCTGCGCCACGTCCGACGGCGGCGCCGCGGTGGTGCTGACGTCGTCCGAATTCGCCCGGACGCGAGGGCTCGACGCCCTCCGCCTGCGGGCCGTGGCGACCGTGGCGCCGACCTTCCCGAACACGGTCATCGAGATGCCGAACTTCGCCACCGACTCGACGACCGCGGTGGCGGCCGCCGACCTGACGTTCCGCGACTCGATCGCCTACGCGGCCTACGAGGAGGCCGGGCTCGGGCCCGAGGACGTGTCGCTCGCCGAGGTCTACGACCTGTCGACCGCGCTCGAGCTCGACTGGTACGAGAACATCGGCCTGTGCAAGCCCGGCGACGCCGAGCAGCTCGTCCGCGCCGGCGACACGACCGTCGGGGGCCGGGTGCCGGTCAACCCGTCGGGCGGGCTGGCCAGCTTCGGCGAGGCCGTCCCCGCCCAGGCGCTGGCGCAGGTGTGCGAGGTGGCCTGGCAGCTGCGGGGGCAGGCCGAGGGTCGGCAGGTCGAGGGGGCCACGGTCGGCATCACCGCCAACCAGGGGCTCTTCGGCCACGGCAGCTCGGTCATCGTCTCGACCTGACCCATGACGGCCGCCGGCCGATCCACGCCGGCCGAACGGCCACGATTGCAGGAGTCACTGGCACTGTTCACCGTGATCGACTAGACCACCACTCCGAGTCGTCTGAAGGGGGAAGGCATGACGACCACGGGGGAAGGTGGCCTGCGCGCGCGTGCGGCCACGTACGCAGGCGTGTTCGCGATCACGCTGACGACGCTGATGTACGAGATCGTGCTGACGCGGATCTTCAGCGTGGCGATGTGGTACCACTTCGCCTTCGTCGCCATCTCGGTGGCGCTGTTCGGCATGACGGTCGGGGCGCTCATCGTCCACCTGCGGCCGCAGTCGTTCACCGACGACAAGGTCAAGCTGCAGATGTGGCGCTTCTCGCTGGCCTATGCGGTGAGCGTGGCGGTGGCGTTCTGCGTCCAGCTCGCCATCCCGTTCGTGCCCAAGCTCACGATGGCCGGGGTCGCGTCGGTTGTTCTCACCTGCGTGGTCATCTCGGTGCCGTTCGTGTGCAGCGGCATCGTCGTGGCGCTGGCGCTCACGAAGTTCCCGCGCCGGGTGAACCGCCTCTACGCCGCCGACCTCATCGGCGCCAGCCTCGGATGCGTCGTGCTCGTGGTCGCCTTCAACTGGCTCGACGGCCCCAGCCTCGTCATCGCCATCGGTGCGCTGGCCGCGCTGGGCAGCCTGATCTTCGCCATCGACGCCGGGTTGAGCACCGGCAAGCTGCTGTCGGTCGGGGTGCTCGTCGTGCTCGTTGCGGTCACGGCGGCGAACTCGTATCGGCACAGTCAGGGCCACCCGTTCATCCGCATCCTGTGGGCCAAGGAGGCCCAGGACGAGCTGCACACCTACGACCGCTGGAACGCCTTCTCGCGCATCACGGTCGACGGCAACCGCGACGACGTGGGCTGGCCGTCGGGCTACGGGATGAGCCACGAGCTGCCGTCGTCGATCGTCGTGCCGCAGATGTCGATGCTCATCGACGGCACCGCCGGCACGATGATCACGGGCTACGACGGCGACGAGGCGACGACCGACTTCCTGCGCTACGACATCACCAACCTCGGGTACTACGCCCTCGAGGAGGCCGGGTTCGACACGTCCGCCGTCATCGGGGTCGGGGGCGGGCGCGACGTGCTGTCGGGGCTCGAGTTCGGCGCCGACGAGGTGACCGGCATCGAGATCAACGGGAACATCCTCGACCTCGTGACCGGTGATCTCGGCGACTTCACCAACCTCGAGGGCGACCCGCGGGTGGACCTCGTCAACGACGAGGCCCGGTCGTGGCTCACCCGCACCGACGAGCGCTTCGACGTCATCCAGATCTCGCTGATCGACACCTGGGCGGCCACCTCGGCCGGCGCCTTCGCCCTGAGCGAGAACTCGCTCTACACGGTCGACGCGTGGGAGACGTTCTTCGACCGGCTCGAGCCGGGGGGCATGCTGTCGGTGTCACGCTGGTTCAGCGTCGGCCTCGGCACCGAGCCGTTCGAGTCGCTGCGCACCGCGTCGCTGGCCACCGCGGTCCTGACCCGGGCAGGGGTCGAGAACCCGCGCGACCACGTCCTGATCTACGAGGGGCCGCCGACCGCCTTCGCCTCGAGCGCCGCCACCTTCCTCGTCAGCCCCGAGCCGTTCACCGACGAGCAGCTGGCCACCACCGCCGACGCCGCCGAGCGCCTCGGGTTCCGGCCGGTCCTGACGCCGACCGAGGTGGGCGACCAGCGCTTCGCCGACATCGTGGCGCCGGGCGGCCCCGACGCCGGCCTCGCCCAGTTCGACGAGGACCTGTCGCCGCCCACCGACGACCGGCCGTTCTTCTTCCAGATGGCGACGCTGGGCACGTTCCTGTCGGGCGAGGGCTTCTCGGACGACCTGGTGTTCCGGCCGGTGTTGGTGCTGGGCTCGCTGGCGCTGGGGGTGCTGCTGCTCGCCGCGGTGTGCATCGGCGGGCCGCTGGTCCACATGGGCCGGCGGACCCGCCACGAGGGCATGGCGCCGTTCTACCTGTACTTCGCGGGCATCGGTCTCGGCTTCATGCTGGTGGAGTTCTCGCAGCTCCAGCACCTCAACACGTTCCTCGGCCACCCGACGTACGCCCTGGCGGTGGTGCTGTTCTCGGTGCTGCTGTTCAGCGGCATCGGCAGCATGCTCGTCGAGAAGCTGATCGACCCCGACCGCCCGCGCACGTTCCTCGCGCCCGTGGCGGCGCTGCTCGGCGTGATCGTGCTGTTCCGGTTCGTCACCGAACCGGCCACCGACGCCATGGCGGGCGGCACGACGTTCGAGCGGGTGGGCACGGCGGTCGCACTGTTGGCCCCGCTGGCGCTCGTCATGGGCATGCCGTTCGCCATCGGCATGGGGGCCGCGTCACGGCGGTCCGGTGCCCCCACGGCTTTCCTGTGGGGCATCAACGGGGCGATGTCGGTGGTCGCCTCGGTGTTCGGGGCGCTGCTCGCCATGTTCTTCGGCATCAACTTCACGTTCGGCGCCGGGTTCGTGGCCTACGCGGTGGCGGCGGCGGCGCTCGTGGCGATCGTCCGGAGCCTGACCGAGCGGGGCGGTGTCCCCGACGCCGGCGACTCGGCGGATCCGGCTCGCACGGCCGGCGAGGCACCCGACGGTGACGCCGAGCCCGGCGAGGGTGCCGACCGGCGCGAGCCGGCGCTGGTGGGCGATGGGGAGGTCACTCCAGCCAGCGGCTGAGCGACTCGACCACGCAGGCGGGCTTGGTCCCGCCTTCGACCTCCATCGTGATGACGATGGTCGTCTGGACGCCGCCGGCGATGTCGTCACAGGCGGTCAGCTCGGCGGTTCCCCGCACCCGGCTGCCGACGGGCACCGGGGCGGGGAAGCGCACCTTGCCGGTGCCGTAGTTGACCCCGAGCGAGACCCCGCGCACCTCGAGCACCTGGGGCAGGACGAGGTTGGTGAGCGACAGCGTCAGGTAGCCGTGGGCGATCGGCCCGCCGAACGGGCTCTCCTTGGCGGCTCGCTCGACGTCGACGTGGATCCACTGGTGGTCGCCGGTGGCGTCGGCGAAGAGGTTCACGCGCTGCTGGGTGACCTCGAACCAGTCGCTCGTGCCGAGCGTCGTGCCCACTGCCTTCCGTAGCTCGTCGAGCGTCTCGAATGTGGTCTGGGCCATGGGGTTCTCCGGAGTCTCTGCCCGTTCTGTCAGACGTCAGCGTCGATCTGGCGGGTGAGGTCTGACAGAACGGCCTACGGGTGCTGCGAGCTGACGCTCACGATTTCGCCGGTCATGTACGTCGAGTAGTCGCTGGCCAGGAAGGCGATGACCGTGGCGATCTCCCACGGCTCGGCCGGGCGGCCGAACGCCTCGCGCTCGGCCAGCTCGGCCAGCAGCTCGTCGCTCGTGACCTTGGCGAGGAACGGGTGCATGGCCAGGCTCGGCGCCACCGCGTTGACCCGCACGCCGAACGGCGCCGCCTCGATCGCCGCGCTGCGGGTCAGGCCCATGACCCCCGCCTTGGCCGCCGCGTAGTGGGCCTGTCCGGCCTGGGCGCGCCAGCCGAGCACCGAGGCGTTGTTCACGATGACGCCCGACGCCTGCGGGCCCAGGATGCGCAGCGCGGCCCGGGTGCAGCGCAACGTGCCCGTGAGCGTGACGTCGATGACCTTGGCCCACTGCTCGTCGGTCATGTCCACGATGTCGGCCGTGCCGCCGAGCCCTGCGTTGTTCACCACGACGTCGAGCCGCCCGTGGGCCTCGACCGCGGCGGCGAACAGCGCCTGGACCTGGTCCTCGTCGGTCACGTCACAGGCGACGGCCAGCGGCTCGGCGCTCCCGCTGCCGTCGGCCCGGGGCGTGCCGGCGAGGGTGGCCGCGGTCTCCTTCAGGCGGCGCTCGTGGGCGTCGCTCACCACCACGGTCGCCCCCTCGGCCAGCAGGCGGCGGGCGGTGGCCGATCCGATGCCGGTGCCGGCGGCGGCGGTGACGAGCGCGACCTTCCCGGCCAGGAGGTCGTGACCGTCGGGCTCGATGGGCACGGGAGGTGTCACGTGTGCTGCTCCTTGGGCAGGCCGAGCGCCCGCTCGCCGATGATGTTGCGCTGGATCTCGTTGGACCCGGCGTAGATCGTGTCCGACCGGCTGAACAGGAACAGGCGCTGCAGCGGATCGGGGTCGTAGACGGCGGGATCGCGCCCGCCGGGGCCGTCGCCGATCTCGCCGCACACGGTCGCCGCCGCGCCCATGACGTCCATGGCGAGCTCGCCGAGTCCCCGGTGGAACGTGGCCCAGTAGAGCTTGCCGATCATCGCCTCGCGGCCGAGCGTGCCGTTCTCGGTCCCCGACAGCGTGCGCAGAGCGTTGAGTCGCATGATCTCGAGGCCGATGTGGGCGCCAGCCAGCCGCTGGCGCATCACCGGGTCGTCGGCGACGCCGGTCCGGCGAGCGAGCTCGGTGACGGCGTCGAGCTCGTTGCGGAAGTTGAGCTGCTGGCCGAGGGTCGACGCGCCCCGCTCGAAGGCGAGGGTGCCCATGGCCACCTTCCAGCCGTTGCCCTCGCCGCCGACCAGGTTGGCGGCGTCGGTGCGGGCGCCGTCGAAGAAGACCTCGTTGAACTCGCTGTCGCCGGTGACCTGCACGATGGGCCGGATCTCGATGCCGTCCTGGCGCATCGGCACCAGCAGGTACGACAGCCCGCCGTGCTTCCGGCGGGGATCGGCCGGGGGCGACGTGCGGGCGATCACGAAGCACCAGTCGGCCCAGTGAGCCAGCGAGGTCCACACCTTCTGGCCGTGGAGGGTCCACTCGCCGGTGGCGTCGTCGATCTCGGCCCGGGTGGCGACGTTGGCCAGGTCGCTGCCGGCGTTGGGCTCGGAGTAGCCCTGGCACCACAGCTCCTCGCCGGCCACGATCGGCGGCAGGAAGCGCTGCTGCTGCTCGGCCGAACCGAACGCCATCACCGTGGGGCCGAGCAGGCCCTCGCCGATGTGGCCGAGGCGGCCGGGACCCTGCGCCCGGGCGTACTCCTCGTAGTAGATGACGTGCTGGCGCAGAGGCAGCCCCCGGCCGCCGTGCTCCTTGGGCCAGCCGACGCAGGTCCAGCCGTGGGCGCCGAGGTGGTGCTCCCAGGCGAGGCGCTCGTCGAACAGCGCGTGCTCGTCACCCGGCCCGCCGCGCCCCCGCACGGATGCGTGGTCGCCGCCCAGGCTCTCCTCGAGGAACGTGCGCACCTCGTCGCGGAACGCCCGGTCCTCTGCGCTCTCCCGCAGGTCCACGCCCGTGACGATATCTGACACCCCGTCAGGTTTCCCAGCTGCGGGGTTCGCACTCGTGGTGGGCGCGCCGTGCTGATAGGTGTATCGGTCCGGACCTCCTGCACTCCGTACGAAAGGTCGCTCCATGACGCTCACGACCGGCTTCAACCACGTGGCCACCCTCACGACCGACATGGACCTGACCGTCGGCTTCTACGAGCGCGCCTTCGGTGCCACCGTGACGTTCGAGATCCCCAAGCGCGACGACCACCCGTGGATGAAGGTGCTCGACCTCGGCGGCGGGGCCGCCCTCAACGTGTTCGAGGTCCCGGACGACGAGATCATCGGCGAGCGGCGCCGGCAGGGCGGCCGGGGTGCGATCGACCACTACGCGCTCGCGGTCGACTCGCGCACCACGCTCGAGACGGTCAAGGACCGCCTCGTCGCCGCCGGGGCCCAAGAGGTCGGCGAGATCCAGCAGCTCGGTCACGAGTGGTCGTTGTTCTTCCGCGATCCCGACGGGATGGAGCTCGAGGTCTGCTGCCCGGCGGACGCCGACCCGGGCTGACCCCACGCGCCCGGCGCCCCGATCGCACGCGACCGCGGCGCGTTGGCGGATTCCCTGCGGAGGTTGGCTGCCCAGGTGGTCGTCGTCCGGTGGGGCCCGGCGAAGACTGGCGGCATGCGCGTGGGCTTGCTGCTGTACGACGGGGTCGACCTGATCGATGCGATCGGGCCCTACGAGGTGTTCCACACCGCCTCGCGACTGGTCGCCCGCGACGGTGGGGCGCCCCCGTTCACGGTGGTGACCGTCACCCCCGACGGCGGTCCGGTCACCGCCTACGGTGGGCTGGGCCTCGCGCCCCACGCCTCCGCCACGGCTCCTGCCGCCGTCGACCTCGACGTGGTGATCGTGCCCGGCACGGTCGACGTCGATGCCGCGCTCGGCGACGGCGCCCTGGCCGCCGCGGTGCGGGTGCTGACCGCCGGCACGGGGCTCACCGCCAGCGTGTGCACCGGCGCCTTCCTCCTGGGCGCCGCGGGGGTGCTCGACGGCCGCCCGTGGACCACGCACTGGGAGGACGTCGACGACCTCGCCCGCCGACTCGGCGACGAGGGCGCCCGGCGGGGCGTCCGCTGGGTCGACGACGGGGACGTGGTGACCGCCGCGGGTCTGACGTCCGGCATCGCCATGGCCCTGCACCTCGTCGATCGGCTGTGCGGTCGAGCCCTGGCGGTCCGCACCGCCCGCCAGCTCGACCATCCCTGGCACCCCGATCCGTGACGCGTCGACCGCGTCGTGCAGCTAGCGGGCGGGGGCGTCCTCGCCGCCGGCCTGCCACATCGTGACCGCGTAGCCGGCCTCGAGGTCGGCGTCGATGGCGTCGGCCGGGGCGTCGAGGTCGAGGTGCCCCTTCCAGATGTCGGCGGCCCGGGGGCGGTCGTCGGCCTCGGGCCACGACGCCGGATCCCACAGGCCCGAGCGGCGGAAGGCCTTGGCGCAGTGCAGGTAGACCTCGTCGACCTCGACGCCCAGCGCCACCTTGGGCTGCGTTCCGTCGTAGGCGCAGGCGTCCAGGACATCGGGGTCGGTGGTGAGGCAGGCGCGCCCGTTGATGCGCAGGCTCTCGCTCATGCCCGGGATCATGAAGATCAGCCCCACCCGGGGGTTGGCCAGCACGTTCTCGAAGCTGTCGAGCCGCCGGTTCCCGGCCAGGTCGCCGAGCGCCAGCCGCCGGTCGTCGATCACGGCCGCGAACCCGGGCGGCCCGCCCCTCGGCGAGGCATCGCCCCCGTTGGGGCCCGACGTGGCCAGCACGGCGAAGGGCGACCGGGCCAGGAACGCACGGGCACCGTCGTCGATGTGGTCGATGGCCTTGGCCTTCACCACGGGATGGGGATCGGCGTAGAGCCGCCGCAGCCCGGCGACGTCCTCGATCCGCTCGTCGAATGACATGGTCGTCAGGGTAGGGGCCGTCCACGACGGTCCGCCTGCCGGCGCCGGCCCGGCCGGGTCGGAGGCCCGGCGTGACCGGTGCCTCTACGCTCGGGCGGGTCATGACCGACCGCGTCCCGTACCTGACCAGCCGCCTGCAGGGTTTCGGCACGACGATCTTCGCCGAGATGTCGGCGTTGGCCGTCGCCACCGGCGCCGTGAACCTCGGCCAGGGGTTCCCCGACACCGACGGTCCGCCCGAGGTGCTCGACGCCGCCGTCGACGCCATCCGCGGCGGCCGCAACCAGTACCCGCCGGGCCGGGGTGTCCCCGAGCTGCGCGAGGCGATCGTCGCCCACCAGCAGCGCTGGTACGGGCTGGCGCACGACCCCGACACCGAGGTCCTCGTCACCGCCGGCGCCACCGAGGCCATCGCCGCCGCCTGCCTGGCCCTGTGCGAGACGGGCGACGAGGTCGTCGTGCTCGAACCGACCTACGACAGCTACCAGGCGTCGATCGCCATGGCGGGGGCCACGCCGGTGTTCGTCACCCTGCGCCCGCCCGGCTACCGCCTCGACGTCGACGCCCTGCGGGCTGCCGTCACGCCCCGGACCCGGATGCTGCTCGTGAACTCGCCGCACAACCCGACCGGCACGGTGCTCACGCGTGACGAGCTGGCGGCGATCGCCGCGGTCGCCCGCGAGCACGACCTGATCGTGGTCACCGACGAGGTCTACGAGCACCTGACCTACGACGGCACCGCTCACGTCCCGCTCGCCACGCTCCCCGGCATGCGAGAGCGCACGCTGACGATCTCGTCGGGCGGCAAGACGTTCAACACCACCGGGTGGAAGGTGGGCTGGATGTGCGGCCCGGCCGAGCTGGTCACGGCGGTGACGACGGCCAAGCAGTTCCTCACCTACGTGAACGCGGGGCCGTTCCAGCCCGCCATCGCTGCCGGCCTGAGGCTGCCCGATGCGTTCTTCACGGGCCTGGCGGCCCAGCTGGCGGCGCAACGCGACGTGCTGTGCGCCGGGCTCGAGGACGCCGGGTTCACGGTGTTCCGCCCGCAGGGCACGTACTTCGTCACGGTCGACATCCGGCCCCTGCGCCCCGACGGCGACGGCATGGCGCTGTGCCGCTCGCTGCCGCACGACTGCGGTGTCGTGGCGGTGCCCAACCAGGTCTTCTACGCCGATCCGGCCACCGGGCGGCATCTCGTCCGCTTCTCGTTCGCCAAGCGCCCCGAGGTGCTCGAGGACGCGGCGGCGCGGCTGGCCAAGCTGGGCGGCAAGGGGGCGTCGTGAAGGTCGCGGTCGTGCAGCACGACATCGTGTGGGAGGACAAGGAGGCCAACTTCGCCCGCCTCGCCCCCATGGTCGCCGCGGCCGCCGCCACCGGCGCCCGGCTCGTCGTGCTCAGCGAGACGTTCTCGACCGGGTTCTCGATGCGCACCGACGTCATCGCCGAGCCCGAGGGCGGCCCCTCGTCGCAGTTCCTCGTCGAGCAGGCGGCGGCCCACGGAGTCTGGGTGTGCGGCTCGTGCCCCGAGGTGGCGGACGGCGCCGACCGTCCCCGCAACACGCTCGTGCTGGCGGGGCCCGACGGCACGGTGCACCGGTACCGCAAGATCCACCGCTTCGCCTACGGCGGCGAGGACCGTTCGTTCGACGCCGGCGCCGAGCGGGTCACCGTCGAGGTCGAGGGCCTGCGGTTCAGCCTGTTCGTCTGCTACGACCTGCGCTTCGCCGACGAGTGGTGGGCGCTGGCGCCCCAGACCGACGTGTACGTGTGCGTGGCCAACTGGCCCGAGCCGCGGCGGGCTCACTGGTCGGCGCTGCTGCGGGCCCGGGCCATCGAGAACCAGGCCTACGTCGTGGCCTGCAACCGGGTCGGCACCGGGGGATCGGGGGCCGGCAACGTCCTCGAGTACGCGGGCGACAGCGCCATCGTCGACCCCCTCGGCGAGGCCCTGGCCACGGGGTCGCGGACCGAGGCGCTGCTGGTGGCCGACGTGACGGCGGAGCGGGTGGCCGAGGTCCGCAAGGCCCTCCCCTTCCTCGCCGACCGCCGCTGACCCATCGTTCTGGCGTCTCTCACGGCGCGATCGCGCTCTGAGCGACGCCAGAACGGAATTGGTCGTCCTCCCCCTACCCTCCGATCCATGTCGATGGCTTCACGAGTCGCTGGAGGTGGTCCCGTGCGGATGGGGGGACCGTCCGGCATGCTCGGGGCCGACCGCAGCCAGCTCGGCGACGCCAGGTTCGACCGGCAGGTCATCAGCCGGGTCCTCCGCTTCGCCCGGCCGTATCGCTGGATGCTGCTCGGGTACCTGGCCGTCATCGTGGCCATCGCCCTGATCCAGCTCGTCCCGCCGCTGATCTTCCGCCAGATCATCGACGAGGCCATCCCGCAGGGCATCAACGAGGGAGAGAGCAGCCAGCTCCACCTGCTGGCCGCCGTGGCGGTGGTGGCCGCGGTGGGCAGCGCGGGCATGGCGATCGTCGAGCGGTGGCTGTCGTCGCGCATCGGCGAGGGCGTGATCTACGACCTGCGCGTGGCCGTGTTCGGCCACGTGCAGCGCATGCCCATCTCGTTCTTCACCCGCACCCAGACGGGGGCCCTGACCAATCGGCTCAACAGCGACGTCATCGGGGCGCAGCGGGCGCTGACGACGACGATCGGCGGGGTGGCGTCGAACGTCATCACGTTGGTCACGACGCTCATCGCCATGGCCCTCCTCGAGTGGCAGTTGACCCTCCTGTCGCTGGTCGTGCTGCCGCTGTTCATCGTCCCGGCCCGCCGGGTGGGGCGCCGCCTCCAGGCGGTCACCCGCACGCAGATGGACCTGAACGCGTCCATGAACACCACGATGACCGAGCGGTTCAACGTGTCGGGCGCCCTGCTGGTCAAGCTGTTCGGGCGCACCGAGGACGAGGAGCGGTCGTTCGCCGAGCGGGCCGACGGCGTGCGCCGGACCGGCATCCGGGCCGCGCTCTACGGCCGGACGTTCTTCATCGCCCTCGGGCTCGTCGGGGCCATCGGCACCGCCGCCGTCTACTGGGTCGGAGGGCTGCAGGTCATCAACGGCACGCTGTCGCTCGGGACGCTGGTGGCGCTGGCCGCCTACGTGACCCGGCTCTACGGGCCGCTGACCGCCCTGAGCAACGCCCACGTCGACCTGCTCACGGCGATGGTGTCGTTCGAGCGGGTGTTCGAGGTGCTCGACGCCCCGCTGCCGCTGGTCGACCGGCCGGGGGCCGTCGACCTGGTGGGGCCCCGCGGTCGCGTCGAGCTGGACGACGTGCACTTCAGCTATCCCGACCAGGTGGTCGTGCCGACCCTGGAGCTCGACCCGACCGTCGGCATCGGGCGCCCGTTCGGCGCCGACGGCGCGCCCACGTCGCCGGTGGACGGCAACGGCGAGCGCGGCGACGGGCGCACGGATGCCGTCGCTGGCGGCTCGCGCGACCGCGAGGTGCTGCACGGGGTGTCCGCGGTCGTCGAGCCGGGTCAGCTCGTGGCGCTGGTCGGGCCGTCGGGCGGGGGCAAGACGACGCTGTCGATGCTGGTGCCCCGCCTGTACGACGTCACGGCCGGCGCGGTGCGGGTCGACGGCCACGACGTGCGCGACCTGACGCAGGACTCGCTGCACGCCGCCATCGGCGCGGTGACGCAGGACCCGCACCTGTTCCACGACTCCGTCGGCAACAACCTCCGCTTTGCCCGGCCCGACGCCACCGACGACGAGCTGGTGGCCGCGGCCCGAGCCGCGCAGATCCACGACGTGATCGCCGCGCTGCCCGAGGGCTACGACACGCTGGTCGGCGAGCGGGGCTATCGCCTGTCGGGCGGCGAGAAGCAGCGCCTGGCCATCGCCCGCATGCTGTTGAAGGACCCGACGGTCGTGATCCTCGACGAGGCGACCAGCCAGCTCGACAGCGAGAACGAGGCGGCGATCCAGCGGGCGCTGGCCGAGGCGCTGGCGGGCCGGACGAGCCTCGTCATCGCCCACCGCCTGTCGACGATCACGACCGCGGACCAGATCCTGGTGCTCGACGGCGGGCGCATCGTCGAGCGCGGCCGCCACGCCGACCTGCTGGCCGCGGGCGGCCTCTACGCCGACCTGTACCGCACGCTGGTCCGCAGCGACCTGGCCGGACCGGGCCCCGCGCCCGACGTCGACGACGCCACCCCGCTCGGCCTGGCCTGACCGAGCCGGGCCGGCCCCGTCAGGCGCTCGCCACGGGAGCGGGCGCGGCGGGTCAGGTCTGCCCGTCCCGACGACCGTGCGGCGGTTCAGTCGCCGACGTGCGACTTCAGGAACGCGATGTCGTCCTTGCGGCCCTCGTCGGCCGTCTCGCAGATGACCGGGGCGCCGGCCGCCTCGACCACCGCCACGAGGACGTCGGGGTCGATCGACCCGGTGCCGAGGTTGGCATGGCGGTCGCGGCCCGAGCCCGCCTCGTCCTTCGAGTCGTTGCAGTGGACCAGGTCGATGCGGCCCGTGATGCCCTTGATGCGCTCGACCGCGTCGACGAGGGCCTCGCCGGCGGCCCACGCGTGGCAGGTATCGAGGCAGAAGCCGATGCCCGTGTCGCCGATGTGGTCCCACAAGCGGCCGATCGTGTCGAAGTGGCGGGCCATGGCGTGGTCGCCGCCCGCCGTGTTCTCGAGGAGGATCGGCATGTCGGTCTCGATCGAGTCGATGCCCTTGCGCCAGCGCTCGAAGCCCGCGCCGGGGTCGTCGTCCTTGGTGACGTGGCCGCCGTGGACGATGACGGCCCGGGCGCCGATGTCGGTGGCGGCGTCGCAGGCCTGCTGGAGGACCTTGCGCGACGGGATGCGGATGCGGTTGTTCGGCGAGGCCAGGTTGACGATGTACGGGGCGTGCACGTAGATCGGGACCGACGAGGCGCGCAGCTGCTCGGCGTCGTCGCGGGGCTTGGGCTTCTTCCAGTCCTGCGGGTCGCCGAGGAAGATCTGGATCACGTCGGCGTCCTCGGCGGCGGCGGTGCCGAGCGGGTCGGACGGGGGTACGTGGGATCCGATGAGCACACCCCCACCCTAGGAGCACCGTGCGGGGCCCGACACCCGTCTTCTCGTGTGGCTGTACCGGTACCCCGCTAGGGTATGTACGTGCCCGGCTACAGCATGACCAAGGACGACTACATGCGGCGCCTGCGCCGCATCGAGGGCCAGGTGCGCGGCCTGCAGCGCCTGGTCGACGAGGACACGTACTGCATCGACGTCCTCACCCAGATCTCGGCGGTCACCAGCGCCCTGCAGAGCGTGGCGGTCGGCCTGCTCGACGAGCACCTCCACCACTGCGTCACCGACGCGGTGGCCTCGGGCGCCCCCGACGCCGCCGACAAGGTCACCGAGGCCACCGAGGCCATCGCCCGGCTCGTCAAGAGCTGACCCGGCCGCCCCGCTGCACACCCGAACCGCCGCCTCATGACGACCACCGAGCATCGCGAGCCCTCGGTCGACCACGTCGACCTGCCGATCACCGGCATGACCTGCGCCTCGTGCGCGGCCCGCATCGAGCGCGGGCTGAACCGCCTCGACGGCGTCGACGCCACGGTCAACTACGTGACCGAGAAGGCGAGCGTCGACTTCGACCCCGCGACCGCCAGCCAGTCCGACCTCGTCACGGCCGTCGAGCGCCTGGGCTACCGGGTCGTCGACGGCGCCAGGACGGCCGGCCCGCCGACCACGGCGCCCGCCCGTCCCCACGAGCCCGCGCCGGATCCCGGGGACGGTGCCCCGTCCACCCGGGTCGAAGGTCTGTCGATCGGCGGGCTCGGCCGCCGCCCCGCCCCGCCCCCGGCGGCGCCGCCCGACCCGGGAACCACCGCCGTGGGCGACGGGGGATCGGGTCGGGTCGCCGACTCGCCCGAGATGGTCGACCTGCGCGAGCGGCTGATCGTCGCGCTGCTGCTCGGCGTCCCGGTCCTGGCCATGTCGATGATCCCCGCGCTGAAGTTCGACGGTTGGCAGTGGCTGAGCTTCGGGCTGGCGACGCCGGTCGCCATCGCCTGCGCCTGGCCGTTCCACCGGGCGGCGTTCGTGAACCTGCGCCACGGCGCCACCACCATGGACACGCTCGTGTCGATGGGGGTGCTCGCCGCCTACGGCTGGTCGGTCTACGCCCTCTTCTGGGGTGATGCCGGCGACATCGGCATGGCCGACGGGTTCATGCTCACGGCGTCGGCGGCCGACGCCGCCGGGCAGATCTACCTCGAGGTCGCCGCGGGCGTCCCGATCTTCCTGCTGGCCGGGCGCTACTTCGAGGCCCGGGCCAAGCGCCAGGCCGGCGCGGCGATCGAGGCCCTGCTCGACCTCGGGGCCAAGGACGTCAGCGTGCTCGACGCCGACGGCACCGAGCGCCGGGTGGGCGTCGACGCGCTGGCGGTCGGGATGCGGTTCGTCGTGCGCCCGGGCGAGACGGTGGCGACCGACGGCGTGGTCGTCGACGGATCGTCCGCGGTCGACCAGTCGCTGCTCACCGGCGAGAGCGTGCCGGTCGAGGTCGGCCCCGGCGACGAGGTCGTCGGCGCCACGGTGAACGCCGGCGGGCGTCTCGTCGTCGAGGCGACCGGCGTCGGCGCCGACACGGCGTTGGCCCGCATCGGCCGACTGGTCGAGCGGGCGCAGACGGGCAAGGCCCCGGTGCAGCGGCTCGCCGACCGCATCTCGGCGTGGTTCGTGCCCGCCGTGATCGCCCTCGCCGCCGCGACCCTCGTGGGGTGGCTCGTCACCGACCACGGTTCCGCCGAGGCGTTCGCGGCCGCGGTGGCGGTGCTGATCATCGCCTGCCCCTGCGCGCTCGGCCTGGCGACCCCGACCGCCCTCATGGTGGGGACGGGCCGGGGCGCGCAGCTCGGCATCCTCATCAAGGGCCCCGAGGTGCTCGAGTCCACCCGCCGGGTCGACACCGTGGTGCTGGACAAGACCGGCACGGTCACGACCGGCACCATGCGCCTGGTCGACGCGGTCACCGGCGGAGAGACGCCGTTGGGCGACGCGCTGCGCCTGGTCGGGGGCCTCGAGGGGGCGTCCGAGCACCCGATCGCCCGGGCGATCGCGGCGGGCGCGGCCGACCGCGTCGGCGCGTTGCCGCCCGTCGCCGCCTTCCGCAGCCACGCCGGGCTGGGCGCCGAGGGCGAGGTCGAGGGTCGCACGGTCGTGGCCGGCCGCCCCGCCCTGCTCGCCGAGCGAGGCCTCGCCGTGCCCGACGACCTCGACGCCGCCCGGCGGCAGGCCGAGGCCGGTGGCGCCACCGCGGTCCTCGCCGGCTGGGACGGCGCGGCCCGGGCGGTGTTCGTGGTGGCCGACGAGGTGAAGCCGACCAGCGCGACGGCGGTGCGCGCCCTGCGCGACCTGGGCCTCGACCCCGTCCTGCTGACCGGCGACAACGCCACCACCGCCCGCACGGTGGCGGCCGAGGTGGGGATCGACCAGGTCGAGGCCGAGGTCCTGCCGGCCGACAAGGTGGCCGTCGTCGAGCGCCTCCAGGCCGAGGGCAGGGTCGTGGCCATGGTCGGCGACGGCGTGAACGACGCCGCGGCGCTGGCCCAGGCCGACCTCGGCCTGGCCATGGGCACGGGCACCGACGTCGCCATCGAGGCGTCCGACCTCACGCTCGTGAGCGGCGACCTCGGGCGGGCGCCCGACGCCATCCGCCTCGCCCGCCGCACGCTCGGCACGATCAAGGGCAACCTGTTCTGGGCGTTCGCCTACAACGTGGCGGCGATCCCGCTGGCGGTGGCAGGCCTGCTCAACCCCATGCTCGCCGGCCTGGCGATGGCGGCGTCGAGCGTGCTGGTGGTGACCAACAGCCTCCGCCTCCGACGGTTCCGCTGACGCCTGCGGTCAGGGGGCGGGCGTCGGCTCGACGGTGTCGACCGACGTCGTGTCGCCCGGCACCCGGCGCTCGACGTAGATGCCGCCCAGCGGGATGACGGCCGCCACGACCACCATGAACGTGGTCGTCAGGTTCCAGCCCAGCTCCTCGCGCACCAGCAGGGCGAGCCAGAGGTAGGTCAGGAAGATCACCCCGTGGATCGGGCCCATGATCTGGACCGCACCCGGCATGTCGAACACGTGCTTGGCCACCGACGCGCCGAGCAGGACGAGGTACGACACGGCCTCGGCGATGGCGACGACCTTGAAGCGGCGGATCGACGACGACACGGGACGGCCTCCGGGTGCGGGCGGACCCCCGATGATCGGCCCCGCGGCCGTCCCCGGCCAAACCAGCGGGCCGATCGGGAGAGCCTGCGTGGGTACGGTGCGTCCATGACGCTGGTGGAGTCGATCGTGGCAGGCGACCCTGTGGCGGCGACCGCCGCCCTTCGAGCTCATCCGGACCAGGCCGACGCACGCGACGATGCCGGGGTCAGCGCCCTGCTTCTGGCTCGCTACCGGAGCCTCGGCGCGGTGGTCGACGCCATTCGCGAGCTCCGCCCGCTCGACCTCGCCGAGGCCGCCGCGGTCGGCGACGTCCGCCGGGTCGGCCAGCTCCTGGCGGCCGGTGTGTCGCCCGACGAGGCGTCACCCGACGGCTTCTCGCCGGTGCAGCTCGCCCTGTTCTTCGACCAGGCCTCGGCCGCGGCGGTGCTCGTCCGGGCCGGCGCCGACCTCGACGCCGCCGCCACGCACCCCATGGGCATCGCCGCGGTCCACGCTGCGGCCGCCAGCCCCACCGGCGCGGGCCTGCCGCTCGTCGTGGCGGCCGGGGCCCGCCTCGACACCACGCAGTCGGGGGGCTTCACCCCACTGCACGAAGCCGCCCACCGAGGCGATGGGCCCATGGTCGAGCTCCTCCTCGCGGCCGGCGCCGACCCGGGCCTCCGGACCGACGAGGGGCGGACCGCGGCCGAGATCGCCCGCGCCGACGGCCATGACGATCTCGCGGCGCGGCTCGAGACGGGCGCGACCCGTCCGGGGTGACGGTCGCCCGGCGCGGGGAGGCGTGCGCCGGGCGGGTTCCCCGCGCGAGCCGTCATGATGGGCGGGTGCTCGTGCGCATCGAGGGACACGACCTGCCGGGCCGGTCGTGCGCGCCGTCCGACGCACCCCACGCCTACGCCGACGTGCACGTCGGGGTGCAGCGCGGGCGCGACCCCGTCCAGCTGTTCCCCGCGGACGCGCCCTCTGCGGCCTGGGAGTTCGAGCTGACCACCCGCCCCGGGCCCGACGGCGCGATCGACGTCGGCGGGCCGTTTGCCCAGGGTCGTCGGGGAGACCGGTTCGTCTACCTGACCTGGGGGACGGTCGACGGCGAGGGCGCGTTCACGATGTTCCGCCGAGCCAAGCTCCACCTGGCCGACGTGGACACGGAGGTCCTGGCTCGCGCCGCGGCCGGCGAGGGCCGGCTCGTGGCCCGGCTCGGCCTCACCGACGCGTGCGGCAACCCGCTGTGTGCCCGTGTCCGCCCGCCGGCCGTGAGGTGGAGCTGCGACTGACCCCTGCCCTCGGACCGGCTCGGCTCGGGCTTGTCCGGTCCTACCCGGACCGGCGGCCCTCGCCGCCGTCGGGCACCGAGGCCTCGTCGGTCAGCGCAGGCGGGCGGCGCGGGCGAGCAGGTGACGTTGCTCGGGCAGGCTCTTCGCCCGCCGAGCTGCGGCTCGATAGGCCTTCCGTGCCTCGTCGTGATCACCGGCCAGCTCCAGGAGGTGCCCGCGCACCGAGTCGAGGTGGTGGGTGCGGTCGACGCGTGCGTCGCCGGCGAGCGACTCGACCACCGCCAAGCCGGCCGCGGGCCCGTCCACCATGGCGAGCGCCACCGCCTTGTTGAGCGTGACGACCGGGCTCGGGTCGAGCCGCTCGAGCACCCGATACAGGGCGAGGATCTGGGGCCAGTCGGTGTCGGCAGCGGTGGGCGCCTCGTCGTGGACGGCGGTGATGGCTGCCTGCAGCTGGTACGGGCCGAGCGGCTTGGACCCCAGGGCCCCGGTCACCAGGGCGACGCCTTCCGCGATGGCGTCGGCATCCCACGACGAGCGGTCCTGCTCGCGGAGCGGTACGAGGGAGCCGTCGACCCCGGTGCGGGCGGCGCGCCGGGCCTCGGTCAGCAGCATCAGGGCGAGGAGCCCGGCAACCTCGCCGTCGTCGGGCACCAGGCGCAACAGCAGCCGTGTGAGCCGAATGGCCTCGGCCGTCAGCTCGTCCCGCACGAGGTTGGTGCCCGCCGTCGCGGTGTAGCCCTCGTTGAACACCAGGTAGAGCACGTGCAGGACGACCCGCAGGCGCTCTCGCTGCTCGTCGGCGGGCGGCAGGCGGAACGTGGCGCCCGCGGCGCGGATGCGCTCCTTGGCCCGCCCGATGCGCTGGGTCATCGTCGCCTCGGGCACCAGAAACGCCCGGGCGATCTCGGCGGTCGTCAGGCCACCGATCGCCCGCAGGGTCAGCCCCACCTGGGAGGCGGGCGACAGCGCGGGGTGGCAGCACAGGAACAGCAGCGTGAGGGTGTCGTCGCCCACCGGTTCCTGGTCGTCGTGCTCGTGCTCATCCTCGGGCCGACGTGGTGTTCGGGCCTGATCCAGCTCCTCGCGCTGGCGGCGGGCCTCGGCGCTGCGGAGCTCGTCGGTGAGCCGCCGTGAAGCCACCGTGATCAACCAGGCCTTCGGGCTGGCGGGCCACCCCTCTGCCGGCCACTGGCGGGCGGCGGCCAGCAACGCCTCCTGCACGGCGTCCTCGCAGGAGTCGAAGTGGCCGTAGCGCCGGACGAGAGTGCCGAGCACGTCCGGCGCGAGCCGCCGCACCAGCGGCCAGTCGGGGACAGTCGCCGGTCGGGAGTCGGTCGTCGTCACATCGGGGCGTCGGCTTCGTGCAGCAACGCACGGACCTCGACCCCGGAGTAGCGCGACGCCGGGTTCATGGCCGCGATCTCCAACGCCCGCTCCTCGCTGTCGCAGTCGACGATCGTGAAGCTCCCCAGGTACTCCTTGGCCTCGACGTAGGGGCCGTCGGTGACCGCCGGCGGACCGTCGGTCACCCGGACCACCTTGGCGTCGGTCTCGTCGGCCACGCCGTAGGCGCCGACGAGCTCACCCGACTCGAGCAACGCCTGGTTGAGGGCGTCGGTCTGGCGGATGATCTCGCCGAGCTCGTCGGCCCCGAGCGACTCCCACCGCTCCTGATCGCCGTAGATCAACAGCATGTACTTCATGATCTCGCTCCTCTACGAGGCGCGCTGCACCCCGTTCCATCTCGCGTTCGGCCACGGCGGCGAAGCGATCGTCGTCGAGGTGGAGCCTGGCACGCCCGTTCACCGCGTAGCGGACATGGGTGACCCCGGGTGCCTCGATCAGCCGGGTGCGTGTGAGCTCGATGCCCTCGTCCGGCCCGAGCCCGAGGCTGGCGTCGAGCAGCCGCTGCCCGTCGCCGAGGATCACCGGTGAGACGTGCAGCTCCAGCTCCTCCAGGAGGCCGGCCTGCAGGACCTGGCGCAGCAGCGTCCCCCCGCCGCAGACGGCGACGTCCTTGTCGCCGGAGGCCTTCCGGGCGAGCTCGACAGCCTGCTCGACACCGTCGGTCACGAACGTGAACGACGTGCCGCCCTCCTTCGCCAGCACCTCGCGGGGCCGATGGGTCACCACGAACACCGGCGCCCGGAACGGAGGGCTGTCGCCCCACGGGACCTCGCCGGCGTCGAACATGCGCCGACCCATCACGTAGGCGCCGGCGGCGGCGAAGGTCTCCTCGACGATCGAGCTGTTGACCGACTGCTCGCCCCCGGCGAAGCCCTGGCGCTCCCGCCAGGCCATGGCATCGACCGCCCATCGGGTGACCCGGAAGAACCCCGGCGCCTCGGGGCCGTCGGTCCAGCCCACCATGCTCTCGGGGTTCTTCGGGTCCCGGGGACCCGTGTAGAAACCGTCCAGCGACACCGACATCTGCGCAGTCACCTTGGTCATCTCCAACCTCCAGTCGTCAGCGGCCCCAACGGCCGCACCACCCCTGAGTCGGAGCCAACCGCCGGTTCCCTACACGCTTCCCGGGGATTCCACGCCCGCGCCGCCCGCCTGCGCTGACCGACGAGGCGGAGGGCATCACCATGCAAGGAACGACGCCGGACGACGAGGAACCGGCCCCGGAGAACGGTCTGTGGCGTGACGGGTCCGACCTCCACATACTGGCGGCATGATCCGGAGGTGGGTGCGGCGGGAGGTGTGGGTCGAGGTCTTCCCCTGGCGAGGGCAGCGTCGCACCACCGAGCACCGTGCCCACATGCGTGCCGAGCTCCGCGAGGGAGGCGGTGTCAAGCCGCTCGAGCTCTTCTTCGACCTCGTCTTCGTCATCGCCTTCACCCAGTGCACTGCCCTCATGGCCCACGACCCGACCTGGCGCGGCCTCCTGCGTGGCGTCGTGGTCCTCGCGGTCGTCTGGTGGGCGTGGGTGTCGTTCGCCTGGTTGACCAGCCTCCTGGATCCCGAGGAGGGGACCGTCAGGATCGTCATGTTCCTGGTGATGGCGGCCCTGTTGATGGTGTCCTTCGCCATCCCGGAGGCCTTCGGCGACCGCGGCCTGTGGTTCGCGGCGGCCTACGGCGTCGTGCGCCTCGGCCACGTGGCTCTCTTTCTCGTGGCTTCGCGAGACGACCCGCGCCTCCGCCGCTGGGTGATCGGGTTGGGGATCGCCACCAGCATCGTCGTGGCGCTGCTCGTGGTGGCATCGTTCGTCGGGCCCGAGCTGAAGACGGTGCTGTGGCTCGCCGCCATCGCCGTCGACTGGGGGCTCCCGGCGAGATACGGCGCCGACCGCTGGCGGCTCGTGCCCGGGCACTTCGCAGAGCGCCACAATCTGATCATCATCCTGGCGCTGGGCGAGTCGGTGATCGCGCTCGGCGTGGGCGCCAGGGTCGAGCTGGACTCGACCGTGGCGCTCGTCGGTGCGCTCGGGATCGGCCTCACCTCGGCGCTGTGGTGGATCTACTTCGACGTCGTCGCCATCGTCACCGCCCGGCGGCTGGAGCAGGCGGCCCCAGGGCTGGAGCGGAACCGCCTGGCCCGTGACTCCTATTCGTATCTCCACTTCCCGATGGCGGCCGGCATCGTCCTGAGTGCGCTGGCCTTCGAGGAGGCTGTCCCCCACGGCGGTGAGCCCTTCGACGCTGTGCCCGCGGTGGCGTTGCTGGGCGGGACGGCGATGTACCTGCTCGCCCACGTCGCACTGCGTCTGCGCAACGCCGGCACGCTCAACGTCGAGCGGCTGGTGGTGGCGATCGTGCTGCTCGCTCTCGTGCCCCTTGCCGCGTCGATCGACGCCGTGTGGGCGCTCGCCGTCGTGAACGTCCTGCTCTGGTCGATGATCGCGTTCGAGACGTTGTGGGTCTACGACGACAACCGCTTCCGGCTCCGGCACGACCTCGACGCCGACATCCCCACCCGTCGGGGGCGGACCCGTCCGTGAAGCGCTCGATCATCCACCGGTCGATCTCTCGACGACCACGACGAGCTGTCGGTGGCGGGCTCCGACCCGGACCGTGGTGGACGGTCCGGGACCGGGTGGCGTCATGACGCGTCGCCGCTGACCTGCTCAGGTTGACGCTTCGGCGCCGTGGATCCGTTTCGGGCGGCCGTCCCGCCCGTCCTCGATCGCTCGGCGCGCTCCAGGAGGAGTTGGTGCTCCCTCTCGTTCCGGGTGAGCGACGCCGCCCGGCGGAACTCGCCCGCCGCTTCCGCGGACCGGCCGAGCTTCTCCAGCAGATCGCCGCGCACGCCGCACAGCAAGTGGTAGCCGTCGAGGGTGCCCGACGCGCACAGCTGGTCGACGAGATCGAGGCCGGCCTCCGGCCCGAAGGCCATCGAGACGGCGACCGCTCGGTTGAGCTCGACGATCGGCGACGGCGAGACCTCGGCGAGCTCGCCGTACAACGTGACGACCCGCGGCCAGTCCGTGTCCTCGACGCGGAAGGCGACGACGTGGCAGGCCGCGATCGCCGCTTGGAGCGCGTAGGGACCGCGTTCACCGTCGAGGGCGCGCACCCGGTCGAGCGCGGCCAGGCCACGGTTGATCAACAGGCGGTCCCACGTGCGCCGGTCCTGCTCGAGCAGGAGCACCGGCTCGCCGTCGGGGCTGCGACGCGCAGCCAAGCGCGACGACTGGATCTCCATCAACGCCGCCAGGCCGTGCACCTCCGCCTCGTCGGGAGCCAACTCGGCCAGCACCCGCCCGAGTCGGAGTGCTTCTGCGCACAACGCCGGGCTAAGCGTCTGCTCGACGTGGGTGGAGTGCGACTGGCCGGCCCGTCATCCCGCTGTGCGCCGCTACGGACACGAAGCCGTCGTCGGGATGGCGGAAGGGTCGCAGCAGAGGGCTGAGGATGCCGCAGGCGCCGGCGAAGCCGGCGCCCTTGATCCTGTAGAGCCAGATTCGGCAGCGGTCTACGGTCCGCCTCTGTCCGGTCCCGGGACATGGTTGACAGATCTGGGCGCTCCTGGCTCGCCCCCGCTTTCTTCGATGGCACGTCGGCGGCCGCTCCACCAGGACCTCACCAGGGAAGGTGTCGTTCGTCTGGTGCAGCGGCCGCCACCGACAGTCGAGCGATCGCTGCCAACGTGAGAGAGAGGTTCGGGCAACGCTGAAGCGCTCCCTGAGCTTCGCGCCCATGGTCGCGCCGCCGCCGGAACCGGGGGGTCAGGCTAGGGGGTTCCCGCCGTCGCAGACGCAGAACTCGTTGCCTTCGGGGTCGGTCATCACGATCCAGTTGGTGCCGTGTTCGTGGCGGGGTTCGGTTTGGATACGGCGGGCGCCCAGGCCTTCGAGGCGGGCTGCTTCGGTCTCGATGTCGGGGGTTTCGATGTCGAAGTGCATACGGTTCTTGACGGCTTTGGGTTCGGGCACGCCTTGGAGGAGGAGCTTGGGGCGTCCGCCGTGTTCGTCGACGAGGAGGACGTAGCTTCCGGCGGCGCCGAGGTTGGTGTAGCCGAGGGCAGATGCCCAGAAGGCGGCGAGGCGGGCGGGGTCGACGCAGTCGAGGACGAGCCCGAGGCCGGTGGTCATTCGCCGGCCGCCACGGGGAGCCCGGCGCGCTTCCATTCGGGGAAGCCGTCTTCGAGGCGGCTGGCGTGGAAGCCACGCTGGCGGAGCTCGCGTACGGCGTCGTCGGCGTACACGCAGTACGGGCCGCGGCAGTAGGCGATGACATCGGCGTCGGCAGGGAGCGCCTCGAGGTGGCGGCGCAGCTCGCTGATGGGCATAGATCGGGCGCCGGTGATGTGGCCGGCGCTGTACTCGGCGGGGGGTCGTACGTCGAGAACGACGACCTGCCCCTGCTCGATGCGGGCAGCCAGCTCCGCGCGGTCGACCACTTCGATGCCATCGCGGTCACCCAGGTAGGCCGTCGCCAGCTTCTCGAGGCCGGCGACATGGGCCTCGGCCACGTCGCGTACCGCGGCCCAGAGCTCGGCCACGCGATCGCTCGCCAGCGCGTAGTAGATCCGCGTCCCGTCCCTGCGGGTGGTCAACAGACCGGCCCGGGCCAAGGCGCGGAGGTGGTGGGAGGTGTTGGCGATGCTCTGGTCGATCTCGCCGGCGACCTCCTCCACCGAGCGCTCGCCCTGGGCGAGGACATCGACGATCTCGGCTCGCCGACCGCTGGCCAGCGCCTTGGCCACATCGGCGAGGCCCGCGAACAGCGCGTCCTTGGCGGCGCGGTCACCCATCACGGCCATCTTCACCACACTTCGGCCTAGTGTCAATCTTCAAACGAATACTTGACGACCTGGGTCTTGGGCGCGACTGTTCAAACATCAGTTTGAACAAGGAGAGCGGATGCCTGACACGGTTCCTGTGGATCCCGTCGCGCTGCGGGCTGACGTGCGCGAGAAGTACCGCGAGGTGGCGTTGCACCCTGATGGGGAGTTCCACTTCCACAGGGGCCGCCCCCTCGCCGCGTTGCTGGGCTACTCCGCGGAGATCGTTGACGAGTTGCCGCAGCGGGCTGTCGAGTCGTTCGCCGGCGTGGGCAACCCGCACTCGGTGCGGCCGTTGCGCCCGGGAGAGCGGGTGGTCGACTTCGGATCCGGGGGCGGGTTCGACTGCTTCGTCGCCGCGACAGCGGTGGGGGACGCCGGCGCGGTGATCGGGGTCGACATGACCCCGGAGATGCTGGCGAAGTCCCGCGGCACCGCCGGGGCGCTCGGGCTGCGCAACGTCGGGTTCCGCGAAGGCCTGCTCGAACAGGTCCCGGTCGAGGACGGCTGGGCCGACGTGGTGATCTCGAACGGGGTCATCAACCTGTGCGCCGACAAGGCTGCCGTGTTCGCCGAGGCCTACCGGGTCCTGCGGCCCGGCGGGGTCCTGCAGTTCGCCGACATCGCCAACGGCAAGCCCGTGCCCGAAGCGGCGGTGTGCGAGATCGACCTGTGGACCGGCTGCATCGCCGGCGGACTGCCCGTGGACGACTGGTGCGCTGCGGTCGCGGGTGCCGGCTTCACCGGCATCAGCGTCGGCCTCGGGGTGGACGCCTTCGGCGGCTCGGGCGGCGAGCGCAACGCGCGCGCCTACGACGTCTCTGCTCATGTGTTCCTGGCATCCAAGCCAGGCACCGTGACCGGCTGAACAGGAAGGATCGACATGGCAACCCGACTGCCGGTGCCCGTCGTGAGCATCGTCGACGAGGGCTTGGGGCACTCCTCCTACGTCATCGACCTGCGTGACGGGACGGCGTTGGTGGTGGACCCGGCCCGGTTCCCCGACCGTCAACGCCAGATCGCAGACGAGCGGGGCTGGCGGATCGCGTGGACCGTCGACACGCACTCGCATGCCGACTACATCTCCGGCAGTCCCGAGCTGGCCGCCGACGGCGCATCGTTCCTGGCGTCGGCGGGCGCCCGCCTCGAGGTCGATCACCGCCCGGTCGAGGCCGGCGAGACCGTCGACGTCGCCTCGGGTGTGGCGCTGCGGGCCATCGCCACACCCGGCCACACGCCGGACCACCTCGCCTACCTGCTGATTGTCGACGGCACCGCAGAGGCGCTGTTCTCCGGCGGCTCGTTGATGGTCGGCGCCCTCGGCCGGACCGACCTACTGGGCGACGAGCGCCGTGAGGGACTGGCCCGCGATCTGTTCCGGGCCCTGCGTACCGAGATTCTCACGCTGCCCGACGACCTGGCGGTCTACCCCACCCACGGCGCTGGCTCGTTCTGCTCCGCACCTGCTGGGTCGGCGCGGACCACGACCATCGGGCGGGAGCGGGCCACGAACCCGCTCCTGGGCATCGACGACGAGGACCAGTTCGTCTCCGCGCTGGTGTCGGAATTCGGCAGCTTCCCCAATACTTCCGAGACCTCCCCGAGCTCAACCGGCGCGGTCCTCGCCTGTACCCCGCGCTCCCCGACCTCGCGAAGCTCGACCCCGACACGGTCCAGCGCCACCTCCGCGCCGGTGCGGTGCTGGTGGATGCGCGCTCCATCGACGACTACGCGCGGGCCCACCCGGTGGGTGCGATCTCGATCGAGCACCGGCCGGTGTTCGCCAGCTGGCTCGGCTGGCTCGTCCCCCTCGACCAACCAGTCGTTTTCGTCCTCGACGACGACACCGACCGCGCCGACCTCGTCCGCCAGTGCCTGACCATCGGGCACGATCCGATCCTGGGCGAAGTCGCCGGCGGAATGGCCGGCTGGGAGGCCGCCGGGCTCCCGGTCTCGTCGGTCCCCCTCGTCGACCCGGCCGCCACGGCCGACGCGGTGGTCGACGTCCGCCAGAGTTCCGAGTGGGCGGCGGGGCATTTACCGGAGGCGATCCACGTCGAGCTCGGCGCTCTGCGGGAGGCGAGCCTGCCGGACATCCCGATCACGGTCATGTGCGGCCACGGCGAGCGGGCGATGACCGGCGCGAGCCTCCTCGAAGCGGCGGGCCACCGGGATCTGTCGGTGCTCGCCGGCGGTCCTGGCGACTGGAGCGCCGCCACGGGCATCGACCTGCGGACTGGATGACCACGACCGAGCCGCATCCGGCGGGCGGCCTGCGCCTCGGCCTGCGCGAGAACCTCGCGCAGTTCAGCCTGCTCGTCGGGGTGAACGCGTTGGTCGGGGGGATGATCGGCCAGGAACGCACCGTCCTGCCGCTGCTGGCCGAGCGCGAGTTCGGGCTCACCGCGTTCACCGCGGCCCTCACGTTCATCGCGGCGTTCGGTGTCGTGAAGGCGGCCACCAACTTCTTCGCCGGCACCCTGTCGGATCGCTACGGCCGCAAACCGGTCCTGGTCGCCGGTTGGCTGGTCGGGCTGCCGGTCCCGCTGCTGCTGATGTGGGCGCCCTCGTGGGCCTGGGTGATCGCCGCCAACGTCCTGCTCGGCGTGAACCAGGGCCTCACCTGGTCGACGACCGTGATCATGAAGATCGACCTCGTCGGGCCGGAACGGCGAGGGTTCGCCATGGGGTTCAACGAGGCCGCCGGCTACGGCGCGGTCGCGATCACCGCACTGGCGACCGGGTACATCGCGGAGAACGCCGGGCTGCGACCCGAGCCCTTCTACCTCGGGCTGGTGTTCGCCGGGCTCGGGCTCGGCCTGTCGGCCCTGTTCGTCCGAGAGACCCAGGCCTACGCCCGGCACGAGGCCGCCACCCACATCGCCCGTCACGACCGCGACCGCCAGGGGCTCAGCACCGGTGAGGTGTTCCGCCTCACCAGCTTCGGGGAGAAGGCGTTGTCGTCGTGCAGTCAGGCCGGGTTGGTCAACAACCTCAACGACGGGCTCGCCTGGGGCTTGTTCCCGCTGTTCTTCGCGGAGGCGGGGCTGAGCGTCGGGCGCATAGGCGTGCTCGCCGCGCTCTACCCTGCGGTATGGGGGCTCGGGCAGCTTGCCACGGGCGCCCTGTCGGACCGGGTTGGCCGCAAGCCGCTCATCGCCGGCGGGATGCTCACCCAGGCCGCCGCCATCGGCTGGATCGCCGCCACCACCGGGTTCGCGCCGTGGGCGCTCGGAGCCGTCGCCCTGGGGGCTGGTACCGCCATGGTGTACCCGACCCTGCTGGCCGCTATCGGCGACGTTGCCCACCCCTCGTGGCGGGCTCGCTCGGTCGGTGTCTACCGGCTCTGGCGCGACGCCGGGTTCGCCGTGGGCGCCCTGCTCGCCGGGGTCCTCGCCGATGCCATCTCGATCACTGCCGCCATCTGGGCCGTGGCCGGGCTCACCGCGCTCTCGGGGATCGTGGTCATCGTGCGCATGTACGAGACGCACGCGCGACGGCCCGCCACTGCAGGGACCAATGCCCCTGCCCGCGGCGTGTGACAGCGAGCCATCACGCCTTGGTCGCCACCCCTTCGAACGTGTAGCCGAACGGCTTGGGGCCCTGCGCGTAGTAGTTGTCGAGCGTCTCGAGATGGAGCCCGGCCGCGTCGATCAACTGGTCGATCGGCCGGTTCAGGTGGCAGCCACCGAACACGCGCCGCTGCATCGGGGTGAGCCGGTTCTGCCACCGAGCCACGCGGGCCTCGGGTGCTCGGCCGTGTTCCACGAAGTGCAACGACCCGCCCGGTCTTCGTACTCGGCGTACCCCGGCCAGGGCGCGCTGGACGTCTGGGATGGTGCAGAGCGTCCAGGTCATGACCGCGTGATCGACGCTCGCGTCCTCCAGCGGGAGTTCCTCGCCGTGCAACCCGACGTAGTCGACCGGCACCGGGCTCGCGGCCACCCGCCCGGCCGCCAGCCGCCGACCGAGCGTGGCCGGGTCGACTGCCCACACCTTGGTCACCCCGGTCGGGTAGTGCGGGACGTTGCGACCCGAGCCGAAGCCGACTTCGAGGACTTCGCCTTCCAACCGCGCACACACGCGTGCGCGGGCCGAGGTGAACTCGGCACCGCGCAGCGCGATGTCGGTGATGTGCGGCAGGACCCGGTCGACGTACCAGCCCATCCCGTCAGTCTCGTCGACCGAGCTGGGGTGCCGCGGCCGGGTTCAGGTCTCGTCGGTAGCTGCGGCTGCGAACCGCTCGAGGTAGAGCGGCCAGCCCTGGTCGCCGTCCACGCCTGCGCGCATGCCTTCCCACCCGTCGCCGTGGCGGTCGAGGTTGCGGTGTTCGAGCTCGACCCTCGTCCGGGTCGGCCCGTCGGCGATGAAGCGGACCTCGACCTCGCTGGTGTTGGCGAGATCGCTCTCGATCTGCCACATCGGGTTGATGTCCCAGCTGAACACGATGCGGTCCGGTGGCTCGAAGGCCAGCACCCGGCCCCACTGGCACTCGCTGCCGTCCACGCCGCGGTCATACACGCGGCCGCCGGCCCGCGGCTCGAACACCGACTCGGCGATGTCGACGGCGAGCATGTTGTGCTCCCGCGGCTTGATGCGGTCGAACCGCTCGGTGAACAGCCGGAACGCTCGATCCGCGGGCGCGTCGACGACGATCTCGCTCCGGACGGTCGTGCCCTGGGCCTGGGTGGTCATGTGTCCTCCTCGGGTTGTTCTTCTGCGAGCTGCTTGAGGTTGTCGAGGGTCTGGATCCAAAACCGGTCGAGCTGTGCCCGCATCTCACGCAGGCCGTCGGGGTTCGGCTGGTAGATCCGCCGGGTCCCCTCGGCGTGGTCACGGACTAGGCCGGCCGACTTCAACAGCTTCAGGTGCTGCGAGACGGCCGGACGGCTGATCGGCAGCAGCTCGGCGAGCTGCCCCACGGCACGAGGTCGCTCCACGACGAGCTCGAAGATCGTCCGCCGTGTCGGGTCAGCGAGCGCAGCCCATCCATCCGTCACATTGGTAAGGTAACGCTTACGGTAAGCGTTTGTCTACCAAGTCAAGGTGCTCGACGGGCATGACAAGGACCGACCACCCGAGCGGGGTGGTGCGCGCCGGGGCCGACCCGTCTCGCGGGAGACCGCCGACGTCGATGAGGTACGTCTCAATCGGCCCCGATCTGGCGCGGTGGTCACGGCCCGATCGCGACGCCAGTCGTGGTTGCCAGGTGGTGGGCGGCGGCGGGGGCGACGAGGCGGAGGGGGTGTCCGCCGGCGTCGGGGCCGTGCTCGGCGCGCAGCTGGGTGTCGTTGATGAGCACCCGGGCGCTGTGTAGGGCCCGGAACCATTGGAGCTCAGCGAGCGACGTACTGGCGTTGGCTCGCTGGTAGGCGGTGACGAACCGGCGGGCCAGGACCTTGCCAGCGGTGCGTACGACGGGTGCGAGTGGGGCGGGCAGCGGCAGCGGCGGGTTGGCCAACAGCAGCTCGGTGAGGGCGATGTCGAAGCACGGGTCGGCCAAGAGCGCCCCGGTCCAGTCCAGCAGGGTGAGCCCGGCGGCGTCGGCGAGCACGTTGAACGGGTGCAGGTCGCCGTGACAGATCACCGGGTGAGCCGACATCGGGGTGCGGGTGGCCAGGTGGTCGAGGGCGGCGGCCACGTCGGCACGTCCGGTCGCCTCCGCGCCGAGTCGGAGCTGGTCCACCACGTCAGGGACGGTCCACGCCACGTCGGGCGCGGCGCGGTGCACGGCGTCGGTGATCGGTTGGGGGTCGAGGCGGTGCAGCGACGCCATGATCTCGGCCAGCTGCACCGGCAGCGTGCGCACCAGCGAGGGTGCCCTTTGCAGGACGGCGGCGCCGTGGAGCCCCGCCAGCAACGGCGCGCCAGGCGCGAAGTCCATCACCGACCACCACCCGTCGACTGGCGGCGCCGCTGGGGTCGACAGCCACACCCGGGGGGTGCGGAACTCGAGGGCGGCGACGGCGCGCTGCACCTCGGCCTCCTTGGCTCCCATCTCCCGGTGCGGCGCGAACCGCACCACCACGTCAGCCGGCATCGGGTCGGGTTGGCCGGTGATCCGGACCCGCCACATCTGGGCCCAGAATCCGCCGGTCAAGGGCCCCGGCGCGCTGGCCACTCGCAGCTGCGGCCACGCCGTCGCCAGCACCCCGCCGATCTCGTCCACCTCGACCATCATCACGGAGTTTACCGTAACGGTGTTCTCTGTTACTGTCTAGACATGAACGCGAACGTCGACGAAGAAGCAGTGGTCGCGGGGCGGGTCGAGTGGAGCGTCGACGAGCTCGCCCGACAGGCCGGGCTCCCAGTCCGCACCATCCGCGAGTACCAGACCCTCGGCGTGCTCCCCGCTCCCCGGCGACGTGGCCGGGTCGGGATCTATGGAACGTCGCATCTGATTCGGCTCGAACTGATCGGCCGGCTCCAGGCGCGGGGCTACAGCCTCGCCGGCATCCGGGACCTGCTCGGCGCGTGGCGCGACGGCGCCGATCTCGGCGAGGTCCTCGGCCTCGCCCCCGACCAGCTCGTGCACCTCGACGAACCCGGCGTCCCCGCCACCCTCGACCAGCTCGCCACGGTCCTGCCCTCCCTCGTTCCAGACCGGCTCGACGAGCTCCTCGCCACCGGCGCGATCGAGGCGTGCGGGCCCGACCGCTACTGCATCCCCAGCCCCTCGCTGCTGCAGCTCGCGGTCGACGCCGTCGGCACCGGCTATGCCACCTGGCAAGTGCTCGCCCTGCTGCATGCCATCGGACAGGCCGCCGCCAGCGTCGCCGACGCCACCATCGCCCTGCTCGGCGACCCGCCCCCCGACGCGGACCCTGACCGGCTGTTGGCCCTCGCCGAACGCGGCCGGGGCCTGCTCGCCCACGGCACCGGCCGGCTCACCGTGCACACCATCGGCCGCCGACTCGGCGCCACCGACGAGGACTCGGTCGCCACCGTCCTGCGCCGACGCTTCGAAGGACAGCACCAGTGAGCAACATCGCCAACACCGAGCAGTACGACGCCTGGAACGGCGACAGCGGACAGCGCTGGATCGAGGACCCCGACCGCCGCGACCGGGTCATGGCACCCATCGCCGACGCGCTGCTCGCCGCCGCCGCCCTCATCGGCGGCGAATCCGTCCTCGACATCGGCTGCGGCTGTGGCGCCACCACCATCGCCGCCGCCCATGCGATCGGCGCCGACGGAACGGTCACCGGGATCGACCTGTCCGAACCGATGCTCGACGTCGCCCGGCGCCGCGCCACCGCTGCCCGCGTCGATACCGCCGGCTTCGTCCACGCCGACGCCCAGACCCACGACCTCGGCACCCGACGGTTCGACGTTGCCATCAGCCGGTTTGGCACCATGTTCTTCGCCGACCCCGTGGCCGCGTTCACCAACATCGCTGCAGCGCTCGTCGCCGGCGGCCGGATCTGCATGGCCGCCTGGCAGCCGCTCGTCGCCAACCAGTGGCTCACCGTGCCCGGGGCCGCGCTCCTCGGCTACGGATCGATGCCCGACACCGCCGACGACGCAGGGCCGGGAATGTTCGCGCAGTCCGACCCAGACGATGTCCGCCAGGTCCTCGCCGACGCGGGCTACCGAGACGTCACGCTGCACCCCGTCGACGTCACGCTCACCCTCGGACCCGACCCCGACGAGGCGGCCGAGTACCTCGCTGACACCGGACCCGGCCGCGCCATGCTCGCCACCATCCCCGATCACGACACGTCCGCCGCCCTCGACGCGGTGCGCACCACGCTCGCCGACTACACCGACCACTCCGGCGTGCACCTCGACGCCGGCATCTGGATCATCACGGCCGTCGGCAGCTGACCCCGCCATCGTTGGCATGAGCAGCAATTCCCAACGCTGAAGTGCATCTCGATAAGCAGCCGTGCCAGGCGGTCCACCTGTCGGAATCCGCCCGCACCGCCGGTAACACGGCGTTGGGGATCATCGACGCGGCGATGGGCGTGGGCATCACGCTGAAGATGGCCTTCGGTGAGCGGTTTCTCACCTGGATCGGCATCAACTAGCCGGTGCTGCGCATCGACGACTCTGTTCGTCGGGTCCGGGCAATGTGGCTCGGTCCGGCGCGCTGCGCTGGCCGTGAGATTGGACGTACGTCGAGTGGGGTGTCGCAGCCGGGTGCGCCGCAGTGGCGGTGCCGCTGGTCGGGCTCGTGTTCGCCGTCCTGCTCGGGCCGCTGGCCGGACTGGCCCTCGGCGTGATCGGCGGCAGCCTGGTGGCGCGTGAGCTGTTCCTGCACCTCCGCCAGGCCGTCGACTACGACCGGCCGGTGCGGTGGTGGCGCGTGATGGTCCGCCACGAGCTGCAATCGGGTCGAACAACGAAGAGCGAGCTCGAGTCGATGATGCTCGTCGCCTCGTGGGTCGCCCCGGTCCACACGGCGCGGCACCGCGCACGACGACCCCGCCTCGACGTTCGTTGGCGTCGACGCCGCGCCTCGAACGGTCCGTCACCACCGCCAGACCCTCGCCCAGGTGATCGACGAGGCGGTGAAGCTCGGTGCCCTCGCCGGGAACCCGATCCGTTCGGTAAAGCCGTTGCGTGTGACCGACGCGGACGGCATCGCCCTGGAGCCCGACGAGGTGAGAGCTTTGCTCGCCGCGGTCGCTGACCATCGGCTCGGCGCCGCGGTCGCGCTGCTGTTCCTGCAGGGCTGGCGGATTTCCGAAGTGCTTGGCCTCGCCTGGGAAGACCTCGATCTCGACGCCGGCACCGCCCGGGTCCGCCGGGCATCGGTCTACGTCGACGGACGCGGCCGGCAGCTCGGACCACCCAAGACCGACGGCGCTCGCGGCGAGCACTGGCTCATGCCCACCGTCGTCGGCCTGCTTCGCCACCGCCAAAAAGTGCAGGACGACGAACGCGCCGCCACTCCGCGCTGGGCTGAACACACTCACGATGGCGAGCTCGTCGGTCTCGTGTTCACTACGCCCACCGGTGGCCTGGTCTTGCGCCAGACCGTTGCGAAGCTCGTGAAACAGGAGCCAAGACGGCGGGGCTCACCGCGTCGCTCGGCACCCACGCCGGGCGGCGCAGCGTCGTCACCTCGCTGTTCGTCGAGGGCGGCGAAGCCCTCGAGGACATCACCCGCTTTGTCGGTCACACCAAGCCCTCGACCACCGCCGGCTCGTGAAGCGCCTCGGCCGCCGCCCCGAGACCGTCGCACGTCGCGCCGCCGAGCTCCTCGACGCCCGGGCCGATGACGAGGGTTCGGAATCACCCGCCGATTTTGGGAGCAACGATGGGAGCAGCGCACCGGGAACCGTCGCAGACCCGGCGGACGACGGTGGACCGTGAGTCCTGCTCAAACGACAGATCCCGGACGGTGGTGAACCGTCCGGGACCCCGGGGCGGAAGGTATGGGATTCGAACCCATGGTGACCCGGAGGCCACAACGGCTTTCGAGGCCGCCCCATTCGTCCGCTCTGGCAACCTTCCGGGGACGACGCTACCAGAGGCCCCCGGCCGTCCCGAAAGCCGGTCGGACGCCTTCCCGCTCGCCGGGCGCGTGACCCGACGGTGCGAGGAACCGCTGGTCAGGGGCCGTCCCCGAGGGCGGAACACCGT
>CAWJFG010000039.1:0-28072 GCA_963842015.1 uncultured Acidimicrobiales bacterium | reverse complement strand
CGCCGCGGCCTGACCGCACGGACGCGCCCCGCTCCGGGCCGCGGCTCAGAGGATCGTCTCGACCGCCGCCGCCAGTTGGCGCAGGCGTCGGACCTCGAACACCCGGTCGCAATAGGGGCGTACCCGGCGAGCGCCGAGTCGCTGGTGTCCCATTTGACCGCGGCTCGGGGTCGAGCCAGTACACCGCTCGGGCCCGTCGGGCGATGGCCGCCAGCTCTTCGGCGCGCTCGGGGTGGTAGTTGGTCCGGGCGTCACCGGCGATCACGACCGTCGAGCGATGGGTGAGTCCGGCCCGCCCGTAGCGGTCCCAGAACTCGCCGAGCACGACTCCGTAATCGGAATGCCCGTCCGCGCCGATGACCCGGCCCCGCTGGAGGATCTGCCATGGCTCCACCGGCGCCGGCCGCTCGACGAGCTCGGTGATCTCGTCGACGGCGTCGACGAACGCGAACGTCCGGGTGCCGGCCAGCTCGCCGGCGAGCGCGGAGATCAGCGTGAGCGTGAACCCGGCGAAGTCGGCGACCGACCCTGAGACGTCGCACAGCGAGAACACCTCGGGCTTGTGGGCCCGCGGCCGCCGGTAGACGACGTCGAGCGGCACGCCGCCGGTGGCGACCGACCGCCGGGCGGTTCCCCGCATGTCGACCCGTCCGGTGCGGGCGCTCTGGCGGTGGAGGCGCAGCCGCGCCGCCAGGCGGCGGACGAGGGGCCGGACGGCGTCGCGCATCTTGTCGAGCTGGCTGGCCGACGCCCGCACGATCTCGACGTCGAGGGCCCATGGAGCTCGAACGCCGGGCGCGGCCCGGCGCGCTCGGCCAGCCGGGACCGCACCTGCTCGGTCACGAGCCGCCGGAGCGCTTCGACACCAGCCGAGACCTCAGCCCGGTCGACGTCTTCGCCGCGCTCGCGGGCCCGGCGGACGGCGTCGTGGAGCAGCCGCGCCAGGTCGATGGCCCGCAGTACCCGGTAGACGTGGTAACGCTCGGTCCGCTCGCCCTCGTCGAAGCCGCCGTGGTCGTTGACCGCCTCCTCCGCGAGGATCCGCAGGTCGTCGAGCATGGCGCCGTCCACCGACTCTCGAACCCGAGCGTCGAGCGTTCCGACCCGTCACTTCGGCCTCCGGTCGCCCGTTGGTCTCCCCGCCGAGGCGTGGGCCGCCGCGGACGGCCCGGCCGGGCGCGGGGAAGGCCCGGTCGAACGCGGCGTCGAAGCGGGCGTCGTGGTGCGGGTACTTCACCAGGACGCACCGGAGCGCGGCCCGGAGCTCGGCGCGCCGGCCGACGTCGACGTGGCGCAGCGCCTCGGCGGCGTCGAGGACCTCGGCCAGCGTGATCCGGCGCCCAGGCCCGCAGCTCGGCGGCCAGCCCCTGCAGCCGATCGAGCACGCCGGCCGCCACGAGCCCGGCGGCGGCATGGTCGGCGGCGACCCCGGCGCCGGTCATCGCTTGGCGAGCGCCTCGCCGATGTCTCGGGCCGTGGCGAGGACGGCGGGGAGGATCTGCTCGTGGATCTCGTCGGTGGTGGTGCGGCCCGCGTGGGTTGACACGTTCATGGCCGCCACCGCCCTGCCCGAGGCGTCGCGCAGCGGTGCGGCGATCGAGCGGAGGCCCACCTCGAGCTCCTCGTCGACGAGCGCCCACCCCTGCCGGCGCACGTCGGCGAGCACGCGCTCGAGCTCGGCGCGGCTGGTGATCGTGTGCACCGTCCGCGGCTCGAGCCGGTCGGGCACGATGGCGGCGAGCTCGGCCGGCGTGAGCTCGGCCAGCAGCACGCGCCCCATCGACGTGCAGTAGGCGGGCAGCCGGCTGCCGAGGCCGAGCGAGATGGTCATGATCCGCTTGGTGGGCACGCGGGCGACGTAGATGATGTCGCCCCCGTCGAGCACGGTCACCGAGACCGACTCGTTGACCCGCTCGGACAGCGCCTCGAGGAACGGCTGAGCGATCTGCTGGATGTTCAGCGACGACAGGTAGGCGTAGCCGATGTCGAGCACGCGTGGCGTCAGCGAGAAGTGGCGGCCGTTGCTCGACACGTAGCCCAGATCCTCGAGCGTGAGCAGCAAGCGGCGGGCGGTCGCCCGGGTGAGGCCCGTGCGCTGCGCCACCTCGGCCAGCGTGAGCCGGGCGTTCTCGGCGTCGAAGCAGCGGATCACGCTGAGGCCGCGTTCGAGGGACTGGACGAACTCCGGCCTTGACATCGTCGACACCCTACGCGAGGGTCGAGTTGTTCACAATGCGAACGAGTGTGCGGAATGCGAACAGGGTCGTAACCCGGCCCGAGCGGGCGGGGGCGCACGCGGCCGAGCATTGCGCACCGAGCCCGCCGAGTCCACGGGGGGTGGAATGGCGAACTACACGACGCGCTTCGGATCGCTCGACAGCTACGACAAGGGCGGCGTGGAGCTGATCAACGACAACCCGAAGAACTACGTGTTCTCGAACATGTTCGAGGTGGCGGCCGGCGCCCGGGCCTGGGAGAAGGTCGCCGTCGCCAAGAACATGGAGTACGTCCTCGAGGTCATCCGGGCCGAGGGCACCTCCCCGTGGCGGGTGGCGTCGCACGACGAGTTCGCCCTGGTGGTCGACGGCGAGGTCACGATCGAGCTGCTCGACCCCGACGAGGCCCAGGCCGACACCGACGTCACCGGCTCCGTGGCGCTCCACGGCGAGCCGTCGGGCACGCCCATGGGCCGGGTTGTCGCCCGCCGGGGCCACATGGCCCTGCTGCCCGCGGGCCGCTGCCACCGCTTCCGGGCCGACAGGACGAGCGTGATCCTCCTCCAGACGATCGAGGGTCCCGACACCGTCTACCGCTGGGCCGACATCTGCCAGACCGCCTGAGGAGGCGCACCCATGACCGACACCGCCACGCGGGTCGAGGCGACCGGGCGCAACGAGCACGGCTACGAGACCTTCCGCCTCGGGGTTTCACCTTCTCCCGCGACGAGCACTTCGCGGACATCGACTGGCCGACCGGACACCACGTGCTGTCCGTCGAGGCGTTCCTCAAGGCGCTCATGCGCGACGTCGCCTGGAACTTCTTCTACGGCATCGTGAACTTCGACTCGGTCATCGGCACGATGAACCACTACGGGAACGTCGACCTGTTCGCCGGCCGGTACAACGACGCCTACCGCAAGGCCGAGATCGACCACCAGGAGAACTTCCCCCACGAGGAGATCATCGCCACGTTCAAGGCGATGCTCGCGGACTGGACGAACGAGGGGTACGACCCGTTCGCCGCCCCGCAGGAGACCGGGTCGCCGTTCGGCGAGAAGCAGGGCGACAACCTGGAGGCGATCACCCGCACGCGGGTCACCGCCCAGCGGATGGTCGGCGTGCTGGGCGACGAGCCTTTGCGCTCCGACGCCACCGGGCACCCGATCAACCGCATGTTCGCCGACGTGAGCCAGGACGAGCCGGTCGTCGAGGCCGAGCCCGGCTACGAGGACGAGGTGGCGGCGTTCAACCTGTTCGCCTACCTGTCGCGCAGCGACGTCACGTGGAACCCGTCGGTGGTGTCGGTGTGCCGGGACAGCCTCTACTGCCCCACGACCGAGGAGTTCATCCTGCCGATCATCCACGGCAACGACCGCGTCGAGTGGTTCGTCCAGCTGTCCGACGAGATCCACTGGAAGGTCGAGGACCGCGAGTCGGGCGAGCCGCGGGCCAACGTGCTCATGAAGGCAGGCGACGTGGCCGCGATGCCGGCCGACATCCGCCACCAGGGCTACTCGCCGAAGCGGGCGATGCTGCTCGTGTGGGAGAACGGCTCACCCGACCTGCCCGACCTGATCGCCCGCGGCGAGGCCCCCAAGACCCCCGTCGAGTTCTAGTTCCGTGAACGTTCACCGTCACGGCACCGGCGCCTTGGACGTCCAGGACCGCCTGTTCATCGGCGGCGAGTTCGTCGAGGCCGTCGGGGGCGGCACCGTCGAGGTGCGCAACCCGCACGACGGCTCGCTGCTGGCCGACGTGGCCGAGGGCCGGGCCGCCGACGTCGACCGCGCCGTCGAGGCGGCGCAGCGGGCCTTCCCGGCGTGGGCGGCGACGTCGGCCGCCGAGCGCGGCCGCGTCCTGCTGCGGCTGGCCGACGCCATCGAGGCGCACGCCGACGAGCTGGCCCGGCTCGAGTCGACCGACACCGGGCACCCGCTCAAGGACACCACGCTCCTCGACGTGCCCCGCACGGCGGCCACCTACCGCTACTTCGGCGGCATGGCCGACAAGTTCGAGGGCGCGGTCGTCCCGGTGGACGCGGGGTTCCTCAACTACGTCCGGCACGAGCCGATCGGCGTGGTCGGGGCGATCGTGCCATGGAACTTCCCGCTCATGTTCACGAGCTGGAAGCTCGGCCCGGCGCTCGCCGCCGGCAACACGGTGGTGATGAAGCCGTCCGAGCTCGTGCCGCTGTCCACGCTGCGGCTGTGCGAGCTGATGGTGGAGGTGGGCCTGCCGCCGGGGGTCGTGAACGTCGTCCCCGGCTACGGCCACGACGCCGGGGCCCGCCTCGCCGCCCACCCCGGCGTGGGGAAGCTGAGCTTCACCGGCTCGACGCGGACCGGCCGGTCGGTCGTCGAGGCGTCGGCGGGCAACCTCAAGCGCCTGCAGCTCGAGCTGGGCGGCAAGGGCGCCAACGTCGTGTTCGCCGACGCCGACCTGGACGCCGCGGTGAACGGGGCGGCGTTCGGGATCTTCCACAACCAGGGCCAGGCGTGCATCGCCGGGTCCCGGCTGCTGCTCCACGACGCGGTGGCCGACGAGTTCCTCGAGCGCTTCCTGGCGTTGGCCGGCTCGATCCGGGTGGGCGACCCGCTGGCGCCGGGCACGGAGATGGGCCCGCTCACGTCGCCCGAGCACCGCGACCGGGTGCTGTCGTACGTGAAGGTCGCCGAGGACGAGGGCGGCGAGGTGCTGCTCGGTGGCGTCGCCCCGGCCGACCCGGCCCTCGCTGCCGGCTGCTACGTCCTGCCCACCGTGGTCCGGGCCGACCCGTCGGCGCGGGTGTGCCAGGAGGAGGTGTTCGGCCCGTTCGTGACCGTGTCGCGCTTCGCGGACGATGACGAGGCGTTCGCTCTCGCCAACGGCACCGACTACGGGCTCGGCGGCAGCCTGTGGACCCGCGACCTCTCCCGCGCCCACCGGGCCGCGGCCGCCTTCCGCACCGGGATGGTGTGGGTCAACTGCACCAAGCGCGTCGGCCCCGGCTCGCCGTTCGGGGGCGTCGGCCAGTCGGGCTACGGCCGCGAGATGGGTTTCGAGGCCATGCGGGGCTACACCGAGCCCAAGTCGGTCTGGGTCAACGTCGACGCCCCCATCCCCGCCTGGTATCCGCGGAGCTGACGTGGCCCGGATCACCACCCTCGCCACCGCCGTCGCCGAGCTGGTGCACGACGGCGACACCGTCGCCCTCGAGGGCTTCACCCACCTCATCCCGTTCGCCGCCGGCCACGAGATCATCCGCCAGGGCCGCACCGACCTGACGCTGGTCCGGCTCACCCCCGACGTGGTCTACGACCAGATGATCGGCATGGGCTGCGCCCGCAAGCTCGTGTTCTCGTGGGGCGGCAACCCCGGCGTGGGCTCGCTCCACCGCTTCCGGGACGCGGTCGAGAACGGCTGGCCCCGCTCCCTCCTGCTCGAGGAGCACAGCCACGCCGGCATGGCCAACCGCTACGCGGCGGGGGCGTCCGGCCTGCCGTTCGCCGTGCTGCGCGGTTACGGCGGTACGGACCTCCTCGACCACACGGCCAACGTCGCCGCCGTCGCCTGCCCGTTCACCGGCGAGGAGCTGACGGCGGTGGCGGCGCTGCGGCCCGACGTGGCGGTCATCCACGCCCAACGCGCCGACCGCGCCGGCAACGTGCAGCTCTGGGGCATCACCGGCGTGCAGAAGGAGGCCGTCCTGGCGGCGCACCGGTCGCTGGTCACCGTCGAGGAGGTCGTCGACGAGCTCGACGCCCGGCCGGGCGCGGTGGTGCTGCCGTCGTGGGTGGTCACCGCGGTGGCCGAGGTGCCGGGGGGCGCCGCGCCCAGCTACGCCCACGGCTACTCGGTGCGCGACAACGCGGCGTACGCGGCGTGGGACGGCATCAGTCGCAACCGCGACGCCTTCCTGGTCTGGATGCAGGACCACGTGCTCGACCTGGTGCCGACCGGGTCGTGACCGACGAGCGAGGGGGACCCATGGCCATCGCCACCCAGACCATGACCGACGAGCAGCGCAAGAGCGTGGCGATCGAGTACCTGAAGGCGTTCGACAAGGGGGGCGAGACGTCGACGGGGGGCAGCATCCTCGACCTGTTCGCCGACGACGCCCAGGTGTACTTCCCGAAGTGGGGGGTGGCGAGCGGCAAGGAGGAGATCGGGCGGCTGTTCGGCGACGTGGGCGGGACCCTGAAGGGCATCGAGCACCACTACGCCGAGTTCAACTGGATCTTCTCGGGCTCCGATGTGGTGGTGTGCGAGGGGACGAGCCACGGCGAGCACCGCGACGGCCCGTGGCGGGCGGGCGTGCCCGACTGGGGCGCCGGTCGCTGGTGCGATGTGTTCGAGATCCGCGACTTCCTCATCCAGCGGGTCTTCATCTACCTCGATCCCGACTACGCGGGGAGGGACACGGCTCGCTACCCGTGGCTCGACGGGAAGACCGACGGGTGACCGCCGCCTGGACCGCCGACGAGATGATGACCGTGGCCGCGGCGCGGCACCTCGCCGACGGCGAGGTGTGCTTCGTGGGCATCGGCCTGCCGTCGACGGTCGCCAACCTCGCCCGGCGCACGCACGCGCCCGGCCTGGTGCTCGTGTACGAGTCGGGCACCATCGGCAGCAAGCCCCGCACGATCCCGCTGTCGATCGGCGACGGCGAGCTGGCCGAGACGGCCGACTCGGTGGTGTCGGTGCCCGAGATCTTCAACTATTGGCTGCAGCCCGGCCGGATCGACGTCGGTTTCCTCGGCGCAGCCGAGCTCGACCGGAGGGGCGACATCAACACGACGGTCATCGGCCCGTACGACGCCCCCGACGTCCGGCTCCCCGGCGCCGGCGGGGCGCCCGAGATCGCGGCGTCGTGCGGCCGGGTGCTGGTGGTCATGCGCCAGTCGCCGCGCGCCTTCGTCGAGCGGGTCGGCTTCCGCACCTCGCTCGGCGAGCGGGTGCGCACGGTGATCACCGACATCGGCGTGCTCGAACGCGACCGCGAGCGCGGCGAGCTGGTGCTCGCCGCGCTTCACCCCGGCGCCACAGAGGAGCAGGCCCGGGCCGCCACGCGGTGGGACCTGGCGGTGGCCGACGAGATGGCCGAGACCGCCCCTCCGTCCGCCGAGGAGCTGGCCGTGCTGCGGCACCTCGAGGCCACGAAGGGCCGGGCGGCGTGAGGTCGTTCGCCTACGACGCGCTCCCTGGCCGGGTGGTGTTCGGCGCGGGCAGCCGGGCGTCGCTGCCCGACGAGCTCGACGCGCTCGGCGCCCGCCGGATCCTCGTGGTGGCGTCGGCCGACGAGGACCACGTGACCGCCGACGTCACCGCCCGGACTGGGCGACCGGGTCGTCGGGCGGTTCCGCGAGGTGGTCCAGCACGTGCCCGTGGCCGGCGCCGAGGCCGCCCGGGCCGCCGCGACCGCGGCGGGGGCGGACACGGTGCTGACGATCGGGGGCGGCTCGGCCACCGGGTTCGGCAAGGCGATCGCGCTCGAGCAGGACGTGCGCCTGGCCGCGGTGCCGACGACCTACGCCGGCTCGGAGATGACGCCGATATGGGGCCTGACGCGGGGCGACGAGAAGCGCACGGGCGTCGACCTGCGGGTGAAGCCCGCGCTCGTGGTCTACGACCCCGAGCTGACCCTCACGCTGCCGCCGGGCATCGCCGGCCCGTCGGGCATGAACGCCCTGGCCCACTGCGTCGAGGCGCTGTACGGCCCGGGGGCCAACCCCGTCGTGTCGCTGATGGCGCTCGAGGGGATCCGGGCGCTGCACCGCAGCCTGCCCCTGGTGTGCGCGGCGCCCACGGAGCTCGAGGCGCGCACCGGTGCCCTGTACGGGGCGTACCTGGCGGCGACGGCGCTGGCGTCGGCCGGCACGGGGCTCCACCACAAGACCTGTCACGTGCTCGGCGGCATGTTCGGCCTCGACCACGGCGGCATGAACGCGGTCGTCCTCGGCCACGCCCTCGCCTACAACGCCCCGGCGATCCCCGGCCTGCTCGCCGACATCGAGGCCGCGCTCGGGACCGACGACGCGCCCGGCGCGCTCCACGACCTGGCGGCGGACGTGGGGGCGCCCGCCAGCCTGGCCGCGCTCGGCATGCCCGAGGACGGGCTCGACGAGGCCGCCCGGCGCGTGGTGGCGGAGGCGGCGGGGAACGTGCGCCCGCCCGAGCCGGCGGGGATCCGGCGGATGCTCGACGACGCCTACCACGGCCGGCGGCCGCGGGAGACGGCCACGGACGACCAGCCGGGTGGGCTGGCGGACACAAGGGGGACCCGATGACCAGACACGACAGCAGGGCGGCGGCCCCGTCGCGCCGCCGCTTCCTCCAAGGGGTGGCGGCGCTTGGCGTGGGCGGCAGCGTGCTGGCCGCCTGCGGCGACGACGACGACTCGTCGGGCGGCGGCAACGGCGGTGGGGGCGCCGGCGGGGACGACATCCCGCAGGCCCGCATCGGCTACGTGAGCCCGCAGACCGGGCCGCTGGCCGCGTTCGGCGAGGCCGACAGCTTCGTGCTCGCCGCCATGCGGGACGAGCTGGGCGACGCCGTCGAGATCGTCGACCGCGACAGCGAGTCCGACTCCGGCCGGGCGGGCGAGGTGGCCCAGGAGCTCATCAACGAGGGCGTCGAGCTCGTGCTGGTCTCCTCGACGCCCGACACCACGGTGCCCGTCGCCTCGGCGTGCGACCTCGGCGAGGTGCCGTGCATCTCGACCGTCGCCCCGTGGCAGCCGCACTACCTCGGCATCGGGGGCGAGCTCGGGCCCGACGTCGACGATCCGCCCCAGGCGTCGGCCTACAACTGGCACTTCTTCTGGGGGCTCGAGGACGTCATCGAGAACTTCATTGCCCTCTGGGAGCAGTCGGGCGCGCCCAAGGTGGTGGGCGGGCTGTGGCCCAACGACCCCGACGGGAACGCCTGGAGCGACGCCGCGGTCGGGTTCCCGCCGGCGCTGGAGGCCGCCGGGTTCACGGTCGTCGACCCGGGCCGGTTCCCGGTCGACACCCAGGACTTCAGTGCCCAGATCGCCCAGTTCCGCGAGGACGGGGTGGCGATCGTGTCGGGGGTGGTGCCCCCGCCGACGTTCGCCAACTACCAGAGCCAGGCGCTGCAGCAGGGCTTCAACCCGCCGGTGGTCACCGTGGCCAAGGCCCTCCTGTTCCCGAGCGCCGTCGAGTCCTTCCCGCAGGGCGAGGGCCTGAGCACCGAGATCTGGTGGACGGGCCGCCACCCGTTCACCTCGTCGCTGACGGGTCAGACGGCGGCCGAGCTGGCGGCCGCGTTCGAGGAAGACACGGGGGCGCAGCCGACCCAGCCGCTGGGCTTCGCCCACGCACTGTTCGAGGTGGCGATCGACGCGCTGAAGCGGGCGGGCAGCGCCGACGCCGATGCCCTCAACGAGGCCCTCGCCGCCACCAACCTGGCGACGGTCGTCGGCCCCGTCGACTTCAGCTCGGGCCCGGTCCCGAACATCACGAAGACGCCGCTCGTCGCCGGTCAGTGGGTGGCCGGGCAGGCGTACCCGCTCGAGCTGGCGATCAACGTCAACGAGCAGCTGCCCGACCTGCCGGTCGACGGCACCATCCAGCCCATCGCCTGAGGGGGCTGCCCGTGACGTTCCCGGTGACGACGGTGCTGGAGGTCGAGCACGTCTCGAAGTCCTTCGGCGTCCGGGTCCTCGACGACCTGTCCCTGTCGGTGGGGGCGGGCGACGCCCTCGGCATCGTCGGCCCCAACGGGGCCGGCAAGACCACCCTGATCGACGTCGTCGCCGGGGACCTACGGCCCGACGCCGGCACGGTCCGCTTCGCGGGCCGCGACATCACCCACGAGCGCGCCGACCGGCGGTGCCGGGCCGGCCTGGCCCGCACCGCCCAGGTCCCCCGCCCGTTCGAGCAGATGACCGTGTTCGAGAACGTCCTCGCCGGCGCCATGTACGGCTCCGGCGCCCCGCGACGCGAGCGGGACGCGGTCCCGATCGCGGTCGCCGCCCTCGAGCGCACCCACCTGATCGACCGGGCCAACGCGCGCGCCGGCTCGCTCGCGCTGCTGGGTCGCAAGCGCCTCGAGCTCGCGCGGGCGCTGGCCACCCAGCCCACGCTCCTGCTGCTGGACGAGATCGCCGGAGGGCTGACCGACGCCGAGGTCCACGAGCTGATCGATGACGTCAAGGCCATCCACGCCGAGGGCACGACGATCGTGTGGATCGAGCACGTCGTCCACGCCCTGCTGGCTGTCGTCGACCGGATGATGGCCATGAGCTTCGGCTGCAAGATCGCGGAGGGCGATCCCGCCGTCGTCATGGCGAGCCCCGAGGTGCAAGAGGTCTACCTGGGGGTGGCGCCCGCATGAGCGAGCGGAGGGAGCGAACCGCCCTGCTCGACGTGCGTGGGCTCTCCGCCGGCTACGGCGACTTCCAGGCGCTGTTCGGCATCGACCTGCACGTCGACGAGCACGAGACCGTGGCCGTCATCGGCGCCAACGGGGCGGGGAAGTCCACGCTCCTGAACACCGTCGCGGGCCTCGTGCGGGCCACCGGCGGCTCCGTGCGGTTCGCCGGCGAGGACCTGCTGGCCGTGCCGGGCCACCGGCGGGTGCGCCGGGGCGTCGCCCTCGTCCCCGAGGGCCGGCGCCTCTTCCCCAGCCTCACCGTCGAGGAGAACCTGGTCATCGGCGGACACGCCCGGCGCCCCGGCACGTGGGACGTCGACCGGGTGCTCGACGTGTTCCCGCTCGTACGGCGGCTGCTGCGGCGCCCCGCCGACGTGCTGTCGGGGGGCGAGCGACAGGCCGTGGCCATCGGCCGGGCGCTCATGGCGAACCCCCGCCTCCTGCTGTTCGACGAGGTGTCGTTGGGCCTGGCGCCGATCGTCGTCAAGCAGCTGTACGGGGCGTTGCCCGCCATCGTCGACGGGGGGACGACCGTGCTCGTCGTCGAGCAGGACATCGGCCAGGCCCTCGCAGTGGCCGATCGCGTCGTGTGCCTGCTCGAGGGCCGGGTCTCGCTCGAGGGCCCGCCCGCGGCCCTCGACCGGCCCCGCATCACCGAGGCGTACTTCGGGGCGGCGTCGTGACCTGGGTCAACGCGGTGGTGCAGGGGGTGTTGCTCGGCGGGCTGTTCGCCCTGTTCGCCACGGGCCTGTCGCTGGCCTTCGGCGTGATGCGCTTCGTCAACCTGGCGCACGGCGACCTGGCGGTCCTGGCCGCCTTCCTCGCCGTGTCGGCGACGGCCACCTTCGACGTGAACCCGTTCGTGACGCTTCTGCTGATCGTGCCGGGGTTCGCGCTCGGCGGGTACGTGCTGCAGCGCCTCGTCTTCAACCGGGTGATGGGGCCCGATCCGCTGCCGTCGATCCTCGTGACCTTCGGTCTCGGCGTGGTCATCCAGAGCGCCCTGCTCGAGCACTACAGCGCCGATTCGCAAGGTCTGGACGCCGGCGGGATCGAGGTCCGCAGCGCCCGGCTCACCGACGACATCGCGGTGGGCTGGTTCCCGCTCCTCACCCTGGTGGTGGCCGTCGCCGTGCTCCTCGGGCTCCAACTGCTGTTCTCGCGCACGGGCGCCGGCCGGGCCTTCCGGGCCACGGCCGACGATCCGGCCACCGCCCGGCTGATGGGCATCGACGACCGCGGGGTCTACGCCCGGATCATGGCCATCGCCTTCGCCACGGTCGCCCTCGCCGGCGTGTTCCTCGGGATCCGCCAGACGTTCGGCCCGGCCGACGGGCCCGCCGCCCTGCTGTTCGGCTTCGAGGCGGTGGTGATCGGGGGCATGGGCTCGCTGTGGGGCACGCTCGTGGGTGGCGTGATCCTCGGGGTGGCCCAGACGGTCGGCAACCAGGTCGACGTCCGCTACGACGTGCTGTCCGGGACCCTCTACGGCCACCTCATCTTCCTGGCCGTCCTCGCCTTCCGGCCCCAAGGCCTGCTCGGCCGGCGGGGGCGGGCATGACCGGGCGCCGCGACGTCCAGACCGCCGCCCACCGCATCAGCCGGGCGACGCCGGCGTCGACCGCCGGTCTCGGGGTGTCGGCCGCGGCCGTGGCCGCGCTGGCGACGCTGCCGCTCTGGGACGCCGACGGCGCGCTGCAGGCGACGCTGGTCACGATCCTCGTCTACCTGTCGCTGGCGCAGATGTGGAACCTGCTCGCCGGCTTCGCCGGGCTGATGTCGATCGGCCAGCAGATGTTCGTCGGCGTCGGGATCTACGCCCTGCTCACCATCGCCGAGGACTGGGGGGTCGACCCCTACGTCACCGTCGTGCTGGCGGGGATGGTGGCGGCCGCGCTGTCGGTGCCCGTCGCGCTGTTCGCCTTCCGGTTGTCCGGCGGCTACTTCGCCATCGGGACGTGGGTGATCGCCGAGGTGGTCCGCCTCCTCGTCATCGAGAGCGACTCGCTGGCCGGCGGCGACGTGCGCAGCATGACCCGGGCCTCGCTCGGCGGCTACTCCCGCGACGCCCGCGAGGACATCACCTACTGGCTGGCCCTGGCGCTCGCGGTCGGCGCCACCGCCATCGTCGTCCTCGCCCTGCGCAGCCGGCTCGGCCTGGCGCTGCGGGCGGTGCGCGACAGCGAGGACGGCGCCCGCGGCCTCGGCATCGACGTGACGCGCACGCGCCTCGTCGTGTGGGTGACCGCCGCCTTCTGGACGGGCGCCACCGGGGCCGTGGTGCTGCTCAACAGCCCCACCGCCCGCGCCGACTCGGCCTTCAGCGTGCTGCGGTGGACCGCCCTCGTGATCTTCATCGTGGTCATCGGCGGCGTGGGCAGCACGACGGGGCCGATCATCGGCGTGCTCGTGTTCTGGGCGCTCGACGAGCAGCTGGCCGACGCGGAGACGTGGCGGTTCGTCATCCTCGGGACGCTGGCCGCGGCGATGGCGATCGTGGCGCCCAAGGGGATCTACGGCCTGATCCAGCGGTGGCGCCCGGTGCAGTTCTTCCCGGTGCGGCGCCGGCTGATCGGCCCCGGGGTGGGGGAGCGGTGACGTGACCCGCGCCGTGTTCGTCGTGGACGCCGTGCGGACCCCGGTCGGCCGGATCGGCGGCGGGCTCGCCCACGTTCGCCCCGACGACCTGGGGGCGACGGTCATTCGGGCGCTCGTCGAGCGGCTGGACGCCCTCGACCCGGCGACGATCGACGACGTGCACCTCGGGAACGGCAACGGGGCCGGCGAGGAGAACCGCAACGTGGCGCGCATGGCGGGGCTGCTGGCCGGGCTGCCGACGTCGGTGCCCGGGGTGACGGAGAACCGGCTGTGCGGGTCGGGCCTCGAGGCGGTGGCGGCCGCCAGCCGCGAGATCGCGGTGGGTGACGCCGACCTCTGCGTCGCCGGCGGCGTCGAGTCGATGAGCCGGGCCCCGTGGGTGGTGGCCAAGCCCGAGGCCGGCTACGAGCGCGCCGATCGCGCCATGCACTCGACGACGCTCGGCTGGCGGCTGGTCAACCCGGCGATGCCCGAGCAGTGGACCGTGCCGCTCGGCGAGGGGGCCGAGATCCTGGCCGAGCGGTACGAGATCGGCCGGGCGGTGCAGGACGGCTTCGCGCTGCGCAGCCACCAGCGGGCGGCCGCGGCGTGGCGGCACGGGCGCTTCGCCGACGAGGTGGTGCCCGTGCCCGGCGCCGACCTCGCCCGCGACGAGTCCGTGCGGGGCGACACCAGCCTCGACGCGTCTGGCGCGCCTGCGCCCGGTGTTCCGGCCCGCGGGCTCGGTCACCGCCGGCAACGCATCGCCGATGAACGACGGTGCCGCCGCCCTGCTGCTGGCCAGCGAGGTGGCCGCGGAGCGGCTGGGGCACCCACCGCTCGCCCGCATCGCGGCCCGGGCGGTGTCGGCCGTCGAACCCCACCTGTACGGGCTGGGCCCGGTGGAGGCGGCGGCCCGGGCGCTCGCCCGGGCGGGCATCGGCTGGCCCGACCTGGCGGTCGTCGAGCTCAACGAGGCGTTCGCGGCCCAGGCCCTGGCGTGCCTCGCCGAGTGGCCCGGGCTCGACCGGGCGATCGTCAACCCCAACGGCGGCGCCATCGCCCTCGGTCACCCGATCGGGTGCTCGGGGGCGCGGATCCTGACCAGCCTCGTGCACGAGCTGCGCCGCCGCGGCGGGGGGTGGGGTCTCGCCGCCGTGTGCATCGGCGTCGGGCAGGGCATCGCAGTGGTCGTCGAGGCGGCCTGACGGAAGGGAGCGGACATGACCGAGCGGAGCGAGGTCCAGGGGCCCACCATCACACCGGCCGAGCACCTCGCCCAGGTGCAGGCGAGCTTCAACGCCGCGCCCGACCCCCGCCTGGCGGAGATCATGCGGGCCGCGGTCGCCCACCTCCACGCCTTCGTGGCCGAGGTCGGGCTCACCCGCGACGAGTGGTTCGCCGGCATCGACTTCCTCACCCGGGTCGGCCAGATGTGCGACGGGCAGCGCCAGGAGACGATCCTGCTCAGCGACACGCTCGGCGTGTCGATGCTGGTCGAGATGCTGAACCACGCGGGCGCGGCCGGCACCACCGAACCGACCGTCTTCGGCCCGTTCCACGTCGAGGGTGCGCCCGAACGCCCGTGCGGGGCGTCGATCGTCGACGGGGAGGACGACGGTGGCGAGCCGCTGACCGTGCAGGGTCGGGTCCGCGATCAGGACGGCCGACCGGTGCCCGGGGCGCGCCTCGACGTGTGGCAGACCGCCCCCAACGGCCTCTACGACGTGCAGGACCGCGACCAGCCGGCGATGAATCTGCGGGGCGTGTTCACGGCCGGCGACGACGGCGCCTACTCGTTCCGCACGGTGCGCCCGGTGGCGTACCCCATCCCCGAGGACGGCCCGGTCGGCGAGATGCTGCGGGCCACGGGCCGACACAACTGGCGGCCTGCGCACATCCACTTCCTCGTCAGCGCACCCGGCCACAAGCCGGTCATCACCCACGTGTTCGACCGCGAGAGCCCCTACCTCGACGGCGACGCGGTGTTCGGGGTGCGACCCTCGCTCGTCCTCGACATGGACGAGGGCACCGCCACGTTCGACCCCGTGCTCGAGCGCCTCGCTCAGGCGTCAACGCCTCATGTCGATATGAGCGCACGTTCTCGGGCAGCCGAGAGCGCGCTTGACCTGGCCCGAGCCGGCGATCTGCGCGGCGAGGAGTCTTCGCCGAACGCGTAGCGTCGCCGCCATGCCTGCCCCGCGATGGTTCTGGCCAATCACGGCGTGGACCTCGAAGAGCGTGCGCGCCAGATAGCGGCGCAGCTGGGTCCATCTGACTTCGTCTACAAGGCGGGCCTCGTCCGGCGAAGCAGCGCGAACCGTGAGCCCGGCGACGCCGTTCTCTGCACCACCGGCCTCGTGCGATCCTCCAGGTGAAGTCGCGTGACCCGGCGCTACTTAGTAGGCCCGGCCCGTGACGTTCGTGATGGCCCGGAAGAGGAGGTCCTCCTCGTCCCGTCGCCTGCCCGGGGCGTCGGAGGTTGGTTGCAGCGTGACGAGCAGCTCATCCTGGCCATCGGCCAGCTCGCCGAGCCGGTCGGTGAGGCCCGCCTCGTCGCCGCTCAACACCACGGCGTCGACCAGGGCGTCACTCGGCGTCCCGTCCTCGGCCATTGGCAGACCGGCCCCGGCGAACATCGCCGCGTACTGCGGGTTGGTGCCGAAACCCCGGAGCATCGGGCGGGCCACGTCCCGCGCCGTCGCCCGGTCGGCGGTTGACGACGGCCGTGACCTGCGTGACGAGCGGCGGCGTCGGTCGCCCGGCCTCGGCGGCACCCTTCGCCATGGCCGGCCGGGCGACCTCGTCGAGGTAGGCCATGGGGCAGGTCCACGACATGGCGGCGTCGGCCGCCTCGCCGGCCAGGGCGAACAGGCGGGGGCCGAGCGCGGCGAGCGTCAGCTCGGTCGAGGCGGCCGCCTGCCCGGCGATGAGAGAGGCGGCGACGTCGTAGAACGTGCCCGTGCGCCGCACGGCCCCCTCGACCAGCACCGATCTCAGCACCTGCAGGTACTCGCGGGTGCGGGCCACCGGCTGCGTGACCGGCGTGCCGTAGCCGTCGGCCATGAGGCCGATGTTGCCGGTGCCCACGCCGAGGCGGAACCGGCCCGGCGCAAGGCCAGCGAGGGCAGCGGCCTGCGTGGCCAGTGTCAGCGGGTGCCGGGTGAACATGGGGACGATCGACGTGCCGACCCGGATGCGCTCGGTGCGGGCCAGGGCGGCCGACGCCAGCGTCGGCGTGTCCCAGCCGAAGGGGGGCATGACCATCCATGCGGTGTCGACGCCTGCCCGCTCGGCGCGTTGGACCTGGTCGAGCGCGGTGGGGACGTCCTGCACGAAGAACCCGAAGCCGATCATGTGCGCCATCGTCGGCCGGTTCCGGCACCGTGGCGAGTGGCCCAGAGGACGACATACGCGAAGATCAGGCCATGCCCGCGCTCCATCGCCCTCGCCCGCACCGGGTCGCCGTCATCGCTCTGCCCGGCGTCTACCCCTTCGAGCTCGGCATCCCGGCCCGGGTGTTCGGGACGGCCCAGGACGCCGATGGCCGTCCGCTCTACGAGGTCGTGACCTGCTCGGTGGACGGCAACCCGGTCGCGACGAACGCCGACTTCGCCGTCGCCGTGTCCCATGATCTCGGCGTGCTGGCCAGCGCCGACACGATCGTGGTCCCGCCGGCGGGCGTCACCGACAACGCGACCGCCGGTGTGCCGGCCGGCGCCGAAGCGGACGACGCCCACCGCACGCTCGACGCCGTCGGGGCGGCGCTGCGGGGGCTGCGGCCGGGCGTACGCCTCGCCTCGATCTGCACCGCGATCGACGTCCTCGCCCACGCCGGGCTGCTCGACGGGCGGCCGGCGACGACGCACTGGCGCCACGCCGCGGCGTTCAGTGCCCGCCACCCGGGCGTCCGCCTCGACTCTCACGTGCTCTACGTCGACGACGGCGACGTGCTCACGGCCGCCGGGGCGGCATCCGGGGTCGACCTGTGCCTCCACATCGTCCGCCGCGACCACGGCGTGGACGTGGCCAACCGGGTGGCGCGGGCGTGCGTCGTGCCGCCACATCGCGACGGCGGCCAGGCTCAGTACGTCGACCACCCGGTGCCGGGCTCGCCGCAGTCGTCGACCGCCGCCACCCGGGCGTGGGCGCTCGATCAGCTCGACACCCCGCTGGCGCTGGCTGACCTGGCCGCCCACGCCGCCATGAGCGTGCGGACGTTCACCCGCCGCTTCCGCGCCGAGGTCGGCGTCAGCCCCAACCGCTGGCTCACCCAACAGCGGGTGTCGCTGGCCCGGCGGCTGCTCGAGACGACCGACCTCCCCGTTGAGCAGGTCGCCCAGCGGGTCGGCGTGGGCACGGCGGCCTCGCTCCGCCTGCACATGTCCGCCACCCTCGGCGTCTCACCGACGGCCTACCGCCGCACATTCCAGCCCGCGGCGTTGGCGCCCAGCAGCCCGTAGACCCCTCCCTCGGGCATCCGCAGATCAAGTCCGTCGACGGCAGTGACCTCGCCGAACCGCCCGGCCCCACGACCGCTACTGGGCTGGAGGACTCATTCCAAGGCGTGGATGCCTGGCGAGGCGATGGACCCTCGGCCCACCCCTTGGAACTCGTCATCTAGGGGAAACAGACAGCCCCAGCAGAGTCCAGAGCTGGATCGACAAGGCTGGCCGAAAGGCGTCTCGACAGGGCGACGGGACGCGCCGGGAGCTGGCGAAGCGACGGTCAGTAGGTGACCCGGTGAGCGCCATGCCAGCGAGAGCGATCGGACTCCCTGCTGACCAGCAGCAGGCAGCGGCGCTCATCCTGGACATGGACGTGCAGCCCGTGCTCTGGCGTTGGGTGCTGTCCGGCGCGGGACGGTTGTGGGACGGCTCCCTTCCTTGGCCGCCGGCGTCGGGACGAGTACTAACCACCGGCTCCACACACGGATCCGGAGGGGTCGGGCGATCAGGACGTCTGGCCTGGTGTGGCGGGTCCCGTGCACGTCGGCAGCCGCTTCGTCCGTCCCGCGCTGTCCCGCGCAGAGGTCCCACGCCGGGGGCGGCGTGAACGAGATCGAATCGACGTCGGCGAGAGATGGCTCAAGGACGCTCGGCGGACCGCCGGGTACCCCAACCATTGCCATCGCCGGTGTACTGCTGGCGTCTATCGGGGCCGTGCACTCGGTGATCGCCACGGTTGGATCGAATCCCGGGGAGCCGGAAGTTCGCGACGAGTGCCGCGTGATCGGACGGCCGGAGGCCCGACCGTTCCACGTGGTCGGTCCTCCGGTCCGGCTCTCTAGTCGAGGTCGTTGCTGTAGGGCTCTCGGGTGCCGGCCTTCGCCAGACCGCGGCTCAGGATGTAGGCAACGGCAACCCAGGTCGCGTACCGCCAGCCCTCGTTGGCACCGAGGTCGGCGTCGGCGACGTAGGTGGCGATCAAGATGCCGGCGATCGCAATGATCGCCAGCATGAACTCGGTCGTCTTGAAACCGGCTTTCGTCTCGGTGAACGTGCGGTAGCCGCGCCGCGGCTCGCTTCGGACGGTGCCGCGGTCAGGTCGAGAGCCGGCCTGAGCGCTTTCATATGTGGTCATGGTTCTCTCCGTCTCTGGGGACGGCGGTGACTTCCCCGGTCGACGGCGTGCAAACCGAAGCGCAGCCGGCACCCGATTGAGACGTGATGGCGACTCCCACCTGCGGGTGACCGGTCCTTCCAGCGAAGGGTGAGGGCATCGCTCTAGCCGCTCAGCACGGACTCCTTGCCGTGCCGTCAGCTAGAGGTGGAAGTCCGAGGCCCGGCCGCCGCGGGGCTCGCGCTGTGGCGCAGCGAACCTCACCCGCTGAATGACGCAACACTGAGTCCAAGTACCGCTGGCTCGGTACCGACGAAGGACCGTGGCACATCCCCGTCCTGAGCCACGTCGGCATCGTCATCATCCGGGGTACTCCGATCGCTGTTTGGGTCGAACGGCCCGAGACGGTCGGCAAACGCTGCGGTGTGTAGGTGTCACGGGTTGGCGGCGGGTGGGGCGGGTAGGCGAAAGGCATGTCGTCGCCCGCGCCCCTCCGCCCGCGCGTCCTCGCCATCGTGCTGGCCGGCGGCGCCGGCAGCCGCCTCGGCCCGCTCACCGCCACGCGGGCCAAGCCGGCGGTGCCGTTCGCGGGCATGTTCCGGCTGATCGACATCACCCTGTCGAACGTGGCCAACAGCGGCCTCACCGACGTCTGGGTCGTCGAGCAGTACGAGCCCCACGACCTCAACGACCACCTGGCCAACGGCCGGCCGTGGGACCTCGACCGCACGCGTGGCGGCCTGGTGATCCTGCCGCCATACCAGCGCCGAGGTGACGGTGACGGCGACGCGGCCGTGGCCACTGGCAACGCCGACGCCCTGGTCCACCAGCGGCACGCCATCGCGCAGTTCGGCCCCGATGTCGTGATCACGGTCAGTGCCGACCATCTGTACCGCCTCGACCTGCGCGACGTCCTGGCCACGCACCAGCAGGCCGGCGCCCACCTCACGATCGTCACCACCGACCCTCCGCCCGGCGACGACCCCACCCGCTTCGCCTGGGTGTCGGTCGACGAGGTCGGCGAAGTGGTCGACTTCGCCTACAAGCCCGACGACCCCGACGGCGACCGGATCTGCACCGAGGTCTTCGCCTTCGCGGGACCCGAGTTGCTCGCCCGTCTCGACGCCCTCGACGGCGACGAGTCGGCCGGCGACTACGGCGACCGGCTGATCCCCGACCTTGTGGAGGCGGGCGGAGTGGTCGAGCACCGGCTCGAGGGCTACTGGCGTGACGTGGGCACGATCGCCGCCTTCCACCGGGCTCACATGGAGCTGACGGCGCCCGACCCGCCCGTCACCCTCGGCGACCCCGACTGGCCGTTCCTCACCAGCGACGTCAGCGTTGGTCCGGCCCGGGTGGCGGCTACCGCCCGGGTGGCGGAGTCGCTGCTCGGCCCCGGCGTCGACGTGGCCGGCACCGTCGAGGGCAGTGTGCTGGGGCGGGACGTGACGGTCGAGGAGGGGGCGGTGGTGCGGCGCAGCGTGGTGCTCGACGGGGCTGTGGTGCGGGCCGGGGCCGAGGTCGTCGACGCCATCGTCGACGTCGGGGTTGTCGTCGACCCGGGGACGGTCGGCGAGCGGTACGAGTCGGATGTCGTGGTCTACGCGCCAGGGGCGCCGGTTCGGCCTTGACCGGCGCGGTGACACCGATCGCATCGACGCCGGTGGTGGCAGTTCGCGATGGCTGCCGACAGTGTCGCGATGCGACACGGGACGGGTGTGGGACGGCCCGTCCGCGAGGACCCTTCGACATCTGGCTGGCAGCGCATATCGGGCCAGGATGGGGTAGGGATCGTGGGTGGATCCCTATGTCCTGACCCTGGCCTTCGTGGGTGCCGCCATCCTGGGCGCCGCGCTCCTGCCGATGCTCCTGGCCGGACGACCGCTGTCGTTCCCGGTGGTGTATGTGGCTCTGGGGATGGCGGTCTTCGCCTTGCCGTTGCGACTGCCGTCCATCGACCCGCTGGCCGAGGGCGACGTTGTTGAGCGCATGACCGAGCTGGCGGTGATCGTGTCGCTGATGGGCGCGGGACTGAAGCTCGACCGCCGGGTCGGATGGCGCTCGTGGCTCACGACCCGCCGCCTGTTGGTCGTGGCCATGCCCTTGACCATTGCCGGTATCGCCGTGCTGGGGTGGGCGGCAGCAGGACTGGTGCCGGCGTCTGCACTGCTGCTCGGTGCGGCCTTGGCGCCCACCGATCCGGTCCTGGCCGGCGATGTGCAGGTGGGCCCGCCCGGTGGTGAGACCGAGGACGATGTGCGGTTCAGCCTCACGTCCGAGGCGGGGCTCAATGACGGGCTCGCCTTTCCCTTCGTGAACGCCGCCATCGCCATGGCGGTCGCCGGCTCTGCTGGGGTGGGGGGGTGGCTCGGGGGGTGGGTCCTCGAGGACGTCGTGGTGAAGTTGGTCGTGGGCCTCGCCGTGGGCGTGGCGGGAGGGCGGGCCATCGGATCCGTGATCTTCCGCCTGCCCACGACTCGCGCCATCGCCGAATCCACCGAGGGGTTCGTCGCTCTCGCCGCCACGCTGCTCGTGTACGGCGCTGCCGAGTTGCTCCACGGCTACGGGTTCGTCTCGGTGTTCGTGTCCGCCTGTGTGATCCGTGACCACGAACGAGATCACGACTACCACGAGGTGCTCCACGCCTCGGCGGAGAGCATCGAGCGGCTGGTGAGCGTGGGTCTGCTCGTGCTCTTGGGCGGGGCCGTCGTCGATGGCGCCCTGTCTCCGCTGGGCGTCGACGGCGCCCTGGTGGGCTTGGCGGTCGTGCTGGTGATCCGCCCCCTGGCGGGATGGGCGTCACTGCTGCGTAGTCCGCTGCGGCGTGGCGAGCGCTGGGCGGTCGCCTTCTTCGGCATTCGCGGCGTCGGTTCGGTGTACTACCTGGCCTTTGCCCTAAACGAGACCGATTTCACGGACGCCGAGCTGTTGTGGGCGGTCACCGCCTTCGTCATCCTCGTGTCGGTCCTCGTTCACGGGGTGTCGGCCGCGCCCGTGCTGAGGCGCATCGACGCTCGCCGCCAGCAGGCTCAGCGCCGATCCGGCACGGACGCCCCGACGGTCACTGAACGGGCCCAGGTGTAGCCGCGCTGCCAAACGAACGAGCGCACGACCCGGCCGACCCTGATCGTGAACGGTCGGGCGGAACTCGTCGTCAGGCCGGCACGGGGCGGAAGGCGTCGCGGAACTGCTGGTTGAGGCCCTGGCTCGACGCCCAGATGGCCTCGGGCGTCTGGAACAGCAGGGCGTAGCCCCGGCCACTGGTCACGAACCCGAGGTTGGTGGCGTGCACCGTGGTGCCGGACCCGTAGGTGAACTCCCATACCGCGGCGTCGTAGTCGCGGTAGGTCGTAGGGCCGATGCCCAGCTCCTGGTAGTTGGCGTGGTTCCTCGCGAAGACGACCGCCTGCTCCCGCCAATCCTGGGCCGGGTCCTCCTTGGGCGTGTCGGTCCAGTCGACCCGGAGGTAGGACCCGGTGGCGGGGTCGCGGAAGTCGGTGATGGTGTCGGTTCTCGGCACCACAGACCAGCCCGGCGGGTGGGCGACCCGATAGCGGCCCGACGGGTCCTGGTAGGCGATCCACCCCGCGGGGATGGTGGCCCCGGCGGCGGTGGGCGGCGCCGTCGTGGCGGGCGACGTCGTGGCGGGAGCGGTGGTGGCGAGGGTCTCGGGCGCGGGTGGTGCAGCGGTGGCGGGCGAGCCGTCGCCGGCGGGCGCTGCGGTGGTGGCCGTGACGTCGTCGCCGGTGGTCTCCTCGCCGTCCCCATCACCGCGGGTGAGGGCGGACGCGGCCACTACGACAAGCAGCACGGCGGCGACGGCCAGCAGCGCAAGACGGGAGCGGGGCTGCTCGCGCGGCCGGTACGTCCGCCGCGGCACGTCGTCGGCGCTCGGGGCCGCGGGCTGGGTCCCAGTCGGCGCCCACATACGCTCTGCCCGGGTGTCCCCGACGGCCGCTGCGGCCGCGGTGGGTTCCCGCCCGCCCTCGGCCCGGCTGGGCGGCACCTCGGGCGGGGCGGCCGACACCGCCGGGGGCACGACGGGCGGCACCTCGGGTTCGGTCTCGGGCGCGACGGGGGACGGCTCCGGCTGCGGGACGACGGCTGTATGTCCGGCTCCGGCACGACCGGTGGCGCGTCGTGCTGGGGCTCGGGCAGGATCGGCGGCGCCTCCTGCTCCGGTCCCACCGGCGGTACGTCCGGCTCGTGCGTCGGCCCCGGCAGGATCGGCGGCGCGTCGGGCTGCGGCGTCGGCTCGGGCTGCCCCGGCATGACCGGCGGCGCCTCCGGCTCGTGCGTCGGCCCCGGCTCGCCTGGCATCACCGGCGGAACGTCGGTCTGGGGTCCCTCGGGGTCCGGCCCACGGGGCACATCGGGCTCCGCCTCTCCCGAGGCCACGGCCAGCCCGGGGTGGCCGTGGCCGAGCACGGGTGTGACCGGGACCGAGGGGAAGACCTCGAGCGTGGGGTCGGCTGCTGCTTCCCGGGCGACCGGGGGCGGCGACCCGACCCCCGGCAGGCGGGCCGTGCGCCTGCGGGAGCGCCCGCCACGCGCCACCCGGGACAGGCCCGCCCGGATCTGGACCGCGTTGGGGCGGCCTTCCGGGCCCTTGGTCAGCAGCCTGGCGATGAGTTCGGTCAGCGGGCCCACGCACTGGACCGGCCGAGGCTCCCCGTGCACCACCGCCGACGCCGTCGCCAGCGCCGAGCCCGCGTCGAAGGGGGCCTCGCCCTCGATGGCGAAGTACAGCAGCGCGCCCAGCGACCACAGGTCCGTCGGCGGGCCGACCTCCGCCCCCTGGGCCTGCTCGGGCGACATGTACGACGGCGACCCCACGATCAGCCCCGTGGCCGTCAGCCGGGGATCGTCCCGGATCGTGGCCACCCCGAAGTCGGTCAGCTTGGCCCGGTCGCCGGCCTGCACCATCACATTGGCCGGCTTGACGTCCCGGTGGACGACCCCCACGATGTGGGCGGCCTCGAGCGCGGTGAGAACATCTAGCCCGATTCGGGCGGCCCTCGGGTGAGGGATCGGGCCGCCGTCGACCACGAGTTGGGCCAGGCTGGGCGCGTCGACCAGCTCCATCACGAGCCAGATCGACCCGGCCTCCTCGACGACGTCGAACACGGTCACCACGCGAGGGTTGTTGAGCCGGGCCGCGGCCTTCGCCTCCCGCAGGGCCCGGCGCCGGACCCGCTCGACGTCCTCCGGGCCGGCCAGCAACTCGACCTGCTTGACCGCCACGCGGCGGTCGAGTCGGGTATCGATGGCCCGGAACACCGTCGACCTGCCCCGCCCGAGCGGCTTGCCCAGCGAGTAGCGACCGGCCAGGCGCGGCGGGGTGATCAACTTCGCCGCCTCATTCTGCACGTTCATGCGATCACTTCTCTCAGCGCGCGCTGCGGTCATCCGGGATGTCGGAGAGGTACCCGCGAAGCGGCCCGCTCGACCATCACATCGAGGTCGGCCAGGGAAATGGCTGTGGAGAGCCGTTGCCGACATCGACGTGGTCGACTCCAACCGGGCCGGCCGCCGCCCCGAGACGATGCGGGGCTCGCGTGCCGTGCAGCGGTTCGTTCTCACCACACGGGGTAGCACTCCTCGTGGCGGTCGAGATCACGGAGAGAAACCATGGATGCATTGACCCTCTTGACTGCCGATCACAATCGCGTACGCGGTGTGTTCGCCCGGTTCCAGGAGGCTGAGGAGTCCGGCGACGTTGGCGAGATGGCCGACCTGGCCCGCACGATCGACGTGGAGCTCACGGTCCATACCGACATCGAGGAGACGGTGTTCTACCCCTGGGCACACGGGCTGTCGGACGACATCGGCGAGGTGGTCGACGAGGGCATCGAGGAGCATCACGTCGTCAAGACGCTGCTCGACGAGATCCGGGAGCTCGAGCCGGGCGACTCGCAGTGGGTCGCCAAGCTCACCGTCGTGATCGAGAACGTCGAGCACCACGCCGAGGAAGAGGAGACCGAGCTCTTCCCGCAGGTTCGCGGGGCAACCGATGCCGAGGCCCGCGACCACGTAGGCCGCGACCTCGAGGCACGCAAGGCCACGTTGGGGGCCCCTGTGCTCGCCGACAAGCAGGACCTCAGCGACGAGCAGCTCCACGACATGGCGACGGAGCAGAAGATCCCCGGCCGATCGTCGATGGATCACGACCAGCTCGCCGCCACCGTCAGCCCTCGCTGACGTCCAAGACCGTACGAGCCCAAGGAGACCACGATGAGTGACGGCAAGGTGGACAAGATGAAGGGCCGGGCCAAAGAGGCGGTCGGTGACCTCACCGACGACGACGACCTGAAGGATGAAGGCAAGGTGGACAAGGCGACCGGGTCGGTCAAGGACAAGCTCAACCGAGCTGCCGACAAGGCCAAGGACGTGGTCAACCCCGACCGCTGAACCGCCGGCGCCCCCGGAGCCTTGCGCCCCGGGGGGCGTCTGGCTGGATCGCCCCCCGGTCGCCGAGGATGTGCTCTGGAAAGCCCGCGTGCCCGACCGACATCCATCACCACCACACGTCAGCGCCGCGGTTGTGGGCCGGGTCATCACGGCGCTGCTCATCGTGTCGCCGGTCGCGGCCATTGCGGTTTCCGTGCCTCTCCTGTGAGGCCACCTCGAGGTCGTCGACCTTGCGGGTCGAGATGCCGTGTACGTAGGCCTCCATCACCACCGCGTACAGGGCCCGGTCGATACGCCGCCGGCGTTCCAGCAGCGATGGGAAGAAGCTCCCCCGGCGCAGCTTCGGGATCGCCAACTCCACATCCCCGGCCGCGGTGGAGACGAGCTTGGGCGGTGCCCGTTGCGCTGCGCGGTTCTCGCCTCGGTGCGCTCATGGCGTTCGGCGCCGATCACCGCGGTCGCTCTTGCCTCGATCAACTGCTGCAAGATCCACTCCAGCGACGAGCGGATCGTGTCGGTCATCTCGCCGGCCTTGAGCGCGGCGAGCAGTTCGGACAGGTCAGAATCAGTGAGGGCCACCGGTGGCTTCTCCTTCGTGAACCCGGCAAGGAACACGTCGAAGATCACGCCGGTGGCCCACCCGCGTGTGGACCCCTACGACCTACACCACCTCACGGGACATGAACCTCGATTGCCCATGCGCCCCTCTCGTCGTTCCGACAAGTCTCCGTGCGCGGGTGGACGGGCACGAGGTTGCTGCGACGCAGCGCGGGAGGTCGAAGTCGCAGTCGAGCCACATCCGCCACCGCCCGGCCTGTGTTGTTGGACGGGCCGGTTCACGCGCTTGTGACGCTCCGGCAACGCGTGGTTCGACAGAACGATAAGAGTCACCGTCGCTGAGGCGAACGCGGTCCGTAATCGGCCGGGCGCCCGACGACGACCCGGATTGGAGAAGCGTGACTGACTCTGTTCCCGACGGCGCCTCGGACGGCGGGGGTGGTGATTCCCCCGGCCTGAAGGACGAGTGCGGGCGGGTTGTGCCAGCCCATACCCTTTCGCGGCGTGCGCTCCTCGGTGGTGCGGCGGCGTCGATCCCGTTGGTGCTTGCCCGCCCCGCGGCGGCTACGCCGCCCCCACCTGCCCACGAGCAACGCGGGCGTGGCGGACGACCTCAGCGAGGCCACTACCTCATCAAGGGCGGGGCCCTTGTCTCCGTCGACCCGACGATCGGGACTGTTCCGCAGGCCGATGTCGAGATCAAGGACGGAACGATCGTCGCAGTCGGCCCCGCCCTGCGAGCACGCGGCGCCAGTGTGATCGACGCATCGCGGATGATCGTCATGCCGGGCTTCGTCGAAACGCATTACCACATGTGGAGCGCGCTCGGCCGCAACTTCGTCGGCGACGGGTTCGAGTACTTCCCGGCCAAGAGCGCAACGGTGGCCGCCTACGAGCCGTCCGACGTCTACAACAGCGTCTCCCTCGGGCTCGCAGAACTGGCGAACGCAGGGATCACGACCGTCAACAACTGGTCCCACAATGTCCGCAGCCCAGAGTGGGCGGACGCCGAGCTCTCCGCCCACCGCGACGCGATGGTGCGCGCCCGATTCTCCTACGGACACCGTGACGGACAGCCGGGCGTTCAGTTGATCGACTTCGCCGACATCGATCGTGTCCGCTCGACCTGGTTCGGCGCGCAGTCGCCGTTCGAGGGACTCGTTCATCTCGGCGTCAACCTGCGCGGTCCGGGGAACATGCCGACCTTCACCGCTGAGATGGCGGCCGCCCGGGAGCGCGGCCTTCCGGTCTCCGTCCACTCGGGGCAGGGTCCCACCAGCGCGGTGAGTGCGGCTGCGCTCGAACAGCTCGGCTACCTGGGGCCTGACTTCCTGCTGTGCCACAACCTGCCGGCGACGGCGGCGGACCGCGCCGCAATGGTGCGCACTGGCACGCCGCTGTCCCTGGCGCCCCACTCCGAGATGCGGCTGGGAACGGCCGGCGGCTTCCACGGCCAGCTGCTCCACTCGGCGAACGACGGCGTGCTGATCTCACTGTCGTTCGATGCCTCGTCGCTTGCGCCGATCAACATGTTCGAGTCGATGAACGTCACTTGGAACATCGGCATCCCCTGGATCGGAAGCGACACCGCGACACTGCCACCAGTCCTGCTCACCGACGTCATCAAGATGGCAACGCTCAACGGCGCCCAGGCCCTCGGACTCGCCGACCTGACCGGCTCGATCACGCCCGGCAAGCGCGCGGACGTCATCCTCGTGCGGCAAGACGACCTGAACATGGCCCCCGCCTGCGACATCGAGTCGGCCGTGGTGCGAGTCGCAACCCCCGCCAACGTCGACACCGTGTTCATCGATGGCCGTATGGTCAAGCAGGACACGCAGCTGATCGGCTACGACGTCCCGACCCTCGTGAACGAGGCCGCGAGGTCTGCGCACGCCGTTCGCACCAGAGCCGGGGGACGTCTGACCCCGCCGACCACCGAGTCGCCTGCCTTCTGATCTGACCGCGGTGGCCGGGGTTTCGTCGGCCCGCGCCGGCGAGAGGTGCAGCGCCCAGCACCGCCGTGCCCCGCACGCGACCTCCGGCTGACAGCGAGCTGAAGTTGCCGATGTGATCGACGAGCACACGGCCCACCGTGGAGTCCACGTGCTGATCGAACAACGGAGCATCCTCAGCCCCGAGTCCAGCGACCACATCGTCGTCATGACGAGGCCAGTGACTGCTACCCGCAACGGCGCTCGTGGTCCTCCCGCGGGAGTCTCTTGGCGTCGCGTGTGTGTTGCGATGCGGGACGGGCGTGGGACGAGCCGAAGCGGCAAGAGTGAGCGAACTCGCCTACCAGGGCAAACACCGCGAACATCCAGCGCCCTCCTAAGCGGTAGGCCACAGGTTCGAGTCCTGTCGAGGGC
>CAWJFG010000038.1:0-21738 GCA_963842015.1 uncultured Acidimicrobiales bacterium | reverse complement strand
CGAGCGGTACGAGTCGGATGTCGTGGTCTACGCTGCCAGGGGCGCCGGTTCGGCCTTGACCGGCGCGGTGACACCGATCGCATCGACGCCGGTGGTGGCAGTTCGCGATGGCTGCCGACAGTGTCGCGATGCGACACGGGACGGGTGTGGGACGGCCCGTCCGCGAGGACCCTTCGACATCTGGCTGGCAGCGCATATCGGGCCAGGATGGGGTAGGGATCGTGGGTGGATCCCTATGTCCTGACCCTGGCCTTCGTGGGTGCCGCCATCCTGGGCGCCGGCTCCTGCCGATGCTCCTGGCCGGACGACCGCTGTCGTTCCCGGTGGTGTATGTGGCTCTGGGGATGGCGGTCTTCGCCTTGCCGTTGCGACTGCCGTCCATCGACCCGCTGGCCGAGGGCGACGTTGTTGAGCGCATGACCGAGCTGGCGGTGATCGTGTCGCTGATGGGCGCGGGACTGAAGCTCGACCGCCGGGTCGGATGGCGCTCGTGGCTCACGACCCGCCGCCTGTTGGTCGTGGCCATGCCCTTGACCATTGCCGGTATCGCCGTGCTGGGGTGGGCGGCAGCAGGACTGGTGCCGGCGTCTGCACTGCTGCTCGGTGCGGCCTTGGCGCCCACCGATCCGGTCCTGGCCGGCGATGTGCAGGTGGGCCCGCCCGGTGGTGAGACCGAGGACGATGTGCGGTTCAGCCTCACGTCCGAGGCGGGGCTCAATGACGGGCTCGCCTTTCCCTTCGTGAACGCCGCCATCGCCATGGCGGTCGCCGGCTCTGCTGGGGTGGGGGGGTGGCTCGGGGGGTGGGTCCTCGAGGACGTCGTGGTGAAGTTGGTCGTGGGCCTCGCCGTGGGCGTGGCGGGAGGGCGGGCCATCGGATCCGTGATCTTCCGCCTGCCCACGACTCGCGCCATCGCCGAATCCACCGAGGGGTTCGTCGCTCTCGCCGCCACGCTGCTCGTGTACGGCGCTGCCGAGTTGCTCCACGGCTACGGGTTCGTCTCGGTGTTCGTGTCCGCCTGTGTGATCCGTGACCACGAACGAGATCACGACTACCACGAGGTGCTCCACGCCTCGGCGGAGAGCATCGAGCGGCTGGTGAGCGCGGGTCTGCTCGTGCTCTTGGGCGGGGCCGTCGTCGATGGCGCCCTGTCTCCGCTGGGCGTCGACGGCGCCCTGGTAGGCTTGGCGGTCGTGCTGGTGATCCGCCCCCTGGCGGGATGGGCGTCACTGCTGCGTAGTCCGCTGCGGCGTGGCGAGCGCTGGGCGGTCGCCTTCTTCGGCATTCGCGGCGTCGGTTCGGTGTACTACCTGGCCTTTGCCCTAAACGAGACCGATTTTACGGACGCCGAGCTGTTGTGGGCGGTCACCGCCTTCGTCATCCTCGTGTCGGTCCTCGTTCACGGGGTGTCGGCCGCGCCCGTGCTGAGGCGCATCGACGCTCGCCGCCAGCAGGCTCAGCGCCGATCCGGCACGGACGCCCCGACGGTCACTGAACGGGCCCAGGTGTAGCCGCGCTGCCAAACGAACGAGCGCACGACCCGGCCGACCCTGATCGTGAACGGTCGGGCGGAACTCGTCGTCAGGCCGGCACGGGGCGGAAGGCGTCGCAGAACTGCTGGTTGAGGCCCTGGCTCGACGCCCAGATGGCCTCGGGCACCTGGAACAGCAGGGCGTAGCCCCGGCCACTGGTCACGAACCCGAGGTTGGTGGCGTGCACCGTGGTGCCGGACCCGTAGGTGAACTCCCATACCGCGGCGTCGTAGTCGCGGTAGGTCGTAGGGCCGATGCCCAGCTCCTGGTAGTTGGCGTGGTTCCTCGCGAAGACGACCGCCTGCTCCCGCCAATCCTGGGCCGGGTCCTCCTTGGGCGTGTCGGTCCAGTCGACCCGGAGGTAGGACCCGGTGGCGGGGTCGCGGAAGTCGGTGATGGTGTCGGTTCTCGGCACCACAGACCAGCCCGGCGGGTGGGCGACCCGATAGCGGCCCGACGGGTCCTGGTAGGCGATCCACCCCGCGGGGATGGTGGCCCCGGCGGCGGTGGGCGGCGCCGTCGTGGCGGGCGACGTCGTGGCGGGAGCGGTGGTGGCGAGGGTCTCGGGCGCGGGTGGTGCAGCGGTGGCGGGCGAGCCGTCGCCGGCGGGCGCTGCGGTGGTGGCCGTGACGTCGTCGCCGGTGGTCTCCTCGCCGTCCCCATCACCGCGGGTGAGGGCGGACGCGGCCACTACGACAAGCAGCACGGCGGCGACGGCCAGCAGCGCAAGACGGGAGCGGGGCTGCTCGCGCGGCCGGTACGTCCGCCGCGGCACGTCGTCGGCGCTCGGGGCCGCGGGCTGGGTCCCAGTCGGCGCCCACATACGCTCTGCCCGGGTGTCCCCGACGGCCGCTGCGGCCGCGGTGGGTTCCCGCCCGCCCTCGGCCCGGCTGGGCGGCACCTCGGGCGGGGCGGCCGACACCGCCGGGGGCACGACGGGCGGCACCTCGGGTTCGGTCTCGGGCGCGACGGGGGACGGCTCCGGCTGCGGGACGACGGCTGTATGTCCGGCTCCGGCACGACCGGTGGCGCGTCGTGCTGGGGCTCGGGCAGGATCGGCGGCGCCTCCTGCTCCGGTCCCACCGGCGGTACGTCCGGCTCGTGCGTCGGCCCCGGCAGGATCGGCGGCGCGTCGGGCTGCGGCGTCGGCTCGGGCTGCCCCGGCATGACCGGCGGCGCCTCCGGCTCGTGCGTCGGCCCCGGCTCGCCTGGCATCACCGGCGGAACGTCGGTCTGGGGTCCCTCGGGGTCCGGCCCACGGGGCACATCGGGCTCCGCCTCTCCCGAGGCCACGGCCAGCCCGGGGTGGCCGTGGCCGAGCACGGGTGTGACCGGGACCGAGGGGAAGACCTCGAGCGTGGGGTCGGCTGCTGCTTCCCGGGCGACCGGGGGCGGCGACCCGACCCCCGGCAGGCGGGCCGTGCGCCTGCGGGAGCGCCCGCCACGCGCCACCCGGGACAGGCCCGCCCGGATCTGGACCGCGTTGGGGCGGCCTTCCGGGCCCTGGTCAGCAGCCTGGCGATGAGTTCGGTCAGCGGGCCCACGCACTGGACCGGCCGAGGCTCCCCGTGCACCACCGCCGACGCCGTCGCCAGCGCCGAGCCCGCGTCGAAGGGGGCCTCGCCCTCGATGGCGAAGTACAGCAGCGCGCCCAGCGACCACAGGTCCGTCGGCGGGCCGACCTCCGCCCCCTGGGCCTGCTCGGGCGACATGTACGACGGCGACCCCACGATCAGCCCCGTGGCCGTCAGCCGGGGATCGTCCCGGATCGTGGCCACCCCGAAGTCGGTCAGCTTGGCCCGGTCGCCGGCCTGCACCATCACATTGGCCGGCTTGACGTCCCGGTGGACGACCCCCACGATGTGGGCGGCCTCGAGCGCGGTGAGAACATCTAGCCCGATTCGGGCGGCCCTCGGGTGAGGGATCGGGCCGCCGTCGACCACGAGTTGGGCCAGGCTGGGCGCGTCGACCAGCTCCATCACGAGCCAGATCGACCCGGCCTCCTCGACGACGTCGAACACGGTCACCACGCGAGGGTTGTTGAGCCGGGCCGCGGCCTTCGCCTCCCGCAGGGCCCGGCGCCGGACCCGCTCGACGTCCTCCGGGCCGGCCAGCAACTCGACCTGCTTGACCGCCACGCGGCGGTCGAGTCGGGTATCGATGGCCCGGAACACCGTCGACCTGCCCCGCCCGAGCGGCTTGCCCAGCGAGTAGCGACCGGCCAGGCGCGGCGGGGTGATCAACTTCGCCGCCTCATTCTGCACGTTCATGCGATCACTTCTCTCAGCGTGCGCTGCGGTCATCCGGGATGTCGGAGAGGTACCCGCGAAGCGGCCCGCTCGACCATCACATCGAGGTCGGCCAGGGAAATGGCTGTGGAGAGCCGTTGCCGACATCGACGTGGTCGACTCCAACCGGGCCGGCCGCCGCCCCGAGACGATGCGGGGCTCGCGTGCCGTGCAGCGGTTCGTTCTCACCACACGGGGTAGCACTCCTCGTGGCGGTCGAGATCACGGAGAGAAACCATGGATGCATTGACCCTCTTGACTGCCGATCACAATCGCGTACGCGGTGTGTTCGCCCGGTTCCAGGAGGCTGAGGAGTCCGGCGACGTTGGCGAGATGGCCGACCTGGCCCGCACGATCGACGTGGAGCTCACGGTCCATACCGACATCGAGGAGACGGTGTTCTACCCCTGGGCACACGGGCTGTCGGACGACATCGGCGAGGTGGTCGACGAGGGCATCGAGGAGCATCACGTCGTCAAGACGCTGCTCGACGAGATCCGGGAGCTCGAGCCGGGCGACTCGCAGTGGGTCGCCAAGCTCACCGTCGTGATCGAGAACGTCGAGCACCACGCCGAGGAAGAGGAGACCGAGCTCTTCCCGCAGGTTCGCGGGGCAACCGATGCCGAGGCCCGCGACCACGTAGGCCGCGACCTCGAGGCACGCAAGGCCACGTTGGGGGCCCCTGTGCTCGCCGACAAGCAGGACCTCAGCGACGAGCAGCTCCACGACATGGCGACGGAGCAGAAGATCCCCGGCCGATCGTCGATGGATCACGACCAGCTCGCCGCCACCGTCAGCCCTCGCTGACGTCCAAGACCGTACGAGCCCAAGGAGACCACGATGAGTGACGGCAAGGTGGACAAGATGAAGGGCCGGGCCAAAAAGGCGGTCGGTGACCTCACCGACGACGACGACCTGAAGGATGAAGGCAAGGTGGACAAGGCGACCGGGTCGGTCAAGGACAAGCTCAACCGAGCTGCCGACAAGGCCAAGGACGTGGTCAACCCCGACCGCTGAACCGCCGGCGCCCCCGGAGCCTTGCGGCCCCGGGGGGCGTCTGGCTGGATCGCCCCCCGGTCGCCGAGGATGTGCTCTGGAAAGCCCGCGTGCCCGACCGACATCCATCACCACCACACGTCAGCGCCGCGGTTGTGGGCCGGGTCATCACGGCGCTGCTCATCGTGTCGCCGGTCGCGGCCATTGCGGTTTCCGTGCCTCTCCTGTGAGGCCACCTCGAGGTCGTCGACCTCGCGGGTCGAGATGCCGTGTACGTAGGCCTCCATCACCACCGCGTACAGGGCCCGGTCGATACGCCGCCGGCGTTCCAGCAGCGATGGGAAGAAGCTCCCCCGGCGCAGCTTCGGGATCGCCAACTCCACATCCCCGGCCGCGGTGGAGACGAGCTTGGGGCGGTGCCCGTTGCGCTGCGCGGTTCTCGCCTCGGTGCGCTCATGGCGTTCGGCGCCGATCACCGCGGTCGCTCTTGCCTCGATCAACTGCTGCAAGATCCACTCCAGCGACGAGCGGATCGTGTCGGTCATCTCGCCGGCCTTGAGCGCGGCGAGCAGTTCGGACAGGTCAGAATCAGTGAGGGCCACCGGTGGCTTCTCCTTCGCGAACCCGGCAAGGAACACGTCGAAGATCACGCCGGTGGCCCACCCGCGTGTGGACCCCTACGACCTACACCACCTCACGGGACATGAACCTCGATTGCCCATGCGCCCCTCTCGTCGTTCCGACAAGTCTCCGTGCGCGGGTGGACGGGCACGAGGTTGCTGCGACGCAGCGCGGGAGGTCGAAGTCGCAGTCGAGCCACATCCGCCACCGCCCGGCCTGTGTTGTTGGACGGGCCGGTTCACGCGCTTGTGACGCTCCGGCAACGCGCGGTTCGACAGAACGATAAGAGTCACCGTCGCTGAGGCGAACGCGGTCCGTAATCGGCCGGGCGCCCGACGACGACCCGGATTGGAGAAGCGTGACCGACTCTGTTCCCGACGGCGCCTCGGACGGCGGGGGTGGTGATTCCCCCGGCCTGAAGGACGAGTGCGGGCGGGTTGTGCCAGCCCATACCCTTTCGCGGCGTGCGCTCCTCGGTGGTGCGGCGGCGTCGATCCCGTTGGTGCTTGCCCGCCCCGCGGCGGCTACGCCGCCCCCACCTGCCCACGAGCAACGCGGGCGTGGCGGACGACCTCAGCGAGGCCACTACCTCATCAAGGGCGGGGCCCTTGTCTCCGTCGACCCGACGATCGGGACTGTTCCGCAGGCCGATGTCGAGATCAAGGACGGAACGATCGTCGCAGTCGGCCCCGCCCTGCGAGCACGCGGCGCCAGTGTGATCGACGCATCGCGCATGATCGTCATGCCGGGCTTCGTCGAAACGCATTACCACATGTGGAGCGCGCTCGGCCGCAACTTCGTCGGCGACGGGTTCGAGTACTTCCCGGCCAAGAGCGCAACGGTGGCCGCCTACGAGCCGTCCGACGTCTACAACAGCGTCTCCCTCGGGCTCGCAGAACTGGCGAACGCAGGGATCACGACCGTCAACAACTGGTCCCACAATGTCCGCAGCCCAGAGTGGGCGGACGCCGAGCTCTCCGCCCACCGCGACGCGATGGTGCGCGCCCGATTCTCCTACGGACACCGTGACGGACAGCCGGGCGTTCAGTTGATCGACTTCGCCGACATCGATCGCGTCCGCTCGACCTGGTTCGGCGCGCAGTCGCCGTTCGAGGGACTCGTTCATCTCGGCGTCAACCTGCGCGGTCCGGGGAACATGCCGACCTTCACCGCTGAGATGGCGGCCGCCCGGGAGCGCGGCCTTCCGGTCTCCGTCCACTCGGGGCAGGGTCCCACCAGCGCGGTGAGTGCGGCTGCGCTCGAACAGCTCGGCTACCTGGGGCCTGACTTCCTGCTGTGCCACAACCTGCCGGCGACGGCGGCGGACCGCGCCGCGATGGTGCGCACTGGCACGCCGCTGTCCCTGGCGCCCCACTCCGAGATGCGGCTGGGAACGGCCGGCGGCTTCCACGGCCAGCTGCTCCACTCGGCGAACGACGGCGTGCTGATCTCACTGTCGTTCGATGCCTCGTCGCTTGCGCCGATCAACATGTTCGAGTCGATGAACGTCACTTGGAACATCGGCATCCCCTGGATCGGAAGCGACACCGCGACACTGCCACCAGTCCTGCTCACCGATGTCATCAAGATGGCAACGCTCAACGGCGCCCAGGCCCTCGGACTCGCCGACCTGACCGGCTCGATCACGCCCGGCAAGCGCGCGGACGTCATCCTCGTGCGGCAAGACGACCTGAACATGGCCCCCGCCTGCGACATCGAGTCGGCCGTGGTGCGCGTCGCAACCCCCGCCAACGTCGACACCGTGTTCATCGATGGCCGTATGGTCAAGCAGGACACGCAGCTGATCGGCTACGACGTCCCCACCCTCGTGAGCGAGGCCGCGAGGTCTGCGCACGCCGTTCGCACCAGAGCCGGCGGACGTCTGACCCCGCTGACCACCGAGCCGCCTGCCTTCTGATCTGAGCCGCGGTGGCCGGGGTTTCGTCAGCCCGCGCCGGCGAGAGGTGCAGCGCCCAGCACCGCCGTGCCCAGCACGCGACCTCCGGCTGACAGCGAGCTGAAGTTGCCGATGTGATCGACGAGCACGCGGCCCACCGTGGAGTCCACGTGCTGATCGAACAACGGAGCATCCTCAGCCCCGAGTCCAGCGACCACATCGTCGTCATGACGAAGCCAGTGACTGCTACCCGCAACGGCGCTCGTGGTCCTCACGCGGGAGTCTCTTGGCGTCGCGTGTGTGTTGCGATGCGGGACGGGCGTGGGACGAGCCGAAGCGGCAAGAGTGAGCGAACTCGCCTACCAGGGCACACATCGCGAACAAGCAGCGCTCTCCTAAGCGGTAGGCCACAGGTTCGAGTCCTGTCGAGGGCACGTCAGCCGACCAGCGGCGTCCTCGGCCACGTCCACGGGCTCGGCGACGGCCGGGGACGAGCGCCGGTTCGCCGGCCAGGCCAGCGCGATGTGGCGCGGCGTCGGGCGCGGGCTCGATGGGGATGACGGTGACGGCGGGGTCGTCGGTGTCGACCGTCAGCAGGGGCGTCGCCCAGTACCCGATGCCCGACGCCACGCACCCCTGGATCGTGGGGTTGTCGTCGGAGCGGAACACGAAGGTCGGGGGGTCGCCGTAGCGGAAGATCTGCTCGATGAGCGTGCTGCACACGGCGTCGCGGTAGCTGATGAGCGGGAGCGCGGTGACCTCGTCGACGGTCACCGAGGCCCGGCCGGCGATGTCGGAGCCTGCGGGCGCCACCAGCACGAACGGGTCGTCGAGCATGCGCCGGTACTGGAAGCGGGCCTCCACTGCCCCGCGTGCGGAGAGCGCGAGCTGCGCAGCACCCGCGCCCTGTCCTCGTTCACGACCACCGCCCGAGTCATCGAGGTCGCCGTCGCCTGCAGCCGCTGCGGTGCGGAGGTCCGCCTGGTGACCGGCGCCCGCGTCGCGGCGCCGCGCCGGCGCTCGTCCGGTGCCCCGGCGGCTGCGGTCGGCGCGGGCGCCGCGGCCTGACCGCACGGACGCGCCCGCTCCGGGCCGCGGCTCAGAGGATCACCTCGACCGCGGCCGCCAGCTGGCGCAGGCTGCGGACCTCGAACACCCCATCGCAGAAGGGCGCGTAGGCGCCGAGGGCCGAGTCGGTGGTGTCCCACTCCGGCCGGGGCTCGGGGTCGAGCCAGTACACGGCCCGGGCCCGGCGGGCGATGGCCGCCAGCTGGTCGGCCCGCTCGGGGCGGTAGTTGGTGCGGGCGTCGCCGGCGATCACCACTGTCGAGCGGTGGGTGAGGCCCGCCCGCCCGTAGCGGTCCCAGAAGTCGGCGAGCACGGTCCCGTAGTCGGAGTGGCCGTCGGCGCCGATGACCCGGCCGCGCTGGAGGATCTGCCACGGCTCGACCGGTGCCGGCCGCTGCACGAGCTCGGTGATCTCGTCGACGGCGTCGACGAAGGCGAACGTCCGGGTGTCGGCCAGCTCGCCGGCCAGCGCCGAGATGAGCGTGAGGGTGAACCCGGCGAAGTCGGCCACCGAGCCCGACACGTCGCAGAGCGAGAACACCTCGGGCTTGTGGGCCCGGGGCCGCCGGTAGACGACATCGAGCGGCACGCCGCCGGTGGCGACCGAGCGGCGGGCGGTCCGGCGCATGTCCACCCGGCCGGTGCGGGCGCTCTGGCGGCGGAGGCGCAGCCGCGCCGCCAGGCGGCGGACCAGCGGCCTGACCGCCTCACGCATCTCGTCGAGCTGGGCGGCCGACGCCCGCACGATGTCGACGTCGAGGGCGGACGTGACCTCGCCCGCCAGGAGGGGCCCGCCGCGCTCGGCCAACCTGGCCCGCACCTGCTCGGTGACCAGCCGACGCAGCGCCTCGACCCGGGCCGAGACCTCCGCCCGCTCGACGAGCTCGCCGCGCTCGCGGGCCCGGCGGATGGCGTCATTGAGCAGGCGGGCCAGGTCGATGGCCCGCAGCACCCGGTAGACGTGGTAACGCTCGGTGCGCACACCCTCGTCGAAGCCACCGTGGGCGTCGACCGCCTCGACCGCGAGGATCCGCAGGTCGTCGAGCGCGGCCCCGTCGACCGCATCGCGCACCCGGGCGTCGAGGGTGCCGACGGCGGCCTCGGGCCCCCGGGCGCCGGCCGGCTCGCCGGCGCGGCCGGACGTGGCCGCCGACGGACCCGGGCCGGCCGGTCCGGCGGGGAACGCCCGGTCGAAGGCGGCGTCGAAGCGGGCGTCGTGGTGCGGGTACTTCACCAGCACGCACCGCAGCGCGGCCCGCAGCTCGGCGCGCCGCCCCAGGTCGATGTGGCGGAGCGCCTCGGTGGCGTCGAGCACCTCGGCCAGCGCGATCTCGGCGCCCGAGGCGCGCAGCTCGGCCGCCAGCCTTTGGAGCCGGTCGAGCACGCCGGCGGCCACGAGCCCGGCGGCCGGGCCGCCGACGACGATCTCGCCGCCGGTCATCGCTTGGCGAGCGCGTCGCCGATGTCGCGGGCGGCAGCCAGGACGGCCGGGAGGACCTGCTCGTGGATCTCGTCGGTGGTCGTGCGGCCCGCGTTGGTCGAGACGTTCATGGCCGCCACCGCCCGACCAGAGGCGTCGCGCAGGGGCGCGGCCAGCGACCGGAGGCCCACCTCGAGCTCTTCGTCGACCAGAGCCCACCCCTGCCGCCGGACGTCCGCGAGCACGTCCTCGAGCTCGGCGCGGGTGGCGATCGTGTGCGCGGTCCGCGGCTCGAGCCGCTCGGGGACGATGGCAGCGAGCTCGGCCGGCGTGAGCTCGGCCAGCAGAACGCGCCCCATCGACGTGCAGTAGGCCGGCAGCCGGCTGCCGAGGCCGAGCGAGATGGTCATGATGCGCTTGGTCGGGACGCGGGCGACGTAGATGATGTCGGCCCCGTCGAGCACGGTCACCGAGACCGACTCGTTGACGCGCTCGGACAGCGCCTCGAGGATCGGCTGGGCGATCTGCTGGATGTTCAGCGACGACAGGTAGGCGTAGCCGATGTCGAGCACGCGCGGCGTCAGTGAGAAGTGCCGGCCGTTGCTCGACACGTAGCCCAGGTCCTCGAGGGTCAGCAGCAGGCGGCGGGCGGTCGCCCGCGTGAGGCCGGTGCGCTGCGCCACCTCGGCCAGCGTGAGGCGGGCGTTCTCGGCGTCGAAGCTGCGGATGACGCTGAGGCCTCGTTCGAGGGACTGCACGAACTCGGGCCTTGACATCGATCTCACCCTACGCGAGGGTCGGTTTGTTCACAATGCGAACGAGTGTGCGGATAGCGAACATTCGTGAACTATCGGGTACGAACGGTCGGCTGCGCAGGTCGGACCGAGGCACCGCACACCGAGCACGCCGACTCCACGGGGGGTGGCATGGCGACGTACACCACGCACTTCGGATCGCTCGACGGCTACGAGAAGGGCGGCGTCGAGCTGATCAACGACAACCCGAAGAACTACGTGTTCTCGAACATGTTCGAGGTGGCGGCCGGCGCCGCGCCCTGGGAGAAGGTCGCCGTCGCCAAGAACATGGAGTACGTCCTCGAGGTCATCCGGGCCGAGGGCACGTCGCCGTGGCGGGTGGCGTCGCACGACGAGTTCGCGCTGGTGGTGGACGGCGAGGTCACCGTCGAGCTGCTCGACCCCGACGAGGCCCAGGCCGATCCCGACGTCACGGGCTCGATGGCGCTCGACGGCGAGCCGTCGGGCACCCCCATGGGCCGGGTCGTCGCCGGGCGGGGTCACATGACGCTGCTGCCCGCGGGTCGCTGCCACCGCTTCCGGGCCGAGCGGCCGAGCGTGATCCTGCTCCAGACGATCGAGGGCCCCGACACCGTCTACCGCTGGGCCGACATCTGCCAGACCGCCTGAGGAGGCTCACCTCATGACTGACACCGCCACGCGCGTCGAGGCCACCGGGCGCAACGAGCACGGCTACGAGACCTTCCGGCTCGGTGGGTTCTCGTTCTCGCGCGACGAGCACTTCGCCCACGTCGACTGGCCGACCGGGCACCACGTGCTGTCCGTCGAGGCCTTCCTCAAGGCGCTCATGCGCGACGTCGCCTGGAACTTCTTCTACGGCATCGTGAACTTCGACTCGGTCATCGGCACGATGAACCACTACGGGAACGTCGACCTGTTCGCCGGCCGGTACAACGACGCCTACCGCAAGGCCGAGATCGACCACCAGGAGAACTTCCCCCACGACGAGATCATGGCCACGTTCCAGGCCATGCTCGCCGACTGGACGAACGACGGGTACGACCCGTTCGCCGCCCCCCAGGAGACCGGGTCGCCCTTCGGTGAGAAGCGGGGTGACAACCTGGCGGCCATCACCCGCACGCGCGTCACCGCGCAGCGGATGGTCGGCGTGCCGGGTGACGAGCCGCTGCGCTCCGACGCCACCGGGCACCCGGTCAACCGCATGTTCGCCGACGTGGCCCAGGACGAGCCGGTCGTCGAGGCCGAGCCCGGCTACGAGGACGAGGTGGCGGCGTTCAACCTGTTCGCCTACCTGTCGCGCAGCGACGTGACGTGGAACCCGTCGGTGGTGTCGGTGTGCCGGGACAGCCTCTACTGCCCCACCACCGAGGAGTTCATCCTGCCGATCATCCACGGCAACGACCGCGTCGAGTGGTTCGTCCAGCTCTCCGACGAGATCGACTGGAAGGTCGAGGACCGCGAGTCGGGCGAGCCGCGGGCCAACGTGCTCATGAAGGCGGGCGACGTGGCCGCGATGCCGGCGGACATCCGGCACCAGGGCTACTCGCCCAAGCGGGCCATGCTCCTCGTCTGGGAGAACGGCTCAGTCGACCTGCCCGACCTGATCGCCCGCGGCGAGGCCCCCAAGACGGCCGTCGAGTTCTAGGGCCGTGAACGTTCACGGTCACGGCACCGGCGCCTTGGACGTCCAGCACCGCCTGTTCGTCGGCGGCGAGTTCGTCGAGGCCGTCGGGGGCGGCACCGTCGAGGTGCGCAACCCGCACGACGGCTCGCTGCTGGCCGACGTGGCCGAGGGCCGGGCCGCCGACGTCGACCGTGCCGTCGAGGCGGCGCAGCGGGCCTTCCCGGCGTGGGCGGCGACGTCGGCCGCCGAGCGCGGCCGCGTCCTGCTGCGGCTGGCCGACGCCATCGAGGCGCACGCCGACGAGCTGGCCCGGCTCGAGTCGACCGACACCGGGCACCCGCTCAAGGACACCACGCTCCTCGACGTGCCCCGCACGGCGGCCACGTACCGCTACTTCGGCGGCATGGCCGACAAGTTCGAGGGCGCGGTCGTCCCGGTGGACGCGGGGTTCCTCAACTACGTCCGGCACGAGCCGATCGGCGTGGTCGGGGCGATCGTGCCATGGAACTTCCCGCTCATGTTCACCAGCTGGAAGCTCGGCCCGGCGCTCGCCGCCGGCAACACGGTGGTGATGAAGCCGTCCGAGCTCGTGCCGCTGTCCACGCTGCGGCTGTGCGAGCTCATGGTGGAGGTGGGCCTGCCGCCGGGGGTCGTGAACGTCGTCCCCGGCTACGGCCACGACGCCGGGGCCCGCCTCGCCTCCCACCCCGGCGTGGGGAAGCTGAGCTTCACCGGCTCGACGCGGACCGGCCGGTCGGTCGTCGAGGCGTCGGCGGGCAACCTCAAGCGCCTGCAGCTCGAGCTGGGCGGCAAGGGCGCCAACGTCGTGTTCGCCGACGCCGACCTGGACGCCGCGGTGATCGGGGCGGCGTTCGGGATCTTCCACAACCAGGGCCAGGCGTGCATCGCCGGGTCCCGGCTGCTGCTCCACGACGCGGTGGCCGACGAGTTCCTCGAGCGCTTCCTGGCGTTGGCCGGCTCGATCCGGGTGGGCGACCCGCTGGCGCCGGGCACGGAGATGGGCCCGCTCACGTCGCCCGAGCACCGCGACCGGGTGCTGTCGTACGTGAAGGTCGCCGAGGACGAGGGCGGCGAGGTGCTGCTCGGTGGCGTCGCCCCGGCCGACCCGGCCCTCGCTGCCGGCTGCTACGTCCTGCCCACCGTGGTCCGGGCCGACCCGTCGGCGCGGGTGTGCCAGGAGGAGGTGTTCGGCCCGTTCGTGACCGTGTCGCGCTTCGCGGACGATGACGAGGCGTTCGCTCTCGCCAATGGCACCGACTACGGGCTCGGCGGCAGCCTGTGGACCCGCGACCTCTCCCGCGCCCACCGGGCCGCGGCCGCCTTCCGCACCGGGATGGTGTGGGTCAACTGCACCAAGCGCGTCGGCCCCGGCTCGCCGTTCGGGGGCGTCGGCCAGTCGGGCTACGGCCGCGAGATGGGTTTCGAGGCCATGCGGGGCTACACCGAGCCCAAGTCGGTCTGGGTCAACGTCGACGCCCCCATCCCCGCCTGGTATCCGCGGAGCTGACGTGGCCCGGATCACCACCCTCGCCACCGCCGTCGCCGAGCTGGTGCACGACGGCGACACCGTCGCCCTCGAGGGCTTCACCCACCTCATCCCGTTCGCCGCCGGCCACGAGATCATCCGCCAGGGCCGCACCGACCTGACGCTGGTCCGGCTCACCCCCGACGTGATCTACGACCAGATGATCGGCATGGGCTGCGCCCGCAAGCTCGTGTTCTCGTGGGGCGGCAACCCCGGCGTGGGCTCGCTCCACCGCTTCCGGGACGCGGTCGAGAACGGCTGGCCCCGCTCCCTCCTGCTCGAGGAGCACAGCCACGCCGGCATGGCCAACCGCTACGCGGCGGGGGCGTCCGGCCTGCCGTTCGCCGTGCTGCGCGGTTACGGCGGTACGGACCTCCTCGACCACACGGCCAACGTCGCCGCCGTCGCCTGCCCGTTCACCGGCGAGGAGCTGACGGCGGTGGCGGCGCTGCGGCCCGACGTGACGGTCATCCACGCCCAACGCGCCGACCGCGCCGGCAACGTGCAGCTCTGGGGCATCACCGGCGTGCAGAAGGAGGCCGTCCTGGCGGCGCACCGGTCGCTGGTCACCGTCGAGGAGGTCGTCGACGAGCTCGACGCCCGGCCGGGCGCGGTGGTGCTGCCGTCGTGGGTGGTCACCGCGGTGGCCGAGGTGCCGGGGGGCGCCGCGCCCAGCTACGCCCACGGCTACTCGGTGCGCGACAACGCGGCGTACGCGGCGTGGGACGGCATCAGTCGCAACCGCGACGCCTTCCTGGTCTGGATGCAGGACCACGTGCTCGACCTGGTGCCGACCGGGTCGTGACCGACGAGCGAGGGGGACCCATGGCCATCGCCACCCAGACCATGACCGACGAGCAGCGCAAGAGCGTGGCGATCGAGTACCTGAAGGCGTTCGACAAGGGGGGCGAGACGTCGACGGGGGGCAGCATCCTCGACCTGTTCGCCGACGACGCCCAGGTGTACTTCCCGAAGTGGGGGGTGGCGAGCGGCAAGGAGGAGATCGGGCGGCTGTTCGGCGACGTGGGCGGGACCCTGAAGGGCATCGAGCACCACTACGCCGAGTTCAACTGGATCTTCTCGGGCTCCGATGTGGTGGTGTGCGAGGGGACGAGCCACGGCGAGCACCGCGACGGCCCGTGGCGGGCGGGCGTGCCCGACTGGGGCGCCGGTCGCTGGTGCGATGTGTTCGAGATCCGCGACTTCCTCATCCAGCGGGTCTTCATCTACCTCGATCCCGACTACGCGGGGAGGGACACGGCTCGCTACCCGTGGCTCGACGGGAAGACCGACGGGTGACCGCCGCCTGGACCGCCGACGAGATGATGACCGTGGCCGCGGCGCGGCACCTCGCCGACGGCGAGGTGTGCTTCGTGGGCATCGGCCTGCCGTCGACGGTCGCCAACCTCGCCCGGCGCACGCACGCGCCCGGCCTGGTGCTCGTGTACGAGTCGGGCACCATCGGCAGCAAGCCCCGCACGATCCCGCTGTCGATCGGCGACGGCGAGCTGGCCGAGACGGCCGACTCGGTGGTGTCGGTGCCCGAGATCTTCAACTATTGGCTGCAGCCCGGCCGGATCGACGTCGGTTTCCTCGGCGCAGCCGAGCTCGACCGGAGGGGCGACATCAACACGACGGTCATCGGCCCGTACGACGCGCCCGACGTCCGGCTCCCCGGCGCCGGCGGGGCGCCCGAGATCGCGGCGTCGTGCGGCCGGGTGCTGGTGGTCATGCGCCAATCGCCGCGCGCCTTCGTCGAGCGGGTCGGCTTCCGCACCTCGCTCGGCGAGCGGGTGCGCACGGTGATCACCGACATCGGCGTGCTCGAACGCGACTGCGAGCGCGGCGAGCTGGTGCTCGCCGCGCTTCACCCCGGCGCCACAGAGGAGCAGGCCCGGGCCGCCACCCGGTGGGACCTGGCGGTGGCCGGCGAGATGGCCGAGACCGCCCCACCGTCCGCCGAGGAGCTGGCCGTGCTGCGGCACCTCGAGGCCACGAAGGGCCGGGCGGCGTGAGGTCGTTCGCCTACGACGCGCTCCCTGGCCGGGTGGTGTTCGGCGCGGGCAGCCGGGCGTCGCTGCCGGGCGAGCTCGACGCGCTCGGCGCCCGCCGGATCCTCGTGGTGGCGTCGGCCGACGAGGACCACGTGACCGCCGACGTGACCCCCAGACTGGGCGACCGGGTCGTCGGGCGGTTCCGCGAGGTGGTCCAGCACGTGCCCGTGGCCGGGGCCGAGGCCGCCCGGGCCGCCGCGACCGCGGCGGGGGCGGACACGGTGCTGACGATCGGGGGCGGTTCGGCCACCGGGTTCGGCAAGGCGATCGCGCTCGAGCAGGACGTGCGCCTGGCCGCCGTGCCGACGACCTATGCCGGCTCGGAGATGACGCCGATATGGGGCCTGACGCGGGGCGACGAGAAGCGCACGGGCGTCGACCTGCGGGTGAAGCCCGCGCTCGTGGTCTACGACCCCGAGCTGACCCTCACGCTGCCGCCGGGCATCGCCGGCCCGTCGGGCATGAACGCCCTGGCCCACTGTGTCGAGGCGCTGTACGGCCCGGGGGCCAACCCCGTGGTGTCGCTGATGGCGCTCGAGGGGATCCGGGCGCTGCACCGCAGCCTGCCCCTGGTGTGCGCGGCGCCCACGGAGCTCGAGGCGCGCAGCGGTGCCCTGTACGGGGCGTACCTGGCGGCGACGGCGCTGGCGTCGGCCGGCACGGGGCTTCACCACAAGACCTGTCACGTGCTCGGCGGCATGTTCGGCCTCGACCACGGCGGCATGAACGCGGTCGTCCTCGGCCACGCCCTCGCCTACAACGCCCCGGCGATCCCCGGGCTGCTCGCTGACATCGAGGCCGCGCTCGGGACCGACGACGCGCCCGGCGCGCTCCACGACCTGGCGGCGGACGTGGGGGCGCCCGCCAGCCTGGCCGCGCTCGGCATGCCCGAGGACGGGCTCGACGAGGCCGCGCGGCGCGTGGTGGTGGAGGCGGCGGGGAACGTGCGCCCGCCCGAGCCGGCGGGGATCCGGCGGATGCTCGACGACGCCTACCACGGCCGGCGGCCGCGGGAGACGGCCACGGACGACCAGCAGGGTGGGCTGGCGGACACAAGGGGGACCCGATGACCAGACACGACAGCAGGGCGGCGGCCCCGTCGCGCCGCCGCTTTCTCCAAGGGGTGGCGGCGCTTGGCGTGGGCGGCAGCGTGCTGGCCGCCTGCGGCGACGACGACGACTCGTCGGGCGGCGGCAACGGCGGTGGGGGCGCTGGCGGGGACGACATCCCGCAGGCCCGCATCGGCTACGTGAGTCCGCAGACCGGGCCGCTGGCCGCGTTCGGCGAGGCCGACAGCTTCGTGCTCGCCGCCATGCGGGACGAGCTGGGCGACGCCGTCGAGATCGTCGACCGCGACAGCGAGTCCGACTCCGGCCGGGCGGGCGAGGTGGCCCAGGAGCTCATCAACGAGGGCGTCGAGCTCGTGCTGGTCTCCTCGACGCCCGACACCACGGTGCCCGTCGCCGCGGCGTGCGACCTCGGCGAGGTGCCGTGCATCTCGACCGTCGCCCCGTGGCAGCCGCACTACCTCGGCATCGGGGGCGAGCTCGGGCCCGACGTCGACGATCCGCCCCAGGCGTCGGCCTACAACTGGCACTTCTTCTGGGGGCTCGAGGACGTCATCGAGAACTTCATTGCCCTCTGGGAGCAGTCGGGCGCGCCCAAGGTGGTGGGCGGGCTGTGGCCCAACGACCCCGACGGGAACGCCTGGAGCGACGCCGCGGTCGGGTTCCCGCCGGCGCTGGAGGCCGCCGGGTTCACGGTCGTCGACCCGGGCCGGTTCCCGGTCGACACCCAGGACTTCAGTGCCCAGATCGCCCAGTTCCGCGAGGACGGGGTGGCGATCGTGTCGGGGGTGGTGCCCCCGCCGACGTTCGCCAACTACCAGAGCCAGGCGCTGCAGCAGGGCTTCAACCCGCCGGTGGTCACCGTGGCCAAGGCCCTCCTGTTCCCGAGCGCCGTCGAGTCCTTCCCGCAGGGCGAGGGCCTGAGCACCGAGATCTGGTGGACGGGCCGCCACCCGTTCACCTCGTCGCTGACGGGTCAGACGGCGGCCGAGCTGGCGGCCGCGTTCGAGGAAGACACGGGGGCGCAGCCGACCCAGCCGCTGGGCTTCGCCCACGCACTGTTCGAGGTGGCGATCGACGCGCTGAAGCGGGCGGGCAGCGCCGACGCCGATGCCCTCAACGAGGCCCTCGCCGCCACCAACCTGGCGACGGTCGTCGGCCCCGTCGACTTCAGCTCGGGCCCGGTCCCGAACATCACGAAGACGCCGCTCGTCGCCGGTCAGTGGGTGGCCGGGCAGGCGTACCCGCTCGAGCTGGCGATCAACGTCAACGAGCAGCTGCCCGACCTGCCGGTCGACGGCACCATCCAGCCCATCGCCTGAGGGGGCTGCCCGTGACGTTCCCGGTGACGACGGTGCTGGAGGTCGAGCACGTCTCGAAGTCCTTCGGCATCCGGGTCCTCGACGACCTGTCCCTGTCGGTGGGGGCGGGCGACGCCCTCGGCATCGTCGGCCCCAACGGGGCCGGCAAGACCACCCTGATCGACGTCGTCGCCGGGGACCTACGGCCCGACGCCGGCACGGTCCGCTTCGCGGGCCGCGACATCACCCACGAGCGCGCCGACCGGCGGTGCCGGGCCGGCCTGGCCCGCACCGCCCAGGTCCCCCGCCCGTTCGAGCAGATGACCGTGTTCGAGAACGTCCTCGCCGGCGCCATGTACGGCTCCGGCGCCCCGCGACGCGAGCGGGACGCGGTCCCGATCGCGGTCGCCGCCCTCGAGCGCACCCACCTGATCGACCGGGCCAACGCGCGCGCCGGCTCGCTCGCGCTGCTGGGTCGCAAGCGCCTCGAGCTCGCGCGGGCGCTGGCCACCCAGCCCACGCTCCTGCTGCTGGACGAGATCGCCGGAGGGCTGACCGACGCCGAGGTCCACGAGCTGATCGATGACGTCAAGGCCATCCACGCCGAGGGCACGACGATCGTGTGGATCGAGCACGTCGTCCACGCCCTGCTGGCTGTCGTCGACCGGATGATGGCCATGAGCTTCGGCTGCAAGATCGCGGAGGGCGATCCCGCCGTCGTCATGGCGAGCCCCGAGGTGCAAGAGGTCTACCTGGGGGTGGCGCCCGCATGAGCGAGCGGAGGGAGCGAACCGCCCTGCTCGACGTGCGTGGGCTCTCCGCCGGCTACGGCGACTTCCAGGCGCTGTTCGGCATCGACCTGCACGTCGACGAGCACGAGACCGTGGCCGTCATCGGCGCCAACGGGGCGGGGAAGTCCACGCTCCTGAACACCGTCGCGGGCCTCGTGCGGGCCACCGGCGGCTCCGTGCGGTTCGCCGGCGAGGACCTGCTGGCCGTGCCGGGCCACCGGCGGGTGCGCCGGGGCGTCGCCCTCGTCCCCGAGGGCCGGCGCCTCTTCCCCAGCCTCACCGTCGAGGAGAACCTGGTCATCGGCGGACACGCCCGGCGCCCCGGCACGTGGGACGTCGACCGGGTGCTCGACGTGTTCCCGCTCGTACGGCGGCTGCTGCGGCGCCCCGCCGACGTGCTGTCGGGGGGCGAGCGACAGGCCGTGGCCATCGGCCGGGCGCTCATGGCGAACCCCCGCCTCCTGCTGTTCGACGAGGTGTCGTTGGGCCTGGCGCCGATCGTCGTCAAGCAGCTGTACGGGGCGTTGCCCGCCATCGTCGACGGGGGGACGACCGTGCTCGTCGTCGAGCAGGACATCGGCCAGGCCCTCGCAGTGGCCGATCGCGTCGTGTGCCTGCTCGAGGGCCGGGTCTCGCTCGAGGGCCCGCCCGCGGCCCTCGACCGGCCCCGCATCACCGAGGCGTACTTCGGGGCGGCGTCGTGACCTGGGTCAACGCGGTGGTGCAGGGGGTGTTGCTCGGCGGGCTGTTCGCCCTGTTCGCCACGGGCCTGTCGCTGGCCTTCGGCGTGATGCGCTTCGTCAACCTGGCGCACGGCGACCTGGCGGTCCTGGCCGCCTTCCTCGCCGTGTCGGCGACGGCCACCTTCGACGTGAACCCGTTCGTGACGCTTCTGCTGATCGTGCCGGGGTCCACGCTCGGCGGGTACGTGCTGCAGCGCCTCGTCTTCAACCGGGTGATGGGGCCCGATCCGCTGCCGTCGATCCTCGTGACCTTCGGTCTCGGCGTGGTCATCCAGAGCGCCCTGCTCGAGCACTACAGCGCCGATTCGCAAGGTCTGGACGCCGGCGGGATCGAGGTCCGCAGCGCCCGGCTCACCGACGACATCGCGGTGGGCTGGTTCCCGCTCCTCACCCTGGTGGTGGCCGTCGCCGTGCTCCTCGGGCTCCAACTGCTGTTCTCGCGCACGGGCGCCGGCCGGGCCTTCCGGGCCACGGCCGACGATCCGGCCACCGCCCGGCTGATGGGCATCGACGACCGCGGGGTCTACGCCCGGATCATGGCCATCGCCTTCGCCACGGTCGCCCTCGCCGGCGTGTTCCTCGGGATCCGCCAGACGTTCGGCCCGGCCGACGGGCCCGCCGCCCTGCTGTTCGGCTTCGAGGCGGTGGTGATCGGGGGCATGGGCTCGCTGTGGGGCACGCTCGTGGGTGGCGTGATCCTCGGGGTGGCCCAGACGGTCGGCAACCAGGTCGACGTCCGCTACGACGTGCTGTCCGGGACCCTCTACGGCCACCTCATCTTCCTGGCCGTCCTCGCCTTCCGGCCCCAAGGCCTGCTCGGCCGGCGGGGGCGGGCATGACCGGGCGCCGCGACGTCCAGACCGCCGCCCACCGCATCAGCCGGGCGACGCCGGCGTCGACCGCCGGTCTCGGGGTGTCGGCCGCGGCCGTGGGCGCGCTGGCGACGCTGCCGCTCTGGGACGCCGACGGCGCGCTGCAGGCGACGCTGGTCACGATCCTCGTCTACCTGTCGCTGGCGCAGATGTGGAACCTGCTCGCCGGCTTCGCCGGGCTGATGTCGATCGGTCAGCAGATGTTCGTCGGCGTCGGGATCTACGCCCTGCTCACCATCGCCGAGACTGGGGGGTCGACCCCTACGTCACCGTCGCGCTGGCGGGGATGGTGGCGGCCGCGCTGTCGGTGCCCGTCCAGCTGTTCGCCTTGAGGTTGTCCGGCGGCTACTTCGCCATCGGGACGTGGGTGATCGCCGAGGTGGTCCGCCTCCTCGTCATCGAGAGCGACTCGCTGGCCGGCGGCGACGTGCGCAGCATGACCCGGGCCTCGCTCGGCGGCTACTCCCGCGACGCCCGCGAGGACATCACCTACTGGCTGGCCCTGGCGCTCGCGGTGGGCGCCACCGCCATCGTCGTCCTCGCCCTGCGCAGCCGGCTCGGCCTGGCGCTGCGGGCCGTCCGCGACGGCGAGGGTCGCCCGCGGCCTCGGCATCGACGTGACGCGCACGCGCCTGCGTCGTGTGGGTGACCGCCGCCTTCTGGACGGGCGCCAGCGGGGCCGTGGTGCTGCTCAACAGCCCCACCGCCCGCGCCGACTCGGCCTTCAGCGTGCTGCGGTGGACCGCCCTCGTGATCTTCATCGTGGTCATCGGCGGCGTCGGCAGCACGACGGGGCCGATCATCGGCGTGCTCGTGTTCTGGGCGCTCGACGAGCAGCTGGCCGACAAGCGGAGACGTGGCCGGTTCGTCATCCTCGGGACGCTGGCCGCGGCGATGGCGATCGTGGCGCCCAAGGGGATCTACGGCCTGATCCAGCGGTGGCGCCCGGGGTGGAGTACTTACCGGTGCGGCGCCGGCTGATCGGCCCCGGGGTGGGGGAGCGGTGACGTGACCCACGCCGTGTTCGTCGTGGACGCCGTGCGGACCCCGGTCGGCCGGATCGGCGGCGGGCTCGCCCACGTTCGCCCCGACGACCTGGGGGCGACGGTCATTCGGGCGCTCGTCGAGCGGCTGGACGCCCT
>CAWJFG010000037.1:330000-466800 GCA_963842015.1 uncultured Acidimicrobiales bacterium | reverse complement strand
AGCCCATGCCCTTGATGGGGTGCTTCCACCGACCCTTCATGTGGGCCAGGGCGGGCTTGTGCGCTTCGTCGCCTCCCGCGACCGCGCCGTTCAGGTGCTTGTCCTGGAGCTTGATCACGTCTCAGCGGTGGCGGCGCGGTGCGGCTGATCGCATGTGCCGCCCAGCTGCTTGCAGGTCATGGTCTTCATGGTGGTCGTTCTCCTTCGCGGGTGGCCCGGTGGACCGGGCGTTTGGTGAGCGGCTCATGTGGTTTCTTGGGCGTAGCGCCCGGATGTGGTGGTCGTGTCGGCCGCATCTCGCCGGCGTCTTCACGATCTGAGAGTAGAACTATCAATTCGAGAGTGCTACTGTCAAGACGTGTCGATGCACAAGGACCCCGGCGACGGAGCCTCCGCCGGCCGCGGCCGGCGAGGACGCGGCTCGCCCCCGCCGCGGTTGTCGACGCGGCCCGGACCCTGTTCCTCGAGCGGGGCTACGGGGCCACGACGATCGAGGCGATCAGCGACCTGGCCGACGTTTCCCCGGTGACGGTGTACCGGTTGTTCCGCTCCAAGCGCGGGATACTGAAGGCTCTCCTCGATGTCTCGATCGTCGGCGACGACGACGCCGTCCCTCTCGCGGATCGCCCACACGTACGATCGCTTCTCGCCGACCCAGACCCGAAGGTGCAGCTGGCTGGCTTCGTCGTGATCACGGTCGAGGTGAACTCCAGGACCGCGCCGATCTACAGCATCCTCACCAGCGCGGCGAGCTCGGACCCCGAGATCGCGGCGCTGCTCGACGAACTGACGGCCAGAGGCAGGATGGCCAACGGGTGATCGCTCGATCGTTGGCCCGCCCGAGGCGTTGCGGCCCCAGCTACCGGAGCGCGATGCCGCCGACGTCATCCACGCGCTCATGTCGCCCGAGGTCTTCCGGCTGCTCGTCGTCGACAGGCGCTGGAACCCGCAGCGCTACGAGCGATGGCTGACCGGAGTCCTCGTCGATCAGCTTCTCGCCGCGGCTGACACAACCTGATGACATCACGCGTCCCGGGACCCACCAGAGCCGCACACCGTCGTGCCGGGCGCGGGCTACAACGAGTAGATCAAGTGCGGCATTCGTCGTTGGCGCTGGATTTGCGCGCATTCCGCGGCGCGGCGATGCCCGATCGACTGCTTGCCATTGCAGGCTCCCACGGCGCTTCGTCTCCACCCCTTCAATGGCGAGATTGAACAGAGTCTGCAGTTCGGGAAGTACGCCAGACAATGCTGCACGCACGTCGGATTCGCGGGTTACCATCTCGGCACAGAACCGCCGCCTGTAGAACTCGGCTGCCGAGGTGTCCAGCATGGCTGGGTCCACGTGACCCTCGATCCTGCGTGCCGCGCGGAAGCTCGCCAGGCGAGTTTGCCAGAGCGCCGGCCGCCGCGAGGTACTCGGCAATCGCGAGGAATTCTGCGTCTGCGAGGCGGACCAGCTCGTCGCGCTTCCACAGGTCACGATCTCGCTTGCTCTGAATGAACGCGGCTCCGAAGCCAGTGCCGGCACTGAGCAACCCCCCGACGACCACTCCGACGAGGCCCACATCGAGGCATCCATCGAGCGTCGATGATTGCACGTCGCGGGAGGCTGCCCCGCTGTGAAGGCGGCTAGTTCGGGTCGCGGGTGAACGTCGAGGTCGACCAGAGGTAGCCGAGCGCTGAGAGCCCTACGCACCAGACGATCGCGAGCCACCCGTTGTGGCCGATCTCGCTGCCGAGCAGCAGGCCCCGCAGGGTTTCGATGGCGGGCGTGAACGGCTGGTACTCGGCGATCGGCTGGAACCAGCCCGGCATGGAGTCGACCGGGATGAAGGCGCTGGAGATGAGCGGCAGCAGGATCAGCGGCATCGCGTTGTTGCTGGCGGCCTCGGCGTTCGGGCTGGTCAGGCCCATGCCGACCGCGATCCAGGTGAGCGCCAGGGCGAACAGCACGAGCAGCCCGAACGCCGCCAGCCACTCCAGGGCGGTTGCGTCCGTGGACCGGAAGCCGATGGCCACGGCGACGGCGCCCACGAGGACCACGCTCGTGATCGACTGCAGCACGCTGCCGACGACGTGCCCGACGATCACCGAAGGGCGGTGGATCGCCATCGTGCGGAAGCGGGCGATGATGCCCTCGGTCATGTCGTTGGAGACGGACACCGCGGTGCCGACCACGGTGCTGCCGATGGTCATCAGCAGCAGGCCCGGGACGACATACGCGATGTATGCGGAGCGGTCCGGACTGCCGCCGATGCCCGAGCTCAGCGTGTCGCCGAAGATGTAGACGAAGAGCAGCAGCAACATGATCGGGGTGAGCAGCAGGTTCAGGGTGAGGGACGGGTAGCGCCGCGCGTGCAGGAGGTTGCGGCGCAGCATCGTGGACGAGTCGCGTACGGCGAGGGAGAGGGAGCTCATCGGACAGCCTCCTTGGGCTGGCTGGGCTGGCTGGACTGGCCGGGCTGCGGGCCGGCGCCGGTCAGGGCGAAGAACACGTCGTCGAGGTCGGGGGTGTGCACGGTCAGCTCGTCCGCCTCGATGCCGGCCGAGTCCAGCCGGTCGAGGATGGAGCGCAGCGCGCGCTGGCTGCCGTCGCTGGGGATCTGCAGCGCCAGTGCCTCGTCGTCCTGGGTGACCTCGCGCAGGGCGAGGGCGGCGCTCTGGTACGCGGCCGGGTCGGCGAAGCGCAGCCGCACGTGTCCGCCGGGGATCAGCCGCTTCAGCTCCTCGGCGGTGCCCTCGGCGGCGATCTTGCCGTCGTCGAGCACGGCGATGCGGTCGGCGAGCTCGTCGGCCTCGTCGAGGTACTGCGTGGTGAGGAAGACGGTGACGCCGTCGGCGACCAGCTCGCGGATGATCTGCCACATGTTGTGCCGGGAGCGCGGGTCGAGGCCGGTGGTCGGCTCGTCGAGGAAGATGATCCGCGGGTTGCCGACCAGGGTCATGGCGAGGTCGAGGCGGCGCTTCATGCCGCCGGAGTAGGTGGAGGCGGGCTTCTTCGCCGCCTCGACCAGGTCGAAGCGCTCCAGCAGCTCGGCGGCGGTGCGGCGGCCCTCGCGGCGGGAGAGGTGGTGCAGGTCCGCCATGAGGAGCATGTTCTCCTCGCCGGTGATCAGGTTGTCGACGGCGGAGAACTGGCCGGTGACGCCGATCGCGGCGCGCACCGCCTGGGGGTCGGTGGCCAGGTCGTGGCCGCCGATGTGGATGTCGCCGGTGCCCGGGTCGGCGGAGATGAGGGTGGAGAGGATCTTCACGGCGGTGGTCTTGCCGGCGCCGTTCGGGCCGAGCAGGGAGAAGATCGTTCCTTCGGGGACGGCCAGGTCGACGCCGTCGAGCACGACCTTGTCGCCGTAGGACTTGCGCAGCCCGTTCGCCTCGATGGCCAGGTCTGCGTCATGATGGTGCTCTCCTTCACCTTCGGTTTCTGATGTTGGAAACGCTACGTTGCTTTCGATGTTCCGACAACGCACTCGTTGCGCGTCACCGCAATATCTGCTGGTCATAGGCCTAATCGTTGCAATGGTTCCGAGTTCTAATGCAACACGATCCGCGAGCATCGTTGCAATAGAATGAGGAGTGAACGCTATGCTGGGGACACCGAGGGCCACGGAGGAGACCGCGATGCCGGGAGGCAGGCTCACCCAGCAGGAACGCCAGCAGATCGGGTCGGGGCTGGCCGACGGCCTCGCCTACGCGGAGATCGCCAGAGGTCTCGACCGCCCCACCTCGACGATCACGCGTGAGGTGATGCGCAACGGCGGCCCCACCGCCTACCGCGCCGACCTGGCCCACCGCGCCACCGAACGCCGCTCCCGCCGGCGTAGGCAGGCCGCGCCCGAGGGCCGCAGGCGCCCGCGCAGGCCCACGGACGCGACGCCGAGGCCGTGCGCGAGTACGAGGAGATGTTCACCACCATCCTCATGCAGTCGGGCCTGCCCAAGATGATGTCCCGGGTGCTGGTGTGCCTCTACACCACCGACGCGGGCAGCCTCACCGCGTCCGAACTCGTCCAGCGCCTCCAGGTCAGCCCGGCGTCCGATCTCCAAGGCGATCACGTTCCTCGAGAGCATGGACCTCGTCCGCCGGGAACGCGACGAACGCCGCCGCGAGCGCTACGTCGTCGACGACGAGCTCTGGTACCAGTCGATGCTCCGCAGCGCCCGGGACAACGCCCAGCTCGCCGAGACCGCACGGCAGGGCGTCGACATCCTCGGCCCCGACACCCCGGCCGCCGCCCGCCTCGAGAACATCGCCCGCTTCCTCGACTTCGTCGGCGAAAGCATCACCAGCGCCGCGGAGCAGGCCCGCGAGATCCTCTACACGAAAGCCGATGCGACGTGAGGCGGCACGGCCACGGTCAGGTGGGGTCCGGGGTGTCCCAGGGCATCAGGGCCGACACCCAGTGGGTGATCGGCTCGGCCTGATCATTGCTGTGCAGGTGCCGGGGTGGCTGGGCGAAGGTCTCGTAGGGCCGGCATCGCAGCACGACCCGGTCCTCCTCGTCGGCCATCGCGGCGACGAACGGCCGGGCGTCGATGCCCAGCGGCTCACCGGACATGCGCCCCCCGATCGCCATCATCACGTCGACCACGAGCTCACGGTCGTCGTCCACCGACGCATCGCAGTACACCTGCAGGTAGCTGAACGGCCAGCGCTCGTCCAGCACGCACAGGCTGACCTTGCCATGCCGGGCGACGGCCTTCGCCTTGCCCCGGTCCCGCATGGTCGACACCAGCAGCTCGTCGGTGTCGGTGGGCACGTAGTAGACGACCGACATCGCCGGCCCGTCGGCGCGGCGGGCGGTGCCGAACACGCAGGTCCGGTGGGTGCGGACGAAGTCGCGTCGCTCCGACGGGAGCATGTCCCGTTCGGTCGGGCGGCGTGTACGGATCGGCCGCCAGCGGGAGGATGGTCGTCGTCGTATTATCGGATGATAACATGAGTCCGTGCGCCGCACTCGCCGGACCGGGACGATCTCCGGGAGCAGCTGCTCGACTCGGCGCTGGTGGAGTTCGGCGCCAAGGGGTTCGACGGCGCCTCCACCCGGTCGATCGCCCAGCGGGTCGACGCCCACCAGCCGCAGATCAACTACCACTTCGCCTCGAAGGAGGCGCTGTGGACCGCGGCGGTCGATCACCTCTTCGATCTGCTCGGCGCGGAGCTGGACGACCTGCCCCTCCCGGACGCCACCGGCGATCCGGTCCAGCTCGCCGGGGCCTTCGCCGAGGCGGTCCGGCGTTTCGTGCGCTTCGCCGCCGCCCACCCCGAGCTCAACCAGATCATGGTCCACGAGGCCACCGGGGACAGCGACCGGCTTCGTTGGATGGTCGAGCACCACGTCCGCCCGTGGTACGACCTATCCGGGTCGTCTGGCAGCGCCTCCGCGAGGCCGGCATCGCCGCACCGCTCGATCACACGATGGTCCACTACGTGATCGTCGGCGCCGCCTCGATGCCGTACGTCAACGCGCCCGAAGCCCGGCTCCTCACCGGTGTCGAGCCCACCGCCCCCGACTGGGTGGACACCCACGCCGAGGGGCTCGTCGCGACCCTGCTCCCCGGGCTCGCCGCAGCGGGCGACTGAGCGGCGCCGTCCCAGCTCACCGGCGACGTCCCGCGCGCCGAGGACGCCTTTTCGTGCCCACCGTGGGGGGTTACGATTCCACGCAGCGGAGCGACAGGGTGGACGTGGCGAGCAGACCCACACGCGGACTGCCGGCCCGACCGACGGGCGAGGTCGGTGACCGGCTGTACCCCCGTGGACCTCCGCGGGACAGGCGTGTGCTCCTGTGGTGTGCCGCAGCGGTGGTCGTCGGTGCGGGCCTCGCGACGACGGTCGAGCCGGTGGTCGCGCAGACCGAGGATCCCGACTCCCAGCTCGACGCCCAATGCCTCGCGAGCGGGACGAGCGGCGAGCGTGACGACGTCCTCGCCACGCGGGTCCTGCACCTGAGTGACCCTCCGTCGGCGTTCCGCGTCGAGCGCAACGGCCCTCCCGTGCGCCGAGGCCTGCGTTTCGAGACTGATCTCGACCCGGCCTTCCTCGAGCAAGCCGAGGCGGCGAACTTCCTCGTCACCGGCACCCTGTACTCGGCGGATCACGGCGACCTCGAGGGGTACGTCCAGGTCAACGCCTCGGCGGACGGTCAGGACGAGATCGCCGCCACCCTCTGCATCGATCCGACGCCTGAAGGGCTGACCAAGTTGCCGGTCGGTGTCTACCGCGCCCGTCTGAAGTTCGCCGACGAACGCGTGCCGGAGGTCGTCACCGAGATCGAGGTGCTCGTCGGGGAGACGTCGTCTCGCACACGCTACTGGTTCATGGTCGCGTCCGTCTCGATCGCCCTCGGCGCCGGCGCGTTCGCGCTCGTCGAGCTCGTCGGGCAGCGCGGGGCGCAGGGCCCGGGCGGCGAGGCGCTCCGTCAGACGAGGCGCATGCGAGCAGGGCTTTCGGCGGGGATCGCCGTGGCGGTCGTGGTCGTCGGCGTCGCGTTCACGCAGGACCGCGACTTCGCGACATGGTCGCTGTCGATGGCCGGCCTGTGGACGTTCCTCGGGTTCGCCTACGGCGGACTCCTGCTCGCGATCGGTGCGGTCATCAGTGGCGCCAAGCAGGTCCGTGACCTGTCCGACCTCGTCGCCAGCCAGCCGACGGACCCCGCTCCCCTGCCCCTCCCCCAGGCCGCCCCGACCAGCGCCGGCGGCATCCAGGCGCTCCCGCCGCCACCGGGACGGGCACCCGACCTCGGCCAGGTGCCGGGGCCTGCCGACGCAGCTCCGACGATCCCACCCCCACCACCGCCACCCCCACCACCACCCGGCCCAGGATGGGAGCCTGTCCCAGCTGCCACGAGCGCCGCGGCCGGCGGCCCCGCCATGTCACCGCCGCCGAGCCCGGGCCGGACGGCACCCGACACGGGTCCCCGCAGACGCCGCAACCTGCCGGCGCCACGTCGCGTCCGCCCGCGGCGTGCCCCCGTCCTCATCGGCGCCGCGCTCGGCGGGATCATCCTGGCGGCGATGGTGGCGAGCGTGGGCGGCCGGGACGACGGCGACGACTCCGCCACCCCCACCACCAACCGGACCGACCTGCCCGGCGACGGTGGGAGCGGGCCGGACGACACCGACGGCGATGGGAACAGCGGGGGCGAGCCGCCGACGACCGACGGCGGAGGGGCCGAGCCGACGACCACCGTTGCCGGTGGGCAGCCGGACGGCCCGTTCACTGGGCTCGCCGGTGGCAGCACGGACGGCGACGCGGCGGTGGCCCGGCTGCGGTCCGCCGGCTTCGTGGTGTTCGACTACGACGTCTGTTCCGACACCGTGCCGTCCCGTGGGCTCCTGCGCCAGGTGCGGCTCACGGAGACGGGAGCCGAGGTCGTCGGGCTCGACGGCCCGACCGAGCTCGCCGAGAGGGTCGAGGCACCGAGCGAGCTGGACGTGCTGATCGCGTCCGGATCGCCGTGCTGACGCAGGTCGCAGATCTCCCCGCAGATTCGGTCGCGATCACGACTGGATCTGCGGGGAATTCCTGTGACCTCAGGTCGGGTCGGAGGCGCGGAGGGCCAGCTGACCGTCGAGGGTCACGGCGGGTCGAACTGGACGACCCTCACCCCCGCCGTCGGTCCGGCGGCGCCGGCGGACTCGACGACCGCGACGAGGCGGTGGTTGCCGCCGTTCGGCACGGAGGTCCCGAGCGTGACCGGGACGTCGACCGATCCTCCGGCGCCGATGGTGACCGCGTGCTCGTTCACCGCCACGACGCTGTTGGCCTCGAAGGCGTCGATGTCGAAGCCGCCGCCCGGCAGGCCCTCGGTGAACAGCGCGCCCTCCACGGCCAGCAGCCGGACCGCGGCGCCGGCCGGCCCCGTGACGCGGACGGTCTGCGCCGGCTCGGTGATCGTCGCGGGGTTGGCGGGGACGCCGACGACCGCGATGGACGGCACCGCCCGCCCGACGCCGTCGAGGCGCGCCCGCGACTCGCCCAGGCTGCCCGGTGTCCGGAACAACCGGCTGGCTTCGAACGTGCCGTCCTCGTACGTGACGGTCACGGTGGCGCCGGTCAGCTCGAGGCCCGACACGCTGCCCGACTCGCCGGGGCCCGGTGGCCCCGACCCGCGGATGCTGGTGGGGTCGACGTCTGCCGAGAACGTCAGGGTCTCGCCCGGGCCGAAGTCGGTGAAGGTGGCCGTGAGAGCGTCGAAGCCGCCGTCATGGTTCCCCCCGAAGGCGTGGCCGATCGTTCCGACCCCCGGGTTGGCGTCGACGGTGAAGCCCTTGCCGAGGCTGTCACCGGCCACCCCGACGGGGTCGAACACCAGGTCGGGCAGGACGCTGGTCGAGAGATCGAGCCGCACGCTGGCGATCTGTTGGCCGCCGGGCGAGTCGTTCGTCACCCGGAACGACCCACTGTTGAACGTGCTCGAGTTCAGACCAGGTGCGCCGACGGCGATCGTCGCGGACGGTGGCACACCTCCCCCGCCGGCAGGCTGGACCTCGAGGAAGTCCCACGAGGCGGGGAAGACCGGGGCCGGCCCGGTCGACGTGGAGATGATGCCGACCGCCGGCGCAGTCGCGCCCGAGAACCACGAGGCGGGGACGGACTGCGGGCCACTGACGGCCACCGGTGGCGCTCCGTCGACCGCGTAGCTGGCCTGGACCGTCGCGGCCGCGGGGTCGACGCGTAGGTACAGGTCGACGACGGCCGGGCCGGGCCAGGCCGGGCCCGCGGCGGTAACGGTGCTCGGGACGCCTCCCTGTTCGTTCACCAGCCGGAATCCCCCGGCCCCGGCGTTCGCCGCCACCGCCAGCGAGACGTAGTCGTCCTGGCTGCCGGTGCCCATGAACACGCCGAAGGACTGCCCGCCGGTCGCGGCCACCCCCGAGAACGGTGCTGGCAGGCGCGTGTGCACCACGAACGGGCCGGTGGTGGCTGACACGTCGACGCCGTGCTGGAAGGCGTACTGCTGGGTGTTGGCGGGACCGAGGGCGTCGCCGTCGGCGACCTCGTCGACCGTGACGACCCCGGCCGCCCCGCCCGCGGTCATCTTCGCCGGGTCGAACAGGGAGGCGTAGCCGGACGACCCGTTCGCCATGAGGCCGGTGAAGCCGAGGCCCATGAGCCCGCCCGCCGGCGGGGCGTCGTTGTCCCACGTGAGGACCGACGGCAACGGCGTGTCCCGCCCGTTGGCGGCGTCGATGGCGAACGGGTCGGAGATGTCGGGCAGCCCGTCGTTGTCGTCGTCGGGATCGTTCAGGTCCGACGTCAGGTCGGCGTCGGCGTCGGGCGGGTGGTCGGCGGGCGAGCAGGGGTTGGTGCCGTTGTCGATCTCGTCGGCGTTGTCGTAGCCGTCGCCGTCCTCGTCGAGTCCACCGTCGTCCGCCCCCGTGCAGGCGAAGTCCTCGGGCTCGAAGACGACCACCTCGTCGCCCAGGAAGCCGGCGACCCAGATCGTGCCCGGGAAGGGGTCGCTGGCGCCGAGGGCGGTCACGTCGAGTGGCACCGACGCGGCCGACGAGAACAGCACCGACCTGGAGGTCACCTGCGTGCCGTCCGCGCTGAGCTGGATGCGATAGATGGCATCGTCGTGGGACGCGGCCAGCAGGTCGCCCTCCATCTCCTCGTCGAAGTTGTCGGCCGTGTACTCGTCGAGGCCGTTGGTCGAGAAGGCGAAGCTGGCGAGCGCGCCCCGCTCGACCTCGGTGCGGTAGTCACATTCGACAGGCCGGGCGGCGGCGACGGGCGACTGTGGGTTGCTGGCGTTGAACGTGTTGGCCGGGTTGGCCCTGGTCGGGTTGGGGTGGCCGCCGTAGAACCCCGGGCCCGGGATGCGGATCAGCGCGTCGGCGTCGGTGTCGCTCGTCTCGACCAGGGCGTTGGTGCACGTGCCGGCCGGTCCGTCTGGCTGCGGCGCGCCGCCCCAGCCCGCGTTGCCGCCGTTGTCGATCGTGTACAGGTCGCCCGACTCGCTCGCCACGAGGTCGTAGGGGTTGCGGAACCCGGCGGCGTGGATCTGCACCGGCCCACCGGGCACCAGCCGCGCCTGGTTCTGGCCGTCGTTGCCGCCGAACGGGTCGTTGGCGTCGGCGGTGCCGGGCCGGTCCTCGTCGTCGAGGGTGGGCAGGTCGAACGTCGCGCCGCCGAGCGCGCCCAGGTCGACCGACAGCACGGCGGCGGACAGCGCGTATTCGGGCAGCTCGGCGAAGTTGTGCGAGGGCGCGCCCTTGTTCGTGTGGCCGCCGTAGGCGATGAGCAGCCGGCCGGACGCCGGGTCGATCGCCAGGCCGTTGCCCGTGTGGTTCTCCTCGGACCGCGGGAGACCGCGCACGAGGTCGGCCTTGATCCACCCGCCCGCCGTACGCGTCGAGGCGCGACAGGATGCCGGAGTTGGTGTCGAGGTCGAGGTCGGCGCCCGAGGTCCCCGCGCCGATGCGGGGATCCGACGAGACGACGTAGATCTGGGGGTTGCCCGGCGGGCCGGTGACCAGCAGCCCGGTCACCAGCCGGCCGGTCACTCCCGGGTTGAGCGTGCCGTTGTCGTTGCGGTTCGGCATCGACCGCACGAGGGTGATCGTCTCGCTCGCCGTGACCGCGTACTGGTGGGCGTCAGCGCGGGCGATGGTCAGAACCTTGATCGTGCCGTCCATCTGCGCCACATAGAGGCGCCCGTCGGGTCCGAACTGGAGGGATGTCGGCGCGTTGACCCCAGCTCCGGTCAGCACCGACCGACCGAACGGTGGGTCCATCTCGCCGCCCGCGGCGCTCGCGGTGCCCGACAGGAGAATCTCGAGCGGCGAGCCCGTCCCCGTGTGCGTGACGGCCAGCAGCGCCGAGCGTGCGCCCGTCGCGGTGGGGAGGAACGCCACCTCCACCGTCGTCGACTCCCCCGGGCCCAACACGACCGGGCTGCTGTCGTCGAAGCGGTCGGCGAACAGAGCGCCGTCGGGGCCGAAGATCGCTGTCGACGACACCGTCAAGGGGCCCGTCGTGCCCACGTTGGTCAGCGTGACGTCCTGCGTCGTGGTCTGCCGGACCCTGGCGTCGGGGAACGCCAGGGTCGAGGGGGACGCGGCCAGCAGAGGCGGCACCGCGCTGGCGGTGGTGACGACCTCGATGGCGCTGACGCTCGGGCTCTGGACCCCGGCCACGAAAGTCACGTCGACCTTGCCGTCGGACACGGCGGGAGCGGCCAGCATCAGCGCGCGGTTGGCGCCCACGCGAGCGAACACGTCGACGTCGCGGAACCGGGTCGTCCCCTCGACCTTCACGTCGAACACGCGGCCCCCGACCACCTGGAGCGGCGCGATCATCTCGGCCAGGTACAGGCGCACCTCCACGGCGACCCCACTCGGCACGGGGAAGGAGTAGGCCATGTCGGGCGCAGCCGCCGGATCCCAGCGGTCGGTCCGGAACAGCCCGACCGGGGTACCGGCCGGCACCGAGGGATGTGACATGTCGGCCGGCGTCCCATGGCTCGCCACCTGGTTGCCCGCCGCCGCGGTGTTGACGAAGGGCGACGGCCGGGCCGTCGAGTCCTCGGACCAGGCCGGCGTGCCGGCGGCTCCGGCCACCGCCGGTCCGCCCGAGTTGACCCGGTAGAGCACGGTCGACGACGGCGCGGGGCTGGCATCACCGGACAGCGGCACCCGCAGCGGCGTGTTGGATCCCGTGTGAGTGACGCTGAGCGTCGCCGTGCGCGGGCCCGGCGCCGTCGGCCGGAACGTCACCGCCACCGTGACCGACTCCCCAGGGGCCAGGGTGCGGGGCGTGCCGTCGTCGAAGCCGTCCGAGAACATCGGTGCGTCGCCGCCCGAGACGGCCGTCGACTGGACCACGATCGTGCCCGAGGCGGCGCCGTTGCGGAGCACGACGTCCTGGCTCGCCGCCTGCCCGACGGGGATCGCCGGGAAGCCCACGGACGCCGGCACGGCCACGAGCGGTGTGGCGCCGGGGTCCTGCTCCACGCCGGTGCCCGACAGAGGGATGCTCGAGCGCGCCGGCCCCCGAGTGGTTGACGTGGAGCGTCGCGGACCGCGGACCGGCAACCGTCGGTGAGAACGACACGCGCAGGGTGAACGACCCTCCTGGTGCGACCGCGGGGGCGGAGGCGTCGTCGAAGTCGTCGGCGAACACGGCCGCATCGGGCCCGGCGATGCCGACCGACTCGATCGTCCACGGCCCGGAAGCGGCGACGTTGGTCACGACCACGTCCTGGGTGGCGGTGGCCCCCACGGTCGTCGCGCCGAAGTCCAGCGCCGACGGGCTCGCCTCGGGCTCCCCACTCGGCCCTGCGCAGGCGATGGCAGCGGCCAGCAACGCGGCCAGCAGGGTGAGCGGCACGCCGCGGCGCCGCCACCAGTGCGGCGCCGTGGCCGTCATCCGGCGTGCCGTGCCCCGACCGGTCGTCGCTCGCATCATCTGAACCTCTCCGTCCGCCGCACCGGCTCGAACGCCGGCAAACCCGCCAGGTCCGCCTCGAGCCGTCCGGTCACGTCCTCCTGCAGCCAGGCGACCGCGTCGGGGAACTCGTAGCGCCGGTAGCCGTACGCGGGGCCGATGACCTCGACGCGCCCGCCGTTCGCACGCGTCATCCAGCGCACCTCGACGCTCTCGGTCCGTCCGTCCGGATGGGCGAAGGTCGCGCCGGCCGCCAGCCACCCCGCCTCTGCATCCACCGCGACGTCGCCGGCACCGGCACCGGCACCGCCCGAAGGGGTCGCCACCAGCCGTTGCGCCTCCGTCGTCGACACCTCGTGCCGCGACCGCTCGGTGCCGTCGCCGTCAAGTGTCCGGAGCCACGCCTCGGTCACACGAGCGGGCCCGGGGTGGACGGCGGTGTCGATCACCGCCTCGGACAGGCGCGCCTCGGGGAGCTCTCCCAGGAGATAGCCGCGCGGGGCCTCGAGCCCGATCCCGGCCGGGCGGTCCTGCACCCAAGCCCACAGCGGGCGGTCGGGGAACCTGTCGCGCAGGCGGAAGCGCTGCTCCACCGACTCGAGGTCGACAGCGTGCAGACGGGCGGTCCCCTCGAGGTCCGCCGGCACGAGGACGCGCAGGAACGGGTCGTTCACCCCGGTCGGGAAGAGCAGCACGGTTCCGGACGGGGCGGCGTCGACGGCGTCGAGCTGATCGGCTCGGGCGTCGCGCACGCCGTCGACGTGGGCGCCGAGGTACACGATGCCGGGCACGGTCATCAGGGCGAAGGCGGCGCCGCCGAGCCGGAGCCGTCGCTGTCGCCGCGGGTGGTCGCGCAGGACGCCCACCACGTCTCGCGCCCCCAGCGCGGCCAGGCCGGCCACCGGGCCGAGGGCCACCAGCCAGTAGGCGGGGCCCAATGCCGTGTGCAGACTGAATTCGACGAAGTTCTCGGTCCCCCACCAGAAGAAGTACGCGACGACCGTCAGGCCCACCGTCGCGAGCAGCACCCACCGGCGCGGGTCACGTCGGCCGAGCACCATCGCGGCGCCGACGAACGCCAGCGTCACGGCTCCGCCTGCGATCCACAGGGGCGTGACCGCCGCGAACGTCACCACGGTCCGGGCGGCGCTGGCCGGTGTGTAGTCGACCGCCCCGTCGACAAAGGTCTCGCCGGTCGCCTCCCAGCTCGCCCGGCGGCCGAAACCGAAGGTGTCGTTGGGCGCGTCGACCGCGAATGCCGGGGTGAGGGCGTCCCCCGTCGCCTCCGCGTTGACGCCCAGATACGCCACCGCGAACGGCGTCGCGGCCAGTGCGACGATGGCGGGGGCGAGCCAGTCGCGGGTGCGGGCGGACCGCACCGCGAGCCACGCTCCGACGGGCGCGCCCACCAGGACCGCGTCGAACGGGCGGTGGAACGCCAAGGCTCCGAGGCACAGGCCGGCAGTCCCGAACCACCAGCGCGACCCGGTACGCACCCCTCGGAGCGCCGAGCCGAGGAACGCGGCGGCCAGCGCTCCTGTCGGAAGGTATGCGAGCGCCGTGGCGCTGTGGGCGACGAAGACCGGGGACAGCGCCACGCCGACCGCCATGGCCGTTCCGATCCATGCGCTGCCGGTCAGCTCGCGACCGAGCAGCCACAACGCGGCGGCGGCGGCCATCGCCGCGACCACCAGCCCCGGCCGGTGGTCGCCGGTGGTCGCTTCGGACAGGGCCAACCAGGCCGGCCACAGCGGCTGGTACTTGAACACGACCCTGTCCCCGGCCACGCCGGTGAGGTATGGACGGAAGTCCGGCACGTATGCGTCGGCGTCGTAGGTGAGCCGCCCATGGCGGATCCCCTCGGCCTGATTGAGGTACACCAGCTCGTCGAGGTTGTGGCTGCCCTGTGGCAGCACGAGGTAGGCGGCCACGATGGCCACGAGGCCACCGACAGCAACGGCGAGCCCGAGCGGAGCGATCGCCCTTCCGCGGGCAGGCGGCCGCGACCGGGTGGGGAGCGGCCCAAGTGGCCGAGCGCTCGTGGTCACCATGGATGCGGTGCCTTTTGCCCCATGCGTACGACCCCCGGCTCAGGAATCCCCTCCAGCCGGATGCCACTCTACGCGACAACGCGGCCACGTGAGCCCGAGTCGTTCCCACCTGCCCTCAGGCGCATGGTCGCCCCCGCCGGGGGCGACCGAGAGCGCCCCGATCGCCATGTCGACCAGGTTCGCGAGCCAGCGGTCGAAGGGCAGCGGCGCCCGGCTGGTCGCCTGGGGTCGTGCCTCCTCCACTCGGGAGCGGTCAGGAGAACGCCCACTGCTCGTCGCAGGCGACTACCCGCTGCGCGAACCTCACTGAGGCCCGTCCGCATCAGAGAAGGGCGCCGACGAACTGGTCCTGGTGGTCGGTCCACCAGCGGCGCCGGCGCTCATACCGCTCGCTCCCACCGGTCCGGTTCCACCTCTCGACGGCGTTCGGGTCACCGCCGTCGACGCTGCGCCGGACGGCTGCTTCGATGCGGTCGATCGCATCGGTCATGGCGCTGAGCAGCTCTGCCCGACCGTCGCGGTCCAGTCCATAGGCGTCGGCGACGAGCCGTAGCCGTGCCGGCCGGTCGGCGGGGCGCCAGCCGAGCCGGGCCTGGTCGACGTCGTCGTCGATCGGTACCCACAGGCGGGCGAGGTGGGCCACGTCATAGACGGGGCGGCCAGGGGCCGCGAACTCGAAGTCGAGCAGCGCAACGGCGATGCCGTCACGGAAGACGACGTTCGACGGTTCCACGTCGTTGTGGCACACGAGCGTCCCGCCCTCCGGGTCGGCCAGGCTGTCGTCCCATGTGAGTCCGTGCGGGTCGAACCCGCGGGCGGCGTCGTGGAGCCCGCGCAGCAGCCTGGCGGTGGACGCCAGCGCGGTGTCGGACTGGCTCCAGTCCGGATAGGGCGCCACGGGGACCTCGCCGTCGATGAAGACGAGGCGCTCGCGTCCGTCCTCGTCGATGCCGACTGGTCGCGAGGCACCCTCGAATCCGGCCTGCTCGACCGCCCGCAGGAAGGCGTGGATCGAACTCGAGTGAGGACTCGACGGGCGAAGCACATGCGAATCGGCGCGGACGACCTTGCCTGCGTTCGCGATGCCGCCATCGAGCGGCTGCTCGTTCATACCGCCACCTTGACGCCGGCTGAGCGTGGTCGCACCGGCCGATGTCCGCAGGCCCCGGCATCCCGCGGTGGTTTCGCGCGCACCTCGTGGGCGTTTCCCCGCTCGAGGAGCAGCAGCGCCGTGAGGCCGCACCGCTCTGGGCCTTGGCGCCGATCGGCAGTCGTGTTACCACTCCATGAACACGTCGGAACGACGTGGATCCATCGAAGCGACAATCAACCCGGGGGGGACGATGAGGGGACGCTTCATTGCTGGGCTCGTGGGCGCGGCCGTGTTTCTCGGAGCGGTTGTGGCCACGGCGGCGGCACCCGTCGAGGCCCAGACACCGCCGAAGGATCCGGTCGTCATCGTGGGCGGCTTCCTGACGGGCCAGCCGATCGCCGACATCTTCTACACCGGCCTCGCGGACCGACTCCGGGCCGACGGATACCAGGCGTTCATCTTCGGACCGGTCGATTTCGGATTGGCCGACATCCGCGACAGCGCGGCCTCGCTGAACCAGTTCGTCGATGGCGTCCGAGCCTCCACCGGCGCGCAGAAGGTCGACCTGATCGGCCACTCCCAGGGCGGGCTCACCAGCCGCTACTACATCAAGAACCTCGGTGGGGCGACCGAGGTGGACAGCATGATCAGCCTGGCGTCGCTGCACTACGGCACCTCGGTGGCCAACCTCGGCGCGTTCCTGTTGCTGGGCAACTGCGCCGGGATCGCAGGCTGCGAGCAGATGAGGATCGGGTCCAGCTTCCTCGACCAGCTCAACGCCGGCGACGACACGATCGGAAGCGTCGCCTACACCAACCTCGCCACCATCTGGGACGAGCTGGTCATCCCCTACACGAGCGGCTTCCTGCGCAACGACGGCAACAACACCAACGTCACCGTCCAGGCGCAATGCCCGTTCAGGTACGTCGAGCACGTGGGCATCGCCTTCGACGCCACGGTCTACAGCGGCATCGTCGATGCTCTGCGCCACGAGCCGATACGCCTCAGCTGCTGACCCAGCCCGTTACCGGGCAGTCCGGATCCGTGGGACACGAGGAGTGACAACGTGCGCAACCCTGCCGTCGCCGAGCTGGACGTGCTCGTCGGGACATGGAACCTGACGCTGACCAACGCCTGGTTCCTGGACTCACCCGAGGTGCGCCAGCACGGCAGCGCGACGCTCCGGTGGCTCGGCGAAGCGTTCGTCGAGATGGACGCAGAGATGAACGGCGAGCCGGTGTGGCACTTCGTGTTCGGTCGCACCGACCCCACCGAACGGCTGATCGCCCTCTACCACGACCCGCGCCCGACGTCGCGGCTGTTCGAGATGACCTTCGGTGGAGGCGAGTGGACGATGGAGCGCACCGATCCCGACTTCCATCAGCGCTTCGTCGCAAACGTCGCCGACGACCGCATCGAGGGACATTGGGACGCGTCCGACGACGGCGGTGCGACGTGGCGGAAGGACTTCGATCTCATCTTCGAGCGCGTCCAGCCATGACAGGCGACGGATGTCCTCGGGCTCGGCGGTCGGTCGTGCCTCCCACAGGCGGCTCGGAGAAAGCGGACCGATTCAGTCCGCGATGGGTGACAGGGTGGCTCCATCACCGCACGCGACGCCCGCGACGAACGGAGCAACACGATGAGCCGCCACATCCAGGTCACCTTCGACGCCCACGACCCGCGGTCGCTGTCGTCCTTCTGGCGGGACGCGCTGGGCTACGTCCACCCCGGCCCGCCCGGAGTCGACCTGCCCGACGACGCCGACCCGCTGGCCGCGTGGGACGACTTCCTCGCGGGCGTCGGGGTACCCGAGGAGCAGCGCAACTCGCGATCGGCCATCGAGGACCCGGACGAGCACGGCCCGCGGCTGTTCTTCCAGCAGGTACCCGAGGGCACTGGTTCGGAAGCAAGGACCGCGCCCGGCGACAGGAACCGGGTCCATCTCGATGTCCGCGCCGCTCCCGGGCTGGAGGGTGACGAGCGGATGGCGGCGCTCGAGGCCGAATGCGATCGACTGGTCGCCCTCGGCGCGACCCGGGTCCGTCGCTACGAGCCCGAGCCCCCGCTGGACGCCGGCCACATCGTCATGTGCGACCCCGAGGGCAACGTCTTCTGCTTGGACTGATCACGGGGTCGCCTCGTGCTCGGCCCTCCACGGGCGCCCCGGACGGCGCCCAGCCCATGCTGCGGGCGGCGCCGAGGACGGCGTGGCCGAGGAGCTCGAACTCGTCGGCCAGGTCGACGGTGCCGTGGTCGGCAGCGATGAACAGGCCGTCGGACCCGGCGAGGGTCAAGGCCGCCAGCCGACGGGTCTGCTCCGCGTTGAGCCCGCCGAAGAACACCTCGTAGATCTGCTGGATCCTCGACAGCGTCTCGGCTCGGGCCTGCTGGAAGCGCCGGCGGGCGGCTGGCTCCTCGGGGCGGTGCTCGAGGACGAGCATCAGGCCGAGGCGCAGGAAGTCGGGGAACCTGGCGAGCTGCTCCCCCGCGTGTCTGATGCTGGTGACGAAGAGCTGCTCGGAATCGGAGTCTCCGACGTCGTCGGGGACCGCTGTCAGGGCCTCGACCCAGTCGGTGAAGCTGCGGTCGATGACGGCGGCGATCAGCTCGTCCTTGTCCTCGAAGTGCCAGTAGATCGAGCTGGCCGGCAGCCCCGACCGCTCGCTGACGAGCTTGATGCTGGTGCCCTCGTAGCCCCGCTCCCCCGCGATCTGCGCGGCGGCATCGAGGATGGCGGCTCGCGAGGCGATGCCGTTGGCTCGTTGTCGTCGCGGTGCGGTCACGGCGCCTCCTGTCGCCCGGCGAACGGTTGCTTGACGCCGCATGACGATCGATCTTACCGTAGCGATCACTACAGGAATCGGGGGGACTGACGAACTGGGACCGCGTCCTCGACGACCTCGCCGGCGAGATCACCGAGGAGACCATGACCACCCTCAGCCAGCCCGTGCTCGTCGTTCACGGCGACACCGACCCCTTCGGCGGCCTGGTCCGCGACGTCCAGACGGCCGACGATCCGACGGGCGACCGCCACCGGGGCACCGGCTGATGGCCCGCTACGCCCATGCCTTCGGGCCCCACGCCCCCGACGCCACGTACGTCGAGCACGGGTACGAGGAGCGGCTGTTCGACACCGGCGAGGTGCGGCTCAACCACGTCGTCGTCGGCGACGCCGACCGGCCTGCCCTGCTCCTCGTCCCCGGGCAGACCGAGTCGTGGTGGGGCTACGAGGCCGCCCTCCCCCTGCTCGCCCAGCAGTTCCAGTGCTTCGCCGTCGACCTGCGCGGCCAGGGCCGCTCGACCCGCACGCCCGGTCGCTACACGCTCGACAACTTCGGCAACGACCTCGTCCGGTTCGTCGACGGGGTGATCGGCCGGCCCACCATCGTGAGCGGTCTCTCCTCCGGTGGCGTCGTGTCGGCGTGGCTCTCGGCCTATGCCAAGCCGGGCCAGATCGTCGCGGCCCACTACGAGGACCCGCCGCTGTTCTCCTCCGAGGTGAACACCTCGACGGGGCAGTCGCTGTGCCAGGCGATCGGCCCCGTGTTCGCCCTCATGTCCAAGTACCTGGGTGACCAGTGGAGCGTCGGCGACTGGGACGGCATGACCGCCGCCGCCCCCGTCGAGCTGCCCGGGTGGATCGCCGCCGTTGCCGGCTTCATGGGCGCGGCCGGGAGCGAACCGGCCCAGAACCTCAAGGAGTACGACCCCGAATGGGGCCGTGCCTTCTGGAGCGGCACCGTCGCCGCCAGCTGCGACCATGCCCGGATGCTCGCCGCCGTGAAGGTGCCGGTGCTGTTCACGCACCACTTCCGGATGGTCGACGAGGCGACCGGGCACCTGATGGGCGCCAGCTCCGACCTCCAGGCCGGCCGCGCCTGCGAGCTCGTGCGGGAGGCCGGCCAGCCGGTCGACTACCGGTCGCTGCCCGAGATGGGCCACTCGCTGCACGGGCAGGACCCCGAGCAGTTCGCCGCCATCCTCACCGCGTGGGCCGACGGCCTGTGACGACCGTCGAGGAGGTCCCCGTCCTCGTCGTCGGCGCCGGGCCGGTCGGCACCACGCTGGCCATGGACCTCGCCCGCCTGGGGGTGCCATCCGTCCTCCTCGAACGGCGGCGCGGCATCGCGCCCAACCCCAAGTGCAACACCACCAACGCCCGGTCGATGGAGCTGTTCCGCCGGCTGGGCTGCGCCGACGCCATCCGCGACAGCGGCCTGCCCGCCGACCACAACACCGACGTGGTGTACATGACCCGGCTGACGGGGGTGGAGCTGGTGCGCTACGAGCGCTCCACCCCCGCCGACGTGCGCGCCGGGACCCAGCACGGCGTCGCCGCGAACTGGCCGACCCCCGAGCCCCAGCACTTCGTGTCGCAGGTCTTCCTCGAGCCGGTGCTGCGGGCCGCCGCCACCGACCTGTGGGGCGTCGACCTGCGCGCAGGCTGGGAGTTGACGGACTTCGAGCAGCATGACGACGGCGTCACCGCCATCGCCCGCGATGTCGAGACGCGACAGGGGACGACGATCCATGCCCGATACCTCGTGGGCACCGACGGCGCGGCCAGCGAGGTGCGCAAGGCCATCGGCGCCCGACTCGACGGCATCCCCCGGCTCAACGACATGTGCTCGACCTACTTCCGGGCACCCCGGGTCACCGAGCTCGCGGCGCGGGCTCCCGGGTGGATGCTCCGCTTCGTCGCCGGGCGGGCGATCCTCGTGGCGATCGACGGGGACGACGGCTGGCTGATCCACGTGAACGTGCCCGACGGCGCCGACCCCGCCACCTGGGACCCCGAGGACGCGATGTTCGCCGCCATCGGCGAGCCGTTCGACTACGAGGTCCTCGACCGCAGCCGCTGGACGCCGAAGGCCATGGTGGCCGACACCTGGCGCGACCGGAACGTGTTCCTCGCCGGCGACGCTGCCCACCTGTGGGTGCCCATGGGCGGCTTCGGGATGAACGCCGGCATCGCCGATGCCGTCTCGCTGAGCTGGCGCCTCGCCGGGGTCCTCGACGGCTGGGGCGGCGACCGACTGCTCGACAGCTACCAGGCCGAGCGCGCCCCGATCGGCGACGCCATCGCCGGGCAGGCGGTCACGTGGGCGCTCGACAACGGGATCCTGCTGGCCGGCGCCGCCGCCCGGGTCGACGAGCTGGAGGCCGACGGCGCCGAGGCCGCCCGGGCCCGGGCCGAGCTCGGCGATGCCGTGCGCCGGGACACCCTCAGCGAGTTCGAGTGCCCCGGCTTCCAGCTCGGCTACGTCTACGCCGACTCGGCCGCGGTCTGCCCGGACGACCTCACCCCACCGGCGAAGACGGCGGTCGAGACCTACGAGGCCACGTCGTGGCCCGGCGCCCGACTCCCCCACATCTGGCTCGCCCCTGGGGTCTCGGTGTTCGACCGCCTCGGTCCCGGCTTCACGCTGGTGCGGGTCGGGTCCGCCGCGCCCGCCGGCACCGAACTGGTCACGGCTGCTGCCGCACTGGGTGTCCCGCTCGCGGTGCTGGACGTCGACCCGGCGACAGTGGGTGACGCCTACGACGACGTCCCCCTCGTGCTCGTCCGCCCCGACCAGCACGTGGCCTGGCGGTCGTGCACCGACCCCTCAGAGCGCGAGGCGGTGGCCGTCCTCGCACGCGTGACGGGCGCCGACGACTAGCGCCGTCCACAGTTGCCTCGCGTGCCTCGTCGCTCTCCCGCGATCCGCTGAGCTCGTGGCGAATCACCATCACGGCGAGGACCGCGAGCCAGGCGAAGTAGGCGTAGGCGTTGATCCGCTCGAAGGCGCCCGCCCACGGCGTGTCGTTCTCGTCGATGCCCTGGATGGCGACGGCGGACGCCATGCCGAAACCCATCACCACGGCCGCCGTCGCGAGCGCGTAGACGCGGAACCATCCTCGATACGCGACGGCCGAGAGCACCATCATCGCGACGACGATGACGCTGAAGACCATCGACGACGCGATGTGCATCGTGTCGTTGAACCCGGTCTCGAGATCACGCGCGCTCATCGCCCAGACCGTGTGGGTCGTGAGTCCGACGACGACGAAGTCGACCACCTGAAGGATCCCGATCCACCCCAGGCTCCTCCGCGTCGCCACCCGGAGGATGCCCACCCCGAACGCCAGCAACAGCACGTTGTGGACGAGGATCACCGTCACCATCAGCGGCCAGACGCCATGGCGCTCACTCTCTCGTTCCTTCCTGCCTCATCATGCGTACGACGCAGGTGTGAGGAGCAGAGCCGAACGGCCCGATTCGCTCGGCGCAGGTCCCGAGCTGCGTACTCCCGCGCCTCACCGCTGCTGGCCGCCGATCACCTGGTCCGTACCCGAGCGGCGACGCCCCGGACGGCTCCTGCGAGGCGCGGGAGTACGCTCCGAGCCGTGACGGGGGACGCTCGCGACGCACGCGGCACGGGACAGGCACACAGACGCGAGCACACGACGTGACCCGAGCTGCACAGGGTCGGGAGGGCGAGGTGCCCGCACAGCTCGTGGACATCGGCGACATGCCGGCGACGGTGGCAGCCCAGCTTCTGCGCGCCATCGACCGGTCGCCGTCCGCCGTGGTCACCCTGGTCGACCCCGACCTGAACATCCGGTGGATGAGTACCTCGGCGGCGTGGGTCTCCGGGTCCGATCCCGCGGTCCGGCAGGGCGCGAGCGGGATCGACCGGATCCATCCCGAGGACGCGGGACGGATCGTCCACGGGCTGGAGCAGCTCCGCCTGGCGACCACCGCGGACGCCGCAGCTGCCGCGATGCCCGAGCCCATCCGGTACCGCTGGCGCCGGCTCGACGGCCGCTGGATGATCATGGAAGCGACCATCCACAACCTGCTGTCCGACCCGGTCGTGAAGGGGTTCCTCGTCTTCGCCCGCCCGGTCACCGGCGAGCTCGACGGCGCCGGGTACGTCATCGACCTGCTCGCCTCCGACCGTCCCGTGCTCGAGGTCCTCGCCGCCTGCGCGGCCCTCGTGCCCGACTACATCGGCTCCGCCGCCGCCGTCGCCTTCCTGCCCGACGACACCATCGTCGGCGTGCCGGCCGGCAGTCCGGTCGCCGGGTTCGCCGCGATCCCACAGTGGTGGAACAGCGTCCGGCGGGGCGACGCCTCGTTGCAGCGCGACTTCGTCGGAGTCGATCCCTCCCTGGCGACGCTGGCCCGAGCGGCCGGCTTCCGGTCGTTCTGGGCGGTGCCGATCTGGGACCAGGTCGACCGGCAGGTCATCGGGTGCCTCGCGGTCTGGGTGCGCCTGACCATCGACCAACCGGCCATCGGGATCGAGGAGCCGTTGCGGAACAGCCGTCGGTTGGCCGGCCTGGTGATCTCCGAGGAACGCCGGCGGGATGCCCTCCACCGCCTCGCCGAGACCGACCCACTCACCGGCCTGGCGAATCGGAGCGCGCTCACCCGGCGACTCGAGCAACCGGTCGAATCGGTCACCCTGGCCCTGGTCGACCTCGACGACTTCAAGCCGGTCAACGACACCTACGGGCACGACACGGGGGATGCGGTGCTGCGCATCGTGGCCTCGCGCGTGCGCGGGACACTGCGCTCCGGCGATCTCGCGGTCCGCTTCGGCGGTGACGAGTTCGCGATCGTCTTTGCCGCGGGCACCGGCTACGAGGAGGCCCAGGAGACGATGCGTCGCGTCGTGCGCGCCGTCGAGGCACCGATCGCGACGGCCGAGGAGGTCGTCATCACCATCGGCGCCAGCGTGGGGTTGGCGACAGCGGCACCGAACGACGTCCAACGGCTCGCCGATCAGGCGCTGTACAACGCAAAACGTCTCGGCCGCCGCGCCTGAGCGCTTCTCCCGAGCTGCGCCACTTCTCCCCATCTCCGCCAACACAAGAGTAACCCCAGGTGGGGGGCTTGTAGCAAGGACCTCGGTCGTGCTGAGAATGCCGCTCCATGGATCCATTCACCCCACCCGCCATCGAGGTCGAGGCCCTCGTCAAGACCTATGGCGAGGTCGAGGCCGTCCGCGGTGTCTCGTTCTCTGTCGCCCGCGGGGAGGTCTTCGGCTTCCTCGGCCCCAACGGCGCCGGCAAGAGCACGACGATCAGCATGCTCTGCACGCTCGTGCGGCCCACCTCCGGCACCGCCCGCGTGAGCGGCTTCGACGTCATCGGCGACCGCGACGACGTCCGACGGAACATCGGCCTCGTGTTCCAGGATCCCACGCTCGACGGCTACCTCACCGCCGAGCAGAACCTCCGCCTGCACGCCGAGCTCTACGGCATCGATGCCGAGGACATCCCGGCGCGGATGCGCCAGATGCTCGAGATGGTCGATCTCTGGGACCGCCGTGACCAGCCGGTCCAGACCTACTCGGGTGGCATGCGACGGCGCCTGGAGATCGCGCGCGGTCTCATGCACTCGCCGCGCGTGCTGTTCCTCGACGAGCCGACCATCGGCCTCGACCCCCAGACCCGCAGCTCGATCTGGCGCTACATCCGGGCGCTGCAGGAGAGCGAGGGCACGACGATCTTCATGACCACGCACTACATGGACGAGGCCGAGCTCTGCGACCGCATCGCGATCATGGACCGCGGCGAGATCGTCGTGCTCGACACGCCCGAGGCGCTCAAGGCGAGCGTGGGAGCCGATCGCGTGGTGCTGGGCACCGCCGACGCCGACGCCGCCCTCGCCGCGCTGCGCGACCGCTTCGACATCGAGGCGACGGTCGCCGAGGGCGCGGTGACGTTCCACGTCGCCTCCGGCGAGGCGTTCGTGCCCCGCCTGTTCGCCGAGCCGGGGGTGGGCATCACGTCGGTCACGGTGGCGCGGCCGACCCTGGACGACGTGTTCATGCGCTACACGGGCTCGACGATCCGCGACGCCGAGACCGGGTCGAGGAACGACAGCGACCGGGCGATGATGCGCGTGATGGCGAGGTCGGGCCGATGAGCGCCGTCGTCGCGGATGTCGTCGCCGTCCGGGTGCCCGAGCGCTCGTGGCGGTCGGAGGCCCGCGCCGTGCGCACCGTCTGGCGGCGTGACCTGATCCGCTTCGCCAACGAGCCCATGGGCATCGTGGCGTGGCTGATCCAGCCCCTGCTGTTCCTGTTCGTCCTCGGGCCCGGGCTGCACACGCTCTCGGACTCGTCGACCGACGGTGTCGGCCTCACGACGTTCATGTTCCCCGGCGTCCTCTGCATGGCGCTGGTGTACAGCGCCATCTTCGAGCGCGGCGTCCCTGGTCTGGGACCGCGAGCTCGGGTTCCTGCGGGAGCTCATGGTGGCGCCGGTGCGGCGGTCGTCGATCGTCGTGGGCAAGTGCCTGGGTGGCGCCACCATCGCGGCTTCCCAGGGCGTCATCGTGCTGGCCCTGGCCGGCCTCGCGGACGTGCCCTACGACCCGGTGCTGCTCGCCGGCCTCTTCGTCATGGTCGTGCTCGTCGCCTTCACGATCACCGCTTTCGGCGTGATGGTCGCCATCAGCATCAAGCAGGCCCGGACGTTCACGAGCGTGGTGCAGATGCTCGTGATCCCGATGATCTTCCTGTCCGGCGCGCTGTACCCGGTGTCGGACCTGCCCACCTGGCTCGGCGTGCTCAACCGCCTCAACCCGCTGACCTACGCCGTCGACCCGATGCGCCGGCTGGTGTTCGACCGCCTCGACGCGTCCGAGTCCGCCCGGCACACGCTCGCCCCGGGCGTCACCTGGTGGGGCTGGCCCGTGCCGGCGCTCGTCGAAGTGGGGATCGTGCTGGCGCTGGGCCTGGCGATGTTGGCGGTCGCCATCGTCCGGTTCACGCGGACGGAGTGACTCGCGAGCTGAGAGGACGGGACATGGAGTATGGCGCGCACCTGCCGCTGATGGACTTCGGCGGGCACCCGTGCACGCTCGACCACCTGACCGAGTACGCACGCCGCGCCGCCGACCTCGGGTTCGCCACGCTGGCCGCGAACGACCACCTGGTGTTCGCCGTTCCGTGGTTGGACGGGCCGACGGCCCTCGCCTCGGTGATCGGTGCGTCGGGGTCGATGACGCTGGCCACCACGGTGGCACTGCCGGTGGTGCGAGGACCGGTGCCGCTGGCCAAGGCGGTGGCGGCGATCGACCGGCTGTCTGGCGGCCGGGTGGTGGTCGGCGTCGGGCCGGGATCGTCCCGCCTCGACCACGGCGCGGTGGGCCTCGACTTCGACGAGCGGTGGCGCCGTCTCGACGAGGCGGTGCAGGCGCTGCGATCGCTGTGGCAACCGGACGGGGAGCCGTTCGTCGGGCGGTTCTACTCGACCGCGGGCATCGATCTGCGCCCCCCGCCCACCCGGCCGTCGGGCCCGCCGATCTGGATCGGCAGCTGGGGTTCCGAGGCCGGGCTCCGCCGCACGGCACGTCTCGCCGACGGTTGGTTGGCCTCGGCGTACAACACGACGCCGGCGGCGTTCGCCGACGCGTGGACGGCGTTGCAGGGACTGCTCGCCGACGAGGGACGGGACGGGGCCGCGTTCCCCAACGCGCTGGCGACGATGTGGTTCCACATCACCGACGACCGGGCGGAGGCCGACCGGGTGCTGCGCGACCGCCTGGTGCGGGCCGTGCACCGACCCGAGGACGTGCTCAAGGAGCGCCTGCCGATCGGGCCTGCCGGTGCGTTCGCGGAGAAGCTGCACGCCTTCCGCGAGGCCGGGGTGCAGCAGGTGCTCGTCTGGCCGGTCGTCGACGAGGTACGCCAGCTGGAGCTCTTCCGGGAGCAGGTCGTCCCCCTCGTCGGCTAAGGGGGTCGTCCAGCGACCGGGTGATCGCCGCAGGGTGGGCGCCGTCGCGACAGTCAGACGGCCAGGAACACACCCGGGCAGGGCATCACCACACGGAGTAGCGTGAGCGTGTCGTGGCGCGCGAGGTCGACGACCTCGCGCACGGACGAGAGGGCGTCGCATGACGGACGGTGTCACGACGGGCGCGCGGGCAGGCCACGACAACACGCGTGACCGAGGTGGCCACGTCGCCGCGTGGGAGCTGCCCGAGCTGTCTTCCACCGAGCTGCGAGCGGCGTTCCGGTCGCTGCGCTGACTGGAGAAGCCCGTGTTCCGCCATCGCAACGAGTACCCCGCCGAAGGCGACCTGCCGTCGTTCGACGGAGCGACCACCTGGCTGAACTCCGACCCGCTGACCGGTGACGCGCTCGCGGGTCGCGTCGTCCTCGTCAACTTCGGCACCTACACCTGCATCAACTGGATCCGCTCGCTTCCCTACGTTCGGGCCTGGGCGGACAGGTATGCGAGCCAGGGGCTGGCGGTGGTCGGCGTGCAGACGCCCGAGTTCGAGTTCGAGGAAGGCCTCGACAACGTGCGCCGTGCCATCGAGGAGATGGACGTGCGCCACCCGGTGGCGGTGGACAACGACTACGCCGTCTGGCGGGCGTTCGACAACCACTACTGGCCCGCCCTCTACTTCGTCGATGTCGAGGGTCGGATCCGCCACCACCACTTCGGCGAGGGCGAGTACATGGAGTCGGAGATGGTCCTCCAGATGCTCCTGCGCGAGGCCGGTCGTGACGTCGACCAGGACCTGGTTCGCCTCGTCCCCGCGGGGGCCGAGGCCGAGGCGGACTGGGGGAACCTGCGATCGCCCGAGACCTACCTCGGGTACGGGCGCACGATCGGCTTCGCCTCTCCGGCCGGGCTGACGCCTGACGAGCGCCGCGCCTACTCGCCGCCGGCGGAGCTCGGGCGCAACCAGTGGGCCCTCTCCGGCGACTGGCGGATCGGCCCGGTCCCAGCGCTGCTCGACGAGCCCGGTGGTTCCATCCGGTTCCGGTTCCACGCCCGCGACCTGCATCTCGTGATGGGGCCCCCTCCGGCGCGCCCGCCCGTGCGCTTCAGGGTGCGCCTCGACGGTGAGCCCCCGGGTCGGGCCCACGGCGTCGACGTCGACGAGACAGGCGACGGCACCGCCGACTACCAGCGGATGTACCAGCTGATCCGCCAACCCGGGCCGATCGACGACCGGCTGTTCGAGATCGAGTTCCTCGACGCCGGCGTCGAGGCCTTCGTGTTCACCTTCGGGTGACCGGAGGCGGACGACGACGACGTCGCCGACAGGGACCGCCGGCCGATCAGGTCGGGATCGCCGAACGTCGCCGCGACCTACGACGATGCGGGGTCGAGGTACGCCTCGTAGAGCTCGCGTGGCCACTTGCGGCCGGTGTCGACGGCGTCGGCCTCCACGAGCTCGGCCCTGACCCGTTCGTAGTCGAAGCAGTTGAGCTCGTACAGGTTTCCCCACGGGTCGACGAGATCGAATGCCCAACACAGGTCGAAGTCCACGAGATCGGCGAGTACGAGGCGCTCGCCACTCGGGCTGTCGATCTCGCAGGGCAGCGAGCGGGCGAAGGCGATGAAGGTGTCGGCGTCGACGCTGAACGCGACACCGGTCTGCTGCGGAATCATCGGGCTGCGTTCGTTGGCCTCGAACAGGGCCAGCATCGTCCGACCGCCGTCCGCAGAGATCTGGAGCGGACCGCCCTCGAGCCCCGACGCCCAGAAGTCGTACGAACCGACGGGCTCGAAGCCGAGGTGTTCGGCATACCACCGGGCGGCCTCCGCCCGATCTGGCACGCGGATGTGCACATGGTTGAGCTGCCCCATCTTGAAGGCCGGTCGCTCCTGCCGCATGGCGATCAGCGTAGATCCGGCGTCGGGCACCGTGTGCTAGCCCGGTCGACCCGCTCGCCTTCCTTTGATGTAGGTGGCGACGACGTCGTGGATGGCAGTGATGTCGTCGAGAGGGTTGCCGGCGACGGCGACGATGTCGGCGGCCTTGCCGGCTTCGAGGGTGCCCGTGGTCTCCGCGATGCCGCACACCTCGGCCGCGATGGCGGTGGTGGTCGTCAGGGCCTGGGCGTTGGTCATGCCGATCGCTGGCAGGAAGCCGGACACGCCGTACGGCAGCACGTCGTGGGGCTTGCTGGGCACCACGCCGGCGTCGCTGCTGCACACGATCCGCGCGCCGAGCGCGAAGAGCGTCGCGTGGTTCTCCAGGATGGCGTCGAGACGCTGGCGCATGGCGGGGAACCGGGGCTCGACGTCCGGGAGGACGGCGGCCGTCATCGAGAGGACCGTGCCGCTGTCGGCGAGCTGCCGGAGGGCGTCGGGGTCGGCATCGACGCCCTCGGCGGTGAAGAACGTGCAGTGCTCGATCGAGTCGGCTCCCACCGCGAGCGTGTCGGCGATGCCCTGCGGCCCGTGGGCGTGCACGGCCAGCTTGAGGCCATGAGCATGCGCCTCTTCGACCGCAGCGTGGAGATCGGCGCGGCTGTACTGCGACTCGTGGGGCCCGAGCGTGGGTGTCATGTTGCCGCCCGTGGCCATGATCTTGATGACATCGACGCCCCGGGCCACCCGCTCGCGCACCGCTCGGCGGATGCCGTCCTCGCCGTCGACCTCACCCCCGAGGAACCAGCAGTGTCCGCCGGTGACCGTCAGCGGCGGGCCGGAGGTGAGGATGCGGGGACCGACCTCGTGGCCCTTGCGGAACTCGTCGCGCAGGGTGAGCGATAGGTACCCCCGGTCGCCGAGGTCGCGGATCGTGGTGATCCCGGCCACCAGCGCTCGTTGCGCCGCCTGCCGCATGCGGGCCAGCAACGTGGCGTCGTCGTCGGCCTCGAGGTGGCCGACCGGGTCGTCGGACGCGTCGAACGCCAGGTGCTGGTGGACGTCGATCAGACCGGGGAGCAGGGTGGCATCGCCGAGATCGACGACGTCCGACGCCGGTCGCATCGCCCGCGAGGGACCGATGTCCACGATCCTCCCGTCGTCGATCTCGATCCCCCACTCGTCGAACACCTGTGGTGTTCGGCCGTCGAACAGCCGCTGTGCCGTGAGGAACACCCGCTCTCCTTACCTCGGACCGATCCCGTCAGCACGGTTCAGGAGCGCGGTCCGGCCACTCGCTCCCCCGCCAGGCGCTCTGCACGCCTGTCCCCGGTCGCTGCACAGCGGTGAAGGGATCATTCGAGATGCAGAGCGGTCCGGCCTGTCGGGTCGTCGGCTCCGCCGACGGAATCGAGGAAGTGCTGGACGGCGGCGGCGGAGTGGTGACGCCAGAGGGCGGCGATGTCGCGGGGGTCGTCGGGCGGGTGCGACAGGTCGCGGAGCCGGTCGGCGAGAGCCCGGTGTTGTGCGTCGACCAGCTCGCGGCGGTCCCGGCCGAGGCGGTCGGTCAGAGCGAGCTTGAGGAGCAGGGCGCTGCGGACGTCCCGGAGATGTTCGACCGGCGTTACGAGCCAGGCGTGCAGCATGGCACGCCCGTGGCGGGTGGGGGCACAGATGGTGCGGGGCGGACCACCGGCGCCGGGCTCGCGGCGGCGTGGCTGGGCGAGCTCGAGGGCGTCGAGGCGTTCGATCGCCCGGTAGACCAGCTGGCGGTTGACGGTCCAGATGTCCCCGAGGCGGGTGCCGGGGCTGAGCTCGGCGGCGATGTCGTAGCCGTGGCGTGGCTTGTCGACGAGGACGCCGAGCACTGCCCATTCGTTGAGCGAGAGGGTCGGCCGGCGTCGCATGCCCTGTGAGATTGCCACGGCCTTGGTGTCGCGCGCTGGCTGCTAGGTTCACTGCGACTAGAGCGGAGGGGACGGATGGACGGCATGGCCACGACGACGATGAAGCATTCGACGCGCCTGGGCGCACTGGTGTGCGCCCTGGTGGTGGTGGTGGCCGCGTGCGGCGATGACGATGACGATGCGGCCGACTCCGCCGGTGCGGCCGAGGCACCGGCCTCCGATCTGGAGGGCACGGTCACGGTGTTCGCCGCCGCGTCGTTGACCGACGCCTTCGACGAGATCGACGCCGCCTTCGAGGAGGCCAACCCCGACGTGACCGTCGAGGTGAACTACGGGGCGTCCTCGGCGTTGCGCGAGCAGATCCTCGCCGGGGCACCCGCCGACGTGTTCGCCTCGGCGAACACGTCGAACATGGATCAGGTCGTCGAGGGCGGGGCCGCGGACGATCCGACCGACTTCGTCACCAACCTGTTGCAGATCGCCGTGCCGGCGGGAAACGACGCCGATGTCACCGGTCTCGACGACTTCGCCAACGCGGATCTGCTCATCGGCCTGTGCGCGGAGGAGGTGCCCTGTGGCGAGTTCGGGCGCGAGGCGTTGGCCAACGCAGGCGTCACCCCCGCGGTCGACACCAACGAGCCAGACGTCCGGTCGCTGCTCACGAAGATCGAGGCGGGCGAGCTCGACGCCGGAATCGTGTACGTCACCGACGTGATCTCGGCCGGCGACGCGGTCGAGGGCATCGACATCCCCGCCGGGGACAACGTGACCGCCACGTACCCGATCGCTTCCCTGACCGATGCCCCCAACGTCGAGGTGGCCGACGCGTTCGTCGAGTTCGTGCTGTCCGACGACGGCCAGGACATGCTCGCCTCCTACGGGTTCGGCACCGCGTGACCCCGCGGCGTACGGCGGTGAGGCGGGCCGGTCAGGCCCGGGCTCCCTGGGCGCTGGTCCCCCTCGCCGCCGTCGCCGTCGCGTTCATCGCCGTCCCGTTCCTCGCGCTGCTCCAACGGGCGCCGTGGGGCGACCTCGGCGACCTCGTCCGGCAACCCGTCGTCACGGACGCGTTGCGGCTCAGCATCACCACGGCGTTCGCCGCAACGGGCATCTCGCTCCTCGTCGGGATACCGCTCGCCTGGGTGCTGGCCCGCACCCGGTTCCCCGGGCGGTCCTTCACCCGGGCGCTCGTCACCCTGCCCATGGTGTTGCCGCCGGTGGTCGGCGGTGCGGCCCTGTTGTTCGCGTTCGGCCGGCGCGGCCTGCTCGGCGGTCCCGTCTACGACGCCACCGGGCTGCTCCTGCCGTTCTCCGCCTGGGGTGTGATCGCGGCCAACACGTTCGTCGCCATGCCCTTCCTGGTGCTGACGGTCGAGTCCGGCCTGCGCGCCGCAGACACCCGCTATGAAGAGGCCGCCGCCACCCTCGGTGCCAGCCGGTGGACGATCTTCCGCCGGGTCACCATTCCTCATGCCGCCCCGTCGATCATCGCCGGTGCCGTGCTGTGCTGGGCGCGGGCGCTCGGCGAGTTCGGCGCCACGGTCACCTTCGCCGGCAACCTGCAGGGCCGTACCCAGACCATGCCCCTCGCAGTGTTCCTCGCCCTCGAATCGGACCGAGACGCCGCCATCGCGCTCTCGCTCGTGCTCATCGCCGTCTCGCTCGCGGTCCTGCTGCCCCTGCGCGACCGCTGGCTGACCGTCTGACGTGCTCCGCGCCGCGATCGACGTCCGCTACGACGACCTCCACCTCGCCGTCGACCTCCACGTCGACGACGGCGAGGTCGTCGCCCTCCTGGGGCCCAACGGGGCCGGCAAGACCACCGCCCTGCGGGCCATCGCCGGGCTTCGTCCCCTCGACGCCGGGCGCATCGAGATCGACGGCGCCGTGCTCGACGACCCCGCCACCGACACGTTCGTTCCCACGTCGCAGCGGCCCATCGGGTTCGTCTTCCAGGACTACCTGCTCTTCCCTCGGCTCACCGCGCTCGACAACGTCGCGTTCGGGCTCAGGGCCCGTGGCCAGCACCGGTCCGACGCCCGCAGCCGCGCGCAGCGCTGGCTCGAACGTGTGGGCCTCGCCGACCACGCCGACGCCAAGCCCCGAACCCTGTCCGGCGGGCAGGCGCAACGCGTCGCGCTCGCCCGCGCCCTCGCCACCGAACCGCGGCTCCTGCTGCTCGACGAGCCGCTCGCCGCGCTCGACGCCAGCACCCGGGTCCATGTGCGCACCGAGCTGCGCCGACACCTCGCAACGTTTCCCGGCGCCCGCCTGCTCGTCACCCACGATCCGCTCGACGCCATCGTGCTCGCTGACCGCCTCGTCATCGTCGAACACGGCCATGTCACCCAGGCCGGAACGCCCGCCGATGTCACGGCCCGGCCCGCGTCGCGCTACATCGCCCAGCTCGTCGGCATCAACCTGCTGTTCGGGGCCGCAACCGGCGAGCGTACGGTCCGGCTCGACACCGGCGCCGAGCTCGTCGTCGCCGACCCGCTTCCCGGGCCCGAGGTCGCCATCGCCCTCCGGCCCCAGGCGATCGCGCTGCACACCCACCCCACCGACGGCAGCCCCCGCAACACCTGGCCCGCCACCGTGATCGAGCTCGAAGCCGATCGCGACCGCGTGCGTGTGACCCTCGACGGGCCCGTCCACGCCACCGCCGAGATCACACCCACGGCGGTCGCGGAGCTCGGCCTCGCCCCCGGCACCCCGGTGTGGGCGACCACCAAGGCCGTCGACCTCACCGTCTATCCCCGCTGAGGGCTCGATCTCCCTCGCGTACCGTCGGCTCGTGATCCAGGGCACCTGTGACCCCGCGTTTCGCTCGGTGTTCGAGGCGTTCGTGGCCAACTTCGAGCGCGGCGAGGTCGGCGCGGCGTGCAGCATCACCCTCGACGGGCAGGTGGTGGTCGACCTGTGGGGAGGATGGGCGGACACCGATCACCGGCGCGCGTGGACCCACGACACGCTTGTGAACGCGTTCTCGGTGGGAAAGCCGGTCATCGCGCTGCGGCTGCTGCAACTCGTCGAGGGCGGCCGGATCGACCTCGACGTGCCGGCGGATCGCTGGTGGCCCGAGCTCGTCGCGGGCCAGCAGGGCGCGACCGTCAGAGACGTCATGTGCCACCGCGCGGGCGTTCCCGCCATCCGTGAGCCCTTGGCCAACGACGTTCTCTGGCGCTGGCACGCCATGTGCAGCGCCGTCGCCGCAACCGATCCATGGTGGGAACCGGGCACTCGGCACGCCTACCACTCGAACACCTACGGCCATCTGGTCGGAGAGCTCGCCAGGAGGATCGACGACCGTCTCCCCGGCCCATGGCTGCGAGACGAGATCGCCGGGCCGCTCGATGCCGATCTCGTGTGGGGCCTCTCGGCGGCCGAACGAGCACGGTGCGCCGACGTCGTCTGGGAGATCGATGTCGTCCACGGCGTCGAATGGCTCGCGGCGCAAGCGCAGACCGACGAGCAGCGCATGATCGCCCTCGGTTACTCCAACCCACCCGGCTACTCGGGGATCGGCGTGGTGAACACCACGGAGTGGCGAGCCGCCCAGGTGCCGTCGACCAACCTGCACGCAAGCGCCCGCGGCGTGGCGCGTCTCTACCGCGCTCTGGCGGCAGGCGGCGCCGTCGACGGGATCACCCTCCTCGGTCACGATCTGCTCGCGCAGGCGACCTCGGCGCAGTCGGAGGGCTGGTGCCCGGTCCTCGAACGGGACGCGACGTTCGGCCTCGGATTCCAGCCGACCCGGCCTGATCGACCCTTCGGACCGAACCCCGGGAGCTTCGGCCACTTCGGGACCGGTGGCGCGCTGGGCTTCGCCGATCCGCAGGCCGGCGTCGGGTTCGGCTACGTGATGAACGCGATCAGGCCGCGCTGGCAGAGCCCGAGGAATCAGGCCCTCATCGACGCCCTGTATGCCTGCCTGTAGATGACTCGGGGGCGCCCGATCGGTCTGCACACTCGACGACAGAGGCGACGACCGGAGGCACCACGCATGGCCACGTTCTCCTACGAGGACCTGCCCCTCTCGGGTGACGGCGCGCTCGCCCACGCCGAGGTCCAGGCGCGCCTGCCGTGCCAGGATCTCGACAGGGCCCGCCGCTACTACGCCGAGAAGCTCGGGCTCGAGCCCGTCGAGGAGCGAGAGGGCGGGCTCCGCTACCGCTGCGGCTCGACCGTGTTCTCGCTGTTCGCGTCGACGGGAGCCGCATCGGGCACGCACACCCAGATGGGCTGGAAGGTCGACGACATCGAGGCGGCGGTGACCGAGCTACGCCGGCGCGGCGTCGAGTTCGAGCGCTACGACTTCCCCGACCTCACCACCGTCGACGGGATCACGGACATCCCGGGGGCGTACCCCTCGGACGGCGGCATCGGCGAGCGTGCCGTGTGGTTCCGCGACAGCGAGGGCAACCTGATCGGACTCGGCCAGTCGATGCACTGAGGTCGCCCGAGGCCGCTCGCGGTGATCGCAGCCTGCCTCGTTGCGCTCAGGAGAGCTTCGTGTAGTCGACGGACCACCAGCGAGTCGGGCGCATCGAGAACTTGAGGTTCCCTTCCCCGTCGGTGCTGGCCACGTAGGCGTCGCCCAGCTCCGGGCCGAAGTAGCGGTGCGCCAGCGGGCGTCGGTCGGCTTCGAGCTCGGCCGGTGCCACGTCGACGATCGGTCCCTCGACGCTGACGTACTTGTAGAAGGGCGGCTCCTCCGTCTGCGCGCAGAGGCTGAAGCGCCGGGCGGCGTCCAACAACCTTCCCTTGAGGGATTCGGCGGCGGTGATGATCCACACGAGCCCCCCGGGCTCGTAGCCGTACCAGATCGGGACGGTGAGCGGCGGGCCGTCGGCTCGCTCGATCGAGATGACGCCGACGTGGACACGCGGCGAGGAACTCCTGCCGCTCGTGCTCGCTCATGGCCAAGGACATGGGCGAAGGGTGTCACGTCGCCCGACACCTCGCGTTCGGAGATCAGCTACCGGGGTGCTGACATTGCCCATCGTCGACCGGTCGCCCGAGCCTGCGAGCTGGACTCTTCGCCGAGTCGCAGGCCGCCGACCGCCGCATCTCAGCACCCTGCTAGTCGTCCAGGCTGCCCATCGACAGGTTCACGGTGGTTCCCGTCATGCCACTCGCCCTGTCGGACGCCATGAGGACCGCCATGTCGGCGGTCTCCTCCAGGGTCATGAGTCGCTGCGTGTGGGTCCTGGCTGGCGAGCAACTCCTGGAACTGCTCCCAGGACATCCCCGCGGCCTTGCCGCGAGCCTCGAAGCCTTCCTTGAGCGTGTCCGTCTGGGGCATGCCGTGCGGTCGTAGGCCGACCACGCGAATGCCATGGGGCGCGAGCTCGGCGGACAGCTGTCGGGTGAGCGCCTCCTTGGCGGCTTGCGCCGGTCCGTAGCCTCCCGCCGTCGGGAAGCCCGTCCGCGAGTGGAGCGTGGTGGCGGTCATGATCACCCCCGATCCGTTCGGGATCATGTGTCGTGCGGCCAGCCGAGCGGTGAGGAAGTACGACGTGACGCTGGTCGTGATCGGCAGGGCGAGGTGCTCGACATCCAGCTCGACGAGCGGGACCCCCAGGATCCCCGCACCGTAGAGCCCGATCCCCCGGTCGCGGCTCGGGACGCCGACGGCGTTGAACGAGATGTCGACGCGGCCCTCCCTGTCGATCACGGTCCGGAGATGGGTGTCGACTGCCTCTTCGTCGAGGGTGTCGACCTCCGCCACCTCGGCGGATCCGCCGGCGGAAGTGATCTCCTTGGCGACGACCTCCACTGGTGCCAGCGTGCGGCCGGTGAGGAAGAGATTGGCCCCCTCGGTCGCGAAGAGCGCGCGCGATCGCGCCGCCGACCGCGCCTCCGGCCCCGTAGATCACCGCGACCTTGTCCTTCAGGATCATCTCTGGCTCCGTTCTGCGCCCGGGTGCGCGTCGGCGCGCACCTCATGAGTTGAGACCGACGGCTGACACCCGTCTTGCGGGTCCGGCTGCTTCCCACCCGTCGAGGGCGGGATCGTCAGAGCCGTCGACGATGTAGAACCCGCGGCATCGAGAAACTGGGCGCGCCCTGGCCCACGGGTCCCGACAGATCAGCGCCGGCGAGCCATCGCCGGTCGACGCCTCCCTGGCAGTGACGTCGGCGCAGACCTGACCTGGGCGACCGTGCGTCGCGCGTGGACCCTGGTCGTTCAGGGCCGAGGGCGAGGGGCGAGGTCGGGCTGGAGGGTCGTCAGCTCGCGCTGGGCGTGGACGTCCGGGATGCGCATCGGACGGCGGCTCCGGGTGTCGAAGGCCAGGTTGACGATCTCGAACCCCACGAGCACCTCGCCGTCCTCGAGGCCGAAGCACCACTGGACGCGATGGGTGACCTTGTCGTGGACGGCGACGGTGGCGCCGAAGCTCTGCACCCGCTCGCCCACCCGCGGCAGGCGCCGGGTCTGGATGCGGGTCTCCATCGTCGCCCACCCCATGAGCTCGCCGCCGGGCATCTCCTCCAGCCACGGGCCGGCGTCGGGACGCACCGGCTCACCACCCCACACCAGCATCGGGGCCATCGCCGGGGTGTAGCGACCGGCGGCATCGCACTCCTCGGCGGTCACGACGCGCTCGTGGCGCATCGCCAGCCGGCGCGCCCGCACCTCGTCCAGCGAGGGGGACGACGCCACGACGTCGGCCTCCGGAGAGATCGTGCGCGCGGCGGCGTACGGGAGTGGCGCCGGCAACGCGAGATCCTGTGCCGCAGCCACCAGGCGGTCGGACAGCGGGGCACGCTCACCGCCCTCGTCGAGCGGGCTGACGCGGTGGACGAACGTGGCGGCCAGCACGCCGGTGTCGCGGGCGGCCAGCTCGTGGTGGAGCCGCAGCCCGTCGACGTCTGCCCCGAGAACCGCGCTGCGGACGATCAGCGCGGTGCCCAGCAGCTGCTCGCGGTGGTGTCGGGTGTACACGTCGTGGACCACGAACGGGTGCCGGCCCCAACCGGGCAGCGCGTCGAGCAGGGCCCGGGTGCCGGCCGAGGCGTTCTCGGCGTAGTAGCGCACGTTCATGTGACCGAGGTGGTCGATCTGGTCTTCTGTGACCTCGCTCGCGTGCGTCGTCAGCAGGTCGTTCATGACACCATCCGCCGTCGGTACGTCCGTAGGACGCTACCCGCAGGGCTGATCGGCGCCACCACACCGAGGCGGCACCGGTGCCGTGTCACGCAACACGGCACTAGCTTCCGGCCGCATGGCTCGGCTGACCAGACTCGAACGCACCGTCGACGGCCGGGTGGCGGTCGTGACCGGCGCCGCCTCGGGCATGGGGCGGGCGACCGCACACCTGCTGGCCGACGAGGGTGCGGCGGTGGCGGTGATCGATCGCTCGTCCGACGGCGTCGACGCGGTGGCAGGCGAGATCTCCGGGGCGGGCGGCACCGCGGCGGCCTGGGGGTTGGACGTGACCGACGCCGCGGCCGTGCGCCGCGCCATCGACGAGGTGACCGCGCGCCTGGGCCCACCGGACATCCTGGTGAACAACGCGGGGGTGAGCCTGCCGGCGCCCATCGAGCTCGACGGGTTCGAGGAGGCGTGGGACGCCACCCTGGCGGTCAACCTGACCGCGCACACGACGCTCATCCGGGCGTGCCTCCCCCATCTCCGACGCCACGGCCAGGGCCGCATCGTGAACGTGGCGTCGACCGAGGGCCTGGGCGCCACCGCCTACCTCTCCCCCTACACCGCGTCGAAGCACGGCGTGATCGGGCTCACCCGCTCCCTGGCGGTCGAGCTGGGGCCGGCGGGCGTGACCGTCAACTGCATCTGCCCCGGCCCGATCCACACCGGCATGACCGCAGCCATCCCGGAGGAGGCCAAGGCCAAGTTCGCCCGCCGGCGGGTCCCACTGCGCCGCTACGGCGATCCCGAGGAGGTCGCGCACATGACGCTGTCGCTCGTTCTGCCCGCCGCCTCGTACATCACCGGCGCCGTGGTGGTCGTGGACGGCGGCCTGACGGTCCAGAACACCTAGCTCCCCCCAACACATGCAGGCGAAGCCGACCACCCGACCTGGCCTCACCAGTGGTTTTCAGGTCACCGTGCGTGACCGTCCGGTATGGTTCCCCGCATGGGCGGGCATCCCAGCACGCCCCCGTGACAGGGGGGAATCATGACGATCAAACGCGCCGCTGTGGCGGTGGTTGCAGGCTTCGGCCTCCTGATGGGGCTGGTGGCACCGGCCTCGGCCGGGAAGCCGGAGCAGGAGCGAGCGCACGTCGTCTTCACCGACGAGGATCAGGACATCTGCGGTCTCAACCTCGATGTGGTGGTGGACGTGAGGTTCTTCGACAAGGCGTTCTTCGACGCTGACGGGAACTTCGTCCGCCTCGTGGCGAACTCCAGCGGGTCGAACGAGTTCGTCAACGACGCCGGGGAGTCGGTGATCGTCAACTTCGCCAACCTCACCCGGGAGACGGAGTCGATCGACGAGGAGGCGGGCACGATCACCTTCCATACCTCAGTCAGGGGCCTGCCGGAGAGGATCAGCACGCCCCACGGTCCGGTGATCACGAGGGACGCCGGTCTGATCTCGTTCGTGACCACCTTCGACCTGGCGACCGAGGAGCAGATCTCCTCGGAGGTCCTCGTCAACAACGGCCCGCACCCGCAGGCCGACAGCGACTTCGCCCTGTTCTGCGAGATCATCACCGCCGAACTCGGCTGACCCTTGGAGCAGTAGAGAGAGGCCCACCCGCCGGGGTGGGCCTCTCCAGGCTGGACCGGCGGGGGGCACGCGCCGGGCGATCGGTGTCGTGCGACGGCAGACCTGGGCGCACAACCGGTACATGGAGCGCGACCTCGACGCGCTGGCAGGCAGCGGCGTGCCCGGCCTCACGGGCTGACCCGGCGGGGCGGGGCGGCCAGGTGGGCGACGGCGAGGATCCAGGCGTAGACGCCCGCGTCCAGCAGGCGCTGGAGGAGGCCCCGCCAGTCGTCCGCCACCAGGACCGCCAGCCCGATCGCCGCCAGCACCGGCGCCGCCACCAGGCCGGCGCGGCCCACCCGGCGGGCCGGCGCCGAGGCCGAGCGCCGGACGGCCAGGCCGAACACGACGAGCGCGGCGATGGCGAGCGCGTAGCCGGCGCTGCTCACCAGGCTGTGGACGGCCTGGGCGGCGCCCACGTCCTCGTCGGGGCAGCCGGGCTCGCAGCGGGCGACCGCGGAGACGGCGTACGAGGCGCCGAGCCCCCCGCCGGCCAGCCACACGGCGACCGCGGTGGCCGCCCCGCTGACGCCGACGGCGGCGGCGACCCGCGGCGCGGTAAGCGCAGCCCACGCAACGAAGAGCACGCCGACGACGAGGAAGGCGACGCTGACGGCCGCGCCGTCCGGCGCCCCGCGGGCGCCCAGCTCGCTGATGTACTGCGACCGGTGGCTGTAGCCGTCCCACCCGACTGCGGCCACGAACGGCAGCGCCACCGCGAGGCCGACCGCGGCGACCGCCACCCACCACCCCGCCCGGCCCCCACGCACGCCGCCAAGCTAACGACCGGCGCACCGGCGGGGCGGCTGGTCAGCGTGTCGTGTGGGAGAAGGGGCCGACCGCGGTCGCACCGCCGTCGAGCACGAGGCTCTGGCCGCTGACGTAGGACGACGACGGCGACGCGAGGAAGACCACCGCGTCCGCCACCTCGCGCGAGTCACCCGGGCGGCCCATCGGGATCCACCCCGCCGTGCCGGCCTGGGCCGCCTGAGCGACGGGGGTGGCGATCGGGCCGCAGGTCACGACGTTCATGCGGATGCCGTCTCGGCTGTACTCCGCGGCGACCGATCTGGCGAGGCTCGCCAGGCCGGCCTTGGCCGCGCCGTAGGCGGCCTGCGTCGGATTGCCCACCTCCGCCGTGATCGAGCCGACGCTCACGATCGTCCCGCCACGGCCTTGCGCCAGGAACACCAGCAGCGCGGCGCGGACGGCCCGGGCCACGTAGCGCAGGTTGAGGTCGAACATGAGATCCCAGTCGTCATCGGCGGTCTCGTGCAACGGCGTGGACGGGACGAACGCCAGTTGCCCGCCGACGACCGTCACGAGAACGTCGAGCCCGCCCAGCTCCTGAGCCGCCCGGGTCACGAAGCCCTCGACGTGGTCGCGGATCGCACGTCACCCGTGAGGCTGACGGACGTCGTGCCGGCTGCGGCGACCTCTGCCGCGGCTTCGTCAGCACGGTCGCGATCCACATCGGCGACTGCAACCGCGCTTCCGGCCGCGGCGAGCCCGCGTGTGACCGCCCGCCCGATCCCGCCGCCCCCGCCTCCGATGACCAAGGCGTTCTTCCCCGACAGCACGCTCGACGATTCGACCATGGTGAATCTTGCCAGCGAGCGCCGTGACGCCTCCGCCAGATTCGCGCGCGCCCACCCCGACGACGAGCGAGCCTCAGCAGGGCACGTCCATCTCCGCGGTCATGTGCTCGCCGGGATCGTCGCCCTCGGCGCTGATCACGTCCGCGATCTCGCACGTCGTGGCGTCGGCCTGCTGATCGAGCGCCGTCAGCGTCGCCACCTCGTCCGCGGCGGCACCCTCGCCGTCGCCGCCGGCGGTCGCGGTCGCCTCGACCCCGGCGAGGACCGAGGCGCGCTGGTCGAAGATCCCCACCAGCTCCTCGTAGAGGAGGGCGGAGCCACCATCCGCCGATGCGGCCAGCGCCCCGAGATCCGCCCGGTTCGTGGCGATCCACAGGCGGGCGTCCTCGGCTGCGGTCGCCAGACCGTTCGGGTCATGACCGCTCGCCTGGTCGACGACGTGGTCGTGCTTGTCGGCCCACGTCTCCGCGTAGGGGGCGTAGTCGCCCATGGTCTCGGCGGCACCCGCATCGGCATCGTCACCGTCGGCGTCGCCGGTCACCGTGGCGCTGACCCTGCCCGCGACGATCCCGCCTGCGAGGAGCAGTGCGGCCATGGCCGCGAGCGCCGTGAGGATCCAGGCGTTGGTCGAGCGCGCCAGCCGCTCGGTCTCGGCGGGTGTGGCCCGGACCGGCATGGGCCGGTCGGGTATCTGACGGGTGCCGCAGTCAGGGCAGAACCCGGCGTCGCCGTCCACCAGCTCGCCGCATCCGAGGCACGGGCTGGTGGGGGTTCGCGTCATGGCCACAGCCATGTCGCCATCCTTCCCCCGAGGCGGCCTCCGAAACCGGATCTGTCCCGATCGCATGTTCGACCCTCCGGTGACCCCCGCCGACCCGCTCACCTGCGAGTCAGAAGGTGCCGATGTCCTTGTCCCGGTTGGCCCAACCGTCGAGGATGCTCTCGGCGGTGTCGCTGCTGTCCACCTGGCTGTCGGTGGTCGGGCTGCTGATGGCCGCCACGAGGAACAGCACGAGCACCGCGGCCGCACCCACCAGGGCCACGATGAGGGCGAGGAAGCGTCGTGCCTTCATGTGGGTGGGTTCGAACCTGACCAACGTGCCGGATGACGGCACGATCCGAGGATTCTCAGCTCCCGAAGCGGGCCACCAGCGCCCGCGCCCGCTCGGCGAACGCGGCCTCGTGACGCAGGCGGAACTCGTCCCACGTGCACAGCGTGCGGGTGTCGGCCACCCGGTCGACGAACAGCCGGCCGTGGAGGTGGTCGGTCTCGTGCTGGAACGTCCCGGCCGACAGACCCTGCACCACCAGGTCGAGCGGCTCGCCGTCGCGGTCGAGGGCCTGCACCCCGACGTCGACGAACCGGTCCACCACGCCCCGCAGGCCGGGCACCGAGAGGCACCCCTCGTAGTTGGCGAAGGTCTCGGCCGTCCGCGGCGTGACCACGGGGTTGACCAGCACGGTCAGCGGGATGACGGGCTTGTAGGGATAGCGGGGGTTCCCGGGCCGGACCTCGATCACGCACACCTGCACCGCCTCGCCGACCTGGGTGGCGGCCAGGCCGGCCCCGTCCGCGGCCCGCATCGTGTCGATCAGGTCGTCGATCAGCCGCTGCACCTCGGAGGCGCCGACCTCGGCGGGACCGAGCGGCCTGGCCGTCTGCCGGAGCACCGGGTGGCCGATCGAGACGATGTCGCGCACGCTCACGCCGGCCCGCCCACGACGAAGCGGCCCCGCTTCACCATCGCCGCCACCGGATCGAGGCCCATCCAGTAGACGATCTGGGCGGGGTGGTCGGCGTCCCACACGACGAGATCGGCGCGGGCGCCGGTCGCGATGACCCCGGCCGTGCCGTCCAGCCCGAGCGCTCGCGCCGCGTGGGATGTGGCGCCGGCGATCGCCTCCGGCACGGTCAGACCGAAGCGGGTACAGGCCAGGTGCAGGGCGAGCGGCAGCGAGACGACCGGCGACGTGCCGGGGTTGCAGTCGGTGGCCACCGCCATCGGCACCCCGGCGGCGCGCAGGGCGTCGACGGGCGGCACCGCGCCGTCCCGCAACACGTAGGCAGCGCCCGGCAGCAGCACCGCCACGGTTCCCGCCGCCGCCAGGGCGGCGACCCCCTCGGGTGAGGTGTGCTCCAGGTGGTCGGCCGACAAGGCCCGGTGACGGGCGGCCAGCGCCGCGCCCCCACCGTCGCTCAGCTGGTCTGCGTGCAGCTTGACCGGCAGGCCGAGTCGGCCGGCGGCGGTGAGCACTCGGTCCACCTGGGCGGGCGTGAACGCCATCCGCTCGCAGAACGCGTCGACCGCGTCGGCCAGGCCCTCGCCCGCCACCGTCGGCAGGAGCTGGTCGCACACGAACCGCACGTAGCCGTCGGGGTCGCCGGCGAACTCGGGCGGGACTGCGTGGGCGCCGAGGAACGTCGTGACCACGTCGACCGGGGCCCGCTCGGGGATCCGCCGGGCGATCCGCAGCATCCGCAGCTCGGTCTCGAGGTCGAGGCCGTAGCCGGACTTCACCTCCACCGTCGTGACCCCGCGTGCGGCCAGCGCCCCCGCCCGGGCCGCGGCGGCGTCGAGCAGCTCGGCGTCGGACGCGGCGCGCGTGGCGCGCACCGTCGCCCCGATGCCGCCGCCCTCGGCGGCGATGGCCGCGTAGTCGGCGCCCGCCAGGCGCTGCTCCCACTCCCCTGCCCGGTCGCCGCCGAACACCAGGTGCGTGTGGCAGTCGATCAGCCCGGGCGTCACCACCCGCCCACCGACCGACCAGGTGACGGCCGCGGACGTCCCCGCCGGCTGCGCGTCGCCTGGCCCCGCCCAGGCGATGCGCTCTCCGGAGACGCCGATCGCCCCGCCGCCGGCGGCGTCGGTGATCAGCAGGTCCCACATCAGCGCACCGCCGCCACGGCGGCCCGCAGCTCGGCGGCGACGTCCAGGGCCGCGTGGGCGCCGTCGCGCACGACGTGGCGACCCGCCACCACCACGTCGGTGACGTCCGCGGCCGTCGCCGCGGCGACGAGCATCGGCACCGGATCGTCGGGGTTCGCGCCGGCCAGCCGCACGCCGTCGAGCCCCACCGCACACAGGTCGGCCGGTTCTCCGGGTCGCAGAGCGCTGCCCGCGGTGGCCGCGGCCAGCAGGGCCTCGGGCGGGTGGAGCCCGCGGCGGCCGGTGGCCAGCCGCTCGTCCGTCTCGATCGCCCGGGCCTCCTCGAACAGGTCGGCGACCGCGTGCGAGTCGCTGCCGACCCGGAGGCGGCAGCCGGCGGCCGCCAGCGCCGCCGCGGGTCCGATGCCGTCGGCCAGGTCGCGCTCGGTGGTCGGGCACAGGCAGGCGGCGGTGTCGCTCGTCCCCAGCAGCGCGACGTCGCCGGCGGTGACGTGGGTGCAGTGCACGGCGGTCGTGGCGCGGCCGAGCACCCCGTGGTCGTGGGCCAGCTGGGTGGGCGTACGGCCGGTGGCGGCCAGGCACGCCTCGTTCTCGGCCGGCTGCTCCGACAGGTGCAGGTGGAGCGGGACCTCGCGGGTGCGGGCCCACGCAGCCACCGCGCCGAGGGACACCGGGTCGACCGCCCGGACGCTGTGGGCCGCGGCGCCCACCGTGACCTCGGGGTGCGCAGCCGCGACCTTCTCGGCCCGCGTCGCCCATCGCTCCACGTCGCCGTCGCTGAACCGGCGCTGCACCGGGTCGAGCGGCTCGCCCGCGAACCCGGCCCGCAGGTAGCAGGTGTCGAGGAGCACCAGACGGATGCCGGCCCGCCGCGCCGCCTCGCACACGGCGTCGTCCATCCCGGCGGGGTGGTGCAGGTAGTGGAACTCGTGGACGGTGGTGACGCCGGCCAGCACCAGCTCGCCGAACGCGGCCGCGGCCAGCGCCACCAGGCTGTCGGGGTCGAGCCGGTCGACCAGCGCGTACATCTCCTCCCGCCAGGCCCAGAAGTCGCCGCCGCCGGCGCGTCCCCGCAGCGCCCGGTGGAAGGCGTGGGAGTGGGCGTCGACCAGCCCGGGCAGCACGATCCCGCCCAGCGGCGTCGCCCCCGGCGGCGCCCGGTCGACGCCAGCCCGCACGGCGGCCAGCCGGCCGGACTCGCCGCAGTCGAGCACGACACCCGACGCCACGCCGTCGGGCAGCAGGGCGCGCGCGGCCCAGTAGCTGGTCACGGCGGCATGGGCAGCTGCATCCCGGTGTCGCGGGCCACCCGCAGCGCCTCCGGGTAGCCGGCGTCGACATGCCGCGCGACGCCGCTTCCCGGGTCGTTGGTCAGCACCCGTTCGAGCTTCCGGGCCGCCAGGTCGGTGCCGTCGGCGACGACCACCATCCCGGCGTGGATGGACCGGCCGATGCCCACCCCGCCGCCGTGGTGGATCGACACCCAGCTCGCGCCGCTCGCGGTGCTGAGCAGGGCGTTGAGCAGCGGCCAGTCGGCGATGGCGTCGGAGCCGTCGCGCATCGCCTCGGTCTCGCGGTAGGGCGACGCGACGGAGCCGGAGTCGAGGTGGTCGCGCCCGATGACGATCGGCGCCTGCACCTTGCCGGCGGCGACCAGCTCGTTGAACCGCAGGCCCATGCGGTCGCGCTCGCCGTAGCCGAGCCAGCAGATGCGGGCCGGCAGCCCCTGGAACGCCACGCGGTCGGACGCCAGGCGGATCCACCGGGCCAGCGCCTCGTTCTCGGGGAACTCGTCGAGCACGGCCCTGTCGGTCACCCCGATGTCGGCCGGGTCGCCGGACAGCGCCGCCCACCGGAACGGTCCCTTGCCCTCACAGAACAGCGGGCGGATGTAGGCGGGCAGGAAGCCCGGGTAGTCGAACGCCCGCTCGAACCCGCCGAGCTGGGCCTCGCGCCGCAGGCTGTTGCCGTAGTCGAACACCTCGGCCCCCCGGTCGGCGAAGGCGACCATGGCGGCACAGTGCCGGGCCATCGACTCGCGGGCTCGGGCGGTGTAGTCGTCGGGGTCGCGGCGGCGCAGCTCCTCGGCCTCGTCCGGCGAGAGCCCGGCGGGCACGTAGCTCAGCGGGTCGTGCGCGGGTGTCTGGTCGGTGACGATGTCGACCGGCGCGTCCACCTCCGCCAGCCGGGGCAGCACATCGGCGGCGTTGCCCAGCAGGCCGATCGACAGCGGGTGGCGGTCGGCGCGCGCCGCCTCGGCCTGCGCCAGGGCGTCGTCGAGGTCGTCGGCGACCACGTCGAGGTACCGCGTCTCCAGCCGGCGACGGATGCGGTCGGGGTCGACCTCGACGACCACTGCCACACCGCCGTTCATCGTCACCGCCAGCGGCTGGGCGCCGCCCATGCCCCCGAGCCCGGCCGTCACCGTCACGGTGCCGGCCAGCGTGCCGCCGAAGCGGCGCTCGGCGATGGCGGAGAAGCACTCGTAGGTGCCCTGGAGGATGCCCTGGGTGCCGATGTAGATCCACGAACCGGCGGTCATCTGGCCGTACATGGTGAGGCCCAGGGCCTCGAGCCGCCGGAACTCGTCCCAGGTCGCCCAGTCGGGGACGAGGTTGGCGTTGGCGATCAGCACCCGGGGCGCCCACTCGTGCGTGCGGAACACGGCCACCGGCTTGCCCGACTGCACGAGCAGGGTCTCGTCGTCCTCCAGCCCCCGCAGGCTGGCGACGATGGCGTCGAACGCCTGCCAGCTGCGGGCCGCCCGCCCGGTCCCGCCGTACACCACCAGGTCCTGGGGACGTTCCGCCACCTCGGGGTCGAGGTTGTTCATGAGCATCCGCAGCGCGCCCTCCTGGGCCCAGCCCTTGCAGCTTCGCTCGGGACCGCGGGGCGCCCGGACCGTGCGCGGGGTGTCAGGCAAGGGATCCCACCTCGCGCTCGGCCGCCCGCACGACCGCGCCGGCGGCCACCAGGTCGGCGGCGGCCGCCAACTCGGGGGCCAGCAGCCGATCGGGTCCCGGCGGGCCCACCCCGCCGGCCCGCAGGGCGTCGCGGACGGCGCCGGTGGCGGGCGCCGGGTCGAGCGGGGACCGCAGGTCGATGCCCCGCGCCGCGGTGACCAGCTCGACGGCCAGCACGCGGCCGAGGTGGGTGAGCGCCGTCCGCAGCTTGCGGGCGGCCGACCAGCCCATCGACACGTGGTCCTCCTGCATGGCCGAGGTCGGGATGGTGTCGACGCTGGCCGGGACGGCCAGCCGGCGACACTCGGCCACGAGGGCGGCCGCGGTGTACTGGGCGATCATCAGCCCGCTGTCGACACCGGGCTCGTGCGCCAGGAAGGGCGGCAGGCCGTGGCTGCGGGTGGCGTCGAGGAACCGGTCGGTGCGGCGCTCGCTCATGGCGGCCACGTCGGCGACGACGATGGCCAGCAGGTCGCAGGCGTGGGCCAGCGGGGCACCGTGGAAGTTGCCCACCGACTCGACCCGGCCGTCCGCCAGCACCACCGGGTTGTCGATGGCCGCGGCCAGCTCGCGGTCGGCGCACGCCTCGGCGAAGGCCAGGGCGTCGCGGGCGGCGCCGTGGACCTGGGGAGCGCACCGCAGCGAGTAGGCGTCCTGGACGCGGGGGTCGTCGGTGCGGTGAGAGGCCACGATGGGCGAGCCGGCGAGCAGGGCCGCGATGTTGGCGGCCGAGGCCTGCTGCCCGGGGTGCGGGCGCAGGGCGACGAGGTCGGCGGCGAACGGCCGGTCGGTGCCGAGCAGACCCTCCACGCTCATGGCCGCGGCCACGTCGGCGGCCCGCAGCAGCCCGGTCAGGTCGGCGCAGGCCAGCACGAGCATGCCGAGCATGCCGTCGGTGCCGTTGATCAGGGCGAGCCCCTCCTTCGCCTCGAGGGTGAGGTCGAGGGCCGTGGCGACGTGGGCGAGCGGCGCCAGGTCGCCGCTGCAGCCGAGCGAGCCGAACTCGGGGACCACGGGCAGCCGCCCGTCGTCGAGCAGATCCAGCAGGGCGGCCGCCAGCTCGGGCCGGGCGCCGGTGCGCCCGGTGGCCAGCGTGCGGGCCCGAAGGAGAACCATCGCCCGGACGACCTCCGGCTCGACGGGGTCGCCCATGCCGGCGGCGTGGGAGGCGATCAGCGACCGCTGGAGCCGGGCCCCCTGGTCCGGCGGGATCCGGACGGTGGCGAGGCCACCGAACCCGGTGGAGACGCCGTACGCGGGTTCGGCCGACGCGGCGAGCGCCTCGACGTGGGTCCGGGTCGCGGCCATGGCCGCCACGGCCTCGTCGGACAGGCGGGCCTCGGCCCCACCCCGGGCGACGGCGAGCACGTCCTCCCGGGTCAGGCCCTCGGGGCGGAGCACGACCGACACGGCCGAGACGGTACCCCGGCCCGTTCAGAGGCGGGTCAGGTCAGGCCTCGGACGAGGTTCGGTCGCCCGCCGCGGTACATCTCGTCGCCCTGCGGGTACCCATCGTCCGGAACGGTGCGTGGGGAGGGACCGAGATGGCGTCGAGCGCAGGGGGAATCGGCTTCTTGCTCGTCCTGGGTCTGGTCTCGGTCGGGTACGCGAACGCCGGGCGGGGCTCGGCGGCGGAGACGGTCGATACGGCACCGGCGGCCGACAGTGACGGTCTGGGGACCTGCGACGGCGTGCTCGTCGTCGACTCGGCATCGGGATCGGCTCGTGTCCCGGGCGAGGACACCGACGTGCTCGATGGGACGGCCACCCCGGTCTGCGAGATGGGCGCCGGGGACGGCGACGAGGACGCCGTCGCCGTGTTGCAGGAGTCGCTGGTGTCGTGCCACGGCCAGGCCGTGACGATCGACGGCGAGTACGGTCCCCAGACCGCCGAAGCGGTGACGGCCGTGCAGCGCCAGGCCGGGATCGAGCCGGACGGGGAGTACGGGCCGGCCACCCTCGAGGTGATGCGCTGGCCCGTCGACGGGACGGCGCAGGCCGCGGACTGCGTCGTCAGCGTCTCACCGGGATCGGTGGTGGCCGACGACGACGCCGCCCTTCCAGCCACGCGATGAGGGGCTGGTCGGTGGTCCTGCTCGTCGGGTTCGCGGGGCTACGGTCGTACACGTGCGTCTCGGCAGGCCGCCCGTCCACGTGACCGTTCCTCTCACGGTCGATGAGGAGCGCTCCCGCAGGCTGCGCCGACCGGTGACGACGATCACCGCCCGTCGGTGAGCAGGCACCGGTCGCCGGCCGTCGCGTGAACCTCTTCCGCAGGCTGCCGTCCGGTGTCGTGGTCGCGCTCGTGGTGCTGGCGGCCGTCGCCGCGGACGTGGTGCTCCAGCAGGTGCTCGCCGGTCCCGACCCGGTGTCCGCCCAGCACGAGTGGCCCGCCGAGACGTCTGGCCGGGTCTGGGTGGTCGTCGACCCGCCGGACGGACGAGCGCGGACGATCACGTTGCGATGGGGCCCGTGGGAGCAGCGTGTCCACCTCGGCGGGGGCGACACCGTCGCCTATGCGCTCACCAAGGCGGCGAACCCTCGACCGGGCTCCGCCGGCATCATCGTCACGGTCGACCCGGGAGCCGACGTGTCCTTCGGCATCGGTCCCCCGCCGTCGGGGCTGCCCGTGGTCGACCTCGACGGCGGCTGGCACCGCACCGACCCCCGGTCGTGAGGGATCTCGAGATCCCGGCCCCGGCCGACCGGGGCCGGCGCTACCGGGCCGCCGAAGCTCTGCCGGGGTGCGCGAGCTGGCTGGTGCTGGCCCTGCCGCTCGCGCTCGTGCCGGTGCTCCCGCCCGGAGGGTTCGTGGTGGCCGGCGTGGCCCTGATGGCCACCGGGGCGGTGGCGGTCGTCGCCTCCAACGTGGCCGCCCTGCGGGGCTACCGCTCGATGCGGCGCCACCTCGGCCTCCCCTGGGCCCGCCTGCTGGCCGACCTCGACGACCCCGGGGCCACCGCCGGCCAGGACGACCCGGCCTGGCACCGGGCCCACCTGGCCCGCAGCCGGGCGGGGCCGCCGTCGCGGGATCGGGCCGCCGACGTGGTGCACGCGGTCATCATCGCCACCTCGACGGAGAGCAGGCACGTGCTGGAGCCGACCGTCCGGGCCGTGCGGGCCGCGGCCTACGACCCCGCCCGGGTGATCCTGGTCGTGGCGTACGAGGCCCGGGGCGGTCCGCAGGCCGAGGGCCGGGCGCAGCGCCTCGTCGACGACCACCGCGGCGACTTCGGCCACGTGATGGCCGTGCGTCACGACGACCGACCCGGCGAGTTCCCCGGCAAGGGCGCCAACATCACCAGCGCGGGCAGGGCGCTCGCCGCCCACGTGGCGGCCGCCGGAATCGACCCGGGCCGGGTCGTGGTCACCACCCTCGACGCCGACACCCGCCCCGACCCGTGCTACCTGGCGGCGCTCACCTACGCCTGGTGCACGGTCCCCGACCCGCATCGGGTCTCGTTCCAGCCGATCGCCCTCTACGTCAGCAACGCCTGGGACGTACCCGCGCCGTGCCGGGTCGTCGCCGCCACGAGCTCGCTGTGGAACGTCGTGCTCAGCCGGCGCCCCCGGCTGATCCGCAACTTCTCGGCTCACGCCCAGGGCCTCGCCGCCCTCGTGGCCATGGACTTCTGGAGCGTCCGCACCGTGGTCGAGGACGGCCACCACTTCTGGCGCAGCTGGTTCCACTTCGACGGCCACTACCGGGTCCACCCGCTCGCCGTGCCGATCTACCAGGACGCCGTGCTGTCGGTGTCGCTGTCGCGGACGCTCCGGGCCCAGTTCGTGCAGCTCCGGCGATGGGCGTGGGGCGCGTCCGACGTCGCCTACGTCATCGACAAGGGGTGGGGCACGCCCAACGCGGTGCCGCGGCGCGACCTGGCGGCGAAGCTCGCCCGGCTGCTGGTGGGGCACGTCATGTGGGCGACCGGGCCGCTGCTGTTCACCGCGGCCCAGGTCGTGGCTCTCGTGCTCCCGGTCGAGCGGGCGGCTCCGCCGGGGACCCTCGTGACGGTGGCGGGGCTCAAGGTGGTGGCGCTCGCCGGGCTCGGCGTCGGCATCGGCGTCAGCCTCCGCCTGCTGCCGCCCCGCCCGGCGCGACATCCCCGCCGGCGGTGGTCGTGGATGGTGCTCCAGTGGACCCTGCTCCCGGTCACGGGCCTGGCGTACAGCGCCGCCTCCGCCCTGACCTCGCAGAGCCGGTTGGTCACCGGCCGCTACCTCGAGCAGTTCGACGTGACCGAGAAGGCGGTCGTCACCGAGTCGGGCGCCCGGGTCGTCGACGAGCGAACCTCACCCCGGCACCCGTCCCCGGCCGCCACGGGCGCGGGGGCGTCCGTCTGGGCTGACCGCGGAGATGCAGGACCCGTCCGGGCCAAGATCGACCGCGACGAGCTGACGAAGACGATCGACGTCCTGAGTCCGGCCGAGAGGGCTGGGCGGCGCTCGCTCGCACGGAGGCGCACACCAGGGGCTACCGTGCCGCCCACGGGTTGTCCCATGGCGGGAGGAGGACCTGTGGGCGGGAAGCGGGCGCTGCCTGTCGGTGTACTCACGTTGCTGATGACCGATGTCGGCGGCTCGACGCGCCTGTGGGAGGAGCGCCCCGAGGTCGCGGGAGCCGTCCTCGAGCGCCACGAGGCCCTCATCGCGACGAGCGTGCTCGATCACGGGGGCGTGTTGATCCGGAGCAAGGGCGAGGGCGACTCCACCTTCTCGGTCTTCGCGGATGCGAGCAGCGCGGCGCGAGCCGCGGTCCAGTTGCAGCGTGCGCTGCGGCGCGAACCGTGGCCGGACGGCGCGGCCGTGCGCGTGCGCGCCGCGCTGTACACCGGGGACGTCCAGCTGCGGGAGGGCGACTACTACGGGGCCTCGCCCAACCGCTGCGCCCGTCTGCGTGCCGCCGCCCACCCCGACCAGGTCGTGTGCTCCCAGTCCACCGCCGAAGGACTGGACCGTCTGCCGGCCGAGGTCGTCCGCACCGACCTGGGACTGCACCGCCTGCGGGACGTCGCCCGAGCCGAACGCGTGTACCAGCTCGGCCACCCTGAGCTGTGCACCGACTTTCCCCCACTGCGCAGCCTGGCGGTGCGGCACAACCTCCCGCGGGAGCGGACCCGCTTCGTCGGCCGGCAGCCCGACGTCGCCGCGGTCCGCAAGCGGCTCGAGACCGACCGTCTCGTGACGCTGACCGGGATCGGTGGATGCGGCAAGACGCGGCTGGCGATCACCGCGGCGACCGGGCTGCTCGAGCAGTTCCCCGACGGTGTCTTCTTCGCCGACCTCACGCCCGTGTCCGATCCCGAGGTCGTGGCCGGGGCGGTGGCGGCGGCGGTCGGGTTCTCCCACATGTCCCTCGGAACAGGGTCGGGACAGCCCGCCCGCGAGCTGGTCGACTTCCTGGCGACACGGGAGGTGCTTCTGGTCCTCGACAACTGCGAGCACCTGATCGACGCGTGCGCCGCCCTCGTCGACGAGATCCTCGAACGCTGTCCCGACGTCACCGTGCTCGCCACCAGCCGCGAGGCACTGCGCCTGCACGGCGAGCAGGTCCATCCGACCGACCCGCTACCGGTGCCGGGGGCGGACGTCACGGAGACATCCGACGCGGTACAGCTCTTCTGCGAGCGCGCCGCCGCCGTTCGCCCCGACTTCGTCATGACCGCGGCCAACGCGTCCGACATCGCCGAGATCTGCCGGAGGCTCGACGGCATCCCCCTGGCGATCGAGCTCGCGGCCGTGCAGGTCCCCCACTTCTCGCCGCGCCAGATCGTCGATCGGCTCGGCGACCGACTGGCACCGTTCACCGCGGGTCGCCGCGAGCCGGCGCGCCATCAGTCGCTCCACGGGGCACTCGACTGGAGCCACGCTCTCCTCGGCGACGAGGAGCGGGCGGTGTTCCGCCGGCTCGCCGTGTTCCCGGGCAGCTTCAGCCCCGAGTCGGCGCTGGCCATGTGCCGCGAGCCCAGGGCGCTCGAACCGCTGCTGCAGCTGCAACGCAAGTCCCTGATCGTCGGCGAGGACGGCGGCAGGGACATGCGCTACCGGATGCTCGAGACCGTGCGGGCCTACGCCGCCGAGAAGCTGGTGGAGGCCGGCGAGAACACGCTCGTGCGCGACCGCCACCGGGCCCACTTCCTCGCGTGGGTGGAGTCGATCTCGCCGGAGCTCACCTACCTCGATCCCCACGGCGACGTGCAGCGCGAGCAGCACAACCTGCGGGCGGCGCTCAGGTGGTCGGAGGAGCAGGGACGGTGGGACCTGGTCGGCCGGCTGGCCAGCACGATGAACCGTGTCTGGATCGGCCACGTCCGCGAAGGGCGCCGCTGGCTGACCGCGGCGATGCCCGGGCTCGACGACCTCCGGCCCGAGCACAGGGTGCGGGTCCTGGCCGTCGCGGCCCACGTGGCGGTGCTGGCGATCGAGGCCGGCGACGGCGACCTGGCGCGCCGGGCCGTGGCCGCCGACGGACGACCGGACTTCTGGTCGTCGCTCGCCCACGGCCTGCTGTGCCTCAACCACGGCATCCGCGGATTCATCGGGAAGGACGAGCGCGATGCCGCCGAGGCGGAACGGCTCGGGTGCCGGGCGGTGGAGCTCGCACCCGAGCCGTTGAGCCGCGGGCTGGCCTGGTTCTGGCTCGGTCAGGCCCGGGTCCTCCTCGACGATCTCGACGGCGCGGCCGACGCGCTCGAGCGAGGTTCCGTCGAGACCGTGCCCGGCGGTGACATGTCGGTGGTGTCCCTGGCGCTCCTCGCCGGCGTGCGCCACCTCAGGGGCGAGCACGACGCCGCGCTCGGCGTCGGCGACCGAGGTCGTCGCCCGGGCGCGGTCCTATCGGCGGAGCGGCCTGTGGGCCTGGGAGCTGTACACGTCGCTGCCCTATGCCCTCGAGCTGGGGCAGCGAGGACGCCACGCGGAGGCTCTCGACTTCGTCGGGGACCTGCTCGAGGACAACGCCGTACCGGACACGCCCGGCGTCATGACCTCGGTGGTGACGGTGTTGGCCGCTCTCGCCGTGCTGCGGGGCGACGACGACACCGCCGGCCTGCTCCTCGCTCACGCGGGGCACGCGATCGTCTCCACCGGAGTTCGCACTCCGGTGGACATCGCGCTCTACACCCACTACCTGCGCCGTTGGGGCGAGGTCGACGCCGAGACGGCGCTGTGGAACCGCCAGCGGGCCTCGGAGATGTCCGTCTCGGACGCCGTCGCCCGAGGGCTCCACGGCGGTTGAGTCGATCGATCCTGCTCAGGCGGCCTCTCGGCCGCGCGGCGCCGCGAGAGCAACCGGATCGCGCCCGTCGACCAGAGCGCCCACACGACGAGCACCGGCTGGAAGAACAGGCGGACCAGGCGCTTCGTGTCCGTGTCGAGGCCGAAGGCATCGGTGCCCTCCGCGTACTGCGCGATGTTGCCGGGGAAGATGACGACGAAGAACCCGGCGACCACGAGCCCGACCGCGGCCCGCTGGCGCCGCAGCAGGATCAGGGCCAGCCCGAGGACGATCTCGACGACGCCCGATGCGAGCACCACCAGGTCGTCGTCGATCGGCATCCACTCGGGCACCTGGGCCCGGAACTCCTCGCGCTGGGCCGTCAGATGGCCCGTGCCGGCGACGACGAGCGTGCCGCCGAGCCCCCACCGTGCGACGGTTCGGATCGTTCCGGTCTCGGTGCTCATGCCAGCTCCTCGGAGTGCTCAGGCGGTACGGCCGCGGCCCCGGTACCAGCGGTAGGCGGCGGTCAGGACGATGGCTCCGACGATGGACCCGATCAGGCCGCTCGGCCGCAGCCGGAGGCCATCGCCCGCGAGGAGGCTGGCGAACAGTCCGCCGACGAACGACCCCACGAGCCCGGCGACGAGCGCTTCGGCCCAGTCGATGCGGTACAGACCGGTGCCGAGGACGAGCTGAGCTACAGCACCGGCCATGACGCCGAACCCGAGGATGGCGAGCAGCAGCATGGCGGCAGACTACGCGCGACAGAGCGCGCACCCGTCGTTTCGCGTCGCGGCCCACCCGGCCACGCCACGGGTGGCAGGTAGGGTCGGCCCCGGCTCGGTGGCGCGTCGACGTCCGCCGGGTCACGTCCGGCCGGCCGGCCGGGCCTCACGAGGGAGGCGCCTTGGCGACCACCGCTCTCGACGCCCGCCCGCTCCCCCGCCCGCCGTACCGGCGGCAGCCGGGCTACCTGCGGCGGATGTTCGCCGATCCGCAGCCCGTCCTCGAGGAGCTGCGCGAGCGCTACGGACCGATCGTGGGCCTCGGGGCCGGGCCCGTGCGCATCGCCGTCGTCGGCGATCCCCAGGCGATGCACGACATCTTCACCGCTCCGACCGACTCGTTCCGCTGGGGCCACAAGTTCAACGTGCTGGGCTTCGTCGTCGGGCCGCAGTCGATGATCGTGTCCGACGGCGCCGACCACCGGCGACGCCGCAGGTCGGTGCAGGTCGCCTTCGGCCGGCGTCGCCTCAACGGGTGGATCCCGATGATCGTCGAGCGGACCGACGCCGCGATCGACCGCCTGGCCGCGTCCCTGGCCGGCGGGCCCCGCCAGGTCGACCTCTACCCCGTCGGGCGGGAGATCGTGCTCGACGTCGTCGTGCGGTCGCTGTTCGGCGAGAGGATGGCCGGGCGACGCAGCGAGATCGGATCCCTGTTCCAGCGGCCCCAGGACTACCTGGAGGCGCCGGCGATCCGCCAGATCCCGCACCGCCTGCCGTTCACGGCCAGGGCCCGCGTCCGAGCCGATCGCCAGGCGCTCGACCGCATCATCGACGCCGAGATCGCGGCGCGACGCGCCCATCCGGCCGGCGATCCGCTCGACGTGCTCGAGGTGCTCGTCGCCGCCGGCGACCTCAGCGACCCCGAGATTCGCGACCAGGTCGTGACCCTCATGGGGGCGGGCTACGACACCACCGCCGCCACGCTGGCCTGGATGCTGTGGTGCGCGGCGCTGAGCCCCGACCTGTGGCCCGCACTCGGGGCCGAGGCCGACGCCGTCTACGGCCCCGTCGGGTCGGGCTCGCCGCCCGACGAGACGACCCTGGCCGCGCTCGACCTGGCGGGGCGCGTGATGCGTGAGACCACCCGGCTGCACCCCGCGGGCGCCGTCTCGCCGCGCGAGGCAGCCACGGACCTGGTGGTCGGCGGTCACCTCATCCCCGAGGGAACCCTGATCCTGTGGTCGGCGCACCTGGCGGGTCGCGACCCCGAGGCCTGGTCCCACCCGCTGACGTTCGACCCCGGCCGCTTCGTCGACCCGTCGCCGGAGCGACGGGCGCTCGCCGACCTCGCCTGGGTGCCCTTCGGGCGGGGGGCGCGCAACTGCATCGGCTTCGCGCTGGCGCAGATGGAGCTCACGCTCATCATCGCCCGCCTCGCCCAACGCCTCGAGCTCCGACCGGTCGGCGACGCCATGCCCCGCCCGGTGGGCATGGTCGTCAACCGGCCGGCCGGCGGGGCGCCCATGCGGGTCAGCCTGCGACCTGATCGGCGCGAATCGAACAAAATGGGTTGATGCATCGAGCCAGATTGTTGTAAACCGGAGACGTGGATGCGCTCGCCGTCGTCGATGGCCCGGGGCTGCCCGACTTCCTGCAGCTGACGGGGCACCCCCTGCGGTGGCGGCTCCTGGGCGAGCTCGCCCGGAGCGACCGCATGGTGCACGAGCTGACCGGACTCGTCGGCCACCCGCAGAACCTGGTGTCGTACCACCTCGGCAAGCTGCGGGATGCCCGCCTGGTGTCGGCGCGACGCAGCTCTGCCGATCGACGGGACGCCTACTACACGGTCGACCTGACCCGCGTCCGTGACCTGCTCTCCGCGGCGGGCGGGGCCCTCCACCCTGGCCTCCGTCTCGTCCCGCCGTCACCTGGCCCGGCCGGGCCGGGCGCGGTGCGCGTGTTGTTCCTGTGCACGGGCAACAGCGCTCGTTCCCAGATGGCCGAGGCACTGGCGACGTCCCGTTCCGGTGGCGCCGTGGAGGCGTCCAGCGCCGGCAGCCACCCCAAGCCGCTGCACCCGAACGCGGTGCGGGTGATGCGAGACGAGTACGGCATCGACCTGGCCGATCATGCGCCCAAGCACCTCGCGGTGTTCGCCGATCGTCAGTTCGACTGCGTGATCAGCCTGTGCGACCGGGTGCGCGAGGTGTGCCCCGAGTTCCCCGGCGAGCCCGAGACCGTCCACTGGAGCATCCCCGACCCCGCCGCCCGAGGCGGCGACGACGCCAGCTACCCGGCGTTCCAGCAGACGGCGGCCGAGCTGGAGACCCGCATCGGGTTCCTGGTCGCCGCGCTCGCGGATCGAACGACAGGGCCCTGACACCCAAGGAGGAGCGATGACGGAACTGAGCGAGATGGTGAACGTCCGGTACATGGTCGACGACGTGGACACGGCGGTCGGCTTCTACACCAAGCACCTCGGCTTCGAGCTGCGCATGAGCGCCGCCCCCGCCTTCGCGGACGTCACGCGTGGCAACCTGCGGCTGCTGCTCAGCGGTCCGGCCAGCTCCGCCGGTCGGCCCATGCCCGACGGCACCAAGCCGGGGCCCGGCGGCTGGAACCGCATGCACCTCATCGTCGACGACATCGACGCCGAGGTCAGCCGCCTCCGCGACGCCGGGCTGAGCTTCCGCAACGACATCGTCACCGGCCCGGGCGGTTCCCAGATCCTGCTCGAGGACCCGTCCGGCAACGTCGTCGAGCTGTTTCAACCTGCAGGGACCTGAGCGCTTCGGTCTTCATCGGTGAGGACGACACACCCGGTCACCACGACGACGACGAGCCGTACCCCTGAGCAGCGGCGTCGGTCGCCCTGAACCCGGGCCGGGCTCAGTCCTGGGGCAGGCTCTCCCTCGCCTCGTCGTAGGAGCCCGTCGGCGGGTTCGGGTCGGGCCTGTACACGAGGTGCACCACCCCGGTGCGGAAGGGCTGCGCCGAGACCAGCTCGAGGTGTCGAGCGGGCCCGCCCTCGTCGAACAGCTTGAGGCCCGACCCGGCGGTGGCCGGGTGGACGAACAGGTGGAGCTCGTCGAGCAGGCCGGCGTCCAGCAGCTGCCGCACCACCGACACCGATCCGCTCAACGCGATCCGCTCGATCGCCGGGTCGTCCTTGAGCGCCGCGACGGCCTCGACGAGGTCTCCGTCCAGCTGCTCCGAGTTGCGCCAGGAGAACACGAGCGGGCTGCGTGACGCGACGATCTTGCGCGTGTCTCCCAGCCGCTTGGCGAAGGCGGCATCCTCCTCGCCCGCAGCCTCGCGGTCGGGCCACGCCCCTGCGAAGCTGTCGTAGGTCACGCGGCCGAAGAGCATGACGTCGGCGTCGTGCGTCCCGGCCACCGCCTCTCCCATCTCCTCGTTGAAGTACGGGAAGTGCCAGTTGCCGACGCCGGGGTCGACGACGCCGTCGAGCGCGGTGAAGAGGCTGGCCGTGATGGTGGTCATCGGGGTTCTCCTGTCGTCGGGTGGCGCGCTCCGCGCCTGCGCCTTCGACGGTTCGAGCGCGCGGACCTCATCGTGGCCGACCCCGACCTACGGCGGCGTGTCGATTCGTCGCTCGTAGCTGAGGTGGACGGCGTTGCTCGACGGGCGCACGTCGCGCTCGGCGGTACGCCTGGTGCGTGCCCGGCCGGAAGAGCGGGGTCCCGCCCCCGAGGAGCACCGGCGCCAGGTGCAGGTGCAGCTCGTCCACGAGGCCCTGCTCGAGGGCCTGCCCGATGACGTCGCCGCCGCCCATGATCACGACGCGCCCGTCGGCCGCGGCGGCCCGTGCCTGGTCGACTGCCGCCGTCAGGTCGTCGACGAACGTGAAGCGCAGGCCCAGATCCCGTTCCAGGCGGACGTCCCGCGGCGCCGAGTGGGTGACGACGAAGAACGGGGGCGTCCCCGCCTGTTGGGCGCCGTAGCCCATGTCCTCGTTCCAGCCATCGGGCCCGTCGACGATGTCGAACAGCCGCCGGCCCATGACGACCGCCCCGGTCGCCGCCGTCGTCCGTGCGAGGATCTCGGCGTCGACCGGGTCCTGCTCGGAGACCCAGGCGTGGAGCTCGTCGACGTCGGCGAGCCCGTGCTCGGCATCGGCCAGCGGACCGGTCACGTAGCCGTCGAGCGACATCGTGATGTCGGCAACCACCTTCGGCATCGCAGGCCCTCTCTGCCAGGAGCTGGTTCGATCTGAAGACGAGGTGTCCGGGGCGGACTCATCGCGTTCCTGGTGATGGCCGCCACGACCGTCGACACGCCCGCTCGTTCCGGCGACCATGGAACGGATCACTCCCCGGATCATGGAGGTCAGGACATGCCCTTCGTCACGACGCAGGACGGCACCGAGATCTTCTACAAGGACTGGGGCAGCGGTCAGCCGATCATGTTCCACCACGGTTGGCCGCTCAGCTCCGACGACTGGGACACGCAGATGATGTTCTTCGTGCTGCGGGGCTACCGCGTCGTGGCCCACGACCGTCGCGGCCACGGACGCTCGACCCAGACGTCCGACGGGCACGACATGGACACCTACGCTGCGGACGCGGCGGCCGTCGTGAGCCATCTGGACCTGCGCGACACGGTCCACGTCGGCCACTCGACCGGTGGCGGCGAGGTCACCCGGTACGTCGCCCGGCACGGAGCAGGTCGCGTGGCCAAGGCGGTGCTCATCGGCGCGGTACCGCCGCTGATGCTGAAGACCGAGGCGAATCCCGGGGGCCTGCCCATCGAGGTCTTCGACAGCTTCCGCGAAGGCACCGGCTTCAACCGGTCGCAGTTCTACCGAGACGTCGCAGCCGGGCCGTTCTACGGGTTCAACCGGCCGGGGGCGACGCCGTCCGAGGGCGTCATCGACAACTGGTGGCGGCAAGGGATGATGGGCGGTGCCAAGGCCCACTACGAGGGCGTCAAGGCGTTCTCGGAGACCGACTTCACCGAGGACCTCAAGGCGATCCAGGTCCCCACGTTGGTGATGCACGGCGACGACGACCAGGTGGTCCCCATCGCGGACTCAGCCGAGCTGTCGATCAAGCTCCTGCCGAACGGCACGCTCAAGGTGTACCCGGGCTACCCGCACGGCATGTGCACCACCCACGCCGACGTCATCAACCCCGACCTGCTGGCCTTCATCGAGGCATGATCCCGCCGTCCTGACACCATCCGACGTGGGGTCGGGCGTCAGCCGTTCCGCTCGGCGTCGCTCCGCAGGACGCAGAACTCGTTCCCCTCGGGGTCGGCCAGAACCACCCAACCCCGGCCGTCGGGCCGGCGGCGGTCCGCGACCTCGACCGCGCCGAGGCCGATGACCCGGGCGACCTCCTCGTCGCGGGTCCGGTCCGTGGGCACGAGATCGAGGTGCACGCGGTTCTTCCCCTGCTTGACGTCGCCGGTCTCGACGAACAGGAGGCGATGCCCGGAGGCCGGGTCGACGATCATGCACTCCTGGTGCCCGGGCTCGTTGGGGTCGTCGGGCAGGTCGGTGTAGCCCAGCACCGGCTTCCACCACGTGGCCAGGGCATAGGCGTCGGTGCAGTCGAAGGTGGTGTGGGACACGCGGGAGGTCATCGCCTCCAGTCATACCCCTCGGGATCCGCATCCGTCGTCCCCGGTGGGTTCGCCAGCAGGTCGTCCAGCAGCGCGTCCGGCGGCGGCCGGGACGCCATCTCGTCGGCGATGCGACCGGCGGCGGCGGCGTAGGAGGGGTCGGACCGCACCGCCTCGATGGCGGCCGTGATGCGAGCGGCGTCGCCGAGCCCCAGCGGCCGGCGGCCCACCCCGTGAGGAACGCAGGCGGCCACGGCCCCGGCCCCCGCGGCGGCCACCCGGTCCCCGTTGGCGAACTGGTCGGCGAACATCGGGACGATCACGACGGGCACCCCGGCGGCGAGCGCGCCGAAGGTCGTCCCCGACCCGCCGTGGCAGACGACCAGCTCGGCCGCCCCGAGCACGTCGGCCTGGTCGACCCAGGCCTCGACGTGCACGTGCGCCGGGATGCCGCCGAGGAGCGCGGGATCGAACCGGCGACCGACGGTGAGCAGGACGCGGGCGTCCAACCCGGCGACCGCGGCCAGGACCGTGCGGAAGGCGTCGGTCGCCCTCGACATGTGGCCGAGGACCGTGCCGAAGCTGACGTAGACGAGCGGCGCCCGGGAACCGTCCCACCAGTCGGGCAGCGCCTGCGGTGCGGGGGCCGGGGGTGCGCGGAACCGACGGGTGCCGGGAAACGGCGACGGGTCGAGCGACGCCGGGAGCGGCGACAGGTACGCCGAGCGGCGCAGCTCGTCGGTGAGGCCGGGGCGAAGCTCCTCGAGCGCCGGCGCCGCGACCTCGATCGACCCCCACTCGACGCCGGCCAGGCCGATCGCCACCTGCGCCGTCCCGACGCCCGCGCCGTGGGCGACCGCCGCCGAGGCGTACTCGCACGGGTCGCGCAGCACGAGGTCGGGTCGCCAGTCTCCGACCACCCGCTCCATGGCAGGGAGCATGGCCGTGGCCGCCAACCGGCCGAACAGATCACGGTTGCCCAACACCGACGCCTCGTGCGCCGGGACGACCGTGAGCTGCTCCCGGATCGGGGCGACGGCGGTCTCGGGCGGCTCGCCTCCGGCCGCGAACGGGTGCGACGACGCCTCGATCAGGCCGCCCATCGCCGGTGGGCCCACCACGAGGGTCTCGTGACCGCGCCGGCGCGCCGCGTCGAGAAGCGGCAGCAGCGGTTGGAGGTGGCCGGAGCCCCCCAGCGAGCAGGCGGCGAGGACGCGCACGGACCAACGCTAGGCACCCGCGCCGGGGGCTCCGGTTCCTTTCGTGGGGGCCACCGGTCAGACCTCGCGACACAGGTGTGAGCTCGGAGGTCCTGCCATGTCGATGGCTCGTTCGGTGCACAGAGGCGCCATCCTCGCTTTGGTCAGCGGGGCGCAGTTCATGTTGATCCTCGACCTGGCGATCGTGAACGTCGCCATCCCGTCGATGCAGGCGGACCTCGGGCTCGACCAGGCCGACCTGCAGTGGGTGGTGATCACCTACGGTCTGGCGCTCGGCGGGTTCCTGCTGCTCGGCGGGCGGGCAGCCGACCTGTTCGGGCGGCGGCGCGTGCTCGTGAGCGGCTTGGCGCTGTTCGCCACGGCCTCCCTGGCGGCCGGCCTGTCCGGCGCTCTGTGGCAGCTCATCGCGGCCCGGGCGGTGCAGGGGGTCGGGGCCGCTCTGGCCGCGCCGGCGGCCCTGTCGATCCTCACCAGCACGTTCACCGAGGGCGCGGCGCGCAACAAGGCGCTCGGCATCTTCGGTGCGGTCGGCGGCGCTGCCGGCACCGTGGGCGTGATCGCCGGCGGCCTCTTCACCGAGGGGCCCGGCTGGGAGTGGATCTTCCTGGTGAACGTGCCCATCGGGGCCGCCCTCATCGGTCTCGTCATGCTGTTCGTGCCGGGTGGTCGACCGACGGACCGGACGCCCGCCGACGTGGCGGGTGCGGTCACCGTCACCGCCGGCCTGATGGCGATCGTGTACGCCCTGAACCGGACCGTCGACCACGGCTGGCTCTCGCCGGCCACGCTCGGCTTCGCGGCGCTCGGCGTGGCGTTGCTCGTCGCCTTCGTGGCGGTGGAGCGCCGCTCCCCGGCCCCTCTCGTCCCGCTGCGGGTCTTCCGGCGGCGCACGTTCGCCGCCGCCAACGTCGTCGGTGCCCTGCTGTGGGCCGCCTTCTTCGCCACGATCTTCGAGGGGACGCTCTGGTTCCAGCAGGCGCTCGGGTACTCGGCCGTCGAGACCGGCGTGGCGTGGCTCGCCAGCACCGTCAGCTCGTTGATCGTGGCGGGGGCGGTCGCGCCGCGCTTCGTCGGGCGCTTCGGGGCCAGCACGGCGTTGGTGCTGGGCCAGTTGCTCGTGACGGGTGGCCTCCTGTCCCTCACGCGGGTCCCGGTCGACGCCGCCTACTGGACCGACATCTTCCCGGGGCTGCTGGCGTTCGGCCTGGGCCTGGGCTTCTCGATCATGGCCGTGCAGGTCGCGGCGTTCGCCGGCGTCGACGAGTCCACGGCGGGTCTGGCCGGCGGGATGATCGAGACGTCTCGTGAGATCGGCGGGGCGGTCGGCATCGCGGTCGTGGCCACGATCTCCCTGGCCCGCGTCGACGACGTGCTCGCGTCTGCCGGGACGGGGCCCGACGCCACGGCCCTCGCCCTCACCGAGGGGTTCCAGCGGGCGGTCCTGGTCGCCGCCGGGCTCAGCTTCCTCGCGGCCACGGCCGCCGGGGTGCTGCTCCGACGGGCCGAGCGCGCCGCCCCCGCGGCCTCGCCCACCGTGCCCGTCGCCGCCGATCCCGGGCTCGTCACCGAGCCCGTCCTCGCCGTCGGCGATGAGATCGCCCGATGACCTCCGTCCCCCCTGTACGCGGCGCTGCGGCGTCCGCGCCCCCGACGACCCCGTGGAGCCGTCCGTGACCGATCTCGCCCCACCCCGCCCCGCCGGTCACCCGGCGCCCCCCGACGCGGCGGCCCTGTTCGAGGAGCACCGGGTCGCGCTCACCGGGTACGCCTACCGCATGCTCGGCTCGGCCGTCGACGCCGAGGAGGCCGTGCAGGACGCCTTCGTGCGCGCCTGGCGGGGCTACGGTGCCTTCGAGGGCCGGGCGGCCCTGCGGTCCTGGCTGTACCGCATCGTCACCAACGTCTGCCTGGACATGCTGGACGGCCGGCGGCGCCGGGCCCTGCCCACCGACCTCGAGGCCCCGTCGTCGGTGGGGCGGTCTGCGTCGACCGCGCTGCCCGAGGGCTCGTGGGTGGAGCCGGTGCCGGACGGGCGGGTGCTCCCGGCCACCGTCGACCCCGGTGAGGCCGCGGTGGCGCGCGAGTCGATCCGCCTGGCGTTCGTGGCCGCCCTGCAGCACCTCCCGCCTCGTCAGCGGGCCGTGCTCATCCTGCGGGACGTCCTGCGGTGGCGGGCGACCGAGGTGGCCGATCTGCTCGACACGACCGTGGTGTCGGTCAAGAGCAGCCTCCAGCGGGCCCGGGCCACGATGGCCGCGCACCGGCCCGCAGCCGCCGAGGTGGCGCCCGTGTCCGGCGAGATGACCGACGCGCAACGGGCACTGCTGGCCCGGTACGTGGAGGCGTTCGAGCGCTACGACGTCGACCGCCTGGTGGGGCTGCTGCGCGAGGACGCCACGCTGTCGATGCCCCCCGGCTCGCTGTGGCTGCGAGGCGCCCTGGACATCGCCCGCTGGTGGCGCGGCGAGGGTGCCGTGTGTCGCGGATCGCGGTTCGTGCCGGTGGCCGCGAGCGGCTCGCTGGCCGTGGCCCAGTACCGGCCGCGGCCGGCGCCCTGCCCCGGCGAGCACCATGCGTTCGCCATCCAGGTGGTGACGGTCGTCGACGACCGGATCGCCGCCATCGACGCCTTCATCCAACCCGAGCTGTTCGGTCTGTTCGACCTCCCCGCGGTCCTCCCGTCCTCCACGTGAGCGTGCGCTCGCACGGTGACAAGGGCCACACCTACGGAGGGTGCGCGCCCCTGGCCAGGGAGTCCGTCGCGACGGGTCCCGCGCGTGTCGGTCCGAACCCGAAATCCGGTTGGAGTCGCTCACGGCGGCTGGCAGGATTCGGTGTTCCTTCCGGGAACATTGGTTGACCGCCTTGACCTCGAGTCGACTCGAGGTCGTACGTTCGCCAGCGTGTTCCTCCCCCGCCCGACTCCCCGCCCGGAGCATCCATGACGACCCCCCTGGCCATCGAGGCCACCGGCCTGGTCAAGCACTACGGCGCCAAGGCTGCCCTGGACGGCGTCGACATCAGCGTCCCCACGGGCACGGTCACGGCCGTGCTGGGCCCCAACGGGGCCGGCAAGACCACCGCGGTCCGCATCCTCACCACCCTGTCCGAGGCGACCGCCGGCACCGCCGTCGTCGCCGGCTTCGACGTGGCCACCCAGGCCAACGAGGTCCGGCGCCGCATCGGTCTGGCGGCCCAGGACGCGACGATCGACCCCCTGCTCACCGGCCGCGAGAACCTCGTGATGATCGGCGAGCTCCACCAGTTGGCCCGGACCGAGGCCAAGTCCCGTGCGGTCGACCTCCTCGAGCAGTTCAGCCTCACCGACGCGGCCGAGCAGGTCACGTCGGGCTACTCCGGTGGCATGCGGCGCCGGCTCGACCTGGCCGCCACGCTCGTCGCCCGCCCCCAGGTCCTGTTCCTCGACGAGCCCACCACCGGCCTCGACCCGCGTGCCCGCAACGAGCTGTGGACCGTGCTCGACACGCTGGTCGACCAGGGCACCACCCTGCTGCTCACCACGCAGTACCTGGAAGAGGCCGACCGGCTGGCCGACGACATCCTCGTCGTCGACCACGGCAAGGTCATCGCCCGGGGCGATGCCCGCAGCCTCAAGCGCCAGGTGGGCGGCGACAACATCGGCGTGACCGTCGTCGACCCCGCCGACCTCGACCGCACGGTCGAGCTGCTGCGCGGCTGCACCGACGGCGACCCGGTCGTCGACCGGCCCCTCCGCACGATCACGGCGCCCACCTCGTCGGGCGTCGCCGGCCTGGCCTCGGTGGCCAACACCCTGGCCGGTGCCGGGCTCCGCGTCGAGGACCTCAGCCTGCGCCAGCCCACCCTCGACGAGGTGTTCCTCACCCTGACCGGGGTGGCGATCGACCACGACGCCAACGAGCTCGAGGAGGCTCGGGCATGACTGCCCCCACCGACACCCTCACCCTGTCCCCCGATGCCCCCGAGAGCATCGCCGCGGTCGCCATGCCGGCCGCGGCCGAGGAGCTGCACCCGCCCCGCGGCATCGTCCACGACGTCTGGGTGGTCGCCCGGCGGGGCCTCATCCACATGAAGCGCCAGCCCGAGGCGCTCAGCGACGCCACCATCCAGCCGATCATGTTCGTCGTGCTGTTCGCGTACGTGTTCGGCGGCGCCATCGACGTGCCGGGCGGCGGCAACTACCGCGAGTTCCTCATGGGCGGGATCATGGCCCAGACGCTGGTGTTCACGGCGTTCGGCGTGGCCATGAGCATCGCCAACGACCGCAAGAACCAGGCGGTCGACCGCTTCCGCTCGCTGCCCATCGCCAAGGGCGCCGTGCTGGGCGGCCATGCGGTGGCCAACGTGATCAAGTCGTTGCTCCCGATCGCCATCATGTCGCTGACGGGGCTGCTGATCGGGTGGCGCATTCGTTCGAGCGTGATCGACGCCGTGGCCGGCTACCTGCTGATGCTGGCGTTCGCCTTCGCCATGATCTGGATCGGGGTGCTCCTCGGCAGCCTCGTGGCCACGCCCGAGGGGGTCCAGGGCATCGCCTTCGTGGCGTTGTTCCCCCTCACGTTCATCGCCAGCACGTTCGTGCCGGTGTCGTCGATGCCGGGGCCGCTGAAGGCGGTGGCCCAGTGGAACCCGATCACGACGCTGTCCGACGGTCTGCGCGAGCTGTTCGGCAACCCCAACACCCCGGTCCAACCGGGGGATCCGTGGTCGATCGCCCACCCGGTCGCGTACACGGCGATCTGGATCGTCGGGATCCTCGTGGTGTGCGCGCCCCTGGCGGTGCGCATCTACTCCCGCTCGATCGCCAAGTGATCGCCCCTGGCGGGGGTCCGGCGCGGCGGCTGGGCTCCTGCCAGGGCGGCGCCCTCACCGACGGCCGCAGTGGCGCCTGCGGTCAGGCCCTGACCGGAGGTCAAGGGCGGCGGCTACTGTTCGCCCTGTGATCGTCGACACACTCGCCGGCAAGGTGCAGGGCCTCGAGAAGCGGGGCGTCCACCAGTTCCGCGGCATCCCCTACGCCCGGGCCGACCGCTTTCGACCGCCTGTCCCCGTCGAGCCGTGGCCGGGCGTGCGCGACGCCACGACGTTCGGTCTCATCGCACCGCAGAACCCGTCGCCCACCGAGGCGATGCTGGGCGGGCAGGACCGCCCGTCGGGCGAAGACTGCCTGGTCCTCAACGTCTTCACACCCGCCGCCGACGACGGCGCTCGCCCGGTCATGGTGTGGATCCACGGTGGGGCGTTCGTGGCGGGCTCCGGCAACATCCCGTGGTACGACGGCTCGAACCTGGCCCGGAACGGCGACGTGGTGGTGGTCACGATCAACTACCGGCTGGGCGCCCTCGGGTTCCTGCACCTCGGGCACCTGGACCCCGCCTTCGCCGGGTCGGGCGCCAACGGCATCCGTGACCAGGTCGCGGCCCTCGGTTGGGTGCGCGACAACATCGCCGGGTTCGGCGGCGACCCCGGCAACGTCACGATCTTCGGCGAGTCCGCCGGCGGGATGAGCGTCGGCACGCTCCTCGGCACGCCCTCTGCCGACGGCCTCTTCCACCAGGCCATCGCCCAGAGCGGCGCGGCCGAGCACAACCACCCCTCCGGTGTGGGCGAGTGGGTGACCGAGGGCTTCCTCGCCGCCCTCGACCTCTCCCCCGCCTCGGCCGACGCGTTGGTGTCGCTGCCCGTCGACGAGGTGCTGCGCGGCCAGTCGGTCATCGAGAAGAGGGTCCAGGCCGGCGCATGGCCAACCGAACGGCCCGCAGTGGGGGGCCTGACCTTCCAGCCCGTGGTCGACGGGGCGGTGCTGCCCCGGATGGCCATCGACGCGGTCCGCGACGGCAGCGCCGCGGAGGTGCGCCTGGTGGCGGGCACGACCGCCGACGAGTGGACCCTGTTCCACCTCCAGGCCCGCCTCACCGGGTCGCTGAGCGACGCCCAGCTCCACCGGCGCGTCGCACGACTCGTGGGCGACGACCGGGCCGGCGACGTCCTCGACGTCTATCGCACGTCCCGCCCCGACGCCGACCCCGACGGCCTGTTCTGCGCCGTGATGACCGACCACGTCTTCCGCCAGCCGGCCATCCGGCTCGCCGAGGCCCAGCTGGCGCACACGGCCGACGTGTCCGTGTACCGCTTCGACAGGCCGTCGACCGCGATGGGCGGCGTGCTCGGTGCCTGCCACGCCATCGAGGTGCCCTTCGTGTTCGACAACCTGGACAGGGGCGGCGTGGACATGCTGCTCGGCGGGCTCGACGACGAGACCCTGCGGTTGGCCGCCCGCACGTCGGCGGCGTGGGCGGCGATGGCCCACGCGGGCACCCCGACGACCGACGAGCTCCCCTGGCCTGCGTACGACCTCGACCGGCGGGCCACGTGCGTGCTCGACCGGACGCCCCGCGTCGACGACGACCCCGAGGCCGAGGTCCGCGTGATGTGGGACGAACTCCGCCCCGCGGCCTCGTCCTAGAGTTGGACCACAGCCCACGATCGGAGCGCGCCATGTCCGACCGCAGTCCCCACCGGTTCCCCACCTTCTCGTCGCCCGACGAGGAGCGCACGCACATGAAGCAGCGCATGGCCGCGGCGTTCCGACTGTTCGACAAGTTCGGGTTCAACGAGGGCGTCGCCGGCCACCTGACCGGCCGCGACCCCGAGCACCCCGAGCTCTTCTGGGTCAACCCGTTCGGCATGAGCTTCGGCCTGATCCGGGCCCGCGACCTCATCCTCGTCGACCACCAGGGCAAGGTCGTCGAGGGCGACTGGCCGGTCAACACCGCGGCGTTCGCCATCCACAGCCAGGTCCACGCGGCCCGGCCCGACGTGAAGGCCGCGGCCCACACGCACTCGCCGTACGGGCGGGCGTTCTCGACCCTGGGCAAGACGCTCGCCCCCATCACGCAGGACGTGTGCGCCTTCTACGGCGACCACGCGGTGTTCGACGACTTCACGGGAGTCGTGCTCGACGTCGAGGAGGGCAAGCGCATCGCCCACGCGCTCGGCGACAACAAGGCGGCCATCCTCCGCAACCACGGGCTGCTCACCGTCGGCGGGACGGTCGACGAGGCCGCCTGGTGGTTCATCACGATGGAGCGGTCGTGCCAGGTCCAGCTCCTCGCCGATGCGGCCGGCGAGCCGGTGCTGATCGACGACGAGTGCGCCGCGCTCACCTACAGCCAGGTCGGGTCGGCGCCCGCCGGGTGGTTCAGCTTCCAACCGCTGTACGACAAGATCGTCGCCGAGCAACCCGATCTGCTCGAGTGACCAGTCGACGCCGCCAGGCCGAGGAGACCTGCCCGTGGCCGACGTGACGTCCATCGCGTCCAAGCAGCACGACCACCGCGAGCGCGTCCTGCGGCGCCTGCTCGAGGCCCAGAACGCCGACGACGTCGAGGGCGCCATCGCCTGCTTCTCCCACCCGCGCTACGAGCTGGTGGGCAACCAGCGGGTGTACGACGGCGCCGACGAGGTGCGGCGCTACTACGAGATGATCCGGCGCTACTTCCCCGACCTGCGCTTCGAGGTGATCGACGTCCACCACGGCGACGACGCCGTGGTGTCCGAGATGTGGATGTCGGGAACGCACCTCGGATCGGGGCACGACTTCCCGGCGACCGGACGGCGGTTCCGCTGCCGGACGGCGGTGATCTTCAGCTTCGACGGCGACGACCTCACCTGCGCCCGCGTCTACTACGACACCGGGACGATCGCCCGCCAGCTCGCCTGAGATCGCACCCCCGGCCCGCGGGTGCTCACTCGAACACGGGCCGCAGCGGCATCCCCGATCGCCCGTCGTCGGTGGTCGGGGCGGCCAGCACCTGGTGGACCTGCGAGCGCCCGGCCTCGAAGTTGATCGCCGACCCGGCCATGTACAGGCGCCACACGCGCGCCCGCGCCTCGCCGACGTCGTCCACCGCCTCGTCCCAGTTCGCCTCGAGGTTCCCGACCCACTGCCGCAGCGTGAGCGCGTAGTGCTCACGCAGCGTCTCGACGTGACGGGCCTCGAACCCCGACGTCTGCACGAGCGACACGACGCGGCCGACGTCGTGCAGTTCGCCGTCGGGGAACACGTAGCGGTTCACGAAGCTGCGGGCGGGAAGGCGGGCGCGCTGGCCCGACGGGCGGCTGATGCCGTGGTTGAGCAGGCGGCCCTGCGGCGGCAGCAGCCCCCGCAACCGGCCGAAGTACTCGCCGAGGCGGGCCTCGCCGACGTGCTCGAACATGCCGATCGAGCTGATGGCGTCGAACGGGCCGTCGGTGATGTCGCGGTAGTCCTGGATGCGGATCTCGACGTCCTTCGACAGCCCCGCTTCGGCCACCCGCTTGTCGGCCAGCTCGGCCTGGCGGCGCGAGATCGTGACGCCCACCGCCCGCACGCCGTGGTGCTGGGCGGCGTGCATGACCATGCCGCCCCAGCCGCAGCCGATGTCGAGGAGACGCATGCCCGGCTCGAGCCCGAGCTTGCGGCAGATCAGCTCGTACTTGTTCGCCTGCGCGTCCTCCAGCGAGTCGCCCGGGTCGCGGAACACCGCGCACGAGTAGGTCATGCTCGGCCCCAGCACCAGGCGGTAGAACGCGTTCGAGACGTCGTAGTGGTGGCTGATGGCGGCCGCGTCGCGCGCCTTGCTGTGCCGGCGGCCGTGGAGGCGGACCTCCTCGGGAGGCGGATCGAGGCGGCGGACCTCACGCCAGCCGCCCAGCTCCTTCACGAGCCGGGGGACCACCCGGGGGTCGAGGCGCACGTTCGGCATCCGGTCCCGCAGGGCCAGGAGGTCCCAGATGCTGCCGTCGATGTCGATGTCGCCGGCCACGTAGGCCCGCGCCAGGCCGAGCTCGCCGGGGGCCGTGACGATGCGCCGCAGGGCGTCAGGCCCGCGGATGACCATCGTCGTGGGCGCGTCGGCCGGTCCGGCGCGACTCCCGTCGTACGCCTGAACAGCGAGCGGGATGTCCCCGCCCAGCACGTCGTCGACCAGCGGTGCCAAAGCCATCGCTCAACCCCCAACATGCTCGGGTGTGCTGAGAAGGCTACGACGTAGGTCAAGGATTCAGCCGGGGTTTTCCGACATGTCACACCTCGGCCGCGTCAGCCGGGCCGGTAGAACGGCGTGGGCACCAGTCGGGCGGGGGCGAGGGCCCCCCTGATGTCGACGACCACCTCGGCCCCCTCCTCCACGTCGGGAGGGAGGAACGCGAGCGCGATGCCGCGCTGCAGCATCGGCGACACGTTCCCGCTCGTCACCACGCCCACCGGCGTGCCGTCGATCAGCACCGGGCAGTCGGCCCGAGGCGGGCGACGACCGTCGACCTCGAGGCCTCGCAGACGGCGGGCCACCCCGCGCTCGCGCTCGGCCTGCAGAGGCGCATAGCCCCGGAAGTCACCCTTCCCCCAGGCCACCACCCAGCCCAGGCCGGCCTGCAGGGGGGTGATGCCCGGGCCCAGCTCGTGGCCGTGCAGGGGGAGGCCCGCCTCGAGGCGGAGGGTGTCGCGGGCGCCCAGCCCGGCCGGGGTCACGCCCGACGCCACCACGGCGTCCCACACGGCGGCCGCGGCCGCCGTGGGCACCGCGAGCTCGACGCCGTCCTCACCCGTGTAGCCGGTGCCCGCGACCACGCACGGCGTGCCCAGGATCTCGACCTCGGCCACCGCCCGCCGGGGCACCTCGGCCGCCGCGCCCGACACGCTGGCCAGCCGCTCGCGGGCGCGCGGGCCCTGCACGGCGATCACAGCCCGGCCCGCCGTGACGTCGTCGCCGCCGATCGCGGCCCGGACCCCGGCCGTGTTCGACGCGTTGGGCATCACGTCGAAGCGTTCCTGGTCGATCCACCACACGATGATGTCGTCGACGACCGAGGCGTCGTCGGGGTCGAGGAGGTGGGTGTACTGCGTGCGGCCCGGCGCGATCTTGGCCAGGTCGTTGGTCAGCGCGGCCTGCAGCCGGTCGAGCGCACCCGCCCCCGTCACGCGCACCGTGCCGAGGTGGCTGACGTCGAACGCCGCGGCATCGGTGCGGCACGCCTGGTGCTCGGCCAGCGTGCCGGTCGGGTACTGGATCGGCATCTCCCAGCCCCCGAAGGGGACCATCTTCGCCCCGAGGGCGCGATGGCGGTTGTCGAGCGGCGAGGTGTGCAACGTCACGGCCGCCGAGGCTAGCGGGACGTCGATCGGCCCTCGTGGGCTCGCGCGGTCAGCGGCGGCCGGTGGCGGTGCGCGACGTCGAGCCGCTGCCGCCCGGGGCGGGCGCGGCGTCGTCAGGAGGGAACAGCTCGACGATCGCCGCGTCGACCTGGTTCTGGACACCGTCGAGCGCCAACAGGTTGAGGACCCCCTGGCCCTGGTACCGGTTGACCACGTCGACGAGCTCGTCGTTCTCACGCACGAGGACCGCGCTGTTCCCGGCGATCACGAGCTTGGCGGTCGACAGGTCCTCGCCGAGCTGCTCACGCAGGTACCCGAAGGCCTCGCGGATCGACTCGAGCTTGATGCCGTCGTCGAGCAGGGTCTTGACCAGCTTGAGCTCGAGCAGGTCGCGGTAGCTGTAGCGACGGCGACTGCCGCTTCCCTTGGCGTCGGCCAGCGACGGGCGGATGAGATCGGTCCGCGCCCAGTAGTCGAGCTGTCGGTAGCTGATGCCGACGATGTCTGCGGCCTTCTTGCCGCTGTACGCGTCGGCGGGAGCGTGGTCGTTCACAAGATCTCCTGCCTGCGGGGTGACAACGGCGGAATTACGTCGATGTCACGAACGGGGAGGCTACGACGCCGACCGCCCAGGGTCAACGCCCTGCGGCGGATCCGCGCTCAGAGCGCGAAGCCCTGGCGGGTCAGAGGGCGAAGTCCTCGGGGTTCACGTGGTCGATGAACTCGCGGAACTCCTCGACCATCTGTTCGGCCTGCTCCTCGTCGGGCTGCTCGACGCGGCCGGCCTCCTCGAGCACGTCCTCCTCGGCGAAGATCGGCGATCCGATGCGGATGGCCAGCGCAATCGCGTCGGACGGGCGGCTCGACACCGTGCGCACCTCTCCGGCCGCCGACAGCACGATCTCGGCGTAGAACGTGCCGTCGCGCAGAGCGGTGACGGTGATGCGCTCGACCTCGGCACCGACCTCTTCCAGCAGGTTCTTCATGAGGTCGTGCGTCATGGGTCGAGGCGTCTCGATGTTCTGCATCGACAGCGCGATCGCCTGCGCCTCGGGGGTGCCGATGAAGATCGGGAGCACCCGACGCTGCCCAGCCGTCTCGCGCAGGATGACCACCGGCGTGCGCGTCGGACGTTCGGGAGCTTCGACGCTGACGAGTTCCATCTCGACGGCCATCGGCGCCCACACTACTCCCCTACCGCCTCATTTTCGTGGGCGTGATCGGGCGTTCGTCAGGCCGGCGGGATGTGATCGCGCAGCCCCCGCCGCAGCAACACGGTCCGCATCTGGTCGCCCAGCCGGACCAGCTCGGCCACCGTCTGGGTGGCTCGGCGCTTGGCGTCGGGGTTGCGCTGCTTGAGGAGCGGCAGCACGATCTGCTCGTACAGCGCCGCTTCGCGCTCGGCGGCCACCTTGTAACCGCGGATGTGACGGGCCTCGATGCCGTGCTCGAGGAAGCCCGCCGCCGTGCGGGCGATCACGAGGGCATCGCCGTCGTAGTAGCTCGTGTCGCCGACCACGTGGCACTCGAGCAGGCCGTAGCCCTCGAGCTCGCGGACCGCCCGCGCCGACAGGCCGCTCGCCTGGGCCAGCTCGTCGACCGTCAGGCTGACCGAGCCGGTGGGGGCGGCGTCGCCCCCGCGCGTCCCGGCCGCGGCGGGGGTCGACAGTTGCAGCGTCACGTCGTCGGGCGAGGGCCGAGGTGCCGGGCGCGGTGCGGGGGCCTCGATGACGTCGGCGACGTCGGGCACCCGTCCGGGTGGGGTGCGACGCGGCGCCGCCCGTGCGGTCGGCGCGACCGCAGGTGCGGGCGGTGCGGCGGCGTCGGCGGCGCCGCCCGCTCGGGTGCCGGACGGTCGTCCAGGGCGACGGCGGTCAACCCACGCTGGCGGTCCACCACGGGGCCCACGTCGTCCACTCCTCCGCCGGCATGGCCGCCCTCGTCACGTCCGGCGGGGCCCGCAGCCGTGGGAGCGGTGCGGACCGGGCCGGTCTCGTCGAGGCGGTCCTTGATCACCTTCAGCGGCAGGTAGTTGTCCTTCTGCTCACGCAGGATGTACCGGAGGCGGTCGACGTCGGCCTCGTAGAACTTGCGATAGCCCGACGGCGTGCGCTCGGGATCGAGCAGGCCCTGCGCCTCGAGGAAGCGGATCTTCGAGATGGTCACGTCTGGGAACTCGTCCTGCAGCAGCGACAGGACCTCACCGATCGACAGATGGGACCGATCAGTCGGTGCGCGGGTCACGTGGCATCTCCCCTCCCGGTCAAGAAAACGAGCTTGAACGTGCCGATCTGCAGCTCGTCGCCGTCGGCGAGCGGCGACGACTCGACGCGCTGGCGGTTCAGGTACGTCCCGTTGAGCGAGCCTGCGTCACGCACCACGTATCCCCCCACGTCACGGGCGATCTCGGCGTGGCGACGAGACACCGTGACGTCGTCGAGGAAGATGTCGCTGTCGGGATGGCGCCCGGCCTGCACGACGTCCTTCTCGAGAGCGAAGCGCGACCCGACGTTGGGGCCGCGCTTGACGACGAGGATGCCGACACCGGGCGGCATGTCGCCGAACTCGACCGACAGGTCCTCGGTCGGCTCGCCGGGCTCGGGGATGAACGTGACCGTCGTCGGGTCCTCGCGAAGTGTCGCCAGGGGTGCACCACAGGAGGCGCAGAAGTTCGACCCCGGTGGGTTGCCGCGGCCGCACTGGTTGCAGAAGACGTCTTCTGTCACTCTCACCCCTCGATCAGCGCACGGTAACCCTCGGCGTCGAGCAGCGCCTCGACCTGGGCCGCATCGGACGGCTCGAGGATGAAGATCCAGCCCTCGCCGTACGGATCCTCGTTGAGCCGCTGCGGGTTGTCGGCCAGGTCGGCGTTGACCTCGACGATCGTGCCCGACACCGGTGCGTAGATCTCGGACACCGACTTGGTCGACTCGACCTCGCTGCAGGTGCCCCCCTGCTCGACCGCCGCCCCCACCTCGGGAACGTCGACGAACACCACGTCGCCCAGCGCGTCCTGGGCGTAATCGGTGATCCCCACGCGCACCCGCCCCCCATCGACCCGGACCCACTCGTGGTCTGATGAGTAGCGGAGTTCGGGGGGGATGTCCATGAAGGGGCAGGCTATCGAACCCTGTCAAACCTCGACGCCGGGTTGAGAGTTGCGCGCGACTCGGTGCCGTGACCAGGCAAGTCTCGACACGGAGTCGAGAGTTTCGAGGGCCCGTCGTCCCACTTGTACGCTGCGCCGATCGACCGTTCGCCCGCCACGCTGCGCTCGGAGCTGCGCCTCGGCGACTCGACCGTGCGCAACCGGCTCTACCGTGCGCCCGTGCTCGAGGGGGCCGGCGACGGCCCCGATGCCGCGGAGGCCTACGCGAAGGCGTTCGTGCCGAACGCCCGGGCCGGGGTCGGGCTGATCGTCCAGGGCAGTGCGTGCATCTACGACGAGGGGCGCACGTCGCCGGGCATGACGCTCGCCAGCAGCCGTGAGCGGGTGCTGGCCATGGCGCCGATGGTCGCCGCCGTCCACGCCGAGGGCGCCGCCATCCACCTGCAGGTGGGCCACGGCGGCCTCTACGCCATGGAAGCCTGGCACGAGCCCTACGCCAGCCGTCGGCACGGTCCGCTCCTCGCCTCGTCACCGGTCCCCCGGCTGCTGCGCCCGGCCTTCGTCGGCGTGCCGGTCCACGTGATGTCCACCGACGAGGTGCACGCCATGGCCCGGCGCACCGGCGAGGTCGCGGCCTGGGCGCGTGAGGCCGGCTACGACGGCGTCCAGCTCGGCTCGGCCAACGCCAAGCTCCTCGACCAGTTCCTGTCGCCGTTCTACAACCGGCGCGACGACGAGTTCGGAGGCTCGCCGTCCCGGCGGGCCCACGTCCTGCACGTCATCCGGCGGGCGGTGGCCGAGCGGGCAGGCGACGACTTCCCGTGCACGGTGAAGGTTCCGGTCGAGGTGGCGCCGCCGCTGGCCCGGCACGTCACCCGGGCCGAGGCCCTCGAGACCTGCCGGCTCGTGGCCGAGTGGGGGTTCGACGCGGTCACGCCGGTCGAGGTCTCCGTCCTGCCCGACACGACGCTCAGCCGCGGGGCAGCACCCTCGGGGCTGTGGGACAACGCCGCCATGCGAGCGCGGTTCCGCACCGCCGCGCCCAGCAGGGCGCGCCGCGCCACGCTCATGGCCGGCGCCTGGATCGGCGGGCGCCGCGCGCCGTTCACGCCCGTGTGGAACCGCGACCTGTTCACCGAGGTGCGCCGGCTGGTCGACATCCCGGTGTTCGCCGTCGGCGGCATCCGCACCGCCGCCGAGGCCCGCGCCATCGTCGAGGGGGGCCAGGCCGACATGGTGGGCGTGGGCCGGCCCTTCTACGCCGAGCCCGAGCTCGCCCGCCGCCTCCTCGCCCCGGGCGACGCCCACGTCGCCTGCCGCAACGCCAACCGCTGCGTCTCGGCCCAGATGCTGGGCATGAAGGGCGTCTGCTACACGCCCGAGGTCCGCCGCGTGGCGGCCGACCTGCGCCGCGAATCGACGGCCTGACCCACTGATCAGCGCAGGAGCTGGCGGATGCGGCGGGCGTACTCCTGCGCCAGCCTGCGGGCGTCGCCGCCCGACGCACCCTCGGCCCAGATGTGCGTCACCGGCTCCTCGGGGTCGGGCAGCGCCAGCGCCCAGCCGCCGTCGTGGTGCACCTTGACGCCGTCGACCAGGTCGACCTCGCGGTCCTTCGAGAGCTCGACGAGCGTGCGCATGACCGTGCCCTTCTGCTCCCACGGGGTCACCACGGTCTCGTGCACCACGTGGACCGTCGGCAGCCCCTCGACGACCTTCGACAGGGGGACGCCGTCCATCGCCAGCAGCTCGAGCAGCTTCACCATGGCGGCCGCCCCGTCGAACGCCGGCAGGAACGACGGCACGATGTAGCCGCCGTCGGTGCTGGCCGCGAACACGACGTCGGCCCGGGCCGCGGCCTGCATCAGTGCGGCGTTCGACAGCTTGGTGCGGAGGATGCCGACGTCGCGCTCGCCCGCGAGGCGGTCCGCGTGGCTGGTGGCCGACAGCGGGAGGGCGATCGACCGCCCGGGCGAGTGCCCCGACACCAGCGTCACGAACGCCAGCAGCGCCTCGTCGTCGGACAGGACGTGGCCCGCGTCGTCGACCAGCGTGAGGTGTTCGCCGTCGGGGTCGATCACCGCGCCCAGCGAGGCCCCCGACGCCCGGACCAGGCTGGCGACGCTGGCGGCGTGGTCGTCCCGGTCCCACGACATGATGCCCCGGGTCGACGCGAACGGGTTCACCGCCAGCACGTCCGCGCCCAGCTTGGACAGGATGTTCGGCATCACGAACGAGGTCGACCCGTACGAGTAGTCGACCACGACCTTGAAGCCCGCCGACGAGATGCACTTGACGTCGACCGCGGCCTCCAGCGCCGAGCTGTACAGCTCGAGGTGGCGGGGCGGGAAGCCGATGTCGCCGATCTCGCCGGGGAACACGCGGCGGAAGTCCTCGCGCAGGAAGAGGCGCTCGATCTTGCGCTGGGCGCCCTCGGTGATGTCGGCGCCGGTGGCGTCGAAGAACCGGATCACGACCGACTGCGGGTCGTCGTGCTCGAGGCGGATGCTGATGCCGGCGTCGATCTCGGGGCGGGCCACCGCGAACCGCGTGACGGGCATCGACGCCACCTCGAGGTCGCGCACGTTCACCCCGGCGGCGTTGAGGCCCGCCATCATCGCCCGCTTGAGCATGCGGGCCGAGCGGCTCGAATCGCGCGAGGTGATGACGGTGGCGTCCTTCTTCAGGGTGGTGCCGAAGGCCATGGCCACCCGCGTCGCCAGCTCGGGGGTGACGTCGACGTTGGCCAGCCCGGAGACGCCCAGGCGTCCGAAGAGGCTCCGCGATCCCCGCGACTCCCAGACGATCGAGCTGTTGATGACCGCCCCACCCTCGACCGTCTTGAAGGGGTACACCTTGACGCCCGCGCTCAACACGGCCTGCTCGCCGACGAAGCACTCGTCGCCCAGCACCACGCCCTCCTCGGCCCGCACGCCCGTGCGCAGGTCGCACGACCGCCCGACGGTCGTGCCCCGCAGGCGCACGTTCTCGCCGATGTAGGTGTTGTCGTGGATCACCGCCCGCTGCAGGTCGGCGCCCGCACGCACGCGCACGTTGGTGCCGAGCACCGTGTACTCGCCGAGGCGGGCGTCGCTCTCGACCCGGCAGTAGTCGCCGATGATGACCGGGCTCTCGATGCGGGCGTCGGGGTGGATCTCGGCCCCTTCGCCCACGTAGACGCCGTCGCTGATCTCGAACCCCGGGATCTCGACCTCGACCCGGCCGTCGAGCACGTCCTTGTGGGCCCGGACGTAGGCCTCGAGCGTGCCCACGTCCTCCCAGTACCCCTCGACGACGGCGCCGTAGAGCGGCTTCTCCTCCTCGAGCAGGCGGGGGAACACCTCGGAGCTGAAGTCGACCGAGCGATTTGCGTCGATGTAGTCGAAGATCCCGGGCTCGAGCACGAAGATGCCCGTGTTGATCGTGTCGCTGAAGACCTGGCCCCACGTCGGCTTCTCGAGGAACCGCTCGATCGAGCCGTCCTCGCGGGTGATGACGATGCCGAACTCGAGCGGGTTCTCGACCGGCGTGAGGCCGATGGTGGCCATGGCGCCCCGCTCGTCGTGGAAGCGGGTGATGGCGCCCAGGTCGATGTCGGTCAGCACGTCGCCCGAGATCACGAGGAACCGCTCGTCGAGCTGCTCGCGGGCGTTGAGCACCGACCCGGCGGTGCCGAGCGGCGTCTCCTCGGTGGCGTACACCATGCGCACGCCCAGCTCGGAGCCGTCGCCGAAGTAGTTGCGGATGTGGTTGGCCAGGAAGGCGACCGTGACCACGATGTCGTCGAAGCCGTGCTCGTGGAGCAGGGCGACGATGTGCTCCATCATCGGCGCGTTGGCGATGGGCATCATCGGCTTGGGGGCGTTCGAGGTGAGGGGACGCAGCCGGGTGCCCTCGCCCCCGGCCATGATGACGGCCTTCATGAGCTGAGCACCTGCATGCCCCGACGGTACCCGGTGGGCCGCGGGGTCAGGTCGCCACGGTGTCGGCGCGATCGGCCCGACCCTCGGCCAGCGCGCGCCGGGCGAGCGGGACGTACAGCACCGCCGAGTACAGGCTCAGCACGAGCCCGGGGATGCCGGCCACCCAGGCGAGCACGCCGGCCGTGTCGGCCCACGACACGTCGGAGTGGCTGCCGAGGAACAGCGGGAAGGCGATCATCAGGCCGAAGGTGCCGGCCTTGCCGAACCACGTGACGTCGATGCGCCGCGCGCCGAGGGCAGCCAGGACCAGCGTGGTCACGCCGACCAGGACCTCACGGGCGAGGACGATGGCGGCGAACCACACCGGCACCGATCCGTCGATCACGATGCCCCCGGCCCCCACGAAGAACAGGAGCCGGTCGGCCACAGGGTCGAGGATCTTGCCCAGCTCGGACACCTGGTGCATGTGACGGGCCAGGTAGCCGTCGACCCAGTCGGTCGCCCCCAGCGCCGCGAGCAGCCACGCGGCGGCCGCCCGGTCCTCCTCGGCGAACAGCAGCCAGAGGAACAGCGGAAGGCACGCCAGCCGCACGAGCGTGATGACGTTCGGGAGCGTGAGCACGCGGGAGCTGGCGACGGCGGGGAGGGTCTCGGCCATGTCGGGCGTCAGCCTAGGGCTGGTGCCCGGGGCCGGCCCCGCTCGCCGGCGATGCGCACACGCGGTCCGACACGGGCCACCTAGTGTCCTGGGCGATGGCGACGCTGTTCACCAAGATCATCGAGGGGGAGATCCCCGGTCGGTTCGTGTGGCGGGACGAGGACGCGGTCGTGTTCCTCACCATCGCCCCCATCGCGACGGGGCACGCGCTCGTGGTGCCCGTGGCCGAGGTCGACCACTGGGTCGACCTCGACGGCGCCCTCGCCGCCCATCTCGTGGACGTGGCCCGCCACGTCGGCCGAGCCCAGATGCAGGCCTTCTCCCCCACCCGCATCGGCATGATCATCGCCGGGCTCGAGGTGCCCCACTGCCACCTGCACCTGATCCCCATCGACTCCGAGGCGGACCTGTCCTTCGCCCGGGCCGACCACGATCCCGACCCCGAGGCCCTCGATGCCGCCGCGGAGCGGCTGCGCACCGCCCTGCGCGAGGGCGGCCACGGCGACGTGGTCCCGCCCGCCTGATCAGCTGTCGGCGGAGTCGGCGACGATGATCTGATCCGCGGGGATCTCGGCCGCCAGCTCGACCCCCTTGTTGCGCACGTTGTTCACCTCGGTCGACACCGGCCGCAGCTCGGTCAGCGAGGCGGGCGCCGGTACCAGCAGCTTGCCCAGGGTCTCGATGTCGTCGTTGTCGGGATCGAGCCACTCGTCCCAGGCCGACGGCGGCAGGATGACCGGCATGCGGTCGTGGATCTGCGCCATCGTGTCGTTGGGGGTGGTGGTGATGATCGTGCACGAGCGCAGCGGGTCGCCCGTGCGGTTGCCTTCGGCGTCCTTGGGGCCCTTCCACACCTCCCACAGGCCGGCGAAGGCGAACGGCTCGCCATCGGGCCGGTGGATGAAGTACGGCTGCTTCCGCTTGGCGCCGGGCACCTTCTTCCACTCGTAGAACCCGTCGGCCGGGATCAGGCACCGACGGCGCTTGAGCGCCGGCTTGTAGGCGTTCTTGGTGGCCAGCGTCTCGGCCCGGGCGTTGATCATCTTCGAGCCGACCTTGGGGTCCTTGGCCCACATCGGCACCAGGCCCCAGTGGAAGGCGTCGACGCGTCGCACGCCCCCGTCCGCCAGCACGGCGTACACGTCGTTGGTGGGCGCCACGTTGTACGACGGCTCGAGCAGGGCCTCGGGCGCGGATGCGTCGAAGTACTTGGCGATCTCGTCGGGGGGCGAGGCGGACACGAAGCGGCCACACATGTGCCGCACCGTACCGTCCGTCCCCGCCGGCCCGGCGCGCCGCGTGCGGTGGCCACCCTGGACAGGTGAGCGAGGATGGAGGCCGTGAAACGCACCATCACCGGACGTACCGCATCACGAACGATGTCGCTGGGCGATCTCCGCCAGTTCATCGGGTCGCTCGACGGCCTGCCGGACGAGGCCGAGGTCAAGGCCAAGGTGACGTTGCGCAAGCACCTGCGGTCGGTGACCGTCGAGGAGGACGACAGCGGCTTCCGAGACTTCGTCCATGCCGTCGGGCACGGCGAGGAGGCGTCCACCGAGGCCCGCAAGGGCCGGGCGTCGAAGCAGCAGTCCCGCGAGAGCTCGGCGGTCTGACCGGCCCACCGGGCGCAGGCGACCGTCCAGGCGCGACAGGCGGAGCCCGCCGTCCTGCGGCGGGCTCCGCCGCGTCCGGAGACAGCCCGGGCCCGGCGACAGGTCCACTCGGGCGGCCACACCGCCGGTGGGGCATGCTGCCGGGATGACGCAGGGGAAACGTGACTGGTTGGCCGTGGGTGTCGGGGCGATCCGGTGCTCGTCGGGGGTGTCGTTCCTGGTGGCGCCGAAGGCGGCCGGCGTCATCTGGGGATCCGACCCCGACGACAACCCGACGGCGAGCCTGCTGCTGCGCTCGATGGGCTACCGGGACGCGCTCGTCGGCGGGATGCTGCTGCGCGCCGGGCTGCGGGGCGACGACACCTCGGGGTGGTTCCTCGCCAGCGGTGGCGCCGACCTGGCCGACCTGGTGGGCGGGCTGGCCAACCACGACCGGTTGCCGGCCCGCTCACGCACGGTCGGGCTCGGAGGCGCCGTCGTGGGCATCGCCGTCGGCGTGGCCGGCGCGGTCGTCAGCCGGCGGCGCCTCACCGGATGAGGTCGTCTGCACCGTAGCCTCGCAGCCATGACCGACGGCCCCGACATCGACCTCCCGTCGGGCCTCGCCCGCGACCTCCACCGGTACCTGCAGCAGAGCCGCGACACGATGGTGGCCAAGCTCGACGGCCTGGGCGAGCACGACGTCCGCCGGCCGCTGGTCCCGTCCGGCACCAACCTGCTCGGCCTGATCAAGCACCTCGCCGGCGTCGAGGTCGGGTACCTCGGGGACAGCGTGGGCCGCCCCTCCCCCGTCGTGCTCCCCTGGGTCGACGACGGCTCGATCTGGGACGGCGCCGACATGTGGGCGACGCCCGACGAGTCACGGGCCGACCTCGTCGGCCTGTACCGGCAGGTGTGGCGGCACAGCGACGAGTCGATCGCAACGCTGCCCCTCGACGCCCCCGCCGAGGTGGCGTGGTGGCCCGAGGACCGGCGGGCGACGACGTTCGGCTCACTGCTCGTCCGCATGGTGGCCGAGACCGCCCAGCACGCGGGGCACGCGGACATCCTGCGGGAGACGGTCGACGGGGCGTCGGGCGCGGCGGAGGCCGGGGACGCCGAGGTCCAGGCGTCCTTCGTCGCCCGCATCCAGGCCGCCGCCGACACGTTCCGGGCCGGCTGCGCCTGAGTCGGCGCGCCGCCTCCTCGACCAACGCGCTAACGCAGGGAGGCGAACGCCGAGCGGATTTCCTCAGAGAAGAGTTGCGGTTCCTCCCAGGCGGCGAAATGGCCGCCCTTGTCGACCTCGTTGAAGTAGGTGAGGCTGGGGTAGACCGTCTCGACCCAGCTGCGCGGGGCAGCGAAGAGCTCGCCGGGGAACGTCGTGAAGCCGACCGGGACCGAGACCGCCGGAGGAGCCTGGCCGGCCGCATGGGCTGCGGCCTGAGCCCGTCCCGTCTCCCAGTACCAGCGGGCGGCCGAGGCGCCGGTGCCCGTCAGCCAGTACAGCGTGATGTTGTCGACGATGTTGTCCCGGGTGAGATTGCCCACCGGCTCGCCGTCGACGAACGCCCGGGAGATCTTGTGGTAGCTGTCCGTGTCGTGATCGAGCAACCAGGCGGCCAGCCCGACGGGTGAATCCAGCAGGGAGTAGCCGACCGTCTGCGGCCGCGTCGATTGCTCCACGAAGTAGCCGGCGCCGTCCGTCGTGAACATCGCGACCGCGTCGTGCGCCGCGCGTTCCTGCTCGGACTCCGCCGGCATCTGGTCCTTGAGACCGACCGCCGCGAGGAGCAGGTTGATGTGGACGCCGAGCAGCCCCTCGGGTGCTTGGCGGCCCATCGCGTCCGTGACGGCGGCGCCCACGTCTCCCCCCTGGGCGACGTAGCGCGTGTAGTCGAGGCGGTCCATCAGCTCCGCCCAGGCTTGTGCGATACGGCCGGACTCCCAGCCGAGCTCGGTCGGCTCGCCCGAGAAGCCGTAACCGGGCAGCGACGGCAGCACCAGGTGGAACGCATCCTCGGCGCTTCCACCGTGCGCGGTCGGGTCCGTGAGCGGACCGACGGTCTCCAGCAGCTCGATGACCGAGCCGGGCCAGCCGTGCGTCATGATCAGCGGCAACGCATTCTCATGCCGGGACCTGACGTGGATGAAATGGATCTCGACCCCGTCGATCTCGGTCGTGAACTGCGGAAGCGCGTTCAGCTTCGCCTCGCACCGACGCCAGTCGTAGTCGGTCGCCCAGTAGCGGGCGAGCTCCTGAGTCGTCGCCAACTGCACGCCCTGCGACCGATCGGTGACCAGTTCCCTGTGGGGCCAGCGCGTTGCGGCGATGCGTCGCCGCAACTCCGCGAGTTCTTCGTCCGGGACGTTGGCTCGAAACGCCTCAGTTGTCGTTCTCGTTTCCGCCATGGGGGACCTCCTCTACCGGGGGTACGTTCGATACTGGGCCCAGGTGGAGGTCTCGGCATCGCCCGCACGGCATGATCTGCGCGATCTCTACGTCGATGCCGCGTGGCCGAGCCCGCGCCGCATGTCTGCCGATCTCGCGCCCGTCTTTCTGTGCTGACGATCCGACAGGCGAGGGGGGCCCGGTTCGGGCAGTCTGCTCGGTGTGGATCCCGACTGGGCGGACTGGAACCGAGCGACGTTCACATCCCTCGCGGAGACCGATGCCCGCCTTGCTCAGCGGCTGCTCGAGCGCCTTGTCGATCGCTTCCTGGCCCGTGCGGGCTTGAGCTCGAGCCGTCGCGCCGACGCACTGCAGCAGGTCACCATCGAGGATGGGCAGACACCAAGGGGCGTTCGAATTCTCCGGGCGAGGCTGCCGCTGGGCGAGGGGAGGCCCGAGGACGAATGGGATGGGACAGCAGCGGGCGCAGAAGAGATCATCGAGTCCATGGCCGACGTGGCGGGCGAGAACGTCGTCGCAGAACGTGCAACGGTCGGACCGACCGGGTGGGAGCCGCAGTTCGACGAACGATGAGGCGCGCGCACCGACGACCAGAGCCGGCCCCGCGGGACCGGCTCTGACGTGGTACTTCGTGGTCGGGCTGACAGGACTCGAACCTGCGACCCCTTGACCCCCAGTCAAGTGCGCTACCAAACTGCGCCACAGCCCGACGGGGAAGGTTCATGGTAGCAACCGGCGGCCGCCCCGCTGCCACCCACCGGCGACGACCCGCCGGCGACCCGCGGGAGGGGCGTCCGTTCCGGCGACCGAACGTGCGACGGACGCGCCGCTCCTGCCCGCAGAGTTGTCGCAAGAACGGTCGCAGGAACCGCTCAGCGCTGCCAGGGGCCCCAGATGGCGAAGGTGACGCCGGGGTCCTGGACGTTGACGAACAGCGTGTCGCCGTCGGGCGAGAAGCAGGCGCCCGCGAACTCGGAGTCGCTCGCCCGGTTGAACGCCAGCGGGAACGTCTCGCCGTCCTCGGTGATGCCGGCCACGAACTGGGCGTCGTCGTCGCTGTCGGTGCACATCACGGCGTAGCCGTACGGCGACACCGTGATGTTGTCGGGCCCGGCGAAGTCGTCGGCCGGGTCGAAGAGCACCACCAGCTCGAGCCGGTCGCGGCTGGGGGTGTACCGCCAGATCTGGCCGCCGTGGGCGACCGCGCTGCGGTCCTCCTCGTCCTCCGCCTCGGGGCCCCCTCCGTACGACGACACCAGCCAGATGTCGTCGCGGCCCGCCCAGATCCCCTCGGCCTTCTGGATGGGGGTGCCGGGGTGCAGCTCGCGGAGCGTCTCGCCCTCGGCCACATCGGGCTCGTCGATCGGGATCCAGTCGAGGTGGCGGAACACGGTGCCCACCTCGGTGACGGCCGACAGGTCGGTCCCGTCGAGGTCGGGGATGCGCAGCGTGCTGAGCGTCCCGCCGCCGTGGAGGTCGCCACGACGCCGGCAGGACCGGTTCGGGCCGGAAGCGGTACACCTGGCCGAACGGGGTGTCGGCGTCCTCGGTGAGGTAGGCGGCGCCGCGGCGGTCGAAGGCCACCGCCTCGTGCTCGAAGCGCCCGAGCCCGACGAGCGGCGCGGGGTCGCCGCCCTCGTCGGGATCCACCTCGAACACGTAGCCGTGGCGCACGCCGTCGACGACCTCGTCGATCTCCTCGCAGGTCAGCCACGTGCCCCACGGCGTCGGGCCGCCGGCGCAGTTGTTGAGCGTGCCCGCCAGGCTGACCGACGTGCGACTCGAGCCCGCGGTGGCGGTCGACCACGAGCGTGGTGGTGCCGCCGGTGCCGTTGGGGTCGTAGGTCGGGCGCCCCGGCGGTGGGGACGGGGATGGCGCCCTCCTCCTCGACGTCCTCGGGCTCGACCTCGTGGTTGCGGACGAGCAGGGTGCGCCGGCCGCGGCCGCCGAACGCCGCCATCCCGTCGTGGAGGCTGGGGACCGGGGCGCCCGAGTCGAGCACGTCGGTGCCCGCGATCGAGAACGGCCACGTAGCGGAAGCCCGCGGGCAGGTCGAGCAGGCCGGCGGGATCGGGCACGAGGGCGCCGTAGCCGGTGCGGCGGCGACCGTCGCGGGTGGCAGCCGGGGCTCGCGCCGGCCGCCGAGCCGAGGACCGGCGCCAGCGAGCCGGCCATGGCGAGGCCCGCCCCGGCGCCACCGGCGCGGAGCAGGAACGAGCGTCGGGGCATCGTCGTCATGGCCGGGACGGTACGGATCGTCCCCGAACGGTCGGCCTCCCGCTCGTGACCGCCGGATGCACGCCCGCCGACGTCGAGGTGAACGATCCCCGGTCCGCTCGCCGCGAGCCGGCTCGGCGCCGCTACGTGACGATCCAGCCGATGATCTGGATCGTCCGCCAGGTGAGGTAGGCGATCACGAGCACCAGCAGCAGCTTGAAGTGCCACGGCGCCTTCGTCGGCCTCCTCGTCCTCGGCCGCGGCCTTCGGCTCGGCGACGACCCGACCGCACGTCGGGCACGAGCCGTCCGGGTCGAGCGAGTTGGGGTTCAGGAAGCGGCTACAGGTCTCGCACCACGGCATGGGGTCGTCGGCGGCGGCGGGTCGAGACGCGGGCCCGGGGTGGCCCGCGGTTCGGATCGCCCGGCCGGGTCGGAGCCGGGACCGGGGACCCGTCGCAGCGATCCAGGACGCTACGTCGTGACCCGCCGGCGCGGCCACCCGGGCCGCCGGCTCGCCGCCCGGTCGACGTCGGGCCCTAGACCGGTGGGACGCCGTGGCGACGATCGGAGAACGTCCGATCCTTGGTCTCGGCCAGCTCCAGGCGCCGCATCACCTCGCTCCGCAGGTCGCCGAAGTCGACCACCGCATCGACCACCAGCTCGGACGCCAGCCGGTACAGGTCCACGTCGGTCTCGTAGTGCTCGCGCTCGGCCCGGATGAACGCCGCCCGCTCGTCGGCATCCTCGATGGCGGCGATGCGGTTGGCGAACACGGCGTTGACCGCGGCCTCGGGCCCCATGACGGCGATCCGGGCCGTGGGCAGCGCCAGGGTCGCCTCGGGCTCGAACGCCGGGCCCGACATGGCGTACAGGCCCGCGCCGTAGGCCTTGCGCACGACGACCGACACCTTGGGCACGGTGGCCTCGCTCACCGCCGTGACCATCTTGGCCCCGTGGCGGATGATGCCCGCCCGCTCGACCTCGGTGCCGACCATGAACCCCGGCACGTCGGCCAGGAACACGAGCGGGATGTTGAAGGCGTCGCACAGCCACACGAAGCGGGCCGCCTTGTCGGCGGAGTCGACGAACAGCACCCCGCCCTTGGCCATCGGGTTGTTGGCGACGATCCCGACCGGGCGGCCGTCGAGCAGCGCCAGGCCGGTGACCAGCTCGGGGGCGAACAGCGGCATGCGCTCGAAGAAGGACTCCTCGTCGACCAGGGCGTCGATGAGGTCGTGGACGTCGTAGGCGACGTGCTCCTCGGCCGGAACCAGCCCGGCCGTGAGCTCGCGGGCCGGCCCCCGCGGTTCGAACCGCGGGGGCTGTTGGCGCCACGACTGCGGGAAGTACGAGAACCAGGCGCGGGCCTGGTCGAGGGCGTCCTCGTCGTCGACCGCCAGGTTGTCGCCACATCCCGAGACGGTGGCGTGCATCCGGGCCCCGCCCATCTCCTCGAGCGACGTCACCTCGCCGATCACCATCTCGGCCATGCGCGGCGACCCGAGGTACATCGAGGCGTTGCCCTCGACCATGAACACCACGTCGCAGAAGCTCGGGATGTAGGCCCCGCCGGCCGCCGACGGCCCGAACAGGCAGCACACCTGGGGCACCCGACCCGACAGGCGCACCTGGTTGTAGAAGATGCGGCCCGCCCCCCGCCGGCCCGGGAACAGCTGGACCTGGTCGGTGATGCGGGCCCCCGCCGAGTCGACCAGCCAGAACACCGGGAGCTCGTGGCGGAGGGCGTGCTCGGTGAGGCGGACGATCTTCTCGACGGTGCGGGCCCCCCACGACCCCGCCTTGACGGTCGGGTCGTTGGCCATCACGCACACCGGGCGGCCCTCGATGCGCCCCACGCCGGTGACCACGCCGTCGGCCGGCAGGTCGTCGGCCTGGTTGTTGGCCAGCAGGCCGTCCTCGACGAACGAGTCGGCGTCGAGCAGGAGCGCCAGCCGGTCGCGGACGAACAGCTTGTTCTGGGACTTCAGCTTGTCGCCGCCGCGGGCCAGGTTCCCCGCCAGCGCCCGTTCCGTCAGCCGGGCCAGCTCCTCGGGGGAATGGGGGGCCGGGGGCTCGTTCGCCGTGTCGTCCGTCCCGCCGTCGTCCGCGGCCACGTCAGGTGCGACGGATGGCCAGGATGGCCACGTCGTCGCTCAACGACTCGGACGCGAAGTCGCGGGCCGTCTCGAGCAGGTTCTTGCACAGCACGCCGGCTGCGATGTTGGGGTCGCGGCGCAACGCGTTGGCGATGCGCTCCTCGCCGAAGATCTGGTCGCCGTTGCGCACCTCGGCCAGCCCGTCGGTGTACAGCAGCAGCAGGTCACCGACGTTCAGGCTGATCTCGCGGCTGTGGTACGTGCCGCGGGGGTCGAGCATGAGGAGGGGCCCGGTGGCGCGCAGGGGGCGCACCTCTCGGTCGTGCCACAGCCAGGCCGCAGGGTGGCCCGCCGAGGCGAAGCGCAGCGTGCCGGCGTCGGTGTCGAACACGACGACCACCAGGGAGATGAACTCCTCCATGCGGTCGGGCGCCGCCATCTGGGTGTTCAGCTCCTCGAGGGCCTGGGCGGGGTCGCGGTACTGCCGGAGGAACACCCGCAGCAGGTACTTGGCCTGGAAGGCGGTGATCGACGCCTCGATGCCGCGCCCGGTCACGTCGCCGATCACGGCCGCGATGCGCGACGGCGCCACCCGGAACACGTCGTAGAAGTCGCCGGCCATGACCCCGTCGCCCGCCTGGTAGACGCGGCCGAGCTCGAACCCCGCGAAGTCGGGCAGGTCCTCGGGGGCGAGGCGGGCGGCCCACCGCTTCGGCGCCAGCTCCTCCTGGCTGAGGACCTGCTCGGCCCTGCGCTCGAGGGTGGTGCGGTCCTCGGCGAGTCGGGTCTCGCGGGCGAAGTCGCGCCCGAACGCCACCGACAGCCCGACCGGGATGAGGATGAGCAGGAACAGGAGGCTGGGGATGCGCTCGCCTGCCACCACGACGCCGGCGGCCGCGACGGCGAGCGCGCCGTACAGGCACGCGGTGTGGAGGTCCTTGCGGAACGCAGAGCGAGCCAGCACCGACACGTCCGCGTCGACACCGCGTTCGTTCTCGACCCGCTTCCAGACGACGTAGTGGCGTCGCGTCGACCGGGCCCACACGAGGGCTGCGACCAGCGAGGCGACCCCAACGAGGGCCAGGATCGGCTTCATGTGAGGGCCGATGGTACTGCCGGGGCGCGGCTGGCGGTACCCACTGTCACGCAGCTGTCACTCACCGCGCCGACGCACGCGGAGCTTGACAGGCGTGGCGCCCAGGTCGAACGCCTCGCGGAGCTTGCGCTCGAGGTAGCGCAGGTAGGTGCGGGGCAGCTCGCGGTTGACGAACAGCGTGAACGTCGGGGGCTCCGCGGCCCCCTGGGTGGCGTACAGCACCCGGGCGCCGCCGGGGGCGGGGTGGGCACCCTGGGCGTCGCGCAGCACCGCGTTGACCCTGCTCGTCGGGATGCGGCGGTGGTAGGCGTCGACGCTGGTGGCCAGCGCAGGGAACAGCTTGTGCACGCCCTTGCCCGACAGCGCGCTGACCTGGAGCACAGGGGCGTCGCCGACGAAGCGGAGCTTGTCGCTGACCTGCCAGCGCACGTCGGCCCGTTGTTCCGCGTCGAGCAGCTCCCACTTGTTCAGGATCACGACGATGGGGCAGCCGGCGGCGTCGATGCGCTCGGCGAGCCGCTGGTCCTGCCCGGTGACCCCCTCGGTGGCGTCGATGACGAGCAGGGCCACGTCGGCCTCGTCGACCGCCTGCAGCGCGCGCACCAGCGAGTAGTACTCGGTTCCCTCGTCGATGCGCGACCGCCGGCGCATGCCCGCCGTGTCGACGAGCCGGATCGGGCCGAGCTCGGTCTCGACGATTGTGTCGATCGTGTCGCGAGTGGTGCCGGGCAGGTCGTGGACGACCGAGCGGTCGTCGCCCGTGAGGCGGTTGAACAGCGTGGACTTCCCCACGTTGGGTCGCCCCATGATGGCGACCGCTGCCGTCTCGTCCTCGCTCGAAGCTTCGCCTCGCTCGGCACCTTCAACGCCTCGCCGATGCGCCGAACGCTCGTCCACGGGTTCGGCGTCGTCGTCCTCCGGCAACAAGCCGACCACCCTGTCGAGCAGGTCGCCCGTGCCGCGGCCGTGGAGGGCGCTGACCGGGTACGGCTCGCCGAGGCCGAGGCTGAGCAGCTCCCACATCTGGTGCTCGCGGCCGCTGTCGTCGACCTTGTTGACGACCAGGAGGACCGGCTTCCCCGAGCGGCGGAGCAGCTCGGCCACCTCGGCATCGTCCTCGGTGGCGCCGGTGACGACGTCGACGACGAACAGCACGACGTCGGCGTCGGCGATGGCGCGCTCGGACTGGGCGCTGACCTTGTCGTCGAGGTCGCTGCCGCGCGCCATCCAGCCGCCGGTGTCGACGAGGTGGAAGGGACGGCCGAGCCAGTCGGCGTCGACGTCCTTGCGGTCGCGCGTGACGCCGGGCCGCTCCTCGACGATGGCGGCGCGCCGCCCGACGATGCGGTTGAGCAGGGTGGACTTGCCGACGTTCGGCCGCCCCACGATGGCGACCACCGGGCGCGCCACGGTCAGCTCCCCGATCCGGCGGCGACCGCGGGCACGACCACCGGCGGGAGGTCGAGCGCCCGCCGCAGCGCGGCACCGTCGGTGGGCACCACCTCGACCGTGCGGGGCAGGTCCTCGGGGGCGGTGCCGTCGAGGAACACGCCCTGGGTGAGGCACACGTCGGGCAGCAGGTAGCGGTGGCCCTCGGGCTCGCCGGCGAGCACGCGGGCGAGGTCCTCGCCGACCATGAGCCCCGACACGCCGACGTTGCCGCCGAAGTAGCGGTTCTCGACCGGGATCACCCGGAGGTCGGGGCGGTCGAGTCGGGCCAGCAGCGGAGACAGCACGCGGGCACCGTAGGGCCCCGTGAGCACGGCCACGGGGGCCCGGCGGCTGGGCGCGATGCGCAGCAGCTGGTCGCCGGTCGCCCGCACCGGCGCGGTAGGGCTCGTAGTCGGCGTCGGAGGAGCCCGACACGTCGAGGGCGCCGACCCCGACCGTCCCGCACCCGCCGACCGACGGCGCACCTGCGGCGGACGGCGCATGGGCGCCCGGCGCCGGGTTCGTGCGGGTCGGCGGCAGCTCGCCGTCCGCGGTGCGGAAGAACGCACCGCGGTCGGGATCGTCGTCGTCCCGGCGCGGCCCCGCTCCGCCCAGCAGCTCGGCCTCGAACGCCCGGGCCATGCCGATGCCGTCCTCGTGCATGGCGAAGTCCCCGTAGGTGGCGGGCTCGGGGAACGGCCGGTCGGCGAGCAGGTAGTACTCGTCGGCCGCGAACACCAGGCGACGGCCGAGGACCCGCAGGTAGACGTCCTGCCAGTCGTGGACGGCGTCGACCACGGACGCGGCCTCGGCCGTGGTGTGCGGTCGCATCCGCCCCTCGGTGTTGAAGCGGGACACGCCGAGCGGCACCACGCACAGCGAGGCCAGCTCGGGGAACCGGTCGAGCGTGCCGGCGAGGGTGTCGTCGAGCACCGCCCCGTCGTTGACGCCGGGGCACACCACCACCTGGCCGTGGACCTCGACGCCGTGGTCGAGCAGGGCTCGGAGCCAGCGCAGGCTGGTGGCACCGCGCCGGTTGCGCAGCATCTCGGCGCGGACCGCGGGATCGGTGGCGTGGATGCTGACGTACAGCGGGCTGAGCCCCTCGGTCACCACCCGTTCGAGGTCGGCCTCGGTGAAGCGCGTCAGGGTCGTGAAGTTCCCGTACAGGAACGAGAGCCGGTAGTCGTCGTCCTTGAGGTACAGGCTGCGACGCAGCCCCGGCGGGAGCTGGTAGATGAAGCAGAACTCGCAGTGGTTGTCGCACGTGCGGACCCGGTCGAACAGCGCCGAGTGCACGTCGACCCCGAGCGGCTCGCCGGCGCGCTTGTCGACCACGACCAGCGACTCGAGCCCACCTCGGCGCACCTCGAGCGAGAGGTGCGGCTCGTCGACCAGGGAGCGCCATTCGAGCAGGTCACGGGGCACCTCGCCGTTGACCGACGCGATCTCGTCACCCGCGACGAGACCGGCGAGCTCGGCGGGCGACGCAGGCGCGACGGTGACGACCCTGGGCAGAGACATAGACGTTGCAGCCTACGACCTACGCAGCGTGACCATGCACGGCCGGCGTGGCTGCCTCCGGCGGGCCGGCGCGGCGGACCGCCGCAACGCCGTCGGTACGCTGGCGCCCCGAGCCCACGTTCCGGAGGTGTCGATCTGTATGGACAGCGGCCCGGCCGAAGGCCGAGAGCGGGGAGCCGGTTCCGTCGACAAGGTCCTGCTCGCCGCGCCCCGAGGCTTCTGCGCCGGGGTGGAGATGGCGATCAAGGCGCTGGCCTGGATGGTGCGGGCCTTCGAGCCGCCGGTGTACTGCTACCACGAGATCGTCCACAACCGGCTGGTGGTCGACCGCTTCCGCGACCTCGGCGTCGTGTTCGTCGACGACATCGCCGAGGTGCCTCAGGGCCGCCCGATCATGCTGTCCGCCCACGGCTCGGCCCCCGAGGTGGTCGCCGCCGCACGCGAGCGCGGCAGCTACGTCGTCAACGCCGTGTGCCCCCTGGTCACGAAGGTGCACCACGAGGTCAAGACCCGCGCCGGCAAGGGCTTCCGCATCGTCTACGTGGGCCACGAGGGCCACGAGGAGGCGGTGGGCACGATGGCGGTCGCGCCCGACGCGATCGACCGGGTCGAGTCGGTCGCCGAGGTGGACGCCCTCCCGGCCTTCGAGACCGACCAACCCGTGGCCCTGCTGGCACAGACCACGCTGTCGCACCGCGAGTGGTCGGCCATCGCCGAGCGGGCCGCCGAGCGGTTCCCCGGCCTGTGGCGGCCGGGCCGCAGCGACCTGTGCTTCGCCACCACCAACCGCCAGTCGGCGCTGGCCGAGATCGCCCCGCGCTGCGATGCCGTCGTCGTCATCGGGTCGGCCAACTCCTCGAACACGCGGGCCCTCGAGAAGCTGGCCCGCGAGGCGGGCGGCGAGCGGGTGTACCGCGTGAACGGCCCCGACGAGCTGCCCGACGACCTCGCCGGCACCGTGGGCGTCACCGCCGGCGCCTCGGCCCCCGAGGAGCTGATCGAGGCCGTGATCGCCCGCCTCTCCCCCGCCGAGGGGGTCGAGGAGGTGCGCATCACCGACGAGGACGAGTACTTCCCGCCGCCCCGCGAGCTGCGTGACCTGCTCACCGGCATCGACGTCCTGGCCACGTTCGGGTTGGGCGGCTCGGTGCCCGACCGGCCGGCCCCCGACGACCGGGCTCTGGCCGCCAGCGACGTCCTCACGATGCTCGACTGATCGCGCCACCGGCCTGCCTCCACGCCGACTCGTGGGACGGCTCGGCCGGCTGCCAGGATCGGCGCCGTGCTTCCGCTCACGCTCGACACCGTCCGCCTGTCGCTGCACGTGCTCGCGGCCACCGTGTGGGTGGGCGGGCAGTTCGTGCTGGCGGGGTTGCTGCCCAGCCTGCGGAGGCTCGGCGACGACGCCCCCCGCACTGTGGCGCGCGCCTTCAACCGCATCGCCTGGCCGGCGTTCGGGGTGCTGGTCGCGACCGGCATCTGGAACCTCGTCGAGCTGCCGGTCGGCGACTTCGACACCGAGTGGCAGGTCACGCTGTTCGTGAAGATCCTGGTGGTGGCGGTGGCCGGCGTCGCCGCCGCCGTGCACGCCGGCGCGCGCTCACGACCGGTCATCGCGGCGACCGGCGCGCTCGGCGGGCTCGCCTCGATCGCCGCGGTCGTCTTGGGGATCATGCTGCACGGCTGATCGCGGCACCCGGCCGGCCGCGAGGTCGGCCGGAGAAGGTCAGCCGGCGAGGCGGCGAGCCTCGTCGTAGAGACCCTGGAGCTCGGACTGGAGCTGGGCGGTCAGGTCACGCACGACCCGGCGCTTCACCCGGCCGGTGCCGTCCCCGGTGGGCGGGTGGATCGGGGGGCCCACGACCAGCACGATCTTGCGGGGCTTGATGAACTTCGCACCCACCGGCATGGCGACGTCCGACCCGCCGATGCCGACGGGGACGAGCGGCACGCCGGCCCGAGCGGCGACGTACGCCGTCCCGTCGTACAGGTCCTCGACCGCGTCACCCGACCGCCGCGTGCCCTCGGGGAACATCACGAGCGGCTCGCCGTTCTCGATCACCTCGAGGCAGGTGCGCAGGGACTCGCGGTCGGCCGTCCCACGGTGCACCGGGAAGGCGCCGAGCATCGACACGAAGCGCCCGAGCGCCTTCGACTTCCAGATCGACGCCTTGCCCATGTAGCGCATGCGGGGCCGCCGCACGGTGGCCACCAGGATGAAGTCGAGGTTGGACCGGTGGACCGGGGCCAGCACGAAGGGCCCGTGTGCGGGGACGTGCTCGGCGCCGCGGATGTCGAGCCGGAAGTAGAGCTTGGCGAGGCCGAGGAACAGGCCCCGCACGATTCCGTACGACGTGCGTTCGAGGCGCGTCGACGGGTGGACGTCGACGGTGGGTGCCCGCAGGCCGGCGGGCTCGACCTTCGTCGCGGGCGGCGATGCGGCGCCGACCTCCGCGGGCACGTCGGCGCCGGCGGGAGCGGCGTCGGGCGCCAGGTCGGCCCCGGGTGCCGCCGCTGCCTCGTCTTGTCCCGACGCGACGTCGGCGGCCCCGACCTCGTCCGCGGTGGCCTCGCCGGTCGCGCCGGCGTCGTCGGGGGCGGTGTCGTGGTCAGTCATCGTCGCCGATCCTTCCCGCCAGCTCCTCGACGATCTCGTCGACGGTCATGTCGCTGGTGTCGAGCTCGAGCGCGCCGTCGGCCCGCATGAGGGGAGCGGTCTCGCGACCCTGGTCGAGGGCGTCGCGGCGAGCCATGTCCGCCGCCACGGTCTCGTAGTCGAGATCGCTGACCTCGGCGGCGCGGCGCTCGGCCCGCACCTCGGGCCGGGCGTTCAGGTACACCTTGAGGATCGCGTCGGGGAACACCACGGTGCCGATGTCGCGGCCTTCGAGCACGCCCCCGCCCCGCTCGCCGGCCCATTCGCGCTGGCGCCGCACCAGCTCGGTCCGGACCTCGGGGTTGGCGGCCACCAGCGACACCGCCCGCGACACCTCGGGCCCCCGGATCTCGATGCTGGCGTCGACCCCGTCCACGCGGACGGTGTCGACGCCCACGTCGAGCTCGACGGCCCGGGCCAGCGCGGCCACGGGCCCGGGGTCGGCCGGGTCGATGCCGCGCCGCAGGGCTGCGAACGTCACCGCCCGGTACATGGCGCCCGTGTCGAGGTACTCGAGACCCAGCCGGGTGGCGAGTCGACGGGCGACCGTCGACTTGCCGGATCCCGCGGGCCCGTCGATCGCGATGACCTTCACGGGGACAGGACCCTAGTGGTGCCCGCCGGGCCCGACGCGCGGAGCTCGTCGAGGACGCGCCAGAAGCCGGGGAAGGTCTTGGCCACGCAGCCGGGGTCGGCGATCTCGATGCCGGGAGCGCGCAGTCCGAGCAACGCGAAGCTCATGGCCATCCGGTGGTCGTCGTAGGTTTCGATCCGAGCCGGCCGAGGCGCCCCGGGGTGGACGACGAACCCGTCGGGGTGCTCGTCGGCCCGGATGCCGGCCCGACGCAGCTCGCCGACCACCGCGGCGATGCGGTCGGTCTCGTGGCCGCGGATGAGGGCCACGCCCCGCACCCGGGTGGGCGCGTCGGCGAACACGGCCACCGCGGCCATGGTCTGCGCCATGTCGGGCATGTCGACCATGTCGATCTCGCCCAGCGACCGCAGTGGGCCCGACGGGCCCACCACGGTCGTGCGGTCCGGCGTGCGCGTGACCTCGGCGCCCATCGCCTGCAGCAGGTCTGCGAACCGGGCGTCCCCCTGGCGCGTGGCCGCGCCGAGACCGGCCACGGTGACACGGCCGCCCACCAGCGCGGCCGCCGCCAGCAGGTACGAGGCCGCCGAGGCGTCGGGCTCGACGCGGTAGCGGGTGGCGCGGTAGTCGGCGGCCGGAACGGCGAGCGCGGGCCCGCCGCCGGGATCGTCGCCGTCGACGGACACCGTCACGCCGAACGCACCCATCACGTCGACCGTCAGATCGACGAACGGCCGCGACACGAGCGGCGTGGTCACCGTGAGGCGGAGACCGTCGCGGGTGCCCGGACCGGCCAGGAGCAGCCCCGACAGGAACTGGCTCGAGGTGTCGCCGGCCACGGCCACGTCTCCCCCGGCCGGGCGGCCGGGCGTCGTGACCGTCACCGGCAGGTGGCCCGGTTCGCCGTGCGGCTCGACCGCCGCGCCGAGGGCGACGACGCCGTCGAGCACCGGCCCCATCGGGCGCCTCCGCAGCGGACCACCGCCGTCGACCCGGTAGGCGCCGCGACCGAACGTGGCGACGACCGGCAGCAGGAAGCGGCTGGTCGTGCCCGAGAGGCGCAGGTGGAGCTCGATCGGGCCGGGCCGCAGTCGACCCGCGGTCCCCGTGACCGTGACGCGACCGGCGTCGTCGTCCACCTCGAGCCCGGCGCCCAGGGTGGCGAGGGCCTCCCGCATGGCCAGCGAGTCGTCGGCCACGAGGGCGTTGTCGATCGTCGAGGTCCCGTGGGCGAGGGCCGCGCACAGCAGGGCCCGGTTCGTCAGGCTCTTCGATCCGGGGACGGACACGGTGACGTCGACGGGGTGGTCGATCGGTTCGACCAGGCGCGCCGGAGGCGCCGGCGGCGTGCCGAGAGGGTCGCCGGCCATCTCAGCCGACGTCGACCGGCAGGACCGCCGGCCGGTAGCCCCGTCCGACCAGGCCGGCACGGAACACGTCCACGGCGCCGCTCTCGATCAGCATGACCAGCACACCCTGCGGCCCCTCGGTCGAGTGGGCGATCTCGAGGTCGACGATGTTCACGTCGAGGTCGGCGGCCAGGATGGCGACGTCGGCGACGACCCCCGGCCGGTCGGGCACCGGGATGCGCACCTCGCGCAGGTCGGCCGCGGTGCGGAACCGGGCGGGCAGGTTGACCCGGGCGGCGCGCGCCTTGTCGAGCCGTTCGAGCAACCCGGCGCGGTCGCCGTCGGCCACGAGGTCGCGCATCTCTCCGAGGGCGGCCTGCAGGTCGTCGAGCACGTCGACGATCGCCGCCCGGTTGTCGCTGCAGATGTCGGGCCAGATCCCCGGGTGCCCCGAGGCGATGCGGGTCATGTCGCGGAACCCGCCGGCCGCCAGGCGGAGGAGCGCCCGGTGCTCCTCGCCGCGCTCGTCGGCCAGGCGCATGAGCGTCGCCGCGGCGAGGTGCGGAACGTGGGACACGACGGCCACCAGCTCGTCGTGGCGGTCGGGAGGCAGGGCGACGACCTCGGCGCCGAGGGTGCCCACGATCTGGCGGACCTCGGCGAACGCACTGGCGTCGGTCCCCTCGGTGGGCGTCAACACCCAGGTGGCGCCCTCGAACAGCTCGGCCGCGGCCCCTTCGACGCCCTCCTGCTCGGACCCGGCCATCGGGTGACCGCCGACGAAGCGGGCGTCGGAGACCGCCTCGACGATCGACGCCTTGACCCCGCCGACGTCGGTGACGACGCTTTGGGTGGTGGCGAGGGCCCGGCGGGCCTCGTCGGCCACCGCGTGGACCGGGGTGGCGATGAACGTGATGTCGGCCGCCGGATCGTCACCCACCGCGTCGAGGGCACCGAGGGCGAGCGCCTTGTCGACGCAGACCGCGTCGGCGTCGCGGCCCGTCACGTGCCAGCCGTTGCGCCGCAGCCGCAGCCCGATGGATCCCCCGATCAACCCGGTTCCCACGACGACGGCCCGGCCCGGCTCGGGGGGACGGCCGAGGGCCATCAGCGGGAGCCCGCCGGTCTCGTGCTCGTGACCGCGGCCATCAGGCCGGCAGGTCGTCGCGCAGGTTGCGCGCGCCCTCGAGGTAGACGTGGTGGAAGTCCTGCCGCGGGCGGTCGGACTGCAGGTGGATCATCACTCGGATGCACATCGGCGTGCCGCCGTCGATGTCGAGCTCGCGGGCGCACATCAGGGGGACGTCGCCGAGGCCGAACTTGCGCGCGGCCAGCGCAGGGAACGCCGAGTGGATGTCGTCGGTGGCGGTGAACAGCACGCTGATGAGGTCGTCGTGGTGCAGGCCGTTGCGCTCGAAGAGGGCGTCGAGCAGGGCGATCACCCGCTCGAACAGGTGGTCCTTGTCGTCGACGTCGAGCGTCGTGGCGCCGCGGAGGGCTCGGACGGCGGATGGCATCGGCGATCCACGTTACTGGTCGCGATCGGCACGTCATCGAGCCGCCGGGTCGCCAGGAGGCCTCGCTGGTCAGCAGATCGTCACCCGCCTCGGACTCTTGGGCTGTGGCGAACGCCCCATCCGCTCGGCCTCCCGCGACCGGCGCCGGCATTCCCGCGGTCGGCGCCGGCGGCTCCAGTGCACGGACCTCGGCCTGGGTGAGGGGACGCCACTCCCCCGGCGGCAGTCGGCGGTCGGCCAGCGGGCCGATGCGCACGCGCACGAGCCGCCGCACGGGATGGCCCACCGCCTCGCACATGCGGCGGACCTGCCGGTTGCGGCCCTCGTGGATCGTGATGCGCAGCATGTGGTCGCCGACGAGGGACACGCGCGCAGGGGCCGTCGGGCCGTCGTCGAGATCGACCCCCTCGCGCAGCCGCCGCAACGCGCCCCGCGACGGAGTGCCGGTGACCTCGGCGAGGTACTCCTTGTCGACGCCGAAGGACGGGTGGGTCAGGCGGTGGGCCAGCTCGCCGTCGTTGGTCAGGACCAGGAGGCCCTCGGTGTCCGCGTCGAGGCGGCCGACCGGGTACACCCGCGGCTCCGTGGGCACGAGGCCCACCACCGTCGGTCGATCCTGGGGGTCGGACGCCGTGGTCACGACCCCGGACGGCTTGTTGAGCAGGTAGTGGACCAGGCCCTGGCGCACGCCGATGCGGGCGCCGTCCACCTCGATGGCGTCGGCCTCGGGATCCGCCCGCGTCCCGAGGGTCGCCACCTCGCCGTTGACGGTCACCCGGCCGTCGGCGATCAGCTCCTCGCAGGTCCGCCGGCTGCCCAGGCCGGCCTGGGCCAGCACCTTCTGCAGGCGCTCACCGGAGGGGCTCACCCCGCGTCGGGGCCGAGACCGGGTGCACCGCCGAGGCGGTCGGGTCCGTCGAGGTCGACGCCCAGCTCGGTGTCGAGGTCGATCGGCTCGGCCGGTGCGGCGGCGGGTCCGTCGAGGTCGACGCCCAGCTCGGCGTCGAGGTCGGCGTGCACGTCGATCGGCTCGTCGCGGGTGTTGGGCGCCTTGGTCGCGTGGTCCCGGTCGGCGTTGGCGCCCTCGAGGGCATCGAGGCGCTCGGAGAACGACGGCGCGTCGGGCCGGAGGCCACGCTCGAGCTGCTCGACGACGTCGGCCCCGGGCACGAAGTCGCCCAGCGCGGGCAGATCGGCGAGCGTGTCGGCGCCCACCTTCTCGAGGAACGCGGTCGTGGTGCCGTACATCACCGCCTGGCCGGGCCCGCTGTCGCGGCCGATCTCGGCGATGTACCCCCGCTGCTGCAGCGTGCGCATCACCCCGTCGACGCTCACGCCCCGGATCGACGCCACCTGCGCCCGCGAGATGGGCTGCTTGTAGGCGACGATCGCCAAGGTCTCGAGCGCGGCGGCCGACAGCTTGGCCGTCTGGCCTTCGAGCACGAAGCGCTCGACGTACGCCGCCTGCTCGGGGTGGGTCTGGTAGCGCCACCCGCCGGCCACCCGGCCGAGCTGGAAGCCGCGGCCCTGCTCGTCGTACTCGGCCGCCAGCTCGCGGCACAGCTCGTCCACGATCGCCGGCCGCAGCTCGAGCAGCTGGGCGACGAGGTTCGTGTCGATGGGTGCCTCGCTGACCAGCACGATCGCCTCGATCGCTCGCCGGGCGTCGGCCCGCCGCTCGCCCTGCGGGGCGCCCGTCGCGTCAGCCGTCATAGGCGTCGACGTCGGCCAGGGGTCGGGCATCGTCGTGCTCGCGACCGAGCCAGACGATCTCGATGTCGCCGAACGTGCGGGGCTGGTCGAGGTCCACCATGCCGAGCTTGAACAGCTCGAGCACGGCCAGGAAGCGCACGACGACGGCCAGGCGCTCGACGAGGTCGCCCGTGAGCGCCCGGAACGTGATGCGGCCGGCCCGGGGCAGCTCGTCGACGAGCTCGGCGATGGCGTCGGTGACCGATGCCCGGATCGGCGCCACGTGGTCGAGGTCGATGTGCGGGCGCGGTTTGGGGGTGATGGCGCGGATGTAGGCGAGGCGCAGGTCGTCGAGCGTGACCCCGGCCAGAAGGTCGGGCATCAGCCCGACGTAGCGGTCGTCCACCCCGACGGTGCGGCCGACGCTGCGCCCGGCGTCGCCCGCCATGACGGACAGGGCGATGGCCGCCTCCTTGAACGTCTTGCACTCGACGAGGCGGTGGAGCAGCAGGTCGCGCTCTTCCCACAGCGCCAGCTCGTCGTCGAGGTCCACGTCCTCGCCGTGCGGCAGCAGGCGACGGCTCTTGAGCTCGACCAGCGTGGCGGCGATGAGCAGGAACTCGCTCGCCATGTCGAGGTTGAGCTCCTCCATGCGGCCGAGCTCGGCGAGGTAGCCGTCGACGATCGTCGACAGGCTGATCTCGTAGAGGTCGACCTGCTCGGCCAGGATGAGGTGGAGCAGCAGGTCGAACGGACCCTCGAACACCGGCGTGCGCACCGCGTAGGGCATCGGACCGATGATAATCCCGCGCCTGGCGCCCTCCGGTGCACCCCCGACCGGCCGGCGACGCCTCGGCGTCGCCGGCGACAACCCGGTTCGGGCTCTGGCAGGGCACCCTCTACCATCCGGCCATGGCGCGCGTGTTCTCCGGGATCCAGCCCACCGGCGAGGTCCACCTCGGCAACTACCTCGGTGCGGTGCGACGCTGGGTCGACGAGCAGCACGACGACGACGCCGTCTACTGCATCGTCGACCTCCACGCGCTGACCATCCCCAAGGACCCTGCCGAGCTGCGGGCCAAGGTCCTCGAGGTCACCCAGCTCCTGGTGGCCGCCGGGCTCGACCCCGAGGTCGTGACCCTGTTCGCGCAGAGCCACGTGTCCGAGCACGCCGAGCTGGGCTGGATCATGGAATGCACGGCCAGCGTCGGCGAGCTGCGGCGCATGACCCAGTTCAAGGACAAGTCCGACCGGGCCGACTTCGTGTCGGCCGGCCTGTTCACCTACCCGGCCCTCCAGGCGGCCGACATCCTGCTGTACGACACCGACAAGGTCCCGGTCGGCGACGACCAGCGCCAGCACATCGAGCTGGCCCGCGATCTGGCGGTGCGCTTCAACTCCCGCTACGGCGACACGTTCGTCGTGCCCGCCCATGCCATCCCGCCCGTCGGGGCCCGGGTCATGGACCTCCAGGCGCCCGAGCGGAAGATGTCCAAGTCGGTCGACTCACCGCAGGGCACCGTCCTGGTCCTCGACGAACCCCAGGTCATCGAGCGGAAGTTCAAGCGGGCGGTGACCGACAGCGACGCCGAGGTGCGCTACGACCCCGACGCCAAGCCGGGGGTGTCGAACCTGCTGTCGATCCTGGGGGCGGCGACCTCGACCGATCCCGCCGCGCTGGCCGAGCGCTACGACCAGTACGGCCCGCTCAAGGCCGACACCGCCGAGGCGGTCATCGAGGTGCTGCGGCCCGTGCAGGAGCGGTTCGCCGAGCTGGCCGCCGATCCCGCCGAGACCGCCCGGATCCTGGCCCTGGGTGCGGACAAGGCACGGAAGACGGCCGGGTCGACGCTGGCCCGGGTCCGCGACCGCCTGGGCCTCACGCTCGCCTGAGCGCCCATCGCCCCCCACCCGTGGCAGGACGGGCCGGCGGTGGTGCCGGCCTCAGTCGTCGGCGCACTCGTCGGAGACGAACTCGCGGTCGTCGCCGGTCGAGGGCTCGAAGGTTCCACACACCGTCGGCTCGCCCGGCTGGCACTCGGAGCCCGTGCGCTCGACGATCTGGCCCGGGGACGACCCGGCGCGCGAGGGCGCGCTCGCGCCGGTGACCACGCAGTGGGCATCGCTGCCGTCGTCGTTGCCCATGCCCAACCAGCAGCCCGCGATGAAGGCGGCGATGGTCGCCACCCCGACCAGCCTGGCGTTGCCTGAACTGTTCGACGCCATCGCAGATCGCCCCTGCCGTGTCTCGACGACGTGTTCGATGCCCACCGTAACGGACGACCCTGGTCCGGGGACCGCATCGCCTGGCCGATCGCGGTGGCGCGACCGCTCGTCGGTTCGCGTTGCCGGCAGATCCAGCAGCCACGCTGGGGAGGTGGAGATCCGCGACGCGACCCCCGACGATTGGCCGGCCATCTGGTCGTTCCTGCGCGGCATCATCGCCGAGGGCGAGACCTTCGTGTGGGACCGCGACGTCAGCGAGGACGACGCCCGCGCCATGTGGTTGCACGACCTGCCGGGGCGGACGCTGGTGGCGGTCGACGAGGCCGGCACGATCGTCGGCACGGCCGAGATCCACCCCAACTTCCGCGGTCCGGCCGCGCACATCGCCAACGCCGGGTTCATGGTCGACCCACGGCAGGCGGGTCGCGGTGTGGGCCGGGCTCTCGCCGAGCACGCCGTGGCCCTGGCCAGGGCCGACGGCTACCGGGCCATGCAGTTCAACGCCGTGGTCGAGACCAACACCCGGGCCGTGGCGCTGTGGCGCTCGCTGGGCTTCGACGTCCTGGCCACCGTGCCCGAGGCCTTCGACCACCCCGAGCACGGCCTCGTGGGCCTCCACATCATGTACCGCCGCCTCTGACGGCCGGACGCGGTGCGGCCTCAGTCGTCGTCGGCGTCCTTGAGGGCGAGGGCGACGGGCCGCGGCACGGTCCAGCGCGCCGGATCGAGGTGGTGCTCGGCTGCCCACGCCACGGTCAGCGGGTCGCTCCCGGCGTCGGTGAGCATGCCGGCGCCGATGCGGTCGTGACACAGGTACCGGCCCGCCCGGCCCACCGGGCCGCGGCGTTCGGACCAGCGCTCGGCGGCGGCATGCCCGGCCGCCATCCCCGCCACCGTGGCGAGCGCCCGCCGCACCGGGCCGAGCCCGCTGTCGACCTTGCCCACGTCGTGCAGCAGCGCGGCGGCGAGGACCGGGCGGGTCGCCCGGTCGCCGAGGGCTGACGCGGTGCGCCGGGCCACCCCGACGGCGTGCCGTCGATCGGCGCCGCTCATCCGTCGCCACACCACGATCTCGCCGGGCGACAGGACGGCGGCCACCCACGCCTCGTCGGCCGCGCCGGGCCCTCCGGGCCAGAGAGATCCGAAGAACCGGGAGACGAGGTGGCTCAGGTGTCGCGCCGTGACCACGGCATCAGGCGTGGTCGATGCAGAACCGGGTGGCCGGCATCGCCTCGAGCCGGGCGTCGCCGATCGCCTTGCCACAGACCTCGCACAGCCCGAACGTGCCCTCGTCGAACTTCGACAGCGCGTGTTCGACCTCGTCGAGCTGGTCCTGGAACTGGTTGAGCAGCGCCTTGTTCTCGCCCTGCTCGGCGGCGACCTGGCCGGAGTCCGCGAAGTTCTCGTCGTAGGACGGAGCGTCGTCGCTGCCGACCGTGAGCGCGGCGATCTGCGCGTGCAGCCGCGTCCGCTCGTCGTCGAGCTGGCCGCGCAGCGTGGAGATCAGCGTCTGGTCGGGCACCACGCGAAGGGTACCGGACAGCGACGGTCGCCACGGGACCGGATGGTCCGAACGCGCCCCGTGCTGATCGCCGACCGTTCACGCGGGGTTCGGTCGACGGCCACCGACGAGTCAGATCCGACCCTGCGCCCGCGGGTGGGCGGCCCGGTAGGCCGCCACCAGCCGCTCGGCCGACACCTTCGTGTACACCTGCGTGGTGCTGATCGAGGCGTGCCCGAGGAGCTCCTGCACCGCTCGGATGTCGGCGCCGTGGTCGAGCATGTGGGTGGCGCACGAGTGCCGCAGGACGTGCGGCGTGAGGTGGGCCTCCAGGCCCACCTCGCGGCCCCAGCGCTTCACGACCAGCCAGGCCCCCTGCCGGGTGAGGCGCCCGCCGCGCCGGTTGAGGAAGACCGCGTCGGCGTCGGCTCGGCGCGCCCACCGCTCGGGGACGAAGGCGGGGCGGCCGCCGGGACCCAGCCACGCGGCCAGCGCGGCGACAGCCGGCCGTCCCACCGGCACGACCCGCTCCTTCGACCCCTTGCCGAACGCCCGGACGAGGGCCGACTCGAGGTCGACGTCGCCCAGCCGCAGCCCGACCAGCTCGGAGATCCGGAGCCCCGTCCCGTACAGCACCTCGAGGATGGCCCGATCGCGCCGGGCGGCCGGCTCGTCGCCGACGACCGCACCGATGAGTGCCTCGACCTGGCTCTCGCTGAGCGCCTTGGGGAGGCCCGCCGGCACCCGTGGGGTGTCGACGCGGGCACCGGGATCGTGGTCCGAGCGGCCCTCCTCCGCCAGGAAGCGGTGCAGGGACCGCACCGCCACCACCGAGCGGGCCACGGTGGCCGGCGCGAGGCCGCGGGAGCGCAGGTCGCCGACGTAGGCCTCGACGTCCGGCTCGCGCACCTCGTCGAGCACGGCCCCCCTCCGTCGCAGCCAGGCCCACCAGCGGCGGGCGTCACGCCGGTAGGCCGCGAGGGTCGCGGGGGCCCGCCCCTTCTCGGTCGCCAACCACGACAGCCACTCCTCGACGTCGAGCGGGAGGGCCTGCGGATCGTCCGCGGGGTCGTCGGGCGCGGCCACACCCGCCGCCCCGCCACCATCGGAACCCGCCTGTCGGGCACCGCCGGAGGGGCCAACGCCGGAACGGACGGAGGCCTCGGTTCGGGTCGCCGCAGGCACGGGCACGGGGCCACCGTACGGCGACGTCCGCCGCAGTATCGTGACCCCACGATCGTCCGGACCGAGGAGCTGCGGTGCCCCGCTACGACTTCCGCTGCCGCACGTGCGGCGCCACCTTCGAGGTGACGCGCCCCATGGCCAACGCGGGCGACCCGGCGAGCTGCCCCGAGGGCCACCGCGACACCGTCAAGCTGATGTCGCTCGTCGCGGTCGGCGGCCGGGCCGGCGCCGCTCCCGCGGCGATGCCGTCCGGCGGCGGCGGCGGTTGCTGCGGCGGCGCCTGCGGATGTGGCTGACCCGCTGAGCGGGCGGATCGACTCCCTGCTCAGTCGGCGTGGAGGCGACGGCGGTCGAGCGCCAGGAGCGCGATGACCGACTTGGCGTCGGTGATCCGCCCGTCGTCGACCATCGCCAACGCGTCGTCGATCGGCACCCGCGCCACGACCATGTGCTCCTCCTCGGCCCCCTGACGGTCGTCGGGCACCTCGTGAAGCCCGGAGGCCACGTAGATGACGACGGCCTCGTCGGAGAACCCCGGCGAGTTGTGGAACGTGACGAGGTGATCGAGCCGGTCGGCCCGCAGCCCGACCTCCTCGGCCAGCTCGCGGCCGGCGGTCAGCTCGGTGGGCTCGTCCTCGACGTCGCGCAGGCCCGCGGGGATCTCCCACATCTCGGCGTCGAGCGCGGCCCGGTACTGGCGGACCAGCGTGATCGTGCCGTCGTCGTGCACCGGAGCGACGCCGACGGCACCGGGGTGGCGCACGATCTCGCGTTCGTGGCGCGTGCCGCCCGGCCCCTCGACGGCTGCGATCGCGACCGCGATGCGGCGGCCCTGCCAGGCCTGGTCCTCGGCGGCGATGTGGAAGGTGGGTGGCTCCTCCCCCGCCGTCACGGGAGCGACCGGACCGGCTGCGGCTCGTCGACCGGGAACAGGTGCGGCCGCCGGCCCTCGGACCGGTCGAGGGCGGCGCCCACGAACTCCCGGAACAGCGGTGCGGGGCGGTTGGGGCGGCTCTTGAACTCGGGGTGCGCCTGGGTGCCGACCCAGAACGGATGTCCGGGCAGCTCGATGAACTCGACCAGGCGGCCGTCGGGCGAGGCGCCCGAGCACACGAAGCCCGACCCCTCGAACTTGCCCCGGTAGCGCGGGTTGAACTCGTAGCGATGGCGGTGCCTCTCCGACACCACCGTCTTCTCGTAGGCGTGCGCCACCTGCGACCCGTCGACCAGCTCGGCGATGTAGGCGCCCAGGCGCATGGTGCCGCCCTTGTCGGTGATGTCGCGCTGGCTGTCCATGAGGTCGATCACCGGCGTGCGGGGTCGACGGGTCGAACTCGGTCGAGTTGGCCCCCGTGAGCCCCAGCTCGTTGCGGGCGAACTCGATGGTCATGACCTGCATGCCGAGGCAGAGACCGAGGCAGGGGATGCGGTTCTCGCGGGCGTAGTTGGCGGCCGCGATCTTGCCTTCGACCCCGCGCTCGCCGAACCCGCCGGGGATCACGATGCCGTCGAGGTCGCGCAGCCGGCCCTCGGCCAGCAGACCCTCGGTGTCCTCGGCCTGGATCCACTCGATGCCGACGCTGGCCCCGTGGTGGAACCCGCCGTGCTTGAGGGCCTCGACCACCGACAGGTAGGCGTCGGGCAGGCTGACGTACTTGCCGATGATGCCGATCCGCAGGTCGCGGGTGGTCGACTCGACCCGCTCGACGAGGCTCTCCCACTCGGACAGGTCGGGCGGGGTGCTCTGGTCGATGCCGAGGTGCCGGCAGATGACGCCGTCGAAGCCCTCTTCGTGGAGGACGAGCGGCACCTCGTAGAGGTTGCTGGCGTCGGCCGCGTTGACCACGGCCTCGGTCGGCACGTCGCACAGCCGCGAGATCTTCTGCTTGAGCGCGTCGCTGAGCGGTCGCTCGCTTCGGCAGACGATCACGTCGGGCTGGATGCCCCGGGCTCGGAGCTCGGTGACCGAGTGCTGGGTGGGCTTGGTCTTCTGCTCGCCCGCCGGGCCGATGAACGGCACGAGGGTCACGTGCACGAAGGCGACGTTGCTACGGCCGATGTCGAGGCGGAACTGCCGGATCGCCTCGAGGAACGGCAGGATCTCGATGTCGCCGACCGTGCCACCGATCTCGGTGATGACGACGTCGACGTCGTCGCCGGCCAAGCGGTTGATGCGCCGCTTGATCTCGTCGGTGATGTGGGGGATGACCTGGACGGTCTTGCCCAGGTAGTCGCCCCGCCGCTCGGCGGCCAGGACCGCCGAGTAGATCGAGCCCGTCGTGGCGTTGCTGCCCCGCGACAACGGCTCGTCGATGAAGCGCTCGTAGTGGCCGAGGTCGAGGTCTGTCTCGCCCCCGTCGTCGGTCACGAAGACCTCGCCGTGCTCGAACGGGTTCATCGTGCCGGGGTCGACGTTGATGTACGGGTCGAGCTTCTGCATCGTGACCCGAAGGCCCCGCGACTTCAGCAGACGACCGAGCGACGAGGCGGAGATGCCCTTGCCAAGGGAGCTGGCCACACCACCCGTGACGAAGATGTGTTTTGTCACGGGACCACAGGATAACCCGCTCGCCACCCCCGGTCGCGGACGGTGGCCGTGACCTCGGTCTCGTGCTCTTTGGCTCGGCCGGCTGTGGAGCTGGGGCGAGCGCCCCAAATGCCCACGCGTGGGCGTTGGCGAGCGACCCACCCGCCGGCCTCGCGATCTGTGACCGGTCGGCGCGTCAGGCGGGGCGAGCGCCCCAAATGGCCACGCGTGGGCGTTGGCGAGCGACCCACCCGCCGGCCTCGCGATCTGTGACCGGTCGGCGTGCGGGCCGGGCCCGGGCGGTCGGGGTGGCGCGAGGCGCCGCGTCGGCGGCGTCGGGCAGACGCGGGGTCAGGCGATCGTGAGGGCGGTGCGGATGCCGCGGCGCTGCTGCAGGTTGTCGACCGCCGCGGTGACGTCGTCGAGCGGGTAGCGGTCGGTGATCATGGCGCCGAGGTCGAGGCGGCCGGCCTTGGCGAGGGCGAGCAGGCGCGGGATGTCCCGATGGGCGTGCATCGTGCCGAGCAGGCAGCCGATCAGCCGCTTCTCGGTGGCGGTGAACCCGGCCACCATCGGGATGCTGATGCCCTGGTCGATCGGCGCCGCCCCCACCCCGACCGTGGTGCCGCCGGGCCGGCTGGTGGCGATGCCCTGCTCGATCAGGGCGGCCTGGCCGGCGGCCTCGAAGCAGTAGTCCATGCCGACGCCGGTCAGGTCCATGCAGAACGACGTCACGTCGGTCTCGGCCGGGTCCACGACGTGGGTGGCGCCGAAGCGCAGCGCCGCCTCGCGCCGCTCGGCGACCGGGTCGACGGCCACGATGACGGACGCCCCGGCCAGCCGGGCGCCCTGGATGACGGCGACGCCGATCCCGCCCGCGCCGAGGACGAGCACGGTGGCGCCCTCCTCCACCCGCGCCGTCTCGAGCACCGCGCCGACGCCGGTCTGCACCGCGCAGCCGATGACGCACGCCTCGGCCAGGTCGACGTCGTCGTCGACCTTGACCACACCCTCGTGCGGCAGCACCACGTACTCGGCCCAGCCGCCCATCCCGAGGCCCCGGTAGACCATCTCGCCGCCGCGCGACAGCGGGCTCGTGCCGTCGGGTCGCGTGGAGGTGAACAGCGCCGACGAGTACTCGGCGCACAGCGTCGGCTGGCCGCGGGTGCAGAAGTAGCACTGCCCGCAGGCGGGCAGGGGGGTGAGCACGGCCTTGTCGCCGGCCCGCAGTCGGCTCACGCCCGGCCCGACCGCCTCGACGACGCCGGCGGCCTCGTGACCGAGCACGGTCGGCGTGGGGGCCGGGAAGCTGCCGTCGAGGCTCGACAGATCGGAGTGGCACACCCCGCAGTCGGTGATCCGCACCATGACCTCACCCGGGCGCGGGTCCTCGATGTCGACCTGGCCGACCGCCAGCTTGCCGTCCGCTTCCAGCACTGCAGCACGCATCGATCCCATGGGCCGTGAACCTAACGGACCGTCAGATCGGGTGCCCGACGTCAATTCGGAGGTTGACGCGTGGGGGCGTCAATGTCAGATTGACAGACGTGGACCTCGACCTCGGAGAGCTCATCGACATCATCGAGAGCGACGACGCCAGCGATCCCCTCGATCGCGTCTCGGCCGCCGCCGCCCTCAAGGACCAGATGGAGGGCCTCGGCGACGAGCTGCTCGACCACTTCGTGAAGGACGCACGCGACCAGGGCTGCTCGTGGAACCAGATCGGCGAGGCCCTCGGCGTCACCCGCCAGGCCGCGCAACAGCGCCACGGAGGCGGGCTCCTGGGCCGGCTCGTCGAGGGCCTGCGGGCCGGGAGGTTCCAGCGATTCACGCCTCGGGCCCGGGCCGCCGTCATCGCCGCGCAGACGGTGGCGCGCGACCGCGGCCACGACGTCGTCGGCACCGAACACGTCCTCCTCGCCCTGTACCACGCCGGCGAGCAGAACCTCGGTGTGGCCGCCCTCGATCGCCTCGGGGTCGACCGGGCCGCGCTCGTCACGTTCGTCGACGCGGCCCGCCCACCCACCGATGCGACCGTGCGCGGCCACATCCGCTTCGGCCGGGACGCCAAGACCGCACTCGAGCGGACGCTGTCCGCCGCCATCGAGCTCGGCCACAACTACATCGGCTGCGAGCACATCCTCCTCGGGGTGGCGGCGGTCGACGACGGCCTCGGGGCCCGCGCCCTGGCCGCCCAGGACGTCACCGTCGACGGCGTGCGCACCGCGGTCGCGGCCGTCGTCCGGCAGGCAATGGGAGGTCCCCCCTCCACGTAGGCGTGCGACATGGGCGACCAGGTGGCCGCAGCGACCTGCGCGCGGTGGTCAGGGAACGCGGCCCCAACGGTCCGCCGCCCGCAGCGGACCGGCCGCGGCGATGACGCGGCTGAACGAGATCCGCTCGCTCGCCAGGTTGAGCAGCGCCACGATCACGAGGACCACCGTGCGGGTGGTCGGCGAACAGGCCAGGACCACCCCCAGGCCCAGGGCCGCACCGAGCACGTTGGCGCCGGCGTCGCCCAGCATCAGGCGCTCGCCCAGGTCGGCGGGCAGCAGGCCCGCGCCCGCCCCGACGGCCAGCGCCGCGCCGGCCAGCTCGGGCCGGGCGCCGACCCCGACCACGAGGATGACGAGGCCCAGCAGCGCGACCTTCGTGGTGCGCCCGGGAGCCCGGTCGAACAGATTCCCCAGGTTGGCGGCGAGGGCGACGAGCGCTCCGTCGGCCAGCAGGCGGCCGAGGCTGTCGGGCTCGATCACCGCCACGACCACGACGGCGACGGCCGCACCCCCGAACAGCTTCACGGCGCCGGTGGTGAGCCGGCCGGTGGCCAGCGACCGGAGGTGGCCACGGAACCCTCCGCTCTCCCCCGCACCGCCGAGGTCGTCGAGCAGCCCGAGCAGAGCGAATCCGACTGCGGCGACAGTGACCAGCCGGAGCCCCGCGACCGCGTCGGCGTCGGGCTCGGCGCCCGCGGCCACCGCCACCGCGACCACCGCATCGACCACGAGCACGACCAGGGCGACGAGGACGCCCACGGCGGTCGGCAGGAGGCGTTCCCGGTAGTTCGAGCGCTCGAACACCGGCACGGCGAACGCGCCGGCGGTCAGGCGCCAGAGCGCCAGCGCCGACAGCACCCCGGCCGCGAACGCGGCGACCACGATCATGACCCGACCTCCCCCTCAACCGGCCGTGGTCGTCACGGCCCCGTCGGCCGCACTCGACACGGACGCCGACGCGGGCGACGAGCCGGTCGCCGCGCCCTGTCCCGACCGTCGCCGCGCCCAGGCGACCACCGCGGGCCAGTCGACCAGCACCAGCGGCACGGCGATCGCCCACGCCCAGTAATCGAGGCCGAGCAGCAGCCACGTCGTGATGTGGAGGAACAGCGCCGCTGCGGCGTACAGCACCCGTGTCCACCGGACGAAGACCACCACGGGGAACGTCAGCTCGACGCCGAGGATGAACACCCCCGACGCCCGCGCCACCCACACGTTCTCCCCCACCCAGCGGGCCAGGCCCGGCCAGCCCGGGGCCCCGATGCTGGGCCCCCACAGCGCGACGTACCGCATGTTGTCGCCGTAGGCCCACTCGAGTCCCGAGCGACGCAGCTTGTGGTAGCCGGCGAAGAAGTAGACGAGGGCCGTGATCACGATCGCCACCCGGATCGGCCACCCCCAACGCCGGCGGGGGACGCGATCGCGCACGTCGCGGACGGTCTGCACCGCCGGGGCGAGCAGGAACGGCGCCGAGACCCAGAGAAGCAGCAGGTCGTTGTGCAGGACCTTGCCCCGGCTGCCCCGCAGCCCGGCGAGCACCAGGTAGCAGAGCCAGGCGACGGCGAAGGCGACCTGCGGCCGCCGCCGGGTGAGGGCGGACACCACCGCCGTCGCCGCCGCCAGCGTCCCGACGACCTGGATGAGGACGAACACCTCCGCCGACGGCATGGTGTCGAGGAACCCGAGAAACGGCACGGGCTCGACCAGGGCGGCGGGAGTGCCGGCCAGTTGCCGGTACGACCCGGCGGCGATGCGCACGCCGATGAGCGCCGTCAACCCCACGTACACGACCACCAACCGGAGCGCGGTCTCGGGGCCCCAGAGGGCGTCGTCCAGCGCGCCGCGGAGTCGCGACCGGGCGGTGGTCATCCCTCGTCCCCGCTCGTGGGCTCGCCGGGGCCGGTGCACGTCTCGACCGCCTCGTAGTCGTGGTCGGTCTCCCAACCGCCGTCCCGCTCGACGAGCCGGGCGCGGTCGCGTGCGACGGTGAGCTCGGCGGTGTCGGGCTCCACGGCGCGCACGGCGGACAGCAACGCGTTGCAGACGTCTCGGCGACGGTGGTCGGACGCTCCGGGGAGCTGCGACATCGGCCACTCGGCGTGCCGGTACCGCAGCGGCAGCTCCTCGAGGCTGACGGTGCGGGTCTCACCGTCCTCGCCGGTGGCCCGGATCACCCACCGGGTCTGGTCGGCGTCGCGGCTGACGCTGAACAGGCGCCACCCGGTGAGCGGCCACGCGTCGAACCCGACGACTCCGGGCACCAGCAGCAGCACGAACAGGACCGCGACGAAGATCCGTGCCGAGCGCGGCGCCCGGTCCTCCGGGCCAGGAGCCGGCGGGTCGTCCCCAGGGGGCCGGTCATCGGCGGGACGATCATCGGCGGCGGACCGGCCATCGGCGTGGGTGGGCTCGCTCACGACGGCTCCGCCCCCGCCCCCGCCCGCGACGGCTCGGGGGCCTCCTCCTCCTCGCCAGCCGTTCCGTTCGCGGCGGTCTCGGCCTCCTCGGCGCCCTCGGCGCCCGGACGCTCCCTCGCCTCCACGACGGCCTCCTCGCCGTCGACCCCGCCGGGCAGCGCATCGAGGGACAGCCAGACCAGCGCGAGCACGAGGACGAACAGGGCCACCCCGCCCACGATCGCTCCGGAGTCGTTCACGGCGCTGCCGAGGATCGCGGCCACCACCGAGGCCCAGACGCCGGCCCGCAGCGTGGGGATGCGCTCGTACAGGCGCGCCATCGGCCGGCCGCGGTACTTGACCAGGAACACCATGAACGCCACCGCCACCGGGATGACGGCCACCCAGAACGAGCTGGTGGTCACCCCGAGGTTGGCGAGGGCCTTGCGTTCGATGATCGACAGGAGGGGCTCGAGGCCCTCGTTCCCCACCCGCTCGAACAGCCGACCGAGGTGCGCCCGCTGGCCCTCGGGCCGGGCGAGGTCGAGCAGGCCGAACGCCGTGACGGCCGCAACGGTGGCGAGCACGCCGAGCACCACCGTGCGCACCCGCACCCGGTAACCGGTGACCATGGCCGCGAACACGAGGAGCGTGGGTGTGAAGGCGATGATGCCGCCCACGTCCGAGCCGAACACCGGGGTCCCGATCACCACGAGCACGGCGAGCAGCAGCCCGACGGCCGCCGCCTGTCCCCGGCGTCCCGGCCACCGGGCCGCGATGAACGACCCCAGCAGGCAGGCGGCGGTGGCCACCATGCCGAACGAGTAGTTGCTGATGCCGTAGAGACGGGAGTTGCCGGTGGGCGAATATCCGAACGCGGCGCTGAGGCTGAGGCGTGACCCGGTCATCACGTCGAGGACAGGCACCATGAGCACCAGGACCAGTGCGCCCGTGAGGGCGAGCCGCGGGCGGCCCGCCCGCGCCGCCAGCAGGGTCAGCACCGCGGCGACCACGAGCGCAGTGAGGACGATGAAGCCCCAGTAGAACCCCGCCCCCAGGTCCTCGAGCGGGAAGGCGCGGGCCACGAACGACATCGGCAGCAACGCGAGGTCGGCCACCGCGGCGAAGGCCACCACACGTCGGGTGCGGGGTGCGTGCCCGCGCGCCAGCACCACGATCGCCGCCGCGCAGATCAGCCCGAGCACGACCACGACCGCCAGCGTCGTCGGGAACAGGAGCTGCTCGCGGAACCGGGACGCCTCGTTGAGCGCGACCAGACGGTCGACCCGCTCGTCGAGGGTGTCGTCCGACGCCAGCATCTCGGCGGGGCGGCCCTCCATCTCGACGGGGCGGTCGACGCCCAGCAGGTCGAGGAGGGTCGGGGCCACGTCGACGAGGGTCAGGAAGCCCGACCGCTGCGTCGACGCAGAGCGCATGTAGCCGGGATCGGTGCCCGGGGCCCGCACCGCCGACACCGTCAGGTCACGGTCGCCCGGCAGGTTGTACGGCGCCAGCAGCATGACCGCGTCGCGCTCGGGGTCGACGTGCTCGAGCAGGCGGGCGACCAGGTCGTCGGTGTCGGCGAGGGCCTGCGACCGCAGCTCCTGGTAGCGCTGGCCGTCGACCCGGTCGCGATAGCGCATCGACCGGGCCAGGTCGGACGCCTCGACGATGACGAGGCCGCCCGCGTGGTCGGCCGGGGTCTCCCACGCGGTGCGGAACCGCTGGTCGACCTGGTCGATGTCGAGGCGCTGGCCGAAGGCCCGGCTGGGGTCGCGGACGAGCAGGTCGGTGTCGAGCTCGCCCGCGGGGATGACGCCGTCGCCGGTGGCGGCGGCCAGGCCGACCTGGCGCTCGTACGACGTGCCGACCGAGTCCGTCCCGTCGGCGTTGCCGATCGCCTCGACGCCGAGGCCGGCATCGGCCAGCGTGTCGGTGAGCAGGCCCAGCTCGGCGTCATAGGGCTCGCGGCCGTTCACCCGTTGCAGCGTGGGCCAGGACAGCGCGACGTAGCGGCCGTCGGGCCGCACCCCGGTGCGACGCTCGAAGATGTCCCCCGCCGAGGACCCGCCGGCCTGCTCCCCGAGGGCGAGCTGCTGGCCGTCGACCAGCGGGTCGGAGGTGGCGCGCGTGCCGGCGGAGATCGTGAGGTAGGCCGCGCCGGGGGTCGACCGGGCGTTCACGCCACGGGGCGCCATGTCGGCCAGCGCCGACTCCGCCAGCAGGCCCTCGATCGCCGGCAGGTCGTGGTCGCGTACCTCGGCCCACGTGAGGCCCGGGACGGAGATGACGAGAACCCGGTCGACGCCGGTGTCGCGGCGGCCGGGATCGTCGGCGTCCTGGGCGCCCGCCGCGCCGGCGGGGGCGGCGGCGACGAGCACGACCGCGAGGGCCAGCGTCACGGCGAGCACGGCGTGCGTCCGTCGGGCCAGGCGGGTCACCACGGGCTCGACACACAGGGCATCCGGCGAGTGTAAGAGGCCGGGCCGACGGGGTGGACGACGGCGGGTCACGAGCTCTGTCCCACCGGCGAGAGGTCGTCGGCCGTGGGCGCGGCGCCGGCCCCCGTCGGGCCCCGCCTCGCCGACGGCGAGGCGGCGGGCGCGCCGCGGCCGCGGTCGCGGGCTGCCGGCGCGACCACCTGGAGGATGGCTGCCGGTGCGACCACGATGAGCATCGTCAGCGGGACGGCCACGGACGAGTCGTTGGCGACCAGGCCCACGGTGCCGAGCACGGCGAGGCCCAGCACCGCCGCGCAGCGTCGGGCGGTCACGCAGCGGGCGGGTGGCCCGGGGGCCCATGCGGCCTGCGGCGACGAGCACCGCGTACAGCCCGGCAAGGGCCATCACGGTCCCGACCGTGATCCAGCCCGCCAGCTCGGCCCCGCCGAGGCTGGCCTGCCAGCGCCGCCCGAGGTTCTTCGAGAAGAGCTCCCACCGCCCCTCGAACACCTGCTCGGCGAACCGCGCCAGGTGCGTCTGCACCTCGTCGGGGCGCGCCGCGTCGACGAGCGCGAACACGAACAGGACGACGCCGGTGGCGACCACCAGCCCGACGACCTCGCGAACACGGATCCGCCGCCCGAGCAGCACGAGCGCGGTCACCCCGAAGGCAGGGACCATCGACAGCACCCCGCCCACGTCGGCCCCGAGCATGGGCAGGCCCTCGACGACGACCACCCCCGCCATCAGGCCGAGCGCCACCCGCGTGCCCCGCGGCCCGGTGCGGTCGACGATCAGGGCGGCGAGCACGATGGTCGCCGAGCCGAAGAGGGCGAACGCCAGGTTGCCCAGTCCCGTGAACCGCCCGGCGACCGCCACCGAGTACCCGAACGTGGTGTTGAGCTGGAGCGGCGCACCGATCAGGAGATCGAACGCGATCAGCGCCACGATGCTCGCCGCCGCCGTGGGCGCGCCCCAGCCGGGTCGCCGGCGATCGACCTGCACGCACGCGACGGCCACCGCCGCGGCCACCGCGATCACGAGCAGCGCCTGGGCCGGGAGGTTGGCGCGGGCGGCGCTGACCCGGCCCACGAGGAAGCTCCCCGGCACCAGGCCCAGCGCCGCGTACGCCAGGGGCGCGAGCAGGGCCCGACGGCGCGGGCCCAGGCGGGCGCGGAAGAGGGTCGCCGCGGTCAGCAGCGCCAGGCCGACCACGATGCCGGTCACGGCCAGGACCATCGTCGCGTCGCGGAACTCCGCGGCGTCGGCCGCATCGGCGAGAGCCCCGGTGCGGTCGCCCGACGACTCGGTGACCTGGAACGTGCGGCCTTCCATCTCGGTCGGTGGTTCCTCGCCGAGGAGGCTCAGCACGGTCGGCGCCACGTCGGCGAGCTGCACGTACCCGCCGCGCCGGGTGGTCGCCGACTCGAGGAGGCCGCCGTCCACCCCGGGGGCCTGCACGGCCACCATGCCGAGCGTCGGCGATGCCGTGGGGGACACCGGTGAGAGGACGACGATGGCGTCACGGTCGGGGTCGGTCCGTTCGAGCAGCTCGCCGAGCAGGGCGTCGGCATCCTCCAGGGCCTGGTCGCGGAGGGCCCGCCGCTGCGTCGCGTTGGCCCTCGACGCGTACGCGTCCACGCGGCTGAGGTCCGACGCCTCGACCAGGACGACGGCTCGATCGGCGTCGTCCCACGTGGCGTCGACGGCACTGAGCACCTTGTCGCGGTCGAGCCGCCAGCCGAAGGCGGCGTCGGGGTCGTCCCGCAGCAGCGCCCGGCTGACGGCCCCCTCGGGAACGATGCCGTCGGACCCCATCAGCGCGGTGGCGGCGCCGCGGGCGTAGGCGCCCTCGGGTGGCGGGTCCTCGCTGACGAAGCCCTCGACGGCGTCCGCGTTGGCGACGACCGCGCGGCGCACCCCGGCGTCGGCGAGCTCGTCGCCGAGCATCCCGACCTCGGCTCCGTAGGCCGACTGGTCGTTGGTGTCGATGGCCCCGCCCACACCGAGGTACGCGATCCCGTCGGGCACCTCGCCGAGGCGCCGCTCCAGCAGCTCCGCGGCCGGGACTCCGCCGTAGGACTCGTCGGGCTCGACGGCGACGGCGGTGTCGATGACGGGAGCGAGGGCCCGGGTTCCGGCCCCCATGGTCAGGTAGGCGTCGGTCGGCCCCGCTTCCTGGCGGCCGATCCTCGTGGCGAGGTCGGCCACCGCGGCGTGGTCGACGAATCGGTCGAGGTTCGGCAGGTCCGCCGCCCGCACGCGGTCCCAGTCCAGACCCGGCAGCGAGACGACCAGCACCCGATCCACGGCGGTGGCGCCCACGTCGTCGGCCGGCGAGCCACATGCGGACGCCACCACGACGAGAGCGGCCAGGCCGGCCGCGGCGGCGGCCCGGACGCGTGGCGCTCGCACGGCGCACGTGGCGCGCACGTGGCGCCGGCTCACGCGCCCACCTCGGTGGTCGGCTCGGCCGTGGTGGTCGGGCCCGGTGCGAGGACCGCGGTCGGATCGCGGCGGCTCAGCGCGCGCCGCACGCCGAGCAGCTGGTCGGCCGCGAGGATCAGCCCGGTCCCCACGAGGCCCAGGCCGGCGACGACCGCCAGGTCGGCCAGACGGCTCGACCCGGCGTCGACGAGCTGATCGGCCACCCACCAGGCGCCCGCCCCGACGACGGCGGCCACCGCCACGATGCGCCCGAGCGCGGCGGGCCACAGGGACCCTCCGGTCCGGCGGGTCAGGATGACGCCGAGAACGACGACGCCCACGACGTACGCCACCGAGTGGCCGAGGCCGAGCACGAAGATGCGGGCTGCGCCGTCGACCGTCATCGAGCCGACCACCATGACCGCGACCCCCACGAGCGCGGACGCCACCGAAACGATCCCCGGCGTGCGGCTGTCGCCGAGCGCGTAGCTCCCGCGCGCCAGGAGCAGGAAGGCGCTGTAGGGGAGCAGGCCGAGCGCGAGGCCGGCCACGGCAGCGGCGAGGACCACGCTGCCCTCACCGCCGGCCTCGCCGAACGAGACCAGCCGCATGGCCGGCTCGGCCAGCGCCACCATCCCGGCCGTGGCCGGCACGACGAGGACGGCCATCCGCTCGACTGCCCACCGCAACGACGCCGCGACCCGCGCCAGGCCGTGTTCGCGCGCCTCGACCACGAGCTCGGGGAGGATCGCCGTGTGGATGGGCTGGGCCAGCACCGCGTAGGGCGCCAGGAAGATCACCCAGCCGACCTGGTACGCGACGACGCCGCCCTCGACGCCGCCGCCGGCGACGATGGCGGTGCCGAGCAGCAGCCCCGCTCCGGTGTGGAGGACGACGCCCCAGCCGGAGTGGCGCAGGACCGCGAAGACCTGGGGATCCTGGCGGGGGCGCCGGGGGCGGAGGCGGAACCCCGCGAGCTCGGCCGCGCCGACGAGGATGCCGACGAAGGCGATCACCCCACCCGTCCCCGCGGCCACGAGCAGCAGCTTCTCCCCGGTCGTCAGCACGAGGCCGGGGTCGGGCCCGGCGACGACGCGGAAGATCGCCAGGCAGGCCACCATCACGATCGTGTTGCCGATCGGCGCGGCGGCGGTCACCGCGAAGCGGCGCAGGGCGTAGAGCACCGCAGTGGCGATCGTGCCCGCGGCGTACAGCAGGATCTGCGGGATGAAGAACCGCAGCAGGTCGGTGACCAGCTCGCTCTGATCTGCCTGCACGTCCGCGGGCGCCTGCGATGTCAGCAGCTCGGCCAGCCACGGCGCTCCGAGGACGCCGAGGACCGTGACGACGCCGAGGCCCGCGAGCGCCACCCACAGGACCCCGCCCGCCACCTGCTCGGCCCGTTGGTGGCCCTCGCGATCGAGGAGCTCCACGAAGGTCGGCACGAGCACCGCCGACAGCGCTCCGGCCGCCAGCAGCTCGAACAGCACGTTCGACACCGCGTTCGCCTGTTGGAAGGCGTTGCCGAGGAAGCTGACCCCCAGCACCGCGCTGACGACCAGGACGCGCACGAGGCCCAGCGCCCGGGACACCGCGGTGATGGCTCCCATGCCGGCCGCGGCACGCGTGGTGGAGGTCGAGCCCCGGCCTCCGGCGGCCGTGGCCTCACCCATGACGCCCTCTCACCCGGCCCCTGCGGCCGGCGGGAGCAACCGGTCGGCGTCGTCGCCGCTGCCGTACTGCCCGATCGTCGGCTCCCCGGGCGCGGCGTCCACCGCGGCCAGGATCGTGGCGATGCGGCCGGACACCCGGTCGAGGTCGTCGACGCCGGACACGCGCTGGACCAGCTCGTCGTCGCCGCGCACCGCCGTCACGAGGGTGGGCTGGGTCGCCGGGTCCACGTCGTCGCCGGTGTCGACCGTGGGCTGGGTGGCGACCACGGGGATCGGCCCGTCGGCGGTCATCTCGGCGAGGACGGGCACGATCACCTCGGTGGCCGGCACGGACGCGTCAGGACCGTCGACGAACACGATCCGCGTCCCCGACGACGGCAGGCGGACCACGTCGCCGTCGACGCCGTCGGGCAGTTGGTACTCGATGAACCCCGCCTCGCGCAGGCGGGCCAGCAGCGCGGGCTCTGCCGGCGACTCCCCCGATTCGGTCGCCGGGGCGTCGGCCGCGCCGTACAGCACGTCGGCCAGCTGCACGGCCAGGTTGCGGCGCAGCCGGTCGGTGTCGTCGGTGCTGAGCTCGAGCACGTCCGACAGGTCTGCGATGTCGGAGTCGTCGTCGAGCAGCATGCGGTCGGTCAGCCACCACACGCCGAGGACGTCGGCGTCGGCCTGGACGAGTGACGACATCACGCCGTCGACCCAGTCGCCATCGATCCCCCGGGTCGACACGACCAGCACCGGGTCGCCGTCGAGCTGGCCGGCGTACAGCCGCTCCCCCGCCTGCTCGCCGAGCTGATCGGCCTCCTCGCGATAGGCCTCGAGCTGGCTCTGCTGCTCGTCGTTGCGGGCCTGGGCCCGGTCGAGGTCGTTCTCGAGGCCGTCGAGCTGCCGCTCCAGCCCGTTGATGGTGGCGTCGTCGAGGAACGTGGTGCCGAGCACCAGACCGATGCCGAGGGCGAGCAGGACCGCGGTGAGCGAGACGATGTGGAAGCGGAAGTTGATCATCAACCCGAGAACAGCGAGCGCCAGAAGGCGCGGAGGACGAGCCGAACGGGCTCGGAGAGCATCAGCGCCACGGCGAGCGTGAAGACGGCCGCCAGGATCATCCACACGAGGTCCATCGTGCGAACCGAGCTGCGGTAGAGCCTGCTCACACCCTTGGCGTCGACGAGGGCGTCGCCCACCTTCATCCGCACGAGGAACGTGGACGCCATCCCGGCCCGTCCCTTGTCGAGGAACTCGACCATGCTGTTGTGCGTGCCCACCGCCACCATCAGCTCGGCGCCCTTCTCGTAGGCGAGCAGCATGGCGATGTCCTCGCTGGTGCCCGGCGCGGAGAACACCGCGTACGGCAGGCCCATGTCGTCGAGGCGCTTGCCGCCGGGAGCCCGCCCGTCGGTGTAGCCGTGCACGATGAGCTGCGCCCCGCAGCGCAGCGCGCCCTCGGATACCGAGTCGAAGTCGCCGATGATGATGTCCGGCACGGCGCCGATCTCGAGCAGCGCGTCGGCGCCGCCGTCGACGCCGATCAGCACGGGCCGCTCGCCCCGCAGGTAGCCCGACTGCTGGAGCAGGGAGAGGTCGTCCTTGTAGTCGATGCCCCGCACGACGATGAGCACGTGCCGGCCCTCGATCCTGCAGTGCACCGCGGGCATCACGAGCGTGCCCGACAGCAGCTCGATCTCCTCCCGGACGTACTCGACGGTGTTCTCGGCGAAGCGCTCGAGCTCAGGGCCCATGTTGGCCCGGGCGACGTCGATCGCGGCGTCGACGGTGGCTGTGGACTGGCGGACCCCGGTGGCCACGACCTCGGTGCCGACCAGCACCCGATCGCCGTCGATGGTGATCGGCGCACCCTCGTGGATCGACTCCATCACCTCGGACCCGACGTCGTCGACGAGCGGGATGCCGGCCTGGCACAGCAGCAGCGGACCGAGGTTCGGGTAGCGGCCGCTGATCGAGGCCGCGGCGTTCACCACCGCCACCGGGGCGGCGTCGACGAGCGTCTCGGCGGCCACCCGGTCGAGGTCTTCGTGGTTGATCACCGCGATGTCGCCGGGCTGCAGGCGCTTGACCAGGCGCTTCGTCCGGCGGTCGATGCGGGCGATGCCGGTCACCGGCCCGTCGGCGAGGTTTCGACGCCGGGGACGCCCCGTGCGGCGACCGTTGCGGCGGTCGGCCGGCCGGGCCTCGGACGCCGGGAGGCCGGGCGACGACACGTCGGTCGTGCCCCCGTCGGCGGACTCGTCCGCGGCGGTCGTCCGTCGCGCGGTGTCGTCGGGCGAGGCGAAGTCTCCGCCGGGTGCGCCCATTCAGCGCCCCCGGTCGCCGGCCGCGGTGGCCAGCAGCTCGGCGGCGTGCGTGCGGGCGACGTCGCTGTCGGGCTGGCCGGACAGCATGCGCGACAGCTCGACGACCCGCTCGTCGGGGTCGAGGACGCTCACACGCGACACGGTCGCCTCGTCGTCGCTGTGCTTGGCCACCCGCACCTGCGCGTCCGCGTAGGCGGCCACCTGGGGCAGGTGGGTGACGACCAGCACCTGGTGCTCGCGCCCGAGTCGGGCCAGCGCCCGGCCCACGGCGACGGCCGCGGCCCCGCCGATGCCGGCGTCGACCTCGTCGAACACGAGGGTCGGGGGCGCGTCGGTGAGCACGAGGCGCAACGCGAGCATGGTCCGGGCCAGTTCGCCACCCGAGGCCACCTTGGCGAGCGGCAACGGCGGCGTCCCAGGGTTGGCCGCGAGCTGCACCTCCACCTCGTCGCCGGGGCCGGGACCCTCGACCGCGATGGACAGCTCGGCCTTCGGCATGGCCAGCTCGACCAGGTTCGCCTGGATGCGCCCCGCCAGGTCGGGAGCGCTCGCTCGCCGAACGGCCGCCACCTCGGCGGCGACTGCCGCCTCGCGGGCCCGGGCGGCCTCGAGCTCCCCGTCGAGCTGGGCGGCGCGCGCGTCGTGGCCCTCGAGCTCGGCCAGCCGCGAGTGCAACCGCACGCCCTCGCTGATCACGTCGGCCAGCGTGTCGCCGTACTTGCGCCGCAGCTCGCGCAGCAGGTGCCGGCGCTGGCGCACCGATTCGAGCCGTTCGGGGTCCTCGTCGATGGCCTCGCCGGCGACCCGCAGCTCGGCGGCCACGTCGGTGAGCTCGGCCGCGAGGGCGCGCAAGCGCTCCTCGGCCGCCGCGAACGGTCCCCGCCCGGCGAGCGCGGCCACCGCCGTGCCCACGGCATCGGCGGCCGAGGCGGGCCCGTCGGACGCAGGGGTGTCGCCGTCGCCGCTGAGGGCGGCGACGGCCAGGGCCGCGGCCTCACGGTGGGCGGTGGCGTCGGCGAGCGTGTCCTCGTCGGCCTCGAGGTCGCGGTCCTCGTCGGGCCCGACGATGGCGGCCGCGTCGATCTCCTCGACCTGGTAGCGGACGAGATCGAGCTCGCGGGCCCGTGCCCTTTCGTCGCCCCCGAGGCGGCCCAGCTCGTCGAGGAGGTCGTGGACCGCGACCCGGGCCGACCGCAACGGCGCCAGGTCGACGCCGGCGAACCGGTCGAGGGCGTCCCGCTGGGCTGAAGGGTGCAGCAGCGACTGATGGGCGTGCTGGCCGTGCAGGTCGACGAGCAGGGCTCCGAGGGTGGCCAGCTCGGCGGCCGTCGCCAGGCGGCCGTCGATGTAGGCGCGGCTGCGGCCGGAACGGGGGATGGCCCGGGCGATCACCACCTCGTCGGGGGCGTCGGCCGTGTCGTGAGCACTGCCGCCGCGCACGAAGCGGCCCTCGACCCAGGCCTCCTCGGCCCCGGTCCGCACGAGGGCAGGGTCGGCCCGGCCGCCGACGAGCAGCTCGATGGCGTCGACCACCATCGTCTTGCCCGCGCCGGTCTCGCCGGTGACGACCGTCATCCCCTCGCCGAGGACCAGGCGCAGCTCGGCGATGACCCCGAGGTCGCGGACCGCGAGCTCTACCAGCACGTTCGTGCCCCCGACGCCGGGCTCTCGAGCTTGCGGGCCGTCATCGGTCGGCCAGCCCGAACTTGGTCTTCAGGATGCGCAGGAAGTTGCGGGGCCCGAAGGTCACGAAGCGGGCCGAGGGCGCGGCCGCGGTGGTCGTGACGGCGTCGCCCCGGTGGAGGGTGCCGAGGTTGTGGCCGTCGACCGAGAGGGTGGCCGGCCTGTCGCCGACGACCTCGATGCGCAGCCGGGCGTCGGGCGCCAGGATCAGCGATCGGTCGAACAGCATGTGCGGCGAGACAGGGGTCATCAAGAGGCAGCGGTGGGTTGGCTCGACGATCGGTCCCCGGGCCGAGAAGGCGTAGGCCGTCGACCCCGTCGGGGTGGCGACGATCAGGCCGTCCGCAGCGTAGGGGGTGAACACCTCTCCGTCGATGCTGACCCCCAGCCGCACCGTGTGGCCCATCGGGGTCTTCTCGAGCACCGCTTCGTTCAGCGCGAGGTAGGTGAACGGGTCGCCGCGACGGCGCCGGGGGGCGCCGCCTTCGGGGAGGGCACCGTCGTCGAGCGGCCGGCCGGTCTCGACGGCCACCCGCAGCAACATCCGCTCCTCGACCTCGTACGACCCGGCGAGGAACCGCTTGAGCGCCATGCGCAGGCCCGGCGGCTCCACCTCGGTGAGGTAGCCGAGCTGGCCGACGTTCACGCCCACGACCGGCACGCCGTCGGCGGCCACCAGGTCGACCGTGCGCAGCATCGTGCCGTCGCCGCCGAGGCTGAGCGCGAGGTCGAGGCCCCGGGCGAAGGAGTCCTCGGGCACCCCCAGCTCGGGCAGGGCCGCGACGCCCCCGTCGCGCAGCGGCATCCGGACCTCGTGACCCCGCTCGGCCAACCAGCTCGCGGCGTCGCGCGCCAGCTCGGCCGCTTGGTCGCGCTCGTGGTGCAGGAGGATCCCGATGACGGCCACGGCGCGCCTCAGTCGCGACCGCCGCTGGCCTCGGCCACCACGGCGGCGAGGTCGGGGGCGAGCGGTGGGGCGGGGGTGGGATCGGGAGGTGCGGTGCGGGCGTGCAGCAGGAACTCGACGTTCCCGTCCGCGCCCGTGATCGGTGACACCATCGCCCCCATGATGGCGGCTCCGCGGCCGCGCAGCGCGTCAACCACGTCGTCGAGCACGCGGCGCCACACGTCGGGATCCCGGATCACGCCCCGACCCCGGGACGCCTCAGCCCGTCCGGCCTCGAACTGGGGCTTGACCAGCAGCACGAGATCCGCGCCCGGTGCGGCGAGGCCGACGAGGCTGTCCAGCACCGCCCGCAGCGAGATGAACGACAGGTCGGCGACGACCAGGGGGAACGGCGCCCCGAGGTCGCCGGGCGCCAGGTCACGCACGTTCGTGCGCTCGTGCACCTCGACGCGGTCGTCGGCCCGCAGCCGCTCGTGGAGCTGGCCGTAGCCCACGTCGACGGCGACCACCCGGGCGGCGCCGTGCTGGAGGAGGCAATCGGTGAACCCTCCGGTGGACGACCCGGCGTCGAGGGCGCGCCGCCCCGTGGGGTCGATCGCGAACCGCGCCAGCGCACCGGCCAGCTTCTCGCCGCCGCGCGACACGAAGCGGGGCGGATCGCCCGTGACGACCACGGGCTCGTCGGGAGCCACGAGCCGCGCCGGCTTGGCCGCGGACGCGCCGGACACCGTGACCCGGCCCGCGTCGATGGCCTCGCGCGCGGCCTGGCGGCTGGGAACCAGCCCCCGGCGCACCAGCTCGGCGTCGAGGCGCCGGCGGACGGGTGGCGTCGTGAGCCCCGCGGGTCAGCCGGACGACTTGGTGGTGCCCGGCGGCTTCTTCGCCGCCGACTTCTTGGCCGGCGCCTTCGTCGTCGCCTTCTTGGCCGTGGTCTTCTTCGCCGGCGCCGAGGTCGCCTTGGTGGCCGACTTCTTCGCCGGCGCCTTCGTCGTGGCCTTCTTGGCCGCGGTCTTCTTGGCGGCCGACTTCTTGGCGGAAGACTTCTTGGCGGATTCTTGGTCGGACTGCGGCGCAGAGGACGACGAGGACGGCACCGCCGCAGGAGCCGGCCTCTCGGTGGTCGACGGCGCGGTCGACGTCGTGCGAGCCCGGTCGGGAGCCACCTGCGCCACGATCGACGCGGCGACGTCGGCGAAGCGGTGGGCGAGCCGCTCGAGATCGGCCCGGGTCGCCAGATCGAGCTTGCCGAGCTGATCGTCGATCTCGCTGCGGACGGCGTCGATCAGGCGCTCGCTGTTGCGCCGGCTGCGAGCCAGGAGCTCGTCGACCCCCTCCTGAGCCTGCTCGGCCTGTACCGCCCCGGCCCGCACCAGGTCACGGATGAGCTCCTCGGCCCGGGCCTGGGTGAGCGCGGTGAAGGTCATGCCGGCGTCGAGAAGGCGCGTGAGCAGATCGTTCTCGGCCATGTGGGCGGAGGTTACGGCCGGTGGTGGCCGCTGGCAACGGTCGGCCGGGGCCGCCGCGTCACCCGACGAGCGCCGCCAGGCTGGGCGCCACCACCTCGGGGTCCGGCGTCACCGGCAGATCCTCCTCGTCGGTGACGCCGGTGAGGACGAGTGCGAAGGCATACCCGAGCGTTCCGGCGAAGGCGCCGTCGGTCTCGGGCCGGTCGCCGACGACCGTGCCGGCATCGCCGCCCACGACCCGCACGAGGTCGGCCATGGGCGCGTGTGGCTTGCCGGCGACGACCGGGCGCACGCCGCTGGCGTACGCGATGGCGGCGACGATGGCGCCACCACCGGGGATCGGGCCGTCCGGGGTCGGATAGGTGGCGTCGTCGTTGGTGGCGATCAGGCGGGCACCGCGCTGGATGGCCCGCACCGCCACGCGCATCCGCTCGTAGTCGAACTCGCGATGGAAGCCGACGACGACCGCGTCGGCGTCGCCGTCGCGCACCGGCGTCGCCCCTCGGGCCTCGATGGCCTCGACGATGCCAGGTCCTCCGGCGACCAGTGCACGCTCCCCCGACTCGACCAGGCGGGCAGCGGCGACGGCCGAGGTCAGCACGTCGCCGCGTGCGGGGATCCCGAGGCGCTCGAGCTTCGCCTCCTGGTCGGCCAGACGGGCATACGAGTTGTTGGTGGCGAAGAGCACCCGCTCGCCGCGCGCCCGCAGCCGGGCCACGGCCTCGGCCGCACCGGGGATCGGCTCGTCGCCCAGCCACACCACGCCGTCGAGGTCGAGGACCCAGGTCACGGGCGGGGATGGTGACACCCTCGACGCTCCGCGGCCAACTGCCGTGCGGCCCGCGAACGGTCGCGGAACGGCCGGCGAACGGTTCGGTCCGGCAGGGGTCGTCTGCGAGGATGGACCCGTGGCCCGCTTCCAGCCCTTCCCCGGCATCCGGTACGCCCTCGACGCGGTCGATCTCGCCCGCGTCATCAGCCCGCCGTACGACGTGATCGACCCTGCCCAGCGCGCCGAGCTGGCCGCCCGCGATGCCCACAACGCGGTGCTGATCGACCTGCCGGCCGACGACGGCGACCGGTCGCGCTACGACGTCGCCCGTTCCCTGCTCGACCAGTGGCGGGCCGACGGTGTGCTGGTCACCGACGCCGACCCCGCGTTCACGGTGCACCGCATGTCGTACGTCGACGACGCCGGCACGCCGCAGCACACCACCGGTGTCATCGGCGCCCTCGAGCTCAGCCCGCCGGGCACCGACATCCTCCCCCACGAGCACACGACCCCCAAGGCCAAGAGCGACCGGCTCGACATGTTGCGCCACTGCCGGGCCAACACGTCCGCCATCTGGGGCCTGTCGCTGGCCAAGGGACTGACCGACCTGCTGCCCGTCGACACCGACCCGACCGCGGTCGTCGACGCGGGCGACGGGGTGGTCCACACGCTCTGGGTCGTCGACGATCCCGAACGCGGCGCCGCCATCGCCGAGGCGGTCGCCGCCCAGCCGGTGGTGATCGCCGACGGCCACCACCGTTACGAGACCTCGCTCGCCTACCGCGCCGAGCGCGAGCAGGCCGACGGCGACGCCGGCCCGGCGGCCGCCACGCTCGCCTACGTCGTCGAGCTCGTCGAGGACGAGCTCACCGTGCGGGCCATCCACCGCCTCGTCGACGGCCTGCCCGCCGGCACCGACATCGTGGCGGCGCTCGCGCCCTGGTTCGAACCGATCGGGCCCCCGCCCGCGGACGTGCCCGTCACCCGGGCGATGCAGGACGCCGGCGCCCTGTGCGCCGTCACGCCCGACGGGGAGGTGATGCTGCGCCCCCGGCCCGACGCCCTCGCCGACACGCGCGACCTCGACTCGGCCCGCCTCGACGTCGCCCTGGCCAGCCTTCCCGGCCACGCCCTCCGCTTCCAGCACGGGGTCGACAACGTGCGTGCTGCCGTGGCGGGCGGCGACGCCCAGTTCGGCGTGCTGCTCCGCCCGGCCACGGTGGCCCAGATCGAGGACACGGCGCACGGCGGCGAGCGCATGCCGCCCAAGACCACGTTCTTCCACCCCAAGCCGCCGACGGGCCTCGTCTTCCGGGCCCTCGGCTGACGGTCGCTCCGCCGGGGTAGCTTCCCGCCTATGGACGTCGCCGCGGCCCTCGCCTTCCTCCGCACCAACCACCGGGCGGTCATGGCCACCACCCGGGCCGACGGGACCACGCAGATGTCGCCGATCACGGTGGGCGTCGACGACGCCGACCGCGTCGTCGTGTCGACCCGGGAGACGGCGTACAAGGTCGCCCACCTGCGGGCCCTGCCCTACGCCGCCGTCTGCGGGTTCACCGACGGGTTCTTCGGCGACTGGGTGCAGGTCGAGGGCCCGGTCGACGTCGTGTCGTTGCCCGACGCCATGGAGCCACTGGTCGACTACTACCGCTCGATCAGCGGCGAGCACCCCGACTGGGACGACTACCGGGCGGCCATGGAGCGGGACCGGCGCGTCATCCTGCGCATGACCGTCGAGCGCGCCGGTCCGTCGAGCCACGGCTGAGCGGCGGCGACGTCAGGCCACCGCCGGCATCACCTCGGCCGCGATCAGCCGTAGGTGATCGAGGTCGTGCAGGTCGAGGACCTGCAGGTAGACGCGCTCCATGCCGGCTGCCGCGTACCGGCCGATGGTGTCCACCACCTCGCCGACCGTGCCGGCCGCGCCGCTCCTGCGCAGGTGGTCGGGCGACTCGCCGATGGCGGCCGCCCTGCGGCGGTAGGCGTCCTCGTCCTCGCCGCAGCACACCGTCAGCGCGGCCGACCATGTCAGCGTGTCGGGGTCGCGGCCGATCGCCTCACAGGCGGAGCGGACGGCCTCGACCTGGGGACCCACCGCGTCGAGCTGCGGGAACGGCAGGTTGAACTCGTCGGCGAAGCGGGCGGCCAGCCGGGGCGTGCGCGCCTTGCCGTACCCGCCGACGATCACGGGCGGGCGCGGCGACTGGACGGGCTTGGGCAGCGCCGGCGAGTCGACGACCTGGTAGTGGGCACCGTCGAACGAGAAGGTCTCCCCCGTCGGCGTCTCCCACAGCCCGGTCACGACGGCGAGCTGCTCCTCCAGCCGCTCGAACCGCTCGCGCAGTGGCGGGAACGGGATGCCGTAGGCCGTGTGCTCCTGGTCGAACCACCCGGTCCCCATCCCGAGCTCGACGCGTCCGCCGGACATGGCGTCGACCTGGGCGACGGTGATGGCGAGCGGGCCCGGCAGCCGGAAGGTCACCGGGGTGACGAGCGTGCCGAGCCGGATGCGCTCGGTCTCGCGGGCCAGGCCGGCCAGCGTGGCCCACGCGTCGGTGGGCCCGGGCTCGCCGGGGGCGTCGCCGAACTTCAGGTAGTGGTCGGAGCGGAAGAACGCGTCGAACCCGAGGGCCTCGGCCTCGCGCGCCACGGCCACCAGGTCGTCGTAGGAGGCGCCCTGCTGGGGCTCGGTGAAGATGCGCAGCACGACAGGCATCGTGCGAACCTACCGCCCGAGCGGGGCACGCCGATGGGGCTAGCCGACCTCCCAGGTGGCTCCCGAGCGCAGCAGGTCCGACAGGTCGCCGGGGCCGCGCTCGTCTCGGGCCGCCGCGATCTGCTGCTCCACGCCCTCGCCGTAGTCGGGCCGCACCACGTCGCGGAACACCCCGATGGGCGTCGGCTCGAACGGACCGCGGGCCAGGCGGGAGAGCATGAACGCCACGCTGGGGTCGTCGCGCGTCTCGTCGTGCACCAGCAGGGCGTCGTCGCCGACATCGGCGACGTCGACCAGGTGCGCACCACGCTGCGAGTCGATGACCACGCCCCGCTGGGACTCGGCCCCGAAGCGGATCGGCTCGCCGTGCCGCAGCGGGATCATCATGTCGTCGCGGACCTGCTTGCCGGTGATCGTCTCGAAGGCGCCGTCGTTGAAGACGTTGCAGTTCTGGTAGATCTCGACGAGCGACGCGCCCCGGTGCTCGAAGGCCCGGCGGATCGTCTCCATCATGTGGCGGCGGTCCATGTCGTGGGTGCGGGCGACGAACGTCGCCTCGGCCCCGATGGCCACGCTCACGGGGTTGAACGGGTGGTCGAGGCTGCCGAACGGCGTCGACTTCGTGACCTTGCCGACCTCGCTCGTCGGCGAGTACTGGCCCTTGGTGAGCCCGTAGATCTGGTTGTTGAACAGCAGGATCGTGATGTTGACGTTGCGACGCAGCGCGTGGATGAGGTGGTTGCCGCCGATCGACAGGGCGTCACCGTCGCCGGAGACGACGAACACGTGCAGGTCGGGGCGGGCCAGCGCCAACCCCGTGGCGATCGCCGGCGCCCGGCCGTGGATCGTGTGCATCCCGTAGGTGTTCATGTAGTACGGCAGCCGGGCGGCGCAGCCGATGCCCGACACGAAGACGGTGTCCTCGCGGCGGATGCCGAGGTCGGGCATGAGCAGCTGGACGGCGGCGAGGATCGAGTAGTCGCCGCAGCCGGGGCACCACCGCACCTCCTGGTCGCTCGACCAGTCCTTGCGGGTGGTGACCGGGATCAGTGTGTCGGTCATCGGTTCACGAGTCCTTCAGCTGATCGGTGATCGCCTGCTCGAGCTCGGCGGCGGTGAACGGCAGGCCCCGCACCCGGGTCACCGCCCGGGCGTCGACCAGGAACTCGGCCCGGAGCTGGCGGGAGAGCTGACCCAGGTTCATCTCGGGCACCATCACCCGCGGGTAGCGCTTCACCACCTCGCCGAGGTTCGGCGGGAACGGGTTGAGGTGCGTGAGGTGCAGGTGGGCGATGCGGTGCCCCGAGCGCCGGGCGCGGGCGACCGCGCCGTCGATCGCGCCCCAGGTCGACCCCCACCCGACCACCAGCAGATCGGCGTCGTCGACGTCGCCGTGCACCTCGACCGGCGGGATCGAGGCGGCGACCCGGGCCACCTTCTCGGCCCGCAGCCGCACCATGTGCTCGTGGTTGGCGGGGTCGTAGCTGATGTTGCCCGACCCGTCCTCCTTCTCGAGCCCCCCGATGCGGTGCATCAGCCCGGGGGTGCCCGGAAGCGCCCAGGCCCGCGCCAGCGTCTCGGGGTCGCGCTTGTAGGGCCAGAACACCGGCTCGCCGGCCCCATCGGTGTGGTTGGGCTCGGTGGCGAAGGTGACCGACAGGTCGGGCAGCGTGTCGACGTCGGGGAGCCGCCAGGGCTCGGTGCCGTTCGCCAGGTACCCGTCGGACAGCAGGATCACCGGCGTGCGCCACGTGAGGGCGATGCGGGCCGCCTCGATCGCCACCTCGAAGCAGTGGCTCGGGCTGCGGGCCGCGAGGATCGGCAGCGGCGCCTCGCCGTGCCGGCCGTAGAACGCCATGAGCAGGTCGGCCTGCTCGGTCTTGGTGGGCAGGCCGGTCGACGGACCGCCCCGCTGGATGTCGATGATGAGCAGCGGCAGCTCGAGGTTGACCGCCAGGCCCATGGTCTCGGCCTTGAGCGCCATGCCCGGACCGCTGGTCGTCGTCACGCCGAGGTGCCCGGCATAGGCGGCACCGAGCGCGGCGCCGATGCCGGCGATCTCGTCCTCGGCCTGCAGGGTGCGCACGCCGAAGTTCTTGTGCTTCGACAGCTCGTGCAGGATGTCGGACGCCGGCGTGATCGGGTACGACCCGAGGAACAGCGGCAGTCCCGAGAGCTGGCTGGCGGCGACGAGCCCCCAGGCCAGCGCGGTGTTGCCGTTGATGTTGGTGTACGTCCCCGGCGGCAGCGTCGCCGGCTTCACCTCGTACGGGTGGTCGAAGAGCTCGGCGGTCTCGCCGAAGGCGTGGCCGGCCTTGAAGGCGACCGTGTTGGCCTCGGCCACCTTGGGGCGCGCCACGAAGCGGTGCTGGATCCACTCGAGCGTCGGGTCCACCGGCCGCGTGTACATCCACGAGATCAGCCCGAGGGCGAAGAAGTTCTTGGACCGCTCGGCGTCGCGGGTCTTGACCCCCAGCGGCTCGACCGCGCCCCGGGTCAGCGACGTCATCGGGACCTCGTACACGGTGTAGCCGTCGAGGCTGCCGTCGGTGCGCGGGTCGTCGGCGTAGCCGGCCTTGGTCAGGCTGCGCTCGTCGAAGGCGTCGTCGTTGAGGATGAGGGTCGCCCCGGGGGCCACGCGACCGATCTGGCTGCGCAGGGCGGCGGGGTTCATGGCGACCAGCACGTTGGGGGCGTCGCCCGGCGTGGTGATGTCGTGGTCGGAGATGTGGACCTGGAACGCCGAGACGCCGGCCATCGTGCCGGCGGGCGCCCGGATCTCGGCCGGGAAGTCGGGCAGCGTCGCCAGGTCGTTGCCGTAGAGCGCGCTGCTCGTCGTGAACCGATCCCCGGTGAGCTGCATCCCGTCGCCCGAGTCGCCGGCGAAGCGGATGATCACCCGGTCGACGACCTCGGGTGCTCGGGGCCTGTGCGTGGTATCGGACAACCGCGTCCCCCTTGACGTGTCCCTTCTGCGTCGACCCTATCGCCTGTCTGTCGTGGCGGGAGGAACCCTCGCTGATCGAGATGGCGCGAACACGGTGCGTGCGCTGTCCGAAAAGGCCAGTGGGCCGGCCCTCACAGGCCGGCCCACTGGTGGCGATCGCGCTGCGGTCGGACTGCTGTCGGCCGGCCACGGACGCAGATCGGTCGAGCCGCCAAATCCCCACGCGTGGGCTGTGGCGATCGCCCCGCTCGGACTGCTGGCCTCGACAGATCAGGCGATGGTGATCGACTCGTCGAGGTAGACGTCCTGGATGGCGTTGAGCAGCTCGACGCCCTCGGCCATCGGGCGCTGGAACGCCTTGCGGCCCGAGATCAGGCCGATGCCGGCCGCCCGCTTGTTGATGACCGCGGTGCGCACCGCCTCGGCCAGGTCGGACGCACCCTTCGACTCGCCGCCGCTGTTGATCAGACCGATCCGGCCCATGTAGTTGTTCGCCACCTGCCAGCGGCAGAGGTCGATCGGGTGGTCGGTCGTGAGCGTCTCGTAGACCAGCTTGCTGGTCTTGCCGTAGTCGTCGAGGGCGTTGTAGCCGCCGTTCACGGTGGGCAGCTTCTGCTTGATGATGTCGGCCTCGATGGTCACGCCGATGTGGTTGGCCTGCGCCGTGAGGTCGGCCGCGGTGTGGTAGTCGACGCCGTCCTTCTTGAACGCCGGGTTGCGCAGGTAGCACCACAGCACGGTGAACATGCCCAGCTCGTGGGCCCGGGCGAACGCCTCGCTCACCTCTTGGATCTGGCGGGTCGCCTCGTCGGAGCCGAAGTAGATCGTGGCCCCGACGCCGGCGGCCCCGATGTCGAACGCCTGGTCGACCGAGCCGAACATCACCTGGTCGAACTTGTTCGGGTAGGTGAGCAGCTCGTTGTGGTTGACCTTCACGATGAAGGGGATCTTGTGGGCGTAGCGCCGCGACACGGCCGCCAGCACGCCGAACGTCGAGGCCACCGCGTTGCACCCGCCCTCGAGCGCCAGCTCGACGATGTTCGCCGGGTCGAAGTACTGGGGGTTCGGCGCGAAGCTGGCTGCCGCCGAGTGCTCGATGCCCTGGTCGACCGGCAGGATCGACACGTAGCCCGTGCCGCCCAGGCGCCCGTGGTCGAAGAGCGACTGCAGGTTGCGCGGCACCTGCGGCGAGCGCTCGGTCAGCGAGAAGACCCGGTCGATGTAGTCGGCCCCCGGCAGGTTCAGGTCGTCGCGGGGGATCCCCTTCGACTCGTGGGTGAGCAGGCTCTCGGCCTCGTCCCCGAGAAGGCTCTGGATGTCCACCACGTGCTTGGCTCCCTCGTCGTCGTCGGTGCCGTCGCCCGGCCCTGGCCGGCGCGCGACCCTGTGGTACGGCTGCGGTCCAGGGTAGTTGAGGCGCGGGACCTCCCGACCATGCCGGGGGGTCACGCCGCGCCGTAGCGGGCCAGCACCGTGGCGCGCCGCCGCGGGTGGATGTTGGCGAGCGTGACGTCTCCGCCGTAGTGGGCGAGCACCCGGTGGTCCATCACCCGGCGCCACAGGGGTGGCACCGCGGCGACGCAGATCATGAGCGCATAGCCCGAAGGCAGCTGTGGTGCCTCGTCGACGTGCCGCAGCGCCTGGTACCGCCGCGTCGGGTTGGCGTGGTGATCGGAATGGCGCTCGAGGTGGTACAGGAAGAGGTTCGACGCGAGGTTGTTGCTGTTCCAGCTGTGCGGCGGCCGGCAGCGCTCGTAGCGCCCGTTGGCCACCCGCTGGCGCAGCAGCCCGTAGTGCTCGATGTAGTTCACGACCTCGAGCAACAGGAAGCCCATCACCGCCTGGATCACGACGAACGGCACCACCCGTGGGCCGAGCCACGCGACCGTGCCGGCGAACAGGACGACGGTCAGGGCCCACGCGTTGAGCACGTCGTTGCGCCACGACCACACCCGCTGCTGCTTGCGGACCTGTGCCGCCGCGGCGAGCGACCAGCCCGAGCGGAGGCTGCCGCCGACCGTGCGCGGCAGGAACCGCCAGAACGACTCGCCGAGGCGGGCGCTCGCCGGATCCTCGGGCGTCGACACGTTGGCGTGATGGCCACGGTTGTGCTCCACGTAGAAGTGCCCGTAGGCGCTCTGCGCCAGCGCCACCTTCGACAGCCGGCGCTCGAGCCGGTCCCGCTTGTGCCCGAGCTCGTGGGCCGTGTTGATGCCGATGCCGGCGACGGTCCCCACCGTGAGCGCCAGCCCGACGTAGGCGACGGGCGACAGGTCGCCGCGGGTCGCGAGCCGCGCCGCCCACAGGAACCCGGCGTACTGCAGCGGCAGGTACAGCCAGGTGCACCACCGGTAGTACCGGTCGGCCTCGAGAGAGGGGACGACCGCCTCGGGCGGGTTCGACGCATCGCGCCCGAAGGCGGTGTCGAGCAACGGGATGACGCCGAACACGACGATCGGGCCGGCGAACCACCAGCCCACCCAGCCGTCGCCGCCCCCCAGCCACGCCGCCAGCAGCGGCAGGAGGGGGACGAGGAGGCCCGCGGGCCACAGGTACCGCTTGCGGTCGCGCCAGGGTGGCGCGGCGGCCGAGGGGCTGCCGGGGCCATCTGCCCGCGTCGTGCGCGCTCATGCCGCCCCCTCCGCCGCCCGCACCCCGTCGACCAGCAGGCCGGCCACGATCGACGCCACGACCTCGGGAGGATCGTCGGGCGGGTTCAGGGCGAAGCTGATGAGCACCCGGACGAGGACGTCGGCGGTCCGGCGCCGGACGCACGTCGGAGAGCCCGGGAAACCGCTCGGCCACGACGGCCTCCACGGGCACCCGCACCACCGGCAGCACCAGGCCTTCGTCGGTGGCGAGCAGGGGCACGAGCCGTTCGGGCTCGGTGCGCACCACTCGGTCGAGCAGCGGGTGCTGTCGGGCCATCTCGAGCGTCAGCAGGACGGCGGCGGCGACCGCCTCGCGGGCGTCGTCGATGCCGGTGATCGCCCCCGTCACGGCCTCGACGAAGGTGCCGGCCTCCCGCCGCACGGCGGCCGCGACCAGTGCGTCCTTCGACGGGAAGTAGTTGTAGACGGTCTGCCTCGACAGCCCCGCCCGCGTGGCCACGTCGGCCACCGACAGGCGGCCGATCCCGTGGATCGTCGCCGCCTCGATCGTGGCCACGAGGATCCGATCTTCCTTCGAGTCCATGCCGACAGATTTACATCGGGTGTCAATCTGTCAAGGTCGAACGGAGCTCGCTGGACTCCGGCCCATCGGTCGGGGCGCGCGCGACGCACGGCGCTACCGCAGGGCGCGGAGCCGGGCCTGGATGTCCACGAAGTCGGGATCGGTGGCCGCCACCCGGCCGAACATGTCGCGAGCCTTGGGGAGGTCGCCCGCCCGCTCGTACAGGTCGGCGAGGGCGTAGCTCATGCGCAGGTGGTGGAGCATCAGCTTCTTCGTCGGCCGGCTCCCGCCCTCGAGGAGGGCGATCGCCTCGTCGAGGCGGCCCTGGTCGGCCAGGGCGCCGGCGGCCACGATGCGGCCCTCGGCCACGAGCGCCCCGCTGGGGCTCGCAGCCCGCAGCTCCTCCCACAGCTCCTCGACCTCGGCGTACTGCCCGAGGGCGCGGGCGCAGTCGGCGAGCACGGGATGCTGCTCGGTGCTGCCGGTCTGGGTGCGGAACGCCTCGAGCTCGCGCTTGGCCTGCGCCCAGCGGCCGAGCCGGTAGAGCGTCAGCCCGTACAGCTCGCGGACCGACGAGGCCCCGGGCGCCTGCTCGGCGAGGGGCCGCAGCAGGCGGCGGGCCTCCTCGTACCGCTCGCGCCGGAACGCATCGGAGGCGTCCTTCAGCCGCGACTCGAAGCGGGCCACGCGGTTGGCGCCGACGGCGTTGCGCAGCTCGTCCTCGCGCTCGGGCGATCCCGGCGCCGGTGCCGGCGCGGCCGCCGCCGTCCTCGTCGGCCCGGAGCGGCGCGGCCCTGTCCTCGGACCTCGGCCCACCGGAGCGCGGTGTCACGGGGCCGGCGCGAGCGGCCGGGCGACCGGCTGCGCCCGACGGCCCCTGCGGCCTCGTCGCGCAGCTCACCCTCGTCGATCCATTCCTCGGGCTCCCACCGGGGGTCGTCGGCGGGTCCTTCGCCCCGCGCCTCGCGGTCGGCGGCGCGCCACGCGTCGGACGCGCCGCCCTCGAGCGCCCGGTCCGGCACCTCGCCGCGCCAGGCCACCCCAACGACGGGGACCGGGAAGGCTTGTCGGGGCCCCCGCCGCGCCGATCGTCACCACCGCCGGCGCGGGAACCCGGGCGCCTGTCGAGGCCGGTCCCACGCCGATCCTCGCCGCAGGCCGCGCGGGGCCCGCGGCGCTCGTCGGGACCCGTACCGCGCCGGTCGTCGCCACCGGGCACGCGCGAACCCGGGCGCTTCGTCCGACCCTCGCCCTCGGGCCGCGCTCGCTGCCGCTGCGCCGCGCCCCGCCACGCGAGCCGCCGGCGCCGCGCGCTCCCGCGCCGTACGGGCTGCGCCCGCCGCGTGTCGTCGCTGCGCCGCCGGGCCTCGCCGGGCTTTCCCCGGCCGGACGAGCTGCCGCTGGTGCGGCCGCGGCCCGCGTCCCTGTCGCCCGTCCGCCCCCTGGCGACGGGGCACCGCCGGAGCGGCCACCGGTCGACTCCCGGCCGCCGGGCCGGCCGTCGGACCTGCCGCCGCGGCCTGCTGCACCCGCGTCGCCCCGCCTCGGGGCGCCCCCAGGGCGCGCCGGCTTCCCCGCCGCCGGAGCCCTGGCTGCGGCCACCGGACCGCCCACCGGCGCTGCCGGACGGGGGCGCGCCGGAACGGCGCCCACGGTCGGGACGGGAGTCACCGCGGCGGTTGCCGCCGGGAGAACGGGGAGGCGCCATGGCGGTCGATCCTACTGACGAGGGGGCAAGGGCCCGCACGAGCGGATCGCGCACGAGCCGGCGAAAACGCGAAGAGGGCCGCCAAATGGCGGCCCTCTTCTACGAGCGAAATCCGGCGGCGACCTACTCTCCCAGGCAGTCTCCCGCCAAGTACCATCGGCGCAGGAGGGCTTAACTTCCGTGTTCGGAATGGGTACGGGTGTGACCCCTCCGCCATAGCCACCGAAATCTGTTGTCACTCGGGGGGCGCCGTCACCGGCGCCCGCTCCCTGAGGACTCCATAGCGAGCACAAACATCATTGTAAATCCAAGCCCTCGGCCGATTAGTACCGGTCGGCTGCACACGTTGCCGTGCTTCCACCTCCGGCCTATCAACGTGGTGGTCTACCACGGGCCTTACCAGGTTGATCCTGTGGGGAACCTCATCTTGGAACGGGCTTCGCACTTAGATGCTTTCAGCGCTTATCCCTTCCGCAGGTCGCTAACCAGCAGTGCCTTTGGCAAGACAACTGGCACACAAGAGCTGCGTCCGTCCCGGTCCTCTCGTACTAGGGACAGCCTTCCTCAAGTTCCTTCCGGCTGCAGCGGATAGGGACCGAACTGTCTCGCGACGTTCTAAACCCAGCTCGCGTACCGCTTTAATGGGCGAACAGCCCAACCCTTGGGACGTGCTACCGCCCCAGGATGCGATGAGCCGACATCGAGGTGCCAAACCTTCCCGTCGATATGGACTCTTGGGGAAGATGAGCCTGTTATCCCCGGGGTACCTTTTATCCGTTGAGCGACGGCGCTTCCACACGCAACCGCCGGATCACTATGTCCTGCTTTCGCACCTGCTTGACTTGTAGGTCTCGCAGTCAAGCTCCCTTGTGCCATTGCACTCGACGCCTGATTGCCAACCAGGCTGAGGGAACCTTTGAGCGCCTCCGTTACTCTTTAGGAGGCGACCGCCCCAGTCAAACTACCCACCTGACACTGTCCCCGATCCGGATCACGGACCAAGGTTAGAGTCCCGGCATACGCAGGGTGGTATTTCAACGGCGACTCCACACTGGCTAGCGCCAATGCTTCCTAGTCTCCCACCTATCCTACACAACGCATACCAAAACCCAATATCAAGCTGTAGTGAAGGTCCACGGGGTCTTTCCGTCCTGCTGCAGCTAACGAGCATCTTTACTCGTACTTCAATTTCGCCGGGTCGGTGGTTGAGACAGTAGGAAAGTCGTTACGCCATTCGTGCAGGTCGGAACTTACCCGACAAGGAATTTCGCTACCTTAGGACCGTTATAGTTACGGCCGCCGTTTACCGGGGCTTAGGTTCAGAGCTTCGCCTTGCGGCTAACCCTTCCCCGTAACCTTCCGGCACCGGGCAGGCGTCACAGCGTATACGTCGTCTTACGACTTAGCACGCTGCTGTGTTTTTAGTAAACAGTCGCTTTCCCCTGGTCT
>CAWJFG010000037.1:0-325000 GCA_963842015.1 uncultured Acidimicrobiales bacterium | reverse complement strand
CTCGGTGTAGCTGATGCCGTTCTCGCTCGCGAGGCGCGCCTTCACCGACTCGCGCGCCAGCATCTGGTTCACCGTCACGTGCTTGCCCACGTCCCGCAGGAAGTCGAGCAGGCCGACACCCGCGGTCCACTCACGGTTGTCGACGAGGACCGCCCGCCCGTCGTCGAAGTCGACGAGGCGCGCCATCTGGGCCTTGATGGCGGCGACGTTGGCGCTGAGGGTGGCCTCGTCGAGCAGGTTGCGCTCGTCGGAGCGTCCGCTCGGGTCGCCGACCATCCCCGTGGCGCCGCCCGCGAGGGCCACGGGCCGGTGTCCGGCGTCCTGGAAGCGGCGGAGGACCAGCAGCCCGATGAGGTTGCCGACGTGCAGGCTGTCGGCGGTCGGGTCGCACCCGTAGTACAGCGTGAGCGGACCCGTCGACAACCGGTCGGCCAGCGCCTCGCGGTCGGTCGTGTCGTGCACGAGGCCGCGTGCCTCGAGGTCGTCGAGCAGGCCGTCTGCGGTGGTCACGGGGACATCGTCCCTGCCCCGCCCCCCGCGGTCCAACCGGGTTGGGGTCGCGTCGGGCGTCGACTGGACGCCGGCGCCGCCGGGCGGGAACGCTGGTGCCGTGATGACCGACGCGCCGCGCCCCCCGGTCGGGCCCGCTTCCGACGACGGCCCGCCCCCGGGCGGCGGTGCCGACGACGGCGCAGCCGAGAGGCGTTGGGGACCCTCCCGCCTCTTCCTGCTGGTCGTCGTGGTGGCACTCGTGTCGATGTGGGGCTACGTGCTGTACCTGGCGTTCGGACCGGGACGACAACCTCCGATCGACCGCCTGGACGACCCGGCCTTCGCGGTGGCCGCCGAGGACCGGTGCGCCGAGGCGCTCGACGAGGTCGAGGAGCTTCCCGTCGCCAGCGAGTCCACCACTGCGGCCGACCGGGCTGCGGTGCTGGCGCAGGCCGACGCCGTCTTCGCCGCCATGCTCGACGACCTCGACGGCATGGTCGACCTGGCGCCGGCCGGCGACCAGCGGCGCCGGGCGACCGAGTGGCTCGCCGACTGGCACACCTACCTCGGCGACCGCGAGGCGTACGCCGACGCGCTGCGCACAGACCCCGACGCCCGCCTGCTCGTGTCCGAGAAGGCGGGCCAGAGCCGGCAGGTCACGGGCTGGATCGACGAGTTCGCCCTGGCCAACCGCATGTCCTCCTGCGTGTCGCCCACCGACGCCTGACCGCGACGAGACGCCTGACGACGACCGACGTCAGGTGCGCAACGACCCCAGCGCCCCGGTCGCGGCGCGCGCCAGGCGCAGCAGGCCGTCGTCGACCCCGTAGGAGGGCAGCTCGGCGTACGACGCCCAGCGCAGGTCCAGCGACTCGTGGTTGCCGACCGGCACCGCTCCCGGCGGTGCCACCACCAGGTACCTCACGTCGAGGTGCAGGTGCGGGCCGTGCGGCGGCCCGACCTCGTGGATGTCGAGGTCGACCGCGGGCACGGCCACCCGCAGCCCGGCCAACCCGGTCTCCTCGCCGGCCTCGCGCCAGGCGACGCCCGGAAGGCAGGCATCACCGTCGGCGTGCCCGCCGGGCTGGAACCAGCGGCCCAGCTTGGCGTGCAGCATGAGGAGGAAGCGCCCGGACCCGGGGTCGATCACCATCGCCGAGCCGGTGAGGTGGCCGTCGGCGCACGTCCGCTCGAGGGCGTCGGGGTGGCCGTCGAGGAAGGCGAGCATCCGCGCCCGGTGCGCCTCGTGGGTCGCGTCACCCGGACGGGCGGCGAGCACGTGGGCGCGCGCCGTCCCCAACCCGTCCGAGGGCGCGAGGGACGGGTCGCCCGGCGACGCCAGTCGCACGGCCGACGTCACGGCCGGTCGAACAGGTCGCGCCGGGGCTCGTCGGTGTACACGGGCTGGCGGCCCGCGTCGAAGGCCCGGATCGCCTCCTGCAGGTTCTCGGTGAACCCGAGCATGAGCTGGTTGCGGTCCTCCAGCTCGATGGCGGTCTCGAGGCTGCCGATCTCGAGGCTGGCCCACAGCGCGTTCTTGGTCATGGACAGGCCGTAGGGGCTGAACCGGCACATCCCACGAGCCGCGGCCAGGGCCTCGTCGAGGGCCGCACCGTCGTCGACGACACGCGACACCAACCCCATCCCGACCGCCTCCTCGGCATCGACCTCGCGGCCCGTGAGCAGCAGGTCGTTCGACCGCGACGCGCCGATGAGCCGGGGCAGCAGCCAGCCCGCCGCCATCTCGGTGCTCGTCAGGCCGTTGACGATGCCGGTGGCGTTGAACACGGCCGACCGGGCGGCGATCCGCAGGTCGGCGGCCAGGGTCAGGCACATCCCCCCGCCGTACGCCGGCCCGTTGACCGCGGCGATCACCGGCTGGGGGATGCGGCGCAGCGTCAGCACGAGGCGGCTGTAGGCCCGCATCGACCGCTGGGCGATGCGGCCGACCGTGAGCCCGTCGATGCCCGGGAGGACGCCGTAGTCCTTGAGGTCGAGGCCCGAGCAGAAGCCCCGGCCCGCCCCCGTGAGCACGACGACCCACGTGTCGTTCTCGTCGCCCACCGTCGACAGCGCCTCGTCGAGGGCGATCGCCAGGTCGATGGACAGGGCGTTCAGCCGCTCGGGCCGGTTGAGCGTGACGACGGCGACGTGGGGCTCGGGGTGGTCGACGAGAACGGGTTCCACCGCGCCGAAGCTACAGCCGCCCTCGCATCGCCACGGTGCCGGACACGTGGGGGTCACCCGGGACGCACCAGCGCCAGGGATGCTCGGCGCCCGCCGAGAGCCCGATCCGCGTGGTCTGGAACGGGTGGACCGGCGGCGGCGTGCCGTCGTCGCCGACCCACACATCCCGGTCGGCCGTGGCCAGGTCGGCGCCGTCGAACGAGCCGTCGAGCCCGAACGCCTGGCACAGCTTGGCGGGCCCGCTGCACAGGTCGCGGTCGCGGCGGGCACGGGGCCGGGCGGCGCGCATCAGGTCGAGCCCGGACAGGGGCGAGAGCGCCCGCAGCAGGACCGCCAGCCCCTCGCCCTCGTCGCCGCACACGACGTTGGCGCACCAGTGCATGCCGTAGGTGAAGTACACGTACAGGCCGCCGGGCGGGCCGAACATGGTCCGGTTGCGCGGCGTCATGCCCCGGAACGCGTGGCTGCCCGGGTCGGCCGCCCCGCAGTAGGCCTCGACCTCGACGATGCGTCCCGTGCGGACGCCCGCCGCCGGGTCGTCGTGGACGAGGACCTTGCCCAGCAGGTCCGGGGCGACCTCACGGGGGTCGCGGCGGTAGGCCGCCCGATCGAGCGGCCCCGGGAGCCCGCTGCCCCCGTCGACGGCCCGGGACACCGAGGTCACCCGAGCGCGGCCCGCACGACGTCGGGCGGCGGGACGGGTGTGACCGTTCCCGGCGTGACCGACACGTACGTGACGGTGGCGGTGAAGACCGGTTGCTCGTCCACCGAGCCCTCGAACGTGACGTCGAAGCTGGTGGCGCCCCACCGGCTCACGGTCATGTCGATCGCCAGCAGGTCGTCGTACGCCGCGCCGCGGTGCCAGGTCAGGGTCGCCGTCTTCAGCACGATGTCGAACCCGGCTGCCTGGTAGTCGCCGAGCCGCTCGCGCATCCAGGCGCCCGTGGCGTCGTCGACATAGGTCAGGTAGTGCGCGTTGAAGACGTGGCCCTGCATGTCCACCTCGGCGTAGCGGACCCGCAGGGTGTGGCGGAACGGCGCGGACATGGCGTCGTGTCTACCCGATGCGCGGGCGGACCCCGCCCGTGGGCGGGCTATCCGATGCGCTGCGCGTCGGCCTCCAGGCGCCGGCCGAGCCGCTCGAGCTGCGCGGCCACCGGATCGGGCCCGGCGCCACCCGCGGTGCGCCGCCGGCCCACCGGCACGCCCGGTTCGAGCAGCGCGGCCCCCTCGGATCCCAGGGCCGGGTGCGCCTCCACCAGCTCGGCCAGCGGGACGTGGCGTTCGAGGCTGTCGCGCACGAGGCCGCCCACGAGCGCGTGCGCCTCACGGAACGGCATGCCCCCCTCGACGAGGAGCTCGGCCAGGTCGGTGGCGGCCGCGAACGGCGAGTCGGCGGCCTGCTGCATCCGCTCGGTCTGGAACACGAGCGTCCCGTACAGGCCGGTCATCGCCGTCAGGGCGAGAGCCATCTGGTCGACGGCGTCGAACAGCGGCTCCTTGTCCTCCTGCAGGTCGCGGTTGTAGCTGAGCGGCAGGCCCTTCAGCGTGGCCAGGAGGCCGGTCAGGTCGCCGAGCACCCGCCCCGCCTTCCCCCGGGCCAGCTCGGCGATGTCGGGGTTCTTCTTCTGCGGGAGCATCGACGAGCCGGTCGCGTAGGCGTCGTCGAGCCGGGCGAAGCCGAACTCGTCGGTCGACCACAGCACCACCTCCTCGCCCATGCGGGAGAGGTGGATGGCCAGCATCGTGAGGGCGAACAGCGCCTCGGCGACGAAGTCGCGGTCGCTGACTGCGTCGAGGCTGTTCTCGAACCGGGCCGCGAAGCCGAGGTCGTCGGCGGTCCCGTCGGGGTCGAGCGGCAGGGACGACCCCGCGAGCGCGCCGGCCCCGAGCGGCGACACGTCGAGGCGTCGCCGGCAGTCGAGCAGGCGGTCGACGTCCCGCGGCGAGCGCCCACCCGTGGGCCAGGAGGTGGTGAGCCAGCAGGACCGGCTGGGCGCGCTGCAGGTGCGTGTAGCCCGGAAGGTAGGCCCCGCCCGCGTCGGTGGCGCGCTCGAGCAGCGTGCGCTGCAACGCCACGATGCGCCGTGCCACCTCGCCGAGCTCGCGCTTGGTCCACAGCCGCAGATCGGTGGCCACCTGGTCGTTGCGGCTGCGACCGGTGTGCAGCTTGGCGCCCGCCGGGCCCGCGAGGTCGGTCACCCGCCGCTCGATGGCGGTGTGGATGTCCTCGTCGGTCGGGGCGAACGCGAACGCCCCCGACCGCAGCTCGTCCTCGACGCGGTCGAGGGCGGCCAGGACCACCTCGGCCTCGTCGTCGCTGAGGATGCCCGCACGCGTCAGCCCGCGCACGTGCGCCCGGCTGCCGGTCAGGTCGTCGGCCGCCAGCCGGCGGTCGTAGCCCAGGCTGACCGTGAAGGCGAGCAGCTCGTCAGCCGGCCCGCCCTCGAACCGCCCGTGCCAGAGGGTGCTCGCGCCGGTGGTCCGCTCGCTGCGCTCGTTCATGCGCCCGACCTCACGACGGCGTGGTGCCCTGGATCGAGGCCCACGTCTGGATGCCGAGCCCCCACAGCCGGACGAAGCCCTCGCTGTCCTGGTGGCGGAAGCTGTCGTCGGCGTCGTAGGTCGCGAGGCCGTAGTCGTACAGGCTGTCGGGGCTGCGCCGTCCGGTCACCTGGCACGAGCCCGGCGACAGGCGCAGGCGCACCTCGCCCGTCACGTGGCTCTGGCTCTGGTCGACGAAGGCGTCGAGCGCCTGCTTGAGCGGGCTGAACCACAGCCCGTCGTAGATCAGCTCGGCGTACCGGGGCTCGAGGCGGCTCTTCTCGCGCTGGAGGTCGCGCTCGAGGCAGATCGACTCGAGGTCGGCGTGGGCCATCATCAGCGCCAGGCTGGCGGGGCACTCGTAGGTCTCGCGGCTCTTGATGCCGACCCGGCGGTTCTCGACCATGTCGATGCGCCCCCAGCCGTATGCCCCGACGCGCTCGTTGAGCGTGGCGATGACCTCGGTCGGACCGAGCTGCACGCCGTCGACCGTGACGGGCACGCCCTGGTCGAAGCCGACCACGACGTCGGTGGGCTCGGTCTCGGTGGGCTTGGTCAGCAGCCACACGCCCGGCGGCGGGACCGCCCACGGGTCCTCCATCTCGCCACACTCGATGGCCCGACCCCAGAGGTTGTCGTCGATGGAGTACACCTTCTCCTTCGTCGCCTGGATCGGGATGTCGTGGTCGTAGGCGTACAGGATCGACTGCTCCCGGGTCATCCCCCACGACCGCACCGGGGCCAGCACCTCGAGGTCGGGGGCCAGCGCCCGCGTGGAGACCTCGAAGCGGACCTGGTCGTTCCCCTTGCCGGTGCAGCCGTGGGCGACCGCGTCGGCGCCGTGGGCCCGGGCCGCGGCCACGAGGTGCTTGACGATGACCGGGCGGGACAGCGCCGACACGAGCGGGTAGCGCCCCTCGTACAGCGCGTTGGCCTTGAGGACCGGCACGCAGTAGTCGCGGGCGAACTCGTCGCGGGCGTCGACGACCTCGGCCTCGACCGCGCCGGCCGCGAGGGCGCGCTCGCGCACCAGGTTCCAGTCGTCGCTCGACTGCCCGACGTCGACGGCGAGGGCGATCACCTCGACGCCCATGTTGTCGATCATCCAGCGGACGGCCACCGAGGTGTCGAGGCCACCGCTGTACGCGAGCACGGCTCTCTTCGGCATGGCTGCTTCCTTCTTCGTCGCTCGGAGGCCCGGGGGTGGGCCGGGGTGGGGTGGTGCGGGGTGGTGCGGGGTTGCGGGTGCGGGCCGGCCGGTCAGAGGCCGGCCATCTCGGAGAGCTGGGCGGCCACGTCGGCCGCGTCGGCGCCGTCGGCCACCACGACGAGGATCGTGTCGTCGCCGGCCACGGTGCCGACGACGCCGGGGAGCCCCGACCGGTCGAGCGCCGAGGCGACCACGTGGGCGGTCCCGGGCGGGGTGCGCAGCACGATCAGGTTGGCCGCACGCGCCACCTCGACCACCCAGTCGCCGACCACCCTGTGCAGGTGGTCGACCGGGACGCGCTGCTCGCTCGGCAGCTCGGGGATGGCGTACACGGTCTCGCCCCCGCCGACCCGGACCTTGATGGCGCCGAGGTCCTCGAGGTCGCGCGACACCGTCGCCTGGGTGGCGGACACCCCGTCGGCGGTGAGCAGGTCGACCAGCTGACCCTGGCTGGTGACGGCGTGATCGGCGAGCAGCCCCGCGATGCGGTGCTGGCGCTGGGTCTTGCCGAGGGTGCGGACGTGGGTGCCGTCGCCCTCGGCGGACGTCGCCGCGGTGGTCGCGGGCTCGGTCACCGGTGCACCCTTCGGGCGCACCGCTGACCGAATCGCCACGTCGTGGCGCAGGGCCGACCGTGCTCTCGGACCTCGCTCCGCTCGGTCATGCGTCAGCCTCCTCGATCAGCCACGACAGCAGGCCACGCACGCTGTGCAGCCGGTTGTGGGCCTGGGCGATCACGACGCTCTGCTCGCCGTCGACCACGCTCGCCGCCACCTCCTCGCCCCGGTGGGCGGGCAGGCAGTGCATGAACAGGGCGTCGGGCGCGGCGGCCGCCATGACCCGGTCGTCGACCTGGAAGCCCTCGAAGGCCCGAGAGCGCGCCTCGGCCTCGCCCTCCTGGCCCATCGACGCCCAGACGTCGGTGTGCACCGCCGCGGCCCCGGCGACCGCCTCGTGGGGCCGGGTGGACACGACCGGCTCGCCGCCGTGCGACCGCAGACGGTCGATGTCGGCGTCGGTCGGCCCGTACCCCGGCGGGCACGCCAGGTGGACCTTCATCCCGCACATCGTCGCCCCGAGGGCGAGCGACCGGGCGACGTTGTTGAAGTCGCCCACCCAGGCGACGGTGGCGCCCGACAGGTCACCCAGCCGTTGCCGCATGGTGAGCAGGTCGGCGAGCGCCTGGCAGGGGTGTCCCTGGTCGGACAGCAGGTTGACCACGGGGACCGTCGCCGCCGCCGCCAGGGCCTCGAGCAGCGCGTGGTCGAACACGCGCCCGCCGAGCGCCGCGTGGTAGCCCGACAGGACCCGGGCGATGTCGGCGACCGGCTCGCGCTCGCCGCTTCCCACCTCGTCGCGCCGGAACGTCACCGGGTGGCCGCCGAGCTGGACCACCGCCACCTCGCAGGAGTGGCGGGTGCGCAGCGAGGGCTTCTCGAAGTAGAGGCCCACCGTGCGGCCGACCAGCGGGCGCTCGCCGGGTGGCATGTCGGCCCGGCGCAGCACCTCGTCCAGCTCGGACGGGGTCAGGTCGTCGATCTCGAGGAAGTGGCGGAGCGTCACGACGGGCCTCCGCCGACGCCGGCGGCGAGGACGTCGCCGATGGCCGCCACGGCCTCGTCGATCTGGGCCTCGGTGATGAGCAGCGACGGGGCCAGCCGCAGCGCCGTGGGCGTCACCGCGTTGGCGACCACGCCGGCCGCCAGCAGCGCGGCGCTGACGGCACGGGCGTCGACTCCTGAGAGCTCGACCCCGAGCAGGAGGCCCGGGCCCCGCACCGACACCACCCCCGGCAGGGCGGACAGGGCCTGGGTCAGCCTCGCCCCCGCCGCCGCGGCCCGGCCGGGCGCGTCCTCGGCCTCCATCGTGGCCAGCACGGCCCGGGCCGCAGCCGTGGCCAGCGGCTGACCGCCGTACGTCGTGGCATGGTCCCCGGGCTCGAACACCCCCGCGACCTCGGACCGCGCCCAGCACGCCCCGATCGGGACCCCGTTGCCCAGCGCCTTGGCCATCGTCACCACGTCGGGCACCACGCCCAGGTCCTGGAACCCGAACCACCGTCCGGTGCGCCCGAGGCCGGTCTGCACCTCGTCGACCATGAACAGCACGCCCCGCTCGTCGCACAGGCGCCGCACGCCCTGGAAGTAGGCGGCATCCGCCGGGTTGACCCCGCCCTCGCCCTGCACGGGCTCGAGCAGCACCGCGGCGACGGACGGGTCGAGGGCCCGCTCGAGGTCGTCGAGGTCCTGCCAGGTCACGTGCCGGAAGCCCTCGGGCAGGGGTTGGAACACCTCGTGCTTGGCGGGCTGGCCGGTGGCGTGGAGGGTGGCGAGCGTGCGCCCGTGGAAGCTGCCGTAGGCCGACACCACCACGTGCCGCCCGCGGCCTCGCCGAACCGGCGGGCCAGCTTGATGGCGCACTCGTTGGCCTCGGCCCCGGAGTTGCAGAAGAACACCTGCCCGCCGAGCGGGACGCCGTCGCCGATCAGCCGGTCGAGCGTCGCCGCCACCTCGGGCCCGATCGTGGTGCCGAAGAGGTTGGACACGTGCAGCAGCGTCCGGGCCTGCGTGGCCAACGCCTCGGCCACGGCGGGGTGGGCGTGCCCGAGCGACGTCACGGCGAGCCCCGACAGCAGGTCGAGGTAGCGGCGGCCCCGGTCGTCCCACAGGTACGAGCCCTCGCCGCGCACGAAGGTCACCGGCGCGGGCGGGTAGGTCGGCATCAGCGGGCTGGCCGCGCTGGGTCGTCGAGGTCATGCGCCGGTCTCCTCGGGGGTGGGGGTCGCGACGGCGGTGACCATCGTGCCGACCCCGGCGTCGCTGAACAGCTCGAGCAGGAGCACGTGCGGGACGCGCCCGTCGAGCAGGTGGGCCGAGGCCACGCCGTTGCGGACCGCGTGCAGGGCGGCGGCGATCTTGGGGATCATGCCGCCGGTGAGCCGGCCGTCGTCGATCATCGCCTGCAGCTCACCGGCGGTGACGTGGCTGATCAGGGAGGTGGGGTCGTCCACGTCGTCGAGCAGGCCCGCCACGTCGGTGAGGAACACGGCCTTCTCCGCGCCGACCGCCTCGGCCAGTGCCCCCGCGACCGTGTCGGCGTTGATGTTGTAGGCCTGCCCGCTGGGGTCGGAGCCGATCGTCGACACGACCGGGATCAGGTCCTCGGCCAGCAGCCGCTCGAGGATCGTGGCGTTGACGGCGCGGACGTCGCCCACGTAGCCCAGATCGGGGTTGCGGGCGCCGGCGAGGATCAGCCCGGCGTCCTCGCCCGACAGGCCGACGGCCAACGGGCCGTGGACGTTGATCGCCGACACGATGTCGCGGTTCACCTTGCCGACGAGGACCATGCGGGCGATGTCGACGGTCTCGGCGTCGGTGACCCGCAGGCCGTCGCGGAACTCTGGCTGCTTGCCGAGGCGGGCCATCAGGTCGCTGATCTGCGGGCCCCCGCCGTGGACCACGACGGGCTTGAGGCCGACCGCCCGCAGCAGCACGACGTCGTCGGCCACCGCCCGGCCGAGGTCGGGGTCGATCATGGCGTTGCCGCCGTACTTCACGACGACGATTGCCCCCCGGAACCGCTGGATGTACGGCAGCGCCTCGAGGAGCACACCGACCCGCTCGGCCCCGTCGGCCGTCGCCGGGTTCGTGACCTGCGTCCCCGCCACGGTCACGACGTCCCCTTGTTCTCGTCGATGTAGGCGTAGGTCAGGTCGTTGGTGAGGACCCGGGCTGCGCCGGTGCCGACCCCGAGGTCGCACGTCAGCTCGAGGTGCTCCCCCGCCAGGTGGGCGGCCACCGCGGCCGCGTCGTGGTCGACCCCCACGCACCCCCGGCTGACGACCGTGCCGCCGTAGGCGATGGTCAGGGCCCCGGGGTCGAGGGGCACGCCGGCCGTGCCGAGGTCGCTCGCCACCCGACCCCAGTAGGGGTCCTCGCCGAACAACGAGCACTTGACCAGCTGGCTCTCGGCGACCTTCCGGGCCGCCGTACGGGCGTCGTCGTCGGTCGCCGCACCCGTCACCTGCACCTTGGCCACCTTGGTGTGGCCCTCGGCGTCGCCCACCATCTGCATGGCGAGGTCGAGGCACGCCTCGGCCACGGCCGCCGCGAAGGCGTCGGGGTCGGGAGCGCCGGCTCTCCCGCTGGCGAGGAGGAGCACCGTGTCGTTCGTCGAGGTGCAGCCGTCGACGGTCGTGGCGTTGAAGCTGTCGGCCACCCCGGCCTGGAGGGCCGCGCGGAGGGCGTCGGGCTCGACCGCGGCATCGGTGGTGAGCACCGCCAGCATCGTCGCCATGTTCGGGGCCAGCATCGCCGCACCCTTGGCCATGCCTCCGACGACGAACCCGTCGCCGTGGACCACCGTCTCCTTGCGCCGGGTGTCGGTGGTCATGATCGCTTCCGCCGCGGCGATGCCGTGCGCGGGATCGGGGCCGCGGGAGGCGGCGACGGCCGGGATCCCGGTCGCCAGGGCGTCCATCGGCAGCTCGTAGCCGATCAGGCCGGTCGAGCAGACGAGCACCTCGTCGGCCGCGGCCCCGATCGCCTCGGCCGCGAGGGCGCACATCCGCTCGGCGTCGGCCTCGCCCTTGACGCCCGTGCCGGCGTTGGCGTTGCCGCTGCTCAGCACGACCGCCGCGGCCCGCCCGCCGGTGGCCGCCAGGTGTCGCCGGCTGACCGTGACCGGTGCGGCCACGACGAGGTTCTGGGTGAACACGCCGGCCGCCGCTCCGGGCGCGCCGTCGGTGGTGGCGACGAGGGCCAGGTCGGCGTCGCCGGACGCCTTGATGCCGCAGGCCACGCCGCCGGCGACGAACCCCGCGGGAGCGACGACGCTCACGGGCGCCCCCTTCGGGAGGCGCGCCGTGAGCGATCGGCCCTGCGGGCCGGGCAACGCACCGTGCTCATGGTTCGCTCGCTCCGCTCGCTCACGGGCGCCCCCTTCGGAAGGCGCGCCGTGAGCGATCGGCCCTGCGGGCCGGGCAACGCACCGTGCTCATGGTTCGCTCGCTCCGCTCGCTCACGGCCACGTGCCGACGACCGGGAGGCCGGCGGCCTCGGGCAGGCCGAGCATGAGGTTGGCACACTGGATCGCCTGCCCCGAGGCGCCCTTGACCAGGTTGTCGAGGGCGGCCAGCGCCACGATCCAGCCGGTGCGCTCGTCGGCCATGGCCGTGAGGTGCACCGAGTTCGACCCGGCCGTCGCCTTGGTCGACGGCGATCCCTCGGTCACGACGACGAACGGCTCGTCCGCCCACGTGTCGCGCAGGAGGTCGAGCAGCTCGGCGGTGGTGGGCGCCGCCGCGCCGGCCGGGCGGGCGTAGCAGGTGGCGAGGATGCCCCGGTTCATCGGGGCGAGGTGCGGGGTGAAGAGCACCTGGACGGCGGTGCCGGCGACGTCGGTCAGCCCCTGCTCGATCTCGGGGGTGTGGCGGTGGTCGAGCAGGCCGTAGGCCGTGAAGTTCTCGTCGACCGTGCAGAACGTGGTGGTCGGCTTGGGCGGACGGCCGGCGCCCGACACGCCGCTGGCCGCGTCCACGACGATGCCCGTGGGCAGCGCCAGCCCGGCCCGGAGGAGCGGGGCGAGCGCCAGCACCGCGGTCGTGACGTAGCACCCGGGGGCGGCGACGTGCGTGGCCCCGGCGATCCGGTCGCGGAAGAGCTCGGGCAGGCCGTAGACGAAGTCGTCGAGCAGCTCGGGATGGGCGTGGTCGTCGCCGTACCACCGGGGGTACAGGGTGGCGTCGCGCAGCCGGAAGTCGGCAGCCAGGTCGACGACGCGGCCCACCCTGCCGGCGAGCTCGGGCACGACGTCCTGGGACGCACCGTGGGGCAGGCCGAGGAACACCAGGTCGAGGCCGTCGCAGGTATCGGCGTCGTACTTCTCGAAGGCCAGGTCGGGGTAGCCGCCGGCGAGGTTCGGATAGAGGTCGGCGACGCGGCTGCCGGCCTGGGTGTCGCCCGTCGCCAGGCGCACGTCGAGGTGCGGGTGCTGCGCACAGAGCCGGAGCAGCTCAGCCCCGGTGAACCCCGAGGCGCCGATGATGCCGACCGATGTCACCGAGCCAGCATACGCACGCGTGCATAGTCATGCAATCGCTCAGGGGACAGGTACGGGGGCGGCGCCGGCCTCGACCAGGGCCTGGTCGACGGCGGGCAGCATCCACTCGGCGACCAGCCGGGCGCCCGGCTCGCTGAGGTGGACGAAGTCCCGCAGCAGGTTCTCGCCGGGCGGGGCCTCGAGCTGGGCGAAGAAGCCGTGCAGGTCGAGCATCAACGTGCCGGGATGCGCGGCGGCCACCCGCTGGTACGTCTCGTTGCGGCAGGCCGTCTGCCGCTGCGAGTCGCCCGTGAAGATGGCCACGTCGGGGCTGGTCGCCAAGATGACCGTCGCGCCCGTGGCGACCAGCGCGTCCACGTCCTCCCCCAGCTGCTCCTCCAGCTCGCTGTCGAACACGGCGTCGCAGTCGGTGACCCACTCGTCCCCGAGCCACTGCTCGCCGAGGCCGCCCGCGTTGGCGATGTAGTAGACGACGACGTCCGCGTCCATCTCCTCCGCGAGCTCGGTCCACTGCTCGCGCCGCCGCTCGGGGCACGGCCGTCGCTCGACCACCTGCCCACCCTGGTACCGGACCTGGGTGCTCAGCAGCGCAGGGGCGCAGTCGAGCATCGACGACATCCCGACCGCGAACCCGTCGCCCGTCCGGGCCGCCTCCTCGGCCAGCTCGACGCCGAGGAACACGGGGCCGCTGTCGCCGACCAGGAACAGGCCGGTGGACCCGTCGGCGGGGTCCTCGGGCAGGAAGTTGTAGCGCCGGTTGCCGGCCTGGCTCGCCACGGCGGCGTCGGCCGCGGCCACGCCGTCGCCCTCGGCCGACGGGCCCCGCGTGGTCACGACCACCGCACCCAGGACGACCGCCGCCGAGGCGACGGTGGCGAGAACGGCCGTGCGCCCCCGAAGAGCGCCCCGCCGCACGGGCATCTCCACCAGGCGGTAGGAGATCACGGCCAGGACGAGCGTGACGACCAGGCACAGGGCCTGCGCCACGACGCGACGCACGCCGAGCCTCTCGGGCGTGAGGTACACGATCACCGGCCAGTGCCACAGGTAGACGCCGTAGCTGATGGCGCCGAGCGCGACGAGGGGCCGCCACGACAGGGCTCGTGCGGTGTGGCCCGGCGGACCACCGGTCACCGCCACGACCACGACGAGCGCCGCCAACGTGAACGCCACGAGCCCGCCCCGGTAGTACGCGGCGCCCTGGCCGTCGATCACGAGGAAGGCCACCGCCATGCCCCCCAGTGCGACGACGGCGGCGACGTCGAGCGCGGCCGGCGGCGGGCCGGTACGCCGGGCGCGCCGGGCCACCACGGTCGCCAGCGCCGCACCGAGCAGCGTCGGGCCCAGGCGGGAATCGGTGCCGAAGTAGGCGCGGTTGGTGTCGACCGGCGACCACAGCACCCCCAGCGCGACGAGCGAGGCGACCCCGCCGGCCAGCGCCAGCAGGCCGAGGCGCCGGGCCCCGCGATCGCCGGCGTCGGGCGCACCCTCGGCGACCGTCCCGTCGCCGTTGGACGCCGCGGCCCCGCCGCGCCGCCGGAGTCGCCAGCCCCCGAGGACGACCAGCGCCACCAGGGGCCACACGAGGTAGAACTGCTCCTCGATCGCCAGGCTCCACGTGTGGTCGAGCGGCGACGGCTGGCTGAAGATGTCCCAGTAGCTCACCGGGGCCACCATGCGGTGCCAGTTGGCCGCGTACCCGAGGGTGGCGAGGGCGTCGCCCCGGTACCGCGGACGGTCGGTGGCGGCCGTGAGCGTGGTGAGCATCACCGCGACGCCGGCGAGCAGGACGAGGAGCGCCGGGAGGAGCCGCCGCGCCCGCCGGATCCAGAACGCGCCGAGGTCGACGGCGCCCCGGTTCCGCCGCTCGACCACGAGGAGCGACGTGATCAGGAAGCCGGACAGCGCGAAGAACAGGTCGACGCCCAGGAACCCGCCGCGCAGGCGGTCGAGGTGGAACACCACGACCGCGAGCACCGCGAGGCCCCGCAGGCCGTCGAGCGCCGGCTCGTGGACCAGGCGGGGCGGGGCGGCCGACCCGCCCGCGGGCGCGGGGGCATCGTCGCCCGCGGGCTCGTTCCCCCTCGAGTGCTCGGCCCCACCGTCACCGCCGCTCGGCGGACGCCGTGGGAGCCGCCCCAGCAGCGTGGCCACGCTCAGAGTCTTGCACAGGTCCGCCCGCGGCCCTCCGCCGCGAGGCGTGGGCTCGGCCCGCGGGCTCAGCCGCGGAGCGTGGCGGGGAGCGCGCCCTCGACCGCCTCGATGCAGCGCCGCCGCACCTCGGCCACCTCGTCGTCCGTCAGGGTGTGGTCGGGTGCGTCGAGCCGCAGGGAGTACGCCAGGCTGCGCCGGCCCGGAGCGATGCCCGTGCCCCGGTAGACGTCGAACAGGCGCAGTGCCGCCAACCGCTCCCCCGCCGCCCGCGTCGATGGCGGCCTCGACGGCGGTGGCCGGGACGGCGTCGTCCACCTCGAAGGCGAGGTCGACGTCGCTCGACGGGTAGATGCTGACCGGCCGGTAGACGTGGGGGTCGCGGGGCAGCTCGGCCACCGCACCCAGGTCGACCTCGAGCCACGCCCACCCGCTCGCCGATCCCGTGGGCGTCGAGCACGCCGGGATCCAGCTCGCCGACCGCGCCGACGGCGGTGCCCTCGCCGGTGACCAGCTCAGCCGAGCGGGTCGGGTGCAGCCCGGGCACCGGGCCGTTGGCGATCGTGACCGTGCGGACGCCGAGCAGCTCGGCCACCGCCCACCAGGTCTGCACCGCGGCCGTGGCGTCGTGCCCGCCGAGGGCGACGCCGAGCATCTCGCGCTCGTCGGGCAGCGCCCCGGCCTCGGCGCCCGGTGCGGGCCGGCGGAACACGTGGCCGATCTCCCACAGGCCGACCCCCGTGTTGCGGCGGGCGGCGTTCGTCGCCAGCGCCTTGACCAGGCCCGGGAGGAGGGACGTCCGCAGGATCGACTCCTCGGCCACGAGCGGGTTCGTGATCTCGATGCCGTCGCCGGGCAGGCCGCTGCGCTCGAGGTCACCCGGAGCGAGGAACGACAGGGGCATCGCCTCGGACAGGCCGCGACCGGTCAGCAGCGCCTGCAGGCGCCGCCGCTCGTGCTGGTGCGGCGTCAACCGGCCGGCGTGGGGGGACGACGGCACGCTCGTGCCGATCGCCGAGTAGCCGTACAGCCGCGCCACCTCCTCGACGACGTCGATCTCGCTCGACGAGTCGTAGCGCCACGTCGGGATCGTCACCTCGGTGTCGTCGCCGACCACGGTCGCCTCGAACCCGATCGGCGCCAGCAGACCCGCGATCCGCGGGGCGTCGAGGTCGGTGCCGAGCAGCCGGTTGACCCGCCCGGTCCGCACGTGGACCGGGCGGCGGTCGGGCAGCTCGCCCCGCACGTCGACCGTGCCGGCCTCGAGGCGGGCGCCGCCGCCGGCCAGGAGCTCGGCGAAGCGGCGGTGCGCCAGGTCGATGACCTCGGGATCGGTGCCCTTCTCGAAGCGGGCCGACGCCTCGGACCGCAGCCGCAGCCGGCGCGAGGTCTTGGCGACGGCGATCGGCAGGAACCAGGCCATCTCGACCAGCACGTCGGTCGTGGCGTCGTCGATCTCGGTGTCGGCGCCGCCCATCACCCCCGCCACCCCGACCGGACGGTCGTCGCCGTCGCAGATCAGCAGGTCGTCGCCGGTGAAGCGGCGCTCGACGCCGTCGAGCGTGACGAGGGTCTCGCCGGGGCGGGCTCGGCGCACGCGCAGGCCGCCGCCCCGCACCTTGGCCAGGTCGTACGGATGGTTGGGCTGGCCCAGCTCGAGCATCACGTAGTTCGACACGTCGACCAGCGAGTTGATGGGCCGCATGCCCAGCAGCGTGAGCCGCCGGGCGATGAGCGGGTCGGAGTCGCCCACGGTCACGCCCCGCAGGACGCGGGCGGTGAACCGTCCGCACAGGTCGGGGTCCTCGACCTCGATGCGCACGCCGCACAGCCCCGCGTCGGTCGTCACCTCGTCGACCACGGGCTCGGGCAGGGCGAACGGCACGCCCAACCGGGCGGCGAGGTCGCGCGCCACCCCGGCCACCGACATGGCGTCGGGGCGGTTCGGGTTGATCTCGAGGTCGTAGAGGACGTCGCGCTCGATGCCCATCGCCTCGGCGAACGGGGCCCCGACCTCCAGGTTGCCCGGCAGGATGTGGATGCCGGCGTGGTCGCCCCCGAGCCCGATCTCGCGGGGCGAGCAGAGCATGCCGTTCGACCACTCGCCCCGCATCTTGCGCCGGCCGATCTCCATGCCGTTGGGCATGGTCGTGCCGAGGGTGGCCAGCGGCACCAGGTCGCCGGCGGCCATGTTGAACGCCCCGCACGCGATCTGCAGGGCCTCGCCGTCGCCGGCGTCGACGTCCACGAGCTGGATCTTGTCGGCGTTGGGGTGGGGACGGGTGGCGAGGACCTTCGCCACGACGATCCCGTCGAGGCCCTCTCCCAGCACGTCGAGCTGCTCGACGGCCATGCCGAGGTCGCTCATGTGCTCGCCGAGCGCGACCGGGTCGCCCTCGATCGGGGCGAAGTCACGCAACCAGGAGAGGAGAACCTTCATCGGACACCTTCATCGATTGCACGTCGGGCGACAGGAGGCGACACGCCGGAGGCGTGGCCGCCAACTCGGTCGGCTCTCTCCGGTCGAGACGCCGACATCAGAACTGGCGGAGGAAGCGGATGTCGTTGGTGAAGAGGTCGCGGAGGTCGTCGACCCCGTGGCGGGCGGCAGCCAGGCGGTCGATGCCGAAGCCGAAGGCGAAGCCCTGCCACTCCTCGGGATCGAGGCCGCAGTTGGCCAGCACGTTCGGGTGGACCATGCCGCACCCGCCCAGCTCGAGCCACGTGCCGTCGGGGCGCTGGATGTCGAACTCGGCCGACGGCTCGGTGAACGGGAAGTACGACGGCCGCAGCCGCGACGTGAAGTCGCCGCCGAAGTAGGCCTTCGTGAAGGCGTCGATCGTGCCCGCCAGGTCGGCGAACGTGATGTCGCGGTCGACCACGAGGCCCTCGATCTGGTGGAACACCGGCATGTGGGTGGCGTCGGCGGTGTCGGACCGGAACACCCGCCCCGGCATCACCGCGTAGTACGGCGGGGGCGTGCCGGTCATCACCCGCACCTGCACGGGCGACGTGTGCGTGCGCAGCAGCGTCGTGCCGGGCTCGCCGTAGGTCACGTACAGCGTGTCGTACATGTCGCGGGCCGGATGGCCCGGAGGGAAGTTGAGCGCGCCGAAGTTGTGCCAGTCGGTCTCGACCTCGGGGCCCTCCGCCACCGTGAAGCCCATGCCGACGAACACGTCCTCGAGCTCCTGGATCGCCTGGGTCACGAGGTGGAGGTGGCCGACGCGCTCGCCGGGCGGGACCTCGGTCAGGTCGAGTCGCTCGGCGAGCAGTTGCTCGGTCCTCGCCGCCGCCTCGAGCACGGCCCGCCGCTCGGCGACGGCGACGCGTACGGCGTCCCCCGCCGCGTTGAGCACCCTGCCGACGGTGCGCCGACCCTCGTCGTCGAGGCCACCGAGCCGCCTGCGGATCGACGTCAACGGCGACCGCTTGCCGGCCACCTCGGTCTCGGTGGCCCGCAGCTCGTCGAGGCCGGACGCGGCGGCCACACGGGCTCGCGCCTCGTCCTCGAGTCGGCCGATCTCGGCGACGAGGTCGTCACCGGAGGGAGATGTGGGGTCGTTCATGTCGTGGTGCACCCTGCCGCCCGCGGCGGCGTCTCGTCCAGTCCCTATCGATCGACACCCGCGCCAGGCGTGTCCGGGGTCGCGAGGGGCCCATCACCCGGAGGTCCATGGTCCGGTCGAGCGTCGTCGACGCCGGCACGCCGCTGGCGCAACGCCTCGAAGCACAGGACCGTGCCCGCCATGGCCACGTTGAGCGACTCGGCGCGGCCGGCCATCGGGATGGTGACCGCCTCGTCGACGGCTGCGGCCGCCTGAGGCGGAAGGCCGTGGGCCTCGTTGCCGAGCACGAGGGCGATGCGGCCGGCCAGGTCGACCGTGTCGTAGCTCCGGCCGTCGCGCACCACGGTGCCCACGGTCCGCCGGTGCTGGGCCGCGCAGGCGGCCAGCGCGTCGGCGCTCGACGCATCGCGCGTCACGGCCAGCCGGAGGACCGAGCCCGCCGAGGACCGCACGCACTTGGGGCCGAACGGGTCGACCGAGCTGTCGCAGAACACGACCGCACCCGCACCCGAGGCCTCGGCCGACCGCAGGAGCGTGCCGGCGTTGCCGGGGTCGGACACCCCGACCAGCACGAGCGCCAGCGGACCCGCGGCCGCCAGGGCGTCAGCGGCCGGGGTCTCGCGGAGCCGCGCCACCGCGGCCACACCGTGCGGCGTGACCGTGTCGACCGCGCGGGCCAGGGCGCCCTCGGCGGCCCGGTGCACCGTGGCCCCGGCTGCGGCGGCCTCGACCAGCAGCGCCTCGGGACACCCCGGCTCGGCCACCACCTCGTCGACCTCGACACCTGCCGCGAGCGCCTCGGCGAGCAGGGTGGGCCCGTCGAGCACGAACGCGCCCTCGTCGCGACGCGCACTGCGGCGCCTCGAGAGGCGCCGCAGTCGCTGCAAGCTCTGGTGTCGGGCGCCGATCAGGTCGGCCATCGACGACCGATCAGGCCGGGGCGGAGGCCGGCGTGGCGTCCTCGAGGGCCTTGCTGGCCGTCTCGGCGAGCGCACGGAACGCTGCCTCGTCGGCGACGGCCAGGTCGGCGAGGACCTTGCGGTCGACCTCGACGCCGGCCAGGCGCAGGCCCGCCACGAACCGGCTGTAGCTGATGCCGTTCTGGCGGCAGGCGGCGTTGATGCGCTGGATCCACAGCCGGCGGAAGTCGCCCTTGCGGGCCCGCCGGTCGCGGTAGGCGTACTGCAGGCTGTGCATCACCTGCTCGTTGGCGGCGCGCCGGGACCGGCTCTTGTTGCCGTAGTAGCCCTTGGCGCGCTCGAGAGTGACACGGCGCTTCTTCTTGGCGTGGACGGATCGCTTCACCCGAGCCATGGGGCGCTCCTTTCGTCGATCGGGGGAGGAAGGAGGTCGGGCGTCAGCGCCGACCGAGCATGCGGGTGATGCGGGCCTCGTCGCCGGGGGCCATGTCGGTCTCCTTGCGGAGACGGCGCTTCCGAGCCGGGGCCTTCTTCTCGAGGATGTGATTGAGGTTGATCTGGCGGCGGCGCAGCTTGCCGGTGCCGGTGGTCTTGAACCGCTTGGCGGCGCCGCGGTGGGTCTTCATCTTGGGCATGGCGTTCCTGTCTGGTCGGGCGACAGGCCGGCGGGGGGACTCCCCCCGCCCGCTAGCTGTCGCTCGGCGTTTCCTGCGGGGCCGGCTGGCCCGCCTCGGCCGCGTGGGCGGCGGTGACGGGCGTCGGTTCGCCGTTCGGCTCGGATGTGGGCTCGGTCGGCTCGGACGTGGGCTCGGACGTGGGCTCGGCGGGGGCCCCCGCTTCGGGGGCCGGTGCCTCGCCACCCTCGGCCGGGGCGCCGGACGATGCGGGGCGTGACGCGTCGGCCTGGGCCTGGCGCTTCGCCCGCTCGGCAGCGGCCTGGGCCTTGCGGTCGGGCCCGAGGACCATGGTCATGTTGCGCCCGTCCTGCCGGGGGAAGATCTCGACCTTCCCCAGGTGTTCGACGGCCGTCACGACCTGATCGAGGATGCGCCGCCCCAGCTCGGGGTGGTGCATCTCCCGTCCTCGGAACGTCAGCGTGACCTTGACCTTGTGACCCTCTTCGAGGAAACGCTCGACCTTGCGGGTCTTCGTGTCGAAGTCGCCCTTCGAGATCTTCGGGCGGTACTTCATCTCCTTGATGGAGACGTTGCTCGCCTTCCGCCTCGACTCCTTCGCCTTCTGCGCCGCCTCGTACTTGTACTTGCCGTAATCCATGATCCGGCAGACGGGCGGATTCGCCTGCGCCGCAACCTCGACCAGGTCGAGATCTGCAGCACGGGCGATCGAGAGGGCTTCGGGCAGCGGCTTGATGCCGATCTGCTGACCGTCCGGACCGACCAGCCGCACCTCTCGGGCGCGGATGCGGTCGTTGATCCGGGGCTCGTTGTTCGCCGGCGTAGCTATCGCGGCTCACTCCTCATCAATGCGCAGACACCTCCGTACGCATGGCTTCCATTTCGCACTCACCAACCTGGCGCCGGTCGAAAAACGACGAACGGACGCCGGGGAAGCCGACGTCCGCGAAGGGCAGAGCCCGAGCGACCACCGAACCCAGACGCACGAACCGTGGCCGGGTGGGGGCACAGACCCCGGACCAACGGCCCGGGCGACCCCGCTTCCCTGAAGTTGTCCGACGTAGGGTACCAGCGGTGCGGAGGGTGTCCACAACCGCGCGGGGAACGTCGGTCGCGCCTTCGTCGCCGGCGGCCACGCCGGACGGTAGCGTCGCGCGGGCATGAGCACCCTCTGGACACCCTCGGGCGAGCATCCCGTCGACCGGCCCGGCGGCGGCTCGACGTCCGGCCCCGCCCCGTCGAGCCCGCCGCCGTCAGCACCCGGGCCGGCCGGCGGCGAGCCGGGTTCGCCCGACCTCGACCGTGAGCTGACCCCCGAGGAGCGCGCCGCGGCCGAGGAGTACGCCCAGCAGATCGAGGCGGCCCGTGAGCAGCTCCTCGCGGCCCCGGCGGGCCTCGTCGTGGGCCAGCAGGCGTTGCAGTTCTACGAGCTGGCCGCGCTCCACCTGTCCCAACCCGAGCCACGGCTCGACGACGCCCGCATCGCCATCGATGCCCTCGCCGGCGTGGTCGAGCACGTCGGGTCCCGACTGGGCGAGGCCGAACCCGCGCTGCGCCAGGCGCTCAACCAGCTGCAGATGGCGTTCGTGGAGGTGGCGCGGGATGCGGGGTCCGGCGGAGCCGGCGACCCGACACCCGAGGGCTGAACGCCCCTCCCGCCTCAGAGCGCGACGATCCCGGTCGCTTCCCACCGGCCGAGGCGTCCGGCCACGATCCGGAAGCGCACCGGTCGCCCCACCGGGATGGTGCGCGAGCCGTCGGCGATGGCCGTGCAGTGGAACGCCAGCACCTCGCCGCCGTCCGCCCGCACGGTCCCGATCCCGCGGGCCTCGTCGAACGTGTCGACCATCCCGGTGGCGTCGGTGAACGGATCGGCCGGCATCGCCGTCTCAGTGCACGATCTTCGACAGGGGGAGCTCGATGATGTCGGTGGCGCCCGCGTCGGAGAGCGCGGGGATGAGCGTGTTGATCACCGACTTGGCGACGACCGTCTCGACCGCGAACCCGCCCTGGCCGAACAGCTCGGAGACGGTGGGCGCCTTCATCGACGGCACCAGGGCGATGACCCGGTCGAGGTCGTCCTTGCCCACGTTGAGCTTCACGAGCACCTTGCCCCGGGCTTCGAGCACGCCGTCGAGCAGCGTCTTCAGCTGCTCCATGGCGTGCCGCTTGGCCGGGTCGGCGTAGGCCTCGGGGTTGGCGATGAACGCCGTGAAGCTGGGCATGATCTCGCCGATCACCTTGAGCTGGGCCGCCCGCAGCGCCCGGCCCGTCTCGGTGCCGTCGACCACGCAGTCGACGATGTCGGGCACCTTGGCCTCGGTGGCGCCGTAGGACAGGCGGACGTCGGCCCGGACCCCGCGCTCGGCGAAGTAGCGCCGGGTGAGGCCCGGGTACTCGGTCGACACGCGCACGCCGTCGGGCAGGTCCTCGACCTTGTCCCACGGCGAGTCCTCAGGGACCGCCACGACGATGCGGAACGGGTTGCTCGAGGCCTTCGAGTACTCGAGCTCGCCGAGCGTCACGACGCGGCTCTCGGTCTCCTCCACCCAGTCGCGCCCGGCGATGCCGAGGTCGAACAGCCCCTCGGCGACGTACTGCGGGATCTCCTGCGGGCGCAGGATGCGCACCTCGTCGACGCGGGGATCGGCGATGGTCGCCTTGTACTCGACGCTGGACGATCGCCGCACCGCAAGGTCGGCGGCCTCGAACAGCTCGAGGGTGGCTCGCTCGAGCGAGCCCTTGGGGAGGACGAGCTTCAACACGTCGGACGAGGGTAGGCGGCGGGCGCTCGGATGCGGCAAACGAGCCGCGTGGGTCAGCCGGTCGCGAAGCGCTGGGCGATGCGGGCCATCTCGACCGCCACGACGGCGGCCTCCTCGCCCACGTTGTGGCCGCCGGGGCCCTCGGACCGGGCCAGCGCCTGGCCCTCGTCCTCGACGGTCAGCACCCCGAAGGCGACGGGGACACCTGTGGTGAGCTGCACCTGCTGCACCCCGCTGGCGCACTCGCCGGCGACGATGTCGTAGTGGGTGGTCTCGCCGCGGATCACGGCGCCGATGCAGATCACGGCGTCGACCCGGCCCGACGTGGCCAGAGCCCGGGCCCCGAACGGGATCTCGAACGACCCCGGCACCGACACCTCGACCACGTCGTCGGCCACGACCCCGAGCACCTTGAGCCCGCGCGCCACCCCGTCGGCCAGCCGTTCGACGATGCCGGCGTTCCACCGGGCCCGGACGACGCCGACGCGCAGGCCGGCCCCGTCCAACCCGTCGGGAGCCCCGGCCCGTTCCGAACCCTCAGCCACTACCCATCCCCTCGCGTGCGCCCGCGTCCGAGTCTCGCACCCCGGCGGGGGTCACAGGACATCGTCCAGGCCCTCGAGGAGGTGGCCCATGCGCTCGCGCTTGGTCCGCAGGTAGGCGATGTTCTCGGGGTTGGGCTGCGTCATCAGCGGCACCCGCTCGGTGATCTTCAGGCCGAAGCCCTCGAGCCCGCCGCGCTTGGCGGGGTTGTTGGTGAGGGTCCGCATCGTGGTGATGCCCAGGTCGACCAGGATCTGGGCGCCGATGCCGTACTCACGGCTGTCGACCGGCATGCCGAGGGCGAGGTTGGCGTCGACGGTGTCGTGCCCCTGCTCCTGCAGCGCGTACGCCTGCAGCTTGTGGCCGATGCCGATGCCGCGGCCCTCGTGGCCCCGCAGGTACACGACCACGCCGAGGTCCTCCTCGGCGATGCGCCGCATCGCCTCGTGGAGCTGCGGACCGCAGTCGCAGCGCAGGGAGCCGAACACGTCGCCGGTGAGGCACTCGCTGTGCACGCGCACCAGCACGTCGTCCCGGCCCTGCACCGCACCGCGGACGAACGCCAGGTGCTGCTCGCCGTCGAGCACCGACTCGTAGGCGTAGCAGGTGAAGTCGCCCCACTGCGTGGGGATGCGGGCCTCGCCGATCCGCCGGACGAGCTTCTCGGTCTGGCGCCGGTAGCGGACGAGGTCGGCGATCGAGATGAGCAGGAGGTCGTGCTCCTCGGCGAACAGCTCGAGCTCGGGCACCCGAGCCATGTCGTCCTTCTTGTCGTTGACGATCTCGCACAGCACGCCGGCCGGGTAGACGCCGGCCATGCGGGCGAGGTCCATCGCCGCCTCGGTGTGCCCGGCCCGCTTCAGGACGCCGCCCTCGCGCGCCTCGAGCGGGAAGATGTGGCCGGGCCGCAGGAGGTCGGCAGGCCGCGTCGACGGATCGACCAGCGCCTGGATCGTCGCGGCGCGGTCGTAGGCCGAGATGCCCGTGCTCGTGCCGTGGCGGTAGTCGACGCTGACCGTGAACGCCGTGCGCATGCTCTCGGTGTTGTCGGTCACCATCAGCGGCAGGTCGAGCTCGCGGGCTCGCTCGCGCGTCACCGGCGCGCAGATGACACCCGAGGTGTGGTGCAGGAAGAAGGCGATCTTCTCGGGCGTGGCGAACTCGGCCGCCATGATGAGGTCGCCCTCGTTCTCGCGGTCCTCGTCGTCGACGACGATGACGATCTCGCCGCGGCCGATGGCGGCGACGGCGTCCTCGATCTTGGCGAACGGCATCAGGAGTCCTCTCGGGGCTCGGCCGGGGCCGCGCCGGTGTTCCAGGTGAGCAGGCGCTCGACGTACTTGACCGTCACGTCGACCTCGAGGTTGACCCGGTCGCCGGGCCCCTTCCGCCCGAGCGTCGTGACGGCGGCGGTGTGCGGGATCACGGCCACGGTGAACCCGTCGTCGAGGACGTCGACGACGGTGAGGCTGACGCCGTCGACCGCGACCGAACCCTTCTCGACCACGTAGCGCAGCAGCTCGCGGGGCATGCGCACCCGCAGGTCGGGCACGGGCTCGACGATCTCGCCCACGCCGTCGACGTGGCCCTGCACGATGTGGCCTCCCAGGCGGTCCTGGGCTCGGACGGGGCGCTCGAGGTTGACCCGGTCGCCCGGCTGGCGGTCGCCGAGCGTGGTGCGCTTCAGGGTCTCGTCGGAGACGTCGGCCTCCCACCAGCCGGGGCCCTGCGCCACGAGGGTGAGGCAGCAGCCGTCGACCGCGATCGAGTCGCCCGTTCGGGCGCCGTCGAGGACCGTCGTGGCCGTGACGCGGACACGGCCGCCGTCGATCGCGTCGACCGCGCCCAGCTCTTCGACGATGCCCGTGAACATGTCTACTTCGCCTCCGCAGGCTGCAGGTCGACGCGGATGTCGTCGCCCAGGGGTGTCACACGGGTGATCCGCCCGCGCCAGACGTCGCTCATGGTGGCGGCTCCCGCACCGGAGAACAACCCGGGAGCGTCGTCGCCGCCGAAGAGCACGGGTGCCAGGTAGACCACGTAGCGGTCGACGAGCCCCGCCCGGTGGAAGGCACCGGCCACCCCGGCCCCGCCCTCGACCAGCACCTGCAGCACATCCCGGGCGCCGAGGGCGTCGAGGACGTCACCGAGGTCGCCGTCCATCTCGACGCACGGGTGGACCCGCGCCCCGGGCGGCGCCTGGCCGAGCACGACACGGAGCGGATCGCGGCCCGCGACATGGCGGACGGTGAGCGCCGGGTCGTCGGTCCGGACCGTCCCCGCCCCGACCAGGATGGCGTCGCTCTCGGCCCGCAAGCGATGGGCGTCGGCCCGGGCCACCTCGCCGGTGATCCACCGGCTGGTGCGGTCGGGGGCGGCGGTCCGCCCGTCCAGGCTGGCGGCCAGCTTGAGCACGACGTGAGGGCGGCCGGTGGTGCGGTGGGTGATGTAGGGGGCGAGCTGGTCGCGGACCACCGCGGCGGCCACGCCCGTCGTCACGTCGATGCCGGCGTCCCGCAGCCGCTCGATGCCCCGCCCCTGCACGCGTGGGTCGGGGTCGAGGATCCCCACCACCACCCGGCGCACCCCGGCCGCCACGAGGGCGCCGGCGCACGGCGGCGTGCGACCGTGGTGGCTGCACGGCTCGAGCGTGACGTAGGCGGTGGCCCCGCGCACGTCGAGACCGGCGTCGCGGGCGGCGGCCAGGGCCACCGCCTCGGCGTGCGGCCCGCCGGGCGGCTGCGTCGCGCCCTCGACCACGTGTCCGTCTGCGGTCACGAGCAGGCACCCGACCCACGGGTTGGGCGACGTCGTGGTGCGCACGCCCGCCGCGAGCTCGACCGCCCGCAGCATGTGCGGGTGGTCGGGCTCAGCCGTCGGGTGCGTGCTCATCGCGAGCAGCGTAGGAGCGCCGGGCACGCCTCAAAATTAGAACACGTTCTAGTTTCGGTCAAGGACACCCACGTCGGACGCCGGTCGGGCCAGTGCGTCAGTGGGGGCGCCCCCCGGACAGCAGGTCCAACGCGTGGGGAACGACGTCGATCACCGCGTCCAGGGTCTCGACCGCCCCCTTCGACGACCCGGGCGTGTTCAGGATCAGCGCCTGCCCGACCGTCCCCGCGATCGCTCGCGACAGGCGCCCCAGCGGGCTCACGAGCCGCATCGCCTCGGCCAGGCCCGGTGCCTCACGCTCGACCACCGCGCGCGTGCCTTCGGGCGTCAGGTCGCGGGGACCGAACCCGGTTCCGCCCGTCGTCACCACGAGCCCGGCGAACCCCGCCGACAGCTCACGCAGCGCCCCCGCGACCGCGTCGACGCCGTCTGCGGTCACTCTCCGCTCGACCACGTCGAACCCCGCCGCCGTGAGCCGATCGGCGAGCGCGGCGCCCGACCGGTCGTCGCGGGTGCCCGCGACCACCCCGTCCGACACCGTCAGCACCTTCGCGGCGAAGGTCGGGCTGTCGTCACTCATCGCCGGGCCTTTCCCTCACGCAGCCGGTCGACCGTCCCTGCGACCCGCCGGGCGCGGGTCTCGGGTCGCTTGGCCTCGGTGATCCATTGGACGTACTCCCGCCGATGGGAGAACGAGAGCCGGTCGAACGCCGCGGCCGCGGCCGGCTCGGCGGCGAGCACGTCGGCCAGGTCGGGCGGTACCTCGATCTCACGCGGCGCCGTGTCCAGCGCGATCTCGACGTCGAACGCGTCGCCGACGCCGACCCCTGCCGCCGCCCTGTTCGCCTTGGTCACCCCGACCATCGGCTGCCCCCGTACACGGCCAGCCGGGTGCGGAACCGGTGGCCGTTGACCGTCACCGTCACCGGAGGCCTCTTGGCGTCGCTGAGCGTGGCGGCCACATCGTGCGGCACGTCGAACCCGGCGCCGCCGCTGTCGCCCGCGCTGCGCAGCTCGGCCCGGAACCGCGACGGCTCGCCCATCCCCGCACTCTACGGCGGTCGGTGCGACCCTCCCGGCCGCCGGGTCGCCCGTGCGGTCGTGCGGTCGTGCGGACCCGAGGCAATCGGTTCCGCCATCGAGAGGACGAGGTCATGGGTTCCGCATCCGGAACCGTGGCCTCGCCCTCGCCCGATCGGAACCCACTGCCTCGCCCCGGCCGTCGAGCCCCGGACGCCCCGGACTCCCCGGGAGCGCCGGCCGACATCCCCGACCGCCGACCGGTCAGGCGTCCCGGCGGTACCGGAACAGGCACATGCCGTCGGTGCCCGCCGCCTGCGGCAGCAGCACGGCCCCCCGCCCCCATGGCGCCCACGGCGCGTCGGGTGGCTCGACCGGCACGAGATCGGGCCGCTCTGCGGCCAGCCAGTCGTCCACGCCGGTCGACTCGGCTGCGGTGAGCGTGCACACCGAGAACACGACCAGTCCGCCGGGCCGCACGAGCTCCGCGGCCGCACCCAGCAGCTGCCTCTGCAGCGCGGCCAGCCGCTCGACAGCCGACGGATCGATCCGCCACCGCAGGTCGGCGCGCCGCCGCAGCGTGCCCAGACCCGAGCACGGCGCGTCGACGAGCACGCGGTCGAACGATCCGGCACGCCACGGGGGCCGGGCGCCGTCGGCGACCACGACCGCCACGCCCTCGGCCCCGGTGCGGGCGGCGTTGGTGGCGACCAGGGCGGCGCGCCCCGGCCGGACGTCGGCCGCCACGACCCGGGCGCCGGCTGCGGCCAGCGCGGTCGCCTTCCCGCCGGGGGCGGCGCACATGTCGAGGACTCTCTCGCCCGCCGCCGCGCCCACCGTGGCGGCCACCTGCTGGGACGCGGGATCCTGCACGTACCCGTCGGGCCGTTCGCTCACGGTCGCCGGCTCGTTCATCGCCTCGACGGCCGCCACCGCCTGCGCGTCGCCGAGCGACGCCCTCAGCTCGGCGAGGACCCAGTCGGGCACGCTGAGGCGCGTGGCGTCGTCGGGCCACGACACCGGGGCCTCGGCGACGCGGCGCAGAACCGCGTTGACGAGGCCCCTGGCGGGGCGGGGCGCCACGCCGACCGTCTCGCCCACGGCCGCGTGCGGGGCCACACCGGCGAAGGCGAGCTGGTAGGCGCCGAGGCGCAGGGCGTTGCGGACCGTGCCGTCCACGGGGCGGGCGAGGAAGCGGTCGACCAGGTAGTCACAGGCGCGGCGCCGGCGCGTCGTGCCGTAGACGAGGTCGGTGACGAACCGGCGGTCGGCGTCGCTCAGGCGCGACCGGTCGAGCGCCCCCGACAGCACGAGGTTGGCGTAGGCACCGCCACCGTCGATGCGGTCGAGCACGTCGAGCGCCACCCGTCGCGCCGACGGCGGAGCCGCCGCGCCGGCACGGGTCCCGGGCCCCGAGCGGCGGGCCTGGCGCCGCGGCGGTCGGCGGTCGGTCACCTGCCCAGCCCGGCGGCCGGCTCGCCGGCCAGCCCGCGGGCCCAGTCCGCGGCGGGCATGCGGCGCTTGCCCTCGGGCTGCACCTCGACGAGTCGGACGACGCCGTCGCCGGTGCGCACGTCGACACCCACGGGACCCACGGGGACCGGACCGTCGGCCGCGAGCGCGGGTCCGGCGCCCGTGTCGTCGCTCCCCGGCAGCAGCGCCGTGTGCCAGACCTTCAGGCGAGCGCCGTTCCACGTGGTCCATGCCCCGCCGACCCGCACCCGGCGGTGGACGTCGACGGCCGGCCCGGCCCAGTCGAGGAGGAGGTCGTCGACGGTGAGCTTGTGCGCGTAGGTCGGCTCGCCCACCTGCGGGGCCGGGTCGCCCAGGCCCTCGCGGAGGTTCCTGACCAGCATCTCGGCGCCGAGGCCCGACAGGCGGTCCCGGAGCTCGTCGGCCGTCTCGTCGGGCCCGATCTCGACCTCGGTGCGGTCGTACACGCCCCCGGTGTCGAGGCCCTCCTCGACCACCATGAGGTCGACGCCGGTCCGCTCGTCGCCGGCCAGGATCGCCCGCTCGACCGGCGCCGCTCCCCGCCAGCGGGGCAGCAGCGAGAAGTGCAGGTTGACCATCGGCAGGGCGGCCAGCACGTGCGGGCGGATCAGGCGGCCGAAGGCCACCACGACGCCGAGGTCGGCGCCCGCACCGAGCACGTCGTCGACGGCGTCGGTGACCTCGAGCCCGAGGTCGAGCGCGGCCTGCTTGACCGGCGACGGCGAGGTGCGACCGCCGCGCCCGCGCCGCCGATCGGGTTGGGACACGACCAGCGCGATCTCGTGCCCCGCGTCGACCAGCGCGCGCAGTGGCCCGACCGACATGTCGGGGGTTCCCAGGTAGACGAGGCGCCCGGGGTGGCGGGGCGCCGGCGGCAGGCTCACCTGCGAGCTGGCGGATGCCGTCAGCGGAACGACAGCCCGGTGCCCTTGGGCTCGGCGCCGGCCAGGGCCGACGGGCCGATGCCCAGCTCGCGGATGGTCTTGAGCGCCGCCTTGCGGGTCTCGGCGTCGAGCCGCTCGAGCAGCAGGACCCCGTCGAGGTGGTCGAGCTCGTGCTGGAAGCAGCGGGCGAGGATCTCGTCGGCCTCGATCGACACGTCGTTGCCCTCGAGGTCGATCCCGCGCAGGTGCACCTGCGCCGGCCGCACGATCTCCCAGGAGAGACCGGGGACCGACAGGCACCCCTCCTCGTAGGCCCACTCGCCGTCGGTCTCGACGATCTCGGGGTTGATCAGCGTCTTCGGGCCGTCGCCGATGTCGTAGACGAACAGGCGCTTCTCGACGCCGACCTGCGGGGCGGCGAGCCCCAGGCCGGGGGCCTCGTACATCGTGACGATCATGTCCTCGGCCAGCCTGGCCAGGCGCCCGTCGATGGTGGTGACCTCGGCGGCGCGCTGGCGGAGCACCGGGTCGCCGACCACGCGGATGCTGTAGGGAGCCATGACGCCCAAGGCTACCGTCCGTGCCAATGAGCGAGCGTCCCGAAGGGCGGAAGAGCGAGCGTGGCCCGAGCGGCCCCGCTGCGCCAGCAGCAAGAGCGGACAGCACGAGCGAGCGTCCCCCTCAGCACTACTTCTCCGGGTCGCCCGACGTGGCATCGCAGCCCAGCCGCGTGCGGTTGGACCTGCCCGACGTGTCGCTCGACCTGCTGGCCGACCGGGGCGTGTTCTCCGCCGGGCGCGTCGACCCGGGCACGAAGGTGCTGCTGCTCGAGGCGCCTCCTCCCCCACCCGCCGGCGACCTGCTCGACCTCGGCTGCGGCTACGGGCCCATCGCGCTGACGCTGGCGTCCCGGGCCCCCGGCGCCACCGTGTGGGCGGTCGACGTCAACGAGCGGGCCCTCGCCCTGACCGAGGCGAACGCCCGGGCGGCCGGCCTCTCCAACGTGCGCGTGGCCGCTCCCGAGGCGGTGCCGCCGGGCACCCGCTTCCGCGCCATCTGGTCCAACCCGCCGGTTCGCATCGGCAAGCCGGCTGTGCACGACCTGCTGACGCAGTGGCTGGGCCGGCTCACCGACGACGGCCGGGCCGTCCTCGTCGTCCAGAAGCACCTCGGCTCCGACTCGCTGCACCGCTGGCTCGAGCAGCAGGGCTGGCACGTCACCCGCCGGGCCAGCCGCATGGCCTACCGGGTGCTCGACATCACCGCCGCCGGTGGCCCGGGAGCGGACGGATGAGCCGCCAGCTCGACTCGACAGGGCTGAAGCGCCTGCACCGTTCGTGGCGCCGGCGCACCGACGGGCGTGTGGCGCTGCTGCTCGACAACGTGCAGTCCCCGTTCAACGTCGGGGCGATCCTGCGCACCGCGGCCGCCTTCACGGTGGACCACCTGTGGCTCGCCGGTGCCACCGCGTCGCCGACGGATGTGAAGACCGGCAAGACCGCGCTCGGGTCCCAGCGCTTCCTCGACTGGTCCTGGTTCGAGACGGGCGCAGAGGCGGTCGCCGCGGCGCGCGCCGACGGCTACCGGCTCGTTGCCATCGAGCTGACCGACGACGCCACGCCCCTCCCCGACGCGGGTCTCGACGGCGACGTCTGCCTGGTCGTCGGCCACGAGGACCGCGGCGTCCCGGCCGCCACCCTGGCGGCCTGCGACGAGGTGGCGCACATCCCCCAGCTCGGCCGCATCGGGTCGCTCAACGTGGCGACGGCGACGGCCATCGCCCTGTACGAGGCGCGGCGCCGGGCGTGGGTCGCCGCCGACCGCAGCGAGACCTGACGCGCCTGGCGGGCCCGGAGGCGCGCCGATCGAAAACGGCGGTTGCCCGCGGGCGCTCGGTGCCTACCCTGCGTCGCATGGCCGAGCCGAGCGTCCGCAAGATCACCGACGACGAGCTGGCGACCTCCATCAACGTCGTCCGCACCGCGTTCGTCGAGGGTCCCGCCTCCGACGAGGAGATCGAGATCCGCCGCACGCTCACCGACCTCACCCGCGCCCACGGCGCCTACGACGAGGACGGCCGCATGTGCGGCGCGGCGCGGACCTTCGGCACCACCCTCACCGTGCCCGGTGGGGGCCGCGGTGCCGTGCGCCGCGGTCACCAGCGTCGGCGTGCTGCCCACGCACGTCCGCCGCGGCCACCTCAGCCGGCTCATGCGCACGCAGCTCGACGACGTCGCCGAGCGGGGCGAGCCCGTGGCGGCGCTGATCGCGGCCGAGTACCCGATCTACGGCCGGTACGGCTACGGCCCCGCCACCGAGGCCGTCACGCTCCGCATCGACACCGCATCGGCCACCTGGCGTGACGACGCCGTGGGCGTGGTCGAGCTCGTCGACGCCGAGACGTGGGCCAAGATCACCGAGGAGCTCTACGACCGGGTGCGGGTGACGGTGCCGGGGCACCTCCAGCGTGACTCCGCCTACTGGCGGATCTCCGCGGGCCTCGACCCCTCGCCGTGGGGCGACGGGGACAAGGCGAAGAAGGCGACCCGGGTCGTGTGGCGCGACGCCACCGGCGAGGCGCGGGCCGCCACGGCCTACCAGGTCGACGGCAACTGGGAGCGGAACCGGCCCGCAGGCAAGCTGACGGTCGAGATGCTCGTCGCCGCCGACGGTCGCGCCGAGCTGGAGATGCTGCGCTACCTCACCTCGATCGACTGGGCGGCCCGGGTCGAGGTGTGGCTGCGGCCGGTGGACGAGGTCGCCCCGCTGGCCCTCGTCGACGGTCGGGCCGCCCAGCTGGCGGACCGTTCCGACCACGTGTGGATCCGGGTGCTCGACGTGCCCGGCGCCCTGGCGGCGCGGACCTACGCCTCCGAGGGCTCGCTGGTCCTGGAGGTCGCCGACCCGCTGGGCTACGGCACGGGCCGGTTCCGGCTCCAGGCCGGCGCCGACGGCGCCACCTGTGCGCCGACGACCGACGACGCCGACATCACCGTGCCCATCGGCGCCCTCGGTGCCGCCTACCTCGGCGGCGTCGGCTGGGCTCGGCTGGCGGCCGCGGGCTGGGTCGACGAGCACCGGGCCGGGGCGGTCAACCGCGCCGCCGCGCTCTTCACCGCGCCCCGAGCCCCCTGGTGTGCGTTCACGTTCTGAGCGCAGGCCCGTCAGATCACCCGGTCGTTGCCCCCGTCGACGGCGATCTGCGCCCCGGTCGTCCGGGAGAAGGCCGGCCCGCAGAGCGCCACAGCGGCCGCGGCCACGTGGGCCGACGTCACCTCGGCGCCCAGCACGTTGCGCCGCCGGTACTGCTCGGGTGTCAGGCCGTAGCCGGCTGCTCGCTCGGCGATCAGGTCGTCGGTCCACAGCGCGGTGTCGAACACCGCGTCGGGGTGCAGCACGTTGACGCGGATGCCGTCGTGCCCCCACTCGAGGGCGGCGATGCGAGCCAGCTGCGTGAGCGCCGCCTTCGACGCGGAGTAGGCCCCCGCTCCGGTGCCCGGGGCCGGCACGTTCTTCGACGCCACCACGACCACGCTGCCACCCACCGGCGAGACGCGGAGGAACGGGTGCGCCGCCCGCAGGACCGCGAGAGCCCCACCCGCGTTGATGCCAAGGGTCCTCGCCCAGACGTCGTCGGCCACCTCGGCGAGCGGTTGCGGCGGGGGGAACACCCCGGCGTTGACCACGACGACGTCGAGGCCGCCGTAGGCCCGGACGGCACGGGTGAGCGCCCGGTCGATCGTGTCGGGGTCGGTCGCATCGCCCTGCACGCCCACGAACTCGGGGCCGGCCGCCACCGAGGCGGGATCGTCGAGGTCGATGCCCACCACCGCCGCGCCCGCCGCCATCAACGCCACCGCCGTGGCCCGACCGATGCCGGAGGCCGCACCGGTGACCAGCGCCACCCGTCCCGAGAGGGCGGCTGGTGCAGGCTGGCGGGCCAGCTTGGCCTGCTCGAGCTCCCAGTACTCGACGTCGAAGATGTCCGCCTCGGACGGCGTGACGTAGCCACCGAGCGCCTGGGCGCGCTCGATGACCCAGGCCGTGTGGTCGAGGATCTCGGCCGCGGCCGCGGCGTCCGACACCCGGCGACCGGCGACGAGCGGGCCGAGATCGGGGTCGAGCACGACCCGGGGCGCGGCGTCGACGGGGACGACGGCGCGGTCGCCGAGCCGGCCGCGGTGACGCGCCACGTAGGCCTGGTAGTCACGGGCGTACCCCGCGACGTCCCGTCCCACGAGAGGCACCCGCTTGGTGCGCAGCACGTGGTCGGGCGTGGCCGGGCCCACCTGGGACACGGTGCCCAGGTCGGGACGGCGCACGAGCCGGGCCGCGTCCGCGCCCGCCGCGGTGCGGAGCACCATCGGCGCCCCCGCCACGCGTGAGACGTCGCGGCGCAGCGCCGCGATCGCGCCGAGCGTCCCGGCGTCGTCCACCTCACCACCGGTCGGTTCCTCGGCGCCCACCACCGCCGCGCCCGAGCCCGAGCCGAACGCGGTGGCGTCGCCGGCACCGAAGGCGCCGGCGTCGAGCGCGTCCTCGTCGGGCGCCTCGCTCCCGTCGAGGCCCGCGATCGCGTCGCCGCGCTCGGCCGCCTCGAGGCGGGCCCGCGCCCGGTCGACCAGGGCCACGTGGTTCTCGTAGGCCGTGCGGGCGTCGTCGGCGAAGGTGAACAGGCCGTGGTTGAGCAGGACCATGCCGACGGTGCCCTCGTGCCGCTGCGCCGGGAAGGCCTCGGCACAGGCCAGCGCCAGCACGAACCCGGGCATCACGTACGGCACGACCACGACGTCGTCGCCGTAGGCCTCCTTGACCTGCGCCTCGCCATCGGGGGTGTTCGTGAGCGCCAGCACCGCGTCGGCGTGGGTGTGCAGCACGAAGCGGAACGGCAGGATGGCGTGCAGGATCGACTCGACCGACGGCGCCGGGGCACCGGGGTCGAGTGACGCGGCCTTCAGCTCGGCCGCCATCCGCGAGTCCGACAGCTCGGGCAGCTCGGCGAGGCGCGCCACCGTGGCGAGCCGCAGCGGGGCCAGCCCGCCCGTCTCGAGGCCGGCCATGTCCCAGCCGCTGCCCTTGACGTGGAGCACCTCGACCGGGTCGCCGAACACGTCGGCCTCGGTGGTCTTGACCGAGCTGTTCCCGCCGCCCGCCAGCACCAGCGTCGGATCGGCCCCGAGCAGGCGGGAGGCGTACGCGCACAGCCCCACGTCGTCTGCGATCGCCTCCGCCTCGTCGTCGACCCAGCGACTCGTCACGCGCACTCCTTCCGGGCCGGCGTGCTGCGGCCGGCCGTGTCCATCGATCGTTCCAGGAACCGGGGCGCCGCGCCCGCCCGCCTCAGGCGAGGCGCTCCCCCGCGGCCGGCCGGACCACCCGACGTTCGGTGACCACGGCGGTCACGAGGTCGGCCGGGGTCACGTCGAAGGCCGGGTTGACCGCTCGAGCCCCGTGGGGCGCCACCGAGACCCCGCCCCAGACCAGCACCTCGTCGTCGCCCCGGTCCTCGATCGTGATGGCGTCGCCACCCGGGGTCGCGGGGTCGACGGTCGACTCGGGCGCGGCCACCACGAACGGGATGCCCGCCCGCGCCGCGGCCAGGGCCAGCGGGTAGGTGCCGATCTTGTTGGCGACGTCGCCGTTGGCGGCCACGCGGTCGGCGCCGACGACGACGGCGTCGACCAGCCCGCGTGCGATGAGCGACGGCCCGGCGCCGTCGACGACCACCCGGTAGTCGACGCCCATGCGGTCGAGCTCCCACGCGGTGAGCCGCGCCCCCTGGAGGAGCGGGCGCGTCTCGTCGGCGTAGACGCGCGCGAGGGTGCCGCGAGCCTGCACCGCACGGACCACGCCGAGCGCGGTGCCGACGTCGACGCACGCCAGCGCACCGGCGTTGCAGTGGGTGTGCAGCCGGAGACCACTCTGGCCCCTCCCGGCGGAGGGGGCGCAGAGCTCGGCGAGGAGGTCGGCGCCGCGCTCGCCGATCGCCGTGTTGGCGGCCACGTCCTCGTCGAGCACCGCCCGCGCCGCAACCTCGACCGCGGCGAGGTCGCCCGACGCCGACGCCACGGCGGCGATCCGGTCGACACCCCACGCGAGGTTCACCGCGGTCGGGCGCGCCGACCGCACGCGGTCGATGGCGTCGGCCACCTGGTCGTCGTCCCAGCCCTTGGCGCGGCCCTGCTGGAGGGCGATCACCACCCCGAGCGCGCCGGCCGCACCGAGCGCCGGCGCGCCCCGCACGGCCAGGCGCCGGATGGCGTCGACCAGGTCGTCGACGTCGGTGATGGTGAGGTGGCGGACCTCGTGAGGCAAGGCGGTCTGGTCGATGATGACCACGGCCCCGCCGTCGGGGCCCGGCACCCAGTCGATCGTCTGCACCGGCACACTCTAGGAGCGACGGCGCCACGGGTCCGGCCGTCCCCGACCGGCCCGCCCGCAGGGCTCAGACCCTGGGGGGATCGACGGCCACGCGCAGTCGCCCCGGCGGCCGCGCCGTCGCCGCCAGCGCATCGCAGAGGGCGGCATGGTCGGGCGCCCGCACCAGCCAGCGGCCGTCGGACGGCCCGATCACCTCGACGCCGCGCGGCGCGCCGAGGGCGTCGACGAAGGCCGGCGCGGCCGGCCCCGACACCTCGGCCAGCGCGGTCACGGGCGGGAACCGCAGCAGCTCGCGCCGGTCGCGCTCGGCGACGGCCACCCGTGCCGGGTCCGCGTGCAGCGCGGCCTGCACGACCTCGTGGCGGGGGACGAAGGTCTGGAGCACCAGGCGGCCCCCGCCCTCCTTGCCGCCCACGAGACGGGCCGCCCGGGCGACCAGCCCGAGGGCCTGCTCGGCGGCGCGGTAACGGGGAGCCAGCAGCTCCTGGTCGAAGTCGAGGAACGCGACGACGTCGGCGCCGTCGACCTGGTGGAGCGTGGCCTCGGTGCCGACGACGACCCGCGTCCGCGCCACGTCGTCACCGGCCGGCCGGGCGGCGGTGACCTCGGCCACGGGCTCGCCCACGAGCGCCTCGATCTCGTCGCGCACGCGGGTCACCCCCTGGCGCAGCGCCTTCATGCGGGTGGCGCCGCAGGCGACGCAGACCACCGGGCGGGTCGCGTCGCAGCGAGCGCAGCGCAGCTCCTCGTCGTCGGGCTGGGTCACGGCCGCGTCGCACCGCTCGCAACGGGCGAGCTCACCACACGCCCGGCAGGCGAGAAGCCGCGCCCGGCCGGTGCGGTTGAGCACGCACAGCACCCGCCGGTCACTCCGCAGAGCCCGGACGAGCGCCGGTGGCAGCAACCCGGTGCGGGGATCCTCGCGCCGCATGTCGACGACATCGACGACGGGCCACCCGGCCCGCTCGTCCCCGCGTGAGGGTACGAGGAGCGGCGCGGCGGCGAGCGCCTCGAGCGACGGGCAGGGCGACGTCATGACGCAGGGGACGCCCGCCCGCTCGGCCCGCTCGAGCCCGACGTCACGGGCGTGCCACGTCGGCGCCTGCTCCTGCTGGTGGGCCTCGTCGTGCTCGTCGACGACCACGACCGCGGCCAAACCCCCGACGGGCGCCCACGCCGTGGCGCGGGTGCCGACCACCGTGGCCCCGGCCGCCCCCTGGGCCCAGTCGCGGGGATGGGCGGCGACGCGCACCCCGGCACGGCGCAACGTCCGCGCCACGCGGGCGGCGACGGGGGCGGTCGGGCACAGGACGAGCGCGTGCCCGCGTCGCGCCGCCGCCACGGCGACGACCCCGGGGTCGGTCGCGGGCGGCAGCCGCAGGACGGCCCGGACCCGCCCGAGGGCGTCGTCGATCAGTCGGCTGACCGGTTCACCACCGCCGCGCACGGAGGTGACGGGCACGACGGGCGCAGCCCTGGGCAGGCCCGCCACGTTGCGCTCGGGCGAGGCCGTGCGCAGGAACGACGCCGGACGGCCGGCCCAGCGCCAGGCGGCCCAGCGGGCGAGGTCGATGAGGTCGGGCCCGGGCCCCCGCCCCGACCACCTCGCCAGCGGCCGCAGGTCGACCCCGGCGGGCGGGTCCACGCCGACCTCGACCACCCAGCCGCCGACCCGCCGCGGGCCCAGGGCGACCCGGACACGGTCCCCGACGCGCACCTGGCCCCCGAACGCGTCGGGGACCAGGTAGTCGAACGCCTTGTCGATGGCGGGCTCGTCGACGAGCACGCGCACGACCTGCCCGGCTGGGCGACGATCCGGGAGGGGGTCTGGGAGGGGAAGCTGGGCCTCCCCTCCCGACCGGCTCACAGACCCAATGCCGACTTGATGTCGTCGACCCGGGTGGTCTGCTCCCAGGTCAGCTCCTTGTCGTTGCGCCCGAAGTGGCCGTAGGCGGCCGTCTTCTTGTAGATCGGGCGGCGCAGGTCGAGGTCGCGCAGGATGGCGGCCGGGCGGAGGTCGAACACCTCGTTGACGACGTCGGCGATCTTCGCGGGGTCGACGTTCTCGGTGCCGAACGTCTCGACCAGCGTCGACACGGGGCGGGCGACGCCGATGGCGTACGCCACCTGGACCTCGGCCCGGTGGGCGGCGCCGGCGGCGACCAGGTTCTTGGCCACCCAGCGGGCGGCGTAGGCGGCCGAGCGGTCGACCTTGGACGGGTCCTTGCCCGAGAACGCGCCGCCACCGTGGCGGGCGGCGCCGCCGTAGGTGTCGACGATGATCTTGCGGCCGGTCAGGCCGCAGTCGGCGTGCGGGCCGCCGAGCTCGAAGCTGCCCGTCGGGTTGACCAGGACGCGGAAGTCGTCGTCCTGGAACGCCGGCGGGATGAGCGGCCGGATCACGTGCTCGACCAGGTCGGGCTTGATCAGCGTCTCGGCGTCGAGGCCGGGCTGGTGCTGCGTCGAGATGAGCACGGTCTTCAGCTCGACCGGGACACCGTCCTCGTAGTCGAACGTGACCTGCGTCTTCCCGTCGGGGCGGAGGTACGGCAGGATGCCGGCCTTGCGGACCTCGGCCAGCCGGTGGGCCAGTCGGTGCGCCAGCCAGATCGGCATGGGCATGAGGTCTTCGGTCTCGTCGACCGCGTAGCCGAACATCATGCCCTGGTCGCCGGCGCCCTGGCTGTCGAGGTCTTCCTCGGCGCCCGAGGTGCGCTTCTCGAACGCGGTGTCGACGCCCTGGGCGATGTCGGGCGACTGCGGGTCGATCGAGGTCATCGACGCCGCAGGTGTTGCCGTCGAACCCGACCGACTCGCGGTCGTAGCCGATGCCCTTGATCGTCTCGCGGACGATCGACGGGATCTCGACGTAGGCGGTGGTGGTGATCTCGCCGGCGACGATGGCCAGGCCGGTGGTCACCATGGTCTCGCACGCCACGCGCGCGGCCGGGTCCTGGGCCAGGATGGCATCGAGGATCGAGTCGCTGATCTGGTCGGCCATCTTGTCGGGATGGCCCTCGGTCACGGACTCGGACGTGAAGGTCCAACGGCTCACGGTTGCTGTCTCCTGTTTATGACGGCATCGAACACGGAACGGGCGATCACCCGCTTGTCCGCCAATGGCACCTCGCGCTCAGTGCCGTCGGCATGCATGATCACGACACTGTTGGTGTCGTGCTCGAACCCAGCGCCCGCAGCCGTGACGTCGTTGGCGACGATGACGTCGGCACCTTTGGCCACGAGCTTGGACGTTGCATTCTGCCTCACGCGGTCGGTCTCTGCTGCAAATCCGACCACGGTCTGACCGGGGCGCTTGCGTTCTCCCAGGCCAGCGAGGATGTCGACGGTGGGCTCGAGGGTGATCTCGGGGAGACCGTCGAGCTTCTTGATCTTCTGCGCCGCGACCTGCGCCGGCCGGAAGTCGGCCACCGCCGCGGCCATGACGATCACGTCGGCCGCGGAGGCGACGGCCCGGACGGCCTCGTCCATCTCCGCGGCGGTGTCGACGCGCACCACGTCGGCGGTCGGGGGCGTCGGCAGCCCCACGGTGGTCACCAGCGTGACCTTCGCGCCGCGCCCGGCCGCCTCGGCGGCGAGCGCGTGGCCCTGCTTGCCCGACGAGCGGTTGCCGATGAACCGCACCGGATCGATGGGCTCGCGGGTCCCGCCCGCGGTGATCACGACGTGCAGACCCTCGAGGTCACGGGTCGCCCCGAGCGCGGCCTCGACCCCGGCGACGATCACGTCGGGGGCGGCGAGGCGGCCCCGACCCACGTCGCCACCGGCGAGCCGGCCCTCTTCGGGAGCCACCACGTACACCCCCCGGCGGACGAGCGTGGCCACGTTCTCCTGCACGGCGGGGTGGTCCCACATCTCGGTGTGCATGGCCGGTGCCACCACGACCGGCGCCTCGGTGGCCAGCAGGGTCGCCGTGAGCAGGTCGTTGGAGATGCCGGCCGCGTACGACCCGATCACCCGGGCGGTGGCCGGGGCCACGACCACCACGTCCGCCGACTGACCGAGCCGCGTGTGCGGGATGGGATCGGCGTCGTCGAACAGCGAGGTGTGGACGCGCTCGGAGGCAAGTGCCGAGAACGTCGTCTCGCCCACGAAGCGGGTGGCTCCCCTGGTCATGACCGGCACGACGTGCGCGCCGGCGTCGACGAGACGCCGGCACACCTCGATCGCCTTGTAGGCGGCGATCCCGCCCGAGACCCCCAGGACGATGCGGCGCCCCTCGAGCATCGACGTCGCCGACTTACTCGGCGGCGGGCGCCTCGGGGGCGGCGCTCCCGGCCGCGTCGGCGGCTTCGCTGGGATCGACCATCACGATCTTGTCGCTGGCGATCTCCTCGAAGGCGATCGACAGCGGCTTGCGGGCCACGGAGGTCACCTGCGGGGGCACGATGGCGCCGAGGCCCTCGCCGAGCTGGTTGAAGTAGGCGTTGATCTGGCGGGCCCGCATCGCGCTGAGCGTGACCAGCGAGAACTTCGAGCCGGCGCGTTCGAACAGCTCTTCGATCGACGGGTTCATCATCGTGTCTTGGCGTGAAGCCATGGTGGGCGCGGACCTCTCGCAGCCGGACGGGAATCGACCGACAAGACTACCGTGCGCGCGCGGCGGACGGTGAAACCGCCGCTGGACGCGACGATCCGGCCGTCGTCCCGGCCGACGGCGGGGTCACGCCGCCGACCCGGACGACGACATGGAGATGAGCGCTGGCGTGGGGGGCGCCCAGCTCAGAGCGTGCGGCCGGTGAACCGATCGGCGGCGGCCGCGGTGATGCGGTCGGCCAGCTCGTCGGGCTTCAGCTCGTGCGAGTCGAGCACCAGGTCGTAGACCGACAGGTCCTGGAGGTCGATGCCGTAGAGCGCCAGGTAGCGCGCCCGCTCGACCCGCTCGCGCTCGGCGTTGTCGGCGAGCGCCCGCGCCACCGAGAGGCCCTCGCGACCGGCCACGCGCGCGGCCCGGACCTCGGCGGGGCACTCGAGGTAGACCGTGACCGAGGGCAGGCCCTCGTTGCGGGCGATCCAGCCGGCGAGGCGCGACTCGATGAGGACGCCGCCGGCGCGGGCCCGCTCGGCGAGGCGGGCGTCGAGCTCGGTGTCGACGTCGGGATGGTCCGTGGCGTACAGCCCGAACTCCGCGAGGCTCATGCCGCGCTCGCGGGCCATCGTCCGGAACACGGCGCCGCCCGGGACGAGGGTGACCTCGAGCCGGGCGGCGACATGTTCGGACGTGGTCGTGGTGCCCGACCCGGGAGGGCCGGAGACCGTGATGAGCATGCGGGGTCCCACGGTGGTGGCGTGCGTGGATCGTCGACTCAGATTTGTCGCTGGCAAGGACGCAGGACGACGGCGTAGCGGTCTACGTCGAGGACGAGGACGCAGGCAGCGGCGAGTCTGGCCGACGAGGCACGTGCGGTACCGCCGTGGGACCCCGCACAGAGCGCTGGCTCAGCCGGAGAAGGCTTCCAGCAGCGACTTGCGCTGCTGATCGCCCAACCCTTTGACACGACGGGTGTCGGCGATGCCGATCTCCTCCATCGCCCGGCGGGCGCGGACCTTGCCCACGCCCGGGAGCGATTCGAGGACGGCGAGCACCTTCATCTTGCCGACCGTGTCGTTGCCGTCGGCCTGGTCAAGGAGATCGCCGAGGGTCAGCGACCCCATCTTCAGCTTCTCCTTGAGCTCGGCCCGAGCCCGGCGGGCTTCGGCGGCCTTGGCCAGTGCGGCTTCACGCTGCTCAGGAGTCAATTGCGGTGGCTGCGGCATGGAGGCCAACCTAGCGCGACGACACACCCGACTCGTGACACCTGCCCGTAACACGCCGGGTCAGGCCAGGGACGCGACCAGCGAGCGGGCGGCCGCCACCGGGTCGTCCGCCCGGGTGATGGGCCGCCCCACGACCAGCAGCCCGGCCCCGGCGTCGAGGGCCTGGCGGGGCGTGGCGACGCGCGCCTGGTCCTCCGCGGGTGCCCCCTCGGGCCGGATGCCGGGAGTCACGACGAGGGCGCTGGGCGCCAGCTGGTGCACCGCCGCGATGTCGAGGGCGGAGCACACGAAGCCCTGGCACCCGCCGTCGAGCCCGACGCCGACGCGCTGGTGCAGCAGGTGCGCGGACGCCTCTGGCTCGCTCGTGAGCACCGTCACGCCGAGGGCCGTCGGCTCGGCGCCCTCGACCCCCGCTGCGCCCTCGCGGAGCCCCTCGACCCCGGCCCGCACCATGGGGACCCCGCCCGCGGTGTGCACCGTGAGGTAGCGGGCGCCGAGCGCCCCGATCACCCGGGCGGCCCGGTGGACCGTGTTGGGGATGTCGTGCAGCTTGAGGTCGCAGAACACGTCGACCCCGAGGTCGACCAGCGTGGTGATCGCCTCGGGCCCCGCGGCGCTGTAGAGCTCGAGGCCGACCTTCATCGTGCCGAACCACGGCCGCAGCTCCCGCGCCAGCCGGAGTGCCGGGATGAGGTCGTCGACGTCGAGCGCCAGCGCCAGGCGCGCCCGCACGTCCGGGGGCGCCCCGTTCGCCGAGGCCTCGCCCGTCGTCGTCCCCTCGGCCGTCCCGCTCGCGGTCGCCTCGTCAGCCATGGACCTCTCCGATCACGTCCCGGATGCGCGGCACGCCCTGGCGTGCCGCCCACCTCTCCAACTCGTCCCTGACCTGCCCGGGTGCCCGCGGGTCCGCGAAGGTGGCGGTCCCCACCTGGACCCCGGTCGCCCCGGCCAGCAGCATCTCGGCCGCATCCGCGCCGGACGCCACGCCCCCGACCCCGACGATCGGCACGGCGGGCGCCGCCGCGTGCACGTCGAACACCGCCCGCACGGCCACGGGGTGGATGGCCGGCCCCGACAACCCGCCGCCCCGCGCACCCGAGCCGAGCCGGAAGGTGCGCGAGTCGGGATCGATGGCCATGCCCATCACGGTGTTCACGAGGGTGACCGCCTCTGCCCCCGCCTCGTGGGCGGCGACGGCGATCTCGGGAAGGTGCGACACGTTGGGGCTGAGCTTGGCCCATCGGGGCCGCCCGCACCCGGCAGTTGCCCGCAGCACCTCGCCGGTCGCCGCGGCCGAGTGGGCGAACAGGTCGCGCCCGGCCTCGGTGTTGGGGCACGACAGGTTGACCTCGACGGCCACCACGCCGTCGGGTGCGCCGGCCAGCACGTCGGCCGCCCGGCGGTAGTCGTCCACCGTGCGGCCCCAGATCGAGGCCACCACGCGGGCCCCCGTGGCCAGCAGCGCCGGGAGGTCCTCGGCCAGCCAGGCGGCGACCCCGGGGCCCTGCAGCCCGACCGAGTTGATCATCCCTGCGGTCGTCTCGTGCACCCGCAACGGCGGGTTGCCCACCACCGGGTCGACGTGCAGCGACTTCACCACCACCGCGCCGAGGGCCGCCAGGTCGAGGTACGGCGCCAGCTCGACGCCGTGGCCCGCCGTGCCGGACGCCGTCATCACCGGGTTGGGCAGGGTGACCGAGCCGATCGTCACCGCCATGTCGACGGCACCTGCTGCGCCCGGCGTGGGACGGCGGCCCGGGAGGAGCCTCACGGGCGGGTCACCTGCCGTCGCCCCCGTCGTCGTCGGCGGTCGTGTCGTCGTCGGCGGTCGTGTCCCGGCCGCGGTGGTACTCCTGCAGCGTGCGCACCCGGAGGGGGTGCTGCGAGCGGTCGACGGTGCTCTCGGCGGCCGCGGTGGCCGCCGCCGCGGTGGTGAGGCACGGGATGCGGTGGACGTTGGCGGCGCGCCGGATGTAGGCGCCGTCGGCCCGCGCGCCGCGACCGCGGGGACTGTTGACCACGAGGGCGACCTTGCCGGCACTGATCAGGTCGAGGGCCGTCGGCAGCGCGGCCGGATCTGCGTCGTCGGGGTCGTCCGCCGTTCGGTCGGCGGGCTCGGGCATCTCGCCGCCGGCCGTCACCTTGGCCACCCGCTGGGCCACGGGCACGCCGTGGCGCTCGAGGTGGTCGGCCGTGCCGTGCGTGGCGGCGATGGCGAACCCGAGGTCGACGAACTGGGTGGCGGCCCGCAGGCCGGCCGCCTTGTCGCGGTCGGCCAGCGACAGGAAGACGAGGCCGCCGTCGGGCAGCCGGTCCCCCGCCGAGATCTGCGCCTTGCCGAACGCCAGGCCGAACGTGCGGTCGATTCCCATCACCTCGCCCGTCGAGCGCATCTCGGGGCCGAGGACCGTGTCGGCGTCGGGGAAGCGGTTGAACGGGAGCACCGCCTCCTTCACCGCGATGTGGCCGCCGTCGACCGGGGGGCACAGCAGGCCTTCGGTCCGCAGCTCGGCCAGCGTCGACCCGACCATCACCCGGGCGGCCACCTTGACCAGCGGGACGCCCGTCGCCTTGGCCACGAAGGGGACGGTGCGGCTGGCCCGCGGGTTGGCCTCGATGACGAAGACCTGGCCCTGCTTGACCGCGTACTGCACGTTGATCAGGCCGCGGACGTCGAGGGCGTCGGCCAGGCGCCGGGTGTAGTCCTCGATCACCGCCACGGTGTCGGCGCCGAGCGAGTGCGGCGGGATCGAGCAGGCGGAGTCGCCCGAGTGGACCCCGGCCTCCTCGACGTGCTCCATCACGCCGCCGATGACCACCTCGCCGGTGTGGTCGCGGATGGCGTCGACGTCGACCTCGGTGGCGTCCTCGAGGAACCGGTCGATCAGCACCGGGCGCGACGCGGAGAGGCCGCCCTCGATGCCGAGGCTGCCGAAGCCGGCCAGCTCGGCCATGGCGCGGCGCAGGCCGTCCTCGTCGTACACGATCTCCATGGCCCGGCCGCCGAGCACGTAGCTGGGGCGCAGCAGCGCCGGGTAGCCGATGCGGTCGATGATGGCGAGGGCGTCGTCCACCGTGGTGGCCGTCCCGCCCGCCGGCTGGGGGATCTCCAGGTGGGCGCACAGGGCGTTCCACAGCTCGCGGTCCTCGGCAGCATCGATCGAGGCCGGCGAGGTGCCGAGCACCAGGCCCTCGGGCAGCGACGCCGCCAGCTTCAGCGGCGTCTGCCCGCCGAGCGCCACCACCACGCCCACCAGCTCGCCCGCCGCCTGCTCGGCCTCGATGACGTTGAGGGCGTCCTCGAGGGTGAGCGGCTCGAAGTACAGGCGGTCCGAGGTGTCGTAGTCGGTCGACACCGTCTCGGGGTTGCAGTTGAGCATGACGGTCTCGAAGCCGGCGTCGCCGAGGGCGAAGCTGGCGTGGACGCAGCAGTAGTCGAACTCGATGCCCTGCCCGATGCGGTTGGGGCCGGAGCCGAGGATCAGCACCTTGCGGCGACCGCTGGGCGTCACCTCGTCCTCGTCCTCGTAGGTCGAGTAGTGGTACGGCGTGGCCGCCTCGAACTCGGCCCCACAGGTGTCGACCGTCTTGTAGGTGGGCGTGACGCCGGCCGCGACCCGAGCGGCCCGCACGTGGTCGTGGTCGGTGCCCCACAGCCAGGCGAGCTGGGCGTCGCTGAACCCGAGCTGCTTGGCCCGCTTCCACCCCCGGCGGGTCATGCCCGCCATGCCCGTGGCCGCGAGGTGCTCGCGCTCCTCGACGATGCGCAGGATCTGGTCGAGGAACCACGGGTCGACCCGGGTCCGCTCGGCGAGGGCGTCGACCGTGATGCCCCGCCGGAGCGCGGCCTCGAGCTGGAACGGCCGATCGGGGGTGCCGATGGCCGCCCGTGCGATCAGCTCCTCGTCGTCGAGGACGTCGAGCTGCCCCTCGGCCGGGTCGCAGTTCAGGCCGGCGCGGCCGTGCTCGAGGCTGCGCACCGCCTTCTGCAGGGACTCGGGGAACGTGCGCCCGATGGCCATCGCCTCGCCCACCGACTGCATCGACGTGCCGAGCACGCCCGCGCTGCCGGGGAACTTCTCGAACGCCCACCGAGGCACCTTGGTGACCACATAGTCGATCGTCGGCTCGAAGCTGGCAGGCGTCTTGCGGGTGATGTCGTTCGGGATCTCGTCGAGCGTGTAGCCGACGGCGAGCTTGGCCGCGATCTTGGCGATGGGGAACCCGGTGGCCTTGGACGCCAGCGCCGACGACCGGCTGACCCGGGGGTTCATCTCGATGATGACCATGTCGCCGTTGGTCGGGTCGAGGGCGAACTGGACGTTCGACCCGCCGGTCTCGACGCCGACCCGGCGGATGCAGGCGAAGGCCGCGTCGCGCATGGCCTGGTACTCGACGTCGGTCAGCGTCTGGGCGGGGGCCACGGTGATCGAGTCGCCGGTGTGGACGCCCATCGGGTCGAGGTTCTCGATCGAGCAGATGACCACGCAGTTGTCGGCGCGGTCGCGCATGACCTCGAGCTCGTACTCCTTCCACCCCGCGATCGACCGCTCGATGAGGATCTCGGAGATGGGGCTCGCCGCCAGTCCGTTGGCCGCCACCCGCTCGAACTCCGCGGCCGTGGCCGCGATGCCGGTGCCCCGGCCGCCGAGGATGTAGGCGGGGCGGATCACCACGGGCAGGCCGATGCGGTCGACGGCCGCCATCGCCTCGTCCATCGTGTGCGCCGTGGCGGACGGCGGGACGTTCAGGCCGATGCCCTGCATCGCCACCTTGAACCGCTCGCGGTCCTCGGCGGTGGCGATGGCCTCCGCGTTGGCGCCGATCAGCTCGGGCGTGCCGGGCACCCCGACGGCCCTGCGGTCGACCAGCTCCATGGCCAGGTTCAGGGCGGTCTGGCCCCCGAGCGTCGGGAGGACGGCGTCGGGCCGCTCCCGCTCGATGATCTTCGCCAGGTGGTCGGCGTCGAGCGGCTCGACGTAGGTGGCGTCGGCGAAGTCGGGGTCGGTCATGATCGTCGCCGGGTTCGAGTTGGCGAGGATCACGCGGTAGCCCTCGGCGCGGAGGACCTTGCACGCCTGCGTGCCCGAGTAGTCGAACTCGCAGGCCTGGCCGATGACGATGGGGCCCGCGCCGATCAGCAGGATCGACTCGATGTCCGTGCGCCGAGGCACTCAGGTCCCCCTCGACGCGTCGATCAGCGACGCGAACTCGTCGAACAGGTAGGCGGCATCGTGGGGGCCGGGGCCGGCCTCGGGGTGGTACTGCACGCTGAACGCCCGCAGCGCGTCGGCCCGGATGCCCTCGATCACGCCGTCGTTGAGGTTCACGTGGGTGACGGCGACGTCGGGCCCGAGCGATCCCTCGGCGACCGCGTAGTTGTGGTTCTGGCTGGTGATCTCGACCCGGCCCGTCGCCAGGCGGCGCACGGGGTGGTTGCCGCCGTGGTGGCCGAACGGCAGCTTGTGGGTGGTGGCGCCGAGCGCGGTCGCCAGCAGCTGGTGGCCGAGGCAGATGCCGAACACCGGCACGCGGTCGACCAGCCCCGAGATGGCCTGGGTGGCGCCCGCCACCGCAGCCGGGTCGCCCGGCCCGTTGGACAGGAACACCCCGTCGGGCTCGCGGGCCAGCACGTCGTCGGCGGGCGTGGCCGCGGGGACGACGGTGACTTCCCCGAGGCCGGAGAGGTGGCGCAGGATCGTGCGCTTGATGCCGAAGTCGTAGGCCACGATGCGCCGCGCTCCCCCGCCCGGCCGCGCCGCCACGGCGTACGGCTCGGCGCAGGTGACGGTGGCGACCAGGTCGATGCCGTCGGTGCCGGGCTCGGCCACCGCGGCCGCCTTCAGGGCCACCTCGTCGCCGGCGCCGAACGCGCCGGGCATCGCCCCGGCGTCGCGGATGTGCCGGGTGAGGCGGCGGGTGTCGATGCCCGCGATGCCCGGGACGCCGTGCCGGCGCAGGTAGGCGTCGAGGTCGTCGGTCGAGCGCCAGTTCGAGCGGCGGCGGGCCAGGTCGCGGATGACGACCCCGCGGGCGAAGGGGCGCCGGCTCTCGTCGTCGTCGTCGTTGACCCCGTAGTTGCCGATGTGCGGGTAGGTGAAGGTGATGATCTGCCCCGCGTAGCTGGGGTCGGACAGCACCTCCTGGTAGCCCGACAGCACCGTGTTGAACACCACCTCGCCGCTGGCGATGCCGGCGGTCGGCTCGGCGCCGATGAGCTCGCCCTCGAACGTGGTGCCGTCGGCCAGCACGAGCACGCCGTCGCGAAGCGTCACGTCCGTCTCCGTCGAGGCTGCTCGGCCCGTTCGTGCGACGGAACGTGCGACGTGGCGGTGGCTCCAGCGTGCAGACCTGTCGCAAGAACGGAGGGGGGGTCGGCAGCGGGTCGCATAAGGATGCAGCCTAGTGAATACTCGGCACGTTGGCTCAACGCTGGGCCTCGCCGTCGATGACCACCGGCTCGCCGGCGAGCACCGTGTGGCGAACGCGACCCGGACAGCTCCATCCCCGCGTACGGGGTGTTGCGGCTGCGGCTGGCCAGGGCGCCGGGGTCGACCGTCCACGTCGCCTGCGGATCGACGACGCACAGGTTCGCCGGACGCCCCTCGGCGATGGGTCCGCCGTGGGCGTCGTCGGCGCCGATCACCGCCGCCGGGCCCCAGGACAGCAGCGCCAGGACCTCGGCGACCGACAGGTCGAGGTGCGTGAGTGCCAGGGCCAGCGCGGTCTCGAGCCCCAGCATCCCCGGAGGAGCCTGGTCGAACGGCTGCTCCTTCGTCTCGGGCGCGTGCGGGGCGTGGTCGGTGGCGATGCAGTCGATGGTGCCCGCCGCCAGCCCCGCCCGGATCGCGGCGACGTCGTCGTCGGTGCGCAGCGGCGGGTTGACCTTGAACACCGGGTCGAAGCCCGCACAGGCCGCGTCGGTGAGGGTGAAGTGGTGGGTGGTCGCCTCGCACGTGACCGCCAGCCCTTCGGCCTTGGCCGCCGCCACCAGGCCGACCGACCGCCGTGTCGACAGGTGCTGGAAGTGCACCCGGCCCGCGGTCATGCGGGCGAGGGCGATGTCGCGCATCACCATGACCTCTTCGGCCTCGGGCGGCTGGCCCGGGATGCCGAGGCGCGACGACCACGCACCCTCGTGCATCGATCCGCCCGCCGCCAGCACGTCGTCCTCGCAGTGCTGGGCGAGCGTGACCCCGAGGCCGCGGGCGTACTCGAGCGCCCGCCGCATCAGCCGCGCGTCCTGCACCCCGCTGCCGTCGTCGGTGAAGAACCGCACGCCGAGCTCGGCCAGCTCGGCCATGGGGGTCAGCTGGGTGCCCGCCCGGTCGACCGTGATCGCCGCCGAGGTCCGCACGTCGCACGTCGCACCCCGGCCCAGGTCGAGGACCTCGCGGGCGACCCCGGCCGAGTCGATGGCCGGGGTGGTGTTGGGCATGGCCAGCACGCACGTGTAGCCGCCCAGCGCCGCGGCCCGGGCGCCCGTCTCGATGGTCTCGGCCTCCTCCTTGCCCGGCTGGCGGAGGTGCGTGTGCAGGTCGACGAGCCCGGGAGCGACCACGCACCCCCCGGCGTCCAGGGTGACGTCGGCCCGCAGGTCGGCGTCGGCCGCCACCGCCCGGACCACGCCGTCCTCCACCAGCACGTCGGCACGCCGCGTGCCGGTGGCGTCGACGACATCGCCTCCCCGGATCACGACCGACTTCATGTTCCCCGGCTCGCTCATCGGGCCCCTTCCGTGGGTTCCTGGCGGCCGAGGTCGCGCCCCGAGCCCAGCAGGTCGAACAGGACCGCCATGCGGACGGCCACGCCGTTGCGCACCTGGTCGATCACGACCGACCGCGGCAGGTCGGCCACGTCGGCGGCGATCTCGACCCCCCGGTTCATCGGCCCGGGGTGCATGACGATGGCCTTGTCGCCGAGCAGGTCCACCCGGCGGCGGGTCAGGCCGAAGCAGGCCGTGTACTCGCGCAACGAGGGCAGCAGGGCCTCGGACATGCGCTCGCGCTGCATCCGCAGCAGGTACACGGCGTCGACCTCGGGCAGCACGGCGTCGATGTCGTGGCTGACCCGCACCGGCCACCCCTCGGTGCTCGGCGGCAGCAGCGTCGGCGGCGCCACCAGCGTCACCTCGGCGCCCAGCTTGGTGAAGGCCCACACGTCGCTGCGCGCCACCCGGCTGTGGGTGACGTCGCCGACGATGGCGATGCGGCGACCGTCGAGCCCGCCCAGGTGCTCGCGGATCGTGTAGCAGTCGAGCAGCGCCTGGGTGGGGTGCTCGTGCCACCCGTCGCCGGCGTTGACGACGCTGCCCGACACCCACTGGGCGATCTGGTGGGGCACCCCCGAGGAGCGGTGGCGCACGACGATGCAGTCGACGCCCATCGCCTCGATGGTCTCGACGGTGTCGCGCAGCGACTCGCCCTTGTTCACCGACGACGTCGACACCGAGAAGCTGAGCGTGTCGGCCGACAGGCGCTTGGCCGCCTGCTCGAAGCTCAGGCGGGTGCGCGTCGAGTCCTCGTAGAAGAGCCAGCTCACCGTGCGCCCCTGCAGGGCCGGCACCTTGGGCATCCGTCGGCGGCTGACCTCGACGAAGCTGTCGGTCAACGTGAGCAGGTGCTCGATCTCGTCGGCGGACAGGTCGGTGACGCCGAGCAGGTGCCGGCGCCCCGTCGGGCCGGTGGGCGCCGCGCTCACCGGTACCCGTCCTTCAGCACCTCGCCCAGCTCGACCCCGTCGACGGTGGCGTTCACCACCTCGTCGCGGCGCGTCGGCAGGTTCTTGCCCACGAAGTCGGGCCGGATGGGCAGCTCGCGATGGCCACGGTCGACCATCACCGCCAGCTGCACGGCCCGGGGCCGGCCGTAGGTGTGCACCGCGTCGAGCGCGGCGCGGATGGTGCGCCCCGTGAACAGGACGTCGTCGACCAGCACCACCACCCGGCCGGTGAGGTCGACCGGGATGTCGGTGACGGCGGAGGGCAGCACCGGCCGCAGGCCGATGTCGTCGCGGTGGAAGGCGACGTCGAGCGTGCCGTGCGGGGGCGCCTCGCCGTCGATCTTGCCCAGCGCCTCGGCCAGGGCCTCGGCGAAGGCCACGCCCCCCGTCTGGAGGCCGACGACCACCACCTCGTCGAGCCCGTGGTTGAGCTCGATGACCTCGTGGGCCATGCGCCACACGGCCCGGCGCACGTCATCGGCGTCGAGCACCTGCGTCCGGGCAACGAAAACGCCCCCGAACGGGGGCGTCGACTTGCGTTCGCGCTCTGCCAATCGGGGACCTCCCCATCGATTCGCCATCGATCTGGCCGTCCGGGCCTCGCAGGACCCGCTTCACGGTCAGAACGGCAGCGTAGCAGCGGTGCGGCGACGTCCCGAGCATCCGTCGTCGCGGGTGCTCCGGGCCCACACCACCGTCCCGTCCGCCTCACCGAGCGCCGTGAACCCGGCCGCGGCGGCGACGCGGGCCGACGCGACGTTCCCCCGCGGGACGCGCGCCCACACGTGGTCCAGCCCGCCCTCGGGCGAGACGCTCCAGGCCGCGAGGACACGGGCCGCCGCGGTGGCCAGGCCCCGGCCGCGGTGTTGCGGCACGATCCACCAGCTCAGCTCGGCCCGCCGGCGCACCCGGTCGACGTTGCGCAGGCCGACCTCGCCGAGCACGGTCGCCGGATCGTCGGCCGGCACCACCACCAGGTCGAGGCACAGCCCCGCGGATCGGCGCGCCGGCTCGCCGCGGATCCAGCGGGAGGCTCCCGCGGGCGACAGGTCGGCAGGCATCCGCGGGCTCGTCGCCAGCGCCGGGTCGGCCCACGCGGCCGCCAGCGCCGCCGCGTCGTCCGACGTGTCCGACCAGGCGCGCAACGCGATGCCGGCGACCCGGTCGACGAGTGGCGGGTCGGGCAGCGCCAGCGGACGGCGGGCCGGAGGGGCGCCACCACGGGTCGACGGGCGGGGCCCGCCCGCCGAGGCGTCGGCGGGCATCGCCCGCACCCGCGTCGTGGCACCGCCGGCCCGCCGGTCGACCGCACCGGCACCCGAGCGGGCCACCGGGTTCACGACGGGTCCCGCACCTCGCCACCCGAGGGGCGGGCCTCGCCGGCGACCGCCGACAGCACGCCGTTGACGAAGCGGGGAGAATCGTCGGTGCCGAACCGCTGCGCCAGCACCACGGCCTCGTTGATGACCAGCGCCTGGCTGCGATCGGGCACCTCGTACAGCTCGTAGGCGGCGATGCGCAGCACGGCGCGGTCCACCGCCGCCAGCCGGGTCAGCGACCAGCGGGGCGCGACGAGCCGGGCGAGGACGCGGTCGATGCGCTCGGCGTGCGCGTCGACGCCCATGACCAGCTCGACCGCCAGTGCGTCGGGGGCCACGGGCAGCCCGGCGAGGACCTCGGAGACGGGCACGCCCTTCGACTCGGCCTCGTAGAGCAGCTCGAGCGCCCGCTCGCGGGCCGACCGCCGGCTCTCGGCCTCACTGGGCTCGAGGTCGCCCAGATCGCCGAAGTCGCGGTCACCGTCCGCCCGCGGGCTCATGCCCGGGTCAGGTATTCGGCGCTGCGCGTGTCGACCTTGATGCGCTCGCCCTCGTTGACGAACAGCGGCACCTGGACGACGAGGCCGGTCTCGAGGGTGGCGGGCTTGCGGGCGCCCGACACGCGGTCGCCCTGGATCCCCGGCTCGGTGGCGGCGACCGTGAGCTCGACGGCCGCGGGCAGGTCGGTGCCGATGATCTCGTCCTTGTAGAACTGCAGCACCATCGTCGAGCCGTCGACGATGAAGTTGGTGGCGTCGCCGAGGGCGGCGGGACCGACGTGGATCTGCTCGTAGCTCGAGTTGTCCATGAACACGTAGTCGCCGCCGTCGCGGTACAGGAACTGCATGTCCTTCTTGTCGACGACGGCCTGCTGGACCCGCTCGTCGGCCCGGAACGTCTTGTCGAGCACCCCACCCGACCGCACGTTGCGCAGCGTCGTGCGCACGAAGGCCGGGCCCTTGCCCGGCTTGACGTGCTGGAAGTCGACGACCTGGAACAGCCCTTCCGGTAGGTCGAGGGTCATGCCCCGCTTCAGGTCGTTGGTGGTGGTGGCGGCCATCTGTGCTCCTGGCGCGTTGGTCTAGAGGGAGGGCTCCTTGGGCGCCAGCGTCAGGGTGCGGCAGCCCTCGGAGGTGACCACGACGGTGTCCTCGATGCGGACACCGCCGTGCTCGGCGAGGTAGACGCCGGGCTCGACGGTGACGACGTGGCCGTCGGCCAGGCTACCAGTCGCGTTGGCGGACACCCGAGGCGACTCGTGGATGTCGAGGCCCACGCCGTGCCCGGTCCCGTGCAGGAACGCGTCCGCCCACCCGACCTGGCGCAGCACCGATCGGCACGCCTCGTCGACCTCGCTCACGTCGACACCCGCCCGCACCGCGGCGACGCCGGCGGCCTGGGAGGCGTGGACCGCGTCGAGCATCCGGCGCTGCGTGGCGGTGGGCTCCCCCACCATCACCGTGCGGGTCATGTCCGAGTGGTAGCCGTCGAGCAGCGCCCCGAAGTCGAGGACCACCAGGTCGCCCTCGCTGATCCGGCGGTCCCCGGCCCGGTGGTGCGGCATGGCGCCGTTCGGCCCCGCCGCCACGATGGTGTCGAACGACGGGCCGTCGGCGCCGAGGCGCCGCATCTGCCACTCGAGGTCGAGGGCGACCTCGGCCTCGGTGGCCCCCTCGCCCAACCGGTGGCGCACGGCGGCGAGGGCGGCGTCGGCCATCGCGCACGCGGCCTCGATGCGGGCGACCTCGCCGGCGTCCTTCACCCGCCGCAGGTCTTCGACCAGGCCCTCGGTGGGCACGAGGTCGGCGTCGGGGAACCAGTCGGAGCCGTAGCGGCGCTGCTGCGCCCAGGTGACGGCTTCGGCTTCGAGGCCGAGCCGGGCTCCCGCCGGCACCTGGGGGACGAGGTGCCGGCGCTGCTCGTCGGCGGTCCGCCCGATGAGCACGTCGGCGTCGACACCGGATGCCGCGACCTCCGCGGCGGCCTGGTCGCGGTACCGACCGTCGGTCACGAACACCAGCCCCTCGGGGCGGACGAGGAGCAGCGCGGCAGACCCCGTGAAGCCCGTCAGGTAGCGCACGTTGGTGAGGCTGGTGACGAGCAGGGCGTCGCACCCGGCGGCGTCGAGTCCCTCTCGCAGCCGGGTCGCGCGGTCGGCGACGTCCATCGCGGGCAGGGAGGCGCGGTCGAAGGTCACGGCGCGCAGGATAGAGCCCGTGCTCGGGCGCCAGACCAGGTCAGGGGCCGACCGGATCGGCGGCGACCGCGGGCCCTGGCGCTCCGCCGTCGGGTCAGGCGTCGAGCAGCCGGGCCACGGCCTTGACCGCGAGCACGTACCCGAGCCCGCCGAAGCCGGCGATCGTGCCGGTGGCGACGGGCGACACGACCGAGACGTGACGCCAGGCCTCGCGGGCCTGCGGGTTCGAGAGGTGGACCTCGACGATCGGCCCGGAGAAGGCGGCCAGGGCATCGTGGATCGCCCAGGCGTAGTGCGTGAACGCCCCCGGGTTGATGACGATGGCCGCCGCATGGCGTCGCGCCGCGTGGATGGCGTCGACGATGTCGCCCTCGTGGTTCGACTGGACGTGCTCGACCTCGAGGCCGAGCTCGCTCGCGGCGTGGCGAACGATCTCGACGTGATCGTCGAGCGTGTCGGTGCCGTACACGCCGGGCTCGCGCTCGCCCAACAGGTTCAGGTTCGGGCCGTTGAGCAGGAGCACGGTGCCCCGGCCGGCGGTGTGTTCGCTCACGATCGGCCCGCCATGTCGTCGAGCACCGCTGCCGCGGCGGCCGGGTCGACCCCGGTCACGACCTCGACCCCGTCGGGGCCGTCGAGCACGAACGTGAGGCCGTCGACGGCTTTCTTGTCCCGCGCCATGAGCACCAGCAGCTCGTTCGGTTCGACCGCTTCGGGCAGCGTGGCCCGCAGCCCGTACTCGCCCACCACCCGCCGGTGGTCGTCGACCCGCCGGCGGTCGATGCGGCCGAGGCGGTGGGCCAGCTCGGCCGCGTAGACGAGGCCGACGGCCACCGCCTCGCCGTGGCGCAGGTCGTAGCGCCCGGCTGTCTCGAGCGCGTGGGCGAGGGTGTGGCCGTAGTTGAGGGTGGCCCGGCCCCGGGTGTTGGCGAGGTCCTCGCGCTCGTCGGCGGCCACCACGTCGGCCTTGATGCGCACGCAGGCGGCGATGCGCTCGTCGAGCGGGAGCGCCAGCAGGTCGTCGCCGGTCAGGAAGTGGTACTTCGCCATCTCGCCCAGCCCGCTCAACCGCTCCCGCTCGGGCAGCGTGGCCAGCACGTCGGTGTCGCACAGCACCGCGTGCGGTTGCCAGAACGCCCCGACCAGGTTCTTCCCCTCGGGCAGGTTGACCCCTGTCTTCCCGCCGATGGCGGCGTCGACCATGCCGAGCAGGGTGGTGGGCACGTGCGTGACCGCGACCCCGCGGTGGTAGACCGCGGCCGCGAACCCCGCGACGTCGGTGACGAGCCCGCCGCCGACCGCGACCACGTGGTCGGCTCTGGTGAGGCCCCACCGGGACCACGCCCGGCACAGGTCCTCGACGGTGGCCAGCGACTTGGCCGCCTCGCCGTCGCCCACGGTGAACACCTCGTGCTCGCACCCCGGGTCGACCGACAGACCGATGCCCGTTTGCGTGACGACGGCGACGCGCCGCACCGTCGGGCCCACGTGGTCGGGGAGCAGGGCGCGCACCCCCGCCCCGACGATGACGGGGTAGGTGGCGCCACCGGCCCGCACGTCGACGACGATGGCGCGCTGGCCACGGGTCGACGGCGAGGGATCCGCGCTCACGGTTCGCCCACCGCGCTCGTCGAGGGGCGCGGGCTGCTGGGGGCGCCGGCCACGACGGCGGCGATGTGCCGCGCCAGGGCACGCTTCGGCTTGTCGTCGCCGTCGTGGAACGGCTCGACGTCCACGACGGCGTCGGCCACCAGCTCGTAGAGCGGCGACCGCTCGGCCAGCAGCCGGGTGAGGGTGCCGGCCGCGTCACCCGCCAGGAGAGGACGATGCGTCGGGTCGGTGCGGGCGGCCAGGAACTCGGTGGAGGCCCGCAGCCACACGACGAACGCACCGGCGTCCGCCAGAGCCGCCCGGTTCGCGGGCGTCGTGACCACGCCGCCCCCCGCGGCCAGCACCAGCGGCGCAGGACGGGCGAGCAGGTCGGCCAGGACCTCGGCCTCGATCGCTCGGAACTCCGGCTCGCCCCCGTCGGAGAAGATCCCCGGGATGGTGCGGCCCGCCCGCAGCTCGACCTGTTCGTCGACGTCGGCGAACGGACGCTGCAGCTCCTTGGCGAGGCGCCGCCCGACCGTGCTCTTGCCGACGCCCATGAGGCCGACGAGCACCACGTGGCTGCCCGGGTCACCCATGGGCACGGCCCTCGGGATGCTCGTCGGGGCGGGCGGGGCCGCGGTCGTCGCCTGCCGGCGCGAGCGTCCTGGTCACGCCACGACGATACCGGTGCCGGCCCTGGTGGCTGGAACGGGGGGTGCCGTCACACCGGCCCGGCCACGGTGGCGAGCGTGACCACCAGCCCGCCGAAGGCGAGCGCGGGCCCGAACGGGAACGGACGGTCGCGGCGCCGCACCGCGAGGAGCGCGAGGCCGACGATCGACCCGACCAGCCCGGCGACGAGGCCCGCGTTGAGCACCCCCTGGACCGGCATGAGCACCGGGTGGTCGGGCCGCCACGCACTCCAGCCGGCCGCCGCCCCGACGAGCACCCCGAGGCGCACGTCACCGAAGCCGAGCGCCCGCGGCGAGACGAGGTGCATGACGAGCAGGAAGCCGCCCAGGGCCAGGGCCCCGACGCCCGCGCCCGCCAGCCGCCGTGCGGGCCCCTCGAGCACCGCCACCAGTGCCGCTCCGACGAGGACCGCGACCGCGGTCGCGTAGACGAAGCGGGTGGGGATCCGCATGACGACGAGGTCGACGGCAGACATGGCGACCAACCCCGTCACCAGGGCCAACACGGGCACGAGCACGACGGACCACCCGACCACCAGCGCGGCGACGCCCCAGCCGAGGCCGCAGGCCACCTCGATGGCGACCGACGAGCCCGCGACCGGCTCGCGGCACCGGCGACACCGGGCGCCCGCCGCCACCCCGACGATGGCCGGCAGCGCGCGCGGGGCCAGGGTCGCCGCGCACCGGCGGCAGCGCGCCGCCGGGCGGCCGACCTCGACGGAGGTCGGGACGCGCCCCAGGAGCAGCGGGAGCGCCACCCGCCACCCGGTCCAGCGCACCACCGCGTAGGTCACGAACGGCCCGACGACCAGGCCACCCACCGCGGCCGCGAGCGCGGCCAGCGGAACGGTGTTCATGGGACCACCGGCTCGGCCCGGACAGCTCGGCGCGGACGCCTCGGCGAGCCGGTGGTCGGGGTCAGCGGACGGTGGAGAGGAAGCTGATGAGGCGACCGCGCTGGGCGATGTCCTCGCCCTGGCTGGCGCCGCGCGCCCCGCCGATCCGCCGGCGTTGCCGACGGTCGCCTGGACCGCGGAGCGGGCCTCGGGGCTCATCGCCACCACGTGCGGGGCCACCTCGTTGTCGGCGGGCCCCGGCCGGCTCGGGCCGAGGCTGCTGAGGCCGCTGAAGGGCGACGACGGGCCCCCGTTGATCGGGCCGCTGCCCGTGTCGTCGGCTGCCCAGTGCAGGTCGGGAGGGAGGGCCGACGGCGAGACGGGCCGGATCTGGCCGGTGTCGCGCCCGACCGGGGGCGGGCCGAGGCGGCCGTTGTCGAACGGCGAGCCAGGCGCGGCCGGGGCCGGCGGCACACCCTGCGAGCCGGCGCGGGACGGACCCGACGGCGACGACGGACGGGCGGTGTCGCGGCGCCGAACGGCGGGGATGTCGGGCAGGGTCGGACGCTCGGGCTCGCCCGGGCGCTCGGTCGCCGGGCCGGCGTCGTTGGTGCGGGCCTTGGGCGCCGCCGGGGGGCGCCCGGCGACGCGGCTGCCGTTGGTCACCGGGGCCGAGCCCTCGGGCGGCGTGGCGTCGGCCCCGCGACCGTTCCGGTTGCGGCCGAGGCGCGAGGCGAGGCCACCCTTCGGCGGCGCAGGCTCGGGGACCGCGGGCGGCGCCGGAGGCGCGGCCCGCTCGTCGACGACCTGGGCGTCGCCGTTGCGGGTCGGCAGAGGACCGTGCTCGGTCACCGGTGTGGGCATCTCACCCGTGAGGTCGCCGGACAACCAGCCGGCGCGCTGGTTCGGGCCCGGAGGCGGGCCGGGGATGGCGGGCACCGCAGGCGTGTCGGCCTCGGGTCGGATCGCCGGCCGGCGTGGGCGGTCGGAGCGCGGCGCCGCGGGGGCCGCGGGCGCGACCGCAGCAGCCCGCGGGCGGTCGGACAGGGCGACGTCGACGACGCCCAGCTCGACGAGGTCGCGCACGGCGCGCGACACGCCCAGCTCGGTCAGGCGGAGGACGGTGGCGAGCTCGCCGACCGTGCGCCCGGAGGCCACGGCCACGAGCGACTGCCAGCTGTCGGCGCTGATCGTGACCTCGTCGGCCGAGAGGTCGCCCGCGAGCGTGACCTCGTGCTCGAGCGAGGGCACGACGGCCTCGAGCTCGGCCCACTCGCCGAGCAGGTCGTTGGCGCGACGGAGCAGCGCCTCGACGTCCTCGGGCCTCCCGGCGTCGGCCGCGGTGTCGTCGCCGTCGAAGGCGAAGTTGCCCGACTCGAAGCGAAGCAGCTCGAACACGACCTCGTCGACGGGAGTGCCGTCGAGGGTCCGGTCGGCGTCCGCGTCGACCACGCCGCCGTCGGACAGCCAGACGCTGCCCTGTCCACGGTCACCCTCGATCCGGAGCCGGCCGGTCTTCGATGTCGTCGCCAGAAGGCGCAGGACATCGGGGAGAGAAAATGTGTCGAGAGTCCCTTGCAACGCCAACGCTGTACCTCCGGAGTGGATCGTCCCGCCAAGTTCCCCAGCGCTGCCGCCAGCCTAGGCCGCCGATCACCCGCGCGCCCAGCGTCAGGTCGACCACCACCCGCGGAGGCCGATGTCACACTCCACGTTGCGTCGGTTTCAGCTGCGTGACGAACTGCCGGCGGACGGCGCGCGACGTGCGAGCTCGTGCCGGATCGCGGTGGTCATCTCGCGGAGCGGAGGTGCCGCCCCCGTCCAGCGGGCGAAGGCGTGCGCCGCCTGGTGGACCAGCATGCCGACGCCGTTCACCGCCACCGCGCCCCGGGCTCGGGCCGCGGCCAGGAGCGGGGTCTCGGCGGGGTGGTACACCAGGTCGACGACGACCTGGCCCGCGCGGAGGAGGTCGGGGTCGATCGGGCTGGCGCCGGCCCCTGCGCCCCCGGCCATGCCGAGCGACGTGGCGTTCACGACGATGTCCGCAGCGGCCACGTCGCCCACCTCGCCGACGCGCCCCGGGCGCCCGGCCAGCTCCGCTGCCCGCCGCGCCGGGTCGGGCGACCGGTTGACGACCACCACCTCGGCCACGTCCGCCTCGCCCAGCGCCCGGGCGACGGCCCGACCGGCCCCGCCCGCCCCCAGCAGAACGCAGCGCCGGCCGGCCAGAGCGACGCCCTCGTCCCGCACCAGGGCGTCGACGAAGCCCGGGCCGTCGGTGTTGTCGCCCACGAGGCGTCCGTCCCGCACGAACACGCAGTTCACCGCCCCGAGCGCCTCCGCGGTCGGGGTCCGCTCGTCGACCGCTTCCCAGGCCGCCGCCTTGTGCGGCATCGTGACCGACAGGCCCCCGAGGCCCAAGGTGCGCATGGCCGCCACGGCCGCGCCGCCGGCCCCCTCGGGCACCTCGAACGCGACGTAGACCCAGTCGAGGCCGGAGGCGCGGAACGCGGCGTTCAGCAGCGTCGGCGACAGCGAGTGGCGGACGGGCGACCCGATGACCGCGGCCACCCGCGTGGCGCCGGTGACCGGGGGCGACGCCCGGTCAGCCACACTGCCCGGCCTCGACGCACCTGTCCTTGGCGGCCTGGAACTCCGCGTAGTCGTTGGTGAAGAAGCTCGACCCGTCGTCCGCCTCGACGTCGAGGACGTACCAGCGCCAGTCGCCGTCGGCCGGGTTCAGCGCCGCCGACAGGCTGTCACGCCCCGGGGAGGCGATCGGGGTGGGCGGGAGGCCCTCCTGGGCCCGGGTGTCGTACGGCGAGTTGTCCTCGAGCTCGGCGGTCGTGAGCTCGCACGGGATCTCGCCCTTCTCGTAGCAGCTGGTGGCGTCGATGCCGAGCGGCTCTCCGGCGGCCATGCGGTTGTAGATGACCCGGGCGACGCGGGGACCGTCGGCGACCGTGCCCGCCTCGCGCTCGACCATCGAGGCCACGATGATCGCCTCGTAGGGCGAGATGCCGAGGGCGTCGGCTCGGCCGTTGAGGTCGACCTCGGTGGCGACCTGGTCGAACTCGTGCACCATCCGCTTCACGAAGGTCGCCGGGGTGTCGCCCTCCTCGAAGGCGTACGTCTCGGGGTACAGCGTGCCCTCGAGCGAGGGCTGGTCGGCAGGGAGGAAGCCCGAGCGCGACGCGGGGTGGGCCAGCGCGGCCTCCACGCCCTCGGCCGTGAAGCCCGGCGCCCCGTCCTCGGGGTCGGCCAGGCGGGCGGCGATCTGGGCCTGGGTCAGCCCGGGCGGCACCGTGACGAACGCCGTCACCTCGGGCGGCAGCGGCTCCGCCTTCAGGTCGTCGATCGCCTCGTCGAACGACGAGTCGAGCCGCATCTCGTAGCTGCCGGCCTTGATCGTGCCGACGTCGCGCAGCTTCGTGTACCAGTCCCAGACGGTGGCGTCGCTGATCACGCCCGCGTCGGCCAGCACGTCGCCGACCCCGGCGGTGCTCGTGCCCTCGGGGATCGCGACCAGCACCGTGTCGCCGGGCGGACCCGACGGGTCGATCTTCCCCTGGACCCACGACCAGCCGAACCAGCCGGCCACCATGGCCAGCACCACCAGGACGGCCAGCACGGTCACCGCCCGGCGGCAGCCCCGCCGCTTCGGCAGCTCGTCGAGCTCGTCGTCGTCGTAATCGTCGTCGTCGTAATCGTCGCGCGTACGTGTCGTCACCGTAGGCGTCGTCGGGGTAGCGGTCGCCGCCGGGCCAGCGCCGCCGCGACGGACCGGCGCCGCGGTCGCCCGGGCCTGTCAGGTCGCGCTCGGGACGTGCCGCGTAGTCCGGGTCGGGATCTCGATCCGGGTAGCCGGCGGGATCGGGCTGGCGTCGAACGGGGTACCCGCCCGGATCGGTGTCGCGCCGCGCCGGGTACCCGCCCGGATCGGTCTCGCGACGTGCCGGGTACCCGCCCGGATCGGGCTCGCGGGCCATCGGTTGGCTCACGCGGGGCACGAGACCGGTCGTGGCTCCCTGCTCGAGCGCCCGCCGTCGTTCGAGCGCCGCCTGCGCCCCGACGGGGTAGCGCGGCGGGGGCCCGGAACGGCGGCCGCCCCCGGGCACGGGGGTCGGCCGTTCGGGGATGCCGCGCGGCGGCCCCATCGGTTCGGCCCCGCGACCGGGGCTCGGGAACGCCGCCGGGGCCACCGGCGCGGCGTCGGGCGTGCGACCGCGGCGGGACCGGGGCTCGCGCCGTGGTGTGCTCGGGAGGCTCGTGCCCCGGTCCGGTCGGTCGACCTGCGACGCACCGCCGGAAGGCACAGGGCCACCTCCGGTGAGGTCACCCACGTCGCCGGCAGCGGCCTCGTCAGACCCGCGGCGCCGGCGTGACCGCCCGCTCGGACCGATGCTCTCGCGGGCCCAGAAGTCGTCGAAGCCCGCGTCCTGGCGGGACCGCCCACGCCCGCGTCGGCGGCCTGAGCGCCCGGGGTCGTCTTGGTCGGAGGACGGCATGCGGCGTGCGGGTGTCCCTGCAGTGGGCGGCTAGACGAGACTCGGCCCACGACGGCGACGGAGCGTGCTCCCCAGCATGCCCGACGTCGGCGTGGGTTCGTTGATCACGAGGATCCTCGCGGCTCTCCAGCATCGAGCCACGACTGGAGGATCACCGTAGCAGCGAGTTGGTCGACGATCCGACGCTTGTCGCCCTTGCGGACACCCATCGCGCGCATGCTGCGCTCGGCCTGCACGGTCGAGAGGCGCTCGTCCCAGGTCACGATCTCGGCATCGAGGGCCGTCCGCATCTGGTCGACCTCGTCGAGGATCGCCCGTGCCGCCGGGCCCAGCGAGCCGTCGAGCGACAGGGGCAGGCCCACGACCACCACCTCGGCGCCGGCTTCGTCCACGAGCTCTGCGATGCGACGATGCTCGCGCTCGCGGTCACCCGTGCGGTGGACCGTCTCGTACGGCGTGGCCACCGTGCCACCGCTGTCGGACAGCGCCACCCCGATCCGGCGGGTCCCGAGGTCGAGGGCGACGGTGCGTGTCACGCGCCCGCGACGAGCGTACGGCGTGCCACCCGTGCAGCCGAGCCGGTCACGCCGGGACGGCGGCCGCCCGCGCCTGGTCGAGCGCCTCGTCGAGGCGCGACGGGTCGCGCCCGCCCGCCACGGCGAGCTCGGGGTTCTTGCCGCCCCCGCCACCACCGACGGTGCGGGCCGCGTCGGCGATCAGGTCCTTGGCGTCGAATCCGCTGTCCTTCGTGGCGGCCGCCACGAGCGCCACCCCGCCGCCCTCGGGCTCGCCACCGATCACCACCGCCCGGATGCCCGGCTGCTGGCGCACCGCGATCGCCAGCTCGCGCACCTCGTCGCGGCTGGTTCCGTCGATGCGGGCCACGACGATGCCGTCGACCGCGCCGCCCGCCAGCTCCGCGGCGCGGTTCCCCGCGGCCTGACGGCGCAGAGCCTTGATCTCGCCCAGGGCCGCCTTCAGCTCGCTGCGCAGCTTCTCGGCCGCCAACGGCAGGTCGTCGCCGGTCGTGCCGAGGGCGTCGGCGGCGCGGGCGATCAGCTCCTCCTCCTGGCGGAGGCGGTCGATCGGCCCGAGACCGGTCACGGCCTCGAGTCGCCGCAGGTTCGACCCGATCGACCCCTCGGACACGATCTTGACCGGGCCGATGTCGCCGAGCCGGCGGACGTGGGTGCCGCCGCACAGCTCGATCGAGTGGCGCCCGGCCTCGAGCACCCGGACGATCTCGCCGTACTTGTCGCCGAAGAAGGCGATGGCACCCAGGTCGCGGGCCTCGTTCATCGTCGTCTCGAAGTGGCGCACCGACGCGTTGTCGAGGATCTCGCGGTTGGCCAGGTCTTCGATCGCCCGGATCTGGTCGGGGGTGACGGGCTCGAAGTGGCTGAAGTCGAAGCGGAGCCGGTCGGGCGCCACCAGCGAGCCCTGCTGCTTGACGTGGGTGCCGAGCACCTCGCGCAACGCCCAGTGCAGGATGTGCGTGCCGGTGTGGTTGCGGCGGATGGCGTCGCGCCGCTCGCCGTCGATGCGGGCGTCCGCGGCCTGGCCGACCGCGATCGTGCCCTCGCGCACGACGAACGTGTGGCGGTGCAGGCCGGGCAGGCCGTAGGTCGTGTCGACGACATCGACGATGCCGGTGGGCGTCACGATGTGGCCGGTGTCGCCCACCTGGCCGCCGGACTCGGCGTAGAACGGCGTGCGGTCGAGGTAGAGGCCGTCGCCGACGATGCCCACGATCGTGGCCTCGGTCTCGTACTCGTCGCGGCCGGTGAACACGGTGGGACCGTGCTCGGCCAGGATGCGCTGCTGCTCGGTGACCTCGTCACCGGTGGCGACGCCGCCCGCCTTGCTGGCGGCACGGGCCCGGCGGCGCTGGTCGTCCATCGCCGACTCGAAGCCCGCGACGTCCACCTCGAAGCCCCGCAGGTCGGCGGTCTCCTGGGTCACCTCGAACGGGAACCCGTAGGTGTCGTGCAGCTGGAACGCCACCGCCCCGGGCAGCGTGCCGCCGGGCTCGAGCCTGTCGAGCTGGGTGTCGAGGATCTGCGACCCGGTCGCCAGGGTGCGCCGGAACGACTCCTCCTCGCGGGTGATGATGGGCAGGACGAGCCCGCGCCCCTCGACCACCTCGGGGTAGGCGTCGCCCATCACGTCGATCGTGCGCTCGACCATCGCCGGCAGCACGGGCCTCTCGACCCCGAGCAGGTAGGCGAAGCGGATGGCGCGGCGGATGATGCGCCGCAGCACGTAGCCGCGGTCCTCGTTCGACGGGATGACCCCGTCGGCCACGAGGAACGTCATCGTGCGGGCGTGGTCGGCCATCAGCCGCAGCGCGATGTCGCCGAGTTCCGATTCGCCGAGGCGGTGACCCGTGACCGACTGCGCCTCGTCGACGAGCGCCGAGAGGGTGTCGGCCGCGTAGAGGCTGGGGCTGCCCTCCAGCACCGCCAGGATGCGCTCGAGCCCGGCGCCGGTGTCGATGTTCTTGCTGGGAAGGTCGCTGAGCTGGCCGTCGGCTCCCCGCAGGTACTGCGGGAACACCAGGTTCCAGATCTCGACGTACCGGTTCTCGGCCTCGGGGTTGGCCGGGCCGCCCTCGGGCCCGATGTCGGGGCCGTAGTCCCAGAAGATCTCGGAGGACGGGCCGCACGGGCCGGTCTCCCCCATCTCCCAGAAGTTGTCCTTGCCGAGGCGCTGGATGCGGGCGCGGGGAAAGCCGACCTCGTCGGCCCACAGGTCCTCGGCCTCGTCGTCGCTCTCGTGGACGGTGACCCACAGGCGGTCGCCGTCGAGACCGAGCACCTCGGTGACGAACTCCCAGGCCCAGGCGATCGCCTCGGGCTTGAAGTAGTCGCCGAAGCTGAAGTTGCCCATCATCTCGAAGAAGCTGAGGTGCCGCGGCGACCGACCGATGGCGTCGAGGTCGTTGTGCTTGCCACCGGCCCGCACGCAGCGCTGCACCGACGCCGCCCGGCGGGGGTTGTACGGCACCGCCTCCTCGCCGAGGAAGTAGGGGACGAACGGCATCATCCCCGAGTTGGTGAACATGGGCGCGCTGGGATGCGTCGGGATGAGGCTGCCCGACGGCACGATCGTGTGCTGCCTGGCCGCGAAGAAGTCGGTCCAGGCGCGACGCAACTCGGAGGCGGTACGCGGTGCCATAGCTGCTGTTCAGCCTAACTGTGAGGGGTGTGTTCGGCTGTGGTCCGCCTGCGGCCACGGCGCGACGGCCGCGTCGGTGCCGGGGCGGGGGCCGCGGCCGCCGCGGCCGCACCCTCGCCGGCGTGGGCGACCGGCAGGAGGGCGGGGCCCGCGCCCGGGCGCAACTCGGTGCGCAGCTCGGCCTCACGGTCGACCATGGCCGCCCGGCCGGTCGTGACGGCCTCGCGCAGGTCGGTGCCCAACCGGCGGACCGACGTGGTGACGTCGGCCTGGACCTGCTCGGGCGTGTAGCGCTTGACCGTCCGCAGGACCTGGCGACGGACCCACATCGCCCCGCCGAACCCCGCCGTGGCACCGGTCGTGAACCAGAACGTCCGCTTCAGCATCGTGAGCCCTCGCGCTCGCCGGTCAGCGCGGGCCCAGCGGCCCGGCGCCGAAGGCGCCAAGAGCGGAGACACGGTGTCCCTGGTCCTTCGGCGGCGTAGCCGCCGACCTCGCAGGAGTGAACCGCCCCGAACAACGCTCTCACGCGTCCTTGCGGCCCCGCAGGCGGCGTGCGGCCTTGGCCGTGCCGCTGGCGAAGGCCACGCCCTTGATGACGGGGTTCGCCATGGCGATGTAGGCGAGGCGGGAGGCCGAGTCGACCGTGCCCGTGACCGACTCCGCGGTCGACACCAGGCCGTCGAGTCGCACGATCTCGTAGTTGGCCGCCTCGATGGTGTCGCGCAGGTCGTCGATCACCGGGGCGGTCTCGGTGCGCAACAGGTCGGTGACCTGGCGCAGGGCGCGGAGCGTGCGGACGAGGGCCACGAGGCCCACCGCCAGCAGCACCACCGCCACGACGCTGCACGCGGCCACGATGATCGCCGCCAGGTCGCTGGCGCTCACGTGTCCTCCCCCTCGTCGTCGGCGCCGTCGGCCAATCGATGCATGCGGTCGGCGATCTCCTGCTCGTATCCGTGGCGCGACGGCCGGTAGTAGACGGCGTCGCGCGCGTCGTCGGGAAGGTACTGCTGGTGCACCCACCCGCGCGGGTCGTCGTGAGGATAGTCGTAGCCCACGCCGTGACCGAGCGACGTGGCCGAGCGGTAGTGGGCGTCGCGCAGGTGCATCGGCACCTCGCCCCCGAGGCCCTTGGCGACGTCCTCGCGGGCCTGCCAGATCCCGGCGGCGGACCGGTTCGACTTGGGCGCCGTCGCCAGGTGGACCACCGCCTGCGCCAGGTTCAGCTGGGCCTCGGGCAACCCCACGTACTCGACCGCGTGGGCGGCCGCCGTCGCCACCACCAGGCTCATCGGGTCGGCCTCGCCCACGTCCTCGCTGGCCAGGATGACCAGGCGCCGGGCCACGAACCGGGCGTCCTCCCCCGCCTCGAGCATGCGGGCCAGGTAGTGCAGCGCAGCCTGCGGGTCGGACCCCCGGATGCTCTTGATGAACGCCGAGATCACGTCGTAGTGCTCGTCGCGCCCGTAGCGATGCAGCTTGGTGCCCAGCGCGGCCTCGGCATCGGCCGTGCCCACCGTCGGGGTGGCGACGCCGGGCTGGCGCGCCCGGGCCAGCGCGACCGCCACCTCGAGGCTGGTGAGCGCGTGGCGCCCGTCGCCGCCGGCCCGCTCGGCGAGGTGGGCGAGGGCCTCGGGGTCGGCGTCGGCGCCCTCGGCGTCGAGGCCCTTCCGCAGCAGGGCGGAGACGGCCGCCTCGTCGAGGGGTTGGAGGCGGAACAGGGTCGAGCGGGACAGCAGCGGTGCGTTGACCTCGAAGTACGGGTTCTCGGTCGTCGCCCCCACGAGGACCAGGAGGCCGGTCTCGACGGAGGGGAGCAGGGCGTCCTGCTGGGCCTTGTTGAACCGGTGCACCTCGTCGAGGAACAGGATCGTCCCCTGGCCGCGCTCCCCCAGCCGCTGCTCGGCCTTGGCCACGATCTCGCGGACGTCCTTGACGCTGGCCGACACGGCGGACAGCTGCTCGTAGGCCTTGGCCGTGTGGCGGGCGATGACCTGGGCGAGCGTGGTCTTCCCGGTGCCGGGCGGCCCCCAGAAGATGGCGGACGACAGGCGGTCGGACTCGACGAGCACCCGCAGCGGTCGCCCGGGACCGACCAGGTCGTCCTGGCCCACGATGTCGTCGAGGCGCATGGGGCGCAGACGGGCCGCCAGTGGCGCCTGTTGGGCGAGCTGCTCCTCGGCGGCCGCCGCGAACAGGTCGTCGCCGCGGCTCATTGGCGCACCCTCCGGGATGCGCGCAATGAGCGCTCGGCCCTTCGGGCCGGGTACCGCACTGTGCCCATGGTTCGCTGGCGCACCCTCCGGGATGCGCGCAATGAGCGCTCGGCCCTTCGGGCCGGGTACCGCACTGTGCCCATGGTTCGCTCGCTCCGCTCGCTCACGAACCGTCGTGCCATCCCGGCCGAGGCTACAGACTCGCGACCAGCGGCTCCCCGACGGGCTCTCGTCCCGCTCGTCCTCGCGTCCCGGGAGATCAGAACCGCCCGCGGGGTGGCGGAACGCGCTCGGTGAGAGACAATGGCGGTGTGACCGAGACGGGACGGCAACCGCGGCTCACCAGCGACGAGGTCGCGCTGGTCCTGCGGCGGGCGGCCGAGATCGAGGCCCTCGAGGACGACACGTCTCCCGGGGTCGCCTACGACCCGGCCGCCGTCGAGGAGGCCGCGCGCGAGGTGGGCCTCTCCCCCGCCGCGGTCCGCCAGGCCGTCGCCGAGCTGCGGGTCGGGGTGCTGCCTCCGGCGACGAGCGACCGGCGTCGCCCTCGGGGCCGCAGCCGCGCGCTCGCGGGCCGGCGGGTCAGCGACCAGCGGCTCGTGGACCGACCACCCGCGGCGGCCCTCGCCACCATCGACCGGTTCATGCGCACGCAGATGTTCGAGCTGCGCCGCCGGTCGGGCGACCGGTCGCTGTACCGCCACCGGGCGGACCTGATCGCCGGCCTGCGCCGCCGCCTCGACTTCGGCGGAGCCATCAAGCTCGAGGGCCTCACGATGGTCGACGTGGTGGTGACGCCCGCCGACGAGCGCACGCTGGTGCGGGTCGAGGCCGAGCTCACGACCAGCCACGCCAACGCCGTGGCGGGCGGCGCCGCGGCCGGGACGGCGGTGACCGTCCTCACCGGGTTGACGGGCGCCCTGGCGGGCGAGGCGGGGCTGGTCATCGCGGCCCTACCGGCCGGTGCCATGGTGGGCGCCGGGAGCATGCGGTGGGCGGGGGCGCGCTGGCAGGGTCGGCGCGACGACGTGGCCGAGGTCATCGGCCACCTGCTCGATCGCCTCTGACCGCGCCGACCCGCCCGGACGGGACGCGGCGGCGGTCGCCGCTCAGGCCGGCGGGTCGCCGACCGCGTCGTCGTCGATCACGATGCCGTACGTGGCGAACACGGCGACGGCCACCTCGATCACCTGGTCGCTGCCGATGACCACGTCCCGCAGGGCGGCGCCGCGCACACCGGCCAACGACGTGCCGTGCAGCGCCACGTCGTCGAACGTGGCCGTCGACAGCTCGCTGCCGTCGAGCCGCGATCGCACGATCCGCGACCGGCGGACCTGCGCGCCGTACCAGTCGCTGCCCGTGAGGTCGCAGTCGACGACGTCGCAGTGCTCGAACCGACCGGCCCGGAGCCAGGCCTCCTCGGCCCGGCAGTCGCGCAGCGCCACGTCCTCCAGCGACACGCCGTTGGCGACGATGCCCGAGAGGCGGCACCGCTCGAACGTCACCCGCTGCCACCGGGCGTCGGTGACCGTCGCACCGGAGAGGTCGCAGTCGCGCACGACGACATCGCGCAGCTCCAGCGCGGGGAGCGTGGCGCCGGTCAACCGGCACCCGGACAGGGTCGCGCCGCGCACGACGAGACCGTCGATCGTCCGCCCGACCGCGTCGCCATCGTCGAGGCGCACGCCGTCGAGGGCCTCGTCGCCGTCCACGTCGTCGAGATCGAGCGTGTCGAGCCGGTCGGGCAGGCGCGGCGGGTCGCACACGCCACGCGGGCGAGGGGCCTCCCGACGTGGGCGGCGCGGGGCCATCTCACCGACCCGCGATCGGCATCGCCTCAGGCCTTGCGGGGCAGCAGCCGCAAGCCCAGCTCGTCGAGGTAGCGGGGCTCGATCTCGGTGGGTGCGTTCGTGAGCGGATCGGCACCCGACTGGGTCTTCGGGAAGGCGATCACCTCGCGGATGTTCTCCTCGCCCACCAGCAGCGCCACGAGCCGGTCGATGCCGAACGCGAACCCGGCGTGCGGGGGCGCGCCGTAGCGGAAGGCGTCGAGCAGGAACCCGAACTTCGCCTGCGCTTCGTCCTCGGCGATGCCGAGCAGCCCGAAGATCGTCTGCTGCACGTCGGTGCGGTGGATCCGGACCGAGCCCGAGCCCAGCTCCCACCCGTTGAGGACCAGGTCGTAGGCCTGCGACCGGACCTTCAGGAGGTCGGCGGGGTCGTCGGAGGTGAGCAGGTCCACGTCGTCGGCGTGCGGCATGGTGAACGGATGGTGGGCCGGCACCGGGCTGCCGTCCTCGCCGAGCCCCTCGAACAGGGGGAAGTCGACGACCCACAGGAAGTGGAGACCGCCCTCGGTCACCGGCGGGCGGCCCAGCTCCAGCCGCAGCAGCCCCAGGACGTGGCGGACGACGGCGCGCTCGTCGGCCACGAGCAGCACCAGGTCGCCCCCCTCGGCGGCGAGTCCCGAGCGGATGCCCGCCAGCTCGTCCTCGGACAGGAACTTGGCCACGGGGCTGTCGAGCGCCTCGGGCTGCACGCGCATCCACACCAGGCCCTTGGCGCCCCAGCGCTTGGCCTTGTCGGTGAGGTCGTCGAGCCGCTTGCGCGACAGGTCGGCGCCGCCGGGGACGCGGATGCCCTTCACCGTCTGGCCCATGAACGCCTTGAACTCGGTGGCGGCGAACACGTCGGTGAGCTCGACCAGCTCCATGCCGAAGCGGATGTCGGGCTTGTCGGACCCGAACCGCTCCATGGCGTCGTGCCAGGTCATCTGCGGGATCTCGGCTACCTCGGCCCCCGCCACGTCGGCGACGCAGGCCCGGATGGCGTCGGACACGAACGCCAGCACCTCGTCCTGGCCGACGAAGCTGGCCTCGACGTCGAGCTGCATGAACTCGAACTGCCGGTCGGCCCGCAGGTCCTCGTCGCGCAGGCAGCGGGCGATCTGGAAGTAGCGGTCGATCCCGCCGACCATGCACAGCTGCTTGAACAGCTGCGGGCTCTGCGGCAGTGCGTAGAAGCTGCCGGGGTGCAGGCGCGAGGGCACGACGAAGTCGCGGGCGCCCTCGGGCGTCGACGCGATGAGCATCGGCGTCTCGATCTCGACGAAGCCCTGCGCCTCCATCGAACGTCGGATGGCGCTGTTGGCCGTGGCCCGGGCGCGGAGGTTCCGCTGCATGCGGTCGCGGCGCAGGTCGACGTAGCGGTGGCGCAGCCGCACGGTCTCGTCGGTGTCGACCCGCTCGGCCACGGGGAAGGGCGGGGGCTCGGCCGTGTTGAGGACCTCGACCTCGCAGTCGCCCAGCTCGACCTCGCCCGTGGCGAGGTCGGGGTTCACCGTGCCCTCGGGCCGGGCCCGCACGACGCCGGTGACCCGCACGACCCATTCGGAGCGCACGTCGACCGACCCGTCGATGACGCACTGGACCACGCCCTCGCGGTCGCGCAGGTCCATGAACGCCAGATGCTCGCCGTGCTCGCGCCGGCGCGCCACCCACCCACAGACCGACACGGTCTGTCCGACGTGGTCGGGCCGCAGCTCACCGCACCAGTGGGTGCGCAGGCCGAAGGCCGGGGGGTACGTCGTGTCCCTAGAGATCGGCACCGCTCGAACCTAGCCCCTGCACCAAACGTGCCGATCTCCAGGGATGCTCAACGTGCCTCCAGAACTCGGCGGATGTGCTCGACGACCTTGTCGCGCGGCACGACGTCCTGCTCGCCGGCGGCCAGGTCTCGCACGGTGGCCGTGCCGTCGGCCACCTCCTGCTCGCCGACGATCACGGCCACCCGGGCACCCGAGCGCCCCGCGGCCTTCATCTGCGACTTCATCGACCGATTCTCGAAGGCCCGGTCGGTGCGCAGCCCGGCGAGGCGCAGCTCGTGCGCCAGATCCCGGGCGGCGGCGCCGTCGGTGGCGTCGACCACGAACACGTCGAGCGTGGAGGCCGGCGCCGCGAACACGCCCTCGGCGTCGCAGGCCAGCAGCATGCGCTCGATACCCGAGCCGAACCCGATGCCGGGGGTCGGCGGACCGCCGAGCTGCTCGACGAGCCCGTCGTAGCGCCCGCCGCCGATGATCGTGGACTGGGCCGTCTCGAGCGCCTCGCTCTGGAACTCGAAGAGCGTGTGCGTGTAGTAGTCGAGGCCCCTGACCAGGCGCGTGTCGATCTCGAACGGGATGCCGAGCGCGATGAGCCCTGCCTGCACCCGCTCGAAGTGGACCCGCGAGGTGTCGTCGAGCACATCCGCGATGCGCGGCGCGTCGGCGACGACGACCTGGGTCTCGGGACGCTTGGAGTCGAGCACCCGGAGCGGGTGGGTCTCGATCTTGTCGCGGTCGTCGCCAGGCAGGTCACCCGCACGGTCGCGCAACCAGGCGGTGAGAGTCTCGGCGTAGGCCGCCCGGTCGGCGGGCGTGCCCATCGTGTTGATCACGAGCCGCCACTGCCGCAGCCCGAGGGCGGCGAGGTAGGTGGCGCCGAGCGAGATGATCTCCACGTCGACGTCGGGGTCGGCCGCGCCGAGCACCTCGACGTCGACCTGGTGGTGCTGGCGCAGGCGGCCGGCCTGCGGGCGCTCGTAGCGGAACGCCGGGGTGACGCACCACACCTTCCACGGGGTCGGCGGCCGGTGCTGCACGAACGCCCGCACCACGGAGGCCGTGGCCTCGGGCCGCAGCGCCATGTGGCGATCGCCCTTGTCGCGGAAGTCGTACATCTCCTTGCGCACGACGTCGGTGCCCGCGCCCAGCCGCTGGAAGACCCCCAGGTCCTCGAACAGCGGGCCGTGCACCAGCCCGTACCCGAACCGTTCGGCCACACCGGCGAACGCGGCGATCAGCCCCTGCCACCGCGCCGACTGCGGCGGCAGCACGTCTTGCGTGCCGATGGGGGCGCGAAAGGTCTCGGACATGCCGGAGCGAGGCTACTGCCGCCCGGCGAACCGGCAGAACCAGTTGGCTGCCGTCAGGTCGAGCGGAGCGGGTTGACCCAGTCGACCTCGGGGAACCGGGCGAAGTCCGCGTCGGCCGAGTACACGGCCAGGCCGTGCTCGAGGGCGACGGCCGCCAACTGCGCATCGGTCACCAGGTTGCCCGACACGTGGCGCGAACGCAGCAGGTCACCCAGGATGCGCGCATGGCCGGGGCCGGGGGCCGGGTGCCAGGTCGTGTCGAGCGCCACCCAGCCCTCGACCACGCTCCACGCCTGGTCGACCGTCAGCGGCCGCTCGCTGACCCGAGGGTGGGTGGCGATGCGGGTGAACGCCCACAGGCTCTGCCACGGCAGACCCACCCGGCGGTCGCCGGTCAGGGCGGCGTCGAGCCAGCGCGCCGCGTCGAACGTGGAACGGGCTGTCGGTGTCGGTGGCGTAGATCAGCAGGTTGGCGTCAACGAGCACCGCTCGCCTCGCGCCCGCCGTCGTCCCACTGGTCGAGCAGGTCGAGCACCTCGCCGATGTCGGTGACGTCGATGCGCACACCCATCGGGAATGTGCGCGGCTGATACGTCGCACGGCTGCCCTGCCGGGCCAAGCCGGCGCGCACCAGCGAGTTCACGGCCTCGCTGCGCCCGATGCCCTCACGCCGCATCACCTCTTCGACGGCGGCGTCGACGTCATCGGCCAGAGTGATGGTCGTCCGCATGTCACGAGCGTACATCGTGATGTCACATGTGGCGCATCATGATGCGACCGTACCGCGGCTGTTCGGTCCGGGTCGCCAAGACACCGGCGGGCGCAGCGTCTCCCGGTGGCCGCGGCGCTCAGCCGCCCTTGCCCGGGACGATGCGGTAGGCGTCGTAGACCGAGTCGATGCCGCGGATGGTCGACAGCAGCGAGTCGAGGTGCGACGGATCGCCCAGCTCCATGTCGAAGCGCATCTTCGACACCCGGTCGGAGCCGGTCTGGGTCGTGCACGTCATGATGTTCACGTGGTGGTCGGCGAAGGCCGCCGTCACGTCGCGCAGCAGGCGGGCCCGGTCGAGCGCCTTGACCTCGATCGAGGCGATGAACACGCCGCCTGGCTCGAGGTCCCACTCGACGTCGATCAGGCGGTCGGCCTGGCCCTCGACCAGGGACACCGCGTTGGCGCAGTCGGCCCGGTGCACGGACACGCCGCGGCCGCGGGTCACGAACCCGATGATCTCGTCACCCGGCACCGGCGTGCAGCAGCGTGACAGGCGCACGAACACGTCGTCGAGGCCCTCGACGTGGACGCCGGCAGGGCCCCGGTTGGGCCGGGAGCGCCGGGGCTCGCGGATCGTCGTCGGCAGCGTTTCTTCCTGCTGCGGGCCACCGTCTCGCAGCGTCTTCGCCACGCGGGCCGCGGCCGCCTGCGCCGACACGTGCCTCTCGCCGATGGCGGCGTACAGCGCCTCGAGGTCGGCGTAGTTCATCGCCTTGGCGGTCTCGGGCAGAACCTTGCCGGCCTGCAGCTTCTGGACCGGCAGCCCCTCTCGGCGCAGCGCCTTGACCAGGTCGTCGCGGCCCGCCTCGATGGCGTCCTCGCGCCGCTCGCGCGAGAACCACTGGCGGATCTTGGACGACGCCCGGGGGGTGGCGACGATCTGCAGCCAGTCGCGCGACGGGCCCGCCCCCTCGACCTTGGACGTGAAGATCTCGACCGTGTCGCCCGACGACAGCCGCGAGTCGAGCGGGACCAGCCGCCCGTTGACCCGGGCCCCGATGCAGGCGTGGCCGACCTCGGTGTGGATGGCGTAGGCGAAGTCGATCGGGGTGGCGTCGACCGGCAGCGTGACGACCTTGCCCTTCGGGGTGAAGACGAAGACCTCGTCCTGCTCGAGGTCGATCTTCAGCCGCTGCATGAACTCGTCGGGATCGCTGGTCTCGGACTGCCAGTCGACGATGCGGTTGAGCCAGGGCATGTCGACCGAGTTCGTGTCGCGATCCTTGTAGGCCCAGTGGGCGGCGACACCCTGCTCGGCCCGGCCGTGCATCTCCCACGTGCGGATCTGCACCTCCACCGCCTTGCCCTGCGGCCCGATCACCGTCGTGTGCAGCGACTGGTAGAGGTTGAACTTGGGCATGGCGATGTAGTCCTTGAAGCGGCCCTGCACCGGCTTCCACGTGGCGTGGATCGACCCCAGCGCCGCGTAGCAGTCCTTGACCGACTCGACGACGACCCGCATGCCCACCAGGTCGAAGATGTCGTCGAACTCGCGGCCCTTCACCACCATCTTCTCGTAGATCGAGTACAGGTGCTTGGGCCGGCCGGTGACCTCGGCCGTGATGCGCAGCTCGGCCAGGCGCAGGCGCACCTCTTCGAGCACCTGGGTGAGGTAGATGTCGCGCTCGGGCGTGCGGACCGACGTCATGTGGTCGATCTCCGCGTAGCGCTTGGGGTGCAGGGCGGCGAAGGCCAGGTCTTCGAGCTGGGTCTTCACGTCCTGCATGCCGAGGCGGTGGGCCAGCGGCGCGTAGATGTCGAGGGTCTCGCGGGCGATCCGATCCTGCTTCCACGCCGGCATCGCCGCGATCGTGCGCATGTTGTGGAGGCGGTCCGCGAGCTTGATGATCAGGACCCGCAGGTCGCGGGCCATGGCCACCAGCATCTTGCGCATGGTGGCGGCCTGCTGGGCCTCGCGGGAGTCGAACTGGACCCGCTCGAGCTTGGTGACGCCGTCGACGATGGCGGCGACGTCGACGCCGAACGATCGCTCGATCTCGTCGAGGGTGGTGCCGGTGTCCTCGACCGTGTCGTGCAACAGGGCGGCGGCGACGGTGACGTCGTCGAGGCCGAGGTCGGCGACGATGCGGGCGACGGCGAGCGGGTGCTGGACGTAGGGCTCGCCCGAGTTGCGCGACTGGCCGCGGTGCGAGTCGGAGGACTGCAGGTAGGCCCGCGTGATCAGGGCGGTCGGCGCCTTGGGGTGGCGCCGGCGGAACGCGGAGAGAAGAGGCGCGACCTCGTCAGCCGGCGGCGGGTCGTTGCGACGCCACGGAAGGACCCGGTCGACGGTCGGCATGCCTACCTCCTCTCGCGCGTGTGCTCTCAGGTTGTTGAACGACGCCCGGGGGTGCCGTGTTCCCGTGTGCTGTGACGGGTTGCCACGGATTACACGGTGATCAGGCTGAGTATGTCGTGATCGGGCAGTTTCGCCCGGCCGTCGAGGAAACCCAACTCGACCACGAAGGCGATCCCGGCGATCGACCCGCCGACCCGCTCGACGAGCGCGCAGGTGGCCGCGGCGGTGCCGCCCGTCGCCAGGACGTCGTCGACGATGTAGACGGTGTCGCCGGTCGCCACGGCGTCCTCGTGGATGTCGAGGGAGTCGGAGCCGTACTCGAGGTCGTAGGTCTCGGTCACCGTCTTCCAGGGCAGCTTGCCTGGCTTGCGCACCGGCACGAACCCGGCCCCCAGCCGGTAGGCGACCGCGGCGGCGAAGATGAAGCCGCGGGCCTCGATGCCGACGACCTTGTCGACGGTCAGGCCCGCGGCGTGGTCGGCGATGGCGTCGACGGTGTAGCGGAACGCGTCGACATCACCCAAGAGGGGTGACAGGTCCTTGAACACGATGCCCGGCTTCGGGAAGTCGGGTACGTCCCGCAGGTGGCCGGCCAGCCACGTTGAATCGCGCGTCATGGCCGGACGTTAGTGGCCGGCTGCGTGACCGCCGGGCACGACGGCGATCAGCGTCGGTTGCCGCGCGTCTTCTTGCGGGGCCGCGGCGGGATGGCCCGGCCGGACGCGGCCACGGACGGCGGCGCCTCGTCGTCGCGCGCCTTCGTGCGGGTGCCCGCACGGGCCGTGCCGCCCGCTCCGGCCGCCGGAGCCCCGCCCGCCGCGATCGTCCGCGACGACGGCGGCCGGCCCGTGGCGACGGTGGCCGCCACGACGGCGGCGTCGCCACCGCGCTGGTCGATGCGGCGCTTGATGTCACGGAAGCGTGGCTCGCGCTCCTTCAGCACCGCCAGCAGGGGCGAGGCGATGAAGATCGACGAGTACGCCCCCGAGAACAGGCCGATGAGCAGGGCGACCGCGAACTCCTCGAGGACGTTCGCCCCCATGATCCACGAGCCGACGACCAGCAGCGACCCGACGGGCAGCAGCGCGGTGATCGTGGTGTTCAACGAGCGCATCAGCGCCTGGTTGAGCGACACGTCGACCATCCCGCCGTAGGACAGTCCGCCGGTCGACGACACGAGGCGGGTGTTCTCGTCGACCTTGTCGAACACCACGATGCCGTCGTAGATCGAGTAGCCGAGGATCGTCAGCACCGCGATCACGGTGGCCGGGGTGACCTCGAGCTGGGTGATGGAGTACACGCCGACGGTGATGACCACGTCGTGGACCAGGGCGGCGAGCGTGGCGAGGGCCATCTTCAGCTCGAACCGGAACGAGATGTACACGGTGACCAGCACCATGAACACGATCAGGGCGCGGATGGCCTTCTCGCTGATCTCCTCGCCCCACGTGGGGCCGACCTCGTTGAGGATGACGTCGTCGACGCTCGAACCGGTCAGCTCGGCGAGGGCCGCAGACACCTGGTCGGACTCGTCCGCCGCCAGGGGTTCGGCCTCGACCCGCAGCTCGCGGCCGTTGTCGCTCTCGAGCTCGGTGATGGTGGCATCGGACAGCCCGACGCCGGCGAGCGTGTCGCGGGCGTCGGACACCGAGGTCTCACCGGCCGGCACCTCCCAGACCACGCCGCCCTCGAAGTCGATCCCGAGGTTGAGCCCGCGGGTGGCGAAGGACACGACGCTCACCAGCATCGCCACCAGCGAGATCGTGAACCACAGCCGTCGCCGGCCGACGAAGTCGAAGTTGGTCTCGCCGTGGTACAGCCGGCTCCAGATCGACCGCTTGGCCGACTGGAGCTGGGCGGGCCGCGCCGGCGGCCCGCTTCCGGGCCCGCCCGCGCCGCGTGGTGGCCGCCGCGGCGGCGCCTTCGTCGTCGGACGCCGCGTCGGCAGGCGAATCGCTGGGGGTGTCGCCGTCGGCCCCCAGGTCCGCATCGGACTCGGCGTCGGTGGCGTCGGGCGCCGAGGCGTCGGGCATCTCGTCGTCGACCTCGTCCACCTCGTCCACGTCGTCGACCTCGTCCACGTCCTCGTCGACCGGCGCGTCCTGCGGGTCGCCGTTGCGCTTGCTCATCGTCCTGCTCCAGACACGGCGACGGACGGTTCGGGGGCGGGGGCGGGGGCGGGAGGCGGCGCCAGCCCCCGGGCCACGCCGAAGAACGGCATGTCGGTGAAGAAGCGGTTGCGGGACAGCAGCACCACGATCGGGTGGGTGAACGCCCAGGCCACGATCACGTCGAGCAGCGTCGACAGACCGAGGAAGAAGGCGAAGCCCCGCACCGACCCCACGGTGAGCCACCACAGCACGAGGGCGCCGAGGAAGGCCGTGAAGTTGGCGGCGAGCACCGTGCGGAACGCCCGCTTGAACGCTCGATCGGTCGAGGTGCGCAACGTGCGGCCCGACTTGACCTCGTCTTTGAGCCGCTCGAAGTAGACGACGTAGCTGTCGACCGTCACGCCGATCGACACGATGATGCCCGTCACACCCGACAGCGTGAGCGCGAGGCCCTGGGTCTCCCCCAGGAAGCTGATGATCGTGTAGAGCAGCGCCCCCCAGACCGTCAGGCCGAAGATGACGACGAGCCCGAGCGCCCGGTAGTAGAGCAGCATGTACAGCGCGACGAGGGACAGGCCGACGAGGCCGGCGATGATGCCCGCTCGCAGCGAGTCGTCGCCCAGCGAGGCCGACACGGTCTGCACGCTCTGCCGCTCGAGCTCGACCGGCAGCGAGCCGTAGCGCAGCACCAGGGCGAGGTCCTTGGAGTCGGACTCGTCGAAGGAGCCCGAGATCTGGATGTCCTCCGCCCCGTAGCTGGGTTGGTTGATGCTGGGGGCGGACTGCACCACCGAGTCGAGGACGATGGCGAGCTGCCCGGTCGGGCAGACCTGCGGGTCGGGGTCCTCGGCGTAGCACGTGGCCGCGATCTCGTTGAACGTGTCGATGCCGTCCTCGCCGCCCCGCATCTCGAGCCGGACGAGCCACTGCCCGTTCTGGATGTCGGCCGACGCGGTCTTGACGATGCGCCCCGTCGCCAACGAGGGGCCGAGCTGGTAGACGGTCGTGCCGTCGGCGCCGGCCAGCAGGACGGGCTGGTCGGCGACGTCCTGGTCGCGGGGGGTGAGCGCCGGGACCGCGGGCTCCTGCGCCGGGACCGTGGTGGCCGTGGGGTCGGTGCCGGGCGCCGTGGTGGTGGTCGCCGGGGGCGCGGTGGTCGTCGGTTCCTGGACCGGGCCCGCGGCGCTCTCGCCCTCGGCCGGGCCGGTGGCGCCGGGCTCGGTCGCCCACGCGCCCTCGTCGGATGTGGGAGCCGTGGTCGTCGTCGTCGCACCGGGCACGGTCGTCGTGCTGGCCGCGCCGGGAGCGGTGGTCGGGGTCGTGGCGCCCGGGGTCGTGGTCGACGTCGCCGAGCCCACCTGGGCGTCGGCCGCCTCCTGCGCCGCGGCGACCTCGTCCTCGGGGAACTGGGCCTGCTGCAGCACCGGTCGGAACCGCAGCTCGGCGGTCTGGCCCACGAGGGCGAGGGCGCGATCGCGGTTCTTCACCCCCGGCAGCTGGACGACGATGGCATCGCCCTGGCGGGTGATGTCGGGCTCGGCCACGCCCAGGGCGTCCACCCGGTCGCGGATGATGGCCAGCGCCTGGTCGAGCTGGTCGTCGGATGCGTCGCCCGTGGGGGCGAGCACGACCGACACACCGCCCTGCAGGTCGAGGCCGAGCTCGGGGCTGTTGCCCGACACCAGCGTGGCGATCAGGCCGCCGTACGCCGCGACCAGGATCAGGATGAGGGGCAGGTAGATCTTGCGTCGCATCAGCTCGTCGCGGGCGACCCGGGGGCCGCCGGGCCCCGGTCGTCGGGTTGGGGCGCCGCGGCGTCGCCGCCGGCGTCGGTGCGGTGGTCGGACGGGGACGAGGGATCGAGTCCCTCGCGATCAGTGTCGTCGGCGGAGGCGGGCTCGACCCCGTCGGGCTCGGGGGGCAACGCGGTGGCGTCCTCGACCCGGCGCAGCACCGCCTGGCGGGCCACGCGGACCTCGATCCCGGGCGCCACCTCGACCGTCATGTCCTCGGGCCCCAGGTCGACGATGCGTCCGTAGATGCCGGCCGTCAGCACCACCTGGTCGCCCGGCTCGAGCGCCGCGATCAGCTGCTGGTGGCCCCGGACCCGGCGCTGCTGCGGTCGGATGAACAGCACCCAGAGCAGGGCGAAGGTGACGGCGAGGACGATCAGCGGCTCCATAGGCGGCCGGTAGAACCTAGTGCAGGACCGCACCGGGACCGCGATCGGGTCCGGGTCCCCCCGTCCCCCACACGGCTGCCACCTCGGCCCGCAACGCGTCGAGCGTCCCCGCCACGATCGCGGCGCGGAGGCGGTCGACGAACGCGAACGTCCAGGCGACGTTGTGCAGGGTCAACAGCCGAGGCGCCGTCGGCTCGGACACGGTGAGGAGGTGGCGGAGGTAGCCACGCGACCAACGGGCGCAGACCCCGCACCCACAGTCGGGATCGATGGGCGACGGGTCCTCGGCGAAGCGGCTGTTGCGGAGGTTGAGCCGGCCCTCGGACGTGAGCAGGGTGCCGTGCCGACCCAGCCGGGTGGGCAGCACGCAGTCGAACATGTCCACCCCCCGGGCGACGGCCTCGACGATGCCCGTGGGATCGCCGAGGCCCATGAAGTACCGGGGGCGATCGGCAGGGAGCCCGGCGAGCGCGGACTCGAGGGCGGGCAGCATCGCCGAGCGGTCCTCGCCGACCGACAGGCCGCCGACGGCGTACCCGTCGAACCCGATGGCGACGGTCCGCTCGGCGCTCTCGGCCCGCAGGCCGAGGTCGGTCCCGCCCTGCACGATGCCGAACTGGTTGAGGTCGGGCCGCTCGTGGGCCAGGAAGGCCTTGCGCGCCCGGTCGGCCCACAGCGCGGTGCGGTCGACGGCCGAGCGGATCACCGGGTCGGGCGACGGCAGCGGTGGGCACACGTCGAGCACCATCTGGATGTCGCCGCCCAGGGCCACCTGGACGTCGACCGCGCCCTCGGGGCTGAGGTGGTGGCTGCTGCCGTCGTAGGTGGACGAGAACGTGGCGCCCTCGTCGTCGACCTTCGGCTTCAGCGAGAAGACCTGGTAGCCGCCCGAGTCGGTGAGCACGTGGCCCCGCCAGTCGGTGAACCCGTGGAGGCCGCCGAGGCGGGCGACCACGTCCGCGCCCGGCCGCAGCATCAGGTGATAGGTGTTGCCGAGGACGATCTCGGCGCCCAGGTCCTCGAGATCGTCGGCGGCCAGGGTGCGCACCGCACCCCGCGTCCCCACCGGCATGAAGCAGGGAGTGGCGAACGACCCGCGGGCCGTGGTCACCCGGCCGGTGCGGGCGGCCCCGCACCGCGACTCGACGGCGAACGACAGCGTCATCGGCCCGCCTCGGTCCCGGGTTCCGTCGCCCGGCGGGTCAACCACATGGCGTCGCCGAAGGACAGGAAGCGGTACCCCGCGCCCAGCGCCTCCGCGTAGAGGTCGCGCCAGCGCTCCCCGACGAGGGCGTCGACGAGCACGAGCAGCGACGAGCGGGGCAGGTGGAAGTTGGTCATCAGCACGTCGACGAGGCGCCAGTCCCACGGGCGGTGGATGAACAGCTCGGTGCGGCCCTCGAGCTCGCCCGACAGGGCCGCCGACTCGAGCGCCCGCACCGAGGTGGTCCCGACCGCCACGACGCGGCCGCCGGCGGCGCGGGCCTCGTGGCAGGCGTCCAGCGTGGTGCGGGGCACGCGGTAGCGCTCGGCGTGCATGTGGTGGTCCTCGACCTTCTCGGCGGTCATCGGGCGGAACGTGCCCATGCCCACCACAAGCTCCACCTCCTCGACCGTCGCCCCGGCGACCCGGCAGGCGTCGAGCACCTCCTCGGTGAGGTGCAGGCCGGCCGTGGGCGCCGCCACCGAGCCGGGGCGGTCGGCGAACACGGTCTGGTAGCGCTCGGGGTCGGCGAGCGGCGCAGAGATGTACGGCGGCAGCGGCACGACGCCGTGACGGCCGAGCGCCGCCAGCTCGTCGCCATCGCCGGCCACGACGAGGTCGACCAGGCGGGTGCCGTCGCCCGGACCGCTGCCCCCGATGACCACCGTCAGGTCGGGACCGGCCTCGAGGGCCGTGCCGGGACGCACCCGGCGGCCGGGGCGGACGAGGGCCTCCCACGAGCCGGTGGCGGTCTGCTCCAGCAGCAGGACCTCGACCTCTCCCCCGGTGTCCTTGCGCAGGCGCAGCCGGGCCGGCAGGACCCGGGTGGTGTTCACCACCACGACGTCCCCGGGCCGCACCAGTGACGGCACGTCGGCCACGGTGCGGTGGGCGACGGGACCCGCCGCGTCGTCGACGAGCAGCCGCGCCGCGTCACGCGGCGACGCGGGCCGCTGCGCGATGGCGTCGGCGGGCAGGTCGTAGTCGAAGTCGGCGAGGTCCATGGGGCCGGTTGAACCTACCGGGAGCCAGGTGGCCGTCCGTTCCTCAGGTGGCCACGAGCGTCGACACCGTCTCGAGCCCGGCGAAGTCGTCCGCGTTGCGGGTGTCGAGCGGGTGTCCCCGTCAGGCGCCGCTGAAGAGGGACGGGGCCGAGCCGTCGGGGCCCGCGCTCGGAGGCGGGGCGAGGCCCACGTGGTGCCAGGCGGCCGGCAGGGCCACCCGGCCGCGTGGCGTGCGCATGAGCAGGCCCTGCTGGATGAGGAAGGGCTCGTACACGTCCTCGACCGTCTCGGTCTGCTCGCCGACGCTGATGGCCAGCGTGGACAGCCCCACCGGGCCGCCCCCGAACCGCTCGCACACGGCCGACAGGATGGCGCGGTCGACCTTGTCGAGCCCGCGCTCGTCGACGCCGAACACCCCCAGGCCCCGCGAGGCGGTGGCCTCGTCGATGCGCCCGTCGCCCGTCACCTCGGCGTAGTCGCGCACGCGCCGCAGCAGGCGGTTGGCGATGCGGGGCGTGCCCCGGGCCCGCCGGGCGACCTCGGCACACCCGGCGCCGTCGATCGTCACGTCGAGGATGCCCGCCGCCCGCTCGACGATCGCCTCGAGGTCGGTGGCCGTGTAGTAGTCGAGCCGGGCGGTGAGGCCGAAGCGGTCGCGCAGCGGCCCGGTGATCGACCCGGTGCGGGTCGTCGCCCCCACCAGGGTGAACCGGGGCAGATCGAGCCGGATGGACCGGGCGGCCGGCCCCTTGCCCAGCACGATGTCGAGCTGGAAGTCCTCCATCGCCGGGTACAGGACCTCCTCCACGGCACGGGGCAGGCGATGGATCTCGTCGACGAACAGCACGTCGCCGTCCTCGAGCTGGGTGAGGATGGCGGCCAGGTCGCCGGCGCGTTCGACCGCGGGACCCGAGGTGGTCTGCAGGTGGGCGCCCAGCTCGGTGGCGATGATGCCGGCCAGCGTGGTCTTGCCCAGCCCCGGCGGTCCCGAGAACAGCAGGTGGTCGGGCGCCTCGCCGCGCCGCCGGGCCGCCTCGAGCACGATCTCGAGGTGGGCCTTGAGCTCGGACTGGCCGACGAACTCGGCCAGCCGGCGCGGGCGCAGCGTCGCCTCGGCGGTCACCTCGTCGTCGGGGCCGGGATCGGGGTCGAGCAGCTCCTCACGCACGTCGGCGTCCTCCGCACACGTGAGCGGGCCGCGCCGTCATCGTGGCGACGCCAACTGGCGCAGGGCGTGGCGCAGCATGTCGGCGGCGTCGCCGTCGGCGGCCAGGTCGGTGGTCACGGCCCGGATCTCGTCGGCCGAGTACCCGAGGCCCGCCAGGGCCTCGCGCACGTCGGTGACCGCGGTGGCCGGCCCCACGGCCGACAGCCCCGGCCCGGGAACGGTGGGCACCACACCGCTGTCGGGCACGTCGAGCCGGGACTTCAGCTCGACGAGCAGGCGCGCCGCGGTCTTCTTCCCCACGCCCGGCACGAGGCACAGCGCGGCGACGTCGTCGTCGGCGAGGATGCGCACCAGTGCCGCGGGCGCGTGCACCGAGAGGATGGCGAGCGCCATGGACGGGCCCACCCCATGGGCGCCGAGCAGGGCCTCGAACGTGACCTTCTCGTCGCGGGTCGAGAACCCGTAGAGCGTCTCGGCGTCCTCGCGGACGTGGTGGTGCACCCACACGAACGCCTCGTCGCCCACCTCGCCGAGCGCCACGACCGTGGTGGGCGACACGACCACGACGTAGCCGAGGCCGCCGACCTCGACCACCACCTCGCCGGCGCCGCGGTGCAACACGCGGCCCCGCAGCGAGCCGATCACCGCCGGCTCCCCGCGGCCGCCCTCCGGCGCAGCGGGGCGTGGGCCAGGTGGCACAGCGCCAGGGCGACGGCGTCGGCCGCGTCGACGGGTCGGAGGGGTCGGGCGATGCCGAGGAGGGTCTGCACCATGCGCTCCATCTGCTGCTTGTCGGCGGCGCCATCGCCGGCGATCGCCTGCTTGACCTGGTTGGGCGAGTACTCGGCCACCTCGGCCCCGGCGGCCACGCCCTCGACCATGGCGATGCCCGCGGCCTGCGCCACGGGGATGGCGGTGCGGGCGTTGACCTGGAACAGCACCCGCTCGACCGCCACGACGGCCGGGCGGTGCTCGGCGATGAGCTGGCGGAGGTCGTCACGCAGGGCCGCCAGGCGGATCGGCACGGGGTCGTCGGGCTCGGTGCGCAGCACCCCGGCGGCCACGGCCCGGGGCCGGCGACCCGCCTGCTCGACCACGCCGTAGCCGCAGCGCGACAACCCGGGATCGATGCCGAGCACGAACATGGGTTCGGACCCTAGCGTGCCCGCCCCCGCCCCCGGTGGACCCCGCGCACCCCCTGCCGGCGCTCGATCAGCGGGCGGCGGCGACCGCGGCGACGAGCTCGTCGGTGGGGCGGAACCAGAGGCCGGCCACCGCCCGGTGGGCGTGCCGCACGACCCCACCCGCGTCGATCACGAAGATCGACCGCCGGTAGAACCCCACGGGCCCGAGGATGCCGTAGAGCTTGCCCACCGACTTGTCGCTGTCGGACAGCAGGGGGAAGGCGAAGCCACCCTGGTCGGCACTGAACTCGTCGTGGCTCTCGACCGACTGCGGGCTGATGGCCAGCACCGTGGCGTCGACCTCGCGGAAGGCGTCGATGTCGGCCGTGTAGCTGTTGAGCTGCCGCGTGCAGACGGGGGTGTTGTCGCCCGGGTAGAACACCAGCACGACCGGCTGCCCGACGTACTCGGCCAGCGTGTAGTCGCGGTGGCCTTCGGGCGTGCCGTCGGTGCCGGGGAGGGTGAACCCCGGCGCGGCCTCGCCGACGAGGACCGCGGTCACTGGTGCACCGTTCGGGCGCACGAGTGACCGAATCGCCACTTCGTGGCGCAGGGCCGACTGTGCTTCTGGACCTCGCTTCGCTCGGTCATGACTCGACCGTCTCGAGGATGGCGTCGGGGATGTCGAAGTTGGCGTGGACGGCCTGCACGTCGTCGTGGTCGTCGAGCGCGTCGATCAGCCGCAGCACCTTCTTGGCGCCCTCGGCCGTGTCGAGGGCGATGGTCGACTGCGGGACCATCGTCAGATCACTCGAGTCGACCGGGATGCCGGCCTCGTCGAGCGCGGTGCGGACCGCGTGCAGCTCGGTGGGCGGGGTGGTCACCCGCCACGAGTCACCGTCGTCGACGATGTCGTCGGCGCCGGCGTCGAGGGCGGTCAGCATCAGCTCCTCCTCGTCGACCGAGCGGGGCACGATGACCTGGCCCTTCCGGTCGAACTGCCACGCCACGGCCCCCGGCTCGGACGTCGAGCCCCCGTTCTTCGAGAAGATGTTGCGGATCTCGGCGCCCGTCCGGTTGCGGTTGTCGGTCAGCACCTCGACCATCACCGCCACGGCGCCCGGGGCGTAGCCCTCGTAGGTGATCTGCTCGTAGGTGACGCCGTCGAGCTCACCGGTGCCGCGCTTGACCGCCCGCTCGATCGTGTCGATGGGGATCGAGGCGTCACGCGCCTTCTGGAACATGGTGCGCAGCGTCGGGTTCATGTCGGGGTCGCCCCCGCCCTCGCGCGCCGCCACCTCGACCTGGCGCAGCACCTTGGCGAACAACTTGCCGCGCGCCTTGTCGTTGGCGGCCTTCTTGTGCTTGATCGTCGCCCACTTGGAATGACCACTCATCGCTCACGCCACCTCGTCGAGGAACAGCTCGTGGAGCCGGGGATCGGTCCCGAGCTCGGGATGGAACGCCGCCGCCAGCACGCGGCCGCGTCGGCACAGGACCGGGCGCCCGTCGACCGTCGCGAGGACGTCGACGTCGGCGCCGACCGACTCGACCACCGGCGCCCGGATGAACACGGCGTGGAGGGGGTCGTCGCCCAGCCCGTCGACCGTGAGGTCGGCCTCGAACGAGTCGACCTGGCGGCCGAAGGCGTTGCGCCGGACGCCGATGTCGATGGCACCGAAGCAATGCTGGTCGTCACGTCCGTCGAGGATCTCACGGCCGAGGAGGATCATGCCGGCGCAGGTGCCGAACGCCGGCATGCCGCCGGCCAGGCGGCCGGCCACGGCCGGGTACAGGCCCGACGACTCGAGCAGCATCGACATCGTCGTGGACTCGCCGCCCGGCAGCACCAGGGCGTCGACCGTGTCGAGGTCAGCGGGCGAGCGGACCGCCACCGGTCGGGCGTCGAGCCGTGCCAGCATGGACACATGCCGTGCGGACGCGCCCTGCAGAGCGAGCACACCGACCTTCACCTGGGGGCCTCGTTCCTGCAGACATGACGCCTCGATTGTACGGGTCACCCTCCGAACCGCGAGAATCGACGACCGCTTGGGACGGTAGGGGGCAGTACACCGACCGGAGGATCTCCGTGCACGCCAACTCCACCGGCCGGCGCTCGCGCGCCGGCACCACCGGCCGAGCCGGGCATCCCGCCCCGGTGGCCGGTCCGTCACGGCGACGCCCCCGCCGCTGGGTGGGCACCCTTGCCGTCGGCCTGACCGTCGCCGGCCTGGCCGCCTGCGGCACCGCCCCTCCGGGCGACGGCGAGGCGGCGCCGCCGACGTTCTCCCGCGCCGCCGGCGCATCGCTCGCCTTCGACGAGCCGGTCGCGAACGTGACCGACGTCGTCGCCCCGACCGCCGACGACGCGGAGTGGACGATCGTCGGGTCGGTGTTCGAGCCCGACCAGGGCCGGTCTGTCGCCACCGTGTGGACGTCCGAGGACGGCGCCGAGTGGGCGCCCGACGACGCAGCCGCCGGCTCCGCCGACGAGGTGATGTCCGCCGCCACCCGCACCGAGGACGGGATCGTGGCCGTCGGCCGCATCGGCGGCGGCGACGAGGCGGACGCCGCCCTCTGGACGCGGACCGGCGACGGGTGGACCGCGTCGAGCCCGGCGACGATGGGCGGGGACCACGAGCAGTGGGCCTTCGACGTGGCCGTCGGGTCGGGCGGCACCGTGGTCGCGGGGGGCGAGAACGTGTGGGGCGAGATCCGTCCCCGCCTGTGGTTCAGCGCGGACGGCGAGGAGTGGACGAGCGTCGACGGCGGCCCCGGTGGCCCCCTCGACGCGACCGGCGAGGAGACCGTGCGGGGCGTGGCGCCCATCGGCGACGGGTTCGTCGCCGTCGGGTCGCGCGTCGTCGACAACGAGCAGGACGGCATCGCCTGGTACTCGGCCGACGGCGAGACGTGGGAGCAGGTCGACGCCCCGTCACTTCGCGGTCCGGGTCGCCAGGAGCTCAACACGGTCACCGCCTTCGACGGCGGCCTCGTGGCCGGTGGCATGTCCGACCCCGACGGCAACGGCCAGGGCGACGCCGTCGTCTGGCGCTCGGGCGACGGCGGCTCGTGGTCGGCGCCCAGCGGTGCGCTGCCCATGACCGACCGACGCAACGCCGCCAGCGACATCGAGGTGCAGTCGCTCTCCTTCGGCCCGAGCGCCGGCCTGATCGCCTCCGGGGGCAACGACTGGCGTCCCCGCCTGTGGCAGTCGACCGACCGCGGCGTCACCTGGGCCGAGCTGCCCGACCCGGTGCACGGCGGCCTGTTCCTCGACGGGATCTCGCTGCGGGCCGCGGCGTCGCTCGACGGGGTCACGGTGGCGATCGGCTCCGAGCCCAGCGTCCTGCGGCTCGCCGGGCCCCGCTGGGAGGACGTCGCCGGCGACGCCTTCCCCAAGGGCGGCGCCCAGCCGTTCGCCACCTCGGTCGCCACGAACGGCGACGGCGAGTCGATCGCCGCCGGTGGGCTCTTCACCGCGGCGTCGGGCGAGACCCGCGAGAGCTACGCCGGCCAGCTGTGGCGCCGCACCGGCGACGGCTGGGACGAGATCGACAGCGCCAACCTGGCCGCGGGCCACGTGATGGACGCCACCGCGTTCGAAGGCGGGTTCGTGGCCGTCGGCTTCGAGGACTTCGGCCTGGCCAGCAAGCGCGACGCGGTCACCGACAGCGAGCCCGACGGCTTGATGTGGCTCTCGCGCAACGGCACCGACTGGGCCCGGTTCGGGGTCGCCGAGGCGCGCACCAACGACCAGTACCTGGCGTTCCTCGACGACCCGTCGCAGGAGGGCCTGTCGGCGGCGATCGTCCAGCTCGAGCGCGAGGCACCGCCCCTGTCGGTCGAGCCGGCGGGCGGCACGGGCACGCGGTCGCTGTCCGGCGTGGCACCCTTCGGCGGCGGGTTCATCGCCGTCGGCTCGGTCTACGACCGGGGCGACGCCGACCCCATCATCCTCGTCTCGCCCGACGGCTCCCGGGTCTACTCCGAGGGCCCTCCTCACGTGGGCGCCGGCATCCAGCGCTACGACGACGTCTGCGTCGGGCCCGAGGACATCCCCATCGCGGTGGGGGTGGGCGGCAGCACCGGCGCCAACGACGTGTACGCCGCGGTCCGCACTCCCGACGGCTGGAAGGCCGCCAGCGGCCCGTTCACCGGCCGGGGCGACCAGCAGGCCTACGCCTGCGCGGCGAGCGAGGACGGCTTCATCATCGTGGGGTCCGACGACCGCACGGGCAACCGCGACGCCAAGGTGTGGACCTCCCCCGACGGCCTCGAGTGGACCGAGATCGAGTCGAGCATCCTCGGCGGGACCGGCGATCAGTGGGCCAACGCGGTCGCCCCTGTCCCCGACGGGGGCTGGCTGGTCGCCGGCACCGACCGGGCGACGGGCGACGGCGACATCGCGCTGTGGCGCATCGACTCGTCGGGCGACGTCACCCGCCGCGACCGGGGCGAGCGCGCCCTGCGCGGGCCGGGCGAGCAGACGGTGTCCTCGATCGACATCGACGAGGACGGCCACGTCACGCTGGCCGGCAACGACTACGGCCGGGTCGGCCTGTGGGAGTCGTCGACCGTCGACCGCTGACAGCCGCCGACGGCCGTCGGGCGCTCACGCGCCGCTGCCGGTCACCGGCCAGGACGGTCGGCCGCCCGGCGATCCGGGCGGCCCACCGCGGCGGCCGTCGGTCACCAGCCTCGGTCGGCGAGCTTGACCTCGAGCCGGTCGATCTCCTCGCCCCGCATCGCCTCGCCCAGACCACGGCTGACCTTGGCGAGGAGGTCGGGGTCGTCGTAGTGGGCCGTGGCCTCGACGATCGCCTTCGCCCGGCTGGCGGGGTCGTCGCTCTTGAAGATCCCCGAGCCGACGAAGGTGGCCTGCGCGCCGAGCTGCATCACCAGGGCGGCGTCGGCGGGCGTGGCGATGCCGCCTGCGCAGAACAGCGGGACCGGCAGCTTGCCGGTCTCGGCGATCTCCTGCACCAGGCCGACCGGCGCCCGGAGCTGCTTGGCCCAGTCGTAGATCTCGGCCGAGTCGGCCTGGGTGATCTTGCGGATGTCGCCGAGGATCGAGCGCAGGTGGCGCACCGCCTCGACGATGTTCCCGGTGCCGGCCTCGCCCTTGGAGCGGATCATGGCGGCCCCCTCGCTGATGCGACGGAGCGCCTCGCCGAGGTTGGTGGCCCCGCACACGAACGGCACGGTGAAGGCCCACTTGTCGATGTGGTGGGCCTCGTCGGCCGGGGTGAGGACCTCGGACTCGTCGACGTAGTCGACGCCGAGGGCCTGGAGGATCTGCGCCTCGACGAAGTGGCCGATGCGCGCCTTGGCCATGACGGGGATGGTGACCGCGGCGACGATGCCCTCGACCAGCTCGGGGTCGCTCATGCGGGCCACGCCGCCGTCGCGGCGGATGTCGGACGGCACCCGCTCGAGCGCCATCACCGCCACCGCACCGGCGTCCTCGGCGATCTTGGCCTGGGTGGCGTCGACCACGTCCATGATGACCCCGCCCTCGAGCATCTCCGCGAGCCCGCGCTTGACGAGCTGGGTTCCGGTGTCGTGAGCAGGGACGGAGGGGGACTCGGTCATGCCCGCATTCTACGGGGACGGCCACGCGCGACCCCCAGCCACTTCCCCACCATTGGACCGGTCCGCCGCGGCGTGGGCGCCCCGGCTACAGCTCGCGCAGCAGCGCGATGCGCTCCTCGATGGGCGGGTGGGTGTCGAACATGCGGTTGAAGCGGCTCATCCGGCCCTCGGGCTCGGTCTGGGCGGCGGGCTGCTCGATCCACAGGTGCGCGGTGGCGTGGCTGGTGGCGTGGACGACGGTCGAGTCGTCGCGCAGCTTCTCGAGGGCCGAGATCAACCCCGGGGGGTACCGGGTCATCTCGACCCCCGAGATGTCGGCGAGCGTCTCGCGGCGGCGGCTCACGGCCCGCTGCATCACCTGGGCGATCACCGGCGACAGCACCAGGAGGGCGAAGCCGACGATCGACAGGAGCGCCAGCGGGCCGCTGTTGCCCGCGTGCTCGTCGTCGAAGTCGCGGTGGCTCGATCGCCCCATGCCCCACCACTGCAGCCGGATGCCCAGGTCGGCGAGGAGGGCCACGACCCCGACCATCGTGACGGCCAGCGTCGACACGAGGATGTCGTAGTTCTTGACGTGGGACAGCTCGTGGGCGAGCACGCCCTCGAGCTCGATGCGGTTCATCTTGTCGAGCAGGCCCGTGGTCACGGCCACCGCGGCGTTGCGCGGGTTGCGGCCGGTCGCGAAGGCGTTGGGGGCGGGGTCGTCGATCACGTACAGGCGGGGCTTCGGGAGGCCCGAGGCGATGCACAGCCCCTCGACGATGTTGTGGTAGCGGGCGTACTGCTCGACCGAGGCGGGCTTGGCCCGGCTCATGCGCAGGGCCACCGCGTCGGACTTCCAGTACGACGCGAACGCGGTGCCGCCGGCCACCAACAGGGCGATCACGATGCCGATCGGGCCGCCGCCCACGAGGTAGGCGAACGCCGCCGCGACCAGGGCCACGAGCGCGACGAAGCCGGCGATCAGCAACCAGCTGCGCCGCTTGTTGGCCGTGACCTGGTCGTACATCGACCCGGCAGAGGTGAGCCCCGCCAATGCCATGGTCAGAACGACACCTGCGTCGGCCCGCGCGACTCGTCGTCGGCCTGGAAGTACTCGCGCTCGGAGAAGCGGAACATGCCGGCCAAGAGGTTGGCCGGGAAGCTCTGCACCTTGGTGTTGTAGCGGTACACGGTGTCGTTGTAGAACTGCCGTGCGTAGGCGATGCGGCCCTCGGTGCCCGTCAGCTCCTCTTGCAGCTGGGCGAAGTTCTGGTTGGCCTTGAGGTCGGGGTACGCCTCGGACAGGGCGAACAGCGACTTGAGCGCACCCGTGATCTGGTTCTCGGCTGCAGCCTGGTCGTGGGGGCCCTGGGCGCTCATCCCGGCGTTGCGCGCCGCGATGACCGCGTCGAGCGTCTCGCGCTCGTGTGAGGCGTAGCCCTTCACGGTCTCGACCAGGTTGGGGATGAGGTCGTAGCGACGCTTGAGCTGCACGTCGATCTGGGCCCACGCGTTCTCGATGCGGTTTCGCAGCGAGACGAGGCCGTTGTAGCTGACGATCGCGTAGAGCGCGAGGAGCACCAGGACGACGACGATGATGATGGCGACGATCACGGCCGCTCATCCTACGCAGTGACGGTGATGTCCCCTCGTCAGGCAGACGGAGCGAGGCGCTCGTAGCGCTCGATGTACGCCTCGGCGAGGCGCTCCATCGAGAGCTCGTGGGCCCGCTGCTCGGCCGCCGCCACCAGGCGCCGGCGCAGCTCACCGTGGCCCAGCGCGGCCGACAGGGCCGCGGCCAGCGCCTCGCTGTCGCCGGGGGGCGGCATCAGGGCGTCGACGTCGGCGGTGGCGACGTTGGCGTACCCGTCGAGGGCCGAGGCCACCACGACCGCCCCGGCGGCCATGGCCTCGAGGAGCACCACCCCGAAGGACTCGCCGTGCAGCGACGGCGCGCAGAACACGTCCGCACCCCGCATCCGGGCCGCGACGTCGTCGTCGCTGAGCCGGCCCAGCCACTCGATGCGGGGGTCGCCGCCGTGGCGGGCCCGCAGCGCCTCGGTCTGGGGGCCGGTTCCGCCCACCCACACCACGACGTCGGGCGGCAGGTGCCGCAAGGCGTCGAGCAGCACCGCGAGGCCCTTGCGCTCCTCGTGGCGACCCACGAACAGGATCGTGGGACCGGTGGACGGGAACGGCGTCGCCTTGGCGAACCGCTCGACCTCGATGCCGTTGAACAGCAGCTCGTAGGTGCCGCCCAGCGCCCGCTCGGCGGTGGCGACCGCGTCCTTCGACACGGCGCACCGGATGTCCAGGCGCTTGGCGAGCCACCGGACCCCCGGCTTGGCGACGGCGTAGGCCGCGCTGTCGCCCGAGCGGTGGAAGGTGCCCACCATCGGCGCGTTGCGGAACAGGAGGGTCGTCATCGTCGGCCCGGGCGCCAGGGGCTCGTGCACGTGGAGCACGTCGAAGGCCTCGTCGCGCAGAGCGCGCAGCGTGCGGAGCTGCGCCGCGGGATCGGGCGCCAGCGGGGCGAACGAGCCGTTCGAGGCGGTGGGAACGCTCTGGCCGAGCGGGGTCACGCAGGCGTCGGGCGGTGGCCCGTCGCACGGAGCCAGCACGCGGGCGTCGACCCCGAGGGCGCGCAGCGTCCGGGCGAGGCCCAGCACCTGCGCCTGGACGCCACCCGGGACCGTGAGGCTGTAGGGGCAGACGAGCCCGATGCGCACGGCGTCAGGGTACTTCGTCGGACACGACCGGCCCGGTGGCGACGCTCACAGCCGGACCGGGCCCGCGCCGGCGCGGTCGCTCGGCCAGTTCGGCTGCATCAGGTGCCACTGCTCGGGCGCCCGGCGGATCAGGCCCTCGAGCTCGTGGGCGAGGTCCTGCGTGATGCGGCCGACGTCCTCCCGGAACGTGCCGTGCCGCTCGGCGGGGATCGGCGGCCGGATCACCCCGTGGTGGTTGCGCCCTTCGTCGTAGGTGGCGGTCGGCAACAGGGGCGCCCCCGTGCGCAGGGCGAGGACGGCCGGTCCGGACGGCAAGGTGGTGCGCTCGCCGAAGAACGACACCTCGACACCGCCCCGGCCGATGTCGCGGTCGCACAGCAGGGCGACGACGTGCCCGGCCTTGACGGCCGTCACGGTCGCCCGGCCCGCCTCGGGCCCGAGGGGCACGATGTGCAGGCCGATGCGCTCGCGGAACTCGACGAACCAGTCGAACAGGGCCGGGGGCTCGATGCGCTCGACGACCGCGGTGACCGGGAGACCGCGGACGCGGGTCAGCCAGTACGCGCTCCACTCCCAGCTCCCGAGGTGCGGCAGGCACAGCAGTGGTCCGACGCCCTTGTCGAGGGTCTCGTCGACGTGCTCGAAGCCCTCGTAGGTGAGGCGGGCGTCGAGCTCGTCGGGGCCGATGCCCGGCAGCCGGAACGACTCGCCGTAGTAGTGGCCGTAGGACGCGTAGACCTGCTGCACCCGCCGGCGCAGGGCCGCGCCGCGCAGATGCGGGTCGACGCGGCGCTGGTGACGCTCGACCATGGTGCGCCGATCGCTGCCGCCCGACGCGAACAGCTCCGCCAGGCGGGGGGCGGCCGCGTCGACGATCCCGCCGGGCAGGGTCTGGGCCACCAGCGAGGCGGCGCGGTACGCGGGGGTCACCAGGTCCATCGGAACGGGCGGGATCGGGCCGGCGTCACCGCCGGGACGCGTGGCTCACCGTCGGCGGCGGTGCGCCATCGACTGGCGGCGCCAGGTGCGCTGCGTCGAGCGGGCCACCCGCCGGGACCGCCAGCGATCGGCGAGCGGCTGGACCTGCGGGGCCGACGCCTGGCGCCAGACCTTCACGAACCGCTGGCCGGCCGTGAACACGGTGAGCACCAGCATGACCCACAGCACCGGGACGAGCAGCGACTCGAACAGCAGCCCGAGGGCCAGGAACCCGAGGCGCTCGGCGCGCTCCATCAGGCCGCCGCGGGCGTCGAAGCCCAGGGACTCTGCCTTGGCGCGCTCGTACGAGACGAGCATCGACGCCCCGAGCACCGCCAGCGGCAGCACGGACACCCGTCCCGGCTGCGTCGAGGCGAGGTACCAGGCCACGCCACCGAGCAGCAGCGCGTCGCTGACCCGGTCGATCACCGAGTCGAAGAAGGCACCCCGCGGCGAGGCGGTTCCCGAGGCCTTGGCCACCGCGCCGTCCAGCACGTCGGGGACCGCCGTGAGCACCAGCAGCAACAGGCCGGCGCGCAGCCAGCCGTTGGCGATGGCGACCGCGGCCGCGGCCCCCATGACCAGGCCGGTCGTGGTGAGTTGGTTGGCTGTGATGCCGGTGCGCCGGATCTGGGCACCGATGGGTCGCAGGCCCTTCTCGAAGGTGCTGCGCCACCGTCCGTCGAACATCGTGTCTCCGTGGGTCGCTCGCTCGCGGCGCCGTGGCCGGCTCTTCCGGCCCCTTCCTGCGTCGACGCGCCGCCGTGGGCGCGTTCAGCGTAACAACGCGCGCACCCCCTCCCCCAGCACCCCGCACCGTGTGCGGTCCCGGCTGCACGCCGCGGCGCGGCCGGGATGACAGCACTAGCCTCGCCGACATCGCCGACCTACTCCGAGGGGGAGCCTGGTGAAGCGGTATGCGACGCGTCAGATCCGCAACGTCGCCCTCGTGGGGCACAGCGGCGCCGGCAAGACGAGCCTTGCCGAAGCGCTGCTGCACCGGGCCGGGGCGATCCCCCGCATGGGCCGGGTGGAAGACGGCACGACCGCCTGCGACTTCGACCCCGAGGAGCACAAGCGCGGCATCTCGCTGTCGCTGTCGGTGGCCCCGCTCGAGTGGCGGGACCACAAGATCAACCTCGTCGACACCCCCGGCTACGCGGACTTCATGGGCGAGGTCGCGGCGGCGCTGCGCATCGCCGACCTCGCCGTCTTCGTCGTCAGCGCCCTCGACGGTGTCGAGGTGCAGACCGAGGAGGCGTGGGAGATGGCCCGCGCCCTCGGGGTCCCCCGCATGGTGTTCGTGAACAAGCTCGACCACGACCGGGCCTCCTACGACTCGACGCTCGCCCAGCTCCGCGACCGGCTCGGGTCGGGCATCGCCCCACTGGAGCTGCCGATCGGCGCGGGGGCCGGGTTCCGCGGCATCGCCGACCTGCTGACCGACACCGCCCACATCTACGACAAGGGGATCCCGCACACCGAGGAGATCCCCGACGAGATGGAGGAGCTCGAGCACCAGGTGCACGACAACCTGGTCGAGGGCATCGTCGTGGCCGACGACGCCATGCTCGAGCGCTACCTCGACGGCGACGTGCCCTCCCTCGACGAGCTCGAGCGCACCCTCCACGACGGCATCGCCGCCGCCACCGTCTTCCCCGTGATCATCGGCTCGGCCACGCGCGAGGTCGGCATCGACCGGCTCGCCGACCTGCTGGTCGAGATCGGCCCGTCGCCGCTCGATCGCCCCGTGCCGATCGTGGCCGGCAACGGCGACGAGCCTGTGCGCACCGACGTCGCCGCGGACGCCACCGGCGACCCGCTCGCCTTCGTGTTCAAGACGATCGCCGATCCCTACGTCGGGCAGGTCAGCCTGTTCCGGGTCGTGTCGGGCACGGTGCGGCCCGACGACCACCTGGTCAACAGCCGCACGGGGGGCGACGAGCGGCTCCACGGCCTGCTCACCCTGCGGGGCAAGGAGCAGCAGCCCACGTCCGAGCTCGTGGCGGGCGACATCGGGGCGGTGTCGAAGCTGGCGGGCACGATGACCGGCGACACCCTCGCCCCCCGGGGCAAGCCCGTCCGCATCGACCCCATCGAACAGCCCGAGGCCACGCTGGCGCTGGCGGTCATCCCCCACACCCAGGCCGACGAGGACAAGCTGGCCACCGCCCTGCACCGGCTCGCCGACGAGGACCCCGCGCTGCGCATCGAGCGCAACGACGAGACCCACCAGACCCTGCTGCAGGGGACCGGCGAGACCCACCTGCAGATCACGCTCGAGAAGCTGACGCGCAAGTTCGGCGCCAACGTCGACACCGAGCCCATCCGGGTGCCGTACCGCGAGACGATCACGACGGGGGTCACGGGCGTGGAGGGGCGCCACAAGAAGCAGACCGGCGGGCACGGGCAGTTCGGCGTGTGCGTGATCGACGTCGAGCCGCGCGCCCGCGGCGAGGGCTTCTCGTTCGCCAGCACGGTCGTCGGCGGGGCCATCGGTCGCAGCTACATCGGCGCGGTGCAGAAGGGCATCGAGGAGACCATGAGCCAGGGCGGGGTCTACGGGTACCCCGTCGTCGACGTCGGCGTGACGGTCACCGACGGCAAGGAGCACTCGGTCGACAGCTCCGAGATGGCGTTCAAGGTGGCGGGTCGCCTGGCGTTCCGGGCCGCCATGGCCCAGGCCGGACCCGTCATCCTCGAACCGATCAGCCGCGTGGTGGTCGTCGTGCCCCTCGACACGCAGGGCGACGTGATGGGCGACCTCAACGCCCGGCGCGGCCGGGTCCAGGGCACCGACACGACCGGCGACGGGCGCCAGGTGGTCACCGCGCTCGTGCCGACCTCCGAGATCCAGCGCTACGCCATCGAGCTGCGCTCGCTGACCGGGGGCCGCGGCCGGTTCCACGCCCAGCACGACCACTACGACGTCCTCCCGCCCCACCTGGTCGACGCGGTGCGGCGCGAGGTGGCCGACGAGGGCTGAGGCGGGCCGCCCGTGGACCGGTGCGCCGAATGCGGCTTCGATCCCGCCGACGTGCGGCCGCGCGACATCCCGACGGCGGTGCGCAGCTTCGCCCGTCGGTACCAGGCCCCGCTCACCCGCGGGCTCCGCGGCGAGGACCTCGACGAGGTCGTCCGCCGCTCCCCCGGGCCCGGCGTGTGGTCGGCGATCGAGTACGGGTCGCACGTCGTCGACATCTTCGAGGTGTTCGACGACCGCGTCCGCTGCGCGCTCGAGCGCCGTGAGCCCGACGAGGTCGAGGTCGACTGGGAGGGCCGCGTGGCCGCGGCGTCGCCCGACCTGGACCGTCTCGAGGTGGCCGAGCGGATCGCCGACGCCGCCGACACGCTGGCCACCACGCTCGACGAGCTGAACGGAGACGAGTGGCAGCTGGTCGGGTTGACCGGGCGGGGCCGTCCGGTCATGGTGGCCGACCTCGGCACGATCGTCGTGCACGAGGGCAGCCACCATCTGCTCGACGTGGGGCGGGTCCTGCGCTCGGCCCGCGGCCGCTGACCTGCGGGGCCGGCGTCACGCCGGCCCCGGGTGCTATGCGGGGAGGACCTTCTCGACCGCGGCGACGACCTCGTCGGCGGTGGGCTCGGTCATCGGGTTGAACCGGGCCACGATCTCGCCCCCGGGCGCCACCAGGAACTTCTCGAAGTTCCAGCGGATGTCGCCCGTGTGGCCCTCGCCGTCGGCCACGTCGACGAGCTGCTGGTACAGCGCGTGACGGCCGTCGCCGTTGACCTCGACCTTCTCGGTCAGCGGGAACGTCACGCCGTAGCTGGTCGAGCAGAACGTGGCGATCTCCTCGGCCGTCCCGGGCTCCTGGGCGCCGAACTGGTTGCACGGCACGCCGAGCACCGAGAAACCGCGGTCGGCGTACTGCTCGTGGAGCTGCTCGAGGCCCGTGTACTGCGGCGTCAGGCCGCACTGCGAGGCCACGTTCACCAGCAGGACCGCCTTGTCCTCGTAGGTGTGGAGGTCGGCGGGCGTCCCGTCGAGGCGGTTGATCGCAACGTCGTAGATGGACATGCCGGGCACGCTACAAGGGCGGCTCGGGAATGGGGTCGGCGACGGCGCCGGTTCGTCGGGCCGACTGGGCGAGGGCGACCCCGGCCAGCACGACCAGCCCGCCGATGACCTGGGTGGTGGTGAGCGCCTGCTCCAGCCACAGCCACGCCACCCCCGCCGCCACGACCGGCTCGAGCATGCCCACCGCGCCCACCGTGGTGGCCGACAGGTGGCGGAGCGCGGCGAGGTCGAGGGCGTACGGCGCGAGCGTGCCGAGCGCGACGACCCACGCCACCGCCAGCCACACGGGCACCTCCACGCCGCCGAGCGCACCGAGCAGCGAGGTGGACTCGCCGAGGGGCGCCCAGTCGATGCCCCAGGGCGGCTCGACCACCAGCCAGAAGGCGCTCGCGCAGGCGAACATCCAGAAGTTCACCGCCACGGGGTCCTGGGTCCCCCCGCTGTGCCGGCCGAGCAGCAGGAACGTCGCCAGGCACGCCGCACCACCCAGCCCCGCGGCGACGCCCAGCGCGTCGAGGCGCGTGTCCTCCCACACCTGGGCGACGAGCCCCAGCCCGACGAGCGACAGACCGAGGGCGACCCACACGACGGGCCGGACCTCCTCGCGCAGCACGACCCGAGCGAACACCGCCACGAGCACCGGGGCCGTGAACTCGAGGAGCAACGCCACCCCCACGGGCAGCCGGTCGATGGCGACGAAGTAGAGCCACTGGATGAGGGCGGCGCCCACGATGCCCAGCACCGCGAGCTGGCGCAGCGCCCGCCACGACACCCGCAGCCGCGCCCGCGCCGTCGGCCCCACGATCGCGAGCAGCCCGAGGGCCACGCCGGTGCACCGCAGGGCGGCGAGCTGGCGCGGGGGCACCCCGGCCTCGAGCACGACCTTCGACACGCTGGCGTTCACGCCGAACAGCACCGCGGCCGCGGTGACCTGGGCCAGTCCGCGACGCCTGTGCGTCGACCGGTTGACGGTCGGGGCGGCGGCCTCGGCCGTCGTGGTCGTCACGTCCCCCACGTTGGCCGATCGCCGGCGCCGCGGACGAGTCGGTTCCTGTCCGCTAGAACCTCGTGGATGGACCTCTCCTCGCTCGCCCCGTCCGACATCGTCGTCGCGCTGCGCGGGTTCGAGCGGCGCTACCGCGGCCTGTTCGCGGGCCTCGGCGAGGACGAGACACCCGACGACGTGGCCCACCGGGTCGTCGGGGGATGGTCGCCGATCGAGCACATCGTGGCCGCGGCGTGGGGCATCGCCGCGGCCGACCGGGCGCTCGCCAGCGTGCTCACGGCCGACACGCCCACGCTGCCCGCCGCCGACGTCGATCCCGCGGCGCGCCCGAAGCCCGGCGGCGTGACGGGCACGGTCCACGAGCGCCTGTCCGAGCTGGGCCTCGAGGCCAACGCGGCCGCCGAGCGCATCGAGGGCACCCCCGCCCGCGACTGGGCCCGCACCGGGCTCGTGGAGGGCACCGACCGCCAGGTGACGGCGCTCGACCTCGCGCGGCACGGCGTCGAGACCGGCGTCACCCACCTGCGCGCGGCCGAGGATGCGCTGGCCTCGGTCCGTCGCACGCCGCCGCCCGATCGCGCCTGACGGGACGCACCCGCCGACGGCGGGTGCGCCGCCCGGCCGTCCTTCATCCGAGCCAGCCTCGGACCCGGTCCGCCCCGAGGCGATGAGTTCCACCGACAGGAGGCCGAGGAAATGGGTTCCACATGCGGAACCCCCGCCTCATCCTCCGGACGACGGAACCGATCGCCTCGGGTGACCGCGGGTCAGCCCGTACCCCGGCGTGTACGTGCCTGCCGGAGCGCCTCCCAAAGCGCCGGCACGCCTCTGGGCTGCCGTGGTGGTCAGCTCTGCTCCCCGTCGAGGACCACCACGAAGCCGGCGCTGGTCTCGGCCACGACGACCGCGCGCTCGCGCTGTCGCATGCACTCGGCGAGGGCGTTGACCTCGCCTCCGTCACCGTAGGGGTGCTGCTGCAGCACGACCACGTCGTAGTCCTCGGCCGCGAGCACCTCGGCCAGGTCGTCGCAGTCCTCGGGCGGCGCGGTCAGCCCTCTCCCCTGCGGCACGCCGACGTAGTCCACCTCGGTGCCGAGCGTCGCGCCGGTGTACGGGTACTGCACCCACCCCCCGACCAGCGCCAGCCGCTCGGCGTCGAGGTCCTCGGCGGTCCGCCACAGCGTCACGAGGTCGGGCAGGAAGTCGCCGTACCGGAGCCTGGTCCCGTCGTCGCCGACGACGGGCGCCGACATGGCCGCGCCCGTGACGAGCGCGACCGAGGCGACGGCGCCCACCGCCCACCCTCCCGTCCGGGCGGACCGGCGCGAGACCGCCCACAGGCCCAGCGCGGCGGCCACCGCCACGACCACGAGGACGGCGACCTGCGCGTCACCGGTCGACGTCGGCCACTCGGCGTTGAACCACAGGCTGCGCTGCCAGAGCTGGACGGTCGTCGCGGCCGCGACGATCACGAGCCCGTCGCCGATGCGCCTGTGCAGGCCCGCCAGGCCGACGGGCAGCAGGCAGAGCAGCACGATGACGGACGGCAGGAGGTAGCGGACGTTGAGCACCACGATCACCAACGCGATCTGGTTGGAGGTCTCGGCGCCGTCGATCGGTGCGCTGTACGGGGCCAGCGGGTACGCCACGCAGCCCACGAGGCCTGCGGCCAGCACCGCGTGCCGGACGCCCCACGGCCGCTGGCGGGCCACGAGCACGACCGCCGCGAGCCCCAGGAGCAGGATGCCGTAGCCGATGAACTCGGAGCCCGTGAACTGGTCGGCGAGCCCCCGGACGAGGTAGCGCCAGAACCCCGGCTTGTCCGACTGCGCGACCAGCGAGCTGTCGTCGAGCAGGGCGAGGCGATCGTGCGGGAGCGGGGCGAAGCCGACGGGCCCGACGCGCAGGTCCACGGCCGGAACGGGGTTGCCCGTCACCCACCAGTTGCGCACGTACCAGTAGGCGGCCGTCAGCGTCGCCCCGCCCGCCCACACGGCCGCCATGCGCCACGAGTGGCGGCGCCACAGCATCACCGCGACGGCCACGAGCATCGTCCCGGCGAGCGGGAGAAACGCGAACTTGGCGCCGATGGCGAGCCCGAGCGCCAGACCCGCCACCGCCACCGATCCCCGGCTCCGGGGGCAGCCCAGGAGCAGGGCCACGGCCGACAGCAAGAGAGCGATCGTGGCGATGTCGACCCGCGCCGAACCGCTCTGTGTCGCCACGAGGATGGGGAGGCACAGCGCCGCGCCGACGACCGCGGTCGCGACGGACGCCCGCCCGGTCACGGCCCCGATGACGCGCGCCGCGAGGAGCGCGAGACCGAGCCACGCGAGGTTCGTCAGGGGGACGACGACGTCTCGGCCGAACGGCAGCATCGTCCAGGCCTGCACCAGCTCGACGTTGGCCGGGTAGAAGGCGACCCAGGCGTCGGAACCGACCGGCGCCGTGCCCGTCGTCCACCCGCGCTGCACGAACCGGGCGGCGAAGGGCAGGTGGTACATCAGGCTGTCGCCGTCGGTGAGGCCGCGGCGGTACACGGCGACGACCCGGTCGATCCACGCCGCGGCCAGCACCCCCATCGCCGCCCAGGCGACCCAGCGGGTGTACCTCCCCTCGTTGCGATGGGGCCCCGGGTCAGCGCCGGCGCCCTCGCCGTCCGGCTCGACCCGGGCGTCAACGCCGTCGGCCCCGTCGGCCCCGGCACCCTCCGCCCCGTCACCGCCGTCGGCCCCGAGGACCCCTGCGGCCTCGGGGCGACGCGGAATCCGCCAGGGCCCGCGGTCGGGGTCGAGCACCACTGCCAGCACCACCAGCACAGGCGGGACCGCCCACGCGGTGAACAGGCCGACCGTCCCGAGGGCCAGCGAGGTCACGACCACCAGCGACACGGCGCACACTGCGGTGGCGACGGCCGCGGCCGGCGTCCCGCTCGTCTGCGGCGCCAGCCGGCGCCGCAGACCGTTCCCCGCCACAGCAGCGGCCCCCACCTGCACGACCAGCACCAGCCAGCCGACGATCCACTCCCCCCAGGTCATGCCTAGATCATGTTCCGTTCGGATGGGCGGCGACGTACCGGTCCACCGGAACCCGCTCGGCCGACTCCCAGCCGATGGGCAGGTAGATGTCGCCGGCGGTCGTCCAATACCAGATGCCCCAGGCGTGGAAGCCGGCGTACGCCCCGGGGTGCTCGGCGATGAGGTCCGCGTAGCGGGACACGGCCCGCACGTAGCGGTCGTCGTGGTTGTAGCTGAACAAAGCGGCGTCCATGTCGCCGGGCGCCCCGTTGGCGGCCAGCAGCCGCCCGGCGGCGAGGATGGCGGCGTGGGAGTCCTCGATGTCGCCCTCGCCGTAGGCGTCCCACGTCGAGGGCAGGAACTGCATCGGTCCCTGGGCCCCCGCGGTCGACAGGCCGTGGATGCGGCCGATGCCGGTCTCCACCAGGTTGATCGCCGCCAGGTACTGCCACGGCACGCCCGACGCGGCCTCGGCCTCGTGGTACCAGGCCACCAGGTCGGTGGGCGCCGCGGGTGCCTGGATCCGCCAGGCCGGCATCTCGGTCGACGGCGAGCCCGTGAGCGCCCGCAGGTCCCGGCGGGCGGCCGCGTGCGCGGTCGCCACGGGCTGCAGGTCGGGCCGGCAGCGCGGCGAGCACGGCCCCGTCCCACTCGGGATGGTCGCCGAGCTGGCGGTACGCCACCTGCTGGGCCAGCCCGGCGGCCGCCAGGTCGGCGGTCCCGACCGCGGGCTGCCGGATCGTGGCCTCCGCGTCGGCGATCTGCGCGGCGAGGGCGGCCGGATCGCCGGCGGGCGCCGGCGGCCGGAGGGTCGCCGGGTCGAACGGCGCGGTGGTCGTCGTCGTGGGCGCCGCCGTGGTCGTGGGGTCGTCTGCCGTCGTGGTGGTCGAGTCCGGCGGGCCGCCGCCGGCGTCGTTGCCCGAGTCACCGCCGCCGCACGCCGCTGTGCTCCACACGGTGGTCGCGACAGCGACCACCGCGAGCGCGGCGAGCGGACGTCGGGGCACGGCGTCGGAACCTAGTGGCGCGTCGTGGGTGGCGCTACGCGCCCGCGTCGCCGGGCTCGCCCGCGTCCAGCTCGGACCAGTCTTCGGGGTTGTCCTCCACGAAGTGCTGGACGATCTCGCCGTCGACGCCGTCGACCAGCACGAGGCCGCGCTTCGCGGGCGGGGTGTCGGCCGAGTACAGGAGGATGCGCCACGTGGGCCGGCTGAGCAGGCCTCGCCAGCCCATCTGCGCCGACGCGTGGCCGACGGGGAACCCCACCGCCCGGGTGGCCGCCACCAGGGCGTCCTGCTCGTCGACGTCGAGGTTCCACCCCGACACGAGCGAGTACGCGCCGACGACCGCCAGCAGCGCCGCCGCCAGCAGGTACCCGCCGTTGACGTAGGGCGAGTCGTCCACCAGCGCCCAGATCGCGACGCAGGCGGCGGCGGTGGCGAGGTACAGGTAGCCAGGGATGCGGCGCCGGTTGTTGTTCGGGAACAGGTACGGGCCGACGAACCCGGCGGCGTCGAGGTCCTCGGGCAGCTCGTCGACGTGCTCGTCGTCGCTGACGTGCTCGTCGTCGCTGGACGTGCTCGTCGTCGCGGACGTGCTCGTCGTCGCGGACGTGCTTGTCGCGACGTGCGGCGTCGCCGACGTGTCCGCCCGTGGGCGGGAGCTCGTCGGGGGTCGCGTCGTCGGCCATGGCGCCTGCGACGGTAGCGACCGCCGCGCGGGCCGGGGAAACCACCGGCGTGGTCGGGCGCTGCGTCACGCCGGCCAGGCGTCCCGCACCTTGGCCCAGGTCTCGTCGAGGGGCTCGGGCAGCACGCGCGTCTCGGCGATCGAGGTCATGAAGTTCGAGTCCGCGTTCCAGCGGGGCAGGACGTGGACGTGCAGGTGAGAAGGGATGCCGGCTCCCGCCGCCTCGCCGAGGTTCAGCCCGACGTTGACCCCGTGGGGGTGGTAGGCGGCCTTGACCGCCGCCACAGCGGCCCGCACGGCCGACCACAGCTCGGCGCCCTCGGCCTCGTCGAGCTGCTCGAGGTCGGGCACCTCGCGGTAGGGCATCAGCAGCAGGTGGCCGCTCGTGTACGGGAAGGCGTTGAGGATGGCGAACACGGTCTCGCCCCGCCACACGATGTGCGTCTCGTCGTCGGGCAGCCCCGAGTCGAGGATCCCGCGGAAGATCGACCCCTCCCCCGCCAGCGCCCCGTTGCCGACGGCGGCGGCGTACGTCGACCGCCACCCGGCCCACATGCGGTCCATGGCGTGGCGGCGCGCGACCGCATCGTCCTCGCCCCCGACCGGGGGTCTCGCCGCGTCCATCAGGCGTGGGTGGCGATCTCGGTGCGCAGCCGCTCGACGAAGTCGGCCACCGGCAGGTCGCGCTCGACCACGCCGCCCCGGGGGTTCTCGCCCACGGTGTCGTGGGCGACGTCGTCGTCGCCGACGACGACCACGTGCGGGACCTTTTCGAGCTTGGCCTTGCGGATGCGGGCCCCGAGGGGCTCGTCGGCCTCGACCACCTCGACGCGCAGGCCCTCGGCCCGCAGGCGGTCGCCCAGCCCGCGGGCATGCTCCTCGTGGTCGGACCGCACGGGCAGCACGACGACCTGCACCGGGGCCAGCCAGGTCGGAAGCGCGCCGGCCGTGTGCTCGAGCAGCACGCCGAAGAACCGGTCGAACGACCCGAACAGCGCCCGGTGGATGATGCGGGGACGGTGCCGTTCGTTGTCGGCGCCGACGAACTCGAGGTCGAACCGGTCGGCGAACTGGAAGTCGACCTGGAGGGTCGAGAGCTGCCAACGGCGGCCGATGGCGTCGCGCACGTGCACGTCGATCTTGGGGGCGTAGAACGCGCCCTCGCCCTCGGCCACGACGTAGGGGATGCCCGACGCCTCGACCGCCTGGCGCAGCTTCTCCTCGGCCTCGTCCCAGTCGGCGGGCTCGCCCACGAACTTGTCGGGCCGGGTGGCCAGCTCGGCCTCGAACTCGTCGAACCCGTAGTCGCGCAGCAGCTTGAGCACGAACGCCAGCAGGCTGGTCAGCTCGTCGCCGAGCTGCTCGGCCGTGCAGAAGATGTGCGAGTCGTCCTGGGTGAAGCCGCGCGCCCGCAGCAGGCCGTGGACGACGCCCGACTTCTCGTAGCGGTACACCGTGCCGAACTCGAACAGCCGCAGCGGCAGCTCACGGTACGAGCGCTGGCGCGCCCCGTAGATGAGCATGTGCATGGGGCAGTTCATCGGCTTGGGGTAGTACTTGTGCCCCTCGTCGAGCTCCATCGGGGGGTACATGCCGTCGGCGTACCACTCGAGGTGGCCGCTGATGGAGAACAGCTCGCCCTTGGCGATGTGCGGCGTGTAGACGAACTCGTACCCCGCCCGCTCGTGCTCGGCGCGGCTGTAGTCCTCCATCAGCTTGCGGACCAGCCCGCCCTTCGGGTGGTAGAGCGGCAGGCCGCTGCCCACCTCGGGCGGGAAGTGGAACAGGTCGAGCTCGGCCCCGAGCTTGCGGTGGTCGCGCTTGGCGGCCTCTTCGAGCTGGCGGAGGTGCTGGTCGAGCGCCTTGCGGCTGTCCCACGCGGTGCCGTAGATGCGCTGCAGCTGCGGGTTGTGCTCGTCGCCGCGCCAGTAGGCCCCGGCCACGCGGAGCAGCTTGAAGTGCCCGAGGTGGCGGCTCGTGTCCTCGACGTGCGGGCCGCGACACAGGTCGATGAACCCCGGGCGACCGTCGAACGGCGGGTGGTCCTTGGGCTTGGCCGGCGGGTTCTCGTACGTGCGGACCTCGCCCCGATCGCCGGTGCCCGACATCGGGTCGGTCGAGGCGTTGTCGATGATCTCGAGCTTGAACCGGTGGCGGTCGAAGATCACGCGCGCCTCGTCGGCCGGGATCTCGTCCCGGACGAACGGCTGGTGCTCGTCGATGATCTCGCGCATGCGGGCGTCGATGCGGTCGAGGTCGTCGCTCGAGAACGTGGCGCCGCCGGACAGCTCGAAGTCGTAGTAGAAGCCGTCCTCGACCGGCGGCCCGATGCCGAAGGTGGCCTCGGGAAACAGGTCGAGCACCGCCTGGGCCAGCACGTGGGCCGTCGAGTGGCGGATGGTGTACAGCCCGCGCTCGCTGTCGGCCGTGACGATGGCGACGCGATCGCCGTCGGCCAGCTCGGCGCCGAGGTCGCGCTCGACGCCGTTGATCTCGGCGATGACCGCCGCCTTGGCCAGCCGCGACCCGATGCTCTCGGCGAGGCCGAGCGCGGTGGTGCCCGGTGCCACCGACCTGGTGGAACCGTCGGGCAGGGTGATCGCGATCTCGGCCATGGACGCCGAGGTTACCGACCGGTGCGGACCCCTCCCGAACCGGTTGCCGGGTGACGGCGCCCCGCCCGGGTGGGCGTCAGGTCGCCGCTGCGTGCGACATCTGGCCGTCGACCGCCCGCGCCCCGTTCCCGTCGCCCCCGAGGACGACGACCGTGGGTCGGGTGGGCATGGCGTCGTGCTTGCGGGTCGCGTACTCGTCCACGTACTCCTGTCGCGACAGGGAGCGGATCTCGTACATCAGCTCGTCGGTGAGCTGGCGGAGCACGAGGCGGTCGCCGGGGCGGTCGGCGTAGTGGGCGACCTCGATGGGCCGGCCGATGCGGATCTCGCAGGGCCGGAACGGGCGCGGCGTGCTGGCCCCCGGCGGCTGGATGTCGCGGGTGCCGATGATGCCGACGGGGACGAGCGGCGCGCCCGTGCGCAGCGCCAGGCGTGCGGGGCCCGTGTGCCCCTTGCGCAGCTTGCCGTCGCGGCTGCGGGTGCCCTCGGGGTAGATGCCGAACAGCTCGCCGCGCTCGAGCACGCCGGCCGCCGCGTCGAGGGCCCGGGTGCTGGCGTCGCCGCCCGCCCGGTCGATGGGGATCATGCCCAGCGCCGGGAAGAGGTGCTTCGTCTTCCAGTCGTCGAGGTACTCGGCCTTGCCGACGAAGGTGATGCGGCGCGGCAGCACCGACGGCAGGAGGAACGAGTCGATGACGGACGTGTGGTTGGGGCACACGATGGCGGGGCCGTCCTCGGGCAGGTTGTCGATCCCCCGGAGGTAGGTGCGCCAGCCGGTGCGGAACAGCGGGGACAGGATGGCGCGAGCGACCGGATAGAGCTTGCCGTACTCCCGGTCATCGGCGTCCCCCACGGGCATGGCCGGATGCTACGCCCCTCGCCGGGTCTGTGACGGCGGGCGCGATGCCGACACGGTCTGCGCGCGCCGGTCGGCGCCCGGTGTTCTGGCGGCACCTCAGGCGAACGTGCGCACCAGCGCCAGGACGTCGGCGGCGTCCGGGCCCTCGGCGACGAGACCGGTGTCGGCGGCGTCGGCCCGCTGACCCGCCACGAGGCAGAGGTCGAGGGCATCGCCGGCCACCGTGGTGACCGGCTCGGACGCGGCGTCGACGCCGTCGGGGGCGAAGCGCCACGCGTCGCGGGACGGGCCCACGAGGTCGAACACGACGGGGCCGGGTGCGGGGTGGTCGGCCCGGGCGAAGGCGTACGGGACCGTGCGCCACGCGAGCCGGGCGATGTGCCACAGCCGGTCGGTCGGGTCGGGTAACGGCCCCGAGGCGGCGGCAACGTCACCGGCGTGGATCCACGTCTCGGCCAGCCGGGTGGTCGCCAGCGTGCGGGCGGACAGCTGTCCGACCACCCAGTCGACCCGGGCACCCAGGTCGGCCGCGGCGAAGCGCGCCCGCAGCTCGGCGGCGCCCTCGTCCCAGCGCGCCTGGACCTCGGCCGGCGGTGCGCCGCGCTCGACCTCGACCATCGCCGCGGCCCCGGCGTCGACGTCCACGGTCTGTGGCACCGAGGCGGCGGCCATGCGGCCGAGGAACTCGGCCATCGTGCCGTCGAGGCTGGCCAGCGCCATCTCGTTCGTCTGCGCCAGGTGCAGCACGACGTCCGACACGCTCCACCCCGGGCAGCGGGAGGGGGCCGCCCAGCCGGCCTCGTCCAGCCCGTCGAGGCGGGCGCTCAGCGCCGCCTGCTCGTCGGCGAGGGCGGAGACCGCGGCGTCCATGCCGGTGACTGTAAACCCGCGCCTCAGCCGCCGAGCCACCGACCGCCGCGCATCACCTCGCGCCCCGCGAGCTCGTCGGCCTCGCGCCACGCCTGGATCGGCTCGGGCCGCACGCGGAGGTAGAGGTACTCGGTCGTCAGCTCACGGGGGTCGAAGCCGGTGGTGGCCGCGAAGGCGTCGCCCTCGGTCAGACAGCCGGCCGGAGGTCGACGCCCAGCAGGTCGGCCGCCGCGGTGACGTCGTCCCCGGCCGCCGCCGCCTCGTCGACGGCCCGTACGGCAGTCGGGGTGTCGAGGTCGTCGTCGAGCGCGGCCCGCACCGCCGCCAGGGCGGGCTCGCCACCCCCGGCACCGGCGGCCACGGCCTTCTCCCACCGCGCCAGGCACGCCGAGGCGTGCGGCATCACGTCGTCGGTCCAGTCCCACCCGTGGCGGTAGTGGTGGGCCAGGACGGCCAGGCGGATCGCCCGGGTGTCCCACGTCTTGCGCAGGTCGGACACGAACACCAGGTTGCCCAGCGACTTCGACATCTTCTCGCCGTCCATCCGCACCATCGCCTGGTGCATCCAGTGCCGGACGAAGCGCTCGCCGGTGGCGGCCTCGGACTGGGCCGCCTCGCACTCGTGGTGCGGGAAGATGAGGTCGGTTCCGCCGCCGTGGAGGTCGATCGTGGTGCCCAGCTCGCGCATGGCGAGGGCCGAGCACTCGATGTGCCAGCCCGGCCGGCCGGGGCCCCACAGCGACTCCCACGCCGGCTCGTCGTCTGCGGACGGCTGCCACAGGACGAAGTCCAGCGGGTCACGCTTGTGCGGGTCGTCGACGTTGCCGCCCCGCTCGGCGGCGAGCACCAGCATCTCCTCGCGGCTGAGGTGGCTGACCTGCCCGAACCGGTCGAAGCGCGAGACGTCGAAGTACACCCCGCCCCCCGCCTGGTAGGCGTAGCCCCGGTCGAGAACCATGCCGATGAAGCCGCGGATGTCGGCGATGGCCGAGGTCGCCCGCGGCTCGCTCCACGCCGGGAGCGTTCCGAGCGCCCGCATGTCGTCGTCGAAGCGGGCCGTCTCGGCCGCGGCCAGGTCGAGGTAGTGCACCCCGAGCTCGCGTGCCTTGCGCAGGATGTCGTCGTCGACGTCGGTGACGTTGCGCACGCAGCGGGTGTCGTGGCCGCGGTCACGCAGGCGGCGCTGCAGCACGTCGTAGGCCAGGTAGACGGCGGCGTGGCCGATGTGCGTCGCGTCGTACGGCGTGATGCCGCACGTGTACATGGTGACGATCGGTCCGGGGGTGAACGGGACGACCTCGCCGCGCGCGGTGTCGAAGAGCCGCATCGGCTCACCGGCTCGGCGGTCGTCGGTGGTCACGCTGTCGGCTCTGCCGCGGACGCGCCGCCGCCGGCGCCGGTCGCCTTCCCGTTCCCCTTGGCCCCGGCCTGCCGAGGCGCCGGTGCGGTGGTGTCCGCCGGCGCGTCGGGGATGCCGGTGAGCTTCACCGCGACCCGCGTCTTGTAGTGCATGTTGAGCTGCAACAGGACGGCGGTGAAGGACTCGATCGGCGTGGCCATCGCCAGCTCGCCCGCGTTGAGCGGGCGCATGTTCGGGATCTTCGCCACGATCTCGCTGGTGGTCTCGACCGCGGACACGTGGTCGGAGCAGATGAGCACGTCGCTCTCGATGGGTTCGCTCAGGTCGCCGAGCTCCTTGGCCGGCACGTGGTGGAGAGCCGCGGCGACGAGGCACTGCGGGACCGCGGCCTGGACGCTGGCGGCGACCGACCCCCGGGGCGGCACGAGGGGTTGGAACTCCTTGCCCAGCTTGGTCAGGGCGTTGGCCATGGAGATGACGATCTTGCCCCGCAGCTTGTCCTCGACCGACACGGCGGTCTGCGTGGCGCCGTCCCACGGGGTGGCGATGACCACCACGTCGGTGTCGGCGGCGGCCGCGTTGTCGCCGGCGCCGATCGTGAGACGGCGGTCGGGCCACTGCTCGAGGAGGGTGTCGACGACCTCCATCGCCCGGTACTTGGACCGCGACCCGACGACCACGTCGAACCCGACCGATGCCAGGCGGGCGGCGAGTGCCTTGCCCGCAGGCCCTGTTCCCCCGAGGATGCCGATGCGCACGCCGACACCGTAGTGGGGGGCCGCCTGCGGCAGTCCAACTGCCGCAGGCGGCCCCCGGTGTTGCGACGACCCGGTGTCCGGGTCGGGGCCGGCATGCAGTGTTCCCCAGGGAGCGAGGCCCGCCGGGCCCGATCAGCAGGCCGCGGCGACCAGTGGATACGAGTTGACCGGGCTCCCCCCGCCGGGCTGGAGCTCGAAGTGGAGGTGCGGCGTCCCGGCGGCGTTGCCCGAGTCGCCGACGTAGCCGATGACCGTCCCGGCCGCGACCCAGCCGACGCCCTCGTTCTCGTAGCCCGACAGGTGGGTGCCGAAGTACGTGTTGCCGTCGTCGCCGTGGAGGTACCAGGACAACCCGCCCAGGTCGCTGCCGCGGTGCTCGACGGTGCCGCTCACGGGCGCCACGGTGGGCGTGCCGTAGCCGGCCATCATGTCGGTCCCGGTGTGGCCACGACCGCCCGAGCGGGCGGCGCCCCACGAGTCGACGAACGAGACCGGACCGGCCACGGGGCAGACGATGCCGCCCCCGGCGCTCACCTCGACCTCGGGCACCGGCTCGGGTTCCGGTTCGGGCGGCGGAGGCGGCGGCGCCGTCGTCGTGGTGGTCGGCGGCGGAGGTGGGGGCGCCGTCGTCGTGGTGGTGGGCGGGGCCGTGGTCGTCGTGGTCGACGACTCGGTCGGGCGGAGGTCCCGCCGGTAGGCGATCGGCGACATCGCTGGCTCGACGCTGGCGGCACCGGATTCGCCGCCGTGGGTGAGCCCAGCGGTCGCCGACACGACGACGAGACCGCCGGCCAGAAGTGACGGAAGCAGCAGTGGCTTGCGCATGGGGCCGAGACCTTAACGACATCGTTGCGAAGATTGCGATTCCATGACGCAAGCGACTACGTCGTAAAGCTACTGAGCGGTAGCCACACGCCTCCGACGCCAAGCCCTACCGTCCCGGCCGTGAGCGCCTCCCCACCGCCGCCAGCACTGCGTCTGACCAGCGTCGATGTCCTCCGCCCGCCGGTCACGATCCTCGCCGGCGTCGACTGGACCGTCAGGGGCGGCGAGCGGTGGGTCGTGCTCGGTCCGAACGGCTCGGGGAAGACCACGCTCCTGCGCCTCGCGTCGCTCTACCTCCATCCCACGCGCGGCGAGGTCGAGGTGCTCGGCGAACGCCTGGGCCGGGTCGACGTGCGCCGCCTGCGCACCCGCATCGGCCTCGTCAGCCCGGCCTTCGCCGACCTGCTGCGCCCCGACGTGACCGCGCTCGACGCGGTCATGTCCGCCCGCGAGGCCGCGCTCGAGACCTGGTGGCACACCTACCGCGACGACGACCGCGGCCACGCCGCCGACCTGCTGGCCCGCACCGGCGCCGAGGCTCTCGCCGACCGGACGTTCGGCACCCTGTCGTCGGGCGAGCGCCAGCGGGTGCTGCTCGCCCGCTCGCTGTGGGGCGACCCCGGGCTGGTCCTGCTCGACGAGCCGACCGCCGGGCTCGACCTCGGCGCCCGGGAGGACCTCGTGGCCCGCCTCACCCATCTCGCCGACGACCCGACCACGCCACCGACGGTGCTCGTCACCCACCATGTCGAGGAGATCCCGCGCGGCTTCACCCACGCGCTCCTGCTCCGCGCCGGGCGGATCGTGGCGGCCGGACCGATCGACGCCGTGCTCACGGCACCGGCTCTGTCCGCTGTGTTCGGCCTCGCCCTCGACCTCGACCACCGGGACGGGCGCTACGCGGCGCGGGCGACGGCCTCACCGGTCAGGCCGTAGGGGCGCCGCCGCCGGCGCGCTCGCGCCTTCCCGGCCGGCCGTCGGGGGGTCAGTCCCCCGCCACGAGCGCCAGCAGCCGCGGCCGCGACCGGGTGATCTCGTCCGCCAGCAGGCGCTCGATCAGCGGCCCCACCAGGGAGCCGCCGTAGTGCAGGTGGACCCGCAACCGGCTGCCGCCGTCCACCTCGTCGACCGTCGCTTCGAGCACCCACGGCGAGTGGCGCCGGCCGTCGTGCTCGACCCGCTCGAAGCGCACCCGACCGGGCTCGAGGGCCGTCCGGACCATGCGGAGCCGCTTGGACCGGGCCAGCGGACCGAGCCGGCCCCGCAGGTCGACGGACCACGCCGGGCCGGGATCGTCGGCGTGCCCGGCGACCGGGACCGCCCGGGGCACGATGTCGAGCCAGTCGGGATACCGGCCGAGGTCGTCCACCCACGTGAACAGCTCGTCGGGGGTACAGGGCGCCTCGAGGTCGGCGGTCACGTCCACGCCCGGGATCGTGACATCCGCCGGGCTGCGGCGCCCAACCCCACCGCCGGGAACGCCCGGCGCCGGAGGCCGGCGGCGACCGCGGCCCGCGTTCGCGCCCCGGATCGGTCAGATGGCGGGCCCGGGACGTCCGGGCGCCACCGCCACGAGCACCCCCGCCCGCACGCGGACCGTCGCCCGCGCGTCGACCCACTGGTTGCTGACGCCGCGCGACGAGCCCGCGTCGAGGTCCTCGTCGGTGAGGGGGTAGAGCAGTCCGCCGGTCGTCACGCCGCGCACGGGGCCGTGCAGCGCCAGCAGGCTGACGAGGTCGCCGGGTCGGCCCGGCAGGCCGACCTCGGTCCCCTCCCGCACCACCCAGAGGTGCGCCGGACCGATCCATGCCTCGGTCGGCACCGCGGGACGACCCGGGGCCGACACCGAGAGCGCCACCGCGAGCGTGTGGTCGAGCCGATCGCCCGTGCCCGTGACGACCACGACACGCGCGGGACGGGCGGCCATCACCCGGTCGATGGCGAGGTCGAGGTCGGTCGCATCCTTGGCGACGGGGTGACGGTCGACGACCGTGCCCCGGGCTTCGGCGTCGAGCAGGGCCGCGGGGTCGACCGAGTCCATGTCGCCGACGACGGCGCCGACGTCGAGCCCCAGCGTCGCCGCGTGGATCAGGCCCTCGTCGGCGGCCACGACCAGCGGATCGGCGCCCAGGTCGCCGAGGTCGGCCCGGGTGACGGCGGGTGGCCCCCCGCCGCCGACCACCACGGCCACCGGCCCGGAGCCGCTCACGGGGACGGCGCGGCCCGGCCGGCGTCGGCGCGGCCGCCAGCGGGATCGGCGCTCGGCGTCACCCGCCGGCCTCGTCGTCGCCTCGTCGGCGCCGGCCTCGCCGGCCTCGTCGGGATCGGGCGTCTCGGCGTCGGCCGCGATCTCGGTGCGCCGCCCGGCGGCGATCAGGACGTCCTGGCCGTGCTCCCAGAGGTGGTTGATCCCACCCATCGTGAACTGGGTGAGCAGGTCGATGAACGCCTCGCGGTCCCACCCCGGGTCGGAGATGCGGCGGACCGCCAGCACCTCGGCCATGCGGAAGAAGATCAGCGCCATGATCTCGGCGGACGCGCCCACGTCGAGGCCCAGCACGCCCCAGCGCGAACGGGTGAACTCGGTGACCTCCTGCAGCACCTGCGTGCGCATCTCGGCCGGAGCGGACGTCGGCCGGTCGATCACGCCCTGCTCGGCGTTGAGCAGCACCATCACCGCGTCGCGGTCGCGCTCGAACAGGTCGAAGACCGCGGCGAAGTTGTGGCGCACGAACGCCTCGAGCGAGAACTCCTCCGACTCGCCGAAGCTGGCGGACAGGCGGCTCACGATCCGTTCGGCCGCGTCGTCGACCACGACGACGAACAGGTCGTCCTTCGTGCCGAACAGCTCGTACACGGTCGGGCGCGGGGTGCCCGACAGGCGGGCCACGGCTTCGATGGTGGCGCCGTGGAACCCGTGCTGGGCGAACACCGTCCGGGCCGCGTCGAGGACCTGGCGGCGCTGCTCTTCGAGCGGAAGGGCGCGGGGACGGCCCGGACCCCGTCTCGCCTGGCGGGGAGGCGTCGTGTCGGGTCGCGCCGTGGATTCGCTCATTCGGAAGGCCCCCACAATTTCCGTCAGCGACGTCGGCAACCCTACTGCCTGGTCAGGGCGCCGGCGCCGCATCCCGAACACAGACGTTCCCCGGGTGGCGGGATACCGTCGTCCGCCATGCGCCGCAGCCTGTTCGACGACGACCACGAGCTGTTCCGGGACAGCGTCAAGCGATTCATCGCCTCCGAGGCGGCGCCCCACAACGAGCGGTGGGAGGAGGCGGGGATCGTCGACCGCTCGCTGTTCGCGGCGGCCGGCGCCCACGGGTTCCTCGGCATGGCCGCCCCCGAGGCGTTCGGCGGCGGCGGGGTCGACGACTTCCGGTACAACCTCGTCATCGCCGAGGAGGTGCAGCGGGGCGGGATCAACGCCGCCGGCCTCGGCTGGACCCTGCACAACGACATCTGCCTGCCGTACTTCCTGTCGCTGTGCACCGACGAGCAGAAGGAGAGGTGGCTCCCCGGGATCTGCTCGGGCGAGCTGATCACCGCCATCGCCATGACCGAGCCGGGCATCGGGTCCGACCTCGCCTCCATGACCACCACCGCCCGGCGCGACGGGGAGGACTACGTCGTCAACGGGTCGAAGACGTTCATCACCAACGGGATCAACGCCGACCTGGTCATCACCGCGGTCAAGACCGACCCGACCGAGCGCCACCGGGGCATGTCGCTCGTCGTGGTCGAGCGCGACACGGAGGGGTTCGAGCGGGGTCGGAACCTCGCCAAGATCGGGATGCACGCGCAGGACACGGCCGAGCTGTTCTTCAGCGACGTGCGGGTCCCCGTGGCCAACCGGCTCGGCGACGAGGGCGCGGGCTTCCGCTACCTCGTGACCAACCTTCCCCAGGAGCGCCTGTCGATCGCCGCCACCGGCGTGGCCGCGGCGCGGGTGGTGTTCGACGAGACGCTCGCCTACGCCAAGGAGCGCCAGGCCTTCGGCCAGCCGATCGGTTCGTTCCAGAACAGCCGGTTCCGCCTGGCCGAGCTCGCCACCGAGATCGAGATCGGGCAGAGCTTCGTCGACCGCTGCGTGCTGGCGCTGAACGACGGCGAGCTGACCGCCGAGGAGGCCTCGATGGCCAAGTGGTGGTGCACCGAGCTGCAGGGCCGGGTGGCCGACGCGTGCGTGCAGCTCCACGGCGGCTACGGCTACATGACCGAGTACCCCGTCGCCCGCGCCTACGCCGACGCCCGCATCACCCGCATCTACGGCGGCACGACCGAGATCATGAAGGAGATCATCGGCCGCTCCCTGGGCCTCTGACCCCACGCCCACCGACGACCCGAGGCAATCGGTTCCACCGCCACGAGGTCGAGGCAATAGAGCCGCGGCCCCATTGCCTTCGGGAGGAGCGGGTCAGGAGCGGAGGAGGTCCTTGGCGATGTGGGTGATCTGGATCTCGTCGGTGCCGCCGTAGATCTGCAGGACCTTGGCGTCGCGGGCGAGCTGCTCGACCTGGAACTCGCTCATGTAGCCGTTGCCGCCGAAGAGCTGCACGGCCTCCATCGCCACCTCGGTGGCGGCGCGGGCGGAGTACAGCTTCATCGCCGACGCCTCGGCCAGGGTGAAGCCCCGCCCGGTGGCCGACGCCTCGATGACCCGGAACACCAGGTTCTCGACGTTGAGGCGAGCCACCTCCATCCGGGCGAGCTTGTCCTGGATGAGCTGGAACTCGCCGATCGGCTGGCCGAACTGCACGCGGTCCTTGGCGTAGGCCACGCACAGCTCGAGGCACTGCGAGATGATCCCGAGAGCCATGGCGGCCACCCCCGACCGCTCCTGCTGGAACGTGGCCTTGGCGCCGGAGCGCCCGCCGCCCTCGGGGTTCTCGGTCTCGCCGATCAGGCGGTCGCGGCCCACGCGCACGTCGGTGAGGAACAGCTCGCCGGTGGGCGAGCTGTGCATGCCCATCTTGCGCAGCGGCTTGGACTGCTCGAGGCCGGGCGTGCCCGAGTCGAGGACGAAGCTGAGCACCTTGCGCTCGGCCGGCGGGTTGCCCTCGTCGAGCTTGCAGATGAACACGATCGTGTCGGCGTAGGGCCCGTTGGTGATGAACGTCTTCGACCCGTTGAGCACGTACTCGTCGCCGTCTCGCCGGGCGGTCGACTTCATCGACCCGAACGCGTCCGAGCCCGAGCCGGGCTCGGTGATGGCCCAGGCGCCGATCTTGTCCAGGGTGAGCAGGTCGAGCGCCCACCGCTCCTTCTGGGCGATCGTGCCCTTGGACAGGATCGCGGCCGAGGTCAGCCCCATCGACACGCCCATGGCGGTGACCATGCCCGGGCTCCAGCGGCACAGCTCGATGATGGGGATCATCTGGAACGCGGTGGCGTTGGCCGCCTCGACCGGGTCGCGCGGTGCGGCCGCTTCCGCGCCGGAGGCCGAGTCGTCGACGTCACCGGCGGCGGCCGCCTTGTCGCGGGCGAGCTGGCGCTCGAACCGGTCGCGGGCCATCGCGTCCATGCCGAAGGTGCGGAAGAGCTTCCGGATGATGTCGTAGGGCGGGAGGTCGCCGTGCTCGAGGTCGCGGTGGTGCGGCACGACCTCCTTCTCGATGAAGTCCCGCACCGCGGCCCGCACCATCTGCTGCTCGTCCGACCACTCGATCACGGCGACCTCCGAAGGCTCCATCGCAGGGTTCTCGCACCCACTGTGCAGGAACACTAGTGCCGTGTCACGGAGCGTTCGCTGTGACACGACGTGCGACAGCACAAACGTTGCGGGACACGGCACCAGGGGTGCCGGGCTGTGGAAGGCACGCTCCGAAGTGGCATCCTGTGTGAACCCCCTAGGGACGTTCGAGGAGCAGCGCGTGTCGTTTCGCGTCAAGGACCGGGTGGTCTACCCCCACCACGGGGCGGCCGTGATCGAGGCCACCGAGACCAGGCCCATGCCACCCGATGGCGAGGACAAAGAGTTCTTCGTCCTGCGCATGACCCATGGCGATCTCGTCCTGAAGGTTCCCGTCGAGAAGGCCGAGGAGATCGGGATGCGCTACCCGATCAGCGTCGAGGACGTCGAGGACGTCTTCGAGGTCCTCGCCAAGAAGGACGTGCGCGAGCCGACCAACTGGTCCCGGCGGTTCAAGAACCACCAGGAGAAGCTCAAGTCCGGCGACGTCTACCAGGTGGCCGAGGTCGTGCGGAACCTGGCGCTGCGCGACAACGACAAGGGCCTGTCCGCCGGCGAGAAGTCGATGTTCGTCAAGGCCCGCCAGGTGCTCGTCTCCGAGCTGGCGTTCGCCCTCGACATCAGCGAGGACGACGCCATGGATCGCCTCTCCAAGACCATCGCCTGATCACACGCCGCCGCCCCGCCCACCGCGCCTGGGGGGCCGTGCTCCCATCACCTAGAGTTGCGGCCCTCGGTCGGCAGGACGTGCGTTCGCCGGACCGCAGCTGGGACGTATCGGCGGCTAGTGACGAGGAACGACACGCGATGAGTGACACCCCGCAGGGGCCCGACTGGTGGCAGGCATCCGACGACAAGTGGTACCCGCCGCCCCGTCCTGAGATGCCCGGCGACCCCGCCACGGTGGCGGTGCCCTCGAGTGGCATCGCCGCCCCGGCCGGGCCGCCCACCGGCCCGCCCATGGCCCCTCCGGGTGGCTATCCCCCCGGCCCGGGCAGCGGCGGCTTCCCGCCCGCCGGCGGCCCGAGCGGTGGCTTCCCGCCCCCCGGTCCTCCCGGGCCGTACGGCGCCCCGTCGGGTCCGCAGGCGCCGGGATCGGGCCAGAACAAGACGCCGCTCTACATCGCCATCGGCGCCGTCGCGGTCGCGCTCGTCGTGATCCTGGTCATCGCGCTCAGCGGCGGCGACGACGACGACCCCACGACCTCCCCCACCACCGAGCCGCCCGCCACGACCGCGGTCGATCCGGGTGGCGACACCACCGTTCCCACCACCGACCCCGGCTCCGGCGGAACGGGCGGCAGCACCGCGGTCGACGGCCTCGAGGTCACCGACAGCGGGTTCTCGAACACGGGCTACGGCTTCATCATCGAGAACACCGCCGACGAGGCCCGGGTCAACTTCACCGTCGACGTCGCCATCTACGACACCAACGACACGGTGATCTCCAACGACTCGCACAGCGTCGGCCGCATCAACGCCGGCGAGTCGCTGGGCATCGGGTACGACATCGTCGACGATGCGCCCGGCGGCGTGGGGCGCCTCGAGTTCTCGTTCGAGGAGGGCTACGAGGACACGGCCCCCGAGGGCAGCTTCACCGTCACCGGCGTGTCGACCCAGACCGACGAGTACAGCACCGAGACGACGTTCACCGTCGCCTCGACGTACGAGATCGACCTCGAGACCACCTACGCGTACGCCATCTACCGCGACAGCGCGGGCGCCATCATCGGCGGGACGTACGGCTTCGTCGACCTGATCCCCGCCGGCGGCCAGGCCGCCGGCACGGTGACCTCGTACAACCCGGTCGAAGGCGTGGCCTCCACCGACGTGTACGTCGACCAGGGCTACTTCTGACGCGGCGGCCTCGGCACCGCTGACAGGACATGCGAAGGGCCGCCCGAGAGGGCGGCCCTTCGTCGCGTCGTGGTGGGCGTAACAGGGCTCGAACCTGTGACCTCACGCGTGTGAAGCGTGCGCTCTAGCCAACTGAGCTATACGCCCGGGGAGGTGACAGCGTAGCAAGCTGCCTCAGGTCGCTCCGAACGGGGCGACCGGATCGAGGGCCAGGAGGTCCTCGATCAGGGCGACCCCCCGCAGCACCGCGACGTCGGCGTGCTGCGGGCCGATCACCTGCAGGCCGACCGGCATGCCGTCGCCGGTGAAGCCGGCGCACACCGTGCCCGCGGGCGACCGCGTCATGTTGAACGGGTACGTGTAGCGCACCCAGTTGGCGTCGGGCTCGCCGTCGATGGTGCCCTCACCGTCGACCGGCGGGAGCTGACCGGCCACGGTGGGCGTGAGCAGCAGGCTCGCCCCGTGGAAGAGCTCGACGAGGCGCACGTTCAGGCGGTGGCACGCGTCGAGCGCCCGGGCGAACTGGGCGGCACGTGACCCCGACCTCGGCGTACTCGACGAGTCCGGCCAGGTCCGGGTCGACCCGCTCCCACAGGGCGGGGTCGTCGCGGAACGGCTCGAGCACCCGGAGGCAGTAGACGCCGACCAGCGTGATCCACTCGTCGACCGGGTCGGTGGCGAACACGTCGTCGATGACGACGACCTCGGTCCCCGCCGCCTCCAATCGCCCGACCGCGGCCTCGCACACGGCCAGCACGTCGGCGTCGGTGCGGGCGTAGCCGAGCGTCGGTGACCACGCGACCCGCCGGGGCGGGTGCAGGTCGACGAGGGAGCGCGACCACGACGACTCGGGCAACGGGAGCGACACGAGGTCGGTGGGCTCGGGGCCGACCACGGCGTCGAGCACGAACGCCAGGTCCCGGGCGCCGCGGGCGATCGGCCCCCGGGTGGACAGGCCGGGCCAGTCGGGCGGCGAGGCTCCGCCGCTGGGCACACGTCCGAGGGATGGCTTGAGCCCGGTGAGCCCGGTCGCCGAGCACGGGATGCGGATCGACCCGCCGCCGTCCGACCCCGTGGCGAGGGGGACGAGGCCGGCGGCCACGGCGGCGGCCGACCCGCCCGACGAGCCGCCGGCGGAGCGATCGAGCGCCCACGGGTTGCGCGTCGCCCCGAACGTCGGGTTGACGGTGTCGGCCTTCCACCCGAGCTCGGGGGTGTTGGTCTTGCCGACGACGACGCAGCCGGCGGCGCGCAGGCGCTCGACGAGCGGCGAGTCCGCCGCCGCGGGCGGGCCGCCGGCGAACGCAGCCGAGCCGCGCGTCGTCACGTAGCCCGCGGCGTCCTCGAGGTCCTTGACCGCCAGCGGCACCCCGGCGAGCGGGCCGACGTCCTCCCCCGACGCGATGCGCTCGTCGACGGCGCGGGCCTCGGCCAACGCGGCCTCGCCGTCGACGGCCACGAACGCTCCGAGCTCACCGTCGAGCCTCTCGATGTTGTCGAGCGCGACCGCCGTGGCCTCGCGGGCCGACAGCGATCGGTCGCTGACCTGCCGGGCGAGATCCGCGACCGTGGTGCGCCGGAAGTCCATGGGGCGCACCGTACCGATCGGATGACCGTGACGACGGCGGGAATGCCCTGGCGGGCGACGGTGTTGAGCGGCGTGGGCGAGACCGGGGGCGTGACGCGCGCCGCGTCGTGCCCCCTTCGCTGGTTCCCTCTGCTTCGACGCGCCCATGCCTCAGATCCACCTCGACGCCACCCTCTTCGCCACCGCCTTCGTCACCGTGCTGGTCCTCATGGACCCTCAGCAGGTGCTGGCGGTCGAGGCCTCGGTCCGCCCGGGCGTCGGGTGAGCAACCCGCGCCAGAGGCGGCCCGACGCGCCCTTGACCGCGGGTCGGGTTGGAGGTGGCACGCCGCCTGATGGGATGCTCGGCGCCGTGCGCGCCGAGCCCTCCCCCGGCCGTGCCACACCTGCGGCCGCACCCCCCGCCGAACCCGACCCGCTCCTCCACGACCCCTCGTCCGACGACAGCGGCCCGGCCGAGGAGATCGAGGACGCGCTCGTCGACGGCGACCGCGCGTTCGCTCCGGGCTCGGCACGCGCCGCGCTGCGCCACAAGGTGTTCCGCCGGGTGTTCGCCGGCGCCTTCCTGTCCAACATCGGGACGTGGATGCAGAACGTGGTGCTCGGGGCGCTGGCCTACGACCTCACCGGGTCGCCCACGTTCGTCGGGGTGATCCTGTTCGCCCAGCTCGGCCCCCTGCTGCTGTTCTCGGTCGTCGGCGGCGCCCTGGCGGACACGGTCGACCGCAAGCGCCTGCTCGTCAGCGTCGCCCTGAGCCAGCTCGTGCTGTCGTTCGTCCTCGCCGCGGTGGCCGCCCCCGACCGGCCGAACCAGGTGGCCCTGGTCGTCGTGGTGTTCGCCATCGGCGTCGGGCAGGCACTGTTCAACCCCGCCTACTCGGCCATGCTGCCCCAGCTCGTGGGCCACGACGACCTGCCGGGGGCCATCGCCCTGCACTCCGCGCAGATGAACGGGTCACGTGTCATCGGGCCGGTGATCGGCGCCCTGCTCGACTCGTGGGTCGGGGCGTCGGCGGTGTTCGCGTTCAACGGCCTCACGTATCTGTTCGTGGTGGCGTCGCTGCTGTCGGTCCACCTGCCCGCACCCGTCGTGTACGCGTCGGCGCAGCGCGGGTTGCGTCGCCTCGGCGCCGGGTTCGACGTGGCCCGGCGTGACGTGGTCGTCCGCCGCTGCCTCGTGACGATCGTGACGTTCTCGCTGGTGTCGCTGACCTTCGTCGGCCAGTTCCCCGTCGTGGCCGGGCGCAACCTCGGCATCGACGAGCGCTCGGCGGCGTACGGCGCGCTGTACGCGTGCCTCGGGGTCGGTGCGGTCGTGGGCGCGCTGTCGATCGGCACCGTGTTCAGCCAGCGGTCCAAGGAGCGGATCGTGCAGGCGTCGCTGCTCGCCTACGCAGTCACGCTCACGGCGTTCGCCCTGGTGCGGACGGCCGCCCTCGCCTACCCGATCGTGCTGGTCGTCGGCCTCACGTACTTCGCGTTCATCACCTCGCTGTCGACGGTGCTCCAACAGAACCTCGAGGACCACGAGCGCGGCGGCGTGACCGCGCTGTGGATCATGGGCTTCGGGGGCACGGTGCCGATCGGCAACCTGCTGGCGGGCCCCGTCATCGAGGCGACGTCGATGACCGCGGTGATGCTGTTCGGGGCTCTGTGCTCCCTGGCGCTGGTGCCGTACGCCCGGCTGTCGCGGCCACAGCCCGAAGCCGAGGCCGTGCGGGGCCACTGCGACCTCCACGCCGCCTGAGCGCCGGGGCGGGGCCCCGAGCGCGCGCCGGCTCAGGAGAGCGCCGCGGCCACGCGTTCGAGGCCGGCCACACGGCTGCCCTTGAGCAGCACGGCATCGCCGGGCCCGAGCGGGCCGAGGGCCGCGACCGCGGCGGCCACGTCGGCGACGACGAGGCCGCCGTAGGCCGGCGCCCCCACCGCCACGACCTCGATGCCGAGGTCGCGGGCCAGGTCGCCGACGGCCCGGTGGTCGGCGTCGCTGGTCGGCCCGAGCTCGGCCATGACGCCCAGCACCGCCACGTGGCGGCGGGCCTCGAGGGCGGCGAGCGCCCGCAGGGCCGCCGCCATCGACGTCGGGTTGGCGTTGTACGCGTCGTTGAGGACGCGGGCGCCCGAGGCCGAGGTCGTGAGCTCCATCCTCCAGCGGGACACCGTGCCCGTCGCCAGCGCGCCCGCGACGTCGTCGAGCGGCACGTCGCAGGCCAGGGCGGCGGCGGCCGCGGCCAGGGCGTTCTCGATCATGTGCCGGCCCCGCGCCGCCAGGCGCACGTCTGCGCCGCCCCACGGGGTGGCGAGCCGGAACGCGGGGCGGAGGTCGGCGTCGATGCGCACGCCCTCGGCGCGCACGGCGCCCCCCTCGCCGAACGTGACCACGGCGGCCGCGGTCCGGGCGGCCATGGCCGCCACCCGCGGGTCGGCCGCGTTGAGCACCGCCGTGCCGTCGTTCGGAAGGGCCGCCACCAGCTCGCCCTTGGCCTCGGCGACGGCCTCGATCGAACCGAACGTCTCGGTGTGCACGGCGGCCACGCGCGTCACCACGCCGACCGACGGCCGCGCCAGAGCGCACAGGGCGGCGACGTGGCCCGGACCACGCGCTCCCATCTCGACCACGGCGGCCTCGGTGCCCTCGCCGGCGCCGAGCAGCGTGAGGGGCACGCCCAGCTCGTTGTTGAACGACCCTGCGCTCGCGACCGTGCGCCACCGGGCGGCGAGCGCCGCCGCCAGCAGGTCCTTGACGCTCGTCTTGCCGACCGACCCGGTGACACCGACGACCCGGCCCGCCACGGTGGCGTCGAGCCGGTCGCGTGCGTGGGCGCCGACCGCCGCCAGTGCGGCGACGGTGTCGGGGACCTCGACGGAGGTGGCGGTGCCATCCGCCGCGCCGGGCCGGCGCCACCTCCGCGACCGGCCGTGAGGCCAGCACGGCGGCCGCCCCGGCCTCGAGGGCCGCACCGACGAAGTCGTGCCCGTCCCGGTCGGCCACCACGGCGACGAACAGCTCGCCACCCCGCACGAGGCGCGAGTCGATCGCCGCCCCCGTGACGGTGACGTCAGGGCCGACCAGCCGCCCGCCGGCGGCGGCGGCGACCTCGCTGGTGCGCATGTCCACGACTGTCGATCATCGCACCTGGCGGCGGCCGGACGGTCACGATCGGGGCGCGCGGCGGCGTCGGCCACCGCCGACCGACCCGTGCCCGCGGCCCCGGTACGCTCGCACGCCATGGCCAGCTCCGATCGCGTCCGGCTCGTGGTCCTGTTCGGCGGGCAGTCGGCCGAGCACGAGGTCTCGTGCGTCAGCGCCGCCCACGTGCTCGCGGCCAGCGACCCCGCGCGCTACGAGGTCACGCCGGTCGGCATCACGCGAGAGGGCGAGTGGGTCCGGGCCGACGAGGCACGTGCTGCCCTGGCCGCGGGCCGTGATGCCCTCCCCGACCGCCTGGCGGCCACCGGCGCCGCGCTCGAGCCGCTGACGACGGTCACGCCCGCCGTCGACGGGCTGCCCGTCGTCGTGTTGCCCCTGCTCCACGGCCCGCACGGCGAGGACGGCACGGTGCAGGGGATGCTCGAGCTGGCCGGCGTGCCCTACGTCGGCTCGGGGGTCCTGGCGTCGGCCCTGGCGATGGACAAGGGCAAGGCGAAGGAGGTGCTCGCGGCCCACGGCCTGCCGCAGGTGCCGTACCTCGTCCTGCGCGACACCGAGGCCGCGGACGCCCGTGCCGCGGTCGAGGCCGCCGGCCTCGGCTACCCCGTGTTCGTGAAGCCGGCCAACCTCGGCTCGTCCGTGGGCGTCACCAAGGTGCGCGACGCCGCCGCGCTCGACGAGGCCGTGGCGACGGCCGCCGACTACGACGAGTGGATCGTGATCGAGCAGGGGGTCGACGGGCGCGAGATCGAGGTGGCGGTGCTCGGCAACCGCGAGCCGCGGGCGTCCGTGCCCGGCGAGATCGTGTCGAGCCACGAGTTCTACGACTACGACGACAAGTACGTCGACGGCACCTGCGAGCTGCTGGTCCCCGCTCCCCTCGACGAGGAGGCGACCGCGGAGGTGCGCGAGCTGGCCCGACGGGCCTTCCTGGCGCTGCGTGGCGACGGCCTCGCCCGCGTCGACTTCTTCTACGAGGAGGGCGGTCGCGGCTTCCTCCTCAACGAGGTCAACACGATGCCCGGATTCACGCCCGTGTCGATGTACCCGCGGCTCTGGGAGGCGTCGGGGCTGGCCTACCCCGACCTCATCGACGAGCTCGTGCGGCTCGCCGTCGAGCGCCACGAGCGGCGCTCGCGGTTCTCGACCAAGCGCTGAGCCGCCGACCACCGCGTCTCCTCGGCCAACCGCGCCCCGGGCACCTGGTGTCGTCGTCGGTGACGATCAACGGCGCCCGCCCCACGTCACATCGATGCAGAACCTCACGAGACGCCTCGGCGCCACCTGGTGGTCATCTGACGTCCGGTCGGAGCGGCACCGGCTCCGGCACGAGCGCGTCGCGCAGCAGCGAGATCAGCTCGTCCCGCCGGCGGACCAGCGAGGCCAGGGTCGGCTCCTCGCCGAACGTGCGCAGCACCTCCACCTCGGTGGCGAGGCCGGTGACCATCGAGTAGGCCGCCAGCAGGATGAGGCGCGGGTCGTGGCGGCGGATGCGGCCGGCGTCCATCTCCGCCGCCAGGTGGTCGGCCGCCCGGTCCACGAGGGGCGTGAGCGAACCGAGGAGCCGGCTCGACGCCGGCGGGCCGAGGCGGGTGACCTCGCGCAGGAACCCGAGCATGGACGGATGGCGGGCCGCGAGCCGGAACATCGCCCGCACGATCGCCTCGACCCGGGCGAAGCCCTCGCCGGCGTCGGCCACGGCGCGCTCGAGGCGCACGGACACCTCGCCCGCGGTGCGGTCGACCGCCGCGTCGAGCAGCGCCTCCTTCGCCGGGTACCAGTACAGGATCGTCTGCTTGCGGATGCCGAGCTCGCGGGCGAGGTCGTCGAGCGACGTCGCCCCGTAGCCGCGGGTGCCGAAGGCGTCGATGGCGGCCATCAGGATCTGGTCGGCCGTGCGGTGTCGCCGGCGCACCGGTGCTGCCGTCGGGGGCCCGTCCTTCGCGATCGCCATCTACCAAATGGTAGACAAGACCCGATGATCCCCGAGGCTCTCGACGGCAAGCGCATCGCCATCACCGGCGGGACCGGCTTCCTGGGCACCGCCCTCATCGAGCGTCTGATGCGCTCGGTACCCGGCTGCGAGCTCGTGCTGCTGATCCGCCCCGGCAAGCGGTCGACGGTCGCGCAGCGGGCCAAGCGGGAGATCTTCCGCAACGACGCCTTCGACCGCCTGCGCTCCGATCTGGGCAAGGACGAGTTCGAGGCGGCCGTCGACCGGCGGGTGCAGGTCATCGCGGGCGACGTCGGCACCGATGGCCTCGGCCTCGGCGAGGCCGACCGGGCCGTGCTCGCCTCGTGCGACATCGTCGTCCACTCGGCGGCCACGGTGGCCTTCGACTCGCCGCTCGACAGCGCGGTCGAGGTCAACCTGCTCGGGCCGAGCCGCATCGTCCTCACGCTGCAGGACCTGGGCGTCACCCCCCACCTCGTGTCCGTGTCCACCTGCTACGTGGCCGGCAACCGGCGCGGGGCGGCGCTCGAGGAGCCGGTGCACGAGAGCCCGTTCTTCGTCGACGTCGACTGGCGGGCCGAGGTCGAGGGCGCCCGGCGCGCCCGGCAGGACGCCGAGGCGCAGAGCCGCACCCCCGAGGCGCTCACCGGGTTCCGGTCCGAGGCCGTCCGCGAGCTGGGCGCGGCCGGCACGCCCGCGCTGTCCGCCAAGACCGAGCAGCGCCGGCAGGTCTGGGTGAAGGACCGCATGGTCGACGCCGGTCGCGCCCGGGCCGCCTCCCTGGGCTGGCCCGACGCCTACGCCTACACCAAGGCGTTCGGCGAGCGGGCGCTGCTCCAGCAGCGCGGCGACATCCCCGTCTCGATCGTCCGCCCCTCGATCATCGAGTCGGCGTGGGCCGAGCCCCGGCCCGGCTGGATCCGCGGCTTCCGCATGGCCGAGCCGATCATCATCAGCTACGCCCGTGGCCTGCTGAAGGAGTTCCCCGGTGTCCCCGAGGGCACCGTCGACGTGATCCCCGTCGACATGGTCGTCGCCGCGGTGATCGACGCCGCCGCGGGCGGGCCGCCCAGCGAGCCCGAGATCACCCAGGTGGCGTCGGGATCGGCCAACCCGCTGCGCTACCGCCAGCTCGTCGACCTGGTGCGCACCTGGTTCACCGAGCGTCCCCTCTACGACAGCGAGGGCCAGCCGATCGTGGTGCCCGACTGGTCGTTCCCCGGCCGGGGCCGCGTCCAGCGCCAGCTCGAGCGGGCCAAGTCGACGATGGACCGGGCCGAGGCGGTGCTCCAGTCGCTGCCGCTCCGCGGCAAGCAGGCGGCCTGGGCCGCCAAGCTCGAGGAGAAGCGCGACGAGGCCGAGCGGGCCCTCGGGTACGTCGAGCTCTACGGCGCCTACGCCGAGTGCGAGGCCATCTACGGGGTCGACCGCCTGCTCGCCCGGTACGAGCGCCTCGACGAGTCCGATCGGGACGCGTTCTGCTTCGACCCCCGCGTCATCGACTGGCCGACCTACGTGCACGACGTGCACCTGCCGTCGGTCATCCACCACGCCCGGGTGCGCACCACGCCCGGCGGGCGCACGGTCGAGGACCGCGCCGATCGCCTCCGCCGCCAGGTCCTCGCCCCCGAGCGCCACTTCGCGGCGTTCGACCTCGAGAACACGCTCATCGCCTCGAACGTGGTGGCGTCGTATTCGTGGCTCGCCACCCGCCGGCTCCCCCGCGAGGACCGCCTCCGGTACATCGCCAAGACGCTGGCCGAGGCCCCGTCGCTGCTCGCCCTCGACCGGCGCGACCGCAGCGACTTCCTCCGCCACTTCTACCGGCGCTACGACCGGGCGCCGATCGACCAGCTCGACGCCGACGCCACCGAGATGTTCAGCCACCTGCTGCTGGCCAAGTCGTTCCCCGCCGGCATCCGCCGGGTGCGCGAGCACCGGCGGCTGGGACACCGCACGGTCCTCATCACCGGGGCGCTCGACTTCGCCATCGGACCGCTGCGCCCGCTGTTCGACGACGTGGTGTGCGCCCGCCTCGACACGCGGCCCGACGGGACGTACCGGGGCGAGCTGACCGACGTGCCGCCGACGGGCGAGGCGCGGGCGTCGGTGCTGGCCGAGTACGCGGCGGCCAACGGGTTCGACCTGGCCGAGGGCGTGGCCTACGCCGACTCGACGTCCGACCTGCCGATGCTCGAGGCGGTCGGCTTCCCGGTGGCCGTCAACCCCGAGACCCGCCTGGCCGCCCTCGCCCGCAAGCGGGGCTGGCTGGTCGAGCACTTCGACAAGGCCGACGGCGCCCCCCAGCCGCCGCTGCCCATCGGCCCGGCGTGGAAGGGGCGGGGCGACCGGTTGCTGACCCGCATCCTCACCTCCGACATGTGGACGTCGTCCAACGGCAACGGCCGGAACGCCCCCGAACGCCGCCCGACGACGACGGGAGGCCGGCGATGAAGGCGCTCGTGTTCTCGCGCAAGCCCGCCCGCTACGCGGCCGCCATGGTCGCCGGGTCGCTGCGTCCCGGGCGCGGCGCCCGCTACGGACCGCTGTCGCTGCGCGACACCGACCCGCCCGAGCTGCCCGGGCCCGACTGGCTGCGCTTCCGGCCCCGCCTGTCCGGCATCTGCGGCAGCGACCTGGCCACCATCGACGGCCAGTCGTCCCGCTACTTCGAGCCCATCGTCTCGTTCCCCTTCACCCCGGGCCACGAGGTCGTCGGCGACCTCGAGGACGGCCGGCGGGCGGTCGTCGTGCCGGTGCTCACCTGCGCCACCCGTGGTGTCACTCCGCCGTGCGACCAGTGCGCCGCCGGCCACATCAACCTGTGCGAACGCACCGCCTTCGGCCACCTCGAACCCGGCCTGCAGTGCGGGTTCTGCGAGTCGACGGGCGGCGGCTGGTCGCAGGAGATGGTCGTCCATCCCAGCCAGGTCGTCGAGGTGCCCGAGGCCCTGACCGACGAGCAGGCCGTCATCGTGGAGCCGCTGGCCTGTGCGGTCCACGCCGCCCGGCAGGTGGCCGCGGGCCGCGTGGCCGTGATCGGATCGGGCGCGCTCGGTCTGCTCACGATCGCGGCGCTGCGCCGCCTGTCCCCCGCCTCCGAGATCCTGGCCACGGCCAAGCACCCCGACCAGCGCCGGTGGGCCAAGGAGCTGGGAGCCGACGCCATCTGCGCCCCCGGCGAGCTGGCCCGCACCGTGCGGTCGGCGACCGGCTCGCTCGTGATCGGCGACCACCTCACCGGCGGCGCCCCGGCCGTCGTCGACTGCGTCGGCACCGAGGCCTCGCTGACCCAGGCCCTGCAGGTCGTGGCCCCCGGCGGCACGGTCCACGTCGTCGGCATGCCCGCCCGCACGACGCTCGACCTCACGGCCCTGTGGCACCGCGAGACCATCCTGCGGGGCTGCTACGCCTACGAGCGTGCCGACTTCGCCGACCGCCGTCGAGCTGGCGGCCGAGCTCGACCTCGGCCGGCTCGTGACCGCCACCTATCCCCTGTCCCGCTACGAGGACGCCGTCGACCACGCCGCCCACGCCGGCGCGCGTGGCGCGGTCAGGATCGCCTTCGACCTGCGGGGGATGCGCCGATGACCCTCCCCCACCCCTCCGTTCTGGCGTCTCTCACAGCGCGATCGCGCTGTGAGAGACGCCAGAAGTGTTTGCCGCCCCGACCCCATCCCGAGGTCCCCTGATGCCCCGCCCCGGATTCGTGCTCGACGTCGACCGGTCGACGCCCCCGGTCCTGTTCCACCACGGCGAGAGCCTGCGGCTCGAGAAGCTGCCGGCCGGCCGCACCCGGGTCATCTACCCGGGCGAGCCGCTGAAGGCGCTCGACGACCCCGAGGGCGCCATCCGCCAGGCCCTCGACAACCCCCTCGGCGACAGCGAGCCGCTGCGCAGCCTGCTCCGCCCGGGCATGAAGCTCACCATCGCCTTCGACGACATCTCGCTGCCGCTGCCCCCCATGCGCCGGCCCGACGTGCGCCAGCGCATCATCGAGGCCGTGCTCGACCTGGCGGCCGAGGCCGGCGTCGACGACGTGCACCTCATCGCCGCCCTGGCCCTGCACCGCCGCATGACCGAGGCCGAGCTGCGCCATGCCGTCGGCGACCGGGTCTACGACGCGTTCGCCCCCCATGGGCTGCTCTACAACCACGACGCCGAGGACCCCGACAACCTCGCCTTCCTGGGCACCACGCCCCACGGCGAAGAGGTCGAGATCAACAAGCGGGCGGCCGAGAGCGACCTGCTCGTCTACGTCAACATCAACATCGTGTCGATGGACGGCGGCCACAAGTCGACCGCCACGGGCCTCGCCAGCTATCGCAGCCTGCGCCACCACCACAACGTGCAGACCATGCAGAACAGCCGCAGCTTCATGGACCGCCACAGCTCCGAGCTGCACAGCAGCAACTGGCGCATGGGCAAGGTGCTGCGCGACGCCGGCGTGAAGGTGTTCCAGATCGAGACCACCATCAACAACGACACGTTCGGCACCTCGGGGCCGATGTCGGTGCTGCAGAAGCGCGAGTGGGAGTGGTCGGCCAAGGACCGGGCCACGTTCGTGGGCATGAAGGCGGGGCTCGACCGGCTGCCGCTCAAGGCCCGCCGCAAGATCTTCCACTCGTGGCAGGCCCCGTACGGCCTCACCTCGGTGCAGGCCGGCGAGATCGAGGCCGTCCACGAGGTCACGACCGAGAACGTCTTCCGCCAGCAGCTCGTGCCGGTCGAGGGCCAGACGGACATCCTGACGATGGGCCTGCCCTACATCTGCCCGTACAACGTCAACTCGGTCATGAACCCGATCCTCGTGATGTGCCTGGGCCTCGGGTACTTCTTCAACATGTACCGGGGCGCGCCGCCGGTGCGCGAGGGCGGCGTGGTCATCATGAGCCACCCCACCCCGTGGGAGTTCCACCCGGTCCACCACCCCAGCTACATCGACTTCTTCGAGCAGGTGCTGGCCGACACGACCGATCCGGTCGAGATCGAGGCCCGCTACGAGAAGCAGTTCGCCGAGGACGAGTGGTACCGCCACCTGTACCGGACGAGCTACGCCTACCACGGCGTCCACCCGTTCTACATGTGGTACTGGGGATGTCACGGGATGGCGCACGCCGGCAAGGTCATCATCGTGGGCGGTGAGCCCCGGTCGGTGCGCCGCCTCGGGTTCAGCGTGGCGTCGACCCTGCAGGACGCGCTGGAGATGGCCGAGGACGTGGTCGGCCGCCACGCGTCGATCACGCACCTCCACAACCCGCCGCTCGTCATGGCGGACGTGACCGTCTGATGGCCGGGGTCCCCGGTCCCCTCGCCCGGCGCCTCCCCCGGCTGCCGTTCCCGTTCTCGGCGCCGACGGTGCCCGAGGGCGTCGACGTCCTCCCCGGCAAGCCCCGGTCCGGTCCTGACTACGACACCGACTGGGCCCGCCGAACGCCCGCCCGGGTGGCGAGGGTGGCCCTGGTCGAGGGCCTCGCCCGCCCGGCGGTCGCCGCCCTGGCCCGGCCCGAGCGGTTCGGGCTCGACCGCCTGACCGCCCTCGCCGACGACGGCGGGCCGGTGATCTTCGCCGCCAACCACCACAGCCACCTCGACACGCCGCTGCTCGTCACGTCGATCCCCGAGCCCTGGCGCCACGAGCTGTTCGTCGTCGCCGCGGCCGACTACTTCTTCCGCACCCCCACGACGAGCGCCCTGTCGGCGCTCGCCCTCGGGGCCGTGCCGATGGAGCGGAGCAAGGTCGGGCGCCGGTCGGCGGACATGGCCGCGGGCCTGCTCGACGACGGCTGGTCGATGTTGATCTTCCCCGAGGGGGGCCGCAGCCCCGACGGCTGGGGCCAGCCGTTCCGTGGCGGCGCCGCCTACCTGGCCCTCCGGTGCGGGGTCCCGGTGGTGCCTGTCCACATCGAGGGCACGGGGCGCATCCTGCGGAAAGGCCGGAAGCTGCCGTCCCCCGCCAGCACCCGGGTCACCTTCGGTGCCCCCCTGCGACCCGGCGAGGGCGACGACAGCCGGCGGTTCGCGGCGGCGCTCGAGCGCGCCGTCGCCGCCCTGGCGGACGAGGCCACCACCGACTGGTGGCAGGCCCGACGCCGGGCGCACGCCGGCGAGAGCCCGGCCCTGGTCGGTCCCGACGCACCCGCCTGGCGCCGGGCGTGGGCCCTCGGCGACCCCGACCGCAAGCGCACCCGCAAGCGGCGCCGCTGGCCCGACCTGTAGCGCGCCGGATCCGTCGTCGAGCGGCTGGCGTGGCCTTGACCGCGCCGCCCGCGCCGCCGCTGCTGGCGTCTGCTACGTGTCGAACCGCCCCGTGCACCAGACCCGGCCGGCGTTGTCGAGCATCGACACGGTGGCGATCTCGTCGACCGGGGCGTCGACCCGCATCGACCAGTCGTCCACGTCGGCGGCGAGGGCGCTCATCGTGCGGGTCCCGTCCTCCTGCTCGACGACCAGCCAGTAGGTGGCGGCCGGGGCCTCGCCCCAGTGCTCGACCATCGACTCCCACGCGGGGACGTCGAGGGTCACCACGCTGGTCTCCGCGCCCGCCGCGGTGGCGTCGCCGACCACGGCACCCGTGCCGGTGCGCATCTGGGCGACCGCCACCTCGTCGTCGGGCGCCCCCGACCGCACGACCGCGACCAGTCCGGCCACGGCGAGAGCAGCCGCCGCCACCAGCGCCGCCGCCACCCGCCAGCGGCGGACCGGGCGCGATCCACCCCGGCCGGATCCGACGGCCCGAGCCGGGCCGCCGGAGGTGGCGGGGAGCCCGCCTCCGGCTGCCCGCTCGGCGGCCAGGCGGGCGAGAACCCTGTCGCCGAACCCGACCGGCGGTTCGACCTCGGGAGCGGCGAGGAGGACCTCGTCGGCCGTGACGGCCAGCGAGGCCACCTCGGCCCGGCACCCCTCGCACCGCTCGAGGTGGGCCAGCGCCGCGGCCCGCTCCTCCCCGGTGAGCAGCCCGAGGGCGAGGTCGGGGGCCGCCTCGCGCACCGTGTCGCAGGACGGGTGCTCGCTCACCGGTGGACTCCCATCTCGTCGCGCAGCTTCCGCAGGGCCAACCGGACGCGCGTCTTGACCGTGCCGTGCGGGATCGCGTCCCGCTCGCTGACCTCGCGCGTGCTGAGGCCGCGCAGGGTCACGGACACGAGGGCGTCCCTCTGGGCCGGCGGGAGGTCGCGCATCAGCGCGATCACCCGGGCCGCGTCGTCGCGCTGGTCGGCCACGTCACCGGGATCGGTGAGGTCCACCACCCACGTCGCCGGCACGTCGCCGACCGTGGCGGGCCGGCGACCCCGCCCACGCACGCTGTCGAGGGCCACGTTGCGGGTGATGCCCAGCAGCCAGGCCGTCACCGAACCCCGCCGGGGGTCGAAGCTGGCCGCGAAGCGCCACGCCCGCACCAGGGCCTCCTGGGCCACGTCCTCGGCCTCGGCCGGGTCGTGGACGACCGCGACGGCGAGCCCGTACACCGTCCGCTCGACGCGCCGCACGAAGGCCGCCGCCGCCTCGGGGTCACCCGAGGCGTAGCCGGCGAAGAGGGCCTCGTCGGACACGTCCCACACGCCCTCCCTACCGGTGGAAGCGGCGAACGGATCTCCCGCCACGAGATCCAGCACACCCCCGGCGGCGCCCCGGCGCAAACGCGCGACGTGTCGAGATCCGCGTGGCCGCACCGCGCAGTAGGACGGGCATGGAGACGACAAGAGACAGCGAGACCCGCCGGCGCCGGCGCATCCTGCGATCGGGTGTCGCCGTCGCCGCGGCCGCGGTGCTGATCGCCGCCGGGTGCGGCGACGACGACGACACGACCGCGGCCGGCAGCGGCGACGGCAGCGGGGGTGGGGGCGGGGGCGACATGACGATCGACATCGTCGAGCCCGGCGACGGCGCCGAGGTGGGGTCCGAGTTCGAGGTGGACGTCGACACGAGCGTCGACATCGGTGAGCCCGACACGGGCCTCCACCACGTCCACCTCTACTACGACGGCAACACCGCTGAGGGCGAGTACGACATCGTGTACGAGCCCGAGTTCACGGTCGACCGCCTCGACCCCGGCGAGCACACGATCGAGGCCGTCATCGCCAACGCCGACCACAGCCTCACCGATGCCCGTGACCAGCTCACGGTGACCGTCGGCGAGGGCTCGGGCGGTGCCGGCACCGATGCGACCGACAGCGGCTCCGGCGGCTACTGAACGGCCGGACCCCGACCCGGGGCGCGTCGTCCGCAACAACGGGGCGACCCGCGCCTTCCACGCCGCCACCTTCCTGGTCACCAGCGTGCTGCTGGCGACCGGGTGGTGGCTGCGGGCCGGGAACGAGGGGCGGCCGAGCGCCCTGGCCGACGTCTTCGGCACGCCCGACACCGAGGTCCACCGAAACGCCGGGTGGGTCCTCGTCGGAGTCGCCGCCGCCGGCCTCACGCTCGGGGCCCGGGGGGCCTGGACGTTCGTGCGGGAGACGGCCCGCGTCGACCGGGCCGACGGCCGCTGGTTCCTCCGCTGGCCGCGGGGCGCGGCGACGGGGCGGTTCGCGCCGCACCGGGGCCACTTCGATCCCGGACAGCGCCTCGCCAACCTGGCGTTCGTCGCCACCCTCGGGACCCTGATCGTCACGGGCGTGGCCATGACGACCCTGTCGGGTGGTCCCACCTTCGCCACGATGGTGCGGATCCACCGCGGGGCCACGTACGTGCTGACCGCCCTCGTCGTCGGCCACCTGCTGGTCGTGTCGGGGGTTCTCCCCGGCTACCGCGGCGCCTGGCGGGCGATGGTGAGCGGGCGGGTCACCCGGGCGACCGCCCGGCGTCTGTGGCCGCGTGACGCGCCTCGCGGGCCAGGAGCGTGATCGGCCACAGTGGGCCCCGCACGAGATCGGTGGGCCTGCAGCCGTCTTCGTGCAGCCGGCGGCGTGAGTCCGGCGACCGCACACGGTCGCGGGCGCATCAGACCCCGCTGCCGAGGACAGTTCCCCACGGGACGAGGCACTAGGCTCCGCCCTCATGCTCTGGTTCGAGCGCGAGGTCGTGGGGGCCCTCGTCGGATCGCCCGATCCGGCGGTCCGGTCAGGTGTCGAGGCGTTCGTCGACGGCTCGCTCCGTGACATGCCCGAGCACCTGCGAACGGGCGTCGTGGGCGAATCGGTCCTGCTCGGGACGTATGTCGCGAGCCTCCGCGCCGCCGGGCGCCTGCCATCCGACGACCCGCAGGCCCTCACCCGACTGCTCGACCGCTGGGAGTCGAGCCGCATCGGGGTGCTGCGCCAGTACGTCCGCATGATCAAGTCCCTGGTCGTGTTCGCGGAGAACGAGCTCGCCCCCGAGGCCGCAGCCTGATGGCAGACCTGGCCACCGAGGTCCTCATCGTCGGCTCGGGCGCCGGCGGCGCCGTCACGGCGGCCGCGCTCGCCGCCGCCGGGCGCACGGTGACGGTGGTCGAAGAGGGCCCGTGGGTCGACGCCGACAGCGTCGAGCCCTTCTCGCTCGACGAGATGGTCGCCAAGTACCGGCACCACGGGCTGGCCGCCGCGCTCGGCAACCCGGCGGTCGCCTACGCCGAGGGCCGGTGCGTGGGCGGCAGCACCGAGATCAACAGCGGGCTCTACCACAGGCTGCCGGCGTACCTCGCCGACGAGTGGCGGCGCACGTACGCCATCGACGAGTTCACCCCCGTCGCCCTCGACGGCTACGCCGAGCGGGTCGAGGGCCAGCTCAGCGTGGCCACCGTCCCGGGCGCGCCCCCGACGTCCTCGGCCGTGCTCGAGCGGGGGGCCACCAAGCTCGGCTGGCGCAACGTCGAGTTCGCCCGGGTGTTCAGCTACGACGCCGAGGGCCGGGGCACCAAGCAGACCATGTCGCGCACGATGCTCCCCCGCGCCCTGGCCGCCGGAGCGACGATCCTGCCCGACACCCGGGTGGCCAAGCTCGTCCGGGCGGGCGACACCGTCGTCGGCGCCCGGTGCGTGCGCACCCACCCGGGGGGCGGCGTCGAGCGCCTGACGATCAGGGCCGACCACGTGTTCGTGTGCGGCGGCGCCGTGCACACCCCGGCGCTCCTGCAACGCAGCGGCATCTGGCGCAACGTGGGCAACGGCCTGAAGATGCACCCGACCGTGAAGATCGCGGCCCGGTTCCCCTACCCGCTCGACCACGGCGACGTGCCGATGCACCGGGTCACCGAGTTCTCGCCGTTCGTCGCCATCGGCGGGTCGGCGAGCCGCCGGGGGCACATCGCCATGGCGCTCGCCGAGACGGGCGCACCGTACGACGAGGCGCTGGCCGCGTGGGAGAACGTCTCGACCTACTACGCGGCCATCCGCAGCGAGGGCAGCGGGCGGGTCGTCGCGCTCCCCGGCCTGCGGTCGCCTCTCGTCACCTACTCGCTCACCGAGGCCGACCTCAGCCGCCTGGCCCGCGGCCTCGTCCACCTCGGCGAGATGCTGCTCGCGGCCGGGGCCACCGAGCTGCACCCCTCGGTGGTGGGCGGCGCGGTCGTCCGCCGGGTCGACGAGCTGGGTGTCTGGTGGGACCAGACGACCCGGGCCCGCACCAACCTCATGACCGTGCACCTCACGTCGACGGTGCGCATGGGCGAGGATCGGCGCCGCACCGGGGCCGACAGCTTCGGTCGCGTCTGGGGCTACCGGAACCTGCGGGTCAACGACGGGTCGCTCATCCCCGACGCCCCCGGCGTCAACCCCCAGGCCGCCATCATGGCCATCGCCACCCGCAACTGCGACCAGTTCCTGGCCGGGACGTGACCGGGCGCCCGCCCGGCGCCGACCGCCCTGGGCGGCCCCGGCCCGCCACCGCCGTCCCTCGACATCCGACAGGTGCCCGTGACCCCTGCAGATCCCTCCGACGTCCCTGCGTCCGACCCGGCGGCGACCGCCGTCGTCACCGGCGCCTCCGGGTGGCTCGGCCAGAACCTGGTCCGTGCCCTCGTCGGGCACCGCGAGCGTGTGCGGTGCCTGGTCCCGGTCGACGACCACGCGTCGCCGTTGGCGCTGCTGTCCCCCACGGTCGAGGTCGTGGTCGGGGACGTCCGCGACCCGGCCACCGCCGACCGCCTCTTCGACGGCGTGGGCCCGAGCGCGGCGGTGTTCCACGCCGCCGCGGTCATCCACCCCACGTCGTCGACGCGCGAGTTCTTCGACGTCAACGTCGGCGGGACGCAGAACGTCGTCGACCGGGCCCGCCGATCCGGGTCCGCTCGGTTCGTGCACGTCTCGTCCAACTCCCCGTTCGGCGTGAACCCGACGCCCGACGACGTGTTCACCGAGGACTCCCCCTACGACCCGTACCTCGGCTACGGCCAGTCGAAGTACGAGGCCGAGCAGATCGTGCAGAGCGCCAACGACCGCGGCGACCTGCCCACGGTCATGATCCGGGCCCCCTGGTTCTACGGGCCGAACCAGCCCGCCCGGCAGAGCCAGTTCTTCCGCACCATCCGCCGGGGCCGCTTCCCGCTCGTGGGTGACGGCACCCAGCGCCGGTCGATGGCGTACACCGACAACCTCGTGCAGGGCCTGCTGCGGGCCGAGGTCGCCGACAAGGCTCCGGGCAACGCCTACTGGATCGCCGACGCCGAGCCCTACGAGCTGCGCGAGATCCTGGCCACGGTGCGCCGGGCCCTCGACGCCGAGGGCCTGCCCACGTCGGGGCCGGGCACGATCCGGATGCCGCGGGCCGCGGCCCGCCTCGCCGAACGGGTCGACATCGTGCTGCAGGGCCGGGGGCGGTACCTGCAGGCGGCGCACGTGCTCGGCGAGCTGAACCACACCATCGCCTGTGACATCTCGCGGGCGCGCGACGAGCTGGGCTACCGGCCCACCGTGGCGTTGGAGGAGGGCATGCGCGCCAGCATCCGCTGGTGCCTCGACCACGGGGAGCAGCTCTAGTGGCCCGCACGGTTCTCGTCACCGGGGGGAGCGGGTACTTCGGCTCGATCCTCGCCGAGATGGCCCTGGCCCGGGGCGATCGTGTCCGCGTGTTCGACCTGAACCCGCCGGCCGACGACCGGGTCGACTACGTCGCCGGCGACGTGCGCGACCTCGGCGCCCTGCAGGAGGCCTGTGACGGCGTCGACGTCGTGCTGAACAACGTCGCCCAGGTCCCGCTGGCCAAGGACCGCGAGCTGTTCTGGTCGGTGAACGTGACCGGCACCGCCAACGTGCTGCTCGCCGCCCGTGACCGGGGCGTGGCGAAGGTCGTGCACACGTCGTCGAGCGCCATCTTCGGCATCCCCGGGTCGAACCCCGTCACCGAGGAGACACCGGGCCGGCCCCTCGAGGCGTACGGCCGGGCCAAGCTCGAGGCCGAGCACCTGTGCCACGACGCCTCTGCTGCGGGGCTCGACGTCACGGTGGTGCGGCCGCGCACGATCCTCGGGCACGGGCGCCTCGGCATCATCGCGGTGCTGTTCGAGTTCGTGGCCGAGGGCGCACCCGTGTACGTGCTGGGGTCGGGCGACAACCGCTACCAGTTCGTCCACGCCAACGACCTGGCCGACGCCGTGCTGCGCGCCGCCGATCGCGAGAAGCCGACCACGTACAACATCGGGGCCACCGACTTCGGCACCATGCGCGAGACGCTGCAGGCCGTCGTCGACCACGCCGGCACCGGCTCCCGCGTGCGGTCGTTGCCCGCCGCACCAGCCCGTGTCGGCATGCAGGCCCTCGCCACGGTGGGGCTGGCGCCGTTCGCCCCGTACCACTGGCTGCTCTACGCCGAGTCGCTCTGGTTCGACACGACCCGCGCCCGCACCGAGCTCGAGCTGGGAGCCGCAGCACTCGAACGCGTCCGCGCTCGTCGAGTCGTACGACTGGTTCCTCGAGCACCGCGGGTCGCTCGACGCCGAGAACGGCCGCTCCCACCACCAGTCCCCCGTGCCGCTCGGCCTGCTCAAGGTGTTGAAGCGTCTGCCGTGACCCGCTCTCGCCGCGCAGAGGGGGCGCTGGTGGGCGACCGGGAGGAGGGCGGCGGCACGGGCGCGCCGGAAGATCCCGCAGTCGACGACGTGTCCGGCGCGGACGCCGTCGACCGCGACGATTCCGCTGACGACCACGGTGCGGTCGACGGCGCCGACGGCACGGAAGACGCCGTCGACGTAGCAGCCGACGACGACGCCGGTCACGACGGCGACGCGGACCCTCGCCCCGACGCACCACCCGACCCGGCGGCACGGCGCGACCTGGTCGTGACGGTCGCGGCGGGCGTGGCGCTGGCGCTCCCGATCCTGATCGCCGCCGTGGCCGTCCGGTCACCCCGCTGGTACCCGCAGGTCGACCTCGCCCAGATCGAGATGCGCGTCCGCGACGTGTTCTCGGCCCACCCACCGACGATCGGGCTCGGCGGCCGCATCTACGGCATCAACAACACCCAGGGGTCCCACCCCGGGCCGCTCAGCTTCTACCTGCTCGCCCCCGCGTACCGGCTGTTCGGCAGCAGCTCGTGGGCGCTGCAGATGTCCGGCGCCGTGCTGAACGTGACGGTCCTCGCAGGCACGCTGTGGGCCACCCGGCGGCGGTGGGGGCTGCGGGGCGTGCTGCTGGTCGCGGCCGCGCTGGCCGTCCTGCTCCAGCTCTACGGCACGACGCTGCTCGTCTACCCGTGGAACCCGTTCATGCCGGTGCTCTTCTGGATGCTCTTCCTCGTGTGCACCTGGGGCGTGCTGTGCGGCGACCTGCCTCTGCTGCCGGTGGGCGTCGTGGCGGGCTCGCTGTGCGCCCAGACCCACATCCCGTACGTCGGCCTCGTCGGCGGCCTCGTCCTCGTGGTCGTCGTGTCACTCGTCCGGCAGCACCGCCGGGCCGCGGGCGACCCCGATGCCCGGCGGCGCCTGCGACGCTGGTCGGCAGGGAGCGCGGCGCTGGGCGCCGTGCTGTGGGCACCCGTCGTGACCCAGCAGCTCGGCGGCAACCCCGGGAACCTCTCGATCATCTGGGACGGGATCATCCACAAGCACGATCCGGCCGTCGGCTACGGCGAGGGCTGGGGGCTGATGATGCGCCGCCTCGACATCACCCAGCTGCTCGGCTCGGGTGGGGCCGCCTCGCCGTGGGTCGGCGCGGGCCTGCTGGTGGCCTGGGCCGTCGCCGCCTTCGTGGCCGCGCGCCGGCGCGAGCGCGACCTGACCGCCCTCCACCTCGTCGTCGGGGTGGCGCTGGCGCTCGGCGTCGTGAACGCCGCCAACATCATGGGGATGCCCTGGGACTACCTGATCCTGTGGGGCTACGGCACCGCCGCCCTCGCCGTGGTCGGAGCGGTGGCCACCGCCGCTCGTGTCGCCGGGGCCGCGCTGGCGGCACGAGACGACGCCGAGCGCTGGCGCCGACTCTCGTGGGTGCCGACCGCGGCCCTGGTGGTGGCGATCGCCATTCCGCTGCTGCCGCTCCTGCGGGACGCCTCGTCGACCGAGATCCACGAGCAGGAGGCCTACTCGGCCACCTTCGCCGAGGTCGTCGGCCCCACCGTGGCGGCCATCGAGGACGGCACGGTGCCCGGCGGACCCGACGGCACGTACCTCGTGTCGTGGTCCGATCCCGTCTCGCTCGGCGGCCCGGGGTTCTCGCTCATCGTCGAGCTCGAGCGCCTCGGCTACGAGGCGGGGGCGTCGAGCGACCACCGCCTGAGCGTGCGGGATCACCGTGTGATCGACGAGGGCGAGGCCGATGCCGAGATCCACGTGGCCTTCGGGGTCGGCGCCGTCGACCAGGCACGCGCCCGCCCGGGCGCCCGCGAGATCGCCTTCGTCGATCCCCGCACCGCCACCGAGCGGGCCGAGTACACGGCCCTGCGGTCGTTCGTCATCGACGAGCTCGTGGCCGCCGGCCTCGAAGAGGCGGTCCCCGAGGTCGATCTGAACGTCATCGGCCTGGCGTCGCGGTCCGACCTGCCGGAGAGCATCGGGTTCTCGGTGTTCGCCATGGGCCGGATGCCGCAGCCGATGTCCGTGTTGGTGTGGGAGCCCGGGTCGTGACCAGGCTGGACGACGTGACCGGCACCACGAGCATCCCCGACGACGTCGAGCCGGCCCCCGCCGAGGGGGCGCCGGTGGCCGCCGACGGGCCGCAGGGGCCGTGGCCGGCGGGCGCTCCTCGTGTTGGGGCTCACCGCCTTCGTGGCGCTGCCGCTCTTCGTGGCGCTCGGGGCCCTGCGGACTCCACGCTGGTCGCCGCTCCTCGACCTGGCCATGACCGAGATGCGGGTCCGGGACGTCGGCACCAGCCACACGCCGCTGGTCGGCCTGGTCGGCCGCCTCTCGTCCGACGGCGAGCAGGGCAGCCACCTCGGCCCGCTGAGCTTCTGGCTGCTGGCGCCGACCTACCGGGTGCTCGGCGGCTCGGCATGGGGCCTCATGGTCGGCGTGGTCGTCCTGAACGTCTCGGCGATCGGGATGACGTTGTGGATCGCCCTGCGGCGGGGCGGGACGGCGCTCGCCGTCGGCTTCGCCGCCGCCCTCGCCGTGCTGATCCACGTGTACGGCACGACGGTGCTGACCGAGCCGTGGAACCCGTACCTGCCGGTGCTGTGGTGGACCCTCACGCTGGTCTCCGTGTGGGCGGTCGTGTGCGACGACCTGCCCATGCTGCCGGTGGCGGTGTTCGCGGCGTCCTTCTGCCTGCAGACCCACATCTCCTACGGAGTTCTGGTCGGGGGCTTCGCTGCGGTCGCCGTGGCGGCGTTCGCCGTGCGCGCCCGGCGCCTGCGGGGCGACCGCCCCGCGCTCCGGCGCCTGGTCGGCTGGTCGGGTGTCGCCGTGCTGCTCGGGCTCGTGCTGTGGCTGCCGCCGATCATCGACCAGGCGACCGGTGACCCCGGGAACATGTCGATCGTCGTCGGCCACTTCCTCGACCCCGTCGACGAGCCGATCGGGTTCGGGCGCGGCGCCGAGCTGTTCGCGGTCCACCTCGATCCGTGGCGGTTCCTCGCCGGGGAGCAGGCGATCAGCGGGTCGATGGTGCCCGCCGTTCTGTTGGTGCTGGCATGGGCGGCGGCCGCGGCGGCCACGTGGCGGTGGGTGCCGGCGACGGCCACCCACCGTCCGACGCTGCTGCGCCTCCACGCCGTGATCGGGGTCGGGCTCGTCCTCGGGTTCGTGTCCTCGACCCGCATCCTCGGGTTCGTTTGGTTCTACCTCACCCTCTGGGCGTGGAGCCTCACCATGCTGATGGCCGTCGCCATGGCGTGGTCCGTGGTGCTCGTCGTCGGAGCCCGCGAGCGGGCCCCCGCCGCCGCCCCGCGCCTCGGGTTGGCCGCCGTCGTGGCGGTCCTGGTCGGATGGACCGCCTGGTTCGCGGTCGACGCCAGCGACGCCGAGCCGACCCAGGCCGTCTACTCGTCGATCCTGTCCGAGTTCACCGACGTCACGACCTCGGCGATCGACGCCGGGGAGTCCCCCGGCGGAGGGCCCGACGGGCGCTACCTCGTCACCTGGACCGACGGCATCAACCTGGGATCGACCGGCTACGGCCTCGTCAACGAGCTCGAGCGGCGGGGCTACGACGCCGGCGCGGCCCCGCAGTACGTCGACGGGACGCTCGAGCACCGCATCGTCGACCCCGACGACGCCACGGGTGAGATCCACATCTCGTTCGGCCCCGACATCGAGGAATGGGACGAGATGCCGGGCTTCGAGCGGCTGGCGTGGGTCGACCCGCGCACCGAGGAGCAGCTGGCCGACTACGACGAGGCACGCATCACCGCCACCGAGGGCCTGCGGGCTGCCGGCCTCGACGACCTCGTGCCGCTGGTCGACAAGGCGCCGTTCCAGCTGTACTTCAACGACGCCCTGCCCGAGGACCTGCTCACGGTGGTGCAGGTGATCAACGACACCGGGCAGCCGGCGGCCGTCTACATCGGCCCGGTGACGACCGGCGCCACGGCGCCCGGCTGACGGACGGCCGGCGCCGACCCCGGCCCCGCCCCGGGCCCGAGCGCGCGAGTTACCACGTCGTAGCTCCGGAGGACCATCGGCTAGCCTGTCGGGACCCTCTTCGGGGGGCGGGCAACGGCGCCCGCTTCGCCTCAGCGACGACGCGGATCCACCCCCCTCGTTCCAGTGCCCGTCCTGGGGTCAGGCACGCCGGTCACCGCGACTGCGGTGACGTGCTCTGATCCCCCGTGCCGGTCCTGCCGGTTGGTCATCTCGTAGGAGGCATGCGCCGTGCTCCCCCCCACGACCCGCGAGCTCGACGCCTGCGGCATCGGCTTCGTCGCCGACGCCCAGGGCCGACCGTCCCGCGCCATCGTGGCCGCCGCCCTCCGGGGCCTCGCGTGCGTCAAGCACCGCGGTGCGGTGGCGGCCGATGCCCGCACCGCCGACGGCTCGGGTCTGCTCGTGCCGATCCCGCCCGCCCTGTTCGGCGACGGGAACGGGGTGGCGGTGCTGTTCGTGCGCGGCGACGACCCCCGTCCCGCGGTCGAGGCCGCGGCGGCAGCCGAGGGCGTCGCCCTCGTCGACTGGCGTGAGCCCCCGCTCGACCCGGCTGCGCTGGGCGACCTCGCCCGCGCCACCGCCCCGCGCATCGTGCACGCCGTGTTCTCGGCGGGCGACGTCGCGGCCGCCGACGCCGAGGCCGAGCGGCGGGCGCTGCGCCTGCGCCGGCGCATCGACGCGACCACCGAGGGCACCTACGTGGCGTCGTGCTCGTTCCGCACCATGGTCTACAAGGGTCTCTCACCCGCCGACGCGCTGGCCGACTTCTACCTCGACCTGCACGACCAGGCGTTCGCCGCGCCGTTCGCGGTGTTCCACCAGCGGTTCTCCACCAACACGCTGTCGACGTGGGAGCGGGCCCAGCCGTTCCGCACGCTGTGTCACAACGGCGAGATCAACGCCCTCTGGGGCAACGAGCGGCGCATGCGGGGCCGCGCCGAGCTCGGGACCGAGGCCGTCGGCCTCGGGCCCGAGGACCTGTTCCGCCCGGTGCTCGACCACGACGACTCCGACTCGGGGATGCTCGACGCCACCGCCGAGCTGCTCATGCGGGCCGGGCGCGACCCCCGCCACGTGATGGCGATGCTGGTGCCCGAGGCGTGGGAGAACGTGCGCGACCTCGACCCCGAGGTGCGCGGCTTCTACCGCTACCACTCGGCGCTGATGGAGCCGTGGGACGGCCCGGCCGGCATCGTGTTCACCGACGGCATCGGCGTCGGTGCCCGCCTCGACCGCAACGGCCTGCGTCCCCTGCGCTACCAGCTGTGCGAGGACGGCTTCATCGCCGTCTGCTCCGAGGTCGGCGCCATCGACGTCAGCGGCCATGGCGCCGTCCAGCGCGGACGGCTGGGCCCCGGCCAGATGCTCTTCGTCGACCCCACCCGGGGCTTCCTCGACGACGACGCCTGCAAGGAGCGGATCGCGGCCGGCGCGCCGTACGCGAAGTGGGCGGCCGACGGCTTCTACAAGGTCGGCGCGGGAGAGGCGGCCCTGCGCGTGCCCGACGACCTCGTCCACCGCCAGGCCATGCACGGCCTCACCCGCGAAGAGCTGGCGATGGTGCTCAAGCCCATGGCCAACGACGCCCACGAGCCCACGTTCTCGATGGGCGACGACTCGCCGCTCCCGAACCTGGCGCCCCGCGCCCGTCCGGTGAGCCACTACCTGCGCCAGCGCTTCGCCCAGGTCACCAACCCGCCCATCGACCCCCTGCGCGAGCGGCTGGTCATGAGCCTGCGCACGGTGCTCGGTCCCCGCCAGGCGCTGCTCACCGAGTCGGCAGAGGCCGCCGAGCTGCTGACGCTCGACTCCTTCTTCCTCTACCCGTCGGGGGTCGACGCCCTCGAGCTCACCGACAAGGCCCCGTGGCCGGTCATCCCGCTCGACACGACGTTCCCCGCGACCGACGGTCCGGCCGGGCTGCGAGCTGCGGTCGGACGCCTGGTCGACGAGGCCACCGCGGCGGTCGACGGGGGCGCCGGCATCCTCATCCTGGAGGGATCCTCGGCGGGCCCCGGGCGGGCGGCCGTGCCGTCGCTCCTCGCCACCGGCGCGGTGCACCAGGCGCTCGCGGAGCGCAGGCTGCGGTCGCGCACCGCGCTCGTCGTCGTGGCCGACGACGTGTTCGACGTGCACGGGTTCGCCACGCTGCTGGGCTACGGCGCCGACGCCATCTGCCCCGCCCTCGCGCTGGCCACCGTCGCCGGCGAGGCCGACACCGCCGACGACGGCGACCTCACCAGCCCCGAGGCGCAGGGCCGGTACCAGGTGGCGGTCGAGGCCGGCGTGCTCAAGATCCTGTCCAAGATGGGGATCTGCACGGTCGACTCGTACCGCGGCGCGCAGATCTTCGAGGTGGTCGGCCTCGCCCCCGACGTCGTCGACGTGTGCTTCACCGGGTCGCCCAACGTCGTGGGCGGCATCGGCTGGGAGGCGCTGGGCGAGGACGTCCTCGGCCGCCACGAGGCCGCGTGGGGCCGCGAGGCTGTCAGCCTCGAGTCGCCCGGCTTCTACCGGGTCCGCAAGGGCGGCGAGCCGCACAGCAAGGACAAGGACACCACCCAGGCCCTCAACGACCTGACCCTGGTGCAGGAGACCCCCGACGACGGCCAGGACCGCGACATGCTCGTGGCCCACCTCCTGCAGTCGGCGATCCGGTCCGAGTCCTCCGAGCGCTACGACGCGTTCGCCAAGCTGGCCAACGACCGCCCGCTGATCGAGCTGCACGACCTGATCGAGCTGGCCCCGGGGGGCGACCCCGTGCCGATCGACGAGGTCGAGCCGGCGGCCGACATCGCCCGGCGGTTCTCGACCGGGGCCATGTCGCACGGCGCCCTGTCGAAGGAGGCGCACGAGACCCTGGCGCAGGCCATGAACCTGCTCGGCGGCCTGTCCAACTGCGGCGAGGGCGGCGAGGACCCGGCGCGCTACCGCACGCGCGGCCAGGGCCGCGACGACAAGAACTCGAAGATCAAGCAGATCGCGTCGGGCCGCTTCGGCGTCACGCCCGAGTACCTGGCCCACGCCGACGAGCTGCAGATCAAGATGGCCCAGGGCTCCAAGCCCGGCGAGGGCGGCCAGCTCCCCGGCCACAAGGTGTCGGCCGAGATCGCCCGCCTGCGCCACACCCAGCCGGGCGTGGGCCTGATCTCGCCGCCGCCCCACCACGACATCTACTCCATCGAGGACCTGGCGCAGCTCATCTACGACCTGAAGCAGGTCAACGCGGCCCAGGTGTCGGTGAAGCTGGTGGCCGAGGACGGCGTGGGCACGATCGCCGCGGGGTGTGTCAAGGCCCTGGCCGACGTCGTGCACATCAGCGGCCAGAACGGCGGCACCGGCGCCAGCCCGCTGTCCTCGATCAAGCATGCGGGCATGCCGTGGGAGCTCGGCCTCGCCGATGCCCAGCGTGCGCTCGTCGACAACGGGCTGCGCAGCCGGGTCCGCCTCCGGGTCGACGGCGGCTTCCTGACCGGCCGCCAGGTCATCGTGGCCGCCCTGCTGGGCGCCGACGAGTTCAGCTTCGGCACCGCCGCGATGATCGCCGAGGGCTGCATCATGCTGCGCGCCTGTCACCGCGACACCTGCAAGCCGGGGGTCGCCACCCAGCGCCCCCACCTGCGGGCCAACTTCACCGGCACGCCCGAGGGCGTGGCGTCCTACTTCCTGTTCATCGCCGAGGAGGTGCGGGCCTACCTCGCGGAGCTGGGCCTGCGCTCGATCGACGAGGCCGTCGGCCGCGTCGACCTCCTGCGCCAGCGCGTCACGGGCAACCCGCGGGCCGACGCCATGGACCTCGCCTCGCTGCTGGCCCCGCCGCGGGCCGACGGCCCCCGCGGCTTCGTCGAGCGGGTCGAGCTGCAGGACCCGCGCGCCGACCTCGGCGACCAGCTGCTGGCCGACGCCTTCCGGGCCGTGTGGGACGGCGACGACGTCGACCTGGCGTACGAGATCCGCAACGCCGACCGCGCCATCGGTGCCTCGCTGTCGGGGGCCATCGCCCTCGAGTACGGCGAGCTGCCGCCGCGGGGCACGGCGCGGGTGCGACTCACGGGCACGGCCGGGCAGAGCTTCGCCGCCTTCCTGGCCCACGGGGTGGAGCTCGACCTCACGGGCGAGGCCAACGACTACGTGGGCAAGGGCATGGGCGGCGGCGTGGTGGTGATCCGCCGGCCCGGCAACGACGCCTCCGAGCTGCCGGTGCTGGCGGGGAACACCTGCCTGTACGGCGCGACGGGCGGCGAGCTGTACGTGGCCGGCGGCGTGGGCGAGCGCTTCGGCGTGCGCAACTCGGGGGCGACGGCCGTCGTCGAGGCCACCGGCGACCACTGCTGCGAGTACATGACCGGCGGCACGATCGTCGTTCTCGGCGCCGTCGGGTGGAACCTCGGCGCCGGTATGACCGGCGGGCAGGCGTACGTGTTCGACCGCGACCACGAGCGGCTGATCTCGCGGCTGAACCCCGACCTCGTCGACGCCGTGCGGCCCGACATGGCCAGCCTCGACGAGGTGCGGTGGCTGGTCGAGCGACACGCCGAGCTGACGGGTTCGCCGCGGTCGGCGATGCTGCTCGAGCACTGGGCCAAGGCGGCCACCCACCTGTGGCACGTCCTGCCGAAACACCAGGTCCGCCGCTACGAGGAAGGGCAGGCCGGTAGGGTCGCCACGGTCTGAACCGGCAACCGTTCCGTGGGCCATGAGATACGGCCTGCGATCACGCAGTAGATTCGCGAGTCGACATGGCTGGGAGCGCACCGCACATACCGGGATGCCGCGATCTCTCGCTCATCGGCGAGCGGGTCGCACGCAGCCTCTTCTCTTCCTACAGCGACCGTGTGGGCCGTCCGGTGACGGTCACGGTCTTCCCGCCGCTGTCCGAGGGCCGCACCCGCGATGGGTTCGACGCGGCCGCGGCGACGGCGCAACGCCTCGGGGTCCACCCCAGCGTCCTCACCATCCACGAGTGGGGTCATGCGCCCGACGGTCGCCCGTGGATCGTGACCGATCCGCAGCCGGCCGAGTCGGTCGACACGCTGCTCACGATGGACGGCCCGCTCGACGTCGACCGTGCCGTGCAGGTCGGCGTGCTGCTGGCGGGCGCCCTCGAGACCGCCCACCGCGCCGGCATCGTGCACGGCGACCTCCAGCCGAGCCGGCTCGTGTTCGGCACCCAGGGTGAGCCTCTGCTGGTCGAGACGGGGCTGGCCTCGTTCGCCGTCTTCCCGGGTCTGGGCGCGCTCAACAACCCCGTCCGCTACCACGCCCCTCCCGAGGTGCTCGAGCGCACCGACGTCACGCCCGCCACCGACGTCTATTCGCTCGCCACCACCGTGTACGCCCTGATCGCCGGCCGGGCGCCGCAGCAGAAGCCCGCCGAGATCACCGACAGCAACGCCTCGTTGCTCCTTCGCATCCTGCAGATGCCGGTGCCCCGCATCGAGCGCCCCGACCTGCCGGTGGGCCTCGAAGACGCCCTCCTCGGGCCGCTGTCGGCCAGCCCCGGCAAGCGCCCGCAGCAGGCGATCGAGGTGGCGTGGCTGCTGCAGGACGTCCAGCGCCGCAACGGCCTGGCCGTCACCGAGCCGGTCGTGCTCGACCTCGACGACATCTCCGGCGGGGGCTCGGGGGCGCTGGCCGCCCCGACATCGACCCGGCCTCCCGTGGTCGGTCCCCCGCTGGTCACCCCACCCGCCGAGCCGGCCTGGCCGGCGGCGTGGCCCGAGCCCGCCGCCCTGCCCGACGTCCCCGTGGCCCCCGAGCCCGAACCCCTCCCGCCCACGATCTTCCCGTTCGCCGAGGGCCGGCCCGGCGCACCGCCCGCCGGCGCCTCCCCGTTCGGCTCCGGTCCCACGCCGGTCGGGTCCGACGACGCCTTCGCCCTGTCGGGCCTGCCGCCGACGGTCGACGACGGACCCGCCGCGCCCTGGGGTGACACACAGGCCCCGACCGAGGGCGAGCCGCTGTGGCCCTCCACGTGGCCCGCCGACCAGGCTCCGAACGGCGACGCCGGCACGCTGTGGCCGTCGACCTGGCCCGCCGATCAGCCGGGCGACGCTCCGGCCTGGGCGGCCACTCCGACGACCGACGGCGAGATCGAGGCCACCACCAGCGCCGAGGGCGAGCACGCCACGCCGGGTGCACCGCGGGCCGAAGGGAGCGACGGCGGTTCCATCGGCGACCTCTCCGGGTTCTCTGCGGGCAACGGCGACCACGGCGCCGGCCCGGCGGCCGCCTTCGACGCGATCCAACGACCGCCCGAGCTCGACGAGCTGCCGTCCTGGTACACCGATCCCCTCCCGAACGCCCCGGGTGGCGGCCCGGCCAACGGTGCGGTGAGCGCCGACGGTGCTCCGTCGGCCCCGTGGTCGGTGCACGGCACGTCCGACGGCAGGGCCGACTGGCCGACGCCGGGCATGGGCGCCAACGGCGACGGAGCCACCGCACCCGGCGTCTCCGACCCCGGCCGCCCCGCCCCGCCGCCAGGGCCCTGGGACCCGCCCCCCACTGCATCGGCGGCCGGTGGGGCATCCTCCGGCGGGACGCCGGCCGACCCGGACTACCGCCTGCCGGGTGCGGGCGACGAGCTCCGGTCGCTCTTCGGCGAGGTCGTCGGCGGCGAGGGCGAGGGCACGCCCCCCGCGCTCGGCCCGCCCCGACCCGGCGTCGACGCCCGCCACGCGCCCGATCACGACCCCCTCGGTCCGCCGCAGGCCCGGCCACCGATCGACCTCAGCCAGCTCGACCGGCCGCTGGGACCCGCGCCCTATCTGCCACCCGGGGCGCCGCCGCCCGATCCCGCGCCCTCGCCTGTTGCCCGTGCGGGCGGCCGCACCGACGACCGCCCGGCGCCCACGCGCTTGCCACGACGGGGCGAGCCGCACACCTGGACCTCGCCGGCCGCCCGGTCGGCGGCCGACGCACCGGTCCGGCTGCCGCGCGCCGGTGATGCTGGCGACGAGGCCGGGGCGTCGCGCACCCCGCGCCCGGGTCCGAGGCAGGTGGCGCCGGTCGGCGGCGCCGCGCCGACGGCGGGTTCCCGGGCCGCGTCCGCCGGTCCGCCGGCCCTCCCGGTCATCATCCTGATCGGCGTGGTGCTGGTCCTCGCCCTCGGGGTCGCGTGGCTCGTCCTCGCCGGCGACGACAGCGGCCCGCCGGCGTCCGAGCGACCGCAGGAGTCGTCGTCGGGCGAGTCCACCCCGACGGACGTCCAGGTCAACGAGGTGCCCGAGGGCGTGCAGGTGACGTGGTCCGGGAGCGACGAGGCGAGCTACGTCGTGACCGTCCTGTCGGCTTCTGCGCCGCCATCGCCGCTCCCGGCCACGATCGGGACGTCGGCGCTCGTGCCCAACGTCGACGGCACCACCTCGGGGCCCCGCTGCTTCACGGTGGCGCTGGCCGACGCGGAGACAGGTGGGGAGGCGACCGGCCCGGCGTCCGAGCCCACGTGCACCGCGGGCGCCACGCCCGACCAGATGCAGCCGGGCTGACCTCCGGGCGCCGGCTCGTCGTTCCCGGGCCGTCCCCGGGTGCATCCCGGTCGGCCCGAATGGACGCCGCGCGTGCCGCGGTCCGTCACTCCACCAGGCGGAGGCCCGACGGGCTGATCGACGGTTCGACCTGGGGCAGGTCCACGACGAACTCGGTGCGGTGCCCGGGGAACACGTGCTCCGAGACGAGCAGCGGCTGCCCGTCGACGCCACGCGTGACGCGCTCACAGCGCAGCACCGGCGAACCCACCGGGACGGCCAGGAGGGCGGCGTCCTCCCGCCCCGCGGCCGCCGCGCCGATCGTCTGCACCGCGCCGCCGATGGGCACGTCGACCAGCTCGTAGAACGGGGAGGTCTCGACGTCGGCGCGTGACAGGCGGGCCCCCATCTCCTCGGGGCACCACACGGTGACGCGAGCGAACGGCTGCCCGTCGGCGCGGTTCACGCGCCGCACCTCGAGCACGGTGTCGACGCCGAGCACCTGGCGCACCCTCGGCGGCGCCGCGGTGAACCGGAAGCCCACGACCTGCCGTTCGGATCCCACCCCGAGCTCGCCGAGCTGCGCCTCGATCGTGCCCAGGCGCCCGAGGGACTGGCGGACCGGATCGGTGGCGACGAACCAGCCGAAGCCCTGGCGGGAGTCGACCAGACCCTCGTCCCGCAGGACGTCGAGGGCCTTGCGGACCGTGACGCGGCTCACGTCGTAAGCTGCCGACAGCTCGCTCTCGCTGGGCAGGAGGGCGCCCGCGGCCAGCTCGCCGCTCTCGACGCGGCGCCGCAGCTCGTCGGCAATGGCTCGGTAGCGGACCTCGCGCACTTGTCATATACTTGTCTACATTCCGCCGTCGATGCAAGGAACTGCGCAGCACATGGCCGTTTCCGCCACCACGCCGGTCGAGCTCGTCGACCAGGTCTACGCCCGTCTCCCCGCACGCGTCGCCCTCGGGCGCGAGCGCCTCGGCCGCCCCCTGACGCTGGCCGAGAAGGTGCTCGTCAACCACCTGCGCGATCCCCACGGCCAGGAGCTCGAGCGGGGGCGCAGCTACGCGGACTTCGATCCCGACCGCGTCGCCATGCAGGACGCCACCGCGCAGATGGCGCTGCTCCAGTTCATGACGGCCGGTCTGTCCGAGGTCGCGGTGCCCTCGACCGTGCACTGTGACCACCTCATCCAGGCCAAGGCGGGCGCCGACATCGACCTGAACCTGGCCGTCGACGTGAACCGCGAGGTCTACGACTTCCTGCGGTCGGTCTCGGCCCGCTACGGCATCGGCTTCTGGAAGCCGGGGTCGGGCATCATCCACCAGGTCGTGCTCGAGAACTACGCCTTCCCCGGCGGCATGATGATCGGCACCGACAGCCACACGCCCAACGCCGGCGGGATCGGCATGGTGGCCATCGGGGTCGGCGGCGCCGACGCCGTCGACGTGATGACCGGGTTCCCGTTCAACGTGCGCTGGCCTCAGCTCATCGGCGTCCACCTCACGGGCGAGCTGTCGGGCTGGTCGGCGCCGAAGGACGTGATCCTGCGCGTCGCCGAGCTGCTCACCGTCAAGGGCGGCACCGGCGCCATCGTCGAGTACTTCGGGCCCGGGGCCGACGCCCTGTCGACCACGGGCAAGGCCACCATCTGCAACATGGGCGCCGAGATCGGCGCCACCACGTCGCTGTTCAGCTTCGACGAGCGTGGGCTCGCCTACCTCGCGGCGACTGGCCGCGACGCGCTGGCCGACGCGGCCGCAGCCGTGATGGCCGACCTGCGCCCCGACCCCGAGGTCGCCGCCGACCCCGGGCGGTACTTCGACCGGGTGCTCGAGATCGACCTGTCGACCCTCGAGCCCATGATCAACGGCCCCCACTCCCCCGACCGCGCCCACAAGGTCAGCGAGGTCGGCGACCATGCCCGGGCCGAGGGTTGGCCGACCGACATCTCGTCGGCGCTCATCGGGTCGTGCACCAACTCCTCCTACGAGGACATCACCCGCGCCGCCTCCATCGCTCGCGTCGCGGCCCGCCACGGCATCAAGGCGAAGACCGAGCTGCTCATCACCCCCGGCTCGGAGCAGGTGCGGGCCACCATCGAACGCGACGGCCTGCTGGCCGACCTCGAGGCGATCGGCGGCACCGTGCTCGCCAACGCCTGCGGGCCGTGCATCGGCCAGTGGAGCCGGCCCGCGGCGGCCAACGGCCAGCCCAACACCATCGTCAACAGCTACAACCGCAACTTCCCCAAGCGGAACGACGGCAGCGCCAACACCCTGTCGTTCGTGACCAGCCCCGACGTGGTCGTCGCCCTCGCGCTGGCCGGCACCCTCGACTTCGACCCCCGCGCCGACACGCTGACCTCGGCCGAGGGCGAGCAGGTCCTGCTCGACCCGCCGCTGGGCGAGCAGCTCCCGGGCGCGGGCTTCGACCCCGGCGAGTCGGGCTTCGTGGCCCCGCCCACCGACGGCGCCGCCGTGGCCGTCGAGGTCTCCCCCGTCAGCGAGCGCCTGCAGCTCCTCGACCCGTTCGCGGCGTGGGACGGGCACGACTACGACCGCCTGCCGGTCCTCATGAAGGCGACCGGGAAGTGCACGACCGACCACATCTCGGCGGCCGGCCCGTGGCTGACGTACCGCGGCCACCTCGAGAACATCTCCGGCAACCTGTTCCTCGGCGCCATCAACGCCTTCCGGCCCGAGAGCGGCGAGTACGAGGCCGGCCACGGCAAGGACCCCGTCGACGGCGAGACGCGGACGTACCCCGACATCGCCCGGCACCTGCATGCCGAGGGCGTCGCCTGGTGCGCCATCGGCGACGAGAACTACGGCGAGGGCAGCTCGCGCGAGCACGCGGCCATGGAGCCCCGGTTCCGGGGCGGGAAGGTGATCTTCGCCCGCAGCTTCGCCCGCATCCACGAGACCAACCTCAAGAAGCAGGGCATGCTGGCCCTCACCTTCTCCGAGCCCGCCACCTACGACGCCATCGGCGAAGACGACACCATCAGCGTCGGTGGGCTCGCCGACCTCACGCCCGACGTGCCGGTCCGGTGCGCGATCCACAAGCCCGACGGCACCACCGTCGAGTTCACAGCCACACACACGATGAACGACGAGCAGATCGAGTGGTTCAAGGCGGGCAGCGCCCTCAACATCATCCGGGGCAAGCACAACACCTGACCCCGCCCGGCGGGCTGCCGCCCCCTCGCCTCCTCGGTCTCGACCACGTGCAGTTGGCGATGCCCGGAGGCGAGGACTCCGAGCGCGCCGCCGAAGCCTTCTACGAGGGCGTCCTCGATCTGCGCCGCGTCCCCAAGCCGCCGGCGCTGGCGGTGCGGGGCGGGTGCTGGTTCGAGGGACCGTCGGTGCGGCTCCACCTCGGGGTCGACGACGACTTCCACCCCGCCACCAAGGCCCATCCCGCGATCATCGTCGACGACCTCGACGTGCTGTGCCAGCGGATCGTGGCCGCCGGAGGCGAGGTGCGGTCGGCCGACGGGATGCCGGGCGTGGCCCGGGTCCACACCGACGACCCGTTCGGGAACCGCATCGAGCTGATCCAGGCCGTCGGGCCGACGCTCGAGGCGTTCACCACCATGGCCGAGCACTCGATCTTCCCGCTCGCGCTCGTCGACAACTCGGGCACCCTCGTCTGGGTCAGCGGGTCGATCGAGCGCTTCTTCGGGTGGCGCCCCGACGAGCTGATCGGCGAGAGCTTCGACAGGGTCATCGCCCCCGAGTCCCTGCCGGCGGTCATCGACGCGTTCACCGTCATCGACGAGGCGTTCGAGATCACGCCCTGGGGCGGCGTGGGCTTCCCCGTGGACCTGCTCCACTCCGACGGCACCGTCGCCCCCTGCGAGCTGTCGGTGCTGACGACGCGGCGGAGCGGCCTGCCCTGGTACGTCGTGACGATTCGGCGCATCGGCTACGAGCGGGCGCTCGACCTGGCCGTCGAGGCGATGGCCGAGGGCGTGTCGCTCGCCGACATCCTCGACCGCCTGGTCGGGGCGCTCGAAGCGATGACGCCCGACTCCGAGGTGGCCATCGGCGAGGGCTGGACGGGCGACGGCTTCCGCGTCGTGGCGGGCCTGCCCGCGTGGCTGCTCGCCTCCGAGGGCCCGAGCCCGTGGAGCCGTGCGCTCGCCACCGGCGAGGACGTGTGGGTCGACGACCTCGACGGTCTGCCGGCCCCGCTGGCCGCGCTGGCAGCGGCTGCGGGGTACCACGGCTGCTGGGTCCACCCGGTCGTCGCCCCGGGCGACGCCGGCCACCGCGCGGCCGTCGTCGTGTGGCGCTCGCGCCCCGGTGCGCCGACGCGCTTCACCTGGACCACGATCGTCCGGGTCGGCCAGCTCCTCCGGCTCACCCTGCAGTGGCATCGCAGCCACCGCACCCTGCAGTACGCCGCCAGCCACGACCAGCTCACCGGCCTGGCCAACCGCCACGCCTTCCTCGAGCGTCTCGCCACCGTGGCCCGCGCCGCCGAGGGCGAGGCGGCCGTGCTGTTCCTCGACCTCGACCACTTCAAGCCGATCAACGAGACGCTCGGCCACCCCGTCGGCGACCGGGTGCTGGCCGTGGTGGCCGACCGGCTCCTCGGCGTGCTGCGGCCGGGTGACCTCGTGGCCCGCATCGGCGGAGACGAGTTCGCGGTGCTGTGCGAGCGGTTGTCCGGCCCCGACGATGTCGAGACGGTGGCCAAGCGGGTGCTGACGGCGGTGCGCGAGCCGGTGCGACCCCACCCCGACTCGCCGACCGAGGTGCACGTCGACGCCAGCATCGGCATCACCGAGCTCGATCCGGCCGAGGGGGTCGAGGCCACGCTGGCCCGCGTCGATCTGGCCATGCGGGAGGCCAAGGTCACCGGCCGGGGCCGCTGGGTCCGCCACCGCCTGGGCTGACGCGACCAGCCCCCGGCTCAGTCCTCGCCGGGGCGACGGGCGGGCTCGCCCGCGTCCTGGCCGTCGTGGCCCGGGGGGAAGGTGAGCGCCAGCTCCTCGGGCGTCGGGTCGTGGGGCTGGCGCGCCTCGGGCGGCAGGAGCTCGGTGATCGCGGCCATCATGCGCTCGGTGTCCGCCGCGGGTGACTGCAGCTCCAGGTCGACCGGATCGCCGATGCGGATGCGGACCGTCGGCGGGTGGACCACGTTCAACAGGCGGGGCGCGCGCTCGGAGCGCGGCCACACCTTCTCGGTCCCCCAGAGCCCGAGGGGGATCACGGGGACCTGCGACAGGGCCGCCAGGCGCGCCGCGCCCCACCGCCCGATCAGCTCGGGGTCGAAGAACGCCCGCCCCGCGGGATCGTGCCCTGCGGCAGGATGACCACGAGCTCGCCGCTCGCCAGTGCGCCGGCGGCCGCCATCAGCGGCTCGTCCGATCCGGTGGCGCGATCGACGCGGATGCCGCCGAGCGCTCGGGCGACCTGGCCGACCACCGGGGCGTCGAAGACCTCGCGCTTGCCGAGGAACCGCACGGCCCGGCCACAGCGAGCGAAGGTCGCGCCGACGGCCAGGGCGTCGAAGTAGCTGCGGTGGTTGCCGACGACGATCGCGGGACCCGAGTCGGGGATGCGCTCGAGGCCGTCGATGTCGAACCGCACCCAGGGCAGCAACTCGGGCCGCACGAGGGTCTGGACCAGCCGCTGCGGCTCGATGTTCAGGAAGGGGATCTTCGGGACGCCCTCGGGCACGTCGAGGTGCAGGACCGGCCAGCGGCGCACCGTGGCGAGCGCGAGGAGCCGCGGATCGGGGTTCACCGCGACCGGATGCCCGACCGCCCGGAGCAGCGGGTTGTCGTAGTACGAATCGCTGTAGGCCCAGCTGTCCTCGAGCGCCAACTCGTGGTCGGCCGCCCAGCGGCGCACCGCGGTGAGCTTGCCCTTCCCCCACACGAACTCGCCGGCGATCGTGCCGTCGTAGCGCCCTTCGTGGTCGATGCCGTACCGGGTGGCGATCACATCGTCGAACCCGAGCCGGTCGGCGAGCGGCCGGATCATGTCGTCGGGCGTGGTGGTGGCGAGGACGAGGGCGCGACCCTTGGCGCGGTGATCGTCGAGGAGCGGCCGGGCGAAGGGCTGCACGGCGGCGGCGAGGGCGTCGGCGGCCTTTTCCCCCGCCGCCTTGACCTGGGCGCGGTCCCACCCCCTGGCGAAGCGGGCGGCCTGGCGGGTCAGGATCATCGACGGCCGGGTCTCCCCCACCAGGTCGAACAGGCGGTACACGAGGCCCTCGCCGGGGATCGACCGCTCGGAGATCACCCCGGCGTCGCGCAACGCCGCGCTGAGCACGGGCCCACTGGCCCCGCTCAGCAACGTCCGGTCCAGATCGAAGAACACCGCGCCGGTCACCGCCGGAACGGTAACCCGTCGAGCTCCGCAAGTGGACGAGCACATCCGACGAACGCACGAGCACCCAACAACGGCACGAGCACCGAGGCACCCCGAAGGCAGCCAGCCGTGCGCGCCCGTCGCTCCACCACGCCCCGTTCCACGCAGGCGGCGAGGCGTTGAAGGTCCCGGCGAGGGCGCCGAAGGCGCCTTCGAGCCCGGAAAAGACAGGAGCCGACCGTGGGTGGTTCGGTCGGCTCCTACAGGTGCTGCACAGCGTCGGAGGGGGGTCCTGCTGCGGCACACTGTTTGGCGGAGCGGCTTTCGGAGGGGGGATTCCGTTGGGCCGCTCGCTGTTGTTGAGTGCAGTCTGGCGGTCCGCTAGCAATTCGTCAAACAGTTGTTTGCGATAGGTGCCATCATTGCAAGCGATGGACCTGCGCCAGCTCACCGCCCTGACCGCCGTGGCCGAGGCCGGGTCGTTCTCGGCCGCCGCCCGCCGCCTGCACACCGTGCAGTCGAACGTGTCCACCCACGTCGCCCGGCTCGAATCCGAGCTCGGGGCCACGCTGGTCGACCGCTCGACGGGCGCGCTGACCGACGAGGGCGACGTCGTGGTCTCCCGCGCCCGGCGCATCCAGCACGAGCTCGAATCGCTGCGGGCCGACGTCGAGTCGATGCTCCACGAGGTGTCGGGCTCCGTCCGGCTCGGGTGCATCGGCACGGTGGGGCGCTGGATGGTGCCCCGCCTGCTGAACGGCATCGCCGAGCGCCACCCGAGGGTCCACGTCGTCGTCGTCGACGCCACCACGACGTCGCTCGTGCCCCAGCTCGTGGCCGAGAGCCTCGACCTGGCCGTGATCAACCTCCCCCTCGGAGGCGGCGAGCTGGCCACCGAACCGCTCTTCGACGAGGACCGCATCATCCTCGCACCCCTCGACCACCCCCTCGCCGCCGAGGCCACGGTGTCGCTCGAGCAGCTCGCCGACCATCCCCTGCTGCTCGAGCCGCAGGGCACCGCGTTCCGCGACGAGCTGGACGACGCCGTGCGCGCCATCGACGTCACCCTCGACGTGCAGGCCGAGATCGACGGCATCCGCCTGCTCACCTCGCTGGCCTTCGACGGGTTCGGGCCGGCCATGGTGCCGGCCACCGCCGCGCCCGCGTGGATGGAGGCCGCGTGCCGCCGGGTCACGGTCGACGGTCTGAACCCCCGCTCGGTGGGCCTGGCCGCGCCGCGGCGCGGGCGGCTCTCGGCGCCGGCACGCGCCGTGCGCGAGGTGATCCGTGACCTGGTCGCGGCCACCGAGCAGCCCGGGGTCCACCCCACGCTCGCCGTGTGACGCCCGCGCCGGCCGCGTCGAGGTCGGTCCCCGGCGAACGCGGCACTAACTTGACGGATGTTCGCCTCAGCAGAAGGAGCACCGCCCCCGTGCCCGAGAGCATCACCATCACCGACAACCGCAGCGGTGAATCGGTCGAGATCCCGATCGCCGAAGGGGGTGTCGACGCCGGCGAGTGGCGGACGCTGCTGCCGAACATCTGGTTCTACGACGAAGCGTTCATGACGACGGCGGCCACCAAGAGCGCCATCACCGAGATCGACGGTGACGCCGGCATCCTGCGCTACCGCGGCTACCCGATCGAGCAGCTCGCAGAGCACTCCACCTACCTCGAGGTCGCCTACCTCCTCATCCACGGCGAGCTGCCCACGCAGGAGCAGTACGACCCGTGGGTACGCGACATCACGTACCACACGTTCATCCACGAGAACGTGCGCAAGCGGTTCCTCGAGGGCTTCCACTACGACGCCCACCCGATGGGCATGCTCGTCTCGGCCGTCGCCGCGCTGTCCACCTTCTACCTCGACGCCAAGGACATCGGCGATCCCGAGGTCCGCTACAAGCAGATCGTCCGGCTCATCGCCAAGCTGCCGACGCTCGCTGCCGCCTGCCACCGCTTCAGCGTGGGCATGCCGTTCGTGTACCCCGACAACTCGCTCGGCTTCAGCGCCAACTTCCTGTCGATGCTGTGGAAGGTGGCCGAGCCCCGCTACGACGCCAACCCGGCGCTGGCGAAGGCACTCGACGTGCTGTTCATCCTGCACGCCGACCACGAGCAGAACTGCGGCACCACCGCCATGCGCACCGTGGCGTCGGCCCACGCCGACCCCTACAGCTGCGTGGCCGCGTCCACCGCCGCCCTGTACGGCCCCCGCCACGGCGGCGCCAACGAGGCCGTCATCAAGATGCTCACCGAGATCGGCTCGATCGACGCGGTCGACGACTACGTCAAGCGGGTGAAGGCCGGCGAGGTGAAGCTGCAGGGCTTCGGCCACCGCGTGTACAAGAACTACGACCCCCGGGCGAAGATCATCAAGGAGACGGCCGACGAGGTCTTCGACATCACCGGGCGCAACCCCCTGCTCGACATCGCGCTCAAGCTCGAAGACGTCGCCCTCTCCGACGAGTACTTCACCTCTCGCCAGCTCTACCCCAACGTCGACTTCTACTCCGGGCTGATCTACCAGGCCATGGGCTTCCCGACCGAGATGTTCACCGTGCTCTTCGCCATCCCCCGGGTCTCGGGCTGGCTGGCGCACTGGGTCGAGCTGCTCGAGCAGGACCAGAAGATCGCTCGCCCCCGCCAGCTCTACGTGGGTGCCGGCGAGCGCGACTACGTGGCGATGGGCCAGCGCGGCTGACGCCGCCCGCGCCGAGTCGCCGACGGATCACGAGTGCACGCCGCAACGATCGCCGACGGTCGCGTCGGCTGGCGCGAGCAGCCCGACCCTGTGCCCGGCACCGGCGAGCTGCTCGTGCGGGTGCGAGCGGCCGGGGTGTGCCGCGGCGACCTCATGCAGGCCGAGGGCCTGTACCCGCCTCCGCCGGGCACGACGCCGCCCGAGCTGCCGGGCCTCGAGCTCGCCGGTGAGGTGGTCGCCACCGGGCCGGGCTGCCGGCGGTTCGGCGCGGGCGACCGGGTGATGGCGGTGGTCACCGGCGCCGGGCAGGCCGAGCTGGCCGTGGTCCCCGAGATCGTGGCCCTGCCGGTGCCCGACGGCATCGGATGGGCCCAGGCGGGCGGCTTCCCCGAGAACTACACGACCGCCCACGACGCCCTGTTCTCGCAGTGCGAGCTGGGCGTGGGCGAGCGCGTGTGCGTCCATGGGGCCGCCGGGGGCGTGGGCACGGCCGCCGTCGAGCTGGCGGTGGCGGCCGGCTGCGAGGTCGTCGCCACGGTCCGCTCGGAAGGTGCCCGCACCGGCGTCGCCGAGCTCGGCGCCACCGTGGTCGCCCCCGACGACTTCCTCGACCACGGCCCCTACGACGTCGTGCTCGAGCTCGTCGGTGCGCCCAACATGGGACAGAACCTGCGGGCGCTGGCCACCGGAGGCCGCATCGCCGTCATCGGCGTCGGCGCCGGGTTCAAGGCCGAGGTCAACCTCCTCGCCCTGATGGCGAGCCGGGGTCGCATCCACGGCTCGACGCTGCGTCCCCGCCCGCTCGAGGACAAGGCGGCCGCCGCCCGGCGGGTCGAGCGCCACGTCCTGCCCCTGCTGGCGCGCGGCGCGGTCACGGTGCCGATCGCCGCCACGGTGCCGCTCGACGACCCGGCCCGGGCCTACGAGCTGTTCGCGGCCGGCGGGAAGTTGGGCAAGATCGTCCTGGTCGCCGAGTAGCACGGGCCGACCGAACCACCCAGGCCGGGTGAGGCCACCCCGCGGACGCCGCTCGTACCCTGCCATCCAATCGCGGCGGAGGTCCGGCATGCGCACGATCGGCAACATCCTGTGGCTCGTCCTCGCCGGCCTGTGGCTGGCGATCGCCTACGTGATCGCCGGGGTGGTGATGTGCATCCTCATCATCACCATCCCGTTCGGGATCCAGGCGTTCAAGCTGGCCGGCTTCACGTTGTGGCCGTTCGGCCGCACGGTGGTGCCGAACCCCGACGCGTCCCCCGTCCTCGGTTGCCTGGGCAACCTGGTGTGGATCGTCCTGGTCGGCTGGGAGCTCGCCGTCATCCACCTGGTCGCCGGCGTGATGCTGTGCCTCACGATCATCGGGATCCCGCTGGGCCTCGCCTGCTTCAAGCTGATCCCGCTCGCCCTCCTGCCGTTCGGGCAGGAGGTGGTGCCGATCGACGAGGTCCCGCCCGGGGCGCGGGTGTCCTACGGGCCACCGCCCGACCTCGGCGAGCCGCGGGTGGCCTGATCGGTCAGCCCGGCGCCGGGCCGACCCCGTCGAGGGGCATCACGCGGGCCGATGCCTGCACCCCACCGCCGACCGTGAACCAGAGCGCCAGGTGGTCGTCGGACTCGTCGACCAGCAGCTCCACGTCGTCGTTCTGGGCGATGCCCGGCCCGTACTCCATGACCGCCCGGTGGGGGCGGCCGAGCAGCGCGTGGGCGAAGGCGGTGCCGGGCTCGATCTGCTGTTCGACCGCCGCCCAGTAGGCGGCGTTGTTGACGTGCCCGATGAGGTCGAAGTCGACGGCGCGGAGCGGCCACGGATCGGCCGCCGCGCCGACCGGTGGGTCGTCCAACCACAGGCGGCTCGAGATGCGGCGGCCCTGCGCCGCCTCTCCGTAGACATCGACGAACAGCTCGCCGAGCCGGGCAGGTGCCCTCGTCGCCGTGTCGATCTGCACCCACAGCGTGGACATCTCGATGTGTCCGCCGTGCTCGCCGACGATCGCCACGCGGCGCTCGGCCCACCGGCCGCCCAGTCCTCCGCACCAGGTCGCCAGGTCGAGCCACTCCCGCCAGCGGGGCGGGCGGTGCACGTCGACGACCGCCCGCCGCACCACCCACGTCAGCCTCTCGTCGTCGATGCCGCTCTCGGCGGTGTCGTCGTTGCCGAGGTCCTGCAGGTAGCGGGCGCACGAGTCGAGCCGCAGGCGACCCGACGGGTCGGCATCGGCCAGGCGAACGCGTCGCCCCGCCCGGTACACCCGCCCGCTGGGCGGCAGCGGCACCATCGGCTCGTCGATCACGACGCACGTGTCTACCCCATCCGTCGGGGCGGCCGGGCCCGCCCGACACACCCCGTGGGCCGCGCGGCGACATCGTGGGCCGGCCGCCGCGACAGAATCCAGGCATCGACCAACCACACCGTTCCCTCGACTGGGTTCCCGCTCTCGACCGACCCGACCTGCTCGCCGAGCCCGTGGGCGCCGCCCTTCGGGCACTCGGGCGCGTGGCGTCCGAGGCGCGCGTGGCACCGATCGACCCCGACCTGGCCGACACGGCCGCCTTCTGTGCCGCCTACGGCCGGTCGCTGGACGAATCGGCCAACTGCGTGGTCCTGGCGGCCAAGCGATCGGGCGAGACCGTGTTGGCCGCGTGCGTCGTCCTCGCCACCACGCGGGCCGACGTGAACGGGCTGGCCCGCAGGACCCTCGGGGCGCGCAAGGCGTCGTTCGCGGCGATGGACGTCGCCGTGTCGGCGTCGGGGATGGAGCACGGCGGGATCACGCCCGTCGGCCTGCCCACCGGCTGGCCGGTGCTGGTCGACGCCGCCGTCCTCGCCGCCGGCGCCGTCGTCGTGGGCAGCGGCCGGCGCGCCTCGAAGCTGCTCGTGCCGAGCGCGCTCCTGGCGGACCTGCCGGGCGCGACGGTGCTCGACGGCCTGGGGACGCCGGCGGCCGGCTGACCTGTCACCGTCGCGCCCGGTCAGACCGCCGGCTCGGCCTCGGTGGCGGGGGCGTCGAGGCGGAGCCGGAACCCGCGCAGCCAGAGACCCGGCTCGCCCTCCCAGTCGAGCGTGGTGTCCCGCTCGAACCCGAGCCGCAGGTACAGCCGGTGGGCCGCGGTCATGTTGTCGGTCGAGTGCAGGATGATCTGGCCGCGGCCGGTGGCACGCGCCCGCTCGATGCAGGCGAGCGTCAGCGCCTCGCCGACGCCGCGCCGCCGGGCGTCGCCCGCCACGGCCAGCATGCGGATGCCCGCGGCGTCCGGCTCGGTGAACTCGGCCCCCGGCGAGTCGGGGCCGGGCACGTAGGTGACCGCTCCGAGGATCCGGCCCTCGGCGCCGTCCCCCACCGCGGGACCGTCGTCCCCCGCGTCGTCGACCGCCACCAGGATGTCGACGCCCGCCGACCGGGCCGCGACGTCACGCAGCTCGTCGTCGTAGCCGGTCTCGACGGTGGCGGGCTCGACCGTCGTGTAGGCCGCCACGGTCAGCTCGCCCACCGCGTCGTGGTCGTCGGGCCGGACCGGTCGGATCAGCATGGCCCGGCCGACGCTATCCGCACCCGTTGACCGGCTTCCTCCCGGTTCCGGCGACCGTTCGTGCGACGGATGCGTCGCCGGAGGCCGATCCTGTCGCAGGTTCCGCCGCAGGTTCACCGTTCGTGCGACGGATGCGTCGCCGGGGACCGCGGTCCTGTCGCAGGTTCCGCCGCACGTTGGCTACCGTCGCCCGCCATGGAGTACGCCCTGTCGCCCGACCTGCTGGCCCTGCGCGACGAGGCGCTGAAGGTGGGCCTGGCGGCCGCCGAGCGGGCCGAGGTCCCCGAGGACACCTGGATCACCGGCCACGACCGGGCCTTCGCCGAAGAGCTGGGCGCTCGCGGCTGGCTGGGGATGACCTGGCCCGTCGAGCACGGTGGGGGCGGCCGGCCGGTGCTCGAACGCTTCGTCGTGTTCGAGGCGCTCATCAGCGTGGGCGCCCCGATCGCCGCGGCCTGGTTCGCCGACCGCCAGATGGGCCCGACGCTCCTCCAGTTCGGTACCGACGAGCAGCGGGCCCGGTGGCTCCCCGGCATCATCGAGGGCACGTCGATGTGGTGCATCGGCATGAGCGAGCCCGACGCCGGGTCGAACGTCGCCGGCATCCGCACCCGGGCCGAGCGCGACGGCGACGAGTGGGTGGTCAGCGGGCAGAAGATCTGGACGTCGGGCGCGTTCGACGCCGACTGGTGCTACCTCATCGCCCGCACCGACCCCGACGCCAAGCCTCACGAGGGCCTGTCCGAGTTCGTGGTCGACATGCACGCCCCCGGCGTCAGCGTGAAGCCGATCCTCGACATGACCGGCAGCCGCCACTTCTGCGAGGTGTTCTTCGAGGACGTCCGGGTGCCGGCCGGCAACCTCGTCGGCGCGCTGAACGGCTCGTTCCGCCAGGTGATGCGCCAGATGGAGCACGAGCGGGGGGGCATCGACCGCCTCGTGTCGAACCGCCGGCTCTACGACGACGTCCGCCCGCTGGCCGACACCTCCGACGCCCTGGTCCGCCAGGAGATCGCCGCCATCGAGAGCGGCTACCGCATCGGCCGGCTGCTCGTGCTGCGCGAGACGCTCGGCCAGGGTCGGCCGGGGTTCTCGGCGGCCACCAAGACGTTCTGCACCGAGCTCGAGCAGCGCATCGCCGACTTCTGCGGCCGTGTGCTCGGCCCCCGGGCCACGCTCGACGAGCCGGGCCTCGACCACCGGGTCAGCCGCAACATCTGCTACGCCCCCGGCTACACGATCATGGGCGGCACCACCCAGATCCTGCGGAACATCCTGGGCGAGCGCACCCTCGGCCTCCCCCGCGAGCCCCGCCCGACCTGACCGCCCCGCGCACGGCCGGGGCGATCAGAGGCGGCGGACCGGCGGGAGCGGGTCGCGGTCGACCGGCGCCGCCCGGATCGTCGCGTCCACGATGGCGGCCCCGCCCGACGACACGAGCACCGGGTTGAGCTCGAGCCCCACGATCTCGGGGACCTCGTCGACGAGCACGCCGACGCGCAGCAGCAGATCCTCGAGCGCGGCCAGGCCGGCCGGGTCGAGCAGGTCGGCCATCGGGGACGCGGCGACGAACCGGCGGGCGTCGATGTCGGTGAGCGGCAGGACGTGCGCCTGGACCGCAGCGACGGCCGTGGCCACCCCGCCCGGGCCGAGCGTCAGCACGGGACCGACCCGCGCGTTGTGGGTCACGCCGACCGCCACGTCGACGCCGGGGGCCGCCATCGGCTGCACCACGACGGGCCAGGCGGCGGATGCGAGCGCGCCGGAGATGCGGTCGAGCGTGGCCCGCAGCTCGGACTCGTCGTGCACGTCGAGTGCCAGCCCGCCGGCCTCCGTCTTGGCCAGGCGGGTGCGCGCCGCCGCCTTCACCGCCACCGGGTAGCCCACGTCGGCCGCAGCCTGCGCCGCGGCGTCGGCGTCGCCCGCCACCACGGACGTCACCATCGGCAGGCCCCCGGCGCGCAACACCTCGGCCGCCACCGCGGTCGGCATCGTGCGGGCCGCGTCGTCTCCTCGCTCGTCCGCGGCCAGGGCGTCGACCACGCCCCGGCGCGCCGCCACCGCGTTCGTGCCGTCGGGCGCCGCCAGCTTCCCCTCGGGGGCCGCCCGCCAGGCCGCATACCGGGTGACGCGGCCGAGCGCGTAGGCCGCGTCGTCGGGGAAGTCGAACACCGGCACCTCGGCGGCCCCCGGGACGGGGATGGTGACCGGACCCGGTCCGAACACGCACGCCACCAGGGTCTTGCCCGGCGCCGCGGCCCGGGCCGCCGCGATCGCCTCGACCAGCTCGGTGGTCGATTGCCGGGGTGCGGGGGCGCACACCACCAGCACGCTGTCGACGCCGTCGTCGCCGAGCAGAGCCGTCAGCGAGCGGGACAGGTCGTCGCCGACCGCCTCGAACCCCAGGTCGACCGTGCTCGCCCGCACACGGGCCGCCCGCCCACCGCCGGGGTCGGCCACGGCCTCTCGCACCCCTGCGCCGAGGTCGGCCAGCGTCAGGCCGGCGTCGACGCAGGCATCGGCGGCCAGGGCCAGCGAGCCGCCGCCGTTGCCGACGAGCGCCACGCGGGGACCGGCGGGCAGGGGCTGGCAGGCCAGCACCCGGGCCACGTCGAGCTGCTGCGACAGCGTGTCGACCCGGATCAACCCTGTCTGGTCGAACAGGGCGTGCAGGGTGTCCGACCCCAGGTCGCCGTCGCTGGGGTAGGCGCGCGCCGCGCCCCCGCTCTGCACAGCGACGATGGGCTTGGTGCGCGACACCTCGCGGGCGATGCGGCTGAACTTGCGGGCGTTGCCGAACGACTCGAGGTACAGCAGCACCAGCTGCGTGCGGTCGTCGTCCGCCCAGTACTGCAGCAGGTCGTTGGCGGAGACGTCGGCGCGGTTGCCGATGGCCGCGAACGACGACGCCCCCAGCCCGGCCTCCCCGATGCGGTCGAGCAGCGCACCGCCGATGGTGCCCGACTCGGACAGCAGGGCCACCGGCCCGCGCCGCGGGTTGGGGGTGGCGAAGGTGGCGTGCAGGCGGACGTCGGGGTCGGTGTTGATGACGCCCAGGCAGTTCGGACCGAGCAGGCGGATGCCGAACCGGCGCGCCGCCCGCAGCGCGGCGGCCGACAGCGCCGCGCCCTCGGGCCCCGACTCGGCGAACCCCGCGGAGATGACGATGACCGCCTTCACGCCCTTGGCTCCGCAGTCCTCGATCACCGCAGGGACCTCGGCGGCAGGGACGACGACCACCGCCAGGTCGACCGGGCCGTCGATCTCGCCGATCGAGGGCGCGGCCCGCACGCCGCCGACGTGGTCGGTGCTGGGGTTGACGGGGTACACCGGACCGTTGAAGTCGTGGGCCAGGAGGTTGCGGAGCACCGCGTGGCCGACGCCCGTGCGTTCGCGCCCGGCGCCGACGACCGCCACCGACCGGGGCGACAGCAGCAGGCGCACCGCCTCGGCCTCGGCTCGCTGGGCGCGGGCCTCGATGGCCGCCTCGGCCTCGGGGGTGGGTTGCAGGTCGAGGTGGACCTCGATGACGCCCTCGTCGAACGTGCTGCGGGCCTGGAAGCCGGCACGCCGGAACACGGCCACCATCCGGCTGTTCGTCGGCAGGACGGTGGCGGTGAAGGCGCTGATGCCTGCCCGCCGGGCCGCCTCGGCCAGGTACTCGAGCAGCACCGTGGCGATGCCCCGCCCGCGGTGCGCGTCGTCGACGAAGAAGGCGACCTCGGCCTCGGACCGCAGCGGCCAGCGGTCGTAGCGGGCCACCCCCACCATGACGTCGTCGCGCAGGGCGATGAACGCCATGCGGTCGACGTAGTCGACGGTCACCAGGTGACCGACCTCGTCGTCGCTGAGGTGGGGGTGCGGGGTGAAGTAGCGGAAGTAGATGCTCTCGGGCGACTGCCGGGCGTGGAAGTCGCGGAGGCGAGGGCCGTCGTCGGGCCGGATGGGGCGCACGCGGGCGGTGCCGCCGTCGGACAGGACGACGTCGGCGTCCCACTCGGCCGGGTAGCCGTGCGGGATCGGCACCTCGCTCGTGGTCGTCAGCGCGGGGGCGTCGTCCACCGGGCCGAGCGTAACGGCGCGCCCCGACCCGCGTGTCGGGCCGTCGGTCCAAGGGTGTGGGGGATCACCCCGTATCGCCCCTGGCTGCGCCGGAGGCGTCACACCCGCGCGCTGACCGTCGGCGCCTGCGTCGCCCGGAGCGGCGCGGCGGAACGCTGAGAAGAGGAGTCCCCGGTGAAGCGCACGTCCACGTCCCTGATCGCGCTCGGCCTCGCGTCGGTGCTGGCGGTCGCGTGCGCCCAGCAGGCCTCCGGCGACCTCGTGCTCACCGGCGGCGACGGCCCGTCGGCCCCGCAGGTGTCCGACGACCCCGCGGCCGTGGCCCAGCGGGCCGTCGACGACGTGACCGACTTCTGGCACGACACCTACCCCGAGGTCTACGGCGAGGAGTTCCGGGATCTCGCCGGCTTCTACCCCTACGGGCCCGCCACCGAGATGCCCCCCTGCGGTCCCTACGAGCTGACGTACGACGAGATCGCCGCCAACGCCTTCTACTGCCCCGACGACGACATCATCGCCTGGGACGAGGGCACGCTGATGCCCCAGCTCAACGAGGACTTCGGCGCCTTCACCGTGGCCATCGTCATCGCCCACGAGTACGGCCACGCCGCGCAGGCCCGCTTCGGCACCCCCGACCGCACGGTCGACCTCGAGCTGCAGGCCGACTGCTTCGCCGGCGCGTGGACCCAGCGGGTGGCCGGCGGCGAGGCCGAGGGGTTCGGGCCGGAGGACGTCGACCTCGACAAGACGGTCGCGGGCATGATCTCGATCCGCGACGTGCCGGGAACCGACCCGAACGAGGCGATGGCGCACGGCAGCGGGTTCGACCGGGTGGGCGCCTTCCAGGACGGCTACGAGAACGGCGCCGACAAGTGCGCCGAGTACGCCGACCCCGGCGTCGACCGGCGCACGGCCGAGCTCGAGTTCGACGACAGCGAGCTGCAGACCGGGGGCAACTTCCCCCTCTACGACGAGGAGGCGCCCAACGGCGAGGGCCTGTTCACCCTGGTCGAGCGCGACCTCAACGCCTTCTACGACGCGGTGTTCCAGGAGATGGGCGACGACTTCACGCCCGTCGACGACCTGATGCTCGTGGACCCGGCCACCGACGAGGTCGACTGTGGCGGCGAGACGCTCTCCGGCGACGCGCTCGATTACGCGGCGATCTACTGCGAGGACGAGAACGTGGTCGTGCTCGACGAGGTGGGGCTCGTGCCCGCCCTCAACGACATCGGTGACTTCGCCGTGGTCAGCGAGGTCGCCCAGCTGTGGGCCCGGGCGGTGCAGAGCCAGCTCGGCGTCGCCGACGCGTCCGACTCCGACCTGCAGGCCGACTGCCTGACCGGGGCCTACGCAGCCTGGACCTATCCCGTCGACGGCGTGGCGGCGAGCCCCGACCTCACGATGTCCGGCGGAGACCTCGACGAGGGCCTCATGGCCTTCCTCGCCTACGGCACCCAGGCCGACGGCGCCCCCGTCTTCGAGCGCACCGAAGCGGTGCGCACCGGCTTCTTCGACGGCTACGACGCCTGCGAGGAGTACGGCCCGCTCGGCTGACGCCGTCCAGTCCGGCCGGCCTACGGTGCGGGCTCGGCCGGTTCTGCGGGTGCCGGAGTGCGGCGGGCCCGGCTGCGGCGAACGTCACGCGCCGCGAGCAGCCCGATCGTCCCCACCCCGGCGACGAGCGCCACGAACACGAGGATCTGCAGCGCCCCACCGCGGTCGCCCGCCTCGGTGGGCTCGTGTCCCGAGTTCGGCCGGGGGATGATGCGCTGGTCGGGTGCCCCCGGCTGCGGGTTCTCGTCGACCTCGTCGTCGGCGCTGCCGCCGGTACCGTCGTCCGCGGGGGCGTCGGGCTCCTGCCCCACCACGACACCATGGGCGGCCGGCCGGGGCGCGGCGCCGGCGTGCACGGAGCCCGCCACCAGCACCACGGCGGCCATCGCCACGGCGAGGAGGACGGCGACGGGACGGCGGACCACCGCGCCATGGTTCGACGTCGGCCACAGGCCGGTCAAACCCGACCGTGGCCGGACGCGAAACCGGCGTCCCTCCGTGCCAGGAGCGCACGGGAGAGACGCCGGTCGCGTCGGTCGGGGTGTCAGGCCGGCGGCGTGTAGTCGCCGGGCAGCACGATCGACTTGGTCTCGAGGTAGGCCGACAGGCCCTCGGGCCCGAGCTCGCGCCCGACGCCCGACGCCTTGTAGCCGCCGAACGGGTTGCGCATGTCGAGCGTGCCGAACTGGTTGATGCCGTAGGTGCCGGTGCGCACCTGGCGGGCGACGTCGATGCCGGCCTCGACGTCCTGCGTCCAGACCGAGCCCGACAGGCCGTAGTCGCTGTCGTTGGCGATGGCGACCGCCTGCGCGGGATCGTCGTAGGGCAGGACCGAGACGACCGGCCCGAAGATCTCCTCCTGGGCGATGGTCATCTTGTTGTCGACGTCGACGAACATCGTCGGCTCGACGAACCAGCCCTTGTCGAGGCCGGCCGGACGCCCGCCGCCGACGGTGAGCTTGGCCCCCTCCGCCTTGCCCTTCTCGATGTAGCCGAGCACGCGCTCACGCTGGCGCTCGGCCACGAGCGGGCCGATGGCGATCGACGGGTCGGTGGGGTCGCCCACCGTCTGGGACGAGACGGCTGCCGCCAGCGCCTCGACGACCTCGTCGTAGCGCGACTGCGGGGCGAGGATGCGGGTCTGGGCGATGCAGGCCTGGCCGTTGTTCATGAACGAGTTGGGCAGCAGCAGCGGGATGGCGGCGTCGAGGTCGACGTCGTCGAGCACGATGGCGGCGGACTTGCCGCCCAGCTCGAGCGTGCACGGCTTGAGCAGCTCGCCGCAGATGGCGCCGACCTTGCGGCCCGCCGCGGTCGAGCCGGTGAACCCGACCTTGTCGACGCCGCGGTGCCGCACGATGTACTCGCCGACCTCGCGGCCGGCGGCCAGGATCGACACCATGCCCTTGGGCAGCTCGATCTCGTCGAGGATCTGGCCGAGGATGTAACCGTCGAGCGGGGTCTCGGGCGACGGCTTCAGGATCATCGGCGAACCGGCGGCCAGGGCGGCGCCCAGCTTGAGGGCCACGATGAACAGCGGCACGTTCCACGGGATGATGCCGGCCGCCACCCCGACCGGCTCCTTGCGGACCATGACCGGGCCGAGGGCGCCGGGCCGGATCTCCTCGAACGGGTAGGTGCGGGCCAGGTCGGCCCAGCCGTCGAGCACCATCGACGCCGAGAACACCTGCCCCATGAGCGACCAGCTCGACGGCGAGCCCATCTCGGCGGTGATCGTCTCGGCCAGCTCGCCCGAGCGGGCCTGGATGGCCTGCGACAGCTTGACGATGTAGTCGGCCCGCTCGTCGGCCGACAGCCGCGGGTAGGGGCCGGCCAGCGCCGCCTTGGCGGCTTCGACGGCCTTGTCGACGTCGGCCTCGGCGGCCTCGGGCACGCGGGCGATGACCTCTTCGGTCGCGGGGCTGACCACCTCGATCGTGTTCGACGTGGACGGTGCCACCCACTCGCCACCGATGTACAGCGTGTCCTTGGTCTCCATGAAACCCCTCCCAACGAGGACCGACGACCCGACCCCGGGGCCGGGGCGGCCGAAACCTGAAACTCCGTCAGATATCGTGCCACGGGTCACGGCCTCAGACCTAGGCCGTGTGACGGGATTGTCAGCGATCGTCAACGAGGGGGCTGGAATGGCGAGCGACGTCACGACCTCGACTCCGGACGACCTGGTCGCCCGGGTCCTCGACGAGGGCTTCCTCGCCGGCGATCCGTTCCCCGACCTCGCCCGCCTCCGAGCCGAGGCCCCGGTGGCCCACCACGCCGAGACGGGGGCCTGGGTCTTCACCCGGCACGCCGACGTCGTCGCCGCCTCGCGTGACCCGGCGACCTACTGCTCCGCCAAGGGCATCCTGCTCATGGAGATCGGCGCCGACTACGCCACGCCGCCGACGATGATGCACACCGACCCGCCCGACCACACGCGCTACCGCAAGCTGGTGCAGCCGGCCTTCGCTCCCTCGGTGATGCGCAAGCTCGACGAGGTGATCAGCGAGCGGGCCCGCCGGGCGGTGGCGGCGCTGCCGGCCGGCGAGCCGGTCGACGTGGTCGGCGAGCTCGCCGTGCCGTTCCCCCTCCGGGTGATCAGCGACCTGCTCGGCATCCCCGAGGACGACTGGCCCCGCTTCTTCGAGTGGTCCGAGGCCGCCATCCCGGGCGCCACCGACTGGCCCGAGGAGCGCATCGCCGAGCTGATGGGCGAGATGGTCACCTACCTGCTGTCGACGGCCGCCGCCCGTCGCGCCGACCCGCACGACGACGTGATCTCTCTGCTGGCGACCGTCGAGGTCGACGGCGACACGCTCGACGACACCGAGCTGGCGATGTTCCTGGTGCAGCTCCTCGTCGCCGGCAACGAGACCACCCGCAACGCGCTGTCCGGCGGCCTGGTGGCGTTCTCGGAGAGCCCCGCCCAGTGGGCCCGGCTCCGGGCGGAGCCCGACCTCGTCGGGACCGCGGTCGACGAGGTGCTGCGCTGGACGACGCCGGTCGTCTACTTCATGCGGACGACCACCCGCGAGGTGACCGTGGGCGACGTGACCCTGCCGCCCGACACCCCCGTCGTCCTGCACTACCTCGCCGCCAACCGCGACGAGGCCGAGTTCGGTCCGACCGCCGGCGCCTTCGACATCACCCGCGACCCCAACCACCACGTCGCCTTCGGCTCGGGGCCCCACTTCTGCCTGGGCGCGGCCCTGGCCCGCATCGAGCTGCGGGCCATGCTCGACGCCCTCGCCGCCCGCTTCGCCACGATCGAGCCCGCGGGCGAGGTCGAGCGCTCGATGTCGCTGGTGATCGCCGGGGTCCGCTCGGCGCCGCTCGTGCTGACCGAGGCCTGACCCTCCGGCGCCCGACGTGCGCCGGGGCGGCGGGCGCCACCCCTGTTCGGCCGGGCGCCAGCGCCCGGACGGGAGCCGTTCACGTGCCCGCCAACCCCGGTGGCTACAACGCGAGGATGCGCAGACGAAAGCTGTCCCTCGCCCTCGGCGGCCTGGCCGTCGCCGCGACCGCCACCGTCATCTCGACGACGTCCCCGGCCACCGCCGACCGTCGCCCCGACCGTCCGATCGTCGACGAGCCGCTCGTGATCGGCCATCGCGGTGCGAGCGGCTACCGGCCCGAGCACACGTTGGCGTCGTACGAGCTCGCCATCGCCCAGGGCGCCGACTTCGTGGAGCCCGACCTGGTCAGCACGAGCGACGGGGTGCTGGTCGCCCGCCACGAGAACGAGATCGGCGGCACGACCGACGTCGCCGCCCACCCCGAGTTCGCCGACCGGCGGACCACCAAGACGATCGACGGCGTGCCGCTCACCGGATGGTTCACCGAGGACTTCACGCTGGCCGAGCTCAAGACCCTGCGGGCCGTCGAGCGCATCCCCGGGACCCGGCCGGCCAACGCCACGTTCGACGGGCAGTTCGAGGTGCCCACCCTGCAGGAGGTCATCGACCTGGTGGCCTCGGTCAATGCCGGGCGCCGCCGGGGCGACGCCGTGGGCATCTACCCCGAGACCAAGCACCCGACCTACTTCGACTCGATCGGGCTGTCGCTCGAGGAACCCCTCGTGGAGACCCTGCACGCCAACGGCTACGACCGGCCCGACGACCCGGTGTTCGTGCAGTCGTTCGAGACCGCCAACCTGCGTGACCTCGACGACCTGACGCGGGTCCGCCTCGTCCAGCTCTACGGCGGTTCGGGGCGGCCCTACGACTTCACGGTGTCGGGCGACACCCGGACCTACGCCGACCTCGCCACCCCCACCGGGCTCGCCGAGGTGGCGACGTACGCCGACGGCATCGGCCCGACCAAGGGCATGGTGGTACCCGTCGCCGCCGACGGAACGCTGGGCGCCCCGACGGCCCTCGTGGCGGACGCCCACCGGCAGGGCCTGACCGTGCACATCTACACGATGCGCAACGAGAACAGCTTCGTCCCGCCCGCCCTCCGCACCTCGGCCGACCCGACCCAGCGTGGCCAGGTCGAGGCCGAGTACGCCGCCATGTGGGCCGCCGGCATCGACGGCCTGTTCTCGGACAACCCCGACACCGCCGTGGCCACGCGGGCCGCCCACCTGGCCCGCCGCTGACCCGACACGAACCACGGACGGGGGCGGGGCGAACGATCCCCGCTCCCGTCCCAGGCTCGGTCCTCCCGGGGGTTCGGGTGGTCGGTATGCGTGGGTCGAGCCCGCGTCACCTCAGCTGGTCGACGTACGCCTCGAGCACCTCGGGGTTGGCCAGGCTGCCGCGGCTGGCGGCGGTGTCGGGGTCGGCGCCGGCGAGGATGCGCTTGACCGGCACCTCGAGCTTCTTGCCCGACAGGGTGCGGGGCACGCCGGGGACCTCGTGGATCTCGTCCGGCACGTGCCGCGGCGACAGATCGGTGCGCAGCGCCCGCACGATGCGGGCGCGCACCGCGTCGTCGAGCGCCACACCCTCGGCCGGGGCGACGAACAGCAGCAGCCGCCCCGCGCCGCCGTCGGGGTCCTCCAGGTGGACGACCAGGCTGTCGGCCACCTCGGGCAGCGCCTCGACCACGGCGTACAGCTCGGCCGTGCCCATGCGGACCCCCCCACGGTTGAGGGTGGCGTCCGATCGGCCGGTGATCACGCTCGCCCCGTCGGGGAACACGGTGATCCAGTCGCCGTGCGTCCACACGCCGGGGTGATCGGCGAAGTAGGCCGCCCGGTAGCGCTCCCCGTCGTCGTCGCCCCAGAACCCCACCGGCATCGACGGCATCGGCGCGGTGATGACCAGCTCGCCCTGCTCCCCCACCAGCGACCGCCCCGCCTCGTCGAACGCCTCGACGCGGGCGCCGAGGTACCGGCACGAGATCTCTCCCGCCCGCACGGGCACCAGCGGGCAGCCGCCGACGAACGCCGTGCACACGTCGGAGCCGCCGCTGATCGACGACAGCAGCACGTCGCCCTTCACCGCCTCGTAGACCCACTCGAACCCCTCGGCGGGCAGCGGCGCCCCTGTCGACCCCACGGCCCGCAGGACGGAGAGGTCGGCGTCGCGGCCGGGCGACAGCCCCTCCTTGCGGCAGGCGAGGATGAAGGGCGCCGACGTGCCGAAGAACGTCACGCCCTCGTCGGCGGCCATGCGCCACAGCGTGTCGAGCCCCGGGTGCCCGGGATCGCCGTCGAACAGCACGGGCGTCGCCCCGACCAGCAGGCCCGACACCAGGTAGTTCCACATCATCCAGCCGGTGGTCGAGAACCAGAAGAAGCGGTCGCCGGGGCCGAGATCGTTGTGCAGGGCCAGCACCTTGTGGTGCTCGACGAGGATGCCGCCGTGGCCGTGGACGATCGGCTTGGGCAGCCCGGTGGTCCCCGACGAATAGAGGACGTACAGCGGGTGGTCGAAGGGAACCGGGTCGAACTCGGGCTCGGCCCGGCGCGCCGGGTCGGGCGCGGGTGGCCCCAGCAGGTCGTCCCACAGCATCGATCCCTCGTGGCGGGCGTCCTCGGCGTCCTGCGCCAGGTACGGCACCGTCACCGTCGCCCGCACCGACGGCAGGGCGGCACGGATGGCGGCCACCTCGTCGGCCCGGTCGATCGCCTTGGCGCCGTACCGGTAGCCATCGACCGCCAGCAGCACGGTCGGCTCGATCTGACGCCACCGGTCGACGACGCTGCGGGTGCCGAACTCGGGCGCGCACGACGACCAGATCGCCCCCAGGCTGGCGGTGGCGAGGAGGGCCACGACCGTCTCGGGGACGTTCGGGAGGTAGGCCGCCACGCGGTCGCCGCGGCCCACCCCGAGCGCCGCCAGCCCGGCGCGGCACCGGGCCACCTGGTCCCGCAGCTCGTCCATCGAGAGCTCGACCCGCCCCCTGGTCTGCGACAGCCCGACGAGCGCGGGTCCGAGTGGCACGGACCGCAGGGCGTGCGCCGCGTAGTTCACCTCGGTGCCGGGGAACCAGCGCGCACCCGGCATGACCGGGTCGGCGAGGGCCGACGCGACCGGCGTGCGGGAGTCGAGCGAGAAGTGGTCCCAGATCGACCGCCAGAAGCCGTCGAGATCGGTGACCGACCACTCCCACAGCTCGTCGTAGCCGGCGAACGTCCACCCTCGTTCGGCCGCGAGCCAGGCCATGTAGCGCCCGATGCGGCTGCGCTCGCTCGCGTCGGCGGGCGGGCGCCAGAGCACCCGCCCGCGCCCGGCGTCGGTCGGCGTCCCTTCGGTGGTGGTCATCGCCGCTCACCGTAGGCCCGCGTCCCCAGGGGTTGCGGGAACCGGCGGCACCGGTCAGGCCGGGACGACCTCGACCTCGCCGTGCATGCCGTATTCGTAGTGGCCGGGAAGGTGGCAGGCGAACTCGAACGTGCCCGGATCGTCGAACGTGAACGTCGTGACGGCGGTCAGGTCCGCCCCCACGGACACCTCCCCCGGGATCGAGGGGTGCTCGGCCTCGGTCCCGGTCGCGTGACGGGCGTGGACGTCGGGTGGGCCGACGATCAGCTCGTGGGCGATCGGGTCGCCGTTGACCACCACGAAGCGGACCCGCGTGCCCTCGACCACCCGCAGCTCGGTGGGGCTGAACACGCTGTGCTCGATGTCCATCTCGACCGTCACCTCGCCCGGGCCCATCGCCGGCGGCGGGGGATCGCCGCCGACCCGGGAGACAGCGAGGCCGCCCGCCCCCACCATCGAGGCCGCGACGACGGCCGCCACGGCCCACCGCCATCGGGGGAACCGCCGGCGCCGGGCGCCGCCGTGGTCGCGCTCGGCGGCGTGGCCGGCCGCGGGCGCCGCGGGGGCCTCGTCGACCGCGGTCACGACGGCCGCGGGCCGCCACCCGCCGGGCCGCCGCCCGTCCCTCCGAGGGCCGGGCCCTCGTCCACCTCTCGCCGCGACCAGCCCACGACCAGCACGCCGGCCGCGGCCACCCCGGCCACCACGAACGGCCACGCCGGCAGGCCCTTCGCCGGGGGCAGGACCGGCACCGCGTCCGCCTCGGGCACCCCGGCATCGACGAGTGACGGCGTCACCCCGGGCCGGGACGCCACCGCCAGGTCGTAGTCGAGCTCGTCCGCCGGCGCGTCGAGCGTCATGTACGAGAGCCACATGCGCTCGGGCACCCACGCCATGTTCACGTCCGAGCGCAGGTCGTCGAGCAGCAGGTCGTCGGCCCGCTCGCTGCGCTCCAGGGTGAGGCCCGTGCCGCCGGCCATCAGGGACGGCTGCTCGTCGGTGAGCAGGAACACGTCCGCCTCCACCGCGCGGGCCCCGTCGAGGCCGAGGCTGAGGATGCGCACCGGCACCCACGGATCGTCGGTCGGGATCGTGGCCATGATCGGCGTGCTGTCGCCCGCTCCCTGCCCAAGGTCGGCCGCCCGTGACGCGTCGAACTTGGCGGCCATGAACACCGGGCTGCGCTCCGCGTAGTAGTCGAGGACCTCGGGGGCGTCCGGGGTCAGCAGGAACCCGTTGTCGATCGCCCACTGGCCCACCGCGTCGCCCCCACCACTGATCACCGTGATGTCGAGCGCATCGACCTCGGTCTCGAGGATCACGTCGACCCCGGCCGCGTCCTCCGCGACCGACAGATCCGCGTCCCCACCCGACGGCGGAGGCGGTGCCACCTCCTGTGCCAGCCGCTGGAGGGTCCAGTCGCCGGCCCGGGTGACCTCGGTGGGGACGTCGGGCAGGGGCACGATCGACCCGACCTCCTGGCCCTCGCCCGTGAACTCGAACGCGGTCACGTATCGCTCGACGCCGCCGCTGTAGGCGGCGAGCGTGGTCGTGCGGGTCAGCTCGATCGTGCCGTTCTCGCCCACGAGCCCGCCACAGGCGCCGGCCGGCGCCGCGGCCCCGAGCACGATCACCGCCGGCACCGCCACCGCGGCCGCCACTGCCGTCACCCGTCGCATGTCGTCCCTCCTCGCATCGGCCCCCGCGTGGGGTCGTCCGGAGATGAGACGGCGCGACGCCACGCCCCGGTTCCCGGCGGCGATGGCGAACGTCAGGGGGTCGGCGGCTCGCGGCCGGTGTCCGCAGGCGGGTCAGCGCCGGCCGCGGGCTCGGCGGTCGGGCCCCCGTCGACGCCGGCCACCGCCTCGGAGCCCTCCCCCACACGCACGGCGGCGCCCTCCGCCCACTCCTGACGTCGGCGCCGGACGGACAGGCCGACGACGAGGACGAGCGCGGTCACGACCACCACGTGGACGACCACCCACGCCGCGAACGTGGTCCGGGACACCTCGGCCCCTCCGACCTCGACCGCCTCGACCGCACCACCCAGCGGACCGAACACCCCGCGGGCGTCGAGATCCTCGGGCCTGACCGCGGTCCAAGCCACGAGCTGCCCCGAGCCCACACCGACGACCGCCACGGCCAGGCCGGCCAGGGTCAGCGGCCAGCCGGGCCACGCCCGCCCTCGCTTCAGCGCCGCCCCGGCCGCGCAGGCCACCGCGCCCGCGGCACACCCGAGCAGCAACGCCGAGGCCAGCGAGTGCAGGCCCGACAGCCACCCGAGGCCGTCAGGGTCGTACGCGACCATGAGGATCAGCCCAGTGGCGGCCAGCACGCAGCAGGCCACCGCCGCCAGCCGCACCAGCGTGGCGACCGCCCGGTTCAGGTCATCGGGGTCGAAGGCGGACACGCGGCCGCACCGTACCGCCGTCGCCCGCGCCCCGCGACGGTCCGCCCGCCGCCCGAGCGCCTACGACGGGCGGCCGTTCGGCGCGATGCGCAGCTCGTACACCGGGTTCAGCATGGCGAGCCGCTGCCGGTGCAGGCCGACGGTGCCGTCGAGCACCAGCTTCGACCCCACGGAGACCCCCGCCAGCTGCCGGCGCCCGAGGAACACGGCCGAGATGGCCGCCGTGCCGTCGTCCACCTCGACCTCGAGCGTCGGGGCTTCGTTCATCGGGGCCACCCGCACAGATCGGACGCGGCCCGCGACCCTGACCCGGTCGCGGTAGCGGACGTTGGCGATCGCCTCGCAGCCGTCGACCGGCGACACGGCGTGGCCATCGGTCCGGTCGACCGGGGTGGCGGAGAAGATCGCCTCGCCGCCACCGGCGCCGCGGGGTCCGGGCGCGTCGTGCACCCCGACAGGCCCGCCCACGATGGCCGACAGCGGCACCGTGGCGTCGTCGATCGTGTCGAAGTGGAACGGCACGGACGTCACGTTGGCGTGCGGCAGGCGCGACACCTGCTCCTGGATCTCCTCGGCCGTGCGGTCGTGGAGGATCCGGTGCCACAGGCCTCGGAACTTGCGGTCGGGCAGCAGGACGCTGACCTCGGTCCGGCCGTCGCTCAGCTCGCGGGCGACCGTCTCGACCGCCGTGCGGGTGAGGCGCCGATCGGGACACTCGACGAGCTCGAGCGACACCCGGTGCAGGCCCAGTCGCCCCCACTCCTCGGCCAGGTGCTGGGCGGCCTCGTCGTCGATCACGAAGTGGACGGCCCGCAGCTCGTCGGGCGTCAGCGTGCGGGCGTACTGGATCGCCCGGGCGGAGGCGAGGTCGAGCCGGTCGACGAGGACGAGCACGACGTGGCGGTGCAGGATCGGGGCGGTCACCGCGGCGGGCACGTCCACCTCGAGGTGGGCCGCCTCGCGCACGTACTGCCGGTTCAGCCGCAGGAACGCCACCACGAGCAGCGGCAGGATGATGAGGATCGCCCAGGCGCCGTCCGCGAACTTCGTGACGGCGATGATGGTGGCGACGACCGCCGACAGCAGGGCCCCGAACCCGTTGATGGCGACCCCCTTGCGCCAGCCGGGCTCGCGCTTGCGCAGGTGGTGCTTGGTCATGCCCGACTGCGAGAGCGTGAAGCCCGTGAACACGCCGATGGCGTAGAGCGGGATCAGCCGGGTCACCTCGGCTCCGGTGACGACGACGAGGAAGCCGGCCGCGGCGGCGAGGGCGATGATGCCGTTCGAGTAGACGAGGCGGTGGCCCCGCTTGGTGAGCTGGCGGGGCAGGAAGCTGTCGCCGGCCTGGAAGCTGGCCAGGCGGGGGAAGTCGGCGAACCCGGTGTTCGCCGCCATGATCAGGATCAGCATCGTGCCGGCCTGCAACGAGTAGAAGAGCACGTCGCCCCCGGTCCCGTGCCCGTACACCGCCTCACCGATCTGGGCGATCACGGTCGGCGAGCCGCTCTCGAACGGCGACACCTTGATGGCGGCGGCCAGGGCGGAGATGCCGAGGAACATGACGCCGAGGCCCGTGCCCATGATGACCAGCGTCTGGCGGGCGTGCTTCCACGCCGGCTCCGTGAACGCCGGGACCCCGTTCGAGATGGCCTCGACGCCCGTGACGGCGGCGCCGCCCGAGGCGAAGGCGTGCAGCACGTCGAACAGCTTCACGCCGAGCAGCAGGCCGACGCCGCTGGCGGCGCCCCAGTGGATCTGCCCCTCGACCCGGGCCGTGTACTCGGGCAGGTCGCCCGACAGGTACTTGAACAGGCCGAGCCCGAGCAGGATGCCCATGTTGACCATGAAGAAGTAGGTGGGGACGGCGAAGATCTTCCCCGACTCCTTGACCCCGCGCAGGTTGCCGAGGGCGATGAGCGAGATGAAGAACAGGGCGATCGGCACCCGGAACGGCTCGAACACGTCGAAGGCCGAGGTGAGCGCGGCGGTGCCGGCCGAGGCCGAGACGGCCACCGTGAGGATGTAGTCCACCAGCAGCGAGGCCCCGGCGACCTGGGCGACGGTCGACCCGAAGTTGTCCTTCGTGACCAGGTACGCGCCGCCCGCCGACGGGTACTCCTTGATGGTCTCGCGGTACGACAGGATCAGGAACCCCAGCACCACGCACATGGCGACGGTGATCGGGAACACCAGCGAGAACGCCACCAGGCCCGACGACCGGCAGCAGGACGTGGAGGATCTCCTCGGTGGCGTAGGCCGACGACGACAGGTTGTCGGAGGCGAACACCGCCAGCGCCGTCGGCTTCCCCAGGCGCTGGTGCTCGAGCTCCTCGCTGTGCAGGGGCGCGCCGAGGATGCGACGCTTCAGGCGGTACGAGTTCGAGTCCGGCGGCAGGGGGATGCCGGGCTCCGACGGGATCGGGCGCGGCGCGGGCGCGGACCGACCTGTCGGTTCGGTGGTGGTGGCCACGGGTCACGCTCCCGGGCTAGGGGGATTGCCGGGGAGAACGGTACGGCCGTGTCCCCACCACGCGGGTCCCCCACGCGCTAAGGACGCGTCAAGATCTCGCGCCGCGCCGCGACGGTCGCACGGGGTCCGGCAGCGACATGCGCACGATGCGCCACAGCACCGAGCCGAACTGCCGGCTGAACCGCTTCGAGTTGTAGGGCAGCCCGTACCGTTCGCACACGGCCGCGACCTCGGAGGAGATGTGGCGGTACCGGCGCGCCGGCAGGTCGGGGTACAGGTGGTGCTCGACCTGGTGGCTCAGGTTCCCGGTCAGGACGTGGAACGGGAACGAGCCCCGGATGTTGGCGGCCCCGCGCATCTGGCGCACGTACCAGCGGCCGCGGGTCTCGTCCTCGAGGTCGTCGGGCTGGAAGATCACCGTGTCGGACGGGAAGTGGCCGCAGAAGATGACGGCGAAGCCCCACACGTTGCCGATCACCTGGGCGGCGGCGCTGCCGGCGAGCGCCCGCGGGGCGGCCCTCCCGGCCAGCAGCGGCACGAGAACGAAGTCGCGCAGCAGCTGGCGCTTCAGCTTGGCCAGGCTGGCCTCGAACTTGGCCCGAGCCTCCTCGGGGTCGACGAGGCCGAGGGCCTGCCGCTCGGCCTCGAGGTCGTAGAAGCCGATGGCCTGGTCGAACAGCAGGGCCAGGAACAGCGCGGCCACCGGGTTCCCGAGGTGCGACGGCTTCCACGGCTCGTCGTCGGTGATCCGCACCACGCCGTAGCCGAGGTCGCGGTCGACACCGGCGACGTTGGCGTTCACGTGGTGCACCACGTTGTGGGCGTGACGCCACTGCTCGGCCGGGGCGGTCATGTTCCACTCGTAGGTCGACGAGTCGAAGCGGGGGTCGCGCATCCAGTCGTACTGGCCGTGCAGCACGTTGTGGCCGATCTCCATGGCCTCGATGACCCGACCCGCCGCCACGCCGAGCACGCCCGCCCACCACACCGGACGACGCCGCCCGAGGGCGATGGCGACGCGGCCACCGACCTGCAGGGCGGTGGCGACCGCCGCCACCCGCCGGATGTAGGCGGCGTCGGCCTGGCCCCGGTCGGCCATCTCACGGCGACGGATCACGTCGAGGTCGGCGGCGAGGGCCTCGAGCCGGGCCTCGTCGAGGTGCGGCGCCCCGCGGCTCGGCGGTCGCGCCTCGGGAGCATCGATGCGGTCGGCGGTGCTGGTCATGACTCCCTCCCCCGGGAGGTCTGGTGGCTGGAACTCGCGTTGGCGCTACAGGTCGATCTCGACGTTGCCCTCGGGCACGGACACGCACAGCTGGACGAGGACGTCGGGCTCGTCGATCACGTCGCCGGTGCGCACGTCGCGCACCGCTCCGGTGGGCATGCGCCGGACGCAGGTGTGGCACTGCCCGGCCCGGCAGCCGAAGGCGGGGGTGAGCCCGCAGGCCTCGGCCTGCACGAGCAGGGGGCGCCCGTCGTCGGGAACCTCGACGCCGCTGGCCGTGAAGCGGACCCGTGCCCCCGTCTCGCCGGCCGGGGTGTCGACGCCGAGCTGGTAGCGCTCGACGTGGACCGGTGCCGCCGACCCCGCGTCCTGCCAGGCGGCCTCGACCGCCTCGGCGAGGCCCGCTGGCCCGCACACCCACACCGGGGCGTCGCAGGCGCCGGGCAGCAGGGCGGCGAGGTGGGCGGCGTGGAAGCGGCCCGCAGGCGACCGCGACCGGTCGACCGCCGCGGGGCCCCGACCGCGAGCGGTGGTGTGGGCGATGACGACGCGCCAGTCGGGTCGGCGGTCGGCGATGGCGGCCAGGTCGGCCGCGGCGATGACGTCGCCGGGCGTGCGGGCGTAGTGGAGGAACGACACCGCCGCGGTGGCCTCCTCGTCGGCGAGCGCCCGCAGCATCGACAGCACCGGCGTGATGCCGCTGCCCGCGCTGACCATGACGACGTGTGCGGGTCGTGGGGCGGGCAGGACGAAGTCGCCCGCCGCCGCCGACAGCTCCACGAGGTCGCCGACCTGGGACCGCCGCACGATGTGGTCGGACACCCCGCCGGTGCCGTTGGCCTTGATCGTGAGCTCGACGAGCCCGTCGGCCCGGTGCGGCGACGAGGAGATCGAGAAGCAGCGCGTGCGGCGGGCGCCGTCCGGCGACACCGACAACGCCACGTGCTGCCCTGGCGTGTGGCCCGCCCAGCCGGCGCCGGGGCGCAGGGTCAGCGTGACGGTGCCCGGCGTGGAGTGCGTGACCGCGACGATCCTCGCCGGCGGGCAGGCGGTCGCCCACACCGCCCCCGCGGTGACGAGATAGTGGTCGATGCCGTGCGGGCTGGCGAGCGCACCGACGACACGGCTCTCGAGCACGCGGCGCAGCCCCCGGTGCACCCGGTCCCGCGGAGCGCGGACGACGACGGACACGGGCCCACCCTATACCGGCGGATGGGTCAATAGGTCGTTCGAAGCGGCCGCTGCGGTCAACACCTGCGCAGACGGTGCGGCCGTCTCGTCGGCCCGGCATCATGACCTCATGGCCACCGCCCACGCCCTCGACCATCTCGTGCTCGTCGTGCGCGACACGGACGCCACGCTCGCCTGGTACGGGCGGTTCGCCGGCCTGGACGGCGAGCGGATCGACGAGTGGCGCCGCGGCGAGGCGCCGTTCCCCTCGCTGCGCGTCGACGCGGGCACCATCATCGACGTCATCCCCGGCCTGGGCGATCCCGCCCAGCGGGGTCACCTCGACCACATCTGCCTCGTCGTCGACCGGGCTGGCTTCGACGAACTGGCCGCCGACCCTGATCTGGAGGTCGTCGACTCGGGGCGCCGGTTCGGCGCCCGGGGCGAGGCCGAGTCGATCTACGTCCACGACCCCGACGGACTGCTCGTCGAGTTCCGCACGTACGACCCCTGAGCGCGACCCCGACCGGCGCCCACGCGCAACGCGCTTTGTTCTTCAAGCACCGGCCCGGCAGGATGGCGGGGTGCGTGTCGGACTCGTGCTGGGGGCCGGTGGGGTCACGGGCCTCGCGTACCACGCCGCCGCGCTGGCGGCGATCGACCACGACCTCGGGTGGGACCCGCGGACCGCCGACGTCGTCGTCGGCACGTCGGCGGGCTCGATCGTGGCCGCGATGCTGCGACGTGGCGTCCCCGCGGCCGACCTGTCGACCATCGCCGTCGGCGGTGACCCCGCCGCCACCCCGCCGGGCATCGTGCGCGCCCTGCGCGACCGGCCCGAGTTCCCACCGGTGCGCCTCGCCTCGCTCGTCGGCCGCCCGCCCCGGCTCCCCGGCCCCGGGCTCATCGGCGCCTGGCTGCGCCGCCCCTGGCGGGTCGATCCGGTGACCGCCGTGGCCAGCATGATCCCTGACGGGACGCTCGACCTGGTCGAGCACGCCAGCGCCATCGACGAGATCCTCGGGTCGCGCTGGCCCGACGACCCGACGTGGATCTGCGCGGTCCGGCGCCGCGACCTGCGCCGGGTCGTGCTCGGCCGCGACGTCGTCGCGCCGCTGGCCCCGGCCGTTGCCGCGTCCTGCGCGATCCCCGGCTACTTCCGGCCGGTCCCGATCGGCGGCGACACCTACGTCGACGGCGGCGTGCGCTCCCCCACCAACGCCGACGTCCTCCGTCGCGCCGCCGACCTCGACCTCGCCATCGTGGTCTCCCCGATGTCGGGGCGCGACCTCGGCCGGCTGGGCGTCCGCGCCCTGGTGCGCCGCCACGCCCGGGCCCGCCTCGACGGCGAGCGCAAGCGCCTCGCCGCGGCCGGGATCCCGACCGTCGTCATCGAGCCGGGCCCCGAGGTCGTCGACGCCCTGGGTCACGACTTCATGAGCGACGCGGCCGCCCGCGACATCGTGGCGGCAGCGTTCGTCGACACCGGTGAGCAGCTCCGCGAGCCCGCCACCCGGGCGCTCGTAGCCGGCCTCGTCGACCGCTCGCGCCGCGAGGCCGACGCCCCGGGTCGCCGCCGGCGGTCGCGCCGTCCGGTTCGCCGCCCCCGCCGCCGCCCGACGGTGTGACGGGACCCTCGATCGTGGGCCTCGCGGCAGGTGCCACAGTGGGTCGGTGACCGTGCACGTCGAGCAGCTCGGTGGGCCGGTGGACGCCCGCCCGTTGATGCGCACCGTGCGGGCACGCCTCGACGACCTGCTGGCCGAGCTCGACGAGGTCGACTGGCGGCGCGCCACGGTGTGCCCCGGGTGGGACGTCGCCGACGTGGTCGCGCACATCATCGGTGACGACCTCGGCCGTCTGAGCCGCACCCACGATGGGGCCGCCGGCCCGCCGTGGCGCCCCGGCGAGGACCTGCCCGCCTTCCTCGACCGCATCAACGACGAGTGGGTGGTCGCGTTCCGTCGGCTGAGCCCGGCGGTGCTGGTGTCGCTGCTCGGCGCCGGAGGTGACGAGGTGCTGACGATGTGGGACGACGCCATCGGCGTCGACGAAGCCGCCGGTGCGGTGAGCTGGGCCGGGCTCGAGGAAGGGGTGGGCTGGATGGACCACGCCCGCGACACGACCGAGTACTGGATCCACGAGCAGCACCTGCGCGAAGCGGTCGGTCGCCCCCACGTCGAGCCCGACGAGGTGGCCGCCGTGGTCGACGTCCTGGCGCGGGGCCTCCCGTTCGCGCTGGAGGACGTGGACGCCCCCGACGGTGCGCACGTGGCCGTGCGCGCCGGCGACCTCGGCCTGGCCTGGCCCATCGAGCGGCGGGACGGCCGCTGGTGGTTCGCCGGCCACGGTCCCACGACCGCCGACGCCGACCCGGTGCCGTTCGCCACGGTCACGGGAACCGGTGACGCGTGGTGGCGCCGGTGGAGCCGCCACCCGGCCGGCGGCCGCGGCGCCTTCGCCATCTCCGGCGACGCCGCCGCGGGTGCCGCGGTCGTCGACCACGTCGGCGTCATCCGCGCCCCCGACTAATGGGTGCCGCCTGGTTGTGGTGAGAGGCTGGGTCCGAGCGGCTTCCGGGTGAGCACTTCCGTCGACTGCACCGTTGAGTGCTGTGCTCAGACCGTGCCCCCGGGGGCTGTCGGGGTGTCCGTGAACAGCAGGTGGGATGACGTGCCGGTTCGAGCACCAGATCCATTAGTCAGCTGCGCGGTCGTCCTTGCTCACGCTGTGGATCCGAGCCGGGGGTGTGTCTCGTGAAGCTGTTCGTGGGAGTGGACTGGGCGGAGGACCATCACGATCTGTGTGTGATGGACACCGCCGGGCGGGTGCGGGGCAAGGGCCGGGTCAGCGACGACCTGGCCGGGGTGGTCCGGGCACATGACCTGATCGCGTCCGCGGTCCCCGCCGAGATCGACGACGACGATGTCGACTGGGTCGAGGTGACTGTCGGGATCGAGACCGACCGCGGTCTCATGGTCCGCGCCCTGGTCGCGGCCGGCTACCAGGTCCTGGCAGTCAACCCGTTGAGCGTGGACCGCTACCGGGACCGGGCCCGGGTGTCGGGCGCCAAGTCCGACCCCGGCGACGCCCGGGTGTTGGCCGACATGGTCCGCACCGACGCCCACCAGCACCGCCCGGTGGCCGCGGACAGCGACCTGGCCGAGGCGATCAAGCTGGTGGCCCGCGCCCACCAGTCCGCGATCTGGTCCCGGCGCCGGTTGGCCAACCAGGCCCGCTCCACGTTGCGCGAGTTCTACCCCGCGGCCCTGGCCGCGTTCGACGATGTCACCCATGCGGACGCGGTGGCGGTGCTCTCGCTCGCTCCGACCCCCGAGCTGGGCAAACAGTTGTCACGCTCGAAGATCGCCGCTGCGCTGCGCCGCGGGGGCCGCCGGCTCAACGTTGACCGGCGGGCCGAGGCCATCCAGGCGGCGTTACGCACCGACCAGCTCACCCAGGCACCCGTGGTCGCCGACGCCTACGGCGCCATCGTTGCGTCGCTCATGGCGGTGATCGGCTCGCACACCCGTCAGATCACCGAGCTCGACGAGGTCCTCGAGACCCATTTCGGCCAGCACCCTGACGCCACGATCCTCCGCAGCCTCCCCGGGCTCGGAGTCGTCACCGGCGCCCGGGTGCTCGGCGAGTTCGGTGACGACCCCACCCGCTACGACACCGCCAAGGCCCGCCGGAACTACGCCGGCACCAGCCCCCTCACCGTCGCGTCGGGCACCCGCCGCGTCGTGCGGGCCCGTCACATCCGCAACCGGCGTCTCGCCGATGCCCTGCACTGGTGGGCGTTCAACGCCATCAGCCGCTCACCCGGCGCCCGCGCCCTCTATGACAGGCGACGCGCCGCCGGCGACACCCACTCTGGTGCCCTCCGCGTGGTCGCCAACCGTCTCGTCGCCATCCTCCACGGCTGCCTCCGCACCCGCACCCCCTACGACGAGACCACCGCCTGGGCCCACCGCCACGACCTCGCCGCTTGACACCTCCCCACGTGGGATGTCTGAGCGCGGGAGCGCAGCCGGCGTCAGTCCCTGATGCCGACCTCGTCGAGGTGGCGCATGAGGTCGCCGGGATCTTCGTAGACCCGGAAGGCGCCGGCGCGCTCCAGCTCCTCCTTCCCATAGCCGCCGCTGAGCAGTCCGATGCCGAGGGCACGGGCCCGCTGTGCCGCCAGCAGGTCCCACACGCTGTCACCGACGACGACGCAGTCCTCGATCGGCAGGCCCAGCGCCTCGGCCGCCGCGAGGAAGAGGTCGGGGTCGGGCTTGGCCCGCTCGACCTGGTCCCGCGTGATGACCGGCACGTCGGCGGGCACCTGCAGCTCGACCAGGGTCGGACCGGCCGTCTCGCGCCTGCCGCTCGTGGCGATGGCCCAGGGCGCGCCGACCGCCGTCAGGTGCTGCAGGAGGGCGACGGCGCCCGGCAACGGACGGACCCCGGGGGCATAGCGGACGAAGGCATCGCGGTGCCCTGCCTGCAGGCGCTCGACCACTCCGGGGGTGAGATCAGCGTTCGTCTCGCGCAACAGAGCGCGGGCGAAGAGCCCACCGCTCATCCCGATCTTGCGGTGGATGCTCCACACGGGGATGTCGATGCCCTCGGCCTCGAGGACCTCTCGCCAGGCCAGGACGTGCTGGTAGACGCTGTCGATCAGCGTTCCGTCGAGGTCGAACAGCATGGCGGTGCGGCGGACCGGGTCGGAGCTCATGCACGCAGCATGCCGCGCCCCGGGGGTGGTGGGGCGGATAATCGTTGCCAAGTACTTGGTTCCGAATATATGGTGCAGAGCATGCCGGCACGAGCACGCTCCAACCCGCTGGCACTCGCGGTGCTGTCCTGCCTGTTCGAGAAGCCGATGCACCCCTACGAGATGGCGCAGACGATGCGCACCCGGGCCAAGCACGAGAGCGTGAAGCTCAACTACGGCTCGCTCTACGGCGTGGTCGAGGGTCTCGAGAAGCGCGGTCTCATCCGGGCGCGCGAGACGACCCGCGAGGGCCGGCGCCCCCAGCGCACGGTCTACGAGATCACGAACGACGGGGAGATCGAGCTCAGCGAGTGGATGGCCGAGATGGTGTCGGTCCCGGTCAAGGAGTACCTGCGGTTCGAGGCCGCCCTGTCCTTCCTCCACGCACTCCCGCCCGACGAGGTGCCCGCGCTCCTGCGCCAGCGGTGCTCGGCGCTCGAGGTCGAGATCGACCAGATCGAGGCCGCCACCGAGGGTTCGCTGAAGCGAGGTTTGCCCCGCCTCTTCTTCATCGAGGCCGACTACAAGGTCGCCCTCATGCGGCGCGAGCTCGAGTTCGCCCGCGACCTGGCCGACGGGATCGACGCCGGGACGATCTCAGGCCTCGACATGTGGCGCACCTGGTACGAGGACACCGCGCCCGCGTCCCACGACACCTCGACACACCCCACCGACGACGGAGACACCCCACGATGACCACGCCCATCATCGAGGCCCAGGGCCTCACCAAGAGCTACGGCGAGGTGCAGGCGCTGGCCGGCCTCGACCTCACCGCCCAGCCCGGCCAGGTCGTGGCCGTGCTCGGCCCGAACGGCGCCGGCAAGACCACGTTCGTCAGCACGGTGGCCACGCTGCTCCGACCCGACAGCGGATCGCTCCACGTGGGCGGGATCGACGTGCTGCGCGACCCGCGGCACGTGCGCCGCATCATCGGCCTCGCCGGCCAGTACGCGGCCGTGGAAGAGGCGATGACCGGACGCGAGAACCTGGTCATGGTCGCCCGCCTGTTCGGCCACGACCGCCACACCGCCGCCGCCAACGCCACCGCGGTGCTCGACCAGCTCGGCCTGGCCGACGCCGGCGACCGCCTCGTGCGCACGTACTCGGGCGGAATGCGGCGACGTCTCGACCTCGGCGCGAGCCTCGTCGGACGGCCGCGCCTGCTGCTGCTCGACGAGCCCACCTCCGGCCTCGACCCGCGCAGCCGCGCCGAGCTCTGGGAGGCGATTCGCAGCCTCGTGGCCCAGGGAACCGACGTCCTCCTCACCACCCAGTACCTCGAGGAGGCCGACCAGCTGGCCCACAAGGTGGTGATCATCGACCGGGGGCGGGTCATCGCCGACGGCACGCCCGACGAGCTGAAGGCGCTGGGCGGCAGCGACGTCGTCGAGGTGCACGCGCGCCGGGTCGAGGACCTTCCGGCCCTGACCGCGGCGCTGGCCCCGCTCGGCGACGGCGAACCGCGCATCGACGAGGCGGCCCGCCGCGTCACTCTGCCCGTCGCGGGCGGCCGGGCCGCCATCTCGGCCGCGGTCCGGGCCGTCGACGAGACCGGTGCCGAGGTCGACGACATCGGCCTCCGACGCCCGACCCTCGACGAGGTCTTCCTCACGATCACCGGTCAGCCCATGGAAAGCGGCGGCCCCGACCCCGACCACCCCGCGGCCGACGCGGCCTGAGCTTCGGCCTGATCCGATCCGGAGACCCAACCCATGTCCGCACTCACCCCCACCGTCACCGTCCCGGGCGCCCAGCCGGGTCGCCTTGCTGACGTCGCCGCCGCGGCGCGCCCCGCCGGCCGGCTCACCACCGCCGGGCAGGTCGCCCTGCGCACCGTGCGGCAGTTCGCCCGCACCCCGCAGCTCCTGGTCGTGAACACCATCCAGGGCGCCATGTTCCTGCTCATCTTCCGCTACGTCTTCGGCGGTGCCATCGACTCGGGCCCGGTGCCCTACGTCGACTTCCTCGTCCCGGGCTTCGTGGTCACGAGCGTGCTGTTCGCGGGGACGAGCGCCGCGTCCGGTGTGGCCGAGGACGTCGAGAAGGGCTTCTTCGACCGCCTGCGGTCGCTGCCCGTGTCGCGGCCGGCGCTTCTTGGCGGCCGAGCCCTGGCCGACACCGCCCTGCTCACCTGGGGCCTCGTGATCACGACAGCCGTCGGCTTCCTCGTCGGGTTCCGCATCCACGGCAGCGTTACCGAGGCGCTGGCCGCGTTCGGCCTGTGCGTGGTCTACGGGTTCGCCTTCACCTGGCTGTTCGTGTTCATCGGCCTCGTCGCCGGCAACGCCCAGGCCGCGCAGGGCATGTCCCTGCTGGTCTTCCCGCTGAGCTTCGTGTCGAGTGCCTACGTTCCCGTCGACTCGATGCCCGGTTGGCTCCAGCCGTTCGCCGAGCACCAGCCGCTCACGAGCATGACCAACGCGGTCCGCTCCCTGGTGCTCGGCGACCCGGCCCTCGCCGGGCTCGACCACTCGATCGGGCACTGGGTCGCGCTCTCGCTGCTGTGGTCGGCCGGGCTGATCGCCGTGTTCGCCCCGCTCGCGGTGGCCCGCTACCGGCGGACCTGACCTCCACCTCGGTGGCGGGTGGGCGACCCCGGCTCAGGTGAAGCGCGGGTCGCCCATCCGCACCTCGCTCTCCTGCTTGTGCAGGCGCTCGTCGTAGCCGATCTGCCGGAACAGGTCGGCGAGGCTGTCGTGCTCGCCGAAGTCACCGGCGAACTCACCCTCGTACGACAGTCCCTCCCACTCCGGGTGCTCGTCGACGAGGTAGGCGTACTCGTGCTCGGCGTGGTCCTCGAAGTCGGCGTTGAGGCGATAGCTCCAGGCGGGGCGGATCACGAACATGAACCACGACAGCTGGTAGTACGCGAACGCGAGGACCTGCGGCACGACGCGCGACCGCACGAAGCCCGAGCGGGGGGTGTCGCGGGTGAGCTCCTCGAGGATCAGCAGGTGCCACTGCTCGTTGTCCTGCTCCCAGCGGGCCGTCCGCACCCGGTTGAACACACGGCGGGCGAACCCCGGATCGCGGGCGGTGTGGGTCACCGCCACGTAGGCCACGTTCTCCCACGCCTGGTAGGGCACCCGGGCCACGAGCTCGAGCACGCGGAACTTCTCGAGGGTGCGCGGCTCGCCGTAGAGCGCGTCCATGATCGAGAACAGTGCCTTGGCCGACAGCGAGTAGGCCCGGCGCGGGCTCTCGGCCGACACACGTTGCTCGGCGACGAGCCGGTCGTGGGGCAGGTGCTCCATGGGACCGAAGGGGGGTCGGTCGACCACGGCGGCGCTGACGGGGCCGACGGCGGGAGCGGATGTCATCGCGGGACCTCCGGGGGTCGTGCCTGGGGCCACCGTACCCCCGCCCCACCGCACCCGGATGGGTCGTCGGTCACCTGGCGTGCCACACGGTGGGCGATCGGCGAGCGACCCGGCGGCATCGCGGGGCACGGGTACGGTGGCCCGATGACCGAGGTCCGCGAGTACCGCCAGCACCGGTTCCGGCGCCCGGCCGGTGCGTGCGAGCTGCTGATCGTGCGGCACGGCGAATCGACTCCCGAGCGCCAGGACCGGCCGTTCCCCCAGGTCGACGGCCAGGGGGACCCCGAGCTGTCACCGGCCGGCCGCGAGCAGGCGCTCCGCGTTGCCGAACGGCTCGAGCACGAGGACGTGAGCGCCATCTACGTCACGACCCTGCAGCGCACCGCGCAGACCGCCGCACCGCTCGCGGCCCGGCTGGGCGTCGAGCCCCGGGTCGAACGCGACCTGCGAGAGGTGTTCCTGGGCGAGTGGGAGGGCAGCTTCCGGCGCAACTTCGCCGAGGGCCACCCGACCGCGGCGCGGATGATGGCCGAGGGCCGGTGGGACGTCATCCCGGGTGCCGAGCCCGACACCGAGTTCCGGGCCCGGGTGCGGGCAGGCGTCGACCGCATCGCGGCCGCCCACCCCGACCAGTGCGTGGTCGTGGTCGTCCACGGAGGGGTGATCGGCCGGATCCTGGCCGACGCGGCCGGATCGGGGAACGCCTTCGCCTTCGTCGGCGCCGACAACGGCTCGATCTCGCACGTCGTGGTCACGCCCGACCGGTGGATCATCCGCTGCTTCAACGACACCTCGCACCTGGGTCTGGCGTTCAGCACCTCGGCCGAGCCCCTGACGTAGGCGCCGCCCTGCCGCCGGTGGGCACCGGCCCACCGTCGACGGGACCTACGGCCGCGCCAGGACCTCGCCGTGCAGCACGGCGAACCAGGCGTCAGGGTGCTCCGCCCAGTCCGTGAAGGCGGCGGCCATGGCCTCGAGGCCGGCCCGCGTGCAGTGCCCGCCCTCGACCGCGTGATCGGCGACCGACGACGAGCGCATGCGCTCCGCCCACGTGCCGCCCCACCACGCCCGCTCCGCGGGCGCCGAGAAGCACCACACGGACGCACCGGCCTCGACGGCGCGGAACCCCGCGGCGTGGGCCCACCCCAGCAGGTGGCGCCCGGCATCCGGCTCGCCGCCGTTGCCCCGCGCCACCGCCCGGTAGGTCGCCAGCCAGCGATCGAGACGAGGGTCGAGCGGCGCCCAGGCGAACGACGCGTAGTCGGCGTCGCGGGCGGCGACCACCCCGTCGGGCCGGCACACCCGGCGCATCTCGCGCAGCGCGGCCACGGGATCGGACAGGTGCTGCAGCACCTGGTGCGCGTGCACGACGTCGAAGCTGTCGTCGGGGTGGGCGAGCGCGTACACGTCACCCGCCTCGAAGCGCAGATCCACGGCGTCGTCGTCCGACGCGCGGGCCACGTCGAGCACATCGTCGCTCCGGTCGATGCCGACCACGGTCCCGGGCAGCGACCCGCCGGGCCAGGTCGGCCGTGATCGTGCCCGGTCCGCATCCGACGTCGAGCACGTCGAGCCCGGGCGAGAGGTGCGGCAGGAGGTAGGCGGCCGAGTTCTCGACCGTGCGCCACGAGTGCGACCGCAGCACCGACTCGTGGTGACCGTGCGTGTAGGTGTCGTCGGAGCCCACGCCGCCAGTGTGGACGGCGCGGCGTCGGCCTCCGCAGTCGACGGGCCTAGAGCCCGTAGGCGGTCGTGTGCTTCGGCTGGTAGAGCTGGATCGGATCGGCGCCCGGGACCTCGACCATGGTGACCAGCCCGTAGCCCTCGTCGGTCACCGGCGCGCTGAACGTCGCCCCCTTCGCTTCGAGGTCGGCGCGGGTGGCCTCGATGTCGTCGCACATGAGCGCGATCTGGTGGTGGCGTGGCTCGTCGTACGCCTTGCCCTCCCACACGACGTGCGTGGGGTGGACGCCCAGCTCGCTGGGCCCGGTGTTGAAGATCAGCCAGCCCGGCTCGGGCCCGGTGTCCTCGACGAAGGGCCAGCCGATGACGTCACGGAGGAAGGCGCGCGTGGCCGCCGGGTCGTCGGAGTAGATCAGGGTGTGGATCGACGTGATCATCGTCTCACGCTATGGCGTGGTCGGGGCACTCCGCTGCGGAGTCGTTCCGGCCAGGGGCGCACGTCCGGTCACCGGGCCTCGAAGGCGAACTCGTCGTTCTCGTCCTGCCCGACGGTGCCGGCCTCGTCGAGCACCGCCTCGCCCTGCACGTTCGCCGTCAGCGTGTAGTCGCCGCTGCCGCAGCCGTCGACCTGGTAGCCGGTCACGACCACCCGGTAGCCCCCCAGCGGCATCTGGCCGTCGGGCCAGAAGACGTTCTCGACCGACGCCTCCTGCTCGCAGCCGACGTTCGAGTCGACGTCGAGCCGGCCGCCGGTGGCCGTCGGCCCCGGATCCGAGAACCAGATCTCGGTGCCGTCGGGCTCGAACACGTGGAGGTCGACGTCGGCCGACGACGACCAGCGCAGCGTGACCTGCACGTCGCCGGTGCCGAGCTCGGGCTCGGGCGTCGGGCCGGGCGCCGGCGTGGGCTCGCACCCGTCGCCGGGCTCGCCCGGCCCGGTCGGATCTGCCGGCTCGTCCTCGGGGGCCTGGGCGGTGGTCACCGTGAACGCCCACACCGGGGGCTCCTCGCAGTCGCCGCCCGGCTCGCCGGGCTCGCTCGGGCCCGGGTCGTCGTCCTCGGTGGTCGACGTGGTCGGACGGGGATGCGTCGTCGTCGTGGGGTCGCCGCCCCCTCCCCCGCCCAGCTCGACGTCGCCCACGATGCCGCACGCCGCCAGCAGCGGGGTGAGGGTCAGGGCGGCGAGGACTGCGGATGTCCTGCGCACGGGGTCCTCCCGGGTCGGTGGCTCGGCGCCGGACGGACGGCCCGGGCCTCACGACCACCATCCCGGCGTCGGTGCCGCCGGCCATCGGGGTCATCCCCGGACCCGCGGGGGCAGGTGGGGGTCCTCTCCTCTCGGGGTCGACCGCGGCGGCCGGCTCAGGACCAGAGCGAGCGCAGGAAGGCCAGGCCGTCGGTGGCGATGGCGTCCTGGGAGCGGGCCAGTGGGCGCCAGATCGACGCGGCCGTGGCGATCGACGCGTTCTCGGCCGTGAACGACTCGATGCACAGCGGGCCGTCGTAGCCGGCGGCGGCCAGCGCGTCCCGCAACCCGGCCCAGTCCACGTGGTCGGCGCCGGGGGCGCCGCGGTCGTTGGCGCACACCTGCACGTGGGCCAGCCGGCCGGCCGCACCGGCCCGGCGCACGGCGGCCGCGGGGTCCTGCTCCTCGATGTTGAGGTGGTAGCTGTCGAGGGTCAGGCCGACGGCCTCGGCGGGCAGGTCGGCGATCATCTCGAGGCCCTGGTCGACCGTGTTGACCACGCTCGTCTCGTAGCGGTTCAGCGGCTCGATCGCCGAGGCGCACCCCGCAGGCGGCGGCGTGCTCGGCCACCGGGCCGAGTGCGGCCACCAGCTCCTCGGTGAGCCGGGCGCGCTCGCCCGGCGCCGGCCGCCACGTCCGCCCGACCGACGAGTACATCGGCCCGGCCACGACGGGCGAGCCGACGGTGGCGGCGGCGTCGACGCAACGGCGCAGGTAGTCCTGGGTGGCGGCCACCACCTCGGGCGGCGCGGCCACGAGCTCGCGGCCGGGCGGCATCACGGCGCACACCGTGGCCCCCAGGCCGAGGTCGGCCAGCAGGCGAGCCGTGCGGTCGGGCGCCCAGTCGTCCGGGTCCTCGATCGGCAGCTCGATCACGTCGAAGCCCCAGGCGGCGAGGCGCGGCGCCAGCACGACGACGTCGGCGTCGGTCAGGGGCGAGACCCAGATCCAGGTGTTGGCCCCGAGGGGCGGCGGTGAGGTCATCGGCGCGGTGGTGTGCCGGGGAGCGGGGACCAGGACATCCCCACTCCCCGGCAGACCGGGGCAGCAGCGTGCGCTACTGCCAGTTCTCCGGGAACCCGGGCATCTCCTGGCACCCGCACAGCGCGTAGAACAGCGGGCCCATCTCGGGGTTCAGGTAGTCGGGCAGGGTGTCCTCGGTGATCTTCGGCTGTGGCAGGTTCCAGTCCTCGGGCACCTGCTCGCCGTTGAGGATCTTCACCGCGGCGATCACCGGGGTGCGCCACTGGTACGTCGGGTAGGTGGGGGCCACGGCCGTGAGGTCGTCGTCGCTCCACTTCTGCAGGAAGTCCTGCTGGTCCTCGCCCGTGATCGGCGGCACCTCGAGGCCCTCGTCCTCGAACGCCTCGATGGCCGCCACGGCCGTGGCCCCGGCGTCCATCCAGATGCCGTCGAGGCCACCCTCGCGGGCGATGTAGTCGGCCACGATCGACTTGGTGTTGGCCGCATCGCCCTCGGTGAACTCGGCACCCACCAGCTCGATGCCGTTCTCCTCGAAGATCTGCTGGGCCCCGGCGAAGCGGGTCTCGAGCACGTCGACCCCCGGCAGGATGCGCAGAGCCAGGACCTTCCCGCCCTCCTCGACCTCGTCGACCAGGAACTCGGCGGCGTCGGCCCCGAAGGCGTAGCCACCGATCGGCTTGATGAACGTCACGGGGCAGTCGGTGTTGACGCCGCGGTCGAACACGATGACCGGGATGCCCGTGGCGCACGCCTCCTCGACGGCCGGCGTCAGCGTGGCCGTCGTGTTGGGCGAGACGATCAGCGCGTCACAGCCTTGGCCGGTCAACGACTCGATGTCCGAGATCTGCTTGTCGTCCGAGGCCTCGGCGTCGAGGGCCGTGAACTCGGCGATCTCGGGGTGCAGCTCCACCTCGGCCTGCATCGTCGTCCAGCCGACCTGCCGCCACGGGTTGTCGGTGGCCGCGTTGGAGAAGCACACCTTCCATCCGCCGCCCGGCTGGGCGTACTGGGCCGTGTCGACCCAGGTGGGCTCGATGGCCTGCTCCCACGGCGCGTCGGCCGGACCCTCGGGCTCCATGTCGCGCATGGCCAGCTGAGCGTCCATCTCCTCTTGCGAGAAGAACTCGGAGTCGAGGCCGCCCTCGATGTCGGCGGCCTCCTCTCCGGTGGTGTCATCCGATGCCTCTGTGTCGTCCGAATCGTCGCTGCACGCCCCGGCCAGCAACGCGGCCGCGGCGATCCCGGCGATCCACCGTCGCTTCCTCATGTGGTCTCCCCCTCTGTGTGGGTGTGTCTTGGTTGCTGTCGTCGAGCCGTCATCTGTCCGACCGGAGGCGGAACGCCGCGAACGCCACTGCGGCGATGATGATCAGGCCCTCGACCGTGTCCTCCAGGGCGCCAGAGACGCCGAGAAGGTTGAGCAGGGTGAACAGCGCCTCGAGCGTGAGCGCGCCGGCGATGGCCGCCACGACCGAGCCGCGGCCACCCCCGAGCACCACGCCGCCGAGCACCACGGCGGTGATCGCCTGGAACTCGAGTCCGTCGCCCACCTGGGCCGAGACGCCCGCGAAGCCGCCGAGCAGGATGCCGGCCAGCGCGGCGAGCAGGCCCGACAGGACGAAGGCGATCGTGCGGACGCGGGGCACCGGCACGCCGGACAGGCCGGCCGGCGCGGTCGTTGTCGCCCACGGCCATGAACTGCTTGCCGAGGTCCGCCCGCATCAGCAGCACGGCGCCGATGGCGACGGCCAGGAACACGATGACGGACCAGGGCAGCTGTTCGAGCACCGGGACGTCGTCGACGCCCCCGCGTCCGAGCGTGCGGAACCCTTCGGTGAGGCTGCCCTTGGGCGCGCCGTCGGTCCAGGAGAAGACGGCGCCGTCGAGGATCAGCAGCATCCCGAGCGTCGTGATGAACGACGGCACCCGGAGGCGGGTGGTGATGAGGCCGTTGGCGACGCCGACGGCCGCCCCGATGAGCAGTACGAGCGCGATCACCGGCAGCGTGCTGTCGGGGTTGTCGGCGAGGACCTGGGCGGCCACGACCACGGTGACCGTGACCACCGACCCCACCGACAGGTCGAACTCGCCGCTCACGATGACGAAGTACTGCCCGGCGGCCAGCACGGCCAGCGGGGCGGCTCGCTTGAGGAAGGCGAGGAAGCCGGGGGGCTCGGTGAAGTTCGGGTTCTCGATGGCGATCCACACCAGCAGCACCGCCAGCACGCCGAAGATGGGCGCGCTCCGCGCCACCGAGCGCCAGGCCCGCTCGAGCACCGACGGTTTCGGCGGGGCGGCCGTGTCGGCGGGTTCGGTCCCGGACGAGGTCAGCGTGGCCTCGCTCATCGGCGCACCCTTCGGGATGCGCCCGATGACCGATCGGCCCTTCGGGCCGAGCAACGCATTGTGCTCATGGCTCGCTCGCTGCGCTCGCTCACGCCGCGGCCGTCCCGGTCGCAGCTTGCGGGCGGTCCCGGCGGCGCAGGGCGTACACCGCCACCGCGGCGATGATGACCACGCCGCGCACCGCCTGTTTGAGGAACGGGTCCAGCTCGAGCTGGTTGAAGATGTTGTCGAGCACGGCGAGCACGAGCACCGCGCCGACGGTGCCCGCCACCCGGCCACGCCCGCCGGCCAGGGCCGTGCCGCCGAGCACCACGGCGGCGATCGACTCGAGGTCGTAGCCACCGTCGGTGCCGACACGGGGGGTGCCCGACCCCAGCCGGCTGGCGAGGAACAGCCCGGTGAGCGCGGCGCACACCGAGCAGATCACGTGGGCGGCGATGACCACCCGGTGGGTCCGCAGGCCGGACAGCACCGACACCTGCTCGTCGCCGCCGACGGCGTACACGTGGTAGCCGAAGCGGGTGCGGCGCAGGACGAGGCCGACCGCCAGCGCCACCCCGGCGAACAGGAAGATCGACACCGGGATCGGGCCCATGCGGGTGTAGCCGAAGGACTCCCACGAGTTGGGCACCGCGCCCGTGGGTCGGTCGTAGTTGTTCTCGATGTAGCCACGCAGCACGAGCGCCATGCCGAGCGTGGCGATGAAGGCGTTGACCCGCAGCTTGGTGATGATCAGCCCATTGAGCAGGCCGACGCCGGCGCCGAGGGCCAGCGTGAGCGCGATGGCAGGGACCAGCATCGACTCGCGCCCGTCCATCGTCTCGGCGCCCACCAGGGACGACAGGCTGATGAGGTACGACACCGACAGGTCGAGCGAACCCGCCAGGATCGCCACCGTCTGCCCGACGGAGACGATGCCGAGGGCGACGCTGCGCTGCAGGATGTTGGTGAGGTTGCCGCTGGCGAAGAACGTCCCGCCGTCGAGTGCGACCACCGCCCAGCCGATCACGACGATCCCGGCCAGAGCGGCCCAGATCGGGGTCCCCGCGACCGCCTCCCGCACCCGCCCCGTCGCGGCGACGGCGGCGTTGCGCTCCCGGACCTCGCTCGGTGCGCTCACGCCGGCAACGCCTCGTCGGCGTCGTGCCCGGCGGCGAGCGCGATGACCTGCTGCTCGGTGGCGCCGGCGGGGAGCTCGCCGGCGATGCGCCCCTCGTGCAGCACGACGATGCGGTCGCTCAGGCCGATCAGCTCGGGCAGCTCGGACGAGATCATGACGATCGCCCGGCCCTGGCGCGCCAGGTCGCGCATCAGGTCGTGGATGGCCGCCTTGGCCCCGACGTCGATGCCCCGCGTCGGCTCGTCGAAGAGCAGCACGCCCGGCTCGAGGGCCAGCCACTTGGCCAGCACGACCTTCTGCTGGTTGCCACCCGAGAGGAACCGCACCTCCTGCTCGAGACTGGCCGCCCGCAGCTCGGTCACGGCGGCCAGGGCGTCGACGTCGGTGGCCGCCACGCGACGGCCGCGGACGGCACCCGAGCGCCGGGCCAGCAGCGTGTTGTCGCGCACCGACTGGCCGAGCACGAGACCCTCGGCCTTGCGGTCCTCGGTGAGGAAGCCCAGGCCGGCACCGATGCCGGCCCGCGGCGAGCGTAGGCGGCGGAGCCGGCCGTCGACCTCGACGGTGCCCTCGGTGAACGGGTCGGCGCCGAACACCGCCCGGACCAGCTCTGTGCGGCCCGCCCCCTGGAGCCCGCCGATGCCCACGATCTCGCCGGCCCGCACCTCGAGGTCGATGCCCGCCAGGAGCGCATTGGCCCCGCCCCGCACCGCGAGCCGGACGTCCCCGATGTCGTCGGGGGTGGCGCGATCGGGGAAGTAGGCGTCGAGCTCGCGCCCGACCATCATCGTGACGAGGCGCCCGGGAGTCGTGTCGGCGGCGGCCACCGTGTCGACGCGGCGCCCGTCCTTGAGGACGGTGATGCGGTCGGCGACGGCGAAGACCTCGCGCAGCCGGTGCGAGATGTAGACGACCGCGATCCCCTGTTCGCGCAGCCGGCGCACGAGCGCCAGCAGCGCCTCGGCCTCGTCGCCGGCCAGCGCTGCGGTGGGCTCGTCCATCACCACGATGCGGGCGTCGAGCGAACGGGCCTTCACCACCTCGACGACCTGCTGCTGCGCCACCGACAACGTCCGCACGGCCGTCCGGGGACCGAACGACCGCTCGCCGAGCTCGTCGAGGAGGCGCTGCGTGTCGGCGTGCATGCGTCCGCGGTCGACGAGACCGAAACGACCGGGCTCGCGGCCGACCCAGACGTTCTCGGCCACTGTCCGCTCGGGCAGGAGGTTGAACTCCTGGTAGATGATCGCCACCCCGGCCTCCTGGGCCTGCACGGGGTGGTGGAAGGTCCGGGGCTCGCCGTCGATGACGATCTCGCCGGCGTCGGGGGCGTGCACGCCGGCCAGCACCTTCATGAGCGTCGACTTGCCGGCCCCGTTCTCGCCGACGACGGCGTGCACCTCGCCGGGCGCGCAGGTGAAGTCGACGTCCTCGAGCACGACGGTGCCGAGGAACGACTTCCCGATCCCCCGCATCTCGAGCCGCGGCGCGGCGCCCTCGTCCGCCATCACGCCACCAGCAGCGGCCGCAGCGTGCGGTGCGCGATCTGCAGACCGATCTCGACCTTGTCCTCGGTTCCGCCCCACACCGGGTCCTCGTGCTCGACCGACAGGACGCCGTCGAACCCGCCCTCGTAGAGGGCGTCGACCACGCGCACCCAGTCGACCTGGCCCAGGCCGGGGACCCGGTAGCGCCACCAGCCGACGTCCCACGGGTCGTCGCGGGTCACGGCCCGGCCCGGCCAGCCGTAGCGGTTGCGCGCCGCCGGGTCGATCTGGATGTCCTTGGCCTGGGCGTGGGGGATGCGGTCGACGTAGGGCCGCAGGGCCTCGACCGGGTCGATGCCCATCCACACGAGGTGCGACGGGTCGAAGTTCAGGTACAGCCCGAGGTCGAACATCCACTCCCACAGCTCGGGCGAGTAGGCGAGGTTGCCCGGGTAGCCGTCGGGGTGCCAGCCCTCCATCACGCAGTTCTCGATGATGAGCTGCACGCCCAGCTCGCCGGCCCGGTCGACGAACGGGCGGAAGACGTCCTCGGCGTCGCGCAGGTTCTCGGCCACCGACCGGCCGGGGTGCCGCCCGACGAAGGTGCCGACGGTGGGGCACCCGACGAGCGCGGCCGCCTCGATGCACCGGCCGAGGTGCTCGTTGACGGCCTGCCGCTCGGCCGGATCGGGGTGGAGGTTGTTGTCGTAGTAGGCCAGCGAGGACAGCTCGAGGCCGTGCTTGGCGAACAGGGCGCGGGTGGAGTCGGCCTCGGCGGCGCCGAATCTCTCGACGGCCAGGTGCGTGGCGGTGAACGGCCGATCGCCGAGGTCGGGCCAGGCGGCCACCTCGAGCGCCTCGTAGCCCTCGGCCGCGGCCCACTCGCACAGCTGGGGCAGCGTGCGTCCCGGCAGGCAGGCGGTGATGAACCCGAGCTTCATGGCTGAGAAACCTCCTCCCAGGTGCGGCCCTTGGCCGACCGCAGCACGGCGTCCGTGATGTCGGCGGCCCGCGCGCCGTCGGCGAATGTGGGCAGGCCGTCGACCGCTCCCGAGCCCCCGGCGCGGATGGCTCGGTAGGTGTCGCCGACGAAGGCGTCGAAGCAGTCCTGGTAGCCCTGGGGGTGCCCCGGCGGCAGCATTGCGTACGGCGCCGCCGCCGGGGCGAGATGGGCGCCGTCGCGCACGACGACCTCGGACGAGGCGCGCCGGCCGACCCACAGCGACTCGGGCTGCTCCTGGTCGAAGCAGAGCGTGGCCTCGGACCCCGCCACCTCGAACTGGAGCCGGTTCTTGCGGCCCGGGGAGACCTGGCTGATCACGACCGAGCCGGCGACTCCCCCGACCGTCCGGAACAGCACCACCGTGATGTCCTCGGTGGTGACGGTCCGGCGGCTGGCCCCGGCGGCGACGGGGGCGGCGAAGGCGTGCGGCTCGGTCCCGACCGCGTGCACCCGTTCGGGCACCGCGGTCACGGCCTCGGCGCACACGGCGGCGAGCCGGTCGCCGCACACGAACTCGACGAGGTCGCACCAGTGCGAGCCGATGTCGGCGAACGCACGTGATTCCCCGGCGAGCTCGGCGTCGACCCGCCAGTTGTCGTCGTCCTCGGTGGCGAGCCAGTCCTGCAGGTAGCTGCCGTGCAGCAGGCGCACCGGCCCGATGGCGCCGGCCGCCACCCGGGCGCGGGCTTCGCGCACCAGCGGGTAGAAGCGGTACACGAAGGGCACGGTCGCGACGCGCCCGGCCGCGTCGGCGGCCGCCACGAGGCGGCGGGCGGTGGCGGCGTCGACGGCGAGGGGCTTTTCGCAGACCACGTGCTTGCCCGCGGCCAGGGCCGCGGCGGCGAGGTCGGCGTGCAGGTGGTTCGGCGTGCACACGTGGACGACGTCGACGTCGGGGCTCGTGGCGAGGACCTCGGCCTGGTCGAACGCGTCCTCGGCACCGAGCCGACGGGCCGCAGCCCGGCCCCGCTCGGGGGTCGAGGCGGCGACGCCGACCAGGCGGGCCCCGGCGCGGCGCACGGCGCGGGCGTGGACCTCGCCGATGAAGCCGGTCCCCACGATGGCGGCGCGCAGGGGGTGCTCGGCCTCGTCGGGCTGGTGTTTGCCGTCGGGCAGTGTGCCGATCGTCTCCCCCACGACTGTGATCTTGGGCACACACTTACGCCGATTGTCAATCAAAAGTTCGCTGTCATGCGACAGTAACTTGGGGAGCTTCAGGTCTTTGACAGGCGGAAGGGGCGCTGGTTCACTTGGCCGCCGTGAGCACTGCTCCCCCGCGCCCTTCCCCGACCACCGGTGCAGGCGCGGGCGCCATCCTCCAGCTCGTCCGCAGCGGCCGGGCCACCACCCGGGCCGACCTGGCGGCCATGACCGGCCTGGCCCGCTCGACGGTTGCCCAGCGCGTCGACGCTCTCCTCGCCCGCGGCCTGCTGGTCTCCCGGGGGGACAGCCAGTCGACCGGCGGGCGCCCCGCCACGATGCTCGCCTTCAACCACGGCGCCGGCGTCGTGCTCAGCGGCGACCTCGGCGCCACGCACTCACGGGTGGCGGTGACCGACCTGGGCGGCGCCGTGCTGGCCCAGACCCGGCAGGAGATCGCCATCGCCGACGGGCCCGAGGTCGTGCTCGGATGGCTCGAGGCGGCCTTCGACGCCCTGCTCGACGAGATCGGCCGCGGGCCCGACGCGGTCCGTGGCGTGGGGGTCGGCCTGCCGGGGCCCGTCGAGTTCGCCACCGGCCGGCCGGTCAACCCGCCGATCATGCCCGGGTGGGACCGGTACCCCGTCGGCGAGAGGCTCGCTGCCCGCTACGGCGTGCCCGCCCTCGTCGACAACGACGTGAACATCATGGCGGTCGGCGAGCACTGGTCGACCTGGCGCGACGAGGCGTTCCTGCTGTTCGTGAAGATGGGCACCGGCATCGGCTCGGGCATCGTGGCCGGCGGCCACGTGCACCGCGGGGCCGACGGCGCCGCGGGCGACATCGGCCACATCCACGTGCCCGACCACGACGACATCATCTGCCGCTGCGGCAACCGGGGCTGCCTCGAGGCGTTCGCCGGCGGGGGCGCCATGGCCGCCCGGCTGCGCGAGGCGGGGCTCGACACCCACACCAGCCTCGACGTCGTCGACCGTGTCCGGGCCGGGGACCGGGTCGCGACCCAGCTCATCCGCGAGGCCGGGCGGACCGTCGGCGGCGTGCTCGCCACCTGCGTGAACATGCTCAACCCCGCGGTGATCGTCATCGGCGGCGACCTGGCCCGGGCCGACGAGCCGCTGCTGGCCGGCGTGCGAGAGGTGGTGTACCGGCGGTCGCTCCCCCTGGCCACCGGGCGCCTCCGCATCGTCACCAGCCGCCTCGACGACGAGGCGGGCGTCGTCGGTGCTGCGGTGATGGTGATCGAGAGCGTCCTCGCCCCCGACGCCGTCGACGCCGCCCTGACCGCCGGCTGAGGTCGCAGGCCGCCGGGCGGACGTGGAGACGCGCAAGAGGGGCGCACCATGGGGTGCGCCCCTCTCGGTCGTTCGCCAGGACTGGAGGGAGGCGGCGTGCCCTGGCGGACGAGACCTGCGCCGACCGGCGGGACTACTGCGGCAGCTCGCCCAGCGTCACGTCGACGGTCTGCTCGTCGCCGCCCCGGGTGAAGGTGACCGGGACCGTGTCGCCGGGCGACTGGCTGCGCACGGCGGCGGTCAGGCTGGCGGCATCGGTGATGTCGGTGTCGCCGACCTTGGTGATCACATCACCCTCCTGGAGCCCGGCGTCGGCGGCCGGCTGGCCCTCCTCGACCGCCTGGACGAGGGCGCCGTCGCCATCCTCGCCGTCGGCGATGCTCACGCCGAGGTAGGCGTGGCTGACAGAACCGTCGTCGATGAGCTGCTGGGCGATGTCGCGGGCCGTGTCGATGGGGATGGCGAAGCCCACGCCGATGTTCCCGCCCTGGGACGTGGTGCCCTGGGCCAGAGAGGCGATGGCGGTGTTGATCCCCACGACCTCGCCGTCGGCGTTGATGAGCGCGCCACCCGAGTTGCCGGGGTTGATGGCGGCGTCGGTCTGGATGGCCGAGATCACCGCGGTGTCGGACGGGTTGGCCTGCGGCCCCCCGCCGCCGAACGGCGACTGCTCCTCGGGCGTCGTCTCGCCCTGCAGCGTGATCGAGCGGTTGAGGGCGCTGACGATGCCTGCGCTCACCGACCCGTCGAGGCCGAGGGGGCTGCCGATGGCAAGCACCGTGTCGCCGACGTGCAGGTCGGCGCTGCTGCCGAGCGAAGCGGGCGTCAGGTCGCTCACGCCGTCCGCCTGGATCACCGCCAGGTCGGTGGCCGGGTCGCGCCCGAGGATCTCGGCGTCGGCCGTCGAGCCGTCGGAGAAGGTGACGGACAGTGAGCCGCCGTCGGCGGCCTGCGCCACGACGTGGTTGTTGGTGAGGATCTGGCCGTCGGAGCTGATCACGATGCCCGAGCCGCTGCCGGAACCGGCATTCGACTCGAAGCTGATCGAGACGACGCTCGGCAGCACCGCGGCCGCGGCCTGCGAGAGGGGCTCGGACGCGGTGTCGGTGTCGCCCGCGACCGTCGTCGACAGGCTCGAGGCCGCCGGTGCTGAGGGGTCGTCGTCGATCGCCAGCGCGACCAGCGCGCCACCCGTGGCCGACACGAGCATGAGCCCGGCGGCCGTGAGCACCGCCACGGCTCGCCGGCCCCGCCCAGGGGGAGGAGGCGGGACCGGGGAGCCGGCGGGGGGTCCGTCAGGAGGTGTGGGGGCCCCGGCGTGCGGGGGGAGGTGGGGCGAGGCCGGGGGTGCGGGCGGCGCCGGCGGAACGGGAGGCGGGCCCACCGGCGGGGTGGGCGGCACGGCGGTGCCGACGCCGGCGGGCGGAGCCGTGGGGGGTCCGGGGGTCCCGGGCGTTACAGGGGTGGGGTCACCGGTCGCCCCGAGGCTGGGGGCGGTCGATCCGACGGCCGGCGCAGCTGCGGGAGGACCAGGCGCGATCTGCGTGGTCTCGTTGGTCATGCCGACGACGATGGCGCTCGACCCTGCGGATCCGCTGGATGCCACCTGTGAGTTTCCTGGATGGCGCCACCTGGGGTTCCGTCCGGGCCGACGACCAGCAACCGCCCAGGCAACGTTCAGCCCGCTCTCAGGTTCGGCCTCCAGCCTGTCCGTGTGACAAGTCCTCTCGGCGGTACCGTCGCGACGGGCCCGACCATGACAGACCTCCTCCCCCCGACCAACGGACGCACCCCCGAGGCGCGCCTTCTCGTCGTCGACGACGAGCCCAACATCGTGGAGCTGCTGTCGACCAGCCTGCGGTTCGCCGGCTTCGAGGTGGCGACGGCGATGAACGGCGCCGATGCGGTGCGGGCCGCCGAGCGCCACCGCCCCGACCTGGTGCTCCTCGACGTGATGCTGCCCGATGTCGACGGCTTCGTCGTGCTGCGCCGGCTGCGCGACGGGCGCGAGCGCCTCCCCGTGTTGTTCCTGACCGCACGCGACGGCAACGACGACAAGGTCACGGGTCTCACCCTCGGCGGCGACGACTACGTGACCAAGCCATTCAGCCTCGAGGAGGTCGTGGCCCGCATCCGGGCCGTGCTGCGGCGCACGCAGACGTCGGAGCGCGCACCCCGCCTCGTCGTGGCCGACCTCGAGCTCGACGAGGAGAGCCACGAGGTGTGGCACGCCGGTCACGAGGTCGCCCTGTCGCCCACCGAGTTCAACCTGCTCCGGTACCTGATGGTGAACGCCGGGCGGGTGTTGTCGAAGTCGCAGATCCTCGACCACGTGTGGAGCTACGACTTCGACGGCGACGCCAACATCGTCGAGTCGTACATCTCGTACCTGCGGCGCAAGCTCGACGACGGCGAACCGCTCATCCACACGGTGCGGGGCGTCGGCTACGTGCTCCGGCCTCCCCGTGACCGCGGCTGAGGGCGGGCGCGTGGGCGTGGTCCGCGCGTGGCGACGCACCCCGCTGTGGCTCCGCCTCATCACCGCGATGCTGTGCCTCGTCGCGCTGGGCCTCATGCTCACCGGCGCGTTCGGGGTGCGGCTGCTGCGCGGTTACCTGGTCGACAGAGTCGACGAGCAGCTCGCCGGGGGCGTGCGGCAGATCCAGGCCGAGCTGGAGGCGCAGCTGCGGGGCCAGGACGCCATGCCGGGGCCGCAGTCCGACGACGTGGTGGTGGTGCCGAGCCAGTTCGACGTGACGTTCCTCTCGTCGACCGGGGAAGACCGCACCAGCTGGCCGTCCCGGCTCAGCTCCGAGCGCCCCGACATCCCGGCCCTCTCACACGACGAGGCCGAAGAGCGGGGAGGCGAGCCGTTCACCGTCGACTCGGTCGAGGGCGATGGCGAGTGGCGCGCGCTCGCCGTCCCGTTCGAGGTGACGACGCCGAGCGTCGACACCTCGGGCACGGTCGTGATCGCCACCAGCCTCGACGAGGTCGACGCCACCGTGAAGCGCCTCGTCCAGATCGACGTGCTCGTCGGGCTGGCGGTGCTCGCGGGCCTCGCCCTGGTGGGCGTGTCCATGGTGCGGACCGCCCTGCGACCGCTCGGCGAGATCGAGGTGACGGCGGCGGCCATCGGCCGCGGCGACCTGGGCCGCCGCGTGCCCGACCACCACCCCGGCACCGAGATGGGCCGGCTCAGCCGGGCGCTCAACGCCATGCTCGAGCAGGTCGAACGTGCCTTCCGGGCTCAGGCCCGCTCCGAGGCCCGAGCCCGGGGCTCCGAGCAGCGCATGCGGCGGTTCATCGCCGACGCCAGCCACGAACTGCGCACGCCGCTGACGTCGATCCGCGGCTTCGCCGAACTGCACCGGCAGGGCGCGGTGACCGATCCCGAGGCCGTCTCCGACCTCCTGATCCGGATCGAGGGCGAGGCCGAGCGCATGGGTCTGCTCGTCGACGACCTGCTGCTCCTGGCCCGGCTCGACCAGCAGCGGCCGATGGAGAAGGCCCCGGTCGACGTGGCCGAGGTGGCGCGCCAGGCCGTCGAGGCGGCGCGGGCCGCGGCGCCCGACCGCCGGGTGACCCTCGACGCACCGGCCACCCCGCTGACGGTCGAGGGCGACGCCGCCCGGCTCCACCAGGTCCTCGCCAACCTGCTCGACAACGCCCAGGCCTACTCCCCCGCCGGATCGCCCGTGGCGGTGCGGCTGGCCGAGGTCTCCGACGACGGGCAGTCGTTCGTCGCCGTCGACGTGGCCGACGAGGGCCAGGGGCTGACCCCCGACCAGGCCGACCGGGTGTTCGAGCGCTTCTACCGCACCGACGCCGCCCGCAGCCGCGCCCACGGGGGCACGGGCCTCGGCCTGTCGATCGTGGCCGCCATCGCCGAGGCCCACGGCGGCACCGTGGAGGTCGAGTCGTCCCCGGGCGAGGGCTCGACGTTCCGGGTCCTGCTCCCCCGCCCCGGCCTGGTTGACTCTCCGGCGTGAAGAAATCGATCGATCGGCACCGCAACGTCCACCACGCCAGCCGCGCAGCCTCTCGCGTACCCGCCCGCTGTCGCCGCGAAGGTCGCCTGCATCAGTAGGGGCAGGCTGTACGCCGAGTTGGCCGCCGGCCGAATCCGCGCCGTAAAGAACGGCACCCGGACCCTCGTTCTCGCGGACAGCCTGCGCGAGTACGTCGACAACCTGGAGCAGTACCGGGGCGCAGCAGGAAGGCCTGAACGTCACGATCAACGGGGACTAGCTAGCCCGGTTCGGGTCCCCTCGGGACCGGGAGCGCTGCGCCACCCCCGGCTTGTTGCGGCATGCCGGCACGTCATGGAACCGTGCCGGCGTGCCGCTGTTCGCTATGCCGCGGCACGTCGTGAACCGTGCCGCGGCACCACCACGCAGAGCGCATCCCCACGGACCCCTAGCACTCTCCGCGGCGATAGCGGGCACAAGAAGGAGGTACCGACCATGACGAATGACTCCACCGAACCCGGAGCACCCCACCCGCTCACCCTCGCCACAACCGACACCAGCGGCACCCGGTGCCTCATCACCGTCCACGGCGACGTCGACCTCGACACCGCACCCCGACTCACCGAAGCCATCAACAACGCAGTCGCCCGCGGCCGCACACACATCGCCGTCGACATGAACGAGGTCACGTTCATCGACTCCGTCGGGCTCAGAGTGCTCATCCAAGCCTACGAAGGCGCCGTCGACGTCCAGGGATCCCTTCGCATCACCGAAGCGTCGACCGCCGTCCTACGGATACTCGACATCACCGGCTTCACCGAGCAACTACTCGACCCCAACGCCTGACACGCAGCAACACCATGCCCACCGAACTCCGCCCGGACGTCGCCAGGTCGGACGAAGGGGACACCGCTGTCGACTCTGTGGCGAGGAACGACATGTCGAGAGCGACGCTCGCAGGTGGCTGACGGTCGGTAGACGTCGGGGTCGTATCGTCGGTGCTTGGCATGAGGTGCACTCCTCGTGTCCGGGCCCGGGGCTGGCTGCAACCAGCGCCCGGGCCACTCGGTTGTCGGTGGGTCACAGAGATGGGTCACATCGGGGACGTTTCTGCTGGTCAGGAGCCATAGATGAAGAAATCGATCGACTTCGCCTTCGACGACCATCCCGACGACGACGAGGAGAAGGCGCGCGTGGCCTGGGCGGTCGCCGCGGTCGACGACTGCGACGGCTGCGCTGACCTGCGGATCGAGGTCACGCTCGAGGACAAGGGGGCGAACGGCACGGGCGTGACGGCCCACCTCGCCCCCGACACGGCCCGCCGCGTGCGCGCTGCCATCGCCGCCGCGCTCCGCGAGATCGGCGAAGACCCGGGCGCCTGAATTCCCGGATTCGGTGAGAAACATTTCACACACCGCAAAGTTGCAGACACTGCAATTTGCTGCGAGGGTGGCAACAACCCCGAGGAAGGTGTGTGTCCGTGGAGACCTCCGCTCCGCCCCAGGCCCTGTCGCACCGGCAGGTGCTCGTCGTGTTCTCCGGCCTGATGCTCGGCCTGTTCCTGGCCGCCATCGATCAGACCATCGTGGCGACCGCCCTGCCGACGATCGTCGGCGACCTCGGCGGGCTGAACCACATCTCCTGGGTCGTGACCGCCTACCTGCTGGCCGAGACCGTGGCGACGCCCCTGTTCGGCAAGCTGGGCGACCTCTACGGTCGCAAGCGCCTCTTCCAGGCGGCGATCGTCATCTTCCTGGCCGGCAGCGTCCTGTCCGGCATGGCCTCGTCGATGGGCACGCTCATCGCCTTCCGCGCCATCCAGGGCGTCGGCGCCGGTGGGCTCATCGTCTTGGCGATGGCGATCATCGCCGACGTCGTCAGCCCCCGTGAGCGCGGTCGCTACCAGGGCTTCTTCGGCGCGGTCTTCGGCGCCGCCAGCGTGGCCGGGCCGCTGCTCGGCGGCTTCTTCACCGACCACCTGTCGTGGCGCTGGGTCTTCTACATCAACGTGCCGCTCGGCATCCTCGCCCTGTTCGTGACGAGCGCGGTCCTGCCCGCCTCGGTGCGCCGGTCGTTCGTGCGGATCGACTGGGCCGGCACCGCCCTGCTGAGCGCGGCGATCGTCTCCCTCGTCCTGTTCACGACCTGGGGCGGCACCGAATACGCGTGGGGCTCGCCGATCATCGTCGGGCTGGCCATCGCAACGATCGTGCTCGGCGCGGCCTTCGTCGTCGTCGAGCGCCGCGCACCGGAACCGGCGATCCCCCTGCGCCTGTTCCGGATGCGCACCTTCGTGGTCTCCGCGGCCGTCAGCCTGCTCGTCGGCATGGCGATGTTCGGGGCCATCACCTACCTGCCCACGTTCCTCCAGGTGGCGAACGGCGCCTCGGCCAGCAACTCCGGCCTGCTGCTCGTGCCGCTGATGGGCGGCATGCTGATCGCGTCGATCTCCGCCGGGCAGATCATCTCCCGCACCGGCCGCTACCGGCACTTCCCGATCATCGGCATGGCGGTCATGAGCGTGGGCATGTTCCTGCTGTCGACGCTGGACACCGGGTCGAGTCGCCTCGAGTCGGGCGCCTACATGGTCGTGCTCGGCGCCGGCATCGGCATGGTCATGCAGATCCTCGTCATCGCCGTGCAGAACGAGGCACCTGTCGCCGACCTCGGTGTCGCCACGTCGACCGTCACCTTCTTCCGGGCCGTGGGCGGTTCCGTCGGCGTCGCCCTGTTCGGGGCCCTGTTCAGCAGCCACCTGAACGACCTCCTGACGGGCGGCGCCCCCGAGGGGCTCACGCCCGAGGCGATCGGGCAGCTCCCCACCGCGCAGCGCACCGAGCTGGCCGGCGCCTTCGCGGAGTCGATCACGATGGTGTTCCAGTACGCGGTACCGCTGCTCCTCGTCGGGTTCGCGCTGACCTGGCTGCTCAAGAACGTGCCCCTCCGGGGAACGACCGGTGCGGTCGAGCGCGAGGCCGATCCGGCGCCCGCCGGACCGGTGACCGCCGACGTGGTGGGCGCGGCCGCAGCGCTCGACGCGCCGCACGACAGCGCCCTCGAGGACCTCGAGGACAGGGTCGCCTACGACGCCGACGCGGACGATCGTGTGCGGCACCGGGCAGTCGTGATGGACTAGTGGCCGTGACCGAGGGGCTGCGGGAACGCAAGAAGGAAGAGACCCGGCGGGCGTTGTCGTCGGCTGCGCTGCGGCTGGCCCGCCAGCTCGGCCCCGACGGCGTCACGATCGAGGCGATCGCCGAGGCGGCGGGCGTGTCGCCCCGCACGTTCTTCAACTACTTCCCGTCGAAGGACGACGCCATCGTCGGCGTGGCGCCGGCCGAGGCGTCCGAGCTGGTGCGCGACCTGGTCGACCAGCCCGACGACGCCACCCCGCTCGAGGCGCTGCGGGGCATGTGCCTGGCCGCGGTCCCCCGGCTCGAGCTCACAGCCGACGACCTGTGGGCCCGGCACCAGCTCATGCAGGAGCACCCGTCGCTGGCGGCCCGCCGGAACGCGGCGTTCGCCGAGGTGGAGCGCCGCCTGGCGGGCGAGATCGCCCGCCGCACCGGGCGCGACCTCGAGAGCGACCTCTACCCCACCCTCGTCGTCACCGCCGCCAGCGGTGCGTTGAAGGCGGCGGTGTCGGTGTGGCAGGAGCGCGGGCGGCGCGACCCGCTCGCCGAGCTCATCGACGAGGCGTTCCAGACGATCGCCTCGGGGTTCGCCCTGCCGGTGGCGATCACCACCGGCTGACCACACCTCCCGGGTCAGCCGCGCCGAGCGAGCACCCGGTACGCGTTCGAGGCCCCCAGCGCCGGCACGAGCGGCGCCATCAGGTGGTCGAGCACAAGACCGAGGCCGATGACCGGCATGCCCAGGCTGAAGCCGACGCTGCGGCGCGCCCGGGACCAGCGCGTCGGGGCGGGGCGCCACGGCACGTCGACCGGCGGCCCGAGCCGGTTGGCGATCATGAAGGCGGCGAAGCCGAAGTCGCAGGCCTGGTGCGCCTCGTGGCGGTGGCGGTCGATGACCGTGAAGCCCCGTGCGGCGAGCATCGCCTCGAGGTTCGGCATCGTGACCATGTTGAGGTGCTGGGGCTGGAGGTAGGGGCCCCACCACCGGCCCATCGCCCGCGCCAGCGACGAGTCGGGATCCGGCATCTCGATCGACAGCAGGCCACCCGGCTCGAGGACGACGGCGGCGGCATCCAGCTCGGCGCCGGGGTCGCGCGTGTGCTCCAGGTAGTGATGCATGCTCACGACGTCGTACTCGGCCGCCACCTGCGGCGCGAGGTCGGGGAACAGCCCGCGGTGGGCGTGGTCGACCCAGCCCCGCCGGGCCGCGAGCTCGATGCTCTCCGCCAGGTCGACCACCTCGAACCGGGCCTTGGGCCACACGCCACGGGCCACCAGGCTGAAGTGCCCGTGCCCGCCGCCGACGTCGAGCCAGCGCCGCGGTTCGGCGTGGCCGGCGACGAACGAGGCACGCGCCGCGTACTGGTCGAAGCCGGTCGCGCCGAGCAGCTCCATCTCCTCCTCGCCGACACCGTCGTAGAAGTCGCCGTAGTAGAAGTCGAGGCCGTCGACGGTCAGCCGCGGGTTCTGGAAGACGTGGCGGCAGCGGCGGCACTCGTCGAGCGTGAACCGCCCCGGCTTGTTCTGGAGCATGTCGCCCGTGCGCACCCGCTCGACCAGGTCGTCGCCCGCGCAGGCCGGGCACGCCGCCAGGCGCGGCTCGAACAGGTCGTCGATCCCGGCGGCCAACCGCTGGTGGTACCGGGCGCGTCGCAGGGCGACGGGCTCGGAGCCGTCGTCGGTTCCGGGCGCGGGGCGCAGGCTCGCCACCCGCTCGACCGCCGCCGTCGCCAACCGCACGGGCGGGCGGGTGGCCATGTCCCTCGGTCGAAACGGCGTGCCGACCGTCGCGATCAGCGGTTGCAGCGAGAACGCGGCCGCCGCCGCCCGCGCCCACGGACGCCGGCGCGCGGCGCGCCAGGCGAGACCCGCGACCGAGGCCGCCCGCAGGGTCAGGATGAAGGGCGAGCCCATGGCGTAGGCCGACTCGACCCACACCCGCCGCTGGGCAGGGTCGTCCTGGCGCCGGGCGGCCAGCTCTGGCGCCACCGCGTGGGCCATCGCCCGCGGGGCGAAGCGCTTGAGGGCCTTCGAGAGCCGGTGCATCTCGTGGGGACCGAGGCCGGCCGTGCGCGTCGTGCCCGACCGGGCGAGAACGTCCTCGGCGACGAGGAGTGCGTGATCGGCGGCGAAGCCCGTGGCCAGCGGATCGTCGCGGAACGAGCCGGGCACCACGCGCCAGGCGAAGGCCAGCAGCGGTTCGACCGCCAGGTCGGCCGGGACGAGGTCCAGCACGTCGAGGCCGTGACGCCGGGCGTGCCGGCTGGCGGCCCGCCGGGTGGCGTCGTCGACCGTGACCCCGGCCGCCGTGACGAAGCGATGCTCGGCCGCGACCGGCTCGTCGGTCGGCTCGAGCACGGGCACCGCCGTCAGGCGTCGGCGCAGGACGAGCCCGTAGCCGGCGACCGCGGCGGCGGCTGCCGGCGCGACGGCCACCCGCGCCCAGCTGGACACGCGCCCCGCCACGACGTCAGCTCCGGGTGAGGCGGGTGAAGCGGCGGGCGAGGTCCTTGCGGTACGACGCGGGGTGCTGGACGAGGCCGACGGGATCCCACACGTCGGCCGGGCCCCCCACCCGCTCGGCCGCCGCCAGGGCCGCCGACCAGCGCAGGGCGTGGAACGCTCCCCAGTAGCGCAGGCGGTCCTGGTCGAGGGCGCGCGCGCCGTCGGTCGCCTCGTAGGCGGCGAGGTAGCCGTCGATGATCATGTCGCGCACGGTCTTGAGCATCTTGCGCTGCCCCATGCCCTCGGCCAGGTAGGGCGCCGACCAGAACATGAGCAGCGTCAACGCCAGGTCGTACTCGGCGTCGGCCACCAGTGCGGTCGACCAGTTCACCAGCATGGCCGTCGTCGTGTCGTCACCGTCGAGCCGCATGGCCGCGGGCTGGAGGTCGCCGTGGCACACGGTGGGCGGGCCGTTCGGCGGCACGTGGCCCGCCAGCCAGGCGCGCTCGGGGGCGAACGCGGCGGCGATGCCGGCCTCCTCCAGCGAGGCGTCGAACGCCGCCAGCGGGACGGCTCCCGCGGGGGACGGCGGCGCGCCGTCGGCGGAGACCTGGTGCAGGCGGGCGTGCGACTCGGCCATCGACCGCAGGAGCTGCGGGATGGCCATCGGGTTCTGCCCGAGGCTCTCCATCAGGGACAGCTCGGGGCCCCGCGCCAGGACGATGGCGGCCCCCTCCCCTGCCGAGCCCTCGGCGTCGAGGTGGGTCTCGGCGTCGACCACGGCGAGCACGGAGGGCACGGCGTAGCCGCGCCCGGCGAGGAACCCGTGCCACGCCGCCTCCCGCGCCGCCGCCCCTGCAGAGGTGACGCGCACCACCGCAGGGGCGTCCCACGGCGGGGGCGCGCCTGCGTCGAGGCGGCAGGCGTAGGCCCCGCGGCCGAACGCGCCCGTGAGCGGCTGTGGCGGCTCGGCGAGGTCGACGTGGTGGCCGAGCGCCGCCGAGGCGGCGCGGCGTACGGCCCCGGCCGCCACGTCGGCGCCGGCATCGGTGATCAGGTCCACGTGACCTCCTCGGAGGCGGGGGCGCCGGCGACGCCGGGGTGGCGGGGATCGCCGGGAGGCGGATGCGTGCCCCGCGCCCCCTCGGCGACGAGCTGCTCCAGGTGGCCGGCGGCCGCCGACGCGCCGCCGGCGGCCGCGAACGAGGCCTGGACGCGGGCCGCGGCCGCGCGGTAGCTGGGCTCGGTCAGCACGAGGTCGATGGCCGCCCGCAGGCCTTCGGTGCCGACCCGTCCGAACTTCACGCGGACGCCGGCCCCGGCGGCCACCACCTGCCCGGCGATGATCGGCTGGTCGTCCCGGATCGGGGCGACGACCAGCGGCAGCCCCTGAGCGAGCGCCTCGCACACGGTGTTGTGACCGCCGTGGGTCACGACCGCCGCGGTCCGGGCCAGCAGCGCGAGCTGGGGCACGCGCGGGCGCACGAGGACGTTCGGCGGGACGGTCGCGACCATGTCGGGCGGGGCCACCACGACGCCCTGCACGTCGAGCGCGGCGAGCGCCTCGGCCGCCCGGGCGAAGAAGCGCTCACCGTCCTGCCAGTTGAGCGTGCCGAGCGACACGAGCACCAAGGGGCGCGCGTCGTCGAGCCAGTCCCACGGGAAGGGGGTGGCGTCGGGACGCCCGGTGATCGACGGCCCGACGAAGGCCGTCTGCGGCGGCACCGCGATGTCGCCCACCAGGACGGGGGTCGAGAAGGCGAGCAGGAGGTGCGGCGAGAACCGCGGGTCGACGCGGGCCGCGTGGTCGGGCGCGAGCCCGGCGGCGAGGAGGAAGGCACGGATCTGGTCCTGCACCCACTCGCCGACCTTTCCCATGGTGGCCAGCGGGTCGGTGAGCTCGGCCGAGGTCGTGGCCGACGTGGCCCAGGGCAGGCCTCGGCATTCGGCGACCGCCGCCCCGGCCAGCGCCTGCTGGTCGACGATCACGGCATCCGGGCGGAACGCCTCGACGGCGGCGTGGGTCCCGGGGAGCATCGTGTGGGCCAGCGGCATCAGGACGTCGCGCCACAGGAAGCGCAGCGCCGCCGGCCCCCGGAGCCCCGCCGAGCGCTCGACGACCGCCCTCAGCACGTCGGTCGGCACCGCGTCGGCCACCGGCAGGAACCCGGCGTCGGCGCCGACGAGATCGGGCACGACCTCGGGGTGCCCGGTCCACGCCACCGCGTGCCCGCGGGCCACCAGCTCCCGTCCCACCGACACGGTGGGGTTCACGTGCCCGGCGAGCGGGGGCACCACGAACAGGAACCGAGCCACGGCCGCCGTCACCCCTCGCCGTCGCGGCGCAGCTTGGGGGCGATCCGCAGCGCGGTGCCCGCGGCTGCGGAGCCCATGCGCCGCTCGAGCTCGGCCTTGTAGAAGTCGACGTGGGACTGGTGCTCCTCGCCCTCGCCCTCCTGCTCGCCCACCGCCACCTTCGTGGTCCGCGACACGATCTCCGCGCCGGCACGCAGGCGGGCGAACCAGTCGTCGACCACCCCGCGCACCGTGCGGGTCGCCTCGAACAGCACCGAGTGGGCGCAGTCGACGAACAGGTTCGTCTCGAGCCGCGGCAGCAGCGCCTCGAGGTCTCGGGCCCGGTCGATGGCGTCGGAGTGCTCGCCGTAGATCGACATCACCGGCAGGTCGAGGCCTCGCAACGCGGCGGGAGGCAGGGGCCGGGCCGCCCGGAGGTCCTCGATGATCGTGGTCTCGTAGATGAGGGCCTCGACCTTCCGGGCCAGGCGGTTGAGCTTGCGGCCGCCGAACTCGTCGAGCCACTGCTGCACGTCGTCCTCGCCGAGCCCGAACCCGGCCAGCTCGAGGTCGTGCGCCACATGGTCGCCCCAGCCCTCGACGGCGAAGTGGGCCTCGACGAGCACCAGCCCCGTCACCCGCTGGGGGTGGGCCAGCGCGGTCTCGAGGGCGATCAGCGCGCCGTAGCTGTTGCCGAGGAGGTGGACCGGCTCGTCGATGCCCACCGTGTCGAGCAGGCCGACGAGGTCGGCGACGGCGCCGTCGATCGTGTACCCGTCGGCGGGGCGCTGCGTGCGGCCGTGGCCGCGCTGGTCGTACAGGACCACGTCCATCCCAGCCTTCGCCAGCACGGGGGCGAGCGTGAGGTAGAGGCTCGACAGGTTGTCGACGAGCATGCCGTGCAGCAGCACCACCGTCTCGCCGTCGCGGTTCCCGAGGCGCTGGTAGTGGACCCGGAGATCCCCGACCTCGACCTCAGGCACCGCCGTCGACCGCCGCCGTTGGCGCCGGGCCCGGGCCGTCGTCGGCCAGGCAGGCGGCGATGAAGTCGGCGAGCTCGCCGACCGTCAGGTCGATGATCTCGTCGAGGTCGAGCTCGCCGAACCAGCCGACGAGGTCGATCTTCTCGCCGTACGTGAGCTGGAGCTGCTCGCCGAGCGCCACGAACTCGATGCTCTCGAGCTCGATGTCCTCGCTGAACGAGCTGTCGGCCGTGATGTCGAGGTCGAAGTCGACGTCCTCGCCGATGACCTCGTTGACGAGCCGCGAGATGGTCTCGACGATCGCCGCGGTGTCGAGGTCGGTGGCACTAGCGCTGTCTGACGGTGCTGACAATGAGATCACCTTCCTGTGTCGTGTGGACCCAGCGGTCGTTCACCAGCGTCCAATCGCCGTCGACCTGACGGACGACGAAGTCCTTGGGCCGCCCCTGCAGCCCGGTGCCGTCGGCCTTGGCCGCGGCCTCCTTGGCCGTCCATGCCCGCGTCACCCAGGCGTCGTGGTTGAACCCGAAGCCGAGCGCCCGCTCGTCGTCGGCGAGGAACATGCCGACGAAGGTGTCGCTGCGGGGCTCGACGACCTCGACGTCGATGCCGGCGTCGCCGTCGGTGGCGACGGCGGCCACCGCCACGCCGGTGCGGTGCGCCAGCGACACGGCCAGCGACCGTCCGTCGGGCAGCGTGACGACAGGGCGACCCGCCCCGTCGTTGGCCACGCCGACCTCGAGCGGGAAGATCGGGCCCGCCCCCTGCTGCCACAGGTGGTCGCGCACCGCGTCCTTCACCGCGATGCGACCGAGGATCCAGTCGCGCTGGGCCTTGGGCGTGAGCGAGAAGTACTCGTCGCGCTCGTCCTCGCCGAGGTAGCGGCGGGCCAGCAGGTCGCGGCTGGCGCTCGAACGCCACGGCTCGTGGACCACCCAGTACCCCTCACGACGCTCGGCCAGCAGGTTCTCCTCGGGGAACGTCATCACCTCGAACACGGCGTTCGTGCTCTCGAAGCGACGGTCGATGAACTGGGTGAGGCGGGCCCACACCACGCCGTCTCGGACCAGGTCGACGTTGCCCCGGGCGTCGGTCTCGTTCACCTCGGTGAACCGCACCAGGCAGCTCAGCTCGGCCCCCGGTTCGGGATGCGGTCCGTGGAGGTCGATGCGGTCGATGCGCATCGGCAGGGCGATGCGGTCCTCGGTCGAGTTGGCCTCGATCCAGTACCCGAGCAGCTGGCCGGCGGCATCGAGCAGCGCGCCCGGCGCCGGACGGCAGGTGACCGTCGCCCGCAGGCCGTCGGCCCCCATGGCGTGCATGTCGGTCACGCCCTGGTAGCCGGGGCCGTGGAACATCCAGCGCTGCTCGTAGAGCTCGCGGGCCGTGTGCGGCGGCGGGCGCTCGTCGGTGAGGGGCTGGGTGTCGGGCGGCGGGGGCGCTGGGTAGGCCTCGGCGAGCACGACCGTGGCCCGGGCGTAGCCCTCGATGGCGACCTTCACACGGTCGGGCGCCTCCCAGACCGCGGTGATGTCGACCTCCACCGGAGGCTCGACCGCCAGCCACCGCAGGGCCCGCACGTTCTGCAGCCCCACGACGACCCGGCCCCCGCCGAGGCTCGTCGCGGTGTCGACGAACATCTGGATCATCATCGTCATGGGCACGACCGGGAACCGGTCGTTGACCGTGCCCGTGCCCTCCCGCTGGATGAAGAAGGCGTGGTCGATCAGCTCGGGCACCTCGGCCAGCGACAGGCGCCGCCGCTCGTGGTGACGTGCGGGCGCCGACGTGGTCGCAGGGGAGGCCGGGCCGGCCGGCGTGTGCGCCCCGGTCACTCGGGACGGCCCCGGCGACGCCGCGGCGCCCCGCCTCACGGGGGCGACCGGCCCGGCGGCCAGCGCGGACAACACCTCGCGCCCGGCCTCGGAGACGGCCGCCAGCGTCGCCCGGAACTCCTCGGCCAGCGGGCCGGACACCGAGTGGTCGACGGCGTCGCCCACCGGCGCCGCGGGAGGCGGAACCGGTCGTTCGAGCGGCTGGAGACCACCCCGCACGAGCGACGAGTCGAACCGCAGCACCGGCGCCCGCTCCGCCGCGGGCCTGGCCGAGCGGGCGGCGCTCGGAGGGCGCGCCGGGCCTGACATGCTGGGTGGCCCACCGGTCCGATCGGGCGCGGCCGGCGCCAGCGCCGGCAGCGGCACGTCCGCGCCCTCGACGAACAGGGCCGCCGCCACCCGGGTGAGCTGCGCCATCCCCGACCGCTTCGGCGCGGCACCGGCCACGGCCAGGTGCTCGCGGTCGTGCAAGGTGTCGCCGACGAACCCGACCACGCTGCCGACGCCCGGCTGGACGAACACCCGCACGCCGTCGGCGTAGAGGTTCTCCACGAGCTCGCGGAAGCGCACACGCTCGACGTAGAGCCGACGGCCCAGGTCGCGCATCCCCTCCTCGTCGCCGGGGAACCGCTGCGCGCTCACCGACGAGTACATCGGGATCGTGGCGGGGTGCAGGGGCAGCGTGCCGAGCGCGTCCTCGAACGGTTGGAGGTAGTCGGCGAACATCGGCGTGTGGAACCCGGTGCGGAACGGCAGGACCTGCCCGAGCACCCGCTGGGCCTTCAAGCGCTCCTGGGCGACCGCGACCGACGCCTCGGAGCCGCACACGATGACCTGGTGCGGGCAGTTGTCGTGCGAGACGGCGATGTCGGGGAGGCCGGCGACGGCGGCCTCGGCGACGTCCACGCCGCACCCGAGCGCCAGGAACACGAGATCGGGCAGCACGAGGTCGCCGTCGGCGATGCCGTGGACGAAGCGGTCGATCGCCTCGCGCGTGACGGCCCCGGCGACGAGCATGGCGGTCCACTCGCCCAGGCTGTGCCCGACGACGACGTCGGGGCGCACGTTCAGCGCCGCGAGCGCCTCGGTGAGGAGCCGCCCGACGTACATGATGTTGGCGCCCTGCCGCTCGAGGTCGGACGAGCGGGGCACCAGCTCGGCGCCGACCCCGAAGTGCGCGGCGACGTCGTCGACGCGGGCCTCGAACGTGGGCTCGACCCCGGGGAAGGCGAAGGCCACCCGCCCGCCCGCTGCGATCAGCCCCTCGGGGGCGAACCAGACGTCGTTGCGGCCCCGCCACGCCTGGCCCCGGTCGACGACCTTGCGGGCCAGCTCGATCCGCTTCGGCGTGGGATCGGCGATGGCCAGCCGCAGGGGACCGGGCGCGCGGAGCGTCTCCAGGTCGGAGCCGGCGAGCACGGCGTCGTCGTCGGCCAGCTGAGCGGCGACCGCAGCCAGGTCGTCGCCGGTGGCCACGAACAGTCGGGTGGCGGCATCTCCGTCGACCGCGGCGCCCGGGGCGGGGCGGCGGCGCGGCCGGCCCCAGCGGACGGCGGGGGCGTCGTCGTGATCGACCGCGTCGGCGTCCGCGTCGTCGCCGCGGTGGGCCGCGAACGGCAGCGCCCCCGGCGTGCCGCGCTGCCACCCCCTCGAGGATCACGTGGGCGTTGATGCCCCCGAAGCCGAAGGCGTTGATCCCGACCCGGCGCGGGGCGCCGCCGTCGTCCCACCGACGGGCCGCGCCGATCACGTCGAAGCGGCTGGGACCGAGGTCCGGATGCGGTTCGTCGCAGTGCAGCGTCGGGGGGACGACCCGGTGGTGCAGGGCCAGGGCCGACTTGATGAGCCCCGCGATGCCGCTGGCCGGCATGGCGTGACCGATGTTCGACTTCACCGAGCCGAGGCCCACGGGCGGGAGCACGGCCCCGTCGTCGCGCTCGAAGACGTGGCGCAGGGTGGCGATCTCGACGCTGTCGCCGGCCCGGGTCGCCGAGCCGTGCGCTTCGATCAGCCCGACGCTCGCCGGATCGAGGTCCGCGGCGTGCCAGGCCCGCTCGATGGCCAGCACCTGTCCCTTGCTGGCCGGGCTCATCAGCGTGGCGGCCCGTCCGTCGCTCGAGACGCCGGTCCCCCGGATCGTGGCGTACACCCGGTCGCTGTCGCGGCGGGCGTCGGCCAGCCGCTTGAGCACCACGATCCCGGTCCCCTCCCCGATGAGGATGCCGTCTGCGCCCTTGTCGAACGGGCGGATCACGCCGCTGGGGCTGAGCGCCTTGAGCTGCGAGAACACGCTCCACAGCGTCACGTCGTGGCAGTGGTGGACGCCGCCGGCGAGCATGAGGTCCGACCGCCCCGCCTCGAGCTCGGTCACCGCCTGCGCCACGGCGAGGAGCGACGAGGCGCAGGCGGCATCGAGGGTGTACGCCGGGCCCTGGAGGTCGAGCCGGTTGGCGACCAGGGACGCGACGAGGTTGGGCACCAGCCCGATCGACGCCTCGGGGTGCGACGGGCCGAGCGCCTGCTGGAACTGGTCGCGGATGGCGTCGAGCCGATCGTCGCCCAGGTCGGGCACCAGCTCGCGCACGCACGCCACGAGCTGGTGGGCGGTGCGGACCCGCTGCTCGAGGCGCGCCGTGGCCGGCGTGAGGTAGCCGCCCCGCCCGATCACCACCCCGACCCGGCGGGGGTCGGGCACGCCCTCGACGTAGCCGGCGTCGGCCAGGGCCCGCGCCGCGGTGGCCAGGGCCAGGAGCTGGTCGGGCTCGGTGCCCGCGGCCGCCACGGGCATGATGCCGAAGTCGGACGGGTCGAACGGCACCGCCGAGTCGATGAACCCGCCCCGCCGGCAGTAGAAGCGGTCTGGTCCGGTCGGGCGCGGTTCGAAGAACACCGGGTCGACGCGGTCGGGCGGCACGTCGCTGACGGCGTCGACGCCGGCGACCAGGTTGTCCCAGAACGTTGCGAGGTCGGCGGCGCCGGGGAAGATCCCCGCCATCCCGACGACGGCGATCGGCTCGGTCGCCACGTCAGGCCCCGAGCGATTCGGGCGCGGCGCACATGGCGACCACCTGGGGCTCGGGGACGCCGGCGCGCAGCTCGGCGAGCGCCGCCGCCACCCCGTCGTCGGGGTCGATGAGGCCGATGCCGCGCCGCGCGTACTCGCGGGCCAGCTCGGGCGAGACCATGCCGGTGCCGGCCCACGGCCCCCAGTCGACCGCCACGACCCGGCCGCCCGGCGCCGCGGCGCGTGCCTGGCGGGCGATCCCGTCGAGCGCGCTGTTGGCGGCGGCGTAGTCGACCTGCCCCGCGTTGCCGAACCAGCCCGACACGCTCGCGAAGAGCACGGCGAACCCGCGCTCGCCGACGGCCTCGACGATGACCCGGGCCGAACCGACCTTCGTGTCGAACACCCGGGCGAACGACTCGGGCGTCTTGTCGCGGATCAACTTGTCCTCGCGGATGCCCGCCGCGTGGATCACCCCGTCGAGGCGCCCCCGGTCGTGGCGGATCTCCGCCAGGGCGGCGGCGAGCGCCGTCGCGTCGCGCACGTCGAGCGAGCGGTAGCCCACGAACGCGGCGCGCTCGGCCAGCGCAGCGAGGGTGGCCCGGATCTCGCGATCCGCCAGCGCCCGCGCGGTGGCCGCCTCGATCTCGGCGGGTCGGCTGTGCTCGCGGCGGCGGATGATCGCCTGGCGCACCGCCACCTCGTCGGACGCCGCCGCCAGGTCGTCGGGCTCGGGGCCGGGCAACGGCGATCGTCCGACGACCTCGATGCCGCACCCCGTCGTGCGGGCCAGCTCCACGGCGAGCCGGGCGCCGAGGCCGCGGGCGCCGCCCGTGACGACGACGACCGAGCCGGGACCGAGGTCGCGGTCCTCACCGATCCCCGCCTCGATCCCGGCATCGGCGTCGAGCGGACGGGCGACGGTCGACAGCCCCCGCCGCCCGCTCGCGTCCGTCCCCACCTCGGTGGGGGCGCCGCGTGACCCGAGCTCCGCCAGCACGTGGCCCGCCACCACCGCGGGCGGGGCCGAGGGGTCGACGTCGACGAGGCGCGACTCGACCGCCGCCAGCTCGCGGGCGAACGTGCGGACGACGCCCTGGACGCCGGCTGCGATCGTGGTGGCGCCGACGTCCGAGCCCGCGGGGCCGCGGTGGCCGAGGTGGCCGCCCTGGCCGGTGACGACCACGACCCGGGCCGCGCCCGCCTGGACCGCGGCCCGCAGCCGCTCGAACTGGGTGACGACCGCGGCGGTCACGTCCACCGCCGCGGTGCCGGCCCCCGTCGCGTCGGCGTCGGCGCCCGCGCCGGCGGCGAGAGCCGTGAGGTCGACCAGCATGTCGACGCCGGCCTCCACCGCAGCCATGGCCTCGGCGGGGCCCACCCGCCGGGGCGACGCCCCGGCCTCGGCCAGGAGGTCGTGCAGGCGTTCGCCGACGGGCGAGCCGGCGTCGACCACCACCACGGACGCCCCCGCCAGGTCGACGGACGGGTCGGCCTCGGGCAGGTCGACCAGCGTCGGCACGTACCGGACGAGCGGCGACGGCGCCGGGCCGGGCGCGCCCCCCACGCGCCCGGGCCCGGCCACCGCCGCGGTGGGGGCCGCCGAGGGCGCGCGCTCCCCACGCGCCCGTCGGCGGCCCCGATGTCCCCAGCCGATCCGCCGTCCGCCCGCTCGCAGCCGGGAGCGAGGTCCTGGTGGTCGTCGACCCAGTCGACGATGCCGCGCAGCGTCTTGATCAGCGCCAGCTCCTCGATGACGCTCTCGTCGACCCCCGACTCGTCCATCCCCGGCAGACCCACACGCTCGGCCAGCTCACCCAGGATCTCGATCCGCTTGATCGAATCGATGCTCAGCTCCGCCTCGAGATCGAGATCGGGATCCAACATCTCCACCGGATAGCCCGTCCGCTCGCTCACGATCGCCACGATCGTGTCGAGCAACGCCTCGGGCGTGAGCACCGGGGACGCCACGGTGGGGGCGGCCGCCGCGGGGCGTGCGCCCGTGGCCGCGGCGACCAGCGCCTCGTCGTCGCGGTGCTCCTCGACCCAGTCGACGATGCCGCGCAGCGTCTTGATCAGCGCCAGCTCCTCGATGACGCTCTCGTCGACCCCCGACTCGTCCATCCCCGGCAGACCCACACGCTCGGCCAGCTCACCCAGGATCTCGATCCGCTTGATCGAATCGATGCTCAGCTCCGCCTCGAGATCGAGATCGGGATCCAACATCTCCACCGGATAGCCCGTCCGCTCGCTCACGATCGCCACGACGGTGTCGAGCAACGCCTCGGGCGTGAGCACCGGAGGCCCGGCCTCGGGACCCGGAGCGTCGACGCCCCGCCCCGGATCACCGGTCCCCCCACCGATTGCGGGCGGCGCCGTTCTCGGACCCCCCGTGGCCGTGGCCGTTGCCGTTGCCGTGGCCGTTGCTCTGGCCGCCGATCCCGATCGCCGACAACGGCGCCGACGAGGCGTCGATCACCGGCGCCTGCACGACGAGGGCCGACGACGAGGGCGGCGCTCCCAGAGCGGCGAGCACCACGTCGCGCTCGGCCGCCACGATCTGCTGCATGCCGCGCAGGTACTCGGCCACGAGGACCTGCGGGTCGTCGGCGCCCACCGGAGCCGCCCCGGGCGCGGCCGCCAGCGTGATCGGCGGGAACTCGTGCGCCGGGGGGAGCGAGCCCGGCACGCGCACGCCGTCGGCGGTGCGGACCTGGCTGCCGTTGAGCAGGTAGGGCGCGCGGGCCGGCACCGTGGCGGCGTCGACCGCCTGCGCGTCGCGGCCGTCGTAGAGCGTCGAGCCCTCGACCGGCACGCCGGCTGCCGCCAGCTCGGCGAGCGCCAGCAGGAACCTGCGGATGCCGTGGTCGCCCGCCGCGTCGCACGCCACCGCGGTGTGCGGTCGATCGCCGAGGATCTTCCCCACGAGCTGCGTGAGGACCCGACCGGGGCCCGACTCGACGAACACCCGGACGCCGGCCGCGTACATCGCCTCGATCTGCTGGCGGAACGCCACCGGCGCCGCGACCTGCCCCGACAGGCGCGCCCGCACCTCGTCCGCGTCGCCGTCGTAGGGCGCCGCGGTGGTGTTCGACCACACGGGGAACCGGGGCACGGTGACGTCGAGGGCGCCGAGGTGGGTGGCGAGGGCGTCGGCGGCCGCCTGCAGGCGGGGCGTGTGGAAGGCGCAGGCCACGGGCAGCCGCCGCGTGCCGTAGCCGAGCTCGGCGAGCTGCGCCGCGGCGTCGGTCACCGGCCCGGTCGGGCCCGAGATGACGCTCTGGTCGGGCGCGTTGTCGTTGGCGACGATCACGTCGGGCCACGAGTCGAGCGCGCCTCGCACCTCCTCGACCGGACCGCGCACCGCGGCCATGGCCCCGGGGTCGTCGTCGGGCGAGGCCTCGAGGATCGCCTCGCCGCGGGCCCGGCTGAGCGCCACGAGGTCGCCGGCGTCGAGTGCACCCGCGGCCACCAGGGCCGGCAGCTCACCGTAGCTGTGCCCGCCCGCGGCGCCCGGTTCCACGCCGCAGCGGCCGAGGAGGTCGGTCATCGCCAGCCCGGCGAGCCCGAGGGCGGGTTGCGCGACGCGGGTGTCGGTCAGGGCGGCGGCCGACTGGCCGGCGGCCTCGCCGAAGGCGGCCGGCGGGAACATGCGCTCGACCAGCTCGCCGTCGCCGAGGGCGAGCCACCGGCGCAGCGCCGGGAAGGCCACGAACAGGTCGCCCATCATGTGCGGCCGCTGGCTGCCCTGGCCGGGGTACAGGAAGCCGACCAGCGGGGCCGCTCCCTCCGGCTCGCCCCCGGACGGATCTGCGCCGCCGGCGACGAACACGCCACGGCCCGTGTTCGCCCGCCCGGGCGCGGGCCACCTTGGCGGCCAGGTCGTCGAGGTCGTCGGCCACGATCGCCACCTGGACCGCCGCGCTGCGCCGGCGCTCGTGCTGGGTGCGCGCCAGGTCGCGGAGCCGCCACGGCCGGCCGGCGCCGTCGTTGACATCGAGCAGCCCGGCGAGGCGGTCGAGCTCGGCGAGGCCGTCGGCCGGCCCGTCGCCGCGGACGAGGAACAGCTCGGCCGGCCACTGGTCGAGGCCGTGGGCCGGCTCGTCCGCTCCCTTGTAGGCCGACAGCACCGCATGGAAGTTCGAACCGCCGAACCCGAAGGCGCTGACCGCGGCGCGCCGATCGTCGCCCACCCAGGGCCGGGCCGTGTCGCCGAAGACGAACGGGCTGGTCTTGGCGTCGTAGGCCTCGTTCGGGTCGTCGATGTTGAGCGTGGGTGGCAGGACGCCGCGATGCAGGGCGTGGACCGCCTTGATCATGCCGGCGATGCCGGCCGCGCACTTGGTGTGGCCGATCTGCGACTTGACCGACCCGAGCGTGGTCGAGCCAGGCACCGCGCCCCGCTCGGAGTACACGTCGGTGAGCGTGGCGAGCTCGGTGCGGTCGCCGACGACGGTGCCGGTGCCGTGCGCCTCGACCAGGCCGATCGAGGACGGCGCCACCCCCGAGCGGTCGTAGGCGCGTTCGAGGGCGCGGCGCTGACCCTCGCGCCGCGGTGCGGTCAGGCCGAGGCTGCGCCCGTCGCTCGACGCCGACACCGCGTCGATGACCGCCAGGATGCGGTCGCCGTCGCGCTCGGCGTCGGCGACCCGCTTGAGCACGATGCAGCCCACGCCCTCGCCGAGCGAGATGCCGTCGGCCGAGGCATCGAACGTGCGGCACCGCCCGGTGGGCGACAGCGCGTGCGTGGCCGCGAACAGCAGGTAGTCGTAGATGCCGTTGTGCAGGTCGGTCCCTCCGCACAGGACCATGTCGCTGGCGCCCGACGTCAGCTCGCCGCAGGCGGCGGACAGCGCAGCCATCGAGGCGCCGCAGGCCGCGTCGACCGTGTAGTTGGCCCCGCCGAGGTCGAGGCGGTTGGCGATGCGCCCGGCGATGACGTTGGCGAGCACGCCGGGGAACGAGTCCTCGGTGAGCTTCGGGATGGCGGTCAGCGCGTCGGGCACGTCGCCGACGAAGTGCGGCAGGGCGGCCCGGAACCCGTAGGCCTGGGCGAGGTCGGTGCCCGTCTCGGCGCCGAACACCACCGAGGTCCGCTCGCGGTCGAAGGGCCGGTCGGCGTAGCCCGCGTCGGCCAGTGCGGCGGCCGCCACCTCGAGGCTGAGCAGCTGGTCGTTGCCGATGGACGTGATCGAGCGGGGCGGGATGCCGTAGCGCATCGGGTCGAACGGCACGTCGGGCAGGAACCCGCCCCACTTCGACGGGGTCTTGACGCCCGCGTCCTTCACCACCGCTCCGGGGTCGTAGTAGCGGTCGACGCTCCACCGGTGGGCGGGCACCTCGGAGATGCCGTCGACCGCGCCCACGACGTTGGCCCAGAACTGGTCGACGCCGACGGCTCCCGGGAACAGCGCGGCGGTCCCGACCACCGCGATGCCGATCGAACCGACGTGCTCGCTCTCGTCGGCTGCGGGCACGGCCACGGCCTCGAGGAGGGCGGTCGCCCCCTCGCTGACGTCACGGTGCAGCGCATCGATGGTGGTCGGCGTGTCGCGCAGGGCGGCGACCTGTCCGATCATGAACATGCCCTCGCGGCGGCGGACGTCGTCGCCCACCTGGGTCACGACATCGCCGTCGCGCACGAGCCCCTTCGAGGCGATGCGCAACCGCCCGAGGTTGAGGCCCTCGAGCTCGGTCCACATGGCCCGCACGTCGGTGCCCGCCGCCACGAGCTCGGCCTTGCGCCGCTCGAAGGCGGCGACGTACTCGCTGGCGACGCACCGGGTGGCGTGGCCCGGCGAGGTCTCGAGCAGCACGGTGTCGGCGCACGCCGACGGCCTCGTCGAGGAAGGTCTGGGTGATGGCCCCCGTCGCGACCGCCTCGGCGGTCATCACGTACGCGGTGCCCATGAGGACGCCGACCGCGGCGCCCCGGTCGACGAGGGGGGCGGCCATCGCCGCCACCATCGCCGACGACCGGGCGTCGTGGATGCCGCCGGCGAAGAACACCTCGACGCCGGCCAGGTCGCTCTCCTGCAGCAGCCGGTCGATCTGGCGCTGCCACAGGGCGAAGCTCGAGCGCGGGCCGACGTGGCCGCCGCACTCGCGGCCCTCGAAGACGAAGCGCCGGGCGCCGTCCTTCCAGAACCGGTCGAGCAGTCCGGGCGAGGGGACGTGGAGGAACGTCGTGATGCCCTCGGCCTCGAGCGGCGCCGCCTGTGACGGCCGCCCTCCGGCGATGAGCGCCACCGGTGGGCGCAGCTCGCGCACGACCGCGAGCTGCTCCTCGCGCAGCTCCGGCGGGACGAAGCCGAGGATGCCGACGCCCCACGGCCGGTCGTCGCCGACCGAGGCGGCGGTCTCGGCGAGCAGGGTGCGGATCTCGTCGCCGCGCATGAGCGAGAGGGCGAGGAACGGCAGCGCCCCGCCGTCGGCGACGGCGGCAGCGAACCCGCTGCGGTCGCTGACGCGGGTCATCGGTCCCTGGGCGATCGGGCGCCACGTGCCGCGGGTGGCGGCGGTGCCCGCCCCCGGCGCCAGCGGCCGCAGCTCGCGGGCCGCGGCGATGTGGTCGGCGATCGACGCTCCGCAGGGCGCCGACGATGCCGCCCGCGGTCTTGTAGCGGTCGGCGAGCGGGCGGGCGAACGACCCGTCCTGACCGACCGGGAGGAGCTGGGTGCGCAGGTCGTCGGCACCCAGGCGGGCCGCGACGTCGTCGGGCGGGGTGTCGGCGCCGGGGAGGGCCAGGTCGGGGCGGGTGAACACCCGGTGGCCGCCGACCACGACGGTCTCGCTGCCGTCCATGGCCCCGATGGCCGAGCGGACGTCGCGCGGCAGCGTGGCGTCTCGGGCCAGCGCCAGCTGGGCGTCGAGCACCACGCCGCGCGCCCCTCCCGCGACGGCGGCGGCCGCGGTGTCGAGCCCGATGCCGCCCTGGAGCCAGATCGGGGCGTCGACGGCCGGCACGAGGCGCTGCAGGAGCACGAAGGCCGTCTCCTCGCCGACCCGCCCGCCCGCCTCGGCCCCCTTCGCCACCAGCCCGTCGGCGCCGGCGTCGAGCGCCGACCGCGCCTCGACCAGCGAGGTGACCTCGGCGAGGACGCGACGGCCGGCGGCCCGGTGCGCGCCCGACCAGCCCGGCGTCCGCGACGACGACCGTGTCGACCCCACCGGGGAGGTCGCCGGGCGCGATCCCGGAGTCGGCACGCGAGCCGGACGCCGAACGGGCCGTCGTGGCGGGACACGACGAGGGCCATCTCGGTGTGGGCACGGACCGGGTCGCGACCGGCGTCGAGCACACCGAGCGCCCCGGCCCGGCACAGCGCGACGACGAGGCGCCCGTCGGGACGGGCGCCCGGGGTCACCCCGATGATCAGTTCACGGTCTGGGTGGAGCGGACCCGATGTCACGATTCCCCCTCATGGGTCGGGCTGGCTGTCCGAGGTGGCGGCGACCCCCTCGTCGCCGTGGTGCAGAGCTGGCCCCTAGCTGCCCGACCGCCGACGCCGGGCGGTGCGGTCCCACCGATTCCCCCGACGAAGGAGGTGGCGATCGGGCAGCCGAGGGGGCCTGGGACGTGAGGGAGGCGGGTGGCGCCGTTGCCACCCGCCCCGACCTCACGAGGTCATGTCAGGCGTTGCAGGTGGGCTGGAACGGCACCCCCGTGAACCGCTCGTTCAGGAAGTTGATGGTGTCGGTCTGCCCCTGGAAGATCCCGAGGGCGTGCTCGCCGAGGAACAGGTCCATCCACCGGACCTCGGCCCCCTTGGCGCACCAGGCGTCCCGCAGGGTCGTGCCCTGGGCGTAGGGGATGATCTCGTCGATGACCGAGTGGTACTGGAACACCGGGACCTGCGGCGCGACCGTCCCGAGGCGGTTCTGGTCGAGTCGGGCCTGCCACTCGGGCCGGGTGATCGGGTTGGACGTCGTCAGCTGGGCGATCGACTTGAACGCACCGTTGGCCAAGCCGTCGGCGACGCAGTAGGTCTCGGCCGCCGTGAACAGCGCCTGGCCCTCGGCGTTCAGGTAGTTCTCGAGGTTCAGCTCGGGATACGCCGCGTCCAGGCCGTAGGCCGCGAAGGCGAGGAAGGCGAAGAACGCCCCGCCGTCGAGCGTGGTGGCCAGCTGCTCGGGATCGGACGGCACCCCGCCGGCGACGACGCCGGCGACGTTGAGCTCGGGAGCGTACGTGGACTCGATCTCGGCCGAGCGGGCAGCGGCCTGCCCGCCCTGCGAGTAGCCGATGAGGCCGACCGGCGCCGACGGGCTGAGCCCGAGCGAGCTCACCTTGGTCGCGGCCCGCACGATGTCGAGCTGGGCGTGCGCCTCGGCGTCGGCCACGATGTAGGTGTGCTTGCCGGGGGTGCCGAGCCCCTCGTAGTCGGTCACGGCGACGGCCCATCCCCTGGCCAGCAGGGCCTGGACGTACCCGAGCTCGTAGTTCAGCCCGTTGACGAGCGACTTCGACGGCGCGCAGTTGTCGCTCAGGCCCTGGGTGCCCTGGGCGACGCTGACGATGGGTCGGGGCCCCGTGCCGGTCCACGCAGCGTTGGGCACGTACACCGACCCGGTCACCGCGATCGGCTCGTTGGTCGCCGACCGCGAGCGGTACTGGATGGCGATCGCCTTGATGTCGCTCGTGCCCGACAGGCTGGTGTTCGCCGTCTTGAGGACGGTGCCGGGGGTGCCGGCGACGCCCGGGGCCGGTGTGTAGAAGTCGGCCGGCGGCGACGCGCAGCCCGCGGAGGCGGCGGCGAGGCCGAGCACCACGAGCAGCGCCGGTACGGCGCGGGCGAGTCTGGATCGTCTCATGTCTTTCGGGTCCCCTCCCCTTCGTACGGAGGTGCCCGAGAGGTCCACAGGAGCTCGGCTCTCGGGCACTTCCGTCAGGACGACCGACCGACGATGGCTGCCGTCGGGGTCGCTGGCCAAGTATGTCGGCCACCTACCCAAGGGTCAACGATTTTATTGACCTTTCCGTCGGTATATCCCTCGGTTACCAACAGGTAAGTTGTTACACGGCGCGTGCAGGAATATGGTTCACCCCGTGACGGCAGCCCCAGCACAGTCGACGACGGGAAACGAGCGCCCTGCACCCAAGCGGGTCCGCAAGAACCCCGAGACCCGCCGGGCCGAGATCGTGGCCACGGCGCGTGAGGTGTTCGCGGCCACCGGCTACGCCGAGTCGGGCCTGGCCGAGATCGCCAGCGCCGCCAGCGTCTCCAAGGGCCTGCTGTACCACTACTTCCCCGAGGGGCGCCCGCAGCTGTTCGTCAGCGTGATGCAGGGGCTGCTCGCCGAGTTCCAGCAGCGGTTGCGGCAGGCGTCGAAGATGCCGTTCTCGCCCCGCACCCGCATGGAGCACCTGCTCGCCGCCCTGTTCGGGTTCTTCGACGAGAACCCGTCGGCCTACCGCCTTCTCTTCAGAGACCCCTGGGTCACCCACGACGACGCGGTCGAGGCGTCCGCCATCGCCACGCGGGTCCAGATCGCCTCCGAGCTCGCCACGCTGATGGCCGGGTCGGGCCTCCCGGCCGACGACCTCGTGTCGGCCAGCTCGGGCATGCTCGGGTTCGCACTCGCCAACGTCGAGCTGTGCATCACCGGCCAGGTCGACGCCGAGACGGCCTGGCGGGTCACCTGCGAGTACGCGACGTCACGCTTCTCCGACTGACGCCACCGAGTGCACCAGCCGCAGCCCGGCTGCGGCGCGCAGGCCGGCGGCGGGTGTCGGTGGTGTCGGCCCGTCTCACCATGGCCGCTGACACCGGGGGTGTCGGGGGCCACCGGGACGTCGCCGAGCCGCGCCACGACCCGCGTCCCCTTCCCCGACCGGCTCTCGATGCGCAGCGAGCCCTGGCCGAGCACGGCGAACCCGCGCATGGCGGCGATGCCCGACTCGAACAGCACGGCCTCGGGGGCGAAGCCCGACGCCGTCGTCGGTGACGCACACCTCGACCGCAGGGCCCGTCCCCGCGTACCTCCACGTCGATCCTGCCGGCCCGGCTGTGTCGCCACACGTTGCGCACGGCCTCCTGCGCGATACGCAGGACCAGGGTCTCGGTCGTCCAGTCCAACACCACGTCGTCGGCCACCGTCACCTGGAGGGCCGGCGGCGGCCGGTCCCGGTACAGGCCGTCGACGTAGGCGCGGACGGGCGTGGCGAGGCTCGTCGATCTCGGCCTGTCGACCTCGAGCGGACGGACCGCCAGCATGAGCTGGCGCAACGACTCGGCCTGGTCGCGGAGGTCGTCGCGCACGGCCGCCGACGCGCTGCCGACCCCTCCCCCACCCACGGCACCCCCCGCGTGCGCCTGCACGAGCGACACGAAGGACGCGTAGGCGGACACCGCCTGCTCGTGCAGCTGCGCCGCCACGCGATGGCGGTCCTCGTCGGTGCGCTGCATGAGCTGGGCCAGCAGGTCGCGCCGCGACTCCGCAGCCCGGGCGACCTCGGCGTAGAGGCGCTGGGTCTCCCGTGCCGCGATGAGCTGGCGCACCATGGCGAGCACCAGCACGGTGGACACCGCGGCCAGCGCGTAGACGGGCGCTGCCGGCTGCTCCTCCCGCTCGGCGACGGCCACGAGCAGGATGTTGGGCAGTCCGGCGATCACCAGCACGGCCGGCAACCAGGCGCCGCGGACCTGGTCCTGGGGTGGGAGGCGATCGAGGCCCGGGCCGATCGTGTCGGGCACGTACAGGGGCACCAGCATCAGCAGGCTCATGCACAGCGCGTGGACGCCCAGCAGCGGGGCGCTGGGGAGCCCGAACCCCGTGATCCCCTGGGCCGTCTGGGCCACGGCGTTCACCAGGCCCACGATGGCCAGGAGCACCGCGACGAGTCCGATCGCCCCACTGCTGCCCGGCGCGCTGCGGTCGCCGCGGAGGCGCACGAACAGCAGGACGGCCCAGTAGACGCCGAACACCATGGCGACCGCCGCGAGGGCGGCGGGGACCGCGTACCAGTCGGCATCGGCGGCGCGCACGTCGTCGCCCCACACGATGCCCGAGGCCGCGGTGACGATGACGACCGACATGACGCTCTCGACCAGGTCGACGGTGACCGCCCGACGCCCCGACCGCGTGCGGACGGCCCACACGACGACCGCCATCACGAGCAGGCCCGTGGTCGTCACGGCCGCGGCGCTCACCCACGACGGGGCGGCGTAGCCGGTGGCCGCACCGAACACCATGGCGCACCCGATGGCGTACATGAGGACGACGGCCACGAACCAGAGCCACCAGCACCAGTTGTCGGGCCGCGGCGCACGCCGGGCCGCCAGGTACGTGAACAGCAGGGCGGGGGTCGTGTACGCACCGCTGGCGAGGACCGCGAACACGACCACGTACCGGTCGGGCGTCGTGGCCGCCACGGCGGCGATGCCTGTGATCACGGGCAGGCTGACGCACACCCACACCAGCGTCCACCGGCGGAGACGCGGGTCGAAGAGCCCGGCCGCCTGCCCGTCACGCTGCGGAGTCGGTCGCCGCACGACGTTCGCCAGCTCGTCGCACACCCGGACGGCCGCGGTCGGCACGAGCGACATGGGTACCCCTCCCCCCAGCACCGGACCGAGGTGCCTCGGAATCAGTCGGCCGCACTGAATACTTACGGGCGCGTCGGAAACCTGTCAACAAGAAACGTGACGGGGTTCACACTCTCGACCGCCCGGCTCGACCGAGGTCACGGGCAGGGAGCCCACGGGCGCGGGGCGTGGCGGCATGCGGGCGCAGCGCGCGCTCACGGCGTATCGTGCGGATGCCAACCCCTCCCATGGCGCCGACGTCTCCTGGGACGCCCTGTGCGAAAGGCACAGCATGTTCATCGAGTTCAACGACGAGCAGCTCGAGCTGCGCGAGAGCGCGCGCGCCACCCTTTCGCGGCAGTGCCCGCCCTCGCTCGTCCGTGAGGTCGCCGACGGCACCGGCGACGCGGCCGAGCTCGAGAAGGAGATCGGTTGGCTCGGCTGGCCCGCGCTCACCATCGACGTCGACCTGGGCGGGCTCGGACGCAGCTACGCCGAGCTCGCAGTCGTCGTCGAGGAGCTGGGCCGCGCGGCCGCCCCCGGCTCGTTCCTGCCGACGACCACGCAGTTCGTGCCCGTCGTCCGGGCGGCAGGCACCACCGCCCAGGCCCACCGGTTCCTCGCCGGCGTGGCGTCCGGCACCGTCACCGGCACGGTCGCGCTGCACGAGAGCGGACGCTTCGAGCCCGAAGCCGTCACCTCGACGGCCGAGCGTGACGGGGACGGGTGGCTGCTCCGCGGCCACAAGCAGCACGTCCTCGGCGCGCCGACGGTCGACGAGGTGGTGGTGGCCGCCCGCCGCGACGCCGGCACGCTCGGGTTGTTCGTCGTCCCCGCGGCCGAGCTCACGTTCAAGCGCACCGACAGCATCGACGCCACCCGGTCCCTGGCCAACGTCGAGCTCAACGGGGTGTGGGTGCCCGACGCCCGGATGTTGGGGGAACCCGACGAGGACGCCGGACGCGCCCTGACCCGGGCGCTCGGCGAGGCCACGGTCGGCCTCGCCCTCGATGCCCTCGGCGCCTGCTCCGCGCTGCTGGACGCCTCGCTGGCCGTGGCCATCGAGGGCGGTGCCACGGGGCAGGCGGTCGAACACGCCCTGGCCGACATGCTCGTGGCCATCGAGCTGGCCCGCGCCGCGACCTATCAGGCGGTGGCTGCGCTCGCCGAGGGCGACGACCGGGCCGGGGGGGCGGCGTCCGTGGCCAAGGTCGCCACCAGCCGGTGCCAGCGGCTCGTCACCCGGCACAGCCTCGAGCTGCGCGACGCCCACGACCTCGCGAGCGAGCCTGACGTCCGGCTGTGGGTCGGCCGGGTCAAGGCCGACGACCTGCTGTTCGGCGGGGCCGTCGACCATCGCCGGATCGTCGCCGACCGCTTGCTCAGCGCCCGGCGCGCCCGCAGCTCCCAGCTCGTCAGCGCGCTGCTCGGCTGACCGCCGGCGCGGTCCCGGCCCCGGACCCGTCAGCGCAAGCGCAGGCCGAGGACCCGACCGGCGACCCGGTCGCGCTCGTCCCCCAAGCCCCTCGACGCGGTGCGGTCGGCCATGGCCGTGGTCCACTCCTCGGCCCACGAGCCGCTGGGCCACCCCGAGGGACCGTCGATGCCCTTGTCGAGCCCGTCGGCGCCGAGGACCTCGACCCCGGCCAGGTAGACCCGCTCCTCCACCTCGGAGGTGACCAGGGGCAACATCGCCAGCTCCGGGTTCGGACGGTCGGACCCCTGCTTGGCCAGCGCCCGGTAGGCGAGGGCGCGGACCGACTCGGCTTCCACGTGGAGGTCGGCCAGCGTGTCGCGGAACACGCCGTCGTCGGCGAGGCCGCGGGACCGCCCGGCATCCGCGAGCGACTCGAGGGCGCGACGCGTGGCGAGCAGGCTCGTGATCCAGCGCATCGAACGCATCCGGGCCCGGACCGACTGGAGGACCGGCCAGCCCTCGTCCCGCCCTCCGAGGAGAGCCTCGTCGGTCACGACCGCGTCGTCGAACGTCAGGGTGCCGCCGCGCTCGACGGTTCGTCCCGGCGCGTCGACGGGCTCGGGGCGCTCGACGCCGGCCGTGGTCAGGTCGACCGCCACCACCGCGACGCCGTCGGGCCGCGCACCGGTCGCCACCACGCGCGCGCCGCACAGGCACCGGTCGGCGTCGGCCGCGCCCGGCGGTGCCGGCAGCGACCCGGTGAGCGTGAGGACCCCGTCGCGCTCGGAGAACGTCAGACCGCGGCCGGCCGCGTCGCCGAGCGTCGCCTCGGCGCCGGCGGGCACATCGGCGACGTCGAGGTCGTCGACGGCGACGCACCAGCTCATCTGGCCCCGCAGGGTGGCGGGCACCCAGTCGTCGCGCTGGGCACCGGCTCCGTGGTCGATCAGGGTCGCGGCGCAGACGTCGAGGCCCTGCGGGTTCGTCGAACGGGGCAGGCGACGCTGCGACATCTCCTCGAGGTAGATCATCTGCTCGATGGCCGTCGCCTCACGGCCGCCCAGCTCGGACGGCCAGCGGGGCATCAGCCAACCGGCCTCGAACAGGGACCGCTGCCATTCGGCCGCCCACTCCGGGATGTGGCCCGACGACCGCGGCGGGTCGGACGCCCGCTCGCCCGCCGGTTGGTTCTCGTCGAGCCACGCGCCGAGGTCGGCACGGAAGCGGGCCTCGGACCGGCTGTCGGACAGGCGCACGATCGCGAGGCTACCGGCCGTGCCGGCCCCGGACCGGGACGAGGGACCCGGACGTCAGGGTGCCGTGGTCTCGGCGTCGGTCGCCACGTGCCCGGACCCGTTGGTCAGGCGCGGCGCCCGGTCGGCGGCCGCCATGCGGACCGCGAGCGCACGGGCGATCTCCTCGGCCACGAGCGGCAGCAGGGAGGGGTCGACGGCGCGGGACAACCGGTCGACGACCGCCCCGGCCACGGCCCGCGCGATGTCGTGATCGATGTCGTCGAGTGCGGCCACCGCGTCCGCAGCCGCGGTCGGGAGCGGTGTGGGGGTCGACACCACCACGCGATCCGCGATGGCCGGAGACGGAGCGTCGACGACGTCGACGACGTCGCTGGCGTCGCCGGCCTCCACCTCGGGATAGGGGGCCTCCGTCACCGGGTCGTCGTCGGGGAACGGGACGGGCATGGCCACCGTGTCGTCGCCCTGCGCCTCGTCGAACCAGCCGTACGGCTCGCTCTCCTCGAGGATCGAGTCGTCGGGTGCCTCGCTGTCGGGATCGGGCACGGATGCCTCCTCCTCCGCCCTGGCCACGGGCTCGTCGTCGGCGGGGCCCAGGCCGAGGACTGACGGCAGGGGGTGCGCGTGCACCAGCGCCAGCCGGTGCGTGCAGCGCGTCAGTGCGACGAACAGGGAGCGCGAGCCGTGGTCGGACTCGGTCACGATCGCCGCGGGCTCGACGACCACGACCGAATCGAACTCCAGCCCCTTCGCCTCGTCGGGGCCGAGCACGACGACCGGCGCGGCCGAGGGCCGCAGCTCGGACGCCCAGGCGACGCCCTCGGACTCGAGGGCCGCGACCACGGCGGCCCGGGTGGACCCGGCCGTCATCACCCCCACGATGCCGTCGGCCGCCAGGCCACGGACCGAGTCCACCACCGCGGCGGCCATCTCGTCGGGAGTGACCGGCACCAGAGCGACCTCGTGACCCGAGCTGCGCAGCGCCTGCGGGCAGCTCATGCCGGGGGCCGCCTCGGGCAGGAGGCGCATCGCCACCTCGTGGACCTCGGCCGGCAGTCGGTAGCCGTAGTCGAGCTCGACGGTCTCGGTGGTGACCCGCTCGTGGCGCAGTGCCTGCACGATCGGATCCCACGAGCTGTGCGCCCAGGGCGACGTGCCCTGGGCGAGGTCGCCCAGAACGGTCATCGACCCGGCGCGCGAGCGGCGCCGGATGGACTCGAGCTGGAGCGGCGACAGGTCCTGCGCCTCGTCGACGACGATGTGCTCGTAGGTGGCCGCCACGCCGTTCAGCAGTGCCTCCGCCGCGTCGAGGATCGGAACGTCGTCGACCGACCACTGCCACGACGTGACCTGGGTGCCCGTGGGCAGCGCCAGCATGTCGAGCTCGGTCTCGGTCAGGGTGCCCGCCCCGGCGGCCAGCAGCTGGCGGCGTGACGACAGGAGGTCGACGAGGAACGTCTGCGGGGTGAGGCTCGGCCACACCCGGTCGAGGTAGTTGTCGATGTCGCGGACCGCATCGCCCCGCAGCGTCGGCGCGACCGACATCGGGCCCTGGGGCACGGCGGCGGACACCTCGGCGACCAGGAACGCCCGCAGCATGCGGTAGCCCTCGTTGTGGGGGCGCCCCGCCAGCTGGCGGGCCCGTGTGGCGATGCGGCGTCCGTCGAGCTCGACCGTCCGCCCGTCGATGGTCAGCTCGACCGGCACGGCTTCGACCCGCTGCCGGTTGCGCAGGCCGCGCAGGACCAGCCGGAGGAGCCGACGGTCGCCCTTGAGCCGGCGCAGCTCGGGCGGGTCGACGCGCCCGATGCGCACGCGGGGCCCGAGCGACTGCATCGGGAGCTGGACGACGGCCTCCTCGCCCAGCGTGGGCAGCACCGACGAGATGTACCCGACGAACGCCGGGTTGGGCCCGACGACGAGCACGTCACGGGCGTCGAGCCGGTCGCGCCGGTTGAACAGCAGCCACGACACGCGGTGGAGGCCGACGACGGTCTTCCCGGTGCCGGGGCCTCCCTGGACCACGAGGAGCTGGTCGAGCGGGCGGCTGATGACCTCGTACTGGGCAGCCTGGATCGTGGCCACGATGTCGCCGAGCGCGCCGGCACGCGCCGCGCCGAGTGACTCGAGCAGCGCGTCCGACAGCACGGGGCCGACGGGGCGCCCGGCGACGATGGCGTCGGCGACCTCGCGGAACATCAGGTCCTCGATCTCGCGGATCTGGTTCCCGGAGCACCGGAAGAGGCGGCGGGCGTCGAGGCCTTCGGGGTTCTCGGGTGTCGCCGTGTAGAAGGCCGCGGCGATGGGCGCCTGCCAGTTGACGACCACGAGGTCGTTGTCGTCGTCCCAGATGGCGCCCTTGCCGATGTACCAGCGATCGTCGTGCGCTTCGATGCGGCCGAAGGCGATGGCCTCGTCGGGATCGGCGAGCCCGAGGCTGCTCACCCGCTTGCGCAGCTCGACCGCGGCGCGCGGGTTGGCCGCCATGCTGGGCGCCCGGGCGAGGTCGGCCTGCTGGCGGTCGCGCAGCGCCAGCGCCCGGTCGAAGTAGGCCTGCTCGTTCGGCAGGTCCGGATGCATGTGCCTCGTCGCCTCTCCCCACGGACCGCTGGCCGGTCGCCCGATGCTGCTCCAGACATCGAGGACGCCCGCGCGCTGTGCGAGATGGTACCGCGCTCGGCGGGCTGCACACTCACGTTGCGGATCGGCGGGACGCCCTTCCGTTGCTGTGCGTGGCGGCCAGGCGTCCGGTCGGCGCGGCATCGCCCAGGACGTCGACGCCGCGCATGAACAGGAAGCAGCCCGGGATGCGGGGACCGCCCGTCGCGGCCCACCGGTCGCGGTACTGCGTCGGGGTCTCGCCGACGAGCTCGCGGAACCGGGACGAGAACGACCCGAGGCTCGAGAAGCCGACCATCATGCACACCTCGGTGACCGTGAGGTTGGCGGCCCGCAGGAGGTCCTGTGCGCGCTCGATGCGCCGGCGGGTGAGGTACCGCATCGGGGTCTCGCCGTAGGTGCGGGCGAACGACCGCGCGAAGTGGAACTTCGACATGGCCGCCTCGGCGGCCAGGACGTCGAGGTCGAGGTCGTCGGCGTAGCACCGGTCCGCGAGGTCGCGCGCCCGCCGCAGGTGAGGGACCGTGGACGACGTCACGCGGTCAGTGTGGCACCCGGTTCAGGAAGTCACGCGTCCGGGCCGAAGTCCCCGCCCGTGAACGGCTTCTCCTCCATGAGGACGAGCCAGTTCCCCGAGTCGTCCCGCAGCACGGCCTCGACCCCGTACGGCCGGTCGGACGGCTCCTGCAGGAACTCGACGCCCTTGGCCGACAGCTCCTCGTAGGTCTTGCGGCAGTCGTCGGTCGACAGGCCGACGCCGTGCAGCGCGCCCTTCTCCATCATGCGGCGCATCATGTCGGCCGACTCGTCGTCGAGGGGTGGACCGGGAACGGACAGCGTCACCTGCATCTCGGGGTGGTCGGGGTGCACGACCGAGCACCAGCGGTACCCGTTGTCCATCGTGACGTCGGTGTGCTCGCGGAAGCCCAGCTTGTCGATGTAGAAGGCCTTGGCGGAGCTCTGGTCGGCCACCCAGACGGTGGCGAGTGAGACGTTCGTGATCATGTGGATCACGGTACGGACGGCGGCTCGGGAGCGCTTCTCCGTCCTTGCTCGACCGCACGAGCGACCTACGGTGCACGGATGCACGCCCGGGTCCGCACGGCGATCTCCACCGTGACCCTGGCGCCGTGGCGGCGTGCTCCGTTCCTGGTCGTGCGGCGCCCGGGGGTGTTGGCGAGCGTGGCGGGGGCGAGCGCGCTCCTGGCGGCCTCGCTGGCCGCCGTCCCGGTCTTCCTGTCGTCGGTGGGCACCGAGGCCGTGGCGGTGCAGGCCGGCGACCGGTGCTCGCGCGACACGGGGGCGACCTACGGGTTCATGCCCACCGCGGCCAACGTCGCCACGCCGGCCCCCGACCCGTTCGCGCCGCTCGGTGCCGACCTCGGTCCCACCGTCCGTTCGGTGCGGGCCGAGACCTCCCTCGGCGACGCGGCCACCGGGATCGACGAGCCGGTGGTCGTCCTGGCGCGGGACGGCGCCCTCGACCACGTCGAGGTCGTGGAGGGGACGCCGGGCCCGGGGGTGTGGGTCAGCGACCGCGCCGCGGCGATGACCGGCCTCCGCGGGGTCGGCGCCCGTGCGACGATCGGCGGGGTCGAGGTGCCGGTCGCCGGCGTCTACCGGGACCTGGCGGGCACGACCTTCGACGACTTCTGGTGCGTCCACGCCGGCGACCTGGCGCTCGAGGGACCCGAGCGCCAGCCACCGCCGCCGGTCGTGCTCGCCGACCCGGCCACGTTCGCCACGCTCATGCGCGACTCCGGCGTGCGCGAGCCCAGCGGGGCGTGGGACGCGCCGCTGCGTGCCGGGATCACCGTCCACCGGGCAGAGCGGCTGATCGACGCGCTGGCGTGCGGGACCGACGACGCCCAGGCGCTGTCGTGGTGTGCCGACGGGCCGCCGCAGATCCCCACCTCCTTCGGCCGCGTGGCCGGCGACGGCCGTGTCGAGGCGCGGGACGACGCCGAGCTCGTCTCCGTCCTGTTCGGGTCGCACCTGCCCTTCGTCGTCGACAGGACGCGCGCCATCCAGACGTCGGTCGGCGCGGGCGTCTGGCCGATCGCCGCCTTCGCCGCGCTCGCGGGCGCCGCGCTGGTGGCCGCCGCCGGGTTGCTGTGGTTCGACCGGCGGCGTCGGGAGGTCACGCTGCTCACCGTGCGGGGCGTGTCGCCGGCCGCCCTCGGTCTCAAGGCGGTGCTCGAGCTGGCCCTCCCGCTCGTCGCCGGCACCGCCGCCGGCGTCGCCCTCGGCCACGCCGCCGTCACCTGGGTCGGGCCGTCGCCCTCGATCGAGCGCTCGGCCGTCGTCGACGCCGCGTGGGCGGGCGCCGGCGCCCTCGTGGTCGCCGCCGCCGTCATCGGTGGGGTCGTCGCGGCGCGGGTACGGGCCCAGCACGGGCTGCGGCGCCGCCGGCGGTGGGTGGCGGCGGTGCCGTGGGAGCTGCTGCTGGGGGTCGTGGCTCTGCTGTCGTTCCTGCGGCTCGACCGCTGGGGGGCGCCGGCGACCCAGGGCGCCGAGGTCAGCCGCGTCGACCCGATCGGCCTGCTGTTCCCGGTGCTGTTCCTGACCGCGGCCGTGGCGGTGGTCATGCGGCTGCTGATGCTGGCCCTCCGGCCGGTCCTGGCCGCCAGCCGGCAGTGGCCGACCCCGCTCTACCTGGGCATACGCCGGGTGGCTCGCTATCGCGGCGCGGTGGTCGGACTCGTGGCCGCGTCCGCGGTGGCCGCGGGCGTGCTCGGCTACGCGGCGACGTTGCGCCGCTCGATGGACGCCACGCTCGAGGCCAAGTCCAAGACCTTCATCGGCAGCGACGTGGCCGTGCGGGTGACGACCGACGAAGACGTCCCCGAGGCGCTCGTCGGCCGGGCGACCGAGCTCGACGCGTACCGCCAAGCGTGGATCGACGACGGCGGGCGGCAGGACGTCGACGTCTACGGCATCGACGCGGCGACGTTCGCCGACGCGGCGTTCTGGGACGCCACCATGGCCGAGAGCTCGCTGCAGGACATCCTGGACCGGCTCTCGGCGACACCGCGCTCCGGCCGCGTGCCCGCCGTGGTCGTCGGGCCCTCGGTCGGCGCCGACCCACCCGCCGCGCTGGAGGCGGGCATCGTGACCACGGGCACCACTCGCCTGATGCTCGCGCCGATCCCGGGGGTGCACGCCTTCCCGGGCATGAAGCGGGGGTCGCCGACCGTGTTCGTCGCCACGTCGGCGCTCGTCGACGTGGACCCGCCGACCCGGGTGGGCGAGATGTGGGTCGAGGGCGATCGCGACGAGATCCTGGCCACGCTCGACGCCTCGGGGACCGCCTTCTACGAGCCGCTCACCCTCGACTCGGTGGTCGACCAGGTGTCTTTCCTGACCGTGTCGTGGACGTTCGGGTTCATGCAGTCGCTCGGCCTCGCCGCCGGCGTCCTCGTCCTCGGCGGCGTGGCCGTCCACCTCGACGCCCGGCGGCGCGGGCGCGTGCTCGGCTACGCGTTCGCCCGGCGCATGGGGCTCACCCGGAGCCAGCACCGACGGGCGCTGGTCGTCGAGCTCGTGGCCAGTGTCGTGGTCGGGTGCTGGCTGGGGATCGGCCTGGGGCTGGTGGGCGCCGCACTCGCCTACCAGCGCCTCGACCCCGTCCCGGGGTTCCGGCCCGATCCCCTCTACCGGCCGGCGTTCGCCATCGTGGTCGCCGTCGCCGTCGTGGCCGTCGTCGTGGCCGGGGTGGCGGCCGTGCTCGCCCAGCGCCGGACCGACCGGGACGATCCGCTGGAGGTGCTCCGTGCCGGCACGTGACCCGAGCCTCACGGCCCCGCCGGCGGGGTGGGCGGCGTGCGCTCGCCGGATCACCGTCGACTACACGGCCTCCGCCGGGGTGGTCCACGCGCTCGACGAGGTCGACGCCGCCGTGGCGCGTGGCCGCCTCACGGTCGTGGCCGGCCCGTCGGGCTCCGGCAAGTCGACCCTGCTGCGGGTGTTCGCCGGCCTCCAGCGGGCCGCCGGTGGCGACGTCGAGGTCGACGGCATGGACGTCACCCGGGCCCGGCCGGGCGCCCGGCGACGCCTCCGACGACGGGCGATGGGCATCGTCCTGCAGGACCCGGCCGACAACCTCCTGCCCTACCTGCGCAGCGTCGAGCAGGTCGAGCTGGCGGCACAGCTGCGGGGCGCGGATCCCGCCGAGGCGCCGTCGCTGCTCGACGCCGTCGGCCTCGCGGATCGGGCGCGCAGCCTCCCGTCGGAGCTGTCGGGCGGCGAGCAGCAGCGGGTCGCCTTCGCGGCCGCCGCGATCGGGGCGCCACGCCTGCTGCTCGCCGACGAGCCCACCGCCGAGCTCGACGGCGGGGCCGGGGCCGATCTCGTGGCGACGATGCGCCGCCTGGTCGACCGCGGCGCCACGCTGCTGGTGGCGTCGCACGACGCCGCCGTGATCGACGCCGCCGACGACCTGCTCACGCTCCGCGACGGGCGGGTGGCGACGCCATGACCGCGAACGCCCCCCTCCGAGTCGCGTCGGACGCCGCGACCGCGGTCGCCCTCACCGGCCTGGCGAAGTCCTTCCCCGCCGCCGGCGGGGCACGCCAGGTGCTGGACGGCGCGGACCTGATCGTGCGGCCCGGCGAGATCGTCGCCCTCGCCGGACGGTCGGGATCGGGCAAGACGACGGTGCTGTCGATCATCGCCGGCTGGGAGACCCCTGAGGCCGGCACGGTCGCGGTCCTCGGGGGCGCGACGCCGCCGGCGCAGCTCTCGTGGAGCGAGCTCGCCGTGTTGCCCCAGTCGCTGGGGATGCTGGACGAGCTGACCGTGGCCGAGAACGTCGGCCTGCCGCTGCGGCTCGCCGACGTGCCTCGCGCCGCGGACCCCCACGAGGTGATGGCCCGCCTGGGCGTCGGGCACCTCGGCGACCGGTACCCGGCCGAGGTGTCGCTCGGCGAGCAGCAGCGCGCCGCTCTGGCCAGGGCGGCGGTCGTACGGCCCCGGGTGCTGCTCGCCGACGAGCCCACGATGCACCAGAACCGGGAGTGGGCCGCGTCGGTGATGGCGACGCTGGCCGAGCTGGCGGCCGCCGGCAGTGCGTGCGTGCTCGCCACGCACGACGCGGTCGCCCTGGCCGGGGCGCACCGGGTGCTCGAGCTCCGCGAGGGCCGGCTGCGCCCGGCGTGACGGGAGGGGCTGAGGGCTCGGCGGGCGTCAGGCGGGCACCGCGCCGGGGCGCCCGTCCTCGACGACGAAGCTGGCGAACGTCTCGACCGGCGCGCCCGGCGCTCCCACCCGCTCGACGTAGCGCAGGTCGGCCTGCAGGCGGTCCCGGCCGACCGTGCAGCGGACGTAGCCCTTGCGGTCGCCCTCGAAGAACCGGATGTGTGGGTTGAACTCGATCATCGGCCCGTAATAGGGGCCGTACACCGGGCCGTCGCCGTTGGACGTGACGGCGGGCGCCACGATCTCGGTGGCGACGACAGGCGAGGCCGGGTCGACGAAGTCGAGGTGGACGTCGTTCACGAACGTGGAGTGCCAGTCGCCGGTGATCACGAACGGGTTGCGCAACTGGGCCGCGAGCATGTCGTCGATCAGCCGCCGGCGGGCGACCGGGTAGCCGTCCCACCCGTCCTGCCAGTAGCGGGGGTTGGGTCCGGGCTCGTGGGCGAGCTCCGAGAACAGCACCTGGTTGGCCAGCACGTTCCACTGGGCCCGGCTGCGGCGGAACCGCTCGCGGACCCAGCGTTCCTGCTGGGCTCCGAGCACGGTCTGGGACGGGTCGAACGACGCGGGCCCGTAGGGATGCTCCCCGTCGCCCATCGGGTGATCGCTGCGGTACTGGCGCGTGTCGACGACGACGAACTCGGCCAGCGACCCCCACGGGATCGACCGGTACAGCAGGGACTGCCCGTGGCGATCGGGCCGCGCCGGTGCCCGCAGCGGCAGGTGCTCGTAGAACGCCTGGTAGCCGGCGATCCGCCGCAGACGGAACACCTCGGGCGGCGTGCCGTCCTCGGGGATGTCGCCGGTGTAGTCGTTGTCGACCTCGTGGTCGTCCCACGTCACCGCGAACGGGAAGCGGGCGTGCGCCCGCTGCAGGTCGGCGTCGGTCTTGTAGAGCGTGTGGCGCAGCCGGAACTGGTCGAGCGTGACGGTCTCGTCGGCGTACTCCGGCGGCAGCTCGACGCCGCGGACGCCGCCGGTCGCCGGGTCGATGCCGTACTCGTAGATGTAGTCGCCGAGGAAGACGACCAGGTCGAGGTCCTCCTCCGCCATGTGGGCGTAGGCGTTGTAGAAGCCCTCCTCCCACTTCTGGCACGTGGCGTACGCGAAGGTCATCCGGTCGAGGCCGCCGTCGGGTGCGGGCGCGGTGCGCGTCCGGGCGAGCGGCGAGGCCCAGTCGCCGACCGTGAACCGGTACCAGTACTCACGGCCGGGCTCGAGGCCGCGCACGTCGACGTGCACGGAGTGGGCCAGGTCGGCCGGCGCGACCGCGCGGCCGCGCCGCACCACCCGGCGCATGCGCTCGTCGCGGGCCACCTCCCACCCGACCTCGACGTTGCCGACCCCGCTCAGCCCGCCGTCCGCCGTCAGCGGGTCGGGCGCCAGGCGGGTCCAGAGCACGACGCCGTCGGGCAGCGGGTCGCCGGATGCGACCCCGAGCGTGAACGGGTTCGTCCGCAGCCGGGGAGGGCGCGCGAGCCCGCGGGCCAGCGCCTTCTCGCCGCCGAAGGCGACGAGGACCCCGGCGGCCGTCGCCCCGGCCAGAACGTGCCGCCGCGTGATCTGGCTGCGACCCGGCATCCCGTACCCCCACTCGTCGAGCACTCCCCGGCCCGCCGGGCGTGAGCCCGTGGCAGGCAGTGGCGAGTGTGACGGCCGTAGGCGAACGGCTCGTTGCCACCGGCGAACGCACGGCCGAACCGTTGGTGGCGCGCAGGACATCCGGCGGCAGGTCTGGCCGAAAACGACACCGACCAGGGCTGATGCCCTGGTCAGGTGGGGGGTGGGCCGTAAGGGATTCGAACCCCTGACCCCCTGCGCGTCATGCAGGTGCTCTAGCCAACTGAGCTAACGGCCCGATGTGGAGAGTTGACGCTACCACACGCCTCCCAGGGTCCTGCCAACGGGATGCGCCGGTGTCACAGGCCGCCGATAACCTGTTCCGATGGCCGATGACGGAGGTCCATCCCTGCAAGACGCCGCCCTGCCCGACGCCACCCCCGATCCGCTCACCCCCGAGCTCGCGCCCTTCGTGGCGCAGGCGCGGGCGCGCCTCGAGGCGGCCACCGACGGGCTCGACCACGAGGCCGCGGTGCAGCACCTCGAGGCCATGGTGGCGCACGCAACGGTCCAGGCCTCGCGCCTCGGCTTCGCGTTCCCGGTGCCCGAGCCGCCCGACACACTGGCGCTCGGCGACGGCTCGGTCGTGGTCGTGCAGCACATCGGCGAGCAGGGCTGACCCCGCACGCGTCCAGGACAGACGTCCTCCTCAGAGGTTGCCGCGGGCGTCCTGCGCCCGCTCGATCGCCTCGAACAGTGCCTTGAAGTTGCCGGCGCCGAAGCCCTTGGCGCCGGCCCGCTGGATGATCTCGAAGAACACGGTCGGGCGGTCGCACAGGGTCTCGGTGAAGATCTGGAGCAGGTGCCCGTCCTGGTCACGGTCGACCATCACGCCCACCTCGGCCAGCGCCTCCCACGGCAGGTCGATGCCGGCCATGCGCTCGCGCGCGTCGTCGTAGTACTCCGGCGGCACGGCGAGGAACCGCACCCCCCGCTCGCGCATGGCCCGCACGGCGGTGACGATGTCGGGCGTGTGCAGGGCCATGTGCTGCACCCCGGGCGCCCGGTAGTAGTCGAGGTACTCCTCGATCTGGCTCTTGCGCCGCCCGTCGGCCGGTTCGTTGATGGGCAGGACGACCTTGTCGTGGTTCCACACGACCGTGGACATCAGCGCGGAGTACTCGGTCGAGATCTGGTCGTCGTCGAAGTGCACGAGCGGATCGAACCCGAGCACGTCGTGGTAGTAGTCCACCCACTCCTCGAGGTGGCCCTTCTCGACGTTGCCGACGATGTGGTCGAACCGAGTGAGCCCCACCTCGGGGCCGCCCGCGGGGGGCAGCTGTGGCGGCCCGAACCCGGGGGCGAACTCGCCCGCGTAGCCGCTGCGGTCGAGGAAGGTGTGCACCGTCTCGCCGTAGGTGCGGATGGCGGCATGGTGGATGGCGCCGAGCTCGTCGGTGTCGACCGCCGGCGGCCGCTCGGGCAGGGCGCCCCGGTCGAGGGCGGCCGCGTAGGCCGCCTCGGCGTCGTCGACGAGGAAGCAGATGTCGCGCACGCCGTCGCCGTGGGCCCGCACGTGCTCGGCGATGGGGGAATCGGGCGTCAGCGCACCGGTGACCATGAAGCGGATGCGGCCCTGCTGGAGGACGTGCGACACGCGGTCGCGCCGACCGGTCTCGGGTCCGGCGTAGGCGACCACCTCGAACCCGAACGCCGACACCAGGAACCCGCTGAAGGCACGGGCGTTGCCGACCCACCATTCGACGTGATCGATCCCGCCGAGCGCCGGCGCTTCGGCCCGTTGAGCGCCCTGCTGCTGGCCGGTCGTCATCGTGTCGCCCATGCTTCCCCTCGTGTCGTGTGGTGCTCGAAATGACAGCACCAGCAAAGGCTCGGGCGCGATCAGCGTCAACAGAAGCGTCAGACACTGGGCAGTTTGGCCAGTGCCAACGAGCATGTGCTAGACACATTGCTCATGTTGCCCACCGGAATCGATGCGCTCGACGCCCGGCTCATCAGGGCGATGTGCGACACGCCACGCGCGGGTGTCATGGAGCTGGCGCGCCAACTCGGCGTGGCGAGGGGGACGGTACAGGCCCGCCTCGACAAGCTCCAACAGAGGGGCGTGATCTGCGGCTTCGACCCTGACCTGGACCTGCGCGCCATGGGCTACGAGGTCCTGGCCTTCGTCAGCCTCGAGATCGCCCAGGGCCGACTCGAGGACGTGTGCTCCCACCTGCGGGAGATCCCCGAGGTCCTCGAGATCTACTCGGTCACGGGTCCCGGCGACCTGAACTGCCGGGTCGTGGCGCACACCAACGACCACCTGCAGCACGTCATCGGACGGGTGCTCGAAGTGCAGGGCATCAGCCGCACCACCACGCAGATCGCCCTGACCGAGCAGCTGCGCCACCGCGTCCTGCCACTCGTCGAGCTCGCCATCGACGCCGACCAGACCCACGCCGACCAGAGCGACGACCTCGGCGCCGAGGCCGGCTGACCGATCCGCCGCCCGCGGTCCCGTCTAGGGCGGGCACGCGATCGGCGCCTCGCCGCTGGGGTCGCCCGATCGGCACACCGGCAGCACCCGAGCGAGACCGACCAGGTCGAACAGCTCGCACAGCTCGGGGCTCGGGTCGCGCACCCACAGGCGAGCCCCTCTCCGGCGGGCCACCAGCGCCAGCCGGGCGAGGGCGTCGACCGCGTCGACGTCGGTGGGCGAGAGGTCCGCGACGTCACACACCACCCGCGTCGAACCACCGCCGTCGAGCAACCCTCGCACCCATCCGACCAGGGTGGTCACCCGCGCCGCGTCGAGGCGCCCGTCGACGATGACCACCAACGTGCCGGGTGAGGCGGGCGCGGGCGAGTCGCCCGTCGGGACGGGCGACTCGTGTGGTTCGGGCAACCCACGACCTCCTGCAGCGGCGATTCGCCACTAGGACCGCCACGGACCGCGGAACTCATCGCGCGGGGCTCGGGTTTCGCCGTGGTGGCGCCCACCTCACAGGTCGGGCGCGAAGCCCTGCCGCAGCGTGTTCTCGGTGACGACCCGCGGGTCGAGGAACTGCAGGAGGTAGTCGGGGCCGCCGGCCTTGGAGCCCACGCCCGACAGGCCGTAGCCACCGAACGGCTGGCGACCGACCACCGCACCCGTGATCGGGCGGTTGACGTACACGTTGCCGGCTCGCAGCCGACGGGTGGCGGCGGCGATGGCGGCCGGCGAGCGCGAGTACACCCCGGCGGTGAGCGCGTAGTCGGTCCGGTTGGCGAGGGCGATGGCCTCTTCCATGTCCGTGGCGCGCAACACGGTGAGCACCGGGCCGAAGACCTCGTCGCGGGCGAGCGGCGCGTCGGGGTCGTCCACGCTGACCACGGTGGGCGGCACGAAGTACCCGGCGGAGGGCACGTCGGCGTTTTGGACCAGCACCCGGCCCTGGCGGGGCGCGTCCTCGAGCGTGCGGAGGATCCGCTTGTGTGCGTCCTCGTCGATGACCGGGCCCACCTGCGTGTCGGGCCGCCGGGCCGGCCCGACCACCAGCTCGCGCGTGGCGGCGACGAGTCTCTCCACGACCTGGTCGTACACATCGCCCACAACGATGAGCCGGCTGGCGGCCGAGCACTTCTGGCCGGCGTAGCCGAACGCGGAGACGACCGCTCCGGGCACCGCCTGGTCGGGGTCGGCGTCGGCGTCGATGATCAGCGCGTTCTTGCCCCCCATCTCGGCGATGACCCGCTTGACGTGCCCCTGCCCCGCGGCTGGCTCCGCCGCCTGGCGGTTGATGGCGAGGCCCACCGGCTTCGACCCCGTGAACGCGATCACCGCCACGTCGGGGTGCTCGACCAGACGCGCGCCCACCACCTCGCCGTCCCCGGGGAGGAACTGGATCACCCCGGGCGGCGCTCCGGCCTCGACCAGGGCGTCGACCAGGCGCGACGCCACGAGCGGAGCCTGCTCGGCCGGCTTGAGGACCACCGGGTTCCCGGCCGCGAGGGCGGCGACGGTCATCCCGGTGGGGATGGCGAGCGGGAAGTTCCACGGGGCGATGACGGCGGTGACGCCCTTGCCCTGATAGCTCATCCGGTTGGCCTCGCCCGGCGGTGACTGCACGAGGGCCGCGGACGCCCCGTCGAGGCGCAACATCTCGCGGCCGTAGTACTCGCAGAAGTCGATCGCCTCGCACACGTCGGCGTCGGACTGGTCCCACGGCTTGCCCGCCTCGACGCACTCGAGCGCGGCGATGGCGTGGCGGCGGGCGCGCAGGTGGTCGGCGGCCCGGAACAGGACGCCGGCGCGCTCGCGGGCGGGCGTGTGGCGCCATGCCTCGGCGGCCTCGACCGCGGCGGCCACCGCGGCGTCGGCCTCGGCGACGCCGCACGCCGCGGCATGGGCGACGACCACCGACGGATCGGACGGGTCGACGGAGGCCAGCGTGGCCGGCGTCGTCACCCGCTCGCCGGCGATCAGGGCCGGGACCGCGCCGCCCAGCTCGCCGTCGACGGCGGCCACGGCCGCGGTCATCGCGGCCCGATCCGAGCCACGGCGCCACTCGGAGACGGGCTCGGGCGTGTACGGGGTGGGGTCGGCCGGGTCGGTCGCCGGCCGCGACCCGGGTCGCGTGGCAGCCGGCAGCGTGTCGACGTCGGGGGCGGCCAGAAGTTCGTCGAGGGCCCGCCCTTCGGCGAACCGGTGCCGGACGAACGACTCGTTGGACGTGTTCTCGAGCAACCGGCGCACCAGGTAGGCCATCCCCGGCACCAGATCGCCCACGGGTGCGTAGACCCGCAGCCGCAACCCCAGGCGCCGCATGGCCGCGTGCATGGGCTCGGCCATGCCGTGCAGCATCTGGATCTCGTAGCCGGTGTCGGGGATGCCCTGGTGCCGCGCGTAGGTGATGGCGTAGGCCAGGCTGCGCAGGTTGTGGCTGCCGAAGGCGGCGCGCACCGAGCCATGGTGGTCGTGCAGCAGACGCACGCAGCGCTCGTAGTTGGCGTCGGTCGCGGCCTTGTCCTCGAACACCGGCACCGGCCACCCCTCGGCCCGGGCGTGCACGGTCTCCGCGTCCCAGTACGCGCCCTTGACGAGGCGCACGGTGATCGGGGTGGGCCGGCGTGCCGACCACGCGATCAGGTCCGCGAGGTCGTCGCGGCTGTCGCGCAGGTACGCCTGGATCACGATGCCCGCCGGCAGATCGACGAACTCGTCCTCGGACAGCAGCTCGCGGAAGAGCGCGAGCGTGAGGTCCTTGGCGTCGTAGTGCTCCATGTCGACGTTCACGAACGCGCCGCGCTCGCGGGCCAGCCGCAGGATCGGCCGCAACCGCCCCTTGGCCCCCGCGAGCCCGACCTCGCGGGTGAGGGGCTCGTAGTGGGTGGCGAGGGCCGTCGGCTTCACGCTCACGTTGACCCGGGCGAGCGGTCCGAGGTCGTCGCGCTCGAGGTGGTCGTCGGGGGCCCAGCCGGCGCTGGCGGCCGTGAGGGCCGTGACGAGCTCGGACACGCGGCGGGCGTAGCGGTCGGCCTCGCCGGCGACCACCGTCTTCTCGCCGAGGACGTCGACGGTGAAGGCGCTCCCCTCGCGCCACAGCCGGTGCAGCCCGGCGACGGCGTCGTCGGGCGTGGCGCCGACGATGAACTGCTGGGCCATGCGCAGGATGTTCCGCCGGGCCACACGGGCCTCGACGCGACGGCCGAACGGCACCCGGTCGGCCACCCCGATGCCGAGGTCGAGGGCGCGCGGGACCTCGACACCGTCGAAGTACTCGCCGACGTGCCGCGCCACCTCGGCATCGCTGTGCAGCGCGGGGAAGACGTCGACGAACCGGAACAGCTGGGTCTTGAACGCCGGCCGGGCCATCGCCCACTCCATGACGCGGTCGCTCCACCACGACATGGCGAAGACCCGTGAACGCTCGCTCTCTCCGAGCCCCGCGATCGCCCGAGCGAGGGTGGCGGTGTCGCGCTCGATCTCGGGGGCCATCGCGCTTCAACCTACAAAACGCGCGCTTCGGGCCGCGACGGCGTAGCCTCGTGGTGCCCGGTCGTCGCTCGAAAGCGACGCGGCCAGGGTTTCCCAGAACGGAATACAGATAGGCAGCAACACCATGGCAGTCGGCACGGTCAAGTTCTTCAACGCGGAGAAGGGCTACGGCTTCATCTCCCGTGACGGAGCAGACGACGTCTTCGTCCACTACTCCAACATCCAGGGTTCCGGCTACCGGTCCCTCGAGGCCGGCCAGCAGGTCGAGTTCGAGGTCGGCCCCGGCCGCAAGGGCGACGAAGCGCAGAACGTCAGAGTGGTCTGAGAAGGCGTGTCACGCCGGCGTACGACCTTCGGCAAGCTGCAGCGAGACCGCGACAAGCAGGCCAAGCAGCGAGCGAAACAGGAGAAGCGGGCTGAGCGCTCCGAACAGGGCGACGAGCCCGACGACCTCGAAGCGCCCGCACCTGCGGTCGACCAGGCCTCCGTGCTGGAGAAGCTGGCCGAGCTGCACGCCGCGTTCGACGACGGGAAGATCGGCTTCGACGATTTCGAGGCCCGACGCGACGAGCTGACGAGCCAGCTCCGCATCGAATAGCCACACGCCTGAGATTTTCGGTGTAGGAGGCACAGGAGCGGGGAAGCGGGCGGCCGCTGACGTACCGCCGAGCACCGCCGCGGAGGCTCCTGTGCCCACCATCACCCGCATCTCCACAACGCGACGCCCGGTCGCGGGTCCCGACGACGTCGCCGACGACGCCCTGTTCCGGGAGTACCGCGAGACCGGCGACCGCCGGGTCCGCAACGAGCTGATCGGTCGACACCGCTGGCTCGCGATCCACTGCGCCAAGCGGTTCGCCGACAAGGGCGAGCCCCTCGACGACCTCGTGCAGGTGGGGATGCTCGGGGTCCTCAAGGCGGTCGAGCGGTTCGATCCCGACTACGGCGCCGCCTTCGCCACGTTCGCGGTGCCGACCATCGTCGGCGAGCTGCGCCGCCACTTCCGCGACACGACGTGGGCCGTCCACGTGCCACGCCGGGCCAAGGACCTCCAGCACACGATCAAGGTGGCGGTGGACGAGCTCGGGCAGCTGCTCGGACGGTCGCCGACGGTCGCCGAGATCGCCGGTCACGCCGGCGTGCGCGACGAGGACGTGCTCGACGCCCTCGAGGCGGGCCGCTGCTACCGGAAGACCCCGCTCGAGACCGCCTCCGACGACGCCACCGGCGAGTACGTCGACATCGGCGTCCTCGGCGAGGACGAGCGGGGGCTCGACGCCGTCGAGGCCGCCTCCACGGTGGAGCAGCTCCTCACCGTCCTGCCGCCCCGCGAGCGGCGCATCGTCGAGCTCCGCTACGTGCACGGCCACACGCAGTCCCGCATCGCCGAGCTCGTGGGCGTCAGCCAGGTCCAGGTGTCCCGCCTCCTGCGCTCCAGCCTGGCCGCCATGCGCGACTCGCTCGCCGACGTCGACGCATCCTGCGCGGTCTGAGGCGGACGCGGTGTCCACCTGCCAGCTGATCGCCTTCGCCGACTGCGGCGACCGCGTCCTGCTCGACATCGTGCCGCTCGAGGCCCTCGAGATCGACGGCACCCGCCTGCCGCGCGGCATGCCGCTGTCGCTCGGCTTCTCGCCCAGCGACGATCCCGGCGAGCACGCCGAGATGGTCGGCCTGTTCGACCGGTGGGCTCGCGCCGACGGCGTGCTCGACCTCGACGTGGCCGTCGCCCGCGAGTTCGGCGGTTTCCACTACGTGTTCACGCAGGACGACGAGCAGCTGGTGCTCGCGGTGCGAACCTGAGCGGGAACCGGGGCTGACGGCGTCGCCCCACTCCGCCTCGCCGGCGCCCTGATCGGGTAAGACTGCCGCCATGCCCGCGCCGACCCTGTTGGGCGCCGCCTCCGACACGACCTTCGCGTTGGACGGTGACGTGATCGTCCGTCTCCTCGTGGCGGCCGTCCTCGGGGGGATCATCGGACTCGAGCGGGAGGCCAGCGACCAGGCGGCGGGACTGCGCACGCACATCGCACTGGCGCTGGGCGCGGCCCTGTTCGGGGTCATCTCGACGCTGGGGTTCACCGAGTTCGACCGGCCGCGGGCCGAGTCGGTGCTCCAGGTCGACGTCAGCCGGGTGGCATCGAACGTGGCGGTCGGCGTCGGCTTCCTCGGCGCCGGCGTCATCTTCCGGCAACGCAACAGCATCAAGAACCTCACCACCGCCGCCAGCCTGTGGGCGGTCGCCGCCATCGGGCTGGCCAGCGGCGTGGGCGACCCCACGACGGCGGCGGTGGCCACGGTGGTGCTGCTGGTCAGCCTGGTGGTGCTCCGGCCGGTGCGCACGTTCGTCAAGCGACGCTGGGCGCGGCGCTCGGTGACCGTGACCGTGCACCTCGCCGAGGGCATCGATCCCACACCCGTGGCCGCCGCGTTCGAGCGCGACGAGATCGAGTCCGGACCGGTGGGACTGCGCAAGGTCGACGGACGCGTCCTCCTGTCGGGCGAAGTGTCGGCTCCGCCGCCTACCCTGCTGACCTGGATGACGGAGCTGTCGTCTGTCCCCGGTGTCGAGACGATCGACGAGGACTGACGGCGGGGAAGGCAGAACCGATCCGCATGAACGACGCTAGGGCCGCCATGACCGACAACCAGGAACCGATGACCATCTCGACGACCCGCAAGGGCGACACCGTCGTCATCGCGCTGACTGGTGAGCTCGACCTCCACTCGTCCGAGCTGCTCAGCGCGTCCGTCACCGACGCCCTGGCCACGCCCCCCAGCGTGGTGGAGATCGACGCCGAGGGCCTCACCTTCGCCGACTCGGCCGGTCTGCGGTCGCTGCTCAGCGCCCGCGAGGCCGCGGAGCAGCACGGCGTCACCCTCCGCATCGGGCGCCTCTCCGCGCCGCTCGGGCGGCTGCTGGACATGACCGGGCTGCGCGAGGTCTTCGACATCCCCGCCGATTGACGGCGAGGAGGGCTGATCGGGTCAGCCCGTCCCGCCGCCCCGCACCCGCTTGCGGGCCGAGACCTCGACACGCCCGTCGAGGTGCGTCAGCTCGTGGCCGTCGGCGACGACGTCGAGGATCTGGCTGCTGAGCGCGAGGCGCTCCTCGTCGGGGTCGGGAGGGCGCCCCGCGACCGTGTGCCCCTCGACCACGAGCACGTCGGACCGCAGCTCGAACGCCAGCCGGATCGGCTCGCCGTCGCCCGTCTCGATGAGGGTCGAACAGAGCTCGTCCACGGCGATCCGGAAGTCCTCGACCTCCTCCAGCGGCAACCCGCACGTGCTGGCCACCCCGCTCGCCATCAGCCGGGCGAGCCGCATGTAGCGGCTGTCCGGTGGGAGCGAGAGTTCAACGCGGCCGACGAGCGGATCCATGGCCTACCTTCCGGTGCCGATCGGTGTGATACCCCGGCCCGGCGCCGGGTACACGCTCGCGGCGGGAACGGGAACGGTCAATCGGATCATGGCTGCGCCAGGATCACGACGACGTGACCGGTCGGCAGGACCCGGACGCGGGCGCCCTGCCCCGCATCGGGGAGATCGGCCTCGACCGGCTCGCCGACGTCCATGAGCTCGGCGACGCAACGGGCGGCGGCGGCGGGCACGACGTCCGCCAGGGCGGTCCCCACCGAGGCGCGGCCGGCGGCGGCCGGGCTGAGAGCGCTCACGCACCGGTCGCGGTCGATCACGACGAGCGGTGCGGCCGTGACGGCCAGGACGGCGTCGAGCACCGTCTCGACCTGGTCGAGCGCGGCCTGGGTGTCGACCAGCCGGGTCGTGAGCTCGTCGAGCTGGCGCGTGGCGTCGTCCACCGCCTCTCGGGCGGTGCGCATGGCCTCGGCGCCGGGTTGGGTGTCGTCGGGAAGTGCGCTCATGGTGGGGGCCGCTCGGCGGCCGGGACTGTCTACCCGCCCCGAGGACCGTAGATGCGCGCCGGGCGGGCGGTCGAACGACGTGTACCGACCACCGGCACGGGGAACGTGTGAACGGATGGCCGCCGCAACCCGTGTCGAGCTCCGCCGCATGCGCCGTGCGGTCGATGCGCTCGACGCGGCCACCGACCGGGCACGGGCGCTGCTCACCATCCCGACCGATCGGGTGCGCCGCACATGGATCGCCGGGCAGTCGACACGACCGGCGGCCGAGCCCCACCTCTGGGCGCTGCACGTCCGCTACGCGCGTGACGCCGACCCCGAGGCCCTGACCGAGCTCGTCGAGCGGTATCGACCGCACGCCGAGTCGCACGCCCGCCGCCACTTCCGCCACGGCGAACCGCTCGACGACCTGACCCAGGTGGCGTACGAGGCCCTCGTCCAGGCGCTGCAGCGGTTCGACCCCACCCGTCGCACCCCCTTCCTGGCGTTCGCCAACCCGACGATCGTGGGGTCGCTGCGCCGCCACGTGCGCGACACCGGGTGGGCCATCCGGGTGCCCCGTCGTGTCCACGAGCTCGCGTCGCCGACCCGCGACGCCACCGAGCTGCTCACCCACGACCTGGGGCGGCGCCCGTCGGTCGGTGAGATCGCCGACTTCATCGGCGTGGACGAACGTCAGGTGCTCGACGCCATGGCCGCCGAAGACGCCCGCCTCACGAGCTCGCTCGACGCGCCCGACGCCTCCACCGGGCTCCCGACCGACCAGGTGATCGGCCGCGTCGACCGCGGCTTCGCCTGGATCGAGAACCGCACCGGCCTGTTGCAGAGCCTCGAGCGCCTCTCCGACGAGGACCGCGACCTGCTGCAGATGTACTTCGCGGAGGCGAAGACCCAGGCGCAGATCTCCGAGGTGCTCGAGTGCAGCCAGATGCAGGTCTCCCGCCTGCTGCGCAAGGCGATCCACCGGCTGCGCCGCCAGATGCTCGAGTCGTAGCGCCGGGGGGACGGTGCCGCGCGTCCGGGCCCGGCGGCATCCGGTTTCGCCCCGGGGCGGGCGGGAAGCACCCCGGCGTCCACGACCGCAGCACGTATGGGGAGCTGGCGAGATGGCCTGGATCACGACACCCGAGCGCACGACCTACGACTGGCACGACGTGCCCACCGACGAGGTGCCGACCGACCGCGAGATGAAGGCCACGCTGGTGAGCCGCCTCAACGAGAACCTCTACACGCAGGACTCCGACATCCGCGTCGAGGTGTCCGATCGGGTCGTCGTGCTCGACGGCGACGTCGAATCGCCCGTCGCCAAGGGCGCCGCCATCGACGACGCATGGGACGTCCCCGGCGTGGTGGCGGTGGACAACCGCCTCACCATCGCCGCCTGATCACGACTCGGGGCGCAGGAAGAGCCGCACCACTGCGCCGTCACCCGCCGACCGCACCTGGACGAGGTCACAGAGCTGGTTGGCGATCCACAGACCGCGGCCGCCGATCTGGTCGACGCCTGGCCGGCGGCGCCCCACCATCGGGTCCGAGAGGCGGCCGCGGTCACGGATCTCGCAGACGAGGCCGCCGCCGTCCTCCGCCCAGGTGCGCAGCGTGCCGCTCCCGCCGCCGTAGCGGTAGCTGTTCGTCGCGACCTCGTCGGCCGCCAGCACGATGTCGCCCGTCCGGTCGCGGCCGAAACCCATCTTGCCTGCGATCCCGGCCACGTGGGTCCGCAGCTCGGGCAGGTTGGCATCGGTGAACGGGAAGACCGCGGCGTCGTCGGGCGGCACGGGGAGCGGCTCGGACAGCAGCGTGGCGGGGTCGACGTCGAGGTAGGTGGCGTTCGCCCGGGCCGTTCCCGCGGTGCGAACGGCGGGATGGCGGTCGACGGCGCCGGTGACCGCCGCGGCCGGGAGCGCGGATTCGTCGAAGGGGCACAGCAACGTCAGCGACGCCGCGTCGGCGAGGGCGGAGTTGAGCAGCGCCTCGTGCTGGAGGCACTCGACCACCTCGCAGGCCGTGCGCTCGGGCCACAGCGCTTCGCTGACCCCCCACAGCGCCCGGGCACCGGCGTTGGCGTCGACGAAGCGGCGCCACGTCGGGATGAGGTGGGCCGGGTTGCACCCCATCGACCGCACGTCGCAGAAGGTGAACCCGTCGCTCGCCGGCCCGAGCTCCGAACGAAGGTGCTGGGCCTTGGCCGCATCCACGACGACGAGCACCGGGTCGCCGGCGCGCACGGCGGGATCGAGGAACGACGCGACGAGAGGCGCGAACTCGTGCGCGACGGAATACGGCATCGCCTCGTGCCTGAACGGACCTCGCGCCATACGGGTGACCTCTCTACCCGAACCGGCGCCGGCGATCACCCCGCGCGGGCGGAGATCACCGCATCGGCTGGGCGAGCCCCCGGGCCTGGGCCGCGATCACCTGGACCAGCATCATCCACGCCACCACCAGGAAGACGGCGGCGAGGAGGGCCGAGCCGACGGCCCGGGCGATGCGGTGGCGGCGGGGTAGTGCGCAGTGGCGCCACGATCGCCTCGAAGGCGGCATCCCAGTCGAACGTGCCGCCCTCGGCGGCACCGAGCTCGTCGCGATCCATCGTCACCCCCACGGATGGGCCTCGTTGGCCAACGGTTTCACTGATGGTCGTGTCACCGTGTGGCGCTCGTCACAGTAGCCGCGTGCGCCCCGGTCATGGGCGCCCGCTGGCAGGGCGCCACGTCCCGTGCCACAGTGCCCCTCCGGAACTCCTTGCCAAACACAAGGTTCCGGGGTCGCACCACGCGGCGACCACCCGGCCCGGACAGGTCGGGCCAGGGCGCACCGAGGGGGTCACATGGGGGACGAGGCAGGCACGGCACCGCACGAGGTCACCGAGCTGCAGCGATCGAGCCGCGACCACCACGAACTGGCCGAACGGCTGGGTGCCTGGCTGACCGCCACGCTGCCCGACGGGGCGAACCCGCGGATCCACGGCCTCGAGGGGACGTCCGCCAACGGCATGTCGAGCGAGACGCTGTTGTTCGACGCCTCGTGGACCGAGGACGGCGCCCCCTGCCACCACCGCCTCGTCGCCCGGGTCGCCCCCGGTGCCGACGACGTTCCCGTGTTCCCCCGCTACGACCTGCCAGCGCCAGTTCGCCGCCATCCGCCTCGTCGGCGAGCTGACCGACGTGCCGGTGCCCGCGGTCTGGTGGTCCGAGCCCGATGCCGCCGCCCTCGGCGCGCCGTTCTTCGTCATGAGCCGCGTCGACGGCCGGGTCCCGCCCGACGTCATGCCGTACAACTTCGGCGACAGCTGGCTGTACGACGCCGAGCCTGCCGACCAGCGCCACCTGCAGGACGCCGCCGTCGACGTGCTCGCCCGCCTGCACACCGTCGACCGGCCCGCCGAGCGGTTCTCGTTCCTCATCCCCGACGTCGCGGGCGCCACGCCGCTCCGCCGCCGGGTGGCGCTCACCCGGGCCTGGTACGAGTTCGCCGCCGCGGACGGCTTCGCCTCCCCCCTGGTCGAGCGCGGCTTCGCCTGGCTCGAGGAGCATTGGCCCCAGCACGAGGGCGACACGGTGTTGAGCTGGGGCGACTCCCGCATCGGCAACATGATGTTCGGCGGGTTCGACCCGGTCGCGGTGCTCGACTGGGAGATGGCCGGCGTCGGCCCCCGCGAGCTCGACGTGAGCTGGCTCGTGTACGGCCACCGCATCTTCGAGGACATCGCCGGCCAGATGGGCCTCGGCGGCATGCCCGACTTCATGCGCGTCGAGGACGTCGCCACCACCTACGAGGCGCTGACCGGCTACGCCCCCCGGGACCTCACCTGGTACGCCACCTACGCCGCCCTGCAGTACGCCATCGTCTTCCTCCGCACCGGCGCCCGCTCGGTGCACTTCGGTGAGATCACGCACCCCACGACCGTCGACGACCTGATCATGAACCGTGACGCCCTCGAGCGCATGCTCGCCGGGACCTACTGGAGCTGACCATGCACCCCGTCCCCCTCGACGAGTACCCGATCCACCAGACCCCCCTGTCGCTGCGCTACGTCGGCACGAGCGACCGCAACTTCTACGACCGCGCGTACTACAACGCCCACGACCGCACGGGCGACGTGTTCTTCGTGGCCGGCCTCGGCGTGTACCCGAACCTCGGCGTCGCCGACGCCTACGGCACGGTCCGCCGCGGCGACCGGCAGTGGACGATCCGCTGCTCCGACGCCCTCGGCCACGACCGCCTCGCCCCCGGCGTGGGACCGTTCCGCGTCGAGGTCCACGAGCCGCTCCAACGCCTCCGCCTGATCTGCGACACCGCCGAGCGCGGCCTCGGCTTCGACCTCACGTGGGAGGGCTCGTTCCCCGCCGTGATGGAGCAGCACCACGTCATGCGGGCCGGGGGTGGTGGCGCACGAGCGATCCTCGACGCGTCCCGCTTCGCCCAGGTCGGGACGTGGTCCGGCACGCTGAGCGTCGACGGCGACGACATCACCGTGGACCCCGGGACCTGGGTCGGCACGCGGGACCGCTCGTGGGGCATCCGCCCGGTCGGCGAGGGCGAGCCCGCCGGCCGCCCGGCCGACGACCCGACCGCCGGCCTGTGGTGGCTCTACGTCCCGCTGCGCTTCGAGGAGTTCGCCATCGTCGTGATCGTGCAGGAGCAGCCCGACGGCTACCGCACCCTCAACGACGCCACCCGCGTGTGGCCCGACGGGCGCGTCGAGCAGCTCGGCTGGCCCGAGGTCGACATCGCCTACCGGTCGGGCACCCGCATCCCGAACGGCGCCACCATCCACCTGACCGAGCGCGGCGGCAAGCCGCTCACACTCGAGGTGGCGTCGCTGGGCTACGTGGCCCTGCACGTGGGGGCCGGCTACGGCGGCGACCCCGACTGGGGCCACGGCCAGTGGCGCGGCCCCGGCTGGGTCGACAGCGCGGTGTACGACCTGAACGACCCGGCCATCGTGCCCCGCATCCCGTTCGGGGTCATCGACCACGTGGGCCGCGGCACGCTCGACGGCGCCGAGGGCTGGGGCCTGTTCGAGCACGGCACGATGGGCCGCCACGACCCGTCGGGCTTCAGCGGATGGGAATCGGTGGCGCCGTAGCCCGTCGGGCAGGCTCTCGGCCGATGACGTATTCCCACATCGCCTACGAGGTGGCCGACAACGTGGCCACCCTGACGCTCGACCGGCCCGACCGGCTCAACGCCTTCACGGTGACGATGCAGCGCGAGCTGTGCGCCGCCCTCGACGAGGTCGACGCCGATCCCGAGGTGCGGGCCGTGGTCGTGACGGGCCGGGGCCGAGGGTTCTGCGCCGGTGCGGACCTGGGCGGCGGAGACGCCACGTTCGACTACGGCAGCGACGTCGCCCGCGACGGCGGCGTGGTCCACGAGGACGACTCGCGACACCGCGACGAGGGCGGGCTGGTCGCCCTCCGGTTCTTCGAGTGCACCAAACCCGTGATCGGTGCCATCAACGGCCCGGCCGTGGGCGTCGGCGTCACGATGACGCTCCCGTTCGACGTGCGTCTGGCGTCGACGTCCGCCCGGTTCGGCCTCGTCTTCGCCCGGCGCGGGCTCGTGCCCGAGGCGTGCTCGTCGTGGTTCCTCCCGCGGGTCGTCGGCATCAGCCGGGCGATGGAGTGGTGTGCCACCGGCCGGGTGTTCGGTGCCGAGGAGGCGCTGGCCGGCGGGCTGGTCCGCTCGCTGCACGAGCCGGACGCCCTGCTGCCGGCGGCCTACGAGATGGCGGGCGAGATCGCGGCGTCCTCGTCGGCGGTGTCCGTCACCCTGACCCGGGCGCTGCTGTGGCGCATGCTCGGCGCCCCCCACCCCATGGACGCCCACCGGGTCGACTCGGCGCTGCTCGACGCGCTCGGCCGCGGCGCCGACGTGCGCGAGGGCGTGCGCAGCTTCCTCGAGAAGCGCCCGCCGTCGTTCCCCGGCCGGGTCCCCGCCGACCTGCCGGCCCCCTACCCCTGGTGGGACGACCCGACGTTCTAGGCATGTGCGAGACGCAATCCGTCCGGCAGGCGCCGCGTGGGTAGGTGACCGTCAGGTGTGGAGGCTTGGCGTCGAGCCGGTACTTGTCGGGAAACGGGCACCGCGCGGCAGGTCGACGCCGGAGACCACGAGCCGTGGCCGAGCCGCCATCTGTTGCTGACTGGCGTCGGCGGATCACCCCGCACGCATCCGCTCGCTCCTCTTCTCGGGTGCAGACACCAATGAGAATCACTGATGCGGCATGGCAGCACCGGTCCGCATCGACTATGATGCGAACTGATGTTCGTATCCGACGGATCCGAGGGCAGAGATCGACGGGGCATCGTCACGTCCGCGTCGGTGGACATGGTCACCGGGATGTTGAGCCGGGCGATCGATCCGTTGCTCGATGTGGACCCCGACACGACGTCCGATGACGAGTTGGCCGCCGCGATGCTCCGGTTGCGTCGAGAGCAGGCGCGCTTGGCGGCGGTGGTGGCCGAGCTGACCGCGGCGTTCGAGGCCCGGCAGTCGTACGCGGCCGATGGCTCGCGGTCGGCGACCGATTGGATCGCGGTCCACGCCCGCCTCCCCCGGCCGCAGGTCGCCGGCGAGGTGCGCGACGCCCGCCGGCTGCGGTCGATGCCCGAGACGCGAGCCGCGTTCCGGACCGGGGACATCTCTGCCGCCCACGTGCGGGTGCTCGCCCGCCTGGCCGGTCACCCCCGCGCCGGGGCGCACTTCCCGGAAGGCGAAGCGCACCTCGTGGCCGAAGGGCGACGGCTGCGGTTCGACGACTGGGAACGGCTGTGCGCCTACTGGCGCGACGCGGCTGACCCCGACGGCCCCGAGCAACGCCACGGCCGCGACCAAGATCTCCGTCGGTTCCGCATCGGCGTCGGTCTCGACGGCGTCGGCCATGCCGACGGGTACCTCACCCCCGTCGCCACGGCCGCGGTCGACGGGGCGCTCGACCGGATCGAACGCGAGTTGTTCGCCGCCGACTGGGCCACCGCCAAAGCGATCCACGGCGACGACACCACCGTGGCGCACCTGGCGCGGACCGCGGCGCAGCGGCGTCACGACGCCCTGGTGGAGATGGCCACACGAGCGATGACCGCCCCCGCCGACGGCAGGCGCCCCGCCCCGCTGGTGACGGTGATGGTCGACGTCGAGACCTTCACCGGCCGGGTGTGCGAGCTCGCCGCCGGCACCCCCGTCGCCCCCGGGGCGGTGGCCGAGCTGTTGGGCCACGACGAGACCCTGCTCCAACGCGTCGTCGCCGACGGCGCCAACCGGATCCGCGACATCAGCTCCGCCCGCAGCTTCCGCGGCACCCTGCGCCGCGTCCTCGACGTGGTGCACCGCCGGTGCGGCCACGAGACGTGCTTCGTGCCCGCCGACCGGTGCCAGGGCGACCACGTCGTCGCCTGGAGCGAGGGCGGGCTCACCACGCAGGACAACGGGCGCCTCGGCTGTGGCCCCCACAACCGCTGGTGGTACGCAACCGGCCGGTCCGACCCACCACCTCCGCCGCCCGAGGCGGACGGGACGGACGTCCCAAACGACCCGGACGAGCCCGAGCAACCTCGATGCCTGCGGGTCGGCCGGGCGCCGACGCCCGTACCCGACCTCCGCCTGCGGGGCGGCGCCGTCCGCTACGACATCACCCTGCATCCACGCCGTCGACACGCCGAGGACCGCTGGCGCCCCTACGGCTCCACCACATCGCCTGCCGCCGCCGCGTCCTGACGAGGGCCGAGCAGGTCCCAGCGGTTGCCGGCGATGTCGAGGAAGACGGCGAGGCGCCCGTAGGGCTCGTCCCGCGGCGGGGCGACGAAGCGCACGCCAGCCGTGATCAAGCGGTCGTATGTCAGCTCGAAGTCGTCGACCCTCAGGAAGAAGCCGACGCGTCCCGCCGTCTGACGCCCGACGATCCCCCGCTGCTCCGACCCGTCGGCCCGAGCGAGCAGCAGACCGGTGTGAGCGCCGGGTGGGCGCACCACGACCCATCGCTTGGCCCGGCCGTCGTTCGTGGTGGCGGGCGAGTCCTCGACCAGCTCGAAGCCCAGGGTGCCGACGAAGAACTCGACGGCCGGCTCGTAGTCGTCGACGACGATCGTGACCAGTTCGAGGTGCACCCGGCGCACGGTAGATCGACGCCAGCGTCCGGTTCGTCCACCCCGAGCGCGGCCGCACGCGCCCACACGTGGTCTGATGGAGGCGTGAGCGCCACCATCCGACCCGCGCGGCCCGGAGACGAGGGCGACATCCTCCGGTTGATCCGGGCGCTCGCCGCCTACGAGCGCGAGCCCGACGCCGTCGAGGCCACCGCCGACGGGCTGCGGGCGCACCTGTTCGCGGACGACCCGCGGGTGTTCGCCCACGTCGCCGAGCAGGATGGGCGCATCGTGGCGATCGCGGTGTGGTTCCTCAACTTCTCCACGTGGACCGGGCGGCACGGGATCTACCTCGAGGACCTCTTCGTCGACCCCGACGTGCGGGGCGGGAGGATCGCCGACGGGCTGTTCCGGGCGCTGGCGGCCGAGGCGACGGCGCGGGACTGCGCCCGCATCGACTGGGCGGTGCTCGACTGGAACGACCTCGCCAAGGGCTTCTATCGGCGCATCGGCGGCCGGCACAACGAGACCTGGGAGGCGTGGCGACTCGACGGCGACGCCCTCGCCACCCTCCAGCGATGACACGACACGACCGACCAGGAGGTCGATGACATGGTCAGGATGCTCGGCAGGCTCGTGCTGGGCGCGCTGCTCGCCCTCGGGGCGATCGGCACGGTGTTCGTCCTGGGCATGCGGGCGAAGTCGCCGCCCGTGCTCGACGCCGTCCGGCGGGCCGGTCGGTCGATGCGCCCGGTGGCGCTGCGCACCGCCGGCGGGCCCGGCTCGCCCACGTCGGTGGTCCGGCACGTCGGGCGGGCCAGCGGTCGCGAGTACGACACACCCGTCGGGGCCGTGGCCACCGACGATGGCTTCGTGATCGCCCTGCCCTACGGGTCGAACACCGACTGGCTCAGGAACGTGCTGGCCAGCGGGTCGGCGACCATCGTGCACGACGGGGCCGAGCACGCAGTCGACACACCCGAGATCGTGCCGCTGACGCGCGTGGGCGGCCACTTCTCGGCGACCGACCAGCGGATGCACCAGATCTTCCGGGTCGAGGAGTGCCTGCAGGTGCGGAGCGCTCCCGAGGCGCCCTGACCCCACGTCACCCCGTTCCGCTAGAGGTGGGGCGGTGGCGACGCGCCGACGGCCCGCATGTCGGCCACGAGGCGGGGAAGCAGGTCGGCGAGGCGCTGGCGCTCGGCGTCGGGCCAGCCCGACAGGACGGTCGCCAGCTCGTCGTGCATCGCGGCCTGGATGCGGGCCCGGGCACGAGCGCCCGCCGGGGTGACGACGAACCGCGCCGCCCGGCCGTCGTGGGGGTCGGGACGGCGGGCCACCAGGCCGTCGTCCTCGAGCCGCTGAAGGGCACGGCTGGTCACCGGCAGGCTCAGGTCCATCAACCCGGCGAGCTGAGACACCCGGATCGGACCCAGGTCCTCGACCCGGCGCAGCAGCTCCCACCCCGTGCGGGACAGGCGGACACCGCTGCGGTCCTGCCGCGCCTGGTGCAACCGGCGGCTCGACGCCAGCCGGAACAGGTCGGCGATCGCCGCCTCGACCGCGCCCACCTGGGGAGCGAGGCCGGGGACCTCGGGTGCGGGGACAGGCGTCGCGCGGGCCACGAGGCCGGGATCGTAGTGTCCGGGATCGCACATCGACCGAGGGGGACGGATGTCCGACGCGACCAGCAGCCGCGTTTCCGACCTGGTGAACGCGCTGACGCTCGACGAGAAGGCGGCCCTCACGGCCGGCGTCGACATGTGGACCACCGCGGCGGTGCCCCGCCTCGGCATCCCCGCGGTGCGGGTCACCGACGGCCCGAACGGGGCGCGCGGCACCCAGATGGGGCCGACCGGACCCACGGCCGCCTGCCTGCCGTGCGGCTCCGCCCTCGGCGCCACGTGGGACCCGGCGCTCGTCGCCGAGGTGGGCGGTGTGCTCGGCGCCGAGGCCCGCACGAAGGGTGCCCGCGTCCTGCTCGCCCCGACCGTGAACATGCACCGCTCGCCGCTGGCCGGCCGCAACTTCGAGTGCTACGCCGAGGACCCGCTGCTCTCCGGCCGGCTGGCCGCCGCCTTCGTCCGGGGCGTCCAGGAGCAGGGCGTCGCCACCACGGTCAAGCACCTCGTCGGAAACGACGCCGAGCACCAGCGGTACACGATGAGCTCCGACATCGACGACCGGGCGCTGCGCGAGATCTACCTGCGGCCGTTCGAGATGGCCGTGCGCGAGGGCGGTTCGCTCGGGGTGATGACCAGCTACAACCGGGTCAACGGTCGCTGGTGCACCGAGCGGCCCGACCTCCTGCGCGACATCCTCCGCACCGAATGGGGCTTCGACGGCTTCGTGGTCACCGACTGGTTCGGCGTGACCGGCACCGCGGCATCGGCCGAGGCCGGCGTCGACCTCGAGATGCCCGGGCCGGGCCGCGCCTTCGGCCCCGCCCTGGCCGCGGCCGTGCGGGCCGGGGAGGTGGACGAGAAGCTGCTCGACGGCCAGGTCACCCGCCTGCTGACGGTGTTCGAACGCGTCGGGGCCCTCGACGACGGCGGGCCTGGCGAGGAGACCGCGGTCGACGACCCCGCGCATCGGGCCGTGGCCCGCCGGGCCGCCACCGCCGCGATCGTCCTGCTCGCCAACGACGGCTTGCTCCCGCTCGACCGCGCCGACCTGCGCACCGTGGCGGTCATCGGGCCCAACGCCGACCGCTCCGAGATCATGGGGGGCGGGTCCGCCTCCCTCCGGGCCCACTACCGCGTGACCCCGCTCGCCGCTCTGACCGATGCCCTCGGCGACGGCGTCACCGTCGTCCACGAGCCCGGCTGCGACAACCGGCGCAGCACTCCCCTGCTCGGCGAGACCGGCGCCACCGCACCCGGCGGGCAGCCGGGCCTGGCCGTCGACTGGTTCGCCGGGCCCGACCTGGCGGGTGAGCCCGCGCACCACCGCCACTCCCCCACCGCCGACATCTTCGGCCTCGAGCCGCCCGTTCCCGGCCTCGGCGACCGCGGCTGGTCCTTCCGCGCCCACACCACCTTCACGCCCGACGAGACGGGGACCCACGTGTTCACGCTCGTGCAGGCCGGCAAGGGCCGCGTGGTCGTCGACGGCCGCGCCGTCATCGACGGGTTCGCCGAGCGGTTGCCGCGCGGCACCGCGTACTTCGGGTTGGGCAGCGTCGAGGTCGAGGCGCCGGTGGAGCTGGAGGCCGGCGTCCCGGTCGACGTGGTCGTCGAGTTCTCGACCGCCCGGACGTCGGGCGCGTTGCGCGTGGGCCTGCGCCCACCCGCACCCGACGGGCTGCTGCAGCGAGCCGCGCAGGCCGCGGCGGACGCCGACGCCGTGGTGCTGGTGGTCGGGACCACCGGCGAGTGGGAGTCGGAGGGCGACGATCGGCCGTCGATGGACCTGCCGGGCCGCCAGAACGAGCTCATCCGGCGCGTGCTGGCCGCCAACCCGTCGACGGTCGTCGTCCTCAACGCCGCGTCGCCGGTGACGATGGACTGGGCCGCCGACGCCCGTGCCGTGCTGCACACGTCGCTCGGTGGGCAGGAGATGGCCGCCGCGCTCGCCGACGTGCTGCTCGGCGAGGCCGAGCCCGCCGGCCGGCTGCCCACGACCATCCCGCTGCGCCTCGAGCACAACCCGTCGTACGGCAACTTCCCCGGCGAGAACGGGCACGTGCGCTACGGCGAGGGGGTGCTGATCGGCTATCGCTGGTACGAGGCCCGCCACCTGCCGGTGCGGTTCCCGTTCGGCCACGGCGGTTCGTACACGACGTTCCGGCTCGACGAGCCCGAGGTGTCGGCCGGGACGTTCACGCCGGGCGAGCGCCTCGCGGTGCGGGTCGCGGTCACCAACACGGGTGATCGGCGCGGGGCCGAGGTGGTGCAGTGCTACGTGGCGCCCCCGCCGGCCCGCCTCGTCCGCCCCCCGAAGGAGCTGGCCGGCTTCGGCAAGGTCTGGCTGGACCCGGGAGAGACCGCGACGGTCGAGATCACGCTGGACGAGCGCTCGTTCGCCTACTGGGATCCGGGCCTGCCCGAGCGCGACGAGCTGGCGGTCCGGGCCACCGCCGTCCCGATGGCGGGCGCCCGGGGCGAGGCCCGCCCGCCGGGCTGGCGGGTCGACCCCGGTCGCTACGAGCTGCACCTCGGCACCAGCTCGGCGGCCATCGCCCACGTTGCCGCGGTGGAGGTGACCGCGCCGGCGGACGCGTGAACCCACGGGTGGGGCGGCCCGTTGCGGCGTTACCGTGCGCGCATGTCCGCTGCACCCGCCCCCGGGCCCGCCGGCCAGCCCGACACCGGGACCCCGGCGTTCGCCACCGGCCAGATCGTCACCGTCTTCCGGTCGCGCGTGCGGCCCGACGCCGTCGACGAGTACGGCGCCACGGCGACGGTGATCTTCGATCTGGCGCTGACCATGCCGGGCCTCGTCGACGTGAAGGGCTTCGCCGCTGCCGACGGCGAGCACGTCACGATCGCCACCTTCGCGGACGAGGAGAGCCAGCGCGCCTGGCGCGAGCATGCCGAGCACCGCGTCGCCCAGCAGGCCGGGCGCGACCGCCTCTACGCCGAGTACACCCTGCAGGTGTGCGAGACGGTGCGGACCCGGTCGTTCACGGCCGCCGACCGGGTACAACGGTGACATGTCCGACGTCCCCACCATCACGCTGAACAACGGGGTCGAGATCCCGCAGCTCGGGTTCGGCGTGTACCAGGTCCGTCCCGCCGAGACCGTCGACGCCACGCTGTCGGCGCTCGAGGTCGGCTACCGGCACATCGACACCGCCGAGATGTACGGCAACGAGCAGCAGGTGGGCGAGGCCATCCGTGCCTCGGGCATCGATCGCGGCGACGTGTTCGTCACGTCGAAGCTCAACAACGGCTTCCACGCGTACGACGACGCGCTGCGGGCCTTCGACGAAACGCTCACCGCGCTGGGCGACGACTACGTCGACCTCTTCCTCATCCACTGGCCGATGCCCGACGTGGGCGACTACGTCGAGACCTGGCGGGCGATGGAGCAGATCCTGGCGGCGGGCGGCGCACGAGCGATCGGCGTGTCGAACTTCCAACCGCAGCACCTGCAGCGCGTGCTCGACGAGACCGACGTCGTGCCGGCCGTCAACCAGATCGAGGCCCATCCCTACCTCACCCAGGACGACGCCCGTGGGTTCGGCGCCGCGCACGGCATCGTCACCGAGGCCTGGTCGCCGATCGCCCAGGGCAAGGTGCTCGACGACCCCACGATCGTGCGGGTGGCCGAGCACACCGGGCGGACTCCGGCCCAGGTCACGTTGCGGTGGCACATCCAGCGCGGCGACGTGGTGTTCCCCAAGTCGGTGACGCGGTCCCGGGTCGAGGAGAACTTCGCCCTGTTCGACTTCGAGCTCGGCGACGACGACATGGACGCCATCACCGGGCTGAACCGCGACGAGCGCATCGGGCCCGACCCCGACCAGTGGAACTGGATCCCTCGCCGCTGACGCGGGGACCCGCCCGGCTCACGCCCACACCGCCTGGACCCGTCGCGGGCCGTCGCCCGGCAAGGTGACCGGCGGCGCCGGGAAGCTGCGGGCCGCGCCCGTCGCGACGCGGCGCGCCGTCCAGGCCACCGCGGCGGCGTCGAGGACGTCGTCGGCACCCACCAGTCGACGGCCCGGACCGACGTCCTCGGGGACGTCGATCCCGTGGGCGACAAGGGCGGCCCGCCGCGCGGCCAGCCCCTCCGGCGACCGCTTCGGTGCCGCGATCGGAGCGCCGACCATCAGCGAGAAGGAGGTCTCGGGGTGGACCTCGCGCACGTCGACGGCGCCGCCCGTCGCGGCCCACCACGCCGCCAGCTCGTGGATCTTCGGACGCAGCATCCACAGCTGCTTGCTGAACGCCTTGCCCGTCATCTCCCGGCTGACGGCGCAGGCCGCGGCGTACTCGTCGACGTCGAGGACCGGACCAGGCGGCACGGGGAACACCGACGACCGCTTCGCGCCGAGGTGCGCTCGCACGGCCTGGTCGCACGGGCGCCACCCCGTCTCCGACAGGTGCAGCGGCATGTCGACCCCGACGACCGCGGGAGGCCCGGCCGCGTCGGCGGCGGCTGCGACCACCTCGGCGATGTGGGCGCCGAACACACCGTGAACGGTGGAGCCCGTGGCGAGGACGACCCCGACCCAGCCACCGCGGCACCCGTCCACGCCCAGCACGGGCCCCGTCGCCATGCACCGGACCGTAGCGGTGCCCCGCGGAGACGGCGGCGCCTCGGGCCCGGCCGGAACACATGCCCGTCCCCGGGTGTTCGCCTCTCTGTGACCGACGCGCGTCTCGACATGCCCCTGTCCGTCCTCGACCTCGCCCCCGTCGGCGAGGGGTCCACACCGGGCCAGGCCCTGCGCAGCTCGCTCGTGCTGGCCGCCGAGGCCGAGCGCCTCGGCTACCGCCGGTACTGGGTGGCCGAGCACCACAACATGCCGGGGATCGCCAGCTCGTCGCCCCCCGTGCTGCTGGCCCACGCCGCGGGCGTGACCGAGACGATCCGCCTCGGGTCGGGCGGCGTGATGTTGCCCAACCACGCCTCGCTGGTCGTCGCCGAGCAGTTCGGCATGCTCGAGGCCCTCCACCCGGGGCGCATCGACCTGGGCATCGGCCGCGCCCCCGGCACCGATCAGCTCACGGCCCGGGCCCTGCGACGGTCGCCCGGAGCGCTCGCCGTCGACGACTTCCCCGAACAGCTCGTCGAGCTCATGGGCTACTTCTCGGGCGAGTTCCCCGAGGGCCATCCGTACGCCCGCATCACCGCGGTGCCCGGTCTCGGGCACCGTCCCGCGCTGTGGTTGCTGGGCTCGAGCGACTACAGCGCCCAGGCGGCCGGGATGCTCGGCCTGCCGTTCTCGTTCGCCCACCACTTCGCGGCGGCCAACACCGAGCCCGCGGTGCAGGCCTACCGGGCCGCGTTCCGGCCCTCCGCCGACCTCGACGCCCCCTACGTGATGCTCGGCGTGTCGGTCGTGTGCGCCGAGACCCACGACGAGGCGCGCTGGCTCGCCGGATCGGGGGCGCTCGCGTTCCTGCGCCTGCGGACCGGCCGACCCGGCCGCTACCCGACGCCCGAGGAGGCGGCCGAGTACCGGTTCACCCCGCACGAGCGCGAGGCCATCAAGGCGTGGACGTCGTCGCACATCGTGGGCGACCCGCCGGCCGTGTGCGAGGCCCTCGCCGAGCTGGCCGAGCGGACCGGCGCCGACGAGCTCATGGTGACGACCCTGACGCACAGCCCCGACGCCCGGCTGGCGTCCTACCGGCTGGTGGCGGAGGCGGCCGGGCTGCCCGGCGCCACCGGCGGCACGGCCCGCGATCCGTCCGCGCGCGCCGAGTCCGCCGCCTGAACCGACCCCTGTTTACGGACCGCGACGCGGGTTAGGTTCCTCCTCGCAGTCCCCGACTCCCAAGGAGCTGACATGGCTGACGTGATCACCGGCCTCGCCGACACCGACATCGACACCGAGTGGCGTCACGAGAAGGCCAGCGTCGCCGACGACGACGCCACCGATCCGCCGGAGCACACCGACGGTGCCGACGACGCGGACGGGGTCGACCCCGACCAGGGCCCGGCCGACAGCGACGCCGACCAGACCGACTCCTGAGGACCGTGCAAGGCGACGACGCCCTGGCGCGCTGCGTCGGGGACGTCGGTGCCTTCCGTGAGAACAGCTTCGGCGTGGCGCCGCACCGGTGGCGCCACGCCGGCGCGTTCGCCGACGTCCTCTCGCTCGCCGACGTCGACCACGCGCTCACCGGCTCGGGCCTGCGGCGCCCGGCCGTGCGGCTGGTCCGTGACGGCGAGGTGCTGCCGCCCGCCAGCTACACGAAGTCGGCGCGCACCGGCGCGTCGCGCATCGACGACCTGGTCGATGCCGGCCGGGCGCTCGACCTGTTCGCCGACGGGGCGACCGTCGTCCTGCAGGGCCTGCAGCGCTGGTGGCCGCCGGCGGCCGCCTTCTGCCGCCAGCTCGAGGTCGGCCTCGGCCACCCGATGCAGGCCAATGCGTACCTCACGCCACCCGGCGCCGCCGGGCTGGCGCCCCACCACGACACCCACGACGTGTTCGTGCTGCAGGTGGCGGGCACCAAGCACTGGACCGTCCGCGAGCCCGTGGTGGACACGCCGCTGCCCCGGCACGTGTCCGACCACGACGCCGCCGCGGGGCAGCCCGTCCTGTTCGAGGCCGTCATGGAGCCCGGCGACACCCTCTACCTTCCTCGGGGCTTCGTGCACTCGGCCGCGGCCCAGCAGGGCGTGTCGCTGCACCTGACCATCGGCATCCTCGCCACGACGGTCCACGACGTGCTGCGCCAGCTGGTCGACCGGGCCGGCGACGAGGTCGCCTTCCGCCGCAGCCTGCCGCCGGGTTGGCCCGACGACACCGACGCGGCGACCGGAGCGGTGAAGTCCGCGGTGTCCGACCTCGTCGAGTGGCTGGGATCCGTCGATGCAGGGGAGGTGGCGGCCGCGCTGTCCGACCGCTTCGTGGCCAACCGCAGTCCGCTGCTCGACGGCCAGCTCCTCGAGGTCGCCGCCCTCGCCGACCTCGACGACGACACGCTCGTCGTGCGGCGAGCGGGCGCGGTCACCGCACTGCGCCTCGACGAGCCCGACCGCCTGCGCCTGCTGCTCGGTGACCGCGTCGTCGTGCTTCCGGCTCCGGTCGAGCCGGCCGTGCGCCGGCTGCTCGACGGGACGTCCCGCCCGGTCGGCGACCTCGCAGACATGCTCGACGGTCCCAGCCGCCTCGTGCTGGTGCGCCGGCTCGTGCGCGAGGGCGCCCTGCGCACCACCCCACCCGATGGGTGAGAAGCCCGACACGAGCCTCCGCTGCGCCACCGAGTCCCTGGCCCGCGACGAGCCGCTGATCGGCACCGCCTCGCGGGTGCAACGGTGGATGGTGGTCGAGCAGCCCGGCGCGTGGGGCCGCGACGCCCTCGTCGACAGCCACCTTCCCGCCGAGGTGTCGGCCCCGCTGCTCGCCCACGCCCGCAGCCACCGCGTGCGGGTCCTGCTGGCCCGCCGCCCCGGCGACATGCGGCGCGGCGGCGACCGGCGCGTGTTCCTCGCCCACACGGGGGCCGAGCGGCGTTGGATCGAGCAGCTCGTCGTGCCGGCCGCCCAGCCGCAGCGCCTGCTCGACATCGAGCTCGGCCCGCTGGCCTTCCCCGATCCCCCGGGTCTCGGCGACCCCGGTCCCGCCGGGCTGGCGCTCGTGTGCACGAACGGCCGGCACGACCCGTGCTGCGCCGACAAGGGGCGGCCGGTCGTCCGCGCCCTCGCCGCCGCGGACTCCCCCGACGTGTGGGAGTCGTCCCACGTCGGCGGCGATCGCTTCGCGGCCAACGTCGTCATGCTGCCCGACGGGGTGTACTACGGCCGGGTCGAGCCCGACGAGGCGTCCGCGCTGCTCGCCGCGCACCGGGCGGGCACGATCGACCTGCGCCGGTACCGGGGACGCAGCCACCTGCCGCCGCTGGTGCAGGCCGCCGAGTGCTATGCCCGCCAGCACCTGGGCGAGACACGGGTCGAGGGCCTGACGGTGCTGTCGACCGAGCCGGCGCCCGGACGGCACCACCGCCGTGCTGCTCCAGCCGCGCGGCGGCGAGGCGGTCGAGGTGGTCGTCGAGCGCGTCCGGACCGATGTCGCCGTGCAGCTCACGTGCCACGTGCCCGAACTGAGCAGGCCGTGGACCTACCGACTGGTCGGCGTGCGAGCGGCGTGATCCCCGTTGGTCGACACCTCGGCCAGGCGCTGGCGCAGGCGGGCCCGCAGCTCGTCGGGCGAGTACGCCCGGGCGGTGCGACGCCGGCGGGCGACGACGACGCCCGTGGCGGCCACCCCGGCGAGGCCGGCCAACCCGACGATCTTCCAGGGGATGCGCATCGGTCCGTACGCTACCGCCCGTGCCTGCTGTCCAACGGAGTGCCCTGACCCTCGCCGAGGCCGTCACCACCGCGTCGACGGGCGACGTGTGGCTGTTCCGGGGTCGCACGCTGGCCGACCGGGCCATCCGTGCGATGACGAACAGTCCGGTGAACCACGTCGGCATGGTCGTCGCCCTCGACGACCTGCCGCCCCTGCTGTGGCACGCCGAGCTGGGCCGGTCGCTCCCCGACGTGTGGACCGGCGAGCACCAGCGGGGCGTGCAGCTCCACCTCCTCGCCGACGCCGTCACCACGTGGCGGGAGAAGTACCGCCAGCAGGCCTGGGTCCGCCTCCTCGACGGTCCGGTCGAGCGGCGTCAGGAGGACCGCCTGATGGAGGTCATCGACCGCTACGACGGGCGCCCGTTCCCGTCGTGGGCCAGCGTCGGCCGGCGGTGGCTCGCCGGCCGGCTGCGCCGCGGCCACTCCTCGTCGCTCGAGGCCGTCTACTGCGCCGAGCTGGTGGCGACGACCTACCAGGCGATGGGCATCCTGCCCGACAAGCGCCCGGCCAGCTTCTACGACCCGGGCACGTTCTGGAGCGGGGACCGGATCGAGCTGAACGAGCCGTACGCGCTGGGCGGCGAGATCCCCGTCACGCCGTGATCCCGACCGTCCAGAGCGCGTGGCCGGGTCATGACCGGGGATCGCGCCACATCGCCCAGAGCGGCGGGCAGTCCGCGCACCGCAGCTCGCGGGTGACCTCGAACCCGTGGCGCTCGTACAGCGCCCGGTTCAGCGGCGAGGTGGCCTCGAGGTAGGCCGGCTCGCCCGCGGCGTCGGCGACGTCGAGCACCGCCCGCAGGAGGGCCGACCCGATGCCCGTCCCCTGCTGGTCGGGCACGACGCCCAGCAGCATGAGGTAGTGGTGCGGATCGACGGGGTGCGCGTCCTCCATCACCGCGGTGAGCTCGCCGGCGCGCTCGATGTCCTCGCCCGCGGCGGCCACCAGGGCCGTCTCGAACCGGGCGTCGTCCTCGGGTGTGAAGGTGGCCCCGGGCGGCAGCCAGATGGCCGCGCCGGTGGCGGTCTCGTTGACGCAGTTCTCGCCGTGGGGTTGGAAGCGGGCGGCGAACACCCGCATCAGCGCCGGCAGGTCGCGGCTCCGGCGACCCTCGTCGGGCACGATCCAGGACACCACGGGGTCGTCGTGGAAGGCGGCGGCCAGCACGGTGGCCACGGGGCTGAGGTCGGCGTAGGTGCTGCGCCGCACCAGGTGGTGCAGCGACATCTCGGGGGCGAGGTTGCGGGTCACGTCCAGGTCCTTTGTCTCGCGGGGTTCTGACCTGGCCATCGTGACCTTCCCCGCCCAGGGGTCCATCGGGCGATCTACCTACGCGCCGCCCTATTCGGAGCGGGCCGCTCGGTCCCCGGCCCTGAGCCGACGCGTGAGATCGGCGTCGACGAGGTCGGCGTACTCCTCGTGACGTTCGAGGAACGCCGCGATGAAGGGGCACGACGCCACCAGCCGGCGGCCGTGGGCCCGCACGTCGTCAAGCGCTGCCCGGGCCAGGACGCGGCCGACGCCCTTCCCCTCGTAGGCGTCGAACACCTCTGTGTGGGTGAACACGCGGGCGCCCTCGACCTGCTTGTACACGGCGAACCCGGCGAGCTCGCCGTCGACCGTGACCTCGTACCGGGAGCGGGCGGGGACGTCGAGCACGTCGGTGGTCATCGTCGCCGACGCTACCGGGCAGGATGGGGACATCCGCGACCGCCCCCTCCGCCTGCTCGTCCTCGCCGACACCCACCTCCGCGACGACCTGTCCGCCCTCCCCGCCGAGGTGTGGGACGAGGTCGAGGAGTGCGACGCGGTGCTGCACGCCGGCGACGTCGTCACCGCGGACCTGCTCACGGCGCTGCGGGCCCGCCGGCCGGTCCACGCGGTGCTCGGCAACAACGACCACACCCTCGTCGGCACGCTGCCCGACCGGCTCGAGGTCGAGCTGGCCGGCGTGCGGGTGGCGATGGTGCACGACTCGGGGGCGCGCACGGGGCGGGCCCGGCGGATGAAGCGCTGGTTCCCCGACGCCGCGGTCGTCGTGTTCGGCCACAGCCACGATCCGGTGGACGAGGCCGGCGAGGACGGCCAGCGCCTGTTCAACCCCGGCTCGGCGGTACAGCGACGCCGTCAGCCCCGGCGGACCCTGGGTGTGCTCGAGCTGGCCGACGGCGACGTCGTCGGACACCGCATCGTTCCCGTGAGCTGAGCGGCCCGGGCCGGCCGTCCGCCCGATCGCGCCCACCGGTGGGCACCTCAGGCCGCAGCGGACGCCCGGTAGGTGACCGGCAGGTGCCGCAGGCCGCGGATGATCATGCGCTCGCTCCACTGCGGCTCCCCCGCCAGCGCCAGGTCGTCGAGGCGGAAGATCAGGGCGCCGAGGGCGACCTCGGCCTGGAGGCGGGCCAGGTGGGCGCCCAGGCAGTGGTGGATGCCCGAGCCGAACTGCACGTGGTGGGCGGCGTCGTTCCGGTCGACGTGCACCGAGTCCGGATCGTCCCACCGGGCCGGATCGCGGTTGGCCGCCCCCACCGCCGCGTAGATCACGTCGCCCGGCGCGATCGTCGTGTCGTCGATCGCGTACGGCTGCACGGCGATGCGCCGGACGAACTGGTTGGGCCCGTCGTAGCGCAGCAGCTCGTTGACCGCGTTGGGCAGCAGGTCGGGCCGCGACCGCAGCAGCGCCAGCTGGGCGGGCTGGCGAAGGAGGGCCAGCAGCCCGTTGCCGATGAGCGACATCGTCGGCTCGTGGCCGGCCACGTACAGCGTGACGACCTGCGCCACCAGCTCGTCGCGCGTCAGCCGGTCGCCGTCCTCCTCGGCCTGGACCAGCGCGGTGAGGACGTCGTCCGCCGGCGCCCGCCGCTTGGCCTCGATCTGCCGCTCGAGGTAGGCGTACATCTCGTTCATGAGCGCGTTGCAGCGGGCGTGCTCGTCGTCGTCGATCACGGGATCGAGGATGCGCGCCACGGCCGCGATCCACGTCCGCACCTGTGGGGTGTCCTCGTCGGGCAGGCCCAGCATCTCGTTGAACACCGCCACGGGCAGCGGGTAGGCGAAGTCGCCGATCACGTCCATGTCGGCCCGCCCGACGAGCTGGGCCATGTACCCGTCGACGTGCTCGGTCACCATGGTCCGCAGCACCTCGACCGGCCGAGGACCGAAGGGCCGTTGCAGCAACTTGCGGAGCCGGTTGTGGTCGGGGTCGTCGCGCAGGACCAGCGTGTCGGACGACCGCCCGGTGCGGGCCTGGCGCTCGCGCTGCTGGGCGACCACCCCGCTGGCCCGGGCGTTGTCGAGCTCGACGCTGATGTGCGGGTCGCGGAGCAGGGCGACGACGTCGTCGTGGCGGGTCAACACCCAGCCGTTCAGGAGCTCTGACCAGTGGACCGGGTCGTGGGCCCGCAGGCGTGCGTACTGGCCGTACGGCGACTCGACGAACCCCGGCTCGAACGGATCGAACGCGACCACCGGCTCTCCCCCACTCATGGCCACTCCCCCTCCACCTGACGGTGCGTCAGACACTATCGGCCGGCAGGCGTCACAGCTCCTCCCGACGCTGCATCTGCTGGAACGTGAACCAGCCGGGCAGCATCGGCAGCCAGTAGGTGACCAGCCGGAACGTCAGGGCGGCCGACACCGCGGGCCCGCTCTCCATGCCGTAGCCGGTCAGGGCGGTGACCAGGGCGGCCTCGACCGCGCCCAGCCCCCCGGGCGTCGGCGCGGCCGAGCCCAGGGCCGCCGCCACCAGGTATGCGGCCCCGATCTCGGGGAAGCTCACACCGCCCCCGAAGGCCGCCACCGCGGCCGCCAACGTGAGGATGAAGGAGCCCGTGACGCCCGTCGAGCCACCGATCAGCCCGATGACCCGCACGGGGTCGGTGAGCACGTCGGCCAGCGACGACGCGGCGTTGCGGGCCTGGGCCACCAGCGGGGGCAACACCCGCCGCCGCACCGCGGGCACGAGGCCGATGGCCAGCCCGCTGGCCGACAGCACGACGGTGATCACGATGAAGATCACGTCGGCCTGCGGGAGCTCGAACCCCACGTCGCTCGACCCGACCCACAGCAGGAACGCCCCCATCAGGGCCAGGTGGACGATGAAGCCCGCCAGGGCGGACAGGCCCACCGCGGCCGCGGCGGGTCCGGGATCGAGGCCGGACCGTTGCAGGAAGCGCACGCCCACGGCCAGGGTGCCCGTGTTGGCGGGCGCGATGCGGCTGAGGAACGACGAGGCGATCTGCATCCGCAGCGCGGGCAGGAACGGGATCGGCTCGGGCACCGACGCCACGAACGAGAGCGCGGCGAACACGATCGTGGCCGCCGCCCCGAGGATCATCGGGGCGAGCCACCACCAGTTGGCCTTGCCGGCCGCCTCGGCCGTGTCACCGAAGTCGCCGAGCTGGGGCAGCAGCACGTAGAACGCGAAGACGAACGCCGCCAGCGACATGGCCGTGCGGGGTCGGATGCGGTCGAGGCGGGCCAGCGGCGCGGGCTCGACCCCCGTGGCCTGGGCGATGGCGGTGCGCAGGCTGTCGAGCACCTCCTTGTTGCCCCGCCAGGCCCGACGGGTGGGTGACGGCAGTGCGAGGGGCTGCAGGTACGGCACCGCGGTCATGACCACCGCGGGCCCGATGGCGTCGACCGCGACGTCGACCGCGTCCTTGGTCCCCATCGCCAGTGCGGTCGACACCAGGAGCTGCGCCCGGTCGAGGGCCAGGTCGCGGTCGCTGGCGGCGATGGCCGCACCGTCGAACCCGCGCAGCACCGCCCGGCCGTCGGGGGTGACCCACACGTCGTTGAGGTCGAGGTTGCGGTGGGCGATGCGGTCGCGGTGCAGGGCCTCGACCTGGCGCCACACGTCGGCGACGAGGGCCCGATCGAGCGGTTGGGCCCCGAGGGGGACCACCTCGCCCTCGTCGGCGAGCGGGACCGTCCGCGGCGATGTGCTCGCCGTTGCCGCCCCGGGGGACGACGGATGCCCTGCGACCACCGCGAGCGGCGCACCCTCGACCCGGTCCTCGAGCAGCCCGACCGACCCGTGGGGCGAGGCGACGATGCCCCGCACCGTGGCCACGCGCGCCCCGGCGTCGGCCGCCGTGCGCTGGGCCAGCGCCTCGTGCTCGATGCGTCGCTGCACCGTGTCGTACGGCTGGTCGTTCACCCACGTGCGCAGCCGCACAGACCGCCAGAGCTGCTCGAGCATGTTCTCGGAGCGGTCGTGCACCGTGCGCACCCGCATCTCCATCGGCGGGGCGTCGGCCATCTCGACGGCGTAGACCAGCGGACCGCTGCCCGGCAGCTGCTCGACGCGGCGCGGCCGTCCGACGGTCCGCAGCATCGCCACCAGCTCGGGAGCCTCGGGATCGGAGCCCTCGGTGCCGAACACGAGCAGCGCCAGGGATCCCATGGCCATGCCGACCGCGATGGCGATCACCACGTCGAGGGACGGCTCGTTCGAGGACACGACCCGGAACAGGACGAGCAGGCCCACGCACGGCCACAGGACGCGGCGCCACTGCTGTGACAGCCAGGGCGTGGCCGCGATGACGAGCGCCACCGCCGAGGCGATCAGCGGCGACGTGGGGAACGACGACGACGTCAGCTCGACGATGCGATCGGTGTCGGGGTCGATCCCGGCGATGATCCCCCGGTCGGCGAGGAAGTCGGTGAGCAGCTGCATGGCGAGCGTCGCCCCGACCCCGGCCGTCAGGAGCGTGAGCGCCTGCCGGTAGCGCCGCCGGGACACGAGCACGGCGAGCGCGAGCAGGGGCACCACGCCGGCCCCGAGGACCGCCAGCCCGGTCAGGGCCTCGGCGAACCGGTCGGGCACCCGCTCGTAGACGTCGACGAGGTCCTCCTCGGCGCCACCGATGGTGTTGCGCAGCCACGTGGCCGCGAGCAGGCCGACGCCGATGAGGGCCAGGGACACGATGAGGCGCACGACGTCGGCCTGCGAGCGGACGCGCCGGCGCGGCGTCACGGACACGAGGACGCCCGCCAGGACGCCGACCTCGTCGCTCGGCGCGCCGTCGGGCGCGATGGCACCTGTGCTCTGCACCGCCGCCATCCTCGCACGGCACGGCGCCCGTCCTGATGACGGTGGGCGCTGGATCGCCCGCTGACGTGCGGCGGCGCTCGCCCCGGTCTTGACCCGCGCTCTGTTGTTCGGTACACCCTAACAACAATGCTCTGGTCGCACCTCGCAACCACCGTTGCCGGCCGGCGCGCCCGAACCCCGGCAGACCGGCGGCGGGGCGTGACGGCCGTCATCGACGCCCGTCGCGACGCAGACGTCCGCCACCTCGACCCGCCGCCGGTGCGGCGGCGGACGGGGGCGCCGCTGCTCGACGGCGACTGGCGGCGGGCCGGCGGCCTCGTCGTGGCCCTCATGGTCCTCGGCATCGTCGTGATGTGCTCGATCGCCTTCGGTGCGAAGTCGATCCCGTTCGGGACGGTGTGGCAGGCGCTCGTCGACGGTGACGGCTCGACCAACCACCAGATCGTGCGCGAGCTGCGCGTCCCACGCACGCTGCTCGGGCTGGGTGTCGGCGGTGCCCTCGGGCTGGCCGGGGCCATGATGCAGGGCGTCACCCGGAACCCGCTCGCCGACCCCGGCCTGCTCGGGGTCGACGCGGGCGCCGCGCTGGCGGTGGTCATCGGGATCCACACGTTCGGGGTCACGTCGCTGACGGGGTACGTGTGGTTCGCCTTCGCCGGCGCCGGGCTGGCCAGCGTCGTGGTGTACCTGCTCGGCTCGGTCGGGCGCGGCGGCGCCACCCCGGTGAAGCTGGCGCTGGCCGGCGCCGCGCTCACCGCGCTGCTCACGTCGCTGACCTCGGCGGTCCTGCTGCTCGACGTGCAGACGCTCGACGTGTTCCGGTTCTGGGCGGTCGGCTCGCTGGCCGGACGCGACGCCGAGGTGGTGGCCCAGGTCGCCCCGTTCCTCCTCGTGGGAGCGGCGCTCGCCCTGGCCTCGTCCCGGGCGCTCAACACGTTGTCGCTCGGCGACGACGTCGCCCGGTCGCTCGGGCAGCGGGTCCACCTGACCCGCGGGCTCTCCGCCCTGTCGATCGTGCTGCTGTGCGGGGCGGCCACGGCCGCCGCCGGGCCGATCGGGTTCGTCGGGCTCACCGTGCCCCACGTGGCCCGGGCCATCTGTGGCCCCGACTACACGTGGATCCTGCCCTGGTCGCTCGTGCTGGCGCCCACGCTGCTGCTCAGCGCCGACGTCGTGGGGCGCGTCATCGCCCGACCGGGCGAGGTGCAGGTGGGCATCGTCACCGCGTTCATCGGAGCGCCGTTCTTCATCGCGCTCGTGCGCCGCCGGAAGCTGGCCGACCTGTGATCCCCGTCGCCCACCGTGCGCCCGACGGCTCGGTCGTGATGCGCTCCGCGCGGTTCGGCGTCTCGGCGCGCGTCGCGGTCCGACCACTGGTGGTCACGTCGGTGCTCATCGCCGTGGCGCTCGTGGTGTTCGCCTGGTCGCTGGCCGTCGGCGAGTTCCGCATCCCGTTGGGGGACGTGGTGTCGACCCTCGCCGGCCACGGCCAGCCCGACACCGACTTCGTGGTCCGCACCCTGCGCCTGCCCCGCGGCCTGGCCGCGGTGCTGGTGGGAGCGGCGTTCGGCCTGTCGGGCGCCATCTTCCAGCGCATCGCCCGCAACCCCCTGGCCAGCCCCGACATCATCGGCGTCACCGCCGGCGCCGCGGCGTGTGCGGTGCTGACCATCGTCGTCCTCGACGGCACCGCCTCCCAGGTCACGATCGGCGCCCTCGTCGGCGCGACCGTGGCCTCGATCGCCGTCTACCTGCTGGCGTACCGGGGTGGCGTCACGGGCTACCGCCTCGTGCTCGTCGGCATCGGGGTCACCGCGATGCTGACCTCCGTCACCTCGTACCTCATGACGCGAGCCGAGATCTACGACGCCCAGCGGGCGATGGTGTGGCTCACCGGCAGCCTCAACGGCCGGGGCTGGGACCAGGTGCGGCCGCTGGCGTGGGCTCTGGCGCTGCTGCTGCCCGTCGCCCTCGCCCTCGGGCGCCACCTGCGGATGCTCGACCTCGGCGACGACGCCGCCGCCGGCCTCGGCACCCGGGTCGAGGGGGTGCGCTCGGGCCTGCTGCTCGTCGGGGTCGCCCTGGCGGCCATCGCGGTGTCCTGCGCAGGGCCCATCGGCTTCGTCGCACTGGTCTCGCCGCAGATCGCCCGCCGGCTGGTGCGGGGCAGTGGCGCTGCCCTCCTGCCGAGCGCCGCGGTCGGCGCCGCGCTGCTGGCGGCCTCCGATCTCGTCGCCCGCCGCCTGTTCGCCCCCACCGAGCTGCCGGTGGGCATCGTGACCGCCGTGGTGGGCGCCCCTTACCTGCTCTGGCTGCTCGCCCGGGCCAACCGCATCGGGAGTGCCGGATGACCCCCCGCCCCGCCTCCGTCGCCCAACCGGTCGACGCCGCCCCGTCGCCCGCCGCGCCGCGCCCGGCGGCGCTGGCCGCGCAGTCACTGTCGCTCGCCTACGACCAGCGTGTCGTCGTCCACGACCTGACGCTCTCCATCCCCCACGAGGCGGTGACCGTGATCGTGGGGGCGAACGCATGCGGCAAGTCGACCCTCCTCCGCGGCCTGGCCCGCCTGCTCGCCCCGCGCTCGGGGACCGTGTTGCTCGACGGGCAGGACATCCAGCGGCTCCCGACCCGCGAGGTCGCCACCCGCCTCGGCGTCCTCCCCCAGCAACCGATCTCGCCCGAGGGCATCAGCGTGGCCGACCTCGTCTCCCGGGGCCGGAACCCGCACCAGCGCTGGTTCCGCCAGTGGTCGACCACCGACGAGGACGCGGTGGAGGCGGCGCTCGTCGCCACGCGGCTCACCGACATCGCCGACCGCGCGGTCGACGAGCTGTCGGGCGGCCAGCGGCAGCGGGTCTGGATCGCCCTGGCGCTGGCGCAGGGCACCGGGCTCATGCTGCTCGACGAGCCGACGACCTTCCTCGACCTCGCCCACCAGGTCGAGGTGCTCGACCTGCTGGCCGAGCTCAACGCCACCGAGAACCGCACGATCGTGGCGGTCCTCCACGACCTCAACCTCGCCTGCCGCTACGCCCACCACCTGGTGGCCATGAAGGACGGGGCGATCGTGTGCGAGGGCCCCCCGGCCGAGGTCATCACGCCGGCGAACGTCGAAGAGGTGTTCGGACTGGCGTGCGACGTCATCGCCGACCCCCTGACGGGCACCCCGCTCGTGCTGCCCGTCCCGGCCCACCGCCGGGGCGCCTGACCCACCCCGGACGCGGATCGCCGACCTCACCGACGGGGGCGAGGCCGGCGACGGGTCCGGGCGGCCGGGGTCAGAGCTTGGCGAGCACCGCGTCGACCGAGCTGGCCTCGAGCCCGCGGCCCGGCTCGACCAGCAGCTCGGTGATCACGCCGTCCTCGATGACGGCGGCGTAGCGCTGCGACCGGGTGCCGAGGCCGAAGCCGCTGCCGTCCATCTCGAGCCCCACGGCCGCCGCGAACTCGCCGTTGCCGTCGGCGAGCATGAGCACCTTGCCGTCGGCGCCCTGCGCCTGGCCCCACGCCCCCATCACGAAGGCGTCGTTGACCGACACGCACGCCACGGTGTCGACGCCCTTGGCGGCCAGGTCCTCGGCCCGCAGCACGAAGCCGGGGAGGTGGTGGTCGGAGCAGGTGGGGGTGAACGCGCCCGGCACCGCGATCAGCACCACCTTGCCGGCGCCCAGAACGTCGCCGCTCTGCACGGCCGCAGGCCCCTCCGCGGTCATCGTTCGCAGCGTGACGTCGGGGAGCTTGTCGCCAACCGAGATCGCCATGTGTCGTCCTCCTCGAAGATCGTGTGGTGCCGCATCATGCCGCATCCACGAGACGGGTCGGCGCACCGGCGAGGCGCCTGCGACCCGGCGCGCTGCGGCCCGGTGGCGTGATGCCACCGGGCCGCAGGCAGGCGGGTATGCGGGTCAGATGCGGCGGCCGACACCGCGGCTGTTCGCCGCGTTGTAGACGAGCAGCGCGATGACCGCGCCGATGATCGAGCCGATGATGCCCGCCGGCTGGAGGCCGCCCTCGGAGGCGTCCTTGCCGAAGAGCACGTAGCCCAGGAACCCACCGACGAACGAGCCCACGATGCCGAGCACGACGGTCTGGACGAAGCCCATCGGGTCGCGCCCGGGCACGAGCAGGCGGGCCAGGTAGCCGGCGATGATGCCGACGATGATCATGACGATGATGAAGCCGATCACGGGTCACTCCCCCGTCCGGTAGCGGGTCGTCCCGCTGCGGTGACTGGTCGCACGAATGCTTCCCATCCGGCGCGGCCCTCAGACATGCCGTCGCGATCCCACCCGCCGCACGCCCCCCACTGACCGCACAGGGTGCTCGACTCCCCACCCGCTGCAGACGAGACTCTCGGGGTGGAACGCATCAGGAACGGGTGGCGGCTGGCCAAGGCGTCCTGGACGGTGCTGTCACAGGACCGCGAGCTCGTGGCCATCCCGATCATCGCCGGCATCGCCGCACTCTTCGTGTTCGCGGTCGTCGCCCTGCCCGGCGTCGCGCTGCTCGGGGGCGACGACGACGCCGTCAGCTGGGCCAGCTGGATCGTGCTCGCCGTCGCAGCCCTCCTGGCCACGTGGGTGACGGTCATCGGGCAGGCGGCCGTGGTGTCGGGGGCCGGACAGCGCATGGACGGTGCCGACCCCTCGCTCGGCTCCGCGTTCGCCGGGGCGCGCTCGCGGACCGGCCGCCTGTTCGAGTGGGCGGTGCTGGCCACCGTCGTGGCGATCGTGCTGGACGTGATCCGCGACCGGCTCGGCCTGTTCGGCAACATCATCTCGTCGCTCGGCAACATGGCGTTCAGCGTCTTGTCGTTCCTCGCCCTGCCGGTGATCGTGTTCGAGGACGTCGGGGCGATCGACGGGTTCAAGCGCTCGTCGCAGCTGCTGCGCGGGACCTGGGGGGAGCAGCTGACCTTCACGTTCGGTCTGGGGCTCATCGGCTTCCTCGTGGCCCTCCCCGGCGTCGCCGTCGCCATCGGCGCAGGGGCCACGGGCATCGCCGCGCTGCAGGTGATCGGCATCGCGCTCGGGGCGGCGTGGGTGGTGGCGGTGCTGGCCGTGACCTCCTCGCTGTCGGCCGTGTTCAAGACCGCCCTGTACCGGTACGCCTCGCAGGAGCCGGTCGACGTCGCCTTCGACACCGCCGATCTGTCAGGCGCCTTCCGGCCCAAGGGCGCGCGCTGATCGCCCGCCCTCGGCCCGGGCTCGTCAGGCGGACGCGGGGTCGACGTCCTCCGACGCGCGGTGCTCGGCCAGCTCGTCCACCCCGTCGACGTGGCTGGCGATGCCCCGCGCCATGTAGGTCGACCGGCTCATCAGGTTGGCGGCCACCGGCAGCGTGAGCAGCTGGAGCGCGGCCGCCAGCAGCAGTGTGGTCACGTCGTTCGGATGATCGAGCGTCACCGCGCCGCCGAGCAGGGCCAGCACCACGCCGACCGTCGACGCCTTCGTCAGCGCGTGCATGCGGGCGAGCACGTCGGGGAAGCGCACGACGCCGACGGCGGCCAGCAGCGTCAACGCCGCCCCGAGGAGTGCCAGTGCGGAGCCCATCAGCGACCTCGCCCCTCGATGAAGCGCGCCACGACAGCGGTGCTGACGAAGCCCACCAGCGTGACGACGAGCGTGACGGGCAGGAACGCGCCCTCCCCGGTCTCCATGGCCCGCAGCACGATGGCCGTGATCCCGACGATCAGCAGCCCGTCGATCCCGATCACGCGATCGGTCAGCGACGGACCGGCGAGCAGCCGGTAGCCGAAGCCGAGGGCGGCGAGGCACACGAGCACGTAGCTGGCGATGATCACGGGCGCTCCCCTTCCTCGGGACCGGCCTCGCTGGCGGCGTCGCCCCCGCCGGCGGTTCGTTCCTCCGCCCGGGCGACGGCGATCGCCTCGTCCGTGCCGAACGCGGCGAGCACCTGGTCACGCAAGGCCCAGATGCCGCGTCGCACCTCGTCCGCAGACGTCATCTGCAGCACGTGGACGTAGATCACGGGCGGGTCGGACTCGACCTCGACCGGCATCTCGCCCGGGGTCATCGCCACGAGGTTGGCGATGGTGGTCAGCGCCTCGGGGCTGCACCCGGCCAGCGGGACCCGAACGATGGCGGTGGAGAGGCGGGGGCGGGGCCGCAGCACCTCGCGGGTGAGCTGCACGTTCGACACCACGATGTCGCGCAGGTAGTGGACGCCGAGGCGCACCAGCGGAACCGGGCGGACGATCACGCGGCGACCGCTGCCGCGGGCGTCGGGCACGACCACGAGGAGAGCCACCGCCACCAGGATCCCGCTCGCCACGTTGGCCCAGGACGCCGAGCCCCACGCCAGCACCCAGATGGCCACCAGCATCACCCCGACCACCGTCGACGACCTCATCGACCCACCGCCGCCAGGTAGGCGCTCGGGTCGAGCAGGTCGGCCGCGGCCCGGAGGCTGAGCTCGTACAGCGGCCCGGCGGCGAGGCCGATGGCGACCGTGCCGGCCGCCAGCACCGCGGTCGGCACGACCATCAGCAGCGGGCCACCCAGCGGCTCCCCGTGGGGCGGCTGGTCGGGCGGCGAGGCCAGCGGCTCGGTGGCGGGGCTCCAGAACACCGAGATCCAGATCTTCATCAGCGAGTAGAGCGTGAGCAGGCTGACGACCAGGGCCACCGCCATCACCCCGTAGGCCGAGCTCTGGGATGCCGCGTCCACCAGGGCGAACTTGGCGATGAAGCCCGAGAACGGGGGGATGCCGACCAGGCTGAGGGCCGGCACGAGGAACAGCACGGCGAGCGCCGGTGCGGTGCGCACCATGCCCCCGAGGCGGGTGAGGCGGCTCGATCCCCCCGCGTGCTCGATGAGGCCCCCGGTGAGGAACAGCCCGGTCTTCGCCACGATGTGGTGGATCGTGTACAGGACCGCCGCCGCCAACCCACCGAGGGTGAACAGCCCGAGGCCCATGATCATGTAGCCGATGTGGCTCACGATCTGGAACGACAGGATGCGCTTGACGTCGCCCTGGGCGATGGCGCCGAGCACGCCCACCAGCATCGTCGCCCCGGCCAGCACGAGGAGGAGCGTCGTCGGCCGGGTGCTCTCGGGGAACAGCAGGGTCTGGGTGCGGATGATGGCGTACACGCCCACCTTGGTCAGCAGGCCGGCGAAGATCGCCGTCACCGGCGACGGCGCCGTCGGGTAGGCGTCGGGCAGCCAGAAGAACAGCGGGAAGATGGCGGCCTTGATGCCGAACACGACGAGCATCAGGACCGCCAGCGCGCTGCGCAGGCCGTCGGGCAGCTCCGCGATCTTCGTGGACAGGTCGGCGAGGTTCATGGTGCCGGTCGAGGCGTAGACGAACGCGAGCAGGGCGACGAACAGCACCGACGCCAGCAGGCTGATGACCACGTACGTCATGCCCGAGCGCACCTGGTCGAGCCGGCCCCCGAGCGTGATGAGCACGTAGCTGGCGGTGAGCATCATCTCGATGGCGACGAACAGGTTGAACAGGTCGCCCGTGAGGAAGGCGGCCGACACACCGGCCGCCAGCACCAGGTACACCGACTGGAACCCGACGTGGTTGCGCTCGGCGCCCGGCTGGCCGATGGCGTAGACGAGGACGGCCAGCAGCATCAGCGCGGCCACCACGAGCATGATCGCCGACAACCGGTCGGCGACGAAGGTGACGCCGATGGGGGCCGGCCACCCGCCGGCCTGCACCGCGACCGGGCCGTCGCGGTCGACCTCGACCAGGAGGGCGATCGCCAGGCCGGCGTTCACGGTGAGGGCCGTGATCGCGATCGTCCGCTGCACGCGGCGCGACCGGCCGAGCAGGATCGACAGCCCGGCGCCGATGACCGGGAGCAGGATCGGCAGCACCACCAGCGAGCTCATCGGCGTGCCCCGCTCGCCTCGTCCTCGTCGTCCTCGTCGTCCTCGGGGTCGGACGGATCACCGGCGTCGGCCAGGTCGTCGTCGGGGGCGCCGCGGCGGGCGATCATGTCGTCCTCCACGTCGTCCTGCACCTCGTCGTCGTCGGTCAGCAACCAGCTCCGGTACGCCAAGGCCAGCAGCAGGGCGGTGGTGCCGAAGCTGATGACGATGGCGGTGAGGGCGAGGGCCTGCGGCAACGGGTCGGCCAGATCCGACGACGGCCCGTTGCCGATGATCGGGGCGCGGCCCGCCCGCCCCGAGCTCACCAACAGCACGTTGGCCCCGTGCCCGAGCAGGGCGACCCCGATGATGATCCGGCTGAGCTTGCGCTGGAGCACCAGGTAGGTGCCGATGGCGAACAGCACGGCCGCCGTGAAGGCCAGGAGGACGGTCACCGGCGCACCCTTCGGGCGCACCCGTGACCGAATCGCCACGTCGTGGCGCAGGGCCGACCGTGCGTCTGGACCTCGCTGCGCTCGGTCATGTGACCGGCACCTCCTCGGCCTCGGGCAACGTCGTCGGCGGTGCCCCCGTCGAGTCGTGGACCTCGTGGTCGGCGTCGGCCTGCGCCAGCTGGCGCGGGTCGTCGCCGAACGACTCGAACACCATCAGCACCAGGCCGAGGACCAGCAGGTACACGCCGATGTCGAAGACGAGGGCCGAGGTCACCTTGAGGTGGCCGAGCAGCGGGAGGTCGGCCTCCCACTTCCCGCTCTCGAGCGGCGCACCGCCGACCACCATCGGCGCCACCACGGTGACCGCCGAGACCAGCAGGCCGGTGCCGAGCACGGTCCACGGGTGTGCCCGTGACAGCGACCGCACGTCGTCGATGCCGCCGGCCACGTACCGCAGGGCGATCGCCGCGCCCGCCACGATGCCCCCGACGAACCCGCCGCCGGGCTGGTTGTGCCCCGCGAACAGCAGGTAGATCGAGCCGACCATCACGGCGATGAACACGATCCGCACGGCCACGTCGACCACCACGATGCGCCGCACGGCCTCGTCGCGCGCCCCGTCCGATGCCTGGTCGGGCTGGTCGGACTGGTCGGGCTGCCCGGCTCGGCGCGGGCCGCGCCCGGCGCGGGCCAGCGCCACCGAGCCGATGGCCGCGGCCGCGAGCACGGTGATCTCGCCCATCGTGTCGATGCCCCGGAAGTCGACGAGGATCACGTTCACCACGTTGCGCCCGCCGCCGTCGGGCAGGGACCGCTCGACCATCTCCTCCGACACGGGCTCGGCCGTCCGGTTCCCACCCGCGGTGAGCGCGAGGAGGAACACGGTGACGCCCACCGCGGCTGCGGCCGTCACCCGCACGGCGCGGCCCGCACCCGTGGCGCGGCTCTCGAACCGGTCGGGCAGCCGCCGCAGGACCAGCACGAACAGCACGGTGGTCAACGTCTCGATCGCCACCTGGGTCAGCGCCAGGTCGGCCCCGCCCTGCACGACGAACAGGCCCGCCATGGCGTAGCCGGTGGCGCCCAGCAGGAGCGCGGCCGAGAACCGGCGGTGGACCGCACCCGCGGCCACCGCCGTCGCCATCAGGGCGACGCACACGGCCACGTGTCCCGCCGATCCGAAGACCGCCGGCCACCCGGGCCAGCCGTCGCCCATCACCAGCGCACCCGTCGTCAGCAACGCCGCCGTCGTCAGGATCACGCCCGCGTACACCGGCAACGAGCCGCTCTGCACCACGGCGGTCACCCGGTCGGACACGATGTTGAGGCCCCGCAGGATGGCGAGGTAGGCCTCGCCGCCGCTCGGCACACGGTGGCCCACCGCGAGCACGCGGGCGACGGGCTTGCGGGCGAGGAAGAGGCCCAGCCCGCCCACGAGCACGACGACCGACAGCACGACGGGCAGTCCCAGGCCGTGCCAGACCGCGAGGTGGACCGGCGCGACCGCGGGCGCCACGGCCCGCGCCGCGCCCTGCACCAGGCCGTCGACGGCAGCGGGCACCACACCGAAGAGGACGGTGAGCGCAGCCAGCACGCCGGCAGGAGCCACGAACCAGAGCGACGGCGCCGCCGCGCCCGCCGCCCGCGGCGGGTCGTCGGACGCCGCGAAGCCGAGCGCGCCCCAGGCGAAGCGCAGGCTGTAGGCCACGGTCAGCATCGACGCCAGCACCACCGGGGTCAGGACCAGGCCGGCGTAGGCGAACGACCCCGGCTCGAGCCCGGCGAACGCATCCTCCTTGGCGACGAACCCGAACATGAGGGGGAAGCCGGCCATCGAGGCGGCCGACACGAGGGTCACCACCACCGCCGGCCGCCAGCCGGGCCCCGGGCGCGGGATGCGGCGGATGTCGCGCGTCCCCGTCTGGTGGTCGACGATGCCGACGACCATGAACAGCGCCGCCTTGAACAGGGCGTGGGCCAACACGAGCTCGCACGCATCGACGACCGTGTCGGCCGTCCCCAACCCGAACATGACCACCATGAAGCCGAGTTGGCTGACGGTGCCGAACGCCAGGATCAGCTTGAGGTCGTGCTGGCGCAGCGCCCGCAGGCCGCCCATCACCATCGTGACCAGGCCGACGGTGACCACGAGCGGCCGCCAGATCCACACCAGGGTGAACACCGGCCCGAAGCGCCCGATGAGGTACACGCCCGCCTTGACCATGGTGGCGGAGTGCAGATATGTGCTGATCGGCGTCGGCGCCACCATGGCCCCCGGCAGCCACGAGTGGAACGGGTACTGCGCCGACTTGGTGAACGCCCCGATCAGGACGAGCACCAGGCCGACCGTCACCGCCGTGCCCGACGGCGGGTCGGCCAGCACCCGGCTGAGCTGGAACGTGCCGCCGCCGGGCATCGCCTGCCCGATCAGGACGAAGCCCGCCAGCATCGCCAGGCCGCCGGCCCCCGTGATCAGGAGCGCCTGCAGGGCGGCGGCCCGGGCCTTGGGCGAGGTGTGGTCGTTGCCGATCAGCAGGAACGACGTGATCGACGTCAGCTCCCAGAAGCCGAACAGCACGATCAGGTTGTCGGCCAGGACCAGCCCGAGCATCGAACCGGCGAACAGCACCAGCAGTCCGAGCAACCGCCCCTGGCCGGCGCCGCCCCGGGCCAGGTAGCTCCCGGAGTAGGCCACGACGAGCACCCCGATCCCCGACACCAGGGCGGCGAAGAGCACGGCGAACCCGTCCAACCGCAGGTCGAGATCGACGCCGAGCTGCGGCACCCACGCCACCGACTCGGTGACGGGCCGGCCGTCCAACGCACCCGGTCCCCGAACGATCAGCCAGGCCGCCGTGGCGGCCGGGGCCACGCCCGCCAGCGGGACCGCCAGCCGCGTGGCCCGGCCACCCCAGGCGATCAGGCCGACCCCGATGACGAGGTGGGCGAGCAGCAGGGCGATCATCGCGGCACCCGTCGGGCGCGCCGCGCCGGCCGCCGTCCGCAGGGGGACGCGACGGCGCCGACGACGATGGCCGCGGCCGCCCACGACGGGACGAGCGGGCGGCCGAACGGTGCGCTCGGGTTCAGGTGACGACTCCTCGGTTCCGTCGCGCCGGGCGGACGGGTGGACGGCGACCAGTCCAGCGCACGGCGCCGGACGCGTTGCTCAGGTCACACCGAGGAGGGTGGGCCCCGCCGCCGCACGAGCGCTGCCGTGCGGGACGGTACCGCGACCGGCACGAGCGCGACGGCGCCCATGACCAGGGTCGCAGCCACCGCAGCCGCGGCGGTGGCCCACGCGAGCACGGGACCGGCCGAGGCCGCCTGGGTACGGAGGTGGTCGGCGGCGGACCGGACCAGCGGTCGCTGCGTCGCCGCCCGGAGAGGCATCGTGCTGCTCGACCCGACCCACGTCGTTGCCGGCCGGTTCCACGTCGGACGCCGCCTGCCGCCCGGCACCGGCGACGCCCGCGAGGGCGACGAGCAGGGCGAGCAGCGGCGCCACGAGGCGCAGTCGGCGGGCCGGCATGTCCCGACGAGGCTAGTGGCACGTCCTCGTCGCCCCTGCGCTCAGGCGCCGTGCACCGCCCGCACGGTGTCGGCGAACACGTCGGGGGCCGCCGTGCGGACCTGGTCGGACAGGTCCGCCAGCACCTCCGCGACGAGACCCACCTGGTCGGCCGGTAGGCGCAGGCGAGGGCGCCGGGCCAGCATCCCGTACAGCCGGTCGGCGACCCATCGGGGATCGTCGTAGGCGAGCGCCGCCGCCGTACGTCCCCTGTCCACGAACGCGGCCCACCGGCTGGCGTCCGCCGCGGTCATCGCCACCGTCGCGTCCCCGCCCGCGGCCATCGCCCGCCGGAACGCCGTCTCGATCGGCCCGCCCACCAACGTCCCGTCGAGCAGCAGCTCCCACCCGGCGTGACCGACCGCCCGCGCCGGGCCCGACGCCACCCCGCGTGCGTCGAGGGCGCGCCGCAGCGCCCGCGAGCCCGCCAGGAACGCCGGGTGACCATGGAACGCCTCGTCGGTGTGCACGTGGCAGCGAACACCGTCGGCGACGGGCGGGCCCAGCTCAGCCCGGGCGACCTTGACCCCGGCCATCGGGGCGAGGTCGGGCAGCACCGCCCCGAGCAGGAACCCGGCGTCGTCCCGGCCACCGGCCAGGGCCACCCGGGTGTGCCCGAGGATGTTCACGCGGGGCTCACGCCGGCTCGGCCACCGGGATGGGCTCGGGGCGCCGGCGCTCGCCCAGGGCATCGGCGGCCAGCACCGCGAGCGCCACCCACACCAGCACGAACCCCGCCAGCCGGGCGGGGGGCAGCGGCTCGTGGAAAACCGCCACGCCGCAGATGAGCTGCAGCGTCGGGGTGAGGTACTGGAGCAGGCCCAGCAGCGTCAGCGGGATGCGCCGGGCCGCGGTGCCGAACAGCAGCAACGGCACGGCGGTCACCACCCCCAGGCCGACGAGCAGCGCGTCGCGCTCGACACTGCCGTACAGGAACGCCGACTCCCCGGCCACCGCGAGCGCCACGAGCCCGACGGCCGCCACCGGCAACAGGACCAGCGTCTCGACCGCCAACGACGTGACCGCGCCCACGGGCACCGACTTCTTCAGGAACGAGTAGCCGCCGAACGAGCAGGCCAGCACGAGGGCGATCCACGGCACGCGGCCGTAGGCGACCGTCAGCACGGCGACGGCGCCGGCGCCGAACCCGAGGGCCACGAGCTGCATCCGGCGCAGGCGCTCGCCCAGCAGCCCGACGCCCAGCGCCACGGTCACCAGCGGGTTGATGTAGTACCCCAGCGCGGCCTCGATCACGTGGTCGTTGTTCACCGCCCAGATGTAGACGAGCCAGTTGGTGGCGATGAGCCCGGCCGCAAGCGTGAGCCGCGGCAGCGCGCCCGGGAGCGTGCGCACAGATCGGAACCAGCCGCGCTGGCGCCGGACGACCAGGATCCCGAACACGACCACGAACGACCACACGATGCGGTGCATCAGGATCTCGACCGGCGCCACCGAGTCGAGCAGGTGGAACACCAGCGGGAAGACGCCCCACAGCGAGTACGCCGCCACGCCGGCGAGCGTGCCGACGCGGCGGTCGACGTCGACGTGCGACGGGGTCACCGGCGCGCCGGTGATGGCGCCGGGCTGAACGGCGGGCGGGGACACGGTCACGTCCGATCGACGCTACCTGCGCCCCCACGACCCACCACCGGCGATTTCCCCCGCGAGATCGGTCGCTGGAGCGACCGATCTCGCGGGGGAAACGCGGACCGGGTGGTGCGGTCAGGCGCCCGGGGTCGGGGTGACCATGCGGTAGGGCAGCTCGAGGCGATGCGCCGCCAGCAGCGAGGGGTTGGCGAACAGGGTCGCCGTCGGACCGTCCGCGGCGACGCGTCCGTGGGCCACCACCACCGACCGCGGGCAGAGCTCGAGGGCGAGCGGCAGGTCGTGGGTGATGACGAGCGTCGTGAGGTCGAGCCCCCGGATCACCTCGATGAGGTCGCGTCGGGCCGCCGGGTCGAGGTTGGCCGTCGGCTCGTCGAGCACGAGGATCTCGGGGTGGGCGGCGAGCACCCCCGCCAGGGCGACGCGGCGCCGCTCCCCCAGGCTCAGGTGCTCGGGCGCGCGGTCGGCGGCGTCGGTGAGCCCGACCACGTCGAGCGCCGCGGCCACCCGGGCGTCGACCTCGGCGGCCGGCAGCCCCTGGTTGGCCGGTGCGAGGCCCACGTCGGCGGCGACGGTCGGCAGCAGCAGCTGGTCGTCGGGGTCCTGGAAGACCAGGCCGACGCGGCGCCGCACCTCGGCCAGGTGGTCGCGCACGACCGGCCGGCCGTCGACCACCACCGACCCCGCCTCGCGCTCGAGGGCGCCCACCAGGTGCAACGCCAGCGTCGTCTTCCCCGAGCCGTTGGCCCCGAGGACGGCCACCCGCTCGCCGCGATCGACCGTGAGGTCGACGCCCGCGAGCCCGTCGGTGCCGTCGGGCCAGCGATGGACGAGCCCCCGCACCTCGATCGCCGGGCCGGCGCCCGCCACCGGCACCGGAGGGAGGCCACGCCGGCGGCCGAGGCCGCGGCGGGGCCGCTCGCGCCGTTCGGCCGCGTCCGCGGCGGCCTGGTTGGCCGCTCGCCGGGCCCGCCACCCCCGCGTGCGGCGCTCGGGCTCGGGCGGCGCCAGCGACAGCGGCGTGCCGACCCTTTCCTCGAAGCCGGGCAGGCGCACCCGGTAGCTGCACACGTCGCAGTTCATGCGCACGTCGCCCGTCTGCGGTTCGCCGAAGCGCTCGACCACCAGGTCGGCCAGGCGCAAGTGGGGACCGAGCGGGTCGCCCACCGCCACCGTCACGTCCCGGTGGTCGGCGGCGAAGGCGGCGGCCTGGTCGCCGATGCGGTCGACCAGCACGCCGGGGAACAGGAACAGCGGCACCACCGCCACGCGGCGGGCCCCGAGCCGGCGGCACCGGTCGAGCGCTTCGGCCACCGACGGGCGGGTCATGGCCACGAACGCGGCCTCGACCATCCCGAGCTCCCGACCGTCACCGAGCAGCCGGGCGAACTTCACCATCTCGGCGCAGGCGTCGGGGTCGGTCGACCCCCGCCCGACGAGCACGACCGCGGCGTCCTCGCCGTCGCCGCGGTCGTTCGGCCCCCCGACGCGGGTCAGGGCGGCGCGGGCCCGTTCCTCGGCCACGTCGAGCACCGCGGGATGGGTGCCCAGGTCGCGGGCGAGCCGGAAGCGGACGCCGGGATGGCGGTGGCGGGCCCGGGCGAGGACCGCGGGACCGTCGTCCTTGAGGTGCCCCGCGCCGAACAGCACGTACGGCACGGCCACGACGTCGTCGGCACCCGCCGCCACCAGGGCGTCCACCGCCTCGTCGATCGGCGGGTCGGACAGCTCGAGGAACCCGCCGACCACCCGCCGCCCGTCGAGGCGGGCGTCGACCAGATCGACCACGGCCGCGAACTCCTTGGCCGCGGCGGGGTCGCGGCTCCCGTGGCCGATCAGCAGCAGGTCCGTCATCGCAGGCCCACCGCGGCCACCGCGGCGCCGACCGCCACCACCGCCGGGGCGAGGGCCACCAGCCACGCAGCCGGACCAGGTCGGCTCGTGGCGGCCTCGGGGGCGGGCGCGCCCGACCCGTCGCCCGCGCCGCCCCGCAGATCGGCGGCCAGGCGCAGGGTGTCGGCCCGCTCGGTCGAGCGCACGAACAGCACACCGAGCGAGCGCGCCCCGGCGGTCAGGGCCACCGTGCGGCGGGTCGACGCGGTCCGCACCTCGACCGCCCGGCGGATGCGGGCCAGGTCGGACCGCAGCACCTGGAGCTGGCGCACCGACAGCGCCAGCAGGTGGCGGAACCAGGCGGGCACCCCCAACCGGGCCAGCCCGGTGATGGTGGCCGGCACCGACGTCGATGCGGCGAGGGCGCTCACGGCCACGATGCCGATCGTCGCCTTGGCCAGGATCGCCAGGCCCACCCGCAGCCCCGGTTCGGACAGCGTGATGCCCAGCACCTCGACGTGCGGGCCTCTCCCCGCCAGCGCGTACACCACGGCCAGGACCGCGAGCGGCAGGTCGAGCGCCAGCCGGCTCGCCACCGCCCGGGCGTCGACCAGCGCCAGCGCCGCCACCCCGACGGCCACCGCGCCCTGTGCGGCGAGCGCCCAGGGTGCGGTCGGCGGGGTCACCGCCACCACCAGCAGGAAGGCGACCAGGCCGACGACCTTGACCTCGGCGGGCAGCCCCGACAGAGGCCCGCGGAGGCGATCGGGCGCGGGGCCGGCAGCGTGGGAGGCGCTCACCGCGCGGGCTCCGGAGCTGTCTCGCCCTCGGCCCCGGCGCCGGCGCCGGCCTCGGCGCCGCCCTCGACCTCTGCGTCGGGCCCGACCGCCACCTCGGCCGACGACCGCGCCGCGCCGCGGGGTCGGACCGCCCGCACCAGGTCGGGGCGCAGGCGCAGGATCGTGCCGAGGGCGAGGGCCGTGAGCACCGCTTCGAGGCCGGCGACGACGAGGTGCGCGCCCCCGATGGTGGCGGCCACCGTCGCCGGCGACACCGCATCCGTGCCGCCCACGACGAACTCGAGGGTCGCCGCCCCCGCGGCGGCCAGCGACGCCAGCCCGGCGGCGACGCCACCGGCGACCGCCCGCGCCCGCCGACCGGTCAGGAGCGGCCGGGCGAGGGCGAACGCGCCCCACGCCACCAGGGCGGGCACGATCCCGTCGTTGATCAGGTTGAGCCCGAGCGCGGTGACGCCGCCGTCCGCCAGCACGAGCGCCTGCAGCACGACCACGACCGCAACGCACAGGATGGCGACCGCCGGCCCCACGAGCAGCGCGGCGAGCCCCGTGCCGACGAGGTGCGCGCTGGTGCCGAGTCCGACGGGGACCACGAGGAGCTGGGCCACGAGCAGGTACGCGGCGACCACGGCGGGCAGGCTGGTGGCCCGGTCCCGCAGCGCGGCGCCCGCCCGGCGGGCGGCCACCGCGACGCCGCCCGCCGCCACGACCCCGGCCGCTGCCGAGGTGGGCAGGTCCACCCAGCCGTCAGGGATGTGCACCGGGGCTCCCGATCATCGGGCCGATCACCATCGCGGCGGGCGGCGGCAGGCGCGTGCCTCCCACGTGGGCCAGGTCGGTCGCCACCACCTCGGTGCCCGGCCGCCCGGCGGCGTGGACGACGCTGGCCGGCGTCGTCGGGGCGGCCCCGGCCTCCATCAGGCGCCGGGCGATCGTCCGCTGGTGGGCGCGCCCGGTCAGCACGACGAGCGTGGAGCCCGGATCGGCCAGCGCCTCCCAGGCAACAGGCACCGCCGCGGGGTCGTCGTCCCCCGAGGCGATGGTGACGGGGGTCCCCGGCGGCGGCACGACCCCGGCGGCCAGGGGCGCAGCCGTCGCCGACGAGACACCGGGCGTCGTCGTGACCCGCACGCCGCGGGCGACGAGCGCCGCGGCCTCCTCGGCCGCCCGCGAGCAGACGAACACGTCGCCGCTCTTCAGGCGGACCACGGTCCGCCCCGCCCGGGCGTGGGCCTCGAGCATGTCGACGACCTTGCGGAGCGGCCAGGCATCCCCGTCGGGGGTGCGGCCGACGTAGCACCGCTCGGCGGCGGGCGGGGCGAGGGCGACGACCGCGTCCGTGGAGCGGCGGTCGGCCACCACCACGTCGGCGTCGGCGAGGAGCCGGGCGGCGCGACGGGCCAGCAACAGCGGGTCGCCGGGGCCCGCCCCGACCAGGTGCACCACCCCCTCCGTCACGCCCCGGGCTCCTGGCTGAGCCGCCACAGGGCGTTGAGGGCGGCGGCGGCCACCGCGCTGCCGCCCCGCTCCCCCACGTTCGAGATGGCGGGCAGGCCGCTGTCCCGCAGCGCGGCCTTGGCCTCGGCGGCCCCGACGAACCCGACCGGCAGGCCGATGACCAGCGCAGGCGCGAAGCGCCCCGCGCCGGCGAGGGCGATGACCTCGGCGAGAGCCGTGGGAGCGTTGCCGACGGCCACGACCGCGCCCGCGGGCCACCGGTCGGCCGCCTCGCGCATGGCCGCGGCCGACACGGTCAGGTCGGGGTCGTCGGCGCGGTCGCGCTCGGCGCGGGCCCGGCCCGCGGCCAGCAGAGACACCGTGCCGGCCCGCTTCGAGGCGACCGCCACCATCTCGACGTCCGACACGACCGGGGCGCCCGCTCGCAGGGCGGCGACGCCGGCCGCGCAGGCCTCCTCGTCGACGACCAGCGTGTCGGCGTACCCGACGTCGGCGGCCGCGTGGATGACCCGGGACACCACCGCCCGGCTCAGCGGCGGCCAGCGGTCGAGGTCGACCCGCTCGCCGAGGATGCGGTAGCTCTCGGCCTCGATCGGGTGGACGGGCGGGATCACGCCGTCACCTCCCGGCGCGGGTGGTGGCGGCGGGTCACGAGCCTCTGGCCCGCGATGGCGGTGTCGGCGGTGCCAACGAGGACGATCGACCGCATGCCCGCCACCGTCGGGTCGAGGTCGGCGAGGGTCGTGGTCACGACCGACTCGGCCGGCCCGCTGGCGTCGGTCACGACGGCCACGGGGGTCCCGGGGCCGAGGACGCCGGCCAGCACCTGGCACGCCCGGGCCAGGTGATCGGGCCGCCCGGCCGATCGGGGGTTGAACAGCGCCATCGCCAGGCCGGACTCGGCCGCGGCGCGGAGCTGCGCCTCGATCGTGGACCACGGGATGAGCAGGTCGGAGAGCGTGAGGGCGGCGTAGGGCCCGGCCAGCGGGGCGCCCACCGCCGCGGCCCCGGCCGATGCGGCCGTCACCCCCGGCACGATCGCGACCTCGACCCCGACCTCGGCCGCCACCTCGAGCGTCACCGAGGCCATGGCGAACGTCCCCGGGTCGCCCGAGGACACGAGGGCCACCGTCCACCCGGCGCCGGCGAGCGCACACGCCTGCTCGGCCCGTTCCGCCTCGGCGCCCATCGTCGACCGCAGGACGAGCTGATCGGGGCGCAGCAGCGGCGCCACCGCGTCGACATATGGTCCGTAGCCGAGCACGGCGTCGGCGTCACGAACGGCGCGGACGGCCGCCGGTGTCCGGTGCTCCGCCGCCCCCGGCCCGAGCCCGACGACCCGGACCAGGCCGGTGTGCCGGCCCTGCACCGGAGCGGTCGCGACGGCGGCGGTGGCGGTCGCCCCCCGGCGCTTCTCGACCACGAGGCGGGCGCCGGGGCCGGCGGCCAGCAGCGCCGCGGCCTCGGCGACGCTCGGCGTGCCCACGGCGTCCTCCACCGCCCCGCTGGGGTTGGGGACGTCGACCGCGGCCAGCAGCGAGGCCGGGAACGCCACGACCGGCACGCCGTCGCACCCGGCGACGACGGCCGGGTGGTCGGCGCGGCGGTCGATCGTGGCGACGGCCGCCGGGCCGGCCCCACCGCCCGGGTGGGCGGCGGCCACCGCCTCGGCGACGACCGCGCGGACGTCGTCCGCCGACGCACCCTGCGAGCAGCCCACACCGACCACGACCCGGCCACCTGCGATCCGTCCCGGCGTCGCCCCGGCATCCGCCGCCACGTCCCCCCACGCCACGAACACCGGGTTGTCCGCCACGAAGCGCACGCCCCCGTCGGGCAGGTCGGCGGCCACGTCCACGGACACCTGAGCCAGCGAGCCCAGCCGGGCCCGCGCGCCCAGCGCCCGATCGGCGGCCGCGTACGTGGCGACGACCCGCGCACCGGGGCGGGCGGCCTCCACGCAGGCGTCCAGCACCTCGAGCCCGCCGCCGCCGACGAAGACGCGGTCGGGCGCCGGGAGACCGGCCAGCGCGTCGGGCGCCGCCCCCGTGACGACCTCCACCACCGCACCGAGGAGGGCGGCGTTGGCCACCACGGTCGCGGCCGCGGCAGGGTCCCGCTCGACGGCCACCACCCGCAGTCCCGGGGCGGCGAGCGCCGCCTCGATGCCGACGCTGCCACTCCCGGCGCCGACGTCCCACAGCACCCCGCGGTCGGGCACGTCGAGCCGGCCCAGCACGACCGAGCGGACCTCGGGCTTCGTGATCATCCCCCGCCGGTGGGCGAAGTCGTCGACCGGGCGCCCGCCCGTCCGGCCCGCAGGTGCCACGCCGGGTGCCCCGGCGGCGGGACCGTACGTCAGGACCACGACCGACCGGTGGTCGAACTCGCCTGCGGCCAGCGCGGCGACGTCGTCGAGCCGGGCCACCGCCTCGCCGGGCTCCCCCAACCGCGTGGCGACCGCCACGCCGTCGGGGTGGGTCCCGAGAGCGACCAGCGCCGCACCGACGGCCTGGGGCGGCGCCGCCGGCCCGCACAGCACCGCGGCGACGGCCGCGCCGGCGACCTGGGCGGCGGCGCGGGCCGCGCCCCCGGCATGGCACGAGGCCACCACGGCCTCGTCCCACGGCAGGCCGAGCCGGGCGAAGGCGAGGGCGACCGACGACGGCGCCGGGTGGACGACCAGGCGCTCACGGCCCAGGCGGGCCCCGAGGGCGCGGGTGATGCCGTGGAACCCCGGGTCTCCGGACGCGAGCACGCACGCAGGGCCGGTGTGGGCGGCCACGACGTCGAGGGCACCGAGCCCGGCCCCGACCGTCTCGACCCGTGCATCGGGGCGCACCAGGTCGGCCACGGCCGCGAGCTGCTCGCGCCCGCCCGCCACGAGCGTGGCGGCACCGAGGGCCGCGGCGGCCGCGTCGCCGACCGGCCGCCCGCCCAACAGGCCCACGACGTGCACCGCTGCGCCGGTGGGGGTCTCAGGCACGAGCGCCCTCCCGCCGTTCGGGCGCCTCGGTCACCGCGCCGACCACCACGACCCCGCGCCCGACCGACGGCGAGGCGGCGAGCGCACCAGGCGCCCCGCGCTGCACGTCGGTCGCGGCGCCGTGGGTCGTGATCACGGCCATGGCGGGCCGCCCGCCCTCGCGGCTGAGCGCGGCGGCCAGCCCTGCCGCGTCGTCGGTCACCGAGACGAGCGTGCGGGCGGGGTCGGTGGCCGGCGGCAGGGCGTGGGGCGCGGCGATCGTCACCGTGACCGCAAGGGGTCGGTGGTGCACGGGGATCCCCGCCAGGGTCGGCACGGCCAGCTCGACCGCGAGCCCGGGCACCGTCACCGTCTCGACGCCCGAGCTGGCCAGGATGGCGGACTCGACCGGATGGGCGGGATGCAGCCACGGGTCACCCCGGTAGAGCCGCACGATGCGCTCGCGCCAGCGGACCGCACCGGTCAGCACCGCCAGCGTGTCGCCGTCGACGGTGGCGTCCCGCTCGACGGTGGCCCGGTCGGCGCCGCCGGCCGCGGTGACCGTGACGCGCGCCGCCGGGGCGAAGGCCCGCGCCAGGTGGGCCACCGCGGCATCGGTCACGACCACGGTCGCCGCGCCCAGAAGCGCCTCGGCGCGCAGCGTGAGCAGGTCCGGATCGCCGGGACCTGCGCCCACCAGGGCCACGACCCCGGGAGCCACGCCGCCGGCGTCGCCGTTCCCGACGCTCGCCGTCATCGCGGCCGCCCCACCGTCGTGCCCGGCGCGGACCGCCGCCGGTGGCCGTGGGCGTAGGCCGGGTCGTAGAGGAGGCAGCGGGGCGCGGCGCCCGCCAGCGCGGGGCCGACCAGCACCAGCACGGTGATGCGCGACCCGGTGGACCGCACGGCGTCGGGCAGGTCGCCGACCGTGGTGAGCACGACCTGCTCGTCGGGCCAGGTGGCCCGCACGACCACCGCGGCCGGGGTGTCGTCGGCGTACCCGTCGCCGCCGGCGCGCAGCTCGTCGCGGAGCTGTTCGGGGCGGGCGCCCGACAGGTAGATCGCCATGGTGGCGCCGTGCCGGGCGAAGCCGGCGACGGTCTCGCCGTCGGGCATCGACGCCGCGGTGCGCCCGGGCAGGCGGGTGGCGACGATCGACTGGGCCACGCCGGGGACCGTCAGCTCCCGCGCCACCGCCGCGCTGGCCGCAGCCAGCGATCCGACCCCGGGCACGATCTCGAAGTCGCGGTCGCGCGCCAGGCACCAGTCGACCTGCTCCTGCACGGCCGAGTAGATCGACAGGTCGCCCGAGTGGAGCCGCACGATCGCGGCGTCGGGGTGACCGTCGTAGACGGCCGTGACGTCCTCGAACGTCATGCCGGCCGAGTCGTGGACCACGGCGCCGGGCCCGCAGTGCCCGAGCACCTCCTCGGGCACCAGCGACGATGCCCACACGACGACGTCGGCGGCGCGCAGCCGGTCGACCGCGCGCACGGTCAGCAGGTCGGCGGCGCCGGGGCCTGCCCCCACGAAGCTGATCACGATCCGTCCCCGTCGCGGACCGGCGGCACGATGAGCGTGGCCAGGTACGAGGCCGGTCGGTCGGCCACGTCGGCGACGGGCGCCACCCGGCCGCCCGGGAGGCCGAGGAGCTCGCCGAGCACCGCGCCGTCGAGCCGGTCGTGCTCGGCCAGCGTGGCGGCCACCTTCCCGATCTGGGCGCCCCCCTTGTAGACGACGACGGCGGCGTGGGGATCGGCGGCCGCTGCGGCCAGGGCGGCGCTGCCCGCCGAGGCGTGCGCCGGGACGAGCACGAGGTGCTCGGTGCCGTCGACGAGGACCGTGGCGGTGCGGGCGGCCAGGTCCTGGAACGCCATGATCCCGGGCACCACCTCGATCGGGACGTCGGGCCTGCGTTCGGCCACCGCCTCGGCCAGCGACCCGAAGGTGCTGTAGATGCTCGGGTCGCCCAGGGTCACGAAGGCGACCCGCTCGCCCGCGTCGAGGTGGCCGACGATGCGGTCGGCGGCGGCATCGAGGGCCGCGGCGCGGGCGTCGGTGGCGACCTCCATCACGAAGCTGACCCGCTCCACGACCACGCCCGGCGCGGCGTCACGGACGACGGCCTCGGCCCGGCCCACCGCCTGCGCCGATGTCGTCGGGGCCACGACCCGATCGGCCTGACGGAGGACCTCGACCGCCCGGCGGGTGACGAGCCCGGGATCTCCGGGGCCCACCCCGACGCCGACGAAGGCCGGCCCGGCGGGCGGCGTGACCACGGCGGGTTCGGCCTGGGCCACCGGATGGCGACCCGACGGCTCGTCGGCCACCAACCGCTCGACCGCCACCCGCAGCAGTTGGGCCTCGGACCGGCCGGTGCGCCGTGCCAGGAGAGCGAGGCGATCCTTCAGCTGCTCGGGCAGGTAGACGCTGGTCTTCTTCATCGTCGGGATCGCCCGTCGCCGGCTCGTGCCATGACGACCGGCGAGTGTAGGGCAACGTAGGGCATGGCCTGGCCGGTCGGCCCTGATCGCCCGTCAGCAGCCACTCCTGACGGTTCGTTGGTTCGACGGCCCTCGTGACGACGATCAGCGCTCGACGGCGTGGTCCCGCAGGATCGCGGCGGCCCGCTCGACATCGATCTCATGGGTGACGACCCCGATCACGAGGTCGAAGGCGTCGTCGTGGGTGAGCGTGAGGCGCATGCCGTTGAGGTCGGAGAAGAACAGCAGTGACGCGAACGCTGCCCGCTTGTTGCCGTCGACCAACGCGTGGTTGCCCGCCAGGGACTCCAGCAGCGCCGCTGCCTTGAGGTGAACGGACGGGTACGCCTCGACCCCGGCGAACGCGGCCTGCGGGCGCGTGACGGCAGAGTCGATGAGCCCGAGATCGCGGACACGCGGAGACCCACCCAGCACTGCTTCCGCGAGCGCGAGGACGTCGTCCACGCGAAGGAACTGGGTCACGCGTCGGCGAGGCGTTCCATCACCGGTGCCCAGTTGGGCAGCTCGGTGGCGATGAACGCCCGACGCCGGTCGTCGCGATCGGCGTCGGCGACGCGCTCGAGGACGGCGAGGCGGGCCACCTCGTGCATCGACCGGTGCTCGCGGTCGGCCTGGGCACGGAGGAGCTCCGTCTCTTCGTCTGTGAGCCGGAGGACGAACGCCATATCGGAACGATATCGCGAGACGCTGGAGGCGGCGACGGGAATCGAACCCGTGTACGCGGCTTTGCAGGCCGCTACCTAAGCCACTCGGTCACGCCGCCGAGGGTGGTTCACCATACCCGGCTCCAGTGAGCCGCCCCGAACCCCTTCGCCGGTGCCCGGTGCAGGCGAGGGTTGTCCATCAAACGTTCGTTTGGCAGGATGGCTGCATGACGCTCGCTGAGGGAACCCCCACCGCGGCGCCGGCCGCGCAGGCCACGCCGCCCTTCGAGATCGACATCCTCGACCCGCGGTTCTACGACGACCCGTGGGAGGCGTACCGCTGGCTGCGCACGAACGCGCCGCTGTGGTGGGACGGCCGCAACGAGATGTGGGTCGTCTCCCGCCACGAGGACGTCAGCCACATCAGCCGCCACCAGGAGCTGTACTCGGCCGCGCAGGGCGTGCGCCCCAAGGTGGCGGCGCCGATGTCGATCATCTCGATGGACGACCCCGAGCACACCCGTCAGCGCCGGCTCGTCAACAAGGGCTTCACGCCCCGCATGGTCCGCCAGCTCGCCGACCACATCCGGGAGCTGTCCAACGAGATCATCGACGAGATCGCCGAAGAGGGCGAGTGCGACTTCGTCGAGGACTTCGCCATCCACGTGCCGCTCATCGTGATCGCCGAGCTCATGGGCCTCGACCCCGAGCAGCGGCAGAAGCTCTACCGGTGGAGCGATGCGATGATGGCGGGCGACGGGCACCTCGACCCCGAGGACCCGGTGCTGGTGGCCGCGGCCGAGGCGGGGGGTGAGTTCGCGATGACGTGCGTCGAGCTGATCGAGCAGCGTCGCGCCGACGGCACGACCGACGACCTCATCGGCATCCTCACCCAGGCGTTCGACGAGGGCGCGCTGTCGCAGGGCGGCGGGGGCGACGACGACGAGCTCACCCACGACGAGCTCATCATGTTCCTGATCCTGCTCGTCGTGGCCGGGAACGAGACGACCCGCAACGCACTGAGCGGTGGCCTGGTCGCCTTCACCCGCTTCCCCGACCAGCACCGCAAGCTGCTCGACGACCCGAGCCTCATCGATCTCGCCGTCGACGAGATCGTGCGGTACGTCTCGCCGGTCATGTCGTTCATGCGCACCGTCACCGAGGACCACACGTACCAGGGCGTCGACCTGAAGGCGGGCGACCGGGTCTTCATGCTCTACCAGTCGGCGAATCGCGACGAGGCCGTGTTCGACGCCCCCGACGAGTTCCGCGTCGACCGCGACCCCAACCCGCACCTCGGCTTCGGGATCGGCACCCACTACTGCCTCGGCGCCAACCTGGCCCGCGCCGAGGTCGGGGTCGTGTTCACCGAGCTGTTCGCACGCCTGCGTGACATCCGGGCGGTCGATCCCGAGGCGATGGAGCGCGGCGATTCCAGCCTCGTCCTCGCGCTCAACCGCCTGCCGGCGGTGTTCACGCCCGAGAGCCGCGGGTGACGATCGGCGCTCCCGAGTCGCAGCGCTCCCGCATCCTCGGTGCGGCGCTGACGCTGGTCAGCGAGCTCGGGGCGGCGGGCACGTCGATGCGCCGGCTGGCGTCCGCCTGCGGTCTCAACGTCGCCACGATCTACCACTACTTCCCGTCCAAGGCCGATCTGCTGCGGGCCCTGGTCGAGGAGCAGCGCTACGGCGAGCGCATGGCGAACGACGACCCGCCGCTCGCCACCGACCTCCCCCCGCACGAGCGGTTCACAGCGTTCTTCTCCTGGGTCGTGACGCAGACGCTGGAGGAGGAGACGGTGCTGCGGCTCCTGGTCGGCGAGGGCATGCACGGCGACGGTGTCGCCCGCGAGGCGGCCCGCGACCTGCTGTCGGCGCTCGACGCCACGTTGGCGGCCTGGCTGGTCGCCGGGTTTCCCGAGCTGTCGGCCTCGACGCCGCCTCCCGTCGCCGCCCGGCTGCTGCGCCGGACCCTGCTGTCGGTCGTCACCGAGCACCTCGCCACCGGCCAGGACGACCGGGTGGCGGCGGCCGACGACCTGGCCTCGGCCCTGCTCGCGCCCGACGGCTGATGCGCCGGGCCGTGCATCTGATCCTGGATCGCCGCCGTGGCGGCGATCGTACGGCCGTTCGTCTCGTGACCCGCCGGCCAGGGGACGCTAGGCCCCGATGACGTCGGGGCGGGGCAGCCCCATCCCCTCGCACATGGCGAAGTAGAAGTCGCGGATGCCACCGGCGTCGACGACGCTCGTGACGTTGCCGTCCTCGTCGAGGTTGAGGTTGGCGCCTCGGATGGCGAACCACACGTCGGTCAGACCCTCGTTCGTGTCGGGGACGGTGAGCGTGTGCACCGACCCCGCCGGCTCGAACAGGTAGGAGCCCGCCGTGTTCACCTCGGGGTACTCGACGTACTTCCACGAGCCCGAGATGGTGAAGGCGAACACCTCGCCGGTGTGCTTGTGGGTGGGCACCAGGTAGCCGGGTTGGAACCGCGTGCGGATCACCCACAGGCCGGCCTCGACGTCGACCTGCAGCAGCTGCAGGTCGGAGCCGTCGCCGAGGTCGACCCAGGGCAGATCGTTCTCACCGCGGTGGAGAGCCAGCGGGACGTCGATCGCAGTCATGCCTGCATCCTGCCTCGTGTCGGGGGTCACGCGCCCGTCCGTCGCGGCACACCACGGCGACGGAGGGCCCCTGCGAGGTCAGGCGAACGAGAGGTCGATCTCGTCGCGGCCCCGGAACGGGGCGATCAGCGACGCCGCCTGCTCGATGGCCGTGCGCTGCTTGTCGCCGAGCGACCCGAACGTCTCGACCGTGACCCGCAGCCGACCCCCCGCCACCTGCGCCCGCCAGATCCCGACCGGCCGGCCGGTCATCAGCACGAGCCCGGGACTTCCCACCGGCCGCCACACCGCGCGCTGGCGGGCCTTGTCGGGCAACAGGGTCGCCCGGTCGCGCTGGGCGAGGAACGGGTCGCCGGCCGGCAGCAGGCGGGCGCCGCCGGCGAGGGGCGGGTCGTCCATCATGGCGACGTCGTCGGCCAGCACCAGCGTCGGGCTGCCGTCGAGGCGCACGTCCACGAGCTCGGCGCCGAGCGCGGTGAACCGGTCGCGGGCCTCGGTGGGGCTCATCCCCGTCCAGGCGGCCAGGTGGCGCGGCGACACGGGCCCGTAGGCGTGGACGAACCGGCGGGCGAGCTCGAGCCGGGCCTCCGCGACGTCACCTCCGAGAGGACCGCCGAGCCAGATGTCGGTGGCCATGAGGGTCTGCCGGCTGCCGTGCGGCCACCCGTAGGCGTACACCCCGGCCGTGCCGGCCAATCGCAGCAGCTGGTCGGGCACGTGGTGGACGTCGCACACGTCGCACCACGGCTCGAGCTCGGCGGGGAGGCGGTCGTGCAGGGCCTCGCTGAGCTGGCCCTTGGTGCGCGGCTCGGCGTCGGCCAGCACCGCGGTGAGCACGCCGATGACCGAGCCCAACGCCTCCCGGGCCGTCCAACCGGCGGCCTCGATCGCGGGCCACGACCCCCCGAGCTGCTCGCGCAGCGACTCCTCCGCGCCCGCGAGCGCGCCGGGACCGAACACCGTCGCGTCGCGCCGGCGAACGACGTGGGCCGCGCCCCGCAGCGACAGGATCCGCACCAGCGTGCGATCGTCGTGGAGCGCGCTGTCGAAGTCGTCGGGCGTGAGCTTCGCCACCCGGTTGGCGAGCGCCACGCCGGCGTTGCCGGGCGGGGTGTCCTGCACCCCCGCCACAGCGGCCGCGTCGAGCAGCCCGTCGTGTGGGAGCAGCCGGTGCAGGTTGTGGGCCGCGACGCGGTAGGCGACCGCTTGCTCGGCCGACACCCCCCGTTCACGAACGCCCATGGCGGCAGGCTAGGACCACGGATGACCTGCTCGCCCAGGGGTCGCTCCCGGTGCCCGCGCGTTCACTCACCGGAAGTGCGGGATCACCTCCCGGCCCATCAGCTCGATGGTCTGCATGACGGTCTCGTGCGGGATCTTGAACGGGTTGACCAGGCACAGCAGCGTGTCGACGCCGGCCTCCTCGTACCGCCGGCACGCCTCGACGCAGTCGTCGGGCGTCCCCACCACGCACGCCCCCGACTCGACGAGGTACTCGAGCGACAGCAGGTCGAGGCTGCCGTCGTCGTCGATCGACTTGAGGTCCGCGGCGTACGAGTACGTGCCGAGGTCCTCGCCGGTCTCGTTCATCCACTCGGCCACGCTGCCGATCAGCCGGGCCCCCGCCTTCGGGTACCACTCGAACGACTCGCGGGCGGCGACCAGCGCCTCGTCACGGTCGGGGGCGCACAGCGTCATCGTGAAGGTGGCGGCGTCGGAGTTGACGAAGGCGCCGATCGGCTCGGCGCAACCCGCCTGCGCCTCTCGGTAGATGTCGATCTTGGCCTTGACCTCTTCGGGGGGAACGCCGACCGCGAACGAGCACAGCCCGAGCCCGAGCGCCCCGACCTGGCGGTGGCCGTCCTCGCTGGACGTGGCTCCCCACAGCGGCGGGTGCGGCGCCTGACGGGGCCGGGGCAGGACGCGGCGGGGCGGCATCTGCCAGAACCGCCCGTCGAAGCTGTGCTCGTCGTCGACCCAGCACCCGACCATGTGCTGGATGGCCTCCTGCCACATCCCCCGGGTGTTCGCGGGGTCGATGCCGAACCCCTCGAGCTCGGCGCGGGTCGACGATCGACCGGTGCCGACGTCGACCCGCCCGCCCGAGATGAGGTCGAGCACCGCGATCGACTCGGCGCTGCGCACGGGGTGGTTGTAGGGCCCGGGCATGAGCCGCACGCCGTAGCCGAGGCGGATGCGCTCGGTGCGGGCGGCGATGGCCCCGTAGAGCACCTCGGGGTTCGAGCAGTGCGAGTACTCCTCGAGGAAGTGGTGTTCGACGGTCCAGAAGGCGTCCCAGCCCCAGCGGTCCCCGGCGATGGCCTGTTCGAGGGTGTTGCGGTACGCGTCGTACTCGCTGTCGGGACCCCACGGGCGGGGGACGGGGATCTCGTAGAAGAGGGCGAAGCGCACTGTTCCTCCTGGTCGATGATGAGCAGTAGCAGTCAGGCGAAGCCGCGGACGGCGTGGTCGCGGACGAAGGCGCGCACGGCGTCGGCGTCGTCGAGGTCGACGACCGCGGACGGCAGCAGCGCGAACGAGAGCATCAGGCGGACGATCCACTCGGCCGCCTGCGGGTGGTCGAGATCGGGGCGCACCTCGCCCCGCTGCGCGGCGGCCGCCAGACGGGGCAGCCAGAAGTCGTCCCACCGCTCGACGAGCCGCCCTCCGCCGGCGGTCATCATGGCGGCGAGCAGCGAGTCGCGTTCGCCCGGCAGGCGCAGCGTGAGCCCCTCGTCGCCGAGGTGGGTCAGGATGAACACGGCCGCCTCGGCCACCTGGTCGGCCAGCGCCGTGTGGGCGTCGACCGCGGTGGCGGCCGCGCCGACGAACCGGTCGGCGGTGCGCTCGAGCACCGCACCGACGAGGGCATCACGGTCCGCGTAGTAGCGGTACACCGAGCCGCGGGACAGGCCGGCCTCGGCCGCGACGTCGCGCATCGAGACCCGCAGCCCGTAGCGCGCCATGCACCGCTCGGCGGCGTCGAGGATCCGGTCGGGTGCGGTGCCGGCGGTGATCGTCATCGGCGCCCCCTCCCCTCGTCCGGCGCGACTGAACGACTGAACAACTTCTATCATCTTGTTCAGTCGGGTGCCGGGCCTCGGCACCCACGGACGAGGGGGAACGCGTGACGCGCTTCGAGGGAAGGACCGCGCTCGTGACCGGCGCGGCGTCGGGGATCGGCCGGGCCACGGTCGAGCGGCTGCTGACCGAGGGCGCCACGGTCGTGGGAACCGACGTGCAGGCGCCGCCCGAGGGCGACCCCGCCGGTGCGGGCGACCGCTACCGGTTCGTGACCGCCGACGTGCGTGACGAGGCGGCGATGGCCGCCGCCGTGGCCACGGCCGTCGACGTGGGTGGCCGGCTCGACGGGGTCGTCAACGCGGCCGGCGTGGCGGGCGCCGGCGCGGTGCACCAGCTGGACCTCGCCGAGTGGGAGCGCGTCATCTCGATCAACCTCACCGGCACGTTCGTGGTCTCCAAGGCGGCGCTGGCCCAGATGGTGCAGCAGGAGCGGCGGCCGAACGGCCAGCGCGGCTCGCTCGTGACCCTCGCCAGCATCGAGGGGCTCGAGGGCACGGCCGGTGGGAGCTGCTACAACGCGTCGAAGGGCGGGGTCGTGCTGCTGACCCGCAACATGGCCATCGACTACGGGCCCTCGGGCATCCGGGTCAACGCCGTGTGCCCCGGCTTCATCGACACGCCGATGACGGGGTTCATCTTCGGGATGGAGGGCATGGAGGCCGTCGCCGACGGCTACCGCGTGGAGCACGCGCTGCGCCGCATCGGCCGGGCCGACGAGATCGCCGCCGCGGCCGCCTACCTGCTGTCCGACGACGCCTCGTTCGTGTCGGGCGCGGCCATCCCGGTGGACGGCGGGTACACCGCCGGCCGCGACCACGGCATCACGAACCTGATGGGCCTCGGCTGACCGCCTCGTCGACGTGCCGCTGCAGCGCGTCGAGGTATCCCTCGGTGGCGGTCGCCTGCTGACGGCGGGCGATCGGCCCGCCGACCCGCATGAGCAGGCCGTTGCCCCGCGAGAACGCGGTCACGGTGAGGCGCACGCGGTCGTCGTCGGTGCGCTCGACGACGAAGGCCTCCTCACCCTGCTCGGGGTGCATGGCCAGGGTCCCGTAGGCGAAGCCGAAGCGGCCCGGTTCGTCGACGACCTCGACGATGCGGCAGGCGGCGAGGACGTGCACGGGCCCGGCGAGGGCGACGTCGGTGACCACCTCGGTCCCGACCGCGATCGCCGGGTCGGCGGGCGCCACCCGCAGGCCCGACCCCCGGTGGAGACGCCAGGCCCGGATCCCCTGGCCTGCGGCGTCCCACACCGCGTCGCCCGTGCCGAGGTCGCGGGCGGCCCGCACGTGGTGGTAGCCGGGAGGAAGGCCGGCGCCACGCGCCAGGGTGCGGCCGTGCTCGGGATAGGTGAGCGGCGTGGCCCGCATCTCCTCGAGAACGCGGGCGAGCTTGTCGTCGGACGGTCGGCCCAGCACAACGAACACCTGGTCACACTGCCACAGCGTGCGGACGGAGCCGCCGCGGCGGGGGATGCGGGCGTCGGCGGTATGGTCCGTCGCATGAAGTGTCCGGTGTGCGACGTCGCCCTCTCGATCTCGTCCCGTGAGGGTGTGGAGATCGACTTCTGCCCGCAGTGCCGCGGGGTGTGGCTCGACCGCGGTGAGCTCGACAAGGTCATCGAGCGCGCCGCGGCCTCGCTGGCCCCGACGGCAGCCTCCGTCGGCGGTGACGGCGGCCGCGAGCGCTACGACGACCGTCCCCGCTACGACGACGACCGGCGGCGGTACGACGAGGACCGACGGCGCTACGACGACCGCCGCGATGACCGCCGCTACGACGACCGCGACCACAAGAAGAAGAAGCGACGGTCGTTCCTCGACGACCTCTTCGAGTTCGACTGACCGACCAGCAGTGCGCGGGCACCCGATCCACGACGGAAGGATGACCACGTGCCAGGAGGGATCACCGCCTCCGGGCTGGTGAAGCGCTACGGCGACGTCACCGCGCTCGACGGGCTCGACCTGACCGTCCCCGAGGGCACCGTCCTCGGGCTGCTCGGCCCCAACGGGGCGGGCAAGACCACCGCGGTCCGCATCTTCACCACCCTGCTCGAGCCGGACACGGGGACCGCCACCGTCGACGGCATCGACGTGACCGCCGACCCCGACGGGGTCCGTGAGCGGATCGGGCTGTCGGGGCAGAACGCCGCGGTCGACGAGTACCTGACCGGCTTCGAGAACCTCGACATGGTCGGCCGGCTCTACCACCTCGGCCGGGTGCCGGCCCGCGAGCGGGCGCGCGAGCTGCTCGGCGACTTCCGGCTGTCCCACGCCGGCGACCGTCCGGTGCGCACCTACTCGGGTGGCATGCGGCGCCGCCTCGACCTGGCGGCGGCGCTGGTGGCCCGGCCGCCCATCCTCTTCCTCGACGAACCGACCACGGGTCTGGACCCGCGCAGCCGCCTCGACATGTGGGACGTCATCCGTGACCTCGTGCAGGGCGGCACGACGCTCCTGCTCACGACCCAGTACCTCGAGGAGGCCGACCGGCTGGCCGACGACATCGTCGTCATCGACCAGGGGCGGGCCATCGCTCATGGCACGGCCGACGAGCTCAAGAGCCAGGTCGGCGGCGAGCGGATCGAGCTGGTGGTGGCCCGGGCCGACGACCTCGACCGGGCCCGGCTGGTCCTCGTCGGCAACGGCTGCGGCGAGATCGACATCGACGAGCGGGCCCGCACCCTGGTCGCCCCCATCTCGGGGGGCGCCGCCACGCTGCGGTCGCTGCTCGACGACGTCGAGGCCGCCGGGCTCGACATCCTCGACGTCGGCCTGCGACGCCCCACGCTCGACGACGTGTTCCTCACCCTGACGGGGCACGCGGCCGAGGCGCCACCCGACGGTTCCGACGCCGAGGACGAGCAGGAGGTCGCCTGATGAGCTCGCTGCGCTACGCCCTCGCCGACGGGGCGGTCATCGCCAAGCGCAACCTGATCAAGGTCAAGCGCGTGCCCGACGTGCTGGTGTTCACCACCCTGTCGCCGATCATGTTCGTGCTGCTGTTCGCCTACGTGTTCGGCGGCTCGATCGACGTGCCCGGCGTGAGCTACCGCGAGTTCCTCATCGCGGGCATCTTCGTCCAGACCGTCGTGTTCGGGGCGACGTTCACCGGCGCGGGCCTGGCCGAGGACATCCAGAAGGGCGTCATCGACCGGTTCCGGTCGCTGCCGATGGCCCGGTCCGCCGTGCTGGTGGGCCGCACGGCCAGCGACGTGCTCTACAACGTCATCTCGATCGTGATCATGGCGATCACCGGCCTGCTCGTCGGGTGGCGCATCCGCGGGTCGCTGCTCGAGGCGATCGCCGCGTTCGTGCTGCTGCTCCTGTTCGCCTACGCGTTCTCGTGGGTGATGGCGTGGGTCGGCCTGCTGGTGCCCAGCCCCGAGGTCGTGAACAACGCGTCGTTCATGGTCATCTTCCCGCTGACCTTCATCGCCAACACCTTCGTGCCGAGCGAGAACCTGCCGGGCGTGCTGCAGACGTTCGCCGAGTGGAACCCGATCTCGTCGGTCACCCAGGCGACGCGCGAGCTGTTCGGCAACACCAACCCCGCCGACCCACCGCCCGACGTGTGGCCGCTGCAGAACCCCGAGCTCTACACGCTGATCTGGGTGGCGATCATCCTGGCGGTGTTCGTGCCGCTGTCGAACCGGCAGTACCACAAGGCGACCAGCCGGTAGCCGGTCGGTTCCCGCGCCGCGCTCAGCTCAGCTCGTCGAGGGCGGCGCGAAGAGCGCCCAGCTCGGTCACGACGCCGTCGAGGTCGGCACCGAGGCGGTCGGCACCGGCGCCGCCGAGGGCGATCTCGGCCGCCCCCGCCACGGCGGCGCCGAGGCGGGCGTCGAGCAGACGGAGGCGTTCGTCGGTGTCGTCGAGGGTGTTGAGCAGCCGTTGCACCGACCCGAAGCGCTGGCCCAGGACCGCCTCGAGCTCGGGATCGGTCCCGGCGCGCTTGGCCCGCTTGTACTCGTCGGTCACCCGATCGGGATCGAGGGCCCCCAGCGTGCGCTCGACCTGCGTGGCGCGCTGGGCGATCTCCCACACGGCGGCCACGCCGGTGTCGAGGCGGCCGGCGGCGTCCACCAGCCGATCTCGCACCGGGCCGTCGCGCACGCCGGCCAGCACGTCGGCGAACCGGCCGCGGGCCTCGAGGGCATCGGCGACCGCACCCGAGTACCGGGACGAGACGCCGGCAGGATCGACGTGCGCGAGCGGGTCCTCGGGGGCACGGCGCCGGCGCAGCATGGACGCCGACCCTATCGCCGGGCCCCGCCGGGCCGCCCGAATTCGCCACCGACAGAGGCACCGACAAATGCGGCTGGTCTAGGGTCTAATGCGCGTGCATGACCTGACCGAGCGGGCCTCCGAGCCTTCCGAACCCGGCACCCCCACCGAACCGACGGGCGCGACCAGCGACCGCCTCGTCAGCGCGGCCGAGCACCTCTTCGCCGTCCACGGCATCGACGGCGTCAGCCTGCGGGAGATCAACCGAGCCGCCGGCGCCCGCAACGCCTCGGCGCTGCAGTACCACTTCCGCGACCGTGATGGCCTGCTCAAGGCGGTCATGGTCAAGCACGGCCGAGAGGTCGAGGCTCGCAGGCACGCCATGCTCGACGCCTACGAGGCCGAGGGCGCCACCGACGTGCGCGCCCTCGCCGGGGCGCTCGTCCGCCCGATGGCCGCCAAGCTGACCGATCCCGACGGGGGCCCCCAGTACCTCCAGATCCTGGCCGACCTCATGAACCGCCCCCGGCCTCCGTTCGACCCCGGGGCGCCCGACGACCCCACGTCGAGCATCGATCGCTGGCGCCGCCTCGTGGGTGCGGTGCTGGACGACGACGCCACCCGCCTGCACCGCCGCTTCGCCGCCATCCGGTTCGCGGTCGTCGAGATGGGCCGGCGGGCGCGCTCGGGGCCGCGGCCCGACGAGCGCCTGTTCACCAGCGACCTCGTCGACCTGGTGGCGGGGGTGCTGTCGGCACCCGTCTCCGACGAGACCCGGCGCCTGGCCGCCGCCCGCCCCCGGGCCAAGGGACGCGGGGGCCGGCGATGACGGCGGGGGCCGACGTCGGCACCGACCTCGTCGACCTCGACGCCCTCGCCGTCTGGATGGACGAACGGGGCCTGCCGGGCGGCCCGATCACCGACGCCCGGGCGCTCCCCGGCGGCACCCAGAACCTGCTGATGAGGTTCACCCGCGGCGGCCGCGACCACGTGCTGCGACGCGGCCCACGGCACCTGCGCAGGGCCAGCAACGACGTCATGCGCCGCGAGGCCCGGGTCCTGCAGGCGCTGGCCGGGCAGGACGTTCCCCACCCGGCGTTCGTGGCCGGGCCCGGCGAGCCCGACAGCGGCGTGGCCGGCGACGCGGTCTTCTACCTGATGGCACCGGTCGAGGGGTTCAACCCCGCCGGTGGCCTGCCGCCGCGGCACGCCGACGACGCCGCGATCCGCCACGAGATGGGGCTGAACGTGGCCGAGGCCGCCGCCCGCCTCGGCGCCGTCGACCACGGGGCGGTCGGCCTCGGCGACTTCGGCAAGCCCGACGGCTTCCTCGAGCGCCAGGTGCCGCGCTGGATGGGCGAGCTCGACTCGTACGCCGAGCTCGACGGCTACCCCGGCCCCGACATCCCGGGCCTCGACCGGGTGGCGTCGTGGCTCGACGACCACCGCCCCCGCGACTGGCGGCCGGGCATCATGCACGGCGACTACCACCTGTCGAACGTGATGATCTCGCTCGACGGGCCCGAGGTGGCCGCCATCGTCGACTGGGAGATGTGCACGATCGGCGACCCGCTGCTCGACCTCGGCAACCTGCTCGGCACCTGGCCGGTCGGGCCCGAGGCCGACGGCGACGCCATGCCGCCCGACCTCGCCACCGCCTTCGGCGGCATCGGCGGCGGCATCCCCGATCTCCCCTCCCCCGCCGAGCTGGTCGCCCGCTACGCGGATCACAGCGACCGCGACACCGCCGCGGTCCCCTGGTACACGGCCATGGCCTGCTTCAAGCTCGGCATCGTCCTCGAGGGCACCCACGCCCGCGCCTGCGCCGGCAAGGCGCCGAAGGAGATCGGCGACCTGCTCCACGCCACCACCCTCGGGCTGTTCGCCCGCGCCACGATCGTGATCGCAAAGGAAGGCTGACCACCCATGCCCATCGACTTCACCCTCACGCCCGAGCTCGAGGACATCCGGATGCGGGTGCGCACCTTCATCGACACCGTGGTCAAGCCCGGCGAGGCCCAGATGGGCAACCGCGACGATCTCGACCGCAGCGACTACATCAAGCTCATCTTCGAGATGCGGGCCAAGGCCCGGGAAGAGGGCCTGTGGCTGCCGCACATGCCCACCGAGTGGGGCGGCATGGGCCTCGGCCACGTCGAGCTGGCGATGGTGCAGGCCGAGGGCGCCAAGACCCGGCTCGGCCCGTGGGTGATGAACTGCCAGGCCCCCGACGAGGGCAACATGCACACCCTGCTGCACTGGGGCACCGAGGAGCAGAAGGAGCGGTACCTGCGCCCGCTGTGCGAGGGCCGCGCCATGAGCTGCTTCGCCATGACCGAGCCCGAGGTCGCCGGCTCCGACCCGACGCTCATCCAGACCCACGCCTACCAGGACGGCGACGAGTGGGTCATCAACGGCCACAAGTGGTTCATCTCCAACGCCCACCGGTCGCAGTTCGCCATCCTCATCGCCCGCACCGAGGACGACCCCGACATGCCGCAGGCGGCCAACACCGCCTTCCTCGTCGACATCCCGTCCGAGGGGTGGAACGAGGTCCGCGAGGTCGAGACCATGCACGGCTCGACCGGCCACAGCGAGATCCGCATCGAGGACCTGCGGGTCTCGAACGACGCCCTGCTCGGCGGGCGCGGCCAGGGCCACCTGCTCGGCCAGTACCGCCTCGGGCCGGCCCGCCTGGCGCACTGCATGCGCTGGATCGCCCAGGCCGAGACGGCGCTCGACATGATGGTCGACCGGTCGCTGAACCGCTTCAGCCACGGCTCGCTGCTGGCCGAGAAGCAGGGCGTGCAGTGGATGATCGCCGACTCCACCATGGAGCTGTACCAGGCCAAGCTGATGGTGCTGCACGCCGCGTACCGCATCGACAACAAGCTCGACTTCAAGTCCGAGGTGTCGATGGCCAAGCACTTCGTGGCCAACGCGCTGAACCGCATCATCGACCGCTCGATCCAGGTCCACGGCGCCCTCGGCTACTCCACCGACACGCCGCTGGCGAGCATGTACCAGCACGCCCGCTGGGCCCGGTTCGCCGACGGCGCCGACGAGATCCACCAGATGCGCATCGCCCAGCGCACCATCGCCGCCTACAAGGACACCGGCAGCACCCGCACCGCCACGGGCGACCTGCCGGTCTGAGGACGGTCGACAGATTTCCACAGCAGTTTCGGGGGCTCTGACCCCCGGAACTGCTGTGGAAATCGCGTCATGGCCCCGAGTCCGGGCCGCCGTCCTGGTCCCCGCGGCCGAACGGCAGGCGGCGGCGCATCATGCCCGTGACCCGTTCGCGGACCCGGTCGGCCTCGGGCTCGGGCATCTCGCCGCGGCGGTCGAGGTAGATCGCCTTCACCGCGCCGAGGAGCGGGGTCGCCACGAGGGCGCCCGGAACGCCGGCGGCCGCGGCGCCGACCAGGGCGGCCAGCATGGTCGTCGGCGGCGACAGGTTCACGGCCTTGCCGACGATGGCCGGGCTGATGACGTTGTTCTCGAGGTTCTGGTACGCCATGAACACCGCCAGGGCGATCACCGCCTCGACCGGGCCCTGGGTGAGGGCGAGCAGCACGAAGAACCCGCCGCCGAGGAACCCTCCGATCTGCGGGATGAGGTTGGTGAGCGTGGTCCACAGCCCGGCGACCGGGGCGAGGGGCACCCCCAGCAGCAGGCCGGTGCACAGGATCACGAGCCCGGCGAGCGCGGCGACGAAGAGGGATCCCGCGAAGTAGCTGCCGAACGTCGCGTAGATGATGCGCCCGAGCCGGTCGGCCCGGTCGCGGCTCGCCACGGGCACCAGCGCCCGGAACCGCCGCACCACCACCCCGCCGTCGATCATCACCCCGAGAGCGGTGATCAGCACCACGACGGCGCTGAGGACGCCGCCGATCAGCCGCTCGCCGAGGTCGGCGAGCGTGGCGTCGTCGATGTCGGCGGGCGCGTCGTCGATCCACTGCTCGACCTCTCCCGCCGCATCGGCATCCTCGAGGCGGGGGCCCACGATCGGCCACGTGTAGAAGTCGCGCACCGTCTGTGGCAGCTCGTCGCTGAAGTCCTGCAGCTGCGACACGGCGGCCGGGGCGACGACGGTGACGATCCCCACGAACGCCACCGTCAACCCGGCGCCCACGAGCGTCACCGCCATGCCGCGCGACGTCGACCAGCGGCGCTGCACGGCTCCGACCACGGGCGACAGCGCGACACCGACGAGCACGCCGACGCCGATGCCGGTCAGCACGTCGCGCGCGGTGCTGGCGACGGCGAACACCGCCACCGCCACCGAGGCGGCCGCGGCCAGGACCAGGAACGACCACGGGTCGACGTCGACGATCACGGTGGGACCGGGAGCCGGAGCGGGAGGGCCCGCCCGAGCCGTCCCGCCGCCCGTGTCGTCGACGTCCTGGGCCATCGGCCCGTACGGTACGCCACCCCGCAGCCCACTCGGTCCGTTGCTCGCGCGCCCCGGCGACCCCGGAGCCCGGCGGCCGGTACCGTTTGGCCGTGACCCCACCCTCACCCGAGCCGACCCGCCGGGTGATCCGCATCTCCGGCCGCTCCGCCGTGCTCGCGGTGGTGGCGGTGGTGCTGGCGATCATGGCCCAGCGGCTGTTCGTGTCGGCGCACCAGCCCCTGTCGTGGGCGGTCGCCGCCGGGATCGTGGCCGTCCTCATCGATCCGATCGTGGACGTGCTCGACCGGTGGTTCCCGCGCATCCTGTCGGTGATCATCGCCCTGCTCGTCGCGGCGGCGGCCACCTGGGGCGTCATCTACGTGGCGTTCGACGACCTGTCCACCGGCGTGGAGCGAGTCGCCGACTCGGCGCGCGACGCGGCCGACGAGCTCGAGGCCCGTGACGACCGGATCGGGCGTGCGGCCCAGGACGTCGACGCCTCGCGGCGCGTCGACCTGTTCGCCGACGCGCTCGAAGAGCGGGTCACGGGAACCGACGACGTGCTGGAGTCGACCGCGGGCACGGCGCCCACGTACTTCATCGGCGGCATCCTCACCCTGTTCCTGATGTCCTACGGACCGCGCCTGGCCCGCTCGGCGGTGGACCAGCTGCCCGATCCGAGCACGCGCCAGGACGTCGAGTCGGTGGTGACGCGCGCGCTCCGGCGATCGCGCCGGGCGATCCTGCTCACGGTGGCCGAGGGCATCGTGGTCGGGCTGGCGGTGGCCGGGGCCGCCGCCCTCCTCGACGTGCCGTCGCCCGCGGCGCTGGGGCTGGCCGCCGGCATCATGGCGATGCTGCCGCACGTGGGCCTGGTGCTCGGGACGCTGCCCCTGATCCTGCTCGTGCTCGCCCTCGAGTCCGACGTGGTGACGGCGGTGACCGTGGCCGTCGTGCTCGCCTGTCAGGTGGGCGACTCGTTCTGGTTGCGGCGGCGCGTCGCCCTTCACAGCGTGCACATCGGGCTGCTGGCGCCGTGGGTGGTGGCGCTGGTCGGCTACGAGGTCTACGGCGTGGGTGGTGTGGCCTACGGGCTCGCGCTGGCGGTGTTCTTCCTCGCCATCCTCGACGAGCTCGGGCGGCGGCAGCCGGGAGGCGCGCCGGTCGACGACGGCGGTGTACCCGCCCCTGCCCTCGCGGCCAGGGCCGGTGGCTCGGACGACGGCGGGGCGGACGACGCCGCGGGCGAGCGTCCTGCACCCGACGCATCGGGGGTGCCAGGCTAGGTCGGTGCCGAATGAGCCCGGCGACGACGGAGGCGTCGAGCCCGACTACCGCTTCAGCCTCGCCAACGAGCGCACGTTCCTCGCCTGGGTGCGGACGTCGCTGGCGTTGCTGGCGGGCGGCATCGCCCTCGAGGAGGTCGCGCCCGAGTCGCTCGGGGACACGACCCGCCACACGCTCGCCGTGGCCGCGCTGGCCCTCAGCCTGATGCTCGCCGGTTCGAGCTACGTCCGGTGGCACCAGGTGCAGGAGGCGATGCGCCACGGGCGGCCGCTCCCGCGTCCGTGGGCCATCCCGGTGCTCAGCACGGCCGTGGTGGCGGTCGCCGGTGCGGTGGCGATCGTGCTGGTCCTCCGGTGACGACGCCCGCCGGCGACGACGAGGAGGTGTTCGCCGGCGAGGCGGCCGAGCGCACCGAGTTCGCCTGGTTGCGCACGGTGCTGTCGTGCGGTGGCCTGGCGGCCCTGTCCACGCGGTTGATCGACCGGCAGGCCGACGTGGCCGTGGTCCTGCTGATCGGGGCCGTCGTCGTCGTGCCCGGCTTCCTGGCCTCTCTGTGGCGGCTCCACGAGCTGCAGCAGCGGCCCGTGCCGCCTCCCCGCCCGGCCGGCGCCGCCCTCCTCGCCGGGTCGGTCGCCGTCGTCGGGCTGGCCGTGCTCGTGCGCGTGGTGGCGGGCTGAGCCCGGGACCCACGCCGCGCTGGGCGGTCGTGGGCGCCTTCGCCGTGGCGGAGAACGGCCGCTAACGTCCGCACCTTGACCGCCGGTCAGCGGGACGGTGGCCGGCATCCGAGGCCCGCTGGAGGATCCCGACCCATGACGATGAGCTACGCCGACGCCGTCGCCGCGGTCACCGCCCCCGGACAGCGGTTCGAGACCGGCACGGCCGACATCGCCGGCGTGCCCACGACGGTGTTCGTCCACGCGCCGAACAGCCTGCGCGACGTGTTCGACACGGCCCGCACGCGCGGCGACACCACGTTCCTCGTCTACGAGGACGAGCGCTGGAGCTTCGCTGACGTCATGGCCCGGGTCGACGCCCTCGGGGCCTTGCTCGTCGAGACGTACGGCGTCCGCGTGGGCGACCGGGTCGCCATCGGGATGCGCAACTATCCCGAGTGGGTCATCGCCTTCGCCGCCATCACCTCGGTCGGTGCCGTGTCGGTGTCGCTCAACGCCTGGTGGACGGACGACGAGCTCGGCTGGGCGCTCGGGGACTGCGGCGCCTCGGTGCTGATCGCGGACCGCGAACGGGTCGAGCGCACACACGCGGCCACGGCCGCCCTCGGGATCCGCGTGCTCGGCGTACGCCTCGGCGACGATCCCACCGGATCGCTTTCCGGCGTCGACCGGTGGGAGGAGGCTCTGCCGCTGGGCTCGCCGCTGCCCGACGTGGCGATCACGCCCGACGACGACGCCACCATCCTCTACACGTCGGGCACGACCGGCCGGCCGAAGGGGGCCGTGTCGACGCACCGGGCGGTGACGCACGCGCTCCTGGGCTACAGCTGCCGGGCCGCGGTCGACCGCCTGCGCCGGGGGACCTCGGCGACGCCCACGACGCCCCCCTCCTTCATCCTGATCGTGCCGCTGTTCCATGTGACGGGCTCGATCCCCGTGATGCTCGGGTGCTTCGCCAGCGGGCTGAAGCTCGTGATCATGTACAAGTGGGACCCCGAGCGGGCCCTCGAGCTGATCGAGCGCGAGCGGGTCACCAACTTCGTCGGCGTGCCCACGCAGAGCTGGGACATGCTCCAGTCACCGCGGTTCGCCGAGTTCGACACGTCGAGCCTCGTGGCCGTCGGGGGCGGCGGCGCCCCCGCCCCGCCCGAGCTGGTGCGCCGCGTGGCCTCGAGCTTCGCCAAGGCCAGCCCGAACATCGGCTACGGCATGACCGAGACCAACGCCTACGGGCCGCAGAACGGCGGCGAGGACTACCTGACCCACCCGACGAGCACGGGCCGGGCGACCCCGATCCTGCAGGTCGAGGTGCGCGACGAGGCCGGTGTCGCCGTGCCCACCGGCGAGCGCGGCGAGATCTGGTTCAAGGGGCCGAACCTCATCCGCGGCTACTGGAACCGGCCCGAGGCCACCGCCGAGACCATCGTCGACGGGTGGCTGCGCACGGGCGACATCGGCCGCGTCGACGACGAGGGCTTCGTCTACGTCGAGGACCGCGCCAAGGACATGGTGCTGCGCGGCGGCGAGAACGTGTACTGCGCCGAGGTCGAGGCCGCCATCTACGAGCACCCGGCGGTGCACGAGGCGGCGGTGTTCGGCGTCCCCCACGAGCGGCTCGGCGAGGAGGTGGCGGCGGTCGTCGTGCCGCGTGCCGGCGCGACGATCACAGCCGAGGACGTGCAGGCCCACGTGACGGCGCGGTTGGCGCCGTTCAAGGTGCCGAGCCGCGTGGCCGTCTGGTCCGACCCGCTGCCCCGCAACCCCGCCGGCAAGGTGCTCAAGCGGGATCTGCGCGACGTGTTCGCCGACGCCTGACCGCTCTGGCGGGCATCCTGGTGCGGGCCGGCGTCCTCCCGGCGGAGCGCCGTTCGTCGTCAGGGTGACATCCCCACACAGAGGAGGGCCCGTGCGCTTCATGCTGCTCATCAGCGCCGATGAGGACGAGGTCGACAGGACCCATGTCCCCGACGGCATGGATCGGTTCCACGCCTGGATGGCCGACCTGCGCGAGCGGGGCGTGCTCCGAGCCCACGAGGGGCTGCACCCGAGCGCGACCGCCACGACGGTGCGCGTGCGCAACGACGAGGTGCTCCTCACCGACGGACCGTTCCTCGAGGCCAAGGACCAGGTCGGCGGGTTCGCCATCGTCGACGTCGCCGACCTCGACGAGGCCATCGCCATCGCGGCGGGACATCCCGCCACGCGCATCGGCCAGGTCGAGATCCGCCCCGTCCGGGAGGCGTGATCGCGGCCTCCGACGACGTCACCTTCGCCGTCGACGAGGCGTTCCGGCGCGAGTGGGGCCGCGTCGTCGCGGCGGTGATCGGCCTCACGGGCGACTGGGACCTGGCCGAGGAGTGCACGCAGGACGCGTTCGCCCGCGCCCTCGCGACCTGGCCCCGCGACGGGGTCCCCGACCGTCCGGGCGCGTGGCTGACCACCACGGCCCGCCGGCGCGCCATCGACCGGATGCGCCGGGCCGCGGTCGGGGAGCGGAAGCAGCGGGCGGTCGCGGTCGGCGACGAGGCCGAACCGCCGCTGGTCGACGACGACGTGCGGGCGAGCGGCGTGGCGGACGACCGGCTGCGGTTGATCTACACCTGCTGCCACCCCGCGCTGGCGGTCGAGGCGCAGGTGGCGTTGGCGCTGCGGACGCTCGCCGGGCTCACCACCGCAGAGATCGCCCGCGGCTTCGTGGTGCCCGAGGCCACGATGGCCAAGCGGCTGGTGCGCGCCAAGCAGAAGATCCGGCTGGCCGGCATCCCCTACCGCGTGCCGCCCGCCCACGCGCTGCCCGAGCGCACGGCCGCGGTGCTGGCCGTCGTCTACCTGGTGTTCAACGAGGGCTACGTCGCCACCGCCGGACCCGACCTCGCGCGCGCCCGCCTGTGCGAGGAGGCGGTCCGGCTCGCCGAGACCGTGGTCGAGGTGATGCCCGACGACCCCGAGGCGCGCGGCCTGCTGGCGCTGCTCCACCTGCAGCACGCCCGCCTGGCCTCCCGGATCGGCCCCGACGGTGCCCTCGTGCCGCTCGACGAGCAGGACCGCACGTCCTGGGACCGGGCGCGCATCACCGCGGGGCTGGCCGCGCTCGCCCGCGCCCTGCGCCAGGAGCGCGTCGGGCCCTACCAGCTCCAGGCGGCCATCGCCGCCTGCCACGTCGTCGCGCCCACCGACCGGGAGACCGACCGGGCCGAGATCGTCCGGCTGTACGACCAGCTCGTCGCCCTCGTCCCGTCGCCGATGGTGCGCCTCAACCGAGCCGTCGCCGTGGCGATGGCCGACGGGCCCGAGGCCGGCCTCGCTCTCGTCGACGAGCTGGGCGCCACCGGGGACCTGGCCGGTCACCACCTGCTGGCCGCCACCCGAGCCGATCTGCTGCGCCGGGCCGGGCGGCCCGCCGAGGCCGTGGCCCACTACCGGGCCGCCCAGGCCGCCACCGACAACGACGCCGAACGCCGCTACCTCGCCCGCCGCCTCGCCGAGTGCGAGGCAGCGACCCGCCATGACCGGCGGACCGGCGGGGCCGGGCGGGGAGGACGCCCGGCCCCGCGGTCGGAGCGCGGGCCTACCCAGCCAGGAAGCGCGCCACCGGGGGCGCGAGCGCCTCGGGAGGCGCGCTGTGGTCCACGCCGTCGAGGACCTCGAGGTCGGCGCCGGGCACGCCGTCGGCGACCGCTCGGCCGGCCGCGACCAGCGGCTCGGGGCTGGCGGCACCGACCACGACGAGGGTCGGCACGTCGACCTGCTTCAAGAGGTCGACGGGCACGGTCCCGGGGCCGATGACGGCCATGTCGTACGGCAGCGTGTGGGCGATGGACCTCGAGCGCCGGCCGGAACGGTGCGCCGCGCAGGGACTCGACGACCTCCACCGGGATGCCGATGGCCACCTGGAAGGCCTCGACCGCGTCGCCCCGCCGACCCGCCGAGACCAGTTCGTCGAGCCGGCGGCCCAGCTCGTCGTTGCCGGCGGCCGCGAGATCGGGGGCCGTGTACGGGCGGCTCGAACAGCACGAGGGCCGTGACCCCCACCCCGGCGGCGGCCGCCCGCAGGCCGAGCGCGGCGCCTGACGAGTGACCGAACACGGCCGCCGACCCGCCGACCGCGGCGATGACGGCAGCCAGGTCCTCGACCTCGCGCTCGGGGGCGTAGGGCTGCGTGTCGCCGCTGTCGCCCCGCCCTCGCCGGTCGAAGCAGACGACCGTGTGGTCGGCTGTGAGCAGCGCCGCCAACGGGAGCCCGGCGCTCGGCGACCGCCGGTCGTTGAACGCGCCCCCGGCGAGGACGAGCGGGAGGCCCGCTGCCGACCGTCTCGTAGGCGATCGTGGTCCCGTCGGCTGATGTCACGGTCTCCATGGCTGGCTCCTCGTGTCGATGTCGTCGGACACCAGCACGACGAACGCCCGACCGCAGGATGGACACCCGCCGGGGTCGTCGGAGAGGGCGCTCAGCCGATGCCGGACGTCGGTGCGGGGATGCGGGGCAGCGCGGAGGCCACCGTGCCGAAGCGGGGGTCGTCCGCGTTCCACTCGGCCGTGGCCCGGTCGACCTCGGCACGGTCGCGAGCCACGAAGTTCCAGGACATCAGGATCGGCTCGGGGAACGGCGCCCCGCCGAGCAGCACCGCGCGGGCGGGGCCGCTCGCGACCAGGCGCACGCCCTCGCGCCCCTCGCCGAGGTAGGCGAGCACTCCGGGGCCCACCAGGTCGTCGTCCACCGCCACGGTGCCGTCCAGCACGACGAGGGCGTGCTCGAACCCCGGGTCGAGCGGCACGGTCGCCCGTCCGCCGGCGAACGCGACCTCGGCGCCGACGCAGCGGGGTGTCGGCGCGTGCCGGTGACCGTGCGCCGGCCAGCTCGCCCACGAGCACGGTCGCCACCGCGTCGCCGACCGCGACCGAGGGCAGCTCGGCGTGGTGCTCGAAGGCCGGCGGACCGTGGCGGGTCCCCTCGGGCTGCGCCACCCACAGCTGGATCCCGTGCAGCCGTCCCCGCCCCCGGACCGGCGGTGACCTGCTCCTCCGCGTGCGCCACGCCGTGGCCCGCGCTCATCAGGTTGAGCTGTCCGGGCCGGACGAGCTGCTCGCTGCCGAGGCTGTCGCGGTGCAGGACCTCGCCGTCGACGAGCCACGTCACGGTGTGGAGCCCGATGTGCGGGTGCGGCCCGACCTGCATCGAGGCCGGCGGCGACGCGGGCCCGAAGTGGTCGGCGAAGCACCAGGCCCCCACCGTGCGCCGGGTCCGGCGGGGCAACGCACGTCGGACCGCCAGCCCCCCGACCGTGGCCTCGCGGGCGGCGAGCAGCTCGACCTCGGGCGACTCCGGGTGGCCGCACTCGGCGTCGAGGGCCGCATCCTGTTCGCTGACGGGACCGCTCATGGCGCCCACGCTACGGGCGTCGCGTCGCGGCCCGCGCCACGGGTCGGTCCTACGGCGTGGCGGTCAGGGCCGGCTCCGGCGTGCCCGCCGCCGCGCTCGGCACCGGGTTCGAGAACTCCATCGCCTCGTCCTCGAGCCCGCGCAACCGCAGCGCCCGGTAGTCCTTCAGGTAGCTCTGGTGGACCTGCCACGGGAACGACGCCCCCTGCTTGGGGAAGCGGTCGACCGCCCGCTGCACGTAGCCCGACGACAGGCCGAGGAGCGCCTGGCCGGCCACGTCGGGGTCGGGGTTGCGCGGCGTGGCCTGGCGGAGCCCGGCGCCGCGCATGTGGTTGAGCATCCGGCACACGTAGTCGCAGGTCAGGTCGCACTTCAGCGTCCACGAGGCGTTGGTGTAGCCGATGGCGATGGCGAGGTTGGGCACGCCCTCGACCATCATCCCCTTGTACGTGAGGCGGTCGGTGATCCCGGGGTCCTCGCCGTCGACGGTCACCGTCAGGCCGCCGAGGAACAGCAGGTCGAGGCCGGTGGCGGTCACGATGATGTCGGCCTCGAGCTCGTCGCCGCCGGTCAGCGCGATGCCGTTCTCGGTGAACCGCGCGATCGTGTCGGTCACCACCGACGCCCTGCCGCTCGCGGATGGCCCGGAACAGGTCGCCGTCGGGAGCGACGCACAGGCGCTGGTCCCACGGGTCGTAGCGGGGCGTGAAGTGGGTGTCGACGTCGTACCCCGTCGGGAGCTGACGCTCGACCCCGCGGCGGAGGATCCGCCTCACGAGCGCGGGCCGACGCTGGCTCACCTGGAAGAACGCCTGCGTGCCGAGCGCATTGACCCAACGGGCCGCGGTGTCGGCCCATCGTGTGGGGAGCACCTTGTGCAGAACGCCGGTGAGCGGGTTCGTGCCCGGCAGCGAGGCCACGTACGTGGGCGAGCGCTGCAACATCGTGACGTGCCCCGCGGTCTCGGCCATCGCCGGGATGAGCGTGATGGCGGTGGCGCCGCTTCCGATCACGACGACGCGCCGGCCGGCGTAGTCGAGGTCCTCAGGCCAGGCCTGCGGGTGGACGATCGGGCCCCGGAAGTCGTCGCGGCCGGGGAAGTCGGGCGTGTACCCCTGGTCGTAGCGGTAGTAGCCCGAGCACGAGAACAGGAACCCCGCGGTGACCGTCACCGTCTCGCCGGTGTCGGTGCGCTCGGCCGTCACGGTCCAGCGGGCCCGGTCGGTCGACCAGTCGGCCGCCACGATGCGATGGCGGAACCGGATGTGGTCGCCGACACCGGTCTGGCTCGCGGTGTCGCGGATGTACTGCAGGATGGAGGCGCCGTCGGCGATGGACTCGCGCCGCGACCAGGGACGAAGCGAGTAGCCGAGCGTGAACATGTCGGAGTCGGAACGGATGCCGGGATAGCGGAACAGGTCCCAGGTGCCGCCGATGGCGTCACGCGCCTCGAAGATCGCGTAGCGGGCCCACGGGCACTTGGTCTGCAGGTGGTGCCCGGCGCCGATCCCCGACAGGCCGGCGCCGACGATCAGCACGTCGAGGTGCTCGACCCGGCCGTCGCCGTCGGTCGCGGCGGGATCGACGGTCGCAGCGTCGCTCTCGGAGGTGGTCACGGGTCGGTCGTCTCCATCACGTGGTGTGTCGCCGTCAGGCGGCCGCGGCCGCCAACTTGTCGTTCAGGGTGCCCTCGGCACCGAAGAGCTCGGCCCGCCAGCGCTCGACGAGCTCGGTGGTGTCGTGGTCGTCGGGGTGGAAGTCGGGGCGGTTGTAGTCGCGCAGCTGATCCCACAGGTGCGCCTGCATGATCGGCGAGCGGCGGAACCGGCGCCAGCTGGCCCGCAGCGCCCCGGGCCGGTAGGCCGAGCCGTCCCGAGCCAGCGCCACGACCACCTGCAACGTCGTGCCGGCGATGAACCCGTAGGTGAGGAACCGCATCGTCCACACCCGCATGCGCTCGCTGCCGCCCATCGCCTTGTACACGTCGAAGGCGACGGCCTTGTGCTCGGCCTCCTCGAGCGCGTGCCAGAGGAACAGGTTGCGGATCTCGTCGTGGCCGAACAACGCCCGCGTGTCGTCGCTCGACAGCAGGAGCTGGGCGAACGTGGCCGTGAAGTGCTCGAGCGCCGCGGTGGCGGCCAGGTTCGCGATCGGCGGCGCCACCCGCTCGCGGAGGGCGAGCGCCCGCCGGGTCAGGCGCTCGAAGAACTTGGTGGGATAGCCGAGGCGGGCGAGCCGGTCGTTGAGCGCCCGGTGCTCGCGTCCGTGCGTCGCCTCCTGCCCGATGAAGCCGGCCACCTGCCTCTTGAGGTCGGGATCGGTGATGCGGTCGCGGTAGTGGCGCACCGAGCGGACGAAGAAGTCCTCGCCGTCGGGGAACACCGACGACAGCGCGGCCGCGAGGTGGCTGAGGATGAGGTCGCCGCCCGCCGCGAAGTGCCGCGGCAGGTCCTGCAACGACTCGTCGAACGAGATGCGCCGGGTGGGGACCTTGCGGTCGGGAGCGCTGGACTGGGGCATGCGGAGCTCCGGGTCGTGGCCGATCGGGGCGGCCGATCGGGGCGGTCGCGCTCACCGTAGACGAAGTGAGAGATTCACTCAATCCCTCAATACTGGTACCCTGGTCACCGATGTCGACGACCGGCTCCACTCCCCCGTCGAAGGGCGAGCTCACCCGACGCGCGATCCTCGACGCCGCCATCGCCCGGTTCGGCCGCGACGGCTACCGCGCCACCTCGGTCGCCGACATCGCCCGCGACGCATCGGTCGGCGGCACGGTCGCCTACGCCTACTTCCCCAACAAGGAGGCGCTGTTCCTCGCCGCGGTCGACCACGATGCGGCCGCGGTGATCGAGGAGGGCGTCTCCCACATCCTCGAGGACCTGGGCGCCGACGACTGGCGGGGCACCCTCGTGTTCACGCTGGTCGACGCCCTCGACCGCCACCCCCTCGCCCGCCGCCTGCTGGCCGGGCTCGAGCCCGAGGTCACGGCGAGGGTCATGGAGATCCCCGCCCTCCACGAGCTGCGCAAGGCCTGCGCCGAGCGCCTCCGCACCGAGCAGGCCAGCGGCCGCGCCCGCCCCGACATCGACGCCGCGGCCGTCGCCAACGGCATCGTCACGATCTGCCTGTCGCTGCTGCGGTCGGTGGTCCAGATCGGCAGCGACGTCACGGTCATCTACGCCGAGGACGTCGCCACGGTCTTCGCCGCCGCGCTCGACCCCGTTCCGCCGCCGGCCGACCGCTGACCGGCCGATGGGTCTCCGCCGGCGCTACGTCCTCGTCAGCGGAAGAGCAGCCGGGCTCCTGGCCAACCACGC
>CAWJFG010000036.1:0-35276 GCA_963842015.1 uncultured Acidimicrobiales bacterium | reverse complement strand
CGTCGGGCGCCGAGCGCGACCCGCCGCGGGCCGAGCAGCCGGTCGAGCGTGGCCGGGTTCCCGGTCCACGCCTCATCCGGGACGCGGGCCGGCGCCTGGCGGGCCACGACGCGCAGGGCGAGGGGCGACGACCACCACGTCGTCCAGCCGGCCCGATGACCGGGAGGAACTCGGGGATCAGGTTCGATCGGTGAGAGGCGCCACACACAGCGGCGAACCCGACGGCCACCTTGGCGCGACGGGGCACGTCCGGGTGGCGGCGCAGCGCCCGTGCCGTCTGCACGCAGTTGGGCAGGAGCCACGATTTGTCTTTGAGCGTGCCGTCGGGGAGGCGGGCGGCCAGCACGACCAGGACGGCCCACGACAAAAGCAGCACCAAGCCGCCGACCAGGACGCCCTCGACCCAACCGGCCATCAGGCGCTCGCCCGGACGTCCGATCGCGGGGATCCGGGTCAGGTGGACCCACACCGACGCCGGAGTCATAACTGTCCCTAACAAGTGCAGTAGGGTGAGCCTCCGCATAGCGGACATCTCCTTGGGAGGGGCACGTGCTCCGTCATCGTTTACTCGCAACAGTCGTTCCCGTGGCGCTGATCGTCGGCGCCTGTGGCGACGACGACGGAGCGGACGTACGCAACATCGGCGACGAGTGCGGCGGCTCCTCGGGCGCCTCGGGCTCGGGCGCCTCGGGTTCGGGCTCCTCGGGCTCGGGTGGATCCTCGTCCTGGTTCGGGCACGTCCGCGTCACGGCAGCGGCACGGGCCTGGCCGATGAGGTCCTGGGCTCGACACCGACAACCCCCTGGTCGACCGCGCTCGACGCGTACACCGCCCTACGTCATTGAGCAGGTCGACGACACCGTCGTCACCACCACGGCCTTGACCGACGCCTCGGGCGGGCGACCTCGAGGCGGCCAAGGCCTCCTACGCGCCGTCCCGCCAGGGCTGGGAGCGCATCGAGCCCATCGCCGGGCTGATCGAGGAGATCGACGGCAAGGTCGACGCCCGCGTCGACGACTTCGAGAACGAGCCCGACCCCGAGTTCACCGGCTGGCACCGCATCGAGTACCTGCTGTGGGAGCCAGAGCGACACCGCGGGCGCGGTGCCCTTCGCCGAGCAGCTCCTTGCCGACCTGCAGGCCCTGCAGACCGAGATCGAGACATCGAGATCCCGCCGGCCGCCCTCACCGTCGGCCGGCCGAGCTGATCGAAGAGGTCTCCACCGGCAAGATCACCGGCGAGGAGGACCGCTACTCGGGCACCGACCTGTGGGACTTCGCCGCCAACGTCGAGGGCTCGGAGGAGGCGTTCGAGCTGCTGACCCCGGCCCTCGAGGAGGCCGACCCCGAGCTGCTGGCCGACATCCAGGCCCAGTTCGACGAATCGACGGCCGCTCGCCGAGTACGAGGACGGCGAGGGGCTACCAGCCCTACGAGCGAGCTGACCGAGGACGACAAGACCGCCATGCAGACGACCCTCGCCGAGCTGTCCGAGAACCTCTCCACGATGGCGGGGGCGCTCGGGCTCGAGTGACGTCGCCGGTCCGGGAGCGCTGCGGGCGTCCCCGCCGCCGGTTCCTGGCGGGCGGCTCGCGACCACGGCGGCCGCGGCCGGGGTGGCCGGCGCCGCCGCGGCCTGCGGCGACGACGGCGACGCGGGCGGCGCGCCCACGTCCGCCAGGCGGTGCCGCAGTACCTCGACTTCGAGGGCCGCACCAGACCGGCGTCACCCGCCCCGCCAACGAGCAGGGCCTGATGGCCGCGTTCGATCTGACCGCCGCCGGCCTCGACGAGCTCAGCGACATGTTCCTGGCCCTCACCGACGAGTCCGAGCGGATCATGACCGGCCGGCCCTACGAGGAGCGCGACCCCGCCTACCCGCCGCTGTACACCGGCACATGGGCAACCCGCCGCCGCCCGCCGACCTGACCATCGTGGTGTCGGTCGGGGCCTCGCTGTTCGACGACCGCTTCGGCCTGGCCGACCGGCGGCCGGCCGAGCTCGTGAAGATGCCGTTCCTGGCCAACGACCGCCTCGACCCCGACCCGGTCGCACGGCGACCTGCTGGTCACCATCACCAGCGCCAACGAGGACATCAACCTCTTCGCCCTGCGCCAGCTCACCGGGCCACCCGGGAGACCTGGCCCTGCACTGGATGCTCGACGGCTACAACCGCCGGGTCGAGGCCGGGCCCGGCGAGGCCGGCGTGCGCAACCTCATGGGCTTCGTCGACGGCACGGCCAACCTCCACCCCGACGACGACGACGTCATGGACCGCTTCGTGTGGGTCCGGAGGACGACGACGAGCCCGCCTGGGCCGTCGGCGGCTCGTACCACGTGGTGCGGGTCATCCGGATGCTGGTCGAGTTCTGGGACCGCACCCGGCTCTGCGAGCAGGAGGCCCTGATCGGGCGGCGGAAGGACACCGGCGCGCCGCTCGACGGCGAGGTCGAGACCGACGTCCCCGACTTCGAGGCCGACCCCGACGGCGAGATCACGCCGCTCGACGCGCACATCCGCCTGGCCAACCCCCGCACCCCGAGGACCGCGGACGACCTGATCTTCCGCGCAGGGCTCAGCTTCTCCCGCGGCTTCGACGCCGCCGGCCAGCTCGACCAGGGCCTGGCCTTCGTGTCGTTCCAGCGCAGCATGCGCAGTTCCTGAACACCCAGGAGCGCCTCGACGGCGAGCCGCTCGAGGAGTACATCCGCCCCGAGGGCGGTGGCTTCTACTTCGCCCTCCCGGGCGTGCCCCGGCCGACGGCTACCTCGGCGAGGGCCTGCTCGGCTGAGTAGGGGCCCGAACCCAAATCGGGGGTGCGATCGCCCCGGTCGTTGCTATTTGCGTCCACCAGAGAAGGGAGGTGGTCCAAACATGAACGACGGTAGACCTGGGACCCTGGAGGTGGCTGGCCGCTAGAGCGGTTGGTCGGACCACTTTGGTGGAACCATCCAGTCCACCGCCTGATCGATCGCTGGGGACTCGTCCCACCCGGAGCAAGTACACGGTCGGTCAGGTGCTTCCGACAGATTCGTGCGGAGGGAGGCCCTCGGGCCTCCCTCCGTCACGTCCGCCCGGCTGCTCAGCGGCGGGTGACGGTGGTGGGCAGGCGGGCGAAGCCCCGCACGTTGGCCGAGTGCACCCGCTCGGCGCCGGCCTCGTCCACGTCGTAGTCGGACACCTGCGCCACCACCTCCTCGAGCGTCACGCGGGCCTCCAGGCGGGCGAGCGAGGCGCCCAGGCAGAAGTGGCGCCCGACCCCGAAGCTGGCGAGCTGCGTGTCCTGGGCCCGGTCGAGGTCGTAGCGGTCGGGATCGGGGAAGAGCCGGGGTCACGGTTGGCCGAGCCCAGCAGCAGCACGACCTTGCCCCCGGCCGGGACGACGCCACCGTGCAGGGCGATGTCCTCGGTCGCGGTGCGCACGATGAACTGCGGGGACGTGTCGTAGCGCAGCGTCTCCTCCACCCAGTCGGGGATGCGCGCGGGGTCGGCGAACGGCTTCGACCGCTCGTCGGGGTTCTTCCAACCCCAGTACCAGGCGTGACCGAGCAGCTTGGTCGTGGTCTCGTTGCCCGCCACGACCATGAGGAAGAGGAAGGCGATGATGTCGTCGTCGCTCAGCCGCTCGCCGTCGAGCTCGGCGCTGAGGAGCGCAGAGGTGAGGTCGCCGGCCGGGTGGCGGCGCCGGTCGGCCACGAGGTCGGCGTAGTAGGCGACCAGCTCGAGGGTGGCCTCCATCCCGGCGACGGGCACGTCGCGCAGGCCGGGCTCGCGGTGCAGCACCAGGTCGGCCAGGCGGCGCAGCTCGTCACGGTCGGCCGTCGGCACCCCCATCAGCTGGGACACGACGTCCATCGGCAGCTTGCCGGCGAGATCCGCGATCAGGTCGAAGTCGTCGCCGCCGTCGAGCGCCCGGTCGAGGTGGGCGCGGGCGAGCGCCCGGATGTCGGGCTCGAGCTGCTCGACCCGGCGGGGGGTGAACGCCCGGGACACGAGCCCCCGCATCCGGCCGTGGCGGGGCGGGTCCATGGCGATGAACGAGCTGGTGCGGTGGGCGTCGGGTCCGTAGGCGGAGGCGTCGAGGCTGACCCCGTACGAGGAGGAGAGCCGGGCGGCGTCGCGGAAGCCGTCGATCACGTCGGCGTGGCGGGACAGCGCCCAGAAGTCCTCGTCCGCGTTGTGGAAGAGCGGCGCCTCGTCGCGCAGGCGGGCGTAGGTGGGGTACGGGTCCTCGTGGATGGCGTAGTCGTAGGGGCTGAACCGCAGGTCGCCTGCGGCACCGGTGGGGCTGGGCGCCGGGGCGGGGTCGGGCGCGGTCACGGGCGGTCTCCGATCACGAGGCGGGAGAGGGCGGCGAGGCGGTCGCCGAGGGCGTCGTAGGCCATGTGGCCCATGCCGGCCCGGAGGAGGGCGCCGGCCAGCATGAGGTCGACGGCCTCGGCGAGGTCGGCCCGGTCGGCGGCGTCGGTGTCGCCGGGGCGCGCCGGGCCGTCGGCCACGAGAGCGGCGAGCACCCGGCGGTGGACCTCGGCGCCGATGCGGTCGCGCAGGTGGTGGACGTCGGGATCGGGCCCGAGCAGCGCAGGGGTCGATGCCGCGGCCAGCGCGGGCTCGGTGGCCACGTGGTCGGCCAGGGCGCGCAGCGCGCCCGCCACCCGCTCGTGCGCGGGCGCCGCCGGGTCGACCACGGGGTCGGGAAGGGCGCGCAGGCGGCGCCAGAACACTTCGGCCACCAGGTGGGCCTTGGACGTGAAGTACGTGTAGGCGGTGGCCGGCGCCACGCCGGCCCGGCGGGCCACCGAGCGGACGGTCAGGCCGTCGTAACCCACTGCGGCCAGCTCTGCGAGCAGCGCCTCGGTCAAGCGGGCGACGGTGGCGACCTGCCGCGGGGAGAGCCGGCGCCGGGTGGCGTCGCGGCCGGCCGCCGCCTCGTCGATGGACACCCGACCGGACACCTGCTGGACATGTGTCCAGACATTAGTCGACAGCCGCGGTGCTCGCCCGTCCGAGCGGGCCCGCACCGGGCGGACGCCGATTCGGGGTGAGGCGGGGGTGGTGCAGACGTAGGCTTCCCCGTCGTGACCGACCCCATCCGCTGGGGCATCTCCTCGACGGGACACATCGCCGACACGTTCGCGACCGGGCTGGCCCAGCTCGACGACGCCGAGATCGTCGCCGTCGGCTCGCGGTCGGCCGAGCGGGCTGCCGACTTCGCCGGCAGGCACGACGTCCCGCGCTGGCACCCCACCAGCGAGGACCTCGCCGCCGACCCCGACGTCGACGTCGTCTACGTCGCCTCGCCCCACGCCGCCCACGAGCGGGACACCCGCCTGTTCCTGGCCGCGGGCAAGCCCGTGCTGTGCGAGAAGCCGTTCGCCCTCAACCGACTGCAGGGCGGTGCGATGGTGGCCGACGCCCGCTCGCGGGGGCTGTTCCTGATGGAGGCGATGTGGAGCCGGTTCCTGCCGGCGTACGGCGTGCTGCGGGACCTGCTGGGGGAGCAGCGGGTCGGTGACCCGCGCCTCGTCGAGGCCGACTTCGGGTTCCGCCGGGACCTCGACTCCCGACACCGCCTGTTCGACCTCGCTCTCGGCGGCGGCGCGCTGCTCGATCTCGGGATCTACGCCGCGCAGCTCGTGGCGATGGTGGTCGGCCACCCCGACCGCGTCGTGGCCGACGGCCACATCGGGGAGACCGGGGTCGACGAGCAGGTCGCCGCCGTGCTGCACCACCCGGGCGGTCGCCTCGGCGTGATCAAGGCGGCCATCCGCACCGGTCTGTCCTGCTCGGCGCGCATCTCGGGCACCGACGGATGGATCGAGGTGCCCCCGTTCATGCACGCCCCCGACCACCTGGTGGTCGGCGCGGCGGGCGCCACCGAGCGCATCGACGCGCCGTGGGAGGGCGAGGGGCTGCGGTTCCAGGCGGTGGAGGTGCACCGCTGCCTGCGGGAGGGGCTGACCGAGAGCCCGATCATGCCGCTCGACGAGACGCTGGCGCTGGCCGGGACGCTCGACGAGATCCGCGCCCAGATCGGGCTCACGTACCCCGTCACGTGACCGGCCGGGTCGGTGACCGCGTCGGTGGTCGGGCGGCTCAGGCCGGCTCGAAGTCGAACTCGACCTGCGCCGACCGCAGCCCGTAGACGAAGGCGTTGGGCATCTCGACCGGCTCGGTGCCGGGGACCAGGCGCATCGACCGCACGCGGCGCACCAGCTCCTCGAAGAACAGGCGGATCTCCATGCGGGCCAGCGCCGCCCCCAGGCAGAAGTGGGTGCCGAAGCCGAAGGCGATGTGGTTGTTGGGCGAGCGGGACACGTCGTAGCGCTCGGGGTCGGCGAAGTGGCGCGGGTCGCGGTTGGCCGAGCTGTACATGAGAACGAGCTGCTGCCCCGCCTCGATCCGCTGGCCGCCGACCTCGGCGTCGACTTTCGCCACCCGGCACATGTTGTGGATCGGCGTGACCCAGCGGATGAACTCCTCGGTGGCCACCGTCAGGTCGGCGCCGCCCTTGAGCGCGGCCCACTGGTCGGGATGGGCGATGAGGTCGAGGATGGTGCGGGCGATGACCGTGCGCGTCGTCTCCGCGCCGCCGTCCAGCAGCAGCAGGCAGTCGGAGATGACCATGTCGACGCTCAGGGGCTCGCCGCCGACCTCGGCCGCGGTCCAGATCGACATGATGTCGTCGGCCGGGCACCGCGACTTCTCGGCGTGGAGGTCGCTCGCCGCCTGGGCGAACTCCATGGCCGCCAGCATCCCGTCCTCGTTGAAGTAGCGCGGGCCGCCGCCCATCTCGATCGTGCGCTCGGACCACACCTTGAGCTCGGGCCAGCGCTCCTCGGGGAAGCCGAGCAGCCAGGCGATGGTCATGGCCGGGAGGGGTGCGGCGAGCTGGTCGATGATCTCGGCGGTGCCCCCACCCGCCTCGACCGCGTCGACGAGGCCGCGCACGGTGTCGCGCACGTGCGCCTCGCGGGCGCCGACCGCCCGGGGGGTGAAGCGGCGGGACACGAGGTTGCGGCGCTGGTGGTGCAGCGGGTCGTCGAGGCCGATGATGGCGGGATCGGCGGGGATGTTGGGCCGGTAGCCACCCTTGGCCTGGTCGGAGTTGACGAACACGTCCTTGCGCCGCTCGACGTCGACGATGTCGTCGTAGCGGGAGACCCCCCACAGCTCGTTCGTGGCGTCCCAGTAGACGGGGGCGCTCTCGCGCATCCACCGATAGGCGGCGTAGGGGTCGTCGACGTAGAAGTCCCCGTCGAGCAGGTCGATCACCCGGACGTCCATCGCTGTGACCCCTTCTCCAGCGCCGCCGGCCATGACGGTCGTGTCAGTCGTCGTCCAGCAGACTAGAACGCGTTTCGGCGATGGGACGCACCGACGGCCTACCGTGCAGGCCACGCAGCCGCGCTCACCGCGCTCGCACACCGAGGGGAACCGATGACCGACGCCGGCACGTCGACGACCGCACCGGGCACCCGACCCGATCCCGCCGTCGTGGACGACACGGAGCAGCTCACACCGCAGTGGTTCGACGCCGTGCTCGGCACCGCGGGCACGGCGTCCAGCGTGCGCTCGGTCACGACCGAGCCCGTGGGCACCGGCCAGATGGCGGCGACCGTGCGGGCCCACCTCGACCTCGGGGGCGGCACCGAGCGCACGGTCGTGGTCAAGTACGCCCGGGCCGACGTCGAGTCGGCGATGGCGGCCATGGCGTACGCCAAGGAGGTCGCGTTCTACGCCGAGCTGTCCGAGCACGTGTCGGCCCGCACGCCGAGCTGCCTCTACGCCGCCATCAGCGAGGGCGCCCCTCGTTTCGTCCTCGTGCTCGAGGACCTGTCCGACTCCCGCCAGGGCGACCAGATCGCCGGGTGCTCGGTGGCTCACGCCGAGGCCGCGGTCGTCAACCTCGCGGGCCTGCACGGGCCCACGTGGTGCGATACGACGCTGCGCGAGCGGCCATGGCTGGGCGGGGACACCACCGACGTCATCACCGCCGAGTTCATGGCGCCCGTGATCGCGCTGGCCGCCGACGGCTTCGCCGAACGGTTCGCCGCCGAGCTCGATCCCGCCGAGGCGGCGGTGCTCGAGGCCTCCCGGTCGCTCCTGCCCGCGTGGATGTTCGAGCACGCCGAGCGGTTCGCCGTCCTGCACGGCGACTACCGCCTGGACAACCTGCTCTTCCCCGAGGGCGACCCCGGACGCGTGGCGGCGGTCGACTGGCAGACGGCCTCCCTGGGGCCGCCGGGGCGCGACCTGGCCTACTTCCTCGAGACCTCCCTGTCGGTCGAGGACCGCCGTCGCCACGAGCGCGCCCTGGTGGGGACCTACCACGCCGCCCTGGTCGACCACGCCGCCGTCGCCGGCTTCGACCTCGACGCCTGCTGGGACGACTACGTGGACGGGCTGCTGCACGGCCCGCTCATCATCCTGCTCGGCCGCCTGACCGCCGGTGTGACCGAGCGGGGCGACGAGATGTTCCGCGCCATGTGGCAGCGGTCGACCGCGGCCATCGACGACCACGGCACGCTCGAGCGGGTGCGGGCGCGCGTCGAGGGCGGCTCCCCGACGCCCGGTTGACGCCGCGGGGCGCGGCCTGGTGGCGGCGGCCGGGATCGCGAGGCGCCCGTTCCCGCCGCCGCGGTGTGCCCGACCGACCCAGCGGGTACACCTGACGGCGACTGCACCCCTGACCAAGGACCCCACGATGGCCCCGCAGAACCGTGACACCGGAAGACCCGACGACCCGCGGTCCGACCGTGCCGTCATCGACGCCGCCATCGACGCCGCGGGCGCCGACCCCGCCATCCGGTCCGACCCCGGCGTCGCCGACGACGTGGGCGGCGTGGTGCGTGCCACCGTCGACGCCATCGGGCGCGCCGGCACCATCTCGGCCTCGGCGCTCACGGACGCCCTCGAGAGCGCGGGGCGCTCGCTGACCCGGCGCGTGGTCACGGGGGCCGCCACCGAGGACAAGGACATGGCCGACCCGGCCGCCCTGCAGGAGGCCCTGGCCGACAAGCCCCGCCTCCCGGCGCTGGGCAGCGCCACCACGGCCGCGGTCGCCCTCCGGTTCGCCTCCCGGTTCCGCCGGTTGGGCTTCCTCGCCAAGCGCACCCCGGCGTTCCTGGTGGCGGCAGCAGTCCCCGCCCTCGTCGCCTCGGTCACGCGCGGGGCCGACGAGCTGGGGATGGTGGCGTCGCACCTCGTGCACCGTGCCGCGCGCCGAAGGCGTCGAGCCCGACATCGAGCGCGTGCGGCGGGCCGCCGTGCAGATCGTGTCGCGTCGCCCCATCGACCCCGAGACCGAGCCCAGCCACGGCGCCCTCGTCGTCCAGTGGCTTCGGCGGGCCTTCCGCGCCGCGCTGCCGTTCACGGCCGGGGTGGCCACGGCCGACCCCGAGGGCCTCGCCCGGGCGGCGGCCGACGTCGACACCGCGCGCCTCGGCGCCGCCTGATCGGCGGCGCTGCGGCCCGGCCGCGGTCCGCAAGGGCCGCGGTCAGGTCTCGCGCCGGGCCACGACCACGGCGACGTCGTCCTGGTCGGACCCTGCCGACGGCCGGGCAGCCAGCAGCCGATCGGCCAGGTGATCGGGGCCGAGGGACCCGGCGTCGCGGCACGCGCACGACGAGCTCGTCGACCGAGGTGGCGATCTCGGTGTCGCGCCGCTCGATGAGCCCGTCGGTGTAGACGACCAGGGTTGCATCCACCGGGAACGGCACGTACCCCACCGGCTTGGCGGCCAGGTCGATGCCGAGCACCGAGTGGCGGCCCCCCGTCAGCGCGTGGACCGCCCCGCCCGGCTGGCGCACGAGAGCGGGTGGGTGCCCGGCCGTCACGTAGTCGATCGCCCCGGCGGCCAGGTCGACGATCGCCAGGAGCACGGTGGCGTACCCGAGCCCGTCCCGCTGCATCAGCGCAGACGTGCGCACCAGCACGTCGGGCAGCGTCATCCCGCCGACGAGGAGGGTGTGGACGACCGTGCGGATCTGGGTCATGGTCGCCACCGCGCCGGCACCGTGCCCGCTGACGTCACCGACCACCAGGCACATCCGCCGGTCGTCGAGGGCGATGGTGTCGTACCAGTCGCCGCCCATGCCGACCTCGGCGGCGGCCGGCTGGTAGCGCGTGGCGACCGCGAGGCCGTCGACGTGCGTGGACGGCGGGAGGACCGATCGCTGGAGGTCCTGGCGCACCCGGTGCTCCGCGTCGAACAGGCGCGAGCGCTCGGTGGACTGGGCGCAGAGGTCGGCGACGGCGAGCAGCCGGGCGGTGAGCACGTCGTCGAATCGAGGCGGGACGATCCACAGCACGACGAGGACCCCGGAGGCGTCGCCGTCGGCCCCGATCAGCGGGGCGCAGGCCGCGGCCCGCAGGCCGAGCGCCTCGAGGTCGCGGGCGACCCGGGGGTCGGCCGCCACGATGTCGTCGAGGCTCGCGAACGTGACCAGCCGCCGCTCACGGATGGCCAGGGCGGGGAAGTCGCCCGAGAGCTCGGTCTCGAGGTACGGGGCCAGGGGTCCGAGCGTCGGCCCCTCGGGCGCCAGCAGGCGCAGGTGGTCGCCCTCGACCGCCCCCACGAGGGCGAAGTCGGCCGACAGAGCCCGGGTGGCATGGGCGACGATGACCGAGCCCACCTCGTCGAAGCTGCGGGCGGCCGACAGGTGGGCGGCGAGCGTGGCGAGCGCCGTCGTCCCGGCCTGTGCCCGGTCGGTGGCCCGGGCCCGCTCCAGGCTCGAGGCACACAGGTCCGCCGTGGCCTGCAGCGTGGTGGCCAGGCCGCTGTCGAAGCGCTGCGGAGTCGACCATCCGAGTGTCACCGCCCCGAAGGGCAGGCCGTCCTCGCCGACGAGGGGCAGGCTGGCGACCGCCTCGAGGCCCGCGGCCTCGATCGCATCGGCGACGGCGGGGAAGCGGGCCCGGACGTCGTCGAGGTCACCGAGCAGGACGGCGCCGTTGCGCCGGAACGCCTCGATCATCGGCCAGGGGTGATCGAGCCCGCGCACCTCGACCTGGGCACCCTCGGTGCCGAGCCCCTGGTGGGTCACGCGCAGGGCGTGCCCGTCGTCCGTCAGCAGCCCGATGTGGGTCGAGGTCGCCCCGGGCACGTCGCCGGCTCGGGCCACGAGCCGCCGGGCGACGTCGTCGGCCGTGGCCGCGGTGGCGGCCGACTCGGCGAGGCCGGCCAGGAGCCGGCTGGTCACCGCGTCGCGCCGCGCCCGGTCGATCACCAGGGCGCGGTCGAGGGCCTGCCCGCACATCTCGCCGACGGCCGCCAACCCGGCCAGGGTGACCTCGTCGACGTCGCCGGCGTCGGCCCACACGACGTCGAGGGAGCCGACGGTGGAGCCGACCGCATCGTGGATGCGTCGGCGGACGGTGGCCTGACTCAGGTGGTCACGGTCGTCCTGGCCGCCGTGGTCTGCCCGGTCACCTTGGTCTGCGTCGCGCGGGTCGCCGCGATCGTCCCGGTCTCCGCCGTCGCCTGGGCCTCCGTGGTCGTTGTGCGGCTCCGGAGCGGGGTCGGCGACGTCGTCCTCGCCGGGCGGGTTGCGACGACCGGCCGGCACGTCGCCGGACGCCGCCGGGACGGAGAGCCGCGCCTCGGTCGCCGACAGCGCGGCGGGCACGACCCCGGACACGACGCGGGCCACCGAGTCGACCGACGTGGTGCCGGCGAGGGCGCGGCCGACGTGGGCCAGGCGGTCGACGACGGCGACGTGCCGTGCGACCTGGCGCTGGTGCCGGCCGGCCCGCCAGGCGAACACGGCCAACGTCCCGGCCAGGGCGACCGTGGCCACCAGCAGCCACCAGGGGGCGGCGGTCGACGCCTCGTGCTGGTCGTCGACGGTGATGCGCCACGCGCGGCCGCCGACGTCCCGCTCGACCGTCACGCCGCCGTCGGGGGCGGGGTCGGACGTCACGAGGGGGCCGACCTCGGCTCCTGCCGGTGCGCCTCCGTCGACGGCGTCCTCGATGCGGATGCCGATGGGGCCGGCGACCTGGTCGGCGATGCTCTCGAGCAGGGCCACGCCGACCACGCCGGTCGTCACGTAGCCGACCAGCGCGGCCCGGCGCTCGGCCACCGAGGCGTCGGTCGGCGTGCCCATCCGATACACCGGGTGGACGACGAACACGGCGGGACGCCCACTCGGTCGTGATGCGACCGTCTCGCTGATGACGACGGTGCCCGTGTCCCGCGCCCGCTCGGCGGCGGCCCGCCGCACGTCGTCGGTCGCCAGGTCGAACCCGATGAGCGGCTGGGTCTCGTCGTCGACCGGCAGGACCCACCGGACGGGGAGGTAGCCGGGGCGTCGGGGCGCGGGCGGGCCGCCGGGCCGGTCGGTGATGGGCCGGCCCACCTCGGCCTCGAATGCAGCACGGCTCTCGTCGCTCACGACTGGGCGCGTAGGCCAGCGACTGGAACGGCGACGCGTCGACCGCACGGAGGGCGTAGGCCTCGAAGGCCGTCCGGTTGACCGCACCGCTGGCGTCGGGCAGCCCCGACACGCCGCTGACGGCGGCGACGAGCTGCTGGATCGTGGCGGCCGCCAGGTTGCCGGTCTGCTGGGCCAGCAGCTCCTCCCGCTGCTCGGCATCGCGCCGAGCGCTCTCGGCGACGGCCGCGGCGGCGGTGACGCCGACCACGAGGACCAGGATGACCGCGGCGATCCGCGGCCACAGCCGCTGTGGGGTGGGCGCGGTCGGCTGGGCCCGACCCGGCGTTCCCCACATGCCCGCGTCGGCGCCCCGCCGCCTCGGCATCGTCACTCCCGGGCGAGCCAGCCGTCGGCGTCGGCGAGGTCGAGCAGCCGGGCGACCTGGCGGTTGACCCCGCGCAGCACCATGTCGACGTCGGCGTCGGCGGCGGCCCGCCGGACGTCGAGCAGGGCGCCGAGGCCGCTCGAGTCGCAGAACGAGACACCGGACATGTCGACGACGAGGCGCGGCGAGGCCGCCTCGGACACGGGCGGGACGAGCGCGTCGACGACCGCGGCGCGGGCCGTCAGGTCGAGCTCGCCGGTGAGGCGCGCCACGAGCGCGTCGTCCTGGGTGGTCACGTCGATGTCGAAGGTCGCGGGCATCCTGCCTGCCTCACTGGTGGCTTGTTGTCGGGCGGGTGCGGGCGCGCGGTCGCGTCGTGGGGCCGTGCCCGAGCCTGGTGCCCGGTCGCCCGTCGCTGTCGGCCTGTCCGCGAGAATCTCTTCTACCGGGGCCGATTGTGCACCACCCTGGGCCATTCGACCACCGCGACGACCGACATGCGGGCCACTCGGCGCCCGATGGCGGCGCAGCCCGGCCACATCGCGCATGGCCGCCGCGACCCCGTGACCGAGCACACCCGGCCAGGATGTCCGACCCGATGGGTACACTTGTTCGCATGCCCGGTGGCATCCGCCGCCGGGGTGGGGTGACGAGAGAGGATCGAGCGATGCGACAGCGCACGCGCACATCACGGAGCGAGAGCCGCCGTGCCGGCCGGGCGAGCGGTGCCGGCCGACCCGGGAGCCCGCGTCGGGATGGAGCGTCGGGCGCGGCGCACGGCTCGGTCGAGGCCCGGGTCGAGGCGGCCGCGGCATCCGCCCGTCACGGGGCGCCGCCGTCGGCTCTGCTCGTCGACGCCCTCGCCCGCGAGCCCGCTCCCGCACCCGCCGACGGCTCCGGGCCGCACGACCGGGCCGCCCCCGGTCGACCCGGTCGACCGGGCCCTGTCCGGGGCCCTCGTCGCGGCCGTCGCCGACGCCTGGCAGCGCGGGTGGCAGCCGGCAGACCTGCACCGGGCCGTCGAGCGCGGCCTCGGGCGGGCCGCGGCTCGCCTTCTGGTCCGGGCGGTGGCCGCCGAGGTGCAGCGCCACCCCGCGGCGACCGTGCCGGCTCGGTGGCGTCAGCAGCTCGACGCCCTCGGTGCCGACGCCGCGTCGCTCGGCGGCGCCGGTGGGCCCTGGGCGGTGCCCTGGCCCGGCCCGTCCGCCGCGTTCGACGAGCCGGGTGTCGCCCGGGTCCAGGCCGTCGGCGCGGCGGTGGCGACCCTCGCTCACGTGCGCGCTCTGCCCCGGCTGCCCAAGCTCGGCCCGGCTCCCGGCGAGGCGAGCGCGGCGGACGGCCCGCACGCCAGGCCCGACGCGGCGGTGCTGCACAAGGTGACGTCGTTGCTGGCCAAGGCCGAGTCGACCACCTTCCCCGACGAGGCCGAGGCGCTCACGGCCAAGGCCCAAGAGCTCATGACCCGGTACGCGATCGACCGCGCGCAGCTCGAGTCCGGCCGCGGCGACGAGCCGGTGGCCGGGGGTCGACGCCTCGCGGTCGACGACCCCTACGCCAACGCCCGCTACCTCCTGCTGTCGGCCGTCGCCGACGCCAACCGCTGCCGGGCGGTGTGGACCAAGCAGTGGGGGTTCTCCACCGTGTTCGGCGACGACGGCGATCTCGACGCCGTCGAGATGCTGTTCACGTCGCTGCTCGTGCAGGCGACCCGGGCCATGGTGCTCGAGCCGGTGGCGACGACGGGCAACGGTGGCCGCACCCGCTCCTTCCGCCATGCGTTCCTGGTGGCGTTCGCCGGGCGCATCGGCGAGCGGCTGGCCCGGGCGACCGACGAGGTCACCGCCGATGCCGGCCACGGCAGCGCCATCGTCCCGCTGTTCGCCGCCCGCCGCGCCGCGGCCGACCGTGCCGTGGGCGACGCCTTCCCCGAGACCCGCACGATGCGCGTGTCGGCCCGCAACGCCGACGGCTGGCAGGCGGGTGTCCGCGCCGCCGATCGCGCCCAGCTCGGCGCCGAGCGTCCGGTGCGGGGCGCAGGCCGGCCAGGCCTCGGGCGATGACGACCCCGTCCGATCCCTTCGACGTGCTGATGGCGTCGCTGGATCCCCCCATGGTGGTGGTCACCGCAGCCGCGGGTGGCGAGCGCGCGGGCTGCCTCGTGGGCTTCCACTCCCAGAGCAGCATCGACCCGGCGCGGTCCTGCGTGTGGCTGTCCAAGGCCAACCGCACCTACGAGGTGGCGCTGCTCGCCACCCACCTGGGCATCCACCTGCTCACCGAGGCCGACCGGGCGCTGGCCGCGCTGTTCGGCGGCGTGTCGGGCGACGAGGTCGACAAGTTCGCCGCGGTCGACGTCGACGCAGGCCCCGACGGTGTCCCTGTGCTCGTGTCGTGCCCCCATCGCCTGGTGGTGCGGAAGACGGCCGTGCTCGACGAGGGCGGCGACCACGTCTGCGTCGTCACCCAGCCCGTCGACGCGGTGACCGCAGGGCCGTTCAGGCCCCTGCGGCTGTCGGCGGTCGCCGATCTCCATCGCCGGCCACGAGGCGGGCGACAGCCCGCATCGGCCCGTCGCGCGATCCCGGGACGCCTGAGCCCGTGGGGTGGCCTCCGGGGTGGCGACGTCAGCCCTCGGCCGTGGCCACCCGCTTGGCCCACGGGTAGTCGGCCTTGCCGCTCGGCGAGCGCTGCATGAGCGCGACGACGTGCAGCTCGCGCGGCACCTTGTAGCCGGCGATCTTGGTGCGGCAGTGGTCCTGCACCGAGCCGAGGTCGGGGCTCATGCCCTCGCGGGGCTGCACGACCGCGGCGACCCGCTGGCCCCAGCGCTCGTCGGGCACGCCCACGACCACGGCGTCGTACACGGCCGGGTGCGACTTCACCGCGGCCTCGACCTCCTCGGGGAAGATCTTCTCGCCGCCCGAGTTGATCGACTGCGAGCCCCGGCCGAGCAGCGTCACCGAGCCGTCGGCCTCGAGCATGGCCAGATCGCCGGGGATCACGTAGCGCGTGCCGTCGACCTCGACGAACGTCTCGGCGGTCTTCACCGGGTCGTTGTAGTAGCCGATCGGGATGTCGCCGACGCGGGCCAGGCGGCCGATCGTCCCCGACCCCGGCTCGACCGGCCGCAGGTCGTCGCCGAGGACGACGGTGCCGCCGACGGGCCTGACGGTCGGCCCGCCCTTCATCGCGGTCTTGCCCTTCTCGACCACGATGATGCCGTTGCCCCCGCCCTCGGACGAGCCGATGGCGTCGGTCATCACGACGTTGGGGAAGTGGTCGAGGAACTGGTCCTTGAGCGACGGGGAGAACACCGCCGCCGTCGACGAGAGCGACAGGAGCGACGACAGGTCGCGCCCCTTGCTCGGCTCCTCGTCGAGGGCCTCGACGAGCGGGCGGGCCATGGCGTCGCCGGTCATCATGAGCGAGTTGGCCTTCTCCTCCTCGACGAGGCGCCACACCTCGTGGGCGTCGAACTGACCCATGAGCACGACCCTGTTGCCCTGGAAGCTCTGCCCCATGACGGCCCACTGGGTGGCGCCGTGCATGAGCGGGGCGATGGGCAGGAACGTGAGGGCGAAGCCCATCTTCTGGCCGCGGGCCACCATGTCCTCGGGGGCGGTCGCCCGCTCGCCGGTGAGGAAGTCGATGCCGCCGCCGAGGGCGAACAGCACGTCCTCGTGGCGCCACACGACGCCCTTGGGCATGCCGGTCGTGCCGCCCGTGTAGAGGATGTAGCGGTCGTCGCCCGAGCGGGGGCGAAGTCGCGCTCGGGCGACCCCTCGGCCAGGGCGTCCTCGTAAGTCGCCCCCGATCACGACCCGGTGACGCAGGTCGGGCATGTGGGCCATCACGCCGTCGACCCGATCGGTGAACGCCGAGTCGTGCACCAGCGCCGTGAGGTCGGCGTTGCCGAACAGGTAGGCGAGCTCGTCCTCGACGTAGCGGTAGTTGATGTTGATCCACACGGCCCGCAGCTTGAAGATCGCCCACAGGCTCTCGATCCACTCGACCGAGTTCACGCCGTAGATGCCCACGTGGTCGCCGGGGCCGATGCCCTGGGCGGCGAGGTGGTGGGCGAGGCGGTTGGCCCGGGCGTCCATCTCGCGCGTAGGTGCGGCGCCGCCCGTCGGCGACGAGGTACTCGCGGTCGGGCCACGTGTCGACGGCGTGCTCGAACAGGTCGGCCAGGTTGAACTCCATCGCTTCCCCTCGTTGTCGTCCCCGTGGCGGTGGACAGCAGCATGCTCTCACGCTCGCCGGCCAACAATTTGTAGCGCACGTTACGGTTCGTGTCTATGCTCGCCGGCATGTCGAGGCCCCGCCAGGCGCGCAGCGTCGAGACCCGGGCTCGGTTGCTGGCGGCCGCCGCGGCCGTGATCGCCGAGCAGGGCATCGAGGGCGCCTCGGTCGACGCCATCGCCGAGCGGGCCGACCGCACGTCGGGCTCGCTGTACGGCCAGTTCGGCAGCAAGGACGGGCTCATCGTCGAGCTGCTCGACGCATCGAAGGACGTGGTCGCCGAGTCGATGTTCGCCGACATCGAGGCCGCGACCTCGCTCGACGAGCGCCTGGCCGCGCTGTGGCGGAACTTCGCCGACCCGCCGGCCGCCGCCCGCGACTGGGTGCAGTTCGAGCACGAGATGTGGGTGTGGGCCAACCGCCCCGGCAACGACGGGGCCCGCGCTCGGCTCGCCGAGCGCTACCAGGCCGAGTCCTCGACGCTCGCCGTCGCCCTCGACGAGTGGGCGGACGAGGGGCTGATGGCCCCGGTGGCCTCGTCGCAAGAGGCCGCCACGATGGTGGTCGGCACGCTCCTCGGGCTCGAGATGATCTACCGGCTCGACCCCACGGTCCTCGACGAGGCCGCCGTCGTCGCCTCGCTGCGTGGCCTCCTGCGGGCCCACGAGGGCGGCCCTTCCGGTGCCCGCGTGCCCGCCCGCCCTGCCCGACCAGCCCTGACCGCCGTACCCGACCCGTCACCCCTGGGGGACAGCTGATGCGACTCGACGAGATCGACCTGCTGGAGGACGCCTGGGCGCAGGGCGTCCCACACGAGGCGTTCGACCTGCTGCGGCGCGAGGCGCCCGTGCACTGGCATCCCGAGCCCGACGGACCCGGCTTCTGGGCGGTCACCCGCCACGCCGACGTGGTGAAGGCGAGCCGCGACACGGCGACGTTCAGCTCCGAGCTGGGCGGCACGTTCGTCGACGACCAGACCGACGAGGCTCTGGCGCAGATCCGCCTCACGATCCTCAACATGGACCCGCCGAAGCACGCCCGCTACCGGCGCCTCGTCAGCCGCGGCTTCACCCCTCGCATGGTGGGCCAGCTGGTCGAGACGATCGAGAAGCGGGCCCAGCGCATCGTCGACGACGTGGTCGACCGGGGCGAGTGCGAGTTCGTCGAGGAGGTGGCCGCCAAGCTTCCCCTCGAGATGATCTGCGAGATGATCGGCCTGCCCGAGGCCGACTGGCACCGCATGTTCGAGCTGTCGAACATGCTCGTCGGCAGGGACGACCCCGACTTCCAGTACGAGTCCACGTCCACCGAGTCGGCCGCGGCCGAGATCTACGCCTACTGCGACTCGGTGGCCGCCGATCGCCGGGCGAACCCCCGCGACGACCTGATGACGGCCCTCGTGGAGGCCGAGGTCGAGGGCGAGCGCCTCGACGACCTCGAGCTCAACCTGTTCTTCGTGACGCTGGTCGTGGCCGGCAACGAGACCACCCGCAACCTCATCAACCACTCGATGCAGGCGCTCATCGACCACCCCGACGAGCACCGCCGCCTGCAGGCCGACCCCGACCTGTGGCCCACCGCCGTCGAGGAGATGCTGCGCTGGGGCACGTCGATCCACAACTTCCGGCGTACGACCACGGTCGACACCGAGCTCAGCGGGCAGCCGATCGCGGCGGGCGACAAGGTCGTCCTCTACTACATGTCGGCGAACCGCGACGAGGAGGTGTTCGCCGATCCGCACCGGTTCGACGTCGGGCGCACCCCCAACGACCATGTGGCGTTCGGCGGCACGGGCGTCCACTACTGCCTGGGCGCCAACCTGGCGCGGGCCGAGATCCGGGCGATCATGCGCCAGCTCGTCGACCGCCTCGACGGGTTCACGCCCACCGCCGAGCCGCGCCGCCTCCGGTCCGACTTCGTGAACGGCGTGAAGTCGATGCCGATCACGTTCTCCCGGCGCTGACCCGGATGCCGGGCGGCTGTCAGCCCGTCCGGCCGATCACGACGTGGGTGACCGACGGCGAGGGCAGGTGCTCGACGACGCCGTAGCCGAGGGCGCCGAGGTCGCTGACGAACAGCCGCTCGACACCGCCCCGACAACCCTTGCGTTCGAGCGCGCTCGAAGCGGTACACCTGACGGCATGACCGATCGACTCGACGGAACCGTGGCGCTCGTGACCGGCGCCAGCAGCGGCATCGGTGCCGCCACCGCCCGGGCGCTGGCCGCCGACGGGGCCGCCGTCGCCCTGGTGGCGCGGCGCAAGGACCGCCTCGACGAGCTGGCGGCCGACATCGCGGCGAAGGACGGCCGCGCCCTGGTGCTCGAGACCGACGTGACCGAGCAGCAACAGGCGATGGACGCCGTCGAGCGCACCGTCGCGGAGCTGGGCCGGCTCGACACCGTGGTCAACAACGCGGGTGTGATGCTGCTGGGCCCCATCGTCGACGCCCCCGTCGAGGAGTGGGACCGCATGGTCGCCCTGAACCTGCAGGGCCTCCTGTACGTGGCCCACGCCGCGCTCCCGCACCTGCTGGCCGCGGCCGAGGACGGGCCGCGCCGGGTCAGCGACCTGGTGAACATCAGCTCGGTGGCCGGGCGGGTCGCCCGGCCGGGGTCGGGCGTCTACAACCTGACCAAGCACGGGGTCGGCGCCTTCAGCGAGTCGCTGCGCCAGGAGGTGACCGGCCGCCACGTGCGCGTCTCGCTGGTCGAGCCGGGCGCGGTGTCGACCGAGCTGGCCGACCACATCCGCGCCGAGATCCGTGAGCAGGCGATCAAGCGCTTCACCAGCATCGAGCGGCTCGAGGCCGACGACATCGCCGACGCCATCACCTACATCGTCACCCGCCCCCGCCACGTCGCCATCAACGAGCTCCTGGTCCGCCCCACCGAGCAGGAGGGCTGAGGTCCGCGATTTCCACAGCAGTTTCGGGGGTCCTGACCCCCGAAACTGCTGTGGAAACGCGTTCAGGGTGCGGTCAGGTGAGGGTGTAGTCGGCGGGGTCGGGGGCCTTGGTGCGCTGCCAGTAGTCGAGCAGGGTGAAGGGCCAGTTCTGGGACACGCGACCGCTGGCGTTCTTGTACCAGCTGTTGACGTCGCTCACGCCCCAGGCCATCCGGGCGTTCTCGGCGTCGACCGCGGCGTTGAACTCGTCGTGCACCTCGGGGCGCACCTCGACGGCGTGGTGGCCGCTGCCGAGCGCCAGGCCCAGCAGGCCGAGGATGTACCGCACGCCGCACTCGGAGAAGTAGATGATGCTGCCGTTGATGACGATGTTCGTGTTCGGGCCGTACAGGCAGAACAGGTTCGGGAACCCCGGGACCGTCACGCCCAGGTAGGCGCGGGCCTCGCCGTCCCACTGCTCGTGCAGGTCGCGGCCCGCCGCGCCCGCGCACGGTCATCGGTGTGAGGAACTTCGAGGCGGTGAAGCCGGTGCCGTAGATGATCACGTCGACGTCGTGGGCTTCGCCGTCGGCCGACACGATGCCGTCGGCGGTGATCGCGCGGATCCCGCCCGTGAGCAGGCGGACGTTGTCGCGCTTGAGCGCCCGCGCCCACACACCGTTGTCGCGGATCATCCGCTTGGCCCCGGCCGGGTAGGTGGGTGTGCACGCCTCGAGCAGGTCGGGCCGGTCGGCGAACTCGCCCTTCAGGTACTCGGTGAACAGCATCTGCACCATGGCGTTCATCGGGCCGACCGAGCCCGGCTGGTCCCAGTCGGGATCGACCCGCACGCTCTCGAGCGCCCCGTCGCCCATCTTCCAGAAGATGCAGAACCGGTTGAACTCGCTGTACGCCGGGACGTGCTGGTAGAGCCACGTCAGCCCGGCGGGCACGGCCTCGTGGTAGTCGGGCGTCGGCACCATCCAGGCCGGGGTGCGCTGGAACACCAGCAGCTCGGCGACGTCGGGGGCGATCTCGGGGATGAGCTGCATGGCGCTGGCCCCGGTGCCGATGACGGCGACTCGCTTGCCGGTCAGGTCGACGTCGTGCCGCCACCGGGCCGAGTGGAACGCGGGCCCGGCGAAGTCGTCGAGGCCGGGGATCTCGGGCATGTGCGGGCGGTTGAGCTGCCCGACGGCGCTGATGACGGCGTCGACGACGACGGTCTCGTCGCCGTCGGGCCCTCGTAGCTCGACGGTCCAGCGCTCGTCCTCGTCCGACCAGACGGCCGAGCTGACCTCGGTGCCGAAGCGGATGCCGTCGTACAGGCCGAACGCGTCGGCGCAGTCGCGGAAGTAGCCGTGCAGCACCGGCTGGGTCGAGTAGTGGTACGGCCAGTCGTGGCGCTGGGCGAACGAGTAGCTGAAGTTGTGGTTGGGGTTGTCGACCCGGCAGCCGGGATAGCTGTTCTCGTACCAGGTGCCGCCCACGTCGTCGTTCTTCTCGACGATGAGGAAGTCGACGCCGGCCTGGGCGAGGCGGTGACCGGCCAGCAGCCCCGACATGCCGGCGCCCACGACGAGCACGCGGAAGTCGGCATCGGGGGCGACATCGTCCTTGTGCCACGTGGGGCCCCGCCGGTCCTCGCCGCGATGGGACAGCTCCTCCTCGAGCAGCGGGAGGTAGTCGGCGACGTCGAAGCCGCCCACGGCGTGGCTCATGATGCGCAGGACGTCGGCGTCGGTCGGCGGCGCGGCCGGGACGCAGCCGCCGTCCCGGAAGGCGACCAGCGTGTCGAGGGCCAGGGCGCGGATGGTCACGGCCTGCTCGTCGGTGAACCCGCCGGCCGGGAGCGCCAGCAGCAGGGGGTCGGGCCGGAGGTCGTCGCGGAGCAGCGACATCTCACCCGTGGCGTAGGCGAGCGCGGGGAGCAGCGGCTGCAGCTCGGCGTCCGCCAGGAAGCGGCGGATCTCGTCGTCGGAGCAGTCGATCGGGGCGATCTCGGCGACGAACGGGCTCGTCGCCGACGGGGTCGGGTCGGGCACGGCGCTGACGGTAGCGTCATCGGTGCGGCGGTGACGGACGACGCCGACGAGGACGGGGCGCCCGGGTCCGGGAACGATCGTGTTTGGCGGTGCGTGGGGCGGGCGGCCAGACTCGACGGGTCGCGTCCGCCCTGGCGGCAGGAGCGCGCCGCGAAAGCGGCCGTAGGGCGTGACCTCGTCCGATCCGCGGCCCGGAGACCGGCATGCCCAGACCTCGCGGCGATCGCACCGTCGACCTGACGGTCGTCGCCGTCCCCTTCTACTTCGGTGCCATGGCGCTCGAGCACCGGGCCCTCCGGCGGCGCCGCGCCGCCGAAGGTCCCTCCGCGGGCGACTACGAGCGCCGCGACACGCTGGCCAGCCTGTCCATGGGCGTCGCCAGCCTGGTCGGCGCCGCTGGTCATGTCGCGGCTGCTCGGCCCCGTGACGCCGGGGAAGGGCCGGTGGGGTCGAGCGCTGGTCGGCACCGCCGTGGGCGGCGCCGCCGTGGTGACCGTGGCCGACCTCGTCGCCCGGCGCGCCGAGGTGGCCGCCAGCGCCCCGGGCGTCGTGCCCCCGAGCGTGGTGCCCCCCGTGGGCGGGGACGTTGCGCCCGGCGAGCCGGCCGGCCGCACGGGAGGCGGCGAGGTCCCGCCGCCTTCGCGGGTCGCTCGCCTGGCCCGGGGCGCGCGGCGCGTCGGCGGATCCGCGGCCGTGACCACGGTGGCCGCCGGCGTGACCGCGGCCGCGACGACCTGGGCCACCCGCACCGCGGTGGCCAAGGTGTGGGAGCGCCGGGGCCGGCGGAGGGACCTCGGGCGGCGGCGCGTTGGCGGTCGCCGGCGCCGTCGCCGCCTGGGACGCCATCTACTACTGGAACCACCGCGCCATGCACGAGAGCCGCTGGCTCTGGGCCATCCACGTCGTGCACCACTCGAGCGAGCGCTACAACCTGTCGACCGCCCTGCGGCAGCCGGTGGCCGACGCCTTCGGCATGTTCGTGCCCTACAGCGTCATGGCGCTGGCCGGGTTCCACCCGCAGCTGATCGAGACGGCGCGGGGCGTGAACCTGCTCTACCAGTTCTGGATCCACACCGAGACGATCGGGAAGCTGGGTCCCCTCGAGGACGTGCTCAACACGCCGTCCCACCACCGCGTCCACCACGGCCGCAACCGCCGCTACATCGACCGCAACCACGGCAGCATCCTCATCCTGTGGGATCGGCTCTTCGGCACGTTCCAGCGCGAGGACGAGCCCGTGGTCTACGGCCTCACCTCGAACATCGACACCTTCAACCCGGCCCGCATCGCCACCCACGAGCACGCGGACATCCTGCGGGACGTGGCGCGCTCGCGGACCTGGCGCGACCGGTTCGGGTACGTGTTCCGGGGCCCGGGCTGGGCCTACGAGCGCAACGCCCACCTCGAGCCCCTCCGCGCCGCCTGACGGTCGTCCGGGTCGGCCCCGGTGCCCCGAAGTAGAACGCGTTCTCGTCGCGCGCCATACTGGCCGCCGACCGGAGCAGGAGGGGCACGTGCACCTGGCGTACACCGACGAAGAGGAGCAGCTCCGCAGCGAGCTGCGCGCCTACTACGACGAGCTTCTCGACGAGGACACCGTCCGCGAGCTGCGCCACGCGGAGGGCGTGGGGCCCGTGATGCGCGAGGTCGTGAAGAAGATGGGCGCCGCCGGCTGGCTCGGCATCGGCTGGCCGACCGAGTACGGCGGCCAGGGCCGCGGCCCGATCGACCAGTTCATCTTCTTCGACGAGTCGATGCGGGCGGGCGCTCCCGTCCCGATGCTCACGATCAACTCCGTCGCCCCGACGATCATGGAGTTCGGCAGCGACGAGCAGAAGCAGCGCTTCCTGCCCGAGATCCTCAAGGGCAACATCCACTTCTGCATCGGCTACAGCGAGCCCGGCGCCGGCACCGACCTGGCCTCGCTGCGCACCAAGGCCGTGCGCGACGGCGACAGCTACGTGATCACCGGCCAGAAGATGTGGACCAGCCTGGCCAGCGACGCCGACTACTGCTGGCTGGCCGCACGCACCGGCGACGAGGACAGCCGCCACCGTGGCATCTCGCTGTTCATCGCCCCGATGGACAGCCCCGGCATCGACCGCACGCCGCTGCACCTGCTGTCGTCGCACGACATCTGCTCGGTCTACTGGGACGACGTGCGCATCCCCGCCGAGAACCTGGTGGCCGGCGAGAACGACGGCTGGAAGCTCATCGTCAACCAGCTCAACCACGAGCGGGTCACGCTGTGCAGCCCCGGCATGGCCGAGGCGATGCTGCACCAGACGATCGACTGGGCCCGCGAGACCACCCTGCCCGACGGCCGCCGGGTCATCGACCAGGAGTGGGTGCAGATCAACCTGGCCAAGGCGTACGCCGGGTTCGAGTTCCTGCGCCTGGCCAACTGGAAGGTGGCGTGGGACGCCACCCGGGGCCAGCTCGACGTGGCCGACGCCAGCACGATCAAGGTGTTCGGCACCGAGCACTACCTCGAGTCGTTCCGCCTCCTCATGGACGTGCTGGGCGAGCGGTCCTACCTGACCGAAGACGCCCCCGGCTCGCTGCTCGGCTCGCGCCTCGAGCAGATGTACCGCAGCCTGCTGATCCTCACCTTCGGGGGCGGCACCAACGAGTTGCAGCGTGACCTGATCGCCGCGTTCGGCATGGGCATGCCGATGGCCAAGCGCTGAGGAGGACCAGATGGACTTCGACCTGAGCGACGAGCAGCAGGCCACGATCGACGTGGCGGCCAAGCTGCTGGGCGACAAGAGCACACCCGACGCCATCCGGGCCGTCGAGCAGGCCGACGACCTGCGCTTCGACCGCGACCTGTGGGCCGCCATGGCCGACGCCGGTCTGCTCGGCCTCGCCGTCCCGCCCGAGCACGGGGGCGCCGGCCTCGGCGTGCTCGAGGTGGCGATGGTGCTCGAGGAGGTGGGCCGGCGCACCGCCCCGGTCCCCGCGCTCGCCACGCTCGCGCTCGGCGCCCTGCCGGTGGCCCGGTACGGCACGGCCGAGCAGCAGGCGGCGCTGCTGCCCGGCGTCGTCGCGGGGACCACGGTCCTGACCGCGGCGCTCGCCGAGCCGCTCGGCGATCCCGCCCGGCCGTCGACGGTGACCGCGAGCCGGGACGGCGACGCCTGGGTGCTCGACGGCACCCGCAGCAACGTCCCCGCCGGGTTGGTCGCCGACACGATCGTCGTCCCGGCCACGACCGACGGCGGCGATGTCGCCCTGTTCCTGGTGCCGGCGACGGCCGACGGGGTGACCCGCGACCGGCAGGACACGACGTCGGGCACGCCCGACGCCCTGGTCACGCTGGCGGGTGTCCGTCTCGGCGACGGCGCCGTCCTCGGTCCCGTCGACGACGGCTCGGCGTTGCGCTGGCTCCTCGAACACGCCACCGTGGCCGCCTGCGCGGTGATGTCCGGCCTCACGGCCGAGGCGGTGCGGATCACCGGCGAGTACACGACCAGCCGTGAGCAGTTCGGCCGGCCGATCGCCACGTTCCAGGCCGTCGGCCAGCGGGCCGCCGACGCCTACGTCGACGCCCAGACCATCCGGCTCACGATGCTGCAGGCCGCCTGGCGTCTCGCCAACGACGCGCCGGCCGATCGCGAGGTGGCGGTGGCCAAGTACTTCGCCTCGCTCGGCGGGCACCGGGTCGTCCACGCCGCCGCCCACCTGCACGGCGGCATGGGCGTCGACCGCGACTACCCGCTGCACCGCTACTTCCTGCTGGCCAAGCAGCTGGAGCTGGCGCTCGGCGGGGAGAGCCGGCAGCTGGTGGCGCTCGGCGGCATCCTGGCCGCCGAGGGCCCTCGGCGGTGATCCTCGCTCCGCCCGGACCACCGGCCGCGGGACGGCGGGGTGCACGGTGACGGGGCCGCTCGACGGCGTCCGCATCGTCGAGCTGGCCGGCATCGGGCCTGCGCCGTTCGCGGCGATGGTGCTGGCCGACCTCGGCGCCGACATCGTGCGGGTCGACCGCGCCGCGGGCGGGTCGGGCTTCGCCCAGTTCGACGTGTTGAACCGGGGTCGCCGCTCGATCGCGGTCGACCTCAAGCACCCCGACGGCGTCGAGGTCGTGCTGCGCCTCGCCGCGGAGTCCGACGTGCTCGTCGAGGGGTTCCGGCCCGGCGTGGCCGAGCGGCTGGGCGTCGGGCCCGAGCCGTGCCTCGACCGCAACCCGCGCCTCGTCTACGGCCGCATGACGGGGTGGGGGCAGGACGGGCCGTATGCGGCCGAGGCCGGACACGACATCACCTATGCCGCGGTGGCGGGCGCGCTGGCCCACATCGGCCGGGCCGGCCAGCCGCCGACCCCGCCGCTCAACCTCGTGGCCGACTTCGGTGGCGGCGGCATGGTTCTGGCCCTCGGCGTCGTGTCGGCCGTGCTGTCCGCCCGGCAGACGGGGGAGGGGCAGATCGTCGACGCCGCCATGGTCGACGGCGTGGCGCTGCTCATGGCCCCGTTCTTCATGGCGCTGCGCTCGGGGTACTTCACGAACGAGCGGGGCACCAACCTGCTCGACTCGGGGGCGCCGTTCTACGACAGCTACCTGTGCGCCGACGGGCGCTACGTGGCGGTGGGGGCGATCGAGCCGCAGTTCTACGCCGCCCTGGTGGCGGGGCTCGGCCTCGACGCCGACGCACTGGGCGCGCAGAACGACAAGGCGGGCTGGCCCGCCACGCGCGAGCGGTTCGCGGCGACGTTCCTGACCCGCACCCGCGACGAGTGGGTGGCGCACTTCGCCGGGCGCGACGCCTGCGTCGCACCGGTCAACACCACCGAGGAGACGCTGGCCGACCCGCACCTCGTCGCGCGGGGGACCGTGGTCGAGGTCGACGGGGTGCCCCAGCCGGCGCCGGCGCCGCGCTTCAGCCGGACGCCGGCTGCGGTCGACCGGCCGGCTCCCGAAGCCGGCGCGCACACCGACGAGATCCTGGCGGGCCTGGGCTACTCGCCGCATGCCGTCGCCGCGCTGCGGGAGGCCGGCACCGTCACCGGCTGACGTCGCCGCCGGCCGGTCGTCCGGGTGCGGCGGTCCGGCGGTCCGACGGTCCGCCACGAGCCCGAGGTCGGAGGTTCCGTTCGGTCGAGGATGAGGCCACGGTTCCGGATCCGGAACCCATGGCCTCGACCTCGGGGCGGCGGAACCCATTGCCTCGCAACACGGTTGCTGGCGCCGGCCCCGTGCGGGCCGCCCGCTCACACCAGGGTGTCGAGGCGGTCGACCACGGCGTCGGTGTGCTCGGCCTCCTTGGCGCAGTGGGCACAGCAGTAGAACCGGCCCGCGACCTCGGTGCCGTGGCCCACGACCTTGCAGCCGCAGTGCTCGCAGATGGGCGCCATCAGGTGGATGGCGCACTCGAAGCTGTCGAACGTGTGGTGCACACCGGCGGCCACCACCTCGAACGACTTGTCGTAGTCGTTGCCGCAGACCTCGCAACGGGCCATGGCCGTTCCCTCCTGGCTCGGCGTCGTGGGACTGCTACCCGGACCGCGGCCCGCCGACACCCACGGCGGCCGTGGCCGCCGACGCCGCGGGGAGGCGCCCGCGGCGCCGGATGGTCGTGGTGGTCGCCGGCGCGGCTACAACGACACCGCATGGCTGACGTCTTGTCCCCGCTGACCGGGACCGTGGCCCGCGTCGAGGTCGCGGTCGGCGCGACCGTCGACCCCGGCACCCCCGTGGTGATCGTCGAGTCGATGAAGATGGAGTACGCCATCGACGCCGGCGCCGACGGCACGCTGTCCGAGGTGCGGGTGGCCGCGGGCGACGCCGTCCAGGCCGGGGACGTCCTGGCGGTCGTGGCGGAGGCGCCCGCAGAGGCTCCGGCCGCTCGGGCGGACGGGCGCGCCCCCGTCGCCGCGTCCGCGGACGGGCCGGGGCCGGCGGTTCCGGACGGGCCCACCGCCGGCACCCGCGCCGATCTCGCCGAGGTCGCGGACCGCCACGCCCGCGGCCTCGACGCCGCTCGTGACGAGGCCGTGGCCCGCCGCCACGCCCGCGGGCACCGCACCGCCCGCGAGAACGTCGCCGACCTCCTCGACGAGGGCTCGTTCGTCGAGTACGGGCCCCTCGTGGTCGCCGCGCAGCGCCGCCGGCGCCCGCTCGAGGACCTCATCGCCCGCACCCCGGCCGACGGCCTGGTGGCCGGCGTCGGCACCGTCGACGGCCGGCCGACGGCCGTCCTGTCGTACGACTACACGGTGCTGGCCGGCACGCAGGGCTACCGCAACCACCACAAGAAGGACCGCCTGTTCGACGTCATCGAGCGGCTGCGCCTCCCGGTGGTGTTCTTCGCCGAGGGCGGCGGCGGGCGGCCGGGGGACACCGACGCGCCGGGCGTGTCCGGCCTCGACACGCTGGCCTTCCACCTCTGGGGCGGGCTGAGCGGCCTCGTGCCCCGGGTCGGGATCGCCAACGGGCGCTGCTTCGCGGGCAACGCCGCCATCCTCGGCAGCAGCGACGTCGTCATCGCCACCCGCGGGGCGAACATCGGCATGGGCGGCCCGGCGATGATCGAGGGCGGTGGGCTCGGCGTGTACGCCCCCGAGGACGTGGGCCCGGTCGAGGTGCAGGTGGCGAACGGCGTGGTCGACGTCCTGGTCGACGACGAGGCCGAGGCGGTCGCGGTGGCCCGTCGCTACCTGGCGTACTTCGCCGATCCCGGCCCGACCCCGGTCCTCCTCCCACGTCGACCCCGCACACCCTGGGCGGTCGCCGACCAGGCGGCGCTGCGGGACCTCGTGCCCGAGAACCGCCGCCGCGTCTACGACGTGCGTGCCGTCATCACCGGGCTCGCCGACGCGGGCTCGGTGCTCGAGCTGCGGGCCGGGTTCGCCCCCGGGATGATCACGGCGCTGGCCGAGGTCGAGGGCCGCCCCCTCGGCGTCGTCGCCAACAACCCGGCCCACCTGGCCGGCGCCATCGACGCCGACGGCGCCGACAAGGCCGCCCGCTTCCTGCAGCTGTGCGACGCGTTCGACGTGCCGCTGCTGTTCCTGTGCGACACGCCGGGGATCATGGTCGGCCCCGAGGCCGAGGAGACCGGGCTGGTGCGCCACGCCAGCCGGTTGTTCGTGGTCGGCGCCAGCCTCACTGTGCCGTTCGGCACGATCATCCTGCGCAAGGGGTACGGCCTCGGCGCCCAGGCCATGGCGGGCGGCAGCTTCAGGGCGCCGCTGTTCTGCGTGGCGTGGCCCACCGGCGAGGTCGGTGGCATGGGCCTCGAGGGCGCGGTGCGCCTCGGCTACCGCAAGGAGCTGGCGGCCATCGACGATCCGACCGAGCGCGAGGCCGCCTTCCAGCGCATGGTCGACGCCGCCTACGAGCACGGCAAGGCGCTGAACTCGGCCAGCCACTTCGAGATCGACGACGTGATCGACCCGGCCGCCAGCCGCCGCTGGATCACGTCGATGCTCACGTCGGCGCCTCGCCCGCCCCGCGGCGCGGGGAAGAAGCGGCCGGTGGTCGACACGTGGTGACACCCCCGCCCGGCTGCTGACTCGACCCAGGGTCAAGGCCGCGGCATGCTGCGGGGATGACGGATCTCTTCTCCATCGCCGGCAAGACCGCGGTCGTCACGGGGGGCTCGCGGGGCATCGGGCTGATGATCGCCCGGGGCTACGTCGAGGCCGGCGCCAAGGTCTACATCTCGTCGCGCAAGGCCGACGTGTGCGAGCGGGTGGCGGGCGAGCTCAGCGAGTACGGCGAGTGCGTCCCGCTGCCGGCCGACCTGTCGACCGAGGCGGAGTGCCGCCGCCTGGCGGACGAGGTGGCGGCCCGTGAGCCCCAGATCGACATCCTCGTGAACAACGCCGGCGCCACCTGGGGTGCGCCGCTCGAGGACTACGACGAGGCCGCGTGGGAGCGGGTGCTCGCCCTCAACGTCAAGGGGGTGTTCCACCTGACCAAGTTCCTCGTACCGCTGCTGGAGAAGGCCGGGACGGCCGACGAACCGGCGCGGGTGATCAACATCGGCTCGATCGACGGCATCCATGTGCCGATCCTCGACACGTGGGCCTACTCGTCCTCGAAGGCGGCGGTGCACCAGCTCACGCGCCACCTCGCCCGGCGCCTCGCTCCTGCGGTCACGGTCAACGCCATCGCCCCCGGCCCGTTCGAGTCGAAGATGATGGCGGCCACGCTCGACGCCTTCGGCGACCAGATCGCGGCGCAGGCGCCGCTCAAGCGCATCGGCCGGCCCGACGACATGGCGGGCGTCGCCCAGTTCCTGGCGTCACGGGCCGGCGCCTACCTGACCGGGGCGATCATCCCGGTCGACGGCGGCATCGCCACCCTCGCCTGATCAGGAGCCGGGGGGCGGCGTGACCAGGAAGACCGCCGCGGCCGAGTAGGCCGGGAGCTGGTCCTCGGCGGCGCGGCGCAGGTCGTCGTCGGTGAGGGTGCCCTCGTCCGTGGCGCGGAGGATGCGCTCCTCGACGGCGGCGCGGGCCTCGAGGCGGTCCATGTCGACGCCCGCGAAGGCGATCATCTCGTGCTCGGGCACGCGGGTCGCCCGGACGACGTCGGAGTCGACGCCCACGTACAACGTGGCCCGCAGCGGCTCGCCCTCCCGGTGGGTGCGGTGCTCGCCGGCGCCCACGTCGTCGATGACCAGGTCGACGCCGGCGCGCTCGAGCTCGTCCACCAGCCCGAGCCCCGTCCCGATCGCCCCGAACGAGGCCATCCGCACGAGCACCGGACCGTCGCCGGGCACCTCGGCGAGGGCCGCCTCCGTCTCGGGCACCAGCCCGGCCACCAGCCGGCCGGCCGCCGCCTCGGGCGGCTCAGCGTCCGTCGCCTCGGTGGTCGTCGCCACCGTCAGCGCGACGAGCCCGGCCAGCGCCACCGCGATCGACACCTGACGGGCGCGGGCGCCCGTGCGCCCCGTCGCCAGCGTCCAGGCCGCCCAGCCGACGAAGACGCCCCCGACCATCCCGAGGGCCCACGCCCAGTGCAGCCGGTAGGCGTAGAGCGGCCCGACCGTGCGCGACGTGGCGACCACCGCCACCGCGGACGCCGCGAACCACGTCGCGGCCAGGGCCCGGGCCGGACGCCCCCGGCGCCACCACAGGTAGCCCGCAGCCGCCAGCACTGGCACGAGCAGGATCGGGACGACCCCCAGGTAGACGGCGGCCGGCTCGTTGGCGAGCACGAGCGGGGCCTGGCCCGCGACCCACTCCGGCGGCCAGGTGTACTGGTCGGCCACCACCCGCCAGCCCTCGAGGAGGGTCCGGGCCTCCTCGTCGCCCTCGCGGAACCACTCGACGATGCGGTCGACGTTTCCCTTCTCGTGGGTCACCTGCTGGACGACGGGAGGGAGCCACATGACCACGGCGATGGCCACCGACACCACGACCGGCCCCACCAGCCCGCCGGTGGTCGCCCGCCCGGCGGTGTCGGGACCAGGGGGTCGTCCGGCCCGGGTGGTCGTCCGGACCGTCGTCGGCGGGCGCCGCCCCGTCCTCGTCGGGTCCGGCGGCGACCGCGTCGGCGGGCTCCTCGGCACCCCGCTCGCCGCGCCGCCGGCGACGGTCGGCGATCGCCGCGCCCAGCGTCCACGCGCCGGCGCCGACGAGCAGGGGGAGCGCCAGCGCCACGTACCCGACGTGGGTCTGCATCAGGAACGACGTCGCGAACGTGGCGGCGGGCAGGGCCCAGCGCTCGCCGGCGACCACCGCCCAGGTGAGGAAGACGAGAGCGCCGTAGGGGAGGACGGTGACGTAGACGTTCCACGGCGTGGCGAGGAACGTCGGCCCGACGGCGTGCATGAGCACGGCGCAGCCGAGCAGGGTCGCCAGCATCAGCCCGGTTCCGCCGCGGCGGCGGGCCACGACCCCCATGGTCGCCACCGACACCGCGTTGACGACCACCGCACCGACCGCCAGCGCGGACCCGTCGCTCCCGAACAGCCGGTACGACGGGGCGAGGACGTAGAACAGCGCCGGCCCGGGATGGAACCAGCCGTCACGGGAGAACGGCCCGAGGGAGGGCGACCGGTGGCCCAGGTCCCGCGTCAGCATCTCGGTCGTCGCCAGGTCGGCGGTCAGGACGACGTCGGTGCGCAGCATGTGGACGGCGAGGACCACGAGCGGCACCAGCGTGAGGGCGATGGCGACCGGGGCCAGGACGTCGCGGCGGGAGGCCGGCACGGTGCCCGTGCGGGTGACGTCGCTTCGGTCGAGTGTGGCAGTGACGGCCCCCACGAGCGGGCGATCGTACGTCACCCGGGCGCCCGGGGCCCTGGTCACCGGCGCATGTCCCGCCTGCCGGGCGCCGGGGCGTCAGCCCGTGCGGAGGTCGGCGACCGTGCCCTCCTCGCCCGCGACGACGCGCACCGGCCGATCCAGGACGCGCGGGGCCGCCAGGGCCACGGCCACGGCGAGGGCGGCGACCGCGACGAAGGCCCACCGCAGCCCGACCAGCTGGGCGAGCGTCCCCATGATGACCGGCTCGACCATGAAGCCGAGCCGGGCGGCGAGCGACACGGTCGCCGCGGCCGCGCCCGCGGCCACGCCCGGCGTGGTGGCGGCGGCCGAGAACGCCAGCGGGAACAGCCCGGCTGCGCCGACGCCCGCCACCACCAGGCCCGCGCCGAACACGAGCGGGTGGTCGAGGAGCGCGCCGGCGAGCAGCCCGACGGCGACGAGGACCATGCCCCCCCGCAGGACCGCGGCCCCGCCGTGCCGGTCGGTGAGGCGGTCGCCGATGAGCCGCCCGGCCAGCATGCCGGCGGCGAAGGCGGCGAACCCGAGGGCCGCGGCCCCCGGGCCGGCGCCGAGGCGCTCGAGCCGCAGCGCCGACCAGTCGGACGGCCCACCCTCGATGACGGCGCCGGCGACGGTCACGGCGGCCAGGGCGGCGAGCGGGCCTGCGACCAGCCGGGCCCGGCGCGGCGCGGCGCGGGCCGCGAGCACCTCGTGGCGGGGGATGTGGTCGTCGGCGACCATCCGGGACCGGGACGTCAGCGCCGCCACGATGACCACGAGCCCCACCCCCAGCAGGTGCCAGGTCAACGACACGTGGTGGGCCGCGAGCAGCGCGGCCACGCCGGCCGCGGCCAGCGCGCCCAGGCTCCACGCCCCGTGCAGGCGGTGCATCAGCGACCGTCCCGCCAGTCGCTCGTACGCCGCGCCGTTGGCGTTCATGGCGATGTCCATCGCCGCGTCGGCGGCGCCGATGGCGGCGAGCGCCAGGAACAGCGCGACGGGGTGGGGTGCGGCCCCGACCGTCCACAGCGAGGCCGCCACCGCGACCGCGGCGCCGATGGCCACGGGCCGGCTGCCCACCCGCCCGACGGCCCGCCCCGCGACGGGGCTGGCGGCCAGGGCCCCGAAGGCCATGCCCGTGAGCACGAGGCCGAGGCCGGCGTCGGACAACCCCAGGGCGGCCTGCCGTTCGGGCAGGCGGGGCAGGAAGCTCGGCCCGCCGAGCCCGTTGGCGACGAAGACGGCCGCGATGGCCCACGGGCGCGCGCTCACGGGCGGTCGGGGACGGCCGGGTCACCCGGTCAAGTGTGCCCGGGCCGCCCCCCGGCCCCGCGGTCCGGCGCGCGCTACCGGGGGACCTTCGACCACGGCACGTCCTTGTCGACCCGGGGCTCGCCCGGCAGCCCGAGGACCCGCTCGCCGAGGATGTTCCGCTGGATCTCGGAGGTGCCGCCCTCGATCGAGTTCGCCCGCGACCGCAGGAACATCTTGCGGGCGCTCCCCGGCGGGCCGATCAGGCCCAGGCTCTCGGCCCGGCGCATCTCGTAGTCGTACCCGGCGAGCGCGTCGGCCCCCAGCAGGTCGACGCACAGCTCGTAGATGGCCATGTTGACCTCGGCGAAGCGCAGCTTGGCGATCGACCCCTCGGGCCCGGGGTTGCCGGCGTGGCGGTTCTGCCCGGCCCGGATGTTGGTGAGGCGCAGCGCCTCGGCCTCGATCCACAGCCGCACGAGGCGGTCGCGGGCGGCGGCGGACTTGTCGCCGGCCTCCTCGTTCCAGATGCGGACGGCCTCGGCGATGGCGCCCGAGCCCCGCGGCGGGACGCCGCCCCCGCCCCCGCCGATGCTGGTGCGCTCGTTCATGAGCGTGGTCATCGACACCCGCCAGCCCTCGCCGACGTCGCCGATCCGGTCGGCGTCGGGCACGCGGACCTCGGTCATGTAGACCTCGTTGAACTCGGCCTCGCCGGTGATCTGGCGCAGCGGCCGGACCTCGACGCCCGGGGCGTGCATGTCGAGGGCGAAGTAGGTGAGGCCCTTGTGCTTGGGCGCCTCGGGGTCGGTGCGGGCCACGAGCATGCCGCGATCCGCGATGTGGGCGAGCGTGTTCCACACCTTCTGCCCGGAGATGACCCACTCGTCGCCGTCCCGCACGGCCCTGGTGGCCAGGCCGGCGAGGTCGGAGCCGGCGCCGGGCTCGCTGAAGAGCTGGCACCAGGCGTCCTCGCCCGTGAAGGTGCGGCGCAGCAGGCGCTGCTTGATGGCCTCGTCGCCGTTGGTGACGATCGTCGGCCCGGCCATGGCGAGGCCGAAGAAGTGGCGGGCGCCCGGGTAGGCGGCGCCCGCCGACGTAGATGCGCTGGTCGATCGTCCTTCTGGGCCACCGGGGGCAGGCCGAGGCCGCCGTAGCCCTCGGGGAAGTGCACCCAGGCGAGCCCCAGGTCGTACTGGCGCCCGCGGAACTCGGTCTGGTCGACGGCGGTCGGATCGACGTCGGCCAGCAGCTTGTCGACGCGCTCGGAGACGAGGGCGGTGGCATCACTCATGCCCGAAACATAGGTCGCCGGTCAACGAATTGACCAGCGGTCAGGCGGGCTGCCGGTGCGCGGGCTCAGTCCACGAGGGCGGTGGGCGGGCGGGTCCGCAGCGAGATGTCGTTGCAGGCGGCGCACACGTCTGGGGGATGACGCCCAACCGCATGAGGTGGCCGAACACCCAGCAGCCGGCGCAGAAGCCCACGACCGACTCGAGCAGGGCGAACACCAGCAGCACGGCCACGAGGACCGCGGCCGCCCCCGTCCAGCCCAGCGCCAGGCCGAGGAGCGAGGCGACGGTCGTCAGCGTGAGCCCGACGGCCTGGGCGAACCGCTTGGGCGGCCCCGGGACGAGCTTGGCCGGCCCGAGCCGGGGGGCGACGACCTGGGTGGCGAGGCGGCCGAGCAGGCTGAACCGCGGGCCGGCCAGCACCCGGGCGAGGAAGCCGAGGGCGATCACAGGGACGAGCCACAGCCACCCGGTCGCCAGGGTCACGGCCGCCGCGGCGGCCACCCCGGCCGCCACGACGCGGGCGGCCTTCTCGTTGACCGGGTTCGGGAAGCTGAAGGCGGCGGTCCTCACCG
>CAWJFG010000035.1:0-191059 GCA_963842015.1 uncultured Acidimicrobiales bacterium | reverse complement strand
CGGGCAGACCACGGCGGCCAGGACGACCGTGACCACCTGAGTCAGGCCACCGTCCGCCGACGCATCCACGATGCGGTCGGCTCCACCGTCGGCTCCCTCGACGTCGTGTGGGCCGACGCCGGCGACGTCGACGAGGTCACCCTGGCCGGGTTGGCGGCCGTCGGCGAGATGTGCGGGCAGGCCCTCGACCGCGCCCTGGTGATCGACCGGGCGCGGCGCGGCGCGGCGACGAGCCGGCTCCTGGCCGGCCTCGCCGAGTCGGCCGCCACCGCGGCCACGGCCGACGACGTCGCCCGGCGGCTCGTGGCCCGAGCCGGCGACGTGCCCGGGGCGACCTCGACCCACATCGGGCTGCTGACGGACGACGGGCACGCCCTGCGCGTGACCCACCAGGGGCTCGGCACCGAGGGTGCCCAGGTCGAGGTGCGCGGGCTCGATCACCCCTGGCCGATGATCGAGGCGTTCCGCGTAACGGCGCCGTCCTGCTCGGTGACCTCGACGACGTCCGGGCCCGCTTCCCCGCCGTCGCCGATGCGATCGAGGCCGCGGGCCTCGAGGCGGTCGCCAGCCTGCCCCTCGTCGGCGAGGACGGCCTGCCCTTCGGGGCGGTGACACTCGGATGGTCGACTCCGCAGCGCTTCGACAGCGGCCTGGCCACCACGCTGCAGGCCACGGCGGACCTGTGTGCCTCGAGCCTGGAGCGGGCCCGGGCCACCGACCGGGCACAGGCCGGGACGACGGCGCTCGCCACGCTCGCCGCCCACCTGTCGGCCGCTCGCAGCTTCGACGAGGTGGGCTCGGTCATCGTCGCCCATGCCACCCGGGCTCTGTCGGCCGACTTCGCCCTCGTGGGGGCGGTCGAGGGCGACCACCTGCGCCTGCTGGCGCCCGAGGGGCCGACGCTCGGACCCCGGCCCCTACCTCGAGACCGAGCTCTCGGGCGACTTCCCCGCCCTGGCCATCCGTGAGCGGCGGCTGGTCACGTTCGTGAGCCTCGACGACATCGTGGCGGCCGACCCCCGGGTCGCCCGCGACCTCGAGGCGCTCGGCCTGCGGGCCGCGGCCTGCGCCCGCTGATCGGGGCCGACGGCGACGCCTCCGGGGTCCTCGTCGTGCTGTGGATCGTCCCGCCTCGATTCGACGACGTGCTCACCGCCCGGCTGCTCGCCGTCGCCGACCTCTGCGCCCAGTCCACCGAGCGCTCGCGCCTGTTCGACGCGGAGCACCGGGTGCGCCAGGACCTCCAGCGATCGGTCCTCCCGCCGTCCACGCACGTCGACGGCCTCGCGGTCGCCACGCGCTACCAGCCGGCCGCCGCCGAGGTCGGCATGGGCGGCGACTGGTACGACACCATCGCCCTCGACGACCGGCGGATGTGCCTGGTGGTCGGTGACGTCAGCGGGCACGGTGCCGGCGCGGTGGCGACCATGACCCAGATCCGCACGGTCGTCCACACCCTCCTCGTCGGCGGGATGACGCTGCCCGACGTGCTGGTGCGCACGTCTGCGCTGATGCAGCGGGACGGGCTCGGGTACGCCACCGTGCTCCTGGCGATCGTCGACCTGGCCGCCGGGGCGATCGACTACGTGACGGCCGGGCACCCACCCGCTCTCGTGCGCCAGCCGGGCGGGGCGGTCCACGCGCTGACGGGGGGCCGCCACTCGGTGCTCGGCATCGACCTGGCCGCCAAGCCGGTGGGGTACGTGCCGTTCCCGGTGGATGCAACCCTGGTCGTCTACACCGACGGGCTCATCGAGCGGCGCGACACCGAGATCGCCACCTCGGTCGACGAGCTCGTCGTGCGCGTGCGCGACGCCGGGTCCCTCGGCCCCGATCACCTGGCCGATCGGCTGCTGGCTGCCCGGCCGTCGGCAGGGTCCGACCAGGACGACGTCGCCGTGGTCGTGGCCCGGCGCGAGACCTGACCGCGGCCCTTGCGGACCGCGGCCGGGCCGCAGCGCCGCCGATCAGGCGGCGCCGAGGCGCGCGGTGTCGACGTCGGCCGCCGCCCGGGCGAGGCCCTCGGGGTCGGCCGTGGCCACCCCGGCCGTGAACGGCAGCGCGGCGCGGAAGGCCCGCCGAAGCCACTGGACGACGAGGGCGCCGTGGCTGGGCTCGGTCTCGGGGTCGATGGGGCGACGCGACACGATCTGCACGGCGGCCCGCCGCACGCGCTCGATGTCGGGCTCGACGCCTTCGGCGCGCGCACGGTGCACGAGGTGCGACGCCACCATCCCCAGCTCGTCGGCCCCGCGGTGACCGAGGCGACGAGGGCGGGGACTGCTGCCGCCACCAGGAACGCCGGGGTGCGCTTGGCGAGGAAGCCCAACCGGCGGAACCGGGAGGCGAACCGGAGGGCGACCGCGGCCGTGGTGGCGCTGCCCAGCGCCGGGAGGCGGGGCTTGTCGGCCAGGGCCTCCTGCAGGGCGGCCGGGTCGGCCATGTCCTTGTCCTCGGTGGCGGCCCCCGTGACCACGCGCCGGGTCAACGAGCGCCCCGCGGTCTCGAGGGCGTCCGTGAGCGCCGAGGCCGAGATGGTGCCGGCGCGCCCGATGGCGTCGACGGTGGCACGCACCACGCCGCCCACGTCGTCGGCGACACCGGGGTCGGACCGGATGGCGGGGTCGGCGCCCGCGGCGTCGATGGCGGCGTCGATGACGGCACGGTCGGACGGCGGGTCGTCGGGTCTTCCGGTGTCACGGTTCTGCGGGGCCATCGTGGGGTCCTTGGTCAGGGGTGCAGTCGCCGTCAGGTGTACCCGCTGGGTCGGTCGGGCACACCGCGGCGGCGGGAACGGGCTCCTCGCGATCCCGGCCGCCGCCACCAGGCCGCGCCCCGCGGCGTCAACCGGGCGTCGGGGAGCCGCCCTCGACGCGCGCCCGCACCCGCTCGAGCGTGCCGTGGTCGTCGATGGCCGCGGTCGACCGCTGCCACATGGCACGGAACATCTCGTCGCCCCGCTCGGTCACACCGGCGGTCAGGCGGCCGAGCAGGATGATGAGCGGGCCGTGCAGCAGCCCGTCCACGTAGTCGTCCCAGCAGGCGTCGAGGTCGAAGCCGGCGACGGCGGCGTGGTCGACCAGGGCGGCGTGGTAGGCCCCCACCAGGGCGCGCTCGTGGCGACGGCGGTCCTCGACCGACAGGGAGGTCTCGAGGAAGTAGGCCAGGTCGCGGCCCGGCGGCCCCAGGGAGGCCGTCTGCCAGTCGACCGCCGCCACGCGTCCGGGGTCGCCCTCGGGGAAGAGCAGGTTGTCCAGGCGGTAGTCGCCGTGCAGGACGGCGAACCGCTCGGCGTGCTCGAACATCCACGCCGGCAGGAGCGACCGGGAGGCCTCGAGCACCGCCGCCTCGGCGGGATCGAGCTCGGCGGCGAACCGTTCGGCGAAGCCGTCGGCGGCCAGCGCGATCACGGGCGCCATGAACTCGGCGGTGATGACGTCGGTGGTGTCCCCGCCCAGCCATGGCCGCTCGCGCAGCGTCGTATCGCACCACGTGGGCCCGTGCAGGCCCGCGAGGTTGACGACCGCGGCCTCGGCGTGAGCCACCGAGCACCCGGCGATCTGGTCGCCCTGGCGGGAGTCGGACAGGTCCTCGAGCACGAGGACGAAACGAGGGGCGCCCTCGCTGATGGCGGCGTAGAGGCAGCTCGGCGTGCGGGCCGACACGTGCTCGGACAGCTCGGCGTAGAACGCGACCTCCTTGGCGTACGCCATGGCCGCCATCGCCGACTCGACGTCGGCCCGGGCGTACTTGACCACGACCGTGCGCTCGGTGCCGCCCCCGAGGTCGAGGTGGGCCCGCACGGTCGCCGCCATCTGGCCGGTGCCCACGGGCTCGGTCGTGACCGAGCGCACGCTGGACGCCGTGCCCGCGGTGCCGAGCACGGCGTCGAACCACTGCGGTGTGAGCTGCTCCGTGTCGTCCACGACGGCGGGATCGGGTCGGGTGCCCGGTGCGGTCGTCGACGTGCCGGCGTCGGTCATCGGTTCCCCTCGGTGTGCGATCGCGGTGAGCGCGGCTGCGTGGCCTGCACGGTAGGCCGTCGGTGCGTCCCATCGCCGAAACGCGTTCTAGTCTGCTGGACGACGACTGACACGACCGTCATGGCCGGCGGCGCTGGAGAAGGGGTCACAGCGATGGACGTCCGGGTGATCGACCTGCTCGACGGGGACTTCTACGTCGACGACCCCTACGCCGCCTATCGGTGGATGCGCGAGAGCGCCCCCGTCTACTGGGACGCCACGAACGAGCTGTGGGGGGTCTCCCGCTACGACGACATCGTCGACGTCGAGCGGCGCAAGGACGTGTTCGTCAACTCCGACCAGGCCAAGGGTGGCTACCGGCCCAACATCCCCGCCGATCCCGCCATCATCGGCCTGGACGACCCGCTGCACCACCAGCGCCGCAACCTCGTGTCCCGCCGCTTCACCCCCCGGGCGGTCGGCGCCCGCGAGGCGCACGTGCGCGACACCGTGCGCGGCCTCGTCGACGCGGTCGAGGCGGGTGGGGGCACCGCCGAGATCATCGACCAGCTCGCCGCACCCCTCCCGGCCATGACCATCGCCTGGCTCCTCGGCTTCCCCGAGGAGCGCTGGCCCGAGCTCAAGGTGTGGTCCGAGCGCACGATCGAGATGGGCGGCGGCCCGCGCTACTTCAACGAGGACGGGATGCTGGCGGCCATGGAGTTCGCCCAGGCGGCGAGCGACCTCCACGCCGAGAAGTCGCGGTGCCCGGCCGACGACATCATGTCGATCTGGACCGCGGCCGAGGTCGGCGGCGAGCCCCTGAGCGTCGACATGGTCATCTCCGACTGCCTGCTGCTGCTGGACGGCGGCGCGGAGACGACGCGTACGGTCATCGCCCGCACCATCCTCGACCTCATCGCCCATCCCGACCAGTGGGCCGCGCTCAAGGGCGGCGCCGACCTGACGGTGGCCACCGAGGAGTTCATCCGCTGGGTCACGCCGATCCACAACATGTGCCGGGTGGCGAAAGTCGACGCCGAGGTCGGCGGCCAGCGGATCGAGGCGGGGCAGCAGCTCGTTCTCATGTACAGCTCGGCCAACCGCGACCCGCGCCACTTCGCCGATCCCGAGCGCTACGACGTGTCCCGCTCGCCCAACAACCACATCGCCTTCGGCTTCGGCACCCACTTCTGCCTGGGGGCGGCGCTGGCCCGCATGGAGATCCGCCTGTTCTTCGAGGAGCTGGTGCGCCGCGTGCGGTCGATGCGCCTGGTCCCCGGCACCGAGCCGGTCGAGATGCCCAACGCCTTCGTCTACGGGCTGCGGTCGGCGCAGGTCGAGTTCGACTTCGAGCCGGCCTGAGCCGCCCGACCACCGACGCGGTCACCGACCCGGCCGGTCAGGTGACGGGGTACGTGAGCCCGATCTGGGCGCGGATCTCGTCGAGCGTCCCGGCCAGCGCCAGCGTCTCGTCGAGCGGCATGATCGGGCTCTCGGTCAGCCCCTCCCGCAGGCAGCGGTGCACCTCCACCGCCTGGAACCGCAGCCCCTCGCCCTCCCACGGCGCGTCGATGCGCTCGGCGGCGCCCGCCGCGCCGACCACCAGGTGGTCGGGGGCGTGCATGAACGGGGGCACCTCGATCCATCCGTCGGTGCCCGAGATGCGCGCCGAGCAGGACAGACCGGTGCGGATGGCCGCCTTGATCACGCCGAGGCGACCGCCCGGGTGGTGCAGCACGGCGGCGACCTGCTCGTCGACCCCGGTCTCCCCGATGTGGCCGTCGGCCACGACGCGGTCGGGGTGGCCGACCACCATCGCCACGAGCTGCGCGGCGTAGATCCCGAGATCGAGCAGCGCGCCGCCGCCGAGAGCGAGGTCGAACAGGCGGTGTCGGGAGTCGAGGTCCCGGCGGAACCCGAAGTCGGCCTCGACGAGGCGCGGGTCACCGACCCGCTGCTCCCCCAGCAGGTCCCGCAGCACGCCGTACGCCGGCAGGAACCGGCTCCACATCGCCTCCATCAGGAACAGCCCCCGCGAGCGGGCGTCGGCCACCATCGCACCGCCCTGCAGTCGATTGAGGGCGAACGGCTTCTCGCACAGCACGGGCTTGCCCGCGGCCAGGAACAGGCGGGTGTCCCGCTCGTGGGCGGCGTGGGGCGAGGCGACGTAGACGACGTCGACGTCGGGGTCGGCGGCGAGGTCCTCGCTGGTGGGGTGCCAGCGCGGGACGTCGTGCCTGCCGGCGAAGTCGGCAGCCCGCTCGGCCGACCGCGAGCCGACGGCGACGATCTCGGCGTCGTCGAGCTGGGCCAGCCCGGTCGCGAACGTGTCGGCGATGTGTCCCGTCGAGGAGATGCCCCAGCGGATGGGGTCGGTCACGACGGGGAAGCCTACGTCTGCACCACCCCCGCCTCACCCCGAATCGGCGTCCGCCCGGTGCGGGCCCGCTCGGACGGGCGAGCACCGCGGCTGTCGACTAATGTCTGGACACATGTCCAGCACGGTGTCCGGTCTGGTGTCCATCGACGAGGCGGCGGCCGGCCGCGACGCCACCCGGCGCCGGCTCTCCCCGCGGCAGGTCGCCACCGTCGCCCGCTTGACCGAGGCGCTGCTCGCAGAGCTGGCCGCAGTGGGTTACGACGGCCTGACCGTCCGCTCGGTGGCCCGCCGGGCCGGCGTGGCGCCGGCCACCGCCTACACGTACTTCACGTCCAAGGCCCACCTGGTGGCCGAAGTGTTCTGGCGTCGCCTGCGCGCCCTTCCCGACCCCGTGGTCGACCCGGCGGCGCCCGCGCACGAGCGGGTGGCGGGCGCGCTGCGCGCCCTGGCCGACCACGTGGCCACCGAGCCCGCGCTGGCCGCGGCATCGACCCCTGCGCTGCTCGGGCCCGATCCCGACGTCCACCACCTGCGCGACCGCATCGGCGCCGAGGTCCACCGCCGGGTGCTCGCCGCTCTCGTGGCCGACGCGCCCGGCGCGCCCCGGCGACACCGACGCCGCCGACCGGGCCGACCTCGCCGAGGCCGTCGACCTCATGCTGGCCGGCGCCCTCCTCCGGGCCGGCATGGGCCACATGGCCTACGACGCCCTCGGCGACCGCCTCGCCGCCCTCTCCCGCCTCGTGATCGGAGACCGCCCGTGACCGCGCCCGACCCCGCCCCGGCGCCCAGCCCCGCCGGTGCCGCAGGCGACCTGCGGTTCAGCCCCTACGACTACGCCATCCACGAGGACCCGTACCCCACCTACGCCCGCCTGCGCGACGAGGCGCCGCTCTTCCACAACGCGGACGAGGACTTCTGGGCGCTGTCCCGCCACGCCGACGTGATCGACGGCTTCCGCGACGCCGCCCGGCTCTCCTCCTCGTACGGGGTCAGCCTCGACGCCTCCGCCTACGGACCCGACGCCCACCGCACCAGCTCGTTCATCGCCATGGACCCGCCCCGCCACGGCCGGATGCGGGGGCTCGTGTCCCGGGCGTTCACCCCCCGCCGGGTCGAGCAGCTCGAGCCCGACATCCGGGCGCTCGCCCGCGCCCACCTCGACCGGGCGCTCGACGGCGGCGACGACTTCGACCTGATCGCGGATCTCGCCGGCAAGCTGCCGATGGACGTCGTGTCCCAGCTGATGGGGGTGCCGACGGCCGACCGTGACGAGCTGCGCCGCCTGGCCGACCTGGTGCTGCACCGCGAGCCCGGCCTGCGCGACGTGCCCGTCGCCGGGATGGAGGCCACCCTCGAGCTGGTCGCCTACTACGCCGACCTCGTGGCCGACCGGCGCCGCCACCCGGCCGGCGACCTCACCTCTGCGCTCCTGAGCGCCGAGCTCGACGGCGAGCGGCTGAGCGACGACGACATCATCGCCTTCCTCTTCCTCATGGTCGTGGCGGGCAACGAGACCACGACCAAGCTGCTCGGTCACGCCTGGTACTGGGGTTGGAAGAACCCCGACGAGCGGTCGAAGCCGTTCGCCGACCCCGCGCGCATCCCCGACTGGGTGGAGGAGACGCTGCGCTACGACACGTCCTCGCAGTTCATCGTCCGCACCGCGACCGAGGACATCGCCCTGCACGGTGGCGTCGTCCCGGCCGGGGGCAAGGTCGTGCTGCTGCTGGGCTCGGCCAACCGCGACCCCCGCGCCTTCCCCGATCCCGACCGCTACGACCTGGACCGGGCCCAGGACACGCAGCTCGCCAGCTTCGGGGTCGGGCGCCACTTCTGCCTGGGCGCCTCGCTCGCCCGCCTCGAGGCCCGCGTCACGCTCGAGGAGGTGGTGGCGCAGGTGTCCGACTACGACGTGGACGAGGCCGGCGCCGAGCGGGTGCACTCGGCCAACGTGCGGGGCTTCGCCCGCCTGCCCACCACCGTCACCCGCCGCTGAGCAGCCGAGCGGACGTGACGGAGGGAGGCCCGAGGGCCTCCCTCCGCACGAATCTGTCGGAAGCACCTGACCGACCGGTGTACTTGCTCCGGGTGGGACGAGTCCCCAGCGATCGATCAGGCGGTGGACTGGATGGTTTCCACCAAAGTGGTCCGACCAACCGCTCTAGCGGCCAGCCACCTCCAGGGTCCCAGGTCTACCGTCGTTCATGTTTGGACCACCTCCCTTCTCTGGTGGACGCAATGTAGCAACGACCGGGGCGATCGCACCCCCATTTTGGGTTCGGGCCCCGACTCAGCCGAGCAGGCCCTCGCCGAGGTAGCCGTCGGCCGAGGTCACGCCCGGGAGGGCGAAGTAGAACCCCCCGCCCTCGGGGCGGATGTACTCCTCGAGCGGCTCGCCGGCGAGGCGCTCCTGGGTGTTGAGGAACTGCGACATGCGCCGCTGGAACGACACGAAGGCCAGGCCCTGGTCGAGCTGCCCGGCGGCGTCGAAGCCGCGCGAGAAGCTGAGCCCGGCGCGGAAGATGAGGTCGTCCTCGGTCCCCGAGGTCCGGGGGTTGGCCAGGCGGATGTGCGCGTCGAGCGGCGTGATCTCGCCGTCGGGGTCGGCCTCGAAGTCGGGGACGTCGGTCTCGACCTCGCCGTCGAGCGGCGCCCCGGTGTCCTTCCGGCGCCCGATCAGGGCCTCCTGCTCGGACAGGCGGGTGCGGTCCCAGAACTCGACCAGCATCCGGATCACCCGCACCACGTGGTACGACCCGTCGACGGCCCAGGCGGGCTCGTCGTCGCCCTCCTGGATCCACACGAAGCGGTCCATGACGTCGTCGTCGCCGGGATCGAGGTTGGCCGTGCCGTCGATGAACCCCATCAGGTTGCGCTTGCCGGCCTCGCCCGGCCGGGCCTCGGTGCGGCGGTTGTAGCCGCCGAGCATCCAGTGCAGCGCCATCGTCTCCCGGGTGGCCCGGTGCAGTTGGCGCAGGGCGAAGAGATTGATGTCCTCGTGGGCGCTGGTGATGCTGACCAGCAGGTCACCGTGCGACCGGGTGGGGTCGAGCCGGTCGTTGGCCAGGAACGGCATCTTCTCGAGCGCGGCCGGCCGCCGGTCGGCCAGGCCGTAGCGGTCGTCGAACAGCGACGCCCCCACCGACACCACGACCGACAGGTCGGCGGGCGGAGGCGGGTTGCCGACCGTGCCGGTGTACAGGGGCGGGTAGGCGGGGTCGCGGTCCTCGTACGGATCGCCGGCCATGAGGCGCCGGGTCTCCTCGGTGAGGGCGACGAACGTCTCGCGGACCTCGTCGAGGCTGGCGGCCGTGAGATCGAACGCGGCGAGCAGGCCCTGCTCGTTGGCGGGGTGGGTGATCCCGGTCTGGTGGCGGCCCTCGAAGTCGAGGTACTGCGGCACCGCCCGGCCGGACGTGGAGGCGCCGCCCTCGTCGCCGTCGTCGCCGCAGGCCGCGGCGCCCCCGGCCACCCCGGCAGCGGCCGCCGTGGTCGCGAGGCCGCCCGCCAGGAACCGGCGGCGGCTGACGCCCGTCATCTGCGCTCCCGCACCACCGGCGACGTCATTCGAGCCCCAGGGCCCCCGCCATCGTGGCGAGGTTCTCGGACAGCCCCGCCAGGGTCGTCTGCATGGCGGCCTTGTCGTCCTCGGTGAGGGCGCTGTACGGCTGGTAGCCGCCGGCGCCGTCGGAGTACTCGGCGAGCTGGGTCTCGAGCTCCGCGAACTGCCCCTCGATCTCGGCCACGAGCTCGGGGTCCGCCTCCTCGAGGGCCGGCGTCAGCAGCGTGAACGCCTCCTCGGACCCCTCGACGTTGGCGGCGAAGTCCCACAGGTCGGTGCCCGAATAGCGGTCCTCCTCGCCGGTGATCTTGCCGGTCGAGACCTCTTCGATCAGCTCGGAGGAGCCCACCGCCAGCGCCGCGGGCGGGATCTCGATGTCGGCCAGCTCGGTCTTCAGGGTCTGCAGATCGGCGTCGAGCTGGTCGGCGAACGGCGCCGCGCCCTCGGTCGTGTTCTGGCTGAAGAGGATGTACTCGATGCGGTGCCAGCCGGTGAAGGCGGGGTCCTGCTCGTTCTCGAAGTCGTCGACGCGGGCGTCGACCTTGCCGTCGATCTCCTCGACCAGCCCGGCGATGGGCTCGATGCGCTCCCATCCCTGCCGTGAGGGCGCGTAGGCGGCCTTGGCCGCCTCGAGGTCACCCGCCCGCACCGCGTCGGTGAAGGCCGTGGTGGCGGCGATCGTGGCGTCGACCTGCTCGTCGACATAGGCCGGTGTACGCGACCACCGCGTCGTCGACGAGGGGGTTGTCGGTCGTCGAGCCCTCGACCTCACCGGCGATGCCGCTGCCGCTGCCGCTGCCGACGCGCACGCGCCCGAACCACTGGACGCGGATCCACCCGAGCCCGAGGCGCCCGAGCCCGAGGCGCCCGAGCCCGAGGCGCTCGAGGAGCCGCCGCACTCGTCGCCGATGTTGCGTACGTCCGCTCCGTCGTCGTCGCCACAGGCGCCGACGATCAGCGCCACGGGAACGAGTGTTGCGAGTAAACGATGACGGAGCACGTGCCCCTCCCAAGGAGATGTCCGCTATGCGGAGGCTCACCCTACTGCACTTGTTAGGGACAGTTATGACTCCGGCGTCGGTGTGGTGTCCACCTCACCCGGATCCCCGCGATCGGACGTCCGGGTGAGCGCCTGATGGCCGGTTGGGTCGAGGGCGTCCTGGTCGGCGGCGGGGTGCTGCTCGCGTCGTGGGCCGTCCTGGTCGTGCTGGCCGCCCGCCTCCCCGACGGCACGCTCAAGGAGCTGGCGGGGCTCCTGCCCAACTGCGTGCAGACGGCACGGGCGCTGCGCCGCCACCCGGACGTGCCCCGTCGCGCCAAGGTGGCCGTCGGGTTCGCCGCTGTGTGGTGCCTCTCACCGATCGACCTGATCCCCGAGTTCCTCCCGGTCATCGGGCCGCTCGACGACGTGGTGGTCGTCGCCCTCGCCCTGCGCTACGCGGCCCGCCAGGTGCCGCGCCGCGTCCTGGACGAGGCGTGGACCGGGAACCCGGCCACGCTCGACCGGCTGCTCGGCCCGCGGCGGGTCGCGGCGGCGCCCGACGATCCCGCGGGCTGAGGAACCGACCCGACGTCACCTCGCCATCCGGGTCAGCCGAGGTGATCGGCTCGCCGCACGACGAGCGTCCACGTCAGCACACCCGACAGCGCCACGAGCACGATGCTCGCCAGCGCCGCCTCGGCCAGGAACACGGCCTCGGTGTCGGCCCAGATGCGGGTGGTCAGGGTCTCGAACCCGATCGGCGCCGACAGCAGCGTGATGGGGAGCTCCTTCATCGTCGACAGGAGCACCAGGCCCCCGCCCGCGGCCAGACCGGGCAGCATCAGTGGCAGGTCGACCGTCACCAGCCGCCGCACCCGACCGGCGCCGAGCATGCGAGCCGACTCGTCGAGCCGGCGGGGCACGGATCCCACCGCCACCTGTGCAGCCCGCAGCGACTGGGCCCCGAGGTGGATCACGTAGGCCACGACGAGCATCGTGAAGCTCTGGTAGAGCCCCCAGGCCTCGGGCAGCTGACGGCTCCAGAACACCATCGCCAGCGCGATGACCAGCCCGGGCAGCGCGAACCCGGTGGCCACCAGGCCGTTGGGCAGGTCCGCGGCGCGCGACCGGTACCGACCGGCCAGGTAGGCGAGCGGCAGCAGGGCCGCCACCGCCACGAGCGCGGTGACCAGGCTGATCCCCACCGTGTTCACCGCCGGCTCGACGAGGTCGCCCACCTGGCGGTCGCCGCTGGCGAGGCTGCTGGTCTCGCCCGTGAGCCCCCGCCACGCCCACAGGCCGAGCGAGGCCAGGGGCGCGCCCAGCGCCGCCGCCACCCAGGCGGCGACAGCGGCGACCGCCGGCCACCGCCAGCGCCCGAGCGGGACCCGGAGGGCCCCGGCGGTGCCGGTGGCCTCGACCGTCGGCCGACGCCGCGACAGCGACCGCTCCCCGGCCACCACGGCGAGAGCCAGCACGGCCAGCAGGAGGGCGAGCGCCACCGACTGGTCGCGATCGAGCACCCGGTTCGTGTAGATCGCCCGGGTGAGGGTGTCGTAGCGCAGCAGCACGACCACGCCGAAGTCGCTCAGGGCGTAGAGGAACACCAGCAGCGCGCCGGCCCCGACCGCGCCCCGCACCTGCGGCACGACGATGGTGCGGAACACCGCGAAGGGGCCGCGCCCCAGGAGGCGCGCGCTCTCCTCCAGCGAGCGGGGCAGGCTGGCCAGCCGGGCCGCCACCGGCAGCAGCACGTACGGCGTGGTGAAGAGCGTGAGCACGATCCACGCTCCCCAGAACCCCTCGGGCCTCGTCGCGTCGATGCCCACCGCGGCCAGCGGTTCGTCGAGCAGCCCGCCCGGCGACAACGAGGCGGTGAGCGCCAGCGCGCCCACGAACGACGGGAACACGAGGGGCAGCGCGGCGAGCGCAGCCCACATGCGTCGCAGGGGCAGGTCGGTGCGGGTCGTCAGCCAGGCCAGCGCGGTGCCGAGCACCGATGTCGACGCCGCAGTGGCGCCGGCCAGCACCAGCGTGTTCCGCAGCGGGGTCAGCGTGGCCGGCGAGGTGTACAGCTCGACGAGGTCCTCGTCGCCCGTCGCCGTGCGCCAGACCAGGTAGACGAGCGGCGCCGCGAACACCACGCCGATGACCGTCGCCGCCACGACGAGTGCGGTCGGCCCCCGACGGTCAGCTGTTGAGGCCACTCTCGTCGATCAGCTCGGTCGTGCGCTCGAGGCCACCACCCAGCTCGTCGAGGTCGACCCTCGTCGTCGAGATCTCCTCGAACGGCGGCAGGGCCGGGTTCGGTTCGGCGCCCGAGGCGAGCGGGTACTCGAACGTCTCCTCGCTGAAGTACTCCTGGGCCTCGGTCGACAGGAGGAACTCGACCAGCGCCTCGGCGTCGTCGCCCTTGCTCGTGCCCTCGATGATCGACGCCGCGGTCACGAGGAGCGTCGACCCCAGGTCGCCCTCGGGGAAGAAGTGGTTCTCGACCGGGAGGTCGGGATCCTCGGCGCGGGCCCGGAACGCGTAGTAGTGGTTGACGAGACCCATCGGCACCTCGCCGCGGCCGACGGCCTCGACGATGGCCGTGTTGTTGTCGAACGTCGGCGGGTCGCCGGCATCCATGGCCTCGAGCCAGGCCAGGGCCTCCTCGTCGCCCAGCTGGTCGCGCATGACGGTCACGAAGTCCTGGAACGACCCGTTCGTCGGCGCGAGGGCCACCTGGCCCGCGTACTCGGGGGCGGTGAGGTCGAGCACCGAGTCCGGGAGATCGGCGGGCTCGACGAGATCGGTGTTGTAGACGAGCGTGCGGACCCGGCCCGACAGCCCGACCCAACCCTGGTCGCCGGCGGCGTCGCCCTCGGGCACCTGCTCGATGACGCCGTCCGGCAGCGGTGTGAGGCGGCCGGCCGCGTCGAGGAAGCCCACGGCTCCCGGGCTCTGCGAGATGAACACGTCGGCCGGGGTGCGGTCGCCCTCCTCGTCGATGAGCAGGGCGAGGTTGGCGGAGTCGCCGTAGCGGACGTCGATGCTGACCCCCGACTCGTCGGCGAAGTCCTCGAGGATGGGGCCGACGAGGTCCTCGGTGCGGCCGCTGTACACCACGAGGCGTTCGCTGTCACCGCCGCCGCACCCGCTGACCGCCGTGCCGAAGGCCGTCAGGGCGACAAGGGCCCCGATCGCTCGTGCTCGTCCTGCCATGCGGGGCAGGCTAGCCATGCCGACCCTGGTCCATGAAGTGCGCCTAACGACATGCGCCTAACGAACGAGCTCGTCCGCCGGTTCGTCGTCCGTCCGGGCGGCGCCGCTTGCGCCCCCCGGATAGGCCACCGCCGGCCCGCCCACGTAGCGGAGCACCACCTCGTCACCGCGCCGGAACCGCGGCGCCGCCCCGGCCCGCACCCGCAGCGTGTCGCCCTCGGCCGGGCGCACCAGGTACACGGTGTCGTGGCCGTGGTACTCGGTCAGCTCGACGACGCCGGCCACGCCCACCTCGCTCATCGACCGCGGGCTCAGCGCGAGCTCCTCGGGCCGCAGCACCAGGCGGACCGGACCGGCGAGGGGCGCCTCCAGCGTGATGGGACCCACCGGGCTCGCCGCCGTGTGCCCGTCGGCCGTGGCCTCGACCAGGTTGGCGTCGCCGACGAACGTGGCGACCCAGGGCGTCGCCGGTCGGGCGTACAGCCCGGCGGGCGGCGCTTGCTGGACGATGGCGCCGTCGTGCATCACCGCGACCTCGTCGCCCAGCACGAACGCCTCCTCCTGGTCGTGGGTGACGAACACCGTCGTCACCTGCAGGTCGGCGAGAAGCTGGTGGACCTCGGTGCGGACCTGCACGCGCAGCGCCGAGTCGAGGTTCGAGAACGGCTCGTCGAGCAGCAGCACGCCCGGCTCGGGCGCCAGGGCGCGGGCCAGGGCCACCCGCTGCTGCTGGCCGCCCGACAGCGTGCCGGGCGACCGGTCGCCCAGGCCCGCCAGCCCGACCATGGCCAGCGCGGCATCGACCCGTGGGCCCCGCCGGTCGGCGCGGGGCAGGCCGTAGCCGACGTTCTGCCCGACGGTGAGGTGCGGGAACAGGGCCCAGTCCTGGAACACCATCCCGACCCGCCGGCGCTCGGGGGGCACGTGGACCCCGGGACCGGACGCCACCGCGCCGCCGATGCGCACCTCCCCACCGTCGAGGCGCTCCAGGCCGGCGATCGAGCGGAGCAGCGTGGTCTTCCCGCACCCGCTGGGCCCGAGCAGCGCGACCACGGAACCCGGCGCCACCACCAGGTCCACGTCACGCAGCACCTCGACGTCGCCGAAGCGCTTGCGCGCTCCCCGCACGGCGATGGCCGCGGTCGTGGGCTCGGGGCTCCGGACCGATCGGGGGGCTGGTTCGGTGACCTGCATGACGCCGGTCACCGTAACCCGACAGCGCCTGAGAGGCACCCCTCCCACGTCGGCCGCGGGGCGATCGCCCACGCCCTGGAGAGGCACGACGATCGCTAGGGCGCCGCTCCCACGCCCGCCGGCACCCCCTCGGGCTCGGGGCGGGTGAGCGCCCGGTCCTCGGCCTCGCCGGGGCGGAGGTCGACCCGTCGGAGGAGCTGGGCGTTGGCCGCCACCACGATCGTCGAGGCGCTCATGAGGATGGCGCCGACGGCGGGCGACAGGGTGATGCCGGCCCAGGCCAGCGCGCCCGCCGCCAGCGGTATGGCGACCACGTTGTACCCGGCCGCCCACGCCAGGTTCTGGACCATCTTGCGGTACGACGCCCGCGACAGCCGGATCACGCCGATCACGCTGCGGGGGTCGCTGCTGGCCAACACGACACCGGCGGACTCGATGGCGACGTCCGTCCCGGCGCCGATGGCGATGCCGACGTCCGCCCGGGCCAGCGCCGGGGCGTCGTTGACCCCGTCGCCCACCATGGCGACCGTGCGGCCCCGGGCCTGGAGCTCGGCGACCGCCCGGTCCTTGTCCTCGGGGAGCACCTCGGCGAACACCTCGTCGATGCCGAGGTCGGCGGCGACGGCGTCGGCCACCTGCCGGGCGTCTCCGGTGATCATGACCACGTCGACGCCCATGCGCTGCAGGTCGGCGACGGCTCGCCGGGCCTCGGGCCGCACCTCGTCCTCCAGCGCCAGGGCGCCGACCACCTCGCGCTCGCCGCGCACCAGGTAGGTCACGGCCGCCCCCCGGTCCACCCAGCCGTCCACGGCCGAACGCAGCGCCGCAGGCACCTCCACCCCGCGCTCGCGCAGGAGGGCGGGCCCACCGACGGCGTGGTCGACACCGTCGACCGAGGCCTCGACGCCTCGCCCCGGGCGGGAGCGGAACCCGGTCGCGGGGCGGGCGCCGCCCCGCTCGGCCGCCGCGGCCACGATGGCCCGGGCCAGGGGGTGCTCGCTGTCGGACTCGACACCACCGGCGAGCCGCACGACGGCGTCCTCGTCGAGCCCGGTCGCCGGGTCGGCCGCCACGCCGGAGACCACGTGGGCGCCCTTGGTGAGGGTGCCCGTCTTGTCGAACAGCACGGCGTCGACCGTGCGCATCCGCTCGAGGGCGAGCCGATCGGTCACGAGGATGCCGGCCTTGGCCGCCACGGCGGTGGCCAGCGAGATCACGAGCGGGATGGCGAGGCCGAGCGCGTGGGGGCAGGCGATGACCAGCACGGTCACCGTGCGGACGATGGCCTCGTCGACGTCACCGAGGGCGGCCCACACCACGAACGTGATCAGCCCCGCAGCCGTGGCGACGTAGAACAGCAGCGCCGCGAACCGGTCGGCGAGCGCCTGGGCCCGGCCCCCGCTGGCCTGGGCTGCGGCCACGAGCCGCTGGATGCCGGCCAGGGTCGTGTCGTCTCCCACGGCGGTCACCTGGACCCGCAGGGCCGAGTCCGTCGAGACCGTCCCCGCCACGACGGGGTCACCCTCGGAGCGGAGCACAGGGCGCGACTCACCGGTGATGGTCGACTCGTCCATCTCGGCCGTTCCCTGCACGATGACGCCGTCGGCCGGGACCCGCCCGCCGGCGCGGACGAGCACGACATCGCCCCGAGCGAGGTCGTCGAGTGCGACCGTGACGGGCCGGCCGTCGGGATCGAGACGCTCGGCCTCGTCGGGCAGCAGCGCGGCGAGCGCGTCGAGCGCGCCCTGGGCCTGGCCGATCGCCTTCATCTCCTGCCAGTGGCCCAGCAGCATGATGGTGACCAGGGCGGCGAGCTCCCACCAGAACTCGAGGTCGAGCACGTCCAGGCTCGTCAGCATCGACGCCACGTAGGCGACGACGATCGCCATGGTGATGAGCAGCATCATCCCGGGTCTGCGGGACCGGAGCTCGGCCACCCCGCCGGCGAGGAACGGCCAGCCGCCCCACCAGAACACCACCGAGCCCAGCACCGGGCCGAGCCAGCTCATGCCCCGGAAGTCGACGGTGTAGCCGAACCAGTCCATGACCATCTCGCTGGTCACGACCAGCGGAACGGTCAGGGCGAGGCTGAGCCAGAAGCGGCGGCGGAAAACGGCCGGGTCGTGCCCGGCGTGGTCACCGTGCCCGGCGTGGTCACCGTGCCCGGCGTGGTCACCGTGCCCGGGGTCGCTGTGGGCGCCGTGGTCGTGCGGGTGGACGGGTGAGCTCGGCATGACGGAACCTCCGCACATACCCTAGGGGGGTATTCGTCCGCGGGCAACACCCCACTCTCGACCTCGCGTACCGTGCCCTCGATGGACCTGATCGACACCCTCCGCACCACGGGCGCGGTCCGCGAGTTCACCGACGAGCCCGTGCCCGACGACGTGCTCGCCCGCGTGCTCGACACGGCCCGGTTCGCCCCCAGCGGCGGAAACCGCCAGGGCTGGCGCGTCGTGGTCGTGTGCGACCCCGACACCCGCCGCCGCATCCGCGACCTGTACCTCGACGGGTGGTACCCGTACCTGGCGATGGCGTCGGCCGGCCTGACCCCGTGGGGCCTGACCTCCGACCACGACGCCGAGCGCCGGGCGCTCGCGGGGGCTCCCGCCATCGCCGAGCAGATGGCCGCCGGGCGAGCGGGGTTCGCCGAGCGGCTCGACGAGGTGCCCGTCATGCTCGCCCTGTTCGCAGACCTGGGGGCCCTCGCCACGGTCGACCGCGACCTCCCGCGCTACGGGCTGGCGGGCGGCGCCTCGATCTACCCGTTCGCGTGGAACGTCCTGCTGGCCGCACGCGCCGAGGGGCTGGGCGGCGTGATCACGACGATCGCGATCCGCCGGGAGGACGAGGTCAAGGACCTGGTGGGCGCGCCGGACGACGTGGCCCTCGCGGCGGTCATCGCCCTCGGGCACCCGGTGCGCCAGCCCCGCCGGCTCACGCGGGCGCCGGTGGCGGACTGGGCGGTCGTCGATCGCTTCGGCGGAGCGCCGTTCGGGGCGTGACCGGGTCGCGGGTCAGCCGCGCAGCTGCCCGAGCAGCCGCAGGACGTACCAGAACAGGAGCATCACCGACGCGAACAGCTGCACCGAGGCGCCCACGTAGGCCTCGGCCGGGTAGCGCCGGATGATCGTCTGGGTCGTGTAGAGGATCGAGCCACCCGCGAGGGCGATCATCGCCACCGAGAACCAGACGCCGAGCGTCAAGCCGAACACCACCGCGGCCAGGATCAGCACGAGGGCACTCACGCCGCCCCACAGCAGCAGCGGCCGGATGAACGACAGGTCGCGCCGGGTCACGAACGCCACCGCCGTGAGCCCCGCGAACCCGGCGGCCGTGATCAGCGCCGCCGCGACCACCGTCGCGTCGCCGTTCGGCTGCACGTCGAAGAAGTAGTGGAGGAACGGGGCGAAGATCAGCGCCTGGGCGGCCGCCATCCCGAAGAGCCCGGCGTACTGGCGCGAGGGGTCGAGCACGTCGTGGGCCGCGGTGGTCGCCAGCCAGTTGACGATCATGAAGGCGCCGAGGATGAGCAGCCAGGCAGCGCCGTTGGTGGCGACGAAGTCCCACATCGCCTCGGCGACCCCGAGGTTGATGAGCAGCGCCTCGAACAGGACGAAGGCACCGATGGCGACGAGCAGGTGCTGATAGACGCGGGTGATGAACGCGCCACGGGCGGCGTCGTCGAGCGTGGCGACCGGCTGGTAGCCCAGCGGTGTGGCGGACATGCGGGTAGGGCCTCCTCGGCGCCGTGGAACGTCCCGGGCCGCGGCATCGTACCCATCGGGCCGGCCGTGCGGTCCGCGGTGGGCGTCTCCCCGTGCTCGTGCCCCTGTTCCCGCCATCTGGGTGGTGTGTCGACCACTCACAGCGACCTCGACCCTGGTCGATGGCCCTCCGTGACTAATGTGCACTCCACGAAGTCATCGCTGGAGCACGGCTTTCCCGAGATCCTCGCCGCAGCGCGCGCGAGCGATCCCGACGCGCTCGCCGACCTGTTCCGTGCGTACCAGCCCCGCGTGTTGCGCTACCTGCGAGCGCAGGAGCGCGAGATGGCCGACGACCTCGCGGCCGAGGTGTGGCTGGCCGTCGCCCGCGGCCTCGACCGCTTCGACGGCGACGAGCGCGGCTTTCGCGGCTGGCTGTTCACCATCGCCCGGCACCGGCTCGTCGAGCATCGCCGGCGTCAGGCCCGTCGTCGCACTGACCCCATGCCGTCCGACCGCCTCGACGGCGCCGTCGAGCGCGGCTGGGGCGGCGATCCCGCCTGGCTCGTCATCGAGCAGCTCGGCGTACAGCAGACAGTCGAAGAGCTCATCACCGATCTCGCCCCCGACCAGGCCGAGGCCGTGCTCCTGCGCGTGCTCGGCGGGTTCGACGTGGCCGAGGTCGCTCGCATCATGGACCGCTCCCCGGGCAACGTCCGCGTGCTGTGCCATCGCGCACTCAAGCGGCTCGCCGCCCGGATGAGCGAGGAGGCACTGGCGGAATGAACGAGGCGGACGACAACGTGGTCGAGGTCCGTGACCTCGACCAGCTGTTCGAGGAAGTGCTGGCCGGCGAGGTGCGGAACCCCGACGCGCCCGCGTGGTGCGGCGACCTGGCGCGCCTCGTCGCGGGTGCGCGGGCCGAGGCGGCGCCTGGGGAGCTGGCCGCGCAGGACGACATCGTGAGCCGCATGGTCGCCGTCCGGCAGGAGCTGCCCCCCGAGGGCGACGTCGCGCCCGGCGTGATCCCGGTCCTCACACCCGTGCCTGCCCCGACGGCACCAACGGCACCGACCGTTCCGACCCGCCCGACGACGGCGCTCGCCGCGGTCCCTGCCGTCTCGGACGCGGACGCGCCCGAGGGGGCGGGCCCGTACGTTCCGCGCCACGCCCGCGGCTACCGGGCCAAGCACGCGGCCGACCGCATGCAGACCTCGACCAACCCGACGGTCCGCTACGTCGGACGCGTGATCGCCGTCAAGGCGGCCGCCGTGACCACGGCGGTGGTCATCGGGACCGTCGCCGCGGCCGCCGCCACCACCGGCATCGTCGCCAACGTGGTCGTCCCGGCCTTCACCGACGAGTCGCCCGACGCACCCCCGACGGGCAAGGCCACCATCACCTCGAGCGACGACCGCGACGATTCGGGCGGGGCCGGCCAAGACGACGCCGGTGTCGACGTGACCGTCGCCGTGCCGACGTGCCAGCTCACGCCGGTCTGCTCGCCCCTCACCCCGGCCAACCCCGGACAGGGGCCCGCCCTCGCCCGCCCGACCGGACCGACGGTGCCGACGACCGAGCCGGCTCCCACGACGACGACCACCGAGGCACCGGCGCCCACCACGACCACGGAGACGCCGCCGACCACCGCGCCCGAGCCGGCGACGACGACCACCACCGAGACGCCGCCGCCGACCGATCCCGAACCGACGTCGACGCTGATGGCGTTCGATCCCGACCCAGCCCCGGCCCCGTGACCCGGGGGCCGCTCCGCGGCCGCGGGAGGGATTTCGAGGAAATCTTCCGCCCGCTGTAACGCCTGCGGGGTCAGGCGCGATCTAGAGGGTGCAATCCACTCCATCGGTGCTGGGGAGCTGGTCGGGCGGACCAACCACTCCCTCGCAGGAGCCTTCGGGCGTGCGGGCGGTGCACCGATGGAGCAAGCGAGGAGCCGGGGTCGGGCGGGCGACCCCGGGTCCGAGCCCTGTCGCCGCACTCTCCCGCGGCGCCGGGCCCCGCGCCGCACTCTCCCGCGGCGCCGGGTTCCCGCTCGCGGTCCTCCCGCGGCGCAGGCTCGGGGCGGCTCGCGGGTCAGGCCGGTCGCGGTGCCGTCAGCTCGGTCACGTTGTCGAACAGCACCAGGCGGCGCGCCTCGGGGTCGAGCACCTTGGCGTCGGCCAGGTAGTCGAGGGGTTGCGGCAACGCCTCGATGTGGGGCCAGTCCGACCCGAACAGCACCCGGTCCGCGCCCATCCACTCGACCACCGAGGCCAGGTCGTCCTCCCAGAACGGGTTGATCCAGACGTGGCGGCGGAAGATCTCGACCGGATCGTCCGCGAACCAACCCCGCATCTTCCGGTCGACCGACCGCAGCTTGCGGAACAGGTCGGGCAGGAACTCGGCGCCGTTCTCGACCGAGGCGACCCGGAGGTTCGGGAACTTCTTGAACTGGTTGGCCAGCACCATCGACAGCAGGTAGTCGTGCACCGCCTTCTCGATGGCGAAGTTCTTGAGCGACGGTGCGTACCCACCCGAGAACGTGGCCGCGAAGCCGTCGACCGCGTACCCGTCGGACGACACGCCGCTGTCGCCCGCGTGCACGACCACGGTCACGCCCGCCTCGTTCACGCGGGCCCAGAACGGGTCGAACATCACGTCGAACGGCGAGCGGCGGCCCGACGCCGTGGTGGGGGCCGCGGTGCGCATGACGATGAGCCGAGCGCCCTCGCCGAGCGCCCACTCGAGCTCGTCGACCGCCCACTCGGGGTCGGCGAGGGTCAGGTAGGGCGCCGAGAAGATGCGGTCCTCGTGGACGAGGCCCCAGTCGTCGCGCAGCCAGCGGTTGAACGCCCGGAACGTGTGGCAGACCGCCTCGGGGTCGTGGTGCAGGGGCTCCTCGTAGATCATCCCGAGGGTCGGGAACAGCCAGCACGCCGCCAGGCCCTGCTCGTCGAGGGTGGCCAGTCGAGCGGCGGGGTCGTGGTACTCGCGCCGGACCGGTTCGTGGTCGCGCAGCCGGGCGAGGGGGTCGACCCCGTCGGTGTTGCCCCGGAAGTAGTCGTAGAGGCACCCGGGCTTCGACACGGGGTCGAACGTCGCGTTGCTGACCGCCCGGCTGACCCGGCCGCCGAGGACGTGGTACTGCCGGCCGTCGATGGTCGCCCACTGGACGCACCGGGGCCCGAGCGCAGGGTCGAGGTGCCGGGTGAAGGCGTCGACCGCCTCGTAGTAGTGGTTGTCGGCGTCGAAGACGGGATGCCCGAGCTCGTCCATGACCCGTAGGGTAGAACACGTTCTCGTCGCCGTCCCGCTGCCCGGGGCCCGACCGGGCCGCGTCCCTCGTCGACGCCATCGGCTACGTCGTGGAGCCCGGCGGCGCCTCGGTGGACGTCGAGCCCTACGTTCGCAACAGCTTCGGCGCCCTCAACGGCGGCGTGCTCGCCGGGCTCGCGGAGGCCGCCGCCGTCGGCCCCGACGGGGGCGTGGCCCGGCAGCTCACCGTGCACTACCTCCGGCAGGCGACGGTCGGCCCGGCGGTCGCCCGGGCGCACCCGCTCGGCGCCGTCGGCCCCCTCCTGGCCGTCCGGGTCGACGTCGTCGACGAGGGCGCGGACGACCGCCGCTGCGCGGTCGCCACGATCCTCGTCGAGCGCCCTACCTGACGCTCAGGCGGATCGACGGCGGAACGGCCGGACGTCGGCCCCGCCCGCGGGCGGGGACCCGGACCCAACGGACGCCGTCCCCCGCACGAGCCATCGCAGTCGATCCACGAGGCCGGCCAAACCGGGGCGGGTGTCGGGCACCGGCGCCGGGGTCTCCTCGTGCGTCGCCCCGTCGGCCAGGCCGGCCACGATGAGCGCCGCCAGGGCAGCGGCCCCGTCGGGATCGAGCCGGGCGGTCCCCGTGCACACGTCGTCGGACCACGTGCTCACCACGAACTGGCGCGCCTCGGGATGCCACGTGGCCCGTAGGTGCTGGCCGCCGTGACGCGCATCCTCGACCAGGACCCGGCGTCGTCGACTCGATCGCTCCCCCATCCTCGGAGTGTGCACGCCGCGCTCGACCGGCGCAACGGGTCGTCGACCCGGGCGGTCAGCGGGCGGTCAGCGGGCGACCACTTGTCGACCACCCGGCGGGGAACGCCCGGTCAACCGTCCGACCACCCGGCGGGTCGGAGGGCGACCGCCCCGCCCGCAGGGGCGAACGGCGGGTAGTGCGGGACCTCCTCGTCGGGCCAGGCCTCACGGACGCGGTCACGCAGCGCGACGGCGACGGCGCACAGGCGCGGGAGCGCCTCGGCCGCCGCCGGGGCGGACACCAGGGCCTCGGCCCACGCCACCACACGCGGCCGGTACGTCGTGGTGCCCCAGGGCGCGACCGCCGTCGCGGGGTCCGCCGTCAGGGCGTCGGCCGCGTCGCGCCCGCGGGCCACGACGAAGGCGCCCAGCGCGAACGCCAGCGCCACGTCCCAGCTGTCGTCGCCGACGACGCCCCGGTCGGTCATCGCCTGCCGGTGGGCGCGCAACGCTGCGGCGGTCAGGTCGGGCGGCACCTGGCCGAAGCACCAGCAGCTCGGGAACGGGGCGAGGAGGTAGGCCGCGTCGAGCGCGACCGACCCGGGGCTCGACCGCTCGACGTCGACCAGCCGCACCCGACCCCCCGCGACCACGGCATTGTCCGGGCACGGGTCGCCGTGCACGAAGCCGCGCCACGGCCCCCCGGCGAGAGCGCCGTCGAGGTCGTCGAGCTCGCGCTCGAGGGCAGCGCCGGCGAGGTCGCCGAGGCCGAGGCGGTCGAGGGCGTCGCGGAAGGGTGCCCGTTCGGCCCGGACGACGTCGGCCCACCAGGCGCGGGGTGGCGCCGCGACCCCGTGGGCGGCTCGGACCCGGGCGAGCTCGTCCGCTCGCCCGATGGACCACCCGTGCACCGAGCCGAGCGCCCCGCCGAGGGCGACGACGTCCGCCCGGGCCTGGTCGGCGTCCGCGCCGAGCAGCGAGTCGGCCAGGGTCCGCTCGACGGCCAGGTCCTCGAGCACGATCACGCGCCGGTCGCGGTCGCCCCCGAGCAGCGCCGGCACGGCCGGCTCCGGCATGGCCGCCAGGTGCTCGAGCCCGGCCCACTCGACATCGAACCCGTGGGAGGCGGCACCCCAGCGGCCGCCCGGTTCGTCGCGGGGCCGCTTGACCACGGCCGACCGCCCGTCGCGGGCCGTGACCCGCACGACGTGGGGGCGCGACGCGAGGATCGCGGCGCACACGAGGTCGACCCGGGTGCCCCAGGCGGCGGCGAGGATGTGCTCGACGGTGGACCGGATGTCCGGACCCAGCAACCGGTCGGGCGCGTCGTCCCCCTCGCCCGCGGTCACCGGGCGCGGAAGCGGTCGATCTGGCGGCGGTCGCGCTTGGTCGGCCGGCCGGCGCCGCGGTCGCGCACGAACACGTCGGGCGCCTCGCCGCGTGGCGGTGGCGGGGGGGTGTGGTCGACGACGCACTCCGCGGCGAGCGGCGCGCCCACACGCTTGTCGATGACCCGAGCCACCTCGACGATGCGCGCGTCGCCGTGGACCCGTGCCTCCACGCGATCGCCCAGGCGCACGGTCGTCGCGGGCTTGGCCGGCGCACCGTTCACCCGCACGTGGCCCCCCTTGCAGGCCGCGGTGGCGAGGGCCCGCGTCTTGTAGAGGCGCACCGCCCACACCCACTTGTCGACGCGGGTCTCGTCCACGCCGCCATCGTGGCAGACCGGCCACGATCACCCGCGGCGGGCGAGGCGCGACGTCCCCCGGGGCGCGTTGATCGTGGTCGCACGTTCGTCAAAGGAGGCGCCGTGACCGATTTCGATGCTGGGTTCGAGTCGTCAGCCGACCCGATCCCGCCCCCACCTCGTCCGATCGAGTACGGCGACGCCGACGCCAGCGGCTGGTGGGTGTCGATCCTGGGCGGCATCGCCCTGGTCGTGCTCGGCATCTGGCTGCTGAGCAACCTGTTCGAGTCCGTGACCGTCCTGGCCTGGCTGATCGGCATCTCGCTGATCGTCGCCGGGGTGGTCGAGGTGCTGGCGCTGCACAGCGTCCGTGAGGTGGCCGCGGCCGCCTGGATCTCGGGCGGGCTGCTCGTGGCGGCCGGCATCGCCGTCCTCGTGTGGCCCGACGCCACGCTCTGGGCGATCGCGCTGGTGGCGGGCATCGGTCTCGTCCTGGCCGGCCTGCTGCGCATCTTCGTGGCGCTGGCGGACCGCGACCAGGCGGACATGCCGTGGCAGCTCGGTCTCGGCGGGCTCACGGTGGCGCTCGGCGTGGTCATCCTCGTCTGGCCGGGCCAGACGCTGGTGGTGCTGGCCGTGCTGTTGGGCATCCGGGCCATCGGCTCGGGCCTCGTGGCCATCGGGGTCGGCTGGCAGATGCGGCGCTTCGCCGGCTGACGCCCCGTCGGCGGGGCGGATCATCCCGACTGGGCGATGTCCGCCCCGCCGCCCGCAGGTCTCATGAACCCGACCCAAAGGGGATCCCGTGGCACTGCACCGCAAGCTCATCGAAGACCTCACGCCTCTCGTCCTCAGCCCGATCTACGCCCGGCCGGGTGAGGTCCACCGTGCGCACAAGCACGAGATCCCCGACCTGGAGACGGCCCCCGAGACCGCGTACCAGTTCGTGCACGACGAGCTGATGTTGGACGGCAACGCTCGGCTGAACCTGGCGACGTTCGTCACGACGTGGATGGACCCGCACGTCCGCACGCTGATGTCCGAGACGTTCGACAAGAACATGATCGACAAGGACGAGTACCCGCGCACGGCCGAGCTGGAGCAGCGGTGCGTGAACATGCTCAGCCGGCTCTGGCACTCCCCCGACGAGGAGGTGGCCACGGGCACGTCGACCACCGGCTCGAGCGAGGCGGCGATGCTGGCGGGGATGGCCTTGAAGTGGCGGTGGCGCGACCGCCAGCGGGCCGCCGGCCGACCCACCGACCGGCCCAACATGGTGATGGGCGCCAACGTGCAGGTGTGCTGGGAGAAGTTCTGCCGCTACTGGGAGATCGAGCCGCGGCTCGTGCCCATGGAGGGCGAGACGTACCACATGACCGCGGCGGGCGCCGTCGCCCAGGTCGACGAGAACACGATCGGCGTCGTGGCGGTCCTCGGGTCGACCTTCGACGGCTCGTACGAGCCCGTCGCCGACATCTGCTCCACGCTCGACCGCCATCAGGCCGAGACGGGGCTCGACGTGCCCGTGCACGTCGACGCGGCCTCCGGCGGGTTCGTCGCACCCTTCATCGACCCCGACCTCGAGTGGGACTTCCGGCTGCCACGCGTGCAGTCCATCAACGCGTCGGGCCACAAGTTCGGGCTCGTGTACCCCGGGGTCGGGTGGGCGGTCTGGCGCAACCCCGACGCCCTGCCCGAGGACCTCGTGTTCCACGTCAACTACCTCGGCGGCGACATGCCGACGTTCGCGCTCAACTTCTCGCGCCCGGGCAACCAGGTGGCCGCCCAGTACTACAACTTCATCCGCCTCGGCATGGACGGCTACAAGCGGATCCAGCAGACCTCGCGCGACGTGGCGCTGTACACCTCCGACGCCATCTCGAAGCTGGGCCCGTTCCGCCTGATCACCGACGGCAGCGAGCTCCCGGTCTTCGCCATCGCGCTCGACGGCGCCGACCGCCCGTACACGGTGTTCGACGTGTCCGAGCGCCTGCGCGACCGCGGCTGGCTCGTGCCGGCCTACACGTTCCCCGAGAACCGTCAGGACCTGGCCGTGCTGCGCATCGTCGTGCGCAACGGCATGTCGCGCGACCTGGCCGACCTGCTCATCGGCGACCTTCGCCGGCACGTCGAGTACCTCGAGGGGATGCCGGCCCCGCTCCCCCAACCCGAGCACCGCCACGGGTTCCACCACTGAACGATGAACATCGCCGTCGCCGTGCTCATCGTGGCGGCAGCCACCGCGGCGGCGGTGGCGGCGATGCTGTTCGTGCGCCGGACCGCCCCCGACGGGGGGTACTTCAACGACGGCGACCGGGCCGCCGGCGTGTTCGGGGTGCTGGCCACGGGGTTCGCGGTGCTGCTCGGCTTCGTCGTGTTCCTCGCCTTCACCAGCTACGACTCGGCGAGGTCGGGGGCCGAGACCGAGGCCCTCACCGTGGCGCAGCAGATCGAGACCGCGCAGCTCCTCCCCGCCGACGCGTCCGGGCAGCTGACGGTCGAGCTGGTCTGCTACGCCCGCTCGGTCGCCGGCGTGCAGTGGGAGCGCATGGAGGCGGGCACGCTGGGCGAGGAGCTGAACCCCTGGGCGGTCGCCCTGTTCGACACGATCAGGACCGTCGAGCCCGAGACGGCCGCGGAGCAGGCGGCGTACAGCAAGTGGCTCGACCAGAACTCGGAGCGCGAGCAGGCTCGCACCGACCGCGTCCACGGCGCCCTCGGGGTCATCCCCACCCCCCTGTGGTTCGTGCTGTTCTTCTCGTCAGCGGTCATCTTCGTCTACATGCTGTTCTTCGCCGACAGCGGCGAGCGCGCCGTCGTCCAGGGCCTCCTGATGGGCAGCGTCACCGGGGTCATCGTGGCCATGCTGATCCTGCTGCAGTTCCTCGACGACCCGTTCCACGGCGGGGTCGGCAGCCTGCAGCCCGACGCCATGGAGCGCACGCTGCTCGTCATCGACCAGGAGCTGGAGGTCGTCGACGATGTCGACACGCTGCCCTGCGATGCCCGTGGCGAGCCCCTGTAGATCGACCGGGCCGCCCGGCGACGAAAGGCGGCGGGGCTCTGATGGAGCTCACCAGCCTGCCCGTCTGGCTGCTCGTGTTGGGCGCGCTCGCCGTCGCGCTGGCCGTCGCCGGCGCCAGCCGGCTGGTGATCGCCGCGCTCGTGCCGGCGGCCGAACGCGACCACGTCCAGGCCATCGCCGCGCCGCTCATGCCCGCGCTCGGGGCGACGTTCGCGGTGTTCACGGCCCTGACCCTCTCGAGCGAGGCCGCGTACCTGCGCTCGGCCGACGAGATCGTCAGCCGGGAGGCGGCCGACGCCTCCCGCCTCGCCTGGGCCTCCACGAGCCCCCAGGTCGACTCGGCGCCCATCCAGGACGCCCTGGCCGTCTACCTGCAGTCCACCCGGGAGGACGAGTGGGAGGGGTCGGTCGACGCCGAGGGCACACCCACCACCGAGGCCATCGCCACGCTCGAGCGGGCCGTGCGGGACGAGGCCGCGCGTGACGAGCTGGGCACGCCGGCGAGCACCGAGCTGCTGACCTCCCTCGACGGTGTGACCGCCGGGCGCCGCGCCCGCCTGGCCGCCGCCGACCGGGACCTCCCCGCCCTGTACGTGATCACGCTCGTCGTCAGCGGCGTGGCGCTGATCGCCAACGCCGGCGCGCTCGCCTTCCGGTCGAGCGTCCGGACGTCGTCGCTGGTCGTCGGCCTGGCCTGCGTGGTGGGGTTGAGCCTCGCCCTGCTCTTCGCCATCGCCGCGCCGTGGGACGGGGGCCTCGTGGCCACCGGAGAGCCCATCGATGTCGTCATCCGCGACCTGCAGGCGGGCTTCTTCGGCTCGTAGCCGGGGCGGAGTTCATCCCCTGCGGGTGAGGCACGCGGGACATGGCCGTCCCTACGGTCGCGACGAGTCGAGGTCCTCGACAGGCGACGGAGAGGAAGCAACATGTCCAGACCGTTCCAGGGCACCATCAACATCGACGACCGCGACTCGGTCCCCGACTGGGCGCCGTACGTCCAACCGGTGGCGCCGGAGGGGGCGCCCAACGTCATCTACATCGTGCTGGACGACGTCGGGTACTCCGCCATGGAACCGTGGGGCGGCCTGATCGAGACCCCGAACATCAAGCAGCTGGCCGAGACCGGGCTGACCTACACGAACTGGCACACGACCGCCCTGTGCTCGCCCACGCGCTCGTCGCTGCTCACCGGGCGCAACCACACCACCAACGGCATGGCCTGCATCGCCGAGGCCACCACCGGCTACCCCAACTCCAACGGCCACATCCCCTTCGAGTGCGCCACGATCGCCGAGGTCCTGGGCGAGCGCGGGTGGAACACCTACATGCTCGGGAAATGGCACCTGGTGGCCGCGGACGAGATGAACCTGGCGTCGACCAAGCGGAACTGGCCCATCGGCCGGGGCTTCGAGCGCTACTACGGCTTCCTCGGCGGCGAGACCAACCAGTGGTATCCGGACCTGGTCTACGACAACCACCTCGTCGACCAGCCGAAGACGCCCGAGGAGGGCTACCACCTCACGGTCGACCTCACCGACAAGGCGATCGAGTTCATCACCGACTCCAAGGTGATCGCGCCCGACAAGCCCTTCTTCATGTACTTCTGCCCGGGGGCGACGCACGCGCCCCACCACGCGCCCAAGGAGTGGATCGAGCGCTACGCCGGCAAGTTCGACATGGGCTACGAGCGCTACCGCGAGCTGGTGTTCGCGCGGCAGAAGGAGATGGGGATCTTCCCCGACGACGCCGTGCTGTCGCCGCTCAACCCGTACGCGGAGGAGACGAGCGTCGACGGCCTGCCGTGGAACGCCGTCGACGTCGTGCGCCCGTGGGACGAGCTGTCCGACGACGAGAAGAAGCTGTTCACCCGCATGGCCGAGGTGTACGCCGGGTTCCTCAGCCACGCCGACCACGAGATCGGGCGACTCCTCGCCTTCCTCGACCAGATCGGCGAGCGCGAGAACACGATCGTCGTGCTCGTCTCCGACAACGGCGCCAGCGGCGAGGGCGGCCCCAACGGCTCGGTCAACGAGAACAAGTTCTTCAACGGGATCCCCGACGAGATGGAGGAGAACCTCCGCTACCTCGACGAGCTCGGCTCGCCCGCGACCTACAACCACTACCCGGTGGGATGGGCGTGGGCGTTCAACACGCCGTTCAAGATGTGGAAGCGGTACAACTTCGAGGGCGGCGTGGCCGACCCGATGGTCGTCTCCTGGCCCAAGGGCATCGACGCCAGGGGCGAGCTGCGCCACCAGTTCCTCCACGCCACCGACATCGTGCCGACCATGTACGACCTGCTCGGCGTCGAGATGCCCGAGGTGGTCAAGGGCTTCCCGCAGGTCCCACTCGAGGGCGTGAGCTTCCGCTCGACGTTCGCCGGCGACGACGTGCCCACCCCGAAGGAGACGGGCTTCTTCTCGATGCTCGGCTCACGGGCCATCTGGCACAAGGGCTGGAAGGCCGTGAGCGTGCACCCGACGATCGCCGGGTGGGGCAACTTCGACAAGGACCGATGGGAGCTCTACGACACCACGGTCGATCCCACCGAGTGCCACGACCTGGCGGCCGAGCATCCCGACAAGGTGCGGGAGCTGGTCAACCTGTGGTTCCACGAGGCGGGGAAGTACAACGGGCTGCCGCTGATCGACCGCACCGCGGTCGAGGTGCTGTCGGACCCCACCAGGCCACAGGTGGCCCCGCGGCGGGACCGCTACGTGTACTACCCCGGCGCCGCCGAGGTGCCCGAGACCGCGGCCGTCAACGTGCGGAACCGCAGCTACACGATCGCGGTCAACGTGGACGTCGAGTCGCCCGACGCGTCGGGTGTGCTCTTCTCCCACGGCGCCCGGTTCGGGGGCCACGCGCTCTACGTCAAGGACCGCAAGCTCAAGTACGTCTACAACTTCGTGGGCAGCAACGTGCAGACGGTCGAGTCCACCCAGGACATCCCCACCGGCGCGGTCGTCCTGTCGGCGCGCTTCGAGAAGGAGGGCGACGAGATGCCGACGACCGGCACGCTGTCGTTGTACATCGGCGACGAGAAGGTCGGCGACGGGCGGATCATGACCCAGCCCGGCAACTTCTCGCTCGTCGGAGAGGGCCTGAACGTGGGGAAGGATCCGGCCGAGCCCGTCACCGACGACTACGCGGGCACGTCGCCGTACGCGTTCACCGGCGGCACGATCCAGCAGGCGATCGTCGACGTCTCGGGCGAGCCGTTCGTCGATCTCGAGAAGGAGGCGATCGCGCTGATGGCGCGGGAGTGACCGCCCGTCGCCTCGGGTCCCCCTGATCCGCGGCGAGCTCGACGACCGCGGCTGATCGTCCCGACGGGTGCGGGGCGATCAGACGCTGAGCAGCCCGACCTCGTGCGCCCGCTCGATCGCCTCGCCACGCGAGGTGACGCCGAGCTTGCGGTACACCGACATGGCCTGGGTCTTCACGGTGTGGCGGGACACCTGGAGCCGGTCACCCATCTCGCGGAAGGTCAGGTGGGTCGGGAGCAGGGGTAGCAGCCGCAGCTCGGCGCCGGTCAGCGACGACGCCCCGACCGTGCCGGGGCCCATCGCGGCCAGCCTGTCCCGCACGATGTCCGCCTGGGCGGGGAGGTTGCCGAGGTCGGGCGTGACCTGGAGGATGTCCCGGACCTCCCGCAGCACGATCCGGGCGCCCGCCGCGTCCGACAGCTCGAGGTAGGTGCGCGCCAGCTCGAGGCGTGTCTGCACCGCCAGGGACGGGATGGCGTGGGTCAGACGGACCCGCAGGCGCGCCGCTCGCCCGACGTGGGCCCGCGCCGCCTCGACATCGCCGCGCCGGGCAGCGACGCGGCCCGCCACGACCTCCACCGGGGCAGTGAGCGGGTCGTCGGCGAGCCCGCCGCGGGCCACCAGGGTCCGTGCCTCGCCGACCAGCCTCTCGGCTTCCTCGACGTCGCGCCGATCGAGGGCCAGCACGGCCCTCTCGGCCAGCGCCACCGCCCCCGTCGCGAGCACCTCGAGGTGCACTGCGGCCTCGTGGGCCCGCCACAGCACGACGTCGGCCCGCCCGGGCTCGTCATCGAGCATGAAGGCGATACCCCGCAGGGCCAGCGCGGTCGGCCGCCAGGGGCTTCCGGAGGCCAGCCCGTCGAGCGCGGCCTCGGCGTCGCGCCGCATGTCCCGCACACCCGACCGGCACGACATGGCCCGGAGCTGCGCCCGCCAGCTCTCCATCGTGCTGCCGTCCGGTGGGCGACCTTCCGCAGGGCGGCTCTCGGCCGCGGCCGCCCACTCCTCGGCGGCGGCAGCGTGTCCGAGCAGCGCGTGCACCACCGCCGCCGACACCGCCACCTCGGGGTAGCGATCAGCCAGGCCCGCATCCTGGAACCAACCGAACCAGGACAGGCACGTGTCGACCTGGCCGCCGGCGTAGGCAGGGAACGCGGCGCCGCTCACGAGGAGCGCCACGTGGTCGGCGTCACCGGCTGCCTGTGCGTGAGCGATCGCCGCCTCGGGCCGGCCGTGGGCGGCGTGCCACGTGGCGGCGCGTGCATGGAGCCGGGCGACCGAGCGGGGCTCGGCGTGGTCGAGCTCTGTCCGCAGCATCCCGCGGAGGAGGTGGTGGCAGCGATACCACGCACCGCACCGGTCCAGGGGGACGACCAGCACGTCCGCCCGGGCCAGCGACTCGAGCAGGGCGGCCGATCCCGCCGTCCGGGTCACGGCGTCGCAGAGGCCGCCCGTGAGCTCGTCCAGCACGGACGTCCGGGTCAGGAAGTCGACCGTCCGATCCGGCAGCGGCGACAGCAGCTCGGTCCGCAGGTAGTCGGCCACCACCCGGTCGTCGCCACGCAGCGCGAGCGCAGACTCACCCTCGTCGTGGTCACCCGCCTGCGCGGCCAGCACGGCCAGGTACAGCGCCACCGCCCAGCCCTCGGTCCGTCGCAGCAGATCGGCGAGGTCGGGCTCCGTGACGGTGGTCCCCGCGGCCTCGACCAGCGCCCGCGCCTCGGCGAGGTCCATCGCCAGGTCGGCGGCGCCGATCTCGAGCACACCGCCCCTCGATCGCAGGGCCGCCAGCGGCAGCGGGGGCTCGCCGCGCGAGGCGACGGCCAGCCGGTGCCCCGGGGGGACGTGCGCCGCCAGCTCGGCGATCGCGTCTCGGACCTGCGGGTTGCGCAGCGCGTCGGCCTGGTCGAGCACGAGCGTCACCGGGGCGCTCATCGACGACAGGCTGGCCGCCACCCTGCGTGCGATCGTCGTCGGCACCGAGCTGCCGTGCGACACCGTGGCTCGGAGCATGCCGACGTCCACGGGCTCGACCCGATCGAGGGTCGCCGCCAGGTAGGAGAGCAGGACGGCCGGGTCGTTGTCGCTCGGATCGAGCGAGAGGGCGGCAACGCGCTCCTCGGTCCGCTGCGCCCACTGGGCCAGCACGGTCGACTTCCCGGACCCCGGCGGGCCCGTGATCGACACGACCTCCGCGCACGACGCGCCGAGCAGTCGATCCACGAGGGCGGCCCGGTGCACCGTTCCGGGCCGGCTCACTGGCAGCCGCAGCTTCCAGTCGACGTGGTCGATCACGGAGGGCTGGCGTGTCCCACCAGAAGAGGCGTCAGCGAGCTCCCGTGCGGTGCCCGCCGCCATGCACCCGGAGCGTAGAGGCGAGCACGCAGAGTATCAATGGCCTCGTTCCTCCTTTCCTCTGGCTCGTGCGGAACCGCCGGGACCCAACGACTCGAAGGCGGTGTCGACGTCGTAGCCGAGCGACAACGCCAGGTCGGCGGCGGCGGCCACGACGCGGGCCGTGCCGACCACCGGGGCCACGTTGGCCAGCACCGCCACCACCTCGTCGTCGTCCGCGCCTGCGGCGAGGGCGGCGGCGACGCACCACTGGTACGACGCCGGGGCCGACGACACCGCGATCAGCCCGGCGAGCCGCACCAGAGCCCGGGTCTTGGGGTCGAGTCCGGCGGCGGCCGCACCCGGCACCAGGGCCGCCGACGTCGCGGCCTCGTCGCTCAGGGCCAGTCGTCGCAGGAAGTCCTCGTGGTCACGCCTCACACCGTTGCACCCCCGTACAGGGGACCCCGATCGCTGCGCGGGACGCATCGCCCCGTCGGGATGATCGGGGTCAGAACGGTGAGGTGACCGTCCGGCCCCGTCGTTCGAGCGCCGCGGCCAGCAGGCCGGCGGGCATCCCCCCAGGAGCGTCGCTGCTCGTGCTCGAGCCGTTTGTCGACGAGCGCCTCGAGGCGTCCATCTGGCCGACCGAGGCGGGCGGCCCGTCGTGCGACCGAAGGTCACGGACGCCGATGTTCGCACGACCGGCACGGCTCGCCGGCGGATGGTTGACTACATCCATGGGTGACCGGGGACACACAGATCGGTCTGACGCGGGCGGGCTGCCGATCAAGTTCGGACCGGTCTCGAACGGCGAGTTCCACCCGCAGCCGCACAGCCCGGTGGTCCGCGAGACCATCCGCCGCACCTACCGCCTGGCCGACGAGAACGCCCGCCGCCTCGGCATGTCGCGCCGCCAGTTCCTCAACGGCGTGACCGGCGCGGCCGCGACCCTGTTCGTGCTGGGGGCCTGCTCGAAGGAGGAGTCGAACAGCCGCGGCGAGACGCCCGGCGGGGGCTTCGACGTGTCCGAGGACGCCACCCGCGACACCGCGACCGCGCTCGAGGAGCTGGGCGGCGAGGAGTTCATCCTCGACGTGCAGACCCACTACGTGAACTACGACCTCGCCCTGGAGGGCGGCGAATGGACCGCGGCCTTCCCACAGAACCGGTGCGAGGAGGGCGAGGCCGGGAACACCAAGGTGTGCTTCACCGCCGACGCCTACTTCCGCGAGGTGTTCGTGCGGTCCGACACGTCGATGGCGATCCTCTCGGCCCTGCCCAGCCAGGCGCTCGCAGGCCTCCAGCCCGACGACATGGTGTTCGCCATCGACGTGGCCACCCGGCTCGGCGCCGACGGGCGGGTGCTCATGCACGGCGGCGCCTACCCGCACATCGGGCCGGTCGAGGCCGCACTGGCCAGCATGACCGACCTGCGGGAGCGCTACGACCTGGCGGCCTGGAAGATCTACACGATGACCCCCACCGACGCGCACTTCTACTTCGACGACCACGACCCGGCGCGCCCCCAGATCGGCCAGGCCTTCATCGACCACGTGCGCGAGCTTGGCCCGCCCATCATCTGCACCCACAAGGGCATCAGCTCGATCGTCGGCTCGACGCCCGAGCTGGCCGATCCCAGCGACATCGGCCCCGCCGCGGCCCGCAACCCCGACATCGCCTTCGTCGTGTACCACTCGGGCTTCGAGCCCAGCCAGGGCGGCACCGGCCCGTACGACCCCGCCGACCCGGCCCCCCAGGGGGTCGACCGGCTCATCCGCTCCATGCAGGACAACGGCGTCGAGCCCGACACCAACGTGTACGCCGAGCTGGGGGGCACCTGGTGGTTCGTGATGCGCGACCCGACGGCCGCCGCCCACGTGCTCGGCAAGCTGCTGACCTACGTGGGCGAGGACCGGGTGCTGTGGGGCACCGACTCGATCTGGTTCGGCACCCCGCAGGACCAGATCCAGGCGCTGCGGACGTTCCAGATCAGCGAGGAGCTGCAGGAGCGGTACGACTACCCGGCCCTCACCGACGAGATCAAGGCCAAGATCTTCGGCATCAACTCCGCCCGGCTCTACGACATCGAGCCCCTGACCGGGACCAGCGGCCTGACCGCCGAGGAGGTCGAAGCGGTGCGGGTGAGCCTGCCCCCGGCGCGGACCTACGGCCCGACCACCCGGGCCGAGGCGGCGGCCATGATCGCCGCCCACCAGGCCGGCTACCTGGCCTGACGGCCGCGCCGCCCGCCCGATACAGGCCGAACACCCGTATCGTGGACAGATGGACGCCACGGATCTCAGCCGCCCGACCCGCCGGCTCCTGTCCGAGCTGGCCGACGACGGCGTGGTCATCGACGCCGACGACCAGCTGCTGCCGATCGTGCTCGACGAGCTCGAGCACGCCCGGCGCCCGCAGCAGTTCGAGGGCCGCACGCCCCTGTACGGCTCGATCATCGTGCCCGCCGACCGGTCGTTGATCGAGGCCGGCGAGCTGGTCGACCTCATCCCGCTCGACGAGCTGTCCGCCGACGAGGCCCGCCGCTTCGCGGACGGGCGCTCGGTGTTCATCGCCGTGCAGCCCGACGGCACGCCGCATGCTGGCGTGCTTCCGCCGCAGCGTGCAGTACGAGGCCGACATGGTGGAGATCCAGTCGGACACGGGGGCGTTCATCGTGCAGCGCACGCCGGTCCTCGGCGTGACCCGCCTGTTCACCGAGTCCGAGACGATCGAGTGGACGGGCTACCGCTGGACGGCCCGCCCCACGGCCCGCGCCCAGCACGAGCTGCTCCAGCCGTTCCTGCGAGGCATCGCCACACCGGTCCTCAGCGGGCTGCTCGAGCTGGCCGTCCACTGGCTCAGCCCGGGGCGGGTGGGAGCGACCCTGGTCGTGCCGGTGACGCACGGCGACTCGGGGCTCGACCTGTCGCACGCCATCCCCACGCCCGACCTGTCGGTGACGGCCCGCCACCACTACCCCGCCATCCTCGCCGCCCTCATGCAGACCGACCTGGCGACGATCGTCGACGCCGCCGGGCGCCCCCACCACATCGGCGTCGGCCTGCACTGGTCGTCCGAAGCCGAGCAGGCGGTCAACATCAACGGTGGGATGCGCCACCGGTCCGCGGCCCGCTACACCTACGACCACTCCGAGGCGGTGGCGATCGTGGTGAGCGAGGACGGCCCGGTCACCGTGTTCCACCACGGCAAGCCTCTGTCGCAGTGCGCCGCCAGCCTGGCCATGGCTGCGGCGGGCGAGCCCGCCTGACCCCGCCACCGTTTCCACCCTCGCTGCGGGAACGCCGAGGCTCCCCGGCCGGAACGGCGCGTCTTCCCGGGCCCGACGGCGAGGCAATGGGTTCCATCCCGGTCAGGTCGAGGCGATGGGTTCCGCATGCGGAACCACGGCCTCATCCTCGGCCAGACGGAACCTGGCGCCTCGGGTCGACCTGCGGTCCGAGGCGCTCAGACGAGGCCGTGGCGGGCCAGCCAGCCGTCGACCGTGGCCGTGTCGACGCCGCGGATGCGCACGCGCTTGTGCCGGCTGGTGCGCCCGGCGACCAGGGCGACGTCGGTGGGACGCGCGCCCAACTGGTCGGCGATCAGGTGGCACACCGCGTCGTTCGCCCGGTTGCGCTCGGCGGGGGCCGCCACCCGCACCTTGATCATCTCGCCGTAGCGGCCGACCACGGCCGCCGCGTGGGCCCCGGGCTGGACGTACACGGGCAGCAGGATCTCGCCGTCGGCATCGGTCTCGTAGAAGGCCACGGCCGGAGGGTATGCCTCTGGCACGCTGGGGGCGTGGCCAGAGCCGACCGTGACGACGAGGACGCCGGCATCGATCTCGGCACCGAGATCGCGGACCTGTTCGCCGGGCCGCCCGAGCAGTTCGTGGCGGGGCGGGACGCGCTGGTGCGCGGCCTGCGAGCCGCCGGGAGGGCGGACGACATCGCCGAGGTCAAGGCGCTGCGCAAGCCCAAGGCGGTGGCGCGGGCGCTCGACGTCGGCGCGCGGGCCGACCCGGCCGCGGTGGAGGCGCTGGCCGCGGCCGTCGACGGGGTGGGCGAGGCGCAGTCCGACGGCGGCGACGTCCGCGCCGCGCTCGCCGCCCTCCGGGACGCCGAGCGGGCGGTCACCGAGGCCACGGTGGCGGCCGTCGCCGGGGAGGAGCGCCCTCCCGACGCCTCCACGGTGGGGGCGGCGGTCCGAGCCGTGCTGGCGGACCCCGAGGCGCTCGCCGCCCTGCGATCCGGGACGTTGGCCGACGTGCCCGCCGGCGGAGGGCTCGGTCTGGCCGGGCTGGGCGGCACCCCCGCGCCGAGCCCGGAGCGGCGGGAGCGGACGCCCACCGGCCGCCCTGCCTCGGAGCGTCCGGCACCCGGCCCGGCGGACAAGGGGAAGACGGCGCGGCCACCGCGGCGGCGCCGCGCCGGCGCACGGCGCACGCCGAGCCCCGGCGGCGAGGCGGGCACGACGGGGAAGGCTGCCACGGCCGGCAAGGCAGAGCCGAAGGCGCTCGTCGCCGCCCGGCGCGCCGTGGCCGACGCCGAGCACGCGCTGGGCCTCGCCGACGGCGCCCTCGACGAGGCCGCAGACGCCGTGGCCGCGGCCGAGGCCGACGAGCGGGCCGCCCGGGACGCGGCCGACGAGGCGGCCCGGCGCGCCGACGACGCCCGTGACCGCGCCCTCGAGGTCGCACGCGTCGCCACCGCGGCGCGCCGCGAGGCCGCGGCCCGGAACCGCCGCCGCGACGAGGCCGCCGGCGCGCTCGCCAAGGCCGAGGCCCGGCTGTCCAAGCTCGACCCGGGCTGACCCACGAGGATCCCGGGCGTTCGACGCACGTCGCCACGGGACATCCGGCCCGAGGCGATCAGTTCCGACCCCCCGAGGATGAGGCCACAGTTCCGGATCCGGAACCCATCGCCTCGACCTCCGGTCGATGGAACCCATTGCCTCGCCTCGCCGACCGAACCAACCGGCGCGAGCCGAGCGGTGCCCGGCTCCACCCGGGCCCCGCCGGCTCAGGGGCGGTGGCGGCGGAACCAACCGGTCCACACCGCGCGGTAGGCCTGGTCGTAGCGGTCGTACGCCCGGCGCAGGTCCTCCCCGGGCCACCCGGCCGGCTGGAGCACGGGCGGCAACAGCGGATCCCGCTGCAGCAGGCGCAGGACGGCGGCGGACGTGACGAACCCCACGCCGAGGGCGCTGGTGTCCCCCGCCTCGAGCCGCGGCAGCAGTTCGGTCAGCTCGGCCTGGATGGCCCGGGCGTCGGCGGACCACGTGGCGAGGTCCCACAGGTCGGCAGGATCCGGAGCCGGCTCGAGCGCGGCGTGGCGTCCCCACAGGCACTGGCCGGTAGCCCGCGCCCGCGCCTCGGGCGAGCGGTCGGCGGGCAGGTTGGCCGGGCGCAACCACACCCCCTCCCGCAGCTCCGCGAGCCGCAGGTCGGCGAGCGCCTGGCGCAGCGCCGCCCGGTCGGCCGCCCGGCGCGCCCCTCCGCTGCGGACGACGGCCATCTCCCACGTCCCGTCCCACGGTTCGATGGCGGCGCGCCGGCTCGCGGTCTGGCGCGCCTGGCGATCGAGCAGCCGGCCGGCGAGGCGGTAGCCGTCGTCGTCGGGTCGTAGCTCCCCGGCCGACACCATGCGCGACAGCGCCACCCGGGTGGTGCCCTCGGCGATGCCGAACAGCTCGCCGGACCGGACGAGGATGCGCGCCGGGAGGCGGGGCGGCTCCACGCCGAGCAGCGTCGACGCCACCACCGATCGGGCCGTCATCGGCTTGCGCTCGATCGCCATGGGCTTACGTTCTACCTGCGCGTGTCGACGGATGTGTAACACACCAGCTACGCTGGCACCCATGACGGCCACCGACGCGGGCGCGACAGCGACAGCGACGGCGACCGCGCCGCACCCGCACCCACCATGCTGCCGGCGCCGTCGCTGCTGGTCGACGTCCTCCCGACCGACCGGTTGACCGCCAACGGCAAGCCGGTGCCCGAGATCCGCACCGACCTGCGGCGCATCGACGACCTGCGCAACGTCGGCAGCGTGCTGCTCACGCTCGCCCAGCCCGTTGTCACGATCGGGGCCGCCATCTGGCTCGACAACCCGGTGGCCTGGGTGGCCGCGTTCCTGCTCATGGGGCCGGTGCACGCCCGCTTCGCCATCCTCGCCCACGAGGCCGCCCACAAGCTGCTGTTCACCAACAAGCGCTGGAACGACCTCGTCGGGCGGTGGCTCCTGGCCTACCCGGCGCTCGTGCCGTTCGACGTCTACCGCCGCTCGCACTTCGCGCACCACCGCGAGGAGTTCGGGCCGAACGAGCCCGACATGAACCTGTACGTCGGGTACCCGGTCACCCGGGCGTCGTTCCGGCGCAAGCTGCGGCGCGACGCGGTGGGGGTCAGCGGGTGGAAGAACCTGCGGGGGCTGCTCCAGGCGCTGCGCAGCCGCTCGGCGCGACCGGTGGCCCTGCGGATCGTCGCCGGCCAGCTCCTGGTGCTCGTGCCCCTGACGCTGATCGGCCGTCCCGAGCTGTACCTGTTCCTGTGGCTGGCACCGTGGATGACCGTGTGGCGTGTGATCAACCGCCTGCGGGCCATCGCGGAGCACGGCGGCATGACCGCCTCGCGCGACCGCCGGCTGACCACCCACCACGTCCGCCAGACGTGGGCGGCCCGGTTCGTGCTCGTGCCGTTCCACACCGGGTGGCACCTCGCCCACCACGTCGACATGGGCGTGCCGTGGCGGAACCTGCCCCGCCTGCACGCCGAGCTGGTCGCCGCCGGCTGGGTCGTGCCCGACCTCGAGTACCCCAGCTACCGGGCCCTGTGGCGGGCGCTGCGCGCGCGCCCGAGCGGCGGGTCCCCGGTCGGACCGACCGAGCAGGTCGCACCGACCGAGCAGGCCGGGCCGGCCGCCCCTCAGCCCTCGATGTAGGCGGGCAGGCCGAAGTCGGCGAACTGCTCGGCGCCGAGGAAGTTGTGATGCCCGACGATCTTGCCGTCGGCGACCTCGATCACCTGGATGGCCCACGGCTCCCACCGGTCGGGACCCACCTTGTGGTAGTTCCCGAAACCGGCGGTCCCGTTCACGTCGACGGGCAGCAGCTTGCCGTCCTTGCACACGATGCCCTCACCGAGAAACCAACCGGCGAGATCGTCGGCCCCCACCAGCCACAGGTCGAACGGGGGCATCGACAGGATCACGTCGTCCCGCAGCAGCTTCACCAGCTGGGGGATGTCGTAGCGCTCGAAGGCGTCGACGTACCGGGCGAGGAGGGCCTGGTGCTCGGGGTCGACGGTGGGATCGAGCTGCTCGCCCTGGCTCGCCGCCAGGGTGGCCCGGGCCCGCTGGAGGGCGCTGTTCACCGAGGCGACGCTGGTGTCGAGCAGCTCGGCGACCTCGGCCGCGTGCCATCGCAGCACCTCGCAGAGGATGAGCACGGCCCGCTGGCGGGGAGGCAGCTTCTGCAGGGCCGCGACGAAGGCCAAGCGGATGGACTCGCGGGCCGCGCTGACGGCCGCCGGGTCACCCCGGAGGTCGATCACCTTGCCGTCGGCCACGGGTTGGACGAAGGCGTGCTCGGGCCGCGTGTCGATCGCCTTGGCCTCGGCCACCGGCGTGGACGGGCTCATCTCCATCGGCCGGGCCCGCCGCTGGGGGCTGCGGACCATGTCGACGCACACGTTGTTGGCGATGCGGTAGAGCCAGGACCGCAGCGACGACCGGCCCTCGAAGCTGTCGATGGCCCGCCAGGCGCGGATCATCGTCTCCTGCACGGCGTCCTCGGCCTCGGACCCCGAGCCGAGCATGCGGTAGCAGAACCCGGTGAGCTCGCGGCGGTGCGCCTCGAGCGCCCGGTCGAGGTCGGCCCCCGTGAGGGACCCGGGCTCGGGTGTGGCCCGGACGGCTTCGTCGGCGTCGGAGGGCGTGTTCACGAGCCGCAAGCCTACTGCTGCGCGCCCGGGTTCCGATTGGGAACACAGGGCGTGGTGGACGACCCCGTCGCCGACGGGGTACGCCGTGTCCCATGAGCGGATCCGAGGCGAGCGGCGGGGCACCCCCGCGGGCGCCGAGCCGGTGGCGCCGGGTGGTGCGCATCGGCCTGGTCGCGGGGGTCGCGGTGTTCCTCGCCCTCCAGCTGGTGCCGTACGGGTGGTCCCATCCCAACCCGCCGGTCGTCGAGGATGCGCCGTGGCCCGACGCCGAGAGCGCGGCCCTCGCTCGCGAGTCCTGCTACGCGTGCCACAGCAACGAGACCGAGTGGCCCGCCTACTCGTACGTGGCGCCGTTCTCGTGGCTGGTGCGCCGCGACGTCGAGGAGGGGCGGGACGAGCTCAACTTCTCGACGTGGAACCGTGACGGCGGCGAGGCCGACGACGCCGCCGAGTCCATCGTCGACGGGGCGATGCCACCCGGCCAGTACACGCTGGTCCACCGCGGGGCCCGCCTGAGCGACGACGAGGCCGACGTGCTGGTCGCGGCGCTCGAGGCGATGGACGACGGCGGCGACGGCGGCGACGGCGACGACGGCAGCGACAGCTCCGGCCCGGGGAGCGGCGACGGCTGAGGGCTCGTCCTACTGCAGGCCCAGGGCGCCCATGCTGCGCAGGACCTCGTTGGGGCGGTCGGGATCGGTGCGCACGTCGACGACGCTGACGACGCCCGAGGCCAGCGCCCGCTCGAGGGCCGGGCGCAGGTCGTCGAGCGACTCCACCCGCTCACCGTGGCCGCCGAGCGCGGCGCAGAGAAGGTCGTAGCGGGCAGGCGTCAGGTCGGTGCCGACGCTGTCGCCGAACCACTCGCCCTCCTCGTAGCGCACGTCGCCCCACGACGCGTTGTTCGACACGACGATGACCGGCGCCACCCCGGCCCGGACGGCGGTCTCGATCTCCATCGCCGACAGCCCGAACGCGCCGTCGCCGACGAGGGCGACCGTCGGTCCGTCCGGGCGGGCCAGGGCCGCCCCCACGGCGTACGGGACCCCGACCCCGATCGTGCCGAGCGCGTCGCTGGTGAACAGCATCGACCCGGGCTCCTCGGCCCGGATGAACGCCAGGCCCCACCCGAGGATGTCACCGCCGTCGAGCACGGCCGTGGCGCCGGGGCCCTGCTCGGCGGCGAAGTCTCCGACGGCGCGGGCGAGGGCGCCGGGGTGGACGCCGGTGGCCGGTCCCTCGGTCTGGGCCGCCCACTGGGCCCGGCTGCCCTCGGCCCACGACCGCGCCTCGGCGGCCCACGCCGAGCGCGGCTCCCCGCTCCAGGCGCCGGCCAGCTGGTCGAGGACCGCCGCGGCGTCGCCGTGCAGCCCGAGCGTGGGCGGACGGTTCAGCGAGAAGGCGGCGGGGTCGTGGTCGACCATCACGATCGTCTGGTCCGCGTTCCACAGGGGCGGGCCACCGAAGAGCAGGTTGCCGTTGAACCGGCTGCCGACCACCAGCACCACGTCGGCCAGCGCCACCGCGACCCCGCCGTGGAGGAGCGAACCGAGGCACGCGGGGTCGGCGTCGGGGAGGAGCCCGCGCGCGTGGCTGGTGGTGGTGACGGGGAGGCCGGACGCGTCGACGAAGCGGCGCAGCGCCGCCTCGGCGCCCGCCCAGAACGCGCCGCCACCGGCCACGACGACCGGGCGCTCGGCGCTCGACAGCAGGCCGACCGCCCGGTCGACCGCGGCCGCCTCGGCCCGCGGCCCAGGGCTGCGCTCGGGCGAGGCCGACGGCGGGGGGCCGGCATGGTCGGGCGCCGGCGCCAGCAGCACGTCGGTGGGCAGCTCCACGTAGGCCGAGCCCGGGCGACCGCTGCGGGCCACGGCCAGCGCCTGGCGGACGATCGGTTCGATCAACGCCGGGGCCGTCACCGCTCGGGCCCACTTGGCGACGGCGCAGGCCACGGCCTCCTGCTCGGCGTCCTGCACCGCGCCGCGGCCCCGGAGGGCGAGCGGCGTGCGGCCGCCGAGGACCGTGACCGGGATGCCGGTGGCCTCGGCGTTGGCCAGTCCGGTCACGGCGTTGGTGAACCCCGGCCCGGCGGTCACCGCGGCCACGCCGGTCCGCCCCGTGCAGCGCGCCCACGCCTCGGCCATGTGCACCGCGCCGCTCTCGTGGCGGGTGCTCACCGTGCGGATGCCGAGGCGCGCACAGCCGTTCACCACCGGGGCGATGTGCCCGCCGGGCAGGAAGAACACCGTCTCCACGCCGGCATCGGCGAGGACACGGGCGACCGCCAGCCCGCCGTGGTCGTCGGGCACGGCCGTCGTGGTCTCGGCGGCCGCGGCCAGCAGCGTGTCCGGAGGCGCCCCGGCGTCAGGGGCCACGGCGTCGTCGTCGTCGGTCACGGCCGGTAGATCCCGATGCCGTCCGGGAAGTCCAGACCCTCGTCCATCACGGCCGACGGCTCGCCGGACGCCGCGTCGTACCGGCGCACGGTGCCCTGGCCGTCGAGCGGCCCGACGCCGCCGTCGCTGATGCCGAGCCCGAGGTCCGCCCAGAAGATCGTGCCGTCGTCGAGCACCGCCAGCCCGAACGGCGACCCGCTCGGTCGGGCCTCGGCGCCGAACGCCTCGGACGGCGACGGGGCCACCAGGGTGTCGACGTAGGTGCCGTCGGCCGCGTAGCGGGCGATGGTGCCGGTGAAGGCGCTGGACAGGTAGAACGTCCCGTCGGCGTCGACCGCCAGGGCGTTGGGCGTGAGCGCGTGGTCGTCGGCGGGGATGAACAGCTCCTTGTCGACGCTGTCCGCCATCGGCGCCCCCAGCGGGTCGGTGCCCCCGCAGCCGCCGTCCGCGTCGGCCGACGTCGGGAACGGCCCCGTGAACCGGAAGACGCCGTTGCCGGGTGGCCGGGCGGTGGCGACGTAGAGCGTGTCGTCGTCGTCGACCACGATGCCGCCCGGGGTCGGCAGCGTGATGTCGAGCTTGCAGTAGCTCACCTCCTCGCTGTCGAACGGCGGGAACCACACGATGAGCTGCCCACTCGGCGGGCCCTCGACCTTGTTGCCGAGGTCGGTGGTCACCACCCGGCCGTCGGACAGCACGCCGCAGCCGTAGTTGTCGGGGTCGTCCTGGTAGCTGGGCACGAGCCGCCCGACCTCGGTGGCCGACAGGTCGCCCACCCGGTCCCCGTCGATCTCGAAGATCCCCCAACCGGGCGTGCGCTCGGGCTGGCCCGTGTCCTCGCCGGCGATCAGGCGGTGCGGGTCGTCCGGGAAGAAGCACAGCTGGCCGTTGATGTCCATGCCGTCGGGGTCGTCGGCCGCGGTGGCGATGACGGTCTGCTTCTCGAACGGCTCCTCGCCCACATAGGCGTTGAGGTTGTTGCCCTCGGTGCTGAACACGATCGGGACGCCGGCCCCGGCGGCCTCCTCGGCGGGGGTGTCCCCGCTCGCGGCCCCGGCGTCGGGATCGCCGTCGTCGTCGTCACCGCAGCCCGCGGCGAGGAGCAGGGCCACCACGAGGGCGGTGGCCAGTGGGCGCAGGGTCATGGGTGGTCCCTCCTTCAGCCGCCCCGCGGGGCGAACGGGACGGCGAGCGAGTTGGTGGCCGCCATGCGGTCGAACCCCTCGGCGATCGGCGGGAACTCGCCGGGGTCGTCGACGGCGAGGATGCTGACGCGGTCGTAGGCGGTGCCGGGGTTGGGGATCTCGTCGCCGGTGCAGTCGAAGTCCTCGTCGAGCACGCACACGAGCCCGCCCACCGGGTCGTCGGTGCCCTGCGACATGAAGACGGCGAACACGCCGGCGCCGGCGGACTCCGCGGCGCTCCCGGGGCGCAACCACCGGGCGGGGTCGCCGAGCCCCTCGGCGTCGACCTCGATGCGGAAGGGGTCGGCCGAGATGTGCAGCGTCCCCGACCCGACCTGCCCGCCGACCCGCTCCTCGGTGAGCGTGAAGTCGAGCGGGCAGGGCGCGGCCACGCACGGCTGGGCGAGCGCGGCCGGGTCGACGGGGCCGGTGGGCACGGTGCCGGTGGCGGCGGGCGCCGTCGTGGCGGTGGTGGCCGGGTCGTCGGGATCGCCGAGCGAGAACCGGTACACGCCGGCGGTCTGGCTGGGCTCGCTGGACCCGGGCTCGCGCATGCCCGCGACGGCCACCACGTCGTCCCCCGCCACGACCGCACCGCCCGAGACCGCGCCCTGCATCTGCTGGGCCCACAGGACGTCGCCGTCCGCCAGGTCCACGGCGCGGAGCGTGTAGTCGGTCCCGCCGAGGAACACGACGCCGTTCACCTCGAGCGCCGCCGCGAAGGTGGGGCCCGCCTCGCCCTGCTGCCACCGCACCTCGCCCGTCTCGGCGTCGAGGGCGTGCAGGTGCGGCGAGCCGCCCACCGCCGTGCCGCCGACGACCGTGCCGCCGGCGACGGCGGTCGGGCCGATGAACCCGCCGAACGAGTAGTTCTGGCCCTCCTCGGCCACCCCGGGCTCGGCGACCTTCCTCTGCCACACGGGCTCGCCGGTGGCGCGGTCGACCACGTAGTAGCTGGCGTCCTTGTTGCCGAGGCCGACCACCGCCCGGCCGTCGATCTCGAACAGGTTCGGCGCACCGGCGAAGTCGAGGTCGTCGAGGTTCTGCTCGTGGGGCTGGTAGGTCCAGACCCGCTCACCGGTGTCGAGGTCGAGCGCCAGCAGCGCCTCGGAGGCGTCGCCCCAGCCCTCGGCCGAGGTGCAGTTCCCGGTGCCGACGAACACGAGCCGGCGGTCGAGGTCGACGCTGGGAGACCCCCAGACGTCCCCGCAGCCGGGACCGGTGGCGCCGGAGCCCGACGTGGGCGCGGTGGTCGTCTCCCAGCGGCGGGCGCCGGTGGCGGCGTCGAGGGCGACCACGCCTGCGACGGTTCCGTCGGGCGAGTTGTGGACGTCGGTGCCGACGATCACGAGGCCGTCGACGACCGCGGGCGAGCTCTCGATCTCGGTGGGGTCGTCGTCGCCCTCGGGCTGGCCGAGGTCGCGCTCCCACCGCACCTCGCCGTCGTCGGCCCGCAGCGCGTAGAGCGTCTCGCCGCTCGGGACGTACACCGTGCGCGTGCCGCGGACGTCGGCCACGGTGGCCGAGCCCACGATCTGCCCGGCGTACACCCGGGCGTGGGGCTCGGCGGTGAACGACCAGTCGAGCTCGCCGCTGCCGAGGTCGATGGCGTAGAAGCGGCCCGACCAGTCGCCCACGTAGACGGTCCCGTCGACGACGGCGGGCGTCGCCGTCACGGCGTCGTCGGTGGGGAAGAACCATTCCTGCCGCAGGTCACCCACGGTGTCGGGCGCGATGGCGGTGTCGCAGGCGTACGAGAACGAGCGCTCGGGTGTGCGACCCCACGTCGGCCAGTCGCACTCGTCGATGGCTTCGGTCGCACCGTCGCCGTCGCCGTCGCCGTCCCGTCCCTCGTCGTCGGCGCACCCCGCGGCGGCGGTGACGACCACGGCGGCCGCCACCGTCCAGGCCAACCGGCCGATTCCCCCCATCGCCCGAAATCTAACACTCACGTCATCGTCGGAGCCGACGTTCGGCGGCAGCGGTGTGCACACACGCGACCCGCGCCGCCGTCGCCTCACGCGACGATCTCGTCCACGAGCCCCCAGGCCAGCGCCGTTCGGACGTCGATCCGCTCGCCGGTCAGCGCCAGCCAGGCGGTGCGGTGGCGCCCGATGCGGGCCGCGACGCTCACCGTGCCGCCGGCCCCCGGCACCAGCCCCATCGCCACCTCGGGCAGGGCGAACGTGGCGTCCGCCCGGGCCTCGACCCGGCCGGCGAACGCCGCCAGCTCGACCCCGGATCCGACCGACGGCCCGTGCACGCGGGCCGTGACCCGGTCCGCCACCAGGTGCAGAGCACGACCGGCGCTGCGCCCGACGCGGACGAGATGCGCCGTCGCCGGGTCCGGCCGGCTGCCGAACTCGTCGAGGTCGCCCCCGCTGCAGAACGCTGGGCCGGCCCCGTCCAGGACCGCGTGCAGGGCCGGGTCGGCCTGGAGCACGGCCAGCGCGTCCAGCAGCTCGTCACGCATGGCCGCGTCGTAGGCGTTGCGCACGGCCGGCCGGTCGAGCGTCACGTGCAGGACGTCGCCCTCGCGGCGCAAGCGGACCCGGGGACCGTCGTCGTCCTCGCGCCGGCGCGGCGGGCCGCGGCGGTCCAGCCAACCCACGTGCTCGGGCGCGAACTGCAGCAGGGAGTACGTCGCCGACTCGGCCACCAGACCGTCGGGCACCGAGCGGCGGTCGGCCCCGCGCAGGAGCAGCGCCAGCGCGGTCGCCGCCAGCGGGCGCTCGTCGACCGCTTCCACGACCCGGGCCGCGGCCGCGGCATCGCCCACGACGACGTCCACGAGGTCCGCGCCGGGCACGTCCGCTCCGCTCGGCGTCACCGCGGCCGGCGCCACGCCCACGATGACCGCGGGCAGGTCGACGAGCGCGGCACGCCCCGCGTCGTCCCCCACGGCGTCGACCCCGGCCGTCGGGTCGGCGGCGCCCAGGTCGACGACGATGGCGGCGCCGCCGAGCTCGGCCACCTCCCCTCGCCCGACGACCGACGACACGAGCTCGACGAGCCGGGCCGGCACGGTGGGGGCCATCGCCGCACGGTACCGCCGCACCCGGGCCGGGCACGGGACCACACGCACCCCCGGGTACGGTGCCGGGCATGACGGCGGTCGACCCCCGCGACGCCGAGTCGCTCGCCGCGGCCTGGGTCACCAGCGGGGCCGCCGCGCTGGCCGGCTGGCCCGACGGACCGGGTCTGATCCCGCCCCCGGGCGTGCTCGGGCGCATCGCCCGCCTCGGCGCCGCCGCCGGCGCCGACGTCTGGGCCACGCTGACCGAGCGGGCGGCGGTCGCCGGGCTGCGCCGGCGCGGGGACGTGAGCTGCGGCGGCGGCACGCGCCTCTTCCCCGTCGCCGACGGATGGCTCGCCGCCAGCCTGGTCCGCCCCGACGACATCGCGGCGGTGGCCGCCTGGCTGGAGCTCGACCACGACCCCGGGCCCGACCCGTGGCCCGCCGTCGTCGCCGAGGTGGCACGGCGACCCGCCGCCCCGCTCGTGGCCCAGGCCCGCCTGCTGGGCCTTCCCGTGTCCGCAGTGGGCGAACGACGGCCTCCGCACCTCGGCGCGACCGGCGAAGCCGGAGCCCCGGCGCGCGCCACCCGGACCGGAGCGGACGGGGGCGGCGACGGCACGGGCCGCGCCGACCTGCCGGGGCGGTGGGTCGACCTCGGGCCCGCCGCCCGACGCGCCGCGGCCCGCGCCGCTGGTGGCCGACCTGTCCTCGCTGTGGGCCGGGCCGGTGGCCGCCCGCCTGCTGGCGACGGCGGGGGCGGAGGTCGTCAAGGTCGAGTCCACCGAGCGGCCCGACGGTGCCCGCCGAGGGCCTCCCCTGTTCTACGACCGGCTGCACCGCGGGCAGCGGGCCGCGGCCGTGTCGTTCGCGTCCGCCGACGGCCGGCGCGACCTCCGCGACCTGCTCGCCGCGGCCGACGTCGTGATCGAGGCGTCGCGCCCGCGCGCCCTCGCCCAGCTCGGGCTCGGGCCCGACGACCTGGGACCGGACGGTCCGGGGCTGTGGGTCTCGATCACCGGGCACGGCCGATCCGGCCCCGGTGCCGACCGGGTGGCGTTCGGGGACGACGCCGCCGCGGCCGGGGGCCTGGTGGCGTGGACGGCGCGGGGCCCGGTGTTCGCCGGCGACGCCCTCGCCGACCCGCTGACCGGGCTGGCCGCGGCAGCCGCCGCGGCCGGCGCCACCCGGACCGTCGGCTCGCCCGACGGCGGCCGCCGCTGGCTCGTCGACCTGGCGCTGGCCGAGGTGGCCGCCTGGGTCGCCGGCGACGACCTCGCGGTCGTCGGGCCCGCCCTGGACCGAGGTCGCCGACCCCCCGCTCCCTCCCCCCGTCACCCGGCCACCCACCCCGGCCCCGGCCCCGGGTGCCGACACCGAGGGCGTGCTCTCGTCGGTCCGCGGCTGATCAGGGGGGAACGGGGGACGCGCCCTCGGCCCAGTCCCAGTGCTGCACCTCGACCGTCAGCGGCAAGAGGAAGCCGACGTAGAAGTTGTGCAGCCGAAGGAACCCGAAATCGTCGACCTCCTCGTCGCTGACGTCGACCCGATCGTCGACGGCGGCCCGCGCCCCGGCGCGCTCGTGGAAGGTCCGCAGCTCGCCGAGCGTGTCCACCGCCATGCCGACGTGGTCGGTGCGGGGGCACCGCATCGGGTCGTCGTCGGCCACGAGGAACACGAACTGGTCGTACGTGTAGGCCTGCAACACGAGCTGGCGGCCCGGCGTCGTCATCGTGGGCATCTCCTCCCAGCCGAACACGTCGCCGTAGAAGCCGACGATCTCGGCCCGGCCCACGTCGTCCAGCAGCGTGCCGGGCACGCTCAGCGCCACGTGGTTGAACCGTGGAGTGCTCATGGTCCTCCTTCGCGCCGGCTAGTGGGGTGGCTCGTAGCGCTCGCCACCCCACCAGGCGCCACCAGCACCTTGCCGGCGATCGACCCGTCGGCCAGGCCGACCAGCGCCTGCAGCAGGCGGTCGAGCCCGACATCCTCGGCCTCGACCAGCGGCGACAGCTCGACGGCGCCGCCCGTCAGCAGCGACAGGGCCTCGGCGATCCCGCCGGGGTCGTACTCGAAGGCGCCGGTGACCTCGAGCTCGTTCAGCAGGACGCGGTTCGGGTCGAGGGCCAGCGGGGCGATGCCGCTGCCGACGAGCACCAGGCGGCCGCCCGTCGTCAGCTGGGCGCACGCCGCGGACACCGCGGCGGCGCGGCCCGAGCACTCGATCGCCACGTCGACCACGCCGGCCACGAGGCGACGGGGCTCGGCCATCGACGGGACCTCGAGGTCGTCGGGCGCCACCACGCCCGTGGCGCCGACCGCGCGGGCGAGGTCTCGCCGGGCGTGGTGCGGCTCGCTGACACGACCTCCTCGACGCCCCGAGCCCGCAGCGTGGCCACCACCAGCAGGCCGATCGGCCCTCCGCCCGAGACGAGGACGCGGTGGCCCCGCCGTGCCCCGCTGCGGGTCACCGCGTGGAGGGCCACCGCCAGCGGCTCGGCCAGGGCCGCCGTCCGCAGACCCAGGCCCGCCGGCACCAGCACGACAGCCCGCTCGTCGGCACACACGTAGGTGGCGAACGCGCCGTCGGGCTCGCCGCGTCCGGGCGTGGCGCGCGACGGGCACAGCGAGGGCCGGCCGTCGAGGCAGGAGCGGCAGGCCCCGCATCCGGGCGCCGGACCGCCGACCACCGCGTCGCCGACCGCCACCGCACCCCCGTCGCCCGCCACGGCCCGCACGATGCCGGACCACTCGTGGCCACCGACCGTTCCCGGCCGGGCCCAACCGTCGAGGGCCAGGTGCAGGTCGGTGCCGCACACGCCGCAGTGGCTGACCGCTCCCAGCACCTGCGTCCCGGTCGGGCACGGCACCGGCCGGTCCTCGACCCGCACGTCGCCCGGGCCGTGCACCACCGCGGCACGCATCGTCGGACCCGACATGACGCGAACGCTCAGATCCTCGGAGCTGCTCCCTCGGCTCGCACCGCCCCCCACCCCTCACGCGGGGCGAGCGGTCAGCGCGGCGCCGTGAGGAGGAGGCAGCCCGCCAGCGGGCCGCCCCCGGCGCCGACCACGGCCACCTCGGGGCGGCGCGGCACCTGGCGGGCACCGGCCTCGCCCCACAGCTGGAGGCACGCCTCGTGGAGGAAGCCGTAGCCGTGGAGGCGCCCGGCGGAGAGCTGCCCGCCGTGGGTGTTGAGCGGCAGCTCGCCGTCGCGGGCGATGCGGCTGCCGCCCTCGAGGAACGGGCCGCCCTCGCCGTGGCCGCAGAAACCCGAGCGCCTCGAGCCACGCCAGCGTGATGAAGCTGAACCCGTCGTACAGCTCGGCGACGTCGACGTCGGCCGGGGTGAGGTCGGTGCGCTCCCACAGCATGGCCGCCGCGTCGCGGCAGGCCATCGTCGTGAGGTCGTCCCACTGGTCCCAGCTCGGCCGGCCGCGGATGGCGGTGCCGACCGCCTCGATCCCCACCGGCGGCCGGCGGAGGTCGGCCGCGGCGTCGGCCCGGGACACGATCACCGCGGTGCTGCCGTCGGCCGGCACGTCGCAGTCGTACAGGCACAGCGGCTCGGAGATCATCCGCACGCCCAGGTAGTCGTCCAGCGTCATCGGGCTCGGTGTAGATCGCCTGCGGGTTGCAGCGCCGCGTTGCGCCGGGCGTTGAGGGCGATCTGGCCGAGCTGCTCGCGCGTCGTGCCGAACTCGTGGAAGTGGCGCATCGCCATCATCCCGATCCAGTTGGCGGCCGACGGCGCCCCGTACGGGAGCCTCCACTGCATGAACCCGCCCATGCGCACGCCCCGGCCTCGCCGCCCGCCTCCCCCTCCCCGCCGAGCGTCACCGACGAGCGGCCCTTGTCGCCCTGCGCCGACGCCTCGGTCACGGTGCGGAAGCAGACGACGTGGTTCGCCAGGCCGGCGGCCACCGCCAGGGCGGCGTTGACCACCGAGCCGAGCTGGCCCGGCGACTCGAGCCCCCCGGCGAACCAGTTGAGGTCGAGCCGCAGCGCGTCCTGCAGCTCGGTCACCCCGGCGCCCGAGAACCCGGGGGGATGTCCATGTTGCCCGGGATAGGTGGCGACGCCGTCGATGTCGTCGCGGGTCAGGCCGGCGTCGTCGATGGCGCGCAGCACGGCCTCGACGGTGAGCGCCAGCGGGTCGCGGTAGATGCGCCGCCCGACCTGCGACTGGCCGACGCCCGAGATCGGCGGCCGCTCCCGACGACGCTCATCGGTGCACCCTTCGGGATGCACCGATGAGCGATCGGCCCTCGGGCCGGGTACGCACCGTGCCCATGGTTCGCTCGCACTCGTGCTCGCTCACGGCGCCACCTCGGATCGGGTCGAACATCGGCAGCCACACGTCGTCGTAGTGGTCGAACGTGACCCGCACGGGCATGCCGATGCGGACGTCGCCGGGGGCGCAGCCGACGATGTTGGTCGTGAGGCGCAGCGCCTCCTGCTCGGGCAGCGCCACGATGGCGACGACGTACGGCGGGTCGAAGCCCGGGTACCAGGGCTGGTGGTTCACCGTGTAGGTGTGCACGACGCCCCGGCCCGACGTGGCCTCGGGGGCCAGGTCGGTGCCGAGGCAGGCCGGGCAGACCGGCCCCGGCGGGTGGAGCCAGGTAGCCGCACGCCTCGGCAGCGCAGGATGCGCAGCTCGCCGTGCTCGCCGCCGGTCCAGAACGGCCGCGTGGCGTCGTCGACCGCGGGCAGCACGCGGAACGGCTTGGGGGACTCGTCGCTCATGCGGGGCCCATCCTCGTGGTCGTCAGGGGTCGCGCGGCAAGCCCAGCAGCCGCTCGGCGATCACGTTGCGCTGGATCTCGCTCGTCCCGCCGGCGATCGACAGGCTGCGGTTGCCGAGGAACCCGCCGACCCACGACGCCGCGGCGGCCGTCCGCCGGCACCGCGGCCGGCCCGAGCAGCTCGAGGCCCACCTCCTGCACCTCCTGGTCGAGCTCGACGCCGAGCAGCTTGCGGATGCTCGACTCGGGACCCGGTGCCCCGCCCCCGAGCGCCCGCAGCGTCGTGCGCACACCCATCGCCGCCAGCGCCTGCGTGCGGGCCACGAGGCCGCCGACCGTGTCGAGCACCCGCGGATCGGGTGTCGTCCCGGGCGGATGCGGACCGGCGTCCACCAGGGCCAGCAGCGCCTCGACCCCCGGGCCCATCGACGAGCCCCGCCCCATCGACACCCGCTCGTTGGCCAGCGTGGTCCGGGCCGCGGCCCACCCGCCCGTCGGCGCGCCGACGAGGCGATCGTCGGGCACGAACACGTCGGTGAGGAACACCTCGTTGAACAGCTCGGCGCCGGTCAGCTCGCGCAGCGGGCGCACGTCGACGCCCTCGGCGTCGCATGTCGACGACGAAGCACCCGATGCCCTCGTGGCGCGGGGCGCCGGCGTCGGTGCGGGCCAGGCAGATGCCGAGGTCCGCGCCGGCCGCCATCGACGTCCACACCTTCTGCCCGGTCAGCCGCCAGCCGCCCTCGACCCGCACGGCCTTGGTGGCGACGCGAGGCCAGGTCGGAGCCGGCGCCCGGCTCGCTGAACATCTGGCACCACGTGAGCTCGCCGCGCAGCGTCGGCGGCCACCCACCGCTCCTGCTGCGCCTCGGTGCCGTGGACGATGATCGTCGGCAGCGCCCACGCGCCGACCGCGAGGTGGGGGCGCCGGACGCGGGCCCGGGCGAACTCCTCGTCGACGACGAGCTGCTCGAGCGGACCGGCGTCGCGTCCCCACGGGACCGGCCAGTGCGGCACGAGGTACCCGGAGTCGGCGATGCGGCGGTTCCACTCGACCTTCGGGCGGGCGCGGAGGTCGTCGAGGAAGGCGCGGACGTCGGCCCGGCCGCGCCTCGGCCCCGGTCGGGATCTCGACCCCCGCGGCGCCGCGGACGCCCGCCAGGGCGAGCCGGGCGGACTCGACCCGCCAGGGCCCAGCGCCGCCGAGCAGCAGGCGCGTCGCGGTCGCCCGCTTCAGGTAGAGGTGGGCGTCGTGCTCCCAGGTGAAGCCGATGCCGCCGAGCACCTGGATGCAGTCCTTGGCGGCGCCGTAGGCGGCCTCGGGGGCGAGGGCGCCGGCGACCGCGGCGGCGAGGGTCGCCTGGTCGCTCCCGACGGCGGCCCGCGCCGCGTCCCAGGCTGCCGCCCGGGCCTGCTCGAGGGCGCACAGCATGTCGGCGCACCGGTGCTTCACCCCCTGGAACTGACCGATCGGTCGGCCGAACTGCTCGCGCACGAGCGCGTGCTCGGCCGCGGTGGCGACGCACCACGCCGCCACGCCGACGCACTCGGCGGCCAGGAGCACGGCGGCCAGACCCCGGATGCCCGCGGCGCCGGGCGGGCACGTCACGAGGCGGTCGGCGGGCGACCGCGAGCCGGTCGGCCCGGACGGTGGCCACCCGGCGGGTCCGGTCGAGCGACGGGGCCGGCGAGACGTCGACGTCGGCGGCGTCGACGACCGCCCACACGTCGGTGGGTCCGCCGGCCTCGGCGGGAGCGATCGGGCAGGACCAGCACGTCGGCGACCCCGCCGGACAGGACCGCGTCCCACGCCCCGTCCACGACCAGCCCGCCTCCGGGCGCCGGTGTCGCCGGCACCGGCGCGGGCCCGACGGCGACCGTGCCGACGCGGCGGCCGGAGGCGAGCTCGCCGACGAGCGGGCGCAGGCCCGCGCCGCCGAACCGATCGAGCGCCACCGCCGCGAGGCTGCTGGGCACGAACGGACCCGGGGCGAGCACCCGGCCGAGCTCCTCCGACCACGACGACCGCCTCGGCCAGCCCGTACCCCTCGCCGCCCGCGGCCTCGTCGACGGCCAGGCCGATCCATCCCTGCCCCGCCAGGTCGCCCCAGAACGGGGGGAGGACGTGCTCGTCGGCGTCGAGCCCGGTCCGGACGACCGCAGGCGGGCAGTGCCGGGCGGCCCATCCGCGCACCGAGTCACGCAGGGCGAGGTGCTCGTCGCGGAGGCCGATGCCCGCCCTGGGATCCATCGACCCATCATGCCCAAGAATGACGTGACTGTCAGAAAGTCGGGCGGTAGGGTTCGCCTCGATCCAGCCGCTCACGATGGGGAGATCGGCGATCACCCAGATCCTCCTGGCGGGAAGCGCGCCGTGAACCTCGACGGAACCACCGTCCTCGTCACCGGCGCCTCGTCGGGCATCGGCGCCGCTCTGGCGCCGATGCTCGCCGAACGGGGGGCCACGGTCGTGGCCGTCGCCCGGCGCGCCGATCGCCTGGCCGGCGTCGTCGACCGCTGCCGGGAGCACACCCCGGCGTCGCAGGCCTGGGTGGCGGACCTGGGCGACACCGACGCGGCCGAGGCGCTGGCGCCGCCGGGCCGTCGCCGAGCTGGGCGGGCTGGACGTGCTGGTCAACAACGCCGGCGCTCCCATGCGGCGGCGGGTCACCGACATCACCCTCGACGAGATCCGGCGCACGATGGCGCTCAACTTCGAGTCGCCCGTGCGCATGTCGCTGGCGGTGCTGCCCCACATGCTCGAGCGGGACCGCGGGCGTGATCGTGAACGTGGCCAGCTTCGCCGGCCGGGTGGGCGTGCTGGGCGAGGGGGCCTACTCGGCGTCGAAGTTCGCGCTCTGCGGCTGGAGCGAGTCGATGGCCGCCGAGCTGTGGCACACCGGCGTCGACGTCCGCCTGGTGCTCCCCGGCGCCATCGACACCGAGATCTGGGACCAGCCCGGCAACGATGCGCCCCTGTACGACGGGCCGCTCGAACCGGCCGGGAACGTGGCGGCGGGCATCGTCGCCGCCATCGAGGGCGACCGCATCGAGCACTACCTGCCCGACATGCGGGCCATCGTCGAGATGAAGACGAGCGACCTCGACGGGTTCCTCGCCGGCATGGTGGCGCTGGCGGACGGCAAGGACGCCACGACCGCGCCTCCGGGCGACGCGTCCCCGACCTGACGCCGACCCGCGCTGCGCACAGGAGGGTCAGGTCGCGTCGTGGAAGACGAGGCCGAGGGCGCGGCGGCGGCCCGACCGGACGACGCTCACCCCGTGCCGCATCGGCGCGCTGCTCCAGCCCCGCCGGCCGCGCACGGGCCGGTCGCGGGTCGTGAACACCAGGCCGTGGCCCTGCGGCAGCGGCATCGTGGTGGCACGGGACTGGGCGCGCGGGCGCTGCTCGACCACGACGAACTCGCCCCCCTCGTAGTCCACCCCCGGCTCGTCGAGCCCGATGACCACCTGCAACGGGAACACGAGGTCGCCGTAGAGGTCCCGGTGCAGGGCGTTCCAGTCGCCCGGGCCGTAGCGCAGCAGCAGCGGGGTGGGCCGCGTCTGCCCCGCGGCGTGGCACCGGTCCAACCACTCGTCGAGCGCATCGGGCCAGGGGGCGGGTTGGTGGCGCCGGGCGGCCCAGTCACGGGCGACGGGCAGCAGTCGGGGCCAGAGCGCAGACGCGCAGGTCGGCCACGAGGTCCGGCAGCGGGTGGGCGAAGTACCGGTACTGGCCCGCGCCGTACCGGTACCGGGCCATGTCGACGGTCGAGCGGAAGCGGCGCGTCGTCGTCGTACAGGTCCGCCAGCTCCCGGCACTCGGCGGCCGTGACCAGGGGCCCGGTGGCGGCGATGCCCACGGCGTCGAGGCCGGCGGCCACGCCCGCCCAGTCGACGGCCTCGACCGCGTCCGTCGGCGGTGTTGCCGGCGGTCGTCGTGCTGCGTCCTCGGTCTGCACGGTCACGACGATCAAACGCCGTGCCCACCGCCGCCGTGAGATCCCGCCGCCGGCTCGCGGGCCGGCGGTGGTGTCACCCGGCGTCGGTGACCTGGCGGAAGCGGGCGTAGCGGTCGGCGGCCGCGTCGGCCCAGGCCGGATCGGGCTCGACCCGGGCGGCCGTGCGGGCCCAGCGGCGGGCGTCGCCGGCCGACGCCTCCAGCCCGGCGATCACCCGGGCCGTGAAGGCGGCGCCGAGCGCCGCTCCCTCGGGCACGGCGACCACGTCGACCGGCAGCCCGGTGGCGTCGGCGAGGGCCTGCACCCACGCCGCCGACCGCACCCCGCCGCCCGTGGCCACGATGCGGCGGGCGTCGACGCCGGCCAGGTCGAGGTGGTGGCGCACGACGAAGCCCGCCGCTTCGTAGGCCGCCCGGCGCACCGCCACCGCGTCGTGCGTGAGGTCGAGGTCGTGGAGCGCGGCCCGCCGGCGCGGGTCGTGCAGCGGCGTGCGCTCGCCCCGGATGTAGGGCGCCCACACCGGCACCCGGCGGGGATCGGCGGGCCGCTGGCCGCCGTCGGCACCGGCCGGTCCGGCGCCCGTGAGGCGCAGCACGCGCTCGAGGAACAGGCCGCCCGCGTTGCTCGGCCCGCCGACGAGCACCTTGCCCGGCGCGCTGTGCGGCACGGTCCACAGCCCCGGGACCTCTCGCCACTCGGCCGTCACCGCCCAGGTGATGAGCGTCGTCCCGCAGATCACGAGCACGTCGCCGTCGTCGTCGGCCCCGGCCACGAGCTGCTCGGCGAAGGCGTCGACCGTGCCGCCGCCCAACCGTGCGCCGGCGGCGGGCCGACCCGTCGAGCACCCGACCCGCGACCGCGTCGCCGGGGACGATCCGCGGCAGCCGGTCGACGGTCGTGCCCGCCTCGGCGGCCACCGCCGGGTCCCAGGCCGTCATGTCGAACACCGGCAGCGCGGTCATGGCGGTCACCGTGTCGATCACGCCCTCGCCGCCGAGGGCGTGGTTGGCGACCGCCTGCGCGGGCCAGTACCCGGCGGCGTCGGGGGCCTCGGTCGCGCACCAGCGGAGGAAGGCGAGCAGCTCGCCGCTCTGCGACGGGTCGAGCCCGCTCGAACCGGCCGGCGCGGCCGTCCCCGTACAGCAGCCCCGGGGTGAGGGCCGCGCCGGCGGCGTCGACGGCGCACAGCGACGGGACCATCGCGGCCACGTTCAACGCCGCGATCGGCGGCGCCGCACCGCCGCCGGCCTGGTCCGCCAGCCCGGCGACGAGGTCCTCGACGGCACGCCGGACGCCGGCCCGCCAGGCCTCGTCGGGGCGGTGCTCGAGCCGATCCGCGGCGGGGACGACCACGTCGTGGGGGACGCGGGTGCGCGCCAGCACGTTGCCGTCGCCGTCGACCGCCACGGCCTTGACCGACGTCGTGCCGATGTCGACCCCGGCCGTCACATCGCTCATCGTCCTCCTCCCGATCGCCGCCGCAGCATGACACGGACCGTCAGAAACCGGTGCCAGCCCGCGGGTACATTCCCGACGATGGCACAGCACGCGCCGGAGCGTTCGGCCGCCGGCCCGGGCCCCGAGCACCCGGCGCTCGGCCCGCCCGACGCGTCCGACTCCGACCGTCGAGGAGGCTCCGATGCGCGCACTCGTCTTCGGTGACACCGAGGGCGTCGCCCTCGACGCCCGCCCGGCCGCCCCGTCCGAGGGCGCGCCCGCGCCTCGTGCGCCACCTGGCGGTCACGCCCATGGCGCTGCAGGAGGTGCCCGAACCGACCGTGCGCGGCCCCGAGTGGGCCGTCCTGCGCACCCGCCTGACCGGCATCTGCGGCAGCGACGTGAAGCAGGTGCTCATGGACTTCGAGGGCCCGGCCGACTCGCCGATGACCGCGTTCATCTCGTTCCCGCAGGTCCTCGGGCACGAGATCGTCGCCACCGTCGAGGACGCCGGGCCCGAGGCCGGCGTCGAGCCCGGGCAGCGGGTCGTGGTGAACCCGTGGCTGTCGTGCGTCGTGCGGGGCCTCGATCCGGTGTGCCCGGCGTGCGCGGCCGGGGACTTCAGCCTGTGCTGGCGCTTCCACGACGGCGCGCTCGCCCCCGGCATCCACGCCGGCAACTCGACGCGACGCCCCGGGCGGGTTCGCCGAGCGGCTCCCGGCCCACCGCCACATGCTCGTGCCGGTGCCCGACGGCGTGGCCGACGAGGTGGCCGTGCTGGCCGACCCGTTCTCCGTCGCGCTCCACGCCGTCACCCGCAACCCGCCGCCGCCGGGCGGCCGGGCGGTGGTCTACGGCGCCGGCGCCCTGGGCACCGGCGCGGTGGCGATCCTCCGGGCGCTGCACCCCGACGTCGAGGTGGCGGCGGTCGCCCGCTGGCCGGCCCAGCGGGCCCTGGCGGCCCGCCTCGGGGCCGTGCCCGTCGACCACGAACCGCAGGAGGCGGTCATCGAGGCGCTGGCCCGCTGGTCGGGCGGCGTGCTGCGCCGGCCGTGGGAGGGCCCGCCGGTGGCGTGGCCGGGCGGCGTCGACGTCGTGTACGACACCGTGGGCGCGCCCGACACGCTGGAGGTCGGCCTGCGGGTGCTGCGGGCGCGCGGCACGATCGTGCAGCTGGGCCTGTCGTCGATGGCCCGCTGCGAGTGGACGCCCTGGTACCTCAAGGAGGCCCGGCTGGTCGGGTCCAACGCCTTCGGGGTGGAGGAGGTCGACGGCGTGCGCCAGCACGCCATGGCCCACTACCTCGACCTGGTCGGGCGACGGCCGCATCGACCTGACCGGACTGCTCACCCACCTGTTCCCGCTGGAGCGGTGGCGGGATGCGTTCACGACGCTCATCGACCAGGGCACGACGGGCGCCATCAAGTGCGCCTTCGACCTCCGCCCTCCCGGCTGACGGCGGTTCGGTGTTTGCGTGCGGCGTTTGCGACCCGAGGCAATCGGGCCGCGGCTCTATTGCCTCGCCTGACGCACGCACCCCCGGGGGCGCCCGCCCTGGACGCTGGTTTCTAACGGCGACGTCAGACCGGGTGGCGGGCGTCCCGTATGATGCGCGGACGTGGCGCCCGTCTCGTCGAACCGCCCCACCGCCCTCGTGACGGCGCCGTTCCGGGGCCCGGGCGTCGACCGGCTGGCCCGGGTCGCCGACCTCGTCGTCGACCCGTGGCTCGACCACCGCCCGCTGCGGCTGTACGACGCCGCCCAGCTGGCCGCGCGCATCGACGCCGAGGGCGCCACGATCGTCGTGTGCGAGGGCGACGTCGTGGCCGGACCGGTGCTCGAGCGGCCCCTCGTGGCCATCGGCTCGGCGCGGGGCGACCCGACGAACGTCGACGTGGCCGGGGCGACGGCCGCCGGCATCCCGGTCCTCCACGCGCCCGGGCCGCAACGCCGACGCGGTCGCCGAGCTGACGGTGGGCCTGCTGCTGGCGGTCACCCGCCAGATCGTGCCGGCCGACCGCGACGTGCGCGACGGCGAGGTGTACCGCGACGGCACCATCCCCTACCAGCGCTTCCGCGCCTGGCAGCTCGCCGGCCGGACCGCGGGCCTGATCGGCCTCGGCGCCGTCGGCCGGGCGGTGCGCTGGCGCCTGGAGGGCCTCGGCATGCGGGTGATCGCGGCGGACCCGTACGCCGATGACGCCACGCACACGCTCGACGACCTGCTGGCCCAGGCCGACGTGGTCTCGGTGCACGCCGCGGTGACCCCCGAGACCGCCGGGATGATCGACCGTGACGCCATCGGGCGCATGCGCGACGGGGCGGTCTACGTCAACACGGCCCGGGCCGCGCTCCACGACCTCGACGCCCTCACCGAGGCGGTGATCGAGGGCAAGCTGGCCGGCGTCGCCCTCGACCACTTCGACGGCGAGATGCTCGACCCCGCGCACCCGATCGCCAAGCTGCCGAACGTCGTGCTGACGCCCCACATCGGCGGCGCCACCTACGACACCGAGGCCAACCACACCGAGATGCTGGCCGACGATCTCGTGCGGCTGCTGGCCGGGGAGCGCCCGCACCGCATCGCCAACCCCGAGGTGCTGAGGTGAGCGAGCAGCCGGCCGACCGACGAGGCCCGGGCCGCGGTCCTGGCCGCCGCCCGCGAGCTCTCGGCGCGCGGCCTGGTCGAGGGCACGTCGGGGAACGTGTCCGCCCGCGTCGACGACGGCCACGTGTGCCTGACGCCGTCGTCGCTCGCCTACGACGCCATGACGCTCGACGATCTGGTCGTCGTCGACCTCGACGGTGGGGTGGTCGAGGGCGACCGCAGCCCGACCACCGAGAAGGCGCTGCACCTGGCCTGCTACCGCGCCTATCCCGAGGTCGGCGGGGTCATCCACTCGCACCCGGTCTACGCCACGATGTTCGCCCTCGCCCGCCAGCCGATCCCCGCCGCCATCGAGGAGGTCTCGGTCTACATCGGCGGCGACATCCCCGTGTGCGACTACGTGATGACCGGGACCGACGAGCTGGGCGACGAGGTGGCCGGCCGCCTCGCCGAGAGGGCCGCCACCCTGCTGGCCAACCACGGGATGGTCACGGTCGGCAGCACGCCGGCGAAGGCGCTGCACGCCGCGCTCGTGGTCGAGCGCACCGCCCACATCGTGTGGGGCGCCCGGCTGCTCGGGGCCACCCACGACCTGCCGCCGAAGGTCAACGAGGACTTCGGCGGCGTCTACCGCTTCGTCCGCGACCAGCGCATGTGAGGGGATCGGCCCGGTTCGGGGCCCTGCGGACCCGAGGCAATGAGTTCCACCAGACCGAGGATGAGGCAATCAGTTCCACATGCGGAACCCGTGCCTCATCCTCCGAGCGACGGAACCTATTGCCTCGCCCGCTCCCGCCCACCCTCGACCCTCGACCTCCACTGCAGGTCGAGGCCTGTGGCGCTCCCGGCCCTGGTCAGGGGATCGCGCCCGCGGCCTTGAGCGCCGAGATGTCGTCCCACGACAGGCCCAGCTCCTGCAGCACCAGCTCGGTGTGCTCGCCGTGCTCGGGCGCCCGCTCGACCTCGACGGCCTGCTCGTCGAACTGCACCGGGTTGGCCACGAGCTGCACGGTCTGGCCGTTGCCCGCCTGCATGGCGGGCAGGTAGCCGTTGGCCACCACCTGCGGATCGTCGTAGAGCTCGTCGAGCGTCTGGAACACGCACCACACGCCCGAGAAGTCGGCCAGCGCCGCGCTCCAGTGCGCCAGCGGCTCGGCCTCGAAGACGGCGTCGAGCGCCCCCACGCAGGCGACCTTGTTCTCGGCCCGGGCGGCGGCGTCGGCGAAGCGCGGGTCCTCGGCCAGCTCGGGACGGCCGAGGCAGGCGCACAGCTCGGGGAAGTACTTGTCGGACTGCAGCAGGATCAGGCTGATGAACCGGTCGTCGGCGGTGCGGTAGACGTTGACCAGCGGGTTGGGGCTGAACGCCCGGTCGCCCTGGGGGATCTTCGAGAAGCCGAACAGCCTCGACGCCACCACGAGCGGCGACACCTGCCACATCGCGGTGGCCAGCAGCGAGCAGTCGACCACCGCCCCCTCGCCCGTGCGTTCCCGCTGCACCAGCGCGGCGGCGATGCCGCCGGCGGTCGCCATGCCGGCCATCACGTCGCCGAAGGCCGGCGACACCTGGCCGGGCGGCCACCCGCCCTCCTTCTCGGGCATCACCGAGCCGACCCCGCCCCTGGCCCAGTACGAGGCGCCGTCGTAGCCGCCCTTGCCGGCGTCGGGGCCCTTGGGCCCCTGGCCGCTGCCCCGGGCGTAGACGATGTCGGGCCGGCGGGCGCGCACGTGCTCGACGTCGATCCCCAACTTCTGGCGGACGCCGGGCAGGTAGCTGGTGAGGAACACGTCGGCCGTCTCGACCAGCCGCATCAGCGTCTCGACCCCCTCGGGCCGGGTGAGGTCGACCGCCACCGACCGCTTCGACCGGTTGGGCTGCTCGATCATGAAGTTCACGCCGTCGGGACCGCCCGGGAGCAACCCCGACGTGATCAGCCCGCGCTGCGGGTCGCCGGACGGCGGCTCGACCTTGATGACGTCGGCCCCCCAGTCGGCGAGGACCGACCCCCCGGAGGGGATGAACATCCAGCTCGCCACCTCGATGACGCGGATGCCGTCGAGCGGCTTGGTCACGACCCGTCCCCCTCTCGTGTCGCCGCTACCAGACCAGCGGCAGGTGCTCGATCTGGCGCAGGGCCGGCGAGTACTCGAGCACCGTGCCCGGGGCCAGCTCGTAGTCGGGGACGCGGGCGTGCCACTCCTCGAGCGCCACCCGCAGCTCGAGGCGGGCGAGGTGCGAGCCGAGGCACCGGTGGACCCCACCTCCGAACGCCAGGTGCTTGACGACCTCGCGGTGGAAGTCGACCTCGTCGGCCCGCTCCCAGGCGCGCTCGTCGGTGTTGGCCGACGCCAGCAGCATGACCACCTGCTGCCCTGCGGCGATCGGGCAGCCCGACATCTCTGTGTCCTGGGTGGTGAGGCGCACCACGCCGGGCACCGGCGTCTCCCACCGCAGCATCTCCTCGACCGCGTTCGGGATGAGCCCGGGGTCGTCGACGATCTGGCGGCGGTGGTCGGGGTGTTCGGCGAGGAAGGCGAGCATGCAGTCGAGGGAGGCCGTGACCGTGTCGAGCCCGGCGAGGAAGAACAGGTAGCAGATGTCGATGACGTCTTCGCGGGTGAGGCGGTGGCCGTCGACCTCGGACGTGAGGAAGGCCGAGATGAAGTCGTCCCGCGGGGCGCGGGTGCGGGCGTCGACCACCTCCTCGAGGACGGCGTAGATCTGCCGGCCGGTCTCGGTCACCATCTCGTCGCGCTCCGCGGGCGTGCGGGCCGGGGGCCGCACGATGCCGTCCTTGAAGGCGATGAACTCGGCGGCGCGGGACACGGGCAGGCCGAGGAGCTCGAGGAACACGGTCGACGGGTACGGCTCGGCGAAGGCGGCGTTGAAGTTGCAGGCCCCCTCGTCGGCCACCGCGTCGACCAGCCGGCGGGCCAGCTCGCGGATCCGCGGCTCGAGGGCGGCGACCCGGCGGGGCGAGAACAGCGGGTCGAGCACCTTGCGGTAGGCGACGTGGTCGGGCGGATCGATCTGCAGCGGGATGAGCGGGCGCACCTGGCCGATGTGCACCGCGTCGAAGCCCGACGAGAACACGTCTGGCGCGCGCAGCCCGGCGACGATGTCCTCGTGCTTGCCGAGGGCGACGCCGCCCGTCGGGCTGCGCTCCCCGAGGTCGACGACGGGCGCCAGGTCGCGCATCGCCTTGTAGACGGGCTGTGGGTTGCGGGCGATCTCGGGGTCGAACAGTGAGCCCTCGCCCGCGGTCGGCTCGGCGCCCGAGTCATGGCGCACATCCTCCGGGGGCGTGGTGTCGGTGCCGGTCATCGCCTTCCCCCCACGTGTGCCCTCACTCCTCGAGCGAGATGGCGTCCTCGGGACAGTTCGCCGCGCCACGGCGAGCCTCGTGCTCGTCGCCCGGCCCGACCTCGCCGCCGTCGCGGATCACGCCGTAGCCGTCGGCGTCGGCGTCGAACACCGCGGGAGCCATGGCGTAGCAGCGCCCGTGACCGGTGCAGCGCGTCCGGTCGAGGGTGATCCGCATGCCCTGTGTCTAGCGCAGATCCGGGCGAAAATCTAACAGTCGCGTCAGGCTGTTTCTGACGGCTGCGTCAGGCTGCGGGCAGGCCGAGGAAGCCCCGGCGGATGATGGCCACGAGCGCGTCGACGGCCTCGGCCTGGGTGAAGTACGCGAAGGCGTGGACGTGGTGCGGCACGGTCTCGACCAGGCCCAGGAAGGCCATGGCGTCGACCAGCGGGTCACCGACCGCCCGCTCGCCCAGGGCCTCGAGCAACCGCCCGAGCGCCACGTCGGCCACGCGCTTCGTGAGGTCCTCGAGGGCCGGGTCGGGGAACTGGGTCTCCCGCCAGAGGGCGATGATGCCGCCGTGCTCGGCGTAGATGCCGAACCAGGTGTCCAGCCAGTCGCGCAACGCCCCCGCGTCATCCCCGTCGGGGAAGGCGTCGATGCAGCCGATCAGCCTGTCGGCCGCCTCGGTCGCGATGACCCGGAACAGGTCGTCCTTCGAGTCGAAGTAGCGGTAGAAGGTGCCGTGGGACGCCCCCGCGGCCTCGACCACGTCGTCGACCCGCGTCTCGTGGAAGCCGAGCTTGGGGAACTGGGAGACGCCGGCCTCGACGATGCGCGCCCGCATGCGCTCGCCTTGCGGGCTCAGCACCCGCTCCCGCGCCGGCGACGTCGGTGCCGGGACCGACCGCCGCAGGCGGGCCGGGCGAGCGGCCGGCGGGGACGTGGCCCCGTCGTCGAGGCCGGGGACCGGGCCGACGAGCGCCCGGTGCACCGTCGCCCCGAGAGCGTGGACGAAGCGCTTGCGGGCCACCAGCCCCGAGGTGCCGATGCGCAGCAGGTTGGCCCGCACGATCATCGTGACGATCGTGGTCGCCATCACCTCGGGCGGCACCACGCCGTCCTCCAGGACCAGGTGGGGGCGCAACGCCTTGCCGAAGCGGGCGTTGACCGGCGCCGAGGCCCCGGCCAGCGAGCGATCGGTGCGCACCACCGCCGAGAAGCCGGTGAACACCGGGGCGAACGCGTCGTAGAACGCGGAGAACTCGCCCATCCACGCCACGACGGCGGCGCGACCGGCGGCGTCGGGCGTGACCGGGCCGAGGCGCGTCGGTCATCTGCACGACCGAGCGACCGACGTGGGCGGCCAACGCCCGGAACACGTCCTCCTTGCTGGAGAAGTACTGGTAGAAGGTGGGCCGCGAGCAGCCCGCGGCCTCGGTGATCTGCTCGATGCGGCTGTCGTGGTAGCCGTGCGCCGCGAAGACGTCGAGGGCGGCGGTGAGGATGCGGCGCTGCGTGCGGGCCCCGCGGGCGCCGACCACCGGGTTGTCCCCGAACGGCGAGCGGCGCTCGGCCTCGATCCCGTCGACCACGGCGGTCACGCTACCCCTGGCGCCCCGAGCGCCCGGGGGTTCCGCCGCGTCCGAGCCCGTTCCTCCCGTTCTGTGCTGGGATCTGGTTGGCGGGCAACCGACCCGAAGCACAGAACGAGGGCAAGAGCCCCATCGCGACGTTGCTGTCACACCCCACTCGTAGGGTCGGCGTTCATGGCCCGTGTCCTGGACGGGACCATCGCCGAGCGGTCCCGCAAGCAGCTCGGCCTCCTCACCGCTGCCGAACTCGACCGCATCGGCGTCTCCCGCCAGCAACGCCGCCGCCTGATCGCGGCGGGCGTCCTCGTGCCGCTCGGCGGCGGCGTGCTGCGGCACGGCGCCCACCCCGAGTCGTGGCACCAGACCGCGCTGGCTGCGGTGCTCGCCGCCGGGCCCGGCTCGGCGGCGAGCCACCTGACCGCCGGGGCCTTGTCGAGGTTCGACGGCATCGTGCCGCCACTCCTCCCCGAGGTGCTCGTGGCCTTCGGTCGGTACCCGACCGCGGTGCCGGGTCTCGTGCACCGCAGCCGAGACCTCGGGCCCGCCGACCTCGACCTGCACCACCTCATCCCGAGGACGACGGCGGCGCGCACGATCTGTGACATCTCGCCTCTGCTCCCACCCGAGCGACTCGAGGCGGTCCTCGACCACGCCGAACGGCGAGGTCTCATCTGGCGGCCCCACCTGCGTTGGCGGCTCGACGCGCTCCGTCGTCGCGGCCGACCGGGCCTCCCCGCCCTGGCGGCGCTCCTCGATCGCACCGACGGCCGTCCGCTCGGCGACAGCTGGCTCGAGCAAGAGGCCATCCGCCTGATCACGCACGCCGGGCTGCCCGTGCCGCGCGTCCAGGTCCGCCTGCGTCGCCAGGGCCGGCCGGGCGGATCAGGCCGGTCGATCGCACGGGTCGACCTGCTGTGGGAAGACGACCGCCTGGTGGCCGAGATCTCGGGCCAGGAGACGCACGCGACCCGGCGCGACCGGCAGGCCGAGGCCGAGCGTGGCTCCGACCTGGGCCTCGTGGGCTGGCGGGTGGTCACGTTCGTGTACGAGGACGTGGTCGAGCGGCCGGCGTACGTCGTCGACCGGATCCGCGCCCACCTCGCCCTCGCCGCATGACGTTCGTTCCGTGTTCCGGATCGGTTGGCTACCAACCAGATTCCGGCACGGAACGGGCGAACGCCGACGGGACGCGCCCGCGCCCGTCGCAGCTGGTCACGAGGGGTCGACGCCCGGGGGGTCGAACCCCTTCGGGTCGTCGCCGAGGAACACGATCTCGCGCTCGGCGATGCGCCAGTTGTCGGGGTCGTCTGAGTCGCGCTGCAAGACGTCGTGGTAGCGCCCGGCGGACAGCACGGTCAGCTCCCGGGTCACGAAGCAGTAGTCGGTGGTCACCGTCGCCCGGCCGGCGGTCGGGTCGACGGCGATGAGCGGTTCGCTGAGCATGTGTCGCCCCCGCAGGTCGGGGCCCTGGTTGGGCTCGATGAACGCCCGCACCGCATCCCGTCCACGCGCGGTCTGGCCCATCGCCGCCAGGACGACGTCCTCGGTGAACACCTCGACCCAGTCGTCGAAGCGCCCGTCGTCGAGGAGCTGGCAGTAGGCGGCCAGCGTCCGCCTGATGGCGTCGTGTTCCATGTGGCCCTTCCTACTCGCCCGCTCGCGTCAGCGCGGGCGGGGGTGATCAGCTCGAGCACGTTGTCGCGCATCACCGTGCGGAGGTCGTCGTCGCCGAACGTGGGGATGTCCTTCACGAAGTCGGTGGGCTCGGGCAACCCCTCGGCGTGCGGGAAGTCCGAGCCGAACAGCAGGCGCTCGACGCCCAGCAGGTCGCGCAGCATGGCCATGTCGTCCTCGTAGTAGGGCGCCACCCACACCGCCCGGCGGAACTGGTCGACGGGGTGCTCGGTGAACGAGAACGGCATCTTGCCGTGGCCGTCGCGCAGGTTGCGCAGCAGGTCGGGCGCCCACATGGCGCCGTTCTCGATCGACGCCAGCCGGAGGTTGGGGAAGCGCTCGAGCACGCCGTGGCAGATGAGGGCGGCGAACGTGTCGGAGATGCCCCGGTCCTGGAAGGCGACCAGCGGGAACACCGCGTGCTTGAACCCCTCGAAGCCGCCGCCGGCCCCACCGCCCGTGCCCCACAGGCTGCCGTACCGCTGGACGCCGCTGAGCCCGGCGTGGAGGGCCAGCGGCACGCCGGCCTCGTCGAGCAGCCGCCACACCGGATCGAACCGCGGATGCCCGGGCGAGACGTAGCCGTCGCCGTGGACGTCGGGCACCGGTCCCGGGATGGCGACGAGGATGCGGGCGCCGCCCTCGAGCACCCGCGCCACCTCGGCGGCGGCCAGGTCCGGATCGGCGAACGTGATCATCGGCGCGGCGTACAGCCGACCGTCGCCCCGATCGAAGCCCCAGTCGTCGTCGAGCCACCGGTTGAACGCGGTGAACGCGGCGTGGAGGGCCGGGATGTCGCGCTTGAGCGCCTCCTGCATGCCGACACCGAGGGTCGGGAACAGCAGGGCGCCGTCGAGCCCCTGCTCGTCGAGCAGCCGCACGCGGGCGTCGCGCTCGACATAGCCCGGGTGGTCGGACAGCGGGTCCAGTTCGCCGAACATCGTCTTCAGGTCGAGCCCCTCGGCGTTGCGGCCCCGGAAGTAGTCCTCGAGGCTCCCGGGGCGGGCGATGGGGTCGAACGTCGGGTTCGGGATGAACTTGTTGACCTTGCCCCCGACCAGGAGCCGCCGCTTCCCGTCGACGTCGGCCCACTGCATGCACCGCTTGCGCATCTCCGGGTCGATGTGGCGGGTGAAGGCGTCGGTCGCCTCGTAGTAGTGGTTGTCGGCGTCGAACGCCCGGAAGTCCAGCGCGGCCATGTCGCGATGGTAGGCGCCCGCCTGACGTGAGTGTCAGAAAGTCTGGGGGTCGTTCATCGCACGAGTCCTGACGGCGACTACAAGTCCCGATCGTCACGGAGCGTCGAGGACGGAGGGCTGTGCGACGAGCGACGGTTTCCGGGCGGCGCGGCGCGCACGAAGGCCGACCAGAGGCCGTCGCCCACGGCGTGGTCGTCGGCGATCTCGATGTCGACGAACCCGGCGTCCACGAGCATCGCTCGGTACTGCGATCGGGTGATCGCGCCGGCGACGCAGCCGGCCCAGGCGGCGAGGTCGCCCCGGAGCGCCGGATCGGGAACATGGTCGGCCACCACGTCCACGATGGCCAGGCGGCCGTGAGGGCGGAGCAGCCGGAAGGCCTCGGCGAACACCGCGGGCTTGTCGGCGGAGAGGTTGATCACGCAGTTCGACACGACCACATCGACGCTGCCGTCGGGCAGCGGCACCGCCTCGATGCGTCCCTCGAGGAACTCCACGTTGGTGACCCCGGCGCGGGCCTGGTTGGCGCGGGCCAGTTCCAGCATCTCTGCGGTCATGTCCACGCCGTAGGCCCGTCCGCCGGGGCCAACTCGGCGAGCGGACAGGAGCACGTCGATCCCGCCGCCGGAGCCGAGGTCGAGGACGTCCTCGCCGGGTTCGAGGTGAGCCAGGGCGACCGGGTTGGCGCAGCCGATGCTGCCCGCGACCGCCTCTCGGGGGAGGTCGGCGAGCTCGGCGGCCGCGTAACTCCCGGCGCCGAACACCTCGTCGTCGTCCCGTCCAGGGGAGCAGGCGTCGACCGCCGATCCGCAGGTGTCGCCACCCGCGGCGAGCTCGGCCGCCCGGCGGGCCGCGAGGCCGTAGTGAGCCTGGAGGGTCTCGGCCAGTGCGTCGTCGGTCATGAGGTCTCCTGTCGTCGTCGATCCGAGCCGTTTCGCTCTGCGTCTCCGTCGGGCCCGGTCTGCCACGGCGCAGCGCACGCGCCAGGACGCGGGTCGTACCGGGGTAGGCGGCCCATCACCACCTCGGCGGCCGAGGGGAAGACCTCGAGGCACCGCTCGTTGACCCGGTAGAGGCTGGCGTTGCCTTGGCGCTCGACGTGGACGAACCCCGTGTCGGCGAGCAGCTTCAGGTGGTGCGACACGGTCGACTGGCCGACGTCGACGGCGTCGACGATCTCGCCCACGGTCATCGGCCGCCCGGCCAGGGCCAATCGGTTGAGGATGAGGACTCGGGACGCGTCGCCGAGGGCCCGGAACCAGCCGGCCCACACCTCTGCTGAGTCACGATCCACGTCCATCGATGATCGACGATAATCGATATGGATGCGGGTGCCAAGCCGTCGCACCCGAGGAGACCACGCCGCCCGTCCAACTCAGCTAGATCAGCACTAATTGACTCAGTAGACACTGATCTTTACCCTCCAACGTACGTGAGCTCGCACGGAGGACCGGAATGCCTGATCTCGAGTCACTCACCCCCGACCAGCGCTTGGCCCTCAAGTCGGCGGCGGCGAACCTGCGGGAGCACTTCGCCGGCACGTTCTCGCAGGAGACGATCGAGCTCTTTCTGGGGAGCAGCTACGACCAGTTCAGCAGCCGGGCGAAGCTGACCCACTTCCTGCCGCTGATGGCCGAGCGGTTCGCCCGCCAGCGCCTGACCGCCCTCGCCCGTGTCGAAGGCAAGCACGACGACGGCGTGCCGATCGTGCTCTTCCTCTGCGTCCACAACGCCGGGCGTTCCCAGATGGCGCTCGGTTGGTTCAACCACCTCGCGGGAGACCGGGCGATCGGCTGGTCCGGTGGGTCCGACCCCGGCATGGAGATCAACCGCGCCGCGGTCGAGGCGATGCGAGAGGTCGGCGTCGACATCGAGGGCGAGTTCCCCAAGCCGTGGACCGACGAGATTGTCCGGGCGGCCGACGTGGTCGTCACCATGGGATGCGGCGACGCGTGTCCCGTTTTCCCCGGCAAGCGCTACGAGGACTGGGAGCTCGAGGACCCGGCCGGGCGTGACCTCGACGCCGTTCGCCCCATCCGGGACGAGATCGGTGATCGGGTGCGCCGCCTGTTGCTGAGCCTCGACGTGCTCGTCGCCTGACGTCGCAGTCCGTTGTTCTCCTGACCACGCGACACGTGGCACGCGCACTTCACGTTGGCTTCATTGACTCAATCACGATTGATCCATACGGTCCCAGGTGTGGACAAGCAGATCGAGCGGCGCGCGGCGTTGCATGCCGCCCTCGGTGAACCCGTGCGCCTGGCGATCGTTGAGCAGCTCGCCAGCTCCGACCGGGCGCCCTCGGTGTTGTCCGCGCAGTTCGGACTGACCGGGAACCTGCTGGCTCATCACCTCGACGTGCTGGAGCGCGTCGGTCTGATCGAGCGACGGACCTCGTCGGGCGACCGGCGCCGTCGCTACGTGCGCCTTCGGGCAGAGACCCTCCACAAGCTCCCGATCGCCGGCCACCCGCGCCGCGGCCGGGCGTTGTTCGTGTGTACGCACAACTCAGCGCGGTCCCAACTGGCTGCCGCCCTGTGGCGGCAGCGCACTGGCGGTGACGCCACCAGCGCAGGGACCCATCCCACGGAAAAGGTGCACCGGGGTGCCGTCGCCGCGGCCTCCACCGCGGGGCTCGACCTCGGCGACTCGCGTCCTCGGGGGCTCGAGGACCGGGATCTCGACGCCGACCTGATCGTGACCGTGTGCGACCGCGCCCACGAAGAGCTCGACGCTCCCAAGAAGTGGCTGCACTGGTCCATTCCCGATCCGGTCGATGCCGGCACGAGGCGCGCCTTCGACGCGGCGCTGCGGGAGATCGACCAGCGGATCACAGCGATCGCTCCCATCGACGAAGAGGACTCACGAACGGCATGAGCGTCGACAGCTCCCCGATCGACCCCACGACCGACGGCGACGGCGACGCACACCCGTCGGTCCTGTTCCTCTGCGTCCGACGACATCATCCGAGCCGCGGACGTCGTCGTGACGACGGGGTGCGGTGACACGTGCCCCGTCTACGTCGGCAAGCGATACGAGGACTGGGAGCCCCGGGATCCGGCCGGTCAGCCCATCGAGGTCGTGCGATCGGTCCGCGACGACATCGAGGAGCGGGTCCACGCGCTGATCGCGAACCTCGACTTCGCCGACCGGTCGTGACCACGACCCACGCCGTCGACCGTTCCGGACCGCGTGATGACCGATCCGGCGACGATCTGTCAGCCAGGACAGGGCTGTGCCTCCCACGGCGATCGGGTGTTCGGCGGCGTCGAGACGTCATCCGTCGCGTGGACGCCGGGCGGGTCAGAGCAGCCGGGCGCCGTCGTCGGTGACGAGGGCGACGTCGCGGCGGTGGTCGCCCGTCACGTCGACCTCGACCGACACGACCATGCCGGCGGCGAGGACGGCGGCGGCGCCGAGGTCGGCGGTGATGACGGGCGGCTCGTAGCCCATCCCGCTGCCGCGCACACACCAGCGGGCGGCGCCGGCGCGGCGGGCGGCGTCGGCCACGTCGGCACCGCTGGCGCCCGCCCGACACGCGGCGAGCACGGCCTCGTGCGCGTCGGCCGCGTGGCCGTCCCCCTCGACGACGCGGCCGTCGGAACCGACGGTGCGGCCGATCCCACCCTCGTAGCCGCCGACCAGCACGCCCACGTCGACGCGCCAACCCAGGTCCCCGTCGGCACCTGCGCCCGCGGCGAGGGGCGCGACGGCCACGCCCGACGTGGGGACCAGGCCGCCGCGCCCGGCGAGCGCCGCCAGGGCCGCGGCGCGAGCGGCTGCCTCTCCCTCACCGCCGGCCAGGGCGCCGACCGCCGCCGCCAGGCCCGAGCGGGCCACTGCGACGGCGGCGGAGATGCGGTCGACCTCGGCGGGGAGCTTCACCGCCCGGGCCCGGCGCACGACGTCGTCGGCCGGCACCAGCACGGCGTCGGGGGCCAGCCGGCCGAGGGCCCGGGCGAAGCCCGGCGACCAGGCGTCGACACCGACCCGCCGCGCCTCGGGCAACCCCGGGATGTCGCCGAGCGCGCCCGCCATCACCGCCGGGTTCCACGTCACGCCGAACAGGTGCTCGAACGGGATCTCGGGTGGGACGCCGGCGTCCCACGTCGACAGCAGGTGGGCCGCGCCGGTCGCGGCCACGAGCACGCACGCGGGGCCGAACGGCCGTGTGCCCGCCGTCCACAGGGCGCGGCGTGCCGGCGGCGTAGGCGACGTCGTCGCGGCGCCCCAGCACGAGCACGTCGAGCTCGGCATCGGCCATGGCGGCGACGACCCGGGCCCGGCGGGCCGCCCGCAGCGGGGCATCGTCGGTGCCGGCCGGCGGCGAGGACGGCGACGCCGACACCACGGCCTCAACCACCGAACGGGGCGTACGCGTGCCCCCCGCCGAGGTGGCGCCACCCGGACTCGGTGACGGCCACGATCTCCTCGGCCCGGTAGCCGCCGATCCCCTCGCGCCACACGACCGGCTCCAGCACCAGCACCATCCCGGCCGCCAGCACCAGCGCCTCGTCGAAGTCGGGGCCGAGGTCGGTGCCGATCAGCGGCATCTCGGCGCTCTCGATGCCCACCCCGTGCGCCAGGTAGAAGTGGGCCAGCCACGGTCGCCCTCCCGACCCGGGGCCGGCGTCCACCCCCGCCGCCCCGGCCGCCCGGCACAGGTCGCCCCCGGTCGCGCCGGGGCGGAGGGCGCCCAGGACGGCCTCCATCACCGTGCACCACCCGTCGAACAGCGCGCGCTCGGCGGGTGCCGGCTCGCGGCCGACGACCCACGTCCGCCCGAAGTCGGAGGCGTAACCGAGGTGGTCGACACCGGCGTCGACCCACACGAGGTCGCCGTCGTCGAACGTGACGTCGGTCGTCCCCGTCGGGAAGGCGGCGCCGCCGGTCGTGGTGCGTGGCCCGTCGGCCAGGCGGCGGGGCATCCGCTCGAAGATCGGATCGATCATGTTGGCGTTCCCCCCGAGCCGAGCCAGCTCGGCGAGGAACGTGCCCGCGAGCTCGTCGCGGGTCACCCCCGGCCGCAACGCCGCCTGCGCCGCGACCATCGCGTCCTCGTTCCGGCGCTGCGCCTCGGAGATGCACTCGAGCTCGTCGGCCGTCTTCGACAGCTTCGCCGCGCCCACGAGGGGGGCGGCGTCGACGACGTCGGCGCCGCGGAGAAGGCCCGACCGCACCATGGCGCCGGTCTGCTCGTCGACCGCGACCCGCCGCCCGGCCAGGGGGCCGACCACCTCGGCCAGCGCCCCGGCGAGCTGCGCCACGCCCTCGTCGAGCTCGGGCCACACGGCCGGGTGCGCGTGGACGTCGAGGCCGTCGGGGGCGCCGCCGAACAGGTGCGGCCGCGGCTCGCCGGCGATGACGACCGCGACCGGCCGCTCGAACGCGGCGACGGTCACGTCGACCCCACGCGCGGGCTGGCCGGTGGCGTATCCGACATGCGGGGCGTGCAGCAGCACGACGGCGTCCACCTCCCGCCGGGCCATCTCGGCCTGCAGCCGGCCACGACGCTCACGCCGCAGCCGCGGCAGGTCGACCGGCTGGCTCGGCAGGCGGTGCCCGGCCAGCAGGCGCCGCAGCGCGGTGTCGGCGTACGCGGTTGCCTCCATGCCTCGGCGCTCCTCCCACACCGCCCACCCGGCGCCCTTTCATAGCCCAGGAATGACGCCGACGTCAGAAACGGGCACCGTCGGCGTGCTATCAACGGGGCGAGCCACCGCGACGGGCCCGGAGGGGGAGGCGTCATGACGGGCGACGGCACGGTCGACCCCACGGCAGTCGACGCGCCGAGGGTCGACGTCGACCACCACAGCTCCGAGTTCCACCGCGACCGTCACGCCGCGCTGGGCCGACCTACGGGCGTGCCCCGTGGCCCACAACGCCGCCTACGGCGGGTTCTGGATGGTCAGCGGCTACGACGAGGTCGCCACCGTCGCCCGAGACGCCGACACGTACTCGAGCCGGCACGAGCGCGACGCCGACGACGGCATCGACTACCTCGGGATCGCCGGCATCCCGCGTGGACCCGCCATCCCGACCGCCGGCATCGCCGAGGTCGAGGGCGGCCTCCACGCCGCGCTGCGCCGCGTCCTCAACCCGTTCCTCGTGCCGGCGGCCATCGCCCGCCTCGCCCCGCGGATGGAGGCCACCGCCGACTGGTTCCTCGACCAGCGCAGCGAGACGGGCCGCATCGACCTCGTGCTCGACTACGCCAACCCCGTGCCCGCGGTGTTCACGATGGAGCTGGTCGGGCTGCCCCCCGACAACTGGCGCCATTACGCCGACCTGTTCCACGGCACGATCGCCCACGCCCCGCGCAGCCCCGAGTTCCGGGCCGCCGTGGCCAACGTGCCGGCGATGCTGGCCGAGCTGGCCGGCGAGGTGGCCGATCGCCGGGCCGCTCCCGGCGACGACCTGCTGTCGGCGCTCGTCGCCATGACGGTCGACGTGGAGCAAGGGAGCGGCGCCACCGGTGCCGACGGCGCCCGCCACCTGACCGACGACGAGCTGGTGTCGGTGCTGTGGAACCTCATCGGCGGCGGGCTGGACACGACGACGTCGCTCACCGCGCTGGCGCTCCACCACCTCGACGCCCACCACGACCAGCGGCAGCGCCTGATCGACGAGCCCGATCTCGTCGACCTCGCCACCGAGGAGTTCCTCCGCTTCTTCTCGGTCAACGAGACGCTGACCCGCACGGTGACCTGCGACGCCGACCTCGGCGGGCAACGCCTCCGGCGGGGCGAACACGTGATGTTGAGCTGGCTGTCCGCCAACCGCGACGACCGGGTGTTCGACCGGGCCGACGAGGTCGTGCTCGATCGGGCCGTCAACCCGCACCTCGCCTTCGGCGTGGGGCCCCACCGGTGCATCGGCCTGCACATGGCGCGCACGATGTTCCAGGTGCTCGTGCGGCGGGTGCTGGCCCGGATGCCCGACTACGCGATCGACCGTGACGCCGTCCGCTTCTACGCGGGCAACCCCGAGCTCAACGGCGTGGTGCAGATGCCGGCCGCCTTCACGCCGGGGCCGCGCACGGGCCCCGCCGAGCGGCCGTTCTGACACGGCCGCGCCGCCACCGCTCCGGCGCGTCGCGGCCGTTTCTGACAGCCACGTCACGGTAGGCTCCGCCGCCATGGTGGTGGATGCGTGGGTGAACATCTTCCCCGAGGGTTTCGGCGCGGCGTGGTCGGCGCGACCCGAGAACGCCGGCGTGGGCGCTCTTTTCGGCGAGGACCTCGCCCGGGGGCGCACGGTCGACGAGCTGCTCGGGGCGATGGACGAGGCCGGGGTCGACACCGGTGTCCTCACGGCCGGGCTGGGCGACCCCGACCGCATGCACGAGGCCGGGATGTACGCGGCCGAGGACTTCCTCGCCATCGCCGACGAGCACCCCGGGCGGTTCCTGGTGTCGGTGACCGTGGACCGGGCGACCAAGCCCGTGCGGAACTGCCGGCGCCTCCGCGACCTGGCGCAGCACGACCACGTCGTCCTGGTGCGGGTCACCCCGCTGGTCGAGCAGTACGAGCTCAACCACCGGCTCTACTACCCCGTCTATGCGACCTGTGCCGAGCTGGGCCTCCCCGTCTCGGTGAACGTCGGAATCCCGGGACCGCAGGTGCGCTCGCGCTGCCAGGACCCCGTGCTGCTCGAGGACCTCCTCATCGACTTCCCCGAGCTGACGGTCATCGGCGCCCACATGGGCCACCCGTACGAGGCCCTGCTGATCCAGTACATGCTCAAGTGGCCACGGCTCCACCTCATGACGTCGGCCTACCTCGCCACCTACATGGACCCGGCGCTGGTGCGGTTCATGGACTCGTCCCGCGGCCGCGGGCGCGTGTGGTTCGCCTCCGACCACCCCGTCCTGCCCGTCGGCCGGGCGCTGGCGGCGGCGCGCAAGCTGCCGTTGTCCGAGGAGGCCATGGCGCTGTTCCTCGGCGGCGCCGCCCGTGCCGTGCTGGACCGGCGGGGCGGATCCCCGACCGGCTGACCGGGCGCGCCAGGACACGTCGGCCGGACCGGACGCTCGACCGGGCGATGATTCCGCATGCGCACGCCCGTGGGTCGATCCTGAGGGTCAGGCTCGCCAGGTGGCGCGCCCGCCCATGCCGTAGGCCTTGAGGGCGAGCACCCGCTCGGGCGCCACCGAGACGAAGCAGACGTCGGGCGAGTCGGGGCCGCCGGGCGCGAAGGCGTTCAGGTCGTAGTCGAACACCCCGTTCCACAGCCGGTGCTTGGTCTCGGCGTCGGTGTGCACCGCGGCGGTGCCCCACAGCTCGACGCCGTCGCCGCTCTCGTCCACCTGCCAGTGCAGCGCCACGTCGGGGCACGACGCGATGTTGCGGGCCTTGACGCTCTCGGCGCCGGTCATGATCCAGATCGTGTCGCCGTCCCACGCCGGGTGGACGGGCACGACGTCGGGCTTGCCGTCGGCCCCGACGGTGGCGATGTGCGCCCACGCCGACAGCCGGGCGGTCTCGGCCTTGATCTCGTCGAGGTCCATCTCGCGTCGCTCCTCTGGTGCGGGGTCGATCCGCCCGTGCCGGTCCCATCGTCGTACGCGCCGGCCGTGACAGCCAGCGGGAGCGACGGTGCCGGACCGCGCCGCAGCCCCGGCCGGGCGGCCGGGGCTGCGGACGTGGACGTGGATGTGTCCGGGACGGTCAGACCGTCACGGGGTGTACTGACGGCAGGTCGAGCCCGGCAGGTTGCGGGGCCCGACCGTCTTGTCGAGCGTGCCGAAGCCGAACTGCGTGACGATGGCCGCCTTGCCACCGCTGCACAGCGGGCTGGTCGCCCCGTTGTTGACGTTGTCGAAGCCGACGTAGCGGATGGCGCTCGTGTAGCTGGGCGACGTGTCGTCGATCACGTTGAACACGAAGCGGATACCCGGGTACGGGGGCGGGTTGGTGACGAGGCGGACGTTGGATTCCTGCACCGGGGCGGTGGGGTCACCGGTCGCGGCCGGCGTCGCCAGCTGGGCGCTGGCGCCCGACCCGAAGATGATGTTCTTGCCGTTCAGGTTGCGGATGACCTGACCGGCCCGCTGGTCGGGGATGGCACCGCGGGACATCGCAACCCAGTTGCCGCCCGAGAAGGGCTGGATGCCCGACTGCTGATCACCGTTGGCCTGGATCGTCAGACCCTGGTTCTCCTGGCCGATCTGCACCGCCGGGCAGCTCGGCCGCTCGAGAACAGCGTGGGGTCGAAGCCCAGGATGTCGCTCTGGAAGAACGCCCGGGTGCCCGAGCCGGCCTGCGGGTAGTAGCGCTCGATCGGCTGGTTGGCGCCACCGACCTGGTTCCAGTTGGTGAAGGTGCAGTTGTAGATGCCCTGCAGCTGGGCGAGGGTCAGACCCGCAGCCGGCGCCGCGGTGCTGGCCGTGGAGTAGCCGAGCGGCGTCGAGGCCGAAGGCGTAGTACTCGAACGAGGCCGGGTCCTGGCCGGCACCCGTGCCGACCGGTCGCGGACCCGGCGGACGAACGGGCGACGTCGATGCAGCCGTTGCCGGCGAGCACCGACGCCTTGAGGGCGTCACGGCCCGCACTCGACCCGTTGGGGGCGAGCGTCTCACCCGCGCCCGCAGGCGTGTGGTACGTCACGTTGCCGCAGTGCTCGTCGCCCGCCACCGCGTTCGGGTTGGCCTCGACGGACAGGATGTTGTCCAGCGAGTCCTTGTCGACACCCGGGATGTTGGCGTCCTCGTTGTAGTTCGGGTCGGCGTTGTAGTTGGTGACCAGGGCGCCGACGACGTCCTGGGTGGTGTCCGAGCCGGCGAAGGCGATCACGTCAGGATCGCCGTCGGGCCCGTAGTCACAGGCCACCATGGCGGTCAGTGCGAGCAGTGCGGTGCCGCCGAAGGCGACGCGCCGCGCGCGGCGGGGAATGTGGATCTTCATCACCTGTCCCTTAAGTTCAGTGACGCCCCAACGGGCGATGACGGGCGGCGGCCGTAACCACCGCAACCGCTTTGTGACATGCCGAGGTGAACGGCCCTGGCCGCCACGTGGACGGCGGCCTGAACTCCTGCTCACGAGCACATTCCGCCGTGCTGTGGCCGCCCGCGGTTGGCGCTCCGTTAAGCGATCCGGCGCCGCACGTTCATGTGCGGCACCGGCTCGGCACGACGATGTTGCGGACGTGCCCGAGCGCGTGACCACCCCCGCGGACCGACGCCCGCGGGGCGCGGCGTCGTGCTCAGCGCCGACGCAGGCCGGGAAGTCGGCGCACCACCCGGTCGGCGGACGACGTCACGGTCCGGCCCGCCCGCGCCATCGCCGGCGGCGCGGGGCGCCCCGACGTCAGGAACGCCGCGCCGGAGGTGAGCACCACGACGAGCAGGAGGGCGATCGGCGAGATGACCTGGCTCACCGCGGCGATGCCGAGGAACGGCGGGAGCGTCGGCTCGGCCGCGTCGGCGAGCTCCTCCGCGCCGTCCAGCTCGGCGGGCGTCGACGCGCTCAACGCCGCCGTCCCCGCTCCGGCCGCCCCGCCGCCGCTGCTGTCGCCGAAGGACCCGCTGCCCGAGTCGAAGTCGCTGCCGTAGCCACCGGTCGGGAAGCCGCCCACGCCCGGTCCGGCGGGGACCGGGACGACCGGGGCCTCGGGGATCACGGGGGTGCACCTCGCGGTCGAGGGCGCGGCGCCCACCTGGGCGATCGACGCCTGGGCCTGGCCGGCGAGCTGCGGGGTCAGCGGCAGCAGCCCGTTCCCGAGCGCGGCCTGGCCCGGTCCGGTGAGGAACGACAGCCACGACGAGAGCACCTGCTGCGAGTCGGTACGGGGCGCGCACGTGGCGTCGATCAGCGGCTCGGCCGGCGCCATGGCGTACTCGACCATCGCCAGCGGGTACGCGCCTGCTGCGGTGGCCTGTGGGTTCGGCACGCGCCGGCCGTCGGCCTCGACCGTCATCGTCGACACACCGGCCGCGATCGACGCGGGGGTCGGAAGGACGAACTCGCCCGCCGCGTTCTGGATCGCCACGGGCTGCAGCCCGAGCTCCATGGCGGTGGCGTAGTCGGTCAACGCCCAGCCCGGCTGCGGGTTGGAGACGGTCTGCCGGACGTCGACGTTGGCCATGGCGCGGAGCTGCGACTGCGAGCTGATCGGCATCAACGCGCTCTCGAAGCCCGGGCTGGCGACGCCGAGCTGGGCGTCGACCCCCCGCGGGGCGAAGTCGGCCGCCGGGCCGGCGACCCACGCGTCCGGCGCGACCGAGTCGAGGAACGAGGTCATGAACAGGGAGACCGCGGTCGGGTCCTGCACCGCGAGGGGGTTGATGTACTTGCCCCCCGACTGGTTGAAGTAGATGCCCGTTGCCAGTTGAGGATTGCGGGCGATCACGTCGGGGCCGCGCTCGAAGGAGAGGAAGAACTGTCCCTTGCCGATCAGGGTCGCCGCCTCGGCCGCCGTGAGACGGAGGGGCGGCGAGTACGGCCGCGGCTTGCCGACCGGCCAGGCCGGGTCGTCGGTGATGACCTGACCACCGCCGAGGGTGGCGATGACCACGGCGTTCATCGCCACGGGCGTGTAGACCGCCGCCCGCTGGGTGGCGGGGTTCAACCCCGCGACCGCGCGGTACCCGCTCGCCGTGTACGCCATGTCCCGCTGTCCGCTCGCGAAGGCCTCGAGCCCCTCGCCCTCGCCGGTGGGCGCGAACGACGACGACGCCCCTCCCGTGGCGCCAGAGGCGCACTGGGCGAGGGTCGTGGCCGCCCAGACGGCCTGCATGCGATCGGACCCCGCCGTCGAGACCGCGGCCGGGTTGCGGCTGCCGCATCCTGCCGTCGGGTCGTCGGCCGCGAACGTGAGCTCCCGGGTCACGAAGTGGTGGGTGACCGGGCCGCCGGCAGAGGTGCTGGTGCCGACCTGGATCACGAGGAGGCAGGGCGCGCCGGGGCCGCACTCGAGCGTGAAGTCTGGCCGTCCGAACACCGACCACTCGGGGTTTCCGGCGCTGACGGCGATGTCGCCCTCGGCGCGCGACCCGTCCGCCACGGCGAGCAGCTGGGCGCTCGCCTCGGCCGAGCTCGACGTCCCGTTGGCCGGGCACTTGCCGTTGAGCGGGTTGAGATCTGCGACCGTCGGTGTAGGTGACGCCCGGCCGGCACACCCGCATGATGCTGTCGCCGGGGTTGATGCGGACGCCGGACGTGGCGCGCACCGTGACGTCGAGGACCTCGCCGTTGCGCAGGCCGCCGGTCCGGCTGACCTCGACCGTGAACGGCGGGTTGGGGGTCTGGGCGGACGACGGTCCGGGGGCGAGGGCCCAGCCGAACGAGGCGGCGACGGTGGCGACGGCGAGCAGGACGGCCGTGCGGCGACGGCGCCAGACACGCCGGAGAGGACGGGTCATCGTGACGTACCTCGGAGGAGCGACGGGGGGATCAGGTCCATGCGGGCAGGAGGCGGGCGACGGCCTCGGCGGTGAGGATCGTGGCGGCCACGAGCGGGGGGGCGGTGAGGAGGTAAGCGGAGCGGGGGCGGGCTCTGCGGTACAGGACGACGGCGGCGGCGACCGCCACCAGGTAGGCCAGGAACGCCAGGGCCAGCGGCGCCCACGCGTTGGCGTCGGCGCCGCGGCCGTCCTGCGGTGCCGTGCGACCGGACTGCGGCGTGGGCTGGAACGGCCGGTCCTGCATCTCCGCGATCACGATGGTCGCCCGGGCTGTGTTCCACGGGCGGGTGGCCGCTGACGTGACCAGCGTCAGCCGGTCGTCCTCGGTCCGCCCGTACAGGTCGTCGGTCGTCAGCGCGCCCTCGGGGAGCGCGGCGTCGAGCCTGTCGGTCTCCGCGGGCGCCTCCTCGGCGGGAGGGGCGGTCGTGGTCGTGGTCTCGGCCTCCGCGGGTTGCGGTCGTGTGCCGGACCCGTCCGCGACCTCGTCGCTGCGCACCTCGGTGACCACGTAGACCGACTGGCCCTGCGTGGTCGTCAGGAGGATCTCGTCGCCCGTCTCGAGGCTGCCGAGAGGCCGGAACGGTCCGCCGAACGTCGACCGGCGGGCGACGATGGCGCTGTTGCCGGGTTGACCCGGGCCGGCCGTGCCGGGGACGTGTCCGGGCCCGCGCCGCGTCTGCTGAGGGCCCACGCCCTCGACCACGACCTGCTCGAGCTTCATCTCGGGGATGTCGAGGATGGCGACCGGGCTGCCCGTCTCGGGCGCACGCGTCGGCAGCTCGACGCCGGGCAGGCCGTTCGTCTGCGCCGCGGCCTGGCGGACCGCGACCCGGTAGTCGGACATCAACGCCGTCTGGTCCCGCTGTTCGAGCATCGGTCCGATCCCGTACAGGACGAGCGGGACCGCGATGGCGGTCACCACCAGCCAGGCGGCGGCCGCGACGGCGATGGCCCGCGGGGTGACGGGCCGCATCGGACGGGCGGCGGCGGGCGCAGGCGGCGCGGGCGGTTGGGGCGGCCCACCCGCGCTCGTGTCATCGTCCGCCGCTCGATCTTGCGATCCGGCGGGAGGTGCGCTCGTCAGCGCCATCAGGTCGTGCCCCTCGGGTCCGGTCCAGCTCTCGGGCCGTTCTCGCACATCGAGGTGAACGGGCGCCTGCTCGCGCGGCGAACGAGCGGTGAACATGCGCCGCCGTCGTTCGCCGTTCATGCAGGTGAGCCGCCTGTTCACTCGCCGTTCCGCCCTGGTCTGTTGAGGCGCGTACAGGTCGTTGCTTTGATCCGAAACGACATGGCTCGCTCCCCTCGCGTGGTCGTCGACGAACCGAGCCGCATCGACCGGCTGTTCGGGGTGGCGACGACCGCATCCGGTCTCCTCGTCCTCGTCCTGCTCGCCCTCGTGGGCTACTTCCTGTTCCTGCGCGCGGGCGATGCGTTCGACGTGGCGGGCTGGTCGTTCTTCACCACGGCCGAGTGGCGCACCGACATCGACCCGCCCGAGATCGGCGTCCTCGGCCTCGTCTGCGGCACCGTCGTCGTGGCGATCATCGCCGTCGTCCTCGCCGTGCCCCTGGGAACGTGCGCCGCCCTGTTCATCACCGACTACGCCTCCGGGCGCTGGCGCAGCCTCCTCACGGCCCTCGTCGACCTGCTGGCCGCCATCCCGAGCCTGCTGTACGGCGTGTGGGGGTTCTTCGTGCTCCAGTACGAGATCGCCCCGCTGTCCGAGTGGATCAGCCGGCACTTCGGCTGGATCCCGATCTTCCGCACCGAGGAGGGCGCCGAGCTCACGGGGTCGATGCTGATCGCCGGCACGGTCGTGTCGCTGATGGTGCTGCCGATCGTGGCGGCCGTGACGCGCGAGGTGTTCACCCAGACGCCCCCCGGCGAGAAGGAGGCCGCGCTGGCGCTCGGCGGGACGCGCTGGGGGATGATCCGCATGGTCGTCCTGCCGTTCGGCCGGGGCGGCATCATCGGCGGCTCGATGCTCGGGCTCGGCCGGGCGCTCGGCGAGACCATCGCCGTCTCGCTGCTGCTGCCGCAGGTGCCCGAGGTGACGTTCCGCATCCTCGAGAACGGCGGCGCCACCGTGTCGGGCTTCATCGCCCGCCGGGCCGGCGGTGGGGAGTTCAACACGTCGGCGCTCATGGCCGCCGGCCTGGTGCTGTTCGGCATGACGCTGGCGACGAACATGCTGGCCTCGGTCGTCATCACCCGCAGCCGCTCCGGGGCCGGGGTCGAGATCTGATGGCCGACGCCGGGGTCGTCACCGCACCGCCCGTGGAGCCGTCGGGCACCGGTCAGCCGCCCGCGGCTCCGCCCCCGCCCCCGCGCCATCGCGAGCCGGTGCGCCCGCGCGAGCTCACCGCGGTCGACTACGGCACGATGGTGGGCTGCGCCCTGAGCGCGCTGGCGCTGACGTGGCTCGTGTTCACCCGGTTGACCGACGGGGTGGGGTGGCTCGGCTTCCTGGTCGTCGCCTACCTCACCTTCCTGGCGCTGTTCGCCCTCGTGACCGCCGACCGGGTGAACGGGCTCGTGGCCCGCGACCGGCTGGCGACCGTGGCGGTCACGTCCGGGGCCGTGGTCCTGTTGGCACCGCTGCTGTGGCTCGTGGGCTACGTCGTCGTCAAGGGCCTGCCCGCTCTGCGGCCCGACTTCTTCACCGAGGACCAGCGCGGCATCACCCCCACCATGCCGGCCACCGAGGGCGGCGGGTCGCACGCCATCATCGGCAGCCTCGAGCAGGTGGGCCTGGCGCTGGTGATGACGGTTCCGCTCGCCCTGGCGACAGCGGTGTTCCTGAACGAGACGCGCAGCCGGTTCCGACGCCCGGTGCGCATCTTCGTCGACGCCATGAGCGGGCTGCCGTCGATCGTCGCCGGCCTGTTCATCTACGCCGTGCTGATCCTGCCGTTCGGCAGCTCGGGGTCGCTCTTCGGGTTCAACGGGTTCATGGCGTCGCTCGCCCTGGCGATGATCATGCTCCCGACCGTGACCCGCACCGTCGAGGTCGTGCTGCGGCTCGTGCCCGACGGCCTGCGCGAGGCGAGCCTGGCGATGGGGGCGTCGCGGGCCCGGACCGTCTGGTCCGTGGTCCTCCCGACCGCCCGGAGCGGCGTGACCACGGGCGTCGTGCTCGGCATCGCCCGCGCCGTGGGCGAGACCGCCCCGCTGCTGTTCACCGCGTTCGGCTACAAGCTGTTCAACTCGAACCCGTTCTCGGGGGCGCAGGAGAGCCTGCCGCTCTTCGTGTACCGCAACATCCAGCAGCCCGACGAATCGGCCATCTCCCGCGGGTTCACGGGTGCGCTCGTCCTGCTGATCATCGTGCTGATGCTGTTCGCCATCGCCCGGTTCACCGGGCGTGATCGCTCGCGCCGTCGGACCCGGGGAGCGCCCGGGACGATCCAGCCGGGGGCCGCGGGTCCGTCGTTCGACGCCCTGCTCGACGCCATGCCTCCGCCCGGCGCGCCGATCGTCGTCCGCCAGGAGGGACGCTCCCCATGACCGACACCGCCCGCAACGACGGCGCCGGCAGCATCGACCGCGCTGTCCGACGCCGACGAGGCCGGAGAGCACGCGGACACCGACGCCGAGGACACCCTGGCGCAGGTCGTCTCGAGCCCGCCGACCGAGGTGATCGACGCCGACCCGCTGGCCGGTCGACCGGCGGTGAAGCTCTACGGCGGACCTCCGCCCGGGGCGGCGACGCTCGAGACCCGCGACGCGTGCGCCTGGTTCGGCGACCACCTCGTGCTCGAGGGCGTCGACCTGAAGATGCCGGCCGGCGAGGTCACGGCGCTCATCGGCCCGTCGGGCTGCGGGAAGTCGACGTTCCTGCGCCTGCTCAACCGCATGCACGAGCTCGTGCCGGGTGCCGCGCTGGCCGGCGAGGTGCTGATCGACGGCGACGACATCTACCGGCCCGGCATGCGCGCGCAGCAGGTGCGCATGCGCATCGGCATGGTGTTCCAGAAGCCGAACCCGTTCCCCGCCATGAGCATCCGCGACAACGTCCTGTCCGGTCTCAAGCTGGCCCGCATCAAGACCCCGCAGAAGGCCGACCTGGTCGAGCAGTCGCTCATCCGGGCGGGTCTGTGGCGTGAGGTGCGCGACCGCCTCAACGACCCGGGCGGGGCGCTCTCGGGCGGGCAGCAGCAGCGCCTGTGCATCGCCCGCGCCCTGGCCGTGCAGCCCAACGTGCTGCTGATGGACGAGCCGTGCTCGGCCCTCGACCCCACGTCGACCCGGCGCATCGAGGACACCATCGCCGAGCTGCGCCATCAGGTCACGGTGGTGATCGTGACCCACAACATGCAGCAGGCCTACCGGGTGTCCGACCGCTGCGCCTTCTTCCTCGCCGCCGAGAACCAGCCCGGTCACGTCGTCGAGCAGGGCGCGACCGAGCACATGTTCTCGACCCCCGACGACCCCCGCACCCTCGCCTACGTGGAAGGGCGGTTCGGCTGACATGCGCACCCGACGAGTGCTCCTCGGACTCCTGGCCGGTGCGTGCGTCGCCGCCGTGAGCACCGTGCCGGCACCGGCGTCCCCCGGCGCAGAGGGCGCCGCCCCGGCGCGCGCCGCCGCTGCCGCGCCGGCGGCCGTCCCCGCGCCGATCAACGGCAGCGGGTCGACCTACGTCGCGCTCGCCATGGACCTGTGGACCTCCGAGGCCCAGACCCGCGGCCTCGACGTCAACTACACGCCGTCGGGCTCGCCCCAGGGCCTCTCGCTGTTCCGCGACCGCTCGATCGACTTCGCCGGCACCGAGGCCGAGTTCTCGTCCCTGGGCATCGGCAGCGACGCCGCGGTGGCCCGCGGGTTCCAGTACGTGCCCGACGTCGCCGGGGCGGTGGCGATCATGTACAACGCGCAGGACGAGGCCGGGCGGCACGTCGACTACCTGCGCCTGTCGCGCTCGACGGTCGCCAAGATCTTCATGGGCTACATCACCCATTGGGACGACCGCCAGATCACCAACGACCTCGGCGGCCAGATCCGGCTGCCGCACCGGCCGATCACCGTCGTGTACCGGTCCAGCCCGTCGGGCACCACCGCGCTGTTCTACGACTTCGTGCAGAACACCGAGCCGCGGCTGTACGCGCAGTGGGTGGCCGCGCACCGGCTGCCCACGAGGACGCGGATCATCGAGCTGCCGGCCGACTTCGCCCCGAGCACGAACGGGCAGGCGGGCTCGGACCAGATCGCGTCGTTCGTCGCCCGGACGCCGTGGACGATCGGCTACGACGAGTTCGGCTACGCCAAGGTGTACGGCAACGACGTGGCCTGGATCCAGAACGCCGCGGGCGTCTGGGTCAAGCCCTTCGCCGCCAACATCAGCGCGGCCCTCGAGACCGCCACCCTGCGACCCGACCTCAGCCAGGACCTGCGCAACGTGTACGCCAGCCGGAACCCGGGCGCCTACCCGATCTCGGCCTACAGCTACATCGTCACCCAGTGCGCTGCGGCACGCGACCGGCCGACCTGCAGGGGCAACTACGCCAACGCGGGCGTGGCCGAGACGCTCACCGGCTTCATGCGGTACGTCGCGTGCGAGGGCCAGATCCAGATGGCCGACATCGGGTACGCCCCCCTCCCGCCACAGCTCTCGCAGTTCGTCGCCGACGCCGTCGGCCGCATGTGGGGCCGCGCCCCCGAGAGGTTGACGCGCGCCAACTGCGCGAACCCGCGCTTCGACCCGCGCTACCTGTTCCCCGCGGGCGAGGCGCCACCACCTCTGCCCGATCCGCCCTTGGCTCCCGACCAGGTCGACAACCCGGACGCCCCCCGCAGCGCGACCACGACCACCACGCAGTGCGCGACCACCACGACGGCTCCGACCACGACCACGTCGTCCACGACGAGCACGTCGAGCACGACCAGCACGTCGAGCACCACCAGCACGTCGACGACCACCACCACCGCCCGGGATCCGTGTGCCACGACCGTGGCGACCTCCGGGGGCGCCGGACGCGCCGGCGACGAGGAAGCCGTGGGCGGCGGGTCCGACGACTGGCGCGATCTCGACCCCGTGGCGTTCGACGGACCGGGCATGGCCCGGATCGGCCGGTGGCCGCTCCTCGCGGTCCTGCTGGTGCTCGCGCTGCCGGTCGTCGGCGGGATCCTGGTCGGATCCGCGCAGCAGCGCCGGCTCCGACGTGCCGAGCTGGGCCTCGACGTGCCTCCCCCGCCCCCGCGCGCCGGACCCGCCACCGACTGACGTCTGGCCCTCGGCGCGCCACGGTCGGCGGGACGAGGGGGCTCGTCGCCCGCGGGACGGGTCCGTCGGGTCCACTAACCTTCGGGGGCCTCGCGGCGGACGTGCGAGGGATCACAGGGGCCCCTGGCAGGGGCAGGCGGAAGGAATCGGCGGGCACCATGGAACCCTCACGACCCCTGGCGGCGGCCACGCTCCCCCGGCGCGGCATCGCCTCGACCCTGCTGCCCCTGCGGTATGGCGCCTCGCAGTACGGGCTGTACCTCGCCGGGTGCGTCCTGTTCGCGGTCGGCGCCACCTGCTTCATCGAGGCCGGGCTCGGCACCGATCCCCTCGACGTGTTCGCGCTCGGGCTCCGCGACGTCACCCCGCTGACGGTGGGGCTGGCCCAGGGTGCCTTCGCCGCGCTGATGCTCGCGGTGTGGGCCGGGCTCGAGCGGCGGGTCCCCTCGCTGTGGCCGTTCGTCACCTTCTTCTTCTGCGGGTCGATGATCGACCTGTGGCTGCACGCCGGGGTGCTCGGCCGCACGGCGCTCCCCGACGGCCCGCTGATGCTGGTCGGGGTCGGCCTGTGCGCGCTCGGATCGGCGTACATCATCATGAGCGGCATCGGCATCCGCGCCATGGACCTGGTCGCCATCGCCCTCGTCCGGCGCACGGGCCGCCCGTTCTGGCTGTTCAAGGCCGTGGCCGAGGTGCTCCTGCTGGTGGTCGGCTGGGCGCTCGGCGGACCGGTCGGCGTCGGGACCGTGTTCTTCCTGGTGTTCGTGGGTCTGCTGATCCAGCCGGTGATGACGCTGAACGGCCGCCTGGCCGGGCTGCCCAACCACGCCCTCCCCGACCCGCGCCTGGCGTCCGGCCGCATCGCCGACCAGGCGGCCTGAGACAGGGCGCCCGAGCGCACCGCCCGCCGACCGGTCCTCGGCTCGGCGGCCCCGCGACGAGTCGGCCCGCCGTCGTCGGGCGCGGTCGCCGTCGAGAATCGGTCCGGCCTGTCGTCGGGACGCGGTCGCCGTTCGTTGTGGGTGCGTACCGTGTCTCGAAGGAGGACCCGATGGAGTACATGCTGTTCATCGCCACCGACCCCGACCGGGGGTCGTCGACCGACGAGCCCGACATCGACGACTGGGTCGCCGAGGGTGAGCGCCGCGGCATCCGCATCCGCGGCGACGTCCTGCGGCCCCGCGAGGACGCGACCACCGTGCGGGTCCGCGAGGGCCAGGTGCTCGTGTCCGACGGGCCGTACACCGAGGCGAAGGAGTGGATCGTGGGCTACGACCTGCTCGAGTGCGACGATCTCGACCAGGCGATCGACTACGTGACCCGGCACCCGATGGCGCACCACGGCCGCATCGAGATCCGGCCGGTGGAGAAGGACGGCGGGTGACGCCGGCGGCCGAGGCGGTCGCCCGCGCCCACCGGTCGGACTGGGCGCGCATCGTGGCGGGCCTGATCCGGCTGACGGGCGACTGGGCGCTCGCCGAGGACGCGCACAGGCGATGCGTTCGCCACCGCGCTCGTCCGCTGGGAGGCGGACGGGACGCCGCCCAACCCGCCGGCCTGGCTGGCCGTGACCGCGAGGAACCGGGCGATCGACCTCCTGCGCAGGGCCGACAACGAGCGGGCCAAGCTGGCGGTGGCGGCCGCGGGCGGCGAGGTGGCCTCGACCGGCGACGAGCGGCTGCGCCTGATCTTCACGTGCTGTCACCCGGCGCTCGCCCTCGACGCGCAGGTCGCGCTCACGCTGCGCACGGTCGCGGGGCTCGAGGTCGCCGACATCGCCCGCGCCTTCCTCGTGCCGCCGTCGACGATGGCGCAGCGCCTCGTGCGGGCCCGGCGCAAGATCGCCCACGCCGGCATCCCGTACCAGGTTCCGCCGCCCGAGCAGCTCGAGCCGCGGCTGGCCGGCGTGGCCGCGGTGATCTACCTGGCGTTCAACCAGGGCTACTCGGCAGCCGCCGACACGGGTCTGGCGTCGACCGCGGTCGACCTGGCCCGCCAGCTCGTCGAGCTCATGCCCGGCGAGTCCGAGGCGCGGGGGCTGCTGGCCCTGCTGATGCTGCAGCACTCGCGGCGGGACGCCCGGGTCGGGCCGGGCGGCGAGCTGTTGACGATCGAGGAGCAGGACCGGCGGCTGTGGAGGCGGAGCGAGATCGCCCGCGCCGGCCAGGAGCTGCGGGCGGCCCGCGGTCGCGGACCGTACGTGTTGCAGGCCTCGATCGCCGAGGCCCACGCCACCGCGCAGTCCCCCGCCGTCACTCGATGGGACCGCATCGTCGCCCTCTACGACGAGCTCCTCGTCGCGTCACCGTCCCCGGTCGTCGAGCTGAACCGGGCGATCGCGGTGGGCATGCGCGACGGGCCCGGGGCCGGCTTGGCGCTGCTCGATGCGCTCGCTCCCCGCCTCGGGACCTACCCGCTGCTGCCGGCGGCGAGGGCCGACCTACTGACCCGCGCCGGCCGGCCGCGGGAGGCCGCGGGCCAGTACCGCGCCGCTCTCGCCGTCGCCGAGGCGCCCGCCGAGCGCGCCGCGCTACGGCGCAGGCTGGAAGTCGACGCCCTCGACACGTCGTTCGACAGTGCGCTCGACAGCCGGTGAGCCCGGGCTCAGAACGACTGCACCTCGGGGACGTCCGAGTCGTCCGCCTCCTCGGTGCCCTCTGTCCGCGGGCGCCGGCACACCATCATCAGGCCGAGCTGGCGGTAGAGCGAGTGCCAGTCGACGATCCGGTGGAACGACAGCTCCTCACCCGAATCGGTGATGAACGTGGTGCCGGTGATCTCCACGTCGAGGCCGGTGCGGCGCACCTCTCGGAAGTGACCCGTGTGGGTGCCGCGCCAGATCCAGGGCACCGCGGCGACATCGGCGTTGCCGATCAGGCCGAGGTCGTTGAACGGCGGTGGCACCTCGAAGGTGCCGTCGGGGAACGCCTCCTCGAAGGCCGAGCGCACGTCGGCTTCGACGAGCTCGGCGATGGCTTCCTCGGGAATGGGCATCGCTCCTCCTTGGGAGTCGGTCGGTCGGGGACGGCCGGACGGTCGGTCCCGAGGGCTCAGGGCAGGTTGTTTCGGATGGCGTCGGCGCCGCCGGCGTAGGGCGGGGGTTCGACGACCACGACCTCGCCTTCGTCGACCCAGAACGTGGACGGCGTGGGCACGAGCCATTCGCCCATCGGGAGGCCGAGCAGGCCCCCCGTGCGGCCGCGCTCGGTCTCGATCCCGAGCCGATCGCCGCTCGGCACGGCCACCCGCTCGTCGGCGAGGCCCAACCGGTGGTGCTGGTGGGCGACGAGCCACATGCCCTGGGAGGCCGTCGCCTCGGTCGGCGGGGGCAGCGGCGTCTGGGCGGCGGTGACCCCGGCGGGCGGGGCCGGCGGGAACTGCGGCCGGGTCGTGAGGCGGTTCATCTTGTCGGGCGGGGTGGCGATGAGCATGTCGACCTGCCCCCCGTCCGTCGAGTCGTGCTTGCGCCACGACACCCACACCTCGAAGTACGGGTTCGGGCACTTCCAGTGCACCTGCACCGGCCACGACCGGGTCGCCGCCGCGGGGTCGGCGCCGTGGGGAAGGCCCAGCGACACCTCGATCGTCCGGATCATGCCCTCGCGGAGCACACCGTCGACGTCGCCGCGGTAGCCCACCCAGTACCCGGTCGCCTCGCCCGGTGGCCCGTTGACCCCGAGACCGAGCCAGTCCTGTGCGAGGCGCTGGTCGAGAGGGGCGCCGGGGATGGCCACCCCTGCGTACGGCTGTGACGTCCCCCGCACGAGGTCGGGCAGCGGCGTCCCCTGACGGAGCGCGACCAGCAGCCCGTCGCGCTCGGCCTCCTCGGCTGCGCCCTGCGGGTTGAGGGCGTTCTCGACCAGGGTCAGGAGCGGCCCGCGTGTGAGTGTGTACGGCATCGGCATGATGGTTCTCCTCGGGGAGCGGTCAGCGGTTCCTCGGATGGGCGGACAGGAGGACGGTCGGCTCGGGCAGGCCCTTGAGCTGGACGTGGCCGCGGGCGTCGAACCGCACCGTCTCGTCGTCCACCATCGGGGGGATGTCGCCGGCCACGAGCACCATGCCCGGCCCCGCCCGCGCACAGATGCGGGCTGCGGTCGCCACCGTGAGTCCGAAGATGTCGCCGTCGTTGTCGATCGGGGCGCCGGCGGCCAGCCCGCAGCGGAGTCGGACCTCCCGGCGGGAGCTGGCGTGCAGCGCGCTCGTCAGCTCGTCCTGCAGGTCGAGCGCGCAGCGCACCGCCTGGCGGGGCGAGCGGAACCACGCGGCCAGGCCGTCCCCCGTGTGCTTGAACTCGACGCCGTCGTGACGACGGAGCGACGAGCGCACCAACCGGTCGTGGACGCGCATCAGCTGGAGGAACACCTCGTCGCCCTCGGCCGCGTTCAACGAGGTCGACTCGACGAGGTCGGTGAAGAGGATCACGCGCCGCGGCCGGGGCTGGTCGCGCCTGACGCCCGTGGTGCCCAACGCCGCCTCGGCCCGCCGGAGGAACGGCAGCATGCCGAGCTGGTCGAACGCCGTGCACGCGTCGGTCAGGAGGTGGTCGGCCGTGTCCCGGTCGCGCCCGCTCGTGAGCAGGAACTCCCCCTCGTCGAGGTCGCACCGGGCCGCCTCGGCGGCCGCCCCGGCGGCGGCCGCGTCGGCGCGCGCCTGTCGCCACCACCGGCTGGCGCCCTCGGCGTCCCCGGTGAGCGCGGCCGCGGTGGCGCACAGCCGCGCCACCATGGACAGGCTCCCCGGCACGAACCTGACGCCGCGGCGGTGCAGGTCCTCGAGAGGCCCACGCCCCGGTCGGGGCAGCGGGCCGGGCCGGCCGGAGGCGGCGTGCACCTCGAGCTCGGCGCACAGGCGGGAGGCCCGACGGAGGTCCAACGGTCCGTCCTGCGTGTCACCCCCGGCCGCGGCGGTGGCGGACCCGCCGGAGGTCGCGCCGGCGAGGGCGTCGACCAGGCGGTCCAGGCGATCGATCCAGCGGCTCGGATGCGCCGACCGCCACTCGTCGAGGCTGCGGTGCGCGCCGTCGACGTCGCCGAGCATCGCCCGCGCGATGGCGCGGGGCGGCTGGGCGACCAGTGGGGTGAAGGCGTAGTCGCAGCGGCGTTGGAGGGCCGTCGCCCGCTCGGCGAGCGCCACCGCGTCGGCGAAGCGGCCGGCCGCCACGGCGATGGCGGCACTCCACGCCACGACCAGCGACAGCTCGGCCCAGTCGGAACGTCGCGCTGCCGCGTCCTCGGCGTCGCGGGCGGCGCTCCGGGCGCCCGTCAGGTCACCGCGCAGCCAGCGTGCGGAGGGCAGCCGGGCGCGGGCCCACGCCGTGGCCGCCGCGCCGGCGCGCTCGCCGTGGGTGATGCTGGCCTCGAAGCACCCGTCGGAGTCGTCGAGCTCGAAGCGGCCCTGGTGTTGCAGGGCCAGGGCGAAGAACACCTCGGACAGCACCGTGTCGTCGCCCGCGGCCTCGGCGAGCTCGCGCGCCTGGCGGGCCCGGGCGAGCCCGCGGTCGAAGTCGAACGCCGCGAAGTGGCCCTCGGCGAGCATCGCCGTGGCCCGGGCCCGCAGGTGCGGAACGTCGTCGCCCGCAGCCTCGATGAACTCGACCACCTCGGCCATCGCCGCGTTCTGGCCCCCGCGCACGACCCGGACCCGGGCGTGGGCGAGCTCGACGACCGAGTCACACCAGCGCTCGAGGTCCCTCCGCTCCCGCGCCAGCGCCAAGCCGTGGCGGGCGAAGCGCTCGCAGCTGTCGAGGTCGTGGTCGGCGGCGCTGGCCACCGCCGCGCCCGTGTACAGCTCGAGGAGCCGGTCATCGTCGAACCCGTCATCGCCGCCGTCGCCGAGCGCGAGCTCGTAGGCGGCGACGGCGTCGCCCCAAGCGCCCAGCTCGGCGGCCCGCGCCGCGGCGGCCACGCCCCACCGGCGCCGCTCGTCCACGGGAGCCAGGCGGCCGGCGGCCTGGAGGCGGCGGGCCACGTCGAGCGGCGACGGCGGCGACCGCCGGGACAGGACGCCGGCGAGCGCGAGCTCGAGCTCGCTTCGCCGGGTGCCCGTCAGGGAACGGCTGAGCGCGGCCGACAGCAGCGGGTGGTCGAACCGGTAGTGGGTCGTGCCGGCGTCGCAGACCCCGGCCGCGCTGGCCTCCGCCAGCGCGGCGCGGACGATGTCGGGGTCGGCGCCCGTGACCTCGGCGAGCGTGGCGACGTCTCCGGCCGGCCCGAGCACCGACGCCACCTGGAGGAGGTCGCGGCACGTCGGGCTCAGCGCCTCGAGTCGGATGTCGATCACGTCGCCGAGCCCCAGGCGGGCGGCGCTGGGGGCGCCGGGCTCGCGTAGCACCACGTGTCCGCCGTGGGCGACAGCGGCACCCGTCTCGATCAGGTGCGCCCACAGCAGCCGAGCGTGCAGTGGGTTCCCGCCGGTGCACGAACGGATCTCTCGCAGCAGGGGCCGGGACGGGCTGGCGGGGCCCAGGGACGTCAGGAGCTCGTTCAGCGCCACCTCGTCGAGGCACTCCAACCGGACCGGGGTGCACCCGGGCTCGTCGCGTAGCCGTTCGAGGGCTCGGCGGACCGTCGGGCGGCCGCCGCCGCGCGTCGCGAAGACGGTCACGAGCGGGACGGGGACCTCCTCCGACCGGTCCACCGCGGCCGACACGACGTGGGCCAGCAGGGTGGCGCTGGCGTCGTCGAGGGCGTCGGCCTGGTCGATGGCGACGAACAGCGGCCGAGCCATGCTGGCCCCGATGAGCAGGTCCACGGCGGCCAGGTAGCCGGTCGGGTCGTCGACGGCGCGGGGCGACGCGACCCTGGCCTCGCTGGTGTCGCCGCGGAACAGGAGATCGAGCGCTTCGACCTCGCCCGCGGTGAGATCGGGCCGCCGCCCGCGCCGGGCATCCTCGATCAACGGTGCGAGGGCGGTGAGTACGGGGAGCAGCGGCGGCGTGCCCTCGAACGCAGATGCCCGCAGCACCCTGAACCCGCGCGCGTGCGCCTCGCCGGCCGCGACCCGCAACAGGTGCGACTTCCCCACGCCCGCCTCGCCGTGCACGATGCCGATCCGGGGCGCCCCCGCCGCGGCGAGCTCGAGCCAGCGCGCGCACGAGCGTGATCTCGGCCGCGCGGCCCGCCGTCGCCGGCGCGCGGGAAGCGCCGGCGCTCACGACCGCTGGGGGCGCCGTGTGGTCCATGTGGGCGCGCGGAGCATCGGCACCACCCGCCACCACTCGTCGTGACTCATCCACATTCCGCCCATGTCGACAGCTCGACAACCCTCGATGAGTGTCGCACCGGCCCCTGTCGTGGGCAAGGAACACGTCGGAGGGTCTGGCGGCCTCACAGCCGTCGGGGTCCGGGGCGCGCCGCCGGGATCGCCGACGCGACCGGCACCGGTCGGCCCTGCGGTTGCGGCGCATCGGCGTGACGACGCCGGCCCGGCCACCACATCCGGTCGCCGCCGAGGTGCATCACGGCAGGCAGCGCGGTCATGCGGGTCACGAACGCGTCGAGCAGGATCGCCACGGCCATGCCGAACCCGAACTGCTCGATCGCCGCGCCGGGCTGGAACATGTAGGAGGCGAAGACGAACACCATGATCAGCGCGGCGGCGATCACGATGCGGCCGCCGCCACCCAGGCCGGCCCGGACCGCCTCGGTGGCGTCGGCGCCCTCCTCCCGCTCCTCGTGCATGCGGGAGACCAGGTAGACCTCGTAGTCGTTCGACAGCCCGAAGAGCACGGCGAAGAACACGGGGGCGAGCAGCGACAGGACGGGGATGTCGTTCGGGATGCCGATCCAGCTGCGCCCCCAGCCGTAGGTCAGGAAGGCGACGAGGACCCCGTAGGTGGCCAGGATGGTCAGGATGTTGAAGATCGCCGCCTTGATCGGGATGGCCAGAGAGCGGAACACCGCGCCCAGGATCACGACGGCGACGAGGACCACGAGGCCGATGAACATCGGGAGCCGGTCCGCGATCCGATCGTCGAGGTCGACGAACACCGCGTTCTTGCCCGTGACCAGCGCGGTCAGGTCGGTGCCGTCGGTCGCCTGCGGGAGCGTGTCGTCCCGCAGCCGGGTCACCAGATCGGCGGTGGCCTCGGCCTGCGCCCCGGTGGTCGGGATCACCTCGAACACCGCCAGCGAGTCGTCCGAGCTGACCTGCGGCGGGGTCACGGCCGCGACGCCGTCCGCCTGCTGGACGTCCTGGACGAGCGTCGTCACCTCCGCCTGCGCGGAGGTGTCCCCCGACGGGATCTGCACGACGACCAGGAAGGGATCCGTCGACCCCGCGCCGAACTGATCGCTCTCGATGTCCCAGGCGCGGTACTGGGTCGAGTCGGTGGGGAACAGCGAGTTGTCCAGCGGGCCGAGGCGGAGGTCGCCCGTGAAGACCGGGATGGCCAGGACCAGCAGGACGAGCAGCGCACCCGCCAGGAACGCGGCGGCGTGCCGGGTGACGAGGTCGGCCCAGCGGCGCATGGTCGTCGGTCGGGCCGGCTCGTCGGCGGCGCGCCGGCGCGCCCACGGGACACGTGACGTGGCGAGGCGGGTGCCGACGAGCCCGATGATCGCCGGCTGGAGGGTGAGGGCGGACAGGACCACCGAGCTGACGACGACCACGACCGCGTACGCCATGGCGCTGACCGCGGGGACCTCGAACACGAGCAGCGCCACGAGCGCCACGACGACCGTGGCACCCGCGGTGAGGACCGCGCGCCCGATCGTGCCGAGCGCATGCCCCGTCGCCTCGGGCGGCGCCTCGCCCTCCTGCATGTAGTCCTTGGCCCGGCCCACGACGAACAGCCCGTAGTCGATGCCGACGCCGAGGCCGATCATCACGGCCGTCGTCTCCGAGATGGTGGGCACCTCGACGAAGTTCTCGAGGATGTGCACGAACCCGACGCCCAACGCCACGCCGACGAGCGCCCCGACCACCGGCCACGCGAACGACCACCACGTCGCCAGGGCCACGGCGAGGATGATGAGCGCGGCGATCAGGCCGTAGAGGACCAGCATCGGCTCGACGTCGATCGGCTGGGCGCTCGGCAGCGCCCCGCCCAGCTCGATCTCGAGGCTCGAGCTGCGGTACTGGTCGACCGAGTCGGACAGGTCGTCGAAGGCGTCGACGCCGTTGTTCGGCAGGTCCTCGAACGGCTGCGTGTAGACGACGTTCGCCAGCGCGGTGCTGCCGTCCGACGAGAGCAGCTCGTCGTGCGTGAACGGGCCGGTCACCGAGGCCACGCCGTCGAGGTTCGACAGATCCGTGAGGCTGGCCTCGAGCGTCGGCGCGAGGGAGGGATCGGTCGTCACGTTCGACCCGTCGGGGCTGTGGTAGACGACCGTGGCGCCGGCCGCCGCAGCCTGGGGGAAGTCGGACTCGAGCAGGTCGAGCGCGTCCTGTGACGGCGTGCCCGGCACGGTGAAGTCGTTGTCCGCCTCGCCCCCCAGCGCGATGCCGACGGCCCACACGGCGGCGATCAACACCACCCACCCGCCGATCACGCGCCAGTGATGTCGCGCCGCTGTGCGTCCCCATCGTTGGAGCACCAGATGCCCACCTCCGCCCAGGGGTCCGGGGGAACCGTACGGGCTGCGGAGAGTGTTGTCACCCCCACGCCACGCGGTGTGCCGCCTCGGAGGTCGGTCCGTGGGTGGCGCGGACCGGCCGCCGGGGGGCGGATCGGGCCCGGCGTCAGCGCAGGACGACGCCGGCGAGCGGGTGATCCGGCACCTGCTGGCCGTCGACGCGGATGGGCTGGCCGTTGACGAGGGTGTGGGTCACGCCGACCGGCGCGTCGGCCACCAGGCGCTCCCCGTCGGCCGGGAAGTCACGCACCCGTCGCAGCGGGCCGGGCGCGACGGTCGCCGGGATCGAACACCACGACGTCGGCCGCCCGCCCCTCGGCCAACAGGCCGCGGTCGTCCAGCCCGTACACCCCCGCGGGCTCGCCGGTCAGCTTGTGGATCGCCCGCTCCAGCGGCATCACGCCGCGCTCGCGCACCCACGGCCCGAGCAGGTCGGTGGCGAAGCAGGCGTCGCACAGCTGGCTGACGTGGGCGCCCGAGTCGGCGAGACCGATCAGCACGTGGTCGCGGGGCAGCAGCCAGGCGATGGCGTCGGGGTCGTCGTTGGCCAGCACCGACGTGAAGCGCGGGCGCAGCTCGTCGGCCAGGGCGACGTCCAGCAGCGCGTCGAGAGGTGTCACGCCGCGCTCGTCGGCGATGTCGACGATCCGGCGGCCGACCATCTCGGGCTGCCCCGGCATCTCGGCCACCGCCAACGACGCCCAGTTCACGGGCAGGGTGCCCTGGCGGCCGCTCGTCTCCTCCCACGCGGTCGCCCGCCACGCCGGATCGCGATAGGCCGCGATGCGCTGCTCGATCGGCACGTCGATGAGCGCCGCGAAGGACGGGCGCATGTTGAGCGTGAACGGGTCGATCAGGTTGATCTGGAAGGTGAGCGGCCGGCACGAGACCTGGGGCCACACCTCGACGCCGTCGGCCCAGGCTGCGTCGTGTCGGGCGATGACGCCCTCGTGGTAGTCGAGGCCCTTGATCGTCAGGAGCGCGGTCCACGTGAACGGCCGGCCCACCCGTCGCTGGAGGGCGAAGACCTCGTCCTCGGGGATGACCCCACCCGGGAGCAGCGCCACCACGCCCCGCCCCGCCTCCCGCACCGGCTCGAGCAGCGCCGCCAGCTCGGCGAGGTCCGCCACCCGGGACGGGACGGGCCGTCCGCCGGCCCCGTTGTGCGTGGGCGAGGCGCTGCTGGCGAACCCGACGGCGCCGCCCGCCATGGCGTCCGCCACCGCCCGCTGCATCGCCGCCACCTCGTCGGCCGTGGCCGGCCGCTCGTACGCGTCGTCGCCCATCACGTACAGCCGCACCGCGGTGTGGCCGACGTAGCAGCCGAAGTTGAGGCCCACCCCCCGCTGCTCGACCGCGTCGAGGTACTGGGGGAAGGTCTCGAACGCGTCCCAGGGCACGCCGGCCGCCAGCGTGTCGAAGCTCATGTCCTCGACGTGTTGCAGCGTGCGGGCCAGCAGCTCGTTGCCGCCGGCGCGCAGAGGTGCGATCGAGAACCCGCAGTTCCCGGCGATCACGGTCGTCACGCCGTGCGACGCCGACGGTGAGAGGTGCGGGTCCCAGAAGACCTGGGCGTCGTAGTGCGTGTGGACGTCGACGAAGCCGGGCGCGACCACCTGGCCCGAGGCGTCCAGCTCGCGGGCCCCGCGCCAGCCCGCACCGATGCCGACGATGCGGTCTCCCGCCACCGCGACGTCGGCGGCGTAGCCCGGCGCGCCGGTGCCGTCGACGACGGTCCCCCCACGGATCACGATCTCGGCGTCCACGGCCATCCCCTCCGGCGTCTGCGACTGGTCGCAGGGTACGGCGTCGGCTGGGGCCCGGGACCGTGGGGGTGAGCTCGTCCGGACGCGGCGGACCCCGGTCAGCTGCGCTGACCAGGGTCCCGTCGTCGCGTCACCGGCCGGGACGGCCGGATGTCAGTCGTTGCAGGTGTTCGGGACGACCTGGTCGGGGACCTCACCCGCCTGGAGGGCCTGGATGCCGTCGCCGAGCCCGGGCGCGGTCATCGGGTCCTGGGCGAAGCCGCTGACGGCCTGCCCGAACACCCCGGGCGCGGGCTGGGTGCTGGCCAGCCCCGACAAGCTGTCGCCGACACACGCGTGGGTGCTGGGCTCGGCGGCGCCGGCTGCGCCCCCGGCCCCGAGGGTGATGCCTGCGGCGAGGGCGGCGGCGGCCGCTCCCGCCAGGAGGCCTTTGGTGGTGCTCATGCTCGTTGCTCCCTGGTGATGTGAGACACGCGACCCCCTGGCGGGAATCGCGTTGCTAGCTCTGGGTGCAGCTCACCGAGGCGGCGGGCACCGGCCCGTCGCTGCTGGGCGGGCTGATCGAGCAGGAGACCGTGAGCACGGTGGTGCCCGGGGGCTGCTCGACCGTGATGACCGCCGACGTGAAGGCGAGGTCCTCGATCTCCTCGGTCCAGTTGGGGTTGGGGCAGTCGGGGGCGCCCGGGATGATGCTCGCGGGTGCCACCGTCACGACCGAGAACGGTGTGGTGCCGTTCTTGATCTCGGATTCGGGGATGGCCTGGCTCCCGCTCACGGTGATCGGGGCCGGGTTCTGCCCGGGCGCCTGGGTGCCGCCCTTGTTCTCGCACGTCGCGGTCACGTCGGCCTCAGCGGTGAGCGTGACCAGCACGTCGCCGTTGCCGAGCCCGGCCAGCTCACCGGAAGCGGCGAGGGTGAGCCCGCCGTCGACGAACGCAGGCTCGGCGTTCTTCCCGCCCTTGAGGTGCACGCTCGACGCCATGGCGGCCGAGGCCATCAGGGCGAGGGCCGCCGTGGCGGCGAGGGTGACGGTCAGAGTCCGTCGGATCATGTCCTGCCTCCTTGCTCGTCGGGAGGATCAGGGCGGGCGGCGGGGATGAGGCGGTGTACGACCGCCCACCGCCCGCCCCGAAAGCGCACGGTCAGTCGGACTGGACCGTGAAGGTGATCGGCGGGGGGCTGCCCGGGGCTCCCGTGTCGTCCTCGCCTCGGGGAACGTCGGTTCCCTCCGTCAGGACGCCGGGCTCGCCGCTCGGAGCGTCGCGGCCTCAGACCGCTTCACCGTCGAGCGCCGTCACCCACCGCCCACGCAAAGCGGTCTACTCCTCGCTGCTTGTGGGAGCCTGAAGGTTCGGTGACGCGGCGGGACGGTTTGGGGCGGCGACCGGGCCTCGGCGCCGTCAGTGCTCCACGTCGCGCAGCACGTAGCCGACGCCCCGCACCGTGTGGACCAGCCGCGACGCGTCCGGGCCGAGGCGCCGGCGCATGGTGCTGACGTGGACCTCCACCAGGCTCTCGTCGACCACGTCGTAACCCCACACGATCTCGAGCAGCCGGGCCTTGGGCAGGACCTGGCCGGCGTGGCGGGCCAGGACGGCGAGGAGGGAGAAGTCGGTCGGGCTGAGTTCGATCTCGCGCCCGCGGAACGAGACGCGATGGGCGCGCTCGTCGACCACGAGCCCGGCGACCTCGATGACGAGCGACGTCAGCCGGCCGCCGCGGCGCAGGAGCGCATGGACCCGGGCCAGCAGCTCGTCGTGCGGGAGCGGCTTGCCGACGTAGTCGTCGGCCCCGGCGCCGAAGGCGGCGAGCCGGTCCTCGTCGCTGGTCAGACCCGTGACGAACAGCAGCAGGGGGTCGGCGTGCGTCCGGACCCGTTGCGCCAGCTCGGGGCCCACGGTCTCACCCCCGATGACCATCTCGAGCACGGCGAGATCGGGCCGGAAGGTCGCGGCCACCCGCTCGGCGACGGGCAGCGAGCCGCACACGGCGACGACGTAGCCGGCGGCCCTCAGGGCGGCGACCACCTCCTCCCGGGCGTGCACGTCGTCGTCGACGACCAGGATGCGGGGTTGGTGCGCCATCTGACCTCCGCCGTCGCCATCGCCGCCGGGTCACGAAGGGGTGCGCGCCGACGGGAGTCGCCGCACTACCCGCCCCCCGGCCTGGCACCGGGGTGGGAGCAGGCGCTACAACGGGACGTCTCGCCGGGGGGCGGGAGCGTGGAGGGCCGGCGGGGCCACAGCGACGGCTCCACGAGCAACGACTGGGACCGATGGCGCATCGCGACCGCTTCGACGGAGAGTTCGAGTCCGTGCTGGCCGCGGCCCGCACCGGGTCGGCGCGGGCGCACGAGCGGATCTTCCGCGCGCTGGCCCCGGTCGTCCACGGCTACCTCCGGCTGCAGGGGGCGGCCGAGCCCGAGGACCTGACGAGCGAGGTCTTCCTGGCGGTCCTCCGCAACCTGGGGTCGTTCGAGGGGGACGAGCCCGGGTTCCGGTCCTGGGTGTTCACGATCGCCCACCGCCGCCTCCTCGACGAGCGGCGGCGCGCGGTCCGCCGACCGGCCCCCGCACCCCTCGAGGAGGCCCCCGACCGGGCCGGGCCCGATGACGTCGAGCGGACGGTCGTCAACGCGCTGGGCGCGGCCCAGGTCCGCGCCCTGTGCGAGCGGCTGTCGGACGACCAACGCGACGTTCTGCTCATGCGCCTGCTCGGCCGGCTGACGATCGACGAGATCGCGGAGCTCATGGACCGGACACCCGGGGCGGTCAAAGCGCTCCAGCGGCGCGGCCTCCTGGCGATCTCCCGCCTCATCGAGCGGGAGGGCGTACCGCTGTGACCGGCACCGGCGATGACGTTCCCGAGATGCCCGCCGCCCAGCTCCTCGACGAGGCCACGATCGACGCGATCCTCGATGGCGACCACACCCCGCACGGGGTGCGTCGCCTCGCGGCCTTCGCCGCGGGGGTCGTGGCCGTCGGCGAGGACCCGCCGCCGCGGCTGTCCCCCGAGCTGGCCGCGTTCCTCGCCCAGGGCGGGCCGACCATGGCGGTGGACCGGGCCACGGTCGTCGTCCCCGCGGTCACGAGGCGGCGGTCAGCCCTCGCCAGGGTCGCGGGCGTGAGCCTCGTCGCCAAGATCAGCGTGGCGACCACGGCCGCCGCCGCAGGGGTGGTCGGCGCCGGCGCGGCCGGCATGCTGCCCGGGCCGGCCAGCGGGTACGTCCGCGACGCGATCGAGGTCGTGACGCCGGTCGAGTTCACCGACGACGAGCCCCGCAAGGGTGGGCCCGATGGCGGGGATGGAGACACGAGCGACGGCACGGCTCCCGGCGAGCTCGGCGACGAGCAGGTCCCCAGCCTGCCCGGGGAGCACGGCGACCGAGTGTCGTCCGACGCCACCGGCGAGTCCGATGGCGATCCCGGGGTCGACGGGCCCACGGTCGCCGACCAGGCCCCCGGAGCGGCGAACGCGCCGCCCGTTCCACCCGGCGCGGGGGAGACGCCACCGACCACCACCCCGCCCGGCGCCTCGGGCGACACCCCGGGGGCGACGGCACCCGGACCGGGGGGCACCCCGAGTGCCACGGCACCCGGACCGGGCGAGACTCCGGGCGCCACCACGCCCGAGTCGCAGGCCAGCAGTGCGCCGGGCGATCAGCCTCCGCCCGTTCCGTGATGGCCCCCCGCGCCGACGTCGCCCCGCCGCGCGCGGTCCACCGCCCCCGCCCCGGCCACCTGACACCGTGGGCGCGACCCCCGGCCACGACCGTGGAGCGCCGGCCGACCCGGCGCGCCCGGCCGGCGCCGCCCCCCGTGTTCGTCGACGACTCGGGGCGTCGCCGTCGGGCCGGCCGCCTGCTCGGAACCTGCCTCGCCGCCCTCGTGTCCGCGTACGTGGCCGTCGTCGGACTGACGTTCTCGGGGGCGCCGCTCGTCGGTCGGCTCGCACCCCCGGGGGTCGAACAGCTGTCCCGCCCGGCGGGGGACGCGGGCGTCGACGTCGGGCCGGGGGCCCAGGTGTCGCCGCTCCCGCCCGCCGCCAGCGCCGCCCCGGGGGCCGGATCCGGGGGCGACGAGGCCGACCCGGGAGGCACCGACGCGGCCGCGACGGGCGAGATCACGGACGCGACGCCGACAGGGGCACCCACCGCGGTGACGACGACGATCGCCACCACCACGACCACCGCGCCGGGGCGGAGCACCCACTCGACGGACGCGACCCCCTCCTCGACGGTCCCCGGGCACTCGACGGGGAGCCCGCCGGCCGAGCCGCCCGGCAAGCCGTGACCTCCCGGGTGGCGCGCCGGACCGTACAGGCGCGCCCCGTCACCCGGTGGCTGCTCCTGGCGGCCCTGCTCGCAGGGATCCTGGCCTCGTTGGCGCTCCACGGGCTGCTCGGTTCGGCCGCCGCGGGCCGGCAGATCGGTCCCCCGGTCCTCGAGGACCCCGACGGGCTCGGACCCCTCCTCGATGTCGGTGACACGTCCGTGCGCTCGGCGCCGGGGGCACCCGGGACGGTCGGGCTCGCGCTCGTCGGCACCAGCCGCGGCACGGGCGACGTGTGGCCCGATGTCGCGGCCGTGCTCACCCGGCACGGCGCGACGGCCACCTGGTTCGTCACCGGGCGCACGCTGCTCGACCAGCCCGGTGCGGCGTCCGACGTCCGAGCGGGGGGAGGTGAGATCGGCGTCACCGGGTTCTCGGGCACCGACCTGGCCGCGCTCCCGGCATGGCGGGTCCGCGTCGAGCTGTCGAGCACGCAGGCGGTCCTCGCCGCCCGCGAAGGGGTCACGACGCCGTTGCTCCTGATGCCGTCGAGCGCCACCCGGGCCTCGGTCGACGAGCGGGCGATCGCCACGGCCCGCACCGCCGCTCACCAGGGCTACTCGCTGGTGGTCGGGGCCGAGCCCGAGGCCGCCCGGGGCGGGGAGGTCGCGGTGATCCCGCTCGACCGCGGCGCGCCCGCCCGTCTCGACGCGCTCCTCGTGCGCCTGGGCACCGACGGGATCCGGGCGGTCCCGGTGTCCGAGGTGGCGGGGATCGACCCGACGACGGTCAACCCCACCGTCGGGTCGCTGACCCGGCTCAACAGCATGGCGGTGACGGGTGCCCTGCGCTCTGCCGACCTCGTGACCGCGGGGATCGCCGTGCTGTTCCTGCCGTTGGCCGTGCTCATGGGGGTGCGAGCGGTCATCGCCGTGGCGCTGGCCACCCACCACGCCCGCCGCGCCCGCCGCCGTCAGGGTTCCGTCGTCCCGTGGACCGGCCCGGTGACGGTGATCGTCCCGGCCTACAACGAGGCGGCCGGGATCGCGGCGTCGTTGCGGTCCCTCGTGGCCTCCGACTGGCCCCACAGCCTGTCCGTCGTCGTGGTCGACGACGGCTCGACCGATGCGACCCCCGAGATCGTCGCCCGCCTCGGCCTGCGGCGCACCTACCTCGTCCGCCAGATCAACCAGGGGAAGCCGGCGGCTCTCAACGCCGGCCTCGCCGTCGCCGGGACCGAGGTCGTCGTCATGGTCGACGGCGACACGGTCTTCGAGCCAGGCACGATCGCCGAGCTGGTGGCGCCGTTCTCCGACCCGCGGGTCGGGGCGACGAGCGGCAACGCCAAGGTCGCCAACCGCCGGTCCCTCCTCGGGCGCTGGCAGCACATCGAGTACGTGATGGGCTTCAACCTCGACCGCCGCCTGCTCGCCAGCGTCGGCGCCATCGTCACCATCCCCGGCGCGGTGGGCGCCTTCCGGGCGTCGGCCCTGCGCGACGTGCGCGGGGTCAGCGACGAGACCATCGCCGAGGACACCGACCTGACGATCGCCATCCAGCGGGCCGGTTGGCGGGTGGCGTACCAGGAGCGGGCCGTCGCCTGGACCGAGGCCCCGTCGTCGGTCGGCGATCTGTGGCGGCAGCGCTACCGCTGGTCCTACGGCACGATGCAGGCGGTGTGGAAGCACCGGCGGGCGGTGTTCGAGGGCCGCAGCGTCGGACTCATCGGGCTGCCGTACGCACTCGTGTTCCAGGTGATCGTGGCCCTGCTCGGCCCGGTCGTCGACGTGGCCGCCCTGTACGGCCTGCTCACGTCGCAGGCCGAGGCCGTCGTCGGTGCGTGGCTGACGTTCACCTCCATCCAGGTCGCCCTCGCCGCGTTCGCGTTCCGCCTCGACCACGAGTCGCTGCGCCCGCTGTGGGCGGTCCCGCTGCAGCAGATCGCCTACCGCCAGCTGATGTACCTGGTCGTCATCCAGTCGGTCGCCACCGCACTGGCCGGCACGCGGCTGCGGTGGCAGAAGCTTCGCCGCCTCGGCATCGCCGGCGCGCCGGCCGGCGTCGCCCACCGCCGAGCACCCGTGCGCTGACGCGCACCGGGGTCAACAGGCCGTACGCCGCCACCGGGGGCTGTCGAACGGGGCCCCGTGACACTTCTGCGCAGTGCACGTCATCGGCACGCCGTCCTGGGTGATCGCGGTCGCACCCTCGGGCGAGCAGGGCGACCCCGGGCGAGCGCCGGTGCCCGACGGAGCAGGGGCCGTCGGCGCGGGCGTGGGGGGCACCTCGGGGGCCACGGTCGTCGTCGGGGGGACGGGCTCGGTCGTGTCGGGCGCCGGTGCGTCGGATCCCTCGGTGGTGGTCGGGCCGGCGGTGCTCGCAGCGGGCGCCCGGGTGTCGGGAGCCTGCTGGCCGGTCGTCGCCGACGGCGCGCCGGCCACGGTCGAGGTCGTCGTGCTCCTCCCGATCACGACCGCTCCGTCGTCCTCTCCCCCGCCGTCGGTCATCGCCGCGCCTGCGATCACCACGACCGCGGCGAGCACGACCGAGGCCAGCACCCCGATGCGGGCCCAGCGTGGCCACCCCCAGCCACCGGCGCCGTCGGCCGAGCCGCGGCCGAGGTGGGCGGCACCGCCGGGGAGGACCGGCGACATCTCGACCGTGGGCTCGTTGTCACCCGGCGGGTGCCAGCGACCGTCGTCGGCCTGCCGCCAGCCGGCTGGGGGCACGCCCCGGTGCCAGCGGCTGGTGTCATCCATCCACCAGTTGACGCTTGTCTCGTCCATCGCTTCGTACCCCAGCCGCGCCGACGACGCACCCGGATGGGCGTGCGTGGGGGCGCCTTGCGCGGTGTGTCGCAACCCTACCGCGCCGGGGTGGCCCACCCGGAAGCGCCCCGCGGCCTGGGCGATCGCGGGCACCGGCGGGTGACGCCGGACGACCTCGGACGATTCACCTGATGTGCGTGATGCGGGCGGTCGGCTCGTCGTCCATCGTGACGTCAAGACCGCGATCCCGCGCCCGGCGCAGGAGGGTGCGTCAGCCTTGGACTACACGGAGCAGCTCCGGCGCTTGGCCCTCAACGACCAGTCCGTCGCCGCCGGTGGCGTCGGCGGCAGCGACGCCGAGCCCTCCGAGCTCGATCCGAAGACGCTGGCGCTGGTCCGCATCGCCGCGCTCGTGGCGGTGGGTGGCGCGGTTCCCTCGTATGGTGCGCAGGCCGACGCCGCCGTGAGCGCGGGGGCCACGGCGGCCGAGATCGTCGACGTCCTGGTCGGCATCGTCCCGGTCGTCGGGCTGCCCTGCGTCGTCGCCGCCGCGCCGAACCTGGCGATGGCGCTCGGCTACGACACCGACCAGGCCCTGGAGCCGCCCCCCGCCGGCTGAGGTCGCCTACCCCCCGAGGAGCCCGATCGCCGTCGCCCGCTGCACGGCGTCGTTGCGCGACGAGACGCCGAGCTTCCGGTAGATCGAGCCGACCTGCGTGCTCACGGTGTTGCGGGACACGAACAGCCGCTCCGCGACCTCGCCGATCGTGAGGTGCGTCTGCAGGTACGGCAGCAGCCGCAGCTCGGCCGGCGTGAGCGGCGACCCGCCGGTGGCACCGGTCGGCGGGCCGGACGTGACCGTCTCCCGGAACGCGGCGACGTCGTCGACCAACGTCCCGAGCGCCGGTCGGTGGAGCAGGACGTCGTCGATCTCGCGGAGCAGGTGCCGCGCCGTCGCGTGGTCGCCGATGGCCCAGTGCACCCTGGCCAGCTGGAGGCGGACCCGCACCGCGATGAACGGAACGGCGGCCGTGCACGACGGGCGGGCTCGCATCGCCCGGGTGAGCTGACGCCTCGCCGCCTCGAGGTCACCCTCGTGCACCGCGAGCCGGGCCGCGCACGCGAAGGCGAGCACGCAGGTGGCGTAGTCGTACATCCGGCGGGATTCGATGGCCGACAGCGCCCGCTCGACGTGCTCCTGCGCCTCCGTCCACCGCCCGTCGTCCATCGCCAGCACGGCCAGCTCGGACAGGCTGATGACGACCACCTCGGTGTTGGCATGGCTGTCGGCCACGGCGACCGACTCCGCCAACAGGGACTCGGCCCGATCGACCTCCCCGGCCAGCAGGTGCGCCTCGCCTGCGAGGGCGAGCGCCTGATCGCGCCACACGCTCCACGCGGGCTCTTCGGCGAGGGCGACGTCGGCGTCGGCCCTCGCCTGCTCGGGCCCCGAGGCGCACATGATCACCCGCAACATGGCGCGGGCCGACTCGAACGAGGCGGAGCCGTCGAGGGGCACCAGATCGAACGACGCGGCGTCCAGGATCGCCATCCAGCGCTCCGCCTCGGCGGTGTGGCCCGCGAGCGCCGCGACCCAACCCGCCAGCACCGCCAGCGGGGGGTACTCCTCGATGGCGGCGTCGCCCAGCGCGGTGAGCCACCGCTGCAGGGTCGACAGCTGGCCGGACTGGTACGTCGGCAGGGCCAGCGCGGTGACGAGTTGGATGCACCGGTCCCGCAGGCTCGTGTTGAGCAGGTGCTCCAGCGCGAGCGCCGGGGATCCGTTGGCCTCGTACCAGTCCGCGGCCCGCAGGTGCAGCTTCGGCAGGAGGTCGGGCTCGACACGTCGCTGCTCACCCAGGAGGAACTCGCGGAACAGCGCGTGGTACCGGTACCACTCGCGTCGCCGGTCCAGAGGGATCAGGAACATGCTCGCGGCCTCGAGGGTGCGGAGCTGATCCTGGGCCCCGGCCTTCCCGAGCACGGCCTCGCACAGGGGGGCGCACAGCTGGTCGAGCACCGCCGTGCGCCGCAGGAACCTCCGGCTCGACTCGGGGAGGTGCGCCAAGGACTCGCGGTACAGGTAGTCGGCCACGTAGCGGTCGTCGCCCGAGATCGCCAGCGCCTCGCCGTGCCCCTCGCTGGCGATGACGGACGCGAGGTAGATGCCCGCGGGCCAGCCCTCGGTCCGCTCGGCCACGGTCGCGGCCGTCCCCGGGGCCATGGGGACGCGGGCCCCCGTGAAGATCTGCTCGGCGTCGGACGCGTCGAGGGCCAGGTCGCTCGCGACGTACTCCAGCGCGTCGCCCGAGGCCCGCAGCCGCGGGAGGTGGGGCTGCTCGGAGCGGCTGGCCGCGACCAGTTGTGATCCTGGGGGCACGCCCGAGATGACGACGCTCAGCGCGTCGTGGCAGGCAGGCGAGCGGAGCTCGTGCAGGTCGTCGAGCAGCATCACGAACGGGGTCTGGCTCGTCCTGAGGACCGACGCGAGGCGAGGCGCCGCGCGCCCGAGCACCGACACGCCGTGACCGCCCATGTCGGCCACGAGGCCGGCATCGCCGGGCGAGATGCGGGCATAGGCGGACGCCAGCAAGGTGAGCAGCACCGCGGGGTCGTCGTCGAAGCGGTCGAGCGACACCCAGGCCACCCGACGGTCCTCGAGCTGCGCCCACTGGAGCAGCAGGGTCGACTTGCCGTAGCCGGCGGGGGCGGTCACGCCGACCACGCGCCGGTCGCTCGTACGAGCGGACTGGATGAGCTCCTCCCGACTGACCGCACCCGGCCGCGGCTGCGGAGGCACCAGCTTGGCGTCCAGCAGCAGGTCGTCGACCTCGATGACCGTCGGAGACCGCCCGGCCACGTCCTCCGTCACGGCGCCGATACTAGGCATGCGGACACGCTTGCGGGTCGACCGCGTCGTGGTCGCCAAGAAGAGCAGCAGAGAGCAGACCGCCTCATCCACGTGGGATGAGGCGGTCCGGGTCAGCGGGCACCGAGCTCGACTCGCTCCGGGCCCGTGTGGTCGGTGGTCCGCGGCGATGCCGCGGGCTCAGGCCTCGCGCATCTCGCTCCCGTGGGCGGTGAGAGCCCAGATCACGAGCACGTCGAGAACGATCACCGTGATCGCCCAGAGCGGGTAGGCGGGAAGGAAGAAGAAGTTCGCGATCAGGCTGAGGCCGGCGAGGATGACGCCCACCGTGCGGGCGAGGATGTTGCCGCTGAACACGCCGATGCCGCTGATCAGCACGACGGCGCCCAGGATGATGTGGACCCACCCCCATTCCGAGATGTCGAGGTAGAGGTCGCCCCGGTTGGTCCAGACCACCCATTCGTCGTTGATGGCGGCGATGATGCCGTAGAACAGGTTGAGGAACCCAGCGATGATCATGATCACGCCGGCGAACGTGATCCATCCCGTCCAGCCGGTCCGGCCCTCGTAGGGCGCTTCCTCGTATGACGTCGATGCCATGTGTCAGTCCTCTCAGTCGTGCCCCGTGGCCCGGCGGGTGCCGGGGTCACGGGGTAAGGATTGATGTGAAGGTACGGGCGGCCGGCGCTCGTGTCCTCAGCCAGATCGGGTGATTTCGGCTGGTGGCGACTCGCAAAGGCCGCCCCGCAGTGCCTGATATCGGCGGCGACGTGCCCGCACGATCATCCGGAATGGGTGACGACTCCCGCCCTGCCCGATGACATCGTCCAACGCTGTGAGCGAGGCGGATGACGCACCTCGCAGCGTTCCTGCGAGATCGGACCGGGCTGACCAGCCCTTCGGCGCGCCGTCCGGGACGGGGTGGCGCGGGCGCACGGGACCGCGGACCCACGGTGGCCGCCGGTGTTGACGCTGCGTGGTGACCAGGCCGATGCCGACGTCACGACCCGCACCGTGGTCGCCGCCACCAAGCTGACGATCCCCCGGTCGCGCCGTCCGCTCGTGCCGCGACCCGAGCTGACGGCCCGCCTCGACGCCGACCGCCGCCTGGCCCTCGTGTCGGCGCCCGCGGGCTACGGGAAGACCGCGGTGCTGGCGGCGTGGGCGGCCGAGCACCACGACAGGGTGGCGTGGTTGTCGTGCGATCCGTCGGACGCCGACCCGATGCGCTTCACCTGCGGCCTGCTGTCGGCGGTCTCGGCGCGGTGGCCCGGCGTCGCGACCGATGCGTTCGCGCGGCTGGAACGGGACGCCGCTGACACCCACGACGCGGCGGTCGCCCTGGCGAACGGACTCGCCACGCTGGGCGCGCCAGGGGTGATCGTCGTGGACGACCTCCACCTGGCGGCGCCCACGCCGTCCTTGCTGGCCGCGTTCCTCGACGCCCTGCCCGACTCGTTCCGCCTCGTGGTGGGCACCCGGTCGGACCCGCCGTTGTCGCTGGCCAAGCTGCGCCTGCGCGGGGAGCTCGTCGAGCTGCGCGGCGACGACCTCCGCTTCTCCGAGCCCGAGCTGTCCGCCTTCTTCCATCTGCGAGACCTGCCTCTGGCGGTCGAGGAGCTGCACCGCCTCCACGAGCTCACCGAGGGATGGCCCGCCGGTGCGCAGATGGCGGCGATCGCCCTGCAACGGGGGGTCGCACGCGACGACTTCCTCGACGCCTTCACCACCACCGATCGCGCCGTCGGCGACTTCCTGCTGAGCGAGGTGCTGGCCAGCCTGCCGCCGGAGCTCGTCGACTTCCTGGTGCAGACATCGGTGCTCGACGCCTTCGACGCCGGCCTGTGCGTGGACGTGACGGGCATCGACGAGGCACCCGCCCTGCTCGATCGCCTGCTCACGGCCAACCTGTTCGTGGTGCCCCTGGACGATCAGGCCCGGTGGTACCGCTACCACCACCTGTTCGGCGCCTTCCTGCGGGCCAGGCTGGCCTCGCTGGGGAGCGCGCGGCTGCGGTCGGCGCACGAGCGGGCCTGCGGTGCGCTCGAGGACCGGCGGGACGTCGAGGGGGCGCTGACGCACGCCATGGCGATCGGGGACGTCGAACGGGCCGGCCGGATCCTCCGTTGCGCCCTCGGCCGCTCGATGAGCATGGCCGAGGGGGCAGAGGTCGCGATCAGGGCGGCACGCCTGTGGCTGGACGAGTTCGGGGCCTCGTTCGTCGAGACCGACCCCTCGTCGGTCGTCGAGCTCCTGATCGGGCTCGTCACCCTGACCGGAGCGGACGACGCGCCCTCCTGGCTCGACCGGGTCGCCCGGGCGCATCCGGAGCCCGAGGGTGAGCTGGCCGCGCTCGTGGAGGCTGCGTGGAGCGAGCACCACCACCAGCGGGGCCAACCCCGAGAGGCCATCCGCCGCCTGCGGCTGGTGACCGACGCCGCCGGTGCCGGAGCCGGCTCGCCGAGCCCCAGCCTGTTGACCCTCGTCGCCGCGACGACGGCGGCGGCCCACATCCAGGCGGGCGATCTGGACGGCGCCGGCTCGGTGCTCGCCGCAGCCCGGGCCCACCCGGCCGGCGGCCGGGTGGCCGACGACGTGCGCGTCCCCGGGATCGCGGCGTTCGTCGCCGCCGCCACCGGCGAGCTCGCCGATGCCGCCCAGCTGGCGGCGCAGGCCGAACGGGCGGCGGACCAGCTGGGTCTCGGCGATCACGAGCCCGGTCGGATCTTCGCGGGCATGGCCCTCGTGGAGGTCCACCTCGAGCGGCACGACCACGAGGCCGCAGCGCGGATCCTCGACGAGGTGACCCGGGCGAGCGAGGCGAGCCGGCAGGCGCCGCTCTGCGGGCTCGTCGCGTTGCAGAACGCGAGGCTCGCCCGTGACACCGGCGACGCCGGCGGCGCCGAGGCGCGGCTGGCCGAGGCGGCGCTCGTCCACGTCTCACCCGACCGCGCCGTCCGGCGGGCTCTGGGACGCGAGGCCGTCGAGCAGGCCCTCCGGTTCGATCCGTCCGCGGCCGAGGCCCGGCTGGCCGAGCTCGACCAGACCGCCGTCGACACGAAGGTGCTGCGCATCCGCCTCGCCCTCCTCGACCACGACGATCGCGCGGCGCGGGAGCTCCTGGCCGACCTCCCGCCGCCGACCACCCGGCGGGCCCGCGTCGAGCGCAGCGTGCTCTCCGCCCTCGGCGAGCTCGACCGCGACGTCGAGGCGGCCAACCGCCACGTGCACGACGCCCTGACGGCCGGTCGGCCCGAGCACCTGGTCCGGACGATCGTCGAGCAGGGTCCGGGAGTCCACAAGCTGCTCCTGTCGTTCGCGCCCGACGGCGCGCAGGCCCCCTACGTCGACGACCTGCTGACCGCGACCACCCTGATCGTGGCCCCGGCCTCATCGGAGACGGGCGCGCCGCTGGTGGAGCCGCTCAGCTCCCGGGAGGTGACCGTGCTGCGCTACCTGTGCAGCAGGCTCACCTACCGGGAGATCGCGGCCGCCCTGTACGTGTCACTCAACACCCTGAAGACCCATGTGAAGAACGTCTACCGAAAGCTCGGCGTCGCCACACGGGAGGACGCCGTCACGGTGGGCCGGCGGGCGGGTGTGATCTGACCGGGGTCCGCCCTCGAGCCGGGCGGTCGGGCCTGTCGGTCAGGCCAGCAGTTTCGCCTTCTGGGCCTCGAACTCGGCGTCGGTGATCACGCCCTGTGTCCTCAGGTCCGCCAGCTTGGCCAGCTGGTCGGCCGTCCCGCCGCCGGATCCGGCCGCATCCTGGACGTAGGTCCGGAACGCCGCATCCTGGTGTTGTGCCTGCTGGACGTCCCGCTCGGCCATCGAGTGGCCGCGCACGATGAGGTAGATGAAGACCCCGAGGAACGGTGCCAGCACCACGAAGATGGCCCACAGGGCCTTGGCCCAGCCGCTCATGTCGTGGCTGCGGAAGAGGTCGGCGATCACGCGGAACAGCAGGAAGATCCAGGCGATCCACAGGAACAGCCACACCATCGACCAGAACACGCCGAGTATCGGGTAGTCGTACGCGAACATCATTTCTCCTCTCATCGGCCGCGTCGCGCCTGGCGGCGCTCGACGCGGTTCCTTGTCCGGGTGGCGGTGCCGACGACGACCGAGGTCGTGACGGCTGCTCGCACCACGGGGCGACGTCTCAACATGTCGTTTCTCCCTTGGGGGTGATGTCCGATGAGGTCAGCTGGCCGCGGCGAGCTCGGCCTCGGCGGCTTCGATCAGGTCGTGGGGGATGCGGGAGCCCTCGATCAGCACGCCGCCGGCGTTGCGCATGGCCTCCACGAACGGGGTCGCCCAGACGTCCTCCCAGATCAGGAGCGCGGCCGACGAGTTCGGTTCGAGCTCGGCCGCGGCGTACTCGATGTCCTCGTCGCTGATGAACCCCCCGACGTCGCCGTCGAGGGCGCTGAACAGGGCGACATCGTCGTGGTCCTCGAACTCCACCGCGGTGACGACGTCGTCCGCGTCCTTGCTGATGAACACGAGGTCGAGGATCCGGATCGTCCCACTCTCGACGAGCTTGCCCAGCTCCGGGGCGATGTCGCCCGTGAACTGGTTGCCGGGGAACCCGACGATGATGTATTCGACCGGGCCGATGGCCATGCCGTTGCCTCCACTCTCCGGTGTCGCCGGCCCGGGTGACGGGCCCGCCTCGCGGCGACGGTACGCACGCTCGAGGTGAGCCGGCCTCACCACCGAGGGGGTGATCCTGTCCGTGGCGATCGGAGCGGTGGTGCTCGGCTCCGGCTCCGTGGGTGGCGTCTCGTCGACCGGACGGACGTCGAGCAGCTCCAGGCCCAACACGTCGATGCGACGGAGAACGCCGTGCACGACCGACGAGTCGGCGCTCACGACGCGCATGCGGGTCACGCCGTGGCCGACCGTGATCTCGACGTCTTCGAACGCGTCGCGGAGCGAGGTGTCCATCTCGCCGGTCACCGAGATCTCGTAGACCCGCCGGCTCACGCCGACCCCACATCGATCACGCCCCGAGCGTGTCGGACGGCCGCACGCCGCGCATCACCCTCGGACGGGTGATCGCCACCGTTCGACGCCGACGATCACCCGGCGTGGGGTGACGACGCCGGCGGGTCGCCCGCCCATCATGGGCACGGCCAGCGTCAGGGGCGAAGCTGATGGCAGAACTCACGTACGAGGTGTCGTTCGAGGGCGTGGCCAGCCCCACGCTGCGTGCCGCCTTCGCCGACCACGCGCTGAGCACCGGCAGCGGCCGCACGATCGTGCGCTGCCCACACGACGCGCTCGGCGCCGTGATCGAGCGCATCGAGGAGTTCGGTCTCGAGCTGCTCGACGTCCGGCTCGTGGCGGAGCACCCGGCCGAGGGCGGCGACTCACCCCCCGACGGATGACAACAGCAGCAGCCCCTCGGGGTCCGACGGGGCTCCGAGGCACGACACGAGGAGGGGACCAATGGTCCATCCGACCGGAGACGACAGCACCATCCCCGAGGAGGAGCGACATCAGCAGGGAGCCGCGCTCGGCGGAGGTGCCATCGCCTCCATCGCCGGCCTGGGGGCGCTGGGCGTGTTCATGGCCCAGAACACCGACGACGTGACCGTCCAGTTCCTGGGGTGGAAGTTCACGTGGCCGGTGTGGCTGCTCGTCCTCCTCTCCGCGCTCATCGGGGCCCTCGTGTGGTTCGGCGTCGGCGTGGTGCGCCGCCACCGCCGGCGCAAGGACCGCCGCGACGACCGCCGGGACTGACCCCGGCATCGGGAGAGCTGCGGCTCGGCCGGCGAGTCGGAGACCCGCCGGCCGAGCCGGAGGATGTGTCGCTCAGTCGGCGACGAGCTGGTGGCCCCGCGAGGCCCCGCTCGCCCGAGCCGACAGCGCCAGGGCGGCGGCGTGGCTGCGGGCGTCACCGTCCCGGTGCTCATCGCGTACGTCAGCGTCGCGAGGGCGATCGGCATCGCTGTTGAGGTCGAGCACGGCGTCGCTGTTGTTGGCGAAGGTGTCGCAGGCGGCGTGGTAGCAGGGGTCGTACTGCTGACCCGCGGTGCCGCCGTAGACCGCGACCTGCTCGGCGGTCTTGATGCCCTCGGCGCCGGTGAACACCCCACCGAACGGGATGTCGTACTCGAAGAAGGCGGAGTAGTCGGACCGGAAGTCGATCTGGGTGGGCTCGAACGCCAGGCCCCGATCGGCGTAGAAGTCGCTCGAACAGCGCCTCGATCGCACGCCGACCCGTCGGGCCCGGCGAGCGTCGAAGGCCGAGCCGTCGCCGTCGTAGACGAACCGCACGTAGTTGGGCGAGCCGATCATGTCGAAGTTGAGGTACAGGGCGATGTTCGGCCCGCTCCGCGTCGGTCAGGCCGTTGACGTAGAAGTCCGAGCCGACCAGGTCCCCGACTCCTCGGCGCCCCACCAGGCGAAGCGCACGGTGTTGGTCGGCCGCACCTTGCTGCATCTGCTCGGCCACCTCGAGGATGGCCGCGCTGCCCGAGCCGTTGTCGTTGATGCCCGGACCGTCGAACGACCGAGTCGAGGTGAGCGCCCACCATCACGACGTTGCTGTCGTCGCCCTGAGCGGGTCTCGGCCAGAACGTTGTACGTCGGCTTGATCTCGCGCAGGCGTGTTGGCGAACACCCGCATCCGCAGGTCCGGACGTGCTCGCCAGCGTCTCGCCGAGTGCGTAGGTGGTGCCGAGCACGGGGATGCCGCTCGTGTTGTTGGCGGTGAGCGTGACCGCCGGGATGCCCTGGCGGGCCGCATCGGCGGTCTCGCCCTGGTTGAAGATCACGATGCCGACGGCACCGGCGGCGGCGGCGTTCTCGGCCTTGATCTCGAACGTGCAGCCGCCCCGCTGGAGCAGGGCGATGTTCCCGGCGGGGAAGCCGGTGAAGTCCCCGGCCTCGCAGCCGCTGGTCGTGGTGTTGCCGAGGCCGAGCTGCAGGTCGACGGGGGTGACCGCGGCGGTCACGTCACCGGGGTCGGACTGCTCGATCACCCTGAAGTCGACGTCCTCGACGTAGGTGACCGGCCGCGGCGCCGTCTGCTGCAGCGCAGATGGCACCGAGGGTCGTGAAGGCCATGTAGTCGAACGGCTGGACGACCGGGTCGTAGCCCGGCGTCCTCGAGCCGGTCGACCACGTAGTCGACCGAGGCGTCGTAGCCGGGCAGGCCCCGAGAACCGGTTCCCGCCGTTGGCGTCGGCGATCGCCTGGAACTCGGCCTGGTGCTCGCGCACCCCGGCGAGCGTGACGCATTCGAGGAGCTTGGCGGCCGTGTTGTTGGTTGCGGCTCCCACAGGCCGCCGGCCCGGCCTCGGCGGTGCCGGCGTACAGCGGCACCACCAGGGCCAACATGAGTGCGGCCACTCCGGCTCGTACGAGCTTGGACATCCCATACCCCCGTGTCGTTGCGCCATCCCGTTGGTCCACCCCTCGGCGCGACGCGGGACCGTAGCAGTTCGTCCAGCCACCCGCCGTGAGGGTGCGCGGTACGCGCGAGGAACCGCACGACTTCGGCGCAAGTGGCTAGGCGGGCGCCTGTGTGTACTCCGTCGCGATCGTCGCGCCCAGCCGGGCGTTCGCCCGCACGAGGGCGATGTTGGCCGCCAGGCTGGCGCCTCCTGTGATCTCGACGATCCGTCCGAGCAGGTACGGCGTGGTGTCCTTGCCCCGGATCCCGCGGGCGTTCCATGTCGGCGAGCGCCTGGTCGATGATCCCTGCGATCTGCTCGGCCGGGATCTCGTCGCTCTCGGGGATGGGGTGCGCGACGATCAGCCCGCCCGGCAGGCCGAGCGACCACTTCGCCGCCATCACCGCAGCCACCTCGGCCGCCGAGTCGGCCCGCATCGGCGCAGGGTGCCCGCTGCTGCGGGAGTAGAACGACGGGAACTCGTCGCTCCCGTACACCACGACGGGCACCCCGAGCGTCTCGAGCGCCTCGAGGGTCAGCCCGATGTCGAGGATCGACTTCACGCCCGCGCTGACCACGGCGACGTCGGTCCGGCCCAGCTCGGTCAGGTCGGCGGAGATGTCGAAGGACTGCGGTGCGCCGCGATGGACGCCGCCGATGCCGCCCGTGACGAACACCCGGATGCCGGCGAGCGCCGCCAGCCGCATGGTGGCCGCGACGGTGGTCGCGCCGTGGGCGCCGCGGGCGACGACGTCGGGCAGGTCGCGCACGCTGACCTTGGTCACGTCCGCGTGGCTGGCGAGGAGCTCGAGGTCGTCGCCCCCGAGCCCGACCGTGGGCCGCCCGCCGAGCACCGCGATCGTGGCCGGGACCGCACCGCCCGCCCGGATGATCCCCTCGACCTCGACCGCCATGGCGACGTTGTCGGGATAGGGCATGCCGTGGCTGATGATGGTGCTCTCCAGCGCGACCACCGGGGTGCCGTCGCGCAGCGCCGTGGCGACCTCGTCGGTCAGCCGCAGCATCGGGTGAGGGATCATGCCAGGAGGCTCTCCACGAGTCGGTGGGTGAGATCGGGCCGGACGGTGTGGGGGCTGGCGACGGTGAGCGCCGCCGCCGCGTGCCCGTAGGACGCCGCGGCTGCCGGCGCCGCCCCACCGAGCACCGCGTGGCAGTACGCCGCCAGCATCGCGTCGCCCGCCCCCGTCACGTCGCGCACGTCGGTGGCCGTCGCGGGGAACTCCTCCACCCCGTCGGCTCCGCACAGCACCGATCCGCGGGCACCGAGCCGGACCCACACCCGCTCGACCCCGCGGGCGCGCAGCGCCCGCGCCGCGTCGACGCGCTGGTCGTGGGTCTCGGTGGGCCGGCCCGTCAGCGCCGCGAGCTCGTCCGCGTTGGGGGTGAGGAGGGAGATCGGACGCCCGGGCCGGAGCCGACCGCCCAGTCGATCGGCCTTGGGCACGCTGACGGGGTCCAGGACGACCGGGACCCGCTCGCCCGCCGCCAGGTCGAGCGCCCGGCCGACCGTGTCGGGAGCGAGGTTGCCGTCGAGCACGACCAGCGCGGCCGCCGCGATCAGGTCCCGGGCCGCGTCCACGTCGGCGGGTGCCAGCGCGTCGGTCGCCGCCATGTCGGCGACCGCGACGACCAGGTCGCCGCCCGGGTCGAGGACCGCCGTGTAGGTGCCGGTGCAGCGCGCGTCGCGGCGCACCCGATCCACGCGCACGCCCGCGGCCTCGGTCGCCGCCAGGAGCTGGTCGCCGAGCGCGTCGGCCCCGACGGCCGCGACGAGGTGCACCGGCGTGCCCAGCCGCGCCAGGTTCTCGGCCACGTTGCGGCCCACTCCGCCCGGGGCCACGACCGTGCTGCCGGGGTTGCTGGTGGCCCGCACCAGCGGGCGAGCGCTGACCGCCTTGATGTCGACGTTCGCGCCGCCGACGACCACGGCGCCGGGCCGTCGACCGCCACCGGCGCCGGAGGCCCGTTCCACCCGGTCACTCTACGGCCGGGCCGTCCGTCGAGGTCTCGTCCCGTCAGCCCACGTTCGCCGGACCGTCGGGCCACGGGCCCGCGCCGGAGCAGGTCAGGGCCTCGGCAGACGTGGGGCCGCGTCGTCGTACCCCCGGCGAGAACCGCGGCGATGACAGCAGCGACGCGGAGGTGACGAGCGAATGACCTCGACAGGCGATCCTCCCAGCGAGCCCGAACCCTTCCACCTCCGCAGCGTCGACTCCGGTGACTGGTGGTGCGTGCTCACGCTGACCGGCGAGCTGGACCTGGCCTCTGGCCCGCTGCTGCGCGAGGCCGTCGACGACGCGCTGCGCCGCGGCCGGCGGCACGTCGCGATCGACGCCTCGGGCGTGTCGTTCATCGACTCGAGCGGGTTGATGGCGCTGCTGAAGGCCCGGCGGAAGGCCACGGCCGCCGGCGGATCGCTCCGCCTGACCGCGAGCTCGGTGCCCGTCCTCCGGGTGCTGGAGCTGACCGGCCTCACCGACGAGCTGCTGGACCGCCGGCGCTGACGCCGGACGAGCCCTCCGGTGGTCCCTCGCGTCCCGTGGGGATTCGAGCGGGCGCCGACGGGTACGGGTTCCGGGTGGTCGGGTCAGCGTCGGCCGGAAACGGAGCACCCTTGGTGGACACCAGCAGGTACGAGGCGAGCTTCGCCATGCTCGACAAGGACGGCGACGGTCGCGTGTCGGCGGCCGAGTTCAAGGAGCTGATGGGCAACATCGGGGTGACCTTCACCGACGAGACCGCCGCCGAGGCCATCGCCATGATGGACACCGACGGCGACGGGCTCGTCTCCCTCGAGGATCTGGCCAGGTACATGAGCACACCGGGCGGCGTGGATCCCCGGGCCTCCGACTAGCGCCCGGACTGCGCGCGGCGCGGGTCAGGGGGCACCGACGTCGCCGCGGCCGGCCTTGGCTGCGGTCGTGAGGAGGCGGACGAGCGCGCCGATGACGACGAGGTCCAGGAGCATCTGGGCGCTCAGGATGAGGCGCGCGGCGTCGCTCTCGGGGGTGATGTCACCGAAGCCCACGGTGGTGAACACCGTGACGACGAGGTAGAGCGCGCCCGTGTGGTCGAGCGGTTCGCTGAAGTTCGTCGTCGAGGCCTCGGAGAGGGACAGGTAGACGGCCGCGAAGACCAGCAGGAACAGCGGGATGATGGCGCCGAGCGCCCGGACGGCGCGCAGTCCGGGGACATCCGCGTCGAGGACCCGACGGAGCTGCCAGAGGATGACCGCGACGAAGGCGGCCAGGCCGAGCACGAGCCGCACGAGCGGCCCGCCGCTCGCGCGGTCGGTGAACGGGATCACGTAGTAGATCCCGAGGAGCAGCGCCCAGGTGACCGCCATCGCCACCGACGTGCTCACCACCTCGCGACGCCGGCTCCGCTGGTCGAGCTCGCTCCAGGGGCGGGAGCTCACGCCGGGGCCCTGTGATGCGTGGTGCCCGTCATCTGGTGGCCTCCGGTGGGCGGCGCGTCAGTCGCAGCTCATCGTGTCGGTGATGTCGTCGACGACGACCTGCGCCTGCGACGTGACAGTCTCGACCCCGGTGCTCAGCTCGTCGAGGTTCTGCGCGTCCTGCAGCGCCGCGACGTCCGACTCCAGGGTGTCGACCTCGGGAGCCAACGCCTCGCGCTGCTCCTGTCCGAGATCCTCGACCGCGGTGACCAGGCCGTCGAGAGCATCGCCCGCCGTGGAGAGGTCGTCGCTCGCCTCCCCGAAGTTGGCGTCCTGGACGTCGACGACCACGTCGTCGAGCGCGCCGCGGAACTCCGACCAGGCGTCGCACACCTGGTCCTCCGCGCTTGCGGCGTCGTCGTCGTCGTCGCCGCAGCCCGCCGCGACCGCGACCAGCGCGACCGCGGTGACGAGCAGCCGGAGCCGCGTCGATCTACGTCCGTACCCCGTGATCCGTGCGTTCGACGTGTCGGTCACGATCATGCCCTTCGGTGCGTGAACTCGCCGGTCGGTGCGAGTCTGGCGACGCGCCCGGCCACACGCATCACGCCATGCGGGTGATCCTCGGGCGTCGTCGATGCCCGCCACCTCGAACGCGCCAGGCCGCCGCCCGACGCATTTTCATGCAATCTGGATGAGGACGCCCGCAGGTCGCGACGGCAGGATCACCCGAGGAGGAGAGGGCTCCATGTCGCAGACCACAGAGCGCAGCGAGGACGGAACACGTCGCGACCCGCCCGACGGCGGACCGGACGGTGCCACCGGGCTCCTCGCCCGCATCCCCCGGCTCGGGGTCTTCGCCTGGAGCTTCGTGGGCCTGGTCGTGGCGTCGATCATCGTGTTCACCGCCCTCGCCGCGGTGAGCGAGATCGTGCTCCCGATGACGTTCGCGGCAGTCCTGGCGGTGGTCTTCAAGCCGCTCGTCGGCACCCTCGGCCGCCACGGGGTGAAGCCCAGCCTGGGCGCGGGTCTGGTCGTGCTCGGACTCCTCGTCCTGATGGCCGGCGTCCTGGTCGCCACCGTCCGGGGCGTCGTCGAGCAGGGTTCGGACATCGGTGACTCGGCCACGGCCGCGCTGTCCGAGGCGGCCGAGCAGACCGACGCACTCGGCATCGACGAGGCGGCCCTCCAGGACGCTCGGACGGCCGTCGAGGACGCCCTCCCGATGATCACCACGGGGGTCCTCTCCGGCCTGGTCTCGGGCATCGGCGCCATCGTGGCGATCGCCGGTGGCCTGATCCTCGGCGCCCTCATCATGTACTACCTGCTCAAGGACGGCACTCGCCTGCGCCGCTCCCTCGTCGCCGAGGTCGACGCGAAGTACCGGGACGACGTCGACGGCTTCATCGGCGACGCCTGCCGCACGCTGCGCGACTACGGGAAGGGCCGCAGCATCATGTCCGCCGTCGTGGCGGCGGTCGTCGGGCTCGCCGCACTCGTGCTCGGGCTGCCGCTCGTGTTCACGATCATGGTGGTGAACTTCATCGGCGGCTACATCCCGTACATCGGCGCCTTCCTCGGTGGCGGCCTGGCCGTGATCGTCGCCCTCGGCGACGGTGGGCTCCCCGAGGCTGCGATCATGCTCGTGGTCGTGCTCGCCGCCAACCTGGCGCTCGAGAACTTCGTGGAGCCCAAGGTCATGGGGCGCACCCTCGACGTCCACCCGCTCGTCGTGCTCGTCGTCACCGCGCTCGGGGGCCTGCTCGGCGGCATCGTCGGCCTCATCCTGGCCGTGCCCACCTACGTGATCGCCGGCAACGCCATCGCCCGCCTGCGCTCCGGCGGTGTCGTCCAGATGGTCGCCGATCGCGCCCAGCCCGCGGTCAACCGCCTGCTCGACTGACCGGCCGGGGTTGTCGTCTCGCTGCTGTCAGCGTCGCCCGCGGTCGCGCTTGTCGGCCAGGCGGGCCGCGTAGACCGCCGCCTCGGTGCGCCGGTGCATCCCCAGCTTCATGAGCAGGTTCGACACGTAGTTCTTGACCGTCTTCTCGGCGAGGTAGAGGCGCTCGCCGATCTGGCGATTGGTGAGGCCCTCGGCCAGCAGGTCGAGGAGCTGCCGCTCGCGATCGGTGAGGTGGACCCCGCCGGTGTCGTCGTCGGGGCCGCGACGCAGCCGCTCGAGCAGAGCGGCGGTCATCGACGGGTCGAGCAGCGACTGGCCTCGGGCCACCCGCTGCACGCTGTCGACGAGGTCGTTGCCCCGCACCTGCTTCAGGACGTAGCCCGCGGCGCCGGCCATGATGGCGTCGAACAGCGCCTCGTCGTCGGCGAACGACGTGAGCATGAGGCACTGGATCTCGGGATGGCGCGAGCGGATCTCCCGGCACACCTCCACGCCGTTGCCGTCGGGCAGGCGCACGTCGAGCACCGCGACGTCGGGGCGCACCGCGGGGATGCGGGCCACGGCCTCCTCGGCCGTCCCGGCCTCCCCCACCACCTCGATGTCGTTGCCCTCGGCCTCGAGCAGCTCGCGCACGCCGAGGCGGACGACCTCGTGGTCGTCGAGCAGGAAGACCCGTGTCGCGGCGGGCGCGTCCCCAGCTGACTCATGTCCCGTGCTCTGCACGCCCCCATCCTGCCACCGAGCCTGGCGCCGGGGGCAGGGCCGAAGGACCCGATCGGTCAGGCCGCGGTGCGGACGAGGGAACGGTTGGCCCGGCGGGCCGCCCGGTGGATGCGGTGGACCAGGCCGACCGGCTCGAGGAACATCAGCGGGCAGGCGCCGGCCACGACCGCGATGCCGTGCCGCTCGCACTCCTCCACCGCCTCGTCGGACACCGCGCCCGGGCCACCGAGGCCCTTGAACAGCCACACGTGCCCCACCCCTCGGCGGGCGCACGCCCGGACCACGTCCGCGGCCGCGTCGGCCCGGACCATCACGATGGCGCCGTCGACCGGGCCGGGCACCGCCTCCAGGTCGGGGAAGACCGTGTCGTCCGCGACCGTCAGGTCTGACGGGTGGACGGGCACCACGTCGAGGCCGTTCTCCTTCAGCGCCTTGTAGACGACGTTGCCGAACTGCCGGGGGTCGGCCGACACGCCCACCACCGCCAGGCGCCCGAGCGCGAGGAACTCCTTCGCCGTGCGTTCGTCGATCATCGTCGAACCTCCCGTCCTTCCGGAGACCTGACCTCAGCGTGCGCCGCCGGCCCCCGCGAGAGCAGGGGCGAGCGACCACCGCCGACGGGACCTTGGTCCCGCGGTCACGGTCAGCGGGTGTCCGGAACGCACCAGCGCACGACGGTCCCGCGTCCCGCGTCGAGGAGGCGACGCGGCTGGTGCGCGCCGTCGACCTCGGCCACCGGTCGGAATCCAGGAGCGGCGTCCGCCGGGTCCGGAGGGCGGGCCAGGCGCCGGCCGGCGACGGCGTCGAGCGAGATGGCCACCAGGTGGCCGTCGTCGCCCGGTACCCAACGCCGGAGCCGGGTCAGGTCGGCGCCCACGGCCGCCTCCGGCCCGCACGCCGCCGCCACACCGGTGACGACGACACTCCACGCCGTGCCTCGGGCCTCGTCGACGTCGTCGACCTCGAACGCCACCACGGCGCCCCGCGTGGCGGCGTCGAGCTTGGTGCCGGTGCCGGTCCGGAAGAGGACCCGCCGGCCGGCCACGACGTAGTCGACGGGCAGGATCGTGGGGAGGGCGCGGGACGAGATGCCGATCCGGCCCACCGAGCGTGTCTGCAGGAGGCGGACGCACTCGTCGGGATCGAGCACCTCGAGGCCGTTGCGGTCACGCTCCATGGTCGTCGGGGGCGGGGGCCCAGATGCGCCGGCCCGTGATCTCGTCGGCGACGATGCGCACCCAGTGCGACTTCGGGCCGAGCGCCCAGTAGCGCAGGTCCAGCGTGCGGAGGCGAGCACACTCCTCGGGATCCCGCACCTCGTGCGCGGTGCCCTTGACCAGCACGCTCCAGCCCGCGGCGGTGGCCGGGTCGACGGCATCGGCCTCGAAGCAGACGGCCGGGCTGCGGATCAGGCTGTGCAGCTTGGTGCCGGGGTCCGTGCGGAACACGATGGACGCCCGGTCGACGGCGTGGTTCACCGGGTAGATCTCGGGCGCGCTGTCGTGCAGCACGCCCACCCGGCCGACCAGCGTCGACGCCACCAGCTGCCAGCACTGCACCGGCGTCAGGTGCTCGAGCCACGTCCTCGGGTCGATGACGGCCATGGCGACCTCCTGGTCCTCGCCTCCGCCCATCTTTCACCGTCACCGGACGTCGCGGCAGGGCCGAAGGTCCCGGAACGCGCGGCCACCGACGCGGCCACGCGCCCGGTCACCCCGGGACCTCAGGCCACGATCACGGCCGCGCCGACGACCCGGTCGGCGGCCAGGTCCGCGAGCGCACGGTCGGCCGCGTCGAGCGGGTACGGCGTGGTCGCCACCCGCAGGTCGAGGCGGGCGGCGAGCGCCAGGAACTCCTCCCCGTCGGCCCGGGTGTTGGCCGTGACGCTGCGCAGCTGGCGCTCCTGGAAGAGGTGCCGCTCGTAGTCGAGCGCCGGGATCTCGCTCAGGTGGATGCCGGCGACGGCCAGGGTCCCGCCCCGGTCGAGGGCGGCGAGGGCGGGCAGGACGAGCTCCCCGGCGGGCGCGAACAGGATGGCGGCGTCGAGCGGCTCGGGCGGCCGCGCGTCGGCGGGGCCCGCCGAGGCCGCGCCGAGGTCGAGGGCCTGGCGCCGAGCCGCCTCGGCCCGGGTGAGCACGTGCACGACCGCTCCCTGCGCCAGGGCGACCTGGGCGGCCAGGTGGGCCGAGGCCCCGAAGCCGTAGATGCCGAGCCGGCCCCCCGGGGGGAGCTCGGCCCGGCGCAGCGCCCGGTAGCCGATGATCCCGGCGCACAGCAGCGGTGCCGCGTGCTCGTCGTCGAACGCGTCCGGCAGCCGGTAGGCGTAGGCCTCGGGGACGACCGCCTGCTCGGCGTAGCCCCCGTCGGCGTCCCACCCCGTGAAGCGGGGGTCGACGCACAGGTTCTCGGAGCCCCGCCGGCACCAGCGGCACCGGCCGCAGGTGTGCCGCAGCCAGGCGATGCCCACCCGGTCGCCCCGGGCGAAGCGCCCACTGCCCGGGCCCAGGGCGTCGACGACGCCGACGACCTCGTGCCCCGGCACCGTCCCCGGGCGGTGCGGCGGCAGGTCCCCCTCGGCGAGGTGCAGGTCGGTGCGGCACACCCCGCAGGTCGACACGCGGACGCGCAGCTCCCCCGGGCCGGGCTCGGGGACGGGGCGGTCGACGAGCTCCAGGGGCCCGTCATCCATGGGGCCGGGCGTCCCGACCACCCACGCCTTCATCATCCGGACGGTACCGGACCCGATGAGCCGGCCGGTCGCCGGGCGCGCTCGGTCGCCGGGCCTGGATCGACCCGGCGACCGGTGTGTCCTGGCTGCCGCCCCCGGAGCGCTGTCCGGGGGCGGCGGCGATGTCAGGCGTGCGAGTGGCGCATGTGCATCAGCCCGGCGACGACCAGGGCGGCCATGACGAACGCTCCGGCGAAGGCGACCCAGGCGGCGATGCCGGCGATCTCACCGACGGTCGCCCAGGCGAAGCTGGTCAGCAGCAGGCCCCGCAGCGTCTCGCCCCGGAAGAGCGTGTCCCGCTGCCCGCGGAGCTCGTCGGCGGTTGCCTGCAGCTCGGCGATCTCCTCGGGGCTCGCCCCGGCATCGCGGGCGTCGGTGACGGCCTGGGCGGCGCCCCGGTCGTCGATCTGCGAGTACGTCTGCCCGTCGGCGATCCCCTGCAGGTGACCGTCGATGAAGCTGGCGTAGGCCTCGGCCTCGTCGCCTGTCGTGACGGTCTCGCCGGCGTAGCCGACCAGGTCGTCCCGGCCCTCTTCCCGCAGCTCGTCTGCGGCGGGGAAGACGACGTTCTGCGAGGCGAGCTCGTCGTGGACGTAGTCCTCGGCGAAGTTCGATCCCCACATCAGCAGGCCGCCGGCGGCCGCGAACACCACGGCCGCAACGGCGCCGATGGCGATCAGGACCTTGTCGACGGTGCGCCGGCGCAGGTGGAGCTCGTCGGCGGCCCCGTGGTGGTGGGTGTCGGTGCGGCCGCCGGCTCCTCGGCGACGGTGAGCGGACCTTCCTTCGTGACGGTGACCATGGTGGTTCCTCCCGTTCGGCGGACGGACCGGACGCTCCGTCCCGAGCCGAACGTACGAAGCTGCCGCCCCGAGCCGTAGGGCCGAAGGACCCGGGTCCGACCGGCCGTTGGTACCGTCTGCCCACCTGCGGGAACGACCGTGTGCTCGCGACCGCCGAGCGTGGCGGACCGCCTCCGCGCCGGGGCCCGACGGCGGCCGGCGCTCGCCTCAGGCGCCGTCGGGGAGCAGGAAGAGGCGGCGAGCGAGCTCGAGCAGCTCGGACCGCAGCGTCTCGTCGTCGATCTCGGCGACGAACGGGTGCATGACGGCACCGCTGATGGCGGCCAGGAGCACGGCCGTCGGGACGCGTGCCCCCGTGCGGGCGTCGTCGGCCTTGAGGAGCCGTGACAGGCGGTGCATCACGCGCCGCAGCTCCTCGTGCTCCGCGAAGAGCCGGACGATGACGGGGTCGCTCATGATGGTGCTCGCCGTGTGGCGGCGGTCGACGGTGAGGTCGACGATCTCCGCCACCAGGACCTGGCGCGCCCGCTGCGGGGTCGGCTCGGCCTCCGCGATGGCGAGCACGGCCTCCAAGCGGGCGAGCTCGGCCTCGGCCACGGCGAGGACGACCTCGTCCTTGGTCCGGTACTGGTGGTAGACGGCCGCCTTCGTCACGCCGATGGCGCCGGCGATCATCCCCAGCGACGTCCCCCCGACGCCGTGCTCGGCGAAGAGGTCGAGGGCGGCGGCGATGATGCGGGCCTGGGCCGCGCTCGGCGCAGGCGATCTCGCCGGGGAGACGGCGACTGCCTCGGCGGGATCCACACGCCGAGGCTACCCCGACGGCCGCCCTCCCCTAGCCGATCGACTATCGCCGTTCAGCGCGCCTGTTGGAGGTAGACGTCGAGGTGGCGGATCCGGCCGTCGTCGTCGAACGCGAAGACGGTCAGCGAGTTGACGACGTGCGCGTTGCCGCCCCGGAAGTGCCGCTCCTCGATCTCGAAGTAGACGAGGCCCTCCAGCTCGGAGATCCGGCGCACGGTGGTCTCGAACGAGTCCGTCGCCGACGCCCACCCGGTGAGCATCTCGGTGTACTGCTGCCAGTCCTGCACCTCGAGGAAGGTGCCGACCCGCTCGAAGTCGTCGACGGCGACGAAGGGCTCCAGCGGGGCCCAGTCGGCCGGGGACGCGATGTCCGGCACCAGGCGCCGCATGGCCTCGGTGTAGTCGAGGACCCTGCGAGTCAGCGGGCCGGTGTTCTCGAGGCCGGCGGCGCCATCGGCGGTCGGGTCCTGGGTGTCGGCCATGGCGTCTCGCTCCGTCACTCGGCGGTGGAGGGGCGGCGGGGGCCCCGGGGAAGGATGTGGGAGAGGTCCGCGGTCGTGAGGATGCCCGGCCGTGCCGCGCACACGTTGGGGATGGCGTTGACCGGCCCGTTGGCGTTGAACGCGGGCACGTACGAGGCCAGGTCGTCGAGCGGCACGGGGAACGGCATGCTCAGGTCGAACGGCGCATCCCCGTGGATGCGGATCCGCCACCCGGTCGGCTGCAGGCCCCAGTCGGGGTCGACGTCCATGGCGACGAACCCGTACTGGACGAACCGGACCCGATCGACGCCGCCGCTGCGCCCGTTGATGACGATCCGCTGGGCGGCGGCGGTGCCGGCCTCGATCTGTCCGGCGACGATCGTCAGGTCCTGCTTGGCGGCGGCGACGCCGCCCTCGGCGGTCCACTCGTCGATCTCGAACCCGGCGATGTCGGCCAGCACGGTCAACGGCGGCTGGTACTCGCCGAACAGGTGGTTCTTGCGCCGCTCGGGATCGAAGTCGGCCAACGGCTTCCCGAAGCGCATCTGCTCCAAGACCATGTGCGCCGAGGGACGGCGGGAGAGGTCGCCGAACTCCTCGATCTCGATCAGGTCGACGCGCCGCTGCACCGACAGCAGGGCCAGCGGGAGGGTTTCGGTGATGAACCCCGGATCGCTGCCGCTCGCCCACACCGACGTGCCGCCCCGCGCGCACGCCTCGAGCACGCGGGCGCGGTTGGCCTCGCTCAGGCGCACCCCACCGGCGAACAGGTCGCTGCACGTGGTCACGATGTTGGTGCCCGATCCGAGCAGCGCCACGACGTCCTCGACGAGCTCGTCCTCGCTCAACCCGGCCCGGGTCTGACCGCGCCCCGTGGCGCGGGGCATGTAGATGCAGCAGTCCGCCTCGAGCTTCAGCACGGCGTCACGATCGGTCGTCGCCAGCACGCCGGTCGCGCCCTCGCCGCACAGGTCGCCCGCGTCGACCCCGTCCTTGGCCTGGTCGTACACCCGCACGCCGACCAGGTCGTACGACGGGTGCCGGATCACCTCCCGCAACGCCCGCTGCCCCGTGTTGCCGGTCGCCCATTGCACGACCCGGTATCTCGACGCACCCATGTGGACCTTCCCCTCCTCGTCCGAGCATCTTCAGAAACTCGCCGATCGGCTCGTCGCTCGGCTCGTCGCTCGACAACGGCCATCGGCGACCGCGGCGGTCGTCGATCAGGCCGTGGTCACCGGCAGCGACTCCCAGCCCCGCACCGTCGACGTGGGGGCCCGGCGGGCGCCATCCCAGTCGACCTCCCACTCGGGGAAGCGCGTGAGCACCTCGTCGAGGGCGACCCGACCCTCGAGGCGGGCGAGCGCGGCGCCGAGGCAGTAGTGGATGCCGTAGCCGAACGTGAGGTGCTGGCCGGGCGGGCGGTGGATGTCGAAGCGGTCGGCCGCGGGGTACTTGTCCTCGTCGCGGTTCGCCGACCCGCTGAGGCAGAGCATGGCGCTGCCGGCCGGCACGGTCTCGCCGTGCAGCTCGACGTCCTGCGTCACGTACCGCGCCACATGGGGCGTCGGCGGCTCGAAGCGCAGGAGCTCCTCGATCGTGTTGGCCACCAGCGAGCGGTCTTCGACCAGCTCGCGCCGCTGGTCGGGGTGCTCGGCCAGCACCTTGCCCATCCAGCCGACGAGGCGGTTGGTGGTCTCGTTCCCCGCGCTGGAGAGCACGCTCACGTACATGAGCACCTCGTCGCGGGTGAGCCGGCGGGTCGTTCCCGTCTCGTCCTCGAACTCGGCCTGCAGCAGGTCGGTCATGAGGTCGTCGGACGGATGGTCGACGCGCCAGTCGACGTAGTCGGCGAAGAACTCGCTCTGGCCGATGTTGTCGGCGTCGACGTCCATCTGCCCACCGGGCTCGGTGCGCAACGAGGCGTCGGCGTTGTCCCGGGCCCTCTCCTGGTCGGACTCGGGGATGCCGAGCAGCATCCCGATCGTGCGCATCGGCATCTGGGCGCCGAGATCGGCGACGAAGTCGAAGCGACCCGCACCGACGAGCGGATCGAGCGCCCGGGCGCAGAACTCGCGGACCTTGGGCTCGAGGGCGTTCATCCGCTTCGGGGTGAAGACCCGCGACAGCAGCCCTCGGTGGGTCGTGTGCTGCGGCGGGTCCTCGAAGATGAGGATGCCGGGCGGGAACTCGATGTCGGCCTTGATGAACTCGAGGACCGCGCCGCGCGCCGAGCTGAACGTCTCGCGGTCGACGAGGCCCCGTTGCACGTCGTCGAACCGGCTCACCGCGAAGAAGTCGTGCTGCTCGTTGTAGTAGAGCGGCGCCTCCTCGCGCAGCCTCCGGTAGACGGGGTAGGGGTCTGCGTCGATGGCGCGGTCGTAGGGGTCGTAGTGGATGTCGGTCGTCGTCGTCATCGCATCAGCTCCTGGTCCCGGTTCCCGTTCCCGATCGCGACCGCGCCCCCGGTCAGGACGGCAGACGGCGTCACGAGCCGCGAGGGTAGCCGATCGACTACCCTCGCCGCAGGGGAACGTCGGGAGGATCGGCATGGCAGAGCTGGACGGCAAGGTCGCGGTCATCACGGGCGCGGGGTCGGGCATGGGACGGGCCTCGTCGCGCGTCTTCGTGCGCGAGGGCGCCCGGGTGCTCGCCGCCGACATCAGCGGGCGCGAGGAGGAGACAGCCGCCGAGCTCGGCGACCCCGTCGTGCCCTTCCGCGGCGACGTCTCCAAGGAAGACCAGGTCGAGGCCATGTTCGCCGCCGCGCTGAACGCCTTCGGACGGGTCGACGCGGTCCTCAACGTGGCCGGCATCGGCGCCGCCGCCCCGCTCGCCGACGTGACCATGGACGACTACGACCACATCATGGACGTCGACCTGCGCAGCGTCCTGCTCGGCACCAAGCACGGGATCCGGACCATGCTCCCGACCGGTGGCGGCGTCGTCGTCAACTGGTCGTCGACCGGCGGGCTCAACGCCACCCCGTTCCCCGTCAGCGTGTACTCGGCGGCCAAGGCGGGCGTGATCGCCTTCACCAAGGCGGCCGCCGTCGAGTACGGCACCCAGGGCATCCGGGCCATCGCCATCTGCCCCGGCCTCATCGAGACCGAGATGTCCGGGGGCCCGGGAGCGGCCGAGCGCCTCCCCCAGCTCGTGGCGGGCACCGCACTCAAGCGCGGCGGCCAGCCCGAAGAGGTCGCCGAGCTGGCCGCGTTCCTCTGCTCCGACCGGGCTCCCTACATCACCGGTGCCGTCATCCCGATCGACGGAGGGATGACCGCCACCCTGGCCTGACCGACCCGGGGCACGGGCGGTCAGCGCTCGCGGATGACCTTCGCCGGCACGCCGCCCACGATCGAGTTCGGCGGGAGGTCGCGGGTGACCACCGAGCCGGCCGCGATCACGCAGTGGCTGCCGATCGTGACGCCGGCCAGCACCACCACGCCGGTGCCGAACCACACGTCGTCGCCGATCACGATGTCGGCGTCGACCTTGGCCTGGTCGAGGAATGGCGTGCCGGCCTCGGTGCCGTAGTTCGACGCGGTCACGAAGCAGTTGGGGCCGAAGTTGCAGTCCGACCCGATCGAGATGGCCCCGGCGTGGTCGCCCGCCCACAGCGCGGTGCGGGCGCCGACCCGGGTGCGGTCCCCGATCGTGATGCGCTCCGCGTTGGAGAACGAGACGTTGGGGGCGTAGCGCACGTCGCGCCCGAGCGTCAGCTTCCCGACCTCGCCCACGTGCGTGTAGTGGAAGTAGTGCAGCAGCTTGAGGGCGTGCGCGTAGGTGCGAGGGTCGAGCAGCGACCTGACCAGGCGCGACTGGCGCTCGCGGCCCCGGCGGATGGCGTTGCGCCCCGTGACCTCGCCCTCGTCCACCACTCCAGCATCGTCCACGTCGGGGTCCTCCCAGGCGTCGAGGCCCTGGGGGCCGTCGTCAGGGCCGCGCGGCGGGAATCCCCGGCTCCAGCGGCCCCGGCGGCGCCACACCTCGGCCCAGTCGGTGTCGCGCCCGCCGACCCGGCCGCCGAGGCCGGTGCGTTCGAGCGCGGTTCGAAGGCCGACGCCCGCCACCAGCAATGCCGCGCCGGCCCGCCCCCGCACCGGGCCCCAGTGGGTGCGGACCAGCGTGATGCGGCCGGCCAGCAGGATCTCGTGCTTGTCGGGCCGGGTGGCCGACGACGCGCCGACGGCATGGACCATCGTGGCCTCGGGCGTGACCGCACACTGCCGGCCGGTCTCGGCCGCGGCTCGCAGGCACAGCTCGGCGTCCTCGCCGTACATGAAGAACCGCTCGTCGAAGCCGCCCAGCGCCCGCCAGTCGGCCATCCGCACCAGCAGCAGGCAGCCGGTCACGATGTCGACGGGGCGGGGGTGGTCACGGCCGAAGTCGCCCATGGCCTCGGGGTCGAACAGCGGCGAGCGCGGCCGCAGCGTCGAGAGCATGAGGGCGCTCGACGCCAGGCTCCACAGCGTGGGGGCGGCCCAACACGAGCGAGGGTCGAGCTCGCCCTCGGGCGAGATCGTGCGGCCCCCGACGATGACGTACCGGGGGTTGCGCTGGGCGAAATCCACCAGAGCGTCGAGGCTGCCGGGCTCGACGTAGCCGTCGGGGTTCAGCAACAGCAGATAGTCGCCCGTGGCCAGCTCCGCACCCTGGTTGACGGCCCGCCCGAAGCCCAGGTTGTGGGCGTTGCGCACGACCGTGACCTCGGGGAAGGCGGCCTCCACCGCGTCGGCCGAGCCGTCACGCGAGGCGTTGTCGACGACGATCACGTCGAGGTCGTGGGACGTCGCCGCGGCCAGCGACCCCAGGCAGCGGACGATCCAGTCCTTCACGTTGTACGACACGACGACGACGCTGACGGTCACGCGTTCGACCGGCGTCGCCTCGTCGCCGCCCACGAGGCCCGCGGTGGCGGTCACGGCCGGACCGCCGTGGGTGAGCGGGTCGTCTCGTCGCGGTCCCAGGCGATGCCCCCGTCGCCGCGCAGCCGGCGCTTGGCGTCGACCTTGGCCAGGCCGTTGATCACCGCGTAGGGGACGGCGGCCGCCGCCAGGCGGGGGTTCCCGGCCACCGCTCGCCACCACGGCGCCGACGACTCGCGACGGCCGGGCAGGTCGCGCAGGTCGGGGTGGGTGGCCGCCTGCATGTTGCCGGCGTGGACCCGGGCGCGACGCTTGATCAGGGCCCGGGTCGAGTACGGCGCCTGCACCACGAAGGGCTCGCTGCCCACCACCCGGCGTTCGGTTCGGGTGAACAGCGCGCGGGCGAACAGGTCGTCGTTGACGATGGCCGGCCACCGGTCGAAACGGCTGCGGCCCTCGGCGCTCATGGCGAACACGCCCGAGCCGACGTGGCGGTCGCGCATGTAGGGGATCTCGGGCCACACGGCGTAGAAGCTGCGGACCGCCCAGGGCCGCCCGGCGCTCTCGGCCACGAGCGGTGGGGCCACGCACAGGACACCCGGCTCGGCCAGCGCCGCCGCCAGCCGTTCGACCGTCGCCCCGGTGAGCACCACGTCGGCGTCGACGTAGACGCGGGGGAAGGCGGTGGCCGCCCCGTCGCCGGCGTCGAGCGCGGCGATCTTCGAGGCCGTGTCGACCTCGACGACCCGTGCGCCCTCGGCGCGGGCGACCTCGGCCGTGGCGTCGGTGCAGCCGTTGCAGGCCACGACCACGTCGAGGCGGCCTGGCTCGGTGCCCTCGCGCAGGGCGCGGAGGAGGCGGCCGATGACGGCCTCCTCGTCGTGCGCGGGCACGACGACCGACGCGACCGGGGTCGCGAGGCCGTGCGCACTCGGCTGGTCCTGGCCCGCCGGATCGATCACTCTGCGAGGTGAGGGAGTCCGCCCGTCACGAACGCTCACAGTAGCTCCCGCGCCGCCGATCGCCCGGGTCGGCCCCGAAGGGGCGAAGGGCGACCACGGCGTCGCGGTGCGGCGGGATCAACGCGGATCCGGCGGCGACGCGGCCGCGGTCCACCTCGGGATGTGGGACGAGTAGTCCGCGAACAGCTCGCGCACCTGCTCGAGGTCGAGCCCGAACTCGGACGGGTCGGGGTGGACGTTCGCCTCCCGGGCCTCGCCGTTCTCCTCCCACCAGCGGTGCATGCCCCGCTCGAATGCGCCGGTGACCGGTTCACCGAGCCAGCCGTAGAGGCCCCGCACCTGGGCGATCGGATCACGCTGCATCGCCCGGAAGTCGATGTCGTAGAAGCGGTGGTCCCCCACCTCGGCCCGGAAGCGCAGCAGCCGCGCCATCCCCGCCGTCCAGTGCCCGACGTTGAGCCGGCCGAGGTACTCGAGGTCGATGCCGTCGCTGAACTGCCGGCCGACCTCCGCATAGAGATCGGCGACCGAGACCATGACCTCGGTCGGGTCGCGATGGGTCATCACGTAGCGGGCGTCGGGGAAGACCGCGTCGAGGTGGCCGAGCCACAGCAGGTGCGACGGGCACTTCAGCCGCCACGGCCGGGCCGGCTCGCCCCATTGCAGGAGCTTGAGCGCCCGGCGCTCGTAGCGGTACGTGGAGGTCAGGTCGGCGTCGAGGAGCCAGTCGGAGTACGACGGCACGTAGGCGAACGCCTGGAAGTAGTGGGCCTTGAAGTCGAGCGCCATCAGGTCCTGGCACTCCTCGGGCCCGGTCGGCGTGCTGGGCACCAGCGACGACAGTCGCGGAGAGAGCTGGTCCTGCACCTCCTGCATGGCCTCGGACTCGGCGATGCGCGGGTCGGGCCCCTCGACGGTCGACGGTGGCGGGCACGGTGCGCCGGCCTCCCAGCGCCGGAGCGACCGTGCGTGGGGATCCTCGGCCAGCAGGATCGAGAGGGCGGTCGACCCTGTGCGCGGCAGCCCGAGCCCGATGAGCGGAGCCACGATCGGCTCGTCGTCGATCTCGGGGTGGCGCGCGTACCAGTCCTCGATCTGCAGGCGCTGTGTGAGGTGCTTGAGGATCAGCTCGGGTAGCACGATCTCCCCGACGGCGTTCAGCGTCGCCTCCGTCCGCAGCGACCGGACGAGGCGCTCGAGGCCCTCACGGAAGGAGTCGTCACCGAAGTCGGAGAGCCGCGTCCGCTCTCGGGCGGTGGCCAGCAGGTCGTCGACGTCCGTCATCGGTGGCCCGGTCACGCCATGGCCGCCGGGGGCGTCGACCGCTCGAGCATGCCGTTGGCGGCCTCGCCGTCCCACGTGTACCGGACGATCGCCTGCTGCAGCTGCATGCCCCCGCCGACCTCGGGGGGCATGACCATGAAGCTCGACACCGCGGTCTCGCCCCCGATGCGCTCGGTGCGGCCGTCCTCGGTCTCGAGCACGCAGGCGACGTCCTCGCCCTCGGGGGACAGCGTCCGGAGCCACGGCGCCTGCACGACACGTGCCGGGATCAGGTCTCCGTCGCCGTCGAAGAGGTACCCCTCGTTGTACGTGTCCTTGCCGTCGCCGCGGGGCGGGTAGGCGATGTACCCGAAGCCTCGACCGCTCGGGAACAGCGCCGCCTGCCAGGCATGGCCGCGGAACGTGGCGAGACGGCGGATGCTCTGCCGCCGGACCCGGTTGGCGCCGCCGTCGATGTCGTGGGTCTCGGCGCCGATCCGCAGGCGGCCCGTGGCGCGGCACAGCTGCTCGAAGCGCCACGGGTGACCCATGAGGTCGCCCTCCTCCTGCGTGTCGAGGACGCGCCGGGCGTCGGCGAGGAGCGCACCGTTCATCCACGGCGGGACCGCGGGACGGATGTCGACCTCGAGCTCGATCGGCACGGGGGTGCCCTGCCCGGGGAACGCACCGCCGAGCTGGGCGTCGACGGAGCTCGCCGCCACCTCGCCGTCGAGGCGCATCCGCAGGTGCCCGTACGGCTCGACGACCTCGAACGAGAGCGGTCCGGCGCCGAGGACGCGTGGCTTCCCGTCGGCCCCGGCGGGATCGTGGACGGCGCCGGCGGCGAACGCGTTGAACACCCGGCCGTCGGCGAAGGCCACGTTGACCTGGACGTCGTGGGTGTCCCACTGGTCGGCGACGGCTTCGATCCCGATGCGCGGGAGGCCGAGCTCGACACCGTCGTCCCAGATCCAGGCGTTCACCGACTCGCGCAGGTCCGGATCGTCCGGCTGCTCGGCGAACACGTACTCGAGCGCGTCGCTGAACCCACCGGTGAGATCGATCGTCATCGTCCCCCTCGCCCCCCGATCCACTTCGTGACAGTAACGTGCCGCGAATATCGCCGATCGTCAAGGGGAGGACGGCGACGATCGTCGGGCCCGGTCAGGGGCTCTCGGGGGGCGGCACTCGGCCCGGCGTCGGCGCGGGCGCGTGCCCGGCCCGGATGGCCTCCGCCACGAGCGAGATCATCCAGTCGATGACGTCGGCCGCCTCGTCGGCGTCGAACTTCCACCCCGTCACCAGCCGCTGGTACGACGGCGCGGTCCACAACACGTCCAGGGCGGCGGCGGCGCGGGTGCGCTCCTCGTCGGACCAGCCCGTCGCGGTCGCCTCGACGGCGGCGACGAGGGCCGCCTTGCGCCGCTCGTCCTCGGCGCGGAAGACGCCCTCCTCCTCGTCGTTCCACGACGGCGCGGCGAAGGTCGACATCGACGCGAACACCTGGGCCCCGATCCTCGACACCTCGTCGATGGTCAGCCCCTCGTAGTCCACGCCCGACTCGCGGGCCAGACGTTGCATGACCGCCTCGTGCAGCGCCTGCTCGCTCGCGAAGTGGCGGTAGACCGTGCGCTCGCCGACCCCCGCCCGCTCGGCCACGGCACGGAACGTCAGCGGTCGCCAATCCCAGGACTTGAACTCGTGCACGAGGGCGCTGCCGGCGTCGAGGATGCGCTCGCGGGTCTCCGCCCTCTGCGCCCGGCGGACAGGGCTGTCGTAGCTCCGGCGACCGGCCCCCACCCCTCTCTCGGATCGCGCGCTGCCCATCGCCGGTCACCCTTCGTGCTGGTCGGCGTCGGTCCCAGCGTACGGAGGCCGCATCGGGGCTGTAACAGATCGGGTCGTGCCGGAACGGTCCTCGACGATGACCCGATCTCGGAGACGACCATGAGCACCGGCACCATCACCCCGACAGCGCCCGCCACCTCGACGGCACCCGAACGGCCGGTCGACACCGACGCGGCCCGCCGGCGTGCGGCGCGCCGGCTGCGCCCGCTGTACCTGGCGCTGGCACTCGGTGGCCTGATGCTGTGGGTGCCCGTCGAGAAGCTGTTCATGACCGAGCTCGGCTTCGACGCCACCGCCGTCGGCATCATGGCCGGCGTCTACGCGCTGGTCGTCCCCCTGCTGGAGGTGCCCTCGGGGATCCTCGCCGACCGCTGGAGCCGCAAGGGTGTGCTGATGGCCGCGTACGCGGCGGTGTTCGCCAGCGTGCTCGTCTGCGGCCTGGCGGGCGACGTGACCACCTACGTGATCGGCGCCGGGCTGCTCGGCGTCTACCTGGCGCTGCAGTCCGGGACGCTGGAGTCGATGGTGTACGACGTGCTGCAGGAGGAGCTCGGCGACAGCGGCGGCTTCGAGGCGACCATCGGCCGCTTCCGGGCCGTCGAGAGCGCGGCGCTGGCCGCCAGCGCCATCGGCGGCGGGCTGCTGGCGATGGCGACCTCGCCGCGGCTCACGTACTTCGCCACCCTCCCGCCGCTGGTCGTGGCGATCGTGCTCATCGCCCGCTTCCGCGAGCCGCGCCTGCACCAGGCCGACGAGCGCCAACCGCTGCGGGCCCAGATCGGGGCGACGTACCGCACCGTCGTCGAGCGGGGCCGGCTGCGGCCGATCGTGACCTTGATGGTCCTCACCAGCCTGCTCGTCCAGGCGATGCTCGAGTTCGGCCCGCTGTGGATGGTCGCCCTGGCGGCTCCGGCGTTCCTGTACGGGGCGCAGTGGGCCGGGTTGACGGGTGCTCTGGGGATCGGCGGGCTGCTCGCGGGTCGCCTGCACCTCGAGTGCCGGGGCACCCTCGCCACGCTCGGCGGCATCCTCGTGGCCGCATCGTTGGCGATGAGCACCAGCCGCCACCTGGCCGTGATCGTGCCGGCGCAGGTGGCCCTGGTGCTGGTGCTGATGGTGCTGAGCGTCCACCTCACCGGGCTGCTGCACGAGGCGATCCCGTCGACGATCCGGGCCGGCGTGGCCTCGGGCGTGTCGACACTCACCTGGCTGGTGTTCCTGCCCTTCTCCGTCGTGTTCGGCGTCGTGGCCGACCGGGTCGGCGTGCACGGCGCCGGCTGGCTGGTCGTCACCATCGCCACGGCCACCGCGCTGGGCCTCGTCGCGCCTCGTCCAGCCCTCGACCACGTGCGCCCCGGTCGCGGCGGCGGCCACGGCATGAGCCCTCGGACCCGGCGACCGGTCGACGCGCGACGATGAACGAGACCGTGAGCAGCCCGTTCGCCGCCGACGCCACCCTGGTCGCCGCGCTCCAGGCCGGCGACGAGGACGCCTTCTGCTGGCTGCTCGACGCCTACTCCGGCCGCCTCCACCGGCTGGCCCGCTCGTTCGTCCACACCCAGAGCGCCGCCGAGGAGGTCGTCCAGGAGACGTGGCTGGCCGTCATCGCCGGCATCGGGGGCTTCCAGGGCCGGTCGAGCGTGAAGACGTGGATCTACAGGATCCTGATGAACCAGGCGCGCCGGCGCGGCGCACGCGAGGCTCGCGCCGTTCCCTTCTCGTCGCTGGGCGGCGACGAGGAGCGCGTCGTGGAACCCGACGCGTTCCTGCCCGCCGGCCACGAGTGGGCGGGGCACTGGGCCTCGCAGCCGTGGCGCTGGGAGCAGCTCCCGCCCGAACGGCTGGAGGCGGCCGAGACCATCGACGTCGTGCGCCGGACCATCGAGGACCTGGTCCCACTCGCCCGCGAGGTCATCGTCCTGCGCGACGTCGAAGGCTGGCCGCCGGGCGAGGTCAGCGGGCTGCTCGACATCACCGACGGCCATCAACGGGTCCTGCTCCACCGCGCCAGGGCGCGGGTCCGCCGCGCCGTCGAGGCGCATCTCGCCGAGACGGAGGCATCATGACCGAGGAGACACCGATGGAACCGGATGATCAGCTGCCGCCGGGAGTCCACGAGCGATGCGTCGACGTCGTGGAGAAGATCACCGACTACCTCGACGGCGCCCTCGCCGCCGACGAGGCGACGCTCGTCGACCAGCACCTCTCGGTGTGCGCCGGGTGCCGGACGATCCTCGAGCAGTGGCACACCGTGATCCACCTGGCCGGTCGCATCACCACCGACGACCTCGACGCCCTCGAGCCGTCCACCCGGAGCGACCTCCTGGCGTCGTTCCGCCACCACCACACCGACTGAGCGCGTCGTCCTCGACCTCGTCACCTGGGTGACGCGAGCAGGTGGGCAGCGACCACCGGGGCCACGACGTCGGCGGGGGCGTCGTGGCCGTGGCCGTCGAGCGTCGTGAGGGAGGCGTCGGGGAGGAGCTGCGCGAGGCGGGTCGCCGTGTCCCGGAAGAAGTCGGGGCTCGCGCCACCGGCGATCACGAGCGTCGGCACGGTCACCGTGCGCACGAGGTCGACGGGGATCGTGCCCCCGCGCTCCTCGTCCCCCATCACCTCGTGGTCGTAAGGCATCGTCGGCGCCACGGCGAGGAGCCGGGGGTCGCGAGTCATCGCCTCCACGACGTCCGGCGGCGCCCCCGACTCGGTCATGAACAGGGCGATCGCCTCCGCGCGCCGGCCGCCGGCGATCGCGGTGCGGATCCGACCGCCCAGCTCGCGCGCGGCACGCACGCTGTCCTCGTCGTCGGGCCCGTAGGGCGGCTCGTGCAGCACCAGGCGGCTGATCGGCAGCCCGCGGGCGGCTGCCCGCAACGCCAGTCCGGCTCCGGAGGAGTGCCCGTAGACGACAGCTCCGGCGCCGGTCGCGTCGATCAGCGCGCCGAGGTCCTCGATCTCCCGCTCGACGCGGTACGGGGCGGTGTCGCTGCTGTCGCCCCGCCCGCGCCGGTCGTAGTTGACCACGCTGAACCGGCCGGCCAACCGCGTCGCCAGCTCCTCGGCCAGGTCGTGGGTCCGACGCCGATCGCAGAACAACCCGCTCACGACCACGACGGGTGGTCCGTCGCCGAGGCGGTCGAACGCGATCGAGGTCCCGTCCGGCGAGGTCACGCATCCGGTCACCTGTGGCTCCTCCTGCTCGTTGTAGAACTAGACCGTACAGTACTCACATTCAGTACTGGACCGTCAAGTACTACGATCCCGCCCATGACCGCCCGAGACGTCGCCCAGACCGAGCGTGGCCCTGACCTGGGCGACGAACCTGCCGCGGGGCGCTCGGCCCGCAAGCACGACGCCATCCTGCAGGCGGCGCAGGCCGTGTTCCTGGCCAAGGGCTACGGCGGGACGACGATGGACGCGGTCGCCGCCCTCGCCGCGGTCTCGAAGCAGACGGTCTACAAGCACTTCTCCGACAAGCAGCGGTTGTTCACCGCCATCGTCACCCGCGAGATCGAGGCCGCCGAGACGCGCACCCACGACATGGTCGAGGCCCTCGGGGACACCGACGACCTGGCCGGCGACCTCCGCCGGTTCGCCCGTCAGCACGTCGTCGACGTCACCCGACCCCACCTGCTCCGGCTGCGGCGGATGGTCATCGCAGAGGTCGACCGGTTCCCCGACCTGGCGCGCACCTGGTACGCGGAGGGCCCCGAGCGCGCCCACACCACGCTCGCCCGCCAGCTGGCGACCCTCGCCCGTCGAGGGCTCCTGACGATCGACGACCCCCTGCTCGCCGCGCAGCACCTCAACTGGCTCATCGTCGCCATCCCGCTCAACAAGGCGCTGTACCAGGGCGGCGACACCACCTTCACCCGCCGGGAGCTCGACCGCTACGCCGACGGCGGCACCCGCGTCTTCCTCGCCGCCTACGCGGTGTCCTGACGGGCGGGCCTACTGCCAGGACGGTCCGTCGATCGACCGCCGCCGGCGACCCACCACCGCAGCCCGGTCCCGCCGGCGCAGCACGAGGTCGACCACCGCGAGCGCCGCGTAGCCGGCACCGGCGAGGGCCGACAGGACGATGTCCTCGTGCTCGCTCAACACGAGCGGCAGCACCGTCAGGTGGATCACGGCCAACGCCGCGAACACCGGCCACGACACGACCTGCCGGAAGGCGTGGTGGAGGTCCATGGGCCCAACCTACGCCCGTCGCCCCGCGAGGCCGACCGCGGGTTCAGCCCACGTTCAGGTGAGGCGTGTCCGCCGCTCGTCGCCTGCCGACGGGGGCTGGTCGCACCGGGCGCACAGGCCCGCCCGCCGCCAGACCCTCAGCGGAGCAGCTGCTCGGCCTGGCGACCCAGCTCGGCCATCGCCCGTGCATGCGGGCCGGGGCCGAGCGAGATCCTGCTGACGCCGGCCGCGGCCATCTCGGAGACCGTCGTCGACGGACCGAGGCCCACGTTCACGTGGGCGTCGAGTGCGTTCACGAGCCGGGCGGCACGTTCGGGATCGGCCACGCGGACCGGGAACACGACGTCTGCCCCCGCCGCCAGGTAGAGGCGGGCACGACGGACGGTCTCGTCGAAGGGCGCATCCGGGTCGCCCCCGTTGCCGTGGAAGTACGTGTCGATGCGGGCGTTCAGGACGATGTCGACGCCCGCGGCGCGGGCCGCGGCGCGCACGTCCGCCAGGCGACCGGCCGCGACGTCGGCGTCGATCAGTCGCCCCGGGCGGGCGTGGTCGGAGTCCTCCAGGTTGCACCCGACCGCGCCGGCCCCGAGCAGCCCCTCCACGAGCTCGGCGGCGGCCAGCCCGTAGCCGGCCTCGACGTCGGCTGTGACCGGCACCGAGGCCCCGGCCGCGATGCGCCGAATGGCCCCGAAGGCGAGCTCGGGCCCCATCGTGTCGTCGTCGGGCACGCCCAGCGACGCCGCGATCGCCGCGCTCGACGTGGCCAGCGCCCGCGCGCCCGCCGCCTCGACCCGCCGGGCGCTGCCCGCGTCCCACACGTTGACGAGCACGAGCGGGTCGCCGCGCCGGTGGAGCGATCGCAGCCGGTCAGCCGTGGCGGCCAGCGCTCGGGCCCGTGGTGTCACAGAGGTGTCCATGCCACGTCCGACCGCCCCTGCGGCCGAAACGAATCGCGCCTGTCGAGGTGTGGGTCAGTCGTCGTCCGCTTCGGCTTCCAGCCTCGACCGGGCACCGGCGTTGGCCTCGCGGTCGGCGTCGCTGACCGTCGGCCACTGCAGGTCGAGTGACCCGATGGCGTCGACGATGATGGCGGCGGCCATGGCCTGCATCACGTGCTTGTGGTCCGCGGGGAGCACGTACCACGGAGCCCAGTCGGTGGATGTCGCCGTGATGGCGTCCTCGTAGGCCCGCATGTAGTCGTCCCACCGGGCGCGCTCGGCCACGTCGGCGGCGTTGAACTTCCACGTCTTGTCGGGGTTGTCGAGGCGGGCCATGAAGCGCCGCTTCTGCTCCGCCTTCGACACGTGGAGGAAGAACTTCACGATCTTCGTGCCGTTGCGCTCGAGATGGTGTTCGAAGGCGTTGATGTCGTCGTAGCGGCTCGCCCAGAAGTCGGGGCCCCGATCGCCGCGGGGCAGCTTCTGCCGGTCGAGCCACTCCGGGTGGACCTGGAGCGCCACGACCTCCTCGTAGTGCGAGCGGTTGAAGATCCCGATCCGGCCCCGCTCGGGCGCAGCCTTCGAGATCCGCCACAGGAAGGCGTGGTCCAGCTCCTCACTCGACGGTTGCCGGAACGAGATCACCTGCACGCCCTGCGGGTTCACGCCCGACATCACGTGCTTGATCGTCGAGTCCTTCCCGGCGGCATCCATCGCCTGGAAGACGATCAGCAGGGCGTGGGTGTCACTCGCCCACAGGAGCTCCTGCGCATCCTGCAGCTGCTCGACCCCGCGCTCGAGGACGTCCTTGGCGGTGGCGTCGAGCTCGGCGGCCGACAGCCCGTCGAGCTCACCCCCGCCCGTCCACCGCGTGGCCCGCCCGGCGAGGTTGGCGCCGGCACCGGGCTCGACGCGCAGGTCGCGGAGGACCCGGGCGCGCGCCTCTGGGCTCGCAGGGGGGCGTGACGTGTCCATCCGGGGCTCCCTGATCGATGTCGACATCGACGGTCGCGCCGTCCGGGGTGGGGAGACGCCACCCCAGAGCGGGTGGCACGTCGGCCCGGGCCGGGTCGACGGCCTTGCACCTGCCCCTGCAGACCGGCGCGTCGTCCGACGCCTCGGCGTCGCCGAACCTGCTCGGCGACTGATCACCGACCGCGGTCGTACGTCAGCCAGTCCCACGCGGCGCGGGTGAAGGCGCGGACCGTGGCCGCGGCGTCGGCCGACCGCTCGACAGGCACGACGACGAGGTCGGCGACGCGTCCGACCGCCGCGCCCTCCCTCCCCGCGGCGAGGGCCTGCTCGATCGCCGTTCGCGTCACGACAGCCACCGGACGGCCCGCCCGTGTCACCACCGCCGCCGTGTAACCCGTGGCGCGGAGTCGGAGCCACGCCTCGCGCACCGACATCTCCGCGGTCACCGGCGAGGTCGCCGACCCCGGGGAGAACCTCGTCCGAGCGGTGTTCGTCTGGGCCAGAACCACGGTGCACCTCCTCGTCGTCGACCACATCGTCAGACCCGGACATGTGACGCCGACAGGGCCGAACGACACCGGCGCCGGGCCCTTCGGCCCTTCCCCCGGTCGCACCGACAGCGCATGCTTGTTCTCGACGAAGCGCGGACGGGGCGTCGAGCCCCGGCGACGAGAGGAGCGCACCGTGTCGCACATCATCGTCGGGGTCGACGGCTCACAGGCGTCGCGTGCGGCGCTCGGCTGGGCTGTCCGCCACGCCGCGCCCGGCACCGCAGAGGTCCGGGCCGTCCACGCGTGGGATGCGCCGGTCGTCGGCGCGGACGAGGTCGGGATGCTGATCGATCGCGACGAGCTCGAGCTGCAGGCTCGGCGCGAGCTCGACGACGTGGTGGACGCCGTCGCCGTCGGCTCGCCGTCGACCGCGGCTCCGCGGATCGAGCGGGTGCTGCGGCGGGGCCCCGCGGCCGAGTGCCTGCTGCAGGACGCCGCGGGCGCCGATCTCGTGGTGCTCGGCGCGCGAGGTCTCGACGCCACCGACCGTTCACCGCTCGGTCCGGTGGGCCGGCGGGTGCTCGCGGCCGCGACGTGCCCGGTGGTGGTGGTGCCGACAGTGACGACGACGGGCGCCGGCGCTCCGGGAGATCCAGGGCAGGCCTAGCGGGTCTTCTTCCTCGCGGCCTTCGACGCCTTGCTTGCGGTCCGCCGCACCTTGCGGTTCGGCCCTGATGCGGCGCCGCGACCCGAACCGTTGCCGCGGGGGTCGCACCCCACCGGCACCGCCTCCGCCAGGTGGCGGTCGGTCACGGTCACCCGCGATCCGCCGGCGACGGCGAAGAACACGGTCTGGCCGACGGCGACGTCGGCCTCGGCCGGCTCGGCCTTCCGCCCGTCGATCACGACGACCGTGCCGCCGGTCAGGCGCTTGCGCCAGCGGGCGACCTCGGCGTCGTCGCCGCACCGGGGGTCGGTCACGCGCACGACGCCGGCGACCTCGCTGCCGTGGGCGTCGACCCACTCGTAGGTGCCGGCATGCCCGAACGTGTGCGTGTAGACGCACTCGCCGGCCAGCGTCGTCGAGCCGAAGTCGCCGTCGCCGACGATGGCGTACGGCGGTGCGCCGCCCGTCGGGGAGTGCCACATCACCAGGTCGCCGGCTTCGATCGCCACCTCGGGCGTGTCGGGCGTGAACCGCCGCCCGTTCCACGGCAACGAGATCGTGACCTGGTTCGCGTCGCGGTCGGCGTCGCCCGAGCGGGGCTTGACGACCACGGTGAACGGACGATCCTCGTTGACGAGCCTGCCCCCCACCGGGAGGGCGTGGTACGCGTACGTGCCCGGCTCGGCGAAGCGCTGACCGAAGCAGTCGGTGTAGCGCAGGGCCCGGGAGTCGAGGGAGTCGTGCATGGGGAGTCCTTTCCGGCCGGATGGGGCGCCTCGCTCACGGCGAGACGTCGATGGCGAGGACCAGCTCGTCCTCGGTGGTCGAGTCGACCCGGGCGGCGACGGCGTCCAGGGTGATGAACACGGCAGGGTCGAACGGCCCGTCGGCCGGCAACACCTCGAACTGCTGGGGCTGGTCGTACAGCGGGATCTCGAGCCCGGACAGGAACGGCGACAGGATGACGCCGAGGAACCCGGTCAGGCCCACGATGCCGATCGCCAGCAGGATGGCGGCGACCGCCACGGCCAGCAGCGGACCGATGAACGGGATGGCCAGCAGCACCGCGGTGGCCGCCGCGCCGATGACCACCAGGAGCCCGAACGTCGCCGGCCCGAACTGCAGTTGCGACAGGCTCTGCACAACCGCCTTGGCCTTCCAGTTCCCGGCGCTGAGCGCCACCGCCAGGCCGAGGTCGGCGGACACCTCGACGAAGTCGGAGAGGACCACGGGGATGGACACCGTGGGCCAGTCGATGCAGATCCTGGGGGTGCACACCCGCCCGATGAACGGGATGGTGACGCAGACGCGCGGCAGGCAGAAGTCGGGGATGATGTCGCTCAGGTCGAAGCCGAACGACGCGGCCACGGTCCAGTCGGCCCGCAGGTTCTGGATGCGCACGGTTCCCGGGGCGATCAGGTCGATCGGCCCGCTCGAGAGGGTCGCGCTGGCCGTGTAGGTCGCCGTGAAGGGGCCCAGGTTGCCCGTGCCCGAGTCGGTCAGGGTGCCCAGGCCGGCGAGGGCCGCGGCGACAAGGTCGTTCGCGCCGGTCTCGTCGACTGCTGCAGTGATCTCGGCCATCGTTCACACCTCTCCGTAGACCTTCACCTGGTCGTCCTCGATCTCGGGACCGCGCACCAGCGTCAGCGAGAACGCGCCGGCCCTCAGCGCCTCGAGGGGCAGCTCCATCTGCGTCAGCGCGGCGTCGAGCACCATGCGCAGCAGGCACTCGAGGAACGACTCGACGTCGTTCGGGGCGATGTCGACGATCTCGACCACGTCCAGGCGCAACCGGACCGCCGGCGCCCCGGTCGTGCTCGTGACGAGCTCGAGGTGGCCGAGCGCGTGCACCTCGAGCTTGAAGCACGTCGCGTCGCGCCGCACGCCGTCGAGGCGGCGACGAGTCTTGTCCGGCGTCTGCCCGTCGTCGCCACGACCGCGCGACACACAGGCGATGCACATCTGCACGCCTGTGTGCAGCGTGAACTGCCCCGGTCCAAGAGTGATCTCGGGCGGAGGCGCCGGTGGCGTCTCGGGGTGCAGGTCGATCACCGGCGGCGAGAACGTGACGGCCCAGTCGATGCCGCCCGGGACGAACGGGAAGGGGATCGGGTCCATCTGCGTCGCGCTCACGCTGGTGGCCCCCACGAACGCCGGCGACCCGTAGGTCGCGTCAGCGCGGCCGGGCGCCGAAGAACGCCCGGACGAGGTCGTTCAGCGCATCCTCGTGGACGCCGCCGAAGACCTCTTCGGTCTCGGTCAGGCTCATCGCCGCTCCCTCCGCCTCGAAGCTGATGGCGACGGGCCGGAGTCGCCCGCCGATGCACCTCTAGAGAGGACCACGTCACCGCGGTTGATACACGGGACCGCCGCCGGCTCGGGCGAGCCCCGGCAGCAACGTGCGCGACGAGCCCGTCGGCGTGGGTCTCGACCCAGGCGGCATCGGTGGGCTCGACCCCCGTGAGGAGCCTGGCTTCGGGCGCGTTGACGAACGGCATCGAGGCCGCGCCGACGATCACGTAGTGGGCCATCGCGGGATCGAGCGGTGCGGCGATGCCGGCCTCGCGCAGCCGCTGCCACGCGGCCCGGATCGCGTCGTAGAGCGGGCGGACGTGGCGCTCGACCATCCAGCGGAGGCGATCGCTGTCCTCGGTCGCCTCGTGCACCATGATCTGGTTGAGCTCGGGGTGGGCGGCCGCGAAGCGCACGAACCGCCGGATCCCCTCGGCCACGGCCGTTCCGAGCTCGATCGGATCTTCGCTGCTCGTCGCGCAGGGGAGGTCGGCCAGCTCGGCGCCGAGCCGAGCGAAGAGGTGATCGACCGCGGCCGCCCACAGCGCCTCCTTCGAGGCGAAGTGGTAGTTGATCTGCGGCTGGTGGGCGTCGACGCGCTGGGCGATCGACCTGGTCGAGGCGCCGTCGAACCCCTTGGCGCCGAACTCGACGAGCGCGGACTCGAGCAGTTGCCGGCGCAGGTCGTCACGGGTGCGGCGGTGCGGGTCACGGGTCATGATGTTATCGTCCGATAATATGACCTCGACGATCCTGCCGCTGTCCGCCGAGCCGTTCACGCCGCCGACCGATCGCGACATGCTCCCGTCCGAGCGGCGCGAGTTCGTCCGCACGCACCGCACCTGCGTGTTCGGCACACCCTCGGCGGCCGACGGTCCGGCGATGTCGGTCGTGTACTACGTGCCCACCGACACCGACGAGCTGCTGGTGTCCACCATGCGCGACCGCGGCAAGGCCAAGGCCGTCGCCCGCGACCCCAAGGCCAGCCTCTGCGTGCTCGACGAGACGCTGGCCGTTCAGCTACCTGCAGGTGTACTGCGACACCGTCGGTGGACGACGAGCCCGACCTCGTCGTCGACGTGATGATGGCCGTCGCCGGGCGCATGTCCGGTGAGCCGCTCGCCGAGGACGCCCGGCCGATCGTCGCCGCCATGGCCGAGGAGGAGAGGCGCGTCGTGCTCCGCTGCCGGCCGTACGCCACCTTCGCCCAGCCGCCCCGGCACCTCCACGCGAACGATCAGGAGGAGCAGATCACCCACTGGGTCTCCGCCCAGATGCCCTGGGACACCCCCGACCCGCTGACGCGCAGGGCGGAGGTCAGCGGGCGGCGAGGCGTCCGGTCTCGGGCAGGCGCCCGCTGGCCACGATGGCCTTGAGGTCGTCGACGACGTCCCAGACGTTGACGTGCATGGCGGCGGAGACGATGCCCTCCCGCAGCCAGAAGGCGACGAACTCCCGCGCCGCGAGGTCCCCCCGGATCACGACCGTGTCGTCGGGTCGGCTGGCGCCGACGTACTCCAGGCCGACGTCGTACTGGTCGGAGAAGAAGTAGGGCAGCCGCGCATAGGTCTCGGTGGCGCCGGCGGCGTTGCCGCCGGCGGTGATGCCCTGGTTGAGGGCGTTGGCCCAGTGCTCGACGCGCAGCCGTCTCCGGTAGTGCGGATGCCAGGCGGAGGCGACGTCTCCTGCGGCGTACACGCCGGGGTCGCTGGACCGCAGGTGCTCGTCCACGACGATCCCGTCGTCGACGTCGAGGCCCGCGGCGCGGGCCAGGTCGACCCGAGGGGTGACACCGATGCCGACGACGACGACATCGGCGGCTTCGACCTCGCCACCGTCGAGCACGACCTGCTCGACCCTGTCGCTGCCGCGCAGCTCGACGACACCGGCCCGGAGCCGCAGCCGGACGCCGTGGTCGGCGTGCAGGCGCCGGAACACCTCCCCCACCTCGTGACCGAGGACCCGGTGGAGCGGCACCGGGCCGGGGTCGACGAGGACGACGTCGGCGCCCATCTGCCGTGCGGAGGCCGCCACCTCCGATCCGATCCACCCGGCGCCGACCACGGCCACGCGGCCGGCGCCGCGCACGGCGTCGCCGAGGCGGCGGGCGTCGCCGAGCTCACGGAGGTAGTGGACTCCGGCCAGGTCGGCGCCGGGCACGTCGAGGCGGCGGGGTGCGGCACCGGTCGCCAGGACCGCCGCCGAGAACGGCAGGTGCTCGTGGCCGTCGAGGCGGATCCGGCGGGTGTCCAGCTCGATGGCCTCGACGGTGCGCCCGGCCAGCAGCTCGATGTCGTTGCTGGCGTAGAAGCCCTGGTCGTGCACCCGAGTCGTCTCGGGAGCCGCCTCACCGCGCAGCACCGCCTTGGACAGCGGCGGTCGTTCGTAGGGCAGCTCCTGCTCGTCTGCCGACGAGGACGACGCGCCCGTCGAAGCCGGTCGCGCGTGCGCCTTCTGCCGCCTTGGCGCCGGCGACGCTCGCCCCGATGATCACGAGGGTCCCGTCGGTCATGAGCGCTCTCCTGGGACTGTGGTGGACGGGGTCGCGACCATGGCGGGCGGTGCCCTACGCCTCGCCGGGCGTGCGGTCGTAGGCGGTGGCCAGCCGGGCGAGGGCGAGGGCCGCGATCAGGAGGCCGAAGTCGCGGAGGGCGATGTCGTAGTACTCGGCCTGCAGCAGCAGGTTGACGATGATCCCGCCCAGCCAGGCGGCGACCAGGTAGCCACCGACACGCGGGCGGAACGCGACCACGAGCCCGGCGACGATCTCGACGACCCCGACGGCGAGCATGGCCTGGTGGGCGTTGCCGGGGATGAGGTCGTTGATCTCGGGAGCGAGGTACTGCTCCCAGTCGACGAGCCAGTCGACGAACTTGTCGAGCCCGAACAGGATCGGTGCGACGGTGAAACCGATGCGCAGGAGGGTGAACGCCTGGAACACCGGGTCGTCCAGCCGCCGCGGCGGGACGGCGACGCTGACCGGACGATGAGGTTGGGCGACGGCCATGACGATGCCTCCTTCTAAAGGTTGTCGAACTCGACGTTAGAAAATGGTCGCTGTTGTGTCAACACTCTTCTGTTTTAGAATGCGCCCATGCCCACCACCTCCGAGCCCGACCACCGCATCGCCGGGATCGCCGCGCTCGACCAGCCCCTCCGGCGGAACCTCTACCGATTGCTCTCCGAGCGTGACGGCTGGACGACCCGGGACGAGGCCGCCGAGGCCCTCGGTGTCGCCCGGTCGGTCGCCGCCTTCCACCTCGACAAGCTGGCCGATGCGGGGGTCGTCGACGTGACCTACGAGCGCATCACGGGCCGGACCGGGCCCGGCGCGGGTCGGCCCTCGAAGCTGTACCGCCCCCGCGACGACGAGGTGTCCGCATCGGTTCCCGAACGCCGCTACGAGCTGGCTGGTTCGCTCCTCGCGGCCGCGGCGGACGAGGCGACCACGACGGGTGCGCCCATCGCGGCCTGCCTCCGCACCACCGCGCAGGCCGCCGGCCGCCAGATCGGTGAGGAGGCCCGTGACGCGGCCTCCCCACCCGGGCCCGGCGACGGTCGTCGTCAGGTCGTCCTCGACGCACTGGCCCGGCACGGCTACCAGCCCGAGCTCGGGGACCCCGACGAGATCGCGCTCACCAACTGCCCGTTCCACCGGCTCGCCCAGCAGCACCGGACCCTCGTCTGCGGCATGAACCTCGACTTCCTCCGCGGCCTCCTCGACGGGATCGGCCCGACGGACGAGCTCACCGCTCGCCTCGACCCCGAACCCGGGTACTGCTGCGTCCGCATGGCCACGGCGTGACGGCTCGCCTCGGTTCGCCGCATCGGAGATCGGCAGCCCGAGCGCCGGTCGACTGTCACCATCACCCTCCGTGATGGGCCACGGGACTGGCGTGACCGACCGTGGGGTACGCACTCGCCGATGGGATCCACGCACGACGACCCTTGCCACTCGTGACGGATCAGGTGGCCGTCCACCGTTCTCGTTCAGAGGCCAGGTCAGGGGTCCAGTGGTGGCGACCGCCATCCACGCAGGTCACGAGCTACGGGACGAGGTCGAGCGAAGGATCCTGCTGTCCGACACCGATCGGCTCCACGAAGAAGATCCGTACACGGACCGACTCATCGAACCCGCCGGCCTTCAGGTCGTGGTCGATCGATCCCGCTTCGAGGTGGACCTCAACCGGCAACGTGACGACGCCGTCTACCGGGAGCCAGAGGATGCCTGGGGTCTCGACATCTGGGACGGTCCTCTGCCCGAGCCGTTGATCCGTCGGTCGCTCGACATCTACGACGATTTCTACTCACGTCTCGCGGCGCCTGCTCGACCGAGCTCGCAGAGGAGGGTCCCTTCGTCCTCCTGGATGTCCATTCGTACAACCACCGTCGCGGGGGTCCTCAGGCGGCGCCGGCGCCTGCCGAGTCGAACCCCGACATCAACGTCGGCACCGGCACGCTGCCCCGCGACCGATGCACTCCGGTCGTCGAGACGCTGATCGACTCGCTCGACGGGACGGAGGTCGCCGGTCGCCGGCTCGACGTGCGCGAGAACGTCCGCTTCGAGGGCGCCAACCTCGACCGCTGGGTGCACGAGCGCTATCCGGAGACGGGTTGTGCCCTGGCGCTCGAGTTCAAGAAGACCTTCATGGACGAATGGACGGGGCGGGTCGCACGAGCACGACCTCCACGAGCTCACCGACGCGGTCGCAGGTTCCGTCTCCGACGTCATCCACGTCGTCGACGATGAACGATGACGGCCTCGACCGTCCTCTCGGACGCCGACCTGGCGATCGATCGCGCGCTGGCCCGGGTCTCGGACAGCATCCGGTTCCTGCTCGACGTGACCCCGGTCGACGTCGAGGAACACCGCCGTGCCTTCCTCCAGGGGAGCGGTGACCGAGCCGTCGTTCACCTACCGCCCGCTCGAAGACGAACCCGAGGTCACGCGCACCGTGCTCGATGCCGTGCCGGTGGTCGACGTCGAGGACCCCACCCTCGGCCACCTGCTCCGCGCCAAGCACCGGGAGCTCGACCGGAAGGTCGACATGCTCGCCGCCCGTGGGACCGCAGCCTTCCTGTCGCTCAGCATCGAGTTGTACGGAACGGTCGCAAGTGGACTGCTCGCGCAGGCGAAATTGCTGCTCGACCGCATCGACCCCGCGCCCACGACACCGGATGGCGGGCGCATCGACGCCAGGCGGTTCGCGGCGCTCGCCGAGGCGGAGCTCGATCACTATCGCGCCATCGATCCGGACATCGGCGTCCATGTCGAGATCCGTCCCGACACCAGCGGGATCATGGTGTCCGGGCGCCAGCTCATCGTGAGCGCCGCGGCACGACTGGACACCCACCGTGCCCACGCACTGCTCCAGCACGAGATCGGCACCCACCTGGTCACCTACCTCAACGGCACGTATCAGCCGATCCGGGTGATGGCCGCCGGACTCGCCGGATACGAGGAGACTCAGGAGGGGCTCGCGGTGCTCGCCGAATACCTCGTCGGCGGGCTGTCCCCGACGCGTCTGCGCCAGCTCGCCGGACGGGTCGTGGCGGTCCACCTCATGGTGACCGGCGCATCGTTCGCCGAGGTGCACGAACGCCTGGTCGACACCGGGTTCTCTCGTTCCGGCGCGTTCACGATCACGGCGCGCGCCTTCCGGTCGGGTGGGCTCACGAAGGACGCCATCTACCTGCGCGGACTGCTCGACGTGCTCGGTCACCTGGCCGACGGAGGCACCCTCGACCTTCTGTGGCTCGGCAAGCTCCCCCTCGAGGATCTGCCGCTCGTCGACGACCTGGCCGGGCGAGGCGTTCTGCACGGACCGAGGCTGCTCCCGCGCTACCTGGCCGACCCGGCGGCTTCGGCGCGCCTCGAGTCGGCCGCCGGGATCACCGACCCCGCCGAACTGATCGGAGTGACCGCATGAGGATCGGCCTGGTCGTCAACGACATCGACGCCGAGTCACCGACCTACACCACGACCCGCCTCGCCCTGACCGCCACCCAACTGGGTCACGAGGCGTGGCTGATGGGCGTCGGCGACCTGACCTACGAAGCCGATGGCTCCCTCTCGGCCCGAGCCCGCACCGGCGCGTCGAAGCAGTACAAGTCGCTCGAGCGCTTCCTCGAGGACGCCCAGGGCCGACACGGCATCGAGGAGCAGGTCCCGATCGACGACCTCGACGTCGTGCTGCTACGCAACGACCCGGCCGACGACGCCGTCGACAGGCCATGGGCGGTGACCGCGGGGGTCGCGTTCGGGCAGCTCATCGCCGCGACCGGCACGCTCGTCGTCAATGACCCGGGCCACCTGTCGAACGCCCTCAACAAGGCCTACTTCCAGCACTTCCCCGAGTCCGTCCGGCCGCGCACTCTTGTGTCGCGCGACGCGACGGCCATCGCGGCCTTCGTCGCAGACCTCGGAGGGAAGGCGGTGCTCAAGCCGCTCCAGGGATCGGGCGGGAGCGGCGTCTTCCTCGTGTCCGACGAGGAATCCCCCAACCTCAACCAGATCATCGACGCGATCTCCCGAGACGGCTACGTCGTCGCACAGGAATGCCTGCCCGAGGCCGAGAAGGGCGACGTCCGGGTGTTCGTGATGAACGGCGAGCCGCTCGAGCACGACGGCCACATCGCCGCATTCCGCAGGGTGAACGACGGCCCCGACATGCGCTCCAACATGAGCGCCGGCGGCAAGGCGGTCGAGGTGGAGATGACCGACGAGATGATCGACATCGTCGACCTCGTTCGCCCCAAGCTGCTGGACGACGGGATGTTCCTCGTCGGCCTGGACATCGTCGGCGACAAGCTCATGGAGGTCAACGTGTTCAGCCCCGGCGGCCTCGGGAGCTGCCAGCGTCTCTACGGCACGAACTTCGCCGTGCCGGTGATCACCGCCCTCGAACGCAAGGTCGAGCTGCGCTCGCACTACGGCTCGGCGGTCGACAATCGACGTCTCGCCACGCTCTGAGCGGGTGGGAGCGCCCGCCTTCCGCGAGCCCGGGCCGACGCGGGGAATGGCGGCGCGGGCGTTCCGGTTGGACCTGTCATGAGCGCCGGTCACACCGTCACGATCAGTCCGAGCGACGCACGGGTCGAGGTTCGCCTGGACGGCGAGCTGCTGGCGGCCAGCGACAAGGCCCTCCGCCTCGACGAGACGGGCCTGCCCCCTCGGTACTACCTCCCCAAGAGCGACGTCCGCATGGACCTGCTCGAGGCGACCTCGTTCCACACCACCTGCCCGTTCAAGGGCGAGGCGTCCTACTGGACGGCCGAGGTCGGGGGACAGCGGCACGACGGCATCGTGTGGGCCTACGAGGCGCCGATCTCCGGCGCGGCCGAGATCACCGGGCTGCTGTCGTTCTACCCCGACCGCACCGAGACCACGGTCGACGGCGAGATCCTGGCCTCGTAGCGCGCAAGGGCCAGCGCGGGCCTCATGTCCTAGTCGAGGACACCGACCAGCGCCGGTCCGCTGCGCACCGCGTTGCCGCTGGTCAGGTCGAGCACCGCGCCGGTGATCGCGGCCGCGTGGTCGGAGGCCAGGAAGACCGCGGCGTCGGCGATCTGAGCCAGCGTCGGGAGCCGCCCCAGGAGCGTCACGTCCTGCGCCCACTGCCCGAGCCACTGCTCGAGGCCGATGCCGGCCGCGGCGGCCCGCCGCTCGAACAGCTCACCGGCGAAGGAGCCGTGGGCGGCGGCGTCGGCGACCACGTGGGGCCGCAGGCACACGACGCGCACGCCGCTCGGCCCGAGCTCGACGGCCAGCCGCTGGGTCATCGCCTCGATCGCCGCACCGGTGGTGCCGTAGCCGAGCGTTCCGGCGGGCGCGACGCGGGAGGCGCCGGACGAGAGCGTCAGGATCGTTCCCGATCGGCGCGCCGTCATGTGCCGCGCCACCGCCTTGGTCGTGATCAGGTTGGTCCGGAGGAAGGCGTCGATCGGATGCATGACCTCCTCGACGGCCACGTCGGCGAAGAGCGTGCCGTGCACGAACGGGAAGGCCACGGCGTTGAGTGCGATGTCGATTCCTCCCGCCTCGGCCGCCACGGACTCGGCGTGATCTGCGACGGCGCGCTCGTCGAGCGCGTCGAGGACCGCCACACCGGAGGCATCGCCGAGGTCGCTCGCCACCTTCTCGAGCCGGGCCATCGACCGCCCCGCGAGGTGGACGCGGGCGCCCGCGTCCGCGAAGGCACGCGCCACCGCGCCGCCGATCGCTCCGCCACCGCCGTAGATCACCGCGGTCTTGTTCTCCAGCATCATCTCGATCTCCTCGATCGCCGGTTCGCTTCTGCCCGTCCACAAGGCAGACACCACGACCTCAGCGAACTGGGCGCGCCCCCTGCGCCCAGTTCGCGGCTCGGCCGGTGTCGATACTGGAGGTCGACGAGGAGTGCGAGAGGTGATGCGAGGTGGAACGGTGACGACCGATCTCGTCAACAGGGCGCGAGCCGGGGACGGCGCCGCGTTCCGAGAGCTGACCGAGCCTCACCGTCGGGAGCTCCAGGTGCACTGCTACCGGATGCTCGGATCGTTCCAGGACGCCGAGGACGCCGTGCAGGACACCCTGCTGGCCGCCTGGCAGGGCCTCGCCGGCTTCGAGGGACGGGCCTCGATCCGCACGTGGCTGTACCGGATCGCCACCAACCGGTGCCTCAACGCGCTGCGCTCGGCCCGCCGACGCCCGGCACAGGGGTGGGCCAATCCCGAGGTCGAACCGCCCGAGCCGACCCGGCTCGGCGAGGTCGTGTGGCTCGAGCCCTATCCCGACGCCCTGCTCGAGGGTGCGCTCGACGTGCCGCTCGGCCCGGAGGCGCGGTACGAACAGTCGGAGGCCATCTCGCTGGCGTTCGTGACCGCACTGCAGGTCCTGCCCGCCCGCCAGCGGGCCGTGCTCATCCTGCGCGACGTCCTCGGGTACCACGCCGACGAGGTGGCCGACCTGCTCGACTCGTCGGTCGACTCGGTCAACAGCGCCCTGAAACGGGCCCGGGCCAGCTTGCAGCGCCGCGTGCCCGCGACCGGCGAACGCGAACCGCCCGCGGCGCCCGACTCACCCGCCGAGCAAGCGCTGGTCGCCAGGTTCGTCCGCGCCTACGGCTCGGGCCACATCGACGAGCTCGTCGACCTGCTGACCGCCGACGCCGCCCTCGCCATGCCGCCGATCCCGCTCGAGTACCAGGGCCGCCACGCGGTGGCCGAGTTCTTCGCCGGCGTCGCCCTGCGGCCGGGCAGGAGGTTCGACCTCGTGCCGACGAGAGCCAACGGTCAGCTGGCGTTCGGGCTCTACCTCCGCTCCCCCGCCGGCGGCACGCGTCACGGGACCGGGCTCGACGTGCTCTCCCTCACCGGCGACCGGATCCGGGCCATCACCCACTTCGACAAGAGCGTGCTCCCGTCGTTCGGGCTGCCGCGATCGCTCCCCGGCCGATGATCAGGGTGCGAGGAACGGCGACCGCTGCGATCGTGCCGACTGCTCAGACGTAGTCCTTCTTCCTGAGCCACGACAGCGCGAACCAGCCCCAGATCGGCGGGAGGTAGGACGTGCACGCCCGCGCGGTGAACGTGGCGGCCACGGCCTCCCCCTGAGGGATCCCGGCCGCGGTGAACCCGGCGATCAGGCCGGCCTCGATCACGCCCATCCCGCCCGGCACCGGCGCCGCGCCGCCGACGAACGAGGCGACGCAGTTGATCACGATGAGCTGCAGCAGCGGCAGCGACCCGCCGTAAGCGTGCAGGGCGGCGCCGAGGACCATGGCGTACAGCACCTGCGACACGAGGTTCCCGCCGAACAGCTCCACGGCCTTGCGCGGGGTGGCGAGGATGCCGTGGACGTTGCCCCACGCCAGCCGGACCTGGGCCTCGACCACCGTGCGGAGGCGCCGACGGAGCGCAGGGACCAGCAGCACGACCGACGCCGCCACCACGACGACGAGGACCACGGCGACAGCCCACGCGGGGATGCCGTCGCCGCCGTCGAGCGACAGGTCGAAGGAATCGCCGGTCACGATCAGGCCGACGCAGATCAGCACCACCTGCACGACGAACCCGCTGACGGAGTTCAGGATGCCGGAGCTGACGGCCACCGCCGGCGGGAGTCCCTGCTTCTGGAAGAAGCGGATGACGAGGGTGGCGTTGCCGGCCGTGCCCCCGACGAGCCCGGTGAAGGCGTTGGCGAACTGGACGCCGACGACCGGCCCGAACGGGAGGCGCGCCGACACCGCGCCGAGCATGGCCACGGCCTGGGAGATCTGGGGCATCTGGGCGATCAGGAAGGTCATCACGACCCACCCCCAGATCGCCCCGGCGAAGATGTCCCCCATGGCGGCGACGCCGGCGAGCTGCGCGTAGAGGAGGTAGACGCCGAGTGCGAACGCCGCGGCCAGCACGACCGAGCTCAGCGGGAAGCGGTGCAGCTCGGCGGGCTTGGGCGGCTCCACGCCGGTGAGGGCCGCGCCGGCGTCGCGCAGCCGGCTCAGCAGCGCCTTGGGCGCGGTGACGTGGTGCTTGGCCGCGCTGGTCAGCGCCGTCGGCTCGAGGAAGGCCAGAAGGTCGACGAGGTCGTCGGCGCGGAGTGCCCGGTGGGCGGCCGCCAGCGCCCGGTCCTCGCCCACGGCCTCGGCGCTGGTGGCGAGGAGCTGCACGCGGTCGAGCCGCAGGCGGGCGTCGGTGGCCGACGGGGCGGCGTCGTCGAGCCCCACGAGAGCGGTCGCCCCGGCGTCGTCCAGCACGACGTTCCCGAGCCAGGGGTTGCCGTGGGCGATGCGCCCGTCGTGCAGCCGCCCCAGGTTCGCCCACGCGTCGTCGAGGACGGCGTCGGTGACATGCTCCGGCTCCACGTCGGAGAGCCGCACGCCGGGCGGGTTGCGCACCGCCAGGACGGCGTCGTCGCGCCAGCCCGCCAGGCCGACCGCGACGAGACCCGGCACCCGGGCACGGGTCTGTCCGGCGAGCAGCAACACGTAGGCCCGGTGCTCGACCTGGTGTTCGCGGGTCAGCGTGAGCGTCGGTCCGGAGTCCTTGTACCAGACGAACCGCCAGGCCTGCGCGAACAGGCGGGCATCGGTCGCGTCGCGCCCCACGACGTCGATCGCCAGGTCGCCGTCCACCCCGGCCGTGTAGCTGGTGCCGCCCCAGTGCTGCTCCGGGGCGAGGCGCAGCCCGGTCGCATCGACGCCGAGGTCGCGCAGCGACCCGGCCACCTGGTGGGTGGACGGCGTCGCCGCCGGGGAGCCGAAGCACAGGTGGGCGACGGCGGCCGCGCCCCACGCGAGCACGAGGCTGGCGATCACCGCACCCGGAAGGCCCTCGGGGAGCGCCGCGGCCGCGAGCGCGCTGAGCCAGAACGCCGTCTCGATCAGGCGGCGGGCGGGGCGGGTCAGGTACGGCCGCGAGGCCCACAGCCCCGCCGCGCCCGCGGCCATCAGCACCACCGGGAAGTGCGGGGTGTGGCCGTTGAGCGCCCGCGCCGCGTCGGACAACGACTCGGGCACGTCCACCGCGGCCGAGAGCAGGGCGCCCACGGCCGAGGCGACGCCGGCTGCGACGAGCTGGGTCGCCAGGAGGCGGTGACGACGCGCCACCAGGGCGGTGACGAGCAACCCGCCCGCCACGATCGGCGTCAGGAGGTAGAGGACCTCCCACACCGGTTCGAGGCCACGGGGCAGGCTCGCGAACACGTCGAAGGCGGCCGCCTCGATCCGGGTGAGGTCCGTCGCGCCGAAGGCCGCCAGCGCGACCACGACGGCGGCGATGCCCACGCGGACGATGTCGCTGGGGCGTCTCCGGGAGTGGCCCTCGGCGACGATCCCGAACACGGACGAGCCCCAGCCCCGCCGCACCGCCGACGTGGCGACGGGGTGCACGTCCGCCGGATCACCCGGTGGGACCTCCGCCGGGTCCTCGAGATCGGTGTCGGTCGTCACGGACGGCGTCCGGATCCCGACCTCATGCGCCCGAGTGCGCTGTGCATGGCACGCACTCTCCCTTCTCCCCCGGCGAACGATCGACGTGCACGGGGATCATGCCGCGCCGGCGCCGGTGACGTCGTCATGCGGTCGACGAACGTGCCCGCGGGGCGGGACACGATGGGGCGCCGCGCGCCGGCGTGACGGCGCCCGTCCGTGGGTCTCGGTGATCACGTGACCCTCGGCGGGGCGAACGCCCGGACGTACTCTCTGCCCATGGTGAAGGCACGCCACGGGTCCGAGTCGGGCACGGTTCGGATCCCGAAGAAGGTCTACGAGAACGAGCTGGTCCGCCTGCAGGCCGAGCTCGTGAAGATGCAGGAGTGGGTGCGCGCCGAGGGCAAGCGTGTCGTCGTCATCTTCGAAGGGCGTGACGCGGCGGGCAAGGGCAGTGCGATCAAGCGGGTCACCGCCTACCTCAACCCGCGCTTCGCCCGGATCGCCGCACTGCCGGCGCCCACCGAGCGCGAGCGAGGGCAGTGGTACTTCCAGCGCTACGTCGATCACCTGCCGACGGCGGGAGAGATCGTGCTCTTCGACCGCTCCTGGTACAACCGGGCCGGCGTCGAGCACGTGATGGGCTTCTGCACACCCGAGGAGTACTACCGCTTCCTCAAGCAGTGCCCGATCTTCGAGCGCCTCCTCGTCGAGGACGGAGTGCTGTTGCGCAAGTACTGGTTCTCGGTCAGCGACGCCGAGCAGGAACGCCGGTTCCACGACCGGCTCGACGACCCGCTCCGGTCGTGGAAGCTGTCACCGATGGACCCGCAGTCGATCCTCCACTGGGAGGACTACTCGCGCGCCAAGGACCAGATGATGGTCCACACCGACATCCCCGAGTCCCCGTGGTTCGTGGTCGAGAGCGACGACAAGCGGCGCGCCCGTCTCAACATGATCGCTCACCTGCTCAGCACCCTCGACTACCACGCCGTCGCCCAACCGTCGACGAAGCTCCCGAAGCGGCCGGCGTCGTCAGGCTACGTACGCCCGCCCCGCACCGAGCAGCACTACGTCCCCGATCACGCCGCCGCGCTCCTCGCCTGACCGGCCAGGTCCGACCGTCGCCGGCTCGACGCGGGCCGGTCTACCGGAAGAGGGACTCGCGCCGGCGCAGCAGCGCGCAGAGCGTCGCGTTGTGCGGGGTGTCGATCCCGAGCTCGCGACCCAGTTCGACGACCGCGCCGTTGATGACGTCGACCTCTGACGGGCGGCGGGCGAGGTGGTCGAGGCGCATCGAGGGGCTGGCGTCGGGGATGGTGCGGGCGAACTCGGTGACGTAGCGGATCGGGTCGTCGAAGCGGAAGGGCACGCCCTTCGCCTGGCCGACCCGCCACGCCTCGGTCGTGCACCCGAGGGCGACCGCCCACGCCTCGGGGTCCGCCATCAGCTCGCCGACCGTCACGTCGAACGCCGCGGTCGGAGCGCTGAGCGTGACGTTGCAGAGGAACTTCTCCCACACCATCAGCTCGATGTCCTCGAACGCCTTGACGTTGAAGCCCGCGTCGCGCCAGTCCTGCTCGATCCGCTGCACACGTTCGGACACGCCACCGTGCATCTCGCCGATGCGGATCAGCCGCATGCCGTGATGGTGCACCCGGCCGGGTCCGGGGATCGACGACCCGAAGCCCTCGGCGATGCCGATCACCACGTGGTGGTCCGGGACCTGGCGGGCCACCCGCTCGCCGGCGCCGAGGCCGTTCTGGAAGGCCATCACGACATCGTCGGGGCGGAGCAGAGGGGCCACCTGCGCCGCCACCTCCTCCACGTCGGCCGCCTTCGTCCCGATCACCCACAGGTCGCACGGGCCGGCGTCGCCCGGCTTGTACCCGGTGTCGATGCCGGGCACCAGGTAGGTGCCGCTGGCGCCGGAGACCGCCAGCCCGTCACGCGCGATGGCGTCGACGTGCTCCTGCCAGATGTCGATCGCCCAGACCTCGTGACCGGCGCGTCCGAGCAGCCCGGCGTACACCGAGCCCATCGCTCCGGTTCCGACGATCGCGACCTTCATCCGCCCTCCTCGAGCAAATGGCGTCCAGGGAGGACAAATGACCTACCACACCTCGGGCGGCCGGAATGAATCCGGCGCACCGGGGGGCCCTGTGTCGAGGTGCTGCACGGGCGTCCCCGTGCGGACCGCCGGTCGAGACCCGGTTCCGACCCCTCCCGACCCGAGGCATGGGTTCCGGAACGTCACGGACGAGGCGATGGTTCCGTATCCGGTACCCCTGCCTCGTCCTCGCCCGACGGAACCATCGCCTCGCCTGCATGGAACCTGTGCCTCGCGGGGGACCCATTGCCTGGGGTCGGCTACAGGGCGAGCCGTTCGTACTGGTCTGCGGGGGCCTCGACCTCGGCGAGGGCGTGGCGCAACAGGTCCTCCATCTCGGCTTCGACCGCCGAGCCTGCGAGGTTCTCCGCCTCGTCCGGGTCGCCGGCGACGTCGTAGAGCAGGTGGAGCCCGTCGGTGCGCCCCATCGCCCAGAACGGCAGCGCGTCGGCGGGCCCGAAGGGCTGGCGGATCACCGGCACGTCCGAGCCCGGCATGAAGTCGAGCTCGGCGCGCCGGTCGGGTCGGGGCAGCCGCAGGTCGGGCAGGGCGTGGATCGGCATGGTCGACCAGCGGTTGGACCACATCGACAACGGACGGTTCCCGGGCTGGGGCGAGCGCACGTACTTGTGGTGCCCGTCGACCACGTGGACGCCGCGGCCCCACACCCCGGTGAGCACCCAGTCGCGGACCGACGCCGCGTCGCCGGTGACCAGCGGCGCGAGCGAGGCTCCGTGCGTCCGGTGCGCGGGCGTGACGTCGAAGACGTCGCACAGGGTGGCGTGGATGTCGACGCTGGTGGTGAGCGCGTCGACCGTTCCGGCGGGGCGGCCCGGCCAGGCGATGAGCATGGGGATGTGGCCGAGCGGCTGGTAGATCGGCACGTTGGGCTTGCCGAAGATGTCGCGCTCACCCAGGTAGTGACCATGGTCGGTGCAGAGGATGACCGCGGTGTCGGCCCACAGGTCCTGGCGGTCGAGCTCGTCGAGCACCTCGCCGAGCCAGTGGTCGACGAAGCTGAGCTTGGCGCCGTAGTTGGCCCGGATGTGCGCCGCGGTGCGGGCGTCGATCTGGCCCGAGGCCACGGCATCGGCCGTGTACGGCGGCCAGATCACCTTCGGCCCGTCCCAGTCGGGGTCGTAGCGCGACATCCACGGCTCGGGCACGTCGAACGGCTCGTGGGGATCGAACTCGTCCACGAAGAGCAGGAACCGGTCGGCCGCCGGCGCCTCCTGCGCCAGCCAGCGGGTGGCCTCCGACATGGTGCGGGCGCCGGGGAAGTCGCCCTCGTCGCGGAACCACGTGCGGCTGGTGTCGTAGTCGTGGTGGATCCAGCCCTCCCGCGCCGGCAGCGCGGGGGCGCCGGTCCACGTCGGGTCGGGGGCCGTGCGCCAGGGGTCGCCCTCGTGGCCCCGCACGTACCGCCAGCCCGAGAAGTCGGTGTGGTAGTTCTCGCCGCCGGTCTCGAACAGGTGCGGGTGGTCCGACACCAGCATCGTCGTGACCCCCGCCGACCGCAGGTGGAACGTGATCGGGTCCTCCCACAGCTCGATGGACCCCCAGGGCCGCCACAGGAAGTCGAGTGCCCCGCAGAGGATGTCGTGGCGAGCCGGCATGCACGGCAGGGACCCGGTGTAGTGGCGGTCGAACCGCAGCGACCGGGCGGCGAGTCGGTCGAGGTTCGGCGTGTCGAACTCGGTGGAGCCGTAGGCCCCGACGAGGTGGCGGTTGAGGCTGTCGAGCAGGATCACCACGACGTTGCGGGGCTGGCTCATGGGCCCATCATGTCCGCCCCTCGAACGACGCACTGTTCGCCGGGCGACCGGGGTGCGCTCAACCGGCCCCGAAGCGCGCCGCGGCGAAGGCGGGGCAGCGCAACGACTCGTCGACGATGTCGTCGGGGGCGAGCGGGTCGTCCACCTCGGCCGGGGTGGGTCCGTGCCGGTCGGCCAGCCGCTCGAGGTGCGGCCAGTCGAACCCGTAGACGTCCGCCGCGTTGCGCCCCACCAGCAGCCGGACCTCGTCGGTGGGGACGCCCGCGAATGCCAGCCGCAGGTGCTGCCGCGAGAACGGCCAGCACCCCTCGAGGTGGGGGTAGTCGCTCCCCCACATGATCCGGTCGACCCCGACCCGGTCGCGCAGGGCGACCTCGTGGCTGCGGATGAAGCTGGCGCCGACGTGGCACTGGCGTTGCCAGTACTCCGACGGCGACAGCGACAGCTGCTCGATCGCGCCCTCGCCGAACTTCGCCTCCTGCGACCCGTCCGCCCCGGAGGCGCCCGACAGGCGGCCCCGGTAGTAGTCGAGGCGCGTGAGCTCCTCGGGGATCCACGCCGTGCCCTGCTCGGTGAACACGAACTGCAGCGTGGGATGGCGCTCCATCACCCCCGAGTAGACGAGGTGCCAGAGCGCCCGGTGGGCCCACCAGGTCACCTCGAGCAGGAACATCATCTGTGCCGAGGGGTACGGCCCCATGTCGGGCACGGCGCTGCCGCTGTGGTGGGTGACCGGCATGCCGAGGTCCTCGCACGCGTCCCAGATCGGCTCGTAGTCGGGGGCGTACAGCGGCGGCACGCCCGACCCGGGGGCGCGCCCGGCAGCAGGATCCCCCCGGTGAGGCCGTTGGCCTTGGCCCACTCGATCTCGCGCACCGACGCCTCGACGTCGTGCAGCATGATCTGGGCGATGCCGGCGCGGCGGCCCGGCGCGTCGGCGCAGAACTCGGCCAGCCAGCGGTTGTGCGCCTGCAGGCCGGCCCAGCGCCGCTCGAGGTCGCCGTCGGTGGCGCCGGGTGGCTGGTCCACCAGCGAGACCTTGGGGAAGAACGGCGGCACCGTGTTGGGGAAGACGACCTCGGCGACGACGCCGTCCTCCTCCATCTCGCGCAGGCGCCGGTCGGAGCTCCAGTTGCGATCCGCGTCGGCCCCGACGGTGTCGTCATAGGGGTTCTCGAACTCGGCGGCCCAGCGGTCGAACTCCTCGTGGTACCGCGACGCCAGGTACGGCTTGTACCCGGCGATGCTGGCGCCGCCGTGGCAGTCGGCCGAGATCACGACGTAGCGGTCAGTGGTCGCGCCCATGGCAGCCTCCCGTGGATCGTCCTGTCGTGGTTCTCGTCCTCATGATGGCGCTCGCGGTCATGACGGCCGCGGGCCGCCGCGATGTCCGGGCCACCGGCTGCCGCCGATGACGTCCACGAACGGCCAGAAGGCCTCGGGATCGAGGGGCCCGGCGTTCGTCAGCCGGCGCGCCGTCGGTCGTTGGGTGACCAGCTGCGCCTGCCCCTGCTCGCAGACCGGGAGGTGCCGGGCGATCGGATCCCACGGGCTGTCGCGCAGCACGAGGTCGCCGTCGACGTGCTCGACGTGGCGCGGCTCGAAGGTCGTGGCCACGTCGACCACGTGCGGCGGGAAGTCGTACGCGCCCTCGGCGCCACCGATGGCCCGCGAGTACTTGGTCCACCACTCGTGCTCGACGACCTCGCCGTCGCGGGGCTCGGCCTCACCGGTGGCGGTGCCCGCGAACTCGACGAACGTGTAGCCCTGGTGGCTGGCGCGCGCCGTGACCCGGTCGCCGAAGCGGAAGTAGGCGATGTCGCACAGGAACTTGGGCTGCCCGTTGGTCTCGCCGCTGACGTGGACCGCGGCCTCCTGGTCGATGCCGAGCCCGAGGTTGTACTGCCCGGCGACGCCCTTCCAGGCCGCTGCGACCTTGACGCTGACGCCGTACTCGGGCTCGTCGAGCACCGGCACGCAGTAGAAGCCGACGGTGACGACGGGCTCGAGCGGTTCGAGCCCCGGGGGCAACAGCGCCGCGACGCCGGCCGGGTCGGTGGTGTACGTGACGACGAGCTTGGGCCAGCCGGCGATCTCGCCCGGTCGGGTCAGCGGCGTCTCGGTCATCGGCGCTTGGGTCACCTGCGCACCCTTCGGGATGCGCGCAGTGACCGATCGGCGCTTCGGGCCGGGCAACGCGCTGTGCTCATGGTTCGCTCGCTTCGCTCGCTCACATGTCTCCTCGGTCTCTCGGGCCGATTGCGTCCGGCGCGGGCACGTGGTGGTCGACGACGGCCCGCAGGGTGGCGGCCGCCAGGGCGTCGAGGTCGGGATCGGCGCGCAGCGCCGTGCGGGTGTCGGGGGCGACGGGCGCGTCCGAGCCGGCCCACAGCGCGCCCGAGCGGTACGCCTCGGGGAACCGGGACGGGTCGCGCAGCGCCAGGACCAGGGCGCCGGTGACGACCAGAAGGATCGCCCGCACCGCGTCGGCGCAGGCGTCGCCGGTCAGGCCGGCGGCCTCGACCTCGGCGACGAGCGCGGCTTCGAGGTGGTGCAGCAGCACCGCGTCCATGCCCGCCTGGTGGGCCAGCGACGTGATGGACCGGTGCTCGATCGCCCCCGAGTAGATGTGGAGGGCGGCCGAGAACACCCGATCGCTCGCGGTGGCGCCCTCGACCGGCCGCTCGGCCAGGCGCTCGGACTGGGCGCGGACGACGGCCGCGACGAGCTCGTCGCGGCTGCCCACGTGCCAGTAGATCGTGGGGGTCCCCACGTCGAGCTCGGTGGCCAGCCGGCGCATGGTCAGCGCCGCGGGCCCGTCCCGCACCACGATGTCGAGGGCGGCACCGACCACGTCGGCGCGGTCGAGCCCCGTCCGGCGCCCCGGACCGACGTCGGCCCGGTCCCCGTGGTCGACCTCGGCGGGCTGTGCCGCGTCGGGCGTCGTGACCGTCTTCCGCATCTGGCGGTTGTGCTCCCCCCGGACGTCTGTAACAGTGTCATAGTGACACGTGACACCAGTCACGGCAATGCGTCACGGCAACGCCCACGGAACGGCAGGGGGGCCAATGTCCGATCCCGTCGACGGCATCGACCAGAGCGACGCCCCGTACGTCATCGTCTCGTCCGACACCCACGCGGGCCTCTTCGTCGAGGACTACCGCGAGTACCTCGAACCGGCGGTGCACCCCGAGTTCGACGAGTGGCTGGTCACCCGCCACCAGCACCGGGCCATGGTCGAGGAGCTGAACGGCGCCTACGTCGAGCAGTGGGAGCGCGAGAACGAGACCGGGCTGCGGGGCGCCTACGACCCCGCCGTCCGCGACAAGGTGCTCGACGCCGACGGCGTCGCCGGTGAGGTGATCTTCGCCGACGGCGACTCGGTCACCGGCATGGAGGCGCCTCCCTTCGGCGCCGGGCTGCAGGCGGGCATGATCACCGACCCCCGGCTCGCCTGGGCGGGTGCCCGCGCCCACAACCGCTGGCTCGTCGAGTTCTGCGCCACCAATCCCGCCCGCCGCGCCGGCGTCGCTCTGGTTCCGGTGACCCACGGGGTCGACGAGGCCGTGCGCGAGATCGAATCGCTCGCCGGGAGGCCCGGGATCGTCGGGATCATGCTGCCGACGATGTGGCACGACAAGCCGTCGTACGGGCACGCCTCCTACGACCCGGTGTGGGCGGCGTGCGCCGAGGCGGGCCTCGTGGTGCACACCCACTCCGGCGAGGCCGACACCGAGGCGTACAACGAGAACATGGCCCAGTACATGCTCGAGGTGGCGTTCTGGACCCATCGCCCGCTGTGGCAGCTCCTGCTCGCCGGCAAGTTCGACCAGTTCCCGAACCTCAGGTTCGCGCCCGTCGAGTGCGGGTCGTGGTGGGTGGGCGACCTGCTGTTCAAGACCGACGTGATGTTCGGCGGAACGAACTGGAAGGTGAAGAAGATGTCCTCGCAGACGAAGGGCCTGCTCGAGCGCCTGCCGTCCGAGTACTTCGGCACCAACGTGTTCGTCGGGGCGTCGGCCATGAGCAAGCCCGAGATCCGCCGCCGCTACGCCAACGGGCTCGACGCCCTGATGTGGGGCACCGACTACCCCCACCCCGAGGGCACCTGGCCCAACACGGTCACCCGGCTCTCCACCGACTTCCGCCAGGTCCCGGTGGAGGAGACCCGCCTGCTGCTCGGGCTGAACGCCGTGCGCTGCTACGACCTCGACCTCGACGCCCTCTCCACGATCGCCGCCGAGATCGGGCCGACGCCGACCCAGCTCAACCAGGACCTCGGCCGCCGCACGCCCCCCGACGCGGTGCGCGAGGCCCGCTTCTGGTTCGACGACTACGGCATCGAGTGGACGGGCTGACGGTGGCGGCCGACGAGGCGCCACCGCTGCAGGTGGAGGGGGCGGTCGCCGTCGTCACCGGCGGGGCGGGCGGCATCGGGCGAGGCATCGTCGGTGCGCTGCTGCGCCGGGGCGCGACCGTGGCGATCGCGGACGTCGAGGCCGGCGCGGTCGAGGCCGCCGTCGACGACCTGCGACCCCTCGGGAAGGTCTCGGGCCACCCGGTCGACATCACCGACGAGGCGGCCGTCGCCGACCTCGCCGACGCCGTGTTCGACGCCCACGGCGCGGTCCACCTGCTGTTCAACAACGCCGGCGTCACGTCGGGCGGGGGCGGCAAGCCCTGGCAGCAGGAGCCGAACGACTGGCGCTGGTGCTTCGGCGTCAACGTGTTCGGGATGGCGATCTGCACGTCGACGTTCGTGCCCCGGATGATCGCCGGCGGCGAGCCCGGCCAGGTCGTGAACACGTCGTCGGGCGACGGCGGGTTCGCACCGGTGCCGACGGCCTCGGTCTACGCCGCGTCCAAGGCCGCGGTCAGCTGCTTCACCGAGTCGCTGCACCACAACCTGGTGTCCGAGGGCACCGCGCTGCGGGCGTCGGTGTTCTACCCCTCGGGCGGGCTGTTGCGCACCGGGCTGTTCACCGCCGCCCGCAACCGCCCCGAGAACCTCGCCCGCCGCGGCGAGGCCACCGGCCGCAAGAGCATGACGTTCGACGAGATGAAGCAGATGCTCGCCGCCGCCGGGCGCGACGTCACCGAGGCGGATCTCGACGAGCTCGGCGACTTCGCCGTCACCGAGGCCGCGGCGCGCCGCTACCTCATCGCCCGCGACCTCGAGGACACCGTCGAGCTGCTCCACCGGCGGGCGGACGCCATCGGGCGCCGCGACGTCCCTCCCCACCACGGCATGCCGCTGTAGGGCGGATCATCCGATCCGGGTGACGACCGGCGAGGGAATCGCGGGGACGGTGTCCGAGCCCCCGACGGCCGGGGAACATGCGAGAGGGAGGGCACAGCCGGTGGCTGACGTGGTTCCGATCGAGGGGCCGCCCGCGGCCGGGCTGCTGCGCCGGTCGGTGCCGGTGCCGGTGCCGGCGCGTCGCTCGGCGGTCCGCCGATGAACGCCTGGTGGCTCACGGTCGCGGGCGTCGGGCTCGTCGTCGTGTCGGTGTCGGTCCTCCTCGCCCGCAGGCCGACGATCAGCGCCGCCGAGTCACGGGTGTTCCGAGCGCTCAACGGGTTGCCCGACTGGCTGCTCCCGCTGCTCTGGCTGCCGATGCAGCTCGGCAACCTCGTGGTCGGGACGGTCGCTGGGTGGGTGGTCGCCGCGGTGGACGGTGATGTCACGGTCGCCCTCGGCGTGGCCCTCGCGGCCGTGCTGAAGCTGGTGGTCGAGCGGATCGTCCGCCACGAGATGGCCGACGAGCTCGCCGTGCGCCAACGGCCGGGAACGAGCCAGGAGGGGGCGGTGCTGCGCGGCGGCGACGTGCCGACGGCCGGCCCGAGCTTCCCGTCGGGGCACGTCATCCTCGTCGCGGCCGTGGGCACCGTCGTCGCGCCGGTCGTGCCGAGCGTGTGGTGGTGGGTGCCGGCCCTCGCCATCGCCCTGGTGGCGCTCGGCCGGGTCTACGTCGGCGCCCACAACCCCCTCGACGTCACCGCCGGCCTCGGCGCCGGGTTGCTGCTCGGCGGCGTGCTCGCGGCGTTCGTCACCTGAGAGGTCCCGCCCCGCCGGGGAAGGCCGCGGTCCCCGGCCCTCCCGCCGGCCGGTCAGCCGCGACCCGGCCCCCGGGTGGCGCCGGATCCGGTCGCCACCTCGTCGAGGACGTGGTCCACGAACGCCCGGGCGGCAGGGCTGATGTCGCTCTGCGGACGCCAGGCCAGCACGACGGGCAGCACGATCGGTGGCCGGAGGCTGCGGACCTCGATCGGCGGTCCGTCGAGGGAGGTGATCGACCGGGGGAGGATGGCCGTCGCGAAGTCGCGAGCCGCCAGCGACCGCAGGAGGAACGGGTCACCGCTCTCGAGGGCGAGGTGGAGTTCGTGGCCGGCGGCGGTCAGGCGCTCCTCCAGGGCACGGGTGATGGCGGAGCCGCGCCGCATCGCGACGAGCGGACGCTGCCCGAGATCGGCGAGGGTGACCGATCGCGTGCGGGGCGCGCTGGGAGGTGCGAAGGCGGCGATCACCTCGTCCCGGCTCAGCCGGTGGACGACGAGCTGGTCGGGGACATCGCCACCCGCGAAGCAGAACGCGGCGTCGAGGTCGCCCGCGGTCAACCGCTCGAACATGTCGCCGGCGATGCCCTCGTGCAGGCCGACCTCGATGCCCGGATACGCGTGGCTGAACCGGGCCACGATGCCGGGGACGTCGATCTCACCTGCCGGGAGCAGGGCGCCGATCCTGACGCGGCCGCGCCGCAGGCCACGCAGCTCGTCGATCTCGGCCACCGCACCGTCGAGCTCCGCGATGACGCGACGGGCGCGACGGGCGAGGACCGTGCCCGCCTCCGTCGGCCTGACGCGGCGGCTCGTGCGCTCGAACAGAGGCGCGCCGAGCTGTCGCTCGAGCTGGCTGACCTGGTGGGACAGCGCCGACTGGGCGACGTGGAGCTCCTCCGCGGCGCGGGTGAAGTGCCGCAGTCGGGCCACGGCCTCGACCGCTCGGAGTTGTCGCAGCTCCACGGCGATCAATCGTAGATGATGATCGATCACATGAGGATGATCTGTTGACCCGCTGGATCTCACGGGCGCATCCTGCGGGGGTGGCAACCCGGGACCAGATCACCGTCGACCTCCTCGAGCCCGAGGCCGGTACGGAGGCTGCGCTGGCCGACGAGCTGAGCGCCCTCGTCAACGACGTCTACGCCGTCGCCGAGAAGGGGCTGTGGCGGGACGGGACGACGCGGACGTCCCCCCGGGACCTCGGGGAGCTGATCGCCGCCGGCGAGATCCTCGTGGCCAGCACGCCGGATCGGGGCATCGTCGGCTGTGTGCGGGTCCACGACGTCGCCGAGGACACGAGCGAGTTCGGGATCCTGGTCGCGGCGCCCGACCAGCGCGGCACCGGCATCGGACGCGCCCTCCTCGACGAGGTGGAGCGACGGAGCCGCGACCGTGGCCTCGGCGCCGTGCAGCTCGAGCTGCTCGTGCCGCGCGAATGGAACCACCCCGTCAAGGAGTTCCTCACGTCCTGGTACGGGCGGCGGGGCTACGGCCTGGTGCGCACGACCACCCTCGACGGCCCCTACCCGCACCTCGCGCCGCTCCTGGCGACACCGTGCGACCTGCAGATCCGCCGGAAGGAGCTGCGGTGATCGCCGGCGGCTGAGCACCCGCTCGACGCCGTCGGCCAGGCCGCCAGCCACGAGGTCGAGGACTCCTCGAACCTCCTCGATGGCCCGGACCGGTGGCGCGGGTCATCCCTCGTCGCCGGGTGCGGCCCGATCGGCGGTGAGGGGGATGGAGCTGTCGGGGTCCACCACGGCGTCGCCGTCGCAGTCGGCGGCCATGTCGATCGACTTCTCGTTGTCGCCGGCGAGCGCCTGCTCCACTTGGCGACGGGACTCGGCGAAGGTCGCACCCGTCTCGTCGGGAAACTCGTCGTACGGCGGGTACTCGCCGGTGAAGGCGAACTCGATGTCGGCGGGGTCCACGCCTTGCCGCACGAGGTGATCCTCGATGCCGCCCGCGACCAGCTGGTCGAGCCCCACGGCCTCGTCGGCCGCCCGCAGGCAGGCCGGGTTGAGCGTCGCCAGCTGGGCGATCCGCAGGATGTTCTCGCTCGTGCCGGCGTTGAGGTCGGTCATCCCGAGCGTCACGCCGTCCGCCAGCTTCGTCACCGCGCTCTCGGCGCCTTCGGGGTCGAACTCGAACGCACCCGTCGTGTACTCGCCGTCGGCCAGGAACACCCGGGTTCCGGGCTCGATCGGCAGTCCGCTGCCCTCCACGAGGCGACCGTCGGCCACGGTGAAGGCGACGGGCTCACGCAGCTGCTCGACCCGCTCCTGCACGAACACGCTGTCGCGGGCGATGGTCACCCGGACCCGATCGCCGCCGTCCCGGCCCTCGCCCTCGGCGACGTCGATGTCGGGGACGTCCTCGATGCGCAGCTCGACGAAGCCCGGCACCTCGGCCGGGTACACGTCGGTGTACAGCGCCCGCTGCTCGCCGAACACCTCGACGTCGTGGGTCACGCGCAGCTCGATCGAGTTGTGCACGGCCAGCACGGCGAGGGTGGTCTCCAGCTCGGACGCGGGGAACAGCAGCTCGCTGTCGGTGCCCCTCCCCTCCTCGGATCGACCGAACCCGAACTGCGACGAGCAGTAGCCGAGCCCGAACGCCGCCAGCCCGACGGCGGCGACGGCGGCGATGGCCGTGCGCACGAGCCCGGCCGGGCCGCGCCTCACCACGGGCTCGGTGGGATCTGGCGCCACCCCACGCCGGCGAGCCCGCCACGACCGACCGGCCCGGTAGAGAGCCAACACCACACACCCCCGTCCCCGGCGCCCGGACACCACGTGCCGGGACCGCTACGAGTCGACGTGGTCGCGACTACCCATCCGCGGCCGACCTCACACGTCGACCTCACACGTCGGGCTCAGAGATCGACGGCGAGGTTGCTGCCGGGTCGGGAACAGCACACGAGGACGTTGCCGTCGCCCGGCGGCTCCAGTGGCTCGGGGTCGTACGCGACCGTGCCGTCGAGGAGACCCGTCTCGCAGGTGTGGCACACGCCGGTGCGGCACGACCACCGGACGGGCACGTCGCAGGCCTCGGCGAGCTCGAGGATGCTCGCGTGCGCGTCGTCCCAGCTGACGCTCAACCCGGTGCGCACGAACGAGACGAGGGGCCCGGTGCCGGTCGACCCTTCCGGTGCGTGCGCCGGTCGCGCCGCCGGCGCGACGACACCCGGCGTGATCGTGCCCTCGGCGCCGAACATCTCGGTGTGCACACGGTCGGGCGACACGCCCAGCGCGTCGATGCCGGCCCGGAGCGCATCCATGAAGGCGGGTGGACCGCACAGGTAGAACTCGCTGTCCGTCGGGACCCCGGTCGCGGCGAGGGCGTCGGCCGTGATGTGACCGACCTCGTGGTGGTCGACACCGAGGCGGTCGCTCGGATCGGGTCGGCTGAACCACACGCGACGGCGGGCCCGCGGAAGCGACGCGAGCAGCGAACCTGCTTCCTGGGCGAAGGCATGGTCGGTGCCGTTGCGGGCGCCGTGGAGCCACCAGACCTCCCGCGTCGTCTGCACGGCGCTGAGCGCGTGCAGCATCGCGAGCACCGGGGTCACGCCCACGCCCGCGCTCACGAGCGCAACGGGTCGTTCGCCGTCGTCGAGCGTGAACCGACCCCGCGGGGCGGCGACGTCGACGCGGTCCCCGACGTCGACCGCGTCGCGCAGGAACCGACCGGCCGCCCCGTGGGGTTCGACCTTGACGCTGATCCGGTACCGCGCGCCGTCCGGTGGCCCCGAGAGCGAGTAGCTGCGCACGAGCGGCGGTGCTCCGCCCCCCGGCTCGAGCCTGAGGGTGACGAACTGGCCCGGAAGCGCCGGCACGAGCGGTCGGTCGTCGTCGGCGTCGAGCTCCAGCGACACGACGCTGGTGGTCTCCGGACGCTTGGCGGCGACGCGCAAGGGCCGAAAGCCCGACCAGCCGGGCGGGGGCGCCGTGGCGGTGAGCCCGGCGTTGCCGCCACCCGACGCGCCGCGCCCCTGATCGTCGAGGAGGGCGCGGAACGACGCCTGCCAACCCGGGCTGAGCGCCGGGATCCGCAGCGCACGGCGGAGCAGGTCACCGTCGTGGTGGCCGTCGAGGTACAGGAGCGCGTTGACGGTCTCGACCGTCATCCGCTCGGGGCCGGTCGCCACCTCGAGGATCTCGTCACCGGCTTGCACCGCGCCCTCTTCGAGCACCCGGAGGTAGAAGCCCGGGCGACCGTGCCCCGTGAGCAGCGCGGGCATGCGCGGCTCGTCCATGCGGAGGCCGACCCGGTAGCACGTCACCCGCGGCTGCGTGACCTCGAACAGCGCCGAACCGATCCGATACCGGTCGCCGATGCAGACCTCGTCGTCGCCGAGCCCGTCGACCGTGAGGTTCTCGCCGAACTGACCGAACACGAAGTCGTCCCGCCCGAGCTCGTCGCCCCAGTGGCGGTACGAGCCGAGCTGGTACACGTAGACCGCGCGCTGCTCGCCGCCGTGGCCGGCGAGATCGCCCTGGCCGTCACCGTCGAGGTTCAGCCGTCGGACGCGACAGGGCCCCTCGACGGCCTGCTTCCAGATGCCGGTGTGGACCGTCCGCCCGTGCCATTCGACGTCACGGGGCATCCCGACGTTGACCGAGACGAGCGTCGCCACGCGCTCTGACATGGGGCCGGGCCTCCGTCCGAGGGGTGCGTAGAGCTGCTGCGAGACCACGCTACGACGCGGCCGCGTGTTCGGGGCGGGCGGCATGCGACGACGCCGGCATCGGCTCGGTTCCGACGCGGACCCTCGCGGCTCGGACGAGAACGAGACCAGCCGAACGGCTAGTCGGACCGATGGAGCTCGGTTAGGTTCAGATCGTGCAGTCGTCCCGTGACGTGGTCGTCGCCGACCACTCGGCGCCGGTGCCCTACAGGGCTGCACAGATGCGGGTGCTGACGGCGGCCCTCGCCCTGTTCGCCGAGCGGGGGATCAGCGGCACCTCCCTGCAGATGATCGCCGACGCCATGGGGGTGACGAAGGCCGCCGTCTACTACCAGTTCAAGAGCAAGGACGAGATCGTCGTCGCCGTCGCCGACATCGAGCTCAGGTGGCTGGAGGATGCGGTGGAGGCCGCGGAGGCCGAGGGGCGGAGCGTGCGGGCGCGCGAGGTCCTCCTCGAGCAGGTGATCGACCTCGCGGTCCGACGCCGGCGCTTGGTGGGCGTGCTCCAGAACGATCCGGTGATGGTGCGGTTCCTCGCCGACCACGAGCCCTTCCGGCAGCTCCTGGATCGGCTGTTCGCGGTCCTGCTCGGCGAGAGCCCCGGTCCCGAGATCCGGGTCCAGGTCGCCATGCTGTCGGGCGCCATCGGCGGCGCCGTCGTGCACCCACTCGTCGTCGACCTCGACGACGACACGCTCCGATCCCACGTGCTGCGCCTGGCGCGACGCGTCTTCGACATCCCCGACGAGGCGGACGCGCGGGACGGTCCTGGATCTCGAGCCCTCTAGCCGTACGGCTAGAGTCCCGCACCGCCGTACAGAGGGGAGCAGAGCTCATGACGACCGTGGGGATCGCGACCGGTGCCGGGCGCGGGATGGGACTCGAGTGCGCCCGGCGGCTCACCGAGATGGTCGACGCGCTGCTGCTCGTCGACCTGGACGAGGCGTCTGTGGCCGAGGCGGCGAAGGACCTGTCGGGGTCCGGGCGGGCGACCCTCGTCGAGCCGTTCGTCCTCGACGTGACCGACGCCGGCGGCCTCGCCCGCCTGGCGGATCGCGTCGCCGAGCTGGGCACGCTCCGGGCAGTCGCCCACGCCGCCGGCATCTCGCCCACGATGGCCGACTGGCGCCGCATCTTCACCGTCGACCTGATCGGCACGGCCAGGCTCGCGGAGGCGCTCCGCCCGCTCGCCACCGAGGGCACGGCGATGGTGTTCTTCGCCTCGATGGCGCCGCACCTCGCGTTCGACGGTCCGGACGCCGCCGCCGACGCGGCCCTGGACGCGCCCCTCGACGACGGGTTCCTCGACCGCATCCGCGAGGCCGTCGGGCCGGCCATCGAGGACACGGGGATGGCCTACCCGTGGGCCAAGCGCGGCGTCCAACGGTTCGCGCAGCAGGAGGCCGTGCGCATCGGGCCCGTCGGCGCCCGCGTGTGCTCGGTGTCCCCCGGCGTGATCGACACCCCACAGGGCCGGCAGGAGGCCGAGGCCCACCCGTTCATGCAGGTGCTCGTGCAACGGACGCCCCTCGGCCGGGAGGGCCGGCCCGACGAGCTCGCCGCCGTCGTCGCCTTCCTGCTCTCGGACGAGGCCAGCTTCCTCAGCGGCGTCGACATCCTGGTCGACGGCGGCGTCTGCGCCGCCCTCCGCGGCCCGGCCGCCACCAGCGAGGAGGAGGGCGCGTGAGCGCGGTCGCGGTCGAGTTCGACCCGTTCTCGGACGAGTACTTCGACGACCCGACCGACGTGTACCGGCGCCTCCGGGACGAGGCCCCCGTCTACGTCAGCGAGCGGTACGGGTTCTACGCGCTGTCGCGCTTCGACGACGTGGTGACCGCCCACCGGGACTGGAAGGGGCTGTCGAGCGCCCACGGCGTCGACCTCGCCTCGCTCTCGCTGGACCCCGAGCTGATCGGGAGCTTCCGCAGCATCATCATGATGGACCCGCCCGCGCACGACCGGTACCGGGCCCTCGTCAGCCGCGTGTTCACCCCACGCGCCATGACCGCGCTCGAGCCGATGATCCGCGAGGTGGTCCGTGGCCTCCTCGACCCCCTCGACGGCGCCGCCACCTTCGACGCCGTGGCGGACTTCTCGGCCCTCTTCCCCGTCGAGATCATCTCCCGGATGCTCGGCGTGCCCGACGGCGAGCGCCAGCAGATCCGCCTCTGGCTCGACGCCAGCCTGCACCGCGAGGCCGGCGAGCTCGAGCCCACCCCCGAGGGCCGCGAGGCGATCATGGCGCAGGGCGCCTACTTCCACCAGCTGAGCGTGGACAAGCGGGCCAACCCGGGCGACGACATGATCTCGCGGCTCACCCAGGTCACGGTCGACCGCGGCGACGGCGAGCAGACCGGGCTCGACGACGTCGAGATCGCCGGCTTCGCCGGCCTGCTCGGCGGCGCCGGCGCCGAGACGGTCACCAAGCTGGTCGGCAACGCCGTGGTGCTGTTCTCCCGCCACCCCGATCAGTGGCAGAAGGTCCTCGACGACCGCGAGAAGGTGCCCCGGGCGGTCGAGGAGATCCTGCGGTACGTCCCGCCGTCGCAGTACCAGGGCCGGTTCTCCGTCGAGGACCGCACCTACGAGGGCGGCACCATCCCTGCGGGCCACCCGGTCCTGCTCCTCACGGGCGCCGCCACCCGCGACCCCCGGGCCTTCGATCGGCCCGACGACTTCGACATCGAGCGGCCGCCGAACGTGGCCATCGGCTTCGGCCACGGCGTGCACAGCTGCCTCGGCGCCGCCCTGGCCCGCATGGAGAGCCGCATCGCCATCGAGGAGATCGCCGACCGGTGGTCACGGCTGGAGGTCGACGAGTCGGGCCTCCGCCGCGTCCACATGTCGAACGTCGCCGGCTACTCGAACGTGCCGGTCCGCGCCGTGCGCTGACGCCGGCCGGCCTCCTGCGCGGCTCAACCCGACGTGGACGTCGTGTCGCCGCCCTCCGCCGTCGTGGTCGACGTGTCCGCGGCCTGCCCCTCGGCGATGGCCTCCTCGAGCGCGTCCAACGTGGCCGTGTCGACCTCACCGCTCGCCGTGACCCCGAGGTCGGTCTGGAACGTGGTCAACGCCTCGGTCAGCTCCTCGGTCCAGGTGCCGTCGACGGGCCCGGTCCAGTAGCCCGCGAGCTTGAGCGTCGACTGCACGGCGGCGGTGTGCGCGACGGCCTCGGTCGCGTCCTCGCCGTCCGCCGCCGCGAGCGTGCCGTCGAGTGCCGCCGCCGTGGCGCGGTCGACGTACCCGGTCTCGGGCAGGTCGGCGTCGGACTGCAGCGCCTCGACCGCATCCACCGTGGCGGGGCCGTAGACGCCGTCGATCTCGCCGTCGTAGTAGCCGGCGGTCTGCAGCCCGGTCTGCAGGGCCGTGGTGTACTCCGCGAGCGCGGCCACGGCCTCGGCTTCCTGATCGTCGCTCAGGCAACCGGCGTCGGCGAACAGGCGCATCCAGGCCACCTCGAGGGCGAAGGCGGCGGCGTTGTACTGGGCGCCCGCCTCGGTGAGCGGTGTCTGGTCGGTGATGCCCTCGGAGGCGGTGGAGAGGTCCTCCTCGGCCCGCTCGACGCGGTCGATCGTGTCCTCGGGCGCCACAGGCGGCGTCGTGGTCGTCGACGACTCCTGGGGCGCCGAGGTGTCCGACTGCGCCTCGGCGAGCTCCACCTCCGCCTCGGCCAGCTCCTGCTCCGCCTCCACGAGCCCGTCGTATGCCTCGACGGCGGACTCGGCGCTCGACTCCGCCGCCTCGCGGGGCTCGACGAGGTCGTCGCCGGCGGTGTTCACGTCGCCGACCGTCGGCGCGGTGTCGTCGATCACGTCGCCGTAGCGGTCGACCGCGGTGATGTAGTCGCGGGTGTCGTCGCAGAACGTTCCCGTGGCGTCGTCGAGCGCCTCCTCGGCCTCCGACACCGCCTCCTCGGCGGCCGACACGCGGGCCTCGGCGGCGGCCACGGGATCCGCCTCGTCGCCGTCGTCGTCGTCGCCGCACGCCGTCGCCACCAGCGCCACCGCGACCGCCGCCGCCGCCAGCCGCGCGAGCGGGCGATCTGCGAGCCCCCGCCCCCCTCGTGCTGTGCGTCCCATGGCCCACCTCCGGTCGCTCGGACTGCAGGGTGGGCGACCGTCGGCGACGTGACGTCACCCCTGGGGGGTGACCAGCGGGCCGGGCGGGCCGGCGGACCGAGCCCGCTGTTCTGAGCCCCGGGGAGTCACTCCCCCGGGGGGGGGGGGGGGGGGGGGGGGGGGGGGGGGGGGGGGGGGGGGGGGGGGGGGGAGGGGGGGGCCGGGGGAGGGGGGGGCCGCCCCGACACCCGCGCGGGGGATCGGGGTCGAATGCGGAGGAGGGAGCATGCCCAGAGGGGCCAGAGTCCGGGGGGGTCCAGAGTGCGGGTGACCATGCGAGAGGCGAGATAGGCAGGCCAGGGAGAAGAGGGGGCCGAGAGCGGAGCGTAGGACACGACGGTCGGGATCGTGCCGGCCAGTCAGGCGATAGGCCCCGAGGGAGAGGATGAAGATCGCCCCCATCGCCGACGACACGCCGCCGACCACCGCGTCGCGGAGCCGGGCGGAGGTGTGGCCGTTCTTGAGCGCGACCAGGCCGGCGAACGTGGCGCTGGTGAGGAGCGCCACCTGCAGCGGCCCGTTGGCGGCGTCGACGCCGAAGAGGATGATCGTCAGCGCCAGGAGCACGATCAGGACGACGACCGGCGCCAGCGCGTCGAGGAAGCTCGGTGCCCGGGTCGACTCCTGCTCGGCCAGCGTCTCCGTCACCACCGCACCCTCGGCCGTCACGCCTCGTCGGCATCCACGACCACCACGATGTGGACACGGTCGTGCTGACCTGACGATGCCGCCGGATCGGGTGGCGTGCGCCCACCCCGTCCGGGGTGGTTCGGCGCCGCTCCGACCCTGTTGACCGGGCGTGCAGCCGCCGTCGCCGTCGCGAGCCTCGCCTGGTCGATCGTTCGCGGTGCCGGGCTTCCTGCTCGTCACCCGAGTGGGGAGCGACGGGCCGGGTCGAGCGCCCGTCACCGGGGGTGACCGTGGCATCGTCCACGGACGCGGTGCGTGCACCCGGTGTGCGATGACCCCGGTGGCAGGCCTGGGCGTCCGTCCGCATGCCGCCGCAGTCTACTGCCGGAGTCGGCACTCGTCCCGAGGCATCGAGCCGTCGGCCCGCCAGCAGGTCGGGCGACGCCGACGCGGCGGGCACGGACGACCGGTCGCCACGGTGGTCTCGCTGTTCGCCGTCGCCGTCGGCATCCTCTGCGGGTCGATCCTGCTGGGTTGGGTGTCGGCGACCCGCCGGCTGGTGGACGGCGTCCGCTTCCCCGCTGACGGGTCGACCGGAGCGCTGAGCCCCTGTGTCTGACACGGGTCTTGCAGTCGATCGCAACGGCGACAGCGTCCCCGCCGCGCTCGATCCACTGTTGCCCTCGACGTACTGGCCGACCTCATCACGTCCCACCGACGCCACAGCGCCCGAGCGGGCGCCGCAAGCTCGAGCCCTTCAGTCGACTCCCGTCACCAACCTGATGGCCGGGTACACCTAGTCGGCGAGTCGCTCGCTCCCACGCGAGGACCGCAGGCGGTCGACGCGCTCGGAGACACGCCCGCCGATGTGGCGCGCCGTGAGGAGCGCGTGCTGCCGAAGTGAGAAGCGCTCGTCGAGCTGACGCTGGACCTCTGAGAGGACGCCATCGAGGTGGGCCACCGTCGCGGTCACGTGGGCCAGGTCGGCCAGCGCATCGTCGAGCGATCGCTGGGTCTGCTCGAGTTCGTTCCTCGACCAGCGGAGCGCCTCGTAGGCGCGGGTCGTCCTCGTGTTGAACTCGGTCCACGAGGCAAGCGTGCGACGGAACTCGGCGGCGACGGCATCGGCGGTGAGGTCGGACTCGGAGCGCCGCATCACATACCCGAACTCGAACCCGTCGGGCCCCTCGTCGTCGACGAGGATCCCGTCGACCAACTCCCATCGGTGACCGAGATCGGTGATCGCGTACTCGATGACAGGCAGGAAGTCCTCTTGGGTCCAGCAGTGAACGTGGATCGATCGGCGTCGATGCAGCTCGAACAGCTTGGCGCGGGCCTCAGGGCTCAACGACCGGACCGTCGCCTCGTAGTCGTCCTCGGTGTGTCGCAGGAACTCGTCGACGTGGTGGTCGTCGACGTGGACCACGTCGGCTTCGAACTCACCGATGATGTGGTCCAGCGTGGTGACGGGCCTCGTGTGGTCGAACGTGCGGCTCATGTCGGGCAACAGGACCAGCGCCACGCCGCCGGGGCACAGCACGCGGTGGATCTCGTCGAGCAGGCGCAACGGGTTGGCGACGTGCTCGAGGACGTGACTGGCGATGACGAAGTCCTGCGACGTGCTCTCGATCATCCGCAGCATGTCGATGTTGAGGTCGCATGCGTAGTCAGGCTTCACGAACTCGTAGTCGTCCAACTCGGTGAACAGATCGTGGAGCTCGTCGGGGTCCCAGCGGTCGACGTATGCGACCGACACCCCCTCGTCCTCGACGGGGAATGGATGGGGGCCGGGACCGAGCTCGATACCGGACCCACGAAGGTGACGACTGAGAGCACGCCTGACCGTGTGCATGTCGATAGGGACTTCGACGGCGGCCTCGGTCATTGTTGGTCCGTTTCGCCTTGGTTCGACAACAGCCACGTGCCACGACTGCAGCCTGCCCAGAGGCCAACAGTAGAGCAGCCGATGGCCGTCGGCGGCACCTGCAGCCGATGGCCGTCGGCGGCACCTGGCTCCGCCCACGGCCACGCTCTGGCTGGTGTCGTTCCTGATCGAGCTGGCGGTGGTGGCCGTGGCGCTCGCATTCTTCGGCAACATCGTGGTCTTGTGGATCCCCGTCGTGCTCTTCCTCGTGGGGATCCGCGACGAGATGTGAACGGGCGTCCGGTGGGCGCCATCGACGAGCAGGAGGACATGGCCATGAGCATCGGACCCATCCAGAGCTTCGTGATCGGCTTCCCGGACAACGACCTGTTCGAGGGTCGGATCGCGGAGGAGCTGGCGCGCCTGAGCGACGTCGGCCAGATCCGGATCATCGACGCCGTGTTCGTGATGCGTGACGGCGACGACGTGCTGGCACTGAGCGTGTCCGACCTCGACGATGAGCAACGGGCCGAGCTGCGGGCGGCGGTCGGCGCCCTGGTGGGGCTGGGCATCGCCGGCGAGGAGGGCGCGGTGGCCGGCGCCGAGCTCGGGGCATCGGCCGATCCGGACGCACCGCGCGTTGCGAGCTTGGTCGCGGCGGGTCTGCTCGACGAGCTGCCGGACGGGAGCTCGGCGCTCGTGCTCGCGATCGAGCACCTGTGGGCGATCCCGCTGCGCGACGCGGTCCGTGACGCCGGAGGTCTGGTGCTCGGACACGGCTCGCTCAGCCCCGAGGAGCTGGTCGCACTCGGCGTGGTCATCGGCGCCGAGGCCGAGCTCATCGCCGAGCTGGACACGGCCGCGGACGAAGAGGCCGACGACGAAGGATGAGCCCGTCGACCCTCGGGTGGTGCGCGGTCACTCGAACCATCCGGGGGTCCGCTCGCCGGGCCCTGTGCCTTCCACCAGTTTCATCCGTTCGGAGTGACGACCGCCACGGATCATGGGCGGATCATCGAGGGGACCCCCACAGAGAGGAAGGACCATGGCCAAGGCAGACGGGATGTTCCTCTACATCGGCACCTACCCGAGCGAAGACGCCGCTCGGGCCGACTACGACGTCGTCAAGGACCTCCACGCGGTCGATGTCGTCGGCACCTACGACGCCGCAGTCGTCACGAAGGACTCGTCCGGCAAGGTCCATGTCAACAAGGACGAGATGGCGACGCGGCACGGCGGCTGGGGCGGCGCGGCCGCGGGTGCCGTCCTCGGCATCCTGTTCCCGCCGTCGATCCTCGGCAGCGCGGTGGTCGGCGCGGCCGTCGGTGGCGTCGGCGGCCACCTCTGGCGCGGCATCTCCCGGTCCGACGTCAAGGAGCTCGGAGAGCTGATCGACGAGGGCGAGGCCGCACTCCTGGTCATCGGCGCGAGCACGCTCGAGGCCGCGCTCGACAAGGCGGCGCTGAAGGCCGACAAGCACATCGCCAAGCAGCTCGACGACATCAATGCGGCTGATGTGGACGCGGCGGTCAAGGAAGCTGCGGACGGCGGCGGATGATCCGCAGCGTGCGCCACGGGGTTGCAGCTCGTCTGACCGCAATGGCGTAGGACCACCCCTCGTGTGACAAGCGCCGACGGCTGATCGTCCCGATGGGATGACGCATGTCGCGTCGCGACGGTCCACGATCAGCGGGAGAGCGCGCGGCGTCGCAGCTCGCGTCGTCGCGTACTTCCGGCCACGGACGTGCCGGGTCGGGCACGCCCGGCCGTGCGACACGAGGGAGACGGTGACGATGAGTGAGCCCGATCGCAGCAGGCTCCCGATCCGGCGCGAGACGTTCGCGGGAGTCGTCGACAGGACTCTCGCCGGCTCCCAGCCCGACTGGAAACTGGTCGAGCCCCCGAGGCCGCCGGACGGGGCGCCCAACGTGCTGCTGGTGCTGATCGACGACGCGGGGTTCGGCAACCCGAGCACCTTCGGCGGGCCGATCCGGACACCCAACTACACGCGGATGGCCGAGGGCGGCCTGCGCTACAACCGCTGCCACGTCACGGCGCTGTGCTCTCCGACGCGGGCGGCGCTGTTGACCGGGCGGAACAACCACGCGGTGGGGTTCGGATCGATCGGCGAGTTCGCGGGTGGGTTCCCCGGCTACTCCGCCATCCTGCCCCGGGACTGTGCGCCGCTGCCGCGGATCCTCCGGGACAACGGCTACAGCACGGCGGCGTTCGGCAAGTGGCACCTGACACCCGACGGGCAGCAAGGGCCGGCAGGGCCGTTCGACCGCTGGCCGAACGGCTGGGGGTTCGACTACTTCTACGGGATCCTGGGCGGCGGGTCGAGCCAGTGGGACCCCTGCCTCGCGGAGAACCAGAAGATCATCGGCACGCCCGAGGAGTTCTACGACGAGGAGCATCCGTACTACTTCCCCGACGCGATGGCCGACCGCACCATCGAGTGGCTCCACGGGGTACGGGCACAGGACGCCGGCAAGCCCTTCTTCGTGTACTACTCGACGGGCTGCAGCCATGCCCCGCACCACGTCGCGCAGGAGTGGGCGGACAGGTACAAGGGCCAGTTCGACCAGGGGTGGGACCGGCTGCGCGAGGAGACCTTCGCCCGTCAGAAGGAGCTCGGGGTCATCCCCGCCGACGCGGAGCTGACCCCTCGGGACGAGGCGTTCCCGGCCTGGGACGACGTGCCCGACAATCTGAAGGCGTTCTATGCCCGCCAGATGGAGGTCTATGCCGGCTACTCCGAGAACGCGGATCACAACGTGGGGCGGGTCATCGACGCGATCGAGGACCTGGGCGAGCTCGACAACACCCTCATCGTGTGGATCTGGGGCGACAACGGCGCCAGCATGGAGGGGACCATCACCGGCTCGTTCAACGAGCTGACGATGCAGAACGGCATCCCGCTGACCGACGAGATGCAGCTCCAGCTCGCGGAGCGCTACGGCGGGCTCGACGCATGGAGCTCCTCGCTCATGGCGCCGCACTACGGAGCAGCCTGGGCGTGGGCGGGGAACACGCCGTTCCAGTGGGGCAAGCAGGTGGGCTCACACCTCGGCGGGACCCGCAACCCGCTGGTCGTCCACTGGCCCGCCCACATCAGCGGCGCCGGTGCCCTCCGCGCGCCGTTCACCCATGTGATCGACGTGGCACCCACGATCCTCGACGCCGCAGGCATCCCCGCGCCGGACACCGTCGACGGGATCGAGCAGGAGCCCATGCACGGGGTCTCGTTCGTTGCGTCGCTGACCGATGGCGCGGCACCCGAACACCGCACGCAGCAGTACTTCGAGACGATCGGCAACCGGGCCATGTACAAGGACGGCTGGTGGCTCGCGATGAGGACCGAGCGCATCCCGTGGCTGCTCACGCCCGAGGCGCTCGCGCCCTACGCGCCGGGCGTCTGGGATCCGGACGCGGGCCCCGCCGAGCTGTACTACCTGCCCGACGACTTCACCCAGGCGAACGATCTGGCCGCCGAACACCCCGAGAAGGTCCAGGAGCTCAAGGACCTGTTCTGGCAGGAGGCCGAGCGCTACAAGGTGTTGCCCCTGCTCGCGACCCTGTCGACGTTCTTCGGCATCCTGCCGCCGCTCCCGGACGAGACGACGTTCGAGTTCCGGGGCGACGTCCAGAACGTGATGCCGGGCATGATCCCGAGGATCTACAACCGCTCGTACGCGATCACCGCCGACCTGGTCGTGCCCGACGGCGGCGCCGAAGGCGTGATCGTCGCCGAGGCCGACCACCTCGGCGGGTTCACCCTCTTCGTCAGGGACGGGAAGCTCACGCACACCTACTCGATGATGGGCGTGCTCGTCTTCACGCAGGTCGCAGAGGAAGACCTCCCGGCCGGCGACGTGACCGTCCGCATGGAGTTCGAGGCCGACGGGGCCACGCCGGCGACCGGCGGCAACGTGACCCTGTTCATCGACGGCCGACCCGTCGGCAAGGGCCGCATGGACCACACCGTGCCCGTCCGGTTCTCGGGCTACGCGGGGATGGACATCGGCCGCGACAACGGTGGCGTGGTCGATCGAAGCTACGAGGCCGACAAGCCCTTCCCGTTCACCGGCACGGTCAAGAAGGTCGTGTTCGACATCAAGCCCCACCTCTCGGACCAGGACGAGCTCGAGCTCCATGCCGCCGAGCAGCACGGACACGCCGCCCACAGCCTGTCGGCATGACCGCAGCGGACGACCGACCGCCGCGGCCGCGGTCGCCGGGACGAAGAGCCCGACGATCATCCGGGATGGATGACGACAGACGTCGCAGACCGTGAGATCGTGCGCTGGAGAGAGTGCCGCGAGAGAGGAGATCTCGATGAGTGCGACCGAGATCGACGAGCTGGGCCCGGTGGACTACCTCGTCGTGGAATTTCCTCCCGGCAAGAGCAACTTCTCGGGCGAGATGGCGGCCGAGCTCGCCGCGCTGGTCGAGTCCGGGACCGTGCGCGTGCTCGACCTGCTGATGATGCACAAGGCCAACGACGGCACCGTCGAGGCGTTCGAGATCGACGACCTCGACGAGGACGAGGCGGGCGAGCTGATCGGCCTGGAGACCGAGATCGCCGAGATCCTGTCCGCCGAGGACGTGGTGCACCTGGCCGAGGCGATGGAGAACGGCAGCGTCGCCGGCGTGGTCGTCTGGGAGAACTCCTGGGCGGCGCCGTTCGCGTCGGCGGCCCGCCGCGCCGGTGGCCAGCTGATCGCCGGCGGCAGGATCCCCACCCAGGCGATCGCGGCGTCCATCGCGGCCGAAGACGCCGCCCAGTGAAGGAGGTTGACATGCCCTTGCGACCTGCTCGCGCTGCACGGCGCGGGGTCATCGGCGCACCCGTGGCCAGGACGGCCGCAGTGGTCGGCACCGCGGCCGTCGTGACGCACGGCGTGAATCGCCGCCAGGACCGCCGCGAGAACCGCCGCGACCGTCGCCAGGATCGCGGCCCCCGCCGCTGATCCGCACCGATCCCCCGGAGCGGGGGCCACCGGCCGCGCGACGCGCCCGCCGCACCATCCGTTCGAACGAGCCCAGACGAGGTCTGATGTCCAGCCCGGAACGGACGACCCGAACCGCCGACCGCCCGAAGGCGGTCGTCCACCTCGACCCTGGCCAGCGGGCAGCGCTCGGGCGCGCCGCGCGCGCCGAGCTGCCCCGTTCCGCGCATGCCGAGTGGGCGGCCGGCCCGGATCGAGCGGATCCTGTCGCCCTCTTGCGCGCGCAGGAGACGACACGAGTCCCCGAGCTCGTGCCCCTTCGTCACGAGCGGATGCTCGAGTCTCCGTTCACCTTCTACCGCGGGGCGGCGGCGATCATGGCTGCCGACCTGGCGACGGTGCCGAGCTCGGGGCTGCGGGTGCAGGCGTGCGGCGACGCCCACCTCGCCAACTTCGGCGGCTTCGCGGCGCCCGATCGCACGTTGATCTTCGACATGAACGACTTCGACGAGACCGTGCCCGGCCCGTTCGAATGGGACGTCAAGCGCCTGGCCGCGAGCTTCGAGATCGCGGCCCGGTCGCGCGAGCTCTCGTCCAAGACGGCGCGCGCCCTCGTCCGACGGGTCGCGCGCTCGTACCGGGAGGCGATGGCGCAGTTCGCGACGATGACGAACCTCGACGTGTGGTACTCCCGGCTCGACACGCAAGCCGTCCTCGCCCGGTGGCGGAGCCAGGTCGGCCCAGCCGACGTCAAGCGCTTCGAGCGCACCGCCGCCAAGGCCCAGCGCAAGGACAGCCTCAAAGCGCTGTCGCGGCTCACGCAGCAGGTCGAGGGCGAGCACCGGATCGTGAACGACCCGCCGACGCTGGTGCCGGTGACCGATCTCGCCGGCGACCCCGAGGTGTTCCTGGCCTGGTTGCACGAGCGATATCGGATGTACCGCCAGAGCCTGGAACACGACCGCCGGCACCTCCTCGAGGGCTACCGGATCGTCGACTTCGCGCGGAAGGTCGTGGGTGTCGGGAGCGTCGGGACGCGGTGTTGGATCGCGCTCCTGCTCGGGAAGGACGACGACGATCCACTCTTCCTGCAGGTCAAGGAAGCCGAAGCCTCCGTGCTCGAGCCATTCGCCGGCAAGAGCCGCTTCGCCAACCATGGTCGTCGGGTGGTGGAGGGGCAACGCCTGCTGCAGTCGGCCGGAGACATCCTGCTCGGGTGGACGCGTGCGGAGGGGATCGACGGCGTCGAACGCGACTTCTACGTGCGTCAACTGTGGGACTGGAAGGTGTCACCCGCCCTGGAGACGATGACTCCCGAGATCCTGAGGATCTACGCGCAGCTCTGCGGCTGGACGCTCGCGCGTGGTCACGCGCGGTCCGGCGACCGGATCGCCATCGCGGCCTACCTCGGAACAGGTGTGGGCTTCGAGCGCGCGATCGCCGACTTCGCGGCGGCGTACGCCGACCAGAACGAGCGTGACTTCGAGGCCGTCAGCGCCGCCGAGCGAGGCTGACGGCCGGCGGTTCATTCGTCCGTCGGGCGTTGCTGTCGTCGCCACGGGAGCGCACCCTCGAGCTCGACCTCCAGCGAGAAGCTGAGGAACGTTCGGACCAGGACGATCAGCCCGAGCGAGAGTGCGCTCTCGACCGTGGGGTCGATCGTGATCGTCATGATGATGTCGGCGATGATGAGGACCTCCAGCCCGAGCAGGATCGATCGGCCGACTCCCTGACGGGCGCGCTGATATGCCGACCGGCGCTCCCCCCGTCGCAGTGCGGCAGTCGCATCCACCAGGGCCAGGATCGAGCCGACCGCAAGGACGACGACGCCGGCCACCTCGAACGCCTTGACGACGTTCTCCATCAGTTCCTCGTACTGCATCGACGTCAGCTCCTCCTCGATCCGGCCGTCGCCCGGCAACAGGGTCAGTCTGGACGAGCTTCCGTGGTCGGCGCCCCCCTGGGGCAGCACGTGGGCACGTTGTGTCACCTGCTCCCGACGCCGGTGAGGTCGACGCTGCGACCCCGGAGATCACCCCCGGCGCCAGCTCGCCAGCCGCGGCTCGGACGCGCGTCCCCTCGTCGCCGCCGCTCGGGCAGGCACGGACGGCCACGACGCCTGAGCCGGTCGGTCGAGGCATCGGCGGGCCGGCCCGCCGCTCACGCGGCGCGGGAGTTGCACACCGTGTGCACGGTTCAGATCCGGTTGCTAGCTTGCGCGCCATGGCTGGGGTCGTCTCGTGCTCGATCGTGATCGCTCACCGCCTGCCCGACGCGAACCTCGCTGATCTGCACGGCCACCGCGACGCTCCGGAAGTCCACGGCCTGATCAGCGTGAGCGAGGACGCGTGGCCGCAGGCGCCGCGGTCCCCGGACATGCGGGCCATGGTGTCGGTCGAGGCGGACAACCCCGACAGCGTGCGGTGGTATGCGCGTGAGGTGCTGCGCCTGCGGGAGGACCAGCCGGCGTGGGACGACATGGAACGCCAGCTCAGCCACGTCGACGACCATCCGTGGGGCCACGGCTGACGCGATGGGGGTGTCCCGACGGCTCTCTGCGTCGATCGGGCCTCGAAGACCGACCTGCTCTAGGACGCGGCCTCGCGACGGGGGAGCTTCCAACCCGGCCGGACGAAGTGGCAGGTGTAACCGTTCGGGTAACGCTGCAGGTAGTCCTGGTGCTCTGGCTCGGCCTCCCAGAACGGGCCCGCCGCCTCCACCTCGGTGACGACCTTGCCCGGCCACAAGCCCGATGCGTCGACGTCGGCGATCGTCTCCTCGGCGATCCTGCGCTGCTCGTCGGAGGTGTAGTAGATGGCCGACCGGTAGCTCAGACCGACGTCGTTGCCCTGTCGGTTCCTGGTGGTCGGATCGTGGATCTGGAAGAAGAACTCCAGCAGGTCGCGGTAGCTCGTCGCCGAGGATCGAAGATGATCTCGATGCCCTCGGCGTGGGTGCCGTGGTTGCGGTAGGTGGCGTCGGGGACGTCACCGCCCGTGTAACCGACTCGGGTGGCGACGACGCCGGGGAGCTCGCGGATCAAGTCCTGCACGCCCCAGAAGCAGCCTCCGGCGAGGATTGCGCGCTCGGTCGACTCGGTCGACTCGGTCATGTCTCCACCTTTCATGGTCGTGCCATGTCGATTATTGGAACACCGGCCGCGCCGACAGTGTTCCGCGGGGGTCTCCGCAGCCGCCGGACCGCCGTACCGGGCGCTTGGCTCGGCGCCGCAGCCCACCGAGCCGCCAGCAGACGAGCCCGGCAGGCTGTGGGAGGATGCTGATCCCGTACGCACGAAGCGGAGACCGCGCATGTCCGACGACCACGCGCTGATCGACGACCACGCGCTGATCGACGCTCACGCCGGCGACGACCTGTCTCCGCTCGCCGGATCGTGGGTGGTCGATCCGACCCATTCGGCGCTCGAGTTCGTCGCCCGCTATGCGGTGTTCACGCTCGTGCGCGGTCGCTTCACGTCGTTCGCCGGAACCGTCGTGATCGATCCACCGCATTCCGACGCGACCGAGATCGTCGTCGACATCGACGCCTCGTCGGTCGACACGGCGATGGTGGTGCGCGACGACCACCTGCGGAGCGAGGAGTTCTTCGACGTCGAACGCCATCCCAAGATCTCCTTCCGGTCCCGCGGCGGACGTGCTGGCCCCGGGTCGCTACACCGTGCACGGCGAGTTGACGATCCGTGGCATCACCCAACCGGTTCGGCTCGACGTCAACGTGTTCGGCCGTGCGCCAGATGTGCTGGGCAACCCGCGGCTCGGGTTGAAAGCGACGGCCAAGGTGCGACGCGCCGTGTGGGGCATCACGTGGAACGCGCCGGTCCCGGGCGGTGGCGTCGCCTTGGCGGAGGAGGTCGATCTCGAGCTCGACGTTTCCCTCGTGCCCGCCGCCCCGGCGACCCCCACCGCGTGACTGCGGCCCGCTCATCGAGAGACGCTGTTCGTGCCCGGTGTCAGCTGCGAGGGTCGCACTGGCCGTGGTCCGATTCTCGAGAGTGCGGACTATTCCGCCTATTCTGGATCTCGTAGCGCAGAAGGACCACGCCGTTTTCGAATGAGGTGCCCTCGATCAGCTTCAGGTCTTGCCGATCCTCGAAGATGCGCTTTCCCTTGCCGTGTGACACGCAGACCAGCATCCGGACTTCGTCGACGACGCCGGCCTCCAGCAGGGAGTGCATGAGTCGCAAGCTCCCCCACAGCCAATGTCCTTGCCGCTCTGCTCCTTGAGCCCCCGGATGGTGGCGACCGGGTGGCGCGTAACGGTCGCGGCGGAAAAGCCCCCCAGGGGGCGTCATCCAGTGTCGACGAGGCCACGAACTTGGTGAGGTTGTTGAGCTTCTCGCCGTACTCGCCCTGATCGTCGGCCTACGGCCAGTTGCCCTTGGCCTGGGCGTAGGTGTTCGCGCCGAGAATCATCGTGTCGACCGAGTCGATGAGGCCCATCACGCGTGCGGTGAACGCAGGGTCGGTGGTCTCGAACGGGCTCCCCTGACACGAAGCTGAGCCCGCCGTCGTCCTCCGCGGCGATGCTGTCGACGGTGACCCGCTGCTGGACCACGAGCTTTCGCATGGCGCGATCTCCTTCTGTGATGGCGACCCCCGTGGCCGCACACAGGGACGGAACAGCGTTCGACTTCTCGACACGGCCAGCGTTCGGTTGGTGCCTCGACTCAGCCCACCGGGCGGCGCCGCCATCGGGATGACCCACGCCCTCGTCAGCTGATCAGGTGGGCAGGCTGAAGCTGACGGAGGCGCCACCGGTCGTCGGATCGTTGCTGGCGTCGATCGTGCCCCCGTGCGCCCGGACCAGGTCCCGTGCGATGGACAGGCCCAAGCCGCTGCCCCGGGAGTCACTCTCCCGTTCGAACCGCTCGAACACCTGGCCCAGCTGGTCCTGCCGGAACCCCGGGCCCGCGTCGGTCACCCGACACCGCACCATCGGGCCGTCGCCCACGCCCGGCCCGGGGAGCGTCGACACCTCCACCAACACCTCCCCGCCGGCCGGCGTGTGGCGGATGGCGTTGGCCAGGAGGTTGTCCAGGACCTGGCGGATGCGGGTCGGGTCCACCCACACCTTGGGCAACCCGAGCGCGATCGAGGCACGAAGGGCCACGTCCCGCTGCCGGGCCTGCGCCTCGTGCCGCCCGACCACCTCGTCGACCAGGACGCTGAACGCCACCGCCTCCTGATGGAGGACCAGGCGACCGGTCTCGGCGAGCGCCAGCGTGTGCAGGTCGTCGACCAGATGACCCAGCCGCCGGGTCTCCTCCAGCAGCGACGCCACATGGTGGTCGTCACGGGGATGGACCCCGTCGAGCTGAGCCTCGATCTCACTTTGCAGCACGGCCAGCGGGTTCCGCAGCTCGTGGGTGATGTCGGCCAGGAAGCGCCGCCTCTGCTCCTCGTTGGCGGCCAGCCGGGCCGCCATCTCGTTGAAGGTCTCGATGAGGAGGCGCAGCTCGCGGGGCCCTCGCGCCACGACGTCGACCCCGTAGTCCCCGATGGCCACCTGCTCGGCCGCTCCGAGCAGGTCGCCGGCTGGTCGGCTGATGCGGCGGTAGGCCAGCGCGGCGGCACCGGCGAGGACGGCCATGCTCCCGATGCCGAACGCGAGGCCACGGGACCGGTCCTCCCAGTGGCTTGTCGCCGCACTCACCACGGCTGCCACGACCAACCAGCCGACCACGGGGGCCGCCACGACCAGCAGCAACCGCCGCCGGAAGTGCCGTCGGGCATCTGGTGACGGACGGACGGGCGACCCGGTTTCGCCTTCGGACCGCCTGGGCGGCCGGTCGGCCGGGCGGTCAGCCATCGGCGAAGCGATAGCCGACGCTGTGCACCGTCAGCAGGTAGCGGGGCCGGTGGGGGTCGGGCTCCAGCTTGCGGCGAATGTTCTTGATGTGCGCGTCCACGGTCCGTTCGTATGACTCGACCACGACACCGTGGATGGCGCCGAGCAGCTGGGCCCGCGTGAACACCCGGCCCGGCTGACGGGCCAGCTCCACCAGCAGGTCGAACTCGGTCGCGGTCAACTCGACCACACGATCACCCACCGTCACCTGGCGGCGGCCGGTGTCCACCGCGACGTCCCCCACCACGAACCGTTCCCGCTTCGTCTCCAGGCCCTCCGTGCGTCGCAGGACCGCCCGCACCCGAGCCAGCAGCTCCCGAGGGCTGAACGGCTTGACCAGATAGTCGTCCGCCCCCAGCTCCAACCCGAGCACCCGGTCGGTCTCTTCACGCCGTGCGGTCAGCATGATGATCGGCACCGGTGAGGAGCGGCGCAGCTCGCGGGCCACGTCCAGCCCGTCCAGGCCCGGCAGGCCCAGGTCCAGCACCACCAGGTCGGGCGGCCGGGCGCGAGCCGACGCGACGGCGCCCTCGCCGTCGGAGGCGGTGGCCACCGAGAACCCGGCGCTGCGCAGGTAATCCCCCACGACCTCGACGATCTTGGGCTCGTCGTCGACGACCAACACGCTCTTCGACACATCGGCATCCTCGCGTCGGTTCATGTCCGTGGCTCCCTCCGGCCGACCACGCCCCCTTCCGCGAGCCCACGATCCTCGACCGTTGTGAAGCCCGTGTGAAGGCGGGACGGAGACCTACGGGGCGATCGTGCGCCCGCTCCGGATGCGCATGCCGCGACATCCTCATGACCCCTTCACGACCGCTTCACTTCTCAGGCCGATGTTGGCCGGCATGGAACCAACGACGCAACCCTGCTCCACCGGTCACCGCCACTGTCCTCGCCATGAGCTCCGGGCGACTCGGGGCCTTCGTGGGGGCCGTGGTCGCCCTCGTCGGCGTCGTCATCGGGGTGCGGGCCCTCGCCCGATCCGCCGGCCGTCCCCGCTCCCCCGGTGGCACTGGCGACGGGCGAGGAGGGCCCGTGCGCCATGGTGCTGGGGCTGATCGGCCTGACCCTCGGCGGTCTGGTCGTGGCCACCTCTGACGGTGGTGTCGGAACGGGCAACGGGCTGGCCGGGGCCGTGGTGGCCATGGTGCTGGGCCTGATCGGCGTGCTCCTCGGTGGGCTGGCCCGGGCCCGTGCGCGGGAGGTGGCGTGATGTTGCGTCGGCTCGTGATCTGACGCTGTCCGGATGGGATCGGATGGGACCAGCGGATCGAGCTCCCGCGAGGTGACGGCCTCGTCTACGCGACTCTCGCCGTTTGGTCGAGCGCCTGCTGGAGAGCGACGGTGTCTTCGAGGACCCAGTCGTCGACCATGCGACCCCACCGCAGGCGCAGCCACTGCACGCCCTCGTTCCGATAGGTGATGCCGTCGGGCAGCGGTGCCGAGATCGCCAGACGCACCGCCACCCGGGTGTTCCACGGCCAGCCGCCGACGAGCACGTCCTGGACCTCGAACGTCAAACCGGGAAGGCGCTCGGCTGCGGCCCGGAACCAGGCGAGGAAGGCGTCCCTTCCGTGCAGGTCGGCACCGAAAGCCGTGTGGCCGACGAAGCGGAACCTCATGTCGGCGTGAGCCATGTCGCTGGCGGCGTCGAGATCGCCATCAGCGATCCGGCGCCACGTGGCTCGGGTCTTGGAAGCGACGATCATCCGATACACGCCATGACCCTACGGTCGGTGAGTTTATATTGTCAACCCACTAAGCTCGTGAACATGGCTCGAGGCGACTTCGGCACGATGCACTGCTCGATGGCACGGGCGCTCGACGTGATCGGCGATCCGTGGACACCGCTGGTGCTGCGCGATCTGTACCTGGGCCTGACCCGCTTCGCTGAGCTGGCCGACGATCTCGGCGTGGCGCGCAACCTCCTCTCCCGTCGTCTCGATCACCTGGTCGAGCGGGGCGTGGTCGAGCGACACGCGTACCGGATCGTCCGCCCCGCTACGACTACCGGCTCACCGCATCCGGGCGAGAG
>CAWJFG010000034.1:0-168079 GCA_963842015.1 uncultured Acidimicrobiales bacterium | reverse complement strand
ACGATCGAGCTGCGCGCCGGCGAGCGGGCCGTGCGCGTCGAGGTCGCCGTCGAGAACCGCAGCCGCGACCACCGGCTGCGGGCCCACCTGCCGCTGCCCTCCCCCGCGACCACATCCCGGGCAGAGTGCGCCTTCGGCGTGGTCGAGCGGGGCCTCGTGGCCGAGGGCGGGCCCACCGAGGCTCCTCTCGCCACCTACCCGGCCCAGCGCTTCGTGCAGGCGGGCGGCCTGACGCTCGTGCACGACGGCGTGTCCGAGTACGAGCTGGTCGACATCCGTGACGGCGCCGCGCACGAGCTGGCGCTCACGCTGCTGCGGGCCACCGGGATGCTGTCGCAGGTGCCCATGCCCACCCGGCCGCTGCCCGCCGGGCCGCTGGTGGCGGCCGGCGACGCCCAGCTCCAGACCCGGGTCGTCCGGCGCTACGCGGTGGCGGTCGGCGACGACGTCGACCCGTTCGCCCTGGCCGACGAGGTGCTCGTCCCGCTGCGGGTGGGAGGGATCGACGCGTCGGACCGCGGGCCAGGCGTGTCCGGCACCGCCGCCGCCGTCCCTGTCGACCTGCCCGAATCGGGCTCGGGCCTCGAGGTGGCGGGCGCCGTGGTGTCGTCGGTCGTGCGGGAAGGCGAGGGACTCGTCGTGCGCGTGTTCAACCCGACCGATCGCCAGACCGTGGTGCGGCTCCCCGGACGACGGGGCTGGCTGGTCGACCTGCGTGGGCGCCCGTCCGAGCCGTTCGAAGGCTCGTTCCCGCTGCGGGCCGGCGGGATCGCCACCGTCGCGCTGCCGCCGGGCTGAGCGCCGAGCGCACGTCCAGCGGCCCGAGTTGGATCACAGCAGAGTCATGGCCGGCTCACCGCTGACTCCCAGGCTGCCCAGCGAAGGTTCCTCCACGACCGAACAGGAGCCGCCCGTGCCGTCTCGACCCGACACCGACCTCACCCCTGCCGTCACGCCCCGTCCGATGGGACGGCGCCGAGCGCTGACCCTGCTGGCCGGGGCCGGCGCCTCGGTGGTGGCGCTCGCCGCCTGCGGTGGCTCCGGGGGTGACGACGCCGCCGCCACCTCCACCACGACGGAGGCTCCGGCGGGTCCCGGCGGAGGCGCTCCCCCAGGCGGAGGCGGACCCGCCGACGGCCAGGCGGCCTCGACGCGGGAGGAGGGCACCATCCCCGAGGAGACGGCCGGCCCCTATCCCGGCGACGGCTCGAACGGGCCGAACGTGCTGACCCAGGACGGCGTCGTCCGCCGGGACATCCGGTCGAGCTTCGGGTCGGCGTCCGGCACCGCCGAGGGCGTGCCGCTCGCCGTCGAGCTCGAGATCGTCGACGCCGACGGCGCTCCGCTGCCGGGCGCTGCCGTCTACATCTGGCACTGCGACCGCGAGGGCCGGTACTCGATGTACACCGAGGACATCGCCGACGAGAACTACCTGCGCGGGGTCCAGGTGGCCGGCTCCGACGGGCGGCTGTCGTTCACCAGCGTCTTCCCCGGCGCCTATTCGGGCCGCTGGCCCCACATCCACTTCGAGGTCTACCCCGACGAGGCCACCGCCACGAGCGCCGGGACTCCCACGGCCACGTCGCAGATCGCGCTGCCCGAGGACGTGTGCGCCGAGGTCTACGAGACCGACGGCTACGACCAGAGCGTGACCAACCTGTCCCGCTCGTCGCTCGAGTCGGACATGGTGTTCGGCGACGACGAGGCCGTCGACCAGCTCGCCACGATGTCGGGCGCCGTCGGCAACGGGCTCACCGCGGCGCTGACCGTGCCGGTCTGACCGAACCGGGCGGGGGCACGCCCGATCAGGCCGGCGGCGGGCCGGTCGACCCGCGCACGACCAGCTCGGTCGGCAGCAACCGCTCGGTCGGCGGCGCCCCGTCGAGCAGGAGCCGGGCGGCCTCCTCGCCCTTGCCCGCCATCGGCTGGTGGACGGTGGTGAGCGGCGGCGAGGTGGCCGAGGCGGTCACGGTGTCGTCGAAGCCGACGATCGACAGAGCCGCGGGGACCGCGACCCCGCGGTCGGACGCGGCGTCGAGCACCCCGGCCGCCACCTCGTCGCTGAGGCACACGATCGCGGTCGGCGGTTCGGCCGCGTCGAGGAGGGCCGCCCCGACCTCGCGGGCGGAGGCCCGCGGCGTCAGGTCGTCGGGAACCACCCAGACGGGGACGTCGGCCCAGGCCAGGCCCGCCTCCTCGAGGCCGTCGCGGATGCCGGCCAGCCGGGCCGCGGTGACCGGGTAGCGCAGCGGGCCCGGGTCGTCGGGGTCGAGCCGGCCGCCCCTGTCGCCGGGCTCGCGGGGCAGCGAGGCCACGCCGATGGCGCGGTGGCCGAGCCCGACGAGGTGCTCGACCGCGCCCCGGCTGGCGGCGCGGTCGTCGATGCCCACGCGGCAGGCGGCGGCGCTGGCCACGCCGTCGACGACGACGAAGGGCAGGTGGCGGACCATGAGCGCCCGCACCCGCTCGGCGTTGTGGGCGTCGCAGATCGACACGAACCCGTCGACCGCGGCGTTGGCCAGCACGCTCGACCCGGCGTCGTCGACGAGGAGGCGGGGCAGCAGCACGAGGCTCGCCTCGGCGTCGTCGAGCACCGTCGTCATGCCGATGAGGAACTCGCGGATGGCGGCGTCGGTGAACAGGTACGACAGCGGCTGGTCGACCACGAGCCCGACCGTCCCGGTCCGCCCCCGGCGCAGGCCGCGGGCCAGCGGGTCGGGGCCGGGGTAGCCCAGGCTCTCGGCGGCGGCCAGGATCCGCGCCCGCAGCGCGGGCGAGAGCTGATCGGGACGGTTGTAGGCGTTCGAGACGGTGGTGCGCGAGACACCGACCTCCCGGGCGACGTCGGCCAGTGTCGGGCTGCTCACGAAAACCATCTTGACCGATCAAGCGCTTCATGGGAAGTTGGTCCTCGACGGACTCTGTATCGATCCAGAGGAGAGATCCATGACCGACACCACCTGCCTGATCGACCCTTCTGGCGTCTGTGACAGCGCGATCGCGCTCTCAGAGACGCCAGAACGCCTTCCCGCCGCACCGACCGGTGACGCGCCCACCAGCGAGCGGGTCGAGACCGCCGAGGGCTGGCAGGCGCTCGCCCTCGCCCTCCACGGCGCGCCGCTCAGCGGCCCCGAGCTGGCCGCGGCCGAGCTGCTGCCGACCGAGGTCGCCCTCGACCTGCTGTTCCCCGACCTCGACGACGCCGGGCGCCACGAGGCCCTCTGGGCCCTCGACACATCGGCGTGACCGCCGGCGTGACCGCCGACCACCCGGTCCGGCGGCGTCGTCCCCTTCGCCATCCGGGTGCCCGACGAGGACCTGGCCGACCTCCACCGCCGACTCGACGGCACCCGGTGGCCCGACGCCGCCCCCGTCGACGACTGGTCGCACGGCGTCCCCCTCCCTTACCTGCGCGACCTCGTCGACCACTGGCGGCACCGCTACGACTGGCGGGCCACCGAGGCACGCCTCGCCGCGCTCCCCCAGGTCCGCGTCGACATCGACGGGCTGGGCATCCACGCCGTCCACGCCCGATCCCCGCACGCCGGGGCGATGCCCCTCGTGCTCACCCACGGGTGGCCCGGGGCGTTCCTCGAGTTCGAGCAGGTCGTCGCCCCGCTCACCCGCCCCGAGGCGCACGGGGGCGACCCCGCCGACGCCTTCCACGTCGTGTGCCCGTCGCTGCCCGGGTACGGGTTCAGCGACCGACCGGCGACGCCGGGGTGGGGCATCGAGCGCATCGCCGCGGCCTGGGACACGCTGATGGGCCGGCTCGGCTACCCCCGCTACGGCGCCGCCGGGAGCGACTGGGGGACGTCGGTGTCGACCCTGCTCGCCGTGCACGCACCCGAGCGCGTGGCGGGCATCCACCTGGTCCCGCCGCTGGCCGCACCCGACCCCGCCACCTTCGACGCCCTGACCGCCGCGGAGCGGGCGGCGCTCGACGACCTGGCCGAGTCCGAACGGTGGGAGTCGGGATACGCCGCCCTGCAGGCGACCCGGCCGCAGACCCTGGGGTACGAGCTCACCGACTCGCCGGTGGGGCTGTGCGCCTGGATCGTCGAGAAGCTGCGGGCCTGGTCCGACAACGACGGCCTGCCCGAGAGCGCCATCCCGCGCGACCGCATGCTCGACCTCGTGACGCTGTACTGGCTGACGGGCACGGCGGCCTCGTCGGCCCGCCTCTACTGGGAGAGCTTCGCCACGGTGCAGGGCTGGTTCACCGACGCCGTCCCCGCGGTCGTCGACGTGCCCACCGGGTGCTCGATCTTCCCGAAGGAGATGCCCCGCCCGTCCCGCCGCTGGGCCGAGCGGCGGTTCCCCGACATCCGCCACTGGCACGAGCTCGACCGGGGCGGCCACTTCGCCGCGCTCGAGCAGCCGGCGCTGTTCGTGGACGAGCTGCGCGCCTTCTTCCGTCTGGTGCGCTGATCGACGCTCAGCTCGGCTCGATCCGGGCCTTGACGGACTCGCGCAGGGCGCGTCGCCGCTCGGCGAAGCGGCTCTCGGCCGGCGCCGCCCGGCGCAGCACCCACAGCGGCACCCGCCCGATGTCCTTGAGCGAGCGGGGGCGCATCGACCGCAGGCGGTACGCGTCGTCGTCGGCGAGCTCGTCGCGCAACGACGGACCCACGACGATCGAGCCCGGGAACGCGATGGCCGTGATGCGGCTGGCCAGGTTCACCACCGGTCCGTAGAGGTCGCCCTCGCGCTCGAGCAGCGGGCCGTACGCCATGCCCACCCGGACGTCCGACAGCTCGTCGGCCCCGCGGGTGCCCTCGGCGAGCGCCAGCCCGATCTCCGCCGCGGCCAGGGGCTGGTCGACCGTGAACATCACCTCGTCGCCGATCATCTTCACGACCCGCCCCCCGTTGGCGGTCACGACGTCGAAGGCGAGCTGCTCGAACTCCTCGACGATCGCCGCCAGCTCGTCGTCGCCCACCTGCTGGCTGAGCGCGGTGAACCCGACCAGGTCGGCGAAGCCCACGACACCGAGCTGGCCCTGCCCCGCCTCGGCGATGGAGAGGCGCCGCCGGATCGCGCCCTGGAGGTGCCGCCGCCAGCTCGCGGTGAGCACGCTCGGCACGATGGGCAGCAGCGCGCTCGCGCTGACCACGATCAGCTCGTCGGTCAGCTCGGTGTCCGCCAGCGCCCCGGTCCGCGGCGCCCCCGCGACCCGGGCGCTGATGACGTCCACCTGGGACGAGGCGATCCGGGCCATCGACGACCCGATCACGCGACTCATCTGCAGCACCAGGTCCGCGGAGGCCACGTCCCCGGCCAGGAGCCGGCCCACCTCGGTCAGGATCTCGACGTCCGCCGCGGTGAACACCACCTCGTCGTCTCGCGGCACCGGGTAGCCGAGCGTGCGCCACAGCTGGCGGACCGTGTCGAGGTCGAGGCCGGTGCGGGCCGACACGCCCGCCAGGTCGTGTTCGGCCACCTCGGGCACCATCAGCCGCTCCACGGCCAGCAGGGGCAGCGTGCCCTCGCGCTCGGCCACGTCGAGCTCGTCGGTCGTGCACCCCAGGCCGGCGAGCATCTCCCGGACCGTCCGCACCGCGTCGTCGCCGAGCGCGGCGGGGTCGAGCCCGGGAGCGTCGCTCATGCGAACGACCCGCCCTCGATCGCGGGTGGCGCGGGGTCGGACGAGGCGACGGCCACCGGCGGCGGGTGGGCGTCGTGACCATCGCCCCCCGCCGGGGGCGGGGGCACGGGACCGAGCAGTGCCTCCCCGCGCCGGTCGGTCGTCGACCAGGACGGATCGAGCGCGGGGGCGACCAGCCGCACGGCCGCCACGTCGGGGTGCGGGTCGACCTCCCACAGCAGCGCGACGCGGTCGCCGTGCCAGCGCACGGCGTAGGACACCGAGCCGTGGGCCGTCGGGGCGTCGTGGACCTCCCATCCCTGGCCGTACCACGACGAGGGCACGAGCGACGACAGCACGAGGGTCGGGATGGTCGCCTCGGGGCCGTCGGCGCCGGGGAGCTCGCGCACCAGCAGGTCGCGCACGAACGACAGCACCTCGGCCGCGGCCCAGCCGTGGTGACCGTCGCCCATGCACCCACCGCCGATGCGGGGGTGCACCGCCTCGGGCCAGGTCCACGTGGACGTGGCGGCGTCGAGCATCCAGCCGAGGCGGTCGAGGCCGCGGTGGTCGCCGGCGCGCAGCTCGACGGCCGCGAGCTGCATCGTCAGGTAGGTGCCGAGGCCGCTGTGGCTGATGCCCTGGTAGAAGGCGCGGCCGTCCTCGAGCGTGAAGCGCTCGCGCAGGACGTCGGCCGTCGCCGCGATGCGGGGGTCGTCGGCCGGCAGCAGGTCGAGGGGTGCACAGGCGACGAGCGATGCCATGGCGCCCGCGTCGATGCGCCGGCGCGGCCCGGCCGGGATGGCGGCGGTGCCGAGGCGCGCGGCGGTGAGCGCCAGCGACGCCTCGACGTCCGCCCACATGCCGGCGGCGAACCCGGCCGCGTCCGCGGCGGCGTCGGGCTGCCCGGCGGCGCGCAGGAGCTCGGCCGCGGCCCGCAGGCCTGCCACCCCCCAGAAGTCGTCCCAGTAGTAGTTGTCCACCGGACCGAGGTGCTCGGCCGACGTCCCCGCGGGGAGCAGCCCGGCGAGCGCGGCGTCGTGCTTGCCCTTGCCCTTGCGCCGCCGGGGCGAGCGCCGCTTGCGGTCGATCCAGTGCGCGCCGCGGGCGATCGGTTCGACGATCCCCTCGACGAACGGCGTGTCGCGGGCCAGGCGCCAGTGGCGGGCCAGGGCGACGAGCGCGGCGCCGTTGCTGTCCCACTCGTTCTCCTGGCTGAAGAAGAACCCGTCGCTGCGCTGCCGGCCGGGGTAGGAGGCGAGGACCTGGGCGACCTCGTCGTGGTACCCGTACTGGTCGAGCGCCTGCAGCAGGTAGGCGGCGTCGCGGAACCAGAAGCGGTGGTACGTCGCCGGGCCGGGCGTGATCTGGTCGCCGTCCTGGAGCAGCAGGAGGAACCGGCGGTTGGCGGCGATCGCCTCGGCCAGCCGGTCGTCGGGCAGCACCAGGCGCATGCCCCTGTCGCTCTGCGCCTGCCACCCCGAGGCCACCGCCGACGCGGGCGGGAGCGCCTCGGGGAACGGCGGCGCGGCCACGAGCCGCCGGTGCGCCGCGCCCGGACGCCGAGCCCGCGGCCCGGGATCGAGCGGGATGGCGGCGCGGAACGTGGCGCCGTGGGCCAACGGGTACACGAACGCGGCCTGGGCGAGGCCCGCCGGGTCGCGCACCGGGGCCCGCCACCGCTCGGCGGCGTCGCCGGCGATCACCGTCGCGGCCGAGTCGCCGTCGCGGAACGTCGACGCCGCGATCCGCCGGGGCGGGCGGGGCAGCAGCAGCGCCACCCGGCCGTCGACGGCGACGGTGGACCCACGCAGGTCGATGCGCTCGACGACCGCCAGGCCCTCGGGGTTGTACGGGCGGACGGCCAGCGCCAGCGCGACCGGGACGGGCGACGCGTTCTCGATCTCGACGACGACCAGCTCGCCGCCGCCCTCGGCGCTGCTGCGGCGGATGGCGTAGACGCGCTGCACCGCGTCCCCCGACGGGATGCTCATGGCGGTCTCGACCACGGGCGACGCCCCCACGAGCCGCTGGCGCACGGCCACCTCGCGCGACGGCAGGTGCCAGCGGTCGTCGGCACCGATCCACCAGTCGAGCGACCACCCGTCCTCCCACGGCGTCACCAGCCCGCAGGGATCGACGATCGCCTCGCGGGCCGAGTCGAGGTTGCCGACGGCGGTCCAGTTCCGGTGGGTGACGTTGGTGAGGAACGGAAGATGGCCGCGCGGCACGAACGACGGCGAGGTCGGATCGTTCTGCCGCTCGAGCCAGTAGGGCCAGACCCAGTCCGGACCGACCTGTGCCGCCGCCCGCGTGCGCAGCGCCCGGAACACGGTGTGCGCCCCGACCGGCACCAGGTCGGTCGGCACCTCGACCTCGGCGTCCTCGCCGAGGCGTTGGAAGGTCGAGAAGTGGCGGACCGTGTCGTCGGTGATGCGCAAGCGCCCCATCGCCCGCCGCAGTATCCAGGAGCGCAGGGACCTCGCCACGGTGGTGCTCTACCCCATCCCGTGCATCTCGGAGACGTTGCTGCGGCGCAGCAGTCCCCGGTACGCGTCGGCCGCGGTGTGCCCCTCGTGGATCACGCCGTAGATCTCCTGCGCGATCGGCATGTCGACGCCGTACCGGGCGGCCACCTCGACGACGACCCGCGACGTCTTGATGCCCTCGGCCACCATCCGCATCTCGGCGACGATCTCGTCGATCGTCCGGCCCTTGCCGAGCTGCTCGCCGACGTAGCGGTTGCGGCTCTGGCGCGACACGCAGGTGGCCACGAGATCGCCCATCCCGGCCAGCCCGGCGAACGTGACGAGCTGGCCGCCCATCGCCAGCCCGAGGCGCGACAGCTCGGCCAGGCCCCGGGTGATGACCGCGGCGCGGGTGTTGTCGCCGGTCCCGAGCCCGTCGGCCATGCCCGACGCGATGGCGACGACGTTCTTGAGCGCGCCGGCGATCTCGCAGCCCACGACGTCGGGGTTCGTGTAGACGCGGAACAGCCGGCCGGCGAAGACCTTCTGCAGCTCGTGCGCGATGTGGTCGTCGCTGAACGCCACCACCGTGGCCGCGGCGTGGCCCGACAGGATCTCCTGGGCCAGGTTCGGTCCGGTCAGCACGCCGACGGGGTGGCCGGGCAGCTCCTCGGCGATGACCTGGGTCATGCGCAGGTGCGTGCCCTCCTCGAGGCCCTTGGCCAGGCTGACGACCGGCACCCAGGGCCGCACGTGGGGCGCCAGCTCGCGCAGCGTCGAGCGCATGCCGTGCGACGGGACGCCCATCACCAACACGTCGGCCGCGCTGGTCGCCGCGGCGAGGTCGGACGTGGCCGCCAGGTCCTCGGGCAGGTCGAAGCCCGCGAGGTAGGTGCTGTTGCGGTGGTCCTGGTCGACCTCTGCGGCCAGCTCGGGACGGCGGGCCCACAGCACGGTCGGCGCGTTGCGGGATGCCAGAGCCGCCACCGTGGTGCCCCACGACCCGGCGCCGATGACCGCGACTCGGATGGGCATGGCGTCACCGTAACCCGCGCCCACCTCGACCGGCCGGGGCCTCTCGGGCCGTCGCTCGACCGGCCGGGGCCGCTGTCACCCGAGGCGGCCCGACCGGCCGGGGGTCGGCGGGGGTTGCCCCGTGCCGGCGACGGTACGCTTCCGCTCGGTGACTGCGACGACCCCGGCCGCGGTGGTGGTGCCGGTCAAGGCCTTCGATCAGGCCAAGGTCCGGCTGGCCAGTGCGCTCGACCCCCACGAGCGGGCCGACCTGGCCCGACACATGGCCGAGATCGTGCTGCTGGCCGCCGATCCGCTGCCCGCCATCGTGGTGTGCGACGACGACGAGGTGCGGGCGTGGGCCGAGCGGTCCGGCGCCCAGGTGGTGTGGTGCCCCGGTCGAGGGCTGAACGGTGCGGTGTCCGACGGGGTCGCCGCCCTGCGGGACGAGGGCGTGCCCCGCGCCATCGTCGCCCATGCCGACCTGCCGCTCGCCACCCGGCTCGACTGGCTGGCCGACTTCCCGGGCGTGACCCTCGTCCCCGACCGGCGCTTCGACGGCACCAACGTGCTCGCCCTGCCCACCGACTCCGGGTTCAGGTTCTCCTACGGCGCGGGGTCGTTCGGGCGCCACCGCGCCGAGGCCGCCCGCCTCGACCTGCCGGCCCGCGTCGTGCAGGACCCGCACCTCGGATGGGACGTCGACCTCCCCGCCGACCTCGCGTACCCGGGCGCACCCGAGCTGGGCGCCGGCTCCGACGAGCCCGCCCCGGTCGTGCTGCCCACCGGTGCCCTCGCCCACCGGCAGTCGTGACGCGCCGGCCCCACGATCAGTGACCGATCCGGCCCCCCTCACGATCGACGTCGACCTGCCGCGGCCCGACCGGGCGCTCGCCATCGCCGCCCACCCCGACGACATCGAGTTCGGGTGCGGGGCGACGCTGGCCAAGTGGGCGGCGGGCGGCACGGTCGTGCACCACCTCGTGTGCACGGACGGGTCGAAGGGCACGTGGGACCCCGACCAGGATCTGCCCGCCCTCGTGGCGATGCGCCAGGCCGAGCAGCGGGCCGCAGCGGCGGCGCTCGGCGCCACCGGCGAGGTGGTGTTCCTCGGCTGGCCCGACGGCGAGCTGGCCTCTGGCGTCCGCCAGCGGTGGGAGGTGGCGTACTGGATCCGCCGGCTGCGGCCCGACGTCGTGCTCGGCCACGACCCGTGGAAGCGGTACCGGCTGCACCCCGACCACCGTCACGCCGGGTTCCTGACCGTCGACGGCGTCGTGGCCGCCCGCGACCCGCACTTCTTCCCCGAGCAGGCCATCGCCCACCACCGGCCCGACGCCCTGCTGCTGTTCGAGGCCGACCGCGTCGACCACGTCGAGGAGGTGGGCGAGGCCGACCTGACCCGCAAGCTCGCCGCCCTCGAGGCCCACGCGTCGCAGCTGCGCTCGACGATGGACGTCGAGGTGGGCTCGCCGGCCGAGGCGGCCCAGCTCGAGGCGTTCCGGACGCGGGTGCGCGCCCGGCTGGTCGAGCACGGCCAGGTCGCGGGCGTGCCGCTCGGCGAGGCCTTCGCCGCGCTGACCGACCTGTAGCGGGATGCCGACGGCTGGCGGACCGGTGCGTCGGCTTCCGCCGCGCACCCTCAGTTGAGCGACGGGTGGGCCGGGAAGTGGGCGAGCATCGCCACCTTCCCGCCCTGGCGACGCAGCACGGCGCGCCACATGGCGTCGGGGTCGGCGGCGAACACGTCCCCGGGGTCGGCCGGCACCACCAGCCAGGCCCCCTCGGCCAGCTCGGCCTCGAGCTGACCGCCGCCCCAGCCCGAGTACCCGGCGAAGAACCGCACGCCGTCGACGCCGGCCGCCACGTCGTCGGGTTCGAGGTGGAGATCGATCGTGCCGATCTCGCCGAGGACGCTCGTCCAGCCGGGCGCTTCCTCCGCGTCCGACATCCGCCGGCGGGCGAGGGCGAGCACGCCGTTCTGCTCGACCGGTCCGCCCATGTACAGCACCGGCGGGCTGGCGGCGAGCGACGCCCACTCCCCCAGCACGGCGTCGACCTCGAGGTCGGTGGGCCGGTTCAGCACCACCCCGAGCGCACCGTCGGACGTGTGCTCGATCATGAGCACGACGGTGCGGTCGAAGTTGGGGTCCTCGAGCATGGGCTCGGCGATCAGGAGCTTGCCCACCGTGCTGTCGTGCGGTGTCACCGCGTCCAGCATGGCGCGTCCGCCTCGGGCCCGCAGCCACACCGGCAGCGTCCAGGGCTTTCCGCCTCGATCTCGGTCACGGCAGCCGTCGCCCGTCGCGCGAGACTCGCGGGCATGAGCCTGCCCGACGGCACCTACGACGCCATGGTCGTCGACACGGCCACCCGTGACGACGGGTCGGTGGCCGTGGATCTCACGATCATCGCCGGGGCGGCCAAGGGCGAGGTGGTGACGCTGCGGGCCGAGAACCTGCCCGGCGACCCACTCGACCTGCTCGGCGTGCCGGCCACGATCACGGTGGCCGAGGGCAGCCCGTCAGTCCGGTTCGAGGGCTGACCCCTCGGGCTGCGCCGCCAGCGCGCCCCTGAGGCGGGCAGCCACCGCCGCGGCCTCCGTCTCGTCGGCGTACTTCCCCCGCGGCCAGAAGAACCCGCGCAGGCCGTCCTTGGGGTTGCGGGGCACGACGTGGGTGTGGAGGTGGGGCACGCTCTGGCTGATGCGGTTGTTCATCGCCACGAACGACCCGGCGGCGCCCATGCCCGCCTCGGCCTCCATGACGGCGGACAGCCGCTGGGCCCGGGTGAAGTAGGGCTCGACGAGCGCGGCGGGCAGGTCGGCGAGCGTCTCGACGTGGAGGCGCGGCACCAGCAGCGTGTGCCCGGGGAACAGGGGCCGCACGTCGAGGAACGCCAGCGCGACGTCGTCGTCGAGCACGACGTGGGCGGGCTGGCGGCCCGCGACGATCTCGCAGAACGGGCAGGGCCGGGTCGGCGGCATGGCCCGCCAGCGTACGGAACCTCTGCCCCGCCACGACGCGGGCAGGCCCCACCTGCCCGCACACCCGTAGGGTGACGGCGTGCGTGTCTCCCTGCTCGTCACCTGCGTCGTCGACGTCGTCGCCCCCGACGTCGCCGAGGCCTCGGTCCGGTTGCTGCGGGCCGCAGGGTGCGAGGTGACGTGCAACCTCGACCAGACGTGCTGCGGGCAGCCGGCCTGGAACGCGGGGTTCGCCGAGGATGCGGCCCGCGTGGCCCGCACCACCCTCGCCGCGCTGGAGGCCGACCTCGACGGCGGCGCCGACGCCGTGGTCGTGCCGGCGGGGTCGTGCGCCACGATGGTGCGGAAGTTCTGGCCCGAGCTGTTCGAGGTCGTGGGCGACCACGACGCCCAGGCGCGGGCGCGTCGGGTGGCCGAGCACACCCGCGAGCTGTCCGAGATCCTCGCCGAGCGCGCCGACGACCTGCCCGAGCTGCGCCTGCACCGGCCCGTGCGGGTGGCGCTGCACGAGAGCTGTCACATGCTGCGCGAGCTGCGGATCGTCGACCAGCCCGCGGTGCTGGCACGGCGCGTGGACGGGTGCGAGGTCGTGCCGTGGGACGGCTCCGACCGGTGCTGCGGGTTCGGGGGGACCTTCAGCGTGAAGCTGCCCGAGACGTCGGTGGCGATGGCGGACGAGAAGCTGCAGGCGCTGGCCGACGGCGCGCCCGACCTCGACGTGCTGGCGGGGTGCGACACCTCGTGCCTGATGCACCTGCAGGCCCGGGCCGAGGCGACGGGCCGACCGGTGCACGTGCGCCACCTGGCCGAGGTGCTCGCCGCCGCGCTGCCCGAGCCCCGAGATGTCCCATGACAGGAAGTCACCTGCTGCCGGGCACCACCCTCCGCCAGCGCACTGCGGCCGCCGTGGCGGACGAGCGGCTGCGCACGAACGTCGCCCGGGCCGTCGACCGCTTCGCCACGCACCGCACCGAGGGCCTGGCCGAGCTCGAGGACGCGGACGGCCTCCGCCGGGCGGCACGCGCGGTGAAGCAGGAGGTCCTGGCCGACCTCCCCGCCCTGCTCGAGCGGTTCGCGGACGAGGTCGTCGCCCGGGGCGGGAACGTGTGCTGGGCCCCCACCGCCGCCGACGCCCGCCGCCACGTGGTCGACATCGTGCGGGCCGCCGGGGCGACGCGGGTGGCCAAGTCCAAGTCGATGGCCACCGAGGAGATCGACCTCAACCCCGCGCTCGAGGCCGCCGGGGCCGAGGTGGTCGAGACCGACCTCGGCGAGTGGATCATCCAGCTCGCGGGCGAGACGCCGAGCCACATCATCGCCCCCGCGCTGCACAAGGACCGGCACCAGATCAAGGACCTGTTCGTCGACACGGTGGCGGCGCCGCCGACGCTCGACACCGAGCCGTCCGAGCTCGTGTCGTTCGCCCGTCAGCGCCTCCGCGAGGTGTTCCTCGGCGCCGAGGTCGGCATCACCGGCGCCAACATCGCGGTGGCCGAGACCGGCTCGATCGTCCTCGTCACGAACGAGGGCAACGGCCGCCTCGTCACCGCGCTCCCCCGGGTCCACATCGTGCTGCTCGGCATGGAGCGGCTGGCGGCCGACTGGCACCAGGCGGACCTGCTGCTGGCGTTGCTGGCGCGGTCGGCGACGGGCCAGCGGCTGTCGTCCTACACCAACGCGGTGACGGGGCCGCGGGGTGCCGGCGAGATCGACGGGCCCGACGAGCTGCACGTGGTGATCCTCGACAACGGGCGCAGCGACCTGCTGGGCGGCGAGTTCCACGAGATGCTCGACTGCATCCGCTGCGGGGCCTGCCTGAACGTGTGCCCGGTCTACCGGCAGACGGGCGGGCACGCCTACGGCTGGGTGTACCCGGGGCCGATGGGCGCGGTGCTCACGCCGCTGCTGGCCCACGACCAGCCCGAGGCCGCCGAGCTGGCCGGGGCCTCCACCCTGTGCGGGGCGTGCATGGACGCCTGCCCGGTCCAGATCCCGCTGCAGGACCTGCTGCTGTCGCTGCGGCGCCGCAAGGCCGAGGGCGCGGGGCGCGGCGAGCGGGCGGCATGGCGGGCGTGGGCCACGGCGTGGTCCGACCCCCGGCGCTACGACGCCACCACCCGCGCCGCCACGTGGGGCCGCTGGGCGACCGACCTGGCCGGGCACCTGCCCGTCGGCCGGGGCTGGGCGGCGGCGGGGCGCACGGTGCCCCGCCCGGCGGACGAGCGGTTCCGGGACCGCTGGCGGGCCGGCCTGTGACCGAGCCGGCGGGCGAGGGGCCCGGTCGCGGGCGCGAGGCCGGCGACCGCGCCGCGTTCCTCGCCCCGGCCCGGATGCGCCTCGCCGGGGGCATCGTGCTCAACCCCGTCCACCCGCCCCCGCCGCCACGCGCGGCCGGCGACCCGGTGCCGCGGCCCCGCTACCGCAACCTCGATCCCGAGGACCTCGTGGGCACGTTCGTGGACGCGGTCGCCCACGCCGAAGGTGTGTGCCACGTCGTCGACCGCGACGTGCCCGACGCCCTGCTCGACCGGCTGGTGGACGAGCTGGGCGACCGGGGTGTGGTGACGTCGCGCGAGCCGGCCGCCGAGCGCATCGGCGAGCGCCTGGCGGCCCGCGGCGCCGCGGTCGGGCCGGCCACCGTCGAGGCCGCGGCCGCGGCGGGGCTGGGCGTCACGGCCGCGGTGGCGGGCGTGGCGGCCACCGGGTCGGTGGTGCTCGACAGCCGGGCCGCGGGGGGCCGCATCGCCTCGTTGTTGCCCAGCGTGCACCTCTGTGTCCTCAGCGTGAACAATCTGTTCGCGGCCCCCGCCGACGTGCTGCGGACTCTAGGGTCCGGGGCTGATGCCGTCCCGCCCTCGTTGGTGCTGGTCACGGGTCCCAGTCGGACTGGTGACATCGAACAGCTCCTCACGCTGGGTGCCCACGGTCCCACCGCCCTCCACGTGGTGTTGGTGACCGATGGGCCGGGACGCGCATCCACCAGCGGCGCGGGTGCCCGCGCTTGACTGGCGATCGGTGACCGTCTCGGCACGAGTGGGGGTTCCGTTGAACGATTCCGCCCTGGACGCGCGCGTCTACGTACTCGACACGTCGGTTCTGCTCTCCGACCCGCGGGCGCTGGCGCGCTTCGCGGAGCACGAGGTGGTGATCCCACTCGTCGTGCTGACCGAGCTCGAGCGCAAGCGTCACCACCCCGATCTCGGCTGGGCCGCCCGCGAGACGTTGCGGATGCTCGAGGACCTGCGCCTGGCGCACGGCTCGCTGCTGCGGCCGATGCCGGCGAACGAGACGGGCGGCACGCTGCGGGTGGAGGTGAACCACACCGAGATGGCGGGGTTCCCGGCGGCGTTGAGCGGCGAGACGAACGACCACCGCATCCTCGCCGTGGCCCGCAACATCGCGGCCGAGGGGCGCCAGGTCACGGTCGTGACCAAGGACCTGCCGCTGCGCCTGAAGGCGTCGATCGTCGGCCTCGATGCCGACGAGTACCGCAACGAGCTGGCGAGCGACAGCAACTGGACCGGCATGGAGGAGCTCGACGTCGACGGCCCGACCATCGACGCCCTGTTCGAGGACCACGTCGTCGACCTCGGTGAGGCCCGCGACCTGCCGTGCAACACCGGCGTCGTCCTGCACGCCGGCAGCCAGTCGGCCCTCGGGCGCGTCCACGACGACAAGGCGGTGCACCTGGCCCGCAGCGACCGCACGCTGTTCGACGTGCGCGGCCGCTCCGCCGAGCAGCGCATCGCCATCGACCTGCTGGCCGACCACGAGATCGGCATCGTCAGCATGGGCGGGCCGGCCGGCACCGGCAAGAGCGTGCTGGCGCTGGCCGCCGGGCTCGACGCCGTGCTCGAGCAGCGCACCCACAACCGGGTGCTGGTGTTCCGCCCGATCTACCCGGTGGGCGGGCAGGACCTCGGCTACCTGCCGGGCTCCGAGGCCGAGAAGATGCTGCCGTGGGGCGCGGCGGTGACCGACGCCCTCGAGGCGATCGCCGGGCAGGAGGTCATCGACGAGGTCTTCGACCGCGGCCTGCTCGAGGTGCTGCCGTTGACCCACATCCGGGGCCGCAGCCTGACCGACAGCTTCGTCATCATCGACGAGGCCCAGAACCTCGAGCGCACGGTCCTGCTCACGGCGCTCAGCCGCCTGGGCGAGGGCAGCCGGGTGGTGCTCACCCACGACGTCGCCCAGCGCGACAACCTGCGGGTCGGGCGCCACGACGGCATCGTGTCGGTCATCGACACGCTGAAGGGCCACCCGCTGTTCGGGCACGTCACGCTGACCCGGGCCGAGCGCAGCCCGGTGGCCGCCCTGGTGACCCAGGTGCTCGACAGCGCGGGGCTCACCTGAGCCGGGCGGCGGCGCCCCAGTCGACGCCGCCGTTGCACGATCGCAACACGGAATCCTCCCACCGGTTCGCCGCCGATCAGTAGGGTCGTTTGCGCTGACAAACAAGCCGGGGGTCCCGGGCATCCAGGCGACGGGCGGGCAGCTCACGTCTCACGGCTGCCGACAAGGGGGAACCCCATGCTCACACGCGCACGTCCGAGGACGCTGGCCTGCCTGGTGGCCGCCTTCTGCCTCGTGGCCGGTGCCTGTAGCGATGACGACGACGAGCGCCAACGACGACAGCAGCGAAGAGGCCTCCGGAGGCGGAGGCGGTGGGGGCGGCGGCCTCCTCGCCGAGGTGCAGGAGCGCGGCACGCTGCGCTGCGGCGTGAACGAGGGCGTCCCGGGCTTCGGCCTGGTGGACGAGGCCGGCGATTACACGGGCTTCGACGTCGAGTACTGCAAGGTCATCGCGGCCGCGGTGCTCGGCGACCCCGAGGCGGTCGAGTACACCGCGCTCGACACCGAGACGCGCTTCACCGCCCTCCAGGCCGGCGACATCGACGTCCTGAGCCGCAACACCACGTTCACGGCCAGCCGCGACGGCGGCGAGGGCAGCCGCTTCCTGACCACGACGTTCTACGACGGCCAGGGGATGATGGTGCGGGCCGACTCCGGCTACACCTCGATCGCCGACATGGACGGCACGACGATCTGCGTCCTGTCGGGCACGACCACCGAGCTCAACCTGGCGACGGCGGCGTCCGCGGCCGGCATCGGCTACACGCCGCTGACCTTCACCGAGCCCGACCAGATCCAGGACGCGTTCACCGCAGGGCAGTGCCAGGGGTGGACGTCGGACAAGTCGCAGCTCGCCGGCGTGCGGTCGGCGTTCCCGGCCGACCAGGGCGGCCCCGAGGCGCTCGTGATCTTCGACGACGCCTTCTCCAAGGAGCCACTCGGGCCGGTCGTGCTCGACGGCGACGACGAGTGGGCCGACGCCGTCAACTGGGCGATCATCGCCACGATCCAGGCCGAGGAGTTCGGCATCACGGCCGACAACATCGAGGAGATGCAGTCGAGCGACAACCTCGACATCCTGCGCTTCCTCGGCCAGCCGATCCCCGATCCCGAGGACGAGGAAGCCGAGCCGGCGCCGTTCGACCCGGGCCTCGGGCTCGAGCCCGACTTCGCCGTCGACGTCATCACCCAGGTCGGCAACTACGGCGAGATCTACGAGCGCACGGTCGGCCCGGCCACCCCGCTCGGGCTCGAGCGGGGCGTCAACGCCCAGTGGACCGACGGTGGCCTGCTGTACGCACCGCCCTACCGCTGATCGGCGGGTGACCGCCCCCGCGGCGGTCACCTGACACCCAGCGCCATGCCCGATCCGACCGCGACCAGATCACGGCCACCGCTGTGGCGGGACGTGCGCGTGCTGCGCGTCGCGTTCCAGGTGGCCGTGCTGGCCGCGGTCGTCGGGCTGGTGGCGTACCTCTACGACAACCTGCGGGCCAACGACGTCGAGCTCGACTTCGACTTCCTCGACCAGCAGTCGGGCTTCCCGATCGCCTACACCGACCACGGCCCGTCCGACACGGTGCTCGAGGCCATCGTCACCGGGCTGCGCAACACCCTCATCGTGGCGGTGGTGGGGATCATCCTCACCCTGATCTTCGGGACCCTGCTCGGCATCGCCCGGCTGTCGGACAACTGGATCGTGCGACGGTCCGCCGGCGCCTACGTCGAGGTCCTGCGCAACGTGCCGCCGCTGCTCGTCATCATCTTCGTGAACACGGTGGCGCTGGCGACCCTGCCGCCGATCGCAGGAGGCCGACGAGTACGGGGGGCTGCTCGTCGTGTCGGTGGCCGAGTTCGGCATCGTCGCCCCGCGGGCCGACGGCAACCTCGGGGCCTATGTCGCGCTGCTGGTCGTCGCCGGCGTCATCGCCGTGGGCCTCGGCCGGTGGCGGGCCCGCGTCGAGGAGCGCACGGGCGCGCCCGCCCGGCGGTGGCTGTGGTCGGGCGGCGTGCTCGTCGTCGCGATCGTCGGGGGCTACGTGGCGCTCGACGCGCCGGTCGTGCTGTCGCACCCCGAGGTCGAGGGGCTGAGCATCACCGGCGGGGCGCGCATGGGCCTGCCGTTCGTCGCCACGCTCATCGGCCTCGTGCTCTACACGTCGTCGCACGTGGCCGAGATCGTGCGGGGATCGATCCTGGCGGTCCCGAAGGGGCAGACCGAGGCCGCTGGGGCCATCGGCCTGTCGTCGGGGCAGCGGCTGCGCCACGTCGTGCTGCCCCAGGCCTTCCGCATCGCCACCCCGCCGATCATCAACCAGTGCCTCAACCTCACGAAGAACACATCGCTGGGCGTCGCCGTGGCCTTCGCCGAGATGATGGGCGTGGCCACCACCGTCATCGGCAACGGGCAGCCGGCGATCCCGACGATCCTGGTGGTCATGGGGTTCTACCTCGTGGTGTCCCTCGTCATCTCGCTGTTCGCCAACGTCGTGAACCACCGGCTGCGGTTGGTGGAACGCTGATGACGACCGATCCGATCGGGGGCGTGCTCGCCGAGCCGCTGGCACCGCCCGAGGCCGAGCCGCCCGCCCGGGATCTGACCCCGCGGCAGTGGGTGCGGGAGAACCTGGCGTCGTCGCCGTGGAACGCGGCGCTCACGATCGTCGCGGGCCTGGTGGCGGCCTGGATCGTGTTCCGGCTGGCCCGGTGGGTCTTCGTCACGGCCGACTGGGAGGTCGTGCGGGTCAACCTGCGCCTGTTCATGGTCGGGCGGTTCCCCGTCGACCAGCTCTGGCGGTTGTGGGTGGCGGGCTACGTCGTCGTGGTCACCGTCGGGGTCGCGCTCGGCGCGACCTCGGTGGCGATGCGGCCCGTCGAGGTCGAGGCCGGCGACCCCGCCGCGGCCGGGCGGCCCCGGGCCGGTGCCGGCCGCCGCGCCCTCGGCGCCCTCCACCGCTTCTGGCCCGCGGTGCTGGCGCTGGTGGTCATCCTCGGCTTCACCGAGACGTGGCCGCCCGTGGTCGGCACCATCGGCCTGGTCGTGGCCGGACTGGCGGGCGGGTTCCTCGGCACCCGGGTGCCGCGGCGCCTCCGCCCGTGGACCTGGGTGCTCGTCGCCACCGGGCTGTTGGTCTCGCTGCAGGTCACGATCGCGGGCGAGGGCGGCGTCGGGTGGGACGATTGGGGTGGCCTGCACCTGGCCGTGTCGGCCACCGTCGCGGGGATCGCGCTGGCCTTCCCGCTCGGCCTCCTGCTCGCCCTGGGCCGGCGGTCGTCGCTGCCCGCGATCCGGGTCGTGACCGTGGGCTACATCGAGGCGTTCCGGGCGGTGCCCCTGGTGACGCTGCTGTTCCTCGCCGGGTTCATGGTCGGCTTCCTGTTCCCGAACACGGTCGAGCCGCCCAGCTTTCTCGTGCGGGCGGTCGTGGCCATCACCCTGTTCGAGGCCGCGTACATCGCCGAGATCGTCCGCGGTGGCCTCCAGGCGGTGCCCCGCGGCCAGATCGAGGCCGCGCAGGCGGTGGGCCTGTCTCCGGTCAAGGTCATGCGCCTCGTCGTGCTGCCCCAGGCGCTGCGGGCGGTGATCCCGGCCATGGTCGGCCAGTTCATCAGCCTGTTCAAGGACACCTCCCTGCTCACGATCATCGGCTTCTTCGAGCTGCTGGAGGTGGCCAACATCGTCACCCAGCAACCGGCCTTCCAGGGGCAGGGGTTGCGGCCGGTGACGCTGGCGTTCGTGGGGCTGATCTACTGGGCGGGCTGCTCGACCATGTCGCGCGAGAGCCAGCGCCTCGAACGACGCCTGGGAGTGGGAGAACGATGACCGCAGACGTGTCCGACGGCGTCGGCCGACGAGCCGTCCGGCGAGCCCGGCGGACGACGGCGCGGCCGGCGGGCGACGCCGACCGACGACGAGCTCATCCGGTGCGAGGGCGTCGAGAAGTGGTTCGGCCGGTTCCCGGCCCTGCGGGGCATCGACCTGGCGGTGGCGCGCCAGGAGGTGGTCGTCGTGATCGGGCCGTCGGGCTCGGGGAAGTCCACCCTGATCCGCTGCATCAACCGCCTCGAGGAGCACGACCGCGGCCGCATCGTCGTCGACGGCATCGAGCTCACCAACGACATCCGCCACATCGCCGAGGTGCGGCGCGAGGTCGGCATGGTCTTCCAGTCGTTCAACCTGTTCCCCCACCTCACGGTGCTCGACAACGTCACGCTCGGCCCCCGCAAGGTGCGCCGGTGGCCGAAGGCACGGGCCGACGAGGTGGCCCGGCAGATGCTCGAGCGGGTCCGCATCCCCGAGCAGGCGGACAAGTACCCCGGCCAGCTGTCCGGGGGTCAGCAGCAGCGGGTGGCCATCGCCCGGGCGCTGGCGATGCAGCCCAAGATCATGCTGTTCGACGAGCCCACCTCCGCGCTCGACCCCGAGATGATCGCCGAGGTGCTCGACGTGATGCGGGAGCTGGCCCGGTCGGGCATGACGATGATCGTGGTCACCCACGAGATGGGCTTCGCCCGCGAGGTCGCGGACCGGGTCGTGTTCATGGCCGACGGCGAGATCGTCGAGGTCGGCACGCCCGAGCACTTCTTCCGGAGCCCCGAGGAGGAGCGCACGAAGGCGTTCCTCCGCCAGATCCTCTGACCCCGCGGCGGTAGCGTCGGGGAGACATGCCGACCACCGCGGGGACCGCCGTTCCGCTCACCCACGTGCCGCCCAAGCCGCGGCTGCGCGGCGCGCTGCACGTCGTCGCCTTCCCCGTGTCGCTCGTCGCCGGCGTGGTGCTGCTGGCGCTGGCCGACGACCCGGCCGACCGCTGGGCCTGCCTCGTGTACACGGTCTGCGCCGCCGTGCTGTTCGGGTGCAGCGCGCTCTACCACCGCGGCACGTGGGACGCCCGCACCCACGCCCGCCTGCGCCGGCTCGACCACGCCAACATCTTCCTCATGATCGCCGGCACCTACACGCCGCTGTGCGTGGCGCTGCTGGACGGCACGACGCGCACGGCCGTCCTCGCCGTCGTCTGGGTGGGCGCGCTGGCCGGGATCGTGTTCCGGGTGGCGTGGTTGCACGCGCCGGCCTGGCTCTACACCCCGTTCTACGTGGCCCTCGGGTGGGTGGCGATCGCCGTCCTGCCGTCGCTCGCCCGGGCCGGCGGACCCGCGATCATCACCCTCGTCGTGGTCGGCGGGGTGGCCTACAGCGCCGGCGGGGTGATCTACGCGCTGCGCCGGCCCGACCCGGCGCCGGCGACGTTCGGGTACCACGAGCTGTTCCACACCGGCACGATCATCGGCTACGTGTGCCACTACCTCGCCATCGCGCTGGCGGTGCGCTGACGGCATGCCGGGCGGGCCCGGGCCACGGGAGGTGATCTACGGCCTCGACATCGAGACCGACACGACGGTCGACGGGCTCGACCCGGTGAGCTCGCCCGTCGTGACCGCGGCGCTGTCGACCGCGTGGGCCGACGAGGTGTTCACCGGCACCGAGCCCGAGATCCTCCGGGCGCTCGACGACCGCCTGTGCACCCTCGCGCCAGGGGTCCTGGCCACCTGGAACGGGGCGGCGTTCGACCTGCCGTTCCTGGCCGACCGGGCCGCGGTGTGCGGCGTGGCCCTGGGTCTGCGGCTCAGGCCCGACCCGACCGTGCTCCCGAGCCACGATCCTCTGCCCGGCCACGCCGGCGCCTACCGGGCCCGCTGGTACGACCACGGCCACCTCGACGCGTACCGCGTGTACCGGGCGGACGTGGGCCCGCTGCTGCGGGTGTCGTGCTCGCTCAAGGCGATCGCCCGCCTCGTCGGGCTGACGCCGGTCGAGGTCGACCGCGAGCGCATCCACGACCTGCCGGCCGCCACGCTGGCGGCGTACGTCGCCAGCGACGCCCGCCTGGCCCGGGTGCTGACCGAGCGCCGCTGGCCCGGCATCGCCCGCGCCGTCGATCAACCTGGCCAACCTGTCACACCCCCTCATTAGCGTCCACGCCACGGGTTCGTGATCTCCCCGCCGGCGCCTTCGGCACAGGTCACCGCACACACGGTGATCCCGTTCCGGAGGCCCTGGCATGCCGTCCACCCCGTCCCGCATCCCCGACCCCGACGCGCTGCTGGCGCTCGCCACCCTGGCCATCGAGCAGCTGGCCGGCGACCCTCGGGGCGCTCTGCTCCGCGTCCACGAGACAGCCGACGACACCGACTGCCTGGCCTGGCTCCCGCTGCAGGGCGCCCACCCGCTCGACGCTCTCCTCGGCTACGTCGCCCCCGCCGATTGGTGGGCCATCGGCGTGTGCGCACCCGGCCGCGCGCACTCGCCCGACGGCTCCGACGACGTCACGGTCGCGCTGCTGGTCGACCGGGCGGGCGCCACGGCGAGCCTCCTGCAGCGGGGCGATGCCCGCGAGGTGCTGCCCGGCCGCCCCGACGGCGTGCTGGCCGACGCGTGCCGCCGCGCCCTCGGGCTGCCCACCCCGCCACCCCCGTGGTCGTCGCTGATGCTGTGGACGCAGGCCTGGCTCGACAGGATCGTCGAGGCCGACGGCGCCCGGGCACCCGGGCGCCCCGGCCTGTCGTGGTCGGCGGTCGCCCGCCTCCACCCGGCCAGCACCGGCGCCGGCGATCCCGTGGCGCTGGCGCTCGACGCGGCCGCGCTCGCCGAGGCCTGGCCCTGGGCCCGCCTCCGGGCCGAGCCCGCGGTGGCCGACCTCGCGGGCCCCCGCCCGTCGCCGGCGTTGGCGCAGTGGATGGACGACGGCATGTGGGCCCGGTGGCTCGTGAGCCGCCTCCCACCCGCCGACGAGCTGTTGGAGGCGACACGCGCCCTGCTGTCGCCGGTGGTGGCCGACGCGGTCGAGCTGGTGGTCGCGGCGGCGGCCGACGCCGGCGGCTGGGCCGTCGACGACCCGTGGCGGCTGGGCGGATGAGGTACGGCTTCGTGCGCACCCGTCGGCCGAGACGGCCGTCAGCCCAGGGCGCCGGCCTCCCGCAGTGCCTCGACGCGAGCGTCGTCGTAGCCCAGCACGGCGGTCAGCACCTCGTCGGTGTGCTGGCCGACGGTCGGCGCCTTCGTAGGAACCGGCAGCTCCTCGTCGAGCAGCTTGATCGGCGACGGCATCTGCTCGGCGCCCAGCGCCTCACGCGGGTACCAGGGCAGTCGGTCCTGGAACTGGGCGTCGTCGGCCAGGGTCTGCGGCGTGTTCACCGGGGCGATCGGCGTGTTGTTCTCGTCACCGAAGGCGATCCACTCGGCGCTCGTGCGGGTGCGGAAGATGTCGCGCAGCTCGGCCTGCATCTCTCGGTTGCCGGGCGCGTGGTCGGCGATCCGGGCACCCGGCCAGCGCTCGAACATGTCCATGCGGTCGACGCCGGCGCAGAAGTTCTTCCAGAACGCCTGCTCCGACGCCTGGAACAGCACGAAGCCGTCCTTCGCCTCGTAGATCTGGTAGCGCACCCCGTGCCGCATGCCGGCCGTGCCCGGGGCCCGCCGCTCGTAGTTGTCCGACTTGTTGCCGGTCACCTCGGTCTCGGGGCGCTCGTAGGCCTTCCACGTCTCGCTGCGGTACCAGTCCATGGCGGCCGCCGCGTCCGACTGGGCGATCTCCATGCGGCAGCCCTCGCCGGTGGCGCGAGCGCGCACGACCCCGGCCAGGATGCCGAGCGCGCCGAACAGCGGCCCGGCGTGGATGCCCATCGAGGGGTGCTCGGGGATGCAGGCGAAGCCCTCGTCGTCGATCTCGGGCACCACCAGGCCGGCCCACGTGTCGTAGGCCAGGCCGTGGCTGGGCATGTCCCGGTACGGGCCGGTCATGCCGTAGCCCGAGATCGTGATGAAGACCAGGGCCGGGTTCACGGCCCGCAGCGCCTCGTAGCCGAGGCCACGTCGTTCGAGGCCGCCGGGTCGCATGGCCTCGACCACGACGTCGGCCCCGGCGACGAGGTCGAGGAAGACGGCCCGCGCCTCCTCGGTGCGCAGGTCCAGCGTGATCGACCGCTTGCCCCGGCTGATGTGCAGGTGCATGAGCGACACGCCCTCGACGATCGGCCACGTCATCTCGCGCACGTAGTCGCCCGACGGTGGCTCGACCTTGATGACGTCGGCGCCGAGATCGGCGAGGTGCGTGGTGATCGCCCCGGGCCCGAGCATCGAGCACTCGATGATGCGCACCCCGGCCAGGGGCGGCGCGTTGCGCTGGGTCACGGGCCCTCTCCTCTCGCGTGTCCTGCGGCGTGCTGCCGTGTCGATCATCGCACAGCTTCTGACACATCGTCAGATCTCGGTGCGCCCCGCACGGAGGGCGCGGCGGCGCGATGCCACATGCACCCTCTCCGCCGATCTACGGTGGCGGGTTGCTGGGAGCCGGGGATGACCACTGGGGGTCCACCGCGACCACTGAACGTTGCGAAATGATGTCGATCGTGACAAACTCCTGTCACCAACCGCATAGGACGGCACGCGCTGGGGCGCCCCTGGTTGCTCTTCCTCTCCTCTTCCCGCTCCCGACGCGCGCGCGCCGACAGAAGGAGACCGCCATCTGATGTCCCCTCGGACAGAACACCCTCCCAGTACCGACGACGGCCAGACGCGTGCCAAGGCGATGCGTCGGGCCGTCATCGGCGGCGTCGCCGGCGTCGCTCTTCTGGTCGGGCCGGTGCTGCTGGCCAACGTCGTCGTCCCCGACGACGGCGGCAAGGACACGGTCGAGGCCGCCTCTGGGTCCCAGACCTCGCTGATCGCACTGCAGCGCAACGCCACCGCGGCCGACACCGCCCGCGCCGGCGCGCTCGAGGCGCTGCGCACCACCACCACGCTGCCGCCCACGACCACGACGACGGCGCCCCCGCCGCCGCCGCCGACCACCGAGGCGCCCACCACCACGACGACCGAGGCGCCCACCACGACCGAGGCGCCCCCCGAGCCCGGCCCGGTCGGCACCGACAGCGGTGGCGGCTTCGGTGACCCCAACAGCTTCGCCACCTGGGACGCCCTCGCCAACTGCGAGTCCGGCGGCCGGTGGGACTACTCGGCCGGCCCCTACTACGGCGGCCTCCAGTTCTCGCTGTCGACGTGGCAGTCCGTCGGCGGCACGGGCTACCCCTACGAGCACCCGCGCGAGACGCAGATCCACTTCGGCCAGATCCTCCAGGCCCGTTCGGGCTGGGGCCAGTGGCCGCACTGCTCCGCCGAGCTGGGGTTGGGCTGAGCCCGACGCTCCTCGTCACGCCGGGTTGACGCCCGGACAACCGAACAACGAGCTCGACCGAGGGCGGTGTCGCTGGGGCGCCGCCCTCGGCGCGTTCCCGACGAGCACCGTGCGGCGACGCCGCCAGGCGTGGTCAGAGGCCGCGGGGACGGCGGCAGACGAAGAGCCCGGTGTCCTTGCTGACCCGGAGCCGCCCGCCGCCGGCCTCGAAGCGCTCTCGCACCGTCGCCACGACGCGTCCGCGCTCGGTCTCGCTGGCGCCCTCGACCGGGGGCGTCGACTCGAGGTACTCGACCACGTCGTCGGGATCGCGGCAGTCCAGGTCGTCCCGGTAGGGCTGCCAGCGCACCTCACCGAACCAGCCCGGGAGCACCTCGGCCCCGGCGGTGGCCCCGAACGACGAGCCGAAGGCGTCGGCCGCCAGGTCGCCGAACACCTCGCGGCGGATCTGGTGGAGCTCGGTCAGGTGGCCGTCGCCGACGCACGCCACGACCAGCGAGCCCGCCGGCCGCAGCACGCGCGCCATCTCGGACACGGCCCGGGCGGGGTCGGGCACGTGGTGCAGCACGTAGTTGGCCACCACGACGTCGAAGGCCGCGTCGCGGAACGGCAGGTCCTGCACGTCGGCCACGCGGCCGCTGATGCGGCGGTAGCGGCCGAGCGAGCCGACGCGATCGAGCGCCTCGCCCACCATGCCCGGCGAGATGTCGGTGAGCGACAGGTCGAGGTCGCCGGGGAGCCGGGCCGCCGCCTCGGCCCACATCCAGCCGGCACCGCACCCCACCTCGAGCACGCCCGGCTCGGTGGGCCAGTCGACCTGGGTGGCGAGCCACGGGAACCAGGCGACGGGTGCGGTGCCGTACTTGACGTGCAACCGGGCGCGCGCGGCCAGCCGCGAGCTGTCGCGGTATTGGACCTCACGCAGGTAGGCCTGCGTGCCTCCGGCGACCGTGAAGTCGCGTCCCCGCATGGGGACGGACCGTAGCCGCTCGCGGCGCACCGGGCCCTGCCCGCTCGCGCCGCCGAGCTAGTAGCGGAGGCCCGGGGTCCGGGTGCCGAAGACGTCGGTGTTGAGCTGCGTGCTCAACTTGGTGGCGTCCCAGCGCTTGCCGCCGTTGCCGAGGGTGGGGCCGTCGGTCCAGCCCCGCATCCAGATGATGTTCTCGGCCACGGCCCGGATGACCTGCCCGGTGACGTGCTGTGACTCGTCCGACGCCAGCCAGGCGACGACCGGCGACGACACCGCAGGGTCCATCGGGTTCCAGTCGTCGTCGCCCAGGTCGTCGGGCTCGATCACCGAGGGCGCCCCGGGCATCGTGGCCGTGATGCGTGTGGCCCCGGCCGGCCCGATGGCGTTGACGGTGACGCCCAGCTTGTACAGCTCGAGGCTGAGGGTCTGGGTGAGGCCGGCGATGGCCGCCTTGGCCGTGGCGTAGCTCGTCTGTCCGAAGTTGCCGACGAGGCCGGCGCCCGAGGTGGTGTTGATGATGCGCCCGGTGAACGTCTCGCCCGCCTTCGACCGGTCGCGCCAGTGCCGGGCCGCCCAGTGCGACGGGCCCCACGTGCCCTTGACGTGCACCCGGATCACGGCGTCGAAGTCGTCGGGTGACATGTTCCAGATCGCACCGTCGCGGACGATGCCCGCGTTGTTGACCAGCACGTCGAGCTTGCCCCACGTGTCGACCGCCTGGGCGATCATGCGCCCGGCGCCCTCGTGGTCGGCGACGTCCTCGTAGTTGGCGACGGCCTCGCCGCCCCGCGACTCGATGATCTTGACCGTGAGGTCCGCGTCCTTCGACGAGCCCTCGCCGCCCACCGATCCGCCCAGGTCGTTGACCACGACCTTGGCGCCGTGGCGCGCCAGCTCCATCGCGTGCCCCCGGCCGATGCCGTGACCCGCGCCGGTGACGATGGCGACCTTGCCGTCGAGAAGGCCCATGGTTCTCCCTCGATCCGTGCGATCTGACGTACCGTCAGATAGTAGGGGTCGGGTGGCGACGACCGGGAATCAGCGGCGCCGATCGCCGACGGCGATCCTCAGAACGACTCGACCGACGTCAGAACGACTCGACTGCCACGATGATCTCCTCGGCGACGTCGACCTCGGTGCGCTCGAGCCCGATGGCCACGATCCGGATCACCGACAGCGCGGTCAGCCACGCGCCGAACAGGGCCCGCTCGGCGCCGAGCTCGGCGACGACGCCGTCGACGGGCGGGCGCACCCCGCCGGCCGTCGAGGCCGCCAACGTGATCATCCGGGCGAGGAGGTCGATGTTGTCGGCCGGAACCGCCCCGTCGAGGGCCAGCCGGTCGAGCAGCTCGACCTGTTCGAGCGCCTCGTCGGTCTCGGCCACCATGCGGCGCAGGGCGACGGCCGCCGCGTCGAGCAGCCCGCCGGTGACCTCCTCGGGGCCCAGCTCCTCGACCGCGTTCCGCAGCACGAGCGCGGCCTGCGCCGGCTCATGCTCCATGACCTGCGTCTCGATGGCGTCGCGGAGGGCCTGGGGGAGATCCATGCGGCGAGCCTAGGTCGGGGTCGGAGGGCGATGGAGAGGCAGGCGCGTAGGTTGTCGGCGTGCCCGCCCGCGAGCCCGACGTCGTGGAGTTCCACGAGCAGCGCCGATCGCCGGTCGTCGACCGCATGGTCGACCTCACCGCCGCGGCCGGCGGCTGGATCAACCTCACGCCCGGGCTCGACGTCGACGTCCCTCCCCCGCCCCGCACCGCGCTCGCGTCCATCTTCGGCAGCAAGGGCCCGGTGGTCCCGCTCGGGACCTGGACCCCGGCGCAGGGTCGCGACCCGGCGTCGGTGGGGGTGCACCACAGCCAAGGGACCAAGGCGGTGGCGCTGTTGGCCGAGCGCAACGTCGCCGTCCCGCTCGGGTGGCGGCGGCTGCAGGACCACCCCAAGCGGGGCCTCGTCCTCGTCCCCACGCCGGCGACGACGCCCGACGAGCTGGACTCGGTGCTCGACTGGCTGCTGCGCGCCACCGGGGCGCTGTGCCCCGTGCGCCGCACCGGCGAGTGGCGGGCGCTCGTCTACCGGCCCTGAGCGGGGACCGACTTCTCGGCGGTCTCGCGGGCCCAGCGGTAGTCGGCCTTGCCCGACGGCGAGCGGACGATCGCGTCGACGACCACGAGGTGCTTCGGGGCCTTGTACGAGGCGAGCGACGCCTTGCAGTGGGCGGCCAGGTCGTCGAGGGCGGGCGTGGTGCCGGAGACGGCCTGCACGACCGCGGTGACGGCGGTGCCCCACCGCTCGTCGGGCACGCCCACCACCAGGCAGTCGTAGACCGCCGGGTGGGCCTTGAGCGCGCTCTCGACCTCCTCGGGGTGGACCTTCTCGCCGCCCGTGTTGATGCTGACCGAGCCCCGGCCCAGCAGCTCGATGGCGCCGTCGGCGCCGACGGTCGCCATGTCGCCGGTGACGAGCCACCGCTCGCCGTCGCGCTCGACGAAGGTGGCCGCGGTCTTCTCGGGGTCGTTGTGGTAGCCGAGCGGCAGGCGGCCGCCGGCGAGCACCTGCCCGGCCGCCCCCGACCCGGGGACCACCTCGGCGCCGGTCGGGTCGGTGGCGTCGACGACGATGGTGGGCTTCGTCGGCTGGTCGAAGCGGACCAGCGCCGCACCCCGCCCGCCCTCGGCCCCGCCGGCAGACCCCTCCCCCGCGGCCACCCGCATGGCGCCCTGGGTGCCGGCCTCGGACGAACCGAAGCCGTCGGTCACCATCAGGTGCGGGAGCGTGGTGAAGATGCGCTCGCGGGTGGCGGGCGACATCGGCGCCCCGCCGTTGGAGAACGAGAACAGCGACGAGGCGTCGTACGGCTCGCCCGCCTCGGCGGCCCGGTCCCAGGCGTCGAGCACCGGCCGGGCCACGGCGTCACCCACGACCGTGATGAGGTTGACCTTCTCGGCCACGACGGCGCGCCACACGGCGTCGCCGTCGAGCGAGCCGGGCATCAGCACGACCTTGCTGCCGGCGAACAGCCACGAGAACGACGTCCACTGGGCGGCGGCGTGCATCATCGGCGCCAGCGGGAGGTAGCAGACCTGGGCGTCGCCGATGCGGTCGGGCAGCTCGTCGGGCCGCTCGACCGGACCGTGCATGCGCATCGGGTCGCCGCCGCCCATGCAGGCGTAGAAGGCGTCGGCGTGCCGCCACACGACGCCCTTGGGCATGCCGGTCGTGCCGCCGGTGTAGATCACGTAGTGGTCGTCGTCGCCGCGGCCGTCGACCACGGGCCGGTCGGGCGACGCCGCGGCCAGCGCGGCCTCGTAGTCGTCGCCGGTGACGAGCGTGAAGCGCACGGCCGGGACCTCGCGAGCCACCGCGGCCACGGTGGCGGCGAGCGAGGGCTGCGTGACGACGCCGACCGCGTCGCTGTTGTCCAGCAGGTAGCGCAGCTCGTCGGCCACGTAGCGGTGGTTGACGTTGATCGGCACCGCCCGCAGCTTCCACGCCGCGAGCATGGCCTCGAGGTACTCGGCGCAGTTCTCGAGGTACAGCGCCACGTGGTCGCCGGCGCCGACGCCCCGACCGGCGAGGTGGTGGGCCAGGCGGTTGGCTCGCTCCTCCAGGTCGGCGTAGGTGCGGCGCTGGACGCCGACGACGAGCGCCTCGCGCTCGGGCACCGCGTCGGCGGCCATCTCCCACACGTCGGCCATGTTGAAGCTCTTGGGCGCGCCCACGGACGTGCCTCCCCTCGTCGTCGGTCGGTGCGGGCCGCAGGGCCGGTGCGCCCCGGCGTCAGCCGTTCAGCTTGGCGGCCGCTTCCCGACGGTATCGGGTGGTCGAGTGCTCGGGATCGGTGTCGAACTGGGGGATGACGTCACGCCCGAACAGCTCCATCGACCCGACGACCACCTCGGTGGGCAGCGTGTTGGTGGTGGGGCTGAACGTGAGCTGGTCGAAGCCCAGGTCGACCCAGCGCTGCACCGAGCGGGCGCAGTCGTCGGGGTCGCCGACGGCGATGTAGCCCTCGGCGGACAGCTGCTCGACCTGCTCGGGCGTGGGCTCGGGGATCTTGTTCGGCCACTCGGGCAGGTGCTTGGGCCGCGGCACGTTGTCGAGCCAGTGGTAGGCCAGCGTCGAGTAGTAGTTCATGCCCATGTTGGACGCGGTCTCGAACGCCTTGGTGCGGTCCTCCATGCACAGCATGTTGGTGACGCCCATGATGTTGTCGTTGACGTAGTCGCCCACGGGCGTGGCGTTGACGATCGCCGACTTGTACGCCTTCAGCAGCGGCTCCATGTCGAGCGGGCGCCCGATCGAGAAGCAGAAGACGCCGAGGCCCAGCTCACCGGCCTCGGTGAAGGTGCCGGGGCTGCCGCCCGCCACCCACATGGCCGGATGCAGCGGTCCGTTGGGCTTGGGGAACACCTTGCGCTCGGGCATGCGGAAGAACTCGCCGTCGTAGCTGTACGGCGCGTCCTTCCACATCTTCGGGATCTCGCGGATGGTCTCGCGCCACATGGCCTTGGTCATGTCGACGCTCGGGATGTCGAACCCCAGCACCTCGGTGCTCGACGAGCCGCGCCCGGTGCCGAACTCGAAGCGGTTGTTCGTGAGGTGGTCGAGCAGGGCCACGTTCTCGGCGATGCGCTGCGGCTTGTTCACCGGCGGCGTGATGTTGAAGATCGCCGAGCCCAGGTGGACGCGCTCGGTCTGGCCGGCGCAGAAGCCGAGGAACGCCTCGGGGCCGGGCATGTGGCTGTACTCGTCGAGGAAGTGGTGCTGCGGGCACCACACGTACTTGAACGCGTTCTTGTCGGCCGCCTTGGCGATCTCGACGTTGCGGAAGATGCGCTTGTGCTCCGCGTGCGGGTCCTGGTCGCGCTCGAACTGTGGGACGAACAGCTGGGCGAAGACGCCGAACTCCATGGGATGTCTCCTTGGCTTCCTACGAACCGGACACCGCGAGCACGCCGCGGTTGAGCTTTCCGTGGTGCAGGTCGTCGAGCGCCTGCGTGATCTGGTCGAGCGGGTACACCTGGCTGACCATGTCGTCGAGCAGCAGGCGGCCGTCCTTGTAGAACGACACCAGCAGCGGGATGTCGTGGTGCGGCCGGGTCGACCCGTACCGGCACCCGAGGATCGACTTGTCGTTGTAGAGCGTGCTGACGACGAAGCTGGCCTCGGTGCCCATCTTCGGCACCCCGAGCAGCGTGAGCGTGCCGCCCCAGTCGAGCAGGTCGACGCCCTGGCGGATGAGGGCGGTGTGGCCGACGCACTCGAAGACGTGGTCGAGGCCGTCGGGCAGACCGAGGTCCTTGACGGCGGCGACGTGTCGTCGACCGAGCTGGCGTCGACGAAGTCGGTGGCCCCGAACCGGCGGGCGACCGCCTCCTTGTCGGGGTTGGCGTCGATCACGACGATGCGGCCGGCGGCGGCGATGCGGGCCGCCTGGATGGTCGACTGGCCGATGCCGCCGGCGCCGATGACCGCCACCGTCTGGCCCGGCTGGACCTTGGCCCGGTTGAGCACCGCCCCGGCACCGGTGACGACGGCGCAGCCGATGAGGCAGGCCGCCTCGAACGGGACCTCGGGGTCGATGACGACCGCCTGGGTCTCCTTCACCACGACCTGCTCGGTGAACACGCCGGTGTTGGCGAAGCTGAACGCCTTCTCGCCGCCGACCGTGAAGGGCGGCTGAGCCGGCCGATCGTGTCGCGGCAGTGGGTGGGCTGGCCCCGGTCGCAGGCGGCGCAGCGGCCGCAGTTCCCGAGGGTGGTCAGCACCACGTGGTCTCCGACGGCCACCTTGGTGACCGCGCTGCCGACCTCTTCGACGACGCCGGCGCCCTCGTGGCCGAGGACCACGGGCGGCGGGAAGGTGATCGTGCCGTCGATGACCGACACGTCGCTGTGGCACAGCCCGGCGTTGACGATGCGCACGCGCACCTCGTCCTGCCGCGGCCCGCGCACCTCGACGTCGTCGCGGACCTCGAGCTCCCCCGTGAAAACGATGCCCTTCACGCGCTCATCCCCCTCATCCTGGCCACACCAGCGACTGGAGCTCGCTGTAGGCGTACATGGCGAAGCTGCCGCGGTCGCGGCCGACGCCCGACTGCTTGAACCCCCCGAAGGGGGCCTCGGGGCTCTGCTGGGCGGTGTTGATGGCGACGCTGCCCGAGCGCAGCTGGCGGGCCACCCGCACGCCGCGGCCGGTGTCGCCGGTGAACACGTAGTCGTTGAGCCCGAACTCGGTGCCGTTGGCCAGGGCGACGCCCTCGTCCTCGTCGTCGAACGGCAGCACGACGACCACCGGACCGAAGATCTCCTCCTGCACCACCGACATGCCGGGCTTGGCGTCGGCGATGAGGGTGGGCGCCACGTAGAAGCCGGCGTCGAGGTCGGGGCGCTCGCCGCCGGCCAGCAGCGTGCCGCCCTCGTCGACGCCGGTGCGCACGTGGGCCTCGATGCGGTCGCGCTGGACGGCCGAGATGACCGGGCCGACCACCGTGTCGGGCGCCAGCGGGTCACCCACCTTCAGCCTCGCCGCCGCGCCCTGCAGGCCGGCGACGAGCTGGTCGTAGATGCCGCGCTGGGCGATCACCCGGGTGGGCGCCGTGCAGATCTGGCCCGAGTGGAAGGCCCAGACGCTGGCGATGGCGCCGATGGCGGTCTTGAGGTCGGCGTCGTCGAAGACCAGGCCGACCCCCTTGCCGCCGAGCTCGAGCAGCAGGCGCTTCATGTCGCGGCCGGCCACCTCGCCGATGCGCTTCCCGACGACCGTCGAGCCCGGTGAAGCTGACCATGTCGACGTGCGGCGACGCGACGAGCGCCGCGCCGGCCTCGGCTCCGCTGCCGGTGAGCACGTTGACCACGCCCGGCGGGATCCCGGCCTCGACGACGGCGTCGGCGAAGCGGAGGACGGCCAGCGGGTCCTGCGGCGCGGGCTTCACGACGACCGTGTTGCCCATCGCAAGGGCGGGACCGACCTTCCCGGCCATGTTGACCAGCGGGAAGTTGTAGGGGGTGATGGCGGCGACCACGCCGACGGGGCGCCGCTCGACCACGGTGCCCAGCAGCCCACCGGGGGCCAGCGGGGTCGACGGCATCTCGGTCGGCGACAGCGGGATGCTCATCTGCTCGTGGGCCCCGCGTGCATACCGCCGGAACCGGTCGATCGTCTGCGGCACCTGCATCGTCTTCGCCACGCGCAGGACCGCGCCGGTCTCGGCCTGCACCAGCGGCACGAGATCGTCGGCCTCGCGGGCCAGGATGTCGGCCAACCTGGTCAGGAGGCTCGCTGCGCTCGGCCGGCGACGTGCGGCTCCACGCGGGGAACGCCTCGGCGGCCGCCGCGGTGGCGGCCTCGACCTGCTCGACCGACGCCTCGGGCGCCTGGCCGACCACGGCCTCGGTGGCGGGGTTCACCACGTCGTAGGTGCCGTCGCCCCCGGCCACCCGGTCGGCCCCGACGAGCATGCGGAAGTCGTCGCTCATACGAGGCGAGAGAGTAGAACGTGTTCTAATTCCGGGCAAGCCAGGCGGCCACACCGAGGATCGCGGCGACACGTGCGGCACTACCCTCCGAGCGTGCGGCTCGGCGTCCTGATCCTGCCCGAGCACCGGTGGGTCGACGCGGTGCAGCTCTGGCGCCGGGCCGAGCAGCTCGGCTTCCACCACGCCTGGACCTACGACCACCTCGCCTGGCGCACCCTGCGGAACTCGCCGTGGTTCTCCGCCGTGCCGACACTGGCGGCGGCCGCGTCGGTGACCAGCACGATCCGCGCTGGGCACGCTCGTGGCGACCCCGAACTTCCGCCACCCCGTCCCCTTCGCCCGCGAGATCGTCGCCCTGGACGACCTGAGCGAGGGGCGGCTCACGCTCGGCCTCGGCGCCGGCGGGCCGGGGTGGGACGCGACGGTGCTCGGCCAGGAGGCGTGGACGCCGGGCGAGCGCGCCGACCGCTTCGTCGAGTTCGTCGACTTCCTCGACATGCTGCTCCGCCAGCCCGAGACGACCCATCGCGGCCGCTACTGGGAGGCGCAGGGCGCCATGAGCGAGCCCGGGTGCGTCCAGCAGCCGCGCGTGCCGTTCGCCATCGCCGCCACCGGACCGCGGGCGATGCTCGCCGCCGCCGACCACGCGACGACCTGGGTCACGAACGGGGACCGTCGCCACACCGGTCGCTCCGCTCGGCCCGGCCGAGGGCGCCGCGGTGGTGGCCCGCCAGTGGGAGGCGATGGCCCGCACCTGCGAGGCCCGCGGGCGAGATCCCGCCACGCTCGACCGCCTGGTGCTCACCGGCCCTCGTCTCGACCCCGGCCTCACGTCGTCCGCACGGTTCGACGACATCGTCGACGCGTACGCCGACGTCGGCGCCACCGACCTCGTCGTCCACTGGCCCCGTCCGACGGATCCGTACGCCGGCGACCCGTCGATCCTCGAGGCCATCGCACCGCAGACCTGACGCCCGCGCGTCAGGCCCCCGGGCGGCTCACGGCACCCGCTCGAAGCGGGAAGTCCGGTCGAGGGCCGCGGGCGATGTAGCGTCGGCGGTGAGGTCGCCGGCGGCGTCGTCGTCGCGACACAGGCCTCAAGGCGGGTCACTCGATGCGCCAGGTCGGTGAGCCTGGCCAGCAGCGGCAGCGTGGCCATCACCACCAGCAGCGCCGCGCCCAGACCCCCGGCGAGCGAGAGCCAGTACCCGGTTCCCGGCAGGGTGAAGGACTGGCGGCCACCTGCCGCGGACAGCACCAGGGCCGCGACCAGCAACCCGAGGCCGACGCTGGCGGCGGCCACGATCAGCAGCGGTGCCGCCGCCTCGGCCATCACCACCCGGCGCAGCTCGGACAGCCGGGTCCCGGCCAGGCGCAGCTGGGCGAAGGCGTGCCGGCGCTCGACGATCGCACCGGCCACGGCGACCGCCAGGCTGCACCCCGCGATGACGAGCGTGACCGCCAACGCCAGGTTGGTGATCCGCTCCTGGGTGCGCATCTCCTCCTGGGAGACGGCCTCCATGTCCGCCCGGGTGATCGCCCGCGCCCCGCGATGCCCGACTCGAGCACCGTCCTGGCCTGCTCCATCGTGGCGGTCCGACCGTCGGTCGTGCCACGGCCAGCGCCGTCACCGGCAGCGAGCCCAGCGCGGCCTCGGGGATCGGCACCGAGTCCGAGGCCGCGGTGGCCCCGTAGGCGCTGACGTTCACGCAGCGTGGTGCCCTCGCAGGCGTCGAAGCCCAGCGCCGCGGCGTCGTCGCAGAGCGCCAGGGTCGTCGTCGGGTGGAGGCCTTCGGGGGTGCGGGCGAGGGCGTCGCGCAGCTCGGGGATCGTCGGGCAGGGCGTGCACCTCGACGACCTCGCGGACACCGGGGACGGCCCGGAGCTCGGCGACCAGCGGCGCGAGGTCGGCCGCAGGGATCGTGGGGGGCGCGTCGGGGGCGCCTGTCCGGCGTCCTCGGGCGGGATGTCCTCCCGCGTGCTCGCCGCCACCACGTCCGGCGCCAGGCCGCGGTCGAGCAGCACGTCGTTGGACAGGATGCTGGCTGCGATCCCACTGAACACCGTGCCCACGAACACGGCGATCACGATGCCGCTGATGGCCCGGAAGGCGGCCGACGGGTTGTCCTCCAGTCGGCGGGCCGCCAGCAGCGAGGGCGCCCGGCGCCCGGCGCGGGCGACGGCGCCGGCCACCAGCGACGTGAGCCACGGGCCGGACAGGACGATCCCCGCGATCATCAGCAGGAACATCACGCCGATGACCAGCGCGATCGCCGTCTCGCCCGTCGTCGAGCGGTTGTCCCACACGACGGCGCCGGCCAGGCCCGCCAGGCCGGCGGCGACGAGCAGGAGCGGCCGGGCGCTGGCCCGCGACCGCCGGGCCCGCCGGGCGACACCGAGGGGCGAGATGCGGACGCGCCGCAGCGACACGATCGCGGCCCCGACCGCCAGCGCGAGGACCGCCGAGGCGACGGTGACCGCCCACCCGATCGACAGGCGCAGGTCCGACGGGTAGAAGCTGGCGCCGTCGACGGGGACGCGGGCGAGGCGCGGCCGCAGCGCGAAGAAGAGGGCGAAGCCCACGGCCACGCCGCCGAGCGCGGCGAGGGCCGCCTCGACCGCCGCCACGACGCCGACCTGCCCGGTGGTCGCGCCGGCGAGGCGCAGGGCGGCCAGCCGCTGCTCGCGACGTGCGGCGGCGAGCCGTGTCGCCGTCGCCACGAACACCACCACGGGCGCCAGCAGGCCGACGCCGCCGACGGCGAACACGATGCGCATCGTCCGGGTCAGGTTCCGGCTGACCGGCGCGGACTCGATGCTGCGCACGGCGTCGACACCGGGCTGCGCCCGCAGCTCGTCGGGCGCGTGGCCGACGAACACGACCAGGTCCTCGGGCGAGGCGAGGGCGTCGCGCCCGACCGTGGCGGTGACCCGCCCCGGGAAGCGGTCGGCCAGGACGGCCGGGTCGGTGTCGTCGAGCAGCTCGGCCAGTCGCGGCGACACGGCGATCTCGCCGGGGCCGGGAAGGGTCGTCCAGGCCGGGCGGGACGGGTGCATCGGGGCCCTCGGCCGCCAGGTCGACCCGCACCACGTCCCGCCCGTCGAAGCGCACCTCGGTGAGGCGCCAGAGCAGGGGGTCCGTGGTGCTCTCGTCCTGCGCCGGTTGCGCGTTCCGAGCAGAGGTCTCGGTCCACGCCCGGCGGACGTCGTGGGCGTGCAGCGCCGGGTACACCACCGTCGCCACGAGGAGCATGGCCACGGCCAGGGCCAGCCCCGCCCCCGTCAGCACCAGGCGGAGGACGCCCTCCCGTCCCCCGCCCGCGGTCAGGCGGGCCGCCAACCGGATCACGCCGCCACCCGGGCGCGCACCCGGCCGTCGCGCACGACGACCTCGCGGTCGGCGTACGCCGCCACCCGCGGGATCGTGGGTGACGAGCACGACCGTCGCCCCCTGGTCGCGAGCCGTGTCGACCAGCAGGTCCATCACCCGCTCGCCGGCCAGCGAGTCGAGCGAGCCGGTCGGCTCGTCGGCGAACACCACGTCGGGCCGGGTGATGAGCGCCCGGGCCATGGCGACGCGCTGGGCCTCCCCGCCCGACAGCTCGCCGGGCCGACGTCCCTCCAGCCCGTCGAGGCCGAGGCGGCCGAACCACGGCGTCGCCTCGGCGAGGGCCCGCGACCGGCGGCTGGCCGGCCAGCAGGAGCGGGAGCGCCACGTTCTCGACCGCGGCGAGCTCGGGCACGAGCTGGCCGAACTGGAACACGAACCCGAAGCGCTCCCGGCGCAGCTCGGTGCGGGCCCGGTCGTTGAGGTCGTCGAGGCGGGCGCCGTCGAACCACACCTCGCCGCCGTCGGGCGTGAGGATGCCCGCCAGGCAGTGCAGCAGGGTCGACTTGCCCGACCCGCTCGGCCCCATGAGGGCCACGATCTCGCCGGCGCCGATCTCGACGTCGGCGCCGCGCAGGGCGAGGGTGGCACCGAACGAGCGGGTGATGCCGCGAGCGGCCAGGTGCGGACCGCCGTCGCTCATGACGTCACCTCGGCGCGCAGCTGGTCGAGCCGCGATTCGAGGGGTGTTGGGGTGTCCACGCCGGCGACGATGCACGCAGTGCACACACCGCAGCGGATAGCAGGGCGGTGGGGCCGTGTGTCGGCCCCACCGCCCTCGCGATCAGTCGTCCTCGCCGCTGTCCGAGTCCCGCTCGTCGCTGACGACCTTGAAGTCGGCGTCGAGCTGCACATCGACCTGCGACCCGTCGTCGAGCGTCACCTCGACCTCGTACAGGCTCTCCTCGTCGCCCTTCTCGGTCTCGGTGACCTGGCCCTCGCCGGTGTGCTCGAGGGCGGCGGCGCTGGCCTTGTCCAGCTCGGCGCCGGTGATCGGCGTGTCGGTCGCGTCGTCGTCCCCGCCCCCGGCGGCCAGGGCCACGCCACCGCCGACGGCGGCGACGCCCACGACGGCGGTGGCCACGATCGCGGCCCTCGTGCGGTTCAGCATCTCGGCTCCTTCGTGTCATGGTGCGCATCCCGCACCCGGTGATCCTCAGAGTGCGCCTCGCGCCCTGAACGCCGGCTGACCGAGCTCATGCGGTCGACCCCGGCGTGTGCTCCACGAGCACGACGGTGTCCTCACCGCCGGCCGTCTTCTCCTCGAACACCGGCCCGACTCCGGGCGCGTACGACTTCTCCTCGACGACATCGGGCTCGAACGGGTTCCACTCGCGGATGATCACGGCGTCGTCGTACGTCTGCCCCGACACCGTCACCGTCTGTCCGACGTCGAGCACCTCGGCGAGATCTTCGGCCTCGCCCTCGTAGAACTCCTGGCGGTACGCATCCCCCGGACGGGGCTCGGCCCACATGACGACGCCGGGGAGCGCACCGTCGACCCCGGCCTCCCACGAGCCCTCGGTGCTCACGACCTCGCCGCCCTCGTACTCGGCGGTCTCCTCGCCGAGGTACCAGACGTTCCCGTCGGCGTCCTGCGTGTACCAGTCGTAGGTGTCCTCGATCACCTCACCGGCGACCGACACCGTGTCGTGGACCACCACGGCGTCGATCCCCATCACCGGGCGACGCTCGTCGAGCACGGTGACCTCGATCTGTTCCGTCGCCTCGCTCGACGTCCCCTCGTAGACCCAGTGCGAGCCCGGGAGGAACGGCAGGTACGGGTTGTCGATGCGGTCGGCCACCGTCGCCGGGTCGAGCGACGGCCGGTAGTCGCCTCCGTCTCCCGGGTCGATCACCGGCTGGGTGTCGGCGGTCGTCTCGCCGTCCGGCTCGACCGTCGTGTCGCTGCTGGCCGCACCCCCGTCGTCGTCGCCGCAGGCCGCGAGCGCCAGCGCGACCGCGCCCCCCACCGCGGCCATCCGGCGTGCGGTCCGGCGGCCCGCCCGCCTCGTCGATGTCGTCATGTCGTCGTCCTCCTGGTCGTCGCCCACCACCGGCAAACGTGGAGACGTGGGGCTGAACGGGGGCTGACCGGGAGCGAGCCGGTCAGCCGAGGTTCAGGTGGGCTCGCCGACCATCGTCGGCGCCGCCACACTGGTGGTGCTTGGTCGTGAGGTGAACACGTGAAGCTCCTGCTGGTCGAGGACGACGCCAAGCTGGCGGGCGCCCTGCGCCGCGGACTGGAGGCCGAGGGGTTCGCCGTCGAGGTGGCCGCCGACGGCGACGACGGCGTCTGGCGGGCGACCGAGGGCACCTATGCGGCGATCCTGCTCGACCTCATGCTCCCGGGGCGCAGCGGCTTCCGGGTGTGCGCCGAGCTGCGCGCCGCCGGGATCTGGACGCCGATCCTGGTGCTGACGGCCAAGGACGGCGAGCTCGACGAGGCCGAGGCGCTCGACACCGGAGCCGATGACTACCTCACCAAGCCGTTCTCGTACACCGTGCTCGTCGCCCGGATCCGTGCCCTGCTGCGGCGGGCGGCCGAGCGGACGGTGGCGCCCACCGCGGTCGGCGACCTCCGGGTGGACCGGGCGCGCCGGCGCGTGTGGCGGGGCGAGCGCGAGGTGGCGCTGACCGCCCGCGAGTTCGACGTGCTCGAAGCCCTGGTCCGCCGGGCGGGGCAGGTCCTGTCCAAGTACGACCTCCTCGACGCGGTGTGGCAGAGCGACTTCGACGGCGACCCCAACATCGTCGAGGTGTACGTCCGCCGCCTGCGCCGCAAGGTCGACGATCCCTTCGACCGCCGGTCGATCGAGACGGTCCGGGGCGCGGGCTACCGGGTGGTGGCCGATGGCAGCTGACCGGGGCGCCGGCCGCGTGACCTCGACGGTGCGCTTCCGCATCACCGCGCTGGCCACGGTGGCGGTCGCCGCGGTCCTCGTCGTCACCGCGGTGGGGCTCGTCGTCGTGCAACGGCGAGCGCTCACCAGCAGCCTCGACGAGACCCTCGCCGCCGAGGCGGACGCCGTCGCCGCCCGGATCGACGAGGGCGGCGACCCCGCGGCCATCCGGCTCGACGAGCCCACCATCGACGACGACGCCGTCGCCCAGGTGGTGGTCGACGGCGCTGTCGTGGCCACCACCGACTCGGACGTCTCCCAGCCACTGGCGGCGACGCCCGGCGGGTCGTCGGGCACGAGCACGGCCGAGTCGGTCCCCGACGCGGACGGGGCCTTCCGCGTCGCCTCGCAGCGGGTCGACGGCGGCGGCCGTGGCGGCGGCACCACCGTGGTGCACGTCGCCGCCCCCCTCGACGACGTCGACGAGAGCACCGGCCTGCTGGCCCGGTCGCTGGCGCTGGCGGTCCCCGCGGTGACGGCGCTGTTCGCCGCCCTGGTCTGGGCGCTGGCCGGGCGCACCCTCCGGCCCGTCGAGGCGATCCGCCGCGAGGTGGCGCAGATCCGGGCCACCGACCTGCGGCGCCGCGTCCCGGTGCCTCCGGGCGATGACGAGGTCGCCCGCCTGGCCCGCACGATGAACGCCATGCTGGACCGCGTCGAGGACGCCAGCGACCGCCAGCGCCGGTTCGTCGGCGACGCCTCGCACGAGCTGCGCACGCCGCTGGCGCGCATGCGCTCCGAGATCGAGGTCGACCTCGCCCACCCCGACCGCGCCGACCTCCTGGCGACGCACCACAGCGTGCTCGACGAGGCGGTCGGCATGCAGCGCCTCGTCGACGACCTCCTCCTCCTCGCCCGCGCCGACGGCACCGGCGACGCCGCGACCGACGCGGCGGGCGACGCCACGGCCCGGCTGGACCTCGTGGTGGCGGGCGAGGTGTCGCAGGCGCGGGCCCACGCACCGGTGGCGATCGAGGCCGCGGGCCTGACCCCGGTCACCGTGGTGGCCGACCCGACCGAGCTGCGCCGCGTCGCCGCCAACCTGCTCGACAACGGCACGCGGCACGCCCGCTCGCACGTGGTGGTCGCCGTCGAGTCCGCCGGCGACACCGCTGAGCTGACCGTCACCGACGACGGTCCGGGCATCCCGGAGGACCAGGCCGACCGCATCTTCGAGCGGTTCGCCCGCCTCGACGACGCCCGGTCGGCCGCGGACGGCGGCGCCGGCCTCGGCCTCGCCATCGCCCGCGAGATCGCCGAGCGGCACGGCGGGACGCTCACCGTCGACCCGACGCACCGCGACGGCGCCCGGTTCGTCCTCCGCCTGCCGGTCGCGGGGTCGCGGGCCCCCGCCGCACGTTGACTCAGCCCGCGTCGACGGGCGCGGGCGGGTCCTCGGTCACGGCCATCTCGGCCCGCTGCTGCTCGAGGAGCTGGTTCTCCTCGTAGATGGCGGTGACGATGGCCCGGGCGTCCTCCTCGAGCGTGTGCCGGGCCCGCAGCAGGAGCATGAGCCCCAGGATCACCGGCGGGAACGTGATGTAGAACGCCGTGACGAGCGAGCCGGTCAGCGACGACACCGCCCCCACGAGCACCGGGGCCAGCGCGGTGCCGAGGATCGACGACGTGAGCGCCATGGCCGAGGCGCCGACGCCACGCGAGTCGGGCGGCACGACGTCGGTCATCGCGGCGCGCAGGCCCGGGGCCGCGCCCGCCGCCGCCACCACGCCGACGAACTGCAGGATCACGCGCAGGCCGACAGGGTCGACGGCGAACGACACCATGAAGAGCAGGGCGCACAGCACCGAGGACCACACCACGATGACGATCCGGCCGCCCTTCCACCGGTGGTGGAACCGATCGGAGAACCACCCGCCGACGATCGTGCCGATGATCCCGCCCACGCCCAGCACGCCGGCGGTGACCCCGGTGGCCCGCGTGACCGACATGTCGGCGTAGCGCTCGTAGTAGATCGGCAGCCACGTCGAGATGCCGGCCACCGTGAACAGCAGGGCGGCGACGCCGATGAGGACGTAGCGCATCGTGCGGATGCCGAAGATCATCTTCAGCTGGCTGAGCAGCTCGGTCCACGCCAGCCGGGCGAACTGGCCGGGGCTGAGCCCCTCGGCCCCCGAGGCCCGGTCGACCTGGCGCGGCGGGAGCGCGGCGATCTCCTCCCACGTCATCGACTCGGGCAGCTCGGCCTCGCCCCGCCGGGGCTCCCGCAGCCGGAACACGGCCACGGACACGAGGGCGCCGGGCACGCCGACGACGGCGAACGCCCAGCGCCAGCCGAACGTCTCCCCCACCCACCCCCCGAGGGCCAGGCCGATGCCCGCCCCCAGGAAGAACGACACCTGCTGGGCGGAGAACACGCGGCCCCGCATGCGCGTCGGGTAGCTGTCCCCCAGGAACGACGTGGACGCGGGGTCGTCGACCGCCTGACCGATGCCCATGGCGGCTCGGGCGAAGAGCAGGTTCACGTAGTTGACGGCGGTGGCGGACAGCAGGATGAGGCCGCTCCAGCTCAGCAACGTCCAGCCGACGACACGGGTGCGGCGGTAGTGGTCGGCCACCCACCCCGCGGGGATCGTGGCGATCGTGCTCACGATCACGAAGACCGAGGTGATGAGCCCGAGCTGGGTGTCGCTGAGCCCCCACTCGTCCTCGAGGATGGGCAGCACCCCGCGGGCCACCGAGACGTCGATCTGGTCGACGAGGCTCACCGCGGCCATGACCCACAGGGGCCACAGGGGGTGGTGCCGGCCGGCCGGCGCCCGGGTCGGCGGCGGGCCGGGCAGGTCGCCCGGCATCGCGGGCCGGGTGCCGTTGCCCGCGGGGGCACCGGCCACGGTCCCCTCGGGACCCGACACCGCGGCGTCGCTCATCGGCACCCCCCTGGCACGAGGCCGACACTACTCGCACAGGGTGTGCAAGAAACCCGCGGGGCCGGGGCCGGCGCCGCGGGCCGACCGGTCACTCCTCGTACGCGTAGGTCGGGACGATGACGGCCCGGCCGAGCGTGTGCTGCCACAGGTTGAACCCGACGACCGCGGGCGACACCGAATCGTCGACGCCCAGCGTGTCGGTGTCGAGGGCGTGGACCGCGAAGGCATACCGGTGGGGACCGTGGCCCGCCGGCGGGAACGGCCCGACGTACTGCTTCATGCCGGCGTCGTTGGCGACGTGGAACGCCCCGCCCGGAAGGTCCTCGCCGTTCCCCGCACCCGCCGGTAGCTCGGTGACGTCGCCGGGGACGTCGACCAGCACCCAGTGCCAGAACCCGCTGCCCGTCGGGGCGTCGGGGTCGAAGACGGTGACGACGAAGCTCTTCGTGCCCTCGGGCGCGCCTGACCAGCGAAGGCTCGGGGAGACGTTGTCGCCGGGCCGGCCGACCCCGCTCCCGGCGGTGTGGGCCAGCGGGATCGGGGCGCCGTCGGCGATCTCGTCGCTCTCGACGGTGAACGAGGCCACCTCGGGCAGGTGCTCGTAGGGAAGGGGCGCATCTCCGGGCATGGTGGCCTCCGGTCGCAGCTTCGTCGACGGACCCGGGGAGCCTGCCCCACCAGGGCGGGCGGCACCAGTCGTCGGCAGCGCTTTCGCACGGCACTAGAACACGTTCTACAGTCAGCTCCATGACCGCAGACGGGTTCGACCTCCCGAAGATCATCTCGGTGGACGACCACGTCGTCGAGCCGCCCGACCTGTGGACCAAGCGCCTCCCGGCCCGGTACCAGGACGTGGGCCCCCGCGTCGTGCGCGACCGGGCGACGTTCAGCTTCACCGGCGGGGTCTTCAGCTACGAGAAGGGCGTGCCCGACGGCGAGTGGTGCGACTGGTGGCTCTACGACGAGCTCGTCTACCCGTTCCCCAAGCTGTCGGCCGCCATCGGGTTCGACGACCTCGACGTCACGCCCACGACCTACGACCAGATCCGCCCCGGCTGCTGGATCCAGTCCGAGCGCCTGGCCGACATGACGGCCAACCACGTCGAGGCCTCGATCTGCTTCCCCAACACGCTCCCCCGCTTCTGCGGGCAGACGTTCTACGAGCAGGGGGTCAAGCGCGAGGGCGGCGACCCCGAGCTCGCGCTGCTGTGCGTCAAGGCCTACAACGACTGGATGATCGACGAGTGGTGCGCCGGCGACGGCAAGGGCCGGCTCATCCCGCTCACGATGATCCCGCTGTGGGACGCCGAGCTGGCCGCCGCCGAGGTGCGCCGGTGCGCCGCCCTGGGCAGCCACGCCGTCGCCTTCTCCGAGAACCCGCACCCGCTCGGGCTGCCGTCGATCCACAGCGGCCACTGGGACCCGTTCTTCACGGCCTGTCAGGAGACCGAGACCGTGGTGTGCATGCACATCGGCTCGTCGTCGCGGATGCCGGCCACCTCGCCCGACGCGCCGTTCATCGTCTCGTCGACGCTCACGTTCCAGAACGCCATGGGCTCGATGCTCGACTACATCTTCTCGGGAACCCTCGAGCGGTTCCCGACGCTGAGGATCGCCTACTCCGAGGGCCAGGTCGGCTGGATGCCCTACGTGCTCGAGCGGGCCGACAAGCTGTGGGCCGAGCGCAGCGACAACAGCTTCGGCACGTCGCTGCCCAACCCGCCGACCAGCTACATCCCCGGGCGGGTCTACGGCTGCATCTTCGACGACGAGACCGGCCTCAGGAACCGCGACGCCGTCGGCATCGACCAGATCTGCTTCGAGACCGACTACCCGCACGCCGACTCGACCTTCCCCCACTCGAAGAAGGTCGCCCACGACATCTGCACCCAGGCGGGCCTCGACGAGACCGAGATCTACAAGTTGCTGCGGGGCAACGCCATCACCGCCTTCGGGCTCGAGCGGTTCGGGATCACGTCGTGAGCGAGCGAAGCGAGCGAACCATGAGCACAGTGCATTGCCCGGCCCGAAGGGCCGAGCGCTCGATGCGCGCATCCCGAAGGGTGCGCCAGTGAGCGCGACGCCCGACACCTCGGCCGGGTCCGCCCCCGAGCGCGACCCCGACTGGGATCTCGGCGGCGAGATCGCCCTCGGCAGCGCCCTGTTCACGCTGGTCGAGCCGCACCAGGGCCACGAGGTCGCCTACAACCGCTGGTACGAGCGCGACCACTTCTACGCGGGGTGCATGAACGGCCCGTTCTACTTCTCGGGCCGGCGCTGGGTCTCGACGAAGGACCTCAAGGACCTGCGCCTCGGCGCCCGCTCCGGCGACGACCCGCTGTTCGGCGACGACCGGCTCGGCTCGTACCTCGCGCTGTACTGGACGCCCAAGGGCCGCTTCCGTGACAACACCGACTGGTCGACCCGGCAGGTCCACTGGCTGCATGCCAACGGGCGCATGTTCGCCGAGCGCGACCACATCCACACGCTCCTGTACCTGTACAAGGGCGCGGCCGCCCGCGACGCCGACGGCGTGCCGCCCGAGCTGGCGCTCGACCACCCGTTCCGGGGGCTGGGAGCCGTCATCGTCGAGCCGGGGGCCGACGGCTCGGTGACCGACCTGCCCCGGCCGTCGCTGCCCGCGGCCGGGTCGGTGGCGCAGGTGCTGTCGTTCCGCGGCGTGCCGCTGCCGCCCGGAGCCCCCGTGTCGCAGCCGGGCACCGAGGGCGCCGACAGGCGCGAGCTGCAGCTGTGGTTCGCGGACGCCGAGCCGGCCGAGTGGTGGGCCGCGATCGGCGACTACGCCGACACGGTCGCCGAGTCGGGCACCGGCGCGGTGCGCTGGGCCTCACCGTTCATCCCCACCGTCCCGGGCACCGACCGCTACACCGACCAGCTCTGGTAGCGGCCCGCTCGGCCAGCATCGCCTCTGCGTCGATGGAGCCGATGCAGCTGACGGCGGTCGCCGTCGCGGTCGTCACCGCCCGCGGCTGGCCCGACAGGCGAAGAAGATCGGAACCTGCGCGTACAGCGGCCGCTCGCGGGCGAGCAGCGGCGCGGGCCGGGGCTCGTCGACCGCCTCGATCGAGAACCCGTGGGCCACGAGAGCGTTGAGGTAGGTGGCCAGCGTGCGGTGGTGGTTGCCGGCCCGTCGGACCCCGTGCGGGTTCGGCGACCGCCAGAACCGCTCGTCGAAGTAGCCCGACACGGTCACGGCCGGGCGGCCGTCCGGGTGCGTGTCCGGCACGGCGTCGGGGCCGAGGAAGCAGGGGTGGCCGATCACGAAGGCGAACCACCCGCCCGGCCGCAGCACACGACCGACCGCGGCGAGGGTGGCGTCGAGGTCCGGGATGTCCATGAGGGCGAGCTGGCAGGTCACGCCGTCGAACGACGCCGCGTCGAACGCCGTCAGGCGCTGGGCGTCGTCCACGACGTAGGACACGTCACGGCCGTCGGGCACGCCGTGACGACGGGCTCGCTCGACCATCGCCTCGGACTGGTCCGCACCGACCACGGTGGCGGCTCCGGCCGTGGCGACCGCACGGGTGGCCAGCCCCTGCCCGCACCCGACGTCGAGCACGACCGCCCCGGCGAGCGGCGGGAGGAGGTCGAGCAGGCAGTCCACCGCCGTGACGTGCGGCCCGCTGCCGCCCACGACCAGGTCGTCGTACCACCCGGCGATGTCGGACCATGACGGACCGCTCTGGGCGCTCATGCGGCGAGTCTTCCAGCAGCCCCCGACGGCGGGCAGCCGATTGCTGCCCGAACGCCGTCGGATCGTGTGGCTCGCGGGCGGCCGGGAGCATCGCCTCGGCGATCGTCCATGCTTCGACCGACACGACGACGTGATCGGCACCCCGCACCGGGGGAGGTCGAGGGCCACGCAGTCGCCGGGGCGGCCGAGCGGCCGAGCCGGACACTCGCAACGCGACACTCGAATCGCGTCGATCGAACGAGCGCCACCCCGGACCATCGGCCACCACCGGACGTGGCCGCACGGCCGAACAAGGGAGCCTCGCCAAGTCCGCCACTCCGGCGCGGTCGAAGGGTGGGCCCGCGCTCGGATGCCCAGACCGTCACCGAGCGCGCGCCTCGTGCCGCCCCAGGAGCGCGGCTCGATGGCCGTTTCCACCCCGCCTCCGACCCACACCACCACCCACGACCTCGTCGAGCACCGGCGAGGTCGTCGGAACGCTCGACCTTCGGCACGAGGCGGTGGGCCGAGGTGCTACGATACGAACGTATGTTCGAGTGCGAATCGTTCGGTGGGTGAGGCGACGACCGCGGCGACGCCATCGCTCGGCGCGCCCACCGGCTCCCTGACGCGGGCGATCGACGAGCTGCTCGACGTGCACACCGACGACATGTCGGACGCGGAGCTGTCCGCGGCCGTGCTCGCATTGCGTCGCCAGCAAGCGCGGTTGGCGGCGGTGGTGGCCGACCACACGGCCGCGTTCGAGGCCCGGCGCGTCTACGCGGCCGACGGGTCGCGTTCGGCGACCGACTGGATCGCCGTGCACGCCCGGCTCCCGCGGGGGCAGGTCGCGGGTGAGGTGCGCGACGCCCGACGGTTGCGGTCGATGCCCGAGACACGCCGAGCGTTCCGGGTGGGCGACATCTCGCCGGCGCACGTGCGGGTGCTGGCCCGGCTCGCGGAGCACCCGCGGGCGGGGCGGCACTTCCCCGAGGGCGAGGCGCACCTGGTCGACGAGGCGCGGCGGTTGCGCTTCGACGACTGGGAGCGCCTGTGCGCCTACTGGCGCGACGCCGCCGATCCCGACGGGCCCGAGCAGCGACACGGGCGCGACCAGGATCTGCGTCGGTTCCACATCGGGGTGGGCCTCGACGGGGTGGGACATCCCGACGGCTACCTCACGCCGATCGCGGCCACCACGGTCGGCGGGGCGTTGGAGCGGATCGAACGCGAGCTGTTCGAACAGGACTGGGCCGTCGCGCGCCAGACCCACGGCGACGACACCACCGTGGGGCACCTGGCGCGGACCGCCGCGCAGCGCCGCCACGACGCGCTGGTCGAGATGGCGGTCCGAGCGGTGACCGCCCCCGCCGACGGGAAGCGGCCGGCGCCGCTCGTGACCGTGATGGTCGACGTCGAGACCTTGGCCGGGCGCATCTGCGAGCTCGCCGCGGGCACCGTCGTCGCCCCCGGCGCGGTGGCCGAGCTCCTGGGCCACGACGAGACGCTCATCCAGCGGGTTGTCGGCGATGGAGCCAACCGGATCCGCGACATCAGCTCTGCCCGGTCGTTCCGGGGCACCCTGCGTCGCGTGCTCGACGTCGTGCACCGCCGCTGTGGCCACGAAACCTGCTTCGTCCGAGCCGAGAAGTGCCAGGGCGACCACGTCCTGGCGTGGAGCGACGGCGGGCTGACGACCCAGGAGAACGGCCGCCTCGGGTGTGGCCCGCACAACCGCTGGTGGTACAGCACCGGCCGATCCCGGCCGCCAGGTGCCCCGCCGGGTGCCACAGCATCGGCCCGACAGCCACCCGGCGACCCACCCGCCGCCGAGTCCTCCGTACGCAGTGCACCCGCAGCCGACTCAACTGCGGACGACGCGCATGCAGCCGACGCACCGGCAGGCGACAGACCCGTGGCCGACGGGGCACCGCACGACGCCCCTGCCACGGTGCGCCGCATCGCCCTCGCACGCGAGCCCGACATCGTCGTCGGTGTCGGCCACCTCCGCACGACGATCGACCTCCACCCGTCACGTACCACCGACCGCTGGCGCCGGTATCCCGTCGGCACCGCCGCCTGAGCGCACGGCAGACGTCCTTCCGATGCGCTCCGGTGCGCCGACTCAGTCCGGGGTCGGCCAGCCGCCCGCGGTCAGTGCTGCGTCGGCGGCGGGACGGGATCGCGCCACATGGCCCAGACGGGCGGCGACGTCGGCGTCGGACGGAACGTGGCGGACACGGTGAACCCGAAGCGCTCGTACCACCCGACGTTGTCGAGCGTGCCCGTCAGGAGGAAGCATCCGAGGCCCCGCTCGTCGGCGACGTCCAGCAGCGGCCGCACGAGAGCCGAGCCGAGCCCGCGGCCCGCGAACGCAGGGTCGACGCCGATCGTCCGCAGGTGCATGTGCTCCTCGGCAGGACGATGGACGGCGACCGCGGGTTGCCCGCGCCGCGCCTCGCGCAGCGCTCCCCATGCCCACGGCAACGACGGCGCCACGGTGACGAGCTGCCGCAGCTGACGGCGCACCGTCATCGGGTGCGCGCTGGGCGGCAGCCAGGCCGCGGCGCCGACGATGTCGCCATCGACCACGGCGCCGAGCAGCGTCCCGGCCGCCGCCGCGTCGCGGGCGTCCGCGCGCATCACCCGGGGCAGGACGCGCCGGCGGCGGTTCTCGTCGGGCAGCAGGTGCCGCGTCTCGGGCTGGGCCCAGAAGGCCCGCACCAGGGGACCCACCACGGCGCCGGCTTCGCTCGTTCCCAACCGTTCGACCACCCGCGGAGTATCCCCCGCGACACGGCCGAGGGCGTGCTCGGCGAACGGAACGGGCGACCGAGCGGCGAACGGAACGAGCGACCGACCGAGCGACCGGGCGACGCGGACGACGCGACCGGGCGACCGGGCGAGCGTCGTGCAGCCGACACGCTGCCGACCTGGTACGAACCACATGTGGCCACGGCACGTGTCGACCTCGATGAGCGCTTCGCCGGCGATGCGCTCGACCCTGACGTCTGGTTCCCGTACTACCTGCCCCACTGGAGCTCGCGGGCGGGCTCGGCGGCGACCTGGGCGGTGCGCGACGGGGCCCTGCGCCTCAGCATCCCGGCGGACCAGCCGCCCTGGTGCCCCGACCTGCACGACGAACCGCTGCGGGTCTCGTGCATCCAGAGCGGCAGCTTCGCCGGACCGGCGGGCAGCACGATCGGCCAGCAGCCGTTCCGCGACGGGCTCGTCGTCCGCGAGGAGCAGCCCACCATGTGGGGCTACACCCCCCTGTACGGGCAGGTGGAGGTGACGATGCGCGGTGTCATCACGCCGCGCTCGATGGTCGCCTTCTGGATGTCGGGGATCGAGGACCGGCCCGAGCGCTCGGGCGAGATCTGCGTCGCCGAGATGTTCGGCGACGCCGTCCACGACGGGATCGCCGAGGTGGGCATGGGGCTGCACCAGTTCCGGGATCCTGCGCTCGTCGAGGAGTTCGCCACCGAGCCGCTGGCCATCGACGTCGCCGAGGACCACACGTACGGCGTCGACTGGCGGCCGGGATCGCTGGCGTTCAGCGTCGACGGCGAGGTCGTCCGCCGCGTCGACCAGGCGCCCGACTACCCGATGCAGCTCATGATCGGCGTGTTCGACTTCCCGGCCAAGGCGGCGGACGACGACGGCGATGTGCCCGTGCCCGAGCTCGTGGTGTCGCACGTGCACGGCAGGCCGCTCGCCTGAGCCGCATCGGATCGGCGGGGCCTCGACCGGGTCGGGGACTCGTCGGCCCCACGGCGCGGCGGCCGCTAGTACTGCCCGCCGAAGAACACGTTCGTCTCGACCAGCTGCCCGTCGCGCACCCGGCTGAACTCGGTGTTCCGGTGCCGCTCGCCCGTCCTCAGCACGTACTCGTACATGACGAAGACGCCGTCGGCCCCGGCGTCGACCAGCTCGAGCGTGGCCTGCGACGCCAGGCGCTGGGCCGTCGGGAAGCAGCGCTCCATGAAGGCGGCCTTGTCGATGTGGTCGTCCTGCGGGCTCGTGAACACGTAGTCGTCGGCGAGGAGCCGTTCCGCCGCCTCGGCATCCTGGGCGCGGTAGGCGTCGAAGGCGGCGCGCACGACATCGGAGCCGGCCATGGACCCACCCTGCATCAGAACGACCACCGCGTCGAGCGGGGTGCGTGCTCCTCGTCGACGCCGAAGCCGTACACCACCGTCGGCGTGATCTCGTAGACCTCGTACGGCGGCGGGCCTGCGGTCGGAGCACCGTAGGGCGCGTCGAACGCACCGTCGGCGACGACCGGGTGCCAGCCGTACTTGTCCGCGTAGATCTCGGCGACGCGCCGCAGGTGGTCGTCGCCGGCCACCCGCGCGGCCGTGCCCTCGAGCACCACGTCGACCCCGTCGGCGTTGACGGAGAACGAACAGCGGCCGTTGTCGGCCAGGTTGCGCGCCTTGCGGGCCGCCGGGCTGGACGTGGTGTGCAGCGCGCCGTCGACCCACACGGCGAGAACCGGCCGGACGTGGGGGCGGCCACCGGGGCCGGTGGTCGCCAACCAGTACGTGTCCGCCCCGGCCAGGCGGCGCTCGGCTTCGGCCCACGGCATCGGCGTCGTGGGCGGAGTGGCGTCACCCGAGATCGCGGTGGCCGACACGGGCACGGTCACGCGGCCTCCCACAGGTCGAGGACGTCCTCGACCGGCACGAAGGTGTCGACCCCGTCGACGAACACCCACACGGTGCGCACGCCGTGGCGTCCCGCCGACACGAGCTGGCCACCGTCGATGCGCCCGCCGCCCCGGACGGCGAGCCCGATCCGGCGACCTTCGAGCGCTCGCAGCCTCTCGATCTGATGTGCAGCCATGCCCCTAAGACCGATCGCGGCGGGGGAAGTCATCGGCCGGTGATCTGCACGAGATGTCCACGCCCCTGGCGCCCGGACCCGGTGAGCCAGGGAGGCGGTCGCCCTCACCCGGTGACCCAGCAGCCCTCGAGGTGGTCGTCGACGATGCCCGCGGACTGCATGAGGGCGTAGGCCACCACGGGGCCGACGAAGCGGAACCCGCGGGCCTTGAGGGCCTTGGCCATCGCCTTGGAGGACGGCGTGCTCGACGGCACCTCGGCCATGGTCAGGAAGCGCCCGTCGGGGCGCTCGGGTGACCCCGCCTCGGGGGCGAACGAGAACAGGAGGTCGACCAGCGTCTCGCCCTGGGCGTGCATGGCCGTGAGCGCCTGCGCGTTGGCGATGGCGGCGTCGACCTTCATGCGGTTGCGGACGATGCCGGCGTCGCCCATCAGTCGCGCCACGTCGGCGTCGCCGTAGCCGGCGACGACCTCGGGGTCGAACCCGTCGAACGCGGCGAAGAACGCCGGGCGCTTGCGCAGGATCGTGAGCCACGACAGGCCCGACTGGAAGAACTCGAGGCACAGCAGGCCGAACAGCGCGTGCTCGTCGCGGAGGGGCCGACCCCACTCGTCGTCGTGGTACGTGACGTAGAGGGGGTCGCCCCCGCCCCACCAGCAGCGGGCGTGGCCGTCGTCGCCGACGACGAGATCGGGGCGCGGCGAGGTGTCGGTCATCGTGGCGGTGCGGATGTCGGGGGTGGTGGTGGTGGCCATGGATCGAACCGTACCGAGGGGGTACGACAGCCAAGCGGGCGACGGCGGGGATCAGCCACGGGCGTTCCCCGTGAACGACCACTCCGCCAGGCGCACGCTCGGCACGTGCATCACGTTGCCCTCGCCGCCCACCAGCTGGGCGTCGTCTCCCAGGCCCAGGACCCGCCCCGGCCCGAACGCGCCGACGACCGACTGCGTGTAGCGCAGGTTCTGCACGGCCCCGGTCACCCGCCCCTCCTCGATCAGGAACAGGCCGTTGCGGGTGAGCCCGGTCACGACCTGGGTCTTGGGATCGAGGATGCGGTTGTACCAGAGGTCGGTCACCAGCAGGCCCCGGTCGACCTCGGCCACGAGGTCGTCGGGGCCGCGATCGCCCGCCCCCAGGAACAGGTCGGTGGGGTACCCGCCGAACGCCTCGGACCCGACCGAGTGGCCCGTGGGCTCGGCGCCGGCCAGCGCGGCCGAACGGCGGTCGTGGGCCAGGCCCACCGAGACCCCGGCCCGGACGAGGTCGACGCGGCGCTTCGGCGTTCCCTCGACGTCGTAGGGATCGCCGAGGGCCCGGGGGTCGGTGGCGTCGTCCCAGATGTCGACCGTCTCGTCCCACTGGCCCTCGCCGAGGTGGACGAACGAGAGGCCGTCGGCGTGGGCCTTGCCGTTGAAGCCGAGGTACGCCGGGAACAGCAGCGCGGCCGCCACCGCTCTCGGCTCGAGGACGACCTCGTAGCGACCGGGCGGGAGCTCGACCGGGTCGATGCCGGCCCGGGCCTTCCCCGCCGCCCGGCTCCCGCAGGCGGCGCCGTCCAACGCCGACACGGCGACGGACGTGGCCTGGGCGAAGCCGTCGCTGGCGCCGACGCGGTGGATGCCGTCGACCTGGGCCATCGTGGACCGGGTGGCGGCCCGCTGGCCGTTCGTCGAGGCGAGGGCCCGGTGGCGGTCCCGCGTCGAGCAGTACCCGGCGGCCTCGCCGGCGCCCTCGCCCGCCGCCACGAACCCGGCCACGATCGCGGCGCGCTCGTCGGGGGTCGCCGCCGCGGTGCCGTCGTCCCAGTGGTCGACGGCGGCGACGGGCGCGGCGGGCGCGAAGCCGGCGAAGTCGGGGTCCGCCGGGCGCAGGGCCGCCGCGGTGAGCGCCCGGTCCACGAGCGCCGCCAGGCCGGGCTCGTCGGTGCGGGTGGTCGACGCCCGGGCCACCCGGCCGTCGAGCGCCACCGTCAACCGGACGGTCACGCTGTCCTCGCTCACGTTCTGGTGGATGCGCCCGTTGGCGAAGCGGGTCAGCGCGGCGGCCCCGGCCGACGCCACGACGACCGCCTCGCCCCGCGCCCCCAAGATGGCGAGCGTGCGCTCGCACAGGTCCTCGACCACCGGCTCGACCACGGCGGCACGGTACTCACTCGCTCGGGCACACAGCTCACGCCTTCCCTCGTCGGTGGCTCCGCCCTCGAGCGCTCGACGAGGTTGCCGCCCGCTCCTGGCGCCTTCGGCGCCGCGCCGCTCGGGCCGCGGCCTCGCATCGGCCGCCGACCCGGTTACCCTGCACGTCCCCCTCTCGGTGGAGGCCCGCACGTGGGCAGCAACGGCAAGACATCCCGCATCGAGGTCGTGGCGTTCGACGGCGACGACACGCTCTGGCACAGCGAGAGCCACTTCGTGGACGCCCACCAGCGGTTCTGCGCGCTGCTCGCCCCCTACGTGGCCGAGCCGCACCGCATCGACGACCAGGTCATCGCCACCGAGCGGCAGAACCTCGCGCTCTACGGCTACGGGTCCAAGGCGTTCACCCTGTCGCTGATCGAGACCGCCATCACGCTCACCGAGGGCCGCGTCACGGCCGCCGAGATCAGCGCCATCCTCGAGCTCGGCAAACGGCTGCTCGACCACCCGGTCGAGCTGCTCGACGGGGTCCAGGAGGTGGTCGACGAGATGGCAGCCACCGGTCGTCGGCTGATGATCGTGACCAAGGGCGACCTGTTCCACCAGGAGGCGAAGGTCGCCGGGTCGGGGCTGGCCGACCGGTTCGAGCGCGTCGAGATCGTGTCCGAGAAGGACGTGCCGACCTACCGCCGGGTGATGGCGGCGGCCGGCGTCGAGCCCGACCGGTTCTTCATGATCGGCAACTCGGTGAAGTCGGACGTGCTGCCCGTCGTCGAGCTCGGGGGGCATGCCGCCCACCTGCCGTACACCTACACGTGGGAGTTCGAGCACGTGCCCGACGCCGACGCCGAGCGGCAGGGCTTCCACGAGCTGGCGTCGATCCACGAGCTGCCTGCCGTGGTCGACTCGCTGTAGCGGTCCCGGCGACGCCCCGCGGGCGCGGCGTCAGCGCACGCCGACGCGGACGTCCCGGAAACGGCAGGGGGCCGCGTGGTGGCCCGTGTGGCCGATCTGGAGCGGCTGCCCCTTGCCGCACGTGGGCAGGCCCCAGACCGTCCACTCGTCGCCCCCACCGACGGCGTCGAGCGACCCCCAGAACGTGGGACCGATGCCCGTGTAGGTCGGGTTCCGGACCATGCGGCCGAGGGCTCCGTCCTTGATCTCCCAGCCGATCTCGCACCCGAACTGGAAGTTCAGGCGCTTGTCGTCGATCGACCACGACCGGTTCGTGGACATGTAGATGCCGTCGTCGGTGCCGGCGATCATCTCGTCGAGCGACGAGTCGCCGGGCAGCAGGCCGACGTTGGTCATGCGCACCATCGGCAGGCGGGCGGGCCCGTCGGCGCGCACCATGCCGCCCGACGGCAGGCCGACGAGCGGGGCCGAGTCGCGCCCCGACAGCACGCCCACCCAGCGTCCGTCGCGCACGATGTCGACGCGCTGGGCGGCCACCCCCTCGTCGTCGTAGCCGAAGCTGCCCATGGCGCCGGGGAGGGTGGCGTCCGCGGTGATCTGCATCAGCTCGCTGCCGAAGCGCAGGTTGCCGAGCTGAGCCGGGTCGAGCCACGACGTGCCCGCGAACGCGGCCTCCCACCCGAGGATCCGGTCGAGCTCGACCGCGTGACCGACCGACTCGTGGATCTGCAGCGCGGCCTGGCTCGAGTCGAGGATGACGGTGGTGACGCCCTCGGGGCAGGCGGGCGCCGAGAGCAGCGCCTGCGCCTGCTCGGCCATGAGCGCCGCGTTGGCCACGAGGTCGAGGCCGCGCACGAGCTCCCAGCCCTGCGTTCCGTAGTGGCCGCGCACGCCGGGGTACGAGCGTCGCTGGGTCTCGCCGTCGCCGACGGCGGTGGCGTCGACCACCGCGCCGCACTCGACGATGCGCTGGTCGATGCGGCTGCCGTCGCTGGAGGCGAACCACTTCTCGGTGTCCCACACCTGCGAGCTGGCGTGGGCCAGCGCCACGCCGGCCTCGGTGGCGGCGTTCGTGGCGGCCACGAGCAGGTCGGCACGCTCGCCCACGCCCACGTCGTCGAGCGGGTGCTCGACCCACGTCGACGACCACGACGCCACGACCTGCGGGGCGGGTGCCAGCTCGACGGCCGGGCCGGGGACCCGGGCGGAGGCGCGGGCCACCGCGGTGGCGGCCGCGCCTGCGGCCCGGGCCGCGGCGTCGGTCAGCTCGGGCGTGGCCTGGAAGCCCCACGACGACCCGAGCAGCGCCCGCACCCCGATGCCCGCCGTCTCGGTGTGGGTGAGGTCTTCGACCACGCCGTTGCGGGCGGACATGGTCTCGTGGCGCACGACCATGACCCGGGCGTCGGCGTACCGGGCCCCGGCGGCGAGCGCCGCCTCCACCGCGGCTTGACCGCGAGGTCGATCATCCGAGGATCGTACGGGGCTCCTCGGTGAGCAGGTACACGCTGTTGGCCAGGTCGATCAGGTGGCGCTCGTCGGGGCCGACGATGCGCTGGTAGTCGGGGTCGCTGATCATGGCCGTGAAGTCGCCGATCGACGCGTACCACTGCAGCGTCATGCCGTCGAAGCCCTCGCTGCCCGTCCACGTCCCGGGGGCCTCGGGCACCCGGTCGTGCTGCTCGTAGCGCACCAGCCACTCCCGGATGCGCGGCACCGACAGGATCTTGGCCGCGTGGACGTCCCGCCAGTGGGCGTGGAACTCCTCCGCGGTGAGGTCGGGGTGGCGGCGGAGCAGGGCGGTGAGGCGGATCATGTGCGGCCTTTCGGGAACGCGAACGTTCGAGGATGTCCGGGCCTGTGACCGGAGGCACTACTTTGCCCGGCCATGCCGAGCTCCGAGCAACCCGGCGGACCCCGCCCCGCCACGCCCCGCGTGCCGCCCCTCGCCGAGGCCGACCGCGACGAGCAGGCCCGCGAGCTCCTCGCCCAGGCGGGCGGACCGACCCGCGGCGCGGTGAACATCTTCACCACCCTGGTGCGCCACCCCGGCTTGTTCCGCAAGTGGCTGCCGTTCGGCGGCAAGCTGCTGGCGGGCAAGATCCCGGCGCGCGACCGCGAGCTGCTCATCCTGCGCACGGGGTGGAACACCCGAGCCGACTACGAGTGGCACCAGCACGTGCGCATCGCCCGCGCCGTGGGGGTCACCGACGAGGAGATCGAGCGCGTCCAGGCCGGGCCCGATGCGCCGGGGTGGTCGACCGCCGACGCCGTGCTGCTGCGGGCGGCCGACGAGCTGCATGCAGACGCCTGCATCACCGACGCCACCTGGGGCGCGCTCGCCGACCGCTACGACGAGCGGCAGATGATCGAGCTGCCGATGCTGGTCGGGCACTACCACATGGTCGCGTTCGCCCTGAACAGCCTGGGCGTCCAGGTCGAAGAGGGTCAGCCGTGACCGGCGTGCTGGCCGACCGCACCGTCGTCGTCGTCGGCGCCGGCACGCAGCCCAGCGACGACGAGGACGCACCCGTCGGCAACGGCCGCGCCATCGCCGTCGTCGCCGCCCGCGCCGGGGCCCGGGTCGTGTGCGTCGACCGTGACGGCGCCAGCGCCGAGGCGACGGCGGCGCAGGTGGGCGCCGCGGGCGGGCGGGCCGACGTGGTGGTCGCCGACGTCACCGACGAGGACGCCTGTGCGTCCCTGGTCGCCGACGCCGTCGCCGTCGCCGGTCCCGACCTGCACGGCGTGGTCCTCAACGTGGGCATCGGCCGCGGCCGCGGCCTCGAGGGCACATCGGCGCACGACTGGGACACGGTGTTCGCCGTCAACCTCCGCAGCCACTTCCTCGTGGCGCAGGCGGCTGCCCCGCACGTGCCGGACGGCGGGTCGTTCGTCTTCGTCAGCTCGATGGCCGGCCTCCGGCCCGGCAGCCGCTCCCCCGCCTACGACGCCTCCAAGGCGGGCATCATCGGGCTCAACCGCCATGTGGCGCTCGAGTACGCCCGCCGAGGCGTGCGGTCGAACGTGGTGGCGCCGGGGCTCATCGACACGCCGATGGGCCGCAACGCCACGCGGGGCCGGCCGTCGCGGGGGCGCACCCCCGTGCCGCTCGGCCGACAGGGCACCGGCTGGGAGGTGGCCGAGGTGACGTGCTTCCTGCTGTCGGACGCGGCCAGCTACGTGACGGGGCAGGTCCTGGCGGTCGACGGCGGCCTCGGGCTCATCTGACGAACTGATCTGACGAGCTGATCTGACGGGCCGATCAGACCACGAGGGGCGCCACCTCGGCGCCGAACAGGCGGACCTGGTCGCACAGCTCGTGGACGTCCCGACTGCGGAACGCCACCTCGATCTGGTCGACGCCGAGGCCGGCCAGCACCCGGAGGAAGCCCGCGACCTGTTCCGGCGAACCGTGGACGGCCCGGCCCACGTCCCACCGCGGCTCGCCGACGTACAGGCCGCCCGATCGCGCCCCGACCGTGAACGGCTCGCCGGCACGCCCGGCCTCGTCGAGCAGCTGACGGAGGTGCACGATGCCGGCGGACATCCCGCCGTCGGGTGGGCCGGACGGCACCCAGCCGTCACCCCGGGACGCCGCCCGCTGCATCGCCACCTCGGTCGAGCCGCCCACCCACACGGGCAGGTGGTGCTGCACGGGGCGCGGGGCGATGCCGACCTCGTCGTACTCCCACGCCTCGCCCGCATGGGACGAGAACTCGCCGTCGAAGGCGGCGCGCACCGCGTCGAGCGCTTCGTCGAGCAGGGCATCACGCCGGGCGTGGTCGACGCCGAGCGCGGTGAACTCGCCGTCGACGGTGCCACCGCCGACCCCGAGGATGGCGCGGCCCCCGGACAGGGCGTCGAGGGTCGCCCACTGCTTGGCCACGGCCAGCGGGTGGCGCAACGCCAACCCGTAGCCCCGGCCGACGAGCCGGACCCGGTCGGTCACGGCCGCCAGGTACGACAGCGTCGCCACGCAGTCCCACCACACGGTGGTGAGGTCGTGCGCCCGTGACTTGGGCACCGCCACGTGGTCGCACACCGCGACGTAGGCGAACCCCGAGTGCTCGGCGACCCGGGCCACCCCGGCGATCTCGTCGATGCCGGCGCGGGCCTCCCACGGCTCGGCGTAGAGCGTCGATTGGGCCTGGACAGGCAACCGGATGCCGAACGGCATCGGTGATGGACCGTCGACGTTCCCCAACGTGATCCCCTCCTGGGCCGGGCAGCCCGGCCGGAGAGACGGTACCCCGTTACGGCGCGTACGGCACGCGCCACGCACGGCCACCTGCCCGCCGTCATGTCCGCCGACCGACACGGCGGGTCAGAAGACCGAGTAGCCCCCGTCGACCACGATCGAGTCGCCCGTGTGGAACGCCAGCGTGGGATCGGCCAGGTAGGCCGCGATCGCCCCGAAGTCACCGGGCGCGCCCCACCGGCGCACCGGCGTGCGCCGGATGATGGCGTCGACCCAGCGCTCGTTGGCCAGGCCGGGCTCGATCATCTCGGTCTCGGTCCAGCCCGGGAGGATGGCGTTGCAGCGGATCCGGTGACGGGCGAGCTCGACGGCGAGGCCCCGCACCAGGGCGAGCAGCGCGGTCTTCGACGCCGCGTAGTGCTCCTGGCGGGGAGCACCGTGGAAGGCCGACACCGACGAGACCGCCACGAGCGATCCGCCCTCGCCCCGCTCGACCAGGTGGCGGGCCCCTTCGCGCAGGGTCAGGAAGGCGCCGTCGAGGTTGACGGCCATGACCCGCCGCCACTCGGCGAGCGACATGTCGACGAACGCCGCCAGCCCGCCGACCCCGGCGTTGGCGAACACGGAGTCGACCTTGCCCAGCTCGCCGAGGGTCTGCGCCATCGCCGCGGTGACCTGCGCCTCGTCGGCCACGTCGCAGCGCACGCCGATGGCCCGGCCCAGCTCGGCGCAGGCCTGGGCCGTGCGCTCCTCGTCGCGGGCCCACACCGCCACCGTGGCCCCGGCGGCCACCAGCCCGTGGGCCAGGCCGAGGCCGATGCCACGGTTGCCGCCGGTCACGACGGCGACGTGACCGGACAGGTCGGTCACGTCGCGGTCACGACGGGGTGGGCGGACGCTGGCCGGTCGTGCCCCAGAAGACCTGGCGGGCAACCGAGATGCGCACGTCGGGCGTGTGGATGCCCCAGTATTCGAAGCCCACGTGGTGGGCCGCCACGTTGGCGAGGGTCGTGACCATCACGCCCGCCTGCGCCAGCGGCTCGACGCCGAGGTTCTTGCCCTCGGCCTGGAGGGCGCTGATGACCTTGGCGAGCTCGGTGGTCACGGCGTTGAGCAGGCTGACCCGGATGTTGCGGAAGCGGCGATCGCCCTCGTCGGTGCTGAGGTCGACGACCCGCAGCACGGGCCGGTGCTGGTCCCAGAAGGCGAAGAAGGCGTCGGTGAGGTCGAGCGAGGTCTGGTACCCCGCCCTGCCCTTCCAGTTGCCGTCGGCCACCAACTGCACGAGGCGCTCGCCGTCGAGCGCCATCTCCTGGGCGAGCACGAGGATCGCCGCCTCGACGTCGGCGAAGTACTGATAGAAGGTCGCGGGCGACGTGCCGGCCTCGCGGGCGATGTCGATGACCTTCACCGACCGGTACGAGGTCGAGCGCAGCATCTCGGCGGTGCAGTCGAGCAGCCTCTGCCGCGTGGCCAACCCGCGACGCCCGGGGACGCGCCCGTCGGCCGCTCGCAGGTCAGTGGCCTGCTCCACCTGTTCTGACATCGAGGTCAGGGTAGTCAGGTCTGACGCCCCATCAGGGGATCGGTGAACAACAGGGTGGCGCGCCCTGCGCCGCTCACGACGGGCGGGGCGGAGCGATGTACTGCTCGCCGAAGCTCTCGAGCGCCCGCACGTTGTCGGCCAGCGAGGCGAACTGCAGACCCTGCATCATCCACGCCGACGTGACGATGCAGGTCACGCCCTCGGCGGCCAGCTCGGCGCAGACGTCGGGGGTGGGCATCCTGTCGACGATCGACGCCTGGATCTCGAAGGGCCGGTCGGCCGTGCCGTACTCCTCCCGGAAGCCCTGGAGCCGGCGGACGATCTCCTTCAGCCGCTCGGTGTCGTAGTACACGCCCATCCAGCCGTCACCGACGCGCGCCGCCCGCCGCAGCGCGATGTCGGAGTGGCCGCCGATCAGGATGGGGACCGGCCGGCGCGGGACCGGGGCCATCTCGAGCCGGTCGAAGTCGTAGAACTCGCCGTGGTGCTCGACCATGCCGCCCCGCCACAACGTGCGCAGCACCTCGATCTGCTCCTCCATGCGGGCGCCGCGGCGCTCGAAGGGCTGCTCGAGCTGCGTGAACTCCTCGCGCATCCAGCCGGCCCCCACGCCGAGCACCACGCGATCGTCGGACAGCCAGGCTGCGGTGCCGACAGCCTTGGCCACGACGAACGGGTTGCGGACCGGCAGGACGTAGACGTGCGTCGAGAAGCGGATGCGGTCGGTGACGGCCGCCAGCGCGCCCGTCGTGACCCACACGTCGGGCCACTGGGTGTCGGGCGGGAACATCGGCTCACCCGACGCGGTGTACGGGTACTTCGAGTCGAGCTTGTCGGGATAGAAGACGTGGTCGGACAGCGAGACCTGGTCGAACCCCGCCGCCTCGGCCACCTGCACGAGGTCGCGCCACTGGCTCGGGTCGGCGAACATCAGCGACTGGCAGAACCTCACTCGTGGACCCCCACTAGGCCTCCCACACCCCGACGAGCTCGTCGACCGTGGTGATCGTGGCGAGCAGGCTCAGCGTGTTGTCGATCACGGCGTCGGCGTAGTCGGCGGGCACGCCGCACACCGCGTCGCGGGGCACCACGACGTCGTAGCCCAGGTTCACCGCCTCCATCACCAGGTTGGTGACGGCGATGTTCACCGACACGCCCGTGGCGATGATCGTCGACACGCCCAGGTTGCGCAGCACCGCGTCGAGGTCGGTGCCCGACATCGGGTTGAGACCGTGCGTGCGGGTGAGGACGATGTCGGTGGGCGAGACCCCGATCTCGGGGACGACGCGCACGGCGTCGCTGCCCGGCAGCAGCTTCACCGGTGACTTGTCGACGCCGGCGAAGAGGCGGGCGTTGTGGTTCGAGCCCTTGCCGTCGGGCCGGCGGGCGAAGGTGGCGTGCACCACCTCGACGCCGGCGACCCGAGCGGCCTTCGCCAGCCGGGCCAGGTTGGGGATCATCGTCTCGCGGGCGGCCTCGGCCAGGACCGGGAGTGCCGCCTCGTCGCCGACCACCCCGTTCTGGACCTCGGACGTGACGACGGCGGTGCGCCAGGACGAGACCAGTTCCGCAAGATCGACGGTCATGGGGGGACCCTATATGACGCCCTGTCAGGGTGGAGCCGGCATGGTCCCGGTGCGTGGCTGGTGACACGCCGTCGGGGCGGTCAGGTCATGAGGCTGCCCACGACGCCGGCCGCGGCCGTCGACCCGGCCGCGATGGCGTTCGCCACCGAGGGCATCGTGCCGCTGAGGTCGCCCGCCGCCGACACCCCGGGGACCGACGTCGCGAGCATGGCGTCGACGTCGATCGCGTCGGCCGCGATCGGGCCGGGCGGCGCGGCCGTCGCCCCCAGCCGGGAGGCGAGGTCCGAGCGCTGGTGGAGCGTGACCGCCACCAGCAGGCCCTCGCACGGCATCTCGGTCCCGTCGGCGAAGACGACCGCGTCGAGGTCGTCGCCCGCTCCCCGCAGGCGCTCGACGCGCCGCTCGTCGATCCTGACCCCCGCGGCCCGCAGCCGTTCGGCCTGCGTCGGGCTCGAGGTCGGACGGGCCGTCGGTCAGCAACGTCACGTCGTCGGTCCAGGCGCGCAGCAGCGACGCCCGGTGGACGCCCGTCGCGCCGCGGTCGAGCACGCCGAGCGGCCGGCCCCGCACCTCCCACCCGTGGCAGAAGGGGCAGTGGAAGACCGAGCGACCCCACCGCTCCGCCAGGCCGGGCACGTCCGGGTACCGATAGTCCATCCCGGTGGCGAGCAGCACCCGCCGGGCCGGCTCCTGGCGGCCGTCCGCCAGGTCGAGCACGAACCCGGCCTCGCTCCGCCGGCCGTCGACGACGTCTCCGGTCCGCACCTCCACGCTCGGGTAGGCCGCCAGCTCGGCCCGGCCGGCGGCGTAGAGGTCCGCCGGCGGCACCCCGTCGTGGCCGAGCAGGCCGCCGATGCCGTGGGCGACGGCGTTGCTCGGACGGCCGGCGTCCACGACCAGGGTGCGGCGGCGGGCCCGGCCGAGCACGAGCGCCGCGCTCAGCCCGGCCGCGCCCCCGCCCACGACGATGCAGTCCCAGGGTTCGGTGTCCACTGTGTCCACGGTGTCCATGGCAGGAGGATGACGGCCGAGGCCGATTGTGCCAACCTTTGTTGCCATGCAGGCAACCCCGCCGAGAGAGCCGACCGGCGAGGCCACCGATGTGCGCGTCCGGCGCCGCCTGCGCGAGCTGCGGACCGAGCGTGGCCTCACGCTCAAGCAGGTGGCCGAGCGCGCCCACATCGACGTGTCGACGCTCAGCCGGCTCGAGACCGGGAAGCGCCGGTTCGCCCTCGACCACGTGCCCGCGCTGGCCGCCGCCCTCGGGGTCAGCGCCGACGACCTGCTCGGCGTCGCTCCCGCCCTCGATCCGCGCGTCCGCGGCGAGCCGCGGACCTCACCCGGGCTGACGATGTGGCCGCTGAGCAACCGCGGCGGACCGGGCGGGCTCCAGGCCTACAAGATGGTGCTGAGCGCCCGGCGGCGGACGCCGCCCGCGGTGCTGCCGGTGCACGAGGGCCACGACTGGATCTACGTGCTCGACGGGCGCCTGCGGCTGCTGCTCGGCGAGGAGGACCTGGTGATCGAGCCGGGCGAGGCCGTCGAGTTCACCACGCTCACGCCGCACTGGTTCGGCGCCGTCGACGGTCCGGTCGAGGTCATCGCCATCCTCGGCTCGCACGGCGAGCGCATCCACCTCCACCCCTGACCCGCGGGCCCGGGGTCGCCGCGGGGCAGACTCGGCGGCATGGTCACCGACGTCTCCGACCTGCGCACCGTCCGCTTCGAGGTCGCCGACCGCATCGCCACGGTCACCCTCGACCGCCCGCACCGCCTCAACGCGTGGACCGGGCGGATGCACACCGAGTACCGCTGGTGCCTCGCCCGGGCCGAAGCCGACCCCGGGGTGCGGGTCGTCGTCGTGACCGGGGCCGGTCGCGGCTTCTGCGCCGGCGCGGACGCCGGCGCGCTCGAGAGGAACGTGGAGGCCGGCGGCTACGACGACGGCGTGCGCGGGCCGCTGGCCGAACCCGGCTACGGGGTGCGGCCCGAGTTCGACCACGCCTTCGCGTTCCACTACGGCCTGGCCAAGCCGGTCATCGCCGCCGTCAACGGGCCGGCCGCCGGGGTCGGCCTGGTGCTCGCCTGCTACTGCGACCTGCGGTTCGCCGCGGCCGGGGCCAAGCTGACGACCTCGGCGCCGCGGCTCGGGCTCCCGGCCGAGTACGGGCTGTCGTGGGTGCTGCCCCGCCTGGTCGGGCTCGGCCACGCCGCCGACCTGCTGCTGTCGTCGCGCGTGGTGCTGGCCGAGGAGGCGGCGACGATGGGCCTGGTCAACAAGGTCCTGGCCCCCGACGACCTCCTCCCCCACACCTACGCCTACGCCCGGGCGCTGGCCACCGAGGTGTCGCCGGCCTCGCTGCGGGAGACGAAGCGCCAGATCTACGGCGAGCAGCACGACGACGTCGGCACCGCGGTCGAGCGGTCCGTGGCGCTCATCGACGAGATGACGGGCGGCCCCGACTACGCCGAGGGCGTGCGGGCCTGGGTTGACAGGCGCCCGCCCGAATTCCCCGATCCCTCCTGACGGGCCCCGGGTACGGTCCGAACGTGCCGACCCGCCTGACCTCCGTCGTGATCGACGCCGCCGACCCGTCCGCCCTCGCCCGCTTCTGGTCGACGGCCACCGGCTGGCCGGTGACGCTCGACGTGCCCGACGAGGCCGTCGTCGAGCCGCCCGAGGACGACGCCGGCCAGCGGACCGAGCCCGGCATCCTGCTGGTGTTCGTCCCGGTGCCGGACGAGAAGGTGGGGAAGAACCGGGTCCACGTCGACCTCAACAGCACCTCGGCCGAGCACCAGGCGGAGCTGGTCGAGCGCGTGCGGCGGGCGGGGGCGACACCCCTCGACCTCGGCGAGGGGGCGGTTCCCTGGGTGGTGCTGGCCGACCCCGAAGGCAACGAGTTCTGCATCCTCGAGCCGCGGGACGTGTACGCCGAGGCCGGGGCCGTCGCCGCGGTCGTGGTGGACACGGCCGATCCCGCGGCCCTGGCGCCCTTCTGGGAGGCGGCCTCGGGGTGGAGCCGGGGCGTCAGCGACGACGGGGTGGGCCTGCGTCACCCCGACGGGACCGGGCCCTGGCTCGAGCTGCTGCCCACCGACGATCCGAAGGTCGTGAAGAACCGGGTCCACCTGGACGTGGCCCCGTACGCGGCCGACGACCAGGCCGCCGAGGTCGAGCGGCTCAAGGCCCTCGGAGCCACCGATGTCGACGTGGGCCAGGGCGAACGGTCGTGGGTGGTGCTGGCCGACCCCCAGGGCGGCGAGTTCTGCGTCCTCAGCGCCCGCGACTGACGAGACGGGCTGCAGGCGAGTTCATTGCGTTGAATCCTCGTTCGGCGTAATCTGACGACGTGTCAGAAACCACCGCTGCGGCAGTCCCCGTGATCCCCGAGATCATCAGCGTCGACGACCACGTCGTCGAACCTCCCCACGTGTGGGACACCTGGCTGCCCGAGCGCTTCCGCCCCCGGGGCCCGAGGGTCGAGCGGCGAGGCGTCGCCGGCATGCGCCACATCGGCGGCGGCGCCTACGAGCAGGTCTTCGACGACGACGCGCCCGAGAAGGCCGACTGCTGGGTCTACGAGGACCTCGTCTACGTGCACAAGCGACACGTCGCCGCCGTGGGCTACGCGCGCGACGAGATGACGATGACCCCGATGACCTACGAGGAGATGCGCCCGGGTTGCTACGACCCCCGAGCCCGCGTCGAGGACAACGAGCTCAACCACGTCGCCGCGTCCCTCTGCTTCCCGACCTTCCCCCGCTTCTGCGGGCAGACGTTCACCGAGGCCAAGGACCACGATCTCGGCCTCGCCTGCGTGAAGGCGTACAACGACTGGATGGTCGAGGAGTGGTGCGGCGACTCGGGCGGGAAGCTGATCCCGCTCATCATCGTGCCGCTGTGGGACGCCGAGCTGGCCGCCGCCGAGGTCCGCCGCAACGCCGACCGGGGCGTCCACGCCGTGTGCTTCAGCGAGATCCCCCCGCACCTGGGGCTGCCGTCCATCCACTCGGGCGACGTGGGACCCGTTCTTCGCCGCCTGCGAGGACACGCAGACCACCATCAACATGCACATCGGGTCGTCGTCCCGGATGCCCGCCACCTCGCCCGACGCCCCCACCGGTGTCGCCGCCACCCTCAGCTTCAACAACGCCATGGCGTCGATGAGCGACTGGCTGTTCTCGGGCAAGCTCGTGCAGTTCCCCGAGCTGGTGCTGGCCTACAGCGAGGGCCAGATCGGCTGGATCCCCTACATCCTCGAGCGGGCCGACACGGTGTGGGAGGAGCACCGGGCGTGGGCCCACACGCAGGACCTGGTGCCCGAGCCGCCGTCGACCTACTACCACCGGCAGATCTACGGCTGCTTCTTCCGCGACCAGCACGGCATCGACGCCATCGACAAGGTCGGCGAGGACCGGGTGACGTTCGAGACCGACTACCCGCACACCGACTCGACCTGGCCGCACACGAAGAAGGTGGCCGAGGAGCTGATGGCCGGGGTGCCCCAGCGCATCGTCGACAAGGTGATGCGCGACAACGCAGCACGCATGCTGCACATCGACCTGGCCACGCTGGGCTAGCAGCGACCCGAGGCCGCGCCATGGTTCTCGCCGCCACCGTGCGCGAGGCGGCCCGGCGCTTCGGCGACCTGACCGCGCTCGTCGACCCCGACGGGTCGACCGTGTCCTACCGCCAGCTCGACGAGCGGTCGGACGCCGTCGCCGCCGTGCTGGCGCGCCGCGGCGTGGCCGAGGGCGACCGGGTCGTCCTGCGCGTGCCGTCCGACAGCGGGTACATCGTCGCCTACGCCGCCGCCGCCAAGCTCGGGGCGATCACGGCCGGCATCAACCCCCGGCTGGCACCGCCCGAGCAGGAGGCGCTGGTCGCGCTGGCCGACCCCGCGGTGGTGCTGTCCGAGGCGGGCGAGGTGGCGGCGCTGACGACCGAGGGCGCCGCCCTCGTGTCGTCGGCCGGGACGCCCCCCGCGCGGCCCGACGACCCCGACCGGCCCGTCGCCATCGTGTTCACCTCGGGCACCACCGGGCTGCCCAAGGGTGCGGTGTTCTGCGAGCGCCAGCTCGAGGCCGTGGCCCTCGCCGACACCGGCGGCACCTGGGCACCGCCCGGGCGGGCGGGACCGGCGATGCTGGCCTCGACCCAGTTCGCCCACATCGGCATCACCACCAAGCTGCCGTGGTACCTGCGCCTGGCGTCGCGCACCCACATCCTCGGCCGGTGGCGAGCGGCCGACGCCCTGCGGACCATCGCCGAGCAGCGCATGCCGACGATCGGGGGCGTGGCGGCCCAGCTTGCGCTCATGGTGCGCTCGCCCGAGGCCGCCGCCCACGACTGGCATCACGTGCAGACGATCGTGGTCGGCGGCGCCGCCTCGCCCCCCGCCCTGGTCGCCGCGGCCCGCGACAGGTTCGGTGCGGCCTATTCGATCCGCTACTCGTCGACCGAGTCGGGCGGCTGCGGCACGGGCACGGCGTTCGACGCCGGCGACGACGAGGCCCTGCACAGCGTGGGCCGGCCCCGCGGCGGGATCGAGGTGAGCGCCCGCGACGACGAGGGGCACGAGGTCCCCGTGGGCGAGGTCGGCGAGCTGTGGCTGCGCTCCCCCACCCAGATGTCGGGCTACTGGCGCGACCCCGAGGCGACGGCGGCGGCCATCACCCCCGACGGCTGGCTGCGCACCGGCGACCTGGCCCGCATCGAGGCCGACGGGCTGGTGCGGCTGGCCGGTCGGGCCAAGGAGATGTTCATCCGCGGCGGCTACAACGTGTACCCGGCCGAGGTCGAGGCGGCGCTGGCCGCCCACCCCGCGGTGGCCGAGGTGGCCGTCGTCCCCCGGCCCGACCCGGTGATGGGCGAGGTCGGGGTGGCCGTCGTCGTCCCGCTCGACCCGGCGGCGCCGCCCACCCTCGACGACGTGCGGGCGTTCCTCGACGGGCGCGTCGCCGCCTACAAGATCCCCGAGGCCGTGCGCAGCGTCGACGAGCTGCCGCTCACCCCGATGCAGAAGGTCGACCGCCGGTCGCTGGCCGCGGCCGAAGCCGAGGCCGGAGATTGATCGTTCTGTCGTCTGTGAGAGCGCGATCGCGCTCTCACAGACGACAGAGAGGCCCTCGTGCGGTCAGGCGAACATCTCGTTCGGGGCCTTGGGGTAGCCGTCCTTGCCGACCAGGGACCGCGAGATCGGGGCGAGCAGGGCGAACAGCTCGTCGGCGGCGTCGCCCAGGCGGGCGACCACCTCCCGCTCGGCGTGGTCGGTGCGACGCTCGACCCGCTCGCGCAGGTCGCGGCCGGCGTCGGTGAGGCCGCCCTCGGCGTCGAGCAGGCCCCGGTCCGTGAGGCGGGCCCGGGCCGCGGCCACGTCGTCGCCGTCGTAGCCGCGGGTCCACACGTAGCTGCCCGGCGCGATGCCCCACCACAGCTCGGTGAGCACGGTGATCTCGGCGCTGTCGACGTCGCTGATCCAGGCCGCGACGTGCCCGTCGCCGCGGTGCTCGCGCACGAGGTCGGCGGCCCGCCACAGGCGCCCGACCGGGTCGTCGCGGCCGGGGACCGGCAGCCCCGCCAGGCCGGCGAAGAGCATGCGTCCCGACATGTCGAGGCCGTCGGTGAGCCCGAGCATGATGTCGGCGGCGGCGGGGAACGCGGCCGCGTGCTCGCCGGCCATCCGCTCGATCTGCTCGCGGGCCCCGTCGAGGCGGGCGGCGAGCAGGGCGTCGGGTGTCGTCTTCTCCCACCCACCGGGCACGGCCCGTTCGACCACGGCGGGCTTGAAGGCGGCGAACGCCCCGGAGACGACCCGCCACGGCGCGGCGCCCAGGCCGGCCGAGCGGCTGCAGAAGTAGCCCTCGAAGTAGTTGAGGCCCAGCGCCTCGTACCGCCCCTGCGCCTCGGGCGCGAAGTAGACGGCCGCGGCGATCGGCTCGACCAGGTCGCGCAGCCGCCGGGCGGTCGCGTGCAGGTCGAGGCCGTCGCCGGCCGCGTGGTCGGTCGCCATCGTGTCCCCCTCGGGTCGTTTCTCGACGGGGGACGGCACGGAGACCGCTTGACCCGCCGGTCAAGCGGTCACCGTAGCGGCCGGGAGCGAGGCCGAGGAGCTTGGCGGCGGCCCCGACGCGGTCCGACGACGTCAGGCGACGTCGGCCAGCGCGGCCGCGTACCCCGCGGCCAGCGCTTTGAGCTGGGTGGCGCCGTCGCCGCGGTACGACGAGCCGTGCATGACCGCCAGGGTGGACGGAGCCAGGTCCGCCAGCCCCTCGATCGTGGCCGGCACCGCCGGCCCCATCGACGTGGCGTGGAACATCGCCTCGGCCTCGAGCGCCGGCCCGACGAGGTCGTCGTCGGTCAGCGCCGGGCTCGTGCCCGTGTGGGTGAACAGGTCGCCGCTGAACAGGGTGCCGGTGGTCTCGTCGAACCACAGCCCGCTCTCCCAGTTGTGGGGGACGTGCGGGGTGGCCAGGAACCGCAGGCGGTGGGTGCCGAGGTCGAGGACGTCGCCATCGTCGACGCCGCGGGGCGGCCGGTCGGCCATGTCGGTGAGGGAGAGCATGCAGGCGAGGTGCCCGTGGACGACCTCGGCGTCGGGTGCGGCGGCCAGGAACTGGTTCATCGACCCGCACTCGTCGGCCTCCATGTGGCCGAAGCTGATCCACCGCAGGTCGGCGACCGGCACCACCCGCTCGACGGCGGCCGCCACGAGCGGGTGCAACTGGCGCATGCCGGTGTGGAACAGGAAGGGCTGCTCGTCGCGCACGAGGAACTGGTTGAAGCTCATGCCGGTCGGTCCCACATCGGGGACGTGGGTCGAGAGGCGGAAGATGTCGGGGGCGATCTCGTCGATCGTGGTCTCCACGTGGGGGCCTTTCACCAGGGCCGCCGCCCGCTGCGGCGGTGTCGGGCCAGCATCCGCCCGATCGCTCGCGGGTGCGTCGGGCGACCCCCCGATGCGGGACCCCCATTTCCGGCTACCTGGCGCTCGCCCCGCCGTCGGCGCGAGCCCGCACCGACAGGGCGGCCGCCTCCGCCCGGGAGCGCACCCCGAGCTTGGACAGCACGCGGCCGACGTGGTGCTCGACGGTCTTGGGCGAGATGAACAGCGTCTCGGCGATCTGGGCGTTGGTGAGACCCCGCGCCACCGCGTCGAGCACCTCGCTCTCGCGCCGGGTGAGCGACCCCACGGCCGCGGTGGCGTCGCGCGGCCGCGACCGACCGGTGTCGCCCCAGCCACGGAGCAGGGCGTCGGCCCGATCGCGGGCGGGCCGGGCGCCCAGCCGCTCGAACGTCGCCCGGGCGGCGCGGGCCTCGACGATGGCGGCCGCCGTGTCGCCGCCGGCGGCCAGGCAGTCGGCGAGCGCGAGCCGCACGGTGGCCAGCGCCAGGGGGCTCGCACCGTCGACCAGGTGGGCCTTGGCCGCGGCGAAAGCCTCGCGGGCGCCCGCCGGGTCTCCGGTGGCCGCCCGTACCTGCCCGTCTGCGGCGTCGGCCGCAGCCCGGACGGCCGGCAGGTCCACCCCCTCCGCCACCGCGGCCAGCTCGTCGGCGGCCTCCCGGGCGGCGGCCACGTCGCCCCGCTCGACCTCGATCTCGACGAGCAGCGCCAGCAGCGGTGCCGCCCGCAGGGTGTCACCCACCATCTCGGCCACGCCCCGGCGGGCCACCGCCGCCGCGAGGTCGAGGTCGCCCCGCGCCCGGTGGACGCGGGCGAGCGGCGCGCAGCTCGTGATCTCGTCCTCGAACGGGGCCAGCAGGTCGGCGGCCTCGTCGACCCGTCCCTGGTCGATCCGCAGGCCGGCGAGGTGCGCGAGGGCGAGCGGGCGATGGGCGACGCTCGGGGCCCGGTCGGGGCCGAGGGCGTCGAGGAGCGCGGCCTCGCCCTCGGGCCAACGTCCGGTGGCGCACAGCACCGAGCCGTAGGCGACGCGGCAGTGGGTGTGCATGACGCGGGGGCGGCCACCCATGCGGTCGGGCAGCTCGGAGGCGATCCGGGTCCACTCGGCGGCGCGCTGCAGGTCGCCGGCCCGGTCGCACGCGGTGAGCATCGAGCAGTAGCACAGGCCGGCCGAGTCCCAGTCGACGTCGCCGGCCGAGATCGTGGCCAGGGCCGCTTCGAGGCGGGCGAAGCCCACACGGGTGCGTCCCTGCGCGACGAGCGCCAGCCCGCCGTCGGCCAGGGCCCGAGCTTCGAGGGCGACGTCGCCGTACTCGACGGCGATCGACAGCGCCCGGTCGGCGGATGCCAGCACCTCGTCGACGTCGGGCCGGTCGCACGCCATGGCGACGAGCTCGAGGTGACCCCACTCGGAGCACGGGCCCACGCCGTCGAGCGCGGCGCGGGCCCGCTCGACCCAGCCGCGACCCAGAGGCGCGAGCCCGGAGGCACTGCCGAACAGGCGGGCCACCTCGATGGCGGCGCGCGCCGCCTTCTGCGGCGCGCCGTCGTCGCGGTAGCGGGCGAATGCCTCCTGCCACTCGCCGGCCGCCTCGGCATAGCGCTCGTCCATCATGTGGAGAGCACCGGCCAGGAACCGGCCGTCGCCCGTGTCGCGCTCGGCGAGCGACGCGGCGACGGCGGCGTTGGCGGCATCGATGTCGCCCGCCGCCAGCGACGCCTCGGCCGTGGCCAACAGCTCGCCTGCCGTCGCACCCACCGCGAGGAGGCTACCGGTGACGTCGTCCCGAACCGGCGGACGACGCCCTCGAGGCACGGGCCGAGGCCGACCCCGCTGACGGCGGTCGAACCGTTCTCTCAGACCTCAGCCGTCACATCGACGCTGAGGTCTGACGGAACGGTCGTGGTGCCGACGGCAGGTCTAGGCCGACAGCTCGGTGCCCAGGATGGAGACGAAGCTGACCATCTCGCCCGGATACCCGCCGAGGTTGTGGGTGAGGGCGAGCGTGCGATCGGGCACCGTGCGGATGCGGCGCTCCTCGGGGGCCTCGCCCCGCAGCTGCAGCCAGGCCTCGAACATCATGCGCAGTCCGCTGGCCCCGACGGGGTGGCCGAACGACTTGAGGCCGCCGTCGGGGTTCACCGGCAGGTCGCCGTCGAGGTCGAACGTGCCGGCCAGGATCTCCTTCCAGGCCGTGCCCCGCGCCGCGAAGCCCAGGTCCTCCATGAGCACCAGCTCGGTGGGGGTGAAGCAGTCGTGCACCTCGGCCATGGCGATCTCGGCCCGGGGGTCGGTCACGCCGGCCTGGGCGTAGGCGTCGGCGGCGCAGGCGGCGATCTCGGGGAAGGTCGTGTAGTCGTAGGCGGGGTCGGTGAGGCCCGAGCCGTTGCCCGCCACGAGCGACAGCGCCTTCACGTAGAGCGGTGCGTCGGTGTAGCGGTGGGCGTCCTCGGCCCGCACGACGACGGCGGCGGCCGCGCCGTCGGCCACGCCCGCGCAGTCGAACACCGACAGGTCGCCGGCGACCGACGGCATGGCGCAGATCTGGTCGACCGACATCTCGCGGCGGAACTGGGCCCGCTCGTTGCGGGCGCCGTTGTGGTGGTTCTTGGACGCGATGCGGGCGAGGACCCGGCGCAGCTCGTCGCGGTCGACCCCGTAGCGCTGCGCGTAGGCGGGGGCGACCATCGAGAACATGGCCGCGGCGGTGAGCGTGCGGTTGGTGCCGTCGGTGGGGATGGGGAACGCGTTGAGGCCCTGGTACCCGGAGTCCTTGACCTTCTCGACGCCGACGGCCATCGCCATGTCGTAGGCGCCGGACGCCACCGCGTAGGCCGCCTGGCGCAGCGCCTCGGACCCGGTGGCGCACATGTTCTCGACCCGGCTGACCGGCTTGCCCTCGAGCTGCAGCGGCTTGGCCAGGACCATGCCGCTCATGCCCGACTGCGCCGTGCCGAGCCAGTAGGCGTCGACGTCGTCCTTGGTCACGCCCGCGGCGGAGAACGCGTCGCCGGTGGCGTCGAGCAGCAGCTCGTCGACGCCCTTGTCCCAGTGCTCGGCGAAGCGGGTGCACCCCATGCCGACGATGGCCACCCGGTCGCGGATGCCGTGCGAGCCCATGTCAGCTCCCCTCCCCGGAGGCGCCGGCCGCCGAGCGGACCGGGCGGGCCTTCCAGAAGTAGTTGTGGATCCCGTCGGCCGTGAACAGCTTGCGGAACGTCATCTCCACCCGGCCGCCGATGGTCACGTCCCCGGCGTCGACATCGGTGAGCTCGACCGGCAGGCGGCCGCCGCCGTCGAAGTCGACGACGGCGAACACGACGGGCGGCGACGGCGAGTAGGCCAGGCGGTCGATGGTCGAGGTCACGATCGTGCCGGTGGCGTCGGCCATCGGTCGGGCGGCGTCGTCGCCCGGGGCCGGGGGCAGGTGGACCTCGCCGTCGGCGTCCTGCGAGCCGACGAAGCCGAACTTCCAGTCGGACGACCGGCCCGCCGCCGAGGCGGAGGGGCGAGCGGGCTCGGGGCGGCGGGGTGGCTCGACCGGCAGGAAGCCGCGCCAGGCGAGGTACTTGCCGTAGGCGATCGGGGCGCCCGCCGCCACCTGGTCGACGACCGATCGGAGCGGGCGACCGGCGGGCAGTGCCTCGGTGGTGCGGAACAGCACGACATCGGCCCCGTCGGCCAGCACGACCAGGGCGACGACCTGCCCGGGCGCCGCGGTGTCGAGGGCGTGGGCCAGCAGCAGGCCGGGCTGGGCGGCGCCCGTGAAGCCGACCGTGGCGTCGAGCCCGGCGACCAGCCGGTCGCCCAGCGCCAGCTTCTTGCCGAGCGCGGTGGCGGCCCGAGCGTGCGAGGTGGCGATCACCACGCGGTCGACCTGGTCCGCGGTGAGGCCGGCCGCCTTGAGGGCGTCCTCCCAGGCGGCGATGCCGAGACCGACGTAGCGGGTCTCGCCGAAGCGCTCCTCCCACAGCTTCGACCCGGTGTCGCCGGGGGTGCGCCAGCGGTCGAGGAACTCCTCGGTGGCGCCGCCGGTGCCGATCACCTCGGCCAGCAGCGGCCCGTCGTCGGCGGTGCCCACCAGCAGGGCCGACGCCGCGTCTCCGCCCGTGGCCTCGTCGGGCGACCCCGGCCGGCCGGTGCGCATGTCCGCGCCCACCACCAGCGCCGGCTTGCCCGTGGCCATGCCCGCCCACAGGGCGCCGGCCGCCGACCGGACCGCGCCGTTCATGTCGTACGCGGGGGCGTGGGCCGGCAGCCGCAGCGCGGCGTGGACGGCGGTGGCGTTGGTCTTGTCGAGGTACGGAGGCGCCACGGTCGAGAACCACAGCGAGCGCAGCGTCACCCCGTCGGGGGCGCCGGCGAGAGCGGTGCGGGCCGCGGCGACGCCCATGGTGGTGGCGTCCTCGTCGTAGCCGGCCACCGTGCGGGAGCCCTTGCCACCGCCGGTGCCCGCCACCGCCCGGATCTCGCTGCGGTCGAGGCGGCGGTACGGCAGGTAGGCGCCGTAGCTCAGGATCCCCCGGGGTGCCATGCGCACCAGGTTACGGCGGAATCTGACGGGTCGTCACATCTCTGTGGCGGGTCCGCAGGGGGCGGGAGCCCGGCCCCTGCACTTACCATGCGGCGGATGTCGCAGGTCGCTGGGGGACCGGGAGCCGTGGAGGGTGTGGACGGCGTGGCCGGGGCCGACCCGGCGCCCGCGTCATCCGCCGGCGACCCCGGGCTCCCCGCCCGACCCCGTCGCACCCGGCCCGACCTCGTCCTCGCCGCCATCGTCCTGGTCGGCACCGTGGCCCGCGCCTGGGGCCTCGGCGCCCAGAGCTACTGGTACGACGAGTGGCTGACGGCCCGGGCCGCGGACGGCACCGCCCGGAACCTGTACCGGTACGTCACCGACCAGGCCGGGATCCCGCCGACGTACTTCGTGGTCGCCTGGGTGTGGGCGCGCCTGTTCGGCACCGGCGAGATCGCCCTGCGGTCGATCAGCGTGCTCGCCGGCGTCGGCACGATCGTCGTGACCTACTTCGCGGCCCGGGCGCTGGGCCAGGGGCGGGCCGTGGCCCGGGTGGCGGCACTGCTCATCGCGGTGAACCCGATGCTGGTCTGGTACTCGCAGGAGGCCCGGCCCTACAGCCTCGTGGCGCTGCTGGTGGCCTGCACGGTGCTGTTCGGTGCCCGCTGGCTGGACGACGGCCGGCGCCTCGACCTCGGCTGTTGGGCCCTCGCCGCCACCGCGGCGGTGGCCGTCCACTACTACGCGGTGTTCCTCGTCCTGCTGGAGGTGATCGTCCTCGCCGTGCGGCGGCGGCCCGGGCGAGCGGACCTCGTCGCCCTCGTGCCCGCCGCCGTGGTCGCCCTCGCCCTGGCGCCGTTCGGCGTGCAGCAGTTCGGCCGCCGTGAGAACCACTCCTGGATCGTCGACTTCCCGCTGTCGTACCGGGTCACCGACGCCTGGCACACGCTGCTGGTCGGACCGAGCGTGCCCAGCGCCCGACTCTGGCTGATCGCCGCGGCCGCGTGCGGGATCGTCGTCGCCCTCGCGCTCGCCACCGCGGACCGCTCCGCCCGGCGGACGGTGATCGCCCTGGTCGCCCTGGGGCTGGGGGCGATCGCGCTCACCTGGCTGGCGGCCGTCGCCGGCGTGGACGCGTTCGTGGCCCGCTACCTGATCGGATCGGTCGTGCCGCTGGCGCTGGCGGTCGCCGTGGCCAGCGTCCGCGGTCGGCCCCGGGCCGTGGGCGCCGCCGTCGTCGCCGCGCTCACCGTCGTGTCGGTGGTGGCGATCGTCGGCGTCCAACGGAACCCCGACCTGCAACGCCACGCATGGGGCGCCGTGGCGGACGCCCACCAGCGCGACCGCGAGCCCGGGACGGGGAGCCGGGCCATCGTCGTCGATCGGCACACCACGCTCGCCGGCGCGCTGACCTGGTACCTCGACGGCCATCGAGTGGTCGGGGCCGGCACCGAGGTGGCGGTGACCGAGCTCGACGTCGTGACCGCCACCTCGACCGGGCACCCGTGCAGCCTGCTGGTCGGCCCCGGCTGCGCGCAGATCTTCCTCGGGGCCCCGCTCGGGGGCGACCTCGCCGGACAGCTGCACGAAGTCGACCGGATCGAGGCGAGCCACTTCGTCCTCGTCCGCTACGCCTCCGACCAGCCGGTGGTGATCAGCCCCGAGGCCCTCACACCGTTGGACGGCACGTGGACCCCGCTGCTGCTCGTCGACGATCCCTGACATGCGCGCGGGCCCGACCGGTCTCCGAGATCTGACGGGTCGTCACATTCCGCCGTAGCCTGCGGGCATGCAGCTCGGTGACGTGGTCAACGGCGAGGCGGCCCGGTACGGGCGACCGCTGGACGGCGTGCGCATCCTGGCCGCGGAGCAGATGCAGGCCCTCCCCTACGCCACCCAGCTCCTCGCCCGCCTCGGGGCCGACGTGGTCAAGGTCGAGCACCCCGCCGCCGGGGAGTCGGGGCGAGGGTCGTTCCCCCACATGCTCGATCCCGAGGGTCGCAAGATCGGGGCGACGTTCCTGCGCAACAACCTGAACAAGCGCAGCGTGGCCATCGACCTCAAGCACCCCGAGGGCCGCGAGCTGTTCCTCTCGCTGGTCCCTCGGTTCGACGTCGTGTGCGAGAACTTCAAGGCGGGCACGATGGACCGCCTCGGCCTCGGCTACGACGTCGTCGCCGAGCGGCACCCGGGAGCGATCTACCTGTCGCTCTCCGGCTTCGGCAACACGGTCGAGACGCCCTACCGGTCGTGGCCCGCCTACGCCTCGGTCGTCGAAGCGATGTCGGGCATCTACGAGTACAAGCGCGAGCCGGACCGGGCCCCCCGGGCCAACCCGGTCGGCGCCCTCGGCGACATCAGCTCGGCCCTGTTCGGCGCGATCGGGGTGCTCGCCGCCCTGCGGCAACGCGACCGCACCGGCGAGGGCCAGCAGATCGACGTGGCCATGCTCGACGCCCTCGTGGCCATGACCGACATCGTCACCAACCTGTGGTCGATGGGGATCCACGGCTCGGTCGAGGACGAGATCAAGGCGATCGTCGACACGTTCGCCGCCGGAGACGGCTACTTCGTCCTGCAGTGCGTCCGCCCCCAGCACTTCACCGCGCTGGCCGAGGTGATCGGACGCCCCGAGTGGAACGACGACCCCCGCTTCGCCACCTCCGCCGGGTGGATCGACAACATCGGCGAGGCCCGCGCCGCCATCGAGGCGTGGGCCGCACCGATGACGAAGTTCGAGGCCGCGGCCGCCCTCAGCGCGGCCGGCCTCGCCGCGGGGCCCTGCCTCACGCCTCCCGAGGTGATCGCCGACCCGCACGTCGCGGCCCGCGACATGCTGGTCGAGACCCCCCGGACCGACGACCCCGGCGACGTGCACGGCCCGATCCTCGTGCCGGGCAACCCGGTGAAGATGTCGAAGGTGGCCCAGGGGCCCGAGACCCGGGTCCCGTGGCTGGGCGAGCACACCGCCGACGTGCTCGCCGCCGAGCTGGGCCTCGGCGACGACGAGCTCGCCGAGCTGCGCGCCGCGGGCGTGATCGGCTGACCAGGGCGGCGACGCTGCCGCCCGACCGAGAGGGGACACATGCCCGACACCGGAGCGCTGACGCTGATCGCCGACCGCCCCACCGAGGTCGTCGCCGAGATCGACGGCGACCGGGTGTGGCTGGAGTCCACCGCCCTGCCCGCGGCCACGGGATGGGAGCTGAAGCCGGTCGGCCTGTGCCGCGGCGACACGTGCGTGCCCACCACGCTCCACCCCGGCCTGGTGGACGACGACGGGCGCGTCGACCTCGCCCGCCTCGCCGCTCTCGGCGATCAGGTCCTCGTGGTCGACCCCGACGAGCGCGTGGCCGTGCTGGGCCCCTCGGCCACCGCGACCGCCGGCGAGCTCCGGTCGGGCCGCGCCCCCGACTTCACCCTGCCCGACCTCGCCGGCACGCCGGTGTCGCTGGCCGACCAGCGGGGCCGCAAGACCGTCGTCGTCGCGTTCGCGTCGTGGTGCGGGTGCGCCTACGAGCTGCCCGGGTGGCAGGCGCTGCACGACGAGCTCGCCGAGGAGGGCTTCGGCGTCGTGGCGGTGGCCGTCGACGAGGACCCCGACGTCGTGCGGCCGTTCACCGACGGCATCGGGTTCCCGGTCCTGATCGATCGCGATCGCGCCTTCGCCGAGCGGTACGCCCTGACGAACGTGCCCACGGTCGTGTGGATCGACGAGGACGGCGGGCTCGTGCGGGCGCAGGACGTGGCGTTCCCCACCGACACGTTCCGCGAGTTCCACCGGGTCGACTCGACCGACCACCTCGACGGCATCCGTCGCTGGGTGCGCACCGGCGAACCGCCCGCCGACCGGGTCGACGCCCACGTCCCCGACCCCGACGAGCAGCTCGCCCACCTGCACTACCGGCTGGCACTGCACCTCTGGCGCGCCGACCGGCGTGACGCCGCGCAGCGCCACTTCGAGCGCGCCGCCCGGTTGGCGCCGTTGGACTTCACGGTGCGCCGGGCGGTCCTCCCGCTCCAGGGCAAGGACCCGTTCCTCGGCGAGGAGTTCCTCGCCCTCTGGGCCGAGTGGGACGCCGCCGGGCGGCCGTACTACGGCCGGCCGACCTGACGGCTCGGCGTCCGGCCGGTCCTCCGGCGACGGGCCATGATGGGCGGGTGGCGTACCCGGTCGAGCTCGCGCTGTCCGGGTTCCGGCTGCGCCGCAAACGGGCGCACGCCGCGCTCGCCCGTGACTTCGTGGGCTGGCGCGTCGAGGTGTTCTGTGTCGCGAGGTGGCTGGCCAGCAACCAGAACGTGACACAGAACCGCGGAAACGCCCGGTGGTCGTCCCGTCGTGCATGCCCGGCATCCCTACCCGACCGGCGGCTCGAGCATCACCCGCACGCCCAGCAGGCGGATGCGCCGGGCGGGCTCGAAGCGGTCGAGCACCACCAGCGCCCGCTCGGCCACCACGTCGGGTGCCGTTGTCGGCTCGGGCAGCTTCGACGACTTGATGCGGGTGAAGAAGGTGGCGGTGCGGACCTTGACGTGGACGTGCGTCACGCGGCGGCCCTCCGCGACGACCGAGGCCGTCACCTCGCTGGCGAGGCGCGCCACTTCGTCGCGGACCTGGTCCGGGTCGGTCAGGTCGCGCCGGTAGGTCGTCTCCTTGCTGCGCGACCGGGGCACCCACGGCTCGTCGACCACCGGCGAGCGATCGCCTCCCAGGCCGAGCACGCGCAACGACGGGCCGATGCGGGGCCCGAAGCGCCGGGCGAGATCCTCGTGGTCGGCCCAGGCCAGGTCGTGCACCGTGTGGACTCCCGCCTCGGCCAGGCGGCGGGCGGTGCGGTCGCCGATCCCCCAGATGGCGGTGACGGGCCGCTCGCCCATCGTCGGCAGCCACGTCGCCCGCGTGAGGCGGGCGACGCCGCCCGGCTTGGCGAAGCCCGTGGCCGTCTTGGCCTGCAGCCGCGTCTCGCCGATCCCGACGGCACAGCTCAGGCGGGTGCGGTCGAGCACCCGGGCCTTGATGTCCTGGGCCAGCGCCTCGGGGTCGTCGGTGGTCGCGCCGACGAACGCCTCGTCCCAGCCCCACACCTCGACCACCACCGGGAACGAGCGCAGCGTGGCCATGACCTCGGCCGACGCCGCGTCGTAGGCGTCACGGTCGCTGGGCAGGAACACGGCGTCGGGGCAGCGGCGGGCCGCCGTCCGCAGGGGCATCCCCGACCGCACGCCGAAGGCCCGGGCCTCGTACGAGGCGGTGGCCACCACCTGGCGCGCCCGCGTGGGGTCGCCGTCGCCGCCCACGATCACCGGCTTGCCGGCCAGCTCGGGGCGCCGCAGCACCTCGACCGCGGCCAGGAACTGGTCGAGGTCGACGTGCAGGATCCAGTCCCCGGACGCCGGTGGCACGGTGCTCATGGTTCACTCGCTCAGCTCGCTCACCGCGAGAGCATGCCGCCGATGGCGCCCGCCCGTTCCCCACGGGTAATCTGACACTTCGTCAGATCCGGCGACCGGCCGGCCTGCCCGGGGGAGACCACCCGCATGGACTTCGAGTTCTCCGAGGAGCAGCAGCAGTTCCTCGCCGAGGTCGAGACGTTCCTCGACGAGCACCAGACCATCGAGGTCATGGACCAGACGCGCGAGAACATGGCGCAGATCTGCGACACGCCCGAGCGCCGCGCGTTCATGGCCAAGGTCGGCGAGCGGGGCTGGCTGGGCATGACCTGGCCGAAGGAGTACGGCGGCTCCGAGGGCGACGGCGTCTACGAGTACCTCCTCAACGAGGCCCTGGCCCGCCGGGGCGCCCCCCAGATCGGCAAGGGCGTCGGCATCATCGGCAAGACGCTCATCAAGTACGGCTCCGACAAGCTCAAGGCCGAGTTCCTCCCGAAGATCCTGCGCAACGAGGTCGAGTTCGCGGTCGGCTACTCCGAGCCCAACGCCGGGTCGGACGCGGCGGCCATGCAGCTCAAGGCCACCCGCGACGGCGACGGCTGGCGTCTCAACGGCCAGAAGACCTGGACCACGTCGGCCCACTTCGCCGAGTGGTACTGGGTCGGCGCCCGGACCGACCCCGACGCACCCAAGCACCACGGCATCACCCTGTTCCTCGTGCCGCTCGACGACCCCGGCCTCACCATCCGGCCCATCTGGACGATGGGCGACGAGCGCACCAACGAGGTGTTCTTCGACGACGTGTTCGTGCACGACGACTACGTGGTCGGCGACCTCAACCGCGGCTTCCAGTACATCGCCCAGGCGCTCGACCTCGAGCGCTTCACGATGTTCACCTACAGCCAGATCGAGGAGCGCATCCGCATCCTCACCGACCACGTCCGCGAGGCGACCGTCGACGGCGAGCCGGTCAAGGACGACCCGGTGGTCCGCCGGCAGGTGGCCAACCTGGTCACCGAGGGCGAGGTCGCCCGGGTGCTCGGCCTGCGGTTCGTCCACAAGTCGATGGCGGGCGGCGACCCGCCGCGGGCCGAGGCGTCCGAGTACAAGCTGTTCTCGACCGAGCTGTCGAAGCGCCTGGCCGACGCCTCCATGGACATCGGGGGGCCCGGCACCCAGCTGCGGGTCGGCACCGAGGAGGCCCCCATGGAGGGGCGGGCCGAGTCGACCTACCGCTACACGGTCATCGACACCATCGGCGGTGGCACGTCCGAGGTGCAGAAGAACATCATCGCCACCCGCAAGCTCGGGCTGCCGAAGAACTTCTGATGCCCGAGGGTCCGCTCGCCGGCACGGTCGTCCTCGACTTCTCGACGGTCGGCCCGGCCACCCGCTGCTCCCGCCTGCTGGCGGACTACGGCGCCCGGGTGGTGAAGGTCGGCGCGCCTCCCAAGGCCGGGACGACGCCGCTCGTCCCGCCGTTCCACGCCTACAGCGGGCAGCGCGGCCTGGAACGCGCGCAGTTCGACCTGAAGTCGCCCGCCGGCCGCGACGCCTTCCTCGCCCTGGCCGCCACCGCCGACGTCGTGATCGAGAGCTTCCGCCCCGGCGTCGTCGACCGGCTCGGCATCGGGTACGACGCCGTGCGGGCCGTGAACCCCGGCGTCGTCTACTGCTCGACCAGCGGCTACGGGCAGACGGGGCCGGCCGCGTCCCGCGCCGGGCACGACCTCAACTACCTCGCCGCGGGCGGCTACCTGCACATGTCCGAGCGCACGGCCGAGGGCCGGCCGCCGCTGCCCGGGGCCACGGTCGCCGACATCGCGGCCGGCGGTCTCCACGCCGCGGCCGCCATCCTCGCCGCGCTGGTCGGCCGGGGCCGCACCGGCGCGGGCGCTTACCTCGACGTGTCGGTGGCCGACGGGGTGCTGTGGATGCTGTCGCTCTACATCGACGAGTACCTGGCCACCGGCGAGGCGCCCGGACCCGGCCACTACATCCTCACCGGGCGCTACGCCTGCTACGACGTCTACCCCACGGGCGACGGCGGCTGGCTGGCGATCGGCGCCATCGAGCCCGTGTTCTGGGCCAACCTGTGCCGCCTGCTCGGCCTCGAGCGGTGGATCGAGCACCAGTCCGACGACGCCGTGCAGGACGAGATCCGGGCCGACATCCGCGCCGCGCTCGCCACGAAGGGCCGCGACGCGTGGGTCGCCCTGCTGGCCGACGCGGACACGTGCGTGGCCCCCGTCCTCGACATCGCCGAGGTCGTGTCCGACCCGCAGGTCGTGGCCCGCGGGGCCGTCGTCGAGGCCCGCCCGCCGGGCGGCGCCGAGCCGTTCCGCCAGCTGGCGCCGCTGCTGGCGGGCGCACCGCGCCGCGACGTCTCCGACCTGCCCGACCCGGCCGCGACCGACACGGAGAGCCTGCTGGCCGGGGCCGGCATGAGCGCGACCGAGATCGAGGCCCTCGTGGCCGAAGGGGTGATCGTGTGACCGCGGCCGACGGCACCGCACCCGTCCCCGACGACGTCGTCGCCTGGGTCGGCGAGACCCGCTACCCCGAGACGGCCGACTTCCCCGTCGAGCGGGGCTACATCTGGACGTCCTGCGCCTCGGTCGAGAACGGCAACCCGCTCTACTGGGACGACAAGGTCGCCCACGAGATCACCGGCGGGCCGATCGCACCGCCGTCGACCCTGTCGCTGTGGTTCCGCCCGCACCACTGGCAGCCGGGTCAGACCGCGCAGAAGCTTCCCCTGCAGGTGCACTTCGACCTGAAGGAGCGCCTCGGCCTGCCCGAGGCGATCATGAGCGACAGCGAGGTCGTGTTCCACGAGCCCGTCCGACCCGGCGACGTCGTCAGCACCGCCCAGGTCCTGCGCTCCCTCAGCGAGCCCAAGACCACCAAGCTCGGCACCGGCCGCTTCTGGGTGATCGACGTGCCGTACCGCAACCAGGACGGCGTGCTGGCGGGGGTCGAGACGTTCACCGGGTTCGGCTACGTCGCGCGCGGCGGCCCCGCCCGGCGGCCGACGTCCGGCTGCGCCGCCGCCGACCGCGCGGCGCCGCTGACGCCCCGCCCGACGCGCCCGCCCCGCCCGGCGCGCCTCGCTGGTCGGCCGGCGCGGTCGTGCTCGCCGACGTGGCCGTGGGCGACCGCCTGCCCGACCTGCACCACGACGTGTCGGCCACCACCGTCGTGCTGGGGGCCCTGGCCACCCGGGACTGGCGGCCGATGCACCACGACCGCGACTTCGCCATCGAGCGCAACGGGGCGCGCGACATCTTCCTCAACACGCCGAACCAGCAGGCGTGGTTCGAGCGGTTCGTGACCGACTGGACCGGCCCCCTGGGCCGGCCGGGCCGACTGCACTTCCGCATGCGCGACTCCGTCTACCCCGGCGAGACCATGACCCTGACCGGCGCCGTGACCGCCACCGAGACCGACGCCGCCGGCTGCGGCTGGGCGACCGTGGCGGTCGAGGTGCACGCCGACGACCGGCTCTGCACCACGGCCACCGTGCGCATCGCCGTCCCGACCACGCCCGACGACAACCCCTGGCGGCGCTCCGGCGACCGCTGGGTGCCCTGACACGAGGACAGAGGACCACCATGCTTGATCTCGCCTTCACCGAGGAGCAGGAGATGCTCCGCGAGGTCGTGCGCAGCCTGCTCGCGGAGCATGCGTCGCCCACCGTCGTGCGCGAGATGGAGGACCATCCCGTCGGCTACCCGGCCGACCTCTGGAAGCAGCTCGGTGCGCTCGACCTGCTGGGCCTGATGGTCCCCGAGGCCCACGGCGGCTCGGGGATGAGCCTGCTCGAGGGCGTGGTCCTGTACGAGGAGCTCGGCCGGGCGCTCGCCCCGACCCCGCACTTCGTGAGCTGCGTGGCCTCGGCCGGTGCCATCGCGGCGGGCGGCACCGAGGCCCAGCAGGCCGAGTGGCTGCCCCGGATCGCCTCGGGCGCCGCCGTGCTCACCCCGGCGTGGGTCGAGCCCGACGGCAGCCACGGGCCACGCGGCGTCCAGGCCCGGGCCACGTCCGACGACGGCGGCGAGACGTTCACCCTGTCGGGGGTCAAGCGCCACGTCGCCTTCGCCGCCGCGGCCACCCGGCTGGTCGTGCTGGCCCGCACGGGCGAGGGCGACGCCGACGTGGACCTGTTCCTCGTCGACCCGCAGGCCGCGGGCGTCACGCTGACCCAGCAGGTCACGGTGGCGTCCGACACGCAGTACCGGGTCGACCTCGACGGCGTGCGGGTGCCCGTCGCCGACCGGCTCGGCGCCGCCGGCACGGGGTGGGCGACGTGGGCCGCGGTGCGCGACGACGTGCTGATCCTCCTCGCGGCGTGGGCGGTCGGCGCCGGTGACCGCACCCAGGAGATGACCGTCCAGTACGCCAAGGACCGCGAGCAGTTCGGCAAGCCGATCGGCGCGTTCCAGTCGATCGCCCACTACCTCGCCGACGGCCAGGCTGCGCTCGACGGGGCGCGGACGCTGGTCCACGAGGCGGCCTGGGCCCGGTCGAGCGGGCGGGCGGTCACCCGCCTGGCCCCCATGTCCAAGCTGTTCGCCACCCGCGTCCTGCGCGACCTGACCGCGACCGCCCAGCAGATCTACGGCGGGAACGGCTTCACCCTCGAGTACGACGTCCAGCTCTACTTCCGGCGGGCCAAGGCCCTGCAGATCTCGTGGTGGCCGACGCGCGACCTCGAGGAGCTCATCGCCGCGGACGTGCTCGACGCGTAGCGCGACCCCTCCGCTGCGAGTCGCGGCCGACAAAAGAACTGCGACAGGTTCTGTTCGCACGGTCGACGCGCGCTGTTGAGCCGGAGGCAACCGTCGGGGCGCATGGTTCCGAATAGACGGCATGCGAGCGACGGGAAACGCAGGGATCATGGCTCGACACGAGCTCTGGGTGGAGTTGGCCGACAGACCGGGCAACCTCGCCGCCCTCGCCGGAGACCTGGCCGCCTGCGGTGCCAACATCGTCCACCTCGACGTGCTCGCCGGCAGCGGCGACACCGTGATCGACCGCCTCGTCGTCCAGGTGCCCGACCACCGCAGCGGCGAGCTGGCGGCGGTCGCCCGGCGGTGCGGAGCCACGCTGCGCACGCTCGACGACGACGGCTCGGCCGAGCCCCCACCACCGCAGGGCCCGGTCATGGTGCGGGTCGCGGACTCGTTCTCCGGGCGCAGGCCCGAGCCCGGCCCCCCACCCCGCCGCACGCCGATGACCCTCGAGCGCCTGGTGGCGCTGCCCGACGGAGGGCTGGTCCGCCTGCGCCACCTCAGCGCCGGTGACCGCAACGCGCTCGGTGGCCCACCACGGGCGCTGCTCCGAGGACACACGTCGGCACAGCCGGTTCCTCTCCCCGTCCGTCGACGTGGACGACGACGACCTGGTGGCGCTGGCCGCCCTCGTGGGCGGGACCCTCGTCGGCGCCGGGCGCTACGAGCTGCGCGACCGAGGACGGCGCGCCGACCTGGCGGTCATCGTCGAGGACCGGCACCAGCGCCGGGGCATCGGATCGCTGCTGGTCAACGAGCTGGCGACGCTGGCGTCGAACGCCGGCGTCACCAGCCTCCGCACGGTCGCCCCCGCCGGTGGCGACGGCCTGGCCCGCACGGTGCGGAGCGCCGGGCTGGACGTCACCGTGCGCCGGGAGGGAGAGGCGCTGGTCTTCGACTGCGCCCTCCCCCACGGCCTCTCGGCCAGCGCCTGAGCGCCGGCCCGGCTCAGCTCGCCGCCGGCTCGGAGGGCTCGGGGGCCGGCGGGCGGTAGAACGTGGCCAGCAGGCCGGTGGCCAGGGCCAGGCCCCCGACCAGGGCGATGAGGAAGCCGGCGGGCCCGTTGAGGTCGATGCCGAGCGTGTTGTCGAGGCTCCACTCGCCCGCCCCGATGGTGGCAAGCGACACGCCGATGGTGCCGAGCACGAGGTTGTACTCCCAGCCGTCCTGGAACACGAGCAGCCCGTTGCCCTTGTGCACGGTCCAGAACGCCACCGCCATCAGGCCCACCAGGCCCATCCCGGCGAAGCTGGTCAGCAGCCCGAAGGCGAGGCACAGCCCGGTGGCGACCTCGCCCGTGGCCGCCATGCGAGCGTGCACGTGACCGGGGCGCATGCCCATGCCGTCGAACCAGCCGGCGGTGCCGGCCAAGCGGCCACCCCGGAAGAACTTGGCGTAGCCGTGGAACGCGAACACGAGGCCGACGACGACGCGGAGCACGAGCAGCCCGAAGTTGAGCTGGTCGACAGTGGGCAGGTTCTCCATACGCTGCACAGTAGTTCTCATCAGAGATCTGACGCCCCGTCAGAGACCGGGGTACCGTGCAGGGATGACCGACGAGCGCCCCCTCGACGAGCAGCTCATCGCCCGTGAGGACGGCGGCGTGCTGTGGCTCACCCTCAACCGTCCCGAGGCCGCCAACGCGGTCACGCCCGACCAGCGCGACCGCCTGATCGACCTGCTCGACGACGCCAGCGGGCGGCTCGAGGTCCGGGCCGTGGTCATCACCGCCACCGGCAGGCACTTCTGCACCGGCGCCGACCTGCGGCACTCGCGCCCCGGCCCGGTGCGCCCCGAGGGCGTGCCCGACCTCGTCATCGGCGACGTCGCCCGCATGATCCACGCGGGCGCCCAGCGCCTGATCACCGCGGTGGTCGACTGCGAGAAGCCGGTCATCGGGGCGATCAACGGCACCGCCGCCGGCATCGGCGCCCACCTGGCCCTGGCCTGCGACCTGGTCGTGGCGGTCGAGGAGGCCCGGTTCATCGAGGTCTTCGTGCGTCGCGGCCTCGTGCCCGACGGCGCCGGCGCCTGGCTGCTCCCCCGCCTGATCGGGCTGCAGAAGGCCAAGGAGATGATGTTCTTCGGCGACGCGGTGCCGGCGCCCGAGGCCGAGCGGCTGGGCCTCGTCAACCGGGTCGTGCCCGCCGAGGAGCTCGAGAAGGTCGCCGCCGAGTGGGCCGCCCGCCTCGCCACCGGCCCCACCCGCTCGATCGGGCTGACCAAGGCGCTGCTCAACCGGTCGCTCGACAGCGACCGGGCCACCGCCTTCCGCGAGGAGGCGCTGGCGCAGGAGCTCAACATGCAGACGCGCGACGCCAACGAGGGCGTCGAGGCGTTCAAGGAGCGCCGCGACCCCGACTATCAGGGCTGGTAGCCCAGCTCGAGCGGTGGCGGAAACCAGTCCGCCTCCACCACCGGCCCCCGCCCCTCGTAGCAGCGCAGCACCAGGAACCCCGGACCGGCGGGTGCCGGCAACCAGTTGGCCTCGTCGAACGCCGCTCACCGGCACGGAGATGCCGCCACGCCGTCGCGCCCCGGCGTGCGGTCGCCGATGCCCCAGCGTCGACTCGTTGTCGGCGAGGACCAGGTCGGGGCCGTCGGGTCAGCGAGCGGATGCCGTCGACCGGACGGCTCGCCGCCGGGGGCGAAGCGCTGCCAGGGCGGGCTGCAGCAGGTCGCACGAAGAACCCGGCCCCGGCTGCCGGCGGGCCGTTACCGCTCGGTAGGGTGCGCTCCGTGGTCCGCAGGGGAACGAAGGTGCTCGCCGCCGGAGCGGCGGCCGGCGTGGCGCTGGCCGCGGTCCAGGCCCGCGCCCGCGGCCGGGCGCAGGCCGACAGGAACGGGTCGCGCGACCCGCGCGCCGCAGGCTCGCCGCCCGCGGCCGCCGGCGAGGCCGTGGTCGCCCGCACCCGCGGCCAGCGCCGCATCGAGCTGGCCAAGATGGGTGGCCGGGCCGGGGCGGGGTTCGCCGTCCACCGGGCCCGCAAGGTGTTCGCGTCCGCCGAGCGTCACGCCGAGCTCGACCAGGCGTTCGAGCTGCGGACGGCCGAGCAGGTCGCCGAGGCGCTCGGGGGCATGAAGGGCGCCTTCATGAAGCTCGGGCAGATGGCGTCGTACCTCGACGTCGGGCTGCCCGACCACGCCCGCGCCGCCCTGGCCGACCTGCAACAGAACGCACCGCCGATGTCGGCCGAGCTGGCCGCCGGCGTCGTCGAGCGCGAGCTGGGCGCCCCGCCCGAGATCGCCTTCGCCGAGTGGGACCCGGTGCCGCTGGCGTCGGCGTCGATCGGCCAGGTCCACCGGGCGATCACCCACGACGACCAGGCCGTGGCCGTGAAGGTCCAGTACCCCGGCGTCGACGAGGCGATCGAGGCCGACCTCGAGGCCGCCGGGCTGGTGTTCGGGGCGATGGGGATGGCGTTCTCGGGGTTCGAGCCCGGCCCGCTGGTCGAGGAGGTCCGCGCCCGCATCATCGAAGAGCTCGACTACGGCAACGAGGCCCGCAACCAGCAGCTCTTCGCCGACTCGTACCGTGATCACCCCCACATCCACGTCCCCGACGTGGTGACCGGCCTCTCGACGGCGCGGGTGCTGACGACCGACCTCGCCGAGGGCGTGCGCTTCGACGTCATGGCCGGCTGGGACCAGGACCAGCGCGACCTGGCCGCCGAGTCGATCTACCGGTTCGTGTTCCGGAGCCTGTACCGCCTGCGCGCCTTCAACGGCGACCCGCACCCCGGCAACTACCTGTTCCAGCCCGACGGGCGGGTCACGTTCCTCGACTTCGGGCTGGTCAAGCACTTCTCCGAGCCCGAGATCGACCTGTTCGGCGACATGATCCAGGCGATGGTGATCGAGGGCGACACGTCCCGCTACCGGCGCATCATCGAGGAGATCGGGCTGCTGAAGCCGGGCACGCCCGTGTCCGACCAGCAGGTGCACGAGTACTTCAGCCACTTCTACGAGTTCGTCATGCACGACGAGGTGGTGACGATCACGCCGCAGTGGTCGTCCGACGCGGTCTCGCGCTACTTCGACCCGAACGGGCCGTACGGGCCGGTCATCAAGGCGGCCAACCTGCCGGCCAGCTTCGTCATCATCCAGCGCATCAACCTGGGGCTGATGGCCATCCTCGGCGACCTGCGGGCCACGGCCAACTTCCGCCGCATCGCGGAGGAGCTGTGGACCTGGGTCGACGGGCCGCCCTCGACGCCCATGGGCGAGGCCGAGGCGGCCTGGCTGGCGTCCCGCTCGCGCTGACCGGTCGTCCCTACCATGCGGTGAGTGCGTCTGTGCTCAGCTCATGTCTGCTCGTCCTCGGCGGCGCCGCCGCCGAGAGCGCAACGAGGTCGCTTCCCGCTCCTGGCGCCTTCGGCGCCGGGCCGCTCGGGCCACGGCCTCGCCTACCGGCTCGGCCTCTGAGTGGCCCCTCGCCCGGCGCGGACCCTCACCGACCTGCTGGCCGACGCCGACCTCGCACCGGTCGGCGACGGCACCGCGGGCGCGGCCCCCGTGTCCGACCCGACCGGGGTCGAAGAGGCGCTCGACCACCTCGCGGCGCGCCTCGACCAGGACGCCCGCCGGGCCTGCGAGCTGGGCGGGTGGACGCCGGCCGAACCCCTGCGCCTCGCCAAGGGGACCGTCGGGTGGCTGCTGCGCTGCCCGCGGCGGGCTCTCGCCGCCCCCGAGGCCGGGATGACCGACGACCTCGTCGCCGGCCTGGTCGTCGACGCGGCCGCCAAGCTCGCCGTGCTGGTCCCTCAGCGGCCCCCGACCGTCGAGGCCGCCCTCGCGTACCTCGAGGCCACTGGCGACACGGCGGTGGCCGACCATCTCGCCGACCGGGGCGGACCCGGCGCGCTGCCCCCCGACGTCGCCGCTCGCATCGACCTGCTGGCCGGCGCCTGGCCGGCGATCGATCCCGGGTGGTGGCCGCGGGTCGAGGAACCGGTGCGGGCCGTGCTGGCCGGGGGTGCGGTCGTGCTGAGCGGTCGGCTCGACGTCCTGTTGGGTGGCCCACCCACCCCGAGGCCGGCCGTGGTCGTCGAGGTCAAGGCCGGGCGCTGGCACGACGGCGCTCGCGCCGACGCCCACCTCTACGCGCTGCTCGTCGCCCTGCGCGACGGGCGGGCCCCCGCTGCGGTCGTGACGGTCGTGGCCGACGGGACGACGCAGGTGGAGCCCGTCCGCCCTGCCGTCCTGACCACCGCGGCCGATCGGGTCGCCCACGCCGTCGAGGCGGCGGCGCCCATCGCCGCCGGCGAGCCCGCCCCGGCCCACCCCGGGCCCCACTGCGGGCACTGCCCGCTGCGCGCCGCCTGCCCCGAGGGGCTGGCCTGGCGGCCCGACGACGCCGCGGCAGCCGCGGCCGGCACCGGAGCCCCGAGGTGAGGGCGGCGTGAGGGACGCCGTCGGGGCGGCCGATCGCCTGCGCGCCACCGTCGTCACCGGGATCGAGGAGGCGCTCGCGGCCGCGCCCGCCCCGCTGGCCGACGTGTACGTGGGCTGGGTGGCCGCCGCCGAGGCCGCCGACTGCCCGGCCCGCTACCGGGCGGCGGGCGAGGGCGGATGGGGGTTCCCGGGTTGGTCGGCGGGGAACGCGGCCGCCGCCGTGGCACGCGCCGCGCTCGACCACCACCTCCACCGCGGCGACGCCGGGGGCTCCTTCGGCGACCCGGGCGACCTCCCCGCACCGCTCGAGGTCGTGCGGGGCTGGATCCGCGAGGTCGCGGTCGCCGGTGGGCCGGGGGTCGGCGGCTGGGTCGGCGACCTGCGCGCCGACGGCGAGGCCGCCACCCTGGCCGCCACCGCCGGCCTGGCCACACGGTGGACGGCGGGGTTCGTCCGGGTGCTCGGCTGGCCCCTCCCCGACGGCCTGACGCTCCTCAACGTCAGCCGCGACGACGGCGCCTCCGGCGCCCCCCGGTGGTGGCCGGCCAAGGGCTCGGCGGTGACGGTGGCGTGCGGGGCCGACGCCCGCCTGGGGCGCGTGACCGGGTCGGGCGATCACGTGCTCGTCGTCCACCGCCCGTCGTCGGGCGACGACGGCGAGGTCCACCGGCGCGCCACCTTCGAGGCGGCCGCCGGCGCGCTCGCCCTGCGGGTCGCGCCCGCGGCCGTGCTGGTCACCGCGGGTGACACCGGCGAACGGGCCCGGGTCGTCGCCGACGAGGACCTGCTGGCAGCCGGGGGCGAGATGATCGTCGAGGTGGTCCGGCAGCGGGTGGCTGCGCTCGACCGAGGCCACGACCCCTCCGACGCCCGCCCGTCGACCCGCTGCCGCTGGTGCGACGAGGCGGCGCACTGCGAGCCGGGCACGGCCTGGCTGGCGGGCCCCGGCCGCTGGCGCGGGGGCCTGCCGGTCCTGTCCGGCGCCCCTCGTGAGTCGGGGACCTCTCCGCCTTGATGGACTAGCGTCGACGACGGCGAAGCTGGGGAGGCAACCCGTCGGGTGGCGATCACCGCAATCCCTCGAACCGAGGACGAGCCGCCGGGCTCCGGGTCCGCACCGACCGAGCGGGTCGACCGCGCCTTCCTGCGTTGGGGCGTCGGCTTCCAGCTCGGCGTCACGGCCCTCCTGGTCGCGGTGATCGTGGTCTGGGTCGGGCGCCTGACCTACGCCCTCGACGACGCGGCCATCCACCTGTCGATGGCCGACCGGCTGTCCCACGACGCCACCTGGGGGGTGGTGGCGGGCCGGTTCGAGTCGGCCTCGTCCTCCCCGCTGTGGACCGCGCTGACCGCCGCCGGTCTCCTGGTCGCCGGGCCCGCCGCCGAGTGGGTTCCCCTCCTCCTCAACGTGGCGGCGGGCGTCGCCGTGGTGTGGCTGCTGGCGCAGGGCCAGCAGGTGGTGCGGCCGAGCCGGTCGCGGCCGCTCGACGTGGCGGTCACCGCGGTCCTCGTCATCGGCATGCTGTACCTCCCCGGGCTGGCACTCGTCGGCATGGAGCACACGCTGCACACCGCGCTCGTGCTGGCGGCCGTGGTCGCCGTGCACCGATGGGCGCTCGACCGTCCCGGCCCCGGACCGGTGGCGACCTGCGTCGTCGTGGCCCTGGCCTCGCTCACGCGGTTCGAGACCGCCTTCGTCGTCGTGGGGCTGGCCGCTGCGCTGGTGCTCGTCGACCGTCGGCGGTTCACCCGTCGCGCCGCCGCGCTCCTGGTGTCGTCTGCCGTCCCCATCGCGGCGTTCAGCCTGTTCAACCGCGCGATGGGCGGCGGCTGGCTGCCGAACTCGCTGCTCGCCAAGGGCCAGGGAACGGGGACGGCCCAGAGCGACGGGCTCACGCCCACCGACGTCGTCGGGCGGGTCGCCAGCGACCCGTTGCTGATCGTCCTCGTCGCCTCGGCGGCGGTGTACCTGATCGTGCGGGGACGGCGCGGACCGGCCCTCGTACCCGCCCTCGCCCTCGTGGTGGCGACCGCCTTCCACGTGACCCTGGCCGACGTCGGGTGGTACGAGCGCTACCAGGCCTACCTGATCGGCATCGGCGTGTACTTCCTGCTGGCGACGGTGGCCGAGCTCCCCGCCGCCGACGGCGCGGCGGGCCCTGGTGGCGATCGGCGCGGTGGGCGTCGTCGCCGCCATCCCCAAGCTGCAGCACACGGTGATGGTCCCGCGGGCCGCCGACGACATGTACCGCCAGCAGTACCAGGCCGGCGAGTTCCTGGGCCGCTACTACGACGGCGAGCCCGTGGCCACCGACCAGCTCGGGTACATCAGCTACCTCCACGACGGACCGCTCACCGACTTCGCCGGGCTCGGCGACTACGAGGTGCTCCAGCGGCGCGAGGGGTCGCGCAACCGCGACCTGTGGCTGGCTGTCGACGAGGAGCGTGGCTTCGACGTCGTCGTGGTGTACGACATCTCCGGCGCCTTCAACGCACCGCGCGGCTGGGTGCGGGCGGGGCAGTGGCAGATCGACGGCCCCGCCACGACGGGGGTCACCCGCACGCTCGTGTTCTACGCCACCGACCCCGACGCGGTCGCTCCCCTGCAGGAGCACCTCGCCGAGTTCGAGCCCGACATGGCCCCCCGGTCCGAGCTGATCCTCAACGAGAACGCCCCGATGCACGCGATGGCGGTCGACGCCGCCGAGACCGAAGTCGCGGCATCCGGCTGATCGGCCGCGGCCCTCACGCGGTTCGGGCGCGGCGCCCTCGTGGCGCAGCCCGACGTGCCGGCGAACACGCCCACCCGGAACCCGTCTGCCTCCAGGCGCCGCACCTCGACACGTTCGGCCTCGCTGAACGTTTCGGGCGACAGGAACGCGGCGCGCCGCCCGTCCTCGCGGCGGGCGCGCTCGTCGGGGGTGAGGGCGTCGTGGGCGGCCACGAGCTCGACGTCGGGATCGCCCTCGCACTCGCGGTAGGCGTCCCGCCAGGAGCCGCCGTAGTGGACCGCCACGGTGAGGCGCACGTCGACGTCGTCGCCCTCGGTCCACCGGTGGGTGTGCCCCCACTTGAGGCCGGCGGCGCCGTTGGTGGTCAGCACGTCGTACCCGTCGGCGATCAGGTAGGCGATGACCCCGGCCGCGTTGTGGCCGTACGAGTCGGCGACCCCCTCGACGCGGTAGGTGAGGTCGGGGTCGAGCTGATCGGCCAGCTGGGCCCGGAGGTCCTGGACGACGGCGCCCTCGGTCTCGGCGGCCAGCTCGACGTCGGTCGCCGGTGCGACCGACCACACCGCCGCGCCGACGACGCTCGCGACGGCCGTGGCCCCGACGGCCCGGCGCACGCTCGGTGCGGTCACGCGGTCCTCGACGAGCCGCCACCCGGTCCAGGCCACCGTGAACCACACGAGCCCGCCGACGACCTTGAGCCACTGCGTCAGGTAGGTGAAGACCGGGGTGACGATGTTGGCCGTGGCGGGAACCGACACCAGGACGAGCGTGATGGTGAGGGTGGCGAGCGCGGCCACGTCGATCAGGCCTCGCCGCCGGGCGGCGAGAGCGCAGCCCACGAGGAGGCCGAGCACGGCCACCGCGACCACGGGGCCCGAGCCCTGCACGTCGCCCCACGCCATCGGCTCGGGCCCACCCATCCACGGCCCGTCGGGGCGCGTGTAGCGGCTGACGAGGCCCAGGCCCTCGACGAGACCGATCTGCTCCCCCGCCCCGGTGACCAGGTGGCCGGCGACGCGAGCCAGGTTGTGGGTGTCGAAGGCGAGGTCGACGAGGACGGGCAGCGACAGCACGACGGCCACGAGGAGGCCGCGGCCCAGGACCGGCCGCCAGGCCCGCCAGCGCCCCTCGGGCGCGGTGACCGCGACGAGGGCTCCCGCGGACAGCTCGCCCGGAACGAGGCGCCGCCACCAACGGCACCAGCAGGCGAGCCAGACCGCGACGACCGCCACCAGCGGCACGTAGGCGACGTGGGACTGGACCGCGACCACCGCTGGGATGACGGCCAGCAGGGCGGACCGCGGGCGACCGAGGGCGGCGTCCCAGGCGAGCAGCACCACGAGCAGGAACGGGAGGAGGCCGACGTACGGGTTCCACAAATCGACGAGCAGGTCGGGACCGAGCCCGTGCACGAGGAGGGCCACGAGCAGCAGCACCGCCACGGTGAGGGCGAGGCGCCCGCGCCGCCACGCCACCGCGCCGATGGCGGCGATCGTGGCCACGTTGAGGACGGCGGCGGTCCACGACATGGCCCGGGGGTCGCCCGACGTGACCCGGTACAGCGGGGTGGCCGCGTAGTAGAGGAACGGGCCGGGGTGGGCCCAGCCCTTGACGGTGTAGGCCCCCACCGTCGGGGTGTCGCTCGACCCCACCTGGCCGATGCGGAACAGCATGCTGGCCCAGTCGCCCACCGGGTACCAGGTCTGCCCCACGAGCGAGAACGCCCCGACGACGACCGGCACCGCCACGATCGCCACGAGGGCGGCCGCCGCCCACCAGGCCCGCTCTCGCGGGCGAGGGCGCGCCCGGTCGATCGAGGTCGGGATCCGAGCGATGATCGTCCCCCAGCTCGCGCGTGCATACGCGTGACGATGGCGAGAGTCTTGCAGAGCCCGCCGCGGGCGTTCAGACCGTCACGGGTCGCGCGGCCAGGACGCCGAGCTTGCCGACGGGCCCGTGTCCCGAACCGAGGCGCCAGCCGGCCGATGCGACCAGCCCGGCGTGGACGAAGCGCTTGGCGCCGGCGAGCGCCTCGGGCACCGGGACACCCCGCGCCAGCAGCGCGGCGGTGGTGGCGGCGAACGTGCAGCCGGTGCCGTGGTCGTTGCGGGTGGCGACCCGCGGCGCCCGCAGCTCGGTGACCGCGCCCGTGGCGGTCTCGACCACGACGTCGACCGCGTCGGCGCTGGCCGACTCGGCCCCCGGCTCGTCGACCTGGTGCCCGCCCTTGACCACCACCCATGCCGGGCCGAGGCGGCCGATCTCGTGCGCGGCCGCCACGGCGTCGGCCGCGGTGGCGACGGTGCCACCGACCAGCGTCGACGCCTCCCGGGTGTTGGGGGTGACGACGAGGGCGTGGGGGAACAGCGCGTCGACGTAGGCGCGCTCGGCCCCGGGGTCGAGGAGCCGGGCGCCGGTCGACGACACGAGGACCGGGTCGACGACGAGGTTGGGCAGCCGGCCGTCGGCCGCGACCCCGGCCACGGCCCGGACGACCTCCTCGGTCGCCAGCATGCCGGTCTTCACCGCCGCCACGGGCAGGTCGTCGAGCACCGCGTCGAGCTGGGCCCGCAGGAACGCCACCGGCGGCACGTGCACGCCGTCGACGCCGACCGTGTTCTGGGCGGTCAGCGCGGTGATGGCGCTCGCGCCGTGGACGCCGTGGGCCGCGAAGGTCACGAGGTCGGTCTGGATGCCGGCGCCCCCGCCCGAATCGGACCCGGCGATCGTCAGCGCCACCGGCGGGGTCATCGGGTGGCTCGCTGTCGTGTCGCGGCCTCGGTCCCCGCCGCCTCGGCCCCGCCGACCGCCGCGACCAGGGCCCGCACCACGGCTCGGGGATCGGCGGCGCCCATGACGGCGCCCATCACCGCCACGCCGCTCGCCCCCGCGGCGACGCACCGCCCGACCGTGTCGCGGTCGACGCCGCCCAGCGCCAGCACCGGGAGCGACGGCGCCGCCCGGCACCCGGCCGCCAGGCCGGCCAGGCCCAGCGGTGGGCCGTAGCCCGGCTTGGAGGACGTCGCGAACACCGGCGAGAACGTGGCCCAGCCGGCGTCGAGCTCCTCGGCGCGGACCAGCGCCGTCGACCGTGTGACAGGACCGGCCCACCCCGACCCGGGCGCCCCCGTCCTCGTCGGGCGAGAGGCCGGGCCAGGGGTCGGAGGCGGCGAGGTGCACGCCGTCGGCCCCGACCGCCAGGGCCAGGGCCACGTCGCTCGCCACCAGCAGCTTCGCCCCCGCGGCCGCGGTGATGTCGCGCAGCGCGGCCGCCAGCGGGGCCCGCTCGTGCCGCGGCAGGTCCTTCTCGCGCAGCAGCACGCCCGCGGCGCCGCCCTCGACGGCGGCCGCCACCACGTCGACGAGCCGGTGGCCGGTGCCCTCGGCCTGCCGCCGGTCGGTGAGCACGAGGACCCCTCTCACAGGTCGGCCAGGCCCTCGAAGCTGGTCGACGCCTCGGCGTAGAGCCGGCGGGGGATGCGCCCGGCGCCACGGGCCAACCGACCCCCCTCGACGGCATGGCGCATCGCCTCGGCCATGCGCACCGGGTGGCGGGCGCGGGTCACCGCGGTCGCCAGCAGGACGGCGTCACAGCCCAGCTCCATCGCCAGGGCGGCGTCGGAGGCGGTGCCGATGCCGGCGTCGAGCACGACCGGGACCCCGGCCGCCTCGCGGATCATGGCGATGTTGTAGGGGTTGCGGATGCCCATCCCCGATCCGATCGGGGCGCCGAGCGGCATGACCGCGGCGACCCCGAGCGACTCGAGCCGGCGGGCGAGCACCGGGTCGTCGTTCGTGTAGGCCAGCACCACGAAGCCGTCGTCGACGAGCTGCTCGGCCGCGTCGAGCAGCTCGACCGGGTCGGGCAGCAGCGTGCGCTCGTCGGCGATGACCTCGAGCTTCACCCAGTCGGTGTCGAGGGCCTCGCGTCCCAGCCGGGCCGTGCGCACCGCGTCGCGGGCCGTGTAGCAACCGGCGGTGTTGGGCAGCGCCCGGATGCCGTTGCGCTCGAGCACCGCGAACAGCGAGCCGGGCGCCCCGGGGTCGACGCGCCGCAACGCCACGGTCGTGAGCTCGGTGCCCGAGGCGACGAGCGCCCGCTCGAGCTCGTCGAGGTTGGGCGCGCCGCCGGTGCCGAGGATCAGGCGCGAACCGGAACGACTCGCCCGCGATGACGAGCGGGTCGTCGGCGGGGGCGGTCGCCGCATCGTCCAGCGGTCGGACCGGTTCGGCCATCGTCAGCCTCCCTGCGCGATCGACAGCACCTCGACCTGCTCCCCCGCCGCCAGATGCCGGTCTCCCCAGGTGCGGCGCGTGACGACCTCGCCGTCGACCGCCACCGCGATGCCACGGGGCTCGAAGCCGAGGTCGGCGACGAGGGAGGCCACCGTCGTGCCCGGCTCGACCGTCACGGGATCGCCGTTCACGGACAGCTGGACCGTCTCCGCGGCCGTCATGGCGCCGCCTCGGCCGCGGCCGGCGCGAACCGGCGCGGGTCGCACGCCGCCACCTCGTCGGGCACCGGGGCCCCGACGACGACGGCCGCGACGGCGTCGGCCGTGATCGGCGTGAGCAGGATGCCGTTGCGGTGGTGACCGGTGGCGACGACCAGGCCGTCGACGCCCGTGGCCCCGACGATGGGCAGGTCGTCGGGCGAGCCGGGGCGCAGGCCGGCGCGGGCGGCGACGAACGTGGCGTCGTCGAGCCCGGGGACGAGGGCCAGGGCGTCGCGGAGCAGCTGGTGGGCGGCCCCGGCGGTGGGGGTCGTGTCCCACCCCCGCTCCTCGACGGTGGCGCCGACGACCAGACGCCCGTCGGCGCGGGGCACCAGGTACACGCTCGCCCCCCGCACGATGCCGCGCACCGTGCGGGTCAGCAGGGCGTCGCCGGGCGGCTGGGACAGTGTGAGGATCTGCCCCTTCACCGGGCGCACCGGCGGCCGGGCCCGCGCGGGCAGGCCGGGCAGGGTCGCGGCGCGGCACCCGGCCGCGACCACGACCGTGGCCGCGGTGACCACCGCGCCGCCGGCGAGCGTCACGCCGGTGGCGCGGCCGTCGTCGTCGGCGGTCAGGACCCGCTCGGCCTCGGCCATCACGAACCGCACGCCGGCGGCCTCGGCCGCGACCCGCAGCGCGGGCACGAGCGCCGTCGGGTCGACCGAGCGCTCGTCGGCGGCCAGCAGCCCGGCCCGCACGCCCGGCGCCAGGCCGGGCTCGAGGGCGCGGGCCTCGCGGCCGCGGAGCACCTCGACCGCCAGGCCCATGGTGCGGTGGCGGGCGGCCAGGTCGTCGAGCACCGCACGGTCGTCGCCGTCGAGCGCCACCATGAGCGTGCCGTCGTCCCGGAACCCCACCGAGCGGCCGGACGACGCCTCGACGTCGGCCGCGAAGGCGGGCCACTGCGCCCAGGACGCCCGGTTCAGGCGCCACAGCGCATCCTCGCCCAGGCGGGCCTCGGTGACCGGCGCCAGCATGCCGGCGGCCACGCCCGAGGCGCCCGATCCGGGGTCGGGGTCCACGACGACGACGGACGCCCCCCGCTGGGCGAGGCGCCAGGCCGAGGCGAGGCCGACGACCCCGGCTCCGACCACGACGACGTCGCAGCGTTCGGCGGCGATCACGGGCGGCCCCCGCCGGCACCCCACCGCTCGGCCGCCTTGGCCACCGCCATCAGCAGGTCGTGGGTGGCGATGTGCGGGTCGGGTGAATCGGCCACCGCGCTGACGACCGCGACGCCGTAGGCCCCGGCTCCCAGCACGTCGTCGACCACCTCGGGGGTGATGCCCGAGATGGCGATGACCGGCACGTCGACCGCCCGGGCGACCGCCCGCACGCCGTCGAGGCCGATCGGCTCGGGCAGCCCGCGCTTGGAACGGGTGACGAAGGTGGGGCCCACGCCGAGGTAGGTGGCGCCGTCGGCGACGAGGCCGCGTGCGGTGGCGGGGTCGCGGGCGGTGCCGCCCACGACGGCGTCGGGCCCGAGCAGCCCGCGCACGACCGCCACCGGCAGGTCCTCGGCCCCGACGTGCACTCCGTCGGCGCCGACGGCGAGCGCCAGGTCGGCGCGGTCGTTCACGAGGCAGGTCGCCCCGGCGTCGCGGCACCGCTCGGCGATCGTGGTGGCCAACCGCAGGTGGTCGCGATCGGTGCCCGTCTTCAGGCGGATCTGCAGCGTGGGAGCCCCGGCCTCGAGGGCGGCCTCGGCCACACCCAGCGAGTCGACGAGGACGTGCAGGCGGCCGATGCCGACCGCCGCGCCCTCGGGGCCCCGCGACGCGGTCACGGCGCTCCGCGCCCCGCGACGGGCGGGGCCGGGTCTTCGAGGTAGACCTCGCCGCCGGCGGCCACGAACTCGGCCGACTTCTCGCGCATCCCCTCGACGAGGGCGTCGGACGCGCCCACCCCGTGCTCGGCCGCGTAGGCCCGCACCTTGTCGGTGATGGCCATCGAGCAGAACTTCGGCCCGCACATCGAGCAGAAGTGCGCGGTCTTGGCCGGCTCGGCGGGCAGCGTGGCGTCGTGGTACTCGCGGGCGGTGTCGGGGTCGAGGGCCAGGTCGAACTGGTCCTGCCAGCGGAACTCGAAGCGGGCCTTCGAGAGGGCGTCGTCCCAGGCCTGCGCCTGGGGATGGCCCTTGGCCAGGTCGGCGGCGTGGGCCGCGATCTTGTAGGCGATCACGCCCTGCTTGACGTCGTCGCGGTCGGGCAGGCCCAGGTGCTCCTTGGGCGTCACGTAGCAGAGCATGGCGGTGCCGAACCACCCGATCATGGCGGCGCCGATGGCCGAGGTGATGTGGTCGTAGCCGGGGGCGACGTCGGTCGTGAGCGGGCCGAGCGTGTAGAAGGGCGCCTCCTGGCACAGCTCCATCTGCAGCTCGACGTTCTCCTTGATCTTGTGCATCGGGACGTGCCCGGGACCCTCGATCATGACCTGGACGTCGTGCCGCCAGGCCACCTGGGTCAGCTCCCCGAGGGTGGCCAGCTCGGCGAGCTGGGCCTCGTCGTTGGCGTCGGCGATCGACCCGGGCCGCAGCCCGTCGCCGAGGCTGAAGGCCACGTCGTAGGCGGCGAAGATCTCGCACAGCTCGTCGAAGTGCGAGTACAGGAAGTTCTCCCGGTGGTGGGCCAGGCACCAGGCGGCGAGGATCGACCCGCCGCGGCTGACGATGCCCGTGACCCGCTCGGCCGTCATCGGCACGTAGCGCAGCAGGACGCCGGCGTGGATGGTCATGTAGTCGACGCCCTGCTCGGCCTGCTCGACGACGGTGTCGCGGAACAGCTCCCAGGTCAGGTCCTCGGGCACGCCGTCGACCTTCTCGAGCGCCTGGTAGATCGGGACGGTGCCGATCGGCACGGGGCTGTTGCGGACGATCCACTCCCGCGTGGTGTGGATGTCGCGCCCGGTCGACAGGTCCATGACCGTGTCGGCGCCCCACTGCGTGGCCCACGTGAGCTTGCTCACCTCGTCGGCCGCCGACGACGTGACCGCCGAGGTGCCGATGTTGGCGTTGATCTTCGTGAGGAAGCGGGTGCCGATGATCATCGGCTCGGTCTCGGGGTGGTTGACGTTGGCGGGGATGATGGCGCGGCCGCGGGCCACCTCGTCGCGCACGAACGTGGGGTCCATGCCCTCGCGCCGCGCCACGAACTCCATCTCGGGCGTGACGTCGCCGCGGCGGGCGTAGTGCATCTGCGTCACGGTGCGGCCCTCGGCCGCCCGCAGCCGCGGTCGGTCGGCGCCCTCCCCCGGGAACGGCTCGGCCGCCGAGCGCCCGGCCCGGTACGAGGCGCGGCCGTCGTCGCGCAGGCTGGCGACCCGGCCCTCGTAGTGCTCGACGTCACCCCGCTCGTGGATCCACGCCGCCCGCACCGGATCGAGCCCGGCGTGCGGGTCGCTGCCCGGACCGCTGGTGTCATAGAGGCGGACGGGCTCGTTCGGGGGGTCGAGCACGACCTCGCAGAACGGCACCTGCACGTCCTCGCGGCCTCCCGCGACATAGGCCTTGCGGCGGCTGCCCATGCAACATCACTCCCTTCGCCGGCATGACCCGGATCAGGTTCGGCGGTCGGCGTCTGTGCGCCCTCTCAGCCCTTCCGGGCTCCCGCGTGGTCTTGGTTGCCGGCCACCGTACCCGGTGCGGATGCCGATCGGCTCGGCGTCTCGGGTCTCGTGCGATCAGGTGTCGGGGATCGGGTGTCGGGGGCTCAGGTGTCGGGGCGGACCAGGGAGGACGGCTCCCGGCCGCCCAACGCCCAGCCCGCCCCGGCCGCCAGCAGGGGGATGCCGGCGGCGAGGACGACGAGCTCGACGAACGGCACGTCGCCGAGCTCGCCCAGCTCACGGGCGTAGCCGGAGGCCAGCGCCACGTAGGCCCCCAGCCCGCCGAGCACGACGCCCAGCACGGCGAGCGCGCCCGCCGTCCAGGCCGTGAGCCCGCGCCGCATGGCGCGGGTCGCGCCGGTGGCGGTGAGCGTCCGCAGGTCGCCCGCCACCTCGCTGCGCACGAGCCCGACGGTCATGGCGACCACCGCCAGCGCCAGCAGCGTCCCCGCGGCGATGGCCCCGAGCCGCAACGACGCCGTCGAGTCCTCGGTCCTCGCCACGACGACCAGCCCGGCCCCGGCCGCGATCTCCCGGGCCTCCTGCACCTGGTCGCCCGTCACGGGCGACGGCGACGTCACCAGCCAGCCGACCGGCTCGGTGTCCCACCCGCGCCGCTCGACCGCCTCGGGTGTGACCAGCGTCGTCGGCCCCGACGAGTACGCCGGCACGTCGAGCGGGGCCCGCCGTGTGACCGTCTCGGGCTCGCCCCGGCCCGCCTCCGTGATGTACGCGAGCGGCTCGGTGCGGACGGTCAGGACCTCGGCCGTGGGGTCGAGGGAGCCGGGATCGACCCCGAGCTGATCGAGCAGCTGGGGCGAGGCGACGTAGAGCGGGACGTCGCGCAGGCTGTTGTCGTCGACGGGGACGCCCACGGCCACTGCCGGGCGGACGTCGAACCCGGGGATCTGCTCGGACGCCGGTTCGACGGCCATCTCGAGGGGCGCGACCGCGGCGTCGCCGAGCCCGCGGGCCAACGTGTCGACTGCGGCCGCCATCGCGTCGAGGTCGTCCGGGGGGTTGGCCTCGACCATGTCGCCCTCGGCGTCGCCGATGCGGAGCAACAGGTCGCTCTCCGACAGGTTGCCCTCGTCCGCTCCGGCCCGACCCACCGACGACGTGATCACGATCGCGATCGGGATGCCGACCGCGAGGCTGACGGCACCGAGGGCCATCCCCGACCGCGCCTGGAACCGGGCCAGGTCGCGCAGCGCCAGCCTGCCGATGACGGGAAGGCGACGCGCCGACCGGCCGACCGTACGGAGGACGATCGGGCCGAGGAGCAGCACCCCGAGCGAGATCGTCACGACGCCGACCACCAGGGCGATGTCCTTGGATGGTTGGGCCCGCTGGGTGACGCGGTTCGGGTCGGCCCACCAGATCATCCCGACGCCCAGCGCCAGCAGCGCCCCGGCCAGGAGCGCCGACCGGTGCGCCGGCCGGGGGGCGGGGGGTCGCTCGGACAGCGCGGCCGTGACCGGCACCCGAGCCGCAGCCCGGGCGGGCCACCACGACGCCGCGGTCGCGGTCGACACCGCCAGCAACATCCCGACGGCGACCAGCCACCAGGGAACGTCGAAACGGTCGATCCGGTGCCCGGCCGCCGACTCGACGGTGGGACCGATCGCGAACCAGGTCAGCAGCCCGGTGGCGGTGCCCACGCACGGCGGCGGCCAGCCCGACTGCCGCGCCGTTGGCCACCATGACCAGCCGCACGTGGCGATCGGTCGCTCCCGTGGCGGCCAGCAGCCCGATCTGTCGTTGGCGGCGCTGGGCCATGACCACGAACCCCGCCGCGGCGACGAGGGCGACGAGCAGCAGGACGACGGTGGCGACCACGTAGGCGACGATGACGGCCGTGCCCTTCTCGTTCGACCCTGGTTGCGCACGTCGACGAAGGTCGCGGCGTCGCTGCCGCTCCTGGGCCGCGCCCGGACCTGGTCGTCGCTCGCGTCGACGAGGATCTCGACCGTGTCGGCGCGTCAGCGGCGCCGTCGGCGCCACCAGGGCGAACTGGTCGCGGAGGTCCTCGGGGTTCTCGACGATCCCGACCACGGACCACGTGCGGTCACCGAGCTCGAGGCTGTCGCCGACGTCGACGCCGTACGTCTCGGCCAGCTCGTCGGTGACCGCGACCTCGTCGTCGGCGGACGGGTAGAGGCCGGCGCGCAGGTCGAGCAGCGCGAGCCGAACGGTCCGGACGGGTCCTGCGCCCGGACCAGCACGTCCTCGGCCGACCCCGGCACGGTGGCGAACTCGGTCCTGATCTGCTCGGTGGTGGCGAACCAGCCCTCGATGGCGTCGACCTCGACGGCGAGCTCGTCGCGATCGGATGCCTCCACCGTCAGGCGGTGGCTGGCGGTGCCGAACCCGGCCTGACCCGACGGCGCCATGTTGTAGGCGGCCGACGCCGCCGCCACGGTCACGGCCACCGCCACGGTGATCAGGACGAGCACCAGCACCTGCTGGCGCCACTCCCGCCGGAACAGCCGCCACGACCACCGCACGACCGCACGACGGGCCGCGAGGCCCCCACCGCTGGCCCTGCGGCCGTCCTTCCGCCCCCGCTCGCTCACGGCTGCGCCCTCGAGGCGAGGAGCGACTCGGGACCGTCGGGCGGGGCCGTCTGGTCGACCACGCGCCCGTCGCGGAGGAAGACGATGCGGTCGGCCCACGCGGCGAGCTGCGCCTCGTGGGTCACGACGACCCCGGCCACGCCCCGGTGGCAGGCGTTGCGCAGCAACCGCATCACGGCCTCGCCGTTGACCGTGTCGAGGGCGCCGGTGGGCTCGTCGGCGAGCATCAGCCGCCGGTCGCCCACGATCGCCCGGGCGATCGCCACCCGTTGGCGTTCGCCGCCGGACAGGTCGTCGGGGTAGCTCGCGGCCCGGTCCGCCAGCCCGAGGTCGTCGAGGGCGACGAGCGCGATCTTGCGAGCGGCGCGCGCCGCGGTGCCGTCGAGCTCGAGCGGCAGGGACACGTTCTCGGCGGCCGTGAGGCCGGCGAGCAGGTTGAAGTCCTGGAACACGTAGCCGATCGTGCGGCGGCGCAGCCGCGCCCGGTCGTTGCGGCTCATGGCGGACAGCGACGCACCGGTGATCGTGACCTCTCCGGCGCTCGGCTCCTCCAGGCTGCCGGCGATGGTGAGCAGCGTGCTCTTGCCCGAGCCGCTGGGCCCCATGATCGCCACCAGCTCGCCCTCGTCGACCGTCAGGTCGACGCCGTCGAGCGCACGGACCTCGGCCGCCCCGGACCCGTAGGTCTTGGACACGTCGCGCACGTCGAGCACCGGCCCGGTCATCGCCGCACCCCCTGCCGAAGCGCAGACCGGCCGGGCCGCGCCGGGGTCGGTGCCGCGGCGCCCGCCGGCGAGGCGGGGCGCGCCGTGTGCCCCGCGAGCCGGGTGTCGGCGGCGTCGAGCCACCGCACCACGGCCTCGAGGCGGAAGATCTGGGCGTCGACCACGACGGCCAGCGCGACGTCGTCGTCGGCCGCGGCGCCCTTGAGCCGCGTGTACCGCTGCATGGCCTCGACGACGTGGCGGCGGTGGGTCTGGACGACCTCGTGCACGTCGACGCCGGGGACCCGCATGGCCACGAGCACCTTGATGACCAGCTCGTCGCGGGGCGGCTCCCAGGTGTCGCTCGGCGTGCGCAGCCAGGCGTCGAGCTCCTCGCCGCCGGCCTCGGTGAGGCGGTACCCCTTCTGCGGTCCGTCGCCCTCGGGGTCCTCGGACTCGACGAGACCGTCGCGCTCGAGCCGCTGGAGCGTCGTGTAGACCTGCCCGGCGTTGAGCGGCCACACCTCGCCGGTGCCCAGCTCGAACTCCTGCCGCAGCTGGAGCCCGTACTTGGGCCCCTCGCTCAGCAGCGCCAGCAACGCGTGCCGCACGCTCATGGTCGCCTCTCCCTCTCTCCCCCGCTGCTCTCTGGGCGCTCACGTCCAGACGGAGAATACTCCGTACTATACTCAGTATAACTCTGGTGTCCAGGCCTTCGTGTGACCAAACTCCCATGCCTGTGGGGCGCGCCAGCCGGTACAAACGTGTCGTGACCGCGGCGGACCAGCAGATCGCAGCCGGCGCGTTCGGGCAGCAGATGGCGCACGCCGCCGACGCCGAGACGCCCGGGCGCTACCTCGTCGACGTCGACCCCCGGTGGAACTGCCCGACCGTGCCCCAAGGCGGGATGATGACGGCGCTCACCGCGGCGGCGATGGCGGCCGAGATCGGCGACCCGGCCCAGCGACTGCGCACGATCACCACCGTGTTCGCCGCCCAGGTCCCCGCCGGGCCCGTGACGGTCGACGTGTCCGTGCTCCGGCGCGGGCGTCGCGCCACCCAGGCGGTGGCCACCACCTGCGCGGCGGGCGCCGACGTGGGGCACACGTCGGTCGCCGTGTTCGGCCCCGACGGCGGCGGCTTCGAGTTCACCGACCTGTATATGCCCGACGTGCCGCCGCCCGAGGACTGCCCCTCGTTCCGCGACCCCGTCCCCGACGGAATCGACGTCGAGTTCGACGAGGACGGGCCGCCGGTGCCGTTCTGGGACAACGTCGACGGCCGGCCCGCGATGGGTCACGCCCCGTGGGAGGACTACGTCCCGAACGCGTCCGACTGCGCCTTCTGGTACCGCTTCGAAGACCCGCCGACGCGTCCCGACGGCACGCTCGACCCGCTGGCCGCCATCGCCCTGTGCGACCTCATGCCGTCGCCGGTCGGGGAGCGCATGGGCCCCGGCCAGCGCGACTGGTACCCGCCGAGCGCCGACCTCACGGTCCACCTGTTCGGCGAGCCCAGCTCCGAGTGGCTGCTGGCCCACCTGCGGGCCCGTCGCGCCAGCGCGGGCTTCGCGTCGATCGAGACCGCGCTGTGGGACCCCACCGACCGGTCGCTCGTCGCCCACGCCGCCCAGGTCATGTACCTGGTCTTCCCCGACGGCCCGCCGACGGGCGACGACCGCTTCCCGCTCGACCAGCGCCCACCGACCTCACCCACCGCCTGACGACGGATTTCCACAGCAGGTTCGGGGGTCAGGACCCCCGAAACTGCTGTGGAAAAGCTGGCGGAGGCGGCGCCGGTGGCACACTGGCGGGGTGGCGGAGCTGACGCTGGGGAGCCTCAACCTGCACATGGGCCGCGGCACGGGGGGCCACGACGCGCCGTTCTACGACGTGGTCACCGCGTGCAAGGAGATCGACACCGACGTCCTCGTGCTCCAGGAGGGCTGGGTGCCCGACGACGCCGAGGGGGACGTGCTCGCGGTGGCCGACGCGCTCGGCTACCGCGTCGCCGGCACGTTCGCGGTGGCCCGGGCCACGTGCCACGACCAGGTCCGGCTCGTCGCCCGCGACGGCGCCGACGGCGACGGCGACTGGGTCGTGGCCGTGCTGTCCCGCCTGCCCGTCGCTTTCGGCCGACGTCGTCCGCGTCGGTCCGCAGCTGCGGGGTGATCCGGGCCGGCGTGCCGTCGTGCGGGCGGTCGTCGACGCCGACGGCGCCGAGTTCACGGTCGTGGGCACCCACATGCCGCTGCTGAAGGATCCCGTGTGGCGGCTGGCGCCCGCCATCCGCGCCGCCCTGCCCGGGCCCGACGAGCCCGGGGCGTTCGCGGGTGACATGAACATGTGGGGCTGGTGCGCCGACCGGCTCGCCGGTCCGGGCTGGCGCCGCGCGGTGCGGGGCCGCTCGTACCCCGCCCACCGGCCCCACAGCCAGACCGACCACATCCTGGTGAACGCGCCGGTCGAGGTCGTGTCGTCCGAGGTGGTGCGCCAGGTCATGTCCGACCACCGTCCGGTCCGCGCCCGCCTGCGCTTCTGAGCGCTCGGGGCGGCAAGGATGGTCGCATGATCGACCACGTCTCCATCCAGTGCGCCGACGTCGCCACCAGCGCCGGGTTCTACGACGCCGTCCTGCCCACCATCGGCGGGGCGCGCCTCATGGACTTCGGACAGGTCATCGGGTACGGCGTGCCGCCCATGCCCGACTTCTGGATCGGGCCGCGGGCCACGGGCGACGGTTTCCGCGAGGCCCACATCGCCTTCTCGGCCCCCGACCGGGCGGCCGTGCGCGCCTTCTTCGAGGCCGCGACCGCGGCGGGAGCCGACGTGCTGCACGAGCCCCGAGTGTGGCCCGAGTACCACGAGGCCTACTACGGGGCGTTCGTGCGCGACCCCGACGGCAACAACGTCGAGGCCGTCTGCCACGCGCCCGAGTAGGGCGGGCGTCAGGCACCCGGCGCGGCGTCAGGCGCCGAGCGCGGCCTCCACCTGCGCCGCCACGTCGGCGGCGCAGCCCCACGACAGCGTGACGCCGGCGCCGCCGTGCCCGTAGCAGTGCACCACGGTGCGACCGCCGCGGCGCTCGGTGTCGAGGCGGACGGTCGGACGGCCCGGGCGCAACCCGACCTTGTGGCGCACGACGCGCGCCCCCGCCAGTGCCGGGACGAGGGCGGTCGCCCGCGCGAGGATCCCCGCCGCGGTCGCCGGGTCGACCGTCCGGTCGTCGGCACCCTCCTCGGCCGTGCCGCCCACCACCACGTCGTCGACCCGCGGCACGACGTAGGTGAGCTCGCGGCCGTCGCCGTCGTCGACCACCCACTCGTCGAGGCCGACCTGCTCGACGACGACCACCTGGCCGCGCACGGGGGTGACGGCGGGATCGGGCACGAGGCCGCGGGCGCCGAGGCCCGAGCAGTCGACGATCACCCGGCCGTCGAGGCGCGGATCGGTGAGATCGGCCAGCTCGGCGTGCTCGATCTCGACGCCGCGGGCGGCGACGCGCGCCTCCAGCCACGGCAGGTACCGGCTCATGTCGACCACCGGGGCGGTGAACCGCCACCCGATGGCGAACCCGGCGGGGACGTGCGGGCCGCCCGTCACCTTCTCGAGGTCGGGCACCGCGCCGGCCCACCAGGGGTCGGGCCCGTCGTCCCGCAGCAGCTCGGTGCCGGCCCGCAGCCGGACCCCGGCCGCCTCCTCGGCCCGGGCGAGCGCCACGAACTCGTGGTAGCTGCTCTCGGCCCAGCCGAGGACCCGCTCGAACGGGAACGCCCGGTACGGGTACCAGACCGCGGCGGCCACGGACGACGTCGTGGCGTCGCCCCGCTCGCTCGCCACGACCCGCACGCCGAGCCCGGCCTCGGCGAGCCGCAGCGCGGACGTGAGCCCGACCACGCCGGCCCCCACGACGGTGACGTCGCGCCGGTCGGTCGCATCCACGACGCGACGCTACATCGCGCCCTGTCCAGGCCCGCGCGGCGCGGATCCGGGTGCCGCGGGGTACACCTGCCGCATGTCCACGGCGACGACCGCTCCCCCGGTGGCAGCCGATCCCTCGGCCGTCACGCTGCCCGAGACCACCAACCAGCAGCAGCGGCGGGCCCTGCTCCGGCGGGGGCGGCGGCGGGCGACCGGGCTGCTGGTGGCGGTGGCCCTGGGGTTCGTGGCCCTGCAGCTCTGGGGCGGGGACGGCACGTGGGTCGGCTACGCCGAGGCGATGGTCGAGGCCGGGATGGTGGGCGGGCTGGCCGACTGGTTCGCGGTCACCGCCCTGTTCCGCCGCCCGCTCGGCATCCCCATCCCGCACACCGCGATCATCGTCGAACGCAAGGACCAGTTCGGCGACACGCTGGGCGACTTCGTCCAGAGCAGCCTCCTGACGCCGGACATCCTGGTGGAGCGGGTGCGCGGCGCCCGCATGGTGCCGCGGGTGGCGGCGTGGCTGGCCGAGCCCGACAACGCCGCCCGGCTGGCCCGCCACGCGGCCGACGCGGCGGTCACGGCCGCCGACCTGCTGCGCGACGACGAGGTCCACCGCGCCCTCGAGGACGTCGCCCGGCGGCGCATCGAGACGACACCCCTGGCGCCCCTGGCCGGCCGCGCCCTGCGGGTCATGACCGAGGACGGCCGCCACCACGACCTGCTCGACGTCATGCTGCGGGCCATCGACCGCTTCCTCACCGACAACCGCGCCAGCCTGCGAGCCCGGTTCGCCACCGAGTCACCCTGGTGGCTGCCCGAGGCGGCCGAGGACCGCATCTTCGAGCGGCTCCTCGACGGTGCCCGCAACGTGCTCGGCGAGGTGGCCCGCAACCCGCAGCACGAGCTGCGGGTCGACTTCGACGCCCGGGTGCGGCGGCTGGTGGACGAGCTCCAGACGTCCGAGGCCATGCGCCAGCGCGGCGAGGACCTCAAGCACGAGCTGCTGGCCCAGCCCGAGCTGCGGGCGTGGGTCACGACCGTGTGGAGCGACGTGAAGGCGACCCTGCGGGCGCAGGCCGCCGACCCCGACTCCGAGCTGCGGCGCCGGCTGGCCGAGACGATCGTGGCGTTCGGGCAGCGGCTGCAGACCGACGAGGCACTGGCTGCCCGCGTCGAGGACGGCGTCGAGGGCGGCGTCCGCTACGTGGCCGAGCACTTCGGCGACGAGATCGGCACGATGGTCAGCGGCACGATCGGCCGGTGGGACGGCCGGGAGACCGCCGACCGCCTCGAGCTCCTGCTCGGACCCGACCTGCAGTACATCCGCATCAACGGCACCGTCGTCGGCGGGCTGGCCGGCCTGTTGATCCACGCCGTGGGCCAGGCGTTCTGACCCACGGCGCGGCCTGAGAACGTACGCGGATAGGTCACGCCGTCTCGGGTTGCCGCTCGCGCTGCCTGTCGGCCGGCTGGGGAGCTGGGGGTCGACCACCAAATCTGCTCGGCCTCTGCCCCGCCCGGTCAGAAGCCGGGTGGCGGCGGGTATTCGGGCAGCCTGTCCTCCTCGGGGATCTCGTCGTAGATCGTCACCGACGACTCGACGTCGAACAGACCGACCGTCTCGGGGTCGGGCCGCTCGTCGTACGTGTACCGCTCGCCCCCGTTGGCGTAGCGGTACATGCCGACGCCCTCGACACCGGTCTCGGCCTCGCCGGTCGCCGACGGGTCCCACCAGATCAGGGTCCCGTCGTCGCTGCCGCCCCAGTCGGCCTCGGGCCAGATGCCGTGGTCGCCGCGGGACACGAGTGGCGCGGTCGGCCCGCCGCCCGCGGGCGGCGTCCGCCACATGCCGTCGCGGAACGTCTCGGGCGTCAGGTCGGGCCCCGCCATGTGGATGCCGTTGAACATGGTGCGGATGTACGGGTCGAAGATGCGGAAGGCGTTGTGGGGCGGCGCCTCGCCGTAGGCCCAGTCGTAGATCTCGTACGACTCGGTGGCCTCCAACGCACCCCGCGCGGGGGAGGTCGACACCCCGAACCCGTTCTTCCACTGCTCGCCGTCGGTCAACCGGCCGAACACCGTCGTGTCCATCAGCAGGTTCGGGCCGAGGATCCACTCGGGCCAGTAGTCCTGCGCGGTCGCCTCGGTGGTCAGCGCGGACGGGGTGATGGGATCCCCGTAGTAGATCACCGTGGTGACGCCCGCCTCCTCGAGCTTGCTGATCATCGTGCGGGCGTTCTCCTGCACGCGAGCCAGGTCGAGGGTGTAGGGCACGTCGGCGGCGATCTCGATGTCGTACTCGCCGAGGTGACCGATGAAGTCCTCGTAGACGGACTGGTGGTCGCCGTTGACGTTGTCGTAGTGCACCAGCCCGTAGACCCGGTCCTGGTCGTGCATGGCGGGGTCGCCGGCCAGCTCGGCGGGGCCGGGCCCGGCGAGGTTCCCGATGGCGACCGAGGCCGCCAGCACCCCCTGCTGCGGGGTCTGGAGCGCCTGCCACAGGTAGGGCTCGAACTCCTCGACGATCTCCTCCGGCAGCGTGAAAGCGCACCCCGGCCCGCAGACGATGCCGCGGGAGGCGAGCTCGCCGGCGAACACGGCACTCGCCTGTGCCGGCCCACCGATCACCGCGAAGGGCTGCTTCTCGGCGATGGCGATGGCGTCGGCCAGGGCGGCCTCGGCGTCGTCGTTCGTCCCGGTGCCCGTGTACACCTCGAGGGTGACCGTGCGGCCGTAGGTCTCGAACACCTCGTTGTAGACGTCGAGGTAGCCCTGGATCGTGGCGACCTCGGCCTCGGGGTCGACGTCCACCCCCGCCTCCGACGCGGTGGCGGCCGCCAACGGGTCGATCGCCGGATCGGCGTTGTAGTAGACGAGCTTGATCTCGTCGGCCGTCACGCCCGGCGAGGTCGCACCGCCGTTGTCGCCCTCGAAGGGCTCGACGCACGGCGGGGCGTAGGTCGACGGCATCATGATCGTGCCGCGCTCGGTGTCGCACCGGGGGCCGAAGTCCACCTCCTCGCCCAGCAGCTCGGCCTTCTGCACGGTCATCGGCCCCGAGCGGATCAGCTCCTCCTCCGACGGGATCTCGCCCGAGCCGCCCCCGGCGGCGGACCCCCCGTCGTCTCCCCCGTCGTCGCCACCGCCGCCGAAGACGACGACGGCACCCCCGATGAGGACCACCACCGCCACGATCGGGCCGTAGCGACGCACCATCCGCTGCCAGGCCGGCGGCCGCCCCTCCTCGGGGCGGTCCGCCGACGCGGCCGCGTCCTTCTCATCCTCTGACGTGGACATTGCTCGGCTCCCCTCCCTGCCGGCGTCCACCCCTCGCCTAGCTCGGCGGAGGGTAGTCGGGCGGCACGTCTTCCTCCGGCACCTCGTCGTAGATCGTCACGGACGACTCGACGTCGAACAGGCCGGCCTCCTCGACGGAGGTGGGCATGTTCCCGATCGTGTAGCGCTCGCCGCCGTTGGCGTAGCGGTACAGACCTGTTCCCTCGTTGCCCGTCTCGTCCTCACCCGCGGCCTCGGGGTCCCACCAGATCAACGTCATGTCGTCGGTGCCACCCCAGTCGTGCTCGGGCCACACGCCGTGATCGCCACGCGACGTCTGGGCGTTGGTGGGCCCGCCGCCCGAGACCGGGTAGCGGTAGAGGCCGTCGCGGAACGTCTCGGGCGTCAGCTCGGGCCCCGCGAGGTGGATGCCCGTGAAGATCGTGCGCAGCGGTGGCTCGAGGACGTTGGCCGTGTTGTTCGGCGGCTCGCCGCCGTAGGCCCAGTCCCAGATCTCGAACGCACCGTTGGTCGACCGCTCGCCGCGGGCGGCCACGGCCGACACGCCGAACCCGTTCTGCCACTGCTCGCCGTCGGTCAGCCGGGCGAAGATGGACGTGTCCATCAGGACGCTGGAGGCCAGGATCCACTCGGGGAAGTAGCCCTGCGCCGTCGCCTCCTCGGTCAGGTAGCCGGGGGTCAGCGGGTCACCCGTGTAGATGATCGTGGTGATGCCGGCCTCGCGGAGCTGCGTGATGTAGGTGCGGGCGTTCTCCTGGGCCCGGGCCAGGTCGAGCGTGAACTCGATGTCGGTGGTCAGCTCGATGTCGTTGGCCGCCAGCTGGTCCTGGTAGGCCTGGAACACCTCGGCGAAGTCGCCGTCGGCGTTCTCGTAGTGCAGCAGGGCGTACTTGCGCTCCTCGGACTGCATCGCCTCGTCGCCGGCGAGCTCGGCGGGGCCGGGGCCGGCGAGGTTGCCGATGGCCTCGGAGGCCAGCGCCGCGGCCTGGTCGGGTGTCGGCCCGAGGCCCCACAGGAGCGGCTCGTTCGCCTCGACCACGCTCTCGGGCGACGCCAGCGCGCACATGGGACCGCAGATGATGCCGCGCGAGGCGAGCTCGGCCGCGAAGACGTTGTAGGCCTGGCTGGGCCCGCCGATGACCGCGAAGGGGTCCTTCTCGGCGATCTCGATGGCGTCGGCCTGGGCGGCGACGGTGTCGTCACCGGCGCCGGTGCCGGTGAAGACCTCGACGTCGACCGTCCGGCCGTAGGTCTCGAAGACCTGGTTGTACACGTCGGCGAAGCCCTGCACCGTGTCGGCCGCCGATTCGGGGTTCACGTCGGCGCCCGCGTTCTCGACGGTCGCGGCGGTGAGCGGGTCGAGCGCCGGGTCGGCGCGGTAGAACACGACCGTGACCGCGTCGGCCGTCACGCCGGCCGAGGTGGCGCCGCCGTTGTCGCCCTCGAACGGCTCGACGCACGGCGGTGCGTAGACCGACTTGAGCATGATGCGGCCGAGGTCGGTGTCGCAGGTCGGCCCGAAGTCGACCTCCTCGCCGAGGAGCTCGGCCTTCTCGGGGGTCATGGGGCCCGAGCGGATGAGGTCCTCGTTCGAGGCCACGTCGGTGCTCCCGCCGGACCCGTCGTCGTCGTCACCCCCGCCGCCGCCGAAGATCACCACGGCGCCCGCGATGAGGGCCACGACCGCCACGATCGGCCCGTAGCGCTTCAGCCCCTTCCGCCACGGCGGGGGCGGAGGCGAGCTCTCACTCACCGGCTTGTCGTCGGTCGTGGTCATCGACCAGTCCTTTCATGCCTCGGCGGACGCGGGGCGTCAGCCGGCTGTCGGTGCACCGGATCGGGTGATGGCGGATTCGTCGGTCCCGAGGTAGGACGCCACCACGGCGGGATGTTCGATCACCTCGGCGGGGGTGCCCTCGGCCACCACCCGTCCGAGGTCGAGGGCGATCATGCGGTCGGAGATCTGCCCGAGCAGGGGCAGGTCGTGCTCGATGACGAGGAGGCTGGCCCCGAGCTCGTCGCGCACCCGCCGCAGCATGGGGGCGAGCGCCTCGGCCTCGCGCTGGGCGATTCCGCTCGACGGCTCGTCCAGCAACAGCACGCGGGGCCCTTGGGCGAGGACGCAGGCGAGGTCGAGCACGCGTCGGGTGCCGGTCGAGAGCTCGCGCACGAACTTGTCGCGGTAGGCGCCGAGCGCCAGCAGCTCGATCAGCTCCTCGACGCGGTCGTGAACCTTCTCCTCGGAGTCCTGCACCGATGGCAGGTGGAGCGTGGCCGCCACGGGGTCGCGCACGTCGACGTGCTGCTCGAGGGCGACGGCGATCGCTTCGTGCACGGTCAGCCCCGGGAACAGGCGGCCGTCCTGGAACGACCGGCCGAGGCCTCGCCACGAGCGCACGTGCGTCGGCGCGTCGTGCAGATCGGTGAGCACGCCGTGCGAGAGGAGGCGGATCGAGCCGGCGTCGGCCGGCGTGTAGCCCGAGATGACGTCGAACAGCGTCGTCTTGCCGGCGCCGTTGGGCCCGATGAAGCCCAGGATCTCGCCGGGCCGCACGTCGAACGAGACCCCGTCGAGGGCGCGCACGCCGCCGAACCGGCGGGTGATGTCGCGTACCTCGAGCACCGGCGAGCCGTCGCGCACCGACGAGTGCGACACCAGCTCACCCTCCTCGGCCTCGACCTCCTTGGCCGCGGCCCGCAGGAACACCGAGCGCAGCAGGTCGGGCCGCTCCAGCAGCTCGGTCGTGGGGCCCTCGAAGCGGATCTCGCCCTTCTCCATGAAGTAGGCCCGGTCGGCCACGGTGAGGGCGACGTTCACCGACTGCTCGACCAGGATCACCGTCGTCCCGGCGTCGCGCAGCTCGCGCACGATGCCCAGCAGCTGGCTGACCACCGAGGGCGCCAGGCCCAGCGACAGCTCGTCGATCATCAGCAGGCGAGGCTTCCCGATGAACGCCATGCCGAGCGTCAGCATCTGCTGCTGGCCGCCGGACAGGTTGCCGGCCGGCTCGTCGAGCCGCTCGCGCAGGATCGGGAAGAGGCCGAGCACACGCTCGGTGTCTGCCGCCACCTGCCGCGCCGCGCCGCTTGTGGCCCCACCCGGCCAGGCGCAGGTTGTCGGCCACGGTGAGCTGCGTGAAGACGCCCTGCCCGCCGGGGACGACGGACACGCCGCGCCCGGCGATCTCGTCGGGCGGCGTGTGGGTCATGTCGCGCCCGTCGAAGACGATGGCCCCGGCCGACGCCTGCACGAGGCCCGAGATGGCCCGCAGCAGCGTCGACTTCCCGGCGCCGTTGGTGCCCATGAGCGCCACGATCTCGCCCTCGTCGACCTCGAAGTCGACGCCGAACAGCACCTGCACGTTGTCGTAGTGGACGTCGATCTGGCGCCCGAGCAGCAACTTGACCTTGCCCTGCGTGCGCAGGTGGGCGACCTCGGACCGCGCGGCCGTCGACCGCCACACCTGGGCGATGTCGTGCTCGACGAAGCTGCCGGCCGACGCCAGGATCAGGCCGCCGACCACGAACACCGGGGCCGCGGCCGCCAGACCCGTGCGGATGCCGTACTCGTCGGCCAGCCAGCCGATGACCGGCAACACGACGAGGCCCGGCAGGATGAACAGCGTGCCGACGGCGTAGCCGAACGTGCGCACCTTGGCGGGCACCGTGAGCGACAGCGTCACGAAGATGCCGGGCAGCAGCAGGAAGAAACCGGCGGAGAGCACCGCGTTGGCGGCGATGGCGAGCGGCAACGTCGGCGCCATGGCGAAGAGCAACCACGCGGCGGCGATGCCGAACGACACCTTCCCGAGGAACCGCACGACGTGCCCCGGCCCCCGGGCCATCAGGCGGGTCGTGAGCGGGATGCCGAACATCAGGCCCACGAGCTGCGCCCCGCCCTCGAGACCTGCCGTGGTGAAGCCGCGGGCCCGCTCGTCGAGGTCGAAGACCTCCTCGTAGTACAGGCCGCCCAGGGTGAGCAGGCCGACGATGGCGATGGCGACGAACGGCAGCGCGATGTAGAGCCGCCGCAGCGTGCGGACCTGCCACACGATGCGCCACGACTCGGCCCACGAGGGCGGGTGCTCCTCGGTGTTCGCGACCTCGGCACTGACACCCATGGCCTTGCGCTCGAAGTGGCCCCGGATCGGCTCGCGGAGCTTGAAGGTGAGCACCACGAACACGCCGGTGAAGGCGGCGAACACCACGAACGGCGCCCGCCACCCCAGGCGGTAGGCGATCAGGCCGCCGAGCAGCGGCCCGAGGAACTGGCCGAGGGCGTTGGCGTAGCGGTGCACGGCGTAGACGCGCGGTCGGGCGGGGATGTCGTAGTAGTCGGCCAGCAGGGAGTTGTGGGTCGGGTCGTTGACGGCCCGGCCCAGGCCGGCACCGGCACGGGCCGCACCGAGCGTCCACACGTTGGTGGCGGCCGCGGTCAGCAGCGAGAACACGCCCCAGACGGCGGCGCCGGCGCCGGCGATCGGCACCCGGCGCCAGCGATCGCCGTAGAAGCCGATCGGCAGGGCCAGGAGCAGCGCGACGATGAGCGACAGCGAGACGACGGTGAGGATGCCGTTGTTGTCGAGCCCGAAGTAGTCACGGATCTCGGGCAGCAGCACGCCGAAGGCCGTGCGGTCGAGCTCGTCGACCATGTTGAGCCCGAACAGCACCCCGAGCGGCATGAACGGCGCCCCCTGGGTCGTGCGCTGCTTCCAGCGCGACCACGGCCCGCCGGTGAGCTGCACCCCGCCGTCCTCGGGCCCGGCCACGGCCTTGGCCGCGAGGTTGCGGACGACCGCGGCCGCGTCTTCGCCCGCGTCGCCGGAGCCGATGGCGTCGACGGGGGCGGCGCCCTCGAGGAGCGCCTCGGCCTCGGCCTCCCCGCCGTCGGCCGTGCCGGCGCCGTTGGGCCCCGGTACCCCGGCGACCGACTCGTCCTGGGTGGTCACGACCGCACCTCCTCGACCGTGTCGTCGCCGGCATCGGGCGGCGCGGCATCCACGGGGTGGGCGCCGTTGCTCGACGAGCCTGCGTCGAGCGGCGGAGGTTCGTCGCCCTCGGCGGGCGCGACCGCCACTCGTTCGTCCGCCACGTCCGATTCGTCCGCCTCACCGGCCTCGGCGAGCTCCGCGATCTCGGCCGCCTCGGCCAGCACGGTCTCCTCGGGCGGCGCGTCGGCCACCTCCTCGACCCGCACGTCGGCGAGGAGGCTGGGCACCACCATCTCCCGCCGGGTGGCGATCTTGCGCAGCGCGCCGTCCCGCAGGTCGGCGAGTACGCCACCGAACCCGCTCGGGAACACGAGCAGCACGAGCAGCAGCCCCGCGCCGGTGGCCAGGAACTGCCACTCCGGCGGGAGGTAGAAGTCGACCGAGTGGACATAGGTGGCGCCGAGCAGCGCGCCCGGCAGGGATCCGAGACCGCCGATCACCACCATCGTGAACAGCTCGAGGCTGGCCGCGACCGCGAACGGCTCGGCGCTGAGACCCGTCTGCTGGTGGACGTAGAGGGCGCCCGCCACCGCGGCGAGGAACCCCGACAGGGCGAACGCCGCCAGGCTGGTGCGGGTGGCGTTGACGCCGTAGGCGCGGGCGGCCTTCTCGTTCTCGCGGATGGCGATGAGCACCCGCCCGGTGCGACTGCGCCGCACTCCGACCACCATGATCAGGCCCAGCACCAGCACGCCGAGACAGGCGTAGAACATCGCCTGCTCGCTCGAGAGCTCGATGCCGAGCAGGGTTCCTCGGTCGATGCGCCGCCCGGGCAACCGGTCTCGCAGGAACGGGATCGTGCGGTTGAGCAGGAACTCCGACACGAACAGCCCGAATGCCAGGGTCGACACCGCCAGCGTGAGCCCGCGTCGGCGCAGTGCCGGGTAGCCGACGATGACGGCGGCCACGCCGCCCACGAGGCCCGCCACCAGCATCGCCACGGCCAGGTCCCAGTGGCGATGATCGGTGAGCGCGCCGCCCACGAAGGCGCCCACGCCGACGAACGCCATCTGGCCGAGGCTGACCTGGCCCGCCCAGCCGCTGAGCAGGACCAGCGAGGCGGCCACGATGCCGAAGATCGCGATGATCGTCGCCAGGTTGAGCTGGCTCGTCGACAGCCACAACGGCAGCGTCGCAACGAACACGACCACGATCGCCAGCAGCCCGAGGCGACCCCACACGACCTCGGGCAGGCGCCGCATCTCCTGCGGGACCGGTCGCATCTCGCGGGTGGCCTGCCAGGACGCCGAGGCATCCGCGTCCACCCGGTCCGTCCCCGAACCCCGCCGGGTCACGAGCAACCCGACGAGCACGATCGCGAACAGGACCGCGACGTTGTACGCCTCCTTGTTGCCTGACTGGAACGTCATCGACTGGTCGACGATGCCGAGGCCGATGGCCGCCGCCGCGATGGTCGTGAACCGCTCGAAGCGACCGAAGACGGCGGCCGCCAGGGCCTGGACCAGAAACACCGGTGCCAGCGTCTCGCCGATGGGCAGGCCGACGGCCCCCGCCCGCAGGAACATGGCGAGGAAGGCGAGCACCGACGCCACCACCCAGACGACGGTGTGGAGTCGCTTGACCGGGATGCCGAGCGTGAAGGCCCGGTCGGCGCGCTCGGCCGCCCCGACGATGGCGATGCCGATCGTGGATCGCTGCAGGAACAGCGCCAGGGCCAGGAGGCACACCGGCACCACGATCATCGTGAAGATGTCGTTGGCGTTGAACGTCACCCCGCCGAAGACGAAGCTGGCGTCGAACGGCTGCGGCAGGCGGGTTCCGAACGACTGGTCGCCGAAGGCGCGCGGCAGGAACAGCCCGGCGCCGGTCAGCAACTGCGCCAACCCGATGGTGGCCACGGTCAGCAGCAGGCGGGGGGCGGTGAAGAACCGCCGGATGATCAGGCCCTCGACGAGCACCCCGAGCAGCACCGCCGCCAGCAGGCCGACCACCAGCCCGAACCAGTAGCTCCAGCCCCACGCCACGACGAGCATCACGCCGAGCACCGCGGGCACGGCGCCGAGGTCGCCCTGGGCGAAGTTCACGATGCGGTTCGCCCGGTAAACGAGGGCGATGCCGAGCGCGATGAGGGCGATGCGTCCACCCACCAGGGCGCCGTTGAGCACGATGCCCATGGGCGCGGGGAAGAAGATCTGCTGGAACAGCACGAGGGCGGCGAGGGGACCCAACCACGACGCGCGCCGGGCCACCTCGGGCAGATCGAGCCGCTTGGTGCGATCGATGGCGGCGGTCGTCATCGCACTGTTCCCCCCATGTCGGTTGTGGTGGTCGATCGGTGAACGGTCAGCGGCCGGGGTCGGCCGTCGTCGGATGGCTGGCGGGTGCGGACGCACCGTCGGGCGGGTCGAGGGCGGCGGGCGCCCACGCACGCACGAAGGCGACGATCATCGCCCGGACCTGGGCGGTCGCTTCGTCCACGGACAGGTGCTGGAACGAGCGCAGCGAATCCCAGGTGAGGGCGTTCGTGGCCACGTCGATGGCGCGCAGGAGCGGCAGCTCGTCGCCGTCGACCGCCGCGAGCTCGGGGGCGAAGCCCGAGCCGACCTCGGCCCGCAGGGCCTGCCGCGCGAAGGCCATCACCTGCTGCAGCACGGGCGAGAACGGCTCCTGCAGCAGCGCGGCGCGCCGGACCCCCGGCGCGAACTCGTGGATCGTGGCCCGCCGGACGAGGAAGGCGTCGAGCCGCTCGTCGAACGAACCCTCGTCGACGAGCGGCGGCAGGGTGGACATGAGCAGCTCGTGGTGGCGCCGCGACGACTCGACGAACAGCGCCTCGAGGTCGTCGAAGTGGACGTACACGGACCGCAGCGACACGCCCGCCTCGGCGGCGATGTCGCGAGCGGTCGGCCGCAGCTCGCCGCGCGCGTTCAGGGTCAGCAACGCGTCGACGACGGCCGTGCGGGTCCGGGCCGCACGGGTCAAGCGCCCGTCGGACGAGGCGGCGGCCTCGGTCTCCCCAACCGCATCGCCCGTCGCAGAATCTGTGACGGATGTCTCACCCACGGACGGGCACGGTAGGGAGTTTTCACACGTCGTGCAATAGCGGTTGCGCGACTGTCATGAACTTGCCCTCGGGTTCACGTTCGAGTCACGGGACCTGACCTGCGGCGTCATCCCGCCACCGAACGCGACCCCGCAGATGCACGTCCGCCGGTTGCTCGGGCATGCCCACGTCGCGGCCCGGGATCCGTCTCAGGGGAACGAGCGGAGCTCCAGGGAGATGCGGGTCCAGGCCCCGACGTAGATGCGATCGCCCGGACCCACCGTCCGAGGGACGTTGGCCGACAATGGCTCGGGCGACTCGTTGAGGTACGTCCCGTTGGTCGAGCCGTGGTCGACCAACGACCACGTGCCGTCGTCGCCGGGGAGCAGCGAGGCGTGCGTGTGCGACACGGCCGGGTCCTCGGGTGGGATCGCCAGGTCGAGGGCGGGGTCGGTGCCCAGGCTGCGGCTCCGGCGCCCGATGGTGACCGGCACGCCGGGCAGCTCGATGACGCGGGGCGGTGCCGCCACCGGGAACTGCACCTCACCCACCTGCTGGCTGTCGTAGTACGCCCGGTCGGCGGTGACGACGGCCAGGAGCCGTGCCGGGGCCGCCGCCCCCACGGGCCCGGACGACGACGGCGGCGGCGCCGACGTCTGGTAGGACGCGTCGCGCCCAGCCGACGGGGAGGCGGGGGGCGGCAGAGGGGGCAGCAGGATCGGCTGCGCGACCGGCGCGCTCGGCAGGCTGCCCGTCGCCGGGTCGTAGCCGCACACCTCGCAGAAGCGCGCGCCGGCGTCGAGCTCGGACGAGCAGTTCGAGCACTGGCCTCCACCGGCCAGCGGTGCCGGACCGCCGGGGCCGCTCGCCTCGGACGCGGCCGCTCCGGACGGCGAGGAGGGGATCGAGGGCGCCAGCGGGGCGGGGCTCGGCACGACGGTCGGCGTCGAGGCGACGGGCGGGCGGCTCCCGCGCGAGGAGACGGAGGGGTCGGTGATCCACGCGCTGCACACCGAACAGAACTCCTGGTCGACGGAGGCGTGGCCGTTGGGGCAGACCGCCGTTGCCGGCCCACTCATCGGCGCACCCTTCGCTCGCTGCGCTCGCTCATTCCGCTCCTCCCCAGGTGCCCGCGCCGCTGGCCCCGGGAGGCATCGCCGAGTCGGCCGCGCCGACCCGAAGGGTCCGGGTGGAACCTGTGTGGTGGGTGGCCGCGTCGTCCTTCCGCACCCGCAGGGTGCGGGTGGAGCGGGTTTCGAGCTCCATCTCGTCGGCCTTGTCGACCTGCCGGCGGATGCGCACGGTGCCGGCCCGTTCGTCCTCCACGTCCACCACCTTCCTCAGCATCCGGACGGTGCCGTCGTGCCCCGAACGTGCCGCCAGGCGGGTGGCGTGGCCGAGCCTCACCGTGGCGGTCTTCTTGTCACCGGCCCTCAGCGCCTGCAGCCCTTGCTGGATGGCCGTCGACAGCTCGGCCTGTTGGCTGTAGTGGGCCACCTCGCGGCTGACCAGGGTGCTGTCGCCGTCGTCGGTCCACACCATTCGCACCAGCGCGGGGCCGACGACCGCGCCGTCGACGACCAGGTTGAGCCGGGCGGCCAGCATCTCGACGCCTGTCTGGTTGGCCGGGACCGACACCGAGAGGTGGTAGTCACGAGCCTCCGTGCCCCACGCTCCGAGCGGGTACTCGCGCGTGCGAGCGTCGAGCTGCGTACCCCAGCCAGACAGGTCCTCGAGGTCAGGGGCGACCTGGCGGACGAAGCTCACCGCCGCACCCTTGGGGCACCACACCCGCAGCGCCGCCTGGGACGCCCGACCCATCGACGCCTCCATCAACGCCTGGAACTCGGCCTCGACCCCGTCGGGGTCCCGGACGATGTCGACCGTCCCGAGCAACGTCGACGCGATGGTGCGCAGCTCGCCGACGACCCAATCGGTCCCGATGCCCCGGCAGTCCACCTGGAACTGGCCACGGCACTGCTGCAGCACGGCCTCCAGGGCCCCTGGCATCTCGTTGTTCTCGCCGTCGGTGAGGAGGATGGCGTGGCGGCGGGGCGCCGGGAAGGTGGCGAACAGGTCGCGCGCCATGAGCAGCCACTTCGACATGGCCGTCCCGCCCGAGGGCTCCAGTCGTCGGACCGCCTCGCGGGCCGCGGCCCTGGTCACGGGGTCGGCCACCACCAGCCCGGTACCCCATGCCGGGAAGACGGTGGTGGCGTCGTGGTTGCCGGCCACGATCCCGAAGGGGACGCCGTCGCGGATGTGGTCGATTGCCAGCCCTGCCGCCCGGATGGCGGCGCGGATGCGGCCCGGCGGCGAGTACATCGACCCCGACGTGTCGATGATGAGGATCTCGGCCGCCTCTCCCGGCCCGACCGGAGCGAGCCCCTGGGACGTGACGGTGACGACCGCGTCCATCGTCGTGGCCTGGGCGGGGACGTACTCGTTCTGGAAGACCTCCAGCGAGAAGTCGGTCACTGGGGCACCCTTCGGGCGCACCAGCGACCGGATCGCCACATCGTGGCGCAGGGCCGACTGTGCGCTTGGACCTCGCTCCGCTCGGTCACCGCCCCTCCTGTCGGTCGATGCCGTGGGGACCCACGGCGACGGTGATGTTGTCGGCTCCCCCCGAGGCGTTGGCGAAGCCCGCGAGGCGGCGCGCCAATGCGATCGTCGTCTCGGCCCCGACCGGGCCGATCAGGGTGGCCATCGCCTCGGGGGTGGGGGCGTAGTTCCACAGCCCGTCGGACGCCAGCACGACGAGGCCGGGACCCGGCAGCTGGGCCACGGTCACGGTGGGGACGGCGCCGGTGGAGTCGATCCCCAGCCATCTGGTGAGGGTGTGCGCGTCGGCACGACGCATGGCCTGCGACGTGGTGAAGCGGCCCGAGGCGATCAGTTCGGCCGCCAGCGAGTCGTCGCGACCGATCTGCACGGCACCGTGGGTGTCGACCCAGTAGGCACGGCTGTCGCCGACCGAGCCGAAGGCGGCCATGGATCCCCGCACGACGGCGGCCACGAAGGTACAGGCCCCCGGCCCGACGTCACCGAAGGGGTCGTACGGCAGGGCCGCGGCGGCTCGCTGGGCGGCCGCGGTGGCCTCGACCATGGCGGCACCGAGGTCGCCCCCGTTCGCCACCGCCGGCCGGAGCACCTCCAACGCCGCGTTCACGGCAGCCTGGGACACCAGATGGGGATCCTGGCTGACCGAGACGCCGTCGCACACCACCAGGGCGAAACCCCCGGGATTCCCCTCGACCCAGCGCACGCCCACGGCGTCCTCGTTGCGCCAGTGCGTGGAGCCCAGGTCGGTGACGGCCGCCACCGGTCCGTCGACCACCTCGAGGTGGTCGCGGGCCGGCGTCGGTGGCGGCGCACAGCGATCGCACCAGCCGTCCGCACCCCCGTTCTGCTCGCCGCAGCCCGGGCAGAGAGATTGGCCGGGGATCGGTGCGGTCGCCCAGCGATCGACCCGCCGATCGGGGCCTCCGGGCCGGGCGGCCGCTGGCCCGCCAGGAGCGGAGGACCAGGCGTCACCCGGGCCGGCTCCCGCCGGCGGACGGCCGGTGAGGGCCGCACCGCACACCTCACACCACCGGTCGGCCCGGACCACGGGCTCGCCGCACGCGGGGCAGCCCATGGGCACGTCGGCCTCGTCGTCGTTGCTCACAACAGCGTCCGCGGTCGCACCCGGTTGGCCCGGTCGACCATGTCGTTGCGTTCGCGGGGCGTCGTCGCGGTTCGGGCGATGTCGCGGTAGGCCGACTCCAGTCCCGCACGCAGGGCGCTCTCGACGAGGGGGCGCCCCAGGACCCGGCGGCCCGACGTCGGCGTACCCGCGGCGAGGGCGGCCAGGCCGGCCTCGAACAGTTCGCCGGCGAGCTGGGCATGGTGCCGGGGGGCCAGCCGCAGCTCGGTCAAGATGCTCGACGCCCGCTCGAGCTGCTCGGCGGTCGGTGGCGCAGCGTGGGGCCAGGTCGTCGAGGCGAGGGCACGCACGGCGGCGAGCCGGGCGGCGACGTGCGCACTGGAGGCCGCCGGCACGCGGCCCAGCGCGCCGACCGCGCCCTCCCGGTCACCCATGGCGACCCGCACCCGGGCCAGCCCGAATCCGCCGGACACGTACGAGGGGTCGGTGCGGCTGGCCGTGTCGTAGAGGCCGGCGCTGCGAGCCAGTTCGCCCGCCTGCTCGTGGGCCAGCGCCAGGGCCAGCTTGGCCGGCACCTCGCCGGGCAGCTCGGTGTAGACGGCGTCGAGCCAGTCGACGGCCTCGGCGACCCCGCCCCGGGCCAGTGCTGCCAGGCCCCTGTGCCACCACAGCCGCCAGTCGCGGTCGTCGCCGAGGCGGTCGAGCGTCGCCGCCGCATCCTCGACCATGCCGGCGTCGAGGTGCGCCCGAGCCAGGCGGAGCAATGTCTCGGGGGTCGCCGGCACCGAGCCGGAGACCAGGGCCGACGTGAGGGTGGCGACCACGGCGGCGGGCTCGCCGTCCGCAAGACCGAGCAAGACGCCGACGCCGGGGTCGAGGACGTCGACCCTGGGGGACGGCAGGAGACGCCAGTCGGGCCCAACCTCGTCGTCGGCACCGCTGCCCACCACGCCGCCGGGCTCGAACACCGTGCTCACCGCGGGCTTCGCCTCCCCCCGGGCCGCCGCTTCCTCCCGGAGGACGCCGGCCAGCTGCTCGGCCATCTCGTCGGCCGAGTCGAACCGGTCGATCGGATCGGTCGCGGTCGCCTTGAGCAGGAAGCGGTACAAGGACTCGTGCCGGAGGAACAGAGGTTCCTCGTCGGGCCCGGGCAGGCGATGGGAGTAGGTGCTCTGAGAGCCGCGGGAGGCGAGGAGCAGCACGGCCAACATGCGGCCCACGGTGTACAGGTCGGACGCGACCGTCGGACCGGTCTCCGCCACCTCGGGCGCCTGGTACTCGAGGGTGCCGTAGATCGCCGCCTCGTCGTCGTCGACGTGGCGGACGCCGCCCAGGTCGATGATCTTGAGGGAGTCGCCCGACAGCATGACGTTGTCGGGCTTCATGTCGCAGTACAGGAGTCCTTGGGCGTGGAAGTACGCCATGGCCGGCAGGACGCCCAGCGTGTACGCGATCGCGCCGTCGACCGGTATGGGGTCGATGCGGCCACTGCTGGCGTCGCGCCGGTCCGCGAGGATCGCCTTGAGGCTCTGGCCGCCGATGTAGTCCATGACGATGTAGCCCGCACCCTCGTGGGCGACGAAGTTGTGAATGCGGACGATGTTGGGGTGGTCGAGCGCGGCGAGGAACCGGCGCTCGGCCACCGCCGCCAGCGCCGCCTCCTCGCTGGCGGCGTCGAGCAAGCCCTTGAGCACCACCCAGCGGTCGGAGACCGCCCGGTCACGTGCCAGGTAGATCCATCCGAGGCCGCCGTGGGCAAGGGCGCCGAGCACCTGGTACTGGCCGCCGACCATGTCACCCGCGCCGAGCCGAGGCGTGAACGAGAACCGGGTCCGGCACTGGCGGCAGAACCCCTCCGGCAATCCCGGCCGGTGGTTTCGGGAGCGCCCGACCGGGCTGCTGCACTTGGAGCAGAAGCGCCTGTCCTCGGGAACCTGGGCGACCGGCATGATCGCGGCCAGTGGATCGCCCGTGGGGACGGCGGGGACGTCGACGAGGCCGAGCCCCAGCCGTGTGCCCCCGGTCCGGCGGCTGGCCACCTCGGCGGAGCCCCGGCGGGCGCGCGCACTCCGGCCGGCCGAGTCGGTGCGCAGCGATGTCGGGCGCAGGCGAGGCCGGGCGTAGTACCGCCCGCCTGCCCCTGAGTCGCTCGCAGAGGAGGGGACGGCGACGGGCGACGGGGCGACGCCCGGCGGCGGACCGGCGACGAGCGAGGGGGCGGCGCCCGGCGGCGGACCGGCGACGAGCGAGGGGGCGACGCCCGGCGGCGGACCGGCGACGAGCGCCGCTGCCAGGGGTGCGCGGCCGCACGTGTCGCAGTAACCGCCGTCCAGGGACCCGCCACAGCCGCCGAACGCGCAAGGGCTTCCGTCGGTCATGCCGGCGCCCACGCCCGTCGGCGCGCTTCCGAGGCGCCCGCCGCGTCGGGCGGACCCTGCTGGGCGGGATCGGACTGCGCCCACACCGAACCGTCGGCACTGTCGGGCGCGCTCGCCGGGATCGGCTGGTGGAGGCCCTCCAGCAAGGCCTCGATGGCGGCCTCCGCGGCCGGGAGATCACCTGGGACGGCCAACGATCGTGCCGCCCGCCCCGCCAGCTCGGACACGATCGGGTCCTCGGCGCGGCCCACCGCCCCGGCCTTGACCCGGGTCGCCCGCAGCAGCCCCTGCAGCTCGCGGCGTCTGCGCCACGGACGGGCGTTGGCCTCGGCCACCTGTCGGGCCACCGTCACGGTCTGCCCGGCGAGCGACCGCCACCGCTCGAGCCCGGCCACGGCCCGGGACACGTCTCCCTGGGACACGAGGAGCTCCAGGCGCGCCAGCCACGGGCGTAGCCCGGGCCCGCGGCTCAGCACGTCGGGGTCGACCGGCGCGAGCAGCCCCTCGGGGCTGGCGATCTCGGCACGGCTGCGGTCGAAGGCAGCACGGCCCTCGTCCAACAGTCCTTCCAGCTCGGCGAGCGTCCGGGCGGCCGCGGCGGTCGCCTCGCCCAAGCGGGCCAGCTCGGCGCGGGCGCCGGTCAGGCCGGCCAGAGTCGACTCGATCCGCGTCAGCTCGTCGACGGCTCCCAGCGGGTCGATCACGATGCGCTCGGGAAGACTCTCGAGGACGGCGCGGGCAGCCGCCAGCACCTGCAGCCCCGGGAGATCGGCGGCCAGCCGGGCGGCCGCGGCTGTCGCCCGGTCGAGGCGAGGGACGAGCTCTCGCCACGCGGCGTCGATCTCCGCCGCGATCTGGTGTGCCGGCGCGAGCGCACCCTGCAGGGAGGCGAGCAGGACGTCGGGTGAGATGGCGCGCCGCGACCAGGCGCCGGACGGTGACAAGGTGGCGTCGCCGGCGCCATCAGGAGGGGCGTCGGGTGCCACGACGATGACGGGGCCGTTGAGCAGGGCCCCGAGCCGCGCGGCGTGGTAGTCGTCCCCGTGGCCGTCGTCCGTCTGCTGCTCGACTCGGCACAGCAGGTCGTCGAGCAGGGCCAGGCACCGCCACAGCTCGGCCACCTGGGCGAGGGCAGGTCGCGCCCGTTCCGCCGTGGCCCCGGTGAATTGGTTGCCGGCGGCCACCAGGGCGAAGGTGCCGCCTGCTTCCAAGGCCCAGGCCTCGGCGGCCAGTGCCTGCTGCGCGACGCGCAGCTCGCTCACCCGCCGGCCGAGGGCATGGCCACCGGGATTCACGACGTCGCGACCTCAGGGTCCGCCACAGGACCCTCATTGTCGCCGGGCACGTTCGACCTCGGCCCGAGACCGTCGACCGAATGGCGATCGCCGAGCACGGTGGCCACAAGGTTGCCCATGTCTCTCGCACCTCCTATGTGATCGGGATCTTTTCCTCTATCGGCTGACGGAGCTGACATAACCACCGTCGACTTTGGCCTGGTCGAGCGGGATGTCGGGATGGACCAGCGCCAGCACCGAGCCGATGGAGTCGATGCTCTGTTGGATCTGTGGCGTGTCGAGCGGGAATACCTCGTCATTCATGAACACGTTGGCGTCGCGGCTGCCGTAGAGCTCGATGCCAGCGATCAATGTCCTCGCGGTCTCGGTGTCGAGCCCGCCGTCCGTGGCGTAGAACTCTTCCAATGCCGACGGCCGGGCGAGGAGGTCGTCCATCGTCGAGTAGTAGGCCGCCACGATCGCCTGGACGGCGGCGGGGTCACGGTCGATCAGCCGGTCGCTGGCCACGATCACGTCCACGATGGCATCGGGGACGTCCGCGCTGCTCAGCGCGACCGTGTGGCCGGCCGCGCGGGCCGCGCTGGTGTCGGGCTCCCAGATCACGGCCAACTGGGCCTCGTCCGCCTCGAGCATCTCGAGGGCGGTCGCGGACTGGTCGACCGACACGAGCTCGAAGTCGGCCAGGCGTAGGTCGTCGGTGGCATTGGCCAGCTCGTTGAGCAACATTTCGGAGGGCGAGTTGCCGGTGTAGGCCAGAACCGGCTTGTCGCCGTCCTGGGCGAGCTGAGCGACCAGGGCCGGGACGTCGTCGATGCTGTCGAGCTCGGGGTGGTTCGCGGTGCCGAGGGCGAGAGCGTCGGCCCCCAGGCTCTGGTCGATGACCCCCACCAGCGTCCCCTCGGGGTGCTGGAGCAGGTACTGGTCGAGCGACGTCACCGCGATGTCGGCTCGGCCGGCTGTGAGGTCGGCCGCCCGCACGTCCTGGCAGACCTGCTCGACATAGAGGGCCGTGTACCCGGTTCCGTCGAGCAGCCCTGCGTCCCGGAACGGGGCGTAGCCCGACCAGGCGTCACCCTCGATGACCAGCGTGTTCTCATCGTGGTCTGGGATCTCGCTCGGCGGACACGCGGCGGATGAGCCACCCGAGCACCCGGCCACCGCCGTGGCTCCTGCCGCCAGCGCGGCCAGCGCCACCCGGCGTCGCAGGATCGTGCGGCTCATGTCCGATACTCCCGGAGCCGCTGGAAGAGGCCGAGCAAGACGAGCATGACGATGCCCACGGCCGACAGGAGGTTGATCTCGTCGAGAAGCCGGGCGGCATCCGCGGCGGCCCCGGCCGCCTCGTCGAAGCTCTCCTGCTCGATGGACTGGGCCGAATCGATGGCGGCGTCCAGCTCGGCGTAGGCCCGGCCGCTCGTGTAGGTCGCCGTCGCCGCCTCGGTGTCGCCGGCGGCCACGAGATCCGCCATGGCGGCGTGCTCGGTCAGGAAGGCCCCGAACGCGACCACGGCCCGGCGCACGCTCTCGGGGCCGGAGCTGGTGGCCCCCGGCCCGGCCACCCTCGCCAGGTAGCCGCCGGCGCCGGCGGGGACCGAGCCGGTCTGGGCCAGGTCCGTCACGTCCGATCCCTCGACCCGCAGCAGTCTCCCCACCTGGTCCTGGAAGGCGGCCCCAGCGCCGTCCGCCGCCGGATCGAGCAGGAACTGGCCCTGCGCCTGCCGGGCCGACACGACGGTGGCGCGCGCCCGGGCCAGCACGTGCACCGAGTCGAAGGCCTGCTCACGCGCCCTCGTGAGGTGGGCAGACGAGTCGTCGAGGCGGTTGAGGGCGAAGGCGCCACTGGCCAGCGCCACCACGGTGGCCAGCGCCAGGCCCAGGTTGACCATCCGCCGGAACCTCTTCGCCACGAGGACCTGGGCCAGCACGAGGAAGGCCAGCAGGGCGAGCCACGACACCACGATCAGGCGGGTGGTGGACGCCGAACGCGCGTTCTGCCTGTCGTAGCTGTCGTTGAGCACGTAGCTGTTGGCCTTGTCGACGAAGTCGGCCTCGGGCAGCAATGTCTCAGCCATCACCTGGTGGGCCCGGCCGTAGGCCTCGACGGCCCCCGCCGTGTCGTCGGCCAGCATGGCGGCGAAGGCGTCCTTGACCAGGGCGTGGTAGTGGGACAGGACGTAGTCGATGTTGGCGAGGGGCTGCTCGTAGGCGGCGCCGGACGACGACACGAGGGCGGCGAGCACCAGGCTCTCGTGCACCTCGGCCCGCTTGGCGTTGTAGTCGCCGGGAAGGCCGTTCGCCTCTGGGGGAGCGCCGTCCAGCAGGCTGTGGACGACGACCTCGTCCAGGTCTGCCAAGTCGACCTTGAGGGCCTGGGCGTACGTGATGCCGCGTGTCGCCTCGCTCCCCACGGTCCTCACCGTGCTGTCGTTGCGCTCGATGCCCGTCTGGACGGCGGTGGCGAACACGATGACCGGGAGGCAGGCGAGCGCCATCCCCAGCCGCAGGAGGAACGGCGTGCTCGGCGCCCGGACGCGGTCGGCGCCTACGGCCCGAAGCGCCCGACGGGCGCGCCCGACGGGCGGCGGAGCCGGGGGGGCAGGGGGCGGGATGGCGCCGTCCGCGACGGGAGGCGGATCACCCCGTGGCGTGTCGACGAGCCCGTATGCGCCGGGCGCGGCGGGCATCGTGGCCGCGCGCCCGTCGGTGGTGGTCATCGTGGTCGCCCCCGGTGCGCCCGGGCGCTGGTGACGGTCACAGGCCGCCCGCCCGGAAGGCGGTCATGGCGGCGGTGGGTTCGTCGGACAACAGGCGCCGTCTCGTCCACGCTCTTGTCAATGCTCCCCAGCATTCGCTACGCCACCCATCTTTGTGGACAGGACGGCACGTTCTGACAACCAACAGGTACCAAGAAGTGGAAGGGGCCTCGGCCGCACAGGAAACGAGGCAAACCGTGAGGCACCGTAGCAGTCGGCGCGCATGGCGTCGTGACTCGGACAACGCCCCGATACGAGACGATCATGCGTCGCAATTTGCCGGTGAATTCGACCACCCGGCGTCAACCATTCGCGCTCCCCGTCGCCACCACTGCAGTACAAACTGCGAGCATCATTTACCTGACCTGAAGCTGACGCGTTCCCGGGACCCGATGCTCAGCGAGGTTGGTGGAGGAGGTCGTCGACCTCGTCCTCGAGGGCCATGAATCGCTCGTCGCGGCGTAGCTCGGGCCCGCGGGCCGCGCCGAACGGCACGTCCACGATCTCGGCCACCCGGCCCGGGCGTGTCGACATCACGACGACGCGCTCGGACAGGTAGACGGCCTCGCCCACGTCGTGGGTCACCATCAGCACGGTGGCTCCGGTGCGCTGCCACACCGCTCGGAGGAACTCGTGCAGGCTGCGGCGCGTCTGGAGGTCGAGGGCGCCGAACGGCTCGTCGAGCAGGAGCAGGTCGGGTTCGGGCACCAGCGCCCGGGCGATCGCCACCCGCTGGCGCATGCCGCCGGACAACTCTCGCGGCAGCCGGTCGGCGAACTCGGACAGGCCGACGACGCCGAGCATCTCGGCGACACGAGCCCGGCGCTCGGCCCGGCCGACCTTCAGGCATTCGAGCCCGAACGCCACGTTCTCGGCGACAGTCCGCCACGGAAACAGTGAGAAGGCCTGGAACACGACCCCCCGGTCGGGCCCGGGCCCCACGACTGTGTCACCGTCGACGGTCACCGTGCCCTCGGTCGGGAGATCGAGGCCGGCGACGATGTTGAGCAGCGTCGACTTGCCGCAGCCCGACGTGCCGACCAGCGACACGAACCCGCCCGTGGGCACGTCGAGGTCGAAGCCGTCGAGGGCCGTCACGCGGCCGGCGCCCGATCCGAACACCTTCAGCAGACCCCGGATCTCGAGCTTGACCGGCCGCTGGTCGTACGCGACGCCCTCGAGGCCGAGCAGGGCGGGGTCGGCGACGACCGTGCGGGCGTCGGTCGTCGCGGTGGGCACGGTGGTCTCGGTCGGCTCGGTCATCGGTCCCACGGCGCCACCGCCCAGCGCACGCCGCGCAGTGCCAGGTCGCTCAGCACGCCGATCGCCCCGAACACGATGAGCACGGCGAACATCACGTCGAAGTTCAGAAACCGGGTGGCGCGGGCGATGCGCACGGCCAGGCCCTCGTCGGACGCCAGCAGCTCGGCCACGACCAGCATCAGCCACCCGGCCGCCAGGTTGATGCGGGCGACGTCGACCATGCCGGGCAGCGAGTGCGGCACCACCACCCGGAGGATGATCCGCCGTCGCGAGGCGCCCAGCGTCGCGGCCGCGTGCACCAGCTCGCGGGGCACTCCCCGCGCCACGTCCGCCACCATCAGGATGTTGAAGAACACGGTGCCGACGACGATCAGCGTGATCTTCGGCGCCTCGTCGACCCCCAGCCAGAGAAGCATGAGCGGCGTCAGGGCACTGGCGGGGATGTAGCGCACGAACCCGATGGGCGCCTCGAGACCGCCTTCGACCCCGGGAAACGCCCCGATGGCCACGCCGACCACGACACCGATGGCGATGCTGATGCCGTAGCCGTACAGGATGCGCTCGCCGCTGGCGGCGAGGTCGGACTGGAGGGTGCCGCTCGACCACAGGTCCGTCAGCGCCGACCAGGTCGCGGCCACCGTCGGGACCCGCACCCCCTGCTCGGACCCCGCCGTCGCCTGGGACGCGACCACCCAGACGACGACCAGGCCCACGAGCCCGAGGGCACCCAGCCCGAGCCGCCACGAAAGCGACAGCTGGCCGCGGATGCGGCCCAGCGTCCCGAGGGGGCGGCCCCGGCTTCCCGGCCGGGGCCGCCCTTCCGTGGTGCGACCGGCCTCCCCCGCGCCGGCCTCTGCCGGCACCGCAGCCCGGTGCTCCCCGACCGCGGAGGCGTCGGCTGCTCCTGTCATCCGCCTTCGCGCTCGATGTGGTCCTGCAGGAACGAGTCGTCGTACAGGCCCTCGAGCGAGGGTTCCTCCTCGACCAGGCCCGACGCCGGGAGGAACGCGGCCACCTCCTGCGACATGGCGGGCAGGTCGGTGGCGGCGTCGCCGTTGATGCTGGCCAGCGCCTCCTCAGAGGTGAAGATGCGGGTGCCGCCGGCGAAGGATGCGTACTCCTCGACCGAGACGCCGGCGTGCTCGGCCATGATGGCGTTGGCCTCGTCGGGGTTGGCGGCGATCCACTCGAGGGTCATGTACCAGGCGTCGACGATCTTCTGGATGTCCTCGGGCCGCTCCTCGACGACGTCGCCGTTGAAGACGAGGAAGTCGGGGATCGTGCCGGGGAAGTCGGCCGAGTCGAACAGCACCTTGCTGCCCGGCCGCTCGAGCGCCTGCAGGGTGAACGGGGCGAACACGCCGGTGGCGTCGAACTCGCCGTTCGAGAACGCGGCGGCCGCGTCGGCGGTCGGGAGGCCCGTGAACTGGATGTCGGCCTCGCTCATGCCGACCGAGTCGAGCCCCTGCAGCAGCAGGAAGTGGTCGACGACACCGGGCTCGGCGGCCACGGTCTTGCCGGCCAGGTCTTCGATCGTGTTGATCGACTCGTCGACGATGATGGCGTCGTTGCCGGCCGAGTTGTCGTTGACCAGGACGACCACCTGGTCGTCGCCGGCCGACACGCCGACCAGCGTGTCGTTGAGCGTCTGGCTGTTGGCGTCGAGCTGGCCGGCGCTGAGCGCCGTGAGCGACGCCAGGTAGTCGTCGAACCACTTGAGCTCGACCTCGACCCCGGCCTCCTCGAAGAAGCCCTGCTCCTCGGTGACCGCCCAGGGGAACCACCCCGGCCAGGCCGAGTAGCCGAGGGTGATCGGCTCGGCCGAGGAACCGGCGTCGCCGCCGTCGGTCGCGGCCTCGTCGTCATCGTCGCCGCACGCAGCGGCCGTGGCGCTCAGAAGCAGTGCGAGCGACGCGGCGAGCCAACGGGCGCGCCACGAACGGCGGGTTCGGGAAAGGGCCATGTCCTCGAGGACCTCCAGCGATGGCTGTCGTACACGCCGGACCGTAACAGGCGCGCGTACTAATCGAGTTTCCATTGAAATACGGGGGTTTTGCGGTTCCCTGACGCGTGGCTGAACGGTTGGCAACAGGAATCAGGTCGACGCCGCGCGCCGCACGCGGGCGATGTCGCCGGGGTCGGCCAACAGACCCCGCAGCGTCGTGTCGGCCAGGAACTCGGCGATCTCGTCGACCGTGTAGTCGCCGTCCGGCCGGCCCGCCAGGCGGCGCCCGTCGATGGGTCGGTGCCAGTTCTGCACGCCCTCGTCGTCGGACAGCACGACGAGCGCGGTCAGGCGGGCGTCGACCGGCCGGAACGCCCCGCACGCGACGCCCCGGGCGATCAGCCGCTCCACCGCGTCGTTCAGCGCCTGGCGCTCCTGCCAGTAGACCTCGAAGGCGTCGGGGGCCCGGCGGCTCAGCCGGTGCACCTCGTTGATGTCGAACGGGAACGCGCACAGGGCGGCCACGTCGAACCGGATGAGACGCCAGAGCTGCACCGCCGGGTCGCCCGCCTCTTCCTCGAGCTTGAGGACGAAGTCGAGCGGCACGCGGTTCACCTGCTCGACGATCTCGGCGAGGATCTCCTCCTTGCGCCGGAACCAGTAGTAGAGCGACGCCTGGCGCAACCCGGCCCGGCTGGCGATCTCGGACATCGTGACGTCGCCCACCCCCTGCTCGGCGAACAGGCGGGTGGCGGTGGCGAGGATCTCGTCACGCGGGGCGAGGTCGCCGTCGGTGGGGTTGGCCCGGGGGCGGCCGACCCGGCGCCGCGTCGGGCGGTCGGCGGGCACCTCGGACCGGCTCGGCATGGACCCGACGGTACCGGCACCTCCGGCCACCGTCGCCGAGGCGTGTTACCGCCCGGTGAAATGGCCGACGTGCCGTTGACCCCACACGTGCGGCACCGCCACCATCGTCGGTGGGATTTCGAATCATCGTTGAAAGCCGCCCCGGAACTCCCCGCCCGACCCCGAAAGGACGCCTCCGTGGCCAGCACAGCGAGCACCTACGGCGCCCGCGACCACGCCCGCGCCCAGGCCGGCCGGGTCGCCGCCACACAGCCGACGGTGCCGGCCACCTCGCTCGCCGACCCCCCGCCCGGGGTCGACGCGACCGACGTGCTGTGGGAGGAGACCATCGGCGCGGGCGGTTACGCCACCCGGGCCGTCCCCGTCGGCACGCGCGTCCGCCTCGTCGACCTCGCCGGCGGAACGTGCGCCGGGCTCCTGCTCCACCGGGCCGACCACCCCGCCGAGCGACTCAACGTGGCCGACACGGTGAAGCTGCAGTGGCAGGCCTATCCGGGCCCCGGCTACCTGCTGCTCTCGGACATGGGCCGGGTGCTGGCCTCGGTCGTCGACGACACGAGCGCCTGCCACGACACGTTCTGCGGCACGTCCAACCGGCTGGACAACCAGCGCCGCTACGGCGACGGCACGGCCCACGGGCCCAGCCCCAGCGGGCGTGACCGGTTCGTGGTGGCGCTGGCCAAGCACGGGCTGACCGAGCGCGACATCGCCCCCAACATCAACCTGTTCACCGGCGTGTTCATCGAGGCGGACGGGTCGGTGACGCTGCTCCAGGGTCGCTCGCCCGCCGGCGCCCAGGTGGTGCTTCGGGCCGAGATGCCCCTGATCGTCACCGTCGTCGCGGTCCCCCACCGACTCGATCCGCGGCCGGACTACGCGGCCGGCCCCGTGCGGATCACCGCGTGGCGCGGCGAGCCGGCCGGGCCCACCGACCCGCGGCGCGACGCCTCGCCCGAGGCGCAGCGGGCCTACGAGAACACCGACGAGGAGATGCGGGCGCTGATGGCCGTGACCGGAGGAGCGGACCGATGAGCGCGACCGAGGGAGCGGGCGCGTCCGCCGAGACCACCCGTGGACATTTGGCGCCGGCGCATCGGCTCGACAGCGAGGAAGCCCCGGTGAGCGCGACCGAGGGAGCGGGCGCGTCCGCCGAGACCACGCGTGGACATTTGGCGCCGGCGCATCGGCTCGACAGCGAGGAAGCCCCGGTGAGCGCGACCACGTCCGCCGTCACCGTGCACGACGAGGTCGTGGCCGCCCGGTCGCCGTGGACCCACCGGGTCGTGGCCGGCGACCACCTCCGCATCGTCGACCTCGAGGGCAACCAGGCGGTCGACTTCCTCGCCTACGTGGCCGACGACCCGATCGAGCGCTACAGCGGGCCCGACACGATCGCCGCCCAGGGGAACATCTTCCTGACCACCGGCACCGTGCTGATGTCCACCCGGGGCCGGCCGATGATGACGATCGTCGACGACACGTGCGGGCGGCACGACACCGTCGGCGGCGCGTGCTCGTGCGAGTCGAACACCGTCCGCTACGGGCACCACACCCGCCACCAGCACGCCTGCGTCGAGAACTTCCTGCTGGGCGGCGCCGCGCACGGGCTGGGCAAGCGCGACCTGCAGAGCAACGTGAACTGGTTCATGAACGTCCCGGTCGAGCCCGACGGGACCCTCGGCATCGTCGACGGCATCTCGGCCCCCGGGAAGTACGTCGAGCTGCGGGCCGAGCTCGACGTGATCGTGGCCGTGTCGAACTGCCCGCAGATCAACAACCCGTGCAACGGCTTCGACCCCACGCCGGTCCGCATGGTCGTCACCCGCCCCGTGGCCCCCTAGGCATCCGCCGTTGACCGAGCGCAGCGAGGTCCAAGAGCACAGTCGCCCTGTCGCCACGAAGTGGCGATGCGGTCACCCGTGCGCCCGAAGGGTGCACCGGTGACCGCCTCCCCCCGGCCCACCCCGTTCCGCCGCGTCCTCGTCGCCAACCGGGGCGAGATCGCCTGCCGCATCATCGCCACGCTGGCCCGCCGCGACATCGCGTCCGTCGCCGTGTTCTCCGACCCGGACCGGGCCTCCGCCCACGTCCGCCAGGCCGACGTGGCCGTGGCGCTGGGCGGAACGACGGCGGCCGACAGCTACCTGCGCGCCGACCGCATCGTGCAGGCCGCCCTCGACACGGGCGCCGACGCCGTCCACCCCGGCTACGGCTTCCTGTCCGAGTCGGCCGCCTTCGCCCGCGCCGTCGAGGCGGCGGGCCTCGCCTTCGTCGGGCCGACGCCCGCGCAGATCGAGGCCTTCGGCGACAAGGACCGCGCCCGCACGCTGGCCCGAGCCGCCGGCGTGCCGCTGCTGCCCGGCACCGGCGTCCTCCCCCACCTCGAGGCGGCCGCCGCCGAGGCCGAGGCGATCGGCTACCCCGTCCTGCTGAAGGCGACGGCGGGCGGCGGCGGCATCGGCATGGCCCGCTGCGACGGGCCCGGCGACCTGGCCGACGCCTGGGCGCGCGTGACCCGCGCCGGCACGGCGAGCTTCGGGTCCGGCGCCCTGTTCATCGAGCGGTTCCTGCCCGTGGCCCGCCACGTCGAGGTGCAGGTCGTCGGCGACGGGCGCGGCGCCGTGGCGGTGCTCGGCGATCGCGACTGCTCGGTGCAGCGCCGCCACCAGAAGGTCGTCGAGGAGGCGCCGGCGCCCGACCTCTCCCCCGAGGTGCGCGCCGGGCTGCACGACGCGGCACGAGCCCTGGCCCGCTCGGTGGAGTACCGCTCGGTGGGCACGGTCGAGTTCCTGGTCGACCCGGCGCGGGGCGAGTTCCACTTCCTCGAGGTCAACACCCGCCTCCAGGTCGAGCACGGCGTGACCGAGCTCGTGACCGGCCTCGACCTCGTCGGCCTGATGCTCGACGTCGCCGCCGGGGCCGGCGTGCCGCCCGACGCCGAGCCTGCAGGCCACGCCGTCGAGGCCCGCCTCTACGCCGAGGACCCCGCCCGCGGCTTCCAGCCCAGCGCGGGCCTGCTCGACCGCGGTGCGGTTCCCGCCCGCGGTGCGGGTCGACACGTGGGTCGACACGGGCACCGAGGTCACGCCGCTGTACGACCCGCTGCTGGCCAAGCTCCTGGTGGGGGGCGACGATCGCGCCGCCGCGGTCGCGGGGCTCGGCGACGCCCTGGCGGCCACCGAGGTGGCCGGCGTCGAGACCAACCGCGACTGGGTGCGGGCCGTGCTCGACGACCCGCGGTTCACGGCCGTGGCGCACGGCACCCGCACGTTCGAGGACATGCCGTTCCGGCCGCCGACCGTCGAAGTGCTGGCCCCGGCCGGCCACGTCACCGTCCAGGACTGGCCGGGCCGCGTCGGCTACTGGGCCGTGGGCGTGCCCCCGAGCGGGCCGATGGACGACCGGTCGTTCCGCCTCGGCAACCGAGCCGTCGGCAACCCCGAGGGGGCCGCGGGCCTCGAGTGCGAGGTGCACGGGCCGACGCTCCGGTTCGACCGGCCGGCGGTCGCCTGCCTGGCCGGCGCCGACATGGGCGCGACCCTCGACGGCGTCCCGGTCGAGCGCTGGGCGCCGGTCGCCGTGGAGCCGGGGCAGACGCTCGCCTGCGGGCCCGTGACCGGTCCCGGGGCGCGCGGCTACGTGCTGCTGGCCGGCGGGGTGGACGTGCCCGAGCACCTGGGCAGCCGGGCGACGTTCACGCTCGGCGGCTTCGGCGGCCACGCGGGCCGGGCCCTGCGGCCGGGCGACGTCCTGCGCCTCGGTGCGCTCGACGCAGGAGGGCCGGCCCCGGCGGCCGTGCCGCCGGAGGAGCGACCGGCGCTGGCGGACCACTGGGACGTCGAGGTGTTCGACGGACCCCACGCCGACCCCGAGTTCCTGACCCCGGCCGGGGCCGCGGCGTTCGCGGCCGCCACCTGGACGGTCCACTACAACTCGGCGCGGACGGGGGTGCGCCTGGTCGGGCCGAAGCCCGACTGGGCCCGCAGCGACGGCGGCGAGGCGGGCCTGCACCCGTCGAACATCCACGACACGCCCTACGCGGTCGGCGCCGTCGACCTGACCGGCGACATGCCCGTGATCCTCGGCCCCGACGGTCCCAGCCTCGGCGGCTTCGTCTGCCCGCTGACGGTCGCGGCCGGCGAACGCTGGAAGCTCGGCCAGCTCCGGGCCGGCGACACGGTCCGCTTCCACCTGCACACGGCGGACGACGCGGCGAAGCGACGGGGCACGCCCGCGGGGGCGATCAGAGCCGGCGGTCCTCCACCGCGTGGGCGGGGACGACGACCGGCCGGGCGCCACGTATCGCCGCTCGGGCGACCGCAACCTGCTGGTCGAGTACGGCGACCAGGTGCTCGACCTCGACCTGCGGGTGCGGGTCCATCTGCTGATGGAGCGGCTGGTGGCGGCAGAGTTCCCCGGGGTCGTCGACCTCACCCCGGGCATCCGCTCGCTGCAGGTCCACGTGGACGGCGAGCGGCTCACGGTCGAGCGGGCCCTGGAGCTCGTGCGCGAGCTCGACGCCGACCTGCCCGACGTCGGCGGGGTGCGCATCCCGAGCCGCATCGTCCACATGCCGCTGAGCTGGGACGATCCCGCGACCCGCGAGGCCATCGACGTCTACATGCGGGTCGTCCGCGACGACGCCCCGTGGTGCCCGAGCAACCTCGAGTTCATCCGCCGGGTCAACGGCCTCGACGACATCGCTGCGGTGCACCGCACCGTTTTCGACGCGTCGCTACCTCGTCCTCGGCCTCGGCGACGTCTACCTGGGGGCGCCGGTGGCGACCCCGCTCGACCCCCGCCACCGCCTCGTGACCACGAAGTACAACCCGGCCCGCACCTGGACGCCCGAGAACGCGGTCGGCATCGGCGGCGCCTACCTGTGCATCTACGGCATGGAGGGACCCGGCGGCTACCAGTTCGTGGGGCGGACCGTGCCCGTGTGGAGCCGCCACCGGCCGTTCCGCCAGACCACGCCCGAGCGCCCGTGGCTGCTCCGGTTCTTCGACCAGATCCGCTTCCACCCCGTGAGCGCCGAGGAGCTCCTCGACCTGCGCGCCGACATGGTGGCCGGGCGCGGCGAGGTCCGCGTCGAGGAGACGGTCTTCGACGTGGCCGGGTACCGGACGTGGCTGGCCGCCAACGACGACGACATCGCCGCGTTCCGGGCCCACCAGCGGGCCGCGTTCGCGGCCGAGCGGACCCGCTGGGAGGCCAGCGGCGAGCTGCGCCGGGCGTCCGAGCTGGCCGAGGCCGCCGACGACGGCGGCGGCGGGGCCACCGGCCCCGGCGACCCTGCGGCGGACGCCCCGCCCGGCGCCGCGCTCGTCGTCGCCCCGTTCGCGGCCAAGGTCGGCGAGGTGTCCGTCGCCGAGGGCGACGACGTCGAGGCGGGCGACCGGGTCGCCGTGCTCGAGGCGATGAAGATGGAGGTGTCCGTGCCGGCCGACCGGGCGGGCCGTGTCACGTGGGTGGGCTGCCGACCGGGGCAGCTCGTGGCCGCGGGCCAGCCGCTCGTGGGGGTCGAGCCGGCATGACGGCCGACGTCGATGCCGCGCTCGCGTTCGCTGGACGCGCTGCGGGCCGGCCTGGCCGCCGGGGCGTGGACGCCCGTGGACGTCGTCGAGGCCGTGCTCGACCGGCGGGGCGGCGGGCAGGCCGCGGCCTGGATCGACCACGTGCCGGCGGACGCGCTGCGGGCCGCGGCCCGGCGCCTGGCCGACGAGGGCCCCGACCGACCGGCCGCTGTGGGGCGTCCCGTTCGCGGTCAAGGGCAACATCGACGTCGCCGGCCTGCCGACCACCGCGGGATGCCCGAGCTACGCCGCGGGGCCCGCGGCCGCGCACGCCACGGTCGTCGGGCCGCCTGGTGGCCGCCGGAGCCCTGCCGGTGGGCACGACCAACCTCGACCAGTTCGCCACCGGGCTCGTGGGCACACGCTCGCCCTACGGTGCGTGCCACGCCGTCGGCCACCCCGGCTGGGTGTCGGGCGGATCCAGCTCGGGGTCGGGGGTGGTGGTCGCCCAGGGCGACGTGCCGTTCGCCCTCGGCACCGACACCGCCGGGTCGGGGCGGGTGCCGGCCGCGCTCAACGGCATCGCCGCGCTCAAGCCGACGCGTGGGCGCCTGAGCACGGCGGGCGTGGTGCCGGCGTGCCGCTCGCTCGACTGCGTCGGCGTGTTCGCGGCGTCGCCCGCCGAGGCCGCCAGCGTGGCGGCGGCGGCCGCCGGTCCGGATCCGCTCGACCCGTGGTCCCGCCCGGCGGCGACGCCTGTCGGCCCCGCGGGCGTGGACCCCGCGCCGCTGATCGGGATCCCGGCGGCCGAGCGCCTCGACTTCGGCGGCGACCCCGTGGCGGCCGAGGCCCACGCCGCCGCGCTCGCGCTGGCCGGCGCCCGCGGCTGGCGACTCGTCGAGATCGACCTGACGCCGTTCCTGGCGGCGGGCGCGCTGCTCTACGGCGGCGCGTTCGTCGCCGAGCGGTACGCGGCGGTCGGCGAGTTCGTGGGATCGGCGCCGGACGGGCTCGACCCGGTGGTGGCGCGCGATCATCGGGGGCGCGGCCGGGGTCCCCGCCTGGCGGGCGTTCGCCGACCTCGACCGCCTGCGGTCCCTGGCGGCGGCGACGGCGCCGACCTGGGAGGCCGTCGACGCGCTGCTGCTGCCCGTCGTCCCCACGACCGTGACGCACGCCGCCGTCGCCGCCGACCCGATCGGCGCCAACGCCCGTCTCGGCACGTACACGACGTTCGCCAACCTGCTCGACCTGTGCGCGGCGGTGGCGCCGGTGGCGGCCCGCGCCGACGGGCACCCGTGGGGCGTGCAGCTCGTGGGGCCGGCCTGGGCCGACGACCGCGTGGCCGCGCTGGCCCAGGACCTGGCCACCGCGCCGGCGGCCGCCGATCCACCGGCGCGGTCCCCCACCGACGTGCCCTCGGGATCGGTGCCCCTCGTCGTCGCCGGCGCCCACCTGCGCGGCGAGGCGCTCGAGCACCAGGTCGTGGAGGCCGGCGGCCGCTGGTGCGGCACCACCCGGACCGCCCCCCGCTACGCCCTGCACCTCGTGGCCGAGGACCCGCCCCGCCCGGGCCTCGTCCGCACCGACGGCCCGGGCGCGGCGATCGAGGTGGACGTGTGGGCGCTGCCGCCCGCGGGCTGGGCCCGCTTCGTCGCCGCCGGGGTGCCCGGCCTGGCGGTCGGGCGGGTCGAGATGTCCGACGGCGCGGTGCTCCCGGGGTTCGTCGCCGCCGCCGCTGACGCCGGCCGGCCGCCCCGACCTCACCGCCCACGGCGGCTGGCGGGCCTGGCGGGCCGCCGGCTCGCCCGCGGGCTCCGGCGCGCCGCTCTGACGGCACGCTGTCAGCGCGGTGGCAGGATGCCGGCATGACGCACCGAGCGCATCGAGGTCCCCCGCCTCATCCCGGCCGAGGCCGCCGACATCTTCCGCATCCTGAGCGACCCGCAGGGCCACGTCGACATCGACAGCTCGGGGATGCTCCAGTCGGCGACGGGCGAGCCCGTCACCGCGGCCGGAGACACCTTCGTCGTGCACATGGACCGTGAGTCCCTCAACGACTTCGACCTCGGCCTCTACGACGTCACCGTGCTCATCACGGCGTTCGAGCAGGACCGCGAGATCGCCTGGACGCCCACTGGCGCGATCAAACCGCAGATCGGCCACGTGTACGGCTACACGCTCGAGCCGCACGAGCACGGCACGCTGGTGACCTCGTACTACGACTGGTCGGACATCGACCCCGTGTGGCGTGAGGCCAACATCTTCCCGATCCTGTCCGAGGGCGCACTGCGCGCCACGCTCGGCATCCTGGCCCGCACGGTCGCGCCGGGCGTGCCGCGCCCGGTCTGACGCCCTCCCCCGCCGCGGAAATGGCGGGAGCGGCCCGCGGGACCGTCGTTACGGTCGGCGCGTGGACACTCTCCCAGGATCGCCCGACCCGGCCGTCGAGGCCTTCATCGCCACCTCGCCCAAGGTCGAGCTCCACCTCCACCTCGTCGGCTCGGCGTCGGCCGCCACCCTGACCGAGCTGGCCGAGCGCCACCCCGAGGTCGACGTCCCCCACGACGCCGAGGACCTGAAGTCGTTCTTCGAGTTCCGCGACTTCCCGCACTTCATCGCCGTGTACTCGGCGGTCAACGACCTCGTGCGCACCCCGGCCGACGTCACCACGCTGCTCGTCCGCGCCGCCGAGGACCTCGCCTCGCACCAGGTGCGCTACGCCGAGGTCACCGTCACCCCGGTGATGCACGAGATGCGGGGGTTGGCCGCCAGAGGGGCTCGTCGAGGGGCTCGACGACGGCCGCCGCCTGGCCGCGGCCCTCGGCGTCGAGCTGGCGTGGATCTACGACATCCCGGGCGAGCACGGGCAGCCCGCCGCCGAGCGCACGCTGCGCCTCGCGCTCGAGCAGCCGCCCGACGGCCTCGTCGGCTTCGGGCTGGCGGGCGCCGAGGAGGGCGTGGCGCGGCCCGACTACGCCTGGGCGTTCGAGCAGGCCGTCGCCGCCGGGCTGCACTCGGTCCCGCACGCCGGGCGAGGGCGACGGCCCGCACAGCGTCCGGGCCGCCCTGCACGACCTGCGGGCCGAGCGGATCGGTCACGGCGTGCGCGCCGTCGAGGATCCGGCCCTGGTCGCCGAGCTCGCAGAACGGCGCGTCCCGCTCGAGGTGTGCCCGTCGTCGAACGTGTGCACCCGCGTGTTCGACCGGCTGGAGGACCACCCGGTCGCGGCCCTCGTCGAGGCGGGCGTGGTCGTCACGGTCAACACCGACGACCCGCACATGTTCGGCACCGACCTGTCCGAGGAGTACCGCCGGCTGTCCCGTACGTTCGGCTTCGGCGTCCCCGAGCTGGCCGCCCTCGTGGTGAACGGCATCGAGGCCTCGTTCCTGCCGGCGGCGCGCAAGCGGACGCTGGCCGCCGAGGTGGCGCAGGTGGCGGTCGGGCTGATCTCGCCGCCGGCCGGCGCCGGACCGATGAGTCGGCGGGCCGCGCCCGGTCTCCCGTCCCGTGACGACCATCACCCCCTTCCTGATCAGCCTGCCCACCGCCGACCGGGTCCGGGCCCACGCCTTCTACCGGGACGGCCTCGGCTTCGAGGCGGTCGGCGAGCTCGCCGACGACGGCGTGCCCGAGCCGCTCGTGCTCGTCGTCAACGCCACGACCCGCCTGATGCTGATCCCGACCGGCGGCTTCGGCTGGGTCGCCGGCGGGGCCGTGGCCGAGCCGGGGACGAGCGAGTGCCTGCTCGGCGTCATGGTCGACGCGCGAGGACGAGGTCGTCGAGATCGTCGAGCGCGCCCGGGCGGCGGGCGCCGCCGTCACCGCCGAGCCCGCCCCGAAGCCATGGGGGTACACCGCGACGTTCGCCGATCCCGACGGCCACCTCTGGACGGTCACGGCCGCCTCCCTGCCCGGCTGACCGTCCCGCCCGCGGATCCGGGCGGTCGCGTGATCGCCGGCGCGGTCAGCCGGCGGGATCGTCGTCGCGGGCGCGCCGCCAGGCCTGGTAGCCGCCGTCGAGATCGGTGGCCCGGCGCATGCCCACCTCGCGCAGCGTGGCGGCGGCGAGGCTGGAGGCGTAGCCCTCGTCGCACACGAGGACCACGGTCTGGTCGGGGCCGGTGACCTCGGGCAGGCGCCACTCGCCGTCGGGGTCGAGGCGCCACTCCAGCACGTTGCGGCCGACCACGAGCGCCCCCGGCAGGGCGCCGTCTCGGTCGCGGAGATCGTCGGGGCGGATGTCGACGACGAGGCCGCCCTCGGCCCACACGGCGGGGAGATCGGCGGGCCCGGGACGCGGCGCGATCGCGCCCCGGGCCCGCGCGAGCAGGCGGTCGAGCCCGGTGGGGCCCGTCGGGGCCGGCGTGGACGGCGCTGCCCGTTGCGCCGGTCGGCGGTGGCCTCGGGCGTCGCGCCGGTCACTCCCGCCACCCCCGTGCAGGGTGCAGCGCCCGGGCCGCGGTCGCCGGGCCGAGCACGGGCCGCTCGGCCGGCACGGCCTCTGCCTCGACGGGCGCGCAGGCGTCGTCGTAGTAGGCCATGTGGGTCAGCGGGCGGCGAGTACACGTGGATGCTGGTGGCCGGTTCGAGGTCCCGGTTCACGACATCGTGCACCATCCCCACGGCGAGGTGGCGCAGCCGGCCGGTGGCCAGGGTGCGCTCGACCCTCCCGCCGTGGCCGTCGGGCAGCACCTCGGTCAGCCGGCCGGCGGTGACGACGACGGCGCCCGCCGAGTCGCCGTGGTCGTGCATGCGCACGTTCTGCCCGGTGGTCCACCCGATCACCCACACCTCGTAGCGGTCGGTGGCGATGAGGCGCACCGGCTTCCGGCCGTCGGCGTCGTGGCGAACCACCCCTTCCCAGAGGGGGACGGCGGTGGCGATGCCGGCCGCGATGTCGGCCAGCACGTGGTCGGGCAGCGGCTCGGCTTCCGGGGCGGGCGTCGTGACGGCCGGGACGGGGGTCGCGGCGGCCGGCTGGCGCCCGAGGGGGTGGCGCCCGCCGGCCGGCCGCGAGATCGGGACGGGAGGCACGATCGCGGTCATCGCGGCCGGTCTCCCTGCAGGGTCACCCGGTGCATCACCCGGGGCGCATCGCCGTAGTCGAGCGTGGCGTAGTGCATCGTGGCCCGGTTGTCCCAGAAGGCGACGTCTCCCGGCCGCCAGCGGTGGCGCACGGTGTGCTCGGGCACGGTCATGAGCCGGTAGAGCTGGTCGAGCAGCGCCTCGCCGTGCCGCGTCGACAGCCCGACGAGTCGGGACGTGAACTGCGGGTTCACGAACAGCGAGCGTCGCCCGGTCTCGGGATGGGTGCGCACCACCGGGTGCTCGGTCGGTGCCAAGGCCTCGAGCCGCTCGCCGTCCCACTCGACCGGGAACCCGGCGTCGAGGAAGCCGCCGAACGTTCGCCGCCCGTCGTGCACCGCCCGCAGCCCGTCGACCAGGCGACGGATCGGCTCGTCGAGCGCGGCGTACGCCGCCTCGCCGTCGGACCACAGGGTGTCGCCTCCCGCCGCCGGCACCACCCGGGCGGACAGGACCGAACCGGCGGGCGGGGTGGGCACGAAGGTCACGTCGGTGTGCCAGCCCGCCTCGCGCGTGCGCTCCCGAGTCGGGCCGTAGGCGGACTCGCGACGGGCCTGCTCGCTGTCGAGGACGAGGACCTCGGGGTGGTCGGGCAGGGGGCCGGGCACGACGGGGTGGGCCCGGGTCAGCGCGCCGAACCGCCGAGCGAAGGCCACCTGGTGGACGGGCTCGAGGTGCTGGTCGCGGAAGAACACGACCTTGTGCCGCATCCACAGGCCGCGGATCTCGGCCGCGGTGGCGTCGTCGAGCGGTTCACGCAGGTCGACGCCGCGGATCTCGGCGCCGATCGTGCCGGTGAGGGGGCGGACGTCGAGACGGGGCGCCGCGGGGGCGAGCGTGGTCATCAGGATCCTCTCGGGCTCTCGGGCGCTCGAGCCCGCGCCGGCCGGCGCGAGGGTGCGCGCGGGGGCCGGGGTCGCGGGCGTGGTCGCGCACCGCGGCGGTCGATGCGGGCGGCTGCGGAGGCGGGATCGGCGAGCAGGCCGGCCTGGCGGAGCCGCGGGATGACGCCCTCGCCGAACCAGTACGCCTCCTCGAGGTGGGGTTGTCCCGACAGGATGACGTGGTCGAAGCCGGCCTCGTGGTACTCCGCGATGCGGGCCGCGACCTCGTCGTGGCTGCCCACCAGCGCGGTTCCCGCCCCGCTGCGCACGAGTCCGAAGCCGGCCCAGAGGTTGGGCGCCACGACGAGGTCGTCTCGCCGCCCGCCGTGCAGTGCCGCCATGCGCCGCTGCCCGACCGACTCGGCGTAGGCGAGGTGCTCCTGCGCCGCGGCCACGACCTCGGGGGGCATGGCGTCGAGCAGGCGGTCGGTGACGGCCCAGGCGTCCTCGGCCCGGTCGCGGGTGACGACGTGCAGCCGGATGCCGAAGGAGATCTCGCGCCCGGCCGCGGCAGCCAGCGCCCGCACCTCGCGCACCTGCTCGGCGGCCACGGCAGGGGGCTCGCCCCACATCAGCCACGTGTCGGCGTGGTGGGCCGCCACCCGCTTGCCGGCGTCGGACGAGCCTCCGAAGAAGATGGGGGGCTGCGGGTCGGGCGGCGCCGACACGGTGGCGCCCTCGACCTGGTAGTGGTCCCCCGCGTGGTCGACGGGCGTGCCGCTCCAGGCGCCCCGCACGATCTGCAGGAACTCGGCGGTGCGGGCGTAGCGGGCGTCCTTGTCGAGGAAGTCGCCGAAGCGGCGCTGCTCCTCGCTGCTGCCCCCGGTCACGACGTTCAGCAGCAGCCGGCCGCCCGACAGCCGCTGGAAGGTGACGGCCTGCTGGGCCGCCAGGGTCGGCGACACCGACCCCGGCCGGAAGGCGACGAGGAACCGCAGGCGGGTGGTCTCGGAGAGCAGCGCCGCGGTCGTCACCCAGGCGTCCTCGCACCAGGTGCCGGTCGGCGTGAGCACGGCGTCGAAGCCGACGTGCTCGGCCGCCCGCGCCACCTGGGCCAGGTAGTCCAGGCTCGCCGGGCGTCGGCTCGCCGTCGGGCCGAAGCCGACGACGTCACGGCTGTCGCCGGCGGTGGGCAGGAACCAGTGGACGGAGAGCGGCACGGGTGGACCTTTGCGGGCGAGCGTCAGAACGGATAAACCTGATCTCTTTGGTCATCTTTCTAGCGGGACGATGACCCGGGCGCAACCTAAATCCGACCTATTTCGTCAGCTTTTGGCGATCAGGGCGCCACCAGCTCCTCGTCGCCGTCCACCGGGCCGCCGACCGCCACCACGGTCGGGGCGCCACGCACCGGGCGCAACCACCCCGGCGAGCCCACCTCCAGCCCCAGCGCCTGGAACTGGGTGCGGGTCATGGTCACGAGCACGACCTGGTCGGCGGTGGCCACCTCGACCCGCACCTCGAAGCCCACCCGCACGACCCGGCTGACCGTCCCCGCGACCCCGTCGCCCGGCATCACCGGCCAGGAGCTCGACGTCGTGCGGCCGCACCAGGTCGGGCCCGAGCTGGGTCACCGGCCCGAGGAACCGCATGACGAACTCGTTGGCCGGCGCGTCGTACAGCTCGTCGGGCGAGCCGATCTGCTCGATGCGCCCCTCGTTGATCACCACGATCTCGTCGGCGACCTCGAGCGCCTCCTCCTGGTCGTGGGTCACGAACACCGTGGTGACGTGCACCTCGTCGTGCAGGCGGCGCAGCCAGTCGCGCAGCTCCTTGCGCACCTTGGCGTCGAGCGCGCCGAACGGCTCGTCGAGCAGCAGCACGGTCGGCTCGACCGCCAGCGCCCGCGCCAGCGCCATGCGCTGGCGCTGGCCGCCCGAGAGCTGCGACGGCAGCCGCTCGGCGAACTGCTCGAGGTGCACGAGCTCGAGCAGCTCGTCGACCCGGCTGCGGACCTCGTCCTTCGGCCGCTTGCCGGATCTCCAGCCCGAACGACACGTTGCGGCGCACGGTCATGTGCTTGAACGCCGCGTAGTGCTGGAACACGAAGCCGACGTTGCGCTTCTGCGGGGGCAGGTACGTGGCGTCGACCCCCTCGATCTCGACCGCGCCCTCGTCGGCCTGGTCGAGCCCGGCGATGATGCGCAGCAGCGTGGACTTGCCGCCCCCGCTCGGGCCCAGCAGCGCGGTGAGCTGGCCGGTGGGGATGCTGACGGTCACGTCGTCGAGGGCGACGAACTCGCCGAACCGCTTGCCGACGTGCGACGACCTCGATGCTCATGGGCGCACCCTCACGACACGTCCTCCTTCGGGCGCACGAACGAGACCACCACGATGCAGGCCACCGACACGAGGGCGAGCAGGAAGGCGGTGGCGTAGGCGCCGCCCTTGTCGAAGTTGAGGTACTTCTCCTCGACGACGAGCGTGGCGGTGCGGGTCTCGCCGAGGACGTTCCCCGACACGACCTTCACCGCCCCGAACTCGCCGAGCGACCGGGCCAGGCTGAGCACGACGCCGTAGACGACGGCCCAGCGGATGGACGGCAGCGTGATGCGCCGGAAGGTCTGCAGGGCGTTGGCGCCGAGGCTCCACGCGGCCTGCTCCTGCTCGATGCCGACCTCTTCGAGCACGGGGACGACCTCGCGGACGACGAGCGGCAGCGCCACGAACACGGTGGCCAGGACGATGCCGGGCGTGGCGTAGATGACCTGGAAGCCGGCGTCCTCGAGCCCGGGGCCGAACCACCCGTCGCGGCCGCCGTAGACGAGCACGAGCGAGAGGCCGACCACGATGGGCGACACGGACAGCGGCAGGTCGACCAGGGCGTTGAGGGCCCGCCGGCCCGGGAACCGGTAGCGCACGAGCAGGATCGACATGCCCACGCCGAACACGGTGTTGATGACCACCGCCACGAGCGCCACGAGCACCGTGAGCCGCAGGGCGTGCACCACGTCGGGGTCGTCGAGGATGCCCCGGATGTCGGTCAGCCCGTCGGCGAAGGCGTTCTTGGCCACCAGCGACACCGGCCAGGCCACCAGCAGGAAGAGGTAGGCGACGACGATCGCCCGCATGACGTAGCGGCCGACGCGGCGCGGCGGCCGCCGCCCGGGGACCCCACGACCGCGGGTCGAGCGCTCAGCCACGGCGGGCGATCCTCCGCTGCACGACGTCGAGCGCCACGATCACGGCCAGCGAGATGGCCAGCAGGACGGTCGCCACCGCGGCCGCGCCGGCGAGGTTGTCGTTCTCGATGCTGCCGAGGATGCGCACCGACGTGACCTCGGTGCGGAAGGGCAGGTTGCCGGACAGCAGCACCAGCGACCCGTACTCGCTCACGGCGCGGGCGAACGACAGCGCCGCCCCCGCGGCGATGGCGGGGGTGAGGCTGGGCAGCACGACGCGGCGGAAGATCGTGAACCGGCTGGCGCCGAGCGACGCCGCCGCCTCCTCGGCCTCGCGGTCGAGCTCGGCCAGCACCGGCTGGACGGTGCGCACCACGAACGGCAGGGTCACGAACAGGAACGCCAGCATCACGGCGGGCCGCGTGTTGGCGATGTCGATCCCGAGCGGGCTGTCGCGCCCGTAGAGCGACAGCAGGACCAGCCCGGCGACGATGGTCGGCAGGGCGAACGGGATGTCGATGAGCACCTCGAGGAACCGCTTGCCCACGAACTGGTCCCGCACCAGGACCCAGGCGATCAGCGTGCCCATGACCACGTTGATCGCGGTGACGAGCGCGGCCATGCCGACGGTGAGGCGGATGGCGGCCGCCGTCTGCTCGTTGGTGACCGCGTCCCAGAAGGCGGACCACCCGCCCTCGGTGGCGGTGACCACGACCGCGGCCAGGGGGATGAGGACCAGCAGGCTGAACCAGATCATCGCCACGCCGAGGCCGACACCCGAGACGCGGGTGAGCCCGCCCGGGCGGGCGGGCCGGGCCGGCCGGCGCGCACGCGCCGGCCGGCCCTCCGAGACCGCGGTGGCGGTCGAGGTCACTCGGCCTTCCCGGAGGCGGCGATGATCTCGGTCACCAGGCCCGTCTCCTCGTCGAAGAACTTGTCGGACAGCTCGCTCCAGCTCCCGAAGTCGTCCTCCACCGTCAGCAGGTTGGTGACCTCCGGGAACGGGTCGGACGGGTCGTTCGCCCCCTCGACCTCGTCGAACTCCACGCCGTCGACGACCGGGCGGAAGCCCTTGAGGGCGAACTGGCGCTGGCCCTCCTCGCCGAGCACGAAGTCGAGCCACTCCTCGGCCTTCGGGTCGGCGTCGATGAGCACGGCCCCGGGGTTCTCGATGAGCATGGTGGTCTCGGGGATGAGGTACTCGAACTCCTCGCCGTTCTGGTGGGCGAGGATCGCCTCGTTCTCGTACGCCATCAGCACGTCACCGGTCCCGCCGAGGAAGGCCGTGGTGGCGTCGCGCCCGCTGTTCGGCAGGGCGACGACGTTGTTGAAGAAGCTGGTCAGGTACGCCTCGGCCTCGGCCTCGGTGCCGCCGCTCTCGATGACCTGGCCCCAGGCGGCGAGCGCGTTCCAGCGGGCGGCACCCGACGACGCCGGGTTGGGCGTCACGATCTCGATGCCGGGCTGGATCAGGTCGTCCCAGGTCTCGATGCCCTCGGGGTTGCCCTCGCGCACGGCGAACACCACGACCGACGAGGACACGATGCCCTTCGTGGGGCCGTCGTCCCAGGTGTCGGCCACGAGGCCGGCGTCGACGAGCCGGGTCACGTCGCTGGCCACCGAGAAGTGGACGTAGTCGGCCTCGAGGCCGGACTCGACGGCCCGGCTCTGGTCGCCCGAGGCGCCGTAGGAGGTCTTGAACTCGACGCCCTCGCCCTCGGAGGTCTGGGTCCACTCGTCGGCGATGGCCTGGTTGGCGGCCTCGGGCACGGCGAACCCGACGATCGAGATCGTCGAGTCGCCGCCACCGCTGTCGGCGGCCGCCTCGTCGTCGTCCCCGCCGCAGGCGGCGACGACCAGCAGGCTGGCGGCCGCACCCAACGCGAACGCCTTGCGCAAACGGTTCTTCATCACGGTCTGTCCTTTTCGCCCACAGGCATCTCGTGACCGGCGTGGTCCCCGGTCGGCGGCGTGAACGTAGACAAAGGAGACTACTCCGGTCAACATTACCGAAATAGTCGCTATATGCTCCGGGGATGCCCTCCGCCCCCCTGGCCCGCGCTCGCACGGGACGCGGCCCATGCGGGTGACGGCCCGCGTGATCTACGGGCTCGACGCGCTCGTCGACCTCGCTGCCGCCGGCGCCCCGGTGAAGGGCGAGGTGCTCGCCAGCCGCCACGAGGTGTCGGTGGGGTTCCTCGAGAACATCCTCGCCGACCTCCGGCGAGCGGGGCTCGTGCAGTCGAAGCGGGGCTGGAACGGCGGCTACTGGCTGGCTCGGCCCGCGGCCGACATCACCGCCGCCGACGTCATGCAGGTCCTCGACGGCGCGGGTCGGGCGGAGGCCAGCGTGGGCGACCGCCTGCCGGCGGTGTGGCACACCATCACCGCCGCCACGATGGCCGCCGCCGCGTCCTTCACCCTGGAGTCGATGGCCGCGGAACGCGTCCCGCCCGGACGAGCGACCGCGCCGCCGTGATCGGGTGACGAGATAGGTGACCGAGTGGATCGGGATTATGCTGAGCCGGTGAAGCCCGCCGCCTTCAGCTTCCCGAACCCGGTCAACGAGAAGGCCGCCCGGGTCGTGGCGGCCGGGGTGGCCGCCGCGGCCGCCGTCACGCTGGCCACCGGGTGGTTGTGGCTCCTCCCTGTGATCGCCCTCGGCTTCCTCGCCCGGGTGCTCGCCGGCCCGCGGTTCAGCCTGCTCGGCCGCCTCGCCACCCAGGTCGTGGCCCCCCGGCTCGGGCCGGCCAAGCTCGTCCCGGGGCCACCCAAGCGGTTCGCCCAGGCCGTCGGCCTGACGCTGACCACCATCGCCTCGATCCTCGGCCTGGCCCTGGGCTGGACGGGGGCGGCAACGCTCCTCGTGGGCGTTCTGCTGGTGTTCGCCCTGCTCGAGTCGGTCGTGGGCTTCTGCGCCGGCTGCTGGGTGTTCGGCCACCTCATGCGGTTGGGCGTCATCCCGCCAGACGTGTGCGCCGCCTGCAACGACATCTCGCTGCGGACCCGCCCGCACACCGCCCTCGTGGACTGAGCCCGCGCACCGGCAGCCCGCCTGACCGTTGGTCAATTCGTTGACCGGCGACCTATGTTTCGACCATGAGTGACGCCACTGCCGCCCTCGTCTCCGAGCGGGTCGACAAGCTGCTGGCCGACGTCGATCCGACCGCCGTCGACCAGACCGAGTTCCGCGGCCGCCAGTACGACCTGGGGCTCGCCTGGGTCCACTTCCCCGAGGGCTACGGCGGCCTCGGCCTCCCCCCGGTGGCTCAGAGGGAGATCGACCGGCGCATCTACGCGGCGGGCGCCACCTACCCGGGCGCCCGCCACTTCTTCGGCCTCGCCATGGCCGGGCCGACGATCGTCACCAACGGCGACGAGGCCATCAGGCAGCGCCTGCTGCGCCGCACCTTCACGGGCGAGGACGCCTGGTGCCAGCTCTTCAGCGAGCCCGGCGCCGGCTCCGACCTCGCCGGTCTGGCCACCAGGGCCGTACGGGACGGCGACGAGTGGGTCATCTCCGGGCAGAAGGTGTGGAACACCCTCGCCCACATCGCGGATCGCGGCATGCTCGTGGCCCGCACCGACCCCGAGGCGCCCAAGCACAAGGGCCTCACCTACTTCGCCCTCGACATGCACGCCCCGGGCGTGGAGGTCCGGCCGCTGCGCCAGATCACCGGCGAGGCCGAGTTCAACGAGGTCTACATGACCGAGGTCCGCGTGCCCGACGCCGACCGGATCGGCGACGTCGGCGAGGGCTGGCGGGTGTCGATGACCACGCTCATGAACGAGCGCACCAGCATCGGCGGGGGCGGGGGCGGCGTCCCGCCGCGGGGCTCGGGCGCCATCGGCGAGGCCGTCCGCATCTGGAACGAGGAGGCCGGCGACAAGTCCGCCGCCGCCCGCGACCGCCTCGTCCGCCTGTGGATCGAGGCCGAGACGCTGCGCCTCACCAACATCCGGGCGGGCCAGAACCGCCGCGCCGGCAACCCCGGGCCCGAGGGGTCGATCGCCAAGCTGCGCTTCGCCGAGGTCAACATGGCCATCTACGAGCTGTGCGTCGACCTGCTGGGGGCCGACGCGCTCGCCGGCTACGACTACGAGATGCGGCGGGCCGAGAGCCTGGGCCTGATCGGCCCGCCGGGGAGCGCCCGCAAGATGTTCCTGCGCTCGCGGGCGAACTCGATCGAGGGCGGCACGTCCGAGATCCAGCGGAACATCCTCGGCGAGCGGGTCCTCGGGCTGCCGGGCGAGCCCCGGGTCGACAAGGACGTGCCGTGGTCGAAGGTCCCCCGGTAGCGCGCCCGGACCGCGGGGCCGGGGGACGCCCCGGGCACACTTGACCGGGTGACCCCGCCCGGCCCCGACCGCCCGTGAGCGCGCGCCCGTGGGCCATCGCGGCCGTCTTCGTCGCCAACGGCCTCGGCGGGCCGAGCTTCCTGCCCCGTCTGCCCGAACGGCAGGCCGCGCTGGGGTTGTCCGACGCCGGCCTCGGCCTCGTGCTCACGGGCATGGCCTTCGGGGCCCTGGCCGCCAGCCCCGTCGCGGGTCGGGCCGTCGGGCGGGTGGGCAGCCGGCCCGTGGCCATCGGCGCCGCGGTCGCGGTGGCGGCCTCGCTGTGGACGGTCGGGGCCGCACCCCACCCCCTCGCCCTGTTCCTGGCGCTCGCCGCCATCGGCGCCGCCGACGCGGCGATGGACATCGCCATGAACGCCAACGGCGCGGCGTACGAGCGACTGGCGGGTCGGTCGCTGATGCACCGCCTGCACGGGGCGTGGAGCCTGGGCGCGCTGGCCGCGGCCGGCGTGGCCGCGCTGCTCGCGGCCCACCACGTGTCGTTGACCTGGCACCTGCTGGGGGTGGGGCTCGTGGTCATCGCGGCGGCGCTGACGTCCCGGTCCCGGATGGTCGCCGACGACCACATCCCCCGCCACGAGGTGCTCGCGGCCCGCGCCGCGCCGCGCCGGGCCCGGCTGGTCGCAGGCCCGCTCGCCGCCCTGGCCGCCGTGACCGTCGCCGGCGCCGTCATCGAGGGTGGGCCGTCCGACTGGTCGGCGCTGCGGCTCGAGCGCCTCGGCGCCGGCCCGGGGGCCGCGGCCCTCGGGTTCGCCGCCTTCGCCGCCGGCATGCTGGCCGGGCGGCTCATCGGCGACCGCCTCACCGACCGGCACGGCGGGGCCGCGGTCCTGCGGGGGGGCATGGTCCTCGTCGCCGTCGGGCTGCTCGCCGGCGCGCTCCTCGACCACCCGCTCGTGTTCGGCGCGGGCCTGGTGGTGGCGGGCGTCGGCGCAGCCGGGCTGTTCCCGCTGGCGTTCTCGGCCGCCGCCACCACGCCGGGCGTGGCCGCGGGCGCGGCCGCGGCGACCGTGTCGCTCGCCGCCCGGCTCGGCTTCATGGTCGAGCCGGTCATCATGGGGACGCTCGCCCAGCTGGTCGGGCTGCGGTGGGCCTTCGTCGCGGTCGCCGCCCTCGCCGTGGCCGTGGCCCTGGCGGCCCCGCGCGTCCTGGATCGGCCGGTGCGCGTCGTCGCGGGCGAGGAGGGCACGGTCGCCGACCTCCGCACGGGCTGACGCCCCGGCGCCCGGCAGGCGGGACATGCGCCGGTGACCAGGGCCCCGGGCGCCCGGGTGACGTACGATCGCCCGCTCGTGGGGGCCGTCACTGCCACACTCGACCGAAGCGATGTCACCCGCACGGGCACCGTGCCGGCCTCCCGCCGCGACGTCCTGGCCCCGGTCGCCATCGCCCTCACGCTGGTGCCGCTCGTGGTCCTCGCCGTCCACATGCTGCGCACCGACGTCGTCCTGACCGCCGACCTGGCGACGACCGAGATGCTGACGCGGGACCTGGGCCACCGGTCGCCCTCCCTCGGGCCGTTCTCCCGTGACGGCTGGTTCCATCCCGGGCCGGCGCTGTTCTACGTCCTCGCCCCGTCGTACCGGCTGTTCGGGAGCGACGGGTCCGCGCTGGCGGTCGGTGCGGTGGTCGTCAACGCGGTGTCGGTGGCGACCATGGGGGTCGTGGCCCGCCGCCGCGGCGGAACCGGGCTGATGCTGGCGACCCTGCTCGGCTGCGCCGTGCTCATGCACGCCGTCGGGCCGACGTTCCTCGCCACGCCGTGGAACGTCTACGTCACCGTCCTCCCCTACGGCGCTCTCGTCTTCCTCACCTGGGCGGTGGTCGCCGGCGAGCGCTGGGCCCTGCCCGCCGCCACGTTCGCGACGTCGTTCCTGATGCAGACCCACGTCGGGTACGTGGCGCTGGCGCTCCCCCTGCTCGTCGGCGCCGGCGCGTGGACGCTGGGCGCGGCGATCGCCGACCGTCGCCGGCGGCGCGGCGAGCGGGGTGCCGAGGAGCCCGCCGACGCGGTCGCCGCCGGACCCGACGAGGACGGGGCGGCGCCCGCCGGCGACGGTCAGGACGACCACTCCGAGCCCGACGACCCCCTGGTCCCGACGCCGCCGGGCCGGCGACGACCGGCGGGCTGGTGGGGCCGGTCGTGGTGTCGGTGGCCATCGCCGTGGTCATGTGGCTCCCTCCCGTCGTCCAGCAGGTGACCCACGAGAAGGGAAACGTCGACCGCATCGTCGAGTGGTTCCGCGAGGGCGACGAGGAGGCCCGGACCCTCCTCGAGGGCTGGCGGGTGGTGGCCGACCAGTACACGTGGCCGCCGGAGTGGGTCGCGGGCCAGGCCCCGCTCGTGCTCGCCAACGAGCCGGCCGCCGTCTACCTGGGGGTCGTCCCGATCCTGCTCGTGCCAGTGCTGGCGGCTGCGGGCTACCTGTGGTGGCGCCGGGGGCGTCCGGCCCGGGCCCTGGCCGCGACCTGGTTCGCGGCGTCCGCGGTGGCGGTGGTCGCCACGTCGCGCACGGTCGGGCCGCTGTACGCCTACCGGCTGCACTGGGCGTGGGCCCTCGGGATGGTCGGGGGCGTCTTCGTCGGCTGGGCGGCCTGGACGCTGGCCACGCGGGCGCACGGGCGCCCGCGCCCGTCAGGTGTCGATCGCGGTGGCGCTGGCCGGGCTCGTCGCGCTGACGGTGGTGACGACCGCCGAGGCGACGGACGCGGAGCCGCCCGAGGCGGCGCCCGGCCGGCTGGTGGCCGGGCTGGTGCCCGAGACGGAGGCGGCCCTCGCCGAGGTGCCCGGCGACGGTCCGGTGCTCGTGCGGATGGCCTCGTTCGGGGCGATCGGGACGGGTCTCGGGCTGGTGGACGAGCTCGAACGCGCCGGCGTCGACCTGGTCATCGACGACGTGGGCGCCGGCGAGCACCGCACCCACCGGGAGGGCGAGCCGCTGCGGGCCACGTTGTACGTGGGCGTCGACTCCGACGTTGTCCGGGCGACCCGCGTGCCCGAGCACGAGATGATCGCCTTCGCGGGCGTCGACATGGACCGCCTCGAGGCCCGCGCCGCCGTCGAGGAGCGCATCCTCCGCGCCGCGGACGAGGGCACCCTCACCGACGACGACCTGCGCCGCGCCGCCGAGGACCAGCTCCCGGCCTACTCGGCCGCGGCGGTCTTCCTGGTCACGCCGCCCCCCGGCTCCTGATCAGGCGAGGGTGGCGATGCCGCCGTCGACCGGGATGATCGCCCCGGTCAGGTAGGCGCCGGCCCGTGATGCCAGGAACTGGGCGACGCCGGCCATGTCGTCGGGCCGGCCGATGCGCTTGAGCGGCGCCTGCGCCGCGATCTGGTCGCCGAAGGCGTCGAGCGTGGCCGCCATCATCTTCGACTCGAACGGGCCGGGGGCGATGGCGTTGACCGTGACCGCAGGAGCGAGGCGCCGGGCGAGGTGGCGCGTGAGCTGGTGTACCGCCGCCTTCGAGGACGAGTAGGCCCACGTGTCGAGGATCGGCACATGGATGCCGTCGATCGAGCCGATGTTGATCACCCTCGCCGGTTCGTCGGCCGTCCCGGCCTTCTCGAGCAGCGGTACGAGGAACTTGGTCAGGTGGAAGACGCCCTTGACGTTGAGGGCCAGGACCCGCTCCCACGCGGCCTCGTCGTAGTCCTCGAGTGGCGCACCCCAGGTGGCGCCGGCGTTGTTCACCAGGATGTCGATCTGGGCCTCACGGGCCGCCACCTCGTCCGCGAGGCGGCGGCACTCGGCCTCGGTCGACAGGTCGGCGGGCAGCGGGATGCACTCGCCGTGCTCGCTGAGCTCGTCCGCCACCCGCTCGCACACGTCGGCCTTGCGTGACGAGATGTAGACCTTGGCGCCCGCCTCGACGTAGCCCCGGGCGATCATCAGCCCGATGCCCCGCGAGCCCCCCGTGACGACCGCGGTCTTGCCGGCGATGGAGAAGAGATCCGTCATCCCCGCAGCATGCCCTGGCCTTGACCGTGGGTCGAGTCAGCCGCCGGGCGGGATGTCACCACGTGTCCACCACGGGGCGCTTCTTCCCGGCACCGCGGGGCGGGCGAGGCGCCGACGTGAGCATCGACGTGATCCAGCGGCGGCTGGCGGCCGGGTCGATCACGTCGTCGATCTCGAAGTGGCTGGCCGAGTTCAGCGCCTTGCCGTGCTCGTAGGCGGCATCGACCATCCCCTGGAAGGCGGCCTCGCGCTCGGTCGGATCGTCGATCGCCGCCAGCTCCTTGCGGTAGCCGAGGCGCACCGCGCCCTCGAGGCCCATGCCGCCGACCTCACCGGTGGGCCACGCCACGCAGAACAGCGGCGCCTTGAAGCTGCCGCCCGCCATGGCCTGGGCACCGAGGCCGTAGCCCTTGCGCAGGATGATCGTGCCGAAGGGCACGGTGAGGCTGGCGCCGACGACGAACAACCGGCTGGCGTGGCGCACGAGGCCGGTCTCCTCGGCCTCGGGGCCGACCATGATCCCCGGCGTGTCGCACAGGAACAGCAGCGGCACGTCGAACGCGTCGCACAGCTGCAGGAAGCGGGCGGCCTTGTCGGCGCCGTCGGCGTCGATGGCGCCGGCCAGGTGGGCCGGGTTGTTGGCGACGACGCCGAGGGGGCGGCCCTCGACCTCGGCCAGCGCGGTGATCATCCCGGGGCCGAACCCGGCCCGCAGCTCGAGCACCGAGCCCGCGTCGGCGAGCCCGGTGATGACGGCGCGCACGTCGTAGACGCGGCGGCGGTTCTCGGGCACGAGGTCCCGCAGCGCGGCCTGGTCGGCGACCGCCCAGGTTGCGGGGTCGACGGGGACGGAGACCCGGGGTCGGGCCGGGATCGGCGAAGTACGCCAGGTAGCGACGGGCCACCGCGACCGCCTCGGCCTCGTCGTCGACCAGGACGTCGACCACGCCGTTCGCCACCTGCACCTCGACCGGGCCCACGTCCTCGGGGGCGTACACGCCGAGCCCACCGCCCTCGATCATCGCCGGGCCGCCCATGCCGATGTTCGCCCCGCGGGTGGCGATGACGACGTCGCTGCTGCCGAGGATGGCGGCGTTGCCCGCGAAGCAGCGCCCGTTGGCGATCCCGACCCGGGGCACGAGGCCGCTCAGCCCGCCCCACAGGTGGAAGGCCAGCGTGTCGAGGCCGGACACGCCCGGCGCGTCGGTGTCCCCCGGCCGCCCGCCGCCGCCCTCGGCGAAGAACACCACCGGGAGGCGCAGCCGCTCGATGACGTCGAACAGGCGGTCCTTCTTGTGGTGGTTGCGGTAGCCCTGCGTGCCGGCCAGCACCGTGTAGTCGTACGACAGGACGGCCGTCGGCCGGCCGTCGACGGTGCCGACGCCCGCCACCAGGCCGTCGGCCGGGGTGCGGGCGATGAGGTCCTCGAGCGGGCGCCGGCGACGCTGCGCGGCCACCACGAGGGGCCCGTACTCGACGAACGAGCCCTCGTCGAGGAGGTCGGCGACGTTCTCGCGGGCGGTGCGGTGCCCGCGGGCGTGGCGGCGGGCCACGGCCTCGTCACGAGCGGCGTCGAGGCCGCGGGCGTGGCGGTCCGCGACCTCGGCGAGATCGGCGCGCGTACCGGCGGTGGGCCCGTCCGGAACCGCCGGCCCCGGCCCGTCCGCGGACGCGGCGACGGGGGCGCGCCCGTCCGCCCGAGCGGCCGGAGCCTCTGCGGGCGCCTCCGCCACGACCGCCAGGACGTCCCCGGCCTGGACGGCGTCGCCCGCGGCCACCCGCACCTCGGACAGCGTGCCGTCGGCGCCGGCGTCGATGGCGTACTCCATCTTCATCGACTCGACGATCACCACGGGGGTGCCGGGGTCGACGGTCGCGCCGACCGCGACCTCGACGCGGGCCACGGTCCCGGTCAGCGGGGACAAGACGTCAGCCATGCGGTGTCGTTGTAGCCGCGCCGGCGACCACCACGACCATCCGGCGCCGCGGGCGCCTCCCCGCGGCGTCGGCGGCCACGGCCGCCGCGGGTGTCGGCGGGCCGCGGTCCGGGTAGCAGTCCCACGACGCCGAGCCAGGAGGGAACGGCCATGGCCCGTTGCGAGGTCTGCGGCAACGACTACGACAAGTCGTTCGAGGTGGTGGCCGCCGGTGTGCACCACACGTTCGACAGCTTCGAGTGCGCCATCCACCTGATGGCGCCCATCTGCGAGCACTGCGGCTGCAAGGTCGTGGGCCACGGCACCGAGGTCGCGGGCCGGTTCTACTGCTGTGCCCACTGCGCCAAGGAGGCCGAGCACACCGACGCCGTGGTCGACCGCCTCGACACCCTGGTGTGAGCGGGCGGCCCGCGACGGGGCCGGCGCCAGCAACCGTGTTGCGAGGCAACGGGTTCCGCCGCCCCGAGGTCGAGGCCATGGGTTCCGGATCCGGAACCGTGGCCTCATCCTCGACCGAACGGAACCTCCGACCTCGGGCTCGTGGCGGACCGCGGACCGCGACCGCCGCACCCGGACGACCGGCCGGCGGCGACGTCAGCCGGTGACGGTGCCGGCCTCCCGCAGCGCGGCGACGGCATGCGGCGAGTAGCCCAGGCCCGCCAGGATCTCGTCGGTGTGCGCGCCGGCTTCGGGAGCCGGCCGGTCGACCGCAGCCGGCGTCCGGCTGAAGCGCGGCGCCGGCGCCGGCTGGGGCACCCCGTCGACCTCGACCACGGTCCCCCGCGCGACGAGGTGCGGGTCGGCCAGCGTCTCCTCGGTGGTGTTGACCGGTGCGACGCAGGCGTCGCGCCCGGCGAAGTGCGCCACCCACTCGTCGCGGGTGCGGGTCAGGAACGTCGCCGCGAACCGCTCGCGCGTGGCGGGCCAGCCCGCCTTGTCGTTCTGCGCGCCCAGTGCGTCGGCGTCGAGGCCGAGCCCCGCCACCAGGGCGGCGTAGAACTGCGGCTCGATCGCCCCCACCGCCACGTAGCGCCCGTCGGCGCACAGGTAGCTGTCGTAGAACGGCGCCCCCGAGTCGAGCAGGTTGGTGCCCCGCTCGTTCGTGAAGTACCCCGAGCGCAGGGCCATGAAGAACGGGGCCATGAGCAGCGCCACGCCGTCGACCATGGCGGCGTCGACGATCTGCCCCTCCCCCGTCTGCCGGGCGGACAGCACGGCCGACACGACGCCGAGGGCCAGCACCATGCCGCCGCCACCGAAGTCGGCCACGAGGTTGAGCGGCGGGGTCGGCGGCTGGCCGGCCCGGCCGATGTGGGCCAGCGCGCCCGCCACCGCGGCATAGGTGATGTCGTGTCCGGCCTCGACCGCATACGGCCCGTCCTGCCCCCACCCCGTCATGCGGCCGTAGACGAGGCGCGGGTTGCGGTCGAGGCACGGCTCGGGCCCGACGCCCAGGCGCTCGGCCACGCCGGGCCGGAACCCCTCGACGAGCACGTCGGACTCCGCGGCGAGGCGCAGCACGACCTCGACGCCGTCGGGGTGCTTGAGGTCGACCGCGATCGAGCGGCGACCCCGGTTCAACACGTCGAACTGGGCGAAGCCCGACCCGCCCGCGGCGCGGTCGACCCGCACGATGTCGGCGCCGAGGTCGGCCAGCACCATCGCCGCGAACGGCGCAGGCCCGATGCCGGCCAGCTCAACGATGCGGACGCCGTCGAGCGGCCCCGTCACCGTGCACCCCGCCGTCCCGCGGCCGGTGGTCCGGGCGGAGCGAGGATCACCGCCGAGGGCCCTCGGCGGCCAGGATGCCGCCGAGCGCCACCAGCTGCCGGCTCTCCCCGCCGAGCGCCAGCTCCAGCTGCTTGGCCAGCAGGAAGTAGCGGTGCAGCGGGTAGTCGCGGTCGACGCCCATGCCGCCGTGCAGGTGGGCGGCGGCGTGGACGACCCGGTGCCCGCCGAGCGAGGCGAAGTACTTGGCCACCGCCACCTCGCGATCGGCCGGCGCGTCGTTGGCGAGACGCCAGGCGGCCTGCAGCATCGTGAGCCGGATGGTCTGGGCGTCGACGTAGGCGTCGGCGGCCCGCTGGCCGACGGCCTGGAACGTGGCGATCGGCCGGCCGAACTGCTCACGGCTGGACGTGTACTCGCCGGTGATCCGCACCGCCTCGGCCGTGAGGCCGGACATCACCGCGCAGGCGGCCACGGTGGCGTGTTCGAGGAGCCAGCGCAACGCCGAGCCGTCGTCGACGGGACCGAGGACGGCGCCGTCGCCGAGACGGACACCCGCCAGCGTGACCAGGGCGTCGGGCGTGCCCGACGTCGTGTCCTGCCGGTCGCGGGTCACCCCGTCGGCCGTCGCCGGCACCAGGAACAGGGCGACATCGCCGCCGTCGGTCGTGGCCGGGACGACGATCGTGTCGGCGACCAACCCGGCGGGGACGTTGCTGCGGGTGCCGTCGAGCACCCAGGCGTCGCCGTCCCGGCTCGCCGTCACCGTCGACGGCCGGGCGGGATCGCCGAGCGGCTCGGCGAGCGCCGCGGTCAGGACCGTGGTCCCCGCGACGACGCCGGGCAGCAGCGCCGCCTGCTGCTCGGCCGTGCCGTACCGGGCCACCGGCAGGGCGCCGAGCGCGAGCGTGGCCAGCGCGGGGACCGGGGCGGTGCGCCGGCCCACCTCCTCGAGCACCATCGCCACCTCGAGCACGCCGAGGCCGGCGCCCCCGTGCTCGGGCGGGACGGCGAGGCCGAGCAGACCGGCGTCGGCCATGGCGGCCCACAGGTCGCGGTCGAAGCGCAGGTCGTCGGCCTGCTCGACGGCCCGGATGGCGTCGGGTGTGCTCTTGTCGCCCAGCAGCTTGGCCGCCACGTCGATCGTGGCCTGCTGCTCGTCGCTCAGGTCGAAGTCCATCTGGTCCTCCTCAGCGCTTGGCCATCGGCATGCCCATGCCGAACGCGGCGATCAGGTCACGCTGCAACTCGTTGGTGCCGCCCCCGAAGGTGAGGATCAGCAGGCTGCGGTACATCTGCTCGAGGCGCGAGCCGAGCAGCGAGCCGGGGGCGTCTTCGGTCAGGTAGGACCGCTCGCCCAGCACGTCCATGAGGAGGCGGAACGACTCGAGGTAGTGCTCGGTGCCGAACACCTTGATCGTGCTGGCGTCGGCCACGTCGAGCTGGCCCCGGGTGGCGTCCCACGCCACCTTCCAGTTGGCCAGGCGCAGGAACTCGAACCCGGCGTACGCCTTGGCCAGGTTGATCTGCACCCACTCCTGGTCGATGACCCGGCGGCCGTCGGGCAGGGTGGTCTCGCGGGCCCAGTCGATCGTCTGGTGCAGCATCGCCTCGGCCATGCCGGGGCTGCACAGCGTGACCCGCTCGTGGTTGAGCTGGTTGACGATGAGCTTCCAGCCGTCGTTCTCGCCGGCCACCAGGTTCTCGGCGGGGATGCGCACGTCGTCCCAGTAGACCGAGCAGATGTCGTGCGACGACAGCAGGTGCAGCGGCGTGCGGTCGATGCCGGGGCTGTCCATCGGGGCGATGAACAGCGAGATGCCACGGTGGCGGCTGTCCTCGTCGCCGGTGCGTGCGGCCAGCCAGCAGTAGTCGGCGTCGCTGGCCAGGCTGGTCCACATCTTCTGGCCGGTGATCACGTAGCTGTCGCCGTCGCGCACGGCCTTGGTGCGCAGCGAGGCCAGGTCGGTGCCGGCGCCGGGCTCGCTGTAGCCGATGCAGAAGTGGATGTTGCCCTTGAGGATCTCGGGCAGGAAGCGCTGCTTCTGCTCGTCGCTGCCGAACTCCATGATCGTCGGGGCGACGGAGTTGATCGTGAGCATCGGGACGGGGGCGCCCGCCCGCATCGACTCGTCGAAGAAGATGAACTGGTCGATCGGGCCGCGGCCCTGGCCGCCGTACTCGGTCGGCCAGCCGATGCCGAGCCAGCCGGCGGCGCCCATCTTCTTCACGACCTCGCGCATCACGGGCCCCACGCCCTCCGCGTGGCGCAGCTCGCGGACGGTGTCCTCGTCGAGAAGCTCGTCGTAGTAGGCGCGCAGCTCGCTGCGGAGCTGCTCCTCTTCGTCGGTGTACGCCAGGTGCACGTGCCCCTCCTGCTCCGGTCGGCGGCCAGTATGGCGCGCGACGAGAACGCGTTCTACTTCGGGGCACCGGGGCCGACCCGGACGACCGTCAGGCGGCGCGGAGGGGCTCGAGGTGGGCGTTGCGCTCGTAGGCCCAGCCCGGGCCCCGGAACACGTACCCCAACCGGTCGCGCCAGGTCCGCGAGCGTGCCACGTCCCGCAGGATGTCCGCGTGCTCGTGGGTGGCGATGCGGGCCGGGTTGAAGGTGTCGATGTTCGAGGTGAGGCCGTAGACCACGGGCTCGTCCTCGCGCTGGAACGTGCCGAAGAGCCGATCCCACACGATGAGGATGCTGCCGTGGTTGCGGTCGATGTAGCGGCGGTTGCGGCCGTGGTGGACGCGGTGGTGGGACGGCGTGTTGAGCACGTCCTCGAGGGGACCCAGCTTCCCGATCGTCTCGGTGTGGATCCAGAACTGGTAGAGCAGGTTCACGCCCCGCGCCGTCTCGATCAGCTGCGGGTGGAACCCGGCCAGCGCCATGACGCTGTAGGGCACGAACATGCCGAAGGCGTCGGCCACCGGCTGCCGCAGGGCGGTCGACAGGTTGTAGCGCTCGCTCGAGTGGTGCACGACGTGGATGGCCCAGAGCCAGCGGCTCTCGTGCATGGCGCGGTGGTTCCAGTAGTAGATGGCGTCCCAGGCAGCGACGGCCCCGGCCACCGCCAACGCGCCGCCGCCCGAGGTCCCTCCGCCGGCCCCGGCGCTCCCACACCTTGGCCACCGCGGTGCGGGTGGCCCAGGTCGTCGCGGCCGCGGTCACGCCGGCGGCCATCGTGGTCACGGCCGCGGATCCGCCGACGCGCCGCGCCCCCCGGGCCAGGCGAGCGACCCGCGAAGGCGGCGGGACCTCGCCGCCTCCCGTGCGGCCGGCCGGCTCGCCGGGCGCAACGTCCCCGCCCACGGGGGGCACCACGCTCGGGGGCACGACGCCCGGGGCGCTGGCGGCCACCTCGGCGCGCCGGGCGACGAGGTCGGCCACGGTCACCACGGCGGCGCCGCCCACGGCGGTGCCGACCAGCGCTCGACCCCACCGGCCCTTCCCCGGCGTCACGGGGCCGAGCAGCCGCGACATGACCAGCGGCGCCGCCAGGCTGGCGACGCCCATGGACAGGCTGGCCAGCGTGTCGCGGCGCTCGTAGTCGCCCGCGGAGGGACCTTCGGCGGCGCGGCGCCGCCGGAGGGCCCGGTGCTCGAGCGCCATGGCACCGAAGTAGAAGGGGACGGCGACGACCGTCAGGTCGACGGTGCGATCGCCGCGAGGTCTGGGCATGCCGGTCTCCGGGCCGCGGATCGGACGAGGTCACGCCCTACGGCCGCTTTCGCGGCGCGCTCCTGCCGCCAGGGCGGACGCGACCCGTCGAGTCTGGCCGCCCGCCCCACGCACCGCCAAACACGATGGTTCCCGGACCCGGGCGCCCCGTCCTCGTCGGCGTCGTCCGTCACCGCCGCACCGATGACGCTACCGTCAGCGCCGTGCCCGACCCGACCCCGTCGGCGACGAGCCCGTTCGTCGCCGAGATCGCCCCGATCGACTGCTCCGACGACGAGATCCGCCGCTTCCTGGCGGACGCCGAGCTGCAGCCGCTGCTCCCCGCGCTCGCCTACGCCACGGGCGAGATGTCGCTGCTCCGCGACGACCTCCGGCCCGACCCCCTGCTGCTGGCGCTCCCGGCCGGCGGGTTCACCGACGAGCAGGCCGTGACCATCCGCGCCCTGGCCCTCGACACGCTGGTCGCCTTCCGGGACGGCGGCTGCGTCCCGGCCGCGCCGCCGACCGACGCCGACGTCCTGCGCATCATGAGCCACGCCGTGGGCGGCTTCGACGTCGCCGACTACCTCCCGCTGCTCGAGGAGGAGCTGTCCCATCGCGGCGAGGACCGGCGGGGCCCCACGTGGCACAAGGACGATGTCGCCCCCGATGCCGACTTCCGCGTGCTCGTCGTGGGCGCCGGCATGTCGGGGCTGCTGGCCGGTCACCGCCTCGCCCAGGCCGGCGTCGACTTCCTCATCGTCGAGAAGAACGACGACGTGGGCGGCACCTGGTACGAGAACAGCTATCCCGGCTGCCGGGTCGACAACCCCAACCACAACTTCAGCTACTCGTTCGCCCAGCGCCACGACTGGCCGTACCACTACTCGACCCAGCCGGTGCTGCACGGCTACTTCCGCGACTGCGCCGACGCGTTCGCCCTGTACGACGGCATCCGCTTCGGCACCGAGGTCAGCTCGGCCGTCTGGTCGGACGAGGACGAGCGCTGGACCGTCGAGCTACGAGGGCCCGACGGCGACGAGACCGTCGTCGTCGACGCCGTCATCAGCGCCGTCGGCCAGCTCAACCGCCCGCACATGCCCGAGATCCCCGGCCTCGACGACTTCGCCGGGCCCGCGTTCCACTCGGCCCGGTGGCGGCACGACGTCGACCTGACCGGCAAGCGAGTCGCCGTCATCGGCACCGGGGCCAGCGCCATGCAGCTCATCCCCGAGATCGCCCCCGACGTCGCCGAGCTGCTGGTGTTCCAGCGCACCCCGGCCTGGATGGTGCCGACGCCCGACTACCACGAGGCCGTGCCCGCCGGGCTGACGTGGCTCTACCAGCACGTCCCGGCGTACAGCGAGTTCAACCGGTTCTGCATCTTCTGGAAGATGGGCGACGGGGCGCTCGAGAGCGTGCGCGTCGATCCCGACTGGGACCAGCCGGGCTCGGTCGGCCCGATGAACGCCATGGTGCAGATGCTGTTCACCGAGTACCTGAAGGGCGAGTTCGCCGACCGGCCCGACCTGCTCGAGGCGTGCACACCCACCTACCCGGCCGGGGCCAAGCGGATGATCCGCGACAACGGTGTGTGGGCGCGGGCGCTCAAGCGCGACAACGTCCGCCTGCTCACGGGCGGGATCCGCGCGATCACCGCCGACGGCATCGTGTCGGCCGACGGCGAAGCCCACGACGTCGACGTGATCATCTACGGCACCGGCTTCACCGCCTCGAAGTTCCTCACACCGATGACGGTGACGCGGGCGCGGCGGGCCGCGACCTGCACGAGCAGTGGGACGGCGAGGCCCGCGCCTACCTGGGCGTGACGGTCCCGGGGTTCCCGAACCTGTTCTGCCTGTACGGCCCGAACACCAACATCGTCATCAACGGCAGCATCATCTACTTCTCCGAGTGCGGCGTGCGGTACATCCTCGGCCTGCTGGGCCTGGCGCTCGGCAGCGGCCACCACGCCGTCGAGGTGCGCCCCGAGGTGCACGACGAGTTCAACGCCGCGGTCGACGCCGAGAACGCCCGGATGGCCTGGGGCGTGAGCGACGTCAACAGCTGGTACAAGAACGCCAGCGGGCGTGTGTCCCAGAACTGGCCCTTCACCCTGCTCGACTACTGGCAGCGCACCAAGGCCCCCGACCCCGCCGACTACACCGTCACCTGACCGCACCCTGAACGCGTTCCACAGCAGTTTCGGGGGTCAGGACCCCCGAAACTGCTGTGGAAATCGCGGACCTCAGCCCTCCTGCTCGGTGGGGCGGACCAGGAGCTCGTTGATGGCGACGTGGCGGGGGCGGGTGACGATGTAGGTGATGGCGTCGGCGATGTCGTCGGCCTCGAGCCGCTCGATGCTGGTGAAGCGCTTGATCGCCTGCTCACGGATCTCGGCGCGGATGTGGTCGGCCAGCTCGGTCGACACCGCGCCCGGCTCGACCAGCGAGACGCGCACGTGGCGGCCGGTCACCTCCTGGCGCAGCGACTCGCTGAAGGCGCCGACCCCGTGCTTGGTCAGGTTGTAGACGCCCGACCCGGCCGGGCGACCCGCCCGGCCACCGAGCTGATGTTCACCAGGTCGCTGACCCGGCGCGGCCCGTCCTCGGCCGCGGCCAGGAGGTGCGGGAGCGCGGCGTGGGCCACGTACAGGAGGCCCTGCAGGTTCAGGGCGACCATGCGGTCCCACTCCTCGACGGGGGCGTCGACGATGGGGCCCAGCAACATCACACCCGCGTTGTTGACCACGGTGTCGAGCCGGCCCAGCTCCGCGACGGTGCGCTCGACGGCGTCCATCGCCTGTTGCTGCTCGGTCACGTCGGTCTCGAGCACCAGGGCGCGGCCGTCCTTCGCCGCGATGTCGGCCGCCAGCTCGTCGAGGCGGTCCTTGCGCCGCGCCACCAGGGCGACGGCGGCCCCGTCGGCGGCCAGCGCCCGGGCGGTGGCGGCACCGATGCCGCTGCTGGCGCCGGTCACGAGCGCCACGGTTCCGTCGAGTCGATCGGTCATGCCGTCAGGTGTACCGCTTCGAGCGCGCTCGAACGCAAGGGTTGTCGGGGCGGTGTCGAGCGGCTGTTCGTCAACGACCTCGGCGCCCTCGGCTACGGCGTCGTCGAGCACCTGCCCTCGCCGTCGGTCACCCACGTCGTGATCGGCCGGACGGGCTGACAGCCGCCCGGTATCGGGTCAGCGCCGGGAGAACGTGATCGGCATCGACTTCACGCCGTTCACGAAGTCGGACCGGAGGCGGCGCGGCTCGGCGGTGGGCGTGAACCCGTCGAGGCGGTCGACGAGCTGGCGCATGATCGCCCGGATCTCGGCCCGCGCCAGGTTGGCGCCCAGGCAGTAGTGGACGCCCGTGCCGCCGAACGCCACATGGTCGTTGGGGGTGCGCCCGACGTTGAACCGGTGCGGATCGGCGAACACCTCCTCGTCGCGGTTCGCCGACATGTAGTAGAGGACGACCTTGTCGCCCGCCGCGATCGGCTGCCCGCTGAGCTCGGTGTCGACCGTGGTCGTACGCCGGAAGTTGTGGATCGACGTGCCCCAGCGCAGCATCTCCTGGATCGCGGTCGGCCACAGGTCGGCGTCGGCCTGCAGGCGGCGGTGCTCCTCGGGATGGTCGATGAGCGCCTGCATCGAGTGGTTGATCAGGTTGCGGGTGGTCTCGTTGCCGGCCACCACCAGCGTCACGAAGAACAGGTTGAGCTCGAGGTCGTCGAGGCGCTCGCCCTCGACCTCGGCCTCCACGAGGGCCGTCATCAGGTCGTCGCGGGGGTTCGCCCGGCGATCGGCGGCCACCGAGTCGCAGTAGGCGTAGATCTCGGCCGCGGCCGACTCGGTGGACGTGGACTCGTACTGGAAGTCGGGGTCGTCCCTGCCGACGAGCATGTTCGACAGCTCGAACATGCGGTGCCAGTCGGCCTCGGGCAGGCCGATCATCTCGCAGATCATCTCGAGGGGAAGCTTGGCGGCCACCTCCTCGACGAACTCGCACTCGCCCCGGTCGACCACGTCGTCGACGATGCGCTGAGGCCCGCTTGCTCGATCGTCTCGACCAGCTGGCCCACCATGCGAGGGGTGAAGCCGCGGCTGACGAGGCGCCGGTAGCGGGCGTGCTTCGGCGGGTCCATGTTGAGGATCGTGAGGCGGATCTGCGCCAGAGCCTCGTCGGTCTGGTCGTCGACGAACG
>CAWJFG010000033.1:0-15970 GCA_963842015.1 uncultured Acidimicrobiales bacterium | reverse complement strand
CTGGGTGCCCATGCGACCAAACATTAGTTCCATTCGCCACAGGTGACCGCCGGGCTCGCCGAGGAGGACGGCGGCGCCGATCGCGGCCGCCCCTCACAGCGTCGTCGTCCAGCCCGACGGAACCCGCGTCAGTGGTGGGAGCCCTGGCGGCCGAGGGTCTCCACGGGGGCTGCGCCGGGGCGGGTCCACTGCGGTACGGGCCGGCCGGTCGGGCCCCAGGTGGCGACGCCGTCGGCGTCGGAGCGCCAGTACCAGCAGATCGGCGAGCCGTGCCCACCCACCGGCGAGCCCGCCTCAGGGGCCTCGGGCCAGCCCTCGGGGTTGTCCTCCCACCCCTCGCGGGCCGGCCGTAGGGCGTCATGTCGAGCAGCCCCAAGGACCCGTTGACCGGCTCGTTGCCACGGCCCGTCGTGGAGTAGGTGAGGAACACGCGGTCGCCATCCCGCAGGAAACAGGCGACGTGCCCCATCTCCCCGCCGACCGGCGCCTCCACGCCCCGCACCGAGTACCAGGGCTGGGTGTACCCCATGAACTCGACGTAGCGAGCCACCTCGTCCCACGGGCCCGAGGTCAGGAGCGTGAACGAGACGCCCCGGGCGTTGAGGTAGACGGCGTCCTTCATGTGCCAGGCCGTCGTGGTGCAGCCCTCACACTGCCCCTGGTGCGGCGCGCCGTCGTACCACATGTGCTGGTAGACCACGAGCTCGTCGCGACCCTGGAACAGGTCGAGGAACGGGACCGGGCCGTCCGGTCCGGTGACCTCGACCGCGCCGTCGATCTCGACCATCGGCAGGCGCCGCCGGGCCGCAGCGATCGCGTCGCCCTCACGGGTGTGCGCCTTCTCGCGGACCAGCAGGTCCTCGCGCGCCGCCTCCCACGTGGCCAGGTCGACGACTGGCGGCTTGCCGGGGAGGTTGCTGCTCGCGTTGCCGGACGTGGTCGTCATGGTGTCCTCCGGTGTCTCGCTCGTGCGCTCGCCGGGTTCCCTGGGCGCCTGTCAACGAGGACGACTCACGGTACCGAGACTCATCGATCCGAGTGCCAGGTGTCGGCGGCCGTCGAGGCGCAGCCCGCGTCGGCCGCCGGCGCCCCCGTCGAGCTCGACGGACGCTCTGGGGAGCAACCTCGCCAGCCCGTCCGTGGGCCGCCTGAGCGCCTGGTCTGCCCCGACTCCACGACGCTCGGGGCAGACCAGGGCTGAGGTGGGTCAGTCGGTCGTCGGGGAAGCCGCGAACTCGCGCTTGACGTTCTTGTACCAGCCCATGCCCTTGATGGGGTGCTTCCACCGACCCTTCATGTCGGCCAGGGCGGGCTTGTGCGCTTCGTCGCCTCCCGCGACCGTGTCGTTCAGGTGCTTGTCCTGGAGCTTGATCACGTCGTCAGCGGTGGCGGCGCGGTGCGGCTGATCGCATGTGCCGCCCAGCTGCTTGCAGGTCATGGTCTTCATGGTGGTCGTTCTCCTTCAGCGGGTGGGCCCGGTGGACCGGGCGTTTGGTGAGCGGTTCATGTGGTGTCTCGGGCGTAGCGCCCGGATGTGGTGGTCGTGTGGGCCCGCATCTCGCCGGCGTCTTCACGATCTGAGAGTAGAACTATCAATTCGAGAGTGCTACTGTCAAGACGTGTCGATGCACAAGGACGCCGGCGACGGAGCCTCCGCCGGCCGCGGCCAGGCGAGGACGCGGCTCGCCCGCGCCGCGGTTGTCGACGCGGCCCGGACCCTGTTCCTCGAGCGGGGCTACGGGGCCACGACGATCGAGGCGATCAGCGACCTGGCCGACGTTCCCCCGGCGACGGTGTACCGGTTGTTCCGCTCCAAGCGCGGGATACTGAAGGCTCTCCTCGATGTCTCGATCGTCGGCGACGACGACGCCGTCCCTCTGGCGGATCGCCCACACGTACGATCGCTTCTCGCCGACCCAGACCCGAAGGTGCAGCTGGCTGGCTTCGTCGCGATCACGGTCGAGGTGAACTCCAGAACCGCGCCGATCTACAGCATCCTCACCAGCGCGGCGAGCTCGGACCCCGAGGTCGCCGTGCTGCTCGACGAACTGACGTGCCAGAGGCAGGAGGGCCAACGGGTGATCGCCCGATCGTTGGCCCGCGCCGAGGCGTTGCGGCCCCAGCTACCGGAGCGCGATGCCGCCGACGTCATCCACGCGCTCATGTCGCCCGAGGTCTTCCGGCTGCTCGTCGTCGACAGGCGCTGGAACCCGCAGCGCTACGAGCGATGGCTGACCGGAGTCCTCGTCGATCAGCTTCTCGCCCCGGCTGACACAACCTGATGAGCCCACGCGTCCCAAGACCCACCAGAGCCCGCACCACCGTCGTGCGAGCGCACGCTACAACGAGTCGATCAGGTGCGGCATTCGTCGTTGGCGCTGGGTTTGCGCGCATTCAGCGGCGACGGCGATGCTCCGATCGACTGCTTGCCATTGCAGGCTCCACGGCGCTTCGTCCACCCCTTCAATGGCGAGATTGAACAGAGTCTGCAGTTCGGGAAGTACGCCAGACAATGCTGCACGCACGTCGGAATCGTGGGTCACCATCTCGGCACAGAACCGCCGCCTGTAGAACTCGGCTGCCGAGGTGTCCAGCATGGCTGGGTCCACGTGACCCTCGATCCTGCGTGCTGCGCGGAAGCTCGCCAGGCGAGTTTGCCAAGCGCCGGCCGCCGCGAGGTACTCGGCAATCGCGAGGAATTCTGCGTCTGCGAGGCGGACAAGCTCGTCGTGCTTCCACAGGTCACGATCTCGCTTGCTCTGAATGAACGCGGCTCCGAAGCCAGTGCCGGCACTGAGCAACCCCCCGACGACCACTCCGACGAGGCCCACAGTCGAGGCATCCATCGAGCGTCGATGATTGCACGTCGCGGGAGGCTGCCCCGCTGTGAAGGTGGTTACTCCGGATCGCGGTTGAACGTCGATGTCGACCAGAGGTAGCCGAGCGCCGCGAGACCCAGGCACCAGACGATGGCGAGCCACCCGTTGTGGCCGATCTCGCTGCCGAGCAGCAGGCCCCGCAGCGTTTCGATGGCGGGCGTGAACGGCTGGTACTCGGCGATCGGCTGGAACCAGCCCGGCATGGAGTCGACCGGCGTGAAGGCGCTGGAGATGAGCGGCAGCAGGATCAGCGGCATCGCCATGTTGCTGGCGGCCTCGGCGTTCGGGCTGCTCAGGCCCATGCCGACCGCGATCCAGGTGAGCGCCATGGCGAAGAGAACGAGCAGGCCGAATGCCGCCAGCCACTCCATTGCCGTTGCGTCCGTGGACCGGAAGCCGATGGCCACGGCGACGGCGCCCACGAGGACCACGCTCACGATCGACTGCAGCACGCTGCCGACGACGTGCCCGACGATCACCGAAGGGCGGTGGATCGCCATCGTGCGGAAGCGGGCGATGATGCCCTCGGTCATGTCGTTGGAGACGGACACCGCGGTTCCGACCACGGTGCTGCCGATGGTCATCAGGAGCAGGCCCGGGACGACATACGCGATGTACGCGGCGCGGTCCGGACTGCCGCCGATGCCCGAGCTCAGCGTGTCGCCGAAGATGTAGGCGAAGAGCAACAGCAACATGATCGGGGTGAGCAGCAGGTTCAGGGTGAGGGACGGATAGCGCCGCGCGTGCAGGAGGTTGCGGCGCAGCATCGTGGACGAGTCGCGGACGGCGAGGGAGAGGGAGCTCATCGGACAGCCTCCTTGGGCTGGCTGGGCACGCTGGACCGGCCGGGCCGCGGGCCGGTGCCGGTCAGGGCGAAGAACACGTCGTCGAGGTCGGGGCTGTGCACGGTCAGCTCGTCCGCCTCGATGCCGGCCGAGTCCAGCCAGTCGAGGATGGAGCGCAGCTCGCGCTGGCTGCCGTCGCTGGGGATCTGCAGCGCCAGTGCCTCGTCGTCATGGGTGACCTCGCGCAGGGCGAGGGCGGCGCTCTGGAACGCGGCCGGGTCGGCGAAGCGCAGCCGCACGTGTCCGCCGGGGATCAGCCGCTTCAGCTCCTCGGGGGTGCCCTGGGCGGCGATCCTGCCGTCGTCGAGCACGGCGATGCGGTCGGCGAGCTCATCTGCCTCGTCGAGGTACTGCGTGGTGAGGAAGACGGTGCCGCCGTCGGCCACCAGCTCGCGGATGATCTGCCACATGTTGTGCCGGGCGCGCGGGTCGAGGCCGGTGGTCGGCTCGTCGAGGAAGATGATCCGCGGGTTGCCGACCAGCGTCATGGCGATGTCGAGGCGGCGCTTCATGCCGCCGGAGTAGGTGGAGGCGGGCTTGCTCGCCGCCGCGACGAGGTCGAAGCGCTCCAGCAGCTCCGCGGCGGTGCGCCGCCCCTCGCGGCGGGAGAGGTGGTGCAGGTCCGCCATGAGGAGCATGTTCTCCTCGCCGGTGATCAGGTTGTCGACGGCGGAGAACTGGCCGGTGACGCCGATCGCGGCGCGCACCGCCTGGGGGTCGGTGGCCAGGTCGTGGCCGCCGATGTGGATGTCGCCGGTGTCCGGGTCGGCGGAGATGAGGGTGGAGAGGATCTTCACGGCGGTGGTCTTGCCGGCGCCGTTCGGGCCGAGCAGGGAGAAGGTCGTTCCTTCGGGGACGGCCAGGTCGACACCGTCGAGGACGACCTTGTCGCCGTAGGACTTGCGCAGCCCGTTCGCCGCGATGGCGACCCGGTCGGGGGTGTCGAACGTCTGCATCCTGCTCTCCTTCGGCCTGCTGTTTCTCATATTGGAAACGCTACGTTGCGTTCGATGATCTAGCAACACACCTGTTGCACATGATCGCAATATGTGCAGGTAAACAACCTACGATCGTTGCAATGGTTCGGCGAGCATTGCAACACTATCCGCGAGCATCGTTGCAATAGAGGCGGAGTGAACGCTATGCTGGGGACACCGAGGGCCACGAAGGAGACCGCGATGCCGGGAGGCAGGCTCACCCAGCAGGAACGCCAGCAGATCGCGCTGGGACTGGCCGACGGCCTCGCCTACGCGGCGATCGCCAGACGTCTCGACCGCCCCACCTCGACGATCACGCGTGAGGTGATGCGGAACGGTGGCCCCACCGCCTACCGGGCCGACCTGGCCCACCGCGCCACCGAACGCCGCGCCCACCGGCGCAGACAGGCCGCGCCCCGGGGGCTGCAGGCATCCTCGCAGGCCCACGGACACGACGCGGAGGCCGTGCGCGAGTACGAGGAGATGTTCACCACCATCCTCATGCAGTCGGGCCTGCCCAAGATGATGTCCCGGGTGCTGGTGTGCCTCTACACCACCGACGCGGGCAGCCTCACCGCGTCCGAACTCGTCCAGCGCCTCCAGGTCAGCCCGGCGTCGATCTCCAAAGCGATCACGTTCCTCGAGAGCATGGACCTCGTCCGCCGGGAACGCGACGAACGCCGCCGCGAGCGCTACGTCGTCGACGACGACGTCTGGTACCAGTCGATGCTCCGCAGCGCCCGGGACAACGCCCAGCTCGCCGAGACCGCACGGGAGGGCGTCAGCATCCTCGGCCCCGACACCCCGGCCGCCCTCCGCCTCGAGAACATCGCCCGCTTCCTCGACTTCGTGGGCGACAGCATCACCCGTGCCGCCGAGCAGGCACGCGAGATCCTCTACACGAAAGCCGATGCGACGTGAGGCGGCACGGCCACGGTCAGGTGGGGTCCGGGGTGTCCCAGGGCATCAGGGCCGACACCCAGTGGGTGATGGGCTCGGCCTGATCATTGCTGTGCAGGTGCCGGGGCGGCTGGGCGAAGGTGTCGTAGGGCCGGCATCGGAGCACGACGCGGTCTTCCTCGTCGGCCATCGCGGCGACGAACGGGCGGGCGTCGATGCCCAGCGGCTCACCGGACATGCGCCCCCCGATCGCCATCATCACGTCGACCACGAGGTCACGGTCGTCGTCGACGGACGCATCGCAGTACACCTGCAGGTAGCTGAACGGCCAGCGCTCGTCGAGCACGCACAGGCTGACCTTGGGATGCCGGGCGACGGCCTTCGCCTTGCCGCGGTCGCGCATGGTCGACACCAGCAGCTCGTCGGTGTCGGTGGGCACGTAGTACACGACCGACATCGCGGGCCCGTCGGCGCGGCGCGCCGTGCCGAAGACGCAGGTGCGGTGGGTGCGGACGAACTCGCGTCGCTCCGACGGGAGCATGTCCCGTTCGGTCGGGGGCGTGAACGGCTCGGACGTGAGCGGCAGGATGGTCGTCGTCATATTATCGGACGATAACATCGAGTCCGTGCGCCGCACTCGCCGGACTCGGGACGATCTCCGCCAGCAGCTGCTCGAGTCCGCGCTGCTGGAGTTCGGCGCCAAGGGTTTCGATGGCGCATCCACCCGGTCGATCGCCCAGCGCGTCGACGCCCACCAGCCCCAGATCAACTACCACTTCGCGTCCAAGGAAGCCCTGTGGACTGCGGCGGTCGATCACCTCTTCGATCGGCTCGGCGAGGAGCTGGGCGACTGCCCTGCCCCAAGGCACCGGCGATCCGGTCGAGCTCGGCGGGGCCTTCGCCGAGGCGGTCCGGCGATTCGTGCGCTTCGCGGCCGCTCACCCCGAGCTGAACCAGATCATGGTCCACGAGGCCACCGGGGACAGCGACCGGCTTCGTTGGATGGTCGAGCGTCACGTCCGTCCGTGGTACGACCTCATCCGGGTCGTGTGGCAGCGCCTGCGCGAGGCCGGCATCGCCGCACCGCTCGATCACACGATGGTCCACTACGTGATCGTCGGCGCCGCCTCGATGCCGTACGTCAACGCGCCTGAAGCCCGGCTCCTCACCGGTGTCGAGCCCACCGCCCCCGACTGGGTGGACACCCACGCCGAGGGGCTCGTCGCGACCCTGCTCCCCGGGCTCGCCGCAGCGGGCGACTGAGCGGCGCCGCCCAGCTCACCGGCAACGTCCCGCGCGCCGAGGACGCCTTTTCGTGCCCACCGTGGGGGGTTACCATTCCACGCAGCGGAGCGACAGGGTGGACGTGGCGAGCAGACCCACACGCGGACTGCCGGCCCGACCGACGGGCGAGGTCGGTGACCGGCTGTACCCCCGTGGACCTCCGCGGGACAGGCGTGTGCTCCGGTGGTGTGCCGCAGCGGTGGTCGTCGGTGCGGGCCTCGCGACGACGGTCGAGCCGGTGGTCGCGCAGACCGAGGATCCCGACTCCCAGCTCGACGCCCAATGCCTCGCGAGCGGGACGAGCGGCGAGCGTGACGACGTCCTCGCCACGCGGGTCCTGCACCTGAGCGACCCTCCGTCGGCGTTGCGCGTCGAGCGCAACGGCCCTCCCGTGCGCCGAGGCCTGCGTTTCGAGACAGATCTCGACCCGGCCTTCCTCGAGCAAGCCGAGGCGGCGAACTTCCTCGTCACCGGCACCCTGTACTCGGCGGATCACGGCGACCTCGAGGGGTACGTCCAGGTCAACGCGTCGGCGGACGGTCAGGACGAGATCGCCGCCACCCTCTGCATCGATCCGACGCCTGAAGGGCTGACCAAGTTGCCGGTCGGTGTCTACCGCGCCCGTCTGAAGTTCGCCGACGAACGTGTGCCGGAGGTCGTCACCGAGATCGAGGTGCTCGTCGGGGAGACGTCGTCTCGCACGCGCTACTGGTTCATGGTCGCGTCCGTCTCGATCGCCCTCGGCGCCGGCGCGTTCGCGCTCGTCGAGCTCGTGGGGCAGCGCGGGGCGCAGGGCCCGGGCGGCGAGGCGCTCCGTCAGACGAGGCGCATGCGAGCAGGGCTTTCGGCGGGGATCGCCGTGGCGGTCGTGGTCGTCGGCGTCGCGTTCACGCAGGACCGCGACTTCGCGACATGGTCGCTGTCGATGGCCGGCCTGTGGACGTTCCTCGGGTTCGCCTACGGCGGACTCCTGCTCGCGATCGGTGCGGTCATCAGTGGCGCCAAGCAGGTCCGTGACCTGTCCGACCTCGTCGCCAGCCAGCCGACGGACCCCGCTCCCCTGCCCCTCCCCCAGGCCGCCCCGACCAGCGCCGGCGGCATCCAGGCGCTCCCGCCGCCACCGGGACGGGCACCCGACCTCGGCCAGGTGCCGGGGCAGGCCGACGCAGCTCCGACGATCCCACCCCCACCACCGCCACCCCCACCACCACCCGGCCCAGGATGGGAGCCTGTCCCAGCTGCCACGAGCGCCGCGGCCGGCGGCCCCGCCATGTCACCGCCGCCGAGCCCGGGCCGGACGGCACCCGACACGGGTCCCCGCAGACGCCGCAACCTGCCGGCGCCACGTCGCGTCCGCCCGCGGCGTGCCCCCGTCCTCATCGGCGCCGCGCTCGGCGGGATCATCCTGGCGGCGATGGTGGCGAGCGTGGGCGGCCGGGACGACGGCGACGACTCCGCCACCCCCACCACCGACCGGACCGACCTGCCCGGCGACGGTGGGAGCGGGCCGGACGACACCGACGGCGATGGGAACAGCGGGGGCGAGCCGCCGACGACCGACGGCGGAGGGGCCGAGCCGACGACCACCGTTGCCGGTGGGCAGCCGGACGGCCCGTTCACTGGGCTCGCCGGTGGCAGCACGGACGGCGACGCGGCGGTGGCCCGGCTGCGGTCCGCCGGCTTCGTGGTGTTCGACTACGACGTCTGTTCCGACACCGTGCCGTCCCGTGGGCTCCTGCGCCAGGTGCGGCTCACGGAGACGGGAGCCGAGGTCGTCGGGCTCGACGGCCCGACCGAGCTCGCCGAGAGGGTCGAGGCACCGAGCGAGCTCGACGTGCTGATCGCGTCCGGATCGCCGTGCTGACGCAGGTCGCAGATCTCCCCGCAGATTCGGTCGCGATCACGACTGGATCTGCGGGGAAGTCCTGTGACCTCAGGTCGGGTCGGAGGCGCGGAGGGCCAGCTGACCGTCGAGGGTCACGGCGGGTCGAACTGGACGACCCTCACCCCCGCCGTCGGTCCGGCGGCGCCGGCGGACTCGACGACCGCGACGAGGCGGTGGTTGCCGCCGTTCGGCACGGAGGTCCCGAGCGTGACCGGGACGTCGACCGATCCTCCGGCGCCGATGGTGACCGCGTGCTCGTTCACCGCCACGACGCTGTTGGCCTCGAAGGCGTCGATGTCGAAGCCGCCGCCCGGCAGGCCCTCGGTGAACAGCGCGCCCTCCACGGCCAGCAGCCGGACCGCGGCGCCGGCCGGCCCCGTGACGCGGACGGTCTGCGCCGGCTCGGTGATCGTCGCGGGGTTGGCGGGGACGCCGACGACCGCAATGGACGGCACCGCCCGCCCGACGCCGTCGAGGCGCGCCCGCGACTCGCCCAGGCTGCCCGGTGTCCGGAACAACCGGCTGGCTTCGAACGTGCCGTCCTCGTACGTGACGGTCACGGTGGCGCCGGTCAGCTCGAGGCCCGACACGCTGCCCGACTCGCCGGGGCCCGGTGGCCCCGACCCGCGGATGCTGGTGGGGTCGACGTCTGCCGAGAACGTCAGGGTCTCGCCCGGGCCGAAGTCGGTGAAGGTGGCCGTGAGAGCGTCGAAGCCGCCGTCATGGTTCCCCCCGAAGGCGTGGCCGATCGTTCCGACCCCCGGGTTGGCGTCGACGGTGAAGCCCTTGCCGAGGCTGTCACCGGCCACCCCGACGGGGTCGAACACCAGGTCGGGCAGGACGCTGGTCGAGAGATCGAGCCGCACGCTGGCGATCTGCTGGCCGCCGGGCGAGTCGTTCGTCACCCGGAACGACCCACTGTTGAACGTGCTCGAGTTCAGACCAGGTGCGCCGACGGCGATCGTCGCGGACGGTGGCGCACCTCCCCCGCCGGCAGGCTGGACCTCGAGGAAGTCCCACGAGGCGGGGAAGACCGGGGCCGGCCCGGTCGACGTGGAGATGATGCCGACCGCCGGCGCAGTCGCGCCCGAGAACCACGAGGCGGGGACGGACTGCGGGCCACTGACGGCCACCGGTGGCGCTCCGTCGACCGCGTAGCTGGCCTGGACCGTCGCGGCCGCGGGGTCGACGCGTAGGTACAGGTCGACGACGGCCGGGCCGGGCCAGGCCGGGCCCGCGGCGGTAACGGTGCTCGGGACGCCTCCCTGTTCGTTCACCAGCCGGAATCCCCCGGCCCCGGCGTTCGCCGCCACCGCCAGCGAGACGTAGTCGTCCTGGCTGCCGGTGCCCATGAACACGCCGAAGGACTGCCCGCCGGTCGCGGCCACCCCCGAGAACGGTGCTGGCAGGCGCGTGTGCACCACGAACGGGCCGGTGGTGGCTGACACGTCGACGCCGTGCTGGAAGGCGTACTGCTGGGTGTTGGCGGGACCGAGGGCGTCGCCGTCGGCGACCTCGTCGACCGTGACGACCCCGGCCGCCCCGCCCGCGGTCATCTTCGCCGGGTCGAACAGGGAGGCGTAGCCGGACGACCCGTTCGCCATGAGGCCGGTGAAGCCGAGGCCCATGAGCCCGCCCGCCGGCGGGGCGTCGTTGTCCCACGTGAGGACCGACGGCAACGGCGTGTCCCGCCCGTTGGCGGCGTCGATGGCGAACGGGTCGGAGATGTCGGGCAGCCCGTCGTTGTCGTCGTCGGGATCGTTCAGGTCCGACGTCAGGTCGGCGTCGGCGTCGGGCGGGTGGTCGGCGGGCGAGCAGGGGTTGGTGCCGTTGTCGATCTCGTCGGCGTTGTCGTAGCCGTCGCCGTCCTCGTCGAGTCCACCGTCGTCCGCCCCCGTGCAGGCGAAGTCCTCGGGCTCGAAGACGACCACCTCGTCGCCCAGGAAGCCGGCGACCCAGATCGTGCCCGGGAAGGGGTCGCTGGCGCCGAGGGCGGTCACGTCGAGTGGCACCGACGCGGCCGACGAGAACAGCACCGACCTGGAGGTCACCTGCGTGCCGTCCGCGCTGAGCTGGATGCGATAGATGGCATCGTCGTGGGACGCGGCCAGCAGGTCGCCCTCCATCTCCTCGTCGAAGTTGTCGGCCGTGTACTCGTCGAGGCCGTTGGTCGAGAAGGCGAAGCTGGCGAGCGCGCCCCGCTCGACCTCGGTGCGGTAGTCACATTCGACAGGGCGGGCGGCGGCGACGGGCGACTGTGGGTTGCTGGCGTTGAACGTGTTGGCCGGGTTGGCCCTGGTCGGGTTGGGGTGGCCGCCGTAGAACCCCGGGCCCGGGATGCGGATCAGCGCGTCGGCGTCGGTGTCGCTCGTCTCGACCAGGGCGTTGGTGCAGGTGCCGGCCGGTCCGTCTGGCTGCGGCGCGCCGCCCAGCCCGCGTTGCCGCCGTTGTCGATCGTGTACAGGTCGCCCGACTCGCTCGCCACGAGGTCGTAGGGGTTGCGGAACCCGGCGGCGTGGATCTGCACCGGCCCACCGGGCACCAGCCGCGCCTGGTTCTGGCCGTCGTTGCCGCCGAACGGGTCGTTGGCGTCGGCGGTGCCGGGCCGGTCCTCGTCGTCGAGGGTGGGCAGGTCGAACGTCGCGCCGCCGAGCGCGCCCAGGTCGACCGACAGCACGGCGGCGGACAGCGCGTATTCGGGCAGCTCGGCGAAGTTGTGCGAGGGCGCGCCCTTGTTCGTGTGGCCGCCGTAGGCGATGAGCAGCCGGCCGGACGCCGGGTCGATCGCCAGGCCGTTGCCCGTGTGGTTCTCCTCGGACCGCGGGAGACCGCGCACGAGGTCGGCCTTGATCCACCCGCCCGCCGTACGCGTGAGGCGCGACAGGATGCCGGAGTTGGTGTCGAGGTCGAGGTCGGCGCCCGAGGTCCCCGCGCCGATGCGGGGATCCGACGAGACGACGTAGATCTGGGGGTTGCCCGGCGGGCCGGTGACCAGCAGCCCGGTCACCAGCCGGCCGGTCACTCCCGGGTTGAGCGTGCCGTTGTCGTTGCGGTTCGGCATCGACCGCACGAGGGTGATCGTCTCGCTCGCCGTGACCGCGTACTGGTGGGCGTCAGCGCGGGCGATGGTCAGAACCTTGATCGTGCCGTCCATCTGCGCCACATAGAGGCGCCCGTCGGGTCCGAACTGGAGGGATGTCGGCGCGTTGACCCCAGCTCCGGTCAGCACCGACCGACCGAACGGTGGGTCCATCTCGCCGCCCGCGGCGCTCGCGGTGCCCGACAGGAGAATCTCGAGCGGCGAGCCCGTCCCCGTGTGCGTGACGGCCAGCAGCGCCGAGCGTGCGCCCGTCGCGGTGGGGAGGAACGCCACCTCCACCGTCGTCGACTCCCCCGGGCCCAACACGACCGGGCTGCTGTCGTCGAAGCGGTCGGCGAACAGAGCGCCGTCGGGGCCGAAGATCGCTGTCGACGACACCGTCAAGGGGCCCGTCGTGCCCACGTTGGTCAGCGTGACGTCCTGCGTCGTGGTCTGCCGGACCCTGGCGTCGGGGAACGCCAGGGTCGAGGGGGACGCGGCCAGCAGAGGCGGCACCGCGCTGGCGGTGGTGACGACCTCGATGGCGCTGACGCTCGGGCTCTGGACCCCGGCCACGAAAGTCACGTCGACCTTGCCGTCGGACACGGCGGGAGCGGCCAGCATCAGCGCGCGGTTGGCGCCCACGCGAGCGAACACGTCGACGTCGCGGAACGGGGTCGTCCCCTCGACCTTCACGTCGAACACGCGGCCCCCGACCACCTGGAGCGGCGCGATCATCTCGGCCAGGTACAGGCGCACCTCCACGGCGACCCCACTCGGCACGGGGAAGGAGTAGGCCATGTCGGGCGCAGCCGCCGGATCCCAGCGGTCGGTCCGGAACAGCCCGACCGGGGTACCGGCCGGCACCGAGGGATGTGACATGTCGGCCGGCGTCCCATGGCTCGCCACCTGGTTGCCCGCCGCCGCGGTGTTGACGAAGGGCGACGGCCGGGCCGTCGAGTCCTCGGACCAGGCCGGCGTGCCGGCGGCTCCGGCCACCGCCGGTCCGCCCGAGTTGACCCGGTAGAGCACGGTCGACGACGGCGCGGGGCTGGCATCACCGGACAGCGGCACCCGCAGCGGCGTGTTGGATCCCGTGTGAGTGACGCTGAGCGTCGCCGTGCGCGGGCCCGGCGCCGTCGGCCGGAACGTCACCGCCACCGTGACCGACTCCCCAGGGGCCAGGGTGCGGGGCGTGCCGTCGTCGAAGCCGTCCGAGAACATCGGTGCGTCGCCGCCCGAGACGGCCGTCGACTGGACCACGATCGTGCCCGAGGCGGCGCCATTGCGGAGCACGACGTCCTGGCTCGCCGCCTGCCCGACGGGGATCGCCGGGAAGCCCACGGACGCCGGCGCGGCCACGAGCGGTGTGGCGCCGGGGTCCTGCTCGACGCCGGTGCCCGACAGAGGGATGCTCAGCGCGCCGGCCCCCGAGTGGTTGACGTGGAGCGTCGCGGACCGCGGACCGGCAACCGTCGGTGAGAACGACACGCGCAGGGTGAACGACCCTCCCGGGGCCACCGCGGGGGCGGAGGCGTCGTCGAAGTCGTCGGCGAACACGGCCGCATCGGGCCCGGCGATGCCGACCGACTCGATCGTCCACGGCCCGGAAGCGGCGACGTTGGTCACGACCACGTCCTGGGTGGCGGTGGCCCCCACGGTCGTCGCGCCGAAGTCCAGCGCCGACGGGCTCGCCTCGGGCTCCCCACTCGGCCCTGCGCAGGCGATGACACCGGCCAGCAACGCGGCCAGCAGGGTGAGCGGCACGCCACGGCGCCGCCACCAGTGCGGCGCCGTGGCCGTCATCCGGCGTGCCGTGTCCCGACCGGTCGTCGCTCGCATCATCTGAACCTCTCCGTCCGCCGCACCGGCTCGAACGCCGGCAAACCCGCCAGGTCCGCCTCGAGCCGTCCGGTCACGTCCTCCTGCAGCCAGGCGACCGCGTCGGGGAACTCGTAGCGCCGGTAGCCGTACGCGGGGCCGATGACCTCGACGCGCCCGCCGTTCGCACGCGTCATCCAGCGCACCTCGACGCTCTCGGTCCGTCCGTCCGGATGGGCGAAGGTCGCGCCGGCCGCCAGCCACCCCGCCTCTGCATCCACCGCGACGTCGCCGGCACCGGCACCGCCCGAAGGGGTCGCCACCAGCCGTTGCGCCTCCGTCGTCGACACCTCGTGCCGCGACCGCTCGGTGCCGTCGCCGTCAAGTGTCCGGAGCCACGCCTCGGTCACACGAGCGGGCCCGGGGTGGACGGCGGTGTCGATCACCGCCTCGGACAGGCGCGCCTCGGGGAGCTCTCCCAGGAGATAGCCGCGGGGGCGTCCAGCCCGATCCCGGCCGGGCGGTCCTGCACCCAAGCCCACAGCGGGCGGCGGGGAACCTGTCGCGGAGGCGGAAGCGCTGCTCCACCGACTCGAGGTCGACAGCGTGCAGACGGGCGGTCCCCTCGAGGTCCGCCGGCACGAGGACGCGCAGGAACGGGTCGTTCACCCCGGTCGGGAAGAGCAGCACGGTTCCGGACGGGGCGGCGTCGACGGCGTCGAGCTGATCGGCTCGGGCGTCGCGCACGCCGTCGACGTGGGCGCCGAGGTACACGATGCCCGGCACGGTCATCAGGGCGAAGGCGGCGCCGCCGAGCCGGAGCCGTCGCTGTCGCCGCGGGTGGTCGCGGAGGACGCCCACCACGTCTCGCGCCCCAGCGCGGCCAGGCCGGCCACCGGGCCGAGGGCCACCAGCCAGTAGGCGGGGCCCAATGCCGTGTGCAGACTGAATTCGACGAAGTTCTCGGTCCCCCACCAGAAGAAGTACGCGACGACCGTCAGGCCCACCGTCGCGAGCAGCACCCACCGGCGCGGGTCACGTCGGCCGAGCACCATCGCGGCGCCACGAACGCCAGCGTCACGGCTCCGCCTGCGATCCACAGGGGCGTGACCGCCGCGAACGTCACCACGGTCCGGGCGGCGCTGGCCGGCGTGTAGTCGACCGCCCCGTCGACAAAGGTCTCGCCGGTCGCCTCCCAGCTCGCCCGGCGGCCGAAGCCGAAGGTGTCGTTGGGCGCGTCGACCGCGACGCCGGGCTGAGGGCGTCCCCGTCGCCTCCGCGTTGACGCCCAGATACGCCACCGCGAACGGCGTCGCGGCCAGTGCGACGATGGCGGGGGCGAGCCAGTCGCGGGTGCGGGCGGACCGTACCGCGAGCCACGCTCCGACCGGCGCGCCCACCAGGACCGCGTCGAACGGGCGGTGGAACGCCAAGGCTCCGAGGCACAGGCCGGCAGTCCCGAACCACCAGCGCGACCCGGTACGCACCCCTCGGAGCGCCGAGCCGAGGAACGCGGCGGCCAGCGCTCCTGTCGGAAGGTATGCGAGCGCCGTGGCGCTGTGGGCGACGAAGACCGGGGACAGCGCCACGCCGACCGCCATGGCCGTTCCGATCCATGCGCTGCCGGTCAGCTCGCGACCCAGCAGCCACAACGCGGCGGCGGCGGCCATCGCCGCGACCACCAGCCCCGGCCGGTGGTCGCCGGTGGCCGCTTCGGACAGGGCCAACCAGGCCGGCCACAGCGGCTGGTACTTGAACACGACCCGGTCGCCGGCCACGCCGGTGAGGTATGGGCGGAAGTCCGGCACGTAGGAGTCGGCGTCGTAGGTGAGCTGCCCGTGGCGGATCCCCTCGGCCTGGTTGAGGTACGCCGAGCTTCGTCGAGGTTGTGGCTGCCCTGTGGCAGCACGAGGTAGGCGGCCACGACGGCCACGAGGCCGCCGACCGCAACGGCGAGCCCGAGCGGAGCAAGCCCCCTTCACGGGCAGCCGGCCACGACCGGGTGGGGGGCGGCCCAAGTGGCCGCGCTCTCAGTGGTCACCATGGATGCGCCGCCATTTGCCCCATGCGTACGACCCCAGGCTCCGGAATCCCCTCCAGCCGGATGTCACTCTACGCGACAACGCGGCCACGTGAGCCCGAGTCGTTCCCACCTGCCCTCAGGCGCATCGGTCGCCCCCGCCGGGGGCGACCGAGAGCGCCCCGATCGCCATGTCGACCAGGTTCGCGAGCCAGCGGTCGAAGGGCAGCGGCGCCCGGCTGGTCGCCTGGGGTCGTGCCTCCTCCACTCGGGAGCGGTC
>CAWJFG010000032.1:0-117422 GCA_963842015.1 uncultured Acidimicrobiales bacterium | reverse complement strand
GGCGGCGATGTCGCCCCGGCCGATGGGCAATGACTCGACGACCTGCCGGTGCAGCCGCTTGCGCCGGTCGACCATCGAGAAGAAGGCCACGACCTCGGGGCGCCGGTCGACCTCGTCGAGGAACTCGCCGAGCTGCTCGAACGTGCGCAACGTGAGCGTCGACGGGATGAGCGGCACCAGCAGGGCGTCGGCCGCGTCGAACACGCTCTCGGACACCAACGAGATCGACGGGGGGCAGTCGAGCACGGCCACGTCGTAGTGCTCGGCGAGCGGGGCGAGGACCTTCCGCAGCCGCCGGGTCGGCTTGCCCGACTCGTCGAGCACGAGGTCCATGTGGCGGTAGGAGAAGTCGGCGGGCAGCAGGTCGAGACCCTCGACGTCGGTGCCGCGCAGCACCTCGGTGATCTCGCTGCGGCCGCGGACGAGCTTGCGCCCGCCGCCCCGCACCTTGGGCCGGACGCGGAACAGGAACGAGGCGGCCCCCTGGGGGTCGAGGTCCCACAGCAGGGTGCGCAGGCCGTCGCCCGCCGCCAGGGCCGCCAGGTTGACCGCCGCCGACGTCTTCCCGACGCCGCCCTTGATGTTGTAGGTGGCGATCACCTTCACGGGGCGAACGTCCTGCGGACGAGCCGGCGCTGCTCCTTGGACGCGAACTCGGCGAAGCGCGCCGCGAACTGGCCACGGGCGTCCCGCTGCTCGGCCTCGAGCTGGTCCACCAGCACCCCGAGCACGAGCAGCGCCTCGGGCCCACCGACCTGCCCCGCCAGCTCGTCGGCGAGCTCGCGGAGGTGGTCGGCCTGCACCTCGCGGTCCTGGTGGGTGCCGAGCACGTCCTGCAGGCCCTTGAGGGACTTGACCATCGGCTTGACCACCTCGTCGGGCCAGAGCCCGCCGAACAGCTCGAGCAGGTACCGCAGCTCCTTGCCCCGCTTGCGGAGGTCGTGGAGGTCGTCGGCCGGGCTGGAATCGCCGATCGCCGTCCCCATGTCGACCATGTGGGCATGGACCTTGCGGATGCGCTCGCCCGCCATGTCGACGATCGGCCGCTTGGCGTCGGGGCGGTCGGCCGCCGGCCCGAGCTTGCCGCCGATGAACGCACGGTACGAGGCCCACGCGTCGCGGTACGCCGGGCCCCGCAGCTCGCGCTTCAACGCCCGGAGGGCCGCCGCCCGGTGGCGGGCCAGCAGGGTGCGCACCGGGACGAGGGCCGCATGGCGGTCGGCCGGCACGCCGGTGAGCAGGTCGTCCCAGTCGAGGAGCTGGACGTCGAGGTCGCGGGTGGGTCCGGTGATCGCCTGGATCCACTTGAGCGCCTCGCGCTGGCGGGCCAGCTCGGCGGGCGGGAACGCCCCCTTCATCTCGCGCAGCACCGAACGGCTGCGGCGGACGGCGACCCGCAGGTCGTGGAGGAACTCGGTGTCGTGGTCGGCCAGGGTGCCGGGCAGGTTGGCCTCGACCATGCCCGCGAGGTCGCGCAGCACCCGCACCGCAGCCTTGTCGGTGCGATCGTCGGGCCGGAGGGCCACCCGGACCTTGGTGCGGATGCCGCCGGGATCGCCGCCCGAGGCGGCGACGGCCTCGTCGGCCATCGTGGAGGGGGGTTCGACGAGCCCGGCCTCGCTGGCCAGCAACGCGACGACGCGGGTCAGCGGGCGCGGATAGCCGAGCACGCCGGCGACCTCGAGCCGGGGGGTGAGCGGGCGGGGCTCGGGCCCCGCGTCCAGCGCCGCGTGGGTGGCGAGGCGCAGGCGGACGACGGTCTTGGCGTCGCTGTTGAGCACGCGCAGTGACTGGACGTCGACCTGGACCCGGGCCAGCGGCAGCAGCGCCCGCATCTCGATCACGGGGCCGAGCCGGTCACGCAGGGCGCCCTTGGGCAGGTGGCCCACCAGCCAGCGGCGGTGGCGCCCGGCCCCGGCGGTCACCGGCGGCGAGCCCGCCCCGTCGCGCAGGACCAGGACGTTGCCGGTCCGCCCGCCCTCGAGGGCGAGCTCGAGCCCTTCCCGGCCGAGGCGCCGGTCGGCGGTGTCGACGACCGTGAAGGTCAGGGATGTGGGCGGGTCGGCGACGACGTCGATCCGCTCGCCGAGGAACGAGAGCAGGGCACCGGGGTCGACACCTTCGGGCAGGGCGAAGTCGTGGGTCGGCACCTCGAGCGTCATGGTTCGCCGAGTCTGCCATGCTCGCAGGGCACCGCCCGGCGGCACCCACGACGGGCACGAGCCACGAGGGGACACCGGCGATGACCGACGAGGCCACCGTCACCGAGGGCGGTCCCGCCCCGCTTCGCCACGACGCAGGACCGCACGCGCCGCGGCGCCGTCGGCGACTCGGTCTGGCCCTCGCCAGCGTCGCCGCCGTGGTGGCGGCCGGCGTGGCGATCGGCGTCGTGCGCCAGCCGCCTGCCGACCCCGAGGGCCTGGTCATCCTGTACGGCGACTCGCTGTCGTTCGAGGCCCACGGCGCCTTCGCCGACGAGCTGGCGTCGACGACGCGGTCCGAGCTGATCAGCCGGATCGTGCCGGGCACGTCGCCGTGCGACCACCGGGCGGCGATGGAGGCCGACCGGGCCCAGCGGCCGGATGTGGTCGTGATCCAGTTCGTCGGGAACAACGCCTCGTCGTGCTCGCTCGGCCCCACCGGCGAGCGGCTCGTCGGGCAGACCCTCGCCGACCGCGTCGAGGCCGACGTGCGGGCCGAGGTCGAGATGTGGGCGGCCGCCGGGGCCCGGGTCGTCCTGGTCGGAGGGCCGGACTCGCCCGGACTTCCCGGCCGGGCCGGGCTCCAGATCGCCGACGCCTACAACCGCATCGTCAACGAATGGGCCGGCCGTGACCTCGGCCGGGTGCGCTACGCCGACGCCGCCGCCGCCGTCACCGGGCCCGACCACCTCTTCGCCCGCCGGCTGCCGTGTGCGCCCGACGAGGACGCCGCCGCGGGCTGCGAGGACGGCGAGGTGACGGTCCGCTCCCCCGACGACCTCCACTTCTGCCCGTGGGATGGGGGCGCGGAGGCGTGTGGCGTGGCGTCACCCGGCGCGGCGCGGTTCGGCCGCGAGATGGCACGCGTCGCCGCGCTGGCGCTCGACCCCTCCTACTGACCAGGCGCCCGCGGCGGTCAGGCCCAACGCCCGAGCACGTCGAGCGCGGTGGCGCCGTACCCGCCCCCGAACATCACCGCGTGGTTGAGCAGCGGCTCGAGCTGCCACAGGGTCAGGCGCTCCTGCCATCCCTCCGCCAGGGGCAGGACCTCGTCGTAGGCGGCCATGCACGCCGGGCCCGGGGCACCGAAGAGGTGCAGCATGGCGAGATCGGCCTCGCGATGCCCGGCGTACGGCGCCGGGTCGACCAACCACGGGCGGCCGCCGTCGTCGACGTGGACGTTGCCCGACCACAGGTCGCCGTGCACCCGGACGGGGCGTTCCGGCGGGCCCGCCCGTTCGGACAGCACGGCACCGAGGCGCTCTGCCAGCCCGAGGCCCCGCGGGTCGAGCGCGCCCCGGGCCGCGGCCCGCCGGGCGAGGGGGAGGACCCGGCGCTCCACCCAGAAGGTGGGCCAGTCCGTCGCCGGCGGGGTGTTCCGTTGGGGCTCGCGACCGATGAAGCCGTCCCGGTGCCAACCGAACGACGGCTCCGCGGCCCCGTGCAACCGGGCGAGGGCGCGGCCGAGCCGCTCGTCGGTCGCCTCGCGGCGCGGACCCGGTGGGACCCACGACAGCACGAGGACGTCGTCACGGGCCGCGACGACCGCGGGCACCGGCACCCCGTCGACCTCGGCGAGCCACCGCAGGCCCTCGGCCTCGACGCCGAGCTGGCCGTGGGCGAGGCCCGCCGCCGACTTGGCGAACACCGAGGTCCCGTCGGCCAGGTCGACGCGCCCGGCCACGCTGATCGATCCCCCGCCGACCGGCGCGACCCCTACGACCTCCTGGCCCAGCGCGTCGGCGACGGCCCGGGCGAGCACGCCGCCGGCGGCGCGGATCACGCCACGCCCGGCGCCCGGAGGTGGTCGATCAACCCGTCGCAGGCGCGCTCGAGCAGGTCGTAGACGTCGGCGAAGCCGTCGGGCCCGCCGTAGTACGGATCGGGGACCTCGCCGAGGTCGGCGTCGGGGCCGAACGCGGTCATGCGGTGCACCTTGGCGCGGGCCGGCCCGTCGGGCGCCGCCCGCAGCAGCGCTCGCTCGACCGGGGCGTCGGCCACCAGGAGCAGGTCGAAGCGCTCCCAGTCGTCGGAGCGCACCTTCCGGGCCCGCTGCGGGCGCAGGTCGAGACCCCGGCGGTCGGCCTCGGCGATGGCGCGCCGGTCGGGGCGGTGGCCGGCGTGCTCGGCGCTCGTGCCGGCGCTGTCGATCTCGACCAGGCCCTCGAGGCCGGCCCGCTCGACGGCTCGGCGCATGACGGCCTCGGCGGTGGGCGAGCGGCAGATGTTCCCCCAGCACACGAACAGCACGCGGGTGGGCTCTGCGGGCCGGCGGTGCGGGTCGGCGGACACGGCGCAGGAGCGTACCGGTCCCTCCGTGGCGCCGAACCGGGCTGCGGGCGGGACCGGCCCGCGCTCTACGCTGCGATCCTCCCGGACCGACACAGGTTCCCCCGCAGGAGGCGCGACTCACCGGTGATCACGTTGGTGCTGGGCGGTACCCGCTCGGGCAAGTCCGAGGTGGCCGAGGGCCTGCTCCCGGCGGCCGGGTCCGTCACCTACGTGGCGACGGGGCAGGTCACCGATCCCGACATGGCGCGACGCATCGCTGCCCACCGCGGGCGCCGGCCGACGTCGTGGACGACGGTCGAGGCGGGAGCCGACCTCGTCGCCGCGCTCGACGGGTCGGAGGGTCCCGTGCTCGTGGACTCGCTCGGCACCTGGGTGGCGGCGCACGCCGACCTGGCGCCCGACGTGGGGGACCTCGTCGCCGCCCTCCGCCGCCGTGCCGGACGGGCCGCAGGTCCGACCGTCCTCGTCACCGAGGAGGTGGGCCTGGGCGTCCACCCGCCGACCGACGTGGGCCGCCGCTTCGCCGACACCCTCGGCGCGCTCAACCGTGAGGTCGCCGAGGTCGCCGACCGGGTCCTGCTCGTGGTGGCCGGGCGGATCCTCCCCCTCGACCGGGCGGTCCCCGAGGCCTGATGCGTGCCGCCCTCGGGTTCCTGACCGTCGTCGGCGGGGCCGCCCCGCCCGACGACCGCGCCCCGGCGTGGTTCGGCGTGGTCGGCGCAGCGGTCGGCCTGGCGGTCGGCGGCGCCTGGTGGGTGGCGGGCGAGCTGTGGCCGCCGCTCCTCGCCGCCGTGATCGCGGTCGGCGTCGACGCGGCCCTGACCGGGTTCCTGCACCTCGACGGGCTGGCCGACAGCGCCGACGGGCTCCTGCCGCCCGTCGACCGGGCGCGGCGGCTGGCGATCATGGCCGCGCCCGACGTCGGCGCTTTCGGGGTGGTGGCGCTGGTCGTCGTGCTCGTCGCCCGGGTGGCGGCGCTCGCCGCGCTGGCACCCGACGTCGCCCTGGTGGCGGGCCTGTGGGCCGCCAGCCGGTCGGGGATGGCCCTGACGATGGCGCTCGTGCCCTACGCCCGGGCGGGGGGCCTCGCCGACGGCTTCGCCGGTCGCTCGGCGACGCCGGCGGTCGTGACCGCGCTGGCGGCGCTGGCCGTGGTGGTGGCCGCCCTCGGCGGCTGGGCCGGGCCGGCGACCGCCCTCGCCACGGCCGGTGCCTTCGCCGCGGTCGTGGCGCTCGCCGCCCGCAGGATCGGCGGGTACACCGGCGACGTGCTCGGCGCCGCCGGGGTCGTGGCCGAGACGGTCGGCCTGCTCGTGGCGGCCGCCCGGTGGTGAGCCGCGACGCCCGGCGTCGGGCCGGCCGTCGCGCCCTCGGCGCCGCCGGGGCCTTGGTGCTCGACCGCGTGGCCGGCGAGCCGCCCGTGCCCGCCGCGCTGCACCCCGTGGCCGTCCTCGGGCGGGGCATCGCCGCGCTCGAGGGCCGCATCTACGACGACCGGCGCGGGCCCGGCGCGGTGCTGACCGCGGCCGGCGTCGGGGCCGCCGCGGCCGCCGGGGCGGTCCTGCGCTCCCCCGTCGCGGCCGGCTACGTGGCGACGTCCGGCCGCGCGCTCCACGACGCCGCCTCGGCCGTCGGCGACGCACTCGCCGCCGGCGACCTCGCCGCGGCCCGCGAGCGCCTGACGCACCTCGTGGCCCGCGACCCGTCCGGCCTCGACGAGGCGGCGATCGCCCGGGCGGTCGTCGAGTCGGTCGCCGAGAACACCACCGACGCCGTCGTCGCCCCGGCCCTGTGGACCGCGGCCGCCGGGGCGGTCGGCGCGTTCGTCCACCGGGCCGCCGACACCCTCGACTCGATGGTCGGGTACCGCGACGCCCGCTACGGGCGCTTCGGGACGCCCGCGGCCCGCCTCGACGACGTCCTGGCCTGGGGCCCCGCCCGTGCCACGGCCGTGCTGGTGGCCGCGGCCCGCCCCCGAACGTCGCGCGCGGTGTGGCGCACGGTCCGGGCCGACGCCGGCGGCCATCCCTCGCCGAACGCCGGCGTGGCCGAGGCCGCCTTCGCCGCGGCCCTGGGCCTGCGCCTCGGCGGCGGGGAGAACCGCTACGGCGACGTGGTGGAGGCGCGTCCGGCGCTCGGTGACGGCCGCGCCCCGTCCGGTCACGACATCGCCGCCGCGGTCGCGCTCTCCCGGGACGTCACGTGGATCCTGGCCACCCTCCTCGCCGCCGCAGGGGCGACGGCGCTGCTCACCGCCCGCGCTGGTGGTCGGCCGGTGGGCGGACCGCCGTGAGCGCACCCCACGGCCGCGCCGTCCCCCCGGCGGGCGACCACGGCGGCGACGGGGCCCAGGTGGCCGCCGCCCTCGGGCTGCGGCCCGACCAGGTCCTCGACCTGTCCGCCAGCCTCAACCCCGTCGCCCCCGACGTCGCTGCGCTGGCCGCACCGCACCTCGGCGCCCTCGGGCGCTATCCCGACGTCGAGACCGCCGAAGCGACCCTGGCCGCCGGTCTCGACCTGCCGCCCGACCGCCTGGTGCTCACCGCCGGTGGGGCGCAGGCGATCGCCCTCGTGGCCGCCCACCTGGGCGCGGGGCGCGTCGACGAGCCCGAGTTCTCCCTGTACCGCCGCCACCTGCCACGCCTCGACCCCGAGGGCCCGCGCTGGCGGTCCGACCCCCACAACCCGTCGGGCCAGCTCGCCGGGCCCGACGAGACCGCCGGGGTCTGGGACGAGGCGTTCCTGCCGCTGGCGGCCGGTGCGTGGACCAAGGATCGCCCGGGGTGGGCGCTCGGGTCGCTCACCAAGGCGTTCGCCTGCCCGGGCCTGCGGCTGGGCTACGCCCTGGCCCCCGACGCCGAGGCCGCCGACGCTCTGCGCCGGGCCCGCCCGGCGTGGGCCGTCGGGTCCCTGTCGTGCGCCGTGCTGCCCGACCTGCTGGCGGCCGCCGACCCGCCGGCGTGGACGGCGGCCGTCGCCAAAGGGCGGGCCGAGCTGGTGGCCGTGCTGCGTGCCCACGGCTGGCAGCCGCTGGCCTCCGATGCCCCCTGGGTGCTCGTGCCTGCGGCCCCCGACCTGCGCGAGGAGCTGGGCCGGCAGGCCGTGGTGGTGCGGAGCTGCGCGTCGTTCGGCCTGCCAGACCAGGTCCGGATCGCCGTGCCCGACGGCGACGGCCTCGACCGCCTCGACGCGGCCCTCGCGGCAGCGGCTCGTGCCGCGGGCCCGGGCCCGGGTGGTGAACCGCCCGACACGCCCGTCGGGCGCTGAGCCATCATGGCGGGCGGCAGCGGGACCTCCCCGCCCCGACCGCGCTGGACCAGGTGACCATGACGTCGACCGCCTTCCCTCGCCTTCCCGCGACCGCGTTGCCGGTCGACGCCGTGCTGTTCGCCATGAACGCCCTCGTCGACCCCGTCGCCCCGGCCCCCGACGCCACGCCTCGGGCGGTGCCCGGCGTCCGTCGCCTGGTGCTCGCCCTCGCGTGGGCCGGGCTGGCGCCCCACGCGCTCGCGGTGCGCCACCAGCCCCCCGGCGGCCGGGAGCGCCACCTCGCCGAGTCGGCGGACCACCTCGCCGCGGCCGGGCTGGGCCCCGAGGTCCTCGACGTCGTCGACGCCGACGCCACGCTGCCCGGCGCGTCGCGGGGCCGCACGCTGGTGGTCACCCGGTGCCCCGAGATGGCAGCCGGCCTGTCCGGGGCAGGGCACCCCGTCGCCGTGCTGTCCGACGACGCCGTCGCCCAGGTGGTCTACCGGTGGCTCGCCGCCCGGGTGGGGGCGTTCGCCGCCGCCAACCTGCTGGTCGGCCCGCTGGCGGACGAGGCCGCCGACGCGGCCGCGGCCCGCCATCTGCGGCTGACCAAGCCGCCGGGATCCCTCGGGCGACTCGAGCACATCGGGGCCCGGCTGGCGGCCATCGCCGGCGAGTCGCCGCCGCCGCTGCCCCGTCCGGCCGCCACGGCGGTGTTCGCCGGGGACCACGGGGTGCACGCCCAGGGGGTGTCGCAGTGGCCCCAGGAGGTGACCGCCCAGATGGTGGCCAACTTCGTCGCCGGCGGGGCCGCGGTGAACGTGCTGTCCGCGCAGGCGGGCGCGGAGGTCGTCGTGGTCGACGTCGGCGTCGCGGGTGACGTCCCCGGGCGCGACCGCGACGTCGCCGAGGATCGACCCGACGGCGCGACCGCTCCCCCGCGGCTGTTGCGCCGCACGGTGCGCCGGGGCACCAGCGACCTCGCCACCGGTCCGGCGATGAGCATCGACGAGGCCCGCCAAGCCCTCGACGTCGGGGCCGAGGTCGCCGGCCTCCTCGTCGACGGCGGGGCGCGCTGCCTGCTGACGGGCGACATGGGCATCGCCAACACCACGCCCTCGGCCGCGCTGATCGCCACCCTCACGGACCGCCCGGCGACCGCGGTGACGGGCCGGGGCACCGGCATCGACGACGCCCTCCTCACCCGCAAGACCGCGCTCGTGGCCGCCGTGGCCGCCCGCGCCCGCTACCAGCACGGCGACGATGCCCTGGCCGTGCTGGCCGAGGTCGGTGGGTTCGAGCACGCCGCCCTCGCCGGGTTCATCGTGGGCGGGGCGGCGCTGCAGGTCCCCGTGGTGATCGATGGCGTCATCGCCGCTGCGGCGCTGCTGGTCGCCAGCCGCCTCGTCCCCGGGGTCGAGCAGTGCGTGATCGCCGGGCACCGCTCGGCCGAGCCCGGCTCGGCGGCGGTGCTGACCGAGCTGGCCACCGAGCCGGTGTTGGACCTCGACCTGCGCCTCGGCGAGGGCACGGGAGCCGTGCTGGCGCTCCCGCTGATCGAGGCCGCGGCCCGGGTCCTGCACGAGATGGCCACCTTCGACCAGGCGGGTGTGTCCGACAAGGGGTGAACCACCGGCCGCGGTCCGTGGGGGTGCCGCGCCCGGCTGACGGGGCCTCGCTACTCTGGTGCCTTCGTGAGCGACCGCTTCCAACAGCCCGAACGGTCGTCGCAGGGTGACCAGCGGCGGATCTTCATCCCCGCCCCCACGGCGCCCGGCGGTGGCACCTCCACGCGTCCCTCGAGCGCGCCCCGCGGCCCGACGGGGCCGGCCGGGCGGGCGACCAGGTCGTCGTTCCTCCGCCCGAGCGCACGCGGCCGGCCCGGCCCGACCAGGGGCGGCGGTTCGCGCCCCGCGACCCCGGCGATCGCCCGCCCCCCTCGGCCCCGCCCCGGTCACCGGGCGGCGGGGGCCCGTGGTACCGGCGGATCCGCTGGAGGCGGGTGTTCGGCCTGCTGAGCATCGTGCTCGTCCTGGCCCTGATCGGCGGGTACCTCTACGCCCGCAGCGTGTTCAACCGCATCGAGAAGATCGATCTCGGCGATTCGCTCACCTCCGCCGAGAACGGCACCAACTACCTGATCGTCGGCTCCGACTCCCGCGAGAACGTGACCGAAGAGGGCGACGCCGGGTTCAACGGGTCCGAGGCACCCGGGGGGCAGCGGGCCGACACGATGATGATCGTGCACCTCGAGGGCGGGAAGGCGCAGATGCTGTCGGTCCCCCGCGACCTCTACCTGCCGATCGCGGGCATGGACGAGAGCCACAAGATCAACGCCGCCTACAACGCCGACCTGGGCGGCGGGCCCGAACGGCTCGTCGACACCATCACGCAGAGCCTCGGCATCCCCATCGACCGCTACATGGAGATCGACTTCGTCAGCTTCGCCGGGCTGGTCGACGCCCTCGGCGGGGTCACCATCCCGTTCGAGAACCCCGCCCAGGACGAGGCGTCCGGCCTCTTCGTGCCCGAGGCCGGCGACATCGAGCTCGACGGCGACCAGGCGCTGGCCTACGTCCGCTCGCGCCACTACACCGAGACGATCGACGGCGAGCTGGTCGAGGACCCCCGGGGCGACCTCGGCCGCATCGTGCGGCAGCAGGCCTTCCTGTCGGCGGTCTTCGACGAGCTCAGCGGATCGAAGAACCCCCTCACGATGCTGCGCGTCGCCAGCGGCATGGCCGAGGGCCTCCGCATCGACGACGAGATGTCGATGTTCGACGCCATGCGCCTCGCGTGGGGCCTGCGCGGGCTCGAGCCCGAGCCGTTGTCGCTGACGACGACGGCCGACCGCAACGACTCGGGCGCGGTGCTGATCCTCGACGAACAGGCGTCCGAGGCCGCCCTCGACGAGGTCCGCTGACCCGGCGACGGGTCAGGGCAGGAGCACGCCCGGGTTCAGGATGCCGTCGGGGTCGAGGGCGTGCTTCACGGCCCGCATGGCCGCCACCTCCGCGGGCGAGCGGTCGCGGGCGAGCCAGCGGCGCTTGAGCGTGCCGATGCCGTGCTCGGCGCTGATCGACCCGCCCCGCTCGACCACGAGGCCCAGCACCAGGTCGTCGGCGGCCTCGTCGTCGGCCGGTGGCCCCACCACGTTGACGTGGACGTTGCCGTCCCCGACGTGGCCGAACAGGAGCGTCCGCGCCTCGGGGTAGGCCGCCTCGACCCCGGCGACGACATCGGTGCAGAACCGGGCCATCTCGGCGGCCGGCAGCGTGACGTCCAGCTTGTGGACCACTCCCCACCGCGCCCCCGCCTCGGAGTGCGCGGCACGCCAGCGCCACAGCCCGGCGCGGTCGGGCCGCTCGGTGGCCACGGCCGCGTCGAGCACGCCGACACCGCCCTCGACCACGGCGGCGAGCGCGCCGAGGCCGTCGGCCGGGCCACCCACCTCGACGAGTAGGAAGGCCGCCGCGTCGGCGGCCACGGGCGGACGTGCGTCGAGGAACTCGGCCACGAGCCGCAGCGACGGCCCGGTCATGAGCTCCAGGGCGAGGACGTCGGGCAGCGCCCGGCGCAGCTCCCCGGCCAGGGCCACGGCGGCGTCGACCGAGGCGACGCCGACGAGCGCCGTCACCACGTGGGCGGGCGGCGCGACGAGCCGCAGCCGCGCCGCAGTGACGATGCCGAGCGTCCCCTCGCTGCCGCAGAGCAGCTGGGCGAGGTCGTAGCCCGTGTTGTCCTTCACCAGCCCGGCCAGGCGGCTCACCACCTCGCCCGAGCCCAGGACGGCCTCGACCCCCACCACCTGGGCCCGCATGGCCCCGTAGCGGACCACGTGCAGCCCGCCGGCGTTGGTGGCCACCATGCCGCCGACCGTCGCCGTCGCCCGCGACCCGATGTCCACCCCGAACGCCAACCCTGCCGTGGCGACGTGGTCGGAGAGGCCGGCGAGCGTGACACCCGCGCCGGCAGTCACCTGCGCGGCCGCCCGGTCCACCGGTCCCAGCGCCCCGAGGCGGGCGAGGCTCACCACCACCTCCCCCGCGAGCGGCACACCGCCGGCGACCAGGCCCGTGTTGCCGCCCTGCGGCACGAGCGCCACCCGGGTCCGGCGGGCGAGTCCGACGACCGCGGCGACGTCGGCGGTCGACCCGGGCCGGAGGACCGCCGGGGTGGTGCCGGTGAAGCGCCCGGTCCAGTCGGTGACGTACCGGGCGGTGACGTCGGGGTCGGTGACGACGGCTGCCTCGCCGAGGGCCTGCCGGCACCCGGCCAGGAACGCGGGCACCGCGTCGCCGGGCGCGCGCACGTCAGGCGACCTCGAGGTCGATCCGGCGGGCGGCGGGGTCGGCGCCGCGCACGATCACGTCGACCTCGTCGCCCGCGGCACACGCCCGCGTCGCCCGCGCCCGGGCGACGACCGCGGGGTCGCGCAGCTGGACCTGCGCCCGCGCGTCGTCGACGTCGACGACCACGGCCGGGAGCCGGCGCCCCACCGCCGGACGCAGGACCAGCGCCTCGACCAGGTCGAGGGCGGCCCGGACGTAGGCGGACTCTCGAGCGGTGGCCTCGGCCATCACGTCGGGCAGGACCTCGATCTCGGCCAGCGCCCACTCGGGCACCTCGGCGCCCGCCAGCAGCGCGAGGACGATCTCGTTGGCGGCCCGGTCGCACAGGCGCCGCAGCGGGGCGGTCACGTGGGCGTACGGTGCGGCCACCGCGTGATGGCGCGGGTCGGCGGGAACGTCGCCGGCGCGGAACCCCACGTACCCCGCGCCCCGGAGCACGCGGGACGCCTGCACCAGCAGTGCGGCCCCGGTCGGGGTCGCGGGGTCGAGCGAGCGGACGAAGGCCGGATACCCCCCGTGGTCGGGCCACGGCACGCCCAGCGCCTGCGCCGAGCGGCGGAGGCGTTCGAGGGTGCGATCGTCGGCGGGAGGCAGGGTGCGCACCAGGCCGACGCCGCCCGCGATCATGAGGCGCGCCGCCTCCATGCCCGTGAGCAGCGAGACCTGGGCGTTCCACGCCTCGGCCGGCACCGGCGCGTCGTACGCGAGCCGCAGCTCGCCGTCCGCCCCCGGCGTCACCACCTGGTCGGGGAGCGGCAGGCTGACACCGCCGCGCGCCGCCTCCGCGGCCAGACGCCGCTCGCCGATCTCCCGCAGCAGGGTCAGGGGTTCGTCGGCCGTGCCCGCGGCCACCGCCTCCGAGACCTCGGCGTAGGTGAGCTGGGCCCGGCTGCGGACCACGGCCCGCTCGCACCGCGTCGCCACCGGAGCGCCGTCGCCATCGAGGTCGATGCACCACAGGAGCGCCGGGCGGTCGCCGTCGGGCAGCAGGCTGGCGGCGCCCTCGCTGAGGGCCGGTGGGTGGAGGGGCACGCGCCGGTCGGGCCCGTAGAACGTCACGCCACGGCGGTGGGCCTCGACGTCGACCGGGCCGCCCGGCGGCACGAAGGCGGCGACGTCCGCGATGGCGTACCAGACGCGGATTCCGTCCCCCCGGCGGCGCTCGGCCCCGTAGGCCTGGTCGAGGTCGCGACTCCCCTCGGGGTCGACGGTGACCAGGGCGACCGCAGTACGGTCGGCGTGGCCCGCCGCCCGCGGGGTGGCTGTCGTCGCCACCCGAGAGCCGAGGGCGGCCTCGACCGCGGCCGTCACCGGCGCCGGGAAGTCGTCGGGCACACCCTGCTCGTGTCGGACGGCGGCCATTCCGGCGGCGACGTCACCCGCGGGTGCCCCGGGAGCGAGGTGGATCGGCGGCGTCGGCACGCGGGCGAACCTAGTGCCGTGTCCATGAACGTTCGCCCTGTCCACGGCGAGTCAGATTCGTCGCTCGCAAGGACGCAGGAGGAAAGCGCAGCCGTAGCTGCGGTGACGACGAGGACGCCGCGAGCGGCGGATCTGGCCGGCGTGGCAGGGCGCAGACGTTCGTGGACACGGCACCAGTGCCGTGTCGATGTACGGCGTCCGGGGCTCATCCGCCGGCGGCGGGCCAGGCCTCGATGCGTCCCGCCGCCTCGCCGAGGGCGAGCGTCACGCCGTCCCCCACGGCCGCCGAGGCCCGCAGCACCACCGAATCGCCATCCTCGAGGAACGTGCGCGTCGCCCCGGACACGGCCAGGGGCTCGGTCCCGCCGCGGGTGAGCTCGATCAGGCTGCCCTCGCTGCCGTGCTCGGCACCGGACACGGTGCCCGATGCCAGCAGGTCGCCGGTGCGGAGGTGCGCGCCGTTGACCGTGAGGTGCGCGATCTGCTGCGGCACCCGCCAGTACAGCCCGGCGAACGTCGTGCGGCTGACCGTCTCGGCCGCGGCCGCGCCCGCCGGGTGCAGTTCGACGGCGAGCCCGAGGTCGAACGCCCAGTCCTCGTCCATCCGCAGGTACGGCAGCGGCTGGGGGTCTTGCGGGGGGCCCGCGGTCCGGCACCCGCGCAGTGCGGCGAGGGGCGTCACCCAGGCCGACATCGTGGTCGCGAACGACTTGCCGAGGAAGGGGCCGAGCGGCTGGTACTCCCACGCCTGGATGTCCCGGGCCGACCAGTCGTTGACCAGCACGAGGCCGAACACGTGCGCCATCGCCTCGCCCACCGGCACGGCCCGGCCCGGCGTCGACGGCACCCCGATGACCGTGCCGACCTCGAGCTCGATGTCGAGCCGCTCGCTCGGCCCGAACACGACGTCGTCGCCCACCCGGCGCTGGCCGGCCGGCCGCGGCACCGGCGTGCCCGAGACGACGACCGTGCCGGCCCGGCCGTGGTAGGCGACGGGCAGGTGCCGCCAGTTGGGCAGCAACGGATCGCCGCCGGGACGGAAGAGCCGGCCGAGGTTCGTGGCGTGCTCGATCGAGCTGTAGAAGTCGACGTAGTCGGCGACGTCGACGGGCAGGTGCAGCGTGCATCCGGCCACGGGCACGAGCGCGGGCTCGACCGCCGGCCGCCGGGCCGTGTCGCAGACCAGCTCGACGAGCCGGGACCGCAGGTCCTCCCACCGCGTCGGCCCCAGCGCCATGAGGGCGTTGAGCGCCGGCCGGGCCGCCGTCCCCTCCAGGAGGCCGCCCAGGCCCGCCACGCCGTCGTCGGCGAGCCGGGCCAGGTCGAGCACGTGGTCGCCGATCCGCACGCCCACCCGCGGTGGTCCCCCCGCGGTCGAGACGACGCCGTACGGCAGGTGCTCGGCGGGGAACCCCGAGCCGTCGGCACCGGCCACCCACGACCGGAGCGCGGTCACCGCGGGCCCCGCACCTCGCCTCGGCTCACAACAGACCCCGCACGGCCAGCTCGCCGAGAGGCTCGTCGATCGAACACGTCCCGATCGAGGTGAGCAGCTCGCGGGCGCCGGCCACGCGGCCGGGCAGGTCGCTCGCGTCGCCCTCCTCGGCGGCCAGGACGGCGGCCACCTCGCCGACCGACGCACGAGAGCGGGCCACGGCGGCCGCGGCCAGCAGGTTGACGAAGCCGTGGCGCGGCGCCTCGCGCCGCCCGGCCCGGAACGCGTGGTGCAGGCCGGCCGTCGCCTTGAGCTGCAGGCCCCGCTCGACGCACCCGACGAGCACCTCGGCCAGCCACTCGACGCTCGGGACGGCATCGTCGGTCAGGCCGCCGCACCGCACCTTGGCGCGGGCGTTCGCCCGCACCACCTCGTCGAGCGCAGGACCGATCGCGCCACGGTGGGGCAGTTCGAGGTACCGCACGATCCGACCGGGCGGGACCGGCATGCCCGCGCCGATGGGCGCCTCGGCCTGCACGACGCCCCGCACGGCCATCGGCCGCCGCCAGTCGAGCTGACCGGCGTAGCCGATGATCCCGAGCACCGACGGGCGGACGGCGCCGGAGGCCACGCACGCGTCGAGCTCGTCGAGGCGCGTCGCCGGGCAGAGGAACGGACCGACGACCTCGCGGTGTGGCCCCGCGAGCGCGCGCTGATGTGCCGCCAGGGCATCGGCCATGGGGAGCTTGGCGGGCGGGAACAGTCCTGCATCGTCGAACAAATGCGGGAGGACCGCCCTGAGGGCTGTGGGCAAACGGGCACCTCCGGGGAGCGGAGGTTAGTGTCCGGGTATCGGGAGACCGCGGCAATGTTTGCCGTTGTTCACCGAACTGACACAGAGAGTACCGGCGACACGTCCGGTCGTGTGGCGCGAACCCCCCGCGCCGGACGTGCCGACGTTCGGAGCCGCACGATGGCCGAACAGTCGAAGACCGTCGACACCGCACTGAGCCTCCTCCGCCTCGTCGCCGACCGGCAGGGGGACACGACCGCGTCGCTCGCCCGCGGCCTCGGGCAGTCGCGCTCGGCCGTCGGGCGCATGCTCGTCACCCTCGAGTCCCACGGGCTGACCCGCCGCACCCCGCACGGGTGGGTGGCCGGGCTCGGGCTGCTCGCCCTGGCAGCCGGGGTCGAGCCCGAGCTCCGGGTGCTGGCCCGGGCCGAGCTCGAGGCCCTCGCCGGGCACTTCGGCGAGACCGCGGTGCTCAGCGTGCGCGACGGCGACGACGCGGTGGCCGTCGACCAGGTGATCGGGAGGGCCGGCGTCCTGCAGGTCAACTACCGCACGGGGACCCGTCACCCGCTGACGCTGGCGGCCAGCGGCCGCGCCCTGCTCGATCCCGGCGTCGGGGCCACCGTGTCCGAGGGTGAGCTCGAGCCGGGAGTCCGCGGGGTGGCCGCTCCCGTGCTGGGGCCCGATGGCGAGCCGATCGCCAGCCTGGCCCTGGTCGCCCCGGCCCACCGGTTCCCGCCCGACCCCGAGGTGGCGTCGGCCGTCCGGGTCGCCGCCGGGCGGATCGCCGACGGCCTGGCCGGCGATCGAGCCACCAGACCCGCCACGACGAGAGGAGGACGCCGTGCCGTACTACCGCCGCGTCGGTGAGGTGCCGCCCAAGCGGCACACCCAGTTCCGTGCCCCCGACGGGCACCTGTACGCCGAGGAGCTCATGGGGACCGAGGGCTTCTCGGCGTCGTCGGCGCTGCTCTACCACCGCCGGCCGCCCACGGCGCTCCTCGGCGCCGACGCGGTCGCCGCGGCCGACGACGACCTGCAGGCCAACGAGCCGCTGCTGCCCCGCCACCTGCGCACCGCCGCGCTGGAGGCAGGCGGTGACCTGGTGACCGGGCGCCGCGTCCTGCTGGCGAACGACGACGTGCGCCTGGCGGTCGCCCAGCCCACGACGCCCAGCGGCCTGTACCGCAACGCGACCGGCGACGAGATCGTGTACCTGCGCACCGGCTCCGCCCGGCTGGAGTCGTCGTTCGGCACCCTCGACTGCCGCGCCGGTGACTACGTCGTCGTGCCCACCGGGACCACCCACCGCTGGGTGCCGACCGGAGGGGCCGGCGACGAGCCGGTGGCCGCGCTCGTCGTCGAGGCGCGCGGCCACGTCGGTCCACCGGACCGCTACCTGTCCGCCGCGGGGCAGTTCCTCGAGCACAGCCCCTACTGCGAGCGCGACCTCCACGGGCCCGAGCAGCTCCACCTCGTCGACGACGACCCCGGCGCGGACGGCGTGGAGGTGCTCGTGCGCCAGCGGTCGGGCCTCACCCGCTACCGGTACGCGCACCACCCGTTCGACGTCGTCGGGTGGGACGGGTGCCTCTACCCCTACCGCCTGTCGATCCACGACTTCGAGCCGATCACCGGGCGCGTCCACCAGCCGCCACCGGTCCACCAGACGTTCGCCGGACCCCGCTTCGTCGTGTGCAGCTTCGTGCCGCGCAAGCTCGACTACCACCCCGACGCCGTGCCCACGCCGTACAACCACGCCAACGTCGACAGCGACGAGGTGCTGTTCTACTGCGCCGGCGACTTCACCAGCCGCAAGGGGGCGGGCATCGGTGCCGGCTCGATGAGCCTGCACCCCGGAGGGTTCACGCACGGACCGCAGCCGGGCAGCGTCGAGGCGTCGCTCGGCGCCGAGTCCACCGACGAGCTGGCGGTGATGGTCGACACGTTCGCCCCGCTGGCCCTCGGGAGCGCGGCCCGGGCGTGCGAGGACCCGGCGTACCCCTGGACCTGGGCTGCGAGCGGCTGAGCGCGGCGCCGCGCGGTCTGGTCATCGCGCCACGCCGATGGACGAACGCCGGAACGCCGGCGGACGGAACCGGGTCAGCCCGGGTCGGCGGCGCTCACGACGTCGGCCGCCAGGGAGCGGTCGACGAGGATGTCCTCACCGATGACGCGCTCGTAGCCGACGCCGCCGAGTGCCGTCAGCGTGTCCTGCACCCGGGTGGTCGTGCCCGCACGGACCTCCCAGTCGAACAGCGGTGCGGGCCCGGAGGCCACCACCTCCTCGTCCACGTCGAGCGCCTCGGCCACCGCCTCCAGCGCATCCTCCTCGTAGCCGTCGGGCAGGTGCGTGTTGATCGTGCGCATGACGGCCCGGACGTACGCCAACCCGACGGCCCGGTCGGGCCCGAGCAGCCGGGGGCCGAAGACGGTCCCGTCGATCGTCTCGCTGCCGGGCGTGGTGGCCACCAGCATCGAGCGCGTCGTCGGCCGCAGCCTCGATGGCGTCGGGCTCGGCCAGCCAGGCACCTCCGGAGGCGGCGGCGTGCAAGGTCTCGGCCGCCTGGTGCGACGTCGCCGGAACGACGTCGATCGCGTTTCCGCCCAACGCGTGTTGGGACAGCAACGTGTCGATCGGCAGCATGGCCGCCGCCGTCAGCCCGCCCGGGACCAGGACGGCCTGGCCCTCGACGTTGTCCCACTCGCCCGCCTCGTTGATCAGCCCCCGGCGGATCCAGAAGCCGGTCTGGGCGGTGTCGAGGTCGCTCGGCCGGCGGGCCACCTGCCCGCCCAGCACGATCCGGGCGCCGAAACCGCCGTCGACCGCGTCGAAGAACGGGCCGTCCATGCCGCCCACGACGACGTCGACCTCGCCGCGCTGCAGGCGTGCGTAGGCCTCGCCCCCGGGCAGGTCGACGATCTCGACGGCGAGGTTCTCGGCCGAGAACTCGTCGAGGGCGTCGGCGACCAGGATCGGAGACACCGTCTCGGTGCGCTCGGTGATCGCCACCCGCACGGTCGTGGCCCGGGCCAGCGGCTGGGCCGCGGGCGCACCCGCCGCGCACCGCGCCAGCGTTCGGTCGACCGCCAGGTCCTCGGGGTCGGTGGTGGCCGCCTCGCCACAGCCCTCCCCGGGATCGTCGGGCACCTGCGGGCTGGGTGAGTCGGGCGCGGTGTCGGCCGACCCGCTGCCGTCGCCGCCCCGGACGTAGGCCACGCCCACGAGCACCAGCCCGAGGACGAGGGCCAGCGCCCAGAGGATGGTTCGGCGGGTCGAGGAACGCACGGAGACTCCCCCAGTCGTGCGGCGGGGGCCACGGTGGCCCCAGGTCGGAGACCTTACGCGGGCACGCTGTCGAGCGAGGCGGTGACGAAGTCGGCGACCCCGGCCTCGAGCCGGTCACGCCGCAGGAGGGTGCCGCTGACCACGGTGGCCCCGCGCTCGTCGAGCACCCGCACGAAGCGCTCGAGGGCCCTGCCGGCGTTGATGGCGTAGGTCATGAAGGCGGCGACGCGCTTGCCGTCGATGACCGGCATGGCCTTGATGCGCCCCGCCCGTCCCGGGCGCTGACCGAAGAGCACGAGTCCGTCGACCCACGTGCCGACGAACACGATGTCGGCCTCGGCCAGGTCCTTGAGCCCGATGTCGGTGATCGCGTAGATGGACACCTCGACGCCCTGCGCCGCCACCTCGTCCGCGATGAGCCGGGCCGCCCTCGCCGTGTTGCCCGTGAGGCTCTCGTAGATGACCACCGCTCGCATGGCGGTGATTCTGGCAGAGGCGGCACGGACGGCGAGAACCGGCCGACACCATCGCCGTCGGGGTTGACCGATCTCTGTACGATCGGCGGCGAAGCAGCCATTGTCTCCCCTGGGGATCTCGATGCCGTTCCCCACCGCAGCCTTCGCGGTCTTCTTCGTCGCCGCCTTCACGCTCAACTGGCTGCTGCGACCCCACGAGCTGCTGTGGCGGGCGACGATGGTGGCGGTCAGCCTCTACTTCTGCGCCTGGGTCGACGTTCGCTTCGCACTGCTGATCGTCGCCTCGGCCGTGGTGAACGGGCTGCTGGCCACGGCCGCGGCCCGTGCGCTCGACTTCGGTGATCCCACGCCCAGCAGCCGCCGGTGGGTGGCCGCGGCCGTGACGGTCGACGTCGCCGTCCTGGGGCTGTTCGCCTACCACGGGTTCTTCCTCGAGTCGGTCACCGACGTGTTCGGCGCCCTCGGCCTCGCGGCCACCGCCCCGACCCTCGGCCTGCTGGTCCCGGTGGGGCTGTCGATCGTCACGCTGCAGGCCATCGGCTACGTCGTCGACGTCGGGCGGGGTGACGTCGAGCCCGTCGCCGGGGGCGACCTGCTGCTCTACCTCAGCTTCTTCCCGCACCTGGTCGCCGGCCCGCCCGTGCGGGTCGACGAGCTCGTGCCGCAGTTCCACGAACGGCCCGACCCGCGTCGGGTGCCCGCCACCGAGGCGTTCGTGCTCGTGGGCGTCGGCCTGTTCAAGGCCGTCGTCATCGCGGGCTACCTGGGGTCCGAGCTGGTCGACCCCGCGTTCGCCGATCCCGGGGCCGCCAGCGGCTGGGCCCTCGCCGCCGCCCTGTACGCGTTCGCCGTGCAGCTCTACGCCGGGTTCTCGGGGCTGACCGACATCGCCGTGGGCTGCGCCCTCCTGCTCGGGATCGAGTACCCCCGCCCGTTCGACGCGCCCTACACCGCCTTGTCGGTGCGCGAGTTCTGGGACCGGTGGAACACCCCGGTGTCGCACTGGCTCCGCGACTACGTCTACGTGCCGCTCGGCGGCAACCGCGGCGGGGTGACCACGACGTACCGGAACCTCGTGCTCACCATGGTCACGGGCGCCCTCTGGTACGGCGCCGGCTGGCCGTTCGTGGTGTGGGGCGCCCTGCACGGGGCCTACCTCGTCGGCGAGCGCGCCGTGGCGGCCAGGGCCCGGGGCGGCGACGGCCGCGACGCCGCCGAGGTCGCGCCCGCGACCCGGGCGGGCGCCGCGCTGCGGTGGGCGCTCACCTTCAACCTCGTCGTCGTCGCCTGGGTCTTCTATCGCGCCGAATCGGTGGGCAGCGCCCTCGAGGTGCTGGGCCGGATCGTGACCGTGGCCCCGGGCGACGTCGCCCTCGTCCCCGCCCTCGCCGTGGTCCTGGTGGTGGCGGCGATCGCGGCCCAGTTCGTGCCGCCCGACCTCACCCTCGGGCTGCGGGCCCGCTTCACCACGATGGCGCCCGTCGCGCAGGTGGCCGTCCTTGCCCTCGTCCTGACGCTCGTGTCCGCCATGCGTCCCGACGGCACGCTCCCCTACGCCTACCTTCCGTTCTGATGGACCCGACGATCGCGCCCACCCGATGACGCCGCCCACCGGGACGGGCCCGCCCCGCGCCCCTGTCCCACCCGGCTGGCCGGGTGACGACCCGACCGAGTCCGAGGACCTGGCCGTGCTGGGCAGCCGGAGGCGGGCGAGGCACCCGCGCAGTCGGGCGCGCCCGGCCCGCGACGACTCGCCCGACCGACCCGACGACGCCGCCCCGACCCGCGGCGCCGGGGAGGTGGCCACCACCGCGCCGGCCGACCGCGACGTCGACGGCGAACCCTCGGCCGATGTCGACGCCGAGGTCGGAGCGAACGACCACCCGGGCGGCGATGGCGCGGACGCGGGTGACGACCTGGTCGTGGGGCGGCAACCGGCCGGGCGGGTCCTGGTCATCATCGTGGCGTCGCTCGTCCTGGCCATGCTCGTCAACGCGGACGCGCTCGTGGCCCGGGCCGAGCGCCAGGCCCCCGGCCGGGCCCGCGACCGGGCGCTCGCCGTGTGGCACCCGGTGCAGGACGTGAGCCACGCGCTCCAGCTCCACCGCATCCGCCAGGTCGCCGACGGTGTCGTGGGCGACGACGACGCCGAGGCCGACACCCAGGATCCCGCCCCGACCACCCGCGACAGCCGGCGCGGGCCTGCCGCCGACGGCGCCCGCGAGACCACCGCCTCGACCGCGTCCGACGAGGCGGGAGTCGAGCCGGCGCCCGCAGCCGTCGAGCTGCGGGCGCCCACGGCCGCCGATCCCCTGCGGTTGTGGATCGGCGGCGATTCGATGGCCCAGGTGTTCGGTCCCGCCCTGTCCGACGCGGCCCAGGCCACCGGGCTCGTCGCGCCGACCGTCCACTACGAGATGGCCTCGGGGCTGACACGTCCCGACTACTTCGACTGGCCCGGCGCGCTCCGGGCCGACGTCGCGGCCGACGACCCCGAGGTCCTCGTCGTGGTCTTCGGCGTCAACGACGCCCAGGGCATCGTCCTGGCCGACGGGACGCCGATCCCCGAGGTGGCCGACCCGCGCTGGTCCGAGGAGTACCGGCGGCGCGTGGCCGAGGTGATGGACGACCTGCGGGCCGACGACCGCCTCGTGCTGTGGGTCCTGCTCCCGCCGATGCAGGACCCCGACTACGCCGCCCGCATGGCGGTCGTGACCCAGGCGGTCGAAGCCGAGGCCGCGTCGCGACCGTGGGTCGTCACCGTGGACGCCGGCGCCAGCCTGGCCGACACCGCGGGCGCGTTCGCCAACACCCTTCCCGACGCAGCCGGCGCCCCGGTCGACGTCCGCCTCGACGACGGCATCCACCTCACCGAGGGCGGGGCCGATCGCCTGGCCGCGCACGTGATGGAGCTGCTCGGGTCGCACGTCGACCTGACCGCGGCCCCGGGCTGACCGCGGATCGACCGCGCGCACGGCCGTCGACGGGCGACCCCCGGGCGAGCCGGGCCCGACGCGGGCGGAGCGGATCCGCGAGGCTGACCGCATGAACACCGACCTCGGCCCCACCGACGACCTCGCCGAGGTCGAGCGGCGCCTGGCCATGCCCCTCGTCGACGCCATGACGACGCAGCGCGCCGTGCGCCGGGTGCGGCCCGACCCGGTCGACGTGCGCATCGTCCGCCGTTGCATCGAGCTCGCCCTCGAGGCACCGACCGGGTCGAACGGCCAGAACTGGGAGTTCGTGGTCGTGACCGAGCGGGCCGCCAAGGAGCGGTTCCAGGTGCAGTACCGCCGGGCGTGGTCGCTCTACGGTCGAGCAGGCGAGCGGGTGCGGGGAGACGACCCACAGACCGCGAAGATCCTGCGCTCGGTGCAGTGGCAGGTCGACCACCTGCCCGACGTCCCGGTGCTCGTCGTCGCCTGCCTGCGCGGCGGGGGAAGATCCCGTACGTGCCGATGCCGGCCCTGGCCAACAGCTCGCACTACGGGTCGATCTACCCCAGCGTGCAGAACCTGCTCCTGGCGGCACGGGCGGTCGGGCTCGGCGCGTCGCTCATCACGCTGCCGCTGTGGTCGACGACGGTCGCCCGGCGGATCCTCGGCCTGCCGCTCGGCGTCGAACCGTGCTGCATCGTGCCGCTCGGCTGGCCGACGGGGCGATACGGGCCCAAGGCCCGCCGGCCCGTCGACGAGGTCATCCACGTCGAGCGTTACGGGACGGCCTCCGCCGCCGAGTAGACCGGGGTCGATGGCGACGACAGAGCATCCCGTCTCCGAGATCTTCGACCCGGCGGCCTGGGAGCCTGTCGACGGCTTCGAGCTCACCGACGTGACCTACCACCGCGCCGTCGACGTCGGCGCCGTGCGCGTCGCCTTCGACCGGCCCGAGGTGCGCAACGCCTTCCGCCCGCACACGGTCGACGAGCTGTACCGGGTGCTCGACCACGCCCGCCAGCAGCCCGACATCGGCTGCGTGCTGCTGACCGGTAACGGCCCGTCGCCCAAGGACGGGGGGTGGGCGTTCTGCTCGGGGGGCGACCAGCGCATCCGTGGCCGCGACGGCTACCGGTACGCCAAGGGCGACTCGGTCGAGTCCGTCGACCCCGCCCGCACCGGCCGCCTCCACATCCTCGAGGTGCAGCGGTTGATCCGCACGATGCCGAAGGTGGTCGTGTGCCTGGTGCCCGGGTGGGCGGCGGGCGGCGGCCACAGCCTGCACGTGGTCTGCGACCTCACCCTCGCCAGCCGCGAGCACGCCCGGTTCCGCCAGACCGACGCCGACGTGGCCAGCTTCGACGGCGGGTTCGGGTCGGCCTACCTGGCCCGGCAGGTGGGCCAGAAGTTCGCGCGCGAGATCTTCTTCCTCGGCGACACCTACTCGGCCGACGACGCCCACCGCATGGGCATGGTCAACGCGGTCGTCGACCACGCGGACCTCGAGCGGGTGGGGCTCGAATGGGGCCGGCGCATCATGGGCAAGAGCCCCACGGCGCAGCGGATGCTCAAGTTCGCGTTCAACCTCATCGACGACGGGCTGATGGGCCAGCAGGTGTTCGCGGGCGAGGCCACCCGCCTCGCCTACGGCACCACCGAGGCGGAGGAGGGCCGCGACGCCTTCCTCGAGCGCCGCGACCCCGACTGGTCGCCCTACCCCTGGCACTACTGAGCCGGCGGGTCAGATCGACGGACCGTCGCCGCTCTCGTCGAGGTCGAGGGCCCCGGCCATGGTCTCGCCCGTGCCGCACCCCGTCTCGGTCGGTGCGCTCGTGTCGAGGCCGCGCACCTTGATGGCCGGGTTGGCCCCCGAGAACACACCCCAGTCGCTCTCGCACCCGGGGGTGATCCACACGTGGCTCATCCATCCGGCGGTGCCGTCGGACTTGTTCCCGCCGATGGCCCCGCAGTCCTCTTCGCTGGTGCTCGAGCCTGCGGCCACCACCCCCTCGCGGAAGCACAGGCCGACGTGGCGGTGGTAGTGGTCGTTGTCGCCGGTGAAGCCCTCGGTCGGCTCCTCGTCGCCGTCCTTCATGATGTAGTAGCTGAGCCCGACGATGCCGGCGGTGGGGCCGTCGCCGTCGTAGAGCAGCATCTCGGGCTTCTCGAGCTCGAAGTCGCCGTCGACGTAGCTGTAGTTCATGTAGTGGGCGGCGATGCCGGGGTAGTACGTCGTGACCTTGCGGTACCCGGCGGCCTCGGCCTCCGCGATCGTCGGATACGTCGCCGCCACCTCCTTGGCCCGGGTCAGCTCGTCGGCGAGCGCGCCGCACTCGTCGGGGTCGGTGAGCGGGTTCCACGGATCGGGCTCGAGCGTGTGGGTGATGCCGCCCGACAGGATGCCGTCGCGCAACAGCGGCTTGTCCTCGATGTAGGCGGCCACCACCTCGGGCGGGATGCCGTCGGCCGGGTCGACGAACACGTCCGCCCACGCGGCGAGCGTGAAGTCGACCTGCGTGCCGTCGTCGTGGGCGTGCGGCAGACCGGGGACGCTGACCTCGTTGTACGCCGCGGTGTTGAAGCCGAGGTCGCACCGGTCCTCGGGATCCACCTCGGCGGCGGCCGTCGCGGCGCCGTGGTCGTGCCCGGCCGCGCCGGCCGACTCGCCCTCGACGCCGTGGTCATCGCCTCCGCCCCCGTCGTGGTGGTGCTCACCCGCGACCGAGGGCGTGACGGACACGGACACCAGGACCGCCAGCGCCACGGCCGCAGCTCCTGCGACCGCCGGGTGGGGGCGGAACGACGCGCGCTTGGCCAGCGCCGGCCGCAGCGCGGCGACCGCGGCCAGGACGACCCCGATCTCGAGCACCGTGGCCAGCGTGTCGGGGAACCCGACCGATTCGGGATCCTCGCCGGGCAGCCCGGCACTGCGGGTGAGGACCCACACCGCGGCGACGGCCGCGTTGACCGCGCCCGCCGCCAGCCAGGGCCACCGTTCGGTGCGCCAGCGGGCCAGCGCGAAGGCCGACCCGAGCTGCAGCCATCCGGTGACGAGGAAGAACGTGCCGTGGGTGGCGTCCTCCTCGAGGTGGGTGGGTGCGTAAGCGAAGTGGATCACGGCCGCGCCTGCACAGGCGGCGACGGCCAGCCAGCGCAGGGTGTCGCCGACAGTGGCGCGGGGCGGGACCTCGGACGGCGCGGGGGCGTCGGCCGCCTCGTCCACCACCTCCGGCGCCGGACCCGCGGTCGCGTCCGGCGACCCGGACGTTGGCTGCTCGGCCATCTGGTTCCCCCTCGATCCAGCGAGCTCGATGGTCGTACGAACGACGGTGGACACATGATGGCACGGCCCGATCGTTTCTTGCACCCCTCGTGCATGATCGTCGCGGGATCGCGCGCTCATACTTGACCGCGCAAGCATCGTTCGTAGTATCCCCAGCATGGACGAGCTGAAGGACGACCGCCTCACCCTGGTCGGGCTGCTCTTCGAGAGCTCGTCCGCACTGCGCACGCAGCTCGACCACCGGCTGATCGAAGACGTCGACCTGCCGCTGCAATGGTTCGAGCTGTTGATCCGCCTGGCGCGCTCGCCGGGCCGTCACCTCCGGATGAGCGATCTCGCCGCCCAGACGGGACTGACGCCGAGCGGCCTGACCCGGGCGATCGACCGCCTCACGGCCGCAGGGCTCGTCGAGCGGGTGCCGTGCCCCGAGGACGGTCGCGGGGCCTTCGCCGCGCTCACCTCCGACGGCTATCAGCGCATCACCCACGCGGTGACCCCGCACCTCGGTCACGTCGAGGAGGTGTTCACCAGCGCGCTCGCCGCCGACGAGCGGGTGCTGCTGCTCGCCCTGCTCCACAAGGTCCGCGACCAGGTGAACCCGGCGGCCGCGGCCGCCGTCCCGGCCGCACCCGTCGCCTGATCACCCCGTCAGGCGCCGTCCGACGGCTCGGTCACCGAAGGGAAGCGGCGGACCTCGACGAGCTCGAGCCCGAGCGACTCGATGCGACGCAGCAGCCCGTGGAGCGCGGCCTGGTCCTCGATGGGACCGCTCAGCACCGTCTCGACCGGCTCGACGTTGGCTGCGAGCGCGAGCTCTTCGAACTCCGTCGCCAGGGTGCGGCTCAAGCGGCCACGCACACGGACCTCGTAGAGGAAGCTCATCTCACCTGTGCGCCTCGCCTCTCGGTGGATCGGTGGTCGCAGTGTCGTCGCCCTGTGGTCCAGCGGTCGTCACCCGCTGCGGGTGAAGGGCCGGGTCGTGCGCGAGGCCGACCCGACCGTGGGGCCGGTACGGTGCCGGCCCGATGCCCCTGACCTTGTCCGCCGCCTTCCCGCCCGGGATGGACACCCCCGATCACGTCGCCCTGGCCGAGGATCTCGGCTACGGCCGGGCCTGGCTCTACGACTCGCCCGCCCTCTACCACGACGTGTGGATGAGCCTCGCCCGCTGCGCCGAGCGCACCAGCACGATCGGGCTCGGCCCGGCGGTCATCGTGCCGAGCCTCCGCCACCCCATGGTCACGGCCGCAGCCGTCGCCACGCTCGCCGACCTCGCGCCCGGGCGCGTGGCGGTCACCCTCGGCGCCGGGTTCACCGGCCGCCACGTGCTCGGCCAGCGGGCCATGCGCTGGGACGACGTGCGCGCCTACGTGATCGCGCTGCGCGCCCTGTTGCGCGGCGAGGAGACGACGTGGGAGGGCCGGCCGATCCGGATGATCCACCCCGACGGGTTCGGGGCGCCGCGTCCGCTCGACGTGCCGATCCTCCTCGGCGCCGACGGCCCACGCGGCACCGCGGTCGCCCGCGAGCTGGCCGACGGCATGTTCTCGGCCGGCCTGCCCAATCCGGCCGCGGCCGGCGGATGGCACGCCCTCCTGACCTTCGGCACGGTGCTCGACGAGGGCGAGGCCGCCGACTCGCCCCGGGTCATCGAGGCGGCCGGGCCGGCGATGGCGGTCGCCCTGCACGGGCTCTACGAGCGGGGCGGCGCCGCCGCGGTCGACAACCTCCCTGGCGGGCCCGAGTGGCGCGCCGCGCTCGAGGCGCTCCCCCACGACCGACGGCACCTCGCCACCCACGAGGGCCACCTCGTCGAGCTGAGCGCACGCGACCGCACCGCGCTGGACGCCGGCGCGGCCGCGATGATCCCCGCCTTCACCCTCACCGGAGGCGCGACCGACGTGGGCGCCCGCGTGGCGGCGCTGGCCGAGGCCGGCGTGACCGAGGTCGCGTTCCAGCCGGGCGGGCCCGACATCGAACGCGAGCTGCGGTCGTTCGCCGACGCCGTGGCACCGAGGCCGAGCCGCTAGGCGATGCCGTGGCCCAAGCGGCCCGGCGCCGAAGGCGCCATGAGCGGGAAACAGCCTCGTTGCGCTGGCGGCGGAGCCGCCGAAGACCTGCAAACGTGACCTTCCGCTGAACCTCTCATGCGAGACTGCCGTGAGCATGGAACTCACCGTCGTCGATCACCCCCTCGCCGCCCGTCTGCTGACCCGTCTGCGCGACGAGACCACCGACCGCGCCGCCTTCCGCCTCGCCATGGACGAGCTGGCCGGGATGCTCGTGTACGAGGCGTGCCGCACGTTGCCGACCGAGCGGGTGGACGTCCGGTCGCCCATGGGGCCGGCCGAGGGTGTGCGCGTCTCCCGGCCGCCGCTCGTCGTGCCCGTCCTGCGAGCCGGGCTCGGCCTGCACGGCGCGGTGATCCGCCTGCTGCCCGACACCGACACCGCGTTCATCGGCGTGTCCCGCAACGAGGAGACGCTCGTCCCCGAGCCCTACATGAACTCGGTGCCCGCCGACCTGGCGGGGCGGCCGGTGCTGGTGCTCGACCCCATGCTGGCGACCGGCGGCTCGCTGGCCCACGCCTGCCAGATCCTCCACGACCGGGGGGCCGGCCCGCTGACCGGCGTGTGCGTGCTCGCCGCCCCCGAGGGCCTCACCCACATCGAGCAGTCCGGCCTGGTCGAGCGGGTGGTCACCGCGGCCGTGGACGAGCGGCTCGACGACCGGGCGTTCATCGTCCCGGGCCTCGGCGACGCCGGCGACCGGCTCTTCGGCACCGCCTGACGCCTTTCCACAGCCGTTTCGGGGGTCAGGACCCCCGAAACGGCTGTGGAAATCCTCTCGTGGTCAGGTGACGAGGGCGACCGCGTCGTCCAGGAGCGCGTCCACGGTGGCGCGGCCTCGGGCGCGGGCGGCGGCCAGGTCGACACCGTCCCCCACCCGGACGACGGCCTCGGCGTAGCACTTGAGCTTCGGCTCGGTGCCCGACGGGCGCACGATCAGCCGCACGCCCTCCCCCCGCAGCACGAGGCCCTCGGTCGGCGGCAGGCGCTCGCCGCGTCGCAGGTCCTCGACCTCGTCGACCGCCGTGCCGGCCAACGAGGTGGGCGGGGACGCGGCCAGGGCATCGACGGCCGCCACCATGCGGGCCAGGCCGTCGACCCCCTCGACGCGCACCGACCGCTGGCCGGTGGCGTGCACGCCCAGCTCGCGAGCCAGATCGTCGAGGCGGTCCCGCACACTGCGGCCCGCCCGGCGCTCCGCGGCCGCCAGCTCGGCGAAGGCCAGCGCGGCGGTGATCCCGTCCTTGTCGCGCACGAGGGTGCCGACGCAGGACCCGAGCGCCTCCTCGTAGCCGTACACGAACCGCAGCTCGGGCCGGTCGAGCGCGGCACGGGCGAGCCACTTGAACCCGGTCAGCGTCTCGGCGTAGGCGACGCCCCGGGCGGCCGCCAGACGGCCGAGCATCGATGACGACACCACCGTCGTCGCCACCAACCGGTCGGCGCCGTGGCCGTGGGCGAGCAACCAGTCGGCCAGCACCACGCCGATCTCGTCGCCGGACAGCGGGCCCCACCCGTCGGACGCCGCGCGGCCGTCCGCTCCGGGCAGGGCGACGGCGAGCCGGTCGGCGTCGGGATCGTTGGCGATCACGACGTCGGCCCCGGCGCGGCCTGCGGCGGCGAGCGCCAGGTCGAGGGCTCCCGGCTCCTCGGGGTTCGGAAAGGCGACGGTCGGGAAGTCGGGATCGGGCGCGCCCTGCTCGGCCACGACCACCGGTGGGGCGAAGCCCGCACCGGTGAGGACCTCGACGAGCACGTCGCGGCCCACGCCGTGCAGCGGCGTGTAGACGATCCCCAGCTCCCTCGCGGTGGGCTCGACGGCCTGGGCCTGGGCCCCGGCCACGTAGGCGTCGACGAGCGCGTCGCCGGCGGGCACGAGGCGCGGGTCGTCGTCGGCCGCTCTCGGCACGGTGGCGAGCGGGCCCACCGCGTCGATCTGCGCGGAGATCTCGGCGTCGGACGGCGGCACGATCTGGGCGCCGTCGCCGAGGTACACCTTGTACCCGTTGTCACGGGGCGGGTTGTGGCTGGCCGTGACCTGCACGCCGGCGCAGCACCCGAGGTGAGTGACCCCGAACGCCAGCACCGGCGTGGGCAGCGGGCGATCGCCCAGGTGGACCGGGAACCCGGCGGCGGCCAGGACGGCCGCCGCGTCGCGGGCGAACCGGTCGGACCGGTGGCGGGCGTCGTAGCCCACGATCACCGGCTCTCCGCCATGCCCGGTGGCGACCAGGTGGGCGGCGAGACCGGCGGTCGCCCGGATCACGACGGCGCGGTTCATCCGGTTCGGACCGGCCCCCATCTCGCCCCGCAGCCCGGCGGTGCCGAACTGCAGGCGGGCGCCGAACCGCTCGGCCAGCGCGTCGAGGTCGGGGGCGCCGCCGGCGCTCGCCAGCAGGCGATCGACCTCGGAGCGGGTCTCGGGGTCGGGGTCCTCGTCGCGCCAGGCGCGGGCCACGCCGACGAGGTCGACGGGGTCCACCGTCACATCCGGCCGACGACGTCGGCCAGCAGCGCGCCCATGCGCTCGGCGGCCACCCGGCCGGCCTCGAGCACCTCGTCGTGGTTCAGCGGCTCGCCCGACAGGCCCGCCGCGAGGTTGGTGACCAGCGACAGCGCCAGCACCTCGAGCCCGAGGTGGCGGGCGGCGATCGTCTCCCACACCGTCGACATGCCCACGAGGTCGGCCCCGAGCATCCGCAGCATGCGGATCTCGGCCGGGGTCTCGAAGTGCGGCCCCGGGAGCCCCGCGTACACGCCCTCGACGAGCGTCGGATCGACCTCGCGGGCGAGGGCCCGGAGCCGGGGCGAGTACGCGTCGGTCAGGTCGACGAAGCGGATGGGCACGCCCTCGGCCGGCATCGCGCCGGCCACCGGCGACCCGCCCGTCAGGTTGATGTGGTCGGCGATCAGGACGGGCTGGCCGACCGCCAGGCCCTCGGTGATCCCCCCGGCCGCGTTGGTCAGCACCATGGCGGTGCAGCCGGCGGCGTGGGCGGTGCGCACCGCGTGGGCCACCGCGCTCGGCTGGTGGCCCTCGTAGCCGTGGACGCGCCCCACGAAGGCGAGCACCCGACGGCCCCCTGGCGCCACGATCGACCGGATGCTGCCGGCATGCCCGGGGACGGTGGAGGGCGGGAAGCCCGGCAGGTCGGTGCTGGCGACGTCGGCCACCACGTCGCCCATGAGGTCGACCGCCGGCTTCCACCCCGACCCGAGCACCACGGCGACGTCGTGCCGGTCGACGCCCGTGGTGGTGGCGAGCGCCCGCGCCGCCTCCGCAGCGAGCGCGAACGGATCGGCCGGCGGGCCCGAGGAGGTGGGCGGCGACGTGGTCACCGGGCCGACGCTACCCGGGGTCGCGGCGCGGGCCGGCGCCTGGACGTGGGCGCGGCGCGACCGGTGCCCCCACCTGCCCGTTCTGTCACCTCCCGACCTCACCCGGTGACAGATCGGTTACGACGATGTCACAGGTCTGACCGGCTGCGCGCCCATCCGCTCGATCGGCTGGGAAACCTGACTAGGGTGCGCGAGTGACCCTCTCAGGTCATGCGTTCCACGACAGGAGAACGAACGGATGATGCAACGACGCAGGTACAAGGTCCTCGCCGCTCTGCTGGCGTTGACCGTCGTCGCCGCCGGGTGCGGTGATGACGACGACGACGACGCCGCGAGCGACGACGGCAGCAGCGACACGACTGCGGCGGAGGTCGAGGGCCCGCCCGCCGTGACCCTCGACGAGGAGTGCGAGGCGGCCCAGGCCGACGGCGTCGAGGCCCCCGAGGGCTTCCGCGTCAACCTGGTGACCGACATCGGGCGGGTCGACGACGGCACCTTCAACCAGCTCGCCTACGACGCGATGGTGGCGGCCGAGGAGTGCTTCGGCTTCGAGACCAGCTTCATCGAGACCGTGTCCGAGGCCGACTACGAGACGAACATCGCCACCTCGCTCGAGGCGTCCCCCGACGTGCTGATCACCAACGGGTTCCTCATCGCCGACGCCACGATGGCCGCGGCGACGGCCAACCCCGACGTGAGCTTCATCGGCATCGACCAGTTCCAGGAAGAGTTCCCCGAGAACTACATCGGGGTGCTGTTCCGCGAGGACCAGGGCGGCTACCTGGCCGGCGTGCTCGCCGCCTCGCTCAGCGAGAGCGGCGTGATCGGCGTCGTCGGCGGCCGCGAAGACGTCCCGCCGGTCGTGCGCTTCGTCAACGCCTACGAGACGGGCGCCCAGTCGGTGAACCCCGACATCCAGGTGCTGTCGGTCTACAACGAGTCGTTCACCGCTCCCGACAAGGGCGCCTCCGACGCGGCCCAGTTCATCGGCGAGGGCGCCGACGTCATCTTCGGCGCCGGCGGCCAGACCGGCTCGGGCGGCATCGCGGCCGCCGCCGAGCAGGGCTTGTGGGCCATCGGCGTCGACCAGGACGAGTACTTCACGACCTTCAACGGCGGCGACGCCCCCGGGTCCGAGTACCTGGCCACCTCGGCCATCAAGCGGGTCGACCTCGCGGTCTTCCGCAACATCGTCGAGGCCATGAAGGGCAGCTTCGCCGGCGGCCTCTACACCCTCGAGGCCGAGAACGACGGCATCTCCTACGCCCCGTTCCACGACGCCGAGCTGCCCGCCGAGGCGACCGAGGCGCTCGAGGAGGCCCGTGCCGGGTTGGCCGACGGCTCGATCGACACGGGCGTCGACCCCGTGACCGGTCTGCCGAACTGACCACCGAGACGTGACATGACGGTGCGGGTCCGCCGGACGAACCCTCCAGCGGATCCGCACCGCCGTCACCACCCACCCATGACGAGCCCTGCCACCGACCCGTCTCCCGACGTCGTCCTCCAGGCCCGCGGCATCACCAAACGATTCCCCGGGGTGCTCGCCAACGACGCGGTCGATTTCGAGCTGCGCCGCGGTGAGGTCCACTGCCTCCTCGGCGAGAACGGCGCCGGCAAGTCGACGCTGATGAACGTGATCTTCGGGCTCTACCAGCCCGACGCCGGCGAGCTGGAGGTCGACGGCCAGCCCGTCCGGTTCCGCAGCTCGGCCGATGCCATCGCGAGCGGCATCGGCATGGTCCACCAGCACTTCCAGCTCGTGCAGGCGTTCTCGGTGGCCGAGAACGTGGTGCTGGGCGACGAGCTGCGCCGCGGTCCCCTGCTCGACCTCGACGCGGCACGCGAGCGCATCGCCACGCTCAGCGCCGACTGGGGGGTCCCGGTCGACCCCGACACCAAGGTCGAGGACCTGTCGGTCGGCCAGCAGCAACGCGTCGAGCTGCTCAAGGCGCTGTTCCGCGACGCGTCGATCCTCATCCTCGACGAGCCCACCGCCGTGCTCACGCCCGGCGAGGTCGACGAGTTCTTCGGGGTGGTCCGCAGCCTCACCGCCCAGGGCAAGTCGATCATCTTCATCACGCACAAGCTGCGCGAGGTCCTGGCGGTGGCCGATCGCATCACGGTGCTCCGGCAGGGCAAGGTGGTCGGGTCCGCCGATCCGGGCGAGGCCACGCCGGCCTCGTTGGCGTCGCTGATGGTCGGGCGCGAGGTCCTGCTGTCGATCGACAAGGAACCGGCGCAACCGACGGACGTGACGCTGCGGGTCCGCGACCTCGACGTCGACGACGACCGCGGCATCCCCGCCGTCACCGCCCTCAGCTTCGAGGTGCGCGCCGGCGAGATCTTCGGCGTGGCCGGGGTCGAGGGCAACGGCCAGCGCGAGCTGGTCGAGGCCATCACCGGCATGCGCCCCAAGCGCGGCGGGCGGGTCGAGCTCGACGGCGTCGACCTCACGCACGCCAACCCCCGCCGGGTCGACGAGATGGGTGTCGGGCACGTGCCCGAGGACCGCAACAAGCACGGGCTCGTCGACTCGTTCACGATCGCCGACAACCTGGTGCTCAACACGTACGGGCACCGGCCGTTCGCCCAGCGCTTCATCCGTCAGACCCGCAAGGTCGACGAGCAGGCCACCGACCTGGTCGAGCGCTACGACGTGCGCACGCCGAGCATCCACGCCCCGGTGGCGACCCTGTCGGGCGGCAACCAGCAGAAGGTGATCATCGCTCGCGAGCTGTCGGGCGACCCCCGGCTGCTCATCGTCGCCCAGCCGACGCGTGGCCTCGACGTGGGGTCGATCGAGTTCATCCACCATCGCATCGTCGAGATGCGCGACGCGGGGGCCGCGGTGCTGCTCGTGTCGGCCGAGCTCGACGAGATCTTCTCCCTCGCCGACCGCATCGGCGTGCTCTACCGCGGCCGGCTGGTCGGCGAGGTCCCGCGCGCCGAGGCGTCGCGCGACACCGTGGGGTACCTGATGGCCAGCGGGGCAGACGACGCGCCCGAGGACGGCGCCACCGACGACGAGACGGTGGGAGCCGAGCCGTGACCGAGCGTACGACCGGCAACGGGAAGGGACAGGGCGGGGCGGCGGTGCGCTTCCTGCGCGACTACTTCGACCTCCAACCGATCCTGGTGCCCATCTGCGCCATCCTGCTCGCGCGTCGCGGTCGGCGGGGTCGTCATCCTGCTGGTCGGCGAGAACCCGCTCGACGCCTACTGGTCGCTGCTGCGGGGCATGTTCGGCAGCTGGGAGCGGGTGGCCGCCTCCCTCGGGCGGTCCACCCCGTTCATCGGGGCGGCGCTCGCCGTCGCCTTCGCCTTCCGAGCCGGCCTGTTCAACATCGGCGTCGAGGGCCAGCTCCTCGTCGGGGCCACCGCGGCCGCCTGGGTCGGCACGTGGGACACGGTGCAGGACCTCCCCGGCCCGATCGCGGTGCTGACGGTGCTGATCGCCGGCGCCATCGGGGGCGCGCTCTACGGCTTCATCCCCGGGTTCCTCAAGGTGCGGACCGGGGCCCACGAGGTGATCACGACGATCATGCTCAACAACATCGCGCTGGTGATCGTCCGCTGGTTGGTGAACTCGACCGACCCGCTGATCCTGCGCGACCAGAGCGCCTCGGTGGCCCGCAGCGCCCCCATCGCCGACGGTGCCCGGCTGCCACGCCTCGTCGACAGCTCGCCGCCGCTCCACGTGGGCTTCCTGATCATGCTCGGCCTGTGCGTGTTCGTGTGGTTCCTCCTGCAGCGCACCACCAAGGGCTTCGAGATCCGGATGGTCGGCGCCAACCCGCACGCCGCGCTGTACGCCGGCGTGGGCGTCTCGACCGTCATCGTGCTGGTGATGGTCATGGCCGGCAGCTTCGCCGGGCTGGCCGGCGCCGGCGAGATCGCCGGAACCGCGGGCTACCTCAGCCCCGGGGTGTTCCTCGCCGTCGGCTTCGACTCCATCGCCATCGCTCTGCTCGCCCGGGCCAACCCGTTCGCGGTCGTCCCCGCCGCCATCCTGTGGGGCTCGATGCTGGCCGGCGCGCCCCTGATGCAGCAGGAGACGGGCCTGTCCATCGACATCGTGCGGATCGTGCAGGCGCTCGTGCTGTTGTTCGTGGCCGCCGACGTGATCGTGCGGACGGTGTTCCGCATGCGCACCAAGACCGAGGGCGGGTTCGAGGAACCCTCGTTCGGCACCGAGTGGGGCGGAACGGCGGTATGACGGCGACGACGGTGGCGGCGCGCCGCACCCGCGGGCTCGACCGCTTCCAGACCCTCGGGGTGATCTTCGGGATCCTCGGCGTGATGTTGGTCGGGTACGTGGCGCCCAACCTCGACGACGCCAGCAAGTCGTTCACGCTCGAGCAACCCCCCGAGCCGGCCGAGATCTCGTTCTCGCCCCGCACGCTGGTCGTGGCGATCGGGGTCTTCTACATCCTCACCGCCATCGCCACCTTCGTGATCGGGCGCTCGGCCCAGTGGGGCCGGTACGCCCGTGCCGGTCTGATCGTGTCGGCCGTGCTGCTGGCGCCGCTCGTCGTCATCCTCTCGCTGTCGTGGTCCGAGGCGCAGTCGACCAACATCGTCCAGCTGATCGTCGAGTCGCTGCGCCTGGGCACGCCGATCGCCCTCGGGGCCATGGCGGGCCTCTGGTCCGAACGCTCGGGCGTCGTCAACATCGGCATCGAGGGCATGATGCTGGGCGCCGCCGGGGTGGGCTTCACCGTCTACGCGGTGCTCGGCGACGCGCAGGACCCGGCGTGGCTGTGGATCGGCATCCTCGCCGCGGTGCTCACGGGCGGCCTGATCGGCGCGCTGCACTCGCTCGTCTCGGTCACGTTCCGGGTCGACCAGATCATCTCGGGTGTGGTCATCAACCTGCTGGCGCTCGGGCTGACGAGCTTCCTGCGGTCGCAGGTGATCGTGCCCCGCGAGATCTCGACCGGTGTCTCCACGTCCGCGATCTCGATCCCGCTGCTGTCCGACATCCCGGTCGTCGGCGATCAGCTCTTCACCAACAAGCCGATCTTCTTCGCGATGTTCGTGATCGTGGCCGCCACCTGGTTCGTGCTGTTCCGCACGCCGTGGGGCCTGCGGGTCCGGTCGTGCGGTGAGAACCCGCACGCGGCCGAGACCCTGGGCATCGACGTGATCAAGATCCGCTACCAGGCCGTGATCCTGGGCGGCCTGATCGCGGGCCTGGCCGGGGCGTGGTTCTCGATGGAGGGCCAGGGCGGCTTCCAGGACAACATGACCAACGGCGCCGGCTTCATCGCCCTGGCCGCGCTGATCTTCGGCCGCTGGCGCCCGTGGAGCGCGTTCGCCGGGGCCATGCTCTTCGGCTTCACGCGAGCCCTCGGCACGCGCCTGCAGATCCTCGACGTCACGATCGGCGACTTCTCGATCCCCAGCGAGTTCTGGCAGGCCCTGCCCTACGTGGTGACGATCATCGTGGTGGCCGGGGCCGTGGGCCGGTCGGTGGCCCCCGCCGCCGTGGGCCAGCCGTACGAACGGCCCCGATGAGCGAGGCACCGCCTGACCCGCCGATCGACTGGGTCGCGCTGCGGGCCGCCGCCGCCGACATCGCCCGCCGGGCCTACATGCCCTACTCGCACTTCCCCGTCGGCGCCGCGGGCCTGGTCGACGACGGGCGCGTCGTGGTGGGATGCAACGTCGAGAACGCCTCGTACGGGCTGACGCTGTGCGCCGAGTGCGGGCTGGTGTCGTCGCTGCACGCCACCGGTGGGGGGCGCCTGGTGGCGGTGGCGGTGACCGACCCCGACGGCCACGACCTCGCCTGCTGCGGCCGGTGCCGCCAGCTGCTGTTCGAAGCCGGCGGTCCGGGCCTGATCGTCAACGAGCGCCCGATGGCCGAGTGGCTGCCCGGGGCGTTCGGGCCCGACGACCTGGACTCCCCCACCGACTGAACCGCGCAGCCGGGACGAACACGACGGAGCGACCGTGGCGACCGACATCCTCGACGTGATCCGCACCAAGCGCGACGGTGGCACGCTCAGCGACGAGCAGGTGCGCTTCTTCATCGAGGGCTACACCGCCGGCACGATCGCCGACGAGCAGGCCGCGGCCCTGTGCATGGCGATCCTGCTGCGTGACATGGAGCCCGGCGAGCTGGCCACCTGGACCCAGGCGATGATCGACAGCGGCGAGCGCCTCGACCTGTCCGGGGTCGGCCGCCCGACGGTCGACAAGCACTCGACCGGCGGGGTGGGCGACAAGGTGTCGCTGCCGCTCGCGCCGCTCGTGGCCGCATGCGGGGCGGCGGTCCCCCAGCTCTCGGGCCGCGGGCTCGGCCACACCGGCGGCACGCTCGACAAGCTCGAGGCCATCCCGGGCTGGCAGGCCACGCTGCCCACCGATCGCGTCGTGGCGCAGCTGCGCGACGTCGGCGCGGTGATCTGCGCCGCCAGCGAGGCGCTGTGCCCGGCCGACCGGAAGCTGTACGCCCTGCGCGACGTGACGGCCACGGTCGAGGCGGTGCCGCTGATCGCCAGCTCGATCATGTCGAAGAAGATCGCCGAGGGCACCGAGGCCCTGGTGCTCGACGTGAAGGTGGGTTCCGGCGCCTTCCTGCCCGAGATCGACACGGCTCGCCGCCTGGCCGAGATCATGGTCGGCCTCGGGCAGGCCGCGGGCGTGCGAACGGTGGCGCTCATCACCGACATGGAGGCCCCGCTGGGCCGGGCGTGCGGCAACGGCCTCGAGGTGCTCGAGGCCGGGGAGGTGCTGCGGGGCGGAGGACCGGCCGACCTCGTCGAGGTCACGGTGGCGCTGGCCGCCGAGATGCTGGCCCTGGCCGGCATCGCTCCAAGCGACGACGGCGGCCCCCGCGCCGCGCTGGCCGACGGGCGAGCGCTCACGGTGTGGGACGCCATGATCCGGGCCCAGGGCGGCGATCCCGACGCCGACCTCCCGGCGGCCACGATCCACCACGAGGTGCGGGCCCCGGCCGGGGGCTACCTGCGCCGACTGGACGCCCGCGCCGTGGGCGTGGCGGTCTGGCGCCTCGGCGCCGGACGGTCCCGCAAGGAGGACCCCGTGTCCCCGTCGGCCGGGGCGATCTGCCTGCGCAAGCCCGGCGACCCGGTCGAGGCCGGCGAACCCGTTCTGCTGCTGCACGCCGACGACGAGGCCCGCCTGCCCGGGGCGCTGGCCGCGCTCGAGGCGGCGATCGAGGTCGGCCCCGAGCCCCCCGCTCCCCGGCCTCTGATCCACGAGCGCATCAGCTGACCGCACTCCGGTCCCCCGCCCCCACTCGGCCGAGCCCCTCGGTTCCGAGCCCGAGGCAATGGGTTCCGACCACCCCAGCCCGAGGCAATCAGTTCCACATCCGGAACCACGGCCTCATCCCCGCCCGAACGGAACCGATTGCCTCGGGTCAGCCGGTGTAGTTCGGGCGGCCCGGGACCGGGACGGCCGGCGTGGCCGCCGGCACGGGGCCGCTCGGCCCGTCCGGGTCCGCCGGTCCACCCGGCCCGGTCGGGTCGACCGGGGTCGCCGGCGCGCCCGCGCAGCCCGCCGCCGAGCCCTCGGGCCGGACGCAGATCGTGTGGGCCCCGCCCGTGTCGGGGGTGGTGACCGACAGGACGCGCGTGGCGGCGTCGAACGACTCCGACCACGTCCCGGTCGCGTCGCTGGCCTCGACGACCCAGCCGTCGGGGTAGGACGGCCCGTGCAGGTAGATCTCGGTCGGCCCCGTGGCCGCGTCGTCGGTGAACGTGACCCGCAGCGTCCGCGCCCGGGGGTCCCACCGCGAGGCCGTGGGGGCGCCGGCGATGGCCCGGGCGTAGGGCTGGAAGATCTGGCCGATCGCCGGGCGATCGGCGCCCGAGGCGTCGAGCGGGCAGTACCCGCTCCCGCGGCACCAGTTGAACACCGACCACCCGGAGCCGACCTGCTCGAGCGTGGCGAGCGAGTCGCGCACGAACGCGTCCATGCCGGGCCGGTCGGGCTGGGCGATGCCCCACTCGCCGACCAGCAGGGGGACCGGGTGCTGCTCGGTGTAGACGACGGTCGCCTCGGCCCAGGTGGCGAAGAACGCGGGGTCGTACTCCACCACCCCGCCGGGCGTGTACGTCGCCGACTCGATGTTGGGGTCGTACATGTGGGGGTACAGCGCCACCTTCGGTCCGCGCACTTCGCCGAGCGACGTCGGGATGCCGAGCGACGCCAGGTTGGGCGGCTCGAAGAAGACCCAGTGGTCGGGGTCGACGGCGGAGATGGCGTCGGTGAGGCGCTGGAACATGGCGGTGAGCTGCTCGCGCTCCACCCGCTCGGCCGCGCTGAACAGGTCCTCTCCCGGGCGGATCTTGCCGAACGGCTCGTTCATGAGGTCGTACCCGAACAGGGCCGGGTGGTCCTGCACCCGCTCGACGACGTGCAGCCAGGCGTCGATCTGCGCTTGGCGCAGGTCGGGGTCCTCGTAGAGGTGCTCGAACGCGGCCTGCACCGCGGGCTGCAGGTAGTTGAGGAACCACACGTCCTGCGGGACGTACGGCAGGCCGTCCGTGCGGGTCGCCCAGGCCGGCACGCCCCGCGATCCGAAGGCCTCGCCGAACACGTCCTGGTGCATGTCCAGGATCACGAGGATGCCGTGCCGCTCCGCACGGTCCATGGCGGCCACGATCTCGTCGAGGTACGCCTCGTCGAACTCGCCCTGGGCGGGCTCGAGGTGGTCCCAGAAGACGACGAGGCGCATGTGGTCCATGCCCCGGGCGGCGGCATCGGCCAGGAGCTGGTCGCTGGCATCGGTGGCGGGGTCGCCCGTCTTCACGTTGAACCCGTGGAACTGCAGGGCTCGACCCTGCTCGTCGGCGATGTACACCCGGCCGTCGGTGCCCTCGGTGGTCGACCACCCGGCCACCGGGCCCGGGTCCTGCGCGCCGGCGGGTGACGCCGCCGCACCGACCGTCGCCGCCCCGGCCCCGACGGCCACGGCCACCCCTGCTGCGGCCAGTCGTTCTCCCCACGCCCGACGGCGCGGGCGTGCCTGTGTCCCCTGCTCCCCCATCGCCGGCCACCATACGCTGTATGTCCCGGCCGGGCCGCAGACCCGGCCCGCCCGCTCCCGGATGTCGCTCAGGGAGTGGGCATCCGTATCGGTAGCCTGGGGCATGGCTGCACCCACCCTCGACCAGATCCGGCGGGCTCCCAAGGTGTTGCTGCACGACCACCTCGACGGCGGCCTCCGCCCGTCGACGGTCGTCGAGCTCGCACGAGACGCCGGCCACACCCTCCCCACCACCGACGTCGCCGAGCTGGCCCAGTGGTTCACGCAGGGCGCGTTCCGGCACGACCTCGACCTCTACCTCGAGACGTTCGAGCACACCGTCGGCGTCATGCAGACCAAGGACGCGCTCGTGCGGGTCGCCGCCGAGTGCGCCGAGGACCTGGCGAACGACGGCGTCGTCTACGCCGAGGTGCGCTTCGCGCCCGAGCTGCACATCGACGGCGGGCTGACCCTCGACGAGGTCGTCGAAGCCGTGCTCGAGGGGTTCCGCCTCGGCAGTGCCGGCCGCCCGATCACCATCGGGACGCTGGCGACGGCGATGCGCCACGCCGCCAACTCCAACGAGATCGCCGAGCTGGCTCTGCGCCACCGCGACTCGGGCGTCGTCGGGTTCGACATCGCCGGCAGCGAGGCCGGCAACCCGCCGACCCGACACCTGGCCGCGTTCCAGGAGATCGCCAAGGCCAACAGCCACATCACGATCCACGCCGGCGAGGCGTTCGGCCTGCCGTCGATCTGGGAGGCGGTGCAGCTGTGCGGGGCCGAGCGCCTGGGCCACGGCGTCCGCATCGTCGACGACATCACGTTCGACGAGGAGGGCCGCGCCCAGCTCGGACGGCTGGCCGCTTTCGTCCGCGACCGCCGGGTGGCGCTCGAGATGTGCCCGACGTCCAACGTGCACACCGGGGCGGCGGCGTCGATCGCCGAGCACCCCATCGGGTTGCTGACCCGGTTGCGCTACCGGGTCACGGTCAACACCGACAACCGGCTCATGTCCGACATCGACATGACCCACGAGTTCCACAACCTCGTCGACGCGTTCGGCTTCGGCTGGGACGAGATCGAGTGGCTGACGATCAACGCGATGAAGTCGGCGTTCTGGCCGTTCGACCAGCGCCTGCGCATCATCGAGGGCCAGATCAAGCCCGGCTTCTCGGCCCTGCGCGCCGAGGACCTGTAGGACCGTCGGTCACGGGTCACGGGTCACGGGCGCCCGTCCCAGCGGTTCAGGTAGACGCTCACGCTGGTGGCTCGGCTGACCACCTGATCGGGTCGGCCGTCACCATCGAGGTCGAGGACGAGCCCTCCGTTGGAGCCGAGCACGTGCTCGTCGCCGAAGTGACCGGCGCCGTCGCCGAACAGGACGCGCCCGAAGGAGGGTGTCGTGCTGCCCGGCGGTGCCTCCGATCGGGTCATCGCGTCGAGGTGGCCGTCTACGTCGAAGTCGGCGAGCTCGACGGCGACGGTCTCGGTGGCGGCGGGAAGCAGGCTCGGCCCCTCGAACCCGCCGACGCCATCGCCCAGGAAGACGACGATCTGCCCGACGGGCCCACCGCCGTCGAGGTTCACGCCCCTTGCGCCACCGACCACGTCGAGGTCCCCGTCGCCGTCCACGTCGCCGAGGTCGACGGCCACGCCGTCGACCAGGGGATCGCCGACCAGGTGGCGGACGGCCGGACCGAACCCGCCGGCCCCGTCACCGGGCAGGACCTCGATGCACCCCTGCAGGAACACCTCGCCCGTCCCACCGACGCACGTGCCGTCGAGGACCATCTCGTGGTCGCCGTCGCCGTCGAGGTCGGCGAACCGGGGCGCAGTCATGTCGAGGCGCGACCCGGGGAGGGCCGACGAGACGGGAAGCCCGAAGCCGCCCGTGCCGTCGCCGACGCGCACCCGCACCTCGGGCTGCGGGAAGTCGAAGGGGTTCTCGTACTCGACGACGTCGACGATGCCGTCCCCGGTGGCGTCGCGGAGGAGGGTCGAGAAGGCCGGCTCGGGGTATGTGACCCGCGAGACCTCGAACGGGAGCTCGAACCCGCCGGCGCCGTCACCGAGCCACACCTGGGTCAGGGTCCAGCCGAACGGCGGATCGCCATGCTCCTGGAACAGGTGGTGACGGGTCACCAGGTCTGCGACGTCGTCGCCGTCCACGTCCACGACGTCGACCACATCCTGGGTGCACACGGGCGCCGGGTCGGGCGGCTCGGGATCGCACGCGGGTTCGTGGCCGAGGAGCGACGCCGACAGCCCGCCCGACCCGTCGTTGACCATGACCCCGAACTCGGCGTCGGATGCGGCGGTGACGAGGTCCAGGTCGCCGTCGCCGTCCACGTCGCCGCGGCCGACGACGAGTCCTGGTGCCGCGACGGTCACCGGGGGCGCGCCGAGATCGCACCCGGCCGCAACCATGACCCCACAGCACACGCCGGCCACCGCGAGCGGACGGCGCGCCGGGCGCGCGGGGGCCGACGCCAGACGCGGAACACGGCGTCCTCGTGGCCATCGACGTCCCCCGACGTCCGGTGCTGTCGATCGAGTCAGCATCGCGATCCCCCCGTCGTGCCCCGTCTGCGGACCAGCGCACCCTAGCGACTCGCTCCCTTCCGTGGTACCGACACCACGTTACGTAGGGCCAGAACGCGGCGGGTGCCGAGCCACGACGACGGCCACGTCGTCGGCGAGGACCCCCTGGAGCGTGGCCCGGGCGTGCTCCTGCGCGGCCGACAACACCGGGCGCGGCAGGCGAGCGAACGGGGAGACCGTGATCGTGGCCAGCTCACCCGCCACCGACGACTCCCATGTGCCGGCCACTCGCCCGTCGACGAGCAGCACCGGCGAGATCCAGCCTGCCGTCCGGGACACGTCGTCGACGTGGCCCGCGGGGATGGTGTGCGCCCGGTGGCTGATCGGCGCCAGGACCCAGGGGTCGAAGCCGGGTAGCAGTGCCACACCTTCGGGGGCGCCGGCCCGCGACGCGGCGGCCGCGCCGGCCGGCGTCATCCATCCTTTGCTGCCCTCGACGTCCACCTCCACGAGCTCGTCTGCGTGGGCGGCGAGCAGCAGCCGCGCCTGCTTGGGGGACTCGCCGAGCCAACGGGCGAGATCCTCGCGGGTGGCCGGGCCGTTGGTGTCCAGGAACCGGGCCAGGACGGTCGCCGCCGCGGCGTGGGCGTCGGGTTCGGGCGCGTCGCCGGCCGGACCGCCGGCCAGCCACCCCTCGGGTGACGTGAACGTGGTGGCCTTGCCCTGCGGCGGGCCCTGGCACAGCAGGCCCTGGTTGGCCGCGGGCTTGAACACCTGGGCCCATCCCGACCGCAGCACCTCGCCCAGGTGGTCGTGCTTCGTGAGGGCGGCGATGCGGTCGGCCAGCTCGTCCCGGGTGAGCGGCTCACCCGCCAGAGCCTCGGGGATCGCGTCGGTCACGGCCTCGAGCTCGGCCTTGGTGATGCCGTGGTACTTCTCCCACCCCGGGGTGATGCGCCATTCGCGCGTGCGCATGACCGCGATCCAGATCCGCCACTCGGCCGCCGGGAGCAGGTGCAGCGTGCCCCGCATCGCCCACGTCTTCAGCAGCGCCCGGTCCCGCCACAGCAGGGCGTCGAGGTCGACACGTCCCGCCCCGCGCACGGCGAGCACCTGGAGCGCCGACGACTCGACCTGCGTCTGCACGCCGGCCAGGTGGCCGATCAGGGCGACAGGATCGGACGGCACGCTCGACGCTTCGCCCAGACCCTGCTGGGCCAGTCGCCAGGCGAGGACCTGGTCCCACGTGAGCGAGGCGTCCGCCGCCATCAGCCCGCCGCGTCGATCGGCACGACCGCCCTCAGCTGCATGTAACCAGTCTTACCAGTTACGGCACGGCACAAACGTGACAGCAGTACCCTGAACCCGTGACCACGACCGCGCTGCCGCCGTCGAGCGCCGCCGAGGAGCTGGCCGACGCCGTCGCCTCCACCGCCACGCTGCGGCGGTTCCTCCACGGCCTGCCCGGCGTCGACCAGGTGGGCGTCGAGGCCCGGGCCGCCGGCCTCGCCACCCGGTCGATCAAGACCACCGCCAAGGCGTTCGCCCTCGACCTCGCCGTCAGCATGGTCGACCTCACCACCCTCGAAGGCCAGGACACGCCGGGCAAGGTGCGGGCCCTGTGCGCCAAGGGCCGGCGCCCCGACCCCACCGACCCGTCCTGCCCGCCCGTGGCGGCCATCTGCGTCTACGGCGACCTGGTCGAGACCGCGGTCGACGCCCTGGCCGGGTCCGACGTGAAGGTGGCCGCCGTCGCCACCGCGTTCCCCTCGGGCCGGGCGCCCCTCGACGTCAAGCTCGAGGACGTCCGGGCCGCGGTCGACGCCGGGGCCCACGAGATCGACATGGTCATCGACCGCGGCGCCTTCCTCGCCGGCCGCTACCTCGACGTCTACGACGAGATCGTCGCCACGAAGGAAGTGTGCGAGGACGCGCACCTCAAGGTCATCCTCGAGACCGGCGAGCTGGCCACCTACGACAACGTGCGCCGCGCCTCGTGGCTGGCGATGCTGGCCGGGGCCGACGTCATCAAGACGTCGACGGGCAAGGTGTCCCCTGCCGCCACGCTGCCGGTCACGCTCGTCATGCTCGAGGCCGTGCGCGACTTCCGGCAGCAGGCGGGCCGGCAGGTGGGGGTCAAGGCGGCGGGCGGCATCCGCAGCGCCAAGGACGCCATCCGCTACCTCGTGGTCGTCAACGAGACGTGCGGCGACGACTGGCTCAGCCCCGACTGGTTCCGGTTCGGCGCCTCGTCCCTGCTCAACGACCTCCTCATGCAACGCCAGAAGCTCGCCACCGGCCGCTATGCCGGCCCCGACTACTTCACCCTCGACTGATGGCCACCTTCGACTACGCCCCCGCTCCCGAGTCCGCCTCGATCGTCGACATCGCCCCCAGCTACGGGCTGTTCATCGACGGCGAGATGGTCGATCCGATCGACGGCAGCCGGTTCAAGACCGTGAACCCCGCCACCGAGGAGGTGCTCTCCGAGGTCGCCGCCGCCGGCCCGCAAGACGTCGACCGCGCCGTCGCGGCCGCCCGCGCCGCGTACGACGGCGTGTGGTCGGGCCTGCCCGGGCGCGACCGCGGGAAGTACCTGTTCCGCCTGGCCCGCCTCGTGCAGGAGCGCTCCCGCGAGCTGGCGGTGCTCGAGTCGATCGACAACGGCAAGCCAATCCGCGAGAGCCGCGACGTCGACCTGCCCCTCGTCGCCGCGCACTTCTTCTACCACGCAGGCTGGGCCGACAAGCTGGGCTACGCCGGGCTCGGCCCCGACCCCCGGCCGCTCGGCGTCGCCGCCCAGGTCATCCCGTGGAACTTCCCGCTGCTCATGCTGGCGTGGAAGATCGCCCCGGCCCTCGCCACCGGGAACACGGTCGTGCTCGAAGCCGGCCGAGACCACGCCGCTCACGCGCTCTGGCCTTCGCCGACATCTGCCGGCAGGCCGAGCTGCCGCCCGGCGTCGTCAACATCATCACCGGCGCCGGCGACACGGGAAGGGCGCTCGTCGAGCACCCCGGGGTCGACAAGGTGGCCTTCACCGGCTCGACCGAGGTGGGCCGCCAGATCGCCCGGTCGGTCGCCGGCACCCGCAAGAAGGTGACGCTCGAGCTCGGCGGCAAGGCCGCCAACATCGTGTTCGACGACGCCCCGCTCGACCAGGCGGTCGAGGGGATCGTCAACGGCATCTTCTTCAACCAGGGCCACGTGTGCTGTGCGGGCAGCCGCCTGCTCGTGCAGGAGTCGATCGCCGACGAGCTGCTCGACCGGCTCAAGCGGCGGCTCGCCACGTTGCGCCTCGGCGATCCGCTCGACAAGAACACCGACATCGGCGCGATCAACAGCGAGGTCCAGCTCGACAGGATCCGCGAGCTGTCCGAGGTCGGCGAGCAGGAGGGCGCCGAGCGGTGGTCCCCGCCGTGCGACCTGCCCGAGCGGGGCTGGTGGTTCCCGCCCACCCTGTTCACCGGCGTCACCCAGGCCCACCGCATCGCGCGGGAGGAGATCTTCGGCCCGGTCCTGTCGGTGCTCACGTTCCGCACGCCGGCCGAGGCGCTCGAGAAGGCCAACAACACGCCGTTCGGGCTGTCGGCCGGCGTCTGGACCGACAAGGGCAGCCGCATCCTGTGGATGGCCCAGCGTCTGCGGGCCGGGGTCGTGTGGGCCAACACGTTCAACCGCTTCGACCCGACCAGCCCGTTCGGCGGGTACAAGGAGTCGGGGTACGGCCGCGAGGGCGGTCGCCACGGGCTGGAGGGCTACCTGGATGTCTGAGGCGACACCCGAACGTCTCGCCGTGCGCAAGACGTACAAGCTGTACGTGGGCGGGGCGTTCCCGCGGTCCGAGTCGGGCCGCACCTACGAGGTCAGGGCCGACGACGGCCGCTTCCTCGCCAATGCCGCCCTGGCGTCGCGCAAGGACGCCCGCGACGCGGTGGTCGCGGCTCGCAAGGCCTTCCCGGGCTGGTCGGCTGCCACCGCGTACAACCGTGGCCAGGTGCTCTACCGGGTCGCGGAGCTGCTCGAGGGCCGTCGCGACCAGTTCGTGGCCGAGGTGGCCGACGGCGAGGGACTCTCCCCGGGCGACGCCGCCGGCCTCGTCGACGCCGCCGTCGACCGCTGGGTCTGGTACGCGGGGTGGAGCGACAAGGTGCACCAGGTGCGCGGCTCGTCGAACCCCGTGGCGGGCCCCTACTTCGACTTCTCGGTGCCCGAGCCGACCGGCGTGGTGGCGGTCGTGGCCCCGGCCTCGTCGCTGCTCGGCCTCGTCTCGGTGCTCGCCCCCGTCATCGTGACCGGCAACACGTGCGTGGTCGTCGCCGACCGTGCCGCACCGCTGCCCGCCGTGACCCTGTCCGAGGTGCTGGCCACGTCCGACGTCCCCGGCGGGGTCGTCAACCTGCTGACCGGCGACGCCACCGAGATCGCCCCGTGGCTGGCCTCCCACATGGACGTGAACGCCCTCGACCTCACCGGCATCACCGACGCCGAGGTGGCGGCCGACCTCGAGCGCGCCGCGGCCGAGAACCTCAAGCGGGTGGTCCGCCCGCCCGCCGGGGCGATCGACTGGGCCGTCGACCCCGGCCTCGACCGCATCACGGCGTTCCTCGAGACCAAGACCGTCTGGCACCCGGTGGGGATCTGAGCAGCAGCCGTCGCGGCGTGGGTAGACCACGTCGAGCGGTCCGGGTGGTTCACTTGTCCGCATGGGTCACGTGCGAACCCGCGCCTACCGCGACGGCGTGCTGGCCGACGAGGACTTCCCCGTCGCCGACTGTCTCCGAACGGCTCGCGGACGAGCACACGATCGTGTGGGTCGACTTCCTCGCGCCCGACGCCGCCGACTTCGCCGGGCTGACCGACGAGCTGGGGCTGCACGCGCTGGCCATCGAGGACGCGCTCGAGCCGCACCAGCGGTCGAAGATCGACCACTACCCGAGCCACCTGTTCCTGTCCTGCCACGCGGTGCGCTTCGACGTCGAGCGAGCGCCGACTGGACAAGACCGAGATCGACGCGTTCGTCGGCGATCGCTGGCTCGTGACCGTGCGGGCCGACGACAAGTTCGCCATGGACGATGTCGTGAAGCGCTGGGACAGCGACACCGCGCTGACGGCCGAAGGCGTCGGCGTGCTCGTGTACGCCCTGCTCGACGACATCGTCGACGGCTACTTCGCGGTGACCGACCAGTTCGACACCTACTACGAGAACATCAGCGACTCCGTCTTCGCGGACCGCCCTCTGCGCCCGGATCAGCAGCGCGAGTGGTTCGACATGCGCCGGGCGCTGTCGCAGTTCAACCGCCTCGTCCTGCCGTTGCGCGAGGCGCTGAGCGGCCTGGTGCGCCACGAGCACGCGCTCGTCAACGCCGCCGTCCTGCCGTACTGGCAGGACCTCTACGACCACATCGTCGTGGTCAGCGAGACGACCGCCGGGCTGCGGGACCTCGCCAGCTCGCTCGTCGACGCCAACCTCGCCCTGCGGGACTACCGGCAGAACCAGGTGATGAAGACGGTGTCGAGCTGGGCGGCCATCGTGGCCGCCCCGACGCTCGTGACGGGCTACTACGGCATGAACGTGCCGTTCCCCGGCTTCCGGCGAGACGTGGGGCGTGATCGCCTCCACCATCATCATCTTCGCCATCTCGCTGGGGCTGTACGTGCTGTTCCGGCGCCGCGAGCTGGCTGTGACCGGTCAGCTCTGCAGTGAGGCCGACGACGTTGCCCTCGGGGTCGGCGAACTGGGCGAACGTGACCATGTCGGGGATCACGGTCACGGGAACCACGGTCTTGCCGCCGGCTCGCTCGATGCGGTCGAGGGTGGCCTGGATGTCGTCGACCTGGAGGTAGACGACCGTTCCGGCGCCGTCGGCCGCGGTGATGCCGCCGCCGATGCCTCCGTCGCCGGCCGCGACGATGCCGTAGTCCATGCCGTCGACGGGTGCGATGTCCCATCCGAAGAGGTCGGCGTAGAAGGTGCGGAGGGCGGCCGTGTCGGTGCCGGTGAGCTCGAACCAGGTCACGGGGGTGGTCATGAGGGGTTTCCTCTCGTCGGGTCCACGTGGGACACTTGGTCAGTGGTGACGAACCGTAAGTCTGTACGAACCGTTAGTCAACACGAACCTTCGACGGCGAGCGCCCAGGTGATCGACGCCGCCCTGGACGCAGTCGGAGACCGCACCCGGCGCCAGATCCTCGACGTGCTGCGCGACGGTCCGCTTCCCGTCGCCCGCCTGGCCGAGGCGCTCCCGGTGACCAGGCCCGCGGTGTCGCAACACCTGAAGGTGCTCAAGGAGGCCGGGCTCGTCGTCGACCGGGCCGACGGCACGCGCCGCCTCTACGAGCTCGACCCCGCCGGCGTCGAGGCGCTGCAGCGGTACACGTCCGACCTGTGGACCGTCGGCCCTCGCAGGGCTTCGCCGACGCCGCGGCCACGGCGGGGAGGAGCCGTGACGGTCCGGCGCTCGGTCGACGTGGCGATCCCGCCCGTCGGCCGCCTTCGAGCTGTTCACGACCGGGATCGCCCGCTGGTGGCCGCTCCACCACGGCTTCAGCTACGGGGGCGACAGAGCCGCGACGATCGCGCTCGAGCCGCGCCTCGGCGGTCGCTTCTTCGAGCGCTTCACCGACGGCGACGAGCTGCAGGTGGGCGAGGTCATCGCCTGCGAGCCTCCGTCGCGGATCGTGTTCACGTGGCAGGCGCCCGGCTGGTCGGGCGCCACCGAGGTCGAGGTCACGTTCGCGGGCGACGACCGGCTCACCCGCGTCGAGGTCGAGCACCGCGGGTGGGACGACCTCGGCCCCGACGGCGCCGCCGAGGTCGAGGGGTTCCGCAACGGGTGGCCGGCCGTGCTGGACGCCTACGCCACGGCGGCGTCGGCGTCGGCCGGCTGATCGAGCCCGAGGCGGTCGCGCAGCCCGGGCAGCGACTGCACGGCCCACCGGAACGCCACGCCCGTGAGGACCAGGGCCGACACCCCGCCGCCGGCGACCACGGTCACCGGGTGAGGTTCGCCGGCCAGCTCCTCGCGCGCGCCGATCACGGCACCGGCGCCGAGCACCGCACCGTCGTCGGGCCCACCGGACACGTGCGCCTCGCCCGACAGCAGGATCAGCACCTCGTTCGGCCGGCGCCCGGCCTCGGCGAGCGACGCGCCGGGCAGCACGACGAGCCGGTCGGCGTGCGGCGCCAGCGGCGCCAGCTCGTGCGGGGAGTACCCGGCGAACGGGCCGGCCCCGGCGAACGCCGAGAGATCGGGGCGGGAACGGCGCATCATGCCGCGCTCCGGTCGACGGCCCGCATCGCGGGCGGCACCGAGACGACGACCTCGACCTCGCCATCGCCGATGAACGTGGCGCGGGAGTCGGGCCGCAGGGCCCGCAGGAAGCGGATGGCGCGCTCGTTGTCGGCCTGCACCCGGGCCACGACCTCGCCCACCCCCGACTGGCGCGCCTCGATGGCGAGGGCGGCGAACAGGGTGCGCCCGATCCCCCGCCGGAGCCAGTCGTCCTCGACCAGGAACGCCGCCTCGGCCGTGCCGTCACGACCGAAGGCGAGCGTTGCCGTGCCGTGGACCGTGCCGCCGGGCGAGAGCGCAACCCAGGATCGATGGTCGTCGGTGGGGTGGGCGATGCGGTCGAGCTCGCGCTCGACGACCCGGCGACCGGCGCCGTGGAAGCGCCGCCAGAGGGTGTCGTCGCCCGTGCGCTCGACCATCGCCGTCAACGCGGCACGGTCGTCGGCCCGAGCTGGTCTGACGACCACCAGGGCCAGCGTCGGTCCGGCCGTTCCGGTGCGGGGCATCGCCGTGGTGGGGATCACGGTCATGGGTCGAACGTAACTAGACCAGTCGTCATAGTCAATAGACCAGTCGTCATATTGCTATGCTGTCCGTGTGGCATCCGACACGCGTGATCGACTCGTCCGCTCGACCAGCCGGCTCCTGCGCACGCAGGGCTATGCGGCGACCGGGCTCAACCAGGTCATGGCCGAGGCCGACGCCCCGCGTGGCTCGATGTACTTCCACTTCCCCGGGGGCAAGGTCGAGCTGGCCGCGGCTGCGGTCGACCGCTTCGCGGCGCGGGCCACCGCCCGCATGCACGAGATCCTGGCCGAACACGACACGGTGGCCGACGCCGTGGCCGCCATCTTCGACGGCTACGTCGAGCACCTCGACCGCACCGCCTACGCCGAGGGCTGCGCGGTGGCCACGGTCGCCCTCGACGCGGCGTCCACGCACCCCTTGCTGGCCGACGCCACCGGGAAGGCCCTGCGCGAGTGGACCGGCGTGCTGGATGCCGCGCTGCAGGCCGAGGGGCGGACGGCCGACGAGGCCCACGGCCTGGCCACCCTCGTGATCGCGGGCATCGAGGGCACGATCGTCATGGCCCGGGGCGAGCAGTCGACCGAGCCCATCGCGACGACACGCGACGTCCTGCGCACGCTCCTGGCGCGCTGACGGAGACGCCGACCCGTACACCTGTTCGCTAGGGTGGGCCCATGGCAGCTTTGCGGTGGGACCTCGCCGACGAGCCACGGCCCCAGCAGACGTTGTTCGACGAGCCGATCTTCGAGCGGCAGCCGGGTCGGGGCGAGTACCGCGGCATCGAGTTCCTGCACGTCCGGGCCCAACGCGTCATCAACGAGGTCAAGGGCGCCCCGTTCGGCTTCCGCTACACGATCAACCCGTACCGGGGCTGCACCCATGCGTGCACGCTACTGCGTCAGTGGTGATACCGCCATCCTCATGGCCGACGGACGGACGCAGCCGCATCGCCGACGTTCGTGCTGGCGACCTGGTCTACGGCACGGTCCGAAAGGCGCCGTATCGCCGATACACGTCCCGACGCCCGTGCTCGACCACTGGTCGACCCTCAAGCCGGCGTACCGCGTCACGCTCGAAGACGGCACGACCGTGATCGCCAGCGGCGACCACCGCTTCCTCACCGAACGCGGATGGAAGCACGTCACAGGCGCCGGCCACGGCGCCGCACGGCGGCCCCACCTCACGACTGAACAACTCGCTGCTCGGCGTCGGCGCGCTTCGCATCGACTGGGACACACAAGGTGGAGCCCGCTATCGGCAGCGGCTACCTCGTGCGGCCTCATCAGTGGCGACGGGACGCTGGCGCCTACACCTACGCCGGCTCCGGCGCCGGGGGTGCGTCCGACGGTCCATCAGTTCCGGCTCGCGCTGGCCGATCTCCGAGGCCCTGCATCGGGCGCGCGATTACCTGCGAACTCTGCGGCGATTTCGACGACGCGGTTCGCTCTTCGCAGCCAGCGACACGCAACGCGCAGCGCCATTCACGGCGATCCGCACGCAGTCGGCCGTCGGCGTCGCGTCCGTCCGGCGTCTGTCGAGTGGCCGAACGATCCATCGATCGACTGGTGCCGCGGGTTCCTCGCCGGCATCTTCGACGCCGAGGGCTCGTACAGCCGCGGGATCCTGCGCATCTGCAACGCCGATGACGAGATGATCCGTTGGACGCAGCTCTGCCTCGATCGGCTCGGCTTCGACCACGTCCTCGACGACGGCGGGCGCGCCGACCGCGTGCGGTACGTCCGCGTGGTCGGCGGCCTGCGCCGCCACCTCGCCTTCTTCCACACGACCGACCCGGCGATCACGCGAAAGCGCACCATCGACGACGTGGCCATCAAGAGCGATGCCCGGCTCGGGGTGGTCGCCATCGAGCCGATCGGGGCTCGACCTCCCGATGTTCGACATCACCACCGGGACCGGCGACTTCATCGCCAACGGGGTGGTCAGCCACAACTGCTTCGCTCGCCCCACCCACACCTACCTCGACCTCGATGCCGACCGCGACTTCGAGCGGCGCATCGTCGTCAAGGTCAACGCGGCGTCGCACCTGCGCAGCGAGCTCGACCCCCGGCGCTGGCGGGGCGACCTCATCGCCCTGGGCACCAACACCGACCCCTACCAGCGGGCCGAGGGCAAGTACCGGCTGACGCGGGGCATCCTCGAGGTGCTGACCGAGTTCGCCAACCCGTTCTCGATCCTGACGAAGTCGACATTGGTGCTGCGCGACATCGACCTTCTGGCCCGCGCCGCCCGGCGCACGAGCGTCCGGGTGAACTTCTCCATCGGCACGCTCGACGAGGAGGTGTGGCGCGCCACCGAGCCGGGCACGCCCCACCCGAAGCGCCGGGTGCGCGCCGTCGAGGCGCTCAACGCGGCCGGCATCGAGACGGGCGTCCTGATCGCGCCCGTGCTGCCCGGCCTGTCCGACGGCGCCGACCAGCTCGACGCCGTGGTGCAGGCGTGTGTCGAGGCCGGCGCCGCCTCGATCTCGACCGTGCTGCTGCACCTGCGGCCCGGGGTGCGCGAGGTCTACCTGTCCCGTCTGGCCGACACCCACCCCCACCTCGTGCCCGAGATCCGCCGCCGCTATCGCGACCGCGCCTACGCCCCCAAGGTCGACCAACAGGCGCTCGCCGCGCAGGTGCGCGACCTGGTGCGCGCCCACGGCGGCACCTCCGCCGAGCGGGGCGACCCCGAGCACATGACGGGACAGCGCCCCGCACCGGCCACGCCGGTCGTGCCCCCGGTGCCGGTCGATCGGCCGCGCTCCCCCGCGGCCGATCAGCTCAGCCTGCTGTGAGCCCGGCCGCCTCCGGCACATCCGGATGCCGCTCGCCCGGCACCTCGTCGAACACCCGGCCGAGTTGTCGCCGCTCGGTGTCCTCGTCCATCGCACTGCTGTCGTCGTCAGCCCAGGACGGTCACGCCCAGAGGGCTCGGAGGGCGGCCGCCGTGGCCTCGTCCGCGGGGAAGAACGACTCGATCGACAGCTCCTCGACGGTCACGTCCCGCGCCGTCCCGAAGGTCGCCACGGTGTTGAGGAACGACAGCTCCGAGCCGTCGGGCCGGCGCAGCACCAGCGGGACGAACAGGTGGCTCACCGTCTCCTGCGCCGACTCCGATCCCGCCACGCCCGGGTACGAGCACAGCTCCGCGTGCAGGTCGGCCAGCACCGGGTCGCCCGTGGCCTCGACCTCGCGTCGCACCCGGTCGACGAGGTGCGGGGCCCACGACCGGAAGTTGGCGATCTCGGGCGCCATGCCGTCGGGGTGCAGGCTGATCCGCAGGACGTTGGCCGGCGGCTCCAGCAGATCCGGGGCGACGGCGCCCGTGAACAGGGCGAAGGCCGACTCGTTGGCGGTCACCAGGTTCCAGTGCCTGTCCGCCACCACGGCCGGGAACGGGTGGTGGCCGGCGAGGATCACCTCGAGCGCATCGCGCACCGGCGCCATCTCCGAGGCGTCGAGCGGCGTCTGGGCGAAGCGCGGGGCGTAGCCCGCGGCCAGCAGCAGCGCGTTGCGCTCGCGCAGCGGCACGTCGAGGTGCTCGGCCAGGTGCATCACCAGCTCGGGGCTCGGTCGCGAGCGGCCGGTCTCGACGAAGCTCAGGTGGCGCGCGGACACGGCGGCCTCGCTGGCCAGGTCGAGCTGACTGAGCCGGCGCCGCTGGCGCCAGTCGCGCAGCAGCGAGCCGACCGACGGGGTCCCGCCGGGGGCGGTGAGGGTCGCGGCCATGGCTCGACCCTAACGACGATCCGTCGTGGCGACGCTTACCTGTCAGGTCATCGCCCCGCGACGGCGGGCGGGTCGACAGTACGGACATGACAGATACCACCACCACCGACACGACCACCGACACCACCGCGTACGTCGCCGTCATCGACACGCTACCTCGCCGCGCTGAACGAGACCGATCCGGCCAGGCGCGGGGAGCTGACCCGCCAGGCGTGGACCGAGGACGGCGGGTACTTCGACCCGCTGCAGCAGGCCATGGGGCACGACGAGCTGGTCACCGTGCCCGTGCTGGCCCACCAGCAGTTCCCCGGACAGCGGTTCGTCCGCACCAGCGGCATCGACGCCCACCACGGGATCGTGCGGTTCGAATGGGAGCTGGCCGACGAGGACGGCACCGTCTCGGTCGCCGGCCTCGACGTCGGCGTCGTGGCCGACGACGGCCGGCTGAGCCGCATCGCCGGGTTCTTCGGGCCCGTTCCCGAGCGCGAGTCCTGAGTCGCGACCGGCCCATGGGGCCCCAGATCGCGCGCCCGCCGCACCGCGGCCTCGGTGCGGCGGGCGCGGAACCGACGCGAGGATGATGCCGTGCGCACCACCGCCGCTGCCGTCGGCAGCTCCGTCTTCTTCGCCGTGGCCCCGGGGGTCGTCGCCGGGGTCGTCCCGTGGGCCTTGACCGGGTGGGAGGAGGGCGACGCGCCCGGGTGGTGGCTGCCCGTGCAGGTGGCCGGCGCCGTCGTTCTGGCGGGATGCGCCGTCGTGCTGGTGCAGGCGTTCGTCCGCTTCGTGCGCGAGGGCCGGGGCACGCCCGCCCCGGTCGCTCCCACCGAGCGTCTCGTGGTCGGCGGCCTGTACCGGCACGTCCGCAACCCGATGTACGTGGCCGTGGTCGGCGCCATCCTCGGGCAGGCGCTGCTGCTGGCCAGGCCCGTGCTCGTCGTGTACGGGCTGGTGGCCGGGGCGGCGATGGCTGCCTTCGTGCGCTGGCACGAGGAGCCGGTGCTCGCCGCTCGCTACGGCGACGAGTACGCCGTGTACCGCCACAACGTGCGCGGGTGGCTGCCGCGCCTGCGGCCCTGGCGCTCGGGAGAAGCTGTGGCCTGATCCGGCGCGGGACCGTCAGGCGCTGGCGTGAGCGCCGTCAGGCGGTCGGCATCCCGTCGGTCGGCGTGGTGTCGCGCACCGGGTGGCGAGGCGGGGGGTTGAAGTCGGCGGGCGGCGTCCAGCCGCTGGCGCCGATCACCTCGATCACCTCGGACATGTTGAGGATGTCGAGCTCGTAGCTGAACTTGCCGTCGCCGGCGTAGTGCACGATCGACACGCCCGGGGCCTCGTGGGGCCGCCCGTCGGGGCCAGACCCCTCGAGCCGGTTCCACCACAGGGCCACGATGCGCTCGCCGTCGGACAGGGCGAACGACTCGGGGAAGGTCCAACCCTCGAGCCCCGCCATGCTCTCGTCGAAGAACTTCGTGATGGCCGCGTGGCCCTCGATGCGACCCCACGCGGGATCGATGAACACCGCATCCTCGGTGAAGAAGCCCTCGGCGACGGCCGACCACGGGATCTCCCCCCGCTCGGCCCGGCCGCGCTCCTCGACGTAGCGCCGGTAGGTCTCGCGGGCCTCGGCGGCCCTCTCGGCGTCGGTCCCCATGTCGTCCCCCTCCTCCGCGGGTGCTTACCTTTGGCAAGCGTTGGCCGAGTCTGGCACGGCGCGCTGGTGCACGCCGTGCCGTCACGCGGTGACGGAGGTCAGGCGGCGCGCTCGAGGACGTGGACCCCGCAGGCCGAGCCGAGGCCGATGACGTGGGCGAGCCCCACCGTCGCCCCGTCGATCTGCCGGTCGCCGGCCTCGCCCCGGAGGTGGTGGCACACCTCCCAGATGTTGGCGATGCCGGTGGCCCCGATCGGGTGGCCCTTCGACTGCAGGCCGCCCGAGACGTTGACCGGCGTCGAGCCGTCGCGCCACGTGGCTCCGGACTCGAAGAACGCGGCCGCCTCGCCGGGCGGGCACAGCATCAGGTTGTCGTAGTGGACCAGCTCCGCGGTGGCGAAGCAGTCGTGCAGCTCGACCAGGTCGAGGTCCTCGGGGGCGACCCCCGACGCGTCGTAGGCCTGGCGGGCGGCGTTGCGGGTGAGCGTGTTGACGTCGGGCAGGACCTGGCACGCCTCGTCCCACGGATCGCTCGTCAGCACCGACGCCGACACCTTCACCGCCCGGCGGCGCTGATCGGGGTCCATCGTCTTGAGCCGCTCGCCGGACACGACCACCGCGGCCGCGGCGCCGTCGCAGTTCGCCGAGCACATCGGTCGGGTGTTGGGGTAGGCGATCATGACGTCGCCCATGATCTGCTCGAGCGACATGCGCTTCGTGTAGGCCGCCAGCGGGTTGAGCGTCGAGTGGGCGTGGTTCTTCTCGCTGATGCGGGCGAACAGCTCGAAGCTGGCCCCGCCGTAGCGATGGCCGTATTCCATGCCGATCTGGGCGAAGACGCCGGGCATGATCTCGGTGCCGATGCGGCCGTCGACGGGGGCCACCGCCCCGTAGCGGCCGTGGGGCGTCCAGTTGTCACCGTCGTCCTTGCGGCTGCCGCCCGCCAGCAGGCCGGCGCCGGCCAGCTTCTCGGCGCCCACGGCCAGGCCCATGTCGCACTCTCCGGCCTTGACCGCCATGATCGCGGTGCGCAGCGCGGTGGCGCCCGTGGCGCAGGCGTTGGCGACGTTGTAGACGGGGATGCCGGTCTGGCCGATCTGCTTCTGCACCTGCTGGCCCAGCGAGGCGTGGGCCGACATCAGGCTGCCGGCCGCCAGGACGCCCATGTCCCGCATGGTCACGCCGCCGTCGGCGAGCGCGGCCATCGCCGCCTCGGACGCCAGGTCGACCAGGTCCTCGTCGGGGTGCTTGCCGAACTTCGTCATGTGGATCCCGAGGATCCAGATGTCGTCACTGGCCATGTCCAGCCTCCCTCGGCTCGAACCCGAAGCCCACGGCCTCGGTGCCGGCGGCGTCGACGCCCACCGGCACGGTCGTGAGCTTCACCTTCATGCCCGTGTGCACGTGGTCGGCGTCGGGCTCGACGTTGACCACGTTGCCCCGCACGCTGGTGCCGTCGCAGTCGATCACGCCCGCGACGAAGGGCACCGGGACGCCGGGGGCGGCGAAGCTGACGATCGTGAAGGTCCGCAGCTCCCCCTCGGTGGCGACGGGGACGGGCGTGAACCCGGTGCCCCCGCACGCCGCGCAGGCGTTGCGGCGATCGAAGAAGCGGGCGCCACAGGCGTCGCACTCCTGCGCCACGAGGTGCGGGTCGTCCCCGAGCACCAGGTAGTCGACCAGCGGTATCTGCTCGGTCACGCGTCCTCCCGCGTCCAGCGTCAGGTGGGTGTGCCGAAAGCTACCGGCTGTACCACCCGTTCCACGATTTCCCCGCGAGATCGGTCGCTCCGAGCGACCGATCTCGCGGGGAAATCATCGTCGGTGGAGGTGAAGTTGGCTTGAAGTGGATGTCTGCGGCGGTAGCGTGCCGCGGATGGAGACCGAGCTGAGCATCGGGGCCGTCGCCGACCGCACCGGCGTGGCGCCGTCGGCCCTGCGCTACTACGAGGACGAGGGCCTCATCAACGCCGAGCGCAGCGCCGGCAACCAGCGTCGCTACCACCGCGACGTGCTCCGACGCGTGTCGTTCATCCGGGTCGCGCAGCGGGTCGGCCTCAGCCTCGAGGAGATCCGCGAGGCGCTCGCCTCGCTGCCCGACGCCCGCACTCCCACCCAGGAGGACTGGGCCCGCATCTCGCAGGCCTGGCGTCCCCGCCTCGACCAGCAGATCGAGCTGATCGAGCGGCTCAAGGACCGGCTCGACGGCTGCATCGGCTGCGGCTGCCTGTCCCTCAAGGCGTGCCGGCTGCTGAACGCCGGCGACGTCGCCGGCGAGCGCGGCGCCGGGCCGCGCTACCTCATCGGCGACCCCGACGAGTAGCCGCAGCGGCGGAGCGGCCCGCCGTCAGCCCACGAGGGCGCCGTAGACCAGGGCGGTGAGCTGGCCCCGGAAGTCGAAGGTGCCCGACGGCACGAGCTGGGTCATGAACACCACGACGACGTCGTCGGTGGGATCGATCCAGAAGATCGTCGATGCCAGCCCGCCCCACAGGAACGTCCCGGCCGACCCTGCGGACTGCGTCCCGGCCGGCCCGGACGACACCGCCACGGTCAGCCCGAAGCCCATGCCGTCGAAGCCGACCTCGCCGTAGCCCCCGGGCAGGGCGACGCCGCGCAGGTCGCCCCCGCCCGGCAGGTGGTTCGTCCGCATCAGCTCCACGGTGCGGGGCGCCAGCACCCGCACGCCGTCGACGGCCCCGCCACCCGCCAGCATCCGGCAGAAGCGCAGGTAGTCCGCGGCCGTCGACGCCAGGCCGCCCCCGCCCGACAGGAACTCGGGGTGCGTGCGGAAGGCGCTCGTCATCGGGTCGTCGCTGAGCACCAGCCGCTTGGCCCGGTCGCGCCGGTACAGAGCGGCGAAGCGGTCGATCGAGGCGTCGGGCACCGAGAAGCCGGTGTCGGCCATGCCGAGGGGGTCGAAGATCGTCGCCTGGAGGTACTCGTCGAACCGCGATCCCGACACCACCTCGACGACCCGGGCGGCCACGTCGGTCGACCACGAGTACAGCCAGTGCGCGCCCGGGTGGAAGCGCAGCGGCTCGGGGCCCAGGCGCTCGACCAGCACCTGCAGGTCGCCGCCGCCGCTCATCCGGGCCGACGGCGGTCGGTCGGCGAGGGTGGCGAGGTCCAGGCGGGCGCGGCGCGGCCCGTAGCCGATGCCCGAGGTGTGCATCAGCAGGTCGCGCACGGTCATCGGCCGCCGCGGGTCGACGAGGCGGACCTCACCCTCGGCGTCCTTCTCGCGCACCTTGACCCCGCGGAACTCGGGCAGGTACCGCTCGACCGGGTCCTTCAGCGCCACCTTTCCCTGCTCGTACAGCGTGAGCAGGGCGACGCCGGTGACCGGCTTGGTCATCGAGAAGATGCGCCAGATCGTGTCGGGGCGCACCGGGACCTCGCGCTCGCGATCGGCCAGCCCGATCGTCGCGGCGTGCGCCAGCGTCCCGCCGCGGGACACCAGCACCTGGCAGCCGGCGATCTTTCCAGCGTCGACGTACCGGGTGCGCAGGTGGTCGTCGATCCGGCCGAGGCGGGCGGGGTCGAACCCGGCGCCCGTGGGGTCGACGGTGAGGTCCAGCGTGGTGTGCACGGCGGCACCCTAGCCGTGACCTCGGTCACGCGTCGGACGATCTAATGCGGGTGTTCGAACTGCCGGTCCTCTCGGAAGGCGTGCTCCGTAGGATGACCGACCGGTCATGGCAACGCTCCCCCCGATCACCTACCCCGACCTGCCGATCACCGAGCGGCGCGACGACGTGATGGCCGCCATCCGCGACCACCAGGTCGTCGTGATCGCGGGCGAGACCGGCTCGGGCAAGAGCACCCAGCTCCCCAAGATGTGCCTCGAGCTGGGGCGCGGCGCCGACGCGCTCATCGGGCACACCCAACCCCGCCGCCTGGCTGCCCGCACCGTGGCGGCCCGCATCGCCGAGGAGCTGGGCACCGAGCTGGGCGATCGGGTCGGCTACACCGTCCGCTTCACCGACCAGGTCGGCGAGCACACCCAGGTGAAGCTCATGACCGACGGCATCCTGCTCGCCGAGCTGCAGCGCGACCGGATGCTGCGCCGCTACGACACGATCATCGTGGACGAGGCCCACGAGCGCAGCCTGAACATCGACTTCCTCCTCGGCTACCTCACCGACCTCCTCCCCCGCCGGCCCGACCTCAAGCTGATCGTCACCTCGGCGACCATCGACACCGAGCGGTTCGCGGGCCACTTCGACGCCCCCGTCGTCGAGGTGTCCGGCCGCACCTACCCCGTCGAGATGCGCTACCGGCCGGTCGAGCGCGACCAGGTCGACGGCATCCGCGCCGCGGTCGACGAGCTGCGGCGTGAGGGCCCCGGCGACATCCTCGTGTTCCTCAGCGGCGAGCGCGAGATCCGCGACGCCGCCACGGCGCTCACCGACGAGAAGCTGGCCGACACCGAGATCCTGCCGCTGTACGCCCGCCTGTCGGCCGCCGAGCAGCAGCGCGCCTTCCGCCCCCACCGGGGGCGGCGCATCGTCCTCGCCACCAACGTCGCCGAGACGTCGATCACCGTGCCCGGCGTGCGCTACGTGGTCGACCCCGGCACCGCCCGCATCTCGCGCTACAACCGTCGCACCAAGGTCCAGCGGCTGCCCATCGAGCCGGTCAGCCAGGCGTCGGCGAACCAGCGGGCCGGTCGCTGCGGCCGGGTGGCGCCCGGCATCTGCATCCGCCTCTACGACGAGGACGACTTCGCCGGCCGGCCCGAGTTCACCGAGCCCGAGATCCTGCGTACCAACCTCGCCTCGGTCATCCTGCAGATGGCGGCGCTGCGGCTCGGCGACGTCGAGTCGTTCCCGTTCGTCGACCCGCCCGACGCCCACGCCATCCGCGACGCGGTCGCCCTGCTGGTCGAGCTGGGGGCGATGCGCCCCGACCGCACGCTGACCAAGGTGGGGCGTCGCCTGGCCCGGCTGCCCGTCGATCCCCGGTTCGGTCGCATGATCCTGGCGGCCGGCGACGAGGCCTGCGTGCGGGAGGTCGTGATCCTGGCCGCAGCCCTGTCGATCCAGGATGTCCGCGAGCGGCCGACCGACCACGAGGCCGAGGCGAACGAGCTGCACGCCCGGTTCGCCGACCCCGACTCGGACTTCCAGTCGGTGCTCGCCCTGTGGCACCACCTCGAGGCCGAGCAGCGGGCCCGGTCGTCGAGCGCCTTCCGGCGGATGTGCCGCGCCGAGTTCCTCAACCACGTCCGCGTGCGCGAGTGGCAGGACCTCGTCCGCCAGCTGCGGGAGGTCGCCAACGACCTCGGGCTGCGCCGCAACCGCGAGCCGGCATCCGCAGACCAGGTCCACCGCGCCCTGCTGGCCGGGCTGCTCTCCCACGTCGGGATGTACGACCGCACGACGCGCGACCACGTCGGCGCCCGGCAGGCCCACTTCACCATCGCCCGCGGCTCGGTCCTGAACCGGAAGTCGCCGGCCTGGGTCATGGCCGGCGAGCTGGTCGAGACCAACCGCCTGTGGGCCCGCATGGCCGCCCGCATCGATCCCTCGTGGATCGAGCCCGCGGCCGAGCACCTGGTGCGCCGCTCGTACGGCGATCCGTGGTGGGACGCACGCCGGGGAACGGCGCTCACGAGCGAGCGCGTCACGCTCTACGGGTTGCCGATCGTCGAGGGTCGGCGGGTCCAACTGGGCCGCGTCGACCCCGCGCTCGCCCGCACGCTGTTCATCGAGCACGCCCTGGTCGACGGCGACTGGCGCTCCCACCACGCCTTCGTCTCCGTCAATCGGGCGCTCGTCGACGAGGTGGAGGAGCTGGAGGAGCGCACCCGCCGGCGCGACCTCCTCGTCACGCGGGACCGGATGGTGGAGTTCTTCGCGGCTCGAGTCCCCGACGACGTGGTCTCCGCCCGTCACTTCGACCGCTGGTGGAAGGACGCCCGGCGCACCGAGCCCGACCTGTTGACCTTCACCCGCGACGACCTGGTCGACCCCGACGCCGACGGCGTCGACCTCGACGCCTTCCCGACGACGTGGCGGCAGGGCGACCTGGCGTTCGACGTCACCTACACGTTCGGTCCCGGAGCCGACGACGACGGCGTGACCGTCCACGTGCCGCTGGCGGTGCTCAACCAGGTGCGCCCCGACGGCTTCGACTGGCAGGTGCCCGGGCACCGCCTCGACCTCGTGACCGCCCTCGTCCGCTCCCTCCCCAAGGCGGTCCGGCGCCACCTCGTGCCTGCGCCCGACCGGGCCCGCGAGGCGCTCCGCGGGATCGGTCCCGGCGACGGGCCCCTGCTCGATGTGCTCGCCCGGCGGCTGGCGACCCTGGCGGGCGAACCCGTCGCGCCCGGCGAGTTCGACCTGGCCAAGGTGCCCGACCACCTGCGGGTGCGGTTCCGGGTCGAGGACGGCGACGGCGCCGAGGTGGCGAGCGGCCGCGACCTCGGCGAGCTGCGGCGCCGGCTCGGTGGCCGCGTGCGGCGGGCCGTCGCCGACGCCGCACCGGGCATCGAGCGCCGCGGCCTGACCACGTGGGACATCGGGACGCTGCCCCGCACCGTCGACGTCGAGGCCGGCGGCCGTCCCGTGCGTGGCTACCCGGCGCTGCTCGACGAGGGCGACTCGGTGGCGGTGCGGGTCATGACGTCGGCCGACGACCAGGCCCGGGCCATGCGGGCGGGCACCCGGAGGCTGCTGGTGCTGGCGATGCCCGCGGCGCGGCGCGAGGCCGAGAGGCGGTTGCGGGCCGTGCCGGCCCTGGCGGCCGCCCCCGCCCACGTCCCGTCGGTGGCCGAGCTGGCCGACGACTGCGTCGCCGCCGCGGCCGACCGGATCGTCGCCAGCGAGGGCGGTCCCGTGTGGGACGACGAGGGCTTCGCCCGGCTGTCCGCCGCGGCGCGGGCCCGGCTCGCCCCGCTGGCGGCGGGCGCGGCGGCCCAGGCTGCCGACCTGGTGGCCGCGGCAGTGTCACTCGAGGCCCGTCTCGACGCCACCCGCGCCCCGGCCCTGCAGCCCGCCGTCGAGGACATGCGGGCCCAGATGCGCACGCTCGTCCGGCCGGGGTTCGTGGCCGCCAGCGGGCTGGCCCGCTTGCGGGATCTCGGGCGCTACCTCGAGGCGGTCCGGGTCCGCCTCGACAAGCTCGGAGACCGGCCGGCCCGCGACCGCGAGCTGATGGCGACCGCCCGGGCGGCCGAGGGCCAGTACGCGGAGACGGTCGCCGCGCTCCCCCGGGCCCGGCGTGGCGACCCCGACGTGGTCGAGGCCCGCTGGCTGCTCGAGGAGCTGCGGGTCAGCTTCTTCGCCCAGGTTCTCGGGACGGCCCGTCCCGTCAGCGTCCAGCGCGTCCGCAAGGCCCTCGCGGACCTGTCCCCGTGACGGTCACGCGGCCAACGTGGCCGTGAGCGTGATGTCGACGGCGGCCAGCGCCCGGGACACCACGCAGCCGGCTTTGGCGGCGGCCGCTTCCTGCTGGAACGTCGCGTCGTCGAGGCCCGGCACGACGGCCGTGCACTCGAGGTCGATGCGGCTGATGCCGAAGCCGCCGTCCGCCTGTTCGAGGTGGACCCGGGCCGTCGTGTCGACCGATGTCGGCGGGTGCCCGGCCCGTTCGAGCGCGGCGGACAGCGCCATCGAGAAGCACCCGGCGTGGGCCGCGCCGAGCAGCTCTTCGGGGTTGGTGCCCGTGCCGTCCTCGAAGCGGGACGAGAACGAGTAGGCGCCCTCGTAGGCGCCGCTGCCGAGACGCATTCTCCCGGAGCCGCCGCGCAGGCCGCCCTCCCACCGTGCGGACGCGGTGCGTGCTGGCATGGACCGTCCTCCTCCTCGGGCCCGCTCGCTTCGAAGCTACCGGTCCTCGGTGGGGGTCGACGCTCGGCGACAGGCGCCTCGCCCCGGCCGACGTGAGCGCCACCGGCCCGTCCGGACGGGACGCGGCGCGCTACCGTCCGGCGCCGTGACGGGCAACCCGCTCGACAGCTACGAACGCACGACGTTCACCCACGACGGCAAGGAACGCGCGGTGTTCCGCCGCGGCACCGGACCTGCGGTGGTGGTTCTCGCCGAGATCCCGGGCATCACCCCCAAGGTCGTGGAGTTCGCCGATCGTGTCGCCGACATCGGTTGCACGGCCGTCCTCCCGCACCTCTTCGGCGAGCCCGGCCGCGACCCGTTCGCCGGCGGGCGGCTCGGCTCGGTCCGGTACGCACTGTCGTCGTTGGTGCCCACGTGCGTCAGCCGCGAGTTCACCGTGCTCGCCACGGGGCGCACGTCTCCCGTCGTCGACTGGCTGCGGGCGTTGGCCGCGGCGGAGCACGAGCGCTGCGGCGGCCCCGGGGTCGGCGCCGTCGGCATGTGCTTCACCGGCGGGTTCGCATTGGCCATGGCGACATCGCCCACCCTCATCGCCCCGGTGCTCTCGCAGCCGTCGCTCCCGTTCGGACCGACCGTGCGGTGGAGGCGGACGATCGACATCTCCGACGCCGACCTCGGCGTCGTGAAGCAACGGTGCGCAGCCGAGGACCTCGAGGTCCTCGGGCTGCGGTTCACGAGCGACCGACTGGTGCCCGGCGAGCGCTTCGCGTTCCTGCGGGACGAGCTGGGCGACGCCTTCGTCGCGGTCGAGCTCGACGAGGCCGACGCCAACCCCGCGTCGCAGATGCCCGCCCACTCGGTGCTGACCGAGCACCTGATCGACGAACCGGGCCAGCTCACCAGGGCCGCGCTCGACCAGGTTCTCGACCTGTTCCGCCGCAAGCTCCTCCCCGCCTCCGCCTGAGAGCCCGGGCGGGTCAGGGGGCGTCGGCCCGGCGGGCCGCGAACGTCTGCTGGACGCGCCACGTACGTCCGCCGTCGTGTGACACCTCGTTGCGCCACCGGAAGGACGTGGGGGTGATGTCCGAGAACGCCCACCGCAGGGCGCCGTCGTCGAACGCGCCCGACAGCACGATCCCGTCGCCGTCGGCCCGGGCGACGAACTGGCGGACCACGTGGCGTCCCGGTCCGATCCAGGTCGACCGCCAGGCCCCGAGCGCGTCGTCGTAGAACCGCAGGCTCGTGCCGTGCTCACCGGGCGAGGCGCCGTCGGCCGTCCGCCGCGGGCAGATCCACACGTCGGCCACTGCCCGGCCACCGAGCGCCCACCCGAAGTGCCACTCCCCTGCCGTGACGGTCTCGGTGCCGTCGGCGGCGATGTCGGTGACGTCGAGGTCCCACGAGCCGACGAACTGGCCGAACAGGGCCAGCGTCTCGGCCATCCCCGGAGCGGGGCCGCGGGCCGCGAACGCGTCCTGCAGGGCGGCGCGAGGATCCATGGGTGCGATCGTCGGCCATGCACCCCCGCCGACGCCAGCGGGTTGTCAGCCCGCCGAGATGCCCTCCAGCAGGACGATCGCCTGACCGTCCTCGTCGGACGCCTCGAGGTCCACGCGAGCGGAGATCGCCCAGTCCCGCTCCGCGGCCGGGTCGTCGAGCGCCTGCCGCACCGTCCACTCCCCCGCCGCCTCGGTCACCTGGAACAGGTCGGCGCCGCGCGCCGCGGGCCCGATGCCGACCGCCTCGTGCCGCTCCCAGTACGGCGCCATCGCCGCCGCGAGCGAGTCGGACGACCAGGTCGTGCCCGGCAGGCGCTCGGCGAGGCCGGCGTAGGCCCGACGCGCCAGCAGCTCCACCCACCGGAACAGCTCGTTGCGCACCATGACCCGGAAGGCCCGCTCGTTGGCGGTGACCCCGCGCCGCGCGGCACCCTCCTCGGCCAGCGTCGGGCGGGCGGGTGCCGCCACCTCGTCGTCGACGTCGGGGTGGCGCAGCGTCTCCCACTCGTCGAGCAGGCTCGAGTCGACCTGGCGCACCAGCTCGCCCAGCCATTCCGTGAGATCGAGCAGGTCGTCGGTCTTGGTGTCCTCGGGCACGTTCTGGACGAGGCCCTTGTAGGCGTCCGTCAGGTAGCGCAGGACCAGGCCCTCCGACCGGGCCAGCCCGTAGAACCCGATGTAGTCGGTGAAGGTCATGGCCCGCTCGTAGAGGTCGCGGGCCACCGACTTGGGCCGGATCGTGTGGTCGACGACCCACGGGTGCTCGGTCGCGTACGCGTCGAACAGGCCGTAGGTGAAGTCGCGCAGCGGCTTGGGGTGCTCGAGCTTGTCGAGCTCGGCCATGCGCTGCTCGTACTCGACCCCCTCGCGCTTGAGCCGCTCGATGGTCTCGGTGCGCAGGCGATCGAGCTGGGCGGCGATCACGACGCCCGGGTTCTCGAGCACCGACTCGACGATCGAGAGCACGTCGAGGGCGTAGGTGTCGGAGTCGGGGTCGAGGTGGGTGATGGCCTCGAGCACGAACGGCGACAGCGGCTGGTTGAGGGCGAAGTCGGCCTGCAGGTCGATGGTCACGCGCACCAGGCGGTCGTCGGCGTCGGGTGCGTCGAGCCGCTCGACCACGCCCGAGCGCAGCAGCGACCGGTACATGGCGATGGCCCGGCGGATGTGCTGACGCTGGCGCGCCCGCGGGTCGTGGTTGTCGAGGAGGAGCCGTCGCATGGCCCCGCAGCCGTCGCCGGGCCGGTCGAGGACGTCGAGCAGCATGGCGTGCGACACGGTGAAGCTGGACGTGAGCGCCTCGGGCGGCGCCGCGGCCAGCTTGGTGAACGTGTCCTCGCTCCACGGGACGTAGCCGCGGGTCGGGGGCTTCCGCTTGACGATCTTGCGCTTCTTCTTGGCGTCGTCCCCGGCCTTGGCCACGGCCCGCTCGTTGTCGATCACGTGCTCGGGAGCCTGGGCCCACGCGTAGCCGACCGTGTCGTACCCGGCCCGGCCCGCCCGGCCGGCGATCTGGTGGAACTCACGCGCCGAGAGCAGCCGGGACGACGTGCCGTCGTACTTGCAGAGCTGGGTGAACAGCACGGTGCGGATCGGCACGTTGATCCCCACCCCGAGGGTGTCGGTGCCGCAGATGACCTTGAGGTGGCCCTCCTGCGCCAGCCGCTCGACCAGCCGGCGGTACTTCGGGAGCATGCCGGCGTGGTGGACGCCGATGCCGTGGCGGACGTACCGGCTGAGCGCCCGCCCGAACCCCGGCCCGAAGCGGAACTCGCCGATGGCGGCCCCGATGGCGTCCTTCTCGGCCCGCGAGCACATGTTCACGCTCATCAGGGACTGGGCCCGCTCGACAGCCTCGCGCTGGGTGAAGTGCACGACGTAGACGGGCACCCGGTCGGTCGCCAGCAGCGTGTCGATCGTCTCGTGCAGCGCGGTGTGGCGGTACTCGTAGTCGAGCGGCACCGGCCGGGTGGCGTTGCGGACGGCGGCCGTCGTGCGGCCCGTCCGCTCGCTGAGCTCGACCTCGAAGCGACGGGTGTCGCCCAGCGTGGCCGACATCAGCACGAACTGGGCCTGGGGCAGCGTGAGCAACGGCACCTGCCACGCCCAGCCGCGGTCGGGGTCGGCGTAGTAGTGGAACTCGTCCATCACCACCTGGCCGACGTCGGCCCGCTCGCCACGCCGCAGCGCCAGGTTGGCGAGGATCTCGGCCGTGCAGCAGATCACCGGGGCGTCGGCGTTGACGGCGGCGTCGCCCGTGAGCATGCCGACATGGTCCGACCCCAGCTCGTGCACGAGGTCGAAGAACTTCTCCGAGACGAGCGCCTTGATCGGCGCCGTGTAGAAGGTGCGGCGACCGGCGGCCAGGGCGGCGGCGTGGGCGGCCAGCGCCACGAGCGACTTCCCCGACCCGGTGGGCGTGCCGAGGATGACGTTGGCGCCGCCGAGGATCTCGAGGACCGCCTCCTCCTGTGCCGGGTACAGCGCGAGGCCGCGGCCGTCGGCCCACGTCGTGAACGCGTCGAGCACGGCGTCGGGGTCGGGGCGGGCGCCGAGCGCCGCCAGGTGGTCCGCCAAGGTGCGGGGCACGGAGCGCAGCGTCAATCGACGTACACGGGCGGGGGCGGGCCGGCGGTCGGCCCGAGCAGGTCGGCCAGCCAGAGGTCGTACAGCTCGACCCACCGCCCCGAGGTCCGCACCTGCTCGAGCACGGCGTTGACGTAGCGCACCCACTCGGGCCGGTCACGCGGCAGGCCGATGGCGGTGGGCTCCCGGTTGAGCGAGCCGTCGAGGAAGCGCAGGTTGGGGTCTTGGGCGCGGAAGCCGACGAGGATCGTGTCGTTGGTCGACATGCCGTCGACCTCGCCCTCCTGCAGCTTCACCAGGCAGTCGGCCCGCTCGGCCGCGGCGACCGGCTCGACGTCGGGCAGCTCGGCGACGCGGGCCAGGGTGGTCGAACCGGCCGAACCACAGATCGTGTGTCCGGCGAGCTCGTCGATCGTCCGCGCCGGGTCGTCGTCGCGCACCAGCACCAACTGCTGCGAGTCGTAGTAGTTGGTCGAGAAGTCGATGTCCTCGCGGCGGCCGCACGTGGGGGTGAACACGTCGGCGACCATGTCCACCCGCCCGTCGACCAGGGCCTGCACCCTGTCGCTGCTGGGGATGCCGACGAAGGAGATGCGATCGGGGTCGCCGAACAGGGCGGCGGCCACCTCGCGGGCGATGTCCACGTCGAACCCCTCGAACAGGCCGGTCTGCGGGTCGACGCTCGAGAGGCGCAACGTGGCGGTGTCGACCCCCACGAGCAGCTGCCCGCGGGCCTGGATCTCGGCCATCGTCGAGCCCGGCGGCACCGCGGTGGTGGCCGGACCGGCCGGGCGCAGGCTCGCCTCGGGCTCCCCGCAGTCGGGCTCGGGTGTGGGCGCCACGGTCGTCGTCGTGGTCGACGTCGGCCCGGGCAGCGACTCGGGCACGTCGGCCTGCACGCACGCGGCCGCCCCGGCCACCACCAGGCAGGCGACCGTCGCCGCCCACCGCCCGGACGCCGCCCGCCCGTCCACCCTGCTCGCCTCTCTCAGCTCACGCCCACGAGGTCGACCACGAAGACGAGGGTCTCGTTGGGCCCGATCACCCCGCCTGCCCCGCGCGGGCCGTAGGCGAGGTGCGGAGGCAGCGTGAGTCGCCGCTGGCCACCGACCCGCATGCCCTGGACGCCCGTGTCCCACCCCTCGATGACCTGGCCGGCGCCGAGGCGGAACGAGAACGTGTCGCCCCGGTCCCACGAGGCGTCGAACTGCTCGCCGTTCGACCACGCCACGCCGACGTAGTGGACCTCGACGTCGTTGCCGGCGGTGGCCTCGTGTCCGTCGCCCACCACGATGTCGTCCACGACGAGGTCCGCGGGCGGTTCGGAGGCGGGGATGCTCACGTCGGGCTTGGCCATGGAGCCACCCTAACGCCGCCCGTCGGAACGGCACTGACAGGGCCTCCCGGGGGACGTACAGTCACGGGCGCCGCGGCTGGGCTGGCGAACACCTGGGGACCTGGCGGCCCGGCGCGCGCGTGCCTGCCACCGGGTGGGCGGCGACCAGGAGGCACACCATGTCCGACTTCACGACCGACACGCCCGGCCAGAACGGTCCCGCACCGTTCGGCCCGCGCCCCGATCCGGCACCGGGACCGGCGGCTGCGACCGCACCGCGCTTCGCCCCGCAACCCCGGGCGGACCAGCCGCGGCCCGAGCAACCCAGACCAGAGCAGCCCCGCCCCGACCAGGGGCCGGCGGGCGCGCCCGAGGTGAAGGGCCGCATCCACATCGCCGACGAGGTGGTCGAGAAGGTGGCAGGGCTGGCCGCCATGGAGGTCGAGGGCGTGGCCGATCTGGGCGGCGACTTCGAGCGAGCCGTCGAGAGCGTCCGCGAGCGGATCGGCCTCGGCAACAAGCGGGGGGACCAGGGCGTCAAAGCCGAGGTCAAGGGCCACGACGTGGCCATCAGCATCACGATCATGGTCGAGTTCGGCCACGTCGTCCTCGACGTGGCCCGTCAGGTGCAGGCCAACGTGGCCCACAAGACGCAGCGGATGCTCGGCCTGCGCGTGGTCGAGGTGAACGTCACCGTCGACGACGTGCGCACGGCCCGCACCGACGAGCAGCCCGAGGCGTCCGACACCGGGGCGGCGGTCGCCTGACCGCCGGCTGCGCCGGGGATCTCGCCGTCAGCCCAGGCCGAGCACGTCGAGCAGACCGCCGACCAGGCCCGGGCTCGATTGCTCGGGCGCAGTGGTGCTGGTCGTGGGGACGGCGGTCGTGGCCGTCGTGGCGGGTGCGGTGGGCTCTGGCGCCGCCGGCGCGCCGGTCGTCGTCGGACCGGTGGCCGGGGACGGTCCGCCGCCGTCGGCCGGGGACCCGTCACCCGCGGGCGACGGCGCGGCGTCGGTCGTGGCGGCCGGGGCCACCGCGGGGGCGGGGCTGCCGTCCGAGTCGCCCGATGCGTCCTCGCCACGCGTCGTGAGGCCCTCGGACAACGAGTCGCCCCCGCCGCCCGAGCCGGCCGACCCGCCGTCGTCGGACGCGGCCTCGCCCTCGGCGGCGCGGGCCGGCGGAGCGCCCAGCCCGAGGTCGTCGACGCCAGGGTCGCCGTCCGCGAGCATCGCCAGGCCCAGTGCGCCGAACACGATCACGACGGCCACCAGGCCGGTGACGATCAGAACGCCGGGGTGCACCCGGTCGAGGGCCGCGCCCACGGCCTCCTTCAGCTCCGCCCAGAGGTCCCGCATCGTTCTCACTCCCGCATGCCCTGTGTGGCTCCCGTCGGCGGGCGACGACGGCGTCCGCCGATCCACGTCCCCACGCGTTCGTCATTCTGCCTCACGGAGGGGCCACCTGCGGCGACCCTGCCGGGCCGGCGACCGCGCCACGCGTTCGCGGGCGATCAGGCCGGCGTGGACACGGTGGGTGCGGCGACGCCGTACGGGCGGTCCCCCACGATGCTGATGCGGTCCATCACGCGACGCTGGGGGAAGTAGTCGCTGGCCGCGTCGTGCTGGGTCGCCCGGTTGTCCCAGAACGCCACGGCCCCCGGCGTCCACGCGAAACGGCACTGGTAGTCGGCCCGCGTCATCTGGCGGAACAGGGTGGCGAGCAGCGCTTCGCTCTCGTCGTCGGCCAGCCCGACGACGTGCTGGGTGAACACCGGGTTCACGAACAGCGTGCGCCGGCCGGTCTCGGGGTGGACGCGCACCACGGGGTGCTCGACCGGCGGGAACTGCGGGGACAGCGCCGGGCGGCGCGCGCCTCGAGGGGCGGTCGGACCGCGGTGTCAGTCCTCCGGCCCGGCCGGGATCACGACGACGGGACATCCGGCGTGCCGGGCCACGTGCTCCGACACCGAGCCGAGGAGGAGGCGACCGAACCCTCCGAGGCCGCGGCGGCCCACGACCACGAGATCGGCATCCTCGGCCGCCTCCACCAGGCTCGACGCCGGGCCTCCGGGCACCGCCGTCCGCTCGACGTCGACAGGGGCGGCTCCGTCCACCGCCCGGTCGACCATCTCGTCCACCATGCGGCGGGCGCCGCCCTCGATGACGCCGACATCCGACCCCGACACGCCGGTCACGGACCCGTAGATCAGAGGTGCCTCCCAGGCGTGCACCACCCGCACCACGGCCTTGCGCGCCGCCCCTTCGGCGAGCGCCCACCGCAGCGCGGCCATCGACCGCTCGGAGCCGTCGACGCCGACCACGACGCGCTCGCGGTCACCCGCGGGGGCACTGTCGTCGCGGTCGCCGCGCACGATGGCGATCGGAACCTCGGCGTGGTGCAGGCACTGCTGGCTGACGGATCCCAGGAGCAGGCCCTGGAACCCGCCCAGCCCGCGGGCGCCCACCACGAGCAGGTCGGCGTCGTGCGCCGCCGCCAGAAGCCCCGGCGCCGGCAGGTCGCACACCACGCGGCGGATCACCTGCGACGCCGCCTCCGCACCCAGCGCGGCCTCGACGGCCGCGGCCAGGGCGGCGTCGGCGGCGACGTCGTCGTAGGCGGGGTCGAAGCGACGGCTGCCGTCCGCGTGCCGCTGGTTGAACAGGTCCCACACCAGCACGGCGACCAGGTCGTGGCCGTGCAACCCCGCCTCGCGGGCCGCCCAGCGCAGCGCAGCCGCCCCGTGATCCGACCCGTCCACACCGACGACGATCTCTGCCATGGCGTCAGCCTGCGACACGCTCGAGGACCCCGGCAAGTGACGGAGGTCCTCAGCGGGAGGCGAAGCGGTGACCGTCATACATGCCTTGACAGCTATATAGCTGTAGGAGCATGCTCAGCGGGTGAGCTTCGCCGTCCTCGCCGAGCCGACCCGCAGGGCGATCCTCGACCTCCTGTGCGAGGGCGAACGCCCGGTCGGCGACCTCGTGGACCGGCTCTCCATCAGCCAGCCCGCGGTGTCCAAGCATCTGCGCGTCCTGCGTGACGCCGGCCTCGTCGACGTGCGTGCCGACGCCCAGCGGCGCCTCTACCGCGTCCGACCCGAGCCCCTCACCGAGATCGACGCGTGGCTGGCCCCGTACCGACGGCTCTGGAGCCGGTCGTTCGACCGGCTCGAGCACCACCTGGAGGTCACCCCATGAGCACCGATGGCACCCTCGTCACCGTCGACGGCCGTCCCGTACTGCGGTTCGAGCGGCGTTTCCACCAGCCGGTCGAGCGCGTCTGGCGGGCCATCACCACTCCCGAGGAGATGGGTGCGTGGTTCCCGTCCGACGTGATCGGCGAGCGCACCCTCGGGGCCGAGCTCGTGTTCGACGACGAGGCGCAGCGGGCGGCGGCACGCGCCGCGGGCGAACCGACCCGCGACGACGGCCCACCGTTCCGCGGCCGCGTGCTGGTCTACGACCCGCCGACCGTCTTCTCGTTCACCTGGGGCGGCGAGGTGCTGCGCTTCGAGCTCGTCCCCGACGCGAGCAGCACGCTCCTGGTCTTCACCCAGGTGCTCAGCCACCAGTCGGTGGCGGCCCGGAACGGCTCGGGCTGGCACGCCTGCCTGGACGCGCTCGGGCGGGCGCTGGCCGAGGCTGATGCCCGATCCGAGGGCGACGACGGCCTGGCGCTGTACCACCACTACGTCGAGCAGATGGGGCCCGAGCTCGGCCGACCCGATGGCCGGGGCGCACTGCGGTGGGAGCGGGCCACCCACGTCGATCCCGACCGCGTCCGCGCCGCCACGAGCGGCCCTGCGGCCCTGGCGGGCTGGGGTGCCGCCGATCGGGCAGACGACCCCGTGTCGTGGGAGGTCGAGCCCGTCGAGCACGGAAGCGTGTTCCGGCTGACCCATGCGGGGATCGGCACCGACGCCGAGCTGGCCGCCGCGTGGCACGCCCTGCTGCTCCAGCTCGACATGTACCTGGCCGCAGGGATGCTCGTCCCGGTCGACCCGAAGCTGTGGGTGGACGCCTACCGCGAGGCGCTCTGACCCTCAGCGCATGCCGTAGGCGATCGGCAGGTGCTTGACCCCGCTGACGAAGTGGCTCAACGCCCATTCCGGCTCGCCAGCCAGCTCGACGTGGGTGAGCTCGCGGCTCAGCCGGTGCAGCATCGTGCGTAGCTCGCGCCGGGCGAACTGGGCGCCGAGGCAGAAGTGGGCTCCCCCGCCGAAGCCCACCTGACGGTCGGCGTCAGGACGGCGCACGTCGAACGTCGTCGGATCGGCGAACACCGCCTCGTCGCGGTTGGCAGCCGGATAGCTGAGCAGCACCCGCCCGCCTTCGGGGATCTCGACCCCGCCGAGCACCATCGGCTCGGTGGCGTGCCGCATGAAGTGGCGCACCGGCGAGGTCCAGCGGAGGATCTCCTCGGCCGCGTTGACGACGGCCTCGTCGTCGCCCGCCAGGCCGAAGAGCTGGTCGGGGGTCCGTGCGAGCTGCTCCATGCCCCCGGCGAGGGCGAACGACGTCGTGTCGTGCCCGGCCGTCGCCACGATGATGTAGTACCAGAGCCGCTCGATGTCGCCCATCGGGCCGCCGTCGACCTGGCCGTTGGCGATCACGGTGGCGAGGTCGTCGGCCGGGCAGGCCTGGCGGTCGTCGGTGAGATCGTTGAAGTACTGGATGAACTGCATCACCGACGCCGTCATCCGCTCACCCGGATCGCCGGCATCGCCCAGGTACTCGGGGTCGGCGGCCCCGAAGATGCCCTGGGTCAGGTCCATCATCAGGGGCTCGTCGTCCTCGGGCACGCCGTAGATGTCCATGATCACCCGCAGCGTGTACGGCTGGGCGATGTCCTGCGCGAAGTCGCAGCTCCCGCCGAGCCGGCGCATGCGCTCGACGAAGAGGTCGGCCAGCTCGTCGATGCGGGGCTGGCGGTGGCGGACGGCCGCGGGCTTGAACCAGTCGTTCGTGACCGCCCGGTGCGCCCTGTGCTTGGCGCCGTCGAGGTGCACGAGCGACGCGGGCACGGGCATGCCCCCGTCGACGATGCGCTGCCAGTCCTCGTCGGGCCCCAGCACCGACCGGGGTGTGTTCAGCCAGCGCACGTTGTCGCGGCTCACGGCCAGGACGTCGGCATGCCGGGTCAGCACCCAGAACGGCGCGTACCCCGGCGCGTCGACGCGCAGGATCGGGTCGGTGCGGCGGATCTGGGCCACCCGCTCGTGCCACGCCGTCATGTCGGCCCACGTGCCGGCCCGGTGGAACAGCGCGCCGACGTCGCCTTCGGTCTCGTGCACGGTCATCGGCCGGACCGTACCGGCCGGCACGGTGCCGTGTCGCGACGAGTCAGGGGGTTGCGGTCACCCCGACGCCGATCGCGACAGCGGCGACGGGAAGCGCGGCGCGACCCTGACGCCGTCGACCCAGGCGGTGAGGCGGGCCGCCTCGCGCTCGAGCGCCGCCGTGGCCTCGGCCCCCACGTCCTCGAGGAGCTGGAGGAGCACCTCGCCGTCGGGCGCCTGGGACCATCCGCCGACGATCCGGCCGTCCCACCAGGCCGTCGTGCCGCCGTTCCCGTTGCCGTCGAAGATGGCGGGCCGGTGCCCGCCGAGGTACCAGTCGCGCTCGAACCACCCCATCGTCGTCGGGTCGAGCGCCGGCAGCAGCGCGGCCGACGGTTCGGTCGGACCGGCGGGGTCGAGGTCGTCCGCCAGGGCGACCCCGGGCCTCCCGTGGAGGTCGACCTCGACGGCGCCGACGTCGGCCAGGGCGGCGCGGGTCGCCGTGACCGTCGACCCCATCCACCACTTGAGGTCGGCCTCGGTCGCCGGACCGAACGCGTGCAGCCACCGGCGCACCAGCTCGGCGCGGGCCTCGCGCTCGGGCACGACCCGGGGCTGCTCCCCCAACCACGCGGACGTCCGCGCCCAGGCGGGCCGCGACACGTACCAGCCCCCGCGGTTCGACGCCCGCACGATCTCGCCCGCGGCGGAGAGGCAGGTCAGCACGCGCGGTCCCACCGGCGCGTTGCCGCCGTAGGCCTTGTGCGGCGCGTACACGGTCGACCCCTGCAGGAGCTCGACCGCGTTCCGCAGCTCGGTCGAGCTCGCCTCGCCCATCTCGTCGAGTGCTTCGAGCGTGGCCGCCTCGGCGGCCCGCAGCCAGGCGGCGCCGTCGGCGACCAACCCCGCCTTCTCGACCTCCTTCACGAGGCGCCGCCGCTCCTGCTCGGCCACGCGGGTGCTCGCTGCCGCCACCGTCACGCCGAACAGGTCGCGTCGGATCACGAACAGCGTGCGGCGCATGCAGAGGTGCTTGACCAGGGTACGGTCGGCGTAGAGGGCCTTGTCGACGTCGCTCCGGGTCAGACCGTCGACCCGTGCCCACGCGGCCATGTACACGGTGGGCGGGTCGGTGGCGTGCAGGCCGACCAGGCCGTCGCTGGCCGTCTCGACGTCGGGCGCCTTGTGACCGGGTGCGAGGTGGTGCCGCCGGACGAGGCGGGACCGCCGTTCGGCCACGTCGAAGGTGCGCACCGGCCCAGGCTGCCACAGCGCCGCCCGCGACCGGGGGGGTCGGATCGCCCGTCCGGCGCGGTCTGCGCCTACATTCGGCCCGCACGGGCGCAGGCGAGGGGGACGCGAGATGGACAGGCAGCGGCTGGTCATGGCGTGCGGCGCGGCCGTGCTGGCGCTGAGCGCCGTCGTGGCGTGCGAGCCGCCACCCCCCGAAGAGGGCTCGGTCCTGATCGGATGCGACCGGGCGGACGAGCGGATCCAGCTCACCGAGACGTCCCACCTCGACCCCGCGTGCACCTACACCCTGGGCGTCGACATCACCGCGTCCGGGGTCACGCTCGACTGCCAGGGCGCGACGATCCGCAGCGCCCCGGGGGCCGGAGGGCGCGGCATCCTGGTGTCCACCCCGATCGACACGCCGCTGCACGGGGTGACGGTGCGGAACTGCACGGTCGAGGGCTTCCTCAACAGCCTGCGCGTCACCCGCGACGGTTTCCGGACCTTGCCCCAGGGCCAGGAGTACGAGAACGGCACGGCCGACATCGTCGTCGAGGACTCGGTCTTCCGCGGCTCGCGCGGCGTCGGCATCTTCGTCGACGGCTACGTCGAGGGGGTCACCCTGCGCCGCAACCAGGTGAACGGCGCCGGCAGCAGCGGCATCTACCTGGAGACCGGCTCGCGCCGCAGCCACGTCGAAGGCAACGTCCTGCTGGCCAACGGCTACCGCGAGAACGGGCCCGGCGGCCAGCCGTTCACGTTCGCGGGTGTCGACCTGTGGTTCTGGGGCATCGGCCGCGAGGGCATCTCGGTCGACGGCTCGTACGAGAACACGATCGTGGGCAACCTGTTCCGCGACAACTCGGCCGGCGGCCTCTTCCTCTACAAGAACTGCGGCGAGTACCCCGACCGGCCCGCCTACTTCGAGCGCCGCTACCCCTCCGAGCACAACCTGATCGAGGCCAACGTCTTCGACGGCGGCACCAACGGGATCTGGGTCGGGTCCCGGATGGGTGAGAACACGCTGCCGATGGACTGCACCGACCCGGCCTACATCGACGAGCCCCTCCGGCGGGTCGTGCTCGACCGCGCCAACGACAACACGGTGCGGGCCAACCGCTTCGTCGACGTCACCTACGGCATCCGGGTCGAGGACGACGGCAACCGCATCGAGGCCAACACGTTCGAGGCCGCCACCCCGGGCCGCCACGCAGTCATCGTGGGCACGCCGCTGCGCACCACGGTGCTCGGCCGCCCCGTCGCCGGCACCCGGCTCGTCGGCAACGTGTCCGACCTCGCCGGGAACGACCACCCGTACCGATGGGTCACCGGCCACTCCGGCACCGTCGACGAGGGCAACACGGCCGGGGGCGCCCCGGCGGCGTTGTGCGAGGGGGTCGAGCCGCCCCGCTCGCCGTTCGTGTTCGTCATCGCGGTGGCACCGGCCGGCCCCGACGGCGGGCCCCCGGCCGTGACGCCCGACCTCACGTTCCCGGTGCTGGGCGAGCTGCCGCCGTGCGCCGGCTGAGCCCGGGCGGGTGATGGCGAACCAGGCCGGAGGTGCACACCGGACCCGCCTGAACGGATGACGCCCGGGCCATGGCGCCGTAGGGTCGACCGCGATGACGTCCACCGCCCCGGCCCCGTCGGGTGGTCACGGCGAGGCGCCCGGGCCGTGGGCCGAGGACGCCGTGGCCGTCGCCGCCCGCCTCGACGTCGACCCCGCCCGCGGCCTGTCGAGCGACGAGGCCGCGACCCGGCTGGAGAGCCACGGTCCCAACCAGCTCGAGGCCGAGGCGCCCGTGCCGCGGTGGCGGAAGCTGCTGGCGCAGTTCCAGGACCCGCTCGTGTACCTGCTGCTCGTGGCCGTCGTGGTGTCGCTGGTGGCGTGGCTGATCGAGGGCGCCGACGAAGTGCCCTTCGAGGTCATCGTGATCCTGGCCGTGCTGGTGGCCAACGCGGTGCTCGGCTACGCCCAGGAGGCCCGCGCCGAGCAGGCGGTGGCGGCGCTGGCCCGCATGGCCGCGGCCAGCGCGGGCGTCGTGCGCGACGGCGAGGTGCGCCGCGTGCCGGCCACCGAGGTGGTGCCCGGCGACGTGCTGGTCCTGGCCGAGGGCGACGCGGTGGCGGCCGACGCCAGGCTGGTCGAGGCGCGAGCGCTCAAGGTGGCCGAGGCGTCCCTGACCGGCGAGAGCGAGCCGGTGCTCAAGGACGTGGCCACCCTCGCCCCCGACTCCGCCCTGGGCGACCGGTTCGACATGGCCTTCAGCGGGACGGCGGTGGCCAGCGGCCGGGGGCGCGCCGTCGTCACCGCCACGGCGATGGACACCGAGATGGGTCACGTGGCCCGCCTGCTGGGCCACACCGAGGAGGAGCGGACGCCGCTCCAGCGTGAGGTCGACCTGATCGGCCGCACCCTCGGGATCGCGGTCGTGATCATCGCCGTGGTGGTGGTCGCCGCCATTCTGCTCACGTCCGAGGTCGACACGGCCTCGGACGTGGTCGAGGTGCTGCTGGTCGGCGTGTCGCTGGCGGTGGCCGCAGTGCCCGAGGGGTTGCCCGCCATCCTCTCCGTGGTGCTGGCGCTCGGTGTGCAGCGCATGGCCCGCGAGCGGGCGATCGTGAAGAAGCTGTCGTCGGTCGAGACCCTCGGGTCGGCCTCGGTGATCTGCACCGACAAGACCGGCACGCTCACCCGCAACGAGATGACGGTGACGACCGTCGTGACGGGATCGGGCGCGGTCGAGCTGACCGGCACCGGCTACCGGCCCGAGGGCGAGGCGACCGTCGACGGCCGTCCGCTCGATCCCGCGGCCGACGCCGCGCTGGCCGACGAGGTGCGCTTCGTGCTCGGCGGGGGGAGCCTGGCCAACGACGCCGTGCTGCACGAGGAGGACGGCGCGTGGACCGTCCAGGGCGACCCCACCGAGGGAGCGTTCCTGGTGGCCGAGGCCAAGCTCGGCATCGCCGAGGCGAGGCGGGCCCGGTTCCAGCGGGTGGGCGAGGTGCCGTTCACGTCGGAGCGCCGGCTCATGACCACGCTCGAGGCGGACGTCGAACGCGAGGGCCGCATCGACGTGGTGACCAAGGGAGCGCCCGACGCCCTGCTGGTCCGGTGCACCCACGAGCGGGTGGCGGGCGAGGTCCGCCCCCTCACCGACGCCCGCCGGGCGGCCATCGCGGCCGACGTGGACGGTCTGGCGGACAAGGCGCTGCGCACGCTGGCGGTGGCGTACCGCCCGCTGCCCGACGTGGAGCCCCCGGCGGACGCGAGCGCCTCCGGCGACGGGTCCGAGGGCCTCGAGGGGCTCGAGCGCGAGCTCGTGTACCTCGGCGTCGTCGGGATCATCGACCCACCGCGGGACGAGGCCCGGATCGCCATCGGGGAGGCCGAGCGGGCGGGCATCCGCACGGTCATGATCACCGGCGACCACCCGCGCACCGCCGCCCGCATCGCAGCCGACCTCGGCATCGCCGCCGAGGGTGCACCGGTGTGCGTCGGGTCCGACCTCGAGCGGCTCGACGACGACGGCCTGCGGGCGACGGCCCGGGAGACCTCCGTCTACGCCCGCGTCGCCCCCGAACACAAGCTCCGCCTGGTCGACGCCCTCCAGGACGACGGGAACATCGTGGCGATGACGGGGGACGGGGTGAACGACTCGCCCGCGCTGCGCTCGGCCGACATCGGGGTGGCCATGGGCGTGACCGGGACCGACGTGAGCAAGGAAGCGGCCGACATGATCCTGGCCGACGACAACTTCGCCACGATCGTCGTCGCGGTCCGCGAGGGCCGCGGGATCTTCGCCGACATCCGCGCCTTCCTCCGCTACCTGCTGTCGTCGAACGCGGGCGAGGTGCTCACCATGTTCCTCGGGGTCGTGGGCGCGGGGATCATCGGCCTGAACCGGGGCGAGGACGTGGTGGTCCCCCTGCTCGCCACCCAGATCCTGTGGATCAACCTGCTCACCGACACCGGCCCGGCGCTGGCGATGGGCTTCGACCCGCCTCCCGACGACGTCATGGAACGCCCGCCCCGGCGGCTGACCGACCGGGTGATCGACGGCGAGATGCAGGTGGGCATCGTGGTCGTGGGCCTGACGATGGCGGTGGCCGCCCTCGTGGGCCTCGACATGTACCTGCCGGGCGGGTTGATCGAGGGCTCGTCGTCGCTGACCGAGGCCCGGACCGTGGCGTTCACCACCCTCGTGCTGGCTCAGCTCTGGAACTGCCTCAACGCCCGCAGCGACCATGCGAGCTTCGTGCACCACCTGTTCGCGAACGGCCTGCTGTGGGCGGCCATCGCGGTGTCGCTCCTGCTGCAGGTGGCGGTCGTGCACGTGCCGCTGCTCAACGACGCGTTCGACACCACCGGCCTGTCGCTCGCCCAGTGGGGGGTGTGCGCGGCGCTCGGCGCCACGGTCCTGGTGGCGGGCGAGGGGTACAAGGCCGTGCTGTGGGTCCGAGCGCGGCGCTGAGCCGCGGCGCCCGGATCACACGGCCAGCACGCCGTCGATCACCAGGAGCACGCCCGTCGCGGCGAGCACCGCCCCCGTGAGGGCCGCCCCCCAGCGCGCCACCCGCCGCGCTGGGCCCTCGGCCGGTGCCGCGGTGGCCGCCGCCAGCGCAGCCACGCCGACCAGCAGGGCGGCGGCCACGACGCCGGCGCTGCGGTCGGCGTTGGCGCTCACCGCCCCCAGGACGAGCGCAGGCCGGATCACGAGCGGCACCGCCACGGGCACGAGGGCCGCCCGCCAGCCGGGCAGGGCCGGCTCGGCCGAGGGTGGCCGGCGGGCGAGGTCGATCGCACCGGTGATCACCGCCACCGCACCGGCGGCGATCCGGAAGGCGGGGTCGCTGACGTCGAGCGCGTCCAGCAGCAGGGCGCCGGCCAGCGCCGCCACCAGCACGACCACCGCCCCCAGCGCACCCCCGAGCGCGGCGACCTTGACCGGGGACGGCCCGTCGGCGCGCGGCACGGCCAGCGCGGCGCGGACCGGGTTCAGCGCGGCGACGAGGGCGACGGCCCACAACAGGGCGGCCGGCGCGGGAGACCCCGCCCCGTCGGCGTCGTTCGCACCTGCGGCGACTGTCATGACGATGGGCTGGGTGCGGATCAGGGCGGACAGCGCGTGCTGCTGGTCGTCCATGCGGGTCTCGCCGTCCCGGAACCACGCGCCCCGGGCCCGCCCGGGATCGGGATAGTCGGCCGCCTCGGTGGCGTCGACCTGCTGCTCGACCGCCAGGCCGGCGATGCACGAGGCCCGCTCGGCCAACGGCTCCCGCAGGTCGGCCAGCCGCGGCTCGGCCCCCGAGACCAGCCACAGCCCGGTCAGCGCCTCGCCCACCACGCCGTAGCCGCCGCCGCGGGGCACCTGCGGGGTGCGGGCGATCGCGCCCCAGGGACCGTGGCGCTGGGCCACCCACCGCACCTGGGCGCCGAACGAGCCCGCCTGCTCCTCGGCGTAGGCCACCTCGTCCTCGGTCAACGGCTCGTCGGCGGGACGGTCGTCGAACTGGACCGTCTCGGCCAACCCGTAGGCGGCCCAGTGATCGGGGATCGGGGGCCAGTGGTCCTCGACGTCGTCGCGCCGGGTCGTCAGGTAGTCGCCGACCCGGTCGGCCAGCTCGCCCCACCCCGCGCTCGGGTCGAGGCGGTGGAGCCGGGCGAACGCCCAGTACGTCTCGCCGGTGAAGTACGCCGAGTAGACGCCGGGCTCGGGCGCCTCGGAGCGCAGGCTGTAGTTGGCCAGGACCGCCCCCGACGGCTCGGTCTGGGCGGCGAGGAACCGGCCCAGCTCTGCCAGCAGGTCGTCGTAGCGGTCGTCGCCGGTGGCCACGCGGCGCTCGACCAGCCCCGAGACGAGCAGGGCGGTGGCACCCGTGGCGGTGCGACCCTGGTGGCTGAGCGCGGCCCAGTCGTCGCGTTCGACCAGGCGGTCCTCGGCCCAGGCGAACCCGCGGTCGGCCGTCTCGAGCGCCCCGGGAACGCCCGCCCCCGCGGCCTGGTACAGCCCCATGACGCCGCCCGCGTGGCGCACCACGTTGTAGTCGTCGACGGCCTCGTCGGCCTCGGCGTCGTACTGGTACAGCCAGGTGCCGTCGGCCTCCTGGTTGCGGCCGAACCAGTCGGCCGCCTCGGTGGCCGCGGCCTGCAGCTCCACCGCGGTGACCTCGGGGCACCGCTCGGGCGGCGCCCCCCACGCGAAGGCCACGAGGCTGACGCCGAGCAGGGCCAGGCCCGCCAGCGCGACGCGCCGGCGGACCGTGCGCGGTCGGTCAGGTGTCACGAGACCTCCGAAGGAGCGTTCAGGGCGTGCCGCACCGGGCGGCGAGAGGACAGGAGGGCGGCGGCCGGCAGCGCCGGCCAGGCCGTGACCGGCAGGCGGCTCAGTGCCATGGCCGCGGCCGCACCGCCGGTGAGGACGCGGCCGTCCCGGTCGACGACGGTGAGCGGCGCCCCGGCCCGCCCGTCCTCGATGCGGAACCGGGCCAGCCAGTCGAGGGGCCGCACGACCGCCGCCAACCGGCGGTGCGCGGCGCGGCCAGGGTCGACGACCAGCACCCGGTCCCGTGTCGCGGGCACGGCCCAGATCACGAGCGCGGCGATCGCCAGGTACGAGAAGACCTCGACCCGTGCGGTGAGCTGGATGGTGACGTGGAAGAGGACGGCCACCCACACGGCGGCGTCGCGCGTGGGGCGCCACCACAGCCCGACGGCGAGGAGGACCTCGGTGAGGACGATGACCTTGGCCGCGTAGGTGTGGAACGAACGGTCGGTGAGCAGGTCGACGGCCCAGCCGGGCAGGGGCGACGCGACGACCTGGTCACGCACGCGGACCACGCGGTGCCAGGTGACGGTGCCCCCGAACCAGTCGGGATCGACGAGCTTCGACAGACCCGAGGCGCCGTACACGACCGACGCCTCGAAGCGCAGCAGCAGGAGCGGCCAGGCCGGTGCGTCCGGCGGGAGCGGCGGGAGCCCCCGGCGCCGCCGGAGCCAGGCGTCGACCGACAGCTCGCGCCCGCACGGCGCCATCGCCAGCACCACCAGCACGATCGCCAGGTACGCCCGGTTGTTGTGCACGTGGGTGGTCGACAGGAAGAGGTTGTAGACGACCACCCCAGCGGTGACCGCCGTGCTGAGCCGGGTGGCCAACCCGATGGTCATCGCCACCGCGGCCGCCACGCCCACCCACAGCAGTGCCACGTACAGCGCCCGGGGCAGCTCGGGGTACCAGGTGGCGTAGGGCTCGTGGAACGTGTCGCGGTAGATGCGCCCGGCGGACGCGTCGGCGAGGAACGGCCGCAGGTGCAGCAGCACCACCGGCCCGACCAGGACCCGCAGCAGGGCCAGGGCGCGCATGCCGACCCGGCGGCCGAGCGCCTCGTCGAGGGCCGGCAACGGACGCCACGCCTTCATGGCCCGACGTCCCGGTCGGGGCTGCGCAGCACCACGACCTCGGGCGGGTCGGTGTTGTGCCAGACGGTGACCGTGGCCTCGAGGTAGCGCGTCCGGTCGTCGCGCGGCGTGTGCGCCGCGACCCATCCGAGAGCGGAGTCGAGGAAGGCCAGCTGGTTGTCGAGCCCGGCGTCGGCGTGACGACGTACCTCGGGGCGGTCGAGCCCCCGCCCCTCGACCATGTCGGCCCACCGGTAGCCCGCCCAGGCCTCGTCGATCGGCACGCGGTCGCCGTCGGCCTCGACCCGCACGATGTCGGCCCGCCACGTGCTCGACTCGGGGAACATCTGGAAGGCGAGCTCCTTGTGGTCCGACCGGTAGCCCCGGGCCACGAGGCCCAGCTGCACGACGACCACGAGCGCGACGACGAGGCGCCGCGCCAGCACGCGGCGACGAGAGTCGGGGGGACGCTCGGTGCGCCCGCTCGTTTCCACGCCGCGACGATGGCACGCCTCGCCCCGCCCCGTCGGTTCAGGGTTGGGCGTCGAGGAAGCCGAGCGCGGCGTCGAGGAACCCGAAGTCCTTGGGGGTGGCGAAGTGGTCCACGCCACGCAGCGGCACGAACGTGGCGTTCGGCAGCGCCTCCACCAGCGGGTCGGCGGGGCCGGCGAAGTCGCGGTCGCCGAGCACGACCAGCACCGGGCACGTCACCTTGCCGAGGACGGCGGCGTCGAGCGGCGGGCGGCGGCAGCGGATGCAGGCGGCCAGTGCGGTGCGATCGACTCCGGGCTGCGCCGCCAGGCCGGCGAAGTACTGCACGACCGGGTTGGCCGGGTCGCCCTGACCCGCGACGGCGCCGGCGATCACGTCTGACGCGCCGTTGTCGCGGAACAGGTTGGCGCCGACCCCGGCGACGACGATGCGGGAGAAGCGGCCGGGGTCGTCGGCAGCCAGCGTCAGCACGACGCGGGCCCCCAGCGAGAAGCCGACGGCGTCGACCGGCTGGTCGGGGAGGTGGGCGGCCACGCCGCTCTCGAGGGCTCCGTACGCCTCGGGGTCGTGAGGCTTGTCCGACTCGCCGTGACCGAGCAGGTCGGGCGCGATGACCGAGCGGCCGACGTCGCCCAGCAGGTCGATCCAGCCGTTGTCCCGCCACGTGCGGGCGGCGGACGTGGCGAAGCCGTGGACGAGGAGCACCGGTTCGTCGCGCATGGGGGCCGTTTCTACACCGGCGGACCGCGCCGGGACCGGGTCGACGCCCGCGCCCGGGGACCGCCGGCGCCGCGGCACGCCGGCCGCCGGTGCTCACCGGGGTAGCCTCTCGCTGACGGTCGCGGGGCCGCTGCAACCGAGCGGCGGTGGACGCGGCCCGAGATGCCTGGTGTTCGGGGGAGCACCGGAGAGGGGGAGGTCGATGGGGGGTGAGGCGCGGTCTGGGCGCGCCCGCACCGCCGTGGCCGGCGCCGGCGGCGCCGGTGGCGAGCAGCTGCGGGCCGTGGAGCCCGGGGGCCTGCGTCGGGCTGCCGTCGGCGCCCTGGTCGTCGTCACGGTGCTGGCCGCCGCCGGCGGAGTGTTCGTCGAGGGGGAGCGGGCCTTCCTCGTGGCGTGGATCTACACCGGGGGCGCGCTCGCGCTGCCCGCGGTGCTGGTCACGTGGATGGTGGCCCGCCGCGAGCTCGGCGCCATGCCGGGTGGCCGGGCCTGGTGCTGGGGCCTGATCTGGATCTACATCGACGGGCTCGGCCTGCTCCACATCACGGCCAGTCCCGACTCCCCCCTCCGCGCCGTCAGCGTCGTGGCGGTGGTGCCTCCGATCGCGTGCCTCGGCGTGGCGGTGGTCGAGCTCGGCCGTCGCCAGGAGACGGCCGTCCACCAGCGACAGGTGGTGCGGACCACCGTCCTGCTGGCGGCGATCCTCGGCGCCGGAGTCGTCGTCCTCGCCGGACGGCACCTGGCGACCGCCGATGCGGGGTGGCTGGCGCGGCCGGCCGCGCTCGTGGGCGTCCTGACGACCTCGGCCGCCGCCACGGCGGCGTGGTACCAGTGGCGCGCCGGGTGGCCCGCCAACCCCGTGATCCGCCTCGGGCTGGTGAGCCTGTCGGCGGGCGCGGTCACCGCGTGGTCGATCATGGCCCAGGCCCTCAGCGGGTTCACGTTGCCGGCGTCACCCCTCCTCGCCATGCAGGCGGTCACCATGGGCCTCCTCCTGCTCGTGCCGATCCACGCGCCGCGGATCGTCGCCGACGACGGGCGCCGACGGTCGACGGTCGGCCTGGTCAGCCAGGAGTGGTTCGCCGAGGCGCCCGACGAGAACGGGGTGCTGCCCCGGCGGCTGCGCCGGCCCACGATCGTGTACATCGCCGTCACGGCCCCGCTCGTCGGGCTGGCCGGCCTGTTCATCGAGGATCGGGACGCCTTCCTCCTCGCCTGGGTCTACGCGAGCGCGGTGTACACGACCCCGGCCATGGTGGTCTCGTGGGCCGCGGCGCGTCGCACCCGCTACCAGGCGACCGCGTGGCGGCTGTGGTTCCTCGGCGTCGTGGCGCTGTACCTCAACGGCGCGGGCCTGCTGCTGACCACGGTCGCCGCCAACGAGGCCATCGAGCGCCTGGCGGTCGTGGCCGTCATCCCGTGCGTCGTGTGCTTCGGGGCCGCGGGCGTCGCCATGATGCGGGCACGGTCGGGCTCGCGGGCAGTGTCGGTCGACGCGGTCGAGACGACGATGGTCGTGGCGGTGGTGCTGTTCGGGTTGCTGCTGGTGGCCGGGGACAGCATCTGGACCGGCGAGGAGGCCTGGTTCACGATCCCGGCCGCCCTCGTGACCGCGGCCGTGACCTCGGGCCTGGTCTGGACCGTGATCATGTACGCCCGCGTGCCGCACGCCAGCCGCGAGCTCGAGGCGCTGGGGCTCGCCCTCTCGGTGGTCGCCACGCTCGACGCGTGGGCGATGCTCGCCCAGGGCATCAGCGGGTTCGGACTGCCGAGCGCGCCGCTCCTGCTCCTCCAGGCCGTGACGATGGGCCTCCTCCTGCTCGTGCCGCTGTACGTCCCCCGGACCGCACCGGCCGGGCTCGAACGCCTCCCCCCGCACGCGCAGGTGCGTCGCGGCAGGGTCGTCGTCGCGGTGACGTTGGCGGGGCTCCCCGCCCTCTTCCTCCTCACCGTGCAGCGCCACGACGACCTGTCCTGGGCCCCCGAGCTGTTCACGGTGAGCGTGGTCGTCCTGCTCGTGCTGTCGATGGCCCGCCAGCTCCTGGCCGTGGACGAGACCCGCCGCCTGTACCGGCTCGTCACCGAGGCGGCCGACGAGCGGCGCCGCCTGCTCGCCGAGGTGATGCGCAGCGTCGACGAGGACCGGCACCGCGTGGCCTCCCAGCTCCACGACCAGGCCATCTTCTCGTACGTGGCGTTCGACTCGATGACGCGGACTGCGTCCGACGTCGCACCCGCGGCCGGGTCGCTGCTGGCCGGGGTGTCGGCCCGGGTGCGCGACGACCTCGCCGCCCAGGCCGAATCGTTGCGCCAGCTCATGCTGGCCGTGCGTCCCCTGAGCGCGGGCGGGCCGCGGTCGCAGGCCACCGGGCTGCGCTCCCCCATCCGCGCCTACGTGGACAGCCTCTACGGGGACGCCCGGGCGCCCGAGCTGCGGGTCGAGGTCGACGAGGCCATCCACCTCGACTGGACCACCGGGACGATCCTGTTGCGCATCGTGCAGGAGGCCGTCGGCAACGTCGCCCGCCACGCCGCGGCCCGCGAGCTCGTCGTGTCGATCGCCGTGGTCGACGACACCGTCGAGCTGACCGTCACCGACGACGGCGACGGGTTCGATCCCGCTGCGGTCCGCCGCGAGTCCGGCATCGCCACCATGCGGTCGTTCGCCGCGCTGGCGGGCGCGACCTTCACGGTCGACAGCCGTCCGGGCGAGGGCACGACCGTCCGGGTCCGCTTCGGCGACGCCGGCGACGGCCCGCGCGATCCCGTCGCCGGTCGCCCGCACCTGACGGTCGCCCCCGACCGCTGAGGAGCGGCCCGGCCTCGACACGAGGTGCCCGTGGGCGCCGTCAGAGGCGGTCGGCGAGCGCGTGGCGCACGACCTTGCCCAGCGCGTTGCGCGGGACCTCGTCGATGCGCTCCCAGCGCCGGGGCCGCTTGTAGGGCGCGAGGCGCGCCGTGCACCACTCGGCGAGCGCGGCGTCGGTGACGTCGTCTCCCGCCACCACGAAGGCGCACACCCGCTCGCCCCACTCGGCGTCGGGCGCGCCGACGACGGCTGCGTCGACGACCGCCGGGTGCCCGAGCAGCACCTCCTCGACCTCGCGGGGTACACGTTGTACCCACCGCTGATGATGAGCTCCTTGGCCCGCCCGACGATGCGCAGGTAGCCGTCGGGGTCGGCCGCACCGAGGTCCCCCGTGCGGAACCAGCCGTCCCGGAAGCTGGCCGCGGTGGCGTCGGGACGGCGCCAGTAGCCCGGGAACACGTTGGGCCCCCGCACCTCGATCTCGCCGTCGGGCGCCAGGCGCAGATCGACGCCCGGCAGCGGGAACCCGACCGATCCGGCCCTCCGCTCGCCCTCGTAGGGGTTCGACACGAGCATGGCGGTCTCGGTCATGCCGTAGCGCTCGAGGGGCGGGCGGCCCGCTCGGGCCGCGACCGCGGCGTGCAGGTCGGGCGCCAGCGGCGCCGACCCCGACACGCCGAGCCGCAGCCGGGCGAGCGCGTCGGCCCCGCCGGCGGCCACCAGCCGATGCCACATCGTGGGGACGCCGAAGAACATCGTGCCGCCGGCGCGCACCCGGGCGAGGACCTCCGCAGGATCGAAGCGCGGGAGCAGGACCGCCGAGGCACCCGCCGCCAGCGTGCCGTGCAGGCCCACGCCCAGCCCGTGCATGTGGAACAGCGGCAGGGCCAGCACCAGGCGGTCGTCGGGCGTCCAGCGCCAGGCCAGGGCGACCGCCTCGGCCGAGGCCAGCAGGTTGACGTGGCGGAGGACCGCGCCCTTCGGGGCGCCCGTCGTCCCGGACGTGTAGACGAGCAGCGCCGGGTCCTCGCCGGTGGCGGCGTCCAGCCCGTCGGGCGCGCTCGCGGCCGGGGGGAGCCCGCTCAGGTCGGGCGGGGTGACCACCGCACCCGGAGCGCAGGCCTCGATCCATCGTCCGCGCTCGGCGTCGTCGGTCACCGCCGCGGTCACGGCGGCATCGGCGACGACGTGACGCACCTCGGGCTCGCGGTAGGCCCCGTTCAGCGGGACGGCCACCGCACCGAGCCGCAGCACCGCCACGTGGGCGACGACGTGGTCGAGCGAGGCCTCGGCCGACACGACCACCCGGTCGCCGGGCCGGACACCGGCGGCCGACAGGCGGGCCGCGCCGACGGCCGAGCGATCGTCGAGCGCCGCCGCGGTCAGCGACGCGCCGGCCGCATCGGTGAGGAGCACGCGCCGGGGGTCGTCGTCCCAGCGGCGCCGCCAGGCGGTCACCAGCGACCCGGCGCGGGCCAGGGCGACGTCGCCGGGTGCGGTGCCCGGCGGGAGGTGCTCGGTCCACGGGCGCACGACCGCGCCACGATCTCGGGAGGCGTCGCTCATGGTGGCGACCACTGTGCGCCGCCCCGCGCCGCCGGCGCCACACGAGCCGCCGACCGCAGATTTAACGCTCTCGTTCCCTTCCGAGTGGCGCCGTCGCCCGGGAACCTCGCCATACTCGCATCCGTGAGTTCCACCACCGGACGTGCTGCCCCCGACACCGGCGGTGCGCCCGTGTGGCGCTCGAAGCGCAAAGCGCCCCCCGAGCCCGTGGGCGCCCTCCGACCCGGGCTCGCCAGCCGCGACGGGGGCGACGACCCGTCGTCGGTCGGGTCGCTGCGGCCCGGGCTCCGGGCCCGTCCCGATCCGGCCGCGCCCGCCGAGGCAGGGGCGCCGCCCGACGACGAGGCCGGCGCCGAGCACCCCCCGGCCGGGGACGAGCCCCGGCCCGTGGCGCCCCCGGCACCGCCCGTCCCGTGGCTCTGGCAGGCGCCCCTCGTGCTGCTCGGCACGTCCGTGGCCGCCATCGGCGCGGCCGTGGCGCGCGCCACCGACGGCGTGTCCGCCGGCCCTGCGGTCGTGGCCGGGCTGCGCGGCGTGTCCTACGTCGGCCTGGTGCTCGCCGCAGGGACCCTCGCGTTCGCCCTGGTGGCGTGGCCCGAGGGCCTGCGGTCACGCCGGCTGGCCACGTCCGTGTGGCTCGGGTGGCTGGTCACCGTGCTCGCCACCGTCGCGCAGATGGTGGTCCGGGACGGGTCGGGGATCCCGCTGGCCGACGGCGACCGGGTGGTGACCGCGCTCGGGGTGCGGCTCGCCGTGCTGCTCGCGGCGGTCGTGTGGGTGTCGGCGGCCCTGACCGGGCGGGCGGCCCCGCGGGTCGTCGGCCTCGCGCTCGGCTGCTGTGCTCGCCGGGACCTGGGTGTACGCGGGGCCCGCGGCGCCGGGTTGGCTCACGGTCGTGGTCACGGTGGCGCACATCTCGGCCGCGTGCGTCTGGGCCGGAGGCCTGATCGTGCTCGCGGTGGTGCTGCTCCCCCGCGGGTCCTCGGGCCCGCTGGAGCGACCGCTCTCGTCGTTCTCGCGCCTGGCGACCGGCTGCGTGGCGGTGCTCGCCGTGTCGGGCGCCTTCCACGGGTGGAGCCGGGCCGGCTCGTTCGGCGACCTGTTCACCACCGGCTACGGCCACGCCTTCTGGCTCAAGCTGGCCGCCGTGACCGCCATGCTGGCGGTGGCCAACGGCAACCGGCTCTACGTCCTCCGCCACGTCGAGAGCCGGCCGCGATCGGCGGACGCGCCGCCGCCGCTGCACATGCTCGGGCTGTTCCTCGGCGCCGAGATCGCCTTCGGCGTCGTGGTCGTGGTGGTGACGGGCATCCTCGTCGGCGCGCCGGTCGACGGTTGAGCTCGAGCGAGGGCGGTCCACCCGACGACGGATCGCGGCCGGCCGGACCGACGCGCCCACAGGTACCCTGAGCCGCGGTCCGGGATGCGGAGTGCCGAGCCGACGAGGGGACCCGAGGGGCCGCTGTCCACCGAGCTGCTGACGCCCGACCAGCGCGCTCACGACGACGAGAGGACGCCGGTGACCGACACGCCCGCCGCCACCCGGTTGCACCCGTGGAACCGCGACTTCCGATGGACCGACCGCACCGGTCCGTTCCGCACGCTGACGGCCGGCCAGGTGGCGCAGTTCGACGCGGAGGGCTACGTCGTGGTGCCCTCGCTCCTGGACGGCGACGCGCTGGCTCGGGTGCGGGCCGAGGTCGACCGCTTCGAGGACCAGACGGCGGCGTACCTGGCGTCACTCGACGGGGGACGCATCGCCATCGCCGAGGCCGGCGCCATCACGTTCACCACGCACCTCGTCGCCCGGTCGGATGCGCTGCGCGCGCTGAGCCTGCACCCGACGATCGCCGGCATCTGCGCGGACCTGGTGGGGCCCGACGTGAACCTGTACTGGGACCAGGCCGTCTACAAGAAGCCCGAGAAGCCCCGCCGGTTCCCGTGGCACCAGGACAACGGCTACGCCTTCGTCGAGCCCCAGCAGTACCTGACCGTGTGGCTGGCACTGACCGACGCCACCCTGGCCAACGGCTGCCCGATGGTGGCTCCGGGGTTCCACCGGCTCGGCACGATCGCCCACACGTACGTCGATCCCCTCGGATGGGAATGCCTGCACGACCCCGCCGGCGCCGTGGCCGCCGAGGTCCCCGCCGGAGGCGCGGTCGTGTTCTCGTCGCTCACACCCCACCTCACCGGCCCCAACACCACCGCCGACGTCCGCAAGGCGTACATCCTCCAGTACGCCCCCGCGGGGGCCGAGATCCTCCGCGGCGACCCCCACGCCGGCCCTCCGACGGACCGCGACGCGTGTGACGCACCCGAGCGCCAGTACCCGGTGGTCGTCGGGGGCGCCGCCGTCGGCCCGGCGGGCTGAGGCGCCGGGCGGCGAGCCCGCCCTGCCGTCAGGCTGTTCGGGCGAGCAGCTCGGCGGAGAAGAACTCGAGCGCCGTCTTCGTCTTGGTCTGCTGCTCGCCGCCGAGGTCGATGCCCTTCTCATCGAGGAACGCCCGGACCTCGTCGACGACGTCGAGCCCCTCGCCCGGAAGGCACTTGGTGGACAGCTCGACCACACGGGTGCCGTCGGGGTACAGCCACATCTCGACGACGATCCGGCGCGAGAACGTCTCGGGCGCCAGCTTGAACTTGAGGACGAAGATCGGGCCCAGGACGGCGAGATCGTCGATCTCCAGCCCGTCGGGGGCGTGGGCGGCGAAGAAGGCGCGCTGCTCCTTCGAGAAGAGCTTGCGCAACGGCTTCCCCTCCACGACCGAGCCATGGATCGCCTTGGGGGGCAGCTTGCCCTTCATCGACGCCGAGCAGACGTAGCCCCCCGGCATGGCGTCGACCTCGACGACCATGTTCGGCGACAGCCGGAACTCCTCGGGGAGCTCGTCGGGCACGACCGGCCGCAGCTTGACCACCGAGTCGTGCTCGCGGCCCTGCACGCGGCGAGCGCGCGCCACGACGCCGACCCGATTGAGCGCCAGGTCGGGCGTGTCGAAGAAGAACACCTGCCGGATCTGGGCTTCGAGCGGGTCGACGCCCAAGGCCACCGCTCCCGTGCGGTACTCCGTCTCGGGCACGGTCAGCTTCAGCTCGATGCTGTCGGCGTTCTTGACGAGCTCCCGCATCCGCAACAGGTCGTCCAGGCCGACCTTCGCCCCCGTCCCATCGCCCATGGCGTCCACTCCGAGTCTGTCGTCCGACCAGATCGGATCGTACCCCCACAATCCGCAGTCCGCCGCCGCCCGTGGCGACCGCGCTGCCGCGCGTGCAGGAACACGCCGTCCGCCGCGTCGGGGACGAGGCTCGCGCTCGACGACCCTGGCTAGCCTCCGACGATGATCTCCACCGTCGTCTGGGGCACCGGAAACGTCGGCCGCGCCGCCATCCGTGCGGTCGCCGCCCATCCGTCGCTGGACCTCGCGGCCGTCATCGTGCACAACCCCGACAAGGTCGGCCGCGACGCCGGTGACCTCGGCGGCCTCGACCTCCAGCTCGGCGTGGCGGCGACCGACGACATCGACGCCGCCCTCGGCGCCGGTCCCGGCGCCGTCGTGTACGCGGCCTCGGGGGACATCCGGCCCGACGACGCGCTGGCCGACATCCTCCGGGCGATCCGGGCCGGGGCCGTGGTCGTCACCCCCGCGATCTACCCGCTGTACGACCCGCGCCACGCCCCGCCCGAGCTGCGAGACCCGGTGCTGGCCGCCATCGCCGACGGCGGTGGGTCGCTGTTCGTCTCGGGCATCGACCCGGGCTGGGGCAACGACGTGCTGCCCCTGCTCGTGAGCGGGCTCGCGACCACGATCGAGGCCGTCCGCTGCCAGGAGATCTTCGACTACTCCACCTACGACCAGGAGGACTCGGTCCGCTACCTGGTCGGCATGGGCCAGCCGATGGACTACGAGCCGCCGATGATCGCGCCGACGGTCCCCACCATGGTGTGGGGCGGACAGGTGCGGCTGATGGCCCGCGCTCTCGGTGTCGAGCTCGACGAGATCCGCGAGACGCTCGACCGCCGCCCGCTCGAGGCCACGGTGAGCACCAAGACGATGGGCGAGTTCGGGGCGGGCACGCAGGGCGCCGTCCGCTTCGAGGTGCAGGGCATCGTCCGAGGCGAGCCGCGCATCGTCGTCGAGCACGTCACCCGCATCCACCCGTCGTGCGCGCCCGACTGGCCCGCGCCCGCCGACGGCGACGGGGCGCACCGCGTGATCATCGAGGGCCGCCCCCGCATCGAGGTCACGATCGAGGCCACCGACGAGGGCGGCAACCGGTCCGCCGGCGGGAACGCCACCGCGGTCGGCCGCCTGGTCAACGCCATCGACTGGCTCGTGGAGGCGGCGCCCGGGCTCTACGACGCCCTCGACGTCCCCTTGCGTCCCGCCGTCGGACGGCTCGGGCGAACGCCGCACTGAGAACGGTTCCTGGGCTGCGCCCGGTCGCCGAGACGGCTCCACGACGGCCGGCACCGAATCCGTGGCCGGCGCGTCGACGGACGTTCACCTGGAAGCCCGCTGTCGGCCATGCGGCTCCTCTACGTTCCCGCCCAAAGGCCACACGCGGGGGTGAACGGGTCATGGACGAGCTCCACCAGGACGACGCGATCTGCAACACATCGTCGAACGAGACGTTCCAGGAGGTGCTCGACCGGCGGCTGTCTCGCCGCTCGGTGCTCGGAGGCGGTCTGGCGGTCGCGGCGACGGCGACCGCGGTGGGTGCGGCCGGCGGAGTCGCAACGCTGGTCGACGCCCGACCGGCTGACGCGCATGACCGCAGACATCGGCCTCTCCTGGGCTTCACCGGCATCGCACCCTCGACCGCCGACCAGGTCACCGTGCCGCCGGGGTACACGGCCAAGGTGCTCATCGCCTGGGGCGAGCCGGTGTCCAACGGACCCGGGTTCAAGCCCGACGCGAGCAACACCGCAGCCGAGCAGGCGCAGCAGTGGGGCATGCACAACGACGGCATCGTCTACTTCCCGTTCCCCGTCCTCGGGAACCATCGGGGCCTGATCGTCCAGAACCACGAGTACACCGACGACGTCCTGCTGTTCCCCGACGGCAAGGCGAACTGGAACGCCGAGAAGACGGCGAAGTCCCAGGCGGCCCACGGCGTCGGGATCATCGAGGTCTTCCGGCTCCTCGGCAACTGGCGGGTGCGCCGGCCCTCGTCCTTCGCTCGCCGCATCACCGCGTCGACACCCATCGACATCGGCGGCCCCGCCGCGGGCCACGCCCTGCTCAAGACCACCGCCGATCCGACGGGCCGGCGCGTGCTCGGCACGCTGAACAACTGCGCGATGGGCTTCACGCCGTGGGGGACGTACCTCGCGTGCGAGGAGAACTTCAACGGCTACTTCCGCAACACCACGCCCAACGCGCTCGAGACGCGCTACGGCGTCACCGCGTCCAGCCCGGGCACGCTGTGGTACACGACCGACAGCCGGTTCGACGCCGACGTCGAGCCGAACGAGCCGAACCGCTTCGGCTGGGTCACAGAGATCAACCCGTGGTCGCCGACGAGCACGCCGGTGAAGCGCACGGCTCTCGGCCGTGTGAAGCACGAGGGGGCCTGGGTCGAGGAGACCGACGACGGGCGGGTCGTCGTCTACATGGGAGACGACCAGGCCGGCGAGTACATCTACCGCTACCTCTCCAACCAGCCGTGGAGGCGCGCCCTGTTGAGCGGCAAGCACCCGCTCGACGACGGGGTGCTGTACGTGGCGAAGTTCAACGCCGACGGCACGGGCGACTGGCTGCCGCTCACGCCCGAGAACCCTGCGCTCGCCGGCAAGACGCTGGCCGAGATCCTCATCGACACGCGCTCGGCCGCCGACGCCGTCGGCGCCACGAAGATGGACCGTCCCGAGTGGATCGACGTGATCGACTCGAAGAAGGAGGTCTACGTCACCCTCACGAACAACACCGGTCGCACTGCCGCCACCGTCGACGCCGCCAACCCACGGCCGAGCAACGTGTACGGGCACATCATCCGCTGGGGCTACGCGGTCGACTTCAGCGACCCGGTCTTCTACTGGGAGATCTTCTCCCTCGCCGGCGACCCTGCTGTGCCGGCGCACGGCTCGACGATCATCGGCGACAAGTACGGATCACCCGACGGCATCTACGTCGACCCGAACGAGCGCCTCTGGATCCAGACCGACGTGTCCAGCAGCACCATCGACGCGGGGGCCTACGCCGGATTCGGGAACAACCAGATGCTCGCCGCCGATCCGACGACCAAGGAGACACGCCGGTTCCTCGTCGGCCCGAAGGGGTGCGAGATCACGGGCTGCTTCTCCACACCAGACGGGCGAGCGATGTTCGTGGGCATCCAGCACCCCGGCGAGGCACCCTCGGGCGACAACGACCCGGCCAACCCCAAGCAGTTCAGCTCCTGGCCCGACGGCGCCGCTGGCGGCAGGCCGCGATCGTCCCTGATCGTGATCACCAAGAACGACGGGGGCGTCGTCGGCACCTGACGAGGCTGCTCATCCGCCCCGCGTCCGCGACCACCTCACACCCAGAAATCTGGGATCGACCTCGCCGCCCGTTCGTCTCACGCTTCGGAGATGGAACGCGAAAGGACAGGAACGACCGGCGGCACCACGCTCCCCTCGACCGTCGACGTCCTCGTGGTGGGCGCCGGCCACGCCGGCCTGGCGATGTCCGGGCTGCTCGGTGAGGCCGGCCGCGAGCACGTGGTCGTCGACGGCCGTGATCGCCTGGGCGGAGGATGGCAGGATCGCTGGGACGACTTCACCCTCGTCACCCCGAACTGGACCACCTCGTTCCCGGGCTGGGCCTACGACGGCGCCGATCCGGACGGGTTCATGCGCCGCGACGAGATCACCGAGCGGGTCGCCCGCTACGCGGACGTGATCGGCGCCCCGGTGGCGCTCGGCACCGAGGTCCGGCGCCTCAGCCCCCTGGCCGAGGAAGGGTTCCTCGCCACCACGAACAGGGGCCGGATCACGGCCCACGAGGTGGTGGTGGCCACCGGGAGCTACCACCGGCCGCGCGTCCCGCCGCTGGCCGGGCGCATCTCCGACCGTGTCCTCCAGCTCCACTCGCACGACTTCCGCAACGAGGCCGCGCTGCCTGCCGGTGCGGTGCTGATCGTCGGGTCGGGGCAGACCGGCCTCCAGGTCGCCGAGGAGCTGTTCGCCGCAGGACGCTCCGTGTACGTCTCCGTCGGGTCCGCCGGCCGGGTGCCCCGTCGCTACCGCGGGCGCGACATCTTCGGCTGGCTCGTCGACCTCATGCGCCACGGTGCGACCCATGGCGTGACCCTGCCGACCGCCGAACAGCTGCCCGATCCCACCGACAGGTTCAACCCCATGCCCGCCCTCTCCGGGCACGGAGGTGGGCACGACACGAACCTGCGCCAGTACGCGGCGGACGGGATCGCGCTCGCCGGGCGGCTGACCGGCGCCGCCGGTGAGCGGGTGACCTTCGCCGACGACCTCGGGCTCAACCTCGAGCGCGCCGACGACTTCTTCGACGAGCGCCTCAGGGGGACGATCGACACCTACATCGAGCGCGCCGGCATCGACGCACCACCCGACGACCGGATCGCGGTCCTGTACCAGCCGCAGGGCCTGGGCGAGCTGGACCTGCGCCGCGCCGGCGTCTCGACGATCATCTGGGCCACCGGGTACGCGCTCGACTACGGATGGATCGACGCCCCGATCCTCGACGATCTGGGCTATCCACGGAACGTCCGGGGCGTCTCGGCCGTGCCCGGCCTCTACTTCCTGGGACTTCTGTGGCAACACTCCCAGGCCTCTGCATCGCTCGTCGGCCCCTCGCTCGACGGCCCGCACCTCGTCGCCGAGATGGCCCGCAGATCGGGCCCACGTCCCGCATCTGTGACGGCCGGGACCGCCGGTCGGATCACCCGGAACGGATGATGCCGGCGCGAGGGTGATCGGTCACTGTCGGCCCGTCGGCCCTGTGCTGCTCCCGAGAGCGCACGTGATGACGTCCTGGGCACGACCGACAGGAAGGTGCGAGAGATGGGTTGCCTGCTCGCCGTGATGGCAGGGCTGTTTCCGAGGTTCGTGCTGTTCGTCTTCTGGATTGCTCGGCCCGACCGGATGGACGCGATCTTCACGTCGTTCATCTGGCCCCTCCTCGGCCTGATCTTCATGCCCTTCGCGACGCTGATGTACGTGCTCCTGTGGATGCCCGGCGTCGGCGTCACAGGGTGGGACTGGTTCTGGGTCGGCATCGCCGCGCTGCTCGACATCGGGCACTGGGGCGCCACCGCGGGCCAGCGCAACCAGGTCCCCACCCGCGCGTGACCGCCGAGGCCCTCCACGGGCGGGCCGTCCCCGGACGCGCTGACCAGCGGGTGATGCGAGCAGCCCCCGACTGACGTCCGGCCGACCCCCCGTCCGCCTGTCCAGCCCCGATCGCGCCCGAAGGTCGCGGCGACGTGACGATCGGTCCCGTGGCCCGCCGCAGTGTCGCCGTCGAGCGTCGGCTCCGTGGGGAGATCCGGGCCCGAGGCTCGACCGCCGCCGCGGCGGACCACAGAACCGGGATCGCGAGTGGGCGCGGTGAGCCTTGGCGGCTCACCGCGCCGACCCGTCCCGCCACCTGTGCCAACGAGGGGAAGAGGCTTTTCGAGTGCGACGGCAATCTCGCATGCGCCCACGCCGGGGTCATCCGTAGCGCGAGTACGTATTTCGCCGCCGCCGACTACGTAGGATGGCCCGGGCGAGGTTGGGGAGGAGGTCACGAGGTTGCAGCTCCGATCGCCGTTCGTCGGGCGCCAGGCAGAGCTCGACCAGGTCACGACGGCACTCGCAGCAGGCCGGGGGGTCGTGCTCGTGGGCGAGGCAGGCGTGGGCAAGACCCGACTGCTGGTCGAGGCCGTCGAACGCTCCAGCGACGCAGGGATGCGCGTCCTGCAGGTGCGGGCGACGCGGTCGTCCGGCGTCGTGCCCCTCGGCGCGTTCGCCCCCCTGCTGCCCGTCGACGACACCGCCGCCTCGCTGGCCCGGGCCCGGGAAGCCATCCTGGCGCGCGCTCCCGCGGTGCTGGCCATCGACGATGCCCACGCCCTCGACGAAGCGTCCGCGGCGCTGACACACCAGCTCGGCACCCAGAACGGGGTGCGGGTCGTGGCGACCGTCCGACGGGGGGAGGACGTTCCCGACGCCATCGTGGCGCTGTGGAAGGACGGGCTGTGCGAGCGGCTCGACATCGAGCCGCTCACGCCGCCCCGCGCTCGACCGCCTGGTCGTCGACGCGTTGGGCGGGCCGGTGGACGGACAGTTCCTCCACCTCATGTGGACCCGGACGCTCGGCAACGCGCTGTTCGCCCGCGAGCTGCTCGCCGCGGCGGTCGAGAGCGCGTCGCTGACGACCCACAGCGACATCTGGACGTTGGAAGGCCCCTTCACCGCACCCCCACGCCTGCGGGAGCTGATCGCCGGGCGGCTGCGGGGCGTGCGCCCCGACGAGCGGACCGTCCTCGACCTCCTGGCGGTTGCCGAGCCCCTGCCCTTCCGCCTCCTGCTCGAGATGGTCGGCGGGGAGACGCTCGAGCGCCTCGAGGAGCGCGGGCTCCTGGTCCTCGTCGACGGCCCGATCCAGCCGGACGCCCGGCTCAGCCATCCGCTGATCGCCGACGTCCTCGTCGACGCGCTCGGGCCGATCAGGCGCCGCCGGCTGCTGCGGGACCTCGTCACCGCGGTGTCCGCCCGACCGCTGCCACTCGACGCCGGCGACCGCGTCGTGCGTTGGCGCATCGACGCGGGGCTGGACGTGTCCGCGGGTGAGCTGCTCAGCACGGCGCGGCGCTACATCCTCGTCGACACGCCGCTCGCCGAGTCGCTCACCCGCCGGGCCCTGGCGGCCGAGGGCGACAGCTCCGCCGCCCTCATCACGCTGGCCGAGATCATGACGTTCTCCGGCCGCCCCGACGATGCCGCCGCCCTCCTGGGCAGCCTGCAGACCGACTCGTCTCTCGAGGACTGCCGCCGGGAGGTCGACCTGGCGCTCGTGCTCGCCTTCGGCCTCAACCGGTCGAGGGACGCGGCCGAGAGGCTCGAAGGGCTCCTCGACGGCATCGACGATGCGCAGTGGGGCTACATCGCCGGGCAGATCCCGCTCATGTGGCTGCTCGCGGGCGAGATCCACCGCGCCCGCCGCGCCGCCGAGGACATGCTCGCCGACGAGCGGGCGTCGGAGGAGGACCGGCTGAGCGCCGAGCTCGTCCTGATCCCCGCGCTCAACCTGGTCGGGCAGCCCGTCAGGGCTCTGGAACGGGCGGCGACGGTCCTGCCCCGACTGGCCGACCACCCGGCGTTCAACGAGTACGTCGTCGGTCAGCTCGAGACCGCCCTGCCGACCGGGCACCGCTACGCCGGGGACCTCGACGCCGCCGAGAAGGCCGCGCAGCGCGCCTACGACAGGGTGACCCGGCAGGGTGCGGGCCTCCTACGTGGCGTGTACGCCCTGCGGCTCGGCCAGATCACGCTGTGGCGCGGCGCGCTCGGGCGCGCCGAGCAGTACTTCCTCGAGGCGGTCACGGCCCTCGAGGGGGACGCGATGACCCGCGCCAGCGCCGTCGACCACATCCGCTACACCCGGGCTCTCATGGGGCGGTCGGACATGCCGAGCGCGCTGGCGCCCGGCGCCATGTACGCCGTGGAGCACGAGTTCCTGTCGTCCGCCGTCGAGGCCGCGGCCGGCGACCTCTCCTATGCCCGCTCCGTCGCCCTCGGCGCGGCCCGGCGGGGACTCGCGGCCGGCCACCTCGCCTACGCGCTGTTCGCCCTGTACGAGGCGGCGCGGCACGGGGCGGCGCCGGCGGCCGCGGAGGTGCTCGGCGAGCTACCGGCGATGGACGGGCAGCTGCTGCCCGCGCTCGCCGACGCCATCGAGGCCCTGGCCGAGAGCGACGGCGAGCGGCTGGCCGAAGTCGGGGGCCGCTTCGAGGAGCTGGGCTGCATCCTGCACGCGGCAGAGCTGACCACAGCGGCGGCCACCGTGGCGGCCGGTCACGGCCAGAAGACGGCGGCGGCCCGGCTGCGCACCCGGGCGCAGCAGCTCGTGGAGCGGTGCGACGGCGCCACGACGGAGCTGCTGCGGAGCCGCGGAGGCGACGGCCTGACCACCCGCGAACGGGAGGTCGCCGGCTTCGCTGCCCGGGGCCTCACCGACCTCGAGATCGCGGCGCGGCTGTCGCTGTCCCGCCGCACCGTCGAGACCCACCTCTACCGCATCTACGCCAAGCTGGGGATCTCGGGTCGAGTCGAGCTGGGCCCGCTGTTCTCGGAGCGCGCGGGATAGCCGACGCGCACGCGCTCGGGCGCATCGGCGAGCTCACGTACGCTCGAGCGATGGATCGTGTCACTGCCCAGGAGCTGGTGGCCTTGGCGGAGCGCCTGCGGGACCGGACGCTCGAACGCGCTGACGTGCTCGAAGCGATCGACGCGCGGTACCCCGAGATGCTTGCTGCGCTCGACTGGCTCGTCGCAGAGGACCGCCAGGATGAGGCGTTCTCGCTCGCCGATGACCTCGTCGGGTTCTGGATCGGTACAGGGCGCATCGAGGACGGCGACGCGTGGTTCCGAGACGCGCTCGCCACCGAGGCAGGCTCAGCTGCGATCCGCGCCAAGGCCCTCTACGCACACGGGTACCTCGTGTTCTGGGCCGGTCAGTACGACGTGGCTGGGCAACGGTTCGAGGCCGCCCGTTCGCTCGCTGCCGAGGTGGACGACCGCAACATCGAAGCGCTCGCTCTGGCGGGGCTCGGACGGGTCCACCTCCGGAACGACGTGACCGCCGCGATATCGGTGCTCCGCGAGGCGTTGGCACTGACCGAGGGCGCGGACGACCTGAGCCCGGGCCGGTCCAGCGCGTTGCACGTGCTCGGTGTCGCCCTCCAGATGTCCGGCGACCTGCTCGAGGCCCGAGCCGTGATGTCGGCGCGGCTGGCTGCCGGCGAAGCGGGCGGCGACCGGTTCGTCGTGCAGGTGGAGTCGGCGAACCTCAGCATGGTCGAGCGACAGCTCGGCAACCTCGACGAGGCGGCGCGGCTGTCGAGGCACGTCCTCGAGCTCGAGGCGGCCGGCGGGGACGAGATGATGATCGCATGGTCGATCAACGGGCTCGCAGCAGTCCTCACCGCCCAGGGCGACCACGACCGGGCGGCGCGACTCCTCGGATTCGCGGAGACGACGCTCGACCGCGCCGGCGGCGAGTGGCCACCTGACGAACGTGTGCAGTACGACGAGTCCGTTGCCACGCTCGGCGAGAGCCTTCCGCCCGACGACCTCGCCCGGCGTCGATCCGAAGGCGCGGCGATGTCCACCGGACAGCCCTCGCGTACGCCCTCGAGAGCTAGCAGCGCGATCACGGGCTGCGCCGGCCGGGCAGCAGGTCGACGTCGCCAGTCGTCCGGTACGAGACTTCGTCGATGGACATCCGCGAGCTGACAGCCAGCGATCGTGATGCGGCCACCGCCTTGTGGGCAGGGCCGGCCTGGTTCGCCCGTGGAACGATCCCACAGCGACTTCGACCGCGCCGTCAGCGGCACGACGTCGACGGTGCTCGGCGCGGTCGACGCGGTCGGGTGGCTGCGACGGTGATGGTCGGACACGACGGTCACCGGGGGTGGGTGTACTACCTCGCTGTCGACCCGGGGAAGCGTCGGAGCGGCCTGGGGCGCCACATGATGCGGACGGCCGAGGGCTGGCTGCGGCAGCGCGGAGTCGTGAAGCTCAACCTGATGGTCCGCAACGGCAACGACCGGGCGCTCGGCTTCTACCGCCGGCTCGGGTACGAAGACGCCGACGTGACCGTCCTTGCCCGCTGGCTCGTCTGACCCACGTAGCGGCGCGTCACGATGACGCCCAGCGCGTGGTCAGGGACACCGGGGCGGCCCGGCAGTCACGGAGGCCCCAGGAGGTCGGACCGCGCCGAGAGTTGGCGGCCGGTCGGATCCAGCGGTCGGTACGACGGTCCCATCAGTCCGTTGCTGCGGTCGGTGGTGCGGTGTGCAGTCCGCAGGAACACGCCGTCCATCCGTCCGGCATGGGGCCGAGGTCGTCGTCGCGCCCGGCCTGGATCCGCGAGGACTGGGCGGTCGGGCGACCGTCCAGCTGGAACTGGCCACCCTGGGTGCCCCAACGCTGCGGCCAGCCCTCGGGCGAATCCTCCCAGTGCTCCTGCCGGCCGTAGACGGTCCGATCCAGCAGTCCGTACGACGGTGCCATCACTTCGTTGCCCCGGCCGCTGGTCCAATAGGTCTCGAAGACCTGGTCACCGTCTCGGAGATAGCACGCCAGGATGCCGAAGTACCGGTGTGCGATCAGCCGGTCGACGGAGGTCGGTGGCACCGAGTACCAGCGAACGGGGTAGCCCATGAACTCGCGATACCGCGAGGCCTCCTCGTACGGTCCCTCGGAGAAGACCGCGTAGCTGACGTCGCGTGAGTGCAGGTAATCCAGCTCGGTGACGTGGGACGTGCTGAAGGTGCAGCCTTCGCACTGCTCCGCGGCGGGCCGGCCGGTGTGCCACATGTGGAAGTAGGCGATCAACTGGGACCGACCGTCGAAGATGTCGATCAACGGGACCGGACCGTCCGCTCCCGTGAGCGGGGTCTGCGGATCGACCTCGACCATCGGGAGGCGGCGGCGGGCGGCGGCGATCGCGTCGCCTTCGCGGGTGTGGGCCTTCTCCCGGACCCGAAGCCGGTCCAGTTCGGCCTGGAACGCGGCTCGATCGGCGATCGGCGGCCTGGCTGCGTCGCGGATCGGTGACACGTCGAGGTCGGTGGCCTTGTCCGTCATGATGACATCCTTCCTGTGCTGATCGTGGCGGCGGCCGTGGCGCTATCCGTGACCGACATTCGGCGCCGGGTCGTTGACGAGGCGGCTCCACATGACGACGTCGGGCTGCTCGTCCTTGACCGGTTCCCATGCCCTCAGGACGCCCTCGCGGCTGAAGCCGCAGCGCGCGGCGACCCTTTGCGAGCGCTCGTTGTCGAGGTGGGTGACGACGTGAACCCGCACGATTCCATGGTCTCGAAAGGCCCACTCACTGACGAGACCGAGCGCCTCCACCGCGATGCCACGGCCTCGAACCCGACGATCGAGCCAATAGAACGCCTCAGCTCGACGTGCTGGCGAAATCGAACTGGATACCAATCTGACCAGCGCACTCCTCTGAAGGCGGCATCGTCACCGCAAAGCGAGCCAGACCGCGAGGCCACCACTCGAGGCCGCGCTCGACCCACTGCCTGGCCTGATCCTCGGTCATCGCCTCCGGCATCATCGTGAACCGGGGTATGTCGGGATCCCGGCAGGCCTCTGCGATCGCGGCCGCATCGCTGACCCGGAACGGGCGCAGAGCGGCGTGAGCTCCGGCGAGCGGCGGATCGGGCGGCACGAGGTCACCCATGGGGCACAGTGTCGCGGGCACGGGAAACACCCGCCCGGGATTTCGAAGACCCCCAGCAGTACCGGGGGCGGTCAGGGACGCGTGGGTAGTGAAGCGAAGCGAGCAGCTGACTGTGCAGGCTGCGTTCGAGTACAGGCCGCCACCTCGATCGCTGGCGTCCTCCGGTGCGATCGGTGAAACGGCCGCCGGCTTCCTCGACGAGGAGAACCCATGGCGCGTGATCCCAGATGTGGCAGCACTCGGCCAAGAAGGCATCGATCTCGCCACGCACGAGCTCGACGAGCGGGAGGGGGCTCGCCGGTGCGCGAGCCGCACTCGGTGGGAGACGAGCTCGGGACTCGTCGTCCAGGGCATCGAGCACGGCATCAGCGAGGATCGATGTCGTACTGACCTGGAGGCGCCTCGTCCTGCTGTCCTCGCGTGGCCATGACGACTCGAAGGAACCGCCACCTCGGGTCGCCCACCAACAACGTCGCAGCGCGGGAGCGGTGACGACCGCGACCTCGGTGGTCCCTCGAACGTCCAGTGCAATGTGGATTCGCCAGTTCGGATCACCCGACTGGAAGAACGAGGTGCCATCGATCGGGTCGAGGATCCAGACCCGATCGGACTCACCGAGCTGACCGAGCTCCTCGCCGAGGAACGCATCTTCGGGCCGTGCCTCGGACAACGTCTCCCGCAGCAGCCGCTCGACTGCGTGGTCGGCCTCGGTGACCGGTGTGCCGTCGGCCTTCAGCGTTGCGGAAACCCCGGAATCGAAGTGAGCGAGCGCGAGTTCCGCCGCCAGATCCGACGTGTCGAACGCGAGTTGGAGGTCGTCAACGCCGTCCATCTCCAGCCGACGCTACCGACCGACCCCCGCCCGCACGGCGCCAGGTTTACGAAAGGCGGTAGCGGAGGTGCACGACGCCATTGCTGAACCGGTGCTCGTCGATGAGCTCCAGATCGGCCCGCGTGTCGGACGGGAGTGCGGGGGTGCGCCCACCGAGGACGACTGGCCAGACGAACAAGACCAGTTCGTCGACCAGCCCGGCGCGCGAGAGCCTGGGCTGCCAGGTTGGGGCCACCGACCAACAGATCCCGACTGGCGGCGGCCTTCAGGTCGCGTACCGCGCTGGGGTCGAAGTGGCGTTCGAGCCGAGTGTTCGCGGTGCGTGGTGCGGCCAGGGTCGACGAATAGACGACCTTGTCCGCCGCCTGCCATGCGCTCGCGTCGTCGGCCGTGAGGTCCGACTGGTCGGCCAGGGTGGGATCGGTCTCCCATACAGCCAGGGTCTCGTACATGCGCCGCCCATCGAGCCGATCTGCCGTGTGCTGCAGATCGCCCCTTCCACCGACCACGCGGCGAAGCGGCGGCCACCGTCGGCCCGCCGGCTACGGGACGCTGAACCGACCGCGCCAGGACCGGCGAACCGGGCAGTGGATCGGCTGGTCACCCAAGACGGCCAAGACCCACGCGGACAACCTTCCGGGCTTCCAAGTTGTAGGCGGAGGGAGGCGTCGGAGCGATGCAGGTTCGCGCACGCTCGGACTGGTCGGTAGCCAGCGTGCCCAGCGGTGACATGGCTAGGACGGGCGGCGGTTCTTGCTGGTGCGGCGGTGGCTGGGCTCGTTGGTGTCGACGGGGACTGTGCGGATGATGGCGGGGAGGAGCAGGTCGAGCGTGGCCGTGAGCTGCTCGCCGAGGGCCAGCTGACCGGTCTCGTCGAGCACCCACCGGTAGAGGACTCCGAGGTACGCGTCGAACAGGATGACGGCGGCACGATCGGCATCGACGCCGCGGGGGATGTCGCCAGCTCGTTGTCCAGCGCGCACGCTGTCGGTCACGAGTTCGAGTGCGTCCGATTCATCGGCGAGCAGTGGGCCTCCCGCGCGCTGCCAGGCGCGCACCATCGCACGTCCGGTCGCGGGGTCGTCCTCGTAGAGGTCGGCGAGCACGTGAAACGCGCGGCGGAGCCGGCTCGTCGCTTCGACCGTGTGCCGGTCGTCCTCGGTGAGGGCCTTCGCGAACTCGGCTCGTAGTCGTCCGAACCACTCGAAGACGATGTCTTCCTTCCGGGCGAAGTAGTTGAAGACCGTCGCCCGTGACACATCCGCGCGCTCGCCGATCTGCTCCATCGTCGTCGAGTCGTAGCCGTGAGTGGCGAACAGGGCGACGCCGCTCTCGAAGATGCGTTCCCTGGTCTCCAGCTTCTTGCGTTCACGGAGGCCCGCCCTGATGGGGCTCGCGACCTGGTCAGGCGTCGACACTTGACACCTCCTAGACGTGAATCTAAGAATAGATCAAACTACAAGTCTAGACGCAGATCCACGTGGGCGGGTCGTCCAGGAGTCGACCGATGCCTCACCTGACCCACCTCGAACCAGCACCGGCAGGAGCGCCGTGCTGACGCAGCTCGGGCAGGTATTGCCGCCGAGGCGCGTCGTGTGAACCGCCCCGTGCATGTCGTGTCGTCTCAGGGGTGACCGGGCGATTCAGGACCTGCGAGTCGCGACCCTCGACCAGGTCCGGTGGTTCGATGCCGACAGCCGGTTCCGTCCAGTCGCACGTCTGCGGCGGCGCGCCGCTCGGCCACCCTGGGCGATCGACGGCTCGACGACCTGCCCGCAGCGGAGTGATGCGCGGCACGGCGAAGAAACTCGCCGGAGTGGCCTGACCGTTCGTCAATCAGCAAGGAACACCAGCTCAGCACGTGATGCGCATACGAGGGAGCGATTCGTGACAGCACGACAACTGACGTTCAATCGAATACAGGACACGACCGCCGATGACTGGGCGACCATCGCCGAGAGGCCCGACACGAATCTCTTCGAGGAGCTGCCGGACCGCCTGCTTGGTGCCGTGCGGTTCCTGGAGAACGTGGACTTCTACACGGTCAACGGTCTCGAGCACTCGCTGCAGGCAGGCACGCGGGCGCTACGCCACGGACGTCCCGCCGAGTACGTCGTGGCCGCGTTGCTCCATGACGTCGGTGACCTCGTCGGGCCGCGGAACCATGCCGCGGTCGCGGCCTCGATCCTCCGCCCGTACGTGTCGGAAAGAATCGCGTGGATCATCGAGCACCACACGGTGTTCCAGTTCAACCATTTCGGACGCCACATCGGCATCGACCCCGACATGCGCGACGCCTACCTCGGCCATCCGTATTACGAAGACGCGGCCGAGTTCTCGGACCTCTACGACTCGGAGAGCTTCGACCCATCGTACGAGTCGTTACCGCTCGAGGAGTTCGAACCCTTGTTGCGGCAGGTGTTCGTCTCGAGTGAGCGATCGCCCTTCGAGCTGGTGAACAGGACTCTTGACGTACCAGCGGCCGATCAGGCGCTGGAAGAGAGGCAATCATGAGCCAGGGCATTGGGTCTCGGGATCGATTGGAACCGACAAACGCGCACGCTCTCGTGCCCGACGCGGAGGAGGCGTTCGCCGCCGAGGCCGGCGCCTGGCTGCGTGGCGGCTCGACACCGATGCCTTGGGACGCCGCATGGCAGCTTCTCCAGAAGGAGTCGGCGACCTACTGGCTGGCGACGGTCGGTTCCAAGCACCGGCCGCACCTCGTCCCGGTGTTGGCCGTCTGGGATGACGGACGCTTGTTCTTCAGCGCCGGCGCAAGGACGCGGAAGGCCAGGAACCTCGACCACGACCCGCACTGCGTGATGAGTGTCGAAGTCGAGCAACTCGATTTCGTCGTGGAGGGAACGGCATCGAGAGCGCGCGACACGGCGACGCTCGAACGTGTGGCAGCCGTCTGTGCGTCTCTGTACGGATGGCACGTGGTCGTGAACGACGGGCTCTTCGATGGCGTCGCCGGTGCGCCGACGGCCGGACCACCCCCATACGGCGTCTACGAGGTGATCCCGACGACCGCGTTCGCGTTCCCCCTCGATCCGACCGTCACCCCGACACGGTGGCGATTCGCATCGTCGTGAACGAGCGGGACGTGCGGCACCGGCCCTTGGTCAGCGGTCCTGGTGCAGCGGGAGTCGCCGACCGATGGGCCGTACAACGGCCAGCGGGCCGTCACACCAGGGGCAGCACCTCGGCGGCCAGACGCTCCATCTGGGCGGCGTGGTCGAACATGGTGTTGAGCTGGATCATCTCCGCCCCGGCCGCAGCGACGGCCCGCAACCCGGCGGCGACCGTGTCGGGCGGGCCGTAGACCGCCACCCGCTCCTCCATGTCCCGCAGCCCGTAGTGGCCGTACAGCCGGTCGAGCTCAGCCGCGAGGCCCTGGCGGGCCCGGTCCGCGTCGTCGTCGACGGCCAGGTAGACCCGCTTCGCCACCGGGAAGCCCGCCGGGGCGCGGCCGACCCGCTCGAGCTCGGAGCGCAGCACGCCCACCTGGGCGGCGAAGTCGGCGGTCGAGGTCGAGCCGGCGCCGAAGAAACCATCGGCCAGCCGGACCGTCCGGCGCACGGCGTCGGGGTGGCTGCCGCCGAACCACACGGGCGGGTGCGGCTTCTGGAACGGCTTGGGCTCCATTCGGACGCCCTCCGTCTGCCAGAACCGGCCTGGGAAGGTGACCGCGTCCTCCGTCCAGAGCGCCTTCATCATCGCCACGCCCTCGGTGAACCGGGTGACGAGGTGGGCGTTGTCGAGCCCGAAGGCGGCGAAGTCCCGGAAGCCGCCGCCGACCCCCAGCCCGACCTCGATCCGGCCCCGGCTGAGCTGGTCGAGTGACGCCAGGCTCTTGGCCAGGTGTACGGGGGTGTGGAGCGGGCTCACGAACACCGCACAGCCAAGCCGCAGACGCTCGGTGCAGGCGGCCGCGTAGGACATCAGCTCGAGTGGGCTGATGACGGGCATCGCGCCAAGCACGTTCTCCTGGGTCCACGCGCTCGCGAAGCCGAGCTCCTCCGCCCGGGCCAGGTAGCCACGCAGTCCGCCCGGGTCGAAGGTGCCGTCGCGGACGTACTGCGGGATGGCGATGGCCCAACGCACGCGTGCGAAGGTACCGCGCCAATCGGCGGTCCGGCGGCCAGCCAGGGTCTGCCCGGCCGTCGTCATCCACGCGCCAGGGTCCCGGCCGGCCGGGCGCGAGGAACTCGAGCTGCTCGCGCGGTTTCAGGCTGGCGTCAGCGGCGGACTGTTAGAAGCCTCCTGGGCCGCAGCCGCCGGGCAGCGCGGCCGGAGAGGAGGAGGGCCGATGCGGTTCTACCGTTTGGCCGGTCCGGTGGTGCTCTGTGCCACGCCTCTGATCGCGGCACCGTTGATCGCCGCGAACACGTCGCGGACGGCGAAGGAACCTCCTGAGCCGTTCGATGATGCGCGGCTCGAGATCGAGTTAAACGCCACCGATGGCGATGCCGGTGTCCAGGTGTTCGCCGATGCCGAGGAGTGGAGGGAGTTCAAGATCTTCACGCCCGATGGCAGCCGGATCCTGGACATCGAGACGAAGGGGGTCCTGCGCGACTTCGGCCTGAGCGAGCTGTTCTCCGAGAGCAGCGAGCCGCCGTTCACGGAACTGCCCTTCGACGAGTTCAAGCAGCTGTTCCCCGAGGGCGACTACCGGTTCGAGGGCACGACCATCGACGGCACTCGGCTGGAGTCCCGAGTCCCGTTCTCCCACGCCGTCCTCGATGCCCCGGTGTTCATCCAGCCGGAGGACGGGGGGACGCTGCCGGAGGACGACGCGGTCATCCGATGGGCGCCGGTCGCTGGTGCGGTCGACTACGAGGTCATCGTGACGCGGGATGACGAGTTGCGGATCCTGGACGTGACGCTGTCGCCCGACGAAACGAGTCTGACGGTCCCTCCGCAGTTCCTGGATCCCGGTAGGGAGTACCAGATCGAGGTGCACGCGTCCGACGTGAGCGGCAACCGCATCTTCACGGAGATCGGGGTCACCGTGGAGTGAGGATCGGGCCCACGTCCCCTGGCCTCGGTCGACCGGACTCCGATCCTCGCGACGGTGGCCCCGGCGGGACGATGGTGGGCGATGCGCCCATGACCAATAGAGTTGTACCAACCGATCGACTGATCGGTCCGTACAAAAGAGAAGCAGATCAAAGTGACCACAGGAACCGTGAAGTTCTTCAACGCTGAGAAGGGCTTCGGCTTCATCTCACGCGAGCAGGGCGACGACGTCTTCGTCCATTTCTCCAACATCCAGGGCGAGGGCTACAAGTCCCTCGACGAGGGGCAGCGTGTCGAGTTCGACGTCGCTCCCGGCCGGAAGGGCGAAGAGGCGCAGAACGTCCGCGTCGTCTGACCAGGACCAACCGTCCTGCATACGAGCCGTCGACACTGTCGGCGGCTCGTTGCGCGTCCAGGCCCGCCGGCTCGCATGGCACCGAGGCTCATCCCGGGCGTTGTGGTGGAACTTGCCGAGCTCGATGTCCGGGCGCGGGGCGGTCACCGCGCGCTGGCGTTCAGCTTCTCCTCGAGCTCCGGGAACGCGGCGAGGACCATGTCCACGAGGCGTCCCTCCGGTCGGGTGAGCGCGTCGGTGGCCGGGATGCCGAGCTCGTCCTCGTACCGCGTGATGGCCGTCGAGACCTCGGCATCGGTCAGGTTCTCATGATTGATCGTGAGGCCGATGACCTTGGTGGGGGCGAACGTCTCGATCAGGTTGATCTCGGTGGCGGGCGTCGGCCTCACGACCGTCCCGAAGTCTCCGACGCGGGTCCGGCCCGGCGCGTGCTGGAGGACGACGGCATCGGGCCGGCTGCCCCGCAGGATGAACGTCGAGGTCAGATACGCGGGGTGACTGAGGGCGCCCTGGCCCTCGATGACGATCACGTCCGGGTGCTCGGTCTCGAACGCGTCGAGGACCGTGGCCTCCATCTCGCCCGAGCAGAACTGCGACGGGATGGCGTCGAGCGCGATGCCGTAGCGGGCGCCCTGGATCAGGCCGGTCTGGCCGGTGCTGACCATGACCGCATCGAGGCCTCGCTCGCGCAGCGCACGGGTCAGCACCGTGGCGGTGGTCCGCTTGCCGATGGCTCCGTCGGTGCCCAGCACGGCGATGCGCGGGCAGGAGACCTCCGCGATCCGGCCGGTGAACATTCGCAGGTCCTTCTTGGCGCGTGGCCGGCGCACGTCGAGGATCTGCACATCGTGCGCCCGGCTGGCCTCGGCGAACTCGGCGTCGTCGTTCAAGAACTCGTGCAGCCCGTTGACGATGTCCATCCCAGCGGCGATGGCGTCGAGGACGACGGCTCGCTCGTGTGAGGAGAGCATGCCGCTCGTCGGCGCCATCCCGAAGATGAAGGCGTCGGCCGCGCCGCCGGCGTGGGCGACCGCGTCCGCAAGGTCCCGACACACCGGTATGTCCTTCGGCTTCTCGCCGAGCACCACCCCCGCGTCGGTGCCCGCCTGCTGGCTGTCGATCACCGCGACGATCTCGTAGGTCTCCGAGTGGCGGACGAGCCCGTTGGCCGTCTTGCCGTCGGTATCGCCGAAGTTGGCTTCGCAGTAGACGACCGCGGTGGGACGGTCACGGTCGATGACGGGCGCGTTCGACGACGCGGGCACTGGGGACTGGGACATGTCGCTCCTCGAGGTGAGCTCAGAGGAGGCGACGGGAGAAGGCCGACCGGATGGCGCCGGATGTCAACGAGAGGTCCCCACCAAGACGGGTTAGACCCGCACCCTACCGTGGCCCGGGTCGGGTCCCCTGCGGGGTCGTGCGCCGCCGTCGAACACGGGCCGCACACGCAGCAGCTCCGAGACGTCGCCGCCGTCGGCGAACGGCTCGACCCCGTCCCGCTGGAACAGCCGAGCGGCCCCGGTGACGGTCGCCCGATCACCGCTGACCCGTAGCCACGATCCTTCGTACAGGGCGAGCACGGGGCAGTCGTTCTCCTCGAGGAACTCTTCGATGCGGTTCTCGCGGGTCTCGCCCATGTAGGTGGAGAGCGGATCGGCGTCGATGTAGTGCAGGTTGATCTGGAACGGGATCAGCCCCAGGGCGTCGAACCCCGGTGGCAGACAGATCGGCATGTCGTTCGTTGTGCGGATGGTGGGACAGGCCACGTTGGTGCCGGCGGACGCGCCCATGTAGCGCGTCTCGCCGCGGCGCACCCGCTCGCCCAGCCCCTCGATCACGTCCAGGTGGTGCAACGAGTCGAGCAACCGAAACGTGTTGCCCCCGCCCATCATCACGACGTCGGCGTCGAGGATGGCACGGCGGGCGTCGTCGGACCGGTGCGCCGACGTGGCCTCGAGGCCGAAGGCGCCCAGGGCGGCGATCGCCCGGTCGGCGTAGCCGTCCCAGTCCGCCAGGGCGTAAGGCACGAAGGTCACCCGCTCGCCGGCGGCGACGTCGACGAACGCCTCGGCCGCGTGGGAGAACATCGCTCGCCCGAAGTCGGTGGAGTTCGACAGAAGCAGGAGTTCCATGTGCACCGATCTCGCCGTCATCCTGTCCCGGGCCGCGCGCCGAGGCCACGACGCTATGCCTCGCGGGCTTCGGCGATCGCTTCCGTTGGCGGTCGAGTGCTCCTACGGCAGGGAAACGTGGTCCAAGGGGAGTGAATCGAGGAAGTCCCTGGCGTCGAAGGCTTGGCCGGCGGTGAGGGCGCCGGTGCGTTCGACCAGCCCACCGAGGACGCGCTCGGCCGCCTCCACCACGAGCGGGGCGCTGAAGGCGTAGATGTCGCGACCGCCGGCGACGGCTCGGCGTTCGGTCGTTCCGGATCGGACCACGACGTCGACCACGAACGTCTGCGAGGACCGCCCGCTCTCGTCGACGGCGACCGGGGGTGACGGGTCCGGGTCGCTGACGTCGTCTGCTGCGGAGGTGGTCATGTAGCTCCTCATGGCGGGCGTGGCGAGGTGGCGCGGGATGGTGACGCAATCGGCCATGGTGAAGTCGGTCTGAACCTTCTGCGTACCGAGCGGCGCCGGGAACCGCCACTCGTCGATCGGTGCGGCGTCGGTGCGGAGCTCGAGGTGTCCGTTGCGATAGGCGATGCGGCGTCCCTCGCGGCGTTGCCTCGAGACCTTGCCGGAGGCAAGCGTGCCCTGCGTCGGCCGCCAGCTGTTCAACCCGTAGGCGATGGTGACCTCGTCGGCCGACGTCCACCCCGGTGTCGCGGCGGTGGCCAGCAGGTCGCCCAGTCCGCCGTAGAAGGCCATGGCCGGCACGACCACGACGCCGGCGTCGCGAGCTCGCTCGTCGTAGTGGGCGAAGGTGTCGGCGACGGCCTCGATCTCGGCCGCCACGTCCAGGTAGGGGATGCCGGCGCGGAGCGCCGCCTCGATCACCGGCGCCGCGGTCCAACGGAACGGCCCGGCGCAGTTGATCACCGCCGTCGAACCGTCCAGCGCATGATCGATCGCGGTCGGCGAGTCGACCGCCGCGGGGCGGATCTCCAGCTCGCCGAGTCCGCCGTCGGCGGCGGCCCGCAGCTTGTCGGGGTCTCGGCCCGACAGGACGGGCACCCAGCCGCGTCGACGCAGTTCGGCCACGACGAACTGTCCGGTATGGCCGGAGGCGCCGTAGACAGTGATGGTGCGGTTCGCAGTCATGGCCGGCCACTGTGCCGACCCTCCACGTCAAGCGCTTGGACATTGCTGCGCGGCGTCGCCGGAGCCGACCCGATGCTGAGCACCCATCGGCTACTCGACCACGGTGGTGTGACGCTCACCGATGTCACCTGCCGCCTCCCGACCGGCCGTGGCCACGCGCACGAGGCCGGTCACCATGCGATCGTGTTCGTGCGCAACGGCTGCTTCGTCCGCACCGCCGATGCGACGAGCACCCTCCTCGACCCGACCCAGGCCTACGGCATGAACCCCGGGCAGGAGCAGCGCTACGACCATCCTCACGCCGGCGGCGACGACTGCACCTCGGTGTGGCTCGACCCGGCCCTGCTGGCCTCGATGTGGGGCGGCGACCCGGTCCTGTCGTCGGATCCCTTGCCCAGCGCGCCGTGGGTCGACCTCGAGCACCGCCTTCTCCTGGCGGCGGCACACCGGGGCGAGCCGGCGGACGCGTTGCACGAGCGGGCACTGTCACTGGTCGCAGCAGCTCTCGCGCAGGTCGACCCCGCACGGGTGGAGTCCGGTCGACCTGCAACGGCCCGTGCCCGTCGCGGCCTGGTCGACGACGCCCGACAAGCGCTGGCGGCCGATCCGGACCGCTCGCTGGTTGACCTGGCGGCCACGCTGAACGTGTCCGCGACACACCTCAGCCGGCTCTTTCGCGCCGCCACCGGCCACACGATCGCCAGACACCGCATGCGCCTCCGGGCCCGGGCCGCGCTGGATCGCCTGGCCGGCGGCGAGGACCAGTTGGCGCGGCTCGCCGCCGACCTCGGCTTCGCCGACCAGAGCCACCTCTGCCGCGTGATCCGCAACGAGACAGGGCACACACCGTCCAGCCTTCGCCGCGCCCTCAGCTGAGGGGCCGCGACGTGAGACGCCGATCGACAGGTCGTGACGTGATCGTCGTGGCGGCGTCTAGCGCCACCGTGGTCCGGTGAGAATTCTTGCCGGCAGCCTGTGCACAAGAGGTACGGGAGCTCATGCCCGACCCGAACGTCTGATGAGAGGCCGGCAGCGCGGCCGACCGCCACTGCTGGGACGATCATCGAGCGGCTCCCTCCCGCCCTAGGGTTGCACGAGGGCGTCGAGCTCGTCGACGGTGATGCAGGAGCGTGTCGTCGGGAAGCTGATCTACGCGTCGAACATGTCTCTCGACGGCTGCACCGAGGACGAGCGCGGCGCCTTCGACTGGGCTCCGCCCGACGACGACGTGTTCGTGTTCGTCACCGGGCTCATGGGGTCTGCAGGCACGTACCTCTATCGAGATCGTGATCAACTCGAGAGCGTCGACGGCGTCGGAGCGAATGCCGATCTCGCCCCAGGCGCACCGACGTTCCGACATGCCCGGTACCTCCGTACACGGGGATGGACATGACCGCATTGGCAGGCGGTCATTGCGCCGGCAGCGGCTGGTCGCTCAGCTCGATTCGGGCGCGGCGGGCGAGAGCCTCGATCTCACCGCGGAGCGGCTCGGCCCGGAGCTCCGCAGCGATCGCATGCGCGGCGTTCAGCGAGTCGACGGTGCGGGCGCGCTCGCCGCGCGAGTACAGCACCGCCTCGGCCTCGCGGAACCGGGCGTATCCCGTCCGATACGGATCCCCCTCTGCGGCGCCGGCTTCTGCGGCTCTGTGCCACAGGTCGGGGTCCGACCGTCCCTCCGCGCGGCCGATCTCTGCGTCGCAGAGCACCCGATGCGCCCGCGTTGCCTCCGGCCGCTGCGCGGCGGCGGCGGCCCGGGCCCTCTCGGCGAGTGTCCGCTCGGCGATGGTTCGGGCCGACTCGACCGCCGCCTGTTCCTCTCTCGCGTCGTGTCGAGCGCGGCCGGCCTGTGCCCGGTCGGCCGCGATCCGCAGCCCGACCAACGTGAGCGCAACGACAGAGACGACCTCCGGTTCTGACTCCGAGGCGGCCACCGTGTCGAGCCCGTCGAGCGCAGCTCGGTGAGCGACCTCCAGGTCGCCCGCCCCCAGGGCCACCTGCGCCTCAGCGGCGCGCAGCACGCCCTCCGCTGCCGGTTCATCGACGCCGAGGTCGGTGGCGGTGGCGATGGCGGCCGCCGCGGCGTCGTTCCTTCCCCGCGACGCGTGGAGCAGCGCCGCCAGTGCGACCCCGTTCAGCTCCACGACTCCCCCCGCACGCTGGGCGGGCATCCCCTCGAGGGCATGCTCGCACTCGTCCCACTGCCCGCCGAGAAACAGGGCTTCGGCCCCGTTGAACAGGAGCAATCCGACCTCGTTCCGGAGGGCGCCCGCCTGCACTCCCGTGTGGGCGGCCTCCAGGGCGGTCGCCGCCGCCTCGTCGAGTCGACCGAGCCTGATGAGGGCGTCGACCAGGTTGGCGGACCAGAGGGCGACCGCCCCGGCGTCCCCGATCTCGCGGCCGATGGCGAGCGCCCGCTCGTACTCATCGATGGCCGCCTCTGGGTCGGTGCCCGTCATCAGGAGGCAGACACCAAGTGTCACGTGGGCTTGGCCCTCCTGCTTGCGTGCACCGGACCTGCGCGCGGCTTCGAGTTGGGCGACCCCGGTCCGGGATGCCTCGTCATAGCGCTCCTCGAGGATCAGAGCCAGGGCGAGCGCGGCCAGCACGCGGGCGCGTGCCGGAGTCGGTGGCTCAGGCGGGACCAGCGCCACGGCCCGCCGGGCACTCCCCAGGGACTCGCCCCAGCGGGCCGCCCACGCGACGTACCAGGCCCGACGCCCATACAGCAGCCCAACCTGCACCGACGCGCCAGGTGTGTGCTCCAGGTCGCCGATGGCGGCATCGACATGACGGATGGCCAGGTCGTGCTCGCCGGCACCGCTGGCGGCGTCGGCTGCACGTTCGAGCAGAACGGGTCTTCCCACGCCGGCCACCGTCGCCGGGTCGGTGACCCGGTCCCACAGGGCCAGTGCCCGCTCGTAGTGGCCGAGCGCGCCGGGCAGGGCGAGCACCTCGACCGCGGCGTTGGCAGCGGCGACCGAAGCAACCAAGGCTCGCTCGAGCTCGCCTGCCGCGTACCAGTGCTCGGCCACGGCTTCGGTGACCGCCCACCCATCAGGTTGTCCCAACGTCGGCTCGTCTGTGAGCGCCTTGGCGACCGCCCGGTGGAGGCCCTGTCGATCACCCGGCAACAGGTCGTCGTAGACGGCCTCCCGGGTGAGAGCGTGCCGGAACGTGTACCCGTCACCCGATCGGTCGGCCACGAGCAGGTGGTTCTCGGCCAGCTCCCGCGCCGCGGCGAGCAGCACGTCGTCAGCCAGGTCGCCGGCAGCGGCCAGCAGCCCGTGCCCCATCCGGACCCCGGCCACAGCCGCCAACCGAACCAAGCTTCGGGCCGGCGCCGTCATCCCCGCCATGCGAGCCACCACCAGGCTCCGCACGGTGGCCGGCACGAGCTCACCCCGCTCCCCGGCGGCGACCAGCTCCTCGGCCATGAAGGCGTTGCCGCCCGACCGCTCGTACACCCGGCCCACCAGCTCGGCCGACGGCGGCTGGCCGAGCAACCCGGCCAGCAGTTCGGCCAGGTCCTCCCGCCCAAAGAGCTCGAGATCGACCCGGACCGCCCGCGGTGCCCGCTGGAGCTCGGCCAGCCACGCCAGGAACCCGGCATTGTCGGGCTCGTCGGTCCGCACCGTCCCCACCAGCGCAACCGCGGCGCCACGCAAATTGCGGGCCAGGAATTCGAAGAGGCCGCGGCTCGACGGATCGGCCCAGTGCAGATCCTCGATCACCACCAGCAGCCCGTTGGGCCTCGCGGCGTACTCCAATGTGTCGAGCACGTCCTCGAACAACCCGAGCTGGGCAGATGCCCCGATCGGATCGGGAACCCGCGGGTGCCCTGTCGCCGCTCCGCTGCCGGGTCCGGCCACGAGACGGGCCAGCCGCGGCCCGACCCGACCGGCGCCGGACCCGTCCGCTGTGGCGAGCTCCTGAACAACTGTGCGGAGCACCTCGGCGAACGGAGCGAACGCCAATGCCGTGTGGCCGACGACCGTGCAGTTCCCCGCGACCGTGCGGATCCCCTCATCGCGAGCCGTGGCGGCCATCTCGGTGACGAGACGGGTCTTTCCGGCGCCGGCCTCGCCACAGATGAGCACCGTGGCCGGCTCGCCCGCCCGCGCCGCCCCCAGCAGCTCATCGAGCAGACCAAGCTCCACCGCCCGCCCCACGAAACCGGTACGGGCGAGCGGTAGACCCCTGGCCTTCGCCGGCCTCGGAACAGCCATCCTCGGGTCGTCAGCCGTGACGAGCTCCCACACCTCCTCGGGGCGCTCGATGCCCCGCAGGACTCGCCGACCCCGGTACAGCAACCGCACGTCCTCGGGGAGTTGTTCGGCCACCAGGCCCGCGGTCACGCCCGACAGCAACGTTTGACCGCCGTCCGCCCGGGCACGGAGGCGGGCCGCTCGGTTCACCGCCGGGCCGTACCAGTCGCCGTCACGAGGCTCGGCGTCGCCTGTGTGCACCGCTGCACGCACCCGCAACGGCACGGCGGTCGGCCAACTCTCGGTCTCGACCGCTCCCTGGATGGCGACCGCCGCCGCTACCGCTTCCGCGGGATGTGCGAACACCGAGAAGGTCGAATCTCCCTCTCCCTTGCTTCGCACCAACGTGCCGCCGGCAGCCTCGACCTCTCGACTGATCATCGTGTCGTGGCGGTGCACGGCCCTCGACATCAGCTCGGCGTCGCGTTCCCACAGCGACACCGAGTCCACGATGTCCGTCAACACGAACGAGCGCGGGTACCAGCCGTCGGTGCTGGTCGTCACCGCCACATTGTCGCAGCCTGCACCCGCTCCCCGCCGCCAGACATCCGAACGCGCCGGGCACAAACGCACACCGAACCGGGCACAGAACGTCGTCCTACAGGCCGCACATCAGCGTGCAGATCGGCGCGTCTGCCGCCGGCCGTCCGCCG
>CAWJFG010000031.1:0-23510 GCA_963842015.1 uncultured Acidimicrobiales bacterium | reverse complement strand
CGGGCGATCGAGTCCGTGCGCCGTCGCGGGCCGTCGTGGCTCCACGACGTCATCCCGAGCCGATGAGCCCAGGTGCGGCCCACCCCGTCCACACATCTTCCGACGCGGGCCGCCGGCCCAGTCCGTCTCCGAACTCGAACGCCCGTGGTGACGTTGTCGCGCCCCTGATCCTCGGATCAGGCGGCCACGCCCGCACTCGTCGAACCCCTCGGCGGCAGGGAGTCGCCGAGCAGGCCGACGGGTGGCTCCAACGGCAGGACGACTGCGGCGTGCGTGCGGCCCCGCCGCTGAGCCAGGGTCGTCCCCTGCAGGGTCAGCGCGGCGGTGATCGTGCACTCGCCGGCGCGCAGCGCCGCGAGCTCGCCATGGCGCACCACCGCCACGACCCCGTCGAGGTCGAACGTGACCCCGAGCTCGAAGTCCAGGGTGGTCACCCGCACGCCGTCCACGAGCAGGTCGAGGTGCGGGTCGTACGACCACGCGACCCTGTGGGTCGCCAGCACGACGACCTCCTCGCTCCCCGGCACGGCGACGGTTCGCTCCGCCGCGGTGACCAGGGCGTCGTACGTCCGCCAGGCCGACACGAGCGCGTCGCCCAGCGGCAGGTCGAGAAGGCGCGCGGCGACGGCGGCGATCTCGGCGTCGACGGCGCGGACCGCCGATCTCGAGAGGCGGCGGCCACCGAGCGCCGCGCGCCCGACCTCGTGCTCGCGCATCGCGCCGGCGAGCACCTCGGCGCTGTCCTCGGTGGCGCGGCCGAGCAGGAACGTGCGGGCCGTCAGCGGCCCCGGCGTGGTCTGAGTGCTCATCGGTCGACCTCCTCGAGGACGTGCGTGACGATCCCGGCCCGGGGCTCGATCCGGACGACCCGTGCCGGGGGTGCAGGTGGGCCTGGCTGGCTGATGGCGAGCGCGTTCCGCGTCACCGCGCCGGCGACGGCCGCCACGTGGGCGCGTGCCCACGCCGTGCGCAGCCGGGCGCGGACGGCCAGGGAACACAACGCCGCGACCGCGGCCACGACGAGGGCGACGGCGGCCAGTGGGCCGACCATCTTCCCGTTCTCCGTGGTGCTGGCGATGTCTTCGCCGTCCACCATCGGGGTGCCGGCGTCGGACGCCTGCGTGTCGGGCCCGCCGGCGTCCGGGGTGGGGTCGGCGACAGGCTCGTCGCCCGGGATGGGCTCTGGGTCCTGCGCCGCAGGGTCGGACGGCTGCCCGGCACCGGCCTCGGACGGATCCGTGGGCTCATCGGTGGCCGTCACCACGAAGTCTGCCGATGCGGCGATGGCGCCATCGGCGCCGCACGTGGCGGTCACCGAGATGCTCCCGGGCTCGGCGGGCTCGGGGACCTGGACGACGGCAGACACGGTTCCGTCGAGGATCTCCACCGTCGTGACGATCTCGCCGCCCCACGCAATCGGTCGCGACGCCCGGACCGACGTCGTCGAACACGGGCCCGCAGGCGCCGAAGCCCTCCCCGTCCACCGTCACCGGGGACCCGGGCGGTCCACTGACGGGGTCGAGCGTCAACGTGGGCGACTGGAGGACCTCGCCCGGGGGCGGGGCGGTGCGGGTGGCGCCGTCGGTCGGGGCGCCGGTCACCCGTTCGTCGATGACCAGGCCGGCGCCGGTGCCGTCGGACGTGCGGGTGCCGTCGGACGTGCCGGTGTCGTCGGACGTGCCGGTGTCGTCGGACGTCTGGGCCGCGACGGGCGCGGCGAGGAGGGCGGCCGTGAGCAGTGCCACAGCGAGCGCCCGACAGGCGAGCCACTGGACGGCCGACATGCTCCCATCCCTTCCGGACCCGATCGGCGCACGAGCGTCCGGGACAACTCGCCCCGTGGCGGTCGTGCGCACCTCCGCTTTGGTTCCAGCGTGCGCCCATCGAGGGCTGCCGGCATCGTCGCCCGACACAGATCGGGCGTGACATCGGCGACACGGCGATGGACAGCCCTCGGGCGCCCGCACCCAGGCGACCCCGCCCAGGAGCAGAGCAGGGGCGCTCTGACGTCGATCCAGCACGACAGCCGATGCTGGACGAGCATCATGGACACGATGCCGGTGCACGACCGTCGACCGCCCTCGGGTGCTCGGGGGCCTGCGTCGAGGCGGGGCGCTGCCGGCGCCGCCCGGTCGGCCGCGCTGATCGGTCTCGCCGTCGCCGTCGCGTGCGGTTCCGACGCGGGCACGGACGAACCGGGCGTGACGCTCCCGGTCGCCGGCGCGTCGTTCGACTATCAGATCGGCGGCTCGTACCCGCCGCACCCGGCGACCCGCGTGGTGTCCCGCGACCGCGGCTCCGAGCCGGCGGACGGGCTCTACAGCATCTGCTACGTCAACGCGTTCCAGGCCCAGCCCGGCGATCTGTCGTGGTGGGAGGTGGACCACCCCGACCTGTTGCTACGCGACAGCGACGGCGAGCACGTCGTCGACCAGGAGTGGGACGAGGTCCTGCTCGACATCTCGACGCCCGACCGCCGCGCCGCCGCAGCCGATGTCGTCGGCGCCTGGATCGACCGCTGCGCGGCCGACGGCTTCGACGCTGTCGAGCCTGACAACCTCGACAGCTACGCGCGCTCGGACGGCCTGCTCACTCGCGACGACGCCGCGGCCTTCGCGACTCTGCTCGCCGAGCGGGCGCACGGCGCGGGTCTCGCCATCGCCCAGAAGAACGACACGGAGCTGGCACCCCAAGGACGGGACATCGGCTTCGACTTCGCCGTCGTCGAGGAGTGCAACCGTTGGTCGGAGTGCGACGCGTTCGCCACGGCCTACGACTCGAGGGTGTTCGTCGTCGAGTACCGCGACCGTGACCTCGACACGGGCTGCGCCGACTGGCCGGAGCTGGCGATCGTGCGGCGCGACCGTGAGGTCAGCGCTCCGGGATCGGACACGTACCGGTACGCGACCTGTTGAGGGCGTCGCCGGCCGACGCGGCAGACAGTTGCGGCTTCACCGTGCGCGTCGTCTGGTCAGCCCTGCCGAAGCGGGCCTCGCCGCCTGGGCCCAGCGGTGCTACCAATGGCGGCCATGGGCCGCAAGGGTCGGTCGTGACCACCATCGGGTTCATCGGTTCCGGCAACATCGGCAGCCAGCTGGCACGGCTGGCCGTCGCCGCGGGCTACGACGTCGTCGTGAGCAACTCGCGCGGACCGGAGACGCTCGCGGACCTGGTGAGCGAGCTGGGCGACCACGCTTCGGCGGCGCCCGCCGCCGACGCGGCGGCGGCCGGGGACGTCGTGGTCGTGAGCATTCCGCTCAAGAACGTCGCAGCGGTGCCCGTGGCTCCGCTCGCTGGCAAGGTCGTGATCGACACGAACAACTACTACTCCCGGCGCGACGGACACATCGCCGCGCTGGACGAGGACCGCACCACGGTGTCGCAGCTCCTGCAAGACCACCTGCCTCAGTCGCATGTGGTGAAGGCCTTCAACGCCCAGTACGCCGCCGATCTGACGGCGGACGGCCAGCCGCCCGGTACGCCGGGCCGCCGCGGGCTCGCCCTGTTCGGCGACGACGGCCAAGCCCGGGCCACCGTCGCCGGCTTGATCGACCAATTCGGCTTCGACGCGGTCGACGGCGGCCCGCTGGCCGAGAGCTGGCGCATCCAGGCCGGGGCGCCCGGCTACGGCCGCCGCCGCACCGCCGACGAGCTGCGGGCAGATCTGGACGCCGCCGTCCGGCCTGGTACCTGATCATCTCCGCCGGGCACGCAGCGCCGGGCAGGCTGAGCTGTCGCGTCCCTCCCGCCCCGGCGGCCACTGAGCGGCCGTGAGGTCCGAATCTGAAGTGCGCTGGTTCGGCCAGCGCCGAGTTCGACGCCCCTCCGGCGGGCTTGCTGTGGCCTCAGGAAGACTTCGGCTACAGCTCCGGAGGTGTCGTGGCGACCGCGTAGAGAGCCTTGACGAGTTCGACGCGCACGTCCGTGAGGTTGTTCCCGCCACGGCACTACCGTCTCAGGTGATGCCCGGGCCCTCGGCAGCCGAGCAGACGACGCTGCGCCTGGCCGACCGGCTGGTGGCCGGCAGGCTGCCCCGCCGCGACTGGCATGACGCCGCCGCGGTCGCGCTGGCGGTGGCGGTTCCCGGCGCCTGGCTGTCGGTGGTCCTGCTCGGCGTGGCGACCCTCGTGTGGGCGCACCCGATCTGGTGGCTGCTCGGCTGGGCCCTCCTGGCGGGGGCGGTGATGCTCCGCCCGCGGCCGCTGCGCATCGAGCCCGCCGTCGACCTCGACGACGCCCGGGCCGCCGTCCGATCGCCGGCGCTGGATGCCGCCCTCGCCGGGCTGGCGGCCCAGGTCGGTGCCCGGCCTCCCGACGCGGTGTTCGTGACCACCGAGCCCGACGTGTCGCTGGTGCGCGACTCGTTCGGCCGCCGCGGGGTGCTGCTCGTGGGCATGCCCCTGTGGGGGCTCCTCGACGACGACGCCCGCCGGGCCGCCCTGGCCCACGAGCTGAGCCACGAGGCGTTCCGCGACCCGCGGCGGGTCGGCGCGGTCAGCTTGGCGGGGCGGTGGCTCGCGCAGTGGTCGACCCAGGTCGGGGTGGGCGTGGACGGCAACACGATCGGCCGGCCTGCCGACGAGCAGGTGTTCCTCGAACCGTTGGCCGCCCGGACCATCACGAACGTCGGCCTCCACGGGCCGACCGTCACCCGATTCGCCAGCAACGTGGTCAACGCCGGGTTCGGCGGCGTGATCCGGCGCATGGCGCGCCTGCTGGAGAAGGCGACGTTCGTCCCCCACCAGCGGGCTGAGCTGCTGGCCGACGCCGCGGCCGTACGCGTGGCGGGATCGAACGCGGTGCTACGGATGCTGGACGCGGTGCCGCTGCAGCACCGGGTCGTCCTGTCGGCCCGCACCGCCCTGCTGCGCACCGACGGCGTCGACCTGCGCCACACGGTGACGGAGCACCTCGCGGCGCTGCCCGACCACCAGCGCGAGGGCATCGCCGTCCAGGTCGCCACCCAGGAGGTGCGCACCGACCAGGCCCACCCCCCGGTGCGCGTCCGTCGCGACCTGGTCCATCGCCTCGACCAGGGCCCGGCCGCCCTTGTCCTCGACGCGACGACGTGGCGCGCGGCCTACGACGACCTCGACGCCGCCTTCGCCCCGCTGGAGCGCGACCTCCGCACCTTGGCCCGCCGCCCGGCGGCCCGGTCGCGCCGGTCGCGGAGGTAGCGCTCGAGTCCGCTTGACAGTGTCGGTTACAGCGTACACAATGGTGACATTGTAACCAACAGGGAGACCGAATCATGGACACCACGATCCAACCGGTAGCGCACAACACCGTTGCGCACGCGTTCGCCGAGCTGATGAACAGCCACGACCCCGACGCCGTCGATGGCTTCATCGCTGAGAACTACGTCAACCACAACGCCTACGTCGAGGACGGACGGGACGCGAACCGGGCCTTCTGGCGGCAGTGGTTCACCGCGTTCCCGGACACCGAGGTGAGCCTGGACGACGTGCTCATCGACGGCGATCGCGTCGCCGCCCGGTTCACCTACAGCGCCACGTTCCAGGGCCCGTTCATGGGACTGCCACCGACCGGTCAGCCGGTGGTGATGCACTCGATCGACATCTGGCGCGTGGTCGACGGGATGGCTGTGGAGCACTGGGACCAACTCGACGGGCAGGCGTTCTTCGCCCAGCTCACCGGCGGGGCCGACACCCAGTGAAGGTCGATGCTCCAAGCGATCCCCCGCGGACGGCGGCCCAGCGGCGCCGCGACCGGGAGCGCGCTGCGGCCCGCGAGTCGATCCTGTCCGCGGCGCGCGAGCTCGCCCGGCGGGAGGGGTGGGACGCGGTGACCATGCGCCGGCTCGGCCAGGAGATCGAGTACTCCGCGAACTTCGCGTACCGCTACTTCGGAGGTCGTGACGACATCCTCCTCGCGCTGGTTCGCGACGGGTTCACCCGGCTGCGCGACACGGTGGCCGCCGCGGCACGACCAGCGCAGCCACCCTCCCGCCAAGCAGCCGGCCGGACAGCACCCGACGATGAGGTCGCCGCGGTGCGGCGCGCCGGGCACGCCTACCTGGACTTCGCGCTGGCCGACCCGGACCTGTATCAGCTCATGTACAGCCTGGGCGGCGTGCGCGTTCCGGCCACCGACACCTGGACCGAAGGGCAGGCCGTCGGCGACGTCTTGACCGGGCTGCTGGCCGCCGCCGGCGACGCCCGGCCCGAGCAACACGTCCTTCAACTGTGGGCCACCGCGCACGGGCTGATCGCCTTGCAGGTCGTGGGCCGCGTCGATGTCGACGCGGCCGCGCTGCACGCACTCCTCGACGACGCGTTCACCGACTGTCTCGTCCGCGCCCTCGCGCCGGATCGATCGACAGGGCGGACCGCTCGATCTGGCACAGGGAAGCAACGGTGAACACCCTCGCTACGATTGCGGCGCTCGTCGCCGTCGCGACCACGGCGCTCATCTACGGCACCGACCTGTTCTGTGCGCTGGTCCTGCGCCCGGCTGCTGCTGGCGCCGCCGACAGCTCAGTGGCCGACCTGCTCGGCCGGGTACACGAGTACGGAGACCGGCGTCTGCCCGTACCCGGGGTGATCTCACTGATCGCCACGGCGCTGGCCACGGCAACCAGCGACACCTCGTCGGCATACATCGGTGGCGCGATCGCATTGGCGGCGCTGCTGGCCTGGCTGGCGATCTACACCCGAATCAGCGCGCCGATCAACAAACGACTCCGCGAGGCCGCGGCCAGCCACACCACTCCACCGGACACCCGAGCCCTGCAGCAACGCTGGGACAGCGTCATCTGGCTCCGCGCCATCCTTCAGGCAGTCGCACTGGCCGGCCTGCTCACGATCCTCCTGACCCTGTGAGACCGAGTGAACCGCCTCGGGCTCAGGCGAGACGGACGAGCATCTTGCCCAGGTTGGCGCCGCGCAGGACGTCGATGAGCGCCTGCGGAGCCCGGTCGAGGCCCTCGACCACCGTCTCCTCCGTGTGCAGCGTGCCGTCGGCCAGCCACCCGGCCGCCCGCCCGGCCCACTCCGGCACCCGGTCCAGCGAGGAGGTGACCAGCATCCCCCGGATCGTCGCCTCCTTCTTGGCCAGCTGGTAGAGGTTGGTCGGACCGGGGACCGGGCTCGTCGCGTTGTACTCCCCGATCGCCCCCACGAGCGCCACGCGGCCGCCGACGCGAAGGGCGTCGATGGCGGCCTCCAGGTGGTCGCCGCCGACCGAGTCGAGGTAGACGTCGATGCCGTCCGGGGCGGCCGCCGCCAGCTGCTTGCCCAGCTCGCCCTGCGTGCGGTCGAGGGCGGCGTCGAACCCGAACCGCTCGGTGAGCGCCGCCACCTTGCGGGGACCACCGGCCGAGCCGACGACCCGCGCCGCGCCCAGGTGCCGGGCCACCTGCCCGGCCACGCTGCCCACCGCCCCGGCGGCGGCGGACACGAACACCACGTCCCCGGTCCGCACCGGCGCCACCTCGGTGAGGGCCAGCCAGGCGGTCAGGCCGGTGGTCCCGAGGGCGCCGAGGTGGGCCCGGGCCGGGGCGACGCCCACGTCGACGACCGCCACCGCGGTCGCGTCGAGCACGGCGTGGTCCCGCCAGCCGGCGAAGTGGGCGACGGTGGCCCCGACGGGGACGTCCGGGCTGTGCGAGGCGACGACCTCGCCCACGGCGCTGCCCTCCAGCGGGGCCCCGACCTCGAACGGCGGGATGTACGACGCCACGTCGTCCATCCGTCCCCGCATGTAGGGGTCGACGGACATCCACGTGTTGCGGACCAACACCTGGCCCGGCCCGGGCTCGGGTACGTCCACCGCCACCAGGGCGAAGTCGGCGGGCGTGGGCTCGCCCACGGGACGGGCCGCCAGGTGGATCTGGCGGCTGACGGCGGTGGCCGTCTCGGTCGATGACGTCGAGGAGGACGATGACGTCGAGGAGGACGAGGTTGACATGGCCCCATGGGATCGCGGCTCCGTGAGCGGGACAATGGCGCAGCGGCTCGTTTCGATGTTCGTCCGTCTAACATTGGCGGTCATGGACGCCCTCGCACACCTCCTCGGCGACGTCCGGGCCGACGGGGCCCTGTTCGGCCAGACGATCATGCGGCCGCCGTGGTCGGTCCGCTTCGCCGACGGGGCGGCCCTCACGGTCCTGGTGCCCGTCCAGGGGCCCGGGTGGGTGCACCCCGGCCCGGCCCGTGGCGGGCCCCCCGGGGCACCCGCCCGCATCGACGTCGGCGACGTGGCCATCGTCGTGGGCGCCGCCCCGTTCACGATCGCCGACTCGGCCGAGCAGCCCGAACGGCCGCGTTACGCCGTCGACGCCGCGGGGGCCGGTGGCTGCACCGACGGCGACGGCATGGTCGTCCGGGCCGACCTGCGCCGGGGCGTCCGCACCTGCGCCGCCCCGGGCGGGGCGGCCGCCGATGGGGCCGACTCGGAGGACGACGACGGCGCCGCCGTCGTGCTCACGGGCAGCTACCACGTGACCGGGCGGGTGTCCGAGCGGCTGCTGGGCGCCCTCCCCCGCCTGGTCGTCGTGCGCGACTGGGGCGAGCCGTGCCCCCTCATGGACGTCACGTTCGCCGAAGTGGTGCGGGCCAAGCCGGGCCAGCAGGCCATCCTCGACCGCCTGCTGGACCTGCTGCTGCTCACGACCCTGCGGGAGTGGTTCGACCGGGCCGACGCGGAGCCGCCGGCCTGGTACCGGGCCATGGGCGACCCGACCGTGGGCGAGGCGCTGCGTCGGCTCCACGACGCCCCCGAGCGGCCCTGGACCGTGGCTGCGCTCGCCGACGAGGTGGGGGTGTCCCGGGCCACGCTGGCCCGGCGGTTCGCCGACCTGGTGGGCGAGCCGCCGATGACCTACCTGACGTCGTGGCGCCTGTCGCTCGCCGCCGACCTCCTCGAACGCACCGACCTGTCCATCGACGCCATCGCCCGCCAGGTCGGCTACGTCAGCGGCTACAGCCTCAGCGTCGCCTTCAAACGCGTCCTCGGTCTCCGCCCCGGAGAGCACCGCCAAACCCACCGCGCCGCCTGACCGGGGTGGCGTCGGCCGCGACGGCGACAGCCGTGCCCGTGCGGGCCACGACGGCGATGACGGCCGTGGCGACGGACCGTGCCTGGGGGAACCATGAGAACGAGACGAGCTGGGGCCGTGGCGCTGGTCGGGGCACTGGTGGTGGGAGCGGGTGCCGGATGCGAGGCGCCGCCCTCCCCGTGGCGACACGACCTGCTCAGCGTCAACGCCGTGGGCACGAACGGCGGGAACCGCCCCTCGCGGGGTCCCGTCTTCAGCCCCGACGGGACCAAGGTGGCGTTCTCGAGCGCGGCGTCCGACCTCGGGCCGACCGACACCAACAACACCTCCGACATCTACATCCGCGACCTGTCGACCGGCGCCACGACGCTGCTCTCGATGAACGCCGCCGGCACCGGAGCCGGCAACCAGCAGTCTGCCGCGCCCGTGTTCAGTCCCGACGGGACGAAGGTCGCCTTCACAAGCGACGCCAGCGACCTCGTTCCCCACGATGCGAACGAGACGACCGACGTGTTCGTCCGCGATCTGGCCACCGACGCCACCACGCTCGTGTCGGTCGACGCCACCGGATCGAGCGGCGGCAACGACTTCTCGAGCGGAGCGGCGTTCAGCCCCGACGGCACCAAGATCGCGTTCAGCAGCCGCGCCGACGACCTCGGTCCCCAGGACACCTACCGCGACGGGTGGGAGGACCTCGACGTCTACGTCCGAGACCTGAGTGCCGGTGCCACCACGCTGGTCTCGGTCGACGAAACGGGGACCGACAGCGGGAACCGCGAGTCCGGCGAACCGGTCTTCAGCCCCGACGGCACCAGCGTCGCCTTCGTCAGTAGTGCCAGCGACCTCGTGCCCGACGACACCAACGGCTCTCAGGATCTCTTCCTCCGAGACCTCGTGTCCGGAACGACCACTCGCGTGTCGGTCGACGCCGAGGGCGCCGACGCCGACGGCTGGACGTCGGGCCACCCGCGCTTCAGCCCCGACGGTTCTCGCCTGTACTTCCGGAGCATCGCGACCGACCTGGTCACCATCCCCGATGCCAACGTTGGCCAGGACATCTTCGTGCGCGACCTGACCACGGGCACGACAACGCTGATCACGACGAACAGCCCGGGGACCGCGACCGGCAACGCGGGGTCGGACGCCACCGTCCTCAGCCCGGACGGCAACCGCCTCGCGTTCTACAGCGAAGCTGATGATCTCGGCCCGGTCGACACCAACGGCGTCGGTGACGTCTACCTGTGGGACCTGAACACCGGGGAGACGACGCTGGTGTCGGCACGAGCGGGCGGCGGCGACAGCGCCAACGCCAAGTCGGTCCCCATCGCCGTCAGCCCGGACGGGACCAAGGTCCTGTACTGGAGTTACGCCACCGACCTCGGTCCCCGCGACAGCGACGACCCCGACGAGGACGTCCCGCCCGACGACCCGGGGGCCGGCCGCGACCTGTACCTCACCGACGTGACGTCGGGCGCGACCATGCTCGTGTCCGGCAACGCCGCCGGCACCGACAGCGGCAACCAGAGCGTCATCGGCATCGCAGCCTTCAGCCCCGACGGCACCCGCATCGCCTACGACACGCGCTCCAGCGACCTCGGCCACACCGACAGCAGCGACGACGGCAACCCACTGAACATGGTCGACGTCTATCTCTCCACCCTCCACGGCGCCGACCTCGCGGCCACCATCGCCGCGGACCGCGCGGATACGGCCCCGGGCGACACCCTCACCTACAAGCTCGAGGTCACCAACGCCGGACCGGATCCCGCCGACGGCGCCGTCGTCGGTGTGGTGCTGCCGGCCGGCACCCGGGTCGTCGCGGTGGACACCGGCGCGGCCTGCTCGTCCCCGATCGCGGACCAGCCGCACATCCTCGTGTGCGAGCTCGCCCCGCTGACGCCCGGCTCACACGCCGACGCCAGCATCACGGTGACCGTCGACGCCGCTCCGGGCGACACGCTCACGGCCGTGGCCCTGGTCGCTGCCTCCACGCTCGACCCCGACACGACCGACAACCTGGCGAGGTCGGAGGTCGCGGTCGTCTCGGCTGACGGCTGACGGTCGACATGGCGGCGAGCGCAGTGACCCGGACTGCACGGATCAAGAGCACCGCCTCCACTCCCCCACGGTGAGTACGACCAGCCAGCCGTGCGCTGACACGCGCTGTCGTGTCGGTGGAAAGCCAACGGTGTCAGTGGAATGCGACAGGGTGTCCGTCGAAGCGGCTGGGTGCCGCCTTGACGGGTGTGGTCGGCTCGAAGTGCTCGAGCAGTGCGACGGCGTCAGGCCGGGTTCCTTGGTGCGAAAGGCCACCTCGCGGTCCCCCGCGTCCTCCCGGCACGGGACGGAGGGTGAAACCAAAGGAGAGCGCCATGACCCAGGTCGAGACCTCCATGCCCCGTCCCGAAGTCCGGCCCTTCCGGATCGACGTTCCGGAACAGGCGCTCGTCGACCTCCGTCAACGGATTCTCGCGACGCGCTGGCCCGAAAGGGAGACCGTCGCAGACGAGTCGCAGGGCGTTCCGCTCACGACGATTCAGGAGCTCGCGGGCTATTGGGCGACGGATCACGACTGGCGCCAGTGCGAGGCGAAGCTGAACGCCCTGCCGCAGTTCATCACGGAGATCGATGGGATAGACATTCACTTCGTTCACGTTCGTTCGCAGCATGAAGATGCGTTGCCGCTCATCATCAATCACGGATGGCCCGGCTCGATCATCGAGCAGCTGAAGATCATCGATCCACTGACCGATCCCACGGCACACGGCGCGAGCGCAGCGGACGCCTTCCATCTGGTGATTCCGTCGATGCCCGGCTACGGGTTCTCCGGCAAGCCGACGAGCACCGGCTGGGGCCCCGAGCGCATGGGCCGAGCCTGGGCAGAACTGATGACGCGCCTCGGCTACACCCGCTACGTCGCCCAAGGCGGCGACTGGGGTGCGTTCGTCGTCGACCAGATGGGCTTGCAGGCACCCGCGGGGTTGCTCGCCATCCATACGAACATGCCTGCCACCGTTCCCGCGGACGTCGACAAGGCTTCCCGGGCGGGCGACCCGCCGCCGTCCGGTCTCTCAGCCGAGGAACGACGCGCCTATGAGCAGCTGATCAGAACCTTCAAGCAAGTCGACTACGCCATATTCATGGCCTCGCGCCCACAAACGTTGTACGGCATCGCGGATTCACCCGTCGGCCTGGCCGCCTGGCTTCTCGACCACAACGACGCGGACGGCCAGCCGGCCGCAGCGGTCGTCGCGGCTCTGACCCGGATGTCGAGCGCGACCGGCGAACTGACGTGTGACGAGATCCTCGACAACATCACGCTCTACTGGCTGACGAACACGGGGGTATCTGCGTCTCGTCTCTACTGGGAATACAAGGGGGGATTCTTCAACGCCAAGGGCGTCTCCATCCCGGTGGCTGTGAGCGTGTTTCCCGGGGAGCAATATCAGGCGCCGCGGAGTTGGGCAGAGCAGGCGTATCCCAACCTCATCCACTACAACAAGGTCGACAAGGGCGGGCACTTCGCGGCCTGGGAACAACCACGCCTCTTCTCCGAGGAGGTTCGCACCGGCTTTCGGTCGCTGCGCTAGTGGCGTCGCCGCCATGCCTGCCCCGCGCTGGTTCTTTCGCTTCCTGTACGACCGCGAGAGCGCGGCCTGGGAGCGGCGACGCGACGAGCCGCAGCATCGGGAGCTGGTCGAGCGGACCGCCGATGAGCTCGCGAGCGTGGTTGCACCGCCCGGACCTCTCGCCGACCTCGGCTGCGGACCTGGCGCGCACACGCTCGCACTCGCGCGGCGCGGTTATGACGTCGTCGGTGTCGACGGGTCACCTCGCATGGTCGAGGTCGCGCGGACACGAGCCGCGCGCGACGAGATCGACGCGACGTTCGACGTGCACGACGTCAGCGCACCGCTCCGCTTCGCGGACGCGTCGCTCGGAGGTGTCCTCGCGGTCCTCGTCCTCCAGCACCTCCCGCATCCCGCTGCCTTCATCGCCGAGATACGGCGCTGCCTCCGGCCGGGCGGGAACCTGCTGATCACCGCTCCGGTCCGCGACGGCCAGTCGCTCACGTCCCAGAGCCTGTACTGGCGGCTGCGCGCAGCGTGCTACCACCGTGTGCCCGGCGCCGTCCGCTTCTACGACACGAGCTCCCTCCGTCGTCTCGTCGAGGACCAGGGCTTGGCGGTCGTCGAGTGCAACAGCGAGCCCGGTCGCGTGAGCGTGTTGGCACGCGCGATAGCGTCGCTCGCCGTTCAGCAACGCCGCATCCAGAGCCGTCGTCCTGGACGACGAACGTCTTCATCCGAACGCGACCAGACCACGCAGATGACGCGGGGGAAGGCGAAATGGTCAGACGAGATCGCCGGCGCGGGCGACCGGCCGGCCGCTCTTGATGACCAGCTCCCGCAAGGGGTGACGCACAACCGCCTCGGCCGGGGTTCCGGCCGGCACCACCACCATGTCGGCTGACGCGCCGGGGCTCAGCCCGTAGCGGTCGAGGCCGAGGGCCCGTGCGCCACCGTACGTCGCGGCCTCGAGCGCCAGCTCGATGTCTTCGTCCCGGCGGAAGGTGCTGCGGTACGCGACGTGCATCGCACGTTCCAGCATGTCGCCGGCACCGTAGGGACCCCACAGGTCGCGGATGCCATCGTGCCCGCAGGCCACGTTGACCCCAGCGGCACGGAGCTTCCTGATCGGGGGCACGGGGAAGTTGTAGACAGCCGCGGTCAGCACCGTGATCCGCGCATCGGCCAGGCGGTCGACGAGCCGATCCTGCGTCGCCTCGTCGACCTGCCCCAGCGCATAGGCGTGGCTGACCGTGACCCGGTCGCCGAGGCCGGTGGCCTTCGTCCTGTCGGCGATCAGCTCCAGCTCCCAGGCCCCGAGCGACCCGCCATCGTGCAAGTGGATGTCGACACCGACGCCGTGGCGCTCGGCCAGACCGAACACGACGTCGAGGTGGCCCACGGGATCACGGTCGACGCCGGCCGGGTCGATGCCGCCGATGGTCTCCACCCCGCTCGCCAGTGCCTCGTCGAGGAGGGCGGCGGTGCGCGGGTCGGTCAACACCCCGCTCTGGGGGAAGGCCACCAGTTCCACCGTGATCCGCCCGGCCAGCCGTTCGGTGGCGTCCCGCACGGCCTCCACGCCGGCGAGCCCCGCGACCGGGTCGATGTCGGTGTGGCTGCGGACGTGCGTGGTGCCCGCGGCGACCATGCGCTCCAGCAGCGCGGTGATGTGGTCGACGTTCGGGAGGCCGAGCTCGCCGCGTCGCAAGCGTTCGTTGGCGATGCGAGAGCCGAGGGCATCGCCGGCGGAATGGGGCACCCAGCACCCGCCGTACAGGGTCTTGTCGAGGTGGCAATGCGCTTCGACGAGCCCAGGCAGGACGAGCCGGCCGGAGACATCGATCACCTCGGCGTCGCGGGCAGCGGTGGCCGCGTCCCCACCGGGCCCGATCCGGGTGATCACGCCCTCGTGCACGACGATGTCGGCCGACCCGGCGTGGCCCCATGGCCGGCCGCCCCTGAGAACCAGATCGGACATGGCGAATCGTTTCCTCCGCGGTCGACCCTGTGCGACGACCGATCGATCCCGGAAGCATGTGCCCGTCGCGCTGCAACAACAAGTGAAGGGATCTCCAGGCACCATGTAGTTTCACTACATGTTGAGCCTGCATCGGCTCTGGATCCTCCGGCAGGTCGACGCACATGGCGGCGTCGGCTCCGCCGCCGCTGCGCTGGGCTATACGCCGTCGGCAGTGTCCCAGCAGCTCCGGGCCCTGGAGCGCGAGACCGGTGTGGCGCTGGTGGAGAAGCACGGCCGGCGCATCCGCCTCAGCCCCGCCGGGCGCTCGGTCCTTCCCCATGTCGAGGCTGCCCTCCTCGCTCTGGCGCGGGCGGAGGCCGAGCTGGCATCCCAGCGCGCCGTGGTGGCGGGCACGGTCCGGCTCGGCGTGTTCCCGACGTTCGCACGAGCGCTTCTCCCCGGGATCCTCGGCGCCCTGCGCGATCGCCATTCCCGGCTCGTGGTCGACGTGCAGCAGGACGAGCCGACAGAAGGACTGCGCGCGCTCGAGGCCGGCGCCCGCGACGTCGTGGTGGTCTACGCGTACGACCTCGTCGCACCCGCCGCCACCGGCGTCGACATGTGCGAGCTGTTCACCGAGCCGATCCTGCTCGTCTCGTCGGCGACGTCGGCCGCCGTCAGCGAGGACGACGAAAGCGGGCCGGTCGAGCTGTCTTCGCTGGCTGATGCGCCCTGGATCCTCCCGCCCGCCGGTACCGCGTGCCATGACATGGTCGTGCGAGCGTGCGCACGCGCAGGGTTCGAACCGCGCTCCGTCGGCCGGACCGGCGACTTCGACGTCGTCTGTGCGCTTGCCGCCGCCGGGCATGGCGTGGGTCTCGTGCCTGCCCTGGGCCTCGACTCGAGGATCGAGGGCCTGGCTGCGGCGCCGACCGTCGCCCCCCTCGCCCGCCGGGTGTTCGCCGCCACCCGTCCCGGCAGCCGCGAGCATCCCCACATCGCCGCCGTCCTGGCCGCCTTGGGAGACGCCACGGCCTGAGCAGTCGGCGCCCGTGTTCCGTCGATCTCGGTGCCCTCCCGTCTGCGCATCGCTGTGGGACGCTGACGCGATGGATCGCCGACCAACGGTTGCCCAACTCGTCGAACTGCGTTCCTACGAGCTCGTCGCGGGCCAAGTTGGTGCCTTCGTCGATCATTTCGAGACGCATTTCCTGGCGTCCCAGGAGGAGCTCGGGATGGACGTCGTCGGCCAGTTCACGGTTCCGGGCGACGACGCCCGCTTCGTGTGGCTCCGCCGTTTCCCAGAGCCCTCGGCACGTGGTGACGCGCTTGCACGTTTCTACGGCGGACCGGTGTGGCAGGAGTTCGGTCCCCGGGCCAACGAGCTGATGCTCGATCACACCGACGTGCACCTTCTCACCCCGCACCGGTCGGCGCCGGCGTTCGCTCCTGACCATGTCCCGCACGTCGAACGCGTGCCACTGGCAGACGCCGGTGGCACGGGCGACGAGCCCGGTACGGTCGTCATCGCCACCTATGAACTCGGTGACGCCGAGCTACCGGCGGCCAGCATGACCGCCGAGCTCGACGCCGCCCCCGCCGGCAGCGTGACCGAGGTCGGGCGACTCGTGACGGCGGGAGTGCCCAACGAGTTCCCTCGCCTGCCCGTGCACGAAGACATCATGGTGGGCGTGTGGCTCCTGTCCGACCGGGCCGCGGGCGCGGCCGCCACCGCGATGGCCGAAGCCGTGGCGGTGTCCGAGGTCCTCACGGTACGAACGGTCTGCCTGGCGCCCACCAGCCGCTCGACCGTCCGCTGAACGGGGGCCGGATCTCGCGGGCGAGGAACTTGGTCGCCCTCAGTCGAGCAGAACGTGTGCGCGTGCGAGGACCTCGTTGAGGACGCGTGCCGTGGCCTCGACGTCGGCGGCAGGGTGGTCGCGCCAGATTCCACCGGTCTCGCGCTCGCTCGTTGCCAGCACCGTGCTGATCACGTCCCGTCCCGCGGGCGTGAGCCGGCCGGCCTCGAGCAGGCCGCGATCGGTCAGTGACCGGACGAGGTCGCTCGCGTCGGGGAAGTGCGCACGATCGGCGACCGCGGCGGCCAGCCCCTCGGTGTCGTCCGCGCCGTAGAGCTGCGCCACGCGCAGCGTCACCCACTGCGGTTCGCTGAGGCCGGTCTCTGCCAGGAACCGGCGGAGCAGTGCGGTCAGCGTCTTCTCGGTCTCACCGACCAGTTGCGGGCCGAACGGAATGGTCATCGTTTCCTCCAAGGGATTCATTGGTGTGACCAACAGTCGCACTCCGTTGGTGTAACCAACGATCTCTGGACTTCATTCCCGTGCCGCTATTCCAGCCGCCGGGACTCCACTCGGTGCTCACGTTCGCTGGCCGCTGTGTGGCTCGGGGCATGCGCCGGACTCTTCGGGAGGCCGGACATCTCGGAACTGTCGCAAGAGGAGCAGGTCGTAGGTCGCCTTGAGGGCGCCGCCGATGACGAGCGGCCAACCGAAGGTGGAGTGGCCGAGCATCCACCCGGCCGCCACCGGCGGGAGCGCCGCAGCGAGGCTTCGCGGCACGTTCGTGACGCTGGCTGCCGCCGCGCGCTCGGCGGGCGAGACGACAGCCATGACGTAGGAGGTGCGCGCCGGTACGTCCATCTGCGACAGGGCTGCACGGGCGAGCAGCGCAGTGATGGCGAGTGGTGCGGTCGGCATGAAGGCGGCGAGGATCAGGAATCCGTTCGCTGGCAGGTGGGTGAAGGCCATCGTGCGGATCAGGCCGATGCGCTCGGCGATTCGCACCGCGATCAGCGCCGAAAAGGCCGCGAGTACACCCGCCCAGAAGAACACCACTCCGCTCACGGCGACGGACAGCTCGAAGCGTCGTTGCAGCCAGAGCACCAGGAGCGCGGTGATCACGAAGCCACCACCGAAGGCGTCGAGGCTGAACAGGGCGGCGAGCCGATAGACGATCGGACGCGACGGGCCGAGGGCCGTCGACGGCGCCTCGTCGGCCGGTTCGATCGCCGGCGACAGGCGGCGGTAACGGAGCAGAACCGCGAAGCCGAGCGCGGCGTAGCCGACGAATGTCCAGCGCAGCGCGGTCGTCGAGGTCACGCCGACGCGTTCGCCAAGCCACTCGGGCACGCCGGCACACAGCGCTCCTATCGCCGCGACCAGTGCGCCGATCAGGCTGTAGCGGGCAAACAACGCAGTTCGGCGGATGTCCGGGGCAGTCGCGGTCAACAGGGCCTGCTCGGTGGGCAGAAAGACGCTGACGTCACCGCTGCTCGGGTTCAGGGTTCCGAGGAACGCGATGACGAGCAGCATCCAGAACGACGTGACACCGGCAAAGCCCAGTCCGGTCGCGATCATGACCAGCGACACGAGCCGCAACAGCCGGCGGCGGGCGAAGTGGTGCCCTCGCAGGCCCACCAGCAGCGTCATCGCCGCAGATCCGAGCAAGGTTGCCGTCACGATCATGCCGATGCGCGCATCGGACAAGCCGATGGCCGCCAGGTAGCCGGCGAGCATCACGCTGATCAGGCCGTCCGCGAACGCTCGGATCCCGCGTGTCTCCAGCAGCAGACCGGCATCTTGCCCGACCCCGAAGGGCAACAGTCGCACGTCGACCAGCTTCACACCGAGACCCGACTCCCCAGATGAAATAGCGCCAGGGTCCGCTGGCTCGGCCGGCGAGACGCGGTCGTCGCTGGCCGGGCGCGGCCTGCTGTGGTGACCGGCGCCGCCGAGCTGCGCGCCAGGTCCACAGGCGGGCACCTCGGGTGGTCAAGGGGGGTCAGCGTGTCTCGGGAGATGACTGCTGTCGGACCTCACGTCTGACGTCCGAGGGGTCGGGCCGCTTTGACAGCGCAGACAACGCGATGGCGGCCGGTGCGACCATGACGCCGCCCAGCGCTCCCCATGCACGGGCGAAGTCACCACCGTTGACATCGAGCCAGTCGTAGGAGCCGTTGACCATCGGGTCCGCCATGCCGTCTCCGTCGACATCGACCCAGTCGTTGCTCCGCTCCGCATGGTTCGCAGCGACGAGCGGGGCACCGGCGAGCAGGACAGCGAGGACGAGCTCGATGCCCCCCTGTGCCAGCAATGGACTCCACCCTCGTTTCCTGACTCGGCGACGAACTCCCACCACAACGTCAGCCGCGCCGCTGATCACCAACCCGACGACACCGACGATCGTCGCCAACGCGAGCACGGGGATGAACAACACCACCGTCGTCGAACCTAGTGGTCGTCCCACCGCGCTGGGCTGAGGGTCTCGAGCTCAGGCGCACAGCCCGAAGACCTCCACCCGGGTCAGACTGACCACCACATCTTGTGCCCGGCTCGACCACGGGCCGGATCCTTGGGGGCAGGCCCAGGGCGGCCGCCCTGACCAGGGCTGCCTCCGGGAGGCGCGAGCTCTCACGTCGTCGGCCAGATCTCCGGGTCGCCGGGAGCGTCCTGAACGGGGAGAAGGACAGCCTCGGCCTCGCGCTTCAGGTCTGCGGCCATGCGCACCAACCTCGCCATGCCGACGCGCTCGGCCCCGGCGAGCGCCTGCTCCGCCAGATCGAGCGCATCCAGGGCCTCACCTCGCCGCAGGAGCATCGAAGCAAAGTCGAGCTGAGTCTGCGCGAGGAAGGGACGTGCATGCAGGGCGGCGCACTGTCGCATCGCCTCGCCGAAGTGCCGCGCCGCGTCGTCCCAACGCTCGAGAACGGTCGCGAGCTTGCCGAGGCAGGTCGAGACCGATCCGACGCAGACGGTCGCCCACCCGCTGCACGCGAAGTAGCCGGCGAACGGCTCGAGCTGCTCGTACAGGACGGCCGCTCGTGGCGTGTCGCGCAGATAGGTGCACGCCTGCACGAGGTTTTGCGCGGCGACGAGCCAATCCCAGTCCTGTGGTAGCCAGGCGAAGTCGTCGACGGCGAGCTGCTCGAACGTGGCCCGCGCGTCGGGCTCCCGCTCGAGGTCGGCATAGAGAGCCGCCAGCGCGCAGCGCCACGTCGGGAGCGCCACGTGCTGCTCGATCGCCGCCTCGATCGCGATGGCGAGCTCGCCGCCGCGTCCTTGCATGCCGCGGATGACGGCGTACTGGGCGGCGAGGTGCAGGGCTCCCGCCTCCTCCTGCTGCCCTGCCTTCGCGACCTCGAACGCGTCGAACGCGAGGCGTTCGGCGTCGTCGAGCCGGCCTTCGACGATTGCACGCACGCATCGCCAGCGAGCCGAGAACCACTGATAGATCGGGACTCGCAGGCGGTCGGCCAGCGAGCTGAACGCAGACGCCTCCGCAGCGAAGCCGTCGACATCTCCGATCATGAGGAAGTGCAGGACCCGCCAGCTCCGGGCCCAGAGCACGAGCTCCCAGTCCTCGCCACGTTCGCCGATCTCGAGCATCTCGACCGCGATCGACAGCGCAGCGCCGGGATCCAAGCCCGCGACGGCGTACATCTGGGCATGAAGCGCAGCCCCGAGGGCGGCTGGGTCCCCGGTGCGCCGCGGAAGGTCGAGAGCGTCGCCCGCCGGCCCGGCAACGCCTGCGCCGGACCGACGGGACCGCTCCCCGTCCGGTGCACGGTCGAAGTACCGCGCGAAACGCGAGTTGCGCGAGCAACATGGCCCGCAGGGCATCATCCTCGTCCCCCAGGGCGCCGAGCGCCTCCTCGATGAGGTCAGCGCCGGACTCGTCCGGTTGCGCCCTCAGTGCGTAGGCATGCGTCCACGCCGTGTACCCACGAGCCGCCTCCGCGAGCAACCGATGCCATCCGTGAGCCCGCGCGACCTCGGCGGCACGACCGAACGTCTCCCGCGCCGCATCCGGGTCGCCCACCAGGCGCTGCGAGTCGCCCAGGCCGAGCAGGAGCTCGACGTACCGTGCGCTGTCGTCCTCGCCCTGCTCTACGAGCACGCCGGCAGCCGCTGCGTAGGAGAGCGCTGCCTCCTCGTACGCAGCCACTGAGATCGCCCGCTCGGCCGCGCTCGTCGCGTATGCCATCGCCGTGTCCACGTCGCCTGCCGGCGCCGCCTGGAGGAAGTGGTAAGCGAGCTCGCGGAGGAGCGGTCCGGGATCGTCGCCGCACTGTCGCTCCAGCGCGAGTGCGATCTCGCGGTGCAGACGGGTGCGCCGCGTTCTCGGTGAGATCGTCGTAGAGCGTTTCACGGATCAGCGCATGGGCATACGCGAAGCGGCCCACGGTCTCAGGTACCTCGGCGATCAGTCCCGCCCGGACCGCCTGCTCGAGGATCTCGAGCACGTGATCCTCCGCGTTGACGCCGACGGCTCCGAGCAACCCGAGTTCGAACTCGCGCCCGATGACCGAGCCGAGCGTGAGCACCTTGACCGCTTCCGGACCCAGCTGTGCCAGCCGCTGCCCGATGACGTCCTTCACCCCCGTCGGGATCGTGTGCTGCGCCAGGGTCACGACCGTGGTGCCAAGTCCCGGGTCCGTCCGGAGCGCCCCCGTCTCCTGGAGATGGCGGAGCACCTCCTCGATGAAGAACGGATTCCCGTCGGTCCGATCGTGGAGGTCACGCGCCAACTGCGGAGGAGCTCCGATCCCAGCGATCACGTCGACCAGGTCGGCGACGTGCGGCTCGTCCAACCCGGCGAGCGAGAGCCGCTCGAACAGCTGGTCGCGCTGGAGATCGGCGAGTGTGGCGGCGAGGGCCTCGGCGCGGTCCACCTCGGTCCCGCGATAGGTGCCCAGGATGAGCACCGGCGCATCGCGGACGGCGCGCACGACATGGGCCAGCAGCGCCAGCGTCGCGCGGTCCGCCCGATGCAGATCCTCGATCGCGAGGACCAGCGGTGCACACGCGGCGACGTTCACCAGCAGGCGAGCGACGGCGCCGTAGAGCCGATGGCGCTCCCCCGCCGGGTCCCCGCGCACCGGCTCGGGGAGATCGGGTAGGCGTTCGGCCAGCTCCGGCGCGAGGCGACGGAGCTCTCCGCCCGTGTCACCGAGGTCGAGCCGCAACTCCTCCAGACGGCAATCCGCCACGTACCGCGAGATCGCCTCCATGAACGGCTGGTAGGGAACCAGCGTCTCGTCAGTGCAACTCCCCAGCAGGATCTGCGCTCCCCGCGAGTGGACGTCGGCGCAGAACTCGGCGGCCAGGCGTGTCTTCCCGATGCCCGGCTCTCCCTCGACGAGGATCAGCCTGCACTCGCCCGCACGCGTGCGCTCGAACTCCTCTGACAACGCCGTGAGCTCGTCGCCGCGCCCGACGAAAGGGCTGGCCTGCCGTGCCGTGACGAAGCGCGGCAACGGACCTGGCCTCGTCGACACCGGCTCCCACACCACTTCACAGCTCGCAACGGGATCGAGGAGGCCCTTCAGCGTCAACTCGCCCAGGTCTCGGAATCGATGACCGGCGCCGGAGCCGACCAGATCGCACACCAGCCTCGAGGTGAGGATCTGACCACCCGACGCCCGATCACACAGCCGCTTCGCGGCGTTGACAGGGGTGCCGAAGTAGTCGCCGTCTGCCGGGACCGCGTCGCCGGTGTGTACCCCGACGCGAAGTCCGAGGGGCACGGCCCCGGGGCGCTCGTTCGGCGATGCGTCGCCTGTTGCATCGCGACTGCGCAGGACACTGCATCGGTCGCGCTTCGGAATGCCAGCATCAGGCCGTCACCGACGTTCTTGACCTCGCGACCGCCTGTCGTGGTGACCACATCGTGGAGGACACCGAGGTGGATGAGCAGCTCACCGACCGCGACGTCGCCGAGGCGCGACGTCAACGCCGTCGATCCGACGACGTCGGTAAACACAAACGTCATGGTGTTCGCCCGCATGTCTGACGCACTCACCGGACTCCACCACGGACGCCGGGAGCTGCGCTGGGCCGCAGCGTAGGGATCGAGGTGGTCACTGTCGAGGAGCCGAGCCCGCCCACAGCGCTTCCGCCACCACGACACGAATCGAGTGGGTCAGATTCGGGTCGCTGCACAGCGCACACCAGTCAGCGGGCCCTCGGACAGACGCTCGAGTGCTTCTTCCACCGCTTCGGTCTCGCCGAGACGGCAGCGCCCCCAGCCGGAAGTGGCAGGGGGCGCTGTGCTGGCTGGCTCAGGAGAAGGTCAGCCGGCCGGTGTCCAGGTGCCGTCCGTCTCGAACGCCACGTCGGTCGGCAGGATCTCGACCGTGGTCTGACCCTGCGCGTTGCCGTTGTCGATGATGTTGTCCAGGCTCCCACCGTCGAGCGACGACAGGCGCGCCCAGTAGACGGAGCTCATGATGTCGTCGCCGGCCGTGGTGGTGTAGCGGCCGGGCATGATGTCCTGCCCGACGATGAGCCTGCCGGGGCCGACCGCAGCACTGGCGGCGGCGGCGTCGGCCGCTGCGCTGGCGGCGTGCCTGCTCGGCGAGGAGGGCGTCGCGCCCTTCCTGGCGGGCCTGCTCGAGGGCGGCGGCCTGGTCAGCCTTCCGCATCCGCGCGACCCTGCTCGACGCCCTGGTCGATGTAGACCTGCCGCTGCTCGGCGGTGACGGCCGCGGGGACTTCCTCGACCTCGGTCTCGTGCTCTTGTGACGGTCTTTGTGACGGTCTCGGGTTCCGCCCGAGCCGGCCGAGCCGACGCCGATGCAGAGCACGGCGACGGAGCCGACGACGGTGCGCCGCAGCCAGGCACGCTCGTACCACTTGCGGCGGGGTTCCGCCGGAGCCGGCGGGGTGGTCGTGGGGTGGCTGGGCGGTTGGCGGTCGGGCATCGCTCTCGACGTCGCCGACCACCTCGCTCTGGCGGTCGCTGGTGGCGATCATCTCTCTCCTGTCCGGGGTGTCGTTCACCGAAGGAGAGGGCGGCGGGGCCTAGCTATGACGCAGGTCGCCCACGTGAGGAGACGCCCGCCGGTCGGTTTGGTAGGCCGCTCAGCAGCCCCAGGCCGAGGACCTCGGCGACGACGACGCCTTCCGCGCAGCTCGATCACCACGCCTCGGCCAGCAGG
>CAWJFG010000030.1:0-33303 GCA_963842015.1 uncultured Acidimicrobiales bacterium | reverse complement strand
GCGGGGCCGAACTATGGCGCTGGTCGCGCACGTGGGAGACCTCGCTCTCCCAGATTGTCGACATGATCCTCGGCGCCGTCGCTGACCAGCCTCGTCTCGACGTCGACAGCGAAACCGATCACCACGCCTCGGCGAGCAGGGCCGCGAACGTCGCCTCCGCGTCGCAGGCCACCCCCCGGCGGGCGAACCAGGCACTGAGCGTCGTGACGTCGCGGTGCAACAGGTCGAACCCGTTGGGGTTCACCACCAGGTCGACCGCCTGGGGCAGGTCGATGAGCCACGCCCGCTCCCGCCACCACAGCACGTTGTACGGCGACAGGTCGGCGTGGACGAGGCCCGACCGCACGAGTGCCGCCAGGTCGTCGACCAGCTGCGCATGGGCGCGGGCCAGCTCGGCGGACGACAGGTGGGCCGACACCAGGCGCGGGGCGGCGCCGCTGGCGTCGCCCAGCAGCTGCATGAGCGTCCCGTCGCCGGTGAACTCGACCGGATAGGGCACGGTCACGCCCGCCGTGTGGGCGCGCACGAGCGCGTCGTACTCGTCGCGGGCCCAGCGGTCGGCCGCGAGGCGCCGGCCGTGGCGTGACCGCCGGGCCACCGCCCGCCGGTCGCGCGACGAACGGAACCCCCGACCCGCCTGATAGGCGGCGTCGGCGGTGAACGTGCGGGCCTTGCTGAAGCCGCCGGCCTCGAGCACGCCCTTCGACAGCTCCATCGGCCGGTAGCGCTTGTGGGCGAGGAGGGCGGCGCGGCCGTCGGGCGCGCGGCGCTCGACGACGAAGACCTCGGCCTCCTTGCCGGTCTTGAGCAGGCCGACCACCTCGTCGGTGGTGTCACCTGCGGTGAGCCACGCCGGGGCGGCGCGCTCGGGCTCGTGCACGGGCACGGGTCCTCCAGGGTGCGATGCGGACGGGAATGGACCCGACGGCTCGCAGGGCGCCCGGAGGAAGGCAGCTCAGTGCTGGTGCACGGGCGCGGAGCCGAGGGGGCAGAGCGTGGTCGCGGTCACGTCGATCAGCCTCCTTCTCGGCTCGGGCCGGGCGAGACGCCCGGCACTGCGACCACGATACGGGGCGCGGGCGCGGCGGGCCTCCCGGTTTTCGTCTGCCGTCACTCAGGACCCTCAATTCCGGGCCAGGGGCCGTGGTCGACACCTTCCTCGGGCGGCCGCTTCGTTGGGCCGCGGATCAGACCCCCTGTCGGTGCTCGGCTACGTCCGCTCGGCGGCCGCCTTGCGCTGTCCTTCGAGGAAGCGCCGTTCGGTGGGGTTGGCCGTCAGCTCGATGGCGCGGTCGTAGGCGGCGGTCGCGGCACGCCGTCCCGCACGGGCGAGGAGGTCGGCGCGGGCGGCGTGGTACGGCTGGTAGTCCTCGAGCATGGTCATGTCGAGGGGGTCGAGGGCGTCGAGGCCCGCGGCGGCGCCCCGCATCTCGCCGATGGCGACGGCCCGGTTGAGTGCGGTCACCGCGTCGGGGCGCAGCGCGGCGAGCTGGTCGTAGAGGGTGACGATCTGGGACCAGTCGGTGGCCGCCGCGGTGGCGGCGTCGGCGTGGACGGCGGCGATGGCCGCTTGGATCTGGAACGGGCCGGGCTGGTCGCGGCGCAGGCAGGCGCGGACGAGGGTGTGTCCTTCGGTGATGAGCGTGCGGTCCCACTGCGTCCGGTCCTGGTCGGCGAGGCGGATCATCGATCCGTCCGGGGCGGTGCGGGCCGGTCGCCGGGCCTCGCTGAGCAGGGTGAGCGCGAGGAGGCCGACGGCTTCGGGCTCGTCGGGCATGCAGGTCGGTGACCACGCGTGCGAGGCGGATCGCCTCCCGTGAGAGGTCGACGCGGGTGAGGCTGTCGCCGCTGGTCGCGGTGTGGCCCTCGGTGTAGATGAGATAGATCGCCACCAGCACGGCGTGCAGCCGGTCGGGCAGCTCGGCGGCGCGAGGGATGCGGTAGGGGGCGTGGTTGTCGCGCAGCTTGCGCTTGGCGCGGACGATCCGCTGGGCGATCGTGGGTTCGGCGACGACGAAGGCGCGAGCGATCTCGGGGGTTTCGAGCCCGCCGAGGAGCCGCAGCGTGAGTGCGACCTGCGCATCGGTGGCGAGCGGGGATGGCAGCACAGGAACATCAGGCGCAGCTGGTCGTCGGGGACGACGTCGACGAAGCCGTCGAGGGCGTCGAGCTCGGGGTCGTGGTCGGATGGCACGTCGTCGGTTTCGAGTCGGAGGGCCGCCAGGTGGCGGTCGGTGCGGGTCGATTCGCGTCGCAGCCGATCGATGGCGCGGTTGCGGGCGGTGGTGGTGATCCAGCCGCCGGGGTTCGGCGGCACACCCTGTGTCGGCCACTGCTCGGCGGCGATGGCGAACGCCTCCGCCACCGCGTCCTCGGCCAAGTCGATGTCACCAAGGACGCGGATCAAGGTGGCAGTGCAGCGGCCGGCCTCGGCGCGGAAGATCGCGGCGAGGTCAGGCATGCGTGGGTCGGACCTCGATGGGCCGCTCGCAGGCGGTCGCCGCTTTGGCAGCCCAGTCGAGGGCGGCGTCGAGGTCAGCGGCTTCGATGACCCACAAGCCGCCCATCTGCTCCTTGGTCTCGGCGTAGGGGCCGTCGGTCATCGAGATGTCGCCGCCCGCGGCTCGCACCACCGTCGCCGACGATGCCGGCCGCAGGCCGGCGACGAACACCCAGGCGCCGGCGCGTTCCATCTCGGCGGTGAGCTCGGCCGTCTTCGCCATCTCGCGCTGGGTCTCGGGTGCGGAGAGGTCGACGTCGTCGTACGGCTCGTCGAACCAGACGGACAGCAGGTACTGGGGCATGGTCGCAGTCTCCTTCGCGTGGGCGGAACCTCGGCGGCGGGCGCCGGTCAGTCGTGGGCGTGACCTCCACGAACGCCACCGCCCGAATCGACACCGCACGGCGAGAAGAATCCTCCGACCCCTCCTGTCGAAACCACCGGGCCCGTTCGTAGCAGGGGCAGGAACCCGGCAGACGGCCGGGGCCCGATCACCCACACTCGAGGAGCGCACCATGACCGCGACCTACACCTTCGACGTCTTCACCACTCTCGACGGCTACGGGTCCTACGACGAGCACGGCGACTGGGGCGGCTACTGGGGCAAGGACGGCCCCGAGCTGGTCGACCGCCGCCTCTCCGTGTACGACGCGCCGCAGCGGATGGTCTTCGGAGCCACCACCTACCGGGAGTTCGTGGACATGCTGGGCTCGAGCACCGAGGGGTCCGGTGTGGGTGACTCGTGGGTCACCCGGATGAGGAGCATGCCGACGACGGTGGTGTCGAGCACGCTGGAAGGGCCGCTCGACTGGCCGGACGCGACCGTCGTGAGCGGTGACGCCGTGGACGTCGTCGCCCGGCTCAAGGAGGAGTCCGACGTGCCGCTGCGCTCGCACGGCAGCCTTTCGCTGAACCGGGCGCTGATGGCCGCCGGACTGGTCGACCGCGTCCAGGTGACGCTCTTCCCCGTGATCAGCGGTCAGACCGGGACGGACCCGATCTTCCAGGGTGCAGCCGACTTCGACCTCGAGCTGATCGAGAGCCGGACGCTCGACGGCAGCATCCAGGAGCTCATCTACCGGCCCACCCTCCACGGCTGAGCCCGGACGCGCCGGGGGTCTCCGTCACGGACGACGGAGACCCCTCGGGGACCGGGCGCAGGGCTCAGGTCCAGTTGCTGATGCGGACCTCTTCGGGGTACGGGTCGCCGGTGCCGGTCTCGACCAGCTGCTTCATGCTCATCAGGAACGTGGCCCACTTGGTGCTGCAGTGGGACATGAACTCGCCCGGCTCGCGCCAGCCGTCGTGCCCGAACAGGACGATGGTGTAGTCGTCCTCCTCCTTCAGGTCGAAGGTGACGTGGGTGCCGATCCACTCCTCGGGGCCGTCGGTGACCTCCCACTCGATCCTCTCGTTCGGGCGCTGGTCGAGCACCTTCATGTCGAAACCGCCGGCGTCGCCGAAGCGGAACTCGAGGGTGCCGCCGACGACACCCTCGCCGGTCGTGTCGGTGGTCCACCAGGCGGCGAGCCCGTCGCGGGTCGTGAGCGCCTCGTACACCTTCTCTGGGGACACGGTCGCCCCGACACGGTGCTTGATGTCAACCATCGTCGTTTCCTTCCTTGTCATTGGTGTGCAGTTGGGACTGGGAGCGTCGGATCGCCTCGGCGATCCGCTTGATGCGGCGCAGTCGGGCGTCCCAGGTGGCGCCCACCGACGCGAGCTGCGCGACCGCCCGGGCGAGCTGGGCCTCGTCGACCCGGTACCGCTTCTCGCGTCCGACGGCGGTGCCGTGCACGAGCCCGGCGCGGTCGAGGACCTCGAGGTGCTTGGCGACCGCCTGCCGCGTGACCGGCACGTGCTCGCTGAGGCTTGTGGCCGTGCCGTCGCCGTCGCTGAGCAGCTGGTCGAGCAGCCGGCGCCGCGTCGGGTCGCCGACCGCCGACCACAGGTCGTCGTCGATGACGATCATCACGGCGACGACGCCTGACGGGCCGCGACCTCGGCAATGCGGGGGACGTAGAAATCCCAGCCCTGCACGTGGTCGTTGTACGCCTCCTCCAGCACGGCGATCTCCCAGCCGCGCTCGCGGAAGCCCGTCTCGGTGAGCCGCAGCGCGGTGCCGGTGCCCGACGGCGAGAGCTCGAACGTCACGAGCATCGAGTTGGTCGGTGTGGCGACCTCGCCGGCCTCGTGGGTCCACCGGAACGAGAACCGGTGCGGTGGCTGGGCGTCGACCACGGTGATCGGCACGACGTCGACCCGCCCCGACGCCTCGTCGCGCCATGTGAGCTCGCCGGTGTGCCCCGGAACCGGCTCGACGTCGGTTTCGGCGCTCCACCAGTCTCGGATGTGGTCGGGGCTGCTGACGACGTCGAACACCGTCTCAGGCGGTGCGTCGACGTAGATCTCTCGCTCGATGCTCCCGAACTCCATGGCTGGGCTCTCCCTCTGTCAGTGATGCAACGTTTGGTTGCGAATCACCGTAGAGCGCCCAGTTGCTCTATGCAACCTTTGGTTGCAGATTTCACGGCCGGAGCACGTCGCGCCCCCGCATGCCGCACGTGGCGACGGCGCGCGGCGCGTCGCCGGCGCGTCGACGTCCTCCCCTCGACGCGTCCTGAATCGTCACTCGACGGTGGTTCGGCGGGAAGCCTCGTCCCGCCCCACCCCGACTGCGCCGCGCAGGCCGACGCAGCCCACGCACCCGACGCAGCCGACACAGTCCACGCAGTCGATGCAGGCCACACAGGCCACACAGCGCACGCAACGGACGCACGCCACGGTGGCGACACACGCCCGGATGCCGGCGCCCAGGAACGTGAGCACGCTCCCGACGACGCCGACGCTGCCCCCGGTCGCGATGCTCCCGGCGACGGCCGCGCTGCCCGTCGTGGCCACGCTGCCGGCCACCGCCACGCTGCCGATGGTGGCGATGCTCCCGGCGACCGCGGCGCTGCGGGCGGTGGCGACGCTCCGAACGACCCCCGCGCTGCCGGTCGTGGCCACGCTGCCCGCCACCGCCACGCTGCCGACCGTGTCGATGCTGCCGGCGACCGCGGCACTGCCGATGGTGGCGATGCTGCCGGCGACCGCGGCACTGCGGGCGGTGGCGACGCTGCTGGGCGGCTTTCGCTCGACGAAACGGGAGATGCGGGGCACCGCCATGGCTGCAGTGTTCCCGACCTCGAGGCGCGAGTCGATGGGAACAGGGTCGACTTGACCATCGAACCAGCGGGCGGCGTGGGCTGGGGCGACCTTGCCGGTCGTGCGGGCTCCTCGACCAGTCACACGTCGCCGATGAGTTCCGGTCCTTCACCGGCCACACCCCGACGAGGTGCTGCACCTGCGGTTCCGGGTACGCCGATGACCGACCTCGTGTGTGCGCAGCGACTGGTGACCTCAGAAGGGCGAGCGGGGCAGCGTCACCGGGATGTCGAGCGAACTGACCAGCCCGGGCGGAGCGTCGACCACGTAGGGGACGGCGTTGACGATGCGCATCGCCGTCGCCGTCATCGCCGCCTCGCCGGCGTCGTGACCCTCCGGCGGCCCGAGGGTCAGCCGGCAGTCGATGTCGGGGTCACCCTCGATGCTGACCAGGTACGTGGCGTCGCTGTCGGACGACGGCCACCCGGGCGCGACATCCCTCGCCATCCGGATCACGTGGTCGACGACGATCGCCTCACGACCGTCGACCACGCCGCTCGCGATCGTCCGGACGGCACCGACGGTGCCCGCCGGCACGGTGCCGAACGCCACCTCGAGGTCGCGCTCGGTCAGCTCGCGGTCCAACCGCCCCCGGATGTCGTCGAGCTCGACGCCGAGGCCCCTGGCGATGAGCTCGATCGTGCCCCGCCAGACCATCGGGATGACCCCGTCGAGGCCGAGCAGCGGTTCGAAGTCGAGCGGGCGGGCGAAGCCCATCCCGTCCATCATCACGTCGGCCACCGGGTAGTGGTCGTTCAGCGAGATCTCGATGACCCGCAGGGTCCGGATCGATCGCGACTGGGTGGTCAGCAGCAGGGCCAGCTCGTCGGACGCGAAGCCGGGGAAGATCCCCGAGGCGTACAGCGACGCGCCGCCCGCCGCGGCGGCCGCGGCCAGGCGCTCGTGGAGCTCGGCATCGGCCGACGGCGGGTGGACCAGCTCGGTCGACGTGGTCGTGACGACGTTGATCCCGGCCTCGAGCAGGCGCTCGTAGTCGGGCGCGGCGCCGGCCCCGCGCTCGGGTCCGCTGGCGGCGTAGACCACGCAGTCGGGCGCGAGGGCGATCAGGGCGTCACGGTCACCGGTGGCGGCGATGCCGAGGGCGGGGATGCCGGCGAGCTCACCGGCATCCCGGCCGACCTTGTCGGGGCTGTGGACCCACACACCGGCGAGGTCGAGGTCGGGCCGGCAGGCGACGGCGCGTATGGCGTTGGCGCCGACCCCGCCGGTCGACCACACGACGACGCGGAGCGGGCGCGACGGCGCGGGCGCGCTCGACGGCGCGCGGGGCGAGGACGGCACGTCAGCGGCCGGTCGCCATCTTCGACATCTCGCCGAGGTTGAGCGCCTCGGTCTCGACCCGACCCCGGCCCATCGAACGGACGGAGATGTCGTGATCGCCCGCCTGGCGGCGCAGCGCACCGACCGTCGCGTCCTGGCGGGCGATGTGCTGGAACGGGTCGTAGTCGAACCAGCGCATGGCCGTGCGGTGCGTGATGTTGTCGATGTCCGTGTCGCCGACGTGCGCGGCGGTCGCATCGCGATGCAGGTCCTCGGGGCCGGTGGGCCACGACGAATCGGAGTGCGGGTAGTCCATCTCCCAGCACACGTTCTCGGAGCCGATCCGGCCGACCAGCTCGAGGCCCACGGGATCGGAGATGAAGCACAGCAGCACGTTGCGCAGGAACCGCTCGGTGGGCGTCAGGTCGCCAAGGTCCTGACCGGTCCAGTGGTGGTGCATGTCGTAGGTGCGCTCGATGCGGTCGAGGAAGTACGGCACCCACCCGATGCCGCCCTCGGACAGGGCGATCTTGATGTTCGGGAACTCCTTGAGCACCCGGCTCCAGCACCAGGTCGGCCGCGGCCTGCACGATGGTCATCGGCTGGAGCGTGATCAGCACGTCGACCGGTGCGTCGGGCGTGGTCATGGCCAGCTTCGACGACGAGCCGATGTGCATGCAGATGACCGTCCCGCGCTCCTCGGCGGCACGCCAGAACGGATCCCAGTACGGGTCGTGGAGCGACGGTGCGTCGAGCGGTGTGGGGTTCTCGGGGAACGTGATGGCGTGGCAGCCCATGTCGGCGAGGCGGTGGACCTCGCGCGGCGGTCTGCTCGGCGCTCCAGATCATCGGCAGGCCGAGCGGGATGAACCGCCCGGGGTGCCGGCCGCACCACTCGTGGACGTGCCAGTCGTTGTAGGCCCTGACCATGGCGCCGGCGATGTCGTCGTCCTTGGCCGCGGCGAAGAGCCGGCCTGCGAACCCCGGCATGGACGGGAAGCAGAGCGACCCGAGCACGCCGCCCGCGTTCATGTCCTTGATGCGCTCGTCGACGTCCCAGCAGCCCTTGCGCATCTCGTCGAGGCGGGTCGGCTCGATGCCGTACTCCTCCTTCGGGCGCCCCGCCACGGCGTTCAGGCCGACGTTGGTGATCTCGTGCTCGTAGTAGTTCCAGGCGAGCGTGCCGTCGTCGCGCTCGCGCAGCTTCGGTGCGAACTCCTGGTACTTGGCCGGAAGGTGCGTCTCGAACACGTCCGGCGGTTCGACGACGTGATCGTCGACGCTCACCAGGATCAGGTCGTCCATGGTCATCGTGGCCCCCTCGTGCGGTTGGGAATCGTCGTCGCTGTCCGTACGGCGCCCGAGTCAGGCACCCGTGATCATGTCCGCCCAGTCGGCCTGCTGCCGGCCGGTGTGCGTGGCCCCCTGGAACCCGCCGTCGACGGCGAGCACCTCGCCGGCGACGTAGCTCAGGCGCGGGCTCCCGAGCACCACGAGCGGCCACGCCTGCTCGTCGGCACGCGCGTACCGCCCGATCGGCCCGACCGCCTGGTCCACCACCTCCTTGGTGGCGAAGTCGTGGAACGCCGGCATCATCGCCGTGTCGGTGGGGCCCGGGTTGATGCAGTTGATCCGCAGTCCTCGACCGGCGAGGTCGGGGTACCACCAGCCGACCCAGGCGTCGACGACCCACTTCGAGAACAGGTAGCCGCTCCACGACCACGACTCCTCGTGGGACGTGAGCCACTCGACCGCCTCGTCGAACCCGTCGGTCGCCAGCAGCGGACCGACCGTCTCCATCTGGTCCTGCCAGCCGACGGCGGCCGACGAGGCGATGGCGGTGATCGAGGAGCCCGCCGGCATCTTCGGCACGAGCGCCTCGGCCAGGTGCCGGGCGCCGACGAAGTTGACCAGCATGGTGTCGAGCTCGGAGAAGGGTGGGCCCGGCAGCCCTGCGCAGCTGAACAGCGCGTGGACCGGCTCGTCGATCGAGGCGGCCACGGCCTCGATGGCGGCGCGGTCGCGCAGGTCGACCTCGGCGAACCGCTCGACCGCGACGTCGGTCGGCTTGATGTCGAGCGCCGTGACGCGTGCCCCCAGGTCGACGAGGAGCTGGGCGGCGGCGGCCCCCATCCCCGACGCGGCGCCGGTGACGACGACCGGGGCATCCCGGTAGCCGAGTACGTCTTCCATGGTGGTCCTCCGGTGGAGATCAGTCGTCGGCGGCGGGGTGGTCACGAGCTTGTCGGCCACACGAGCTGCAGGTCGGGGACGAAGCGCAGCGGCGGGCGGAAGGCGGGCGTGTAGCCGGGCGCCAGCGAGTACTCGGGGATCCGGCGGTGCCATTCGGCCAGCGCGATGCGCAGCTCGCGACGGGCGAGGTGCGAGCCGAGGCAGCGGTGGACGCCGGCGCCGAAGGCGACGTGGCGGTTGACCTCGCGGTCGAAGCGCACCTCGAGGGCGTCGGGGTAGACCTCGGGATCGAGGTTGGCCGACGACAGGTTGGCCATCACCAGGTGGCCGGCGCCGACCGGGTGCTCGCCGACGTCGCGGTCCTCGCGAGCCCACCGCACGACGGCGGGCACCGGGGTCTCCCAGCGGAGCAGCTCCTCGACCGCGGCCGGGATCGCCTCGGGGTGCTCGACGAGCTGGCGTCGGTGGTCGGGGTGCTGGGCCAGGAACGCCCAGAAGCAGGTCAGCGAGTCGGTGACGGTGTCGAGCCCGGCGGTGAGCAGCACGAAGCAGATGTCGAGCATCTCCTCACGCGTCAGCCGCTCGCCGCCGGCCTCGGCCGTGCTCAGCTGGGACAGGAGGTCGTCGCGAGGCGCCCGCGCCCGCTCGTCCAGCACCGTGTCGAAGTAGCGGTACACCCGCTGGGCCGTGTCCTTCTGGATCCGGGTCCGCTCCTCGGGTGTCGACTCGTCGGTGCCCGGCCGGAGGATCCCGTCGCGCAGCGCCACCAGCGTGTCGAGCTCGTTCCAGTCGAGCCCCATCATCCCGAGGAACACCGACGACGGGAACAGCTCCGCGAACTCGGCGGTGAAGTCGCACGCCCCGGCGCTCGCGAAGCGGTCGATGAAGTGGTTCACCCGCATGGTGATGTCGTCTTCGAGGCGGTCGATCTGCCGGGGGCCGAACATCGGGTCGAGCAGTCGCCGGTAGCGCAGGTGATCGGGCGGGTCGACGGCGAGCGGGATGAGCGGTCGGACGTTGCCCTGGTCGACCAGGTCGGCCGACGAGAACACCCCCGGGTCGCGCAGCGTCTCCTCGACGAGCGAGCGGCTGCAGGCGATGAGCGTGTCACCCAGCGGGAGTGCGCCCGCGGCCGCGAGGGCGTGGTTGTCGGGCTGCGGCGCCGGGGCGTCGGGCACGACCTCGGGCCGAAGGTTGACGAAGTCGACCCTCGCGACCGGACGGTCGGCGCGGCCGGTCGGTGCGATCGAGCTCATCGTCGACTCCCTCGTGTCGAGACCTGGACGCCCCCGGGTGTCGAGGCCATCAGGACGGGCGGCGTTAAGATGGTACTCACTATCTTAAGCCATCCACGCGACTCGGACGAGGATGAAATCGGTGCCCCGCGCAACCACGACCACGCCGGCAGCCCCCGCCACGAAGGCGACCCGCCGTCCCCGGGGCGAGCCCCGCCGGCTGCTGCTCGACGCGGCCCGCCAGCTCTTCGCCCGGCAGGACTACCGCAGCACGACGACCCGCGAGATCGCCGAGGCGGCGGGTGTCGCCGAGCACCTGCTCTTCCGCCACTTCGGCTCGAAGGCGTCGCTGTTCCGCGAGGCCCTCGTCGTGCCGTTCACCACCTTCATGGACGACTTCGACGAGACGTGGCGGTCGCCCGAACGCGAGCGCACCGACGAGGAGGGGCTCGCCCGGCAGTTCGTCGGCGCGCTGTACGACCTCCTCGTCGACCACCGCGGCCTCGTGGTGACCCTGTGGGCCTCTGACGCGCTCAGCGAGGAGGAGCTGGCCGAGGCGGGCATCGCGGACGTCGAGCGCGCCCTGGCCGTGCTCGGTCGCATCAGCGCGGAGGGCATGGACATCCGCGGCGTGCCGTCCGACGACCCCGATCTGACGGCCCACTCGACGGTGGCGATGGTCGCCGCCATGGCGGCGTTCCGTTCGACGTTCTTCGGACCCAGGAAGCCGTCGCGCGATGCGATCGTCGACGAGCTGACCCAGGCCATCCTCCACGGCTTCCTCCACCGCACGCCCTGACCAGAGCCGGGGTGGCCTGTCCCCCACCTGCCCGCGCCCTCAACCGGCCGGCGACGCCACCGACTTGACCTCGAGGTACTGGTCGAAGCCGGCGACCCCGTTCTGGCGACCGATGCCGCTCGCCTTGTAGCCGCCGAACGGCACCTCGGCGCCGTAGGCCGCCGTGCCGTTCAGCCCGATGCTCCCCGCCCGGAGGCGGCGTGCGACCGCCGTCGACCGTTCGAGCGACTCGGACAGGACGTAGCCGGCCAGGCCGTAGTCGCTGTCGTTGGCGATGCGGACGGCGTCGTCGTCACCGTCGTACGGGATGACGACGAGCACCGGCCCGAAGATCTCCTCGCGGGCGATCGTCATCGAGTTGTCGACGTCGACGAACAGCGTCGGGCGCACGAAGTACCCCGCGTCGACGCCCTCGGGCGGCTCGGCACCGCCCACCAGGGCGGTGGCGCCCTCCTCGATCCCGGTGCGGATGTAGCCGACGATCCGGTCGCGCTGGGCTGCGGTGATCACCGGCCCGCACAGCGTCTCGGGCAGCTGCGGGTCGCCGACCGTGACCGAGGCGAACAGGCTCTCGAGGAAGGCGACGCCCTCGTCGTAGCGGCTGCGGGGCAGCAGCATGCGGGTGGGCGTGGCGCAGCCCTGGCCGGCGTGCATGCACACGCCCATGCCGATGAGGCTCGCCCCCTCGAGATCGGCGTCGTCGAGCACGACGGCGGCGGACTTCCCGCCCAGCTCGAGGAACAGCCGCTTCATCGTGGCGGCGCCCCGCTCCATGATGCGGCGGCCCACCGCGGTCGAGCCGGTGAACGAGATCAGGTCGACCTTGGGCGACAGGACGAGCTCCTCGGCCACGGCGTTGTCGGACGGGGTCACGACGTTCACCACACCCGGGGGGATGTCGGTGTGCTCGGCGATCAGCCGGCCGAGCCGCGTGGCGTTGAACGGGGTCTGCGGCGCCGGCTTCACGACCAGGGTGTTGCCGGTGGCGAGCGCCTGGCCGACCTTGTGGATCATGACCTCGAACGGGTAGTTCCAGGGCACGATCGCGCCGACCACGCCGACGGGCTCGCGCCAGACCGTGCGCCTGGTCAGCTGTCCGGTGAGCTCGACCATGGCGTCGCCGAGGTCGACCTGCCAGGGGTAGTCGTCGATCAGCCCGGCCGGGTAGCGCAGCGCGTCCGACAGCGGGGCGTCGAGCTGCGGGCCGTGCGTGACCATCCGGGGGCAACCGACCTCGAGGATCAGCTCCTCGCGCAGCGGCTCACGCTCGCGTTCGAGCGCGTCCTGGAGCTGCAGCAGGCAGCGCTGGCGGAAGGCGTGGTCGGTGGACCAGTCGGTCTCGTCGAAGGCGCGTCGGGCCGCGTCGACGGCCCGGAGGACGTCGTCCGCCGAGGCGTCGCCGACCTCGCCGATCACGGCCTCGGTGGCGGGATCGACGTTCGGGAACGTCCCGGCCGAGCCCTCGACCAGCCGGCCGTCGACGAGCATCCTCGACTCGTGGGTCGCCGTGGTGGGTGCGGACATGTGGGGAACCTCGCGGTCAGTGGTGCGCACCGAAGCGGGCGACCAGGTGGGAGTTGACGCCATCGGGATCGAGCTGGCGGGCCACGAGGTAGCCCGAGCCCACCCAGCCCCGGTGCAGCCAGTTCCCGAACGAGAGGTAGGTCCCCGGCGCCCCCGACGCCGCGGGGATCATCTTCACCCGCTCGAGGGCAGCCCGGACCCCGTCGGGGGTGAGCGGGTGGGCGTCGGCGAACGCCCGGAGGAGGACCTGGGCCACGTCGAAGTTCACGACCGGCACGCAGTACTCGGGGCGGCGCCCGTAGGCCTTGTCGAACTCGTCGAGCAGGGCCTGGCCGACCGTGTTGGCCTCGTCGTACTGGTCGACGCCGGTCCACCCGAGCATCGCCTGCCACAGCAGGTCGTTGAGCCAGGCGTTCTCGAAGGCGGTGCTCATGTACCGGGGTGGATCCCACTCCAGCGAGAGCAGGATCAGGTTGACCATCGCCATCCCGAAGCCGAACCCGCAGTGGACGACGGCATCGGGACGGACCTCGTGGAGCCTCGTCACCTCGGCCGTGATGTCCTGTGCCGTCTGCGGGATGAGCTGCTCGTCGACGATGCGGATGCCCGCCCGCTCGCAGGCGGCCCGGAAGTTCGTGATGTAGGTGTGGCCGACGCGTGACCGCTCCACGAGTGCGCCGACCGTCTCGTGGCCGGCCTCGACCATCTGCTCGACCCAGAAGACCGGCTCGTCGGCGAGCGAGCCCATCGGCAGCGAGAACGTCCACGGCCCCAGCCAGGCCTCGGACCCGGTCACGCTGATCGCCGGCACCTCGAAGCGGCGTTCGATCTCGACCCGCGTCGATTCCGCGTTGTCGGTGATGAAGGGCCCGAAGATCGCCAGGCAGCCCTCGTCGACGAGCTCGCCGTAGGCGTCGATGACGTTCTTGGCCGAGCCCTTGGGCAGGCCCTCGACCTCGCGGTACACGACCTCGACCGGGCGGTCGATCACCCCGTCCCGGTGGCCCCGCTCGAAGATCAGCTCGAGCGACTGGGTCAGGTCGAGCCGCTTGTCCTCGGGGTACTCGTCGGGCAGGACGAAGTCCATGAGGTAGCCGAGCTTGATCGGCTGCGCACTGCTCTCGTACGACACGCTGGCACTCCCCCTCAAGATGGTGAGCACTATCTTAATGACGCGAAACCCTTGACTCGCAGCGCGAGAACGAGCACGCTGCCGCACCAGAACCTAACATTTGTTCAGCAAGAGTTGGGTTCTCGCGATTCCGGGGGGAACGATGGAAACTCATGCTGGGCCGAGGTGGAGCCCTGGTCGGTGGCGCGGCCGGGCGCTCGCCGCGGCCGTGACCGTCCTGCTGCTGCCGGCCGCGTGTGGCGACGACGACGGCACCGCCTCGGGCGACGAGACCAGCGGCGGCGAGGCCTCGACCGAACTCCTCGGGCCGGCGGACCCGGCGTCCGGCGAACCGGTGCGGGTCGGGCTCGTCTCGGACGGCCAGTCGTCCGCCTTCGACGCCCGCACCGAGATCTACGCCGCGCAGGCCACCGTGGACTGGTGGAACGAGCACCGTGGGGGCATCGCCGGCCGGCCGATCGAGCTCGTGACGTGCGAGACCGGCGCCGATCCGGCGGTGGCGACCGACTGCGCCAACCGGATGGTCGAGGACGACGTGGTCGCCGTCACCATCGGCCAGTCGACCGTCCCCGACGCGATCTGGGAGCCGCTGCACCAGTCGGGCGTGCCGACGATGTTCTTCCAGACCAACGGGGAGGCGATCCTCGCCGACCCCGAGACGAGCTTCGTCCTGTCCAACCCGCTCACGACCGCCTTCGGCCTGCCGGTGTCCGTCGCCCAGGACCGCGGCGCCGACTCGGTGGCCTTCGTGGTCGTCGACCTGCCCGTGGCCGTCGACCTCTTCGAGGAGCTCGGCCCGCCGATCATGGAAAACGCCGGGCTCGACTACGAGCTCGTCAAGGTGCCGCTCGGCACGCCCGACCTCACGCCGCAGATGGGCGACATCGCGGACAGCGGCGTCGAGGTCGTGCAGCTCGTCGGGAACGACGGCCTGTGCATCGCCGCCATCCAGGGGCTGGCCGCCGTCGGCTACGAGGGCGAGGTCACCGCGGTGTCGCAGTGCATGACCGACGCGACCCGAGAGGCGCTCACCGGTGACCAGCTGGATGGCACCTACGTGACCTCGGGCGTGGCCGTGGGCGCCACGGACGATCCGACCTATCAGCTCTACGAGGCGGTGATGGACGCCTACGGCGAGGACGTCGAGGTCGACAGCCAGGTCTCGGTGGTCGGGTACTCGGTCGTCGCCGCCCTCGCCACCTCGCTCGACGGGATGTCGGGCGACGTCACCCCTGCCACGGTGACGCAGGCCATCAAGGCGATGCCCGAGGCCGAGCTGCCGGCGGGGGGCGGCGTCGTGTTCCGGTGCGGCGGGTCGTCCTCGGGCACGACCCCGGCCCTCTGCTCGAACGAGTGGCTCCGCGCCACGCTCGGACCCGACGGACAGCCGACGGGCTACGAAGCGGTCGACTCCACCGACCTCGTCGAGGGGATCTGACCCGCCCGACGTCGCCGAGCAGCGCCGGCGTCCCCGCCGGCGTCACGACCACGCGACGTGGCCGGAGCTAACCTTCGTTCCAGGTGAAGGTCCGGTCGCCGTCAGGTCGATGCGCTCGGGAGACAACGTGTCGGTAGACGGTGCACGCAGAACAGAGATCCTCGACACGGCGGCACGGCTGTTCGCGTCGTCGGGCATGCGCACGTCGCTCAAGCAGATCGCGGACGCGTGCGGCATCCTGCCCGGCAGCCTGTACCACCACTTCGACTCGAAGGACGCCATCGTCGTCGAGCTGATCGAGCGCTACCGGATCGACCTCGACGAGGTGGCGAAGCATGCGCTCGACGCCCTCGAGGGCGACGAACCGGTCCGCGACAAGGTCACCGCGCTCTGCGAGGCGATCGCGGCCTGCGGGGCCCGGCACCGGGCGGCCGTCCTCCAGAGCTTCTACGAGCCGCCGTCGGGGGCGAGCGACCGGCTCGTCCGCGTGGCCCAGCTCACGCCCGCCGCCATCGAGACGGCCATGCTCGAGACCCTGCGCCTCGGCCGCCAGACCGGCGACATCCGATCGGGGATCGACCTCGAGACGCTGGCCGAGCGGCTCTGCGAGACGATGCTCTACATCAGCCTCGCGGTGTTCCCCGACGTGCCGGGCGCCGAGCAGCTGCCGGCGCTGCGGTGCCGCATCATGCTCGACGGGGTGGCCGTCGACCCGCCCGAGGACGCGACGCTCGACCGCTCGGCCGCGTCGGCCGCGGCCCAGCAGGTGATCGACGCCTGGTCGGCGCCCGACGAGGACGAGGACGAACGGGTCGCGCACCTGCGGGCGGTGGCGCGAGCCGAGTTCGGCCGGCGGGGCTACGAGGCCACCACCATCCGCGACATCGCCTCGGCCGCCGGCCTCAGCACCGGCAGCGTCTACCGCACGGTCGGCTCGAAGGAGGAGCTGCTCACGTCGATCATGGGCGCGCTCCCCAGTGCGGTCGAGGCGGGGTGGGCGAGCGTGCTGGCGTCCGACGCCACCAGCGTCGAGAAGCTCGACGCCCTGATGTGGGTGAACATCAACGTCGTCGTCCACTTCAGCGACGAGTACAACATCCAGCTCGCCTGGCTCCGCGAGTCGCCGCCGAGCACGTCCGACCTCGGGCAGAACTTCCCCGCCCTCCTCGGGCGGCTGCGATCGTTGCTGTCCCGCGGTGTCCGGGCCGGCGAGCTGCGCATCGAGGGCCCCTCGGCCGACGTGCGGGCCTGGTCGCTGTTCGACCCGCTGTGGATGCACGAGAACATCATCCGCACGATCGGTCCGCTCGCCGCCCGCCGGCTGGCGCGCGACAGCGTGCTGCGCGGCGCGGCCGAGCGTCGCTGACGGCTCGGCCACCCGGGCGGCCTCAGCCGCCAGGCGCTCCCCCGCACCGGCCGCCGTCGGCCGGCGGGTCGACGTCGGGCCGACCCGGCTGGGCGCTCGGCCACCCCGCCCAGATGCCGGGGAAGAACGGGCCCGGCTGGCCCGCCTCCTCGTAGAAGCCGTTGGGGTCGTAGACCTTCGCCTCGGGATAGGGCCACGGGCACGCGACCGAGGTCGCCGCCTTCGAGGCGCGGAGGGCGGCGAAGCCGGCGCCGTAGGCGAAGTAGGCGACGTTCACGACGGCGAACATCACGAGGAACGTGCCCAGTGCCGGTCGGCCGCGGAGGATGCGCACGCGGTGCGCCAGCTTCTCGGCCTGCGTCTTCCCCGTGTCGTCGCGGTAGAGCATCACGCCGGCGGCGATCATCACGAGCGTGACCAGCGTCGACTCCCAGATCAACGGGAACTGGTGCGGCTCGCCCCGCGGCGAACGACCCGAACGGGACGACCTGCGAGTAGATGTAGAGCTGCGTGCGGACGAGGAACATCTCGAGCGCGGCGTCGAACACGAAGCCGATGGCGAGGACCAGCGCGCCCAGGGTGACGAGCGGGTGGCGGCTCACGAACGACTCGGGCGGGCGGCGCGCCTGGAGGCGGCGCAGGATCCACACCGCCGGGAAGAACGGCGCCATGTAGAAGGTGGCGTACCCGATCACGAGGAACGGCTCGACGGTGGGCGACAGGGACACGAGCGGCCAGGTCTCGGGCCAGTGCCAGAGCTGCGGGTTGTAGACCGCGTACGGCGCCCAGTTCATGATCGGGTCCTGCCAGACCAGCACGGTCGTGGCGATGACCATCAGCAGGATCGGGTGGCGCGGATGGCGGCGCCACATCACGACCACCACCGTGACGAGGACGATCATCATCACGACCGTCCCGATCTGGTGGAGCGTGATCCAGTCGGTGCGGCCCCACAGCGCGTCGACCGGGCGTGGGGCACCCTCCACCTCGGGGTTCCGGATGCGATCGGCGACCGCACCACGGCGGGCGTTGACCGCGACGACGGCCAGCAGCGGCGATCCCGGCGGCGACGAGGAGCGCGGTCGCGGCCCGATGCGCCGGCGCCGGGCGGCCGGACGGTGCGGTCTCGGCCTCGGGTCGCGTCAGTTGGGTGGCCACGGCTCAGTCCTCCAGGTAGACGTCGATCATCTCGGCCAGGCCGGCGCCGACCAGCGGGTCGTCGGTGAGCGGTCCGGCCACCGCGGCCCGCGCCGCGGCGCGGGCGGGCAGTCCCTCGGCCATCAGGCGCCCCGCCGCGATCAGGACACGGGTCGACGCCACCTCGCGCAGCCCCGCGGTCTCGAGCCGGCGGATCGCCTGGCCGAGCTGCACCAGCCGGGCGCCTCTTCGTGGTCGACGCCCGCCTCGTGCGAGACGATCTTCTCCTCGACGTCCGGCGGCGGGAACGAGAGCTCGATGGCGACCATGCGCTGGCGCGTCGAGTCCTTCAGGTCCTTGAGAACGCTCTGGTACCCGGGGTTGTACGACACCACCAGGCAGAACCCCGGCGCGGCATCGACCACCACCCCGAGGCGGTCGATCGGCAGCTGGCGGCGGTGGTCGGCCAGCGGGTGGATCACGACCGTCGTGTCCTGCCGGGCCTCGACGACCTCGTCGAGGTAGCAGATCGCCCCCTCGCGCACCGCCCGGGTGAGCGGCCCGTCGACCCAGCGGGTCTCGCCGTCCTGGAGGAGGAACCGACCGACCAGGTCGGCCGCCGTGAGGTCGTCGTGGCACGACACGGTGACGAGCGGCCGGTCGAGGTCGTGGGCCATGGCTTCGACGAACCGGGTCTTGCCGCAGCCCGTCGGGCCCTTCAACACCACCGCCATGCCCTGGCGGAAGGCGGCGGCGAAGACCTGCTCCTCGTTGCCGACGGGCACGTAGTACGGCCGTGCGGCGGTGCTGCCTGTCGGCCGGCTGTGGACCTGGCCGTCCGGCGCCAAATCCCCACGCGTGGGCTGCCACGAACGCCGCATCCGCTCGGCCTCTGAGATCATGCGGTCCTCCTCTCGAGCGCGAGGTGCTCCCTCGTGCGGGCCTGACGCTGGAACGTGCGCCGCTTGGCCGCGGCCGATCGCAGCGCGTCCCGGAACAGCGGCCCCACGACGCCCGGCAGCTGGTCGGTCGTGGGCACGGTGGCGTGCGCCGCCGTGCCGAACACCCGCTGCAGCGCCTCGGGTGCGGTCCCGGCCCCCACGCTGAGGCACAGGCAGCCGAGTCCGCGCCGGCGGGCCTCCACCAGCGCACGCCGGGCGTCGGCCTCGCCGTAGCGACCCTCGTAGCCGTGGTCGTAGGCGAAGCCGTCCGACAGCACGACCAGCAGCCGTCGCGACGTGCCGCCTCCGTCCTCGAGCACGTGTGCGCCGTGGCGGATCGCGGCCCCGAGGCGGGTGTACGCGGCCGGGACGAGCCCGCCGAGGCGGTGGGCCACCCGGCCGTCGAAGCGGTCGTCGAACCGCTTCACCCGGGTGAGGTGGACCGCGGTGCGGCCGTGGGAGTTGAAGGCGTACAGCGCCACGCGGTCGCCGAGGTCGTGGAGCGCCGCCGCGAGCGTTGCGGCTGCGGCCCGCTGGTGCTCGTGCACCGTACGGCCCAACGGCCCCGGCTCATTCGCCGAGCCGGACACGTCGAGGAGGACGAGCACGGCGAGGTCGCGGCGTCGTCGCAGGTTGTCGACGTACACGGCGTCGTCGGTCGCCGACCCGGTCAGCGCGGCCACCCGCGCCTCGACCGCGGCGTCGAGATCGATGTCGTCGCCCTGGGGCTGCCGGCGGGTGCGGTCGAGCCCGATGCCCAGCCGGGCCAGGGGCCGGCGCAGCGCATGGCCGTCGGGCAGCGCCATCGGCGCCAGGTCGCGTCGGCCCGGGTCGCGCTCCCGCACGGTGCACCAGTCGTGGCGGTAGGCGCCCCGGCGTACGTCCCACTCGGGGTAGGTGCGGGCACGGGGTGCGAACGCCGCCCCCGCGTCTGTGGGATCCCAACCCGCCGGCATCGAGGAGACCGACCCGCGGTCGTGAGGGCGAGCGGCGCTGCGGTGGGTCGCGGCGTGCGCACCGGGCGGGCCTCCCCCACCCGACCCCCGCGCCGGCCGCAGCAGGCGCTGCAGCAGTCGGCCCAGCAACCCTCGGCCCCCGACGGGGCTCGTCAGGAGTGCGCCGATGTCGGGCTCGCCGACGTCGTCGGCCGCCTCGTCGAGGTCGGGCAGCTCGGCGGCCTGGGTGGCGGGCCGCAGGTGGAGGTTCTCGTCGGGCGCGGACGCCGCGAGCTCGGCGGTCGCGAGCAGACGGCGGGGCCGGACCGAGCCGAAGCTCGCCGGCGGGTCCTCCGGCGCCTCGCCGCGGCGCGCCCGGGCGAGCGAGGCGTCGGGGTCGGCGAGCGACGCGGCGACGTCGTGGTCGATCAGCCGGCGCACGGCCGGCGGGACGAGCGGCTCGTTCGTCACCAGCGCGCGGTGGCCCTCGACGGCGAGGTATCGCCGGGCGAGAGCGGGCCGGCGAGCGAGGCGCCGCGCGATGTCGGCGTCGAGGCTCCCCGCGGCCAGCAGCGACGCCTGCACCGCGACGGTGACGACCTGATCGGACGGAGGGGCGGCGGGGTCGACGAACACCGTCGCCCCGTCGGTCCACCCCGCGTCCCCGGGCTCGCCGGCGTCGACCTCGAGCGGCCGTCCGCCGATCGCCGACGCCACGAGTCGCAGCCGTTCGACGTCGGGGCCGGCAGCGGGACGACGGGGCATCGGGAGGCAACGTAGCACGTTGACCAAATATTTGTTCCTCCCGTAGGGTCGTCGCTGGCTGGGTCGGACCGCCGCCGTCGCGGCGGCCCCTGTCGGGAGGACTGCGCACGTGATCGACCTCACAGGACAGGTGGCGATCGTCACCGGTGCCGGGCGCGGTCTCGGCCGTCTCTACGCGCACGATCTGGCGCGCCGTGGGGCGGCCGTCGTGGTCAACGACGTCGGCGCGTCGATGCGCGGCGCGGGCGTCGACCCCGCCGTCGCCGACCGGGTCGTCGACGAGATCGAACGGGCCGGTGGAACCGCCGTCGCTTCGTACGAGTCGGTGGAGACGCCCGAAGGTGGTGACGCGATCGTGCACACCGCGGTCGAGTGGTTCGGGCGCCTCGACGCGGTCGTCAGCAACGCCGGGATCTTCCAGACCGTGCCGTTCGCCGACCTCACGCCCGCCGACTGGCGGCGGATGCTGCGGGTGCACCTCGACGGCGGCTTCCACCTGAGCCAGCCGGCGTTCCGCCAGATGCGGTCCCAGGGCCACGGCCGCTTCGTGTTCATCGCCTCGTCGGCAGGGCTCTTCGGCCAGCCCGAGGTCGCGCACTACGCCGCGGCCAAGGCGGGCCTGCTCGGGCTGGCGAACGTCATCGCCATCGAGGGCGCCGAGCACGGCATCCTCGCCAACACCGTCCTGCCGTTCGGCTCGTCACGCATGGTCACCGAGACGGTCGGGGACGCCGACCAGCTCCCCGGGGTGGCCGACTTCCTGCGCGCCATCGCGCCCGAGCTCGTGGTCCCCATCGTGGTGTTCCTGGCCAGCCCGGCGTGCGACGTCACCCACCAGGTCTTCTCCGCCTGCGCCGGTCGCTTCGCCCGGGTCTTCGTCGGGCTGGCCGACGGATGGCTCGCCGCGCCGGGATCCGAGCCCACCGCCGACGACGTGGCGGCCCACCTCGCCGACGTGTCGGCGACCGTGCCGTTCACCGTCCCGGGATCGATCTTCGACGAGGTCGCCGCCATCGCCGACCGGCTCGGCATCACCGGCTGACCGAGACGGGTCAGGCGGAGCGGTGGAGCACCATGGGGAAGCTCTCGAGCGTGCGGATGCCCGCCGTGTAGACCAGCTCGGCGCCCGGGGCGATGCCGTAGTCGGGGATGCGGCGATGCCACTCGCGCAGGGCGACCCGAAGCTCGAGCCGGGCCAGGTGCGATCCGAGGCACCGGTGGACGCCACCCCCGAAGGCGAGGTGCCGGTTGACCTCCCGGTCCCACCGGACCGTCGCGGCGTCCGGCACCTCGGCCTCGTCGACGTTCGCCGCCCCGATGATCGCCATGACGTGCTCCCCCGCGCCGATCGGGCAGCCGCCCACCTCGGTGTCGTGCGTGGCCACCCGGGCGACGGCCATCACCGGCGTCTCCCACCGCAGCATCTCCTCGACCACCGACGGGATCGCGTCCGGCCGGTCGACGAGCGTGCGGCGGACCTCGGGGTGCTCGGCCAGGTACCCGAAGAAGCAGTCGAGCGACGCCGACACGGTGTCGAGCCCGGCGATCAGCATCAGGAAGCAGATGTCGAGCATGTCCTCGCGGTGAGGCGGTCGCCGTCGACCTCAGCGTGCAGCAGGTGGCTGAGCAGGTCGTCACCCTCCTCCCCCGCCCGGTCGTCGAGCACGCGCTCGAAGTAGGCGTAGATCGAATCGGCCGTGCGCTGCTGGTGGGCCTCGGTGTCGGGATGCCCGAACTCGCTCCCGACGACGTGGTCGGGACGGATCACCCCGTCCTTCATGCCCAGGAACGTGGGCAGGTCCTCGAGCGGGAGGCCGAACAGCGTGAGGAAGACCTGTGACGGGAACGGGATCGAGAACCGGGCGGCGAAGTCGATCTCGTCGTCGTCCACGAACCCGTCGATGAGGTCGTTCACGAGCCGGGCCACGGGCTCCTCCAACGCCCGCATCCGCTGCGGGGCGAACATCGGGTCGAGGATCCGGCGGTACGTGCGGTGGGCTGGCGGGTCGATCTGCAGTGGGATCAGCGGCCGCTCGGTCTTCAGGTCGTGGGCCGACATGTTGGACGAGAACACGCCGGGGTCCCGCAGGATCTGGTCGACCCCCGATCGCGACGTCACCACGACCCCCACGCCGTCGACCCGCAGCACGGGCGAACCGTCTCGGAGCATGGCGTACATCGGTTGCGGGTTCCGGGCCAGCTCGGGGCTCATCAGCTCGGCCAAGGCCAGTCCGTCGGTCGGCGTGGAGTCCGTCATGTCCGCACCGTAGCAGTCGAACCTAATACTTGTTCCGCTGCGTGCCTCCGTCGCCGTCCCCGGGGATCGCCAGGCGGATCGGGTCGTCCCGGAGCGCTCCCGGGCGCGGGATGCCGAGCGCCTTCGCCACCACCCGCTGGAAGATCCCGACGGGGAGCAACGCCCTCCCGACCCGCAGCGCCACCGCGTCGGGGCCGACGGCACGCCGGGTGAACGGTGCCCGCTCGTCCAGCGCGCGCCCCACGGCCGGCCCGAAGCGCTCGGGCGGCAGCGCGAGGCGCTGGACACGCGCCTCCATGCGGGCCTGTCCCTCGTGCAGATGGCGGTAGGGCCCCCGCACGTCGCCGTAGCTCACGGTGTGCTCGCGATCGAGGATGTCGGTGTCGAACGTGCCCGCCACGAGGATCGACACCCCGATGCCGAACGGCGAGACCTCGAGCGACAGAGCCTCGGCCCAACATTCGAGTGCGGCCTTCGACGCCGAATAGGCGCTGATCCCCGGCATGCCGTGGACGGCCCCCTCGCTCGAGATCGCCACGACCCGGCCCCGCCCGGCCGCGCGCATCGCCGGCAGCAGGCCGGCCGTGAGCCGGGCCGCGCCGAACACGTTGGTCCTGAAGATCTGTTCGAAGACGGGGAACGGCAGCTCCTCCGCGCAGCCGACGCTCACGATGCCGGCGTTGTGCACCAGGCCGAACGGCGCCTCCACGCAGGCGCGGATCTCGTCGACCGCGGCGTCGATGGACGCCGGCTCGGTCAGGTCGAGGCGGACGGCGGTCAATCGCGGGTCGCCGGGGCGCGCCCCGGTGGCCGCCTGCAGGCGCTCGAGCCCGACGTCCGGTGTGCGCATCGCGGCGATGACGTGCCAGCCGTGACCGTGGAGCCAGGCGGCCGACGCCAGCCCGAGCCCCCGCGACGCGCCGGTGAGCACGACCGCTCGCGGCTCACCCATGCGCACCTCCCCCGTGCCGGCGCGCCCCGATCCGGGGCCGGGTGCGCTTGGCGCGCTCCTGGCCGGACGTTCGTCGCCCGGACCGTTCGCTGGGTGCCCATGCGACCAAACATTAGTTCCATTCGCCACAGGTGACCGCCGGGCTCGCCGAGGAGGACGGCGGCGCCGATCGCGGCCGCCCCTCACGGCGTCGACGTCCAGCCCGACGGAACCCGCGTCAGTGGTGGGCGCCCCGGCGGCCGAGGGTCTCCACGGGGGCTGCGCCAGGGCGGGTCCACTGCGGTACGGGCCGGCCGGTCGGGCCCCAGGTGGCGACGCCGTCGGCGTCGGAGCGCCAGTACCAGCAGATCGGCGAGCCGTGCCCACCGACCGGCGAGCCGGCCTCAGGGGCCTCGGGCCAGCCCTCGGGGTTGTCCTCCCACCCCTCGCGGCGGCCGTAGGGCGTCATGTCGAGCAGCCCCAAGGACCCGTTGACCGGCTCGTTGCCACGGCCCGTCGTGGAGTAGGTGAGGAACACGCGGTCGCCATCCCGCAGGAAACAGGCGACGTGCCCCATCTCCCCGCCGACCGGCGCCTCCACGCCCCGCACCGAGTACCAGGGCTGGGTGTACCCCATGAACTCGACGTAGCGAGCCACCTCGTCCCACGGGCCCGAGGTCAGGAGCGCGAACGAGACGCCCCGGGCGTTGAGGTAGACGGCGTCCTTCATGTGCCAGGCCGTCGTGGTGCAGCCCTCACACTGCCCCTGGTGCGGCGCGCCGTCGTACCACATGTGCTGGTAGACCACGAGCTCGTCGCGACCCTGGAACAGGTCGAGGAACGGGACCGGGCCGTCCGGTCCGGTGACCTCGACCGCGCCGTCGATCTCGACCATCGGCAGGCGCCGCCGGGCCGCAGCGATCGCGTCGCCCTCACGGGTGTGCGCCTTCTCGCGGACCAGCAGGTCCTCGCGCGGCTGCCTCCCACGTGGCCAGGTCGACGACTGGCGGCTTGCCGGGGAGGTTGCTGCTCGCGTTGCCGGACGTGGTCGTCATGGTGTCCTCCGGTGTCTCGCTCGTGCGCTCGCCGGGTTCCCTGGGCGCCTGTCAACGAGGACGACTCACGGTACCGAGACTCATCGATCCGAGTGCCAGGTGTCGGCGGCCGTCGAGGCGCAGCCCGCGTCGGCCGCCGGCGCCCCGGTCGAGCTCGACGGACGCTCTGGGGAGCAACCTCGCCAGCCCGTCCGTGGGCCGCCTGAGCGCCTGGTCTGCCCCGACTCCACGACGCTCGGGGCAGACCAGGGCTGAGGTGGGTCAGTCGGTCGTCGGGGAAGCCGCGAACTCGCGCTTGACGTTCTTGTACCAGCCCATGCCCTTGATGGGGTGCTTCCACCGACCCTTCATGTCGGCCAGGGCGGGCTTGTGCGCTTCGTCGCCTCCCGCGACCGCGTCGTTCAGGTGCTTGTCCTGGAGCTTGATCACGTCGTCAGCGGTGGCGGCGCGGTGCGGCTGATCGCATGTGCCGCCCAGCTGCTTGCAGGTCATGGTCTTCATGGTGGTCGTTCTCCTTCAGCGGGTGGGCCCGGTGGACCGGGCGTTTGGTGAGCGGTTCATGTGGTGTCTCGGGCGTAGCGCCCGGATGTGGTGGTCGTGTGGGCCCGCATCTCGCCGGCGTCTTCACGATCTGAGAGTAGAACTATCAATTCGAGAGTGCTACTGTCAAGACGTGTCGATGCACAAGGACGCCGGCGACGGAGCCTCCGCCGGCCGCGGCCAGGCGAGGACGCGGCTCGCCCGCGCCGCGGTTGTCGACGCGGCCCGGACCCTGTTCCTCGAGCGGGGCTACGGGGCCACGACGATCGAGGCGATCAGCGACCTGGCCGACGTTCCCCCGGCGACGGTGTACCGGTTGTTCCGCTCCAAGCGCGGGATACTGAAGGCTCTCCTCGATGTCTCGATCGTCGGCGACGACGACGCCGTCCCTCTGGCGGATCGCCCACACGTGCGATCGCTTCTCGCCGACCCAGACCCGAAGGTGCAGCTGGCTGGCTTCGTCGCGATCACGGTCGAGGTGAACTCCAGGACCGCGCCGATCTACAGCATCCTCACCAGCGCGGCGAGCTCGGACCCCGAGGTCGCCGCGCTGCTCGACGAACTGACGCGCCAGAGGCAGGAGGGCCAACGGGTGATCGCTCGATCGTTGGCCCGCGCCGAGGCGTTGCGGCCCCAGCTACCGGAGCGCGATGCCGCCGACGTCATCCACGCGCTCATGTCGCCCGAGGTCTTCCGGCTGCTCGTCGTCGACAGGCGCTGGAACCCGCAGCGCTACGAGCGATGGCTGACCGGAGTCCTCGTCGATCAGCTTCTCGCCCCGGCTGACACAACCTGATGACGTCCACGCGTCCCAAGACCCACCAGAGCCCGCACCACCGTCGTGCGAGCGCACGCTACAACGAGTCGATCAGGTGCGGCATTCGTCGTTGGCGCTGGGTTTGCGCGCATTCAGCGGCGACGGCGATGCTCCGATCGACTGCTTGCCATTGCAGGCTCCACGGCGCTTCGTCCACCCCTTCAATGGCGAGATTGAACAGAGTCTGCAGTTCGGGAAGTACGCCAGACAATGCTGCACGCACGTCGGAATCGCGGGTCACCATCTCGGCACAGAACCGCCGCCTGTAGAACTCGGCTGCCGAGGTGTCCAGCATGGCTGGGTCCACGTGACCCTCGATCCTGCGTGCCGCGCGGAAGCTCGCCAGGCGAGTTTGCCAAGCGCCGGCCGCCGCGAGGTACTCGGCAATCGCGAGGAATTCTGCGTCTGCGAGGCGGACAAGCTCGTCGCGCTTCCACAGGTCACGATCTCGCTTGCTCTGAATGAACGCGGCTCCGAAGCCAGTGCCGGCACTGAGCAACCCCCCGACGACCACTCCGACGAGGCCCACAGTCGAGGCATCCATCGAGCGTCGATGATTGCACGTCGCGGGAGGCTGCCCCGCTGTGAAGGCGGTTACTCCGGGTCGCGGTTGAACGTCGATGTCGACCAGAGGTATCCGAGCGCCGCGAGACCCAGGCACCAGACGATGGCGAGCCACCCGTTGTGGCCGATCTCGCTGCCGAGCAGCAGGCCCCGCAGCGTTTCGATGGCGGGCGTGAACGGCTGGTACTCGGCGATCGGCTGGAACCAGCCCGGCATGGAGTCGACCGGCGTGAAGGCGCTGGAGATGAGCGGCAGCAGGATCAGCGGCATCGCCATGTTGCTGGCGGCCTCGGCGTTCGGGCTGCTCAGGCCCATGCCGACCGCGATCCAGGTGAGCGCCATGGCGAAGACAACGAGCAGGCCGAATGCCGCCAGCCACTCCATTGCCGTTGCGTCCGTGGACCGGAAGCCGATGGCCACGGCGACGGCGCCCACGAGGACCACGCTCACGATCGACTGCAGCACGCTGCCGACGACGTGCCCGACGATCACCGAAGGGCGGTGGATCGCCATCGTGCGGAAGCGGGCGATGATGCCCTCGGTCATGTCGTTGGAGACGGACACCGCGGTTCCGACCACGGTGCTGCCGATGGTCATCAGGAGCAGGCCCGGGACGACATACGCGATGTACGCGGCGCGGTCCGGACTGCCGCCGATGCCCGAGCTCAGCGTGTCGCCGAAGATGTAGGCGAAGAGCAACAGCAACATGATCGGGGTGAGCAGCAGGTTCAGGGTGAGGGACGGATAGCGCCGCGCGTGCAGGAGGTTGCGGCGCAGCATCGTGGACGAGTCGCGGACGGCGAGGGAGAGGGAGCTCATCGGACAGCCTCCTTGGGCTGGCTGGGCACGCTGGACCGGCCGGGCCGCGGGCCGGTGCCGGTCAGGGCGAAGAACACGTCGTCGAGGTCGGGGGTGTGCACGGTCAGCTCGTCCGCCTCGATGCCGGCCGAGTCCAGCCAGTCGAGGATCGAGCGCAGCTCGCGCTGGCTGCCGTCGCTGGGGATCTGCAGCGCCAGTGCCTCGTCGTCATGGGTGACCTCGCGCAGGGCGAGGGCGGCGCTCTGGAACGCGGCCGGGTCGGCGAAGCGCAGCCGCACGTGTCCGCCGGGGATCAGCCGCTTCAGCTCCTCGGGGGTGCCCTCTGCGGCGATCCTGCCGTCGTCGAGCACGGCGATGCGGTCGGCGAGCTCATCTGCCTCGTCGAGGTACTGCGTGGTGAGGAAGACGGTGCCGCCGTCGGCCACCAGCTCGCGGATGATCTGCCACATGTTGTGCCGGGCGCGCGGGTCGAGGCCGGTGGTCGGCTCGTCGAGAAAGATGATCCGCGGGTTGCCGACCAGCGTCATGGCGATGTCGAGGCGGCGCTTCATGCCGCCGGAGTAGGTGGAGGCGGGCTTGCTCGCCGCCGCGACGAGGTCGAAGCGCTCCAGCAGCTCCGCGGCGGTGCGCCGCCCCTCGCGGCGGGAGAGGTGGTGCAGGTCCGCCATGAGGAGCATGTTCTCCTCGCCGGTGATCAGGTTGTCGACGGCGGAGAACTGGCCGGTGACGCCGATCGCGGCGCGCACCGCCTGGGGGTGGGTGGCCAGGTCGTGGCCGCCGATGTGGATGTCGCCGGTGTCCGGGTCGGCGGAGATGAGGGTGGAGAGGATCTTCACGGCGGTGGTCTTGCCGGCGCCGTTCGGGCCGAGCAGGGAGAAGGTCGTTCCTTCGGGGACGGCCAGGTCGACACCGTCGAGAACGACCTTGTCGCCGTAGGACTTGCGCAGCCCGTTCGCCGCGATGGCGACCCGGTCGGGGGTGTCGAACGTCTGCATCCTGCTCTCCTTCGGCCTGCTGTTTCTCATATTGGAAACGCTACGTTGCGTTCGATCGATCTAGCAACATACCCGTTGCACATTATCGCAATATATGCAGGTAAACAGCCTACGATCGTTGCAATGGTTCAGCGAGCATTGCAACACTATCCGCGAGCATCGTTGCAATAGACGAGGAGTGAACGCTATGCTGGGGACACCGAGGGCCACGAAGGAGACCGCGATGCCGGGAGGCAGGCTCACCCAGCAGGAACGCCAGCAGATCGCGCTGGGACTGGCCGACGGCCTCGCCTACGCGGCGATCGCCAGACGTCTCGACCGCCCCACCTCGACGATCACGCGTGAGGTGATGCGGAACGGTGGCCCCACCGCCTACCGGGCCGACCTGGCCCACCGCGCCACCGAACGCCGCGCCCACCGGCGCAGACAGGCCGCGCCCCGGGGGCTGCAGGCATCCTCGCAGGCCCACGGACACGACGCGGAGGCCGTGCGCGAGTACGAGGAGATGTTCACCACCATCCTCATGCAGTCGGGCCTGCCCAAGATGATGTCCCGGGTGCTGGTGTGCCTCTACACCACCGACGCGGGCAGCCTCACCGCGTCCGAACTCGTCCAGCGCCTCCAGGTCAGCCCGGCGTCGATCTCCAAAGCGATCACGTTCCTCGAGAGCATGGACCTCGTCCGCCGGGAACGCGACGAACGCCGCCGCGAGCGCTACGTCGTCGACGACGACGTCTGGTACCAGTCGATGCTCCGCAGCGCCCGGGACAACGCCCAGCTCGCCGACACCGCACGGGAGGGCGTCAGCATCCTCGGCCCCGACACCCCGGCCGCCCTCCGCCTCGAGAACATCGCCCGCTTCCTCGACTTCGTGGGCGACAGCATCACCCGTGCCGCCGAGCAGGCACGCGAGATCCTCTACACGAAAGCCGATGCGACGTGAGGCGGCACGGCCACGGTCAGGTGGGGTCCGGGGTGTCCCAGGGCATCAGGGCCGACACCCAGTGGGTGATGGGCTCGGCCTGATCATTGCTGTGCAGGTGCCGGGGCGGCTGGGCGAAGGTGTCGTAGGGCCGGCATCGGAGCACGACGCGGTCTTCCTCGTCGGCCATCGCGGCGACGAACGGGCGGGCGTCGATGCCCAGCGGCTCACCGGACATGCGCCCCCCGATCGCCATCATCACGTCGACCACGAGGTCACGGTCGTCGTCGACGGACGCATCGCAGTACACCTGCAGGTAGCTGAACGGCCAGCGCTCGTCGAGCACGCACAGGCTGACCTTGGGATGCCGGGCGACGGCCTTCGCCTTGCCGCGGTCGCGCATGGTCGACACCAGCAGCTCGTCGGTGTCGGTGGGCACGTAGTACACGACCGACATCGCGGGCCCGTCGGCGCGGCGCGCCGTGCCGAAGACGCAGGTGCGGTGGGTGCGGACGAACTCGCGTCGCTCCGACGGGAGCATGTCCCGTTCGGTCGGGGGCGTGAACGGCTCGGACGTGAGCGGCAGGATGGTCGTCGTCATATTATCGGACGATAACATCGAGTCCGTGCGCCGCACTCGCCGGACCCGGGACGATCTCCGCCAGCAGCTGCTCGAGTCCGCGCTGCTGGAGTTCGGCGCCAAGGGGTTCGATGGCGCATCCACCCGGTCGATCGCCCAGCGCGTCGACGCCCACCAGCCCCAGATCAACTACCACTTCGTGTCCAAGGAAGCGCTGTGGACTGCGGCGGTCGATCACCTCTTCGATCGGCTCGGCGAGGAGCTGGGCGACCTGCCCCTGCCCCAAGGCACCGGCGATCCGGTCGAGCTCGGCGGGGCCTTCGCCGAGGCGGTCCGGCGATTCGTGCGCTTCGCGGCCGCTCACCCCGAGCTGAACCAGATCATGGTCCACGAGGCCACCGGGGACAGCGACCGGCTTCGTTGGATGGTCGAGCGTCACGTCCGTCCGTGGTACGACCTCATCCGGGTCGTGTGGCAGCGCCTGCGCGAGGCCGGCATCGCCGCACCGCTCGATCACACGATGGTCCACTACGTGATCGTCGGCGCCGCCTCGATGCCGTACGTCAACGCGCCTGAAGCCCGGCTCCTCACCGGTGTCGAGCCCACCGCCCCCGACTGGGTGGACACCCACGCCGAGGGGCTCGTCGCGACCCTGCTCCCCGGGCTCGCCGCAGCGGGCGACTGAGCGGCGCCGTCCCAGCTCACCGGCGACGTCCCGCGCGCCGAGGACGCCTTTTCGTGCCCACCGTGGGGGGTTACCATTCCACGCAGCGGAGCGACAGGGTGGACGTGGCGAGCAGACCCACACGCGGACTGCCGGCCCGACCGACGGGCGAGGTCGGTGACCGGCTGTACCCCCGTGGACCTCCGCGGGACAGGCGTGTGCTCCGGTGGTGTGCCGCAGCGGTGGTCGTCGGTGCGGGCCTCGCGACGACGGTCGAGCCGGTGGCCGCGCAGACCGAGGATCCCGACTCCCAGCTCGACGCCCAGTGCCTCGCGAGCGGGACGAGCGGCGAGCGTGACGACGTCCTCGCCACGCGGGTCCTGCACCTGAGCGACCCTCCGTCGGCGTTGCGCGTCGAGCGCAACGGCCCTCCCGTGCGCCGAGGCCTGCGTTTCGAGACTGATCTCGACCCGGCGTTCCTCGAGCAAGCCGAGGCGGCGAACTTCCTCGTCACCGGCACCCTGTACTCGGCGGATCACGGCGACCTCGAGGGGTACGTCCAGGTCAACGCGTCGGCGGACGGTCAGGACGAGATCGCCGCCACCCTCTGCATCGATCCGACGCCTGAAGGGCTGACCAAGTTGCCGGTCGGTGTCTACCGCGCCCGTCTGAAGTTCGCCGACGAACGTGTGCCGGAGGTCGTCACGGAGATCGAGGTGCTCGTCGGGGAGACGTCGTCTCGCACGCGCTACTGGTTCATGGTCGCGTCCGTCTCGATCGCCCTCGGCGCCGGCGCGTTCGCGCTCGTCGAGCTCGTCGGGCAGCGCGGGGCGCAGGGCCCGGGCGGCGAGGCGCTCCGTCAGACGAGGCGCATGCGAGCAGGGCTTTCGGCGGGGATCGCCGTGGCGGTCGTGGTCGTCGGCGTCGCGTTCACGCAGGACCGCGACTTCGCGACATGGTCGCTGTCGATGGCCGGCCTGTGGACGTTCCTCGGGTTCGCCTACGGCGGACTCCTGCTCGCGATCGGTGCGGTCATCAGTGGCGCCAAGCAGGTCCGTGACCTGTCCGACCTCGTCGCCAGCCAGCCGACGGACCCCGCTCCCCTGCCCCTCCCCCAGGCCGCCCCGACCAGCGCCGGCGGCATCCAGGCGTTCCCGCCGCCACCGGGACGGGCACCCGACCTCGGCCAGGTGCCGGGGCAGGCCGACGCAGCTCCGACGATCCCACCCCCACCACCGCCACCCCCACCACCACCCGGCCCAGGATGGGAGCCTGTCCCAGCTGCCACGAGCGCCGCGGCCGGCGGCCCCGCCATGTCACCGCCGCCGAGCCCGGGCCGGACGGCACCCGACACGGGTCCCCGCAGACGCCGCAACCTGCCGGCGCCACGTCGCGTCCGCCCGCGGCGTGCCCCCGTCCTCATCGGCGCCGCGCTCGGCGGGATCATCCTGGCGGCGATGGTGGCGAGCGTGGGCGGCCGGGACGACGGCGACGACTCCGCCACCCCCACCACCGACCGGACCGACCTGCCCGGCGACGGTGGGAGCGGGCCGGACGACACCGACGGCGATGGGAACAGCGGGGGCGAGCCGCCGACGACCGACGGCGGAGGGGCCGAGCCGACGACCACCGTCGCCGGTGGGCAGCCGGACGGCCCGTTCACTGGGCTCGCCGGTGGCAGCACGGACGGCGACGCGGCGGTGGCCCGGCTGCGGTCCGCCGGCTTCGTGGTGTTCGACTACGACGTCTGTTCCGACACCGTGCCGTCCCGTGGGCTCCTGCGCCAGGTGCGGCTCACGGAGACGGGAGCCGAGGTCGTCGGGCTCGACGGCCCGACCGAGCTCGCCGAGAGGGTCGAGGCACCGAGCGAGCTCGATGTGCTGATCGCGTCCGGATCGCCGTGCTGACGCAGGTCGCAGATCTCCCCGCAGATTCGGTCGCGATCACGACTGGATCTGCGGGAAAGTCCTGTGACCTCAGGTCGGGTCGGGGGCGCGAAGGGCCACCTGACCGTCGAGGGTCACGGCGGGTCGAACTGGACGACCCTCACCCCCGCCGTCGGTCCGGCGGCGCCGGCGGACTCGACGACCGCGACGAGGCGGTGGTTGCCGCCGTTCGGCACGGAGGTCCCGAGCGTGACCGGGACGTCGACGATCCTCCGGCGCCGATGGTGACCGCGCGCCGTTCACCGCCACGACGCTGTTGGCCTCGAAGGCGTCGATGTCGAAGCCGCCGCCCGGCAGGCCCTCGGTGAACAGCGCGCCCTCCACGGCCAGCAGCCGGACCGCGGCGCCGGCCGGCCCCGTGACGTGGACGGTCTGCGCCGGCTCGGTGATCGTCGCGGGGTTGGCGGGGACGCCGACGACCGCAATGGACGGCACCGCCCGCCCGACGCCGTCGAGGCGTGCCTCGAGACTCGCCCAGGCTGCCCGGTGTCCGGAACAACCGGCTGGCTTCGAACGTGCCGTCCTCGTACGTGACGGTCACGGTGGCGCCGGTCAGCTCGAGGCCCGACACGCTGCCCGACTCGCCGGGGCCCGGTGGCCCCGACCCGCGGATGCTGGTGGGGTCGACGTCTGCCGAGAACGTCAGGGTCTCGCCCGGGCCGAAGTCGGTGAAGGTGGCCGTGAGAGCGTCGAAGCCGCCGTCATGGTTCCCCCCGAAGGCGTGGCCGATCGTTCCGACCCCCGGGTTGGCGTCGACGGT
>CAWJFG010000029.1:0-532005 GCA_963842015.1 uncultured Acidimicrobiales bacterium | reverse complement strand
ACGAACGGTTCCGTCACCTCGACCCGGTACGCAGGGCCTTGGGCCCGCAGGGGGTGGGAAGCCGCGTTCGGGCTTCCACTTCGCTCACGATGTCCCGGGGAATGTACCAGTCCCGCCCCCCGGGGGGCAAGCCTCAGTCCGGCTAGGGCGTTCCGTCCGCCGGGCCGGGCTCGGGGCCTCTTCGCGCTTCTTCGCGGCGATCTCGGCATGGACGCGCTCGAGGAACTCCTCGACGGGCAGGTCGCCCTCGGGCTTGCCCTTGTGGCGGCGCGGCGAGACCGCCCCGGCTCGCGTCGCGCTCGCCGACGACGAGCATGAAGGGGATCTTCTCGGTCTCGGCGAGGCGCACCTTCGCGCCGATCTTGTCCGGGCCCAGGTCCGCCGTGGCGCGCACGCCCTCGCGGCGCAGCAGGTTCACGCACGTGGTGCGCGTACGGCGCCGACGGCTCGGAGATCGGGAGCACGCGCACCTGCTCGGGCGCGAGCCACAGCGGGAACTCGCCGCGCGAAGTGCTCGATCAGGCCGCCGACGAAGCGCTCGAGCGAGCCGAGGAGCGCGCGGTGGACCATGACCGGCCGCGTGCTCGCTGGCCGTCGGCGTCGATGTAGGTCATGTCGAAGCGCTCGGGCAGGTTGAAGTCGCACTGGATCGTCGAGCCCTGCCACTCGCGGCCGAGCGCGTCGTTGATCTTGATGTCGATCTTCGGCCCGTAGAACGCGCCGCCGCCCTCGTCGACCTCGACGGCAGCCCGCGGCGCTCGAGCGCCTCGCGCAGCGCCTCGGTCGCGCTCGTCCACACCTCGTCGGTGCCGATCGCACTTGTCTCGGGCCGCGTCGCGAGGTAGACGCGTCGTACGTCGAAGCCGAAGGTCGCAGGATCGTGTGCACGAGCTCGAGGACGCCGGCGATCTCGTCGGCGAGCTGCTCCGGGGTGCAGAAGATGTGCGCGTCGTCCTGCGTGAAGCCGCGCACGCGCAGCATGCCGTGCAGCACGCCCGACGCGCTCGTAGCGGTAGACGGTGCCGAGCTCGGCGAAGCGCAGCGGCAGCTCGCGGTAGCTGTGCGCGCTGCGACTGGTAGATCATGATGTGGCCCGGGCAGTTCATCGGCTTGACCCGATAGCGGCTGCCCGTCGATCTCCATCGGCGCGTACATGTTCTCGGCGTAGTTCTCGAGGTGGCCCGAGATCGCGAAGAGCTGCTCGCTGCGCGATGTGCGGCGTGTAGACGAGCTTGTAGCCGCGCTGAGGTGCTCTCGCGCCAGAAGTCTCGATCTCGTGGCGCACGAGCCGAGCTTCGGGTGCCAGAAGATGAGCCCGGCGCCGACGTCCTCGTGCGTGCTGAAGAGGTCGAGCTCGCTGCCCGAGCTTGCGGTGGTCGCGCTTCTCGACCTCCTCGAGCCGCGTCAGGTACTCGTCGAGGTCCTCCTGGTCGGAACGCGGTGCCGTAGATGCGCTGGAGCTGCGGGTTCGTCTCGTCGCCGCGCCAGTACGCGCCGGCGATCGACAGCAGCTTGTAAGCGCCGATCAGCGCCGGTGCGCTCGACGTGCGGCCCGCGGCAGAGGTCGACGAAGTCGCCGTTCGCGTAGCTCGACACCTCGGTGACGCCGATCTTCTCGAGGTCCTCGATGATCTCGACCTTGAACTGCTCGCCCTGCGTCGCGAAGTGCTCGAGCGCCTCGTCGCGACGACACATCTTCTTCACGAAGGGCTCGTCGGCCTCGATGATCTTCGCCATCTCCTCCTCGATCGCGGCGAGGTCCTCGGGCGTGACGGGCGCGGCAGCTCGATGTCGTAGTAGAAGCCGTCCTCGATCGCCGGGCCGACGCCCATGCGCGTCCGGGAACAGCCGCTTGACCGCGGCGGCCATGACGTGCGAGGCGGAGTGGCGCACCGTCGAGAGCAGCGGACGCCCCTGAGCGTCCACCTCGTCGGCGATGGCTCGTTCGGGGTCGTATCCGGGATCTCGAGCATGGGGCGCTCCTGCGTCTGCCTACGGAAATGGGGCGCCGCGGTTCTCGGCGCCCGCTCATGTTGCTCCGAACGTTCCTGCTGAACTGACGGATCGAAGTGGTGGGCGCTACTGGACTCGAACCAGTGACCCCCAGCGTGTCGAGCTGGTGCTCTAGCCAGCTGAGCTAATCGCCCACGACGTGCGCCGCCGCGGCGGGCCGCCCGCGCGCACGTCGGTAGAAAACCCCACCGGACCCCCCTCTGTCAAGGCCGAGCGGCTTCGGCCTCCGCCAACTGCTTGAGACGCGCGAAGTCCGAGCACTCTTTCTTGTGCGCCTCGGGCGTCACCAGCGGCTCCATGATCACGTACACGGGGTTGGTGTAGCGGAACACGCTCTCCTGCCGGAGGCGCGTGCTCCCGTTGCCGAGATCGGTCAGCGTGAAGCGGATGTCCCCGCCCCCGCCGTCGAACTCGATCCGCGCGGCCGCCGCGCGCGGCGCGTCCTCTTGCGTGACCGTCGCCACGAGCCGCATCGGCTCGCTCGAGTGGGGATCGCTCATTACCGCTGGCCCTTGCTGATGGCCGACGCCCTGCGGGGTCGCTGGGTCGTGCTCGATCTCTCCTCCAGCCAAACTGACCCCAGCGGACGAGCTTCTCGTTCTTCGCTGACCCACTGCCAGACGACGTCGGGCGGCCGCGCGATGTCGATCGTCACGTCCCCCTTCCCCGCATCCGGTCGCTTCGAAAGGACGAACAGCACGACCACCGCGAGCACGAGCAGGCCGACGAGTCCGAGCAGGATGCGCAGGATCCATTTCATCGTTCGGTTCCTTTCCGGGCGAGGCCCGAGGCGACGACGGCGCCCGCGCCGAGGCACGCGCCGAGGATTTCGAGCGCGCTGATAGTGAAGCGCCATTGGAGGGACGTTGCGTGGTCGGCGCGCAGCGGCACGCCGTCGAGCACCACGCGCCACGCGGCATCGCCCGCGGCATGGACGAGCGCGGCGGCGAGCATCCCGGATGCGAGTGCGAGTGCGACGCGCGTCGGACGCGCGCCGGAGCCGCTCGCGCGCGAGGGGCCCAGCGGATCGGAGGCATTCGCTGAGGCGCCCGCGATCGAGTTCGAGCAGGTCGCCGTGGAGCGACTCGCGCACGGGCTCGGGTGCGAGCGCGACGACGGCGCGGACGAGTGCCTGCTCGAGCGCGTTCATCGCGCGAGGTCCAGGCCTTCGCTCATGCGCCTGACCGCGGCCGCGGCACGTTCGAGTGCTTTCCGCCCGGCCGCGGAGACCTTGAAGCAGCGGCGGGAGCGGCCTCCCCTTCGGCGGAGCCGGTGCGCTGGGTCGAGCTGACGTAGCCCTTGTCTTCGAGGCGCTGGAGGGTCGCGTAGACGGCGCCGATCGCGGCGTCGCGGTCGGCGCGATCCTGTAGTCGCGGCGGACGGCAAGCCCGACATCCTGTGGGACGCCACCCGGCTGCCGACCGGCGAGCCCGACACGATCGTCGTGCCGGGGCTGTCGGGCTCGGCGTCCGACGCGGTGGCGGGGTTCCTCGCCGAGTCGCACAGCGAGCTGCGCAGACGCGGGGCCTACCAGGGCGTCACGACGGTGGGCGAGGCCGCCGACAAGGGCGACCCGATCGGCCAGGACGTCGCCCGCATCGCCCGCAACGCCGACTACGTGGCGCCCGAGGTGTACCCCGGGTACTGGGGCCAGGGCCGCCACGGCGTCCCCGACCCGCCCCGCCAGCCGGCCGAGTTCACCGCGGCGCTGCTCACCCGCTACCAGCAGGCCGTCGCCGACACCGGCGCCGTCCTGGTCCCGTGGCTGCAGGACTTCGAGGTCCGGGGCATCGACTACGACGACACCGTCGTGCGCGCCATGGTGGACGCCGCCCGGAGCGTCGGGGTCGAGCGGTTCCTCCTGTGGAGCCCGCGGGTCCAGTACTCGGCGGGTCTGCTCGACACCACGCCCCCGGGCTGAGATCGGGAGGCCGAGCGGGTCGGGAGCTCGCCGCAGCCCACGTGTGGGGATTTCGCAGCCGAGCACCGGCGCCACAGCCGGCCGACCGGGAGGCACGCCTGTCGCTCCGCGCGAGGGCGGCGGTAGGGTCCCGCCATGGCCGACCAGGCGACGTTCGCCGACCAGGCGATGGATCTGATGCCGTCGCTGTACGCGGCCGCCCTGCGCATGACGCGCAACCCCGCCGACGCCGAGGACCTCGTGCAGGAGACCTACCTGCGGGCCTATCGCGGTTTCGGCGGGTTCCAGGAGGGCACCAACCTCAAGGCCTGGCTCTACCGCATCCTCACGAACACGTACATCAACAGCTACCGGGCCAAGAAGCGCCGGCCCGACGAGACCGACCTCGACGAGGTCGAGGACCTCTACCTGTACCGCCGCATCGGCGGACTCGAGGCCGCGATGGCCGGCCGCAGCGCCGAGGACGAGCTGCTCGACCGCTTCACCGACGCCGAGGTGAAGGAGGCCGTCGAGTCGCTGCCCGAGAACTTCCGCATGGCCGTTCTGCTCGCCGACGTCGAGGGCTTCGCCTACAAGGAGATCGCCGACATCCTGGACATCCCGATCGGTACGGTGATGAGCCGGCTGCATCGGGGAAGAAAGGCGCTCCAGAAGCAGTTGTACGAGTTCGCAGTCGCTCGCAACCTCCGTGGGCGCGTTCCCGACGACGCCAACGTGTGAGCGACATGCCCGATCCAAACATCGAACCCATGCCTGATCCCACCTCCCAGTGCCAGGACGCGCTGCACGAGCTGTACGGCTACCTCGACGGTGAGCTCACCGCCGAGAAGCGGGCGGCCATCCACCGACACCTCGACGAGTGCCAGCCCTGCGCCGAGCCGTACGACTTCGAGGCCGAGCTGCGCGAGGTCGTTCGCCGCAAGTGCCAGGAGCAGGTGCCCGACAGCCTGATGGCCAAGGTGCGTGCCGCCCTGGCCGACGAGCGGTCCTCGGGCGCCAGCTCCGCCTCCTGAGCGGCGCGACCGCTCGCGTGCGGCCTCAGGGCGCGGCAGAGCCTGGCGTGGCGCGCCGCCGGCCGTCGCGGATCAGAACGCGCCGCGGGTGCTGAGCACGGCGATCGGCGTCTTGACCAGGATCTTGATGTCGAGCCAGACGCTCCAGCGCCGGACGTACTCGGCGTCGATGTCCACCCGGTCGGGGTAGTCGATCGTCGAGCGCCCGTTGACCTGCCAGGCCCCGGTGATGCCGGGACGGACCGACAGGTAGACCTGTTGCTGCTCGCCGTAGTTGTCGACCTCGTCGGGCACGACCGGACGGGGGCCGACCAGGCTCATCTCGCCCGTGAGCACGTTGAGGATCTGCGGCAGCTCGTCGAGGCTCGACCGGCGGAGGAAGCGACCGAGCGGGGTGATGCGCCGGTCGAGCTCGGCCGGCACCTTGTAGCCGTTCGCCACGTAGTCGTTCCACAGCGACGGGTCCTGTTGCAGCAGGGCCTCGGCGTCGCGGTGCATCGTGCGGAACTTGTACATGGTGAAGTGCTCACCGCCGAGCCCGACCCGCTCCTGGCCGAACAGCACCGGCCCGCGGGACGTGAGCCGCACGAGGAGGGCGGTGAGCAGGCCCAGCGGCACGGTGAGCAGCGCGGTGCCGAGGACCAGCAGGAGGTCGAGGGCGCGCTTGGACCTCGACGTGGCCGGTGCGGACGCGGCCGGGACCTCGGGCAGGGCGCGCACGACCGATCGTTCCGCTGGTGCAGCGGTGTCGATGTCTCGCTCCCCCAGCTGTCGCACCGTGTCTCGCCCCCAGGTAGCTGCATCTGCATGCCGACCGTTGTGCGGTGGGACCGTAGCAGTCCCCCCTGAACCTCCGCTCGGCCGGCCACGCATGGTGCCCTCGGGACTCCGACGAGCGCGGGGAGTGACAGGTTCGTGGATTTCCGGCGGGGTTGCCTACCATGCAGCCCATGCTCGCCGTGGTGTGGCACTTCTGGATCGCCGTCGTTCTGACGATCGGCGTCGTCGCGACGTTGGGCGCCTTGGCGGTCGGCTACCTCAAGAACGTCGAATCGACCCGCTACCCGAAGGGTCGGTAGCGCAGGTGGCCGATCCGGTCGACTGGGGACTCGCCGAGAAGGTGGCGGTCCGGGTCGCCGGACGCGAGCCGCTGGCCGCGTCGTACCACTACGCCAGCCTGACCGCCGACTTCGACGAGCTCACCGCCCAGGCCGAGGCCCTCGTCGAGCGGGCCACCGGGCTGCGCTCGGCCAGCGGGCCGGCACGGGCACGGGTGGTCGACCGCGGCGACTGGGTGCGGGCCAACCTGGCCAGCTTCGGCCGGCTGCTCCGGCCCCTCACCGAACGCATGGCCGAGCGGCTCGACGAGCGCCGCCGGCCGAGCGCAGCGGTGGGCGGGTTCTCCCGCCGTGCCGCGGGCGTCGAGGTCGGCGCGCCTGCTGGGGTGGATGGCCACCCGCGTGCTCGGGCAGTACGACCTGCTGATCATCGAGGACGAGGACCCCGACGACCAGGACCTCGTCTACTACGTGGGCCCGAACGTGCTGGCGCTCGAGAAGCGCTACGGCTTCCCGCCCCGCGAGTTCCGGCTGTGGCTGGCGCTCCACGAGGTCACCCACCGTGCGCAGTTCACGGGTGTGCCCTGGCTGCGCTCGCACTTCCTGTCGCTCGTCAACCAGACGCTCGACGCCGTCGACCCCGATCCCAAGCGGTTCCTCGACGCCGCCGCCCGGGTCATCGAGGACCTGCGGTCCGGCCACAACCCCCTCGACGAGGGCGGCATCGCCACGCTGCTGGCGAGCCCCGACCAGCGGGAGCTGTTCGGTCGCATCGGCGGGATGATGAGCCTGCTCGAGGGCCACGGCGACGTCACGATGGACCGCGCCGGCGAGGGCCACGTGCCATCGGCGGCGCGCTTCTCCCGGGCGCTGCGCGAGCGGCGCCGCCAGGGCGGCAGCTCGGCGAAGGTGCTGCAGAAGCTCATGGGCGTCGACGCCAAGATGAAGCAGTACGCGCAGGGCGAGTCGTTCATCGCCTACGTCGAGCGGCACGGCGGCACCAGCGTGCTCGACGCCGCCTGGCGGGGCCCCGAGTGGCTGCCCACGCTGGCCGAGATCCGGGCGCCGCAGGAGTGGCTCGACCGGGTGCGGCTGTCCGAAGAGCTCGTCGGCTGACCGGTCTCGTCGGGGCTCCTGGCCGCCCCGGCGTCCCGGTCCCGGGCCGCTCGTCGTAGAGTCCGCGCGTGGACGACTCGCGGCCGGCCGTCGACGCCGATGCCCTGCTCGACCGCCTGCTCACCCGGTGCGACTTCCCCGCCGCGCCGGCCGACGTGACCTGCGCCGTGTCGGGCGGCGCCGACTCGCTCGCCCTCCTGGTCCTCGCCGTGCGGGCCGGGTGCCGGGTGACGGCCGTGCACGTCGACCACGGGCTACGGCCGGGCTCCGACGGCGAGGCCGACGTCGTGCGCGGCGCGGCCGCCGCCCACGGCGCGGCCTTCCGGGCCGAGCGGGTGACCGTGGGGCCGGGCGCCAACCTCGAGGCACGGGCGCGGGCGGCGCGCTACGCCGCCCTCCCGCCCGACGCGCTCACCGGCCACACCGCCGACGACCAGGCCGAGACCGTGTTGCTCAACCTGCTGCGCGGCGCCGGGCTCGACGGGCTCGCCGGCATGGACCCGACCCGGCGCCCGGTGCGCCGCCTGCGCCGGCACGAGACCCGATCGCTGTGCGCGGCGCTGGGCCTGCGGCCGGTCGCCGACCCCACCAACGACGATCTCGGACTGCGTCGGAATCGGGTCCGCCACGAGCTGCTGCCCCTGCTCGACGCCATCGCCGAGCGTGACGTCGTGCCCGTGCTGGCGCGCCAGTCCGACCTGGCCCGGGCCGACACCGCCCTGCTCGACGAGCTGGCCTCGGCACTCGACCCGACCGACGCCCGCGGCCTCGCGGCGGCCCCGCTCCCGCTGGCTCGCCGCGCCGTGCGCGCCTGGCTGCGGACCGCGGGGCCCGGCGGCCGCGAGGAGCACCCACCCGACGCCGCGGCCACCGCCCGGGTGCTGGCGGTGGCCCGGGGGGAGGCCGTGGCGTGCGAGCTGTCCGGCGGCTGGCGGGTGGCCCGAACGGGTGGACGCCTGCGCGTCGATGGCCCGGCCCGATAGGTTCTGCTGCGCATGCCGACCGATCCCCCCGGCGACGTCCGCACCGCACCGAGCTCCGCCGTTCCCGCCCCGGCCGCCAACGGGTTCGCCCACCACATCGACGACGCTGCCCTCGGCGACGTCGTGGTCGGCGCGGACCAGATCCGCACCCGCATCGCCGAGCTCGGCGCCCAGATCACCGCCGACTACGCCGACGACCCGCCGCTGCTCGTGTGCGTCCTCAAGGGCGCGTTCGTGTTCATGGCCGACCTCGCCCGGGCGATCCGCCTGCCGGTCGAGATCGACTTCATGGCGGTGTCGTCGTACGGCGCCTCGACCCGGTCGTCGGGCGTCGTCCGCATCGTGAAGGATCTCGACATCGACCTGTCGGGCCGCCGCGTCATCCTGGTCGAGGACATCGTCGACTCGGGCCTGACCCTCACCTACCTGCGTCGCAACCTCCTCGCCCGCGAGCCGGCCTCGCTCGACGTGTGCGCCCTGTTCGTGCGGCAGGGCAACCAGAAGACCCAGGAGGAGCTGCGCTACGTCGGCTTCGAGATCCCGCCGGCGTTCGTCCTCGGGTACGGGCTCGACGTGGCCGAGCGGTACCGCAACCTGCCGTACGTCTGCGAGTTCCGCGAGGGCACCTGACCCACGGGCGGCACCGCGCCGCTACGCCTCGCTCGTCGTCGTCCTCGGGCGGACCGGCGTCGACCGCGCCGGCGGCCTCGTCGCGGGCCGCCCACTCCAGCAGGGGGTCGATGGCGAAGGGCGTCCGGTCGATGCCCGCGTGGAGGTCGCCGAGCTCGGCGAAGCGGCGGGGGACCGTCGCCATCGTGCAGTCCTCGGGCTCGACGGTGGCCACCTCGTCCCAGGTGATGGGCGTCGACACGGTGCCGTCGGGCCGCCCCCGCACCGAGTACGCCGCGGCCATCGTGTGGTCGCGGGCGTTCTGGTTGTAGTCCACGAACAGGGCGGTCGGGTCTCGGTCCTTGCGCCACCAGGTGGTGGTCACGTCGCGCGGCGCCCGCCGCTCGACCTCGCGGGCGAAGGCGAGCGCCGCCCGGCGCACGTCGGTGAAGCCGTGCTCGGGCGCGATGCGCACATACACGTGGAGGCCCCGCCCGCCCGACGTCTTCGGCCAGCCCACCGCCCCCAGCTCGTCGAGCACCTCGTGGACGACGGCCGCGACCGTGCGGACCCGGTCCATCGGGCACTCGGGCATCGGGTCCAGGTCGATCCGCCACTCGTCGGGACGCTCGACGTCGGCCCGCCGCGAGTTCCACGGGTGGAACTCGACGGTCGACATCTGCACGGCCCAGATCACCTGCGCGAGCTCGGTCACGCACAGCTCGTCGGCGTGCAGCCCGTAGCGGGGGAAGTGGACCCGCACCGTCTCCAGCCAGGGCGGGGCGCCGCCCGGAACCCGCTTCTGGTGCACCTTGTCGCCGCTCAGGCCCTTCGGGAAGCGGTGCATCATGCACGGGCGCTCGCGCAGGGCGTTGACGATGCCCGGACCGACGGCCAGGTAGTACTCGACCAGGTCGAGCTTCGTCGCCCCGGTGGCGGGAAAGTAGACCCGGTCGGGGTTGGAGACCCGGACCGTGCGGTCGCCGACTCGGACCTCGGTCGCGGGAGCCTTTGCCACCGCGGTGACGCTACCGGCCGTGCGAATCACGGTCTGACGGTCGGCACCCCTCCCCGGTAGCCTGACCGGCACCGTGAAACGCATCCCGAGAGCCGCCCTGCTCTACCTCGTGATCGGCGCCGCCGTGCTCTTCGTGGGCATCCGGTTCTCGAGCCGGTCGCCCGAGCGGGAAGAGATCGACTTCTCCGAGTTCCGCCAGGCCATCGACGACGGCGAGGTCGCCACGGCCGAGATCAAGGACCGCGACCACGAGGTCGTCGGCAAGCTCGCCGACGACACCGAGTACAAGGTCGCCTACCCCGCCGAGTACGCCGACGAGCTCACCGACGAGCTGCACGACGCCGAGCCGCCGGTCGAGGTCACCATCGACCAGCAGTCCGACTCGCTGTGGACCGGCATCCTGTACAGCCTGCTGCCAACGGTGCTGCTGATCGGCGCGTTCCTGCTGGTCATGAACGTGATCCAGGGCGGCGGGCGCGGCGTCATGCAGTTCGGCAAGTCCCGCGCCAAGCAGGTGTCGAAGGACGAGCCCTCGGTCACGTTCGCCGACGTCGCCGGCTGCGAAGAGGCGGTCGAGGAGCTGCAGGAGATCAAGGAGTTCCTGCAGGATCCCGCCCGCTTCCAGGCCATCGGCGCCCGCATCCCCAAGGGCGTGCTGCTCTACGGCCCGCCGGGCACCGGCAAGACCCTGCTCGCCCGGGCCGTCGCCGGCGAGGCCGGGGTGCCGTTCTTCCCCATCTCGGGCTCCGACTTCGTCGAGATGTTCGTCGGCGTCGGTGCCAGCCGGGTCCGTGACCTGTTCGACAAGGCCAAGCAGGCAGCGCCCGCCATCGTGTTCGTCGACGAGATCGACGCCGTCGGCCGCCACCGCGGCGCCGGCATGGGCGGCGGCCACGACGAGCGCGAGCAGACCCTCAACCAGCTCCTCGTCGAGATGGACGGGTTCGACGCCCGCACCGGGGTCATCCTCATCGCCGCCACCAACCGACCCGACATCCTCGACCCCGCCCTGCTGCGCCCCGGCCGGTTCGACCGCCAGATCGTGGTCGACCAGCCCGACCTCGAAGGCCGCAAGGCGATCCTCGACGTCCACGCCAAGGGCAAGCCCCTCGCCGAGGACGTCCGCCTCGACGTGCTGGCCCGCCGCACCCCCGGGTTCACCGGCGCCGACCTCGCCAACCTCATGAACGAGGCGGCGCTGCTCACAGCTCGGCGCAGCGGCAAGGACATCACGATGGCCGCCATGGAGAGCGCCATCGACCGCGTGCTGGCGGGGCCCGAGCGCAAGACCCGGGTCATGTCCGACCACGAGAAGCGCATCATCGCCTACCACGAGGGCGGCCACACCCTGGTCGGGCACGTGCTCGAGGGCACCGACCCCATCCACAAGGTGTCGATCGTGTCCCGCGGCCGGGCCCTCGGGTGGACGCTGGCGCTGCCGACCGAGGACAAGTACCTGAAGACGCGCGCCGAGCTGGTCGACACCATGACGATGCTGCTCGGGGGGCGCACCGCCGAGGAGCTCGTGTTCGGCGACCCGACGACCGGCGCCAGCGACGACATCGAGCGCTGCACCGAGATCGCCCGGGCCATGGTGACGACCTACGGCATGAGCGAGCGGCTGGGGCCCCAGCAGCTCGGCAACAAGTCGGGCGAAGTGTTCCTCGGGAAGGACTACGGGCACGAGGCCGCCTACTCCGACGAGGTGGCCGGGCTGATCGACGACGAGGTGCGCCAGCTCGTCGACCACGCCCACGACCGGGCCCGGTTCATCCTCGCCACCCACCGGGCCACGCTCGACCGCCTGGCGTCGTCGCTCATCGAGAAGGAGACGCTCGACGACGCCGACCTGGCCGAGGTGTTCGGCGACATCGACAAGGGTGCCGGCATCGACGTCCCGATGGACGAGCTCGAACGCTCCGCACCGGCGCGCGACCGGCGCGAGCCCCGCGTGAACGTGCGGGTGGCCGAGGCGTCGGCGCACCCCGAGGCCGATCAACGGTCGGCACCTCCGGCACACGAGACGTCGTTGTGGCGCCGGGTGCAGCGGTGGCGGCACCTGCGGGCACCCCGGCCGTCGGGCACCTGACGACACCCCCCGAGGAGGCCCGCATGGCCGACGACTGGCCCACACGCGAGTTCCCGGCGCTCGACACGCCGATGGACCTCGACCGGATCGCCAAGGCGGTCCGCGAGATCCTCGAGGCCATCGGCGAGGACCCCGACCGCGACGGCCTGCGAGACACGCCGACGCGGGTCGCCCGGATGTACGCCGAGGTGGCCGCCGGCCTGCACGAGCAGGCCGACACCCACCTGGCCGTCACCTTCGAGGCCGGCCACGACGAGATGGTCATGGTGCGCGACATCGCGGTGCAAAGTTTGTGCGAACACCACCTCATCCCGTTCATTGGTAAGGCCCACGTTGCGTACATCCCGGGGCCCGACGGGCGCATCACCGGGCTGTCGAAGCTGGCCCGACTGGTCGACGCCTACGCCAAGCGCCCGCAGGTCCAGGAGCGGCTGACCGCGCAGGTCGCCGACGAGATCGACAAGACCCTGGCGCCCCGGGGCGTGATGGTGGTGATCGAGGCCGAGCACCTGTGCATGACCATGCGCGGCGTGCGCAAGCCGGGGTCGACCACCGTGACCTCGGCCGTGCGGGGCCTGTTCCGCACGAGCGTGGCCACCCGGGAAGAGGCCATGCGGTTCATCATCGGCCAGCGCTGAGCGCGGCACCGACCGTTCATCCAACGGCCACGTCCGAGGGGTGGCGAGCGATCGTCTCGGCCGAGGAACGTTCCGGATGTGGTCACCGGGCGCCGGACGTGGGCGGCGAGGCGTCGTCGCGTCGGGCCGGCGGTCCTCGTCGCGGGCCTGCTCCTTTCGGCCCCGGCCTGCGGGTCCGGTGGCGGCGGCGACCTCGTGGCGACGACCGCGAACCCGGGAGACGTGGTCGAGACCACGGTCGCGGCCGGCACGGCGCAGGTCAGCATCTCCTACGACATGGCGGCGGCGCGAGCCGACGCGGCCCGGCAGATCGAGGAGTTCGGGCTCGAGCCGCGCCGCGACCTCGCCGAGCTCATCCCCGACAGGAGGTTCGACGGCATCGTCGATCTGGCCGCCCAGCGCATCCACCTGGAGTCCACGGGCGACGGGGTGTCGGGCGACGCGATGCTGGAGCTGTACGTCGACCGCACCCGCGCCTACACGCGCCGCGGTGACGATGACGGGTGGCGGTACAGCGACCTGGGCTCGGGGGCGGGCGAGTCCGGCTGGGAGCACGCGAGCCCGTCGGCGGCGCTGGCCGTCCTCGCGGGCAGCCGTCCGCTGGAGCTCCTGGGGGCCGACGAGGTGCGTGGGTCGCCGGTGACGCACTACCGCACGACGTCCGGTACCGAGGACGACCAGGACACCGTCGAGGTGTGGGTCGACGACGCGGGCCGCGCGGTCCGGATCCGGACGACGCCGCGATCGACGGCCGACACGTCCGCGGCCGGCGCGGCCGAGGGCGGTGGGGCGTCCCTCGGCTCGCGGGTCGGGTTGCAGGGGGTCGCCTCCACGACCGACTTCTGGGACTTCGGCGTCGCCTTCGACGTCAGCTGCGCCGGTCGGCGCCGTCCCCGAGGGGCCCTGACCGGGACCTCCGAACGAGCCCCCGCTCGGTGGATCGAGCGGGTCGGATCCGGTGTGCCCGTGGCCGCGGTGCTCAGCCGCCGTCCACCGGCGACATCTCGCTGCTCTCGCGCTCGCACGCACCCCGCCTGATCTCCGGGGAGGTCGTCGCACGTGCCCGGGTCGAGCGTGACCCCGCCCGTGTCCTCTGGGAGGAGCGGCGAGGGTGCCAGATAGAGCACCTGGCGCCCCAGCTCCTGGCCGTTGGCGTCTCGGGCCACCGCGACCGCGTCGGTGGCGTCCAGGTCGGTGAGTGGGCCGGCGACGACGCCGCGGCCCCAGCCGTCGATCGACTGCACGTCGAGCGTGAGCGTGTTCCCTCCGCCCGCGGCCTCGATGGTCACCGTCGTGGCGCCGGCGACGACCGTGCCGTAGACGAGCGTCGACGCACCGTCCGTCGAGTCGGTCGTGAGCTCGAGCGCCGGTGGCGCCGGCACGTCCCCGTCCGTCGCCATGCCGGAGCTGCTGCCGGACGAGCTGCTGTCGGCCGACACGCGCTCGACCGTCAAGGCCGCGAGCGTCTCCCCCGTCGCAGGATCGGCGACCACCCGCCACCGGCCCCCGTCGCCCGGCTCCTCGCCGGAGGCCACCTCGACCAGGCCCTCGGGCACCTCGTCGAACTCGCCGGCCGCCGGTGCGGCGTGTTCGGCGAGCAGGGCCGCGATCTCATCCGGGCCGGCGGGGCGCAACCGGTCGACCACCTGGAGCAGGGCCTGCTCGGTGAACCCGACGCCGATCACGCTCACAAGCTGCCCGTCGGGCTCGAGCCACTGGACCACCAGGTCGTGGTCGCCCCGGCCCATGGCGCCGTGCCGGCCCCGCACCGTGATGCCCTCGCTCTCGGGGTACGACGCCCGGAGGAGGTCGACCGCCGCCGCATCACCGGGACGCTGGACGATCGCGAGCCCCGTCTCGCCCTCGATGTCCTCGTCGCCGGCCGCGGGGACCGAGTACGACACCACGAGCCCGGCCCCGGGAGTCGCCATGTCGAAGAACATCGGAGATGCGGCGTCGAGCGGGCCCCGCGCCAGCTCGGCGAAGCCGTCGGGCAGGCCGGCGGCGCCGATGCCGGGGGCCCCGGTCGCCTTGGCCGCGGCCGCCAGCACCTCGTCGCGCGACAGGCCGGTGCCGGCGACGGCAAGCGTGCCGTCGTCGACCTCCCAGCGGACCTGCCAGCCCGGACCGCTGCTTCCGGGGTCCGTGCCGTCGATCGCGGCCACGATGGCCTCGTGGCCGGCGACGGTCACCGGCTCGCCGTCGTCGAACTGCCAGTCGCCGGCGGCCTCGGGCGGAACGACGAGGTGGACGACCGCCAGCGTCGACGCCCACGGGTCGGGGGCGCTCGCGTCGCCGTAGACGGCCGACTCGCCCCCGATCCCGCCGGGCAGGGCCGCGTCGGACGGGTCGAACGCCACCTCCGGTTCGAGCCCGGCCGGTAGCCAGCCGGGCAGCAGGACCGTGCCGGGCCCGCCGCTCGTGACGTCGGGATCGTCGCCGCGGTCGACGATGGCGATGGCCGCGCCCGCGGCCGCGACGGCTGCGACCGCGGCGACCAGCGCGAGTGGGCGCCGACGGCCGCGACCGCCCCGGGGGCGGCGTGGGTCGCGGTCGAGCCGCACCACGTGCGCGGTGGCTGGATCGGCGTCGTGGCCGTCGGAGCTCTCCCCGGGGACGACCTCGTCGAGGCCGTGGGTGAGATCCGGCCGGCCTGCGGCGCCGGTCGAGCCTCCGAGGGTGCCCGACCAGGGCGCGGGGTCGTCGACGGCGACGAGCGCCTCCACCTGCGTGCGCAGAGCCGAGGCGGCGGCGCGACCGCGCCGGTCGATCTCGACGAGCGCGTCACCACCCGCGCCGTCGCCGTCGAAGGCATCGTCGGACCGGGTCATCGCTCCTCCTCCCGCACTGCGGTACCGAGGGCCAGGGCGAGGGCCTGCCGGCCGCGGTGAAGGTGGACCTTCACCGTGCCCGTCGCGCAGCCCAGCACGGCGGCGATCTCGGCCACCGAGCAGTCCTCGAGGTAGTGGAGCGCCACGGCCTGGGCCTGGCGCTCGGGCAGCGCGCGCACCGCGGCCCAGAACTGGTCGTCGCCGGGTTCGAGGTGGACCAGCGGCGTCGGTCGCCCGGCCAGCCGGGCGAGCGCCCGGTGCTCCCGCCCCGCCCGGCGGGCGTGGCCGGCCGCCCGGTTGGCGACGGCGCGGCGCACCCAGGCTGCCGGGGCGTCGAGCTCGCCGACGCGGTCCCACCCCTGCCAGGCGGCGTGCAGCGCGTCCTGCGCCAGGTCCTCCGCCACGCCGAGGTCGCCGGTGAGCGACCACGCGAACGCCACCAGCGGCCTCCGCTGTCGGCGGGCGAAGGTGTCGAACGTCGTGTCCGCCACCGCCCCTCCGTGCCCTGCCCACCCGACCGGGCGTCCGGCGGGTGTCGCGCCCAAGACTGTCATGCGAGAGACTCGTCGCACGACCCCGATCGGTTTACCGGGCGACGGGTCGACGCCGCATCACGGGAGGTCGAGGTCGCGGCGATCGGCGTGATCGCGGGTGGTTCCCGCGTACGGCCTGCGGAGTGACCACGGAGCGCGGGCAAATCGCCTCACAGAGCACCACGGGCGCGCGACCGCCGGGGCCTAGGATGTCCGCCTGTGCAGGTCGTCCGCCCGCTGATCATGGGTGTCGTCAACGTGACCCCTGACTCGTTCTCCGACGGTGGGCGCTACCTCGACCACGCCGCGGCGATCGAGCACGGTCGTGATGTCGTCGCCGACGGGGCCGACTGGGTCGACGTCGGCGGCGAGTCCACCCGACCCCGCGCCGAGCCCGTGCCGGTGGACGAGGAGCTGCGCCGGGTGGTCCCGGTCGTCGAGGCCCTCGTCGCCGACGGCATCGCGGTGTCGATCGACACCCGCAAGGCCGAGGTCGCCCGGGCCGCGGTCGACGCCGGGGCGCGCATGGTCAACGACGTGTCCGCCTCGCTGGCCGAGGTCGCCGCCGCCGGCGGGGTCGCGTTCGTCGCCATGCACATGCTCGGCGACCCCCGCACGATGCAGGAGAAGCCCGTCTACGACGACGTGGTGGCCGACGTGCGCGACTTCCTCGTCGCCCGGGCCGACGCCGCCCGCGCCGCCGGTGTCGCCGACGTGTGGCTCGACCCCGGCATCGGGTTCGGCAAGACGCTCGCCCACAACCTCGACCTGCTCGCCAACCTCGACGTGCTCGTGGCCACGGGCCATCCGGTGCTCGTCGGCATCAGCCGCAAGACGATGCTCGGCACGCTGGCCGCCCGGGCCGACGGCGAGGGCGCGGCCGTGCCGCCCCCCACCGACCGGCTCGAGGGATCGGTCTCCACCGCGGTGTGGGCGTGGCGGCAGGGCGCCGCCATGGTGCGGGTCCACGACGTGGCGGCGACCGTGCGGGCGCGCCGCGTCATCGAGGCCGCCGCGGCTGCGGCGGCGTGAAAGACGACAAGGAGACCTGAGACGTGGCAGCCATGAAGGGCAAGTGGGCCCAGGGCATCACGCCCCGCAACTTCGTGTGGGTGCTCAAGGACCGGCTGGCCGTGTGCGAGCGACCCGGTGGCTACGGCGTCAACCATCGCCGCGTCCGCCGGCAGGAGGAGATCATCTGGATCCGGGAGCAGGGCTTCACCCACGTGGTCTCGCTCATCGCCGCCGCCCACAACCTGCACAACTACGACGAGCTGGGCGTGGCCTGGCTCCACCGGCCCCAGGGTCCCCACGACGACCCGGTGCTCTTCCAGAAGAACCTGTACACCGAGCTGAAGCACCTGCTGGCCAACGGCGAGAAGCTGCTCATGCACCAGGAGGAGGTCGGCGACCGGGTGTGCGGGCTCGTGGCCGGCTACCTGCTGTGGGCCGGGTTGGTGCCGTTCGGGCCGCAGGCCATCTCGGTCACCGAACGGCTCACCGGGCGCCAGCTCGGCCCGCTCGGACGGGGGCTCGTGGCCACCGCCGACGAGCTGCGGGCCGAGAACGACGGGGACTGATCCGGTACGCGAGGCGACGGCCGGGCGACCATGACGACCAACAGCGGCGACCGGATCGAGCTGCGCGGCCTGCGAGTCGTGGGGCGCGTGGGCGTCCTCGAGCTCGAACGCGAGCAGGACCAGCCGCTCGAGGTCGACCTCGACCTGGTCGTCGACCTCGCAGCCGCCGGCGCCAGCGACGACCTGACGGACACCGTCGACTACGGGGCCGTGTGCGCGGCGGTGGCGGCCGCGGTCGCCGACGGCCACGTCGCCCTTCTCGAGCGCCTGGCCGGCCGGGTCGCCGACGCTGTGCTGGCGCTGGACGAGCGCATCGGTGCGGTCGACCTGACCGTCCGCAAGCTGCGTCCCCCGGTGCCGCTCGACCTGGCGACGTCGGGCGTGCACATCGTGCGGGCGCGGAGCTGATCGTCGTGGTGGTGCCCACCGACGGCGCGGCCGGCCCCGCGACGACGAGCGACACGTCACCGCCCGCCGACGCCGTGCGCGCCTTCCTCGGCCTCGGCTCCAACCTGGGCGACCGGGTGCAGTACCTCCGGGACGCGGTGGGCACCCTGCGCGACGTCGGCCTCGTGGCCGTGTCGCCCGTGTACGAGACCGACCCGGTCGGTGGGCCGGCCGACCAGGACAGCTTCCTCAACGTCGTGGCCGAGCTGCGGACCGACCGCACGCCCCACGAGCTTCTCGGCGTGTGCCACCGGCTCGAGACGGCGGCCCAGCGGGTGCGAGACGAGCGGTGGGGCCCCCGCACCCTCGACGTCGACGTCCTGTGGGTCGACGGGGTCACCCTCGACGACCCCGACCTCGTCGTCCCCCATCCCCGGATGTGGGAGCGGCGCTTCGTCGTCGCCCCCCTCCACGACCTGGCGCCCGACGTGGCCGACGATGCCGCCGTCGAGGCGTCCGAGGGGCTCGTCCAGGTGCGCGGGCCGCTCGACGAGTTGTGACGCCGCCGCGGCCCGCTCCCCGCGGCCCCCGACCGCGGCCACGCCGGGTGCGCATCGTCGGGCCGGGCCGGGCCGGCACGTCGCTCGCACTCGCCCTCACCAACGCGGGGTGGGACGTGGCGCCCATGCTCGGCCGGGCGGACGACGTGGCGCGGGCGGGCGACGGTGTCGACCTGCTCGTGCTGGCGACGCCCGACGACGAGATCCGGACCGTCGCCCGTGCGGTCGGGCCCGCCGACGGCACCGTCGTCGCCCACCTGGCGGGAGCCCGTGGCCTCGAGGTCCTGGCCCCGCACCCGCGCCGCGCCGCGGTCCACCCGCTCGTGTCGTTGCCGACGCCCGAGCTGGGGGCGCGCCGGCTCGTCGGCGGCTGGTTCGCGGTGGCGGGCGACCCGATGGCCGACGAGGTCGTGCGGGCCCTGCGGGGCCGGTCGTTCACCGTCGCCGACGACGACCGGGCGACCTACCACGCTGCGGCGGTGATCGCCTCCAACCACCTGGTCGCCCTCTTGGGCCAGGCGGAACGGCTGGCCGAGTCGGTCGGCGTGCCGTTCGCCGCCTACCTCGACCTCGCCACCGACACGCTCGCCAACGTGGCCGAGCTCGGGCCGGTGGCGTCGATCACCGGGCCCGCCGCCCGGGGCGACGAGGCCACGCTCCGCCGCCACCTGCGGGCGCTTCCCCCCGACGAGCGTCGCGCCTACCGCGGCATGATCGACGCGGCACGGCGGCTGGCCGAGGCCCGCGAGGCGTCGACGACGACCGAGAACGCGCGATGAGGGAGGTGGCCACCATCGCCGACCTGCGGGCGCGGCTCGACGGCGAGCGCGCCGCGGGCCGAACGGTCGGCTTCGTGCCGACGATGGGGTACCTGCACGACGGTCACGCCTCGCTGATGCGGGCGGCGCGCCGTGACACCGACGTCGTCGTGGCCTCGGTGTTCGTCAACCCGCTCCAGTTCGGCGCGGGGGAGGACCTCGACGCCTACCCGCGCGACCTCGACCGTGACACGGCCATCGCCGCCGAGGCGGGCGTCGACGTGCTGTTCGTGCCGTCGGTCGAGGAGATGTACCCACGACCGGTGCTCACGACCGTGTCCGTGGCCGAGGTGTCGGCGCCACTCGAGGGGGCCGCGCGGCCGACCCACTTCGCCGGGGTGGCGACGGTCGTCGCCAAGCTGTTCGCCATCGTCGGGCCGTGCCGGGCCTACTTCGGGGCCAAGGACTTCCAGCAGGTGGCGGTCGTGCGCCGCATGGCGGCCGACCTGTCGCTGGCGGTCGAGGTGGTGGCGTGTCCGACGCTGCGCGAGCCCGACGGCCTGGCCATGTCGTCGCGCAACATCTACCTCACGCCCGCCGAGCGGGCGGCGGCGCCGGTCGTCCACGCCGCGCTGCGCAGCGGGGCGGCGGCCATCGGGGCGGGGGAGCGCGACCCGGCCGCGGTCCGCGACCTGATGGCGCAGATCATCACCGCCGAGCCCCTGGCGGAACTGGACTACGCCGAAGTCGTGGATGCAGACTCGTTCACCGTCCCCGACCCGCTCACCGGGACCCTGCGGCTGCTCGCGGCCGTTCGGTTCGGGCGAGCGAGGCTCATCGACAACGTGGGGGTGACCGTGTGACGGCGCCCACCGCAGGAGGGCCGACCACCGTGCGCCGCCGCATGCTCAAGTCCAAGATCCACCGTGCCGTCGTGACCGACGCCAACCTCCACTACGTGGGCTCGGTCACCGTCGATCCCGACCTGCTCGAGGCCGCGGACATCCTCGAGCACGAGCAGGTCGCCATCGTCGACATCGACAACGGCGCCCGCTTCGAGACCTACACCATCGCCGGCGTGCGGGGCTCGGGCGACCTGTGCCTCAACGGCGCCGCCGCCCGGCTGGTGCAGCCGGGCGACAAGGTCATCGTGATCTCCTACGCCGACTACGACGACGCCGAGATGGAGGGCTACGAGCCCCGCATCGTCCACGTCGACACCGGCAACCGGCAGGTCGACCCGGTCACCGCCGAGCTGCTCGCCGAGGGGACGTCCCGAGGGCGTCCGGCGCCGCACCCCTACGTCGAGGTGCCGGCCAACTGAGCCCGCCCGCCGCGGGCGACGCCCCGGTGCTGGACCTGCTGGTCCTCGGGTCGGGAGTCGCCGGCCTGTCGGCCGCCGTGCGGGCGGCCGACGTCCACGGCCTGCGGGTCGGCGTCCTCACGAAGGGCGAGCTGGCGCAGGCCACCACGCGCTGGGCCCAGGGCGGCGTCGCCGCGGTGCTGGGCGGCGACCCCGACTCGACCGATCTGCACCTGGCCGACACCCTCGCCGCGGGCGCCGGGCTGTGCGACGAGGACGCGGTGCGGGTCCTCGTCGACGAGGGTCCGGCCCGGGTCAACGAGCTCATCGCCCTCGGCGCCATCTTCGACCGGGACGGCCACGGCGAGCTCCTGCTCGCGCGCGAGGGAGGGCACTCGCACGCGCGCGTCGTGCACGCGGGCGGCGCGGCCACGGGCGTCGAGGTCGAGCGGGCGCTGGTCGCCGCGGTGCGCCGCACGGCGGCCGCGGTCTACGAGCACTGGTTCGCGCTCGACCTGGTCGTCGAGGACGGTCGCTGCGTCGGTGTGACCGCTCGCACGCCGAGCGGCGGGATCGAGGCCGTCCGAGCGCGGCACGTGCTCGTCGCCACGGGGGGAGCCGGGCAGCTCTTCGCCGTCACGACCAACCCCACCGAGTCGACCGGCGACGGCATCGCCATGGCCGTGCGGGCCGGAGTGGCGGTGGCCGACCTCGAGTTCGTCCAGTTCCACCCCACCGCGTTGCACCACCCCTCGATGCCGCGGCCGCTGCTGACCGAGGCGCTGCGGGGGCACGGCGCGCTGCTGCGCGACAGCCACGGCGAGCGCTTCGTCGACGAGCTGCTGCCGCGGGACAAGGTCAGCCGGGCCATCATGGCCGTGCTGGCCGATCAGGGCGTCGACCACGTGTGGCTCGACGTGACCGGGCTGGACGGGTTCGCCCACCGGTTCCCGACCATCACCGCCGTCCTGCGGGACGCCGGCCTCGACCCGGCGCGTGACTGGCTGCCGGTGGCGCCGGCCGCGCACTACCTGTGCGGCGGCATCGTGGCCGACCTCGACGGCGCCACGTCGTTGCCGGGCCTGTGGGTGGCGGGCGAGGCGGCCTGCAACGGCGTCCACGGCGCCAACCGCCTGGCGTCCAACTCGCTGCTCGACGGGATGGTGTACGGCCCCCGTGTGGTGGAGGCCGTGGGCGCCGGGTTCGACGGCCCGCGCCCGACGGGCGCCATGCGGTGCGTGCTCGGGCCCGGGTCGGCTCCGGGTCGGGGGGTTCCCGGCCGCCGGCTGCCGGGGACCGAGGGGGTCACCGGCAGCGACGTGGCGTCCTCCGACGTGGCGGGCGCACGCGATGCCCTCCAGCGCACGATGACGGCCGACGCGGGTGTGCTGCGCTCCGCGGCGTCCCTCCGCCGCGCCGCGGGCGCCGCCGTGGTGGCCGCCGCGCTCGCCGAGGCGGCGGACGCGGACGAGCTGCGCAACCTGGCCACGGTCGGCGCCGCCCTGGCCGCGGGTGCCCTGGCCCGGACCGAGAGCCGCGGCGCCCACGCCCGCACCGACCACCCGGCAACCGACCCCGCCCAACGCGTCCGATATGTCACGGGTGGTGACCGTCGCTGACCACCCCACGATTTCCCCGCGGATCTGGTCGCTCTGGCGACCAGATCCGCGGGGGAAATCCTGTGGGGGGCGCGCACAGGGCGCTGACGGGCCACCGCTAGCATCGTTTGCCATGTCGCAACCCTCTTTCCAGGCCGGCGCTGGGGCGCCTGGTCAGCATCCTGCGGGGTGGTACCCCGATCCGTACGGACGTCACGAGTCGCGCTACTGGGACGGCCAACGCTGGACCGAGCACGTCGCCTCGCACGGGCGCCAGGCCGTCGACCAGCCCGGCGGGGGTCACATGCCGGTCGTCGAGCGCCCCACCGACAAGGTGGTCAACGACGTCCAGCGCGCCGGGGTGCAGGGGGGCGTCGCCCAGGGCGGCGGCACCATCTTCACCGAGCCGATCCTGGTCGTGAACCAGAAGGCCAAGCTCATCGAGGTCAACAACGAGTACGCCATCTTCGACCAGCACGGCCGCCCGCTCGGCGCCGTCCGCCAGGTCGGGCAGAGCATGGCCAAGAAGGCCATCCGCGTGCTCACGTCCTACGACCAGTTCATGACGCACAAGCTGCAGGTGGTCGACGCCCACGGCAACGTGCTCATCGCGCTGACGCGACCGGCCAAGGTGCTGAAGTCGCGGGTCATCGTGCAGAACGGCATGGGGGCCGAGGTCGGCCAGATCGTGCAGCAGAACGCCATCGGCAAGATCCGCTTCTCGCTCGAGGCCGGCGGCCACACGTGGGGCTCGATCAACGCCGAGAACTGGCGGGCCTGGAACTTCAACATCCAGGACCACACCGGCGCCGAGATCGCCCGCATCACGAAGACCTGGGAGGGCCTGGCCAAGACCATGTTCACCACGGCCGACAACTACGTGCTGCAGATCCACCGCCCGCTCGACGACCCGCTCCGCACGCTGGTGGTGTCCGCCGCCCTGGGTGTCGACACCGCCCTCAAGCAGGACGCCCGCGGCTTCGGCTGATCGGCGCGGGGCGGCCGCCCCGCGCCGTCGTGGTCACACGAGGTCGGCGATCAGCGCCGCGGCGCGCGCCGCGCCGTCGGTCGCCACCGGCAGGTAGTCGACCGGCCGGTCGACCTCGGTCGCGATCGCCGAGGCCAGCGCGTCGGGGTCGCTGGCCACGTCGTAGTCGAGCCGGCGCCCGGCGCCGTACCGCTCGAGGCGGTGGCGCACGTGGGTGTTCTGCTCGAAGTGGTGGCGGAGCGGCACGTACACGAACGGGCGCCGGTTGGCGGTCAGCTCCATGCAGGTCGTCAGCCCGCCCTGGGTCACCGCGACGTCGCAGGCGGCCAGGTGGTGGTGGAGGTCGGGGACGTACCCGCGCAGGTCGGCACCGTCGGGCTGCGGGAGGGTCCGGGGGTCGATGCGGGGCCCCGCCACCACGACGAACCGCAGGCCGGCGACGGCCCGCCGCGCCGCCGGCACTGCGTCGAGCACACTCCGGAGCAGGGCCTCGCCGACGCCCGAGCCACCCACCGTCACCACGCAGACCCGTTCGTCGTCGCCGTAGCCGAGCTCGGCGCGCCGGGCCGCGCGTTCGTCCTCGGTGATCGGGTCGAGCCCGCTGACGTAGCCGGCGAAGGAGAAGTTGCCCTCGGTCCAGTCGCGCACCGACGGCAGACCCGGCCCGAGGTCGTCGGGCACGATGTCGTCGGGGTCGCCCACGAACACCGAGCGGTCGCGCACCCGCCGGAAGCGGGCCCGCTGCTCGATCATCTCCGCGTTGTAGTCGGCGGTCAGGGCAGCCTCGCGGGCACCGCCGTCGGGCATGGGCAGCCAGCCGACGAAGTCGGTCATCCATGCGAACGCGAAGCGCTTGAGCTCGGGGTTCTCGTGCAGGAAGTAGTCGACGTCCCAGGCCTCGTCGCCGATGACGAGGTCGTAGGGGGTCTCGTCGACAACATCGCGGAACACGCCGAAGTTGGCGACGAGGATCTCGTCCATCCGCCGGATGGCCTGGAAGGCGTGGAGGTCGTGCTCGCCCGCCTCGGCGTCGATGTGGCCGGTCTCGCTGGCCAGCCAGGACGAGGCGGGGTGGACCGCCTCGCCGGCGTCGGTGAGCACCCGGGTCACCGGTTCCTGCGCCAGCCAGTCGATCTGCAGGTCGGGGTGGTGGGTGCGTAGCGCACGGGCGATGGCGAGGTCTCGCCGGGCATGACCGAGCCCGATGGGGGATGACAGGTAGAGCGCCCGCCGGGGACGGGCGGTGGCGCGGGTCCAGGTCGTGACGGTCGGCGCCTTCGGCGGGTGGAGCGCCTCGACGAACTCGCGGATGAGCGCGTTCACGCGGACCGGATGGCGAGCGTGGGGTCCGTGCCCGCTGCCGACCAGGGAGACGAACGAGCCGCCGGTCAGCTCGGCCAGCCGCTTTCCGACCGCGTCGGTGCGGATGCGGTCGTCGTCGCCGTGGGCCACGATCACCGGGCAGGTGACGCGCCCGCAGGCCTCCTCGATCGACGGGCACACGACACCGTCGCACCCCAGCCGGCCGGCGGTGGCGTCGGCCAGGGTGGAGGGTTCGATCTCGTGGCCCCACCCGACCGTGTCCTCGATCTGCTTGGTCGAGTGCGGCTCGGAGAACATGCGGCCGAAGAAGAAGCGGACGAAGTCGTCGTAGTCGCCCTCGAGCCAGTAGCGGCGGTTGTACTTGGCCCAGCCCTCGGTCGTGTCGAGCACAGCGTCCCAGGCGTAGGACTCGCGGTGGGGTTGGGCGACGGCCAGCCCACACGAGGGGGCGAGAGCGACGATGCCGCTGACCCGCTCGGGGTGGTCGGCCGCGGTGTGCACGGCCCACGTCGACCCGCAGGACAGGGCGACCAGCACCGCCCGGTCCGTTCCGGTGGCGTCGAGCACCGTCACGACATCGGCCGCGCACTCGAGGTCCGTGTAGGACGCCGCGCCGACCGGCCGCGAGGACCGGCCGGTGCCGCGCCCGTTGAACGTCACCACGCGGAAGTGACGGGCGAGGTACGGGACCTGCGCCTTCCAGTGGCGCGAGTGGACGATCTGCCAGGTGGGCAGCAGCACGACCGTCGGCCGCCCCTCATCGTCCCCGAAGACCTCGTACGCCAGCTTCACGCCCTCGCGCTCGGCGAAGCCGTCCCGGTCAGGCTCGCGTGCCCGCATGTGCCGCCTCCGTCGTTCGGGCCGGCAGGCTGTCGAGCGTCGGCAGGGCGCCCCGCTCGACTACCTGTCCCCGGTGTCCGCCGTCGTCTCTCGTTCGGTGAGCCAGCCGTCGATCATCGCCAGCAGCTCGTCGTGGCCGGTGGTGACGCCCGAGAGGTGCTCGAGCATCACGCCCTGGTTGAACGTCGTCACGAGGGCCACGACCGCCGCCGTGGGGAACCGCTCCTTGTCGACCCCGAGCTCGTCGAGGCCGATATCGAAGGCGGGGCAGAGCACGTCGAGCCAGCGGCCGAGCACCGCGGCCACCCGCTCCCGCATCTCCTCGTGGTTCCACGCCATCGCCTGCAGCTCGAGCCACACCTTCTGGTACCCGCTGTCGAAGTCGGCCCTGAGGTACGCCATCGCGGTGCGCCACTTCTCGGCGAACGGCACTTCGGCCGTGTAGAGCTGGGCCTGTCGCTCGATCAGCCGGTTCGTGAACCGCTCGAGGGTCTGGAGGAAGACCTCCTCCATCGACCCGAAGTAGTAGTGGACGAGGCCGTGGTTGACCCCGGCCCGGTCGGCCAGCTTCCGCACCGTGATGGCTGCGTATCCGACCTCCACCAGCAGCGACTCGGCCGCGTCGAGCAGGGCCTCGGTGGCGTCGCGGCGTGCGGGGGAGGTCGTCGCCATCAGGCCCGATCGTAGGGGTGCGGTGGTCCGGGCCGGGGTCTGGGGTCACGGCCGCAGTTCGAGGACCATGTTGAACGGTGTCTCGGCCGCCCGGCGCACGTGGGTGACGCCGGCCTCGGCGGCGACGTCGCGGAGCCGGGCCTCTCCTGCCTGGGCACCGAGGGCGGCCCCCACCTCCTGGCTGCGCGAGCTGGGGGTGCACAGCAGGGTCGAGAACGCGTAGTACGCGGCGCCGACCGGGTTGATGTTGTCGTCGACCGTGTCGCCCGCCATCGGCTCGACGAGCAGGATCGTGCCGCCGTCGGCCAGGGTCGACCGCACGTTGCGCAGCGCGCCGACCGGGTCGCCCATGTCGTGCAGGCAGTCGAAGAAGCACACGAGGTCGAACTGGCCGGTGACGTCCTTGGCCGCCGACACCTCGAACGTGACCCTGTCGGTGACGCCGGCGTCTGCCGCCCGTCGCCGGGCCGCCTCGATCGAGGCCGGATGCCCGTCGAACCCGACGAAGGTCGACTGCGGGAACGCCTTGGCCATCGTCAGGGTCGAGGCGCCGTGCCCGCAGCCGACGTCGGCCACCCGCGCGCCGGCCGTGAGGGAGTCGACCACGCCGTCGAGTGCGGGGAGCCACTCGCTGACGAGGTTGTTGAGGTAGCCGGGGCGGAAGAACCGCTCGCACCCCTCGTGGACGTCGTGGTGGTGGTCGCCCCACGCCATGCCGTCCCCGGTGCGGAACGCGTCGGTGATGCGGTCGGTGGCTTGCAGCGACGCCACGGCCAGCTCGAAGGCGCCGACCACGCAGGCCGGGCTGGTCTCGTCGGTGAGGGCGATCGCAGGCTCGTTCGGGAGCCGGAACCGGCCGTCGCCTTCGAGCGTCACGTAGCCGGCGGCGGCCTGCGCCGACAGCCACTCCCGCACGTAGCGCTCGTCGGTGCCGGTGGCCTCGGCCAGCTGGGCCGGGGTGATCGGGCCCCGGCCGGCCATCGCCCGGTAGAGACCGAGCCGGTCGCCGATCACCACCATGGCGCCGTTGAGCACGGCGCCGACGTCGCCGACGGCCCGGTGCACGAAGGCCATGAGGTCGTCCTCGGTGGTCTCCAGGACCTGGGTCGGGGCGTCGGTGTCTGTGGTCGTGGTCATCTCGCTGTCCGCCTCCTGCGCGTCTTGGGTGTCGGTCGTGCCACCGTGCTTCAGGACTAAGTTATTCAGCTAAGTTGAATGGCCTAGTTGAACAACTTAGTCGCTTGGATAACACCCAGCGCACCGCTTCGTCAACGGTCGGCTCGCCATTTCTCGACCGTCGTCAGGCCAGCGAGGCGAACACGACCAGGTTCGCCACGTAGTGCCCGCTGCCCTCGTCGAACGCGCCCGAGCACGTGATGAGCCGCAGCTCGGGGCCGGCCACCGGGCCGTACACCGCCTCGGTCGGGAACGTCGACTTCGGGTGCTCCGCCACCTGCGTGACACGGAACGTCAGCGTCGACCCGTCTGCCCGGGCGACGTCGATGGTGTCGCCCGCGGCCAGGTCGCCCAACGCGTGGAACACGGCCGGTCCCGCCCGCGAGTCCACGTGGCCCGCGATGACCGCCGGCCCCGGCTGCCCCGGCTCGACGCCTCCTGCGAACCAGCCCGCCCGCCCGAAGTCGACCGGCGGGGCGAGCGTCCCGTCGGGTCGGACCCCGAGGTGCTCGAGGTCCGACGACACCCCGACAGCGGGGATCGCGACCCGGACGGGCGGCGACGGCGGCAACCCGCCGGCTGCGACGCCCAGCGGTGTCGGCCGGGGAGCAGCCGGCACCGCTGGGACGTCCGTCCGGCCGGGGGGAACCGGGGCACCAGCCACCGGAGCCGGATCCGGCGGTGGCGCCGGTTCCCCCACGGCCGGGACGCCGGCCGAGACGGGCCCGCTTCCGTCATCGGCCAGGACATCGCCCAGGACCGCGGGCGTCGACAGCAGCACGAGCGTGCCGATGGCGGCCACGACGATCCGGACGAGGCGACCCATGCGCATCAGGTGAGCCGGCGGCGCACCCGTCCACCCGTGACCACGAAGGCGAACCACACGGCCGCCACCACCGCGCCGGTGCCGGCGGCCGCCGCCACGGCCACCGGCACGCCTGCGGCGCCCGTCCGGGCGGACGCCGTGTTCCCGCCACCCGTGTCGACCCCGCCGGCCGGCATGCCGGTCGGGGTCGCGGTCCCGCCAGGGGTGCCCGTCCCGTCGGTGACCCGCACGACCTGGAGGCCATCGCCGGTGGGTTGGTCGAGCACGACCACCGAGCTGACCGTCCCCGAGTCGACGTCGAGCCGGGCCGCCACGTCGTCCACGCCGTCGGCCGACGCGGTGATGTCGACGGCCCCTGCCGGCACGGAGGCGTACGACCCGACCGATCCGAGGCGGGCGCCCACGGTGAAGAGCGACGCCACGCTGGTGGTGACGTCCACCGGGCCCGAATCGCCCGCCGCCTGGATGATCCGGACCCGCGCCGCGCCCGCTCCCGGAGCGGCCATGTCGTCGGTGAGGAGGTCGGTCTCGAGGGCGTCGCTCCGGCCGAAGGCCGCGAACGTGTAGGTGCCACCCTCGTCGAGCGACGCCGACACCCGCAGCGCCGCGGTGCTGGTCGCGGGCGAGCCCTGCGGCCGCATCGAGAAGGCGTACGTCCCCGCGGGGAGGTTCATGTACTGCGACACCTCACCGAAGCCGAGCTTGGGGAGGACGAGCGACTCGGCGCCGTCGAACCCCGCGGCGTACACGTCCATCGGCGGCGTGTCGGGCGAGAAGTGCGCGACGCGGATGGTGCTGCCGGGCGCGGCGGTGGGCGTGGCCTGAGCCGGCCCGCACGGCCACGGCGGACAGCACCGCCAGTGCGCCGCAGGCGGAGCCGGCGAGGCCGAGCACCGTCGCGAGCGCGACGCGGCGCCGGCGGCGGGAGGGACGAACGGTCATGGCATCTCTCCTGTGCTGTCTCACATCGGTGGGAAGGTGATCCGGAGGACGGGTCGGCCCCCCGGGCCCGCGCCGATGGCGACGCGGGCGGGCTGGTACCAGTCCTCGACCTGGCGTTCGACGAAGGACATGACGTCGGCGACGGCGGGGTCGTCGCCGCGCACGGGGCGGTCGTCGACCCCGCCGAGCACGACGGTCCGGGCGGGCGCCCCGGCTCGCGCCTCGGCCTCCGCGTGGGGGAAGGCGTCGACCGCCACGCGGTGGTCCACGACGACCGTGGCCAGCAGGGTGAGGAGCCGCTCGTCGACCTGCCCGCCGCGCAGCGCGGCGCGGGCCTCCGGCGTCAGGGCGAGCCGCGGGTTGTCGGCGAGCGCCGAGCCGGCCGCCACGAGGTCGACCGCCAGCGGGTCGGCGTCGGGGACGTCGCTGCCGGGCCGGCGGACCTCGACCAGATCCTCGCCGTCGCCGAAGACCGCCACCGGCGAAGCGGAACCCGCGAGCACCGCCGGTCCCGCGGCGCGTTCGTCGCTGGTCCCGCCGTCCGGCCCGCCGGCGGCCACCACGACGTAGTCGTAGTCGAGCGTCGACCCGGTCAGCCGGGCGGGGACGACGACGTCGGCGGGGTCGACGCCCGACAGGACCACGTCCAGCCAGGTCGCGTCGTCGACCACCAGGCGGGTCGAGTCGGACGCGTTGGCATCGAGCCACGCCACCGCCGCCCGCGCCCCGTCGTCGCGGTCGGCGGCCACGGCCTCCACCTGGGTGTCGGCCCATCGGGGCACCGACACGGCCGCCGCCACGACCAGGACCAGGAGGAGCGCGGGGGCCAGCCCGTCGACGATCGACACGCCCCGCGAGGCGCGGTACGACGTCTGCCGCCTCGACCGTCGCACGTCCTGCGCCCAGCTCCACAACACCTCGAGCGCGCCGCCGAGCAGCACCGCACCCAGCGGGACGGCGACCGCGAGCGCGACGGTCGGAGGCGCGGTCGACGTCGCCGCCAGGGCGACCACCGGCCAGAACGCGGCGGCGAGCGGGCGGAACCGGCGCACCGCCAGCGGCGCCACCACGGCGGCCACGAGCAGCACCGCGGCGGTGAGGACATCGACCCCCACCACGTCGCCGAACGAGCGCGCCATGCGGCTGCTCAGCTCGCCGAGCCCGGCGGCGGTGGCGAGCGGCGAGCCGCGCCCGAGCACCACGATCCAGCCCACGAGGAGGGTGACGGCCGCGCCGACCAGGAAGGACAGCAGCGCACGGCGCCGGGCCGACGGGCGCGGCGTGCGCCACACCTGCCAGGCCACGGCCGGGACGGCCACCGCCACGACCGGCGAGGTGAGCGTGGCGACGGCGACCGCCACCCCGCCAGCCGCCCCTGCGACCGTGGAGGGTCGGCGGGTCCGCGCCAGCGCGAGCCCGGCCAGCAGCCAGGGTGCGGCGAGGACCCCGGGCTGGACCGTGCGGTGCAGGTCGACCGCCAGGGGCGAGAAGGCGACGATGGCGACGCCCGGCGCCGCGGCCCAGCGCGGCAGCCCGAAGCGGCGGCCGAGCACCCAGACGAGGGCGGCGGTGGCCACCGTGGCCACCGCCATGAGCCTCGCGTCCGCCGGCGACCGCACCGGGCGCACGGCCGAAGGCGCCGGTGAGCCGGTCCCACGCCGCGAGCTGCCAGACGCCGAGCGAGGGGCGCACGGGCGTGACGGTGCGGGCGGCCTCGGGGAGCGACCGGCCGAGGGCCCAGGCGGCCGACACGAGGGCGCCTTCGTCGCGCCCCCGGGCGGGAGCCCCGCTGCCGGCCCGCACGAGCAGCCCACCGATCGCCGCGACGACCGCCACGCCGGCGGCGGTGGGGGCGCGCTGTGCCCACCTCTCGGTCAGTGCGGCGTGGAGGCGGACGCCGAGGGGAAGCGCCTCGTAGGGCGACCTCAGGCGGCTGCCGGACGTGGCGGGACGGCGCGGCGCGCCGGGCAGCCGGGCCCCGGGGCGCGGCGCGTCGCCACCAGGTGGTCGCAACGATGCTTCGATGGGCCGCGTCTTCACGGCGGTCCTCCCCAGGCGGGATCCGGCTGGAAGGGATCCGGAGCTGTCGCCGGGGCGGATGACGATTTCTCGGAACTTCTCGGAATTTCTTCCCGAGGGTCAGCTGGCGGCGGCGCGGACCCGCCACTCGGCGGCGCCGCTGGCCTCGACCTCGTCACCCATCGCCGCCAGATCGGTGTCGTCGCCCCGCAGCGTGGCGTCGAGGAAGGCCAGCGTGGCGTCGTCGAACAGGACGCCCGCCTCGCCCTCGAACACCCCCGAGTGCGTCGCGCCCTCGGGGCGGAGGTACCAGGTCGCCGCCGACATCATGTCGAACACCAGATCCCCCACCGCCACCGGGACCGTCTCGTCGGCCGTCCCGTGGACGAGCAGCATCGGGATGTCGGGGGGCGCGTCGTAGGTGCCGCCCTCGAACGGGAGCGGCCCCCCGGACATCTGGATGGTGGCGTCGATGCGGTCGTCGGTGCAGCACGAGTTGTAGGCGACGCCCATCACCGTCGCCCCGCCCAACGAATGGCCTCCGACCGCCACGCGCTCGACGTCGACGTGGCCGGCGAGCGGGTCGTCGTCGGGGAGGGCGGCGATCTCGTCGATGACGAAGCTGATGTCCGCGGGCTGGTTCTGCGCGTCGGCGGAGACCCCGACCCCGTTCCGGCTGAGGGGGAAGGTCGGCAGGGCGACCACGTAGCCCTGCCTGGCCCACCCCTCGGCGAACCCGCGGAAGAACCACCCCTCGCCGTTGTAGCCGTGGGCGAACACGACCAACGGGAACTCCCCGGCCGCCGGTGGGGCGTCCTCGACCGAGCCGAGGGGGGCGCCGGGCGCGCTCGGCTCGGGCTCGGGGGCGCCCTCGGCCGGGTAGACGACCTCGACGTCGATCGTGCGGTCGGGCGCGCGGGCACGACCCCCGGGACCTCGGCGGTGGCGCGGCTCGGGTCGACCAGCGTGAACGTGCGGCGGCCGGTGGCGAACGGCCCGCCGGCCGCGCCGTCGTCGGCCGGCGCCTCGGCCGTGTCGCCAGCCCCCGCGCCGCCGGCGGCCCCGTCGGCGACGTCGCCGCCGGACGAGCAGGCTCCGGTCACGACCAGCGCGCACGCCACCGCGGCGAGGACGCGCCGCCCACGAGGCTGGGGTTCGACCACGGCTCGGCAGTCTGCCATCCGCGAGACTTGTCCACCGTGCACGACGCCCATCCGCCGATCACCGCCGTTCGCGAGGCGGTCGGGCGCGCCCTGGTCGAGGACCTGACGCCCATCGGCGACCTCACCTCCGCCCTCCTGCCCCCCGACCTCGAAGCCACCGCGCTGTTCGTCCCGCGCCTCGACGGCGTGCTGGCCGGCCGGCTGTGCGCCGACGAGGCGTTCCGGCAGGTGGACGACTCCCTCACGCGTGTCCTGGTCGGCCGACGACGGCGATCGGCTGGCCGCGGGCGTCGAGATCGGTCGGGTGTCCGGCCGCCTGGCGCCGATCCTCACGGCTGAGCGCACCGCGCTCAACTTCCTCGGGCACCTGTCCGGCGTGGCCACGCTCACCGGCACGTTCGTGGCCGCGGTGGCCGACGCGGGCGGAACGCTGCGGGTGTGGGACACCCGCAAGACCACGCCCGGCCTGCGCTCGCTCGAGAAGGCCGCGGTGCGTGCGGGCGGCGGCGCCAACCACCGGGGCAACCTGTCCGACTGGGTGCTGCTGAAGGACAACCACCTCGAGCTGTTCGGCATCGCCGACGCGGTGGCTCGGGCCCGGACCCGCTGGCCGGGACGCACGGTGCACGTCGAGTGCGGCGATCTCGACCAGGTCCGGCAGGCGATGGCCGCCGGCGCCGACGCGCTGCTGCTCGACAACATGACGCCCGACGAGGTGCGGTCCGTCGTGGCCGAGGTGCGGGCCGCGGACCCGTCGCGGCCCCTGCTCGAGATCTCGGGCCGGGTGTCGCTCGCCACGATCGGCGCCTACGCCACGACAGGCGCCGACATGGTGTCGATCGGCGCGCTCACGCACTCGGCCCCGGTGCTCGACATCGGCCTCGACGTCGTGCCCGCGGCCGGCTGAACCCCCGTACGCGGCGCGGTCGCCGAGCCGCTCGCCGGCCCGCCGCCACGGTTCGTCCGCTCCTGGGGGCACCGCGTAGCCTCACCGCCCGTGATGCTCCTGGCGATCGACGTCGGCAACACCCAGACCGTGATCGGGCTCTACGACCTCGAGCCCGATGACGAGCACAACGTCGGGCGCCGACTGGCCGACACCCACCTGCTCGACCACTGGCGGGTCGCCACCAACGCCGAGCGCACCGCCGACGAGCACGCGCTCGTGATCCAGGAGTTCCTGGGCTTCCACGACTTCAACTTCGACGACGACATCGCCGGCATCGTGGTGTGCTCGTCGGTCCCGCGGGTCACCGGGGCACTGCGCCGGATGAGCGAGCGCTACTTCGGGCACCCGGCCATCGTCATCGAGCCGGGCATCCGCACCGGCATCCCGATCCTGTACGACAACCCCAAGGAGGTCGGGGCCGACCGCATCGCCGACGCCGTCGCCGCCTTCGACCTGTTCGGGGGGCCGGTCGTCGTCGTCGACTTCGGTACCGCCACCACGTTCGAGGCGATCTCGGCCAAGGGCGAGTACCTCGGCGGCGCCATCTTCCCGGGCATCGACATCAGCCTCGACGCCCTGTTCGCCCGCGCCGCGGCGCTGCGCCGGGTCGAGCTGGTCGAGCCTCGCCACGTGATCGGGCGGTCGACGGTCGAGTCGATGCAGTCGGGGGTCGTGTACGGCTACACGGCGCTCGTCGACGGCATGGTCAGCCGCATCGAGGCCGAGCTCGAGGAGAAAGCCAACGTGGTGTCGACGGGGGGTCTGTCAGGCTTGATCACGCCCCTGTCCGCCACGATCCTGCACCACGAGCCGTGGCTGACCCTCCACGGGCTGCGCCTCATCTACGAGAAGAACCAGTGAGCGAAGACTCCCCAACCGTCCCCGAGCCGGACGCCCACGGCACCCGGCGCGTCCCGTTCCGCCTGGACGTCTCCGACCGGGCCGCGGACCTGCAGGCCCGCTACGCCGACCTCGCCGACGGCGGCGGCTCGGGGGTCGCCGCCACCGTCGCCGGGCGCATCATGTTGATGCGTGACATGGGACGACTCGCCTTCGCCACCCTGCGCGACTCGAGCGGCGCCATCCAGCTCATGGCGACAGCCAAGGGCACCGACGACTTCAAGGGCCTGACCGGGCTCGACCTGGGCGACTGGATCGTCGCCACCGGCGAGGTCATCCGGTCGAACAAGGGTGAGCTGTCGGTTCGGGTCGAGTCGTGGGACCTCCTCGCCGAGGCCCGCCGCGGCTTCGGCGACAAGTGGCACGGCATCACCGACACCGACATGCGCTACCGGCAGCGCTACGCCGACCTCTGGGCGAACGAGTCCAGCATGCGCGTGTTCCAGGCGCGCAGCCGCATCATGTCGCTGACCAGGCGCTTCCTCGAGGACCGCGGGTTCGTCGAGGTCGAGACCCCCGTGTTCCACCCGATCCCCGGCGGGGCGCTCGCCCGGCCGTTCACGACGCACCACAACGCGCTGGACCTCGACCTGTACCTGCGCATCGCCCCCGAGCTCTACCTGAAGCGGCTCGTCGTCGGGGGGTTCGAGCGGGTGTTCGAGCTGGCCCGGGTCTTCCGCAACGAGGGCCTGTCGACCCGGCACAACCCCGAGTTCACGATGCTCGAGCTGTACCAGGCCTACGCCGACTACGGCGACGTCATGGAGCTGACCGAGCAGCTCGTCGCGCATCTGGCCACCGAGGTCACGGGCTCGCCCGTCGTCACCTACCAGGGCCGCGAGGTGGACCTCACCCCGCCGTGGACCCGGGCCACGCTCGTCGACCTCGTCGAGCAGCACGCCGGCGTCCGCCTCGACCTGCGCATGCCGCTCGACGAGCTGCGCCGCATCGCCACCGAGCACGGCGTCGAGGTCGACGAGTCGTGGGGCCCGGGCAAGCTCGTGCTCGAGGTGTACGAGAAGACGACCGAGGCCGAGCTGTGGGGTCCGGTGTTCGTGCTCGACTACCCGAAGGAGGTCTCGCCGCTGGCGCGGGACCACCGCGAGGTGCCCGACACGGTCGAGCGGTTCGAGGCCATCGTCGCCGGCCGCGAGCTGGCGAACGCGTTCTCCGAGCTGATCGATCCCGACGAGCAGCGGCGGCGCTTCGAGGACCAGGCTCGGGCCAAGGCCGCGGGCGACGCCGAGGCGATGGTCGTCGACGAGGACTACCTGCGGGCGCTCGAGTACGGCCTGCCCCCGACCGGCGGCCTCGGCATCGGCATGGATCGACTCGTCATGCTGCTGACCGACACGCCGTCGATCCGCGACGTCGTGCTCTTCCCCACCCTCCGGCCCGAGGCCGACTGAACCCCCTTCGCCGCGGGCCGCGGCCTACCGTTCGGGCTGGTCGGCGCCGCGCTCGTGGTCGTCCTGCCCCTCACTGCCGGCCCGCTCGATCACGGCCCCGCACGCTGGGCACCGGCCCGTGAGCGCGGCGCCACCCGGTCGCTCGTCGAGCCGCCCGCACGCCGGGCAGACGCGGTCGAGCCAGCACGCGGGGTCGCCGCCGTCGGTCACGGCGGCGGCTCACGACGGGTGCACACGCCGACCAGCTTGCCGTCCCCGTGCACGACCGGCACGGCCATCGAGATCCAGCGACCTCAGTCGTCCGGCTTGACCGCGACCTCGCCCTGCACGCGGACCCCGAACCACCCGATGCCGGGTTGCCGCAACGCCACCCGCACCTGGTAGCGGCCCGGCTCGTCGGGCACCTCGACCATCACGTCGACGTCCGTGCGCATGTCGGGCGGGACGACCCGGGCGAGGGGCGTCGACGGTCCGACCGCCACGGGGGAGTCGTCGGGCGCGGGCTGGTCGGCGTCTCCGGTCAGGCGGAACCAACGGACCGCCACCTTCACCGGTCGGGGCGGCACGGTCCCGAGCGGGGCGGTGCTGCGGTTCACCAGCTCGAGCGGCCACGTCGTCACCTCGCCCGCCACGGCTGCGGCGGGCAACGCCCCTCGCAGCCCGCAGCGTCGTGTCTGGTCCGGCTCGAGGGCCCGGCCCATCGCCGCCAGCCGCTCGGCGGCCCGCGGGGTGACGAGCTGGACCGAGGCGGCGGGCGACGCCGGCTGGCGGTCGGCCGGCCGGTCGCCGGCCCGGTGCTGCTCGATCGCACGCGCCGCGTTGGCGCCGAATCCCGTGGCCACGCCCCGCCGCACGCCCGGGCCGGCCACGACGATCTCGTACACCTCGAGGCACGGCATGGGGATGCGCTCGACCACCGCGAAGCTGCGCAGGTCGACCACGGCCACCTCGCCCCGGTCGTCGTCCTGCTCGCGGTGGGCGTTGCCGCCGACGAGGGCGTACGGGCCGACGAAGGCGAGGCCGCGCGTGAACCGGCCGACGAGGGCCTGCCGCAGCACCGTCCCGTCTGCGTCCAGCTCGGTCAGCGAGCCCTTCGTGGACTCGCACACGTACCAGCGCCCGCCGCGACTGCGCGGGGTGTGGGGGTGGGACAGGCCGGTGAGCACGTCGCGCCCCGACGCCACGTCGAGCACGAACCCCTTGCCGTCCTCGCCGTCGGCCTTCCACGCCTTGTGGCGGTCGAACCGACCGAACGCACAGACGTGCAGGGCGTCGTCGACGACCACGAGCGAGTTCACGTGCCACGCGTCGGGCACGGTCGAGCCCTGCCACGCGAGCGTCGGCGTGTCGGCGCCCGGGTCGATGCGCCACACAGCGTCGTCCCAGCTCGAGCTGACGTGCGGCGCGCCGTGGAACCACCGGACGTCGTGCGGATCGCGGATGGCGTCGTAGCGCTGGTAGGTGCGCACCCCTCGGGCGTCGTAGGACAGCAGCTCGCACGTCGAGGTCTGCTCGCCGGGGGCGCGCAGCACCCGCCACAGGCGGTCCCCACCGACGCAGAGCCCCGAGGTCGGCAGGTCGTCGAGCGCCTCGGGAGCGTCGCCGGTCAGGTCGTACAGCCCACCACCCCACTTGCCGAACCCGCTGACCAGCACCCGTGCGCCACCGAGGTGCCCCCGCCAGCCTTCGGAGTCGTCGTCCGATCGCAGGGCCACGGCGGGCGACGATAGTGGCGGCGACAGCCCGGTCGGGATCACGTCGTGCCCCGCCACGGCTACTCGATGCCGTGCTCCAGCGCGTAGCGGACCAGCTCCTGCCGCCGGTTGAGGTGGAGCTTGCCGAGGATGTTGCGGACGTGGTTCTCGACCGTCTTGTCGGCGATGAACAGCTGCTCGCCGATCTCGCGATACGTGTGCCCGCGGGCGACGTACTGCAGCACCTCGCGCTCGCGCTCGGACAGCGGCTGTGTCGGCCCCGCGGCCTTGGCCATGCGGCGGAACTCGCCGAGCACCAGCGAGGCCAGGGCCGGCGAGAACACCGGCTCGCCCTTCGCTGCCCGCCACAGCTCGTGGCGCAGCTCGTCGGGCGGGGTGCTCTTGACCAGGTAGCCGTTGGCGCCGGCGGAGATGGCGTCGAGCAGGTCACGCTCCTGCTCGCTGACCGTGAGCATCACGATGTGCGTGTCCTCGCCGCAGGCGCGGGCCACCTTCAGCCCCCCGCCGTTGGGCATGTGCAGGTCGCACACGACGAGGTCGGGGGCGAGCGAGCGCACCAGCTCGATGGCCTCGTCGGCGTCGCCCGCCTCGCCGACCACGTGGAAGTTCGACCCGAGATCGGCCTTCAGCCCCGAACGCCAGATCGGGTGATCGTCGGCCACCACCACGCGCACCGCGGCGAGGTCGCTCACCGGGGGACCGCGCGGCGGCGCGGGTCGGGGCGTCGGCGGGCGCTGGTCACGGGCCAGCAGCGTACGCCGTCAGCGTGGCCGGCGGACGACCATCCGTGAGGACGAGCGGTCGCCGCGCGTGGGTGCGGCGCCGGGAGGTCGACTCTCAGCGGGCGGTGGCGCTCACCGGGACCCAGCACCGCACCTCGGCGCCCCGACCTGCCCGCCCGTCGACCTCCACCCGGCCGCCGACCTCGGCGATGCGTCCCCGGACCGAGCGCCCGAGGCCCGCCCCTTCGGGCGTGACGGCAGTGTCGAACCCCGGGCCGTCGTCCTTGACGGAGCAGAACACCACGCCGTCGCCGGCGGGCTCGGCGAACACGGTCACCCGCCCCGCACCGCCGTGCTTGCCGGCGTTGGACAGCGCTTCGCCCACCGCCCCCGCGAGGGCGTCCACCACCGCGGGGTCGAGCGCCGGTGTGTCCTCGGCGACCACGACGGTCGCCGATCCGCCGTAGCGGTCCTCGAAGCGGGCGGCCGCCGCCCGCAGGCGCGTCCCGAGGTCACCGCCGCCCCCCATCGCCCCGGGCGTGCCGAACAGGAACTCGCGCAGCTCACGCTCCTGCTCGTGCGCCAGGCGGACGACGTCGGGGTCGTCGGTCCGGCGTTGGACGACCGCCAGGGTCTGCAGGACGCCGTCGTGCAGCGTGCGCGCCACCTCCTCGCGAGCCTGCGCCAGCGAGATGCGGCGCTCGGCCTCCCGCAGCCGGGCGGTCACGAACCCGGCCACCAGCCCGGCGAGGGCGTAGAGCACGACGCTCGAGACCACACTCACCGTGTCGCGGTCGGTCCACGCCGTCGGGCCGACCAGCTCGCCGATGCCCCGGGCGAGGCCGACGGCGGCCCCGGCGAGGACGCCGCCCCGGGCCCGGAAGGCGATGCCGGCCGTCATCACCCCGGCCAGGGGCCAGGCCGACGACAGGCTCTGCGGGTGGGACACGCCGTTGTAGGCCAGCTCGTCGCCCAGCTCGAGCGCACAGGCCACCGCCACCTCGGCCAGCACGACCGGGCCCGACAGCAGCCGTGCCGGCTCGACGCTCAGCAGCGCCGTGTCCGCCACGGTCACGAGCAGGGCCGCCCCGACGAGCACGAGCGCGAGCGCCGGGCGGGCCTCGGATCGCGACAGCTCGGACCGGTTGACGACGAGCAGGACCGCCATCCACACCCAGGCCAGCCACCGGAACACGGCGATGCCGGTCAGCAGGCTGCGGACCAGCGCGTCCTCGCGGTCCTGGTGAGCGACGAGGGAGGAGATCCTGGCGCTGACGTTCACGGGGACAGTCTGGTCACCTGGGCCGTGGGGCAGGGGCCGGGCCGCGACGGGGAATGCGGTTGGCTCAACAACTTGTTGAAGGCCCACGATGGCCTCCGTGACCGCCGGCCCCCTCGGCGCGCCCGACGCGCCCGTGCCCCCGCCCCTCGCCGGGCCCGCCGCCGGGCTGCCCGGCGCGGAGATCGGCGGGGACGTCGGCGCGCCGGATGAGGGCGGAGTGTGGGCGCCGGGGCGCCGGCGGCTGACCGTCGCCCTCGTGCTGACCATCACCCTGGTGGCGTTCGAGTCGTTGGCGATCGCCACCGTCATGCCGGTCGTGTCCGACGACCTCGGCGGGCTCGGTCTCTACGGCTGGGTCTTCAGCGGCTTCTTCCTGGGAAGCCTGGTCGGCATCGTGCTCGCGGGTTGGGCCGCCGACCGGCGCGGCACGCGCCTGCCGTTCGCGGCGGGGCTGGGGCTCTTCGCGGTCGGGTTGGTGGTCGGGGGCACGGCGCCCACGATGGCCGTCCTCGTGCTGGGCCGTGTGCTCCAGGGTGCCGGCGCCGGCGTGATCCCCGCCGTCGCCTACGCCACCGTCGCCCGCTCGTACCCAGCGGACCTGCGGCCGCGGGTGTTCGCCGTGTTCTCGACCGCCTGGGTCGTGCCCGGGCTCGTGGGCCCGGCGGCGGCCAGCGGCATCGAGCACGCCACGTCGTGGCGGGTGGTGTTCCTCGCCCTCCTGCCGCTCGTGGCGGTCGCCGCGGCCCTGGCCCTGCCGGTGCTGTCCGACCGGGGCGCGGTCTCGGACGGGGAGGCCGACGACGCCGACCCCGACGACCGTCGGCGCAACGCGGTGGTGCTCGTGGCCGGTGTGGCGTTGGTCCTCGGCGGGCTCGGTGCCCACCAGGTCGCCCTCGCGGGGGCCCTGGTCGTGGTGGGAGCGGTCCCGGCCGTGTGGGCCTTCGTGCGGCTCGTGCCCACCGGGACGGTGCGCCTCCGGCCGGGGATGCCGGCCGCGGTCGCCGCCCGGGGCGTGCTCACCTTCGCCTTCTTCGGGGCGGACGCCTACGTGTCGCTGGCGGTCACCGACGGCCACGACGCCCCCACGTGGGTCGCCGGGCTGGCGCTCACCGGCGCCACCCTGGCCTGGACGACCGGGGCCTGGGTGCAGCAGCGACTCGTGCTCGAGCGCGGCCCGCGCTGGTTGGTGCGGCGCGGTTTCGCGGTCATCGGGGTGGGCATCGCCTGCCTCGCCCTGGCGTTGCGCCCCGGCGTGCCCGTGGCCGCCTCCGTGGTCGCTTGGACGATCGCCGGCCTCGGCATGGGCCTGTCGTACGCCCCGATCTCGGTGACCGTGCTGGGCACCGCGGAACCCGGACAGGAGGGCCGGGCCAGCGCGTCGCTGCAGCTCACCGACGTGCTCGGCGTGGCGCTCGGCACCGGGCTCGGCGGCGTGTTCGTGGCGCTCGGCGACGGTCTGGGGTGGGCCACGTCGTCGTCGTTGACGATCGCCTTCGCCATGACCTTCGCCGTCGCCGTGGGTGGCGTGGTCGCGGCGGGCCGCCTGCCCGAGCGCCTCCCGGGCGTCGAGGCCGCGGACTGAATCCGGCGTCCCCCTGCCTGCCTCGGCTCAGGTGCCGGGCGACTCGTTCAGGTTCTCGTTCATGCCCCGGTACAGGTCGTAGATCTCCTTGCACGCCTGGCACATGGGCAGCTTGCCGGGGTCGCGCTGCGGGACGAACCGCTCGCCGCACAGCGCCTCGACCGGGTAGCCGTAGATGCGGGCCTCGGTGACCTTGGCCACCGCCGACTCGCCGGGCTTGGTCTTGACGATGTGGGCCGCCTTGGCCTCGCCCGTGCGCAGGTCGTCGTCGGTGCGCTCGTCGAGCTTCTCGTCGAGGTCGGGCTGGATGGTGGTCAGCGGCGCTGGCACGCAGACCACGCTACCGGCCTGCGACGTGGCGGTCCTCCGGCGTCAGAACGTGGCCGGGCGGCACATCATCGTCTGGCCGCCCGACGCCAGCAGCGCCCCGGCCCGGTCCCACACCCGCCCGGTGCTGACGGCCAGCCCACCGGTCGCCAGCGGCGCAGTGGCCTCGGCCAGCAGCCACTCGTCGTCGGCCGGCCGGTGGAACCGCACGGACAGGTCGACCGTCACCGCCACCGTGTCCAACGGCTCGCGGTAGGCGTGCGCCAGCGACGCGGCCGGCCAGCCCATCGTGTCGATGGGGATGAGCAGCCGGCAGGCGTCGACCCAGGGATCGTCGAACCGTGCCGTCGGGAGGAAGCGGTTCCACCAGTGGACGGTCGGGTCGAGCGGGCCGGACGGCGGCCAGTCCTCCCGCCACCCGGGTTGGCGGATGTCGAGGTTGCGGAAGAACGGCAGGTCGGCGGGGCGCTCGTCCTCGGGGATGTCGGCGATCCGCTCTTCGCGGGAGGGAAGCTCGTCGTGCGGCGGCACCTGCGGGACGGGCGCGGTGTCGTGTTCGAGGGTGGCGCCGCCCGGGTCGACCCCCCACACCAGCGCCTCGAGGATGGGCCGGTCGGCCTGCGCCATGCTCACCCGGGCCGACGAGGCGAACCGTGAGGTGCGCAGGACCGTGACGTCGAGGTCGACGGGGTCGAAGGCGGCCACGCCCAGGATGTGGGCCATGATGCTGACCGGGCCGGCCCGGCCCGTCGCCAGACCCGCCGCCCGCAGGGCGAGGGAGGCGACGTACCCGCCGTTCGGCCCCCAGATGGCCCAGTCGGGCGACAGCGCACCCGTGTAGCACCGCCGCGCACCGGCGCGGGGAGGTCCGCCGTCGGCGCCGGCGTCCCCTGCTGCCCCGGCGGTCGACCCCACCGGCTCGAGGGCCGTGTCGACCGCCAGGTCACCCATCGGCCGGCGCCTCGGGGGAAGCGCCGACGGCCGCGAGCCCCTTGGCCACGTCGTCGAGGTGGTGGACGGGGTCGTGGATGAAGTAGCGCGCGAACGTGTCGACGGTGAACGTGGCGCCGTCGCTGCGGTTGCCCGTGCGCTGCCACGCGTCGCCGTCGACCGAGGCGAACCGGTCGGCGATCGACGAGGCCGCATCGTGGAGGGCCGCTGCGACCTCGCCGGGGACCTGCTCGTTGTAGCGGTCGGCGACGGCGGTCTCGTCCTGGTCCCAGTTGGCGAAGTCGGGGTCGTCCTCGGTCAGCATCAGCGCCAGCCGCTGGTCGTAGAGGCGCAGGACGTCGCGCACGTGGCAGGCGTACTCGAGCGCCGACCACCGGTCGTCGCTCGGGCGGGTGGTCAGCTCGGTGGCGGGCCGGGCCAGCACCACGACCCAACCCGCCGCGTTCTCGCGGACGAGGCCGGCGACCTCGGTGGGGCGAAGGGCCGAGGCGTCGAAGCCGCACTCGGGGCAGGGGCGCTCGAGCACCCAGGTCCAGTCCTTGGTGTCCGGCACGATCGGCATCGGCGTGACCGTACCGACGTCCGTTCCGCCGGTCACCCGAGTTCCCGCGCGCCGCCGCCGCCGGTCGTCAGCGGTTCTGGCGCCGAGCGGTCCCGCAAGTTGCTCGGCCTCCTGCCATTCGTCGAGCTCGACGCCCTCGGTGTCACGCGGGCGCAGCGGCGCCGGCTGGTCGCGACCCGGGTGCTCGTCCCGGTGGGTGGAGGTGTCCTGCGTCGTGCGGCGCATCCGGTCACGTGGCAGCAATCGGCGTTGGCTGCGGTCCTCGCCGCGGGGGTGCTGGCCGCCGCCTCCCACCTCACGGCTGGGGCCCTGTGGCGGTTCGACGGCATCAGCCCGCCCGACCTGCCCGAGGTGTCGGTACCCCGGCCCCGCCCGCCGCGGGCGGTCCCCGGCCGAGTCCACCGGCCGCGTGACCTCGGGCCGGCCGACTACGACCTCGCTCACCTGATCCCGCGGACGACGCCCGCTCGCACGATCTGCGACCTCGCGCCGCTCCTGACGCCCGACCGGCTCGAGGCGGTGCTCGACCACGCCGAACGGCGCGGCCAGATCTGGCGGCCCCACCTTCGCTGGCGTCTCGATGCCTTGCGCCGTCGCGGGCGTCCGGGGCTGCCCGCTCTGGCGGCGCTGCTCGACCGGACCGACGGGCGCCCGCTCGGCGACAGCTGGCTCGAGCAGGAGGCGATCCGCATCCTCACGTCCGCCGGGCTGCCGGTCCCCCGGGTGCAGGTCACGATGCGGCGACGAGCAGACGGGTCCGGACCGAGGATCGCCCGGGTCGACCTCTTCTGGGACGAGGAGCGCCTCGTCGTCGAGCTCGACGGGCACGGCTCCCACGCCACCCGCCGTGATCGCCAGCGCGGCGCCGAACGGGCGGCCGAGTTGGGTCTCGCGGGCTGGCGGGTCGTGACCTTCGTCTACGAGGACGTGGTCGAACGGCCCGGCCACGTCGTCGAGACGATTCGAGCGCACCTGGCGCTGGCCGCCTGACGCGTCCGGGTGCCGAACTGGTCGCCAGCCAGCCGATCCTGCACCCACAACGGCCTGTTCAGGAGAAGGCGACCGCGACGCCGCCGGGTCCGCCGTCAGCGGCGGTGCCAGGCGCCGGACTGCGCGGTGAGCCCCTCGACGGGGCCGGGCAGCTCGCCGTTGGCCAGGTCGGCCACCGTCACGTGCTCGAGCACCGAGCGCAGGCTGGCCCGCGTGGCGATCCACAGGCGGCGCAGGATCTCGCCGTCGCCGGGGTAGTCGAGCTCCTCGGGCGGCTCGCCGCGCACGTCGGCCAGCGGACCCTCGACGGCGCGCACGATGTCGGCCACGCTCACCTGGTCGGGGGCAGCTCCGAGCCGGTAGCCGCCCTCGCCACCCCGCTGGGCGGCCACCACTCCCGCCCGGCGCATGCGGGCGAGGATCTGCTTCGTGAAGGCGAGCGGCAGGCCCTGACGGTCGGCGATGGCGTCGGCCGTGAGCGTGTCGGGGTGGGCGAGCCCGAGCTCCCGCGCCGCTCGCACGGCGTAGTCCACCCTGGCGGTGACGCGCATGTCGACAGCATCCCACCCGGCGGCCCCGCCCACGGGGCGCCGCCGGCGCCGCCGGGACCGGAAACCGGAGGGCCGCCCTCCGGCCGAGGCCGAGTCAGGCGAGGACGAGCAGGTCGAGCGCGGCCGAGGGGCGGGGCCGGCCGGCGGCGATGGCGGCATCGATCCGCGCCAGGCCGGCTGCGAACTCGTCGTCGGTGAGCTGGACGAGGGACGAGTCGGACTGCCGCTGCTCGGGCAGGAGGCGGCGCCACTCCGGCAGGTCGATGGTGTGCTCGGGCACCGCCTCGAGGCGCCGGCGGCGGAAGCCCGCGTCGCCGAACGCCGCCTCGGTGGCCTCGACGGTCGGGAAGCGGTCGAACCGGCGGCGGACCTCGGGGAAGTACGGCACGTGCGGCAGGCCGTCGAGCCGTCCGGCGAAGGCGCCGCGGAGCAGCACCGGCGCCCCGGGCGCCAACACCCGGCGCAGCTCGCGGGCGCAGGCGCCCAGGTCGCCGGTGTGGTGCAGCACGGCCGACAGCCAGGCGCCGGCGCCCGATCCCGCCCGCAGCGGCAGATCGGGGACCCGGGCGGCGACGTGGCGGACGCCCGTGGCGTGGGCCGCCGTGGCGTGACGGCGCATGCCGGGCGCGGGCTCGACGGCGACCACGGCGCGCGCCGTCCACTCGGCGAGCAGCGGTGACCAGATGCCGGTGCCCGCGCCGACGTCGAGCACCGGCCCGGGCGGGGCGTCGGCGAGGGCGGCCACCACGAGGTGCTCGTACGGCGCCGTCTGGGTGATGTGGTGGCGCGTGTGGGCGTAGCGGTCGCCCTGGGCGTCCCAGTCGACCTCGCTGTCGGGCCGGTGCCCGTCAGGGCCCATCAGCGATCGAGGCCGACGAGCAGGTGGCGGGCCGCGGCGGCCAGCGCGTCGGCCGCCGGTGTCGGCGGCAGACCGGCGAGGTCGTCGACCGCCCGGTCCACGTACGCCCGGGCCTCGGCGATCGACTGCGCCACCCCGTCGCCGGATCGCACGAGGGCGAGCGCCCTGGCCTGTGCCTCGGCGCCGAGCGGGCCGCCCAGCAGCGCCCGCAGCTCCTCGCCGGTGGGACCGTCCAGCGTGCGCAGCACCGGCAGGTTGTAGATGCCCTCGGCCATGTCGTGCCCCGCCGGCTTGCCCAGCTCCGCGTCGGTGGCCACGACGTCGAGGACGTCGTCGACCACCTGGAAGGCCATGCCGTAGTGCAGGCCGAAGTCGGTGAGCGCGTCGATGCGGTCGCGGGGCAGGTCGGCCACGATCCCGCCGATGCGGCAGGCCGTCGAGTACAGCGCCGCCGTCTTCCCCTCGATGGCGGCCTCGTACGCGTCGACCGTGCGGTCGACCTGATAGGCGAACTGCAGCTCGCGGACCTCGCCGGTGCACAGCCGGCCGATGGTCGACGCCAGCAACCCCGCCACCTCGGTGCCGAGCGACGCCGCCAGCTCGGAGGCCCGAGCCAGCAGGAAGTCGCCCGACAGGATCGCCCGCAGGTTGCCCCACCGGGCGTTCACGCTCTCCACGCCGTGCCGGGTCTCGGCCTCGTCGATGACGTCGTCGTGGTGCAGCGACCCGACGTGCACCAGCTCACAGGCCACCCCGCCGGTGACGGCCTCGTCGCTGACCACGGCGTCGGCGTCGCCGGTGGTCGAGGACAGGGCGGCCAGCACCGGCCGCAGCCGCTTGCCCCCGGCGCGCACGAGGTGCGACGCCATCTCGGTCATGGCCGGGTCGTCCGTCTCCACCGCGGACAGCAGGCGCTTCTCGACCCGCTCGCGCAGGGCCGGCACGCCGGGGAGGTCGAGGACGGGGTTGGGGGCGGCCACGGCCAGACGGTAGGTGACCTGGGCGCGGCCCCGAAACCATGCCGCCCGAGGGTGGCGGTAGGACATCCGTCACAGGACGTTGACTTCGAGCGCGCTCGAATTCGTACGGTCCGCGCATGACCGCCCCCGCCGTCCTGGACACCCTCGCTCCCGCCCCCGGCTCGTCCCGCCCCCACGACCCTCGACACCTACCGGCTGCTCGGCCGCTCGGGCCTGCGGGTCTCCCCGCTCTCGCTCGGCACGATGACCTTCGGCTCGGAGTGGGGCTGGGGCGCCGACGAGGTCGAATCGCGCCGCATGTTCGACGCCTACGTCGACCGTGGCGGCAACTTCGTCGACACCGCCAACCAGTACACGAAGGGCACCTCCGAGCGCTTCGTCGGCGGCTTCGCCAAGGGCCGCCGCGACCGGCTGGTCATCGCGACGAAGTACACGATGGCCGTCGAGGACGGCGATCCGAACTCGGGCGGAAACCACCGCAAGAGCATGATGCGGTCGGTCGAGCGGAGCCTCGAGCACCTCCAGACCGACTACATCGACCTCCTCTACCTCCACGTGTGGGACGGCCTCACCCCCGCCGAGGAGGTCCTGCGGGGACTCGACGACCTGGTGCGCTCGGGCAAGGTGCTCTACGTCGGCATCTCCGACACGCCGGCCTGGCAGGTCGCCCGCATGCAGGCGATCGCCGACCTGCGCGGGTGGTCACCCCTGGTGGCGCTGCAGATCGAGTACAGCCTGGTCGAGCGGACCGTCGAGCGGGACCTCGTCCCCATGGCTCGCGAGCTCGGCCTCGGCGTGCTGCCGTGGTCGCCGCTCGGCAGCGGGGTCCTGACGGGGAAGTACTCCCGCGCCGACCTCGCCGCCGGCGACGGCACCCCGGATCCCCGGGGCACCCGCCGCAACGTGGCGGCCGCGGCCGGCTCGCTCACCGAGCGGTCGCTCGCCATCGCCGACGTGGTGGGTGAGGTGGCGGCGGAGACGGGGCGCTCGCGTGCGCAGGTGGCGCTGGCGTGGACGTTGCTCGAGCCGGCCGTCACCTCGACCATCGTGGGCGCCCGCACCGTGGAGCAGCTGGAGGACGACCTCGGCGCGCTGGAGGTCACGTTCACGCCCGAGCAGCGGGCCCGACTCGACGCGGCCAGTGCGGTGGACCTCGGCTTCCCCCATCGGTTCCTGCGGTCGGAGATGCCTCGCAACCTGATGTTCGGCGGCACGACGATCCTCCCGCGCCGGTGACCGCCCTGTTCCCCGGCCGGCGAGCATCCGCCGGCGTCGACCACCCTGCGTGCACCGGCACGCGCGATCCGGTTACGAAGCCTGGCGTTCACGCAGGCGGCAGTCTCGTCGTCGCACCGGGGCTGTAGAGTTTCCCCACGGATCCCCCGACTGGCGGGAGGCAAGTCTCTTGTTCGAACGGTTCACCGACCGGGCGCGACGGGTCGTGGTCTTGGCCCAAGAGGAAGCCCGGCTCCTCAACCACAACTACATCGGCACCGAGCACATCCTGCTCGGCCTCATCCACGAGGGTGAGGGTGTCGCGGCCAAGGCGCTCGAGTCGCTGGGCATCAGCCTCGAGGCCGTGCGCCAGCAGGTCGAGGAGATCATCGGCCAGGGCGGCTCGTCGCCCTCCGGGCACATCCCGTTCACGCCCCGCGCCAAGAAGGTCCTCGAGCTGTCGCTCCGCGAGGCCCTGCAGCTGGGTCACAACTACATCGGCACCGAGCACATCCTCCTCGGCCTCATCCGTGAGGGCGAGGGCGTCGCGGCCCAGGTGCTGGTCAAGCTGGGCGCCGACCTGTCACGGGTCCGCCAGCAGGTCATCCAGCTCCTCTCGGGCTACCAGGGCTCCGGCGGCCCGGGCCAGGAGAAGGCGGGCGCCACCCCCGGCGGCGGTTCCTCCGAGAACCAGCCCACCGGTTCGCTCGTCCTCGACCAGTTCGGCCGCAACCTCACCCAGCTGGCCCGCGAGAAGAAGCTCGACCCCGTGATCGGCCGCACCCGCGAGATGGAGCGGGTCATGCAGGTCCTCTCGCGCCGCACCAAGAACAACCCGGTGCTGGTGGGCGAGCCGGGCGTCGGCAAGACCGCCATCGTCGAGGGCCTGGCCCAGGCGATCGTGGCCGACGACGTGCCCGAGACGCTCGACAACAAGCAGCTCTACACGCTCGACCTGGGTGCGCTCGTGGCGGGCAGCCGCTACCGGGGCGACTTCGAGGAGCGCCTCAAGAAGGTGCTCAAGGAGATCCGCACCCGCGGCGACATCATCCTGTTCATCGACGAGATCCACACCCTGGTGGGTGCGGGTGCCGCCGAGGGCGCCATCGACGCCGCCTCGATCCTCAAGCCCATGCTGGCCCGGGGCGAGCTGCAGACCATCGGCGCCTCGACGCTCGACGAGTACCGCAAGCACTTCGAGAAGGACGCCGCGCTCGAGCGCCGCTTCCAGAAGATCACGGTCGACGAGCCCACGGTGGCCCACACGATCGAGATCCTGAAGGGCCTGCGCGACCGCTACGAGGCCCACCACCGGGTCACGATCACCGACCAGGCGCTGGTCGCCTCGGCCAACCTGGCCGACCGCTACATCAGCGACCGGTTCCTGCCCGACAAGGCCATCGACCTCATCGACGAGGCCGGCAGCCGCCTGCGCATCCGCCGCATGCAGACGCCGTCCGACTACAAGGACCTCGAGAACGAGCTCGCCGGGGTCGTCGAGTCGAAGAAGAAGGCCGTCGAGTCGCAAGACTTCGAAGAGGCCGGCCGCCTCCGCGACACCGAGAAGGAGCTCCTGGCCCGCAAGGAGACCAAGGAGCGCGAGATCAAGGACTCGGGCGTCGACCTGTTCGACGAGGTCGACGAAGAGGCCATCGCCGAGGTCCTCTCGCTGTGGACGGGCATCCCGGTCTACAAGCTGACCGAGGAAGAGACGCAGAAGCTCCTCCGCATGGAGGACGAGCTGCACAAGCGGGTGGTCGGCCAGGAAGACGCCATCAGGGCGGTCAGCCAGGCCATCCGCCGCACCCGTGCCGGCCTGAAGGACCCCAAGCGCCCCAGCGGCTCGTTCATCTACCTGGGCCCCTCCGGCGTGGGCAAGACCGAGCTGGCCAAGACGCTCGCCGAGTTCCTCTTCGGCGACGAGACGGCGCTCATCCAGCTCGACATGTCCGAGTACATGGAGAAGCACACGGTCTCCCGCCTCGTCGGCTCGCCCCCGGGCTACGTCGGCTACGAGGAGGGCGGCCAGCTCACCGAGGCCGTGCGGCGCAAGCCGTTCTCGGTGGTGCTGTTCGACGAGATCGAGAAGGCCCACCCCGACGTGTTCAACACCCTCCTCCAGATCCTGGAGGAGGGGCGCCTCACCGACGCCCAGGGCCGGTCGGTCGACTTCCGCAACACCGTCCTCATCATGACCTCCAACCTGGGCACCGCCGACCTGCGCAAGGCCAGCGTCGGCTTCGCCCGGTCCGACGAGGCCGTCTCCTACGAGAAGATGAAGGAGAAGGTCAACGACGCCCTCAAGCTGCACTTCCGTCCCGAGTTCCTGAACCGCATCGACGACACGATCGTGTTCCACGAGCTCACCAAGGACGAGGTCACCCAGATCGTCGACCTGATGATCGCCCGGGTGCAGCGGCAGCTCGAGGGGCAGGGCCTGGGGCTCGAGCTCACGCAAGAGGCCAAGTACCTGCTCGCCGACAAGGGCTACGACCCCCAGCTGGGCGCCCGCCCGCTGCGCCGGGCCATCCAGCGCATGGTGGAAGACCCGGTGTCCGAGAAGCTCCTGCTCAAGGAGCTGCGGGCCGGCGAGATCGTGGTCGTCGACGTCGAGGACGATCCCGAGAAGCCGGGCGACAAGCACCTCGTGTTCCGCCAGGTCGAGGGCTTCAGCCCGCCGCCGATGGAGCTGGCCGAGGCCGGCGACGCCTGACGGGCGTCGCGCCAGAAGGTGCCACAGACAGCGAGCGAGGGCCGCCCTCCGGGGCGGCCTTCGCCGCGTCCGGGGACGCCTGCGAGGCGGCTGTCGCCGCGTTCCGGCCGACCGCCCGCGGCCCGTTAGAGTCCGGGCGCTCCGACCCCGGCGCACCCTCCGACATGCCCCGACGCCTGCTCCTCCCTCTCGTGCTCCTGGCCGCCCTGGCCGCGTCCGCATGCCGGGTGCACACGACGGTCACGGTGGCGATGGTCGAGGACGGGTCCGGCGAGGTCACCGTGGCCGTCGTGCTCGACGACGAGGCTCTCGCCCGCGTGCCCGACGTCGACGACGACGGCACGTCCGGCCTGGCGGATCTGGCGGCGCTCGTACGCACCGAGGACCTGGCGGCCGCAGGGTGGACGGTGGGCGAGCCGGCCGAGGCGGGCGACGGCGGCGCGTCCCTGACCGTCAGCCGGCCCTTCGGGACCCCCGAGGAGGCCGACCTGATCCTGGCCGAGCTGACCGGCGCCGACGGGGCCCTGCGAGATCTCGACGTCCGCCGGTCGACGTCGTTCGGGCGCACCGAGCTCGGCTTCTCGGGGACGGCCGACCTGAGCGGCGGGCTCGAGTCGTTCGGCGACGAGGGGCTGGCGGCCGCGCTCGACGGCGAGCCCCTCGGCCTCGACGCGGCGGCGATCGAGGCGATCGCGGGGGTGCCCCTGGCCGAGGCGGTGACCGTCGAGGTCACCGCCGACCTCGACGGCGAGTCGACGTCGTGGACGCCCCGGCTCGGCGACCCGCCGCTGGCCATGTCCGCCGACACGACGACCTACGACGTGCCGGTCCTGGTCCTCGCGGCGGTCGCGGTCGCCGCCGCGCTGGCCCTCGTGGCCGTCCTGCTGCTCCGCCTCCTCCGCTCCCGCCGCCGCCCCTGACCCTCACCGCCGAATCCCCCGAGGCAATGGGTTCCGTCAGCGGGAGGGCGAGGCGATGGGTTCCGGATGCGGAACCCGTGCCTCATCCTCGGCGCGGCGGATCTCATCGCCTCACGTCCCGCCCCCGCCGGGTCCGGCCGGGGTGCGGCCGGACGGGCGGTGTCCGGCAGGGGTCGCCGAAACTGTCACACCCCGTCCCTAAGGTGCCGGCCATGCCCCGGGTGAAGTCGGTCTACCGCTGTTCCGAGTGTGGCGCCGAGGCGCCGAAGTGGACGGGGTGGTGCTCGGCGTGCGAGTCGTCCGGCACCTTGTCCGAGGAGCCGGTGGTGTCGCTGTCGGCGCGGCCCGGCGGCGGGTTGCCGTCCCTGGCAACGCGGTCGGTGCCCATCCCCATCGCCGAGGCGGTGGGCGACGCCACCGAGCCGGTGCCCACGGGCGACCCCGAGCTCGACCGCGTCCTCGGGCGGCGGGCTGGTGCCCGGCTCGGTCACGGTTCTCGGCGGCGAGCCGGGGGTGGGCAAGTCGACCCTGCTGCTGCAGGCGTTGGCCTCCATCGCCGCCCGAGGGGCCACGTGCCTGTACGTGACGGCCGAGGAGTCGGCGCGCCAGGTGGCGCTGCGGGCCGAGCGCATGGGGGTGACGTCTCCCTCCTTGTGGCTCGTGTCCGAGACGGCGCTTCCCCATGTCATCGCCCACATCGACGCGCTCGACCCCGAGGTGGTGGTCATCGACTCGATCCAGACGGTGCACGACCCCGACCTGGCGTCCGCTCCCGGGTCGGTGGGTCAGGTCCGGGGGTGCGCCCACCGCCTGGTGGCCGAGGCCAAGAGCCGTGACGTCAGCGTCGTGCTCGTCGGCCACGTCACGAAAGAGGGCGGCCTCGCCGGGCCCCGGGTGCTCGAGCACCTGGTCGACACCGTGCTGGCCTTCGACGGCGAGCGCCACCACGCCCTGCGCATGCTGCGGGCGGTCAAGCACCGGTTCGGCAGCACGCACGAGCTGGGCCTGTTCGAGATGGGCGATGCCGGGCTCGTCGGCGTGCCCGACCCCAGTGCGCTGTTCCTCGCCGACCGGCAGGTCGGTGTCCCCGGGTCGGTCGTGGCTCCGGTGCTCGACGGCCAGCGGCCGCTGCTCGTCGAGGTCCAGGCCCTCGTCCTGCCGGGCACCACTCCCAACCCGCGGCGCACGGCGCAGGGGGTCGACTCGGGTCGCCTGTCGCAGGTCCTGGCCGTGCTGCAGAGCCGCGCCGAGCTCGATCTCGGCTCGGCCGAGGTCCACGTGGCGGTGGCGGGCGGGGTGCGGGTCGTCGAGCCGGGCGCCGACCTGGCCATGGCCCTGGCCATCGCCTCGTCGGCGACTGGTCGTCCGCTCCCGGCCGACCTGGTGACGTGCGGCGAGATCGGGCTGGGCGGCGAGCTGCGCCAGGTCCACCGCACCGAGCGGCGCCTGGCCGAGGCGGCCCGGCTCGGCTTTTCCCAGGCGATCGTCCCGCGGTCTGCGCCCGACGCCCCCAACGGCATGCGTCTGGCCCGGGTGGCGTCGATCGGCGAGGCCCTGCACGGCCATGCCCTCCGCCTGCACGCGGTGTAGCGCACCGTCGCACATCGCCCACCAGCGGTGGCTGGCTCCCGCAGTACGCTTTGCGCCGTGGTCACCCGTCCCAGCGCCCAGCTCATGGACGCGCTCGCCGCCGTGGCCCCCGGCACGGCGCTGCGCGAAGGCATCGACCGCATCCTGCAGGCCAACAAGGGTGCCCTGATCGTGGTGGGCGACGGCCCCGAGGTGCTGAACATCTGCTCGGGTGGGTTCCTGCTCGACGCCGCCTTCAGCCCCCAGCGGCTGTCCGAGCTGGCGAAGATGGACGGCGCCATCATCCTCGCCAGCGACGCCAGCCGCATCGCCCGCGCCAACGTCCACCTGGTGCCCAACCCCAACGTGCCGACGTCCGAGACCGGCACCCGGCACCGCACGGCCGAACGTGTGGCCCGGTCGATCGACGTGCCGGTGGTGTCGGTGTCCGAGGACATGGCGATCATCGCCGTGTACGTGGGCGACGACAAGCACCCGCTCGAGGCCATCCCCCGCCTGCTCGTGCGGGCCAACCAGGCGCTGCAGACCCTCGAGCGGTACCGCGACCGGCTCGACGGCGTCACCGCCTCGCTGTCCGCGCTCGAGGTGGAAGACCTGGTCACGGTGCGCGACGTCGTGAACGTGCTGCAGCGCACCGAGATGGTGCGCCGCATCGCCGACGAGATCGCAGCCGACATCGTCCAGCTCGGGGTCGACGGGCGGCTGGTCAAGCTCCAGCTCGAAGAGCTGATGGGCGGCGTCGACGACGACCGCCGCCTCGTGATGCTCGACTACTTCACGGCCGAGGGCGACTGGAAGGTCGACGAGGCCATGGACGCGCTGGCGGGCATGGGCACCGAGGAGCTGCTCGACGCCACGGCCGTGGCCGCCACCCTGCAGATGCCCGGCGAGACGGTCGACCTCGACGCCAACGTCCAGCCCCGGGGCTACCGGCTGCTGGCCCGCATCCCGCGGTTGCCCGAGTCGGTCGTCGAGCGGATCGTGAGCCGGTTCGGCACCCTGCAGAAGATCATGCGGGCCACGATCGACGACCTCGACGACGTGACCGGCGTCGGCGCCACCAGGGCCCGGGCCATCAAGGACGGGCTCTCGCGCCTGGCCGAGTCGAGCATCCTCGACCGCTACAGCTGACGCTCCGCCGGCGCGCTAGACCTGCGGCGTGCGCATCACGTTGCCGTCCGGGACCCCTGCCGAGATCGCCCGCCCCGACGGGCCCGCCGACCGGGGCCTGGTGCTCATCCCCGACATCGGCAGCCTGCGCCCGCTCTTCGACGACCACGTGGCCCGCCTGGCGGCCGAGAACGGCTGGGTCGTGTGCGCCTTCGATCTGTGGGGCGGGCGCGACGACCTCCCCACGCTCGAGGCCCGGCTGGCGGCTGGTGGCACGCTCGACGACGAGCGGGTGCTGGGCGACGCGGTGGCCGCGGCCGACGCCACCGAGGTCGAGCCGGTCGCGGTGGTCGGGTTCTGCATGGGTGGCATGTACGCGCTCAAGGCGGCCGGCACGGGCCGGTTCGCCCGGGCGGCGTCCTTCTACGGCATGGGCCGGGTGCCCGAGATGTGGCAGAGCCCGACGCAGGGCGAGCCGCTCGACGCGCTGGCCGCCCCCGAGGCCTGCCCGGCGCTCGCCATCGCCGGCACCGTCGACCCGTGGCTGCCGGAAGCCGACCTCGTGGCCCTCGAGGCGGCCGGGGTGGAGGTCGTGCGCTACGAGGGCGCCGACCACGGCTTCGCCCACGATCCCTCGCGCCCCGCGCACCGTCCCGGCGACGCCGCCGACGCCTGGGGACGGGTGATCGCCCACCTCGGCGCCGGCTGAACCTCGTCCCCGGGGACCTGGGGCCGCCGTCGAACCCGTGCCCGAACCGCCGCCAGCCGGGGGGAACCCCGCCGCGGTCCCCGAGCGTGGTCAGCGGGCGCGGCGCTCGAGCTGCTCGCGGTCGGTGATGCGGTAGCGGCGCTCGGACTGCTCGATCCACCCCAACCGGACGAAGCTGGCGATGGCCTTGTTCACCCGCTCGCGGGAGGCGCCCACCATGGCGGCCAGCTCCTCCTGCGTCACGGGCAGGGTGAACTCGTCGGCGCCGGCGGCCATCTCGACCAGCCGCTTGGCCGTGCGCCCGGTCACGTCCAGGAACACCGAGTCGGCGAGGGCCACGTCCATGGTGCGCAGGCGCCCGGCCAGGAGCGCCACGACGCCCCAGAGCAGCTCGGGGCGGTTCTCGTACACCTCGCGGATCGGCCCGTAGCCGATCGTCAGTACCTGGGACTGCTCGAGGGCCCGGGCCTCGGCGGTGCGGCCCTGCTTCTCGAACAGCTGCATCTCACCGAACAGGTCGCCGGGCTCCATCAGAGCCACCACGGACTCGCGCCCGTCGATGGAGCGCTTGGCGATGGCGATGCGCCCCGCGATGACGACGTACAGGGTGTCGGGAGCGTCGTCCTCGTGGAACAGCACGTCCCCGCGACGGAGGTCCTCGGTGGTGCTGGCGTCGGCGAGGTGGAGCAGCTCCTGCGGGGTGAGATCGGCGAAGAGATCGACGTCCGCGAGCAGGTCGGTGGGGGTCATCACCCGGGAACGATAACGATGCGCCGACCTGTCGTCCTGACAGATGGTCCGAGCGGGGTCGGCGGCGGTGGCGCCGGTAACCTCCCGCGCACCATGACAGGCGTGTGGGTGATCGTCGTGGCGGCCGGTTCGGGTCGCCGTTTCGGGGGGGCGAAGCAGTACGGGCCGCTCGCCGGGCGCCGGGTCCTGGACTGGTCGCTGGACGCGGCGCGGTCCGCCGCCGACGGGGTCGTCCTGGTCGTGGCCGACGACCACGCGGGCGACGACGAACCGGGCGCGGACGCGGTCGTGGCCGGCGCCGCCACCCGCTCCGGATCGGTGCGTGCCGGCCTGGCCGCCGTGCCGGCGACGGCGGAGATCGTGGTGGTCCACGATGCCGCCCGCCCCCTGGCCGAGGACGCCCTGTTCGCGGCCGTGGTCGGCGCGGTCCGGGCGGGGGCCGACGCCGCCGTGCCGGGCGCGCCCGTCAACGACACGCTCCGCGCCCACGACGGCGCCCCGGTCGACCGCGACGGGCTGGTGGCGGTGCAGACGCCGCAGGCGTTCCGGGCCGACGCTCTTCGGGCCGCGCACCGCGACCGGGCCGAGGCCACCGACGATGCGTCGCTGGTCGAGTCCGATGGTGGCAAGGTGGTCGTCGTGCCCGGCTCGCCCGACAACCTGAAGATCACCCGACCCACCGACCTCGTGGTGGCCGAGGCGCTGCTCCGTGCCCGCTGACGCCGCCACCGCCCCCGCGACCGGGGCGGATGCCGGGGCTCCGGCGTGGGTCGCACCGCCCGCGCTCCGGGTCGGGCAGGGCTTCGACGTCCACCCGTTCTCCGACGACCCGGCGCGCCGCCTGGTGCTCGGTGGCGTCGAGTTCCCCGGCGAGCGAGGCCTGGCCGGGCACAGCGACGCCGACGTGATCGCCCACGCGGTCACCGACGCGCTGCTCGGCGCCGCGGGCCTGGGGGACATCGGCCAGCACTTCCCCGACACCGACCCGGCGTTGGCGGGCGCCGACTCGATCGTCCTCCTCGGCACGGCGGTCGCCGACGTCCGGGCGGCGGGGTGGACGCCGCAGAACGTCGACTGCACCGTCGTGCTGGAGGCGCCGAAGCTGGCGCCCCAGCGGGAGGCCATCCGGGCGCGCCTGACCGCCACCGTGGGGGCGCCGGTCACGGTCAAGGGCAAGCGGGCCGAGGGCCTCGGTGCGCTCGGCCGGTCCGAGGGCGTGGCGTGCTTCGCGGTCGCCCTCCTCGTGGGGGCGTCGTGACGCCGCCCCGGGGTGGGTCCCGAGGCGGCACGGGCCGGAGCGGCTCGGGGGGCGGCGGCGGTCGCGGACGCGGCGCGGGCGGAAGCAGCGGTCGAGGCGCCAGCGGCGGCCGGAGCGGCGGCCAGGGCGGGGGCCGGGGAAGCGGAGGGCAGAGCGGGCGACGCCCGCCGCCGACGCGCATCACGACGCCCGGGGCCGCTCAGCGGGCGGGCTCGCTGCCGCAGGGTCGACGCGGGCGCGTGTCCTCGTCTGCCGCCCGCGGCCTCGGGGGTGACCAGGTCGAGGGCCGCCAGGCCGTGCGCGAGCTGCTCATCGCCGGGCGCCGTCGGGTGCGAGAGGTGTGGATGGTCGACGAGCGTGACGACTCGCCGATCCTGGACGACATCCGCGAGCTGGCCGCGGCCGAGCGGGTGACGGTCACGACCGTCGGTCGGGGCCGGTTCGCCGCACAGGCTCGCTGCGAAGCGCCCCAGGGCGTGCTCGCGCTGGCGGCGCCGCTGCCCGAGGTCGACCTCGAGGCCCTCGTCGCCCCGCACGGCCGCGTCGCCCCCTTCCTCGTGGCCCTGGACGGGGTCACCGATCCCGGCAACCTGGGCGCCATCCTGCGGTCCGCCGAGTGCGCCGGCGTGACCGGGGCGATCCTGCCGCGCCATCGGGCGGTGCACGTCACGCCCGCGGCCACCAAGGCGGCTGCGGGCGCGATCGAGCACGTGCCGATGGCCGTGGTGGGTGGCCTCCCGTCGGCGATCGCCGAGCTGCGCAAGGCCGGTGTGCACGTCGTCGGGCTCGACGGTGCGGCGTCCACGTCCCTCTACGACCTGGCGGGCGCCGACGGTCCCGTCTGCGTGGTGCTGGGGGCCGAGGGCCGCGGGCTGTCGCGCCTCGTGCGCGAGCGATGCGACGAGGTGGTGGCGATCCCCATGGCGGGCACGCTCGGTTCGCTCAACGTGTCGGCCGCCGCCGCTCTCGCCTGCTTCGAGATCGCCCGCCGTCGCTGACCTCGGCCAGGCGGACTCGTGGTGGATGGCTCGGAGGAGAGCCCGAGGCGGGGTTCGAACCCGCGACCTGACGCTTACAAGGCGCCTGCTCTGGCCAGCTGAGCTACTCGGGCAGGGACGCGACCCTACCGGGGGGTGCTTGCATCGCGCATGCTCTCCGGCCAGCCTTAGCCCAGTGGCACTCACCGATCGTGACCGGGCGATCCTCGACTTCGAGCGGGGCTGGTGGCTGCTCCCGTCGTCGAAGGGGGCCGCCATCCGCGACCGCCTCGACCTCTCCCCGACCCGTTACTACCAGTTGCTGAACCGGCTGATCGACGACCCGGCTGCGCGGGCCCACGACCCGCTGGTCGTGCACCGGCTGCGCCGGGCACGGGCTCAGCGCCGTCGGGCCCGCGTCGAGGGTCGCACGACGGCCGGACACGGCTCCTGAGGAGGCCATCAATGCAGACCACCGAGCGTCCCCCCGCCGGCCCCACGCGCGGGTCGAGCCCCATGCGCGGGGTCGTGTTGGTGGCGGTGGCCGCCATCCTCGGGTTCTTCGTCCTCCGGGCGATCGAGGACACCGGGGGCGGGCCGACGCCCGAGGAGATCGAGGCGGCGGCCGACGACACCACGGGCTCGAGTGCGGACCCGGCTGCGGGCTCCACCGACACGACGGCGCCTCCGGCGGCCCGCCCGCCCGACGAGGTCGTGGTGCTGGTGGCGAACGCGTCCGGGGTCCAAGGCGCCGCCGGCGCTCAGTCCGAGGCGATCGCGGCCGGCGGCTACCAGGTGTTGCCGGCGGCCAACGCCCCCGAGGAGGTCGAGGCCACCCAGGTGCTGGCCACAGCCGGCTACGAAGCCGACGCCGCCGCCCTCGCCGCCGCCATCGGCGCGCCGGCCGAGTCGGTGACCGCCGTGCCCGACCCGCCGCCTCTCGACCTGACGGGCGCCCAGATCCTCGTGATGCTCGGCCCCGACCTCGCCAGCGGCGGCTGAGCGGCGGCCTCCCGCGCCCGGCCGCGGGCAGGAGGAGGGGTTAGGTTCGGCTGGCGATGGACGAGCCCCGTGTGGACGAGACCGACGTCCTCGGCCCGCTGCGCGCCCGGCCGGGTGACGCCGCGGTGGTCGTCGACTTCGACGGCACGCTGTCGCCCATCGTCGACGACCCGGCGAGCGCCCGGGCGGCGGACGGCGCGGGCGAGGCGCTGGTCGCGCTCGCCGACCTCTACGGTCTGGTCGCCGTGATGTCGGGCCGGCCGACCGACTTCCTGCGCACGGTGGTGCCGGCCGAGGTCGTGCTGTCGGGCCTGTACGGCCTCGAGGTCGTGCGCGACGGCGTGCGGACCGATCACCCCGACGCCGCCCCGTGGCGGGCCATCGTGGCGGCCGTGGCCGACGCGGCGGCGGACACCGGTCCGGCGGGGCTGGACGTCGAGCCGAAGGGCCTGTCGCTCACGCTGCACTACCGGCGCCACCCCGGCATCGCCGAGGCGGTCGCGGCGTGGGCGGACGCGGCGGCGGCCCGGTCGGGCCTCGAGGCGCGGCCGGCCAAGATGTCGGTCGAGCTGCACCCGCCGATCCCCGCCGACAAGGGCACCGCGCTCGAGGCCCTGGCCGCAGGATTCCACGCGGTGTGCTACGTGGGCGACGACCGGGGCGACCTGCCCGCGTTCGACGCCCTCGACCGCATGGCCGGCCGGGGCGTCCACGGCGTGCGCGTCGCCGTGGACAGCGACGAGGCGCCCGCCGAGCTGCTGGCCCGGGCCGACCTCGTCGTCGACGGCCCGTCCGCGGCCGTCGCCCTCCTGCGGCGCCTGGCCGAGCCGTCGTCGGCCCGGGGTTCGTAGCCGAGGCAATCGGTTCCGTCCGGCCGAGGATGAGGCAGGGGTTCCGCATGTGGAACCCATCGCCTCGCCCTCGGTGCGGTGGAACCCATTGCCTCGGGACGGGACGGGTCAGTCCGCGGCGGCGAGCTGGTCGGCCAACCAGTCGGCCGGGCCGCGGGCGGTGGACAGCTCGCGCAGCCGGGCGGCGCGGGCGGCCCGTTCGTCGGCGGGCATGCGCAAGGCGCGGTCGAGGGCCTCGGCCGTGCCCGCCACGTCGAACGGCGCGACCTCGACCGCCGCCTCGCCCACCTCGTCCCACACGCCCGCCTCGGGCGACAGGCACAGCACCGCGTCGCGCTCGTTGACGATGGCCCCTTCCTTCGCCACCAGGTTCAGGCCGTCGCGGATCGGGTTCACCAGCAGGGCGTCGGCTCGGCGCAGCACCGCCACGGACCGGGGGTAGTCGTCTCGGGTGTCGTACACGATCGGGGTCCAGCCGGGGGTCGCCCAGCGCTCGTTGATCTCCTCGACCAACGCCTCGACGTCCTGCTGGTACTCGATGTACGCCGGCACGCCGGTGCGGGACGGGTAGACGGACGCGAGGAACACCACCCGCTCGCGCCACTCGGGGTGTCGCTCGAGGAGCAGGTCGAACGCCTGGAAGCCGCGCAGCAGGTTCTTGGACAGCTCGATGCGGTCGACCCGGGCGACGACCAGCCGGTCGCCGACCGTCTCGTCGATCTCGGCCAGCGCGGCCGCGCAGGCGGGGGAGGCGGCCGTCTCGCGCAGGTCGTCGGCGGCGGCGGGCAGCGGCGAGACGAAGGTGCGGGGCGTGAGGCCCTGCACGTCCCGGCACGACGACACGAAGTCGCCGGCCCAGCGGGCGGTGTGGAACCCGCAGGCGCGGTGGGCGGCGAGGCCCGACACGACCTCGCCGGCCACGTGCTGCGGAAGCACCCGCAGCCAGGTGGGCGTGGCGAACGGCGTGTGATGGAAGTGGACGGCCGCGAGGTCGGGGCGGCTCTCGGCCAGCGTCAGGCCCATGAGCCCGAGGTGGTAGTCCTGCACGAGCACGGCGGCGCCCGTGGGCGCGGCCTCGGCCACCGCATCGGCGAAGGCCCGGTTCACCTCGCGGTACGCCTGCCAGGCATCGGCCAGCCCCGGCCCGAACGCCGGCTCGCGGGGCAGGTCGTAGAGGCCGTGGTGCAGGAACCACAGCACCTGGTTGGAGATCACGTCGTAGGCCAACCGGTAGGTCTCGGCGTCGACCGCCAGCAGCCGCACCCGGAAGTCCTCGGCGTCGACCACCCCGGCATCGGCTGCCGCGCGGTCGCCCTCGGACATCGCCGCGGCGACCCACAGCGTGTCGGTGCCGGCGACCAGCGGGCCGAGGCCCGACACGAGGCCCCCGGCGCCGCGGCGGGCGGACAGGGTGCCGTCGTCGGCCCGGCGGAACGACAGGGGGCCACGGTTGGACACGATGACGGCGGCGCGGTCCACGACCGGGCGAGGCTACCCGGCCGCGCGCCGCCGACCGTCACGACGGACCGCAACGACGGCCCGGCTGCGCGGCGGGCGCGAGGGCGGGCGCCGCGATGCGCCACAATCTGCCCCCGTGCGCGTGGTGATCGCCCCCGACAAGATGCGTGGAACGGTGACCGCCCGCGAGGCGGCCGCCGCGGCCGGGCGCGCCGCCGCCACCGCCGGGTGGCAGGCCGACGAGGTCCCGGTGGCCGACGGCGGCGAGGGAACGCTCGACGCGCTGGGCGGGCCCAACCGCACGACGACGGTCACCGGCCCGCTCGGCGAGCCGGTCGCGGCCGAGTGGCGGCTGGCGGGGCGGACCGCCGTCGTCGAGATGGCCCGCGGCATCGGGCCTGGCGCTGGTCGGGGGGCCCGAGGACAACGACCCGATCGGCGCGTCCACGGTGGGGACCGGCGAGCTGCTCGCCGCCGCGGTCGACGCGGGCGCCACCCGCCTCCTGGTCGGCCTCGGCGGCTCCGCAACGACCGACGGGGGCCTGGGTGCCCTGCGGGCGCTCTACCCGCTCCACCGCCTGGCCGGGGTCGACATCGCCGTGCTGTGCGACGTGCGCACGGCGTTCGTCGACGCGGCGGCGGTGTTCGCGCCGCAGAAGGGTGCCTCGCCCGCCCAGGTCGAGCTGCTGCGGCGCCGCCTCGAACGGCTGGCCGACGTGTACCTCGCCGACCACGGCGTCGACGTGCGGACCATCGAGGGGGCGGGCGCCGCCGGCGGTCTGGCCGGCGGGCTCGCGGTGGCGGGCGCCCGGCTCGTCGGCGGCTTCGACGCCGTGGCCGACGAGCTCGACCTGCCCGACCTGATCGAGGGCGCAGACCTGGTCGTCACCGGAGAGGGCTTCCTCGACGAGCAGTCGTTCGAGGGCAAGGTGGTGGGCGGGGTGGCCGATCTGGCCCGGGCCGCCGGCGTGCGGTGCGTGGCCGTGGTCGGCGAGGTCGTCCCCGACCTGGCGCCCGAGGTCGGCTCGGGCCTCGAGGTCGTGTCGCTCGTGGCCCGGGTGGGCGACGAGCGGGCCCGGGCCGACACCGCGGCCTGCATCGAGGAGGCGGTGGCCGACGTCATCGCGGGCCGCGCCTGACCGGGCGCACGGCCCACGTCGGGGGAATGGAGGTGGTGGGGAGGGGGTTGGTTACGATTCGGCCGACTCCGCACGGCCGGACCGAGCCGTACCCGAGCCAAGGACCGTTCACCGAATGAGCGAGCGAAGCGAGCGAATCATGAGCACAGTGCGTTTCTCGGCACGAAGTGCCGATCGCTCACTGCGTGCATCCCGGAGGGTGCACCAGTGAGTGTCTCCGTTCGCATCCCGACCACCCTGCGCCCGCTCACCGGCGGCCAGTCCGCGGTGTCGCTGGAGGGGTCGGACGTGCGGTCCGTGATCGCCAACCTGGACGGTGCGCACCCGGGCTTCGCCGACCGGCTGCTCGACGACGAGGGCAACCTGCGCCGGTTCGTCAACGTCTTCGTGGCCGACGACGACATCCGCTTCCTCGACGGCCTCGACACCCCGGTGCCCGACGGTTCCGAGGTGGCGATCATCCCGGCCGTCGCCGGCGGCTGAGGGCCGACCGGACAGTTCCCCGTCATTAGCACTCGCCGGTTGCGAGTGCTGATGGTGCGTGGTTGACTGGCTAGCACTCACATTCGACGAGTGCTAACGCCGTGCCCAACGGAGGGAACTACGGAATGCCCAAGATCATCGCTTTCGACGCCGAGGCGCGTCGCGGCCTCGAGGCAGGCATGAACAAGCTGGCCGACGCGGTCCGCGTGACCCTCGGGCCCAAGGGCCGCAACGTCGTGCTCGACAAGAAGTGGGGCGCCCCCACGATCACGAACGACGGCGTGTCGATCGCCAAGGAGATCGAGCTCGAGGACCCCTACGAGAAGATCGGGGCCGAGCTGGTCAAGGAGGTCGCCAAGAAGACCGACGACGTCGCGGGCGACGGCACCACCACCGCCACCGTGCTCGCCTGGTCGATGGTCCGCGAGGGCCTGCGCAACGTGGCCGCCGGCGCCAACCCGATGTCGCTCAAGAAGGGCATCGAGGCCGCGGTCGCCGCGGCCGTCGAGGCCATCAAGGACCAGGCCGTCGAGATCGACTCGAAGGACCAGATCGCCCAGGTCGCCGGCATCTCCGCCGCCGACGCCGAGATCGGCGAGATGATCTCCGAGGCCATCGACAAGGTCGGCAAGGACGGCGTCATCACCGTCGAGGAGTCGCAGACCTTCGGCATGGAGATGGACCTGGTCGAGGGCATGCGCTTCGACAAGGGCTACATCTCGGCCTACTTCGTCAGCGATCCCGACCGCATGGAGGCCGTCTTCGACGACCCCTACGTGCTGCTGGTCAGCGGCAAGATCTCGACGGTGCGCGACCTGCTGCCCGTGCTCGAGAAGGTCATCCAGTCGGGCAAGGCGCTCGTGATCATCGCCGAGGACGTCGAGGGCGAGGCCCTGTCGACGCTGGTCGTCAACAAGATCCGTGGCACGTTCAAGTCGGTCGCCATCAAGGCCCCCGGCTTCGGCGAGCGCCGCAAGGCGATGCTGGCCGACATCGGCATCCTCACCGGTGGCCAGGTCATCAGCGAGGACGTCGGCCTCAAGCTCGAGAACACCACGCTCGACCTGCTCGGCCAGGCCAAGAAGGTCATCGTCACCAAGGACGAGACCACGATCGTCGAGGGCGCAGGCTCCGGCGACGACATCCAGGGCCGCATCAAGCAGATCAAGAACGAGATCGAGAACACCGACTCCGACTACGACCGCGAGAAGCTGCAGGAGCGGCTGGCGAAGCTGTCCGGCGGCGTGGCCGTGCTCAAGGTCGGCGCGGCCACCGAGGTCGAGCTCAAGGAGAAGAAGCACCGCATCGAGGACGCGGTGTCCACCACCAAGGCCGCCATCGAGGAGGGCGTGGTCGCCGGCGGCGGCACCACCCTCGTCCGGGCCCAGGCCAAGGTGTTCGAGCTGGCCGAGACCCTGCAGGCCGACGAGGCCACCGGTGCCCGCATCGTGGCCCGGTCGCTCGAGGGCCCGCTGAAGCAGATCGCGGTCAACGCCGGCCTCGAGGGCGGCGTCGTGATCGAGCGGGTGCGCAACCTCGACGGCCCCGAGGGCCTCAACGCCGAGACCGGCGATTACGAGGACCTGACCAAGGCCGGCATCATCGACGCCGCCAAGGTCACCCGCTCGGCGCTGCAGAACGCGGCCTCGATCGCGGCTCTGTTCCTCACCACCGAGGCCGTCATCGCCGACAAGCCCGAGGAGGCCCCGGCCGGGGTCCCGGGTGGAGGCATGGAGGACTTCTAGTCCCACGAGCGGGGCGCCAGCCCCGTCGTCCTCGGTCCGCCCGAGCTCGTGACGCACGACCGCCGCCCTTCGGGGCGGCGGTCGTCGCGTCCGCTCCCCCGGAACCTGTAGCGTCACGCTGCGAATCGGCAGCACGACGATGGGGGTGCCACTGGTGGACCGGCGACTGGACCGACGAGATCTGATGCGCACGGGCGCCGCGGGGATGGCCGGGGTGCTCGGCGGCAGCCTCGCCGGGGGCGCCACCGCCGGCGCGACACCCGGTGGCTGGCCCGGGCGGGGCGGCCGCCCGCCCGAGCTGATCTTCCTGTCGCACGTCAACGATCCGGCCACGACCTCGATCTTCCCGGGCGACCCCGAGTTCATGATCGAGACGATGGCCACCGTGCCGGTCGACGGGTTCTACATGCAGTACGTGTGCGAGGGCGAGCACACCGGAACCCACTGGGGTGCCCCGGCCCACTTCCAGGAGGGCGGGCTGACCGCCGACCAGCTGGATCCGGGCGACCTGTTCCTCCCCGCGGTGAAGATCGACGTGCGCGACCGCGCCGCTGCCGACCCCGACTACGGGGTGACGATCGACGACGTCCAGCGGTGGACGCGCCGCCACGGCAGGATCCCGCGCGGCGCCGCCGTCATCCTGTGGACGGGGTGGGAGGACAAGTGGGGGACCGACGCCTACCCCAACCTCGACGCCGACGGCGTGATCCACCAGCCCGGGTTCCTGCCCGAGACGGTCGAGTGGCTCGTCGAGACCCGACGGCTCGACGAGCGGGGCGCGCTGGGCACCGACACGTTCGGTCCCGATCGCGGCATCGACGACTCCTACGGCGCCTCGGTCCTGCTCTACGACCGTCACCGCATCAGCCTCGAGAACCTCGCCAACCTCGCGTCGCTGCCCGACACCGGGGCGTGGGTGCTGGTGGGCGGCCCGCGCCACAAGGCCGGATCGGGCTCGACCTCCACCATCTACGGGGTGCTGGCCTCGAGCTGAGGGTCACCGCGGCTGCCGGCACCATTGGGGTGCTTCGAGCTGCCGTCCCTCGAGCCCGGCCCGGGCCGGTACTGCACCGCGATCCCCTTGCCTCGCCGCTTCCCTGCGTACATGGCGCGGTCGGCGCGGTTGACCAGCACGTCGGGGGTCACGCCCTTCTCGTCGAGCCGCGGCTCGACCACGCCGACGCTGGCGCCGAGCGGGATGGTGTGGCCCGCGACGTGGAACGGCTGGCGCAGCGCGGCCAGGATCCGGTCGGCGGCGGGGCCGGACGCCTCGATGCCGTCGACCAGCACGATCGCGAACTCGTCGCCGCCGAGCCGCGCCACGGTGTCGACGCTGCGGACCGCCCCGCGCAGCCGTTGGGCGACGGCGTAGAGCATGTGGTCGCCGGCCGCGTGCCCGAACGCGTCGTTCACGGCCTTGAAGTCGTCGAGGTCGACGACGAGCACGGCGAAGCCCTGGCCGAGGAGGCGGTGGCGCTCGATCGCCTCCTGCAGCCGGTCGCTGAACAGCGACCGGTTGGCCAGGCCGGTGAGCGGATCGTGGTGCGCCTGGTGGGTCAGCTCGGCCTGGGATGCCGACAGGCGCTCCAGCAGGGCGGCGTTCTCGAGGAGCGTCACGACCTGCCGGGCGAGCACCAGCACGAGCACGATCCACATGAGCAGCGTCTCGATCGTGTCGATCCCGTTGGCCAGCGCGCTCTGGACGGCGACGACCGAGCCGGTGAGCCCGACGAGCACGTACGGCAGCAACAGGTGGGCGCGGTCGGTCGTGGTCAGCCGGCGGGCGTGGCGGGGCACCGCGTGGTCGGCGGCGAACGTGCGGGCGGCCACGGCGATGAGCAGCGGACCCGCGATGAAGCCGGCGTTCGTCAGCGGGGGCATGTCGTCGGCACCGCTGCTCACGAGGTAGGCGAAGACGCTGTCCGATGCCGAGATGCCGACCAGCCCCGCCCCGAGCACCCACAGCTGCGGCCGCAGCTGGCGGGGCACGCGCCGCGTGAAGGCGAGCAGCACCACGATGGCCACGAGCACCAGGTCGGTGAGCGGGTACGCGATGGCCACGCCGAAGGCGAGGGCGTTGGGCGATCCTGCCCGCACCACCGCACCCAGGGCCGTGGCCCAGGTGAGGGCGAACAGCGAGCCGACGACGATCGCACCGTCGAGGAGGAAGATCACCCGGTCGTGCGTGCGGGTCGGTGCGGCGGGCCGGGGTGCGACGACGTCGAAGGCCAGCAGGGCCGGCAGCGCGAACACCGGCATCGTGAGGTAGCCGACGTCGGCCACGGACGGGGATGGCAGCGGGGTGTCCGAGTAGATCTGGTACCACGACCAGAACGCCTGCCCGACCGTCCAGCCCGCCATGCCGGCCGCCATGAGCCAGCGCCAGGTCCGCTCGACCCCGCGGGTGCGCCGCGCCGTGAGCGCGCACAGGACGGCAGCCGCGCCGCCGCCCAGGAGCTGGGCGCCGTTGTCGACGAGCACCTCTGCGTCCGGCGACAGGATGCCCGTGCTGTCGAGGAACACCACGACGGCGACGAACGTCGCCACAGCGACCAACGACGTGCGGAGCTCGTTTGCCTTCACGAGGCCGTCGTCCCCCAGGAAACGTGCATGTCGTCGCCCGCCAGTTGCCGCTCGCAGCGTAGTGCAGCCGCCACACTTGCGTCTCCGCGAGGTCGGGCCCGTGCCCGTCCGGCGGCGGTCTTCGACGGGTCCGCAGCCTGGCGGCGCCGGTAGCGTGCCGGGATGGACGGGACCCGCATCGTCATGGTCCGGCACGGCGAGTCGCTGGCGCAGGAGCGCCGCATCGTGGGCGGCCACAAGGGGTGCGAGGGCCTGTCCGCACGCGGCCGCCTCCAGGTCGAGGCCCTGCGCGACCGCTGGAAGGCGCGCGACGAGCTCGGGGGCGACGTGGTCCTCTACTCCAGCGTGATGCCCCGCGCCGTCGAGACGGCCCGGATCCTGGCGCCGGTGCTGGGCCGGCCCGACGTCGCCGAGGACTGCGCCTTCTGCGAGCACCACCCGGGCGAGGGCGACGGCCTGCGGTGGAGCGAGTTCGACGAGCGCTACCCGCACCCGGCCGACGGGTGGACGCCCGACATCCGCCGCGATCCCGGCGGTGAGACGTGGAACGAGATGGCGGCGAGGGTGAAGGCGGGCTTCGACCGACTGGTCGACGACCATCCCGGCCGGACCGTGGTGGTCGCCTGCCATGGCGGGGTCATCGTGCAGACCATGATCCGCTGGCTGCTGATCGACCCGATGGCCACCGGCGAGCGGGCGTGGTTCAGCCCCGAGAACGCGTCGGTCACCGAGTGGCGCTACGGCGCCAACCCCTACGGCAACCGCACCGGCGACTGGGAGCTGGTCCGCTTCAACGACCACGCCCACCTCGCCGGCATGTGATCCTCAGAGGCCGAGCGGACCGGGCGTTGGCCGCAGCCCACGTGGGGACTTGGCGGCCGACCCCAGCTCCACAGCCGGCCGACAGGCAGCACGCGAGCGGCAACCCGCGACGGCGTGACCGATCCGCTGGACCCCTGAACGCCGTCAGCGTTCGTGGCGGGTGGCGGGCGGGATCCAGCGCGGGTCGACGTCGTCGTCGGGCTCGAGCGGGCGCATCGCCAGGTCGATGGCGCTCCACAGGGTCTTGGACACCGGGTAGAAGGCGAGCGGCACGACGATCGCGGTGGCCACGATCGCCCCGACCGCGGCCCACGCCGACTCGTCCTCGTAGGTGAGGACGAAGGCCGCCACGACGGCCACGAGCACCGCGAGGAAGCTGACGATCGTGTTGATGCCGAGGGCGCCGATCCAGTGACCCTCGATGCGCTCGAGCCGGAAGCCGCACCGCGGGCAGCGGTCGACGATGGTGAACCACCTCCGGAACAGGTTCCCGCCCCCGCACAGGGGGCACCGCCGCGCCAGGCCGCGGCGGAGGAGGCGGGGCACGGTGAGCGCGGGCGGCTCGGCGGGCGGGTCGGACACGTCCGAAGCATGCCCTGCTGGGCAGACGGGCACTAACGTCCGCCGCTCGTCCGTGCGCCAGGTCGTCGACGGCGCCGGCCAGCCGATCGGGCCGACCGACGTGTTCCGGGCGTATCGCGACCGGCTGCGGACCGACGAGCCCGCGGTCGAGGCCCGCCGCGACCACATGGACGACCTGTTCCGCACTCCTGCAGCGCGCCTCACGTCCCGGCAGCGCGACCTCTACGCTCGCCTGGGACTTCACGGTGGCGAGCGGCGAGAACCTCTCCGAGCGCCTGCTCGCCATGCGCGACGACGCCTTCACCGCGCTGGGCGACGCCGCGCCCGCCTTCGCCGTCACCGACGTCCGCGCCGAGCACCGCGGGCCAACCTGGCCACCGAGGTGCAGGGCACGTTCCAGGTGCCGAGCTACCTGACCGGCGACGGATCGCCGGGCACGGTGCTCAACAACGGCGACGGGCCGCGATCGTCGCCGATCCCCGAGCGCAACGGCGACTACACGGCCCGGTTCATCTGCACGGTGCCGCGCTCGGCCACCAACCCCGACGGCACCCAGACTGCACCATGGCTCCCGATCCCTCCCTCACCCTCACACTGTTGAACTTCTCGCCCGCCGGGGCGACGGAGGCGGCCGACCTCGCCGCTGCGGTGCTGCGCCGCGCCGCCCTGGCCGATCGGGTCGGGATCGACCGGGTCACCGTCGTCGACCACGTGGTCATGGGCGACGGCATCGACGCCTACGACGGTGGTGCGTTCCCGACCGGGCCCGACGGGGTGTGGCTCGAGCCCCTGACCATGCTGTCGGCCATCGCCGCCACGACCCGCCGGGTCCGGCTGGCGACGGCGATCCTCGTCGCGCCGCTGCGGAGGGCGCCGGCGCTGGCCAAGGCGCTGGCCACGCTCGACGTCGTGTCGGGTGGCCGCCTCGAGCTCGGCGTCGGGGTCGGGTGGCAGCGGGAGGAGTACGACGCGTCGGGCGTGCCGTTCGCCGGTCGCGGTGACGCGCTCGACCGGACGCTCGACCAGCTGCAGCGGCTGTGGCGCGGCGAGGCGGTGCTGCCCGCCCGGGCGGCGGACGGCGCCACGCACACCGCGGGCCGTCGTGTGTGGTGTGAGCCCCGCCCGTTGCAGCCGGGCGGCGTGCCCCTGTGGATCAGTGGGCGGCTGCACGACCGCACCCTCGCCCGCATGGCGCGCTTCGGCGCCGGCTGGATCCCGTGGGGCGACCACCGCAAGGACACCGTGGCCGGCATCCCCCGGGTGCGGGCCGCCCTCGAGGCGGCCGGTCGCGACCCGCTCGACTTCGGTGTGCGGGGCACCCTCCGGGTGGTCATGGACCAGGGGGGCCGGGTGGACGGCGAGCGCACGGTCGCCCCGGTCCCCGCCATGGTCGCGGCCGGCGTCACCGACTTCGGCCTGGCCGGCGCGTTCGCCGCCGACGACGACACCGCGGGCGAGCAGCTCACGGCGGTCGTCGCCGCCTTCGCGGCCGCCAACGGCTGATCGCCCCGCGGGGCGCGCCGTGCGCGGCGTGCGGCGGCGGGAGGTCGGGTCGCCACGGCGGCCCGGTACCCTCGGCCGGGTGCCCCGTGGACGCACGGCCAAGGTGCTGACCCACCACTTCGACGGCGCCGGCCTCGGCCGCCGTCCCGACCACCTGATCGTCGAGGAGCCCCTCGAGATCCACCTCGACGGGGTGCTGGTCGCCACGACCATGCGCACGCCCGGGCACGACTTCGAGCTGGCGGCCGGGCTGTGCTTCACCGACGGGCTGCTCGCCGGGGCGCTCGTCCGCCAGTGCAAGTACTGCGGCACGGGCTCGGCGGTCGACAGCGAGTTCAACGTGGTCACGGTCGACACGGGTGGCCAGGCGCCTGTGCCCACACCTCGCCTCACGCCGACGACGTCGGCCTGCGGCATGTGCGGCACGACCGCGGTCGACGACCTGCGGGAGCGGCTGCACCCCCTGCCGCCCCGGCAGCCGTTCCCCCTCGAGGTGCTGGCGGCCGTGCCCGACACCGTGGCCGGCCAGGCCCCGCTGTTCGACGAGACGGGCGCGGTGCACGCGGCCGTGGCCTTCGACCGAACCGGCGCGCCGGTGCTGGCCCGCGAGGACATCGGCCGCCACAACGCGGTCGACAAGGTCGTCGGCCGCCTGCTGCTCGACGGCGCCCTGCCCGTCGAGGACCACGGGCTGTACGTCAGCGGCCGGGCCAGCTTCGAGATCGTCCAGAAGGCGTGGGCCGCCGGGTTCGCCACGGTGGTGGCCGTCAGCGCGCCGTCGTCGCTCGCCGTGGACGCCGCCCGCCTGGCGGGCATGACGCTGTGCGGGTTCGCCCGGGGCGGCCGGCTCAACGTCTACTCCGGCCTCGCGGGCTGATGGGCTGGCGCGAGCAGGTCACCGGGTGGCGCCCCGGGCTCTGGGCCGGGTGGCGGCCGAACGGGCTCGGCCAGCAGAAGCCCAACCACTACAAGGACATGGCCCAGGTGGCCTGGGCCAACCGCAACCACCCGGTCCACGCCACGCGGATCCTGACCAAGGGCGCCTGTGACGGGTGCGCCCTCGGGGTGGCCGGCCTGCACGACTGGACGATCGACGGCGTGCACCTGTGCACGACGCGGCTCAACCTCCTCGAGCTGAACACCGCCGACCCGTTCGATCCGGTCATCGCCTCGGACGTGGCCGCGCTCCGGGGTCGGACCGGCGGGCAGCTGCGGGCCCTCGGTCGGCTCGGTCATCCGATGCGCCGGCGTGGCGGCGAGCCGGGGTTCCGCCGGGTGTCGTGGGACGAGGCGCTGTCGGTGCTGGCGGCCGGCCTGCGCGCCACCGAGCCCGACCGGGTGGCGCTCTACCTGACCAGCCGGGGCATCACCAACGAGGTGTACTACGCGGCGGCCAAGGCGGCGCGGGCCCTCGGCATCGCCAACATCGACTCGGCCGCCCGGGTCTGCCACGCACCGTCGACGGTGGGGCTGCGCCAGACCGTCGGGGTGGCGGCCACCACCTGCTCGTTCCAGGACGTGATCGAGGCGCCGCTGGTCGTGCTGTGGGGGGCCAACCCCGCCAACAACCAGCCCGTGTTCATGAAGTACCTGTACCTGGCCCGCCGCCGTGGGTGCCGGGTCGTGGTGGTGAACCCGTACCTCGAGCCGGGCCTCGACCGGTACTGGGTGCCGTCGAACGTCGAGTCGGCGCTGTTCGGCACGAAGATGTGCGACCTGCACGTGCCCGTCCGCCCCGGCGGGGACGTCGCCCTGGCCAACGCCGTGCTGAAGCTGCTGGCCGAGCGCGGTGGGGTCGACCACGCGTTCGTCACCGCCCACACCGAGGGCTTCGACGAGGCGCTGGCCGGCAGTCGTCGCCCAGGATCTCGACGATCTGCTGGCCCTCGCCGGCGTCGACCGGGACACGGTCGAGGCGTTCGTCGCCGAGCTGGTACGGGCCGGCGGTGCGATCCACGTGTGGTCGATGGGCATCACGCAGCACCGCGACGCGGCCGACGGCGTGCGCGGCATCGTGAACCTGGCCCTCGCCCAGGGCTCGGTGGGCCGCGACGGGGTGGGCCTCATGCCCATCCGGGGCCACTCGGGGGTGCAGGGCGGCGCCGAGATGGGGGCCTACGCCACCTCGCTGCCCGGCGGGCGTCCCCGTCGACCCCGAACACGCCGCGGCCCTGGCCGGGCACTGGGGGTTCCCGGTGCCGGGCGCCCCGGGCCTGTCCGCCCCCGAGATGGTCGAGGCGGCGGGTCGGGGCGAGGTCGACGTGCTGTGGATGTCGGGTGGCAACTTCCTCGACGTGCTCCCCGACCCGCCGGCGGTCGAAGCGGCGCTGGCGAGGGTGCCGCTCCGCGTCCACCAGGACGTCGTGCTCACGAGCCAGATGCTCGTCGACGGCGACGACGTCGTCCTGCTGCCCGTCGCCACCCGCTACGAGCAGGAGGGCGGGGGCACCGAGACCACGACCGAGCGCCGCATCGTGTTCAGCCCCGAGATCCCCCGCCGGGTCGGCGAGGCCCGCAGCGAGTGGCGCCTGTTCGCCGACGTGGCGAGCCGGGTGCGGCCCGAGCTGCGGCCGCACTTCTCGTGGCCGACCAACCGGGACCTGCGGGCCGAGATCGCCCGGGTGGTGCCGTTCTACGCCGGCGTCGAGGCCCTCGCCGACACCGGCGACGCCGTGCAGTGGGGTGGGCGGCACCTCTGCGTCGACGGCGCGTTCCCCACCCCGTCGGGCCGGGGGCGCTTCAGTGCGCTCACCCCGCCCCGCCGCGACCTGCCCGACGGTGCCTTCGTCGTCACGACCCGCCGCGGCAAGCAGTTCAACTCGATGGTCCACGCCGAGGTGGACCCGCTGACCGGGGCCGGGCGCGACGCGGTGATGATGGACCCCGCGGACGCCGCGGACCTCGGCGTCGACTCGGGTGACCGCATCGTGCTGCGCTCGTCCACCGGCACCTACGAGGGCGCGGTCGCCCTGGTCCGGCTGCCGGCCCGCACCCTGCAGGTCCACTGGCCCGAGGGGAACGTGCTCATCGGGGGCGGCCCCGGCCGCCGCGAGCCCCAGTCGAAGGTCCCCGACTACAACGCGGTCGTCACCGTGGAACGGGTCAGAACGGCTGGATGACGTGCTCGCAGCCCTCGTCGGCCGCGAACGCCTCCCGCAGCAGATCGTCCTGGTAGGCACCGATCGAGGGCTCGAGCACCGACGTCGCCCGCTCGAGCCCCACCGACGCACCGCCGATGGCCCCGGCCTGGTCGTCGATCTCGATCGGCGGCAGGGCGTCGGCCTCGTCGCGCTCGGACTCCAGGACGGCGAGCGACTCGTCGGCACCCTCGATCAGCTCGGCGGTCAGCGCGTCGCGCTCGTCGATGCTGGGCAGGTCCAGCTCGTCGAGCTCGGCCCGGTGCTCCTCCGCGATGGCGACCATCTCGTCGAAGCCGTCGACGAGCACGTCCACCGAGGTCTCGGGGTCGTCGGCGTCGGTGATCGCGGCCGATGTCGCGTTGAAGACCTCGGTCAGGTCGTTGTTGAAGTCCCGCAGCAGCGAGCAGACCGTGTCGGCGGTGCGGGTGGCGGCGTTCTCGGCCGACGTGGGCTGAGACGCCCCGCACGCGCCGAGAGCCACGCAGGCCACGAGCGCGGCCGTTCCCATTCCTCGACGTCCCGAGCGCATCGGGCGCAGTCTGTCACGGCCGCGGGAGACCGATCGCGACACCACTAACCTGCAGGGCATGCCCGATCCGTTGTCCCCGAGCGTCGGGTGGAACGTCCTCCATCTGTTCTGCGCCGTCACACCGCTCGCCGACGCCTCCGCCGTCACCGCCGCGGTCAAGTCACTCGAGGCCGACGACCACCAGGTCGTCCCGGTGGCGCTGATGGGCCACAAGGGTGACGTGGGCCTGCTCGCCCTCGGGCCCGACCTGTGGCGCCTGCGCCGGTTCCAGACCGAGGTCGAAGCGGCCGGCCTCAGCGTGGTCGACAGCTACGTGTCGCTCACCGAGGTGTCCGAGTACGCCGAGCGCATGCCCGAGGAGCGCAAGCAGGCCCGGCTCTACCCGCAGCTCCCGCCCGCGGGCAAGACCGCCTTCTGCTTCTACCCGATGTCGAAGCGGCGTGGTGACGCCCACAACTGGTACACGCTCCCCTACGAGGACCGGGAGCGGCTGATGCTCGGCCACGGCGCCACGGGGCGCACGTTCGCGGGTCGGGTGCTCCAGCTCGTGACCGGCTCGACCGGCCTCGACGACCACGAGTGGGGCGTGACCCTCTTCGGCGTCCACCCCGACGACCTCAAGGCCTGCGTGTACTCGATGCGCTACGACGAGGCGTCGGCGCACTTCGCCGAGTTCGGACCGTTCGTCACCGGGGTGGTCGGGGCGCTCGACGAGGTGCTCGACGCCGTCGGGGTGCGCTGAGCCGTGCCGACGGCGGACCGGGGCCACGCGTCAGCCGCTCCGGTCACCACTGCGCGAATCGTCGGGCGACGCGGGTGGTCGATGACGGATCCGTGAAGAAGTCAGCACGTAACGGCACGAAAAGGACGTGCGCACGCCGCCGCCCCTACACTCCCCCCGTCCTCTGGATAGGAGCATGCATGAGGAAATTGGTGGGGGCACTGGTCGCGCTCGCGGCCCTGCTGGTCGTTGCGCCCATGGCGAGTGGCGAGACCCGGCAGCAGCAGACCCCGTCACAACCGGAACCCACGACGACGACGACCGTGCCCGCCGGGCAGCCGCCGCCGTCGCCCACCGGCGAGGCCATCGCGGGCAACCTGGAGTACGAGTCCGAGGACGGGGACGACGTCCCGGCCGAGGGGGTCGAGCTGACCATCGAGTCGGCCGACGGGACGTTCACCCAGGACGTCGAGACCGACGCCGAGGGCCATTTCGAGGTGCCCGTGCCGGGCCCCGGTGCCTACACGGTCACCATCGACGACGGCTCGCTGCCCGACGAGGTCGTGTTGCGCAACGCCGACCGGGCCTCGCTCGACGTCGCGCTGCGGACCGGCCAGGTGCGCAACGTGCTGTTCCCGCTCGACTTCGGCGAGGCGCAGACCCGCGACGTCTCGTCGACGCTCGACCGGGCCGCCCGCCTGACGGTGCAGGGCGTCCGCTTCGGCCTCATCATCGCCATGTGCGCGATCGGCCTGTCGCTGATCTTCGGCACGACGGGGCTGACGAACTTCGCGCACGGCGAGATGGTGACGTTCGGGGCGCTCGTGGCGTACCTGTTCAACGTGACCATCGGCTGGCACATGTACATCGCCGCCCCGCTGGCCATCACAGTGGCCGTGCTGGCCGGATCGGGCCTCGACAGGTTCTTCTGGCGCCCCCTCCGCAACCGGGGCACAGGGCTGATCGCCATGCTGGTCATCAGCATCGGGCTCGGCATCTTCCTGCGCTACCTCTTCAACATCCAGTTCGGCGGGTTCACCCGCACGTACGCCGCAGTTCTCGTTGCAGCGCGACGGGCTCGAGATCGGTCCCGTCAACCTGGTGCCTCGCGACCTGGTCGGCATGATCATCTCGATCATCGCCCTCGTGGCGGTGGCGCTGTTCCTGCAACGCACCAAGACGGGCAAGGCCACGCGCGCCGTCGCCGACAACCGCGACCTCGCCGAGTCGTCCGGCATCAACGTCGACCGGGTGGTCAACTTCGTCTGGGCGGCCGGAGCCGGGCTGGCTGCGCTCGGTGGCATCCTCCAGGGCCTGTCCGAGCAGGTCAGCTGGCAGATGGGCTTCCAGCTGCTTCTGCTGATGTTCGCCGGCGTCACGCTCGGCGGCCTGGGTACCGCGTACGGTGCGCTCGTGGGCAGCATGGTGGTGGGCATGGTCATGGAGGTGTCCACCCTGTGGATCCCGTCCGAGTTCAAGACCGTGACCGCCCTGGCCATCCTGATCGTCATCCTGGTCTTCCGGCCGCAGGGCATCCTCGGCCAGGCCGAACGGGTCGGATAGGGAGCCGTCAGTGAACTGGTCCACCATCATCGAAGACTCGCTGCGGGCCGGGGTCGGTCGCGAGGCGATCATCTACGCCCTCGCCGCCATCGGCCTCAACGTGCACTTCGGCTACACCGGGCTGCTCAACTTCGGGCAGGTCGGGTTCATGGCCATCGGCGGCTACGGGGTCGCCATCAGCGTGCTCGAGTGGGGCCTGCCGCTCGGCGTCGGCGTGCTCGTCGGCATGGGCGCGGCGACCGGCCTCGCCCTGCTGCTCGGGCTGCCCACGCTGCGGTTGCGCGCCGACTACCTCGCCATCGTGACCATCGCGGCCAGCGAGATCTTCCGGCTCATGGTGAGCGCGCCGAGCTGGCGCTCGTTCACCGGCGGCTCCGACGGGCTCAGCGGCTTCAGCTCCGGCTTCTACGACCTCAACCCGTTGGGCGACGGCACCTACGGGTTCGGCCCGTGGCGCTACAGCGAGCGCACGGTGTGGGTGCTGCTCGTCGGCTGGGTGCTCGTGCTGCTGGCCGTGCTGCTCGTCTACCTGCTCATGCGCAGCCCGTGGGGCCGCGTCCTCAAGGCCATCCGCGAGGACGAGGACGCCGTGCGGGCCCTCGGCAAGAACGTCTACAGCTACAAGATGCAGAGCCTCATCCTGGGCGGCGTCATCGGGGCGGTCGGCGGGATGTTCTGGGTCGTGGCCCAGGCCGCGATCGTGCCGGGCAGCTTCAGCCCGATCCCCACCTTCTACGCCTACGCCGCGCTCATCCTCGGCGGCGTGGCCCGCATCTGGGGCCCGGTCGTGGGCTCGATGATCTTCTGGGCCCTGCTGTCGTTCTCGCAGGGCTTCATCAACGAGCTGGTGGCCAACGAGTACATCCCCCGCAGCGTGCTCGACGCGAACCAGGCCGGGAACGTGCGCTTCGTCCTGGTCGGCCTCGGGCTCATGCTGCTGTTGATCTTCCGTCCCCAGGGCATCTTCGGCGACCGCCGCGAGATCGCCCTCCAGGACAGGTAGGTGTCATGACTGCACAGCCTGCGTTCACGAAGCTGGCGCTCGACCGCTTCGGCGGGATCGAGCAACGGCCGGGCGTCGCCAAGAACGACCCGATCCTCGTCTCCGACGGCATCACCAGGCGCTTCGGCGGCCTGACCGCCGTCAGCGTGGACCACTGCGAGATCGAGCGCGGCGCCATCACCGCGCTCATCGGCCCGAACGGCGCGGGCAAGACCACGTACTTCAACCTGCTCACCGGCTTCGACAAGCCCAACTCGGGCACGTGGTCCTTCGAGGGCGAGTCCCTCGAAGGGCTCACCTCCTACCGCATCGCCCGCCGGGGGATGGTCCGCACGTTCCAGCTCACCAAGTCCCTCGCCCGGCTCACGGTGCTCGAGAACATGAAGCTCGGCGCCACCGGCCAGTCGGGCGAGAACTTCTTCCGGGCGCTGTGGCGGGCGGGGTGGCGGCAGCAGGAAGCCGAGATCACTGACCGGGCCGATGCGCTGCTCGCCCGGTTCAACCTCACGCACATGCGCGAAGAGTTCGCGGGCGAGCTGTCGGGCGGCCAGCGCAAGCTGCTCGAGATGGCCCGCGCCCTCATGTCCGGGCCGCAGCTCCTCATGCTCGATGAGCCGATGGCGGGCGTGAACCCAGCCCTGGCGCAGACCATCATCGGGCATGTCCAGGACCTGCGCGACGACGGCCTCACCGTCGTGTTCGTCGAGCACGACATGGATGTCGTCCGCACCATCAGCGACTGGGTCGTGGTCATGAGCGAGGGCGAGATCATCGCCGAGGGCAAGCACAGCTCGATCGTGACGAACCCGCGGGTGATCGACGCCTACCTCGGCGCCCACCACGGCACGCCCCTCGACCGCGGCGAGCAGGACCGCATCCTCGCCGAGGCCCAGCGCTCGCTCGAGGAGGCGAACGTCGAGCCCGCGCGGGCCGAGACGTCGGGGTTCGAACCCGCCGAGGACCCTGCAGATGCCGGGCCCGCGGCCGAAGCCACAGCCGCCGACGAGGAGTTCAAGCCGTGAGCGCCGACACCGCCGCCGCCGACACCACGGACACCGACGGCGCCGAGGTGGTGCTCGAAGCCGACGAGGTCGTCGCCGGTTACGTCCCCGAGGTCAACATCCTCTCGGGCACCAACCTGAAGCTGTACGACGGCGAGCTCGTCGGCATCATCGGGCCCAACGGCGCCGGCAAGTCCACGCTGGTCAAGGCCCTGTTCGGCCTGATCCCCGTCCGCTCGGGCGCCGTGCGGCTCCGCGGCGAGGACGTGACCGGGCTGAAGGCGCACGAGCTGGTGGCCAAGGGCATCGGCTATGTGCCCCAGAACGAGAACGTCTTCCCTCGCCTCACCATCGAGGAGAACCTGCAGATGGGCGTCTACCAGACGCCGAAGAAGTTCGAGGAGCGCTTCGAGGTCGTGGTGTCGATGTTCTCCCGCCTCGGCGAGCGCCGGAAGCAACGAGCCGGCTCGCTCTCGGGTGGCGAGCGGCAGATGCTGTCGATGGGGCGTGCGCTCATGGCCGATCCGCAGGTGCTGCTGCTCGACGAGCCGTCGGCGGGGCTGTCACCTGCGCTCCAGGACGAGGTGTTCATCAACTGCCGGCGCATCAACGACGCCGGCGTGTCGATCGTGATGGTCGAGCAGAACGCCAACCGCTGCCTGCAGATCTGCCACCGCGGCTACGTGCTCGACCAGGGTCGCAACGCGTACACCAACACCGGCGACGAGCTCCTCCGCGACCCCAAGGTCGTCGAGCTCTACCTCGGCACCCTCGCCGCGCAGGTGGAGTAGTCGTCCTCGCCGAGGCTTCGCCTCGGCTCGGAGTCTTCGGCCTCGCCTGCGGCGAGTCGATTCCTGTCGCCCGACCGGCAAGCCGGATCGGGCGACGGCGGGGGCTCCGGCGGAGCCTCTGCCCCCGCACCCCCGCCGTGCCTCGCTGGTGCCCATCACGCGTGTGTGGTGGGGCGGGTCTGGCCTCGCGCGTGCGGGGCACGCCGTCCGGAGGCGCGAGGAGGGGCCGGCCACCTGGCCGGCCCCTTCCTCATCGCTTGAGCACGGAGGCTCGGGTTACAGCGACGCCTGCTGGTAGACGGTGGCCTCGTCGTCGATGGTGTTGCTGTCCGACGCGTAGCTCAGGATGGCGAAGCTCGCGGCGGTCGGCTCACCCGGCTGGCTGAACTCCTGCGGGCCGGACGGACCGTTGTAGTCGATGTCCTCGCCCTCCCCGAGGAGGGCCACGCAGTCGGCGTACGTCTCGCACGCCGTGCCGTCACGGGTGACGCCGTTGAGCTGCGCGGCCACGGCCGCGGGATCGTCGGTGTCGGCCGCGACGGTAGCGAGCGCGGTGATGATCACCGCGTCGTACGTCTCGGGCCCGTAGCTGAAGTCGACCAACGCGGGATCGACGCCGAGCAGCTGCTGACGGAAGTCGTCGGTCAGCTCGGCCGCGGGCAGCGTGCCCTTGATGCCGGCCAGCACGCCCGGCTCGGCGAAGTCCTCGCCGAGGGCGTTGCCGATGTTGCCGTCGACCAGGTAGATCTGCTTCTGGTCGGGGGTGAAGCCCTGCTCGAAGAGCGAGTTGAGGATGCGGCCCGACTCGTCGAACCCGATCAGCACCAGCGCGTCGGGGTCTGCCGAGACGACCGCGTCGACCTCGGCCTCGAAGCTCGTGGCCTCGGGGTCGTAGACCTGGTCGAGCACGACCTCGCCACCCTGCTCCTCGAACGGCGCCATCGTGTACTCGAGCAGGCCCTCGCCGTAGGAATCCTGGCGGGCGAGGAGTGCGGCGTTGGCGACGCCGTCCGCGACCATCAGGTCGGCGAGCACCTGGCCCTGCAGGATGTCGGAGGGCGCGGTGCGGAAGTACAGGTCGTCGTCGTCATAGTCGGTGAACTGCGGCGACGTGTTCGCCGGCGAGAAGTGGATCTTGCACGCGCCGGTGATCTTGTCGATGACGTTCAGCGAGATGCCCGACGACGCGGCACCCAGGATCACGTCGGCGTTGGCCGACAGGTGGGCGTCGACCGTGGGGTTGGCCACGTCGGGGTCGGCGTCGCCAGAGTCACCCGGCAGGTACGCCACCGGCTGGCCCAGCACGCCGCCGGCCGCGTTGATCTCGGTCACCGCCAAAGCGGCACCCGCCTCCTCGGGTGGCCCGAGGAACGAGAGGTCACCCGTCTGCGGGAGGAGGCCGCCGACTGTCAGCGTCCCGTCGGAGTCGCCGGTGCACGATGGCGCGGCATCTCCGATCGGCGGGGCTTCGACCCCACCGGCCTCCTCGGATTCTTCAGTACCCTCGTCGTCACTCGCCTCGGTGTCGTCGTCATCACCGCACGCGGCGGCGAAGAGTGACAGACCGAGGAAGATGGCGAGGAGCCGCATTGAACGGCGTCGCTGTCGCATCGCACACTCCCTGTCCGTAGAACAATGGAACGCGGAGGTACGGGCCTCCGCGTTGCAGACAGGTTTACCACTGCTCGGGGTGGTCGCGTTGCGGAATGGCGGTCAGTTCGGTTAAGGAACGGTCACGATGTCCACTGAATTGCTGTATCTGGACGACGCGTACCAGCGCTCCGCACGTACCGCGGTCACCGACGTGGACGGTGCGCGCGTGGTGCTCGATCGCACCGTCTTCTACCCGACCGGCGGGGGTCAGCCCCACGACACCGGCACGCTGCGGTGGGACGGCGGCGAGGCGCGGGTGGTCGAGGTCCGCAAGCAGGGCGCCGACGTGTGGCACACGCTCGAGGGGGCGGTGCCCGCGCCGGGCACCGAGGTCGAGGGCACGATCGACTGGGACCGGCGCCACCGTCTCATGCGCACCCACACCGCCCTGCACGTGCTGTGCGGGGTCATATGGCACGAGTGGGGCGTCCCGGTCACGGGCGGGAACATGGAGCCGCTCTCCGCCCGCATGGACTTCGAGCTCGACCCCACCCCCGAGGGGTTCGGCGCTCGGGTCGAAGCGCTCGTGGCCGCCGAGATCGCCGCCGACCGCCCCATCGAGGTGTCGACGATCCCGCGGGGCGAGGCGGTGCTCGACGAGGCCCTGATCCGCACGAAGGTCAGCCTGGTGCCCGAATCGGTGGCGGACATCCGCGTGGTCGACATCGTCGGGCTCGACAAGCAGGCCGACGGGGGCACGCACGTGCGCTCGACCGGCGAGGTGGGCGGGGTCCGCGTCGTCAAGACCGAGTCGAAGGGCAAGGGCAACAAGCGCGTGCGCATCGAGGTCGTCGACCGGTGACGGCGGCACCGTCGGCGTCGCTGGACGGGCTGCGCGCCCGGCTCCGCCAGCTCGACCGCGTCGTCGTCGCCTTCTCGGGCGGCGCCGACTCCGCGTTCCTCGCCTGGGTGGCCAACGACACCCTCGGCCCCGAGCGGGCGCTGGCCGTCACCGCCGTCTCCCCGTCGCTGGCCGGCAGCGAGCGCGTCGACTGCGCGGAGCTGGCCGCGGAGTGGGGTCTCCGCTGGGCCGAGGTCGAAACCGACGAGCTCGTCCAGGCCGCGTACGCCCGCAACGACGGCGACCGCTGCTACTGGTGCAAGGACGCCCTGCTGCGGGCCCTCGGACCGGTATCGGCTGCCGCGGGCGCCGACGGGCAGGACGCCACCGTCGTGCTCGGCGTCAACGTCGACGACCTCGGCGACCACCGGCCCGGCCAGCGGGCCGCGGCCGAGCGCGGCGCGGCGTTTCCTCTGGTCGACGCCGGGTTCGCGAAGGCCGACGTGCGCGAGTGGTCGCAGCGCCTCGGCCTGCGCACGTGGGACAAGCCCGCCGCCGCCTGCCTCGCGTCGCGGCTGCCGTACGGCACGCCCGTCACCCTCGGCCGCCTGCGCGGGGTCGAGCGGGCCGAGGCCGGCCTGCACGCCCTCGGGTTCGCCGACGTGCGGGTGCGCCACTACGACGACACGGCCCGGATCGAGGTACCGCTCGACCGGCTGGCCGACGTCGTCGCCTGCCGCGACGACGTGGTCGCCGCCGTCCAGGCGGGCGGCTACCGCTACGTGACGCTCGACCTCGAGGGCCTGCGGTCGGGCAACCTCAACGCCGCTCTCGACCTCGCCGCACCATCGGGCTGAACGCCGGGGCTCAGCCCGGCGCCGGGCCGACCGGCGTCCACGTCGGGAAGGCGATGTGGTCGACGCCGAGGTGATCGACCAGGCGCCCTTTGGCGGCCATCTCGGCCAGGCACCGGCGCGCCCGGTCGGCGTCGCCGACCATGACCGCGTACTCCGCCACGCTGAGCAGCAGCGGGCCGGAGTCGGCGTCGGCATCGCCCGGGCGCAGCAGCGCGTCGACCTCGAGCGTGGGCCGGCACGGGGACGACGGATCGATGCAGACGCAGTGGTAGACGATCCCCTCGAACACCGACAACGCCCGGATGCGCACGGACTCGTGTCTAGCTGTGTTCGGTCGCGGGCGCGGCGGCCGCCAGGATGGTGGTGATGACGCCCGAGACCGCGTCCCCGCGCCCGACGACCCCGGCGACGCCGCCGCGCTGGCGGCCTACGCGACGACGCTGGCCGACGGCGTCGAACGGGCGATCGGCCCGTGGGTCGATGCCGCCGTCCGGCGGGTCCTCGGCGCGCAGGGGGTGGCGGTCACCGCCGCTGTCGAGGCGGCGATCGCCGACGCCGCCGCTCGCGCCGCGCCGACGGGGCGCCCCGCGTGCGGGCGCTGCTCGAGACCGACGTCGACACGCAGGCCGGCAATCCGCTGGCCGTGCTGCGCTCTCTGGTCGGCTACCCGACCGAGGTGCTCCGGGCGGCCGGGGCCCGACCCGTGGCCCGGGACGACTTCGCGGCGCGTGCCTTCCCCGACGACGTCTACGACATCAGCCCGGCCACGTTCGCCGACGTCGACCCCGACCTCCACGAGCCAGGGCTGGTGTGGGGCGCGGCCAAGGCCCACGTCCACCTGGCTCGTCGGCGGCGCGAGGGCCGGCGCTGACGGAGAGGGCCCGCCGGAGTCGCCTCCCATCCATACAGTGTGGTGCTGATAGCATGACGACGTGAGCACGCTACAGATCCGCAACTTCCCCGACGACCTCAAAGAGCAGCTGCGGGCTCGGGCGGACGATGTCGACCTCACGATGAGCGACTACGTGATCAGGCTGGTGCGCAGCGAGGTGGAGCGCCCCACGCTCGCCGAGATGATCGAACGGCTCGACGCTCTCCCCGACCACGACGACCTGCCGTTCACCGCGGGCGAGCTCATCGCGGAGGACCGGGCCGAGCGAGACGGCGCATGAACCTGGTCGTCGACGCGTCCGTTCTCGTCGAGATCCTGCTCAAGACACCAGTGGGCCGGGCCGCCGTGCCGGTGCTCGCGGATCGGGCTGCAGCGGCCCCCGACATCGTCGACTCCGAGGTCGCCCAGGCGTTGCGGCGAGCCCGTCGTCGCGGCGGCATCGACGACGATCAGCTCACCACCGCACTCGGGGTGCTGGCGGACTGGCCCCTGGCGCGGGTCCCGACCCGCCTTCTCGTGTCCAGATCCCGCAGGTGGTGGGGGAACGTGTCGGCGTACGACTCGTTGTACCTCGCCGTCGCGGCCTCGTGCGAGGCTCGCCTCCTGACCTGCGACGGCCCGCTCTCGCGTGCGTCCGGCACCGGGGTGCCGGTCGAGAACCTGCGGGTCAGCTGAGCCCCGGGCCCGCGGCCCTACCCTCGGCCGCATGCGCGATCGACTCGTCGTCATCGGAGGGGATGCGGCCGGCATGAGCGCCGCCATGCAGGTGCGGCGCCGCCAGCCCGACCGCGAGATCGTCGTGCTCGAGAAGGGCCGGTGGACGAGCTACTCGGCCTGCGGCATCCCGTACCTCGTGGGCGGCTCGGTCGGTGTACTCGATGACCTGGTGGCCCGCAGCCCCGAGACGTTCCGGGACCAGTACGACGTCGACGTGCGCCTCGGCCACGAGGCACGGGCGATCGACCTCGACGCCCGCGAGGTCGAGGCCTGGGACGCGGAGCGCGAGCGAACGGTGCGCGTCGGGTTCGACGCCCTGCACGTCGCCACCGGCGCGCGGCCGCTGCGCCCGGACCTCCCCGGCATCGAGCGGCCGATGGTCCACGGCGTCCAGACGCTCGACGACGCGGCCCGACTCGAGGCGGAGGTGCGCGACCGCGACGGCCACCGCGTGGTCGTGGTGGGCGGCGGCTACATCGGCCTCGAGATGGCCGAGGCCTTCGTCCAGCGAGGGTTGGAGGTCACGCTGCTGGAGGCCTCGGACCAGCTCATGCCGTCACTCGACGCCGACGTCGCCGCCCCGCTGGTGGGCGCCCTCGAGGGCCTCGGCATCGACGTCCGGTTGGAGACGCCGCTCGAGTCGGTGGAGGACGGGGCGGTGGTGGCCGGGGGCGAGCGGCTGCCGGCCGACGTGGTGGTGCTGGGGCTGGGCGTCGTCCCGAACGCGGACCTGGCGGCCGACGCCGGCCTCGCCGTCGGGGTCAAGGGCGCGCTGCGCGTCGACCGCAGGCAGCGCACATCGGCCGACGGCGTCTGGGCGGCGGGCGACTGCTGCGAGTCCCACCACCTGGTCGCCGGAGTGCCGGTGCACATCGCGCTGGGGACCGTGGCCAACAAGCAGGGTCGGGTGGCGGGCATCAACATCGCCGGGGGGTACGCCGCGTTCCCCGGGGCGCTGGGCACGGCGGTCACCAAGGTCTGCAGCGTCGAGATCGGGCGCACCGGGCTGTCGCTCGACGAGTGCGCTCGCTACGGCTTCGCCGCCGTCGAGGCCAGCGTCGACGGCGAGACGCGCGCCGGGTACCTGCCCGAGCGCAAGAAGATCACCGTCAAGGCCCTGGCCGAGGTGGGGTCGGGACGGATGCTGGGGGCGCAGATCGTGGGGGAGGAGGGGACGGCCAAGCGCATCGACGTGCTGGCGACGGCGATCCAGGCCGGGATGACGGCGGACGAGGTGGTCGAGCTCGACCTGGGGTACGCGCCACCGTTCGGTCCGGTGTGGGACCCGGTGCACCACGTGGCGCGCGGGCTGCTCGCTGAGCTGGCTGCCGCGACAACCTGACGTGGTTCTGGACGAATCACTTCACTGACACGAAACAATCGGGACCCGATCGCGAAACATCCCCGCGTCACCCTTTCGCCAACCTGTCGAAGCTTGGGAAAGGGGCAGAGGCATGGAACTCGATTCCGGCAACACCGCGTGGGTGCTCATCTCCACCGCGCTCGTGCTGTTCATGACACCGGGGCTCGCGCTCTTCTACGGCGGCATGGTCCGCAGCAAGAACGTGCTGGGCATGCTGATGCAGAACATCTTCGCCATGGGCCTGCTGGCCGTGGTGTGGGTGGCGATCGTGTTCAGCCTCGCCTTCGGCGACGCCGGCAACGGCGGCTTCATCGGCAACTTCGACTACGTGTGGCTGAAGGACGTGGGCCCGGCGCTGACGAACCAGGAGTTCCTCAGCTTCCTGACGATCCCGTTCGTCCTCTTCTGCGCGTTCCAGATGACGTTCGCCATCATCACCCCCGCGCTGATCACGGGGGCCACGGCCGACCGCCTCAAGTTCGGCGCCTACGCGGTGTTCATCGGGGTGTGGCTCGTGCTCGTCTACGCCCCGCTGGCCCACATGGTGTTCGCGGGGGGCTGGCTGTTCGAGCAGGGTGCGCTCGACTTCGCCGGCGGTGCGGTCGTGCACATGAACGCCGGCGCCGCGGCGCTGGCCCTCGTCCTGCTCCTGGGGAAGCGCAAGGGCTACCCCGACACGCCGATGCCCCCGCACAACCTGCCGCTGACGGTGCTCGGCACCGGCATCCTGTGGTTCGGGTGGGCCGGATTCAACGCCGGCTCGGCCCTCGCCGCCGACGGCATCGCCGCCCAGGCCATCATGAACACCTTCCTCGCCGCGTCGGCCGCCATGCTGGGCTGGCTCGTGGTCGAGAGGCTGAAGGACGGGCACGCCACCACCCTGGGCGCCGCCTCGGGTGCGGTGGCCGGCCTGGTCGCCATCACCCCGTGCGCCGGCTTCGTCGGCGGCATGGCGCCCGTGTACATCGGCCTCTTCACCGGAGCCGTGTGCTACCTGGCCCTCGGCATCAAGAAGGCGTTCAGGTTCGACGACAGCCTCGACGTCATCGCCGTCCACCTGGTCGGTGGGCTCGTCGGCTCGATCCTGCTCGGCTTCTTCGCCGACTCCGCCATCAACGCCGCCGTCGTCGACGAGGGCCTGTTCCTCGGCGGGGGCACGGCGCTCCTCTTCGACCAGATCCTGGCCTCGGTCGTCACGCTCGGCTACTCCTTCGTGGTCAGCCTGATCATCGGCAAGGTCATCGACCTGACCATCGGCCTGCGCGTCAGTGACGAGGCCGAAGACGAGGGCCTCGACCTGTCCCAGCACGCCGAAGTCGCCTACGCGGACGCCCTGTAGATCGACACCCGCTGAACCGCAGTGAGCAGTGACAGGTATCGATCCATCGGGACTGATACGCCCACACGAGCAGGAGGACATCCGTTGAAGCTCATCACCGCCGTCGTCAAGCCGTTCAAGCTCGACGACGTGAAGGGCGCCCTCAAGGAGGCCGGTGTGACCGGCATGACCGTCACCGAGGTGCAGGGGTTCGGGCGCCAGTCCGGGCACACCGAGGTGTACCGGGGGGCGGAGTACACCATCGACTTCGTTCCGAAGGTGCGCATCGACGTCCTGGCCGACGACAGCGACGTCGACCGGCTCATCGAGGTCCTCTCGGGGGCCGCCCGCACCGGGAAGATCGGCGACGGGAAGGTGTGGGTCACGTCCGTGGAGCAGGTGGCCCGCATCCGGACCGGCGAGCTCGGGCCCGACGCCCTGTAGCCCGAGACAGCCTGACCGCTCTTTGTGAGGCCGAGCCGCAAGGCGAGGCCGTGGCCCGAGCGGCCCGGCGCCGAAGGCGCCAGGAGCGGGAAGTCACCTCGTTGGGCTCTCGGCGGCGCAGCCGCCGAGGACGAACGGACGTGAGCTGCCCGACCGCTCTTTGTGAACGGTCGATGACATGTGGCGGCCTGCGCTCCTTCCTGCGGGGAGGGGCGCAGGCCGCTCGTTACCCTCGCCAGCGAGGATGGACAGGACCCCCCGATGAGAATCACCGACGTCCGGGCGCAGCTCGCTGCCGACGACTCCCTCGTCGGCCGAGCGCTGTGCGAGGCGTGGACCGCCGAGGTCGACCGCTGGCTCGACGAGCTGGTCACCGTGGCGATCGAGGGCTCCGATCCCGCCGGCATCGCGCTCGTCGCCGTCGGGGGCTACGGCCGGGGTGAGCTCTCGCTCCAGTCCGACATCGACGTGCTGCTGTTGCACGAGGGCCGCGACGACATCGGCGAGCTGGCCGACCGGCTGTGGTACCCGATATGGGACGCCCGCCTGAAGCTCGGCCACGCCGTCCGCACGGTGAAGGAGGCGCTGGCCCTCGCGGCCGACGACCTCGACACCGCCACCGGTCTGCTGCAGATGCGCCACCTGGCCGGCGACCGGCGGCTGACCGACGAGCTCGCGGGCAAGGCCGACCTGCAGTGGCGCAAGCGGGCCAAGCGCTGGCTGGCCACGATGTCCGCCCGGGTGCGCGACCGGCACGCCCAGTCGGGCGAGGTGGCGTTCCTGCTCGAGCCCGACATCAAGGAGGGCCGGGGCGGGCTGCGCGACGTCCACGCCCTCCGGTGGGCGCAGTCCGCCCGCTCGATCCTGTGGGACACCGACCACGCCACCCTCGACGGTGCCTACGAGACCCTGCTCTCGGTGCGCGTCGAGCTGCACCGCCGCACCGGGCGTCCGGGCGACAAGCTCCTGCTGCAGGAGCAGGACGGGCTGGCCGACGCGCTCGGCTACGCCGATGCCGACAGCCTCATGGGCAGCGTGGCCCTGGCGGCCCGCACGATCGCCTGGACCTCCGACGACGCCTGGCACCGCATCGACAGCTCGCTCGTCGGGCCGCTGGCCCGGGCCCGCCGCCCCCGCGACATCGGCGGTGGGCTGCGCCTGCAGGACGGCGAGGTCGCCATCGCCGACGAGATCGACATCGCCGCCGACCCGGCGGTGGCCCTGGCGGCCGCAGCGGCGGCCGCCCAGCGCGGCACGCAGCTCGCCCGCGGCACCCTCGCCCGGCTGGCGGTCGAGGCCCCCGACCCGCCGACCCCGTGGCCCGACGCGGTGCGCGCCGCGTTCGTCGACCTGCTCATGGCCGGCCCGCCCGCCCTCGTGCTGCTCGAGGCGCTCGACCAGCAGGGCGTGTGGGAGCGCTACGTCCCCGAGTGGCCCAGCGTCCGCTCGAAGCCGCAGCGCAACGCCTACCACCGGTTCACCGTCGACCGGCACCTGTGGGAGACCGCGGTGGGCAGCGCCGCGCTCGCCGGCCGCGTCACCCGCCCCGACCTGCTCGTGCTGGCCGCCCTGTTCCACGACATCGGCAAGGGCGGGCCGGGCGACCACACCGACAACGGCGTCGCGATGCTGGCCGAGATCGCGCCGCGCATGGGCCTCGAGGCCGACGAGACCGCCGCGCTCGTGGCGCTGTGCCGCCACCACCTGCTGCTGGCCGACGTGGCCACGCGGCGGGACCTCGACGACCCCGCCACGATCGACGCGGTGGCGGCGGCGCTCGGCGACCGCGAGGTGCTCGGCCTGCTCGCCGCCCTCACCGAGGCCGATTCCCTGGCGACGGGCCCGGCGGCCTGGAGCGACTGGAAGGCCGGCCTCGTGCGGGCGCTCGTGTCCCGCGTCGACCACGTCCTGGGCGGTGGACACGCGGTCGACGTCGCCGACGAGTTCCCCAGCGTCGACCAGAAGGCATTGCTGGCCGCGAGGGCGCAGACGCTGCGGGCCGAGGGCGATCGGCTGACCGTCGTGGCCGCCGACCGGCCCGGCCTGTTCAGTCGGGTGGCCGGCGTCCTGTCGCTGCACGGGCTGGGCATCCTCGACGCCGCGGTCGGGGGCGAGGACGGCTGGGCCATCGAGGTGTTCCGGGTCCAGTCCAGCTTCGGTCCCACGATCACCTGGGACCGGGTGATGGCCGACCTCGAGGCCGCGCTCGCCGGACGGCTGGCCATCCGGGCCCGCCTCGCCGACCGCGTGCGGACCTACGGGGTGCGGCGCGGGCCGCCCGTCGCCGACGAGGTCGAGCCCGAGGTGCGCGTCGACCTCGACGCGTCGCCGGTGGCGACGGTCGTCGAGGTGCACGCCCGCGACGGCCTCGGCGTGCTCTACCGCATCACCGGGGCGCTGGCCGACCTCGACCTCGACGTCGTCAGCGCCAAGGTGCAGACGCTCGGCGCCGACGTCGTCGACTCGTTCTACGTGCGGTCGGGCGACGGCTCGAAGCCCACCGACCCGGCCGTGCTGGCCGAGGTCGAGCGCGCCTTGCTGCACGCCCTCGACCCGGCCTGACGCTCCCCGGTGGCCGCGCTGGCCGGCCTCAGTGCTCGTGGTGGCACTGCAGCCCGAACTCGTCGACCCCTGCGAACCAGCCGCACTCGGTCCGCTCGCGCCACACGTGGATCATCGGCGGTGTCGGGAGCACGTAGCCCCGTTCGCACACCCCGTTCACGGTGACGCCCACCAGCTCGTAGCCGTTGTCGAAGCACAGGTTCTCGTGGATGTGCCAGCCCGGCAGCCAGGCGATGTCGGCCGGGATGTTCCCCAGGTTGTAGGCGGTCGACAGCATGTACATCGCCGCCTCCAGCCGGGGACCGTCGGCCGTCGTGCGCAGCACGAGCGACTCGGGGTAGGCGGCGTCGAGTCGCCGGGAGTCGATGATGCGGCTGAGGTGGATCCAGTGCTGGTACGAGTCGACGTCCATCCCGTCCTTGATCCACTGGTAGCCGGTCAGGGGCAGGATGGCGAGGTTGTCGTAGCGCTCGAGCTGCTCCTGCGTGTCGGCGATGAGTGCCTCGGCGTAGGCCACCTGCGCGGGGGTCCAGGACGGGTCGAAACCGGTCACGGGCGGCTCGGGGTCGGGCGGGTCGGGGTGCTCGTGGCCGGGACCTGGGGGACCCGACGGGCCGCCGGGGTGTTGGTGGCCCGTGCCCCCGGACCCACCCGGGTGTTCGTGGCCGGGAGCGGGCGGCCCGCCGAGGTGCTCGTGGCCGTCGGCGGCGCCCTCGCCGTGGCCGTGACCCGTGCGGGCGGCGGCGTGGTCGAGGCCGTCGTGCCCGTCGGCCGCGTGGTCGAGGGCGGTGTGGTTCATGCCATCGTGGTCGGTGGCACCGTGGTCCATCGAGTCGTGGTCCATCGAGTCGTGGTCCATCGAGTCGTGGTCGACATCTCCCGTGGCGGCGTCCTCGTCCTGCTGCTCGGCGGCGCGCGGGCCCGCCGTCTCGTCGGTGTCGGCGGGACCGAGAGCGCTGGTCACGGCGAAGCCCGCCACGACCAGCACCACGGCCGTCCCCGCGGCCACCCAGACCCCGGCGCTGCCGCGGTCAGCCCCGCGCAGGCCCCGCCGGCGGGCCGCCAGCGCGGCCCCTCCGACCAGGCACAGCGCCAACGCCAGCGCCGCGAGGTGCGCCAGCTCGACCCCCGTCACCGGCAGGCGGCCCGACGCCACGGTCGCCGCCGTGCGCAACAGCGGGGCACCGGGCACCACCGTCGCCACGGGGTCGAGGGGGCTCGGTCCGGCGGGATCGTCCGGCCCCGCGGGATCGCCGGGGCCACCCCAGTCGCGACCCGAGGGCTCGACGTAGCCCAGCGGCGCGAGCACCACGTCCGCGAGGAACGCGCTCGCCTCGGCCACGATGGCCCGTTGACGGTCGTGGGCGAAGTCCTCGTACGAGATGGGGAACGCGGCCGTGCTGCAGGTCGTGCCCCTCGACCGGGCACGGTCGCACGCCCAGTCGGACAGGTGCTGCGGCGCCACCGTGCTGCGCTGCTCGTGCAGCGCGAGGAACGGGGCCTCGCCTCGGTCGGGCCGGCCGAACCCGACGCCGTCGACGGGCACCGCCGCCGCGATCGGCGCGTGCGCCACGTGGGCCAGCCCGAAGGCGGCTGCCGCGCCGCCCTGCGCCCCGCCGACGGCGATGGCGTCGGGGTCGATGCCGTACTCGTCGGCGTGGTCGCGCAGCCAGCGCACGCCTGCGGCCGCGTCCTCGGTGGCATCGGCAACCGCCGCGGTCACGCCCTCGATGTCGTCGGTGGGGCAGCACAGCAGGCCCGGCCGGGCCCGATACCCCATGGTCACCGACACGTAGCCGCGGCGGGCGAACGCCTCGGCGTAGGACTGCATGTCCTGGGCCTGCCCGCGACCGAACCACCCGCCCGCCAGCCACACCACGACGGGTCGTTCCTCGAGGGTGTCGCCGGCGGGCTCGTACACGTCGAGCGTCAGGTCGACCGATGCGCCCGATGCGTCGGCGGTGCGGCGGAACACGACGTCGTGCACCACCTCGACGTCCTCGAACACCGGGAGGCGGTAGCGGTCGTCCATCGTCGGGGCGGCGCCGAAGGCGATGCCGGCGGAGACCTGCCGTCCGTCGTACCCGTCGCGCGCGGTGACCTCGCAGCCCGGGGTGGCGCGGCAGTCCACGACGGTGCCGTCCCACGTGCGGAAGGACGCGGCCACCGTGATTTCGGTCGTGAACGTGCCGTCTGCCGCGGGCTCGATCCAGGTGCCCACGGTCTCGTCGCACCGCGCCGTGCCCGTCGCGCAGACGGACAGGTCGACGGACGCCCCGTCGAGCCCGCCGAAGCCCGTGCCGGCCACGGTCACCGTCGCCTCCTCGGCCAGGCCGGTCGACGGTGTGACGGTGATCGACGGGGGCGGAGGCAGTGGGGAGTCGGGGTCGAAGTGGAGTGGGGCACGCCCGGCTCGCGACGAGTCGGGTCGCGAGGAGGAGGCCACGATGACGCACGGGGCGTCGGCTTCGCGGCAGTCGACCTCGCCCGCCGGCGTGGGCACGAACGCGCTGACCCGGACCTGGGAGGTGAAGGTCCCCGTGGGGGTCGGCTCGGCGAAGCCCGGGAGCCAGATGCACGTCTCGGGGCCGTCGCCCACCGCCGCGCACTGGCTGAACTGCAGGAAGTCGTCGGTGAACCCGCTGCCCGTGGCCGTGATCTCCTGCCCGTGCACGAGGCCCTCAGCCGGCGTCACCACGAGGACGGGCGGCACGACCTGGGTCGCCGGGTCGAACGGCAGCGGCACCCGGGCCGTCCTGGCGGGATCCAGGCTGCTCTCCGACACCACGACCAGCTCGCACGCCCCGATCTCGCGGCAGTCGACGGTCCCGCTGGCGGTGTCGATGACCGCCAGCACCCGCGTCGTGAGGTCGGCCGCGTCGCCGTCGTCGAGGTAGAGGTAGCGCGCTGTGCCCTGGTCGCACTGCGACGGGTCGACCGGGCCGGCGGCGCACTGGACCACGGTCGCGGACACCGACCACACGAGCCCGTCGGCGTGCACGGTGATCGACTGGCCGTGGGCGTACGGTCCGGCCGGCGTCACCGTCGCCGTGGGCGGTGGGGCGAGCGGACCCTCGGGGTCGAACGGCAGCGGGGTGGTGACGGTCGACAGCGCGCCGCCGGCGGTGGCGTACTCGACCAGGACCGAGCACGGGGTGGTGCGGCAGTCCGCCTGGCGGGACGGCAGGCCGTCGAAGCCGCCGACGGACAGGAGGGCGTCGAGGCGCATGGTGGCCCGCACGGTGCCGTCGACGATCTCGTAGGACGAGTCCTCGTACAGGCAGCGCTGGAACGTCGGTTCGGTCCCGTCCACGCACTGGCGCAGGAGCACGTAGTCGGTGTCGGGGATCCCCGAGACCGTGATGCCGAGCCGCTGCCCGTCGACGAGGAGCGTGCCGGCGGGGATGTCGAACGTGACGGCGACCCCGTCCCCGGTGGCGGGCGGCGGGCTCGGGGGCGGCGCCGCAGGCGCGGGGACGGTCGTGGTGGTCGTCGGCGCAGGGTCGGCCTCGGTCTGCTCGGGGACGGTCGAGGTCGTGGCCGGGTCGCCCGTCGTCGTGGTCGGTGCGGTCGGCGGCGGGGCCGTCGTTGTCGGCGCCGTCGTCGTCGTCCCGGCGGGCGCGGCCGTGGTGGGCGGCGACTCCTGGGCGGCGCTCGGCGTCGCCGCCACGCTGGCGGCCGCGAGGCCCGCCGCGAGCGCGGCCGCGGCCGCCCATCGAGTCGTCCGTCGACCGTGTCGCCCCGTCACATTGCCCCCCAGAACCCCGACCCGGCGCCACCTCCGAGTCGTCGGTCGGAACCTACCTCACCCGGGTGAGACGACGTCGCGCCGGTAACGTCGGCGCGGTGAGCCGCCGCCTTCCGCCGACCCGTCAGGACCTCATCCGCTGGTCCGAGACCCTCTCCGGCATCGCCCGCACCGGGCTCGGCTTCACCGAGAGCCTGTACGAGCGCGAGCGCTTCGAGGAGGTGATGGCGGTGGCCGGTGACATCCGTGCCGCGGCCCAGGCGGACGAGGGCTTCGACGCCGAGCACTTCGTCGACGAGTGGATGAAGGGCGTGGGGGAGGGAGTCGCCGGGTACGTCACCCCCAAGGTGGCGGTCGGCGCGGTGGTCACGAACGATGCCGGCGAGATCCTGCTCGTGCAGCGGGCCGACAGCGGCATCTGGCTCTACCCCACCGGATGGGCGGACGTGGGCTATTCGGCCAGCGAGATCGCGGTGAAGGAGGTCAAGGAGGAGACGGGCATCGACTGCGTGCCGGTCAAGCTGCTGGCGCTCCTCGACGGGCTCCGCCTCGGCTTCACCCGCGTGCCGCTCTACAGCCTCGTGTTCCTCTGCCGGGCCACCGGCGGTGAGCTGACCGCCCACCCGCTCGAGACCCGGGACGTCGGGTGGTTCGCCCGCGACGCCATGCCGCAGCCCCTGGCGGGGGCCGACCAGTGGTTGGCCCACGCGGCTCGGGCGATCGACGGCGAGGACGTCGGCGTGCTCTACGACGAGCCCCGCGACCGCCCGTGGTCGGAGTGACGGGCCGGCGCGCCGGCGGACGGGTCAGCCCGCCGGCTGCAGCACGCGGCGCGCCACGGCGAAGCGCACGTAGCTCCAGCAGGCGCTGCCGAGCATCTTGAGCTTGGTGGCGTGGCCCACCACGGGGCTGCCGAGCTTCTCCTGCTTGGTGCGGTGCCACAGTCCGGGGACGACCTCGTCGTGCCGTACGAGGCCACGCTGCGCCACCAGGCTGTTCAGCGCGGCCTCGACCCGGTAGCCCCGCAGGTCGTGGTCGTCGAGCTGCGCGAACAGCCAGCGGGGCAGGGCCCGCTGTCCGGTGAGGACCGGCAGGCGGCGGAGGAACAGCGGGTTGGCGAGCGGCCCGCGGTCGAACAGGCCACATGCCATGTCGGCGTCGCGGTCGACGACGGGGGCGACGAGGCGGTCGACGTCGTGCGGTCGGAGGCCGACGAGGTCCGCGTCGAGGAACACGATGACGTCCGACCCGGGTGCCGCGTCGACGCCGGCGCGCATCGCTTCGCCCTTGCCGGGCACCGGTTCGTACACCACCCGCGCGCCGTGGGCGGTGGCGACGCCGGCCGTCCCGTCGGACGAGGCGTTGTCGACGACGACGACGTCGTCGACGAGGGAGGCGTCGAGCGCGGCGTACACCACCGCGCCCACGGTCGTGGCTTCGTTCCAGGCCGGTATGACAGCTGTCACGGTCTGGGTTCGGATAGGTCGCGGAGAGTGGTCGCCCTTGTACATGCAGTGGACAACTGTAACGGGCACTGATCGCGGCCCTGACCGCCCGCTCCGCGGTGGGGGACCCGGTGTCCAGGACGCCTCGGGAAAGGTGGTGGCAACGTGAGCCGAACAACGCGCTACGGTCAGATGTGACGGTTCGTCAGATCCGGGCAAGGGTGGCCCAACGGACGGTCGACAGGGGGACAGACGTGCGTAGGTATTGGATGCGTGTCATCGCCGTGCTCGCGTTGCTCGTCGTGGCCGCGGCCGCCTGCAGCTCCGATCGCGACGAGCCGGCAGCCGAGACGGACTCCAACACAACCGAGGGCAGCGACGACAGCGGCGGCGGCATCCCCACCGACAGCTTCGGCACGCTCGACACGCCCTGCGGTGAGGGCGACGGGGGGCCGGCCGGCGACCAGGGCGTCACCGAGGACCAGATCGTGATCGGCTACGGCGACGACGCCGGCTACGCCGCCTCGCCGGGCCTCAGCCACGAGACCAGCGACGCCATCGAGGCGATGATCGCCTGGTGCAACGAGCAGGGCGGCATCAACGGGCGTGAGATCGTCGGCAACTACTACGACGCCGCCATCACGGACGTCGTCAACGCCACGACCCAGGCGTGCGGCGAGGTGTTCATGCTCGTGGGCGAGGCGTGGGCCCTCGACTCCGCCCAGGAGGAGACCCGGGTCGGCTGCGGCCTGCCCGCGGTGCCGACCTACTCGGTGAGCCCCGAGTTCGCCAACGGCCCGCAGACCTACCAGCCGGTGCCGAACCCCGCCGACTTCTACACCGCGGGCTACGCGGGCCAGATGGCCGAGCTGTTCCCCGAGGAGGTCAAGAACGCCTCGGTGATGTTCGGCAACTTCGCCGCGACCATCGACACGAAGGACAAGGTCGTCCAGACGTTCCCCCAATTCGGCTTCGAGTTCCTCGACTGCCCGATCGAGTACAACATCGCCGGCGAGCCCGACTGGAAGCCCTTCACCCAGACGCTGAAGGACTGTGGCGCCGAGATCGTCTACTACTCGGGCCAGCCGTACCCGAACATGCAGAACATGCTCGACGACGCCGCCCAGATCGACTACTCGCCGATCTGGCTCGTCGACCTCAACGCCTACCTGCAGTCGTTCGCCGACTGGAACGCCACCGGCAACGGCGACAACGTCTACCTGCGCTCGGCCTTCTACCCCTTCGAGCAGGCCGACGATGTCCCGGCGCTCCAGCAGTACATCGACATCGTCGAGGCCAACGGGGGCGACACCAGCCTCCTCGGCGTGCAGTCCACGTCGGCCTTCATGCTGTGGGCGACGGCGGCAGACGCCTGCGGGGCCGAGCTCAGCCGGCAGTGCGTCCTCGACGAGCTGGCCGGCGTCACCACCTGGGACGGCGGCGGCCTCCACGCCGAGACCAACCCCGGCGGGAACATGCCGCCCGAGTGCAACATGATCCTCAAGCTCGACGGGACGTCCTGGGTGCAGGCCTATCCCGAGGAGGTGGGCGAGATGGAGTGCGATCCCGATGGCACGGTCCCGCTGACGGGCCGGGTCGTCGACCAGGCCGAGCTCGACGAGAACCGGATCTCGACGAAGTACCAGTAGGACGAGGACGAGCAGGCTCGAGCCGTGGACACGTTCCTTCAGTACACGATCATCGGCCTGGTCACGGGGGGCGTGTACGGCATCGCGGCGTCGGGCCTGGTCGTCACCTACACCACGTCGGGGATCTTCAACTTCGCCCACGGGGCCGTGGCCATGCTGGCCGCGTTCACCTACTGGCAGATGCGATGGGGGTGGGGCTGGCCCGCCCCGATCGCCCTGCTGGTGGTGCTGGGCGTACTGGCGCCGCTGCTGGGGGCGGCGCTGTACGGCGTCGTGATGCGGGGGTTGCGCAACGTCTCCGAGGTGGCGCGCATCGTCGTTCCCGTCAGCGTGATGCTCGGGTTCCTGGCCCTCAGCACGTGGGTCTGGGACCCGACGCCGCGCACGCCGCGGCTGTTCCCCCTGTCCTTCGGGGCCGACAAGACGGTGACGGTGGCCGGGGTGAACCTGGCGTGGCACGAGATCATCGCCATGGTCGTCGCGGTGCTCGTCGCCGTCGGCCTGCGCTTCATGTTCACGGCCACCCGCACCGGCGTGGCCATGCGGGCGGTGGTCGACGACCCCGACCTGCTCGAGCTCAACGCGGGCAAGCCCGAGCGGCTGGCCATGGCGTCGTGGGCGCTCGGCGCCTTCCTCGCCGCGCTGGCCGGCGTGCTCATCACCCCGATCCAGGGCTCGACGATGAGCGCCACGGCGCTGACGTTGCTGGTCATCGACGCCTTCGCGGCGGCGATGTTCGGCCGGTTGCGCAGCGTGCCCCGGACGTTCGTCGGCGCCCTGGTGCTCGGCCTCGCGGGCAGCTACGTCATCGGGTACTTCCCGGGCGACGAGTGGACGTGGGTCGGCAACTTCCGGGTGTCGCTGCCCATGATCGCCCTGTTCGTCGTGCTGCTGTTCCTGCCGCAGGACCGCCTGCGCGGCGCCACGGTGCTCCGCACCCGCGAGCGCTACCGCATGCCCAGCATGCGCAACGCGCTCATCGGCGCGGTGGCCCTGGTGGTCGGGATGTACCTGGTGCGCGACCTGCTGGCGCCCACCTCGATCAACACGCTCGCCTTCGGGATGACCGCGTCGGTCATCGCCCTGTCGCTCGTGCTGCTCACCGGCTACGCGGGCGAGATCAACCTGGCCGTGCTCTCGTTCGGGGCGATCGGGGCGATCGTCGTCCACCACTTCGGGATCGACGGCAGCGGGTCCGGAGCCCGGTCGACCTTGCTCGGGTACGTGCTGGCGGCCGTCGTGTGCGCGGTGGTCGGGGCGCTCGTCGCGCTCCCGTCGCTGCGCCTGCGCGGCCTGTACCTCGCCCTGTCGACGATGGCGTTCGGCGTGTTCGTGACGAACATGATCCTGCGCGAGATCGTCGACCGGAAGCTGCCGCTCATCCACACGCGGTTCAGCATCTTCCCCAGCGGCAACCTCGGCGTGGCCCGCCCGAAGTTCGGGCCGGTCGACCTGGTGAGCATGCCGTCGTTCCTCATGTTCGTGACGGTGCTGTTCGCCGTGCTGGGCGTGGGCCTCGTCGCCCTGCGCCACAGCGGCTACGGGCGCCGGCTCACCGCCATGAAGGACAGCCCGGCCGCCTCCGCCACGCTCGGCCAGTCGATGGTGACCCTGAAGCTGTCGGTGTTCATGCTGTCGGCCGCCATCGCCGGCGTCGGCGGGGCGCTGATGACGGCTCAGATCGGGTCGGCGAACCTCGACCGGTTCGACATCTTCCTCAGCCTGTCGCTGCTCATGCTCACGGTCGTGGCGGGCATCGGCTACGTGAGCGGGGCGCTGCTGGGCGGGCTGCTCTTCGGCGTGCTCTTCGTGGCGCTGCAGTCGACGTTCGACAAGCTCGGCGCCGACCACCCCGACTTCGAGGGCACGTTCGACTTCCTGGCCCAGCTCACGACCGTGCTGCCCGCACTGCTCGGCGTGAGCATCGGGCGGAACCCGACGGGTGCGGTCGAGCGCGTCCTCACCGACTTCGGCACCCTCAAGCGGGCCCGGACCGCGGTGGTCGGCGCCGTCGCCGTCGTGGCGGTCGCCTACCTCCTCGCCCGCGACGAGACGATCAGCAACTGGTGGCTCATCGCCATCACCGGCCTCGTGCTCGTGGCGCTCAACGTGGTCACCAAGCGCCTGGCCGCCGTCGACCGCCGCGCCGCCGCGACCGCCGCGAGTGCGCTGCAGGGTGCCGCCTCGGCCGACCTGCCCCTCGAGCTCGTGGGCGTCGCCCGGCCGTTCAACGTCGCCGACCGCGAGATGCTCGACGCCGCCCTCGGCGTGCCGGCGGGGAAGGAGTGAGCAACCGTGGGTGACCCACTGCTCGAAGCCCGCGACGTCACGGTGCGCTTCGGCGGCAAGACCGCGCTCAACGAGACCACGGTGACGGCCGCGCAGGGCCGCATCACGGGGCTGATCGGGCCCAACGGCGCCGGCAAGACGACCCTGTTCAACGTGGTGTGCGGGCTCCAGGGGGCGAACACGGGCCGCGTCCTGCTCGATGGTCGCGACGTCACCCGGCTGCCGCCCCACAAGCGGGCCCGTCGGGGTCTGGCCCGCACGTTCCAGCGGCTCGAGCTGTTCACCTCCTTGACCGTGCGTGACAACGTCCGGGTCGGCGGCGACATCCACGGCCGGTGGAGCCGCACGCGGGGCGACTCGGCGGCGGGCGCCGACGATGTGCTGGCGCTGACGGGCCTCGCGGCGCTCGCCGACCGCGAGGTGTCCGAGATCCCGACCGGTCAGGCCCGGGTGGTCGAGCTGGCCCGCGCCCTCATGACCCGGCCGCAGGTCCTGCTGCTCGACGAGCCCGCCGCGGGCCAGAGCGACGAGGAGACCGAGGCGTTCGGTCACCTGCTCCGCCGCCTGGCCGGTGACGGGTTGGCGATCCTGCTGGTCGAGCACGACATGACGCTGGTGATGGATGTGTGCGAGACGATCCACGTGCTCGACTACGGCCGCATGATCGCGGTGGGCCCGCCCGACGCGGTGCGCGCCGACCCGGCGGTCGTCGAGGCCTACCTCGGCACGCCCGAGGGGGTGGGCTGATGGTCGTCCCCGGCAACGGCGCCGACGATCCCCGACTCGCGGCGGGTCCCGACGTCCACATCGAGACCGAGGTGCCACCGCTCGAGCTGATCGGGATCCGCGCCGCCTACGGGGGCATCGAGGTGGTGCACGGCATCGACCTCGCCGTCCACGGGGGCGAGGTCGTCGCTCTGCTCGGTGCCAACGGGGCCGGCAAGTCGACGACGGTGAAGGTCGCCGCCGGCCTGTTGCGCCCGACCGGCGGCGCCGTCCGGGTGGCCGGGCACGACGTGACCGGGGTGCCCAGCCACGAGCTGGCCCGCATCGGGGTGTGCACGATCCCCGAGGGACGGGGCGTGTTCCCCAACCTCACCGTGCGCGAGAACCTGTGGATGGCCACGCAGGTCACCGGCGATCGCGACGCCCTCGAGGCCGGCGCGTTCGAGCGCTTCCCCCGGCTGGCCGACCGCCGCAAGCAGCTCGCCGGCACGCTGTCGGGCGGCGAGCAGCAGATGCTGGCGATGTCGCGGGCCCTCGTCACCGATCCGGCGGTGCTGCTCCTCGACGAGCTGTCGATGGGTCTTGCGCCCATCGTCGTGCAGCAGCTCTACGAGATCGTGGGACAGGTCGCGTCCGAGGGCATCTCGATCCTCGTTGTCGAGCAGTTCGCCCAGGCGGTGCTGGGCATCGCCGATCGCGCCGCGGTCATGGTCAACGGAGAGATCACGCGGGTGGGCACGCCCGCGGAGTTGCAGTCAGAGCTGTCGAGCGCCTACCTGGGTGGAGCAAGGAGCACGCCATGAACCATCGGATCGAGCGCCTGAAGAGCGACGCCGCCGAGCTGAACGTGAGCAAGGGCGCGGCACGGGACGGCCTGTGGCAGACGGTCGGGGCCATCGCCATGGCCGCCGGCGTGGTGCTCGCCTTCGTCGCCTACCAGCTGTCGCTGGGCAAGAACGATCCGCGGGACATCGACTCGCTGCAGATCCTGGCCGTGGCGATGCTGGCCCTGGCCGTGGTCGGCGCAGCGGTGTTCCTGCGCTACTCGCTCGCCCGGTTCCTGCGGTTCTGGCTGCTGCGCCAGCTCTACGAGGGGCAGGCGCACATCGACCAGGTGGTGGCGGCACTCGGCGATCGGGCTGTGACCGCAGCACCGCGCCCCGACCGCGACCAGCAGGAAGGCATCGTCCGCTGAACCAGATGTGGTCACCTTTGTCGTGACCACGTGGATGGCGCAGTTCGCGACCTGAAGGCCAGGCGACTTCGCCGGCGCGTTCGCCGCCGGATCGGTGACACCGGCGACGGCAGCTGGGCAACGACGGCTAGTCTGACGGTCCGTCAGATTCTGTGAGCGAGGGGGACCCCGGGTGAGCGTCGCCGGCACGTCAGACCAGTCAGATCCGTCCGCACAGGACGACCCGTCGGGTGACGCGCTGCACCAGCAGCCGCTCATGCCCGACCTGCTCATCGCGGCGCTGAACCGCAACCTCGACAAGCCGGCGGTGTACCTGGGCGACACGGTGCTCACCGCCCGCCAGGTGCGCGACGAGATCAGCCGCTACATCCAGGCGCTCGAGTCGACGGGCCTGGGCAAGGGCAGCCCGGTGGCGATCCTCGCCCTCAACCGGCCCGAGGTCCTGTTCAACATGGGCGCCGGCATGCTGCTCGGCTGCCGCAGCACGCCGCTGCACCCCATGGGCTCGCTCGACGACCACGCCTACGTGCTGGAAGACGCCGGCATCGAGACGCTCGTCTACGACCCCGAGTTCTTCGGCGAGCGGGCCGCCCAGCTCGCCGAGCGGGTGCCCGGGCTCAAGAACCTGCTGGCCTTCGGGCCCAGCGACGCCGGAACCGACTACCCGGCGCTGGCGGCCACGTTCGAGGCGCGCGAGCTGCGCGCCCCCGACGTGCGTCCCGACGACATTCCCGGCCTCGCCTACACGGGCGGCACCACCGGCAAGCCCAAGGGGGTCATGGGCAGCTACCGGTCGGGCGCCACGATGACCAACATCCAGATGACCGAGTGGGAGTGGCCGAGCGAGCCCCGGTTCCTCATGTGCACCCCGCTCAGCCACGCCGGCGCCGCCTTCTTCGTGCCGGTGCTGCTGCTCGGCGGCTCGCTCGTGGTCGTGCCCTACTTCGAGCCCGGGCTGGTGCTCAAGACCATCGAGGAAGAGCGCATCACGGCCACCATGCTCGTGCCGACGATGCTCTACATGCTCATGGACCACCCCGACTTCGCCACGCGGGACCTGTCCAGCCTCGAGACCGTCTACTACGGCGCGGCCGCCATGTCGCCCACCCGGTTGAAGGAGGCCATCGACCGCCTCGGGCCGATCTTCTTCCAGTACTACGGGCAGGCCGAGGGGCCGATGACCATCTGCGTGCTGCGCAAGGACGAGCACGACACCACCGACATGGACCGCCTGGCCACCTGCGGCCGTCCTGTCCCGTGGGTCCACGTCAAGCTGCTCGACGACGACCTGAACGAGGTGCCGCGCGGCGAGCCGGGCGAGATCTGCGTGCGGGGCCCGCTGGTGATGCGGGGCTACTGGAACAAGCCCGAGCAGTCGGCCGAGGCGCTGGCGGGCGGGTGGCTGCACACCGGCGACATCGCCCGCGAGGACGAGGGCGGCTTCTACACGATCGTCGACCGCAAGAAGGACATGATCGTGACGGGCGGGTTCAACGTCTTCCCCCGCGAGGTCGAGGACGTCATCTCGTCGCACCCCGCCGTCGCGAACGTGGCCGTCATCGGCGTGCCCGACGACCGGTGGGGCGAAGCGGTCAAGGCCGTCGTCGTGCTGCGCCCCGATGCCTCGGCCGAGACGTCGGCCGTCGCCGACGAGATCACCGAGCTGGTCAAGGGGGCCAAGGGCTCGATCCAGGCGCCGAAGTCCGTCGACTTCGCCGACGAGATCCCGCTCAGCCCGCTCGGCAAGCCCGACAAGAAGGCCCTGCGCCAGCAGTACTGGACGGGCAGCGACCGCCAGGTCAACTGACCCTCGGGTCGCCATCGGCGCGGGCCGGGCCGGCCGCCGCGCCTCATCCGAAGACGACCGCACCGCCGACGATCGTGGCCACCACGTGGCGCGACGACGGGTCCTCGAGCACCTGCGACAGCGGACCGTCGAGCACCACGAGGTCGGCCGAGGCGCCCACCGCGACGCGGCGCGGCCGGCCGCCGGGCGCCTCGGGCGGCGTCAGGAACAGGGCGAGCGCCCGCTCGGGCGACACCGCCTCGCGCACCCCCAGCGGCTCGCCCCCGGCGGTCCGACGCTCGATCGCTGTGGCCACGTCGCGCCACGGGTCGGGGTGGCCGTAGGGCGCGTCCGTGCTGCCGCCCACCGGGATGCCCGCCTCGATCAGGCTTCGGCACGGGTAGAGGTGCGGCAGGTCGTCCGCGTCGACCTCGACCAGGTAGCGGTCGCCGCGCTCGTGGACGAACCCCGGCTGGGTCACCACCGTCAGCCCTCGCGACGCGACGATCGATCGCAGGTCGGGCGGGACCACCGACCCGTGCTCGATGCGGTCGCCCGGCCGGCTGCCGACGTCTTCCCACGCGGCCAGGGCCAGGGCCAGACCGGCGCGCGTCACGCAGTGGACCGCGACCGCCCGGTCGGCGTCATGGGCGGCCCGCATCCACCGGACGAGGTCGTCCAGCGACGGCAGCTCGTAGTCGGCCACCACCAGCTTCACCGGACCGGTGGCGAGCGGCCCCGGCATCTCGGCCGCCGCCAGCCGCGGCCCACCGGTGACCGTCACGTGCTGGGGCAGCGAGCCGTCGGCCGCGGCCGCGGCGATGGGGGCGAGGTCGTCGAGGAGCCCGACCGGCGTGAGATCGGTGACACCGGTGACGCCGTAGGCCGCCAGGCGGCGACCGACGACGGCGAGGTCGGGCGCCGGGAGCTGCGGCAGCCGGTCGCGCAGCCAGCGGTCGAGACCGAGGAGGCGCCCGGTGAGGCGCCCCTCGGCGTCCCGCTCGATTCCCGGGAGGTCGAGGCCGCCCTCGATGCCGGTGTGCTCGAGAGCGACCGAGTTGAGGATCCAGGCGCCGCCGGTCCGGTGCTGGATGCGCACCGGTCGCTCGGCGACGAGCGCGTCGAGCCGCCACCGGTCGAGCGGGCCGGCGACCGACTCGTGGTAGCCGATGGCGCGCAGCCACTCGCCCGGGCCGAGGGCCAGGTGGGCCTGCTCGATGGCGGCGACGAAGGCGGCATCGTCGGACACGTAGGGCGGCCCGACGAACGGCGAGCGCTCGGCGGCCGCGAGGGCCATGAGGTGGATGTGGTGGTCGTGCAGCCCCGGGATGACCGCGCCCCGCCTCCCGTCGAGCTCGACGTCACCCGGGCGCGCCTCGATGCGACGGTCGATCGAGACGATCACACCGCCGTCGGCCCGCACGTCGACGAGCATCCCGTCGACGACGACGTCGCGCAGCACCAGGTCCGGCATGGGAAGGAACGCACCACTGAACACGACAGGCCCGCCACCCGCCAGGCCCGCAGCGTACGGCACGCGGCGTAGGGCACGACTCCCCGACGGCGTACGCGCCACCGACCGGGTGCTTGTCCCGTGAGGGCGTGTTGCGCGCCGGTTCGCCCTCGGAGGTCGGCCTCGGCTCGCGGGGTGCTGCCGCCGTCGTCCGCGCCCGTGACCTGTGACCCGCAGACGCCTATGACGGCATCACGTCCCACCCGGCCGGCAGCTCGGGACGGGGCCACGCCGGGTCGGGCCGCCACGCGGGCCATGGCTCGGAGAAGGGCGCCGCGCGCCGTTCCACCAGATCGACGGGCGAGATCCTGTCAGCCCAGGCCCTCGTAGTACGCCTTCTGCGCGGGGTAGTAGTCGTCGAAGTCGGGCGTCGACCCGCCGGTGTGCGTGGCCACCAGCAGGTCGAGGTAGTACTCCCAGCCGGGGCCGGTGTCGCCGAGCGTGGCCGAGTCGTCGAGGTGCTGGACGAACGTGAGCACGGTCGTGTCACCGTCCTCCGCCAGCGTGGCCTCGAGCCGCCACGTCCCGTACTCGTCGACCGCCGACACGGCGAGGTGGCGGGGGGCCTCGCAGGCGTCGATGGTCATCTCGGCCTCGGGGGCGTCGTCGCCCTCCTGGGTCATGCGGAAGCGGATGGTCTTGCCGGGCCCGGCGTCGCCGCTCCAGCTCGCGAACCAGCGGGCGGTGCGCTCGGACTCGGTGATGCTGGCCCACACGTCCTCGATCGGGGCGCGGAACGTCCGGGTGAGGACCAGGTCGCGCCCGGTGTCGGTGTGCAGCAGCCGGCCGGCCGGGGTGGGCGGGGTGGTGGTCATGCGGATCGCTCCTCTGCGTCGGAATCGTGCCCGCCTGCGGCGCGGCGGTCGCGGCGGGTGCGGTGGACCTCGGTCTCGAGGGCGTCGAACCGGGCGCCCCAGCCGTCGCGGAACGGCGCCAGCCAGGCGTCGAGCGCGGTCAGGGGCGCGACGTCCAGCCGGTAGAGGCGTTCGCGGCCGTGGACGGCGTCGACCACCAGCCCGGCCTCGCGCAGGACGCGCAGGTGGCGCGACACGGCAGGACGGCTGATCGGGAACCGCGCCGCGATGGCCCCGGCGGTCATCGGCCCCTGCCGAAGCACGACCAGGATCTCCCGCCGCACCGGGTCGGCGATCGCGCTCGCCACGCTGTCCACGCCCAAAGCGTAACAGCCCGGTTACCTATCGCGATTTCCACAGCAGTTTCGGGGGTCCTGACCCCCGAAACTGCTGTGGAAAACCGACCTCTAGAGGAGCTCGAGGATCAGGGCCGAGCCCATGCCGCCACCGGCACACATGGCGACGCAGCCCATCGTCTGGTTCCGGCGGCGCAGCTCGTGGATCATGCTCACCACCATGCGGGCGCCGGTGGCGGCGATGGGGTGGCCCAGGCCGCAGCCGCTGCCGTTGACGTTCACGATGCCGTGGTCGAGGCCGAGGGCCCGGCTCGACGCCACGGCCATGGTGCAGAACGCCTCGTTGATCTCGAACAGGTCGATGTCGCCGATGGCCATGCCGGCCCGGTCGAGCGCCTTGGGGATGGCGAGCGTCGGGGCCAGGCCCGTGCGCTCGGGCTCGATGCCGACCGAGGCCCACGACACGATGCGCGCCAGCGGGACGAGCCCGTGGGTGGCGGCATAGTCGTCGGCGGTGACCATGACGGCGGCCGCGGCGTCGTTGAGCCCCGCGGCGTTGCCGGCGGTCACCACCGCCTTCTCCAGCTCGGGGTGCACGACCGGCAGCGACGCCAGCTTCTCGAGCGTGGTGTCGGCCCGGGGGTGCTCGTCACGGGCGAACTCGCGGGTGCCGCCCGCGCCGTCGGACACCTGCACCGGCACGATCTCGGGGTCGAACCAGCCCTCGTCGCGGGCGTGGGCGGCCCGGATGTGCGAGTGGTAGGCCCACTCGTCGGCGTCCTCGCGGGTGACGCCGGCGATGCGGGCGGTGTTCTCGCCCACGGTCAGCGCCATGTCGAACGGCGGGGCTTCGGGGGTGGGCGGGTTGGCGGGCGACATCCACAGCTGCGGGTCCTTCGCCGAGGCGGGGACCGACTTCTGGCCCATCACCATCGAGCTGAGGCTCTCGGTGCCGCCGGCGACGACGACGCGGTCCATGCCCGCCTTGATCGAGCCGGCCGCGATCTGGACAGCGGACAGCCCCGCGGCGCAGTGGCGGTTGTCGGCGAGGCCGGGCACCGAGTGGAGACCCAGGTCGACGGCGACGTAGCGGGCGATCACGCCGCCGCCCTGCAGCGACTCGGCGAGCACGACGTCGTCGATGTCCTCGGACGGGATGCCGGCGCGGTCGATGGCCGCGCCCACCGCCACCTTGCCGAGCTCGAAGGCGTCGACATCGACCAGCGAGCCCTTGTGTGAGCGCCCGATGGGCGTGCGGGCCCCGGCGACGATGACGGCGTCGGTCATGGCGTGTGTCCCCCTGTGAGGTCAGCGTGAAGCCGAGACTCTAGTTCGTTGAATGATGGTTCAAGAGATCGAGGCCGCGTATCATCTCCCGAATGGCAGGGATGTCCACCACCGGCCGACGTGAGCAGCGGCGCCTCCAACACCAGGACCTCAGCCGGGGCCAGTTGCTCGACGCGGCCGAAGAGGTCTTCGGGCGCAAGGGCTTCCACGAGGCCACGCTCAAGGAGGTCGCCGAGATGGCCGAGTTCTCGGTCGGCTCGGTGTACTCGTTCTTCGACAACAAGGACGACCTGTTCCGCCAGATCTTCGTGCGGCGCGGCGACGAGTTCATGCCCGGCATGCGCCACGCCCTCCGCGACGAGGGCACCCCGCTCGACCAGCTCCACCGCCTCGTCGACTTCGAGGTCGGCTTCTTCCGCCGCCATCCCCGGTTCGGCCGCCTGTACCTGCGCTACTCGAGCGCCACCACGCTGTCCGCCGACCGCGAGATCGACGCCGTGATGGCGGCCAACTACGCCGAGTCGATGTCTCTCCAGGCCGGTCTGTTCACCCGCGGGCAGGCGGCGGGCGCCTTCCGTCCCGGCGATCCCGAGGTGCTGGCCCGCCTCTTCTCCGGGATCATCTCGGCCTACCAGGCGCTCGACCCCGCCGTCGTCGCCGACGAGGACAGGGAGCGGCTGCCACTGGTCGACCTCCACGGCCTCGTCGAGCGGGCCTTCACCCTCTGACCATCCGACCGACGGGAACGAACGTGAGCGAGCGCACAGAGCGCGACGACGACACCCTCGCCGAGGCCACGCTGCGGGCCGAGGTCCGTGCCTTCATGGAGGAGCACGCCGCCCCCTACGGCCCGGCGACGCGCCACCTCAAGCTGGACGACACCCCCGCCTTCGCGGCGCGCGGCCGCGCCTGGCAGCGCACCCTGGCGGAGGGTGGCTGGAGCGTGCCCACCTGGCCGGCCGAGCTGGGCGGGCGGGGCCTGTCGTCGAACGAGGCCCGCATCGTGCGCGAGGAGGAGACCCGCTTCGCAGTGCCGGCCGGCCTGTTCCAGGTGGCCTCGCTGATGGTCGGTCCCACGCTGATGGCGTGTGGCACCCCCGAGCAGCAGCGCCGGTTCCTGCCCGCGATCCGCCAGGGCGACGACCTGTGGTGCCAGCTCTTCTCCGAGCCCGACGCCGGGTCCGACCTCGCCAGCCTGCGCACGAAAGCGGTCCGGGACGGTGACGAGTGGGTGGTCACCGGCCAGAAGGTGTGGACGAGCGGGGCCGCCACGGCCGACTGGGCCATCCTTCTGGCCCGCACGGACCCCGGGTCGCGGCGCCACCAGGGCATCACGTACTTCCTGTGCGACATGCGGTCGCCCGGGGTCGAGGTGCGGCCGCTCGTGCAGATCAACAGGGCCGCGCACTTCAACGAGGTCCACCTCGACGAGGTGCGCATCCCGGCCGACTGCGTGGTGGGCGAGGTCGGCGAGGGCTGGTCGGTCGCCCGCGTGACCCTCGGCGCCGAGCGGGCGATGATCGGCTCGATGAACGTGGGCGATCACGTCGCCGCCCTCATCGACGCCGCCCGGGCGGCCGGGCGCACCGGCGATCCGATGCTGCGCCAGGACCTGGCCGACGTGTACATCCACGGCACCGTGCTGCGCTACCTCGGCGACCGGGTCCTCACGGCCGTCCGCACGGGCGGGCAGGTCGGCCCCGAGGCCAGCACGATCAAGCTCTGCGTGTCGCGGTTCATGGGCCGACTCGGCGATGCCGCCACCCGGGTGCTCGACGCCGACGGCCTGCTCGAGGGCGGCGCTCCGGGCTCGACCGGCAACGACAGCTACGGCCGGCTGCAGGACATGTTCCTCGGCCAGTGGTCGTCCCGTATCGGCGGCGGCACAGAGCAGATCCAACGAAACCTGATCGGCGAGCGGGCCCTCGGCCTGCCGCGGGACCCGAGGCCATCATGAGCGAGCGATTCCCCTTCCCCCGCCCCTTCGGGTGGTTCGCGGTGGGCCGGCTCGACGAGCTGCCCGCCGAGCCGGTCAGCTCCCTGCGGGCGCAGGGCACCGACCTCGTGCTGTGGCGCGACGACACGACCGACGATCCCGACGCGGCGTGGCGGGTCTTCGACGCCTACTGCCCGCACCTCGGCGCGCACCTCGGTGTCGGCGGCCGGGTCGACGACGGCTGCCTGGTGTGCCCGTTCCACGAGTGGGCGTTCCACTCCGATGGCACCAACGCCGCCATCCCCTACGCCGACCGTCCCAACCGCAAGGCCCGGGTGCGCGCCTATCCCACGGCGGTGCGCAACGGCCACCTGCTGTTCTGGTGGCACCCCGACCCCGAGGTCGGCCCGTCGTGGGAGGTACCTCAGGCCCTCGGCCCCGAGCACGCCGAGGTGGGCCGCTTCACGTGGACCGTGCGCACGGCGTGGCAGGAGATCGCCGAGAACTCCGTCGACATGGCTCACTTCCGGTCGGTGCACGGTCTCGAGCGGGTCAGCCCGATCGGCGAGATCACGTTGGACGGGCCGATCCGCCGGGTCAGCAGCGTGCAGCTGTTCAACTCGGCCCGGGGCACGTTCGAGGGTGCGCTCGAGACCGCGAGCTACGGGCCGGGCATGGGTGTCATCCAGTTCGACCTGATGGGCCGCGTGACCCTCATCTCGGCGACCACCCCGCTCGAGGACGACGCCCTCGAGGTGCGTTTCACCCTCTACCACTCGGGTGACCCGATCGCGGAGAAGATCGGCGCCGGCTTCGCGGCCGAGGTCGCCCGCCAGTTCGACGAGGACATCCCGATCTGGGAGAACAAGCGCTACCAGCCCAGTCCGGCCCTGGCCCCGACCGAACGGCCGGTCACCGAGTTCCGCCGCTGGGCGGCGCAGTTCTACCCCGAGACCGCGGTGCCGGTCGCCGGCTGAGCCTCGGCCCCGTCCGCCGGCGCCTCGGCCAACAGCAGCGCCTTGTCCAGCTTGCCGAGTGGGGTGCGCGGCAGGGCGTCGCGCCGCTCGACGACGGTCGGCACCTTGTAGCGGGCGAGGGTCGCCCCGACCCACTCGCGCACCGCGTCGTCGCCCAGGTCGGCTCCGGGCGTCAGGACGATCACGGCCTTGACCTGCTGCCCGAGCACGCGGTCGGCCACGCCCAGGACGGCCGCGTCGGCGATCGCCGGGTGCTCGACCAGCCGGTTCTCGATCTCGATCGGATAGATGTTCTCGCCGCCGCGGATGATCATGTCCCGCAACCGGCTCTCGACGAACAGGCGCCCGCCGTCGATGCGCCCGTAGTCGCCCGTGGCGTACCAGCGCTCACGGTCGAGCGCCGCGGCGGTGGCGGCCTCGTCGCCCCAGTAGCCGAGGAAGATCCCGGCGCTCCGTCCCCAGATCTGGCCGACCTCGCCCTCGGGCAGCGGTCGACCCTCGGGATCCCGGACCTCGACCTCGCTGCCCGCCGTCGCCCCGCCCACCGACGCGAGATCGGCGTCCTCCACGGGAGGCTGGAGCAACGTGAGCGTGCCCGACGCCTCGGTCATGCCGTAGCCGACCCGGACCCCGGCACCGACGCCGGGCAGCCTCTCGGCGGTGCGGCGCAACAGCTCGGGCGGGAACGTGGCCCCGCCGCCGCCGATCGTCTCGAGCGACGACAGGTCGTAGCGGTCGAGGTCGGGGTGATCGATGATGCGCCAGAGCTGGGTGGGCACGATCGACCAGGTCGTCACCCGGTGGCGCTCGGTGAGCTCGAGGTGGACCGTCTCGTCCCACCGTCCGGGCGGCGGTACGACCAGCGTGATGCCCCAGGTCACGGCGTTGATGAGCTGGCCGAGCAGCCCCGACATGTGGAACAGGGGCGCCGAGGCGATCACGGCCGGCGGGTGGCCGGCGCCCGTCGGCGCGGCGCCGGGGGTCGCGAGCCGGCGGACCAGCGTGGTGGCGGCCGACGACCAGCAGAAGTGGATGGCGTTGCGATGGGACAGCACCGCGCCCTTCGGGCGGCCGGTGGTGCCGCTCGTGAAGATGATCGTGGCGGGGTCGTCCTCGTCGACCGCGGTGTCGTCGGGGGTGAGCCGGGCCGGCGCCGGGCCCGACAGGAGGTCTGCGAACGTCAGGGCGCCACCCTCGCCGAGGGTGAGGGCCGGCTCGGTCGCCGCCCGGGCGTGGGCCACCTCGTCGTCGGTCCACGCCGGGTTGAGCACGGTGGCGATGGCGCCGCGGGCGATGCCGCCGAGGACCACCAGGCAGTGGTCGAGCGACGGCCGGCCGGCCATCGCCACGCGGTCGCCCCGGCCGACCCCGGCCGCGGCGAGGCGGGCGGCGGCGTCCGCCACCCGACCCGGGAGCTCGGCGAAGGTGACCGTCCGCTCGCCCTCCACGAGGAACGGTCGGTCACCGTGGCCGGCCGCGGCGTCGACGACCGCCGCGAGCGACGGCGGCCGCCGGGCGAACACCGGAAGCTGCGTCCCGAGGACGGGCTCCTCGACCATCTCGAAGAACCCGCCCGGGCCGAGGAACCCGGCGAACGTGTCGGGATCGAGCGCGTCGCCCTCGGTCCACCGCAGGCGGGCGGCCTTTGAACTCTGGTTCGATTCGATGAGCGGTGATGCTAGACCGTCCGGCATGACACAGGTCACGGCGGGTCGCATGCTCTCGCGGGTCCTCCGGGCAGCGGGGATCGACGCGGTCTACGGCCACCCCATGGACGGCGTCGACGTCGTCGTGACCGGGGAGCTCGAGGCCGAGACGCATGGCGGCCGCCCACCGCCGCGTCCACGGCCGCCCGGCCGCGGTGCACGACTCGTCGGGCGAGCTCGTCGTCGGGAACCCGACCGGCGGCCGGCCCGTCGACGTGTCCGCCGGCGACCTGCTCGATCTCGTGCCCCTCCTCGCCTCGGGCTCTGCGTGGCTGCGCCTCGCCATCGACCTCGAGGCCCCGGTGCCGGACGTCGCCCCGCCGCGGCCGGCTCCGGTCGACCGCTGGCGTGAGCCCGACGGCGCCGTGGTCGCGGCCCTGCAGGCCGCCGACCGCCCCGTCCTCCTCGCCGGTCCGGGCGTGGTGACGGCCGGCGCCGTGCCGGGGCTCCACGCCCTCGCCGCGGCGGCCAGCCTGGGCGTGCTCAACACGTGGGGCGCCAAGGGCGTGTTCGACTGGCGCAGCCGTCACCACCTGGCGACCGCCGGCCTGCAGGAGCGGGACTTCGCCCTCGCCGGCCTCGGCGACGCCGACCTGATCGTCGCCACCGGGGTCGATCCCGACGAGGCCCCGCCCAGCCCTCTGGCGCGACCTGGCCCCGGTGGCCGAGATGCCGCCCGAGGCGCTGGATCCCGCGGCCTGGCGCTGTGGTCGCCCGCCCGCCGAGATCCCGATGCCGCCCCTGCGTGCCGAGCTCGCCCGTGTCACCCAGGAGGGCTGGGCGGCGACGACGACCCCCTTGGCCCCGTCCCTGGTGACGCGCCACTACGGCCAGGTGCTTCGGCAGCGGGGGCCTCGTCGCCGCCGACCCCGGGGTGCCCGGCTACTGGGTGGGGCGGACGTTCGCCACCACCGACCTGGGGGGCGTCCACGTCCCGGCCACGACGGCGGGGTCGTCGGGCTTCGCCGCCGCGTGTGCGGTGGTGGCCCGTCTGCGGGCACCGAACCGGCCGGTCCTCGCCGTGGTCGACGGGTCGGGCCCGGGGGCCGGAGACGACATGACCGCTGCGGTGTTGCGGGCCGGGTGGCGCCTCGGCGTCGCGGTTCCGCTGGCCGTGTGGGACCCGGGCGGACGGGCGCTCACGGCCGACGAGCACCTCGCCCTCTTGCAGGCCGCCGTCGTCGCCGAGGTGCCCGCGCCCATCGTCGTCGCCACCGACCCGAGCGCAGCTCGACCGCATGGTCGACGTGGCGGGCGAGGTCGTGGCCTGGGGCGGTCTGACGCCCGTGTGACGTTCGCAACGCCCGGTCGGAGGCACCGCGCGAGGTTCGCGATACTGGGTCCCGCATGGAGTTGCTGGCGGATCGCTACGAGTTGGGGGACGCCCTCGGTCACGGCCGGTCGACGGTGTACCGGGCGACCGACAGCCGCCTGCGCCGGCAGGTCGCCATCAAGCGGGTCGAGCTCCTGGCCGGCCAGGAGGACGCCGAGTCGGTGCGGGCGCGGGCGCTGCGCGAGGCCCAGGCCTCGGCCCGCCTCAACAACCCGGCCACGGTCGCCGTCTACGACGTGGTCGAGGAGTCGGGCGCCATCTGGCTGGTGATGGAGCTGGTCGACGGGCCCAGCCTCGCCCAGCTCGTCGCCGACGAGGGCGCGCTGCCGCACGACCGCGCCGCGCGCCTGGGGCTGCAGGTCCTCACCGCGCTCGAGGCGGCGCACCTGGCCGGTGTGGTCCACCGCGACGTCAAGCCGGCGAACGTGCTCGTCCTCCCGGGTGACCGGGCCAAGCTGACCGACTTCGGCGTGGCCACGATCCGCGACGAGTCTCGGGTCACGCTGACGGGCCTCATCGTCGGATCGCCGTCGTACATGGCCCCCGAGCAGGCCACGGGCGGCGACATCACCCCGGCGACCGACCTGTGGGCGCTCGGAGCGCTGCTGTACTTCGCGGTCGAGGGCGAGCCGCCGTTCCTGGCGGGCACCGCCCTGGCGACGGCGTCGGCCGTCGTCCACGGCGAGCCCCGTGCGCCCGAGCGCCCCGGGCCCCTCGCGCCGATCCTCGCCCGGCTGCTGACCAAGGACCCGGCCGGTCGCCCGACCGCGGGCGCCGTCCGAGCCACGCTCACGCCGGGTGGGCGCGCCCCGCCGGTCGTCCGTCGCCGCGGTGGCGCCCGTGCCGCCGGTCGTGGCCGCGCCCGCGGTCGAGCCCATGCCGCCGACCGAGGTCGCCTCGCCGACCCGAAGTTGCCCCGCCGACGGAGGTCGGCACCGCCCGCTGCGGGGCCTGAGCCGACGGAAGCCGCACCGCCGACCGCGGTCGCACCGCCGACGGAGGTCGCATCGCCCACCGAGGTCGCACTCGCCGACGGAGGTCGCGCCGCCCGCTGCGGCCGCGTCGCCGACCGACGGCGCTCCCACGATCGATACCGCCCCGCCGGGCGGGGCCGTTCGACCCCGCTGCCGGCCCGCACGCCACCCGCACCCGAGTCGACGGCCGTCCACCACGGGGCAACCGGGCGTCGCCGCGGTGCCGCCGGTCGACGCCGCGACCCGCCGCCGCACCGGGCCCGCGCCGCGCATTCCGGTCGGTGCCGTGGCGGTCGATCGCCGTCGTCGTGCTGGTGGTGGCGGCGCTGGCCTGCGCGGCGGCGGTGAGGGCGAAGGGGGCGAGTCGGCCGGTGACGGATCGCCGACCGCCACCACGGCCGGCGACGGCACGACCGCCCCGTCGACGACCGCGGCGTCCACGACCACCACGGTCCCGCAGGGCTCGCTGCCGGCCGGGTGGTCGGCGTACCAGGACCCCGCGGGCGGGTACACGATCGGCCATCCGCCCGGATGGCAGGTGCAACCGCTGACCGCCAACCGCACCGACTTCCGCGATCCGGCCACGGGCACGTTCGTTCGGGTCGAGTGGACCGACACGCCGGGGGCCGACGCGGCCGGCGCCTGGCGCGAGGCCGAGCCCGGCTTCCGCTCCCGGAACGCCAACTACGAGGGCCTGGGCATCTCGCCCGTGACCTACCGCGACTACCCGGCGGCGCTGTGGGAGTTCCGCCACGGCAGCGGTGCCACGCTCCACACGGGCAACCTGGGCTTCATCGCCGCCGGGCGCGGCTACGCGCTGATGCTGCGCACCCCCGAGAGCCAGTGGGCCGCCAGCCAACCCCTGTTCGAGCAGTTCAAGCAGGCGTTCCAGCCGGCCTGACGTCGGGCGCCGTCAGGTGCGGGGCACCCAGCGGGCGGCGAACTCGTCGTCGGTCACCGTCGGTCCCGGCAGCTCGCGAGACGGCGTCGCTCGCAGCCCGTCGAGCACGACCTCGAGGCAGCGCAGCCGCAGCACGACGTTGCGCCCGGGCGTGGCCCCGAAGTCGATGGCGGCGATCTGCTCGAGGATCAGCCCCAGGTCGGCGACATCGGCGTCTGGTCGGATGGCGCCCGCCGCGGCCGTGCGGTCGAACAGCCGCACGTTGAGCTCGCCGGCGTGGGTGGCCAGCTCGTACAGCGTCTCGTCGGGCGTGAAGGTGCCGGCCAGCTTCAGGGTGAGGGCGTTCGAACCGGCTTCGACCTGGCGCCGCATGAACGTGGCGAACGCCTCCCACGGGTCGCCGTCGTCGGCCACGCAGTCCTCCGCGATGGCGATGTAGGTCTCGAGGCCGTCGCGGCACAGCCGGCGCAGCAGGTCCTCCTTGCTCGGGTAGCGGCGGTACAGCGCGCTCATCCCGACGCCCGCCTCGTCGGCGACGGCCGAGACCGGCGCGCCCGGGTCGGCCACGAAGACCTTTCGGGCGGCGGCGAGGATCACCTCGTCGTTGCGGGCCGCTTGGGCCCGTCGCCCGCTGAGCGGCGCTGGCGTGGTCTGTGCCATGGGAGGGAGGGTACCCGAAACTCGAACGGAACGTTCCGCTCCGAAATAGCTTGAACGGAATGGTCTGTTCCGTTACGATACGGAACAGAGCGATCCATTCCGTTCAGGAGGAGACAGCGATGAGCACACCGATCGTCGAGGCCCGAGGCCTCACCAAGAGCTTCGGCAAGGTCCAGGCCCTCGCCGGGCTCGACCTCGTGGCCGAGAGCGGCCAGGTCGTCGCGGTGCTGGGGCCGAACGGCGCCGGCAAGACGACGTTCGTCCGCTCGGTGGCCACGCTCGTCCGGCCCGACGGTGGCGAGCTGCGGGTGGCCGGCGTCGACGCCGCGGCCCATCCTGAGCAGGTCCGCCGGGTCATCGGGCTCGCCGGCCAGTACGCCGCCGTCGAACCGGCCATGACGGGGCGCGAGAACGTCACGATGGTCGCCCGCCTCTACGGCCAGACCCGCCGCCAGGCCCGGGCCAACACCAGTGTCGTGCTCGACCAGCTCGGGCTCGCCGATGCGGCCGACCGCCCGGTGAGCACCTACTCGGGCGGCATGCGCCGCCGGCTCGACCTCGGCGCCAGCCTGGTGGGTGCGCCCCGCCTGCTGCTGCTGGACGAGCCCACCACCGGCCTCGACCCCCGCAGCCGCAACGAGCTGTGGGACGCCATCCGCGGCATGGTCGCCGCCGGTACCGACGTGCTGCTGACCACCCAGTACCTCGACGAGGCCGACCAGCTCGCGCAGCGCATCGTGATCGTCGACAAGGGCCGCGTCATCGCCGACGGCACGCCCGACGAGCTCAAGAGCCGGGCCGGGCGCGACGTCGTCGAGATCCGCGTGCGCTCGGTCGGCGACCTGCCGGTCGTGGCCGAGGCGCTCGCCCGCCTGGGCACCGACGCCCCCCGCACCGACGCCGGCACCGGCCGGATCACCATCCCGGTCGACGGCGGCCGGGCCGTCATCGCCGACGCGGTGCGGGCGCTCGACGCCCTGGCCGTCGAGGTCGACGACATCGGCCTGCGGCGCCCGACGCTCGACGAGGTCTTCCTCACCCTGACCGGCTCGCCCATGGCGGGCGCCGACTCCGCCACCGACGCCGGCGAGTCCGACGCCGACCCGACCCCGTCCATCGACGCCGATCCGACCACCACCGTCGAGCGGTTCGCCGCTCAGGCCGCCTGAGGAGCACTCCGATGACCATCGTCACCTTCGACGCCGGGCAGATCACGCCCGCCGCCCGCCCCGCCGGGGCCCTCACCGCCGCCGCTGCCGTCGCCGGCCGGTCCGTCCGCAAGTTCGTCCGCACCCCCCAGCTGCTCGTCATCAGCACGATCACCGGGGCGATGTTCCTGCTGATCTTCCGCTACGTGTTCGGCGGGGCGATCGACGCCGGGCCCGTCTCGTACGTGACGTTCATGGTCCCGGGCTACATCGTCACGAGCGTGCTGTTCACGGGCTCGAACGCCTCCTCCAGCGTGGCTCAGGACATGGAGGAGGGGTTCACCGACCGGCTGAAGTCCCTCCCGGTGTCCCGCACGGCGGTGCTCGCCGGCCGGGTGGTCGCCGAGACCGCGCTGCTGGCGCTCGGCCTCGCCGCCACCGCCGCCATCGGCGTCGCCGTGGGCTTCCGCCCGCAGGGCTCCATCGTCGAGGCGCTGGCCGCGTTCGGTCTGACCCTCGTGTTCGGCTTCGCCTTCATGTGGGTGTTCGTCTGGCTCGGCCTCGTGGCCGGGAACGTGCAGGCGGCCCAGGGCATGTCGCTGCTGATCTTCCCGCTGTCGTTCGTCTCGAGCGCCATGGTGCCGGTCGACTCGATGCCGGGCTGGCTGCAGCCGGTGGCCGAGAACCAGCCCATCACGGTCATGACCAACGCGGTGCGCTCGCTCGCCCTCGGCGACCCGTCCCTGGCCGGGCTCGGTGCCTCGACGGGCCACTACGTCACCCTGGCCCTGGTGTGGGCGGCCGGGATGGTGGCGGTGTTCGCCCCGATGGCGGTGCTGCGGTATCGCCGGTCCTGACGTCAGGGGAGCGGGCGCTCCTCCGACCAGACCACGTGGACCTCGCGGGCCCGGATCAGCCATCCGGGCCCGCGGCGCGCGTAGTGGTCGACGTAACGGATGAACAGCACCTTGTCGGTCTCGGCCCGGTCCTCGCCTCCGGCGGGATCGGGAGGGCGATGGTGGTGGGCCTCGCAGTAGGCGACGCCGGTGGCCTCGTCGCCATCGGGGCCCTCGCCGACCGGCTCCTCGACGTGGTGCGTCGACACCTGGTGGAACGTGCGCTCGTACCGGGCCAGCGCCGGGGGGATGGCCGACAGCTCGTCGTGGCCGTGGTGGGCGCTGCGCCGCCGGCCGTCGGGCTCGAACGTGGCGAGCGTGGCGTCGGGCGTGAACAGGGTGAGGAACCCGGGGACGTCACCCCGGTCGACGGCCACCGCGTAGGCGTCGACGAGGGCACGCAGGGCGAGGCGATCGCCGGCATCGAGGGTCACGGGAGCACCGTTCGGGCGGACCCGTGACCCGGTCGCCCCGTCGAGGCGCAGGGCGGACCGTGCCCCTGCACCTCGCTCGGCCCGGTCATGCGGTCACCGGCACGTTGACCCACCCTCGCACGGTGCTGGTGTGCAGGCGGACGGCGGCGCCGCGGTCGACCGTCCACTCGGGCCGGCGGGCCAGGACCTCCTCGAGGGCGACGCGACCCTCGAGCCGGGCCAGCGAGGCGCCGAGGCAGAAGTGGATCCCGTAGCCGAACGAGACGTGGTGGTCGAAGGTCCGGCGCACGTCGAAGCGGCCTGCGTCGGGGTACTTCCGCTCGTCGCGCCCGGCCGAGCCGGTGAGCAGCAGCACCTTCGAGTCGGCCGGGACGGTCACGCCGTGCAGCTCCACCTCGTGGGTCAGCCAGCGGCCCTGCACCGGCGACGGCGCCTCGTAGCGCAGCAGCTCCTCGATCGCGTTGGGGATGAGGTCGGGGTGGGCAGCCAGGTCGGCTCGCTGGTCGGGGTGCTGGTCGAGCAGCACGGCGGCCCACCCCAGCAGCCGGGCCACGGTCTCGGTGCCCGCGCTGACCAGCAGGTCGGCGAAGGTGGCGGCCTCGTAGGTCGTGAGCTGTCGCACCGCGCCGTCGTGGTCGGTCAGCTCGGCGGCCATCAGGTCGCTGATCATGTCGTCCTGCGGGTCGGCGCGCCGCTTCGCCACGAGGTCCTCGAGGTACTGGTGCAGCTCGATGCGGGCGGTCAGCGAGACGTCGTTCACCATCCCCTTCTCGGGGTCGAGGTGGAACGTGGTGTCGATCAGGTCGCGCACGGTGGGCTGGTCGGGCTCGGGGACGCCGAGCAGGGTGGCGATCACCATCGCCGGCAGCGGGGCCCCGAACCCCTGCACGAAGTCGAACGGCTCGCCGTCCTGCCATCCCGCCAGGAAGTCCGCGCACAGCGCCCGGATGCGGTCCTCGAGGTGGGCCACGCGGCGCGGGGTGAACGCCCGGTTCACGAGCGACCGCAGTCGGGTGTGGTCGGGTGGGTCGAGGAAGATCATCATCGCCGACGGCATCGGACGCTCGGTCATGATCTCGAGCACGGTGCCGTGCGCCGAGCTGTACGTCGTCGGGTCGCGGTGGGCGGCCTCGACGTCGGCGAAGCGGCTGAGGGCGTAGAAGCCGTGCCGGTCGTTGCGGTAGACGGGCTGCTCGTCGCGGAGGCGGCGCCACACGTCGTACGGGTCCGCATCGATCGCGGTGTCGAACGGATCCCAGTACAGCTCGGGCGCCAGCGTCATGGCGCCATGTTGAACGGTCGTTCATTGCGATGCAACCGGCGCTGTGTCCCTTCCGGGGATGGCAAGCTGCGGCATGGTCTCGTGGACGGTGCACTACGACATGCGGGCCCCGGGCTTCGGGACGCCGGCCCCCTCGCTCTACGCCGCCGCGCTCGAGCAGGCGGCCTGGCTCGACGAGCGGGGGGTCACGGCGCTGGTGGTGTCCGAGCACCACGGGGAGGACGACGGCTACCTGCCGAGCCCGCTCGTGATGGCGTCGGCCCTCGCCGCCCGGACGAGCCGGACGATGATCAGCGTGAACGCCCTCACGCTGACGCTGCACGACCCCGTCGCCGCGGCCGAGCAGTGTCAGGTGGTCGATCAGATCTCGGGCGGTCGGCTGGTCCTCACGCTCGTGCCCGGGTACGTCGAGGACGAGTTCGCCCTGTACCGGGTGCCGTACGCCGGACGTGGCCGGCTGTTCGACGACAAGCTGGAGGTGTTCCTGGCCGCGCTCACGGGCGAGCCGTTCTCGCTCGACGGCCGCACCGTCCGGGTGACGCCCGGACCCGTGCAGCGTCCTCGACCCATGGTGTTCATCGGGGGCGCCAGCCCGCGGGCGGCGCGGCGGGCCGCCCGGTTCGGCGACGGCTTCGCCCTGGGCGGGCCCGAGCGAGGGTTGGGAGCCGTCTACCGCGCCGCCTGCGACGAGCTGGGCCGGCCGGCCGGGCCGGTGCTCGTGCCGCCCTCTCCGATGGCCGTGCACGTCGCAAACGACCCCGAGGCGGCGTGGGCACGGATCGCCCCGCACGCCCTCCACGAGCTGAACCGCTACAGCGCGTGGGCCGCGGGGTTCGAGGGCCACCTGTACGAGCGGGTCACCGACGTCGAGCAGGCCCGCAAGGAGGGGTTCTACGCGGTGCTGACGCCCGACGAGTGCATCGACGTCGCTCGCCGCTTGCAGGCCGAGCACAGCACGGTGCTGTTCAAGCCGCTGATCGGCGGCCTGGACCCCGACGTGAGCTGGGCGAGCTTCGAGCTGTTCGTCGACGAGGTCCTGCCGGCGCTGGCCTGATCGTGGGGCCGGCCCGACCGCGGTGCTGGTTCCCCCCGGCGTGGCTCAGGTGCGCCAGGGGGCCAGGATGACGTCGCGGTAGCCCTCCATCTGACCCCGGTGCTGGGCCAGCTCCTCGAAGATGTGGATGAGCACGCCGCCCTGCGTCCGGCCGATGGGCGCCGCCGCGTCGTCCTCGTCGTCGGGTGGGTTCCGCGGTGGTGCTCCGGGGTCGAGGTCGGCGATGTCCGCGACCAGCTTTGCCCGGGCCGCGCGGGTGCGGTCGACCAGCTCGTCGACCGGGCCGTAGGCCCCGAACTCGGCGTCGCGGTCGCGCTGGGTGGGCCGACCGGCGACAACGTGCCCGCCCCAGTACTCCATGACGCCGAGGCAGTGGTGGAGGATCACGTACGGCGAGTTGGCCCCGGGTATGTCGGGCCGCCGGTTGGCCTTGTCGTCGCCCAGCTTGGTGACGATGGCGACCATGCCGTCGAGCGCCTCGTCCACGAACCACATGTAGTCCTCGACCGAGATCATGCCGTGTCGAGGTTATGGCAGCGTGCGCCTTCAAGGACATGTCGACCTGGTCGAGTCGCTCTGACGCCCGACTGCTCGGCCGGTTCCGACCTCGCCGCTACGCCGCGATCCGGTCGGCGAGGGCGAGCATCTGCGCCCCGAACGGCTGCAAGCCGAGAGCGGCGCACAGCAACCCGGTGGAGACCCGCTCGATGACGCCCCACTCCCAGATCGCGACGTCGTCGAGCCCGGTGCGGGCGGCCAGCCAACGGGCCCTGGCGCCCGGGTCACCCCGCATCGGGTCGTCGGGCTCGTCGGGGTCCTCTCGCATCAGGATGCCGAGGTCGTACTCGGGTTCGGCGAAGACGCCGTCGGGATCGACGAACCGGTAGCCGCCGCCGGGGTGGGCGAGCGTGTTCCACTGGTGCACGTCGCCGTGGACCAGCGTGGCCCGCCCGGGATCGAATGCCCGCCGTCGACGCTCGGCGCAGGCGAGGGCGTGGTCGACCGCGGCGCGGCTGCACGCGCCGTCGAGCTGGTCCCACAGCTCGGCGATGTGGGCGGCGAGCCAGGCCGCCTTGTCGGCACCGGTGAGCAGACCGGCGGCGACGACCTCGTCGGCTCGGGCGCGGGCGTGCCGCCACAGATCGGCGAGCGTGTCGCACATGATCTCGTGACGTCTGATGGTGGGCAGGCCGAGCTGGTCGAGCGGCGGGCCGAGCCGGTCGACCAACAGGCGCGCCCCGCGCCTCGTCCTCCCGCCGGAGCCGGACGCACCCGTGGCCGTCGGTGAGTCGGAGCACGGCGATCTCGTGGTTCACGGGTCCGCCCGGCCACGGGAGGACGAGCTTGAGCACGGCGTCGGAACCGTCGTGGAGCGTGACCGGCGCGACGTAGGCCTCGGTCGCCGTCTCGTACGGCGGACCGGCGACCTGGAACGACCAGTCCCTCTCGAGCGCGGCGACGAGCCCGGGGAGCGCGTCGATCCACCCCTGCGCACCACGGACCCGCGCCCGTTCCCTCAGAACCGGGTGGACCGGCACCGTCCGCGTCATGCCGTGCGTCTCGCGTCGCCGCGCCGGCGCGCTACGTCTGGCCGGCGAGCTTGCGGTTCTTGATCTGCGCCTTGACGTAGTCGCGGTTCATGTAGGCGATGAAGTCGATCGAGATCTCCTTCGGGCACGCCTCTTCGCACTCGCCGTGGTTGGTGCACGAGCCGAAGAACGACTCCATCGTGTCGACCATGCGGAGGGTGCGGATGTAGCGCTCGGCCTGGCCCTGGGGCAGCAGGTTGAGGTGCTGCAGCTTGGCCGCGGTGAACAGCTGGGCCGCGCTGTTGGGGCAGGCGGCGACGCACGCCCCGCAGCCGATGCAGGCGGCGGCGTCCATGGCGGCGTCGCTGACCTCCTTGGGCACGAGGATCAGGTTGGCGTCGGGAGCCGCGCCCGTGGGGGCGGTCATGTAGCCGCCGGCCTCGATGATGCGATCGAACGCCTGGCGGTCGACCACCAGGTCGCGCAACACGGGGAACGCCCGGGCCCGCCACGGTTCGACGTAGATCTCGTCGCCGTCGGAGAACTTGCGCATGTGGAGCTGGCAGGCGGCCGTGCCCTTCTGGGGGCCGTGGGCCTGGCCGTTGATCATCATCCCGCACGACCCGCAGATGCCCTCGCGGCAGTCGTGCTCGAAGGCGATCGGCTCCTCGCCCTTGGTGATGAGGCGCTCGTTCACGATGTCGAGCATCTCGAGGAAGGACATCTCGGGGCTGATGTCCTTGGCCTCGTCGACGTAGGTGACCATTCTCCCCTCCTGGCCCGGCGCCTGGCGCCAGACGTGGAGGATGATGTCCATGGTCGGGTGGGCGGCCCCACCGGCGGCCTCGGACGGGGCGTTCTCGGTGACCGTCACTTGTAGGACCTCTGGGTCAGCTTCACGTAGTCGAACTCGAGGGGCTCGCGGTGCAGCAGCGGGTCGGAGCCCTTGGCCGTCCACTCCCACGCCCCCACGTAGGCGAAGTGCTCGTCGTCGCGCAGCGCCTCGCCCTCCTCGGTCTGGCTCTCCTCGCGGAAGTGCCCGCCGCAGGACTCCTCGCGGTGGAGGGCGTCGCGCACCATCAGCTCGCCGAGCTCGAAGAAGTCGGCGACGCGGGTGGCCTTCTCGAGGGACTGGTTGAGCGAGGCGCCACCGAGCACCCGCACGTCCTTCCAGAACTCCTCACGCAACGCCGGGATCTCGCCCAGTGCCTTCTCGAGCCCGGCTCGGTTGCGGGCCATGCCACAGTGCTCCCACATGAGCTTGCCGAGCTCGCGGTGGAAGTGGTCGACCGACCGCGTGCCGTTGATCGACAGCAGTCGGGCGACCGTGTCGCCCACCGACTTCTCGGCGTCGGCGAAGGCGGGGTCGTCGGTCGGCACCGGGGCGCTGCCGAGCAGGCCGGACAGGTAGTTGGCCAGCGTGTAGCTGACGACGAAGTAGCCGTCGGCCAGCCCCTGCATCAGCGCCGATGCGCCCAGGCGGTTGGCGCCGTGGTCGCTGAAGTTGGCCTCGCCCAGCACGAACAGGCCGGGCACGTTGGACATGAGGTTGTAGTCCACCCACAGCCCGCCCATCGTGTAGTGGACGGCCGGGTAGATGCGCATCGGGACCTTGTACGGGTTCTCGTCGGTGATGCGCTCGTACATGTCGAACAGGTTCCCGTAGCGCTCGCGGATCGTGTCCTCGCTCACGCGGTCGATGGCCGCGCCGAAGTCGAGGTACACGCCGTTCTTGAGCGGGCCGACGCCCTTGCCCTGGTCGACCGCGGTCTTGGCGTTGCGCGACGCCACGTCCCGGGGGACGAGGTTGCCGAAGCTGGGGTACTTCCGCTCGAGGAAGTAGTCGCGCTCGGCCTCGGGGATCTGGTCGGGCGAGCGCTGGTCGTCGGGATCGGCCGGGACCCAGATGCGCCCGTCGTTGCGCAGCGACTCGCTCATCAGCGTGAGCTTCGACTGGAACTCGTCGCTGGCCGGGATGCAGGTCGGGTGGATCTGCGTGTAGCAGGGGTTGGCGAACAGCGCGCCGCGCCGGTGCGCCCGCCAGGCGGCGGTGGCGTTGGAGTACTTGGCGTTGGTCGACAGGTAGAAGACGTTGCCGTAGCCCCCGGTGCACAGCAGCACCGCGTGGGCCGAGTGCGACGTGACCTGCCCGGTGACCATGTCGCGCACGACGATGCCGCAGGCCACCCCGTCCTTGACGACGAGGTCGAGCATCTCGGTGCGCGTGTGCAGCGTCACGGTGCCCAGGGCGACCTGGTGCATCATCTGCTGGTACGCGCCGAGCAGGAGCTGCTGGCCCGTCTGGCCCCGGGCGTAGAAGGTGCGCGACACCTGGGCGCCGCCGAAGCTGCGGTTGTCGAGCAGGCCGCCGTACTCGCGGGCGAAGGGCACGCCCTGGGCCACCGACTGGTCGATGATGTTCACCGACTCCTCGGCCAGGCGGTACACGTTCGACTCGCGGCTGCGGAAGTCGCCGCCCTTGACCGTGTCGTAGAAGAGGCGGAAGACCGAGTCGCCGTCGGACTTGTAGTTCTTGGCGGCGTTGATGCCGCCCTGGGCGGCGATCGAGTGCGCCCGGCGGGGGCTGTCGTGGTAGGTGAAGACCTTGACGTTGTAGCCCTGCTCGCCCAGCGTGGCGGCCGCCGACGCGCCGGCGAGGCCGGAGCCGACGATGATCACGTCGAACTTCCGCCGGTTGTTGGGCGCCACCAGCTTCATGTCGAACTTGTGCTGGGTCCACCGATCCTCGATGGGGCCCTCGGGGGCGTGGCTGTTGAGCTCGCCGATCATCATTGCTCGCCCTCCTCGTACAGCTCGCAGGTCTCGATCACGTCGCCCGAGACCCGGCAGTCCGAGTTGTCGTCGGCGCTGATGATGCCGGTCAGCGCGGCGATCGGGAAGGTGAGGTTGCCGACGGTCACGACGGCGGCGAACCCGACGGCGAAGCCCCGCCGCCACGAGTTCCAGCGCGGGTTGTTCAGGCCCAGGCTCTGGAACATCGACCAGCCCCCGTGGAACAGGTGCAGGCCGAGGGCGATGTTGGCGACGATGTAGATGGCCGCCACCGCCGGGCGCTCGAAGCTGGCCACCAGGTTGCGGTACACGTCGCCCCGCACGAAGTCGGGGTTGACCGTGCCCCAGGTCAGGTCGGCGAGGTGGAAGATGAGGAACAGCAGGATGACGACGCCCGTGTAGCGCATCGAGCGGCTGGCCGCGTTGGCGGCCTGGTAGTCGCGCTTGGAGACGTAGCCGCCGGCGGCGCGGGCCTGGCGGTTGATCCGCGTCAGGCCGTAGGCGGAGTGGATGTGGAACACGAAGGCGGCCGCGAGCCCGATGCGCAGCAGCCACAGCGTGACCGTGCGGGGGAAGAACGGGACCAGCAGGTCCCGCAGCCACTCGCCGTAGTGGTTGATGTCCTCGGCGCCCAGGTAGAGCTTCAGGTTCCCCAGCATGTGGACGAACACGAAGCCCATGAGCATGATCCCGGTGAGGGCCATGACCCACTTCTTGCCGACCGCCGACCGGTAGAACTCGACCGGCCAGGGAGCGGGGCGACGGCTCTTGGGGTGCACCGGGGCGACGGATTGCCGCTCCATCGTCTGCATCGCTCGTTCAGCCTCCTGGAACGGGGCTCGTGGACGGGACCGAGCCGCACCGTACTCCCAACGTTCTGCCCGCCAGGAATTCGGTCTCGGCGGCCCGGGGCCCTCTCAGTTTGCCCGATTCCCCAGGTGACAGGACCAGACCGCGCGGCGCGGGTCCGGCCGGCGCCGCCGTCGACACCGTCGATGTCGGTGCCGTGACGGTGCGGTGTCGGTGCCGTGTCGAACGGAGCTCAGGCCGACGGTGCGGAGCGTGCGGGCCACGCGTCGCGCGTCATGCGCCAGACGTGGTCGACGCCGGTCTCGGACGGGCGCGACCGGCGGGCGGCGCAGGTCGTCGACCCGGACGTACCCGAGCTTGGCGGGGACGCGGCTGCTGGCCGCGTTGGTGGCGTCGTGGCGGATCTCGACCCGGTCGATCGCCGGGGTCGGCGAAGGCGAGGTCGGTCAGCTGGCGCGACGCCGCGGTGGCGTAGCCCCGGCCCGTGCGGCCCACCCGCACCCAGTAGCCGATCTCGAGGCCGCCGGCGCCGATGCGCGCGTGGAGCCCGCACCCGCCGACCGCCTCGTCGCCGACGAACATGCCGTAGAAGCGGTCGCCGGCGTCCCACAGCGACTGCCAGCCGGCGACGAGGGCACGGCGCTGGTCGAGCGTCTGGGGCTCGTCGGCGATCCAGGGCATCCACGGCCGCAGGTGCTCGATGCTCTCGATCACCGCCTCGTGCATGGCGGGCGATGTCGTCGACCCGCCACGGCCGCACCACGAGCGCGTCCGGCTCGACGACGGCGGATCCCTCGGTGCCGGAGGCGACGACCACCCCACCAGTCTGACCCTCCCCGCGCGATTTCCACAGCAGTTTCGGGGGTCCTGACCCCCGAAACTGCTGTGGAAATCCTCAGGTGATGCGGGACGTCGTACTCGTTGGTGACGACGTCGCCCGACGGCAGCCGGAGGGCGAGTGTCAGGGTGAGCGCCGGCGGGTCCGTGGCGGCGGCGTCGACCGGGGGGACCATCGCCTGGATCGTGCCGACGCGCACGCAGGCGTCGGCGTCGATCGTGCCGCCCCAGCGCCACACGTGCTCGCCGCCCGGCCACGCCAGCGTGGCGGTCACCCGGGCGTCGTCGATCGGCGTCCGCAGGTCGGACACGACGTGGACGTCGAGCGCCAGGGCCGCTCCGGGCGCGACCGCCGCCGGGAGCTGGTCGGCCACGACGATCACGGGCCGGCACGCCTGCTGCAACGCGTGGTAGCCGAGCTTGGGCGCCCGCTCGTGGTCGAGCACCGACCACGTGACGCCCGGCTGGGCGTCCGCGAACAGGAACTGGGCGAAGCCGCCGGTCGGGCGGTACTTCAGCCGTCGCAGCTCCTCGATCATCCGGCGGACCAGGTGGGCCTGGTAGCGCTGGGTGGCGTCGCGCCAGCCCGCGAACGTGGCGTAGCCGTCGGGCGGGACGTGCCGGTCGAACACCGGCTTCTGCAGGGCGTACCGCAGCTCGAGCTCGTCCCAGTCGAGGTCGGGCCAGCGCTCGGGCCGAGCGAAGGCGGCGGCGTCCCCCGACGGCACCGCCTGCGCCCCGAACTCGGACACGAACCGCACCATCCGGGGCATCCGCCGGGCGAAGGCCGGCAGGTCCCGCTCGTCGCCCATGTACCAGCCGAAGTAGAGGTGCTGGTCGGTGCCGTCGAGCTGGGGCAGGTGCGGCGTGACGCCCGAGTGGGGGACGACCGGCCGCGACCCGTCGGCCTTCTGCAGCGCCCGCTTGATCGCCGCGTCGAGCACGCTCTTGTTCCACGTCGGGAGCTGCTGCTCGGCGGTCATGCGGGCGGCGAAGGCCAGGGTCTTGCGGCGGTTCCAGTCGGTCTGATCGGCCCCGACGTTGGACACCGGCTCGTTGTGCCCGCACCACACGGCGATCGACGGGTGGTGCCCGAGCAGGTCGACCAGCGCCCGGGCCTGCCGGGTGGCCTGCTTGCGGATGCTGCGGGCGTACGCCCATTGCAGCGGCATGTCCTGCCACACGAGGAGGCCGCGCTCGTCGGCCCGGTCGTAGACCTCGTCGCGGGTCACGTGGGCGTGGATGCGGACGAGGTCGAGCCCGGCGTCGGCCGCGAGGTCGACGTCGCGTCGCAGCTCGTCGGGGGTGGCCTCGCCCAGGGCGATGCGGGTGGGGGCCAGGTTGGTGCCCTTGAGGAACAGCCGCTCGCCGTTCACCGACGCGACCCAGTGCCGCAGGCGGACGGAGCGCAGGCCGGTGCGCAGCCGGCGCTCGTCGCTGACGGCACCCGGCTCGTCGGGTCTGGCGCCAGGCCCCTCGGCGACCACGGCGTCGCGGTCGTCGCCGCCCTCGCCGTTCCCGGTCAGCACGACGGCCACCCGCACGTCGTGGAGGACGGCGTCGCCCAGCGCACGCGGCCACCACAGCGCCGGCCGGTCGATCGTCACCGACCAGTTGACCTCGTTGACGCCGGCGGCCAGCGGCTGGGTGACCTCGTGGTCGACGACCCCCACCTCGGTCCGCAGCCGCACCCGCCGCGAGGCGTCGCTGTCGAGCAGCGCCCGCACGGCGAGGACGGCTCGCTCGGGGGTCGCCTCGGCGCAGATGACCCGCAGGCTGGCGATGCGGACGGGCCCCGTCTCCGTCAGCCGGACGGGCCGCCACAGCCCGCCCGGGTTCCACGTCGGGTCGACGGCGTCCCAGTGCTGGAAGATGCCCGTGATGTTCCGCTTGGCGGCCGAGCCGTGCTGCGGTGTGCAGGTGACCTCGACGGCGAGGGCGTGCTCGGACCGGTCGCGCAGGGCCCCGGTCACCTCGAAGCTGTGCGGGAGGAAGTAGCCCTCGGTGTCGCCCAGGTAGCCGCCGTCGAGCCACGCATCGCCCTGGTAGAAGAGCCCGTCGAAGGTCAGCCAGGACCGGCGCCCGGGGTCGGGCGCGGCGGCGTCGAAGCGGCACCGGTAGAGCAGCGGCCCGTCGCTCGTGGCGAAGGCGGCGGTCGAGCGCCAGTGGCCCGGGACCGTGACGGGGTGCCAGCCCGCGTCGTCGAAGTCGTGCTCGGTGTACGACCGGCGCAGGTGGTCGTCGGCGGCCGCGGCCCGCCACCCCTCGGCCAGCTCGCGGACGCGCTGATCACGTGAGGCCCCCGGCGCCGGTTCCATCGTGCCGGGCAGGGTACCGCCTGCCGGTGGCCCCTCGATCCGGGGGTCCCTCCTGGTCAGGCGGGGTCGGGGACGGGGCGCAGCCAGCCCGAGGCCCGCCAGCCCAGCTCCAGCAGGCCGGCAGCGGCCGCGGCGATGCCGATCGCCACCGCGGTGACTTCCGGTGGTGCCATGTTCAGCGCGAAGAAGTGACGTGACCAGGGAACGAGCAGCGCCAGCACGAACAGGCCGACCATGGCCCCCACCAGCTCGTAGCGCCACCAGGTGAACGGCCGGGCGAGGATGGCCAGCACCCACATCGCCACGATGAACAGCGTGATCGTGGCGGTCGTCCGCGCCTCGATCTGCGACACGTCCTCGGCCCGCGCCACCCCGTAGGACGTCATCGTGGCGATGGCGGCCAGGGTCCCCGCCGGCACCGCGAAGCGCAGCACCCGCTCGACGAAGCCCGGCACCGCCCGCCGGTCGTTGGGCGCGAGGGCGATGAAGAACGCGGGGATGCCGATGGTGAGGCTCGAGACGATCGTGAGGTGCCGCGGCAGGAACGGGAACGGCACGTGCAGCACGCCGACCGACAGGGCCAGAAGCGTGGCGTAGACGGTCTTCGTCACGAACAGGTTGGCGACGCGCTCGACGTTGGCGATGACGCGGCGGCCCTCGGACAGGACGGGTGGCAGGCTGCCGAAGTCCGAGTCGAGCAGCACGACCGGCGCGACCGACCGGCTGACCGCGGCGCCCGAGCCCATGGCCACGCCGAGGTCGGCCTCCTTCAGAGCCAGCACGTCGTTGACCCCGTCCCCGGTCATCGACACCGTGTGCCCGCGGGCCTGGAGGGCCCGCACCATGGCCTGCTTCTGCTGCGGTCCCACCCGTCCGAACACCCCGGTCGCCTCGACGACGTCGCCCAGCTCGTCGGGGTCGTCGGGCAGGTGTCGGGCATCGAACGGCTCGTCCGAGGAGGGCAGCCCGACCCGCTGGGCCACCGCACCGACCGTGCGCGGATCGTCGCCCGACATCACCTTCACCGTCACGCCCTGGGTGGCGAAGTAGTCGAGCGTCGACCGGGCGTTCGGCCGCACCCGCTCCTCGATGGCCACGAGGGCCGCGGGCTCGCCCACCGGTGGGGCGTCGGCGGGCGGCTGCCCGTCGGTGCGGGCCACGAGGAGGACACGCCGCCCCTTCCGGGACTGGACGTCGACCAGGTCGGCCGCCCGGCGCACCTCGGGCCCGCCGCCGTCGGCGTCCGAGCCGGCGGCCTCGAGCAGCACGTTGGGCGCGCCGATGATCCAGTCGCCCTCGCCGGCGAACCCGGCGCCCGACCAGCGGCGGGCCGAAGAGAACGCCGCCCGCCAGGTGGGGCTCCACCCGGGCGGGTCGAACGCCGCGGCCAGCGCCCGGCCGCTGGCGTTGGGCTCGGGGTCGGCGGCCGCCATGGCGCCGAGCACGGCCCGCACCGTGTCGTCGTCGGCCCCGCCCAGCGGCACCACCTCGGCGACCTCGAGGTCGAGCTCGGTGAGGGTGCCGGTCTTGTCGGTGCACACGACGTCGACGCGGGCGAGTCCCTCGATGGCCGCCAGCTCCTGCACCAGCACGTGACGCCGCCCGAGCCGCAGCACCCCGGCCGTGAACGCCAGGCTCGTGAGCAGGACGAGGCCCTCGGGGATCATGGCGCCGATCCCGGCGACCGTGCCGCGGATGGCGTTGGGCACCGACTCGTTCGAGCGCACCTGGCTGTAGATCAGCAACGCCGCGGTGGGCACGATCAGCCACGTGACCAGCCGCAGGATCTGGTCGGTGCCGTGGCGCAGCTCCGAGCGCACGAGCGAGAACCTGCGGGCCTCGGACGTGAGCTGGTTGGCGTAGCTCTCGGCCCCGACCTTCTCGGCCCGGTACCAGCCCTGGCCGGCCGTGACGAAGCTGCCCGACAGCACCTGGTCGCCCGGGCCCTTGGCCAGGGGCACCGACTCACCTGACAGCAGCGACTCGTCGACCTCGAGGGCGTCGGCCGCCAGCACGGTCCCGTCGGCGACGATCTGCGTCCCCTGGGTCAGGTCGATCGTGTCGTCGGCGACGACGTCGGTCACCTCGATGTCCTGCCGCTCGCCGTCCCGCACGACCGTCGACGTGCGGCGCGGTCAGCAGCGAGAGCCTGTCGAGCGCCTGTTTGGCGCGCCACTCCTGGTAGATGCCGATGCCGGCGTTGGTCACGAGCACGACGCCGAACAGCGCGTCCTGGATCGGTCCGACGGTCAGGATGACGAGCAGCAGCGTGCCCAGGATGGCGTTGAAGCGCGTGAGGACGTTGGCGCGGACGATCTCCCACAGGGATCGGCTGGTGCCGCCGGGAGCGCGGTTGACCCGCCCGTCCGCGATGCGGGCGGCGACGTCGGCCGCGGTGAGGCCGGTGGGGAGTGCGGATCGCGTCACGCTGGGCGCGGTCACGGCCCGCAGGGTACCCAGCCCGCGTCTCCACGCGGGTCCCCGGAACCTCGGCCGGCCGAGCGGTGTAGGACCGGTGACCGAGGTGTCGACGCGGCGACGCGGACGAGAGGAGGGGTGCAGCGATGGTCATGCGAGCGGTGGTGCGCACGGCGGGCGGGGTCGTCGTGGCGGGGACGGTGTCGGTGCTCTGCGCGGGGCCGGCGGCGGCCAAGGGCCCGACGGACGTGGCGATCGGCGTGCCCGGCGGGGTCCCGGTGGAGGTCTCGGCCGTCGACGGGGGCGATGCCGACCTGGTGATGGACCTCGCCGATGACCTCGGCGTGTGGGAGGTGACCGGCGACGGTCTCGCCCTCGCTGCCCGAGCCGCCCACCGAACACCTCGGTCCGCCACTCCGGGTGGAATGGAGGATGTACAACGCGGTGCCGCAGAACCCCGACTACGCCCCGGTCGTCGTGCAGATGCTCTACCCGCACGCGGCCGGCGGCGCCCTCGTGCACACCTCCGCCGGCCAGCGGTTCTTCGCATCGTCCCTGACGCGCGGCGGGTGGTTCCGGGCGCCCGAGCGCCTGGCCGCCGATCTGGAGGCGCTCGGCATCGAGTCCCAGCTCGTCGTGCCGGCGCCGACGGCGGAGCCGGCCGCGTCGCCGGCTGCCACGACCGGGGGCACCGCGCGGGGCCGACCCGGTGGGTGGAACGGCGTGGTCGCCGCCGCGGCCGCCGCGGTCCTCGCCGCCGTGGTCGTGGCCGCCACGATGCGGCGATCCGGTCGGGATGCACCGGCGCCTGTGGGTTGACAGCATCGTCGGCGGTGGGGTCGACACCCGACGAGGAGGAGCTCGTGCGCCGGGCCAAGGAGGGTGACGTGGACGCGTACGCCGTGCTGCTCCGCGCCCACGAGGCTGCGGCCCGCCGCCTGGCCGCGGTCGTGAGCGGCACCGGTGACGCCGACGAGGTCGCGCAGGACGCCTTCGTCAAGGCGTGGGGCGGTCTCGACTCGTTCCGCCCGTCGTCGCCGTTCCGCCCGTGGCTCCTGCGCATCGTCGCCAACGAGGCCCGGAACCGGCGCCGCGCCGCCGGGAGGCGGGCCGGTTACGAGCTGCGCTTCGCCACCGACCGCGCCGTGGCGGTGGCGGGCGCGTCGCCCGAGTCCGCGGTCCTCGCCGCCGCCACCCAGCAGACGCTCCGTGCGGCGCTGGCGAGCCTGCCCGGGCGCGAGCGCGACGTGCGTGACCTCCCGCTACGTCGTCGGGCTGAGCGAGGAGGAGACCGCGCAGGCGCTCGGGGTCCCCCGCGGCACCGTGAAGTCGCGCGCGTCCCGTGGCCTCGCTCGACTGCGGGCCGACATGGATCGGCTGCGCCGGGAGGAGCGGGGTGGCTGAGCCGCACGGCGACCTGATCGTGGCGCTGCGGGCGCTCGGCGAGGGCCTCGACGCCACCGGTCCCGTGGGGACGGATCCGGTGTCGGCGGCCGTGCGTCGGATCGCGGCGACGACCCCGACAGCGGGGGCGGGAACGGCACCCGGCCGCCGGCGCCGCCCCGTGGTCCTCGCCGTCGGCGGCGCTCGTCGTGGCGGCGCTGGTCGTCGTGGCCGTGCCCGGCTCGCGTGCCGCCCTGGCGCGGTGGCTCGGCGTCGGGTCCGTCCGCATCGTCACGACCGACGACCCGGTCCCCGACGTGTCGGGCCCCTACGACCTGGGCGAGCCGGTCGCCGTGGACGCCGCGATCGCGCGGGCGCCGGGGCCTCTCGTGCCCGACGGCCTGGGCCCGCCCGCCGCCGCGTTCGTCGGTGCCCCGACCGGTGCGGTGACCGTCGTCTGGCGGGCCACGGACGACGCTGCCGCCCGTCGGCACGGGTCCGGAAGCCGCGGGCCTCGTGGTCACGGCCCTCCCCGAGGCCATCTCCGACCCGCTGCTCACCAAGGTGGGGAGCGCCGGGACCGTCGTCGAGGCGACGGCTGTCGGCGGTCGTCCGGGCTACTGGATCGCGGGGGCGCTGCACGTGGTGCGCACGGACGAGGCGCAGGACGGGGATGCGCCCCACACGGTGCGCCTGGCCGGCAACACGCTCCTGTGGGCCGACGGCGACATCACGTACCGGCTCGAGTCGGGCCTCGACCGGGACACGGCGGTGGCCCTGGCCGAGCGGATCCCCCGCGCGCCCGGGCGCGGGTGAGGCGCACTGCCACGGCACGTGACCCGCGTCTCGCGATCCGCAGGTCCTTCGATAGCTTGGCCTCCATGTCGGAATCACCGCGCCCCGCGACCCTCGGCGAGCTCCGGGCCTCCGGGTGGACCTCGGTCCCGGTCAAGGACGAGATCCGCCGCAACGCCGTGGCGAGCATCGCGGCCGGCGAGCAGCTCATCCCCTCGGTCCTCGGCTACGAGGACACCGTGCTGCCCCAGCTCGAGAACGCCGTGCTGGCCGGGCACGACGTCATCTTCCTGGGCGAGCGGGGCCAGGCGAAGACCCGCATGATCCGGTCGCTCGTGGGCCTGCTCGACGAGTGGATGCCCATCGTGGCCGGCAGCGAGATCAACGACGACCCGTACGCCCCCGTGTCGCGCTACGCCCGCGACCTCGTGGCGGCCGAGGGCGAGGACACGCCGATCGCCTGGGTGCACCGTGACCTGCGGTTCGGCGAGAAGCTCGCCACGCCCGACACGTCGATCGCCGACCTCATCGGCGAGGTCGACCCCATCAAGGTGGCCGAGGGCCGCTACCTGTCCGACGAGCTGACCATCCACTACGGCCTCGTGCCCCGCACCAACCGGGGCATCTTCGCCATCAACGAGCTGCCCGACCTCGCCGAGCGCATCCAGGTCGGGCTGCTCAACGTGCTCGAGGAGCGCGACGTCCAGGTCCGGGGCTACAAGCTGCGCCTGCCGCTCGACGTGCTGCTGGTCGCCTCGGCCAACCCCGAGGACTACACCAACCGCGGCCGCATCATCACGCCGCTGAAGGACCGCTTCGGCAGCCAGATCCGCACCCACTACCCGCTCGACATCGAGACCGAGGTGGCCATCGCCGAGCAGGAGTCGCGGCCCTTCGCCGTCGAGGGCGTGCGCGTGACGGTGCCGGCCTACATGACCGAGATCGTCGCCACGCTCAGCCACCTGGCTCGCGAGAGCGCCCACATCAACCAGCGCTCCGGGGTGTCGGTCCGCCTCACGGTGTCGAACAACGAGGTGCTGGTGGCCAACGCCATCCGCCGGGCGCTGCACCACGGCGAGCGCGACGTCAGCCCGCGCGTCAGCGACCTCGACGCGCTCGCCGCGTCGACCATGGGCAAGGTCGAGATCGAGGCGCTCGACGACGGCCGCGACGAGCAGATCGCCGAGCACCTCGTGCGGGCCGCCACGCTGAGCGTCTTCAAGTCGGCGGTCGACCCCGGCGGCCTGCGCGACATCGTGGTCGCCTTCGACGAGGGGCGCATCGTGCACACGGGCGAGGACGTGTCGTCCACCGACCTCGCCCGCCTGGTCGAGGACGTGCCCGCGCTGCGCGGTCCGGTCGCCGCGCTGGCCGGCGGCGACGAGAGCCCCGCGGTCGTGGCCAGCGCCGTCGAGCTCGTGCTCGAGGGCCTGCACCTGTCGAAGCGCCTCAACAAGGACGGCGTCGACGGGCGGGCCACCTACCGCTCGCGCTCGTAGCCCCCGCGGTGCGCCGGTCGAGGCGCTGTGCGCCTCAGCCGACGCCGGTGGCGTCGCGGCAGAGCGAGTCGTCGAACGGCAGCGCCGTCACCTCGCCCGGGTAGCGGTCCACGACGCCGGGCACGCTCAGCCCGGCCGGGAGCCGGCCGACGGTGGGAACCGCGGTGGGGTCGTTCGACGGGGAGAGGTTCAGGTGGTCGCGCCCGACCCGCAGGAAGCTGTCCCTCGTGCGGGGATCGGTCACGACCCGCACCGTCACGTCACCGTCGAGGTCGCGGGGCCACCCCGCCCGCCACCCGTCGGTCGTCGGGGTGTCGAGGTCGGCGCGCACCCGCCCGTCGGGGAGGCGGACGAGACCGACGACGGACGCGTCGGGGCCGTCGCCGAAGGTCACGAGCGGCGCCCGCTCGCCCGGGGCCAGGTCCTCGAGGGCGTCGAGGTCGACCCGGATGTCGTACACGCCCACCCCGGGGCCGCGGTCGACGCCGTACCAGGTCTCGCCCACCCGCTGGTACAGGCCGAGGCAGTCGCCGACGACAGCCAGCGTGCCGTCGGACGCCCCGCGGGGGAGGCGGCGGTCGGTCGGCGAGATCTCGACCACGGTCCGGCGGGTGCCCGGGAGGTCGGCCCGCCAGGCGGCCAGCTCGGTGCGCCACTCCTCGGGGACGTTGAAGCCGCGCTCGCGCTGGTACTGGATGCCGAGGCCCACGTTGATCCACACCGCCGCCAGCACGAGGACGGCCAGGCCGGCGCCGACCCCCCGCCGCACGCCCGGGCGCCACCCCGCCGCCCGGCCGGCGAGGACGTGGAGGCCGCAGAACGCGGGGACGATGACGATCGGCGCCATGTCACCGATGTAGCGGTGGCCGATGTAACCGATCGTGAGCGCGCCGGCGGCCGCGGCCCAGGTGCCGCCCCACAGGGCGAGCAGGCCCACCCGGTCGTCGCGCCGCCGGATGCCGGCGACGAGCCAGACCACGCCCGGGATGGCGAGCAGCACGAGGACGGGCATCGTGACCGGCACGCTCGACGCCCACTCGACGCGGTCGAACACGGCGTCGCCGACGACCGTGGGACCCTCGGCCGGGAAGTCGACCCAGGGGAAGTCGCCGCGCAGGTCGAGCGCGTCGGGGCGGGTGTACTGCAGCAGGGTCGTGGGGACGAAGTTCGTGCCGAAGTACGACCCGTCGTTGGCCTCGAGGAACCGCTGGCGGTCGGGCAGCCCGGTCGCCAGGTGTGAGTCGATGGGCGGGCTCACGGGGTTGCCGAACTTCTGGATGTTGGGGATCGCGACGGCGAGGGCGGCGACCACGAAGATGACGACGACCCCGCCGAGGCGGGCCCGGGGCAGCACGGTGGGCGGTCGCCCCGAGCGCCGGGAGGCGAGGCGGCTCGCGGCGATGACGACGCCGACGAACCCCAACCCCATCAGCAGGCCGAGCCCCAGCGGCTGCCGGCTCGTGGCGGCCGCCGTCGTCAGGAACGTGGCGGCGGCCAGGCCGCGGGCCGTCGGGCGCCGGAGCCACCCGAGCACCGAGGCCAGCGCGGCGACCGTGAGCGCGAGGCCCCACAGGATGGCCTCGTGGAACACGGCGGCCATCGACGCCAGCCACAGCGGCACGCCTCCGAGGACGGCGACCGCCATCCCGGCGGTGGCGATGCGCTCGACGCGCCCCACCGGGGCGACGCCCCGGACGAGATGGCGCACGGCCAGGTTGAGCCGGTGGGCGGCCACGGCCAGCACCACCATGGCGAGCACCATCGAGATCGTCGTGAGCCGGCCGTCGAAGCGGTCGGTGACGAGGAGGATCGGCATGCGCAACAGCGCCGGGAAGGGCCCGAAGTAGATGTAGGTGCGCCCGTCCATGACGAAGCCCTCGAAGCCGACCGAGCCGGTGGGGACGTTCCAGCGGCCGTCGAGGAGCGCCCGCGCCTGGTGGTCGTAGAAGTCGTCGAAGAACTGGCGCTGCAGCGGAGCCCACGCCCCGGCCATGAGGAGCCAGGTGAACACGGCGACGATCGGGGCGGCGCCCGCGGTCCACGACCACCGCAGGGCCCGCCGGTCGGCCTCCGCGAGCTCGTCGACCGCGGCCTCGGAGCCCTCGGGAACGGACGGGCCCGGCACGTCGGCGTCGGGGTCCGGGGTGCGGTCGTCCTCGGCCTCGATGGGCATCGTCGTGTTGGTCGTCACGTGGTCACCGTGCTGGACACCTCGCTCGCCACCCCAGACCGGCGGCCGGTCCGCGACGGTAGTTGCTCGCCGCCCGACCCACGTAGAGGCCGAGCGGATGGGGCGTTCGCCACAGCTGACGCGGCACCAGCTTGCGGCTGCTCCGGCGGGCCCCGGCTACAGTCGCCCCGGTGCATCTGGGGGAAGGAGGGCGCTGGTCATGGGCATGATCGAGGCACGTCTGCCCGAGCAGTACCGCCTCCGGTTCGAGCAGGAGCACACCGCTCGCCAGGCCGTCTGGCGGGTGCTCGTCGACGCCTGGTTCGGGCGCTACGTCGAGGGGGCCCACGCGGTGCTCGACCTCGGGTGCGGCTGGGGTGCCTTCGTGAACCAGATCGACGTGCCGGTCCGCTACGGCCTCGACCTGAACCCCGACGCGGGCCGCCACCTCGACCCCGGCGTCGAGCTGCTGGCCCAGTCCGCGGCCGACCCGTGGCCTGTCGCGGACGCGTCGCTCGACCTCGTGTTCTCCAGCAACTTCCTCGAGCACATGCCCAGCCGCGACGCCATCATGTCCGCCCTCGACGAGGCCGCCCGCTGCCTCCGTCCCGGCGGCCGCATCGTGTGCCTCGGGCCCGACATCCGCTACGCGGGCGGGGCCTACTGGGACTTCTTCGACCACATCGTCCCCCTGACCGCGCGCTCGCTCGCCGAGGCGCTCGAGATCGCCGGCCTGCGGCCCGTCGAGGTGATCGACCGCTTCCTGCCGTTCACGCTGGCGGGCAAGCCGGCGCCCGCCCCCTGGCTCATCCGTGGCTACCTCAAGGTGCGGCCCGCCTGGCGGGTCATCGGCAAGCAGTTCCTCGTCGTCGCCGAGAAGTCCGACGCCGGACCCGGCGCCGGCCGGTGAGGCGCCGGTCGGGTTCAGAGGCCCTGCGGATAGGGCGATCGTCGCGGCCTACGCGTGGGGATTTGGCGATCGACCACCAGCTCCACAGCGGGCCGACAGGCAACACGCGAGCCGCACGCGTCGACAACGTGACCTCTCCGCGCATGTTCGCAGGGGCGCGATGACGGCGGCCGTCGATCTCGTCAGCTTCGACGGCACCGAGGCGTGCACGGCCGAGGTGGCGACGCCCGACCGCTACCGCGGGCTGCGGGAGCGGCTGGCCGAGCCCGGGCCCCACACGATCCGGGGTGCCGGGCTCAGCTACGCCCTGGCGTCCGCCGCCACGGGCGCCACCGCCGTCTCGACGCGGTACTTCGACCGCATCCTCGCCCACGACCCCGAGCGTGGCCGGGTGACCGTCGAGCCGGGGCTGACCGTGGGGGCGTTGCTGCGCTTCGCCGTGGCCCGGGGCCTGCACGTTCCCGTCCTCCCGGGGCATCCCTCGATCACGGTGGGCGGATGCGCCGGCTTCAACGTGCACGGCAAGTCGCAGCACGACGTCGGTCTCTTCTCCGACCACGTGGTCGGCCTGACGCTGCTCCACCCCGACCACGGCGAGCTGACGTGCGGCCCCGCCCAGAACCCCGACCTGTTCGAGCTGACCCTGGGTGGCATGGGGCTGACGGGCTACATCGCCTCGCTGACGCTCCAGCTCCCGGCGCTGCCGGGGCGGGCGGTGCGGCGGACGGTCGTGCCGGTCGGCGACCTCGTCGAGGCGGTCCAGGTGATGACCGACCGCCGCGACACCGGCGAGGCCCTCTACTCGTGGAACGACCTCAACCGCCGGGGGCGGGGGTTCGGTCGGGGGATGGTGTTCGCCGAGTCGTTCGTCGCCGACGAGCGGCGCAGCCGCACCGCCTACCGGCGCCTCGAGCCGGGCCGGCGGGGTCGCGGGCGCCCGGCGGGCGTCCGCCCGGTCGTGGCGGCCGTGAACCTCGGCTACCGCACCCGCGAGCGCCTGCGGCCGGGCGACGTCCGCTCGATCGAGGACGCGGCCTTCCCGATCAACGGCAGCGAGGTCTACTACCGGCTCTTCGGCCGGCAGGGGTTCCGCGAGTACCAGCTCGTCGTCCCCGCCGAGGCGTGGGCCGACGTCGTGCCCGAGATCGCCCGCGCCGTCCGCACGGCCGACGTCCCGGTCACGCTGGGGTCGCTCAAGCTGTTCGCCGGCGAGCCGCACCTGCTGTGGTTCCGCCAGGACGGCATCTGCCTGGCCCTCGACGCCCCCGAGGGCGACGCGACCCGCCGCCTGTTCTCGCGGCTCGACGACCTGGCGGTCGAGCACGGGTGCGTCGTGAACCTGTCGAAGGACAGCCGGCTCGGTGCCGACACCGTGCGGGCGGTGTACCCGGGGTACGACGAGTTCCGTCGCCGCCTCCACGAGTTCGACCCGCACCGGCGGTTCGACTCGATGCTCCGGCGGAGGATCGATGTCTGACCGTCCCCGCGCCGTCGTCGTCGGCGCCAGCTCCGGCGTCGGGCGCTCGCTGGCCGACGAGCTGGCCGCCCGCGGCTACGACCTGGTGGTCAGCGCCCGTGACCACGAGGACGTCGCCGCCGTCGCCGCCGACCTCGCGCTGCGCCACGGGATCACCGCCACGCCGATCGTCGTCGACCTCAACGGCCCCGACGACGAGCTCGAGCTGTACGTCAAGCGCTGCCTCGACACCCTGCCCACCGTCGACGCCGTGCTCGTCCCCGCGGGGGCCATCGCCGACGACGACGACGGGTCGGCCCCCTGGTCGTCGGCGACCCTCCTCGTCACGACGAACCTGCTCGGGGTGGTCAAGGTCGCCGGGCGGTTCGTGTCGCAGCTCGAGGCGCAGGGTGGGGGCACCCTCGTGCTGTTCTCGTCGATCGCGGCCGCCACGCCGCGGGGCCGCAACGTGGTGTACGGGGCGGCGAAGGCCGGGCTCGAGTACTTCGGCCGGGCGCTGCAGCACCGGTTCGCCGGGACGCCGGTGCACGTGCAGGTGTACGCGCTGGGCTACGTGGACACGGCCATGACGCGGGGGATGCAGCTGATGTTCCCCGTCGCCAGCCCGGCCCGCGTCGCCCGCCGGGTGGTCGCGGGTCTGGGCGAGCCGGTCCGCGTCCGCTACGAGCCGCGCTACTGGGGTGCGATCGTGCGGGTGCTGCGGCTGCTCCCGTGGCCCGTGTACCGGCGGCTGAGGTTCTGACGTGGCCGACGTGCACCCCCGCTCCGAGAGCCTCACCGTGTTCTTCCCCGTCTACAACGACGAGGCGACGGTGCGCCGCGTCACCGAGAAGGCCCTGCGGGTGTGCGGCGAGCTCACCGACGTCTTCGAGGTGATCATCGTCGACGACGGCAGCCCCGACGCCTCGGGGGTGATCGCCGACGAGCTCGCCCACGAGCACGACCAGGTGCGGGTCGTGCACCACCCACGGAACCGGGGCTACGGCGCCGCCGTGCGCAGCGGGTCTGGCCGAGAGCCGGCACGAGTGGATCTGCTTCACCGACGGCGACGACGAGTACGACCTGCGCGACCTCCGCAAGCTCTGGCGCCTGCGCCACCGCTACGACCTGATCATCACGTTCCGCTACGTCCGCCGGTACTCGGGCCTGCGCATCGTGATCTCGCGGGTCTACAACATGGTGCTGCGGCGGCTCTTCTACACGCGGTACCGCGACGTCAGCACCGGCCTCCGCCTCATCCGCAAGGAGGTCGTCGACGAGCTGCCGCTCGAGGCCACCAGCCCGTTCATCGGGGCCGAGATCGCCATCAAGACGATGCTCAAGGGCTACCGGGTGGGCGAGATGGGCATCCAGACGTTCCCCCGCGAGTTCGGCACGGGGAACTCGACGTCGCCGCACAACATCTACCGGACGATCGTCGACATGCTGCACTGCCACCGGCGGGTGTTCTCCAAGGACTACGAGCCACCCGACACCGACGACGTGGCCGAGCCCGAGCGCTCGCTCACGCGGTGAGGACGTGGTGACGGCCACCGCCACGCACCCGCCGGCGGCGGACCTGCGCACCGGCGATGGCCCCTGGCCTCGCCGCGTGTTCGTCGCCGGCCTGGTGGTGGCCGCACCGCTGCTGCTGTGGTTCGGGCGCGACCACTGGTTCTTCCTCGACGAGTGGCTGGTGCTGCAGCGCGACGGGCTGACCGATCCCGGCTACCTCGACGCCCACAACGGGCACTGGATCACGCTCGTCGTCCTCGACTACCGCCTCAACTTCCGGCTGTGGGGGCTCGACACGTACCTGCCGTACCAGGTGCCGGTGGTCGCCGCGCACCTGGCCTCGGCCGCGCTGCTGCGCATCGTCATGCTGCGAGTCGGCGTGCGGGGGTGGTTGGCGACCGGGGCCGCGCTCGTGTTCGTCTTCCTCGGCGCCGGTCGGGACAACATCACCTTCGGGTTCCAGATCTCGATGACCGGCTCGCTGCTCGCCGGCCTGGCCCTGCTGCTCATCGCCGACCACGCCGGTCCCGCCCACCGCCGGGACCTGGTCGGCCTGCTGGTCGGCGTGGTCGGGCTGATGACGTCGTCGGTCTTCGTCGCCCTGCTCGTGGGGGTGGGGGTGGCGGTCCTCATCCGCCGCGGCGTCCGGGTGGCGGCCTTCTACGCCGTGCCGCTCGGGATCGTGTACGGCGCCTGGTACCTCCGGTACGGGGCCGGGGAGGGCGACCCCATGCGGCTGACCGGGAACACGCTGCGCTTCGTGGCCCGCATGTTCGGTGCGGTCTTCTCCGCGCTGACCGCGGGCGGGGTGGCGGGCGCCGTCCTCGTCGCGGTGGCCGCCGTGGGCATCGTGGCCGCGGTGCAGGCGGGGCGGCGGACGGGGGAGTGGCACGCCGCCGCGCTGCTCCTCGGTCTCCTGGCGGCCTGGCTGGTGTTCGCGGGGCTGACCGCCCTGGGGCGCGCCGAGTCCTCGGTGACGGCCGACAGCCACGGCGCCTCCCGCTACGTGCACGTCGGGGTGGCGCTGTTCCTGCCGGCGGTGGCGGCGGGTGTCGAGCGCCTCACCCGCTGGCGCACCGTCGCGGGGGTGGTGGCCGGCCTCCTCCTGATCGTGGGCGTGCCGCGCAACCTCGACCGGCTGGCCGACACCGACCCGCTGTTCGGTTCGGGCATCGACCTGTTCGGGGCGGACAGCGAGCAGATCATCGAGGCGATGGCGCACTCGACCGCCATCGGTGAGGTCTCCCGCAGACCACGTGATCGCCACCGCCGAGCCGCGGCTGCAGATCACGGCGGGCTGGCTGGCCCGCCACGCCGCCGACGGCCGCATCCCCGCGCCCGCCGACGCCACGCCCGAGATCGAGCTCACGGCGACGAGCATCCTCGTGCTGGACCTGGCGGCCCCGACCGCTTCCGCCCCGTGCACGCCGATCGAGCCCGGGGACGAGGTCACGCTCGAGGCCGGCGACGAGATCCGGTTCGACGGGGTGGTGCAGGTGACCGTGGTCGACGGCGACGAGGCGGCGCGGCCCCGCCCGTTCACCAGCGCGGACCGCTCGGCCGTCCGGGCGCTCGCGGGGCCGGTCGACGTGGTGGTCGAGGGGGGAGCCACGGCCGTCTGCCGGCCCTGACCGGTCACGGGGGTCGGTCGCCGCCACCCGGGCTCCATCCGGCGGCCGGCCCCGCTCCGGCGCTCAGCTGGCGGGCCCGGCGCGGAATGCGCCGCTGGCGGCGACGGCCTTGCTGAACGGGCGCACCAGCGTGCGCAACCTGTCGGCGTCGTCTTCGCCGAGGTGGCGCCACGGTGCCATCGCCCGCTCGTCGGTCACCTGCTCGACGCGGTCGCGCACGACCACCCCGGCGGGTGTGAGCGCGTCGCCGCCGTCGAGCAGGCCCCGGTCGCGCAGCCGGTCGCCGGCCGCGGCCCAGGCCGCGTCGCTCCATCCCCGGGTGCCCTGCAGGATGCTCGCGGGCGGGATGCCCCCGCCGGCGGCTCCGTGCGTGACCAGTGCCTCGCACCCGTCGAGACCCTCGGTGACCAGGGCGGCGACGTGCCCGTCGCCCCGGTACTCGCGCAGGATCGTGACCGTGTGCCACAAGACCAGATGCGGTTCGTCGGGCCACGCGAGCTCGGCGTGGGCGGCGAAGAGCGGTCGGCCCTCGGGCGTGCACCCCGCGGCGGCGCGGCGGGCGAGCGCGGCGGCCTCCACCACCTCGGGAGAGGCGACGGCATCGTCGCCCAGCACCTCGCGCAGGGCGCGGTCGATGGCGCCGAGCCGGGCCGTGACCAGGTCGGCGGGTGACGCCGCCGACCAGGCCGCGGGAATGGCGGCCCGCACGATCTCGGGGTTGAAGTTGTAGAACGTGGCGACCACCACGCCGGCGGGCACCGGGCCCATCGGGGCGGCACGCGAGGCGAAGTAGCCGGCCTGGCCCCTGATCCCGAGGGCGGCGTAGGCCCGCGTGGCGTGCGCTGTGAAGTAGACGAGCCCGTGGTACGGCTCGAGCGTCCGCCACATCTTCCGCGCCAGCACCGCGTCCATCGGCCGCACAGTAACCACGTGCCGGATGTCAGGGGGCGGGGGAGGGGGGCAGGGCCGCGACCGCCGGGCGGGGGTTCCGGTCGCGGTCGAACAGGCCGAGGCGGGCGTCGAAGCCGCGATGCCACTCGTAGCCGTCGACCGCGGGCTGGTGGAAGGCGCCGACGATCGCCACCCCGCCCGCGGTGGCCTCCCGCACCATGGTGACGGCCCGGGCCAGTCGGGTCGCCCGGCGCTCGTCCGCCCCGCCCACGGCCCGACCGTCCGCGTCGCCGTTCTCCCGAAGGTCGCCGGGGGCGGCGTCCGCTGCGGTGGGGTCGCCGGTCACCACGAGCAAGCGCGGCGTGGGGTGCCTCGTCGGCGGCGCGCTCGAGGGCCGGCTCGAGGTCGTCGACCGGGGCGCTGACCACCACGAGGTCCTCGCTCTCGTGATGGCCGTCGCCCCCGCCGGCGACCGCCACCGGGCTCGGACCGCTGCGGAGCAGGCGGGCGGCTTCGGCCTCGGCGGCCAGCAAGGCGGCGCGGGCGTCGCGGTGGTCGTCGTCCTTCCGCCGGCCGGGAGGGAACGTGCCGTCGCCGTAGCCGAGCCGCGCGACCAGCTCCGGCTCGTGGATCGGGACCCACCCGGCCACGAGGTCCCCGATGGCCTCGGCGACGCGGTCGACGTGGCGGGCCCAGGTGAGCACGGCCTTGTCGTCGAGCCAGCCCCTCTGGTCGTCGGTGAACCAGCCGGGGGCCGACCCATGGAGCAGGCAGACCCAGGGGTCGACGTCGGCCGCCCGTGCGGCCGTCAGCACCCGGCGCAGGTGGGCGACCTCGTCGTCGTCCCACTGGCCGGGCCACGGCTCGAGGCGGGCCCACTCGGCGGTGAGGCGGTGGTGGCGGAGGCCGTGCTCGGCGAGCAGGGCGAGGTCGTCGTCGTAGCGGGTGCGGAACCCGTTGCCGTCCCGCGACGGGGGGACTCGGCCTTCGGCCTCCCATCCCGCCCAGTCGGCCCGTGGCGCCACGCCCTCGCACTGCGTGGCGGCCGCGGCGGTGCCCCACCACGGGGTGCGGTCCGCCTTGGCGGGCGTGTCTTCGGGGGCGTCGTCGTCTGCCCTGGGCTCGGCGGTCGGCGGGTCGGTCACCGCCCGAGCATGCCCGCTGGCCGCCGCTCAGCCCACCCGGGTGCGACCGTGTCCTCCCCGCGTTGCCGTTCTCCGGCTTTGCCGGGCTCCCGCTTTGCCGTGCTCCCGCTTTGCCCGAGGCACTGGGTTCCGCGTTCTCCCCGAGGCAATGAGTTCCATGACGGAGGGGGCGAGGCAATCGGTTCCGCATGCGCGACTCATTGCCTCGACCTCGGATCGGTGGAACCGATTGCCTCGCCAACCGGATCAACCGGACCCGAGGCGGGTCGGTCAGACCTCGCAGGCGCCGTCGTCGCAGTCGGCGTCGGCTGTACCGGGATCGCCGGCCGCGGCGGACGGGGCGGCGACCGTCAGCGGGGCGAGGCGCTCGCGCGCCCGTTCGAGCAGCTCGGCGAACGTGTCGACGTCCTGGGCGCCCGGGATCGCCCAGCGGCCCTCGATCACGAACGTGGGCACCGCGTGGATGTCGAGCTCGCCGGCCTGCCGCTCCTCGGCGCGCACGGTCTCGGCGTACCCGCCGGTGGCCAGCACCTCGGCCGCCGCGTCCACGTCGAGGCCGACCTGTCCGGCCAGCCGGGCGAGCACGCCGTGGTCGGCGACGTCGACGCCGTCGGTGAAGTACGCCCGGAACAGGCGCTGGTGCAGCGCGTGCTGCGTGCGGGCGCCGGCCACGTCGAGCGCCCACGCCGTGAGCCGGTGGGCGTCGAACGTGTTCACGCGGCGCTTGCCGTCCCAGCGGAACTCGATGCCGACGTCGGCTCCGGCGTGGTCGAGCCGGTCGCGCACCTGGTGGAGGCGGTCGGCGCCGCCGAACTTGCGGGCCAGGTACCCGGTGAGGTCCATGCCTTCGGCCGGCACCGTCGGGTCGAGCTCGAACGCCCGGTGCACGACCTCGATGTCGTCGACCCCGCCGTCCTCGGCGAGGCGTTCGACGGCCTCCTCGAACCGGCGGGTGCCCACGTAGCACCACGGGCAGACGACATCGGACCAGATCTCCACGCGCACGGCCCGTCCAACGACGGCACCGGCCCCGACATTCCGCCGCATTCCGTCCGCATTCCGTCCGGATCCCGGCCGCGTTCGCGGCGCGTGCCCGCCACGTCCCGCGGCCGGAGATCCGGACAGGGGCTCAGACCGGCGCCTTGAACGGGTCGTGTTCGCTCAGCAGCCGCTCGAAGCGGGCCTCGTCCACGCGGGCGACGACGCGAGACGCCTCGTGCTGGTCCCGCACCGTCTTGCTCAGGCTGATCGACGACGTCACCGCGTACAGGGCGGCGACGGCCAGGAAGGCCCGCTTCCACGGGTCTCCCGGCATGTAGGCGATGCCGAGGGCGAGGGCGGACATCGACACCGCGAACGAGATGTAGGTCTGGACGATCCATCCACTGCTCTGGTTGGTCGGGGGCTGGTGCTGGCTCATGGGTCCTCCTGGGTGGTCGACGCCATCGTCCGACGGGCGGGCGCCCGGCACGACCCGGCGGATCCCCCATCGGCGGGCGGGGATCCCCCAGCGCCGGCGCGGGAGCTCCCGCCCACCGATACGGTGGCCGCCGATGGCGACGCCTCGGTTCCGCTACAGCCGGTGGGACGGCACGCAGGTCGGGTTCGACCTCGACGCCGACGCCGTGCTCGAACAGATCACCGACGACCTGCTGTACCACGGCGATCTGCACGCGGCCTTGCGTCGGCTGCTGCAGCAGGGCTTCCGCGACCGGCAGGGCCAGGACGTCCAGGGCGTGCGCGACCTGCTCGATCGGCTCCGGCAGCAGCGTGAGGAGCGCCTCGACCGCTTCGACCTCGGCGGCGTCTACGACGAGATCGCCGAGGAGCTGCGCGAGGTGGTGCAGTCCGAGCGCGACGAGATCGACCGCCAGCTCCGGGACGCGCAGCGAAGCGGCGATCCCCGTCGGGCCGAGACGGCGCAGGGCAGTGCCGACGAGCGCAACATGCAGCTCGAGATGCTCCCGCCCGACCTGGCCGGGATGGTGCGCGAGCTGCAGAACTACGACTTCGCCTCGCCCCAGGCGCAGCAGCGCTTCGAGGAGCTGGTCGAGAAGCTGCGCCAGCAGGTGCTGGACAGCTACGTGAACCGCATGACCGGCGCCGTCGAGTCGATGACGCCGGAAGACATGGCCCGCATGAAGGACATGATGGCCGAGCTCAACCAGATGCTCGAGCAGCGGTCCCGCGGCGAGGAGCCCGACTTCGACGGGTTCATGGAGCGCTACGGCGACTTCTTCCCCGAGAACCCCGAGACCCTCGACGAGCTGCTCGAGGTGCTGGCCCGCCGCATGGCGGCCATGCAGGCGATGCTCGCCTCGATGACGCCCGAGCAGCGGGCCCAGATCAGCGCGCTCGCCGACCAGCTGCTCGAGGACATGGACCTGCGCTGGCAGGTCGAGCAGCTCGGCAGCCAGCTCCAGGGCATGTTCCCCGACATGGGCTGGGGCCAGGGCTACGACTTCCGGGGTCAGGACCCGATGGGCCTGTCGCAGGCCGCGTCCACGCTCGAGGAGCTGGGTGACCTCGACCGGCTCGAGCAGCTCCTGCGCAACGCGGCGAACCCCGGGGCGCTGGCCGAGGCCGACATCGACCGGGCCCGCGAGCTGCTGGGCGACGATGCCGCCCGCAGCCTCGACGAGCTGGGCCGCCTCACCCGGATGCTGCAGGACGCGGGCCTCATCGACCAGCGCGAGGGCCGCCTCGAGCTCACGCCCAAGGGCCTGCGCCGCATCGGCCGCAACGCCCTGAACGACCTGTTCGAGAAGCTGGCCCGCGACAAGCTCGGCCGGCACGAGCTCGAGCGCACGGGCGTCGGCCACGAACGCAGCTACGAGACCAAGCCGTACGAGTACGGCGACCCGTTCAACCTGCACATCGAGCGCACGGTCCGCAACGCGGTGAGCCGCAACGGGGGCGGCACGCCGGTGCGTCTGCAGCCCGACGACTTCGAGGTCGAGCGCACCGAGCAGCTCGTGCGGTCCTCGACCGTGCTGATGCTCGACCTGTCGCTGTCGATGCCCATGCGCGACAACTTCCTCGCCGCCAAGAAGGTGGCGATGGCGCTGCACTCGCTCATCTCGACCCAGTTCCCGCGCGACTACCTGGGGCTGGTGGGCTTCAGCGAGGTCGCCCGCGAGATCCGCCCGCAGGACCTGCCCGAGGTCTCGTGGGACTTCGTCTACGGCACCAACATGCAGCACGGGTTCCAGATCAGCCGCCGCCTGCTGGCGCGCCAGCCGGGCACCAAGCAGATCATCATGATCACCGACGGCGAGCCCACCGCCCACTTCGAGCCGGGCATGGCCGAGCCGTTCTTCTCGTACCCCCCGGTGCGCGAGACCGTCGACGCCACGCTGCGGGAGGTCGTGCGCTGCACCCGCGACGGCATCCGCATCAACACCTTCATGCTCGACCCCAACGGCCACCTGCGCACGTTCGTCGAGAAGCTGACCCGGTTGAACAAGGGCCGGGCGTTCTTCACCTCACCCGAGACGCTCGGCGACTACGTGCTGGTCGACTTCATCGAGCAGAAGCGCGAGATGCGGCGCAGCGGCGGCGGTCGGCGCTCGGCCTGACCCGAGCCGCGGGTGCGGATCCGACGTCGGACAGCTCAGGTCCCCGAGCCCCCGAGGGGATCGACCGTCGGCTCGGTGGTGGGTGGCTCGGTCGTCGGTGGCTCGGTGGTGGGTGGCTCGGTGGTGGGTGGCTCGGTCGTGGGTGGCTCGGTCGTCGGTGGCTCGGTGGTGGGTGGCTCGGTGGTGGGTGGCTCGGTGGTGGGCGGGTTGGTCGACGACGGCCCGCCCGTCGTCCCCGGCGTGCTGGTCGTGCCCGGTCCCGAGGACGGGGTCGTCGTGGGGCCCGTCGTGACGGTGGTGGGGCCACTGGTGCCGGGTGGCCGGGGGATGACCTCGCCGGTGATGGCGTCCACCGTGGTGTTGGGCGGGAGCGTGATGAGGATCTCGAGGCCGGTCTCCTGGTCGATGACCCGGGCTCGGACGGGGTCGGGCCGTAGCACCGAGCCGTCGGGGCCGAAGGACACGACGCCGGCGGGCTGGCTGGGGGGCAGGTCGACCGTGTGGCCGTCGGAGTCGGTCGGCAGCGTCACGCCGTCGGACGTGGGCATGGCCAGCCGGGGCGGCTCGTCGCTGCGGTTGAGGTAGACGACGCCCACGACCAGGATGACCAGGCCCGCGGCGATGACGCCGGCGCCGATGTACGGCGACGGCGCAGGGGAACCGACCGAGCCACCCTCCGCCACTGACACGCCGTCATCATGCAGTGTCGTCGCACCTCGCGCCAGGCGCCCTGAGACCTGAGGGCCTCACTGCAATCAACTTGTCACGCACGGCGCTCACCCAGGCGCTCGTTGTACAGGTCCGCCGTCTCGGCATCGAAGGCGACCAGGAGCACGCGGGCGACCTCGGTCGGCGCCGATCGGATCGTGTCGATCGCGATCGAGGCCGCCGGCGCCCGTGGGTAGCCGTACACCCCGGTCGAGATGGCGGGGAACGCGACCGAGGTGGCGCCCAGCTCGTCGGCCACCGCCAACGAGCGGGCGTAGCACGACGCCAGGAGCTCGGGCTCGCCGGTGCGACCTCCCCGCCAGACGGGCCCGACGGTGTGGATGACCCACCGGGCGGGCAACCGGTGGCCTCGCGTCGCCTTGGCGTCGCCCGCGCCGCAGCCGCCGAGCGCCCGGCACTCGGCGAGCAGCTCGGGCCCTGCCGCCGCGATGGATCGCGCCGTCGACGCCGCCGCCGCCGAGGAGGCTCGAGTTGGCCGCGTTGACGATCGCGTCGACCTCGATGGTGGTGATGTCGCCGCGCACGACCTCGATGTCGGGAGGGTGAATCACGGATGTCCCCTTGCGCCGCGCCACGATCCGGGGAAGAATCCCACCAATGTAATTACACGTGTGGTATTGCCCGCGGATCCCGCAGGCTCGCGTCGAGGATCAATCCGAGGATCAATCCGAGGATCAACCCGAAGTTCGAACCAGGGCTCACCTCGACGCCGCCCCAGGAAACCACGGGCCGCACGTCCGAATGGCGAAACCACCGGGAAGGGGGCCAGATGAAACTCCCCGTGGCCACAGATCCCGACGACCGCACCTGGCAGGACTACGCCAACTGCCTCGGTGTCGATCCCGACCTCTTCTTCCCCGAGAGGGGAGCGTCAACCCGAGAAGCCAAAGAGGTGTGCCGCGGCTGCATCGTCCGCGCGCAATGCCTCGAGTACGCCCTCGTGCACAGCGAGAAGTTCGGAATCTGGGGTGGGATGAGCGAGCGCGAGCGTCGCCGCATCCGCCGCCAGCGCGCCCTGGCCCGCCAAGCGGCGGCCGGCGCCTCGGCCTAGGCACGTCACCCCGCGGCTGGCGTCGGCGCCCGACGTCAGGCCGCAGACCTCCCCCTCCCGGTCGCTGGCGGCGAGCCCGGAACGAGGTCAGTCCCGCCGTTGCGTCGGCATCCCACGCAGGCGGGCCTCGATGGTGCGCTCGGCGCTGAGGTCGAGCTGAGGCCATCGTCCGCGGTCGGTGCGGTCGAGCACCGAGGCCGGGACCAACCCGACCAGCTCCGCGCCTGCGAGCGGCACGTGGGCGGCCACCGCGTCCCATGCCTCGGCGGGACCCACGACGTCGGGGGCCACGAGGTTCATCGACACCTGCACGCGTTCGCCCACGGCCAGGCCCAGGGCGCGCAGGTGCGGCCCGCGCACCGCCATCGCTGCGTCCTTGGCGCGAGCCAGGTCGGGCTCGGCGAGCCACACGTTCCACGCCACGAGGACGTCGCGGGCCCCCACGGCCACCGCCCCCGCGGTGGGATGCGGCCGCGGTGGGCCGGCGTCGGGAGAGAGGTCGCGGAACGCCCCGCGCCGTACGTCGGGCAGCGAGCGCTCGGGCCCGTACGCGAAGCCGGGCACGTCGAGCTCGTCGGCGATCCAGGCGAGGAACCGGTCGCGCGCCGCGACGGCGTCGGGCAGGCTCGCCCCGGTCAGGGGGACGAAAGGCACGACGTCCACGACGCCGATGCGCGGGTGGACACCCGAGTGCGCGCGCAGGTCCAGGCGCTCGACCGCCGCCCGGGCCACACGGCGCGGCGCGTCCTCGCCCACCAGGGTGAGCACCGACCGGTTGTGGTGGCGATCGGAGTGGACGTCGAGCAGGTCGGCGCCGCCCGCGACGGCGATCGCGTCGACCTCGCGCGTGTCGTCACCAGCGCTGATGTTCACAACGCATTCCAACACGGTTCATCCTCGGATCATGTGCCGCTCGGGTTCCGGAGCCCTCGGCAGATACAGTGACCGGCGTGAACCTCGGAGCACCGGAACTTCTCATCGTCCTGCTGGTGATCCTCGTCCTGTTCGGCGGGGCCAAGCTGCCCAAGCTGGCTCGCTCGATGGGCGCGGCCCAGAGCGAGTTCAAGCGTGGCATCAAGGAAGGCCACACCAGCACCGACGACGACGACGAGACGCCTCCCACCGACAAGGCCTGATCGGCATGTGCGGCGGCCACCCCGCAGGGTGCCTGCCGCGATCGGTGTTCAGTCGCGCGCCCCGCTGAGGGCTGCGATCCGCCGCCGCTTCAGGATGCGGCGCCGCTCGCGCTCGGAAGCTCCGCCCCACACGCCGTGGTCGATGCGGTTCGCCAGGGCGTGCTCGAGGCACTGGTCCTTCACGGGACAGGTCGCGCAGATGCGCCTGGCGACCTCGACTCCCACGCCGTCGCTGGGGAAGAACCGTGACGGGGGCTCGCTGGCGCAGTTCCCGTTCGCCATCCATTCGGTGTCCATCGATCCTCCAGGTCTCATGGCGATGTCCGCCGGTCCATGTCCGCCGTCGAGGTGCCCGGGCACCTTGCGTACCCGTTGAATACCCGTCCGACCTGAGTGTTGCCTGAGAGGGCGCTCCCCGACATGGGGGATACCCCCCTCCTCCACCCCGGGTCACCCGTACCCCCGCGGGGACGGCGCGCTGTCCGGTCGCGGGCGACATCCGGTATGCATGGGGCGGTGAACTCGGCCGAGGCACCGCGTGAGCACCCGCAGGGCGACGACGACACGGTCCGCACGGCCGCGGCGGGCGGGCAACCACCGCCCCCGCCTCCCCCTCCGCCTCCGCCCCTGTGGCCTGGTCCGACCGGCTCGACGGCGGCCGTCCCCCGCGTCGGGCCGCCGGTCGCCGTGACCCCTCCCGGTGGGATGCCCGTGGTGCCGGGCCCCGCGCCGTCGCCGCCCGGAGGGACGCCCGTGGTCCCGGGCACCGCGTCGTCGCCGCCCGGAGGGACGCCCGTGGTGCCGGGCACCGCGCCGTCGCCGCCCGGTGGGTCGTCCACGGGCAACGGGGTCGAGAGCGCCACCGCGCCGCGGCGGCGACGAGGCGGCCTGTGGCTGGTGGCACTCGTCGCGGCCGTCGTCGGCGCGCTCGCCGCGCTCGGCTTCGCGGCCCTGGTCGACGACGACGGCGGCGAGGGCCAGCGCATCGTGGCCCGGCCCCCGGTGTCGACGCCCGAGGGGGTCATGGACATCCAGGCGATCCTCGAGCAGGTCGAGGAGTCGGTCGTGACGATCGAGACCAACGTCGCCGCCCAGGGCGGGGTGTTCTCCGGAGCCGGCAGCGGCATCGTCCTGTCGCCCGACGGTCTCGTCCTGACCAACGCCCACGTCATCTCGCAGTCCGACGGCATCACCGTCCGTATGTTCGACGGGGCCGAGCATGACGCGGTGCTGGTCGGCAGCGAGCCGGCCAGCGACATCGCCATCATCCACGTCGAGGGCGTCGACGACCTCAACCCCGCCGAGCTGGGGGAGTCGGCGGCCCTCCTCGTGGGTGAGCCGGTCATCGCCATCGGCAACGCGCTCAACCTCGGCGGCGAGCCCAGCGTCACGACCGGCATCGTGTCGGCCGTCAACCGGTCGATCGACAGCCCCGATGGTCGCCTGTCCGACCTGATCCAGACGGACGCAGCGATCAACCCGGGCAACTCTGGCGGGCCGCTCGTCGACTCGAGCGGCGCCGTGGTGGGCGTGAACACCGCCATCATCGAGGACAGCCAGAACATCGGGTTCGCCATCGCCATCGACGCCGCCAAGCCGATCCTCGACCGGATCCAGGACGGCGAGGGCGCGATCACGCCCGACACGCCGCGGCTCGGGGTGAACACGATCCCGGTCGACACGGTCGACGACGCCGTGCGCGAGCAGCTCGACATCCAGGCCGACGACGGGGCGTTCGTGGTCGAGGTGGTGCCCGACAGCGGCGCCGACGCGGCCGGCATCGAGCAGGGCGACGTCATCCTCTCCGTCGATGGCGAGGACATCACCTCGAACGAGCAGCTCGGGGAGATCGTCCGCAGCCACGAGCCGGGCGACACGATCGAGATCGTGGTCGAGCGCGAGGGCGAGGAACAGACGTTCACCGCCGAGATCGGGCGTCAGGGCGGCTGAGCACACCCGCCGCACCGACTGCGACCTCGGGAGTGGGCCCGACCCCGGGTAGGCTCGTCCGCCATGTCCGACGCCGCAACCGAAGTCGAACCGCCCCGCGGGCACGCCCGCGTCGTGTACCTGGGCCCGGTCGCGCCCCACTGGGAGATCCAGTCCGACTTCGGCGACCGTCAGCTCATCGACGACTTCCGGTCGCGGGTCATGGCGCGTCTCGTGCTGCTGCCCCCGCACGACCCGCAGTTCCGCCGCAATCGTGAGCGGGTGGTCCGAGACGCCGAGCGCGAGCACCTCCTCCTCGAGTGGGACCTGGGCTACCCCGAGGACGAGTAGCGCCTCTGGCCGGGCCACGGCCCGGCCGCTGATCGTCCCGCGGCCGGCGCGGAGCGTCACCGAAGGTTCACGACACCGAGCAGCCGCGACGCCCCGGGCGGCTGTACTCTCGCGGCCGTGGCCGCCCTTCCCGCACCCTCGCCGGCGACCTCCGATCCGTCCCCGGGCCTGGCGCCCGAGGACGATGCGGTGCCGCCTCGGTACCGCAACCGCGAGCTGTCCTGGCTCGACTTCAACGCACGCGTGCTCGCCCTCGCCGAGGACGAGCGCGTGCCCCTGCTCGAACGCGCCAAGTTCCTCGCCATCTTCGGCCAGAACCTCGACGAGTTCTTCCAGGTCCGCATCGCCGGCCTGAAGGACCAGGTGGCCGCAGGGGTGGGCAGCGCCAGCCCCGACGGCCGCACGCCCGCCCAGCAGCTGCTCGACGTGCGCGACCGCCTGGACGTGTTGCTGCCCCGCATGCAGGCCGCCTTCCTCGACATGGTGGCCCCCGCCCTGGCCGAGGCGGGCATCAAGCTGTCCTCGTGGGCCGACCTCGACGAGGACGACGAGAAGTTCCTGGTCGAGACGTTCGAGGAACGCATCTTCCCCGTGCTCACGCCTCTGGCCGTCGACCCGGGCCACCCGTTCCCCTACATCTCGAACCTGTCGCTCAACCTCGCCGTGATCGTGCGCGACACCGAGGCCGGCGTCCGACGGTTCGCTCGGGTGAAGGTGCCGTCCCTGCTGCCCCGGTTCGTGGTCCTGCCCGACGGTGAGCGCTTCGTGCCGCTCGAGCAGGTCATCGCCGCCCACCTCGACAAGCTGTTCCCGGGCTTGGAGATCGAGCAGCACTTCCCGTTCCGCGTCACGCGCAACACCGACCTCACGCTCGAGGAGGAAGAGGCGGACGACCTGCTCGCCATGGTCGAGGTCGAGCTGCGCCGCCGCCGCTTCGGCCGGGCCGTGCGGCTCGAGATCGACGCCGCCATGTCCGACGAGGTCCGGGCGCTGCTGCAGCGCGAGCTCGACGTCGCCGACGACGACGTGTACGTCCACACCGCCCCGCTCGACCTCGGCGGCCTGTGGGCGGTCCACGGGCTCGACCGCCCCGACCTGAAGGACCCGCTGTACCAGCGGGTCACACCGGCCCGCCTGTCCGACTCCGACGGTGAGCGCGTCGACGTGTTCGGCGCCATCCGCCGGGGCGACATCCTCATCCACCACCCGTACGAGAGCTTCCGCACGACCGTCGAGGAGTTCGTGCGGCAGGCGTCGACCGACCGCCACGTGCTCGCCATCAAGATGACGCTGTACCGCACGTCCGGCGACAGCCCGATCGCCCGGTCGCTCATCCGGGCGGCCGAGCGGGGCAAGCAGGTCGCGGTGATCGTCGAGCTCAAGGCTCGCTTCGACGAGAGCGCCAACATCGAGTGGGCCCGCCAGCTCGAGGAGGTCGGGGTCCACGTCACCTACGGGCTCATCGGGCTGAAGGTGCACGCCAAGGCGGCGCTGGTCGTCCGCGAGGAGGCCGACGGCCTGCGCCGCTACTGCCACCTCGGCACCGGCAACTACAACTCGAAGACCGCCCGCATCTACGAGGACCTGGGCCTGCTCACCTGCGACCCGGCCATCGGGGCCGACCTCACCCAGCTCTTCAACGAGCTGACGGGGTACGGGCGCAACATCGACTATCAGCGCCTGCTGGTCGCACCGCGGCTGATGCGCGACGGGCTGTACGACCTGATCCAGGGTGAGATCGACGCGGCAGCAGCCTCGCCGGGCGCCGGCCGGATCACGATGAAGATGAACAGCCTCGTGGACGAGGGCGTGATCGAGGAGCTCTACCGGGCGTCCTGCGCGGGGGTCGAGGTCGACCTCATCGTGCGTGGCATCTGCTGCCTGACGCCGGGGGTCCCGGGGCTGTCCGAGAACATCCGGGTGCGGTCGCTCGTCGGGCGCTACCTCGAGCACTCGCGCGTCTACCGGTTCGCGAACGGGCTGGCCGAGGGGCAGGCCCTGCACCTCATGGGCTCCGCCGACATGATGCCCCGCAACCTCGACCGTCGCGTCGAGGCGCTCGTGCCCATCACCCAGAGCGCGTTGCAGGCGAGGCTCGACGAGGTGCTCGCGCTCGAGCTGCAGGACGACGTGCTGGCGTGGACGCTCGGCGCCGACGGCCGGTGGACCCGGGCCCCCGAGGGCGGCACGGTCGAGACCCACACGCTGCTGCAGCAGATCACGGTCGACCGCGCCGCCCAGGCCATCGCCAACACGGTCGTCTGACGAGCCGCGGCCTCGGGCGGGTCGGCGAGCGGCCCGGCGACCGGGCGCGTGGCCGAAAGTGTCACACCCCGTCCTTAGGGTTCGCCCCATGGACGCCGCCCTGGTCATCGCCGTCGTGGTCGCCGGCCTCGCCTTCAGCGTGGTGGCCGGTGCCGCGGGCGCCTGGCTGCTGGCCGCACGCCTGCGTCCGGGCGGCCCCGCCGAGCGCGAGGCTCGCCGGGCCGACGAGCAGCGGCGGGCGGCCGAGCACCAGGCGACCGTGCGGGCCGCGGTCGACGCCGCGGTCGACACGGTGGTCAAGGTGGCGGGCGACCGCCTCGGCGCCCAGGCCGAGGCGGGCTCGCGCGACCTGGCGGCGCGCCAGCACACCTTCGAGCAGCGCGTCGGCCAGCTCAGCGGCACCCTCACCGACCAGATGGCGCTGCGGTCCGCCACGGTCGAACAGCACATGGGCGACGTGCGAGCCGAGCTGTCGCGCGTCACCGAGCTGGTGGCGACGCTCCAGCGCGACCGGGCCGAGCAGCACGGCCGGGTCGAGACCCGTCTCACCGAGGTGGCTGCGGTCAGCGCCCGGTTGGCCGACACGACGCAGTCGCTGCGCCAGGCGCTCGCCAACCCCAAGGCCCGTGGCCAGTGGGGCGAGCGCATGGCCGACGACGTGCTGCGGGCCGCCGGCCTGGTCGAGGGCATCAGCTACCGCAAGCAGACGGCCACGGCCGCCGGCACGATCCCCGACTTCACCTTCCTCCTCCCGGGCGGGCGCGTGCTGCACATGGACGTGAAGTTCCCCGTCGACAACTACCTGCGCTACCTCGAGGCCCACTCCGACCGCGAGCGCGACCAGCACGCCATCGCCTTCGTCCGCGACGTCCGGGCCCGGGTGCGCGAGCTGTCGGGCCGGGTCTACATCGACCCCGACGAGACGCTCGACGAGGTCCTGCTGTTCATCCCCAACGAGGCCGTGTACGCCTTCGTCCACGAGCACGACCGCGATCTGGTCGAGGTGGCACTGCGGCAGAAGGTCGTCCTGTGCTCGCCGAGCACGCTGTTCTCGGTGCTGGCCGTCATCCGGCAGGCGGTCGAGCAGACCCGGCTCCAGCGCACGTCCGACGAGATCCTGGCCTGCCTGGCCGCGTTCGAGCAGCAGTGGGGCAAGTTCTCCGAGTCCCTCGACAAGGTGGGTCGCAGCCTCGACGGCGTCCGCCGCAGTTGGGACGACCTGTCTGGCACGCGCCGCCGGCAGCTCGAACGCCACCTCGACCGGGTGGGCGAGCTGCGCACGCGGCGCGAGGAAGCCGACGGCGCCGTGGTCGCCGAGGTGGGTGGTCCCGGGTCACCGGCGGCCCCGGGCGTCACGGTCGAGCTGACGCTCGACGCGTCGTGCGCCGAACCGGCCCTCGGCGATGCCGAGGCTCGCCGCCGGGCTGCGGGCGACGTCCGCCCGCTGCCGCGACCCCCGGCGTCCGCCGCAGGCTGATCGGCCCACGGCGGCGGTGGCAGGGCGCCGCCGCCCTCGCCGACGCGGCTCGGTGCGCCGATCCGGCTGCCTCGCAACCGTCTCGGCGCACCGAACCGTTCGTCGGGGGTGCGAGCGCTCAGAGGGTGGCGATCACCTTGGCCATCTCGTCGAGGAAGCCGGCAGTGCCCTCGCGGGCCTGCTCGTACTGCTCGTCGGTGAGGCCACCGCCGCGCTGGCTCAGCTCGAGCACGGTCTGCTCGCCCTTGTCGGTCAGCGTGTAGGTCAGCACGTCGTCGGTGTCCTTGACGGTGCCCTCGTCGGTGATCTGCACGGCCAGCCGGCTGGGCTCGTCCACCTCGACGAACCGGCCGGCCCAGGGGATCTCGGTGCCCTGGTAGGTCATGGTCCCCGACCATTCGCCGCCCTGACGCAGGTCCCACGAGTGGATCACGAGGTCCACCTCGGCGCCGAACCACCGTGCGAACAGGTCGGCCTCGGAGATGGCACGCCACACCTTGGCCCGGGGTGCGTCGTACGTACGGGTCAGGGTGTAGCCCCGGTCTTCGGGTGCGGTCTCGGCCATCGTGCTGGCTCCCTCGTGTGTGGGGTCGTTGATGGCTTGACCATCGCGCCCCGTGGGGGGCATAGTCAACCCAACGGTTGATAAATCTCTTGGTTGAATAGGAGCGGTGCGCACGATGGCGACGACGATGACCGACGACCAGCTCGACCTGGTCTTCAGCGCGCTCGCCGACCGCACCCGCCGGGCGATCCTGTCCCGCCTGGCCACGGGTGCGGCCACCGTCAACCAGCTGGCCGAGCCGTTCCCGATCAGCCTCCAGGCGGTGTCGAAGCACCTGAAGGTGCTCGAACGGGCCGGGCTCATCGCGCGCGGGCGCAACGCGCAGTGGCGACCCTGCCGCCTGGAGGGCGAGGCGCTCGCCGGCGCGTCCGGGCTGGATCGAGGCGAACCGCCGCGTGTGGGAGGCCCGCCTCGACCGCCTGGGTGACGTCATCGCCCAGATGCCTGACGACTGACCGGGCGATCCGCCTGCCCTGAGCAGGGAACCGTGCCCGTGTGTCGTGGCAGGGCCCGTGGCTCGGGTATGAAACAGGCGCACCCATGTCCCCCTCGGCGCAGAAGAAGAACAAGAAGGACGACCCGTCGCCCGAGCCCGAGGTTCGGGCCGCGGGGGGCCTCGTGTGGCGCGCCACCTTCGTCGCCGACGGCGACGACGCCCGCGCCGGGGTGGAGATCGTCGTCGTCCACCGCCCCCGCTACGACGACTGGTCGTTCCCCAAGGGCAAGCTCGACAAGGGCGAGACCTACGAGGACGCCGCGCGGCGCGAGGTGACCGAGGAGACGGGCCTGGTGTGCGAGCTCGGCGACGAGCTGCCCTCGACGTGGTACCACGACGCCAAGGGCCGCCTGAAGCTGGTGCGCTACTGGGCGATGCGCGTGGTCGGCATCGAGCCGTGGGCGCCGAACGACGAGATCGACCAGCGCCGCTGGGTCACGCTGGGCGAGGCCGAGGGGATGCTCTCGTACGGGCACGACCGTGAGCTGTTGGCCCAGCTCCGCCACGAGCTGGGGTGAGGTAGCGGCGACGAAGCGAGTGGCCCCCCGTTCCCTGCGTGGGAGAAACCGCAGGTCAGCCGCTGTCCCCCGCCCCGTTGGCCCAACGTTGGTGGCTCGTTCACCTCTGGTTCACCCTCGCCCACCCTGGTCGTTCACCTGCCGTCCTTACGTTCGTGGCCGATGCAACGAGGAGCTGACCGGCTCCCCGACGACAGCAGGCCCAAGGGAGGGCATCTCGTGCAGTCATCCAAGCACCGCCGCCGTGTGGCGTGGCTTTCCGTCATCCTCAGCATCGGCTTGATCGCCGCTGCGTGCGGCGATGACGACGACGACACCGCGTCCGGCGACAGCGGCGGGGGCGGCGACGCCTCCGGCGAGGTCAACGTCTCGGGCTCGTCCACCGTGCAGCCGATCTCCGTCGCCGCCGGCGAGGCGTTCCAGGAAGAGAACGCCGACGTGACCGTGAACGTCGACGGTCCCGGCACCGGCGACGGGTTCGAGCTGTTCTGCAACGGCGAGACCGACATCTCCGACGCCTCGCGTCCGATCGAGCAGGAAGAGATCGACGCCTGCACCGAGTCGGGTGTCGAGTACGTCGAGCTGCAGATCGCCTACGACGGCATCACGGTCATGACCAGCGCCAACAACGACGCGGTCGAGTGCCTCAGCTTCGCCGACCTCTACGCCCTCATCGGGCCCGAGGCCGAGGGCTTCGCCAACTGGAGTGACGGCACCGAGATCGCCACGGCGCTCGGCAGCACGACCGAGCTGCCCGACGCCGAGCTGGCGCTGACCGGCCCCGGCACCGAGTCCGGCACCTACGACTCGTTCATCGAGCTCGCCCTCTCCGGCATCGCCGAGGAGCGGGGCCTGCCCGAGGACCAGATCGAGACCACCCGCACCGACTACGACGCCTCGCCCGACGACAACGTCATCATCCAGAACATCGAGGCCAGCGACACCTCGCTGGGCTGGGTGGGCTTCGCCTTCGCCGAAGAGGCGGGCGACGCCGTCAAGGAGCTGGGCGTGGCCGCGGAGCCGGGCGGCGAGTGCGTGACCCCCGATGCCGAGACGATCGCCGACGGCAGCTACCCGCTGTCCCGGTCGCTCTACATCTACGTCAACACCGCCAGCGCAGAGGAGAACACGGCGGTCAGTGGGTACGTCGACTTCTACCTGGAGAACCTGACCGAGTTCGTCGAGGCCACCGGCTACGTGCCGCTGCCCGACGAGCAGGCCAGCGCCACCACGGCGGCCTGGGAAGGCCGCTGACAAGGTGAAACACCGCTCGGCCACCACACCGAGCACCCCCGGGGGGTCGGGTCGGCGGACCCGACCCCCCACCCCCCGTCTCCGACACCCCGTGTGAGGCCGTGCATGGCAGCCACCACCATCCCGCCCGGAACCCCGCCGCAGCTCGACCTGTCCGGAAACGCTCGGCGGCGCCGCCGCGAGCGCGCGATCGGCGTCGCGTTCTTCGCCGCCGCCGCCGTGTCGGTCGTCGTGAGCGCCGCCATCGTGCTCTCGCTGTTCATCAAGGGGTGGGAGTTCATCTCGCAGGCCGAATGGGGCGACGTCCTGACGGCCGACACCTGGAACCCGCGGCAGAACGCCTTCGGCATCCAGCCCCTTGTCATCAGCAGCCTCATCGTCACGGGCATCGCCATGATCGTGGCCGTCCCGCTCGGGCTCGGAGCCGCGATCTACCTGGCCGAGTTCGCCAACCCCCGCATCCGTTCCTTCCTCAAGCCCATCCTCGAGGTCCTGGCCGGCGTCCCCTCGGTCGTCCTCGGGTTCTTCGCCCTCGGGTGGATCGCCCCCCACGTGGTCGGGCGCCTCTTCGGCGAGGAGCACGGTCGGACCGGCAGCATGCTGGCCGCCGGCATCGGCGTGGGCATCCTCACCATCCCGCTCGTGGCCTCGGTGTCCGAGGACGCCATGCGGTCCGTCCCCACCGCCCTGCGCGAGGCCTCGGCCGGCCTCGGCGCCCGCCGCATGACCACGACGGTCCGGGTGGTCCTCCCCGCCGCGGTGTCGGGCCTCGTCGCCGCGTTCATCCTGGCCGTGTCCCGCGCCATCGGCGAGACGATGGTCGTGTTCATCGCCGCGGGGGCGGCCACCGTCGGCAACCTCTCCACCAACCCGCTCGACTCGGGCCTCACCATGACGGCGGGCATGGCCTCGTTGGCCACGGGAACCGAGAGCGTGCGCGGGGCGTCCCTGGCCTACCCCAGCCTGTTCATGGTCGGCATCGTCCTGTTCTTCCTCACGCTGGCGCTGAACATCGTCGGCAACCGCTTCGTGCGCCGCGTGCGCCAGGCCTACTGATCGCGAAGGACCCGATGGCACTCACCACCATCGACAGCAGCGCCGGGGCCGTGCGCGGCCGCGTCGAGCGCGAGATCCAGGGTTCCCGGGTCGACGTCAAGGGCCGGATCTTCGAGGCCTCCCTCCTCCTGTGCCTGCTGATCTCGCTGACCGTGCTGGCGCTCCTGCTCGTCGACGTGATCGGCGACGGCTCGATCGTCTACCAGGAGCGCGGCTGGGACTTCCTCGACGGCGGCCTGTCACAGACGGCCACCCGTGCCGGCATCGCCCAGGGCCTGATCGGCTCGTTCTGGATCGCCGTCTGCGTCGTCGTGGTAGCCGTGCCGCTCGGGATCGGCGCCGCCATCTACCTCGAGGAGTACGCCCCGCGGAACCGGCTCACGTCGTTCATCGAGGTGAACGTCCGCAACCTGGCCGGCGTGCCGTCGGTGGTCTACGGGCTCCTCGGCCTGGCGGTCTTCGTCGAGCTGTTCGGCGGCTTCAGCGGTGGAGACGGCGTGGGGCGCCGGACGCTGATCGCCGGCGGGCTCACGCTGGCGGTGCTCGTCCTGCCGATCATGATCATCACCACGGCCGAGGCCATCCGGGCCGTGCCCCAGGCGCTGCGCGAAGGCGCCTACGGGGTCGGGGCGACGCGGTGGCAGGTCATCCGCTCCCAGGTGCTGCCGTACGCCCTGCCGGGCATCGTGACCGGTGCGCTGCTGTCGATCGCCCGGGCCATCGGCGAGGCGGCCCCGCTCATCCTCATCGGCGCCCTGACCGGCCTGGCGGGTCGCTCGCCCGGCCTCAGCTTCTCCAGCCTGTCCGACCCCGGCTCGCTGACCGAGCGGTTCACGGCCATGCCCAACATCATCACCACGTGGGCGAAGCTGCCGAAGGAAGAGTTCAACAAGACGAACACGGCCGCCGCGATCATGGCCATGCTGGTGTTCGTCCTGCTCATCAACTCGATCGCCATCATCCTGCGCAACCGGTTCGAGAAGAAGAGGTCGTCATGAGCGAGCCCACCGTCACCGAGGCCAAGACCGACACGGCCCCCGCCGACGCCAGCGGGCCGCTGCCTCAGGGGACCCAGGTCCACCGGGCCGACCACGACCCCGCCGAGCTGCCCGTGGTGTTCGAGGTGCGCGACCTCAGCGTCTTCTACGGCGACTTCCGGGCCGTGCGCGAGGTGAACCTCGACGTCAAGCAGCACGAGATCACCGCCTTCATCGGGCCGTCGGGTTGCGGCAAGACGACGGTGCTGCGCTGCCTGAACCGCATGAACGACCTCATCGCGGGGGCGCACCCCGAGGGCACGATCCTCTACCACGGTGTCGACCTCTACGGGGCGAAGGTCGACTCCGTCGAGGTGCGCCGGCGCATCGGCATGGTGTTCCAGAAGCCGAACCCGTTCCCCAAGTCGATCTTCGACAACGTCGCCTACGGCCCCCGCCTGCTCGGCACCCGGCGCAAGGGCGACCTCGACGGCATCGTCGAGCAGTCGCTCGTCAAGGCCGCGCTGTGGGACGAGGTCAAGGACCGGCTCAAGGACTCGGCCAACGGCCTCTCGGGCGGTCAGCAGCAGCGGCTCTGCATCGCCCGTGCCATCGCCACGCGGCCTGACGTGCTGTTGATGGACGAGCCGTGCTCGGCGCTCGACCCCATCGCCACCGCCCGCATCGAGGACCTGATGCAGGAGATCAAGGACGAGTTCACGATCGTCATCGTCACGCACAACATGCAGCAGGCCGCCCGGGTGTCCGACGCCACGGCGTTCTACTCGACCGAGGTCAACCCCGAATCCGACCGGCGCACCGGTCTGCTGGTCGAGTTCGACCGCACCGAGACGATCTTCACGAACCCGTCCGACGAGCGCACCGAGAACTACATCACGGGGCGGTTCGGCTGATGCCACACGGGGGGATCCGGTGACGGTGCCGGAACAAGCGCCGGTTCCGCTGCGCACCGTCTTCCACGAGGAGCTCGACCAGCTCCGCCTCCAGGTCGAGCTCATGGGGGTCCGCGTCGACCAGAACCTCGAGCGCATGCGCCAGGTGCTCGACCACGGCGACGTCCACCGGGTGGTGGTCGACGCCGCGCTCACCGCCGACGACGAGATCGACGCCATGCACGTGTCGCTGCTCGAACGCTGCTACCTGCTGCTCGGGCGCGAGGCCCCGATGGCGAGCGACCTGCGCTTCCTCGTGTCGGTGGTGCGCATCCTGTCCGAGCTCGAGCGGGTCGGCGACCTGGCGCTGCGGGTCATCAAGCTGGCGCCCGACATCGACGAGCTGTCGGAGAGCGGTCCGGCGTGGGACATCGTGCGCACGCTGATCGAGTTGGCGGTCGACCAGTACCGCACGGCGCTGCGCGCCTGGTCTGCCCAGGACCTGCCGTTGGCGACCCAGCTCGTCGAGCACCGGCCCAGCCTCGACTCGTTCCACGAGCGACTGGTCGACGAGCTGCGGCGGCTCGACGGCCCGCACGCGGTCGCCATCGCCGTGCACCTGTTCGTGGCCGGGCAGGCGGCCGACCGCATCGCCGACCACTCCGCCATCATCGGCGCGCGCCTGCGCTACCTCATCACCGGCGAGGCAGCCCACCTCGTCGCCGAGGTCCGGTAGGACCTCCGTGGCGCCTCGGACGGCCTCCGGGGCCGGGCCAGCACGTGACCGGGAGGAACGGGCGGCACACTCAGTGGTGTATCCGCACCCCCTGGAGGCATCGCGATGAAGGTCCTGGTCACCAACGACGACGGCATCGACGCCCCCGGGCTGCACGCGCTGGCGTGCGCCCTGGTCGCCGATGGCCGCGACGTGGTGGTCGTGGCGCCGGCCCGCGACATGAGCGGCTCGGGCGCGGCGATCGGCCAGGTCCACCTCGACCAGAGCATCGATGCCCGCCGGGTCGAGTTGCCCGGCCTCGACGGGGTCCCCGCCTACGCGCTCGACGGGGCCCCCGGCCTGTGCGTGCTCGCCGCTCGCCTCGGCGGCTTCGGCGACCCGCCCGACGTGGTGATGTCCGGCATCAACCCCGGCTGCAACACCGGGCGCGCCGTGCTGCACTCCGGCACCGTCGGGGCGGCCCTCACGGCCGCCAACTTCGGCGTGCGCGGGCTGGCCGTCAGCATCGACGTGGTGTCCACCCGCGTCCAGGAGCAGGGCGCCGTGCGGGTGGCCGACGGCGAGGCGGCGTCGATGGACGTCGTCGACACGGGCGACGACGCCGGCGACGAAGGCGACGACGCGGCGGGTGCCGGTGCGCCGGCCTCCCGCCCGCGGCAGCCCTGCCACTGGCCGACGGCCGCCTCGGCCGCGGCCCGGGCGCTCGACTGGTTGATGGCCGCGCCCGAGGGCACCGTCCTCAACGTCAACGTGCCCGACCGCGACCTCGACGAGCTCGCGGGGGTGCGGGCGGCCACCCTGGCGCCGTTCGGCACGGTCCGCACCTCGGTCGTCGAGTCGGCCGACACTCACGGTCGCCTGCAGCTCGAGATGCGTCCCACCCAGGCCGACCTGCCGCCCGGCTGCGACACCGCCCTCGTGGCCGAGGGCTACGTGGCCGTCTCGGCCATCACCGGCGTCCACCTCGACGACCGGGTGGACGTGCGGTCGATGCTCGACTCGCTCCTGGCGGGGGCGCGGAGCCCCTCATGAGCGACGTTGCCCGGGACGGGCCACCGTGGTGATCGCCCTGACCGTCCTGGTGCTGGCGCTGATCGGCACGGTTTCCGCACTGGTCGCGGCGGCGGTCACCCGGCGTGCGGCCGCCCAGCGTGTCGACGCCGCCATCCGGACCTTCGACGGCGACCGCCCGGCCCCCGACGAGCGCACGCAGCCCACCCTCGACCGGGCGCTCGACGAGCTCGAGCGCGTCGCCGTCACCGAGCGCCAGCGCCGCCAGCGGGTGGCCGAGGCCGAGAACCGGCTGTCGTGGGCGCTCGGGGCCATCGCCAACGGCGTCGTCATCTTCGACGAGCGGGGCGAGATCGCCTACCGCAACGACCCCGCCGCCTCGTTCCTGGCCGCCCGGCACAGCGACGCGCTGGTCGAGGAGGCCATCACGACCATGGCCGCCGACGCGCTGCGGGGCCGGGGGGCCGAGCGCGAGCTCGAGCTGTTCGGCCCGCCCCGCCGGGTCCTCAGCGTGCGGGCGGTGCCGCTGGCCGACGAGCACCGGCCCTCCGGGGTGCTCGTCGTGGTCGAGGACACGTCCGAGCGCCGCCGCCTCGAGAACGTCCGCCGCGACTTCGTCGCCAACATCAGCCACGAGCTGAAGACCCCCGTCGGCGCCCTCGCCCTGCTGGCCGAGACGCTGCTCGACGAGGACGACCCCGAGGTCACGCGGCGCCTGGCGGAACGGCTGGCATCCGAGGCGTTCCGGGTCGGCAACACCATCGACGACCTGCTCGAGCTGTCCCGGCTGGAGGTCGCCACGGGCCTCGCCGCCGACGACGTGGGCGTGACGCACTTCGTGCACGACGCGGCCGACCGGGTCCGGCCCGCGGCCGAGCAGCGCGGCATCGAGATCGAGGTCGAACCGGCGCCCATCCGGCTCTCGGTGGTCGGCGACCGGCGTCAGCTCGTCTCCGCGGTCACGAACCTGCTGGACAACGCGGTGAAGTACAGCGAGCCCGGATCCACCGTGCACGTCACGTCCCGCACCGACGGCCGCTGGGTCGACGTGACGGTGCGCGACCACGGCATCGGCATCCCCCGCCGCGACCTCGAACGCATCTTCGAGCGCTTCTACCGGGTCGACCGCGCCCGCAGCCGCGACACAGGCGGCACCGGGCTCGGCCTGGCCATCGTTCGCCATGTCGCCTCGAACCATCGGGGCGAGATCCGCGTCGAGTCGCGCGAAGGCGCGGGATCGACGTTCACGCTGCGGCTCCCGGCCGGTCCGGGGCCCGTCGCCGTCACCAAGGAGGCAGGATGACCACGCCTGACGCCACGGTCCTCCTCGTCGAGGACGAGGACAGCTTCGTCGAAGCGCTGACCCTCGGACTCAAGCGCGAGGGGTTCCGGGTGCAGACCGCCCACGACGGGGCCGAGGCCCTCGAGCTGTTCGACGTCGTCAAACCCGACCTCGTCCTGCTCGACGTGATGCTGCCCAAGGTGTCGGGGGTCGACGTGTGCCGCGAGCTGCGGCGCCGGTCGACGGTGCCGATCATCATGGTGACGGCCAAGGGCTCCGAGATCGACACGGTCGTCGGGCTCGAGGTCGGTGCCGACGACTACGTCACCAAGCCCTACCGGCTGCGCGAGCTCGTGGCCCGCATGCGGGCTGTCCTGCGCCGGCGGCCGGCCGACACCTCGTCCCGCAGCGGGGCGGGCGACGTGCTCGAGGTGGGCGACGTGCGGCTCGACCCCGAGCGCCACGAGGTCGAGATCCGGGGCCAGCAGGTGAAGCTGCCGCTCAAGGAGTTCGAGCTGCTCGAGCTGCTGCTGTTGAACGCCGGCCGCGTGCTGCCCCGAGACACGCTCATCGACCGCGTGTGGGGCACCGACTACGTGGGCGACACGAAGACCCTCGACGTGCACGTCAAGCGCCTGCGGGCCAAGGTCGAGGACGACCCGGCCGTGCCCTCCCGGATCGTCACCATCCGCGGCCTCGGCTACAAGTACGACACCCCGCGGGCGTCGTAGCGCCCCGGCGTCCCGGGCGTTCGGGGCCACGTTCCAGGTTCGTTTCCCCCGCCCCGGCCTGCGCCGCCGGGCCATGAGGGGCTTGTACCCTCGCTGGTGATGGCGCTCGACAACGGGTGGGAGCCTCTCTCCAAGCCGAAGCGGCGGGAGGGTGCCGGCGCGTTCGTCGTCACCCCGTTCACGCGGCTGGCGCGCACCCACGCCGCGGCCGTCGCCGGCGACACCCTCATCGCCCTGGCGCTGGCCAACTCGCTGTTCTTCGACATCGACCCCAACGCCGCCCGCAGCAAGGTGGCGCTCTACCTGGCGCTGACGATGGCGCCGTTCGCGGTGGTGGCGCCGCTGATCGGTCCGGCCCTCGACCGCATGCGGGGCGGCCGGCGGTTCATGGTCATCGGTGCCAACGCGCTGCGCGCCATCCTGTGCGTGCTGATGATCGGCGACCTCGACAACATGCTGTTGTTCCCCGAGGCGTTCGCCGTGCTCGTGCTGGCGAAGAGCTACCACGTGGCCAAGTCGGCCATCGTGCCGACCGTCGTGCGCTCCGACGACGAGCTGGTCGAGGCCAACTCGCGCCTGTCGTTCCTGTCGGGCGTGATCACGTTCGGCGCCGCGGTGCCGGGGCTCCTGGCGTCGGTCGTGGCCGGCAGCCAGGGGGTGTTGGTGCTGGCGGTGGGCGTGTTCGCGGCGGCCGCCGTGTTCGGCCTCAAGGTGCCCGCCACGCAGGTCGCGGCCGACCACACGTCCGAGACCGAGCGCGAGGAGCTGCGCGGGGTCGGCATCGTGCTGGCGGCCTCGGCCATGGGCACGCTGCGCGGCATCGTCGGCTTCCTGACGTTCCTGATCGCGTTCTCGCTGCGGTCGAGCGACGCGCCGCTCTGGCAGTTCGGCTTCGTCGTGGCGGCCAGCGGCGTCGGGTCGCTGCTGGGGTCGCTGGTGGCGCCGGCGCTCCGACGGAGGGGCACCGCCGAGGAGCGCATCCTCCAGATCGTCGTGGCGGCCACAGCCGTGGCCGCCATCCTCGCCGCGTGGGTGGGCGGCGTCGGTGCCGCGGCGGCGCTGGCGCTGTTCGTGGGGCTGGCGGCGAGCAGCGGCAAGCTGGCGTTCGACTCCGTGGTGCAGCGCGACGCCCCCGACGCCAACCGCGGGCGGTCGTTCGCCCGCTTCGAGACCCGCTTCCAGCTCACGTGGGTGATCGGGGCGTTCCTGCCGGTGGTGATCACGATCCCGATCGAGATCGGGTTCATCGTGATCTCGGCGGCAGCCACCATCGCGGTGGTCTCGTACGTGGCGGGCCTCCGGGCGCTGGCACGGGGCGAGGTGCCCGTCCGCCGGCGCCCCACCGAGGTCATCACGTCCCGGCTGCGGCGCCGGAAGCTGGGCTTCGCCGACGACCCCGACGACGATCGGCCCGACGACGACCTTCCTCCGAGCGACGACGACGTCGTCGACGACGCCGAGCGCTACGAGCCCGGTGCGGCGACGGCGATCGAGGCCGCACCGGCCGCGGCGCCCCGCCTGTTCGACGAGCCGCTCGACGACGGCGATCCCCCTGCCGCCGCCCCCTCGCCGCCGGCATCGGCCGGCGAGGGCGACGCAGCCGCGGACGCCGGGGGCGAGGACGGCGAGGAGGGCGAGCGACGGCACCCCGGCGACGTCGCCCGCGGCGACCGCCGGGACCGCCGGGTCGTCATCGACCCCACCAACCTCTGACCAGCCATCGGGCGACGCGGGAGCTGCGTGCGGGGGCGAGGCGGGCGAGGCAATGGGTTCCGTCGGGGGCGGGTCGAGGTCATGGGTTCCGTATCCGGAACCGGTGCCTCATCCTCCCAGGGACGGAACCGATTGCCTCGGGTGCGGGCCGCCTCGGGTGCGGGCCGGGCCGGCCGGTGGGGGCCTGCCCCGTGCGGGGGTCAGGCGTCGTCGGGCAGGTCGATGCGGGCCAGCCACAGGCCCGGGGCGTCGACCTCGGGCGGGCTGGGGAGCATCTTGTCGCTCTCCCACAGCCGGGCCAGGCCGTCGGCACCGGCCCGCTCGATGACGCCCTCGACGAACGTCGAGCCGCGGTCGTACACCGACTGCGTGAGCTCGAGCCCGAGCAGGCGCTCGACGAAGCGATCGGCCTCGGCCGTCTCGACCCGCCGCCGGCGCAGCGCCTCGGTGAGCATGCCGTAGCTGGCGATCAGCTTGCCGCCCACCTCGTCCATCACGTGGTCGACCATCCCGACCACGACGGCGACGATCGCCTCGAGCCGGGGGAGCAGGGCCCGCTGCTCGTCGGACTGGATCGCCCCGAGCAGGGCCCCGGGCTCGCCGAGCGCACGCTGGAGGCTGGCCATGGCGTCGGGGCCGCCCGAGATGTCGAGCTCGCCGAGGTGCTCCTCGAGTGCGTGGGGGTCGTTGCGGAACTTGGTCGTGTACTCGCCGATGAGGCCCTCGATGCGGGCCCGGACGTGGGGCACGCCGAGCACGGCGTGGTGGGCGATCTCGTGGAGGCAGATCCACAGCCGCAGGTCGTCGGGCGGCAGGCTCCACTCGGCGCCGAACGCCTCGAGGTTGGGGACGAGGATGAGCAGCTCGTCGGATGCCCGGCGGGGGATCGGCAGGTCGTACTGACCGAACGACCGGCGGGCCATGTGCCCGACCATCGACCCCGCCGTCATGGCGACCATCATCGGCTGCATGGCCTGCAGCATCGGCCCGAGCATGGCCGTGAACTGGTCCTCGGCGCCGAGGCCCAGGTCGAGCTCGTCGCCGGGCTCGGCGGCGTCGGCGGTGTCGGCGGCCCCGAGCGAGGCTGCGAGCTTCTCGAGCAGGGGCCGGTAGTCGTCGAGGGTGCGGTTAGCCCACGCCCCGCGGTTCACGGGCAGGACCGTCAGCTCGCGTCCCGTGGTCGACGTCGACAGGCCGGTGACGTCGGCGACGTGGAGCTCGGCCACCCGCGCCAGGCGTTCGAGCGTGATGCGCTCCAGCGGGTCGACGTTGCCCTCGCTCGTGTTGTCGGTGGCGACGGCGTGGGCGAGGTTCCGGGCCGCGTCCCACGGCACCGCGCCCCCGCCCTGCCCCAGCATCTTGGCCAGGTCGCCGAAGAGGGGGAACCCCTCGAAAGGGTTGGGCGAGCCGGGGTCACTCACGTCGTCCACGCTAGCGGTGCCGGCCGCCGTGGCAACCGCGCCCCGTGGTGCGCCTGGACGGGCCCGGCGCGCCGCCCATTTCCGACGTTTGGGGTTTGGCGGAGCGCGGGGTGGCAAGCTCAGGTGCATGGACCGAGTCGTGATCACGGGTGTCGACACCCCTCTCGGGCGACGTGTGGCGCGCCGCGCCGCCCAGGACCCCGACACCCGGGTCGTGGGTCTGGCCGGGGCCCCGGTGGTCGACCTCCCGCCCGAGGTCGAGGTCGTGCGCGTCGACCTGCTCCATGACGACGTCAAGCCCCACCTCGAGCACACCGACTCCGTGCTGCACCTCGCCACGACGGCGCCCGCCACGCCCACCGACTCCACCGAGGACGTCGCGGTGGCCCGCCGCGTCCTCGATGCGGCGGGCGACGCCGGGGTGCCGCACATCGTCGTGCTGTCGAGCGCCGCGGTGTACGGGGCGTGGGCCAACAACCCGGTCCCGCTGACCGAGGACGCCCCCCTCCGCCCCAATCCCGGATTCACCTTCGCGGCCGAGCGGGCCGAGATCGAGCGCCTGACCTCCGAGTGGCGGGCCGCGCATCCCCAGGTCACCGCCGCCGCCCTGCGTCCCGCGCGCGTCGCCGGCGCCAGCGACCACGACTGGCTCGTCCGGGCCCTGCGCCCTGCGGCCACCGTGCCCGAGACCGCCGACGAGCCATCGGTGCAGTTCGTCGACCTCGACGACGTGGCCGCCGCGGTCGACGTGGCCCGCCGGCGCCGGCTCGACGGCGCGTTCAACGTGGCGCCCGAGGGTTCGATCCCCGGCGACGAGGTGCGCTCGCTCGTCGGCGTGCCGCCGAAGGTGCCCCTGCCCGAGCGCATCGCCAGCCGGGTGCTCCGCTGGGGGTTCCGGTGGGGGCTGGGGCCCACGCCGCCCGAGCTGGTGCCGTACACGCTGCACCCCTGGGTCGTGGCCGCCGACCGGCTCCGTGCCGAGGGGTGGACGCCCAGCGCCTCGAACGAGGAGGCCTGCGTCGAGGCGCACGAAGCCGGGCCCTGGGCGACGCTGAGCCCCCGCCGCCGGCAGGAGATCGCGCTCGGTGTCGCCGGCGTCGGGCTGTTGGGGCTGGTCGTGGGGGCGGTGGCGCTGGTCCGCCGGCTCGTGCGGCGCGCCGGCGGCTGACGACGAGCCCGCCCGCCGCGCTCAGGCCGCGACGTCGCCGGCGGAGTCGTCGAGGCGGATCAGCAACGTGGCCCTGCTCCCGTCGTCGCGCACGACCGTGACCTCGACCCGGTCGCCGGGGGAGTGCTCCCGCAGGCGCACGATCAGGTCGGCGATGTCGACCACGTCCTCGTCGTCGAGCGCCACCACCACGTCACCGGGCTGGATGCCACCCAGGGCGGCGGGGCTGTCGGGCACGACCGACATCACGAGGGTCCCCGTGGGTGCCGGCGAGTCGGCGTGGGGGTCGGTGCCCTCGACGCCCAGCCAGCAGTGGCGGGCCGAGCCGTCGTCGAGCAGCTCACCCGCGATGCGGTCGGCCACCGTGACGGGCACGACGTACCAGGCGTCGTCGTCGTCGACCGCCGTGGTCACCCCGAGGACCGCGCCCCGTTCGTCGGTCACCGGGCCACCCAGGGCCGACGGTTCGGCGTCCCCCTCGATCTCCACGCCGTCGAGGGCCGTGCCCTGCGGACCGACGAACCGCTCGGCGTCGCCGATCGTCCCGTCGGTGGCGGTGACCCCCGAGGTCTCGTCGCCCGCGAGGGCGGTCACCGACTCGCCCCCGACCAGGGAGTCGTCGGTGGCCAGGATGCTGGGGGTGTAGCCGCGGCCGGCCAGGTCGAGCACCGCGAGGCCCGTCGTGGCGTCGACGCCGACGAGGTCGACCCGCGGCGTGGTGCCGTCGGGAAGGCGGACGACCGGCACGGCTCCGGCCACCACGAGGGCGGCGCTGGTGATGACGATGCCGTCGTCGCGGACCACGATGCCCGAGCCGCCTGCTCGTGCGGCGTCGATCCGCACGACGGTGGGGGCGGTGCGCTGCCGTGCCGCGCCGGCATCGGACGCGGGCCCGCCGATGGCGGACGCGGTCGAGTCGAGCGCGACCCGCTCGGTGACCGGTCGCTCGACGACGCGCTCGCCGACGCCGAACACGGCCACGCCCACACCGGCCAGGACCGCCCCGGCCGTGCCTGCGGCGACGACCACGCCCCAGTGGCGGGCGCGGCGTTGGTCGCCACGGGGGGTGGCGATCTGCGGCGGGGCCGAGCGCGGGGCCACCCCCTCGACCGGTGCGATCGGATGGGCGCGCATCTCGGACGGATGGCGCCAGAGCCGATCGTCCGGGTGCGGCGGTGGACGGAAGCCCGGGTTGTCCGCTTCGGCGTCGTCGTCGAAGGGCACGTGGCGAGACTAACGGCGACCGGGCGCCCACGTGGCGCGGGGTGCGGCGCCCCTCTGCCGTACGATGAGGCCGATGGGCACGTCAGACGCACCGGTCGCTCCCCAGGGCGAGACGTGGCTCGGCCTGACGGCGGCCCCGCTGCCCGTGGCCGAGGCGCTCGACTGGGCGGTGCGTCCCGACTGCGGTGGCCTCGTGTTGTTCTCGGGCACGGCGCGTGACCACGCAGAGGGACGGCCGGGGGTCGAGCGCCTGGAGTACGAGGCCTACGAGTCGCAGGTCGTGCCCCGCCTCGCCGCCGTGGCCGACGAGGCGCGCACCCGCTGGCCCACGGTCGGCCGCATCGCCCTCCTGCACCGGATCGGGGTGCTCGAGGTCGGCGAGTCGGCCGTCGTGGTGGTCGTGTCCGCCCCCCATCGGGGCGAGGCGTTCGACGCGGCCCGGTTCTGCATCGACGCGCTCAAGCGGTCGGTGCCGATCTGGAAGCGTGAGACCTGGGCCGACGGCGAGAGCTGGGGCCTCGAAGCGCAGCACATCGTCGACGCAGGAGCAGGATGACGCCGTGGACCCCGTCGCGTTCCTCATGATCGCCGTGGTGATCTCGATCGTCGGGTCGCTGGTGCTCTACCTGCGCAGCCGCACGCCCACGTCGCTCGATTCGGGCATCGACAACTTCCGCCGCGAGATGCAGGCGCTGGCGCCCCGCGACGACGAGCCGGTGCCCCGCCGCTGGTGGAGGCGGTAGCGGTGGCCCGCGACCTGGCCATCGACCTCGGCACGGCCAACACGCTCGTCTACGAGCGCGGTCGGGGCATCGTGCTCAACGAGCCGACCGTGATCGCCCTCAACACCCGCACCCGCGAGGTGCTGGCGATGGGGCACGACGCGTGGCAGATGATCGGTCGCACCCCCAGCGACATCGTGGCCGAGCGGCCGCTGCGCCAGGGCGCCATCACCGACTTCGACGTCACCCAGCGCATGATCCGGCTGCTGCTGCACCGGGTGCGGGTGGGGCGGTTCAACCGGCCCCGGGTGGTCGTGTGCGTGCCGTCGGCCATCACCGAGGTCGAGCGGCGGGCCGTGGCCGAGGCCGCCCGCCGGGCGGGCGCGACCGACGCCTTCCTCATCGACCAGCCGATGGCGGCCGCCATCGGCTCGGGCCTGCCCATCCACGAGCCCGTCGCCAACCTCGTCATCGACGTGGGTGGCGGCACCACCGAGACCGCGCTCATCTCCCTCGGCGGGGTGGTCGGCCTCGACGCGGTGCGGGTCGGCAGCTTCGACTTCGACGCCGCCATCCAGGCCTACGTGCGGCGCGAGTACGGCATCGCGGTCGGCGAACGCACCGCGGAGGAGATCAAGGTCGCCATCGGGTCGGCCTGGCCGGTGCGCGACGAGCTGAAGGCCGAGGTGCGCGGCCGCGACCTGGCCTCGGGCCTGCCGAAGACCGTCATCCTCACGCCCGCCGAGATCCGCGAGGCGCTCGACGACGTGATCGTCGAGATCGTCGAGTCGGTCATCGCCTGCCTGGGCAGCGCCCCGCCCGAGCTGGCCCACGACCTCATCACCCAGGGGATGTACCTGGTCGGCGGCGGGGGCATGCTCGCCGGCCTCGACCAGCGCATCTCCCACGCCACCGAGATCGACGTCCACCTGGTCGAGAACGCGCTCGAGTCGGTCGTGCTGGGCGCCGGCCGCTGCATCGAGGACCCGGCCGCCCTCCGGGTCGCATTCCAGGCCGGGGGCCGCTAGCAGCCGACGAGCCGGCCGTCGCCTGGCGACGCGCCGCGGCCGCGGCGCGTCGCACCTGGTGGCCGATGCCGGCGGCCGGCGCGGTGTGCGCCGGCGCCGGCATCAGGCCGTCGTCAGGCGCCTTCGGTGGCCGCCATGCGCCGGGCCGTCAGGCCGAGGCCGATGCCGCCGCGAGCAGCAGACCGCCGAGCACGGTCAGCGCCATGGTGCCGACGCCGGTCCGGGGCAGCTGGGTCGGCGCGCCGGGTGGGGCCGCGGGGCCCTGCGGCGGAGCAGCCCCGCCGCCTGCCGTGGTGGTGGGGCCACCTGGAGCCGTCGTGGTGGTCGACCCGGGGGCGGTCGTCGTGGTGGTCGACCCGGGGGCGGTCGTCGAGGTGGTCGACGAGGTGGTCGACGAGGGAGCGGTCGTGGAGGTGGTCGACGAGGTGCTCGAGGTCGACGACGTGGTCGTGCTCGACGAGGTGGTCGGCGGGACCCCGCACTGCTCCACCCAGAACACCTTGGACTTCTCCGTTCCGTCCTCGACGGTGATGTCCACCCTGACGTGCCAGCCCTGCTCGGGGTGCGGTGCGATGTCGGCGAGCACCGAGGTCAGATCGTACGTCCCCGACCCGTCCAGGTCGGTGCCGCCGCCCGCGGCGTCATCCTCGAGGACGATCTCATCCGTCAGCAGCTCGTCCTCTCCGTCGTCGGGGACCGTGGGCGGCATGGCGGTGAAGACGACGGTGGCCACGAGGCCGCCCGCGTCGAAGCCGTAGAAGTCGACCTGGAAGGTGCAACCGACGTGGGGCTCGTTGTCAGGATGATCGTCGAAGTCGACGTCGTCGATCTTGATCGTGCCGTTGTCGCCCGACGGATCGGGCGGCTGCTGCGCTCCGGCGCTCATCGCGCCCATCAGCAGCAACAGACCACCGCTACCGGCCGCCAGCGCGGCCAACCGCATGCGTGGTGTGGGGTTCACGTCGTCATCCTTTCGTGACGCACGGCAGCGCCGTGTTCGTTCCGGCGTCCGGACGACCTGCACGCATTGTCCGAACCCGGGGCGGAGAGGGTTGGGAGGGTACAACGCCACGTGGAAGAGCACGTGGATCCAAAGAAGCAATCGCCGCGGACCGTGTGGGGGCACGCCGCTCCGCGGTGTCGGCCCGGCGCGGCGGGTGGCGCGGGTTCGGCGATGGGTGCCCCGCGAGAGTCCGCCACGACCGTCTGGGCCGTGACCGCCCTCGACGCCAGCCGTGCCGCGCGCCCCCTCGTCGACGCCGCCCGGCGGCGCTCGTCGACGACCGGCGCCAGCTCACGCTGGACGAGCTCGCCGCTCCCGCGGCGCTGACCGACGAGGACGTTCCCGCCCTGGCCGACGCGGCCCACGCGGTCCGCGTCGCCTGGTGCGGCGACCCCGTCGAGGTCGAGGGCATCCTCTCCTCATCGACCAGCCGATGGCGGCCGCCATCGGCTCTGGCCTGCCCATCCACGAGCCGGTCGCGAACCTGGTCATCGACGTGGGCGGGGGTACGACCGAGACCGCGCTCATCTGCCTGGGCGGCGTGGTCGGCCTCGACGCCGTGCGGGTCGGCAGCTTCGACTCCGCACCCAGGGGATGTACCTGGTCGGCGGCGGGGGCATGCTCGCCCGCCTCGACCAGCGCATCTCCCACGCCACCGAGATCGACGTCCACCTGGTCGACAACGCGCTCGAGTCGGTCATCCTCGGCGCCGGTTGCTGCATCGAGAACCCGGCCGCCCTCCGAGTCGCCTTCCAGGCCGGGGGCCGGTAGGCCATCGTCCGCCATCCGGACCCGGCGCCCGACCCGGGCTCCCTGGCGAGCTGCCGTGCGTGGCGACCGTGGTGTCAGCCCCTGTGCTGACGGCCGGTGGCCGGCGCGTGATGCGCCGGCCACCGGACTCAGGCTGTCGGGGTCAGCTGGTGGTCATGCGCTCCGGTTCGCCGCCAGGCGCTTGGCCAGCACGCCGGCGCCGGCGCCGCCGCCGAGCAGCAGGCCGCCGAGCAGCAGCAGGGGCAGGGTGTCGTTGCCGGTGCGGGGCAGCGCCCCGGTGGGTGCGGTCGTGGTGGGGCCCTGCGGGGGCACCTGTCCGCCGCCGACCGTCGTGGTGGCCCCCGGCGCGGTGGTGGTCGTCGTGCCGTCAACGGTCGTCGACGTCGTCGACGAGGTCGACGAGGTCGACGACGTGCTCGACGTGCTCGACGTGGTCGACGACGAGGTGGTGCTGGTCGGGACGCAACCCTCGACCCAGAACACCTTGTGCTTCGAGTCGTCGCCGATCGACCCCTCGGCGTTGACGTCCAGCCGCACGTGCCAACCCTGCTCGGGGTGCGGCGTGATGCCGGCGAGCGCGTCGGTCAGGTCGTAGGTCCGCTCGGCGTCGAGGTCAGTGCCGCCGCCCGCCGCGTCCTCGCCGATGTCGATGTCCAGGTCCTCGAGCAGGAGCTCGTCGCCCGGGCCGGGGACTGTCGTCGTCGGCGGGATGGCATAGAACCTGACATCGGCCTCAATGGTGTTCGTCTCGTCGCTCGCGTCGAAGCCGTAGAAGTCGACCTGGAACTCGCACCCGACGTGGGGCTGGTTGTTGGGATGCGTGTCGAACTCGACGCCGTCGATCTTGACGGTGCCGTTGTTGCCCGGCGGATCTCCCGCCGCCGCGCCCGTGGCGCCCAGCAGTAGCGTCACGCCGCCACACGCGACCGCCGCCGCGAGGCGAAGGTCCTTCATCGTGTTCACGTTGTCTGTCCTTTCGCGGCGCCCGTCGCGCCCCGGCATTCGGACGACCTGCAGGAGGCGCCCGACCGACCGGCGGGAGGTCGGATTGGCTACGACACCACGTCGAGGACGACGTGGAGTCCAGACGGGTAATCGCCCCGAATCGTCTCAGGGTTACGCCTTTCGCAGTGCCCCTCGGCGTCGCAGGGCGCGAGGCTCCCCGAATGCGTGCCTCGCGAGCGTCCCCCACTACCGTCCTGGCCCGTGACCGCCCTCGACGCCGACCGTGCCGCGCACCCCCTCGTCGACGCCGCCCGGCGGGCGCTCGTCGACGACCGGCGCCAGCTCACGCTGGACGAGCTCGCCGCCCTCGCGGCGCTGCCCGACGAGGACGTACCCGCCCTGGCCGACGCCGCCCACGCGGTGCGCGTCGCCTGGTGCGGCGACACCGTCGAGGTCGAGGGCATCCTCTCGGCCAAGACGGGCGGCTGCCCCGAGGACTGCCACTTCTGCTCGCAGTCGTCGAAGTTCGACTCGCCGGTCAAGGCCGTGCCGCTGCTCACCAATGAGGAGGTGCTGCGCGCGGCCCGCGAGACCGCCGAGCTGGGGGCCAGCGAGTTCTGCCTGGTCTACGCCGTGCGAGGCCCCGACGAGAGGCTCATGTCCCACCTCGAGGAGATCGTGCCCCTCGTCGGGCGCGAGACCGGCATGAACGTGGCGGTCAGCGCCGGCATCCTCGACGAGGACCAGGCCGCGCGCCTCCGCACCGCCGGCACCCACCGCTACAACCACAACCTCGAGACGGCCCGGTCGCACTTCGGCGAGATCGTCACGACCCACAGCTGGGAGGACCGCTTCGCCACGTGCCGGCTCGTCCGCCAGCACGACATGGAGCTGTGCTGCGGCGTGCTGCTGGGCATGGGCGAGACCGATGCGCAGCGCATCGAGCTGCTCGGCCAGCTCCGCGAGGTCGAGCCCGCCGAGGTGCCGGTCAACTTCCTCGACCCGCGGCCCGGCACCCCCCTGGCCGACCGGCCGCACATGGCCGCCATCGAGGCCATCCGCTGGATCGCGCTCTTCCGCCTGGCCCTGCCCGACGTCATCCTGCGCTACGCCGGCGGGCGCGAGGTCACGCTCGGCGACCTGCAGGAGATGGGCATGACGTCCGGCATCAACGCCCTCATCACCGGCAACTACCTCACCACCCTGGGCCGGTCGCCGCAGGAGGACGTGGTGATGCTGAAGGGCCTGAAGATGCCGATCGGGTCGCTGTCGAAGGTCATCTGAGGGCCGATCCGGTGACGACCGGGGCCTTCTGCGCCGGGTGCGGGCGGCCGGCCGTCGAGTGCCCGGGTTGCGTCCGGTCCTCCGACCCGTGGCACTACTGCCCCGACTGCGGGCGGTGGCTGGCCGTCCAGGTGACCCCCACCGGGTGGTCGGCCACCTGCCGCGGCTGCGGCGCTCACCACGAGGGCGGCAACCGGTAGCCGATCCCTTCCGGCGGGATGTCGAGGACCGTGCGTCGGCTCCGACCTCGGGGGTGACGCCTCCACTCGGGAGGCGCTTCGAGACAGGAGCATCCCGATGACACTCGTGACCGCCCAGATGTCGATCTCGCTCGACGGGTTCTACGCCGGACCGAAGCAGGACGACCTGCAGGACTGGGTCACCGGCTCCGAGGCCGCAGGGTTCTTCCGCGTGACCCGCTGGGTGCTCGACGCCATGGCGTGGCGTGAGCGCCTCGGGTTCGGCGGCGGCGAGCGCAACGTCAACTCCGAGATCGTGGAGGAGACGTTCGCGGCCGCCGGCGCCTACGTGATGGGCCGGCGCATGGCCGACGGCGGCGAGGTGCCGTGGGGCGACGAGCCCCCGTTCCGCGCCCCCGTGTTCGTGGTCACGCACCGAGAGCGGGAGACGCTGCAGCGCCAGGGCGGGACCAGCTTCACCTACGTCACCGCCGGCCTCGAGTCCGCTGTCGAGCAGGCCCGGGCCGCCGCCGGCGACAAGAACGTCGCCGTCGCCGGTGGTGGCACGCTGCTCGCCCAGCTCATCGCGGCGGGGCTCGTGGACGAGCTCGAGCTGCACATCGCCCCGGTCCTCCTCGGCGACGGGCTGCGCCTGTTCGACCCGGCGGTGCTCGGGCTCGGGGCGCACGAGGGCATCGAGCTCACTCCGACCCGGGTCGTCGAGGATCCCCAGGTCACCCACGTCCGCTTCCGGGTCGAGGGCGAGGCCGCCCTCACCCCCGACGAGCGGCTGGTTGCGGCGTCGGCGACGGAGCAGTCGTAGGCCGGCCCGGTCAGCGGGAGATGTCCTCGGCCGCCTGGCGGACCTGCCAGTCGCGGTCGCCGAGCGCCTGCTCGATCGCCGCGTCGACGTCGGGGCCCTCGAACGGGGCGAGGGCGAGGACCGCCCGCCGCCGCACCGCCGGGCGGTCGCTCGTCGCCGCCAGCACCGCGGGCAGCCCGGCGGGGTCGCCGATGGCCCCCAGCGCCGCCACGGCCGCCTCGCGGCACAGCGGGTCGTCGTGGCCGGTCGCCACGGCGGCCAGCACGGCGACGATTCCCGGTTCGGGCGGGACCCGCTCGCCCGACGCCCACGCCGCCGCCTCGACGACACGGGCGTCGTCGTCGGCCAGGACCGCCGCCAGCTCGGGCGGCGTGTCACCGGGCCGGGTGGTGCACAGCTCGGCGGCGCGGGCCCGCACGGTGGCGGCGGCGTCGGCGAGCCCCGCCGCGAGGTCGTCCGCCGTCAGCCCTCCGGCCCGGGCGAGCGCGCCGAGCGCGGTCGCCCGCACCGCAGGCGACACGTCGCCGAGGAAGCGGCGGGCCGCGGCCACGTCGCCGGTGTGGCCTGCGATGGCGGCCTCGCGCCGCCGAGCGACGTCGTCGGCTACCTTGCGCGGCACCGTGGCATCACGGGGGGAGAGATCGCTTGACGACGGTGGACGACTCGACGGTGGACGACTCGACGACGGCGGACGAGACGGCGCGTGCCGGGTCCCGGCAGGAGCAGGCCGCGGCCACCCGGCTCCAGCTGCTCGACGCCGCCGGGGCGGTGTTCGAGGAGCGGGGCTACAAGGGCACCACGGTGGGAGCCATCACCGATCGGGCGAACACCGCGCACGGCACCTTCTACCTCTACTTCCGGAACAAGGAGGACGCCTTCTGCCAGGTGATCGAGTCCGTCATCGTCGACGAGCTCGCCGGCAACGTGGTCGTCCGCCTCGATGATGCCCCGCGTCCCGCGATCGCGGAGGGGATACGCACCTTCCTCGGCGTGTACGAGAAGCACACGGGCCTGTGGCGGGCCCTGCTCGAGGGGATGCTGCAGTCGCCGAGGGTTCAGCAGCTGTGGCTCGACCTGCGACGTGACCTCGTGGCGCGCCTGTCCGACACGTTCGCGGCGCAGCAGCACACCGGTCGGGTGCGGGCGTTCGACACCATGGCGGTGGCGCACGCCCTGGCCGCGATGACCGAGTGGTCGGCGTTCACCCACCTCGTGCTGGGCGAGCCGACCCCCGACCGGCCGCGCGACCCCGAGGCGCTGGTCGCCACCCTCGCCGACCTGTGGTACCGGTCCATCTTCGGCGAGGTGGACGGCTGACCACGGCGGGCCGGCCCCGTGAGGGGGCCAGCCGGCAAACGTTCGCCCGCGACGCCGGCGCACCAGCGTCGCCGGGTCAGAAGTTGCTGAGGGCCTGGGCGCCCGCCAGAGCCAGGACCACCACGATCGCGGCGAACACCGTGCCCAGCAGGATGACCATGAACACGAGTCCGGTGGCGGCGCGCAGCCGCGCCCGGAGCGGGACCCGCAGGGGAACGACGATCCCGTCTCGCCGGCGTCGCCGGACCGGGTGGGTGCCCGTCGCGGGACGGATCGACGCATCGGAAGCGCCGACGCCGGGGATCGTGGCCTCGGGGCCGGCGACATCTTCGCCGTCGCCATGAGCGGCGGTGGGCGGCGCCACGTCGGTGGCGTCGGACGCGGCCGGCGGACGTCCGGTGATCTCGGGCTCGTCGCCGCCTTCGCCGTAGCCGCCCCGGGCGGGCGGGGCGAGCGTGGCGACGCCGGCCAGGACCGCCGTGTCGGCGGCGCGCCGCCTGCACCGCGGCGGGCCGGGGGGCCGCGGGATCGGCGGTGTCGGCGGTGGTCATCGCCGGGGCCGTGGACCCGTTGCCGTTGCCGTTGCCGTTGCCCGTCGGACCGGCCGTCTCGGCGCCGGCGTACAGGTCGTCGATGGCGTAGTCCACGTCGTCGTATTCGTCGTCGACCTGCGGTTCGGGTCGGAGGCGATGGCGGGCGGCGGTCGCGGTCGCCGCCACCGCCCGGGCGTCACCGGCCATCTCGGAGCCGACGCGACGCCCGAGGTGGGACGTGGCCCCGGCGGCGCGCCGACCGCCGCGGCGCGAGGTCCCGGCGATCGCCCGTGCCCCCCGGCCGGCGGCCTCCCACGTGCCGATCGCGGCCGCGGCCACGGCGAGCCCGGCCGCCCGTGCCCCCCGGCCGGCGGCCTCCCACGTGCCGATCGCGGCCGCGGCCACGGCGAGCCCGGCCGCCCGTGCCCCCCGACGGACGCCCGACCCGGCGGTGCGGGCCCACCGGGCGAGGGTGGTCCATGCGGCGGTCGTGTGGCGTCGGGTGGCGGCCCAGGCCCGGGCGGAGTGGTGGCGGGTGGCGGCCCAGGCCCGGGCGGAGTGGTGGCGGGTGGCGGCCCAGGCCCGGGCGGAGTGGTGGCGGGTGGCGGCCCAGGCCCGCGCCGTGTGGTGGCGGGTGGCGGCCCAGGCCTGCGGGCGCCGTGCGGTGGCGCGTCGCTGCCCACGCGGTGGCGGTGCCGCGGCGGGTGGCGGCCCAGGCCGGGGCTGCCTGACGTCGTGCCGCGGCCCAGGACCGGTCGACCCCGGCGCGCGCCTCGCTCGCCCGTCGGGAGGCGGTGGACCCGGACGCCGCGCCCGAGCGGTCGCGGCTGCCGTCGTCGGCCCCGCGGCCGGGGAGCCCTGCCGTGTCGGGGGAGGTCGGTCGCTCGGCCTCAGCATGGACCGTGACGCTCGCGCGTCGGTGTCGGCCGAGACCGAGTCCATGGGGACGGAGCGTGCCGGGTCGGTGTCCGCCGGGGCGGACGGCGCCGGGGACGGGGCGGAGGCCTCGCTGGTGGAGACGCGGCTCCGCACGTCCCGGGCCCAGCGGGATGTCCTGTCCCAGGCACGCCCGGCGTGCCACGACGTGGTCTGCCAGGCCCGGCGGGCGGCCCGCCTGGTCGCGGCCCACCCGTGCCTGGCGGCACGGGAGGACACGGCCCAGGCGGCGACGGCCCAGCGGCTGACGGCGTCCCAGCCGGTGGCGGCACCCCGGCGGGTGGCGTTCCAGGCCCGGCGTCCGTGCACGGCTCCGGCGGCCGCACCACGGCGGCTGCCCGAGGCGACGCGGCGCCCGGTCCGTTGCAGTGCAGGTCCGGCCCGGTCGCCGGCGGCCCGGGCGGCCCCGGCACCGCGAGACGCGGCACGACGGACGGCGTCGCCGGCCTGGGCTGTGGTGGTCGCGGCCCGGGCCCGGCGAACCGGTGACGCACCGTCACCGGGGGCCGCCTCGGAGCCCGTGAGCAATCCGGCTCGGTCGGGGTCGGAGCCGTCGTCGGGATGCGCTCGGGCCCGGCCACCGAGTGCGCTGCTCGGTTCGGGCCGGTGCGTGGCAGGCTGGTCGGGCGCGTTCGACTGCACGGCGGCCATCACGACCGTCGCGCAGACTCCAACGATGACCACGCAGAGTACGAAGGGGATCACGCCACCGCGGATGGTAACGCCCACTGAACCCGATGCCCACGGTGCCGTCGAAGGTCCCGGTGACGACGGGATCGCCGGTGCGCCGCCCTCGTCCCCCGAGAGCGACCCCGCACCCGGCGGCGGCCCGACGGCTCCGGCGGCGGCCGATCCCGGCCCCGCTCCGGGCAGTCCTCCCGCGCCTCAGGAGACGCCCGATGGCGGCTCCGCCACCGTGCCCCCGCCACCGCCCGTCACGCCGCCCCGCCGGCGTCGCGGCCGCATCGTGCTCGGCGTCGTCGGCTTCCTGGTCGTGGCGTTCCTGGTGGGTGCGGCGCTCATCCCGCTGCCGTACTACCTGTTCAAGCCGGGTTCGGTCCGTGACACAGAGCCGCTCATCTCGGTGTCGGGCACCGAGGTCTACCCCTCCGACGGCTCGATCGGCTACACGACCGTCTCCCTGCGGCAGGCGACGTTGCTCCGCCTCGTCCAGGGGTGGCTCGACGACGACATCGACGTCTTTCCCCGCGACGACGTGCTGGGCGGCCGGGACGTCGACGAGAACCACGAGCTGAACCTGCAGATGATGACCGACTCCAAGGAGGTGGCGACGTTCGTGGCCCTCGACCGCCTGGGCTACGACGTCACCATGTCGGTCGGCCAGGCGGTGAACGACGTCGTGCCCGACTCGCCCGCCGACGGGGTGATCGAGCCCGGGGACGTGATCACCGCGATCGACGGCGAGACCTTCGACGACCCCGACGACCTCACGCGCCTGCTCGGCGACGAGGTGCCGGGCGACCTGGTCACGGTCTCGCTGCAGACCGCCCCGGGCGAGGAGGAGGACGTCGAGATCGCCCTCGAGGCGTCGCCCGACGACCCGAATCGGGCGATCATGGGCGTCCAGCTCACGCCGATCGCCATGGACTTCGAGTTCCCGTTCGACGTCACCATCGACACGGGGGACGTGGGCGGGCCGTCGGCCGGTCTGGCGTTCACGCTCGCTCTCATCGACGACCTGACCCCGGGCGACCTGACGGGGGGCGCCGACGTGGCGGTGACGGGCACCATCCAGCCCGACGGGACGGTCGGGCCCATCGGGGGTGCAGGGCAGAAGGCGGCCGCCGTGCGAGAGGACGGCCTCGACCTGTTCCTCGTGCCGAGCGACGACTACGAGGATGCGGTGGCCCACGCCGGCGACGACCTCGAGGTCGTGGCCGTCGACACGATCGACGAGGCGCTCGACGCCCTCGGCGACCACGGCGGCAACACCGACGACCTGCCCACGGTCGGCGAGTCGGCGGCGGCCGCCACGGGCTGATCCGGCGTCGCCGCCGGGCCCGCGACCCAGGTCCCTGTCCGTGGCAGAGATGCCGTGGGAGCGCGAAACGGGCCGAAACGCCTGCGTTTCCGGGCTCGTTCGGCCACGGACGGAGGTTGCTCGATCGACCCTCGGCGCGGGCCGTGTTCGGGTCATACCATGCGGAACCATGTCGCCCGAGTCCCCTCTCGATGCGACGGGCATCGCCCGCCGGCAGTTCTCGACGGTCCGCAAGGGGTACGACCCCACCGAGGTCCGCGCCTTCCTCAACGAGCTGTCGGAGGTGGTCGGCCGCATCCAACGCGAGGAGGCCCACGAGCACGAGCGGGCGGAGCGGGCCGAGAACCGGGCGCACCTGGCCGAACAGCTCGACGAGCACCGCCTGGTCGAGCTGCTGGGCGAGGAGACGGCCCGGGTGCTGGAGGCCGCGCGCGAAGCGTCGGCCGGCATCCGGTCGAAGGCCGAGGAGTCTGTGGCCCGCATGGTCCGCGAAGCGCAGGCAGAGGCCCGCGCCATCACCGAGCAGGCCGAACGGGACGCCTCGGCCCGGCAGGCCGAGATGCTGGCCGAGGCCGACGCACTGCGCCGCGAGGCGAGCGACGAGGTCGAACGCCGTCGCGTCGAGGGACAGATCCTGGCCGAGGACATGCGGCGTGCGGCCGAAGCCGAGCGCGACGAGATGGTCGCGGCGGGCGAGCGGGCCCGTGGCGAGGCCGACGCCGCCGCCGAGCAGATCCGCGCCGCGGCCCGTGACCAGGGCCGGCGTCTCGTGGGCGAGGCGCACGTCGTGCGGGAGCGCATGCTCACCGATCTGTCCCGCCGCCGTCGCGTGGCTCGCGAACAGCTCGAACGCCTGAACGGCGCTCGCGAGCGCCTGCTCGCGGCGTACGAGGTGGTGCGCCGCACCGTCGACGACGCGACCACCGAGCTCACGGTCTCGCTGCCCGAGGCCCGCGAGGCCAGCGAGGCCGCCGTCCGGCGCGTCCGGGACGAGCCCGAGGAGTCGGTGGAGGTGCTCGAGGCCGAGCTGAGCGTCGCCCGCATGTCAGGCGTCGGCGACGCGTCCGGCGCCGAGGTCACCGACGACGAGCTCGACGCCATGTTGCGTGAGCTGGCCGAGGAGGAGGCGGCGCAGGCCGCGGCACGCGCCCGGGCCCAGGAGGCCGCGGCCGCGGTCGTCGACCACATCGACGACGACATGGACGACGCCGAGGACATCCTGTTCGAGGGCTCCGACCTCGCGGGGCCGTACACGCCCGACGATCCGCCACCCGCCCCGGCCGACCGGGTCGGCGAGGGCCTCGGGTCGACGGATGATCCGACGGTCGACCGTCCCTCCCCGGCCGGCGACGAGGCCCCTGACACCGGCGGTTCCGACCCGGGCCCTGCCTCGTCCGAAGGCGAGTCGGCCGCCGTCCCCTCCCTGGCCGCCGCCCCGGCGCCGAAGCCCGGTCCCGCCGGGTCCGGGCAGAGCGATGCCGAGCGCTGGGGGGTGCGTCTGCCCCGCTCGTCGCGCCGCCGGGCGTCGGCCACCGAGCCTCGCGAGGCCTCCGACGTGCGTGCGGAGGCGGCCCGTCCCGACCCCGTCCCGTCGGTGCCCACCGCGTCCGCCACGGAGGCGGCCACGGATGCGATCGGCGCCGATCCGACTGGTGCCGACCGGCGCCCGCAGGACGACGAGGACGACGGCGAGACCGGTCCCTACGTCGACGAGCTGTTCGCCCGCATCCGGGCCGAGCGGGGGCGGCGCTCCGCCGCGACGGAGACCTCCGGCCAGACCGGTGCGGTTGCGGTCCTGCACGACGCGGAGGCAGCCGACGAGGCCGCCGCGGCCGTGGTCGAGACCACCGGAGACCCGGCCGAGGCGCCCGCGGCCGACGACGAGCCGCCCGACCCGCGCGCGGCCGCGCTCCGCACCCGGGACGAGCTGCTCGCGGCGGTCGAGCGGGAGCTGGGCCGGCGGCTCAAGCGCACGCTGGCGGACGAGCAGAACCAGGTGCTCGACACGCTGCGACGCGGTGGCACCGTCGAGTTCGCCGACGTGCTGCCGCCGCCCGACGAGCATGGCGACCGCTACGCGATCGCGGCGTCGAACGACCTCGACCTGGCGGCCGTGCACGGCGCCGAGTCCGCCGGGGGTGCGACGGGGGTGTCGTGCGACGAGCTGTCGGGCGCCCTCGGGCGTGCGCTGGTCGAGCCCCTGCGCCGCCGGGTCGAGCAGTCGTTCCACGACGCCGACGGCGACCTCGACGAGATCACGGAACGCCTGCGGGCCCTCTACCGCGAGTGGAAGGGCCAGCACATCGGCCGGGCTGTGCGGCACTACACGGCCGCGGCCTACTCCCTCGGCGCCGCCGACGTGGTGGCGAAGGGCGAGGCGCAGCGCTGGCTGGTGGACACATCGTGCGAGGCATGCCCCGACTGTGACGACAACGCCCTCGCCGGTGAGATCCCGCACGGCGACTCCTACCCGACGGGCGACACCCGGCCTCCCGCGCACCAGGACTGCCGCTGCCTGGTGGTGGCCGTCTCCCGCCTCGACTAGGGGCGCGACCACCACATCGACCCAGGTCGGGCGCTGCCGCCTGGCGGCCACGGCCTGTGGATAGGCTCGGCGCCCATGCGAGCCCCCGACGACCTGCCGCGCCGCCCCCGAGGGGCGACGCGCAGCCGCCGGGGCCGCACGACACTGATCGTGGCGGTGGTCGCCGTCATCGTGCTGCTCACGTCGCTGCGCGGCATCGCCCGCTTCTACACCGACTTCCTCTGGTACGACTCGCTCGAGCAGTCCGGCGTGTGGCGGGGGGTCCTGGGCGCCAAGGTCGTGCTCGCCCTGCTGTTCATCGCCGTCTTCTTCCTGCTGGCGTGGGCGAACCTGTTCATCGCCGACCGCGTCGCTCCGCCCTTCCGCGTCGCGGGCCCCGAGGACGAGCTGCTCGAGCGCTACCACGACCTCGTCTCCGAGCGGGCGGGCTGGGTGCGGATCGTCATCGCCGGCCTGCTGGCGCTGATCGCCGGGTCGGGCGTGTCGGCCGAGTGGAACTCGTGGATCCTGTTCACCAACGGCGGCGACTTCGGCCTCGACGACCCGCAGTTCGGCCGCGACGTGGGGTTCTACGTCTTCAAGCTGCCGTTCCTGTCATTCGTCGTCGACTGGCTCTTCGCGTCGCTGCTGATCGTGCTGATCGTCACGATCGTGGCCCACTACCTCAACGGCGGGATCCGCGTGCAGCCGCCGTCGCCGCGAGTGACCCCTCAGGTCAAGGCACACCTCTCGGTGCTGCTGGCGGCGCTGGCGATCGTCAAGGCGGTCGACTACTGGCTGCAGCGGTTCGAGCTGACCGTGTCGAGCCGGGGCGTCGTCGACGGGGCGACGTACACCGACGTCAACGCGCAGCTCCCGGCCCTGAACCTGCTGGTGCTGATCTCGGTGGCGGCCGCGATCCTGTTCGTCGCCAACATCTTCCGGCGCGGATGGGCGCTGCCGGTGCTGGCGGTGGGTCTGTGGGTGTTCGTGGCCGTCGTGGCCGGCGGGATCTACCCCCAGATCGTGCAGAGCTTCCAGGTCCGGCCGAACGAGTCGGCCAAGGAGGCGCCGTACATCGAGCGCAACATCGACTCCACCCTCGACGCCCTCGACCTGAACGACGTCACCGTCCAACGGTTCACGCCCAACACCGACACGAGCTCGGTCGACCTGTCGGGAGCCGGGCCCACCATCCGCAACATCCGGCTGTGGGACCCCGCCCCCAGCCTGTCGGGCCAGACGTTCGAACAGCTCCAGCGAATCCGGAACTACTACGCCATCGACGACATCGACGTCGACCGGTACGAGATCAACGGCGAGACCACCCAGGTCAACATCGGAGCCCGCTCGATCAACCCGGCGGGCGTGCCCGGCGACTCGTGGGAGGCGGGGCACGTCGCCTACACGCACGGGTACGGGGTGGTGCTGGCGCCGTCGAACGCCACGGTGGCCGCCGAGCCCGACTTCCTCGTGGGGAACGTCCCGCCGGAGATCGACCCGACCCTGTCGGATTCGGGCTTCGACCTGAGCCAGCCGCGCCTGTACTTCGCTGAGGGGCTCGACGACTACGTGGTCGTCGGCACCCAGCGTGACGAGATCGACTACCAGGACCAGGACAACGAGACGCAGACGACCGCCTACGACGGCGACGACGGCGTGCCGGCCAACTCCCTGCTGCGCCGGGCCGCCTTCGCCCTGCGCTTCGGCGACCTCAACCCGCTGATCTCCGACTTCATGACCGACGACTCGAAGGTCATCTACATCCGCGACGTCGTCGACCGCGTCCGTTCGCTCGCACCCTTCCTCGACGCGGACGCCGACCCGTATCCCGCGGTCATCGACGGACGGATCGTCTGGGTCGTCGACATGTACACGACCACCGATCGCTACCCGTACGGCCAACAGGCCGACACCGACCAGCTCACCAGCCGCAGCGGGCTGAACCATGACTTCAACTACGTGCGCAACTCGGTGAAGGCCACCGTCGACGCCTACGACGGCACCGTGACGCTCTACAAGGTCGACGACGAGGACCCGATCATCCGGGCCTACGACAAGGCGTTCCCCGACCTGTTCACCGACGGCGAGGACATGTCCGACGAGCTGCGGGCGCACCTGCGCTACCCCGAGGACCTGTTCCGCATCCAGACCGCGGCCTACGGGCGCTACCACCTCGAGGACCCCGAAGCGTTCTTCGATCAGGACGACGCCTGGCGCGTGGCGCGCGATCCGGGCACGGCCGGCGCCGATCCGACCACCGCCGTCACCGACGAGCAGGGCCAGCTCACCGGCGAGCAGCGGGCGCCCCGCATCAGCCCGTACTACCAGCTGCTGCAGTTGCCCCAGGACGAGTCGGGCACACCGACGCCCGAGGCCGAGATGGTGCTGATGCGCCCGTTCGTGCCCTTCAGCCCCGACGACTCCAACCAGCTGCTCCAGGCGTTCATGGCCGCCCGGATGGACGGGGAGAACTACGGCGAGCTGGTCGTCTACGAGATGTCCGGCGAGCTGACGCCGGGGCCCGGCCTCGCCGCGGCCAACATCGCCAGCGACCGCGACGTCTCGAACCAGCTCACGCGTCCGGGGACCGAGGTCCGCCTGGGCAATCTGCTGCTGGTCCCCATCGACAACGCGCTGCTGTACGTCCAGCCGTACTACGTGGTGGGGCAGGAGGGGCCCGAGGTGCCCGAGCTGCAGCAGGTCATCGTGGCGTACGGCAACGACGTCGTGATCGAGGAGACGCTCAGCGGGGCCCTCACGTCGCTGTTCGGGCAGGCCGCGGTCACCCAGGAGCAACCGGCGGCGCCCGAGGAGGGCGAGACCGGGGGCGACACGGGCGGCGAGCCCGCCCCACCCTCGGGCACGGCCGCCGAGCAGGCCACGGCCCTGCTCGACGAGGCCGACACCCTGTTCGCCGAGGCCGACGCCGCCCTCACCGACGGCGACCTCGGCCTCTACGAGGAACGCATCAACGAGGCCCGCGACAAGGTCGAGCAGGCGATGGAGCTGCTCGCCGGCGACTCGGAGGGCGGCTCCGGCGGCTCGGACGCCACGACGACCACCACCGCGGGGACGTAGGTCCACCGGCCCTGACCAGGGAAGTTGGCGTGAGCCGGGTGGGCCGGTATGGTTGCTCTCCCACAACGACGCGGGGTGGAGCAGTCTGGTAGCTCGTCGGGCTCATAACCCGAAGGTCGCGGGTTCAAATCCCGCCCCCGCCACCAACAGACACGCAGGTGAGGCCCGGTCCCAGCGACCGGGCCTCTTGCTGTCCGGGCCCGGCTTCCAACGGATCGTCCAACGGGTGTCGTACGGTTCCGGCTCGCCGCCCCATCGTCGGGTCCGGTCGAGGTCACTGAGCCCGATGACTAGCAGGTGACGGACGTGGCGGTCGGCGGGTAGGGCTCGACACCCTCCAGCGCCCAGGCGAACACGACCGAGAGCGCCTCGATGTCACACGTGGACAGGATGGGCGTGACGTCCGGCTCCGGCACGCTCCAGCCGTAGCCCATCAGGTCGAGGGTCTCGTCGATCGGCTCGGCGTGGCCGAGGCCGAGGGCGTGGCCCAGCTCGTGGAGCGCGACCCGGTAGACCCGCAGCGGGTCGTAGTCGGGCACGCCCACGTCGATCAGGTCGGGGACGTCGGAGCGGACGAGGATGTTGTTGCACCTGTGGTCGCCGCACTGCGCATAGCCGCCCCACACGATCCCGCCGGCATGGGGGACGTAGTGCACGACGATGTCGGCGCGCTGGGGGGCCCGGGCCGTGTCGGTCACGTCGGTCAGCGAGACGGTCGGGAACTGCTCGGCCAGGACATCGCTCCAGGTGGCGATCGCGTCGCGGATCGCCGCGAGGTTGGCCGGATCGACGTTCGGCGCCGACAGGACCGCCACGGTCAGGTCCGTGTGGTCCCACCAGTAGCCCGGGTAGTAGGCGTGGAGCAGGGCGATGCTCTCCGCATCCGATTCGCCGAAGGCCACGTGCTCGTCGGCGCTCGCCGGAGCCGCGGTGAACAGCGCGGCCGCCGCGGCCACGGCCACCGCCCTCCACATGAGAGTTCGTCCACGCATGGGTCATCCCCTCCCTGGGTTGCACGACGCTGTGACCCCGAGAACCGGCGGAGGTTTGCGGGGGCCACAGACGAAGAGACATCTACCCAGGTCAGAAGGCGCTAACCCCGGGGTCGGCCCACGCCTGCACCCGACCGCCGGTCCACGCGATCTTCCCGTCGCTGCCGCCCATGGTCGGGTACGCCGTCACGATGACCATCCGGTCCGAGACGCCGCACACCGGTACGGACCCAGCGGCGCCCATGGCACCGCTCTACGAGGCCGTGCAGCAGGTCCCGGGACCGCGCATCGTCGTCGTCCAGGACCTCGACGGCGGCGCCGGCTGCCTCTGGGGTGAGGTCAACTCCAGCATCTGCCTCGCCCTCGGCTGCGAGGGCGTCGTCACCGACGGACTCGTCCGCGACCTGCCCGAGGTCGAGGCCATGGGGTTCCGCTACCTCGCTCGCGGCATCGGCGTCGCTCGGGCCTACGTCGAGGTCGTCGACACCGGTGTCCCCGTCGATGTCGGCGGTGCGCGGTTCCACTCCGGCGATCTCGTGCACGCCGATCGCCATGGGGCCCTGATCCTTCCTCTCGATGCCGCGACGGCCCTCCCGGCAGCCGCGGACGCCACGATGGCCAACGAGCAGCGCATGCTCGACTGGGTCCGCTCCCCGCAGTTCGACCCGGCCGAGATCGCCGCCCGTCGAGTGCGGCACTGAGCGGGGGACGGTCACCGAAGGAGCACGTCGCGAGCGGTCACACGTCCGACTTCGAGAGGCCTACGACCAGGTCGTCGCCGGCGACGTCCGCTTCGAGGCCGTCGTCACCCACTGACTACGCCCGGTCCACCCACTCCTGCATCGACCCGTCGAACGGCCAGTCGCCGGTGGTGTACCGGGCCGCGATCGTGGAGATGCCCGACCAGGCACCCCGCACGACGTGATCGGGGTAGCCCATCGTTCGGGCGTGGTCGTGGAACTCGGCCTCGTCCTGGAGCGCCACCTCGTTCCCGGTGACCTCGAAGTCCAGGTCGAGGTCGACCCACAGGATCTCGTCGTCACGGCGCGGCGCCTCGAAGGGAGCGGCGGCGTGGACCTTGTAGCCGTTGAGCGACCGGTCCGCGTCCATGTGGCCACAGAGCACCCACCACTCGCCGGGCACCGCGACCCACAGCTCGTCGCTCGCGACGACCTCGATCGCACCCGACGCCGGGCGCTCCCTGCGGCTGCCGGCCACGACGATCCAGGCGGACCTGTCGCCCGGGACGGCCAGCGGGGACGCGGTGTCCACCGCCGACACGGACCCGTCCCATTTCCTCTTCACCACCCGCACGTTCACCATGGTTCTCGGGAGCCGAGGGTACGGGTTGGAGCGCGAGACTGCTGCTTCGGCCCCGAGCCGGTGCTCTGGGCCTGGCGACTGCGCCGCGACGTACGATCGAGCAGGTGAGCGGCAGACCCGCCTCTGCGCAGCGCCTCAGCGATCTCGCGTGGCTGCGCCGCGTCCGCGACCGGATCGACCGGGAGTACGCGGAGCCGCTGGACGTCGAGGCGCTGGCCCGCGGCGTCAACATGTCGGCCGGGCACCTCAGCCGCCAGTTCCGGCTCGCCTACGGCGAGTCGCCGTACAGCTACCTGATGACCCGGCGCATCGAGCGGGCCATGGCGCTGCTGCGCCGTGGCGACCTCAGCGTCACCGACGTCTGCTTCGCGGTCGGCTGTTCGTCGCTCGGCACCTTCAGCACCCGCTTCACCGAGCTGGTGGGCATGCCGCCCAGCGCCTACCGGCGGGAGGCGGGGCCGGCGACGGCGGGGATGCCGCCGTGCGTGGCCAAGCGGGTCACCAGACCGATCAGGAATCGAGAAGCACCCGTCGCCGACTCCCACTTAGCGTGACGCACATGGACATCACCATTCACTCGACGTACCTCCCGCAGGACGACCCCGACGCCGCCCTGGCCTTCTATCGCGACACCCTCGGCTTCGAGGTCCGCAACGACGTCGGATACGAGGGGATGCGCTGGATCACGGTCGGCCCGGTCGACCAGCCCGGCACGTCCATCGTCCTGCACCCGCCGGCCGCCGACCCCGGCATCACCGACGAGGAGCGCCGCACCATCGCCGAGATGATGGCCAAGGGCACCTACGCCGGCATCAACCTCGCCACCAAGGACCTCGACAGCACCTTCGAGCAGCTGCAGGCCGGCGACGCGGAGGTGGTCCAGGAGCCGACCGAGCAGCCGTACGGGGTGCGTGACTGTGCGTTCCGCGATCCCGCCGGCAACATGATCCGCATCCAGCAGCTGCGCTGACCGATCCGGCCGTCACTGTCGTCACCTGCGGAGGCGCCACCGTCGAGGGCCGCCAAACCGCCCTGACGCCCTGGTCACCGCGCCGAGCGCGACCCCGTCCTGCGTCAGCCGGACGGGCGTCGCGCCCTCCCGGCCCGACGGCCGATCCGGTAGACAGCAGACCGTTGCCCGCGTCAGCTCGACGCTGATCAGATCGAGACAGGCGACGCTGACGGACACCTCGAAGGTGCTCCGCCCGAGACAGATGGAGACACGATGAGCAAGGCCACGAGGACGGACACGCAGACGCCGGCGGTGCACGCGGCCGACCGCCACGACCTGATCAGCGTGGTGGGCGCCCGCGTGAACAACCTCAAGGACGTCAGCGTCGAGCTCCCGAAGCGGCGCCTGACGGTGTTCACGGGCGTCTCCGGCTCGGGCAAGAGCTCGCTGGTGTTCGGCACGATCGCCGCCGAGTCTCAGCGGCTGATCAACGAGACCTACAGCACGTTCGTGCAGGGCTTCATGCCGTCGATGGCGCGACCCGAGGTCGACGTGCTCGAAGGGCTGACCACCGCGATCCTCGTCGACCAGCAGCGGATGGGGGCCGACGTCCGCTCCACGGTCGGCACCGCCACCGACGCGAACGCGATGCTCCGCATCCTCTTCAGCCGCCTCGGCAAGCCCCACGTCGGTTCGCCCAATGCCTTCTCCTTCAACACCGCCACGATCAGCGGGGCCGGTGCGGTCACGTTCGAGAAGGACGGCAAGACGACGAGGGAGAAGCGTTCGTTCACCCGCGTCGGCGGCATGTGCCCCCGCTGCGAGGGTCGGGGCTCGGTGAGCGACTTCGACCTGACGGCGCTGTACGACGACGGCAAGTCGCTCAACGAGGGTGCGCTCATGATCCCCGGCTACAGCATGGACGGCTGGTACGGCCGCATCTTCCGAGGCTGCGGTTTCTTCGACCCCGACAAGCCGATCAGCAAGTACACGAAGAAGGAGCTGAACGACCTCCTCTACAAGGAGCCGACCAAGATCAAGGTCGACGACATCAACCTCACCTACTCGGGTCTGATCCCCACGATCCAGAGGTCGATGCTGTCCAAGGACGTCGACGCGATGCAGCCGCACATCCGGGCGTTCGTGGAGCGGGCGGTCGTCTTCGCCGCGTGCCCCGAATGCGGCGGCTCCCGACTCAGCGAGGCGGCTCGTTCGTCGAAGATCGACGGGATCAGCATCGCCGACGCCTGCGCGATGGAGATCCGCGACCTGGCCGAATGGGTGCGCGCCCTCGACGAGCCGTCGGTGGCGCCGCTGCTGGAGGTGCTGCAGCAGACGATCGACTCGTTCGTGGACATCGGGCTGGGCTACCTGTCGCTCGACCGGTCGTCGGGCACGCTGTCGGGCGGCGAGGCGCAGCGGGTCAAGATGATCCGCCACCTCGGCTCCTCGCTCACCGACGTGACCTACGTGTTCGACGAGCCGACGGTCGGGCTGCACCCGCACGACATCCAGCGGATGAACGAGCTGCTCCTCCACCTGCGCGACAAGGGCAACACGGTGCTGGTCGTCGAGCACAAGCCCGAGACGATCGACATCGCCGACCACGCCGTCGACCTCGGCCCCGGCGCCGGCACCGGCGGTGGCGAGGTGGTGTTCGAGGGGACGGTCGAGGAGCTGCGGTCCAGCGGCACGCTGACCGGGCAGCACCTGGGCGACCGGGCCTCCCTGAAGGCATCGGTGCGGACGGCGTCGGGAGCGCTGGAGGTGCGCGGGGCCAGCACCCACAACCTGCAGGACGTCGACGTCGACATCCCCCTCGGCGTCCTGGTGGTGGTGACCGGCGTGGCCGGCTCGGGAAAGAGCTCGCTGATCCACGGTTCGGTGGCCGGGCGGGACGGCGTCGTGTCGGTCGACCAGGCCCCGATCCGTGGGTCGCGGCGGAGCAACCCGGCGACGTACACCAAGCTGCTCGACCCGATCCGCAAGGCGTTCGCCAAGGCCAACGGCGTGAAGCCGGCGCTGTTCAGCGCCAACTCCGAGGGCGCCTGCCCCGCCTGCAACGGCGCGGGCGTCATCTACACCGACCTGGGGGTGATGGCCACCATCGCCACCACGTGCGAGGAGTGCGAGGGGAGGCGGTACCAGAACGAGGTCCTCGAGTTCACGTTCGGCGGCAAGGACATCAGCGAGGTGCTCGCCATGCCGGTCGCCGAGGCCGAGGAGTTCTTCGGCGACGGCGAGGCCCACACGCCGGCGGCGCACAAGATCCTCGAACGGCTGGCCGACGTCGGGCTCGGCTACCTGACCATCGGGCAGCCGCTCACCACGCTGTCCGGGGGCGAGCGGCAGCGCCTCAAGCTGGCCACCCACATGGGCGAGAAGGGCGGTGTCTACGTCCTCGACGAGCCGACCAGCGGCCTCCACCTCGCCGACGTCGAACTGCTGCTCGGGCTGCTCGACCGGCTCGTCGACTCGGGCAAGTCGGTGATCGTGATCGCGCACCACCAGGCGGTCATGGCGCACGCCGACTGGATCATCGACCTCGGCCCCGGTGCCGGCCACGACGGCGGCCGGGTGATCTTCGAGGGCACCCCGGCGGACCTCGTCGCCGCCCGCTCCACCCTCACCGGCGAGCACCTCGCGGCCTACGTCGGCACCTGACCCGAGCTGCTCGCGGACGCCGCGGGACGAGCTCTTCCGTCGCCTCCGAGTCGTCCCGGCTCGTCGAGCGTTCCGCCCCGGACGAGGGACACTGCATCCATGCGGCTGCTCTACCTCGACATCGACACGCTCCGAGCCGACCACCTGGGGTGTGCGGGCTACCACCGGAACACCACGCCCAACATCGACGCCCTCGCCGCCGGCGGTGTGCGCTTCTCGCCCGGAACTGGGAGCTCGCCGATCCGCACTCGGCTCAGGAGCCGTGGGGGTTCCGACCCGACGAGTGGGGCGACCCGCCGCCGCGGCAGCCGTGGCAGGCGGCGGGCGCGGACGACGTGAAGGCCATTTTCGACGGCTACGACGTCGGCGTCCGCTACGCCGACGACGCGCTCGGTGCGCTGTGCAACAAGCTCGACGACCTCGGGGTCCTCGACGGGACGGCGGTGCTCGTCAGCAGCGACCACGGCGAGGCGTTCGGTGAGCTCGGCGTCTATGCCGACCACCAGGCGGCCGACGAGCCGACGTGCCACGTCCCCGCCGTCTTGCGATGGCCGGGCGTCGAGCCGCAGGTCCACGACGGGCTCCAGTACCACCTGGACGTGGCGGCGACGACCCTGCAGCTCGCCGGCATCCGCGTCCCGATCCGCGTGGGACGGGAAACCGGTGCAGCTCGGGGGCCCCGGCCGCGACCAGCTGGTGCTGTCGCAGGGCGCGTGGGCCTGCCAGCGCGGCGTGCGCTGGGGCGATCACCTCTACCTCCGCACGTGGCACGACGGCTATCACGGCCATTGGAGCGACGAGATGCTCTTCGACGTCGCCGGCGACCCGCACGAGACGACCGACCTGCTGACCACCCAACCGGCCCGGGCGAAGGAGGCGGCCCACCGCCTCGACCAGTGGACGTCGGCGCAGCTCGAGGGCACCGGCCTCGAGGATCCGTTCGACGCGATCCGCCGCGAGGGCGGTCCGTACCACGTCCGCCGCCACCTCGGCCCGTACCTCGATCGGCTCCGGCAGACCGGACGGGCGACCTGGGCCGAGGTGCTGGAGGAACGCCACCGCGCCGAGCTCTGACCCGGCTCAGCGCTGAGTGGCGCCGCCGGGGCGGTCCGGGTTCTCGGCCGGCTCGGCGAGGCCGTAGCTTCCCCCGGGTGTCGAGCGCGTATTCGAGCATCAAGCGCGTCCTCGTGGGCCGACCCCTGGCGACGAGCGCGTCGTCGCACGAGCGCGTGTCCAACGCGGTCGGGCTCGCCATCTTCTCCTCCGATGCGGTGGCGTCCAGCGCGTTCGCCACCCAGGAGATCCTCCACGTGCTCGTGCCCGTCGCCGGCATGGCCGCCATCGGCTACCTCACGCCGATGTCGCTGCTGGTGGTCGCGCTGCTGGCCATCGTGGTGTTCAGCTACCGGCAGACGATCCACGCCTACCCCAACGGCGGCGGGTCCTACATCGTCAGCAAGGACAACCTCGGCACGATGCCCGGGCTGGTGGCGGGCGCGTCGCTGCTCGTCGACTACACGCTGACCGTCGCCGTCTCGATCGCCGCCGGCACCGCCGCCATCACCTCGGCCGTCGAACCGCTCCGCGACCACGGCGTCGCCACCGCGGTGGCCCTGCTGGTCGTGCTGGCGGCCGCCAACCTGCGTGGCCTGCGCGAGTCGGGGCGGCTGTTCGCCCCGCCGACCTACGGCTACATCGCGATCATGGCCGTGTTCATCGGCTACGGCCTGTACCGCACCGTGTTCGGCGACCTCGGTCCCCTCCCGGTCGACCAGGCAGCGCTCGACGAGATCACCGACAACGGCGCGTTGCTCGGCGGTGCGTCGCTGTTCCTGCTGATGCGGGCGTTCTCGTCCGGCGCCATCGCGCTGTCGGGCGTCGAGGCCATCTCGAACGGCGTGCCCGCGTTCCGCCCGCCCGAGGCGAAGAACGCCGCCCGCGTCCTCACGTGGACCGGCACGATCCTGGCGGCGCTGTTCTGCGGCGTGGCGGCGCTGGCGCTGCAGCTCCAACCCACCCTCAGCGAGGACGAGACGATCCTGTCGACCATGGGGCGCGCCGTCTTCGGCGACGACAACGTCCTCTACTACGTGCTGCAGTACCGGCGCAACACCGTCGTCACCTCGGTCCCGTGGCACATCGACTGACCGGGCCGTGATCCTGGGGCGGTCACCGCTGACGGGCCCGCCACCCTGCGCGGCGCCCGGGTGCCTACGGTGGCGGACATGCCACCCACCACACCGACGCTCACCCTGGCGTTCGTCGCCAAGCTCGTCGCCAAGGACGACACCGCCGCCGAGGTCGCCGACCTGCTGACCGGGGCCGTCGACCTGGCGAACGCCGAGGCCGGCACCGTCGTCTGGTTCGCGCTGCAGACCGACGCCACGACGTTCTGGATCGTCGACGCGTTCCCCGGCGAGGAGGCCCGCCGGGCCCACATCGAGGGGCCGATCGCCGCCGCGCTCATGGCGAACGCGGACCGCCTCCTGGCCTCGCCGCCGGAGATCCTGCCCGCCGACGTCCTCGCCGCGAAGGTCCCCTGATCCCGGCGGGCGTCGCGGTCCCCCAGCCGACCCGCCAGGCTGGTGGCGTCACCGGGGCCCACCGAACCGCAGGAGGCGCGATGTTCTTCCGCCAGTACGACCTCGCCTGCCTCTCGCTGTACAGCTACATGGTCGGTGACACGACGACCGGCCGGGCCGTCGTGGTCGACCCCCAGCGGGACGTGAGCGAGTACCTGGCCGACGCAGCCGACAACGGCCTGCGCATCGAGCGGGTCGTCGAGACCCACTTCCACGCCGACTTCCTCTCGGGGCACCTCGAGCTCGCCGAGGCGACCGGCGCGGTCGTGTCGTACGGCGACGTCGCCGACGCCGACTTCCCCGTCGACCCGCTGGCTGACGGGCAGGTGCTGTCGCTCGGCGAGGTCACCCTCGAGATCCGCCACACACCGGGCCACACCCCCGAGTCGATCTCCATCGTCGTGCGGCGACACGCCGGTGACGAGCCCTGGGCCGTGCTGACGGGAGACGCGCTGTTCATCGGCGACGTCGGCCGGCCAGACCTGCTGACCTCGGTCGGCCGCACGGCCGACAGCCTGGCCCGCGACCTCCACACCTCGCTCCGGACCAAGCTGCTCACGCTGCCCGACGCCACGCTGGTCTACCCCGCGCACGGTGCCGGTTCCGCGTGCGGCAAGCACCTGTCATCGGCCGCCTCCTCGACGATCGGCGAGCAGCGGGCCACCAACTACGCCCTCGCCCCCATGACCGACGAGCAGTTCGTCGCGGCCGTCACCGAGGGCCAGAGCGTGGCCCCCCTCTACTTCGCCTTCGCGGCCGACGCGAACCGCCGCGAGCACGCCCTGCTCGACGACCACGAGCCGCCCGCGACCCTCGATCTCGACGAGGCCCTCGCGCTCGCCGACGACGGCGCGGCCCTGATCGACACCCGGTCGCCCGAGTCGTTCGCGTCCGGCCACCTGCGTGGCTCGGTCAACGTCGGCCTCGACGGGCGGTTCGCCGAGTTCGCCGGCGACGTCGTCCGGCCGGGTCAGCGGATCGTCCTGCTCGGCGACGCCGGGCGCGGCACCGAGGCCAAGGTACGCCTCGCCCGGATCGGGTTCGATGCCGTGGCCGGGGCGGTGGACGACGTCGAGCGGGCCCTCGCCGACCGGCCGGAGGCGGCCGTTCCCGCCCGCCGGCTGCCCGCCCGCGACGTCGCCGCCTGGCGCGCGGAGGACCCCGGGGTGCAGGTCGTCGACGTCCGCAACCCTGGCGAGGTCGCGGACACCGGGAGCTTGCCCGGCGCCCGCCTGGTCCCGCTCCCGCAGCTCCTCGACCACATCGACGATCTCGATCCGACCGCGCCGACGATCGTGTACTGCGCCGGGGGCTACCGCTCGTCGATCGCCGCGTCGGCGCTGCGCGCCCGCGGGTTCGCCACCGTGGCCGACCTCATCGGCGGCTACGGCGCTTGGGCGGCGACCGTGCCCGCGCACCCCGCGGTCACCGGCGACGGCTCGCCCGGCGACGTCCGCTAGACAGACGGGCATGCCGTTCACGCCCCTGACCGAGCCCCCCGCCGGCGAGGCGCCCGACGGTCCCGCCCTGGTCGTGGCCGTCCACGAGGACCGGGCGGTGTTCGTCGTCGACGACGAGGCCCCGAGCGAGGGACTGTTCCTCGGCGTGCTCGACGGTCGCTGGTGCTTCGCCGTCGACGTGCTCGACGAGCCCGACCTCGACGTCGACCTGTTCCGCGACCTCCGCGCCCTGTGGGGCACCCTCGACGAGGTGACGTGGACGGTGGCCGGTCGCGCCGCGCAGCTCGTCGACTGGCAGCGCACCCACCGCTTCTGCGGCCGGTGCGCCACGGCCACCGAGCCGACCCGGGGCGAGCGGTCGCGCCGCTGCCCGCGCTGTGGCCTCGTGGCCTTTCCCCGCCTGGCCCCCGCGATCATCACGCTCATCGAGCGCGAGGACGGCCGCATCCTGCTCGCCCGCAACCCCAACTTCCCCGTGCCGTTCTTCTCGCTGCTCGCCGGCTTCGTCGAGCCGGGCGAGACGTTGGAGGAGGCCGTGGTGCGCGAGACGTTCGAAGAGGTCGGACTGACCGTCGGGGACGTCACCTACTGGGGCAGCCAGCCATGGCCGTTCCCGCACTCGCTGATGGTCGGCTTCCGCGCCCGCTACGTGTCGGGCGACTTCGTCCTGCAGCAGGACGAGATCGCCGAGGCCGACTGGTTCGGCCCCGACGAGCTGCCGATGGTGCCGCCGACGATGAGCATCGCCGGTCGCATGATCGAGGCCTGGGCCGCCGAGCCCTGACCCGCGGGCACGGCAGGCCGCGGGCGTCGACAACCCGCGGGCCTCGGGTCGGTGGGCCTCCTAGCCTCGCCGGGCATGGCACCGCTCACCGGAAGGGTCGCGCTCGTCGCCGGAGGGACGCGGGGTGCCGGGCGCGGCATCGCGGTCGAGCTGGGAGCGGCCGGCGCGACGGTCTACGTCACCGGCCGCACCACGCGTGACCAGCGCTCCGAGATGGACCGACCCGAGACGATCGAGGAGACGGCCGAGCTGGTCGACGCGGCCGGCGGCCGGGGCGTTCCGGTGCAGGTCGACCACCTGGTCCCCGAGCAGGTGGAGGCCCTGGTCGAGACGCATCGACGACGAGCAGGGCGGCCTCCACCTCCTCGTCAACGACATCTGGGGCGCCACGACGATGGAGTGGAACGCCACGGTGTGGGAGTCCAGCCTCGACGTCGGCCTGCGCACGTTGCGCCTGGGGGTCGACACCCACGCCATCACCAGCCACTTCGCCCTGCCGCTGCTCATCCGGCAACCGGGCGGCCTCGTGGTCGAGGTCACCGACGGCACGGACGACTACAACGCGTCCAACTACCGCGTGTCGTTCTTCTACGACCTGGCCAAGGCGGCGGTGGGCCGGATGGCGTTCGCCCTGGCCCACGAGCTCGCACCCCACGGGGCGACCGCGGTGTCGCTCACGCCCGGGTGGCTGCGGTCGGAGGCGATGCTCGAGGCCTACCGGGTCACCGAGGAGACCTGGCAGGACGCCACCGCGTTCCAGCCGCACTTCGCCATCTCCGAGTCGCCCGCGTTCGTCGGACGGGCGGTGGCGGCACTGGCGCAGGACCCCGACGTCGCCCGGTGGAACGGGCAGTCGCTGTCGAGCGGGCAGCTCGCACAGGTCTACGGGTTCACCGACGTCGACGGCAGCCGGCCCGACGCCTGGCGCTACGTGCCCGAGGTCCAGGACGCGGGCAAGCCGGCCGACGTCACCGGCTACCGCTGATCCAGGGGCGTGTCACGGTCCGTCGAGACCGGCCTGCTCGAGGATCTGAGCGCGGAGCTGCTCGAACTGGGCCTGGTCGACGACGCCCGTGTCCCGCAGGCGGGCCAGCTTCTCGAGCCGCTCGACGGGATCGGCGCCCGACCGGCTCGCCACGACGTCGACGTGGCCGGGGGGCGCCGGCGGTGACGGCGGCCACGACGGGGGAGGCGGGGCGGCTCCGCCGGGCCCTGCCGGCTCGGTCCCGACGTTCACCACCGCGCCCGGGAACATCTGTTGGAGCTGGCTGACCATGTCGCCCAGCCCGGACACATCCGAACCCGCGGGCATCGCTGCGGGCGAACCCGGCGGCGGCTGCCCCACGCCGCCGTCCCCTTGCTGGCGCAGGAACGCGGCGAGCTGCTCGGCCTCGTGGGCGGCGGCGTCACGCGTCGTGGGGATCTCGTCCCACAGCACCTCGACCTCGCCGTGGTCGTCGGGGTCGACCTCGACAGGCAGCACGTCGCCGGGGTCGGGCCACTTGTCCACCCGGGCCCCGAACTTCTTGTACTCGTGGCTGAACGCGGGCACGCCGGGCGCCTCGACGACCACCGTCATCCGCAGCGACCCGTGGGTGGCGTCGGGCGCATGCTTGACCGACATCACCCGCGCCGTGCCGCGCACGCCGGGCTTCCGCTTCCTGCCGAACAGACCCATGTGACCTCCCGCCGAGGTGAGGGTGCGACCCGCCCGCGCCCTGCCGACAGAATAGGCGGACACCGGGTCGACCAGTCCCGTCCTACGACGATGAGGACGAGCGGCGGCACCACCGCCGGGCGGGCGGCCGGTCGTCCCGGCCGTCCCCCTGCACAGGCGGACACCGGGCGTCATCCCCGCGCCGCGTCGACCGCGATCCTCCCCTCGGCGTCGAGGATGGTCAGGGTGTCGGGGGTGATCTCGACCCGGGCCGCCGACTCGAGGGCCTGCAGGAGCGCGGTCTCCTGCTCCATCACGCCGGGCGGATCGTCGCAGGCCATCATCGTCGACGCGACAGGGTCGACCGTGAGCTCGTCGCCGTCGAGCTCCCACGAGCTGACGGCCGTGTTGCACCCGGCGTCGATCGAGAGATCGCCGCCCTCGGCGAAGGTGATCGTCGGTTCGGTCCCGACGATCACGCTGTCGATGCTGTCGCCGGTGGCGATGCTGATCACGTCCCACGTTCCGACCAGCAGATCCTCGGCGTCGTAGGACCGGAACGCCAGGCGCACGTCGTCGGGGCCGGTCAGCGTCATCCGGTCCTCGTCCTCGCGGCCGTCCTCGTCGACGTCGACCTCGACGTGGTCGAGGGCCTCGAGGGCGGCGACGAACTCGTCCTCGGCCTCCATGGCCGACCCCGGGCACGCCATGCGCGTGAGGGCCAGCTGGCTGACCTCCACGGAGTCGTCGTCACCCAGGTCGAACGTCCCGCGGTATGCGTTGCACGGGGCCCGCCCCGACACCGTGTCGCCCTCGACAGCCAGGGTCACGGGGTTGTCGTCGTCGACCGTGAGCGAGCTGTCGTCGGGGTCGAGCACCCATTCCCGGCCCTCGAGGTCGGCGCGGGTCGAGGGCAATCCGGCGGTGGCAGCGCGGCTGTCGACATCGTCGTTCCCGCCGCAGGCGCCCGCGGCGGCGCCGAGGCCGACGACGAGCACCGCGAGCGCCAGCGGGGTGCGGCTCGGAGGCGCCATCACAACGCGATCGCGTCGCGGCCGACGCCGATGGGGCCGGCCGTGGTCCACGAGCTGCCGATGCTGAGGGCGGGTCATGGCGTCTGCGCTCCTGCCTGCTCGTGTGCCCGTTCCCGGGGTACCAGCGGGTCGACGCCGCGCCCTCACCCCGCTCGGGTGGCGGTCCGTGTCCGGGCCGTCGAGCGCGGGAATGCGCGCCCGCGATCAGGCGTTCGATCGGACAGGTTGATATGTCAACCAAACGGCTTGATCAGAAGGAGACACCGTGCAGTTCGGCATCTTCACCGTGGGTGACGTCACCGTCGATCCGACCACCGGACGGGCGCCCACCGAGCACGAGCGCATCAAGGCGATGGTCGCCATCGCGGAGAAGGCCGAGGAGGTCGGCCTCGACGTGTTCGCCACCGGCGAGCACCACAACCCGCCCTTCGTGCCGTCGTCGCCCACCACCATCCTGGGTTACGTCGCCGGGCGGACGACCGACCTCGTCCTGTCCACCTCGACGACGCTGATCACCACCAACGACCCGGTGAAGATCGCCGAGGACTACGCCACCCTGCAGCACCTGGCCGACGGCCGGGTCGACCTCATGCTGGGCCGGGGCAACACCGCGCCGGTGTACCCGTGGTTCGGCAAGGACATCCGCGACGGCATCGACCTCGCCCTCGAGAACTACGCCCTGCTCCACCGCCTCTGGCGCGAGGAGGTCGTCGACTGGGAGGGCCGCTTCCGCACCCCGCTGCGGGGCTTCACCGCCACGCCCCGGCCGCTCGACGGCGTGCCGCCGTTCGTGTGGCACGGCTCGATCCGCAGCCCCGAGATCGCCGAGCAGGCCGCCTTCTACGGCGACGGCTTCTTCGCCAACAACATCTTCTGGCCCAAGGAGCACTTCATCCGGCTGATCGGCCTGTACCGCGAGCGCTACGAGCACCACGGCCACGGACGCGCCGACCAGGCCATCGTGGGTCTGGGGGGCCAGGCCTACATCCGCCCGCGCTCGCAGGACGCGGTGCGCGAGTTCCGGCCCTACTTCGACAACGCCCCGGTCTACGGCCACGGCCCGTCGCTCGAGGAGTTCACCGACGAGACGCCGCTCAGCGTCGGCAGCCCGCAGGAGGTCATCGACAAGACGCTGACCTTCCGCGAGTCGTTCGGCGACTACCAGCGGCAGCTCTTCCTGATGGACCACGCCGGGCTGCCCCTGCCCACGGTGCTCGACCAGATCGAGCTGCTGGGCACCGAGGTGGTGCCGGTGCTGCGCCGCGAGCTCGAGGCCAAGCGGCCGGCCCACGTCCCGGACGGGCCCACCCACGCCAACCGCGTGGCGGCCGCGGCCCGCGACGAGGCGGACACGGTCGTCGCCGCGGCCAGCTGACGACCCGAGGCAATGGGTTCCACCGACGGGAGCCCGAGGTCATGGGTTCCGGATCCGGAACCCACGCCTCATCCTCGACCGAACGGAACCTGTTGCCTCGCCTGTCGGCCTCAGCCCGCGCCGGCCTCGGCCAGCAGGGCGTCGAGCTTGCCCGACCGCGATCCGAGGGCCCGGGCGTGGCGGGCGATCCCCGACCACGGGTCGCCGCGCTCGGCGACCCGTGCCGGCGCGGTGGCGATGGTCCAGCGGTCGGGGCGGAGGTCGGGATCGTCGAGCTCGTCCCACGTGATGGGCATGGCCACCGGGGCCCCGGGTCGCGGCCGCACCGAGTACGGCGCCACCACGGTCTGGGCCCAGCCGTTGCGGGCGACGTCGACGTAGAGCCGGCCCTTGCGGGCGACCTTGCGCCCCTCGACGGTGAGGTCGTCGGGATGGCGGGCGGCCAGCAGGTGGGCGACGCCGATGGCGAAGGCGGCCACTGCGTCGGTGCCGGCCGACCGATCGAGGGGGGCGACGACGTGGATGCCCCGGGAGCCCGTCACCTCGGCGTAGGGCGCCAGGTCCAGCTCGTCGAACACCGCTCGCGTCCAGCGCGCCGCCCGGACGACCTCACCGAAGTCGTCGGACGAGGGGTCGAGGTCGACGATCAGCAGGTCGGGGCGCCCGGGCTCGTCGGCCCGACTGGGCCAGCGGTGGAACGAAACGGTCGACAGGTTGGTGAGGGCGACCAGCCCGGCCTCGTCGTCGACGACCGGGTGACGGACCGTGCCCCCCTCCTTGGCCACCTCGACCGTGCGGATCCACCCGGGGACGCCCCGACCGCCCTCCTTCTGGTAGAAGCCGGCGGCCCCGACGCCTTCGGGGAACCGCTGGAGCATCAGCGGCCGGTCGACCAGGTGGGGGAGCATCACGTCGGCCACGGTGTGGTGGTACTCGGCCAGGTCGAGCTTGGTCAGCCCGTCGTCGGGGAACAGCACCCGCTCGGGGTGGGTGATCTTCACGGTCCGCTTCCCGAACTGGAACGCCACCCCCTCGCTCATGCGCCCGATGCTAACGACCGCCCCCACCCCCAGGATTTCCCCCGCGAGATCGGTCGTGATCACGACCGATCTCGCGGGGGAAATGATCGGGGGGCCGATGAGTCGGGCAGCCGAGCGGCGTTGCACCAGACATGGACAACGCGACACGACTGCTCGACGGAAAGACAGCGATCATCTACGGCGCCGGTGGCGCACTCGGGGGTGGCGTGGCCCGGACCTTCGCCCGGGAGGGCGCCACGGTCCACCTGACGGGGCGCACGCCGGCGCCGCTCGACGTCGTGGCCGGCGACATCCGTGCGGCCGGCGGCACCGCCGAGGTGGCGGTGGTCGACGCCCGCGACGAGGACGCCGTGGTGGCCCACGCCGACGCGGTGGCCGCGGACGCCGGGACGATCGACGTGTCGTTCAACCTGATCGGGCGGGCCGACGTGCAGGGCCAGCCGCTGATCGACATGGCGGTCGACGACGTGGCCAGGCCCGTCGACGACGGGCTCCGGTCCAACTTCGTCACCGCGCGGGCCGCGGCCCGGCACATGGTCGCCACCGGCGGCGGCGTGATCCTCCACCTCAACAGCGGGTCGGCCGCCGCGCAGGCGCCGATGATGGGCGGGACCGGATCGGCCGACGCCGCCACCCAGGCCCTGATGCGCAACCTGGCGATGGAGCTGGGCCCGCAGGGCGTGCGGGTGCTCGGCATCTGGACGGCCGGCGTCGCCGACACGCTGACCAGGGAGAAGCTGGTCGAGGTGGGCGGTGAGGACGTGCCCGATCCCGAGGTCGTCGCCCAGATGATCGGCGAGGCGTCGATGCTGAAGCGCGCGCCCCGGATCCAGCAGGTGGCCGACGTCGCCGCCTTCCTGGCCTCGGATCGCAGCTCGGGCATGACCGCGGCCATCGCCAACGTCACGTGCGGACTGGTGGGTTGAGCCGTGGCGATCTCCGCCGAACGGCTCGCCGGTCCGCCCCGTACGGTGTGGGGACAGGGCGGCTGCGCCGAAGGAGGGAACACCGTGCCGGCAACCGTCGAGACGAGCGACGGCCTGGTGGCCGCGGCGGTGGCGGGCGACGAGCGCGCGTTCTCCGCCCTCGTCGAGCGCCACCGCCGCGAGCTGCACGTCCACTGCTACCGCATGCTCAGCTCGTACGACGAGGCCGAGGACGCGGTGCAGGAGACGATGCTGCGCGCCTGGCGCCGTCGCGACAGCTTCGAGGGCGGTCCGTACTTCCGGGCGTGGCTGTACCGCATCGCCACCAACACGTGCCTGGACATGTTGCGCCGCACCAGCCGGCGGGCCCCCGCCGGCGGGCGCTTCTCCGAGGTGCCCTGGCTGCAGCCCTATCCCGACGCCGAGCTCGACGAGATCGCGGCCGCCGACGACGAGCCCGACGCCAGCCTCGTCGCCCGCGAGACCATCGAGCTGGCCTTCCTGGCCGCGCTGCAGGCGCTGCCGCCCCGCCAGCGAGCCGTGCTCCTGGCCCGCGACGTGCTCGGCTGGTCGGCGGCCGAGACGGCCGCGCTGCTCGACATGTCCGTGCCGGCCGCCAACAGCGCCCTGCAACGCGCCCGGGCGACGCTCGGGGACCGCCTGCCGCCCCGCCGGGCGGAGTGGTCGGTGGCGCCCTCCACAGAGGACGAGCGCGACGTGATGGCCCGGTTCATGGCGGCCCACGAGCGGCACGACGCCGCCGCGGCCGCCGCCATGCTGCGCGACGACATCCGCATCACCATGCCGCCTCATCCGTTCTTCTTCGAGGGCATCGACGTGGTGGTCCCGGCGCTCGAGACCGCGTTCGGGGTCGAGGAGGTCGGCGACTGGCGGCTCGTGCCCATCCGTGCCAATCGGATGCCCGCGGCCGCGTCCTACCTGCGGGCGTGGGGCGACACGCAGTTCCGGGCGTTCAAGATCGACCTGGTGCGCCTCGTCGACGGCCAGGTCGCGGAGGTGACGACGTTCGGGTCGGGGTCCTTCCCGCGGTTCGGCCTCCCGCCGGTCCTGCAGGATGCGGGCGAGGTCGGCGCGGCCCCGACCGGCGGATGAGCCACGCGGCCGGTCAGATGTCCTGGATCATCGGGAACACGACGCCCTCGGGCCAGCGGCCCATCGAGCGGTACCGGCGGCCGGCGAACATCCACCGGCCGTCGACCCGGGCGTAGGCGTCGTCGTAGCGCCCGTAGGCGTCGGTACGGCGGGTCTCGCCGCGGAGCTGGCGCAGCTCGCACATGAACACCCGGCCGGTGGCGGCCGCCCGGTCGCCGCCGGGCCACAGGTCGACGTGGTGGTTGAGCACCACGAACTCGAAGAACTCGAAGCGCTCGATCGCCTCGGCGACGAACTCGGCCATGGCGTCCGGCCCGACGATCTCGAGCGCCGGGCGGCTCACGAGGTCGAGGTCGACGACGCAGTCGGGCACGAACAGCCGCTCGAACGCGTCCCAGTCCCGCCGGGTGACGGCGTCGGCGTAGGCCGACAGGAGGCGGGTGACGCCCACGTGGTCGACGGCCTCCGCGACCTCGGTGGGCGGGGGGCTGGCGTCGTCCGGCACGGATCGGACGGTAGCGGCCGTCCGGGCGCGGTGGGTGGCCGTCAGTCGTCGGGCGGGGGATCGCCGCCCGTCGTCTGGCGGGGGACCGAGCCGCCTGAGCAACCGCGCGGGCCAGTCCCGCCCTCGCCGTGACGACGTCACGCGAGCACGGGCCTTCCCGTCGGTTCACCGGCGCGGGCGTGGCCTTCGGGCGACGGTTTCCGTCACCTCGTGAACGTTCTCACCAGACCCGAGGGGGGACGCCGACACGACCGGGCGGGGGATCTCCGAGCCCGGGTGTTGCGGCGCCCGGGGGTTCGAGCCGGAACCCCACGCCCCGCACGGTCCGCAGCCGGCCGGCCGCGGCGCCGACAGGGTCGACGAGCTTGCTGCGCAGGCGGCGCACGTGCGCCTGGAGGCGGTTGTCGTCGTGGGTCCCGGCGCTCCCCCACGCGGCCTTCTGCAGGTCGCGCTTGGTCACGACGTCGCCGTGGGCGGCGACGAGCACCGCCAGGACCCGCAGCTCGGTCGGGGTGAGCGACAACCGCCGGGTCCCCTGCCAGGCCTCGTAGTTGCGCACGTCGATCACCAGGTCGGCGCACGCGACCACCTCCTCGCCGCTCCCGCGCCGGGCCATGGCCGTGAGGACGCTGCCGACGACGTCGGCCGCCGAGGCGTCGGCGCCGAGCAGCCCGTCGATGGCCTCGCCGGTGGTGCTCCACCCGTCGCCGGGGACGAAGCCGAGCAGGACGATGGGCGCGGCGGTGACGGTCCGCACGCGGCGGATCAGGGTCGGTCCCGGGCCGACCGGGTCGTCGCCGTCCATCGACGGGTCGACCACGACGGCGGAGACGGCGCGGTCTGCTGCGAAGTCGACGAGCGTGTCGCAGGTGAATGCCATCACCGGCATCAGGTGCTCGGCGGCGAGGGCGCGCGAGATGGCGGCGGCACGGTCGCCGTCGGGAAGGGCGACGAGCACCGCGGTCGATCCCCCTGAGAGAGCCCTGTCCACGACTGCCATCGCTCGTCCACCCGCCTCCGTCGCCCGGCGCTACTCGGGGTGACCACGAGTGCACCGTGAGACATCGCCCGCCAGGACGTCGCCAGTCAATCTCTCGAAGTGACCGATGTCAACGAATTGCGTCGCGGAGAGTGATCGACGCGTCCCGTGCCGTCGTCGTGACGCCGGTGCACCCCCGTCGCGCGCGCCGGGATGGTGCAGCGATCGGTGGCCCGGTACGGTCGCCGGCCGTGACCATCGACCCGGTGCTGCGCAAGGCGGCCGAGGCCGCCCGCGGCTTCATGCCCCCCGACGAGGGCTTGGCCCTCTACGAGGCGGCCGCCTCGGTGGCTGTCGACGGCCCGGTGCTGGAGGTGGGCAGCTACTGCGGCAAGTCGACCGTGTACCTCGGCGCGGCGGCCCAGGAGGGCGGGCGGGTCGTGTTCGCCGTCGACCACCACCGCGGTTCCGAGGAGAACCAGCCCGGGTGGGAGTGGCACGAGCCCGACCTCGTCGACCCCGCGGTCGGGAAGATGGACACGCTGCCGATCTTCCGGCGGACCGTCCACGACGCCGGTCTCGAGGGCACGGTCGTGGCCGTCGTCGGCCAGTCGCCGGCGGTGGCCCGGGCCTGGGCGACGCCGCTCGCGCTCCTGTTCATCGACGGGGGACACGGGGTCGAGCCCGCCCGGCTCGACTACGAGCTGTGGACGCCGCACGTCGCCCCGGGCGGGACGCTGGTCGTCCACGACGTCTTCCCCGACCCCGCCGATGGCGGCCGCCCGCCGTACGAGCAGATCTACCTCCCGGCGCTGGCCAGCGGCCTGTTCTCGGAGGAGCGAGCGGTGGGCTCGCTCCGCGTCCTCCGCAGGGTCTGACGGTCAGTCCCGATCGGTGACCGACGAGTCGGCGTCGGCCGTCTCGATCACCTCGGGCAGCAGCGTGTCGTGGTTGGTGAACAACCCGCTGGCCGGCGAGCCCGACGGCCCGGCGAGCGCGTCCGCGGCCAGCACGACGGCCGACGCGGTGTAGGTCGATCGCTCGCCCGTGGGGAACCGGCCCTCGTCGGGGAACACGGTGCCGGTCCAGTAGCGGCCGTCGTCGGTGCGGTAGCGCTGCGTCCAGCGGAACAGGTCGGTGGCGACGTCGGTGTTGCCGACCGCCAGGTTGGCCATGGCGTACTCGCACGTCTCGGCGGCCGTGACCCACGGGCGGTCGGACACGCAGCGCACACCGCACCCGTCCATCACGAAGGCGCGGTGCCGCTCGGCCAGCCGCTCGCGGCCGGCGTCGCCCAGCACCACGCCGGCCAGCACCGGGTAGTACCAGTCCATCGCCCATCGGTGCTTGGGCGAGAAGGCGTCGGGCACGTGGCGGATGACGTGCGCCAGGCGGGCCGCGGACAGCTCCCAGTCGGGTCGCTCGTGGCCGAGCAGCTCGGCGAGGGCGATGGCGCAGCGCAGGCTGTGGCAGATCGACGACGAGCCGGTCAGCAGCGCGAACGACCAGGGCGTGCCGTCGGCGTGGCGCGCCCACAGGATCTCGCCGCGCGGCGTCTGCAGGTCGAGCACCCAGTCGATGGCCCGTTCGACGACGGGCCACATCGTCTCGGCGAAGCCCCGGTCGCTCGTGCACAGCCAGCGATGCCAGACGCCGGCCGCCACGTAGGCGATCACGTTGGCGTCGAGCTTGTCCTGCTCGACGCGGTCGGCCAGGTAGTACTGGTGCCACGAGCCGTCGGGTCGCTGCAGGTCGACCAGCCACTGGAAGGCCCGCTCGGCCTCGGCGTGGCGGTCGCCGAGCGTGAGGGCCATCGCGGCCTCGACGTGGTTCCAGGGATCCGCGTGCCCCCCGGGGAACCAGGGGATCATGCCGGACGGGAGCTGCCACTGGGCGATGGCGTCGACCGTCTGATGAAGGTCGGCGGCGGAGGCGATGTCGGGGACGTCGGCCAGCGTCATGGCGCCACCTCGGGCTTCCGGGCGTACACGACCAGGCTCTTGCCGATGACCGGGGTGAGGACCTTGTCGGCCGCCCGTGTGGCGCGGACCCACGGCTGCTCGCCCCCGATGTCCCAGCACAGGACCTGGTGGTAGGCGCGCACGAGAGGGTGATCGTCGTTGGTGGGGCCGACCGCGCACTTGAGCCACCAGTACGGGGCGTGGATGCCGTGCTCCTTGTGCCGTGCGTACGGTGCGGCGCCCGCGGTGCCGAGCTTGTTGCACAGCTCGGCCTGCGTGTAGATGCGCACGTGACCCCCGGGGACGAACGGGGCGTGGTACTCGTCGGTGATCGCCCACGAGATGCGCTCGGGAAGGAACGCCGGGACCGTGGCGGCGATGGTGCCGCCAGGGCGGAGCACCCGGATCAGCTCGCGGATGGCGCCCATGTCGTCGTCGATGTGCTCGAGCACCTCGGCAGCGATGATGCGGTCGAAGGAACCGTCGGGAAACGGCAGCTTCGTGGCGTCGCCGCGGGTGGTGGCGCTGCTGGCGGCGGCGGGCAGGTCGCCGGCTGCGCTCATGGCCGTCGCCATGGCGGCGACGTCCTTCAGTTCGGCCTCGTCGTAGTCGAACGCCGTGACGCGGGCGCCTCGCCGCAGCGCCTCGAACGCGTGCCGGCCGGCGCCGCAACCGAGGTCGAGAAGGCGGTCGCCCGCTCGGAGGCCGAGCGTGCCGTAGTCGACGGTCAGCATCAGGCTCGGCCACCGCGGCTGCCGGCCGCGGTCCCGTTCGGGCTCCGCCGGGCCTCGGCGAGCCGGATGCGGTACTGCTCGACCGTCTTGGCCGCGGTGTGCTTCCACGACCACTGGTCGACGACGCGCTGACGGCCGGCCGCCCCGATCGTGGCGCGCAGGTCGTCGCGGCCGAGCGCCCACCGCAGCTTGCCGGCGAGCGCCTCGCTGTCACCGGGGGGAACGACGAGCGCCGTCTCGCCGTCGGGCCCGACGACCTCGGGGAGTGCACCGCCCGACGTGGCGACGAGGGGCGTGCCGCACGACATCGCTTCGATGGCGGGCAGGGAGAACCCCTCGTAGAGGGACGGGACGACGGCCAGCTCGGCTTCGGCGTACAGCTCGATGATCCGCTGGTCGGGGACACCCGTCACGAACGTGACGTGGTCCTCGAGGCCGAGGCCGCGGATGGTCTCGTCCGACCGGCCGCCCGGCTTGCGCTTGCCGATGACCACGAGGTGGGCGTCGTCTCGCTCGGTGCGGATCTTGGCCAGCGCCTCGAGGAGGTAGCGGAGCCCCTTCATCGTGACGTCCGCGCTGGCCGTGGTGATGAGGCGGCCCGGGACGGGCGTGACGTCGGGCAGCGGCCGGAACAGGTCGACGTCGACGCCGACCGGCACGATGGCCATGCGGTTGGGGTCGACCTCGTGGTCGCGGGCGATGTCGTGGAACGAGTTCTCGGACACGGTCACGACGCGGGTCATGCGCTTGGCCACCCGGGTCTGCATGTTGGTGAACGAGTACCAGCGGCGCAGCGTCAGGCGCTTGTACCAGCCCTCGGCGTGTTCGAGCTCGAGGCGGCGGTCGACCGTGATGGGGTGGTGGATGGTGCTCAGCACCGGGAGCCCGTCGCGCTCGATGGCCAGCAGGCCGTACCCGAGGCTCTGGTTGTCGTGCACCAGGTCGAAGTCGCCGGTGCGACCGTGGAGGTGGCGCCAGGCCCGCAGGCTGAAGGCCAGGGGCTCGGGGAACTGGCCGAACGAGAACGAGGTGACCTCGGCGAAGTCGGTCCAGTCCTTGAGCTCCCACAGGCCGGGCATGCGCATGGGGAAGTGGTCGTTGTAGATGTCGAGGCTGGGCAGTTCGACCAGCGGAACCCGCGGATCGAGCTCGGGATAGGGCTGACCGCCCAGCACCTCGACGTGGTGGCCGAGGTCCACGAGGGCCTTGGCGAGGTGGCGCACGTAGACGCCCTGGCCACCGACGTGGGGTTTGCCCCGGTAGGCCAGCAGCGCGATGCGCAGAGGCGCGTCGTCGGCGTACATTCCCGCAACCTTTCCGTTCCACTGACCGCGGGGTCAACTCCGCGTCGGACGCGCGCTACCCGCCGTTCGAAGGGGGTCGAGGGGGTGGGCCCGCGTTGGGCGGACAATCTAGCGGTCCGCGGCCACCGCTGGGCGCGTGCACACGGAGGGTGCTCGCGCGGTCACGTGAACTCGGCGTCGCCACGTCTGCGCTCACAGCGCCGCGGTCGTGGTGGTGGTGGTCGACGTCGTGGCCGGCGGCGCGGTGGTCGGCGGCGCGGTGGTCGGCGGCGGGGTGGTCGGCGGCGGGGTGGTCGGCGGCGCGGTCGGTGGCGGGGGCGGCGGGGGAGCCGGCTCGGCGGTGGTCGTCGTCGTCGGCCGAGAGCGAGGACGGGTGGTGGTCGTCTCCTCGGTGGTCGCGGTGGTGGGCGCCGCGGTCGCGGGCGGCACCGTCGTGGTCGTGGTCGTGGTCGACGTGGAGGTCGTGCTCGTCACCGTCGACGTGTCGGCGACCGCGATGGCGTCGTCGTCGCCACCGCCGGGGCCGGCCAGGGCGAAGTAGCCCCCGACGATCGCCACGATCGCCGCCGCCACCAGGCCGCCCACCAGGATCCGGACGTCGAACGGGCTCCCGTCGTCCTCGTCGTCGTCCTCGCCGCGCTCGGTGCGATCGCGCAGCCGCGACGTCAGCGTCCCGGGCCGGCCGAACGGGTCGGTGTCGCTCGTCGTCAGGCGGCGGACCTCGTCGTCGCTCGTCTGCCCCCACTCGACGTCCTGCGACCGGCCCGCGAGCAGCGCGTCCGCGTCCTCCGCCCCGGCGAAGACCGTCGTGCTGGCGTCGCCCCAGTCGTCCCAGCTCCGCGCCTCGGCGCCGGCTCTCGGGCCGCGGTCGGCCCACGGGTCGTCACCGGACGGCGCCGGCCAGCCGACGTCGGTCCCCTGATCGCCGGCCGGCGGCCCGTCGATCCAGGGCTCGGAGCCCGTGGTCCAGCCGTCGTCGGCCGCCGCGGGGGCCACCGCCGCGTCGCCGGGCAGGGCGGGGACGGCGCCCGAGGTCCAGGGATCGGTCGGCCCGCCCCAGTCGCCGCTCGTCGCGGGGACGGGACCGGACGGCCACGGGTCGTGGGCGCTTCCCCAGGGGTCGGCGGGCGCGGCCTGGTCGGCGTCGGGTGCGGGCCACGCGTCGGAGGGTGCGACAGCCCACGGGTCGGCCGGCGCGGCACCGGGGCTCGGCGCCGGCCACGCATCGGCGGCGGGAGGTGCCCACGGGTCGGCCGGGGCGTCGGGGGACACCGTGGTCCACGGGTCGGCGGGCGGGTCCTCGGGCGGGGTCGAGGCCCACGGGTCGGCGGGCGGGTCCTCGGGAGGGACCGTGGCCCACGGGTCGGCCGGGGCGTCGGGGGACACCGGGTCCACGGGTCGGCGGGCGGGTCCTCGGGAGGGACCGTGGCCCACGGGTCGGCCGGGGCGTCGGGGGACACCGTGGTCCACGGGTCGGCGGGCGGGTCCTCGGGAGGGGTCGAGGCCCACGGGTCGGGGGCGACGGGAGGGTCGGACCAGGGGGGTGGTTCCTCGCCGGCCTGGTCGGGCCACGACGCCGGTGCCTGGTCCTCGGGCGGCGGTCCGGTATCGCCGTGGGCACCGGGATGGGCGTCCTCCCACGGCAGGGGCCCGCCGCCCGTGGTCGGCCCGATGGCTGGGATCGACTCGAGGCCCGTGAACGGGAGGCCGGGGAGCTCGGTGATCCCGCCCTCGGCCGCCCCCGCGGCCCCGGCGCCGGCCAACCCGGCCGCGGCGGCGCCGGCTGCCCCGAGGCCGAGCGCGGCGATCCCGAGCCCGGAGCCCGCGCCGGTCGAGCCCGGCGGCGATCCGGTCGAGCCCGACAGGGGTCCGGGCGCACCGCCCGCGGGCCCGGCGAGGTCGTCGGCGACGTCCGCGAACAGCGCGGCGCCGAGGGCCACCGTGGCCTCGGGCCGCGCCTCGCTCACGACCGGCAGGCCCAAGTTCTCTCGCAGCAGCTCGGTCACGCGAGGGATGCGGGCAGAGCCGCCCGTGACGATGACGGCCCGGAGGTCGGCCGGTATGAGCCCGGCGTCCTCGATCGTCGCCATCACGAGGTCGACGGCCTCGACGAGCGCGGCCTCGATCGTGCGCTCGAACGCGTCGCGGGTGATCTCGACGCGGCCACGCGCGTTGGGCATCGCCACCTCGACGACCGCGGTGTCGTCGACCGACAGCCGCTCCTTGGCGGCGCGGCACGAGGTCCGCAGCCGGCGGAGGGCGAGCATCCCCGCGCTGTCGCCCGGCACCACCATCGACGACACGTCGCCGATGGCCCCCTCGACGAGCGAGAGGACGGCCCCGTCGAGGTCGACCCCGCCGAGGTCGGACAGCGACGCGGGGTCGCCGATCAGGTCGAACGCGGTCGGCGTGCGGCGCACGAGCGTGACGTCGACGCTCGAGCCACCCAGGTCGACGACGACCACCACGGCGTCGTCGCCGAAGCCCTGCTCGGCCGCGAGGCGCGCCACCGCGGCCACCGGCGCCGGCACGAGCGTGGCGGTGGGCCCGAACTCCTCGGCGGCCGCGTCCGCGATCAGCTCCTCGGGGCCGACCCCGGGCAGCAGCGGGTAGGTGACCACCACGTGGTCGGGGGCGACGCCCGGCAGCGGTGCCGCCCGGTCGATGGCTTCGCGCAGGACGGACCGGGTGAGCGCCAGCGGGTCCAGGTGGTGGCCGTCGATGTCGATCGGCGCGCCGTCGCCGAGCCGCGACACGACGTAGCGGGCCACGAGAGCGGGCTCGTACTCGCTGCGCGCTTCGGCCTGCTCGCCGACCAGCAGCGTGCCGTCGTCTCGCGGGAGGGCCACGGCGGGCATGGCCGCGCCGTCTTCGCCGATCCGGCAGACCTCGACCGCCGCGCCGCGCCGCAGCGCGACCAGGCACGTCGTGGCCCCGAGGTCGATCCCCAGGCTGTACCCCATTGTGTGACTCCCACCCAGCAGGCCTCGACACGGAAACGTAACAAGTCCGGACCCCTCGGCGAAACACCTGGTGTCCGACGGGTTTCCCGAGGGGGCGCGAACGGGCCCGGGCGCGCGAGGGTGAGGGCGTGCGAGCCGTCGTCCAGCGCGTGACCCGGGCCGACGTGACGGTCGACGGCGAGGTGGTCGGGGCGATCGGTCCCGGGCTCTGCGTCCTGGTCGGTGTGACCCACGACGACACGCACGCGCACGCCGAGAAGCTGGCCTCGAAGCTGTTCCACCTGCGGGTGTTCGACGACGACGCCGGGGTGATGAACCGCTCGCTCGCCGACGCCGGCGGCGCGGCCCTGGTCGTCAGCCAGTTCACGCTCTACGGCGACACGAGCCGCGGTCGCCGTCCGAGCTGGGTGGCCGCGGCGCGGCCCGAGCACGCCGAGCCGCTGGTGGACGCGGTGGTCGGGGGGCTACGAGGACTCGGGGCTGAGGTGGCGACCGGCCGCTTCCGGGCCGACATGCGCGTCGCCCTCGTCAACGACGGGCCCGTCACGCTCGTGCTCGACGTCTGACGCGGGAACGGTGGCGGGGCCGCCGGGCGCCCGACCGTCGGGATCGCCCGTTGGCTCCGACGTCGCTCTCGTCGCCGCGTCGCCGCGGCGTTCGGAGCGAGCGCGTCCGCGCCGGGCGACGAGCCACCCGAGCGCCAGGCTGGCCAGCGCCACGGCCACCGCCGGCGCGTAGCCGAGCCGCGTGTAGAGGGTCGTGCCCGAGCGCAGCTCGACGGTGCCGTGCAGCACCGCCTGCTCGGACACCGCGGTGCGCTGCTCGACCGTGCCGTCGGGCCCGATGATCGCCGTGAAGCCGGTGGGCGCCACCTGCAGCAGCGAGCGGTCGCTCTCGATGGCGCGCATGCGGGACGCCGCCACCTGCTGGGTCTGCACCAGCGTGCCGGTGAACGACGACCCGTTGGTCGGGTTGAGCACCAGCTCGGCGCCGCCCTCGACGCCCTCACGCACGCGGTCTCCGAAGAAGATCTCCCACGAGATGGCCACGCTGAGGTCGCCCGCCGGGGTCGAGAGCTGCGCGGGCCGCTCGCCGATCACCGCGTCGCGGGAGGTGAGGTTCCCGCCCCCGAACTGCTCGAGCAGCCCGCGCAGCGGGACGTACTCGCCGAACGGCACGCGGTGGACCTTGTCGTAGCGATCGACGACCTCGCCGTCGGGCCCGTAGGCGACCGAGTAGTTGGTGAAGTGGTCGGGACCGGCGTCCTCGACGACACCGGCGACGAGGGTCGCGTCGAGCGACCGGGCGAGGTCGGCGAGCTCGCCGCCCTCCTCGGACGCCGCCAGCTCGTCGACGTCGACGACGTCCTCGGGCCAGACGACGAGGTCGACGGGCGTCTCGACGAGCTCGCTGGCCTCGAGGTGCCGCTCGAACACCTCGCGCTCGTCGGTGTCCCGGGCGCGGGTCCCCTGGGGACCGCCGCCCTGCACGAGCGCCACGCGCCGCTCCTCGCCGGTGGCGGCGCCGCGGGGCCCGACGACCGCGGCGACCACGGCGACGACCACGACGGTGACCGCCACGCCTGCCGCCAGCCACCGCCGGGCCACCAGCGCGGCGAGGGCCACGCCGACGACGACCGCCACCTCGACGAGGAGGAGCGATCCGCCGAGCCGCAGCACGGGAGCCAGGGGGCTCGCCACCTGCCCGACGGCGAGGCTCGAGAGGGGCACGCCGCCGAACGGCCACGACCAGCGCAGCAGCTCGGTGAGGGCGATGGCGCCGGGCAGGGCGATCCAGCGGCCGGGAGCGGTCGCCGGCACGATGGTCATCGCCAGGCCGAACAGCGCGGCGTAGGCGACCGCGGCGATGACATAGCCCGGTGCCGTCATGTCGATCATCCAGGCCAGCGAGGGCACGTAGAGCCCGAGCCCCACGGCGGCACCCCGACGGAACCGCGCCCCGCGCGGGCGGTCGGCGATCAGCCGGTCGAGGCAGACGAGGCCGGCGAAGGCCAGCGGCCACCAGCCCCACGGCGGCAGCGCGGCGGCGATGAGCACGCCGGCGCCGAGGCAGGAGAGCAGGGTGACGGCCCGGTGTGCACGCATGGCAGCGCCGATGATCGCGCGCGCCGGGGCTCCCCGCCCAAGCGCCCGACCGGGCGGGTCACGGGCGCGGAGGCACGGCGGGGCCGCCGGAGGCGGGACGGGGAGCCGTCACGCCAGGCGGAAGTGGGCGACGATCCGCTGGGCCGCGGAGCCCTTGGGGTGACAGGCGAACAGCGTGGCCGTGTGCTCGAGGCTCTGGTCGACGATGTGCGTGGCGTCGGGGCCCACGATCTCGGTGCCGGTCAGCACGTAGGTCCACGTCGTGCCGTCGTTCATGGTGAACACCAGCGGGTCGCCGACGGCGAGCCGGTCCAGGTCGTAGAAGGGTCGGGTGTGGGTCACCCGGTGGCCGGCGACCACGACGTTGCCGACCTGGCCCGGCATCGCCGTGCCCGGCCAGTGGCTGGGACCGCGGTCGATGGCCGTCAACGTGACGCCCTCGCCCAACGGTTGCGCGACGCCGATCGTGGGCAGCGCCACCGTGCCGTGGACGACCTCGGGTGTCGGGGCCCGGGCGTCGAGCGGGGAGCCCTCGGGGGTCGGCAGGTCGACGGGTGCCGGCGCGGTCGTGGTCGTCGTGGCCGCCGTGGTGGATGGGGCGGACGGGGCGGTGGCGACGGTGGTCACGGCGGCCGTCCCGCGCTCGCCGTCGTCGGCGCCGAGGGACCAGCCGACCAGGCCACAGGTCGCGGCCACGAGCGCCGCGACCAGGACGGCGAGGGGGAGGCGCCGGCTCCGGGGCGTCTTGGGGGACGCGTCCGTCATGACCCGGTTGTAGCACCCAGGGCTCGCCGGGCGGCCCCCCGCCCGCCCCGGATGCAGGCGGGCACCCCCACCCCGCGGGCCCACGCCCCGGTCACGGCCAGCCCCGGCACCGTGTCCACGTCGTCCTCGAGGGCCGACACACGATCGAGGTGGCCGGGGCGCGGCTGGGGGAACGACCGGGGCCACCGCGAGATGCGCACGTCGGTCGGACTCGCCCGCAGTCCCATCGTCGTCGCCAGGTCGGCGAGAACGCCTCGGACCAGGGCGTCGTCGTCGAGCGTCACGGCCCGGTCGTCTCCGGCCCGCCCGACCGAGGCCCGCAGCACCGCCACGTCGGGGTCGGCGGCGAGGTGCGGCCACTTGGACGTCACCCACGAGCACGCCGTGGTCAGCAGCCCCGCCGACCGGGGGACGAGGAAGCCGGAGCCGTCCAGCTCGCGGTCGATGCCGGCGCGCGGCACCGCCAGGGCCAACAGGGCGACCGAGGCGTGGTCGATCGCCGCCAGCACGTCGGCGGCGCCCGGGGCGTGGGGCGCCACCAGCGGGGCGGCCGCGAACGCCGGCGTGGCCACCACGACCGCGGGTGCGGACAGGCCCGCAGGTTCGACGCGCCACCCGTCGCCGGTCCGGGCGAGGCCGGCCACGGGTGCGCCCGAACGCAGGTCGTCGCCCATCCGCTCGGCCAGCGCGCCCACGAGGCGGGCCATGCCGCCGGCCGGGGCCAGGAACACCGGGCGGCCCGTCCCGACCACCTGCGCCCGCAGGGCCGCTGCGGCGCGCACCAGGCTGGGGTCGTCGGGGTCACGGTCGCGCGCCGACGCCAGCTGGGCCGCGCTGACCTGGAGCGAGAGATGGTCGCAGTCGCCGGCGTAGATGCTGCCCACCAGCGGGCCGACGAGGCGGTCGAGCACCTCGTCGCCCAGCCGGCGGCGGACGAGGTCGCCGACGCTCTCGTCGGCACCGCCCGCGGGGCGGTCGTCGGCGGCGACGAGGTCGTTCCGGGCGCGCGCCACGCCCTCGGCGGACAGGATCCCCGAGGCCGCCAACGCGTCGAGGTCGGTGGGCACCCCGAGGAGCTGGTCGGGGGGCAGGCGACGCAGGTCGCCGTCGTGGAACACGTACGCGGCGCCGGTCGCGGGCGTCACCAGCTCGGAGGTGATGCCGAGCTCGGCGCAGAGCTCGACCGCGTCGGGCACCCGGGCGAGGAAGGCGTCGGCGGACTCGTCGAGCGCGATCCCGGCGAAGGGCGAGGTCTGCAGCTTCCCCCCGGGGTCGGCTGCGGCGTCGAGGACGACGACCCGGGCGCCCTGGCGCTGCCCCTCCCACGCAGCGGCGAGGCCGCTGATCCCCGCGCCGACGACGATCAGGTCGGCGTGCTCGACGCGCGGTGTCACGCCACCCGGGACGCGGCGTCGCGGGCCACGCCCGCCAGCGCGGCCATGACCGCGGGCTCGGCGTTGATCGAGGCGGTCCGGGCGAAGCCGAGCCCCGCCTCGCCGGCGACGCGGCTGGCGTCGACGTCGAGGTCGTACAGCACCTCGAGGTGGTCGGACACGAACCCCTGCGGGCAGACGAGGACCCCGTCGGCCCGCCCCGATGCCGCCAGGTCCCGGATGACCTCGGCCACGTCGGGCCCCCGCCAGGGCTCGGGGGTGCGGCCCGCCGACTGCCAGGCCAGCGACCAGGTCCCGGCGGCGAGGTCCGCCGTGTCGGCGACCGTGGACGCCGAAGCGAGCAGCTCGTCGACGTAGGGGTCGCCCGCCAGCACCCGTTCGGGGAGCGAGTGGGCGGTGAACAGCACGGTCGTGCGCTCGGGCAGCGCGGCGAGGGCGGAGCGGACCCGGGCGGCCTGCGCCTCGACCCACGCGGAGAGCCCCCACCACGACTCGACGGGCACGTAGGCGACGCCGTGCTCGGCGGCCGCGGCCCCCGCTCGGGCGTGGTACTCGCCCACCGACCCCCGGGAGTAGTGGGGGGCGAGCACGAGCCCGACGAGCCGGTCGGGAGGCCCCGAGCCACTGCCGGCGGCGAGGGTCGCCACGGCGTCCTCGAGGAAGGGCGGGGCGTGCTTGTGGCCGAGCGCCAGCCGCCACTCGCCGGGCTCGGCCTCGTCGAGCGCGGCGGCGATGGCGTCGGCCTGGGCGCGGGTGCGCTCGGCCAGCGGCGACACGCCGCCGATGGCCTGGTAGCGGCCGGCGAGCTCGGCGAGCTGTTCGGGCGTGGGCGGGCGGCCCCGCCGAATGTGGGTGTAGTAGGCCTCGACGTCCGCGGGTGACGCCGGCGTGCCGTACGCCATGACCACGAGGGCCGAGGTCATGCCGGGCGCGCTCCGTCCCACCCGTGCACCAGGTCGACGAGCCGTTCGAGCACCGTCGGGTCGGTCTCGGGCAGCACCCCGTGGCCGAGGTTGAACACGTGGCCGGGCCGACCGGCGTTGGCCTCGAGCACCTCGAGGGCCGCGGACTCGACCGCCGGCCAGGGCGCCAGGCAGACCGCGGGGTCGAGGTTTCCCTGCACCGCCACGTCGGGTCCGAGCCGGGCTCGCGCCTCGTCGAGCGGGACACGCCAGTCGACGCCCACCACCGAGGCGCCCGCCTTGGCCAGCAGCGGCAGCAGCTCGCCCGTGGTCACCCCGAAGTGGATGCCCGGCACGCCGAGGTCGGCGACGCCGGCGAAGACGCGGGCGCTGGCGGGCAGGACGTGGCGCTCGTACATGGCGGGGCTGAGGGTGCCGGCCCACGAGTCGAACAGCTGGATCGCCCGCGCCCCCGCCTGGACCTGGGCCCGCAGCGACGCGATGGCGATCGAGGACAGTTGCTCGAGCAGGGCGGTCCACAGGTCCGGCCGGCCCAGCATGAGGGCCTTGGTGCGCCCCAACGTGCGGGACGGGCCGCCCTCGATCAGGTAGCTGGCGACGGTGAACGGCGCCCCCGCGAACCCGATGAGCGGCACCTCGCCCAGCTCGCCCACGAGCTGGCGCACGGTCTGCTGCACGTACGGGCAGTCGGCCTCGGGGTCGAGGGGGCGCAGGCGGTCGAGATCGGTCTCGTCGCGGAACGGCTCGGCGACGACCGGCCCGACGCCGTGCTGGATCTCCACGCCGAAGCCCAGGGCGGCCACGGGCACCACGATGTCGCTGTAGAGGATGGCGGCGTCGACGCCGTAGCGGCGCACCGGCTGCAGCGTGATCTCGGTGGCCAGGTCGGGGTCGCGCACCGCGTCGAGGATGCTGCCGGTGCCTCGGACCGCCCGGTACTCGGGCAGCGACCGCCCGGCCTGGCGCATGAACCAGACCGGCACCCGGGGGGCCGGGACGTTCCGGCACGCCAGCAGGAACGGCGGCTCGGGGTCGGCGGACATCGGCCGCCACGCTACCGGGGCCGGTCGCGCGGCCCGAAGCCGGCGGTCCCCGTCCGGGCCGGGGGCGAATGGGGGATCTTCCCCGTCGACAGGGGACCCCCGGTGCTCACAGGATGGGCGACATGCGGGAGAACGACGACGACGCCCCGTCCACCGGGCCCCAGGGATCGCTGGCCGACGGCCTCGGCGAGACGGCGGAGCCTGGGGGCTACGAGTCGAGCGGCGACCCCTACGGCGACACCGACTTCGGGGACTCCTACGGCGACGATTCGTACGACGACGGCACGAACGGCGACGACACGTCGGGCGACGACGGCGACGACTCCGTCGACGACACGTCCGGCACCGACGACACGTACGGCACCGAGGACACGTACGGCACCGAGGACACCTACGGCACCGACGGCACCTACGGGGACGGCTCGGGCGACGCAGGTGCCGGCGACGGGGGCACGGGCGTGGAGGACGCCGACGATGCCGACGTGGCGGACGACGTGACGGTCGCCGAGGACGGGACCACGCTCGACGACGTGGATCTCGTGGCCCAGGACAACTCGCCGCTCGAGGGCATCGGCTTCCTCATCGACGAGGTGCGCGAGGCGCTGTTCGGGGGCGACGACCCGGCGGCCGCCAGCCCGTTCGACACCGATCCCGTCGACCTCGAGACCGAGACCGACCTCGACCTCACCGGCGACGGGGTCGTCGACCGCGCCGACCTGCACGAGGCGGCCTCGTCGTTCGACTTCGAGGTCGGCGGGCACGGCCACGGGCATCACGACGGCGGTGTCGTCGACGGCTGAGCCGGCGGCGGTGTGCAGCACCGCTGGTCCCGGCGCCGAGGACCCCGGGCCGCGGGGTCAGGTTCACCTGAGGCAAACCTGAACCCCAGGTTGCAGGTAGCATGGTCCGTTCCTCGACCAGCGGAGGAGCGATTGGCCACTCATCCCGACCTGGCCGCCGAGCAGGCGTACATCGAGCACGCGTACGACTCGCTCGACGAGGCGCGCCACACGGCGACCCGCCTCCGCTCGATGGTCGAGGTCGGCAAGGGGGGCACCGAGCAGGCGCGCTGGGAGCGCGAGATGATCGAGGAGAACATCGCCGCTCGCCTCGACTACCTGAACCTCGGTGACGCCAGCCTGGTGTTCGGCCGCATCGACCAGGCCCGGTCCGAGGGTGGCGAGACGTACTACATCGGCCGCATCGCGGTGTCCGACGACACGCAGGAGCCCCTCGTCGTCGACTGGCGGGCTCCGGTGGCCGAGCCGTTCTACCGCGCCACGGGCCGGGCGCCGATGGGCCTCGTCCGCCGCCGCCACTTCGCCACCCGCGGCCGCAAGCTGCTCGGCATCGAGGACGAGCTGTTCGGTGAGGGCGCAGACCTGCTGGGCGGAGAGGTGGCGGTCAGCGACGACGGCACCCGGGTGCGGGGCCAGAGCTCGCTCATCGCCGCGCTGGAGGAGTCGCGCACGGGGCGGCTGTCCGACATCGTCGCCACGATCCAGGGCGAGCAGGACGAGGTCATCCGCTCGCCGCTGCCCGGCGTCCTCGTCGTCCAGGGCGGACCGGGCACCGGCAAGACCGTCGTCGCCCTCCACCGGGCCGCCTACCTGCTCTACACCTACCGCTTCCCGCTCGAGGGCCAGGGCGTGCTGGTGGTCGGGCCCAACCGGCTGTTCCTCGGCTACATCGAGCGGGTGCTGCCCAGCCTGGGCGAGGCCGGGGTCGAGCTGGCCGTGCTGGCCGACCTGGTCGACGACGTGCGCATCCGCGGCCGCGACTCGGGCGCCACGGCCCGGATCAAGGGCGACGCCCGCATGTCCAAGGTCCTGGCCAAGGCCGTGCACGACCGCGAGCGCGGCCTGCGGGCCCCGCTGCGCGTCCCCTACGGCGTGCAGACGCTGGTCCTGCCGGCCGAGCGCACGGCCGCCATCGTGGCCGACGCCCGCCGCCGGTTCCGCTTCCACAACGCGGGCCGGCGCTTCGTCGAGGCGCAGCTGTTCGCAGCGCTGAGCGAGGTCAGCCGGCTGCCGACCACCCCAGAGGAGGTGCGCGAGCGGGCGCGGCTCACGCCCGAGGTCCGCGAGGCGCTCGAGCGCATGTGGCCGGTCCTGACCCCCGCGCAGCTGCTGCACGACCTGTTCGGCTCGCGGGCGCTCATCGACCTGGCTGCCGGCCGGCGGCTCGACGCGGGCGAGCGGGCCGCCCTGGCCCGCCCCCGGTCCGACGACGTGGACAAGGTGATCTGGACCCACGACGACGTGCCGCTGCTCGACGAGGCGCGGGCGCTGCTGGGCCCGCGCCACCGGCGGCGGCGGTCGAACGGCGCCGACCCCGACGAGATCCGCACCTACGGCCACATCGTGGTCGACGAGGCGCAGGACCTGTCACCCATGCAGCTCCGCATGCTGGAACGCCGGTCGTTGAACGGCTCGATGACGGTCGTCGGCGACATCGCCCAGGCCACCGGGGTGTGGGCGCACAAGGACTGGGACGAGATCCTCGAGCACCTGCCGCACAAGCGATCCGGCCAGCGGGCCGAGCTCACGATCGGGTACCGCATCCCCGGCCCGACCATGGACCTCGCGGCCAAGGTGCTGCGAGTGGCGGCCCCTGACCTCCGCCCGCCCGACTCCGTCCGCCAGGCCGGCGACGAGCCCCGTCTCATCGCGGTCGATCCGGCCGAGCTCGCGGCCCGGGTCGCGCAGGCCGCGGCCGAGGAGCGCGACGCGGTCGACCCCGGCAGCGTGGCGGTGATCGCGCCGTCGACGCTCGTCGACGAGGTGGCCGCCGGGCTGGACGCGGCCGGCATCGAGTTCGGCCGGGCCGCCCGCAACGGCCTCGAGCAGCGGGTCACGCTCGTGCCCGTCAGCCTGGTCAAGGGCCTCGAGCTCGACGCCGCCATCGTGGTCGAGCCGGCCGCCATCGTCGACGAGGAGGCGCAGGGGATGCGGGCGCTGTACGTGGCGCTCACCCGGGCCACCAAGCGCCTCGCGGTCGTCCACGCCCGCCGGCTGCCCGATCCCCTGCGCTGAACGGGCACGCCCATGGCTGCTCCTCGAGCGCGCCCGGCGCGCGAGACTGAGGCCGTGACGGCCGTGGTTGGGGACGCGGCCGCCCCCGGCGCCGCCGAGGACGTGGGGGAGCGGCGGGCGGGGTCGGCCGACGCGCGCCGCGCCCGGCGACTGCTGGCTGCGGTCCTGGTCGCCGTCAACCTGCCCATCGTCGTGGCCACCGTCCGGGCGCTGGCCCGCGGTTGGCAGCCGATGGGCGACAACGGTGTCCTCGTCGTGCGCGCCGGCGACGTCGGGACGGCGCACAACCCGTTGCTGGGTTCGTGGACCTCGGCGTCGCTTGTGCTCGACACCCACGTGAACAACCCGGGGCCCCTGTACTTCGACGTCATCGCGCCGGCGGTGAGGCTCCTGGGCCAGTCGGTCGGCCTGGCCGTCGGTGTCATGCTCGTCAACGTGGCGGCCTCCTCGTTGGCGGTGGTGGTGGCCCGCCGCCTGGGTGGCACCGAGACGATGCTGGCGGTGGGCGTCGCCGCCGCGGGGCTGCAGTGGGCGATGGGCAGCGAGCTGCTGTTCGACGTCTGGCAACCCAACGCGCTGGTCCTGCCGTTCTTCGCCTTTCTCGTCGTCATCAGCGCCCTCGCGAACGGCGACCTGGTGATGGCGCCGTGGGCCGTGGGGCTCGGCAGCCTGGTCGTGCAGACGCACATGAGCCACACCGTGCTGGTCGCGGTGCTGACCACTGCGTCCGCGGCGCTGTGCGTGTGGAGCTGCCGCCGTCAGCACGATGCCGTCCGGTGGCGCCGTCCGCTGCTGTGGACCGCGGTGGTGGCCGTGGTGGCATGGATCCAACCGCTCGTCGAGCAGTTCACCGGTCCCGGCCAGGGCAACCTGTCTCGGATCGCCAGCGCCGCGGGCCAGGACACCGCGACGTTCGGCTGGTCGACGGCGACACGGATCGTGACGGAGGTGGTCGCGCTGTCACCGTGGTTCGGTCGGGACAGCTACGCGTCGGCGATCCCGCCCTCCGGGCCCGACCACTCCATCTCGGGGATCGTGAGCCCCGCTGTGGCGGGACTGATCATGATCGGGTTGCTGGTGGGAGTGGCCGCCGCGACCCGGTGGGCGCTGCGGTCCGGGCGCCGCGGGCTGGCCGCGATGACGACCATGGCGGGGCTCGCGCTGGTCACGGCCGTGGTCGGCCTGGCGACGTCGCCGGTGAGCCTGTTCGGCGCATCCCTCCACCAGATGCGGTGGTTGTGGCCCATCGCCGGCCTGCTGACCGCAGCAGGGTTGGCGGTCCTGCTGTCGCTCCTGCACGCCCGCCCGCGAGCCCACCGGCCGGCGGTGATCGCCGCCGTCGGAGTCGCGGTGCTCGTCGCCGCGGCCAACCTCCCGACCTACGTGTCGGGGTCGACGGGTCCGATCGACAGGCTCGACGAGCTCTCCGCCGGCCGCGAGCTCGTGGGGCAGCTCGGGGCCCTCGAGGGCCGGGGCCCGGTCCTCTACGACCCCTCCACGCTGTACTTCGGTGAGCCCTACAGCGGCATGACCTTCGCCGAGCTCGAGGACCGGGGCATCGCGTTCGTCTTCGCCGACGAGGTCTCGGTCCGGCAGTTCGGGGAGGGCAGGCGCGACGACGGCACGGCGACCCTGCGCCTGTGGCAGGTGCAGGGCTCGGCGGCGCGAGACGTGCCGCCCGGGGTCGAGCGCGTCGCCTTCGTCGACGGGCCCGAGGGGCCTGTCGCGCTGTTCGTGGAGCCGATCGACTAGTCCTGGTCGCGCAGCGCCGCCCTGATCCGCACCAGGTCGAGCGCGGCGCCGATCCCTGCCCACGTGGTCAGCTTCGACCCACCCGGCTCGCGCCACTCGCGCAGCGGCAGCTCGACGCAGCGGCGGCGGTAGTCCGGGCTCTGCAACAGCCGCCCGAGCAGCTCGACGTCGAACGCCCACCGGCTGACGAACGGGCGGGCCAGAGCGGCCCGCAGCTCCTCGGTGACACGGAACGCCTTGGCGCCGCACTGGGTGTCGTAGACGGGCACCCCGAGCACGACGCTGCCGACGGTGGCGAAGATCCGGCCGGCGTAGTGGCGGACCGGCGACCGGCGGATGTCGGCGCCCAGCAGCGCGACCCGGCTGCCGATCGCCACGTCGAGGCCGTCGTCGTCGCGCACCGCGCCGATCAGGCGGGCAACCTCGGCGGGGGGTGTGGCGAAGTCGGCGTCGCAGTACGCGACCAGGGTGGCCTCGGTGGCGATCGCCTCGAGCAGGCCGAGGCGCACCGCCTCGCCCTTTCCCCGGTTCCCGGGGAGCGAGAGGACCTGGTAGCGGTCGCGGTCGGCGTCGACGAGCTTGGCGAGCAGCTCGTTCGTCGCGTCGGTCGAGCCGTCGTCGACGGCGAGCACGCGGCCGCCGGAGGCGTCGGCCAGGAGGTCGAGCTGGGTGAGGTCGAGCCGCTGCGCCTCGTTGAAGCACGGCACGACCACGGTGCAGGAGGGGGTCAAGCCGGCCCGCTCATCCCGTCGGACCGGCGCAGGCGGCACACCGCCCAGGTCGAGAGGCCGGGCGTCGGGACCCCGTGGGCGGCCATCCACCCGCCCGCCCCGGCGTCCGCGGCCAGGGCCGCCCGCACGAGCCGCGTCACCCCGGGCCCGGCCGACCAGCGGCCGATGCCGTGCTCGTCGGGCGGGCGGGCGACGCGTTCTCGCGCCACGGCCGCAGCGCGCAATGGCAGCAGCGAGGCGAACAGGCCGCCGCGGGCCACGATCTCGAACCGGGGGAGGAGCAGGGAGCGCAGCCGCCGAGGCGAGTAGCGGCGGTGGTGGGCGAGGGCCTCGTCGTGCGAGGTGAACAGCCCCTGGTACGCCGGGACGCTCAACACCACCAGCGATGTCGGCGACAGGTGGGGCGACACCGAGGCGTCGAGGAAGGCGGCGTCATCTTCGATGTGCTCGATCACGTCGAGGAGCAGCACGAGGTCGAACACCCCCGCGGGCTCGGCGGTCGTGCGGACCATGCCGGCGGGGAGGTCGGCGCCGAGATCGGCCTGGCCGTAGTTGACGTCCCAGCAGACGATCTCGGCCCGCTCGGTCCATGTGCGGCGCAGTTCCCCGGCGAACCAGCCGTCCCCCGCGCCCACGTCGAGGATGCGACCTGGTGGCACGTCGCCCACGTGGCGTTCGATCAGGGCGCGGAAGAAGCGCGCCCGCTCGGTCTCCCACGGGTGGCGACGCTCGGCTCCGGGCCGCGCGGTGTCGTTGCGCTCGGCGAGGTCCACGCCGGGATGATTGCACGCGGCACCGCTGGTCGCTCCTCCGGGGTGCCCGAGGTGTGACGCATGAGCCAGCGACCGGGAATGCCGATTGCTGGTAGTGTCCTCCGGGCGTGCGTGACGCGCCCGCTGATCGCCTGGATGGTCAGGTGAGGCGGCGCCTGTCAACGAGTCTGGGGAGCAACCGGGGGGTCATATGACCAACGTTCACGACAGTCGTCCCGTCTGCCTCGTACGACCGCCCGCGGTCGAGACGTTCCGCTTCTCGAGCCTGTCGATCACGCCGCCGCTCGGCCTGGCCTACGTGGCCGGCGCCATCGAGCGCGCCGGCCACCAGGTCGAGATCGTGGACGCGGTGGTCGGTGCGCCCGAGCGCCAGACCCGCTACTTCCGTGGCTACCTCGTGGGGCTCGGGTTCGAGGAGATCGCCGCCCGCATCCCCGCCGACAGCAAGGTCATCGGCATCACCGCGCTGTTCACGCACGAGTGGCCCTCCATCGTGCAGCTCATCGAGCACATCAAGCGCCGGCTGCCCGACACGCCGATCGTGCTCGGCGGCGAGCACGTGACCTCCATGCCCGAGCTGTGCCTGCTCACCTCGAAGGCCGACTACGTCGTGCTGGGCGAGGGCGAGGAGACGGTCGTCGAGCTGCTCGAGGCGCTCGACACCGGCATGCCGCACGCCGAGATGCTCGGCATCGGCTACCGCGAGGGCGGCGACGTCGTCATCAACGCCCGCCGCGAGCGCACGCTGGCCATCGACGACATCGCCCGGCCCGCGTGGCACCTGATCGACCTCGACACCTACCACGCGCATCGCTGGATGGGCGGCATGTGGTCGCAGAACAAGTCGGTGCCGATCCTCGCCACCCGCGGCTGCCCCTACCAGTGCACCTACTGCTCGGCGCCCAACATGTGGACGCCGCGTTGGATCCCGCGCGAGCCCAAGCTGGTGGTCGACGAGATCCAGCACTACTACGACGAGTTCGGGGCGCGGAACTTCCCGTTCCAGGACCTCACCGCCATCATCCAGCGCCAGTGGATCATCGACTTCTGCACCGAGCTGCTCGACCGCGAGCTCGACATCACCTGGCAGATGCCGACGGGCACGCGCTCCGAGGCCATCGACGACGAGGTGGCCCAGCTCCTCAAGCGCACGGGCATGATCAGCATGGCCTACGCGCCCGAGTCGGGCTCCGAGGAGACCCGCAAGCTCATCAAGAAGAAGATGAAGACCGATCGCATGCTCGAGAGCATGCGCGCCGCGGTGGCGGCCGACCTGAACGTGATGGTGTTCATGGTCATCGGGTTCCCGCACGACACCGACGACCAGATCCGCGAGAACCTCGACTTCTTCGCGACGATCGCCGAGGTCGGCATCAACGACGCGGCCGTCGGGCTTCTACATGGCGCTACCGGGCACCCAGATCTTCGAGAGCCTGTACGACAGCGGGCAGATCAACCTCGACCGCACCTACTTCCGCCACATCCTGTCGTCGACGTCGCTGTGGGCGACCTCGACGTACTCGGGGCTGGGCCGGGCGAAGCTGACGTACTGGAAGTTCAAGCTGATGCGGCACTTCTACAGCCAGCAGCGCGAGGGGGCGAAGTCCGCGGGCCTGCTGTCCACCGTGGGCCAGGCGATCAAGTCGCTCCGCAACGGCGACAACGCCGACGAGACCAAGCTGCAGTCGGCGTTCCGCAACGGGGTGATCAGCTTCATCGACACGGCGAAGGTGAAGAGCAAGCCGGGCGGGTGGATGTCGCGGCGCGCCGAACGGCACGTGTTCGACGGGTGGGACGCCATCTACCGCGAGATCCGGGCCCGCAACCTGGCGTCGGGTGCGGCGGTCGAGTCGCCGGCCGACACCACCGAGCTGCATTCGCGGAACATCACCAAGATCCTGAAGTCCACGCACGGGACGCGCCGCCGCATCCCGCTCGAGGTCGTCAACTCCTGACGGTCTGTCGCTGCTTCCTCGGCCATGGCTGGTTACGCGGTTGCACACCTGGACGAGATCGACGAGCTTGCTGACGCCGGATGTCACTATCGGCCGATCCGGCACCACCTGGGCATCACGGCGTTCGGAGTGACTGCCTGGACGGCGCGTGCGGCAGGCGACCCCGTCATCAACGAACACGACGAGGACGACCCCACCGCTGACCAGGAGCTCTTTCTCGTGCTGCGCGGCCACGCGGTGTTCGAGCTCGACGGCGACGAGGTCGACGCGCCGGCGGGGACTCTCGTCTTCGCCCCTCCCCACACCCAGCGAGCGGCCTCCGCCAGGGAGGCAGGGACGACCATCGTTCTGCTGGAAGGCACGCCGGGAAAGGCGTACGAGGCCCGCGGCTGGGAGCTGTGGGCTCCACTCGCCCCCCTCTATGAGGCGGGCGAGTACGCCGAGGTCGCGGACCGCCTGAGCGACGTGGTCACGGCCGCCCCGCAGTACCCGATGTTGTTCTTCAACCTCGCCTGCTGCGAGAGCCTCACCGGCCGGACGAGTGACGCGCTCGAACACCTCCGGCACGCCATCGAGATGTCAGAGGAGTTTCGCGCTTCCGCACGGGCCGACTCCGACCTCGATCCGATCCGCGCCGAACCCGCGTTCGAACGACTGGTCCGCGACGAGGACAGGTCCTAGTCGTCGGCGAGGTTCTCGGTCGCCAGGCGCAGCCGGCCGATGAGCTGGTAGGCGAACATCGTCGGCCAGGTGCTCACCAGTTGGCGGTCGACGCCCTGCATGATGCGGGGCCCGAGGCCTGACAGGCCGACCGCCCCGAGGGGCAGGCCCGAGTACCGCAGCTCGACCAGCTCGAGGCTGCTCTCCTTCACGAGCCGCCGGAAGCTGCGCCGGGTGAAGTGGCGCAGGTGGGTGCGGTCGAGGATGCCTCGCTGGTCGTAGTCGAACAGGCCGAGGGCCACGCGGGCGCGCGGGTACCAGTGGGCGAAGTTGGGCACGCTGGCCAGCATCTCGCCGTCGTTGGCCAGCCGGGCCGCCAGCTGGTCCATCAGTCGGTCGGGCCACCGGACGTGCTCGATGATGTCGCCGGCGATGACGAGGTCGAACTCGCCGTCGATGCCCTCGGGCAGCCCGGCCTCGAGGTCGGCCTGGTAGAACTCGTCGACCCTGTCCTGCACGCCGTCGTAGGCGACGCCGTCGACGCCGACCACGTAGTGCCCGCGGCGGCGCAGCTCGTCGGCCACCCAGGCCGGGCCGCATCCGACGTCGAGGATGCGCTGGGGACGCGTGTCGTCGACCATGCCGAGCAGGATGGCGTGCGAGCTGTTGGGCCACGGCTTGTACGAGTAGGGCTCGGCCTGGCCGCCGGTCTTGCCGCGCCCGAACCCGGCCTGCCCGAGCCGGTAGCGCATGGTGTCGGCCATGATCGCACGGGCGTAGGCGACGCCCTCGACGTGGCAGATCTCGTCGCCGTAGAAGGTGGGGGTGGGGATCTCGACGATGCGCTTCCCGGCCCCGATGAACTGCAGGATGATCTCGGTGTCGAAGTCGAACCCGTCGCTGTTGGCCCACAGCGGCAACTCGCGCAGGACGTCGACCCGGTAGGCCCGGTAGCCCGAGTGCCACTCGCTGAGCCGGGCTCCGGCGAGCCAGTTCTGGGCGGACGTCAGGATCTTGTTGCCCAGGAACTTGTAGACGGGCATGTTGCCCCGCAGCGCCGCGCCCCGCTCGAGCATGCGTGACCCGAACACGGCGTCGGCCTCGCCGCTGACCAGCGGGGCGATCATCTCGCCGATGCGCTCGGGGGCGTACTGGCCGTCGCCGTGGAGCAGCACGACGACGTCCCACCCGTGGTCCATGGCGTACTGGTAGCCGGCCTTCTGGTTGCCGCCGTAGCCCAGGTTGCGGGCGTGGCGGACCACGGTGATGGGGATGTCGTCGAAGGCGTTGTACGCCCGGGCGACGGCCTCGGTGTTGTCGCTCGAGAAGTCGTCCTGGATCAGGATCTCGGTGAGCTCGCGGCGCGTCTCGTCGGGGATGCGGTCGAGGACCCAGGTCAGGGTCGATTCCGCGTTGTACGCGACGACGAGAACTCCGACCTTCATCGCACCCCGGTCCCCACGGCGTCACAGTAGCCCGGGAAGGGCTCCGCGTGCCTCGTCGACGGCGGGGCCGTTCGGGCGGCGGAACTAACGTGGCCGCCTCATGGGCAGATCGGGCGTGACCAGCCGAGACGCGGCGTCCGAGGGCGTGCGTGGCCGCGCCGCCTCGACGTGATCGCCGTCCTCGGCGCCGGCCCGGCGGGGCTGGCCGCGGCGTGGCGGGCGGCGGCCGCGGGCCACGAGGTCGTGGTGCTGGAACGGGCGCGTGCCGTCGGGGGCATGGCCGGGTCGTTCGACGTCGCCGGGGTGCGTGTCGACCACGGCAGCCACCGGCTGCACCCCGCCGTGCCGCCCGAGGTGCTGGGCCCGCTGCACGACCTCCTCGGCACCGATCTGCAGGTCCGCCCGCGCCACGGGCGCATCCGCCTGCTCGATCGCTGGCTGGCCTTCCCGCTGCGCACGGGTGACCTGCTGCGGCGCACGCCCCGGCGGTTCGCAGCCCGGGCGGCGTTCGACGCCGCGACCGGCCCGCTGCGGCGGCCGCGGGCCGACACGTTCGCGGAGGTGGTGCGGGCGGGCCTCGGACCCGCGGTGCTCGACGCCTTCTACGGCCCCTACGCCCGCAAGCTGTGGGACGCCGACCCCGGGGACCTGGCCGGCGAGCTGGCCCGCCGGCGAGTCAGCGCCGCGTCGCCGGCGGCCATCGTGCGTCGTCTCGCCCGGGGCTCCCGCGGCGGTGGCGGCACCTTCCTGTACCCGCGGCGCGGGTTCGGCAGCATCGCCGAGGCGGTGGCCGATGCGGCGGTGGCCGCCGGGGCGACGATCCGGCTCGGCGCCACGGTCACGGGCCTCGGTCGCCACGCCGACGGCGGTGGCTGGACCGTCGCGGTCGACGGCGCCGCCCCCGTCGATGCCGCCCACGTGTGGTCGACGGCGCCCCTTCCGGCCCTGGTCGGCATGGTCGACCCGCCGGCTCCCGCCGCCGCGTCCGAGGCCGCATCCGGGCTGCGGCACCGGGCGTTGGTGCTGCTCTACCTCGTTCTCGACCGGCCACGGTGGACCGAGTTCGACGCGCACTACTTCCCGGGGCCCGACGTGTTGGCGGCCCGGGTGTCCGAGCCCCGCAACTACCGCGACGATCCCGCCCAGCCCGCCGACCGCACGGTGGTGTGCGCCGAGATCGCGTGCTGGGTCGGCGACGGCGTGTGGACGGCGCCCGACGACGTCCTGGCCGACCGCCTCGCCCGTGAGCTCGGCGCCACCGGCCTGCCCGTGCCCCGGCCGGTGGCGGTGGAGAGCCGGCGGTTGCCACGCGTGTACCCCGTGTACCGCCCCGAGGCGGCCGACGACCTCGCCGCCGTCGAAGCGTGGGCGGGCGACCTCGACGGGCTGATCACGTTCGGGCGCCAGGGCCTGTTCACACCCGACAACACCCACCATGCCCTGGCCATGGGGTTCGCCGCCGCCGACGCCCTACGGCCCGACGGCACCCTCGACGCCGAGCTCTGGCGAGCCCGGCGCGACGGGTTCCGCGGCTTCGTCGTCGAGGACTGACGGAGCCACGGCCGCGCCGTCGGGGGCGGCGTCCGCCCGGACGGTGCTCGGGGCGCGGAGCTCGCGCCACACGGCGGGGACGACTCGGCGCAGGTACGGGCCGAGCCGTACGAACGACTGGCCGTGCCGCCGGAACCCGTAGCTGATCGGGACCTCGGTGTAGCGGAAGCCCTTGGCCAGCAGGTCGAGGGTCAGGACCTGGGCGTAGTTGAAGTCGTGGACGATCTCGGCCGCGGCGGCCGCCTCGGGCGACAGGGCGCGATAGCCCGACTGGGCGTCGGTGAGATCGTGCACCCCCCACCGCCGGACCAGGGCGCGGACGGCGATCGTCAGGACGCGGTTGCCGACCCAGCGGTGCGGGAGCATGCGCCTCGGCATGCCCGCGAAGCGCGAGCCCACGACGTAGTCGGCCTGGCCGGCGAGGATCGGGGCGACGAGCAGCCCGAGCTCCTCGGGCGCGTACTCACCGTCGGCGTCGAAGAACGCGACGGCGGCCGCGTCCCGGCCCACCCCCGCCGCCAGGCCGGTGCGCACCGCCGCCCCGAGGCCGCGGTTGGTGGGGTGGGCGAGCACGGTGGCGCCTGCTGCCCGGGCGGCCTGCCGGGTGCCGTCGCTCGAGCCGTCGTCGACCACGACCACCTCGACGGGATGTCCCTCGACGTCGGGCGGCGTTCGCCCGACGACCGTGCCGACCGTGGCCTCCTCGTCGAAGGCCGGGAGCACGACGACGACCGGGCGGGGCACGCGAGCGATTCTTCATGCTGGGGGCTCCGGCCTGCCAGCCGGCGGACCGTGCCCTGGCACGGGACTACCCTGCGGCGGATGACCGGCGGGATCGTGCCGCAGCGCCCGTGACCGCCACCGACTCGGCCCCGAGCCGCCCGGCCAGCCGCCCGACCCCCCGACGTTCCGTCGTTCCGCGACGCCTGCGCACACCTGTCGGCGCCGCTGCTGCCGTGGGGCTCGTGGTGGCGGCGTGGGCCGCGCTCGCCATCCCGGCCCGGGCGACGACCATCGCCCGGACCACGGCCGACGAACCCCAGTACCTGCTGACCGCGCTCAGCCTGGCCGAGGACCGGGACCTGCGCATCGACGACGAGCTCGCCGATCGGGCCTACCTGCCGTTCCACGAGGTCGACCTGCCCGTGCAGACGGTGACCCGGGACGACGGGTCGCAGGTGAGCCCGCACGACCCGCTGCTCCCCATGCTCCTGGCCGTGCCGATGGGCCTCGGGGGGTGGGTGGCGGCCAAGGCCACCCTGGCCGTCCTCGCAGGGCTGCTCGCCGCCCTGCTGGTGTGGACGGCGCACCGCCGGTTCTCGGTGCCGCTGGGCGCCGCCGCGCTGACCGCCCTGGCGTTCGGCGTGGCGGCCCCCGTCTCCGCCTACGGGACGCAGGTGTACCCCGAGCTCCCCGCCGCCCTGGCGGTCACGGTGGCCATCGCCGCGGTCACGGGCCGGCGCCGGGCCGATCGACCTGGCGGTGATGACCGTCGCGGTCGCGGCCCTGCCCTGGCTGGGTGTGAAATACGCGCCGGTGGCCGCCACCCTGGTGGCCGTGGCCCTCGTGGCCCTCGTGGGCGACCGACGGCTCCGGGCCGCCGCGGCCCTGGTCGTGGGCTTCGCCGTGCTGGGCCTCGGGTACCTCGTCGCCCACCGGGTGCTGTACGGCGGGTGGACGGTGTACGCGGCCGGAGACCACTTCACCGGGGGCGAGCTGACCGTGATGGGCACGGACCCGGACCGGGTGGGGCGCACGCGGCGCCTGGCCGGCCTGATGCTCGACCGCGGCTTCGGCCTGGCCGCGTGGATGCCGGGGTACCTGCTGGCGGTCCCCGCCCTGGCGGTGCTCGCCCGGCGCCGGCCGCCCGGGTGGTTGGCGCTCGTGGCCCCGCTGGCGGCGGGATGGGCGACCGCGACCTGGGTCGCCCTGACGATGCACGGCTGGTGGTGGCCGGGCCGGCAGGTCGTCGTGGTCGTGCCGTGCCTCGTGCTGGCGGTGGCCTGGTGGGCGGGTCGGGTGCCGGGTGTGCGGCCGTGGATCGCGGTGGCCGGCGTGGTCGGCGCGGTGAACTGGGGCTGGCTGGTGGTCGAGGTGAGGCGCCGTCAGCGAACGCTGATCGTCGACTTCGAGTCGACGGCCAACCCGCTCTACCGCGGCTGGCGGGCCGTGCTGCCCGACGGCCGCACGCCGACCTCGCGCGACGAGATCCTGCTCGGGCTGTGGCTGGCCGGCCTGGGGCTGGTCGCGATCGTGGCGGCGCGGCGGGTCAGCTCGCGGCGCCGGCGGCCGCAGGAGCCGGCTGCCGCAGGCTGACGAGGATGCGCTCGGCCGCGAACGTGCCGATGCCGACGTGGCGCTCGTCGATCTCGACGGTCATCGTCCCGTCGGGGGAGATGGCCGTGACCGACCCCTGGTGGCCCGGCTGCACGGCGGCTTCCTCGAGGTACTCGAGCAGGCCGGGGGTGAACTCGAGCTCTTCGGGGATGCGCGTGACGGTGAAGGCGTGCCCGACGGCCACGTCGCCCAGCGCCACGAGGTCGGGAGGCGCGTAGCTCGACCCCGGGATGGGGTTGCCGTGGGGGCAGGTGGTGGGGTGGTCGAGCAGGCGGTTGATCGCTCGCTCGACGGGCTCGGAGATCACGTGCTCCCACTTGCCGGCCTCGATGTGGGCCTCGGACCACGACAGCCCGAGGATGTCGGTGAGCAGGCGCTCGGCCAGGCGGTGGCGGCGGACGACCTGCTCGGCCAGGCGCATGCCGTCGGCCGTGAGGTTGATGGTCGTGCCGTCGAGGATGACGAAACCCTCGACCTGCATGCGCTTGATCATCTCGGAGACGGCGGGGCGCGACACCTTCAGCCGTTCCGCGACGCGGGCCTGGATGACGTCGACGTCGTCCTCCTTGAGCTCCCAGATCGCCTCGCAGTACTCCTCGAACGCGGGGTGGAACTCGGGAGTCTGGTACTCAGCCACGCCGCCAGCCTACTGCCGCCGCGTCCGAGACATCGGCCGATTGGCCCGTGCGGACGGAGACGTGGGACCGTCGGCCCCATGCGCGGTCGTCTCGTCGCGAACATCCTGCTGGCCGCCGTCGCGGCGCTTGCCGCGTGCGGCGGAGACGACGACGGCGGCGGGCTCGCCAGCGAGCCCGTGCCCGCCGACCCCGACGTGGTGATCCGCGCCGAGGACATGGCGTTCGACCCCGACGAGGTGGACGTGCCCGCCGAACAGCCGGTCAGCGTCGTGCTCGACAACCGTGACGAGGGCGTGAACCACAACATCCACGTGCAGGACGCTCCCGAGCCCAATCGCACGCAGCTCGAGCAGGGTGAGTCACAGCAGGCGCTCACGCTGACGCTCCCCGCGGGCGAGTACGAGTTCGTGTGCGACATCCACCCGGGCATGACCGGCACGATGGTGGCCGGCTGAGGCCCGTCGGGGCGGTCGATCGTCGTGCCGATGCCCTGGTCGGAGGCCTCTGCAGAATTTTTCTCGGAGTTGGTTTGTGCTCAGGGGGTGCGGGGTAGTTGTCTGGCACAGGCCAGCTGGGGGCGGGGTGCCTGTCCGCCCGCCCGCCCCGCCCCCCTGGCTGTCCTCTCCGAACGGGATCCTGATTCAGGGTCCCGTTCTTCGCGTCTGCGGCGGCGCGCTCGGGGCCTGCCGTGTCGCCACGGTGACCCATGCCACGACGGCGCGCGTTGGCGATCGCGGCGGCGCCGCCTAGTGCATGGAGGGGCGAGCCGCGGCGCGGGCTCGGGCTGGGAGGCGAGTCGGTCTTCGGTCAGGCGCGTGCCAGGCCGCCTCCGACCACCGACGCTCCCTTCCCGGACGCGCCCGCGAGCTGCCACCAGATCGACCCGCACCACCGCCCCACCCGCACCCTCCGAACCCGGCGTCCGGCGGAGCCCCGCCATCGTCGGCCCGACACGAGCGCATCGGCGTCAGCGGCAGCCAGGTGGCCGCCAGCGTGCCTGGCCTCGACGTCGGCCGCGGTGGTGGCGTCGTTCTTCGGCGTGGCCGGCACGATCGTGGGCGCCGCCCTGGTCAGCATCGTCGCCACCGTCGGCACCGCCGCCTACGGCCTCGGCATCCGCCGCACCACGTCACGCCTCCAGCAGGTGCAGGCCCTTCGGCTCGGCCGCACCGCCGGTTCCGGGGGGCGGACAGGGTCCTCCACCGCGGTCGGTGCGCCGGGCGATCTCGTCGAGCGTGAGGCGACTGCGGGCACCGCCGCGGGGCCGGCGGCCACACCCACCGGGGACGAGCGATCCCCGTCCCCGCGTCGGCGACGACGGCCCCCGCCGACGGCGGATGGCTGGCGCGGCTGGCCCACCACCGCTTCCGCCTCGCGGGGGCCGTGGCCGTCGTCCTCGTGCTGTCGCTGGGCGCGGTGAGCCTCTTCGAGGTCGTCAACGACGGTCCGCTGTCCGGCGGTTCGAGCCGGCGGACGCACGTCCATCGGCGCGCTCTTCGACGGCGGCCAGGCGGGCGGCGACGGCCAGGGCGAGGACGGGCAGGTCGGCGACGGTGGCCGACGGCGCCACCAGACCACGACGACCACGCTCCCCGACCAGAGCCCGGCGGACCCGGCCCCCGCGCCCGATGCCGACCAGCCGCCGGCTCGACGGCCGGCGGCGAGGTCACCACGACGACGACCGAGCCAGCGCCGTCAGCACCACGTCCACCACCACGCCGCCGTCCACCACCACGACGCACCCACACCGCCGACCACGGCGGCGCCCCCTCCTCCGGCCGCGCCGCCCCGACGGCGCCGGCTGAGCCCGCGGCGGGGACCTCAGCCCTCGTCGACGAGCGAGCGGTACTGGTCGGGCTGGCGGTGGCGGGCGAAGTCGAACAGCGTCGTCTTGTACGACACCGTGTCGTCGAGGTCGCACGCGGCGACCACCACCTCGTCGCCGAGCGTCGTGCACTCGGCCACGATCGTGCCCGACGGGTGGATCACGCACGACCCGCCGATGTGCTCGATGCCCGCCTCGGTCCCGGCCTTGCCCACCCCGACCACGAACGTGCCGTTCTGGTAGGCGCCCGCCTGCATGACCAGGTGGTTGTGGAAGTCGCTGAACCGGTCGTGCTCGGGCGCCGGGGGGTTGTGCAGCGGCGTGTTGTACCCGATGCAGATCAGCTCGACCCCCCGCAGCCCCTGCACGCGGTACGACTCGGGCCAGCGGCGGTCGTTGCAGATCAGCATCCCGACCGTCCCTCCGAAGCCCTTGTAGACGGGGAAGCCGAGGTCGCCCCGCTCGAAGTAGCGCTTCTCGAGGTGCTGGAACGGGCGCCACGGCTCGTGCTCGCCGTGACCGGGCAGGTGGATCTTGCGGTAGCGGCCGACCTCCTCGCCGTCGGGCCCGACGAGCACGGCCGTGTTGAAGCGGTGGCCGTCGTTCGTCAGCTCGGCGAACCCCAGGCAGAAGCCGACCCCGAGCCGCACCGCCTCGTCCCACAGCGGCTTCGTGTCGGGCCCCGGCACCTCGGCCTCGTACCACGCCGTCGAGTGCGGGGTCGCCGTCGTCGTACCACCAGCGGGGGAAGAACGTCGTCAGGGCCAGCTCGGGGAAGACGACGAGGTCGGCGCCCCGGTCGGCCGCCGTCCGCAGCAGGGCGATCAGCCGCTCGACGACGGTGGCCCGGCTGTCGTCGCGCTCGATCGGCCCCATCTGCGCGGCCGCCACGTTCACGACACGGGACATCGGTTCTCCCCTCGCACTGCGGACCTGACGGCGCCGGGGTCGATGCGCCGGCTCGACGTCACGATGCCAGCTCGACCATGACGTCGGCCAGGACCTGGCACCCCGCGGCCAGGTCCTCGGGCTCGGTGAACTCGGCCGGGTTGTGGCTGACCCCGCCCCGGCTCGGGACGAACACCATGCCGCTCGGGCACAGGCGGGCGAGCATCTGAGCGTCGTGGCCGGCGCCCGACGGCAACCGCATCACCGAGTGCCCGCGGTCGACCGCGGCCTGCTCGACCAACGAGATCACCTCCTCCGCGAAGGCGACCGGGGCGAACCGGGCCAGTGACCGCCACGCAGCGGTCACACCCTCGGCGGCGGCGATCTCGTCCACCCGGGCCCGCAGGCCCCGCTCGGACGCGGCCAGCACGGCCTCGTCGGTGTTGCGCAGGTCGACCGTCAGCGTCGCCTTCGCCGCCACCACGTTGACCAGGTTGGGGTGGAGGTCGATGCGGCCCACGGTGCCGACCTGGTGGCCGCCGAGGTCGGTGGCGAGGTGGCGGACCGCGATGGCGACCTCGGCCGCCGCATGGGCGGCGTCGCGTCGCAGCCGCATGGGGGTGGTGCCCGCGTGGTTGGACTGCCCGGTGAGGGTCAGCTCCTGCCAGGAGATGCCCTGGACGCCGGTGACCGCGCCGATCGTGACGCCCTGCTCCTCCAGCAGGGGGCCCTGCTCGATGTGCAGCTCGACGTAGGCGTGTGGCGCCGGCCCGGGCACCGCGGCGTCGCCGGCCCAGCCGATGCGCTCGAGCTCCGCGCCGAGCACGGCACCGTCGATGGCGACGATGTCGAGGGCGTCCTCCAGCGGCAGGCCGCCGGCGTAGACGAGGCTGCCGAGCATGTCGGGTGCGAACCGGCTGCCCTCCTCGTCGGTGAAGAAGGCGACGGCCAGCGGGCGGCGGGTGCGGACCTCCGCATCGTCGAGGGCGCGCACGACCTCCAGCCCGGCCAGCACACCGAGGGTCCCGTCGTAGCGGCCGCCCGTGCGGACGGTGTCGATGTGGCTGCCGGTCATCACCGGGTCGAGCGTGCCGTCGGCGCCCGCCCGGGTGGCGACGACGTTGCCGATGCGGTCGACCCGGACGGAGAGCCCGAGGTCCCGCATCCAGCCGACGACCAGCTCGCGCCCGCCGGCGTCCTCGTCGGTGAGGGCGAGCCGGCAGTTTCCCCCGTCTCCCGTGTCTCCCACCGCGGCGAGCGCCTCGAGGTCGGCCAGCAGCCGCTTCCCGTCGATCGCCGGCGCGTTCACGACGGTGGGCCGCTCGTGACGGGGGGCTGGGCCGACCAGGGGAACACGATCCAACGATCGGTCTCCTGCCAGGAGTAGTCGGGGGCGACGACCGAACGGGGCTTGCTGTACAGCACCGCGGTGCGGGCCTCGGCCACGTGCTGGGCCAGGACCTCGCGCACCAGCCGCAGGGTGTGCCCGGTGTCGGCGACGTCGTCGGCCACCAGCACGCGCAGGCCCCGCACGTCCACGAGGTCGAGCGTGGGCGGCAGCACCACCGGAACGTCCAGGCGCTCGTCGATGCCGGTGTAGAACTCGACGTTCATCGACCCGCAGTTCTTGACCCCGAGCGCGTAGGCGAGCGCGCCCGCCACGGTGAGGCCACCGCGGGCGATGGCGATCACGACGTCGGGCCGGTACCCGTCCTCGACCACGATCCGCGCCAGCTCGCGAGAGGCCGACCCGAACCGCTCCCACGTCAGGACCTCGCGTTCGGGGGCGGGCCCGGCCTCCTCCCAGTCGTCGTCGACGCGAGCGGGGGCGACCTCGTCCATGGACGCCGACTCTGGCACGCCGGCCGTCACGCGTGCGCCCTCACGCGTGCGCCCCACGCCTGCGCCCTCACGACACGAGGTCCCACGGTCGCACCGGCACGCGCGTGACGGCGGCGCCCGTCGCGTCGCGGACGGCGGCCGCCACCGCCGCGGTCGACGAGATCGTCGGCGGCTCGCCCACGCCCTTGGCCCCGAAGGGGGCGCCCGGCTCGGGCTGTTCGATGTAGGTGGCCAGCACCTCGGGGGCGTCGGCCACGGTGGGGATGAGGTAGTCGGTGAAGCTGGGGTTCCGCACCAGCCCGCCGTCGACGACGATCTCCTCCATCACGGCCAGCCCGACGCCCTGGGCGATGCCGCCCTCGATCTGTCCGGTGACCTGCGTCGGGTGGAGCACCCGGCCGACGTCCTGACCGGTGGTGACCTGGACGACCCGCACGAGGCCGAGGTCGGGGTCGACGTCGACCACGGCCCGGTGGGCGGCGAACGCGTAGCTGACGTCCGCCTCGCCCTGACCCCGCTCGTCGAGGGGCGCGGTCGGGCGGTGGCGGTGGACGGCGGTGGCCTCGTACACCCCGTCGCCCGCCGCGGCGGCCACCGTGGTGTCGACCCCGACCGCAGGGTCGGACGACGCGATGCGGCCTTCGTCGTCGACGACGAGGGCCTCGGCGGCCACCCCGACGCGCCGGGCGAGGTCGGCCCGCACCTGGTCGGCCACCAGCCGGCAGGCGCGCAGCACGGCGCCGCCCGACATCCACGTCTGGCGGGACGCCGACGACGACCCGGCCGAGCCGATCCCGGCCGTCGCCGCGGGCTCGACCACCACCGCCGAGCACCCGAGGGCGGTGCGGGCGATCTGCCCGGCGATCGTCACGAAGCCCTGGCCGACCTCGGCGACCGCACAGGACACCGTGGCCACCCCGCCCGCCAGGCGGACGTGCGCCTCGGAACTGTCGTCGAAGCCCTCGGAGTAGAGGAGGTTCTTGAACCCGACCGCCACCCCGACGCCGCGCCGGGTGCGGGCCGGGTCGTCGGTGCGCCCTGCGCCGCCCGGCCGCTCGAGCAGGCCGTCGCCCGCCGGGGGTGGGAGCGGGTGGGCCACGGCGGCCCGGATGCACTCGGCCACGGGCGCGGTGCCGGTGATCCGCTGGCCCGTGGGCAACACGTCTCCCGACGCGAGCGCGTTGCGCAGTCGCAGCTCGACCGGGTCGATGTCCAGCACGGCGGCGAGGCGGTCCATCTGCGCCTCGTGGGCGAAGCAGACCTGCACCGCCCCGAAGCCCCGCATCGCGCCGCATGGCGGGTTGTTGGTGCGGACGACGACGGCGTCGATGTGCGCGTTGGGCAACCGGTACGGCCCGCACGCAAAGCGCGCCGCGTTGGCGATCACGGCCGACGACGAGGACGCGTACGCCCCGCCGTCGAGCACCACCTCGGCCTCGACCTTCACCAGCTCGCCGTCGTGGGTGGCGTGGTGCCGGTAGCGGAGCCGGGCCGGGTGGCGGTGGACGTGACCGAGGAACGACTCGTCCCGCAGGTAGCTCATCTTCACGGGCCGCCCGGCGGCCAGCGCCAGCAGGCAGGCGTGGACCTGCATGCTCACGTCCTCCCGCCCGCCGAAGGCACCGCCGACGCCCCCGAGGTGCAGGCGCACGTCGTCGGGGGTCGAGCGCGAGGCACGCGGCGACCTGGTCGCGGTCCTCGTGCAGCCACTGCGTCGCCACCCACAGGTCGATGCCGCCGGAGCCGTCGGGCACGGCCAGGCCCGACTCGGGCCCGAGGAAGGCCTGGTCCTGCATGCCGACCTCGTAGGTGCCCTCGACCACCACGTCGCCGTCGGTCCCCGCGCCGACGTCGCCGTGGGTGACCACGACCCGGCGGATGACGTTGCCCTCGGGGTGGATCGGCGGTGCGGCGGGCGCGGCGTCCGCGTCCACCAGCGGCGGCAGGACCTCGTACCCGACCGCGATCGCCTCGAGCGCTCGGCGGGCGGTGTCGGGGTGGTCGGCCGCCACCGCGGCCACCGGCTCGCCGACGAAGCGCACGACGTCGCGGGCGAACACGGGCTGGTCGGCCGAGATCAGCCCGTAGGTGGTGGCGCCGGGCACGTCGTCGGCGGTGACGACGCAGGCCACCCCCGCGATGGCCAGGGCCGGGCCGACGTCGACGGACGTGATGCGGGCGTGCGGGTGGGGCGACCGCAGCGTGCGGCCCCACAGCATCCCGTCGGCGTGGAGATCGGACGAGAACGCGAAGCGGCCCTGCACCTTCGGCGTGCCGTCGGGGCGGACCGGGCTGTCGCCGACGCGCCCGTCGGCCGGTCCGCCCCGCATCGTGGGAGGGGTCTGGAGGTCCGTCACGGGTCGCCGCCCTCGGGGCCGGACGTGGCGATGGCCCCCGGTGCGGACCGCCACGACCTGCTCGACCGCGGCGAGGATGCGGCCGTAGCCGGTGCAGCGGCACAGGTTGCCGGCCAGCGCCTCCCGAACCTCGAGCGGCCCGGGGCACGAGACGCGGTCGAGGAGGTCGTGGATGGCGACGACGAACCCGGGCGTGCAGAACCCGCACTGCACGCCGCCGGCCTCGACCATCGCCTGCTGGACGTCGGTGAGCACGTCGCCGGCCAGTGCGGCGTCTCCGGGCTCGCCGCCGGCCGGGGTCAACCCCTCGACGGTGGTCACGGCGCAGCCCACCGCCGCCTCGGCCAGCTCGAGGCAGGCGCACACGAGCACGCCGTCGACCAGCACCGAGCACGATCCGCACTCACCCTGCTCACAGGCGTTCTTGGCCCCGGGGAGCCCGAGCCGGTCGCGCAGGACGTGCAGCAGGCTGTCGCCCGCGTGCGCGCCCTCGACGCGGCGGGGCGCGCCGTTGACGACCAGCTCGTAGACGGTGCCGCTCACGCGGCGGCCGTCCCGGTCGATCCGGCGCCGGGGGTCGCCTGTGAGCGGGCGGCGGGCCCGGGGAACGCCCGCTGGAGGGCCCGGCGAGCGAGCACGCCGACCGCGTGGCGGCGGTAGGCGGCCGTGGCCCGGTGGTCGTCGATCGGGCGGCTCGCCTCGGCCATGCGGGCGCCGAACTCGGCCGCCACCGCGGGGTCGCAGGCCGACCCGCCCTCCCAGTCGATCCGCTCGGCCGCCCAGGCCTCGGCCTCGGCGTCGCGCACGGGAACCGGCCCGACCGACCCCAACGCGCACCGCACCGTGCGCCGGGTCGTGTCGGCCAGGAGCGCACAGTTGGCGACGGCGATGACCATGGCGTTGCGCACGCCGATCTTGAGGAACTCGGCCGGACCGGGCACGAGGGGGACGCGCACGGCGGCGATGAGCTCACCGGGACGGAGATCGGTGCGCTTGGGGCCGGTGAGGAAGCCCGCGACGGGTACGGCGCGGCGCCCGGTGGCCCCGGCCAGATCGACCGATGCGCCGTGCGCCGCCAGCACGGGCAGCGTGTCGCCGGCGGGGGAGCCGGTCGCCAGGTTCCCGCCGATCGTCCCGGTGTTGCGGATCTGCGGGCTGCCGACGGTGCGGGCGGCCTGGGCGAGTGCGGGCAGCAGCGCGGCCAGCTCGGGGCCGAGGAGCGTGCTGAACGTCGTCGCCGCGCCGAGGACCACCTCGCCCGGGCGGTCGCCGTCGGCCGGGGTGACGTGCCAGTGGCGCAGCTCGGCCAGGCGCCGCAGCGACAGCACGCCGTCGGGGCGGCGGTGCCCGTAGTTGACCTCGACCATCAGGTCGGTGCCGCCCGCCAGCACGGTCAGACCCGGGTCGTCGGCGAGTGCCGACAACGCGGTGTCGAGTCGATCGGGGGCGAGGACGGTCACGGTGGGCGAGGCTGGTCGTGTTCAACGAACTGTTGAATTCGCGGATGTTACCGGTCGATGAACCCCCGGGTCGCGGCCGCTCGCTCCGTTCAGGTGCCCGGGCGGCGCGCCCCGGCGACTGCTGTCCCGACACCACCGGGGCCGTGACCCGACGAAGGCCACCGCGGGTGCGCAAACGGTCACGTGAGGTTCGTCTCCGTGTCACCCGGCACCGTGGCGACCGCCGCGGCGAGGGTGCCTGCGCCGTCGATCGCGGCCGCGTACGCCGCGGGTCCGGCCAGCGCTGCGGTCGCCAGCTCGCGCAGCCAGCGGCGGTACTCGATCGACACCTTGTCCGTGCGCACCGACAGCTCGGCCGCGGGGTCGAGCAGCATCTCGGGGGGCACCTGGTTGCAGACCACCGGCTCGTCCTCGGCCAGCACCCGGTCCTGGAACGCGAGGTGGTCGCGGTCGTCGCCGGCGATGTCGTCGGTGCGCCCGAGGCACCAGAACGTGCGGCACGTGGCGTCGTCGACCGGGCTCGCGGCCATCCACAGGCGACGGCGGCGGCCGTCGGGGTAGGTGAAGGCGATGTCGACGCTGCACGGCATCGGCATGCGGTAGCTGCTGGCGGCGAGCATGGCGGTGTCGTCCCGCTCGTCGGGGTAGGCGGGCGGGTCGTAGTCGAACAGCAGCTCGCCCTCGGCGCGGCGCACGTCGGGGATCGGCGGCACGGGCTCGTCCCTCCGGCCCAGGCTGCCGTCGTGGACGAAGGCGAAGTGCGCGAGGTCGACGAAGTTCTCGACCCGCCGGGGGGCGGAGACCGGCCACGTGTACGGCTCGCCGGTCAGGACCTTCATCTCGGGGTCGGACCGGGCCGGGCACGCGGGGACCCGGGTCGGGACCGACGAGTCGAGGCGCACCCAGACCAAGCCGTGCTCCACGACCGCCGCGAAGGCGTCGACCGCGGCGCGTCCGGGGATCGGGCCGCCGGGCAGCGACGGGATCTCCACGCAGCGACCACCGGCGTCGAACGCCCACCCGTGGTACGCACACCGCAGGCAGTCGCCGTCGACGGCCCCGACCGAGAGGCGGGTCGAGCGGTGGGGGCAGCGGTCGACGAGCGCGACGACGTGACCGTCGGTCTGCGCTGGTCCGCGGCCGCCGTCCACACCCAGCCGGGCGACCACCAGGTCGCGGCCGAGGAGGCGCACCCCGACGGGTCCGGGCAGGTCGGTCGCCGCGCACACCGGGTGCCAGTGGTGGGCGAGCGCGGCCCGCAGTCCGTCGGCCCACCGGGTGCCGGGGGCGTCGGCGTCGTCGCCCCGAGCGGCGCGATCGGACCCGCCGGTCCCGCTCCCGACGCGGACGCTGGCCGTCATCGCGCCGGCGGGCGGGCCGAGGCACCGGCCAGGCAACGGCCGTCGCTGCCGGCGGCCGGCCGCAACACGGCGACCAGCCAGCGGCGGAGCGCGGCGGCGACCCACGCGCATCACGCCGGCACCAGCGCGTCGGCACCCAGCCACCGGCCGCCGCGGACGCACCCCACGGGCACCAGCTGGCGGTCGGCGGTGATGGTCTCGTGCCCGTCGGACAGCTCCACCGGGCCGTCCTCGATCCGCAGGACCGACACCTCGGCCGGCCGGCCGATGGCCAGGCTGCCCAGCTCGTCCTGCCGCCCGATCGACGTCGCCGGACCGGTGGTCGCCATGGCCACCACCGCGGGCAGGTCGACCCCGAGCGCCCAGATCTTCGACATCGTCTTCGGCAGCGAGCCGACGGGATCGTCGACGTTGTAGATGTTGAGATCGGTCGAGATCGAGTGCGGCAGGTGGCCGGCGTCGAACAGCCGGCGGGCGGTGCGGAACCGGAAGTCGGTGCCCGAGTGCCCGACGTCGAGGCGGACGCCCCGCTCGACGGCCTCGGCGAACTCGGGCGTCACGGCCCCCGTGGCGGGGTCGAGCTGGCCACCGCCCGCACGGAAGGCGTGGGTGACGACGTCCCCCGGGCGCAGGGTCGTGAGCAGGGCCTCGTTGGTGATGGTCGGGGTGTGGGGGAAGCGGCCGAGGTGGACCATCACCGGCTTGTGGCCCGCCACCCGCTGGGCGCCCGACAGGAACGGGCTGTGCGTGTCGTCGCCCGTGTGGGTGGCCCGCACCTTGAAGCCGACGACGATGTCGGCGTGGGTGGCGAGGGCGGCGGCGGTCGAGTCGAGGTCGAGGTTCCTCTCGTCGTCGGCGATGCGCAGCTTGTGGCAGATGAAGTCGCCCGTGGCCAGGTAGAGCTGGCAGGGGTCCATGAACGCCAGCACCCGTGTGGCCGCGCCCGAGCCCTCGAGCCAGTTGCGAGCCAGGGTGAACGTGGCGACGCCGCTGGTGCCGCCGTCGACGACCACCGGGACGCCCGTCCGCACCCCCGCCCGGTCGGGCTCGACGCAGAAGTCGCCGAGGCCGGGAAACACGTGGGCGTGGAGGTCGATGAGACCCGGGGTGACGACGAGGCCGGCGGCCTCGACCACGCTGGCGGCCGGGTCGGCGGCGACCACGTCGTCGCCGGCGCGGGGGCCGACCGCGGCGATGCGCCCGTCCGCCACCACCACGTCGGCCACGCCGTCGACACCCGAGGCGGGATCGATCACCCGACCGCCGCGCAGCACGAGGACGTCGGTGCCGGCCGTGCCGCCGTCCGCCGGCGGGGAGGCGTTCAACATGTTGTTGAACGTACGGACGGGGTGTTTCCCCCGTGTTGCGCCTCGATGAGCGGCGCATGGCGCCGGGCCCGGGAGGCGGGCCCGGCCAGCTCAGCCCGCCGGCTCGAGCACGAAGACGGGGATGGTGCGGTCGGTCTTGCGCTGATAGTTGGCGTAGTCGGGCCAGGCGTCGACGGCGCGGGCCCACCACTCGTCCCGCTCCGCGCCATCCACCACGCGGGCGCGCATGTCCTGCACGAGCGTGCCGTCCTGGAGGGTGACGTCCGGGTCGGCGACGATGTTGTGGTACCAGCCGGGGTGGGCGGGGTCGCCACCCTTGGACGCCACGAGGGCGTAGTCGCCGTCGTGCTCGACCTTCATCAGCGCGGCCTTGCGGACCTTGCCCGACTTGTGGCCGCGCATCGTCACCACGACGACCGGCTTGCCCTGGAGGGTGAGCCCCGTCGTTCCCCCGGACGACTCGTACTGGTCGACCTGCTTCGCCACCCAGTCCCACGCACTCGGCTCGTAGTCACCATCGATCGGCATGGCGCGGAGTCTACGGACGGTGGTGGTCGAGGCGTCGGGGCCGCATCCCCGGTCCCCCGGGGTGTCACCACCCGGGCGCCGCTACGGCTCCACGCCCTGGAGACGGGCGGCGGCGAGCCGGTGGCGTCCGAGCACGTCGGACAGACCGGTGACCCGCAGCTCACCGTCCTCGACCAGCGGGCGGCCGGCGATCACGGTGTGGAACGCCTGGGTCGGGCCGCAGCGGAGCAGCGCCTCGACGGGATCGGTGAGCGCCCCGGCGAACGCGAGGCCGTCCAGCCTCCAGGCCACCAGGTCGGCCGCCGCCCCCGGCGCCAGGACCCCCAGCTCGCCGAGCCGGCCGAGGCAGGCCGCCGAGCCGCGGGTACCCAGCTCGAGGGCGTCCCGGGCGGTGAACGACGTCGGACCGCCCCGCTGGCGCCCGAGCAGGAGGGCGCCCCGGGCCTCGAGCCACAGCGACGCGCAGTCGGTCGAGGCCGACCCGTCGCACCCCAGGCCGACCGGCACCCCGGCGGTGCGGTAGGCGGCGACCGGCGCGATGCCGCCGCCGCCGATCATCATGTTCGAGCTCGGGCAGTGGGCGACGCCCGTGCCCCAGGCGCCCATCCGGGCGATCTCCTTCTCGTCCGGGTAGATGCAGTGGGCGACCCACGAGCGGTCCGAACCCCATCCGCAGTCCTCGAAGTGCTCGATGGGGCGGCGGCCGAACGTCTCGAGGCAGAAGGTGTCCTCGTCGGGGTCCTCGGCCAGGTGCGTGTGCAGACGGACGTCGAGGCGCTCGGCCAGCTCGGCGGTGCGCCGCATGAGGGCGGGCGTCACCGAGAACGGCGAGCAGGGGGCCAGCGCCACCCGCACCATGGCGCCGGGCTCGGGGTCGTGGTGGCGGGCGACCGCCTCCTCGCTGGCGGCGAGGATGGCGTCGTCGTCCTGGACCACCGAGTCGGGCGGCAGGCCACCGTCCTTCTGCGAGAGCGACATCGACCCCCGGGTCGGGTGGAAGCGCACGCCGAGGTCGCGGGCGGCCTCGATCTCGGCCGTCAGCAGGTCGCCGCCCGCGGCCGGGTGGACGTAGAGGTGGTCGGTCGAGGTGGTGCAGCCCCCCACGGCCAGCTCGGCCAGCCCGACCCAGGCGGACACGTACGACGCCTCCTCGTCGAGCAGCGCCCAGCGCGGGTACAGCGTGGTCAGCCAGTCGAACAAGGTGCTGCTCGTGGCGGGGAGATAGGCCCGCGTGAGGTTCTGGTAGATGTGGTGGTGCGTGTTCACCAGGCCGGGCGTGATCAGGCACCCGTCGGCGCGCAGCACCTTCGTCGCCGCTGGCGGCGTGTCGCCGGGCCCGCCGACGGCGGTGACGAACCCACCCGAACACGCCACCCAGCCCCCCGCGATCTCGCGCCGGTCGTCGTCCATCGTGACCACGAGGTCGGCGCCGGTGACGAGCAGGTCGACGGGCGACCCGTCGGCGGCGGGCGGGGGTCCCGGAGGCATGGGCGGAACCTAGCCCTGCCGCGATCTCCGGTCCTCGGGGTTCACGGACCGTTGACGGAAGCGCAACGCACGCCTCAGGTCTCGCGGACGACCTGGAGCGACACCCGGGTGGCGCCCGCGGCCGTGGCGGCCCGCAGGAGACGGTCGACGGCCGTGAGCACCGCGTCGTCGCCGCCGGACACCGTCGTGCCGAACGGGCCGAAGTCGACCGCGACCCCCGACCGTTCGGCGGCCTCGACCGCGGCCCGCACGTGCGGGCCGGGCTCGCCTTCGACGAACGGTTCGATCGTGAACTCGACGACCAGCGACACGGCACTCACCCCCCGTCGGCGTTCAGGTAGTTGTAGACGGTGAAGCGGCTGACACCGAGGGCGTCGGCCACGTCCTCGACCGCCTTGCGGAGCTGGAACGCGCCCCGGCCGTCGAGCAGGCGGACGGCCCGCTGCTTGTCCTCACGCGACAGGGCGGCGAGCGGCGCCCCGAGCTCGGCTTCGACGGCGGCGATCATCCGCTCCAGCGTGCCGTGGACGCCGGGGAGGCGCAGGCCGCCGACGAGCTCGCCCTCCCAGTGCAGCGGCACGTCCCCCGCCGTCACCCGCGAGGCGGGGACGAGCGTGGCGCCCAGCACGTCGGCCACCGGCTCGAGCGCAACGAGGAGGGGGTGGCGGGCGGGCACGGCCCGGAATGTACCCGCAGCCGTTTCCGGGCCGTGAAGACTGTGTCGCGCGCATTGACAAGTTGTTGAGCGCGCTCTTGGGTGGCCGGATGCCCACCCTCGTCCGCGGCGGCGTCGTGCTCCCCATGTCCGGACCCCGGCAGGTGCTCGACCCCGGGTCGGTGCTCATCGAGGGCACCGACATCGTGGCCGTGGGTGACGTCGCCACCCTCGACGCCGACCCGCGGGCCGCCGACGCCGAGGTGGTCGACGCCACCGGGCAGGCCGTGATCCCCGGCCTCCACAACTGCCACCTCCACTCGGGGCTGCTGCGGGGCACGGCCGAGTCGCTGTCGCTGTGGGACTGGCTGCGCACCTACGTCGACCCGGCGCACAAGGCGCTGACCCCCGAGATCGCCCGGGTGGCGTCGCTGCACTGCTACGCCGAGGGCCTGCTGGCGGGCACGACGTCGGTGATGGACATGTGGCGCCACATGGAGGGGTCGGCGGCGGTGGCGGCCGACCTCGGCATCCGCGCCACCCTCGTCCCGTACGTGGCCGACGCCGAGGGCTACGACTACTTCGAGTCGATCGCCTCGAACCGCAAGCTGCTGGAAGCGGTCGCCGGCGACCGCATGGGCACCGACGGGCGCGTACGGGCCTGGGTCGGGCTCGAGCACCTGCTCTACTGCACGCCCGAGTGCTTCGCCGAGGCGGTGGCCCTGGCCGACGAGTTCGCCACCGGGATCCACACGCACTCCTCCGAGACGATGTGGGAGGTCAACGAGTCGCTCAGCCGGTGGGGGCGCCGGCCGATCGAGGTGTTCGCCCAGCGGGGCATCCTCGGGCCTCGGACCGTCGTGGCCCACTGCGTCTGGCTCGACGACCGCGAGATCGCAGCTGCTGGCGCAGACCGGCACCGCGGTGGCCCACTGCCCCTGCTCCAACATGAAGCTCGCGTCGGGCCCGGCCCGCATCGGTCACATGCGCAACGCCGGCGTGACCGTCGGGCTCGGCAGCGACGGCGAGAAGGAGAACAACACGCTCGACCTGCTCGACGAGATGAAGTTCGCCTCCCTGCTCGAGAAGGTGTCGACCCTCGATCCGACGGTCGGCGACCCGTGGGACGTGCTGGCCATGGCCACGATCGAGGGCGCGCGAGCGTTCGGGCTGGCCGACGTGACGGGCTCGCTGGAGGTGGGCAAGCGGGCCGACCTGGTGACGGTCGACCTGGGCGGCCTCCACACGACGCCCGTGCTGCACGGGCGGGACCTGAACGTGCCGGCCCACCTCGTGTTCTCGGCATCGGGCCGGGACGTGCGCGACGTGTGGGTGGACGGCCGCCGTCTCGTGGCCGCCGGAGAGCCGCTGACGTTCGACGTGGCGTCGGTCCGGTCCGAGGCCCAGGCCGCGGCCGAGGAGCTGTTCGACCGCCGCGCCCACGTCCTCGCCGCCGCGGACGTCTGAGCCCCGCACCGCTCGAGTCGGGCGCCCCGACCCTGCGACCGTCTGTGCGACGCACGGGTTCGGAGGGGGCTCGGTTCGGTCGCAAGGACGGTCGCCGGTCGGCCGAGGGCTGCGGCCACCTGGGCCGGCACTCACGTGGTGGCCCTGGCTCGCCGCCGACGGACGGCGGCTCCGTCGAGGGAGGCGGGGGTGACGGCGACCCCCGTCCCCCGCCCTCGGGAGCGCGAAGGTCGCCGATCGGTCCCATCCAGGTTCGGCGAGGTGGGCGAACCGCGGCCGCCGGTCGGGGGCGCGCCCGAGCCGGGAGGCATGGCGCGGAGCCGACGGCGTCCATCTCGGCGACGAGGGCGTCGGGGGTGCTCCCCGCGCGGCGGTCGTGGGGAACAGCGGGTCGAACCGCGACACGCAGGTCGCCGTCCTTGAGCCACCAGAAGCGCCCACGGCGGTGACGCCGCGGAAGTGCGAGACGACCTCTCGCCCCTCGGACAGCGGGACGACCCGCAGGCGTGATCCCGAGCGCGCCGTTCGGCTCGATCATCGAGCGCGCCGCTCGTCGATCGGTGCCACGCCGACGAAAGCTTCGGGCCGTAGTCGCCGAGCCATTCCATCGACGTGTTCGCCGCCTCGCCCACACCCGTCGCCTCGACGTCTCGTGGACGCCGAGGCGCTCGGACAGGTCGGCGTCGGTGAGGCCCAGCACGATGGTGAGGCAGTAGCTGGTGTGGAAGGACCCGTTCGAGCATCGCGCACCCGCAGGTGTCCTCGGCGGTCGCGGGCATCCGGCTGTCTATCCGACCGGCGCACAGGGCGAGGCCGGCGCGCAGCGCGCGCGTGGCCACGGCGGGGGAAGGCGACCAGCGCTCCGATCCTCAGCACGCCCCCCGCCCGGTCGACGTCCACGCCGTCGAGGCCCACGTCGTTCACGTCGATCAGGACCGCGGGACGGATCGCCCGGGTGACGAGCAGGGGCAGGAGGCTCTGCCCGCCGGCCAGCACCTGCGCCTCTCGGTCGCGGGCCAGCACCTCCACCACCTCGTCGACCGACCTGGCGGACACCAGGTCGAAGGGCGCCGCGGTCGTCATCGGGGCGACCGTAGGGACGTCGTGTTTCGCGTGGGTTTCCGTGCCGGCCGGCTTCAACAAGTTGTTGAGGCCGTTCACACTCCGTTGACGAAGAGGCAATGGACGGGAAACCACAGCCCGGAAGCGTGGGTCCGTTCGCTCGGAGAGGACGGCGCGGTGCGGTCCCGGCGGACACTGGGAGGTCAGATTGTCTGACACGATCACGCGTCGCCGGTTCCTGGCGCGCGGCGGCCTGGCCGGCGCCGTGCTTCTCGGCGGCGGGGCCACCATCCTGTCCGCCTGCGGCGATGACGACGACGACAGCTCGACGAGCGGCGGGGGCGGAGGCGACGGCGACTTCGGGGAGCTGGCGGTCCAGCTCTCCTGGATCAAGAACATCGAGTTCGCCGGCCTCTACGTCGCCGACAGCAAGGGCTACTTCGCCGACGAGGGCTTCAGCTCCCTCAACATGATCCCCGGCCCGGGCGATGCCATCGCCCCGCTGGTGGCGGGCGACGTCCTGTACTCGTTCGGCGGGTCGGAGACGGTGGCCAACGCCGTCCTCAACAACGACGCCCCGCTGAAGATCATCGGCGCCAACTTCCAGAAGAACCCCTTCTGCATCCTCTACCTGGCCGACGACCCGATCCCCGACCCCGAGGCGATGAAGGGAAAGACGATCGGGGTGCAGCAGGCCAACGAGCAGATCTGGCAGGCGCTGCTGCGGGCCAACGGGCTCGAGGAGGGCGACGGCCCCGACAAGGTCAAGAAGGTGCCGGTCGACTTCGAGCCGACGCCACTCGAGAACGGCGAGGTGCAGGGCTTCTTCAGCTTCATCACCAACGAACCCAACATCCTGCGGGTCAAGGGCCTCGACGTCGGGACGCTCAACCTGTCCGACATCGGCATCACCCTCTACCAGCAGCTCTACACCGTCACCGAGGAGTCGCTCGAGACCAAGCGCGACCAGCTGATCGCGGCGCTGCGCGCCGAGTCCAAGGGCTGGCAGCACGCCATCGCCGACAACCAGCTCGCCATCGACCTGACGCTCACCGAGTACGGCGCCGACCTCGACCTCGACCCCGAGTCGCAGGAGCTCGAGATCACGTCGCAGATCGAGCTGCAGCAGTCGGAGGCGACCGAGGCGAACGGGCTGTTCTACATGGGCGAGGCCGACCTCGAGGACAACCTGCGGGTGCTCAGCGACCTCGGCCTGGCGGTGTCCGAAGACCTTTACACCAACGAGATCCTCGACGAGGTCTACGCGGACGGCATCGAGCTGTACACCGCCTGATCCATGACGGTCACCGATCCCGCCACCGGCAGCAGCGGCAGCGGCCTGTTCATCGAGGGTCTGCGCAAGGACTTCGCGCTCAAGCGGACGAGCATCACCGCCGTCGAGCGCGTCGACCTGCAGGCCCCCGAGGGGTCGTTCACGGCGTTGCTCGGCCCGTCGGGCTGTGGCAAGTCGACGGTGCTGCGCATCCTGGCCGACCTGGAGAAGCCCACCGCGGGCACGGTCCTCGTCCATGGCGAGGACCCGTCCGCGGCCCGCAAGGGCCACCGGTTGGGCATCGCCTTCCAGGACGCCGCCCTGCTGCCGTGGCGATCGGTGACCAAGAACATCCGCCTGGCGCTGGAGGTCACCGGGTTCGAGGCGTCGCCGACAGCCGTCTCGGACCTGGTCTCCCTCGTCGGGCTCGAGGGGTTCGAGGGCGCCCGGCCGCAGCAGCTCTCGGGCGGCATGCGCCAGCGGGTCGCCATCGCCCGCGCCCTCGTCACCGACCCGGCGGTGCTGCTGCTCGACGAGCCGTTCGGCGCCCTCGACGAGATGACACGCCGCCGCATGAACCTCGAGCTGCAGCGCATCTGGCTGGACCGGGTGACGACGACGCTGCTCGTGACCCACTCCATCGACGAGGCGGTGCTCCTGGCCGACGAGGTGGTCGTGATGACGCCCCGGCCGTCGACGATCCGCGAGGTCGTGCGCATCGACCTGCCCCGACCCCGCACGGTCGAGATGCAGCGCAGCGAGGAGTTCCACGGCCTGGTCGACCACATCGCCGACCTCCTGTTCGGGCGCGCCGGCGAGCCTGAGCCCGGCGAGCCCGGCTCCGAGGCCGGCGGGGTCGAGGCACCGGCGGCCGCGCCGGCCGACGCACCCGACGTGAAGGTCTCCTAGCCGGTGGTCGACACCGCGGCCGCCCTCGATCCGTCGTCCGGCGCCCAGGCCACCCGGGGCCGCTCTGCGGGCTCGGTGCTGCGGGCACTCGGCGACAGCCCCTGGCTCCCGTCGGTCGTCCTGATCGTCGCTCTGCTCGTGCTGTGGGAGGTGGCCGCGCTCACCTTCCTCGCCGACTCGAAGGCGTTCCCACCGGTGACCGACGTGGTCGGCGACGTGGTCGGCGACCTCGACGTCTACCTGCGCAACGCCCGGACGACCCTGCGGGCGGCGTTGCCGGGCTGGTTCTGGGGCAACGTCATCGCCACCGTGATGGGAGCGCTCGCGGTGGCGGTGCCGCTGCTCGAACGCCTCACGCTGCACATGGCGGTGGCGATCACGTCGCTGCCCATCATCGCCCTCGGGCCGATCTTCCAGGTCACGCTGGAGGGCGACGCTCCCCGCTCCGCGCTGGCCGGCCTCGCCGTGTTCTTCACCACGCTCGTCGGGACCATCGTGGGCCTGCGGGCGTGCGACCGGTCGAGCGTCGACCTCATCCGGGCCCTCGGCGGCGGGCGGTTGGCGGTGTTGCGCTGGGTCCGCGTCCGGGCCGCGCTGCCCGACTACTTCGCTGCCCTCAAGATCTCCGCGCCCGCAGCGGTGCTCGGCGCCATCATCGGGGAGTTCATCGGCGGCTCCGAGAACGGGCTCGGCGTGGCCCTCATCGCCGCCCGCGCCAACGCCGACTCGGCGCGGGTGTGGGGCGTGGCGCTGGTGGCGACCGCCGTGGCCGGGCTGGGCTACGCCCTGATCGCCCTCGTCGGGCGGCTGCTCACGCCGTGGGCGCCGTCGTCCCGGCGCGGCGGGGTCGGAACGTCGTGAGCGCGGTCATCGACCTCACCGAGCCCGGGCCGGCACCGACGTCTGCCGGTGACGCGTCGGCGGGGCCGCGGGGCCCGGGGCGAACGGGGGGTTCGTTCGGTCGGCGGGTGGCATGGGGCGTGCTCCGGTCCCTCGGCACGTTCGTCCTGGTCGGCGCCCTGCTGCTCGGCCTGTGGGTGGGGTTCCTCGAGGTGTTCGACGTCAACAGCTACGTCGGCAAGACCCCGAGCCAGGTGTGGGACTGGGTGACCGACCCCGTCGACGGGGCCGAGCGGCGCGACGAGCTGTGGGAGGCCACCAAGGAGACGCTCGTCGAAGCGGGCCTCGGCTTCCTCACCGGGCTGACGGCCGCCGTCGTCGTGGCGGTGGCGTTCGTGCTGTCCCGGTCGCTGGAGCGGGCGGTCATGCCGATCGCGCTGGCCCTGCGATCGGTCCCCATCGTGGCGATGGTCCCGCTGCTGGCGTACATCTTCGGGCGAGAGCTGGTGGGCAGCCTCGTGATCGTGTCGATCATCGTGTGGTTCCCGGCGCTCGTGCTGGTGTCCAACGGGCTGCGTTCGGTGCGACCCGAGGCGCTCGACCTGCTCCGGGCCTACGACGCGGGGCCGCTCACCCAGCTCGTGAAGGTCCGCCTCCCGTCAGCCATCCCCAGCCTGGTGGCGTCGGCCAAGGTCTGCGCGCCCCTGGCGATCCTCGGATCCCTCCTCAACGGGTGGCTGTCGACGGGGACCGGGCTGGGAGCCCTCATGTCGCTCTCCACGATCACCGCCGAGTTCTCCAAGCTGTGGGCGGCCGTCGTGATCGTGACCGTGGTGTCGGTGCTCTTCGCGGCGGTGGTCACCGCGCTCGAGCAGGTGACGCTGGCCCGCTGGGCGCCCGAGCGCGCCACGCGATGACGACCCGGGTCGGACCGGGTGCGGAGGCCGGGGTCCCGGCCCCTGCTCCCGCCCCTGGGGCGTGGTCGGCCGGCCCACCCGACCCCGCTCGTGGGTCGAGGTCGGACGGCCCACCCGACCGGACGGCCGCCATGACCCCGGCGGTGCTCGACAACACCGCCGCGTGCCTGGCCGCGGCGTGGCATCCGGTGGCGGCGGCCGACGAGGTCGGCGACCGGCCGCTGGGCGTGCTGCTGCTCGACCGGGCCTGGGTGCTGGTGCGGCTGGGCGGCGAGGTGCGGGCGTTCGAGGACCGGTGCCCGCACCGCCTGGCGCCTCTGTCCGCAGGGTCCGTCGCCGGCGGCCGGCTCGTGTGCACGTACCACGGCTGGGCGTTCGACGACGGCGGCACCTGCACGCTGATCCCCGCCAACGGCGACGGCGGGCCGATCCCGTCGCGGGCCTGCCTGGCGCGGCCCGCCGGGGTGGTCGAACGGTACGGGCTCGTGTGGCTCGCCCCGGAGGCGCCGGTGTGCGACCTGCACGAGTTCCCCGAGTGGGACGACCCGGGCTTCGTGCGGGCCGTGACCGCCCCCCGGCGCACGTCGGCGGGCGCCCTGCAGCTGGCGGACAACTTCCTCGACGCCGCCCACTTCCCGACCGTGCACACGCAGACGTTCGGGACGCCCGAGGCGGCCTACGTCAGCCCGCACGAGGTGGTGCGCACCGGCTGGGAGGTGCGCACCACCTACCACGCGCCCTACCGCAACCACGACGATCCGCTGGTCGGGTCGGGCGAGCACCCCCTGATCCAGGATCACGTGCTCACGAAGATCGGTCGCCCCGCGGCCGCCGTTCGGCTGACGCTCGACTTCCCCGTGACCGGTGAGCGCCTGGCGATCCTGTTCGCCTGCCAGCCCGAGACGGCGACCTCGACACGGGTGTACAAGCAGATGGCCCGGAGTGGGTACGGCGCCGCCGCGGCGGCGACGGAACGTGTCGCCGAGCTCATCGCGTACGAGGACCTGGTGCTCGACGAGGACCTCGCCATCCTCGAGCGCTACCGCGACCGCAGCCTCGCGCTCGACCTCAAGGTCGAGGTCCACTCCCGGGCCGATCGCCTCAGCGTCGCCTACCGCCGCCTCCTCGCCGATCTCGCCGCCCGCCACTGAGCGGCCGCGGTGGTCCCTGCCGCATGCGGAACCCATCGCCTCGACCTCTGTGGCACGGAACCCATTGCCTCGGCGATCGGTGGGTCCGTGCGGCACGATCGGGGGGTGGCGATGCGGCGGGTGGTGATCATCGGGTCGAGCGGGGCGGGGAAGTCGACGTTGGCCCGGAGGCTGGGCGCGCGGACCGGGCTCCCCGTCGTCCACCTCGACGAGCACTTCTGGCACCCCGGCTGGGTCGAGACGTCCCGGGGGGAGTGGCGGAAGGTGCAGACCGCACTGTGCGCGCAGGACACGTGGATCATGGACGGCAACTACAGCGGCACACTCGACGTGCGGTTGGCACGGGCGGACACCGTGGTGTTCCTCGACCTGCCGCGCCGCGTCACGATCCCCGGCGTGGTGCGGCGGTGGGTGTGCCACCGCGGCGAGCCCGTGCAGGCGCCCGGCTGCCCCGAGCGACCGACCCGCGAGCTCCTCCGCTTCGTGTGGGACTACCCCACCGGGGGTCGGGTCCGGGCACTCGCCGCGCTCGACGCGCACGGGCGTGACGATCTCGACCTCGTGATCCTGCGGTCGCGCGCCGAGGTCCGCCGCTGGCTCGACGACCTCGCCCCGCTGGAACGAGCGACGCCCCACTGATCCCGAGGCCACAGGTACCGCGCGCGGCAGCACGAGGCGAGGGTTCCGGATCCGGAACCCATGGCCTCGCCCTCTGCCGAACGGAACTCATTGCCTCGGCCGACCGCGGCGCTGCGACCACCCCTCTCCGTCCCGGGCTGCGCGTCGGCTCACCCACCGCGGGTGACTGCGCGGCCGCCGCCGGCCTGGCACGCTGGGAGCGCGTGAGCGACACCGACGCCATCGACGCAGCCTCCGCAGACCCGGCGACCGGCGCGGCCGAGACCGCAACGGGCGACACGGCGCCGCCCGGCCCGCCTCCGGCCCCCGGCATGGTGTGGGTGGCCGGCGCCACGTTCCGCATGGGCTCCGACGACCACTACCCCGAGGAGGCCCCGGCCCACCGGGTGACGGTCGGCGGGTTCTGGATGGACCGCTGCGCGGTGACCAACGACGAGTTCGCCCGGTTCGTGAGGGCCACCCACCACGTCACCCTGGCCGAGCAGGCGCCCGACGCCGCCGACTACCCCGACGCCCGCCCAGAGCTGCTCGTGGCCGCCTCGTCGGTGTTCCGCAAGCCCGGGCGGCCGGTCAGCCTCGACGACGCCTACGAGTGGTGGGCCTGGGTCCCGGGCGCCGACTGGCGGCACCCCCGCGGACCGCAGAGCTCGATCCGCCGCCTCGGTGACCACCCGGTGGTCCACGTGGCGTGGGACGACGTCGCGGCCTATGCCGCGTGGGCGGGCAAGGAGATCCCGACCGAGGCCGAGTGGGAGCGGGCGGCCCGGGGCGGGCTGGAGGGCGCCGAGTTCGCGTGGGGCGCCGAGCTGACGCCCGGCGGCCGCCACATGGCCAACGTGTGGCAGGGCGACTTCCCGAACCACAACACACAGGCCGACGGGTGGGAGTACACCGCGCCGGCCAAGTCGTACCCGCCCAACGGCTTCGGCCTGTTCCAGATGACGGGCAACACCTGGGAGTGGACGTCGGACTGGTACCAGGACCACGCCGCGGGCGCCCCCGAGCACGCGTGTTGCGCGGTCGACGACCCCCGGGGCGGCACCCGCGAGGCGAGCGTGGTCGGGGACGATCCCGCCGCCGTGCCCCGCCGGGTGATGAAGGGCGGTTCGCACCTCTGCGCACCGAGCTACTGCCGGCGCTACCGCCCGGCGGCGAGGATGGCGCAGGCCGTCGACACCTCGACGTCCCACCTCGGCTTCCGCTGCATCGCCCGGCCCTAGACCGACGCGGCGATTTCCACAGCAGTTCCGGGGGCCAGAACCCCCGAAACTGCTGTGGAAATCTCAGGGGGTGGGGAAGCGGGCGACCCAGCGGCGCTGCCACGGGGTCTCGACGGCCTTCGGATCGTGGTGGGCGCGGGCCCACGCCACGGCGTCGCCGGGCGGGAGGCCGGCCAGCACGGCCAGGCAGGCGATCACCGTGCCGGTGCGGCCGACGCCGCCGCCGCACGCCACCTCCACCCGTTCGCCGTCGGTGGCCCGCGCGTGCAGCGACCGGACGTGGGCGATCGCCAGGTCGGGGTGGCGGGGGAGGAGGAAGTCGGGCCAGTCCACCCAGTCGTGGGCCCAGGGCAGGGTGCCGTCGTGGCGCCGGCGCAGGCGCCGGCCGCCGAGGTAGAGGCCGTAGTCGGGCGGCGGGCCGGCGGGCGGCGGGTGGCGCAGCCCCCGCCCGCGCACCCAGGCGCCGTCTGGCAGCTCGATCGCCCCGGCCAACCGCGTCGTCGTCATGCGCGCCATCCTGCCGCGGCGCCCCCACGGGCCGGCGTAGCGCCGAGACGCCCGGGTCAGATCAGCTCGAGGTCGCGGCCGCGCAGCACCGCGTCACGGCGGCTGTCCACACCCAGCTTCCGGTACACGGCCTTGAGGTGCGACTTCACCGTGTTGATCGAGAGGTGGAGCCCGGAGGCGATCTCCGCGTTGGACATGAGGGTGGGCAGGTACTGCAGCACCGCCCGCTCTCTGTCGGTCAGCACCTCGACCGGGCGCACCGCCTGGCCGCCGCCCTTCTGCAGGTGGTCACGCAGCTCGAGCACCAGGCCGCGGTGGGCCGCGAGGTCGACGCGGTCGATGATCGTCGACAGCGCGACGCCGTGGTCGAGCACGGGCGCCCGCACGTCCGAGTCGGCGACGAGGTCGAGTGCCGCCTCCAGGTGGGCCGCGGCGGCGGGAAGGTCGTGGCACGCATCGCTGGCCAGCACGGACAGCACGTGGGCCTCCACGAGGGTGCGCGCGTGCACCGAGGGATGGTTGCGGCGCAAGGCCCGCTCGAGGCCACGTCGGGCTGCGTCGGGGGCGCTGCGGGCGAGGTCCTGCCGGGCCCGGGCGACGGCGCGTTCGGCCGGGCCACCGACCGCAACGACGCGCCGGTCGGGGTCGACGACCTCGAGCGCTCCGCAGGCGATGAGGGCCTGCGCGGCGAGCGGGTGCCGCGCGGTGGTCGAGTCGAGCCAGGCGGAGTTGGCGCTCGCCGGCCCGAGGGCGGCCCGCACGGCGGCGGTCACGGTCTGCAGGAGGTGCGACGCCGGGGCGGGGGACGCCGCGGCCTCGTCGAGGTGGACCACCGGCCGTCCGGCGCTCGCCCCGCTGGGCGCAGGCCAGGGACGCGGCGAGGTGGGCCGCCCGGCGGGCGGTGCGGTGGGTCTCGAGCCCGTCGCGGACCGCGAGCACGGCGGCCACGCGCCGCGACGCCTCGGACGGGCTGCCGATGGCGGCCGTGACGAGGGCGGCGACCGACGCGGCCTCGGCCGCCATCCAGTCCTCGTCGAGACCGCCGGCCAGCTGGTCGAGGGCGGCGACGGCGGTGTCGAACCGGCCCCCGTCGACGGCCTGCTCCGCCGATCGCAGGCGGGCGAGGCGACGGACCGACGACGTCCCCGCGTCGATCTCGTGGGCGGACGCGAGGGCGCTGGCCGCCGACTCGGCCCGGTCGTCGGGTCCGAAGGCCCAGCCGTGCGCGAGGTCGAGCAAGTAGCGGTGCAGGCCTCCGGACGAGCGGGTCGCCCGCTCGGGGATCGGGCCGAGCAGGCTGTCGAGGTGGTCGCGGTGCAGGTCTGCGGCGTCGCGGTCGCCCGAGCGGCAGGCGGCGGCCGCGGCCACCAGCGCGAGCGCCGGCGTCTCGCGCACGGCTCCGGCGGGCACGCGGGCGTTCGGGTCGGGCAGCAGACCGCTGTCGTCGAGGGTGGCGGCCAACCAGCGGTCGATCGCCAGTCGCCCGACGAGCGGCCAGTCGCCGGCCAGTCCGGCATGGCGTTCTGCGTCGGCGGGCCGCCCGTTGGCCATCAGCCATCCGGCGGCGCGGCCGTGCATCTCGGGCACGAGGTCGGGGTCACGGCGGCGCAGCGTGGCCCGGAGCAGGTCGGCGAAGAGGGCGTGGTAGCGGTACCACCCGTCGTCGGTGTCGACGAGGAAGATGCCCGACCGTTCGAGGTCGTCCAGCCGCTCGCCGGCCCGGTGGTCGGCGGTGAGGAGCGCGGCGAGGTCGGGCGTGACCCGCTCGGCGATGCTGGTGCGCAGGAGGAAGCTCTGGACGTCGGGGTCCTGCCGGTCGAGCACCTCCTCGAGGAGGTAGTCGCCGACCGCGGCCTCGGTGGCCGTCGCGCTGACGACGAGCCCGTGGGGGTCACCGGTCGCCGCCAGGGCACCGGCCGCCAGTCGCAGCCCGGCCGCCCAGCCCTGCGTGCGCGACCACAGCGCTCGCACGTCGTCGGCGCGGAGGTCGACGCCCTGCGAGGCGAGCAGCTCGGCGGCCTCGTCGAGGGTGAACTCGAGATCGGCGTTGCGGATCTCGCCGAGGCGCCCGTCGAGGCGCATGCGGCCGAGGGCGACCGGCGGGTCGGCGCGCGTGCAGAGCACGAGGTCCAACCGGGGAGGAACGCGCTCGAGCAGCAGTCGCAGCGCGCCGAGGGCCTCGCCCGAGCGCAGGTGGTGGACGTCGTCGAGCACGAGGACCCAGGGGCCGGGCGCCAAGGTGTCGACGGCGAGGTCGACGAGGGCGGAGTCCGTCCAGCGGCGGCGGGGTGGCGGGTCGGGCAGGGCGCCCAGCTCCGACAGTGCTCGGAGGACGCTTCGGATCAGCCGCCCGGGCTCGTCGTGGCGCTCGTCGAGCCCCACCCACGCCGCCGGCCGGTCCTCGGTGCGGAGCCAGGATGCGACGAGTGTGGTCTTGCCGGCCCCGGGAAGCCCCGACACCAGCGTCACCGAGCGACGGTGCTCGTCGCCGAGGCGTGCCTCGAGCCGAGCCCGACGCACGAAGCGGTCGGGCGCGGCCGGGATCGGACGGGTGATCGCGGTGGGTCGGGCGGGTGCGATCGTCGCGGCGGGTGGTGGCGGCACCTGTCCGTCTCCTTGGCGAGGCGACTCAGGGGAGTGACGTCGCTGTCACCAGGATCATGCCCGCGCGAGGGTGAGGCGCGCCTCACCCCGCGCGGGTGATACCGCAGCGGGTGAGCCTGGCCGGACCTGTTGGCGAAGAAATGTGTCAGGTCGCCGTCATGAGTTGTCGAGGTACGTCAGTCTCCGAAGACCTCCCGCAACTTGCCCTCCTCCTCGCCGGAGAGGCTCGACTGGATCAGCTCTGGCGTCTGTCCGGCGAAGGCATCGTGGACCCGGTCGAGCACCGCGTCGCTCGACAGCACGAACAGGGCCGAGGTGCCGGGGGTGACCTTCGCCCGCACCGCATCGACGAAGTCGTCGTCGATCCCGACGTCGATGAGCGATCCCCCGATCGCGCCGGCCGCGGCGCCGACAGCCATGCCCAGCAGCGGCACGAAGAAGAGAAGGCCGAACAGCAGACCCCAGAACGAACCGCTCAGCGCGCCGGCGCCGGCGAGGTTCTCGAGCTGCCGGGTCCTGGGCCGGTTCCTCTCCGCCGGCCAGCTGACCGTGGCGGCGTCGTGGATCGTGATGAGGTTCTGCCGGGACAGCGACACCAGCGTCCGCTCGGCCTCGTCCGCCCCGGCCGGATCGTCGAACTTCCACACGGTGAGCGTCGCCATCGCATCTCCTCGTGGGTCGCCCGTACTCCCCACGAAGGTCACGCCGATCGCGCCGACTGCAATCACCCCGGACGGGTGACCGCGGTCCGCCGCTCGCGCGTCGGGAGCGCCGTCATCACGGTCCGTCGGCGGGAGAGAAGTCGTCCCACCGCGATCGGCCCCCCGCTTCGGCGCGCTCCCGCCGGCGACGGGCTCGGCGCCCGGCCGGCGCCGCGTGGCGTGCGGGCTCGTCTGCGTCGCCGCGTGCGGGGCCATCCGTGTCGGGAGCGTCGATGCCCGATCCCCATCCCTCGTCGACCCCGCCGTCGTCGAGCCCCTGCGCGTGCGCGTGCCCGTGCGGGTCGTCCCCCGAGCCGAGCACGGCGGCGGCCAGCGCGGTCGTGATGGGCACGGACGCCACCAGGCCGATCGACCCGACCAGCATCCGCACCACCTCGATCGCGATCAGCTCGCTGGTCAGCAGGCGGCCCACCGGTTGGTCGCCCTGCACGAAGAACAGCAGCAGGGGCAGCGAGGCGCCTGCGTAGGCCAGGACGAGCGTGTTGACGGTGGACGCCACGTGGTCGCGGCCCACCTTCGTGGCCTCCCGGTAGAGGAACCGGCGGGACAGCCCGGGGTTGGCTCGTCGCAGCGCGACCACGATGGACACCTGGCTGACGGTCACGTCGTCGAGCACGCCCAGCGCGCCGACGACGATGCCCGCGACCAGCAGTCCGCGCAGGTCGAGGGCCTCGGCGGTGACCCGCAACGTCTGGGCCTGCCCGTCGGCCAACCCCGTCAGGTTGGTCGCCGCCGCCACCCCCAACGCCAGCGCGCTCGTGAGCGCCAGTGCGGCGAGCGTGCCGGCCAGGGCCACGGTCGTGCCGATGTTCAGACCGTGCGCCAGGTAGAGCGCGAGGAAGGCGATCACGACCGTGGCCGACAGCGCCACGGCGACGGCGGGCTCGTCGCGCAGCAGCGACGGCACGAGGAACGCCAGCAGCACCGCTCCGCTGGCGGCCAGCCCGATGAGCGCCCGCACGCCCTGCCAGCGGCCGAATGCGACGACCACCACCACGAACGCCACCAACAGCCACAGCAGCGGTGTCGACCGCTGGAAGTCGACGAACGAGTACCGGTACCGCGCCGGGCTGGTGGCCACGTCGAGCAGCACGATGTCGTCGCCCGGCTCGAGCTCGGGCACGTCGAACTGGGTGGCCCGCACCTCGAAGGTGATCTCGTCGCCACGGTCGTCCCCCGACGTGAGCTCCGCGCTCACGACCTGGCAGGGGCCCGGGGCGTCGACCTCGGGGTCCTGGCACGTGTCGGTGTCGATGCCGGTCACGGTGGCGTCGACGTAGGTGTTGGGCTGGTCGCCGAGATCGGGCGCGTCGCCGCGGGGCCAGAACGCGATCGTCCCGAGCACGGCCAGCGCGCCCACCAGCACGACCACCAGCGTCAGGACCCGGGCCGACCGTCGGGGCGGGGCGTCCTGGAGCATGGGGCCGTCCTCCGGGCGGTGGGCTGGTCCTCGCGGACCCTACCGGCGCGCCCCGGCGCGGGCGCGGATCGTCCCAGGGTGGGTCCTGGCCGGGCTCGTCGAGCTCGATTGCCATTGACTGTCACATATCTGTTGCGACGAGCCGCCAACGACCGACTCACTCCCAAGGGGTGAGGACAACGCCCTCCGACGCGGCGTAGCCATGGCACCACTCACCGACCACGGAGGGCCTCCATGGATCTGCAACGCAAGGCGATCGCCGAGATGATCGGCACGCTGTGGCTGGTGTTGGGCGGCACCGGCGCGGCGGTGATCGCCGCCATCTTCATCTCGGACTTCGAGGGCGGCCTGGTCAGCACCGGCATCGGCCTCCTCGGCGTGTCCCTGGCCTTCGGCCTCACGGTCGTGACCGGGGCGTACGCCCTCGGTCACATCTCCGGTGGCCACTTCAACCCGGCGATCACGCTCGGCGTGCTGGCCGCCAGGCGGATCGAGGCACGTGAGGCGATCGTCTACATCGTCGCCCAGGTCGTGGGGGCCGTCCTCGGCTCGGGGATCGTGCTCGCCATCGCCACCGGGACCGACAGCTTCAGCCTCGGCACCGGCGAGGGCGAGAGCACCCTGGCCGCCAACGGCTTCGCCGACCACTCGCCCGGCGGCTACGCCTGGGGCTCGGCGTTCGTCGCCGAGGTGGTGCTCACGTTCTTCTTCCTGCTGGTGGTCCTGGGCGTCACCGGCCGGGGCGCGCCGGCCGGCTTCGCCCCGCTGGCGATCGGCCTGTCCCTGACCCTGATCCACCTCATCAGCATCCCGGTGACCAACACGTCGGTGAACCCGGCCCGGTCGACAGGCCCGGCCGTGTTCGTCGGAGGGTGGCCACTCGAGCAGCTCTGGTTCTTCTGGGTGGCCCCCATCCTCGGTGGCGTGCTGGCAGGGCTGGTCCACCACTTCGTGATCGAGGAGCGGCCTGCGACCACCGAGGGCTACGGCTGACCCACCGACCGCCCGCTGGTGGCGTGGCCCCCGCCGCTAACGAGCCGCAGCCACCCAGTCGGCCACCCGGGTGCGGAGGACGCGCAGGCTGATCGTGGCGCCGCCCAGCACCGCGTCGTGGAACCCCGCGATGTCGAAGGCAGGACCGAGCACAGCCCGGGCGTCGTCCCGCAAGCGCAGGATCTCGCGCTGGCCCACCTTGTAGGCCAGCGCCTGCCCGGGCATCCCGATGTACCGGTCGACCTCGACCACGATCTCGTCCCGGTTCACCGGGGCGTGTGCCGTCATGAAGTCGATCGCCTGCTGCCGGGTCCAGCCGAGGGCGTGCAGACCGGTGTCCACCACCAGCCGGCAGGCGCGCCAGGCGTCGCTGGCCAGCATCCCCAGGCGGTCGAGGTCGCTCTCGTACAGACCCATCTCCTCCGCCAGGCGCTCGGTGTACAGCGCCCACCCTTCGACGAAGGCGGTGTGGCCCCACGACAGGCGGCGGAACGCGGGCAGGCCGGTGCGCTCGGAGGCGATGGCGAGCTGGAGGTGGTGGCCGGGGATCGCCTCGTGGAAGGCGATCGACGCCGTCTCGGCCCGGCCTCGTCCGGCGGCGTCGTGCAGGTTGACGTGGTACTCGCCCGGCCGGCTGCCGTCGGGTGCAGGGGGTGTGTAGTACGCCGCGGGTGAGTCGGGCGCCAGGTAGTCGGGAACAGGGGTGAGCACGCACGGCGCCTCGGGGAGCAGGCCGAACCAGTCGCCCATCGCCGCCGTGGCGGCGTCGAGGCACGCCGTGGCGTGGGCGATGATCTCGTCGCCGTCGCGATAGCGCAGGTCGGCGTCGTCGAGCAGCCGCCCGAAGATGGCGGACAGGTCGTCGGTGCCGAACTGCCGGGCGCCGACCTCGGCGAACTCGACGGGCAGCGATCCGGTGACCTCGTCCATGCCGACGGCGTGCAGCTCGTCGGCGGTGAGCGGCAGCCCGGTGTGCATCTCGATGAGGGCCCGGTACATCTCGGGCCCGTCCTCGAGGTGGACGAGGCCGGCCCGGTCGTCGGGGCGGGCGACCGGGGCCAGCTCGTCGCGCAGCACGTCGCGGTAGCTGGCGAACGCCGGTCGGACGACGTCCCGCACGACGTCGCGGAGCTGCTCCCGCCAGGCCTCCAGGCCGTCCCACCCCTCGGGGCCCGCCAAGGTGGCGAACGGGTCGGCGTCCAGCGGAGAGGCGAGGTAGCCCTCGACCTGGTTGATCGACCGTTCGACGTTGATGCGGGCGGGGGTCCGGCCGACGGCGAGACCCTCGCGGAACCGCTCGGCGGCTTGCGCGAGCATCGTGGCGTAGCCCCGGGTACGGGCCACGGCCATCTCCGCGTGCTCGGGCTCGGGTGCGCTGAGCTGACCCGCGGTGATGAGCAGGTCGGCGTGGATGCCCTCCATCTGGTCGGAGGCCATCTCGGCCAGGCGGAGGTCGATCGCCCGCACGGCGTCGTCGAGCTCGTGGACGAGCAGGTCGCGGGTCACGGCGCCGGTGTCGTCGAGCCCGCCGTCGAGGGCGGTCGCCCGGGCGTGCAGGTCGGTCCACGTCGCTCGCAGCCGCTGTTCGGCCGCGGCGGACACGTCGTCGACCCGGTCGTCGTAGCGGTGGTCACCGAGGAACGTGGCGAACAGCGGGCTGGCCTCGAGGCGGGCCTCCCAGTACTCGTCGGCGAGGGCGCGCAGCGCGGTGGAGGCGTCGGGGACGTCGCGGGCGTCGGGGGCGTCGTGGCCGGTCACCGCCCCACTCTGCACGAACCGGGGGGTGCCGGTGAACGAGGTTCCCTATCGTCGTGGCCGTGGCCCAGCCGATCACCGTCGTCGACGCGTTCACCGATGTCCCCTTCGCCGGCAACCCCGCCGGTGTGTGCGTGCTCGCCGCGCCCACCACCGACGAGTGGATGCAGGCGGTGGCCGCCGAGCTCAACCTGTCCGAGACCGCGTTCGTGGTGCCCCGCGCCGACGGCGACCACGACCTCCGGTGGTTCACGCCGGTGACCGAGATCGACCTGTGCGGCCACGCCACGCTCGCCTCCGCCCACGTGCTCGGCGGCGAGGCGCGGTTCCACACGCGCAGCGGGGTGTTGACCTGCGGCCGGGCGGGCGACGGCGAGCTCACCCTCGACTTCCCGGCCGGGCCCGTCGAGCCGACCGCGGTCGACCCTCGGTGGGCAGAGGCGTTCGGGCTGGCCGCGGACCGCGTGGTCGGCACGTGGGGCAACGCCACGTGGGCCCTCGTCGAGCTGGCCGGGCCGGCCGACGTGCGGTCGATCGTGCCCGACCGGGGCCGGATCCTCGAGGCGGGCGGGCACGTCGTGGCGGTGGCCGCCCCGGGCGACCGGCCGGGCGTCGACTCGGTGGCTCGTGTGTTCGCCCCGAAGCTGGGCATCGACGAGGATCCCGTCACGGGTGCCGCCCACTGCGTGATCGGCCCGTGGTTGGCCGCCCGCACCGGCCGGTCGGAGCTCACGGGCGAGCAGGCCTCGGCCCGCGGCGGCATCGTCGGGATGCGCGTCGCGGGGGACAGGGTGGTGCTGTCGGGCCGGGCGGTCACCGTGATCGAGGCGGTCCTCCGCGCCGACCCACCCCCGGCGTGACCGTGGTCCGCACGGCCCGTGCTCAGCTGTCCCGGTGGCCCCACTCGGTGCGGCCCGGCGCGTGCGCGGGCTCGGGGATCGAACGCAGCACGTCGTCGGCCCGCTCGTGCGCGGGATCGAGGGCCCGGCGCGGATGGCGCCCGTCGACGTAGCCGAGGAAGGGCGGGTAGACGTTGTAGCCGAGCAGCTCCTGCAGGCGCGCGGGCAGGTCGCGTGCCGTCTCGGGCGGCACGGCGACGAGCTGTGTCTCCTGCGGCCGCAGCCACGAGACGACGTACTCGAGCAGCAGGCCCGGGCGTGGTCGGTCGGTCGTGTTCGCCCCGCCGCCGTGCCACAGGCCGCCGAGGTAGATCAGCACCGAACCGGCGGGCATCGTCACCGACACGGCCTCGCTCTCGTCGGGTCGCCGGTCCTCGGGCCAGCGGTGGCTGCCCGGGATGAGGCGGGTGGCGCCGTTGTCGGCCGTGAAGTCGCACAGCGCCCACATGCTGTTGACCACGACGGGGTCGTGGGGCCGCGGGAGCGGGTAGACGTCCTCGTCGCGGTGGAGGATCTGCGCCTTCTCGCCCGGTCCGATCTGCAGCGCCACCGGCGCCGAGAACTGGTAGTGCTCGCCGAGGGCGTGATCGAGGGCGGCGAGCAGCAGGGGGTGGACGGCGAGGTCGTCGAACGCCCGGGTCTTGGCGTAGACGGCGTAGATCCGCTGGGTGTGGAAGCCCTCGAAGAAGTTGCGCCCGGTGGGCGTGGCGGCGAACAGCCCGTGCAGCGCCTCCAGCCGGCGGGCGACGTCCGCGGGGTCGAGGACGTCCTCGACGAGGGCGTAGCCGTGCTCGTCGAGCGAGGCGGTCACCTCCTCGACCCGCGCCTCGGATCCGAGCCGCACGAGCGTCATCGCCCTGCAAGGTAGCGGCGCCGCCCGTCGGCCCGCCTCCCCGTTCACGGGCCGCTCGGCTCCCGGACACGCAGGCGCAACAACGCAGCCGTAGCCTGGTAGCCGGCATGGCCCGGCGAACGACCGATCCGTTCGACATCAGCTCCGTCCTGATGGAGCCGCTGAAGCCGCACGTCATCGTGCTGTTCGGCGCCACCGGAGACCTGGCCCAGCGCAAGCTGCTTCCGGGCCTCCTGCACCTCTCGGTGGCGGGCCTCGTCCCCGAGTGCCGCATCGTCGGCACCGCGCTCGACGACCTCGACGACGAGGCGTTCCGTGACCTGGCCCGGCGCTCGTGCGAGAAGTTCTCGAGCCGCCACATCAGCGACCAGCAGTGGGCCCGCTACGCCGAGCGGCTCACGTTCGTCCCGCAGCAGTCCGGCACGGCGGGTCTGGCCGAGGCGGTCACGGACGCCGAGAAGGCCATCGGCGCCGAGGAGATCCGCCGCCTGCACTACCTCAGCGTCCCGCCGTCGGCCGCCGTCGACGTGGTGCGCATGCTCGGCGAGGCCGGCCTCGTCGAGCGCTCCCGCATCATCATGGAGAAGCCGTTCGGCACCGACCTCGAGTCTGCGGTCGAGCTCAACGCGGCGCTGCACGAGGTGTTCGACGAGCGGCAGATCTTCCGCATCGACCACTTCCTCGGCAAGGAGGCGGCGCTCAACATCCTCGCCTTCCGCTTCGCCAACGGACTGTTCGAGCCGATCTGGAACCGGGTCCACATCGACCACGTGCAGATCGACGTGCCCGAGACGCTGGCCATCGGCACGCGCATCGGGTTCTACGAGCAGACCGGCGCCTACCGCGACATGGTCGTGACCCACCTGTTCCAGGTCATGGCGTTCATGGCGATGGAGCCACCGACCGAGCTGACCCCGCTCGCCATCACCGAGGAGAAGAACAAGGTCTTCCGGTCGATGCTGCCGATCGATCCCCGCGACGTGGTGCGGGGCCAGTACCAGGGCTACCGCGACGAGGTGGGCGTCGAGCCGCACTCCGAGACCGAGACGTTCGTGGCATTGAAGGCCGAGATCGACAACTGGCGCTGGGCGGGCGTGCCGTTCTTCCTCCGCACCGGCAAGCGCATGGCCGACAGCGCCCGCATCATCTCCATCGCCTTCCGCGAGCCACCGAAGAGCATGTTCCCGGCCGGGTCGGGGGTCGGCGGCCAGGGGCCCGACCACCTCACGTTCGACCTGGCGGACGCGTCGAAGCTGTCGCTGTCGTTCTACGGCAAGCGCCCCGGACCGGGCATGAAGCTCGACAAGCTCAGCCTGCAGTTCGCCCTGCACGAGACCGGGCGGGCCAACGACGTGCTCGAGGCGTACGAGCGGCTGATCTACGACGCGATGAGCGGCGACCACACCCTGTTCACCACGGCCGACGGCATCGAGCGGCTGTGGGAGATCTCGTCGCCCCTGCTCGAGAGCCCGCCCCCGGTGCGGCTCTACCCGCCGGGGTCGTGGGGGCCGAACGCCATCCACCAGCTCGTCGCGCCGAACGCGTGGCGGCTCCCGTTCGAGCGCGCCTGGCGCGAGTCCTGACCGCCGGCGCCGGCCGCCTGTCGGCGGCCGCGTGCGTCGGTGGCCGGCGACCGATCAGCCAGGGTCGCCAGGGCAGGCGAGGTCGACCGGTCAGCCGGGCTCGCCAGGGGAGGCGAGGTCGGCCAGCGTGGCGGCCAGGTCGTCCTCGCCGGCCGGTGGGCGGGTGAGGCGTTCGGCCTCGGCCATCCCGAACGGCCACCGGCCCCGGCGGCTGGTCGTGCCCCGGGCGGCGGTGTGCTGGAGGACGGCGACGTCGTCGCCGGCGTCGCACATCCGCATCGCCAGCAGCATGAGCGCCACTGGCGTCGGCGGCAGGGCGAACACCGTGCGGCGGAAGCCGCGGTCGGGGCCGGCGAAACGCAGCTCCGTCGCCACGACCTCGTCGGCCGAGTAGGCGCTGTGCAACAGGTCGTGGACCTCGGAGGCGGCTCGGCCCAGCGCCTGGCGGCCGACGCTGCCGACCTCGGCGGGCGAGGCCTCGTCGCCGGCCAGGAAGCGGCCGATGTCGTCGACCAGCCAGCGGACGGGGCACTCGCCCCCGAACGGCTCGTCGTGCCCGCCGTTCCCGGCGTCCCCCGCTGCGACCGTGTGCTCGTGCTCGTCCCTCACGGACGTTAGGTAACCCTAACTCACGGTGAGGTGTCAACCTGACGCCCCTGGATCCGGGCGAAAGCCGGGGGACCGAGGACGGCCCGTCCGTAGGCTCACGGACGCCATGCGCCACCACGAGACCGCCGATCCCGCCGCCGCCTCCCCGCTCGTCCGCCTGTGGCGGTACTCCGGGGGGCACCGGCGCACGGTCTTCGCCGCCATCACGGCCAGCGTCGTCAACAAGCTCGCCGACGTCATGCCCGAGTTGCTCATCGGCGCCGCGGTCGACGTCGTCGTGCGGGGGAACGACTCGATCGTCGCCCGGGTCTTCGGCATCGAGGACAGGTTCGACCAGCTCCTCGTCCTGGCGGCGATCAACGCCGCGGTGTGGGTCGTCGAGTCGCTGACCGACTACGCCGCCCAGATCCTGTGGCGGAACCTGGCCCAGACCGTCGAGCACGAGGCCCGCATGGACGCCTACCGCCACGTCCAGCGGCTCGAGCTGGGCTGGTTCGAGGACCAGTCGACCGGCGGGCTGCTCGCCGTCCTCAACGACGACGTCAACCAGCTCGAGCGCTTCCTCGACGTCGGCGCCAACGAGCTGATCCGCACCCTGGTGAACGTCCTGTTCGTCGGCGTCGTGTTCTTCGTGGCCGAACCGATCCTCGGCGTCGTGGCGTTCGTCCCCATCCCCGTGATCGTGTGGGCGTCGGTGCGGTACCAGCGCCGGCTCGAGCCCCGCTACACCGAGGTGCGGCAGGCCGCCGGCGACCTCGGCGCGCTGCTGGCCAACAACGTGTCGGGCATCGTCACCATCCGCTCGTTCACGGCCGAGGAGCGCGAGTCCGAGCGGGTGGCGGCCGCCAGCACCACCTACCGCGAGGCGAACCGGAGTGCCATCAAGCTCTCGTCCGCCTTCATCCCGCTCATCCGCATGGCCATCCTGGCGGCGTTCACGCTCACGCTGATCGTCGGTGGGCGGGCGGCGCTCGACGGCACGCTCGCGGTCGGCACCTTCTCCGTCCTCGTGTACATGACCCAGCGCCTGCTGTGGCCACTGACCCGGCTGGGCGAGACCTTCGACCTCTACCAGCGGGCCATGGCGTCGACGCGCCGCATCCTCGACCTGCTGGCGGTCGACCCGACCATCGTCGGTGGTCCCGGGGCCCTGCCGGCGCCGCTCGACGGTGCGGTGTGCTTCGAGGACGTGCGGTTCGGCTACGGAGCCGGGCGTCCGGTCCTCGACGGGTTCGAGCTCGCGGTGCCGCCGGGCGAGACCCACGCCATCGTGGGATCGACGGGTGCCGGCAAGTCGACCGTCGTGAAGCTGCTGCTGCGGTTCTACGACCCGCAGGAGGGGCGGGTCACGCTCGACGGCGTGCCCGTCGACGACGTGTCGCTGGTCGCGCTGCGCCGAGCGATCGGATACGTCGGGCAGGACGTCTTCCTGTTCCAGGGGACCGTGCGCGAGAACCTGGCCTACGGGCGCCCCGACGCCACCGATGCGGAGCTCGAGCGGGCGGCCCGGCTGGCCGAGGCGCACGACTTCATCGCCGGGCTGCCCGACGGCTACGACACCGTGGTCGGCGAGCGCGGGCAGAAGCTGTCGGGCGGCCAGCGCCAGCGCCTGTCGATCGCCCGGGCCATCCTGAAGGACCCCGCAGTGCTGGTGCTCGACGAGGCGACCTCCGCGGTCGACAACGAGACCGAGGCCGCCATCCAGCGGTCGCTCGAGCTCGTCGGCCGGGGGCGGACGGTGATCGTGATCGCGCACCGCCTGTCGACGGTCCGCCACGCCGACCGCATCCACGTCCTCGAGGAGGGCCGGGTCGTCGAGTCGGGAACGCACGACGCCCTGGTCGCCCAGCGCGGCCTGTACGCCGCCCTGTGGCGCATCCAGACGGGCGAGATCCACGCCCTCCCCGAGGTCACCAGCGACGCCGACTCGGCCTGACGCGATTTCCACAGCAGTTTCCCGCGGGGTCCTGGCCCCCGAAACTGCTGTGGAAATCCTGTCGGTCAGGGGGTGTACGGGGCGACCGCCACCGTGAGCGGGGCGGCGAGGTCGGCGGCCCACGCCGACGCGGCTGCGGGGATGGCGCCGGCGTCGGCGGCGGGGGCGGCGAACTGGGTGACGCGGGCGGAGGTGACGTTCGCGAACGGCGTCGTGCGCGGGTCGGTGTTCGGGATCTCTGCCTGCACCCACGAGCCCGAGGCGCCGTAGTACGACGCGTCGCCCCAGCACTGCATCTCGGTCGGCGTCACCTGGTCGCGGTAGAAGCCGACGGTCCCCTCGACGATGCCGGGCGCGTCGGTCTGCACCGATCCGGCCGTGAACACCTGGCCCTGGGTCCCGTTCACCGCCTCCCACGTCGGGAACGAGCCGGGCACCGCGTCCTGCACGCCGTCGATGGTGACCCCGGCGGGAAGCGTCGAGCTGCGGTAGGTCATGCCCTGGGCCGCCGCGCTGTAGTCGATGTAGTCCATGATCGCCGGGATGGAGTGCACCCGCAGGTTCGTCACCACGTCGGTGCGCTCGCGGTACATCAGGTGGGTGCGCTGGGTCAGCGGGCCGCTGTTGGCGCCGACGTAGCTGCGGATCGCCCGCACCGGCCCGTCGATGTTGGCCACGAACGCCCCTTCGGCCGCGGCGAACGTGGCGTTGCTGCGGCCGCAGAAGTCGACGGCGAACTGGTTCTTGTGGCCGTCGAGGATGTCGACGCCGCTGGCCGCGCCTGCGTGGACGCGCCAGGCGTTCTCGGTCCACCGGTCGGTCCAGGTCACCTCGTAGGCGTCGGTGGTGACCCGCGAGGTCTCGGGGTTCGGCCCGGTCGCCCGCCGGTACGTCGTGCGGTAGTCGCCGCTGGTGAGCTGGAAGTCGTAGTCGACGTAGTCGTGGCCCGCGGCGGGGTCGAGCCCGCCGTTCGTGCGGAACAGGTAGACCCAACCCGTCTCGCCGTCACCGTTGGGGTCGTCGAACCGCACCTCGACGCCGCTGCCGGCGATGACGCCGGCCGGCTCGGTGCGCTGGTCGGACCGGGGCATGCCCCCGGCGTCGGCGACCATGAACACGAGCTCGTCGTCGCCGTCGAAGTTGGCGTTGGGATCGGCGCCCACGAAGGTGTTCGGGTCCGCGTACTGCAGGGCGGTGGGGCCGCCCGACCCGCTGCCGTAGACGGTGCCGGCCACACCGGGGGTCGTGTTGCTGGCCGGCTGGGTGCCGAACGGCACGACCTTGCGCTGGTCGACCTGCACGGCGATCTGCGTCCACTGCGGCTGGCCGTCGACCCGGGCGTGGCGGAAGGCCACGATGCGGGCGGGTGCGGTTCCGACCAGCGCCGGGAGGTCGGCGCCCGTGAGGACGACCGGCGCCGTCGGCCGCTGCACGGTGTTGACGTCGTCGCAGGCGGTCAGCCCCAGCGCCGCCACGGCGGCGACGATGGCGCAGGCGGCGCGTCGTGTCATCGGATCCCCCTCGTGCGCGGCTCTCCTGGCCACGTCGGCGCAGAAGCTACTGGAGCGGGGTCGGCGGGCGCGGCCCGCGCCCCGCCTCAGCCCGGGAAGTCGCCGGCGTCGATGCGGACCTTGCGCAGCAGGTCGGTGACCTGATCGAGCTCGCGGTCGGACAGGGCGGCCATGCCGAAGTTCGTCGCGCTGACGGCCTCGGTGGCCTTGGCGACGGTCCGGCGACCGTCTTCGGTGATCTCCGCGAGCGTGGTGCGCCGATCGGTGGGGTGGGCGGTGCGGCTCACCAGGCCCTGGTGCTCGAGCCGGTCGACGATGTTGGTCACGCTTGTCGGATGGACCATGAGGCGGGCGCCCATCTTCCCGAGGGGGAGGGCCCCCTCGCGGCTGAACGCCAGCAGGACGAGGGCCTCGTACCGGGCGAAGGTGAGGTCGAAGGGCCGCAGCACGTCCTCGACGCAGGCGAGGATGAGCTGTTGGGCCCGCATGATCGACGTGGTGGCCGTCATGGCGGCCGGCGCTGCCCAGCCTCGGGCCTCCCACTGTCGTCGGGCTTCGGCGAGGACGTCGAAGTCCATCGACCTCTGGTGTGGCACGCGGCGACATCATACGTCGCACGTCCAGCATTCGGGGATCCGCTGGTCGGGAGGTCGGTGATCGGATGACTTACTCTCGGTAGACAGATCTTCGGATCCCCAACTAGTCTGGTCGAGCCTCATCCGGCTGGGCCTGGTGTCCAGCCCCTCGGGGTCGGGTCCGGCTCCCCCCGGACCCGACCGGTCCGTCAAGGCACCAGGACGAGCCGCCCCGGCACACCGCCGGCTCGATTCGCGCGTGCGCGTCGCCGGGCGTGGGGCGAGGCCACATGCCGGACGTGCGAGCCGCGCGGGCGCGCCACGGGTCGACCGCCGTCCGGTCGCCGTCTGGCGAGCGAGGCGCTCAGGCGGGCTCGAAGACGACGACGTCGAAGTGACCGCTGCGGTGGCGCGGCCGATCGGGCTCGGGCAGGGCGCGCAGGGCCGCCACCGCGGGAAGGACCACCGCGTCCCAGACGTCGGCGGGCAGGTCCCAGAGCGACGACCACGAGCGTGCTTCGATCTCGTCGGCGTGCTGGTTCGGCGACGTGTGCCAGACGCCGTCGCCTGTCCTCGCGGTCTCGACCACCCGCAGCCCGGCGCCCTCGGCCACGGCCACGAGCTGGGCGGGACTGTCTCGCTTGGGCCGCAACGCCTCGCTCATCGGGCGGATGATCTGCTCGATCTCGTCGGCGATCTCGCCGCCTGCGGGCACGACGACGAGGCGGCCCCCGGGTGCCACCAGCTCGCCGACCGCAGCGAGGAAGGCTGCCGACGTCGGGGACGAGCTGGGTCACCCAGACCGTGAGCGCGTTGGGCACCGACCGCCGACGGAGCGGGAGGCGGTAGCCGTCGCCCACCACCACGCTCGACCCCAGGCGCTCGTGGGCCCGGGTGAGCATCGGGACCGACAGGTCGACACCCACGACCGGATGGCCCCGGTCGACGAGCTCGCGGGCCACGACGCCGGTGCCGACGCCGACCTCGACCACCGGGCCCGGGCGCAGCCACGGCGCCACCCCGGCGCCGATGCGCTGGCCACGCTCGAGGCCGCCCCGCGTGGCGTCGTAGCTCCCCGCGATGCGATCGAACGCCACCGATTCCCCCCTGCCCATGCGGCCGGATGCTAGGTCGAGGAGGTGGCGTTCGGCCCGCCGCCGGGGGTCGGGACGCCGAACGCCGGAGCCACCGGCGGCAGGCAGGCGGGCGCCGGTGTCCGTTCCGTCCAAGACGGCGACCGGGCCCCGGCCGTACGGTCGCCCCATGGCCCACATCGACGCCACCGCCCTCGACGCGGCCGAACGCTTCGTCCTGCGCGACGCCAGGCTGATCGACCGGCACCGGTTCGCCCACCAGTTCCGTGGCGGGCCCGCCAGTGCGGTCGTCGCCGCGCTGCGCCCCTACGCCAACCCGGACGGCGGGTTCGGGAACGCCCTCGAGCCCGATCTGCGGGGTGCCGGCAGCCAACCGGAGCCGGTCGAGGTGGCGTTCCGGATCCTCGCCGAGACGGACGGCGGCGACGCCTTCGGCGACTCGCTGGTCGCCGACGCCTGCGACTGGCTGGCCGCCTCGTCGGCTCCCGACGGCGGCGTGCCGTGGGTGCTCCCGTCGGTCGTCGAGGGACCGCGGGCACCGTGGTGGCAGCCGGAGGAGGGAACCCCGGGGGCGCTCGTGCCCACCGCGTCGATCGCGGGGCTGCTGCACGCGCACGGCCGCACGCACCGCTGGCTCGACGGCGCCACCCGGTTCTGCCGCGAGCGGATCGACACCGTCGCGGCCGGCGGCGAGGACCTCGACCCGTACACGGCGCGGGCCATCCTCGACTTCCTCGACGACGTGCCCGATCGGGGCTGGGCCGACGTCGCGTTCGCCGGGGTGCGCGAGCCGATCCTCGCCACCGTCACGCTCGACCCGGACGCCCCGGGTCACGTGCACCTGCCGATCGAGTTCGCGGCCCGGCCCGACGGGTTCGGCCGGCGGCTGTTCGACGATGCCGTGTTCGAGCACCACCTCGACCTGCTGGTGGCGGCCCAGGCCGACGACGGCGGCTGGGGCGTCAACTGGGAGCCGTGGGCCGCGGTGACGCTGCCCGAGTGGCGCGGGTACGTGACGGTGGAACGCCTCGAGCTGCTCCGGGCGCACGGCCGCTGGAAGGTGTGATCTCGCCGCACCCAGGTCGGTCGGGGCGGCCGGTCCGCCCGTCGCCGCGGGCGTCGCGGCCGGAGCCGGACGGGTCAGCCCCCGATGAGGGTCGTCATGGTCGTGCCCGCCAGGGCCGACACGTCGCGGGCCATGTGCGCCTGGTCGGCATAGCCGCCCTCGTGGGCCACCCGGGCCAGGTCGTCGCCCGCCCGGGCCCGCCGCAGCGCCTCCTGGAAGCGCAGGACCCGGTGCAGGGTCTTCGCCCCGTAGCCGAACGTCGACAGGCACCGGCGGTGGAGCTGGCGCTCGGACAGGCCGATCTCGTCGGCCAGCCCGCGCACCGGTGACGGGACGCGAGCGTCCTGCAGCGACCGCGCCACCCGTTGCATCGCCGGGTCGGGCGCCGCGGCACGGGCGCGGCCGGCCACCGCGTCGGCCAGGACCAGCTCGGGGCGCTCGGCCGCGGCGACGGCGTCGGCCAGCGCGTCCGCGGCGCGGCGTCCCCAGACGTCGGCGAGCTCGGGCCGCTCGTCGCGCAGCCCGTCGAGCGGCACGCCCAAGACGTGGCGCGCCGCTCCGGGTCGGAACCGGACGGCCGCGATCGACGTCCCGGGTCCGAGCTCGTCGGGGTGGGCGCGGGTGTCGGGGCCGGCGACGACGAGGCGCGACTGCCCGCCGTCGGTGATCCACATCAGGTCGGTGCACCCGTCGGGCACGACCGGCGAGGCCGACCGCGGTCCGACCCGGCGCACCCACACGCACGCCAGGTGCGACGCCAGGGCGGCCGGGGGCGCCAGCTCCCGGTACCGGGAGTGGTCGGGCGCAGCGGGTGTGGTGCGGGGTGGCATGGACGTGTCCCGTATCGGGCAGGGATGGTCTGCCAGGGTAGGGGAGACGGCTCGGAAGCCAATGCGACGCCGATGGTCAGCACAAACGTGAACGGTGTGTCACATCGCGCGGCATTGCCGACAGTCGTTGTACAGATGTGAGACGATCCCCCCGGAACCCTCGACTGATCGCCCAGGAGGTCGACCATGGGGCCGAGGCCGCGCAAGCCGACCGCTACCCGCGACCATGGTTCACAGCCCGCCACGAACGGCCAGCCCACGCCGGCCGGCGCGTCGGTCGGGTCGAGCCGGCCGCCGGGCGGGCGTCCGCGCGCGCTGGCCATCGACCTGACCGCCCCGTCGGGTGCTCCGGTCGTCACGCTGGCGCCCAGCGTGCCGGCGACCGGCGATGAGGCGGTGACCGAGCGCACGAACGGCAGGAAGGTCGACGCCGTCCCGGGCCCCGGCGAGGCGACGCCGACGAGGTCGAGCACGGCGACGGGGGAGAAGGCCACGGCGAAGGCGGCGAAGAAGCAGAGGAAGGCGAAGAAGGCGAAGGCTGCGGACAAGCCGAAGAAGGCGAAGAAGGCGAAGAAGGCGAAGGTGTCCGAGGCGGCCGAGGCCGAAGAGGGCAGGTCCGAGGCGGGCACGGCCGGGAAGCGCAAGGCGGGTAAGCGCAAGAAGGCGGCCGCCCGCAAGGCGGCCAAGGCCGAGGCCAAGGCGAAGCCAAGGCCAAGGGCCAAGGCCGAAAAGGCCGAGGTCGAGGCGGCGAAGGCCGGCCGCGGCGACACCGACGGCGCCGACCGCGATCCCGCCGCCGCGCCCGGGCCCGACGACATCGCCGCCTACCCCGCCGACGAGCTGCGGCGCGACCTCCTCCTGGCCCGGATCTCGCGCGCCATCGACGACCGCGAGATCGCCCTGCAGAAGCAGAGCCGCGTGTTCTTCCAGATCTCGGGCGCCGGTCACGAGGCCCTGCTGCTCGGCCTCGCCCACGAGCTGCGGCCGGGCTACGACTGGTTCTTCCCCTACTACCGGGATCTGGCCCTGATGCTGGGCCTCGGGATCTCGGCCGAGCAGATCCTCCTCCAGGCCGTCGGGTCGGCCGACGACCCTGCGTCCGGCGGCCGGCAGATGCCCGCCCACTGGGGCGACCGCGAGCGCAACGTGGTCACGCAGTCGAGCCCGACCGGCAGCCAGTGCATCCCGGCCGTCGGGTGCGCCGAGGCCGGGCGCTACATCGTTCGTCGCCCGCAGCTCGACCTGCCGGCCCACGGCGACGAGGTCACCTACGTCAGCCTCGGCGAGGGCGCCACGTCCGAGGGCGAGTTCTGGGAGAGCCTCAACACCGCGTGCACCGAGCACCTCCCCGTCCTGTTCGTGGTGGCCGACAACGGCTACGCCATCTCGGTGCCGTCGGCCGAGCAGTCGCCGGCACCGATCAACGAGCTGGTGAAGGGGTTCGCCGGCCTGCAGACCTGGACGATCGACGGCACCGACTACTTCGAGGTCCGCCGGGCGGCCAAGGAGGTCGTCAGCCACGTGCGGGCGGGCGTCGGCCCGGCGCTCATCCACGCCACGGTCACCCGCCCCTACTCCCATTCGGCCGCGGACACGCAGAGCAAGTACCGCCTGCCGCACGAGCTCGAGTGGGAGGCGAGCAACGACCCGATCGAGCGGCTCGAGGCCGGGCTGGTGGCCGGCGGGGTCCTCACCGCCGACGAGGCCGCGGACGTGCGCGACGAGGCGCGCCGCACGGTGGCCGACGCGGCCAAGGCGGCGCTCGCCCGTCGCCGCCCCGACATCGCGACCGTGCTCGACCACGTCGTGGCGCTGCCCGACATCCCCGACCCCGGCGAGGTCGCGACCGGCCCCGAGGGCGACGACGTGGTCGCGCTCGGGGAGGCGATCCGGCGCACGCTGCACGAGGTCATGGAGGCCGACGAGCGGGTCCGGGTGTTCGGGGAGGACGTGGCCGACGCCCGCGAGGCGATCCTGGCCGAGGTCGAGGGCAAAGGCGGCGTGTTCGGCACGACCCACGGCCTGCAGCGCGACTTCGGGCGGGCGCGGTGCTACAACACGCCGCTCGCGGAGGCGAACATCATCGGCCGGGCCGTCGGGCAGGCGATCCGGGGGCTGCGACCGGCGCCCGAGATCCAGTTCTTCGACTACATCTGGCCGGCCATGCAGCAGGTCCGCAGCGAGGCGGCGACGATCCGGTGGCGGTCGAACGGCGCGTTCACCTGCCCGACCGTGATGCGGGTGCCGATCGGCGGCTACCTGCAAGGCGGGTCGATCTGGCACAGCCAGTCGGGCGAGTCGATCTTCGCCCACATCCCGGGGCTGCTCATCGCCTACCCGTCGCGGGCGAGCGACGCCGCCGGGCTGATGCGGGCGGCCTTCCGGTGCGAGGACCCGGTGCTGTTCCTGGAGCACAAGCACCTCCTGCGCCAGCCGTACACCCGCGACCCGTTCCCGGCCGCCGACTTCGTGGTGCCCTTCGGCCGCGGCCGCTACGTCACGCGAGGTACCGACCTCACGATCGTGACGTGGGGCGCCACCGTCGAGCGGTCGCGCAAGGCGGCCGAACAGCTCGCCGAGACCGACGGCGCCTCGATCGAGATCGTCGACCTGCGGAGCCTCGTCCCGTGGGACCAGGAGATGGTGGCCGAGTCCGTGTCCAAGACGTCTCGCCTGCTCGTGGTGCACGAGGACGTGGTCCGGGCCGGGTTCGGCGGCGAGATCGCCGCGTGGGTGGCCGAGCAGTCGTTCTGGCAGCTCGACGCCCCGATCGGCCGGGTCGGCGCCCAGGAGTGCCACGTCGCCTACGCCCCCGAGCTCGAGAACGCCATCCTGCCGCAGGTCGACGACATCGCCACGGCGGCCCACCGCCTCCTCTGCGAGTGAGCGCGGCCGCCCGCCGGGTCCCAGCGTCCCCCAGGGCAGCGCAACGCCCCGCCGCCTGACGGGGCAGCGGGGCGTCGGCTAGAAACTGCGAGAACGGTCAGCGCGTGGGGAGGCTGATCACCCCTCGACGTACGACGACACGTCGTCGTGGTCGACCAACCGGCCGAGCAGACCGGCCATGACGATCACCACTGCGATCGCCACCAATCCGAGGATCAGGATCTCGTTCATTGCCTCGCCACCTTCTGTCGGGCCCGCCACGGGCGATGAAGACCCGGCGCTGCTCGCCGTGCCGCCCCGGCCACCGGGGAGGGTGGAGCGGAGTGCTGCGATCTTTACCCAGGCCAGGTCGATTTGTCTCTGACATTTCGATGACGATCTGCGCACTCTCCGTCACGGTCCGCGGTGGCTGGCCGCCCGTCCCTCCGACCGGGCGCCGGTAGGGGTTCGCAGCGTGCCGGCCCGCCGACCCTCGCCCGCCGTGCTCGCGGTGCTGCTCGTCGTGGCGCTGCTCGCGCCGGTCGGCGTCGTGGTCGCCACGGGCCTGGCGCACGGTCCGGTGGGTCACGACGGCGAGGTCGAGACCGCCGACGGCGGTGACGGCGACCGGCAGGGCCTCGCCGGCGACGAGCCTCGCCGGGTGGGCGACGGCCCGAGCATGACCGGATCCGTCCCGCCCACCACGGCACCGCCGACGACCGCCCCGGCCACCACCGCCCCGCCGCGCGCCTGCCACCACCGCGGCCACCAGCCCGCCGCCCCCGACCACCGACCCGCCGGCTCCTCCGCCCACCGCGCCGCCCGCCACGTCGCCCCCGGCCCCGCCGCCGGCCAGCGAGGCCGACCGGGTCGTGGCGCTGGTCAACGCGGCCCGGGCCGACGCCGGCTGCGGGGCACTGCGCGTCGACGATCGCATCGTCGCCGCGGCCCAGGCCCACAGCGACGACATGGCGGCCAACGACTACTTCTCGCACGACTCGCTCGACGGGCGATCCTTCGCCGACCGGGTCCAAGCGGCCGGGTACCCGAGCCCCGGGGGCGAGAACATCGCCCAGGGCCAGGCCAGCGCCGAGGCCGTGCACCAGGCGTGGATGAACTCGTCGGGCCACCGGGCCAACATCCTCAACTGCGGCTTCACGACCATCGGCGTGGGCGTCCACGAGGCCTCGTGGACCTGGACCCAGGACTTCGGCTACTGACGCGGCCGGCCGTCACCCGGCCGGGGTGAGGCGGGTGCCCCGCCGGCGCACGACGATCCTGCGGTCCGGCGTGCGACGGGAGGCTTGCGGTGCTCGGAGAGGTGATCGGGGAGGTGCTGCCGTCGGCCGTCGGCGTGGCTCTCAGCCCCGTGCCGATCGTGGCCGTGATCCTCATGCTCGGCACCCCGCGGGCCCGCGCCAACGGCACGGCGTTCTCCGTCGGCAGCGGCAGCGGCATCGGCGGACTCGCGGACTGAGCGTGGTGCCGATCGTGGACGACACGGGTGCGCCCCCGGCAGCCAGCGAGGACGGCACGGGCGCGCCCCCGGCAGCCAGCGAGCAGGGCCACGACGCGGCCGCGCCCGGACGCATCGAGCGGGTTCGCCACGCCACCACCCGGACCGTCGAGCGCACCGTCGCCACGGCCGAGGCGGCCCGCCGTCGATCCCGTCTCGTCGACCTCGTGTGGACCGCGGGCGAGCGCGATCGCCGCGCCGTCGGCAGCGTGTTGGCCGGCGCCCTGGCCTTCCGCATCTTCGTGTACCTGCTGCCCCTGTTCCTCGCCGTCCTCACGTTGGTCGGGCTATTGGTCGGCCTCGACGAGGACGCGCCGACGTCGGTGGCGGGCGGGGTCGGGCTCAGCACCTACGTCGTGCAGTCGGTGGCCACCGGCTCCCAGCAAGCGCACAGCAACCTGTGGTTCCTCGTCCCCCTGTCGGCCTGGGCGGTGTACAGCGCGGGCGGGGCGACCGCCCGTGTCCTCCACGCCGTGCACACGGTCGCCTGGGGGCTGCCGCCCAGCCGCATGCGGAGCACCGCCAAGGCGGCCGGGGTGACGTTCCTCGCTGCGGTCGCGGCGCTCGTGGCGGTCGGCCTCTCCCAGTGGGTCCGGCACGAGTCGCCGGGCCTGGGCCTGGTGGCCGTGCTGTCCGGAATCGGGCCGTTCGCCGTGTTGTGGTGGGTCATCTCGTGGCTGTTGCCCCACGACCGGCGGGCGCCGTGGACCGCGTTCGTGCCCGGGGCGCTGCTGATGGGCACCGGGGTGTGGCTGGCCCACCTGTTCAGCGTGTACTTCCTCGCCCATCGGGTCGACAAGGCCTCGAACCTGTACGGGTCCCTCGGCGTGGCGGCCGCCCTGCTGGCCTGGCTGTACCTCTTCGGCCGGATGATGGTCGCCGCCGCCATGCTGAACGCCACCCTGTGGGAGCGGCGGTCGGGTCACGCCCGCGAGCCGGACGAGGAGGCGCCTGGGTGACCGCTGGGGCCGCAGACCGGCCGGGGTGGCCCACCCGAGGCGGGTGAGGCGGTCCGTGGCGGCCGGACGGACCCTCGGTGCGATCGGGACCGCGCGCCACTCCCCCACAGGAGCGTCCGATGGCCGGCCTCGCCTTCAGCTCGCTACGAGCCAGGCGGTAGAGGTGAAGTCGAGCTGGCCCTACCAGTCGGTCGTGGCGTGTCACGCGACGTCGTGGCGGGCCTCACGGTGTGGGCCGTGCTCGTGCCCGAGGCGCTGGCCTACGCGTCGATCGCGGGTGTGTCACCGGTCGTCGGTCTGTACGCGGCGCCGCCCGCCCTCGTCCTCTACGCCCTGCTCGGCAGCTCGCGGCACCTGGTGACCGGCCCGATGTCGGCGACTGCGGCGCTGTCGGCCACGGCGGTGGCCGCCGTGGCCACCGCCGGGTCCGACGACTACGTCGCCATCGGGATCGGCTTCTCGCACCAGAGCGTGCCGTCGTTGTCGAACACGGCGACCCGGTCGGCCGGGAGCACGAAGGCGTCGCCGTCCTCGTCCGTGGTCGCGGCGACGAATTCGGTGATCGAGGCGCGGGTTCCCGTGTCTTTCCACGAGGCGAGGAGCTTCTCGGCGACCATGGCCCCGCATCGTCGGGCGCGACCGGCTCGACCAGATCACCCCCTGCGGGTGACCACGCGACCGCCGACCGTCGCGAGGCTGGGCGCGACCGGTACCTCCCGCCGCGTCCGCGTCCACCAGAGGAGCCCTGCCGATGCCGAGGCCGTTCCGGGGCGAGATCAAGCTCGATGTCCGCGACTCGACGCCCGCCTGGGACGCGTTCCTCCCCGACAAGGCGCCCGCCGGGGCGCCCAACGTGCTGGTCGTGCTGTACGACGACACGGGCCAGGCAGCGTGGTCGCCGTACCGCCGTGCGTCCCCCACCCGAAGCTCCACCAGTCCCATCGAGTCGGCGACGTGGCCGCCCGGCCGCGTCGTTCACAGCCTGAGAGAGGCGGCCAGCCATGTCCATAGGTCCCATCGAAGTCCTGGTCCTCGCGTTCCCCGAGAACCGCTTCACCGGCGAGATCCTCCCGGAGCTCGATCGCCTCGTGCAGTCCGACACGATCGCGATCGTCGACGGCGTGTTCGCCCGCAAGGACGCGGACGGCAGCACCACGTTCGTCGAGTTCGACAACATCGAGGACGACGAGTTCGCGGCCCTGGCCGGCGTGCTCGAGCGCGTCGAGGGCCTCGTGTCCGACGAGGACGTCGACGACCTGACCGCGTCCCTGCCGCCGAACAGCTCGGCCGCCGTGCTCGTGTTCGAGCACACCTGGGCCATCCCGCTGCGCGACGCCATCGTCCGCGGCGGGGGTGAGCTGGTGGCGAACCTGCGCATCCCCGCGAGCGTGGTCGAGGAGGTCATCGCCAACTCGCCCGAACAGGACTGACAGACGGATCTCACCAACGAGACGAGGAGACACTGATGAGACGACGCATGGGACGCCCCGGGTTGGTCGGCACGATGGCCCGCACGGCCGTCGTCGCCGGCACCGCAACCGCGGTTTCCGGAGGCATGCAGCGGCGGCGGTACTCGCGGGACCAGGCGGCCGCGCAGGAGCAGAACGAGGACCTGCAGATGCAAGACATGCAGGCCCAGCTCAACCAGCTGCAGCAGCAGCAGGCGCCCCCGCCCCCGCCTCCGCCGGCACCCGCGTCCGGCGGGGACGACCTGATGGCCCAGCTCGAGAAGCTGGGGCAGATGCACTCCGCCGGAGTGCTCGACGACGCCGAGTTCGCCGCGGCCAAGGCCAAGCTGCTGGCGTGATCGACAGCTGACCGACGGTCGGTCCGCCCGCTCAGGGGAGAGGGATCTGGCGGCGCTGCTCGTCGAGGACGAACACCGTCTGGGTCGAGCGCACGTGGGTGGCGCCGTGCAGGTGGTCGAGCACGACGTCACGCAGCGCCTCGATGGTGGGCACCCGCACGATGGCGACCATGTCGAACCCCCCGCTGGTGAAGGCGAGGTACTCGACCCCCGGGAGGTCGAGCAGCTCGTCGCGGGCCGCGCGCCACTCGTTCTGCTCGACGTTCACGAGGATCAGCGCGGCGATGCCGTGCCCCACCTTCGCGGGGTCGACGGTGGCGGTGAACCCGGTGATGACGCCCTCGGTGCGGAGGCGGTCGAGCCGCGCGTAGGCGGTCGCCCGGCTGACGCCCACCTCGCTGGCCAGACCGTTCACCGACAGCCGGCCGTCGGCCACCAGCGCGCCGACGATGCGCCGATCGATGTCGTCGAGAGGGTGGGACATGGTGGCGCTCCCGTGTACGGCTGAGGCTAAACGTCTGGACCATACGCCATCTGGTTGCTGATCCGTCTGGACTTTCCGCTGTTCGTTGAACGAGTTGCGTCTCTCGGGGAACGCTTGGGTCATGGTCCGTACCGACGTCGACCCGCAGCAGCACGAGCTGCCGGCAGATCACCCCGGCGTGTCCGACCTCGACTACCGCGCCCGGCGGGCGACGATCGCCGAGGTCGGTCGCACGTACCGCCGTGGCGACCCGATCCCCGATGTGGTCTACACCCCCGAGGAGGACGAAGTCTGGCGACTTGTGTCCTCCCAGCTCGGGCGCAAGCACGAGGCCTACGCGTGTCGGGCCTACCGGCTGGGCGCGGAGGCGGTCACGCTGCCGACCGAGCGCGTGCCCCAGCTGCGCGAGGTCGACGAGCGGGTGCGCTCGCTCACCGGCTTCCGCATCGAGCCCGTTCCCGGGCTGGTCCCGACCCGCGACTTCTACGGGTCGCTCGCCGACCGGACCTTCCGGTCGACCCAGTACGTCCGCCACCACTCGGTGCCCTTCTACACACCCGAGCCCGACATCATCCACGAGATCATCGGGCACGCCAACATGCTGGGGAACCGGGTGTTCGCCGACCTCTACGAGCTGGCCGGTCACGCCTCGCGCCGGGCCACGTCCGATGCCGCACTCGACTTCTTCTCGAAGGTCTTCTGGTTCACGCTCGAGTTCGGCGTGGTGTGGGAGGACGGCGAGCTGCGGGCCTACGGTGCCGGGCTGCTGTCGTCATACGGCGAGATCGAGGAGTTCCGGGGCGCCGAGATCCGCCCGTGGGACATCGCCCAGATGGGCACCCTGGCCTACGACATCACGCGCTACCAGCCCGTCCTGTTCGCCGCCGAGTCGTTCGACCGCATGGTCGACGACCTGGGCACGTTCTTCGCGGGCTACGACGAGGACGACTTCGCCCGTCGCATGTGACGCGCGCCGCGGCGGAGGTCGGTCGACGCGCGGGCGTGGCATCTGCCACCTTGCAGGCGAGCGCCCGGGCCGCCAGGGTGTCGACTCATGACCGAGCGGAGCGAGGTCCAGCAGCACAGTCGGCCCTGCGCCACGAAGTGGCGATTCGGTCACTGCGCGCGCCCGAAGGGTGCACCAGTGACCGAGCGGAGCGAGGTCCAGCAGGCGTCCACCGTCGACCAGCTGTTCGCGGCCAACGCCCGCTACGCGGACACGTTCGCGGCGCGAGCGGCAGGCGCCGACATCTCGTCGCCCCGGCCGACGCGGCACACGGCCGTCGTCTGCTGCATGGACGCCCGCATCGACCTGTTCCCCCTCCTGGGCCTGCGTCTCGGCGAGTCGCACATCATCCGCAACGCCGGCGGCATCGCGACCGACGACGTGCTGCGGTCGCTCGCGCTGTCGCAGCGCAAGCTCGGGACGACCGAGGTGATGGTGGTGCACCACACCGACTGCGGCCTCCACGGGCTGGATGAGGACGCCCTGCTCGCCGACATCGAATCCGATGTGGGGGAGCGCCCACCGTTCACATTCGGCGCCTTCGCCGACCTCGACGCCTCGGTGCGCGACTCGGTGGCCCGGGTGCGCGCCGCGCCGTTCGTGCCGCACCGCGACAACGTGCGTGGCTTCGTGGTCGACGTGTCGACGGGCCGGCTGCGCGAGGTCGACTGAGCGACCCGCCCCGGTCTGCCGGTCCTCGAGCGCGCCGGCGCGTCGGAGGAGTCGAGGGCGCGGGCGACGATCGTGCACGGGTGGACGACCGGGACCCCGGCAGCGGCGAGGTGCAGGGCGCACCCCGCGTTGGCCGATGCCACCACCGGCGCTCCCGAGCGTTCGATCGCCGCCACCTTGCGGGCGCGGATCGCCCCCGCCAGGTCGGGCTGGACCGCGGCGTAGGCGCCCCCGGCCCCGCAGCACAGGCCCTCGTCGTCGAGCTCCACGACAGTGGCGAACGGGGACAGGACGGTCCGCACCGCGAGGTGGGATCGCTGCACGTGCCGGAGGTGGCACGGGTCCTGCACGGCCACCACCGGGCGGTCGGTCCGGGCGGAGGCGGCCTCGGGGGCGACGTCTGGCGCCGCCGCCGCGCGCAGCGCGTCGATGCGGTCGGCGAGCCACTCGTGCACGTCGAGCACCCGGGCGCTGAAGGCGCGGGCCTGCTCGGTGCCGAGCAGGTGGCCGTAGTCGCGCAGGGCGGCGCCGCACCCGGCCGCGTCGACGAGGATCGGGGCGTCGCCGGGGAACGCCGCCATCGTCCGCTGCGCACGGGCCCGCGCCTCGGAGGCGAGGCCGGCGTGAAGGGCGAGCGCACCACAGCAGGCGCCGTCGCTTCCCGGCAGCGCCACGCCCGCCCCCGTCGCCTCGACCACCCGGAGGACGTCCGCGTGCACGTCACGCATCCATGCGTCCATCACGCATCCGGTGAACAGCCACACGTCGGTGCCGGACGCCCGCAACCGAGGCCGGCGCAGCGGCAGCCGGGCGGGGAGCCCGAACCGGCGCGCCAGGCCGGCGGGCACCAGCCGCACCCGCTGGCCCAGGGCGAGCGCGGTCGAGCCGGCCAGCACGAGGCGGTGGTGGCCGAGCGCCCGCACCCCCACACGGACGGCGAGAGGGGGCCGCTGCCGGGCGCCCGATCCGCCCGCCCCCGGCGCGGGCACACGGCGGCCCTCGGCCAGCGTGGCGCGCGTCGGCTCGATCAGGCGCCCGAACGGGACCCCCGACGGACAGGCGGTCTCGCAGCCCCGGCACTGCACGCAGGTCTCCATCGAGTGGACGAACGAGTCGTCGGCGGCCCGACCCTCCCACTGCACCTGGCGCATCCCCGCCACCCGGCCCCGCGGGGAGAGCGCCTCCTCGCCGGTCACGCGGTAGGTCGGGCAGTGCGGCAGGCACAGCCCGCAGGCGACGCAGCTCGCCAGGTCGTCGTCGGCGATCCCGAGGTCCATCACCGTGCCCCTGCGGTCGTCGTCCCGGCCAGCGGGTCGCGGCCCGGGGCGAGGCGGCCCGTGGGGTCGAACAGGCGCTTGATCCGTTCGTGGAGGGCCGCCACCCCGGGGTCGACCGGTCGGGGCGGCTGGGGCGCCGAGGTGTGGGCGACGCCCACGCCGACGAGGGCGACGAACACGTCGGGCCCGTCCTCATCGGCGAGGGCGCGCAGATCCCCGGGCCGCAGCGACCACCGGTGCGGCGGGAGGTCGGGGCGCCCGGGCGCGTCGGTCAGCCCGGTGGCCCGGACCTGCGTCCGGACGTCGTCGGGGTGCCCGTCGAGCAGCACCCAGGTGGTCGTGCCGTCCCACAGCACGGAGGCCGGGCGGCTCAAGCGGGGGACCAGGTCGAACGGGTCGGCGACACCCGACACCCACCGCTCGGCGGCGGGCAGCGGTCGGGTGCGGAGCACGACCTCGGCGATCAGCCCCAGCGTCCCGAGGGAGCCCACGAGCAGGCGGCACAGATCGAACCCCGACACGTTCTTGACCGTCGGCCCGCCCGCCTTGACCACTGCCCCCTCGGCCGACACGTAGCGCACCTCGAGCACGGTGTCCCGCACCGGGCCCCAGCCGAGGTGGCGGAGCCCGCTGTGGCCCACCGCGAGCACCCCGCCGACGGTCGCGCCCGGCCACGCGGGCAGCGCCACGGTCTGGCCGACCTCGGCGAGGGCGTCGTCGAGGTCGGCGACCGTGGTGCCGGCTCGCACCCGGACGGTCATGTCCGCCGCCTCGACGGCCACGATCCCGGAGGGCGGGCGCACCTCGCGGACGCCGGTGCCGTCCGCCGCCCCGACCGGCCCGCCGACGTCCCACTGCGTGCGCCCGCCGACCGCCACGACCGGCCCGGCCTCGGGCGGGCCGACGGCGGCGGCGAAGGCGGCGACGGGCTCGATCATCGGCGCTGCCGTTCCTGCGACGGTTCTTGCGACGGATCTGCGTGCTCCAGCGGCCGTGACGTCGCAAGAACGGTCGCCGGAACCCCGGAACGGCGCGTCACACCCACACGCCCTCGGGGATCGACTGCAGGTCACCGCAGCGGCTGCCGGCGGGCAGGACCTTCGTCGGGTTGGCGACGCCGTCGGGGTCGAACGCCTCGCGCAGGCGGGCCTGGGCGTCGAGGTCGTCGGGACCGAAGAGCAGCGGCATCAGGTCACGCTTCTCGAGCCCGATGCCGTGCTCGCCCGACAGCACGCCGCCGGCCGCCAGCGACACCCGCACGATCTCGTCGCCCGCCGCGTGGACGCGATCCATGACGCCGGGCTCGCGGGCGTCGAACAGCAGGAGAGGGTGGAGGTTGCCGTCGCCGGCGTGGAAGACGTTCATCACGTCGAGGTCGTGACGGGCCGCGATGGCATAGACCTCGGTCAGCACCTCGACCAGCCGGGTGCGGGGCACCACCGTGTCGTGCAGGTAGTAATTGGGCGCCACCCGGGCGACGGCTCCGAACGCGGACTTCCGGCCCTTCCACAACAGGGCCCGCTCCGCGTCGTCCGCGGCGACGCGCACGGCCCGGGCGCCGTGGGCGCGGCCGATGTCGCCGATGCGGGCCACCGCGTCGGCCACGCCGGCGGGCAGGCCGTCGACCTCGGCCAGCAGGACGGCCGCGGCGTCGGTGGGGTAGCCGGCGTGGACGAACTCCTCGGCCGCCGCCGTGATGCGCCGGTCCATCATCTCCAGTGCCGCGGGCAGGATCCCGGCGGCGATGATGCCGCTGACGGTCTCGGCCGCGGCGTCGACGGTCGGGAAGTCGAGCAGCAGGGTGGCCACCGCTGGTGGGTCCGGCGTCAGCCGCACCGCGATGCGGGTGGCGATGCCGAGCGTTCCCTCGCTGCCGACGAAGGCGCCCCGCAGGTCGAGCCCGGGCGGCTCGGGGTCGAGGCCGCCGAGCACGGTCACCGACCCGTCGGGCAGGACGACCTCCATCGCCAGCACGTGGGCGCTGGTCACGCCGTAGGCGAGGCAGTGCGGCCCGCCGGAGTTGTTGGCCACGTTGCCGCCGATGGTGCAGGCCTGCTGGCTCGACGGATCGGGGGCGAAGTGCAGGCCGTGCGGGGCGAGCGCCCGGGTCAGGTCGAGGTTGATCACGCCGGGCTCGACCCAGGCGACACGTTCGTCTGGATCGATCGAGAGGATGCGATCCATCTTCGTGGTGACGATCACCACCGGGTCGCCGACCGGCACCGCTCCGCCCGCCAGCCCGGTCCCTGAGCCGCGGGCGACGAACGGCCGCCCGTGCCGGCGGGCGATGCCCACCGCGGCGGCCACGTCGGCGGTCGACCGCGGGAAGCACACGACCGCCGCCTCGCCGGACAGCACCGAGGCATCGCGCCCGTACAGGCTCAGCTCGACACCGCCGGTGCGGACCCGGTCGGGGGTGAGCGCCGACTCGAGGTCGGCCACGAGGGCCATGTGCGCAGGGTGGTCCGTGCTCACCCTCGCAGTCTGCCCTCCCGCCGCCGTCGTTCGTCCGTCCGGGGAACGGCAACGGCCGCACGCCCACCGGCGCGGCCGATATTCGTTGGGTGTGGCGCACGACGAGGCGGTAGTCAGGCGGCGTGGTGACCACCGGCGTGATCGAGGTCGTCGAGGTGGCCGACGGCGACGGGCCGGCGCTCGACGGCCTGGTGACGGTGTGGCGCGCCGTGGATGCCGTCGTCGAGCCGGACGACCCGCCCATCCCGCCCGAGGAGCTGCGGGGGGATCTGTTCGCCACCCCCGGGTTCCGCCGCCGGCTCGTGTGGCTGGCGACGCTCGACGGCACGCCCGCGGGCATGGTCCACACCGACCAGCACCTCGACGGCGTCAACGACGCCGCGGTGGAGGTGTACTGCCTCGTCGACCCCGCGTTCCGTCGCCGGGGCGTGGCCCGTGCGCTGGTGTCGACCGCGGTCGCTCGCGTCGTGGCCGACGGGGCGACGTCGCTGATCGGCTGGCCGCTCGACGACGCCGGTGCCGACCTGTGCACGGCGCTCGGCATGACGCGCCGGTCCGAAGACCGGTGCAGCCGGGTCCGGGTCGTCGACATCGACCCGGCCCAGCAGGCCCGGTGGATCGACGAGGCCCCCGCCCGGGCGGCGGGCTACCGCCTGGTCGGGTGGGTCGGGACGTGCCCCGACGAGTGGGCCGCGCCGCTCGCCGGGGCGATGGCCGCCATGGTCGACGCTCCGGTCGACGAGATCGACTGGGAACTGCAGGTCCTCGATCCTGCCGAGCAGGCGGAGCGGGAGCGGTGGTTGCGCGCCACGGGCTACGACATCGTCACCACGCTGGCGCTCTCGGCCGATGGCGAGGCCGCAGGTGTCAGCCAGGTCATGGTCTCGCGCCTCCGCCCTGCTATCGCCCGTCAGGGTGACACCGGCGTCGTCGCCGCGCATCGCGGGCACGGTCTCGGCCGCTGGCTCAAGGCCGCGAACCTGCGCCGGGCGCTCGCCCACCAGCCGGACATCGCGGTGATCGAGACCTACAACGCCGAGTCGAACCCGCACATGCTCGCCATCAACGTCGAGATGGGCTTCCGCCCCCACCGGTCGTTCTGGACCTGGCAGGGACCCGTTCCACCCGCGGCCGCGTTCCTCGGCGTCGACCTGAGCGGTGGGGCGAGCGCCTGATCCGTCAGGTCGCGGTCGAGCCCGACAGCAGCCGGTAGCTGGGGTTCAGGATCGCCAGCCGGTGCTGGTGCACGCCGGCCGTCCCGGTGACCTCGATCTTGCTGCCGACCTTGATCCCGGCCAGCTCGCGGCGGCCGAGGAAGACGGCCAGCAGCGTGCCGGTGCCGTCGTCGAGGACGAACTCGAGCGTCGGCGAGTCGTGCAGCGGCGCCACCCGCACCGAGCGCACCGTCCCCTTGACCTGGACGAGGTCGCGCCAGCGCACCTCGCCGATGGGCGTGACGGACTCGATGTCCTGGAGGGGCGGGCGGTCGGCGGCCCGCTTCGGGGACCTGGTGAGCTTCCCCCGGGCGGCGGGCGGCACGATCTCGATGGTCTCGTCGGACAGCCAGGCGTCGAAGTGGAACGGCACCGTCGTCACGTTGGCGTGCGGCAGCTTCGAGACCTCGGTGAGGATCGACTCGGCTGTGCGGTCGTGCAGGATGCGGTGCCAGAGGCCGTTGTACTTGCGGTCGGGCAGCAGCACCGACACCTCGGTCTCGCCGTCGGACAGCTCGTGCGCCACGTGCTCGACCGCGGCGTGGGTCAGCCGCCGATCGGGGGTGGCGACGAGCTCGAGCTGCACCCGCGCCAGGCCGAGCCGCCGCCACTCGTCGGCCAGGCGCTCGCCGGCCTCGTCGTCGACCACGAAGTGCACGGCGCGCAGCTCGTCGGGGGTGAGCGTGCGGGCGTACTGGATGGCACGCGCCGCCGCGAGGTCGAGGCGGTCGACGAACACGAGCACCACGTGACGGCGCAGGATCGGGGCGGTCGCGGCGGCCGGGACGTCGGTCTCGAGCGCGACCCGCTCGCGCTCGTACTGCCCGTTGAGGCGCAGGAGGATCACCACGACCAGCGGCATGATCGGCAGGATCACCCAGGCGTCCGCGAAGCGGGTCACGATCACGATCAGCACGATCGCCCCTGACAGGACCGCCCCCACGCCGTTGGCGATGATGCCCCGCACGAAGCCCTTCTCCCGCTTGCGCAGGTGGTGCTTCGTCATGCCCGACTGCGACAGGGTGAACCCCGTGAACACCGAGATGGCGTAGATGGGGATCAGCCGGGTCACCGCCGCGTTCGAGATGACCACCAGCACCGCGGCCGCGGCGGCCAGGGCGATGATGCCGTTGGAGAACACCAGGCGGTGCCCCCGCTTGGTCAGCTGGCGCGGCAGGAAGTTGTCGCCCGCCTGCAGGCTGGCCAGCCGGGGGAAGTCGGCGAACCCGGTGTTGGCGGCCAGCACGAGGATGAACATCGTGGCGACGTTGAGGACGCTCGACATCGCCTCGCCGAGCGCCCCGTGGCCGAAGACGGCCTCGCCGATCTGGGCGAGCACGGTCGGCGTGCCCGCCTCGAACGGGATGACCTCGAGCTTCGATGCCAGGAACGACAGGCCGAGGAACATCACGCCGAGCCCGGTGCCCATCACGACCAGCGTCTGGCGGGCGTTGCGCCACTCGGGCTTGTGGAAGGCGGGGACGCCGTTGGAGATGGCCTCGACGCCGGTGACGGCGGCACCACCCGAGGCGAAGGCCTTGGCGAGGACGAACGCCGCCGTCGCGGTCAGCAGCCCCGAGTGGTCACCCATCTCGACCATGCCCGGTTCGTGGGTGCCGAGCACCGGCAGGTCGCCCATCAGGAACGAGACGACGCCCCACACGATGAGCACGCCCATGCAGATCATGAAGAAGTAGGTCGGCGCGGCGAAGAGCTTCCCCGACTCACGGACGCCCCGCAGGTTCCCGTAGGCGATGAGGGCGATGAAGAACAGCGACAGCGGCACCCGCCAGGGCTCGAGTGCGGTGATGGTCGACGAGATGGCGGCGCTGCCGGCCGCCACCGACACGGCGACGGTGAGGATGTAGCCGATCAACAGCGCGGCGCCGGCCACCTGGGCGGGCACGATGCCGAAGTTGTCCCGCGTGACGAGATAGGCACCGCCGGCCGACGGGTACTCCTTGATCGTCTCCCGGTAGCTGATGATCAGCAGGCCGAGGACGATGAGCATCGCACCGGTGACGGGCAGCACCAGCGCGAAGGCGGCGAGCCCGAAGTAGGGCACGAGGACGTGGAGGATCTCCTCGGTGGCGTACGCCGACGACGACAGGTTGTCGCTGGCGAACACGGCGAGGGCCGTGGGCTTGCCGAGCCGCTCGTGCTCGAGCTGCTCGGAGTGCATCGGCTTGCCCAGCAGCTTGCGCTTGACCCGGTAGCCGAGGCCGTCGGGCGGCAGCGGGACGAGCTGCTTCGAGCTGGTGGGTCGCGGGGGTTCGTACTCCGCCGGGGCACCGGGTGTGGGGGTGTCGGCCGGCGTCTGACCGCCGTCGACGAGGGGGGCCTCCGTTGACATCGGGTCGAGCGTAGTGACGCGGCGAACGTCGCACGGCCTCCGCACCGGACTGACGCGCGCCTGACGTGCGCGGACGGGCCCCTCGCGGCGAGACGCCCCCGGCCGCGACGTGCGGCTCGGGGGCGTCTCGACTTCGCTCGCGGTCGGCGTCAGGCGGCCACGGGGTCGGCCCCAGCACCGGCCCCGGTGCCATCCACGGCACCGACCGGCTCGAGGGCGAACTCGAGCACCTTGGCGACGTCGTCGACGGGGTGGAACGTCATCTCGTTCCGCACCGCCTCGGGCACGTCGTCGAGGTCGGCCTCGTTGCGCAGCGGCAGGATGACCGTGCGCAGGCCCGCCCGGTGGGCGGCGAGCACCTTCTGCTTCACGCCGCCGATGGGCAGCACCCGGCCGGACAGCGTGACCTCGCCGGTCATGGCGACCGTCGAGCGCACGTTGACGCCGCGCAGCAGGCTGACCAGCGCGGTGGTCATGGTGATGCCGGCCGACGGGCCGTCCTTGGGGATGGCCCCGGCGGGGAAGTGGACGTGGAACCGCTTGCCCTCGAGCTGGGACCGATCGATGCCGAGCTCGTCGGCCTTGGACCGGACGTAGGAGAGGGCGATCTGCGCCGACTCCTTCATGACGTCGCCGAGCTGGCCGGTGACGGTCATGCCCGACTCGCCGGGCATCGAGGTGGCCTCGACGAACAGCACGTCGCCACCCACGCCCGTCACCGCCAGGCCGGTGGCCACGCCGGGGACCGACGTGCGGTCGGCGGCCTCGTCGTGGAACCGGCGGCGCTTGAGGTAGGCCACGACGTCGCCCTCGTCGACGCGGATCGGGGTCGCCGCACCGGTCGCCACCTGGGTGGCGGCCTTGCGCAGCACCTTGCCGATCTCACGCTCGAGGCTGCGCACGCCCGCTTCGCGGGTGTAGCCCTCGACGATCTCGCCGAACGCCGTGTCGGTCACCTCGACCTCGCCCTCGCGCAGCCCGTTGCGCTGCCGCTGGCGGTCGAAGAGGTGGTCGCGGGCGATGGCGACCTTCTCGTCGTGCGTGTAGCCGTCGAGCCGGATGATCTCCATGCGGTCGAGCAGCGGCCCGGGGATGGTCTCGAGCACGTTGGCCGTGGCCAGGAAGAGCACGTCCGACAGGTCGAGGTCGACCTCGAGGTAGTGGTCGCGGAACGTGTGGTTCTGCGCGGGGTCGAGGACCTCGAGCAGCGCGGACGACGGGTCGCCTCTCCAGTCGGCGCCGACCTTGTCGACCTCGTCGAGGAGGATGACCGGGTTCATCGTGCCGGCCTCCTGCAGCGCCCGGACGATGCGACCGGCCTGGGCGCCGACGTAGGTGCGCCGGTGGCCCCGGATCTCGGCCTCGTCGCGGATGCCACCGAGGGCGACCCGGGTGAACTTGCGACCGAGCGCCCGTGCCACCGAGGCGCCGAGCGAGGTCTTGCCGACACCGGGAGGGCCGGCCAGCGCCACGATGGCGCCGGGCTTGCGGCCGTTGTCGCCGGGCTCGAGCTCGGCGACGACGGGCACGACGGTCTCGTCGCCGCCCTCACCGACCTCGTCGGTGCGGTCGTCGCCGGTCTCGTCGGTCTCGTCGCTGTCGTCCTCATGCGCCTCGTCCTCACGAGAGGCGGCCGCCGCAGCGGCGTCCTCTGCCGCGCGCTCGGCGAGCAGCTTGCGGACGGCCAGCATCTCGACGATGCGCTCCTTGACCTCGTCGAGGCCGGTGTGGTCGGCGTCGAGCACGGCGCGGGCCCGCTCGATGTCGTAGTCGTCGACGCTGCGCTCGCCCCACGGGATCTCGAACACGGTGTCGAGCCAGTTGCGGATCCACCCGTGCTCGACGTTCTGCTCGGGGGTGCGCTCGAAGCGGTCGATCTCGCGGGACACGGCCTTGTACGTGGCCGGAGTGACGGCGCCGGCCTCGGCCAGCTTCTCCAGGCGCTCGCGGTAGCCCTCGACGGAGTCCTCCTCGTCCTCGCCCAGCTCCTTGCGGATGGCGTCCATCTGCTGGCGGAGCAGGAACTCGCGCTGGCGGTCCTCGAGGCCCTCGGTGACGTCGTTGCGGATCTTCTCGGACAGCTCGTGCTCGGCCAGGGCGTCCTTCGTCCAGCCCAGGACCAGCGTCAACCTCTCGCTGAGGTCGAGGGTCTCGAGCAGGGAGATCTTGCGATCGACGCCCAGGTCAGGCCACCAACCGGCCAGGTCGGCGAGGGCGGACGGATCGTCGACGCCGCGCAGCACCTCGGTGAGGCGGCGGCCGCCGAGCGCCTCGAACAGCGCCCGCAGCGCGGCCCGCAGCTCGGTCGCCTTGGTGGCGATCTCGTCGGTGATGTCGTCGTCGGCGACGGGCGACGCATGCACCCACAGCCCGCTGGTCTCGCCGATGACGCCGAGGCCCACCTCGGCGCGGGTCGTGGCGCGGATGACCAGCGCCGGCATGCCGCCGGGCAGGTTGCCACGGTTCTCGATGCGGGCGACCGTGCCCACCCGGGCGTAGCGGCCGTCAGGCAGGCGGGGGACGAGCAGCAACGTGTTGCCCGCCTTGGCGGCCGCGTCGGCCGCCGCGCGCGCCTCGTCGGTCTCGAGGGCGAGGGTCACCACCATGCCCGGCAGCACGACGTCATCGGTGAGCGGCAGGACCGGCAGTGTCATGGTGTCCAATTCGGCCATTTCGGCCCCCTTCAGCACTGACAGGATCGAAAGTCTTTGTCGTGGGCAACAACCCTACGAAGGTTCTTCGCATTCCCCACCCAACAACCCTGAGCGTGTGACACTCAACACGGTGTCGCTAACGTCGCTTCCCGTGGTCCTGGCCCAAGCGACCGATCCCACACCCATCCAACAGGCCTGCGGTGACGATCCGTCCTACATCTGCCGCCGGGTCCTCGAGGCGACCGACAGCACAGGCTGGGCCGAGGCCGCCGACAAGCTGCTGGCCACCCCGGCCCACATCCTCCTCGTGGTCGCGGTGGCGTTCGTGGCCAACCGCCTCGTCCGCCGCGCCATCCGCCGTCTGACCAACAAGATCGCCGCCCCCGAGTCGCAGGACCGCCTGCGCAACCTCCGGCGGCGGGCCCCCTCGGCGATCATCGACAGCGGGTCGCTGTCGCTGCGCTCGGCGGCCCGGGCGCGGACGCTCGGCACGGTGCTGCGCGGCATCGCCAGCGCGGTGATCTGGACGATCGCCGTGACCGCCATCCTCGGCGAGCTCGGGGTCAACCTGGGTCCCCTGATCGCCGGCGCCGGCATCGCCGGCGTGGCCATCGGCTTCGGCGCCCAGAGCCTGGTCAAGGACTTCCTCGCCGGCATCTTCATGCTCGTCGAGGACCAGTTCGGCGTGGGCGACATCATCGACGCCGGCCCCGCGACCGGGACGGTCGAGGCCATCACGCTGCGCACCACGCGGATGCGCGACGTGCAGGGCACCGTGTGGCACATCCCCAACGGCACCATCGCCCGGGTGGGCAACATGTCGCAGCAGTGGGCCCGGGCGCTGCTCGACGTCGAGGTCGCGTGGGGCACCGACGTCGACCGGGTGCAGCCGGTCATCCAGGAGGTGGCCGACGGGCTGTGGGCCGACGCCGCGTGGCGCCGCAAGATCCTCGAGCCCCCCGAGGTCTGGGGCATCGAGCGCCTCGAAGCCGAGGCCATCGCCATCCGGTTGGTGGTCAAGACCCGGCCGGCCGAGCAGTTCCTGGTCGTGCGCGAGCTGCGACGGCGGCTGGCCAACGCCTTCGGCGACCGCGGCATCGCGGTCCGCCCGCCGCAGGACGAGGCGTGGGTCCGCCGGGACGCGGGCTCGTCCCACGAGGTCGCGACCGACGCGACCGATGTGCCCGACGGCGACGCCCCCCGCCCCTGACCCGCCCTCAGGATTTCCACAGCAGTTTCGGGGGTCAGGACCCCCGAAACTGCTGTGGAAAACGCGGGCTGGGCCTCAGCCCTCGGTCTCGGGGGCGAGCACGACGGTGACCGCGAACTGGTCGCCCGGCTCGGTCGTCAGCGACTCGATGCGGCCGGCCGAACGGACGTCGGCCTCGGCGAGCGCCAGCAGCGACAGCCGCTCGGGCGTGTCGGTGACCGTGACCGACGTGACGTCGGTGCGCATCGAGCGCTTGGCCTGGCTCTTGGCCCCGCGGACCTCGCCCAGCACGCCGGCGGCGACCGCGAGCACGGCGGGGTCGGGCTCGTCGCCCGGCGACGCCGCGTCGTCGGCACCGGCGCCCTCGCGGAGGGCGTCGGCCGACGGCCACGGCGACCGGTGGACCGAGCCCTGCTGCCACCACGACCACACCTCTTCGGTGACGAACGGCAGGAACGGCGCGAACAGTCCGAGCAGCGTCTGCAGCGCCAGGCCCAGCGCGGTGCGGGCCGAGGCGGCGCCGGCGTCGCCGCCCGCGCCGTAGGCCCGGTTCTTCACGAGCTCGAGGTAGTCGTCGCAGAACGACCAGAAGAAGCCCTCGGTGCGCTCGATCGCCCGGGCGTAGTCGTAGCGGTCGAAGGCGGCCGTGGCCTCGGCGACCAGGTCGGCCAGCGCGGCGAGCATCGACCGGTCGAGCGGCTCGGTGACCTCTCCGGCCGTGGTCGACTCGAGTCCGAGCGCGAACTTCGAGGCGTTGAGCAGCTTGATGGCCAGCTTGCGGCCGATCTTGAGCTGGCCCTCGTCGAACACGACGTCCATGCCCGGGCGGCCGTTGGCGGCCCAGTAGCGCACGCCGTCCGCGCCGTACGTCTCGATCAGCGCCGTCGGGTCGTCGGGCGCGTTGGCCGCCGACTTCGACAGCTTCTTGCGGTCGGGGTCGACGATGAAGCCCGAGATGGCGGCGTTGCTCCACGGCACCGTCTCGTGCTCGTAGTGCGACCGGACGACCGAGTAGAAGAGCCAGGTCCGGATGATGTCGTGCGCCTGCGGGCGCATGTCCATGGGGAACGTGCGGGCGAACAGGTCGGGGTCGTCGATCCACCCCGTCGCGATCTGCGCGGAGAGCGACGACGTCGCCCACGTGTCCATGATGTCGGGGTCGGCCGTGAACCCTCCGGGCTTGTCGCGCTGGTCGGCGTCGTAGCCCGGGGCGGGGTCGGTGGTCGGGTCGACGGGCAGGCTGTCCTCGCTGGCCAGCACCGGTGAGAGGTAGTCGACCACCCCGTCCTCGTCGATGGGGTACCAGGCCGGGAACGGCACGCCGAAGAACCGCTGGCGGGTGATGTTCCAGTCGCCCTGCAGGCCGTTGACCCAGTTCTCGTAGCGGACCCGCATGAACTCGGGCCACCACGCGATCTCCTTGCCCCGGGCGAGCATGGCGTCCTTGTCCGGGTAGCGGATCATCCACTGGTTCGACGTGACGATCTCCAGCGGCCGGGTGCCGTTCTCCCAGAACTTCACCGGGTGCGTGATGGGCCGGGGCTCGCCCTCGATCAGACCGGCCTCGGTGAGCAGCTCGACGATGCGTGCCTGGGCCTGCTTGACCGTGCGCCCCGCCAGCTCGTCGTAGGCCGCTTGCGCCGCCCCGGGATCGGCGGACTCCCACCCCGGCTCGCCCCAGGCGACGGTGCGCATGCGCCCGTCGCGCTGGACCACGGCCCGCAGGTCGAGGTCGAGCTCCCGCCACCACGTGACGTCGGTCGTGTCGCCGAAGGTGCAGATCATGGCGATGCCGGTGCCCTTGTCGGGTGCGGCCAGCTCGTGGGCGACGATCGGCACCTCGACGCCGAACAGGGGCGTGCGCGCCGACTTGCCGAACAGGGGCTGGAAGCGCTCGTCGTCGGGGTGGGCGACGAGCGCGACGCAGGCCGGCAGCAGCTCGGGGCGGGTGGTGTCGATCCAGATCGGCTGGCCGTCGGGCCCGTCGAAGCGGATCTTGTGGTACGCCCCGGGGATCTCGCGGTCCTGCAGCTCGGCCTGGGCGACGGCAGAGCGGAAGTCGACGTCCCACAGCGTGGGCGCCTCGGACCGGTACGCCAGGTCGCGCCCGACCAGCCGGATGAAGCCGCGCTGGCTGGCCCTGGTCGCCTCGGGGCCGATCGTGCGGTAGGTCTGCGTCCAGTCGACCGACAGGCCGAGGTTCGACCACAGGTCGAAGTAGGTCTGCTCGAGCTGCTCGACGACCTTGCCGCACAGCTCGACGAAGTTGGGTCGGCTGATCGGGATCGGCTTGTCCTTCTTCGACACCTTCTCGGGCGGCCGGAAGTTCGGGTCGTACGGCAGCGACGGGTCGCACCGGGTACCGGTCAGGATCTGGACCCGGCGTTCGACGTTGAGGCCGTTGTCGTCCCACCCCATCGGATAGAAGACCTCGCGCCCGCGCATGCGCTGGTAGCGGGCGATGGTGTCGGTGTGCGTGTACGAGCAGACGTGTCCGGGGTGGAGCGTGCCCGAGACGGTGGGCGGCGGGGTGTCGATCGAGAACACCTCGTCGCGCGTCTTGGTGCGGTCGAACCGGAACGTGCCCTCGTCGGCCCAGACCTGCCGCCACTTGGCCTCGAGGCCGTCGATGCTGGGCTTGTCGGGGATGGTGCGCTCGTTCCGGTCACTCACGTCCCAAAGGTTACTGACGTGCTGCAACAGGCCCGAAAGCCGTTGGCGGCGGCGCCGCAGGTCAGCGCCCGGGCGGGTGCGGCGCGGGCGTGCGGGGACGTGTCGAACGGCACTGTCTGCGGTGCGCGTCGATGGGGAAGACTGCAGGCCGTCGGCACGACACCCATCGCCGGAGGTCAGACGATGAGCGGTCGCCCCACCCGTCCCGGTCCGCCGCCCTCGATCGTGGACGCCGAGGACCGCCTCGTGTGGATCTTCGGTTCGTCGCGCAGCGGCAGCACCTGGCTGCTGCGGATGCTCGCCTCGCTCGACGTCGTCGTCCCGATCGACGATCCGCACCTCGGTCACCACCTCGGGGTGTGGCGCCCGATCTCGTTGGCGTGGGCCACGGCGGAGCACCCGCCCGACCTGACCACGCTGGATCGCATCAAGCACGACAAGGACAGCTACTTCTTCAGCGACCGCTACCGCGCCGCGTGGGAGCCGGCGCTGCGCCGCCTCGTCGCCGACCGGTTCGACGCCCAGGTGGCCGACACGGCGGACGTCGCGGACCCGGTCGTGGTCGTGAAGGAGCCGGGCTCGCACGTGGCCGACGCGATGCTGTCGCTGTTCCCCGGCTCGCGGATCGTGTTCCTGCTGCGCGACGGGCGCGACGTCGTCGACTCGTGGCTCGCCGCGTACCGGGCCGGGTCGTGGGCCCTCGACGAGGGCGCCTTCCCGGTCACCGACGTCGGGCGCGAGGCCCTCGTGCGCTGGCAGTCCGCCGTGTGGGCGTTCCGGACCGAGGTCGTCCACCGGGCCTACGAGGCGCACCCCGCCGACCGCCGCGTGATGATCCGCTACGAGGACCTGGTCGCCGACCCGTGTCGTGAGCTGGAGCGCCTGTGCGCGGTGCTGCCGGTCGACGTCCCGTTCGAGACGCTGGCCGCGGTGGCGGACGAGCACGCGTTCGAGTCCGTGCCGGCGACCGAGAAGGGCGAGCGGAAGGAGATCCGCTCGGCCTCGCCCGGTGGGTGGCGCGACAACCTCACCTCCGCCGAGCACGACGTCATGCACGAGGTGATGGGCGCCCAGCTCGCGCAGCTCGGCTACCTGGACGCCGTGGCCGGGACCTCGACGGACTGAGCGCGCCCGGCGGGCGGCTGGGTGCAGTCTGCATGCAGTTTGCATGGTTGTATGCTGAGTGCATGAAGACGCTACAGGTGCGCAACGTGCCCGACGACCTCCACCGCGCGCTCAAGGTGCGGGCCGCTCAGTCGGGGAGCTCCCTCTCCGAGTACGTCCTCGCCGAGCTGCGTCGGGCAGCCGAGCGTCCGACCCGCGGCGAGCTGCTCGAACGCATCCGCTCGCGCTCTCGGGTCCGCCGCCCCGTCGACGCCGCCGCCCTGGTGCGCGCCGAACGCGACGCGCGTTGATCGTCCTCGACGCGTCAGCTGCCGTCGAGCTGCTGCTCGGGACCGATGCCGGGTTGCGAGTCGGGGACCGGATCGCCGACCCGGCGGAGTCGATCCACGTCCCTCACCTGCTGGCGGTCGAGGTCGCCCAGGTCCTGCGGCGCCTCGTCGCCGCGGGTGACGTGGGCGCGGCCCGTGCGGCGGCTGCGCTCGACGATCTCGACGACCTCGACGCCGAGCGCTACGCCCACGAGCCGTTCCTGCCCAGGATGTTCGCCCTGCGCGACAACCTGACCGCGTACGACGCGGCCTACGTCGCGCTGGCCGAGGCGCTCGACGCGCCACTCCTGACCTTCGATCGGCGGGTCGCGGCGGCCCCCGCCCACCGGGCGTCGGTCGAGCTGCCAGGCGGCTGACGGACCGGTCGAACGGGCGGCTCGCGCCGCGGGTCCTCCGGACGGGCCGCGGCGGCCAGGCCTCAGTGGTGGTGGCCGTCGGGCATCGCGGCCATCCCCGTCAGGTCGGGTTCGTCGCCGGGCTCGACCACGACGAACTGGCCCATCATCCCGTCGTCCTCGTGGGCGAGCACGTGGCAGTGGAACATGTAGGGCGTCGTGGGGTCGGCGTGGTCGTCGAAGCGGGCGACGATGCGGATCGTGGTGCTCGGCCGCACGTAGATCGTGTCCTTCCACCCGGCCAGCTCGGGCGGCGGCGGATCGCCGTCGATGTCGAGCACCGCGAAGTGCACGAGGTGCGGGTGGAAGCTGTGGGGGTTGCCGTCGGTGTTGCGCAGCTCCCAGACCTCGGTCGTGTCGACCGTGACGACCTCGTCGACCCGATCCAGGTCCATCTCGTCCCCGTTGATGTTCGTGCTGCTGAGGCGGAACTCCCGCGTGCGCACGGCCTCGTCGGGGTCGGGGCGGTCGATGGTCGCCAGCCGCTCGGGCACCGCGGGGGACGGCGCCAGCTCGCCGGCGGCCCGCAGCTCGAGCACGTCGAAGGAGTCGTCGCCCCCGGCGAACCGCTCGAACACGGGCACGCCCATGTCGGGCGCGAAGCTGCGCAGGACCGCGCGCTCGCCGGGCTCGACGTCGACGACGATCTCGGCCCGCTCGCCCGGCGACAGCTGGATCCGCCCGGTGCGGTGCGGGCGCTCGAGCAGGCCGGCGTCGCTGGCCACCAGCGCGAACTCCCGATCGTCGGCGAAGCCGAAGTCGTAGACCCGGGCGTTCGAGGCGTTGAGCAGCCGGAGGCGCACCCGCTCGGTCGTCACGTCCAGGTGGGGGTCGACCGTGCCGTTCACGACCAGGGTGTCGCCGAGGAACCCGACGGTGTCGAAGAACGGGGCGCCCGCATCGAGGCGGCCGTCGCCGTGGAACCGCTTGTCCTGCACGATCAGCGGGATGTCGTCGACGCCGTAGGTCGCCGGCAGGTCGGGAGCCGCGGCCGGGTCGTCGATCAGGAACATCCCGGCGGCGCCCCGGTAGACGTGGTCGGCCGTGGAGCCGTGGAGGTGCGGGTGGTACCAGAGGCTGGCCGCCGGCTGGTCGATCGTCCAGGACGGCGACCAGGTGGCGCCCGGCTCGACCATCTGGTGGGGGCCGCCGTCCATCGCCGCGGGGAGGTGCATGCCGTGCCAGTGCACGGTGGTCGTCTCGTCGACGCCGTTGGTGACGTCGACCCGCACGCGGTCGCCCCGGTCGGCGCGCAGCGTGGGACCGAGGTACGTGCCGTTCAGGCCCCATGTGTCGCTCGGCCCCGCGTCGACGAGGTCGGTCTCGCCTGCGGTGAACCGCAGGTCGAACACCTTGGTGCCGTCGGCGGCGACCTCGGGCTCGGCCAGCGGCGGGATCTGCAGCGGGCGGCCGAAGCCGAGCTCGCCGACGGTGGACACCCTGGCCCGCCGGTACGCCCAGGCGCCGGCGCCGATCGCCAGCGCAGCCACGACGACCGCGGCGGCCACGCCGCCGAGCACCAGCTTCCTCCAGGGGAGTGATCGCAATCTGTCCCGCATGGATCGACCGTACGAAGAGGGGCGCGCCCGGCCCATCCGGAGGCCCGGCGTCGTGGACGGGGGGTTGTCCCCACCCGCGCACGGGCGACAACCCGTGCGGGCCGGGCCGCCACCCGCAAGTACCCTGGTCACCCATGTTGCAGTTGTTCGACACCGCCAAGGGGGCCGTGGCCCCCGTCCAGCTCCGTGAGCCGGGCAAGGTGTCGATGTACGTCTGTGGCCCCACCGTCTATGGCCCGCCCCATCTGGGCCACGGTCGGTTCTCGCTCGTGTTCGACGTCCTCCGCCGCTATCTGGCGTGGTCCGGCCGCGACGTCACGTACGTCTCGAACATCACCGACATCGACGACAAGATCATCCAGCGGGCCCAGAACGAGGACCGCGACTGGCGCGACGTCACGCAGAAGTGCGAAGCCGTCTGGTACCGGGCGATGGACGCGCTCGGCGTGCGTCGCCCCGACCACGATCCCCACGCCACCGCCTACGTCGAGCACATGGTCGCCCTCATCGGCCGGCTGGTCGACCGCGGCGCGGCCTACGAGACCTCCGACGGCGTCTACTTCCTCTCCGAGACCGTCGACGACTACGGGCTGCTCGCCCGCCAGCCGCTCGACTCGTTGAAGGCCGGGGCCCGCGTGGAGGGCATCGACGAGAAGCGCTCGCCGGTCGACTTCGCGCTGTGGAAGAAGGCCAAGCCGGGCGAGCCCAGCTGGCCGTCGCCGTGGGGCGAGGGCCGTCCCGGCTGGCACACCGAGTGCGTTGTCATGGCGCTCGACCTGCTCGGCGAGGACTTCGATCTGCACGGCGGCGGGCAGGACCTGGCCTTTCCCCATCACGAGAACGAGCGGGCGCAGGCCGTGGCCGACGGGCGGCGCTTCGCTCGCACCTGGGTGCACAACGGGTTCGTCGAGGTCGAGGGCACGAAGATGTCCAAGTCGCTCGGCAACGTGTCGAACCTGCTGGACCTCGTCGAGCAGTACGACCCCCGCGCCTACCGGCTGTTGGTGTTGCGCTCCCACTACCGGTCGCCGATCGACGTCACCGACGACTCGCTGCGCGACGCCGAGGCCGCGCTGGCCCGGCTCGACGCCTTCGCCCGCCGGGTGGAGTCATCCGACCTGCCGGCGTCCGCCTCCGAGGCCGAGGCGATCGCCCGGTTCCGCACGGCGATGGACGACGACCTGCAGACGCCGACCGCCACCGGCCTGCTCTTCGACCTCGTGCGCCGGGCCAACGTCGCCCTCGACGCCGGCGACACCGCCGCGGCGGCGCCGGCGGCCGCGGCGGTCGCCGAGATCGCGGGCGCCCTCGGGCTCGACCTGCGCACCGAGGTGGCGGGCGACGTGCCCTCCGAGATCGTCGGGTGGGCCGCCGAGCGGGACGCGGCGCGCGCCGCCAAGGACTGGTCCCGGGCCGACGCGCTCCGGGACCAGATCGTGGCGGCCGGCTACGTCATCGAGGACACGCCGGCAGGCGCGGTGGTCCGCCCCGCCTGATCGGCGCGCCGGCCGCGCGCCGGCGACAGGGCGTGGGCCCGCCGGGACTAGCGCAGCACCACGGGGCGACCTGCGTACCGTGCCTTGACCACGTAGGTGCCGGCGGTCATGTCGCCGAGTCGCTGGTGACCCCGCGAGAACATCGCCACCCACAGGCCCAACGGCAGGATGAGGGAGATGGTGTCGATCACCAGCATCAGGGTTCGCCCGAGCGCCTTCCAGGCGCCTGGCGGGCGGCCATCGGGGCGCACGACCCGGGCGCCGGTGATGAACTTGCCGACCGTGGCCCCGGTGGCGCCCTGCAGCAGCACGCTGTTGAGGAGCACCCAGACCAGCCCGGCACCGGCCGCGATGAGCACGGCGTCCGTGTCGATGAGAAGGATCTGCTCGTCGTCGTCGGCCGTGCCCGAGGTGAGGTCGACGCAGAGGCGGCCGTCGTCCACGTCGTCGGGGCAGCGGCGCGCATCCATCGTGTCGACGTTGCCGAGCGCGGCCGCCACGCCGACGACGACGAGCGTGGCGATGAGCCCGTCGATGGCGTAGGCGAAGATGCGGCGCCACAGCGCCTTGGTCGGATCCACGCCGGCCGGGACGCCCGGGGCGTCGTCCGGCGCGGGGCCGCCGTACCCGCCGTAGCCCGCGTACGGGTCGCTCGCAGAGGACGAGGTCACGGCCGAACGGTACGGCGACCGAGTGGCGCTGTCACCACCTTGCGTGACGAGCCGCCTCTGGCGGGCGCGCGTCCATCAGGGCTCGGGCACCGGGCAGGCGGCCACGTCGCCTGCCGACTGCTCGCCCCCTCTGCCGCCCATGGCCTCGCGTCCGTCAGGCCCGCCGGACGCCGTCACGGGCGTCGGGACGCGCGCCGGCTCGGTCGCCCGGTCCCGCCCTGTGGCCAGCACCGAGCCGACGAGGATCAGCGCGAAGCCGAGGCTGGTCGTGGCCGTGATCTCCTCGTCGAGCACGATCGCCCCCAGGGCCAGGGCGACGGCCGGGTTGACGTAGGTGATGACGGTCGAGCGGGCAGGGCCCACCTCGGCGATGAGCTCGAAGAACACGACGAAGGCGATGGCGGTGCAGATCACCGCCAGACCGGTGATCGCCAGCCACGTGTCGGCGCTCGGGGCCCGATCGGGCCAGGAGGCCAGACCGAACGGCGTGTAGAACACCGCCGTGATGGCGAGGGACGCCGCCACCACCCCGAGGCTCGGGAGGTCGGACAGCGTGCGAGCCAGGAGAATCGGGCCGATGGCGTAGCAGATCGCCACGCCGCCGACGGCAGCCACCGCGCTGGCGTTGGACGCGCCGACGTCGAAGCCCACGAGCGCGGCGACGCCGGCGAAGCCGATGAGCAGGCCGGTGACCCGCTTGGCGCCGAGCGTGTCGTCGCCCGTGGCCTTCACCAGCACCGCTCCGACCAGCGGGACCGCCGCCACCAGCAGGCCGGTCAGCGAGCTCGACAGCTCGGTCTCCGCGTAGCCCAGCAGCACCCACGGGATGCAGATCTCGACGAACGTGTAGACGAGCAGGGGCTTCCACGCCGGGATGACCGGGCGCAGCACCTTGCGCGCCGAGGCCAGCGGGACGAGCAGCAGCGTGGCGAGCGCCGACCGTGCGAACACGAGGCTGGCGGGCGAGAGATCCTCGACGGCGACTTTGATGAGCAGGTACGGGATGCCCCAGATCACGCCCATCGACACGAACAGGAACCAACCGCGCCGTGACACTCGATCTCCTCGTGTTGTCGCCGCCGGATCCACGCAGGCCCGCCGGGGCGGGCCGCAGGGGCATGCTCGCAGGGGTGCACCCGGATCGGCACGTGCGTTTCCGTCGGGCGGGACCGTCGCGCGGGCGCGGTCTCGCAGGAAGAGGTACCCTCCGTGTAGCCTTGTTACCGACCGGTAACCACTCCGGCGGTCCAGCGACCGGCGTCATCACCCGGCGTCGATCATCCGGCGTCGAACGATCCGACGTGGAGCGATTCGACGTGGGTGGCCCGCCCGAGAGTCCACCGAGGGATTTCGACCGAGGGAAGTCCGAGGAACAGCCCGATGAGCGAGTTCTCACTCAACCTGAACGAAGACCAGCAGCAGATCCAGAAGTGGGTCCACGACTTCGCGGAGACCGTGGTGCGCCCGGCCGCCGAGGAGTGGGACGAGCGCGAGGAGTTCCCGTGGCCGATCGTCGAGGAGGCGGCCAAGATCGGCCTCTACTCCTTCGACTTCTTCGCCCAGGCCTCGCTCGGCGACCAGAGCGGCCTCACGCTGCCCGTCGCGCTCGAGGAGCTGTTCTGGGGCGACGCGGGCATCGGCCTGTCGATCTTCGGGTCGGGCCTGGCGGCCGCGGGCATCGCCGGCACCGGCACGGCCGAGCAGGTCATGGAGTGGGTCCCGCAGTGCTTCGGCGCCGCCGACAAGATCCAGCTCGGTGCGTTCTGCGTGTCCGAGCCCGACGCCGGTTCCGACGTCAGCTCCCTCAAGACCAAGGCCGTCTACGACGAGGCCGCCGACGAGTGGGTGCTGAACGGCACCAAGGCGTGGATCACCAACGGCGGCATCGCCGACGTCCACGTGGTCGTGGCCACGGTCGACTCCAGCCTCAAGGGCCGGGGCCAGGCGAGCTTCGTCATCCCCCCGGGCACCGCCGGCCTGTCGCAGGGGCAGAAGTACAAGAAGCACGGCATCAAGGCCTCGCACACCGCCGAGGTCGTGCTCGACGACGTGCGCATCCCCGGACGCCTGCTGCTCGGCGGCAAGGACAAGCTCGACGAGAAGCTGGCTCGGGCCCGCGAGCAGCAGAAGACGGGTGCCAAGCAGCCGGCCATGGCCACGTTCGAGGCCACCCGGCCCGCGGTCGGCGCCATGGCGGTCGGCATCGCCCGGGCGGCCTACGAGTACGCCCTCGGCTACGCCAAGGAGCGCACGGCGTTCGGGAAGCCGATCATCATGAACCAGGCGATCGCGTTCATGCTCGCCGACATGGCCACCGAGATCGACGCCGCCCGCCTGCTCGTGCACCGGGCCGCATGGCTGGCTCGCAACGGCGGCTACACCAACGCCGAGGGCTCGATGTCCAAGCTCAAGGCCGGCCGCACCGCCGTGTGGGTCACCGAGCGCGCCATCCAGATCCTGGGTGGCTACGGCTACACCCGCGAGTACCCCGTCGAGCGGTTCCACCGCGACGCCAAGATCTACGACATCTTCGAGGGCACCGAGCAGATCCAGCAGCTCGTGATCTCGCGGGCGATCAGCGGCCTCCGGGTCGAGTAGCCCGCCGCCCAGCCGGGAAGGGCGTCGAAGGGCCCCCGTCGCCTCCGGGCCGCGGGGGCCGTCGACGTCCTGGGCGCCGGTCCGCCGGTCCGCCTCTCCGTTCCGCCGGGCCGGTGGTATCGGATTGGTCGCATTGACCAGTGGTCTCGCCCAGGGACGCGTGTGCGGGGGTCTCCTGTGACAACTGACACGTCGAAATGCACGTTGCGGTGCCGCCGACGGCCTTACAATGTTCTCCGTAACGCTTCCGGGTGGGCGGTCCCATCCGGGGGCTCAGGATCGTTGACAACAACAGACCTGCGGATCGAGTACGAGTACTCCCCCCTCCACTCGTCGCTCTCTGCAGAAATGACAGTGCCGTCTGCATCCCCCCTGCAGGCGGCATTGTCGCGTCCGGGGCCGGGGTGGGTTCAGTCGCAACGGGGTGGTTGGCCGTGGTCGCACCGGCGGTGCGTCAGGGCTGGACGCCGCGCAGGCCCCGCCATGCCAGGTCGGCGAGCTGGGCTGCCAGCACCTCGGGATCGGCGTCGCTGTTCGACGTGAGCCAGTGGATGCTGGCGCCCTCGATCATGCCGACGATGCCGTGGCCCATCACGCGACGCTGTTCGGCGCTGAGTCCCTCGATCTCGATGAGCGTCGCCACGAGCGCCGCCACCGCGGCCTCGGTCTGGTTCACCACCTCGGCGAACTCGTCGTCGCGCGCCATCGAGCCGCCGTAGAACAGCCGGAACGCGTCCCGGTGGCGGTCGACGAACGAGAAGTAGGCCGAGAAGCCGAGCTCGACCATCTCGCGGGGCGCCTCGGCCGCGGCGACGGCTTTGGTGATCGTGTCCTGGAGGTCGCGGCCCACGTCGCTCAGCAGCTCGGCGAAGAGCTCTCGCTTCGAGGTGAAGTGCTGGTAGAGGACCGGTTTGGTGACCCCCGCCGCGATGGCGATGTCGTTCATCGACGCGTCGTGGAAGCCGCGCTCCGCGAACACCTGCATCGCCACGTCGAGGAGCTGGCGACGCCGGCGGGCGGCGGGAAGGCGGGTGGACACGCGGATGTCGTCCTTCATGGGAGCACGGCGGGGCGTCGGGCCCGGGCCCACGTCGGGCGACGGATCTCCAGAGATGTGACGCGGTTCATATCAGTTACTTCACGGTAACAGTCGGCGGCCGGCCGCGCGGTGGACCGCGGCGCCGTCATCCGGCGTGGCCGTGCTCACGGTCCTCCCGATCCGCCGCCTTGACCGCGTAGCTGATCACGATGGCCGGCGCGAGGAGCGCCGACCCGACGCCGAGCGCCACCAGGATGGCGGTGACCACCACGCCCGTGAACCCGGCGGCGAAGCCGATGACGAACAGCACGACCGCCAGACCGAACAGCGCGTAGCCCACGCGCTGGGCCAGCTCGGCGCCTCGGGCGAGGCGCCGGCGGCGCACCAGGACGGGGTCGGGGGAGGACTCCACCGCCGCATCGTGCCAACCCCGCCGCCTTCGGGGCCAGCCCGCGGGCGGCCGGGTCAGCCGCCGCCGGTCGGGAAGTCGGTGATGCCGCAGTCGGTCACGGCGTCGATCATCGAGGACATGTCCTCTGGCGTGAGGGACGACATGTCGCCGCCCGACTCGCCGATCTCGGCCAGGCGCTCGGGCCCGATGCCGTCGATCAACGCCCCGGCGAAGCACTCGGCCTGTTCCTGCGTGAAGCCCGAGTCCACGAGCTGCTCCGCCGCGAGGTCGATGATGGCCGCGCGGACCTCGGGGTCGTCGAAGTCGAGGTCGCCGGTACCGAGGTCGATCGAGGTGTCGGTGCTGCCGTCGGTCGTGTCGGGTGTGTCGGCCTCGGTCGTGTCCGAGGTCTCCGACTGCTCGGTGGTGTCGGTCGACGAGGTCTCGTCCCCGTCGTCGTCGTCGCCACTGGTCAGCACGACGACGATCACCGCGATCAACGCCACGGCCAGCACGCCGAGGCCCACGAGCAGGCCCGTCGAGGGCCCCGACCGCGGCGGCTTGGCCGGGGGGACCGGGCCCGTGCCGTAGGCCGGGTAGCCCGAGGTGGGGCCGTAGCCGCCGGGCTCCGAGCCGGCAGGTGGGTAGCCCCCGGTCCCCGGCGCCGCGGGGGTGCCGTAGGCCGCCGTCGGCGGCATGACGGAGGTGGGGTCACCAGCGGTGGGCCCACCGGCCCCCGGGCTCCCCAGCGGGTCGACCGCGGTCATGCCCGCATCGGACACGTCGTCGGTCCAGGTGCTGCCGTCCCAGTAGCGGTACTCGTGCCTGCCGGAGGGGTCTGGCTGCCAGCCGGGCGCGCTTGCGTTCATCATCCGGTCCTCGCGTTCGTGGCGCCCGCTCCGCGGGCGCATCCGCCGTACCCGCATCGTATGACCTGGTGAGGGACGGCCGACATCGGGGCTTCGGGGGGCTCGCGGCGCGGCGGTAGCGTCCCCGTCCGTGATCCACACGGAACCCCGCGGCCACGTCGTCGTCGTCACGATCGATCGCCCCGAGCGCCGCAACGCCCTCGACCACGCCGCGCTCGAGGCGCTCGGCGCCGCGCTGGACGAGTGCGGGGACGACGTGCGCGTGGTCGTCCTCACCGGAGCCGACGGCCACTTCTGCGCCGGCGCCGACCTCGGCGGCGTCGAGGACGCCGGGTTCACGACGCTGCTGCGCGCGGTGCTCGACCGGCTGCGCCTGGCCCCCTACGTGACGCTGGCGGCCGCCGACGGCGCCGCCCTCGGGGCAGGGACGCAGCTGGCTGTGGCGTGCGATCTGCGGATGGCGACCGCCCAGGCCAGCTTCGGCATCCCGGCCGGCCGGCTGGGCCTCGCCGTCGACGAGTGGACCGTGGCCCGCCTCGCCGCGCTGGCGGGGGGCGGGCCGGCCCGGGCGATGCTGCTGGCCGCCGAGATCGTCAAGGGCGACGAGGCCCACCGGTTCGGGCTCGTGCAGCGCATCGGCGACCTGGCCGGCGCGCTGGACTGGGCCGACGAGATCGCCGCGCTGGCACCGCTCACGGTCAGGGCGCACAAGGCCGCGCTCGAGCCCGAGCCCGACGCCGCCGCCGCCATCGCCCGGGCGTGGGCCAGCGAGGACCTCCAGGAGGGGCTGGCCGCCTTCCGGGAACGGCGCCGGCCGGTGTTCCACGCCCGCTGAGCCCGCCACGGGCGAGCTCAGCGGGCAGACGTGCTCGGCGAGAGCGACCGCTACTGGTTGGCGCCGGCGAGGCTGCCGGTCACGTCGGCACCGGACGGGTCGACGATCAGGCACAGCAGCTCCCGGTCGCCCGCATCCCACGAGTCGGCCGTGGGGCTGAGGAAGGTGACCTCGTAGATCGAGCTGTAGTAGTCGATGCCCACGAACGACTCGAACGCCGGCAGGCACTGCTCCTCGACGATCGTCCTGATGGCGGCCTCGTCGGGCAACGAGGATTCGGTGAGCATGTACGAGTGGAACACCTCGGTGGCGTGCGGCTGGCCGCAGTCGATGATTGTGACCTCTTGCACCTCACCCTCCAGCGACGAGTCGTCGGTGGCGCAGTCGCCGACGTCGAGAGCGAACACGTCCTGCGTCTCGCCGTCGGGGTCCTCGGCAGCCGTCGTCGTCGTCTCCTCTTCGGGAGCGGCCGTCGTGTCGGTGGTGTCGTCCTGCGTGGTCGTGGTGGTGTCGTCGGTCGCCGTGTCGTCGTCGTCGCCCCCCAGAGCGATCACCGCGATGGCCACGATGACCGCCACGATCACGGCCCCGAGCCCGATGATCAGGCCGGTGGGGAGGCCCGACTTGGGGGGCGTGGCCGGCGGCAGCCCGCCGCCGGTGCCGTAGGGGTCGTAACCACCGGGCCCACCGGGGCCTGCGGGCGGGTAGCCACCCGGGCCGGCCGGGGGATACGCCCCGGGCGCGCCGGGCTGGCCGTACCCCGCATCGGGCGCGCCGGGCTGGCCGTACCCCGCATCGGTCGGGCCGGGCTGGCCGTACCCCGAGTCGGTCGGGCCGGGCTGGCCGTAGGCCTGCGTCGGCTCGAACGGGGCGGTGGGGGCCGTGCCGCCGGGGTAGGGCGGGCCGCCGGCGCCGGCCAGCGGGTCGGTCGCCGTGACGCCGTTGTCGGAGACGTCGTCTGTCCAGCTGGTGCCGTCCCAGTACCGGTACTCGTGGCGGCCGGCGGGATCGGGGTTCCACCCGGGCTCGGGTGAGCTCATCGTTCGTCCTTGTGTGCGTGTGAGGGGCGCTGCAGGAGGCCTCGGCCCACCAGCGCGCGCCGATCGTAGATCCACCGGGCCTCATGCCTGACCTCGGCCACTGTGGGTGCGCGGGCTCGTCCGCTCCGTCGCCCGCGCGATCGTCAACCGGCGCGATGCACTGTCTCGGAGGCCGAAGGTGACCTCCCTGCGAACGGCGAGGACCTACGTGACCGAATCGCCGCCACCGAGGAGCGGCATGGCCGCCTCGACCTGGTTGCGGTCGTTCCGGCCAGCATCGCGATCCGAGCACGTGACTCCGGGTCGAGGGGCTCGTGCTGAGCTTCGTGTTCGGTGACGAGGCTCCTGGCGGTGTCTCGTGCGTCGCAGGGGTCGACGGGTCGGGCGAGATCGAGGCCGGCGAGCGCTCGCAGCGACGGCGTGTCGGAGCATGCCGACTGCTGCAGGGGATGCAATTCCGCTCGGTCAGAAGTTGGCGGGGAGCAGCCGGGAGAAGTTCTCGAAGAAGAAGAACAGCACGACCAGGAAGACCGGCAGGACCACCAGGTAGGCGGGCCACTTGCGCCAGAGCTGGCCGAGCAGCCAGGCCGCGGTCCAGATCAGCGCGCAGGCGACGCCGAGCATGATGGCGGGCCAGGCCGAGGCCCGCTCGCCGCCGAGGCCGGCGTCGATCGTCTGGCCGTCCCCGGACCCGACGTCGGAGTCGTTGCCCGGGTTCCCGTCGTGCGTGCCGTCGGCCGGGTCGGTCGTCGGGCTCGGCGCCGCCTCTCCCACCAGGGCGGCCACGACGATGATGCGCTGGCGCGCCGAGTACTTGGGGTGGCAGGCCGTCAGCGTGAGCCGGTTGTCGCCGAAGTCGTCGAGCACCTCGACCTGGTCGGGGGTGACGATGAGCTGGCGCTGGACCTCGTAGCGGAAGGCGCCCTGGGCGGTGGTGACCAGGATCTCGTCCCCCTCGACCAGCTCGTCGATGCGGTTGAACGGCGCACCGTACGTGGTGCGGTGGCCGGCGATGGCGGCGTTGCCCGGCTGCCCCGGCAGGGGCGAGTCGGGGTAGTGCCCCGGTCCGCGCTTGAGGTCGGACACCTGCACGCCCTCGACCACGATCTTGTCGACGCCGATGGCGGGGATGCGCAGCCGGGCGACCGCGTCGCCCTCGGCGGGCGGCGGGGGCGGGGTCGGCGCTGCGGTGGTGGGAGGGACCTCGACGGGGTCGTCGGGCGCGGTGGTCGTGGTGTCGTCCAGCGCGCCGACGCTCTCCTCGAACTCGTCCTCGAGCGCGTTCTGCGCCTGCGCCTCGCGGATGCCGGTCCCCCAGAGCTGGTACGCGACGAACAGAAGGATGAGCACACCGGCCGTGATGCAGGTGCGGCCGATGGCTCCGAGGACTCTGGCCAGACGCATGACGGGCGCAGAGCGTACAGACCCCCGCGCCACGGCCGAACCCGCCTCGGCCGCGCTCGCACCGGCGATCGTCTGTCTTGGAGGCCCGGAGGGCACGTCAGTACCCTCGCGTCGTCTCCATGGAGCCGGTCGTCCACCTCCGCGACGCCGTGGCGCTGCTCGGACGTTTCCCTGCCCTCGCCGGGATCGACCTCGACGTGGCGCGCGGTGACATCGTCCTCCTCCGCGGGCCCAACGGTGCAGGCAAGACCACGGTCCTGCGTGTCCTCGCAGGGCTCGTGCCGGTGGTCCGCGGAGAGGCGCGCGTCCTCGGTCACGACCTGTGCACCGACCCCCGCCCGGTCCGCCGGCGCGTCGGCCTGCTGGGCCACGCCACCGCGCTGTTCGACGACCTCACGGTGGCCGACAACGTGACGTTCTGGGGCCGCGCCACGCGAGCCGGCCGGCGTGACATCGACGCCGCCCTCGGCATGGTCGGCATGAGCGGCCGGCTGCGCGACGTCCCCGTGGCCCGCCTGTCGGCCGGCCAGCGCCGGCGCACGTCGCTGGCGTGCCTGCTGGCCCGCCGGCCCGAGCTGTGGCTGCTCGACGAGCCGCACGCCGGGCTCGACGCCGAAGCCCGCGACCTGCTCGACGGCCTCGTCCGTCAGGCGGTGGAGCAGGGTGCGACCGTCGTGTTGTCGTCGCACGAGCTCGACCGGGCCGAGGCGCTCGCCGACCGGGTCGTCGTGGTCGACGGTGGGCACGTGGTGGGGTCCGACGGCCCCGCGACCGCGGCCGGACCACCCGACGCCGGCACCGGTGTGACGGCGGACCGGCAGCCCGAGGCCGGCACCGGTGTCCGACCGACGGTCGACCCGACGTCGTCGGCCCCGACCCGCAGCCCGAGGTGAGCCATGTGGCGTGACGCCACGCTGGTCGCCGGGCGCGACCTGCGCATCGAGGCCCGCAGCCGGGTGACCCTGCACCAGGTGGCGCCGTTCGCCCTGCTCGTGCTGTTGCTGTTCGGCTTCGCCCTCGATCCCGACCGCGGGGTGCTCGAGCGGGCGACCCCCGGGCTCTACTGGGTGACCGTCCTGTTCTCGGCGCTGCTCGCCCTGGCCCGCAGCGCCAAGCTCGAGGAGGCCGACGGGGTGCGCGACGCCGTGCGCCTCAGCGCCCTCGAGCCCGCGGGTGTCTTCGTCGGGAAGACGCTGGCGGTGGCGGCCGAGCTGGCGGCGCTCGAGGTGCTGCTCGGCGTGGGGGTGGTCATCCTCTACGGCGCCGACCCCGCGGAGATCGGTCTGCTGCTCGCGACGTGCCTGGCCGCGACCGTGGCGGTGGCGACGACCGGTACGCTGTACGGCGCCCTGGTCAGCGGCCTGCGGGTCCGCGAGACGCTGCTCCCCCTGTTGCTCCTGCCCGTGCTGGCGCCCGTTCTCATCGGCGCCACCCGGGCGTTCGAGGCGGCGCTCGCCGGCGCCCCCGCCGACGGCTGGCCCTGGTGCGGCCTGCTCGCCGTCTTCGCTGTTCTGTACTCGGTCGCCGGGGCGCTCGCCTACGGCACGCTCCTGGAGGGCTCGTGACCGCCACCCCCACCGCCGGCCCGGCCGGCGGCACCCCGTCTCCCACGTCCACGCGGTCCCGCCCCGAGGCCCACCCGGGCCCGGCGAGCACCGGCTCCCGGGCCACCCGGGTGATCGGCCTGCTGGCGCTCGTCGCGATCGGTCTGCTCGTGCTGTACGGGCTGGTCATCAGCCCGGCCGACGCCGAGATGGCCGACGCGGTGCGCCTCTACTACATCCACGTGCCGTCCGCGATCTGCCTCGCGGTCGGCTGCTTCATCACGACCGGGGCGTCGGCTCTGTGGCTGCGGCGCCGCAGCGCGGGGTGGGACGCCCTGGCCGAGGCCGGGGCCGAGGTCGCCCTCGTGTTCGCGGCGATCACCCTCCTCACCGGCTCACTGTGGGGCCGGCCGACGTGGGGTACCTACTGGACCTGGGACGCCCGCCTGACCTCGACCGCCGTGCTCACCGCGCTGCTCGTCGGCTACCTGGCCGTGCGCCGGCTCGACCTCGACCCCGACGCCCGGTCGGTGCGCGCCGCCGTGCTCGGCCTGCTGCTCGTCCCCAACTTCGTGGTCGTGAACCGGTCGGTCGAGTGGTGGCGCTCCCTGCACCAGGAGTCGACGCTCTTCAGGCTCGATCCCGCCATCGAGGGCGACATGCTCGTGGCCGCGATGGTCGGCTACCTGGCGTTCGGGCTCGTCTTCACGTGGCTCATGATCCACCGGTTCCGGGTGGCGTGGCTCGAGCAGGCCGCCGACCGGGTCGATCTCGACGCCGCGCTGGCCGCCCGTCGGTCGGAGGCGCAGGCCGCGCCGGCCGAGCCGGGCGAGCCGACCGCAGCCGTTCCCGTCGAGCCGAGCAGTGCCGCCGCCCCCACCGAGGTCCCGTCACGATGATCGCCATGACCCATGCCGGCTACGTCGCTGCCGGGTGGCTCGCCACCTTCGGCCTGATCGGCGGCTACGCCCTGTCGGTGCTGCGCCGCGGCCGCACCCTGTCGCGCCAGGTCCCGCCCGAGGAGCGCCGGTGGAGCTGACGCCGCGCGCGCTCGACGACGACGACGTCACGGCCGAAGAGGGCGAGGTCACCACCCGGGCACCGCGGGGCCGCGACCGCCGCACCCGCCGCCGGTGGGTCCCCCTCGTCGTGCTCGCGGTGGTGGTCCTCGGCCTCGGCGCCCTCGTCTACAAGGGCCTCAGCGACGCCACCCTCTACTTCCGCAACGCGGACGAGGCCGTGGCGCAGCGCGACGAGCTCGGGTCGAAGCGGTTCCGCCTGCAGGGCACCGTCGTGGGCGAGCCTCAGGTCGACGGCGACGACGTGCGCTTCCAGGTCGCGTACAACGGGGTCAGCGTCGACGTCGAGCACGTCGGCACGCCGCCCGACATGTTCCGGCCGGGCATCCCCGTCGTGCTCGAGGGCCACTGGGCCGATGGCCGCGACGTGTTCGCCAGCGACCGCATCCTGGTCAAGCACGACGAGAGCTACGAGTCGCAGGACGACTACGACGAGCGCATCGGCGAGGCCGAGCAGGGTGGCGAGGCGAGCCAGGGCTCCACCGGCGGCGCCGGTCCCGAGAGCTCGACGGGCAGCTCGGGGTCGTCCGGGTGAACGCGGCGCTGGGCACGGCGGGCATCGTCCTCGGCGTGGCGGCGTCGCTCGGCGGCGTCGTGACGCTGGCGTTCGCCCTCGGACAGCGCAAGCGCCACCTGCAGGCGGTCGGCCGTTCGTACATCCTGCTGGCGCTCGTGGGCGCGGTGCTGGCCGTGGCCGCCATGGAGCGGGCGCTGATCACGCGCGACTTCACCGTCCAGTACGTCGCCGACAACGGCAGCAGTCGCACTCCGGCGCTCTACAACGTCGCCACCCTGTGGGCCGCGCTCGAGGGCTCGATCCTGCTGTGGGTGCTCGTGCTCACCGCCTACATGGCGCTCGTCGCGCACAAGTTCCGCAAGCGGCTCGACGACCCCCTCGTCGGCTGGGCCATGCTCGTCATGCTCGTGGTCAGCGGCTTCTTCTTCCTGCTGCTGCTGTTCCCCGCCAACCCGTTCCAGGCCTTCGACCCGGGCGTGGGGTTCGACGGCCCGGGCCCGAATCCGCTGCTGCAGAACCACCCCCTGATGGCGGTGCACCCGCCGGTGCTGTACCTCGGCTACGTCGGGTTCACGGTCCCGTTCGCGTTCGCGGTGGCGGCGCTCGTCACCGGGCGGGTCGGCGAGGGCTGGCTGATGGAGACCCGCCGGTGGACGCTGTTCGCCTGGGGGTTCCTCACCGTCGGGATCGTCCTCGGCGCCTGGTGGAGCTACGAGGTGCTCAACTGGGGCGGCTACTGGGGGTGGGATCCCGTCGAGAACGCCTCGCTGCTGCCGTGGTTGACCGGCACGGCGTTCATCCACTCGGTGATGGTCCAGGAGCGGCGGGGGATGCTGCGGGTCTGGAACCTGTCGCTGGTGTGCGCCACGTTCAGCCTCACGATCCTCGGCACCTTCCTCACCCGGTCGGGCGTGATCGCCTCGGTCCACGCCTTCACCGAGGGCAGCATCGGGGCGTGGCTGCTGGGCTTCTTCGGCCTCACCGTGGCCGTCACGCTCGGCCTGATCGGGTGGCGGGCCGACCGCCTGCGCTCGCCGGGCATGATCGACTCGCCGGTGTCGCGCGAGGGGGCCTTCCTCGCCAACAACGTGCTGTTCACGGGCTTCGCGTTCGTGGTGCTGCTCGGCACCGTGTTCCCCCTCCTGGTCGAGGCGGCCAACGACGACCAGCTCTCGGTGGGCAGCCCGTACTTCGATCGCATGACCATCCCGATCGGCCTGACGCTGCTGTTCCTCATGGCGGTCGCTCCCGTCCTCCCCTGGCGCAAGGCGTCGACCGAGGTGCTCTCGGCGCGCCTGTTCTGGCCGGCGTGGGCGGGGGCCGCCGCGGTCGTGGTGGCCCTGCTGCTGGGCGCCCGGGGGCTCGCCCCGCTGTTGGCGTTCGGGCTCGGCGGGTTCGCGGCGGGCTCCGCGGTGCGCCAGGTCGTGCTGGCCACCCGGCGCCAGGGGTGGCGCGGGCTCGTCGGCCGCACCAACGGCGGGATGATCGTGCACGTCGGCGTGGTCCTGATCGCCGTCGCCATGGCGGCGTCGGGCAGCTACGCCACCGAGCGCGAGCTGACGATGGAGGTCGGCGACACCGCCTGGGTGGCCGGACACGAGATCACCTACGTGGGGTCGCGGACCGTCGAGCAGTCGAACAAGACGTCGGTGCGGGCGCAGGTCCGGGTCGACGGCGAGATCTACGAGCCGGCGATCAACCGCTTCGACGTCAGCGGCCAGGCCATCGGCACGCCGTCCGTCCGCACGTCGCTGACGCGCGACGTGTACCTGACCCTGCAGCGCGCCCCCGAGGACGACGCCGGCGAGACCGTCGCCATCCGGGTGATCGTGCAGCCCCTCGTGACCTGGCTGTGGATCGGCGGGGCGGTCATGGCGGTCGGCACGATCCTCGCGGCCTTCCCCGGTCGCCGTCGGAACCCGATCGATCCGGTCTCGGCCCCGCTGCCCGGCCTCGCCGCGGGCGACGGTTCGGGCGACGGCGACGGCTCCGAGGCCACCGCGCCCGCGGGCACGGCGCCGCCTGCCGAGGCTCCGGGCGACGGCGACCGCACCGAGGGAACACCCGAGCGCGTGGAGGTGCCGACGTGACCGACGTCGTCGACTCCGGCGACATCCCCGATCCCCGCGACCCCGACGACGGGGGCGACGGCGGCGGGCAGGCCGACGTTCCCGCCGGGCGGCGCCGGGTCGGGCTCGTCGTCTCGGCCGTCGTCGCCGTGGTGCTCGTCGCGTTCGTGGCGGTGCTCGCCACCCGGGAGCCGGCCACCGAGCGCCGGGCCTCGAGCGAGCTCATCGGCAAGGTCGCCCCGTCACTGACGGGCGAGACCGTCGACGGCGGCTCGTTCGACATCGACGACCACCAGGGACGCTGGGTCGTCGTGAACTTCTTCGCCACGTGGTGCATCCCGTGCCGGCAGGAGCACCCCGAGCTGATCCGCTTCAGCGAGGCGCACGGCGCGGCGGGCGATGCCGTCGTGGTCAGCGTGGTCTACGACCAGTACGACCTCGACGACACCCGCGAGTTCTTCGCCGAGAACGGTGGCGACTGGCCGGTGCTCGCCGAGGGGCGGGAGTCCGCACTCGACTACGGCGTGGTCAAGGTGCCCGAGACGTACCTGGTCGCCCCGAGCGGCGTCGTCGTCCAGAAGTACACGGGCGGGGTCACCCAGGAGATGATCGACCGCGACATCGACGCCCTCACGAGTGCGGCCGCGGCTGGCAGCGGAGCGGGCTCGTGAGCGCTCGTCGCGACAGCCGCGGGCGGCTGCTCGGTTGGGCCGCCCTCCTCGTGGTGGTCGTCGGTGCGCTCGCCTACGGCACGCTCGACGACGGCGGGCCGCGCGCCCCGGCGACCGGGCCCGAGACCTGGCCGAGACGATCGCCTGCCCCCAGTGCGACGGGCAGTCCGTGGCCGACTCCGACTCGGAGGCGTCGAAGGCGATCCGCGAGCGCATCGACGCCCAGATCGAGGCCGGTGCGTCCGACGCCCAGATCCGCGACGAGCTGGCCGCCGCCTACGGCGAGCGGGTGCTGCTGACGCCCGGCCGGTCGGGGGTGTCGAGCCTCGTGTGGACCCTGCCCGTCGTGGCGGTGGTCGTCGCGTTCGCCGGGCTGGCGTACGCCTTCCGGCGCTGGCGGGGCGATGCCGCCGGTCAGGCCTCCGACGCCGACCGGGCGCTCGTCGCCGAGGCGCAGGCCGCGTCCACCCCGGCGGGCGACGCGAGGGGTGGGGCGTCCCCGTGACGACCACCGACGGACCCGTGACCGACCGCCCCGAGACCGACGGAGGCGACGTCGCCGGCACCGGTACCGCTGGCGCTGGCGGGCCCGCCGGCGCCGCCGGCCGCCCCCTCGATCCCGACGCCCTCGCCGCGCTCGTCGACGAGCGCGACTTCCTCCTCCGCTCGCTCGACGACCTCGAGCGTGAGCACGACGCGGGCGACGTCGACGACGCCGACTACGAGACGCTGAAGGACGACTACACGGCCCGGGCGGCCCGCGCCATCCGCGCCATCGATGCCCACCGGGCCCGGGCACGCGCCACCCGGCGGCCCCGGTCGGTGCGCCGCGTCGTGGCCACCCTGGCGGGCGTCGCCGCGTTCGCGGTCCTGGCCGGCGTTCTCGTCGCCCAGGCGTCGGGTCGGCGCGAGTCGGGGGACGCGCTCACCGGTGACATCCGCGAGTCCACGCGCACTGCGCTCGCCGAGGCGGTGCAGCTGGCGACCGAGGGCGACTACGACGGCGCCGTCGCCGTCTACGACGACGTCCTGGCCGACGACCCCACCAACGTCGAGGCGCTGACGTACAAGGGCTGGTTCCTGTTCCTCGACGGGGACAGCGCCGGCATCGACTCGCTGATCGCCGCGGCCGAGGCCGACCCCGGGTACCCCGCCACCCACGCCTTCCTGGCGGTGATCCTCGACCGGGCCGGTCGTCCCGAGGCGGCCCTGGCCGAGCTCGATCGCCTCGACGCCCTCGACCCGCCGCCGAACGTCGCCCAGCTCGTTTCGGGGCTGCGGGAGCGGCTCGAGGCCGAGCTGTCCGGCGCCGGGGCGGGCACGGCCGGGGGCGGGGCCGCCCCGCCGACGACCGCACCCGCGCCGTAGCCGCGCTCGCGGTCGCGGCGTCGAGGGCCGGGTCGCCGTCCCTTCACGCGGCCATCATCCCGGTGTCGCGTTCGCTCCATCGAACCATCAGGTCGGCCCCGCACACTCGGCCGTCATGGATCGCCGTTCCTTCCTCCAGCTCGCCGGAGGCACCGCCGCCGGCCTCGCCGTCACGTCCGCCGGTCTCGGCGCCACTCCCGCCGGGGCCCGACCGCGGCAACCCGCCCCCCTCGGCCACGGGGTGCCCGTCCCGCCGGCGCCGTACACGCTCGGCGTGGCCTCCGGCGACCCGGTCGCCGACGGGGTCGTGCTGTGGACCCGGCTCGCGCCCGATCCGCTCGTCCCCGGAGGCGGGATGCCGATGCAGCCCGTGCCGGTCCAGTGGGAGGTCGCCGCCGACGACCGCTTCCGCCGGGTCGTCCGCCGGGGCACCGAGGTGGCCCACCCGGGCGAGGGCCATTCGGTGCACGCCGAGGTCGGGGGCCTGCAGGCCGGCGCCACCTACTGGTACCGGTTCCGCGCCGGTCGCGAGATCAGCCCGGCCGGCCGCACCCGCACCGCACCCGCGCCCTGGCGGCGCACCCGCGGGGCCCGCTTCGGCGTGGCGTCGTGCCAGAACTACGAGGCCGGCTACTACACCGCTCACCGGGCGCTGTCGGCCGAGGACCTCGACTTCGTCGTGTTCCTCGGTGACTACATCTACGAGGGTGCCCCCAACCCGACCGCACTGCGCCAGCACGACGGCGTCGGCGAGCCGTACACGCTCGACGACTACCGGGGGCGCCACGCCCACTACCGGTCCGACCCCGACCTGCAGGCTGCGCACGCCGCCTTCCCGTGGTTCGTCACGCTCGACGACCACGAGATCGACAACAACTGGGCCGACGACATCCCCCAGGACCCCGCCGCACAGACCCCCGAGGCGTTCCGCGCCCGGCGGATCGCCGCCTTCCAGGCGTACTGGGAGCACATGCCGCTGCGGCGCAGCGCCCGTCCGGCGGGCCCGGACATGCGGTTGTTCCGGGCGTACGGCTGGGGCGACCTCGCCCGGATCCACGTGCTCGACACGCGCCAGCACCGCACCGACCAGCCGGTGGACCTGGCGGGCGCGGAGGACCCCGCGGCCACCATGCTCGGCGCCGAGCAGGAGGCGTGGCTCGACCACGGCCTCGCCACCTCGGGGGCCCGCTGGGACGTGGTGGCGCAGCAGACGATGGTGGCGTCGAACGACCGCCTCGCCGGCCCGGCCGAGCGCTACGACTTCGACAACTGGGACGGCTACCGCGTGCCGCGACGGCGCCTGCTCGACTCGCTGGGCCGGACCCGGAACCCCGTGGTCGTCACGGGGGACCGGCACGCCACGTGGGTGTGCGACCTCAAGCCCGACTTCCGGGACCCGGCCTCGCCCGTGGTGGCCGCGGAGCTCACGGGCACGTCGATCTCGTCGGGCGGCGACCCCGCCACGGCCGCCTTCCACGCCACGTACGACCCGATCATGGCCGAGAGCCCCCACTGGAAGTTCATCGACAACCAGCGCGGCTACATGGTGTGCGACCTCGACCGCGAGCGCTGGCTGACCGACCTGCGCGTCGTGTCGACCGTGCGGGCGCCCGAGGCCGCGGTGTCGACCTTCGCCCGGTTCGTGACCGAGGACGGGGTCCCGGGCGTCCACGTCGCCTGACCCACCCAGACACGATTTCCCCGCGAGATCGGTCGCTCCCGCGGCCGATCTCGCGGGGGAAGCCTCGGGTGGGCCTAGGAGCGGTTGTGGAGGTCGGGCGGGGGGATGTAGCGGGCCTTGGCCCAGCGGTCGCCGTCCCAGGTGACCACCCACGTCGAGCCCTTCGGCCAGATGAACGGGTCGCGGAAGCGGGCCGTGGTCGCCTTCAGGATGCGCAGCAGCTCGGGGATGACGTCTCCGTGGCTGCACACGACCGCGGCGTCGGGTTCCTTGCGCAGCTCGTCGGCGAGGGCGAGGGCCTTGTCACCGCTCGCGCCCTCGGAGAGCCTCTTGTCGCTCTCGACGGCCAGGCCCAGCCGGGCGGCGAGGGGATCGAGCGTCTGGGTGCACCGCCGGTACGGGCTGCTGACCAGGCGGCTCACGCCGGCGGACCGCAGCCCCTCGGCGAGGGCGTCGGCCTGGCGGCGGCCCCGGTTCGTCAGCGGGCGTGTCTCGTCGGTGCCGTCCCAGGACGAGCTGCTGCCGGCGTGGGCATGCCGGATGACATAGAGCTTCATGCGTGGTGGCGCCTTCGCCGGTCGAGGGGAGTGCGACCCAGCACCGCACGATGATGCCAGATCGGGTGGTCACGGCCCCACCGGGCGTGGGTGTGACCTCGGGCCGCCCTGGGCCTGGCGCCGCGGCGGTCGGGACGGCGCGACGGCGGGTCGGGGTCACGCACCGGCGGCACGGGCGAGGGCCCGCAGGTCGGCCAGGACGCGGGGGAGCGCGTCGAGCAGGCGGTCGACGTCGGCGTCGGCGGTCGACCAGCCGACCGAGATCCGCAGGCTGTGGTGGGCGTCGACGCCCATGGCCTCGAGCACCGGCGACGGCTCGAGCGACTCGGACGAGCATGCACTCCCCGAATGCGCGGCGATGCCCGCCCGGTCGAGACCGAGGAGGACCGCCTGCGGCTCGACCCCGTCGACGCCGAGGCACACGATGTGCGGCAGCCGCTCGACCGGGTCGCCGTAGGGCACGAGGCCGCCGAGCCCGGGTTCACGTCCGGCCCCGTCGGCGGCGCCGACCGCGGCGAGGATGCGGTCGGTCAGCCGGCGTTGCTCGGCGGCCTCGGCCGCCACTCGCGCGCCATCGTCGGCGGACAGGGCGGCCGCCACCGCGCCGAAGGCGGCGAGGGCGGCGACGTTCTCGAGCCCCGCACGCCGGGCGCGCTCCTGGTCGCCTCCCACCAGCAGGGGCGGCAGCCGCAGGCCCCGCCGCACCAGCAGGGCGCCGACGCCTGCGGGGCCACCGAGCTTGTGGGCGCTGACCGACATCAGGTCGGCGCCGAGGGCGCGGAACCCGATCGGCACCCGCCCCACCGCCTGGGCGGCGTCGACGTGCACCAGCACCCCGCGCGCACGGCAGGCGGCCACCGCCTCGGCGACGGGCTGGACGGTCCCCACCTCGTGGTTGCCCCACTGCAGGTGCACGAGCGCCGTGTCGTCCCGCACCGCGGCCATGAGCGCAGCCACGTCGACGCGACCCACGCCGTCGACGGGCACGGTCGTGACCTCGCCGTGGCGGGCGGCCGCCTGCCGCACGGCCGAGTGCTCGACCGCGGGCACCACCTGGTGGCCGCCCCGGGCCGACGCGCCCCAGCAGGCCGCGGCGATGGCCTCGGTGGCGCTGCCGGTGAACACGACCTCACGGGCGCGGGCGCCGAGCAGGTCGGCCACGTGCTCGCGGGCCTCCTCGACCATGACGCGGGTGCGGAGGCCTTCGGCGTGGATGCGCCCGGGATCGCCGGTGACCTCCAGCGCGGCGACGAGCGCCGCCCGACCCTCGGGCCGCAGCGGCGAGGTCGAGGCGTGGTCGAGGTACGACCGGGTGGTCACCACCGGAACGCTAACGGCAGACGGGGCCGCGTCCCGAGGGCGAGCGGGCGGGACGGCTCAGGGGACGAGGACGACCTTGCCCAGCGTGTGCCGGCGCTCGACCTCGCGGTAGGCGTCGCGGACGTGGTCGAGCGGGTAGGTGGCGGCGACCGGGACCTCGAGGCGTCCCGCGGCGATCAGGTCCGCCAGCTCGGCCAGCACCTCGGGGCGGGCGCCCGCCATGTTGCCCTCGGTGCGCACCCCGTGGCGGCCGGCGGCGTCCCAGTCGATGATGGTGTCGATCCGCTCGGGGGCGACGCCGAGCTCGATCGCGAGGTCGACGTACCCGTCGCCGTGGGTGTCCACGAAGGCGTCGATCGGCCCGCCGGCTGCGGCCCGGATGCGGTCGGCGACGCCGTCGCCGTAGGCCACCGGGATCGCCCCGTGCTTCGCGCAGCCAGTCGTGGTGCGGCGGGCTGGCCAGGCCGATCACCGTGGCCCCGGTGGCCGCGACGAGCTGCACCGCGACGCTGCCGACGCCGCCGGCCGCTCCCGACACCACGACCGTCTCGCCATCCTGGGGAGCCACCGCGCCGACGGCCGCCCAGGCGGTGGTGCCCACGACGAACAGGCCACCGGCGACCACCCACGGCACGCCCGGCGGCTTGGCGGTCAGGTGCCCGGCGTCGACGACCACGAGCTCGGCCTGGCTGGCCCGCTCGTGGGTGTAGGCGATGACCTCGTCGCCGGGCGTCACGTCGGTCACACCATCGCCGAGCTCCTCGACCACACCGGCGAGGTCACTGCCCTGGCCGGACGGGAACGTGGCCGGCCAGCGGTCGTGCACCCGGCCCTCGCGGATGGCGGCCTCGCCGGGGTTGATCCCCGCGGCCCGGACACGCACCAGCACCTGGCCGGGCCCGGGCACCGGGCGGGCGACGTCGCGGACCTCGAGAACGTCGACGCCGCCGTACTCGTCGAAGCGGACTGCTCTGGGCATCGGGAACCCTCCTCGGTCGGTCGTTCCCAACCTCGTCGGCACCCGCGAATTCCCGATCGACACGAACGGCATGCAGGACGGGACCTGCCGGCCGGCTCCGCCGCACCGCGTGGCGCCGTTGCCGGCGCGGCTGCGTCAGCCGCCCTGGACCGAGGTCACGCACCGCTCGCCGCCGGTCGGCAGCGACAGGGACGTCTCGGTCATCAGGTCCTGGCCGTAGAGCGCGCCGAGCATGCCGCGGACCATGCCGCGATCGACGGCGCAGATGACCGGGTGCTCGATCGCCGCACCGCCGAACGGGCAGTGCTCGCTGACGATGCGGAGCTGCTCGCCGTTGCGCTCGGCGTGCGCGGCGAAGCCGTGGGCCGTGAGGGCGTCGGCCACCGCGTGGAACGCGGCCTGGAACGAGCGGTGCCGGTCGGACCCGGGCGCCATCGCGGCCGCCATCGCCCGGCCGTAGTCGACCCCGACGTCTTCGGCGAGGCGCTCGGCTCGGTCGTTGCCCAGCTCGGCGAGCGCCCGGCCCAGCAGCTCGACCAGGACGTCGTCGTGGCGCAGCGGAAGGTCGAGGGCGATCTCGGGGGCGACGACCTGGTAGCGCTTGGACGGACGGCCGGCCCCGCCGCCGCTCGTGCGGCCCACGGCCACCTCGACGTACCCGCCGGCCACCAGCTTGTCGAGGTGGTGGCGGGCGACGTTGGGGTGCAGGTCGAACGTCTCGGCCACCGCCCCCGCGGTCACCCCGTCGGGATGCTCGTGGACGAGCAGGTAGATGTCCCGCCGTGTGGGGTCGCCGAACGCGGACGTGATGGCCGTCACCACCGAGGCGAAATCGGTCGGGGAGAGGGGCGGCCGGTCCACGGCCGGTATTCTACCTATCGCCGTAGTGGAAATCCCTTGGTCCGCCCTCGCGCCCGTGCGCCAGGGGCCAGACCCGTCCGACCGCCTCCGCCAGGAGCATGATGCCCGTCTCCGAAGCCCAGGTCCTCGAGGCCCTCCGCCCCGTCCAGGACCCCGAGCTGCATCGCAGCATCGTCGACCTCGACATGGTGCGGCACATCGGGGTCGACGGCGGCCGGGTGGCCGTCACGGTGGCCCTGACGATCGCCGGCTGCCCGCTGCGCGCCGAGATCACGAACCGGGTGAACGGGGCGGTGGTCGCGCTCGACGGCGTCGACGCGGTCGACCTCGACTTCACCGTGATGACCGACGACGAGCGGGCCGCGCTGCGCACCAAGCTGCACGGCGACCCCGCCGCCACGGCCGGCAGCCAGCAGGCGCACGGCCACGCCGAGGGCCGGGCGATCCCGTTCGCCGACCCCGGCAGCAAGACCCGGGTCCTGCTCATCGCCTCCGGGAAGGGTGGTGTCGGCAAGTCGTCGGTCACCACCAACCTGTCGGTGGCGCTCGCCCGGCGCGGGCGCGACGTGGCGGTGGTCGACGCCGACGTGTGGGGCTTCTCGATCCCCCGCATGCTGGGCGTGCAGCACCCGCCGGTCGTGATCGACGAGATGCTCGTGCCGCCCGAGTCCTACGGGGTGCGCTGCATCTCGATGGGGTTCTTCGCCGCCGAGGACCAGCCGGTCATCTGGCGGGGCCCGATGCTGCACAAGGCGCTCGAGCAGTTCCTCACCGACGTGTTCTGGGACGACCCCGACTACCTCGTCGTCGACCTGCCGCCGGGCACGGGCGACATCTCGCTCAGCCTGTCGCAGTTCCTGCCCCGGGCCGAGGTCTACGTCGTGACCACGCCGCAGCCGGCCGCCCAGCGGGTGGCGCAGCGCGCCGCGTTCATGGCGCAGAAGGTCAACCTCGAGGTCAAGGGCGTCGTCGAGAACATGTCGTGGTTCACCGGCGACGACGGCAAGCGCTACGAGCTGTTCGGTGCCGGCGGCGGCGCCGACCTCGCCGCCCGGCTGGACGTGCCGCTGCTCGGCAGGGTGCCCCTGGTGCAGGAGCTCCGGGCGGGCAGCGATTCGGGGGCGCCGATCGTCGCCACCCAGCCCGACGGCGAGGCCGCCGGCGTGTTCGCCGACATCGCCGAGACCATCGACGTCGAGCTGGCCCCCAAGCGCATCTACCACTCCGAGCTGCGCATCGGCTGAGGGCCCGGCCGCACGCCTGTGCGCCCCGGGGTGGGAACCGACCACGCCCTCGTGACGCCGGCGGTGAACTCGACTCCCCTAGGCCGGGAGCTCCTCGCGGAGGAAGTCGATCACCGCGTCGTTGAAGGCGTCGTTGCGGTCGCCCGCCACCATGTGGCCGGCCCCGCCGACGTCGACGTAGCGGGCCTGGGGCATCAGCTCCAGCGTCTGCCGGGCGCCCTCCTCCGACAGCACGTCGCTCTGCCGGCCGCGGACCAGCAGGGCCGGCACGGTGACGGCACGGGCGGCGTCCTCGAGCCGGTTCTCGTTGCGCACGCTGCGGGTCTCGTCGTGGCGGCCTCCGAGGAGGAAGGACGGGTCCCAGTGCCAGTACCAGCGGCCGTCCTCGCGGAGGCGCACGTTCTTGCGAAGGCCCGACAGGTCCTTCGGGCGCGGCCGGTGCGGGTTGTAGGCGGCGACGGCGTCGGCCACCTCGTCGAGCGACGCGAAGCCGTCGAGGTTGCCGAGCATGAACTCGGCGATGCGCTCGATGCCCTTCTCCTCGAGGCGCGGGGCGACGTCGACGAGCACGAGCCCGGACGCGACGGTCGTGCCTGCCGGCGCCTCGCCGATGGCGACGAGCGAGCTGAGCCCGCCGAGCGAGGCGCCGATCAGCACCGGCGGGGTCGACTGCACCACGGCGACGGCGCGCACGTCGGCGGCGAACTCGTCGAGCGTGTAGCCGGCGCCGTCGACCTCCCCGGTGCCGGCCCAGTCGCTGTCGCCGTGCCCTCGCAGGTCGACGGTCGTGGCCCGCCAGCCCTTGTCGCCGAGGAGGCGGGCGGTGCCGCCCCAGGCGTGGCGGGTCTGGCCGCCGCCGTGGAACAGGACGACCGGTGGGCCGTCGGCCGGGCCGTAGGCGTCGGCGGCCAGGGTGAGGCCGTCACCGGCGAGTCGGAGCTGCGGGCCGGGGGAGTGGTCCATCGGGGGCAGTCTGCCCGCGTCGTGGCAGAGGTGACAGTTCCGTCAGCGGGTGCGGGGCGTGTCCGGGCCGGAAGGCGTCCACGCCGCGCCCCTACGCTCGGCGGGTGGACCACGAGCGACGATGGCGGGCCGAGCAGGCGGCGTTCGCCGCCGACCACCTGGGTTGGCACGGCGCCGGGCCGCGGCGGCCGGTGAAGCTGATGTGGTGGACGGTGGCCGTGGGTGGGGGCCCGGACGTCGCCGGGCTCATCTCGCGCCTGTGGTCAGGTCGCGGTCGGCGCCCCGGCGAGGAGCAGGTGTTCGTGGCGCTGTTCGCGGCCGACGACCCGGTCGGCAGCCGGCCGTTCCTCGTGCTGCGGGCGCAACCGGGGGGCGTCACCTCGGCGCGGGGGCGGGCGGTCGCCACGGTCCACGGCGAGGCCGTGCCGGGCGGCGTGCTGGTCGTCGAGTCGCGTGTCGGCACGCTCGTGCCGGCCGAGCCCCCGGCGACCCCGGGCGACGACGCCCCGTCGTGGACCGAGGTCGACCCGCGGTGAGCTCCGCCGTGCGGACGGCGGGTCAGACGGCGGCGGCCGCGGGCTCGTCGGCGCGGGTGAAGCCGGGGATCGGGCGCGGGCGCCGGTGGACGATGACCTCGTCGACCAGGCCGTAGGCCACGGCGTCCTCGCCGCGCAGGATGTAGTCGCGGTCGATGTCGGCCTCGATGCGCTCGCGGGTCTGGTTGGTCCGCTCGGTGAGGATGTCGACCATCCGCTCTCGCATGGTGACCATCTCGCGCACCTGGATCTCCATGTCGGTCGACTGGCCCTGGGCGCCGCCGTGGGGCTGGTGGATGAGGATCCGGGCGTTGGGCAGCGCCGAGCGGTGGCCCGGTTCGCCGGCGGCGAGCAGGACCGCGGCCGCCGAGCACGCCTGCCCGACGCAGACGGTGTGCACGGGTGGGCCCATGAACTGCATGGCGTCGTAGACGGCGAACAGGGCGGTCATGTCGCCGCCCGGGGAGTTGACGTACAGGTTGACCGGTCGTTCGGCGTCCTCGCCCTCGAGGTGCAGCAGCTGGGCGATCACCAGGTTGGCCACGCTCTCGTCGAGGGCGGTCCCGAGGAACACGATGCGCTCGCGCAGCAGGCGGGAGTAGATGTCGTACGCCCGCTCGCCGCGGTTGGTGGTCTCGATGACGGTGGGGATGAGCACGGTGGCGGGTCCTCCTCGACCTTCCTCGCAAGGGCAACCAGTTGGTTGCGTGTTCACCGTAGGGGTGGACGGGAGAAAGCGCAACTGTAAGGTTGCACACATGTCCGACGCGCCTCGCCCCGACGCCCCGAACGACGACGCTCCCCGCGACGAGCCCGCGGGCCGGGCGGTGACCCGCAGCGTCGAGCTCGACGCCGCCGCCGACGAGGTGTGGCTGGCCGTGGCCGACCCGGACGAGCGCGCCCTCTGGCTCGACGACCCCGACGCCACGAGCCGCCACGTGCGGGTGGACGAGGCCACGCCCGGCCATCGACTGGTGTGGACCTGGTGGCAGCCGGGCGACGAGGGCGACGCCTCGACCGTCACCGTCGAGCTCGAGCCCGTGCTCGGCGGAGGCACCCGGGTCGTCGTCACCGAGGCCGTCCCGGCCCCCGTCCCCGTGGCGCGGGCGCTGGCGACGTCCGGCACCCCGGCCCGCGCCGGGATCCTGCGGTCGCCGTCGTGGGTGCGGTGCGCCCGCGACCGCTGGGACGCCCGCCTCGTCGGCCTCGAGCTGCTGTTCGTGGCCGCCCGTGTCGGCGTCGCCTGACCCCACGGGGGCCCGCCCGCCGACCGGGGGCCGTGACCGCCCGCACGGCGGCGAGCCGCCCGATGCCCTGTTCGCGGCGCTCGCCGACCCCACCCGCCGCGCCATCCTCCGGGAGGTGGCCGAGGACGGGCCCCTGACCGCCACCGCGCTGGCCGGCCGCGTCCCCGTGTCCCGCCAGGCGGTGGCCAAGCACCTCGGCCTGCTGCGTGACGCCGGGCTCGTGGTCCCCGAGCGGGAGGGCCGCGAGACGCGGTTCACCGCCGTCACCGACCCGCTCGACGACCTCGCCGCCTGGGCCGACGCCGCCGGGCGACGGTGGGACGACCGCCTGGCCCGCCTCCGCCGCCACCTGACGTCGGAGTAGCGGCGGGCGCCGGCAGGCGGGGCCGGCCATCCCGAGATGTGACGAAACCCGGAACACCCTGGTCGTCGCAGCCGTATCCGCCAGGCGTCGGCCTAACCTCGACACCGTGGCGACCGACGACGCGCCCGCAGACGCCCAGCCAGACCTCGTCCCCCCGACCCCGTCCGAGGAGACCGGCACCCGCATCGGGCGTCGCATCGTGCTCGGCATGCTGGGCCTCGGCGCGGTGGGCATCGCGGTCGGCGACACCGTCCAGTCGCACCTCGAGACGGCGCTCCGGCCCGTCACGGCCAACGACCCGACCGGCCTGTCGTCGTTCGTGCCCACCTCGGGCCGGTTCCGCATCTACTCGGTCACCGGAGGCTTCCCCGAGCGCAGCCGCGAGGAGTACCGCCTCGGTGTCGACGGCATGGTCGACCGGCCGCTCGACCTGTCGCTCGACGACCTGCTGGCTCGCCCGCAGTCCGAGCTGACGCTCGACTTCCAGTGCGTCACCGGGTGGCGGGTCCAGGACGTGCGGTGGAAGGGGGTGCGGCTGGCCGATCTGCTCGACGAGGCGGGCGTCGCCTCCGACGCGACGCACCTGCGCATCTGGAGCTTCGACGGCGCCTACACCGAGAGCCTCACGCTCGAGCAGGCCCGCCGCGACGACGTGCTGGTCGCCCACGAGATGCTGGACGGCCCGGTCACCCGCGAGCACGGCGGGCCGGTGCGCCTGTTCGTCGGACCGATGTACGGCTACAAGTCGCTCAAGTGGCTCGAGCGGATCGAGGTCACCAACGCCCTCCAAGAGGGCTACTGGGAGGTGCGCGGCTACGACGTCGACGCCTGGGTCGGCCGGTCCAACGGCCGCCGCGACGAGCCGACGTCCTAGTGGTGCTCCGCCCATGATCCTGCGGTTCACGCGCACCGAGCGGGCCCTGCACTGGGGCACGGCCGTCGCCGTGCTGACCTGCGCCGTGACCGGGTTCGTCCTCTACGTGGGCTGGCCCCCGGCGCTGATCGGCCGGCGGACCCTGCTGCGCGACGTCCACGTGATCGCCGGCGTGTTGATGCCCGTGCCGCTGGTCCTCGCCTACGCGGGCCGCTGGCGCACGGCCGTGCGGGCCGACGTGCGCCGCCTCGCCGGCTGGACCCGGGCCGATCGGCGCTGGCTCTGGTCGCGGGGCCGCGACGCCACCGGCGAGGTGGGCAAGTTCAACGCCGGGCAGAAGGCGAACGCCGCGTTCATCGCGGGGATGATCCCGGTCATGGTCGTGACCGGGGTGATCATGAACTGGTACGACCCGCTGGGCATCGACATCACCTACCGCACCGGCGCCACGTTCGTGCACGACTGGACGGCCATCGCCACCTGGCTGGTCGTGTCGGGGCACATCGCGTTCGCCCTGTCCGACCGCACGTCCCTGCGGGGCATGGTGACCGGCCGGGTCGACCGAAGGTGGGCCGAGGACCGGCATCCCCGCTGGTCCGTCGAGGTGCCCGACCTGGTCGTCCCGTCCGACCCCGAGCCCGAAGGCGGCGCGGCGGTGGGTGGTGGGGGAGCCGGTGTCGGTGAACCCGCCGACCGCCCCCTACGATGACCGCCGCCCGACAACTGGAGGAACACGTGGACGTCCGCATCGGGGTCAAGAACACACCGAAGGAGCTCGAGGTCCTGCTCGCCGAGGACACCGACGGTGACGCCGTGCGCGAGCACGTCGACAAGGCGCTCTCCGACGGTGGCGTCCTGTGGCTGACCGACCGCCGGGGCCGGCAGTACGGCGTCCCGGTCGACAAGGTCGCGTACGTCGAGATCGGCTCCACCGACGCCGGGCGGCGCATCGGCTTCGGCGGCTGACCGCCCGCCGGGCGGCGGTCGCCCGCCCGCTCGGCATGGCGTCGCGCCGAGCTCGCCCCGACGGCCCGCCCACGACGTCCGACCTACAGATGGCCACCAACCTGCTCGACCGGCAGCTGCTGTTCGTCACCGGCAAGGGTGGCGTCGGCAAGACCACCATCGCCGCGGCGCTGGGCCAGCTGGCGTCGGCGCGGGGCAAGCGCACGCTGCTGTGCGAGGTCGACGCCAAGGGCAACCTGGCGGGTGCGTTCGAGACGGGGCCCACCGAGTTCGCCGAGCGCGAGATCGCGCCCGACCTGTGGGCGATGTCGATGGACACCGAGGCCTCGCTCAAGGAGTACCTGCGCCTCCAGCTCAAGCTGCCGCTGCTGTCGCGCATCGGCCCGCTGGCCCGCACGTTCGACTTCGTGGCCAACGCGGCCCCGGGCGTGAAGGAGATCCTCGTCGTCGGCAAGCTGTGCCACGAGGTCCGCGAGCGTCACTACGACCTCGTCGTCGTCGACGCACCGGCGTCGGGCCACATCGTCGGCCAGCTCGCGGCACCCCAGGCCATCCAGGACCTGGTGCAGGTGGGAACGGTGCGTGACCAGACGGGCTGGATGATCGACATCCTGTCCGACCCCGCGCAGACCGGGGCGGTGATCGTGGCCACGCCCGAGGAGATGCCGGTCAACGAGACGCTCGAGCTGTCGGGCCGTCTCCGGGCCGAGACGAAGGTCGACCTGGCGGCGGTGGTCGTCAACCGGGTCCTGCCCGAGCTGTTCGGCCGCGGGGAGGAGCAGGTGTTCCGGCGCCTGCGCGACCCGGCGGCGTCCGAGGCATTGGCGGCCGCGGTCGACGGGCCGGTCCAGCCCCTGCTCGACGGCGCCGAGCTCGCGGTGAAGATGCGCCGGACCCGCGCCGAGCACCTCGGCGAGCTGCGGACCGGGTTGCCGAAGGGTGTCAACCTGCTCTACGTGCCCGAGCTGTTCCAGCGCACCCACGGCGTGCGCGCCACCCACCAGATCGCCGACGCCCTCAGCGCGGAGCTGGGCTACTGATGGCGTCGAGGCGCGGGAACGGCCGCGAGACGTCCCTCGAGCCGCTGCTGGCGGCGAAGGAGATCGTGATCTGCTGCGGCTCCGGCGGGGTGGGCAAGACCACGACCGCGGCCGCGGCCGCGGCGATGGCGGCGGCCCACCTCGGCGGAAAGGTGCTGGTGATCACCGTCGATCCGGCTCGCCGCCTGGCCAACGCCCTCGGGCTCGAGCAGTTCGGCAACGTGGAGTCGCAGGTGCCGCCCGAGCTGTTCGCGGCGGCGGGCATCGAACCCCGCGGCGAGCTGTGGGCGGCGATGCTCGACACCAAGCAGTCGTGGGACGACCTGGTCCGCTCGCACGCGCCCGACGTCGCGACCCGCGAGGCCATCCTCGCCAACCCGCTGTACCACAACATCACCGGGCGCTTCGTGCAGAGCCACGACTACATCGCCATGGAGCGGCTCTACGAGATCCACGCGTCGGGCCGCTACGACCTGATCGTGGTCGACACCCCGCCGACCCGCAACGCCATCGACTTCCTCGAGGCGCCGGACCGCATGGCCGACTTCTTCTCGAGCCGCCTGCTCCGCTGGCTGACCGTGCCGGCGCGCAGCCGCGTGTTCACCATGGCGTCCAAGCCGTTCTACACGGTGGCCGACCGCATCCTCGGGTCGCAGTTCCTGCAGGACATCGCCGAGTTCTTCCTGTTGTTCCAGACGATGTACGACGGGTTCGTCGAGCGTGCCCGCGCCGTCACCCGCACCCTGTCCGACAAGCGCACGACGTTCGTCGTGGTGTCGACGCTCGAGGCGTCGCCGGCCCGCGAGGCCGAGTTCTTCGTCGACGCGCTCGCCGCCCGGAAGTTCCCCCTCGGCGCCATGGTCATCAACAAGGCGCTGCCGGGTTGGTTCCTCGACCGGGGGTCGAAGGCCACGGCCGAGCGCCTGTGCCGCGACGCCCGACCCGTGGCCGAGGCGGTGATCGAGGCGGTCCCGGCGGTCGGCGAGCCCGCCCAGCTCGCCCGGGTGCTCGGCGAGGTCGGCGAGAGCTTCGTGAACTTCCAGGTGGTGGCGACCCGCGAGGCCGAGCAGCGCAGCGAGCTGTCGGGCCACGCCGGCGTGGTGGCCACCGTCCCGTTCGCCGACCACGACATCACCGACCTCGCGGGCCTGCTCGAGCTGGGCGAGTCGCTGTGGCGGTGACGCGCCGCTCCCCGTCCGCCCACCGGTTGCCGGTGGCATCCCGGGCCTGACCCCGGGGAGACTCACGTTCGATGGCCACCCTCGCCGAGCTCGCCCGGTTCTTCACCCGCCTCGACACCCGCTCGGTCTCCCACCTGCAGAGGCTGGCCGCGAGCTGGGGCCTGCTGGCCGACTTCTGCTTCGCCGACCTGCTGCTGTTCGGAGTGGTCGGCGAGCCGCGGGACAACGGGGGCAACCGGTTCGTCGTCCTCGGCCAGGTGCGGCCGACCACCGCGCAGACCGTGTACCGGGCCGACTGGGTGGGCACCGTGCTCGAGGAGGAGGACCGGCCACTCGTGGCTCGGGCCTACCGGCTCGGCGAGATCATCGAGGGCGAGATGACGATCTCCCCGCTGAAGGAGCGGGTGCGGGTGCTGTGCATCCCGATCCGCTACCGAGGCGAGGTCATCGGTGTGCTGACGCGCGAGTCGGCGCCGTCGTTCGGCCGGCAGCCCGGCGAGCTCGAACGCACCTACGTCGACGTGTTCAACCGGTTCGCGCGGATGATCGCGAGCGGTGACTTCCCGTTCGACGCCGAGGACGTCGAGACCGAGGAGGCGCCTCGCGTCGGCGACGGCGTGATCGTCATCGACGCCTCGGGGCGCGTCGAGTACACGTCGCCCAACGCGGTCTCGACGCTGCACCGCCTCGGGGTCCACGCCAACGCCGAGGGCCTGCGCTTCTCCGAGCTGGGCCTCGAGGAATCGGTGGTGCGCACGGCGTTCGCCCTCGGGGTGCCGGTCACCGAGGAGCTGCCACGGGGCATCGACATCACGGTGTTGATGCGGGGCATCCCGCTGCTCGACCAGGGCGTGGTGACCGGAGCGGTGGTGCTGCTGCGCGACATCTCCGAGCTGCGGCGTCGCGACCTCTTGCTGTTGTCGAAGGACGCCACCATCCGCGAGATCCACCACCGGGTGAAGAACAACCTGCAGACGATCTCCTCGCTGCTGCGCCTGCAGGGACGGCGCCTGGGCACCACCGAGGCCCGGACGGCCATCGAGGAGTCGGTGCGCCGCATCCGCTCGATCGCCCTGGTGCACGAGATCCTGTCGCGCGAGGCCGGCGACGACGTGCCGTTCGTCGACATCGTGCGGCCGGTCGTGAACATGGTCGCCGACAGCATGATCTCGCCCGAGCACCCGATCCGCTTCGAGGTCGAGGGCGACGGCGGCATCCTGCCGGCCGGGGTGGCGACACCGTTGGCGGTCGTGCTCAACGAGCTGCTGCAGAACGCCGTCGACCACGCGTACCCGGCCGAGCTCGACCTCACCGGCGAGCCCGGCCGGGTGCGGGTCGAGATCGACCGCAACGGGCCGGCGCTGCTGCTGCGCGTCACCGACGACGGCGTCGGCCTGGCCGACGGGTTCGACCTCGAGCACTCGACCGGGCTCGGGCTGTCGATCGTCCGCACGCTCGTGACCAGCGACCTGTCGGGTGAGATCAGCGTGACGAACGGCAGCGGCCCCGGGGATCGCCCGGGCACGCAGGTCCAACTGCGCGTGACGATCTCGGCCGAAAACGAGGACGACCTCGCCGCAGCGAGGCCGAAATCGCGATGAGAGCGTGTTGTCTGTTGCCCCGGAGTCGGGGCTCCCCAGCTTCCCAGCGTGTGTTGTGGTTGTGGCCGGTGCCTGCGGTCGCAGGCCCGGTCGGCCCCCGGCGAGCGGGGGCCGGGTGGTTCAGGCGCTGGCGGCCTTGCGGTGGCGGGCAACCCACTGGCGGCGAAGCGCACGGCGCTCCTCCTCGGAGGTGCCACCCCAGATGCCACTGTCCTGGTTGGTGGTCAGGGCGTAGTCGAGGCAGTCCTTCTGGACGTCGCACGCCCGACAAACGGCCTTGGCGGTCTCGATCTGCTCGATTGCCGGACCAGTGGTGCCGACGGGGAAGAACAGATCGGGATCGGTATCGCGACAGGCGCTGAACTCACGCCATTCGTCGCGCTCGATGGACAGGGACAAGCTGCGGCTCTGCGTCAGGGCCACGGGACCTCCACGGCGGAATCGGGTCACCGGTTTGTGACGAGTTTCACATGCCACCGCGGTCAGTATCCGAAAGCGTGCGGCTGTGACGGAGCAAAGATACCGGTAGGTCACACTTTGGGCAAGGATTTTTTTCCGCGTCGAAACAGGGAGTTTTCGTGACACAGGTGATCGGACACCGAGGAGCCTCGCGCGCGGAGCGCGAGAACACGGTCGCGGCGTTCCGCGCCGCCGTCGCTCAGGGCGCCGACGGCGTCGAGCTCGACGTGCGTCGCACGGCCGACGGAGCGCTGGCCGTGCACCACGACGCGCACCTCCCGGACGGACGGGCGATCGTGGCCACGACGTGGGCGGACATGCCCGACCACGTGCCCGACCTCGCGTCCGCGCTCGATGCCTGCGCCGGGCTCGGGACGGTGAACGTCGAGATCAAGAACTGGCCCGGCGACGTCGACTTCGACCCGTCGCTGGCCGTCGTCGACCGCGTGCTCGAGGTGCTGCTCGGCCGTCCCGCTACCGAGCGTGCCGCGCTGCTCGTGTCCTGCTTCCACCTTCCGACGGTCGATCGCGTGCGCGCCGCCGCCGCCCGAGCTCGCCACCGGGTGGCTCGTGATCGGGCCCGGCATCGGCCCCGACGGCGCTCCTCTGGCCACGGGCGGTGGTGACGTCCTCGCCGCCACGGTGGACGCGGTCCTCGCGGGCGGACACCGTGCGCTGCACCCGCACCACGCCTTCGTGAACCCCGAGATGGTCGAGGCGGCGCACGCGGCCGGCATCGCGGTCAACACATGGACGGCCGACGAGCCCGAGCGCATCGTGTGGCTGGCCGAGACCGGTGTCGACGCCGTCATCACCAACGTCCCCGACGTCGCGCTGGCCACGCTCGGTCGAGCGGGCTGACGGGGCGATCGCCCCTCGTTCCGGGCGCCGGTCGTGCCAGTCCGGCGCGGAACCCGAGGCGATGGGTTCCGGCCGGGGAGGATGAGGCGTGGGTTCCGCATGCGGAACCCATCGCCTCGACCTCGTGCGGGTGGAACCTATGACCTCGCCGAGGGGGTGGCGGGGTCGTCGGCGGGCTCGGGCAGGACGAGGTCGAGCACGTCGGGCTCGTGGCGGAACTCGAGCACCTCGGCGTCGCCCAGGTGGTCGCCGTCGACCTGGTACGGGACCGGGCCGTAGGTCCGGACCGTGAGCGCCTCGAGATCGGTGCGCAGGTCGACCCACCGGCTGCGGCGCAGCGCCCGCCCGCTGCCGAGCGCCGAGCCGATGATGCGGATGAAGCGGACGAAGTCCATCGTCCGCACCGTCACGGCCACCAGCCCCCGGTCGAGCGTCGCCTCGGGGGCGAGCTCCAGCGGCCGGTTCCCCAGGTAGGTGTAGGGGTTCGTGTTGAGGACGATGGTGAGGTAGCCGTCGTCGACCACCGAGCCGTCGGCGTGGTGCACGGCCAGGCGGGGGCGGCTGCGGTCGAAGTGGCGGATCCACGTGTCGAACCCGGCGTACACGTACAGCGGGTGCGCGGCGTAGCGCTTGAGCCCCGAGCGCCGCTCGACCTGCTCGACCACCGCGGCGTCGAACCCGACGCCCGTGTGGAACAGGAAGTAGCGGCCGTTGACCGACCCCGAGGCCGACCCGGCGGATCGAACGCCGGGCCAGCGCGTCGAGCAGCGCGCCGGTCGCCTCGATCGGGTCGTTGGGCAGGCCGATGGTGCGGGCGAACACGTTGGTCGACCCGCCCGGCAGGGCCGCCAGCGCGCACCGCGTCCCGGCCAGGCCGTTGGCCGCCTCGTTGAGGGTGCCGTCGCCGCCGAGGACGACGACCACGTCGACCCCCGACGCCGCCGCGCCCCGGGCCAGGCGGGTGGCATGGCCCCGCCGGCTGGTCTCGGCGAGGGTCACGTCGTGGTCGGCCGACAGTGCCTTGCCGATGACCACGCGGCCGCGGGGCGTCACCGACGAGGCGTTCGAGTTCACCAGCAGGAGGAGCTTCACGGCCGCAGCGAACCTAGTGCAGCGGAACTGCGGCGCCGCTGTGGTGGTCGGGACAGGTCCGACCGGCCGAGTCTGCTCGGCCGGTCGGACCCGTCGGTTCGTGGTTACGGGTCGACGACGATGGTGCAGGTGTAGGTACCCGGCACCAGGTCATCGACGCTGAGAGTTGCTGGATCGACCAGCGTCTCGCCGGTGTCGGCGACCACGCAGTCGATGCTGGAACGGGTCCCACCAGCAACCTGCGAGGTCACGGACACGTCCAGGTCGGTCAGCGGCGTGTTGTGGAACGGGCCGGCCGCGGCCTCGTTACCGTCGCCGCAGGTCGACTCGGTGGTCACCGTGGCCGTGTCGGAGGTCGGCGAGGCGCTGTACCCGGCCGGGACCGTCTCGGTGACGGTGTAGTCCCCGACCCCCGGGAAGCTGCTGAGCAACAGCCCATCGACGCAGGCCACGCCGTCGGCGTTGGTCACGGCCGTCAAACCGGGTGCGGGCAGCCCGCCACCGGTGACGGTGAACGTCACGCCCGCGTGCGGGTGATCGCCCGGGCCGTCCGCGGCATGCTTCCGCGTCTTGGTGATCTCGATGGCGCCCCTCTCGCGAGCGTCGTGGAAGGTGCAGGTCACCGTCTCCCCGCCGCTCAGGCCGATGGCGGCAGGGTCGCTGCCGTCATCGCAGGCCGAGGAGACGAGGTTCCAGCCGGCCGGCACCGTCTCGGCGACGTCGTAGGTACCGGGGGCGAGGTCGGAGAAGGTCTCCGAGTCCGCGCCGGCGGCACCAGCCGCGGTGGTGGTGAGGGTGAACGGCGACGGTGTGAGGGTGCCCGACGTGAAGTCGAAGGACCCGGTCCCGTCGTCGGTGATCTTCTCGACGACGATGGTGCCTCTGGCCCTGTTCGTGTACGTGCACTCGAGCACGTCGGCCGCGTTGTCGATGCCGAACGTCACCGTGGCGCCGGTGATGCTCGGTACGACGCCGACGCTCGCGTCGCAGTCGAGGTCGTCGAAGTCCCATCCGGCGGGGATGACGTTCTCGGTGACCGTGTAGCCGCTGCCGAACAGCACGTTCGAGAACGTCGCCGTGGCGTCGTCGGTGAGCGTGAACGTGTTCGCCGTGGCGGGATCGGTCGCGAACGACTTCGTGTAGCCGAACTGGGTCGTGTTCGGGTCCTCGTCGGGGTCGGTCTGCTTGTGGATGATCACCGTGCCGCAGTTGGTGATGTTCACCGGCACGGGCGCGATGAAGTCCTTCAGCTGGGACGGGAAGGAGTCCGCGGCGCGGCTCTTCAGGAACGCGCTGCCGAACGACTCGCAGTTGCCCTCGTCGAAGATGAAGTCCAGATCGAGCTGGGCCTCGCCGAAGGTGCGTGGGCTGAGCGGGTTCACCGCGCTGAGGCCATCCGACTCGGCCGCGGGGATCGGCGTAGCTGTTGATCGTGCCTGCGGCCTGCTGGGGGACGAGGGAGGTGAGGTCCACCGCCGCGCCCCACGCCGACCCGGTCCACTCGCGGACCTTGAGGGTGGCGACGGCGCCGCCCTGCTCGATGCGGTACTCGATCAGGAGGTCACCCACCGTGCGCACCGGGTTCACGCCGTTGCCGCAGTCGGTCGACGACTGGTTGAGCTCGAAGTCCATCAGCGTCGTGCCGCTGGGCTCCTGCACGCGGGTCCAGAACAGGTTCAGGAAGCCCGGACCACCCACCTCGGGCTCGACGTACGCCCCGAACGTGAGCAGGTCGCTCTTGTTGTTCGGGATGCTGCCCGTCGTCGTACCCGGACAGGGGTCGTCTTCCTTCGCGCCGCCGGAGTAGGAGTTGTCGTTCTGCCCGGAGGGCGTGTCGGTCGCTCTCGTGTCGGCGACGCTCGCCCAGTCGATGGACGGGGGCCGCGTCGTCGACCTTGAGGTTGGCGTTGACGTCGATCTCGAAGTTGCTCCCCGGAAGGCTCGCCTCGGGGTGGTTCGCCCCTGCCGGTGTCAGCGAGGCGAGCGTTCCGGCGACGATCGCGACGGCCGCCATGACGGCGATGCCGACGGTCCGGCGCCGCCCCCTGGGGATTCGGTTGCGTACAGCTCTGGTCATGGACCTGTCTCCAATCGAGAACGGCGTGCGACCGGCTTCCGACCGGTGCCCACCGGAACCACATGCGCCGTCAGCGACGACGCCTCAGATGTCCGAGCCGACCACGGCCACCGCCCACCCAGCCCTCCGGACGGCAGCCCTGCGGCTGATGTCTCACACCCCCTCTCCCTGTCGAGGGGCGACGGCGACACGCCGTCGTGAACCGCGCCACCGGGCGACGCACGGTCGAGGACCGCTGCCGGCGCCGGGTGGCAGGACGAAGACGACCCGCCAACGAGGGCGGGTCGTTCGTGGGTGACGACGGGGTGTCCGAGCGGAGGCTGGTCGTGCTGCTCACGATCCGGCCTCCATCAGGGAGACCGGGGACATCGACTCGCCCGTGGTGACACGTCGCACCGCCGGGAGCTCGTCGCCCATCCGCCTGCCCCACCTCTCGAGTGTCGGATCCCGCCGGTCGCTTCTCCTCGACCAGGCGACCACGGAGTCCGGGGTGGCACTGCACCGCCCGCGGCGACGTGTCTACACCCGCTTCCTTTCGTAAAGCTGAAGCTTCGGGCACTGTCGCACTACAGGCGCGGCGATGGCTCCCGCGGCACCGCCGGCCCGCGGCGTCGGTCGGTTACCGCGCGGTCACTTGGGGTCTGATCACGTCGTGCGCGATTTGGACCCCTCCTCGGAGGACGGGCAGCATGGCCCGCATGAACGTGGTCGTATGCGTGAAGCAGATCCCCGACCCTGCCGAGCCGGGGAAGCTCGAGGCCGACAACACCCTCGATCGCAGCGGCAAGCTGATCCTCGACGAGTCCGACAGCTACGGCGTCGAGATGGCTCTCCAGCTTGCCGACGCGGCGGGTGGCGGCGAGGTCACCCTCGTCTCGATGGCCCCCAACAACGAGACCTCCGGCCTGCGCACCGCGCTGGCCATGGGCGCCGCCAAGGCGATCCTGGTCTCCGACGACGCCCTCTCGGGTGCCGGCGCGCTCGACACCGCCAAGGTGCTGGCCGCGGCCATCAAGCGGGCTGACGCCGACCTGGTCCTCGCGGCCACCGAGTCGAGCGACGGCTACACCGGCACCGTGCCCGAGCAGGTCGCGGCGTTGCTCGGGCTCACGTCGGTCACGTTCGCCAAGCACGTCGAGATCGACGGCGAGGCCGTCAAGGTCCAGCGCCAGACCGAGCTCGGCTACGACGAGGTCGAGGCCACGCTGCCCGCCCTCGTGTCGGTGACCGCCGGCGTGGTCGAGCCCCGCTACCCCAGCTTCAAGGGGATCATGGCCGCCAAGTCGAAGCCGGTCGACCAGCTCACCCTGGCCGACCTCGGCATCGACGCCGCCACGGTCGGGTCGGCCGGTGCCGGCCAGGAGACGGTGGCCGTCGACGATGCGCCCGCCCGCGAGGCCGGCGAGATCGTCGAGGACGACGGCGAGGGCTTCGCCAAGATCGTCGCCTACCTCGAGAACCTCAAGGTCATCTGACGTCCACCATCGGGCACTGAGAGCACCGGCGGAATCGGTACTCGCAGCCACCCGGACGCACAGGAGAACGCACAGACATGGCTCTGAACCGCATCTGGGTCTACGCCGAAGCCGCCGACGGCAAGGTCGCTCCCATCACGCTCGAGATGCTGACCAAGGCGCGCGAGCTCGCCGGCACCGTCGAGGCCGTCTACGGCGACGGTGACGCCGACGCCGTCGCCGAGGCCCTGGGCGCCCACGGCGCCACGAAGGTGTACGCCACCGGTGACCTGCAGGGGCACACCCCGGCCGTCCCGGTCGCGTCGGCGATCGCCAAGCTGATCGAGGGCGGCGACGCGCCCGACCTCATCCTCTTCGGCACCACCTACGAGGGCCGCGACGTCGCCGCCCGCCTCTCGGTGGCGCTCGACAAGCCGGTCATCACCAACAACACCGACATCGCGGTCGACGGCGACGCCGTCGTGCTCACCGAGCCGGTGTTCGGCGGCACCAAGCTGGTGCGCACCAAGTTCACGACCGCCGGCCCCAACATCGCCCTCATCCGCCCGAAGTCGTTCGCGGCCGAGGAGTCGGGGGGCGGTGCGGCCGAGGTCGTCACCATCGACGTGCCCGACTACGGCTCGGCCAAGGTCGTCAACCGGCACGTCGAGGAGACCACCGGCCCCAAGCTCGACGAGGCCGCCGTGGTCGTCTCGGGCGGCCGTGGCCTGGGCGACGCCGAGAAGTACCAGGTGATCGAAGACCTCGCCAAGGCGCTCAAGGGTGCCCCCGGCGCCTCGCGTGCGATCGTCGACGCCGGCTGGGTGCCCTACAGCTACCAGGTCGGCCAGACCGGCAAGGTCGTGAAGCCGACCGTCTACATCGCCGCCGGGATCTCGGGTGCGACCCAGCACCTCGTCGGCATGAAGGGCGCCAAGAACATCATCGCCATCAACAAGGACGCCGAGGCCCCGATCTTCTCGGTCGCCGACCTCGGCATCGTCGGCGACGTCCACAAGGTGCTGCCCAAGCTCCTCGAGGCGCTGCAGTCGCGCTGAGCGGGCGTGCCGCGGGTGCGGCGACCACGTTCACGACGGTGCCGGGCCCTCGGGCCCGGCACCGACGCGTTCCGCTCAGGAGAAGGTGTCGCAGTCGTCCCAGTCGCCCGACCGGAAGCCGCGGTCGAACCACTCGTGGCGCTGGGCCGACGAGCCGTGCGTCCACGACTCGGGGTTCACCGACATGCCGGACTGGGACTGGATGCGGTCGTCGCCCACCGCCTCCGCCGCGGCCAGGCCCTCCTCGATGTCGCCGTCGTCGAGGCCGACGTCGCCCGTCGGGTCCTCCTGACCTCGGACGTAGACCGAGTTCGCCCACACGCCGGCGTAGCAGTCGGCCTGCAGCTCGAGGCGCACCGACCACCGGTTGGCCTCCTCCTGCGAGCCGGCAGCCTGCTCGCGCTGGCGCACCGCCGTGCTCGTGCCCACCAGGTTCTGCACGTGGTGCCCGATCTCGTGGGCGACGACGTACGCCTGGGCGAAGTCCCCGGGAGCGTCGAAGCGCGACGCGAGCTCGTCGAAGAACCCGAGGTCGAGGTACACCTGGCTGTCGGCCGGGCAGTAGAAGGGCCCGACGGCCGACGTGGCGGCCCCGCACCCGGTCTGCACCTGACCGGCGAAGGTGTTGACGGTGGCGTAGCTGTACTGCCGCCCCTCCTCGGCGAAGATGTCGGCCCACACCGCCTGGGTGTCCTCGGCGAGGAACTGGACGAACTGCTCGTCCTCGGTGGCCGGGCCGCTCGGCTCCTCGCCCAGGACCTCGCCGAACCCGCTCAGGCCACCGGTCCCGCCCCCTCCGAGCAGCACGGTGGCGAGCAGGACGAGGAGCCCGAGGACGCCGCCACCGGCGACCGCGGGGACGCCCAGGCCGCCCATCCCGCCCCGCCGCTGGTAGTGCTCGCTGTCGGTCCGTTTCCATCGCACGCCCACTGCGTACCCCGTGGACACCGGAATCGGCCACGATCGTCGCCGTCGCCGCCGGCGGGGTTCACGACGCGGCCGCGCGACCGGGACGACTCGCCCCAGCGTGAGCAACTCACCGCGCAGCGTGCCGGAATGGGACGACGCTGGGCACGACCTGGGAAAAAGCGCACGCATCGTCTTGACCGCCTGCTGCCCGTGCGGCACGGTGCTCCGGCGACCTTCTCACGGGGAGGGAGGTGACGGGGCGATGTCGCAACGTCGTACGCGCAGTGTCGAGACGAGCGTCCTGCTGGCTGGTGTGTTCCACGCCGCCGTGGCCGCCGGCCTCTACGCGCTCTTCCTCCGCGACGAGACCGCCTACGCCACCGGCCCCGACGTCCCCACGGCGTTGCTGGCGGTCGCCTTCTTCGGGTGCGAGTTCATCGCCCTGCGCGTCGAACGCATCCACGGCGAGTCCTACGGCTTCACCCTCGCCCTCGTCCCGCTGGCGGTCGGGCTGGCCTACGTCGCGCCGGGCACGCTGGTCGTCGCCCGGCTGGGCGGCGTCGCCGTCGCCCTGGTGGCCGCGGTGGTCGTGTCCCGCCAGCGCAAGGTGCAAGAGGTGGTGTACGAGCTGGCCGTGCACGGCCTGCAGGTCGTCATCCCCATCCTGCTGTTCCGCGTCGTCATCGGGAACGCGGACGTCGTCGGCGTGCAGGGCGCGTTCGCCCTGCTGGTGGCGTTGCTCGGCTCGTTCGCCCTCGCCGCCGTCGCCCTCACGATCTGCGTCGGGTTCGTGCACGGCAAGGTCCCCGACGGGCACACCACCTCGGTGATCGTGCGCAACGGCGCCGTCGCCGCCCTGCTGAACGCCGCCATCGGCGTCGGCCTCGCCGCCGCGCTGTGGAACCACCCCAACGTCCTGCTGGTGCTGACCGCCATCGTGCTGGCGTGCATCGTCTGCAACCGGGCCTACCGGGGCCTGCTCCACCGCTACAAGGGCCTCGAGACGCACTACGAGTTCGTGTCCTCGGTGGTGCGCTCGACCGAGCTGTCCGAGATCACGTCGTCGGTGCTGGCCGCGGCGCGGCAAGCTGCTGCGGGCCGACGATGCCGTGCTGCTGCTCCGCCCCACACGGGAGGGCGAGCCGGCCCGGAGGGTCCGGCTGGGCGACGCGGGCCGCGAGCTCTCCGACGTGTCGCCCTCGCAGCACCTGAGCGACCTGCGGGCGCTCATGCCCAAGGCCGAGCCCTGCCGGGTCACGATCGACGAGGGGTCCCCGGGCTGGCTGCGCGAGCTGACCAACGGCCACGCCATGGCCGCCCCGCTCACCTCGACCGATCGCACGCTGGTCGGTGCGCTGGTCGTCACCCAGTCCCGCCGCAAGGCCGTGGCGTCGTTCGGCAACGCCGACGCCGGGTTGCTCGGCTCGCTCGCCGCCCAGGCGTCGATCGCGGTCGAGAACGGCATCCTCTTCCACCGGCTCGCACGCGAGGCCGCCGACCGGGCGCACCAGGCCACCCACGATCCGCTGACCGGGCTGCCCAACCGGGGGCGGCTCGAGGACCTGGTCGGCAACGCCCTCGACGCCGCCTACACCACCCGGGGTCGGGTCGGGCTGCTGGTCGTCGACGTCGACTCGTTCAGCCAGGTGGTCGACGCGTTCGGCCACAACAGCGCCGACGGCCTGTTGATCCAGGCCTGCGGGCGCATCCGTGGCCTGCTGCCCGAGTCGGCCACCCTGGCCCGCCTCAGCGGCGAGCAGTTCGCCATCGTGCTGCCCGACGTCGACCGACTCCGAAGCGGTCATCGGCGCAGCGCGCCTGCTCATCGCCGGCTTCGACCCGCCGTTCCAGACCGAGGGTGTGCTGCTGGCGCTCAGCGTCAACGTGGGCATCGCCGTGTACCCCGAGCAGGCGATCGACGTGCCGTCGCTCATCCAGCGGGCGCACATCGCCGCCGATGCGGCCGCTCGTCACCGCAGCGGCTGGGAGCTGTACGACCCCACCCACGACCCGGCGACCCCGCGCCGCCTGGCGCTGGCCGCCGACCTGCGGGAGGCGCTCGAGACCGACGGGCTCGACGTGTGCTTCCAGCCCAAGGTCGAGCTGGCCACCGGCATCGTGCGGGGGGCCGAGGCCCTCGTGCGCTGGAACCACCACCGTCTCGGCCGCGTGCGGCCCGACGAGTTCATCGCCATCGCCGAGCACACCGGCGACATCCGGACGCTGACCATGATCGTGATGCGCAAGGCGCTCGCCGAGTGCCGTGGGTGGCGCGACCTCGGCCTCGACCTGTCGGTGGCGGTGAACCTCTCGGCGCGCAACCTGCTCGACCTGCACCTCGTCGACGACGTGGCCGCCGCCATCGACGAGGCGGGGGTGCCTTCGTCGACCCTGACGCTCGAGCTGACCGAGAGCATGGTGATGAGCGAGTCCCAGCGGTCGGTCGACGTGCTGTCCGGACTGCACGAGCTCGGCGTACACCTGTCCTGCGACGACTTCGGCACGGGCTACTCGTCGCTCGCCCACCTGCGCCGGTTGCCGATCGGCGAGATCAAGATCGACAAGTCGTTCATCGCCCGCATGGCGGTGGACGAGAGCGACCGGGCGATCGCCCGCTCGGTGCTGGCCCTCGGGCGTGACCTCGGGCTGGTGACGGTGGCCGAGGGCGTCGAGTCGCGGGAGGGGTGGGACCTGCTGGCCAAGCTCGGGTGCGATCTGGCCCAGGGCTTCGTCGTGTGCCCCCCGCTGACCGCGAGCCAGTTCTCAGAGTGGCTCGGGCGGCGGCCTCCCGACGAGTTCGCCTACCTCGACGACCGCTACGCGGAAGAGATCGCGGCGTACCGGGGTCGCATGGCCCTCGGTCCGGCCCCGTCTGACGCCACGGGAGGCGGGTCCGCCACGACCGTCGGCGACGCCGCGCCCGACGTCGATCGGTCGCGGGCGACGGCGTCGAGGCCCGGTCCCGTCCGCGGCGCCGGTGATCGACGACGCGGCAGGCGACGACACCGCCGACACCGGGTCGGCGGGTGCGGGCGAACCGCACGGGGACGCCTCGACGCCGGGAGCGGTCGACGAGTCGCGGGGGAGCGGCCCGGCACCCGCCTCCGTCGACGAGCGGGGGAACGGGACGGCCGGCACGGTCGACGAGCCGCAGGGGAACGGGTCGGGCGGCACGGTCGTCGACGTGGTCGACCGGCCCGACACCGCGGGGAGAGGTGGGCGTCGACCTGACCGAGAGCGACGCCGCGGTCGACGTCACGGACCCGGCCGACGGCGACGGGGTTCCGGCGCCCGATCAGACGAGCGGCCAGGGATAGCAGCGCCCGGTGCGGTCGACCGGGAACGTCCCGTCGATCGCCACCGCCGCCGCCCGCTCGACGAGCGCGGACCGCTCGTCGCCGTCGATCAGGTCGGCGAGCGCGTCCGGCCCACCCTCGTCGGCCAGCCGGACCGCCCCGACCAGCAGGTCGTCGGGCACGGTTTCGCCGCCGAAGTCCCAGATGACCGTGCGCAGCTTGCGCTCCCAATGGAACGACAGCCCGTTGTCCACCGCCCAGATCCGACCGTCGTCGCCCGCCAGGCAGTGCCCGCCCTTGCGGTCGGCGCTGTTGGCGAGCAGGTCGAAGCAGCAGATCGTGCGGAGGGCTGCGTGCCTGCCCGGGTCCTCGAGCAGCGTGAAGTAGTGGGCCTCGACGTCGAAGGGCACGAACCGCTGCAACGACCCCACGCCGAAGGGCAGGCCGTCCTCGCGCAACACGGTCTCGGGCACGAGGTCCCAGCCGAGCCAGGCCGACAGCTCGTAGGCGGCGACCTCCCGGCGGTCGAGCCCGGACGGGAAGTCCCACAGCGGGCGCTCGCCCCGGCGCGGGCTTGTACACGGCCCGCAGGCAGCCGAGCTCGTGCGTCACCTCGACGAGCAGGGTGGCGTTCGAGCTCCACGGCATCCGGCCGAGGACCTCGACCTCGCCCGTGCGCAGGACGTCGAGCACGCCGGCCGTGTCGAGGGACATCGGATCGGCGGGTGGCGTCAGTTCATCCGCGGGCATGCGTGGCCGTCGGGATCCATCGGCAGGCCGCAGAACCCGCAGTCGGGGCGGCCCTGCGCCACGAGGTCGAGGGCGAAGCGCCCGAACGCCTTGGCCTGCGGAAGCGTGAAGCAGAACCGGGCGGTGGCCGGCTTCTCGTCCTCGTCGGCCAGCTCTTCCAGCACCACCACGATGCGGCGCTCGGGCTCGTCGTACTTGACGCCGATCGACCCCACGTCCCAGGCGAACGGCAGCGGTGTCACCGCGCCGGGGCCGTCGGCGGGCTCGACCTCGGGCGACAGGTCCTCGAGCAGCGCCAGCAGGTACTCGCCCAGGGCCGCGACCTGCTGCTTCTCGCACCGCAGGTAGACGAGACCGCCCTCGTCCCCGCCGGCGAGGAAGAAGACGCGCTGGCCCGGCGGCCCGTCGGCGCCCGGCCAGAAGATGTCGGCGCGCGGGAAGTCGAACGACTCACCCATGGTCACGACGGCACCAGTGCGCCCGACGCCGAGGTGTCGTTCACCGTGAGGACCATCGGGCCCTCGTCGCCGTAGGCGATCGTGGTGATGGAGCACGGGGAGACGACGACCCGCTGGAACAGGTCGAGGTGCGTGCCCATGGCGTGGGCGACGGCGGCACGGATGGGGTCGGCGTGCGACACCGCCACCACCGTCTGCCCCGGGTGGGCGGCCCGCAGCCGGGCGAGCGTGCCGACGATGCGGGCCTGCATGGCGACGAACGACTCGCCACCCGGGAACGTGAACCCGCTGGGGTAGCGCTGGATCGTCGCCCACTCCTTGCGCTTCCGGGCCGCCTTGAGCTCGAGGCCGGTCCAGTCGCCGACGTCGAGCTCGACGAGCCCGTCGTCGATCTGCACGTCGAGGCCGAGGCCGGCGGCGATGGGGGCGGCGGTCTCCCGCGTCCGCTCCAGCGGCGAGGCGTACACCGCAGTGACCGAGGGTGCCGGCGAGCCCTTCCGGCGTCGGGGCCGGGCCGCCTTCGGGGCGGCGGCGTGGGCCCCGGCGGCGTCGTGGCCGTTGCCCGACGGGGCCGGGGACGGAGCGAGGCCCGCGAGGGTGGCGATGCGAGCGGCGACGCGTTCGGCCTGGTCGCGGCCGTGGTCGGACAGGTGGAGGCCGGGGGCGCGGCCGGGCAGCTCCTGCCCGGTCGTGGTGGTCGTGCCGTGCCGGACGAGGACGAGGACGGTGGGCCCCGGCTGCTTGCCGCGGGCCCGGCGCGGCGCGGGCCGGGGGTCGGCGGCGGTCGCCCGCGCGGCCGAATCCTGGGTCTGGCTGTCGGCTGGCGGCATCGCCGATCCAACCTATCGTCGGAGGCCGTGGAATCTCTTGCCCGGCTCGAGGACGAGGTCACGGCGTGCCGCGCCTGTCCCCGGCTCGTGGCCTGGCGTGAGCAGGTCGCGCTCGACAAGCGCGCCGCCTTCCGCGACGAGCGCTACTGGGGGCGGCCGGTCCCGGGTTTCGGCGACCCCGCCGCCCGTGTCGCCCTGGTCGGCCTGGCGCCCGCCGCTCACGGCGCCAACCGCACCGGGCGGATGTTCACCGGCGACCGGTCGGGCGACTTCCTCTACGCCGCGCTGTGGCGGACCGGGTTCGCCAACCAGCCGACGTCGGTCGCTCGCGACGACGGGCTGGCGCTCGACGGGGCGTGGATCACCGCTCCCGTCCGCTGCGCGCCGCCGGCCAACAAGCCCACCCCGGCCGAGCGCGACCGGTGCCGCCCGTTCCTCGAGCGCGAGCTGGCGCTGCTCGGCGACCTCCGGGTGTTCGTCGCCCTCGGCCAGTTCGGCTACCAGGTCCTGTGCGGGGTGCTGGGTCTGGCGCGGCGACCGCCGTTCGCCCACGGCGTCGAGGCGAGCCTGCCCGACGGGCGCACCGTGCTCGGCAGCTACCACGTCAGCCAGCAGAACACGTTCACCGGGCGACTCACCGAACCGATGCTCGACGCCGTCCTCCTGCGGGCCCGCGCGCTGTCCGGGCTCCCGGCCGTTCGCGCGCCCGCGCGCGCGTCCCGGCAGGTGGCGGGACCCGACTAGCGTCAGCGTCCTGTCCTCCCCTCGAGGCGGCGGTTGCGTCGGGGGGTCAGTCCACCGGGGCGCGATCGCTGGCGGCGCCCGAGGGAGCAGAAATGCCTTACCACCTGGGGATCGATCTCGGCACGACCTACACGGCGGCGGCCGCCGAGCGGTCGGGCGTGGTCGAGGCCCTCACCCTCGGCAACCGCACCGCCTCGGTGCCGTCGGTCGTCTACCTGCGCGACGACGGCGAGATCCTGGTCGGCGAGGCGGCCACCCGGCGGGCCACGAGCGACCCCGGCCGGGTGGCCCGCGAGTTCAAGCGCCGCGTGGGCGACCCGACGCCCATCATCCTCGGCGGAACGCCGTACGCCGCCGAGATGCTGATGGCCCGCCTGCTGCGCTGGTCGGTCGACCGGGTGCAGGAGCAGCAGGGCGAGCCGCCGCGCGCCATCGCGCTCACGCACCCCGCCAACTGGGGGCCGTACAAGCTCGACCTCTTCACCCAGGCGGTCCGCCAGGTCGACCTCGATGCGGCGCTCATGCTGGCCGAACCGGTCGCCGCGGCCACGTTCTACGCCTCGCAGCGCCGGCTCGAGCCCGGCTCGGTGGTCGCCGTGTACGACCTGGGGGGCGGCACGTTCGACGCCGCCATGGTGCGCCGCCGTCAGGAGGGGTTCGAGATCATCGGCACCCCCGAGGGCATGGAGCGCCTCGGCGGCATCGACTTCGACGAGGCCGTGTACGCCCACGTGCGCCAGGCCGTGCAGGACGGGCTCGACCGGCTCGACCCCGAGGAGCCCGCGGCGCAGGCTGCGGTGGCGCGCCTGCGGCAGGAGTGCATCGACGCCAAGGAGGCGCTGTCGAGCGACACCGACGTGTCGATCCCGGTGCTGCTGCCCGGGTTGCAGACCGAGGTCCGCCTGACCCGCGCCGAGTTCGAGGCGATGATCCGTCCCGCCATCTCCGAGACCATCGTGGCGCTCCGCCGGGCCATCCGCTCGGCCCGGGTGTCCAACGACGAGATCAGCGCGGTCCTGCTGGTCGGGGGCTCGTCGCGCATTCCGCTGGTCGCCCAGATGGTCGGCGCCGAGCTGGGTCGCCCCATCGCCATCGACGCCCACCCGAAGGACGCCATCGCCTTCGGCGCCGCCATCGCGGTGGCGGCGCACCGGGGGTCGGCGACGCCCGAGTCGGTCACCACGGTGCTGGCCGACAACCGGCCGCCGCCGCCCACGCAGTCGCCCGACGCCGTGCGGCGGGCCGCCCGGCCCGCCCCGCCTCCGGGGGCTCGTCCCGCGCCGCCCCCCGGTGCGACCCGACCGGCGCCCCCGCCGGGTGCCGCCCGCCCTGCTCCGCCTGCGGGTGCGGCGCGCCCTGCGCCGCCGCCCGCCGCTCCGACGTCCGGCCAGCAGCCCGTCCGTCCCGGCCCGCCCGCCGGCGCGCCCCGCGCACCGGGCCGGTCCCCGCAGCCCCGGCCGCCGCGGCGACCGCAGCCGCGGCCGGGCTCGCCGGCACGCCTGCTGCGCCGCCCAGCCCCGGCGGCCCCGCGGCGGGCGGCCCGGTGGGCACCAACGGCCCAGGTGGCCCGGTCGGACCCGGTGTCGGTGCCGGCGGCCCCGGCTCCCCCCGTCCCGGCGCCTCCCCCCGCGCTCACAGCGGGCCTGGTCCCGGCGCCTCGGCCCCGCTCGGCCCCGGCGGCCCTGGCGCCGCCCAGGCTCCCGTGCGCCGACCGGCGCCTCCGACCGGCGCCTCGGCGCCCGGCGCGCCGTCGCCCGCTCCGCTCGCACCTCCCGCGGGCGGTGCCGCACCACGGCCCGGCTCCGCAGCGTCGGCTCCGGCCCCGCCGGGGCCGCGACCGGGGACGGTGCCTTCGGGCGAGCGTCCCGCGGTCACCCCGTCCGGTCGCACGACCGGCGCCTACGCGGCTCAGCCGGGCCCCGGCGTCCACCGCCAGTCGGGCGGGCCCCCGCCCACCCCGTTCGCCGGCACGCCCCGGGCGGGTGGGACGCCCACCGGCGGCCACTCGTCGGGCAACTTCCCGGCCGCACCGTCGGGCCAGGGGTCGCTCGCCGACAACAGGGTCGTGTGGATCGTCCTCGGCGTGGTCGCCCTCCTGGCGGTCGTCGTCATCCTCGTCGCCATGTCGGGCGGCGGGGACGAGTCGGGGGGCGGCTCCGGAGGCGCGTCGACCGAGACCGCGGCCGGCAGCGGCGACGCCGTCCCCAGCGGGTACACCGACGAGGTCGAGGCGGCGTTCGTCGGCAACTGCTCCGAGACCGGAGGCGACGATCCGGCCTGCCAGTGCGCCTGGGAGGCGATCGTCGAGCAGATCCCGTTCGAGGACTTCGCGGCGATGGAGGCGCGGCTCATCGAGGACCCGACGCTGACGTCCGACCGCGAGCGGTTGGCCGCAGAGTTCCCCGAGCTGACGACGATCATGACCAACTGCAGGGACTCCAGCGGGGCGACGGCCACCTGAGGTGGGGCGCGCCTCGCCGACGATGACCCGCGCTCGCGACGCCGCCTAAGCCGGCACCCGGGGGTCGTCGACCGCGAACTCGGGCCAGCGTTCCCGGCTCTTGGCCGCCAGCTTGTTCATGAGCGCGATGGCGCCGGGGTCCTCGTCGCCCGGGCGGGCGATGATCGAGCCGTCGTCGATCATGCGGCTGATGATCTCTCGCCCCAGGTCGGTGCGGACGATCGTCAGCGTCCAGTCGTTGTCCTTGCCGATGCCGCCCGTCGAGATGTCGGCGTGCTCGGCCGCGAAGTCGGGGCAGTAGGTGCAGCCCTCGCGCGTCCAGGCGTGGCACTCCTTGAGCGGGATCTCGTGGTAGCCGCCGTCCCGCATCCAGATCTGGAACACGCCCTTGATGTTCATCTTGAGGATGTTCTCGATCGGCAGGCCGTACTTCGTCTCGAACAGCTCGGTGAAGATCGAGTCGTCGAACGTCTTCGAGCAGAGCAGGCCGATGTTGAACAGGATCGGCTTCGACACCTTGCCGGCCTTGCGGCTCCACATGATGGGCGGCACCGACGACTGGCACGACATGCCCACCAGCGCGAGCCGGCGGTACCCCGCCTCGACGGCGTCGGGCAGCGCCAGCGTGTTGGCCGAGTACGTGTAACGGCTGCCGGCCGACTCGAGGACCTGCTCCTTGGTGGCCGCGACGCCGGGCTTCGCCTTCCACGAGGTGCCGTCGCCCTCGAGGAACGAGGTCAGCGCGGCATCGATGTAGTCGTTCTCCATCGCCCAGATGAGCAGGGCGGACACGAGACCGCCGTCCTGGCCCATGCGGTGGACCATGTCGTCGCTGGCCCGGGTGAGCAGGATGTCCTGGTAGACGCCGGCAACCTCGTCGGGCTGGCGGGTGCGGGCGAAGAGGTGCTCGTCGGCCTGGGGCTCCCACGCCCGGAAGCGTGGGCAGGCCCGCGTGCAGGTGGTGCAGCCCTTCTCGCCGTGGGTGCAGTTGTCGGGTCCGAGCTCGTCCTCGAGGTGGAACGGCTTGTACGCGCCGGGCTCGTGCGTGTAGCCGATCACGTCGTGCGGGCAGGAGATCACGCACCCCGCGCAGCCGGTGCAGAGGCCCGACTGGATGACCTCGGAGTACAGCTCCTTCCACTGCGCCGTCCAGCGCGCGGGCTTGGCGGCGGGCGGGCCAGTCTCGCTCGTGGCGGTGTCGGTGGCTGCGGTGTCGGTCACGGCCATGAGCGGAAACTACTGGCCGAGTGGTGTGATCGCTCCATCAGAGCGGGCCTGACGCGCCGGCCCGCCACACGCTGGGTACCCTCCCGCGGGCATGGCGTCGCCCTGGGATCCCTCGACTGCGCCGTCGCGCCGGCCACGGCGCAGCGCGCGCGTCGCCCGCGGCGGACCTGGCGCCAGCGCGGCGTCATCGGCGCGGGCGCGGCGTTGTCGTCCGTCAGCCTCCTGGCGTCGGCGGTCGTGGCCTACGGCTGGTACGAGTGGCGCAGCGTCGACCGGGTCGGCGTCGACACCGACGACGCTGCCGCGGGAGAGCCGGTGAACTTCCTGCTGGTCGGCAGCGACAGCCGCGAGGGCGAGGGCGCGGGCGAGGAGGCGGCGGTCCAGGGCAAGCGCACCGACACGATCATGGTGATGCGCCTCGACCCCCAGACCGAGGAGGTGAACGTCCTCTCGTTCCCCCGCGACCTGTGGGTGCCGATCGCCGGCACGGGCGAGTCGGATCGCATCAACTCGGCCTACAACGCCCCCGGCGAGCAGCAGGTGCTCGTCGACACGATCCGCGAGGACTTCGGCATCGCGGTGAACCACTGGGTCGAGGTCGACTTCGGCGGCTTCCGGCGGCTCGTCGACGCCATCGGCGGCGTGACGCTCTACTTCGACCGCGGCCTGCGGGACCGCGCCGCCGGGCTGTACATCGACCAGCTGGGCTGCGTGACACTCGACGGCGAGATGGCGCTCGCCTACGCCCGCTCGCGCAAGGCCGAGTACCACACCGAGGACGGTTGGGTGCGCGACCCGCAGTCCGACCTCAGCCGCATCGTGCGCCAGCAGACCCTCATGGCCGAGGCGCTGGACCAGGTCGTGCGCGAGGCCGACAACCCGCTGCGGCTGCGCGAGCTGGTGGACATCGGCACGGCGAACGTCAGCATCGACTCGGACCTGACGCTCGGCGACGTCCGGGCGCTGGCCGACCGGTTCCGCGGTCTCGGCTCCGACTCGTTCCACACCATGTCGCTCCCGGTGCTCCCCCGGCCGGGCGACGAGGACGCGACGGTGATCGTCGACGAGCAGGCGGCCGAACCGATCCTCAACATCTTTCGCGGCCTCGACCCGGGTGAGGTGAGCCCGGCGAACATCGAGGTGTCGGTGCTGAACGGCACCTCGGCCGATCCGGCCCGGCGGCGCGAGGGCCTGGCCGGCGACGTGACGGCCGCGTTCGAGACCCTCGGATTCGCCACGGGTACGCCGGCGGACGCCGACGGGTTCCACGAGGACACGACCGTGCTGTACCCGAGTGGGGGGCTGGCTGCGGGGCAGCGCGTCGCCCGCCACGTCACCGGTGGTGTGGTGCTCCAGGAGGACCGCTCGCTCGCTCCGGGAGAGGTGACCGTCGTGGCGGGGGCGGGGTTCACCACCGTCCACGAGGAGCCGACGCCGCTCGACCAGCTTCCCCCGCCTCCCGGCGGCGCCGCGCCGGCGGCAGGGTCCGGGGACGAGGGCGGCGCCGATGGTGGCGGCGAGGCCGGGGGCGGCGGCGGATCGACCACGGTCCCGGACACGCCGACGACCACCTCGCCCGCCCTCGTCGGCGCCGTTCCCGACGGAGCGTGCTGACGGCGGCGGACCGGGCGTTCGTCGGGGTCGACGCTGGGCGATCTCGCGCCCCGTGCCGGCCCCGGAGCCGATCGGGCGGGTCGCGCGACATCGCCCGGCCCCCGGCCAGCCAGTAGCGTCTACCCGAATGGCGCGCGACTCCTGGGACTCGAGCGGCGATCCGTCGCGACGATCGCGCCCGCGCGCCGACGACGATGCGTGGTGGCGCGACGCCCCGGCCCGGCCCGTGCGGGGGGGCGACCAGGGACGACGCGACCCCGGGCCGCTCGGCCCGCCGCCGCGGGCCGCGGGCCGTGGTCGCCCCGATCGTGGGGGCGCCGGCCGACCTGCGCCAGACGGCGGCGGCCGCTCCGGGTCCTATGGCGGGAACGGCGCCGAGCGTCCCGACAGGTCGTCGTGGTCCGGGCACGGTGCGGGGAACGGCCATGGCAACGGCAACGGGGGTCCCGGCCCGACGTGGTCGGGCAACGGGGCAGACCGCGGAGGTGGGCGGCCGCCTGCGGCTGGCGGCGAGCCGAGGTCGTGGACGGCCCCCGGCCGAGCGGTCGACGGCCAGCGAGCCGCCGCCGGGGCCCGTGTCGCCGAGCGGCCGCGTGACCCGTGGTCCGACAGGACCGCTGCGGGCGGCGGCTGGCCCGACGATCCGGCGAACGGGCGCGATCCGCGCCGGGTCGTGATCGGCGACCCGTCCGGGGGACGGGGCGGCGGGCCGCGCCACGCCCGTCGCGACGACATCGACGACGAGCCCGGCGGCAAGCGCAAGCGCTCGTTGCCGCAGCGCCTCGTGCTCACCGTCGGCGTCGTCATCGTCGTGCTCTGCCTGCTCGGCGGCTCGGTGGGTGCCTACTTCCTGGTCAAGTACGAGAGCATCGATCGGGTCGGCGGCCTCGACATCGCCCCTGCCGCCGCGGGCGAGCCGCAGAACTACCTGATCGTCGCGGTCGACACCCGCGAAGGGCAGGGGAGCAGGAACACCGACACGATCATGGTCGTGCGCGTCGACCCCGCCTCGGATCGGCTCGCGCTCACGTCGTTTCCCCGCGACCTCATGGTCACGATCGCCGACTCCGGCGAAACCGGGATGATCAACTCGGCGTTCTCCCGTGACACCGGCGGCGAGCAGAACCTCATCGACACCCTGAAGCAGAACTTCGACATCACGATCAACCACTACGTGCAGGTGAACTTCGACAGCTTCCGCCAGGTCGTCGAGTCCATCGGCGGCGTGCCGGTGTGGATGCCGAGCGCCGCCCGAGACACGGCGTCGGGCTTCTACAACGACCAGCTCGGTTGCGTGACCCTCGACGGCGAGCAGGGCCTGGCCTTCGTGCGCAGCCGCAAGATGGAGGTGATGGTCGCCGAGGACGACTGGGATCGCGACCCGCTGTCCGACGAGAATCGCGTCAAGCGCCAGCAGATCTTCATCCAGCGGGCCATGACCGATGCGCTCAGCGAGGTGAAGTCGAATCCGCTGCGGCTCCGCGAGCTCGTCGACATCGGGGTCAGCAACGTGACGCTCGACCCCAACCTGGGCATCGGCGACATCCTCGACCTGGCCGACCACTTCAAGGGCTTCGACGCCTCGAAGCTCGAGGCCTACCCGCTCCCGGTGACCGAGTACCCGCCCGACCCCAACCGCCTGCTGCTCGACGAGGCCGGCGCCGAGCCGATGCTCAACGTGTTCCGGGGTCTGGCGCCGGGCGAGATCCGGCCGGGGCTCGTCACCGTCAAGGTGCTGAACGGCACGGTCGCCGATCCGGCGCAGCAGCGCGAGGGCCTCGCCACCGACATCAGCGGAGCCCTGCAGCACGTGGGCTTCCAGATGCTGACGCCCGACGACGCCGAGACGTTCTACCCGCAGACGACGATCGAGTACGCGCCCGGCCAGCAGGCGTACGCGCAGCGGCTGGCCCGCCACATCACCAGCGCGGCCGCCATCCCGACGGCCGAGAACCCCGACCTCGAGGCGGGGAGCGTGCGGTTGATCGCGGGCCTCGACTTCTCGACGGTCCACGAGGACGCCACGCCGATCGAGGCGATGCCGGCCGCTCCCGGCGCAGCGCCGGCCGAGCCCGCCGCGGGCGGCGAGGCGCCCGCGGCACCGGCCGAGACGCCGGCGGCCCCGCCCCCGACCACGCCGGCGCCCCCGAGCCCGTTCGTCATCGGCGAGGCGCCCGAGGGCGCCACCTGCTGACGCTCGTCGTCGCCCCTGGCGCGGGGTGGTTGGGTCTGACGCCACCGGATGGCAGGATGCCGGGCGAAACGTCGAGGCGAGGAGTGACCATGGACGACGTCGAGGTGATCCGGCGCATCGGTGCGCTGGTCGACGAGGAGCACCAACTGGAGCGCTCACAGGCCGCGTCCGGCCCCGACGATGCGGCCGACGACCGGCTGCGCGAGATCGAGGTGGCGCTCGACCAGTGTTGGGACCTCCTCCGGCAGCGCCGGGCCCGCCGCGAGACGGGCGACAACCCCGACGACGCCGCCGTGCGGCCGCCCGAGATCGTCGAGCGCTACCAGCAGTAGGGCACGAGGACCGGCGTGCACCGTCGCCGCGCCGGTCGGTGACCGCATGCTCGCCCGAACGCTATTGTGACGTCGGATCGGGCCTGATCGGCGCCGCTTGTTGACGGTTGGCTACACTCTCCGCCCGGTCCCGGACGGCGACTGCGACCGGGCCGGGGGGAGCAACGTGCCGGGGTCCGGGGTCCAGCGCATCCGTCAGTCGCCGCTCGCTCGGGGGGCGGTCGTGGCCGGGGCCGTCGCCGTCGGTGCCACCGGCATCGTGCTGAACCGGCGAGCGCGGCGCCTGGCCGTCCTCGGCGAGGTCGACCGGTCCGCCGAGGCGCTCGACCCGGCCGGCAGCTTCACTCTGGTCACCGCCGCCGGCGTGTCGGTCGACGCCGGCACCCAGGCCGACGCCGTGGGACATGCCCTCGTCCACGATCTCGACGTCGTCGACCTCGTCCCCGGCGACCTGCCGTCCGGGGCCCTGCAGCCACTGCTCCTGCAGATCGAGCCGCGGCGCTACCGGCGGGATCGCCTCGCCGTCGGGCGGGGAGCAGGACACGCCAGCGTCGTGCGTGCCGCGCTGCTCGCCCGGGTGGCGGCCGCGCACCCGTCGCCGTCGGGCGGATGGCGCCAGCTCGACCCGGTGGCGTACCTCGAGCTGTCCCGCCGGTTGAAGCGCTACGCGCCCACGTCCACCGACCTGGCCGTGGCGCCCCGCTTGCGGGCCGTCCCCGTCGACGCCGGCTGGCGACTGCCGCACCTGCGGGCGCTCGCGGGAGCCGCGGCGCCCGCGCTGGCACCGCTGCCCGCGGCCGGCGCCCTCCTCGCCCTGCTGGCGCCCCTCGTCCATCCCGTGGCGGGAGGGGCGGCGCTCGGCGCCTACCTGGCCCAGCCGGCGCTCGTGGCCCGTGGCGGCCCGGTCCGGCCCCGCAACCTCGGGGCCGGCGGCCTGCTGCAGCGCCCGTTCCGCGCTCTGGCCGACGCGGTCGTCCCGCTGGCGATGCCGCCGCCTGCCGGCGCGGTCGCCGTCGCCGAGCGCGCCGCGGCCGACGAGCGGGCCCGGCGCCGCACCTACGCAGACGACAGCCGGGGGAGCGCGTTGCTCGAGCCGCGTCGGGCCACGTGCCCGTGGTGCGGGGCCGGTGACCTGGCCCGGCAGGTCACCGTGGGCGACCTGTTCCAGGGCAAGGCCGGCACCTTCCACCTCGACCGGTGCCGGGCCTGCGCCCACGTGTTCCAGAACCCCCGGCTCTCGCTCGCCGGTCTCGACCACTACTACCGGGACTTCTACGACGGGTTGGCGCTCGAACACACCGAGACGATGTTCACCCTGGCGGGAGCCTCGTACCGAGGGCGGGCGGGCATGCTGCGCGGCGTCGCCGAGCCGAAGCGGTGGCTCGACGTCGGCACCGGGCACGGCTACTTCTGCCTCGCCGCCCAGGAGATGTGGCCCGACACCCGCTTCGACGGCCTCGACCTCACCCCCAACGTCGTCGAGGCCGAGCGGCGGGGTTGGGTCGAGCGGGGGTTCCACGGCCTGTTCCCCGACCTCGCCGACGAGCTGACCGGCCGTTACGACGTCGTCAGCATGCACCACTACCTCGAGCACACCCGCGACCCCGGCGCCGAGCTCGACGCCGCGGCCACGGTCCTCGAAGAAGGCGGGCACCTGCTGGTCGAGGTGCCGGCGCCCGAGAGCACCCTGGCCCGCCGGCTCGGGTGGCTGTGGGGGCCGTGGCTCCAGCCCCAGCACCAGCACTTCGTGCCCGCAGCGAACCTGGTGGCCGCGCTCGAGCGGCGGGGCTTCCGGGTGCTGGCGGTCGAGCGGGGGAGCGTCCACCAGCCGGTCGACCTCGGTTACGCGGTCATGCTGCTCGCCAACCGGCTGGCGCCTGCCGCGCCGGCCCCGTGGGGACCCCGCCCGACCGCGGCGCGCCGGTTCGTCCGAGCGTCCGTGTACGCGGCCCTGCTGCCGCTCGCCGGGGTGGCGGTCGCGGCCGACCAGGCGCTCCTCCCCGTCGTCCGCCGCCGGCCCGAGATGTCCAACGCCTACCGGGTGCTGGCCCGCAAGGGGTGACGATGGCACGGCCTCTGCACCCGCGACGCCGCCCGCCGCCGCGTGGCCGGGGCCTCGCCCGGTCGTCGGGTCTCGCCGCGGCGGGGTCGCATGTCTCGCCCGAGCGGGGCGGGCGGCGTCTGCGGGCCGGCGTCGTCGGGCTCGCTGCCGCCGGCATCGTCGGGAACGCGGTGCGCCTGCGCGCACGGGTCGCTCGGCTCGCGGTGCTCGGCGACGGGCCCTCGAGCGTCGGTGGGCGGGCCGGCGGCGACATCCGCGACCTGTCTCCCGGTTCCGCGGGCACGTCGCCGAGGCCGCGCCGCGAGCGCGGCCAGGCCGGGGAGCCGGGCGAGGACGAGTTCGTGAGGGTGACCGCCGCCGGGGTCGTCCTCGACGACGACACCGTGACCGACGCCGTCCGCCACGCCGTGGCGCACGACCTCGACGTCGTCGACCTCGTCCCCGCCGACCTGCCGGTGACCCGCCTGATCGAGCTGGCGACCCAGGTCGACACGGCCCGCTACCGCCGCAACGGGCTCGCCATCGGGTGGGGCGCCGGCCACGCCGCGGTCGTGCGCCGGTCGGTCCTCGACCGCGTGTCACGGGGCCAGGCGGGTCGCCTGGCGCGCCACGACCTCGACCCCGTCGCCTACCTGCGCCTGGCCCGGCAGCTCAAGCGCCACGCACCGACCTCCACCGACCTGGCCGTCGCGCCCCGCCTGCGCGCCGTCGACGCCCATCCGAGCTGGCGGCTGGCGTACCAGCGGGCGCTGCTCGGCGTCGCCATGCCGCTGCTGGCCCCCGGGCCGGCCGTCGGCGCCCTGCTCGCCTCGGCCGCTCCGGCCGTCGCCCGCCGCGCCGGTGCCGCCGCGCTCGCCGCCTACCTCGCCGAGCCGGCGGTCGTGGCGGGTGCCGGCCCGGTCCGCCCGCGCGAGCTCGGCGGGCCGGGCGGGTCGCCGGCGCGCCGGGTCCTCGGGTTGGCGACCCGGCCGGTGCGCGACCTGGCCGAGGTGGTCCGGCCCGTCCTCGCCCCACCGGTCCCCGGCGTCGCGGCGCTGCGGGCGGCCGAGCGCGACGAGGCGACCGCACGGCGGCGGCTGTACGCCACCGAGGCCGCCGACCCCAGGCGGCTGTTCGAGGCCCGCCGCTCGACGTGCCCGTGGTGCGGCTCGCACGAGATCGAGCACGCCCGCACGTTGCCCGACCTGATCCAGGGCAAGGCCGGCTCGTTCCGCCTCGACCGCTGCCGGGCCTGCACCCACACGTTCCAGAACCCGCGCCTGTCCCTCGCCGGCCTCGACCACTACTACCGGGACTTCTACGACGGCCTGCAGGCCGAGCACACCGAGCTGCTGTTCTCGTTCACGGCCGAGGCCTACGCCGGCCGGGCCCGCATGCTCGAACGGGCCGTCGACGCCCGGCCGAAGCACTGGCTCGACGTCGGCACGGGGCACGGCCACTTCTGCCTCGTCGCCCGGGACACCTGGCCCGACACCCGCTTCGACGGGCTCGACATGACCGACAGCATCGACGAGGCCGAGCGCCGCGGCTGGGTCGAGCGTGGCCACCGGGGCCTGTTCCCCGAGCTCGCGCCCGACCTGGCCGGCAGCTACGACGTCGTCAGCATGCACCACTACCTCGAGCACACCCGCGAGCCGGGCCTCGAGCTCGACGCCGCCCACACGGCGCTCGAATCGGGCGGCCACCTCCTCGTCGAGCTGCCTGCACCCGAGAGCGCGTTCGGCCGCTGGCTGGGGTGGGCGTGGGGGCCGTGGTTCCAGCCGCAGCACCAGCACCTGGTGCCCCTGGCCAACCTCGTCGCCGCCCTCCAGCGCCGGGGCTTCTCGATCGTGGCCACCGAGCGGGCCGAGGCCCACCAGCCGGTCGACCTCGTGTTCGCGGTGATGCTCCTGGCCATGCGCCTCGCCCCGGCCGGGTCGATGCCGTGGGACCCGCCCCGCAGCCGCTGGCGCCAGGCCCGCCGCGCCGCCGTGTTCGCCTCGCTCCTCCCGCTCGCCGGGGCGGCGATGGTCGGCGACCAGCTCCTGCGCCCGCTCGTCGCCGCCCGCCCCGAGCTGACCAACACCTACCGGGTCCTGGCCCGCAAGACCTGACCGCGTTCCGCCGGCCGTAACGACGCGGCGGCGCGTTCTCGGTGACGTTGTGGTTGCCCCGCAACCACGGTGTCACTCAGTTCCCCGCGGCGGGCCGGGGTCAGTGGGTCGGCGTCGTGGCGGGCGCCCGGTGTGCGCCCAGGTCGGCGCCGCTCGCGCCGGTGGCGGCCACGGCCTCGACCATCTCGACCACCCGGCCCGCGCCGTCCTCGGCGGCGATGCGCTCGGCGATCCACCGGGCCCGTTCCCGCAGCGCGACGTCGGTCGTCGCCTGGCGCAGGGCGTCGGCCAGGTGGTCCGCCCGCAGGCGGCGGAACGGTTGGGGGCCGGGGCTGACCCCCAGGGTGGTGAGACGGTGCGCCCAGAACTGCTGGTCGGTGCGCACGGGCACGGGCACGGCCGGGATGCCCGCCCGCAGTCCCGACGCCGTCGTGCCGGCCGCGGAGTGGTGGACCACCGCCGCGCACCGGGGCATCAGCCAGTCGTGGGGGACCTCGTCGACCGTGAGGATGTCGTCGTCGGCCACCGACAACCCCGCCAGGCCCGCCTGCACGATGCCTCGGACGCCGGCCCGGCGGAGCGCATCCCTGGTGACTCCGCTGACCCGCTCGCCGTGGCCGGCGGCCATGCTGCCGAAGCTGACGAGCACCGGCGGTGGCCCGGCGGCGAGGAAGTCGACGAGCGCGGCCGGCGGCCGCCAGTCGAGGGGGTGCGGCGGGAACCAGTAGCCGGTGACCTCGAGGCCCGGCCGCCAGTCCGCTGGGCGGGGGACGACTGTGGGGCTGTACCCGTAGGCGATCGGCCATCGGCCGGCCTCGAGACGCCGGCGCACCGCGGCCGGACTGGCGGGCGGCAGCCTCATCTCGGCCCGGGCGCGACGGGTGGCCGGCCAGGCCACGGTGTCGATCACGACGTGCATGACGTCGGTGAGCGCCCGGTTCCCGCTGCGGCCGAGCGAGACCTCGCCCGACAGGAACGGCGGCGGGAACTCGCCGGTGCGGGTGGCCGGCTGCAGGTAGGCCCCGACGGTGGGCACGCCGAGGCCCTCGGCCACGTGCCATCCGAGCGGCGCCACCGTGGCCGACAGGAGGACGACGTCAGGCGCGGTTCCATCGCCCGGGGCGGGATCCATCGCCCCGCGGATGCCGTCGACGAGCCGGCGGATCATCGACGCGCCCTGCCGCAGGTTGGTCAGGTGGGACGCGGCGCCGCGGGCGGGGCGGACCTGGCCGTCGTCGCCCTCCTCGGCGGCGGCGCCGAACAGGTCGCTGATGTCGACGTCGAGCGAGCGGAACGCCAGCCCGCGCCCGGTGATCTGCGGGGCGAGGCGGTCGTGCGTCGACAGCGTGACTCGGTGCCCGGCATCGGTCAGCCGCCGGGCGAGGCCGGTGTGCGGCGCGATGTCGCCCCACGATCCCGCCGAGACGATCAGCACCTCCATGTCACGGTCCCCCTCCGTGTCGCCAGCCTCCGCACACTACCGGCCCAGGGGTCAATAGGTGGGGCTCGGGCCGGCGGCCGCCGTAGCCTCGGGATCCATGGCACCGCGCCCCGCGCTCCTCGACGAGCTCGTCGTCACCGTGGTGGTCGACAACGAGACCGACAACCTGTCGAGCACCGACCCGGGCATCCCCCGGTTGCCCGAGGTGGCATCGCTGCTGGGGCGGGTGGCACCCAGCCGGACGCACGAGGGGCACGACGCCATCCCCGTGTTCGAGCACCTGTGCGTCGCCTGCCACGGGCTGTCGGTCCTCGTGACGGGGCGCGTGGGCGACGAGGCCCACACCGTGCTGTTCGACATCGGCCCGTACGGGGACGTGTGGCTCGCCAACGCCGAACGGCTCGGCCTCGACCTCGCGACGATCGAGACCGTGTTCCTGTCGCACTGGCACTGGGACCACAGCGGCGGGATGCCGGTGGTGGTCGCGGCGATCGCCGAGGCCCGCGATCGGGTCGGTCGGTCCGATCCCGTCCTGGTGGACGTCCACCCCGACCGCCCCGAGCAGCGCGGTGCGGCGCTGCCGTCGGGTGTCGTCGCCCTGCTGGCGCCCGAGCCGACGCTGGAGGCGCTGGCCGCGGCGGGCGGCACGGTGACCCCGCACGCCGATGCGCACGTGGTGAGTGGGGGCTTCTTCCTCGGCAGCGGCGAGATCCCGCGGGTCACGGCCTACGAGACCGGGCTCGAGGGGCACCTCACGTTCGACGGCGACGGCGACGGCCGGCCCGATCCGCTGATCCTCGACGAGCGGTTCCTCGCCGCCGAGGTGCGGGGCCGCGGCGTCACGGTGTTGTCGGCGTGTTCGCACGCCGGGATCGTGAACGTGGGCCTCGCCGTGCGCGCGATGTGGCCCGAGCGGGACATCGACCTGCTCCTCGGCGGGTTCCACCTCGCGGGCGGCGCCATGGAGCGCCGGATCGAGCCGACGGTCGACGACCTCGACGCGCGGATCTCGCCCCGCATCCTCGCTCCCGGCCACTGCACGGGCTGGCGGGCCAAGGCCGCGCTCGCCGACCGCTTCGCCCCCGACCGCTATGCCCCGTCGTTCGTCGGGTCGACCTACATCCTCACCGCGGGCTGAGCGACGGGCACGTTCGGCCGGGTCGGCTGCGGCGGGCCCGACGTCGCGGGCCGGCCGAACGCTCAGGCCTCGGCGGGCTGGCGGGGGCGGTAGATCGCGGTGTGGGCGATCCGTGCCACCAGGCGGTCGTCGTTCGCCACGAGGCCGACGTCCAGCTCGACGAAGCGGTGGCCCTTGCGGTCCCACTCCCGGGTGACGACGGCCCGAGCCTCGACGGCGTCGCCGTCGCCCACGACGGAGTGATGGCGCACCTCGGACTCGACGTGGATCCACGGGCCCAGCCGCACGTTGCGTCCCAACACGCTGTTGGCGTCACGCAGCAACCAGCCGGGGTGGGCCACACCCGCAACGTGATAGAGCGGCAGCACCTCCCGGACCTCGGCGAGGTACTCGTGGGCGTGCTCGGCGTGGAACCGGTGCGCGGTCAGCCCGAGGGCCGTCCCCGCCGCCAGCGACTCGGGTGACGCGGGTGGCGGGCTGTCGGCCTGCGGGACGACGGGCCAGGTCGACAGCGGGTCAGCGCCGTCGTCTTCGCTGTCGTGCGCGGTGCGGCACGCCTCGCCGACGGCCCGCACGGTGCCGTCCGGCCCGACCACCTCGACCGCCATCGTCGTGCCCTCGGCATTCGAGGCGGGCTCGCGGGCGACGACCGCCACCGCCTCCCCCTCGTACACCGGCAGGAGGAAGCGCGCCCGCATGGTCCCCCCACCGAGCCAGTCGAGTCCCCACGCGGCGGCCGCGGGCCGGGTCATGTACGCGTACACGTCGACCCCGGGCACGAGCCCTCCGCCGAACCCGTAGCGGCGAGCGACCGCGTCGTCGTGGATCTTGTTGGTGGAGGTCGTCGCCGTGTTGTGGGCGACGACCTCGTACCGGGCAGCGGTCCCCACGACGGCGACGCTAGTGGTGCCGGGTCAGGACCGCGGTCACGGCCGATCGTTCGTCGCTCCTAGCGAGTTTCCGACCGCATGTCGTGAGAAAACATTGCGGTTCCATGAACCCGGCGCGAGCCTGGCGTGGGGTGCGACGCCTCTCCGCGTCGCATCAGGCGAAAGGGAGGGCAACATGTACCTGTTCACGCGCTCTGGGCGTTTTGGCCCCGGTGCAGCTCGCGACGCGGTCTCCTACGTCGGGGAGGTGACCGAGAAGGTGCGCCAGGAGTCCGGGCTCGACGTCCATGCGTGGACGGCGACGATGTCGCCCGAGTTCGGCACCGTCGTGTGGGCCACCTTCGCGGAGGACCTCGAGCACCTCGAGCAGGCCAACGACAAGCTGGCGATGTCCGACAGCTTCAGCGCCCTGGCCGAGCGCGGGGCCGGGCTGTTCGCCGGCCCGCTCACCGACGGGCTGGGACAGATCGCCTCGGGTGCGGTCGATCCGTCCGGCCCGACGCCGAACTACGTCTCGTCCGCCCGCGCGGTGGCCCGCAACGGGCACCTGCGCGCCGCGCTCGAGGGCGGCGTCGAGATCGCCGAGGCGGCCACCCGGATCACGGGCGTCCCGACGATGTTCGTCGTCGCGTCCACGGGTCCGTACGGCGGCTGCTCCTGGAGCAGCGGGTTCGGTGACATCAGCCAGCTCGAGCAGGCCGAGTCGGCGCTGATGGCCGACGCCGGCTGGATCGACCTCATCGACCGGGTCAGCCCGTCGTACGACGCGGGCGCATCGCAGTCGATCTACCGGCTCGCCGCCTAACCACGCGACGGGCGATCGTCGCAGCCTGCCCACGTGGCGGCGCGGGCAGGCTGCGGCCAGGTGCAGGCTCGACGACGGCGACAGTCCCCGGTGTCACCGACTCGATTCGCTTGACCGCCACTCCAACCTATGGTTGAGTGGCGGTCAAATGAAAAGCACCCGTACCTACTCGATGGGCACCCGAGCCGGTGCCGCCGCCGCCACCCGCGAGCGCATCGCCCGCCAGGCGATGGCGCTGTTCCTCGAGCACGCCTACGAAGACGTCACCCTGGCGGCCATCGCCAGGGCGGCCGGCGTCTCCCACCAGACGGTGCTCAACCACTACGAGTCCAAGGACGGCGTCGTGCTCGCCGTGGCCGAGCTCCTGGCCAGCGAGACGCAGTCCGCGCGCTACGACGCCGAGCCCGGTGACGTCCCTGGGGCGGTCCGGGCGCTGGTGGGGGACTACGAGCGCATCGGCGACGCCAACTTCCGCTGGGCCGCGTCCGAGCGCCTCGACGTCCTGTCCGGGCTCCTCGACGAGGCCAGGAGAGGCCACCAGGACTGGCTCGTCGCCATGTTCGGGGCGCGCCTGCCTGCGACCCCGTCCGCCCGGCGCCGCGCCGTGCACGCCCTGCACGTCGCCACCGACGTCTACAGCTGGAAGCTTCTGCGCCGTGACCTGGGCCTCAGCCGCCCCGAGACCGAGAAGATCATGGCCGGCCTCGTGGCCGGCATCCTGGAAGGAACCACCCGATGACCGTCCCGCCCCGCAGCTACCTCTTCGCCCTCGTCGACGGAGGGGGCACGGTGCCGCCCGAGCTCGGCACGGTGCGCCGGCTCGTCGCCCGCGGCCACCGCGTCACCGTGCTGGCCGATGACTCGATGGCCGACGAGGTCACGGCCACCGGCGCCACCCACCGGCCCTGGACCGAGGCCCCCAACCGCCCCAGCCGTCGCGCCGAGGACACCCCGTACCGCGACTGGGAGTGCAAGACCCCCTTCCAGCTCTTCGACCTCGTGCTCGACAAGCAGTTCGTCGGTCCCGCTCCCGGCTACGCCGCCGACCTGCTCGCCGCCGTGGCCGCCGACCGCCCCGACCTGGTGGTGTCGTCGTTCTTCGCCGTCGGCGCCATGGTCGGCGCCGAGGCGGCGGGACTGCCCTACGACGTGCTCTTCCCCAACCCGTACATGCTCCCCGCGCCGGGCATGCCCCCCTTCGGCCTGGGGCTCCAGCCTGCCGCCGGCGCGGTCGGTCGCCTGCGGGACCGCGCCGTCACCCGCCTCACCGAGCGACTGTGGGCCAAGGGCCTGCCCCGCCTGAACGAGCTGCGGATGGCGCACGGCCTCGAGCCGTTGCACAGCTTCTTCGACCAGATCCTCGGTGCCCGACGCGTCCTCGTGCTGACCTCGGCGGACTTCGACTTCCCGGCCGAGCTGCCCGCCAACGTCCGCTACGTCGGCCCGGTGCTCGACGACCCCGCATGGGCGGTGACGCCGTGGACCGCGCCGCCGGGGGACGACCCGCTCGTGCTCGTGGCGATGTCGTCCACCTTCCAGGACCACGCCGGCTGCCTCCAGCGCATCGTCGACGCTCTCGGCACGCTCCCGGTGCGCGGCCTCGTGACCACCGGTCCCGCCCTCGACCCGGCCGACGTCACCGCCCCCGCCAACGTGCAGGTCGTCGCGGCCGCACCGCACTCCGAGGTCCTCCGCTCCGCGGCTGCGGTGGTCACCCACGGCGGGCACGGCACCGTCGTGCGCGCCCTGGCGGCCGAGGTGCCGCTCGTCGTCCTCCACCACGGGCGCGACCAGGCCGACAACGCCGCTCGCGTCACGGCCCGTGGCGCGGGTCTCGCGGTCAAGCGCGGCGCGTCGCCCGGCGTCATCGCCAGCGGCGGTGCGGCGGCTTCTCGACGACCCGTCGTTCCGCGCCGGCGCGGCCCAGCTCGGTCGCTCGATCCGGCGCGACGCGGCCAGCGGCGCGTCGATGGCCGAGCTCGAGGACCTGCCAGCGGCCGCCCACGCACCCGCGTGAACGGTCGGGCATCAGCGGCCGACCAGGGATCACCCGCGGGCCGGGCTCGTTTCGGGGACACTGATGCGATGGACGACGGAGGGGGCGAGGGGGCCGGCGGGCCTCGTCGGTCGCGGCGGGGGCTGATCGGCAGCGTCCTCGACGGCGCGGGCGGGATCGTGCGGTCGGTGGCGAGCGAGGTGGCACCGGGCGTCGTCGACGCCGTCGACGTCGACGAGGTCGTCCGGCGCATCGACGTCGGCTCGGTCGTCGAGCGCATCGATCTCGACGAGGTCGTCGGGCGCCTCGACGCCCAGGCGTTGATCGACCGCATCGACATCGACGAGCTGCTCCAGCGGATCGACATCGACCAGCTGCTCGACCGGATCGATGTGAACCGCTTGCTCGCGCGCATGGACGTCGATCGGCTGCTCGCCCGGGTCGACGTCGACGGCATGCTCGCCCGGGTCGACATCGACGGCCTCATCGCCCGTGTCGACGTCGACGGGGTGATCCGTCGTGTCGACGTCAACGCGGTCGTCACCCGGGTGGACATCAACGGGGTGCTCACGAGCGTCGACATCGACGGGATCGTGCAGCGGGTCGACGTGGACGCGCTGATCGGGCGCACCGAGCTGGGGAGCGTGGTCGCCCGGTCGACCGCCGGCGTGGTCAGCGGTGCGCTGGACGTCCTGCGGAGCGTGGCTGTGAGCCTCGACCTGTTCGTCCACCGCTGGGTCGATCGCGCGCTGCGCCGGGACACCTCGGCGGGCCCGGGCGGTCCACCGTTGTTGCTCGTGGTCGCCCAAGCGGCTTCCACCTCGCCCGCGATCGACCCGCCCGCGGTCGAGCCGCCCTCAGTGGAGCCGCCTGCGGTCGAGCACGCCCGCAGAAGGGGTCGCGCCGTGACCCGGTTCGCGTCGCCCGGCCGCGACCTCGCCCTGCAGGGCCACTACGCCGGCGCGGTCACCCGGCTGGCCGCCTACTCGATCGACGCGGTCACCCTGAGCTCGCTGTTCGCGGCGGGCGCCGGGATCTTCGAGTTCATCCTGTCCGACGTGTTCGGGACCTCGTTCGACGTCGCCGACCATCCGCTGGCGGCGAGCGCCGCGCTCGCCGTGTGGTCGTTCCTGTACTTCGCCGTTCCGCTGGCCGCCAGCGGCCGCACGTTCGGCAGTGCGATCCTCGGCCTGCGTGTCGTCCGGTCGGACGGCCACGAGCTGGACCCGAAGCACGCCGCGATCCGTACGCTGGCGTTCCCGCTCAGCTTCCTGCTGTTCGGCATCGGGTTCCTGCCCATCCTCGTCGCTCGCGACCGCCGAGCCCTCCACGACCGCATCGGCGACACGGCGGTCGTCTACGGCTGGGACGCCCGCGCCGCCCGCCTGCGCTTCCTGGCGCGGGAGCCGGACCAGCTGGCGTGACCGCCGACGAGGACGATGTCCGTCGGTCAGCGCATCGTCGCGAGGAAGTCGAGCACCCGCTTCGTCAGGAGGGTGGTCGCGTCCTCGTCGTACGACGGGAGGGAGGAGTCGGTGAAGAGGTGCTCCTTGCCGGGATAGAGGTACAGCTCCGCCAGGTCGGTGGAGGCGACCAGTTCTCGGGCCGCGTCGAGGTCGCCACCCTCCTCGGTGAAGAGGGGATCGGCGTCCATGCCGTGCACCTGGACGGGGACACCCGCGGGCCACGCCTCACCGAACTCGGACACCGGCACGCATCCGTGGAGCAGGAGGGCTCCCCGGGCGCCGGGGCGGATCTGGGCGAGCTGCTGGGCGGGCATGACGCCGAGCGAAAGGCCGGCGTACACGAGGTCCGGACCCAGTGCCTCGGCTGCGGCCACGCCACGACCGTTGATCGCCGCGAACCCGACCTCCTGCGCATGGGCCATGCCGTCCTCGAGCGTGGCGAAGGTCCGTCCGTCGAAGAGGTCGGGGACGTGCACGGTGTGACCGGCCTGGCGCAACGTGTCGGCGAACGCTCGCACCCCCTCGGTCAGTCCCTGGACGTGGTGGTAGAGCACGATCTCGGCCATGGCTTCCCCTTCGTGTGTGTTCGATCCGAAGCCCTTTGATCCGGATGTTCTACGTCGGCGTCGGCCGAACGCGCCGGCGGTGAGCCGCTCCCGCTGGACTTCAACGACTTCGAGGTGGCACGCCCGGGAGTCCGGCGCCGCCGACGACGACGCGCCCGCTGCTGCGGCGTTCATCCGTCCGACGGCCGGACCTCGCCGGCGCAGGCGGGTGGAGTTCTGACGAGCGGATCGCGAACGTCGGTGCGTGAGTTCGACGTCGTGAGCGCCGATCGCCGCCAGCGCGGATGCTGCTCCACGGCGCCAGTGCGGACGAGGTCGACGCCACCCGCACGGCTGACCATCTCGAGCGCCGACCCGGTCGCGTCGTTCGTCGCTGCCGCGGCCGAGCTGAACGCCGCCGATCCGCGAGCCGGCGTGCGATGGCCCGGCACGGCCCACCACCCGGTCGGCGACCGCACCGGCGCCGAGCTGCTCGAGATGCGGGTCGGTGGACGTCACGGTGCACACGTGGGACCTGGCCCGGGCCGTCGGCGGAGACGAGTCGCTCGATCCCGACCTGGTCGCCTTCGCGCTACACGCGACGAGCCATGTTCGAGGCGACCCGCGGGCACGGTTCCTTCGCCCCGCCGCCCGGACAGATGTCCGCCGACTGCTCGGACCAGGCCCGGCTGCTCCACCTGTCGGGACGACGGTCGGGGTGAGCCGCGAACGCGCGGCACGGGATTGGTCGGCGGCGGGGCACCATCAAGGGTTCACACGCCCAGATCCGCCGATCCGCGCTCGACGGATCAAATCCCTCGCAGGAAGATCGCGGCATGATCTTTGGTTCGCATGTCATCTTGTCCAGCACCGACGCCGAGGCTGACCGCGCGTTTCTCGCAGACGTGCTCGGCTTCGAGCATGTCGACGCTGGAGGCGGGTGGCTGATCTTCGCGCTGCCGAGCGCCGAGGCGGCGATACACCCGGGTGATGCGCCGAGCGCCGAGTTGTACCTGATGTGCGATGACCTCGCTGCGGAGATGCGCAGTCTGTCGGACAAGGGCGTTCGATGCGCCGACGTCGAGAACGCTCGGTGGGGATCAGTGACCAAGTTCCGACTCCCGGGCGGTGGTGAGGTCGGCCTCTACCAGCCGACGCATCCGACGATGGTCGAACGGACGTAGCGCAGAATCCCGCCGTCCTGCCGACGAACTGGTCGGGCACCGATCCGGCTTGGTCTCAGGCGAGTCAACATGGTCGATCATGAACGGACCCGAGCTCGTCGAGCGCTACGGCATCGTCCTCCAGTCCGCACGGGGCCCCATCGTGAACCTGCCGGAGCTGGTCGTCGGTGGGCCCATCTCCGGTAGCTGGTGGGGGCACCCGCAGCACGACGAGATCTTCCGCGTCCTGAACGAGGCGACAGCATCGGACGACGTGGTCCGGCTTCGCCTCGTGAAGGGGAAGCTCGCGCTGGTCCACCGCCGACTGTGGCCCGCTCTCGTACGGCTCGTCGACACGCTCGGGCCAGATGCACTCGCCTCCGTGCACGAGGAGCACACACCGAGCGGCGCCCACCGGTCCCGAGCGGTTGCCTTTCCGCAATGGGTTCCGCAGGTGGTGCTCGAGCAGGCCGCCCAGCTCAGCGAGGCCGAGGCCATCGAGCAGCTGCCAGATGGCGTTCTCCCGGGTTGAACCCTCCCCGACGTGCCGGTGCGTTTCGCTCGCGGCCAGTCGCGGGCGAAGAGGTGACCGGGCCAGATGCGATGGTCAGGGCCCCCAGTGGCAGCCGACTGCCGTGCGTCCTCCAGGAGGGGTTCCGCCCGCGTGAGCAGCGCTTCGGCCTGTGTCCACGACCCCGCGATCTGTGCCGCCCGAGCCGCCTCCAGAAGCAGGCGGACTCGATCGGTCGGAGCCGGCGTGAGCAATGCGCTCAAGAATCGGTGGTAGGGCTGAGGTTCAGCCAGCGATCCCGACGAGGGCGTCGAGGAAGCGGTCGACGTCTGTGGCGTCGTTGTAGTGGACCAGCCCAGCCCGCACGGCGCCGGCGTCGCCCAGCCCGAGCCATTGAGCGATCTCCCAGGCGTAGTTCGTGCCGTTCCACACGGCGATCCGCTGCTCGGACAGCCGTCGGGCGACCTCGTCGGGCTCCAGGCCGGTCACCGTGAACCAGCGGGTCGGGGCGTCGCCCGGCCGGCGCTCGCCGAGCACGGCGACCGCGTCGATCGCTCGCAGGCCGGCGTCGAGCTTGTCGCCCAGGGCGTGCTCCTCCGCCCACCCGAGCGGGACGACTCGATCGAGCATGAAGCGGGCCGCGGCGCGCACGCCCGCGAGCTGCTCGAACGGGAGGGTGCCGAGCTCCCACCGTTCTGGCACCGTGTCTGGGGAAGGGACGAGCTTGTCGGGGTGCAGTTCGGCCAGGAGGGACGGGTCGGCGCTCAACACCCCGACGTGCGGGCCGTACCACTTGTAGGCAGAGCAAACGACCGCGTCGGCGCCCCACCCTTGCCGATCTATCCGCCGGTGGGGAGTGGCGGCGACGACATCGATGTATGTGCGAGCGCCGGCGTCCCGGGCGAGGGCGCACAGGGCGGCCACGTCGGGGGCGGTGCCGGTGACGTTCGACGTGGCGGTCAAGGCGATCCACCGGGTGCGGTCGGACAGCACGGCGGCGATGTGTTCGGGCTCGAGAGCCAGCGTCTCCCGGTCGGGCTCGGCGAAGCGCACGATGGCCCCCGCCCGCTCCGCCGCCAGCACCCACGGTCGGACATTGCCGTCGTGGTCGAGCCGGGTTACGACGACCTCGTCACCGGGACTGAGGGATCGGCCCACGGCCCCAGCGAACCGCATCGTGAGCGATGTCATCGACTCGCCGAAGACGATGCTGTCCTGCTGGCAGCCGAGAAGCTCAGCGCACACGTCACGGGTCGACCACACGAGCGCGTCGGTGGCCTCCGCCTGCGGGAAGGGACCGTGCGCGTTGGCGGGGTCGCCCGACCGCCACCACGCGGTCGAAGCCTCGATGGCATCATCGACGGCCTGGGTGCCGGCCGGGCCATCGAGCCGAACCCAGTCGTCACGGAGCCCGGGGAAGCGCTCGCGATCCACCCAGCGATGTTAGCGGTGGTCCGAACGACGGGATCGGCCTCACGAGCCGCGATATCGGTCGATCTTCTTCGGAGGCCGTCCGATCAACGGCGTAGGCGCCGATCTGGCGCGATCACCACGACTCGACGACCCCGACGTTTTTGGCGCCGATGATCTGTGCTCACGTTCTGTCGCGTTCCGCGTATTCGTAGAGCGCGCGAGACGGGGGAGTGTGTCAGACGCCGAGCACAGCCGCGAACGCCTCGGCCATGACGCCATAGCCGTCAGAGTTGGCGTGAATGTCGGGGCCCAGCGGTGGATCCGTGCAGATCCAGGTGAGGGTGCAGGCGTTGTAGACGCTGAGGGGCACGGGCCCGACACCCTTCAGGTCGGCCTGTGTCGTGAAGTCGGTGACGGCAAAGGCCGATTCGACGTCGGCCACCGGCACGCCCGCCCCCGCATACAGCGATTCCAGGAAATTGTTGAACATGACGATCTGCGCAGCGGCGAACTGGCCGGCCGCGGGGTCGTCGAACCACTCCACGACGAAGGGGCTGTAGGAGTTCGTGCCGACGATTGGCACGTCCGGCCCCGCATGGTCGCGGAGCGTGTCGAGGATGATCGGCAGGTTTGTCCCGATCTGCGGGATGAAGCAGCCCGGGTCGCCCTCGCATTCGCCTATGTCGTTGGTCCCGATGTTGATTGTGATGAACGCCATCTGGCCAGGGTGCTCGTCGAGGAACTCGACCGCGTCACCCAACTGTGAGCCGGTGTCATAGTCATCCGGGCACAAGCTGTCCGTGCTGTCCCCGATCATGCTCGCCGTGGTTTCGCCGCCACAGCCCAGCTTGACCAGACGGAGGTGCTCTCCGCCCCCGTCCCGCGCTTGCCTGAACAGCTGGTCGGCGTATCCCTGGTTGTAGCCAACGGCCGCGCTGTTGGTGTGCGGACCGCCGATCGGCTGGAAGCCCTGCGCGAGCGAATCGCCGAGCGACAGGTAATAGGTCGTCGGCTCAGGGGCGGCGTCAACCGGGGCGGCGCGCCACAACGCGCTCGCCAACACGACGATCACCGCGAGTCCGCGCAACGCCCTGCTCACCGTTCGCCTGGACCCGCCTGAGAAGTAGTGGTGCGTCATCGCGGTCCCGCCTCCTCTGACGGGGCGGGACACCCTCGGCGCGACATGTGCCTGGTCGCCCGCCCGGCACGCCATCTCTCAGGCCGCACCCTACGACCGACCCATGACCTTGGCAACGCTCCGACGCCAACCCACCACTCGGCGTCTCCTGGGCGGCCGGCGGGACTGGTCACTGAGAACTCCAGAATCCGCGACCCGTCGTCGCGTGCTCGTGCGGCCGTCCGCCGGGAACCGGTGCGCGTCGACGACTGCCGGCACGCGTGCGCCACGACATGGCTGCGCGCCGGCGTGCCGCTCGGTGAGGTGGCCCGCCGCCCGGGCCACAGCGTCGAGACACTCGTGGGCACCTACGTCGGCGCGCTCGACGGCGACGACACCGCGGCCAAACAGCTGATCGACTCTGCCCCCGGGCCAAGTCGGGCATGGAGCGCAGAGTCGGCTCTGCGAAGCCTGCGTCTCCTCCCGCGAACCACGACAAGACCGGGTGAACAGGGGTCAACCACGGTCAAGAAGCGAAAGGCCGTGACCTGGGTTTCTTCCCTGGTCACGGCCTGTCAGGTGCAGCGCCCTCGGCAGGATTCGAACCTGCGCACACGGCTCCGGAGGGTGCTTCGCGTTTGGTGCTCCAGCCCTGGTGGGCGCTCGTATCGGCACCGGGACCGGGCTACCTTCCCGCGGTCTTCCCGTGGCGTCGGCTACAGGCGCCGCTGACGGCAGATGTGGAGGATCACGACTCACGCCCATCGCTCACGGCTCAGACACTTGGAAGTGGGGTACGCCGCTCCCATGGCTACGAACAGCGATTTGACGAACGCGCTTCGCGACCGGGGGGTGCGGAAGAAGCTCGCTACGAAGATTGGAAAGTTGGACGGCAACGCGCGTCGGTCGGGCGCGAAGGGTGAGGAGAGTGCTCGGCAGGCGGCTGACGATCTCACGGCCGCCGCAAACGAGATCCGAGCGCGTGTACTGACCGCGGACCCCAAGCGACGTGCCGCCGCCAAGAAGGGCGCACAGACGCGCAAGAAGACCGCCGCCGAGCGACGGGCCAGCGCCAAGCGGGGTGCAAAGACTCGAGCGAAGGTCGCCCGGGCACGAACCAGCAGCCGCTAGCCACGGGCGACCTGGTCGTCGACCCGTTCTCGGGCTCAGCCTCAACCGCCATCGCAGGCCAACGCCTCGGCCGGCGGGCCATCGGCATCGAGCCGGCCTAGACGTACATCGACGTGAGCTGCGGGCCGGGGTGCCGTTGGGCGAGGTGGCCCGCCGCCTGGGCCACTGCGTGGAGACGCTGGTGTCCTGTCAAGACCCGGTACCCGTGCGACGGTCCGACCCCGGTACCTGGACGACAGTCGGGTGCGGGTTAGCGGCGTTGATGCGGTGGGGGCGGCCGCCGGGGTTGGCGAGCGCGCCGTGTTCGCGGGTGCGGTCATGGCGCACGGCATGGGAGCGGATGAGCTCCTCACCGACAGAGATCTCGACGGTGTCGCCCACGACCGCGACCTGCACCTGGCGGCGCCGGTACTTGGAGCCGACCCGGTAGCTGGTGCCGGCGAAGCACACGTTCCCGGATGAGTCGACCTTGCGGGTCACCGACGCGGCGGTCACCGCCTTGGGGGCCGGCGGCAACCGGCGGCCACGTTCCAGCCCGGCGTCCTGCTTGCCGGGCGCGTGCCGCGCGCGTGGGTGGCGATGAGCACGCCCCGGTGGTGCAGCTGCACGAGACCGCCCTCGCAGACCACCTCCACCTGCTGACCGGCCAGCCAGGCACCCGGCCTTGTACTGCGCGGCGGCGAAGCTGAGCGTTCCCTTGGCGCTGACCCGCCGGGTCGTCACCGGCGCGGTGCCATCGGCAGGGGCCGGCTCGTCCGCCTCGACAGGAGCGGGTCTCGGCCCGGCCAGACGGAACCGTTCAATCGGCGGCACCCGACCGATCGCCTGATGCGGCCGTTCGTGGTTGCAGTGCCCGACCCAGGCGTCGAGCTGCGCCTGCGCGTCGTCGATCGAGGCGAAGGTCTTGCCGTTGAGGAACTCGGCCCGCAGCGTCTTGTGCCAGCGCTCCACCTTGCCTGTCGTGGTCGGCGACCGGGGTGCGGTCAAGATGTGGTCGATCCCGTTCTCCCGGCAGATCCGATCGAAACGCACCGGCCCGGGACCGGGACCGAACCGGGCGGTGAACACCTTGCCGTTATCCGTCAGGATCGCCTCCGGCAGCCCGTGAGCCGCCATCGCCTACTCGAGCGCGTCACACACCGGGCGGGCTGTCGCCCGGGCCACGACCCGGGCGCACACCGCGAACCGGCTGTGGTCGTCGATGCCCGACACGATCTTCGCCTCAGACCCGTCGACCAACCCCACGCCGCCGACGATGTCCATCTGCCACAGCTCCATCGCCCGGGACCGCTCCCAACGCCTGTAGTCCGAGCGCTTGCGCCGCCGGGCCCGCGGGGTCGACCAGCCCGTGGCGCACCAGGCACCGCTCCACCGACGTGCGCCCCGGCACCGGCACCACCCGGTCGCGCTCGAGCCAATACAAGATCGTGCGCGGCCCCCACCCCGGATGCGCCCGGCGCATCTCCACGATGCGTGCTTCGACCTCCGGGGCCATCTGATGCGGGCACGACAACGGCCGCGAGCTGCGATCAGCCAACCCTCCGCAACCCCTCGGCCGCGTAGCGCCCCAGCCACTCGTGCACCGTCTGGCGCGCCACCCCGTAGCGGCGGGCCACATCGACGACAGCCGCCCCGTCATTGAGGACCTCCAGCACCGCCTGATACCGCTGTTCCACCAGGCCCAACTCCACAAGCATCGACGGCCTCCCCCGCATCCGCGGTCGCGTACGACCACAGCGAAGAAGGTGGCCACCGCCACCAGGTGGACCCCCGCGTGTCAGGCAGGAACCGAGGCCACTGTCGCCCAGGAACCGGGGCCGCGTCCCGAAACTGTCACCCAGCTACCGGTACGTGTGCGGTCTCGGCTCCCGCGGATGGCATCCGGCCAGGTCCGCGAATCTCGCGGTAACTCGCAGGTGAGGCGGTGACCAGGCCAGATGCGCTGGTCACGGCCAAGAAGTAGGGGCGCCCTCGGCAGGATTCGAACCTGCGCACACGGCTCCGGAGGCCGATGCTCTATCCCCTGAGCTACGAGGGCAGGGACGGACAGGGTAGCGCCCCTGCCCTCGGCGGCCGAACCGGGAGGCCGGCGGCTACGGAGCGTCGAGGACCGAGAGGATGTTGCGAGCGGGATCCCGGAACCAGGCGATGGTCGGGCCGTTGCCGCGGGAGACGCCCTTCTCGTCGGTCTTGAGGTCCGGCTCGTCGTAGTGCTCGAACGCCACGCCACGGCTGGCGAGCTCGTCCACCGTGGCGTCGACGTCGGGGACCGGGAAGTTGAGGATCGTGAACGTCGCCGGCTGATGGTTCGGCTTGGGATAGATCAGCACGTGCGTCCCGTTGCCGAGCGTGACGTCGAGCATGTCCTCCATGTCGGCCACCTCGAGACCGAGGGTGTCGCCGTAGAACGCTCGAGCGGCGGGGATGTCGTCGACCGAGAATCCGCTGAACGCGGCGCTGTCCTTGAGCATCGGGGGCCTCCTCATCGTGGGCGCGTCCGACCGCCACCCACTCTGACCGGGCGGGCGTGCGGAAGTCATCGCTCGTGGCCGGCATCCGGTGAACCCGCGGCGGCGAATCCGGACCGTCCGGCACCCATCGATGGAGGTTCGCCCGATGAAGTCAACCCGTCGTCTCGTGATCGGTTCCGCGGTTGCTGCGGTCACCGCCGCCGTCCTGTGGGGCCCGACAGCGGTCCTCGGAGGGATCGTGGCCACCGGCGTCGACTGACGCCTCCTGATCCACCAGGGGTGCGGGCCCGCGGGCCGCGCAACAAGGGGTTCGGGGCCGTCGGACGGGCGTCGCTACCATCGACACCACTCCGTCCTCCCCACGTACCCCTGGTGGACCATGATCCGCGACGTCCTCGAAACGTCCCTGCGCAGCGCCCTCGAATCGGTCGGCATCGAGCCGCCGGCCACGATCGTGCTCGAGCGCCCGGCGCGACGCGAGCACGGCGACTGGTCCTCGAACGTCGCCCTCGCCACCGGCAAGAAGAACGGGCGCAACCCCCGCGAGCTCGCCGCCGAGCTGGTCGAGGCGCTCACCGAGGACCCGCCGGCCCATGTCGTGCAGACGGAGGTGGCCGGCCCCGGGTTCGTGAACTTCCGCCTCGCCCCGACCTGGCTGCACGACGTCCTGACCGACGTCGTCACGCAGGGCGAGGCCGACTACGCCCGGCTCGACTTCGGCTCGGGCGAGCGGGTGCAGGTCGAGTTCGTGTCCGCCAACCCCACCGGGCCGATCCACGTCGGCAACGGCTGGTTCGCGTCGTACGGCGACTCGCTGGGCCGGGTCCTCACGCGCTGCGGCTACGACGTCAGCCGCGAGTACTACGTGAACGACACCGGCGGGCAGATCCGCCGGCTGGGGGAATCGGTGCTGGCCCGGCGGGCCGGTGTCCCGATCCCCGAGGGCGGCTACCCGAGCGGCTTCGTCAAGGGCCTGGCCAGCGCCTACGACGGGCCCGACGACATCACCGAGGCCGGGCGCTGGGCGGCCGAGCACATCCTCGGCTTCATCCAGGGCCAGATGGCCGCCGTCCACATCGTCTACGACGAGTGGTTCAGCCAGGCCTCGGTCGAGGAGAGCGACGCCCTCGCCGAGACGATCGCCCAGCTGCAGGAGACCGGCCTGGTGTGGGAGGAGGACGGCGCGCTGTGGCTCGACACCGCCGCCCACGGCGACCCGCGTGAGAAGCGCGTGCTGCGCAAGTCCCCCGATCAGGGCGGCGACTACACGTACCTGGCCGGCGACATCGCCTACCACCGCAACAAGTTCCTCGTCCGGGGCTTCGACCGGGTCATCAACGTGTGGGGCGCCGACCACCAGGCCCAGGTCGCCAGCCTGCAGGCCGGCGTGGCCGCGCTGGGCGTCGACAAGGACCGGCTCGAGGTGCGCATCGGCCAGATGGTGTCGCTCGCCAGCGGGCGCATCGGCAAGCGCCTCGGCAACGCCGTCGACCTCGACGACCTGGTCGACGACGTCGGCGCCGACGTGATGCGGCTGCTGTCGCTGGTGGCGTCGATCGACCAGTCGCCGACCATCGACCTGGACAAGGTGCGCAGCGAGTCCCGCGAGTCGCCCGTGTTCTACGTCCAGTACGCCCACGCCCGCATCCACTCGATCGGGAAGAAGGCGAGCGAGCTGGGCGTCACGCGGGCCGACCTGGCCGACGTCGACCTGGCGCCGCTCACCCACGACCGTGAGCTCGAGCTGCTGCGCACGCTGTCGACCCTGCCCGAGGTCGTCGAGCTGGCGTGCAACGACCGGGCGCCGCACAAGGTGACGGCCTGGGTGCGCGAGCTGGCCGACCGGTTCCACGGCTTCTACCACGACTGCCGCATCCTCGGCGACGAGGTCCCCGCCGAGACCACGCAGGCCCGCCTGTGGCTGGTGGAGGCGTCGCGCATCGGCTTCGCCGTGGCCCTCGACCTCCTGGGCGTCGCCGCCCCGGAGTCGATGTGACCCGGACTGGCCCGATTTCCACAGCAGTTTCGGTCGCTCCAGACCACCGATACTGCGGTGGAAAACCTGTCGTCGGGGTGGGGGCGGGGGGCGGCGGTGATCCCCGATCCGGCCGAGCTGGACCGGGCGGGGCAGCAGGCCGGCAGCCCGCCCGACGAGGCGCACGCGCACCGCAGCCGGGCCGTGCCGTGGCGCCTGCTGCCCGAGTCGGCCCGCGTCGGCGACGACGGCTGGCTCGCCGTCGGCGGCTGCTCGACCGCCGACCTGGTCGCCGAGTTCGGGACCCCGCTGTTCGTCTACGACGAGGACCACCTGCGCGCCCGCTGCCGCGAGGCGGTCGCCACGTTCGGCGACGGCGTCAGCTATGCCGGCAAGGCGTTCCTGTGCCTGGCCATGGCCCGACTCGTCCACGAGGAGGGCATGCACCTCGACGTCGCCACCGGGGGCGAGATGCACGTGGCGCTGGCCGCCGGCGTCCCGGCCGACCGCCTGGTCCTGCACGGCAACAACAAGAGCGGCGCCGAGCTGGCCCGGGCCCGGGAGGTGGGCGTCGGGCGCATCGTGGTCGACAGCACCGACGAGCTCGACCGCCTCGACCACCTGCACGCGGCCGACGGCCGGGTCCCCAGGGTGCTGCTGCGGGCCACCCCGGGGGTCGAGGCCCACACGCACGAGTTCGTGCAGACCGGGCAGATCGACTCGAAGTTCGGCTTCGGCGTGGCGTCGGGCGACCTGGCCAAGGCGGTCGAGCGGGCGGCGGCGTCGCCGGCGGTCGACCTGGTCGGCGTGCACCTGCACATCGGCAGCCAGGTCTTCGTCGCCGACTTCTTCCGCCAGGCCGTCGAGGTCGTCGCCCCGTGGGTGCGCGAGCTCGACCTGGCCGAGCTGTCGATCGGCGGCGGCCTCGGCGTCCCCTACGTCGACGGCGAGGAGGCGCCCACCCTGGCCCAGTGGGGCCGCGTCGTCATCGAGGCGTGCCGGGCGGCCGGCATCGAGAGCCGCATCACCGCCGAGCCGGGCCGGTCGATCGCCGCCCAGGCCGCGGTCACGCTCTACACGGTCGGCACGATCAAGGACATCCCCGGGGTGCGCACCTACGTCGCGGTCGACGGCGGGATGAGCGACAACCCGCGGCCGGTGCTCTACGGCAGCGGCTACGAGGTCTTCCTGCCCCGGGCCGTCGAGGCGCCCCGCCCCCGCACGGTGACGGTGGTGGGCAAGCACTGCGAGTCGGGCGACCTCCTGGTGCGCGACGCCCGCGTCCCCGGCGACATCGCCGTCGGCGACGTGCTGGCCACGCCGGTGACCGGCGCCTACGGCCACGCGATGGGGTCCAACTACAACAAGGTGCCCCGCCCGGCGGTCGTGTTCGCCCGCGAGGGCGACGCCCGGGTCGTCGTCCGCCGCGAGACGTTCGACGACCTCGTGCGCCTCGACGCCTGAGCCCGGTCAGGTGCCCGCGGGGGCGGTCCCGAGGGCCACCCGGATGACCGTCGCCTGCCACACCCGGCCGTCCTCGGCGCTGGTGGTGAACAAGACGAGTGCGCCGCGTGGCGCTCGGCCGGGCGAACTCGACCTCGCCCGAGAAGGCTCGCGCCACGTCGCCGCCGCTCGACCCGGCACGGAACGACAGGGACCAACGACCCGACGTGCCGCCACCCGGTGTCCACCGCGAGATCAGCGGCGGCGGGCCTGGAGGCGGCGGGCCAGGGCCCGACCGGCCCGGAAGCGCTGGCGGGCCAGCGCGCCCGGCAGCCCGGTCCGCGACAGGGTGATCGTCGACAGGTGCCGCTCGCCGGTGGCCCACCGGCGCTTGTACTGGGCGTCGCCCCGGCAGAAGTCGAACACCACCACGTCGTCGGCCAGACCGTCCTCGAACACCTTGTGGTGCAGCAGCTGCCCCGGGCTGAACGCGGCGAACTCGGGGTCGAACGCCCCCTTGAACAGGAACACGCGGTCGCCGTGGACGAAGTCGAGCTCGACCGCCACCGGCTTGCCGCCCGCCTCGACCGACAGCAGCCGCACCGCCCCCTCGGCGTCGAGCGCCCCGATGGCGTCGAGGAGGAACGCGTTCGTCTCGTCGGCCGCCATCAGCCCCTGCATCGGCTCGTCGAGCTGGGCCCACCGCAGGTCGTGCAGCCTCACCAGCCGGTCGAGCCCCTCCTCGAGGGTGTCGCCCGTGTGCTCGAGGAAGGCGACGCCGCCGTGCTGCTCCTCCAGCCGGCGGGTGCGCTGGCGGATCTTGTGCTTCTTCGCCTGCTTGCGCAGGTCGAAGTCGCCGCGGACGTCGGTGTACAGGCAGGCGTCGCCGAGCTGGTCCACCACCGTCTCGATCGTGGCGGCGTGGCGGACGAGCTCGTCGCCGAGCAGCGCGGTGAAGCGGGCGTCGCTGGCCAGGCGGGTCAGGACGACCACGTCGACGTCGCGCTGGAGCTGCGCCCCCAGGTGCTCGACGAGCAGGCCGACCGCCTCGTCGGCCCGCCGGCCGAGCAGCATGCCGCCGTAGTCGCCGGCGTCGGGGTTGAGGCGCTGCAGCACGGTCGATCCGAGCGGACCGGTGCCGACCCGGCTGCGGAACAGCGGGGCGAGGCCGACGACCGTGGCGCCGTCGCGCACGACGACGAGGTGCAGCTCGCGGTCGTCGCGCCCAGCACCGAAATGCTCCCACCAGGTCGTCGCCCACGGCCACGTGAGGAAGATGTTCGGGTCGGGGTCGGCGTGGGAGAGGTCGGCCCAGACGCCGCGCAGGTCGGCGAGCTCGGCGTCGTCGGTGACGACGTCCAGCGTGAGGGCCGTCATGAGGCGGGTGTCGCCGGGGAGTCGGAGGTCGTCGGCGACGGAGCTGCGGGACCGGGATCACCGGGCGTCATGGCGTACTCGAGGTCGCTGTCGGCGGACGTCACGAACCAGGCGTCGGGGTCGGACACGCGGGCGTTCACCTCGGGGTCGTCGTCGGCGGCGTGCGCCATGAACCGGATGGGGTCATCCGCGCCACGGTCGCGCCGGACGAAGCCGGCCAGCCGCAGCGACCGGTCCGCGGCGCGGTTGCGGGTCTTCACCGACATCGCCACCGCTCCCCGGCGTCGGGCGGCCCGACCGGTGGCGACCAGAAGCGGCGCCACCCAGCGGGGCGGGGCGAGGTAGTCGACCACGACGGCGGTCGGCGCCGCCGGAGTCCCGCCGGCCCGGACCACCGCGTACCCGACCGGGCGGCCGCGCACGACCAGGTAGTGCCGGCGCAGCAGGGCGGCGTCGGGGCGGTCGTCGATGCGCCAGGCGAGCGCAGCCAGGTCGCGCCGGGCGATGACGCCGTGGTGCGGAGCCGCGGTGGCCCACACGTCGTCGGACCGGGCGTCGAGCACGTCGACGTCGACCAGCCGGGCACCGGCGGTGCGGAGGGCGCCCAGCACGGCGGCGTCGGCGGCTCGCAGGAGCGGACCGGCCACCGGCGCCACCTGCCGGACGCGGCCGGGAAGGAGGCCGGCGCGAGCGGCGGCGGCCAGGTCGAGCGGTCGGAGGTACACGGGGACGACGCCGAGGTCGGTCCACCCGCTGCGCTCGTAGGTGGCGTAGCCCGCCTCGGACAGGTTGAGCCCGAACGACAGCGGACGGGCGTCGAGCTGCGTCGCCATCAGCCCCGGCCCCACGCCCCGCAGACGCCACTCGTCGTCGACCATCAGGTCGATCGTCCATGCCGCCCGCCGGTCGCGGCCACCGACCTGCAGGTCGAACGGGATCTCGGCCTGCTGGCCCACGATCTCGCCGTCGCGCCGGCACACGAAGATGTCGCGCGTGTCGTCGGCCGTGCGGCACGGGTTGCGGTCGAACAGCCAGGCGGTGCGGGCCTCGTCGACCTCGCGACTGCCGGCCTCGAACGTGCGGAGCTGGAACGTGCGCAGGTCGGCCGCATCGTCGGGCGAGTACCGGGTGATGCCGGCCCGGTACCGGTCGGGGACCTTCACCCGACCGCCCCGTTGGCGTTGCCGGGCGTGGCGGGCGGCGCGGAGGACAGGTCGACGTGCTCGATCGTCACCGCGTCGCGCAGGCCCCGCTCGGCCGCCCGTCGCTTGCCCACGATGTCGCGGTAGACCCGCTCGACCTGGTCGGGACGCAGGTCCACGACCGGGCCCGCGTCCGCGGGAGAGACCTCGTGGTGCCAGGCCCACAGCAGCAGGTCCATCTCGGCGTACGGCAGGGCGAAGTAGAACTCCTCCTGGGTCTGCGGGAGGCTGTAGGTGTCGGTGCTGGGTGGCTGGCTGCGGATCTCGTCGGGCAGCCCCAGGTGCGCCGCCAGCTCGTAGACCTGGGTCTTGTAGAGGTGGCTGATCGGCTTGACGTCGGCCAGGCCGTCGCCACCCCGCACGAAGAACCCCAGCTCGTACTCGAGCCGGTTGGGCGTGCCCAGCACGGCGTGGTTGCGGGCGTCGGCGTGCGTGTACTCGATCAGCTTGCGGGTGCGCTGCTTCATGTTCGTGGCCGCGACGACCTCGAGGTACACGTCGTTGGGCATGCGGGCGGTGGAGTGGTTCCCGTCGGGGTCGGCGACCGTGAGGTCGAACCAGCTCACCCGGTCGGTGTCGAGCAGCCCCTGGGCCAGGGTGATCTTGAGCCGCCAGCCCGGCCCGTAGTCGGGGACCAGGCGCCGCACGGCCGCGTCGCGCCGGGCGTAGCAGCCGAGGGCGGTGAGGGCGGGGGCGATGTCCTCGACCACGGCCTCGACGCCGAGGTCGTCGCACAGGCGCTGGGCCCGCGCCTGCGACTCGGGGTCGGAGTCGGCCTCGGGCATGAGCAGGGCCACGACCCGCTGCGCCCCGACAGCCTCGACGGCGAGGGCGAGGCACACGGCCGAATCGACGCCGCCGCTGACGCCGACGACCAACCCCCGGCGGCGCAGGACGCGCGTGAGCGCTCGCGTCGTGGTCGTGGTGATGCGTTCGACCTCGGCCGCCGCGTCGACGTCGAGCACGTGCCGATGGAACGCGGGGACCGGGGTGGGGGAGGAGGTCATGCGGCGCACTCCGCGGCGGTCGGGGCGACGGTGGTGGTCATCGGTGCCGTCCCGCGACGGCGTGGGCGGACGGGACCTCGCCCCCGTGGGGACCGGCGTCGCCGCCCCGCCCGCCGTCGGAGTCGGTGAGGTCGACGAACACCTGCGGGGGCGGCCCGGCGTCGAAGCGGGCCCGGGCCTCGGTCACCCGCGCGGGGCCCTCGGTGAGGAAGGCGCGCGCCAGGGCCTGCAGGGTGAGGGCCCCGACGAGGCCCATCTCCTCGCGCTCGCCGGGGAGGGCGCCGGCGCGGCCCCGGGCCCGGTCGCGCAACAGGCGGGCCGCCCTGGGGTCGAGCAGGCCCTGCTCGTCGATCGCCGCATCGGACATCAGGTCAGATACGTACCCGGGCTCGTCGGACCCGAACAGCGCGGTGGTCATGGGCGCCCGGTACGGCTGCTTGGGGCGGCGCCAGATCTCGGGCGGCAGCGAGCGGGACGCCAGCCGCCGCAGGGTCGCCTTGTCGTGCAGACCGACGAGCTTGCGCTCGGGCGGCAGCCCGCTGCAGAACGCCACGACCTCGGGATCGAGGAACGGGTAGCGCACCTCGACGCCGTGGGCCATCGCCACCCGGTCGCCCTGCGAGGCCAGCAGGTACGACGACATGAACGTGGCGATCTCGACCCACTGCGCCCGGGCCAGTGGATCCCAGCCGGCGAAGCCCGGCGGCATCTCGCCCAGCAGGGCCTCGTCGGCGGCCCAGCCGCCGGGCGGGGTCGCGGCGGCGGCCCGGAGGTCGGGGTGGAGCAGGCGGGCGGTCCACGCGGTGTTCGACCAGCGCACCAGGTGGGCGTAGAACGGCTCGTCGACCGCGGCGAGGTCGCGTCCGAAGAAGCGGGCCCACATGTCGGTGGACCGGGCACCGCCCGCCTGGACCTCGGGGTGCAGCCGTGAGAACAGCGCGGGCCGCACCGCCGAGTCGGGCCGGCGGGCCCAGAAGCGGCGCACCCGGTCCTCCTTGAAGATGCTGTAGCCGGCCAGGAGCTCGTCGGCGCCCTCGCCGGTCAGCACCACCTTCATCCCCGCGTCGCGCACGAGGCCCGACAGCAGGTAGAGCGGCACCGGCGCGGTGCGCAGCAACGGGGCCTCGCAGTGCCACACCACGTCGCGGAGGGCCCCGGCGATCTCGTCGGCGCCGCACACGATCTCGTGGTGGTCGGTGCCGAGCAGCCCGGCCATCCGTCGCTGCTCCGGGGTCTCGTCGAAGGCCGCGTCGCGGAACCGCACCGCGAACGTCTCGAGCGGGCTGGCGTCGACCCGGCGGACCAGCGACCCGATGACGGACGAGTCGAGCCCTCCGCTGAGGTAGGCGCCGACGGGCACGTCGGCTCGCAGGCGGAGGCGCACCGCCTCGGCCAGGCGCTCGCCCAGGCCGTCGGCGGCGGCGTCGGGGGAGAGCGAGGCGATGGCGGGGTCGACGGTCAGGTCGGGCTGCCACCAGCGCACCTCGCGCGTGGTGGCCCGTGGGGGGCGAACGGTGTCGGCCAGGGTCGTCTCGACGCACACGGCGCTGCCCGGTCGCACCGCGTGCACGCCCGTGAACGAGGTGGCGGGCGCCATGGCGGACCAGCGGGTGAACACCTGCGCCAGCCCGGCGGGGTCGAGGGTGGGGGAGAGGAGCCCGCTGGCGAACAGCGCCTTGGCCTCGGAGGCGAACACCACCTGCCCACCCACCTCGGCCCAGTGCAGGGGCAGGATGCCGAGCCGGTCGCGCACCAGCCAGGTCCGGCCGGCCCGCCGGTCCCACAGCGCGAAGGCGAACTGGCCGTTCAGCCTCGGCCACGCGTCCTCGCCGTACTGCTCGTAGGCGTGGACGACGACCTCGGTGTCGCTGGTCGTCGTGAAGCGGTGGCCGAGCGACTCCAGCTCGCGCCGCAGCTCGAGGTGGTTGAAGATCTCGCCGTTGAACGTGAGCCAGACCGAGCGGTCCTCGCCGGTGAGGGGCTGGAAGCCGCCGGCCAGGTCCACGATGCTGAGCCGGACGTGGCCGAGGCCGACGCGGTCGTCGCGGAAGAGCCCGTGGCCGTCGGGCCCCCGGTGGGCGATGACGGCCAGCATCGAGCGCACCCGGTCGAGGTCGACGGGTGGTCCTCCCGCCACCCCCACGATGCCTGCGATGCCGCACATGTCGTCGACCCCGCGCTACGCGAGCGCGGCCTTGCGGATCTTGCCGGTGTCGGTCTTGGGCAGCGCGTCCCGCACCTCGACGAAGCGGGGGACCATGTAGTTCTCGAGGCGGGCGCGGCAGTGCCCGCGCACGGCGTCGGGGGTCAGCGTGGCGCCGGGGCGGGCGGCCACCACGGCCTTGACCGCGGTGCCGTCGATCTCGTCGGGCACGCCGACGACCGCGGCCTCGGCCACCGCCTCGAGCTCGTAGAGCACGTGCTCGATCTCCTTGGGGCTGATCTTCTCGCCCCGGCACTTGAACACGTCGTCGGTGCGGCCCACGAAGTAGAGGAAGCCCTCGTCGTCGATGCGGAACTGGTCGCCCGTGTGCAGCACGAGCTCGCCCTCGATCTCGCCGGGCTTGAGGCACGCGGCCGTGGCGTCGGGCCGGCCCCAGTAGCCGCGCATGACGCTGGCGCCCCGCACGACGAGCTCGCCGGTCTCGCCGGGCGGCAGCCGTCGTCCGTCGTCGCCGACCACGTAGACCTCGGTGTTGGGCATGGCCTTGCCCACCGACGTGATCTTGTCGGCCAGCCGGTCGGGGTCGAGGTACGAGGTCCGCGTGCACTCGGTCAGCCCGTACATCGAGAACAGCCGGGCCTGGGGGAACGCCTCGACCAGGCGCCGGATGTGGGCGGGCGGCAGGGCGGCGGCCGTGTTGGTCAGCATGCGGATCGCGGCGAGGTCGAGCTCCTCGAAGGGCGCCATCGGCAGGAGCGTCGCCCAGATGGTGGGCACGCCGGGGAACACGGTCACCCGGTGGCTGGCCATGCGGTCCAGCACGTCGCGCGGGTACGCGAACGACGTCTCGAGCAGAACCGCCGCCCCGACGCGCACGGCCATGAGCACCTGGAAGAGGCCGTAGTCGAAGGCCAGCGGCAGCAGGCAGGCGATCACGTCGTCCTCGCGCAGCCCCAGGTACGTCGAGATCGACCACGCGTTGTGCACCAGGTTGCGGTGCGTGAGCATCACGCCCTTGGGACGGCCCGTCGAGCCCGACGTGTAGATGAGCGCCCCCAGGTCGGCGTCGATCACGCCGGGGTCGTCCACCTGCTGGCCGCGGCCCGCGGCGAGGGCGTCGTCCCACGCCAGGTCGCGGCCCGGGTCCGGGTCGCCGGGCAGACCGCCGATCCACACGGCGGTCGTCACCGATGCCGCTCCGGCCAGGGCCGGCCGGGCCACGCGGGCCAGCCGGCGGTGGACAACGAGGACGGTGACCTGGCAGTCGTCGAGGATGAAGGCGAGCTTGTCGGCCTTGGTCGTGGGGTTGACCACCACGAACACGCCGCCCGCCTCGAGGGTTGCGTAGATGGCGGCGACCACCTCGGCCGAGTTGTCGGCCATCACCGCCACGCGGTCGCCCCGGCGAACGCCGCGGGCTCGGAGCGTGTAGGCCAGCGCGCTCGACTCGGCGGCGACCTCGGCGAACGTGTGGCGCCGGTCGCCGGCGATCAGCGCGACGGCGTCGGGCCGGCGCTTCGCCGTCCCCACCAGCTCGTCGTGGAGCAGGAGGCCCATCGGGGGTCGCCCGCGGTCAGACCGCGGTGTCGGACGGGACGGAGGCTGCGCCGACGGTCGCGGCCGCGACCTTGCTGTCGACGAACGCCCGCAGCCGGGTGATCGAGTCGAGGTTGGCCGCCACCAGCTCGCGGTCCTCGATGGCGATCCCGTAGGTCTCCTCGAGGAAGCTCACGAGCTCCATGACACCTGTCGAGTCGACGATTCCCCCCTCGATGAGTGAGGCGTCGTCGTCGAAGCCGTCGTCGTCACCCAACAGGAACGTGTCGACCACGAACGTCCTGATCCGAGCTGTCACCATGCACCTCCGCCCGCCGAAGCCCCCCGATGCGTGCTCGCACAGGGGGGTGCGGGAAAGCCAGCCCGCTCCGCCATCGGCCAGGCGTCATCTTGCCAGGTGCGTCGCCCGGCAGCCAGGCGCGCCCGATCAGGGGACGATCGGCAGCGAGGCCAGGTGGACCGGCCCGCCCTGCTGCTGGCACACGAGGATCACGACCGGCGGCAAGGGCGGCGGCGCCGTCTGGGTGTAGCTGGCGTCGTACGAGAACTCGACGGTGTCGCCGGCGGCGCCGGTCGGGGTCACCGTGTCACCCGATCGCACCCCTCCGACGATGTCCACGTCGGAGCCGGTGATGGTGAAGGGCTCGCCGGCGCGGACCTGGTTCGGAACGGTGATCGAGACGTCGTACACGTCCACCGAGGAGAGGCGGCCTCCGGGGAAGCTGAGGCAGAGCACACCGACCCGCTGGGTGGCGGTGAGGGACGCGTGGGCGAACGGGGTGGCCTGCCGCACCGGGATCGTGACGACCGGGGTCGACGCGTCGACCACGCACGACGACTGGTAGAGCGTCGCGGGGTCGAAGACGCTGAACTGGCTGATGGCGAGCGTCACGTCGCGGTGCCCATCCGTGGCGACGAGGTACGTGGGGTCCTCCATCGACACGTTGACACCGGTCGTGGATGCGCCCGCGATCGACAGGCCGGCCTGGGCGGCGACGCCGTCGGGCAGGGGGAGGTCGTGCGCCGCGACCTCGACCGGGAACGGACGGCCGGTCCGGACCGACGTGGGCACGGTGAGGTCGAAGGCGAGGTCCTGCGGGATGGTGCCCCCGTTGCAGGTGGCGCTGACCGTCGCGGTGACGACCGTGGTCGGGCTGTCGGGCGGCCCCCCGCCGGGGATCGGTGGCATCCCCGGCAGCCCGCACGCGGCGAGCAGCGCCGCAGCGAGCCCGCTCCCCCACAACGCGGTTCCCCTCATCACGCCACCCCCCGCTGGGTTTCTCGCCGACGGTTGTACCACGTAGTGGCACCCGCTCGCTGCGTGGTCGGGCCCGGCGCCGCCGCCGGGCGTTCAACCGCCTTCCTGCCTGGTCGGCGTCGGCCGTAGCATTGCCCGTCGTGACTCCCGAACGCGTCCGCATCGGCCTGCTGGGCTGCGGCAACGTGGGCGCGGCCCTCGTCGACCTCGTCGACGCCCGCCGCGACGCCATCGCCGCCCGCACCGGGGTCCTCCTCGACGTGACCCGGGTGGCCGTGCGCAGCCTGGCGAAGGAGCGTCCGGTCGAGCTCTCCGACACCGTGCTCACGCTCGACGCCGCGGGTGTCGTCGTCGACCCCGACGTCGACGTCGTGGTCGAGGTCATCGGGGGCATCGAGCCGGCCCGCGAGCTGGTCCTGGCCGCGCTCAAGGCCGGCAAGCCGGTGGTCACCGGCAACAAGGAGCTGCTGGCCAACGTCGGCGCCGACCTGTTCGCCGCGGCCGAGGAAGCCGGAGTGGACCTGCTGTTCGAGGCGGCGGTGGCCGGCGGGATCCCGTTCATCCGGCCGCTGCGCGAGTCGCTGGCGGGCGAGCGCATCGACCGCATCATGGGCATCGTCAACGGGACGACGAACTTCATCCTCACCCGCATGACCGAGGAGGGCGCCTCGTACGCCGACGCCCTCAGCGAGGCCCAGAGCCTGGGCTACGCCGAGCGCGACCCCACCGCCGACGTCGAGGGCCACGACGCCGCGGCCAAGGCCGCCATCATCGCCTCGATCGCCTTCGGGGTCCGGGTCGTGGCCGGCGACGTCTACGACGAGGGGATCTCCCGCGTGACGTCCGCCGACATCGAGTACGCCGACAAGATGGGCTACGTCGTCAAGCTGCTGGCGATCGCCGAGCAGCACGACTCGTCCGAGGGCTCGGTCGACGGCGTGGCCGGGCACGGCGGCGAGGTGGCCGTGCGGGTCCACCCGGCGATGGTGCCGAAGGACCACCCCCTCGCCTCGGTGCGGGACAGCTTCAACGCCATCTTCGTCGAGGGCGCGGCGGTGGGCGACCTCATGTTCTACGGGCGGGGCGCAGGGGGCGCACCGACGGCCAGCGCGGTCCTGGGCGATGTCATCGACGCGGCCGTCAACCGCACCCGCAACAGCCACGCCACGATCGGCGCCCTCGCCAAGGCCCGCATCCGGCCGATCGACGAGGTCGAGAGCGCCTACTACCTCAACCTCGACGTGTTCGACCGTCCGGGCGTGCTGGCCGCGGTGGCCGGGGTGTTCGGCGACCACGACGTCTCGATCCGCTCGATGGAGCAGGAGGGCCTGGGCGGCGAGGCCCGCCTCGTGTTCATCACCCACGTCGCCCGCGAGGCGGCGGTGCAGGCCACGATCCGCGACCTGCACCACCTCGACGCGGTCGACCGCATCACCTCGGTGCTGCGCGTCGTCGGCCCGGGCGGCAAGGCGTGAAGTACGTCTCGACCCGCGGGCACGCGCCCGTCCTCGACTTCGCCGACGTCCTCCTCGCCGGGCTGGCGACCGACGGCGGTCTCTACGTGCCCGAGGCCTGGCCCGACCTGCCCGACGGCTGGGACGTCCCGCAGCCCTACGCCGACCTGGCCGCCGAGGTGCTGTGGCCGTACGTCGAGGGCTCGCCGCTCGCCCGGCCCGACCTCGACGCCATGGTCGCCGCGGCCTACGCCACGTTCGACCACCCCGACGTCTGCCCCCTCGTCGAGATCGAGCCGGGGCTCCACGTCGTCGAGCTGTTCCACGGCCCCACGCTGGCCTTCAAGGACGTCGCGCTGCAGCTCGTCGGGCGCCTGTTCGACCACGAGCTGTCGCGACGGGGCGGGCGGGCCACCGTGGTCGTCGCCACGTCGGGCGACACGGGGTCGGCCGCCATCGCCGCCTGCGTGGGGCGACCCACGCTCGACATCGTGGTGCTGCACCCCGCCGGCCGGGTCTCCGACGTGCAGCGGCGGCAGATGACCACCGTCGACGCCCCCAACGTCCACAACGTGGCCGTCGAGGGCACGTTCGACGACTGCCAGGACGTGGTGAAGGCGCTGTTCGCCGACGCCGCGCTGCGGGAGCGTGTCGGGTTGTCGGCCATGAACTCGATCAACTGGGCGCGGGTCGCCGCCCAGATCGTGTACTACGCGTCGGCGGCGGCCGCAGTGGGAGAGTGCGACGTCGCGGTCCCGACCGGCAACTTCGGGAACGTGTTCGCGGGGTGGATCGCCCGCCAGGGCGGGGCCCCGATCGAGCGCCTCGTCATCGGTTCGAACAGCAACGACATCCTGGCCCGGTGGGCCGGCACCGGTGAGCTGGCGCAGCTCGGCGTGGTCCCGACGCTCAGCCCGAGCATGGACATCCAGGTCTCCTCGAACCACGAGCGCCTGTTGTTCGAGCTGTTGAGCCGCGACGGGGCGGCGACCGCCGAGCTCATGGGCCGCTTCCGTGGGGTGGGGGCCGTCGAGGCGCCCGCCGACCCGACGTTCGTCGCCGCCAGCCTCGACGACGCCGCCACGCTCGACGTGATCGCCGACCTCTACCACCGCACCGGCTACCTCGCCGACCCGCACACCGCGGTGGGCATCGGGGCCGCCCGCCGGTGCCGCGCCGGCGATCCCGAGGCGGTCGAGCGGCCCGTCGTGTGCATGGCCACCGCTCACCCCGCGAAGTTCCCCGACGCAGTCGAGCAGGCCACCGGCGTCCGTCCAGCCCTGCCCGACCACATGGCCGACCTGTTCGAGCGCCCCGAGCGCTACGACGTGCTCGCCGCCGACGTCGACGCCATCCGCGCCCACGTCGAACGCTGCGTCGGCGCGGGCTGACCGCGAAGTCGCCCGCCGGTCAGGAGCCGTCGGCGCCCCTGCCGGCGTCCCGCCGCAGACGATCGCCCGGGCGGGCGCGGGGGTGCGAACCCGGGCCATGTACGTCGGCTCAGAGACCGCCGGCGGTCTCGACGGCGATGTCCTCTGCCTGACGGCGCACGAGGCCCTCCTCGGCGAACACGAAGATCGCGGCGTCGTCGGCTCCGTCGATGTCGACGGGCAGGAGGGCGGCGGCCGCATCTCCGGGCAGGTCGACGAGCTCGCCGTCGGCACCGACGGAGGCGACGACGGACTCGAGCTCGGACATCGAGGCCTCGAGGTCACGGCCGAGGACGGGAAGCAACACGCCGACCGCGTCGGGACCGTCCGATCCGCCGACGGCGACGAGCAGGGCACCGACGCGGCCCGAGGGGGTGTCGACCGAGCAATCGACGAGCACGCCGTCGGCCTCGGCCAGCGGACTGCCCTCGTCGCCGACCTCGATCGTGACCTCGGCATCCCCCTCCGCGTCGAACCCGGCCGCGTCGAGCCCCTCGACGAGGGCGAAGGGGCACGCGGCGCCGTCGGCGCTCCGGAGGTCGTCGAGGCTGGTGCCCCCGTCGGCGGTACCGGCGGGGTCCGCGCCGCCCGCGCCACCTGCGCCTCCGGAACCGTCGTCGCCGTCGCTGCACGACGTCAGCAGGAGCGCGCTCACGGCTGCGACGGCGATCGCGAGTCGGGGGCACGCGCCGCGCGTGGGGTGGTGCGACATCCCGGCGAGGCTAGGACGTTGCCGAGGCCGTGGTGGCCCGCCCGGATGCTCGGCGGCGACCCTTCGGGAGCCGCGCGAGATGGCGGCGTCGGGGGCCCCACCTGCGAGACTGGCGCCGTGAAGTACGTGATCTGCGTTCCCGACGGCTGCGCCGACGACCCCATCGACGCGCTCGGGGGGCGGACGCCGCTCGAGGTCGCCGCCATGCCCAACCTGGCCCGGCTGGCGGCCCGCGGCGAGGTGGGTCGGGCCGCGGTCATCCCGCCGCGCATGGCGCCCGGCAGCGACGTGGGCAACATGTCGATCCTCGGCTACGACCCCGCCCGCTACCACACAGGTCGGGCCCCCATCGAGGCCGCGGCCCTGGGGTTGAAGCTGCGTCCCGACCAGGTCGCCTACCGCTGCAACCTGGTCGAGGTCGGCCGAGACGGCACGATGGTCGACTTCGCCGGCGGCCACCCGTCGTCCGACGACGCAGCCGTGGTCATCCAGGCGCTGGACGATGCCCTCGGACGAGGCGCGGGCGGCGACATCGAGTTCCACCCCGGCGTCCAGTACCGCCACATCGTCGTCGCCCCCGAGAGCTGGGGCGACGCGTCGTGCACCCCGCCCCACGACCTCACGGGCCGGCCGGCCATGCTGCCCCGGGGTCCGGCTGCGGCCGAGCTCATCGACCTGATGGACGCCAGCCGCGCCATCGTCGGGCCGTCGGCGCTGTCGGCCAACCAGATCTGGCTGTGGGGGCAGGGCCACCAGCCGCAGCTCCCCTCGTTCGAAGAGGCGACGGGCCGCACCGGTGCCCTCGTCACGGCCGTCGACCTCATCCGCGGCCTCGGTGTCCTCACGGGCATGGACATCGTCGAGGTGCCCGGAGCCACCGGCTGGTTCGACACCGACTACGAGGGCAAGCGCGACGCGGCGCTGCGCACCCTCGCCGACGGGGCCGACGTGTTCCTCCTGCACGTCGAGGCGACCGACGAGGCCGGCCACGCCGGCGACCTCGACGAGAAGGTGAAGGCCCTCGAGGCGTGGGACAGCCGCATCCTGGACGGGCTGGTCGACGGTCTCGACGCGCTGGGCCCGTGGCGCATGCTGCTGCTGCCCGACCACCCCACCCCGGTGGAGCTCCGCACCCACACGTCCGACCCGGTGCCGTACCTCCTCGTCGACAGCGAGGTCGACGGCCCCGGCGGCGCCTACACCGAGGCGGCGACGGCTGCGGCGGCTCCGGTCCCGGGCCACGAGATGCTCGGCCGCCTTCTCGCTCGGTGAGAACATCCCGCGATAGAGTGTTCGCGTTCTGTTGGGGGGCGCCGCCGCATCGTTGCGGTTGATCGAGGCTCCCCGGCCTCCGCAGGCAGAGCGGCCGCTCTCCGAGCCGGCCGACTCCGCTGCACACCCAGTCTCTGCTGGTGCACGCCGATCTCGGCCGTCCACCGGTCTCCCCCGAAAAGCAGTGAGGTGACACCACCGATGAGCGTGGAGCCAAGCACCCTCGAACGGTCCGCCCTCGAGCGGAAGGACCGCGAGGAGCTGACGACCATCGCCCAGGCCCTCGGGGCCAAGCCGCCGTCGCGCGCCCGCAAGGCCGAGATCGTGCAGCTCATCCTCGAGCTGACCGGTGTCGAGTCGCCGAGCCGCAGCGACGACGCGAGCGGCCGCAAGGACGCGAGCGGCAGCGACGCGAGCGGCCCGCCCGAGAACCGCGGGGCGCCCGACACCACGTCCGCCGACGAGGCCGCCGACGAGGCCGAGGCCGTGGCGACGAACGGCGGAGAGGCCCCGTCCGAGGTCACCGCCGACGCGGTCCCGGCCGGGCCCGCCACCGACGACGATGCCGACGAGCCGCCGTCCGAGTGGGAGCTCGAGTTCGGGGGAACCACCGACGTGGTCGACCCGCCCGCGGCCAGCCCGTCGGCCGGCAACGGCGGCGCGGCCACCACCGAGGCCAGGCCCGGAAACGGCACGCCCTCGTCCCGGCCCCAGGGCCGCGCCGACGTCCGCCAGGGCGACAAGGGCGACGTCCGCCAGGGCGACAAGGGCGACGGCCGGCCGGGCGGCGGTCCGGGTGCGAACGACAAGGCCGACAAGGCCGACAAGGCCGAGTCCAAGCCTGCGGGCGACCAGGCCCGGGGCGACGACCAGCGGAGCGACGGGGGCGACAACGAGGCCGGCAACCGCCGCCGGCGGCGCCGTGGGCGCCGCGGCAAGGACGAGCAGGGCCCCGCCGAGGAGTTCTCGGGCGAGCCCGTGGCCGTCGAGGGCCTCCTCGACCTGCGCGACGAGGGCTACGGCTTCCTGCGGGTGCGCGGCTACCTGCCGTCGAAGGACGACATCTACGTGTCGGTCAAGCAGGTGCGGCAGTTCGGGCTGCGCAAGGGCGACCACGTCACCGGGGCCAGCCGGCCGGCCATGCGCAACGAGAAGAACCCGGCGCTGCTCCGCATCGACAAGGTCAACGGGGTCGACCCCGACCAGGCTCGCGGCCGCCGCCGGTTCGAGGACCTCACACCGCTCTTCCCCGACGAGAAGCTCCGGCTCGAGACCGCGTCCGACCCGACGCAACATGACGGCGCGGATCGTCGACCTGATCTCGCCCATCGGCAAGGGCCAGCGCGGCCTCATCGTCTCGCCGCCCAAGGCGGGCAAGACGGCCATCGTCAAGCAGGTCGCCCGGTCGATCGAGACCAACAACCCCGAGGTCAAGCTCATGGTGCTGCTCGTCGACGAGCGGCCCGAAGAGGTGACCGACATGCGCCGGTGGCTGCGCAGCCCCGCCAGCGAGGTCGTGGCGTCGACGTTCGACCGCCCGGCCGAGGAGCACACCCAGGTGGCCGAGCTGACCATCGAGCGGGCCAAGCGCCTGGTCGAGGACGGCCAGGACGTCTGCATCATCCTCGACGGCATCACCCGCCTGGCCCGGGCGTACAACCTGGCGGCGCCGGCCACCGGCCGGATCATGTCGGGTGGCGTCGACTCGGGGGCGCTCTACCCGCCGAAGAAGTTCTTCGGCGCCGCCCGCAACATCGAGGAGGGCGGCTCGCTGACCATCCTGGCCACGGCGCTCATCGAGACCGGGTCGAAGATGGACGAGGTCATCTTCGAGGAGTTCAAGGGCACCGGGAACATGGAGCTGCGGCTCGACCGCCGCCTCGCCGAGCGGCGGGTGTACCCGGCGATCGCGGTCGACGCCAGCTCCACCCGCCACGAGGAGCTGCTGTTCGACCGCAAGCAGCTCGACCTCGTGTGGGCGCTCCGGCGGGTGCTCTCGGGGCTGTCGTCGAGCGACGGCGGGAATGCCGCCGCCCTGGAGCTGTTGATCGATCGGATGAAGACGTTCCGCACCAACGACGAGTTCCTGTCCGAGGTGTCCAAGAACAGGTTGGCCGCCGGGTGACCTCACCCGTACACTGCAAGCTCTCTTTTCGTTCACCAGGAGCCCACGATGAAGGCTGGAATCCACCCCCACTACAGCGAGGCGACCGTGCGCTGCTCGTGCGGCAACACGTTCACCACCCGTTCCACCAGCTCTGACCTGCACGTCGAGCTGTGCAGCGAGTGCCACCCCTTCTACACCGGCAAGCAGAAGCTGGTCGACACGGGTGGCCGCATCGACCGGTTCGAGCGCCGGTACGGCAAGCGCAAGTCCAAGTAGTCCCGTGCTGCCATCGGCTGCCGGTGCGTCGCGCACCGGTGCCGTTGCCGGCCTTTCGTACGCCGGTCGTCGTGCCCTCGGGGGCGCGGTGGCCGGCGTTCGTCGCGCCCGGCTGGGGTGCCCGTGACCCCGCCGGCGGCCGGCGCCGCGATCGACATCGAGCGCCGCGCCGCGCTCAACGGGGCGAAGCTGTCGGGCCTGGTCGCTGAGCACTGGGGACCCGGCGACCGCCGGCGCGGCGCTCTCGGGGCCACGGCCACCCTCGTCGACGTGCCCGGCGTCGGGCCCGGTTCGGTGGCCGCCGACGCGGGCGCGTCCGGGTCGGCCTCGTCCCGGATGGCCGGGTCCGGAATGGGCACGTCCGGGTCGGCCTCGTCCGGGATGCGGCACGCGATCCGGGTCGGCCTCCGGGGCCGACGGATGGGTGCTGCCCGACGGCGACGCCGCCCGGGCGCTCGGGCCCGCGCTCGCCTGGGCCGACAGGCAGGGTGTCGCCCGGCTGCACCTCCTCGCCGACGCCGACCGCGGCGCCGCCGGCGTCCTGGCCCGGCAGGCGGGGCTGTTCGCCGACGCCCCCGATGTCTGGGCGATCGACGGCACGGTGCTCACGCCCGCCGAGGCGGCACCGCCGCCCGATCGGTTGCCCGCGCCCGCGCCGTCCGAGCTCGTGGACCTGCTCATCGACGCCGGGCTCGAGATCGTCGTCGAGGGCGGCATGGTGCGGGGTGAGGTGAACGGGCTCGAGGTGGCCCGCATCGTCCACGGCACCACGACGGCCGGCGAGCCGATCGACGAGCCCCGCCTCGAGGTGGGCGTGGGCAAGGCCGACCGCGAGCTGACGGCCATGGTCCACAGCGGGCTGCCCGCCGTCGACCAGCTCGCACGCGTGACCGAGATCGTGCGCGGCCATCGCGCCCCCGGTGCGCCCCGGCACCCGCTGAACCAGCTCGTGCCCGACCGGTGGCTGCGGGCGGTGCTGTGCCGAGACCCCGGCCTGGTCGGGCTGGTCACGCTGCGCCCGGCCGAGGGCGCCCGCCCGCGCCCGAACCTGGCCGAGCGTGACGTGGCGCTGGCGGTCGGCGAGGACCGCGCCGGCGACCCCGTGGTCGTCGCCTGCTCGGTCGGCATCGCCCTCGACCTGGTGCCGACGGCGGCCGACGGCCGCCTGGCGATCGACGCCATCGGCGGCGGCCACGCCGACACGCCGCCGTCGCACCTGTTCCTCGCCGTGCCCGAGCGCGACGACCACCCGGGCACCCGCCGGCTGGCCGCCCGCCTGCGGGCCCCGGCGACGGTCGTGCCCGTCCCCGGCGACTGGCGCGGCGCCGCCTGACCGCGTCCGCCGTCCCGCGGGGCGCGGCGGCCCGTCGGACCCGAGGCGATGGGTACCGCCGGCCGGAGGATGAGGCACGGGTTCCGGATAGCCGGAGGACCCATGGCCTCGGGCTCGTCCGGATCTGGAACCCATGGCCTCGCCACCCCGGCTGATGCCCGGACGGAACCCGTCGCCTCGACGGCTCGTGTCGCCGGGCCGGGGCGTGGGCCGCGTTCGCCGAGGCGAGGGACAGTGTGGCGGCGGCAGTACCCTCGCTCGTCGTGCTCGAACGTCTCGCGGACCTGGAGAGGGAGTTCCGAGACATCGAGGCGCGCCTGGGTGACCCCGACCTGATCGCCGACCAGCCCCGGTACCAGGTCGTCGCCAAGCGCTACCGCGAGCTCGAACCGATCGTCGAGCGCACCCGCGAGCTCGAGGCCCGGCGCGACGACCTGGCGACCGCCCGCGAGATGCAGCCGGGCGCCGACAACGACGAGCGCGAGATGCTCCGGGCCGAGGTCGACCAGGCCGAATCGGCCATCGAGCGGCTCACCGACGAGCTGCGGGTCCTGCTGCTGCCCCGCGACCCGAACGACGAGCGGAACGTGATCGTCGAGATCCGCGGGGCCGAGGGAGGCGAGGAGGCCAACCTCTTCGCCCGCGACCTGTTCGAGATGTACCGGGCGTTCGCCGCCCGGCAGGGGTGGGCGGTCGACGTGCTCGGCAGCGACCCGTCCGACCTCGGCGGGTACAACGAGGTCACCTTCGCCGTGAAGGGCGACGGCGTGTGGGCCCGCATGCACCACGAGGCCGGCCCGCACCGCGTGCAACGGGTGCCCGTCACCGAGAGCCAGGGCCGGATCCACACGTCCTCGGCGACCGTCACGGTCCTGCCCGAGGCCGAGGAGGTCGACGTCGACATCGACCCCAACGACCTGCGCATCGACGTCTACCGCTCGTCCGGCCCGGGCGGCCAGAGCGTGAACACGACCGACTCGGCGGTACGGGTGACCCACCTGCCCACCGGCACGGTCGTGTCCATGCAGGACGAGAAGAGCCAGACCCAGAACAAGGCCAAGGCGCTGGCGGTGTTGCGGTCCCGGCTGCTGAAGGCCGAGCAGGACCGGCAGTCCGACGAAGCGTCGGCCGCCCGCCGGGGCCAGGTCGGTGGGGGAGGGCGCTCCGAGAAGGTCCGGACCTACAACTTCAAGGAGAACCGGGTCACCGACCACCGCATCGGCCTGACCCTGTACAAGCTCGACAAGGTGCTCGCCGGCGAGCTCGACGAGATCAGCGACGCCCTCGTCGCCGACGAGCAGGCCCGCCGCCTGGGCGAGGCGACCTGAGTGGCGGGCGAGCCCACCCCCGTCGACCAGGCGACGGGCGCAGGCGAGGTCGTGCCCTGGCGGCGCGTGATGGCCGACGCGGCCGCGGTGCTGCGCGCGGCCGGGGTCGACAACGCCGACCAGGAGGCGCGCTGGCTCGTCGAACGGGCGACCGGCCTCGGCGCCGCCGAGGTCCTGACCCGCCTGGACGCCACGGCGACCGAGCGCGGCGCCACGCACGTCCACGCCATGGCCGCACGCCGAGCGGCGGGCGAGCCCCTGCAGTACGCGATGAACCGGTGGGGCTTCCGCTCGCTCGACCTCTACGTCGACCAGCGGGTCCTCATCCCGCGGCCCGAGACCGAGGTGCTGGCCCAGATGGCGCTCGACGAGTGCCGCCGGCTCGACGCCGCGGTGGCGGTCGACCTCGGCACGGGCTCGGGCGCGCTCGCCCTGTCCCTGGCCGTCGAGCGCCCGGGCCTCGACGTGTGGGGCACCGACGCGTCCGACGAGGCGCTGGCCGTGGCGCGCGCCAACCTCACGGGCCTGGGCCGGGCGGCGAGGGCGTCCGGCTGGCCGCCGGGTCGTGGTTCGACGCGCTCCCCGCCGACCTCGCCGGTCGGGTCGACGTGATCGTGACCAACCCGCCGTACGTCTCCGAGGCCGAGATGGCCGAACTGCCGGCGGAGGTGCGGGAGTGGGAGCCCCGCCAGGCGCTGTGCTCGGGCCCGACCGGGCTCGAGGACGTCGAGCGCATCATGTCCGAGGCGCCGTCGTGGCTGGCGCGGCCCGGGTCGCTCCTCGTCGAGCTTGCGCCCCACCAGGCGGTGGCGGCGCGGGCGTTGGCGCGCCGGGCCGGGTTCACGTCCGCCACCGTGTGGCCCGATCTGGCCGGACTCGACCGGATCGTGCTCGCCCGCCGGTGATCACGCCGATGCCGGGCCACCGGTGACCGAGGTCGTCGCGGCCCGCGAGGCCGGCGGGGCCGTGCCCGATCCGACGGTCGTGGCCCGCGTCGCTGCCGCGCTCCGGGCCGGCGAGACCGTCGTGCTGCCCACCGACACGGTGTACGGGCTCGCCGCGCTGCCCACGGTCGGCGGCGCCACCGATCGGCTCTTCGCGCTGAAGGGCCGCGGGCCCGAGGTCCCGATCGCGGTGCTGTGCCACGATGCCGCCCAGGCCCTCGCGCTGGGCGACCCCGACCGCGGTCGGCGACGACGTCCGCCGCATCGCCGAGCGCCTGTGGCCCGGCCCGCTGACCCTCGTCCTTCCCCGCCGGCCGGGGCTCGCCCTCGCCCTCGGTCGTCCACCGACGACCGTCGGCGTGCGCTGCCCCGACCACGACCTCGTCCGGCGCGCTCGCCGCGGAGGTGGGGCCGCTGGCGACCACCAGCGCCAACCGCCACGGCCAGCCGACGCCGACCACCGCCCGGGCGGTGGCCGACGTGCTCGGGCCGGGGGTCGCGCTCGTCGTCGACGACGGGCCGTGCGACGGCGCGCCGTCCACCGTGGTCGACGCGACCGGTCCCGGCTGGCGCGTCCTCCGGGACGGGACGATCGGGCTGGCGGACCTCGAGGCGGCCGCCGCGCGCTGACATCGAGCGGACAGTGACGTTCGTCACCGCATGGAGTGTGCAAAGCGCGCTGTGCGTTCACGTTCGCACGGACCGGCACGGATGCCTACTGTCCTGCCGAGATGACGACGAGGGGGGACCTGCTCGCGCTGGTCGACAGTGCGCCGAGGGAACTGCGGACGCTGCAGGGAGCCGTCACGACCTGGATCCACCGTGAGCGCGCCGCCGAGGCCCTCTCGTGGGCGACCGCGCAGGCCGGCGACGACCCCGACCGGCTCGGCGCGATCGCACCGGTCCGGAGCGGCCCGTGGTCCGGCCCCGACGACGCCGCCGACGTCGACGATGACGACGACGACGTCGGCCGTCACGCGGCGGGAGCGGACCCGGTCCCGACCGGCGAGGCGCGGGCGGGGCACGAGGCCGCCGGTACCTACGAGGCCGACGCCGCGTCCCTCCACATCCCCCGCTGGCCCCCGCCGCGGCCCGGCGACGCCGACGCCGGCCCCGAGGTCGCTGTTCTCGTGGTACGTGGCGGTCGCCCTGCCCAACCGGTGGCGCGTGGTCGGCCGCGGGCAGATCGCGGTGAGCGACGGTCGCCGGAGCTGGGCGGGCACGAGCACGCTCGTGACCGAGCGCGCCTCCACGCGGGCCGCCATCCACGACGCCGGCGTCATCGGCGCCCTCCTGTACCCGGGCGCCCTGCTCGGCGGGCTCGAGCTGGGCGCCCCCGAGCCCACCGAGGTCGAGGGCCGCCCCGGCTGGGTCGTCGACGCGGTGCCCCGACCCGACGCCTTCGGCACCTCCCTGGCCAGCACCGCCGCCCCGCAGGCGCTCCGTCTCCATGGCGACCTCGTCGGGATCGAGCATCGGCTGTGGTTCGACGCCGACACCGGCATCATCCTGCGCCACGACGGGTTCGTGGACGGCGAGGTCTGCTCCACGACCCGCCTCACCGACCTCGTGGTGGACGGCGACCTCGCCGACGCCGAGTTCCGCCCGCCGCCGGGCGCCGTCGTTCGCTCCCGCCACGAGCTCCTGCGCGACCATCTGGCCGAGATGGGCATCGACCCCGACTCGGTCGACCTGGACGACCCCGCCCAGGTCCGGGCCGCGCTCCGCGGCTCGGGCTGACGTCGTGGTCGCCCCGTCGTCGGCGTACCACCGGCGTGTGCCGGACGGCCGCTCCGACTCGTTACCATTGGCGGGCCACCGTGAGACGCGCCGCAGACCCCCCATCGTGTTCCCTCCGCACCGCCGTGGCCCCCGAGCGGCGTGGCCGCACGCGGGCCGTGCGAGGTCGAGGCCTGCCGCAGGAGTGACCCGTGAGCGGGCTCTGGGCGCAGATCGCCCTCGTCGCCGTCCTCGTGCTGCTCAACGCGGTGTTCGCCGGCACCGAGCTGGCGCTGGTGTCGCTGCGCGAAGGCCAGCTCCAGCGGCTCGAGCAGCGCTCGAACACGGGCGCGCTCGTGGCTCGCCTGGCCCGCGACCCCAACAACTTCTTCGCCACCATCCAGATCGGCATCACCCTGGCCGGGTTCCTCGCCTCGGCCGCCGCCGCGGTGTCCCTGGCCGAGCCGCTCGAGGAGCCGCTCGACTTCCTCGGCGGTGCGGCCCGACCGGTGTCGATCATCCTGGTCACGCTGGTGCTGTCGTACGTGACGCTGGTCTTCGGCGAGCTCGCCCCCAAGCGGGTGGCGATGCAGCGCGCCGAGCGCTGGGCGCTCGTCACGGCCCGCCCGCTGTCGGTCATGTCGACGCTCGCCCGGCCGATCGTGTGGCTGCTCTCCAAGTCCACCGACGTGGCCGTCCGGCTCATGGGTGGCGACCCCTCGCTGCAGCGCGAGGAGGTCACCGAGGCCGAGCTGCGCGAGATGGTCGGCACGCAGACCACCTTCACCCCCAAGCAGCGGCTCATCATCGACGGCGCCTTCGAGATCGCGGAGCGCACCCTCGACGAGGTGCTCCGCCCGCGGCCCGACGTGCTCGTGCTCGACGCCGACTGGACGTGCGAGCGGGCGATCCACGAGCTGGCGGCGAGCGGGCACTCGCGCGCCCCGGTCGCCCACGACCGCAACCTCGATGACGTCGTGGGCATGGTCCACCTGCGCGACCTGCTCGACCAGGGTGAGCGGCCGGTGGGCGAGGTGGCGGGCGACCTCGTGGCGTTCCCCGAGACCGCCGGCGTGCTCGACATCCTCCACGAGATGCAGGCCCGCCGGCTGCAGCTGGCGCTCGTCGTCGACGAGCACGGCGCCGCGGCCGGCATCGTCACGATCGAGGACCTCCTCGAGGAGCTGGTCGGCGAGATCTACGACGAGAGCGACCGCGACGTCGTGAGCGTGCGGCGCGAGCCCGACGGATCGCTCGTCCTCCCCGGCCGGTTCCCCGTGCACGACCTGGTCGACGTCAGTGTCGACGACATGCCCGAGGGGCCCTACGCCACCGTGGCCGGTCTGGTGCTCGACCGCCTCGGCCGCGTGCCCGAGGCGCCGGGCGACATCGTGCTCGTCCAGGGGCGCGAGCTCGAGGTGCTGGCTGTCGACGGTCGGGCCATCACCGAGGTGCGCATCGGCCCCCGGCGGGCCGGGGCCGACACCCGACCGCGATGCGGCCGAGGGCGGCGCCGACCCGGCGGCTCCGGGCGGCGGCGTCGCCTCGCCGGCCCGCTGACGTCCGGTCGACCGCGCCCCGGGCGCGGGGCGCATCCGCGACCCCCGAGGTGCTGGTGATGGCGCACCCTGACCAGGCGTCCGATTACCGTGACCTCGTGTCCCAGGACAGCCGCAGCCTCACCCGCCATGGCCAGGACCGGAAGGCCGAGCTGCTGCGCCACGCCGAGCAGCTCTTCGCCGAGCGCGGCTACGAGGACACCCGCATGATCGACATCGCGGCCGCGGCCGGCGTGGCCAAGGGCCTCGTCTACTGGTACTTCGACAACAAGGACACCCTGTTCGACGAGATCGTGGTCGACATCGGCCAGCGACTGCGCCGGGCGCAGGGTCGGGCGATCGCCGGCATCGACGACCCGCTCGAGCGGCTCTACGTCGGCATGGCCGAGTCGGTGCGGTTCGTGGCCGGCAACTACCGCCTGTACGGCATCATCTCGAGCCAGGTGCGGGGCGACCGCCGGCTGCGTGAGACCCGGTCGCGCTCGCAGCGGGTGCAGGTCGGCGACGCGGCGGCGCTGCTCGCCGAGGGGCAGGCCCGGGGCGTGATCCGCAGCGACGACGACGCCACCACGCTGGCACTGGCCAACTTCGGCGTCGTCTACCAGTTCGTGCTGCTGTACGCCGAGGGTCGCGGCGCCGACGGGCACGGCCCGGCGAGCGGGACGATCGACGACGCCGCCCACGCCGCGGCGCGCTACGTGGTCCGCGCCGTCGGGGCGGACGCGAGCGCGGTCGAGGCCGTGCTCGCCCGTCACGCCACCCCGGCCCCGGCCTGACGCCACCGCGCCCGGGGCGACCGGCCGCCCTGAGGGTCCGGCCGCCCGAGGAGATCTGGCCACGGGCGTTGCCAAAACGCGAGCACGGCGCATTCCGGTGTGCCAGCATCCGACGGTCCCCGCCGCGCCATCGGGCTCGGCGGCACCCGAGACGAGGGGAACGAGAGACATGGCCAGCACCTTCCTGTCCGACGACTGGTTCGAGGCCGTCGAGGGCTTGCGCGACGAGGCCCCCGAGCCGCCCGCGGCGATGAAGGACCTCAAGCTCAACATCGTCGTCGCCGGCGGGCCCGACGGCGACCGCGAGATCCACATGGCGGCCGGCCAGTTCGAGCGCGGGCTGGTCGAAGGCGCCCCCACCAAGCTCACCGTCCCCTACGACGTCGCCAAGGCGATGTTCATCGAGGGCAACCAGCAGGCCGCCATGCAGGCGTTCATGTCGGGCCAGATCAAGGTCGAGGGGGACATGACCAAGCTGATGGCCATGCAGGCGGGGGGCCCGCCCACCGAGGAGCAGCAGGCCTTCCAGGCCAAGATCCGCGACCTCACCGAGTAGCGACACCGTTTCCACAGCAGTTTCGGGGGGCGGAGCCCCCGAAACTGCTGTGGAAATCCTGGGTCAGAGGTGGAGGTGGCCGGCCGCGTCGACCTTCACGTGGCGGCCGATCTGCTCGGCCCCCGAGCGCATCTCCGCGACCGTGGCGTCGTCGTCGCTGTAGGCCCACGCCCGACGGCCGTCGTCGAGGAGGGTGGCGGCGAGCACCCGCTCGGGCTCGCCGTCGCGGTCGTGCACGACCACCCAGGCCTCGACGGTCACCGCGCCGCCCACGCCGTCGTCGACGGTCTCGCACAGCTCGCGCGTCGGCAGCGCGTCGACCGCCTCCTGCACGTCGGCCCAGCGGAACCCGCCCGCCGGCGGCTCCGTGGAGTACAGGCCCAGCGCGTGCTTCGTGACGTAGCCGCCGTTGGCGGTGACGAGCCCCAGGGCGCCCGGCTCGGCGCGCAGCAGCCCCGCCATCGTCGCGATCGAGTGCGTGACGTAGTTGTTCCACGGCCCGCCGGCGAACGACAGGCCGCCGGTCACCGTGAGCGGCCGGTCGAGCCCCAGCCCGATCTCGTGCGCCGCGATCTGCACCGCCGACGGGAAGCACGAGTACAGGTCGACGTGGACGAGGTCGTCGACGCCGTGCCCCGCGAGGGTGAACAGCTCGCGGGCCGCCAGCCGGATCGCGCCCGACGAGGCGAGGTCGGGCCTGTGCGACACCGCGTACGTGTCGTGGGCCTGCGTCCCGGCCTGGGGGAACACCCAACGGTCGCGGGGGACGCCCAGCGCCGCCGCCCGCTCGGCCGAGCACACGATCAGCCCCGCGGACTGCTCGACCGCGTTGTTGGCGTTCATCACCTTGGTGTACGGCCACGTGACCCAGCGGTTGGTCGGACCGGGGGTGCGGATCTGCTCGGCCGACAGGCCGTCGCGGATCCAGGCGTGCGGGTTCTCCGCGGCCACCCCGGCGAAGCCGGCCCAGAGGTCACCGACGTGGACGAGGTGCTCGTCGACCGAGCGGCCGGCCCGGTGGCGCAGCGCCTGCTCGAAGAGGGGATAGACCTGCGTGGGCATGTAGAGGTGGCGGGCCACCTCCGCCGGGTGGTTCAGCTCGACCTCGGGTGCCGTGAGGCGGGCCTGGGGCACCGAGTCGTCCTGCGTCGTCCAGTCCAGCTCGTCGGGGGCGGTGTTCGACCGTGTCCGCCAGGCCTCGGCGCCGCAGATCAGCACGGTGTCGGCGTCGCCCGCGGCGATGTCGAGGCACGCCTGGCTCACCAGGGCCTGCGGCTCGTTGCCCCCGATGGGGCTGAGGGCCTCGTCGCGGGGGTGGGCGCCGATGCGCTCGGCCACGAGCCGGGCGGCGTTGCGGTACCGGCGCGAGAACGTCGACACGACCCGCACGGCGTCGGCGCCCGCCAGCACGTCGCCGGCGGCGCCGCTGTCGTCGGCCGCCCGTCGCAGCGCCTCGGCCATCATCTCGACCGGCTCCACGGCCGGCTCGCCGCGGTCGACGCGGTTGGACCACTGGCCGACGCCGACGAGGACGGGGGTTCGCGGATCGAGTGGCATCGGGTCTCCAGGGAGGAGGCGGACGTGACGGGGGACCGGCGCGGCGACTGTAGGAATCGCAGGGGCGCCTCTACAATCCAGCCATCGACATCCTGTTGGTCTGCACCGCCAACCAGTGCCGCTCCCCCATGGCCGAGGGCCTGCTCCGCAGGCAGTTCGCCCACGCGGGCGTCGGTGCATCGGTCGGATCAGCCGGGCTGCTGCCCGGCGGGGCTCCCGCGACCCCCGACGCCATCGCCACCATGGCCGACCGGCGGGTCGACATCGGGCACCACGTCAGCCAGACCGTCACCGAGGAGCTGGTGCGCGAGACGCCGTTGATCCTCACCATGACCCGGCACCACGTGCGCGAGCTGTGCGCGGGCTACGGCGCGCCGATCGATCGCACCTTCACGCTGAAGGAGCTGGTGCGGCGCGGTGAGGAGCTCGGAGGGCGCGTCCACGGCGAGTCGGTGTACGCCTGGCTGGCCCGGCTGAACACCGGTCGCCGCGCCGCCGACCTCATGGGCGACGGCTCCGCCGACGACATCGCCGACCCGGTGGGCCAGCCCCGCGCCGTCTACGAGGACACCGCCGACGAGCTCGAGTTCCTGCTGCGCCGGTTCGTGCAGCTCCTGGTGGGCGGCCCCCCGCGCAGCGCCGCCTACTCTGACGGCGCCCGCGTGCGGCGGCCGGGCCACGGTGGCCGCGACGAGCAAGACCAGAGCGACCAGCTCGCGGGCGATCCCAGCACCCGCTACTGAGGCCGAGCCGACCGAGCCGCCGAGGACGCACAGACGTAACCTTTCTGCTGAACCTCTACTGACCGGAGATGACGTGCGCGTCGCCATCGGCTCCGACCACGCCGGCTTCGCCCTGAAGAGCCACCTGTCCGAGACGTTGCTCTCGCTCGGCCACGAGGTGATCGACTTCGGCACCGACAGCGAGCAGTCGGTCGACTACCCACCGATCTGCGCCGACGTGGGGCGGGCGGTGGCCAAGGGCGATGCGGACCGCGGCATCGTGCTCGGCGGGTCCGGCCAGGGCGAGCAGATCTCCGCCAACAAGGTGCGCGGGGTGCGGGCGGCGCTGTGCAACGATCTGTACACGGCACGCATGTCCCGCGAGCACAACGACGCCAACGTCCTCGCCATCGGCGCCCGCATCGTCGCCGCGCCGCTGGCCGACGAGATCCTGACGCTCTGGCTCACCACGCCCTTCGAGGGCGGCCGCCACGAGCGCCGCATCGCCGAGATCGCCGAGATCGAACTGGGCTGACGGGCCGGGCCACTAGCCTCGGTGCGTTCGCCCCCGTCACCAGCCGAGGAAGCGCCATGCCCTGGCCCACCACCCCCGATGACGAGCTGTTCGGCCTGATCGACCGCGAGGTCGAACGGCAGAACACGACGGTCCAGCTCATCGCCAGCGAGAACTTCGCGTCGCCGGCGGTGCTGCGGGCCACGGGTTCGGTGCTCACCAACAAGTACAGCGAGGGCTACCCCGGCAAGCGGTACTACGGCGGGAACGAGGTCATCGACGAGGTCGAGGACCTGGCGCGCGACCGGGCCAAGGCGCTGTTCGGGGCCGAGTACGCCAACGTGCAGCCTCACTCGGGGGCCAACGCCAACATGGCGGTGTACTTCGCGCTGCTCGAGCCCGGCGACACGGTCCTCGGCCTGCGGCTCGACCAGGGCGGTCACCTCACGCACGGCTCGCCGGTCAACGCCAGCGGCCGGCTCTACCACTTCGTCTCCTACGGCGTGACGCCGAGCGACGAGCGCATCGACCTCGACCAGGTGCGCGACCTGGCGCTCGAGCATCGGCCCAAGCTCATCGTCACCGGCGCCACGGCCTACCCCCGAACCATCGACCCCGCGCCGTTCCGGGCCATCGCGGACGAGGTCGGGGCCCTGTTCATGTTCGACATCGCCCACATCGCGGGCCTGATCGCGGGCGGTGCCCACCCCAGCCCGGTCGGCGTGGCCGACATCGTGACGCTCACGACGCACAAGACGCTGCGGGGCCCGCGGGGCGGTGCGATCCTCGCCACGCGCGGAGCTCGGCGAGAAGATCGACAAGTCGGTCTTCCCCGGTCTCCAGGGCGGCCCGCTCGACCACGTCGTGGCGGCCAAGGCCGTGGCGTTCGCCGAGGCGGCCACCCCGGAGTTCCGCGACTACACCGCCCAGATCGTCGCCAACGCCACCGCGCTGGCCGAGGCGCTGGCCGGCGAGGGCCTGCGCCTCGTGTCGGGTGGTACCGACAACCACCTCATGCTTGTCGACCTGCGCTCCTTCGACCCCGACCTGTCGGGGAAGAAGGCACGCCTGGCGCTCGACCGCGCCGGCATCAGCCTGAACGAGAACACGGTGCCCGACGACCCCCGCCCCCCGTACATCACGAGCGGTCTGCGCATCGGCACGCCGGCGGTCACCACGCAGGGCATGCGCGAGCCCGAGATGGCGCAGATCGCGGCCCTGATCCACCGGGTGCTGGCGGGCCGCGACGACGAGGCCGAGGTCGAGCGCGGTGCGTGACGAGGTGACGGCCCTCTGCTCCAAGTACGCGCCGTACCCGACGTGAACGTGAGCGGGGCACGGCCGCGGTGATCGGCTACGTCGCCGTCATCGGGGCCGCCTTCCTGGTGACCTTCGGGCTGACGCCGGTGATGATCCGGCTGTCGTGGCGGTTCGGGGTCGTCGACCGGCCCGACGCCCGGCGGGTGCACACGGATCCGACACCCCGTCTCGGGGGCGCGGCGATCGTGGCCGGGGTCCTGGTGGGCTTCGGGGTGGCCTGGCTGACCGGTGAGTTCCGCCCGGTGTTCCGCACGATCGCCCCCCCGCTCGGGGTGGTCCTGGCCACGCTCACGATGTACGTGGTCGGTCAGCTCGACGACCTCCGCGACGTGTCCGCCCCGGCCAAGACCGCGGGGTCGGTGCTGGCCGGCAGCATCCTCGCCGTGTCGGGTGTCGCCATCCTGTTCTTCCGGGTGCCGTTCCTGGGCCTCGTGGCCCTGCCGCCCGACCTCGTGCCGCTCATCACCGTGCTGTGGGTGGTGGGCATGGCCCAGGCGGTCAACCTCATCGACGGGCTGGACGGGCTGGCGACGGGGGTCGTGGGCATCGCCGCCGGGGCGATGCTCATGTTCGCCGAGCACCTCGACAACGCCGACTCGATCATCAGCGACGACAACATCGGCGCCGTCATCGCCGCCTGCGTCGTCGGTGCGTGCCTGGGCTTCCTGCCGTGGAACTTCCACCCGGCCAAGATCTTCATGGGCGACGCCGGGGCGCTGACGCTGGGTCTGCTGATGGCGGCCGCCACGATCGCCATCGGCGGCAGCACCGACGCCGAGCTACCGGGGCAGACGTTCTTCTTCTTCGCCCCGCTGTTCCTGCCCCTCGTCATCCTCGGCGTGCCGATCGTCGACACCGCCTGGTCGCTCCTGCGCCGGGCCCGCAGTCGGTCGGGGCTGACCATCGCCGACAAGAACCACCTGCACCACCGGCTCATGCGGCTGGGGCACGGGCAGCGCCGCGCCGTCGTCATCCTGTGGGCGTGGACGGCGCTGCTGTCGGGCGCGGTGCTGGTCCCCGTCTACACGCAGGACTTCCTGAGCGTCATCCCCGTCGCGGTGGCGGCCGTCGGCCTGCTGCTGTTCACGCTGCTGGCCCCCGGCTGGCAGGGCCGCCGCACCGGCGGCGACGAGCCCACCGGGGACGCGGCCGCTCCGCCGCCCGCCGCGCCCCTCCCGCCCCCCGCCTCGGTCCGGTCGTCCCGACCCTGACGGCATCGGGCGCCAACGCGTCGGCGACGGCAGCGTCCAGGTTTTGGCGGTTGGGAACTCTGACTCGCGAGGTTGCTAACCTGCCGCGCCGTCGATCCAGGCAACGGATTTGCCCCCGTGCAGACCCATTCCTGTAGATTGCGAAACAGTTCACAAGCTCCGCGGTCGGGGTGGTTCTGACCGCATCCCAAACGGGGTACTCGGGTGTTCGATCTCGCAACGAAGCGAAAGATCAACAAGGGGTTCAACGACGGCTTCACCCGCGCCGTCGAGATCGTCGTCACCCCCGTCCTCCTGGGCTTCATCGGCGCCGCCCTCGACGGCTGGCTGGGCACCCGCCCCCTGTTCACGCTGGGGCTCGCCGTGTTCGGCGTCTGCGGCATCGTCGCCAAGCTGTGGCTCGGTTACGACCGCGAGATGAAGGCCGAAGAGGCCAAGGTCCCCGCCGGCCGGGCGGGCGCCCGCATCGCCAACGCCGCTCCGGCCCCCGTCGACATGAGCCTCGACGCCGGCATCGCCGCCGCCCGCCAGCAGGAGCAGGGCGCGTGAACCAGCCCAGCGCCTTCACGACCCGCGACCTGGGCCCCGCGGTCGAGCGCGAGGTCGCCACCGACATGGTGCGCCGGGCCCTGCCCGCCGCCCCGGTGATCGTGGTGCTGGCGGCCATCCCGTGGGGTGTCGACGGTGCCCTGTCGGCCGCCTTCGCCATCGCGGTGGTCGTCGCCAACTTCCTGCTCGCCGCCTGGGTGCTGGCGGCCGCATCGCGCATCAGCTACGGGCTGCTCATGGGCGCCGCCCTGTTCGGCTACCTGGTGCGCATCGCCCTCATCGGCCTCGCCATCTGGGCGGTCAAGGACCTCTCGTGGGTCGAGCCGCTGCCGCTCGGCCTCACGCTCATCGTCACCCACCTCGGGCTCCTGCTGTGGGAGCTCCGCTACGTATCGGCCTCACTCGCCTTTCCGGGGCTCAAGCCCGTGGCGACGACCAAGGAGACAGCGAGCCGGTGATCTTCGCCGACGCAGAGTTCCCGCCCCTCAGCCACATCGTCAACTGGCCCGAGTTCATCGGTGGCGACACCCTCGGGATCAACAAGGTCGTCCTGATCTACTTCTTCTCCGCTGCGCTGACGATGCTGGTCTTCATCCTCGGCAACAAGAAGCAGATGGTGCCGACAGGGGCGCAGAACTTCGCCGAGATGTCGGTCGAGTTCATCGACGAGCAGATCGCGCTGCCCACCATGGGCACCGACGGCCTGAAGTGGTCGCCGTACTTCCTGTCGCTGTTCTTCTTCATCTTCTTCTGCAACATCTTCGAGATCGTCCCGTTCATCCAGATGCCGGCAACGGCCCGCATCGCCCTGCCGCTGTTCCTCGCCCTGCTCAGCTACGTGCTGTACCACGGGTCGGGGTTCAAGGAGCACGGCCCGATCGGCTACCTCAAGCACGCCCTCGTGCCGCCGGGGGTCCCGTTCGCCCTCTACTTCCTGGTCGTGCCGATCGAGTTCATCTCGAAGTTCCTGGTGCAGCCGTTCAGCCACACGGTCCGTCTCTTCGCCAACCTGCTGGCGGGTCACATCCTGCTGGTGACGTTCGCCGTCCTGTCGTCGGCGCTGTGGATCAAGCAGTGGAACGTGATCTTCCTGCCGCTGCCGGTCATCGCCGTCATCTTCTTCACCGCCTTCGAGGTCCTGGTCTCGTTCCTCCAGGCCTACGTGTTCACCCTGCTCGCCGGCGTCTACCTCGGCGCGGCGGTTTCGCACGAACACTGATCGAGCACCGATCAGCGATCTCCCGTAGCTCTCCGTAGTCCCCGACACTCAGTCACACCAGGAGAAGGAAGCGACAATGCTTGCCAACATCGCCCTGCTGGCCCAGGAGGCCGCCGGCGGCATCGACAACAAGGGTATCGCCGCCCTCACCTACGGCCTCGGCGCCATCGGCCCGGGCATCGGCATCGGCTACCTCGTCGGCCAGTCGGTCCAGGCCATGGCCCGCCAGCCCGAGGCGGCCGGCATGGTGCGCACCACGATGTTCCTCGGCATCGCCTTCGTCGAGGCGCTGGCGTTGATCGGCTTCGTGGTCTTCTTCCTGGCCCAGTGAGCGAGGAGGCTCCCGTCATGCGACGCAAAAGATTGGTGTTGGCGCTCGCGGCGCTCAGCGTCGGCCTCGTCCTCGCCTTCGCCAACCCGGCGAGCGCGCAGGAAGAGGGCGGCGAGCCCGAGATCGACCACTCGTCCGAGGAGTGCATCGAGATCCTCGAGGCCGGCGGGGCGATCGACGACTGCCAGGAAGCACCCAACCCGCTGCTGCCCGAGACGAACGAGATCATCTGGGGCGCCGTCGGCTTCACCGTGGTCTTCATCTTCATCTGGAGGTTCGGCCTGCCCCAGATGCGCACGGCCATGAACAACCGGACGGAGAAGATCCGCAGCGACCTGCAGGCCGCCGAGGACCAGCGGTCCGAGGCCGACAGCCTCCTGACCGACTACCGGGCCCAGCTCAACGACGCCAAGGCCGAGGCCGGGCGCATCATCGAAGAGGCCCGCCAGGCCGCCGACCAGATCAAGCGCGACCAGGAGGCCCGCCTCCAGTCCGAGCTGGCCGAGCTGCGCACCCGGGCGGTCGCCGACATCGACACCGCCAAGGCGAACGCCATGAACGACCTGCGCAGTGAGGTCGCCGCCCTGGCGATCGGTGCCGCCGAGACCGTCGTGCAGCGCAACCTCGATCCGGCGACCCAGACCCAGCTCGTCGAGGACTACATCAACCAGGTGGCCGCGCAGCGCTCGTAGCGCCGGCGCACCACCGCTCATCAGGAGCGACCCGCTCCCAAGGACGATGTGATGGCAGACGACCGCACACTCGCTTACGCCGAAGCCCTGTTCGCCGTGGCCCGGGCCGAGGGCACCCTCGGCGAGGTCGAGGACGAGCTGTTCCGCTTCTCGCAGACCCTGCAGGGGTCCGACGAGCTGCGCGACGCCCTCACCGACCCGAGCATCCCGGCGAGCCGGCGCCAGCAGATCGTCGAGGACCTGCTCGGCGGCAAGGCCAGCACCACCACGGTCGCCCTGGTGTCGATGGTGGTCGGCGCGGGCCGGGCCCGTGAGCTGCCGACGATCATCCGGCAGCTCGTCGAGATGAGCGCGGCCGAGGCCAACAAGGAGGTCGCCGAGGTGCGCTCGGCGGTCCCCCTGACCGACGACCAGCGCAAGCGCCTGGCCGAGGCGCTGGGCGAGGCCACCGGCAAGCAGGTCGAGGTGAAGGTCGTGGTCGACCCGTCGGTGATGGGCGGCATCGTCGCCCAGGTCGGGGACACCGTCATCGACGGGTCGGTGCGCGGCCGGCTCGACAAGCTGAAGAACGCCTTCTAGAGACGACCCTGAGGTCGACATGCGAGACCGGGGCCCGAGCGGCCCGCCGCCGCAGGGCGGCAAGAGCGGAAGAAACGACGTGAGGAAACGACGATGGCAGAGCTGACCATCAACACCGCCGACATCGCCTCGGCGCTCCGCAAGAACCTCGAGGAGTGGAAGCCCGGCATCGAGGCCGCTCAGGTGGGCCGGGTCACCGAGGTCGGCGACGGCATCGCCACCGTGGGTGGCCTGCCCGACGCCGCGGTCAACGAGCTGCTCGAGTTCGAGAGCGGCGTCGTGGGCCTGGCGCTCAACCTCGACGAGGAGTCGATCGGCGCCGTGATCCTCGGCGAGGCCGCCTCGGTGTCCGAGGGTGAGCCGGTCAAGGCGACCGGCCGCATCCTCTCGGTCCCCGTCGGCGACGGCCTGCTCGGCCGCGTGGTCGACGCCCTCGGCAACCCGGTCGACGGCAAGGGCCCGCTCACCGGCGTCCAGGATCGCCGCATGGAGATCCAGGCCCCCGGCATCATGGGTCGCAAGCCCGTGCACGAGCCGCTGCAGACCGGCATCAAGGCCATCGACGCCATGACGCCGGTCGGCCGGGGCCAGCGCGAGCTGATCATCGGCGACCGCAAGACCGGCAAGACCACGATCGCGATCGACACGATCCTCAACCAGCGTGGCCTGGGCGTGAAGTGCATCTACGTGGCGATCGGCCAGAAGGAGTCGACGGTGGCCAACACCGTCGCCACCCTCGAAGAGCACGGCGCCATGGACTACACGGTCGTGGTCGTGGCCGGTGCGTCCGACCCGTCGCCGTTCAAGTACCTCGCCCCCTACGCCGGTTGCGCCATGGGCCAGCACTGGATGGAGACCGGCGAGCACGCCCTGGCGGTCTACGACGACCTCTCCAAGCAGGCCGAGGCCTACCGGCAGATCTCGCTGCTGCTGCGCCGCCCGCCGGGCCGCGAGGCCTACCCCGGCGACGTGTTCTACCTGCACAGCCGGCTGCTCGAGCGGGCCGCCAAGCTGTCCGACGAGAACGGTGCCGGCTCGCTGACCGCCCTGCCGGTCATCGAGACCAAGGCCGGCGACATCTCGGCCTACATCCCCACCAACGTGATCTCGATCACCGACGGCCAGATCTACCTGCAGGACGACCTGTTCAAGTCGGGCGTCCGGCCGGCGTTCGACACCGGGCAGTCGGTGTCCCGCGTGGGCGGCGCCGCCCAGATCAAGGCCATGAAGAAGGCCGTGGGCACGCTCAAGGGCGACCTGTCGCAGTTCCGGGAGCTCGAGTCGTTCGCAGCGTTCGGGTCCGAGCTCGACAAGGTGTCGCAGGCGCAGCTCGACCGGGGCTACCGGCTCGTCGAGCTGCTCAAGCAGCCGCTCAACAGCCCGATGCCCGTCGAGGAGCAGGTGGTCTCGCTGTACGCCGCCACCAATGGCTACCTCGACGACGTGCCGGTCGATCAGGTGCGGCGGTTCGAGTCCGAGCTGCTCGAGTGGTTCCGCAGCCGCCACTCGCACTGGCTCGACGGCATCCGATCGACCGGTGACATCGACGACGTCTCCGCCTTCGAGGACGCGATCAAGGGCTTCGTCGAGCAGTTCAGCTGGGAGCAGGCGGCCGACCAGGCGTCGGCGGCTGCCCCCGCGGACTCCCCGGCCCCCGCGGTCGACCCCGCCACCGGCGGTGCGGTGGGCGGCGACGAGCCGACCGAAGCCCCGACCGAAGCGCCGACCGAAGCCCAGGAGTAGCCCATGCCCGGCGGCAAGGAACGTGCGCTGCGCCGGCAGATCCGGTCGGTGCAGTCCACGAAGAAGATCACGAAGGCGATGGAGCTCATCGCCGCCAGCCGCATCGTCAAGGCCCAGCAGCGGGTGGCCGCCGCTCGCCCCTACAGCGAGCGCATCACCGACGTCATCCGCAACCTGGCCGCGGCCGGCGCCGGTGGCGGCTCGCCGCTGCTCGAGGAGCGCGACGAGGTCCGCACCGTCGCCTACGTGGTCGTCGCCGCCGACCGCGGCCTGTCGGGCGCGTACAACAGCTCGGTGATCCGGGCCGCGGAGCGCTCGATGCAGCGCCAGCGGGCCGAAGGGCGCCAGACCCGGCTCATCACCGTGGGCAAGAAGGCCCAGTCGTACTTCCGCTTCCGCGGCTGGGACATCGATCACGCCTACCTGGGCATGTCCGACACGCCCACCTACGAGGACGCCCGGACCATCGCCGACTACGTGGTCACCCGCTTCGAGAGCGGCGAGTACGACCTGGTCGAGCTGGCCTACACCCAGTTCCTGTCGGCCGCCACGCAGAAGGTCACGATCCGCCGGTTCGTGCCGCTCGACCCCTCGATGCTCCAGCAGGCGGCCGAGGGCCCGCCGGCCGACTACGAGTTCGAGCCGAACCCGCAGGAGATCCTCGACCGGCTGCTGCCCCGGTACGCCGAGGCCCGCCTGTACGCGGCCCTCCTCGAGGGGTCGGCGTCGTTCTTCGCCGCCCAGCAGCGGGCCATGAAGTCGGCCACCGACAACGCCGAAGAGCTGATCATCAAGTACAGCCGGGCCATGAACCGGGCCCGGCAGGACGCCATCACCACCGAGATCATGGAGATCGTCGGCGGTGCCGAGGCCATGCGCGCCGCCCAGTCCGGCGGCGGTGACCTGCTCGTCGACCACGTCCTCATGTCGGCCGACACCCTGACCGACTCCCTCGACCGCACGCGTTAGCCCGCTCGTCCCACAGGAGCCCCCGGATATGACCGTCACCGAGACCAGCACCGACGCCACGGCCACGCTCAAGCCGGGCCGCGTCGTCGCCATCGCCGGCCCGGTCGTCGACGTCGAGTTCCCCGCCGACGCCGTGCCTCCCATCAACACCGCCCTCGAGATGACGATCACCGTCGACGGCGAGGGCATCGCCGTGCGGGCCGAGGTGGCCCAGCAGATCGGCGAGTCGCGAGTGCGGGCCATCTGCCTCAAGCCGACCGACGGCCTGACCAGGGGCGCCGAGGTGCGGAACCTGGGCGTCGGCCTCACCATGCCGGTGGGCGACGGGGTGCTCGGCCACGTCATCAACGTGATCGGCGAGCCGCTCGACGTGCCGGCGCTCGACGAGTCCAAGATCGACACCCACTGGGACATCCACCGCGAGGCGCCCGACTTCGACACGCTCGAGCCGAAGAAGGAGGTGTTCGAGACCGGCATCAAGGTCATCGACCTCCTGACCCCCTACCTCCGGGGCGGCAAGATCGGCCTGTTCGGCGGCGCCGGCGTGGGCAAGACCGTGCTCATCCAGGAGATGATCCGGCGCGTGGCGCAGGAGTTCGGCGGCGTGTCCGTGTTCGCCGGCGTGGGCGAGCGCACCCGCGAGGGCACCGACCTCTTCCTCGAGATGCAGGAGTCGGGCGTGCTCGACAAGGCCGCCCTGGTGTTCGGCCAGATGGACGAGCCGCCCGGCGTGCGCCTGCGGGTCGCCCTGGCCGCCCTGACGATCGCCGAGTACTTCCGCGACGCCAAGGGCCAGGACGTGCTGCTGTTCGTCGACAACATCTTCCGCTTCGTGCAGGCGGGCTCCGAGGTGTCGACGCTGCTCGGCCGCATGCCCTCGGCCGTGGGCTACCAGCCCACACTGGCCGACGAGATGGGCGAGCTGCAGGAGCGCATCACCTCGACCCGGGGCCGGTCGATCACCTCGCTGCAGGCCGTCTACGTGCCCGCCGACGACTACACCGACCCGGCGCCGTTCACGACGTTCACCCACCTCGACGCCACCACCGAGCTGTCCCGCGACATCGCGGCGCTCGGCATCTACCCCGCGGTCGACCCGCTGGCCTCGACGTCCACCATCCTCCAGCCCGACGTGGTCGGCGAGCGCCACTACAACGTGGCCCGCACGGTGCAGGAGATCCTGCAGCGCTACAAGGAGCTGCAGGACATCATCGCCATCCTCGGCCTCGACGAGCTCTCGGAAGAGGACAAGCTGACCGTCGGCCGGGCCCGCAAGATCCAGCGGTTCCTGTCGCAGCCGATGTTCGTGGCCGAGACGTTCACCGGCCTGCCCGGCGTGTTCACGCCGGTCGACGAGACGGTGAACTCGTTCGAGGCGCTGGTCAACGGCGACCTCGACGACCTGCCCGAGCAGGCGTTCCTCAACGTCGGCGGCGCCGACGACGCCCGTCGCAAGGCCGACGAGCTGCGCCGCTCGGCCGGCGAGTGAAAGAGCGCTGCTGATGCCCCTCCAGGTCGAGCTCGTCTCGCCCGAGCGCATCCTCTACTCGGGCGAGGCCGAGATGGTCATCGCGCGCACGGTGGGTGGCGGCGACATCGCCTTCCTGCCCGGCCACTCGCCCTTCGTGGGCGCGCTCGAGATCGCCACGGTCACGCTGCGCACGCCCGAGGGCGACCAGCTCGTCGCCGTCCACGGCGGCTTCGTCGAGGTGTCGAACGACACCGTGACGATCCTGTCCGACGTGGCCGAGCTGGCCGATCAGATCGACGTCGAGCGGGCCCGCCAGGCCAAGGACGCTGCCGAGCGGCGGGCCGAGGCCGACCACGACGCCGAGGCCGATGCCGCGGTCAAGCGGTCGCACGTGCGCCTGGCCGCGGCCGGCGGGTTCGTTGCCGCGGGCTAGCGGAAGGACGAGGGCGACCTGGCCACCAGCGTCGGCGCCCGGGACAGCGCACGGTCGCTGACGAAGCTGTGCAGGCCGAACTGGACGGCTCGGCGCGCCGCGAACGTGGCGAGCTCCTCGCTGTCGACGTAGTCGAGCGCGTAGAGGTCGAGGTCGAACTCCAGCAGGTGCTCGGCGATCTGGGCGTGGATCTCGAGCACGTCCGGAGGCCACGGCGCGTATCCCGACTCGAGCCATCGGACCGAGAACGATTCGAACAGCACGCCGTCGACGAGCTCGGCCAAGCGAGGCAGCATCGCGAAGCCACGGTTTGCGAGGATGTACCCAGTCCCCGCCACCTCGCGTGTCGCGGCGACGAGCGCGATCAGGTCGGGGACGTCCTCGGGGAAGGTCAGCTCGACGTTGAGGGTGTCGAGGAACAACCCGGCGAAGCCGGTGTGCAGCGCCTCCTGAGCCTGGGCGACGACGTGGTCGACCCAGGCCGGATGGCCGACGTAGACGTACGCTCCACCCCAGTCGGGATTGCGCTCCGAGCGGTGCCACGGCGCCGGCGGCCCAGGATCCTCCGACAGCGACAGGTAGGCCAGGGGCTCGACGCCCCGGCTTCGCAGGAACGACAGCTCGGCCTGCCCGTAGACGGGCTGCAGGACGACCCGCCGGTAGGCGGCGAGGCCCTCCAGCTCGCCGGTCCCGTAGTAGAACGCGATCGGCGCCGGTGTCACCGCGGCCACCGCTCCCTGTACCAGTCGAACGTGCGTCGCACGCCCTCCTCCAGCGGGACGACGGGGTCGTAGCCGGTGAGCCTCCGCAGTCGAGCCAGGTCGGGGCAGCGGCGGCCGACCGATCCCGGCGGCGCCGGTGCCGCCTCCATCGCCGGGCTCACCTCGGCGATGCGAAGCACGAGCTTCGCCAGGTCGGCGATGTTGGTCTCCACGGAGTCGTCACCGATGTGGACCACGTGGCCCATCGCCTCGGTGCTGTCCATCAGGCGGAGCGCGGCCTCGACGGCGTCGTCGACGTAGCAGAACGCTCGGTACTGGTCCGCGCCCCAGACCACGAACGGGTCCTCGCCCCGCATCGCCCGCAGCGACATCTCGGGGATGACGTGGTCGGCGCCCATGCGCGGGCCATAGACGTTGTGGAAGCGACCCACCACCACGCTGAGCTCCTTCGCCCGCGCCCCGTGGACGAAGGCGGCCTCACCCAGCAGCTTGCTGATCGCGTAGGCGCGGCGCGGCGCGGCGACGTCCGAGATCATCACGGGGACGTCCTCGGCGGTGGGGACGCGCACGATGCCGGCGTCGACGCCGCCGTCGTAGACCTCGCTGGTCGAGGCGAAGAAGACCTTGTCGCCTTCGACCGCCCAGTCGAGGAGGTGGAGTGCGGAGAGGGTGTTGACCCGGATCACCTGCGCCGGATTCCGGTCCACGTTCCGCACCCCGACGACGGCCGCCAGGAGATAGATCTGGTCCCAGCCGTGGGGCAGGCCCGACCAGGTGCTCGTATCGGTCAGGTCACCGGGCACGACGGTCACGGCCGGATGGTTCCTGACAGACGCCAGGTCGCGGTCGTCGCGTCCCGCGAGAAGTCGTCGACGACGGTCACATGGTGCCCCTCGGCGATCAGGCGACGAGTGAGGTGCAGGCCGATGAAGCCGGCACCGCCCAGCACGAGCGCCGTCATCGTCGGGCCCCCGCCGCCGGCAGGTACCCCAGGCCCGCGTAGCGCACCCCGGCCGCGGTCACCTCTGCCTCGTCGAAGATGCGCCACGAGTCGTAGATGAAGCGGGGCCTGGCGCCCGAGAGCACGGCGTCCAGCTGGATGCTGCGGTAGTCGGGATGGTCGTTGATGACGAGCACCCCGTCGGCATCGCTCAATGCCTTGTCGAGGCTGACCGGTTCGCCTCCGTACCGGCGGATCACCTCGTCGGTGACCATCGGATCATGACCCAGCACCGTGATGCCGGCCTCGGCGAACACCGGCATCATCAAGGCGATCGGCGTGCCCCGCATGTCGTCGGTCGGTGGCCATCCCTTGTACGCCCAGCCCAGGACGGACAGTCGAGTCCCCACGGTCGAGCCGCACGCCTCGCGGACCAGGTCGACCACCGTGTGGGCGACGTGCACGGGCATGTGCTCGTTGACCTGCCGAGCCCGGCCGACGAGGAAGGGCTCCCCCTGCGTTGAGCTGTCGATCATGAGGTAGGGGTCCTTGGACAGGCAGCCACCCCCGACGTACCCGGGACGGGAGAGATCGGGGCGGGGGTACCGCAGGTTGGCGGCCCGGATCACCTCGAGCGGGTCCAGGCCGTGCTGCTCGGCGATGAGCGCGATCTCGTTCCCGAAGCCGTAGATCAGGTCGGTGTGGCAGTTGTTTGACAGCTTCACCATCTCGGCTGCCTCCAAGCTGGAGACGGGGACGACCTCGGTCGCCATGCCGCGGAACACCTCGACCCCGGCCGCAAGGCTCTCGTCGTCCAATCCACCCACGACCTGCGGTAGCTCGACGAGCTCGCGGAGCGCCTGCCCCTGGATCGTGCGTTCGGGGGCCATGACCAGGCGGGCGCGACCCCACGCCTCGAGAACTGGCGGCAGCACCACCGCGCGGCTCGACCCGACGGGCACCGTGCTGCGCACGACGACCAGCGTCTCGGGACCGCACGTCTGCGCGACGTCGCGGGCGGCGGCAGCCAGGTTGGCGAGATTGGGCTCGTGTGTCGCGTCGTCGATCGGCGTCGACACGCAGATCACGGCCGCGTCGAGCCCCGTTCGGGGCAACTGGGTGCCGACGAAGATGGTCGAGCCCACGAACTCGGCGAAGACGTCCTCGACGCCCGGCTCGTAGATGTGCGGGCGACCCCGCTCCAGCGACTCGAGCACCGCGGACTGCACGTCGACGCCGTGCACCACGTTGCCGGCACGGGCCATCGCGGCACTCAGGGTCAGCCCGACGTAGCCCATCCCGACGACGCCGATGGTCATGGCCATGGTCATGCTCCTTCTGGTTCGGGGCAAGGGGAGGCGATGCGATCGAGCTCGGGCACGCTCACGTAGCCGGCGAAGTCCTCGTCGCGGTACCGGGCACACGCGGCCCGGATGTTGCCGGCGTCCGTGGCGTAGTCGACGGCCAGAACGAACTTGCCGGCATCGCGCACGGCGCGTGCGTGCTCGAGGTTCTCGGTGCAGAAGTCTTCGGTGCAGGGGCGGTCGGTGGCCTGGAAGAACAGTTCCTCCATGCCCAAGCCATCGATGGCGTCCGTGTAGCCCGCGTACGCCCGCAGCTCCGGAGAGTTCTGTGGGACGACCAGGAATCCGGGCCGCCTGGACTTGGCGTACTCGCTGGTCCGCACGATCAGCTCGACCATGGCCCGGGCCAGGCTGTCGCGGCTCTGCCCCGGCACCCGCGCCAGCTCCACCTCCTCGTAGGCCAGCGGCGTGTCGAGGTAGGCGCCGTCGAAGTCCGCCTCCAACGCGTGGTCGATCCGCGGCTTGACCACGAGCTCCCACCACCGGGGATCCCAATACCGGACGAAGTGCTCCTCCGGCCACTCGTCCCAGCGGTTCAGCATCAGGTCCGCGGCCCCCCGGCGAAGCGGGCCGTACTCGGGCCGGAAGTCCTCGATGCTGCCGATCTCGAAGTACGCCAGCACCGTCTTGCCCGATGCGCGCAGTGCCCCGATCTCCTGAGGGCGGAAGAAGTCGGCGCCCGCGTCCCGTGCGAGGTCGATGACCGCCAGTTGATGGGGGGCGCGGGCCAGCGCGTCGAGGCGGCCGTGCGGGTAGTCCTGGAGCTGGTACACCCAGGTGGTGATCCTCGGAATCGTGTTCGGCGCCGACGTGGCCGGTGCCGGAGCGCGGTCGGCAGACTGTGATGAGCTTCCCTGCGACGTCGAACAGGCGCCCGCCACGAGCGCCACAGCAGCGAGTGCCCCCCACATGCCCATGTCCTGGTCAGCCTGGGCCGGCTTCGACGCCGCCCGGACCAGGGGCGTCGGCCCAGATCGCCTTCACGGAGTCGGCGAGCCCGTAGGTCGGTCGCCATCCCAGCAGCTCGATGGCCCTCGTGATGTCGGCGCACATCCAGTCGACGCCGGCGGATCGGATCTGTGGTGCGTCGTCCTCGCGCACCTCACCGGCGAACCCTGCGGCCTCGGCGAGCAGGTCCACCGCGACCCGTGCGGTGACCGCTCTCCCGCTTCCGACGTTGATGACGCCTTCCGGCGGGCGTCGGGAGAACGCCGACGCGACCACCGCCGCCGCCACGTCGCGGACATCGACGAAGTCGCGGTACGACGAGAGGGGGCCCAGAGTGACGGCGGCGGCGTGGTCGACCACGGCGTCACGCAACCGGTCCGCGGCGCGGCCCAGCAGCGTCTGGGCCGGAAGTCCCGGCCCGATCGGGTTGAACACGCGCAAGGTCACGCCGTCGACCCGGCCCGCCGACGTGGCCAGCTCCACCAGCCGTGTCGCCGTCAGCTGGCTCATCCCGTACTCGCTGACGGGTGCTGCGCGGTCGTCCTCGACGACCGCCCAGCCGTGCGGCACCCGACCGTACTCACCGGCGGAACCCAAGCGGATGAAGCGGATGGCGGGGTCGACGGCGGCGACCGCCTCGAGCAACTTCGCGGTCACGAGGGTGTTCGAGCGGATCAGCTCCGAGGCCGTGCCGTCGAGCCGGCCGGTGCAGTTGATCACGACGTCCGGACGGAGCCGCCGCACGACCGATGCCAGCCCGTGGACGTCGGTGGCCAGCAGGTCACACCGGTCGCGACCCAGGCACGTGACCCGTGGTGCGCGGGTGTGCTCGTCGAGAGCGAGCCGCACGTGGCGACCGATGAAGCCCGACGCGCCGAACAGGAGGACATGCATCACAACGCCGCCCCCGTCCGCTCGGGGAGCAGCATCGGCCGCAGGTCGGCGAAGCTGCGGTTGGCCTCGTCGTAGTCGTCCGGCCGGCCGATGTCGAGCCAGTAGCCGTCGAACTTGTAGGTCGCGGGCTGGCACTGCCGTGTGATCAGGTCCAGCACCAGCTCGTCGAAGCCGAACGGGCTTCCTGCGGGGTAGGGCTCGATCGTCTCCCGGGACATGCCGTACACGCCCATGCTGACGAGGTAGTCGAGGGACGGCTTCTCGGTGAAGCCGACGATCTTGCCGTCGTGCACGTCGAGAACGCCGAAGTCGATCTTCGCACTTCGCCGTGCCGTCGCGACGGTCAGCGGCGCGCCGGACAGGGTATGGAAGTGCAGGAGGTCGGCGTAGTCGAGATCGGTCAGGATGTCGCCGTTCATGGCGATGAAGTGCTCCGGCAACCTGTCCCGAAGCGCGAGGACCGGTCCGACCGTCGACAGGGGAGCGGTCTCTTCGGCGTAGTCGATCTCCATCCCCCAGCGGGACCCGTCGCCGACGAACGCCCGGATCAACTCACCGAGATGGTTGATCGCCAGCGTGGCGGAGGTGAACCCGTAGGCCGCGAGCTGGTGCAGGACGATCTCGAGGATGGCGTGGCTCTCTCCGATGGGCACCAACGGCTTGGGGAGCGCGGTGGTGTAGGGCCGGAGTCGCACGCCCTTTCCACCCGCCAGGATCACTGCATGCATGTCGGGATCACCTCCGCCTCGTGGGTCATCGGTGGGACCGGGCGTGGACGACGCAGCCCGCCAGTGCCGACAAGAACAGCGAGAACAACAGCAGCGCGCTGGCAAGGAAGACAGCGCTGCCTGCGACCGGACCGAGATCCCGGGGCGCCGCCGCGATCAACACGACGTGCGCCGCCAGGCACGTGGCCAGCGAGCCGCACAGCCAGGCGAACCTCGTCATGTTGGCCAGGATGAAACCGACGAAGTACGCCCCCGCGAGCAGGACGGCCGACAATGTCATCACGACGGCCGCAGCGCTGAGACGCTCGGTGGCGGCGAGCGTCGCCAGGAGCGCGGCCCCGAGCAGCGCCACCGCCCCGAAGCACACGGCGATGTCTCCGACCAGCAGCCACCAGACCCGGGAGACGAACTGGCGCGGGGAGCGCATGCTGTGCAGGAGAGCCCGGCAGTTGTCGCCGAACTGACGCGCGCGCCACTCGACCACGCCCATGCCGGCGATCAACGGGACATACGTGGCCACGATGTCGAAGTGATCCAGCATGTAGCGGCCCTGCGCGTGCAAGAGGTACGCCGCGGACAATGTGGTGTAGACCACGACCAACGGAAACCGTCCGAGCTCGCTGCCGATGCCGTCACGCAGACGCGGCTCCGGGCCGGTGGATCGACCTGTCGTCTGCCAGAGCGCGATGCTGAAGGCGACGGCCACGGAAGCCGCTCCGAGGGCGAGCGCCAGCCCGACCAGCCGGTCACCCACCACGATGTAGGCGAGCCCGCCCGCCACCCCCGGGGCCATCGCGACGAAGAGCCAGATCTCGCGCCGGTAGAACATGAGGAGAGTGGCGGCCATCTGGTACGTCATCTGAGAGACCGCCATCGCGGTCAACCCGAACCCGGCGTGGGTCGTCGCAACGAGCGCGGCGCTGGCGGTCGCGGCGACCGGAAGGCCGGAGACGGCCGACCAGCGCAGCACCCGGGCCGCAGAGCCCGGGTCGCCGCGACCGAGCAGCCGGTAGGCCAACCAGGATGCGCCGCCGGCCCAGACCCAGCCGACTCCGGCCGCGAGCACCAGGCCGAGCACCAACGATCGGCGTCCGAGAACCTCGAGCGCGGCCGGGAACACGGCCGCCGGCAGGAGGTAGAGCAGGCCATGGCTGATGTCACGCAGCCCGGATGCCGGATCTGGCGTCAGACTCGCCGCTGTCGTGGCCCCCGGCTCCGCAGACGATTCCGCCGAGCCAGCCGCGCGATGGACCTCCACGGCCAGGACGAACACGTCGGGACAGCCGTAGCGGCTCCGCGCGATCTCGTCGGTGACGCCGTCAGCCTCGAGTGACGCAGCCACCTGAAGGGCGTCGACGGCCTCCGCCGCCATCGGCCGCACCCGCTCGGCCAGGTCGTCGACCGACTCGGTCGAGACGTCGCGGTCATCGAGAGCCGTGCTCATGAGCCTGGCTCGTGCTGCGGGACGACTGTCGCGGACTCGAGGGCGCAGAGCCCGTCGGCAGGGGGCTGCCCGGCGGACCTGGCGCCGGTGACGTGCTCGTAGACCACCCGGTAGGCGTCGAGCGAGTGCTGCAGGGTGAACAGCTTCATCACCCGGGCGCGGGCGGCCGCCGCCAGACGGCGCCGGAGCAGGTCGTCGCGCAGCAGGCGGATGCAGGCGTCGGCGAACGCACGAGCGTTGCGGGGGGCCACGACGAACCCCGTGTCGGCGACGGCCTCGCCGACGCCACCGACGTTCGTGGTCACCACCGCGCGGCCGCACGCCATGGCCTCGACGACCGAGTAAGGGAAGCCCTCGGAGATGCTCGTCAGGGCGACGATGGTGCCGGAGTGGTAGGCCGCCACCGGCGACTCCACCCGCCCCTCCAGCGTGACCGCGCCGGCCAGCTGCAGGTCGTCGACGAGACGGACGCAGCTGTCCAGGTACGCCTCGTTACCGGCCGGGGTCCCGCCGTAGATGCGAAGGCGCGCGCTCGGCAACTCGGCGCGCACCAGAGCGAACGCCCTGATCAGCGTGTGCAGGTCCTTGAGCGGATCGATGCGCCCCATGTACGCGATCGTCGGTTCGTCGGGCTCCGCGTTGGCGACCGGAAACTGGGCCGGCTCCACCCCGTTGTACATGGTCCACATGCGCTCGGGATCGGCACCGTTCTGCAGCTGCCAGCGGCGGTTGTAGCTGGAATGTGGCGCCAGCGCATCGGCAACGAGATATCCGGCGCCGGCCAGCGTGCGGAAGAAGCTGAGGATCAGCACCTTCACCGCGTGCGGTACCTCGCCGTGCAGATAGGAGAGGTAGCGCTCGCGCAGGTAGATGCCATGCTCGGACATCACGATCGGCGTGCCGTCGCGCCACTTGGCCGCCATCGCGACGAGCATGCAGAGCCCGTTCATCGAGGCATGGACGATGTCGGCTTGCACGGGCGGCGCACACAAGGGTCGCAGCATGTGCTCGATCAGCCAGGCCGCCTCGACGGCGTCGGCGAGGGTGAGACCCTCGGCGTACATGGCGTCCCAGGCGTCGATCATCAACGTCAACGCCTGGTTCGACGTCAGCGCGTCGGCGAGGTCGCCCCCATCTGCGCCGTATTCGTACAAGCCCTGCAGCGCCATCAGGAAATTCGTGCGGTTGACCGCCGCCAGCGCCGACTTCGGGTCGAGGGGCGTCAGGATGCTCGCCAGGAACGGCTCGAAGCTCGCGGCAAATCCCTGTCCCGGTCGTCCCGACCGACCTCCCCGGGTCGGGGTCGGCCCCCACAACGGGATCGCCTGCACTCGATCGAGGTTGTCGGGCGCCGGCCAGATCGGTCGCTCACCGCCGTCGACGGTGAGCGGAACGACCTCCCAGCGGTGGTCGGGCATGCCCCGGATCAACTGGTCGCACCACACGCTGACACCGCCCATCGCATACGGATAGGTGCCTTCTGAGACGAGGGAGATCCTCATGGCAACAGGCGTGGGGTGAAGGTGACCGGTGTGTTGGCGGCCAGGTTGATCAGGGCCGACACCTCGTTGCCATAGGTGGTGAAGCCGGCCGTCCGGGCTCCCGTGACCGTGGCGCCGCCTGCCACGGGAGACGAGATCGTCACCCTGTTCGCGGCACGGTCGTACACCGCGTCCACGCCGGCACGCAGCTCTGCGAAGTGCGTGTTGCGGTTGGTCGTGAACCTCGCCAGCGCCGGCCAGTTCGGTGAGAGCAGAGGCACCGCGTAGTACGAGGTGTACTTGGCCATGAGCCGATCTGCCCAGTCGGTGGTCAGCGTGCGGCCTCCGCCGTAATCACGCAGATTGCCGATGTGGAGGGTGTGCGTGTAGATGGACCCGGTCGCCAGGTGCGCGAGCGCCTGGTCGGTCTCGTAGTCGATGATCTGGTCGTAGGTCAGGTTCGTGGGCCAGAACGGGAACCTGCCGTTCGGACCGTAGAACCAGTTGTAGAAGTAGGTCTCCTCCTCGGGCGTCGTGCTGAAGTAGGCGATGTTCGTCGGCCAATCCGGCACGATCGTCAGGCTCGTCTCGAGCGGATGCACGATGCCGCAGTTGAAGCACGGCGGCTGGTGGCTCGGGAAGGACATGTTGCCGTGCAGGTACCGCACACCAAGGTCTCTGGCCGCTCGCAACAACTCCGTGTTGGACGCACCAAGGCCGAAGTCGGTGGGCGGATCGATGTCGTTGTTCGGGTCCGGGTGGTAGACCCCGAGCCCCGAGTACTCACCGGTCTTCAGCACCGTGCTGTCCACGGTGAGGCCGAGCCGCCGGGCGACGACGAGATTCTGTTCGATCTCCGTGACGCTCGTGGTGTAGTCGGTGAAGTTCATCTTCGGGTGCGTCAGCGTGTGATTGAGCCACCTGAAGCTGGCGCGCAGGCACCGGGTGGTCGCCGTCAGCTGAGCGATTCCCCCGTTGGGCGAGCATCTCGAACCTGAGCTGAGGTCCGCGTCGCCACCGTTGTACGCGATGTGCATGGTGAACCCACTCGCCTGGGGATACCGCGCCCGGAGCTCGTTCTGCCGCAGGTGGGCGTTGTACGCGTCGTGTGCTGACATCCGGAAGCCCGGATCCACGTTGAGGGTCCCGTCCGGGAACAGCTCGTCGGTCGAGTTGAACCAGTCGTCCACGTCGACGCTGAGGTAGTGGCGCTGCTCGCCGAAGAACAGACCGCGGCTGGCCCAGCGGAACAGGCCGTACGCCAGCAGGTGGGCCTGGAGGAGGTGCTGGTTCGACGTGAACGTCAGTGCCAGGCGCTCGCGGCCGTCGGCCGAAGTGCTGAGCACGCCGAGCACGTCGCCGCCCGCGGTGAGCACCGGCTGACCGCCACAGCCGGCGCTGAGCTGATCGCGATACACGTACGACTGGAGGATGGGGATCTGGGCGCTCGCCTTGAGGTAGCTGAAGACCTGCGCACCCGCAGTCGTGAGGCTCGCCATCAACGGGGTGTCCCCCACCCCGCCCTCGGTCCGGCCCTGGAGGCACATGTCCTCGGGCCAGGTTCCGTAGCTGCTGTACAGGGTGGCCTGCCGCACCCCGAAGTCGCGCTCGTACGCCCACAACAGGTTCCACTCGTCCGCCGAGAGCCCGCTGACGAACCCGCCCGAACCGTCCTCGACGGCCAGCATGCTGTTGGTGAGCAGGATCGCGTTGTAGCGGCCGGAGCCGTCGGGACGCACGAGGGTGTCGCTGGTCAGCTGGGTCGTCCCCGTATGGAGCACGTCGTAGGCCGCCCCGACACGGTCGAGCGTCGCCTGCCACGTCGGCACACCGACGTCGCTCGAGTCCACCGCCACGACCAGGGCGCGGAGGGCAACGCTGCTCGTCGCACTCGTGACCGCCGCCGCCTCGGGTGCCGCAGCATCGGCGCGCTGCCCGGTCTCGTCAGGCGTGGCGTGCACGCCCGTGTCCAGGGGGACGGTCCCCGGAACCCGCGGCAGCGGTTCGGGAGCCGTCGCTTCGGGCGCCGCGACAGGCGGGTAGCCGACCACGGTCGGCGCCGGGCGCGCCGACGATCATCCGGGGCCGGGAGTCGCCGCTGAGCCCCGGCGGTCGGGGCGTCCAGGAGCCCGACGGAGACCATCGCCACCACGACGGCGATGTGAACGAACGTGCGGCGGCGACCTTGCGGCTTGCCCATGGAGACCCCCCTCGGCGGTGGTCGAGAACCTCTGGCAAGAAACCCTGACGGACATCCGGCGACCGAGAACCGACGCTTTGGGGCGCGAATCGCTACCAGGCGAGCGGTCTCGACGTATCAATCAGACCCTGTCGTGCGCGCAAATGCGCTGAGCAAACAGTGCAGAAATCTACCCCTTACGGGGTAGAGCGCTCTACGTGACATCGCGTACGGTCACGGCGCAGCTGGGTCGAGAGACGATTCCGTGCTGGGAAACCACCCAGTGTTGGCTCAATGCATCTCATGTACATGTAAGCCACTCCGCCACGCCCGACGCACCACTCTCAGTGACACGCCTCCTATCCCGATATCCACCTATTCACGATGCGCCGTGCGCTGTCAAGGGGTAACCCCACATATCGTGGTCGAGGGAGCGGGCCGCGTGCGGCTTTGAAGTTCCGGTCATCGGGGTCGCGACGGGGCGTGAGGGAAGCGGCGTCCACCTGCCCGGCCGACTGAGGGTGACCGAATGAACCGCGAGGCGCACGGGTACCGTCGCACACATGGCTCCTGACCAGACCCAGCACGAGATGGTCACGCAGGCCACCGCCGACACCGAGCGGGTGATGCGGCCGCAGGAGGTCCCGGTCAACGTCTGGGAGGCCACCGACGCGCTCGTCGTCGTGGCCGCCTTGCCCGCCGTGCAGCCCGAGGACGTGGCCATCGACCTGTGGCCGGGCCGCCTCCGCATCACGGCGGGGCTGCGCTCGGCCGCTCCCCGCGACTACCTCGTCCACGAGTGGGACTACGGCGGCTTCGAGCGCGAGCTCGACCTCCCGGACGGCTGGGGTGGGGGCGCCGAGGCCAGCCTGGCCAACGGGCAGCTCGCGGTGCGGGTGCTGCGCGGCACGGTCGAGGGGCGCACCACCATCCGCCTCGACTGACGCCCGACGACCGCGGACGCGGCGGAGCTGCCCCGGCCTCGGGTCGGTCGGGGCGACCGTCGACGGCGGTCTACGCTCCCGGCCCATGACGCCGACGGCCGGTGCCCCCGGCTCCGCGAGCCCCTGGTCCACCGCCCTCGTCACCGGTGCGTCGTCGGGCATCGGTCGGGCCATCGCCCGCCAGCTCGCCGTGGAGGGCACCGACCTCGTGGTGGTGGCCCGCGACGAGGCGCGCCTCGAGGCTCTCGCCGCCGAGCTGCCGGTCGACGTCGAGGTCCTGCCCGCCGACCTGAGCGACCCTGCCGCAGCTCGCCACGGTCGAGGCCCGGCTGGCCGACGCCGACCGCCCGCTCGACCTGCTCGTGAACAACGCCGGGTTCGGCACGTACGGCGACTTCGCCGGGCTCGACCTCGACGGCGAGACCCGCGAGGTCGCCGTCAACGTCACCGCGGTGGTGCGCCTGACCCACGCCGCCCTCGGCGGGATGGTGGCCCGGGGACGCGGCGCCGTCATGAACGTCTCGTCGGTGGCGGGGCTGCAGGCGACGCCGGGCAACGCCACCTACGGCGCCACCAAGGCGTTCGTGGCCAGCTTCGGCGAGGCGGTGGCCGGCGAGCTGGCCGGCACCGGCGTCACGCTGACCACGGTCCTGCCCGGGTACACCCACACCGAGTTCGCCGAGCGGGCGGGGATCGGCGGCCGCAAGATCCCCGAGCAGGCGTGGATGTCGGCCGACGACGTCGCCGCCCTGGCCCTCGCGGCCACGCGGGTCGGCAGGCCCTGGCTCGTTCCCGGCCTGGCCAACAAGGTGATGGTCGCGGCCGCGACCCCCGTCCCGCGCAGCCTGAAGCGACGCGTCGCGGCCCAGCTGGCCAGGCGCATCTGAAACCGCTCGCGGGGGTCAGGCGAAGTCGATGGAGGAGAACGCCGCCAGCTTCGAGAGCTGGTGCTGGGCGTTCACCAGGCGGACGGTGCCCGACTTCGACCGCATGACCAGCGACTGCGTCGACGCCGTGTGGCGCGAGAAGTGGACGCCCTTCAACAGCTCGCCGTCGGTGATGCCCGTCGCCGCGAAGAAGCAGTTGTCGCCCTTCACGAGGTCGTCGGTGCCGAGGACCTGCCCGAGGTCGTAGCCGGCGGAAATCGCGGCGTCGCGCTCGTCGTCGTTGCGCGGCCACAGCCGGCCCTGCAGCTCTCCGCCCATGCACTTGAGGGCGGCGGCGGTGATGACACCCTCGGGGGTGCCTCCGATGCCGAGCAGGATGTCGGCGCCCGACTCGGTCCAGGCCGTCGAGATGGCGCCGGCGACGTCGCCGTCGGGGATGAGGCGGATGCGGGCGCCGGTCGAGCGCACCTCGGCGATGAGGTCGACGTGGCGATCGCGGTCGAGGATGACCGCGGTGATGTCGCGGGGGGTGGTGCCCTTGGCCTCGGCCAGCGCCTCGATGTTGGCGGACGCCGGCCGGGTGATGTCGATGACCCCGACTCCGTCGGGCCCGACGGCGATCTTCTCCATGTACACGCAGGGCCCGGGGTCGTACATCGTGCCCCGCTCGGAGACGGCGATGACCGCCAGTGCGTTGCCGCGCCCGAGGGCGGTCAGCGTGGTGCCGTCGATCGGGTCGACGGCGATGTCGGTGAGCGTGGGGCTGCCGTCGCCGATCTGCTCGCCGTTGTAGAGCATCGGCGCCTCGTCCTTCTCGCCCTCGCCGATGACGACCACGCCGTCCATCGGCACGCTCTCGAGCACGATGCGCATGGCGTCGACCGCCGCGCCGTCGGCGCCGTTCTTGTCCCCCCGGCCCATCCAGCGCGAGGCCGCCAGGGCCGCAGCTTCGGTGACCCGGACGAGCTCCATGGCCAGGTTGCGGTCAGGGCGCTGCTTCTCGGTCATGCGGGGAAGATAGTCGGCCTGGTTCAATGGCTCCGTGGGCCAGCTCTCCGATCCGTATCAGCAGGGTGAAGACGACGAGATGGGCATCACCATCTCGGGGCTGCCGGGCGACCTGCTCGAACCCGAACCCCCCGCCGGCCCCGTCGCCGACGCCGACCTCGAGGACGACGAGGACGGCGCCGAGGCCGCCGACGAGGGCTTGACCGGCGACTCGATCGCCTACGACCTCGCCGACTGGAGCGAGATCGAGCGCCAGGCCATCACCGAGCGGCTGCGCGAGGCCGGGGTGCCCCATGGATGGGAGGGCGCGCAGCTCATGATCGCCGCCGTCGACGAGGGGGTCGTCGAGAACGTTCTCGACATCGTCGAGGGCGAGTCCGACGAGGAGGCGCCCGAGCCGCTCGACCCCGAGCGCGACCAGGTCGCCTACGGAGTCGAGGAGCTGGAGGACGAGGACCTCGACGCGCTGGCCGACGCCCTGCGCGCCGCGGGCATCGCCCACGCCTGGGGCGACGAGGAGCTCTACGTCTACGCCGAGGACGAGGACGCCGTCGACGAGCTGTTCGAGAAGGTGCAGCACCCCGACGAGCTCCAGGCCGAGGACGACGAGACCCCCAAGGACACCGCCAGCGCGGACCTGCTGGGCGACGTCTTCGTGGCGGCCGACCGGCTGCAGCACGACGGCGACGACACCGAGGGCACCGCGACGCTGCTCGACATCGCCCTCACCATCGACGACCTCGACGCGCCCTACGGCATGGGCCGGCGCGACTGGGAGTCGGTGTGCGCCGCGGTCGGCCGCCTCGCCGACGTGCTGGCCGCCGACACGCTCGACGAGGAGAAGGTGATGGAGACCGCCCGGGACGTGCGGGCGGTGATGCGCCCGTTCGTGTGACGGGCCGTCCGGTACCGACCGGTCCGGTCAGTAGGCTGCCCCCGTGGTGACGGCGCTCGCCGAGCTGGAGGTCTTTCACTCGCGTGCGATCGCGCCCACCCGCCGCTTGGCGCTCGGCGACCGCGACCTGCCCGTCACGCCCGCCCCGGGCTTCGGGGGCATCCTGCTCGGGGGCATCGTGGCCGCCTACATCGGGGAGCTCGACCCCGAGATGTTCGACGACCTCGACCGGCTGACCCGCCAGCTCGACGCCGGCTACCAGATCCCGCAGCCCCGCCTCCGCCATCGCCTCCAGGTCGACCGGGTCGGCTTGCAGCGCAGCGTCCACCGGCTCGTCGGCACCGGCGAGGCCCTGTCGTTCGAGATCGACGACAAGGGCGCGCCCGCCCACCACATCCTGGCGGCGGTCTATGCGGCCGGCGAGCTGCCGCTGGGCGCCCGCAGCCGGGTGATGGAGGCGATCCGCAAGGCCATGCGGTGGTCCGGTGCGATCGACGCCTCGCTCGTGGCCCACCTGTCGGGCCTGGCCCGGCACCACGACTGGTCGGCCGCGGCCCACCGGGACCCCGTCGGCTGGGCGCTCACGGTGCTCGAGCTGCACCGCTCGGCCGAGCGTCCCGGCCGTCGCGCCATCCAGCGGCGCTTCCGCGACCTCGTGCGCGAGGCGCACCCCGACCACGGCGGCGACCGCACCGCGGCGGCCGGCCGGCTGGCCGAGCTGTCCGAGGCCCGGCGCATCCTGCTGGCCGGGTGAGCCACCACCCATGACGGCGCCCGCCTCCTCCTCGGTCCGCGGCCTGCTGCTGTTCCCCGGCGCGGGCGCATCGCGCGACGCGCCGGCGCTCGTGGCGATCGACCGCACCCTGGCCGACGAGATGACCGTCGTGCGCGCCGACTTCCCCTACCGCCGGGAGGGCCGCAAGGCTCCCGACCGGCCCGCCAAGGCGATCGCCTGCGTGCGCGAGGAGGCGGCGCTGCTCGCCGACCGCGCCGGCACCGAGACCGCCACGGTGGCGCTGGGCGGCCGGTCGTTCGGAGGCAGGATGTGCTCGATGGCGGTGGCCGAGGGCCTGCCGGCTGCGGCGCTGGTGCTGATCGCCTACCCGCTGCACCCGCCGGGGAAGGCCGACCGGGTGCGGGTCGAGCACTTCCCCGACATCACCGTCCCGTGCCTGTTCGTGTCGGGGACGAGCGACCCGTTCGGCACCCCGGACGAGTTCGTGGCCCACACCGGAGCGATCGCCGGCCCGGTCACCCACGTGTGGGTCGAGGGTGGCCGCCACGACCTCAAGGGTCGCGACGACGACGTCGCCGCCACGGTGCGCGACTGGCTGCGGGGCCTCTGACCGGGCGACCCGGCCCTCAGGCGACGATGTCGACCGGGGTGCCGAGGGGGAGGCCGATCGTGTCGGCCATGCGGGACATGATGTCGGGGGCCACCCCGACCGAGCCCGCAGGCGCGTCGGCGCCGAGGACCGTCGGGTCGTTCACCGCGTGCACGGCGACGACCCCCCGCCCCGCGGCGTACGCCGCGGCGTCGTTGGCCGCCCCCGACAGGCCGTAGGCGTAGGCGCCGTACGCGCCGGTCGCGTCGGGGGGCTGCACGAGCTCGGTGATGAAGAGGCGCTCACCCGCCGGCGGGGCATCGGGGCCCAGGGAGATCGGGGTCGACAGCGCCACCACCGAGCCCGTGTACAGGGTGAGCGTTCGGGCGCCGCGAGCGACCTCGATGCGGAACCGGTGGCGGCTGAGGGCGACGTCGTCGCGGGCCACCCAGCCGGTGCGGCCGGCCGGCCCGGTGGGCAGCTCGACCTCGACCCAGTCGCCGACCTGCTGCACGACCAGGCAGATGATCCGTCCGCTCACCGCCTCGCCGGCCGTCAGGGTGCCGACCTCCTCGGCACCGCCGCTGGCCGCGTCGCGCACCACCAGGTGCTCGTCGAGCGCCTCGGCGACGTGGAACGTCTCGTCCTCCAGCGCGTCGGGGGCACCCTCGGACTCACTGGTGGCGTCGGTGTCGTCGGTGTCGTTCGACGAGGCCGTGGCGTCGCTCGGCAGGGACAGGTCGGGCTCGTCGTCACCCGAACATGCGGCCCCCAGCAGCAGCGACGCCACGACCCCGGCGGCGACCCATCGCCGGATGCGGGTCATCGGGTGATGCTAACCGGGGGCCGCGGTTCCGACCTGGTCGGCGGGTGGCGTGGCCGCGGCGTCCTCGGGGGGACGCGGCGGCGCTTCGGCGGGTCGGCCGATGTCGTCCTCGGGGTTGATGTCCTCGAGCTCGCGGCGGGCGGTCTCGGGGAAGAAGGCGAGGATGAGCACCGCCATGATCGCCGGCGCGATCGCCAGCAGGCTCATCGTCCGCCCGAACGACCCGAGGCTCTCCTCGAGACGGCCCGCCGCCACCAGTCCGACCACGCTGCCGCCCATGGCGGCCATGCTGACGATGCCGTTGGCCCGACCGCGCAGCGACGTGGGGAACAGCTCGGGCCCGAAGACCGTGATCGCCGGCACCATCGCCGCGGCGACGATCCCGCCCAGCAGGGCCGTGATCCACATGGCCGGGCCGCTGAACACGAACGAGAGGGCGATGAGCACGGCCCCGACGCTGGCGGCCACCGCGCCCACGACCCGCCGCCCGCGGATGTCGGCCAGGCGCCCGCCGACCACGATCCCGATGCTGGCGGGTGTGGACGTGAGCACCACGAACAGCGAGATCATGGCGGCGCTCATGCCCCGCTCGTCGCGCAGGTACTCGTTGAGGAACTGCGACTGGGGGCCGGCGAACACGTTGAAGAGCAGCCCGGTGGAGGCCACGAGCACGAGCCGTCGGTAGTGGCCGGCGAGCCGGACGTTGCGGTGGGTGCGGGTGAACCGCCGGCTCTCGGGGATCAACCGTCCGAACCGGATGACGACCGGCACGAAGACCAGGGGCACCACGTAGAGCACGCGCCAGGCCCGCTCGCCGGTGTCGGCGACCGGGAGGATCCACAGGGCGATGCCCGCGCCCAGGGCACCCGTCATCGCCAGCAGGCTGAGGGCGTAGGCGCGGGCGCCGGCCGGCATCTCCTCGGCCGCGATCACCGCCAGCAGCAGCGCGGCGGCGGCCCACGCCCCCCGGTTCACCGCCTGTGTTCCCGCCAGGGTGGCGAGGTCGGGGGAGAAGGCGCCGGCCACCGTGGCGCCGATGCAGATGAACAGGGCGGCCGAGAGGATGAGGCGCCGGCCGCGCCGGTCGGCGAGGGCGCCGAGCCCCACCGCGAGCACACCGCCGATCCGCGCCGCGGCCAGCGCGTCGCCCTGGGCGGCCGACCCGGCCCCGAACTCGTCGGCGGCGAACGTCATCGTCCGGCTGAGCAGGGTGCCGTGGTACCCGACCACGAGAGACAGCGTGGCCAGCAGCCCGAGGACGGTGGCGCCCCGGGCGTCGGGCCGCTGGGGCGGGTACCACCACGGGAGGCGGCCGTCGGTCCGCGGGCGCCGGAGCGCGGCGCGCATCGGCCAGTTCATCAGGAACGGCCACGTGCCGCGCGGGAGCGCGAACGTGATGTGCTGGACGGCCGCGGTGGGCCCGGCGGGAACGGCGCCGTTCCCGGCGGTGGGGTGCGTGGCGGGCGGGACCGCGGCGTCGTCACCGACCGGGCCGAGCTGGCCGTCGGCGGGGGTCAGCGTGACCGTGCGCTCGTACGAGGCGAACGGACCGTGCTCGAGCGCGAACCTCGCCGTCATCCCCGGTTCTGCCGGGACGGCGCGCTCGCCGACGACGTCGTCGCGTGGTTGGAGAAGGCGCTCGGCGCTGGCGCGGTCGACGACGGAGCGGACCGTGGAGCTGGGCACCCGCCCTACCGGCCGGACCCGTCCGTCGGACCGTCGGCGGGCCCGCCGGGCGCCGCAGGATCGCCGGCCTCGCGCTGTCCCTCGATGACGTTGGCCCGGCGATTCGCCACCACCAGCAGCACCGCGAACAGCGCGATGGGGACGAGCACGAGGAGGATCTCGTCCCACCCGCCCTGATGGGCCAGCAGCACCGGTGTCACGACCCAAGGTTCGCATGCCCCGCGACCTGCCGCTACTCGGGCCGGACGGACGGCGTGCGTCCGACCGTCACCGCCGTGCGGTCACTCGAGGTTGGTGGACAGCAGGGCGACCACGGCCGCCGCGGTGCAGGCGCAGGCCCCGCCGGTCAGCCACAACGCTCGCCGCGCCGCCCGCGGGTGGAGGCCGCCGCGGGCCGGATCCCCGGCGAGCGACCGGGCGGCGACCACGACGCCCCAGCACGCGCCCGCCGTCGCCACGACGATCTGGGCGATCCCCACCCCACTCGCTGAGAGCGGGCTGTAGTCGATCGTGCGGTCGGCCGTGCCGAACAGGTCCCATCCCCGGCCGAACGGGTCGGAGACGAGCGCGAGCACGAACTGGCCGCTCACCAGGACCAGCGGCAGGCCGTGGGCCACGACCGCGCCCGCGGTCGTGGCGAGCCAGGCGCCGGTCACGGCACGGTCGACCGCCTCGGTCGGGGCGTGGGCCCCGATCCGGCCCCGAGCGAGCGCCACGGTCCCCGCCACGAGCGCGCCCGCGCCGACGACCGCGACGACGAGGCACGCGGTCGCCAGCGCGGTGCGGGTCCAGTCGGTGGCGGAGCCCGCCAGGTCCACCCAGCCGCGGGTGCCCCGGAACAGGTCGAACGCCAGGCCTCCGAGCCACACCGCCACGAGCGGACCCACGACCACTGTCGGCACCTCGGGGCGGTGGCCGTGGTCGGGGCGGCGGGCGCGGCGGCGGGCGGCGGCGAGGCTCGCGGACAGGGCGCCGAACCCCTCGCCCGACCGGAGCCACGCCCGCCCCCAGGCCACGGCACCGGCCGTGGCCGCAGCCGTGTACGCCAGCAGGAACCAGCCCAGCGCCCGCGGCTCGCGCCCGTCGTGGAAGGCGAGCGCCCACCAGGTGAAGGCGAGGAGCGACGTGGCGGCCGTCACGGCCGCCAGCCGCGGCCGCGTGAACGGGCCCTCGTCCGAGGCCGCCGCCGCACGCGCCCGCCCGGGGACGAGGCCGGCGGCGCCGCGGGCCAGCGTCCCGAAGGGGTCGAGCCACGTCATCACGTCGCCCGCCAGCGCGCACGCCGACGGCAGTCCCACCCACCACACGACGAGGACCGCACTCGGCGCCAGGTTGGCGCCCGGGGCGTCGGGCCCCACGAGGGCGGCCGCCACGACCAGGCCGAGAGTGCCGAGGCCGAGCACGCGCCCGGCGACGTCCACGGCCCGGCGGGCCGCGCCCGGGGTGGCGCGGTCCGAGACACCCGAGCCGGCCGGTTCAGGGTCGTGCTCGCCGAGCGCCTCGTCGCCGTCCCGCGCCGCCGCCACGACCAGCCGGCCCCGGAGGCCTGCGGTCACGACCAGGACCGCGGCGGCGGCCCCGTAGGCGACCAGCCAGGTCGGCGCGTCGAGGGCCTCGGCCCCGCCGGTGTGGGCGAGCACGAGCGGCGATGCTACGGCGGCGGCCCTGACCCGTCGGCCGGCGGCGGGGCTGGAACATGCAGGGGTGGCCCGGTGTTGCTCTATGCGTGGCCGTTCCGCGACCATGCACCGGCTGAGGACCGAGGAGACCACGTGGTCGAGACCGACAAGGTGAGCGAGGTCATCGAGGTGATCCGGCCCGCCATCCAGGCGGACGCCGGCGACATCTTCCTGCGCGGGGTCGACGAGGACACCGGCGTGGTCAGCGTCGAGCTGGTCGGCGCATGCGTCTCGTGTCCCGCGTCGACCGTGACCCTCAAGGCCGGGATCGAGCGCATCCTCAAGGACCGCGTGCCGGGCGTCACCGAGGTCGTCGACGTCGGCGCCGCCACCGAGTCGGCCGTCGGCATCGGCTGACCGGGCCCACCCCCGCCCGTTGACGCCGCCGCGTCGCCCGCCTGCGACGCGACGTGGGGCCATCCCCCGCAGTCATCCGCGTTCCCCTCCGGGCGACCGTCGCTCGGTAGTCCTCGGTGACCGCCGAGACCGCGGATCCCCCGCAGTACCGTTCCCCGCGTGGCCCGACCGACACCCCGCCAGCTCGTCGAGGCGACCCGCGCCGGTGACCGTTCCGCGCTCGCACGTGTCCTGTCGCTGGTCGAGCGGGGTGGAGATGGGGCGCGAGAGGTCGGACGAGCGCTCCACGGCCAGCGCGGCGACGCGTACACGGTCGGCGTCACGGGAGCGCCCGGGGCCGGCAAGTCGACGCTGACCAGCGCCCTCGTCGACCTGGTCCGAGCCACCGACGACCGGGTGGCGGTCCTCGCCATCGACCCGTCCTCGCCGTTCTCGGGCGGCGCCATCCTCGGCGACCGGGTGCGCATGGGCACCCATGCCCTCGACGACGGTGTCTTCATCCGGTCGATGGCCACCCGCGGCCATCTCGGAGGTCTGGCCGTGGCCGCGCCCGAGGCCGTGCGGGTGCTCGCTGCGGCCGGCTACCCGTGGGTGCTGCTCGAGACCGTCGGCGTCGGACAGGTCGAGGTCGAGGTCGTGGGCCAGGCCGACACGACGCTCGTGATCGTGAACCCCGGCTGGGGCGACGCCGTGCAGGCGAACAAGGCCGGCCTGATGGAGATCGCCGACGTGTTCGTCGTCAACAAGGCCGATCGACCCGGGGCGAAGGAGACCGCCCGCGACCTCGAGCGCATGCTCGACATGGCCGCCCTCACGGGGTGGAGGCCACCGGTCGTGTGCGCCACGGCTCCGACCGGCGACGGGGTGGACGACGTCTGGCAGGCCGTGGTGGACCACCGGGCCCACGGGGAGGCGGGCGGCGAGCTGGCCGAGCGACGCCGGCGCCGTGCGGCCGAGGAGGTGACCCGCCTCGTGGCCGCGCGCCTGACCGAGCGGGCGCGCTCCGCCACGGGCGGCGCCCGCGGACGCGAGCTCGCCGACGCCGTGGCCGCCGGCGAGGTCGACCCGTGGACCGCGGCCGACGAGCTGCTCGGCGACGACCCCGCTCCCTGACCCGCGCTCCGACCCCGTGGGGGCCCGGACCCGGTGTGCGGTGTGCCGGCGAGGGCGAGGAAGGTTCCGTTCGGGATCGAGCAATTGGTTCCCTGCGGAACCCCTGCCTCTCCGGCGGACGGAACCGTTTGCCTCGGTTGCGCCCACGGTCCGTCGCCGGTGCGCTGACTACGGCGCCAGCGGGCAGCGTCAGCGGTGGCGTCGGCCGCGGTCGCCGGTGAGTCCGAGGCGGGTGCGGAAGGCCCCGGCGCCCTCCACCTCGACGCCCGGGGGCAGGCGGGCGGCCAGGCCCCGGTCGGACGTCACCACGCGCAGGTCGGGCTCGGCGGCGTACGTGTCCTCGACGATCTCGACGATGCGGTCGTCGGCCGCGTCACGGCCGGCGCGGGTGGCGAACTCGACGGCCAGCGGCCCGCCGGCCAGCTCGGACAGCCGACGCTCGGGCTTGCCGTCGAAGACCACCGTCACCGGGTCGTCGTGGTCGCGGGTCCACTCGGCGATCGCCTGGGTGAGGCGGGCGGCGGCCGAGACGGGATCGTTCCACCAGCCGTCGGCCCCGGCCCCCATGACGTTGTTGCCGTCGACGATCCAGCGCACGCCGCCCGACCGTAGCGGGGCCCGATCGGCGGGCGATCGGCGGGTGGCTCGACCGGCCCGACCCCGGAGGGACCGTCGCGGGCGCGCCGCGTAGGGTCGGGCGATGTCCGCTGACACCCCGCTCGTCCACACCGAGCGCCGCGCCGACGGCGTGGCCGTGGTCCGCCTCGACCACCCCAAGGTCAACGCCCTCTCGTCGGGGCTGCTCGGCCAGCTCGAGGCCGCCGCCCGCGCCCTGACCGACGATCCGCCCGGCGCGGTGGTCGTCACCGGCGGCGACCGGCTGTTCGCCGCGGGGGCCGACATCAGCGAGTTCGGGGGGCCCGACGAGGCGCGGACCGTGGGCGGCGCCTTCGTCCGGGCGCTGGACGCCGTGGCCGCCATCCCCCGGTGCGTGATCGCAGCGGTGTCGGGGTTCGCCCTCGGGGGCGGGTGCGAGCTGGCGCTGGCCTGCGACCTGCGCATCGCGTCGACGCGGGCGAAGTTCGGCCAGCCCGAGGTCCTGCTCGGCATCATCCCCGGCGGCGGCGGGACGCAGCGCCTGGCACGCCTCGTGGGGCCATCGCGGGCCAAGGACCTGATCCTCACGGGCCGTCAGGTCGGGGCCGAGGAGGCGCTGCGCATCGGCCTCGTGAACGAGGTCGTGGCGCCCGAGGAGCTGCACGATCGGGCCATCGCCCTCGCGGGCGAGCTGGCGGCGGGCGCCGTGGTGGCCCAGGGCCTGGCCAAGCACGCCGTCGACGGGGGTCTCCAGGGATCGCTGGCCGAGGGCATCGCCCTCGAGCAGGATCTCTTCGCCGAGTCGTTCGCCACCGAGGACGCCCGCATCGGCGTCGCCTCGTTCCTCGAGCACGGGCCCGGCAAGGCCACGTTCGTCGGCCGCTGACCCCGGAGGAGGATCGCAGCGCCCGGCGCTACCGCCGCAGCGCCGGGTGCGGTCAGGCCCAGGCGGCGAGGCCCATCTCCGCGGTGGAGACCAGGTCGGGGTGGCGCGGGACCACCCGCACCGTGAAGCCGTAGCGGCCGGCGTGGTCGGTGCGCAGCGACCCCGTGAAGCGGGCGTGGTCGTCGTCGGCCGGGCCCGCGGGGCTCATCGACACGATCGTGGCCGACGTCAGCTCGTCGCCCTGGCCCACCGGGCCGTGGACGAGCTGGACGTCGACGTCGTCGGGCCCCAGCGTGCCGAGGGCGACCACGGCCTCGACCGCCCGCGACCCGCCGACGTCGGCTGCGGTCAGCTCGCCGTCGACGCGGTCGACGTGCACGCCGTGCCAGCCTTCGCGCACCCGCGCCTTCCACGCGGCGAGCGCCCGGGCCCGGGCCAGGCTGTCGGCGGTCAGCGCCGTGGCCCGAGCCCCGGTCGGCTCGTACAGCTCGGTCACGTAGTCGGCCACCATGCGCGACGCCGTCACCTGCGGGCCGAGCGAGGCCAGCGAGCGGCGCACCTTCTTCAGCCACCGCCGCGGCACCGGTCCGCCGTAGCGCTCGTAGTAGAGGGGCACCACCTGGCGCTCGAGCAGGTCGAACAGCGCGCCCGCCTCGAGCCGGTCGCGGCGGTCGAGGTCGGTGACGTCCTCGGCCGAGCTGATGGCCCAGCCGTTCTCGCCGTCGAACATCTCGGGCCACCACCCGTCGAGGATCGACAGGTTGAGCCCGCCGTTCAGGGCGGCCTTCATGCCCGACGTGCCGCACGCCTCCTGCGGTCGCCGCGGGTTGTTCAGCCAGACGTCGGAGCCCTGGTAGAGCGCTCGGGCGACGGCGATGTCGTAGTCGTCGACGAACACGAACCGGTGGCGGATCTCGGGGTCGGAGGAGAACGCCACGATCTGGCGGATCATCTCCTTGCCCTGCTCGTCGGCCGGGTGGGCCTTGCCGGCGAACACGAGCTGCACCGGCCGGTCGGGCGACAGCAGCAGCTCGCGCAGCCGGTCGGGCTGGGACAGCAACAGCGTGGCCCGCTTGTAGGTGGCGAAGCGGCGCGCGAAGCCGACGGTCAGCACCCGCGGGTCGAGCACCTCGTCGGTCCACGCCACGTCGGATCCGGTCAGGCCGCGGGAGGCTGCGGCCTCCTTCAGCCGGCGGCGGACGAACGTGACCATGCGCTCACGGGCCTGCTCGCGGGCGCGCCACAGCTCGTCGTCGGGCGCCTCCGCGATGCGTGACCACTGCTCGGCGTTCGCCTCGTCCCAGTCGGGCAGCACGTAGCGCGACAGCACGTCGGTGATCTCGGGTGACGTCCACGTGTGGGCGTGCACGCCGTTCGTGATCGACCCGATGGGCGCCTCTTCGGGCTCGAGGTCGGGCCACAGGTCGCCGAACATCTCGCGGCTGACCTCGCCGTGCAGCTTGGCCACGCCGTTCGACCGGCCGGCCAGCCGCAACCCCATCACGGCCATGTTGAACGGCTCGTCGGCGTCGTCGGCGGGGCGGTGGCCGAGGGCGACCAGGTCCTCGAGGCGGACGTCCACCTCCTTGCACCAGGCGCCGAAGTAGCGGTCCATCAGCTCGAGCGGGAACCGGTCGATGCCGGCCGGCACGGGGGTGTGGGTGGTGAAGATGCACCCCGACCGCACGGCCTCGATGGCCTCGGCGTAGGACAGGCCCTGGTCCACCACGAGCTGGCGGATGCGCTCGAGGCCGAGGAACCCCGCGTGCCCCTCGTTGGTGTGGAACACCTGGGCCTCGACGCCGATCGCCTGCAGGGCCCGGACGCCGCCGATGCCGAGCAGGATCTCCTGGCGCAGGCGGTGCTCGGTGTCGCCGCCGTAGAGCCGGTCGGTCACCTGGCGGATCTCGTCGGGGTTCTCCTCCACGTCGGCGTCGAGGAAGTAGAGCGGCACCCGGCCGACGCACGCCTTCCACACCTGCGCCACGAGCGGAACGCCGGCCAGGTCGACCTCGACCCGGATGCCGTCGCACGGGGTGAGCGCCATGACGTGGGGGTCGAGCAGGGGGTAGCGCTCCTGCTGCCAGCCGTCGGCGTCGAGGCTCTGGCGGAAGTAGCCGTGCCGGTACAGCAGCCCGACGCCGACGAGCGGGACGCCGAGGTCGCTCGACGACTTGAGGTGGTCGCCGGCCAGCACGCCGAGGCCGCCCGAGTACTGGGGGACCGCCTCGGCGATGCCGAACTCGGGGGAGAAGTAGGCGACGAGGTCGAGCGGGCTGTCGCCGCGGGCCTGGAACCACCGCTCGCCGTCGAGGTAGCGCTGCAGCTCGCTGTGGACCTCGCCGAGGAACCGCCGGAACCCGCCGTCGTGGGCGAGGGCGTCGAGCCGCTCGCGCGACACGAGCCCGAGGAGGCGGACGGGGTCGTGGACGCTGGCGTCCCACAGGTCGGGGTCGACCCACCGGAACAGGTCGCGGGTCTGGTCGTCCCACGACCACCGCAGGTTGAAGGCCAGCTCCTCGAGGGCGGAGAGCTCGGCGGGCAGGGACGGGCGAACGGTGAAGCTGCGAAGGGCCTTCATCAGTCGCGCACCGTAGCGAGCGCGGGCCGTACCCGTCGTCTTCGGCCCGCCACCCTGGGCGGGATTCACCGAAGTTTCACCGGCTCACCGCCCCGTCGCGCCGGCGAGGCGCGACGTGTGCACGCGGGGGCGAGGTCGCCCTGCGGGCAGGCGCGTGTGCAAGGGTCTGCGGGTTGCGGTCACCGCATCACCCCGAGCGCCCGACCGAGGCCCGATCCGAAAGGCCCGATGTGCCCGACGCCCTCGCCAAGCGTGCCGATCCGCGGGCCGGCGCCCGGCGCACCGTGGTCGGCATGTCGGCGGTGCTCCTCCCGTTCGACCAGGAGGGCCGGGTCGACTGGGCGTCGTTCGAGGGGCTGCTGGGGCGCACGCTCGACGCCGGGCTCACCCCTGCCGTCAACATGGACACGGGGTACGTGCAGCTCATCGGCGCCGCCGCCCGCGCCCGGGTGCTCGACGCCGCCGCGTCGGTGTGCGGGGCGGGCGCCTTCGTCGCCGGCGCCTACGTCGAGGACCGTCCCGGCGACCCGCTCGACCTCGACGGCCACGCCCGCGCCCTCGACGCCGTCGCCGAGCGGGGCGGCACGCCGGTGGTGTTCCCGTCGCACGGCCTCAACGGCGGCAGCGCCGACGACTGGGTGGCGGCGCACCAGGAGCTGGGGCGGCGCGCCGACCGGTTCATCGCCTTCGAGCTCGGCTCGATGTTCGTGCCCCACGGCCGCATCTACCCGCTCGACGCCTACGAGGCGTTGCTCGGGGTCGACGCCTGCATCGGGGCCAAGCACTCGTCGCTGTCCCGGCAGGCCGAGTGGGACCGGCTGGCGGTGCGCGACCGCGTCCGCCCCGAGTTCCTCGTGCTCACGGGCAACGACCTCGCCATCGACATGATCTGCGACGGCTCCGACTACCTGCTCGGGCTGTCGGCGTTCGCCCCCGACGCGTTCGCCGAGCGCGACCGCCGGTGGGCGGCGGGCGACCCGTCGTTCCGCGAGCTCAACGACCTCCTGCAGTACCTCGGGTTCTATGCGTTCCGCGCCCCCGTGCCCGCCTACCGCCACGATGCGGCGATGGTGCTCCGCGCCCGGGGATGGATCACGTCCGACCGCACGCCGCCCGGTGCGGTCCGGCGGGTCGACCCGGCGGCCGAGCGGGCGGTCCTCGCCGACGTCCTCGAGCGGCTGACGGCGGCGACGCGGTGACCCGCTTCGTGCAGGTCAAGCGGCTCCGCACCCTCGCCGACCTGCGGGCACGGCTGGCCGAGCTCGGGATCGCCGACGCCATCGGCGCCGACGACCGGGTCGAGCCCGACGGCGCCCTGGCCGACCCGTACACCGTGCGCGACGGGTCGGCGGGCCAGCGCGTCGTGGGCAACCGGTTCGCGGTGCTGCCCATGGAGGGGTGGGACGGGACCGCCGACGGCCGTCCCACCGACCTCGTGCGGCGGCGGTGGCGGCGGTTCGGCGAGAGCGGCGCCAAGCTCGTGTGGGGCGGGGAGGCGGTCGCGGTCCGGGCCGACGGCCGGGCCAACCCCCACCAGCTCGTGATCGACGGCTCCACCGTGGCCGACCTCGCCGCCCTGCGGGCCGAGCTGGTCGACGCCCACCGAGCGGCCGGCGCCTCCACCGACGATCTCGTCGTGGGGCTCCAGCTCACGCACTCGGGCCGGTGGTCCCGCCCGGCGGGGACACCCGAGCCGCTCGTGGCCTACCGGCACCCCGTCCTCGACCGCAGGCTCCCCGGCGCCCTCCACGTCCTCTCGGACGGCGAGCTCGACGACCTCGTGGGCGAGTTCGTCGCCGCGGCCGTGCGGGCGGGGGAGGCGGGCTTCGACTTCGTGGACGTCAAGCACTGCCACGGCTATCTGCTGCACGAGCTGCTGTCGGCCGTCGACCGGCCGGGCCGCTACGGCGGCGACTTCGACGGGCGCACCGCGTTCCTGCGGGCGGTGGTGGCCGGCGTCCGCGCCGCGGCCCCCGACCTCGCCGTGGGGGTCCGCCTCTCGGCGTTCGACCTGGCGCCGTTCGAGCCCGACGGCGACGGCACCGGCGTCCCCGCCACCACGGCGACGGACTCGGCGTTCGCCTTCGGCGGCGACGGGACGGGGACGGGCGTCGACCTCGGCGAGGCCCACCGCTTCCTCGACCTGTGCGCCGCCCTCGGCGTCGGTCTGGTGTGCGTCACGGGCGGCAGCCCGTACTACAACCCGCACGTCCAGCGGCCCGCGTACTTCCCGCCGTCGGACGGCTACGCGCCGCCCGAGGACCCCCTCGTCGGCGCGGCCAGGATGCTCGCCGCCACCGCCGAGCTGACCGCATCCCACCCCGGTGTCGCCGTCGTCGGCTCGGGCTACTCGTACCTGCAGCAGTGGCTGCCCCACGTGGCGCAGCACGCCGTGCGCACCGGTCGGGCCACGTCCGTCGGCATCGGCCGGAACATGCTCAGCTACCCGCACCTGCCGGCGGACGTCCTGGCCGGGCGTCCGTTGCGCACCGAGCAGGTGTGCCGGACGTTCAGCGACTGCACCACGGCACCTCGCAACGGCATGGTCTCGGGCTGCTACCCGCTCGACGCCGACTATCGGGCGCGGCCCGAGCGGGTCGAGATCGCCGCGGTCAAGCGGGCCGCGGGGCGCAAGGTCCGGCGCTGAGAACGTCGTCCGACGACGCCGCTCGCCCGGGTGTCGGCCGCGATCGCCGCCGCGGTCGGCGGTGTGCGTGTCACCCTCGGTACTCTCTCGCCGCGGATCCGTGTTCCGTGTGATCCGCCCCGACGAGGAGGGCCCCATGTACCGCACCCGTCTGTCGCCGCTCGCCGCCGCGGCCGTCGCCGTGACCGCGGTCGTGCTGGGCGCCTGTTCCGACGAGTCGGCGAGCGAGCAGGTCTGTGACGACCGCGCCGACCTGAGCGACCAGATCAGCGAGGTCGCGGACCAGGTGGCGGAGGGCAACATCGGCGAGGCCCAGGACGAGCTGAGCGACGTGGAGGAGGACTTCCGCGAGCTGCAGAGCAGCCTGGACGAGCTGAGCGCCGAGCAGCGGGCGGAGCTCGCGCCCGAGGTCGACGAGCTCGAGACGCAGGTGAGCGACCTCGGCGACGCCGAATCGCTGGACGACCTGTCCGCCGGGGCGGACGAGGTCGTGGCCAGCGTCGAGTCGATCCTCGGCCAGGTCGGCGACGCGTTGAGCTGCTGAGGTGGCCGAGCGGCGGCGCTACTCGGTGACGCCCGGATCGCCGAGCGCCACCTTGCCCGCGTAGGTGAGCGTGGTCTCGGGCGGGAACGGGTGGAACGTCCCGGCGCGCACGTCCCGGTAGGCCCGCTCCAGCGGTGACCGTCGGAAGAAGGACCGGCCGCCGAGCGTGTCCATGGCCAGGTCCACGACGGCGATGGCGTCCAGCACCGCCTGCCGCTTGGCCAGCATCACCGTCGCCAGCGCGTCCGGGCCGGGCTTGGGCTGGTCGCCGATCTCCTCGAGCGAGCCCATCAGCCCCCACCACGAGCGCCGCAGCATGGCGTCCATGAGACCCACCTGGCGGTGGACCCGGGGGAGGGAGGCGAGCCCGCTCGCGCCGCGGGCGCCCGCGATCGCGCCGTCGACGGCGACATCACGTGCCCCGCAGGCGATGCCGAGGTAGCAAGCACCCCCGATCGGCGCGAAGTGGAGGGCCGCCACCGTGAGGGGGACACCCAGCTCGCCGTAGGGCCTCCGGGCGCTGATCTTGTCGAGCGGCACCACGACGTCCTCGAGCACCAGGTCGTGGCTGGCGGTGCCCCGCATGCCGAGGGTGTCCCACGTCTCGACGAGGCTGACGCCCTCGGCGGCCAGGGGGACGGAGAAGTGCGCCACCTCGGCACCGTCCCCCGGCTCGCCGATCACCGCCGACGTCGCCACCACCGTGGCGCCCGGCGACTGGCTGCAGAACGCCTTGCGGCCCGTCACCCGCATCACGTCCCCGTCGACGACCGCCGTCGTCGTGGGCCACAGCCAGTCGGACCCACCGCTGGTGGCGATCACGATGCCCTCGTCCGCCACACGGCGCAGGACCGCCTCGGCGTCGGGGGCGCCGGCCCGGTAGCGGAACGCCTGCATCGCCGTCAGGTAGAGGTGCATGGTCACCGCCAGGGCGGTGGCGCCGTCGTGGCGGGCCAGCTCGGCCTGGGCGTAGCAGAGCTGCCGGAGGGTGCCGCCGGGGCCTCCCAGCTCCTCGGGCACCGCCAGCGCCAGGTACCCGGTGTCTCGCATGGCGGTGTAGGCCTCGGCCACGAAGGTGGCCTCGCGGTCGTGCTCGCCGGCGTGCTCGGCTGCCACGGCCCCGATGCCTGCCGCCAAGCCGACGAAGCGTGTGTCGTCAGGGCGCACCGGGGTGGGGTAGGTGCCGGTGCCGGCCTGGGGGCTGTCGGAGCCCGCGCGCGTCGTCACGTCGATGGTGGTCATGTCCGCCTCCTGGGCCGCGTCGGCCCGGCTTTCCGTCTTTGACGTCGACGGTACGAACGAAGACGGCGCCGGCCTAGTACAACCTTTGAACCGCCCCGGACGGTCCAGCCCTCGGGACCGCCCCGGTCGTGCGACACTGGCCACGTGCGGACGTATGCCCAGTACTGCCCCATCGTGCGGGCGGTCGAGGTGCTCGGCGAGCGGTGGACCCTCCTGATCGTGCGCGAGATGTTGACCGGCGCCCGCCGGTTCAACGAGATGGCACGCGGCCTGCCCGGCCTGTCGCGTGCCCTGCTCGTCCGCCGCCTCCGCCAGCTCGAGGCGGCCGGCCTGGTCGAACGGGCCGACGACGGCGGCTACGACCTCACCCGTGCGGGGGAGGACCTCCGTCCCCTGGTGTTCGGGCTCGCCGAGTGGGGCGCCCGCCACGCCTTCGGCGACCCGCGGCCCGAGGAGCTCGACCCCGAGACCCTGATGTGGTGGTTCCACGGCCGCATCGACACCGCCGAGGTCCCCCGGCGGGCCGTGGTGCAGGTCGACATCACCGACAGCCGGCGGTTGTTCTGGCTGGTCATCGAGCCCCAGGACGCGTCGGTCTGCTACACGGATCCCGGGTTCGACGTCGACGCCGTGATGCGGGCGGAGCTGGCCACGCTCTACCAGGTGTGGGAGGCCGAGATCGAGCTGTTGGACGCCGTGCGGGCGGGCGAGGTCGAGCTGACCGGCGCCCGCTGGGTCGTGTCGGGCCTGCCCCGCTGGCTGCTGCTCAGCCCGGTGGCCCCGATCGTCCGCGCCGCCCGCACCGTGGGCGCCTGACCCTCGGGTTTACTTGCCCCCACGGCTGCGTACGCTTTGAGCGTGCTCGGCCGCATCACGATCGACACCGTCCGCCCCACCACGCCCACGGGCGAGTTCCCCGCCAAGGCGGTGGTGGGGGAGCGGGTCCCCGTCTCGGCCGACATCTTCCGAGACGGCCACGACCTCCTCGCGGCGCGGGTGCGCTGGCGGCGTGTCGGGAAGTCGAAGTGGCGATCGGCACCCCTGCGTCCCGTGGTCAACGACCGCTGGGAGGGCGAGCTCGAACCGACCGACGTCGGCCGCCACGAGCTCGTGATCGAGGCGTGGCGCGACCGGTTCGCGACCTGGCGCCACGACATCGAGATCAAGGCGGCGGCCGGCGACGACGTCGAGCTCGAGCTCGAAGAGGGTGCGCGCATCCTCGAAGCGCTGGTCCCCCCGCTCGGGGCTCGCGCCGCAAGCGCGTGCTCGACGCGGTGGCCGGGCTCCGGCGAGCGTCGTGCACACTGCAGGTGCGGCTCAACGCCGGCCTCGACGACCGGGTGGCCGCGCTGGTGTCCGGCATCCCCGACGCCGACGTGACCACCGTGACCAGGGCGCTGTGGGTCGACCGTCCGCTGGCCGGGTACGGCGCGTGGTACGAGCTGTTCCCGCGCAGCGCGGGCGGCCTCGCCGGGGCGACCAAGCGCCTCCCCGCGGTGGCCGAGATGGGGTTCGACGTCGTGTACCTCCCGCCGATCCACCCGATCGGCGTCACCGACCGCAAGGGCCCGGACAACACGCTCGATCCCGGCCCCGACGATCCGGGCAGCCCCTGGGCCATCGGCTCGGCGGAGGGCGGGCACACCGCCATCGCGCCCGAGCTGGGCACGCTCGAGGACTTCCGCCGCTTCGTCAGCGAGGCCGGCGACCTCGGGCTCGAGGTCGCGCTCGACTACGCGCTGCAGTGCTCGCCCGACCACCCCTGGGTCGGCGAGCACCCCGAGTGGTTCCACCGGCGGCCCGACGGAACGGTCCGCTACGCGGAGAACCCGCCGAAGAAGTACCAGGACATCTACCCGATGAACTTCTGGCCCGAGCGCGACGCCGACCGCGCCGCGCTGTGGAAGGCATGCCGCGACGTGCTGCGGTACTGGATCGACCAGGGCATCCGGGTGTTCCGGGTGGACAACCCGCACACGAAGCCGATGGCGTTCTGGGCGTGGCTCATCGGGCGCATCCACAGGGATCACCCCGACGTGGTCTTCCTGTCCGAGGCCTTCACCCGCCCCAAGGTGATGGCCAAGCTGGCCGAGGTCGGCTTCACACAGAGCTACACGTACTTCACGTGGCGCACGGCGGCGTGGGAGCTGCGCGAGTACGTCGACGAGGTCGCCCATGGTCCGACGGCCGACTACATGCGGCCCAACTTCTGGCCCAACACGCCCGACATCCTCTCCGGTCCGCTGCGCAACGGGCCGCCGGCCGCGTTCCTGGTCCGGTTCCTGCTCGCCGCCACGCTGGTGCCCAGCTACGGGGTGTACGGCGGCTACGAGCTCTACGAGAACGAGCCGGCCAGCGAGTCCAACGAGGAGTACCTGCACTCCGAGAAGTACGAGATCCGCGAGCGCGACTGGGGCCGGGAGGACTCGATGGCGCCGTTCATCGCCACCGTGAACGGCATCCGGCGGCGCCACCCGGCGTTCCGCTGGTTGCGCAACGTCCGCTTCCACGGGTCCTCGAACGAGAGCTTCCTCGTCTACACGCGGGGCCATGCCGGCGACGGCGACCTGGTGCTGGTCGTGGTGAACCTCGACCCGCACCACGCCCAGGCGACCGTCCTCGACCTCGACCTCGGCGGGGTCGGTCTGCCCTGGCAGGGCCCGCTCCCGGTCCGGGACGAGCTGACCGGCGACACGTACCTGTGGGACGGCAACCGTCCCTACGTGCGGCTCGACCCCGCGGCCGGCCAGGTGGCGCACGTGCTCACGTTCGGCGCCTGAGCCGGGAGCGCCCACGAGGTCGCCCCCGGGCCGGTCATCGGCTCGGCCGGAGCCGCCGGCGCAGGCGCTGCAGGTCGGGCGACGGTTCGACCCCCAGCTCGGCCAGCGCGGCGTCGGCCTTGTCGAGCGTCCGGCGGGCCGCGGTCCGGTCGCCGCGAGCCAGCGCCCCCGACACGGTCACGGCATAGGCGTCCTCGCACCACGGGTCGACGGCCAGGGCGCGGCGGGCGAGGTCCTCGGCCTGCTCGGCATCGCCGCGCCCGACGAGCAGCTCGCCGGCCCGGACGGCGGTCGTGACGAACCGGGCGGCGTAGTGCTCGCGCTCGACGTCGATCCACTCGGCGTCCCCCGCGTCCTGGTGCGCCGGGCCGCGGTACAGGGCGGCCGCGGCGAGGGCGTGGTCGAGCGCGACCGAGGGAGCCCCGTCGGCGTCCGCCCGGGTGGCGCGGCGAACGTGGTCGTCGAAGCGGTCCACGTCGACCTGCAGCCAGCTGCCGCCCGCCACGGTCACCGCGCCGCCGTCGGTCCGCACGAAGAACGAGGGCTCGCCCTTGCCCCGCCAGGGCTCGAGGGCGGCCAGGAGGTAGTTCAGCGTGACCCGGAAGTTGTTGGCGGCCGCGCGCTCGTCGAGGTCGGGCCACAGGGCGGCCATCACCGCCGCCCGGGTCGTGGTGCGGTGGGCCACGAGGAACGACAGCAGCGCCCGCACGCGGGTGCGCCGCAGCTCGCCGGTCAGGGGCCGGTCGGCCGCCGTGACCTCGAGCGGGCCCAGCACGCCGATCTCGAGCGGGTGGGGCGGGGGCGCAGGGACCGCGGCCAGCAGCGCCCGCGCCCGGCGGCCGGTGGGCCCCTCGTCGGCGCCGAGGGCCCGGGCGGCGGCCCGGCCGGCCGCACCGAGCGCGTCGAGGAGGGCCGCGCCTGCGGGCGCCCCGCTCGCGTGCAGGCCGACGGCCAGCTCGACGGCGAACTGTGGGAGGAGGGCGCTGCGGATGGCGTCCACCGGTGGGACGCCGCGGGCGGCGAGCGCGGGCACGGCCCTCGGGTCCCCGGCGCGCAGCCCGACGACGGCCCGCGCCAGCGCCCTGGCGTCGTCGAGGTGGCCCACGAGGTCGGCGCCGTCCCAGCCGGCGCGTGTCGCCGGCACCAGGACGTAGGTGAGCGGCAGGGCCACGCGCCACGGGCGCCGGTCGCTCCCCGTGGGGAGCCCGTGACGGGAGATCGCCTCCTCGAGCAGCGACGTGGCGAGGGTCTCGTCACCGGCCGCGGCCCGCAGCGTGGCCTCGGCCAGCGCCAACCGGGCCGTCGAGCCCGCCCCGGCCTCGCGCTCGGCCCGGCGTGCCTCGTCGAGGTGGGCGGCCGCCGTCTCGACGTCGCCGAGGGTGGACGACATGACCACGGCCTGGGCCAGCCCGACCAGACGGTTCTGCGCCAGACCGGCCGCCCTGACGCGGTCGAGGAGCCCGGGCATCTCCTCGGCGACCGTGTCGACGTCGCCGAGGGCCCACAACGCCGTCAGCCGCCCGCCCTCGGTCGTCGCCGCGAAGGCGGGATCGGTCGTCGGCGGCATGGTCTCCAGGACGGCCAGTGCCTCGGGTGCCCGTCCCGATCCGGCCAGCGTGCTGGCGCGCAGCCAGTCGGCGACCGCGGCCCAGCCCGGGTCGAGCGCCCCCGGCTCGATGCCCTCCAGCACCGCGATGACGGTGGCGTCGTCGCCCTCGAGGTCGGCCACGACCGCCCGGCCGATGCTCGCCAGGGCCCGGGCGAGAGGGTGGCCCTCGGCCTCCAGCTCGAGCACCCGCGGGAGCAGCTCGCCCAGGACGTCGGTGCGGGCCAACCACCACGCCACCCGTCCCAGCAGGGCGATGGTCGCCAGCTCCCCGTCGACGTCCCCGTCGGCTCGGAACAGGGCCCACGCGGACCGCAGCGGTTCGATGGCCTCGCCCGGGTTGACCAGCGCATCGTGCAACCCCGCGGCGAGGGCGGCGCCGCTCGTCCCGGCCGCCGACGGCGGCATCTCGTCGAGCCAGCGGGCGAGACGGGCCGCGGGCGGGCGGCCCGGACCCAGGCAGGCGGCGCGCAGGATCCCCGGGACGGCGTCGTCGAGGCCCGTGTCGACCGCGAGGGTCAACGCATCGTCGAACCGGCCCGCCGTGAGGTGGTGGGTGACCGCCCGCCGGCGGACCCGACGGTGGTCGTCCGCGGCCAGCTCGAGCGCCGGGACGGTGCGCCACAGCGGGTGGGGCACACGCCAGCCCCGGTCGTCGGCGGCGACGAGCGGGACGCCGTCGAGGACGGCCCCGAGGTCGACCGCCTCGTCGAGCGCGGTGGAGGCGAGGTCGTCGTCGGCCCCGCCGAGGTCGGCGACGACAGCCAGCACGCGCCGGCGGGTCTCGCCGAGGGGGGCGAGCACCTCCTCCCACAGGTAGTCGTCGGCATGGTGGCCCGGCACGCTGGCGGCGAGCTCGGTCATCGCCGGCCAGCCGCCCGCCGATGCGAGCGACCCCAGGTCGTCGACCCCGCGGTCGGCCGCGAAGCTCGCCACCTCGTCGTCGGTGAAGCGCAGGCCGTCGTCGCCGATCCGGAGCAGCTCGCCGTGGGCGCGCAGCCGGGCGAGGGGGAGGGACGGGTCGGTGCGGCCGGCGAGGAGGACGTGACCGTTCGACGGCAGTGCGTCGACCAGGGCCGCGAGCCACGTCGCACCGGGTGATCCCGCCGGCAGCAGGTGGACGTCGTCGAACACGAGGCAGACCGCGGTGGGGCTGCGCCGCCAGACCGCGTCCGCCACCGCCTCGGGTGACGGTCCCGCGTCGGCGGAACGGTCGGCGTCCGCGCCGCCGGCGGGGGTGGCGCCGTGCAGGGCGGCCAGCGCGTCGTGGGCGAGCGAATCGCCGTGGGCGTCGCCCGGTTCGACGCCGATCCAGACGTCGTCGCCCCGCGAGGCGAGGCGGTTCTCCGCGATGGCCTGGGCCAGCAGGGTCGTCTTCCCCAGCCCCGCCCCGCCGATCACGGACGTCACGCGGTGCTCCCAGCGTCCCAGCAGCGCCCGCAGCAGGCGCGGGCGGGTGAGCGACAGCGGCCGCGGGCTGGGTGGCTGGAACCGGAACGATCGCGGCATTCGGGGCGAGGCTAGGAGGCCGAGCGGGCAGGGCGCTCGTCGGCGCGCGCTCCGCGCGCACGAGCTGGTCGCCGACCGCTCTGAGCAGGCGCTATGCCATCGCTAATGGGGCTGCTGCACGGTGGTGGCACCCAGCGGAGCGATCGGGGACCGCTTCAGGCGGACGGTAGCGGTCCCCACGCTCCGGCACGTTCGATCCGCAGCAGGCGAGGCGATGTCACCCACCCGAGTCGACGAGGTCGCGGACGGCGTCATGCGCATCTCGTCGTACTACCCCGATGCGGTGCGGGCGCGGGGGGTCACGGTGAACCAGTTCCTCGTGCTGGCGGAGGAGCCCCTGCTGTTCCACACCGGCCTGCGGGCGAGCTTCCCCGACACCCTCGCGGCGATGGCACGGATCCTGCCGCCCGAGCGCCTGCGGTGGGTGTCGTTCGGGCACGTCGAGGCCGACGAGTGCGGGGCACTCGACGCCTATCTGGCCGCGTGCCCCCGCGCCGAGGTGGCGTTCGGCGCGCTCGGGTGCGCGCTGTCGCTCGACGACCTGCTCGGGGGCCATCCGCCCCGGGCGCTCGCCCCGGGTGAGGCGCTGGACCTCGGCGGCCGCCGGGTGGTGGCCGTCCCGACGCCGCACGCGCCGCACAACCAGGAGGCGCAGGTCCTCTACGAGCAGACGACCGGGACGCTGCTCTGCGGCGACCTCTTCACGCAGATCGGCCCGGCGCCGGCGCTGACGACCGAGTGCATGATCGAGCGCGCCCTCGATGCCGAGGACGTGCTCAACAGCGCCGCGCCCGGGTCGCCGGTGCCCGACGCCCTCGATCACCTCGCGGGCTACGCGCCCCGCACGTTGGCGACGATGCACGGCACGTCGTTCGAGGGCGACGGGGCGGCCGCCCTCCGCGGGTTGGCCGCCGCCTGGCGCGCCCGTCCGGTGCCCCAGCCCGAGGGGGCGCTCGCCCTCGCCGGCTGGCTCGCCGGCTGACCGCCCCGGCCTCGGCGGCGGGGCTCTCCCCGTCCCACCGCCCGGGCCGGGGTCCGGCCGCGCCCGACCCTTGTCGGGCGTCCCAGCCGTCCGTACAGTTCCGCCTCACGATGCGTCGGAGGGGGAGACATGCGACGCCGAGGGATCGCACTGCTGGTTGCACTCGCGCTGCTGCTCGTCAGCGGGTGCGGGCGCCCGTGGCCGAGTGGGGGCCAGCCGGGCGGGGGCCACGGTGACCGGCCCGACCACCCGATCGTGTTCGTCCACGGCTTCGCCGGTTCGGCGGCCCAGTTCGAGTCGCAGGCCATGCGGTTCACGTCGAACGGCTACCCGCAGGAGTGGATCGGTGCGGTCGACTACGACTCGACGTTCGGGCTGGCGTCGCGCGAACAGGTGTGGCTGAACCTCGACGCCGAGATCGACCGCATCCTGGCCGAGACCGGTGCCGACCAGGTCGACCTGGCCGGGCACTCCCTCGGCACGAGCGTGCTGCAGGGCTACCTGAACAGCTCGCCCGACCGGGCGGCCCGCGCCGCGCACTACGTGAACATCGACGGTTCGCCGGCAGCCGCACTCCCCGGAGGGGTGCCCACGCTGGCGATCTGGGGCATGGGCAACGACGCCCGCGAGATCGTCGGCGCCGTGAACCACCGCGACCCCACCCAGAGCCACGTGCAGGTGGCGACGTCGGCCGAGACGTTCGGGGTGATCTACGAATTCCTCGTCGGTCGGGCGCCGCGGACCACCGACATCGTTCCCGAGCCACCCGGCCGGATCGAGATCGCCGGACGCGCCACGGTCTTCCTGTCGAACGAGGGGGCGGCCGGAGCGACCCTCCAGGTGTGGCGCGTCGATCCGGCGACCGGCCACCGGCTCACGTCCGAGCCCGAGACCAGCCAGGTGCTCCCCGAGGACGGGTCGTTCGGACCGCTGCTGGTCAACGGCCGCACGACCTACGAGCTGGTCCTGGCGCGCGACAGCGGCACCGCCCACCACCTCTACGCGTCGCCGTTCCTGCGGAGCAGCCACCTGGTGCGCCTGCTCACCTCCGAGCCCGGCACGGGCATCGACCTCCTGCGGGAGACGAGCGACCACCATGCGAGCCTCACGCTCGTGCGGAACCAGGAGTTCTGGGGTGACCAGGGGGCCGCGGGCGACGTCCTCCGCGTCGCCGGTCAGGACCTCGCCACGCCGGCCCTCGCCCCGCAGGCGAAGCGCGTGATCGGGATGTTCGCCTTCGACCGCGGCGTCGACGGGGTCACCGACCTGTCGCAGCCGATCCCCACGCTGTTCGCCCTGCCGTTCCTCAGCGGCGGCGACCTGTTCCTCCCCGCGACCTCGCCGCCCGACGGGTCGATCCGCGTCGAGACCGTGGCGCGAGCGGGGACGGGCGTGCCCGAGGTGCTCAACGTGCCCAACTGGCCGTCGTCGACCGACCACGTCAGCGTGATGCTGCGCGACTTCTCGCAGGACGACGACACCTTCCCCTGGACGGGCTGACCACCTACCCGCCGCCTCCCGATCCCCGGCGCCTCGGCGGTAGCCGGACCTGACGGGGTGTCAGGCGGACCGGTACCGTCCTGCCCGTCACACAGGCGAGCGGGAGGGGACCCGGGTGGTGGCCACTGCAGCAGGCGCACGACGGCAGGCGGTGATCGGGCAGACGATCCGCGAGTCGCGACCTGCGTTCGCCCCGGTCCCGAGGCCGGCGGCGGGCGCGCCCAACGTCCTCGTGGTGGTGCTCGACGACCTCGGCTTCGCCCAGCTCGGCTGCTACGGCAGCGACATCGCCACCCCCGCCATCGACGGCCTCGCCGCCGGCGGCCTGCGCTACCGCCGGTTCCACGTGACCGCCATGTGCTCGCCCACCCGGGCGTGCCTGCTCACCGGGCGCAACCAGCACCGGGTCGGGATGGGGTTCGTCGCCGACCTGCCCATCGGGTTCCCCGGCTACGACGGGCGCATCCCCCGCACCGCCGCGGGCATGCCCCGGCTGCTGCGCGACGCCGGCTACAACACGTTCGCCGTCGGGAAGTGGCACCTGGCGCCCCGGTGGGAGCAGAGCGCGTCCGGCCCGTTCGACCGCTGGCCCCTCGGGCTCGGCTTCGAGCGCTACTACGGGTTCCTGAACGGCGACACCAACCAGTGGGCGCCCGACCTCGTCGCCGACAACGGGTTCGTCGAGGCGCCCCGCGCCCCCGAGGACGGCTATCACCTCACCGAGGACCTGGCCGACCGGGCCATCCGCTTCATCCAGGACCAGCAGCAGGCCACGCCGGGCAAGCCGTTCTTCTGCTACCTGGCCACCGGCGCCGTCCACGCCCCGCACCAGGCCCCGACCGCCTTCATCGACGCCTACCGCGGCCAGTTCGACGACGGGTGGGAGGCCTGGCGCGAGCGCACCTTCGCCCGGCAGGTGGCGTCCGGCATCGTGCCGGTGGGCACCACGCTCGGCGAGCGCCCGGCGTGGGTGCCCGACTGGGCCGGCCTGTCGGCGGACGAGCGCCGCCTCTACGCCCGCATGATGGAGGTCTTCGCCGGGTTCGTCACCCACACCGATGCGCAGATCGGGCGGGTGCTCGACTTCCTGCGGGCCACCGACCAGCTCGACGACACGCTGGTCCTGCTGATCTCCGACAACGGCACCAGCGGCGAGGGCGGGCCCACCGGGTCGTTCAACGAGCACCGCTTCACCCACGATCGCGTGGACGACGTCGCCGACACGATGGCCCGCATCGACGAGCTGGGCGGTCACCGGGCCTACAACCACTACCCGTGGGGCTGGGCGTGGGCCGGCAACACGCCGCTGCGCCTGTGGAAGCGCTACGCCTGGCTGGGCGGGGTGCGCACGCCCCTGATCGCCCACTGGCCGGCCGGCATCGACGCCGCGGCGGCGGGGCAGGTCCGAGACCAGTTCGTGCACGCCGTCGACCTGCTGCCCACGGTGCTGGACGCGGCCGGTGTGGCAACTCCGGACCAGATCGACGGCGTTGCCCAGCTCTCGCTCGACGGGGCCAGCCTGTGCCCCACGTTCGCGGCCGACGGGGCCGACGCCCCGAGCCCGCGCACCACGCAGTACTTCGAGATCATCGGCTCGCGCTCGATCGTCCACGACGGTTGGAAGGCCACCACCGACCACATCGGCAACCAGATCACGGTCGAACGCGAGCAGGTGCCGGGCAGCCACGACTTCGCCGCGGACCACTGGGCGCTGTTCCACCTCGACGAGGACTTCGCCGAGGCCCACGACCTGTCGGCCGAGCACCCCGAGCGGGTCGCCCGGCTCGAGGCGCTCTGGTGGCACGAGGCGGGCCGCAACCAGGTGCTGCCCCTCGACGACAGCCTGGTCGGCCGGTCGGTGGCGATGGAGCGTCACCCGTGGCCTCCCGGGCCACGGCGGGTGTACCTGCCCGGGGGCGGCGGCGTCGCCGAGGACTTCCTGCCCGCCATGGGCGGCGGCTTCCGCCTGGAGGCCGAGGTCGAGGTGCCGCACGGCGGTGGAGACGGCGTGATCTGCGCCCTCGGCGACTGGAGCAACGGCTGGGCGTGGTACCTCGTCGCCGGCCGGCCGGTCGCGGCGTTCAACCTGTTCGGGGCGCCGCTCCGGGTGGCGGCCGAGGAGGCGCTGACGGAAGGGCTCCACGAGCTGGAGGTGGTCTACGCCCGCGAGGCGGCCGGCGGCGGTCCCCTGACGCTGCGGGTCGACGGCGTGGCCGTCGCCGAGGGCAGGCTGCCCGAGGACCTGCCGTTCCGCTGGCAGATCGGCGGCGCCGGCCTGCGGATCGGGCACGACGCCGGGTTCCCGGTCAGCGACGACTACGCCCCGCCGTTCCCGTTCACCGGCGTGGTCCGCCACGTGGCCGTCGAGTCCGCCGGCTACGCGCCGCCGGCCGATCGGCCGGACGTGGCGGTCGCCCGGGCCGCCCAGCGGGAGTAACCACCGGCGCCCCCCGCCGCAGGCGTAGCATCCCCCCATGCCCACGGACGATCGCGACGATCCCGGAGCGGACACGGCGATGTTCCGTGCCTACGTCGACCAGCCTGCCGACCCCGCCACCCCCGCGCAGAACCGCACGGTGATGGTCGCCTTGGTGGCGGCCATCGTCGTCCTGGCGCTGCTCGCCCTGGTGCTCCTCGTCGCCTGATCCGGCCCGACCCCGCCTGGAGCGGCCGGTCGTCGGCCGGTCGTCGGGGCCCGAGGATCAGGGGCAGCGGACGGTCGCGTCGACCTCGACGGTGCCGGGCTGGCCGTCGAGGCGGCGGAACGTGGCGCTCGCGGTGAGCACGCCCGCACCGTCGATCGTGGCGTCGATCTGGTCCGGTTGGCCGGGCTGGTTGGCTGCCCCCCACGTCACGCCGCCGTGCCGGAGCACCGCGGTGTCGATCTCGGGGCCGGCCAGCCCGGCGAACGACAGCTCGGAGCTCGCGATCTGGCCCTCGAGGTTCGAGCTGCTCACGATGTAGGTGACGTAGGCGTCGGACCCGCCCTCGCCGGGCGCGGGGCAGCGCGAGACGCCGTCGAGCGTGCCCGTGACGGCACCGGTGAGCACGCTGTGGCCCCATCCGGGACAGCGCAGCCTGGCGGTGATCTCGACCGGTGCTTCGCCCGTGAACGACGTCAGGACGGCCGTCACCTGCAGCGTGCCGTCGGCGTCGATGCGCTCGGCGGTGACCTCGCCCGGCTCGCCGGCAAAGAGGTGGTACCACGCCCGCGTCCCGACCCGGAGCGCGCCGTCGGTCGGCACGTACTGCGACTGCGACGAGACCGCGAAGAACGCGGCCTCCCCGTCGATCGTGCCGTTCCACTCCCACGACGGGATGTAGGTCTCGCCCCCGTCGCCCGGCTTCTGGCACGTGACCGTGCCCGCCACGTCGGCCTCGACGGCGCCCGTCACGGTCACCCGGCCCTCGCCGGGCGACGGGTTGCACGCCACCAGCAGCCCCACCACCGAGGCACACAGCGCCGCGGCGGCGGCACGTCCCCTCCACGCGCGATGCATGTCGGGCATCGTGTCACAGGTCACTGCAATCCTGCGTGGCGTCGAGACGAACGCCCGGGAAACCGCGAAACCGGGTGCGGTCAGGTCGGCCGGGCGCCCGTGGGCGGCGTCAGTCCTCGGGTTCGCGCGCCGACGCGTCGTCCCGGGAAGGTGAGGGCGTGGCACCGGCGCTCGCCGTCGCCCGGCGCGAGCGCAGCCACAGGGCGCCGGCCCCGACGGCTCCGAGGGCCACCGCGGCCCCCGCCAGCGGCACCGCCGCCGACCCCGAGCCGTCGTCGTCTCCGCTGCCGGCGGCAGCCCCCGCTGCAGCGTCGGCCAGCGTGGTCGACGGAGACGCGCCCGCGGCGTCGTCCGTGGTGCGGAACGGCCCGGTCACCTCCCAGGTCATGCCCCCGTTGCGGGAGTCGCCTGTGACCCCCAGATCGCCGGCGATGTCGGCCAGGGTGCCGGGGGTCGGCCCGCGCTGTGAGCTGATGTACAGGCGGGTGCCGTCGGGGGAGAAGGCCGGCCCGGTGACCTCGCTGCCCTCGTGACCGGGTTCGACGACGCGCACGAACGGCACGACGTCACCGTCGGGGGTGATGAGGACCACCTCCATGTTCCCCCCGTCCTCGGCCACGAACACGTCCCCCGAGGCGGCGGCGACGGTGACGTTGTCGACGCCGCTCAGCGGATCGGTCGACGAACCGTCCCAGAGCTGCGAGTACTGCTGGGCGTCGAGGTCGATGGCGTGGACGCGGTTGTCGCCCTTGGACGTGAACACGATCGTGCGGTCGTGGTACCAGATGCCCTCGTTGCCCGGGAACGTGGTGGCGTCGGGCACCTGCTCGCGCGTGGGCGCCGACGCGGCCGACGGGTCGCCGACCACCGTCCAGGTCACCGCGCCGTCGGCGGCGACCACTGCCGCCTCGAGGACGCCGGCGGACAGGTCGGGATAGGCGTCGGGCGTGAACCGGTAGAGCTTCCCGCCGGGGTCGTCCTCTGTCAGGTACAGCACCTCGTCGTCGGGGTCGACCGCCACGGCCTCATGGGCCCAGCGGCCGAGCGCGGGGTGGGGCTGGCCGGGCGTGTCCCCCGTCGGGTCGACCTCCCAGACCTGGCCCTGCCCGTCGATGCGCTCCTCGCACGAGAGCCAGGTGCCCCACGGCGTCGGACCGCCGGCGCAGTTGGCGGTGGTGCCCTCGAGCACCCGGTAGGCGTCGACGATCTCGCCGTCCGCGTCGAAGTGGACACCGCTCGCCCCGCCGGCGCCGTCGGGGCCGAAGACCTCGCTGTTGCAGACGTAGTACCAACCACCGTCCCCGTCGTCGAACGTGGAGGCCCCGTCGGGGAACAGGTGCCAGCGGTAGTCGGTGTCGCCCACGGGCTCGCCCGCGACGGCGATCCGGCGGGACGTGAAGCCCTCGGGCAGCAACAGGCCGTTCTCGTCGGGCGTGCGCGCGTCGATCGACCCGTACGGGCCGTCAGCCGCCTGGCGGCGCGGCGCGGCGCCGGCCATGGTGGCGGTCGGCAACATGGCGGTGGCACCGGCCGAGGCCAGCGCCACCCGGAAGAACCCCCGGCGATCCATCGGCGCATCGTGCCCCGTATGTGACGACCGGCACAAAGACCGGCACCGGACGCGACCGATGCTCCACGGGCATGGACGGCCGCGGCGCGACGTGCCCGACGCCGTGGCGACGTGTGCCACCCTGTCCGGGATGCCGACGCCCATCGATTCCTCCGATGCCCGCTGGTACCAACGCGCCGTGTTCTACGAGGTGGCGGTACGTGGCTTCGCGGACTCCGACGGCGACGGGTTCGGCGACTTCGTCGGGCTGACCCAGAAGCTCGACTACTTCGAATGGTTGGGCATCGACTGCCTGTGGCTGTTGCCGTTCTTCCAGTCGCCGCTGCGCGACGGGGGCTACGACATCAGCGAGTTCCTCACCGTGCTGCCCGAGTCGGGGAAGGTCGAGGACGTCGCGGTGTTCCTCGAGGAGGCGCACCGCCGCGGCATCCGCGTGATCGCCGACATGGTGATGAACCACACGTCCGAGGCCCACCCGTGGTTCCAGGAGTCGCGCCAGGATCGCACCAACCCCAAGGCCGACTGGTACGTGTGGGGCGACGACCCCGAGCGGTGGAGCGAAGCCCGGGTCATCTTCGTGGACAGCGAGCCGTCGAACTGGTCGTGGGACCCCCAGCGCGAGCAGTTCTACTGGCACCGGTTCTTCCACCATCAGCCCGACCTCAACTACGACAACCCCGAAGTGGCCGAGGCGATGCTCGACGTCGTGCGGTTCTGGCTCGGGCTCGGGCTGGACGGGTTCCGCCTCGACGCGGTGCCGTACCTGTTCGAGCGCGACGGCACCAACGGCGAGAACCTCCCCGAGACCCACGAGTACCTGCGCCGGGTGCGCAAGACGGTCGACGCCGAGTTCCCCGGACGGGTGCTGCTGGCCGAGGCCAACCAGTGGCCGTCCGACGTCGTCGACTACTTCGGCAACGGCGACGAGTGCCACATGTGCTTCCACTTCCCGCTCATGCCGCGCATGTTCATGGCCGTCCGCAAGGAGCAGCGCCACCCGATCACCGAGATCCTGGCCCAGACGCCCGAGATCCCCGACGGTGCCCAGTGGGGCATCTTCCTGCGCAACCACGACGAGCTCACGCTCGAGATGGTCAGCGACGACGAGCGTGACTACATGTACAGCGAGTACGCCACCGACCCACGGATGAAGCTGAACCTCGGCATCCGGCGCCGGCTGTTCCCGCTGCTCGACAACGACGAGGGCAAGGCCGAGCTGTTCCACGCCATGTTGTTCTCGATGCCCGGCAGCCCGGTCATGTACTACGGCGACGAGATCGGCATGGGCGACAACATCTACCTGGGCGACCGAGACGGCGTGCGCACGCCGATGCAGTGGAGCCCCGATCGCAACGCCGGGTTCTCGACCGCCGACTTCGCCCAGCTGTTCCTGCCCCCGCTGATGGACCCCGTCTACGGGTTCCAGGCGGTGAACGTCGAGGCCCAGCGGCGCGATCCGTCGAGCTTCCTCCACTGGCTGCGGCGGATGCTCGACGTGCGCAAACAGCACCCGGTCCTCGCCATCGGCGACTTCGAGATGCTGCACGCCCAGAACCCGTCGGTGCTGGCCTACCTGCGCCGTGGCCTCGGCGACGACGGCGAGGAGGACATCGTCCTCTGCGTCAACAACCTGTCGCGCTTCCCGCAGCCGTGCGAGCTGATGATGGAGCAGCTCGCCGGGAAGATCCCGATCGAGCTGACCGGCCGCGTTCCGTTCCCGTCCATCGGTGAGCTGCCGTACTTCGTGACGCTGGCGCCGCACGGCTTCTACTGGTTCGAGCTGGTCGACCCGCCGAGCGACGACACCCTCAGCCTCTCCCTGACGGGCCCGGGCGCCCCCCGCTGAGACGCGCCCGGCGACGGGGTGGCTCGTCGCTACGGTCGTGGTGATGGCCCGCCCCAGCGCCAAGGAGGAGCGGGACGGCGTCCCGCTCAGCAACCTCGACCAGCCGCTCTTCGACGGAGCGGACGCGACCAAGCGCGACCTCGTCGACTACCTCGACGGGGTGCGCGACCGCATCCTCCCCGCGCTCGAGCAGCGGCCGCTGTCGGTGATCCGGGTCCACCGGGGGCAGGAGGCGTTCATGCAGAAGAACGTCCCCCGGTACACGCCCGACTGGGTGCCCACCATCGACCACTGGGCCCAGTCGTCGAAGCGGAACGTGACCTACGCGCTCTGCAACGACCGCCGCACCCTGCTGTGGTTCGCCAACCAGCGGGCGGTCGAGTACCACCCCACGCTGGTGCGGGCCGACGTACCCGATCACGTCTCCCACCTCGTGCTCGACCTCGATCCTCCCGACGGCGAGTCGTTCCCCGCGGTCGTCCGCGTGACCGCCCTCGTCCGCGAGGCGTTGGCGGCGGTGGGGCTGGACGGGGCGGTGAAGACGAGCGGCGCCAAGGGCGTGCACGTCTTCGTGCCGATCGACGACGAGGTGTCGCTGGCCGACTCGGCCGCGGCGGCCCGCGCCCTGGCCGCTCGGGTCGAGGCGCTCGACCCCGCGGTGGCCACCACCGAGTTCGTCAAGGACGAGCGGGGCGGCAAGGTGTTCGTCGACTCGACCCGGGTCGGCGGGGCCACCGTCGTCGCCGCGTACAGCCCCCGGGTCCGCCCGGGCACACCTGTGTCCTTCCCGGTGGGATGGGACGACCTCGACGACGTGCGGCCGGCCGACTTCACGGTGCACACCGCGCTCGGCCTGCTGGGCGACCGCGATCCGTGGGCCGAGGCGATGCCGTCGCCGCAGGCGTTGCCCGCCGACCTGATCGCGCAGGGCCACGACATCCCCGTCGCCCGCGTGCAGGCGATGCACGAGGGCAAGCGCCGCGCCCGCGATCGCCGAACCCGCGGCGACTGATCGACCGGGGTTGCGATGATGGGCGCGTGCCCGCGGAGACCCCCGTCCTGACCGCCGATCGATTCGTCGCCGAGCTCACCGAGCGGCAGTCCGACGAGGAGCTGCGGAAGATCCAGCGCTACTTCAAGTCGGGCGAGGGCGACTACGGCGAGGGCGACCGCTTCCTCGGGGTGCGGATGGGCGACGTGTTCGCCCTGGCCAAGGCGTTCATCGACATGCCGCCGAGCGAGATCGAGCGGCTGCTCGAGAGCCCGCTGCACGAGGTGCGCTCGGGCGCCTGCAGCATCATGGGCAAGTCGGCGGCTCGGAAGCGTGCCCCCGACGACCGCCGCCGGGCGCTCTACGGGCTGTACCTGCGCCGCCTCGACCGCATCGACAACTGGGACCTGGTCGACCTCGCCGCCCGCGACGTCGTCGGCCGCTGGCTGGCCGACCACCCCGGCGACGACACACCCGCCGACGTGCTGGGCGACCTCGCGCGGTCGCATGACGTGTGGGCCCGGCGCACGGCGATCGTGGCCACCGCCGCCTTCCAGCAGCGGGGCGAGCTCGACGAGACCTACCGCATCGCCGAGATCCTGATGGACGACGACCACGACCTCATCCACAAGGCCGTCGGCGGCTGGGTCCGCAACGCCGGCAAGGCCGATCGGGCCCGGCTGCTGTCGTTCCTCGACGAGCACGCGGCGGCGATGCCCCGCACGATGCTGCGCTACGCGACCGAGCACCTCGACCCCGACCAGCGCGCCCACTACCGCAGCCTGGCCGCCTGAGCGCGCCGTTGCACCCCGACCGGACGTCCCCCGGCCGGTGCCCGCCACCCCGACCGGATCACCGGCGAGCCCGCTGGCATACTGCGGACGGGACGCCGCGCGGGCGATGCGAGGGGGTTCGCCGTGGGTGACGTGATCGAGGTCGGGTACGACGGTGCCGCCGCCGACCCCGACGCCATGCGGCTGTACCAGAGGTTCATGGTCGAGCCCGACGTGGCGGCCAACCTGGCGCTGAGCGACCTCGCCGGGCTGGTGGCGACCTACAACGCGGCCGAGTCGGAGGTGGGTGGGCGGGTCGACGCGGCCGCCGTCGCCGCGCTGTCGTCGGCGATCGACGGCCTCACCTACCTCGACGGCTGGGTCGACCGGGTCGGCCAGGGCTTCCGGATGGTCGACGCGGCCGGCGGGCCGATGGAGGACGAGGCGCTCGACTACTTCGTGGGCCCCGCCGACCTCGCCGTGGCGACGCAGGAGGGCTACACGTTCGGCGGCGGGTCCGGGCCGAGCGGCCAGGATCTGCCCGGCCTCGACGCCCGCGTCGTCACCCGGCCCGGCGGCACCCGGGTGGTGGTCGTCACGGTCGACGACGCGGTCCACGAGATCAGCGCGCAGGAGTGGCTGCTCGTCGCCGAGCACCTCGGCCTCGACCCCCGTGCCGGTCTCGTCGACGTGATGATCCACGGCTACAACACGTCCGCCGAGAGCGCCCAGGCGGCGGGTGAGGCGCAGGCCGACATCTACGACGGAGCGGGCGTCACCGGCGCCACCGTGGTCGTGCTCGACTGGGCGGGCGGCAACGACGTCACCCAGTTCGGCTACGCCCAGTCCAACACCGCCCTGACGGGAGCGTCGTTCGGCGGGCTGCTCGACTACGTCGGCGTCGCCGACCCGCACGCCAACATCAACGTCACCGCCCACAGCCTGGGCAACGACGTGGCCCTCAAGGGACTGGCGTCTGCCGACGACATGCCGTCGACGACCGATGTCGACTACATCGCCGTGCAGCCCGCGGTCGACTCCGACTTCGCCACTCAGGAGCCCTACCGGGGGGCGCTGTCCCGGGTCGACCACCTCGACCTGACGGTCAACCCCGACGACTCGGCCCTCGGGCACTACGAGCGCTGGTACGGCGACGGTGACGCCGCCCTCGGCGACGACACCCCCGCGACCGCACTGGTCAACCTCCAGGCGGGCGGGACACCCGCCGACACCGAGATCCACCAGCACGACCAGGACCACGCCGGCCTCGACCCGGCGATCAACCCGATCACCGACGACCTGGTGCGGGCCCGAGCGGCGCGCGAGGCCGAGGCGCAGGGCTGACGTCCCCGGGCGGCTGGACGGGCGTGGGCGCCCGCGCCGCCTGACGGCCGGACGACGCCGGGTCCGGGGGCCGCGGTGTGGTCGACGCGCGGATCGGCGGCGTCCACCGAGCGGGGGGGCACCGGATAGGTGGGGCGCGGGCGGCCGCATCCGACACGGGCCGCCCGGGCGCACCGATGACGTCGGGGCCACTGAGTCGCTCCGGCCCGATCACAGGAGAGCGAACGATGCAACGAGGAACCAGGTGGATCGCCGGGCTGGCGGCCGGGGCGCTGACGGCGTCGCTGTTCGCCACCGGCATGGCGAGCGCGGCCAGCGAGCGGCACGACGGAAGCGGACGGACCGACTGCGCCGCCACCCAGCAGCGGGGCCGCTCGCTGCGGGCCATCGTGCTCACCGACGACGGCGCGCTGGCCTGCACCGACACGCGGCGCCCCCGCAGCACGGACCGGATCGGCCCCATCAGAGGGCTCTCGGTCGACACGTCTCTCGTCGGCATCGACTTCCGCCCCGCCACCGGGGCGTTGGTCGGGCTCGGCGACAAGGGCGGGATCTACACGATCGACCCGACCACCGCGGTCGCGTCCAACCGGGTGCAACTGTCCGAGACCCTTTCGGGCACGTCGTTCGGCGTCGACTTCAACCCCACGGTCGATCGTCTCCGCGTGGTGAGCGACACCGGTCAGAACCTCCGGGTGAACGTCGACACCGGGATCGCCAACGTCGACCTGGCGCTCAGCGGTCCGGGTGTGGCGGGCGTCGGCTACACCAACAACGACGCCGACCCGAACACGGCCACCACGCTCTACGACATCGACACGGTCAACGACCAGGTGTCGATCCAGGCGCCGCCCAACAACGGCAACCTGAACCCGGTGGGCAAGCTGGGCGTGGACACCAACGCGGTCGTCGGGTTCGACATCTTCAGCGACCTCGACGACGGCACGACCGAGGACGTCACCGCGCTCGCCTCGCTCACCGTCGGCGGCCGGGCCGGTCTGTACGAGATCGACCTGATCACCGGTCGGGCGTCGCACCGCGGCAGCTTCGGGGTCGGCGTGGTGGACATCGCCATCCCCCTGGACCGGTCCTGACGGGCGGATCACCGTCCCGTCCGGGCCCATCGTGACGAGAGGATGCCGGGGCTCCCCGCCAGGGCGGAGCCCCGGCGGCCTCGCGCTACTCGCAGGGCGCGTCGGCTGCCGCCGCGGCCGACCGGTTCTCGGCCGCCTGCCGCGATGCCGCCTCGTCCCACGCGGTGCGCAGCGTCGTCAGCGCCGAGCCGAGCGGGTCGGCGCCGAGGACCGCCTCGTGCTCGGCGCGTTCGGCCACGAACTCCTGGCGGTGGCCTCCCTGCCAGTCCTCGAGGAACAGCCGCTCGCCGTCGGCGCGTGCCGAGAGGTTCGCGGTCATCGTGGTCCGACCGCCCGCCAGCGCGGCGCCGAGGGCGTCGGCCGCGTCCCACGGGAACGCGACCGGGCGCGCTCCCTCCTCGACGGCTGGGCGGGGCAGGCATCCGTCGTTCCAGGCCACGGTCGACAGCTTCGCAGTCCGACGGCTCCGAGAGAGGTCGGCCACGGTCCGGACATCTGGGTGCACGCTGAGTGACGCATCGCTGACCACCCTGCGGGGTAGCCCCTGTTCAGCGCGGCGGGGTGCTTGTGCCCTCGGTCACGAGCGAACCGGAGATGTCCGATCAGTGCTAGGCAGGTGACGTGCCACGCCTCGACGACCTGGCCGAGAAGCTGGCTCCGCTGCTGGGGCAGTTCCTTCCCCGGCAGCGGTGGTATGCAGGCCACGAGCCCCCCACCTCGGTGGCGGTCACGACCCTCGACCTGCGCGACGGCGACCCGGTGCTGGCGTGGTTCCTGCTCGACGTCACCGACGCCGACGGCGGCACCGCGACCTACCAGGTGGTGCTCGGCGGCCGGCCGGCCCGGGGCGACGACGACTTCCTGCTGGGCAAGGAGCGGGTCACCGTCGGCGAGGTCGACGGCTGGCTCTACTACGACGCCCTCGTCGACCCCGACCTGGCCTTGGCCGTGCTCGAGAAGGTCGCCCCCGACGAGTCCGCGAGCATCGCCCGACCCCTCGTGGTCGAGCAGTCGAACTCGTCGGTCGTGTACGACGAGCGGCTCATCCTCAAGCTGTTCCGCCGGGTGCACCCCGAGCCGAACCCCGACGTCGAGATCACCGAGATCCTCGGCGAGCGCGGCTTCCCGCACGTCGTGCCGCAGCTCGCCGAGCTGCGCTCCGACCGTGCCGACCTGGCGGTCGTGCGGCAGTACCTCCTGGGTTCGACCGACGCCTGGAACCTGGCGCACACCTCGCTGCGCGACCTCCTCGGCACCCGCATGCCCCCCGAGGAGGCCGGCGGCGACTTCGGTCCCGAGGCGTTCACGCTGGGCGAGGTGACGGGGCGCCTGCACGTCGCCCTGGCCGAGGAGTTCGGCACCGCCGACGCCGATCCCCGCGCCTGGCTCGAGGGGTTCCGGGCCCAGCTCGCCCGGGTCCCCAAGCTCGAGATCCGCAGCGCCGACGCCGAGGACGAGCCCGCGGCAGATCCCGAGCCCACCGAGGTCTACGAGGTCGTCGATGTCGCCGCGGTCGAGGCGCTGCTGGCCGACCTCGTCGACGTCGCCGAGGCCGGGCGCACCTTCCGGATCCACGGAGACCTCCACCTCGGCCAGTTCCTCCTGGGCGACGCCGGGTGGTTCGTCCTCGACTTCGAGGGCGAGCCCGTGCGCCCGGTCGCCGAGCGCATGGCCGGGGCCTCGCCGCTGCGCGACGTCGCCGGCATGGTCCGGTCGTTCCACTACGCGGCCCGCACCGGCCTCGCCGAGCGCGGCCGCGACGTCGACGCCGAGCTGGTGGACCTCGCCGACGCCTGGGAGGCGCGCGCGGTCGACGCCTACCTCGCCGGGTACCGGCACGTCGAGGGCGTCGACGAGCTCCTTCCGGCCACCGACGAGGACCGCGAGAGCGTCCTCCGTGCGTTCGAGCTCGACAAGGCCGTGTACGAGGTCATCTACGAGCTGGCGCACCGTCCCGACTGGGTCGACATCCCGGCGTCGGCCGTGCGCCGGTCACTCGCCCTCGCCGCGGGGTGACGATGAGCCGTCCCCAGTCGCAGCCCGACGTCGACGCCGAGCTGGACGCCCTCGCCAACGGCACCAGCCGCGACCCGCACCGGCTCCTCGGCGTGCATCGCGCGGGCGGCCAGGTGGTCGTCCGCACGTGGCGGCCCGGCGCGTCGACCGCCACGCTCGACGGCCGACCCATGCGCCGCATCCACCACGCCGGCGGGTTCGAGGTCCTGGTCGACGCCGAGCTGGCGCCCGGGTACTCGGTCACGTTCGGGTGGGACGGCGGTGGCCAGCACACGCTCGTCGACCCCTGGTCGTTCTGGCCCACCCTCGGCGACCTCGACATCCACCTGATCGGCGAGGGGCGACACGACCGCCTCTGGACCGTCCTCGGCGCCCATCCCCGCGCCCACCAGGGCACCGAGGGCACGGCCTTCGCGGTGTGGGCGCCCGCCGCCCGCTCGGTGCGCGTCGTCGGGGACTGGAACGGGTGGGACGGGCGCGTCCACCCGATCCGCGCGCTCGGCTCCTCGGGCGTGTGGGAGATCTTCGTCCCCGAGGCCCGGCCGGGGCAGCGCTACAAGTTCGAGGTCGTCGGCGCCGACGGCGAGACGCGCCTGCGGGCCGACCCGCTGGCCCAGGCCACCGAGACGCCACCGGCCACGGCCAGCGTCATCTTCCGGTCGGGTCACGAGTGGAAGGACGACGGGTGGATGGCCCAGCGGGCCGCGTCCCGCCCGTGGGACGAGCGCATGTCGGCCTACGAGGTGCACCTCGGCTCGTGGATGCGCCACCCCGACGGGCGCAGCCTCGACTACCACGAGCTGGCCGAGAAGCTGGCCGACCACGTCGCCGACCTCGGCTTCACCCACATCGAGCTCCTGCCGCCCACCGAGCACCCGTACGTGCCGTCGTGGGGCTACCAGGTCACCAGCTACTTCGCTCCGACGTCGCGCCACGGCGATCCCGACGGCTTCCGCCACCTGGTCGACCACCTGCACGGGCGGGGCATCGGGGTGATCGTCGACTGGGTGCCCGCCCACTTCCCCCGCGACGCCTGGGCCCTCGCCCGGTTCGACGGCACCGCCCTCTACGAGCACGCCGACCCCCGCCAGGGCGAGCACCCCGACTGGGGCACCCTGGTGTTCAACGTCGGGCGCAACGAGGTGCGCAACTTCCTCATCTCGAGCGCTCGCTACTGGCTGGAGGAGATGCACATCGACGGCCTGCGCGTCGACGCGGTGGCCTCGATGCTGTACCTCGACTACTCGCGTCGCGACGGCGAGTGGGTGCCCAACCGGCTGGGCGGGCGCGAGAACCTCGAGGCGATCACGTTCCTGCAGGAGATGAACACGGTCATCCACCGGGACATCCCCGGGGTGCTGACCGTGGCCGAGGAGTCGACCGCGTGGGGCGGCGTGTCCCGGCCCGTCGACGCCGGCGGCCTGGGGTTCAGCGAGAAGTGGAACATGGGCTGGATGCACGACACGCTGTCGTACTTCTCGACCGAGCCCGTGCACCGCAAGTGGCACCACGACCTGCTGACCTTCGGGCTGACCTACGCCTGGAGCGAGAACTTCGTCCTGCCCCTCAGCCACGACGAGGTGGTGCACCTGAAGGGGTCGCTGCTCGGCAAGATGCCCGGCGACCAGTGGCAGCGGTTCGCCAACCTGCGGGCGCTGTACGGCTGGATGTGGTCGCACCCCGGCAAGCAGCTGCTCTTCATGGGCGCGGAGCTGGCCCAGGAGCGCGAGTGGAGCCACGACCGCGAGATCGACTGGTTCCTGCTCGCCGAGCCGCGACACCGCGGGGTGCGTGACCTGCTGCGCGAGCTCAACCGCGTCGAGGCCGAGCGCCCGGCGCTGTGGGCGGCCGACAACACGCCCGCGGGGTTCGCCTGGCTCGACGCGGACGACCGCGAGGCCTCGGTGTACTCGTTCCTGCGGCGGGGCGAGGGGCAGGTGGTGGCGGTGGTGGCCAACCTCACGCCCGTGCCGCGGCACGGCTACCGGCTCGGCCTGCCGCACGGCGGGCGCTGGGTCGACGTGCTCAACACCGACGACGAGCGGTGGGGCGGCAGCGGGATCGCGCAGCCGGACGTGACCGCCGACGGCACGCCCTGGCAGGGCCAGCCCGACTCGGCGGTGCTCACGTTGCCGCCGCTGGCGGTGCGCTGGCTCGCCCCCGCCGACGGCTGACCTCGGGGCCCGTTCCGGGTCGTCACGACGGCGATCCGGGGTTGGCGGTCCGAGAATCGAGGTGGTGGGCGGCGACCCGGCGGTGGTAGGCAGGCGCCCGTCGTGATCGGTGACGTCCCCCCGCAGCCGCTCGACGACGACGAACGCAGCCTGCTCTCTCCGACGTTCGCCGTCGTCATGATCGCGTCCTTCGCCTACTTCACGGCGATGGGCGCGCTGCTGCCGACCGTGCCCCGCTTCGTCGAGGACGAGCTGGGCGGGGGTGGCGCGGCCGTGGGGATCGGGGTGGGGGCCTACGCGGTGTCGGCCGCCGTGCTGCGCCCATGGGTGGGCCGGGTGGGCGACACCAAGGGCCGGCGCCTGCTCGCCGTCGGCGGCTGCATCGTCGTCGCCGTCTCGTTCGTCCTGTACGCCTTCGTCACCAACCTGTGGATGCTGGTGCTCGCCCGGCTCGTGACCGGGGCCGGCGAGGCGGCCGTGTTCGTCGGCGTCGCCACCGCGGCGCAGGACCTCGCCCCCGACCACCGCCGGGGCGAGGCCGCCTCGTACTTCTCGGTGGCCCTCTACGGCGGCCTGGCGCTCGGGCCGGTGATCGGCGAGGCCCTGGTGCCCCACGGGTTCACCACGCTGTGGCTCGTGCTGGCGGTCTTCGCCGGCCTGGCCGCGGTGATGAGCATCTGGATCCCACGTGGCAAGACCGTCGAGGTCGTCGCGGACCGGCCCTGGCTCCAGCCCGACGCGCTGTGGCCCGGGTTCATCCTGTTCCTCGGCCTCATCCCGTTCACAGCGTTCGCCTCGTTCGTGCCCCTGTACGGCGAGGAGGTGGGCCTCGACTCCGTCGGCGGGGTGCTCGGCCTCTACGCGGGGCTGGTGCTGATCGTCCGCATCCTCGGCGCCCGCCTGCCCGACCGGCTGGGGTGGCGCAAGGGTTCGGGCATCGCCCTCGCGGGCGTCACGATCGGCATCTGGGTGGTGGCGGCCTCGGGCTCGGTGGCCTCGATCTGGGTGGCCGCCGTGTTCCTCGCCATCGGCATGTCGCTCATGTACCCGTCCCTGTTCACCGCGGTGATGGGCGCCGCCCCCGAGGAGGAGCGCACGCACGCCGTGGGCACGTTCTCGGTCTTCTTCGACATCTCGCAGGGTCTCGGCGCCACGATGGTGGGCGTCGTGGTGTCGCTGAGCAGTGGCAACGAGCGCGCCGGCTTCGCCGCGGCCGGCGCGCTGGCGTTCGGCGGGCTCGTGGCCCAGACGCTGCTGCGGAACCGCATCGGCCGGCCGCGCGCCGCTCGCGTACCGGCCGGCGGGCCCGTCCCCGCCGACGGCCAGGCCGGAGCGGGCGCGGCGAGCGACGACGCGGTCTTCGCGTCGGTGGGCCCGCTCGTCGACTGCGCCCCTGTGGGGGCCGTCGAGGACGACGACGACCCGGCGTCCGAGCCGTCCCCGTGAGGCGCACGGCCCGGCCGGGGACCGACCGCCGGTAGCGTCGAATCCCATGGCCGACGTCGCCTTCGTCCTCCACGGCCACTTCTACCAGCCGCCCCGCGAGAACCCGTGGACCGAGGTGGTGCCGCGCCAGCCGACCGCCGCGCCCTTCCACGACTGGAACGAGCGCATCACCGCCGAGTGCTACCGGCCCAACGGGTGGGCCCGCATCCTCGACGATCACGGTCGGATCGTCGCCATCGTCGACAACTACGAGCACCTCTCGTTCAACATGGGCCCCACGCTCATGTCGTGGCTCGACGAGCACGCCCCCGAGGTCTACGCCCGCATCGTCGACGCCGATCGGACCGGCCGCCGGGCCATCGCCCAGGCCTACGGCCACGCCATCCTCCCCCTGTGCAACGATCGCGACCTGCGCACGCAGGTGCGCTGGGGCCTCGCCGACTTCCGCCACCGGTTCGGCCGCGAGGCCGAGGGCCTGTGGCTGCCCGAGACCGCGGTCGACGATCGCACGCTGGCGGTGCTGGCCGAGGAGGGCGTGCGCTTCACCATCCTGGCGCCCGGGCAGATCGCCGCGGTGCGCGACGGGGGCGGTGACGGGGCGTGGCGGTCGACCGGGGGAGAGGCGAGGGTCGACCTCCCCGGCACGGCGCGGTGGCGGCACCCCGACGATCGTGCCCTCGGCGTCGACCTCGTGATCTACGACGGGCCGATCAGCCACGACGTCGCCTTCGGCGGATTCCCCAGCCAGGTCGTCGTGGGCCGCATCGTGCGGTCCGGCCGCGAGCTCGTGTCGGTCGCCTGCGACGGCGAGAGCTTCGGCCACCACCACCACTACGCCGACCGTGGCGTCGCCTACGCCCTCACCGTCGAGGCCGACCGCCGCGGCGTCGCGCTGCCGCGCCTGGCCGACTGGCTGGTCGAGCACCCGCCGGTGCACGAGGCGAAGGTCCACGTGTCCGCCTGGTCGTGCGCCCATGGGGTCGGTCGGTGGCTGGACGACTGCGGCTGCGAGACGGGAGGCGAGCCGGGCTGGAACCAGGCGTGGCGGGGTCCCCTGCGGGCGGCGTTCGACCGGGTGCGCGACGCCGCGGTCGACGTGTTCGAGCGACGAGGCCCAGCCGTGCTGCACGACCCGTGGGCGGCCCGCGACGCCTACGTCGAGGTGCTCCTCGGCGTGGCCCCCATCGAGCGGTTCGCGGCCGACCACGTGCGCGGCGACGGGGAGAACCTGGTCGAGGCCCTCACCCTGCTCGAGAGCCAGCGCCACGCCCTGCTGATGTACACGTCGTGCGGCTGGTTCTTCAACGACCTGGCCGGCCTCGAGACCGTCCAGATCATGCGGTACGCAGCGTGCTGCTGCGACCTGCTGGCCGAGCTGGGCGAGGAACCGCCGATCCACGAGGTCCTGGCCGTCCTCGCCGAGGCGCACAGCAACGACCCCGACGAGGGTGACGGGCGCGAGGTGTGGCAGCGCCACGTCACGACCAGCCGCGTCGACCCGGCCCGCGTGGTCGCCCACCTGGCGATGACCGAGCTGCTGGCGGGGGCGGGAGATCCCGGCCCGGTGGCCGGCTACGACGTGGCGCGCGACCTGCACGACGCCGTCGACCGGGGCGGCGTGTCGGTGTGCGCCGGTCGCGTGGCGCTGACCCACCGGCGCACCCGCCGGACGAGCCGCTGGGCCTACGCCGCCGTCCACCTCGGCGGGCTGGAGGTGTTCGGCGCGGTGCGCCCCGCGGCCGACGACGGCCGGGAGGGTGAGGGTCGTGAGGGTCGTGACGCCGCCGACGTCGAGGCCCTCCTCGACGCGCACGCGGAGTGGCGCCCGGGTCACCGCGTTGCTGCGTGCGGTGGTCGACCGCTTCGGGCCCCGCGAGTTCGGCCTCGAGGACACCCTGCCGGGCGTGGGCGAGGATCTGCTGCGCACCACCGCCGACGACCTGGCCGACCGGTTCGTCGCCGCCTACGACCAGCTCCGCACCGATCACCACGACACCCTGGCCGCGCTCGCCACGGCCGGAACGCCCCTGCTGCCCGAGCTGCGGGGTCCCGTCGAGGTCGCGCTCGACCGCCGGCTGCGGGCCGCGGTGGGGGCCGCCCAGGGGTCGACCGACCCCGCCGCCTACCGATCCGTGCGCTCGCTCGTGCGGGAGGCCCGCGAGGAGGGGGTGCGGCCCTCGTCGCCGGCGGCGGCCGCCGCGCTGGCCGACGTCGTGAGCAGGGCGGTCGACGACGCGGCCGCGAGGCCCGACGACGCCACCGTCGACCGCGCCGTCGGCATGGTCCGCCTCGTGCGCGACGTGGCCCTCGACGTCAGCCTCGACGCGGCCCAGGAGCGGGTGCACGCCGCTCTCCGGGACCCGCGGACCGACGACGACGCCCGGACCCGCCTCGCTCCGCTGGCCCGCCGCCTGGGGGTGTCACCGCGCCCTCTGCCGCTCCCGGGCTGACCGGCCCGTCCCGGGACGTGGCCCCGGGCCCCGACTGCTCGACGTCCCGACCCCCCGGTAGCCTGGGGCTTCGTGGCAACGACCGACGTGCAGACCTGCTACCGGCATCCGGACCGCCGCGCCGGCGTGATCTGCCAGCGCTGTGACAGGCCGATCTGCCCCGCGTGCATGCACCAGGCGTCCGTCGGGTTCCACTGCCCCGAGTGCACCCGCAGCGGCCGGCAGAAGGTCGTGTCGGCCGGCTCCCTGGTGACCCGGCCGGTGGTGTCGTTCGCGTTGATCGCCGCCAACGTCGCCGTGTTCGTGGCCGACCTGATGTCCCCGATGGTGGACGTCCAGTCGGTGCTCGACCTGGCCTTTCGCGGGATGCACCAGATCAGCGCCGACGGCGCTCTCTACGGCCCGGCGGTCGCCGCCGGCGACTGGTGGCGGCCCATCACGGGCGGCTTCCTGCACGCCAACCTGCTCCACATCGGGTTCAACATGTTCCTGCTGTACCAGCTGGGGATGCTGCTCGAGCCCGCGGTGAAGCGATGGGGGTTCGGCGTCCTCTACCTGATGTCGCTGCTGGGCGGCTCGTTCCTCACGCTGGTCCTCGACAACGACGCGGTGACCATCGGCGCGTCGGGCGCGGTCTTCGGCCTCATGGGGGCCACGTTCGTGGCGATGCGGTCGCGCGGCATCAACCCGTTCCAGACCGGCATCGGCCCGCTGATCCTCATCAACCTCGTGTTCACGTTCGCCGTGCCCGGCATCTCCATCGGCGGGCACATCGGCGGCCTGATCACGGGCGCGGTCGGGGCGTGGATCCTGTGGGAGTGGGCCCCCCGGCTCGGGCCGAAGTCGCCGCTGCCCCTGATGGCGTGCGGTGCCATCGCCGTCGCCCTGTTCGTCGGCTGCCTGCTGGTCGCGCAGCCTGTGACCCTGCCGACGGTGCCGGGCCTATCCCCGGCCTGACGCCTCGGTCACCAGCGCGGCGAAGCGCCGCAGGTTCCCCCGCCACACCAGCTTCAGCACCGGCCCGCCCACGAGGCCGCCCAGGGCCCCGCCGAGCCACCAGGGGAACCGCAGGGTCTCGTCCCATGTCAGCCTGGTGCGGCGTCGCCCTCGCCGGCGGAGCACGAATCGGCCGGTGCCGGTGACCAGACCGCGGTGCCGCACGCCCATCGAGCGCCGCTCGCGCCACTCGGTGACCTCCATGAGGTCGAGCGTGCGCAGCGGCCCGAGCCGCGTCTCGCACTCGAAGGTCGTGCCGACGCCCGACCGCTGGTCGCCGGTGAAGCGGATCGACGCGGCGTCGGCCATCCACGACACGTGGTCGGCGATGTCGGCCAACCGCCGCCAGACGGCGCGTGGCGGGGCGTCGATGGTGGTCTGGACGCGGACGCGGGGCACGCACTCAGGATGGCAGCCGGGCGAGCAGCTGGGGGACCAGCCAGGCGGCCACCTTGTCGGACCCCGCGAAGCTGAAGTGGACGCCGTCGCGGTCCCGGGGGTCGAACGAGCCGTTCGGCCACGTGTCGACCCAGGCGGCGAAGTCGACCAGGGCGATGCCGGGGTGCCGGGACGCGGTCGCCCGCAGGAGCTCGTTGTAGCGGTCGACCCGCGCGGGCTCGTTGATCGGGATGTCGGACCAGGGCCGGGTCGGGTCGCCGACGTCGACCAGCTGGATGTGGGGGAACGTCAGCCACACCACCGGGACGCCCCGTCCCTCCATGGTGGCGGCGAGGGCGTCCAGGCGATCGAGCAGCCAGCGGTCGTGGCCCGGGTCGCCGGGCTGCCGCCACCCGCCGTCGAGTGCCCGCCCGCCGAGGTCGGCGAGCCCCATCACCATCACGACGAGGTCGGGTGCCGACCCGTCGATGGCGGCGGCCAGGTCGGCGTGCCACGGCCCACAGTCGGCGGGCGTGGGCTGCTCGACCACCACTCGGGCCGCGCCGGGACCACCGGCCGGGCACCCGAAGGCGATGTGGGTGTCGACCTGCAGCGTGCTGTCGGCGTGGGTGCGGTTCCACGTGGTGAACCCGGCCAGCAGCGACCAGGCCACGGAGTCCCCGGCGAGGAACACGGTCCCGGCGTCGGGTGGTCCGTCCTCGGGGGTCACCGCGCCGAGGAGGCGGGCGTTGTCGACCGGTCCGCCCACCGCGGCGACCTCGGAGGTGCCGCCGCCAGGCGACCCCGTGGACCCGGCGGCCAGGTCGGGGTACGGCGCCGGGTGCTGGGGCAGCACCACCGCCAGGGCGGCCACCGTGACGGCGACCCCGGCAGCGAGCGCGGCGAGCCGCGGCCGCGGCATCGGGAGACGGAACCGGAACGGCGCCTCGACGACGACGTAGGACACCGCGGCGACCGCCAGCGTCGCCGTCGCGCGCACCGCGAACAGCGCGCGCCCGTCGACGCCGGTGCGGTCGGCCGTGAGCACGAGGAACAGGGGCCAGTGGAAGAGGTAGGCGCCGTAGCTGACCTTCCCCACGACCCGCAGCGGCGTCGCGCCGAGGGCACGATCGACGAGGCGAGACCCCGCGACCGCCCAGATCAGGACGGACGTGAGCACGGCGTTGAGCAGCGTGACGCCGTGGAACAGCCGGCCGTCGCCGATGGGGACCCGCGACCAGAGGACCGCCAGGCCGGCGAGGCCGGCGACGCCCGCCAGCACCCGGGCGACGTCGGCCCGCGGCCGGGTCCGGTGGGCCGCGTCGCGCGGGTGCGCTGGGGATCCGCGCCCCGCGAGGAGGTAGGCGAGGGCGACCCCCGCCAGCAGCTCGCCCGCGCGGGTGTGGGTCCCGTAGTAGGTGATCCCGGCGTTGCCCGCGCGGTCTGCGGACACCCACGCCGCCGTGAACGAGGCCAGCGCCGCCCCGCCGAAGACGAGGGCACCCCGGGCGAGCCGCGTCCCGACGACCGCCGCCACGCCTGCGAACACCAGCGGGAAGAGGACGTAGAACTGCTCCTCGATCGCCAGTGACCAGAAGTGGACCACCGGTGACGGCGCGCTGAAGACGGCGCTGTAGCCCCCGGCGGCCGCGGCCTGACGCCAGTTGGCCACGTAGCCGAGGGCGCTGAGCGCGTCACCGCGGAAGCGGGCGCCCGACCCGATCTCGCCCGTGGCCTGGAGCGCGAGCACGGCGGCCAACGTCAGCACGGCCGCGGGGAGCAGGCGCCGGGCCCGGCGCTCCCAGAAGGCCCGCCACGAGAGCCGGCCTGTGCGTCGCCACTCGTCGATCGCCAGCGATGCGATGAGGAAGCCCGACAGCGTGAAGAACGTCGACACGCCGAGGTAGCCGCCGCGAGCGGCAGGGAAGCCGTGGTGGAACGCCATGACCGCCAGGAGGGCGCAGGCCCGCAGCCCGTCCAGGCCGGCGAGGTAGCCGAGTGGGCGTGGCGGGACCGGGGGAGCACCCGCCCGGGCCGACGGCTGCGCGCGCACCACCGAGGTTCCGGCGCGGCGCGCCGGCATGACGACCCCCATACCTTCCCCTCACCACCGGGCCTTGCCTTCCCCGCCCCGGGCGTGACCGGTAGGTTACCAGCGGGTAGCGAGGGCTGCAGCGATCACTGCAATCAAACGGGGTTCGGGGCCGCGATCAGCGCCGCGGCGCATGGTGCCGGCGGTGCCGGCGGCTCACGGGGCGGGCGGTGCCGTCGTCGTGACGCCGGCCGGAGCAGGCGCGGGCTCCTCGGCCTCGGCCCCGCCCTCGGCGGGCGCCACGACGACGTCCAACAGCGCGGGGACGAGCCAGCTCGCCGCTCGGGTGGCCCCGTCCTCGGTGAGGTCGCGTCCCTCGGCCCGCTGGGCCGGCGCGAACTCGCCCCGGGGCAACCGCTGCGCCCAGGCACCCAGGTCGACGACCGACATGTCGTCGCGGCCCGACACCACCTGGCGGACGATCTCGTTGAACCGGTCGACTCGGGCGGGATCGTTGTCGTCGAGCGACGTCCAGTCACCCTCGCCGTCGCCCGCGGGCGTCAGCCGCACGTGCGGCGACGTGGCCCACACCACCGGTACCCCGGACTCGCCGAGGGTGTCGGCCAGGCTCTCGAGGTGCTGCCGCAGCCACGTGTCGAACACCGGGTCGCCCGCGTGGACCCACTGGCGGTCGATCTCGCGCTCGCCGAGGTCGCCCACCCCGGGGATCACGACCACGACATCGGGGGCCGCCGCGTCGAGCAGGTGGGGCAGGCGGGGGCCGAACCCGACGCACGCCGTGTCCTCGCCCACGATCTCGCCGGCCAGCCGCACCGGACCGGGGGCGGACAGCGGGCAGTCGGTGGCCACGTGGGTGGCGATCCGCACGCCCTGGTCGGGGTTCTCGGCGTTCCACGCCTCGAACCCGGGGGTGAGCGAACCGGCCAACGAGCCACCGACGACGGCGATCGAGGCGGCCTCGTCGCCCGCCGGTGTGACGACGTCGAGGTCGCCCGCGCCGTTCCCGTCGTCGACGGTCAGGCTGACGCCGGGAGGCGGCTGCTGCGGGAGGACGAACGCACCGGCCGCGACCACCACGACCACCAGCCCGAGCGCCACGGCCAGGCTCGGACCCGAGAGGCGGAGCCGGCGGATCGGCCGCTCGAGGCCGTATGTGACCACCGCGGCCACGCCGAGGGTGGCCGCCAACCGCACGAGGAACAGGAGCGGGCCGCCGAAGCCCAGGCGATCCTCGTCGAGCAGCAGGAACAGCGGCCAGTGCACCAGGTAGGCGGCGTAGCTGAGCCCGCCCACGACGCGGAGCGGGACGCTGCCGAGGGCGCTCGACACGGGGCCGGGCATCGTCACGGCGAAGATCACCCAGGCCGTCAGGACGGCGTTGACCGCCGTGATGCCCCCGAACAGGTTGGTGCTGTACAGCCCCGTCGACGACCAGAGCCAGACCAGCACGAGGAGGGCGGCGGGCGTCCCGAACCGCACCGCGGCGGCGCCGGTGGGCGAACCGACGGCCCGGCGCACGCGAGGGCTGAGCACCACGTACGCGAGCACGACGCCGACGAGCAGCTCACCGGCGCGGGTGTGCGTCCCGAAGTACGCGGCACCGTCGTTCCCGGACCGGCCCGCGGTGAACCAGGCGGCCGCGAAGCTGGCGGCCGCCAGCAGGGCGAACCCGCCGCCCGCGGCCCGCCAACGGGCCCGGGTCACCTTCATGAGCCCGATGAACAGCAGCGGCAGCACGATCGTGAGCTGGACCAGCATCGACAGCGTCCACAGGTGCTGGACGGGCGACGGGTCGGTGAGAACCCGCGCGAAGCCGGCGCTGTCCAGCACGATCCGCCAGTTCAGGACCTGCCCGAGGGCGGCCAGGACGTCGCCCCGGTACCGCGGCCCTGCGCCGACGCGGAACGTGACCTGCAGAGCCACCACGGCGGCGACGGTGAGGACGAGCGGCGGGATGATGCGGCGGGCGCGGTGCTCCCAGAACCGCCCGAGCGCGAGGTGGCCGTTCTGCGCCCACTCGGCCAGCACGATGGTGGCGACGAGGAAGCCGGAGAGGGTGAGGAAGCTGGACAGGCCGAGGAAGCCGCCCCGGGCGAGCTCGAAGCCCTGGTGGAACGCCAGCACCGCCAGCAGCGCCACGGCCCGCAGCCCGTCGAAGGCCGCCACGCGGGGCAGCTCGGGGCGGGGCCCGGGCTGGGACCGCGGGGCCCGGCGCCGGTCGGGCTCATCGTCGTCGGGAGGCTCGCTGGACCACTGGTCCGGGGAGCCGTCGTGGCCGGGGCCGGGTGCATACCGCGGCTCGTCGTCCCAGGCCGGAGCACCGACGGGCTCGGCCACCGGCGGGGCCGCCGGGGCGGCCCGGGGGGTCGGGCCGAGCGGGCCGTACCGGTCTCGGCGCACGCCGGGCTGCGGCCGCTCGGGGGCGGGGGACCGTTGCTGCCAGCGCTCGTCGAGCACCCGGGTGCCGGCCGGCTCGGTCGGCGGGCCGTCGAGCAGCGGCGCGGGTCCGGCGGCGCCTCGGGCCGCATCGGGCGGCGGCGCCTGGTCGGGACGGCGCCACGACGTCGGTGGTGCGTCGGACCGGCGGCGACGATCGGCGCGTGCGGTCGGCCGGGTGTCGTCGGGACGCTGGGGCGAACGCCAGCCGGACAGCTCGCTCGGATCGGAGAGGTCGTCGCCCCAACGGGTGTCGGGGCGCGGGTCGGCCGCCGACCGGCGGGCCGATCGTCCCCGGCCGTCGCGCCCGCGGTCGGGCGCGGCCGGGCCCGAGGCCGCGTACCAGTCGGGCAGGTCGGTCCGTGGGCGCGAGCGCGGTGCAGCAGAGCGCTCGTCGCGGCCCGGGTCCCACCGCTCGGCGCCGCGACCGCCCTGACCGGGGTCGGGGCGGTCGTAACCCGGAGCGCCGTCGCCGGGGCCGCGGCCGCGGCGCCCCTCGGCGTCCCGCCGATCCCGCTCGCCCCTGTCGTCCCGCCGATCCCGGTCGTCGCCCGTGTCGTCCGCCGATCCCGGTCGTCGCCCGTGTCGTCCCACCGGTGTCGGTCGCCGACCTGCGGCGGCGCGGTCGTCGCCGCGTCGGCCGCGGGCGCCGGCGGCGTCGCCCGCGTCGGGGCGCGCTGCGGTCCGGCCGGCCGATCGGCGCACTCGTTCACGCTCACGCTCGACCCAGGCGCGCGCCTCCTCGGCTTCGGCGGAGCGGTCGCGCGGGGGTGGTTGCGAGGGGCTCAGCGTTGATCCTCCACGTACGAGCGTGGTGCCAGCGGTCGGGGGTTCCGGTGCGTCTTCGCTCCACGGAACGCCGTCTTCGGTCGAGCAACACTACCTACTGCGACGCCCGGCCTGTCCATCGACTCCGGACAGCGCGCCTCACCGGACGGTGCAGCCGGGCAACTGGGAGCCGGGTCGAGCCGGCGCGCCGGTACTCTCGGACGCCGTGGCCAAGTTCTACGTGACGACGCCGATCTACTACGTGAACGACGCGCCCCACATCGGGCACGCCTACACGACCGTCGTCGCCGACGCGGTCGCCCGGTGGCACCGCCTGCTCGGCGACGACACGTTCTTCCTCACCGGCACCGACGAGCACGGCCTCAAGGTCCAGCGGGCGGCCGAGGCCAACGGGGTCACCCCACTCGAGTGGGCCGACCGCACGTCCGAGCGCTTCCGCGACGCCTGGAAGCTGCTCGACATCTCGAACGACGACTTCATCCGCACCAGCGAGCCCCGCCACCACACCGCAGTGCAACAGATCCTGCAGCGGGTGAACGACAACGGCTACATCGAGCTCGGAACGTACGAGGGCCTGTACTGCGTGTCGTGCGAGGCCTACTACACGGTCGACGAGCTGATCGACGGGTCGCTGTGCCCCATCCACCAGCGGCCGGTCGAGCACGTGAAGGAGGACAACTACTTCTTCCAGCTCTCGCGGTTCGAGCAGCCGCTCCTCGACTGGTACGACGCCCACCCGGGGTTCGTCCGGCCCGAGACCAAGCGCAACGAGGCGCTCGGGTTCATCCGGGGCGGGCTCGAGGACTTCTCGATCAGCCGCAGCTCGATCACCTGGGGCGTGCCGATCCCGTGGGACCCGGCCCACGTCACCTACGTCTGGTTCGACGCTCTGGTCAACTACCTGACCGCCGTGGGCTACGGCTCCGACGACGAGCGCTTCGCCGCCTGGTGGCCCGGCCACCACGTCATCGGCAAGGACATCCTGCGGTTCCACTGCGTGTACTGGCCGGCGATGCTGCTGGCCGCCGGGCTCGAACCGCCGGTCGACGTCACCGTGCACGGGTTCCTGCTCGTGGGCGGGGAGAAGATGAGCAAGACCTCGCTCAACCAGATCTCCCCGGCCGACCTGGTCGAGGAGTTCGGCGTCGACGGCTACCGCTACCACTTCCTGCGTGACACCCCCGTCGGACCCGACAGCGACTTCAGCTACGAGCGGATGGTCGAGCGCTACAACGGCGACCTGGCCAACAACTTCGGGAACCTGCTGTCGCGGGTGGCCACGGTCGTCGGCAAGAAGTGCGGCGGCATCGGGCCGGCCGCCCGGCCCGACAGCCCCCTCGCGCCCGTGGTCGCCGACGCCTACGACGCCACCGCACGGGCGTGGGGCGATGTCGCCCCGTCGGTCGCCCTCGACGCCACGTGGCGCATCATCCGCGAGACCAACGCCCTGCTCGAGGACAACGAGCCCTGGAAGATGGAGCCCGGCCCCGAGGTCGAGGCCGTGCTCGGCGACGCCCTCGAGGCGTTGCGCGTCGTGTCCGTGCTGGCCAGCCCGGCCCTGCCCACCACCTGCGCCGAGGCGTGGCGGCGGATCGGCCTCGACGGCTCTCCGGCCGACCAGCGACTGCCCGCCGCGGCCCGGTGGGGCGGCTACCCGGGCGGCCTGACCGTCACGAAGGGCGCCCCGCTGTTCCCCCGCCTCTCCGCCTGACGCCCGAGGGCCCCCAGGGTCCGAACGCGCGGGGCAGCCGGCCCGACGATCGGGCCGGCTGCCGCGTCGGCGACGTCAGCCCGCCAGCACCCGCCGCGACGGCTCGAGGTCGCGGTCGAGGCGGATCAGGATGAACTCGTTCGGGTCGGGCACGCCCGCACCGCGGCCGCCGCCACCGGGGAAGTTGTTGTCGTTGAGCACGGCGATCGTGTTGCCGTCGACGATCTCGACGTCCTCGATCGTGACGAACGGGAAGTCGAAGAACGGCCCCCGGTCGGCGACCGCCTGCGGGTCGGGCACCGCCAGCAGGTTGACCAGCAGGTCCTTGTCCACGTAGCCGTCGTGGTCGCGATCGCCGAGGTCGACGAGGAACACAGCCTTGAACCTGGCGGTCGGCCCCGAGCCGCCGTCGCGCTCGATCACGAGGAAGCGGTCCTCGTCGACCGCGATGAAGTCGCCGATGGCGTTCGACGGGTGCTCCATCCGGTACCGCCAGACATCCCCCGTGTAGCTGGGGCCGCGGCGGCCGAGCGCCACCTCGTAGATGCGCAGGTCGGCGGCCAGTCCGGCGGCGACGTCCTCGGCCACCGGTCCCTCCAGCATCGGGTACAGCGTGCGGCCGTTCGGGGAGAGCGCCATGCCCTCGAAGCCCTTCGACCCTGCGAGGTTGGGCGCCTGGCCGGCGGGGAGCGTCGGGTTCTGCGGCGCCGCCACCCCGGGCGTGGGGACCGGCGCCTCGAGCAGGCGGCCCTCCGCGTCGGTGTGCAGCAGGAAGGGCCCGAACTCGTCGCCGAACCAGTAGGTGCCGTCGGGGGCGATCTGCATCGACTCGATGTCGAAGTCCCACCCGGTGAGGATCCGGTCGGGTGCCGGGCACGCGTACCCCGTGGGCAGGGTGGCCGCCGCGGCGCAGCCACCGTCGCGCCAGATCGTCCAGGGGATGCGGCCGTCGGGATCGGTCAGGCCGAAGCCGCCGTCGACGACCTGCGTGACGCCGGTGGCGAAGTCGGGGAGGATCCGGTGGACCCGCAGCTCGAAGTCCTGGCTGTTGGTCTTGGTCCCGAAGCCGTTGTCGCTCATCACCAGGTAGCTGCCGTCCGCCGTGCGGTGGACGGCCGAGAAGCCCTGCACCGGCTGGCCCGGGTAGGGAGCGGCGATCGGCGCGGTGGTGCCGGTGAAGTACCCGGACGGTGCGCTGCCGGCCCGGTAGGTCTCCGCCGGCAGCACCGACCGGCCGATCAGCTCGGTGTGCTGGACGGCCGGAGGCGGCTGCTGGCCCCTGTCGGCCCACGCGGTGGCGGCCGACGCCACGGCCGCGGCGGCGGCCGCCGCGACGGCGATCCGAAGCAACGAGGTGCGCACGATGTCCTCCTGCATGCTGGGGTGCGGTGGCGATCGGCGCCCTGGCCGACCTTCCGGCGCAGCCGAGCACGGCGCGGTGACGTGCACCTGGACGCCCACTGGCCGGCGGCCGACCGACGGGGAACATCTGAGCGGCGCGCCGGCCCGGCGCACGCCCCGTCCGCCATCGCTCACGGTGCGCCCGCCAGCGCTAACGGCGGCCTAACGGAGGGCCCGTCCGTAGATGACACCGGCGGACGGGGCGCCTACCTTTCTGGCACGGCCTCCACCCCAGCGGAGGTCCGGGCGGGGGACAGGCGGCTCCAGCGGGCGGGAAGCCGCCTGTCCCGCCCACCACGGCGGCGGCGGATGGGTGCTCAGCAGGCACCATTCTCCCCGGACGGCTGCGCCAATCGGCGCCCATCCCCGACGCCACATCGTTCGGTCCTCGGGGACGGACTCGGGTCGGGGCGCGACAGGACGGACGGTCAGGGCGCGAGGAGGCGCTCGCCTGCCCGGCGCACGGCCGCGGGGAGGCCGATGACACGACCGTCGCCGGCCAGGTCGACCATGCGCTCCTCGCCCAGGTGCTCGGCCAGCGCCGCCCGCAAGGGCTCGAGGTCGTGGACCAGTCCGAACTCGACCCGCACGCCGACCTCGTCGCGCACCAGGTCGGCCGCGCCGAGCAACACCGCGGCCTCGTCGACGGCGCCCTGCGCCACCAGCATCTCGCCGAGCAACCCGGCCGCCCCGACCGCGTCGGAGGGATCGCCCCCGCCGAGTGCGGCGTCGGTGGTGGCCAGCAGGAGGGCGACGCTCCGATCGTCGTCGCCCTCGGCCCGCGCCACCGCGGCCATCCCCGCCAGGGCCGTGCTGACGATGCGCCGGTCCCCGATCTCGACGGCGCGGTCGTGCGCCGCCCGGAACGCCTCGGCCGCCCCGGTCAGGTCGCCGAGCGCCAGCGCCGCGTGGGCCGACCCGACGGTGGCCCGCAGCCACGTCCCGACCCGGGTCCCGGCCAGGGCGCGGGCCGCCTCGTCGAAGGCGCGCCGCGCCCCCGACAGGTCGCCCACGGCACGGCGGGCGTAACCGATGAAGGTCAGCGCGTGGGCGGCGTCGGTGGGCCGGCCGTACCGCCGGTGCTCTCCGGCCGCCTCCTCGAGCGTGGCGATCCCCCCGGCGATGTCGAGCTGCCGGAGGGCGAGCAGGCCTTGGATCTCGAGGACCGTCGCCGCCCAGTGGGGTTCGTCGAGTCTCTCCATGCCGGCCCGGGACGCCTGGACCAGCTCGGCGGCCCGGTCGAGGTCGGTGTTCCGCCAGCCGAGGCCGATGGCCACCTGCACCTGCGCCGCGGCGAGCGAGAAGGCGTCACCGGCCTCCTCGGCCCGGCGCAGCGCCTTCTCGGCCAGGTCGAGCTTGTCCGCGATCAGCTCGAAGGCGTACTGGGCGTGGATCGCGGCCACCTCGAGCCGGGCCTGGGGCCCGGGTTCGAGCCGGTCGGCGTGCCGGAGCAGCTCGTCCGCCCATTGCAGCGCCTCGGGGCTGGCCGCCGAGTCCACCCAGCACAGGACGAGGTCCTGGAACAGGGTCGCGGCGCGGCCGATGTCGGCCGCGTCGAGCAGGCGCCGCAGGACCGAGCGCACGGTGGGCAGCTCGGCCACGAACCGCTCGACGGCCGCCACCTGCCCCGGGCCCTGCGCCACGACATCGAGCTCGGCGGCCAGCGCCGCGCACCACGCGATCAGGCGCTCGTGCGCCGCGTGGGTCGCGGGCTCGTCGAGGCGGGCGGCCGCGTGGGCCCGCACGGGCTGGAGCAGCCGGAAGCGGTCGCCGGCCGGTTCGCGCTGGAGCAGGGAGGCCTGGGCGAGCTGGCGGAGATCGGCCCGGGCCGCGCCCTCGGCGGTGCCGGCGGCACCCGCCGCAGCCGCGGCGTCGAAGGAGCCCGGGAACACGCTCAGGGCGGCGTACAGAGCGCGGGCCGACGGCGTGAGCCGGTCAACCGCGGCGTCGAGAGCCACCCGGAGTGGGCGCCCACCGGCGCCCGCAGGGGGATCGGCGTCGAGGACCGACGTCGTGTCCTCGGCGAGTCGGCCGGCGAGGGACCGGAGCGGCTCGGTCCGGGCGGCGGCCGCGGCGACCTCGAGAGCGAGCGGCAGCCCGTCGAGCGCGGTGGCGATGGCGGCCACCGCGGCGCGGTCGTCGGCCCCGGAGACCGTGACGCCCTGTTCGTCGAGGCGGCGGACGAGGAGCGCCACGGCCGGCGCGTCGTCGGCCCCGTCGCCGGGCCGCGACGGGGGGAGCGCCAGTGGGCCGAGTGCGACGACCACCTCGCCGGCCACGCCCAGCGGTGCGGGTCCGGTGGTCAGCAGGCGGAGCCGCGGCGCGGCGCGCAGCAGGGCGACCGCGACCTCGGCGGCCTCCTCGCGGACCTGCTCGTGGCCGTCGAGCACGATCAGGGCGTCGCGCCCCGCCACGAGGTCGACGGCCCGGGCCAGCGGCTCGCCGCCCTCGGTGGCGGGAGCCCCGATGGCCGCGGCCAGGGCGGTGGCCACCCCGTCGCCGCCCGCGGCCGCCAGATCCACCACCACGACGCCGTCGGCGAACCGGTCGGCCACCCCCGCGGCGACGTCGACGGCGAGCGCCGACTTGCCGACGCCTCCGGGACCCACGACGCTCACGACGCGATGGCCGTCGAGACGGGCCGCCACCGCGTCCCGCTCGACGGCGCGGCCGACCAGCGGGGCCAGCGGCGCAGGCCGGCTGCCTGCCGCGGGCTGCCACCGGGCCGCGTCGAGGGCCGGGTCCTGGAGGAGGATGGCGGTCTCGAGGCGCCGGAGCTCGGGCCCGGGCTCGAGGCCGGTCCGGTCGGCCAGCACGGCCGCGGCCTGCCGGTAGGCGCGCAGCGCGTCGGTCTGGCGGCCCGCCCGCGTCAGGGCGGTCATGAGCAGAGCCCAGCGCCGCTCACGCAGCGGGTCCTCGTTGACGAGGCGGCCGAGCAGGCCGATCGCCCGATCGAGGTCGCCGGCAGCGGTCAGTGCGTCGGCCAGCGCGTCCTCGATGACCCGGCGCTCGTCGTCGAGCGCGGCGGCCTCGGCCGCCAGAGATGCCTCTCCGTCGCGGACGTCGGCGAGCGCCGGACCTCGCCACAGGGCCAGCGCGGCGATGAGGTCGGCGGCGGCGTCGCCCGGGCGGCCGGCGGCTCGGGCCGCGGCCGCCCGGTCGGCGCAGGCCCGGACCTCGTCGACATCGATGGCCTCGGCGTGCGTCCACCCTGGTCACCGCAGTCGTCTCGCCGGAGGACGTAGCCGCCGGGGACGGTCTCGATGCGCACGCGACAGTCGCCGGCGAGCAACCGGCGCAGGCGCGACACGTGGCCCTGGAGGGCGGTGCGCGCCGTCGGGGGCGGGCCGCCGGGCCACAGCCGGTCGGCGAGATCGTCCGCCGACTGCGCCTGCCCGGGGTGGAGGGCCATCAGTGCCAGTAGGTGGGCGGCATGGCCGCGCAGGGTGGTGACCTGCCCGTCGGCCCCCGATACACAGACCGGGCCGAGTACCGACACGATCGGCCTGTCCGCCACGCCGCAAGCGTAGTTGTGCGGTCAACGATCGTGCCCACCCGCGTGGGCGACGCTCCCTGACCTCGTGGCGAGCGATCGCTAGGGTCCGCCCCCGTGGCGCTGCGCTGGACCGACGATCACTGTCACCTGGGGTGGGACGGTGACGGGCCGGTCGACGTCGGGCTCATCGACGCCATGGTCGCCGACGCCCGGGCCGCCGGCGTCGACCGCCTCGTGACGGTCGGAACCGACCGCGCCCGCTCGGCCGACGCGGTGGCCGCCGCGGCTCGTCACCCGGACGTCGTGTGGGCCACCGTCGGCCTGCACCCGCACGACGCGGCCAACGGGCTCGACGGCGTGCCCGAGCTGCTCGGGGAGCCGGGCGTCGTGGCCGTGGGCGAGTGCGGGCTCGACTACCACTACGACCACTCGCCCCGTGACGTGCAGCGCCGGGTGTTCGCGGCGCAGATCGGTCTCGCCCACGAGCACGACCTGACGCTCGTCATCCACACCCGCGAGGCGTGGGACGACACGTTCGCCGTCCTCGATGCCGAGGGCGTCCCCGAGCGCACCGTGTTCCACTGCTTCACCGGCGGGCCGGTGGAGGCCGAGGCATGCCTCGAGCGGGGCGGGTACCTGTCGTTCTCCGGGATCGTCACGTTCAAGACGGCCGACGACGTGCGCGCCGCCGCCGCGCTCTGCCCGCTCGACCGGGCGCTGGTCGAGACCGACAGCCCCTACCTGGCGCCGGTCCCGCACCGCGGGCGTCCCAACCGTCCGTCGCTCGTGCCGCTGGTCGGCGCAGCCGTCGCCGAGGCCATGGGCCTGACGGTGGACGCGGTGGCGTCCGCCACCTGGGCCAACGCCGCCCGCGTCTACCGCCTCCCGCCTGGCTGACGGGCGGTCGGGGGTCCGGGCCGCGGTCCGCGGTGGCGGGTCTGGTGGGTTCCGGCGACCGTTCTTGCGACGTGAGGGTCGCCCTGGCCTGCGGACGTCGCAAGTTCGTCGCAGGTTCGGTCGCAGGTTCGTGGGCCGCTGGTGGGTTCCGGCGACCGTTCTTGCGACGTGAGGGTCGCCCTGGCCTGCCGATCTGTCGCAAGTTCGGTCGCAGGTTCGGTCGCAGGGGCGGCGGCGCCGCTCGGCAGCCGTAGCCTCGGGCCGTGACGCTCAGCCCGCGCCAGGTGCGTGACCTGCTCGCGGCCCACGGTCTGTCGCCCAGCCGGGCGCTCGGGCAGAACTTCGTGGCCGACCCCAACACGGTCCGCCGCATCGCCCGCCTGGCCGAGGTGGGCGATGGTGACCGGGTGGTCGAGATCGGTCCCGGCCTCGGGTCGCTCACGCTCGCCCTCGCCGAGACCGGCGCCGAGGTGACCGCCGTCGAGCTCGACCGGCACCTGCTGCCGGCGCTGCGCGAGGTCGTCGAGCCGCACGGCGTGCGCATCGTCCAGGGCGACGCCCTGCGCCTCGACTGGGACGAGGTCCTCGGTCCACCCGACCCGGCGCGGCCGTGGGCGCTGGTGGCGAACCTGCCCTACAACGTGGCCACCCCGCTCGTGCTCGACCTGCTGGCGGACGTGCCCGCCATCGCCCGCATGCTGGTGATGGTGCAGCGCGAGGTGGGCGAGCGGCTGGCCGCCGGACCGGGGGACAAGGCGTACGGCATCCCGTCGGTGAAGGTGGCGTACCGGGCCGACGCCGCGGTGATCGGCCGGGTGCCGCCGACCGTGTTCGTGCCACCGCCGCGGGTCGACTCCGCCCTCGTCCGCATCACGCGGCTGCCCTCGCCGCGGGTCGACGCCGACCCCGAGGTGCTGTTCCGCCTCGTCGGGGCCGGCTTCGGGCAGCGACGCAAGATGCTGCGGCGGTCGCTCGCCGGGCTGGTGGACGCCGACGGGTTCGCCCGGGCGGACGTCCGCCCCGAGGCCCGCGCCGAGGAGCTCGATGTCGCCGACTGGGCCCGCCTCGCGCGGGTTGTGGCAGGGTGACCGGCTTGACCCCACGCCCCACCTCCCCGTCGCCGGCCGTCGTGCCCGCCCCGGCCAAGCTGACGGTGTCGCTGCGCGTGACCGGGGTCCGAGATGACGGGTACCACCTCATCGACGCCGAGATGGTCAGCCTCGACCTCGTCGACGAGCTGACGTTCACCGAACGGACAGGGGGGAGCCGGGTCGAGATCAGCGGCGCTGACCGCCTCGGCGAGGTCGACCCGCACGACAACCTCGTCCTCCGGGCGCTGGCGGCGGTGGGGCGTGATGCCCACGTGGTGCTGCGTCGACGGATCCCGGCCGGCGGCGGGCTGGGGGGCGGGTCGTCGAACGCGGCGGCGGTCCTGCGCTGGGCGGGCGCCGACGACCTCGCGGCCGCGGCGCGACTCGGGGCCGACGTGCCGTTCTGCGTGCGCGGCGGCCGGGCGAGGGTCACCGGCATCGGCGAGATCCTGGAACCGCTGCCGTTCGAGGACCGCACCTACACCCTGGCCATGCCCCCGTTCGGCTGCTCCACGCCGGCGGTGTACGCGGCGTGGGACGACCTCGGCGGGCCGACGGCCGACGGGCCCAACGACCTCGAGCCGGCCGCCGCTCGTGGTCGAGCCGCGGCTGGCGGCCTTCCGCGACGCGTTCGGCGAGGCGACCGGCCTGACGCCGCAGCTGGCGGGCTCGGGTTCGACCTGGTTCGTGCCCGGCGCCTTCCCCGGCGACGACCGCATCGTGGTCCACACCGTCCCGGCGTACTGGTAGCCGCGACCCCGGCTGGTGCCGGGACGCGCAACGAGCGCCCCGTCGGGCGGGGCGCTCGGGCAGGGATGCGGTTGGACGTGGTGCCCGGCCGGCTACTTGCCGGCGGCGCGGCGCTGCCAGCGGGTGCGCTTCAGCATCTTCTTGTGCTTCTTCTTGCGCATCCGCTTGCGGCGCTTCTTGATGAGAGAGCCCATGAGGGGAGCCACCCTAGTGGTGCCTCCCCGTGCCCTCCAACCTGGGTCGGCGCCGCCGTTCGTCACGCCGCGGGTACCGTGAGCGCCATCCTTCGGGGGTAGTTCAACTGGTAGAACGCCAGCCTTTGGAGCTGGTTGTTGCAGGTTCGAGCCCTGCCCCCCGAGCCACCAACCGGCCCGCAGGTCGACGCGGTAGCTCGTCGCCGCGGCGGCCGACTTGGACCTTGGTGCCGCGGACGCCCCACGGCTCGCTCGAGCGAAGCAGCTGGACAACGCCACCCTGGCGCGTGCGCCCAGAACGGCACGTTCGGGATGCTCGTCGCCATCCTGGTGAAGCACATTCTGGGTTACGGCCTCACGACCGCCGACATGCGTGTGAGTCGTCGTGAGCACGTAGGCCGACGCTCTGGTACGCGAGAACGATCTTGAGCAGTCTCTGGCCTCTGTCTCGAGGCGTGGCGGGGCTTCATACTTCGTGGGGGCGTTGAGTCGTACGTCCTCGAAGTGCGGAGGGGGCGATGGTCAGGGATGACAGTGCGCAGCGGCGCAAGCCGGAGGACATCATGGCCGTCCTGACCAGGCGGGGCGCTGTCGTCTGGTCGCGGAGGCCGCGTCGGGTGACCCTTTCGAGGCCCTGCGCCATTGACCCAACGGGCGTCAGGCTGTACCGGTGGCCGATGCGGTCCGTCTTCATTCCGCTGGAGCGCGTCGACCGGTTTGATGTGGTGTTGGAGCAAGCCGAGACGCCCGGGAACGAGTCCGAACGCCTCGTGCTCCTCACCCGCGACGGGAAGACGATTCCCGTTCAGAAGTGGCTGGGCGCGTGGCATGGACTGCCGCGTCGGGCAAGCGCTCGGCTACTGAACAATCACATCTTGCCGACATGGCGAGGGGCGACGCCGGGCGACGGTGAACCCCCTTCAACGAGGATGTGAAGGCGCCCCCTACCGCCGACTGTGGGCACGGCGGACCGATGGCATCGACGCGGTGGTCGTCCATCCTCGGAACCCAGGCGCGCCGCGCGAGTGAGACCTCCGCGGCCAGCGCTTCGATGTCGCTGCGCCGCGACGGGGATCGGCACACGGCAGTACACCTCGACAGGCCAGGCAGACAACCCGAGGAGCCGTTCCCGCTCGTACGGGCTCTGCGAGCGGAAGTTGGCCTCGAGAACTTCCTGCAACCACGAGCAAGAGCGGCTCGTACCTCAATCAGCTCGACTGGCCGGGCCATCCCCACGATGACGTCCGTAGAAGTCGTCCCGCCGCTTCACCGAGCGGGGCGACTCGACCGGGGCGGGCGACGGTCTGCTGCCCTCGGCCGCCGATGGGGACACGTGCTCCCATGCCGCGAGCACAACCCTCACGAAGCCGTAGGCGACGGCCAAGAGAACCAAGGCGATGATCAGAAACTGCCCCAGCATCATCATCACGGCTAACCACAACTCGGGGAGGCTGAGGTCCACCTCATCCACCGGTCGTCCCCCGTCCTCGTCCGACTGACTGTTTACCGCGCGATCCACCTCATCTGACGCGTCGGTCGATCAGATCGGTCATCGGCGCACCCGATAGCGCAGATGGAGCACCCGGTTGCCCTGGATCACCGCGTCGGGGTCCTCCAACAGGTGTTGTGCGTCCACCGACCCGAAGTAGCGCTTCCCCGACCCGAGCACCACGGGCGCGACGTCCATGGCCACCTCGTCGACGAGCCCTGCGGCCAGCACCTGGCCGCCGACGTCGCCGGCGGCGACCTCGACCGTGCGGTCGCCCGCGAGCTCCTGTGCCTTGGCCATGGCGGCCTCGACGCCGTCGACGAAGTGGAACGGCGCCTCGGGTCGCCAGCCCTCGGGCGCCGGCCGGTGCGACACGACGACCACGTGGTCGATCCCGCTCGGTGGCGTGCCGCCCCAGCCCTCCGTCAGGTCGAAGACGTGGCGGCCGACGATCGTCACTCCGATCTGGTCCCAGTACGGCCGGGTGTAGTCGTAGGACGCCTGCGACACCCTCACCTGCCCGGTCTCGTCCAACGGGACGTCACCGCTGGACAACCAGTCGAACAGCGGTCCGGGCTGGTCGTTCTCGTCCGCGATGAAGCCGTCCACCGACACCGTGCTGTACATGACCACCTTGCCCACGGGCTCTCTCCTCCGCTCGGGAAGTGCCCATGCTGGCGTCTCGGGAGTGGCAAGTCTTGTTAGAAATCAATCGGCTGGCAGCGGTCCGACGTCGAGCGCATGGCCGGGATGTTCGCGCAGGAACCGCCGCCGGACGTCGAGGTACCGAGTCGGCGTCAGCCCCGTGAACGTCCGGAACTCGTGGCCGAAGTGGGCCTGGTCGTAGTAGCCGGCGGACCGGCGAGCTCGAGCCAGTCGACCGGTCGGCGGGGTCGATCGCGAGCACGGTGCGGTGAAGCGATAGGTGCGGGCGATGCTCGAACGCTGTGCCAGATGCGTGCTGCTGCGCCGCACGCTCAGGTCGCCGATCGCCACGTCCCGTGGCCGCCGCATGACGCTGCTGGTGGCGGACCAGCCCGGCCGGCGGTCTCGTAGACCAATCGCATCAGCTGGTCCTCGAGCAGCGTCAGCATCTCGTGCGACCCGGCCGCCGGGCCAGCCGGTCTCGCAACTCAGCAACGGTGGGGCGGCCCCAGACTCCTCCACCGTCACCGGCCGGTCGCACAGCTCGGCGCAGGCACGGCAGGACGCAAGTGCACGCCGACTGACCGGGTCCCTGGCGGGTAGCCGAACTCCAAGGCGCGGTGGCGTGGTGACCACGACGCCGTCGGCGTACTCGGCCGCCTCGATGTCGGTGCCGGCGCGGATGCGGAACGGCGCCCCGAGTTCACGATGAGCACCGCCGCCGGCATCGGCGGCAGCGTCAGCCGGGGGTACGGCGGCGCGCCCTCCAGGTAGTAGAGGTCGTCGAGCAGCCCGTCCAGCGGCGGTCGCGGCACTCTGGACACGTACTCCACGCGTCACAGCATCTCCGCCGCACGGGCGTGCCGCCAGGCCGTCATACGCCCTGGTCCCAAGACTGCCGATGGCAAGACCAGGCTCCGCTGCTCACCTGGCTCAGCCGGCAGTGAAGCGGCGGACCATGGTGATCGACGTACCACCCACCCGGTTCTCCCGACCGCAGCCGTCGACCGGCCGGAACCCGAAGCGCTGGTAGAGGCGGCGGGCGGGGTTGTCGTCGCGCACGCTCAGGCTCAACGCGGCGAACATCCGCTCGGCGTCCAGGAGCAGCCGCTTCAGCAGCGCCCCGCCGATGCCCTGTCCGGTGCGCGCCGGGTCGACGGCGATCGCCATCTCGGGGGTGCTGTCGTCCACGTAGCCGTAGGCCGCGTCGTCGCCCACCAGCAGCCGCAGCCAGGCCGCGCCGACCGGCTCGCCGTGCCAGCTGGCGATCACGCCGAGGTCGCTGGGGCGCCCCCAGCCGTTCACGTAGCGGGCCAGCTCGGGCATGCCCTTCAGCGCCTCGACGCCGTCGACCTCGTCGCCGGCGTGGGCCGCCTCCAGCAGCATCCGCCACAGGAACGGTTCGTCGCGTACCACCGCGGCTCGCAGCGACAACTCGTCCACCCGAAAGGTCTACCGCCGCGACGGCGCGAATCCGGTAGGACAGGTGCATGCCGATCGCCGAGCTCAGAGCCGTCGGGCTGGACACACCGGAGCCGCGAAGGCACCGAGTCAGCTCGAGCGTTCCGTCACCTCGGCGAGCACCACGGGATCCGGTTGCCCGTCCCAGGTGGCGGTGAGGCCGATGGCGGGGCGCGGTCCGGGTGCGAGGCGCCGGAACACGGTCAGCTCGAACCGATCGTTGCGGAGCACGACGCTCGTCGCATCCTCACGGGTGACGTCGAAGCCATCCACCGGCACCCGCTCCTGCGTCCAGCCGCCTCCCTGGATGCGGACGTTGCTGGGAGCGATGTACCAGCGGCCGTCGTACACGGCCATGCCGAGGGCCTCGCCCTGACCTGTCATGGCCACGGCGGCGAGCATGACGATGAGGCGGGGGTCGCGCAGTCCGTCGTACACCCAGCGGGTGCCGAGCACCGAGTGCTGCATCTCGACGATGAGCGCGTCCTCTGCCCCGACGAGGGGTTCGTCCCGGTACGTGAGCGGGACCTGCAGCAGCGTGCCCCCGGCCGTGACGAGGTGGGTCTCCATGCCGACGCGACCGTCGGGATCGTCGAAGCGGTACGAGCCGATCACCTCGACGGGAACGTCCGGTGGCGGACCCCATGGTCGGGTCGGGGCCCACTCGGCGATCAGGTCGGCCTTCGTCGGCGTGATGGTGGCGAGGTGGAAGCGCGCCATGGCCCGGCCAGGGTAGGCACCACGTGGCTGCCCGAGGCAGCCGGTCCGAGCTCCTCGCGGCGATCGGCCGGCCGCGTCGGCGGTGGCGGCGGTGTCGGTGGGGTCAAGGGGCCCGGCTCGAGGTGCGGGGCTCGCCTGGGGCCGCGCGGGTGGCGCTGGCGAAGGCTCCGGCCTGCTGCACGGCCTCGGCGGCCTCGGGCAGGAACGACCAGAAGATCTGGAAGTCGTGGGTGTCCACCGGGTACAGCTCGAGCGTCGCGTCGACGCCGTGGCGGCGGGCGTGCTCGGCGAGGAGGTGCGCGTCCTCGACGATGACATCGCCCGTGCCGCCCTGGATGAGCATCGGGGGCAGACCGGCCAGGTCCGCGCCGAGGGGGTCGACGATGGGGTCATCTGCCGGGTGCCCGTCCAGGTAGGACTCGGCGAAGGCGCGGAGCTGTTCGACGCTCACACCCGCCTGACCGCTGTCCAGCGTCGCCCCGGCGTCGTCGAAGGTGAGCCGCAACCCGGGGCAGAGCATGACGGTGCCGCCGGGCAGGGGCAGACCCTGTTCCTTGAGCGTGAGCAGCAGCGACAGCACCAGGCCGGCTCCTGCGGAGTCGCCCACGACGGTCAACTGCTCGGGCGTCGTGCCGTTGCCGAGCACCCACTGGTAGGCGCGCAGCGCGTCATCGAGCGCGGCGGGGAACGGGTGCTCAGGGGCGAGTCGATACTCCGGCACCAGGGCGGTGGCGTCGGCCGCGATCGCCAGCGCGCCCGCCAGATGGCGGTACCCGAACGCCGAGCCCATCACGTAGCCGCCACCGTGCAGGAAGAGCACGGTGACGTCCTGATCCTTCCGGGGGGCCAGCATCAGGGCCGGCACCCCGCCGGCGTTGACGTGGCGCACGGCGACATCGGGCACGGGGAACTGGGCGTGCAGGTCCTCACACACGTTCCGCAACGTCTGCAGGTCGGGCCCGGCCGTCGTGAGGTCGACGATCGGTTCCCAGATGCGGGCGAGGCGGCTGTCCAGCTCGCCACCGACCGATCGCGTCGCCGCGATCGCGTCGTCGACCTCGTGCAGCAGCTCGTGCGAACGCCCGAGCAGGGCCTCGCCGGCGATCGTGAGCTCGACCCGGTGGGTCGAGCGCCGCAGGAGGTCGCACCCGATCAGCCGCTCCAACGCACGGATCTGGCGGCTCAGCGCCGGCTGGGACACGTACAGGCGGGTGGCAGCCCGGCTGAAGTTGAGCTCCTCGGCGACGGCGACGAACGCCCGGAGGTGGCGCAGCTCCACGCCGTCGGGGGCCGGGGTCATGGGCAGCACCTTGCCCATCGGTCGGGCGTCGTCCATGCGGACCATTGTGACTCGCCGTCGCGGCGGCTGGTCATGCGTTGCGCGCACTGTGGTCATGCGCACTCGGCCTTTCCCTCGGTCGGTGGGTCGGCGGGATGGTGGGGCCGTGACCTCCTCGCTGCCCAGTGCACAGCCCGTCCGACCCGGGCCCAGGGTGGCCGACCTCCAGCTGCGGGGCCGCGCCGGGCCGTTGCGGACGCGCGTTCACTGGCCCCCGACGACCGGCGAGCCGGTCGTTCGGCCTCTGCTCGTCACGCTGCCCGCCGCCGGCGCCGATGCCTTGTGGGCCACCGTGTCCGAGCGAACCGGCGTCGTCGTGCTGGCGGTGAGCGACACCCGCGTCGCCCGGGTGGCGGACGACGCGGCGCTGGCCGAGGCCACGACTGCCGTGCAATGGGCCGCGGACCACGCCGACGAGTTGCACGCCGACCCCGAGCGGCTGCTCGTCGGCGGTGAGGGCACGGGCGCCTGGCTGGCGGCGGCAGTGGCGCTCGAGGCCCGCGACGACGGCTGGCCGAGCGTGGTCCGTCAGCTCCTGGTGGTGACGACGACGTCGGACACCGCGGCGGGTGCGGCCCGGTTGGTCCCTCAGCTGCGGGGGCCGTCGCTGGCCGGTGTCGCCCCGGCGATCGTGGTCACGATCGGCGACGGCCCGCACGAGGCCGATGCACGCCGGTACGCGTCACGGCTCCGGGACGCCGGGATCCGCGTCGACGAGATCCATCACGACGGTCCTGTCGCGGGCGTGGCCGACTGCCTGGCGCCGACGCTCCGTCGGGCCCTCGGTGGCGGGAGCGAGGGGCCGGCATGACCGCCACCGCGTCAACGACGACGGCCCTCTGTCCCCCCGCCTCGGCCGACCGGCGGGGTGTCGCCAGCCGGGACTCGGGCGACCTCGCCCGCCGCCTCGAGCACCACCGCGCCGAGCTGACGGCGTTCTGCGACGGTCGGTTGCGATCCCGCTCGGAGGCGGAGGACGCGGTGCAGGAGACCTTCATCCGGGCGTGGCGCGGCTACGACCGGTTTCGGGGCGTGTCCTCGCTGCGGACGTGGCTGTACCGCATCGCCGGGAACGTGTGCGTCGACGTGCTGAGGTCGCCGCAGCGACGGGCACTCCCCCTGGATCTCGGTGCCGCGCCGGGGTCCGAGACCGCGGTTGGCTCGCCGCTGCCGTCGGTCCCGAGGGTCACGCCCTTCCGCGAGGCCGGGCTGACGCCCGTGCCACGCCATACGGGTGATCCCGCCGACGCCGTCGCGTCGCGCGACGCAGTCCGGCTGGCCTTCGTCAGGCTGCAGCACCTTCCGCCCCGTCAACGGGCGGTCCTGGTGTTGTGCGAGGTGCTCCGGTGGCAGGCGACCGAGGTGGCCGATCTGCTGGGCACGACCGTCGCCTCGGTCACGAGCGCCCTGCAGCGGGCGCGCGCGACGCTGGCGACAGTGGAGGCATCCGGTCCGGGTCGGGCGGTCGGGGACCGGACGATCTCCGACGACCTGCTTGCCCGGTATGTCGACGCCTTCGACGGCTGCGACGTCAGCTCGCTCGTGTCGTTGCTGCGGGGGGCGGCCGCGGGCGGCCAGGCGCCCACCGGACTGCGACCCGGGTGACGCCACGCCTGTCGCCACCGGAACCACCGCGACCACGGCATGACCACGCCGTTGAACCATTGCCCGTTGCGGTCGTCCGAGTAGTCGCCCACGTTGAAGCAGTCGTTGCCATGGGCGCCGGTGAGGTCGCCGATCCAACCGGACGGCGCCGCGCGGTCGCAGATGACGTCGTTGGTGCAGATCGGTTCCGCGGCGATCTCACGGGCAGCGACATCTGTCGTCATCCGACCAGGATGATCGTCAGACGGGTGGGCGTCGTCGAGCGACGAAGGCCGCCCGAAGCTCGGTCTGCCGAGCCTGACCTGCAACGCTGGTGTGATCGAGCACCCGCCGGGTGAGGTGGATCGTCTGGCGGATCTGGGCGACGTACCGGGTGCATCCGGTGCACCCGTCGACGTGCTGCTCGAAGAGGCGGCGGTCGTGATCGTCGAGCGCGTCGTCGAGGTGCAGCGTCACCAACTCGATGGCCTCGGTGCAGCGGATGCCGCCGCCGACGTGAACCGGATGGTCAGGCCGCACGGAGGTACTCCTCGAGGGCGTTGCGGATCGCTTTGCGGCCGCGGTGCAGCAAGACCCGCTGGTTGACGTGGCTGATGCCGAGCGCCTCCGCGGTGTCGGCTGCCGACCAGCCCTGCACGTCGCGCAGCTCGACGACCTCGCGCTGCGCGGTCGGCAGCGCCTCGATCGCCGCGGCGATCCGATCGAGGGTCTCCTTGCGTTCGAGTCGCTCGGGAGCCAGTGTCTCCCACGGCTCGGGTGGCGCCGGCCAGTAGCCGGGCCCGAGCTCCTCGTGGACGAGCTCGAGGCGAGGCCCGGCGGGATCGTGGTCGGGTCCGAGGCTCGCCACGGGGACGGCGCGGGCCTCGCGGGTGGCGAGCGTGCGGACCTTGTTGAGCAGGATCCGGTAGATCCAGGTCTTGAGCGACGAGCGACCCTCGAAGGTGTCGATGGCGTCGATGACCGCGATCCAGGTGTCCTGCACCACGTCACCGGCGAGGGCATCGCTCACGTACATGCGGGCCATGCGGGTCAGCCCGGGGGTCAGCTCTCGCACCAGGTCGTCGAAGCGGTCGGGGTCGCCGCCGCGGAGCGCGGCGACCATCTCGGCGTCGGGATGATCCGGGGGGAGCGGCGCGGGATCTGTAACAACCACCTCGGTTGATTGTCTAGCTGTTGGGCGGGAACAGCGCCCACCACCAGCGCCGCCCACCAGGGACGGCCTGACCGAGGAGATTCTTGATGTCGTACCGACTCCCTGCACCGCCGCCGGCGCCCGAGCAGTGCCTGCCCGGTCGGGACACGACCATGCCCGTCCGTGACACCCATGCGGTGCTGGGGACGCCATTGCGCGCCCCCTGGCCCGAGGGCATGGACACCCTGATCGTCGGGATGGGCTGCTTCTGGGGCGCGGAGCGCCTGTTCTGGCAGCTCCCGGGCGTGTACACCACGGCCGCGGGCTACGCGGGCGGGCACACCCCGAATCCCACGTACGAGGAGACCTGCACGTCGATGACCGGCCACACCGAGGCGGTGTTGGTCGTGTTCGATCCCGAGCAGGTGAGCCTGGACGATCTCCTGGCCGTGTTCTGGGAGAACCACGACCCGACCCAGTACATGGGCCAGGGCAACGACATCGGCAGCCAGTACCGGTCGGCCATCTACACCAGCTCCGACGAGCAGCTCGCCGCGGCCGAGGCCAGCCGTGACCGGTATCAGGCGAACCTGGACGAGGCCGGCTTCGGGACGATCACGACCGAGATCGCCCCGGCGGGCGAGTTCTTCTACGCCGAGGACTACCACCAGCAGTACCTGGCCGCGAACCCCCGTGGCTACTGCAACCACGGCTTCTGCCAGGTCGCCTACGCGTGACCCGACCCGAGCAGATCATTCATCCCCCGAAGGAGACACACGCATGAGGAACCGATCCGACCGTCGCACGTCCGACGACGAGATCCGCAACCGCCTGACGCCGCTGCAGTACCACGTCACCCAGGAGGCCGGCACCGAGCGGGCCTTCACCGGCGAGTACTGGGACACCAAGGACGCCGGCGTCTACCGCTGCGTCGTGTGCGACGCCGAGCTGTTCGACAGCGACGCCAAGTTCGACTCGGGCACCGGCTGGCCGAGCTTCGACCGTGAGATCACCGAGGGGCGCGTCACCCGCATCAGGGAGCGCAGCTTCGGCATGGTCCGCACCGAGGCTCGCTGCGCCGCCTGCGACGCCCACCTCGGTCACGTCTTCCCCGACGGACCGACCACCACCGGTGAGCGGTACTGCATGAACTCGGCGTCGCTCAGCCTGGACCCGGCCGAGTCGTGACCGATCCCGAGGCCGCCGGCGACGAGCAGTCGCCGGCGGTCACGGTCGTTCCAGATCGCGCTCCGGCATGGGCGTCGGCCGTCGACAGCGCCGAGCATGCCTAGAGTCGGGTCGTGCCCGGGTTCGACGATGTCGACGTGTCCGACGGCGACGTCGTCGCGCCGGCGCTCATCCCGCGGGCGTTGACGGCGGGCGAGCTGGTGTTCTCCGACGGCGCGACGCAGGTCTTCGAGGCCGACGGCGTGACCACGTACGTCGAGAACGGTCGTCCGACCCGGGGTGAGTGGTACGTCGACGACGACGGTCACTTCGGGTCGTTCTGGCCGCCCAGCTACCGCGCCAGCTACGACCTCCGCTGGATGGTCGAGGACGGCGCCATCGTCGGGCTCCGCTTCACCGAGCTCGGCCGAGGCTCCGGGTTCGACGGCCGCTACCGGGACTGACCGGCGAGCGGGCTCACGGCGTCGCCTCCTCGGCGAGCCCGGGGGTGGCGCCCTCGGCCAGCTTGAGTCGGGTCCAGACGTTCATGTTGATGACGATGCCGATGATCTCGAGGATCTCCTCCGGCGAGAAGCGTTCGGCGAGCGCGTCGTGCCGTACACCGAACCGGTCGGCGACAGTGGCGTCGGCGACACGAGTGATCGCCTCGGTGTACGCGAGCGCGGCGCGGGCGGCGTCGTCGTGGAAGTCGGTCTCCCACCACGCGGTCAGGGTGTCGATCACCGGTCGGGGGATGCCGGCGTCGCGTGCGGCCTCGTAGTGGAGGTTGAGGCAGTAGGTGCAGTTGTTGATCTGAGACACCCGCAGGCGCAGGAGCTGGGCGAGCTTGCGGTCGATGCGCAGCTCGGCCTTGTAGCCGAAGGTGTCGGCGCCGTGCCGGGCGAGCTTGGTCAGGTCCTCGTTGGCCGAGCTGTCGGCCCGGCGCTTGGTGACGGTCATGTCGGTCATGTCGCGGCTCCTGTCGGGTGAGGGTTCCGGGCGATGTCGACGCACTACACCTTGCTCGGCAACGGTCGCGGGGCGGAGGCGAAGCGTGCCGGCGAGACGTCACGCCGACGGCGCGACCGACCCACGACACATACTCAGGGTACGTACTCCGAGTATGATGTTCGGGATGATCGATCGCAGCGACCTCGCCGCCGAGTACGGGCTGGCCACAGACGCCATCGACCTGATCGGCGCCGCCCCGCTCACCGTCGTGAACCTCTTCGAGCTCAACGAGATCGCGCGGTACCCGTCGGGCGAGGAGTGCCCAGGCGTCGAGGCGATGCGCCGCTACGGCGCCACGAGCGGCCCCTGCCTCGAGGCGGCCGGCGGGACGTTCCTGTCCCAGGCGCTGCCGACCGGCGTCCTGTGGGGCGACGACGACGGGCCCTGGCACCTCCTGGTGGTGGCCTCGTACCCCGACACGGGCGCCTTCTGGTCACTGCTCGCCGATCCGGACTACCGGCAGGCCTTCGCCCACCGGCGGGCCGCCGTCGCCCGCCAACGGGTGGTCGTGGGCGCGTCGCTGTGAGCCCGGCCCAGGCACGCTCGGCCGAGTCCGTCGACGGCCTGCTCGCCGCCGCCCGCACGCGGTTCGGCGAGCTCGGCTACGAGGCGACGTCGATCGACGAGGTGGCCAGGGACGCCGGGCGCACGAAGGGCGCGGTCTACCACCACTTCCCTGACAAGCGCGCGCTGTTCGAGCGGGTGTTCACGGCCGAGCAGCAGGCCCTGGCCGCTCAGGTGGCCCGCTCGACGACCCTGGCCGGAGGGATCGCCACCTACCTCCGGGCCGTCGGGTCGACGCCCGCTGCAGCCCGGATCACGCTCGTCGACGGCCCCGCCGTGCTCGGCTGGGCGCGATGGCGCTCGTGCGACGGCGGGCCCTTCCGCACGATGTTGCGCCGCAGCCTGGAGGGCCACGAGGCGCTGGCGCAGCGGTACGACCTCGACCTGCTCACCGAGCTTCTGCTCGGTGCGGTGACCGAGGCCGCGCAGCAGATCGTGGCCGCCGACGACCCGGGACGCACCGCCCGCCGCTACGAACGCCAGTTGCGAGCCCTCGTCCACGACCTCGTTGGCTGACCGCCGGCGTCGAGGCGCCAACCAGGCGTGTGGGTCACGTGTCTCGGCGGCTGTTGAGCCAGCTGACCATGGCCGGGTCGCGGTGGTCGAAGAACTGTGATGCCCCTGTGTCCATGGCGGCGATGCGGGCCATCTCGTCGTCGGTGAGGGTGAAGTCGAAGACGTCGAGGTTCTGTTCCATGCGTTCGCGGCGGACGGACTTGGGGATGGTGACGATGTCGCGTTGGACGAGCCACCGGAGCACGACCTGGGCGACGGACTTGCCGTGCGCGTCGCCGATGGCGGTGAGTGTCGCGTTGGTGAACAGGTCGTTGCGGCCTTCGGCGAACCCGCCCCAGGCCTCGAGCTGCACGCCGTGGGTGCGCATGAGCTCGTGGTCGGCGTGGCGCTGGAAGAACGGGTTGGTCTCGATCTGGTCGACGGCCGGGGTCACCTCGTTGAATTCCATGAGGTCGACGAGCCGGTCGGGATAGAAGTTCGCGACACCGATGGCGCGGGCGAGCCCATAGGCGTGGAGCTCCTCCATCGCTCGCCAGGAGCTGTAGTAGTCGCCGAGCGGCTGGTGGATCAGGTAGAGGTCGACATGATCGAGGCCGAGCCGCTCGAGGGACCGTTCGAAGGCGACCTTTGCGTTGGCCTCGCCCGGGTTCTGGATCCACAGCTTCGTGGTGACGAACAGCTCGGCGCGGGGGATGCCGCTGCTGCGCACCGCCCGGCCGACGGCCTCCTCGTTGCCGTACGAGGCCGCGGTGTCGATGAGCCGGTACCCGACATCGAGGGCGGAGGCGACGGCCTCCTCGGTCTCGTCCGGGGGGATCTGGAAGACGCCGAAGCCGAGCACCGGCATCTCGACGCCGTTGTTGAGCGTGACGGTGGGAACAGTTGTCGGCACGGGTGGATCCTTCCCTCTCAAACGGTGCCGACCCGGACGAGCGACTTGATCGCCCGGCGTTCGTCCATGGCGGCGTAGGCCTCGGCGATGCCGTCGAGGCCGGTCTCGTGGTCGAGGACGCGGCCGGGGTCGATGCGGCCGTCGAGGACGTCGTCGAGCAGCTCGGGGATGTAGCGCCGGGCGGGAGCGGGACCGCCCCGCCAGCCGATGTTGCGGAAGAACGGCTGCTCGAAGGGTACGTCCACACCGTGGGGGACGCCGACGACGCCCACGGTCGAGCCGGGACGGGCGATGGCGAACGCGGTGGCGGCGGCCTGGCCGGTGCCGACGCACTCGAGGGCCGCATCGACGCCGATCCCGTCGGTCAGCTCCAACACGGCGGCGACGGCCTCGTCGCCCCGCTCGGCCAGCACGTCGGTGGCGCCGAAGGCCCGGGCGAGCTCCTGGCGGTCGCGGTGGCGGCTGAGGGCGACGATCCGCTCGGCGCCGAGGCGGGCGGAGGCCAGCACCGCGGACAGGCCGACGGCGCCGTCGCCCACGACCGCCACGGTGTCGCCTGCCTGCACGCCGCCGCTGACGGCGGCGTGGTGGCCGGTGGACATCACGTCGGACAGCGTGAGCAGCGAGCGGAGCGTGGCGTCGTCGTGGCCCGAGCCGGGCACCGGGACGAGCGTGCCGTCGGCGAGGGGGACGCGGACAGCCTCGCCCTGGCCCCCGTCGATCGTGCCGTCGCCGAAGTTGCCGCCGGCGACGCAGGAGATGGTCGAGCCGTTGCGGCAGTGGGGGCAGGTGCCGTCACTGAAGATGAACGGGGCGATGACGAGGTCGCCGCGGCGGACGGTGGTGACGTCGGCGCCGGTCTCCTCGACCACGCCGATGAACTCGTGGCCGATCGAGCCGACCGGGTGGTCCGATTCGCCGCGGTAGTACCAGAGGTCCGACCCGCACACACAGGCCAGCACGACCCGGACCACGGCGTCGGTCGGTACCTGGACCGTCGGGTCGGGCCGCTCGGCGACCCGGATGTCCTTGGGGCCGTGGAAGACGGCAGCACGCATCACATGTCCCTTCTCGGGGCGGTCGGGGGGATGCATGCAGCCAACCACCACCGGCCGACGTGAGGGAGTCCCGGTCGAGAGGGGTACCGCCAGGGACTCCCTGATCCGAGAACCCGCCCGTAGCGTTGCTCCCGTGGACGCCAAGGCCGACATCCGCGAGTTCCTCACCACCCGCCGGGCCAAGGTCACCCCCGAGCAGGCCGGTCTCCCCGCCTATGGCGGCGCCAGGCGCCGCGTGGCCGGCCTGCGCCGCGAGGAGGTCGCCCTCCTCGCGGGGATCAGCGTCGAGTACTACACCCGCCTCGAGCGGGGCACGGCCACCGGCGTCTCCGAGGACGTCCTCGACGGCATCGCCCGCGCCCTGCAGCTCGACGAGGCCGAGCGGGGCCACCTCCTCGATCTCGTGCGCACGGCCGGGGCGAGCCGCCCGCCCCGGCGCCGCCCGGCGGCGGAGCGGGTTCGGCCGAGCGTGCAGCGGGTGCTCGACAGCCTGAGCGCCCCGGCGTTCGTCCGCAACGGGCGCCTCGACATCCTCGCCACAACGAGGTGGGCCATGCCCTGCACTCCGAGCTGTACGCCGACCCGGTGCGGCCGGCGAACTACGCCCGCTTCACGTTCCTGTCGCCGCGGGCGACGACGTTCTTCCCCGACTGGGAGCGGATCGCCAACGACACCGTCGCCATCCTGCGTTCCGAGGCCGGCCGCGACCCGTACGACCGCCGCCTGTCGGATCTCATCGGTGAGCTGTCGACCCGGAGCGAGGACTTCCGCGTCCGGTGGGCGGCCCACGACGTGAAGTACCACGACACCGGCACCAAGCGGTTCCGCCACCCGCTCGTGGGCGACCTCACCGTCACCTACGAGCACTTCGACCTCGCCGCCGATGCCGGTCAGGCCATGTTCGTCTACACCGCCGAGCCCGGCACCCCATCCGCCGAAGCGCTCGCCCTGCTGGCCAGCTGGGCCGCCACCCCCGTCGAGGCCAGCCCGAACTCCGCCGACGAGAGCGCGTGATCCAGGAGCAGACCATGCAACGCCTTCCCAAGGCCCCGACCACCAAGGGGCCGGCCGCCCCCGGCCACTTCATGACCCACATCGCCCTCTGGGAGGCCCCCGAGGGCGGTGGTGAGGAGACCACCTGGGGCGATCACGTCACCGACGCCGAGTACCCCGACGGGGAGGCTCGATGAGCGACTGGGCGCCCGGCGAGCTGGACCGCATCGGTGCCGCCAGCGAGCTGCAGCTCGCCTCGCAGCGTCGCGACGGCAACCTGCGGCCGTACGTGACCATGTGGGTCGTGCGAGTCGGCGACGAGGTGTACGTCCGGTCTGCCTACGGGCCGGGCAACCCCTGGTACCGCCGGGCCACCGCGAGCGGCGTGGGCCGGATCCGCGCCGGCGGGGTCGAGCGCGACGTGACGTTCGCAGAGGCGAGCACCGGCGTGCACGGCGACATCGACGCCGCCTACCACGCCAAGTACGACCGCTACGGGCCCCAGATCGTGGGCACCGTGGTGGGCCCCGAGGCGGCGTCCGTCACGATCCGGCTCGTTCCCCGCACCGGAGGGGACGACTGACCGCAGGAAATGCGGAGCCATCTCGACTCTAGGCCGCGCACCATTTCGCGCTTACGATCGTCCTCCTGTTGTAGGATGATCGTATGAAGGAACGCTTGACGATCTCGGTTGATGCGTCGCTGGCCGCCGCCGCGGCGGCGGCCGTCGCCGACGGGCGCGCCGAGTCGGTGAGCGCGTGGGTGGGAAACGCCATGCGTGAACGGGCTGACAAGGAGCGTCGCCTCGAAGCGATGGCCGAAGCGGTTGCGCAGTACGAGGCCGAGCACGGCGAGATCACCGAGGATGAACTGGCCGAGCAGGCGAGAGCCGACCGTGACGCGGCGGCAGCCGTGCGGGCCGCACGTAGGCGGTCACGGGGAGCGGCGTGACGCTGATCTGCGACGCGGGGGCTTTCGTCGCCCTCGAACGCAACGACCGGGCGATGTGGCGGCGGTTGAAGGCGGAGCTCCGAGCGGCGCGACCGCCGGTCAGCCATGGCGGTGTCATCGCCCAGGTGTGGCGAGGTGGTGGGCGTCAGGCATTGCTGGCGCGGGCGCTGTCGGGCGTCGAGATCTCGGGTCTCGACGACGACCTGGGTCGACGGGCCGGGGTGCTCCTCGGTCGTGCCCGGGCACGGGATGCCATCGACGCCGCCGTGGTCGCGCTGGCTGTGGACGACGACCGGATCGTGACGTCCGACCCCGGGGACATCGGTGCCCTGGTCGCGGCGTCAGGTGTCCACGTCGACGTCATCCCCGTGTGACGGGGCAATCCAGGTGCTTGCCCAGGCGACAACCCCCAGGGCACACGACGATCCGGTCCTGGCCGGCGCCCGGGCCGGCCGCTCGATGCCCGGTCCTCGCACGCGGCAACCATGGTCAGGCGGTGACGACGAGGAGTGCGATCACGCCGATCGCGACGATGACGGCGATGGCGATCGCAACGAGCGTCGTGCTGGACGTCCGCCGCTCTCGTGACGGATCCGCGCTGAACGGGTGGAGCGCCCGCTCACGGCGGTCCTGCACGCCGTGCTCAATCGCTGGGCGCGTGCCGACCTTGGGAAGGTGTTGTCGACCCTTGCGCTTCATGCCCGACGAGCCCATCGGCCCAGCATAACGGCACTGTCCGACCTCGACCGGGGGCCGCCCCGCTCCCGGCCTGCATCGTGCCACTGGCCAAAGTCGACGTCGATGTCGAGAGTGCCGCGTCGTAGGGTCGCGCCATGGACGACGTCGAGGCGATCAGGCAGCTGAAGGCGCGGTACTTCCGCACGATGGACACGAAGCAGTGGGACGAGATGCGACAGGTGTTCACCGACGACGTCGTCATGGACACGACCGACTCGGGCGGCGGCGTCATCGCCGGTGCCGACGAGTTCATGGCGTTCCTGCGGGAGACTCTGGGCGACGTGGTCACCGTCCACCACGGGCTCATGCCCGAGATCCAGGTCACCTCCTCGACGGCGGCGACGGGCATCTGGGCCATGAACGACCTGCTCGTGTGGCCCAACGGGACGCGCCTCGTCGGCCACGGCCACTACCACGAGAACTACGAGAAGGCCGACGGCGAATGGCGCATCGCGTCGTCGACGCTGACCCGACTCCACATGGACTTCACGGCCCCGGAGGAGGGGTGATGGGCGAGGTCGCCGTGATCACGGGCGGGGCATCGGGGCTCGGCCTCGCCCTGGCGGCCCGGTGTGCCGCCCGGGGCATGGACGTCGCCCTGCTCGACCTCGACGGAGAGCGCGCCGCGGCGGAGGCGGCGTCGCTGGCCGAGGCCCACGGGGTCGACGCGCGCGGGCTCGCGGTCGACGTCGCCGACGCCCCGTCGGTCGAGGCGGCGGCGCGGGCGGTGGAGGACGGCTTCGGTCGCGCCGACCTCGTCGTCTCCAACGTGGGGGTGCAGCTCTTCGGCGCCGTGGAGCGGTTCACCGACGACGAGTGGCGGTGGGTCCTCGACGTCAACGTGATCGGCTCCGCCCGCGTCGCTCGCTCGTTCCTGCCCCTGCTCCGGGCGACCAAGGGTCGGCTCGCCTTCACCACCTCGTCCTCGGTTCTCGACCCGGCCAGCCGCCTCGGCGCCTACCAGGCCAGCAAGTTCGCGGTGTGGGGCCTCGCCGAGACCCTGCGCCTCGAGCTCGCCGACGACGGCATCGGCGTGTCGGTGATCTTCCCGTCGGGGATGATCACGCGGCACCTCGAGACGAGCGAGGCCGCCCAGCCCGCCCACGTCCGGCGCCCGATCGCCGCCGACGACGACTTCGTCGCCATGATGGCCAGCAACCCCGACATGGCCGGCTCGGTGGCGGCGCCCGAGGACGTCGCCGGCCGGGTGCTCGAGGCCGTCCTCGCGGGCGAGCCCTACGTCGTCACCCACGGCGACCTGGTCGGTGCCGTCGATGAGCGCACGGCCAGGTTGCGGGGCGCGGCCGAGGCGGCCCGCGCACCCGCCGATGGCTGAGGAGCGCCCTCAGGCGCCCTCGCCGTCGACGAGCGCGGTCAGCACGTCGAAGAAGTCGTGGGCGACGACGCCGGCGACGGCCCGCTCGACGCCGACGCGTGACACTGCCTGGGGCAGGATGCCCGTCTCGAGCCAGGGAGGAGCACCGATGAGCCCCGAGAACGACGTCCGATCGAGGGCTCGGTGCGTGCACGGGCGTGGTGACGCCGGGCCGGGTCCGGCCACGTGAGGACGACCGTCCACGCCCCGCTCGCCTTCGAGGTGCTCGGCTCGGGCCTGGGCTTCCCCGAGGGCCCCGTGGTGTGCGACGACGGCTCGGTCCTCGTCGTGGACATCGACGGCGGGCGGGTCCTGCGCCTGGCCGGCGGCGAGCCCACCGTGGTGGCCTCCCCGGGCGGAGGGCCCAACGGGATGGCGATCGGACCCGACGGCTGTGCCTACGTGGCCAACAACGGCGGCTTCCTCTGGAGCGACGTCGGTGACGGCGTCCGCATCCCGATCGACCGCGCCACCCACACCAACGAGCCGCCGGGGTTCGAGGGTGGCTGGCTGGAGCGCGTCGACCTCGCCACCGGCGCGGTCACCGTGCTGCACGACAGCGTCGACGGCCGCCGCCTGCGGGGCCCCAACGACCTCGTGTTCGACGAGGTCGGCGGGATCTGGTTCACCGACCACGGCAAGGGCCGCCACGGGAGCGTCGATCGGGGCGGGCTCTACTACCTGCCGCCCGACGGCCGCGGCGTGCGGCAGGTCGCCTTCCCGCTCCTCGGGCCGAACGGCGTCGGCCTGTCCCCCGACGACCGCCGGGTCTACGTCGCCGAAACCCACACCGGCCGCCTCTGGGCGTGGGACCTCGCCGGCCCGGGCGAGGTGCGCCCCGCCGCCGGGTCGCTCGCCGTGCGCCACGGCGGCTCGTGCCTGGTCGCCACGCCGTTCTCGTTCGACTCGCTCGCCGTCGAGGCGGACGGGCGGGTCGTGATCGGCGCCATCGGCGACGGGCTCGTGGTCGTGACGCCCGACGGCGGCGAGCTCGACGTGTACCCGATCCCGGGCGACGTCACCACGAACATCGCGTTCGGCGGCACCGACCGGCGCCGGGCCGTCGTCACGCTCTCGCGCTCCGGGCGCGTGGTCGAGACGATCTGGCCACGCCCCGGGCTCGTCCTGCACCCCACCCGAGGGGTGCACAACCCATCCAGCCCACAGGGGGACAGATGACCGCGATCCTGGAAGGCGTCCGCATCCTCGAGGTGGCGGAGCACACCTTCGTCCCGGCCGCCTCGGCGCTGCTGGCCGACCTCGGCGCCGACGTGATCAAGATCGAGCACGTCGAGCGCGGCGACGCCATGCGGGGCCTGGCCTCGACCGGCATGGCCGCCATCGGTGGCGACGTCCACGCCCTGCTCGAGCACTCGAACCGGGGCAAGCGGAGCATCGGGGTCGACCTCACGTCGCCCGAGGGCCTCGACGTGCTCGGCAAGTTGGCGGCGATCTCGGACGTGTTCCTCACGAACAAGCTCCCGGCCGTGCGCGACAAGCTCGGGATCGGGGTCGAGCAGCTGCGGGCGGCCAACCCACGCATCATCTACGTGCGGGTCGGGCAGCAGGAGCAGGTCGCCGCGGGCGGGATCCTGCAGCAGGAGCGCGTCGACGCCTCCGGCACCATCGACCAGCCGGGCCGTGCGGCCGGTGGCGTCGACCCGGCCCCAGGCGCAGACCGCGTCGCCGTCCGCGACCCGGGCCGCGAGGTCGTCGACCACGGGGTCGTGGCGGCGGGTCAGGGCCCAGGCGCCGGCGCAGAGCGCGGCGTAGGGGCTGCCGTGGAGCGCGGCACCGAGCTCGGCCGCGGTCGTCGCGGCCGCGTCGACGCGGGCGCCGAGGCCCCCGCGCGCCGAGTCGACGCAGAACGTGGTGATCCCCAGCTCGACCAGGGCGGGCCACGACTTCCGCCAGTCGGCTCCGGTGGGCGGGACGCGGTCGACATCGGTCGTGCCGAGGGTGCCCCGGAGCGCGTCGCGCAGCTGGAGCAGCTCGTCGGAGGTGGAGTCGGTGGTCAGCGCGCTGCTCCCCTGAAGGCGGTGTCGACGGGGAGGTTTTCGACTCCGGCGTCAATTTCAGAATAGTGTCGGTGGCACGGGTTCGACCGCAAGGAGGCCGTCGTGACGAACCAGCCGACCGGTGTCGGGATGTTCGACTTCGACAACCACTACTACGAGCCCGAGGACGCCTTCACCCGGTACGGCGACCGCTCGTTGCGCAACCGTGGCGTGCGCTGGGCCGACATCGACGGCAAGCGGCGGCTGCTCGTCGGCGGGACGATCAACACCTACATCGCCAACCCGACGTTCGACCCGGTGGCCAAGCCCGGCGCGCTCTACGACTGGTACCGGGGCAACCCCGGCCGGCAGAGCATCGTCGAGGCGTTCGGCGAGCTCGAGCCCATCCGCCCCGAGTACCGCGACCGCAAGGCCCGGCTCGAGGTGATGGACGACCAGGGGCTCGACGGCATGCTGCTGTTCCCCACGCTCGGCGTCGGCATCGAGGACGCGCTCGCCCACGATCCCGACGCCTGCGCCTCGTCCTTCCACGCCTTCAACCGCTGGCTCGACGACGACTGGGGCTTCCGCTACGAGGGGCGGATGTTCGCCGTCCCGTACATCCCCCTGCTCGACCCCGACGCCGCCGTCGCCGAGCTGCGGCACGTCCTCGACGCCGGGGCGGTGGTGGTCAACGTCCGCGCCGCCGCGGTGCCGGTCCCCGGTGGCCACCGGTCACCGTTCGATCCCGCCTATGACGGGTTCTGGGGCCTCGCGGCCGAGTCGGGGGTGCCGGTCGCCACCCACGCCGGCATCGAGGGGTACGACGCGCTGGTCCAGATGTGGGAGCCCGGATCGGGCGAGAGCTCTCTGTTCCGCTCGCCCCTGCGGGGGATCGTCACCAAGGGCCGGGGTGTGAGCGACTTCTACGCCGCCGCCGTGTGCCACAAGGTCTTCGACCGCTTCCCCACCCTCCGCATGGCCAGCGTCGAGAACGGTGCGTCGTGGGTGCCCGACCTGTTGCACCGCCTCGACGACGCCGCCGACCGCAACCCCGGCTACTTCGCCGAGCACCCACGCCAGCAGTTCGGGGAGCACGTCTGGATCACGCCCTTCTGGGAGGACGACGTCGCCGAGCTGCTGGCCGACGTGCGGCTCGACCGCCTCCTGCTCGGTTCCGACTGGCCGCACGCCGAGGGCACCCGCCAACCGGTCGAGTTCGTCACCGGGTCGCTCACCGGCATCCCCGAGGACGCCGTGCGCCGGATCGCGCGGGCGAACGCCCTCGAGGTCCTCCAGATCTCCCTGGGCTGAGCGGTGGCCGATCCGAGGACGGCCGCGGGCGCCGACGTCGACGGCTTCCGCGCCGACGTGCGCGCCTGGCTCGACGTGCACGCCCCGGCCAAGGGCGGGCCGGGCGACTTCTCCTCCGTCCACGTCGTCTCGGCCTCGACGATGGACGAGTACCGCCGGCGCGAGCACGCAGCCTTCGCGCGGACCTGCGCGTGGCAGCGCCAGCTGTTCGACGCCGGGTGGGCCGGACGCTCGTGGCCCGCGGCCTACGGCGGCCACGGCGCCCCCGCCTGGCAGGACGCGGTCGTCGCCGAGGAGCAGGCCCGCTACGGCGTGTCGACCAAGATGTTGGCCGTCGCCCTGGAGATGCTCCCGCCGGTCCTGTTCGCCCACGGTTCCGACGAGCTGCGTGCCACCCACCTCCCCGAGGTCGTGCGCGGCGAGCAGAGCTGGTGCCAGCTGCTGTCCGAGCCCGATGCCGGGTCCGACCTCGCGAGCGTCGCCACCCTGGCCACACGCACCGACGGCGGCTGGGCCGTGTCGGGCCAGAAGGTGTGGACCTCGGGGGCCGGCAGCGCCGACCACGCCCTCCTCGTGGCCCGCACCGATCGCGCCGTGCCCGGCCGGCGCGGCATCTCGTGCTTCGCCCTGTCGATGCGCCAGCCCGGGGTCGAGGTGCGGCCGCTGCGCCAGATGTCGGGCGGCTACCACTTCAACGAGGTCTTCCTCGACGGCGCCTTCGTGCCCGACAGCGGCCTGATCGGCGAGCTCGGCGGCGGGTGGGCCGTGCTCCGCACGATGCTCGCCAGCGAACGGGCCGCCATCGGCGGCGGGACCTCGGCGCGGTCCGCGTCCCAACTGGTGGCGCTGGCCCGGGCGCTCGGTCGCAGCGGCGACGCCACGACCCGCCAGCTCGTCGCGTCAGCCCTGGGGCGCGAGCGTCTCCTCGACCTGGTGCAGGCCCGGGCGGCGGCCGGCCCGGTTCCCGCAGCCGGCTCGGTGGCCAAGCTCCTCTACTCCGAGCACGCCCGTCTCACGGCGTCGGCGGGGATGGAGGTGCTGGGCGCAGCGGGAATGGTCTCGGACGGTTCGGTGGCGGCGCCGTGGCTCGAGCGCTTCCTGTTCGCGCCCGGCCTCCGGATCGGCGGGGGGACCGACGAGATCCAGCGCAACGTCATCGCCGAGCAGGGTCTCGGCCTCCCGCGCGAGCCTCGCTGGGGCGGGCCCTAGCTCCGGCGCTTCGCCTTCGGCTTCGCCGCCGCGCGGCGCGGTCGCGGTGGCGGCAGGCTCGTCGAGGCCGATGGCGTTGGCCCACAGCCTCGTGACCTGCTCGACGGCGTGGTCGAAGTCGTACGTGCCCCAGCCCTCGAGCAGCCACAGCTCGGCGAAGCGCCCCACGAGCGAGCCGAGCGCCACGGCGGCGATCTCGGGATCGATGTCGGGGTCCGCGGCACCGTCGGTCTGGAGGCGGCGGATGGCGCGCTCGGCCCGGTCGGCGAAGTGCTTCTGCCGTTGCATGCGGGCCTCGTTGACGAACGGGTCGTACCGCGAGACCTCCTCGATCACCCCCATGATCTTCCCGTTGTCGCGGTAGCGCTGGAGGTAGCGGCGGTTGGCGCCGAGGATGCGGTCGAGCTCGGAGCTGTGCGGCTCGGCGGACTCCTCGGGCGACGGCGGCGCGGTGAGCAGCGCCTCCTGGACCTCGGCGACCTCCCGGAAGATCTGCTCCTTCGAATCGAAGTAGTGGTAGAAGGAGCCGTGCGAGACGCCCGCACGCTCGGAGATGTCGGTGATCCGGGCCTCGAGGAAGCCGGTCTCCTCGAAGACCTCCTTGGCCGCGTCGACCAGGCGAGCGCGGGTGGCCGCGCCCTTGCGCGACCGGGGGGTGGCGGCGGCCTGCGGCGCGGAGGTCGGCTGGGAGCGGGCCACGGCGACGAAGTGTACGAGACGGCCGTGCGCGCTCAGCGGAGCAGCGCCTGCAGGCGCTGGCGGTCCTCGGCGGCGAGCGGGCGCAGGTCCTCGCCCTTCCCCGGTCGCCAGACCACGTCGCCGGCCAGCCACGCCTCCCGCCGCAGACGCGTCTTGTCGATCTTCGTGCTGGCCAGCTTGGGGAGGTCGTCGTCGACGCGGACGAACGCCGGGACCCACTTGGGCCCGAGGTCGGGTTGGCGGCCGAGGAACGCGTCGAACCCCGCCGGGTCGAACGTGACGCCGGGGTGCAGCTCGAGGGCGACCATCACCCGGTCGCCCACCGGATCGTCGGGCACGGCGTACACCGCCACCGAGCGGACGTCGGGATGGCGGGCGACGATCGCCTCCACGGGCGCGGCGGCGAAGTTCTCCCCGTCGACCCGCAGCCACTCGTTCGACCGCCCGGCGAACCAGAACCAGCCGTCCGCGTCGCGGTAGGCGAGGTCGCCGGACCAGTACCACCCGCCGCGGAACCGCTCCTGCGTGGCCGCCTCGTTCCGGTAGTAGCCCTCGAAGCCCGAGGTCGGCTCGGTCTCCACGATCTCGCCGACGGCCTCCTCGAGGTTGACGACCCGGCCGGCGTCGTCGAACAGGGCTCGGGGGCACTCGGCCCCCGTCTCGGGATCGATCACGATCACCGAGTCGTCGGCCTGCCCCAGCGCGCCGTCGGGCATCGACGGGTCGCGTCGGATGATGATCACGCCCTCGGTCGACCCGTAGCTGTCCCGCACCGCGCAGTCGAACCGGCGGGCGAACGCCTTGATGTCCTGCAGCGACGCCTCGTTGCCGATCGCCAGCCGCAGGGGCACGTCGGCGTCGTCGGGCGCCGCGGGCACCGTGAGGATGTAGTTGAGGACCTTGCCGGTGTAGGTCAGGAGCGTGGCGCCGTAGCGGCGGATGTCGCCCACCGTGCGCGAGGCCGAGAACCTCCGTCGGGTGGCGATGGGGATGGCGGCGTCGAGGGTCGAGGACCAGCCGGTGAACATCGACGCCGCGTGGAAGAAGGGCAGCGGCGCGTAGACCACGTCGCCGTCGCCCAGCCCGGCGATCGAGGCCACGTGGGCGCCGGTGCGGGCGAACCGGCCCTGCGTGCAGCGCACCGCCTTGGGCAGGCCGGTGGAGCCCGACGTGAAGATGAGCATGAACAGGTCGTCCTCGGTGGCGTCCTCGCCGCCGGCGAACGGCTCGACGTCGGCCAACCGGTCGGCGTGGGCCGGGTCGTCGACGAGGAGGACCTTGTCCGCGGGGATCGACGTCGAGGCGTCCTCGAGCAGGCCGGCCAGCGAGGTCGACGTCACGAGGACCTGGCAGTCGCCGTGGTCGACGAGCTGCGCCAGCTGGGCACCCCGGTAGGTGGAGTTGATGCCCACGACGACGCCCCGGCCGAGAGCCGCGGCCACCAGCCAGAACAGGTAGTCGGGGGCGTTGTCGAGCAGGACCCCGATGTGGGGCGGCCTGTCCCTGTCGCGCAGCTCGTCGAACAGGGCGGCGCGCCGCCGGCCCTCGTCGACGATCTGGCGGAAGGTCCACGTGCCGTCCTCGTGGAGGAGGCCGGGACGGTCGTCGTCGGCCCGGGCGAGCAGGAGCTCGGCGGTGGTCGTCACGGCTTCCCTGCTACCACAGCTCGGCGAGCCGCTCGATGGCGTCGTCGCGGGTCGGCTCCACGATGAGCGTGCCGATGGGGCACCGGCCCACGATTCGAGCTCGACCACGTACGACGGCAGGTCGAGCAGCGGGTCACGCGACGGCCAGCGTCGATGACATTGACGTCGATAAAACACGCGGGCGCAACGAGGCGGGCCGTGCGCCCCGTCCGGTGCGTCATCGACGTTCCGGGATCGGGGTACGTTGGCGGCGGATGCCCGCGGTGACGGTGGCCGGCGACGACGGGTGGCGGGCGTGAAGGCGGTCGTCTACGACCGGTACGGCCCGCCGGAGACGCTGCGGATCGAGGCGGTGCCGCGGCCGTCACCGGGTCCCGGAGAGGTGCTGGTCGAGGTGGTCGCGGTGTCGGTCAACCTGTCCGACTGGGAGTGCCTGCGCGGCTCACCTCTGTACGCCCGGATCGGAGGGCTCCGCCGGCCGGCTCGCCCGACCCTCGGCTCGGACATCGCCGGGCGGGTCGCAGCCGTCGGACCCGGGGTCACCCGGTTCGCCGTGGGCGACGAGGTGTACGGCGACAACCTGGACCTCAAGGGGGGCTTCGCCGAGCATGCGGTGGCCCCCGAGTCGGCCCTCGCCCCCAAGCCCTCGGGCCTGACGTTCAGCGAGGCCTCGACGATCCCGCAAGCGGGACCGATCGCGTTGCAGGGGACCGCCCTCGCCCGGCCCGGATCGCGGGTGTTGATCAACGGCGCCGGTGGTGGCTCGGGTTCCTTCGCGATCCAGCTCGCCAAGCGCGCCGGGGCGCACGTGACCGGCGTCGACAACGCCGGGAAGCTCGACTTCATGCGAGCGCGCGGTGCCGACGAGGTGATCGACTACGCCACCGAGGACTTCACCCGTGGCGGCCGACGATATGACCTCGTGCTGGACCTCGTCGCCTACCGGTCGGTGTTCGCCTACCGACGGGCGCTGGCCCCCGGTGGGCGGTACCTCTGCGTCGGGGGGACGGTGCGGACGCTGCTGCGCGTGCTGACGATGGGCACGATCGCGGGTCGGCTGACGGGTCGGCGGATCGGGGTTCTCGTCGTGAAGCTGGGGCCGGAGCACTTCGGCCCGCTGGCCGATCTCTGCCTGGCGGGCGACGTCGAGATCGACATCGACCGCACCTTCGGGCTCGAGGACGTGCCCGAGGCGCTGCGCGTCGTCGGTGAGGGCCGTGCCCTCGGCAAGGTGGTGATCGAGGTCGCGTGACGTTCGAGCCGCCCGCGAGGAGCCCGAGGGGTGCCGCGCGGTGGCGGCCCGGCCGGGCGGGGCGACGCTCAGTCGATGTCGCAGGTCGGGGGCCCGCCGCGGGCGTGGGCGAGGGTGGTGACCGTGTCGGTCGAGACGTCGACGAGCTCGACGACGACGGGGGCCCCGGGGCCGTCGCCGATCACCTCGGTACGGGTGCGCACCGGGCCGGCAGCGGTGCGATCGAGGTAGCGCAGGTCGAGGTCTGTCACGACGGCCGGACCACCCGCCCGGGCCGCGATCACCTCCTCCGCCGCCGCTTCGGCGACCAGGGCGACCATGGCGCCCTGCAGCGTCCCGGCCGGATTGCGGAGGGCGTCGGTCAGCGGCACCTCGACGACGCCGGCCGCCGGGTCGACGACCTCGATCCCGGCCGCTTCGCGCAGCGGCTGGCGCAGGACCGGTGACGCGGCGAACCGGGCGATGAGCTCGTCGACGGGCAGGTGGACCTTGGGCGGGTCCCCTTCCCGCCGGGGCACGCGGGCGAAGCCGATCGCCCCCGTGCCGAGGACCTCGCCGGTCCCGGTGTGGAGGTCGACGGCGCCGGTGGCGGACCGCCCGCCCTGCCGCAGCAGGCGGAACCGGGCGGTCACGCGGTCGGGCGCCGGCACCGGGCGGGCGCGCACCGTCATGTCGGTGGTGAGGGTCCAGGCGTCGGGGTCGCGATCGAGCGGGATGCCGGCGACGCAGTCGACCAGGTAGGACAGGACGCTCGTGCGGACGACCCCGTGGTGGAGCACCGCCGGGAGGGGTTCGAGGTCGATCACCAGGTCGCCGTCGACGAGGCGGGCTGTCGTGCCGAGCCGGGCCGGCAGGCTCTCGACGTGGATCGGGACGTCGGTCATCGCCGCGCCGGTTGGTCGCTGGGGGGCACGCCGTCCGATCCTAGGCGTGCTAAACATCTAGAGGTATATCGTCGACTCAGCGAGGTGTGCGCCCGTGGACCTGAAGGGGAAGAAGGCCGTCGTCGTCGGCGGTGCGTCGGGAATGGCCAAGGCCGCGGCCGAGCTCCTGGTGGAGCGCGGCGCCGCGGTGGCGGTGCTCGACCGGCCGCAGTCGGCCGGGGCCGTGGTGGCCGAGTCGCTGGGCGGCACGTTCCACCCGTGCGACGTCACCGACCACGCCGGGACCGAGGCCGCCGTCGACGCCGCCGTCGAGGCCCTGGGCGGCTCCGTCCACGTGTCGGTCAACACCGCGGGCGGCGGCATCGGCAAGCGCACCCTCACCAAGGAAGGTCCGCATCCCCTCGACGAGTTCCAGGGCGTCATCGAGCTGAACCTCGTCGCGTCGTTCAACGTGGCCCGGCTGGCCGCGGCGCACATGGCTCGGAACGAGCCCGAGGACGACGAGCGGGGCGTGATCATCAGCACCGCCTCGATCGCCGCCTTCGAGGGCCAGATCGGCCAGGTCGCCTACACCGCGGCCAAGGCGGGCATCGCCGGCATGGTGCTGACGATGGCCCGCGACCTCGGCAGCCTCGGCATCCGTGCCCTCGCCATCGCGCCCAGCCTCTTCTCCACCGGCCTCACCCAGGGGATCCCCGACGAGTTCGCCGCCGCCCTGACCAGGGACGCCGCCTTCCCGAAGCGGATGGGCCGGCCCGAGGAGTACGGGAAGCTGGTCGTGGCGATCGCCGAGAACCCGATGCTGAACGGGTCGTGCATCCGGCTCGACGCCGGGCAGCGGTTCGCACCGAAGTAGGCCGGAGCAGGCGGCGGCCGCGCCGCCGCCTGCCAGGATCGTGCCGATGGACGTCTGGGAGCTCGCCGCCCGGGAGCGGATCCGCGACACCCTCGCCCGCTACAGCTGGTCGGGCGACGCGTTCCGCCTCGACGAGCTGGCCGCCGCGTTCTGTGACGACGGCGAGCTCGAGGTCAGGGGCCAGGCCCCCGTCCGGGGGCGGGAGGCCATCGTCGCCTTCCTCTCGGGCGGCATCGAACCCGGCGACGACGATTCCCGGCGGGCCGCCCGGTTGGCGCAGGCCGACGCGACCGGGGTGCGCCGGATCGTCCGCCACCTCCTGACCAACACCCGCATCGTCGAGGTGGCTCCGGACCGGGCGCGGGTGGAGTCGTACTTCACGGTCATCACCGAGATCGGGCTCGACCACCACGGCCGCTACCGGGACGTGCTCGTTCCCGTGGGCGACGACTGGCTGATCCGCCACCGGTTCGTCTCCACCGACTGGCGCGATCCCCGGTCGACGATGGCGCCCCCCTCCGCCATCGCCTGACGGCCGTCCGCCACCGCCCAACGGCGGGACGCCCGCCCCCGGCGCGGGCCGGGTGCCGGCGCGGATCGCGCGCCTGCCGGGCCGGAACGCGCCCTTTCGTCATCCCCTTCGGGCCGAGCACCGAATCACGGCCGAGGTGCGACCCCAACGAGCACCCGACCCCAAGGGGGAGAGCATGGATCCCGTCACCCGACGTTCCTTCCTGATCAAAGGATCGGCCGGCGCCGTGGGCGCCGCCGGTCTCGTCGCCGGCGGCATCGCGCTGACGCGCGACGACGCCGAACCGCCGCTGTCGTCCGCCGAGCTCGAGCTCACCGACGACGGTGCGGTGCTGGTCCAGATCACCGACGCCGCCGCCGGAGACGTCGAGGTCCTCTTCGGCGAGCGCGAGGTCAGGTTCACCGACAAGGCGCTCGTGGCCCGCGTGCTGCGCAGCGCGCGCTGAAAGGAATCGTGAGATGTCATCGCACCGCGAAGCGCCGGCCATCTCGAAGGACCCGGTCGCCGACAACACCGACACCTACGCGTTCGTCACCCCGAACAACACGGTGACGATCATCACCAACTACCTGCCGGTCGAGGCACCGGCGGGCGGACCGAACTTCTACGAGTTCGACGACGCCGTCACCTACCAGATCAACATCGACAACACCGGCGACGGTCGCCCGGACGTGACCTACGAGTTCCGGTTCGAGACGACCAACACGAACCCGAACACCTTCCTCTACAACACCGGACCGATCGACCGGCTCGACAGCCCCAACTGGAACCGCCGTCAGCGCTACACGGTGACCAAGATCAGTGGTGGACGTCGCAAGACGCTCGCCCGCCGGGTGCCCTGCCCGCCGTGCAACATCGGTCCGCGGTCGACGCCGAACTACTCGGCGCTGGCGGACGCGGCGGTCACCAACCTGGACGGTGGCGGCCGGGTGTTCTGCGGGCAGCGGGCCGACGGGTTCTTCGTCGACCTGGGGTCGATCTTCGACCTGGCGACGCTGCGGCCCTTCCAGTCGCTGCACCTGATCCCGACGGCCAACGCGGCCGGTGTCGACGCGCTGGCCCAGGCCAACGTGCACACGATCGCCATCGAGGTGCCGATCGACCACCTCACCCGGCGCGGGCGGGTCCCCACCGACCCGATGGACAGCAGGTCCACCATCGGCATCTGGGGTGCGGCCTACCGGCAGAGGGCGGCGGTCGCGGTCGTCCGAGGCACACGACTACGGCTCGCGCCACGTCGGCCCCTGGATGCAGGTGTCGCGGCTCGGCAACCCGCTGTTCAACGAGGTCATCGTTCCGCTGTCCCAGAAGGACCGTTGGAACAGCGTCGGTCCGGACCGGGACCGCGACTTCGCCCGCTTCGTGGCCCAGCCCGAGCTGGCGAGGCTCCTTCCCGCCCTGTACCCCGGCGTCTTCCCCAACCTCGCCGGGCTCACGGCCGACCGGGCCGACCTGCTGGCCGTCCTGCTCACCGGGATCCCGCAGGGCCTCATCCCCGGGTTCCAGAACTTCACCGGCCCCACCCAGGCCGACGAGCTGCGGCTGAACGTGGCCATCCCGGCCACGTCGAACCCCAACCGGCTCGGTCTCCTCGGCGGCGACCTCGCCGGCTTCCCCAACGGCCGGCGCGTCACCGACGACGTGGTCACCATCGAGCTGCGGGCGGTGGCCGGCGCCACGTATCCGCTGGTCGACCCGACCTTCACGCCCGACGACGCCGTCGGCGTCATCGAGGACGGGACGTTCGACAACCCCGGTCGGGACTTCCTCGACCGGTTCCCGTACCTGGGCCTGCCCTACAGCGGCTACGACGTCCCGGCGGCCGCGGCGTCATGAGCGCCGAGCCGGCCCAGACGCCCGGGGCGCACAGCAGCCCCGTGCTGGACATCGGCGGCGAGGTCGGCGCGCTCGTCGTCTACCTCGCCGCCGAGCCGGCCACCGGCGAGCTCGAGGCGTGCCCGGTCGACGACCCGACGGCGCGGTTCCACACCGGGGTCCACCACCGGGCCATCGCCCACGGCTTCGCCTGGACGGCGGTGTTCCCGGAGGTGAGCCACGGGTCGTACCACCTGCTGGACGACGACGGCGCCCCACTGGCGCACGTGACGGTCACCGGCGGAAGCGTGCACCAGCTCGACCTGCGGTGAGCGCGGGCCGGGCCTGACCGACCACACGACGGCACACGAAGGCGACGGGGACCATGCGACGAGCACGAGCAGGCAGGATCACGAAGGTCCGCGACGTGTGGCGCCGCGCCCCGCGCCGCTGGCGGCAAGTGGTCATGGTCGCCCTCGCCGTCGCCCTCCCGGGCAGCATCACCGCCGGCGCCACGGCGGGGATGCTGCCCTCCGGGCCCGGCTCCTCGCCCGTCGCCGTGCTCGAGGGCATGCTCCCGATCCAGGACGACGCGGCGCTGAGCGGGTTCCTCGACCCCGAGCACCTCGAGGCCGTGCCGGTCGGGGCGAGCATCGTCGCCGAGCCCGTGCGGGCCGTGCTCGAGAGCACGGAGGTCATCGAGACCCTCGGCGAGAGCGGGATCCCCACGGTGGCGGTCGACGCCTACATGCAGGCGGCAGACCGGCTGGCCGTCGACGACCCGACGTGCGGCATCCGCTGGACCCTCCTGGCGGCCATCGGGCGGGTCGAGTCCAACCACGGCCGCTTCGGCGGCGCCCTGCTGCGGGACGACGGTTACGGCACCAGGCCGATCCGGGGCATCCCGCTCGACGGGCGCCCCAACGTGGCGCTGATCCTCGACACCGAGGGCGGCGAGCTCGACGGCGACACCACCTACGACCGGGCGGTCGGGCCGATGCAGTTCATCCCCTCGACGTGGCAGTCGGTCGGCGTCGACGCCAACGGCGACGGCAAGCGCGACCCGAACAACATCATCGACGCCGCCCAGGGCGCCGCCGCCTACCTGTGCCGGGGCGATGCCGACCTGCGCGACGTCGGGGCGAGGGGGCAAGCGGTCCGCCGCTACAACAACGCCGACGCGTACGTCCGGGTCGTGCTCGACCTGGCCGAGATGTACGAGTCGGGCGCGGTCGAGCGCCTGCCGTCGATCGGCCTGCCCACCCGTGAGCCCACGCCCCCGCCGCGGGCCACACCCGCCCCGCCGCGGACCGCGACCGATCCGGAGACTCCGCTCACGCCGGGACGGCCGGCGGCGCCGCCGCCCGCGCGGCCCGACGGCGGCGACCAGCCTGATTCCCCGGCACCGACCGCGCCGCGGCCGTCACCCCCGCCGCACCGCCTCACCGCCCTCACCGCCGCCCACCGGGCCGGCCCCGGCCCCGGCCGGCGCCCCAGCCGACGCCGCCGCCGACAGCCGCGCCCCCGCCGCCCACCACCTCGACGACGGTGCCCGAGCCGCCGCCGGTGACCACACCGGACGACACCGTCCCGCCCGGCGATCCGGCGGCGCCCGCCGAGCCGCCGACCGACGCTCCCGACGAGCCGGTCCCGTCCGAGCCCGACCCCGGTGCGGTCGACCAGCCGGCGGAGCCGCCCGCCGCCGTGGGCTGGGCCCCGGCCATGCGCGAGGTGGTGGTGGAGATCATCGAGCAGGCACCGGCCGCTCCTGCGCCCGCCGCGCCCCCGCCGGCCGCGGTCGACCCGGGTGCCGCCCCTCCGGCCGAGTGCCCGCCCGCCGAGGCGAGCCCTGCCTGCCCGTCGAGCCCGCCACCCGCCCCGGCCGTGCCTCCCGCCGTCGAGCCATCCGTCGAGCCGCCCGGGACCGGGTGACCGGCGGCCGCCCATGAGCGTGCCGCCGACCTGCTCACGGCGGGACGCTCGGCGGGCGCGCGGATGGCCGGGCCCTCCGCCGGGAGGCCCGACCATCCACGGGGGGAGTCGTCGATCAGCGCTGGCCGAGGCCGAGGTCGACGGCCACGTTCATGAGGGCGAGCGCCGCCGGGTCGACGTCGACGTCGTCGTTGCCGCCGAGGGCGTCGACCTGGAGCCGATCGGTGGTCTCGCCGCCGGCGACGTCGACCGCCGCCCGCAGCCCGTCCACCTGGACGACCTGGCCGTCGGCGCCGACGTCGATGCGGTCGGCGCGCTCGGTGCCGGTGACCGTCACCGTGTCGGCCGCCGCGTCGCCACCGCCGGTGGGGCCGGACAGGTCGATGTCCGCTTGGCGGACGTCGGTGCCCCGCATGTCGCCGACCGTCATCGCGTCCGCGCCGCCGAGGGCGGCCAGGTCGAGGCGCTCCACGCCGTCCATGTCCATCCGGATGGTGGCGATGTCACGCAGGAACAGGGAGCGCCCGCCGTTGGCCGACAGGCTCATCTGCTCGTTCACGCCGGCACCGTTGAAGTCGAGCGTGTCGAACCCGCTCTCACCCTCGACGATGTCGCTGCCGTCGCCCGGGTCCCAGCGGAAGCTGTCCTGGCCCGACCCGAGGACGCCGGTGTCGTTGCCCCGGTTGCCGTCCACGGCGTCCCGGCCGCTGGCCCCGTAGAACAGCTCGACACCGTCGCCGCCGTCGAGGGTGTCGTTGCCACTGCCGCCGTCCACGGTGAGGCTCTCGTCGGGGAACGCGCCGTTGACCTGGTCGACCCGGAACCGGTCGTGCCCGCTCCGGAGGGAGACCTCGATCGAGGTGAACGTCGACCGGTCGAAGCTGTGCTCGGCGGTGCCGTCGTCGCCGAAGTCGACCTGGAGGGTGTTGGCGTCGCCGGGGGCCAGTCGCAGGGCGAGGGACTCGCTGGCGCTGCTGCCTCGCACGTCGAGCGTGTCGCCCGACACCGAGGCCGATGTCCGGGATGTGGCGCCGGCCGCCCCGATCGCGCCCGCCGGTCCGGCGGCCACCAGGCCGACGGCGAGGGCGGCCGCCGCTCCTGCGGCCAGCCCGAGGCGCCCTGTGGTCGTCTTGCGGTCGATGTCCATGATGTCCTCGTTTCGCCAGGGCCGACGGGGGCGTCGGCCGTTCGGGGGACCAGTACGGTCGGGCGCCCGGTCCGGTTCGCGCCACGCACCGGTGCGGCGCGGTCGGGTCGTCGGGTCGTGATCAGTAGCCACCGGTGGACCCCGCAGCCGGCGCGCCGGCGTCGCCCTCGACGAGGCTCCCGTCGGGAGCCACGGCGAACCAGACACCCTCGACGCCCTGTCCGTTGACGTCGCCGGGCGCAGCATCGCCCGCGAACGTGTAGAGCGGCCAGGCGCCCGCCTGCAGCTGGAACGTGCCATCGGACCGCTCGAGCACGCTGAACAGATCCGGGTCGAGGCCCGCCGGCAGCTCGGCCGTGTCGACCGTCAGGGGCGGCCACGCCTCGGCACAGGCGCCGTCACAGGTCGACACGCCGTCGGAGTCGTTGGTCAGGCCGTACAGGGTCAAGCCGTCGGCGTCGACGAGCACGGCGCCGAGATCGGTCTCGGCGTCGGAGACGGGCACGGCGTCCGGTGCGCCGGCCCCGGCCGACGATCCATCGGCGGCAGCCGACGATCCGTCGGTGCCCGAGCTGCCACAAGCTCCGAGCGCCAGCGCCACCGCGCCGAGCAGGACGATCAGTTTGATTCGCATGGGGACCTCGCTGGTTGGGGGTTGTCTGCGACCTGTACGCACGGACCGGCTCGACCGGTTCGCGGTGCCTCCGGGGGGCGTGGTCCCTGGGACGACCTCGCTGGGGCAAGATGGGGTACGCATGCGCGGCCCCGACGACGCCGAACTCGCCGCTGGGTTCGCCGCCGGGGACGAGGCTGCGGTGCGGGCCGTCTACGCCCGCTTCGCGGGGCCGATCCTCACGGTGGCGATGGGCACGCTGGGCAAGCGCGACCTGGCCGACGAGGTGGTCCAGACGACGATGCTCAACGCGTGGCGGGCGGCGGCGTCGTTCGACCCGTCACGTGACCTCGCCCCGTGGCTGTACGCCATCGCCCGCCGCGTGGCGATCGACGTCTACCGGCGCGAGTCACGCGCCGCGGCGCCCGCCGAGCTCATCGACGACCGGGCCGCGGCGGTCCCGCTGTCGTTCGAGCGCACGTGGGAGGCATGGGAGGTGCGGACCGCTCTCGACCGCCTTCCCCCCGACGAGCGGGAGGTCGTCAGGCTCGCGCACTTCCTCGGCATGACCCACGGTGAGATCGCCGAACGCCTCGACGTTCCGGTCGGGACGGTGAAGTCACGGTCGAACCGGGCCTACAAGCGTCTGGCCGCACTTCTGGCCCACGTGGTCAGGGAGCCGGAGTGACGGGCATCATGGCGTCGAGAACCGAATCGTGTCCGGCGCCGTACTGGGCAGTGGCCACGACCGTCGACCGACAGGTGCCATTGGCGTGAACGAGGACGAGCTCGCCGACTTCCTCGAGAGCAGTGGCCGGTCCGCGGGTCCGGGCGGTGCGCCGACGGGTGACGCGGGGCGGGTCCGCGACCTGCTCGCCGAGGGGTCGGTGTGGGCCGAGCCCGCGCCCGAGGGCGCCGACGACCTGCTCGCCGCGATCCGGGCCGAACGCGACGCGCCGGCAGCCGAGATCCGCCCGTCACCCGGGTCCACGCCGCGAGCCCGAGCCCCACGCCGGACCCGGGTCCTGCTGTCCGCGGCCGCGGCGGTGGTCGTGGTGGCGGGCGTGGTCGGCATCCTCGCCAGCGGCCGCGACGACGGCGGCCGCGAGTTCGACGTCGCCGGCACCGAGCTCGCCCCCGACGCGTCCGCGGTGGCGACGGTCGACGAGCGCGGGTCGGGCGTGGCCATCGAGCTCGACGTTCGCGGGCTGCCCCCGGCCGAGCCGGGGACCTACTACCAGGGGTGGGTCAAGGGAGCCGAGGGTCTCGTCACGGTGGGCACGTTCCACCTGCGCGGGGGTGACGACACCGTCGAGCTGTGGTCCGGCGTCCCGCTCGACCGCTACCCGACGCTGACCGTCACCCTGCAGGACGAGGGCGGCGGGCAGGACTCCTCGGGCCGCGTGGTGCTGTCGGGAGAGGTCGGCGGGTAACGCCCGTCCCCGCTCGGCCTCTCAGGCGCCTCGCACGGGCGCGAAGCGGGGGCCGGCGACGCCGACGTGGCTGCCCACGCCGCGGCCGACGGCGGCGCAGGCGACGTTCGCCGCCTCGATCAGGCCGTCGACGTCGAGGCCGGTCGCGACACCGTCGGCCTCGAGGGCGTGGGCCAGGTCCTCGAGCGCGAGGTTGCCCGACGCCCCGGGGGCGAACGGGCAGCCGCCCAGGGCGCCGACGCTCCCGTCGATGCGACGGACCCCGACGTCGATGGCCGCCAGCGCGTTGGCCACGCCCAGGCCGCGGGTGTCGTGGAGGTGGACCCCGAGCGGCCGGTCGACGGCCGCCGCCACCGCGGTCACGAGGGCCCGGACCTCGGACGGGATGGCCACCCCGATCGTGTCGGCGAGGCCGATCGAGGTGACGCCGGCGTCGGCCGCCCGAGCGGCCACGTCGACCACCCGTTCCACCGGCACCTTCCGCTCGTAGGGGCAGCCGAAGGAACAGCCGAGCGTCACCTCGACGGCGCCGCCGGCCTCGCGGGCGAGGGCGACGACCGCCGCGAGGTCGGCCACCGCGTCGTACGTGGGCCGGCCGGCGTTCCGCTGGGAGTGGGCGTCGGTCACCGACACGACGAACTGCAGGTGCCGCAGACCTGCGGCCAGGGCCCGCTCGGCGCCGCGCGCGTTCAGGACCAGGCCCCACCGCGTCACGTCCTCGGCCACACCCGTCGTCGCCGCACACAGGGCCTCGGCGTCGGCCATGGCGGGCACCCGGTCGGGGCGGACGAACGACGTCAGCTCCAGCTCGCGCACGCCCGCGGCCACGAGCGCCTCGAAGATGGCCAGCTTGGTGTCGGTGCTGACGGGGTCCTCGTCCTGCAGCCCGTCCCGCAGCGTCACGTCGCGGAGGACGACGTCGGCCATCGTCACGCCCCCTCGGCGAAGAGGACGCCGAGCCCGCCGGCGTCGGACAGGTGCTGGAGCAGCGAGTCCCGGCCCTGGAGGATGTGCTCGGTCATCAGGCGCCCGGCCCGGACCGACTCGCCGGCGTCGATCGCGGTGGCGATCGAGTCGTGGAACAGCCGAGAACGGTCGAGCTCGTCGGGCGTGAAGCGCTGCAGCGCCTGGAACACGAGCGGTGCGTCGACCGCGCCCGCCACCAGGGCCTGCAGGCGGGAGTGACGGCTCATGGCGAGCACGGTCCCGTGGAAGCGCCCGTTGGCCTCGTCCAGCGCCCTCACCCGGGCCAGGGACGCATCGTCACGGGCCGCCAGCAGGGCGGCCACGGCCTCGTCGAACGCCTTGGACGCCTGCCGCAGGCGGACCCGGTCGGTCGTGTCACCGCGGATGGCGGCCAGCTCGGCGGCGTAGGCCTCGAGCCGGGCTCGGACCTCGTAGAGGTCCGAGATCTCGTCCTCGGCCAGCGGGCGCACGTGCGCCCCGCGGTTCGGCTCGACGACGACCAGGCCCTCCGACTCCAGCCGGCGGACGGCCTCCCGGACCGGTGTGCGCGAGCAGGCGAACGACTCCGCCAGCCGCTGCTCGATCAGCCGCGCCCCAGGTGCGTAGGTGCCCTCGATGATCCCTCGCCGCAGGTCCCGGTAGACGCGCTCGTTGTCGTTGGCCACGGCGTCAGGCGTCTTGGGCGGAGATGCGCAGCAGGCTGTCCTCGGCTCCGTCGACCCGGACCTCGACGACCCGCTCGTCCACGTCGTCCCACTCGGTGCGCAGGGCGCGGGACATCACGGCGTGGTGCAGGTACAGCGTGGTGATGTAGGTGAGCTCGAGGATCTCCTCGTCGGACAGGTGGTCCCGCAGCTTGGCGAACAGCGCGTCGGGCACGCGGCCGTGGTCGTAGACGAGGCAGTCGGTGTAGGCGAGGACGGCCCGCTCGACGTCGGTGAACCGGTCGCTCGCGGCCCAGTGGGGGACGGCGGCGATGCGCTCCTCGCTGACGCCGAGACCCCGCAGCGACTTGCAGTGCTGGGAGAACACGAACTGGCTGCCCGCGGCCCAGCCGGTCCGCGTCTGCCCGAGCTCCCGCAGCACGGGGTCGAGCTTGCGGCCCTCGCTCTGGTAGAGGCCGAAGCCCTGCACGGCGTGCTCGAACACGTCGGGCGAGTTGGCGAACACGGCCCACCAGTCGCCCGGCGTGCCCGTGGCGGTGCCCGGCTCGCTCACCGGGTCGCGGTCGCCGAAGAGCAACTCGTACATGAGCTGGACGATGGGAGCGTCGGCCTCGGCCTTCGGCACCTGGTGGAGGCGGGGCATGCTCAGACCGTCTCGGTCTCGTCGAGGCGGATCGGCGTGATTGTCACGTCGTCGGGCCCGAGCTGGCGGGCCCACGCCGCGAACTCGAGGAGGATCCCGTCGGGATCCAGGAAGTAGATCGACCGGACGAACACGCCGGGGTGCATCTCCTCCGCGATCCCGAACTCGCTGTCGTCGTGGTTCGCCACGTCGGTGCAGTCCACCCCGGCCGCCCGCAGCCTGCCGACGTACTCGTCGATCTTCTCGGACGGGACGTCGAGGGCCACGTGGTTCATCGAGCCGTGGGCGCTGGTCAGGTCGCCGCGGTCGGGCCGGACCTGCGGCCCGGACACGCCGGGGGTCGCCTGCTCGGCGTTCGGGAACCAGAAGAAGGCCAGCGCGTCGCCGCCGCCGCAGTCGAAGAAGAAGTGCTGGCCCCCGCCAGGGATCTCGATGGTCTTGATGAGGGGCATGCCGAGCACGCCCTCGTAGAAGTCGACCGTGCGCCCCATGTCCTTGCACACGAGGGCGAGGTGGTTGATGCCGCGGAACTCGAAGGTGCCTCCCATGCCGGCGATTGTGTGCAAGTGACCCCGAAGATGTCAACGTTGCCGGTGTTCTCGCGCATTTGGTACACAATCTCGATGCATCCGCAGCCCACGACCGGCCCCTTGGCGGGTGTCCGGGTCATCGAGCTCGGCAGCTTCATCGCTGGTCCCTTCGCCGGACAGCTGCTCGGTGACTACGGAGCCGACGTCATCAAGGTCGAACCGCCGGACGACGGCGATCCGATGCGCGGCTGGGGCGTCACCACGTCGGGCGGCGACAGCCTGTGGTGGCCCACCATCGCCCGCAACAAGCGCTCGGTCACCGCCGACATGCGGGCCGAGGACGGGCGGGCCTTCGTCCGCGCCCTCGTCGACTCGGCCGACATCGTCGTCGAGAACTTCCGGCCCGGACGTCTCGCCGAGTGGGGCCTCGACTACGAGTCGCTGGCTTTGTCGAACCCGGGCCTCATCCTCGTGCACGTCTCGGGCTTCGGGCAGACCGGCCCCCGGGCGGCCGAGGCCGGGTTCGGCTCCATCGGCGAGGCCGTCGGCGGCATCCGGCACACGACGGGCGACCCCGACCGGCCGCCCGCCCGGTGCGGCGTCAGCCTCGGCGACTCGCTGGCCGCCATGTACGCGGTCATCGGCGCGGTGTCCGCGCTGCACGAGCGCACGACCAGCGGCCGGGGCCAGGAGGTCGACGTCGCCATCTACGAGGCGGTCGCCGCGCTCATGGAGTCGTCGATGGCCGACTTCGAGGTCGGTGGCGTCGTGCGCCAACGGTCGGGCGGCACGCTGCCGGGGGTCGCGCCGGCCAACGCCTACCCGACGGCCGACGGATCCGAGGTGCTCGTCGCGGGCAACGCCGACACCGTGTTCCGCCGCCTGTGCGCGGCCATGGGCCGTCCCGAGCTGGCCGACGACGATCGCTTCGCCGATCACGCCGCTCGGGGCGCGAACGCCGAGGAGCTGGACGGGATCGTGGCCGCGTGGACGGCGACCTGTGCGTCCGAGGCGCTGCTGACGAACTTGGCGGAGCACGGCGTGCCGGCCGGCCGGGTCTACACGGCGCCCGACATGCTGGCCGACGAGCACTACGCGTCCCGGGACATGGTGCTGCGGGCCACGGCTCG
>CAWJFG010000028.1:0-21437 GCA_963842015.1 uncultured Acidimicrobiales bacterium | reverse complement strand
CGGCCGTCGGCGTGGATGGTCAGGGCCAGGGTGGTCCAGACCAGCGGCGAGTCGTACTGCAGGAACGGCTTGTGAGCCACCCGGCGGGGCGCCGGCAGGCCGGTGCGGCCGCCGGTGGTCTGCACGAACCGGACCCAGCCGTCGCCCACCTCGGGCTCGGGCTGCAGGTCGGGCAGTCGGAAGGCGGTGAAGTAGAGCGATCGGCCGCCGACCCGCACCCGGGTGGTGCCGATGTGCCCGCGGCCAGCGTGGCCGTGGCCGACCACGACCCCGTCCTCGACGTCGATCCACGCCCGCAGCTCGTTGGCGAAGCGGAAGCGGTCGGCGATCCGGAGGTCCTCGAGGGCGTCGGGACCGTTGAGCCGGTCGGGGGGCGGGTCGTCGTAGTGGGTGATGCCCGCCTCGAAGGGCATCTTGGCGAGGCCGGTGATCGCCTCGGAGGGGATCCACGACACGGACGTGACGGACGAGGTGATGCGCATGGTTCGACGTTCCTCTCAGGTGGTGGGAACCGGGGGGCCAGTGCTGCTGACATCGCGTCCTCCGGTGCTCGGGCGGGCCTCCCGAGCCCGCACCTCGACCGTACGGACGGGTCGGGGAACCGACGAGGGTGAGGGCCTGCATCCCGCCGGGGGTGCCACCACGGTTACGCGAGCGCCCGCCGGCCCGTACGGTTCGACCGATGGGCACCGACGGACCCCCTCTGGCATGACCGCCGCCTGGCTGATGCGTCGCCACGCTCGGCAGCGGCGGGCGGCGCTGCTCGCATTGGCGGTGATCGTCGCGCTGGGGGCGACGGCGACCTTCGTGGCGGCGGGCGCGGCCGATCGCACCGGCGGCGCCTACGCCCGCTACCTCGATCGGGCCGACGTCAGCGACGTCGTGATCAACCCATCGCTGTCCACCACCGAGATCGACCGGGTGATCCGCGATCTTCCCGGAGTGCGGGCCGTCACCACCGACGCCCTGTTCCTGGGGACGATGAACGACGACGGGCACCCGCGTCCGCGATCCGAGTTCGACGAGATGACCGACGCGCTCCAGGTGCGGGGCTCGGCCGACGGCCGCTACCTGGCCATGGACCGACCGGCGCTGGCGGAGGGCCGCCTCCCGACCGGCTCGCGCGAGGCGCTGGTCGGGGTCGGTACCGCCGAGGCGTACGGCATCGCCGTGGGTGATGTCGTCCCGGTCGCCTTCTGGTCGCCGAGCGACGAGATGCTGGCCGCGCCTGACCAGGTCATCAGGCCGATCGGCGTCGAACGGCTGCGGGTCGTCGGCGTCGCCACCCTCCCCGACGAGGTCCTCCCCGACGAGCTGTACCCCCGCGAGCGGATGATCGTGAGCGCCGACGTGGCGGCGCGCTACGACTGCATCGTCGATCTCCCGCCCGTCGACGCCCCGTTCGAGGAAGCCCTCCTCCAACTGGTGCCCCCCGGCTGTGGGACCAGCCACCGTACTATGCCTGGACCTCGACGGGCAAGCGCCCGCCGTGTCCCGGGCGTACCCCGCTGTCCCCGTGCAGACCGGGACGTCGAACGAGGGCATCTTTCGTCGATCTCGTCCGAGGGCGCCGGGGATCACCGTATCGCGACGACGACCGCCGACGAGCGGGAGCGGTCGAAGGGTCGATCCAGCCGGCGGTGATGGCGCTCGGGTCCTGGCCGCGGCGGTCGGCGCGGTGACCTCATCGTCCTGGCGCTGGCCGTCGTGCGCGGCTCCGGCAGACGATGCCGACCGGGACCTGGTCGCGCCGGGTTGAGCCGGCGCGACCATGTCGTCACGCTGGTGTCCCGATGTTCGTGCCGATCGCTGCGGGCCGTCGCCGCCGCGTGCGGCCTGCTGGCTGTCGCCGATCGCACCGGTCGGCAGCGTCCGCTCCGTCGAGCCGTCGCCGGGCGGGAGCTGTCGCCGTTGATGGCAGCCGTCGGCGCTGGCGTGGCGGTGCTCGCGGCGGCCATCGTGGTCGTCCTCTGCTCCCGGGCGGCCCGCCGTGTGGCGCGTCCTCCTGGCGGGCCGCGAGGCGGCCGGCCAGCGGGCCGCCCAGCGCGTCGTGCCGTGGCAGGCGGCCCGACGTCGCCGAGGGGGTTCGGGCGGGCTCGGCGGGAGCCGGGGCGCGGGCCGTCGTGGCCAGCTCGGCCATGGCCGTCGGGATGTTCCTGGCCGCCGTCGTGTTCGGCGCCAGCCTGGCCCGACTGCTGTCGACGCCAGTCCTACGGCTGGCCGTGGGACGTCGCGGCGATGACGGGTCGGGCTACGGCGACCTCGACCTGGCCGCCGTCGAGGAACGCTGGACGGCCGCGCCGATGTGGCCACTGGACGGCGCTCGGGCTGCTCAGCGACGTCACGATCGACGACCGCCCGGTGCAGGCGGTGCTGGGGTGGGAGGAGCGGGAGGGCGTCGACTTCACGGTCGTGGAGGGCCGCCTCCCCCGGGCGGGTGACGAGGTGGCGCTGGGGGCCGGGACTGCGGCGGAGAGGGGCGTCGGTGTCGGGGAGGAGGTCGATCTGGACGGCCGACGCTCGAACCGCGGCGGGTGACGGTCACCGGGATCGCCGTGATCCCCCCGCTCGGCCAGTTCCAGGCGGACCGCGCCGGGCCGGGCAACGGGATGGTGCTCCCCCGAGGCGCTCGGATCGGAGGAGGAGGCGCTCGACCTCCTGACCTTCGTCGGCGTCGACCTCACCGAGGGGCGGACGCGGCGGCGGTGCATGCCGACATGGCGGACGACGTGCGTCGCTGGGACACCCTCGGCGCCGCCCCGTTCGACTACGTCGAGCCGGTCCGCCCGGCGGAGGTCGTGAACGTCCGGTCGATGCGGTCGGTCCCGTTGCTCGTCGGCGCGCTCCTCGCCGCCAGCGCAGCGGTCGGTCTCACCGTGGCCGTGCTGACATCGGTGCGCGCCCGGCGGCGTGACCTGGCCGTCCTGCGGGTGCTCGGGTTCACGGGGCGGCAGGTGCGGCGCGCGGTCCGGGCCCAGGTGGTCACCACGATGCTGGCGGCACTGGTCGTCGGCGTGCCCCTCGGCGTGGCCAGCGGCCGGGTCGTATGGCGGGCGTTCGCCTCGCAGCTCGGCGTGGCCACCGCGCCGGCGATGCCGGGCGCGGCGATCGCGGTCACCGTCATGGGCGCACTGGTCCTGGCGGTCGTGGTCGCCGCCGTACCGGCGCGAGCCGCCGCCCGGATCATGCCGGCCGACGCCCTGCGGACGGAGTGACGGTGACCGTCCCGCGGGTCACACGTCGAGCGTGAGGCCCTCGGCGGCGGCCACGACCGGCACCGCCGATGCTGCGGCCACGGCGCGGGCGATCGCCTCCACCTGGGCATCGGTACGGCCGGGGGCGTGGTGGAACAGCACGAGCCGGCCCACGCCGGCCTGCTCGGCCAGGGCCACGGCGTACTCGATCGTGGCGTGCCCGAAGTCCGCGGCCAAGCGCTCCTCCGCCGCGGTGAACTGGGCGCCGTGCACCAGGACATCGACGCCCTCGGCCAAGTCGAGGGCAGCGGGGTGGCGCGCCCCCGGCCGTCGGGGCCCGGCCCACAGCCGAGCGGCCCGTGGTCGGGCATGTACGCCAGGCTGCGCCCGCCGCCGGTCACCCGGTAGCCGAACGTCCGGCCCCCTTTGTGGGGCACCTCGGCGGCGAGGACGTCGCACCCCTCGACCGCGTGGCGGCCGGGCTCCAGCCCGGCGAAGGACCAGCGCCCCTGCAGGCCGCGTGGCGTGATGGGGAAGTGCGGCGGGCCCATCGCCCCGGCGAGGACCTCGATCGGGTCGCCCTGCGCCGGCATGGCCAGCGCGACCTCGGCATCGTCACGATCGCCGGCCGTGAAGAACGGGAGGCCCTGCACGTGGTCCCAGTGGAGGTGCGTGAGCAGGATCGTTCCCCGGAACGGGCCCCCGGCGAGGAGATCGGTGACGCGGCGGATGCCGGTCCCGGCGTCGAGCAGCAGGCGCGGGGCACCGCCGCCGGTCGCAACGGCCACGCACGACGTGTGGCCGCCGATCCGCACGAAGTCGGGCCCGGGCGCCGGGGTGGAGCCCCGAACGCCGCAGAACGTGACGCGCATCCGGGCAACCTACGCCGGGAGCCGGCACAGCCCAAGGGTGCGCGCCGGGGTCGAGGGAGGCGGTGCCATCCCCGACCGGAGGATGCCCGCACCCTTGCCGGTGGCGTCGATCCGGGGTCCGATGGGGGCATGGCAGGCGGCTCGATCTCGGTGTTCCTCGCTGACGACAACGCGATCGTCCGGGAGGGCGTGCGGGCGATCCTCGCCCTCGAGACGGACCTCGAGATCGTCGGGGTCGCTCGCGACTACGACGAGCTGGTCGCCGAGGCGGCGCGCCTGGCGCCGCAAGTGCTGGTGACCGACATCCGCATGCCACCGACGTTCCAGCGCGAGGGCATCGACGCCGCCAAGGAGCTGCGCAAGCGGCACCCCGGCACCGGGATCGTGGTGCTCTCGCAGTACGACGACCCCGAGTACGCGGTGTCGCTGCTCCGCGAGGGCGCGCCGGCTACGCCTACCTGCTCAAGGACGGCGTGGCGGAGGGCGACCAGCTCGCGAGCGCCGTGCGGCGGGTGGCGGCGGGTGGATCCGTGCTGGACCCCCGCATCGTGGAGGCCCTCGTGCGGCCCGTCTCCGGCGACGGCGAGCTGAGCGCCACCGAAGAGGAGCTCCTCCACGAGGTGGCCGCCGGGCGACCCATCAAGGCCATCGCCACGTCACGGCGGACGACCCCGGCGGCGGTGGCCCACGACGTCGAGCGGTCTGTTCCTGAAGATCTCCCGGGCGGCGAGCGCCGGCGCCTCGACCTCGCTTCGCCAGCTGCGACTGCTGCACCAGGCGATCGTCGACCGCGAGGAGCAGGGCGAGACGCTGAGCCGGCTGCTCCCGGGCGGGCTGGCCGAGAAGCTGCGGCGCGACGGCGCTCCCATCGGTGCAGTCGAGGAGCTCGAGGTGACGGTGCTGATGTCCGACGTCCGGGGCTACTCGGCGATTGCGGAGAACGCGGACCCCAGCCAGCTGGCCGCGCAGGTCAACGACCACCGGGCCGAGATGAACCACGCGGTGCTCGACGCGGGCGGCACCGTGATGCAGTTCATCGGTGACGCGGTGATGGCCGTGTTCGGCGCGCCGGTTCCCCAGGACGACCACGCCGACCGCGCGGTCGCGGCCGCGGTGGCCATGATCCGCCGCCAGGCCGCGGTCGACGAGCGCTGGGCCGCGGACGACCTGCCGCCTTCGGGCTCGGGGTCGGCTTGTCGACCGGCCCGGTGGCGGCGGCGCTGCTCGGATCCGAGGAGCGGCTCGAATACACGGTCGTCGGCGACACCGTGAACCTGGCGCAGCGCCTGCAGGACCAGGCGCGCCCGGCCGGCCGTATCGTGCTGGCCGAGCCCACGTTCGCGGCGTTGCGGGCACCGGTCGAGGCGACCCGCCTCGACCCCCTGGTCGTGAAAGGGCGCACGACACGGTCGCCGCGTACATGATCGAGGTCGACACATCCGACACTTCCCGGGCGGGAGCGGCCACATGACGGACGACGGGCGGACCCAGGTGACCGCGGCGGCGGCGCCGGCGCCGGCGCTCGAGGCGCGAGGCGTGACCAAGACGTTCGAGTCGGAGGGGGTCCCCGTCCGGGCGCTGCGCGGGGTCGATTTCTCGATGGGATCCGGCGAGTTCGTCGCGGTGATGGGCCCCTCGGGGTGCGGAAAGTCGACCCTCCTGAACCTGGCGGCGGGGCTCGACGTGCCCACCGACGGCGAGATCGTGCTGGCGGGCGAGTCGCTCGCCGGGCGCGACGAGAACGACCTCGCTCGTATGCGGCGTGTCCACATCGGGATCGTGTTCCAGTTCTTCAACCTGCTCGAGGGCATGAGCGTCCTCGAGAACGTCACTCTGCCCGCGGTGATCGCCGGCACGGGGCGCCGTACAGCCGAGGGCCGGGCACGCGATCTGCTCGACCTCCTCGGGCTCGGCGACAAGGCCCGGGACGCCCCCGCCGTGCTGTCGGGTGGGCAGCGGCAACGGCTCGCCATCGCCCGGGCGCTCGCCAACGAGCCGACGATCGTGCTGGCGGACGAGCCGACGGGCGCGCTCGACTCCGAGGGCGGGGCCGAGGTCCTCGAGCTGTTCCGGCGGCTGCACGCCGGGGGGCAGGCGATCCTGCTCGTGACCCATGACGCCGAGGTGGCCCGCGCCGCTGACCGCATCGTGCGGATGCGCGACGGCCGCATCGACACGAGCGGCGACGGCGACACCGGCGACGCCGGTGCGGTCCCGGTTGCGGGCGCGACGGGCTCGCCGGGCTGACGCGATGGCCTCGACCGTGGACCTGACGGGGGCGCCGACGTCGAGAGCCCCCACGGCGTCGGGCGACAGACCGCATGCCGCAGGCGCGGCGCGCGCCACTGGCCTCGCCCTCGGCGCGGCCTCGGTTGTCGCGGCCGCCGGCGCCGCGCTGCTCGTCCCCGACATGGGCTCCGGTGACGTTCCGCTCGCCGTCATCCGCATCGGCCTGGTGCTCGTCTGGACGATCGTCGGTGCCGCGTTGACGGTGCGGCGGCCGGAGGATCCGCTCGGGCCGTTGGTCCTCGCCGTGACGCTCGTCGTGGCGGCGGCGGTGGTCTCGTCGGCCGCCCTCGCGAGCGGCCACGGCAGCACCGGCGCCGAGGTGGTGCGGGCCCTCTCGGTGGCGTGGTTGCCGGCCGCTGGCCTGCACCTCGTCGTCGTCCTTCCCGACGGGACGTGGGCGCGGCCGGGGCACCGCCTGCTGGTCGCCGGCTCCTACGTGGCCGGGCTGGCCGTGGGCCTCGGTCTGGTCGCGATGCGGCCGGACCTGCCCGGATGGGTGGTGGCGCTCGAGGCGGCTGTCGCGGGCACCGTCGCCGCCGCGGTGGCCAACGGGCGCTACCTCCGCGTGCGGGGCGAAGCCCGCCAGCGCATGCAGTGGTTCGGGCTGGGGGCGACGGTCGCCTTCGAGATCGTGCTGGTGGCGGTGGCGCTGCGGCTGTTCGTCGGCTGGCCCCGCTCGCTCGCCGAGATCGCCACGGCCGCCAGCGTGCTGGTGCCGCTCTCGTTCGTGCCGTGCCTGTCCCGCGGCCTCCTGGGCCACGTCGACAAGACGCTCGGCAAGGCCGTGTCGCTGACCGGGCTGACGGGGGTGGTCGTCGCGGTCTACCTGGTGATCGTCCTGGGGCTGGGCCGGTCGCCGACCGACGACGAGCGCTCCATCCTGCTGCTGTCGATGCTGGCGGCCGGGGTGGCAGCAGTGCTGTACGGGCCGACCCGGGACCGGTTGGTGCGGGTGTCGAACCAGCTCGTCTACGGCGAGCAGCACGCGCCCGACGAAGCGCTGCGCACGTTCGGGACCCGGCTCACCCGGGCCATCCCGTTCGACGAGCTGCTGCTCCAGCTGGCCGAGTCGCTGCGCAAGAGCCTCGTGCTGCAGGCGGCCGAGGTGTGGACCGGGACGTCGGGTCACCTCGAGCGGGTCGTGTCGGTTCCCCAGCGCGGCCCGGCGCGCCTCGACCTGACGCCCGACGAGCAGGCGGTCGTGGCCCGGGCCCGGGTCGCCGGCCCCGCCTGGCTGCAGGTGTGGCTGCCCCGGTTGCTCGACGACCGGGACGGGGCCATCGTCCGCATGGCGTCGATCACCCACGGCGGCGAGCTGCTCGGGCTCATCGTGGTCGAGCGGCCGGCCGACGCGGAGCGCTTCGGTGAGGCCGACGAGGACGTCCTCGCCGAGCTCGCCCGCCAGGTGGGCCTGGCGCTCCACAACCTGCAGCTCGACTCGGCCCTGCAGGAGTCGCTGCGCGAGCTCGAGCGCCGGGCCGAGGAGCTCCGGGCCTCGCGGTCCCGGGTGGTGGCGGCCGCCGACGCCGAGCGGCGCAAGATCGAGCGCAACCTGCACGACGGCGCGCAGCAGCACCTCGTGGCGCTGGCGGTCACCGCGCGCCTGGCCCGCCAGGTGGCGGCGACCGATCCGGCGCAGGCCGCCGCGCTGCTCGAGCAGCTCGGCCACGACATCCAGGACGCCGTGCAGGAGCTGCGCGACCTCGCCCACGGCATCTACCCGCCCGTGCTGATGGACCGCGGCCTCGTCGCCGCCCTCGAGTCGGCGGCGGGGCGGGCCGCCCTCCCCGTCGCCGTCGTGGCCGACGGCGACGTCGGGCGGTTCCCGCAGGAGGTCGAGGCGGCCGTCTACTTCTGCTGCCTCGAGGCGCTGCAGAACGCCGGGAAGCACGCCGGCGAGGGCGCGTCCGTGGCCGCTGACCATCGAGCGGCGCCCAGACGGCGGGCGCGGGCGGCCGCCTGGCCTTCACGGTCGCCGACGACGGGCGAGGGTTCGACGCAACCGGCCTCGGCGGCCGCGGCCACGGCTTCGTCAACATGAGCGACCGCCTCGGGGCGATCGGCGGCACGGTGGCGGTCTCGTCGGCCCCCGGCGACGGCACGCGGGTGTCGGGCGTCGTCCCCCTCGACGGGCTCCGGTAAGGCGGCGAGGCGGGCATGCCGGCGGTCTGGCTGCGCCTGCGCACCGAGCTGCGCGCCCACCGGGGAGCGACCCTGGCGCTGGTCGTGGCCCTCGGGGTCGTCGGCGCTCTCGTGCTGGCCGCGGCGGCCGGCGCCCGCCGGACGTCCACCGCTCCGGCGCGTCTCGTCGAGGCGGTCGGCGGGGAGGGGGACGCCCACATCTTCGATGCCGGTGCCGCCGATCCCGGCCGGATCCGGACCCTGCCGCAGGTCGAGCACTCGGTCGCCATCGACTTCCTGCTCGCCGACACCGTGCCGCTCACGGGTCTCGAGATCGTGGTGATCGACGACCCTCTGTTCCGCGGGCTGCTCGTCGAGGGCGAGCTGCCCGACCCCGCGGACCCGCAGGGCGCGGTGGTCGATCAGAAGGTCGCCCGCGGCCTCGGCCTCGGGGTCGGCGACGAGATCGACGTCGTGCTGGTCACCGGCGAGCAGCTCGCCGCCCTCGACCCGGCGACCGAGCCGGTCCCGTCCACCACGGTGCGGATTGCCGGCGTCGTGCGCGAGCCCGACGACATCGTCGGCGGCGGCCCCGCAGCCGTCGCGGGCGGCGAGAGCGACGCCACGGTCTACATGCAGGAGGCGTTCCTCGACCGCTACGGCCACCTGACCGAGGTGGTCAACACCGTGTACTACTTCGACCTCGCGGGAGGTGCGGGGGCGACCGACGAGTTCGTGGCGGCGGTGCGTGACCTCCCCGACGGCGACACCGTCGAGTTCTTCCGGCGACCGGGTTTGGGGCGCGCCACGCAACGGGGAGTCGATGCCCAGGCCCTCGCGCTCGCGTTGTCGGCGGGGGCGCTGGCCCTCATGGGGCTCGTCGTCGGCGGGCAGAGCCTGGCGCGCCAGCTGCGCGTCGACGCCGCCGACGGCGGGGCGCTCCGGGCGTTGGGGATGACGGACGGTCAGCGCGTGGCGGTGGCGGCGATGCGCGGCCTGCTGGTCGGCGGAGGCGCCGCGGTGGTGGCGGTGGCCGGAGCGATCGCGTTGTCGCCGGCGACGCCCATCGGCCTGGCGCGCCAGGCCGAGCCCGAGCCGGGCGTGGACGTGAACGTCGCGGTCCTCGTGGTCGGTGGGATCGCAATCGTCGCCCTGGTCGCAGGTCTGGCGGCGCTCACCGGCTTGGCGATCACACGGCGGGAGGCTCCACGGCAGATCGGGGTCGGTCGCCACCGCCCTCGCCGGCCGGGCCGGCCGGGCGGGGGCACCTGGGTCACTGGTCACGGGGCTGTCGCTGGCCGGAGGCTGGCGGGGATCCGGGGTGTCCACCGCGTCGACGATCGCGGGGATGGGGACCGGCGTCGTGGCCGTCGCCGCCGCGGCCACGTTCCTCGCCAGCTTCGACGCCGTCCTCGACGATCCCGAGCGCTTCGGGTGGACCGTCGACGCGGTGGCCGGGAGCGTCTACAACGACGACCCGGGTGACCTCTTCGAGGTGCTCGCGGCCGAGCCAGGGGTGGCCGCGTTCGCTCCGGCCGTCGGCGTCCCGATCTCCGCGGACGGGCTCAGCATCGGCGTGCTCGGCGTCGAGCCGGCGCCGGGGATCGCGCCGAGTCCGATCCTCGACGGCCGGGCGCCGACCGCGGCGCGGGAGGTCGCCCTCGGCCGCCGCACGCTCGAGCAGCTGGGTCGGCAGGTGGGCGACACTGTGCGGATCGATGGGGGTGGCGGGCCGGTCGACGTCACGATCACGGGCACCGCCGTGGTGCCCGAGGTGAACCAGGGCGGACCGGGCCTCGGCGAGGGCGGCGTGATGACGCTGGCTGGCGTGCGGGCGCTCGTCCCCACCCAGCAGCCCAACATCGCCCTCGTGCGGTTCGCCCCCGGCGGCGAGGACTCGCCGGCGATCGAGCAGCTGCGCTTCGCAGGGGAACTGGTCCCGCCGGTGGTGCCCGACGCGCTCTACGACCTCGAGCGGGTGCGGGCGCTGCCCACCGTCCTGTCGGCGCTGCTGGCCGCGCTCGGGGTGGCGACCCTGGTCCACAGCCTGGTCAGCCTCGTGCGCGGCCACCGGCGGGACCTGGCGGTGCTGAAGGTCCTCGGGTTCACGCGGTCACAGGTGGCGGCGACTGCGGCGTGGCAGGGCACCGCCTTCGCGGTCGTGGCCCTCGCCGTGGGCCTGCCGCTCGGCCTCGCCGTCGGGAGGTGGCTGTGGCGGGCGATCGCCGACCAGCTCGGCATCGTGGCCGCGCCGCGCCTGCCGATCCTCGCCGTCCTGGTGATGATCCCCGCGGTTCTGGTCGTCGCCAACGTGGCCGCTGCGGTCCCGGGCTGGCTGGCCGCCCGGGTCCGTCCGGCCGACGTGCTCCGCTCCGAGTGACCGGCCCGGTGGAGACGTCATCGCGGCCCCGTCAGGCCGCGTGCCCGTGGCGCTGCCAGATGTCCTGGAGGACGGCCGGGCCGAAGTCCTCCTTGTGGACGTAGCCGACCGCGCCGCACGACGCGGCCTGCTCGGGGAGGTCGTCGGCCTGGTAGGTCGAGAGGAGCACCACGACGGTCCCGGGGTGGTCGGCGGTGATGCGCCGGCTGGCCTCGATGCCGTCCATGCCCGGCATGTTGATGTCCATGAGGACGAGGGCGGGGGACAGCGTCGTGGCCAGCGCGACCGCGTCCTCCCCGCTCTCGGCCTCGGCCACCGCCTCGAACGCGGGCGTCGCCGCCACGACGGCCTGCGCCGCCCGGCGGAAGGGCGCCTGGTCGTCGACGATCAGCACGCGGACGGTCCCGAGCACGCCGGCATTGTCGCACCGACCGGCGGGCGGTCCCACCGTGCCCCCACCCCCGGTCCGGTGGTGGGGCTACCCCCCGCGCTCGTTGCGCTCGCCGAGGTAGAGCAGCACGGCCATGACCCGCCGGTGCACGTCGGGCTCCTCGGTCAGGCCCAGCTTCGAGAACATCGAGTTGATGTGCTTCTCGACGGCACGCTCGGTCAGGACGAGCGCGGCGGCGATGCCCGCGTTGTTCTTGCCCTGCGCCATCTCGGCGAGCACCTCCCGCTCGCGGGGGGTCAGGCGGCTGACGGGGGAGTCTGCCGTGCGTGCCCGGCTGGCGACCAGGGCGTCGATCACCTTGGGGTCGATCACCGAGCCGCCCTCGTGCACGGCGGCGATCGCATGGCGCAGCTGATCGAGGTCGGACACCCGCTCCTTCAGGAGGTAGGCGCGCCCCTCGGAGCCCTTCTCGAGGAAGCCGAGGGCGTAGGCGGGCTCGGCGTACTGGCTCAGCACGACCACCCCGATGGTGGGGTGCTCCTCGCGTAGGGCCTCGGCGGCCCGGATGCCCTCGTCGGTCCCGGTCGGCGGCATGCGGATGTCGGTCACCACCACGTCGGGGGCGTGGGCGTCGACGGCCGCCAGCAGGGCGTCGTGGTCGCCGCAGGTGGCGACCACCTCGATCTCGGGCGCGTGCCCCAGCAGCGTGGCGACGCCCTCGCGGACCAGGTAGTTGTCCTCGGCCAGCACGACTCGGATCGGCACGGCCGGCAGGCTAACTGCTCGGTGGCAGCCGGCACGCCGGGCGAGCTGGGGAGGTGGCCTCTCTGTGGTCGGGGGTGGTGGCAGCCTCGGCGCGGCGTCGTCCGTGGGCTTCAATGAGGGCGTGGGCGCCATCCTGTACCGGTTGCGGTGCCGCGTTCGCTCCTTCGCCGGGGCGTACGCGGGCCTCGCGGTCGTCGTCGCCATCACCTTCGCGGTCGTCCTGACGCTGGTCGCCGGCGCAGTTCGGACGCTGAGCGCGCCCGACCGGTACAGCGCGTCTCGTGACGGGCGCTTCGATGCCTCGGTGGAGCAGATCGAGGGGCGGCCACGGACGTCCGAGCTCGAGGGCCTGGACGCGGTCGACCAGGTTCATGCGGCGACCTTCGTCTTCGGTGCTGTCGTGCCGCAGGGCGCCGGCCTCGAGGAAGCGTCGAGTGCCCTCGTCTTCGCCGGGTCGCACGCGGCGTTCGGAACGGCCCTCGTCGACGGTCGCGAGCCCGATCCGGCCGCCGCGGACGAATTCGTCGGCACCCGATCGTTCGTGCGGGCGACGGGGGCGTCGCTCGGCGACCGGTTCGAACTCTGGGTGATCCCCCAGGGCCCCGCCGACGCGTCCGGCTTCGACGCCTCGGATCAGGCCACGCGGCTGCTCCGGGGCACGCTCGTCGGGATCATCGACGGACCCTCCGAGCTGCAGGACGGCTACCCCTTGGTCGCCTTTCCCGCGGGCGTGCTCGACCTCGGCGACGTAGGGGTGGCGGCCACGCAGAACGTCGTGTCGATCGCCCCCGGCAGGACGCTCGACGACCTGCGCGCCCAGCTCGACGAGCTGCCGGACGCCAGCCAGTTCGGCATCGACCGGGGCGACTGGGTGCCCAGCGTGGTCCGCTCGTCGGTGAGCGCCTATGGCCAGGGCCTGGCGGTCCTGGCCGGCATCGCCGCCGTCGCCACGATCGTCGTGGTCGGGCAGCTCCTGAGCCGCCAGGTACGCCTGTCGGAGGACGAGCGCCTCGTGCTGCGCTCGATGGGCATGACCCGCGGCCAGGTCGCGGGGGATCCGCTGCTCGGTGCAGCCGTTTCCACGGTGGTCGGGGCCGTGGCCGCCGTCGGTCTCGCCTACCTCGCGTCCGGCCTGTTCCCCACCGACTTCGTCCGCCACGTCGAGCCCGATCCCGGCCGCCGGTTCGAGACCCTGGCGCTGCTCGCCGGCGCCTTCGCCGTCGCCGTCCTCGTCCTCGCATGGGTGTTCGTGGCGATCGTCGTCTCCGGCAGGGAGCCGTCCGGTGCCAGGCAGTCGTCCGTCATCGATGCCCTTGCCCAGAGGGCGCCACGGCGTGCGGCCACCGCGCTCCGTCTCGCCTTCACCCGCCAGGCCCGCGACTCCACGAGGCCGAGGGCCGCGGTGGTGGGCGCGGCGGCCGTCGTCGCCGTGCTGTTCGGCGCCGTGACCTTCGGGGCCAGCCTCGCCGGGCTCGTCGATCGGCCGTCACGGTGGGGCCAGAACTTCGACCTGACCCTCGGCCAGGGCGGCGGCCCGCTGTCCGAGGACGCCCGCGCCGCGCTCGAGGAGGATCCCGACGTCGCCGCGGTGTCGCTGTTCGGCACGGTCCTCACGACGGTGGGCGCGCAGGGCTTCGACGTCACGGGCGTGCTGTCGGTGCTCGGATCGACGGCGCCGCACGTCTTCGAGGGCCGCCTGGCCGACGGCGCGGACGAGATGGCCATCGGTCGTGTCGCCGCCCGCCGACTGGGCGTCGGGGTCGGCGACGACCTCACGGTGGTGGGGCCCGCGGGCGCCCGGACGCTCACGATCACGGGTGTGGCGGTCATCCCGGCGGTCGAGGGCGGCGACGGCGTCGGCGAGGGCGGGCTGGTCACGCTCGACGGCCTCCTCCGGATCGACCCGTCGGCCGGACCGACGGCGGCCGGGATCCGGCTGCGTCCGGAGGCGTCGCCCGACGCGGCCCGGCAGCGGCTGTCCGAGACCACCGGCATGGCGGTGGGGCCGGGGTTCGACCGGCCGGGCGTCATCCTCAACGTCGGCCGTGTCCGCTCGATCCCGTACCTGGTCGCGGCCGTCCTCGGGGTCCTCCTGCTGCTGAACCTGGCGCACCACCTGATCCTCTCGCTGCAGCGCCGGCGCCGCGACATCGCCGTCCTGCAGGCGCTGGGGGCGGACAGCCGGTGGGTCACCGGGGTCGTGCACTGGCAGGCGTCGCTGTTCACGCTGCTGGTCGTCGCCGTCGGCACCCCCGTCGGGATCATGGCGGGGCGCGTGGTGTACCGAGCCTTCGTCGCTCGCATCGGTGCGGTCGACACGGTGACGGTGCCGATCGGCGTCGTCGCCGGGGCGCTCGTCGGCCTGGTCCTCTTGGCCAACGTCATCGCCGCGCCCAGCGCCCACCGGGCCCGTCGACGACCTCCGTCCGGCGTCCTCACCGAGGAGTAGCCCCGGTCCCCGGTCGCTCGCGACGGCTGGCGACCAGTGCCGACGCGAGCGACGCGAGCGTGCACCCCGCCGGGCGGGAAGCCAGCACCCCCGTCGATCCGCTGGGTCGCTCCATTGGCCCGGAACACCTGGCCTGCGCCCAATGGCGCCGGGAGCGTGCGAGGCGCGCGCTCGGCGACAAGGAGACGAACGTGATGACGAGGCAACGCAGTCGGTTCCCCCACCGGCAGCGCGCGGGGTGGGCGGTCCTGGCGGTCCTGGCGCTCGTCGCCGGTGCCTGCGGCGACGACGATGACGACACGGCGGTGGGCGACACCGCCGCCGGCTCGACCGAGACGGACACTGGATCGACCGGCGATGACGCTGCGGCGTTCTGCCAGGCACGCATCGACCTGGAGCGGGCGTTCGGCAGCGAGCAGCCCGACGTCGACGCGGTCATGGCACTGCTCGAGGACATGGAGGCGTCGGCGCCCGACGCGGTCGCCACCAACGCGGCCGGGCTGGCCGACGCGCTCGCCAGCGCCGCGGAGTCCGGGACCGACCCCAGCGAGGACCCCGCGTTCGGCGAGAACATCTCGCCGATCGACGAGTACGTGGTGAACGAGTGCGGCTACGAGATCGTCGAGGCCGGCGCCGTCGAGTACGCGTTCGAGGGCCTTCCCGAGACCGTTCCCGCCGGCGTCACGGGCCTGGTCCTCAACAACGACGGGGCCGAGCCGCACGAGATGATCGTGTTCCGGGTGAACGACGGCGTGACGGGCTCGCCCGAGGAGCTGTTCGCCGCGCCGGAGGACCAGATCCAGCAGAACCTGACCTTCGCCGGCGCCGCGGTCGCCGAGCCCGGAGCGTCGGGCGTGACCTTCCCCGAGCTGGAGCCGGGCCGCTATGTGGTCGCCTGCTTCATCCCCGTCGGCGGCGGTGAGGACGGGCCCCCGCACTTCACGCACGGCATGGTCGATGAGTTCCAGGTGACGTGATGTCCGCCCGGTACGGCGCTGAGAACGGCCCTCGGGGCGTGAGTCCCCCGGAGCGGCCCGACGGCTTCGTCCTCTACTTCGGAAGGGGTTCGCCTGTGCCTCAAGTCACACAGCAGGTCGGATCGACGTGTCCGCCTCCTCCTCGCCTGAAGCGGGCGGCTCAACTGATCTGCAACCGGTGTGCTCGACGGTTCGGGGGTGAGCGGTAACCGGACGACAGGTCGAGGGCTCAGGCGTAGGCTGTTCCCCATGGTGGTCGGCCGGGCGGCGGCTACCCCGGTCGGGACCTGGTCGGTTCTGTTCACCGATCAGGTCGGTTCGACGGCCATGCGGGTGGCGATGGGCGAGGATGCCTTCGACGGCGTCCGGGCCGATCTGGACGGCTGCGTGGGTGCCGCGCTTACCGCGCACGGCGCCGTCGTGACCAAGTCGACCGGGGACGGCGTCATGGCCGGGTTCACGAGCACGGCCGCGGCGCTCCGGTGCTCCGTTGCGATCCAGCAGGCCGTCACGACGCGCAACCGCGCGGCCGGCGAACCTGTCGGTGGGCGGGAGGCGCTCGCCGTGCGCATCGGGATCAGCGTGGGTGACGCGGTCGTCGACAACGGCGATCTGCAGGGCACGGCGGTCGTCGAAGCCGCCCGACTGTGCGCCGCCGCCGACGACGGGACGATCCTGTGCTCGGGGGCTGTCCGCGCCGTGTCGGCCAACCGCTCGGGCTGCACCTTCGGCCCGGCGTCCCCGTTGGACCTGAAGGGGCTGCCGGCGCCGGTCATGACTCATGAGGTCGACTGGGAACCGCTCCCCTACGAGCCCGATGTGAACCGGCTGGCGTTCCGGGTTCTCGGTCCGCTCGAGGTCCACGACGGTGATCGGGTCGTCGCGGTCGGCGGACCCAAGGAGTGTCTCGTCCTGGCCGTGCTGCTGGCGCGGGTGAACTCGCCGGTCTCGGTCGACACGCTGATCGATGCGGTGTGGGGCGACCGTCCGCCGCGCACGGCAGAGCGCACTGTGCATTCCTACGTTGCGAGGCTGCGCCGAACGCTGGAGCCGGGTCGCCCGCATGGCGAGTCGAGCACGCTGCTGGTGACTGTTGGCCACACGTACGAACTGCGGCTCACGCCGGGGCACCTCGACGCCATGCGGTTCGAGGAGCTGGCCAGCAGGGGGGCGAACGGGCTCGAGCCCGGGGGCGATTCGATGCTCCGCGAGGCGCTGGGGTTGTGGCGCGGCGAGGCCTTCGCCGAGTTCCGTGAGGTCGAGGTCTGCGCCGCGGCGGCGCGCCGCCTGGAGGAGCTGCGGTTGGCCGCAGTCGAGGACCGGGTGGACGCAGACCTGGCGGCCGGTCAGTCCGCAGAGCTGATCGGCGAGCTCGAGGCGTTGCTGCGCGAGGAGCCGTTCCGTGAGCGCTTGTGGGGCCATCTCATCCTGGCCCTGTACCGCGCTGGGCGTCAGCGGGATGCCCTCGAGGCGTACCAGCGAGCACGCCGCCTGCTCACCGACGAATTGGGCATCGAGCCCGGGCCGGACCTGCGTCGGCTCGAGGCGGCCGTCCTCGCGCAGGACCCATCACTCGACGTGCTCTCGCCCGCCCCGGTGTCGGTGCCCGGCGCGCTGCCGGGCGCGCTCATGGAGGTGGGTCCCGCCTTCGTCGGCCGCGAGGCCGAACTGGCGTGGCTCGGGGACGCCTGGGCGGAGGCGGTCGACGGGCGAGGCGGTTTCGTGTCGGTGCTGGGGCCCGAGGGCATCGGGAAGACGCGGCTCGCAGCCGAGCTGGCACGCAAGGTCCACGGCGACGGTGCGGCCGTGCTCTACGGCCGCTGTGACCACGCCCACCGGGGCGCCCGTGCCCTGCTCGGCCAAGCCCTGCAGAGCGCCAGCACCTCGCTGGCCCACGTCGTCGGGGCCACCGATGAGACCGTCGACATCGCCGAGGCGGTGGCACGCTTCCTGCCGACCTGGTCCCAGAGCCGTCCCGTGCTCGTCGTGCTCGACGACCTGCAGCTGGCGGACGCCGAGACCCTGGAGGTGGTCGCCGATCTGGCCGGCTGGTGCCGGGCGACGCCCATGCTCGTGATCGGCGTGTTCCGCAACGATCCCGGTCCGGCGACGAGATCTGATGACACGCCGGGTGGCGCCGCCTCCCAGCTCGCCCTCGGCCCCATGTCGAAGGACGCGGTCGGGGAGATCTGCGATCTCTACTCCACAGAGCCCTGGCCGGCGCCGGACCTCGAGAGGATCTGCGAGCTGACCGGCGGCGTTCCGCTCCTGGTCCACGAGCAGGCCAGCGAATGGGCGCGGGAGCGAGCCAGCCGCCGCATGGCCGACGCCGGAGGCCGTCTCGCCGCGACTCGCCGCCGGCTCGTCGCGTCACGGGGCGAGATCGCCGACGGGGTCGAGGGCATCCAGCGGCTGCTCGAGCAGCGTCGAGCCCATCTCGCCGGGCGTGAGGCTCAACTCGACGCGAGCAGGATCGCCGCCCTCGGTGGCTGCCCCTACAAAGGCCTGGCCCGCTTCGAGCAGGCCGATGCATCGAACTTCTTCGGCCGCGAACGCCTCGTCGCCGAGCTGATCGCCCGGCTCGCCGAGTCGTCGTTCCTCGCCATCGTCGGCCCCTCTGGCAGCGGGAAATCGTCGCTGGTCCGGGCGGGACTCCTCCCTGTGCTGATCGCCGGGATGTTGCCGGGCGGAGACCGGTGCCATGCCACCATCCTCTGCCCGGGAAGACACCCCGGCCGGGAGCTCGCCCACGCTCTCCGAGACGGCCCCCGGGCGGGCGAGCGGCGTGTCGTGTTCGTCGACCAGTTCGAGGAGACGTTCAGCGCGGGCGCCGACCACCAGGAACAAGACGCCTTCATCGGTCGGTTGACGGAGCTCGCAGACCGCGACGACACGGCGGTGGTGCTGGCCGTCCGCGCCGACCATCTCGGCCACGCCGCCACCTTCCCTGCCCTGGCCGACCGGCTGGCGGGCAGCGACATCCTGGTCGGGCCGATGCGCGACGGCGAGCTGCGCCGCACCGTCGCACTCCCTGCGCAACGGGCCGGTCTCGAGATCGAGCCCGGGCTCGTCGAAGTCATCGTGGGCGACGTCGCCGGCCGTGCGGGGACCCTCCCGCTGCTGTCCACCGCGCTGGCCGAGACCTGGGAACGCCGCGAGGCCGGCACCCTCACCTTGGCCGGTTACCGCGCCGCTGGTGGCGTGAACGGGGCGCTCGCCCGGATGGCCGAGGACGCCTACGCCACGTTGCCGCCCGGTCCCCGGGACGCGGCGCGCCGGCTGATGGTCCGGCTGTGCGACGCCGGCGACGACGGCGACCTGAGCCTGCGCCGCCGCCTCCCTGTGAGCGAGGCCGCACACGAGGGCGACGCCGACGCCCACACCGCCCTGGAGTCCCTCGCGGAACCGCCGGCTGCTCACCATCGACAGCGATGCCGTCGAGGTCGCCCACGAGGCGCTCCTCCGCGAGTGGCCCCGCCTGCGCACCTGGCTCGACGAGGACGTCCAGGGCCGCCGGTTGCGCCGCCGGCTGGACGACGCCGCCCACTCGTGGGAGACCGCAGGTCGCGATCCTTCCGAGCTCTACCGCGGCGCACGCCTGGACGCGGCCCACGACTGGGCCACGAACCACGGGGACGAGCTCAGCCCCATCGACCGGACGTTTCTCGACGCGAGCCGGGGCGCACGCGACGCCGAGCGCCACCGCGAGGCGGTTCGGGTCCGTCGCCTCCGGGCCCTCCTCGCCGCCGTGGCGGTCGCGCTGGTCGTCTCCCTCGCCGCCGGCGCGCTGGCGGCGGGACAGCGCGACCGCGCCAGCGACAGGGGCCGCCTGGCCGAGGCCCGCGAGCTGGCCGCGGCCGCGAACGCCAACCTCGACGTCGACCCTGAGCGCAGCGTGCTGCTGGCGTTGGAGGCGGTCGAACGGTCGCGGACGGACGAGGGCCCGGGGGGCAGCGCCCTTCCCGAAGCCGAGGAGGCGTTGCACAGCGCCGTCAACAGGTCACGCACCCTCCTACGGGTCCCGGGGCTCGGCGGCGCGGTCGACTGGAGCCCGAAGGGCGACACGTTCGTCACCGAGGGGCCCGAGGACAGCGGCGAGATCGACATCCACGACGCGACGACGGGGGAGTCGGTCCGCCGCTTCCCCGGCCACGACCCCGACGTCAACGAGGGCGCCTACGGCCCCGACGGCGACCTGCTGCTCACGACGGGCGATGACGGCGCGGCCCGCCTGGTGAACCCGGCGACGGGCCAACAGGTCCACGCCATCGAGGGCCGAGGCGAAGTGTGGGTTCAGTCGTTTCAGCGCCGACGGGCGCCTGTTGGCGGCCGGTGGCGGGACGAGGGCGTCGAACGCGCCTCGCCGAGGTTCGAGACGGGCCGCGTCGTCCCCGCGAGATCGGGACAGTGGCCCAACCGACAACGACCCACCCTCAGCCCCGACGAAGTCGCGGATCGCCGTCGGATCGCTCCCATGGACCCCGCGGACCCTGCCCAGGTCATCGACGTCGCGACTGGTGGGGGAGTCTTAGACTCACGCGCCGCGGAGGGATCAGCAACGTCGCCTGGAGCCCGGACGGGGCGTCGATCGCCGCCTCCGGGGGAGGCGGAGCGACCGTCTGGGACGCCGCCACCGGCCTCCGGCAGGTCACTCTGCACGGGCACCCGGCCGGCGTTAGCTGATCTCGACTGGAGCCCCGATTCGGTAGTCCTCGGCCACGGCCGGCGGGGACGGGACGGCTCCACGTCTGGATACCTGCTCGACGGCAGGCTCCTCCAAGCCTTCTCGCTCACGGCGCATGACATGCGGTCCGGGGTCGGGGGCGTGGCCTTCTCGCCGGACGGGACCCGCCTGCTGACCGGCGACGGCGGGGTTACGAACGCACACGTCTGGGACCTGGCCGTCACCGCTGGGCGCCGAGGGTCGCGACCCTGCCCGCGAGGGCGTACCCAGCGGGGCGCCCGCGGCATTCCTAGGCGAGAGGCAGCTCGTGGCCGCGGCCAGCGCCGGAAACACCGTGACGCTGTGGGACACGGAGCGCCCGCAGGTGGTCGGGGCGCTCGGCGGCGATCTGCCGCCCGACGCCGCGAACGCGAGGCGCCTGCTGGTCGGGCTCGCCAGCGGCCCGGTGGTCTTCAAGGTCGCCGCTGACCCATCGGGCGAGGGCGTCGCGGCGCTCCGCGAGGTACCAGGGTCCACCACGAACGAGGTCGTGGCGTGGGATTCGGCCACAGGCCAGGAGCTGTTCCGCAGCGAGCTCGAGGGCAGTGCATTCGACCTTGCCTGGAGCCCTGATGGCGCCCGTCTGGCGGTCAGCGAAAACGTTCATCCCGGGGACCACGGTCACGTCACCGTGTTCGACCGGACCGGGGACGTGGTGGGCGAGGTGTGGGACGCCCAGGACGTCGGGATCGGGAACATCGCCTTCACCCTCGACGGCGACCGCATCGTCGGCGAGCGGTACCCCATGTCCAGCAACGACGTCGAGCACGCCATCCACACCTGGGAGTGGCGGACGGGGGAGATCGTCGACCGCCTTGGCCGCACGCCGGACGCTTGACGCGGTCTGGCTGAGCGACGACGGTGCACTGGCCGCGTCGGTGGTCGACGGCGAGCAGATCGCCATCCTCGACGTCACCCGCGGCCGAGGCGTCACCGTGCTGACTGGGCAGACCGGCAACACGAACGCCGTCGATTTCAGTGCCGACGGGGAGAGGGTGGCGGTCGGCGGGAGCGACGGGTCGGTCCGCCTGTGGACCGCGCGCAACGGGCGCGACCTCGTCAGCCTGCGGGGTCACGTCGGTGGAGGTGGACGCATCGAGTTCCGCAACAACAGGTCGCAGCTCGTGCCCGCCGGCCGCCGACGCATTCGTCCACGTCTGGGCCCTGCGCCTCGACGACATCGAGGACATCGCCCACGACAGCCTGACCCGCGGCCTCACCACCGACGAGTGCCAGCGCTACCTCCACGTCGACCGCTGCCCCTCCGGCTGACCAG
>CAWJFG010000027.1:0-46053 GCA_963842015.1 uncultured Acidimicrobiales bacterium | reverse complement strand
CTGACCCTGCTTCCGTACCTCGATGGCGAGCGCACGCCCAACCGCCCAGACGCCACGGGCACGCTCACCGGTCTGCGTACGCTCCACGACCGGGCCGACCTGGCCCGGGCCGCGGTCGAAGGCGTCGTCCACGGCCTCCTCGACGGGCTCGAGGCACTCGACGCCCAGGGCGTCACGACTGATCACCGGCTGGTCCTGACCGGCGGCGGTGCCCGGTCGCGCGCCGTTCGCCACGTTCTGGCTGATCTCAGCGGTCGCCCGGTCGAGGTGCACACCGCGGCCGAGATGGTGGCGCGGGGCGCTGCCGTGCAAGCGGCCGCGACCCTGGCGGGCGCCGAGCCGATGGACGTCTCCGCGGCCTGGCGGCCGCGCGCTGACGAGCTGGTGGAGCCTGATACCCGCGTCGACCGCACCGCACTGCGGGCCGTGTACCACGACGTGCGCGATCGCGACGGCGTCACCTGAGGGCACGGGACGGGCGCGAACCGCCCCGCCGCGGCCTGGCCGGCGCAGGGTTCGACCGCTTGACCGGTGAGTCAATACAGTCCGGTGATGGACCTCAACGGGATCTCTGCCATCGTCACGGGCGGCGCCTCGGGCCTCGGCGCCGCCACCGCCCAGGCCCTCGCGGGCCGCGGCGCCAAGGTCGTCCTCGCCGACCTCGACCGCCAGGCCGACAAGGGCGAGGCGCTCGCCAAGGAGATCGGCGGGCTGTTCGTCCCGACCGACGTCACGAACACCGATCACGTGATCGCAGCCGTCGATGCGGCCAAGGAGCTGGGCCCTCTGCGGGCACTCGTGACCGCCGCCGGCGTCGGCTGGGCCACCCGCACCATCGGCAAGGACGGCCAGTACGAGTCGGCCCACAACCTCGACGTCTTCAAGACCGTCGTCGGCATCAACCTGATCGGCACGTTCGACTTCATCAGGATCGCCGCCACCGCCATGTCGCAGACCGAGCCGCTGGCCGACGGCGAGCGGGGCGCCGTCGTCACCGTCGCCTCGGTCGCGGCCTTCGACGGTCAGATCGGGCAGGCCAGCTACTCGGCGTCCAAGGGCGGCGTGGTCGGCATGACCCTCCCGGTCGCTCGCGACCTCTCGGCCGTCGGCGTGCGGGTCAACTGCATCGCCCCCGGCCTCATCGACACCCCGATCTACGGCCAGGGCGAGGGCAGCGAGGCGTTCAAGGAGAAGCTCAAGCGCGACGTGCTGTTCCCCAAGCGCCTCGGCACCGCCGACGAGTTCGCCGGGATGGCCATCGAGCTGCTCGGCAACAGCTACATGAACGCCGAGGTCATCCGCGTGGACGGTGGCGTCCGCATGCAGCCCAAGTGATCCCGCGCCCCGGCCCGGCGTGACGGGCGTGGCCCGTCACGCCCGGGGCCGGGACACCCAGGTGGGTCTATGCTCGCGGCCGCGTGTCTGGGATGGGGGTAGCCGAGACCCGGCGGGCGCATGCTGCGCCCGATCCGGCGGCGATCACCACCGCAGCGCGTCCGACACCGTGGGGCGGCGGGGCGGCGGGCGGCGACGGCCAGGTGCCGTCGCGGGCCACCTACGTGGCGGCCGACGCCGCCGCCATCACCGTCTCCCTCGTGATCGCCCACCTCCTGCGCTTCGGCGTGTCCGCCGCGCTGCTGCCCGGGCCCAACGTCCCGTACGTGCTGGTGGCGGTGTTCGCGGTGCCCGTGTGGCTGGCGGTCCTGGCGCTCGCCGGTTGCTACGACCGGCTGATCCTCGGCCTCGGCTCCGACGAGTACCGCCGCGTCCTCAACGGCGGCGTGCACTTCCTCGCGGTCATCGCGCTGGCCCACTTCCTCGGCCGCCTGGTGCTCGCCCGCGGCTACGTCGGCGTGCTCATCCCGGTCGCCCTCGTGCTCACCCTGCTCACGCGGTTCGTGCTGCGGCAGTGGCTGCACAGCCAGCGGCGCCACGGCCGCTACGTCCACCGGCTGCTCCTGGTCGGCACTCCGCGCTCGGTGGTCGAGGTCGGTCAGCACCTCGTCCGGTCCGAGTGGTCGGGGTTCCTGGTCGTCGGCGTGTGCGTGGCGACCGAGCGCCCCGAGCTCGGGATCGGTTCGGCATCGGTCCCGGTGGTCGGGACGCCCGGCGACGTCGCCGGCGCCGTGGCCGCCAGCGGCGCCGACGCGGTGGCGGTCACCACCGAGTCACGGCCGGGTGAGCTCACCGCGCTCGTCGGCGAGCTGGCGGGGAGCGACGTCACCGTGCTGGTGGCGCCGGCGATCGCCGACGTCGCCGGGCCCCGCACGGTCGTGCGCGACGTCGCGGGCCTGCCGCTGCTGCACGTGGCCGAGCCCACCCTCACCGGTCCGCAGCGCGCCGCGAAGGAGGTGTTCGACCGCCTCGGCGCCGCGCTGGCGCTGCTGGTCCTCGCCCCGGTGTTCCTCGTGATCGCCCTGGCCGTCCGGCTCGACAGCCCCGGCCCGGTGTTCTTCACCCAGACGCGCGTGGGCCGCGACGGCCGCCGGTTCAGCATGGTGAAGTTCCGCACGATGGTCGTCGACGCCGACCGGCTGCTGGCCGAGCTCGAGCATCGCAACGAGGCCGACGGCCTGCTGTTCAAGATGCGGGTCGACCCGCGGGTCACCCGCACGGGGCGGTTCCTGCGCCGCTACTCGATCGACGAGCTGCCGCAGATCCTGAACGTGCTGCGCGGCGAGATGTCGATGGTCGGCCCGCGGCCACCGCTGCCTGCCGAGGTCGAGCGCTACGAGCACCACGTGAGCCGCCGCCTGCTCGTGAAGCCGGGGATCACGGGCCTGTGGCAGGTGAGCGGCCGGTCCGACCTCCCGTGGGACGAGGCGGTGCGGCTCGACCTCTACTACGTGCACCACTGGTCCCCGACGATGGACGTCACGATCATGGCCAAGACGTTCTCCGCGGTGGTGCGCGCCGCCGGCGCCTATTGAGCCCGTTGCGGCACCTTTCTCGCACGGCGCGGATGGCCCACGCACGGAGGCCGTCGCATAGATTGTCGCGCTTCATGTCCATCGCCCTCCGCCGGTCCGACATCTTCGCCACACGCCGTTCGCGCACCATTGCCTACGGCGTCGCCGTGGCGGGCACCAGCGTCGCCGCGGCCGTCCTGACCCACGCGCAGCCCACGGGCCTCGACACGTCGGACATGGTCTGGAGCGCCGCGCTCGTCGCCGCTCTCGCGTCCCTCGGGGCGACCGCGCGGCGGTGGACCTGGTTCCTGCCCGCGGGGGCCGGGGCCCTCCTGGCCGGTGACGGCGTGGCCATGGCGTGCGCCGGTGTCGCCATCGCAATCGCCCTCGTCTCGGTGGTCCGCAACACGCGCAGCCGGGCCCGCGGCGCTCTCGTGTCGGGGCTCGGCGGCATCGCGCTGCTGCGGGCCGGCCCGCTGGGGTTCCACGGCCTCACGGCGATCATCACGTTCGCCGCCATCGTGCCGGCCATGGCCTCGGGCTACCAGCACGCCGGCCGCCGGGTGCGGCGGCGGGCCCGGCGCATCGCCCTGGTGGCCGGCAGTGTGATCGGGGTCATGGCCGCCGGAGCCGCCATCGGCCTGTTGTCGGTGCAGAAGGACCTGGCCGACGGCATCCGCGGCATCGACGGTGGCATCTCGGCGGCCCGCGACATCGACGACGACCTGGCGGCCGCGGAGCTGGATGCGGCCGCCCGCTCGCTCACCTCGGCCGAGGACACGCTGACGAGCTGGTTCGTGTCGCCGGCGCGATCGCTGCCCATCCTGGGCCCGAACCTCGGAGCCGTCGGCAGCCTGGCGGCGCAGGCCGGCGACGTGGCCGAGGTGACCTCGCTGGCGGCATCGGTGGCCGACGTCGACGCCCTCCAGTTCACCGACGGACGCCTCAACCCCCAGGCCGTGGCCGACATGGAACGGCCGCTGCGACGTGTCCGCGACGCGCTCGCGTCCATGCAGGCCGAGGTCGTCGACGTGCAGTCGCCGTGGCTCCTCAACCTCGTGACGTCGCGCGTCGACCGGATGGAGGAGCAGGTCGACGGCGCCGTCCCCGACGCCGAGACGGCGCTCCAGGTGGTCTCGGTGGCGCCGAAGCTCCTCGGCGCGGAGGGCCCGCAGCGCTACCTCGTCTTCTTCACCACGCCGGTCGAGGCGCGCGGTCGCATCGGGTTCCCCGGCAACTACGCAGAGCTCGTCGTCGACAACGGGCAGCTGTCGATGCCCGTCTTCGGCCGCGTCGCCGACCTCGAGGCCGCCGGGGAGAACCGCACGCTGACCCAACCCCCCGACCTCGTGATGCGCTACTCGCGCTTCGATGTCGCCAACACGTGGCGCAATCTCACCATGACGCCCGACTTCCCGTCGTTCGCCGTGGCGGCGAACGAGCTGTACGGACAGTCGGGCGGCCAGCCCGTCAACGGGGTCATCAGCGTCGATCCCGCCGGCCTCGCCGCCGTGGTGGGGCTGACGGGCGAGGTCTCGGTCCCCGGTCGCGCCGAGCCACTGACGGCCGACAACGTCGAGGACTTCCTGCTCAGCGGCCAGTACATCGAGTACCAGGACGACAACGACGAGCGGCTCGACGTGCTCGACCACGTCGCCCGGACGTCGTTCGGAGCGCTGACGACCTCCGACCTCGCCGGGCCCCGTGACCTCAGCCGAGTGCTCGACCCGGTCGTCGACGGCGGTCACATCATGTTCATGCCGCTCGATGCCTCGGCTGCGATCGTGACGGCCCAGATGGGGGTGACCGGCATCGTCCCGCCGGTCGCCGAGAACGGCGACGGGTTGATGGTCACGACCTCCAACGCCGGCGGCAACAAGGTCGACCTGTTCCTGCAGCGCCGCGAGCAGTACACGGTCCAGTGGGACCCCCAGACCGGGCAGGTGCAGAGCACCCTCAGGCTGACGCTCGAGAACCAGACCCCCGCCGAGCCGTACCCCGACTACATGATGGGCAACGCCGTCAACCTGCCACGCGGCACGAACCGGTCGTTCGTGTCCATCTACAGCCCGTTCGCGCTCGAGGCCGCGCGCATCGGCGGCCAACCCGCCGCGCTCCAGGCCGAGGTGGAAGCGGGCCGCAACGTGTACTCGACCTTCGTGGACATCCCGCCAGGCGGCACGGTCGACCTCGAGGTCGACCTCTCCGGGGCCATCGAGGGCCGCCGCTACCTGCTCGACCTGCCCGTGCAGCCGTTCGCCACGCCCGACGAGGCATCCGTCCGCGTCGAGGTGGCCGGTGCGCCCGCCGTCAGCCGCGACGCCGAGGTCGACGGAAACGTGGCCACCTGGAGCGGCACCCTCGACCGCGCCCGACGCGTGTCCGTGTCGGCGCCCCGGGGCTGAATTCCGACCCCGTGTTGACCAGGCGTCAACAACCGTCCGTGTGGTAGACCAACGGCGTGCCCCTCGGGGCACGCCGAGCGCCGAGCCGGGGGCGGCGCCACGAGGGGGAGTGAGATGACCATGCGTGTCGTTGCCGCATTGGGCGCAGGTGCCGCTGCGCTGGCAGTGTCCGTCGCGTGCGCAGGGGCCGCAGGCGCCCAGACCTACCCGCCCGCTCCCAACGCCATCACGGTCGACGACCCCACCCCGATCCCCGGGCAGGCCGTGACCGTCACCCTCACCACCTGCCGGCCCGGCACGTTCGCCCTCATCGGCATCGACCTCTCGCTCGTCGCCACCCCCAAGGTCGACGCCCGCGGCGCCGCCGTCGCCAGGGTCACGATCCCCACGTCGATCCGGCCCGGTCGCCACCTCGTGTCGGGCGCCTGCCTCGGCGCCGACCGGCGCCCGCTGTTCGTGACGACCCACATCACCGTCGAGGGGCCGGGCGGCCTGGCGACGGGCACCGGTGGTGGCGCAGGTGCGACGGGCCCCTCGGCGCCGAGCGGTGGCGCCCCGGCGCTCGACGGGCTGGCCGGGCCGTCGGCGCCGGCCGATGCCGCGCTCCTGTACCGGACCACGGCGATGGCCCACGGTGTCACCGACGGGACGGGGACCGACGGCGGCCCCACGGGCGCCGCCTCCGACGCCGCCACCGGCGCGGCCGGGAGCGACACCGGCCCCGGCATCCTGGGCACGATCGCCCGGGTCACGCTCGGCATGCTCGCCATCGGCGGCGTGCCGGTGGCCATGGCCATCGGCCGACGGCCGTCGGCCGCGGTGCGCAGCGGCTTCGCCTGATCAGGCGGTGCCGCCCGACCGCCGGCCCACCCACGTCGGGTGGTCGGCGAGCGCGAGCAGCTCCTCGTCGCCCGACGAATCGCCGTACGCCCAGAGCTCGAACGGCGCGTCGACGCCGAACCGCTGGCCCGTCCAGGCCCGCAGCCGGGCCACCTTCTCGGGGCCACGCGTGTTGAGGTCGCCGACCACGGCGCCGGTCAGCGCGCCGTCGGCGTCGACCACCAGCTCGACGGCCAGGGCGGCGTCGAGCTCGAGGCGGGCGGCGAGGGGACGGAGGTAGGCGCCCAGAGAGGCCGAGACGATCACGACCGCGTGCCCCTGGGTGCGGTGCCAGCGCACGCGGTCGACCAGCTCGGGCCGGAGCAGGTCGACCAGCGTCGGCACGTAGGCCCGGCCCAGCTCCTCGAGCTCGGCGGCCTGGCGACCGCGGAACAGGTGGCCGACGGCCGTGACCTTGAGCGTGTCGCGGTCACGCGCCCGCAGCGCGGCGCGGGCCGTGGCGGCGACCACCCGCGGCGTCCCGCACGCGTGGCGCAGGAACGGCACCAGGGTGTCGCGGCGGGCGAGCGTGCCGTCGAAGTCGAAGGCGGCCACCCCGGGGCGGCCGGACGCCGTGTCGGGCGTGGCGGGCCCGTCTGCCGCGTTCGTCATGCCGCACCGCCGAAGGCGGAGGCGAGGGCGGCGTCGAGCCGCGGGTGGACGAAGGTGTACCCGGCCTCGACCAGCGCCGTCGGGCTCGACGCGCTGGCTGGCGAGCAGCAGCGAGTCGGTGCGACCGTCGCCCAGCACGAGCCGCAGCGCGGCCGGAGGGACGGGGAGCAGCGTGGGGCGGTGCAGGGCGCGGCCCAGGGCGGCGGTCATGTCGGCGTTCGTCACCGGCTCGGGGGCGACGACGTTGACCGGGCCCCGGATGTCGTCGCGGTCGATCACGAAGCGCACGATGCCGACGACGTCGTCCAGCGACACCCAGCTCATCCACTGCCGGCCCGACCCGATGCGGCCCCCCACGAAGAGCCGGAACGGCAGCGCCATGCGGGGCAGGATGCCGCCCTTCGCCGACAGCACCGGCGCCGTTCGCAGGAACACGGTGCGGATGCCCGCGTCGACCGCCGGCCGCGCCGCGGCCTCCCAGGCGTCGACCAGCGCGGCGACGAAGTCGTCGCCCGCCGGGCTCTGCTCGGTCAGGACCTCGTCGCCCCGGCTTCCGTAGAAGCCGACGGCCGAGGCCGACACGAGCACCCGGGGCGGCGTGTCCATCGCGGCCAGCGTGCGGGCGATCAGTGCGGTGCCGTGCGTGCGGCTCTCGAGCACCACCTGCCGTCGTGCGGCCGTCAGCCGCTTGTCGCCGATGCCCGCACCCGCCAGGTGCACGACGACGTCGACCCCCTCGAGGCCGTCGGCGTCGATCGTGCCGGCCGCCGGATCCCAGCGGACGGCGTCGGGATCGTCGCTGGTCCCGCGCACGAGAGGGCGCACGCGGTCGCCGCCGGCCCGTAGGTTGGCGGCGAGCGCCGAGCCGATGAGGCCGCTGGCCCCGGTGATGGCTACGTCCATGGCTCGTTGCTCCTCCCGAGGGTTTCGGTACGGTACGCGCCCGGGGAGCCGTGAAGCGACGCGACACCGGAGGTCTGGCCTGTGGCCGATGTGTTCAAGGAGTTCAAGGAGTTCATCTCCCGAGGGAACGTCGTCGACCTGGCCGTCGCGGTCGTGATCGGCTCGGCCTTCACGGCCATCGTGACCTCGGTCGTCGAGGGCCTGATCACGCCGCTGATCGGGATGATCGGCGGCAAGGACTTCCGCCAGATGACCTTCACGGTCAACGACAGCGTCTTCAGCTACGGCATCGTCATCAACGCGCTGATCTACTTCCTGTCGGTGTCGGCAGTGGTGTTCTTCCTCGTGGTCAAGCCCCTGAACATGATGCAGGAGCGCCGCCGCCGTGGTGCGGAGCCCCCTCTCGAGGAGCTGTCCGACGAGGCCGCGCTGCTCACCCAGATCCGTGATCTGCTGGCGCAGCAGTCGACCTCGGCGCCGGCGCGCGGCGGCACCGGTGCGCCGCCGCAGCCCCGTCCGACCGACGAGCCGCCGTCCTCGACGGGCTGGTGACGCCGGGCGGCACGCGGCCGCCGCCTCAGCCCGGGCCCCCGCCCACCGCGTCGCCTGCGCCCACCAGGCGCACCATGTCGGCGGGCGTCGCGGGCCCGTCGTGGACGAGATCGCCGTCGCGCAGGGCGATGCACCGGTCGACCCGCTCGACGTAGCCGGGCTCGTGCGTGGCGACCACGATCGCGGCGCCCATCGCGTGGGCCTCGTCGAGGAGGGCGAGCAGGGCGTCGCGGCCGGGCACGTCGAGGCCGACGAAGGGCTCGTCCACGAGCAGCAACGAGAACGGTCGCACCAGCCCGACCGCGATCGCGGCCTTCTGCCGCAGTCCGCGGCTGAACCGGGCCGGCAGGTCGTCGGCGCGGTGCGCCAGGCCGACGACCTCGACGAGGCGCTCGAACTCCTCCTCCGACGCGTCGACGCCGTGCAGGCTGGCGATGTAGGCGAGGTGCTCACGCACGCTCAGGTCGTCGTAGAGCACGGGGTTGTCGGGGATGAACGAGGTGGCGGCCCGCGCCTCGGGTGAGCCGACAGGGGCGCCGTTCACCTCGATCTCCCCGCTCGACAGGTCGAGCATCCCCGCGGCGAGGCGCAGGAAGGTCGACTTGCCCGACCCGTTGTGGCCGATCGAGCGCCACGCGCTGACCGGCGGGGATGGTCAGCGTGAGGGGCTCCAGCGCCACCAGGTCGGCATACGCCTTGGTGGCGGCCCGGGCGGTGAGCACGGGCGGGGCGGATCGGGAGCGGCGGGGGGCGGGCGTCACGACGTGGCTCCTCGGGATCGGGCGACGTTGGCCTGGAGCGCGGCCTGCAGCGTGTCACGCTTCCACAACCACCCGACCACCAGGATGAACCCGAGCGTGACCCCGGCGGCCGCCGCGGCGGCGCCGGCCACCGGCGATGCGCCGGAGTTCGTGGCGGCCCGAGCCGCCAACACGGGCAGCGTCCCCCCGATGGCCAGGAAGAGGGGACGCACGACCCGAAAGGCCTGGACGGCGCCCGTCACCTCGGGCGGCATCAGCAGCGCCTCGAGCGGATCGGGCACGGCGACCAGGCTGGCCGCCGCCCCTGCGACCCCGCCCATCGCGGCGGGGACGGCGCAGATCAGCGCCACCGCCCACCCACCACCCCCGGGGTCGACCAGCAGCGCCGCCGCGACCCCGACGACCGCGACGACCGTCATCACCGCGCCCGCCACCGCGAGGTGGCGCACGCGGAGGGCACCGGGATCGACCGGGGTCGACCCGCTCAGGCTCGGGTGGTCGAGCTCTTGCGACATCGCCTCCGCGGCGTCGATGCCGGCGAGGAGCAGCGCAGCCGCGGCCAGGCCGAGCAGCGGCGTCGTGCCCGCCCACACGCCGCGGAGGGCCAGGCCCGCGACGACGGCGAGCAGCACCAGTCGCCCGACCCGGGCCGCGGGCCACCGGAGCACCCCGCGCACGCCCCGCCACCACACGGGCAGCCGCTCGGTGCCTGCCACCCGGACGACGACCCACGGCCGCACCCTCGGCAGCTCGAGGGCGAGCTGGCGGCGCAGCACGACCACCGTGCGCACGTCCTGGAGCGTGGCTGCGAACCGCAACTGGCCGACGAGCGTCGAGCGCCGCTCGGCCGACTCGATCGAGACCCGGCCCACCCGGGCGAGCCCCAGCGCGAGCACGCCGAGGGACACCACGATCGCCGCCACGCCGGGCCACACGGGCTGCACGGGCCACATGCCGATGCGCCCCCACGGCACCGTGGGCGACGTCGGGAGCGCTCCGATCACGTCGCCGGCGCTCGCGGCCACGAGCACCACTCCGAGCCCGGTCCCGATCCACGACGGCACGTGCCACGACGACGCCAGGAGGGCGGCGCCGAACGCGAGGATCGCGGTCGCCACCGCGTAGGCGGCGGCGCTCGCCACCCAGGCCGCGGTCGAGCCCGACAGCCGGTGGGCGGCCAGGAAGCCCGCGGCCAGGCCGGCGGCGGTGGTCGCGAAGACCAGGAACCGGAGCTGGCGCAGGACCGGCCCCCGGAGGGCCCGCCCCCGATCGAGGGGCGCCAGGAGCACGTGTCGGACGTCTGCCTGCTCCAGCACGAGCGGTCCACCGCGGCACCCCGATCGCAGCCCGACGGCGACCGCCACCGCCGTGGCGAGGCCGAGCCACGCGTCACCGTCCGCGGTGACGGTGGCCATCTGGCTCGCGCTGAGCGCCCCGTCGCCGATGATGCCGGCGAGACCGTAGAACGCGAAGGCGCAGACCAGGCCGGTCAGCTCGGCACGGTAGAGGGCGTCGATCCAGTCGACGTCGTCGAGACGGCGGCGCTTCCGCCACCGCCGCCACTCGGCGAGCGAGTATTCGAGATCAGCGTCGGGATCGGCGACGAACACGCGACCGCCACGATGTCACGCCGGCGGCCTCGACACCCAGGTCGCCGCGGCGGCGTCAGTCGTTGAGCTGCTCGCTGAGGTAGAGCTGCTCGCCGAGACGGGCGACGGCGTCGAGCTGGGTCTCGAGCCAGTCGACGTGCTCCTCCTCGGACGTCAGCATGCCGGCGAGCAGCTCGCGGGTGCCGTTGTCGCCCAGCTCGACGCTCAGGGCGATGCCCCGGTTGAACCTCTCGACGGCCTCGCGCTCGGTCTCGAGGTCGAGGCGCAGCTGCTCGATCGGGTCTTCGCCGAGGCGCACCGACCCGAGCCGCTGCAGGTTGGGGAGGCCCTCGAGGTACAGGATGCGCTCGATCAGCGAGTCGGCGTGCTTCATCTCGTCGATCGACTCGTGGTACGAGTGGTCGGCGAGCCGCTCGAAGCCCCAGTTCTTCTGCATCTTGGCGTGCCCGAAGTACTGGTTGACGGCCGTGAGCTCGGCGGTCAGGACCTCGTTGAGCAACTCGATGATCTCGGGTCTGCCTTGCACCGTTCGGGACCTCCGGGTCGCGTCGACACCGACCGCCGGGCCCGGGGGAGGGCGATCAGGCTGCCGGCTCTACCGGCTCGCGCGCCGCGAGTGCGACGAGGAGCGTCCCGATGGTAGACCGGCAGGAACCACAGCGCGAGCCAGCGCCGCACCGGTCACCGACCTCGTCGACGGTCGATGCCCCGCACGTGATGGCGTCTCGGATGTGGCGGTCGCTGACGACCTCACAGTGGCAGATGATCATGCAGGGAACCCGTCCACGCCGCGGCAGCCGCCCCTGTGTCCAGGTGCTGGAACCACCTCTGCGATGTCGACAACGATGCCCTTCATGACCCGGTAAGCATGCCTTACTCATCAGGGGGCGTGTCAAGGCCCACCTCGGGGTGACCCCGCCACGGTTCGTGCCGGCGGTCGTCCGGGCTGCGGACCTGGGTTTCCAGAGCCGCCCGCGGGGTGCACTAGCGTCGCCGCTCATGCATGTGGTCATCGTGGGCTGCGGGCGCGTCGGCTCGGGGCTCGCCCGGATCATCGAGGACAAGGGCCATTCCGTGGCCGTCGTCGACAAGGACCCGGTGGCGTTCCGCCGCCTCCACGAGGGCTTCGGTGGCCAGCAGGTCGTCGGCGTCGGCTTCGACCGGGACCGGCTCGAGCAGGCCGGCATCCACGAGGCGGCCGCCATCGCGGCCGTGACCAACGGCGACAACTCGAACATCCTCACCGCCCGGGTGGCGCGCGAGACCTTCGGCGTCGAGCGTGTCGTGGCCCGCATCTACGACCCCCGCCGGGCGGTCATCTACGAGCGCCTCGGCATCACCACCATCGCCACCGTGCAGTGGACGATCGACCGTGTGCTGCGCAAGCTCGTCCCCGATGCCTCCGACGACGACTGGGTCGACCCCACCGCCCGGGTGGCGATGATCGAGCGCCCGGTGGCCCCCAGCTGGGCCGGTCGTCTGCTCAGCGAGATCGACATCCCGGGGGTGGCCCGCACCGTCGCGGTCAGCCGCATGGGCGTGGCCCAGATCGCCACACCCGACCTGGTCACCCAGGATGGTGACGTCGTGTACCTGGCCGTCGCGGTCGGCCACACCGACGAGATCGACCGCCACCTCGGGGCCGGGGTGGAGGTCCACCGATGAAGGTCGTCATCGCCGGTGGCGGGGCCGTCGGCGCGTTCATCGCCGGCGAGCTGCAGGACGCCGGCCACGAGGTCCACATCATCGAGCAGGACGAGGACCGCGTCTCCCGCATGCTGGCGGTGGGCGAGCCGGCGGGCGCCACGTGGCACGTGGCCGACGCCTGCGAGGTCACCAGCCTGCGCACGATCGGGCTGGCCGACGCCGACGTCGTCGCCGCGGTCACCGGTGACGACGAGGACAACCTGGTCACCAGCCTGCTGGCCAAGCAGGAGTTCGCGGTGCCCCGCGTCGTCGCCCGCGTCAACAACCCGAAGAACGAGTGGATGTTCAACGAGAACTGGGGGGTGGACGTGGCCGTGTCGACGCCCCACCTGCTCACCGCCCTGGTGGAAGAGGCGGTCAGCGTCGGGTCGCTGGTGCGGCTGCTCTCGTTCGAGGGCGGTCGGGCCAGCCTGATCGAGGTCACCCTCGCCGGTGACAGCCCGGCGGTCGACAACGAGATCGTCGGCCTCGACTTCCCCCGCGACTCGACGGTCGTGGCCGTGCTCCGCAACGACCGGGTCATCGTGCCGCGGGGCGACACGCGGGTCCAGGCCGGCGACGAGGTGCTGGTCCTCGTGACGGCCGAGAGCATCGACGACGTGCGTCGCATCCTGACCGGCACGTGAGGTCGGCGCGGCCGTCACGGCCGCGGGTCACCCCACCTGTCGGTGCAGGCGTCCGCCCAGGTGGAGGCCGGGAGGCTGCGACGCGGTGCCCGGGGTGAACACGACCACCTCGCGCTGCCCGGTGGTGGGGTCGGTGGCCACGGCGGTCAGGGCCCCGTCCTCGGAGCGGCCCGTCGGGCTGGCGTCGAGCACGGCGCCCGGGACGCCCAGGGCGCGGAGGACGCCCGACGGTTCGGTGGCCACGAGCAGCGCCTCCCCGTCCACCGACACCACGACCCGCTGGTGCAGGCGGTCGTAGGCCCCCGCCACCCCCGCCAGGTCGGCGGCCGTCACCGGCGAGCCGGAGCCCGTGGGGTCGCCCGGATCGGGTGCGCTCACGTCGAGCAGGTCGGCGGCGAGGTGGCCCAGCAGGGTCTGCGCCAAGGTCCCCCCGAGTGGGCTGTTGACCATCACGCACGCGGCGAACCGGCGTGCGGGCACGATCCGGAGCACGGCGCGCTGGCCGAACGTGTCGGCGTCGAGGCCGAGACTGGTGTCGTCGCCCCACGGGCGCGCCGTCCACCCCAGCGCCTGCGCCTCTCCCGGCATGGGCGTGTCGGCGTGCAGGCGCTGCATGTCGGCGACCGCCGCCGGGGCGAGGAGGTCGACCCCCGTCGACGTGCGGCCCTCGTCCATGTGGAGCGCGGCGAACGCCAGCAGCTCGTCGGCCGGGGCCATGACGCCGCCCATCGGACCGTTGGACCGGGTCAGCGCCCAGCGGGCCTGGCGGATCGGAGGATCGCTGACCGTCTGGGTGTGCCCGACCGCCACGCTGTGCAGCAGCGCGTGCTGGGGGAGCGTGACCGTGGCGCGGCACCCGAGCGGCCGGGTCAGGCGGCGCCGCAGCACCTTGTCGAAGTCGTTGCCGGTGGCCACCTCGAGCAGGCGGCCGAGCACCCCGTAGCCGGTGTTGCAGAAGCTGTAGGCCTCGTCGGTGGGGTGGAGCTGGCCCAGGCCGGCCAGCGTGGCGACGTAGCGGGCGAGGGCGTCGGCGTTCCACCCGGTGTCGATGAGGTGGTCGCCCTCGATCCCGCTCGTGTGGGTGAGCAGGTGCCGGGGCGTGATCTCGATGGTCGCCCCGGGATCCGCGACCGAGAACTCCTGGAGCTGCGACCGCACCGGTTCGTCGAGGCCGACGAGGCCCGCCTGCACGGCCTGCATCACGAGCGTGGCCGTGTACACCTTGGTGATCGACCCCAGCTGGAAGACGGTCGACCGCACGACCGGCGCCCCGGTGGCGAGGTTGGTCACGCCCCACGGCACCACGTGGACGTCGTCGCCCAGGCGGACCCCGCACACCATCCCGGGCACCCCGAGCCCGCCGGCCAGCTCGGCGACGAGCCCGTCGAGCCGGGACCGATAGCTGTCGAGGGCGGCCATGCGCCGCGCACCGTAGCCGCATGTCCGGCCCGGCGGGTTCGGCCGTTAGCCTTGATCCGTCATGAGCACGCGCCGCCTCATCCTCGCCGCCCTGCTGTGCGGCCTGGCCATCCTCGTGGCGTTCAGCGTGCAGGTGGCGATGGTTCTCTGACGTCAGGTCGGCAGGCCGAAGGCGACGACCCGGTGGCGCCGAACCCTGGCGTCGACATCCGGCCGGACCGTGGCGACGATCATCCCCTCCGTCCCGATCGGGCCTCGCCCGCGGGCCGGTAGAGTCCAGGAAAACGGCCCCCACGACACTCCCTGGAGGTGGTCCCCACGGCCGATCACTTCGACGTCGTCGTCATCGGCGGCGGCCCCGGCGGCTACGCCGCGGCGCTCTACGGCGCCAGCGCCGGGCTCAACATCGCACTCGTCGAGAAGCGCTGGCTCGGAGGCACGTGCCTCAACGTCGGCTGCATCCCCGCCAAGGAGCTGCTCGAGACGGCGCACGTCTACCGCACGATCAGCGAGGCGGCATCGTTCGGCATCAACGCCGGCGAGCCGGCGCTCGACTGGTCGGTCACCCAGGAGCGCAAGCAGGCGGTGGTCGACGAGCTGGTCGGCGGCATCGGCCAGCTCCTGAAGGGCCGCAAGGTCACGGTCTTCGACGGCTACGGGCGGCTGCACGCCGGGCGCACCGTCACCGTCGACCCGTCCGACGGGTCCGAGCAGGTGCAGGTGACCGCCGACGCGGTGATCATCGCCGCCGGGTCCGAGACGCGCACGATCCCCGGGTTCGACATCGACGGCACGATCGTCATGACCTCCGACGAGGTGCTGTCGATGCCGCAGGTGCCCGGCACCGCGGTGGTCATCGGCGCCGGCGCCATCGGGTGCGAGTTCGCGTCGATGATGTCCGACCTGGGCAGCCAGGTCACGGTGCTCGAGGCGCTGCCCAAGATCCTCCCGGGCTGTGACAAGGACGTCACCTCCGTCGTCGAGCGGTCGTTCAAGAAGCGGGGCATCGAGGTGCGCACCGGGGTCACGGTCACCGGCCACGAGCCGGGCGACGGGGGCACCGTGGTCAACGTCGAGGGCGCCGACCCGATCAAGACCGACGTGGTCGTGGTCTCCGTCGGCCGCAGGCCGGCGACCGCCGACCTCGGCCTCGACGGCACGCAGGTCCAGATCGACGAGCGTGGCTTCGTCGTGGTCGACGAGGTGTGCCGCACCGGCGAGGAGGGCGTGTGGGCGGTCGGCGACTGCATCGCCACGCCCCAGCTCGCCCACGTCGGCTTCGCCGAGGCCATGGTCGCCATCGACGGCATCCTCGGCGAGGACGCCGTGGCCATCGACTACGGCAAGGTCCCGTGGGGTATCTACTGCCGGCCCGAGGTCGCCTTCGCGGGCCACAGCGAGCAGTCGGCCAAGGAGGCCGGCCTCGACGTCGTGGCGTCGAAGCACCGCTACGCGGCCAACAGCCGAGCCAAGATCATCGGCGACCAGGAGGGCCTGGTGAAGGTCATCGCCGAGAAGAACCCCGACGGCACGGCCGGCACCATCGTGGGCGTCCACATGGTCGGTCCGTGGGTCACCGAGCAGCTCGGCCAGGGCTACCTGGCCGTCAACTGGGAGGCCACGGTCGACGAGGTCGCGGCGTTCATCCAGCCCCACCCCACGCTGTCCGAGCTCTTCGGCGACACGGTGCAGGACCTGACCGGGCGGCGCCTGCACTGATGCCCGCTCCCATCCCGACCGGGGCGCAACGGCGCGCCCTGCACGACACGGAGGCCAAGGCCTGATGGCCGACATCCAGATGCCCCAGCTCGGTGAGACGGTCACCGAGGGCACGATCACCAAGTGGTTCAAGGCGGTGGGCGACGCCGTCGCCGAGGACGAGCCGCTGTTCGAGGTGTCGACCGACAAGGTCGACTCCGAGGTGCCGTCACCGGTCAGCGGCACCCTCACCGAGATCCTGGTCGAGGAGGGCGACACGGTCGACGTGGGCGCCGTGCTGGCCCGCGTCGGCGACGCCCCCGCCGGTGGCGGCGAGGCGCCCGCCGAGCAGGCCGAAGCCCCCGCCGAGCAGGCGCCGGCGCCCGAACCCGCGCCCGAGCAGGCGGTGCCCGAGGAGCCGGCTGCCGCCGAAGAGCCGGCTGCCGCCGAAGAGCCGGCGCCCGCTCCCGCCGCCGAGGCCGCGCCGGCCGAGGCGCAGCCGGCGCCTGCTCCCAGCGCCGCCCCGGCGCCCGCGCCCGCTCCCGCTCCTGTATCCCAGGGGGCCCCGGCGACCAACGGCGCCCCGGCATCGAACGGCGGTCGCCTGCTGTCGCCCGTCGTACGGCGCCTGATCAACGAGAACGGGCTCGACCCGGCGGCCATCTCCGGCACCGGCCCCGGCGGTCGCATCACCCGCAACGACGTGCTGGCCGTGCTCGACAGGGGCGGCGCCCAGGCCCCGGCGGCCCCCACGGCCCCGGCCGAGCCTGCGGCGGCCCAGCCCGCGGCAGCCCCGCAGGCCTCGGCGCCGGCGGCTCCCGCGCCCGCCCCGGCGGCGCCCCAGCCCGTGGCCCGTGCCGGCGAGCGCGACTCCGCGGTGCCGCACACCAACATCCGTCGCCGCACCGCCGAGCACATGACCCGCTCGAAGGCCACCTCCGCGCACGTCTACGCGTCGATCGAGGTCGACTTCGAAGGCGTCGACCGCGTGCGGGCGGCTCGAGAAGGACGCGTTCAAGGCGTCCGAGGGCTTCAGCCTCACCTACCTGCCGTTCATCAGCCGGGCCGTGGTCGACGCCATCCGCGAGTACCCCGAGGTGAACGCCAGCTTCGGTGAGAACGAGCTGGTGGTGCACAACTACGTCAACCTCGGCATCGCCGTCGACCTCGACTTCAAGGGCCTGATGGTGCCGGTCATCCACGACGCCGACGGCAAGCGGCTGCGCGCGCTCGGCCGCGAGGTCAGCGACCTGGCCCGCCGGGCGCGGTCGAAGCAGCTGGGGCCCGACGACATCGCCGGGGGCACGTTCACGATCACCAACCCCGGCCCGTTCGGCACCACGATGACGCTGCCGATCATCAACCAGCCGCAGGTGGCGATCGTGTCGACGGACGGCGTGAAGCGTCGCCCCGTCGTGGTCGATCTGCCCGACGGCAGCGAGGGCATCGCCATCCACTCGGTGGGGAACATCACGCTCACCTGGGACCACCGCGCCTTCGACGGCGCCTACGCGGCCTCGTTCCTGCGGGAGATCAAGGTGATCCTCGAGTCCCGCGACTGGGCGGCCGAGCTGGCGTGAGCCGGCCCAGCCGAGGCTCGGCACCGTGACGCTGCGCACGAGGTGGCTCGGCCGGGTGGCCTACCGCGAGGCGTGGGCGCTGCAACGGAGCCTCCACGCCCACTCGCCCGACGATCACCTGCTGCTGCTCGAGCACCCGCACGTCTACACGCTGGGCGTGCGGGCCGACATGGGCCACGTCCTCGTGCCGCCCGCCGACGTCGGGGCCGATCTGGTGCGCACCGACCGGGGTGGCGACGTCACCTACCACGGTCCGGGGCAGCTCGTCGGCTACCCGATCGTGTCGCTGCCGGCCAAGCGGGGCAGCGGGAAGCACGGGCTCGCAGACACCGTCGCCTACGTGCGCTCGGTCGAGCAGCTCCTCATCGACGCGCTGGCCGACGTCGGGCTGCCCGGTGCGGGGCGCCTGCGGGAGTACCCGGGCGTCTGGGTCGACCCCGACGGCGACGATCCCCGGAAGATCGCCGCCATCGGCGTGCGCCTCACCCGCGGGCGGTCGATGCACGGCTTCGCCCTCAACGTGGCGCCCGACATGCGCTACTGGGGCTACATCGTGCCGTGTGGCATCCCCGACAAGCGGGTGACGTCGCTCGCCGACGAGGGGATCGACGTCAGCATGCGCGAGGTGACCGACGCGGTGGCCGAGCGGGCGGCGGCGTTGTGGGGCGGCGGACGCGGTGGCGAGGCCGACGTCGACCGGCGCGACGTCGTGTGGCGCCACCTGCCCGAGGACCTGTCGGCGTTCAGCCGGGGCGAGGGCCCTGGCCAGACGATCTCGGCGACCGGCCGGACGGTCGGACCGGCCCCGGGCGACCGCGGCCCCGGCGACGGGGTCGCGGTGCGCCTGCGGGGCCGCCTGGCGCAGGCCGGGGTCACCGAGGGCCTCCAGATCGCCGAGCGGAAGCCCGAGTGGCTGCGCTCGACGTTCCGCACCGACCCGTCGTACCTCCGGCTGAAGCACACGATGCGGGACCTCGGCCTGGTCACCGTGTGCGAGGAGGCCGGCTGCCCCAACATCTACGAGTGCTGGGGCCAGGACGGCACCGCCACCTTCATGATCAACGGCGAGCGGTGCACCCGGGCGTGCGGGTTCTGCCTGGTCGACACCCGCCACCCCGAGGCACCCGACCCCGGGGAACCCGAGCGGGTCGCCGAGGCCGTGGCGCGCATGGGCCTCGGCTTCGCGGTCGTCACCGCGGTGGCCCGTGACGACCTGGCGGACGGGGGCGCCTCGGGGTTCGCCGACACGATCAGCGCCATCCGGCGGCGCACGCCGGCGGTGCAGGTCGAGGTGCTGATCCCCGACTGCAAGGGCGACGAGCGGTCGCTGGCCGCGATCTTCGACGCCCGCCCCGACGTGCTCAACCACAACGTCGAGACCGTGCCCCGCCTCCAACGGGCCGTGCGCCCGTCGGCGGGCTACGCCCGCAGCCTGGCGGTGCTGGCCCGGGCCAAGGAGGCCGGCCTCACCACCAAGTCAGGGCTCATCGTGGGCATGGGCGAGACCGACGACGAGGTGCTGTCGACGCTGGCCGACCTGCGGGGCGTCGGCATCGACATCGTCACCATCGGCCAGTACCTGCGCCCGACCACGCACCACCTGCCGGTGGCCCGCTGGGTCGAGCCCGCCCGGTTCGAGCGCTACGCACGGGCGGGCGAGGCGATGGGCATCCCCCACGTCGAGTCGAGCCCGCTCACCCGGTCGAGCTACCACGCCCGCCAGGCGGCGGGCTCCACGGCGCCGGCGCCGGCCGCCGCCGTCGGCGACCCGGCCTGACGCCGCGCCGTCCCGACGGCGATCGGTCGTCCCCCCGTCCGTAGACTCGGCGGATGCTCGCCGCACACGCTGACCGGGTCCGAGCCCGCATGGCCGAGGTGGGTGTCGACGTCCTGTGCCTCTCCGTCGGCCCCGACCTGCCCTACCTCACCGGCTACACGGCCATGCCGCTCGAGCGCCTCACGATGCTGGTGCTGCCCCGCGACGGCGACGCCACGTTGGTGGTGCCCGCTCTCGAGGCGCCGCGCGTGGTGGAACGCCCCGACGTGTTCACCGTCCGCCCGTGGGGCGAGACCGACGATCCCGTCGCCATCGTCGCCGACCTCGTGGGCGCGGCGGGCAGGGTCGGCGTCGGTGATCACACCTGGGCGCGGTTCGTGCTCGACCTGCAGGTCGCGCTGCCGGCCGCCCGGTTCTCGAAGGCGAGCGCGGTCACCGGCCCGCTCCGGGCGGTGAAGGAGCCGGCGGAGGTCGCGGCCCTGCGTCGCGCGGCGGCCGCGGTCGACCGCATCGCCGCGGACCTGCAGGCCGGGAAGATCCCGCTCGCCGGCCGCACCGAGGCCGAGGTCTCGGCCGACCTCGGGCGGCGCATCGTGGACGAGGGCCACCAGCACGTGAACTTCGCCATCGTGGCTGCCGGTGAGAACGCGGCCAGCCCGCACCACGAGGCCGGCCCTCGGGTGATCCGGCCGGGCGAGGCCGTGCTGTGCGACTTCGGCGGCACGATGCTCGACGACGAAGGCGTCGGCTGGTGCAGCGACATCACCCGGTGCGTGCACATCGGCGAGCCCCCGTCCGAGGTGGCCGAGGCCTATGCCGTGCTGCACGAGGGCCAGCGGGCCGCGACGGCCGCCGCCGTCGTGGGCACCTCGTGCGAGGCCGTCGACGCCGCAGCCCGAGATGTCATCGCGGAGGCCGGCTACGGCGACCGGTTCATCCACCGCACCGGTCACGGGATCGGGGTCGAGGAGCACGAGGACCCGTACATCGTGTCCGGCAACGGCACGCCGCTCGTCCCCGGGCACGCCTTCTCGATCGAGCCGGGGATCTACGTCCCCGGCCGCTTCGGCCTCCGCCTCGAGGACATCGTGGTGGCGGCCGCCGAGGGCCCCGACGAGCTCAACCGCGCCGACCACGCCCTGGCGGTCGTCGACGGCTGACCTCGACGCCACGGATTCCGGCCCGGGCGCGGGTGCGCCCTACCCTCGAAGGCGCCGTGGCCACGATCGTTTCCGCCCGTCAGGCCGGCCAGGATCCCCGCTGGCTGCGTCCTCGTCCTCGACGTAGCCACGGCTATGCCTTCGTCCTGTGTCCTTGCCAGCGACGATCCTGCCTCGGCCTGACGGGCGAACGCCCGTGGCCACGGCGCCATCCGTGATCCGCCTCGACGCCGCCACCGTGCTGTTGCAGTGGGCCGTCGGCGGCCTGCTGTTCCTGTGGGTCACGACCCGGGGCCGCGAGGTGGGGATCGGCTACGGCTGGTTGGTGCGCGGCACCTACATCCTGATGGCTGCGGGTGCCTTCGCGGTCGGGGTGTGGATCGACCCGGTACCGGTGCGCGAGGCGTCGTCGCTGGCCGTGGTCGTGGCGGCGAGCGGGGCGTTGGCGGTGTCGATCGTGCGCCGCAAGGCCGGGGTGGCTGGGGAGAGGGCCCGGGTCGAACGGCGGTCGGCGCGGGTGGCGGCCATGACGGGGATCGACCGGCGCGCCGACGGTCCTGATGCCACCGTGCCCGAGTTCCCGCCCGCCCTCGACCTGATCGCGCCCGTCGTCGGCGTGCCCGGGCTGATCGCAGCCGGCATCGCCGCCGGCGACCCGGCGCTGTTGTCGGTGGCGCGCGTGCTCGTCGGGGCGGCGTTCCTGGGGTCGATCTCCGACGGCATGCTGCTCGGCCACTGGTACCTGGTGCAGCCGGGCCTGGCCCGCAAGCCGCTGCTCGAGATGGTGCGATGGACGGGGCTGATCTGGCCGCTCGAGATCGCTGTGCTGCTGTGGCCGGTCGGCATGGTGTCGGTCCTCAACGGCACGATCGACGACGGGTACAACGGCATGCTCGGCTGGTTCTGGGTGGCGTGCGCGATCACCACGATCGGACTCGTCGTCGTGACAAGGGCCGCGCTGCGCGAGCGGTACTACTCGGCGGTGATGGCGGCGACGGGTCTGCTCTACCTGGCGATCCTCACGGCGTTCGGCACGGACCTCGTGGCGCGCGCCGTCCTGGCCGGCTGACGACCCGGGGCGGGGACGCTTCGGGAGCGGGGCGGCCGGACCGGGGCGAGACAAGGGGAGGCGGCTCGCCCGGCGGTCCGGCGCCCGTGTCGTGCCGGCGGGTGTGAGGAAACGTAGTGCCACTGTCACGCTGTGCAGCGGAACGTTACGAAACTGTAACGAAGCCCTCGGTGCGTCCGCCGTCAGCTGCGGAAATCCGCGAGCCGACGTCGGCGCCTCGTCGTACCGTCGCCCTGTGCCCACCGCGCCCGAGACCGATCCGTCTGCCGTCCCCGATCCCGCGGAGGTGGGCCTGTACGCCCTCAGCGTGGCGAACCAGATGTCCGGCGCGGTGACCGCAGCGATGATCCACCTCGGCGACCGCCTGGGGCTCTTCCGGGCCCTGGCGGAGGCGGGTGAACCGCTGACGAGCGTGGCACTCGCCGAGCGGACCGGGCTGTCCGAGCGGTGGGTCCGCGAGTGGGCCTACAACCAGGCGGCCGCCGGCCTCGTCGACGCCGACCCGGTCGGCGGTGCCGAGCGGTTCTCGCTGGCCCCCGCGGCGGTGCCGGTGCTCGTCGACGAGACGCACGAGATGAACCTGCTCGGGATGTTCCACCAGCTGCCTCAGAGCATGGGCCTGCTGGCCGAGGCCCTGCCACAGAGCTTCCGCACCGGGATCGGCCACGACTACGACACGCTCGGGCCCGAGGCGGCGGTGGGGGTCGAGCGGGGCTTCGAGCCGTGGATGCGCAACCACCTGGTCGACGACCTGCTGCCCCGGCTCGACGGGGTGGTCGAGCGCCTGGCGGCGGGCGTGTCGGCCGCCGACGTGGGGTGCGGGTCGGGTGCCGGCGTGCTCCGCCTCGCCCGTGCGTTCCCCGCCAGCCGCTTCGCCGGCTACGACATCTCCCACCACGCCCTCGAGCGGGCGGAGCAGAGCCTGGCCGAGAGCGGCATGACGAACGCCGACTTCCACGACCCGCGGGTCGAGGCGCTGCCCGCGGACGGATCGCTGGCCTTCGTCACCACGTTCGACTGCCTGCACGACATGACCGACCCCGACGGGATCGCTCGAGCGATCCGCGCCGCGCTCGCCGACGACGGCACCTGGTTGGTCGCCGACATCAAGGCGTACGACACCTTCGCCGAGAACGTGGAGCACAACCCGATGGCGGCGCTCATGTACGGCACCAGCGTTCTGAGCTGCATGTCGTCCGCCCTGTCCGAGCCGGGCGGCGCCGGGCTGGGGACCCTCGGCATGTCGGAGAACCGGGCGCAGGCGATGGCCGGAGCCGCAGGCTTCACGCGGTTCCGTACCCTCGATCTCGACAGCCCGGTGAACGCCTTCTACGAGATCCGTCCCTGATCTCGCCCCGACTCAGCCGCGCAGGTCTGCCTGCTCGCACTGGCGGGGGGCGCTGACCGGGTTGCAGCGGGCGGCGGTGTCACCCGGGAGGTCGACCACGTACCCGGTGCCGAAGCGGTCGTCGGGCCAGACGTAGTCCGTCGACACGTACTGGGCGCCGCTGGCCAGGGCGGCGTCGCGCTGGGCGGTGTCGCCCGTGCGTGCCTGCACCGTGTCGGCGTCGGCTCGGGTCCGCACGATGAACCCGGCCTCCACGAGGGCGCGGATGCGGGCGGCGTCGCCGACCGGGTCGTTCACCACGGTGATCGCGGCGTCAGGATCGGCCTCGGGGACGTCGACGAAGATCGAGCGGTCCGCGAGGTCGGGCACCTCGGCCCGGTAGGCGTCACGCTTGGCGCCCTTGTCGTCGAGCACGAACAGCACCTGCCCACGGGCGGCGTCGAGCCGGGGCCAGCGCCCGGCGATGACGGAATCGCGCAGGGTGGCGGAGTCGCCGCGCACGTCGGCGGGCGCCAGGACCCGATCCTCGGGGAACACGGACCTGATCTCGGTCTCGAGCAGGGCGAAGGTCGGCCTGCCCCACGGGAGCGGCGTCACGAACCCCAGCCCGGGGTCGGGGATGGTGCCGTCCTTGGCCTCGATCTGGATGGTGATCGGCAGGTGGCCCGGATGGGCGTCCGACCAGGCCCGCACCCGTCCGAGGCAGTCGGTCAGCCGGGTGCAGGTCGACCGGTAGTCGACCTCCTGGACGTGGAAGACCTTGAGCCCGGGTTCGGCGAACGCGGGGTCGACGGGAGCCAGGTTGAGCAGCGGCACGAGGGCCGGCGCTGCGTACCGGCCGCCCGCGGGATCGTCGGCGAACACGTCGAGCTCGATCGCCCGCACGCCGGCGTCGAGCTGCTCGGCCAGCGGGCGGTGCGTGTACTCGAACCCCTCGGCCTCGGCCCCGAGGAAGCCGCGCAGAGCGGAGAACAGAGTCGGTTCGGGCTCGAGGTGGTAGCTGTTGTGCGAGGCCAGGACCTGGACTTCGTTGAGGCGGACGGGCGGGCCGTGCCCGCTGCCGGGCGCTCCGGGCCGCGGCGCGCGGCACCCCATCGCCGCCACCACGAGCAGGAGGGCGAGCGCGGGGAGAGCGTGGCGTCGGCGGTGGTCCATCGCCGGGCAGTGTGCCAGTCGCGTGAACCCTCGCCCAAGACCGTGTGTGACTGTTGACACGATTCCAGCGAGGTCCTAGGTTGCCGACGCAGTGTGACGAGGGTCACGAATTGACCCGACGGTCAGTACCGTCGGGACAGGGATGATTCGCACCGAGCGAGGGGGCACCGTGCGTACGACAGCGACACGGGGACGATGGTTCAAGCGCGCCGCAGCCATTCTGGCGCTCGGCCTGGTGGCCGCAGCGTGCGGCGGGGGAGGCGACGACGACTCCGGCGGCGGTGGCGGTGCCACCGGCGACGAGGACGCCGGCACGCCCACCCCGGGCGGCACGGTCGTCTACGGGCTCGAGGCCGAGACCACCGACGGCTGGTGCCTCCCCGAGGCCCAGCTCGCCATCGGCGGCATCATGGTCGCCCAGTCGATCTACGACACGCTCATCCGGCCCAACGCCGACGGCGAGATGGAGCCGTGGCTGGCCGAGTCGGTCGAGCCCAACGAGGACTCGACGGTGTGGACCATCACGCTCCGCGAGGGCGTGACGTTCCACGACGGCACCGACCTCACGGCCGAGGTCGTCAAGAACAACCTCGACGCCTACCGCGGCGCCTACCCGGCACGGAACCCGCTGCTCACCGTGTTCGTGTTCGAGCCGATCCAGAGCGTCGACGTGATCGACCCGCTCACGGTGCAGGTCACCCTCAAGCAGCCCTGGGTGTCGTTCCCCGCCACGCTCTACGGCAGCGGCCGCTACGGGATGATGGCCCAGGCGCAGCTCGACGACCCGTCGTCGTGCGCGGAGAACATGATCGGCACCGGGCCGTTCAAGAAGGTCGACTGGGTCCCGAACCAGAAGTTCGAGGCCGAGAAGAACGAGGACTACTGGGCGACCGACGCCGCGGGCGAGCAGCTCCCGTACCTCGACGCCATCGAGTTCCGGCCGATCGTCGAGGTGGAGCAGCGGACGAACGCCCTCGAGTCGGGCGAGATCAATGCCATGCACACCAGTGACGCCGAGACGGTCTCCGACCTGCGGGACCGGGCCGAGGCGGGTGAGGTCAACGCGTTCGAGTCCGAGGAGTTCGGCGAGACCAGCTACATCATGCTGAACGAGTCGAAGCCGCCGTTCGACAACATCAAGGCCCGGCAGGCCCTGGCGTACGCGGCCGACTTCGAAGAGACGAACGCCATCCTCAACGACGGCATCACCACGCAGGCCACCGGGCCGTTCGCGCCCGGCAACATCGGCAACCTCGAGGACACCGGCTTCCCCACCTACGACGCCGCCGAGGCCGAGCGCCTCGTCCAGGAGTACGAGGAGGAGAGCGGCCAGCCGCTGTCGTTCACCTACACCACCACCAACGCCCAGGTGACGATCGAGCAGGCGCAGCTCCTCAAGGAGCAGGCCGAGGCCGTCGGCATGAGCGTCGAGATCATCACGGTCGACCAGTCGACCCAGATCGACACGGCGATCTCGGGCGACTTCGAGGCCATCGGCTGGCGGAACCACCCCGGCGGCGATCCCGACCAGCAGTACAACTGGTGGAAGTCGGGCTCACCGGTGAACTTCGGGAAGTTCAGCGACCCCGAGATCGACCGGCTGCTCGACGAGGGCCGCACCACGCTCGAGGGCCGCGACCAGATCTACGAGGACCTCAACCGGCGCTTCGCCGAAGAGGTCCACAACATCTGGCTCTGGTACACCCCGTGGACCATCGCCATGGCCAGTGACGTGCACGGTGTGCCCGGCGAGAGCCCCACGTCGGCCGACGGCTTCCCCGGCCTGGCCGCGGGGCACCCGGTGGCGTACATGTGGGTCGAGCAGTAGCGGGAGGAGGTCACCGTTGCCGCTGCTGCTGCGCCGCCTCTTCCACCTGGCGGTGGTGCTGTTCTTCGTCACGCTGTTCGTGGCGCTGCTCACCGCCATGCTGCCGGGCGACCCGGTCGACGCCATCGCCGGGTTCGCCAGCCCCGAGCAGAAGGACGCACTACGCGAGGACCTCGGGCTCGACGAACCCGTGTACGTGCAGTACGGGCACTGGATCAGCGACTTCGTCACCGGTGACCTGGGTGGCTACTACAGCGTGACGGGCGAGCGACCGGTCATCGACCGGGTGCGCGACTCGCTCCCCGTCTCGCTGCAGCTCATGCTGTACGCCCAGGTGCTGGCCCTGGTCATCGCCATCCCGGCGGGCGTGATCACCGCCTATCGGGCGGGCTCGCGTTCCGACAAGGTGGCCAACGCCACCGCGTTCGGGATGCTCGCCATCCCCAACTTCGCCCTGGCCCTGGTGCTGGCGTACTACGTCGGGGTCGAGCTGGGTTGGTTGCCGGTCAGCGGCTACGTGAAACCGAGCGAGGACCTCGTCGAGCACGCCCGCCGGATGATCATGCCCACCATCGCCCTCGCGGTCGGCCAGGTGGCCGTGTACATGCGCCTGCTGCGCAGCGACATGATCGCCACGCTGCAGGAGGACTTCATCACCATGGCGAAGTCGAAGGGGGTGTCGCCCCGGCGGGTGCTGTGGCGCCACGCCCTCCGGCCCTCCAGCCTCACGCTGCTCACCGTGGCCGGGCTGAACGTGGGCACGCTCATCGGCGGCGCGATCCTCGTCGAGGTGCTGTTCTCGATGCCCGGCGTCGGCACGTTGCTGTACGAGGCCATCCAGGCCCGCCAGTACATCGCCCTGCAGAGCCTGGTGGCGATCATCGCGGTGGGCTACGTGCTCGTGAACTTCCTGGTCGACGTGCTCTACGCCGTCCTCGACCCGAGGATCCGCCATGCCCGAACATGAGATCGACCTCTCCGCGGCCGGTGGTCTCGCCGATACCACGGGCACCACGATCAACCCCGTCTCGACGCTGCGGCCGGTCGACGTCGTATCGGCGGTCGGCGACGGGGCTCGGGTCAGCCGGGCGAGCCGTGCCCGGCTCGGCATCGCCGGGTGGATGGCGATCGGCTGGCTGGCCTTCGTCACCCTCGCCGCACTGCTGGCTCCCATCCTCCCGCTCGACGACCCCAACGACACCGTGGCGTCGCTCGTCAGCCAACCGCCGGGCACCGACGGGCACATCCTCGGCGGGGACGGGTTGGGCCGCGACCTGTTGAGCCGCCTGGTGTGGGGCGCCCGGGCGTCGCTGCTGCTCGGGGTGGCGTCGGTGCTGTTCGGCCTGGTGCTCGGCGGGCTGCTCGGCCTGGTGGCCGGGTACTTCCGGGGGCGCGTCGACACCGTGTTCACCGGGGCGTTCGACGTGCTGCTGTCCTTCCCGCAGCTCATCCTCGCTCTGACGCTCGTGACGGTGTTCGCCAGCCAGGAGGGGGTCAGCTCGACCCGCCGGATGGTGGTGCTGATCCTGGCGCTCGGCATCGTGTCGGTCCCGGTGCTGGCCCGCATCACGCGGGCCAACACGATGGCGTGGTCCCAACGCGAGTTCGTCCAGGCCGCCCGGGCGCTCGGGGCCAGGAACCGCCAGATCATGTTCGCCGAGGTGCTGCCGAACGTCCTGCCGGCGATGTTCTCGATCGCCCTGCTGGGCGTGGCGGTGGTGATCGTGGCCGAGGGCGGCCTGAGCCTGTTGGGGGTGGGCGTGCAGTTGCCGACGCCGTCGTGGGGCAACATCCTCTCCGAGGGGCGCTCCGAGCTGCGGGACGCGCCGCACATCGTGATCGCGGTGACGGTCGTGATCTTCCTGACCGTGCTGTCGCTCAACTACCTGGGCGACGTGGTCCGGGCCCGGTTCGACGTCCGGGAGAGCGCACTGTGAGCCCCCGGGGTCATCGCCGGCACGTCCACACGACGGCCGAGGGCTTCCACGCCGCTGGGCGCGGGCTGCTCGAGGTGGCCGACCTGCGGACGCAGTTCCGCACGCCGCGCGGCGTGGTCACCGCCGTGGACGGGGTCTCGTTCACGCTCGAGCGCGGGCGCACGCTGGGGCTGGTCGGCGAGTCGGGCTGCGGCAAGTCCGTGCTGTCGCGCTCGGTCATGGGCCTCCTGCCCTCCACGGCCGAGCGCTCGGGCGAGGTGACGTTCCACGGCGAGCGCATCGACGGCCTCGACGACGCCGCGCTGCGGTCGTACTGGGGCACGCAGATGTCGATGGTGTTCCAGGACCCGATGACGTCGCTGAACCCGGTGATGCGCATCGGCAAGCAGATCACCGAGTCGCTCGAGGTCCACACCGACCTCGACCGCTCGGACGCCCGCGACACGGCGGTGACCCTGCTCCGATCGGTCGGGATCCCCGAGCCCGAGCGCCGCCTCCGCCAGTACCCGCACGAGCTGTCGGGCGGGATGCGCCAGCGGGTCGTGATCGCCATCGCCCTCGCCTGCGGGCCCGAGCTGATCTTCGCCGACGAGCCGACCACGGCGCTCGACGTGACGGTGCAGGCCCAGATCCTGGACCTGCTCGAGGAGCAGCAGCACGAGCGCGACATGGCGATGGTCCTCGTGAGCCACGACCTCGGCGTGGTGGCCGGACGCACGCACGACATCGCGGTCATGTACGCCGGGCAGATCGTCGAGCAGGCGCCGACCGCGACGCTGTTCTCCGAGGTGCGGATGCCGTACACCGAGGCCCTGCTCAAGTCGGTGCCCCGCCTCGAGAACCCGAGCCACACCCGGCTCGCCGTCATCGGCGGGCGTCCGCCCGACCTGATCGCCCCGCCGCCCGGCTGCCGCTTCGCGCCGCGCTGCCCCTACGCCCAGGCCCGGTGCCACGCGGAGCAGCCGCCCTTGCTCGAGGCCGACACCCCCGGCCACTTCTACCGGTGCTGGTACCCGGTCGGCACCGACGCCGGCCGCGAGGCGCTCGAGCGCAACCTGGCCGACCACGTGCCCCAGGCCGAGGCGGCCGTGACGGGCCAGCTCGTCCCCGAGCTCGAGATGGATCTGGTGGCCGCCGACGTCGTCGTGGCCGACGCCGCCCCCGAGGGCGGCAACGGGCAGGCAGGTCCGGTCGACCACGACGGCGAAGAGGTCCGCTGATGGCCGGGACGGGAACCGCGCACCTGCGCCCGGTCGACGAGGTGCTGTTGCAGGCCGAGCACCTGGTGGTCGACTTCCCGGCCGCGGGCGGCAAGAAGGTGTCGGCCGTGGCCGACGTGAGCTTCGACGTGGCCGAGGGCGAGACGCTCGGCGTGGTGGGCGAGAGCGGGTGCGGGAAGTCCACGTCGGCCCGGGCGCTCGTGCAGCTCCCGGCTCCGACCAGCGGTTCGGTGCACTACGCGGGCCATGACCTCACCCGTGAGAAGGGCGAGCGCCTGCGGGCGTTGCGGCCCCAGCTCCAGATCGTGTTCCAGGACCCGATCAGCTCGCTCAACCCGCGCCGCAAGGTGGCCGACATCGTCGGTGCCCCGCTGAAGATCTGGAAGGTCGGCACGCAGGCCGAGCGGCGCGCCAAGGTCGACGCCGCCCTCGAGACCGTGGGCCTCGATCCCGACGTGGCGCGCGACAAGCGCCCGCACGAGTTCTCGGGTGGCCAGTGCCAGCGCATCTGCATCGCTCGGGCGCTCGTGCTGGAACCGAAGGTCCTGATCTGCGACGAGCCGGTGTCCGCGCTCGACGTGTCGGTGCAGGCCCAGATCCTCAACCTGCTCGAGGACCTCAAGGCCCGCTACGGGCTCACGCTGGTGTTCATCACCCACGATCTGGCGGTCGTGAAGAACGTCAGCGACCGCGTCGCGGTCATGTACCTGGGCAAGCTGTGCGAGCTGGCCACGCCCGACCGGCTCTACGACGCGCCCGCGCATCCGTACACGGCGGCCCTCCTGTCGGCGATCCCGGTGCCCGACCCGGCCGTGCCCGCGAGCTCCGGCGGACTGATCCCCGGTGACCTGCCGTCCCCGGTGGCTCCGCCGAGCGGTTGCCGGTTCCGCACCCGCTGCCCGCGCGCCGAGGAGCGCTGCGCCGCCGAGGAGCCGCAGATCCGTGAGGTGGCCGACGGCCAGTACGTCGCCTGCCACTTCCCGCTGGTCGGCGACACCGCACCCGCGACCGACGTGGTCACCGACGTGGGAGTCGAGGCGACAGCCTCGTAGTCGCCATGGAGCCCCTGTCCGCCCCGGCGCCCGAGGTCCGACGCGCCCGACTCGATCCGGCGGCCCGGCGGGTGCAGATCGTGGAGGCGGCCGTCGAGGTCTTCCGCCAGCACGACCCGGCGACGGTGCGGTTCGACGAGGTGGCCCAGGCGGCCGGGGTGTCGCGGTCGCTCGTGTACGCCTACTTCGGCGACCGGGGCGAGCTGATCGCGGCGGTCCACCTCCACACCATGAGCGGCCTCGACGAGGAGCTGTCGGCCCTGCTCGCCGACGTGCCGGTGGACGAGAGCCGCCTGCACCGCGTGGTCCTCACGTTCTTCGGCATCGTCGAGCGCAACGCCGAGTCGTGGCCCCTGTTCGCGGCCGCGGGCGGGGTCGTGCACCCGGCCGTGCAGGAGGCGCGGCGGGCCCGATGCCAGCGCATCGCCGACACGTGGGGCGGGGGACCGGCGGAGCGCCTGCTCGCCCGCGGGATCGTCGGCATGCTCGAGGCCGCGGCGTCCGAGTGGCTCGAGGACCGGGCGTGCAGCCTCGACGACGCGGCGAGCATGTTGAGCCGCGCTCTGTGGCGGGGTGTCGGCTACCTCCCCCGTCCCGCCGCACCCTGATCGCTTCGTGCGGCGGGTTTCGCCTTTAATCCCCGCTTCCCACGGGGAATACTCGTTCCATGCCTCGTGCCATGTGGAGCGGTGCCATCAGCTTCGGGTTGGTCAACATCCCGATCCGGCTGCACAGCGCCGTGTCCCGCAAGAGCGTCCACTTCAACCAGATCGACACCCGCACCGGTGCGCGCATCCAGTACCGGAAGGTGTCCGCGGCCGACGGCGAGGAGGTGGCCAGCGAGCAGATCGCCAAGGGATACCAGCTCTCGTCGGGCGAGTACGTGCTCGTGGGCGACGACGAGCTCGGGGCGCTCGACCCCGAGGCCAGCCGGAGCATCGACATCGAGCAGTTCGTCGACCTCGACGAGATCGATCCGATCTTCTACGACTCGGCCTACTACGTGGCGCCCGACAAGGCCGCCAAGAAGCCGTACGCGCTGCTGACCCGGGCCATGGAGGAGCAGAACAAGGTCGCCATCGCCCGCTTCGTCATGCGCTCGAAGCAGTACCTGGCCGCCCTGCGTCCGAAGGACGGCGTGCTCGTCATGTCGACGATGGTCTATGCCGACGAGGTCAACGACCCGGCCGAGCTGGTCGGCGAGGACGTCGCCGAGGAGGAGGTGAGCGACCGCGAGCTCAAGATGGCCTCGCAGCTCGTCGAGTCGCTCACCGAGCCGTTCGAGCCCGAGCGCTTCGAGGACAACTACCGCAACCAGGTGCTCGACCTCATCGACCGCAAGGCCGCCGGCGAGGAGATCGTGGCCGCCCCCACGCCAGTGGCCGAGGACAAGGTGGTCGACCTCATGGCGGCCCTCGAGGCCAGCGTGCGCGACGCCAAGAAGGCGCGCACCCGCCATCCCACGGCCAAGGCGGTCGGCGACGACACCGAGGTCGACGACGACGAGGACGAGTCGCCGGCGCCCGCGCGCCGCGCCTCGAAGGCGTCCAAGGCCGCGAAGTCGACGAAGGCCGCGAAGGCGTCGAAGTCGACGAAGGCGTCGAAGGCGGCCAAGTCGGCTCCTCGCCGCAAGTCGGCCTGACGGCGCGGCGCTGAGACCGGGGCCTGCCTGTGCCCGGCACCACGGTCGAGGTCGAGGGACGGCGGCTCACCCTGTCCAACCTCGACAAGGTGCTGTACCCCGAGACCGGGACCACCAAGGCCGAGGTCATCGACTACTACGCGCGGATCGCGCCCGTGATGGTGCCGCACCTGGCCGATCGGGGGGTCACGCTCCGGCGCTTCCCGGACGGGGTGGAGGGCAACTCGTTCTTCGAGAAGCGCTGCCCCGGGCACCGGCCCGAGTGGCTCGACACCGTGCTCGGGCCGGGTGACCGCAACGGTGACATCGGCTACTGCTGCCTCGATTCGGCGCCCGCGCTGGTGTGGGCGGCGAACATGGCGGCGCTCGAGATCCACGCCCCGATGGCGCGCCGCGACATCGAGACGCCCACGATCTGCGTGTTCGACCTCGACCCGGGGCCGGGCACCTCGATCGTCGAGTGCGCCGACGTGGGCCTCGACATCCGTCATGTCCTCGACGGGCTCGGCCTCGTCGGGTTCGCCAAGACCTCGGGCTCGAAGGGCCTGCAGGTGTACGTGCCGCTGAACACACCGCACACCCACAAGGAAGCGTCCGCGTTCGCCTTGTCGGTGGCCCAGCTCCTCGAGCGTGCCCACCCCGATCACGTGGTCTCGAACATGAAGAAGAGCCTGCGCAAGGGCAAGGTGCTGGTCGACTGGAGCCAGAACAGCCGCCACAAGACCACCGTGGCCGTCTACTCGCTGCGAGCGCGGCCCCACCCGACCGTGTCGACACCCGTGACCTGGGAGGAGGTCGAGGCCGCCGCCGATGGCGAGCCGCTCGCCTTCGAGGCGGCCGACGTGGTTGAACGCGTCGGCGACCACGGCGACCTGTTCGCCGAGGCGCTGACGCTGGAGCAGCAGCTTCCGGATCCCTCGGGGTGACCGCTCCCGTGGGCCTTGACCCCGGACCACGGTCCGGTCCGTAGCCTGGTGGCTGTGGGTGTCACCTACACGATCGGGCGCCTGGCGGATGCCGCGGGCGTCCATGTCGAGACGATCCGCTACTACGAGCGCCGCGGGCTGCTGGCGCCGCCGGCCCGGTCGGCGGCCGGCTACCGGCTCTACGCCGACGACGACCTGCGCCTGCTGCAGTTGATCGCCCGGGGCAAGCGCCTCGGCTTCACCCTCCGCGAGATCGCCGACCTCGTGGGCGATGCAGGCGCCCGCTCGGTCGACGACGTCCTGGCCGCAGCCCAGGCGAAGATGGTCGCGCTGGAGGCCCGCCAACGCGACCTGGCCGAGATCCAGCGGCGGTTGCAGCAGCTCACCGAGCTGTGCGCCGACGGCGCCGAGCCCGACTGCGTCGCCCTGCGGGTGGCTCCCTAGGGCAGCACGTCGGCCAGCTCGGCGAGCAGGTGGTTGCGCCCGCGTGCGCCCACCAGGCGCATGACCAGCTCGCCGCGGTCGAACACCAGCAGGGTCGGGAAGCTCATCACCCCGAACCGCTGGGCCACCTCGGGGTGGGCATCGACGTCGAGGGCGAGGATCGGACAGCTCGTCGGCATGGTCGGCCGCGATCTGCGCCGAGCACGGGGGCGAGTGCGTGGCAGGGCGGGCACCACTCGGCCCAGAAGTCCACGACGACGGGCACGGCGGAACCGAGGACCTGCTCGTCGAACGTTGCTCCGGTCACCTCTCGGATGGCGGCGCTGTCGGCGTGGGTCGGTGTGGTGGTCATGCCGGCGACGGTACGGCCCGTACCCAGGTCCGGAGTCAACGACGTCGTGATCGGCGCCGACGTCCCCTCACGTCGCCTCTTCCCGGCGGTGGCCGGCGCTGAGCTCCGCCAGCGCCGCCGGGTCGATGTGGTCGGCGGGCGCCACCGCCACCCGGCATCGCGTGGCGGCCCGCACGGTCGAGGTCCGCACGCCCTCCTCGAGGACGGCCCGCTCGCCGAGCACCGCGCCGGGCCCGAGGTGTGCCAGCACCTCGCCGTCGACGTCGACCGCGACGACGCCGTCGAGGAGCAGGAACATGGCATTGCCCGGGTCGCCCTGCTCGACCAGGGCGTGGCCTTCGCCGAACTTGCGGATGGCGGGCTTGGCGCCCGACCGCATGATGCTGGTGGCCAGCTCGCGCTCGAGGGCAGTCTCGACCTCGGTGACGAGGGCGGGGGAGTCGCTCTCGCCCCACGGCGTGTGCGTGCCGAAGGCGTGTCGGTACCAGTGCTTGAAGTCGATCAGGCCGGTCTTGGCGACGAGGTCGCCGCGGTCGTCGTAGATCCACGACCGGGGGAACGGGCTGGCACCGACCACCTCGTGCTCGGCCCGGCCGTCGGCGTGGATGGTCAGGGCCAGGGTGGTCCAGACCAGCGGCGAGTCGTACTGCAGGAACGGCTTGTGAGCCACCCGGCGGGGCGCCGGCAGGCCGGTGCGGCCGCCGGTGGTCTGCACGAAGCGCACCCAGCCGTCGCCCACCTCGGGCTCGGGCTGCAGGTCGGGCAGCCGGAAGGCGGTGAAGTAGAGCGATCGGCTGCCGACCCGCACCCGGGTGATGCCGATGTGCCCGCGGCCGGCGTGGCCGTGGCCGACCACGACCCCGTCCTCGACGTCGATCCACGCCCGCAGCTCGTTGGCGAAGCGGAAACGGTCGGCGACCCGCAGGTCCTCGAGGGCGTCGGGACCGCCGAGCCGGTCGGGCGGCGGGTCGTCGTAGTGGGTGATGCCTGTTTCGAAGGGCATCTTGGCGAGGCCGGTGATCGCCTCGGAGGGGATCCACGACACGGACGTGACGGACGATGTGATGCGCATGGCTCGACCGTACGGACGGGTCGGGGAACCGACGAGGGTGAGGGCCTGCATCCCGCAGGGGGTGCCACCACGGTTACGCGGGGGCCCACCCGCCCGTACGGTTCGACCGATGGGCACCGACGGACCCCCTCGGGCATGACCGCCGCCTGGCTGATGCGTCGCCACGCTCGGCAGCGGCGGGCGGCGATGCTCGCATTGGCGGTCATCGTCGCACTGGGGGCGACGGCGACCTTCGTGGCGGCGGGCGCGGCCGATCGCACCGGCGGCGCCTATGCCCGCTACCTCGATCGGGCCGACGTCAGCGACGTCGTGATCAACCCGTCCCTGTCCACCACCGAGATCGACCGGGTCATCCGCGATCTGCCCGGCGTGCGGGCCGTCACCACCGACGCCCTGTTCCTGGGGACGCTGAACGACGACGGGCACCCGCGTCCGCGGTCCGAGTTCGACGAGCTGACTCGACGCGCTCCAGGTGCGGGGCTCGGCCGACGGCCGCTACCTGGCCATGGACCGACCGGCGCTGGCGGAGGGCCGCCTCCCGACCGGCTCGCGCGAGGCGCTGGTCGGGGTCGGTACCGCCGAGGCGCACGGCATCGCCGTGGGTGATGTCGTCCCGGTCGCCTTCTGGTCGCCGAGCGACGAGATGCTGGCCGCGCCTGACCAGGTCATCACGCCGATCGGCGTCGAACGGCTGCGGGTCGTCGGCATCGCCACCCTGCCCGACGAGGTCCTCCCCGACGAGCTGTACCCCCGCGAGCGGATGATCGTGAGCGCCGACGTGGCGGCGCGCTACGACTGCATCGTCGATCTCCCGCCCGTCGACGCCCCGTTCGAGGAGGCCCTCCTCCAACTGGTGCCCCCCGGCTGTGGGACCAGCTACCGGTACTACGCGCTGGACCTCGACGGGGGAGCGGCCGCCGTGTCCCGGGCGTTGGACGCGTTCCTCGCGCAGACCGGGACGTTGAACGAGGGCATCCCTCCGTCGATCTCGTCCGAGGGCGCCGGGTACTACCTGATCGCCACGACGACCGCCGACGAGCGGGAGCGGGTCGAACGGTCGATCCAGCCGGCGGTGACGGCGCTCGGGGTCCTGGCCGCGGCGGTCGGCGCCGTGACCCTGGTGGTGCTGGCGCTGGCCGTCGCGCGCGAGCTCCGGCAGACGGACGCCGACCGGGCGACCTGGTGGCGCCTGGGGTTGAGCCGGCGCGACCACGTCGTCGCGCTCGGTGTCCCGATGTTGGTGCCGATCGCTGCGGGCCTCGTCGCCGCCGTCGGTGCGGCCTGGTGGCTGTCGCCGATCGCACCGGTCGGCAGCGTCCGCTCCGTCGAGCCGTCGCCGGGGCGGGATCTGTCGCCGTTGGTGGCAGCCGTCGGTGCCGGCGTGGCGGTGCTCGCGGCGGCCATCGTGGTCGTCCTCTGCTTCCGGGCGGCCCGCCGTGTGGCGCGTCCCCCCGTTGGCGGGCCGCGACGCGGCCGGCCAGCGGGCCGCCCAGCGCGTCGTGCCGGTGGCAGGCCGGCCCGACGTCGCCGAGGGGGTTCGGGCGGCGCTCGGCGGGAGCCGGGGCGCGGGGCTCGTCGTGGCCAGCTCGGCCATGGCCGTCGGGGTGTTCCTGGCCGCCGTCGTGTTCGGCGCCAGCCTGGCCCGACTGCTGTCGACGCCCGAGTCGTACGGTTGGCCGTGGGACGTCGCGGCGATGACGGGCTCGGGCTACGGCGACCTCGACCTGGCCGCCGTCGAGGAGACGCTGGACGGCCGCGCCGACGTGGCCAACTGGACGGCGCTCGGGCTGCTCAGCGACGTCACGATCGACGACCACCCGGTGCAGGCGGTGCTGGGGTGGGAGGAGCGGGAGGGCGTCGACTTCACGGTCGTGGAGGGCCGCCTCCCCCGGGCGGGTGACGAGGTGGCGCTGGGGGCCCGAACTGCGGCGGAGAGGGGCGTCGGGGTCGGGGAGGAGGTCGATCTGGACGGCCCGACGCTCGAACCGCGGCGGGTGACGGTCACCGGGATCGCCGTGATCCCCCCGCTCGGCCAGTTCCAGGCGGACCGTGCCGGGCCGGGCAACGGGATGGTGCTGCCCGTCGAGGCGCTCGGATCGGAGGAGGAGGCGCTCGACCTCCTGACCTTCGTCGGCGTCGACCTCACCGAGGGGGCGGACGCGGCGGCGGTGCATGCCGACATGGCGGACGACGTGCGTCGCTGGGACACCGTCGGCGCCGCCCCGTTCGACTACGTCGAGCCGGTCCGTCCGGCGGAGGTCGTGAACGTCCGGTCGATGCGGTCGGTCCCGTTGCTCGTCGGCGCGCTCCTCGCCGCCAGCGCAGCGGTCGGTCTCACCGTGGCCGTGCTGACATCGGTGCGCGCCCGGCGGCGTGACCTGGCCGTCCTGCGGGCGCTCGGGTTCACGGGGCGGCAGGTGCGGCGCGCGGTCCGGGCCCAGGTGGTCACCACGATGCTGGCGGCACTGGTCGTCGGCGTGCCCCTCGGCGTGGCCACCGGCCGGGTCGTATGGCGGGCGTTCGCCTCGCAGCTCGGCGTGGCCACCGCGCCGGCGATGCCGGGCGCGGCGATCGCGGTCACCGTCGTGGGCGCACTGGTCCTGGCGGTCGTGGTCGCCGCCATACCGGCGCGAGCCGCCGCCCGGATCATGCCGGCCGACGCCCTGCGGACGGAGTGACGGTGGCCGTCCCGCGGGTCACACGTCGAGCGTGAGGCCCTCGGCGGCGGCCACGACCGGCACCGCCGATGCTGCGGCCACGGCGCGGGCGATCGCCTCCACCTGGGCATCGGTACGGCCGGGGGCGTGGTGGAACAGCACGAGCCGGCCCGCGCCGGCCTGCTCGGCCAGGGCCACGGCGTACTCGATCGTGGCGTGCCCGAAGTCCGCGGCCAAGCGCTCCTCCGCCGCGGTGAACTGGGCGCCGTGCACCAGGACATCGACGCCCTCGGCCAAGTCGAGGGCAGCGGGGTGGCGCGCCCCCGCCCGTCGGGGCCCGGCCCACAGCCGAGCGGCCCGTGGTCGGGCACGTACGCCAGGCTGCGCCCGCCGGCGGTCACCCGGTAGCCGAACGTCCGGCCCCCTTTGTGGGGCACCTCGGCGGCGAGGACGTCGCACCCCTCGACCGCGTGGCGGCCGGGCTCCAGCCCGGCGAAGGACCAGCGCCCCTGCAGGCCGCGCGGCGTGATGGGGAAGTGCGGCGGGCCCATCGCCCCGGCGAGGACCTCGATCGGGTCGCCCTGCGCCGGCATGGCCAGCGCGACCTCGGCATCGTCACGATCGCCGGCCGTGAAGAACGGGAGGCCCTGCACGTGGTCCCAGTGGAGGTGCGTGAGCAGGATCGTTCCCCGGAACGGGCCCCCGGCGAGGAGCTCGGTGACGCGGCGGATGCCGGTCCCGGCGTCGAGGAGCAGGCGCGGGGCACCGCCGCCGGTCGCAACGGCCACGCACGACGTGTGGCCGCCGATCCGCACGAAGTCGGGCCCGGGCGCCGGGGTGGAGCCCCGAACGCCGCAGAACGTGACGCGCATCCGGGCAACCTACGCCGGGAGCCGGCGCAGCCCAAGGGTGCGCGCCGGGGGTCGAGGGAGGCGGTGCCATCCCCGACCGGAGGAGGCCCGCACCCTTGCCGGTGGCGCCGATCCGGGGTCCGATGGGGGCATGGCAGGCGGCTCGATCTCGGTGTTCCTCGCTGACGACAACGCGATCGTCCGGGAGGGCGTGCGGGCGATCCTCGCCCTCGAGACGGACCTCGAGATCGTCGGGGTCGCTCGCGACTACGACGAGCTGGTCGCCGAGGCGGCGCGCCTGGCGCCGCAAGTGCTGGTGACCGACATCCGCATGCCGCCGACGTTCCAGCGCGAGGGCATCGACGCCGCCAAGGAGCTGCGCAAGCGGCACCCCGGCACCGGGATCGTGGTGCTCTCGCAGTACGACGACCCCGAGTACGCGGTGTCGCTGCTCCGCGAGGGCGCGGCCGGCTACGCCTACCTGCTCAAGGACGGGGTGGCGGAGGGCGACCAGCTCGCGAGCGCCGTGCGGCGGGTGGCGGCGGGTGGATCCGTGCTGGACCCCCGCATCGTGGAGGCCCTCGTGCGGCCCGTGTCCGGCGACGGCGAGCTGAGCGCCACCGAAGAGGAGCTCCTCCACGAGGTGGCCGCCGGGCGACCCATCAAGGCCATCGCCACGTCACGGCGGACGACCCCGGCGGCGGTGGCCCACGACGTCGAGCGGTCTGTTCCTGAAGATCTCCCGGGCGGCGAGCGCCGGCGCCTCGACCTCGCTTCGCCAGCTGCGACTGCTGCACCAGGCGATCGTCGACCGCGAGGAGCAGGGCGAGACGCTGAGCCGGCTGCTCCCGGGCGGGCTGGCCGAGAAGCTGCGGCGCGACGGCGCTCCCATCGGTGCAGTCGAAGAGCTCGACGTGACGGTGCTGATGTCCGACGTCCGGGGCTACTCGGCGATTGCGGAGAACGCGGACCCCAGCCAGCTGGCCGCGCAGGTCAACGACCACCGGGCCGAGATGAACCACGCGGTGCTCGACGCGGGCGGCACCGTGATGCAGTTCATCGGTGACGCGGTGATGGCCGTGTTCGGCGCGCCGGTCCCCCAGGACGACCACGCCGACCGCGCGGTCGCGGCCGCGGTGGCCATGATCCGCCGCCAGGCCGCGGTCGACGAGCGCTGGGCCGCGGACGACCTGCCGCCCTTCGGGCTCGGGGTCGGCTTGTCGACCGGCCCGGTGGCGGCGGCGCTGCTCGGATCCGAGGAGCGGCTCGAATACACGGTCGTCGGCGACACCGTGAACCTGGCGCAGCGCCTGCAGGACCAGGCGCGCCCGGCCGGCCGTATCGTGCTGGCCGAGCCCACGTTCGCGGCGTTGCGGGCACCGGTCGAGGCGACCCGCCTCGACCCCCTGGTCGTGAAAGGGCGCACGACACCGGTCGCCGCGTACATGATCGAGGTCGACACATCCGACACTTCCCGGGCGGGAGCGGCCACATGACGGACGACGGGCGGACCCAGGTGACCGCGGCGGCGGCGCCGGCGCCGGCGCTCGAGGCGCGAGGCGTGACCAAGACGTTCGAGTCGGAGGGGGTCCCCGTCCGGGCGCTGCGCGGGGTCGATTTCTCGATGGGATCCGGCGAGTTCGTCGCGGTGATGGGCCCCTCGGGGTGCGGAAAGTCGACCCTCCTGAACCTGGCGGCGGGGCTCGACGTGCCCACCGACGGCGAGATCGTGCTGGCGGGCGAGTCGCTCGCCGGGCGCGACGAGAACGACCTCGCTCGTATGCGGCGTGTCCACATCGGGATCGTGTTCCAGTTCTTCAACCTGCTCGAGGGCATGAGCGTCCTCGAGAACGTCACTCTGCCCGCGGTGATCGCCGGCACGGGGCGCCGTACAGCCGAGGGCCGGGCACGCGATCTGCTCGACCTCCTCGGGCTCGGCGACAAGGCCCGGGACGCCCCCGCCGTGCTGTCGGGTGGGCAGCGGCAACGGCTCGCCATCGCCCGGGCGCTCGCCAACGAGCCGACGATCGTGCTGGCGGACGAGCCGACGGGCGCGCTCGACTCCGAGGGCGGGGCCGAGGTCCTCGAGCTGTTCCGGCGGCTGCACGCCGGGGGGCAGGCGATCCTGCTCGTGACCCACGACGCCGACGTGGCCCGCGCCGCCGACCGCATCGTGCGGATGCGCGACGGCCGCATCGACACGAGCGGCGACGGCGACACCGGCGACGCCGGTGCGGTCCCGGTTGCGGGCGCGACGGGCTCGCCGGGCTGACGCGATGGCCTCGACCGTGGACCTGACGGGGGCGCCGACGTCGAGAGCCCCCACGGCGTCGGGCGACAGACCGCATGCCGCAGGCGCGGCGCGCGCCACTGGCCTCGCCCTCGGCGCGGCCGGGGTTGTCGCGGCCGCCGGCGCCGCGCTGCTCGTCCCCGACATGGGCTCCGGTGACGTTCCGCTCGCCGTCATCCGCATCGGCCTGGTGCTCGTCTGGACGATCGTCGGTGCCGCGTTGACGGTGCGGCGGCCGGAGGAGCCGCTCGGGCCGCTGGTCCTCGCCGTGACGCTCGTCGTGGCGGCGGCGGTGGTCTCGTCGGCCGCCCTCGCGAGCGGCCACGGCAGCACCGGCGCCGAGGTGGTGCGGGCCCTCTCGGTGGCGTGGTTGCCGGCCGCTGGCCTGCACCTCGTCGTCGTCCTTCCCGACGGGACGTGGGCGCGGCCGGGGCACCGCCTGCTGGTCGCCGGCTCCTACGTGGCCGGGCTGGCCGTGGGCCTCGGTCTGGTCGCGATGCGGCCGGACCTGCCCGGATGGGTGGTGGCGCTGGAGGCGGCTGTCGCGGGCACCGTCGCCGCCGCGGTGGCCAACGGGCGCTACCTCCGCGTGCGGGGCGAAGCCCGCCAGCGCATGCAGTGGTTCGGGCTGGGGGCGACGGTCGCCTTCGAGATCGTGCTGGTGGCGGTGGCGCTGCGGCTGTTCGTCGGCTGGCCCCGCTCGCTCGCCGAGATCGCCACGGCCGCCAGCGTGCTGGTGCCGCTCTCGTTCGTGCCGTGCCTGTCCCGCGGCCTCCTGGGCCACGTCGACAAGACGCTCGGCAAGGCCGTGTCGCTGACCGGGCTGACGGGGGTGGTCGTCGCGGTCTACCTGGTGATCGTCCTGGGGCTGGGCCGGTCGCCGACCGACGACGAGCGCTCCATCCTGCTGCTGTCGATGCTGGCGGCCGGGGTGGCAGCAGTCCTGTACGGGCCGACCCGGGACCGGTTGGTGCGGGTGTCGAACCAGCTCGTCTACGGCGAGCAGCACGCGCCCGACGAGGCGCTGCGCACGTTCGGGACCCGGCTCACCCGGGCCATCCCGTTCGACGAGCTGCTGCTCCAGCTGGCCGAGTCGCTGCGCAAGAGCCTCGTGCTGCAGGCGGCCGAGGTGTGGACCGGCACGTCGGGTCACCTCGAGCGGGTCGTGTCGGTTCCCCAGCGCGGCCCGGCGCGCCTCGACCTGACGCCCGACGAGCAGGCGGTCGTGGCCCGGGCCCGGGTCGCCGGCCCCGCCTGGCTGCAGGTGTGGCTGCCCCGGTTGCTCGACGACCGGGGCGGGGCCATCGTCCGCATGGCGTCGATCACCCACGGCGGCGAGCTGCTCGGGCTCATCGTGGTCGAGCGGCCGGCCGACGCGGAGCGCTTCGGTGAGGCCGACGAGAACGTCCTCGCCGAGCTCGCCCGCCAGGTGGGCCTGGCGCTCCACAACCTGCAGCTCGACTCGGCCCTGCAGGAGTCGCTGCGCGAGCTCGAGCGCCGGGCCGAGGAGCTCCGGGCCTCGCGGTCCCGGGTCGTGGCGGCCGCCGACGCCGAGCGGCGCAAGATCGAGCGCAACCTGCACGACGGCGCGCAGCAGCACCTCGTGGCGCTGGCGGTCACCGCGCGCCTGGCCCGCCAGGTGGCGGCGACCGACCCGGCGCAGGCCGCCGCGCTGCTCGAGCAGCTCGGCCACGACATCCAGGACGCCGTGCAGGAGCTGCGCGACCTCGCCCACGGCATCTACCCGCCCGTGCTGATGGACCGCGGCCTCGTCGCCGCCCTCGAGTCGGCGGCGGGGCGGGCGGCCCTCCCCGTCGCCGTCGTGGCCGACGGCGACGTCGGGCGCTTCCCGCAGGAGGTCGAGGCGGCCGTCTACTTCTGCTGCCTCGAGGCGCTGCAGAACGCCGGGAAGCACGCCGGCGAGGGCGCGTCGGTGGCCGCTGACCATCGAGCGGCGCCCAGAGCGGCGGGCGCGGGCGGCCGCCTGGCCTTCACGGTCGCCGACGACGGGCGAGGGTTCGACGCAACCGGCCTCGGCGGCCGCGGCCACGGCTTCGTCAACATGAGCGACCGCCTCGGGGCGATCGGCGGCACGGTCGCGGTCTCGTCGGCCCCCGGCGACGGCACGCGGGTGTCGGGCGTCGTCCCCCTCGACGGGCTCCGGTAAGGCGGCGAGGCGGGCATGCCGGCGGTCTGGCTGCGCCTGCGCACCGAGCTGCGCGCCCACCGGGGAGCGACCCTGGCGCTGGTCGTGGCCCTCGGGGTCGTCGGCGCTCTCGTGCTGGCCGCGGCGGCCGGCGCCCGCCGGACGTCCACCGCTCCGGCAGCGTCTCGTCGAGGCGGTCGGCGGGGAGGGGGACGCCCACATCTTCGATGCCGGTGCCGCCGATCCCGGCCGGATCCGGACCCTGCCGCAGGTCGAGCACTCGGTCGCCATCGACTTCCTGCTCGCCGACACCGTGCCGCTCACGGGTCTCGAGATCGTGGTGATCGACGACCCTCTGTTCCGCGGGCTGCTCGTCGAGGGCGAGCTGCCCGACCCCGCGGACCCGCAGGGCGCGGTGGTCGATCAGAAGGTCGCCCGCGGCCTCGGCCTCGGGGTCGGCGACGAGATCGACGTCGTGCTGGTCACCGGCGAGCAGCTCGCCGCCCTCGACCCGGCGACCGAGCCGGTCCCGTCCACCACGGTGCGGATCGCCGGCGTCGTGCGCGAGCCCGACGACATCGTCGGCGGCGGCCCCGCAGCCGTCGCGGGCGGCGAGAGCGACGCCACGGTCTACATGCAGGAGTCGTTCCTCGACCGCTACGGCCACCTGACCGAGGTGGTCAACACCGTGTACTACTTCGACCTCGCGGGAGGTGCGGGGGCGGCCGACGAGTTCGTGGCGGCGGTGCGCGACCTCCCCGACGGCGACACCGTCGAGTTCTTCCGGCGACCGGGTTTGGGGCGCGCCACGCAACGGGCGAGTCGATGCCCAGGCCCTCGCGCTCGCATTGTCGGCGGGGGCGCTGGCCCTCATGGGGCTCGTCGTCGGCGGGCAGAGCCTGGCGCGCCAGCTGCGCGTCGACGCCGCCGACGGCGGGGCGCTCCGGGCGTTGGGGATGACGGACGGTCAGCGCGTCGCGGTGGCGGCGATGCGCGGCCTGCTGGTCGGCGGAGCCGCCGCGGTGGTGGCGGTGGCCGGAGCGATCGCGTTGTCGCCGGCGACGCCCATCGGCCTGGCGCGCCAGGCCGAGCCCGAGCCGGGCGTGGACGTGAACGTCGCGGTCCTCGTGGTCGGTGGGATCGCAATCGTCGCCCTGGTCGCAGGTCTGGCGGCGCTCACCGGCTTGGCGATCACACGGCGGGAGGCTCCACGGCGATCGGGGTCGGTCGCCACCGCCCTCGCCGGCCGAGCCGGCCGGGCGGGGGCACCTGGGTCACTGGTCACGGGGCTGTCGCTGGCCGGAGGCTGGCGGGGATCCGGGGTGTCCACCGCGTCGACGATCGCGGGGATGGGGACCGGCGTCGTGGCCCTCGCCGCCGCGGCCACGTTCCTCGCCAGCTTCGACGCCGTCCTCGACGATCCCGAGCGCTTCGGGTGGACCGTCGACGCGGTGGCCGGGAGCGTCTACAACGACGACCCGGGTGACCTCTTCGAGGTGCTCGCGGCCGAGCCAGGGGTGGCCGCGTTCGCGCCGGCCGTCGGCGTCCCGATCTCCGCGGACGGGCTCAGCATCGGCGTGCTCGGCGTCGAGCCGGCGCCGGGGATCGCGCCGAGTCCGATCCTCGACGGCCGGGCGCCGACCGCGGCGCGGGAGGTCGCCCTGGGCCGCCGCACGCTCGAGCAGCTGGGCCGGCAGGTGGGCGACACTGTGAGGATCGATGGGGGTGGCGGGCCGGTCGACGTCACGATCACGGGCACCGCCGTGGTGCCCGAGGTGAACCAGGGCGGACCGGGCCTCGGCGAGGGCGGCGTGATGACGCTGGCTGGCGTGCGGGCGCTCGTCCCCACCCAGCAGCCCAACATCGCCCTCGTGCGGTTCGCCCCCGGCGGCGAGGACTCGCCGGCGATCGAGCAGCTGCGCTTCGCAGGGGAACTGGTCCCGCCGGTGGTGCCCGACGCCCTCTACGACCTCGAGCGGGTGCGGGCGCTGCCCACCGTCCTGTCGGCACTGCTGGCCGCGCTGGGGGTGGCGACCCTGGTCCACAGCCTGGTCAGCCTCGTGCGCGGCCACCGGCGCGACCTGGCGGTGCTGAAGGTCCTCGGGTTCACGCGGTCACAGTTGGCGGCGACTGCGGCGTGGCAGGGCACCGCCTTCGCGGTCGTGGCCCTCGCCGTGGGCCTGCCGCTCGGCCTCGCCATCGGGAGGTGGCTGTGGCGGGCGATCGCCGACCAGCTCGGCATCGTGCCCGCGCCGCGCCTGCCGGTCCTCGCCGTCCTGGTGATGATCCCCGCGGTTCTGGTCGTCGCCAACGTGGCCGCTGCGGTCCCGGGCTGGCTGGCCGCCCGGGTCCGTCCGGCCGACGTGCTCCGCTCCGAGTGACCGGCCCGGTGGAGGCGTCATCGCGGCCCCGTCAGGCCGCGTGCCCGTGGCGCTGCCAGATGTCCTGGAGGACGGCCGGGCCGAAGTCCTCCTTGTGGATGTAGCCGACCGCGCCGCACGACGCGGCCTGCTCGGGGAGATCGTCGGCCTGGTAGGTCGAGAGGAGCACCACGACGGTCCCGGGTTGGCCGGCGGTGATGCGCCGGCTGGCCTCGATGCCGTCCATGCCCGGCATGTTGATGTCCATGAGGACGAGGGCCGGTGACAGCGTCGTGGCCAGCGCGACCGCGTCCTCCCCGCTCTCGGCCTCGGCCACCGCCTCGAACGCGGGCGTCGCCGCCACGACGGCCTGCGCCGCCCGGCGGAAGGGCGCCTGGTCGTCGACGATCAGCACGCGGACGGTCCCGAGCACGCCGGCATTGTCGCACCGACCGGCGGGCGATCCCACCGTGCCCCCATCCCCCGGTCCGGTGGTGGGGCTACCCCCCGCGCTCGTTGCGCTCGCCGAGGTAGAGCAGCACGGCCATGACCCGCCGGTGCACGTCGGGCTCCTCGGTCAGGCCCAGCTTCGAGAACATCGAGTTGATGTGCTTCTCGACGGCACGCTCGGTCAGGACGAGCGCGGCGGCGATGCCCGCGTTGTTCCTGCCCTGCGCCATCTCGGCGAGCACCTCCCGCTCGCGGGGGGTCAGGCGGCCGACGGGGGAGTCTGCCGTGCGTGCCCGGCTGGCGACCAGGGCGTCGATCACCTTGGGGTCGATCACCGAGCCGCCCTCGTGCACGGCGGCGATCGCATGGCGCAGCTGATCGAGGTCGGACACCCGCTCCTTCAGGAGGTAGGCGCGCCCCTCGGAGCCCTTCTCGAGGAAGCCGAGGGCGTAGGCGGGCTCGGCGTACTGGCTCAGCACGACCACCCCGATGGTGGGGTGCTCCTCGCGTAGGGCCTCGGCGGCCCGGATGCCCTCGTCGGTCCCGGTCGGCGGCATGCGGATGTCGGTCACCACCACGTCGGGGGCGTGGGCGTCGACGGCCGCCAGCAGGGCGTCGTGGTCGCCGCAGGTGGCGACCACCTCGATCTCGGGCGC
>CAWJFG010000026.1:0-356132 GCA_963842015.1 uncultured Acidimicrobiales bacterium | reverse complement strand
GGGCGGGGTTCGAGCTGCCGATGACCGGCATCGTCCCGCGGTTCTCCCGCACGCCCGGGTCGGTGCGCGACGTGGGCCCGCGCCTGGGAGAGCACGACGCGGAGCTGCGGGCCGAGGTGGTCGCGCCGCGCCCGTGAGAACGGCGGTGGCCCCGGCCCGTCGCGCGCGGCAGCTCACGCGGTGACGATGCGCAGCACCAGCGCGGCGATCGACAACACGAGCGGCAGCACGGCGTTCTTGCTGTTGGCGGCGTCGTCTGCCCGCACGTGAGCGACGATGGCGCCCACGAAGTACAGGACCAGCCCTGCGGCCGCGGCGATGCCGATCGGAGCCCAGGCCAGACCGACGATCAGGCCGACGGCGCCGGCGATCTCGGCGGCCGCCAACCGGGGGAGCCAGGACGGTGGGATGCCGAGGGACATGATCGTCCGGGCGGGTGCGCTCTCGGGCCGGAACTTCATGGACGCGGACACGAGAGCGATGGCGGCGAGGAGGACCGACACGACGATGGTGGCGATGAACACGACGTGATCCTCTGCTCATCCGGCGACAAGGACAAGCCCCCGTGTGCCGCCCACCTGCTGCGCCGAGGCCGGCCTCACGGGGACGGCGGAGGCGGCCCCGGATGCCCGGGCCGCGCCACGACGATCCGGTAGCCCGCGTCGATCTGGTCGCGGCCGTGCAGCTCGGCGTGCGCCGCGTGCCATCGACCGGACGCGAGGTCGTCGGCCAGCCGGGCCATGGCCCGGTCGACGACGGGCTCGGGCAGGCGGGCGATGCCCGAGATGCCGGCCCGCACCGCGGGGTCGAGGTAGGCGTGCGGACGGCGCCACCACGAGTGGCAGAAGCCGTCGACGCAGTCGTGGGGGACGGGGAGGACGTGGACGGCGCCGCCGCCGAGTGCCGCCGCGATCGCCGATGGGGACGGGAGGTGGCGGTCGAGATCGCCGATCGAGGGCAGGTAGTCGGTCACCAGCCACTGACGTCGATGCACCTCGTGGTCGAAGGTGAGCACGACCCGGGGGCCGCGTGCCACGCGCCGCATCTCGTGGAGCCCGGCGATCGGGTCGGGCCAGTGGTGGACGGTGAGCACCGCCAGCGCGGCGTCGAACGCGTCGTCGGCGAACGGCAGGTCGGAGGCCCACGCCTTCACGGCGGGTGAGGCGTCGGACGGTCGCTGGCCGATCATGGTGTCCGACGGCTCGACCGCGACGACGGTGCGGTCCCGGGGCTCGTACGAGCCGGCGCCGGCACCGACGTTCACGACCCGCGAGGCGGTGCCGAGCCCGCGGAGGAGGGCGCGCTCGATCCGCGGGTCGGGGCGTCGCGTGCGGCCGTAGGTGGTGCCGATCGCGTCGTAGGCCTCGGGCACGTCCCGATGATGGCACCCGTCACGCCTGCGACCGGTGGGTATTTGCACGACGGATGCGAGGTCGCTCCGTCGGGTCGTCGCCGTCGGCGAACGAGAGCTGGCAGCAGCCGTCGCGCAGTCGTCTGCCGCCGGTCGGTCACTACCCTGCGCCAGGGCCGGACGACAGGGGGCGTGAGATGCGCATCGGATTGCCAGGTGGCGGGTCGACCGTCGACAAGCTGCTCCGCCAGGCGGAGCGAGCCGAGACCGACGGGTTCACGAGCCTCTGGTACGCGAGCGCGGTGGCGGGCGACCCGCTGGTGGCGATGGCGCTCGCCGGGCGCGCCACCGCGTCCATCGAGCTCGGCACGGCGGTCCTGCAGACCTACGCCTGCCACCCGGTCCTCCAGGCCACGCGGGCGGCCGCCGTGGCGGCCGCCATCGGCGCGCCGGGGCGGTTCACGCTCGGCGTCGGCCCGTCGCACCAGCCGGTCGTCGAGGGCATGCTCGGGATCCCCTACGACACCCCCGGGCGGCACACCGACGAGTACGTCAGGATCCTCGCCCCGCTCCTGCGTGGGGAACAGGTGAGCCTCTCGGGCGAGGACTTCCGCGTGCACGCGGGCCCGCCCGCGCTCGCCGACGGTGAGGAGATCCCGGTCCTCGTCTCGGCTCTGGGCCCGCGCCTGCTGCGGGTCGCCGGCCAGCACGCGGCCGGCACGATCCTCTGGATGGCCAACGCCCGGGCCGTGGAGCAGCACGTCGCGCCCCACATCCGCAAGGCCGCCGCCGATGCCGGCCGGCCCGACCCGCGGATCGTGGCGGGCCTGCCCGTGGCGGTCCACGATGACGTCGCCGAGGCCCGAGCGGTGGCGGCCCACCAGTTCGCGGCGTACGGCACCCTGCCGAACTACCAGCGCATCCTGGCCCACGGCGGCGTGAGCGGGCCGGCCGACGCCGCGATCGTGGGGGACGAGCGCAGCGTCGCCGCCCAGATCGAGGCGCTCGTCGACGCCGGGGCCACCGACGTGTGGGCGGCACCGTTCCCGGTCGGCGACGACCGCTCGGCGTCGAGGGCCCGTACCCGAGCCCTGCTGATGGAGCTGGTCAACGGCTGACGGGATCGCCGGCGGCTCGCCGTCCCGGCACGTCAGGCCGGGGTCGAGGCCTTCGGGGTGGTGCGGGGTGGGCGCTCGGCCGCGGTGCCCGGGCCCAGCGTCACGCGCCTGGGCATGCGGAGCCTGGCGTCGACCGATTCGAGCCACGGGTCGTCGACCGGGGCCCCGAGGCCGGCGAGGCAGAACGACACGAGCGCGAACGCCGTCGGCAGCCGGACCCCTGACTCGTTGCCCAGCGTCCGGCTGGTGATGAACGCCGTCTTGAGCGCGAGGACGAGGTAGGTCGCGGCATCGCGGTCGTCGGTGCGGATGGCGCCCGCGTCGGCGGCGGCCGCCACCAGGTCGCGCATGAGCTGGGTCACGGGCTGCTGGGACCGGGCCACGAGCTCGGGCTCGACCTCGCTGAGCTCGAGGCGCAGCCGCGCCAGCCCCCGGTCGACGCCGGTCCCGCCGAACTCGGGCATGCGGACCGCGGCGATCTGGGCACCGCCGAGCCGCTCGAGCGGGTCGGAGAGATCGACGATGGCGTCGCCGATCATGCGGGCGTAGGCGTGCATCGACTCCTCGAACACGGCCAGGAGGAGGTCGTCCTTGCTCTCGAAGTACTGGTAGAGCGTGCGGAGGGACTGGCCGGCCTCGTCGGCCACGTCCTGCACCGTGAACCGGTCGCCGTTCGAGCGTTCGAGCAGCCGGGCCGCGGCCTGGACGAGGCTGAACCCCCGGTCGATCGACCGCTGCGTGGCGGTGCGCAGCGAGCGCCTGACGACCCGTGCGTGCCAGTCGGCCACGCTGTCGCCGTTCACCTCGTCGGGTGTGATCTTGGGCATCGTCGTGACCGCTCTCCCCGGAAGCCGCCGCCAGGGTACCTCTTCACGCAGCGCAGGGCGCACGCGCGCTGTCGCGATCGGGACAACCTGACTGTCGGGCGTTCGGCGGGACCGTCAGGTGGTCGAGCCGACGGGGGGCGCCGTGCCGAGCAGCCCGAACATGTTCGTCGACATGATCTTCTCGACGTCGGGGGCCGGGACCGCGTCCAGCTCGTGCCGCCAGGCCAGTGGGTCGTCGAGGCCCTCGGGGTGAGGGAAGTCGGACCCGAAGCACACCCGCTCGGCGCCGATCAGGTCGACCAGCCCGGTCACCGAATCCTCCCAGAACGGGTTCACCCAGACGTTGCGGTGGAACACGTCGAGCGGGTGCTCGGGGAACTCGTTGGGCATCTTCTTGTAGGCCAGCTCGAGGTTCTTGAGCAGCAGCCCGACCCAGCTGCCGCCGTTCTCGACGCTCATCAGCCGGACGCCGGGGAACCGGGTGAGCATGCCGTGGCACACCGCGGAGGCGAGCGTGTCCTGGATCGAGCGCCCGCCGTCGGCCACGGCCGCGAACGTCTTCGGTCGGAACGCCACGTACTCCGCCCCCTCGCTGCCCTCCCACGTGTTGAGGTAGTCCTGGTAGCCGCTGTCGGAGGCGTGCAACGCGACGAGCACTCCGGTCTCCTGCACCCGAGCCCAGAACGGATCGAACTCGGGCAGGAACGGCGACCGGGTCCCGCGCAGCCCGCTGACCGGGGCCGGGCGCATCAGCACGGCGCGGGCCCCGCGCTCGACCACGCGCTCGAGCTCGGCGATGCCCTCGTCCACGATGCAGGGGTTGACGATCGGGGTCGTGAAGATGCGGCCCTGGTGGTCGTAGCCCCACTGGTCGTGCAGCCACTCGTTGAACGCGCGGATGGCGATCTGCGTCAGCGCGGGGTCGTCGACGAGCCGCTGCTCGATGAGGCTGGCCAGCGTGGGGAACATCAGCGTCGCGGCGATGCCCTGCTCGTCGAGCAGGTCGAGGCGGGCTCCCGGCTCGCGGAACGCGGGGATGCTCTTCATCGGCGCGCCCGTGAGCTCTCGGAGGGAGTGGCCGTCGGGGTTGTCGCCGGCGTAGAAGGCCATGTGGGCGCCGGGTCGGGCGACCACCTCGAAGGTGGGGTTGGGGATGAACTCGGTGAGCCGGTCCCGCACGACGAGCTTCTTGCGGCCGCCCAGCTCGACGAAGCGGATGAGGTTCCGGTGCGTCTCGGGGAGGTGCCGGGTCAGCGAGTCCTCGGTCTCGTACAGGTGGTTGTCCGCGTCGAAGACGGGAAAGTCGACTCCCTGGGCCATGCCCCAGTTGTACTACGTCGCGAAGCGGGACTCACGTGGCTCGGTAATCTGGCTGTGTGATTCCGGCAATTGCGGCTACCCGCTCGTCGTCCGTGATCTGACGCGGAATCAGATCCCGATCGGGCCCGACCCTATGCTCGGCGCTCATGACCAGCTACGAGACGCTGTCGGTGACCAAGGACGACGGCATCGCCTGGGTGTCGCTCGACCGGCCGGGCGTGCGGAACGCCATCAACAAGCAGATGCAGGCCGAGCTCCACGAGGTGTGGCACGGCTTCCGCTACGACGACGACGTCCGCTGCATCGTGCTCTCCGGCGAGGGCGACGCCTTCTGCACCGGCATCGACCGCGCCGAGGCGGTCTCGGACGAGAACAACGCCGCCATGGCCGCGGGCGACTTCCCCGACTACCCGACGCCGTGGATGTACGACGACCCCGGCCGCGACGTCGGCCCGAAGGCCTGCGACCTGTGGAAGCCGGTGATCGCCGCCGTGCACGGCATGGCCTGCGGCGGGGCGTTCTACATGCTCGGCGAGGTCGAGTTCATCATCGCCGCGGACGACGCCGTGTTCTTCGACCCCCACGTCACGTACGGGATGACCGCGGCGTTCGAGCCGATGCAGATGCTCTCGAAGATGCCGTTCCAGGAGATCATGCGCCTGTCGCTGCTCGGCGCCCACGAGCGGATGTCGGCCGAGCGGGCGCGCGAGGTCGGGTTGGTGACCGAGGTCGTGCCTCGCGACGAGCTGCGCGAGCGGGCGGGGTGGGCCGCACGGGTCATCGCCGACTCGCCGCCGCTCGTCGTGCAGGGGACGATGCGGGCGCTGTGGACCGCCCTCGAGGTCCCCCGCACGCAGGCCATCGGGCTCGCCAACCTGTTCACCCGCGTCGGCTCGGACGCTGCCGCGTTCAAGGCCGGCCAGGACCGCTTCGCCGCGGGCCAGCGCCCGCAGTGGCGCCTGCGCTGATGTGGTCGTGACCCGCGACCCGGTCGGCCTCAGGCGTCGAGCCCGCGCACGTCCGCCGGCAGCAGGCGCTTGGCCAGCTTGCCGCTGGGCAGGCGGGGGAGGGCGTCGACGAACACCACCGAGGTCGGGCACTTGAAGTGTGCGATCCGGTCGCGGCAGAGCTCGATCAGCTCGCCGGCGAGGGCATCGTCGGGAGCGGCGACGCCCGTGCACTGCACGACGGCCCGCACCGCCTCGCCCATGTCGGGGTGGGGGACGCCGATGACCGCCACGTCGGCGACCGCCGGGTGGAGCACCAGCACGTCCTCGACCTCTCGGGGGTACACGTTGACGCCGCCCGAGATGATCATGTTCGACACCCGGTCGGTGAGGTAGAGGTAGCCGTCGTCGTCGAGGTGGCCGATGTCGCCCAGCGTGCTCCAGCCCCGCTCGTCGAAGGCGGCCGCGGTCTTGGCCGGGTCGCCGTGGTACTCGAAGCGGTTCGGGGTCTCGAACCACACCTCGCCCTCGTCGCCCGGCGGCAGCTCGACGCCGTCGGGCCCGACGATGTGCGCGGTGCCGAGCAGGGACCGCCCGACGGAGCCGGGGTGGGCCAGCCACTCGTCGGGGCCGATGGCGCAGAACCCCACGCCCTCGCTGCCCGAGTAGTACTCGTGCACGATCGGGCCGAGCCACTCGAGCGCGGCCCGCTTCACCTCGGGTGGGCAGGGCGCGGCCGCGTGCACGACGACCCGGAGGCTGGAGAGGTCGAACCGCGCCCGGTCCTCGGCCGGCAGCTTCATCAGCCGCACGAGGTGGGTGGGCACGAACTGCACGTGGGTCACGCGGTGCCGCTCGATCAGGCCCAGCACCTCCAGGGGGTCGAACCGCTCCGTCACGACGGTGGTGCCGCCCAGGCGGTGGAACGCCGTGGTCCAGCCGGCGGGGGCGGCGTGGTACAGCGGCGCCGGGCTGAGGTACACGCTGTCCTCGCCGCCGCCGTAGAGCCCCTGCACCAGCATGCTGAACGAGGACCCGCCACCCAGGGGCCCGCCGACCTGCGGGGGCTTCACCCCCTTGGGCCGTCCCGTGGTGCCCGACGAGTAGAACATCCAGTTCCCCTCGCACTCGTGTGGCGGGCGCGACGACGGCTGGGCGGCCAGCAGCTCGTCGTAGTCGGCGAACCCCGGAAGCGGACCACCGACGGCCACCCGGCCGGCGAGCGCCCGACCCTCGTCGGCGAGGGCGCCCACGACGTCGCCGAGCGCCGAGGAGGCCACCAGCACCGAGGCGCCGCAGTCGTCGACGATGTAGGCCGCCTCGGCGGGGGAGAGGTGCCAGTTGATGGGCGTCACGTGGAGGCCGATGCGCATGGCACCCCACACGACCTCGAAGAACTCGGGCCTGTTCTCGAGCAGGACCGCGAGGTGCCCGCCCGGCTCGAGGCCGTAGGAGCGGAGCAGGTTGGCCACCCGGCAGGCGCGATCCTCGAGCTCGGCGTAGGTGAGCACCCTCCCCGAGACGCCGGCGATCACGGCGGGGCGCTCGGGCGCGTCGACGGCGAACCGGCTGGGATGCTCGATCGGACGCTCGCTCAATCCGAGGACCCCGCGGCCGATGATCATCGGCAGGTCGAGGAACGTGCGGATGCCCGGCTCGGCCGCGCACACCGGGGCGATGGCGTGCACGGCGTGCATGGCGGTGCCGAGGCAGCCCTGCTCGGTGTCGTCCTCGCCGTGCACCGCGATCCGCGAGTCGAGGACCATCGACGGCGTGCCCTCGACGGTGACCCGCCAGCCCCGCCCCGTGGGCCAGTCGGGCGCCTGGTCCGCGCCCATGCGGGTCACGTGCTCGATCGTGAGGGCCTCGCGCCCGCCCACCACCGCCGAGTAGGAGAAGCGCTGCGCCGAGACGGTTCCGGCCTCGATGACGCCGGCGGCGACGGTGACGCGGGACGAGGCGACCGCCACCTCGCGCCGGTAGGCGAAGCGCTCGATCTTTCCGCCCAGGCCGTCGGCGAGCAGCATCAGAGGCGCTCGAAACGTCGTCCCGACCAGGTCGGCGTCGGCCATCGGCACGGGGGCGTCGGGCGGGAGCCCGAACCCCATGATGTCGAACATCATGTCGGTGCTGTCGTAGGTGCTGTAGTCCATCAGCTCCTGCACCAGGATCGAGTCGACCCGGCCGAGGATGCCCGACATCGTGAGCGGGAGCACCTCGCCCGCCCAGCCGGGCTCGATGCCGGTGCCGTGGAACGACGTGCCGCCTTCGGCACAGGCCGCCTCCAGGCGATCGACCACCTCGGGGCCGGCGCTGGCCGGGTAGATGAACGCGGTGACCGCGGTCGACACGACGTTCTTGCCGCTGGCGAGCAGCCGGCAGATGTCGTCGAGCGCGCCCATCGGATCCATCTCGCCCCGGGCGGCGTAGACGACGCAGTCGGCGTCCAGCGCCAGGACGGCGTCGCGATCGGTCGTGGCGGTCACGCCGATCGGGTCGGAGCCGAACAGCTCGCCCACGTCGCGACACGCCTTGGCGTCGCTGTACACGAGCGCACCGACCAGCTCGAGATCGGGGTGGTCGTGGATGGCGGCCGCGGCGTGCCGCCCCACGTTGCCGGTGGCCCATTGGATGACTCGAAGCACGCCGGTCCCCTCCGTCGGTCAGCGCTCGTTCCGTCAGCGAGACTACCGTGGAGTTGATAGCGATGCTTTCTAGCTGTGCATGCGTGACTTTCCGGAGGCCCCCGTGACGGCGACCGCAGTCGAGTTCGATCCGTTCTCCGCCGAGTACTTCGACGACCCGACCGAGGCGTATCGGCGCCTCCGCGACGAGGCGCCGGTCTACTTCAGCGCGACCTATGGGTTCTACGCGCTGTCGCGCTTCGCCGACGTGGTCGCCGCGCACCGCGACTGGCGCGGGCTGTCGAGCTCGCACGGCGTGGACCTGTCGACCCTGACCAAGGATCCCGAGCTGGTCCGCAGCCTCGGGATGATCATCATGATGGACCCGCCCGAGCACGATCGCTTGCGTGCCCTGGTCAGCCGCGTGTTCACCCCGCGGGCGGTCACCGGACTCGAGCCGCTGGTGCGCGAGGTCGTGACCGACTTCCTCGAACCGCTCGACGAGCGGGACACGTTCGACGTCGTGGCCGACCTCTCGGCGCCCTTCCCCGTCGAGGTGATCTCGCGGATGCTCGGCGTGCCCGCGGGGGAGCGCCAGCAGATCCGCGAGTGGCTCGACCTCAGCCTGCACCGCGAGCCCGGCGAGGTGGACCCGTCCCCGGCGGGCCAGCACGCCATGCTCGAGATGGTCGGCTACTTCCACGCCCTCACCGCGGAGAAGCGGCGCCGCCCGGCCGACGACATGCTCAGCAGGTTGACCCAGGTCACCGTCGATCGGGGCGACGGCGTCGAGACCGGCCTCGACGACAACGAGATCGCCGGTTTCGCCGCGCTGCTCGGCGGGGCCGGGGCGGAGACGGTGACCAAGCTGGTGGGCAACGCGGCCGTCGTGTTCGCCGCTCACCCCGACCAGTGGCGCCGGGTCGTCGACGACCCGCAGTGCATCCCGGCCGGCGGTCGAGGAGGTGCTCCGCCTGCTGCCCCCGTCGCAGTACCAGGGGCGCTTCTCGGTCGAGGATCGGGAGTTCGAGGGCGGCACGATCCCGGCCGGCTTCCCGGTGCTGCTGCTCACCGGTGCCGCCACCCGCGACCCCCGGGCGTTCGAGCGCCCCGACGAGTTCGACATCGACCGGCCGCCGTCGGTGTCGATCGGCTTCGGCCACGGCGTGCACAGCTGCCTCGGTGCCGCGCTCGCCCGCCTGGAGAGCCGGATCGCCATCGAGGAGATCGCCGCCCGCTGGCAGCGACTCGAGGTCGACCCGACCGGCCTGCGCCGCGTCACGATGTCGAACGTGGCCGGCTACGCCAACGTGCCGGTCACCGCCGTCCGCTGACAGGCCCCGCCCGGTCCGGCCACGACGAGCGCCCCGACGCCGTGCCGCCGGACGTCGGCGCCCGGACGCGACGGTGCCGCCGCCCGCCTGGTGCGAACGGCGGCACCGGGGTCGCAGATCAGTCCGGCTGGGGGTAGTCGAGGTTGCCCGCCAGCTCCTCGGCGACGTTCAGCCGAGTGTCGCCGACCACGAAGTTGCCCTCGTCGACGTCGAACGTCACCTGGTAGTACCAGGGGTTGGACACGGCCCCGAACAGGCCCTCGCCGCTGCCGCCCCGCGGGGTCCACGGCGGGATCAGTCCGAACATGTCGACGTCGCTGGCCGTCTCGAACGCCGCGGTGATCGCTTCCCGCGAGACGTCGTCGGGGTTGCCGAACTGCTCGACGACCTGGTCGAGGGCGTAGACGGACAGCCACGAGCGGAACGAGCTGCTCTTGATCTGGTCCATCTCGAGCTCGGGCTTGTCCGACGCCGACAGGTCGGCGACGACATCGGCGAGGATCGGCCACTCCTCGAGCGGCGCCGTCACCGGCGGCAGCTCGGAGTTGAACAGCACCTGGTCGGCGAACGCGTCGAGGTCGGCGGCGTCGGCCTGACCGAACGTCCCCAGGCTGGTGGCGAACTCGAGGTCGGACCCCTGCTGCTGGGCGGCCCGGATCACCTGGACGGCCTCGGCCTCACCGAGCGGCAGCATGACCCCGGTCGCCCCCGAGTCCTGGGCGGCGAGGATGAACTGCTGGTAGTCGGTGGTGCCCTGCGACACGGGGATCATGGCGGTCAGCTCTGCTCCGTAGGCATCGAGCATGGGCTCGAGGAGCGGGGGCAGCGCCTGGATCGGCGGCGTGTCGACGTGGATCATGGCGATCTTCGTGTGGCCGGCCTGCGCCAACTGGGCCGGCATCGTGATCGTGGTGCCCACGCCTCCCGCTCCGATCGGGAACGAGTTGCTGGCGCTCAGCTCCTCCGATCCCGGGGCGATGCCGATGCGGGGCAGCCCCGCAGGCTCGGTGGTCTCGATCACCCCCGTGGGGTTGGCGGCCGTGGTGTCGTGCACCGTGGCGACGAGCCCGTCCTCGACGAACTGGCGGGCACAGTCGACCTCACCGTTCGGGTCGAGGCCCGTGTCGCACGTGGTCAGATCCATGCAGTGGCCACCGATGCCGCCGCGGCTGTTGAACGCCACGACCGCTGCCTCGGCCGCATCGACCTGGTCGATGAGCGACAGCACCGGCGACTCGAACACCGTCATGATCCCGATCGGGTAGGGCGTGAGGCTCTCGTCGCACGGGCCGTCGTCGGTGAGCAACCCGGAGCGCTCGATGTCGGCCGCGTCCTCCGACCCGCTCTCGTCGGCCGACGCGCCGTCGCCGCCGGAGTCCTCGGTGCAGGCACCGACCACCAGCGCGAGCGTGCAGATCCACGCCGCCAACCACTTCCGCTTCTGCATCAGACCCCCCGAATTGTCTATACCTATAGATGTTTACGCCCACGCGCGGGACGAGCGCAAGGTGCTGGTGTGACGAATGCCATGTCCGGCGCCACGGGCGGAGGAGGGACGATGACCATCGAACGGACGCAGCTGCTGGTCGGCGGGGCCTGGCGGGATCCCGCCTCGGGCGAGACCATCGAGGTGCGGTCGCCGCACGACCAGCGCCTCGTCGCCGTCGTCCCGCGGGCCACGCCCGCCGACGCCGACGCCGCGCTCGAGGCCGCGGCCGCCGCGCTCGACGGGCCGTGGGCGACGACATCGGGGCACGACCGCGCCGATCAGATCCGGCGCCTGTCGCTGGGACTCCAGGCCAGAGCGGACGAGCTGGCGGGGGTCATCACCGACGAGATGGGCTCGCCGGCCAAGTTCTCCCTCTTCGGGCAGGTGCTGGCGGCGGCGATGGTGCTCGAGGGGTTCGCGGACGTGGCCGAGACCTTCCCCTTCGCGGCGGAGCGGCCCGGGGTCGTGGGGCCGTGCCTCGTGCAGAAGGTGCCCGTGGGCGTCGCCGCGGGCATCGTCCCGTGGAACGTCCCGCTGTTCATCACCTGCATGAAGCTCGGCGCAGCCCTGGCCGCCGGGGCGCCCATCGTCCTCAAGCCGGCGCCCGAGGCGCCCGTGAGCTCCTTCGTGCTCGCTGACGTGCTCGTCGACCTGCTCGTCGACCCGATCGTCGATGTCGGTGTGCCCCCCGGGATCGTGAGCATCCTGCCCGGCGACGCCGACCTCGGGCGCCACCTCGTGTCCCATCCGCTGGTCGACAAGGTCTCGTTCACCGGGAGCACCGCCGCGGGTCGCCAGGTCGGTGCGCGGTGCGGCGAGATGGTCAAGCGCTGCACCCTCGAGCTCGGGGGCAAGTCGGCGGGCATCGTGCTCGACGACGCCGACCTCGCCACCACCGTCCCGCAGCTGCTCGACGCGGGCCTGCAGAACAACGGGCAGGTGTGCGCGGCCCAGACCCGCATCCTCGTGCCCCGTGGTTCGGCCGCCGTCGTCGTGGACGCCCTTGTCGACCACGTGCGGACCCTGGTGGTCGGCGACCCCCGTGCGCCCGAGACCGACATCGGGCCCGTCGTGTCGGCGCGCCAGCGCGACCGCGTCGAGGGGTACGTCCGCGAGGGCACCCTCGGCGGCGCCCGGCTGGTCTGCGGGGGCGGGCGGCCCGAGGGCCTCGACGGCGGGTTCTACGTCGAGCCGACGCTGTTCGCCGACGTCGACAACGCCAGCCGCATCGCCCGCGAGGAGATCTTCGGCCCGGTGCTGACCGTCATCCCCTACCGCGACGTCGACCACGCGGTCGCCCTCGCCAACGACTCGCCCTTCGGCCTCTCCGGGTCGGTGTGGACCGCGGACCCCGAGCGCGGGGTGGCGGTCGCCGGCCGGATCCGCACCGGCACGTGTGCCGTGAACTCGGGGGTGGTGGTCGAGCCCCGCAACCCGTTCGGCGGGTTCAAGTCGTCGGGGATCGGCCGCGAGATGGGCCCGGAAGGCGTCGAGGCCTACCTCGAGACGCGCACCGTGGTGCTGCCACCGGCGTGACGCCGGGCGGGCGGGTCGCCGGCGGTCACGCCCGCTTCGCGGAGCCGGTCCGCGCCCGGGGCGACCGCCGGCGGGTGCCGTCCGCGTCCGTCGAGGCGGGCTTGGGGGCGGTCCCGGCCCGGCGCCGGCGAGCCGGCAGGCGCAGCCGCGCGTCGACCGAGGCCAGCCAGCCGTCGTCGACGTCGGCTCCGAGGCCCTGCAGGGAGAACGCGACCACCGCGAACAGCTCGGGACGGCGCACCCCGGCGTCGTTCCCCAGCGTCTGGGCGGTGATGAAGGCGGCGTTCAGCGAGAGGACCATGAAGGTCGCGCCCTCGGGGTCTCGCACGGTGATGCGCCCGTCGGCCGCCGCGGCTTCCGCGAGGTCGCGGACGAGCGACGTGAGGGCGGCCTGGGCCTGACCCACGTGCTGGGGGTCCACCTCGGCGAGCTTGAGCCGCAGCCGGGTGAGGCCCCGGTCGACACCGGTGCCGCTGTGCTCGGGCATGCGGAGGGCGGCGATCAGCGCGCCGGCCAGCCGCTCGAGCGGGTCGGACAGGTCGTCGATGGCCCGCCCGATCATCTTCGTGTACGTGCGCATGGCCTCTTCGAACACGGCCAGGAGCAGGTCGTCCTTGCTCGCGAAGTACTGGTACAGCGTGCGGAGCGACTGCCCGGCCTCGTCGGCGACCTCTTGGACCGTGATGTCCTCGCCGTTCGAGCGGTCGAGCACCGTCACCGCCGCCCGGATCAGGTTCATCCCGCGATCGACCGACCGCTCGCGCGCGGTGCGCAGCGACCGCCCGACGACACGTCGGTGCCAGTCGGCCTCCGCGCCGCTGTCGAGGTCGTCGCGCATCGCACCGGGCATCGGGGTCTCCTTCACGCTGCCGACCGCACCCTACCGCCGGCCGTCGCCACCCTCCGGCCTCCGCCGGCGCCGTCCCCCGCGCGGACGGCGCGCCCGTCAGGTGAGCGTGGCCGTGGCGATCGCACCCTCGTCGGGGCCCGCCCGGGCCGACTCGTGGCCGTCGGGAGCCCACACGCCCGAGCATCCCGCGGCGCGCCCGTACCCCCCGCCTGTCGCCCCCGCGAAGCTGGCGACGGCGACCCAGACGTGGTGGTCGGCGGCGATGCGGCGGCCCCGTTCCTCGACGACGCCGGCGTCCTCGACGTGCTCGAGGACCCCCGCCAGATAGGCGTCGACGCCCTGCGCCGCCGTCGCCGCGGCCTGCTCGGGGACGCCCGTGTCCTTGCACACGGCCAGGCCGAGACGCCACCCGTCGACCTCGACGACGCCGGGTGCGGGTCCCGGCGCGAAGCGCTCGGGCTCGGCCCCACCGAGGAACATCTTGCGGTAGGCGACGCGAACGCCTGCGCCGTCGACAGCCAGGACGCCGATGTGCTCCGCACCGTCGTCGCCCGTGACCGGTGCGCCCGCGAGGGCGACGGCGCCGCCCGCCGCGCAGGCCTCGACCAGCGGCGCGAGGCGTGGGTCGTCGACGTCCACCACGGCGGCGTCGAGCTCGTAGCCGGTCAGCGACATCTCGGGAAACACCACGACCCTGGCGCCGGCCGAGCGCACCGAGCGCGGCATGGGCGCTCGCGTTGGCTCCGACGTCGTGGGGGACGCAGGACGGCTGGGCGACGGCGAGGACGAGCGGTTCACGCACGGGCCAAGGATGGTCCGCCGCGTTCGTCGGGCACCACCGGCTTCCGTCGCACCGGGGCCGCCGGGGTCGGTCGACGTCTAGAAGTGGTCGAGCAGGTCGATGACGGTCTTGGCCTGCTGACCGAGCATGACGCGCCCGACGACGCTCATGTGGGTGCGCCAGTGCTCCTCGGCGGCCTCGGCCTCGCCGGCCTCGACCAGCGCGGCCAGGCGCTCCTGCGACCGGACGCCCCGCCGGCGGGTGGCCGTGGACTCGCCGTCGGCGGGCTCGGCCTGGCTGACGACGGTGACGGCCCGCGCCACGACCTCGTTGAGCATCTCGGCCACGATGGTGAGGGTCTGGTTGCCCGCCATGGCCACGAGCTCCTCGTGGAACCGGGCGTTGGCCCGGCCGAACGCCTCGGGGTCGCCGATGACCTGCTGCTGCTCGGCGATGAGCTCGCGCAGCCGCCGCGCCGACCCGCGGCGGCCGCGGCCCGCGGCCACGAGGCGCACGGCCGCGGGCTCGATGATCGTGCGGGCGTCGAAGACGTCGGCGAGCGACACGTTGCGGGTCTGGAGGACCAACGCCGCGGTGCGGGCCGTCTGACGCTGATCGGGCCGGTGGACCACCACGCCCCCCAGGACACCGCGGATCACCGAGATCAGGCCCTCGGCTTCGAGGATGCGCAGGGCCTCGCGCAGCGACGGCCGCGAGACCCCGAAGCGCTCGATGAGCTCGGGCTCGTGGCCGAGCGAGTCACCCTCGTCGAGCTCGCCCGAGATGATCAGGCGGCGCAGCTCGTCGGCGATCTGCTCTGGCTTCTCGCGCCGCCGGGCCCGCACCGGGCGGTCGTTGGCGGGGCTCGTCTTGTCGGCCATCTGCGTCTCACCAATCCAGATCGTCGCCGTGCAAACGTAGTTGGGCGGGCCCGAGCGCTCGGGCCCGCCCGGCGGACCGGATCAGGACCCGTTGCCCGTGGGCGCCGGCTTGCCGATCTCGGCCTTCATGCCGTCGAGCAGCATGAGGATCGGCAGCCCCGACTCGCTGAGGGCGTGGCCGTGACCGGTCTGATGGACGTCGAACACCGACTGCACGGCGGCGTAGAAGCCGATGACGTCGAGCGTCTGGTTGACGGCCCGCTTGGCCTGGCGCAGGGCGAACGGGTGCTTCGTGGCGATCTCGGCGGCCAGCGCGCGGGTCTCGGTGCGGAGCTCCGCCAGCGGCACGACCTTGGTGACCATGCCGAGCCGCTCGGCCTCCTCCGCGGTCATGGCCCGCCCGGTGAACAGCATCTCCTTGGCCTTGCGGGCGCCCCACTCCCAGGTGTGGCCGTGGTACTCGACCCCGCCGATGCCCATGTTGACCACCGGGTCCGAGAACTTGGCGTTGTCGGCCGCGACGATCAGGTCGCAGGGCCAGGCGAGCAGCAGCCCGCCGGCGATGCACACGCCCTGCACGGCCGCGATCGAGGGCTTGGGCACGTTCCGCCAGCGCAGCGAGTACTCGAGGAAGCGGCGGGCTTCGATCTCGTAGATGCCGGCGAGGGTCCAGCTCGGCGGCGAGCCGTCGCTGTCAGCGTCGTCGTCGCCGACCGCCCGGATGTCGTGGCCGGCCGAGAAGTGCTTGCCGTTGGCCTGCAGGATGATGACCCGCACCGCCTCGTCGTCGGCGGCCCGGCGCCACGCCTCGTCGAGGTCGTCGAGCAGCGGCATCGTCTGCGCGTTGGCGGCCTCGGGTCGGTTCAGGGTGATCGTGGCGATCCCCTCGTCGACCTCGTAGCCGATGAACTCCGTCTGCATCTGGCATCCCTTCTCGGTGGACGGTGCGTGCTGCGTCACGACCGGGCGAGGCGGGCCAGCGCCCGCACGTCGGCCAGCGATCGGATCGTGCTGGTCAGGTGGGTGCACGTCGCCACGCCGACCAGCTCGGTGCGGGCGACCCGGGCCAGGTCGTCGAGGGCGACGCCCACGACGCCCTGCGCGCTGGCGACGGCCCCGGGGCACGCCTCCCAGGGCAGCACCCGCGCGTCGACCTCGATGCGGCCGATGCGATCGTCGTCGACCACGGCCTCGACGGCGTACTCGTGCATGACCATCTCGGGCTCGTCGCCCGCGTAGGAGTCGCGGAAGTGGCTCTGCACCCGCAGGCCCTCGCCGGCCGAGACCGAGCTCACGTCGAGCTGGCGACGGCGGCGGACGGTGCCGTGGCCGAGGGGCGCCAGCGGGTGCCAGCCGGCGGGATCGGCCCGTTCGAGCGGCGGGGCGGCGGGCCCCGTGGGCACGGCGGTGTGGCCCTGTTCGGCGAGCGCGCGGTGGATCGCTCCGCCGGCAGCCCAGCCGACGCAGATGTCGGCCTGGTGGGGAGCGCGAGCCTTGGAGGCCTCGACGTCTCCGGTGAGCAGGCCGGCGCGCAGCGGCGCGTACCCCGCCACGAGGAAGGCGCCGGCGAGGTCCTCGAGCAGTGAGTACCGCAGCGATCGGCTCTCGGCCTCGTCCGGGAGCCTCGACGCCACGCGGCGCCCGAAACCCGACCGCAGGCTGGCACCGACGAGATCGGTGAGGTCGGCGACATCGGCCATGTCGTCGTCGTGGCCGCCGCCGGCGGCCCGGTCGAGCCCGAGCACCTCGCCCGATCGGGGGTCGACGGGCACCTCGACGGCGACGCGCCCCAGCACCGAGGCCCGCCCGTCGGGGTCGGTGGCGACGTCCTGCCCCGCCACCACCGCCACGACCCGACCGGTGAGCCCGTGGGGCCGGGTGATGTCGATCGACGTGGTCCGTCGCACGGACGCCGGCGCACGCCGGGGCGTGCGGGGCAGGGCTCGCTGGGGGCCGGGCCGCGGCTGCGACGTCGTGGTCACGGCCGCGCCGGGTCGCGGGGCGGACCGACCCGCACCGGCAGGTGGGCCACGCCGTTGATGAAGTTCGACGCCGTCCGGGTCGGCGCGCCGACGGTCAGATCGGGGGCGTGGACGAGCAGGGAGCGCAGCATCTCCGCCGTCTCGAGCCGGGCGAGGTGGGCACCGAGGCAGAAGTGCGGGCCGATGCCGAACGCCACGTGCGGGTTGGGGTCGCGGCGCAGGTCGAGGCGGTGGGGGTCGGCGAACACCGCGGGGTCGCGGTTGGCCGCGCCGAACCAGATCACGACCTTGTCGCCCGCCCGCACGCGCTGGTCGCCGAGCACCGTGTCGCGGGTGGCCGTACGCCGGAACTGCTGGACCGGTGAGACGTACCGCAGGAGCTCCTCGATGGCGCCGGGCAGGTCGTCGGGGTGCTCGGCCAGCCAGGACCACAGCCCGTGCTCGTGGAGGGCGATCACCGATCCCGAGAGCGCGTTCCGCGTCGTCTCGTTGCCGGCGACCACGAGCAGGAGCCAGAACATCTGGAACTCGGTGTCGGTGAGCCGCTCGCCGTCGACCTCGGCGGTGGCGATGCGGCTCACGATGTCGTCGCGGGGGTGCGCCCGGCGGTCGTCGGCCATCGCCTGGCCGTACGCCATCATCGCCGCCAGCGCCGCCATGGCGTCGTCGGCGTGCTGGGCCGCGGCGGTGGGGTTGTCGGCCCCGAGCAGGGCGTTGCTCCACTCGAAGATGAGGTGGCGGTCCTCGCGCGGCATGCCGAACAATTCGGCGAGCACCCGGAGGGGCATCTCGGCCGAGACCGTGGTCACGAGGTCGAGGTCGCCCGCGACCCCGTCGAGGATGTCGACGGCGTTGTGCTCGATCGACGCCCGCAGCCGCTCGATCGACCGGGGCGTGAAGATCGGCTGCAGGACCCGGCGCAGCCGGCTGTGCTGGGGGTGGTCCATGTTCAGCATCATCTGCCGGAACACGGCCAGGCTCTCCTCGGTCAGCGACGGCATGGTCGTGCCGCCCATCTCGGACGAGAACCGCTCCTGGTCGCGGTCGACCTCGGCGACCAGCGGGTGCGACGTGACGACCCAGAACCCGGGGCTGTCGGTGAACTGGAGGAAGGCGTCGTCACCGAGCAGGGCACCGACCGGCGACTCCGCGTGCCAGGCGATGCCGCCGTGGCGGCGGAGCTCGTCGAACACGTCGTGCGGCGGGCCGGCGGCGAACGGCGCGCCGGTGGTCAGGTCGCAGTCGACGATGTCGGCCACCAGGCGGGCGTCGGGTGGTGCGGTGTCCGGCGTCTGCGGCCAGGCGCGCTCGGCGGTGCTCATCGCTGGGTGCCCCTCGCTCTGTGGGTGGTGGTCGACAAACCTCTAGATGTATTTGAGCACCGCCGCCGTCGGGGCGGCAAGCGCTCGACTCGACGCACCCCGGCGGCGGGTCCCGCAGCGCTGACCCGTCAGCCGCCCATGTCGGCGATGCGGGCCGGGATGTCGGGGTAGCGCTTCGTGTGGGCGCCGCCGTCGACCAGGTACAGCGACCCCGTGATGAACCCGGCCTCGTCGGAGGCGAGGAAGGCCACGAGGTCGGCGACCTCGGAGGGCTGGGCGTGGCGGCCGAGCACGGTGTTGTCCTCGTACTCGTCGACGACCCCGGGGATGGCGAAGGCGCCCTCGGTGAGGGTGGTGGCGACGAGCCCGGGCCCGACGGCGTTGACGCGGATCCCCCGCGGTCCGAGCTCGATGGCCGCCACCTCGACCAGCATCGCCACGCCGGCCTTGGAGACGCAGTAGGCGCCCATCCCGTTCCCCGCCTGGACGGCGTTGAGGCTGGCCGTGGCGATGATCGACCCGCCGTCGTCCATGCGCCGGCCCGCGTGCTTGATGGTGAGCATGGGGCCGGTCAGGTTGACGTCGAGCACTCGGGACCACTCGTCGAGCGTGAGGTCGACGACGGGGGCGATGGTGGCGGTGCCGGCGTTGGCGAAGGCGATGTGCAGGCCCCCGAAGCGCTCGACCGCGGTGTCGGCGAGGCGGGCGACGTCGTCCTCGACGGTCACGTCGCAGCGGACGGTGTCCACCGCGTCACCCAGCTCGGTGGCGACGTCCACCAGCGCCTTCTCGTCGATGTCGCCGACGACCACCCGGGCCCCGTCGGCGACGAAGCGCCGGGTCGTGGCGAGGCCGATGCCCGAGGCGCCGCCGGTGACGAGGGCGACTCGGCCGGCGAGCCGGCCCGGGCTGCTGTGGGCGTCAACCATGGGGTGCGGCCTCCTGCCACGCCTCGGTGTTGGCCCGCACGGTGTCCACGATGCGGTCCCAGCGGGGCAGGCTCTCGGTGATCTTCATGTCGAACGCGCTCACGCCCCGGAACTCGAGGATCTGGATGCCTTCGGGGCCGGCCGTGTACGCGTAGGGCGCGCCCGAGGGCACGAAGAACCCCCCACCGGCGGGCACCGTGCGGTTGCCGAGGCGGGCCTCGCCGGCCACGACGTAGTAGAGGCAGTCGGCGTCGTGCGAGTGGCGGGGAAGCGCGTAGTTCGGTCCGAACCACGACCACACGAGGCTCATGCCGTCGTCGCCGCCCTGCTGGAACAGCACCTTCACCACGTGCCCGCCGGACAGGGCCCACTCCATCATCTGGTCGGGCGCCGGCGGGTCCATGGTCGGCATCGACATGATGCCGGTGTCGTGGAGGTGCGGCGCGTCGTCGGGCGGGTCGAACAGGACGATGCCCGCCCGAGCGGCCTCGCGGGTCGGGGTGCCGTCGGCTGGGGTCACGGGTCCTCCTGGGGGCGGGGGGTCGGGGTGTGCACGGTGGGATCGACCAGGACCTTGAGGTCGCTCGGCGAGGTGGCGAGCGACGCGAACGCGGCGTCGAGGTCGGCCAGGCCCACCGTACGCGTGACGAGGGGCGCGGGGTCGAGGCGGCCCGTGGCCAGGGCGTCGACGACAGCCCGGAACTCCTCGGGCCGGTAGTACACCGAGAACCGCACGGTCAGCTCCTTGAGCAGGGCGACGATCGGCAGGAACGGGTCGGGCTCGGCACAGACCCCGGCGACCACGACGCGGCCCTGGGTGCGGCACGCCGCGGCGGCGGTGTCGAGCAGGCCCGGCCGGCCCACGCACTCGATCACCACGTCGTAGGGGCCGCCCAGCTCGTCGGTCGTCGGGTCGATCGTCGCCGTGGCCCCGAGCGCCGGGGCGGCGGCGCGACGCGGCGCCACGGGGTCGGACACGGTCACGGTGCCGGCACCGAGGTCGCGCGCCCACCAGGCGGTGGTGAGCCCGACGGGCCCGCCGCCGATCACCAGCACGTCGTCGCCGGCGCCGATGCCGGCGATGCGGGCGGTGTGGAGCCCGACCGCGAACGGCTCGACGAGCGGCCCGTACTGTTCCGGGAGACCGCCCGGGAGGCGGAACGAGAGGTCGGCGGGCGCGGACCAGCTCGGCGAAGCCTCCGGCGCAGCCACCCAGGCCCATCAGCGAGGCCTCGGCGCAGTGGGCGACGTCGCCGCGCGGCACCAGGTGCAGCGTCCGCAGGAGAACACGGGCAGCACCGCGGCGCGCACGCCCTCCCGCCACTCGGCGGCGGCGCCGGCCCCGACCGCCACGACCTCGCCGCACAGCTCGTGGCCCATCACGGTGCCGGGGGGCATGGCCGGCCGGGCCTTGAGGTCGGAGCCGCAGATGCCGCAGCCCGTGACCCGCAGCACCAGCTCGCCCGGGCCCGGTACCGGATCGTCGAGCGTCTCGACCCGGAAGGCGGCATCGGGCCCGATCACCGCGGCGCGCACGCGCCCTCCGACAGGTCGGGGCGGGATGGGGCGGTGGGGGACGAGGTGGTCACGACGGACCGCCGCCGGTCGCGGGCGCCGCCGACAGGTAGGCGGCCTCGATCCCCTCGATCTGCGCATGCACCTCGGCCACCGTGCCCGTCAGCGACACACGTCCCCGCTCCATCACGTAGACGCGGTCGGCGAACCGCATTGCCTGGCGCACGTGCTGCTCGACCAGCAGCACGGCCACGCCCTGCTCGTCGGCGGCGCGGCGCACCGACGTGAGCAGGCGCTCCACCACCATCGGGGCCAGGCCGAGCGACAGCTCGTCGGCCAGCAGCACCCGCGGCCGGCGGCCGAGGGCCCGGGCGAGCGACAGCATCTGCTGCTCGCCGCCCGAGAGCAGCCCGGCGGTGCGCTTCAGCAACGGGGCCAGCTCGGGGAACAGCTCGATCGCCACGGCCGGCTCGACGTCCGCCAGGCGCAGGTTCTCCTGTGCGGTGAGGCCCATGATCACCGAGCGCTCCTCGGTCAGGAAGCTCATGCCGTCGCGGCAGCGGGCGTGCATGGCCGCGGTCGTGGGGCGCCCGTGCAGACGCACCTCGCCGGCCAGCGGTGGGAGCTCGCCCGCCAGCGTGAGCAGGGTCGTGGTCTTCCCGGCGCCGTTGGCGCCGAGCAGGGCGACGACCTCACCGGCGTCGACGTGGAGGTCGAGGTCGCGCACCACCGCCATCGACCCGTACCCCGCCGACAGCCCGGCGCACTCGATCGCCCGTTCTCCGTGTGCAGCCATCACGCCCTCCTATGCCTCGCCCAGGACCGGCTCGGCGCCGTCCGGCTCGCTGCTCTCCGGCTCGGCGCCGTTCGGCCCGGTCCCGCCGCGTTCGGCGATGCCGGCCTCGGCCGGTTCGCCGCCCTGGCCGGGTTCGGCGACCCCGGTCGTCCCGACGCCGGACGGCCCGGACTCGTTGGTCCCCAGGTAGGCGGCCACCACCCGTTCGTCGGACCGCACCTCGTCGGGCGTGCCCGAGGCGATGACGCGGCCGAAGTCGATGCACACGATGCGGTCGCAGGTCGCCATCACGAGCGGGACGTCGTGCTCGACGAGGAGGATGCCCATCTGGCGCTCCTGCGCCAGGCGGCGGATGAGGCCGGCGAGCTCGCGGCTCTCGGTCTCGTCGAGCCCGGCGGCCGGCTCGTCGAGCAGGACGACCGACGGCCCGGACGCCACCGCCCGCGCGATGCCGACGAGGCGGCGCTTCCCGTAGGACAGCTCCTCGGGCAGCGCACCGAGGTCGCCGTCCAGGTCGAAGCCGCGGACGGCGGCGACCGCGGTCGGACCGAGGGCGTGCCGGCCCGGCCAGAGCAGGTCAGCCACCCACGACGCCTTCGATGCACCCTGTTCGGCTCCGGCCCGGATGTTGTCCTCGACGTCGAGGTCCTCGAAGAGCTCGAGCGACTGGAACGAGCGGCGCAGGCCCAGGTTCGCCCGGCGCGTGGCGCTGAGACGCTGGATCGGGCGCCCGTCGAACGAGATCGTGCCCGCGGCCGGCTTCACGAACCCGGTGACGGCGTCGATGACCGTGGTCTTGCCGGCACCGTTGGGCCCGATGAGCCCGACGACCTCGCCGGGTCGCACCTCGAACGACACACCGTGCACGGCCAGCACGCTGCCGAACCGGACGGTGAGCCCCTCGACCGCCAGAGGGGCAGGCGGCACCGCCGCGACCGCCGTCTCGGGCAGGTCGGCCGCGCCCGGCCGGGTGGCGAGCCGCAGCCGGCGGCCGAGCGGCCGGACCGCGTGCGTGACGACGTCCGCGATGCCGTTCTGGTGCGTGACGAGGATGACGATCACCAGCGCGGCACCGACCACCTCGGCCCAGTCGCCCAGGCCGCCGACGTCCTCGAGGAGCTTCGTGCCCAGGCCGTCCACGGCGTTCGGGGCGGCGAACACGGCCCCGAGCGCGTAGCCGAGGCCGCCGATCACGGCGGACCCGACCGCGTTGATCGACTCGAACACGTTGAACGTGCCGTACTGGATGCGCTGGAACTGGAACGCGGTGAGGATGCCGGCCACCGCGGCGATGCCCGCCGCCACGGCGAAGGCGTAGAGCTTGACCCCCACCACGCTGATGCCGAGCGACGCCGCGGCCCGTTCGTTGGTGCGCACCGCGATGAGCCGGCGCCCGGTCCGAGACCGCCGGAGGTTGGCCACGACGAGGCCGATCGCCACGAACGCGACGAGCGAGACCAGCGCCCACCGGTGCGGGTGGCCGAAGGCGTCGACCTCGATGCCGAACAGCTTCACCCGGCCGATGGGCGTCCCGCCCTCGAGGCCGCCGCCGACGTACTGGTTGTTGGCGAAGACGACCTCGGACACGGTGAACCCGAGGCCCAGCGTGACCACCGCCAGGTTGACGCCCCGGGTCCGCAGCGCCGGCAGGGCGAACACGACCCCCGATGAGCACGGTGAGCACGATCCCGGCGGGGATGGCCAGCTCGACGGCGAGGCCCGCCTCGACGAACCGCCCGGCGATCAGGGCGCCGATGCCGCCGAGCGCCCACTGGGCGAGGGAGAGCTGGCCGGCGTAGCCGGTGAGCACGACGATCGACAGGACCATCACGCCGGCCGCGAGCGAGATGTACGTCGCCTGCGCCCACGACTCGTCGAACACGGTGAACAGCAGGCCGAGCACCACCGCGCTGCCGATCAGCAGGGCCGGGACGTTCACCCGCCCGCTGCCCAGCCGGGGCAGGCGCTCGGAGACGTGCGACCGCAGCGGCAGGCCACGACCTCGCACGACGAGCACGACGAGGATGACGAGGAAGCCCGTCGCCCGGTTCAGCCCGGTGATCTGGTCCTGGTGGAGCCACCGCTCGACGTCGGCGCTGTAGCGGGTGGCCAGCGACTCGCAGAGGCCGACGATGAGGCCGCCCGCGAAGGTCAGGGGGAACGAGCGGAACCCGCCGAGCAGCGCGGCGGCGAGCCCTGCCACCGTGACCACCATGGTCATGGTCAGGCCCGACAGCCCGGTGAGCGGCGCCACCAGCACCGCCGCCAGGCCGGCGAGACCGCCGCCGAGCCCCCAGGTGAGGGCGGAGAGGCGATCGGGAGACCAGCCGAGCGTCTGCACCGCCCGCTCGTTCTCGGCGCTCGCGCTGATGGCGAGGCCGGTGCGCGTGTAGCGGGTCCACGCCCACAGCGCGGCGGTCACCGCCAGCGAGATGGCGACCAGGTAGACCCGCTCCTCCTGGACCCGCACCTCGCCCCAGGTCCAGACGTCGTGGGGCAGGAACTGCTCGACGGGCACGTTGGCGTCGCTGTAGCGCTTGGCCACGAGGGCCTGCACCAGGCCGAGCAGGCCGACGGTGGCGATGACGCGCACGATCGCGGCCGCGTTGCGGAGCGTGCGCAGCACCACGCGCTGGAACAGCAGGGCCACCGCGACGGCCGCCAGGATCCCGGCCAGGCAGGCGGGCAGCGTCTTGAAGCTGTACTCGGCCTTCAGCTCGATGAAGGCGACGTACGCCGCCAGGGTGCCGAGGGCACCCTGGGCGAAGTTGACCAGCCCGGAGCCGCGGTAGATGAGCACCGCGCCCTGAGCGAACAGGGCGTAGGTGGCCCCGGCCCCGAGGCCGATGATCACGAACTGCAGGAACGACTGCATCCGCTCGATCCCCCCGATCGTTGCGAGTCAGGTCATGTGGCGGCGGAGCCCTCGGCACCGGGTGCGGCACGCGCCCGGAGCACCTCGCCGAAGGGTCGGTCGCGGTCGGGCGCCGGCTCGCGCGGCAGGCCGAGCGTCCGCTCGGCGACGATGTTGCGCTGGATCTCGTCGGAGCCGCCGTAGATCGAGGAGGCGGGCGAGAACACGAACGCCTCGGCGAAGGCACCGTCCTCGACGCCGTCGGCCCCGGCCAGGAGGCCGTGCGCGCCGACGATGTCGACGCCGAGCCGCGCCGCCAGCTTGACGATGCGGGTCTGGCTCAGCTTGCCGATGCTGGCGACCGACCCGCCGCCCCCGCGCTGCGCCTCGGCCTTGCCTCGCAGGGCGTTCCACCGCCCCGTCTCGGTGAAGGCGTAGAGCCGCGCCAGGTCCTGGCGGATGAGCGGATCGGCGGCTCGGGCGTGCTTGCGCGCCAGCTCCACCACATCGGGGTACCCGACGACCAGCTTGGTGTTGGGGGGCTCGACGAGGGCGGCGTCGCCCGCGCGGCCGCCGAGCATGCCGCCCTTGGGTCCGGGGTTCGGGAACCCGGCGTGCGATCCGCCGGCCCCGATGCCGGTGCGCTCGAAGTACAGCGTCGTCTGGGTCACCGCCCAGCCGTTCCCCTCGCCGCCGACCAGGTCGGCGGCGTCGCACACGGCCTCGTCGAGGAACACCTCGTTGAAGACCGCCTGCCCCGTCATCTCGCGCAGCGGCCGGATCGTGACGCCGGGCTGGTCGAGCGGGAAGGCGAACCACGAGATGCCCTTGTGCTTCGGCACGTCGAAGTCCGTGCGCGCGAGCAGCATCCCGTAGTCGGCCTCCATGGCCTGGCTCGACCACACCTTCTGCCCCGTGATGACCCAGCGGTCGCCGTCGCGGCGGGCCCGGGTGGTGAGCCCGGCGAGGTCCGAGCCGGCGCCCGGCTCGCTGAACAGCTGGCACCAGGCCACGCGGCCGTCGAGGATCGGGGGCACCAGGCGCTCGATCTGTTCGGGGGTGCCCTGGGCCAGGATCGTCGGCGCCGCCATCAGCAGCCCGAGTCCGCCCGGAGGGCGCAGGGCGCCGTGGTCCGCGAAGGCGGCGCGCACGACGCTCTGCGACCGCCGGTCGAGGCCGCGGCCGCCCTGTTCGGGAGCGAAGTGCGGGGCGGTCCACCCGGCGTCGGCGACGAGCTTCCACCACGCGTCGACCGTGAGGTCGGGGTTCCAGTGGCCCGCCAGCCACGCCTGCACCTCGTCCCACAGCTCGGCATGCGGTCGTTCCTCGCCGTCGCCCGCGGGCGCCGCCGTGCTCACGGTGCGGCCCCGAGCAGCTCGAGGCAGTTGTCGCGCATGATCCGCTGCACGCCCTGCTCGTCGAAGCCGCCGAGCTCCTTGGTGAAGTCGAGCGGCTCGGCCACGCCCTCGCCGTGCGGCCAGTCGGAGCCGAAGAGGATGCGGTCGATGCCGATCAGCTCGGCGAGCGCCCCGAGGTCCTCCTCGAGGTACGGGGTGACCCACACGTGCCGGCGCAGCGTCTCGAGGGGGTCCTCCCGGAACACCCACGGCGTCTGGTTGGCCTGCTTGCGCAGGTGCTTGGCGAGGACGTGGAGCCAGTCGGACCCGTTCTCGATGCTCGCCACCCGCAGCGTCGGGTGGCGCGTGAACACCCCGTGGACCACCAGCGCCGCCACGCTGTCGTGGATCGCCCGGCCCTCGGTCACGACGTGGCCCAGCGGATCGCTCTTGCCGAACCCGAAGTCCTTCCGCGCCCCCCAGGCAGACGCGAACCGGGCCTCGTAGCCGCTGTCGCCCAGGTGGAAGGCGACGGGCACCCCGGCCTCGGCCAGCCGGGCCCACACGGGGTCGTGCTGCTTGTCCCCCAGCGACCGGCTCGTGCCGTTGGGACCCGGCACCGGCGCCGGCCGCACGTGCACCACCCTCGCGCCTCGCTCGAGCAGCGAGTCGACCTCGGCGGCGGCCGCGTCGGGGTCGGCCAGCGACAGCATCGGGGCGGCGATGATCCGACCCTCGTGGTCGAACCCCCAGTCCTCCTCGAGCCAGCGGTTGAAGGCCGAGGTCGAGGCCATCGTCGCCCCGACGTCGTCGCGCAGTGCCTCCTCGACGCCGCACCCGAGCGTGGGGAACAGCAGCGCGCGGCCCAGGCCCTGCTCGTCCATCACCGCGAGGCGCTCGTCGCGGCCCTGGTACTCGGGATGCTCCGACAGCGGCTCGACCTGCATCAGCGTGCGGGGGTCGACGCCCTCGGGGATCTGGCCCCTGAACAGCGGGTCGAGGCAGCCCGGGACGATGATCGGGTCGAACGTCGGGTTGGGGATGAACCCGTTCACCTTCCCGCCGATGAGGAGCTTCACGCGCCGGCCGTCCTGCACCGGGCGCACGCCCCGGTCCTTGAACTTCGGATCGAGGTGGCGGGTGAAGGCGTCGAGCGTCTCGTAGTAGTGGTTGTCGGCGTCGATCGGCCTGCCGTCCATCGTGAACTCCCCCTCAGGGAACGAGCGTGAGCGTGAGTGCGAGCGTGAGTAGCGGCGCTTTCCGTTTCCGTACAGTACCGCTTTCCATCGAAGTCGACCAAGGCTCACGTGGCGCCGTCGCCGCCGTCGTGGCCGAAGAAGAACGCCTGGGCGTTGCCGTACAGCCAGCCGTCCAGCACCTCGGGCGGGAGGTCGAGCGCCGACGCCTCGCCGAGGCAGCGCTCCATCGACAGCACCGGGTAGTCGGAGGCGAACAGGATCCGGTCCTTGCCCCGGGTGCGCATGTAGTGCAACAGCGACTCGGGCAGGCGCTTGGGCGACCACGCCGACGTCATGAGGCGCAGGTTGCGGTACTTGAGCATCAGCCGGATGGCCGTGTCCCACCACGGGTCGGCGCCGTGGATCATGCACAGCTTCAGCTCGGGGAACCGCACGCACACCCGGTCGAGGTGGATCGGGTTCTGCACCTCGCCGGGGATGGGCGGGCCGGGGATGCCGGCGTTCATGCACAGGGGCAGGTCGAGCTCGCAGCACTTCGTGTACAGCGGGTAGTAGACGGCGTCGGTCGGCGGGTACATGCCGTCGCCCCAGAAGCTCGGTCCGACGGTGGCGTAGGCCACGGGGTGGTCGCGCACGAACGACTCGAGGGCCCGCACGGTCTTCATCGGCCGCAGCAGGTTGAAGCCCCCCACGGCGAGGGCGAACCGCTCGGGTTCGGCGGCCGCGAACTTCTGGGCCCTGTCGTCGCTGCCGACGCGCGTGATCAGGATCGCCCGCTCGACGCCGTGGGCGTCCATGTCGTCGAGCAACTCGGGCAGCTCGGGGCTCTTGAGGAACGAGTCGCCGGCCCGGAAGTAGTCCTCCTTGACCCGGATCATCCACTCGGGCTGCTTGGCGTCGCCCATGTCCACGTTCACGAGGCAGTCGATCGCTCTGGTCACTCGGTCTCCCGTCCTCCCCGCGCTCCGGCCTTCGGCCGGCGCCGGTATACATCTAGAGGTTTACGCGCTGCGGGGATCGGCCGCAAGCGGTTCAGCCTCAGGTCCGAGCCGCAGTTCCGTGCTCGGCGAGCAGGGCCTGGAGCCCGGGCTTGTCGACCTTCCCGGTCGCCAGCATCGGCACGAGGTCGGCGTCGGTGGTGACGAGCCAGCGGGTCGGGACCTTGAACGCGCTCAGCCGCCCCCGGACCGCGGCGACGACCGCCTCGACCGGTGCGTCGGTGATCACCACGGCGCCGACCTCGCGCCGGTCGTCGACCCCGCCGACGTCGGTCACGTGGGCCTGGCGCACATCGTCGAGCGACCGGAGCGCCGCCTCCACCTCGGACGGGTAGACCGTGGCGCCCTTCACCTTGACCATGTCGTCGAGCCGGCCGCCGTACCAGAGGTAGCCGTCCTGATCGAGGCGGCCGAGGTCGCCGGTGCGGTAGTACCCGTCGGCCGTGAACACCGCCGAGCGGGGCCGGCCGCAGATGCCCCGCAGCAGGTTGGGGCCGCGGAGCCACAGCTCGCCCTGCTCGCCGGGCGACGCCTCGGCGCCCGTGTCGGGGTCGGACACCCGCACCTCCACGGCGGCGAACGGCCGCCCGCAGCTGCCCGCCTTGCCGGCGGGCAGGTCCGTGTCGAGCCGGTCGCCGCAGTACGGCCCGAACGACTCGGTCATGCCGAACAGGTTCGCCCGGGCTCCCGGTGCCGCCCGCCGGTCGGGCGGAAGCACCGCGCCGAGGCTGCCGTCGCCCAGCGACGACAGGTCGGCGGCCGCGAACGCCGGCTGGGCGGCGAGGCGGGCCGCCTGGTCGGGCCAGCCGCGGAACAGCGTGGCCCGCTCGCGCTGCAGCAGCGCCAGGGTGCGCTCGGGCTCGGGCTCGGCCTCGGTCAGCAGGGTGGCGCCGGCCACCAGCGCGGTCAGCAGGCCGCCGGCGAACCCGCCCGTCCAGAAGAACGGCATCGGGATGTAGAGCCGCTCGCCCGGACCCACGCAGCGGGCCCCGAGTCCCGCCGCAGTGGCTCGCAACGCACCACCGTGGGTGTGGATCACGCCCTTGGGTGCGCCTCGGCTGCCCGAGGTGAACAGCACGACCATGTCGTCGGCCGGCCGCACCCGGTCCTCCATCGCCCCCACGAGCGCGCCGCGGGCGGCGGGCTCGGGCAGGTCGCCCGCGGTCCACACCCGGCGCAGGGACGGGGCCGCCGCGTGGCGGGTGCCCGCCTGGACCGTGCCCACCAGCCCGGGGGCGGCGACCTCGAGGTCGTCGAGGTAGCGCCGGTCGCGGAACGCCGGCACGGCGATGAGGTGGGTGAGCGTCGCCGTCGTGACCTGGGCGAGCAGCTCGGGCGGCCGCAGCAGCGTGCTGAGCGGAACGAGCACGGCGCCGAGGCGCAGCACGGCCAGGGCGGTCGTGGCCCACTCGATGCCGTTGGGGGCGAGCAGGCCGACGCGGTCACCCTTCACCACCCCGGCGGCGACGAGCCGGGCGGCCACCGCGGCGCTGGCGTCGTCGAGCTCGGCGTACGTGGCTGCGCCGTCGGCGGTGACGAGGGCGCGGAGGTCGGCGTCGACGTCACGACGATGCGCCAGCAGCGCCGGGATCGTCTCGGGACCGGACGCGCTCGGCCTCTCACGATCCATCGAGCATCTCCTTCAGGGCGCGCAGGTCGAGCTTCCCGCTCGACATCATCGGCACGGCGTCGTCGGGGGCCACCACGATGCGGCGGGGGACCTTGTAGGCCGACAGCCGCTGTCGCAGCCGGGCCCGCAGGTCCTCGACGTCGATGCCCGCATCGCGGTCGCCGCCGTCGGCGGGCGCCCGCACGAGCGCGGCGACCACCTGCCCGCGGGCGGGGTCGTCGACGCCCACCACGTGGGCCACGAGCCCCGACACCTCGAGGATCGCCCCCTCGACCTCCCGGGGCGAGACGTTGGCGCCCGCGGTCTTGATCATGTCGCTGCTGCGGCCCCGGAAGTAGACGAAGCCGTCGTCGTCGACGGTGACCAGGTCGCCGGTGCAGTACCAGCCGTCGGCATCGAAGGTGTCGTGGCGCTCGCGGCCGAGGTAGCCCTCCATCAGGAACGGTCCCCGGAACCAGAGCTCGCCGACCTCGCCCGGCCCGCAGACGGCACCGTCGTGCTCCCGGCGCACCTCGGCCTCGAGCCCGGGCACGGGCTTCCCGAACGACCCCGTGCGGCTCTCGGGCTGCTCGGACTCGTCCTCGCTGGCCAGGCAGACACTGCCCGCCTCGGTCATGCCCAGCATCGAGTGGTGCCGTGCGGGGTCGGCCGGGCGCACGTCCGGCGGCATGATCGGCCACAGGTTGCCGCGGCGGATCGACGACAGGTCGCGGTCCGCGAACGTCGGGTCGTCGGGCAGGTGTGCCACCGAGGCGGCGAACCCGTTGACCATCGTCGGGCGCTCGCGCTCGAGCACGTCGAGCACCCCCGCCGCCGCGGCCGAGTTCGAGCACACCAGCTTCGCCCCCGCCACGAGCGTGCCGAGCAGGGCGTAGGCGAACCCGCCGATCCAGAAGAACGGCGAGTTCGAGAACAGCACCTCGCCGGGGACGAACCGGCGCATCTGGTTGAGGTTGTCGAGGTGGCGGACGAGGGCGCCGTGGGTGTGGATCACGCCCTTGGGCTCGCTGGTCGACCCCGACGTGTGGACGATCACCATCGGGTCCGCCGGCGTGACGGCGGCCTCGGCCGCCGCCAGCACGTCCGCACCGACGGTGGCGGCGCCGGCCAGCAGCCCGGCGACCGTCCAGCCGGGGCCGACGGCGGCATCGGAGCCGGGGGCCGGCTCGGCGTCGAGGGCGAACGCGATGCGACGCAGCGACGGAACCGTCTCCGACAGCAGGGGCGGCGGAGCGGCGAGGTCGAGCTCGGCGATGCCCGCGGCCAGGCTCGCCGGGTAGTCGTTCGACCTGTAGCCCGCGGCCGCCAGCAGGACCGCCACATCGGCCCCGCGCAGCAGGTCCACCAGCTCGGCGCTGGTCGAGAACGTGCTGAGGGGCACGCTGACCGCCCCGATGCGGGCTGCGGCCAACCACGCGACCACGAAGTCGGACCCGTTGGGGTGGAGCAGGGCGACGCGGGTGCCGGCGCTCGTCCCGGCGGCCAGCAGCGCCCGGGCGAGCTCGGCCGAGCGCCGGTCGGCGTCCGCGTAGGTGAGTCTGTCGTCGTCGCACACGAGCAGCACGTCGTCGGGCCGCTCGGCGACCCGTGCCCGCAGCAGCTCGGGGATCGTGAGGGGCAGCCCGTCGCCGGCGTCGATCACGGGCGAGGTCACGGCGCGCTCCGGTTCTCGTGACGGTTCTCGTGACCGTTCTCGTGACCGTTCTTGCGACACCAGGGTGGCTGGGGCCCGGAGATCTGTCGCACGTTCGGTCGCAGGTTTCCGCCAGCGTCGATCTGGGGCGAGGTCACGGCGCGCTCCGCCGGGGTGACACCTCGGGCAGGTTGGCGCGGTCGCCGGCGACGGCGTCCATCTCGGCCTCGCACAACACCCGGTCGCCGGCGAGGAGCCGCCCGGTCGACCGGATGCGCCCGTCGGCGGCGGCGCGCTCGAGGGTGAAGGCGAGCGGTGTCAGCAGCGGCGCCGGCCGGCGGTAGCGCAGGGCCAGCGAGGTGGTCTTGCCCGCCACGCCGACGTCGCAGTTGTGGTGCTGCACGGCACAGTCGAAGAACAGGGCCAGGAAGCCGCCGTGCACGATGCCGGGCGGACCCTCGTAGGCGAGCGGGAACGTGACGGTGCCCGTGGCCCGGTCGCCGTCGACGGCGATGTCGTAGGTCGGGAAGCAGGCGTTGAACGCGCCGATGTCGCGGGCGTGGTCGATGTAGACGCGCCCGTCGCCGTCCGCCGCGTCGCCCACCCGCGGGGCGGGGTCGGCCGGCACGCGCCCGGCGAGCTCGCTCTCGGCCCGACCGAGGTCGGCGATCAGGCGATCCACTGCCGGCTCGTCGCCCTCGAGCGCGACCACCAGGCTCGTCACCCGGCGCAGCAGGTCGGCGGCCGCCTCGGTCTGCGGCAGCGGCTCGTTGCCGAAGGTCCAGGGCAGCACTAGCGCCCCTTCGGCATGCCGAGGATCCGCTCGGCGATCAGGTTCCGCTGGATCTGCGAGGTCCCCGCCGCGATCGTGAACTGGAACGACCACAGGTAGTCGCGCACGACCGCCGCCTCCTCGGTGTCGGGGCCGGCGGTGCCGATCGCCCCGCGGCCGAGCAGCCGCATGGCCAGCTGCGCCATCTCCTGCCCCAGCTCGCTGTAGCCGAGCTTCACGGCCGAGCCGAGCGGCGACGGCACGCCCGACGCCTCGGCCTCGGTCACGCACCGCTGCGTCATGCGCCACAGCGCCTCGACGCGGGCGTCGAGCCGACCGAGGTGGCGGAGCAGCCCGGGGTCGTCGTCGAGCGTGCCGCGGCCGCCCGCCCGCCGCTCCGCCAGGGCCACGAGCCGCCGCAGCTGGGAGCGCAGCGTGATGATGTGCTGCGCGAACGCGGTGCCGCGCTCGAACCGCAGCGTCACGTTGGTCACCCGCCAGCCGTCGTTCTCGGCGCCCACGCGGTTGCTGACCGGCACGCGGGCCCCGTCGAGGAACACCTCGCAGAAGTGGCTCTCGCCGTCGATGGTCTTCATCGGGCGCACCTCGACGCCGGGCTGGTCCATGTCGAGGATCAGCCAGGTGATGCCCTTGTGCCGCGGCGCGTCCGGATCGGTGCGGACCAGCAGCTCGCAGTGGTCGGCGACCTGCGCCCGCGTGCTCCAGATCTTCTGCCCGGTCACGACGTACTCGTCGCCCTCGCGCACCGCCCGGGTGCGCAGCGAGGCGAGGTCGGACCCGGCACCGGGCTCGGAGAAGCCCTGGCACCACACGCTGTCGCCCCGCAGGATCCGGGGCAGGTGGTACCGCCGCTGCTCCTCGGTGCCCTCGGCGATGAGCGTCGGACCGGCGTGGGCGTTGCCGACGAAGTTGATGCCGACGTAGGGGGCGTTCGAGGCGGCGTACTCCTCGAGGAACACGAGCTGCTGCGACGCCGGCAGGCCGCGGCCGCCGTACTCCGCCGGCCAGTTGAGCCCGGCGTAGCCCGGCGTCGTGCATCGTGCGCTGCCAGCCGGTGTCGTAGGCGCGGCGGGCGTCCCAGTCGCCCGGCGGGGGCGGCGGGCCGTAGGCGGGGACCGCGTCGTCGAGCCAGGCCCGGACCTCCTTGCGGAAGGCCTCGTCGAGGGGGGAGTAGCGCAGGTCCATCGGTCAGCCCCCCGACCCCGCGATTTCCCCGCGGATCTGGTCGTCGGAGCAGCCGGATCCGCGGGGAAATCGCGTCGGAGGGGGCTCCGGCGTCGTCGCCGAACAACGCCTCGACCGCGGTCAGGTCGACCTTGCCCGAGTCGGTGCGGGGCAGCTCGGCGACCACGAGGATCTGGGTGGGCAGCTCGTAGCGGGCCAGCACGGGGGCCAGGTGGTCCAGCAGGTCGTCGGGCCCGACGGCGTCGGCGCCCGCGCGCAGCTCCACGGCCGCCACCGGCACCGTCCCGACGCGCGGGTCGTCGCGGCCCACCACCGCGGCACCGCGCACCGCGGGGTGCCGCTCGAGCGCGGCCCGGACCTCGTCGGGGTGGATCTTGAACCCGCCGCGGATGATCGCCTGGTCGGCCGCGGCCGACGATGAACAGGAAGCCGTCCCGGTCGATGCGGGCCAGGTCGGTGGTGCGCACCCAGTCGCCGTCGCCGACGTGGTCGCCCTTGACCTCCAGCGTCCCCTCGGCGTCGGTGCCGAGCACCGCGCCCGAGTCGGGGTCGACGACGCGGAGCTCGCAACCGGCGTGCGCCCGCCCGACGCTGCCCCGCTTGGCGGTCCAGAAGGCGCGGTGGTCGGCGACGTTCCACCCGGCGACGCCCCCGCCGAACTCGGTGGCCCCGTACGAGATGAGCACCGGAACGCCGTAGCGGGAGGTGAAGGCGTCGGCGTCGGCGGGGTCGAGCGGTGCGGTACCGGAGACGACGGACCGCAGGCTGGCGAGGTCGGCGGGGTCGGGCTCGGCCTCGAGCACCATCCGCAGGGCGGCGGGGACCAGGCTGGCGGTGGCCGGCCGGTGCCGGCGCACGGCGTCGACCCACCCGTCGACGGTGAAGCGCTCGAGGAGGGAGAACGACCGACCGTCGCTCACGCACTGCAGGACGCGGAAGAGGCCCGCCACGTGCACCAGCGGCGCGTTGATCACGGCCACGCCGCGGCGCAGCCGCAGCGCGGTGTCCCGGTCGGACTCGTAGTGCTTGGCCCCGACCAGGACGCGCTCCAGCGAGTCGTAGGTGAGGTCGATCCGCTTGGGCGGGCCGGTGGTGCCGCTGGTGAGCATGCGCACCGCGGTGCCGGGCCGCGGGTCGGCGGCACCGGCGGTGACACGGTCGGGGCCGACCGCCCCGCCCCGGCCGGGCGAGAGGGTGACGGGGGCGCCGAGGTCGGTGGCGGCGACCTGCGTCGCCCGTGTGCCGTCGGGGACCAGGTCGGCCAGGTCGGCCGGGTCGCCGGCGAGGACCGGCAGGTCGAGCGCGGCGATGTCCTCGCGGGTGCGCCGGGCGCCCCGCCCCGGGTTGATCGTCACCACGCAGCCGCCCGCCCGGAGGACGCCGAGGAGCAGCCCGATCGCGGCGGGCCGGTTGCGCAGCAGGATGCCGACCTCGGTGCCGGGCCGGTCGACGGCGGCCGCCACCTGCGCCACGGTGTCGGCGAGCGCTCCCCACGTGCGCCACCGCCCGGCGAACTCGACGGCGTCGGCCGCCGGGTCGAGGGTGAGGACGTCGGCGATGCGGGCCGGGAGCCCGGTCGTGGTCGGCGTGGTCATCGCAGCCTCGGCTCGGTGCGGGCCGGCGGGTGCTCGGCCACCTCGGCCATGCCGATCGGGTTGCCGAGGCGGGTGTAGATGAGACCCTGCTCCATGGCGGCGCGGTAGGGCCGGTCGAGCGACTCCCATATGGCGCGGACCGTGCCCTGGGTGGCGGCGCTCGGCTTGGCCGCGATGCCCGCCGCGATCTCGTGGGCCCGGTCCCACAGGGCCGCCCGGTCCACGACCTCGGTCACGAGGCCGATGCGGAGGGCCGTCTCGGCCGTCACCCGCTCGTCGTTGCCCGACAGGGCGATGCGCAGGGTCTGGGCCAGCCCGACGCGGCGCATGAGCCCGACCGGCTCGAGCGCCGAGACCATCCCGCCCGACACGTGGGAGTCGAAGAACGTGGCCTCGGGCGAGCAGATCACGATGTCGGCCTCGTTGAGGAAGTAGAAGGCGCCGGCGGTGCACAGGCCCTGCACCGCGCACACCACCGGCTTCCACACCTTCTGCCACTTGGGGCTGAGCAGCTCGCCGGGGTCCTCGTGGTTCCAGACGTCGTCGGGCTGCCCGTACGCCTTCTTGATGTCGAGCCCGGCGCTGAACGCCCGGTCGCCCTCGGCTCGCAGCACGACGGCGTTGACGGCGGCGTCGTCCTTCACCGACCGCCACGCGGCCCGCACCTCCTCGCACATCTGGCGGTCGAAGGCGTTGAGGGCCTCGGGCCGGTCGAGCGTGATGGTGGCGACGCGGTCGGGCGACGTCTCGTAGCGGATGGTCGTGAACTCGCTCATCGTCTCCCGCTCTTGCTGCTTCGCAGCGGGCCGCTCGGGCCACGCTCGCTCTTCGCCGGGCCTCGCTCGGCGAGCCTCGCTGCGGACGGACGCTCGCTCATCGGGCCTTCCACTCCGGCGGTCGCTTCTCGACGAAGGCCTGCGGGCCCTCCTTGGCGTCGTCGGTGCGCAGGACCCGCTCGCGGAACGCCTCGGCCATGATCTCGGCCTCGTGCAGCGGCAGGTCGATGCCCTTGCGGATGGCCAGCCGGGTGCCCCGGACGGCCAGCGGTGCGTTGCGGTTGACGAGCGCCGCCACCTCGCGGGCCCGTTCGAGCAACCGGTCGTGCTCGACGACCTCGGAGATCATCCCCAGGTCGTAGGCCCGCTGGGCGCTCATGCGCTCGTGGCGGCCGGTGAGGGCGATCCGCATGGCGATGCCCATCGGGAGCACCCGTGCCAGGCGCACGACCTCGCGCCCCGACACCAGGCCGATGCTCACATGGGGGTCGAAGAACTCGGCCCGGTCGGACGCGATGGCGATGTCGCCCGTCGTGACCCAGTCGAGCCCGGCGCCGCAGCACAGCCCGTTCACCGCGGTGACGACCGGCTTGGTCATCGTCCGGAAGGGTGGCGTCCCCTCTTGCGGCGCCTCCCACTGCGGCAGCGTCGACAGGTACGGCTCGTCGTAGACGACCCGGCCGTCCTCGGGGATCTCGGTGACGTCGGCGCCGGCGCAGAACGCCCGGCCGTTGCCGGTGACGAGGACGGTCCACACCTCGTCGTCGCCCTCGGCGGCCGCGTAGGCCCGCCGCAGCTCGTGCACCATCAGCGGGCTGAGGGCGTTGAGCTGGTCGGGGCGGTCGAGCGTGATCGTCGCCGTGCGGTCGTCGACCTCGTACACGATCGTCTCGAAGTCCATCTGACGCTCCTCGGTGCTCTCGGCCACGTCAGCATCCCCCGAACGGGGCCCGACGTCGCCGGCTCGGGCGCGGTGCCCGGCGGTCACCGCGGCGCCGCCGTGAGGGTCGCGCCCAGGCGGAGGGCGTGGTCGTCGGCGGCGCCGAAGCCCTGCTCGAGGACCCAGGCCCGCTTGAGCAGGTGGTTGGGCAGCATGTCCCAGGTGAAGCCCATGCCGCCGAGCACCTGCACGGCGGTGCTGGCGTTGGCGACGGCGGCCTCGGCGGCCAGCAGCTTGGCGCCTGCCGCGGCGCGGGCGGGGTCGTCGCCGTCGGGCTGGTGCACCACCGCAGCCGCCGCGTACGTGGCGCTCTGGGCCAGCCCGCTGCGCACGTACATGTCGGCCAGCATGTGCTTGACCGCCTGGAACGAGCCGATGGGCACGCCGAACTGGTGCCGTTCCAACGCGTAGGCGCGGGCGACGTCGAGGGCGCGCGTCGCCACGCCGACGAGCAGGGCGGCGCTGAGGACGGTGCCGAGCAGTCGCAGCGCCGCGGCGGCATCGGCGTCGCCGACCGGCTCTCCGCCGGCCAGCCCCGTGACGCGGCCGACCGGGGTCAGCGGGTCGAGCGGATCGAGCGGTGTCGGCGGGGCCAGGTCGGCGGTGCGATGGGCGACCACGCCGTCGTCGTGGACGACCAGCAGCACGTCGATGTCGGCTGCGTGCTCGACGAGCGCCGCACCGTCCTCGACGGCGGCCACGTCGACGCCACCGACCAGGGATCGGCCCGTCGCCGCGCCGTCGACGAGAGGCGCCCCGAGGACGGTCCACAGCACCGGGCCGGGGGCCAGGTGTGCGCCGAGCTGCTCGAACAGCAGCGTCCCCTCGACCACGCCCAGGCCGCTGCCGCCCACGTCCTCGGGCAGGAGGAGGCCGAACACGCCGAGGTCCGCCATCTCGGCCCAGGTGGCCCGATCGGTGGCCGCACCCTCCCGGTCGGCGATGGTCTCGAGGGGGAAGCGGTCGGCGCAGAACCGGTCGACGGTCTGCTGCAGCTCGACCTGCCCGGAGTCCAGGCGGAACTCCATCACCCCTCCCCGTCGACTGTCGTGGCGGCGTGCGCACCGATGCAGTGGTGGGTGCAACCGCACTGGAAATGTCTAGAGGTTAAGCGTACGGTCTGCGTCACCACCACGCCAAGACGTCGACCGAGGGAGGCCAGCTCGGGTGAGTGAGGGTCGAGTGCTCATGGAACGCGATGACGAGTCCGGCATCGCGCGCCTCACGCTGGACAACCCGGCGCGGAAGAACGCCTACGACCCGGCCATGCGCCGGCAGCTCGGCGGGTTCCTCGACGAGCTGGCCTTCGACGACGCCGTCAAGGTCGTGGTGCTGCGCGGCGCGGGGGCATCTTCAGCACCGGCGCCGACATGAACAACGCGTACGCCTGGTACGGCGACGGGGCCGCCGACGCGGCGGCCGAGCCGGGCAAGCGGCGCCGGCCCAGCCAGCGCCGCCGCCTTCTCGTCGACCGCAAGACGTTCGACTTCTACCACGCCTTCCTCGGCTACCCGAAGGTCACGGTGGCCGAGGTGTCGGGGTTCGCGCTCGGCGGCGGCTTCGAGCTGGCGCTGATGGCCGACATCGCGGTGGTGGCCCGCGACGCGGTGATCGGCACGCCGGCCACCCGGTTCCTCGGGCCGGCGCTCGGGTCGCTGCACATGTTCTTCCACCGGCTCGGCCCGGTGCTCGCCCGGCGGCTGCTGCTCACCGGCGACACGATCGAGGCGGGCGAGGTGGCCCACCTGGGGGTGTTCACCGAGGTGGTCGAGCCCGACGCCGTCGAGGCCCGGGCCGCGTGGTGGGCCGAGAAGGCCTCACGGATGCCCGCCGACGGCATCGTGATGGCCAAGGAGGCGTTCCGCCTCGTCGAGCAGCTGCAGGGGTACCAGGGTGAGGAGGTGCTGAGCTACCTGTTCCACGCCTACGGCACCAACCTCCAGTTCGACGACGGCGACTTCAACTTCGTCAAGCAGCGCGCCGAGCACGGCACGAAGCGGGCCTTCGAGCTCCGCGACGCGCACTTCGAGATCCCCGAGCCGTAGCCGCGCGCCGGCTCGCGGTCGGCATCCCGTTTCCACCGGCCGCGATGGGGTACTACGTCAGGCGGAGGCACATCGCTCTTCGTGGCGATGCTGTGACGGTCGGGGTCTCGACTCCCGTGCCCACCCCGGCCTCAGGAGGTGGTTGCCATGCGTGCTCTCACCCGCGTGTTCGTGGCCGTTGCCGTCGCGGTGCTGGCCCTCGCGGTCGCCGCACCCGCCGCCGGCGCCCAGGCCGACGACGAGACCGACAACATCGTCGTGGTCACGGGTCGCGCCGAGGTGCGGCCCGGCGAGACGGTCGACAACGTGTTCATCGCCGACGGTCCGGTCGTCGTCGACGGCACCGTCCGCGACGCCCTCGTGGCCCTCAACGGCGACGTCCTCGTCGCCGGGACCGCGGAGGACGACGTGGTCGCGGTCGACGGCCGAGTCGTCATCGCCGACGGCGGCCACGTCGAGGGCGACGTGGTCTCCCGGCACCGGCCGGTCGTCGAGGCCGGCGGCCAACTCGACGGCTCGTGGGAGAAGTGGAAGCCACGGGCCTGGACCGGCGCCGCCATCGCGGGCTGGATCGGGATGTGGCTGGCCGTCTCGATCTCGACGCTGATCCTGGGCCTGGTCCTCTGGCTGCTCGCCCCCCGGGCGGCCGCGGCCGTCGACGAGGCCGCACGCTCGATCGGCCTGGTGATCCTGTGGGGGCTGATCCTGCTGATCGGTCTGCCGATCGTGGCGGTCCTCGCCATGGTCACCCTCGTCGGGCTGCCGTTGGGTCTGGGCCTGCTCCTCGGGCTCGCCCTGATCTACAGCATCGGGTACACGGCCGGGGCGTGGATCCTCGGTCGGCGCGTGCTGCGGCATTCCTCGCCGATCGTGTCGTTCCTGGTCGGTTGGGGCATCCTCCGGGTGTTCGCGCTCGTGCCGTTCCTCGGTGGGCTGGCGTGGCTCGCGGCCACCGTGGTCGGGCTCGGCGCCATCGTGACGGCGGGCCGCCGTTCGCGCACCGCGGTTGCGACCGTCGACGCCCCAGGTGGGCCCGTGCCGACGTCCCCGGTCTGAGTCGACCGGGCGTCACCTCCGTGCGTCGGCCTCACGGAGGAGCGCGGCGAACTCTGTCGGGCAGACGACGGCCGGGACGTGCCCGGTGTCGATCTCGACCATCGTCGGCTCGCCGGGCAGGCGGGCGGCCATCGTGCGCTGCAGGTCGATCGGAACCGGGCGGTCGAGCGCCGTCGCGATGTAGGTGATCGGGACCGGGGGCGCCGCGCTCCACCGGATCGGCTGCAGGTAGTGGTTCATGGTGTCGATGACGCACCGGACCGGGTCGACCACGAACGCCAGGTCGTCGTCCGACAGCGGCGGCCCGCCGTAGGTCCGGCGGAACGACTCGGGATCGGCCGGAGGTCCGAGCGTGAGCAGCGGCCGCCCGGTGCGGTCGGCCTCGGCGAGGGCCCACTCCAGGCCCTCGCGATGGCGCTCCTGCATGCAGTCGAGCCCGCAGCCACCCTCGGGCGGCACCGAGGCGGCGTTGAGCACGACGTGGGTCACCTGATCCTGCAGGGCCCCGAGGACCCCGGGGACCACGAGCCCGCCCGACGAGTGCGCCACCAGGGCGATCGGACCCGTGACCGCCGCGGCCCGGATGTCGCCGACGACGGAGGCGACCTCGTCGGCGACGGTCAGCGTGGCGAGGTCGCCGCCCTTGCCGGACCGACCGGGGAGGTCGACCGCGAGGTACGGGCCGTCGAGGTGCGGGACGAGCCGGTCCCAGAACCGGCCCGTGCTGCCGCCGCCGTGGACGAGGACGGTCGTGGAGGGCGATCGCATGCCGTGAACGTAGTGAGCGCGCCGTCGGGCGCAGGTCAGAAGTCGGTGCCGCCGTCGACGTTGATCGTGGCGCCCGTGAGGTAGCCGGCCCGCTCGGACAGGAGGAAGGCGATCACGTCGCCGAGCTCCTCGGGGCGCCCGGCCCGGCCGAGGGCCACCTTCATGCCCCACTCGTCGGCCATCACCCGTTCGAGCGCCTCGTCGACCGGCCAGCCCCGCGACTCGGCGACGTCCACCCGCATGGCGGCCAGGATGTCGGTCTCGGTGGCGCCGGGGCACACGCAGTTGGCCCGCACGCCCGACGGGCCGAACGCCTTGGCCAGGCTCTTCGTCAGCGTGGCCACCCCCGCCTTCAGCGCGCCGTAGGGGACCTGGTGCGGCTTCGGCGCCCGGATCGAGTACGCGGCCGTGGTCACCACGGCACCGCCACCCGACTCGACGAGGACGGGCACCGCGGCCCGGCAGGCCCGCACGGTCGCCAGCAGCACGTCGTCGAACGTGGCGACCCAGTCGTCGTCGGTGCCGGTGAGCAGGTCCCGCTGGCCGTGCATGCCGAGGCCGGTGGTCACGGCCATGCCCCGCAGGCCGCCCAGCCGCTCGACGGCCTCGGCCACCGCGGTCTCGGCCGCGCCCGCCACGGTGAGGTCGGCGGTGAGGGCGACGACCGGCGTGCCGGTGGCCCGGGCGATCTCGGCCGCCGTCGCCTCGGCGCGCTCGCGGCCCCGCCCGGCGATCGCCACGCGGGCGCCGTCGGTCGCCAGTGCCTGCGCCGCGGCCCGCCCGATGCCGGCGGTGCCACCGAAGACGAGGTAGCCCTGGTCCCGTACCCCGAGGTCCATCAGCGTGCGCCCGCGGTGGCGTCGGTGCTGCCGGCGCCGCCCGTGGCGTCGACGGCGGTGGTGGCCACATCTCGTGCCCACCGGTAGTCGGCCTTGCCGTTGGCGTGCCGCCGGATGGTGGCGCACACGACCACCGCTCTCGGGGCCTTGAACCGGGCGATCTCGGTGGCGACGAACTCGCGCAGGTCGCCCGCGTCGAGCGTCGCCCCCTCCCTGGGCGCCACGACCGCCACCACCTCCTGCCCGAACCGCTCGGACGGCCGTCCCACGGCCAGCGCGTCGGCGACGTCGCGATGGCGGCGCAGGACCTCCTCGACCTCCTCGACGAACACCTTCTCGCCGCCGGTGTTCACGACCATGGCGTCGCGCCCGAGCATCCGGATCGAGCCGTCGGCGAGGCGTTGCGCCCGGTCGCCGGGGATGGCCACGCGCTCGCCGTCGATGATCGGGAAGGTGGCCTCGGTGCGCTCGGCGTCGCCGAGGTAGCCGAGCGGCACACGGCCGCGCCGGGCGGTCCACCCGATCTCGTCGTCGCCGGGGGCGAGGAAGCGCGTGCGGTCCTCGGACACGACGTCGGCGCCGGAGCCGGGCGTGAACCCGTCGGGCCGGGTCGCCCGGCTGCGGGCCCCGAACGCCATGCCCCCCGTCTCGGACGCCCCGTAGCCGTCGACGATCGTGAGCTGCGGCAGCAGGTCGAGCAGGGCGTCCTTGTGCTGCTCACCCGTCGCCGCGCCCCCTGTCCCGAGGAGGCGCAGCGACCCCAGGTCGTAGGGGCGGCGCCGCAGCTCGTCGACGAGCGGACCGGCGTAGGCGTCGCCCACGATCGACATCATGCCGACCTGCTCGCGCTCGGCGAGCTCGAGGATCACCCGGGCGTCGAACGGCTGGGAGTCGTCGTGCAGCACGACCGTGCCGCCGTTGTGCAGGCCCGAGAAGGCCGTCCACTGGGCGGCCGCGTGCATCAGCGGGGGCACCGCGTACCACCCGCTCCCGCTGCCGGCCGCGGCGGCTCCGCCGATCGACTCGGCGGTGGCGTCCGCGCTCCCGGCCATCCCCGACACGTAGATGTCGGCCTGCCGCCACAGCACCGCCTTGGGCCGCCCGGTGGTGCCCCCGGTGCAGACGAGGTAGAGGTCGTCGGGCGACGGCGTCGGGAGCGCGGCCTCCACCGTCGTGGCCGCGGCGACCTCGAACGCCGTGCTGCCCGGCAGGGGAGCGACGCCCGACGCGTCGTCGACGTCCACGAGCACGAGGTCGGACAGGTCGCACCCCGCGGTCGCCTCGCACGCCGCGGCGACGAGGGGACCGAGCGCCCGGTGGTAGACGACCGCGCCCGTGGCGAGGTCGCCCAGCAGCGCCCCCACCTCGGCCGGCCGGTAGTGCTGGTTGACGTTGAACGGCACCGCCCGAGCCCTGAAGGCGCCGAGCATGGCCTCGATGTACTCGACGCTGTTGTGCAGCACGAGGGCGACGGTGTCCTGGCCGCACTCCCACCGTTCGAGATCGCCGCGCTCGCGCCGGACGCCGAGGCCGTGGGCGCCGAGGAAGGCGGCGAGGGAGCGGGTCCGGTCGGCGACCTCGCCGAACGTCCGCCGCACCGACCCGCAGACGACCATCTCGCGCTCGGGCACGGCCGCCGCCAGGACGTCGTGCACGGCCACGAGCGACCACTCCGCTGAGGACGCACCCCCCGTAGACATGCAAAAACTCTAGAGCTTTTCTCCGTCTTGCGCCGGCCCGCCCAGATCGAGATTTCCACAGCAGTTTCGGGCGCTCGAGCGCCCGATACTCGCTGGGGAAAGCGCTGTCAGGGGCGGGTGAGCAGGTCGGCCAGGGCGCGGCTGATCAGGTTGTCGCGGGCGAAGGCGGGCGGGACGAAGCCCATGTCAGCCAGCAGCCGGCCCATGCGCAGCATGATCACCGTGAAGCGCAGCCCGGCGAACAGCTCGTAGTACGCCAGGGCGTCGGTCGACCGCCCGGTGGAGGCGGCCCAGCGCGCGGCGGTCGTCGTCGCGATCCGGGAAGCCCGGGAGGCGCGTGCACCCCGACCCGGTCGTGAGCGCCTCGTCGGCGAACAGCCACCAACCCACGTCGAGCAGGGGATCGCCGACGCCCGACATCTCCCAGTCGAGCACCGCCGCCACCTCGAAGTCCCGGTAGATGAGGTTGCTGAGGCGGGCGTCGCCCCACACCAGGCAGGGCCCCTCGGCCGGTTCCGCGGGCCGGTCGCGGCGCAACACCTCGAGCGCCCGCCGGGACACGGGGTGCGGCTCTCCCTCCTCGGCCCAGGTGAGGAAGCGCTCGAGGTCGTCGAGGTGCCCGGCCAGGGTGTCGCGTCTGTCGGGGTAGGTGCCGGCGGGGAGGCCGAGCCCGGCGAGGTCGACCCGGTGGATGCGGGCCATGGCGTCGACGCCGGCGTTCCAGGCCTGCGCCTGTTGCTCGGGCGACGCATCGTGGAGCCAGCCCTGGCCGGCGTAGGGCGGGGTGTCGGTGGGGATGTCGCCCGCGACGCGGTCCATGATCCAGAACGCCTGCCCGAACCAGGACGGGTCGCTCTCGAGCCAGTGGACCCGGGCCATGGGCACGTCCGTGCGCTCGGCGAGGGCGTGCATGACCGCGTGCTGGCGCACGAACGTCTCGTCGGGGAACACCTGGTGGCCCGACGGCGCGATGCGCGCCACCAGGCCGCGCGTGCGCGGCTCGTCGGCGTCGGCGGCGCCCCGGCGGTCGTCGCCGTCCCAGGTGGCGTCGAACAGGATGGTCTCGTTCGACCACCCGGTGGAGCCGGGGATGGACACGTCGGTCACGGCCGGGCGCTCGACGCCCGCCACGCGCTGCAGCCACCGCGTGAGCGTGGCGGCCGTGGCCTCGGGGTCGCGCTCGAGGACGCCCACGCCGTCAGACCTCGGCCTCGGCGGGGGACCCGGCGGCGACGGCGACGCCGTCGGTGACCAGGGCCTCGATGGTCGCGTCGTCGAGGTCGAGCTCGGCCAGCACCTCGCGGGTGTGCTCGCCCAGCCGCGGCGCCCGCCAGCGCGGGACAGGGGGGTGGCCGTCGAAGTCGGCCGGGGTGGCCAGCATCGGCCAACCCCCGGTCTCGTCGGGAACTTCGACCACCGACCCGGCGGCGATGAACTGCTCGTCGGCCACGAGGTCCTCGATGGTGTTGACGGGGCTCCAGAACAGGTCGGGCTCGGCGTCGAACGCGGCGGCCCACTCGGCGAGCGGGCGGGTGGCGAAGATGGCGTCGAGCTCCGCGATGAGCGTGCGGGCGTTGCGGGCCCGGCCCCGCGGGTCCGCGAACCGGTCGTCGGTCAGCCACTCGGGGCGGCCCACCGCGCGGGCCAGCGCCGGCCAGTGGCGCTCGCCCTCCAGGCCCACGATCCAGAACGGGCGGCCGTCGCCCGCGGTGTAGTTGTTGACCGTCGGGCTGGGCATGGCGTCGCGCACGCCGATCGCCAGCGTGCGCCCCCACATGAGCGCCACGTTCACGTCGAAGCCGATGGTGTAGGCGCCCTGGCGCAGCAGCGAGGTCGACACCACCTGGCCCTTGCCGGTGCGGGCCCGGCCCACCAGCGCGGCGCTGACCATGGCCGCGCCGGTCATGGCGGCCGAGTGGTCGCCCATGCCGCCGCGCTGGAACGGCAGCGGGCCGCCGGGCGCCCGCAGCGACTCGGCGATGCCGGCCCGGGCCCAGAAGGCGGCGATGTCGTAGGCCGCGCGGCCGGCGTCGGGCCCGTCGAGCCCGTAGCCGGTGATGAGGGCGTAGACGAGGTGGGGGTGGCGCTCGAGGGCGCTGTCGGGGCCGAGGCCGAGGCGGTCGAGCGCGGCGGGGCGGACGTTGGTGAGGAAGACGTCGGCCCCGGCCAGCAGGTCGTGGGCGATCTCGACGCCCCGCTCGGTCGACAGGTCGAGGGCGATGCCCCGCTTGCCGCGGTTGTCGAGCTCGAACACCGGGTTCACGTCGAGGTCGCCACCGAGCATCCGCTGGAAGCCGCGAGCCGGGTCGCCGGAGGGCGGCTCGATCTTGACGACGTCCGCGCCCCAGTCGGCGAGGATGCCCGCGGCGCCGGGCCCGGCGACCCAGACGCCCAGCTCGACCACCCGGACGCCGTCGAGCGGACCGGTCATGCGGGGGAGGTCGCCGTGGCGGGCGTCGGCGTGAACCGCACGGGCATCGCCTCGTGGCCGCTGACGAAGTTCGACGGCCGCACCGGCAGGGCCCCGCCCGGCGCCAGCTCGAGGTCGGGCATGCGGGGCAGGACCTCGCGGAACATGACCTTCAGCTCGAGGCGGGCCAGCGAGGCGCCGAGGCAGAAGTGGGGCCCGAACCCGAAGGCCAGGTGCGGGTTGGGGTCGCGCCGGACGTCGAACACGTCGGGGGCGGCGAACACGTCCTCGTCGCGGTTGGCCGACGGGTAGAAGAGCATCACCTCGTCACCCTCGCGCAGGTGCTGGCCCCGGAGCTCGACGTCGGTGGTCACGGTGCGGGACATGTTCTTGACCGGCGACACCCAGCGCAGCAGCTCCTCGACGGCGACCGGCAGCAACGCGGGGTCGGCGGCCAGTGCGGCCAGCTGGTCGGGGTGCTCGAGCAGGGCGAGCATCCCGCCGCTGATGACGTGGCGGGTCGTCTCGTCGCCGCCGATGAGCAGCAGCAGCGTCTCGTTCACGATCGACTCGTCGTCGAGGCGGTGCCCGTCGATCTCGGCGGCGCACAGCGTGCTGATCAGGTCGTCACGAGGGTCGGCCCGCCGCTCGGCGATCACCCGCAGCTGCAGGTCGCGGAAGCCGAGCATGGCGTGGGCGGCGGTCTCGAGCACGTCGGGCGGCGCGGTGGCCGATGTCGCCCGCAGCATGTCGTCGGACCAGCGGAGCAGGTCGTCGTGCGCGTCCTCGCCGAACCCGATGAGGTCGGCGATCACCATCAGCGGCAGCGGCGCCGCCACGTCCCACACGAAGTCACAGGAGCCCGCCTCGCAGACCCGGTCGACGATGCGGCGGCACAGGCCGGCGACCGTCTCCTCCATCTCGGCGATGCGGCGGGGCGTGAAACCCCGGTTCACCAGCGAGCGCCGGCGCTGGTGGTCGGGGTTGTCCATCGAGATCATCATCGGCAGGGGTTGGCCGTGGGGACGGGGGGCGCGCCGGCTCGAGAAGGTCTTCGGATCCTTCTCGATGGCGAGGACGTCGTCGTAGCGGGTGATGCCCCACACGTCGGAGACGTCGTCGCGGTACACGGGCGCCTCGCGGCGCATCCACGACCAGATCTCGTGCGGGTCGTCGGCGTACCAGCCGCCGTCGAGCAGGTCGAGACCCTCGCGGCGCGGGTGCGTGCCCCTCACGACCTCTTCCTCATCGCGTCCCCCTCGTGGCGTGGTCATCTTGTCGTGGCCGCGGCGGCCGTGCTCGTCACGCCCGCGGCAGGCCGCAGCGGCGCTGGGCGATGATGTTGCGCTGCACCTCGCTCGTGCCGGCGTAGATGGTGGTGCCGAGCGAGAAGCGCAGGGCGTGCTCGATGCCTCCGCCCACGACCGCCGTGGCGTCGCCGCGGCTGCGCAGGGCGTCGGGCCCGACCAGGGCGGAGATGTCCTCGGCGCGGCGGACCAGCGCCTCGGTGCTGAACAGCTTGCTCATCGGCCCCTCCGCCACCGGCACCTCGCCCTGCCCCTCCATCCAGCTCGTCCTGGCCTCGAGCAGCCGGGCGACCTCGAGGTCGGTGGCCGCCCGGACGAGCCGCAGGCGGACGTCCTCGCGCTCGATCGGCGCACGGCCGTCGGGGCCGGGCTCGGCCGCCCACCGCTCGGCCTCGTCGAGCAGGCGGGCGAGGTTGGGGCTGAACGGCGCCGAGTGCTCGTCCTGCAGCGCCAGCATCAGCGACCGCCACCCGGCGTCGACCTCGCCGATGCGCCAGCCGTCCTCGACGAAGACGTCGCTGTAGTACGTGATGTTGGTGCGCTCGCCCGACAGCGTGCGCACGGCCTGCACCTCGACCCCCGGGCGGTCGAGCGGCACCAGGAACGTGGTGAGACCGCGGTGGCGGGCGCTGTCGGGATCGGTGCGGGCCAGCAGGAACACGTGGTCGGCGACGTTCCCGTTGGTGGTGAACATCTTCTGGCCGTCGATCACCCAGCCCCCCTCGACCCGACGGGCCCGCGTCTGGACGGCGGCGACGTCGGAGCCGGCTTCGGGCTCGGTCATGCCGAGGGCGATCGTCACCTCGCCGGTCGCCACCTTCGGGAGGATCGCGGACCGCATCTCCTCGGGGCCGGCCGCGGCGATGACGCGGCCCACCATCGTCGAGGTCGAGACGGCGTAGTACGGGGCCTCGGCTCGGGCGAACTCCTCCTCGATCACGTGTGCGTGCGCCGGGTCGAGGGCGACGCCGCCGTCGTCCCGCCACTCCGGAGCGATCCAGTTCCGCTCGCCCAGCGCCCGGGCGAAGCCGTCGTCGTGGGACATGCCCGCGGCGTAGAGGTGGTCCGCCAGGTCGGGCGTGAGGTGCTCGGCCAGGAAGGCGCGCACCTCGTGACGCAGGGCCTCGGTGTCGGCGTCGTCGGAGAAGTCCATCAACGACCCCCGGCGGGCGTGGCGTAGCGGGCGGCCGCGGCGCGCCGGTCGGCCGCCTCGGCGTCGCCCCACACCCGGGCCCAGCCGCGGGCCCGCCGGTAGTGGAGCTGCACGTCGTACTCGAGCATGAAGCCGTAGCCCCCGTGGACGTGGAGCGCGTCGTAGGTGGCGGCCTCGGCGGTGCGCGAGGCGAAGGCGAACGCCATCGCCGCCAGCTCGCGGCCCCGGTCGGCGCCCTCGTCGAGGGACCATGCCGCCTCGTGCGCCAGCAGGCGGGCCCCGTCGAGGTGCGTCGCGTCGTCGGCGAGCGGGTGCGCGACGCCCTGGAACGTGCCGATCGGGGCGCCGAAGGCCGTGCGCTCGGTGGCGTAGGCGCAGCCCAGGTCGAGGGCGGCGGTGCCGATGCCGGCGAGCGCCGCGGCGGTGAGCACGAGCCACTCGTCGACCGCCGCGTCGAACCGGTCGACGGCCGCGCCGCCGGCGGCGAGCGTCGTGCCGGAGGGGAGGTCGAGGTCGGCCAGCGGTGCCGCCGCCAGGTTGGCGACCGGGCGCCGGGCGCCGTCCGCCACCGGGACGAGCAGGAGCCGCTCGCCGTCGAGGACCACCACCGCGTCGCACACGGCGCCCGCCGGCGTCAGTGGGGCCGTCCCGTCCCGGGCCGGGCGGACCGCGATGGTGATCATCTGCTCGCCGGCGAGCGCCGGCTCCAGCGCGGCGAGCGCGGCGGGCGAGGCCACGTCCGCGAGCAGGCGTGCTGCCACCTGTGCCTCGATCACGGGCGCCGGTGCGAGGGCGCGGCCGACCTGTTCGGCGACGAGGGCGAGGTCGAGGAGCGAGGCACCCCACCCACCCCGGGACTCGGCGACGCCCATCGTCACGGCGCCGGTGTCGAGGAGGGTGCGCCAGAGCGCCGCGTCGAACCCGGAAGGCTCGGCGGCCCGTACCCGCTCGGCGGACGAGGACTTCGAGAGCAGGTTGGTGAAGGAGGCGACGAGCTGGCGCTGCTCGTCGCTGAGGCCGAGGTCCACGGGGCGGGACTGTAGCAACGCTGCACTCCACACGACAGCGCCACTACCGCTGCGTGTGAGCCCCGCTTCCCGGGTGCGCCGCCCGGCGCCGCCGCCGGTCAGCGGCCGTGGAACACCGGGGGGCGCTTCTCGGAGAAGGCGGTCAGGGCCTCGACCAGGTCGGTCGTGCCGAGGTTGACGTTCTGGGCGATCGCCTCGGTCTCGAGGGCCTGCACGAGCGACGCGCTGGCCGAGTTGTCGAGCATCCGCTTGGTCATCGACAGCGCCATCGGCGGGCCGTCGGCGATGCGCTTGGCCACCCCGGCCACCACCGTGTCGAGCTCGTCGGCCGGCACGACGGCGTTGGCGAGGCCCAGCTGGTCGATGCGGTCGGCGTGCATCATCTCGGCGGTGAGCGCCACCTCCTTGGCCCGGTGCAGCCCGATGCGCTTGGCCAGCAGCCACGAGCTGCCGTAGTCGAGGCTCAGCCCGAGCTTGGCGAACACGGCCGACATGCGGGCGCGGTCGGAGCACCAGAGCATGTCGGCGGCCAGCGCCAGGCCGAAGCCGGCGCCCACGGCGACGCCGTCGACCTTGGCGATGACCGGCACCGGGCAGTCGTGGACCGCGATCACCGACTCGGCGAGCTGGCGCATGGCGGTGAGCCGGTTGCCCTCCCACCCCGGGTCGCTCCCGCCGGGCTTCTTCACGATGTCGGCGCCCGAGCAGAAGTCGCCGTTGGCGCCCGTGAGGATCGCGCAGCGGGCGTCGGAGGCCGAGATGTCGCGGAAGGCGTCGCGGACCGCCAGCCACATGTTCATCGAGCAGGCGTTGCGGGTGCCGGGGCGGTCGAGGGTGACGGTGACCAGGTGGCCGTCGCGCTCGACCCTCACGTGCTCGTCGGTGATCATCGGGTCCCCCCGGCGTGTCGTGGGCGGCTTCCCGATTGGAAAGCCTCACTGTCCGGAACTGTAGTGCAGCGTTTCCGAACGCCGGGAGGCGAGCGCCGGCTCAGCCGGCGCGCGAGCCGAGCAGCTCGGCCATGTTGCGGTGGTAGAAGCGCTCCTGGGCCGCGTCGCCCACCGACGTCATCGTCTCCGCGAACTTGGCGAGGGGGTCGCGACCGCCCTCGGGGTGGGGGTAGTCGGTCGAGAACATGAACAGCTCAGGGCCGGCCTGCTCGATCATCCAGCCGACGTCCTCGCCGGGGAACGGCGTGAACTTCAGGTGGCGGCGGGCGTAGTCGCTGGGCTGGTCGGCGAGGTTGCGGAGCGGCTCCTCGGTGCGGCGGAAGGCCCGCAGGCCGTAGTCGAGCTGACGGAGCCAGGACACCACCCACCCGGCGCCCTGCTCGATGCACCCGCCCCGCAGCGCCGGGAAGCGATCGAAGAGGCCGTCGTAGATCAGCGCCCCGAGGAACAGCGCCGGCGAGTCGTGGATGGCGAGGAAGTCCTTGGCGCGGATGTTCTCTCCGCCGCCGAGGTGGTCGGTGACCGGCATCGCGTTGTTGTGGAACGCCCGGTCGAGGAGCCGGCCCCCGCCGCCGACGTGCAGGACGAACGGCACGTCCGCCTGGGCGAGGGTGTCCCAGACCGGGTCGAGGTCGGGGTGGGTGGGGGCGAGGTCGCCTGCGGCGGTGCTGGGGACCATGACGGCGGCGCAGCCGAGCTCGATCGCCTCGGTGACCCCGGCGGCGGCGCGCGCGGGGTCGACCAGGGGGACGTAGCCGACGGGGAGGAGCCGCGGGTCGCGCTGGCAGAACGCGGCGACCGCGCGGTTCTGGGCCGACGCGCCCGCGTAGTGGCGGCCGGCGTCACGCCCGGCGAACATCGAGGTGGCGAACGTGGCGAAGACGAGCTGCCCCTCGAAGCCGAGCAGGTCGAGCACGTGGCTGCGCTCGACGGGGTCGAACGCCCCCATCGCCTGCCAGCCCTTGTCGAGCAGCAGGCGCTCCTCGGCCTCGGCGGCCATGGCGGCGTCGGCCCGCCGGCGCTCGGCGCGGGCCACCGCGGCGGCGAAGACGGGCTCGAGCGCATCCATGCCCGAGCGGCGCAGCTGGTCGCGGTACTCGGCGTCGATGTGGTCGTCGAGGAAGTCGGCCAGCTCCATGAGGTGGCTGTCGGCGTCGAGGATCCGGCGCGGCCCGGCGTAGGTCGTGGCGGTGGTCGATGCAGCGTTCATGGCGGCCCCCTCGCGCAGCGTAGTGACAGAGTGTCAGCTCGCCGTACTGTCGCGCCCGCCGCTCCCCTCCGCAAGGGCGGCGAGGGAGGCCGACACGATCGTCATGTAGCTCTCCTCCAGCAGCGCTGCGTGCTCGGGGGTCGGGTCGTGACGCCACCGGACGAGCACCGGGTCGACGAGCGACAGGAGCAGCGCGGTCGTCGTGCCGGCCGCCGGACCCTCGGCCCCGAGCTCGCGCCGGGCGCGCTCGGCGAAGGCGCCCGCGGTGGTCGTGTCGCGCTCGGCGCTGCTCGCGGCGCACCTCGGGGCTCCAGGCGCCCGCCGACCGCAACGTGGCGAAGAGGTGGCCGCGCTCCGCCGCGGCCCGCAGCGCCCCGTGCACGAGCGCCCGGAACATGCCGACGAGCGAGTCGGCGGCGGACACCTCCGCGGTCAGCCGGTGGTGGAGGTGGGTCGTCTCCCGTTGGTAGACGGCGGCGACGAGCTCGTCACGGTTGGTGAAGTGCCGGTAGACGAGCGGCCGGCTCACGCCCGCCCGCTCGGCGACCGCCTCCATCGTGATGGCCTCGGGCGACCCTTCGGCGGCCAGGTCGGCGGCTGCGTCGAGCAGCGCCGAGCGTCGCTCGACCCGTCCGAGTCGCCGGGGGCCGTCGGCGTCGGGACCGCTCGTGGCCAGGCGGCCGGAGTCCATCGCGCCATCCTCGCGCCGGGCGGCCCGGCATCATGGACACGTCGGTCGCAGGCGCGGGCGGCGAGGAGGGGGGATGACATGGGCGAGATCGACGAGGTGGCCTCGGGCCTCCGGTTCCCGGAGGGCCCGGTGGCGATGCCCGACGGCAGCGTGCTGGTGGTCGAGATGTTCGGACCACGGATCACACGGGTGCGGCCCGACGGCTCGACCGAGACGGTCGCCGAGGTCCCCGGCGGCCCCAACGGTCTCGCGATCGGCCCGGATGGCGCCGGCTACCTCTGCAACAACGGCGGCTGCTTCAGCCCCGTGGAGCTGGGCGACCTGGTTCTGCCCGGGCCCTTCGACCCCGACCGGTACATCGGCGGGCGCATCCAGCGGGTCGACCTCGACAGCGGCGAGGTCACCGACCTGTACACCCACTGCGACGGGCGACCCCTGCGGGCCCCGAACGACATCGTGTTCGACGCGCACGGCGGCTTCTACGTCACCGACCACGGCTACGCCGACCTGGACGCGCGGGTCGCCCAGGTCACCGGCATCCACTACGCGCAACCCGACGGGTCCGAGATCCGCGAGGTGGTCTTCCCGGCCGCGTCGCCGAACGGCATCGGCCTCGCGCCCGACGGGGCGACCCTCTACTGGGCCGAGACGATGCACGGACGCCTCATGCAGCGGGCGGTCACCGGCCCCGGCGAGGTGGGTGGGCCGACCATGGGTCCGTCCGACTGCCTCCACGGCCTCCCGGGCATGCAGCTGCTCGACTCGCTGGCGGTCGACGGCGCCGGCAACGTCTGCGTGGCCACCCTGATCAACGGCGGCATCACCGTGGTGTCGCCGGCCGGTGACATGGTCGAGTTCGTCGCCGTCGACGACCCGCTCACCACCAACATCTGCTTCGGCGGCGCCGACCTGGCCACCGCGTACATCACCGCGTCGAGCACCGGGCGGCTGTTGCGGATGACGTGGCCTCGCCCGGGCGCCCCGCTCCACGGCACGCCGCCCGCGCCTGCGCGCTAGGGCCCGGCGCCCGCCGGACCGGCCCGCCTCACGATGGGGTGTCGAGCCCGACGGCCGCGAGCCACAGAGCCGCCAGGGTCTCGGACGCGGCGACCACGTCGTGGGCGCTGCGCCCCGGTCCGTCGCCCTCGACGAACCAGCGCTGGGCGAACTCCTCGAGCATGGCGGTGAGGGCGGCGGCCGCGATCTCGGGGTCGATGTCGGGGCGGGCCCCTGCCGTCTCGATGCCCTTGCGGACACGGGCGATGCGGCGAGCCCGCTCGCGCCGCCGGGTCTCGGCGATCTCGGGGTCGGCGTTCGACGCGTCGTGCCAGACCTTGGACAGCTCGAGGTGCTCGACGTGATCGGACAGGTACCAGAAGATCTCGGCCCGGACGCGCTCGGCCAGGTCCCGGCTCCGGAGGCGGGGCAAGCGGGATTCGACGTCGGCCACCTGTCGGGTCAGCTCGACGAGGATGGCGCGCCGGCTGCCGAAGTACTCGTAGAACGTGCCGTGGCCGACGCCCGCGGCCCGGACGATGTCGGGCACGCTCGTGTGGTGGTAGCCCTGCGCGGCGAACAGCGTCGAGGCGGCCCGGAGCAGGGCGAGGCGGGTCTCCTCGCCCTTGCGCGTCCGGGTGCCCGAGCGCCCCTCGCGGCTGGTGCCCCGCGCCACCGCCACGGTCAGGCCCCGGCCGCGATCCCGACCGGGCGCCCGTCGACGATCTGGTCGAGGTACTCGGCGAGCCCGGAGCCCTCGATCCCGTCGTGCCGCCACCGCGTCATCCCCTCGACGATGCGCGTGGTCATCCCGTTGCGCCGGTTGCGCAACGGGATGCTCGACCACACCTCGCCCTCGACCGCGTAGCTGCGCTCGTCGGTGTGCACCGTGACGTGGACCCGCGTGTGGTAGCCGCTCTCGTCGTAGTCGGTCGCGAGATCGACGTCTCGGATGGCGACCCACCCGTCGCCGGCGCGGCGGTCGTAGAGGAACCCGGCGGCGTGGCGCCGGCCCTGCTCGTCGCCCGCCACCGTGGTGGCGAAGCCGAGGTCGGGGCCGAGGTTGACGGTCAGCCACCGGTACCACCAGATGCTCTGCCACGAGCGCGGGCCCCAGCTGTGGTCGCGCAGGCCCAGGCCGTCGTCGACGGCGAACGTCTCGTCGCCGACTGCGACCGTGCCCGTCACCGCCATGTGCTGCTCGAAGTGGCCGCGCGCGAAGCCCTGCTCGGGGTCGGCCTCGACCGGCGCCTCGCCGGCCTCGGGTTCGGGCTCGCCGCCCCACGCTGACGCCACGGCGCGGTGGGTCAGGTCGATGCGACAGGACGTGCGCGGGTTGTCGGTGAACGCCCGCTTGGGGTCCTCCATGGCCGAGGGGTCGTCGAGGACGACGACGCGCCCGTCGTAGGTGACGCGGTGCTCCTCGAACGGGCGCACCACCTCGAAGCGCAGGCCGCCCGCGTCGTGCGCGTCGTTGCCGGTGATGGGCGGGCGGTCGAACCAGAAGGCGATGCGGCCGTCGGGCAGGTACAGGCACGTGGTCATCTCGGCGTAGCCCTCGTTGGGCCGGTTGCCGAGACGGGTCCACCCCCCGAGCCCGCAGCTGCGGTCGGAGAAGTTGTAGTACGCGCTCTCGTTGAAGTTGGCGGCCTCCTCCCGAGGGTGCATGTGGTCGTCCTCGGGCCGCAGTCGCAGGCGCATGGGTTCCCTCCGGGCCGGTGGCGGTCGGTCGCCCGACCTGACAGCACTGTCAAGGTACTCGACCGGACGTTCCGATCTCTCGTCTCCATCCGCATGGATCGACCCGACACGCCTGTCGGTTCTGAGTTCGCGTCCCCGGCTAGATTGGGCCGGGGCGAAGCAGGAGGGGAGTCCGTGATGGCCGAACGCGAGCTGACCTGCGAGACCGTGGGGAACGTCGACGTGATCACGCTCGACCGCCCCGAGGCGCGCAACGCGCTCACCCACACCACCTACCGACAGCTCGAAGAGGCGGTGCGCACGACGTCCGCCCGCTGCCTCGTGATCACGGGGGCCGACCCGGCGTTCTGCGCCGGCGACGACGTCAAGCGGGTGATGGCGCCGGCGGGCCAGCGCGCCTCCACGGGCGCCGGCCTCGGCGACCTGCGCCTCACGCCCGCGGCCGAGGCGTTGCTCACGACCGACGTGCCGGTCGTCGCCGCGGTGAACGGCGCTGCCGTGGGCTGGGGGATGGAGCTCGCACTCCTGGCCGACATCCGCATCGCCTCCGACCGCGCCTGGTTCGGCGAGCTGTTCGTCAAGCGGGGCCTGTGCTGCGACGTCGCCGGGCTCGGCCGGCTGGCGTCGTTGGTCGGGCGCGAGCATGCGGCGGAGCTGCTGTTCACGGGGCGCACCATCGACGCCGACGAGGCCGGCGCCATCGGGTTGGTGTCCCGCGTCGTCCCGCACGCGGACCTGCTCCCGACGGCCCTCCGCACGGCCGACGCCATCGCCGCCAACCCACCCCTGGCGGTGCGCAAGCTCAAGCAGGGCCTGCGGACCGCTCTGGATCCCGACTGGCAGGCGCTCGGGCGGTGGGTCGGGGCCAGCCTGGCCGAGCTGTTCCGCACCGAGGACCACCGCGAGGGCGTGGCGTCGTTCCTCGAGCGGCGCGAGCCCCGCTTCGTCGGCCGCTGACCCACCCGAACGTCGGCGAGCGGGCCGAGCCGCGCCCTCTGGCACGCTGGCGCGATGGCCTCACCACCGCTCCGCGTCGGCATCCACCTCCCGCAGTACGGCAAGGTCGCGGGCGCCCAGGCGATCACCCGTGCGGCGCAGCACGCGGAGGAGCTCGGGTTCGCGGACGTGTGGGTCAGCGACCACACCGTGCACCCGGCGTCGCAGGACTACCCCTCGCCCTACCTCTACGACCCCCTCACGACGCTCACGTGGGCGGCGGCCGCGACCACCCGGGTCGGGCTCGGCACCAGCGTCCTGGTCGTCCCCTCGCACGAGCCGGTGGGCCTGGCGAACACGCTGGCCAGCCTCGACAACCTGTCCGGCGGGCGCCTCGTCGTCGGCGCCGGGGTCGGCTGGTCCGAGGCCGAGTACCGGGCGCTCGGGTTCGACTTCCACACGCGGGGTCGCCGGCTCGACGAGGCGCTCGACCTGTTCCGGGCCGCGTGGGGCGACGACCCCGTCACGTTCGACGGCGAGTTCACGCAGCTCGACGACATCCGCGTCCTCCCCAAGCCGGCGGCGCGGATCCCCATCTGGATCGGCGGAAGCACCGCAGCCGCCTACCGGCGCGCGGTGGACAAGGGGGACGGCTTCCAGGTCATCGGGGTCACCCCGGCCGAGGCGGCGCCCGTCGTGGCCCGGCTGCGCGAGCAGCGGCCCGACCCCGACTTCACCATCTCGTTGCGCACGGGATGGGACCCCCGGGGCATGGACCCCGGCCGCATCGCGGAGGAGCGCGACGCGTACGCCGAGGCGGGGATCTCCCACGTCGTCGCCGCGCCCTGGCGCAACGACCTCGACGCCTGGCTGGGCTCGATGGACGACCTGGCCTCGATCGTCGTCGGCCCCTGATCGCCGGGTGCGTCAGCGAGCCGTGGTGCGGAGCCGCTCGACCCGCTTGCCAACCCCGGCTGCTCATGGGATTGTCTACATCGCATCGGAAATTCCTCGCAGGCCGGTGCTCGACTCCCGGGGGGGACGGAGATGGCCGACGTGACCGAGGACCTCGCCCTCGGCGAGGTGCACGCCACCGAGGTGAACGGCGACAACGGAGGCCTTCCCGCCGGCCTGCCCATGCCCCGTGACCCCGACCTGCTCGGCGACCCCTCCCGCCGGCAGCGGGTGACGACCTTCGAGGGCGACCGCTACCCGTTCCCGGTGCCCAACGGCTGGTTCGTCGTGGCCGAGGCCAGCGACCTCGATCCCGGCGAGGTCCGGGCCCTGCGCTACTTCGGTCGCGACCTCGTGCTCTACCGGGCGGCCGACGGGACGCCCCACGTCATGGATGCCCACTGCCCGCACCTCGGGGCCCACCTGGCCGTCGGGGGCCGGGTCGAGGACGAGTGCCTGCGCTGCCCGTTCCACGGCTGGCGCTTCGACGGCGCCTCGGGCGACTGCGTCGAGATCCCCTACGGCGAGGTGACCCGCATCCCGCCGAAGGCCCACGCCCGCGCCTACCCGACCCTCGAGCGCAACCACATGATCTGGGCCTGGCACCACGCCACGGGCGGTGACCCGTTCTACGACGTGCCGGTGGTGCCCGAGTTCCACGACGACGACTGGTCGCCCATCGTCGTGCGCGACTTCGAGATCCGCGTCTCGGCCCAGGACATGGCCGAGAACAACGTCGACTTCTCGCACTTCCGCTACGTCCACGGCTCCGAGGCCATCCCCGAGGACGACTTCGTCACCGACGGCACCTACAAGCGCGCCGCGACCGCGGACGGGGGGTTCGTGCGCGAGGGCTACGGCCTCGGCCTCGGCGTGCTGCGCGTGCGCGACTTCGTGACCTTCCTCTCGTCGACGACCCCCCTCGACGCCGGCAACGTGCACGTGCGCTGGGTCTTCACCGCGCCGCGGGCCAACGGGGAGGCGCGGCTGTCGACGCCGCCGACGGGTTCTGTGCCGGGGTCTCGCAGGACATCCCGATCTGGGAGAACAAGGTGTACCGGGATCCACCGGTCATCACGAAGACCGAGAAGCTCATCCTCGAGCACCGCCGCTGGTCGCAGCAGTTCTACTCCTGAGCGCCGGCGCGGCTCGAGACCCGCCGGACGACGACCATCCGCTCCGAGCTCAGGAGATCCCATGAACAGCTGGTTCGGCCAGTACTGCATCAACGTGACCGACCTCGACGCGTCGGTCGCCTTCTTCACGGCGCTCGGCCTCCAGAACACCAGCCGCACCGAGATCCCCCAGGCGCACGAGGCCATCGTCGAGCACCCCGGGGGCGGGTCGAAGCTGCAACTCGCCCAGCAGAAGGAGCCGGCAGACCCGTTCGACCTCGGCACCGGCCTCTGGAAGCTGTACGTGAACACCCACGACATCCAGGCGACGTATGCCGCCGCCCTCGCCGCCGGCGCCTCGGTGGAGGCGGCGCCCGAGCGGATGGACCGCTGGCCCGTCACCGTGGCGTTCGTGCGGGACCGCGACGGCTACCTCGTCGAGCTCGTCGAGCGCCACCCCTGGCCCGACGATGCGCCCGCGGGCGCGCCGTGGCTCGGCCAGTACTGCCTCAACGTGACCGACATCGAGGCGACGATCGCCTTCTACGAGCTGCTCGGCCTGACGTGCACCAGCCGCACCGAGATCCCCCACGCCCACGAGGCGATCGTCGAACAGCCCGGCCGCGGCGGGAAGCTGCAGCTCGCCCAGCAGGTCGACCAGGACGGGCCGATCCGCATGGGTTCGATGTGGAAGCTCTACGTCGACACGGACGACTGCGCCGGGCTGCACGCGGCCGCCGTGGAGCCGGCCACCCGTCGATCCTGGCGCCGATGCGGCTCGATCGCTGGCCGGTGACCGATCGCCTTCGTCGGCGATCCCGACGGCTACCAGGTCGAGCTGGTCCAGCGTCACGAGGACTGACCAGGCTGCGCTTCCCTGCCGTCCTCCGGATGGCTTTCCTGCCGGCGCGGTCGCTCTGCCGCTCGCCGGTCGTTTCGCCGGGACCGCCCGGCCTGACTTCGATCACACAGCAACAGGAGAAGACGATGATCCGACTGTCCGTGATGTACCCCGTCACCGAGGGCGCCACGTTCGACCACGACTACTACCGCGACAAGCACGTGCCCCTGGCCGTGAAGACCTGGGGCGTCTCGCGGTTCGAGATCGACAAGGGCATCAACGGGCCCTACGTCGCCGCGGTGCACCTGTTCTTCGACTCGATGGAGGCGATGGCCGCAGCGATGGGGGTGGAAGGAACCGGCGACATCATCGCCGACGTGGCCAACTACACGACGATCACCCCCGTCCAGCAGATCGCCGAGATCGTGGACTGACCGCTCCCGGCCGGCGGGAGGACTTCGAAGGGCTTTGGACGGGGAGAAAACCACTCAGAACGCTTGAAAACCATCAGATAGGACGGCTACGATCGAACATGTGTTCGATCAAGGGTTGCTTCTGCGCCACGTGCAGGACGTGAACAAGGTGCTGCGGTTGCAGTTGCGGCGCCTGGTGCCCGGCGATGTGGCCCTTGGCGAGGCGGCCGACATGTGGGCCGCGTTCGACGCGATCGAGCGTCAGGCGGCGGCGGCCAAGACGCTGCTGGCCGCCCGGGTCGACGAGTCGCGGGCGTGGGCTCGCGCCGGCGATCGCTCGGTCGAGGAGCACCTGGCCCGCAAGGCCGGCTCCTCGCAGGGTGCGGCCCGACGCAGCCTGGCCTGCTCGAAGCGGCTGCAGGCGATGCCCGCGACCGAGGCTGCGCTGCGACGCGGCGAGCTCTCCCAGGCCCAGGCCGAGACCATCACCGATGCGGCCGCCGTGAACCCGGGCGCCGAGCGGTCGTTGCTCGAGACGGCCCGCTCCGAGAGCCTTGGGGCGCCTGCGCGAGCAGGCGAACCGGGCCAAGGCCGCCGGCGACCCCGATCCCGACGCGACCCACCGCCGGCTGCACGCCCAGCGAAGGTTGCGGCGCTTCACCGACAGCGAAGGGGCGTGGAACCTGCAGGCGCGGGGCACCGCCGACGCCGGGGCGGTGTTCAACACGGCGCTCGACGCCCTGATCGACGAGATCTTCCGCGATGCGCGCCGACAGAGGCCGCGCCGAGCCTCGGGACGCCTATGCCTTCGACGCCCTTGTCGCGCTCGCTGGTCGGGGCGTGGCTCTGCCGATCCCGTCGCCGACACGCCCCGGCTGCTCCGAGGCGCCGATGGGGGAGGAGCAAGCCGCTTCCTGCCCGACTCCGCCGACTCCGCGTCTCCACCGAGCGCGCCGGACTCGCCGACGCGGTCGGCTCCGCCCCGGAGGTGCAGCGACAGTCGTCGCCTGGGCGAGGTGGGGCCGTCAGCCCGAGGTTCCTCGCGTTGCTCAGGGTGGACCTCCAGGCGCTGGTGCGGGGCCGTGTCGACGGCGACGAGCTCTGCGAGATCGCCGGGGTGGGATCGGTGCCGGCCGGGGTCGCCCGCGAGCTCCTGGGCGATGCCGTGCTCAAGCTCGTCATCACGCGGGGCGTCGACGTCCTCAACGTGACCCACCTCGGCCGGGGCCCGACCGCCGCCCAGCGCATCGCGCTCTGTGGGGCAGTCCCGGGTGCACCAACTCGAGCTGCGGCCACACGCTTGCGATCCAGCACGACCACCGCACGCCATGGGTGCAGGTCTACGAGACCACCGTCGACAACCTCGATCGCCTCTGTCCGCCCTGCCATCGCCGCAAGACCCACGACGGGTGGGCACTCGTCCGCGGCGCCGGCCGGCGGCCCCTCGTCCCTCCCGACGATCCCCGACATCCCCGGTCGACAGCGCACGAATCCACATCGGACCCGCGCGCCGGCCCGGCATCGACTCTCGACGGGGCGGCTCCGCGCTCCACCGACAGCGCCCCACCGACGCTGTTCGGCATCGACGCAGCCTGATCAGCACCGCCCTCGCGGGGCGGTGGGCGGACGGGCAGGCGGTTGCCGGCGGAGGTCAATATCCGTACGTTGTTAGAAAAGTCTGAGGGGGATGGATGGACGATCTGACGGGGAAGGTCGCCGTGGTCACCGGCGGTGCCAGCGGCATCGGGAAGGCGTTGGCGGCGCGGTTCGTCGCCGAGGGCATGCGGGTGGTCGTCGCCGACGTCGAGGCCGCCGCGCTGGACGCCACGGTGGCCGAGCTGCGCGCCGGCGGGGGAGAGGTCGTCGGCGTCCCGACCGACGTCACTCGTACGAGTCGGTCGATGCCCTCGCCGCCGCGACCTACGAGCAGTTCGGGGCGGTCCACGTGCTCTGCAACAACGCCGGCGTCGGTCCGCCCGGAGGGCTCGTGTGGGACTCGACCCCCAACGACTGGAAGTGGACCTTCGGGGTCAACGTCTTCGGCGTCGCCCATGGCATCCAGGCCTTCGTTCCCCGCATGCTGGCCGCAGGCCACGAGGGGATCGTCGTCAACACCTCGTCGCCCGACGGCCCGATCGCCCCCATGCCGCAGGCGTCCGTCTACGCCGCCACGAAGTGCGCGGTCACCTGCGTCACCGAGTGCCTGGCGGCGCAGCTCGAGGCCGAGGAGGCGAAGGTGTCGGCCGCCGTGTTCTACCCCTCCGGCAAGGGCCTGCTGGACACCGGGCTGTGGACCTCCGACCGGAACCGCCCGGCCGAGCTGGCCCGCGAACGGCCACGCTCGACGCCGGCGATGACCGTCGCGGCGCTCAGGGAGAAGGGCATCCCGGTGCAGCCCCTCGACGAGCTGGCCGAGCTGGTGGTGGAGGGCATCAGGGACGGTCGCTTCGTGATGGTCATGGACGCCGGCCAGCACGCCGACACCCTGCGGTCGCGGGCCGACCGGATCGGCAACCTCGAGAACCCCACGGTCGTGCACGAGCTCGGGGGCTGACATCATGCTCCGACCACCTCCGACGAACGTGGGCCACCACCGAGACCGATGACCACGACCCCGCTCGACCTGCGCTGCGTCGCCCAGGCCCGCCAGCTCGCCCTCGACCCGGTGGGCACCGCCGCGCCCGCGACGGGCTTCCTGCTGGTCGAGCTGCCTCTGCCCTGGCCGAAGGACGCCGGCGCCCACCCCGCGCTGGCGGCTGCGACCGTGCTGGCGGAGCGGCACGGCCTTCGACTGCAGGCGTTGGTGCCCGACATCCAGCGCGCCGCTCGGGGCGAGGCGCTGGTCGTGGTCCACGGCAGCACCGGCCCGCGGTTCACCGGCTACGAACGCCGCGCCGCGGTCGTCCCCGGCTCCGACCTGCACGTCGCGGTCGACGCCCTCGTGGCGACCGCGACCGCCACCGCGCCGCCGAAGACGACGCCCGCGCCGGCCACCGCGGGGTCGTCCGTCGTCGACGTGCTGGTCTGCGCCCACGGGACGCGCGACCGGTGCTGCGGGTCGCTCGGCACCGCGCTGCACGCGCGAGCGGCAGGCCGCCCCGACGTCAACGTCTGGCGCACGAGCCACCTCGGGGGTCACCGCTTCGCCCCGACCGCGCTGGTCCTGCCGTCCGGCACGTGCTGGGCCTGGCTCGACGACGCGCTGCTCGCCGCCGTCCTCGATCGGTCGCTGGCCCCGGCGGACCTCCGGGCTCACTACCGGGGGTCCGCGGCCATGGGCCACCCGTCGCTGCAGGTGGTCGAGGCCGAGCTCTTCGGTCGGTTCGGCTGGGACTGGCTCGACCACTGGCGGCGGGGCGCGGTGCAGCGCGACGCGGGCGACCGCTGGGAGGTCGTGGTCGAGAGCGCCCTCGGGACGTGGCGTGGCGTGGTGGAGAAGACGGGCACGACGCCCCAACCTGTGTGCGGGGACCCCCTGACGATGGCGGTCAAGCACGACGATCGGCTGCGGCTGCTGGAGCTCGACGACGCCTCGGCTGCGTGACCCGACGGGCGGCGGGTCAGCCGTCGGTGTGGCGGGTGCGGCTCGCCGCCGCCCGTGGTGACGGCCTCGTCCGCGTGACCCCGGCGGCCTCGTCGACGAGCGCCACGATGGCCTGCGGGTCGACGCCCTGGGTCACGGCCACGCCGCGGAGCACGGTGACGATCCGGTCGTGGAACGGCTCGCGGCCACGGTCGGCTGCGTCGGCGACGAGCTGGCGGAGGTGGGGGTAGTCGTCGGGCCTGCGGGTGACGAGCTCTGCGTACACCGCGGGCACCGACCGCCCGGCGAGGGCGGACTCCTGCTCGCGGATGGTGGTCACCGCGGTGCCGAGGCCGCACGCGGTGACGACCTCGTAGGCGGCGTTGGCCTCGAGGGCGCTGAAGCCCTGGCGGACGAGGAGGCCGAGGATGGTGTCGACCCGCTCGGCGATCACCTCGTCGGAGATGGCGCCGTCGATGAACTGCGAGAGCAGGCCGGGCTGGGCGAGGAAGACGTCGCGGTTGTAGACGGCCCACTCGTAGAGCCAGACCGCCCAGTGCTGGCCGCGGTCCCGGGGCAGCGGCACCTGGGTGGCCGAGTGCTCGGCCGCCAGCCGCATCAGGTCGTCCTTGCCCGAGACGTGGTGGTAGAGGGCGGCGATCGACACGCCGAGGTGGTCGGCCACCGCCTTGAGCGTCAGCCCCTCGAGCCCGAGCTCGTGCGCCGCCTCCGCGATCATCGCTCGGCTGATGCGAGGCGGCCGGCCCACCCGCGGGCGCCCGTCGGGCGCGGCCGGTGCGGGACTGGTCATGGGCGAACGGTACCCGCTGCACCCTGGGCGAACGACCACCACGACGGGACCGCCACTTGACCGTAGCGCCGCCGCCGGCGGTATTATCGGACTGGTTTCAAAAATCCAGGGGGGTCCATGTCCAACTACCTCGTCATCTCGTCGGACGGGCACGCCGGTCCGCCGTCGGACGTCTACCGCGAGTACCTCGACCCCGCCTTCCGCGCGGCGTTCGACGTCCACCAGGCGGAGATGGCGGCGCTCGCCTCGCTCGGTCGCCCCGACAACACGGCGTTCGTCGAGGCGTGGGACGAGGAGACCGGCGACCACGACATGCAGAGCGGGCTACGACCCGGTGGTCCGCGACCAGATCCTCGATCGCGAGGGCGTCGTCGCCGAGGTCCTGTTCCCCGACGCCGACGTGCTGGGAACGGGTCGGCTCGCCGCCTCGCCGTTCGGGTCGGGCCTCGGTTCGGGGGTCGGCGTCGACCCCGCCAACGTGAAGGCGGGCGCCCGGGCCCACAACCGGTGGCTCGCCGACTTCTGCGCCACCAACCCGCAGCGCCGGATCGGCGTGGCCGTGGTGCCCATCACCGCCGGCGTGGAGGACGCCGTGGCCGAGATGCGGGCGGCGGCGCCCAGGGGTCTGCGGGGGATCATGATCCCCACGCGGTGGTTCGAGGCCCCGGCCTACATCGACCCGTCGTACGACCCCGTCTGGGCCGCGTGCGCCGAGGCCGGCCTCGTCGTCCACACCCACTCGGGAGCGGGTCCGGCCGACTACCCGCTCGGGCCCGGGCTTCCTGGCCATCTACGCCGCCGAGGCGTGGTGGTGGGCGGCTCGCCCGTTCTGGGTGCTCGTGCTGTCGGGGGTGTTCGAGCGCCACCCGACGCTCAAGTACTCCATCGCCGAGAACGGTGCGTGGTGGGTCCCCGACATCGTGCAGCGCATGAACGAGAAGTGGGACGGGGCCCACAACACCCGCAAGTTCGGCGACGCGTTCAAGCTCGACCTGTCGATGCGGCCGGGCGACTACGTCGACCGCAACTGCTGGTTCGCCGCGTCCACACCGGGCGTCGACGAGATCGAGCGCCGCGCATGCCATCGGCGTCGACAACCTGCTGTGGGGCAACGACCTGCCCCACCCCGAGGGCACCTACCCCCACACCCGCAAGTGGATCGCCGAGCGCTTCCGTGACGTGCCGCCCGAGGAGACGACCAAGATCCTCGGTCAGACCGCCGCGGCGGTGTACGGCGTCGACGTGGCGGCGCTCGCCGACCTCGCCGAGCGCATCGGCCCGTCACCCGCCGACGTCCACGGCTGATCGGCCTCGCCGCCCGGCCGCTCAGCGCTGCCCGCCTTAGCGGCCGCTCAGCGCCGCCCGCCTGCCGCCCCGACCGCGGTGCCTTGGTCGGGCCGCGTCGTCGCCGGCGCCTCGTCCGATCGGCCGGGGGCAGGGGTGGGCGTGGACCGGAAGAGGAACGGCAGGACGAACCACACCACCAGGAACGCACCGGCCAGGACCGCGGCCACCGTCCGGGGCGCGGTGCCGGGGTAGATGACATCGGTGATCACGTAGGTGACCGCGCTCACCGCGAAGGCGAGCAGAACCAGCCCGATGACGGCGAGCACGTTGGCGACCCGCAGCAGGTGCTCCTTCACCGGGGCCCGGAACCGCAGGCGATGGTGGGCGGTCGGGGCGATCAGGCACACCGTCGCGCCCGCCGTCGCCAACACGGCGGCGAAGTAGATGCGGCGATCGCTGGCGTCCAGGGTCGTGAAGCGCTGCGAGAACGGGATCGTGAGCAGGAAGGCGAACAGCACCTGGACGCCCGGGAGGGCGACCCGGAGCTCGTTGAGCAGCTCCATCAGCTCGCGGTTGGCGCGCTTCTCGCCGTCCTCCTGCGTGCCGGGCTCGGTCTGACTCGTCATCGCCCCTCCCGTCGAGTGAACCACTGGTGTCCGCATGGTTACCCCCGGGAGGCGGGCTCGAATCGCGGGGTTCAGGTGTCGGCGAGCTCGACGATGCGCAGGATCTCGGCCGCGACGAGGTCGGGGTCGGTGAGCGGCACGTAGTGGGCGGAGCGGTCGGCCGTGACGTGCCGGCCCTGCGGGGCGGCCGCGGCCTGCGCTCGGTGCGCGGCGATCAGCGCCGCCCGACGCCTGCGGCCGAGCGGGCTGGACCTGGTGCCGGAGATGACCGTGAGCGGGACGTCGGGGAGCGCGGGCGGGTGGTCGCGGAGTTGGCGCAGCCCGTCGGTCGACCAGCGCAGCTCGGCCAGCTGCTCGGCGACCGAGGCCACGGTGCCGTCCTCGGCGCGCAGCCCGCCCGCCCACGGCTCGGGGAGCTGGTCGGCCTGCTTGTCGACGACCCGACGCAACATCCCCGAGCGGGCCATCGCCGGCAGGATCTTCGCCCCCAGCCACACCTGCACCGACTGCGACCGGGTGAAGAACAGGTCGCAGCCCTCGTCGGTCTGGTCGACGAGGACGAGACCGGCGATGCGATCGGGGACCAGCGCGGCGGCGGCGCGCACGATCGGCCCGCCCCAGCTGTGACCGACGAGCACGAACGGCCCCACCCCGAGGTGGTCGAGGAGGTCGACGAGGTCGCCGCTCAGCCGGGCCAGGTCGCGGCGCCCGGGGTCGGGCACGCTGCGGCCCAGCCCGCTGCGGTCGTAGGCGACGGTCGTCGTCCGCTCGGCCACGCAGGGATCACGGCGCCCCACGAGTTGCGCGAGAACCCCATGCCGGCCTCGAGCACCACCACCGGCGTGCCTTCGCCGTGACGCTCGTAGTTGCAGCTCCCGGCCGTCACCGCGTCGTGGCGTGCGGGGACGGAGCAGCCTGTACGGGGCCGGGCGGGTGCTTCCCGGCGCTCGGGTCAGCCACAGTCGGACGTCGCCGGCTCGTCGGCGAGTCGATCGGCGAGCCACGCCGAGATCTGCGGGGCGGCCACGGCCGGCTCGGTCGTGTGGTCCGCGTCCGGCAGGTCGACGAGCTCGACGACCTGCCCGACGCCGCACAACCGGTCGAACAGATCGTGCGTGCGGGCGGGGAGGACGATCATGTCGCGGTCTCCCGGAGATCAGCAGGAGGGGCGTGGACGATGCCGTCCGGCCGGGGTCGTTCTCCTCCATCCACTCACCGGCGAGGTCGGTGGCCAGGGGGTCCTGGACGTAGAAGTCGGGCGACACGGCGTGCGGCGCCATCGTGTTGATGATCGTGTCGACACAGGCCTCGGACACCACGCTGCGCGCCGCCTCGTAGGCGGCGGGGGTCAGGTAGTCGGCGGGGTCGATCCCGGGGTCGTCGGCGGCGAGCCCGAAGAGGACCATCGTCGTGATGATCCGGACCTGCACCTCGTCGCCGTAGGTCTTGCTCAGCTCGGCGCCGGGGGCGATGGCGACCGTGCCGAGCAGCTCGTGGTCGGGGAGGCGCTCCGCGGCGGCCTCGCCCGTCAGAGCGCGGCGTGGCCGCCCTGCGAGTGGCCGACGACCAGCCAGCACGTCCCGGCGTGCGCGTCGGCGATCTGGCCCGCCGCCCGGACCGAGTCGATCACGGCGTTCGCCTCGGCCGCGGCGGACAGGTAGGGGTGGATCTCGCCGACCGGGCCGAGCCCGATGTAGTCGGTCGCGACCCGCACGCCGGCCACGTCCCAGTCCGGGGGGACCTGGGGGAGGCGGCTCGGCGCGCACGGGGAGGCGATGCCGGAGGTGCCGTGCGCCCACGCGACGACGGGCCAGCCGCCGTCGGGCGGGGTGCCGGTCGGGTGGTAGACCACGCCCGTGACCGCCCGGTCGTCGCCCTGGGCGTCGGTCGAGTGGTACATGATCCGGAGGCCCGCCTCACCGCGCCGAGGCGTCGAGCGGCTGGACCCGGATGAGGTCGCCGGGGTCGCCCGGGGGCAGAGGGTCGGGCACGACGTAGAAGTCCTCGACCGTCCCCGTGAACTCCTCGGGCGCCGGTGCGCTCGCGGCACTGTCGGGATCGGGCTCGTCACCCTCGAGCCACGGGCGCTCCCGGTGTCCGAGCACGCGGCCACCGTGCCGGCGAGCAGCAGGCAGGCGAACGCGAGCGTGGCCCGGCGAGACTGTGGCGACCCCATGCCGTGTGACTGTAGCCACATGGCGAACGCACGTGTTCTTGGACTCGGTCATCCCGCGGCGGCGTCGAGGGCGGGCCGGATCGCCTCGAGCGCGTACGGCACCGACAGGGGGGTCGGGGTGTTGAGCCCGGTGATGGTGGCGACGTCGAGGACCGACACGGCGCCGCTCTGCACGGCGGGGAGCCCGGCGTAGCCCGGGACCTCGTTGGGATCGGCCCCGTTGGTGAGGAGGATGAGCAGGTCGGCGTCGAGGTCGCCCACCCGCTCGAGGCTGAGCGTGACGCGACCGGCCTCCCCGTCGGCGAGGGCGAGGAGGTCGGGATCGATGTCGAGGCCGAGCTGGGCGAACAGGGTCGCCGCGCCGTCCTCGGGGTCGGCGACCACGTAGATGGCGTCGCCGGGGACGTAGTTCGCCAACGCGTAGGTCTTGCCCTCGAGCCCCGGCAGCTCGGCCTCGAGCGCCGCGGCCTGCTCGTCGGCGTCGGCGACCAGGGTCGCGGCCTGCTCGGGCGCGGCGAGGAGATCGCCGGCCACCGTCGCCATGTCCTGCCACTCGTCGACGTCCGCGTCGCTGAGGAGCGGGATCGTCGGGGCGATGTCCGTGAGCCGGTCGTAGTCGGTTTCGTCGACCGCGGCCCACGACGCCAGGATCAGGTCGGGGTGCAGCCCGGCGACGGCCTCGTACGGGATGGCGTCGCTCACCTCGATCATCTCGACGCTCTCGGGCATGTCCTGCCACGGGTAGGACCCACCCTCGATGGTCGGGTCGAGGGCCGCGCCCACGAGGGGAGCGTCCAGGGACGTCATGACGTCGGTCCACTGGGTGTTGAGCGAGACGATGCGCTGGGGCGTGGCGTCGACGGTGGTGGAGCCGTACAGGTGGTCCACCGTGACGCTCTCGCCCGCGGCGGCTGCGTCGGCGGCACCGTCGTCGTCACCCCCGCAGGCGGCGAGGGCGATGGCGATGGCGAGGACGGGGATCAGGGCACGACGTCGCATGGTAGGCATTCCTATCATCCATACGAAAGCAGACCATAACTCCCAGGCCAGAGGCGGTCACCAGGGGTCGTTGGTCCAGAACTCGTCGTCGTCGGTCCGTCGGCGGGTGCGGCGGTCGGCGCGCCCGGGCGGCGCCGCCGGTGGCGTGGAGCGCCCTGCGGCGGTGCCCATGCGTCGTTCCCCCACCACGGCGCCTCCTCCCTGGCCCGGGAGTGCGTCCGCTCGGGCCTCGACGGCGGTCCGCCGGCTCGACCGTCGGGTGATCACGTAGCACGCGAGCGCCGTCGTCAGCGGCACCGACGCCACGAGACCGATGGAGCCCACCAGGGTCTGCACGATCTCGACCGCCACGGTCTCGGTCGCCAGCACCCCGCCGAACCCGAGGCCCGACTGGGTGTAGATCAACAGCAGCGGGAGCGCGGCGGCCGCGTACGCGAGGACGAGGGTGTTGACCGTCGAGGCGATGTGGTCGCGGCCGATGCGGATGCCGGCCGCGTACAGCTGCCGACGGTTCATGGACGGGTCGATGCGGCGCAGCTCCCACACCGCGGACACCTGCGTGATCGTGACGTCGTCGAGCACCCCGAGGGCGCCGAGGATGACCGCGGCCAGCAGCAGCCCACGGAAGTCGAGGTCGGGGGCGAAGGCGAGCAGGGTCAGCGACTCCTCGGAGGCGAGCCCGGTCAGATGGGCCGCGCCGGCGAAGCCCACGGCCAGCGCGGCCGTGAGGGCCAGGCTGGCCAGCGTGCCCAGCAGGGCGACGGTCGTGCGGTCGCTCACCCCGTGGGCGAGGTAGAGGGTGCCGAAGGCGATCACGGCGCAGCCCGAGAGCGCGACCCCGACGGGCGACGAGCCGGCGAGGAGCGCCGGGAACATGTACACGAGCAGCACGCCCATGCTGAGCACGATCCCGGCGAGGGCCAGCAGGCCGCGCACCCGCCCGAGCGCCACCACGACGGCGGCGAACAGCAGCGCCAGCGCGATCAGCGGGGTCGCCCGCTGCATGTCGGCGAACGAGTAGCGGACCTCGGGCGGCACCTCGCGTCCCGGCGTCGTTGAGCACGATCTCGTCGCCCTCGACGAGGCGTTCGAGCTGTGTCGGGCCCTCGACCACGGTCTGGATGGTGGCCGTGTCGCCTGCGTCGGCCCCGCTGTCGACCCGGGCGGTGACCGTGAGGCACCGGTCGGTCGACTGCTCGTCGCACGGCGCGGTCTCCGACCCCGTCACCGTGGCCTGGACGCGGTCACCGAAGCCGAGCGCCTCGCGGTCGAGCGTCACCCCGTCTCCAGGCCACCACACCGCCAGCCCGACGAGCGCCGCCGCGAGCAGGAGGCCCGTCGCCACCATCAGGGTGCGGCGGACGTCGCCTGTCACCTCGTGACGGGGATGGTCGTGGTCGTGGGCGTGGCTGTGCCCCTGGTCGTCGACGTGACCGCGCGCCGCGGTCGTAGCCCCGGCCCTGTCGGTCTCCCACGTCGGCAGTCTCTCGCGACGGCGGATCCCGCTGCATCGTGTCGGTCCCGCCAGGGGCGAGGTGCCGTCGGGTCGTTGCGCCGCACCGACGAGCTCTCGCCGTCGACCGGGCGCGCCGCTCAGCAGCGGGCGGCGTTCACCCGGGCCAGCACCGCCATCGCCGCGTTGTGGCCGCCGATCCCGCTGACGCCGCCGCCCCGGCGGGCCCCCGCGCCGCACACGAACACGTTGGCGACATCGGTCTCGACCCCCCAGGCGCCGGGACGGGCGTCGGGGCGGTCGGGGTCGTCGTCGGCTCCGGACCCGTCCGCAGCCCACGGCCAGCGCAGGTCCTCGTGGAAGATGTGGCCGCCCGGCAGCCCCAGGCTCGCCTCGAGCTCGTGCGGTCCGACGGCCTCGATGCACGGGCGTCCGTCGGCGTCGTGGGCCAGGCAGTCGGCGATCGGCTCCGCCAGGTAGGCGTCGAGTCCGGCCAGGTGGCGGCGGGCGGCCGTGTCCCGCACGGCGTCGGCGTCCGCCGGGCCTCCCGCGAACAGGCGGGCGGGCGCGTGCAGGCCGAACAGGGTGAGGGTGTGGACGCCCCGGTCGGCCAGGGCGGGCGCCAGGATCGACGGGTCGGTGAGCGTGTGGCAGTACACCTCGCCGGGAAGGGGATCGGGGAGCGTTCCCGCCGCCGCAGTGGCGTGGGCGGCCTCGAGCACGGCGTAGCCCTCGTCGATGTGGAACGTGCCCGCGAAGGCCCGTGCCGGGTCGTGCCCGCTGCGCAGCCGCGGCAAGCGGTCGAGCACCATGTTGATCTTCACCTGGGCGCCCTCGGGTGCGGGGCCGTCTGCGGCCCGCCCGCGCATCCGGGCGAGCACCGCCGGGGCGACCCCGGCGAGGACGTGGGCCGCGGCCACGGTGCGGTCCGAACCGCCCTGGCGGTAGGCGACCTCGGCGCGGGCGCCGTCGGCCTCGACGTGCCCGACCTCGGCGCCGGTGATCAGGTCGGCACCGGCGGCGCGGGCCGCCCGCTCGAGCTCGGCGGTGACGGCGCCCATGCCGCCGATCGGCACCCGCCACTCGCCCGTCCCGTTGCCGATCACGTGGTACAGGAAGCACCGGTTCTGGCGCAGGTCGGCGTCGTGCGCCGACGCGAACGTCCCGATCAGGGCGTCGGTCAGCACGACCCCGCGCACGGTGTCATCCCGGAACGACGACTCGATCGCATCGCCGAGCGGACGGGCCACGAGCCGCTCCCAGGGGCCGGTCCCGATCCGCCGGCGCGCCTCGGCCGCGGTCCCGAGCGGTTCCAGCAGCGTCGGCGCCAGGGCGCGGGCCACGTGCTCGGCGTCGGCGTAGAAGGCCTGCCACGCGGCGTACTCGTCGTCCGAACCCGTGAGGGCCCGGAACGACTCGGCCGTCGCCGCGTCCCGGTTCCCGCTCGACGAGGAGCCCGACGTCGCGGGAACCACGGCGGACCGGCGTGAACGAGGCGACGGGGCGCGACGCCAGCCGCAGGTCGAGCCCGAGGTCGGTCACGATGCGATCGGGCAGCAGGCTGACCAGGTACGAGTAGCGCGACAGGCGGGCGTCGACCCCGGGGAACACCCGACCGCTGACGGCGGCCCCACCCACGTGGCCTGCCCGCTCCAGCACGCACACCGATCTCCCGGCCCGCCCCAGGTACGCGGCGGCGACGAGGGCGTTGTGCCCCCCTCCGACGATCACGACGTCGTAGCGGTCCCGGGCGGTCGGCTGGTCGGTCACGGCCGCCAGTGTGGCTCGGGTCATCCCGCGAGTAGACACGCGAGCATGCCGACCATCGAGCTGAGCACTCCGCGCCCCGGGGTCACCGTCGTCACCCTCAACCGGCCCGAGCGGCTCAACGCGATGGACCACGAGCTGGTGCACGACCTGCACGGCGCCCTCGACGATCTGCGGGCCGACCGGTCGTGCCGCGTCGTGGTGCTGACCGGCGCCGGCCGCGGGTTCTGCTCGGGCCTCGACCTGTCGGGCACGTTCCAGGTGCCGGGCACCGAGGGTCTCGGCCGGGTGCAGGCCGGCATGGCGACCCAGCAGATGATCGCGTCGCTCGTGCCGAAGATGCGCTCGCTGCGCCAGCCGGTCATCGCCGCCGTCAACGGCGCCGCCGCCGGCGGAGGGCTGGCGCTGGCGCTGGCGAGCGACGTCCGCCTGGCCGCCCCGTCCGCCCGGTTCAACGTGGCGTTCGTGCGCATCGGCCTGTCGGGCTGCGACATCGGCGTGAGCTGGTTGCTGCCCCGGCTGATCGGCGCCTCGCGTGCCTTCGAGCTGCTGCTGACCGGCCGCATCATCGACGCGGCCGAGGCCGACCGGATCGGGCTCGTGTCGCGTGTGGTCGACGACCGGCCGGTGCTCGACGCCGCCCTCGACGTGGCCGGCGAGATCCTGGCCAACAGCCCCACCGGCGTCTGGATGACGAAGGAGGTCATGTGGAGCCAGCTCGAGGTCGCGAGCATGCAGGCCGGCATCGACCTCGAGAATCGCACGCAGATCATGACCTCGATGACCGACGACATGACCGAAGCCGTCACGGCCTTCTTCGAGAAGCGGCCGCCCGACTTCAGCGATCGCTGACCACGACGAGAGGGGATCCCCATGCAGTACCGCAAGCTCGGCCGCACCGGCGTCGAGGTGAGCACACAGTGCCTCGGGGCGATGATGTTCGGCGCCATCGGCAACCGCGACCACGACGAGTGCGGGCGCATGATCGCCCGGGCCCTCGACGCCGGCATCAACTTCGTCGACACCGCCGACGTGTACTCGGCGGGCGAGAGCGAGGAGATCGTCGGCCGGGCACTGAAGGACCGGCGCGACGACGTGGTGCTCGCCACCAAGTGCTTCACCCCGATGGGCGACGAGCGCAACCACCGCGGCGGCTCGCGCCGGTGGATCGTGCAGGCCTGCGAGGACAGCCTGCGCCGCCTGGGCACCGACCACATCGACCTCTACCAGGTGCACCGCCTCGACTGGGGCACCGACCTCGACGAGACGCTCGGGGCCCTCACCGACCTCGTCCGCCAGGGCAAGGTGCTGTACCTCGGGTCGTCGTCGTACCCGGCCGACTGGATCGTGGAGGCGCAGTGGACGGCCGAGCGGCGTGGCCGCCAGCGGTTCGTGTGCGAGCAGCCGCAGTACTCGATCTTCGCCCGCGGCGTCGAGGAGGCGGTGCTGCCGGCCTGCCAGCGGCACGGCATGGGCGTGATCCCGTGGAGCCCGCTCGCCGGAGGGTGGCTGACGGGCAAGTACCGCCGGGGCGCGGAGCCGCCGGCCGGCTCGCGCGTGGCGTCGCAGGCGGCGAGGCGGGGCCGCACGATCGACGACGATCCCGACGCCCCCGCCCGCTTCGATGCCGTCGAGGCCCTCTCGGCCGTCGCCGCCGAGGCCGGGCTGTCGCTCACCCACATGGCCCTCGCCTTCGTCGACGCCCACCCGGCGGTGACCGCCGCCATCATCGGGCCGAGGACCCCGGAGCAGCTCGACGACGTGCTCGGCGCGGCCGATGTGACGCTGTCCGCCGAGGTTCTCGACGCCATCGACACCGTGTGCCGCCCCGGCGTCGACATGCCCGGCACCCGCCACATGCGGGGGAATCCGGTCCCGCGGACGCCGGCCGTCCGCCGTCGGTGACGGAACGCGCGGCTGCCGGCCGGGTGGACGTCCGGCTGCGGTGGCGAGGCTCACTCATGCGCCGGGTGAGGCGCTCTCACCCTTCCGGCGTGCATGATCAGGGCATGGTCGATGGACAGGTGGTACCGCAGGACGTGGCCGTGACCGTGGTCGAGGCCGAGGCGTCGGATGGCGTGCGCTCGCCCGTGGACGTGCTGCGGCTCGTGACCGCGGTCGTGCTCGTCCTCGTCCTGGTCGTCGTCGACTGGCTGTTCGGGGACACGTTGACCGCATTCGGGACCGACCTGTTCGCCGGGCTGTCGGCGGTGCCGGACTGGCTGGTCGACGTCGTCGTCACCGGCTCGCGGGTGCTCGTCATGGCGCTGTTCGTCGCCGGCGCGATCGCGGTGGTGCGTGGTGGGAACTGGCGGCCGGTGCTCCCGCTCGCGGTGGCGGCGGGCGCCGCCGCTCTGCTGACGTTCCTGCTGGACGTGTTCGACGAGGCCGAGGCGGGACCGGCGGTCTCGGTGGCCGGCGGTACGTTCCCGACGGCCGCGGGCCTGGCGGCGATCAGCGCCGCGGTGACGGCGGCGGCCCCGTGGTTGCCGCGCGGATGGCGGCGCGTGGGCTGGATCATGGTGTTCGGGCTCGCGATCGAGCGGTTCCTCGCCACCCCCGCCTCGCTCGCGTCGCTGGCGGCCGTGCTGATCGGGTGGGTGACGGGCGCCGCGGCCGTCGTCGCGTTCGGCGGCCCGTGGCGGCGCCCCCGCGGCCATGCCGTGGCCGCCGGCCTCGCCGACGTGGGCGTCCCTCTCTCCCGGCTGGAGCAGGCGAGCGTCGACGCCCGGGGGTCGACGCCCTACTTCGGCGAGACGGTCGAGGGTCGCCGCCTGTTCGTCAAGGCGCTCGGCGACGACGAGCGCAGCGCGGACCGGCTGTTCCGCCTCTACCGGCGGATCGTGCCACGTGACCTGGGCGACGAGCAGCCGTTCTCGTCGCTGCGGCGCGCCGTCGAGCACGAGGCGCTCGTGGCCCTGGCCGCTCGCGACATGGGGACCCGCACGCCGCACCTGGTGGCGCTGGCTCGGGCCGAGCCCAATGGGTTCGTCCTGGCCTACGAGGCCGTGGCGGGCCGCTCGCTCGACCGCCTCGCGCCCGAGGAGGTGTCCGACGAGCTCCTCGCGGCGGTGTGGGTGGAGGTGGCGCGCCTGCGAACCCACCGGGTCGCCCACCGCGACCTGCGACTGGCCAACATCTTCGTGGCCGACGACGGGGTGGTGTGGATGATCGACTTCGGCTTCAGCGAGCTGGTCGCATCGGACCTCCTGCTCGCCACCGACGTGGCCGAGCTGGTGGCGTCGTCCGCCCTGCTGGTTGGGGCCGAACGGGCCGTGACCTGCGCCCGGGCCGCGGTGGGGCAGGAGGGGCTCGAGGGTGCGTCGGGCCGCCTGCGGCCGTGGGCGCTCAGCGGCGCCACCCGCACGGCACTGGGCGAGCGGCCGGGCCTCCTCGAGGAGGTCCGTCGGCTGATCGACGCGTGACCGAGTACGCCGACGTGCCGGCGAACGTGCTCGCCGAGCTGCGGAGGATCTGCCTCGGCCTGCCCGACGCCTACGAGCAGCAGGCGTGGGCCGGCACCCGGTGGTGTGTCCGGAAGCGCTCGTTCGCGCACGTCCTCACGCACGACGCGCCCACCGGCACGACGACCGTGGTCTCGTTCCGTTCGGCCGGCGCCGAGCTGGCGGCGCTTCTGGCGTCGGGCCACCCGTTCTTCCGGCCCGGCTGGGGCGACAACGTGGTGGGCATGGTCCTCGACGGCGCGACCGACTGGGACGAGGTCGGCGAGCTGATGACGGAGAGCTACTGCACCATGGCCCCGCGGAAGCTGGTGGCCCTCGTCGACCGCCCGCCAGTCGACCCCGACGACCCGGGCGGCGGTCCCCCGACCTGAGCCGGTGGGTCAGGCCCGCGTGGCGGCGCGGGCGATGGCGTGCTCCACCAGGGTGACGAGCACGCCGAGGACCGACGTTCCCACCCGGGCGTCGCAGGCGAGGACCGGGACGTCTGGCGCCAGCGCCAGCGCGGCGCGCAGGTCCGGCAGCGGGTGGGCGGGCGCCCCGTGGAAGACGTTCACCGCCACCACGAAGGGGATGTGGCGGTCCTCGAAGAAGTCGATCGCGGCGAAGGCGTCGGCCGGACGGCGCGTGTCGAGCAGCACCACCGCGCCGACCGCGCCGCGCGCGAGGTCGTCCCACATGAACCAGAAACGCCCCTGGCCCGGGGTACCGAAGAGGAACAGGATCAGCTCGTCGTCGATCGTGCGACGCCCGAAGTCCATCGCCACCGTGGTCGTGGTCTTGCCGTCGATGCCGGTGAGGTCGTCGATGCCGACCGACAGGCGGGTCATCGGCGCCTCGGTCGTCAGCGGCGTCATCTCCGACACCGCACCGACGAACGTCGTCTTGCCGACGCCGAAGCCGCCCGCGATCACGATCTTCACGGCCACCGGGTCGTACGGCACTCCCGCGCCCCCGTTCCCGTGCGCGGGCCCGCCCATCACCCCGCCGTCCCCGTGCGCGGGCCAGCCCGCCTGTCGGCTCATCGTCCCGGCGTCCGCAGCCCGGTCAGCAGGCGTTCGAGGATGGCCGTGGACGGCGGGGCGCCAGGGGCGCCGGCAGGCTGGTGCACGGCGAGCATGTGCACCGCGTGGAGGTCGGACACCAGCACTCGGGCCACGCCGAGCGGCACCCGCAACGCCACCGCGACCTCGGCGACGGACACGGGCGTCCGGCAGACGTCGACGATACGTGCGTGTTCGAAGCGCAGCTCGCGCAGCGAGTCCAGGCCGGCCTTCGTGCTGCTCACCAGCGTCTCGATGGCCAGGTCGTCGCTCGTGGCGCGCGTCCGCCCGCCCGTGAGGGCGTAGACGGGGACGACCCGCGGATCGTCGTCTCCGGGGCTCACCCCGGTGGCCACGCGGGCACCTCGCCGCGCATCTCCGAACGGAGGCTCGGTGTCAACGCCGGCCCGATCCGGGAGACGAGGAGGCTCATCTCGTAGCCGATCAGGCCGATGTCGCTGTCGGGCCCGCACGTGACGGCCAGAGCGGACCCGTCGCTGACGGTCGTCACGAACAGGAAGCCGCCGTCCATCTCGACGATGACCTGGTTCACGCCGCCCGTGTCGAGGCACCGGGCCGCGCCGATCGTCAGGCTCGTCAGGCCCGATGTGACCGCGGCCAAGGTGTCGGCGTCGTCGCGTGCGATGCCGTCGGACGCCGCCAGGACGAGCCCGTCCGTCGACAGGACGACGACGCTGCGGACGCCGGGGATGCGGGTGGCGAAGTTGCTGGTCAGCCAGTCGAGCTCACGGTCGGGAGCGTCGGGGGAGAAGCTCACCGGTCCTCCTCGGGCGGTCGGGGCCGGGTGTCGGCGGGATGGTCTGGGGCGCTGTCGCCGGGCAGGGTGGCGACCGCCCGCCCCGCCCGCTGGCTCGCCTGGAACCGCGACAGCATCGAGCGGATGCGTTCGGGGTCGCGGTCGGCGGGCCCGCTCCCGTCACCCCGGTCCGCGGGGTTCGGGACGCTCGTGGCGCCCGGAGGCTCGGGAGGGCGGGGCGCGCCGGCGGGCGTCGTGGGTCGGGACGGGACGCCGCGGAGGGCCGGTGCGAGGTGCTGTCCGGGGACGCGGCGCACCAGGCCGGCGGCGGTCGCCTCGGCGGCCGCCACCGCCGCAGGGGCCGCAACGGGTGCGGGTGGAGGGGGGGTGGCCGCGGGCGCCGGCGCGGTGGGCGGAGCGACGGGCGGGGAGGCCGACGGCCGGGTCGGGGGTGGCCACTGCTGGGCAGGGCCGAGGTCCTCGAAGCGCGGCGGCCACCGCTCCTCCGGCGCGGTGGCCGCGGCAGGGCCGTCGGGCCAGGCGCTCGGCGCCCCCACCGTCGCCAGGGTCGAGCGCTCGCTGACGAGATCGGCGGGCATGCGCACCAGCGCGGTGAGCCCGCCACCGGGGGTCGGGGCCACGCTCACGGTGATGCCGTAGCGCGCGGCCAAGCGGGCGACCACGTGGAAGCCGAGCAACGTCGATCGGCGCAGGTCGACCTCGGGCGCGTCGGCGAGCACCTGGTTGGCCCGGGCCCGCTCGTCGTCGGACATGCCGAGGCCGACGTCCTCGATGCTGACCACGAAGCCGCGGGGCTCGCCCGGCGCCAGGTGGCTGCGCACCAGGACGGGGCGCGTCGGGGGCGAGAACGTGGTGGCGTTCTCGATCAGCTCGGCGAGCAGGTGGGCCACGTCGGCCACAGCACGGCCCAGGACCTCGAGGTGGTCGTTGACCTGGACGTCGACCCGCCGGTACTCCTCGCACTCGGCGGCGGCGGCGCGGACCACCTCGGGCAGCGGCACAGGCCCGCCCCAGAGGCGCGACGGCTCGTCGCCCGAGAGCACGAGCAGCGACTCGGCGTTGCGCCGGATGCGCGTGGCCAGGTGGTCGAGCTGGAACAGCTCGTCGAGGACCTCGGGCTGGCGTTCCCGCTGCTCGAGATCCGAGATCAGGCTGAGCTGCCGGTTCAGCAGCGACTGGTTCCGCCGGGCCAGGTTGACGAGCAGCTCGGACACGGCCTCGCGCTGTTCGGCCTCGACAGCCGCCATCGAGGCGACGAGCGAGACGTTGCGCTGCTGCTCGCGCTCGGTGTTCTTCCAGAAGATGATCTCGCCCACGCAGGCCGCGAGGACCGCGACGCCGTGGATGACCGCCCAGTGCCACGGCCGGTCCTGTGCGGCCGGGTGGTTGTACATCACGTCGGAGGCGATGCCGCTGCCGAGCCCGTGGGAGAGCACGGTGAACAGCACGTTCCAGACGAACGGCACCCAGTCCTGGTAGAGGGCGATGAGGCCGATGAGGATGAAGAAGTGGAAGTGCGCCTCGATCGTGCCGTTGGACAGGTGCACCAGCGCCGAGGAGCAGTACACGAGGCCCGCGGTGACGAAGAAGGCGGCGACCCGGCGGTTCCTCGCCACCCGGGCGAAGGCCAGGCACGCCAGCGGCACCGCCACCTCCAGCGCCGAATGGCGGGCGCCGAAGCCCTGCGCGAGGCCGTAGGCGAACAGCGCGGGCACGTGCAGGCCGAGGATCCAGCACAGCAGCAGGTGCCGTTGGCGAAAGGTCTCGTCGTCGAGCGTGTTGCCGCGCGGGAGGTAGTCGCGGACGAAGGTGACGGCTCGGGCGATCGCGCCCGGGCGGGTCTCGTCGGGAGGCGACATCTCGCGTGCCTCCCCATCTACCGCCTGGCGACCATCGGTCCGTCCCCTCAGGACAGTCCCCGGCGGACTGCTGTGCAGCCCATTGCCCACGAGCCGACGTTCTAGCCGATCAGATCCCGATTCGCCCGCACAGTGATCGAACTGGACGCAGAGTCGTGACCGGCGCACCCTCGGTCGGGATCGTCGGCCGGTGCCGGCGGCGCGAGGCGGCCACGGGCCTCCCACTACCGTTGCGGGCTGGTGCAGATCGTCTCGATCGAGGGTGACGCCCGGCGCGAGCTCGACGTACGGGTCAACAACCCGTCGGCCACGGTCGACGACCTGGCGCGCGCCCTCGACCCGACCGGCGCCCGGGGCCTGCTGGTCGACGGTCGCCCCGCCGACCGCGACCTCGACCTGGTCGAGGGCGGGCTGCACGAGGGCGCCGAGGTCAGCTTCGCTGCGGCGTCGACGACGGGGCGCGGGCCGCTGGCCGCGGTGCGCCCGGTCGACGTCGCCGGGCACGAGCTGGTCGTCGTCAACGGGCTCGACGCGGGCCGCCGGTTCCCGCTGCGCCCCGGCACCGTGGTCGTGGGTCGGGCACCCGGGTGCGAGGTCGTCCTCCCCGACACCACGCTGTCGCGGCGGCACGTGGCGCTCACGCTCGGCGCCGACGGTGAGATCACGGTCGACGACCTCGAGTCGCACAACGGCACGTGGGTCGACGGCGAGGCGGTCGTCGCGCCGGTGACGCTCGAGCCCGGGGCGTCGCTGCGCCTGGGCGCCCTCGAGCTCGAGGTGCGCGGGGTCGACGACCACGACCGGCCGCTCGGCTACGACCCGCGCCGCCAGACCGGTCCGGCGGGCACGATCCCGTTCAACCGCCCGCCCCGCCCGGCGCTGCCGGCGCCCCCGCCCGACATCCGGCGACCCGATCCTCCCGCCACGGGCCAGGGCAAGGTGCCGCTGTCGCTCATCGGCATCGTCACCCCGCTGATCTTCGCCGGCGTGATGTTCCAGGTGATGGGCAACGCCCAGTTCCTGCTGTTCGCCATGCTCTCGCCGGTCATGGGCGTCGCCGGCGCCATCGACGCCAAGCGCAAGGGCCGCCGCACCGAACGGGGTGAGCGCGAGCGGTTCGCCCGCGAGCTCGCCGCGCTCGCAGACCGGCTCGACGCGGCCGCCGGTGACGAGCGGCGCCGCCGGGCCGTCGCCCACCCCGATCCCGCCGAGGTCGTGCGCCGGGTCGAGCTGCCCAGCGTGTCGCTGTGGGAGCGGCGCCCTGGCGACCCCGACTTCCTCCGTCTCCGGGTCGGCGTCGGCGATGTCCCGTGGCGGGTTCCGGTGACCGATCCGCCGGCGCTCGGGGCGGACCCGCCCGAGGCGCTCGCCACCCTGCTGCACGAGGCGGCGACGCTGCGCGGCAGCGCGGTCCCGCTCGACCTGTCGGGTGGCGGGGTCGTCGGCATCGTCGGCGATCGGCCGGCCGCCTTGGCGGTGGCGCGGTCGCTGGTGTGCCAGGCGGCGGCGCTGCACGGGCCCGCCGACCTGCCGACGATGGTGCTGGCCGGCGCGGGGTGCGGACCCGCGTGGGATTGGGCCAAATGGCTGCCCCACACCCGCGACGCCGCGGGAACCGGCCGCCTCCTGTCCGACCACCCCGAGCTGTCGACGGCGATGGTGGAGTCCCGCCTCAAGGCGGCGGGGCCACGTGACCGGTTCGAGCGCCACACGCCCGGCGAGCGCCCGTCCGGACCGACGCTGCTCGTCGTGGTCGACGACGAGTCGCTGACCGAGGGCCGCAGAGCGCCGACGCGCAACCTCCTGCGGGGCGACGCCGGCCTCGTGGCCGGCGTCGTCATCGCCTCGACCGCCGACCGGTTGCCCGCGGTGTGCACGGCGGTGGTCGAGATCACCGACGCCGGCGGCGTCGCCGACGTGGTCCTCCCGCAGGCCGGCACGCACATCCGCGACATCGCGCCCTCGGGCATGTCCGACGACGTGGCCCGCCACTGCGCCCGCTCGCTGGCCCGGTTCGAGGACCCCGAGCTCGACCTGGTCGGCGCCGGGCTGCCGGCCACCATCCGCCTGCTGCCCCTGCTCGACCTCGACCTGTGCACGCCCGAGGCCGTGCTGGCCCGCTGGAAGGAGGCGGGGCCCGACCCGCGGCCCGCCACCCCCGTGGGCCTGGCCGAGAACGGCGTCTTCTCCATCGACTTCGTCGCCGACGGACCGCACGCCCTCGTCGGGGGCACGACCGGCGCCGGCAAGTCCGAGCTCCTGCGGTCGATGGTGGCGGGCCTGGCGGCCTCGGTCGATCCCGACCACCTCACGTTCGTGCTGGTCGACTTCAAGGGCGGCAGCGCGTTCGACGAGTGCGCCAAGCTGCCGCACACCGTCGGCATGGTGACCGACCTCGACGAGCACCTGGCCGAGCGGGCGCTGCGGTGCCTCGAAGCAGAGCTCAAGCACCGCGAGCGCACCCTGCGCGACGCCGGCGCCACCGACCTGCCCGACTACCTGCGCAAGGGCCTGCCCGAGCCCATGCCCCGCCTGCTGGTCATCATCGACGAGTTCGCCACGCTGAAGGCCGAGCTCCCCCAGTTCATCGACGCGTTGGTCGGCGTGGCCCAGCGGGGCCGCAGCCTCGGCGTCCACATGCTGCTGGCCACGCAGCGGCCGCAGGGGGCGATCAGCGACAACATCCGCGCCAACACCAACATGCGCATCGCCCTGCGGATGCAGGACGTGAACGACTCCAAGGACGTCATCGACGTGGCCGACGCCGCGGCCATCCCGCGCACGGCGCCGGGCCGGGCCTACGTGCGCCTCGGCCCGGGTGAGGTCGTCGCCATCCAGTCGGCCCTGTCGACCGGCACCAGCACCGGCGCCGTCATCGCCCCGGTCGACGTGGCCCCGTTCGTGTACGGGCCCCGACCGCGGCGCCCGACGCCGTCGCCGCCGACCGGCCTCGGGCCCGACGCCTTCGGTGGGGCCGGTGGGGCGGCCGAGCCCGAGACCGACCTGTCGGTGCTGGTCGCCACCATCGGCGAGGCGTTCGCACGCACGGGTCGGCCGGCCCCTCGCCGCCCGTGGCCCGACCCGTTGCCCGGCGACGTCGACCTCGACGCGCGTCCTCGACGACGCGCTGGCCGGGCAGGGCCCGGGGGCGCCCGCGACGGTGTTCGTGGCCCTGGCCGACGACCCCGACGCCCAGACCCGGTACCCCGTGGGTTGGGTGCCGAGTGACGGCAACCTCATCGTGTACGGGCTCGGGGGCAGCGGGACGACCACCGCGCTGACCAGCGTCGTGCTGGCGATGGCCCGCCAACGTACCCCCGACGACCTGCACGTCTACGCCCTCGACTTCGGCGCGGGTGAGCTCGAGGCCCTGAGCCCACTGCCGCATGTCGGTGGGGTGGTGCTGGCCGGCGAGCGCGAGCGCCAGACCGCGCCTCGTCCGCCACCTGCGCGGCGAGCTCGACCGGCGGCGGGCGATGGGGGCGGCCGCGGCTCGGGCCGAGCCCGTGGTCGTGACGGTGATCGACGGGTGGAGCGCCTTCGCCGCCGAGTACAACGACTACGCCGGCAACTCGGTGTGGGAGGCGGTGACCCGCGTGCTCGCCGACGGGCCCGAGGTGGGCCTGTACGCGGTGATCGCGGCCGACCGGGCGATGGCGGTCACCAGCTCGATCTCGTCGCTCGTCCGGCAGCGGTGGGCGATGCGGTTGGCCGACAAGAACGACTACAGCAACTTCGGCGTCCGCAGCGCCGCCGTGCCCGAGATGGCCCCCGGCCGGGCGCTGCTGGCGGGCAGCGGGCAGCTGGTCCAGATCGCGCGCCCGGCCGACGGGGTGGCGGCCGCTGCGGCGCGGGTGGCCGCGGCCCACGCGCCCGCCGGCCGGGCGCCCCTCCGGGTCGAGCCGATGCCCACCGAGGTGCGCATCGCCGACCTGGGTGCGGCGGCGACGCTCGACGGGCGCCCGTGGCACGTCCCGGTCGGCATGAGCGAGCACACCCGCACGGCGGCCGGCCTCGTCGCCTACCAGGGCGAGCACGCCCTGGTGGTGGGTCCGGCCCGCTCGGGCAAGAGCACGACGCTGCTGGCGGTGGCGGCTGCGTGTCGCGCCGGCGCGCCCGAGCTGACCGTGGTGGCGGTCGCCGGCCCCCGCTCACCCGTCGGCGGCGACGCCCTGGTGGACGTGGTGGTGCGGCCCGGGGAGATCGGCGAGCGGCTGGCGGCGGCGGTCGAGGGCGTCGCCGGGCGGGTGCTGGTGCTGGTCGACGACGCCGAGGCCATCGACGACGTCGGTGGCGTGCTCGAGCGCCTGTCCACGACCGACCGTCCCGACCTGCTGTTCGTGGCCGCCGGGCGCAACGACGGCGTCCGGGCCGGCTACTCGCACTGGACGCGCCCGCTCCGGCGGTCGAAGGTCGGCGTGCTCCTGCGGCCCGACGTCGATCTCGACGGCGACATCCTCGGCGTGTCGCTCCCGCGCCGGGCGCCGGTGTCCATGGTGCCGGGTCGCGGTTACGTGGCTGCCGGGGGCGAGGCCGAGCTGGTGCAGGTGGCGCTGCCGCGCTGAACGCACCCGGACGCAAGCCCGCCCCGGGGCGACGCCTCCTCGCCGGATGCGCTCGCTAAGGTCGCCGCCCGCGGGCGTCTCGAAGGAGACGGACCGGCCTGCTGGGCGCGGTCGGGTCGGACTTCTGTATCGACACAGCAACCTCTCGAAGGAGCCAAGCCATGGGCCAGGGTGTGGTCAAGTCGACGCCGGAAGCGATCACGGCGATCGACAACATGAAGAAGACGATCAACGGCGGGCTGCTCGACAGCATCAACACGTTCGTCACCTACGGGGACAGCCTCAACCCTGACAACTTCGCCGGTTCGAGCGCCGACCAGTTCTACAGCGAGTGGCCCGAGACGAAGACGGCCCTGCAGAACGCGGTCACCCGGCTGGGGATGATGAGCGACGACATCATGACGGTGAACACCAACATCCAGACCGCCGGCGGCAACGGCTGACACTGGTCTGCAACCGGCGTCCGTCCGTCGGGTCCTCCCGGCGGGCGGACGCCGAAGCGGGCCGACCTGCTCCCCGGTCCCGATGACGAGCGTCGGCGACTACGACCTCGAGCACCAGATCGGCGCCGGCGCGTCGGGCACTGTCTGGAAGGCGCACCAGCGGGGCCCGGTCGCCCGCGTCGTCGCGCTCAAGCGCCTGCGGGCCGGGGGCGGAGCGGCCGACCTCGCCCGCATGCGGCGCGAGGCGACCGTGCTGACCGAGCTCGACCACCCACACGTCGTGCGGGTGCTCGAGGTGCTGCACGACGGCGACGGGGTGGCCATCGCCATGCAGTTCGCGCCCGGCGGCTCCCTCGCCGACCTCCTCGCCGAGCGGGGCCGGCTCGCGCCCGGGCAGGTCGTGGCCGTGGCCGCTCCCGTGGCGGACGCGCTGGCGTCGGCCCACCGCCGCGGCGTCCTCCACGGCGATGTGAAGCCCGCCAACATCCTGTTCACGTCCGACGGCGAGCCCCTGCTCGGCGACTTCGGCGTCGCCCGCACGTTGGGCCTCGTCACCAGCGACCAGATCGCGGGCACGGCCGAATACATGGCCCCAGAGCTGCTGGACGGCGCCCACCCCGACCCGCGGGCCGACGTCTACTCGCTGGCGGTCGTGTGCTACCAGGCCCTGGCCGGACGCCCGCCGTACAGCGGCCGGGTGCCGCTGGCGGTGGCCCGGGCGGCCGACGCCGGGGTGCACGAGCGCCTCGACGACGTCCCCGGCGTCCCCGAGCCCCTGGCGCGGGTCGTCGAGCAGGCCCTCGATCGCGACCCCGCCCGCCGCTTCGCCGCGGCCGACGAGATGGCCCGGGCGCTGCGGGCGACGGTCCCTGCGGGCGACATCCGGGTGCCGGGCCCGGCCTCGATGGGTCGGGTCCCCTCGGACGCCGATCCCGGGATCGGGTTGACGACGACCTTCGGGCCCCGCCCCCCGCGCCCCGAGGCGGACGCGCCCGGGCGGCGGTGGCGGGTGCCCGTCGCGCTCGCGGCCGTCGGCCTGCTCGCGGCCGGCGGCGTCGCGCTGCTGCGCGGGCCACTGTCGTCCGGTGACGACGACGCCGACGCCGACTGCCCCGGGTCGGGCAACCCGGCCCAGGCCGCCACCGCCCAGGTCGTGCGCGGTGACGTCGACGGCGAGGGGTGCACGGTGGCGGGCGTGTACCAGCCGCAGGCGCTGCCGAACGGCACGACCGGGATGGTGCTGACGATCCCGATCGGCGGCGTCGACAAGCAGATCGGGCTCGGCGAGGACGGTGACCAGGTCGTCCTCGGCGACTGGAACTGCGACGGCATCGACACTCCCGCGCTGTACCGGCGGGAGGGAGGCCAGGTGCAGTACTTCGACGTGTGGCCGGCGGTCGAGCAGCGCAGCTACGAGCCCGACGCGGTCGAAGACGTCGCCGCCGGCGGCGCGGCGACGCTCGAGGACGGGTCCGGAGACGACCAGGATTGTGACCGGGTGCGCGTGTCCACCACGGACAGCGGCGACTCGGGTGCGCCGGGGAATGCGGTCACCGCGCGGGTGATCCGCGCGACTCCCACCGTCGGGTCGGCGTCGGCCATCATGGGGGGTGCTGGAGACACCACGGTCGCGCTCGGTGTGGGGGCGGCTCGCGGGACCGTGGGAGATCCGCTCGCCGATCCGACCGCCGAGCCGAGCAAGGTGATGCGCCGATGAGTGCTCGAACGCTCCCTCACAACCGCGCCGCCGACGTCGGTCGGGGCCTGCTGTCCCTCGTCGGGGTGGCGCTGCTGCTCGTCGGTGTGCCGGCCGCCCTGATCGCCTGGGTCGGATCGCCGCTCCCTGCGAACGTGCCGGCCGTCTCCGACGTCACCGACGCCCTGCGCGACACCTACATCCCCGACGAGTTCCTGGTGAAGGCCCTCGCCCTCGTCTGCTGGGTCGTCTGGTTCGAGCTGACGGTCTCGCTGCTCGTCGAGGCCGTGGCCTACGTGCGCGGCCGGAAGGCCGGGGCGGTGCCGCTCGCCGGCGGCCTCCAGCGGGGCGCGGCGCGGCTCGTGGCCGGGGTGGCGCTGCTCGGCGCGGTCCTGGCCAGCAGGGGGATGCCGGGCCCGACCCAACCGCTGACGCCGTCCGCCCAGCCGGTCGTGGCCTTCGCGGTCGACGACGGCAAGGCGGCGGGCGACGCCGCGACGACCCCGACGTCGGGGGCGGCCGCCGCCTCCCTGCCGGTCTACGAGGTGCAGCGGCGGGACACGCTGTGGGACATCGCAGAGACCCACCTGGGTGACCCGTTCCGGTGGCCCGAGATCTTCCAGATCAACGAGGGCTGCCCGCAGAGCGACGGCAGCTGCCTCACCGATCCCGACCTGATCCATCCCGGCTGGCAGCTCCAGCTCCCGGCCGACGCGGTCGGGCTGACGGCCGCCGCGCCTCCGGCCGAGGGGCCGGCCCCGCCCCCGCCGGCACCGGCCGCACCCCAGGAGTCGGTGGCGATCGAGGGGGGCATGGTCCTGATCGACGACGGCGGCCGGCCCGACGGCGACGTCCTGCTGGCCGCCGATGCCGGCCCCGACGGGACCACCACGTTCGACGGCATGGTCCTGCTCCCCGACGACGCCACCCCGTCGGGCCGACCTGACGAGCCGGTCCTCGCCGGGCCGCCGACCGACGACGAGGTGGCGGGCCCCGCACGGCCACCCGCCGGCTGACCGCACGTCCCCACCCACGGCCCGACACGACAGGAGACACCTCCTCCCATGGCGACCACCCTTCCCAAGCGCACCCCGACGCCGGCCGACCGCGCCGCCCCGTCGCTCGTGCCGGGGGGCCGGCAGCGCCGCTGGTCGCTGGCCCTCGTGGCCGTGCTGGTGACGCTCGGCTCGGCGCTCGCCTTCGTGGTGCTGTGGATGAACGTGGGCGATCGCAAGCCGGTGCTCGCGCTGCGCAACGACGTGGCCGCCGGCCAGATCATCGAGGCCGACGACCTGAAGGTGGTGCGGGTGTCGGCCGACGCCGGCGTCGAGCTGGTGGCGTCCTCCGCCTCCGACGACGTGGTGGGCCAGCCGGCCACCACCAACCTGCTCGCCGGCTCGCTGCTGGTGGCCGAGGCGGTCGGCAGCGACGACGGGCTCGCCCAGGGCACGACCGTGATCGCCATCCCGGTGCCACGCACGCGGATCCCCTCCGACGACCTCGAGACCGGCGACCGGCTGACCCTCTACCGCACGCCCGACGGGGGCGGCGAGGCCGAGGCCAGCGAGATCATCGGCGAGGGTCGGGTGTTCGCGGTCGACCAGAGCGACGACGCGAGCTCCGACGTCCGGATCTCGGTCACCATCGACGAGACCCTCGCCCCCGAGATCACCAGCGCCGTGGCGCAGGACCAGATCTACGTGGGCCAGGCTGCCGCGGGCTGACGTCGAGGTGGGCTACATCGCCTTCGCCTCGGCCAAGGGCTCGCCGGGCGTCACCACCGCCGTCGCCGCCCTCGCCGCCACGTGGCCGGCCGACCGCGAGGTCGTGGTGGTCGAGCTCGACCCCGCGGGCGGCGACCTGGCCGTGCGCCTCGACCTCGCCCCCGAGCCGGGGCTGGTGAGCCTCGCCGCCGCGGGGCGGCGCGAGCTCGGGCCCGAGACCCTGATCGCGCACACGCAGGCGCTGGCCGGCCTCACGGGCGACGACGTGCGGCCCCGCCGGGTGCTGGTGGGGCCCGTGTCCGCCGACCAGGCGGCCGCGGCGCTGACCGCGCTCCGAGGGCCGCTGTCCGCCACGCTCGGCGCCGTCGACGTCGACGTGCTGGTCGACTGCGGGCGGCTCGACCCCGGCTCGCCGGCGTTCGAGGCGGCGACGAAGGCCGACCTGCTCGTGATGGTGGCGCAGCCGATCGTGGCCGAGGTCCACCACCTCGCCTCGCGCCTGACGTCGGTGGGCTCGGCCACCGCGGTCTCCGTGCTGCTCGTGGGCGACAAGCCGTACTCGGTGGCCGAGGTGGCCGAGGCCGTCGGCGCCAACGCGCTCGGCACGGTGGCCGTCGACCCGCGGGCGGCCGCGGCGCTCGCCGGTGGTCACGCGCACACGGCCCGGGCTCTGCGGCGGTCGGGCCTGCTGCGCGACGCCGGGGCCATCGCCGAGGGGCTGGCCGAGTGGCTGGGCCCGCAGCCCGGCCGGGCCGGCGCCGTTCCGGACGCGACGATGGCGAGGCCGCCGAGACCGCCCGCGGCCGCCGCCGGCTGCGCCTCCCCGTGGCGGGCCGCCGCCCGCGTCACCGCCCCCTGCCGGTCCGCCTCCGGTCGCGCCGTCACGGGTGGACCCGCCGCCCCCGGCGCCTCCGCCGCCCCCGCCGCCCGACGCCCCCTGGTCGCCGAGCCCCGCACCGGGGACGTCACCCCGCCGGACCCGGCGCCGCCGCGCCGCCCGCGCCTCCCGACCGGTCCCCCGTGCCACCGATGCCCGCCGCGGTCCCCGCCGCTCCGCCGCAGGCCGCCACCGTCGCCGACACGTCCGGCGAGCCCGGACGGGACGGCGGAAGCGACCCGCTCTCCCGCCTCCGGCCGGGTCTGCGCCGCGAGCGGCCGCCCTCGCCGGCGGCCAAGCACTTCCGCCGTGACGACGCCGAGGAGCGCGGGCGGTGAACCCCCAGACCAAGGCCCTGGTGCGGGTGTTCCGGCGGGAGATCGCCGACGAGCTCACCGAGCGCCTGCGCGCCGACGAGATCGCCGAGCGCACCCGCATGTCGCCGGCCGACCAGCGCCAGTACGGCCGCCAGCTCATCAACCGGCGGCTCGAGCGCTACGCCAAGGAGCAGCTCGAAGAGGGCGTGGAGCCGCTCTCGTTCGAGGACGAGAACGCGCTGGCCCAGGCCATCCACGACGCGCTGTTCGGGCTCGGCGCGCTGCAGCGCCTCCTCGACGACGAGTCGATCGAGAACATCGACGCCAACGGCCACGCCGACGTGTGGATCACGCGGTCGGACGGATCGAAGGAGCGGGGCCCCGCCATCGCGGACAGCGACGACGACCTGGTCGACACGCTGCGCATGACCGCGGCCCGGGTCGGGCTGACCGAGCGGCGGTTCGACACCGGGTCGCCGTCGCTCAACCTCCAGCTCCCCGACGGCAGCCGCCTGTTCGCGGTGATGGCGGTGACGTCCAAGCCGTCGGTCGCCATCCGCCGCCACCGGTTCCCCAAGGTGTTCCTCGACGACCTGGTCGGGCTGGGGTCCATCGACGTGGCGCTGCGCGAGTTCCTGTCGGCCGCCGTGCGGGCCCGGAAGAACTTCATCGTGTGCGGCGGCGTCGACGCCGGCAAGACGACGCTGCTGCGGGCGATGCTCAACGAGGTCGGGCCCGAGGAGCGCATCGTCACGATCGAGGACAACCTCGAGCTGGGGCTCGATCGCTACCCCGACCTGCATCCCGACGTGGTGGCGCTCGAGGCTCGCGAGGAGAACGTCGAGGGCGAGGGCGCCATCGACCTGGCCACGCTCGTGCGCTGGGGGCTCCGCATGAACCCCGACCGTGTGATCGTCGGCGAGGTCCGGGGCCACGAGGTCATCCCCATGCTCAACGCCATGAGCCAGGGCAACGACGGCTCGATGTGCACGATCCACTCCAACTCGTCGCTCTCCGCGTTCTCGAAGATCGCCATGTACGCCGTGCAGGCGCCCGAGCGGCTGAACCTCGAGGCCACCAACCTCATGGTGGCCAACGCCATCAACTTCGTGGTCCACATCGGCACCGCGGCGGTCGGCGGCGAGGGGGGCATGCGGCGCTACGTGTCGTCGGTGCGCGAGATCGTGGGAGCCGAGGGCCCGCTCGTGATGTCCAACGAGATCTTCATGCCGGGCTACGACCGGCGGGCCGTTCCCGGTGCCCCGCTCCGGGACAGCACGCTCACCGACCTCCACGAGGTCGGCTTCGACGCCAGCGTCATGCTCCGCCCCGACGGATGGTGGCACTGACCGGGCGGTGAGAGGTCCTCGCGCCGTGACGGCAGGGTTGTGGGGGACTCGTCGGGGGAAGTCCCCGTGTCGATCGCGCGAACACTGACAGAGGATGGTGGGTGCCGCCCGACGCAAGCCGGACGGGATGTAGCGTTGTCACCGATTCGAGATGACCCGGCGGGCGGCTGGGGAGTTGGGTGCTGGGTGTCCGACACGAGGAGTACGGCGGAGTGAGACGACCCACCCGCGCGCTCGCCACCGTGGCCGTGGCGCTGTTGGCCCTCGGGTCACTGGCAGCCTGCGGTGGCGACGACGACGACGGCGACGCGTCCGCGGTCGAAGACCTCGACGCGACGACCACCGAGTCCGGCAGCGATGCCGACGCGACCACCACGACCCTCGTGCCCGAGGAGGCGGCCTGGGCCGACCTCTCAGCCGGGTACCAGGCCGTGGCCGCCCTCTCGGCCACACCCGATCCCGCGTCGCCGCAGCTCGAGCAGTACTACACCGGCGACGCGCTGGCCGGGCTGCAGAACGCGATGCGCGACCTGCAAGCCGGCGGCGCGGCCCAGACCACGGTCACCCTTCACCAGTACTCCGTGTCGGTCGGCGGTGACGCCGCAACGGCCGACTACTGCTTCGTCGACACGACGCAACGGCTCGACACGTCGGGCCAACCGTCTGGCACACCGGAGGTCACATCGATGCGGGCCAACGCCCAGCTCCAGCTCATGGACGGGACCTGGAAGATGTCTCAAGCAACGATCGAGCCCGAACAGTGCCCCGCGTCCTGATCCGTTCGGCCACCACGGCCGCGGTCGTCGTGACCGCGCTCCTCCTGTCGGGTCTCCCCGCGGAGGCGTGTCCCACCTGTGGGTCAGGCGATCTCTCCGACGCCGGCCTGATCGCTCGCGCCCGCAGCCAGATGCAAGAGCTCAACGCCGGCTACAACGGCAACCCGTCACCGAACTGCACGGAGGAGGACTCGCAGTTCCGGCTCGGCGAAGATGGCGTCGACGACGGCAACGACACGGTCGAGCACGAGGGCTACCTCCGCTGGGTCCCCGACTTCGCCGACGATCCGACCCCGCCTCGCGACGGTCCGTCGATCGAGTGGTATCAGCAGGTCTGTTACGTGCCCGGCCCTCCTGCCATGGAGCTGCGAGCGGGGTCGTGGCGCCGGTTCGACGCCGTCTCGCCCGAGGCGCTGGCGATGGTCGCCATCGACGAGATGCTCGCCAGCATCCCCGACCACGAGATCAGCATGGCCCCACGAGCTGAGAGCCTGGTCGCCGTCGACACGTGGTTCTGGATCGACGGCGAGGCCACGCAGGCCATCCCGCCGGTCGTCGCGAGCGTGCCGGGTGCGACGGTCGTCGCCACGGCGGAACCTGGAGGGGTCACCTTCGATCTCGGCGACGGGGCGACCCTGGTGTGCGAAGACTTCGGAACGCCGTACTCCGCGGGCGCGACCTCGGACTGCACACATCCGTACGACGTGGCAGGCACCTACACGGTGACGGCCACGATCGGCTGGACGGGCAGCTACACGCTCAACGGCGGAGCCCCCATCCCGATCGAGACCGCCGTCCAACGGACGGCCACCGTCGATGTGGTCGTCAACGAGGCGCAGTCCATCAACACGGGGACGGGTAGGAACACGAGTGACCTTCGTGGCTGGGGTGCTGGGGGCGCTGTTCGCGCTCGGGCTCGTGACCTTCGTGGTCGCGATGCGGCCCGTCGCGCCCACCGAGGCCCCACCCCGGCGATCCGGACCGACCGCCCGCGATCGGGTCGAGAACCTGACGCTGCGCCTGGCGCTCGGCGTGGCCGCCGCGGTCGTCGTCGGCGTGCTGACCCGATGGCCGATGGCGGCTCTCCTGGTGGGCCTGGCCGGCTTCCTGAGCCCCAGCCTGCTGGGCGGCGAGGCGCGACGACAGGCGCAGCTCGACCGGGTCGAGGCCATCGCCGGCTGGGCCGAGATGCTGCGCGACACCATGGCGGGTTCGGGCGGCCTCGAGCAGTCGATCATCGCCACCGCCGGGGTGGCGCCCCGGGCGATCCGCCCCGAGGTCCTCCGACTGGCGGCACGGCTGGAGCGCGGCCGGCTCGCGCCGTCGCTGCGCGAGTTCGCCGACGAGATCGACGACCCGTCGGGCGACCTCGTGGTCGCGGCCCTCATCCTGGCGGCCGACAAGAGCCCCAAGCGCCTCGGCGACCTGCTCGGGCGGCTCGCCACGTTCGCCCGGTCCGAGGTCAACATGCGGCTCCGCGTCGAGGCGGGCCGGTCGCGCACTCGGACCTCGGTCAAGGTGATCACGACCGCGACCACGGTCTTCGCCGTGTTCCTGCTCGTGTTCAACCGCGAGTACCTCGAGCCGTACGACTCGATCGTCGGGCAGGGGATCCTGGCGCTGATCGGGTTGTGCTTCGGGTCGGCGTTCTACTGGCTGTCCTCCTCGCTGCGGGTCGACTCCGACGAGCGCTTCCTCAAGGGCGCCGACGAGGTCCAGGCGTGATCACCGCGCTCGCCCTCGGCGCCATCGTGGGCGGGGGTGCGCTGCTGTCCTGGCGCCTGCTCTTCCCCGCCGCGCCCCCGTTGCAGGCCGCCATCGACCGACTGAACCGCCGGAACGAGCTGGTGGGCATCGCCAACCGGGACCAGCGACCCGAGGCCGGCGACGACCTGTTCGGTCGCACGATCGGCGTCACCGCGGCGCGGTTCGCCCGGAACCTCGGCCTCGACATGCGGTCGCTCGAGGCCGACCTGCGGCTGGTGGGCCGCCCGATCGAGCAGCACATGGCGCAGAAGGTCCTGCTCGGGCTGTTCGGCCTCGCCCTTCCGACCCTGCTCGCGGTGTTCTGGTCGGTCATCGGGATCTCCCTCCCGCTGTTCCTCCCCGTCGGGGTCTCGATCGCGTTCGGCGTGTTCTTCTTCTTCGCCCCCGACATCTCCGTGCGCAGCGAGGCCGCCGACCGACGGGCCGAGTTCCGCCAGTCGCTGGGGTCGTTCCTCGACCTCGTCGTGATCTCGCTGGCGGGCGGCGCCGGGGTCGAGAGTGCCCTGCGGGACGCCGCGGCGATCGGTCAGGGATGGGCGTACCGCCAGCTCGACAACGCCCTCGAGGTGACCGCCCTGACCGGTGAGACGCCCTGGGCGGCTCTCGCCCGGCTCGGCGACGAGGTGGGGGTCGAGGAGCTCTCCGAGCTGGCGGCGAGCATCTCCCTGGCCGGGACCGAGGGCGCCCGCGTCCGCGACTCGCTGGCCGTCAAGGCGTCCTCGCTGCGCGACCACGCCCTCGCCGAGGCCGAGGCCGAGGCGCAGGCGACCACCGAGAAGATGGCGCTCCCCGTCGTGCTGCTGTTCCTCGGCTTCCTGATCCTCATCGGCTATCCGGCCGTGGACAAGATCCTCACCGGCTTCTGACCACCGACACGAACAGGAGACACCCCGTGTTGACTCCCCTTGCGCTCGTCTACTCGCTGCTCCGGGCCCGGCTCGACCAGGTCCGCGCCGACGACCGGGGCATGACGACCGAAGCGATGATCATCACCGCCATCCTGGCCGGCGTGGCCCTGGCCGTCGTCGGGGCGATCGCCATCTCCATCCGGGACAAGGGCACCGAGATCGAGAACGACATCGACGCCGCCCTCGGCCTGCTCTGAAGCGATGCGTCACCCGCGGTGCCGGGGTGACGCCGGCGCCGCCACGACCGAGACGGTCATCGTCGCGCCCCTCGTCCTGTTCACCCTGCTGATGATCGTGCAGCTCGGGCTGTACTTCCACGCCATCAACGTCGCCAGCTCGGCCGCGCAGGAGGGCGCGCACGAAGCCAGCCTGCGAGCCGCCGCCGGGGGCCGGGACGACCCTGCGGTGGCCGTCGAGCAGGGCGAGCGGACCGCGCAGGACTTCGTCGACCAGTTCGCCTCCGAGCTGCTCGCAGACGTGACGGTCGACGGCGAGGTCGTCGGGAACGACCAGTCCGTGCGCATGACGGTGGCCGGCGACGTGTCGCAGGTGGTCGTGATCCCCGGCATCGACTTCGCCATCTCGGTGAACGAGACGGCGCTCAGCCCGGTCGAGCGCTTCCGTCCCGCCGGTGACGTCCCGGTCGTCCCATGACCGCTCCGCCCGCGCTCGACGGTGGCCCGTCCTCGCACCCGCCGGGGCGCGGGCCAGGCGAGCGCGGATCGGTGACGGTCGAGCTGGTCCTCGTGTTCCCGCTCATCATCATGTTCCTGTTCCTCGTGATCCTCGCCGGGCGGGTGACCGACGCCAAGAGCGACGTGGTGGCGGCGGCCAACGACGCCGCCAGGGTGGCGTCGCTGCAGACATCGGGCGCGCAGGCCGAGGCCCAGGCGCAGCTCGCCGCCGAGGCCACGCTGGCGGGAGAGGGTGTCGACTGCGCCGGGGGCGTGGACGTCGAGACCCGGGTCGAGGGGTCCGGCGGGTTCGGACGCGGCGCCGTGGTCGTGATCGATGTCAGCTGCGACGTCACGACCAGCGACCTGCTGCTGCTCGACGTGGGCGGGGGCGTGATCACCGTCCGCGAGCAGGGACGCGAACCCGTCGACACCCACCGGAGCCTGTGATGGACGTCCGGGGTCGCCGGGTCGGGTCCGACGACGACGACGGCGGCTGGGTCACCGCCTTCGTCGTGATCTTCGCGGTGGCGCTGGTGTTCGTCGCCGGTCTCGTGCTCGACGGAGGCCGGATGCTGTCCGAGCACCGGCGGGCGGGAAACCTCGCCGACTCTGCCGCCCGCGCCGGTGCCCAGGCCATCTCCGAGGACCTGGTGCGGGCCGGCGCCGCCGAGATCCTCGACACCGATGCGGCCGAGGACGCGGCCTGCGCGTTCGTGGCCTCGACGGGCTACTCGTGCTCGGCGGTCGCGGTCGGCAACCGCGTCGACGTGACCGTGACGGGCAGCATCGACCTGCTGCTGCTCCCGGGTGCCTCGCCGGAGGTCGAGGCCGAGGGCAGCGCCTGCGTCGCGGTCGGCATCACCGACGCGGCCTGCTGAACCACCGAGGCGACCCTCCTGCCGGTCGGTGGGTGCTCAGACCTCGAACGGGTCGCTGCACAGCAGCGTCTGGTGGGCCGTGTTCGCCTCGCCGTGCGGGACGAACCAACGCCCGGGGGTGACGTTCGACGAGGCGTCGAGCTCGTCCTGCGGGCCCACGCCCAAGCAGAAGACCGCCTCGGACGGGTCCTCGGGCAGGGCCTCGCCCCCGCCCTCGGGGGCGGCCGGGGCGTCGTCGAGCGGGAGGGACACGTTCTCGGTCTGCGACGCGGTGGCGCCGGGGCCGAGCTCGGAGGCGTTGGTGCCGTACTGCTGCACGCCCTCGAGGTCGTCGGGCACGGGGAAGAGCCGGCGCGAGATCTCTGCGACGCCGTCGTCGCCCCCGAGCCCCGAGCCGTCGCCCCCCGTCACGTAGGCCCCCTGCACCGGCTCGCCCGGCGCCTCGTCACCGTCGAGCCCGTCGAACACCAGCAGCGGGACGTCGCCGTCGTTGGTGACCGTCCAGGTGATGCGCAGGCCGGCGTCGACCCGCTCGACGTCGACGTCGAGGGAGGCTTCCGCCGGTGGATCGGGCCGGGACACGTCGGCGGCGTCCTCGCCGTCCCCGCTGTCGTCGCCGTCGTCGGATCCGCACCCGCTGACGGCGGCGCCGACGAGGACGGACAGGGTGACGGCGCCGGCGAGCGCGCGCCCGCGGCGTCGGGGGACCGTCACGGCCGCAGGTACGTCCTGCGGTCGGGCAGGCCCATCTCGCGCCGCAGGCCGTTCTCGGCGTACTCCACCGGGTGGTCGGGGTCGACGATGGGGGGCGTCGAGTCGTCGTCGTCGTGGTCGACCGGCAGGCCGACCGCCTGGCGCTCGCTCTGGCGGGCGTCGCCGCCCGGCTCGGCCCACGTGCCGTCGAGGCTGGTCTCGTACCCGTAGTCGTACTGGTGGGCCATCTCGTGGAACAGCACGACGACCGGCGGCGTCTGTTGCCAGGCGATCCTGCTGTCGGACGGCGTGTACGACCCCGGGTACATCTCGACGATGCCCCGGCTCTGGCGGATCTCGTTCGACCGCCAGAGGTCGAACCGGACGCCGGTGTAGCTGGACTCGCTGTTGTCGTTGCCCGGGAACTCGCGCAGGACCACCGTGTCGCCCTGGTAGGCGATGCCGCCGAGGATCGGCCAGTCGGCGGCGATGGCCTTGGTGTCCTCGTGGATGTCGTCGAGGGCGAGGAGCATGCCCCGTCCGGCCGGCGACGACCGCAGCATGTCGAGGTCGGCCAGCATGCGCTGCTGGAACCGGGGCGAACCCTCGATGCGCAGCGCGCTGTCGCCCGGGAGGCCGCTGAGATCGATGGTGATGACGCTCGACGTCGACCCGCCCATGACGGTGTCGACGTCGTCGTCGGTCTGGGCGTAGACCGTGTTGTCGCCCGCGTGGTCGACGACCCGGTCGTCGCCGCCGCCGGCGTAGACCACGTCGTCCCCGCCCTCGCCGTCGAGCGTGTCGGCCCCGTCGCCGCCCGACACGATGTCGGCCAGGTCGCCGCCGAGCAGGGTGTCGTCACCCTCGCCGCCGTCGAGGGCGTCGCGGCCGTCACCGCCGCGCACGACGTCGTCGCCGTCGCCGGCGTAGATCACGTCGTGGCCCTCGCCGCCCTCGATGTCGTCGTCGCCGCTGAAGCCGTCGATGTAGTCGCGCCCGTCGCCGCCGCGGATGGTCTCGTCGCCGGCGCCGCCCTCGAGCCGGTCGTCGCCGGTCTGGCCCTCGAGCGTGAAGTGCACGTCGACGTCGGTCGCCACCTCGATCACGTCGTCGCCGCCGCCGAGGCGCAGGATGACGTTGCCCGCGGTCACGCCGGTGAACACCTGCTCGACCCCGTTGACGGTGACCTTGATGCCGCCGTCGACGGCGACCACCGTGACCTCGTCGTCGCCGTCGCCCGTGTCGATGACGATGCGGCCACCCACCTCGAGGACCGTGAAGGTGCCGTTGCCGAGGCGGTCGACCGCGCCGAGCCGCGTGTCGTCGACCCGGCCGTCGCCGTCGCTGTCGGCCGCCTGGAAGGCGCGGCCCACGTCGCCCACCCATCCGGCGAGGTGGCGGCCGATGGCGTACAGGTCGAGCACGTCGCCACCGATGTACGGCACGTTCGGCAGGAAGCGCTGGGCGTGGGGGTCGGCCCTGATCGCCTGCAGCTTCTCCATCAGGGTGAGGGCAGGGTCGTACAGGGGCGCCAGCGCGTCCTTCGTCGTCTGCTCGAATGCGAGCAGCTTGGCGGGCTCGGCGGAGCTCGTCCCCACGAGCGCGGATGCTACCGGTCGCCCTCACGCCGACGGGGCGCGGCCTCGGGCCCGCGCTCGCCGCATAATCTGGGCCGCGTGGCACCGCTGGCGGAGAAGGTGGGGACCTATCCCACGTGGATGCAGCCGCTGCCGTTCCCGGTCGAGGCGGCCCAGGCGGCGGCCGATCAGTGCCGGGCCGTGGCCACCCTCGTCGACGAGAAGATGTGGGCGGCCGCCACCGCGGCCGCCACGGCCACGGCCACGTGGAGCGGGGTCTACGCCGACGACTTCGGCATCGCCTGGCCCGACACCGAGCTGTCGGCCACCGAGCTGTCCGGGCGGCTGCGCAGCCTCGCGGGCGAGATCGACGACGCCATCGCCGAGGCCGCCGCCGAGAACGAGCGCCGTGCCGGCCTGCGGGCCGACTGGGACTGCCGTCAGGCGGGCCCCGGCGAACCCTGCTGACTCCGGGGGCCCGGCGTCGGCCAGACTCGTCGGCCGTGGCGGCCTCCCTCGACGACGACCTCGCCCTCGCGCTCCGTCTGGCCGACGCGGCCGACGAGCTGACCCGTGCCGCGTTCACGGGCGATCCGCTGGCGCACGAGATCAAGCCCGACGGCAGCCCGGTGTCCGAGACCGACCTGGCCGTCGAGCAGCGCATCGCCGGCATCGTGGCGGCCGAGCGCCCGGGCGACGGCATGCTCGGCGAGGAGGTCGGCGGGTCCGGTCCGACCGCCCGCCGCTGGATCGTCGACGGCATCGACGGGACCGTGCTGTTCGTGGCCGGGGTGCTCGGCTGGTCGACCCAGATCGCGCTCGAGGTGGACGGACGTCCCGTGATCGGCGTGGTGACGAGCGGGGCCGACGGGCGCCGGTGGTGGGCCGCCCGGGGCCACGGCGCCTGGTACGTCCCGGCCCGAGGCGCGCCGGCCGGGCGTGTCGCCGTGAGCGGGCGGCCGCACGTCGACGGCGGGCGCTACACCCTGATCCCGCCGCGCGACTCCCTGTCCGCGGCGCGGCGCACGGCGGTGGCGTCGCTCGACGACGGTGCCACGTACGTCGCCCCGTCCGAGCACGGCGCCCTGTTCGTCGCCGACGGCCGCGTCGAGGCGTGCGTCCAGCTCGGCGGTGGCCCCTGGGACTTCGCCGGCCTGGCCGTCATCGTCGAGGAGGCCGGGGGTCGGTTCAGCGATCTGGCCGGGGCGGCGGACATCTACGGCGGCGGACCGGCGCTGTTCTCGAACGGCCCGGTCCACGACGACGTGCTCGCGCGGTTGGCCGGGTGAGCGCGGGCGCGGCCGAGGTGGACAGGGGATGGCAGACAGGTGGCGCGCGGTTCGGGGTCGCGGGCGCTACAACAGACCCCATGACAGCGGGCACCATCCGACGACCCAGGTTCCGGCGACCACGGATCCGGCCGGCCACGACCTGGTACGCGGCCGGCGGAGCGCGCTGAGCGTGCGCCCTCTCTTCGCCGTGGTGCTGGCCGCCGGCCAGGGCACCCGCATGCGCTCGACCCGGCCCAAGCCGTTGCACATGCTGTGCGGGCGCCCGCTCGTGCGGTACGTGCTCGACGCGGTCGCCGGGAGCGACACCGACCGGGCCGTGGTCGTGGTGGGCTACGGCGCCGAGATGGTGGTCAAGACCCTGCAAGAGGACCCCGGCTCCGTGCCGCTCGAGTTCGTCGAGCAGCGCGAGCAACGGGGCACCGGCGACGCCGTGGCCGTGGGCCTCACGGGGCTGCCCGACGACCTCGGCCTCGACGCCGACGACGGCGACGTCGTGGTGCTGCCCGGGGACACGCCGCTCGTGCGCCCCGAGACCATCGAGGCGCTCGTGCGCGAGCACCGCCTCTCCGGTGCGGCGTGCACCCTGCTCACCGCCCGGCTCGACGACCCCACCGGCTACGGGCGGGTCGTGCGCGACAAGGACGGCAGGGTCCGCCGCATCGTCGAGCACCGCGACGCGGACGCCACCGAGCGTGCCATCGACGAGGTGAACACCAGCATCTACGTGTTCCGTCGCGGCCTGCTCGCGCCTGCGCTGCGCCGGCTCACCCCCGACAACTCGCAGGCCGAGCTGTACGTCACCGACGTCGTCGAGGTCCTGGCCGAGGCCGGGCACCCCGTGGTGTCGCTGGTCGCCGACGACGCGGTCGAGACGCAGGGCGTCAACGACCGCTCCCAGCTGGCGGCCGCCGAGGCCGAGCTGCGGCGCCGCACGAACGCCCGCTGGATGCGCGAGGGCGTCGGCATGGTCGATCCCGACACCACCTACGTCGACACCACCGTCGTGCTCGCCCCCGACGTCGTGCTGTTCCCCGGGACCGTCCTGCAGGGCGCCACGGTCGTCGGCCCGGGCACCGAGGTCGGGCCCGCCACCCGCCTGTCCGACACCCGGGTGGGGGCCCGGGCCAAGGTCAACGAGACCGTGGCGACCCTCGCCGAGATCGGCGACGACGCCGTCGTCGGCCCGTTCGCCGTGCTCGAGCCGGGTGCCCGCGTCGGTGAGGGCGTGAGAACGGGGCCGTTCTACACTGGCGGCACCGGGTAGCGATCGGCCACGCAGCGGGGAAGAAGGTCGGATGGAGCTCGTCACCAAGAAGAAGCTGCACGTGGTGTCGGGGCGCGCCAACTACCCGTTGGCACAGGAGATCGCGGCCGCCCTCGACGTGCAGCTCGGCGAAGCGAACACCACCAACTTCGCCAATGGTGAGATCCACTGCCGCTTCGGTGAGTCCGTGCGGGGCATGGACGTGTTCATCATCCAGAGCCACGGCGCCAGCGGCGACATGTCCATCAACGACGCCATCTTCGAGCACCTGCAGATGGTCGACGCCGCCCGGCGCGCCTCGGCCAAGCGCATCACCGCCGTCATGCCCTTCTACGGCTACGGCCGGCAGGACCGCAAGGCCGAGGGGCGCGAGCCGATCTCGGCCAAGCTCGTCGCCAACATGTTCGCCTCGGCCGGCGCCAACCGGCTGATGTCCATCGACCTGCACTCGGGGCAGATCCAGGGCTTCTTCGACGGCCCGTTCGACCACCTGGTCGCCATGCCGGTGCTGATCGACTACCTCAAGCGCAACCTCGACGAGGACCTCGTGGTCGTCTCGCCCGACGCCGGCCGGGTCAAGGTGGCCGAGCGCTACGCCAACGTGCTCCACGCCGACCTGGCCATCGTGCACAAGCGGCGCATCAAGGGCGCGAAGAACCAGGTCGAGGCGAAGGAGGTCGTCGGCAACGTCGAGGGCCGCACCTGCGTGCTGATCGACGACATGATCGACACCGGCGGCACCCTCGTCGCCGCGGCCGAGCAGCTGGTCGAGCAGGGCGCCCGCACCGTCTGTGCGGCGGCCACCCACGGGGTGCTGTCGGGCCCGGCCATCGACCGGTTGAAGAACTCGGTGATCTCCAAGGTCGTGGTCACCAACACGCTCCCGCTGCCGCCCGAGAAGCAGATCGACAAGATCGAGGTCCTGTCGGTCGCCCGGGTCATCGCGGACGCCATCGACGCCGTGTTCGAGGACACGTCCGTGTCCGAGATCTTCGACGGCGCCAACCAGACCTGAACCGGGTTCGCTCGGGGGGTCTGGGCCGCGGACGCTCCGGCTGTCGCTCCGCGGCTGCGCCCCGCTAGCCTCGAACGGCTGTTTCACAACCCGTGCGCTCCGGCGCGACGTCAGAAGTAGGAGATCCGATGGCTGACGACATCACCCTCACGGCCGAGACCGGCCGCACCACCGGTTCCGCCGCCTCCCGGCGGCTGCGGGCCAACGGCAAGGTTCCCGCCGTGCTCTACGGCCGAGGCGCCGACCCCGTGTCGCTCACGGTCGACTGGCGCGAGCTGCGCGCCGCGCTGACCACCGACAAGGGCCTGAACGCCCTCCTCACCCTCCGGGTGGGGTCGAAGAAGACCAAGGCGCTCGTCAAGGACATGCAGCGCCACCCCGTGCGCCGCGACGTCCTGCACATCGACTTCCTGGCCGTCGACGTCGACGTCGTGATCTCGACCGACGTGCCGATCGTGCTCGAGGGAGAGGCCATCCTCGTCCTGCGCGAGCAGGGCGTCGTCGACCAGGTCATGAACGCCATCGTGATCCAGGCCAAGCCCGACGACATCCCGGGTCAGCTGTCGATCGACGTCTCCGAGCTCGAGATCGGTCACAACATCACCGTCGCCAACCTCCAGCTGCCGGCCGGCGTCACCACCGAGGTCGACCCCGAGGAGACCGTCGTCACCGCCCAGCTCACCAGCCTGGCCCTCGCCGAAGAGGAAGAGGGCGAAGGCGAAGAGGGCGAAGAGGGCGAGGCCGTCGAGGGCGAGGCCGGCGAAGCCGGCGAGTCCGCCGAGGGCGGCGGCGAGTCCGGCGCCGGCGGCTCCGGCGAGTAGCCGGCGGCGTCCACCAGGCCCGTGGCTCTGTTCGGGCGGGGTGGCGCGGCGGCGAGCCGCCGCGGCACCCCCGCCGATCTGCTGGTGGTCGGCCTCGGCAACCCCGGTGCCGAGTACGCCGGCTCGCGGCACAACGTCGGCGCCGAGGTGGTCGGCGTGCTGGCCGAGCGCCACGGCGGCACCCTCAGGCGGTCGAAGGAGCGCGCCCTCAGCGCCGAGGTCCGCATCGGCGACAAGCGGGTGGCCCTGGCGTTCCCCCAGACGTACATGAACCTGTCGGGCGAGTCGGTGGCGCAGCTCGTCCGCCGCCACGGCATCACCGACCCCACCCAGATCGTGATCGTGCAGGACGAGCTCGACCTGCCGGTCGGCAAGCTCAAGCTCAAGCGCGGTGGCGGGCTGGCGGGGCACAACGGGCTGCGGTCGATCACGGCCCACCTCCACACCGACGAGTTCCTGCGGGTGCGCATCGGTGTCGGCAAACCGGTGACCAAGGAGCAGGGGGCCGACCACGTGCTCAAGCGGGTCGGCAAGCGCGACCGCACCGAGCTCGACGTGGTGGTGCAGGAGGCGGCCGACGCGGTCGAGCTCATCCTGTCCGACGGCATCGACACGGCGATGAACCGGGTGAACTCCCGGGACACCGGGGCCTGACCGCCGTCCCGACGGGCCCGAGGAGCGAGGGACCCGAGGCGATGGGTTCCACCGGCCCGAGGATGAGGTCAGGGTTCCGGATGCGGAACCGATTGCCTCGCCCTCGGGTTCCCGGAACCTATTGCCTCGCCCCTCCGGGGGACGGAAGCGAGGCGGCGCGGGCGAGGGCTGCGTCCTCGCGGACCGCGGCGCGCTGGTCGGCGACCCACCACTGGCGCAGGACGATCGCCGCGACCACCACCGTGAACAGCTCCCCGGTCCCCCAGAACAGGCCCGCCGCGGTGCGCTGGTCGGACAGCAGGGGATAGGCGTCGGGTGCGGTCGGCGACCCCGCCGACAGCAGCGCCAGGCCGATCACCGCGTGGAACGGGACCGCCACGAGCAGCGCCAGCAGCCGGGCCCCCGGGGGCGGCCGGCCGGGCAGGGCGTCGATGCCGACCAGCACCGCCAGGAACAGCGTGCCCGACACGACCACGTGGGCGTGGACGAGCAGGTGCACGGCCCCGTTGCGCACGGACAGGTCGAGCAGCGGCGAGAGGTAGATCGCCACCAGCCCGCCGCCGAACAGCGCCCAGGCCACCACCGGGTGGGCGAGGACGTGCGCCGGCCGGCTGCGCAGCGCCGACCGCAGTGACCCGCGGGTCGCCGGTCCCGCCGACTGCAGGGCCAGGGTGAGCGGGGCCGACAGGACGAGCAGCAGCGGGACCGCCAGTCCGAGCAGCGAGTGCTGCACCATGTGCACCCACATCCGCTCCCCCTCGTAGCGGGCGATGCCCGACTGGGTGGCGACCACCGCCACGGCGAGCGCGCCGGCCATCGCCGCGCCTCGGGCCGGTGACCACGCCCGTCCTCGCGCCGCGAGGCGCCGCACCCCGACCGCGTACAGCCCACCCGTCAGCCCGACCAGCAGCAGCGACGCCGGGTCGAGCTGCCAGCCGACGAGCAGGTCGCGCACGCTCGGGTCGGCCACTGCGGCGAGGGTACCCGGCCGGATTTCGGGACGGCCGCCTGGTCGCGGGGGATGGGCGCCCGGGGTCGTGTCCGGCGGCCGGACCGTCCGCACAGAACCGGGAACCGGGCGGCGGCGATCGCAGCACTGTCGGTCCTGGCTCTGCTACAACGACGGGCGTGTCGGTGACTGCCCAGCCGACCCCGCCGCCTTCGCCTCCGCCGGCCGGCACGGCGTCGCCGCCAGCGGCGCCGTCCGTCCTGGGCGTGGGTGTCGTGGTCTGGTTGGCCTCGGAGCTCATGTTCTTCGCGGGGCTGTTCGGCGCGTACTTCACGCTGCGCGGGCTGAACGACCCGTGGCCACCCGAGGGCGTCGAGTTCGAGATGGTCACCACCTCGTTGGCGACGGTGGTCCTGGTGGCGTCCAGCGGCGCCATCCACATGGCTGTCGTCGCGGCGCGGCGCGGCGATCGGCGGAGCAGCATCCGCTGGCTGGGCCTGACGGCGCTCATGGGCGCACTGTTCCTGTGCAACCTGGCGTTCGAGTGGAGCCAGGCCGAGTTCCGCCTGGACGACAACTCCTTCGGATCGATCTTCTTCCTGATGACCGGGTTCCACGGCCTCCACGTGGTCGGCGGGCTGGTGTTCATGGGGGCGGTCGCGGCGGCCATCGCAGGGAGGTCACGGGCTCCAGCCGACGAGACCGTCCACGTGTGCGCGTACTACTGGCACTTCGTCGACGTCGTGTGGGTCGCCATGTTCGCCACGATCTACCTGCTGCGGTGAGGCGACGACCGTGACCGGCCGCCGTCAGCGGCTCCTCGTCGCCCTGCCCGTGGCGGCCGCCGCCGTGCTCACGCCGTTGCTCCTGCAGCCTGCCGCGGGGCAGGAGGACGACGACGCCCTGCTGGCCGAGGGCCACGAGCTGTACGAGACGGGGTGCTCGAGCTGCCACGGTCCCGACGGCGAGGGGGTCGTGGCGCCCGACGGCAGTGCCCGGGGGCCGTCGCTGGAGAACGCCGGCGAGGCCGCCGCGTACTACTACCTGTCCACAGGGCGGATGCCGCTCGCCAACACCGAGGAGCAGCCGCAGCGCAAGGAGCCGGCCTACGACGACGAGCAGATCGCGGCGCTCGTCGCCTACGTCGGGACGCTCGGCGACGGGCCGGCGATCCCCGACGTCGACATCGACGGCGCCGACCTGGCAGCGGGCGGCGAGCTGTACCGGGCGAACTGCCAGGCCTGCCACAGCGCCTCCGGGGGCGGCGGCGCGCTCAGCTACGGGCGGGCGGCGCCGCGGCTGTCCGACGCCACGCCCACCCAGGTGGGGTCGGCCGTGCGGGTCGGGCCGGGGCAGATGCCGGTGTTCGGGCCCGAGACGATCTCCGACGAGGACCTGAACGACCTGGCCGCCTACGTCGAGTACCTGCGCTCGCCCGAGGACCCGGGCGGCATCCCGATCGGGCGCACCGGTCCGATCCCCGAAGGGTTCGTGGCCTGGCTGATCGGCATGGTCGCCCTGCTGGCACTGGTGGCGTGGATCGGCACCCGGATGCCCATCCGCCGGAGGGGAACGTGAACGAGGACGGCGCCACCCACGCCTCGAACGAGGGCACCCGGGACACCGCCGGCGACGACGTGCTCACCCGGACGGGCGAGCGGGTGGAGATGCGGGCGGCCGCCTGCTTCGTCGTGTCGTTCGTGGCCGCGGTGGCGCTCGCCGTCGTGTACTGGGAGGGGGGCCAGCCGCAGGCCGAGGGGATCCTGCTGGCCGTGGCGCTCGGCGGCATCGGTGTCGGCATCGTGCTGTGGGCCAAGCACTTCATGCCCGACGACGAGGTCGAGGAGGAGCGCCACGCCATGGCCTCCACCGAGGAGGACGTCGCGGCGTTCACCTCTGACTTCCAGGCCGGCGAGTCGACGCTGCGCAGCCGCCGCATCCTGGTGGCCACCGCGGGTGGGGCCTGCGCCGCGCTGGGGGTGGCGTTCCTGTTCCCGATCCGGTCGCTCGGCCCCCGACCCGGGCGCGGGCTGAAGGAGACCGCCTTCCGCGGCGGGGGCGTGCGCGTGGTGCGCGAGGACGGATCGCCCGTCCGGCCCCGCGACATCGAGACCGACGGGTTCATCACGGTCTTCCCCGAGGGCCACACCGACGCCGCCGACTCGCCGACGCTGCTCATCCACTACCGCGAGGACCAGGGGTTCACGCCCCGGCCCGGCCGTGAGGACTGGACGGTCGACGACATCGTCGCCTACTCGAAGATCTGCACCCACGCGGGCTGCCCGGTCGGGCTCTACCAGGCCGAGCTGGGGCTGCTGCTGTGCCCGTGCCACCAGTCGACGTTCGAGGTGATGGAGGGGGCCAAGCCGATCTTCGGCCCCGCGGCCCGGGCGCTGCCACAGCTCCCGCTCGGGCTCGACGACGACGGCTACATCGTGGCGACCGGTGACTTCTCGAGCCCGACGGGGCCCGGGTTCTGGGACCGGGGGCGGTGAGCACCCGATGACCTCGAAGGGGCCCCGGCCCGAGCGGCTGCTCACGCACCGGATGGCCCGCTGGATCGACGACCGGCTGGGCGCGGCCAAGGTCGCCCGCAGCGCCCTCAACAAGGTCTTCCCCGACCACTGGTCGTTCATGATCGGTGAGCTCGGGCTCTACTGCTTCATCGTCCTCGTGCTGACGGGCGTCTACCTCACGTTCTTCTTCGACCCCAGCACCCGGGAGGTCATCTACCAGGGCAGCTACGAGCCGTTGCGCGGCGTGCAGATGACCGAGGCGTACCGGTCGGCCCTGGAGCTCAGCTTCGACGTGCGGGCCGGGCTGGTGATGCGCCAGATCCACCACTGGGCCGCGCTGCTGTTCCTGGCCTCGATCGCCGTCCACCTGGCCCGGGTGTTCTTCACCGGCGCGTTCCGGCGTCCCCGCGAGGTCAACTGGATCATCGGGTGCACGCTGCTGATCCTCGCCCTGCTCAACGGGCTGTTCGGCTACTCGCTGCTCGACGACCAGCTCTCGGGGACCGGCCTGCGCATCGTGTACTCGATCGTGTTGTCGATCCCACTCGTCGGCACGTGGATCGCGTCGCTCCTGTTCGGCGGCGAGTTCCCGGGGCCCGACATCATCGAGCGCCTCTACGTGATCCACATCCTGCTGGTGCCCGCGGCCATCGTGGTGCTGCTGACCCTGCACCTCGGCATCCTCGTGCGCCAGAAGCACACCCACTTCCCCGGCCCGGGCCGCCGCGAGGACAACGTGGTCGGCGAGCGGGTGTGGCCGACCTACGCGGCCAAGGCGCTCGGGCTGTTCTTCCTGACCTCGGCGGTGGTGGCGTTCCTCGGCGGCGTGTTCCAGATCAACCCGATCTGGATCTACGGCCCGTTCGACCCGGCCCAGGTGTCGGCGGCCAGCCAGCCCGACTGGTACATGGGGTGGCTCGACGGGGCCCTGCGGATCATGCCGGGGTGGGAGATCCGCTTCGCCGGGTTCGAGATCCCCAACCCGTTCTTCCCCGGCGTCCTGCTGGCCGGACTGACCTTCACCCTGTTGTTCCTGTGGCCGTTCCTCGAGGCGCGGGTCACCGGCGACCACGCGGAGCACAACCTGCTCGACCGCCCGCGCCAGCGCCCGGTGCGCACGGCCCTGGGCGCGGCGACGATCTCGTTCTACGTCGTCCTCTTCCTCGGCGGCGCGGCCGACGTGCTGGCTGCGACCTTCGGCTTGTCGGTCAACGCCGTGCTCTGGACGTTCCGGTTCCTCGTCCTGCTGCTGCCGCCGGTGGTGGGGTGGATGGTCTTCCGGCTGTGCAAGGAGCTGTCGGCGCGCGACGGCGTGCCCACGGCGTCCCCCGTGACGATGCGGGACATCCCGCGTCGCCTGCGCCACGGCAAGGACGCCGACCCCGAGTCCGGCGCGGACACCGAGGCCGAGCGCGAGACCGAGCCCGCGGCGGGGACCTGACCGCCGGCCCGATCGGGGGCACGCGATCGCGGCCGCCCGCGCCAGGCGCTACGCCTCGACCGTACGGTGCCCCGCCGGGTCGGCGTCGCGGCCCACGTGCAGGCGCACCTTGCCGTCACGCGTGCGCGGCGTGCGGGCCAGCACCTCGGCGCCGAGGTCGACGGTCACGTTGACGAGGGCGCCCGGCGCCACCGTGACCCGGCGGAACGCCCGCAGCGTGCGCAGCGGCCGCGGTTCCGACCCGAGCGCCTCGTCCAGGTAGACCTGCACGACCTCGTCGCCCCGGCGGACCCCCGTGTTCACCACGGGGATCGTGAGCCGCACCGTTGCGTCCGCGGCCCGCTTGGCCACCATCCGGCCGTGCTCGAACGTCGTGTAGGTCAGGCCGAACCCGAACGGGAAGGCGGGCGACCGGCCCGTCGCCTCCATCAGGCGGTACCCGTGGAGCGGGCCGTAGCGCACCCGCCTGGCGTCGGGATCGAACGGCGGCAGCTGCTCGGCGCCGCGCGGCCACGTGGAGGGCAGCCGGCCGCCCGGGGCCACCTCTCCGAACAGGATGCGGGCCAGGGCGGTGCCGCCCTCCATGCCCGGGTACCAGGCCATGATCAGGGCGCCCACCTGGTCGCGCCACGACTCGGTCACGATGGCGCTGCCCCCGACGAGGACGACCACGGTGCGGGGGTTGGCGGCCGCCGCGGTGCGGATGAGCGCCTCGTCCTCGGGATGCAGGGTCAGCGAGCGGCGGTCGCCGCCGCGCCCGGGGACGTTCTCGCCCTCGTCCCGGTGCGTGTAGCCGACCACGACGACGGCGACGTCGGCCGCCCCCGCCGCCAGGCGGGCCGCATCGAGATCGTCGCCGGGGTGGTGGGCGACGTTGATGACGAACCGCTCGCCCGCGGCCCGCAGGCCGTCGAGCAGCGTCACCACCCCGGGCGCGTGCACGTGGCTCGATCCCCGATCGCCGGTCACGGGCACCGCGGCCAGGCCGCCCAGCACCGCGACCGACCGCACCCGGTCGGGGTCGAGGGGCAGCACCGGCGCCCGCTCGTCGCTGGCGGTCGAGGCCCCCGTGGCGGCGGTGCCCGCGACCAGCACCGTCTCGTTGCGCAGCAGCACCATCGCCCGCTCCGCCACCTCACGGGCGAGCGCCCGGTGCTCGGCGCTGGCGACGACGGCGGGGGAGTAGCGGCCGGGGCGGTCGGGCTCGGCCGTCCGATCGGCGCATCGCACCTGCTGGCGCACCAGCCGTCGCACCGCGTCGTCGACCCGTTCCGCCGTGACCGTGCCCTGCCGGACATGGCGGCCGAGCGACCGGAAGCGCCAGCGGAACGGCATCTCCAGGTCCTGGCCCGCGGCCACGGCCGTGCCCGATCGCACGCCGAACACGAAGTCGCTCATGACGAACCCGTCGAAGCCCCACTCGCCCTTCAACACCTCGGTGAGCAGGTGGTGGTGGTGCCCGCACCGCTCGCCGTTGACCTTGTTGTACGCCGTCATCACGGCCGCGGCGCCGGCGTCGACGCAGCGGCGGAAGTGGGGCAGGTAGACGTCGCGCAGGTCGTCGTCGTCGATCGACACGTCGACCCGCAGCCGGGTGTCCTCCATCGAGTTGCAGGCGAAGTGCTTGACGCAGGCCATCACGTGGCGCTGCGTCCCCCGCACCAGGGCGGCGCCCATCTCGCCGAGCAGGTGCGGGTCCTCGCCGAAGGTCTCCTGCGCCCGGCCCCAGGCGGGGTGGCGCAGCAGGTTCACGCAGACGCCGCCGAACAGGTTGGCCCCGAGGGCCCGGCACTCGACGCCGATCACGTCGCCGACCCGCTCCTCGAGTTCCGGGTCGAAGGTCGCGCCGCGGGCCATGGGCACCGGGAACGCCGTGGCCTGCCCCATGACCACGCCCCGGGGCCCGTCGCTGAACCGAATCCCCGGTAGCCCGAGGCGGGGCAGGGCACCGGCCACGTACGCCGACTCGCCGTAGCGTCGGGCCATCTCGGCCAGCCCGCGGACGAGCGGGCCGTCGCCCGAGAGCAGGTGGAGCTTCTCGTGCAGCGTCATCTGGTCGACGAGGTCGCGGGTGCGGGCCTCGACGGCGCGGTCGTCGAGCGGATCGGTGCGCCCAGAACGTCCGTCGGAGGGCGCCAGCACGCCCCACACGTCGGGTGGCTCGGTCGGCACGGGGGCGTCGTCCCGCGCCGCCACCAGCACGGGGTCGGCCAGCCGGGCTGCCAGGTCGTCGCCGTCGTCCGTCGGTGCTGTCGTCTCCCCAGGGGCCACGGCAGCCGAGGGTACGCGGTCGGCCCGCCCGTCCCGGCGTTAGCCGGCCGCCGGGGCGTCCTCGCGGGCCGGCAGCAGGAGCACCGCCCCGAGGAAGAACGCCACGGCCCCCGCGAACGTGCCGAGGTTCATGAGCGTCACGTTGCGGACCTGGTCGGTGTCGGGCACGACGTACGAGGCGACCGCGGAGGCCCCGAACGCCACCGAGCCGAGGAGGTTGAGCGCCGCGATCAACCAGTCCCGGCTGCGGGGCTGCCACCGCCATGCCGCGTGGTTGGTGGCCACCCAGGCCAGAGCGCTCGAGACCAGGAAGCACGCCGAGCCGCGGGCGTCGGGCGTCCACACCAGCCGATCCATCTCGGACGACGTGAGCTGGTCGTTCATGGCGTCGAACGTGCTCACGTTGAAGAACAGCGTGCCCGCCAACTGCACCAGCGCGGCCCAGCCGTCGATGCGGCGGCGATCGGGGTCGGCTCGTCCGGCGAGCCACTGCAGGGTCGCGGCCGTGGTGAAGAACAGCGACCCGACGAAGAACGTCACCGAATCCGCCTCGTTCCCCACGAGATCCACGTACGAGGGGGCCGCACCCAGGGCGAAGCAGGCCGAGCCCACGGCGAACAGGACGGCGATCCACCTGGTCATCGCTGACAGCCTGGATGCGCGACCGGGTGGCCGACATCCTCCGTCGCGGGTGAACGTGGCCCGTCGCCGCGCCCCCTCGGGTGTGGCTCCTGCCCCGATCGTGCCGGACGCGTGAACGGTGTCTGACGGCGGCCTCACGGCCCCCCGCCGGGTGCCGTGAGGGAACGTTCGCCCGGGGGAAACCACGAGGCGGATCGCGTTCCCCACAATCGGTCGCATGGCAGGTCCGAACATCCCCGCAGCGAAGCGCGCCGGCCTCCCCGTCGACCTCGGCCGCCTGACCGCCGAGGGCGACGGGTGGCTGACCCCCGAGGACCGGTACGCGCTCAAGACCCACGGCGTGTGCGTGCAGCTGCAGCCAGAGGTGTTCATGATGCGCGTGCGGATCCCGGGCGGCGTCGCCCCCACCGGGCAGGTCCGGGGCCTCGCGCGCGTCGCGGCCCGCTACGCCGAGGACTGGCTGCACCTCACGACCCGCCAGAACGTCGAGCTCCACTGGGTGCGCGACCGCGAGGTCGAGGGCGTGCTCGCCTCCCTCGCCCGCCACGGCTTGTCGACCCGGTCGGCCTGTGGGCACACCGTGCGCAACGTCATGTGCTCCGAGGACGCGGGCGTGGGCCTCGACGAGCCGTTCGACTGCTTCCCCGATGCCCGCCTGATCTCCGACGCGCTGATCTCCCGGTCGGCCGAGCTGAACGTCGTGCTGCCGTCGCGGCTCAACGTGGCGCTCGGCGGCTCGCCCCGCTGCCGCCACGACGCGCTCGTCAACGACGCCGGGCTCGTCTCGACCGTGGTCGACGGGGTCGCGGGCTACGAGATCTGGGCCGGTGGCAGCCTGGGGAAGTCGCCCTCGCTGGCGGTGCTGCTGCACCCGTTCGTGCCCCGCACCGACGTGCTGGCCGCGGTCGAGGGGCTGGTCGACGTGTACGTCGCCCACGGGCGCTTCGACGAGCCGGCCAAGGGGCGGCTGAAGTTCGTCGTGGCCGACCTGGGCCCCGACGGTTTCCGGGCCGCGTGGCAGGAGGCGTTCGACGCCGCCCGGGCTCGCCCGCACCCGCCGGTGCCCGAGGTCGAGGTGCTGGCCGACGCCGACCGGGTCGAGATCCTGCGCCACGTCCCGCCCGGTGGCTGGAGCGCGGGCGTGCGCCCGCAACGCGTCCCCGGCCTGGCGTCGGTGGCGATCGACCTGCCGCTCGGCGACACCTGCTCGTCCGAGATCGACCTGTGCTGCGATCTGGCCGACCGCTACGCCGACGGGCACCTCACCTTCACGCGGGACCAGAACATCGCCTTCCGCAACGTGCCGCTCGCCGGCGTGGCGCCGATCCGGGCCGCGCTCGCCGAGCGCGGCGTCCACCTCCTGGGTGAGGGGCAGACGGCCCAGATCCGGGCCTGCACCGGGGCGTCCGTGTGCGCGTTGGGGATCACCGAGTCCCCGGTCGCGGGCCGGAGCCTCGCGGGGAACGCGGCCCTGCGCCGCAACTCGTCTCTGCGGGTGTTCGTGTCGGGCTGCCCCAACTCGTGCGCCCAGCACCAGATCGGCGACGTCGGCCTGGCCGGGTCGAAGGTGCGGGTCAACGGCCGCACCACCGACGGCTACCAGGTCTACCTGGGGGCCGACCTCGACGAGCACGAGATCGGCGAGGTGGTCGGCCGGGTCGCCGAGGACGACCTCGACGCCGCGGTCACCGCCATCGTCGGCACCTGGGAGGCGCTGCGCCACCCCGGCGAATCGCTGGGCCGCACGGTCCGCCGGTTCACGGCCGAGGCGTTCTCCCAGCAGATCGCGGCCGCTCTGGCCGAGAAGTGGGCCGCGGGCCCCGAACCCGTCCCCGAGTCGGTCGTCCTCGTCTCCTGACCCGCCCCTGAACGCGTTTCCCCGCGAGATCGGCCGTCGTGGCGGCCGATCTCGCGGGGAAATCCATGATCCGACCCGTCCGACCTGCTGGAGGAACCCATGTCGACCACCACCGACGCCCACGGTCCGCCCGACACTCGCCCCACCGGGCTCCGCTCCGTCCGGGGCCGCCGAGGCACAGGCCCCCGTCGCGGCCCCCCGGCCGCACTGGATCGACGACTGGCGGCCCGAGGACCCCGAGTTCTGGGAGTCGACGGGCAAGTGGATCGCCCGCCGCAACCTCGCCTTCTCGATCCTGTCCGAGCACATCGGCTTCGCCGTCTGGAGCCTGTGGTCGGTGTTCGTCCTGTTCCTCGGCGACGACTACGGCTTCACACCGGCGCAGAAGTTCCTCCTCACGACCGTGCCGACCGCGGTCGGTGCCTTCCTGCGCCTGCCCTACACGTTCGCGGTGGCCAAGTTCGGTGGCCGCAACTGGACGATCTTCTCCTCCGCCGTGCTGCTCGTGCCGTGCGTGCTCGCCGGCCTCGTGCTCGAGCCGGGCGTCGAGTTCAGCACCCTGCTGATCGCGGCTTCGGTGGCCGGCGTGGGCGGCGGCAACTTCTCGTCGTCGATGGCCAACATCGACTCGTACTACCCCCAGCGCCTGAAGGGCTGGGCCCTCGGCCTCAACGCCGGCGGCGGCAACCTCGGCGTGGCCGCGGTCCAGCTCGTCGGCCTGGCGGTGCTGGCCACCGCGGGCAAGGACAGCCCCCGGGTGATGCTCGCCGTCTACATCCCGCTGGTCGTGATCGCCACCCTGTGCGCCGCCCTGTTCATGGACAACCTCACGCACGCCACCAACGAGAAGCGGGGCATGCGCGACGTGAGCAAGGACGCCAACACGTGGATCATGGCGTTCCTCTACATCGGCACCTTCGGGTCGTTCATCGGCTTCAGCTTCGCCTTCGGCCAGGTCCTGCAGGTCCAGTTCGCCGAGCAGTTCGACACCCCGATCAAGGCGGCGTCCCTCACGTTCCTCGGCCCGCTGATCGGCTCGCTGATCCGCCCCGTCGGCGGCCGGCTGGCCGACCGCTTCGGCGGCGCCCGCGTCACCATCGTCAACTTCGTCGGCATGGCCGCCGGCGCCGGGCTCGTGCTCGCCGCCTCGATCGCCGAGTCGTTGCCGCTGTTCATCGGCGCCTTCATCGCCCTGTTCACGATGAGCGGGCTGGGCAACGGGTCGACCTACAAGATGATCCCGGCCATCTTCACCGCCAAGGCCGCCCGCAACGTCGCCCGGGGCGCCGACATGGAGGCCGAGGCCCGCAACGCCCGGCGCCTGTCGCGGGCGCTGATCGGCATCGCCGGCTCGGTCGGTGCGTTCGGCGGCGTGTTCGTGAACCTGGGCCTGCGCCAGTCGTTCCTGTCGAGCGGCTCGGCCGACGCCGCCTACATGGGGTTCATCGCCTTCTACCTCGTCTGCGTGGCCGTCACCTGGGTCGTCTACCTGCGCCCGTCGCCCAACCGCCTCGCCGGGGTCTGACGACGCGCCATGGAGGTCGCCGTCTCGCTGAGCCGCCGCCCGGAGGGGCGCGCGCCGGCCGGGTCACCGACCCGGCCGGCGGCGGCCCCTGCGCCGCGCCAGCAGCACCCGGAGCTCCTCGCTCTCGACGCCGGCGAGCACTACCGGTTCGGGTTCGACATGAACGCGTGCATCGGGTGCCACTCGTGCGAGGTCGCCTGCGCCGAGCAGAACGGCCTTCCCGCCGGGACGGTGTGGCGGCGGGTCGGTGAGATCGAGGGCGGCGACCACCCGCAGACCCGCCGCTTCCACCTGTCGATGTCGTGCAACCACTGCCTCGACCCGGCGTGCCTGAACGGCTGTCCCACCAACGCCTACGAGAAGCTCGACAACGGCATCGTCGCCCACCACGCCGACGACTGCATCGGCTGCCAGTACTGCACGTGGACCTGCCCGTACTCGGTGCCGGCGTTCCAGCCCGACCGGCGCATCGTCACCAAGTGCGACATGTGCCTGCCCCGCCTCGACGGCGGGTACCTGCCCGCCTGCGTCGACGCCTGCCCGACGCACGCCATCACCGTCGAGAAGGTGAAGGTCGACGACTGGAGGGCGGACCACCGCGCCGCCGACGCCCCCGAGCTGCCGAGCAGCGACCTCACGGTGTCGACCACCCGCATCGTGCTGCCCCGGGACGTCCCGCTCGAGACCTACGCGGCCAGCGACTGGAACCTGCGGCCCGAGCAGCCGCACTGGCCACTCGTGTGGCTGACGCTCGTCAGCCAGGTGGCGCTGGGCGTCAGCGCCACCGCCGCCTCCGGCGCCGACCGGCTGCTGGCCGCCGCCCTGGCCGGGGCCGGGATGGCGGGGGCCCTCGGACACCTCGGCCGCCCGATCGCGGCGTGGAAGGCCCTGCGCAACCTGCGGCGGTCGTGGCTCAGCCGCGAGGTGGCCCTGCTGTCGGTGTACGCCGCCCTGGCGGTGGGAGCGGTGATCGTGCCCGCCCTCGCCCCGGTGGCCGCCGTCGTGGGCGCGGCCGGGGTGTTCGCCTCCGCCCGCCTGTACGTGGTGCCCGGCCGGCCGGCGTGGGACTCGCCCCTCACGGTCGTGCGGTTCTTCGCCACGGCGCTCGCCCTCGGTCCGCCGCTGACCGGGGACGTGGCGCTCGGTGCGGTGGGCGGCGTCGTCGCCGTGACGGCGACGGCGCTGAACTGGGCCCGGCTCGCACGTCGGTCCGACCAGTCGTGGCGCGGGGCGGTCCGCCTCGAGCTGCGGTGGTTCGGCCCGGCGACGGCGGTGCGCCTGGGCGCCACCGCGGTCGGCGTGGTCGTCGGCCTCGCCGGGGGGCCCGCCGCCCTCGTGTTCGTCGCGTTGTTCGTCGGGGAGGTCCTCGGTCGCTGGCTGTTCTTCGTCACCGTCGTTCCGCTCAACATGCCGGGCTCGTTCTGGCGGGGCACCCGGGGACATCCGGCGTCTCACGGAGCGCGATCGCGCTCTGCGGGACGTCACGACGTGGGAGGTCACCGCTGATGGGCAGGCTCTTCGACCGGGTCGGGCAGTGGGCGGGGCTCGACCACGGCGGCGACCGGTACACCTACGTCGACGACCCCGTCCGGGGGCCGGTCAGCGCCAGCCGGGCCGCCGACCGCTGGGTCCGCACGACCTGCGGCTACTGCTCGGTCGGCTGCGGCATGCGCATCGGCGTGCGGGACGGCCGGGCCGTGGCCGTCGAGGGCGATCCCGACCACCCCGTCAACCACGGTCGGCTGTGCCCGAAGGGCCTGTCGGAGCACCAGATGCTGGCCGCCGAGGGCCGCCTCACCGTGCCCACGGTCGCCGGCCGCCCGGTGACCTGGGACCAGGCGCTCGACCGGGTGACGACGGGGTTCCACGACCTGCTCGCGCGCTACGGCCCCGAGTCGGTGGCCGTGCTGTCGACCGGCCAGCTGGTGACCGAGGAGTTCTACACGCTGGGCAAGCTGGTCCGGCTGGGCATGGGCCTCGCCCACTACGACGGCAACACCACGCTGTGCATGGCGTCGGCCGTGGCCGGCTACAAGCTGAGCTTCGGCACCGACGGCCCACCCGGGTGCTACGACGACCTGGCGCTGGCCGACGTCCTCGTCCTGTGGGGCGCCAACATGGCCGACAACCACCCGCTGCTCATGCCCCGGGTGATGGGCCAGGGCGGCCCGTCCCGCATCGTCGTCGTCGATCCCCGCGTCACGAAGACGGCGATGATCGCGGACACCCACCTCCCCGTGCGGCCCCGTGGCGACGTCGCCCTCCTCAACGGGGTGCTGACGGTGCTCCTCGCCGAGGGCCTGGTCGATCCCGACGCCGTTCGGGGCCACGTCGACGGGCTCGACGACCTGCTCGCCCACCTCGCGGGGTGGACCGTCGAGCGGGCGGCCGCCGAGAGCGGCATCGAGGCGGATGCCATCCGTGACCTGGCTCGCACGATCGCGGGCGCCGAGCGGTGCACCATCGCCTGGACGATGGGCGTCAACCACTCGGTGCAGGGCACCCACACGGTCACGCTCATCAACACGATCGCGCTCCTCACCGGCAACGTCGGCCTGCCCGGGGCCTCGCCGTTGTCGATCACCGGTCAGTGCAACGCCATGGGCACGCGCGAATCGGGGTTCACCGCCTCGATGCCCGGCTACCGGGCCTACGACGACCCGGCGGCCCGCGCCGAGCTCGCCGGCCTGTGGGGGGTCGACGAGGCCCGCCTGCCCGCAGCCCGTGGCAAGGCCTACCCCGACATCGTCAACGCCGTGATGTCGGGCCACGTGAAGGGCCTCTGGATCATCGCCACCAACCCGCCGGTGTCGTTCCCCAACCGCGAGGTGCTCGAGGAGGCGCTGCGCCGCCTCGACCTGCTGGTCGTGCAGGACGGGTTCGAGACACCGACGACGGTGCTGGCGGACGTGGTGCTGCCCGCGGCGGTGTGGGGCGAGAAGGATGGCACCTACACGAACAGCGAGCGCCGGGTGTCGCGCGTCCGCGCCGCCGTCGAGCCGCCGGGCGAGGCCCGCAGCGACTTCGACATCTTCCTCGGCCTGGCCGACCGCTGGGGCTGCCGGGACGAGCTGTTCCCCGGGTGGGTCACACCCGACGACGCCTTCGCCGAATGGCGGCGGGTGTCCGCCGGGCGCCCCTGCGACTACAGCGGCATCACCTACGACCGCATCGACGAGGCCGGCGGCGTGTTCTGGCCGTGCCCCGAGGGCGACGACGTGCCGCTCGGCGGCACCCCCCGCCTGTACGGCGACAAGGTGTTCAACCGCCCGAACGGGCGGGCGATGGTCCTGCCGGTCGAGCCCGAGCCCATCCGGGACGCCCCGCGACCCGAGTACCCGTTCCTGCTCAACACCGGGCGCACCGTCGAGCACTGGCACACCCGCACGAAGACCGGTCGCATCCCGATCCTCGAGGGCCTGTCTCCCGAGGCCTGGGTCGAGGTCCACCCGTCGGACGCCGCCCGGCTCGGCGTCCGGGGCGGCGACTGGGTGCGGGTGGCCTCGTCGCGGGGCGCGGTCGACCAGATCCGCGTGCGGGTGACGGCCATCGGCCGGCCCGGCGAGGTGTTCATCCCGTTCCACTGGGACGAGCGCTGCGCCAACCGCCTGACCGACGACCAGTTCGACCCGATCAGCCGCGAGCCCAACTACAAGCAGTGCGCGGTGAAGGTCGAGGCCTTGCCGGCCCGCGTGGGTCGCTGACGACGCCGCGGGTCAGGCGACGCGGGGACGGTCGCCGGCACCCCCGTCTGCGGGCTCGACCCCGAGCGAGCAGACGTAGCCCCGGCGCGGGACCGTGCGGATGGCCGCGCCCAGCGGGCCGAGCTTGGCCCGCAGCCGGGCCACCGACGCCTCGGCCGCGTGGGTGTCGACACCGTCGTCGACCAGGGCCGACTTGGGGACGACGGCCGGAGACCGGGCCACCAGCACCTCGAGCACCCGCGCCTCGCCCGGAGTGAGCGCGGCGACGCCGCCGCCCGCCTCGTCGACCAGGGCCGCGCCCTGCCAGCGAACGGCATCGCCCTCGTGGCGCAGCACGCGGTGGCGCGCTTCGAGGGCCGCGACCAGCGCCTTCACCATGGCGCCGAGGCGGGCTCGGGGCGGCTCGACGAGCCGCTCGACGCCGTGGCGCCGGAGGGCGGCCGCACACACGGGGCCGACGGCGATGGCGAGCGCGTGACCGGCGAGGGCGGCGCGCAGCGCGTCGGGATCGGGAGCCAGGGCGAACGTGTTGGCGACGGCGTAGGCGCAGGTGAACGTGACCGCGTCGAGGCGCCCGGCGCACGCGGCGTCGATCAACCGCAGCGCGGGGGCGGTGGCCTCGGGGAAGTGCCAGCGGTACACGGGGACATCGACGACGTGGGCGCCGAGGGCGCGGATGCCGTCGGCCAGCAGCGGGTCGCCGCCGTCACGCTGCACCACGACCCGGCGCCCGGCGACGTCGAGGGTCGCCACGTGGCGCAGCACCTCCGCGCTGGTCTCGTCGCCCGCCTGCCAGTCGACCTCGAGGCCGGCGCCGATGGCGGCGCTGCGGGCCTTGGGCCCGCGGGCGAGCACGGTGGCGGCGCCACCGGCGTCACGCAGCCGCCCGTCGAGGCCGGCGCTCTCGGCCGCCGCGAACCACGACCGGGTGCCGATGCCGGTCGTGAGGACGACCAGCTCGGGTGGGTGGGCGAGGGCCTGCTCCGTCGCCCGCAGGGTGGCGTCGCTGTCGTGCAGGAGGGTGGTGTGCATCACCGGGCCGTGGACCACGTGCGCGCCGCGGCGCGTGAGCATCTCGGCCTGTTCCTCCCACCGGCGGTGGCCGGTGATGCCGATGGTGTGTCCCGTGAGCGCACCGACCACCCCGACAGCATGGCTGACCAGGGTTTCGGCGACGTTTCGGGACCCGCACCGCGCCGCGAACGAGCAGGTGAGGGCCTGGAAACGCGCCGGCGCGAGGCGGCGCCGCCCGGTCCGACGGCTAGGCCGTCGGTGCCGCTTGGGCGCCCCGGAGCAACACGCCCGGGTGTTCGCCGGTGGCCTCGTCGTCCTCGCGGACCACGACGCCCCGCTTCACCGTGGCGACGTAGCCGCGGGCCCGCTGGACGAGGCGGCGACCCCCGGCGGGCAGGTCGTAGACCATCGTCGGTGCCTCGCAGGCGAGGGCGTCGAAGTCGATGACGTTGACGTCGGCCAGGTAGCCGGGCGCCAGCAGGCCCCGGTCGTCGAACCCGTAGAGGCTGGCGGTGCTGCGGGTCTGCATGTGCACGGCCTGTTCGAGCCCGAGGCGGGTGCCGCGCGAGCGGTCGCGCACCCAGTGGGTGAGCATGTAGGTGGGGAGCGAGGCGTCGCAGAGCAGGCCGCAGTGGGCGCCACCGTCGCCGAGCCCCAGCACCGAGCCGGGGTGCACGAGCATGTCGTGCAGGGCGTCGAAGTCGCCGTGGGCGTAGCCGAGGAGGGGGATGTACAGGAGCCCGCGGCCGTCGTCGGCCATCATCAGGTCGTAGGTGACCTCTTCGGGTGGCCGGCCCTCCCGGGCGGCGATCGACTGGACGCTCTGCTCGGGCCCCGGCTCGTACTCGGGCGGGTCGCCGAGCGGGAACAGCTTGTGCCACGCCGACGTGATGAAGGCGGCCATGCCCCCCACGTCGACGCGCTCGTCGACCATGGCCCGGCGCACCTCCGGATCGCGCAGGCGCGCCTGGCGCTCGTCCCGGGGCAGGCCCGCGATCGCCTGCCACGTCTTGTGGAACAGGAACGGGTGGGCGGTCGAGTCCCAGCCGAACAGGACGGACGCGGGGCGCCCGGCCACCTGGGGCACGATGCGGGCGCCCGCCGCGGTGGCCTCGTCGGCGAGCTGCACCAGCCGACGCCAGTGCTCGGGGCGCAGGTCGTCCTGCAGGCAGTTGAAGGTGACCGGACGGCCGGTCTCGCGGGCGATGGTCCGCATCCAGGCGAACTCGGCGTCGGGGTCGAACATGTCGCTGGCCAGCTCGAACACGCCGGCGCGGGCCTCGCCGAGGGCCATGCCGATGCCGATCAGCTCGTCCGCGCTGGCGGTCGTGCCCGCGGCCAGCTCGCCGTCCTTGGCCCGGTGCAGCAGCGTGCGCGTGGTCGAGAAGCCGACGGCCCCGGCCTCGACCGCCTCGCGCACGACCTTGGCCATGCCCTCGATCTCGTCGGGCGTCGCCTCCGCGTTCTGCCCGCCGCGGTCGCCCATCACGTAGGCCCGCACCGCGCCGTGGGGCACGAGTGCGCTGATGTCGACGGCGCGGGCCATGCGGTCGAGCTCGTCGAGGTACTGCGGGAAGGTCTCCCAGTTCCAGCTCATGCCCTCGGCGAGGGCGGTGCCCGGGATGTCCTCGACCCCTTCCATGAGCTGGATCAGCCAGTCACGCTTGGCGGGGTCGGCCGGGGCGAACCCGACGCCGCAGTTGCCCATGACGATGGTGGTGACCCCGTGCCAGCTCGACGGGCTGATCTCGGGGTCCCAGGTGGCCTGGCCGTCGTAGTGGGTGTGGATGTCGACGAAGCCGGGGGTGACCAGGCGCCCGTCGGCGTCGATCTCGCGACGGCCCGGGCCGACGTCGGTGCCCACCGCCGCGATGCGGTCGCCGCCGATGGCGACGTCGGCGGCGCGGGCGGGGCCGCCGGACCCGTCGACAACCGTGCCGTTGCGGATGACCAGGTCGTGCATCGCCGTCCCCCTCGTTCGCGGCTGACATGCGCGTCAGCCGCCAGCCAACACCACCTTGACCCTGCGGGTCAAGGCTCCGCTCGCCGAAACTGTCACACCCCCTCCGTACGGTGCGCCCCATGGATCTGTGGTCCCCGCCCCACGATGCGCCCCACCTGCTCGAATGGTGGCGGCCGCTGATGCTCGTCGGCCGCCGCGCCCGCCTCGAGCGGTTTCCCTGGCCGGTGCACCTCGACGAGTTCCGCCTGGCCGGTCGCGTGAACCGCCAGGGCCGTCCCGACGTCTGGATCTACGACCACCACGAGAACGGCGGCTCGGTCTGCGTCGACGCCACGGGCCAGACCTACAAGTTCATCGCCACGCCCCGGGGCAAGGGGGTCGGGCAGTTCCGGCCGTGCCCCGTGCGCACCGCCCTGTGGCGCGCCCGCCTGCCCGACGTGGTGGCGCCGATCTGGTTCGAGGAGCCGCCGCGCCAGCCCCGTTGGGACGAGTGGGCGGCCGACGAGGCGGGCGACGCCGAGGCGGCGGGCGACGGCAGCGATCTGGATGCCGATGCCGGCGATGCTGCCGAGGTCGACGCACGCGGCCAACGGGTGATCCGCCGTGGGCACCTCACGCTCATCGCAGGCTGAGGTGCCGGCCTGCCAGCGGGCCGGCGGCGGAGTGGCCCGCCGGCAGGTCCGGCGATCTGGTGGGGCCGCCGGGGCGGCCCGTCGATGTCAGTGGCCCGCGTGCTCGGCGGGGATGTGGCCCATGCGGCCGGCTTGGAAGTCCTCGACCGCCTGCACCAGCTCGGCCCGCGTGTTCATCACGAAGGGACCGTACTGTGCCACAGGCTCGCCGATGGGTCGGCCTCCCAGCAGCAGCACCTCGAGCTCGGGTGTGTGGCTGTCCTGCGTGGCGTCGGCGGCCACGGTCAGGTGGTCACCGGGTCCGAACACCACCAGCTGGCCCGTGCGCACGGGGCGACCGGCCGAGCCGACCGTCCCGCTGCCGGCCAGCACGTAGGCGAGGGCGTTGTACGCGGGCGACCACGGCACGGTCAGGCGCGCCCCGGGGCAACCGTGGCGTGCACGTAGGTGATGGGCGTGTGCGTGACGCCGGGCCCGTCGTGACCGGCGAGCTCACCGGCGATCACCCGCAGCACGGCACCGCCGTCGGGCGAGCGCAACAGCTTCACCTCGCCACCCCGGATGTCCTGGTAGCGGGGGTCGACGAACTTGTCGGCCGCCGGCAGGTTGACCCACAGCTGCACGCCGTGGAAGAGGCCGCCGCTGGCCACGAGCTCGTCGGGCGGGCGCTCGATGTGCAGCAGGCCCGAGCCCGCGGTCATCCACTGGGTGTCGCCGTCGGTGATGAGGCCGCCGCCGCCCGTCGAGTCCTCGTGCTGGAACGTGCCGTCGATCATGTAGGTGACGGTCTCGAAGCCCCGGTGCGGGTGCCACGGCGTGCCCTTGGGCTCACCGGGTGCGTAGTCGACCTCGCCCATCTGGTCCATGTGGATGAACGGGTCGAGCAGGTGCTGGGCGACGCCGGCGAAGGCGCGGCGCACCGGGAACCCCTCGCCCTCGAACCCCGAGGGGGCGCTGGTGACAGACACGACCGGCCTCTCGGCCGAGGCCGTGACGTCGGGCTCGGTGATGGCCGGCAGCGTGAGCGGATCGGCAACGGTGATGGCGGGCATCTCGGCGTACCTCCAGGTGTGCCGAACGGAACAAATTGTACGCGCAACTATTCCGGAGGGCACGCGACCCGGTGCGTCAGTCGCGACGCCGGGTCTGGCGCACGAAGCCGCCGATGCCGAGGACCATGAGCGCCGCGCCGGGCACGATGACCCACAGGCCGAGCACGAGGCCGTTGGCCAGCGTCGCGGCGCCGAGCCCGATGGCGAACGGCCAGGCGCTGGCGTGGGGCAGGTAGTGCTCGCTCTCTTGCTCCCGGGTCCCGGCCGCGCTCTCGCCGGCGGGGCCCTGCTCGGGGCCGACCTCGGTGCGGGTGCGCAGCCACAGGTACGCCCCGATCCACAGCGAGAGGCCGGCGGCGAGCAGCAGCATCACCGTGCCGCTCTCCTCGTAGGCCGTCGCCCAGTAGATGGCGCCGATGACCAGCACGAACACGCCGATGCCGACGAACACCCGCCACGGCACCTTGGCGTCGTCGACCGGCGGGTTCAGCTCGTGACCCGCAGGCCCCTCGGTGCCGGTCACGACGCGCTCCGGCCGTGGCCGACGGTGGTGTGCTCGGGGTGGTCGAGGTCCCACACCGGCCGCTGCGAGCGGATGGGCGGCAGCGGCTCGGTGAAGTTCTCGGGCGGGGGCGGCGACGACGTGGCCCACTCGAGCGTCTGCCCACCCCACGGGTTGCCCGGCGCCGCCGTGCCCATCCGCCCGCGCAGGGTCTGCACGGCGTTCCACAGGAACGGCAGCGTCGACGCCCCCAGCAGGAACGCCCCGACGGTCGAGATCTGGTTGAGGCCGGTGAACCCGTCGCTGTCGAAGTAGTCGGCCACCCGGCGGGGCATGCCGTCGAGGCCGAGCACGTGCTGCACGAGGAACGTGAGGTGGAACCCCACGAGCGTCATCCAGAAGTGGACCTTGCCCCAGCGCTCGTCGAGCACGCGACCGAAGACCTTCGGCCACCAGAAGTAGATCCCGGCGTAGAGGGCGAACACCGAGCCGCCGAACAGCACGTAGTGCATGTGGGCGACGACGAAGTAGGTGTCGGAGACGGCGAAGTCGATGGGCGCCGCGGCCAGCATGACGCCCGTCAGCCCCCCGAGCAGGAAGGTGAACAGGAATCCCAACGCGAACAGCATGGGTGTCGGGAACACCAGCGAGCCGCCCCACATCGTGCCGATCCAGTTGAAGAACTTCACCCCCGTCGGCACGGCGATCAGCATCGAGAACGCGGTGAAGAACGGCAGCAGCACCGCGCCCGTCACGAACATGTGGTGCGCCCACACCCCCACCGACAGAGCGGCGATGGCGATGGTGGCGAAGACCAGGCCGGCGTAGCCGAACACGGGCCGGCGTGAGAACACCGGCAGGATCTCGGTGATCACGCCGAAGTACGGCAGCACCAGGATGTAGACCTCGGGGTGCCCGAAGAACCAGAACAGGTGCTGCCACAGGATCGGCGAGCCCACGACGCCGTCGTGGGTGGCGGGGTCGTAGATGTGGGCTCCGAACTGGCGGTCGGCGAACAGCATGACGCCCGCGCTCGTGACGACCGGGAAGGCGATCAGCACCAGCACGCTGGTCACCAGCATGTTCCAGGTGAAGATGGGCAGCCGGAACATGCGCATGCCGGGGGCCCGCATGGCCACGACGGTGGCCACGATGTTCACCGCCGTCAGCACCCCCGACAGGCCGGTGAGCACCACCGCCATCAGCCACAGGTCGCCGCCCAGGTTGGGCGAGCGCACGATCGACGACAGGGGCGTGTACCCGGTCCAACCGAAGTCGGCGGCGCCGTCGGCGGTCAGGAACCCGGTCAGCATCGTGATGCCGCCGAACAGGTAGAACCAGTACGACAGGGCGTTGAGCCGAGGGAACGCCATGTCGCGGGCGCCGACCTGCAGCGGCACGAGGTAGTTCCCCAGCCCGAAGGCGAACGGGCCCAGGAACAGGAACAACATGATGCTCCCGTGCATGGTGAACATCTCGTTGTAGCGGCCCTGCGACACCACCTGCGCGCCGGGTTCGGCCAGCTCGGTGCGGATGACCATCGCCAGCGCCCCGCCGATCAGGTAGAAGGCGAAGGCCGTCACCATGTACGAGATGCCGATGCGCTTGTGATCGGTGGTGGTGAGGAAGGCGAGCAGGCCGCGGGCGCGGGGATGGGGCTCGGGCGGCTCCTCGGCCACGACCGGTCGCTCGTCGAGGGTCGTCACCCGCCACCTCCGGCGGTCTCGTCCGGCCCCTGCTGGTCGCCGAGCCACGACTCGTAGTCGTCGGCCGACACGACCCGCACCGTGTAGTTCATGCGCCAGTGGTCGAGGCCGCAGAACTCGGCGCACCGGCCCACGTAGCTGCCGGTCTCGGTGGGCGTGACCGAGATCTCGTTGTCGACGCCGGGGATCAGGTCGCGCTTGGACAGGAAGTCGGGCACGTAGAACGAGTGGTTCACGTCGGCGCTGACGAGCCGCAGCTCGACGGGCTGGCCGACGGGGATGACCATCTCGGGAGGCACGCCCGGCTCGCCGGTGATCGTGACGTCCTCGTCGACGTAGACGAACTGCCACGACCACTGGAAGCCGATGACGTCGATGTGGGCGACGGGGTCGGGGTCGAGCTCGGTGGCGTCGTTCTCGGCGGCCACGCTGAAGCCGAAGAGCACGGCCACGATGAGGACGGGCGCCACCGTGTAGAAGATCTCGATCGGGATGTTGTACGGGTTCTGGCCGGGGATCGTGTCGTCGCGGCGGCGGTACCGGACGATCACGAAGATGAGCAGGCCCCACACCAGCAGCCCGACGGCGATGGCCGTGACGAAGAACCCCTGCCAGAGCGAGAAGATGCTCTCGCCCTGCTCGGACTTGGGGTCGGGCGCGCCGAACCCGGGCACGTCGCACCCGGTGGCGGCGAGGAGGGCGACCGTGATGGCGAGCAGGCGCCACGCTCCGGGGGGACGGCGCACGGCGGCGACCGTAGCGCAGCCGCGGGTGACCGCGGGCACGCATGCGTAGGGCTGCCGTCGGACATACGTAGGCGCTCGGTGGCATGGAAGATCCGCACGTCGTCCGATGTGCGGAGGGCCTTCAGGGGCGCACGCTGACGGCATGTTCCAGCTCAACGACTACAACACGGTCCGCTTCCTCGTGGACGACCACAACCGCACCTACCGTCCCCTTCCCCGCCGCTCGCTGCGTCGCTCGGCTCGCCGGGCCGCCGCCGACGGCACCCGCCAGCGCTCGTGACGGCCCGAAGTGGCCTGCAGCGGACGTTCGACCCGCTCGGCTCTTAGCATCACGGCGTGCTCGTGGGTCGATCCGGTCTGTCACCCGTGATGGTGGGCCGGGCGGTCGAGCTCGACCGCCTGGCCGCTCTCGTGGGCGCGCGCGCCGAACCGTCCGTGGCGCTGGTGTCCGGCGAGGCCGGCATCGGCAAGACCCGGCTCGTGCAGGAGCTCGTGCGGCGGGCACCCCGCGGCACGCTCGTCCTGGCCGGCCAGGCCGACCCGGGCACCGTGGGACGGCCGATGGAGCTGTTCCTCGACGCGGTCGACGTGGCCGCGGGCGACGCCGAGGTGGCGGACGACGGCGGCGCCGACCTCACGGCCCTCGTGGCCGCCGTGCGCGACGCCGACCGCACGGCGGAGGAGCGCGTCCGGGCCGGGGTCGACCTGGTGCGGGCGTTGGGCGACCGGTCCGGTCCTGGCGCCACGCTCCTCGTGTTCGAGGACCTCCACTGGGCCGACTCCGAGAGCATCACCGCGTTCGAGCGCCTGGCCGAGCCCCCGCCGCCGGGCGCCCCGGGAGCCGGTCGCGGCCTGGTGCTGGTGGGCACCTACCGGCCCGACGGCCTGTCGCGCCGCCACCCGGCGGCCGAGGCCGTGCCCCGCCTCGACCGGCGGCACCGGGTCACGCACGTCCACCTCGACCGCCTCACCCCCGCCGAGGTCAGCGGGTTCCTGGCGGCGGTGTTCGACCAGGAGCCGTCGTTCCGCGCCGTCGACGCCCTGCACGTGCGCACCGGAGGGAACCCGTTCTTCCTCGAGGAGCTGGTGTCGGCGGCCGGCGAGATGCCCGCCGGCGACGACGACGCGCCGCTGCCCTGGACCGTGTCCGAGCTCGTGAGCGCCGAGCTCGACGACCTCGACCCCGACGTGCGCGCCATGGTGCGGGCCGCGGCGGTGCTCGGACGGCGCGTGTCGTTCGACCTCCTGGCCGCGGTGACGGGCGCCTCCGAGTCCGACCTGATCGCCCGCCTGCGCGTCGCGGTCGACCGGGGGCTGCTGGTCGAGAGCGACACCGACCAGTTCGGGTTCCACCACGAGCTGGCACGCGAGGCGGTCGAGGCGGGTCTGCTCGGCCGTGAGCGGCGCCGCCTGCACGAGGCGGCGCTGGCCGCGTTGCGCGAGGCGCAGAGCCGCGACCACGTGGCGTTGACCCACCACGCCCAGGGCGCGGGCCGCTTCGACGACATGGTGGCCGAAGCCCGGCTGGGCGCCCACGAGTCGCTGGGGCTCGGGTCGTCGTACCAGGCGCTGCAGCTCGCGGAGCTGGGTCTCGACGAGGTTCCGGGCGACCTCGACCTGCTGGCGATGGCGGCGCGGGCGGCGTGGCTGGCGGGCCTGCTCGACGACGCCCTGGCCCACGCCGAGCGCTGGCTGTCCCTGGCGCGCCAGGCCGACGACGTCGGGGCCGAGGCCGAGGCGCTCGCCATGGTCGCCCGGGTGGCGTACGAGCGGGGTCACCTCGACACGGTCGCCACGCACACCGACGCCCTCATCGCCGTCATCGACCGCCTGCCCACCGACGAGCAGCGGGCCCGGGCGATGGCGGCGGTCGCGCAGTCGTTCATGCTGCGGGACCGGGCCGACGACACGTTCGAGTGGGTCGACAAGGCCTTGGCGCTGGCCGACGCCGCCGACCTGGCCCAGGTGCGGCTCATGGCCCAGGTCGAGAAGGGGTCGATGCTCATGCTCGACCCGGCCCGGGCCGACGAGGCCCGTGAGCTGCTGGAGTCCGTCGCCGCCGAGGCGGAGCGGGCGGGGGAGCACCTGCTGGCCGCCCGGACGCTGAACAACCTGGTGTGGCACGCCCGCCAGTGGCGCGACGTCGACGAGGTCCGGACCCTGATCGAGCGGATGCGGGTGCACGCCGAGGCCGCGGGCTTCGACTCGTTGGCCGTCACCGACGTGGCCGCCTCCCTCGCCGAACTGGCGGCGGTCGAGGGCGACCTCGACGGCGCCATCGGCCACCTCGACGCCGCCCACGACGCCAGTCGCCCCGCCTGGGCCAGGCCGGGCTGGACCGCGGTGTTCCGTGCCGGCCTCGCCCTCGAGGCGGGTGACCTCGACGACGCCGCGCTGTTCACCGAGCGGGCGAAGCCGACGACGGCCCGCACCGCCATGTCGGTGATCGGGCTCGACCTGCACCTGGCGTGCCGGCGCGGCGACCTCGACCGGGCCCGGGCGCTGCTGCCCGAGCTGATCGCGGTGGCGGACCGGGACGGGTTCGTGTCGCCGTCCCAGGTCCACGACATCGTGTCGGCGTGGCTGTGGGCCGGCCTTCCCGCCGACGAGGTACGGCCGCTCGTCGAGCGGGTCGGGCACTACGTCGGTCATCGCCTGGATCCCGACAGCCCCTGGCGGCAGCTGCTGGAGGCGCAGCTCGCCGAGGCGTCCGGGGACGTCGACACCGCCGTCGCCCTCTACGTGTCCGCGGCCGCCACCCTCGGCGCCGCCCCCGAGATCCTGGCCGGGGCGCGGGGCACCGTGCACGTGGGGGCGGCCGCCGCCCTGGCCCGCGCCGGCCGGGTCGACGAGGCGCGCGCCGCACGCAGCCGAGGCGGCCCGCATCCTGGCGCGCTGGCGCGGCTGGCGGGTCGACCAGCTGCGGGCCGTCGAGCGGCGGCTCGGCCTCGGCGACGAGCCCACGGGGCCCGAAGCGCTCACGCCTCGGGAGCGGGAGGTCGTGGGGCTCCTGGCCGAGGGCCTGACCAACGCCCAGCTGGCCGAGCGCCTGTACATCTCCCCGCGCACGGCCGCGGTCCACGTGTCGAACGTGCTGGCCAAGCTGGGCATGGCCAGCCGCACCGAGGTGGCCGCCTGGGCGATCCGCACCGGCGCGGTCGCGTCAGAGCAGGATCAGGTGAAGCGGTAGCGCGTCTGGCTGAACGGCTCGCCCTTGCCGAACGCCAGCACCTTGCTCGGGGACACGCCGAACACGAGGGCCGTGGCGACGGTGCCCGTGTCGCCGACCTCGGGGCCGTCGGGGTCGCGAAACCCGCCGTCGGCCACCTCGAACGGCCAGTCGAGCTTCGCCTTCCACATCGCGGCCAGGCGACGGAGCGTCTCCTCGTCGATGACCTGCTCGGCGCGGCCTTCGACCACGATGTCCAGGCCGGAGAGGTACCGGTCGCCCCCGGTGGTGATCACGACCTGCGGGTTGCCCTCGATGTTCCGCGCCTTCTGCTCCTCGGCGCCGGTGCAGAAGTGCAGCGCCCCGTCGAGCCACATCGCCGGCAGGGGGGCGACGTGCGGCCGGCCGTCGCGGCGCACGGTCGACAGCCAGAACATCTCGGCCCGCTCGATCGCCTCCACCACCTCGGGCCAGGGGCGGGGCGTCGCTCCGGGGCTGCTGAACCGGTCGTCGAGCTCGGCGGTGGGGGAGGTGACGGTCATCGCTGCCCTCGCTGGGTCGGGGGGTCCGGGCGATGCTCAGACTCCCCGCCGGGCCGAAACTCATCGCCCGAGGGCGCCAGGCGCCCGAGACCAGGCCGTGAGTGTCGCACCCACCCGGTAGCGTTGAGACGCTTATGACACCCGCCCCCACCGCCACGGGGGCGCGCACCGGCGCGCCCACACCCGGCCCGCTCGCCGACCTCCCCGCGGCGCTGCGCGACGAGCCCGCGCTCGCGCAGGTGCTCGGCCGCGCCTCGGCGACGCTGGCGGTGCCCGAGGCGGCACGCGCCCTCGTCACCGCGGGGCTCAGCCGTCTCACCAAGCGGCGGCCGATCGTGCTGGCGGTCCCGACGTCGACCGAGGCCGAGCGGCTGGCCCACGACGTCGCCGCCTTCCTGGGCGACGACCGGGTCGAGCTGTTCCCCGCCTGGGAGACGCTGCCCTTCGAGCGGGTCAGCCCCGGCGTCGAGACGATGGGCCGGCGCCTGCGGGTGCTGTGGCGGCTGCACGAGGCCGAGCGGGCGCCCGACGTGGTGGTGGCGTCCGTGCGGGCGTTGGTGCAGCGCCTCGGCCCCCACGTCGACGACGTGGCGCCGATGGTGATCCGGCCGGGCCTGCAGATCGACCGCGACGACCTGGTCGGCGACCTGGTGGCCGCGGGCTACCGGCGCGAGGAGATGGTGGAGCACCGGGGCGAGCTGGCCGTGCGCGGCTCGATCGTCGACGTGTTCCCCTCGACGGCCGACCGGCCGGTGCGCATCGACCTGTGGGGCGACGAGGTCGACCGGCTCACCGAGTTCTCGGTCTCCGACCAGCGCTCGACCGACGACCTCGGCGAGGCGTTGCTGTTCCCGTGCCGCGAGCTGCTGCCCACCGACGAGGTCCGAGAGCGGGCCGAGCGGCTGGTCGGCCTCGAGCCGTGGGGCCGCGAGCAGTGGGAGCGCCTGGCCCAGGGCCTGGTGTTCGACGGCATGGAGTCGTGGCTGCCGTGGCTGACCAAGGACGAGCGGGCGCTGCTCGACGTCGTGGGCGACGACGCCCAGGTGCTGCTGTGCGAGCCCCGTCGCATGCGCGACCGCGCCGCCGACCTGCTGGCGGAAGAGGCCGACCTGGCCTCGACGCTGGCGGTGACGTGGGGTGCCACCGAGGACCGGTCCGCGGCCCACGGGTTCCCCCGCCTGCACCTCGAGTTCGACCGCCTCCTCGCCCACACCAGGGCGAGCGCGTGGCACGTGGTCAGCGTGCCCGACAGCCCCGACACCCCCCAGGTGCAGGGGTCCGCGTGGGACCCGGTCGTCGGCGACGGCACCGGGCTCCTGTCCCGCCTCGTGACGTTGCAGCAGGACGGGTTCCGCATCGTCGTGGGGGCCGACGGCGAGGGGTCGGCGGCCCGCCTGCGCGACCTGCTCGTGTCCGAGGGCGTGTCGGCCGAGGTCCACGTGGCCCCGCTCGAGCGGGGCGCCGTGCTGCGCGGCGTGAAGCTGGCGCTGCTGGCCGAGTCCGACCTCACCGGCCGCCGACGGGCCCACCGGCGGGCCCGTCCCCGCCGCCGCGACGCCGAGGGCTTCTTCGACGACCTCAAGAAGGGCGACCACGTCGTCCACCACCAGCACGGCGTCGCCCGCTACGGCGGGATGGTCAAGCGCGCCATCGGCGGCGTCGACCGCGACTACCTGCTGCTCGAGTACAAGGGCGACGACCGGCTGTACGTGCCGTCCGACCAGATCGACGCCGTGCGCCACTACACGGGCGGCGACAGCCCGACCCTCAGCCGCCTCGGCGGCGACGCCTGGCAGCGCACCAAGGCCAAGGTGCGCGCCGCGGTGGCCGAGATCGCCCAGGAGCTCGTGGTCCTCTACCAGAAGCGCCTGCAGGAGGGCGGCACCGCGTTCGCGCCCGACACGCCCTGGCAGAAGGAGTTCGAGGACGCCTTCCCGTACCAGGAGACGCCCGACCAGGTCACGGCCATCGCCGATGTGAAGGCCGACATGGAGGAGCCCACGCCGATGGACCGCCTGGTGTGCGGCGACGTCGGTTTCGGCAAGACCGAGGTGGCCATCCGGGCGGCGTTCAAGGCGGTGCAGGACGGCAAGCAGGTGGCCGTGCTCGTGCCCACCACCCTTCTGGCCCAGCAGCACTTCCAGACCTTCAGCGAGCGCTTCGCCGCCTACCCCGTGCGTGTCGAGGTGCTGTCGCGCTTCCTCACGCCCGGGCAGGCGAGGAAGGTGGCCCAGGGCATCGAGGCCGGCGAGGTCGACATCGTGATCGGCACGCACCGCCTCCTGTCGGGCGACGTGACGTTCAAGGACCTGGGCCTGCTCGTGGTCGACGAGGAGCAGCGCTTCGGCGTCTCGCACAAGGAGCAGATCAAGCAGTTCAAGACCGGGGTCGACGTGCTGACGCTCACGGCCACGCCCATCCCGCGCACGCTCGAGATGAGCCTCACCGGCATCCGCGACCTCACGTTGCTCAACACGCCGCCGGCCGAGCGCCAGCCGATCCTCACCTACGTGGGCGAGCAGGACGACCGGGCGGTGGCCGAGGCCATCCGGCGCGAGCTGTTGCGCGAGGGCCAGGTGTTCTACGTGCACAACCGGGTCCAGGACATCGAGCACGTCACCGCCCACCTGCGTGAGCTGGTGCCCGAGGCCCGCATCGCCATCGCCCACGGGCAGATGGACGAGGGCTCGCTCGAGAAGGTGGTGCTCGACTTCTGGGAGGGCGAGTACGACGTGCTCGTCTGCACGACGATCATCGAGTCGGGCATCGACATGCCGACCGTCAACACGCTGGTGGTCGACCGGGCCGATCTGCTGGGCCTCGGCCAGCTCCACCAGATCCGGGGCCGGGTCGGGCGGTCGGGCCAGCGGGCCTACGCGTACCTGTTCCATCCCCGCGACCGCACGCTCACCGAAGAGGCGTACGAGCGGCTCAAGACGATCGGCGAGGCCACCGAGCTCGGTTCGGGGTTCAAGATCGCCATGCGCGACCTCGAGATCCGGGGCGCCGGCAACCTGCTCGGCACCGGCCAGTCGGGCCACGTCGCCGCGGTGGGCTACGACCTCTACTGCCAGATGGTCAGCGAGGTCGTGGCCGAGCTGAAGGGCGAAGAGGTGCGCGAGCCCGCCGAGATCAAGCTCGATCTGCCTCTCGACGCCAACCTGCCGAAGGACTACGTCGAGAAGGAGGAGCTGCGGCTCGAGGCCTACCGGCGCCTGGCCGCGGTCACCACCGAGGCCGAGGTCGACGACATCCGGTCCGAGTGGGAGGACCGCTACGGTCCCGTGCCCGACGAGGCCGTGGCCCTGCTCGAGGTCGCCCGCCTGCGGGCCGAGGCCGCCCGCCTCGACATCCGCGAGCTGAACGTGGTCAAGGTCACCGGCATCGGCGCCGCCGTGTGGACCGCCCGCATGAGCCCCGTGAAGCTGAAGGTGTCCGAGGAGGTCCGCCTCAAGCGCCTGGTGCCGAAGGGTCTGTACAAGGCCGACATGGGTCAGCTCGTCGTGCCGGTCAAGGGCGGCCGCCAGGTCGCCGCCGACCTGGTCGACCTGCTCTCGACGCTGTTCCCGGTCAAGGAAGCCGCGTAGCCCCCTGCGCAACCGGGCGTGAACGACGGGTCGCCATCTGGTGCCGGTTCGTCGCGCTGGGCGCCAGTCCCTACGATCTGCCTCCGTGCGCAACCGCCGTGTCGTCCCCCTGCTCGCCGCCGCCTCCGTCGCCGTCCTCGCCGCTGCCGGGTGCGGTTCGACGTCGGCGGCCATCACAGTGGACGACGAGTCGATCTCGCGGCGCGACTTCGAGGACCAGCTCGACGTCGTCTACGAGAACGAGGCGTTCCGCAGCACTCTGTTCGGCGAGGTCGGGCAGGAGCAGCTGCGCGGCGAGGACGACCCGCTCGGCAGCTACACGCAGCAGTACGTGGCGGCGATGGGGAACGTGCAGGTCCAGTTCATGGTGATCCCCGGCGTGCTCGCCGACGAGGACCTCGAGATCACCGAGGCCGATCGGGAGGCTGTCGCCGACGAGCTCGAGGGCGCAGCCCCCGGCACGCTCGACGGACTGCCCGACGGGATGCGTGACCAGTACCTCGACGGGTTCGCCGGCTTCGACAAGCTGCGGTCGGAGCTGGGCGACGACTTCGAGGCCACGGTGACTGCCGCCATCGCCGCCGCTGACATCGAGGTCAGCTCGCAGTACGGGTCGTGGGACGAGGCCCAGCGCAGCATCGTCCCGCCCACCGGGCCCCGGCCCGCTCCCGGCGCCGGCTCCGGAGGGTCGGGCGACCCCGCCGACGGCTCCGACCTGCCGGCGGGGTGATGCCGGCAGACGGGCCGCCCCGGGTGGTCGTCTGCGGCCTCGGTCCCGGCGGGCCCGACCTCGTCACGCAAGGGGCACGCGACGAGATCGCCCGCGTGCCCCGGCGCTTCCTGCGGACGACCCGCCACCCGTCGGCGCCCCTCGTCGGCGAGGCGACGAGCTTCGACACCGTCTACGACGCGGCGGCGCGCATCGACGAGGTCTATGCCGGCATCGTGGAGGCGCTGGTGGCCGCGGCGCTCGAGCACGGCGAGGTGCTGTACGCCGTCCCGGGTTCGCCGGTCGTGGCCGAGCACACGGTCGAGCTGCTCCTTGCCGACCGGCGCGTGGCGGTCGAGCTGGTGCCGGCCCTGTCGTTCGTCGACCTGGCGTGGGTGCGGCTCGGCATCGACCCCGTCGAGCGGGGCGTGCGCCTGGTCGACGGCCACCGGTTCTCGACCGCGGCCGCCGGGGAGCGGGGCCCCCTGCTCGTCGGCCAGTGCGACGAGCGCGACGTGCTGTCCGAGATCAAGCTCGCGGTCGGCGACGCCCATGCCGACCAGGAGCCCGAGTCCCTGGAGCCGAGGGTCGTGGTGCTCCAGCGGCTGGGACTGCCCGACGAGCGCATCGTCGAGGTCCCCTGGCACGAGCTCGACCGGGCCGTCGAGCCCGACCACCTCACGTCCGTCTACGTCCCGGCTCTCGCCGCGCCGATCGCTGGCGAGGTGGCGGCGTTCGCGGAGGTCGTCCGCCGGCTGCGGGCCGACTGCCCGTGGGACCGCGAACAGACCCACCAGAGCCTGCGCCGGCACCTCATCGAGGAGGCCTACGAGGTGCTCGAGGCGATCGACCACCTCGACGTCGAGGCGGGAGAGGGGTTCGACGACCTCGAGGAGGAGCTGGGCGACCTGCTGTTCCAGGTCGTGTTCCACGCCACGCTGGCCGCCGAGGAGGGCCGGTTCACCCTGGCGGACGTGGCCCGCGGCATCGCCACGAAGCTCGTCGGCCGCCACCCGCACGTGTTCGGCGACGCCACCGCCGACAGCGCCGACGAGGTGGCGTCGCGCTGGGAGCAGCTCAAGAAGGACGAGAAGGGGCGGGCCAGCGTGATGGACGGCATCCCGGTCGCCCTGCCGGCACTGCTGTTCGCGTCGAAGGTGCAGAAGAAGGCGGCGTCGCAGGGCGTGGACTGGCGGGACCTCGTCGGCGACGCCGGCGGCGCTCACCGGATCGGGCCGGCAGCTGCTCGAGGTGGTCGACGAGGTCCGCCTCACCGGCGAGGACCCCGAGACGGAGCTGCGCCTGGCCGCAGAGCACGTCCGGGACCGCTTCCGAGCCCAGGAACCGGCGTCAGACCCGCATGGGTCGCCGGGATGAACCCCGTCTCGCCAACCACTGCAAGTAACGTGACCAACACTCGCAACAGGAGCAACACCAGCGATGTCCAGCATCGAGCACGTCGTCGGCCGTGAGGTCATCGATTCCCGGGGCAACCCGACGGTCGAGGTCGAGGTCTTCCTCGCCTCGGGCGCCGAGGGGCGCGCCATGGTGCCCTCGGGCGCCTCGACCGGGCAGTTCGAGGCCGTCGAGCTGCGCGACGGCGGCGCCCGGTACGCGGGCAAGGGCGTCGAGACGGCGGTCGGCCATGTGAACGGCGAGATCCGCGAGGCGCTGCTCGGCTTCGACGCCGTCGACCAGCGCGAGGTCGACCGCCAGATGCTCGACCTCGACGGCACCGACAACAAGGGCCGGCTGGGCGCCAACGCCATCCTGGGCGTGTCCCTCGCCGTCGCCAAGGCGGCGGCCGACGAGCTCGGCCTCCCCCTCTATCGCTACGTCGGGGGCACCAACGCCCACGTGCTGCCGGTGCCGATGATGAACGTGCTCAACGGCGGCGCCCACGCCGACAACAACGTGGATTTCCAGGAGTTCATGATCATGCCGGTCGGGGCGGCCAGCTTCCGCGAGGCGCTGCGCTGGGGGGTCGAGACCTACCACGTGCTCAAGTCGGTGCTGCACGAGCGCGGCCTGTCGACCGCGATCGGCGACGAGGGCGGGTTCGCCCCCGACCTCGGCTCGAACGAGGAGGCCCTGGCGCTGCTCGTCGAGGCCATCGAGAAGGCAGGGCTGACGCCGGGCGACGACATGGCGCTGGCGATGGACGTCGCCTCGACCGAGTTCTTCGCCGGCGGGCGCTACACCCTGGCGGCGGACGGGCGTGAGCTGGCGCCGTCCGAGATGGTGGGGATGCTGGCCGAGCTGTGCGGGAAGTACCCGATCGTGTCCGTCGAGGACGGGTGCGGGGAAGAGGACTGGGACGGCTGGTCCGAGCTGACCAAGACCGTCGGCGACCGTGTCCAGCTCGTCGGCGACGACCTGTTCGTCACCAACGTCGACCGGCTCCAGCGCGGCATCGACGCCCGGGTGGCCAACAGCATCCTCGTGAAGGTCAACCAGATCGGGTCGTTGACCGAGACGCTCGACGCCGTGGCGCTGGCGGCGCGTTCGGCGTACACGTCGGTGATGTCGCACCGTTCCGGCGAGACGGAGGACACGACGATCGCGGACCTGGCCGTGGCCACGAACTGCGGACAGATCAAGACCGGGGCCCCTGCCCGGAGCGACCGGGTGGCCAAGTACAACCAGCTCCTGCGCATCGAGGACGATCTCGACGAGCAGGCGGCCTTCCGCGGCGCCGCCGCGCTGGCCCGGGCCGGAGGCGAGCTGCCGTGACACACCGGGGTCGGATGCCATGACGGGGCGCCGGGGGCGGGACGGCGACGAGGAGATCCCGGGTCGCGTGCACGGTGCGTGGACGACGCCTGCGGTGGTGGTGCGGCGGCCCGACGGGTCGATCGTGGACGGCGAAGGTTCCCAGGGCAGCGACGGTGCCGGCGAGGGCTCAGCCGATGACGGCGCGGCGCGGCGCGCCCCGAGCGGGTCCGGCCGCGGCGCATCCCCGGCGCGCCGGGTGCGGTCCTGCTGGTCCCCACCCTGTGCGAGACGGGCGACGGGGCCGAGGGACGGCGCCTCCGGCGGAACTCGGGCACCCCCGCGTCGGTCAGCCCGCTGCCGCCCCGGCCGCCCGCCCCCGATCCGGGCGACGCCGCGGAGCAGGCGGCACGGTCGGCCGGAAGCGCCGGTCCGCCGCTCGCCCTGGTGGGCGCCGCCCTGCGCCGAGCGCGGGGCGACGGTTCGGCCGCCCGGGTCGCCCGGGCGTTCCAGGGCCTCGACCTCGGCCGGATCGTGCCCGACGATCCCGAGGCGCGGGCCGAGCGGGTGGCCAAGCTGCGGCGGATCGGCGTGGGCGTCGTCGCCACGCTGGTGGTGTGCCTGGTGATCTACACGGTGTTTCCCGTGCGCATGGCGCTCAACCTGTTCGACGCCGAGGACCGCGCCCGCGAGCGGCAGGCGGCGTTCGAGCGCGAGAACGCGATCCTCGAAGAGGAGATCGCCGACCTGCAGAGCGACGAGCGCATCGAGGTCGAGGCGCGCGAGCAGGGGATGGTCCTTCCCGGCGAGGAGTCCTACGGGATCATGCCGGCGCCGGCGCCCGCGGCAGGTGCCTCGACCAGCACCACGGCTCCGTCGACCACCACCACCACGACGACGCCGGGCGGCTGAGAGCCGACCCGCCGGCCCGGCGGCGCCGGTCGGTGGTTCAGGCCGTGGCGGGGACGCGTCCGCCGGGGGCGAGGCCGCCCTCGGCCCGGCGGCGGGCCAGGCGCTCGCCCGCCTTGCGGATGCGGCGGATCCGCGTGAGGAGTGCGTCGCGCGCCCGCTCGGCGGCGTCGCTGAGCCCGGTCAGGTTCTCGATGCCCCAGTGGCGCACGACGACCGGCGACAGGATCTGGTCGTGGTGGATCTGGAAGTCGTAGATCCCGGCCTTGGCGATGGCGCGGGCGTGGAGGTCGAAGTCGACGATCCCGGTCCCGGGCATCTCGAACTCGCGCACCTGCTTCTCGATGGCGGCGACCATGCCGGAGGGGTCGACCTCGAGCGCCGCCGTGCAGAGGTCGCGGTAGAAGAGGTGGTGCCGGTTCTCGTCGGACGCGACCCGCTTCATCACCTCGTACCCGACCGGGTCCTCGATGACCTTGCCGGTGTTGTGGTGCGAGATGCGGGTGGCGAGCTCTTGCAGCGCCACGTACACCAGGCCCTCTTGCGGGGTCTCGGGCTCGGGCACCTGGCCGCACGCGACCTGCGCCATGCGGGCCCGCTCGAGCGCCACCGGGTCGAGCGCCCGCGTCACCGTGAGGTAGTCGCGGATGACGATCGAGTGCCGGCCTTCTTCGGCCGTCCACCGGCGGCTCCACTCGCCCCACGCCGAGTCGCGGCCGAACATGGCCTCGATCGTGCGGAAGTAGTAGGGGAGGTTGTCCTCGGTGAGGAGGTTGATGAAGAGGCTGGACCGCACCTCGTCGGACAGCTCGGTGTCCTCGGGCGACCACTCGTAGTCGGCGTCGAAGTCGCGTCCCCGGCTGTACGGCACGAGCTGGTGGGGGAACCACTCCTTCGCCTGCGCGACGTGGCGGTCGAGCAGCCGGGCCGTGACAGGCTCGAGCTCGGCGAGGAAGGCCGTGGTCTCCATCGGGCGGGATTCCATCAGATCGGCGGGCACGCATCCACCCTACCTACCAGTAGGTAGACGGGCGAGTCGGGTGACGGAAGTCTCAACCTGCCGCCTCGCCCCGTGCGGGGCGCGAGACTGTCGACCATGGTCCACCGGGGGGACGAACGCAAGGGCGCGAGCGAGGCTCCGCCCGTGCCGCGGCCGCCCCACCAGCCCCATCACCGCATCGGCGACGCCGAGCGCCAGCAGGCCGTCGACGTGCTGCGCAGCCACACCGGAGCCGGCCGGCTGACACTCGACGAGTTCTCCGACCTGGCCGGAGAGGTGTACGCGGCCCAGACCTTCGCCGACCTCGAGGAGGTCGGCCGCAGGCTGCCACCCGGCCTCCTGCCCGATCCGTCCGCCGCGCCCGCCGACGCCGGTCGACGCCGGCGCCGGCGGCCCCGGCCGCCCCCGCCTCCGACCGGTCCCGGCGCCAGCGCTTCATCGGGGTGATGTCGGGCGGTGGGGCCCGCGGGCGGTGGCGCCCCGCCGCCGACGTACGGGCGTTCGCCTTCTGGGGCGGCGTGCGCCTCGACTTCCGCGACGCCGAGGTGGCCGGTCCCGTCGACGTGACCGCCTGGTCGATCATGGGCGGGGTCACGATCATCGTGGCCGAGGGCACCCGGGTGGACCTCGACGGGTTCGTGATCATGGGGGGCTCGACCAACGCCACCCGCAACGTCGAGCCCGACCCCGAGGCGCCGACCATCCGGGTCCACGCCCGCGGCATGTGGGGCGGCGTGACGGTGGTCGTCGCGCAAGACCCGCGCCCAGCGCCAGGCCGCCGCCGGGGCCAGCGGAGTCGATCCTGTCGTCGACCTCCGGGCGCCCGGCCTGCTCGAGCTGCCCCAGCGCATCCTCGACGACGTGGCCGCCGCCATCCCCGGGCTGCTGGCGGGGCCGCCACCCGTGCGCGCCCACCGCCACCGCCACCGGCACGGTCCCGGTTCCTTCCCGCCGGGGGTGCCCACGCCGCCCGAGCCGCCGTGGGCGCGCCGCTCGCGGGACGCGTCCCGCTCGAACGGGTCGACCGACGCGCAGACCGGCGGACCCAGCGGCACGCTGACCATGATGGTGACCGACATCGTCGGGTCCACCGGCCTGGCCGAGAGCCTGGGCGACCGCCGGTGGATCACCGTGCTGCGCCACCACAACGACCTCGTGCGGGCCCAGGTCGCCCGCCACGGCGGCACCGAGGTCAAGGCCCAGGGCGACGGCTTCCTCGTCGTGTTCCCCAGCGCCCGCCGGGCGATCCTCGCCGCCATCGACGTCCAGCGGGCGGTGTCGTCCTGGGACGAGGACCCCGACGCCCCGCTGCGGTTGCGCGTCGGCCTGCACACCGGCGAGATCGTCGACGTGGACGGCGACGTCCTCGGTCAGAACGTCATCGTGGCCGTCCGCATCGCCGACAGCGCACGACCCGGGGAGATCGTCGTGTCCGGTCTCACCCGCGACCTGACGGTCTCGGGCGGCGACATCACGTTCGACCCCGGAGACGAGGTCGAGCTCAAGGGCCTCTCGCAGCCGTGGCGGGTCCACCGGGTGGCCTGGTCGCCCGCGCCCGCGTGACGTCCCCGGCGCCCTCGGCCGCCGACATCGACGCGGTCGAGCGGCTGCTCGGCCGCCGCCCGCAGGGGGCGTTCGAGGTCGTGTTGCGCCATCGCGACGGCTCGCCGGTCGTGATCCGCAACGCCCCGTTGCTCGACGACGGCACCCCCATGCCGACCCGCTACTGGCTGGTCGGCGAGCCCGAACGCACCTGGGTCGGCCGCCTCGAGAGCGACGGCGGGGTCGATCGGGCCGAGGGCGAGGTCGACGCCACCGCGCTCGCCGCGGCCCACGCCCGCTACGCGGCCGAGCGCGACGCCGCCCTCCCGCACGGGCACGCGGGCCCGCGCCCGTCGGGCGGCGTCGGGGGACGCGGACCGGGGTCAAGTGCCTGCACGCGCACTACGCGTGGTACCTGGCCGGGGGCGACGATCCGGTGGGACGCTGGGTCGACGACCGGATCGGACCGGTACATTCGCCGTCATGACCGTCGTCGCGTCGCTCGATCTCGGCACCAACTCCACCCGCGTCCTCGTGGCCCGGCCCGTCGACGGCAAGCTCGACATCCTCGATCGCCGCAACACCATCACCCGGCTGGGCCAGAACGTCGGATCGACCGGCCGGCTCGCCGACGAGGCCGTCGAGCGCACGCTGGAGTGCCTGCGCGACTATCGGTCGGTCCTCGACGAGCACGGGGTCGAGCGGCTACGCGCCGCGGCGACGTCCGCGTCTCGCGACGCCACCAACCGCGACGAGTTCTTCGACGCGGTCGAGGAGGTCGTCGGCGTCCGGCCCGAGCTGCTGTCGGGCGACGAGGAGGGCCGCATGTCCTTCCTCGGCGCCACGGGCGACCTCGACCCCGCCCGGGGGCCGTTCCTCATCGTCGACATCGGCGGCGGCTCGACCGAGTTCATCCTCGGCACCGACCATGTCGAGGGTGTGATCTCGGTCGACGTGGGCTGTGTGCGCCTGACCGAGAAGTTCCTCGACCACGACCCGCCCCTCCCCGAGGAGCTGAGCGCCTGCATCAGCTTCGCGGACGCCTACCTCGACGACGTCGTGCGCGAGGTTCCGGGGAGCGCCGACGCCCGCACGCTCGTCGGCCTGGCGGGAACGATCACCACGGTGGCGGCGGTCGAGATCGGGCTCGCCACCTACGACCGCGACGCGATCCACCACTTCGTGCTCACCCGCGACGCGGCCGAAGAGGTGTTCCGCACGCTCGCCACCGAGTCCCTGGCCGACCGCATCCACAACCCGGGGCTCGAGGAGGCCAGGGCCGACGTGATCGTCGGAGGGTGCTGCGTCCTGGTGGCCCTGTTCCGCCGGTTCGGGTTCGACGAGATGGTGGTGTCCGAGGCCGACATCCTGGACGGCTTGGCGCTCAGCCTGGTCTGACGAACGACCGTCGGCTTCACGGCCGGCCGACCCGGACAGCACGAGTGGGACGGGCGGTCGCCTCGTCGCTACCGTCGGGGTCGCATGCCGCTCACCGACCGGGTCCTGATGGGTCCAGGCCCTTCCAACCCGTATCCCGAGGCGGTCGAGGCGCTGGGGCGCCCGATGCTCGGGCACCTCGATCCCGACTTCGTGGCGCTCCTCGACGAGACGTGCGATCGGCTGCGGGCCGTGTTCCGCACGACCAACCCCATGACGCTGCCCGTGTCCGGCACCGGTTCGGCGGGCATGGAGGCGGCCTTCGTGAACCTGGTGCAGCCGGGCGACCCGGTGGTCGTCGGCGTCAACGGCGTGTTCGGCGCCCGCATGTGCGACGTGGCGGCTCGGTGCGGGGCCGACGTCGTGGCCGTCGAGGTGCCGTGGGGCCAGCCGATCGACCCCGACGCCCTGCTGGCCGCCCACCCCGACCCGACGATCATCGCCGTCGTCCACGCCGAGACCTCGACCGGGGTGCGATCGGACGTCGCGCCGCTCGGCGCGGGCAAGGGGGACGCCCTCCTCCTCGTCGACTGCGTGACCAGCGTCGGCGGCATCGAGGTCGACGTCGACGGGTGGGGTGTCGACGTGGCCTACGCGGGGACCCAGAAGTGCCTGGGCGTGCCGCCCGGCCTGGCCCCGCTCACCGTCAGCGACCGCGCCCGCGAGCGCTTCGTCGAGCGCAGCCCGAGCTGGTACCTCGACCTGCGGATGATCGGGCGGTACACCGGCCCCGCCACCGGGGCCCGCACCTACCACCACACGGCGCCGGTCTCGATGATCATGTCGCTGCACGCCGGCCTCGGCGCGCTGCTGGACGAGGGACTCGACGCCGCCATCTCCCGCCATGCAGAGTGCGGCCGGCTGCTGCAGGACGGCCTGGTCGGGCTGGGCTTCGAGCTGTTCGCGGCCGAGGGCCACCGACTGCCCGAGCTCACCACCGTGTGGGTGCCCGAGGGCCTCGACGACGCCAAGGCCCGGGCCACGCTGCTCGACCGGTACGGCATCGAGGTCGGTGGAGGGCTGGGGGAGTTCGCCGGTCGGGTCTGGCGCATCGGGTGCATGGGCCACACCGCCCGTCCGCGGAACGTGACGCTGCTGCTCGGCGCCCTGGCCGAGCTGATGGCGGTCCGATGAGCGCGCTGTCCGGGCGGCGGGTGACGCTCCGCCCGCTGACCTCGACCGACTTCCCGGCCTGGCAGGAGGTCCGCCGGCGCAACGACGACTGGCTGACCCCGTGGGAGCCGGCTCGAAACCCCAACATGCCCGACGTCGTCGAGTCGAGCGAGGCGTTCGCCATGCGGTGCAGCGCCCGCGAGCGCGAGCGCCAGCTCGGCACCGGGTTCGGGTTCGGCATCTTCGTGCGTGACCCGGCTGCTCGGCGCCGGGCGCGTGAGGTCTTCTGTGGCGAGATCAACCTGTCGTCGGTGCAGCGCGGCCCGTTCCAGTCGGCCTACGTGGGCTACTGGATCGACCAGGCGCAGGCGGGGAACAGCTACATGTCCGAGGCGCTCGTCGTGGTCGCACGGTTCGCGTTCGAGCAGGTGCGGTTGCACCGCATCCAGGTGTCGATCATCCCCCGCAACCACCGCAGCCGGCGCGTGGTCGAGAAGCTGAAGCTGCGCGACGAGGGCATCGCCCAGCGCTACCTCGAGATCAACGGCGTGTGGGAGGACCACGTCCGCTACGCGCTCACGGTCGAGGAGTGGCACGACCGCAAGGACGAGCTGACCCGCGAATGGCTCGCGTAGCCGCCGCCGCCTCCCGGGTGCGGGCACTGCCCGGTCGGGCCAAGGCCGCGCTGGGGCTGGCACTGGCGCTCGTCGTCGTCCTCGTGGCCGGGGCGGTGGTGGCCGCGGTCGGTGACGACGGCGGCGATGCGGCCGGCGACGACAGCGGTGCCGCGAGCGGGACGCTCCCGTCGACCACGCTGGCCACCGGCGACCTGGACCTCGAGGTGCCCGACGGCTGGCAGCCGATCCCGGTCCCGGCGCTCGGCTTCGGGCTGGCGGTCCCGCCCGGATGGGAGGCGGTGCTGCTGTCGCCCGACGGCCTGGCCACGCTGGCCGGCGCCACGCCCGCCATCCCCGGGTTCGTCGAGAACGCCACCGCGGCGGCCGGTGCGGGCGGCCTGGTCTACGCCGCAGGTCAGGACGCGTCGGGACAGGTGAGCGACGTGCTCGTGCGGGCGGCACCCGAGACGGGCGTGACCGACGCGGCCGGGCTCGAGGCGTACGCCCGGTCCCTCGCTGCCGCGGCGGGTCGCACCGATCCCGAGGTCGAGGTCGTCGAGGGAGCGGCGCGGCCGACCGTCCGGCTGCGGTTCGCGGTGGGCACCGGCGACGAGCGGGCCGAGGGCACCGAAACCCTGGTCCTGGGGCCGAACGGGCTGGTGTGGTCGGTGACGGTGACCTCCGACGACCCCGCCCTGCACGACGATCTGGCGACGTCGATCACTGACACGCTCGTGTTCTCGCCGACCTGACCGACCCGCGCGCTGGCGCACACGGTGAGTGGTCCTGCTGTCAAAGCCGTCACATAGCGTGGCAGTTCGAGCCGAGTGCCCTTACAGTTTCGTGACGGCGCCACCGCTGGGGGTGGCGCGGTTCCATGTCACGTCTGGGGACACCATTGCCTTCGAGCACCGCTCGGACGCGCGCGGCCACGGGTCTGGTCGCCGCGCTCCTGACATTCGGCTCCGCGACCGGCATCGTCGGATCCACCGCGCTCGGCCCGCAGCCCGCCGGCGCCGCCCCCGCCGGCCGCGCACCCGCGGGGTACATCGAGCCGCTCACCGCCAGCGTCCGCCAGGTCGTCGCCGAGCTCACCCGGCTCGATGCGGCCGTCGCGGACACGCGGACCGCCGCCGCCGACGCCGCCGCGACCGAGGTCCACGCCGAGGCCGACCTCGAGGGGGCCGAGGCGCGCGCCGAACGCCAGGAGCGGAACGCCGAGGCGCTCGAGCAGGAGCGGGCGCGCCAGGTCGACCCGCCTCCCACCGACGTGTTCACCCTGCTCGGGGGCAGGCACACGGCCGAAGCTCGTGACGCCGTCCCGGACGAGCCTGCAGACCGCCCGTCGGCGGCGGACGCCATCGAGGAGGCCGAGGCCTCCGTCGCCGCTGCCGAGCGTGACAGGGACGAGGCCGACCAGGCCCGCGCCGCGGCCGTCGCCGAGCTCGACGAGTACGTTGCCGCCGTCCGGGCCCGCAACGCGATCCGACTGGCCGAGGCCAGCCGCGCCGCACCGGTCGATCCGGCCTACGCACAGAGGTTGCGCGCCACCGAGGCCGCCCTCGCGGCCCCCGTCTCCAACGTCGCGGCCCGCCAGCAGGCCCGGGCGGCCGAGGACGCCGCCGCGGGCAGCGGTACCGACGGCGCCACGACCCCGGCGCCCGCTCCCGCTCCGGCCCCGCTCCCGCTCCGGCGCGCCGGCCCCTGCTCCCCGCCGGCGCGACCGGCGCCGGCGCCCCTGCCCGATCCCGCGGGCGCGGCGAGCGGGCGCCTCGACGGCGCCTGGTGCGCGGACGGAAGCCGGATCGTCGTCGACTCCAGCCTGGGGATCAGCGTCCAGCTCCTCATCCACGACGCGGCCGCGGCGGGCGTGGGCCTGTGCGGCAGCGGGTTCCGCACCTACGACGAGCAGGTCCAACTGCGCCGGCAGCACTGCGGCACGTCGGACTTCGCCGTGTTCCAGGCCGCGCCCTCGTCGTGCTCACCGCCGACGGCGCGGCCCGGGACCTCGAACCACGAGGACGGGCTGGCGATCGACTTCTCCTGCGCCGACGGGCAGCCGATGACCCACGCCAGCCCGTGCTACCGGTGGCTGGCGGCGAACGCCCACAACTACGGCCTCCGCAACCTGCCCAGCGAGCCGTGGCACTGGTCGGTGAGCGGGACCTGACGGGGGCGTGACACCCCGCCGTCAGCCCCGGGAGCTGATGCGCCGCTGCATGGCGGCCAGCTTCTCCTGGAACGCCGGCTGGTTGATCGACCAGACCTGCGGGTCGAGCTCGCGCTCGACCGCTGCCGCGTGATCGTCGATCTCCTGCACGTCGTGCATCGTCGTGCGGATGCGGGACACCAGCTCGCGCGGTGCCCCGGCGGCCGTCGCGGCCATGGCCCGGCACGTGGCGAGCAGCTCGTCGTCGGGTACGCAGTCCCAGGCGAGCCCGGCTCGAGCTGCGGCCGGCCCGTCGAGGATGCGTCCGAACAGCACCATCGCCGCCGCGGCCTGCGGGCCCACGCGGCGCTGCAGCATCCACGTGTGGCCGCCGCCCGGGTGGATGCCGAGCTGCAGGAACCGGGTGTCGAAGCGGGCCGAGGCGCCCGCGACGATGACGTCGCACACGAGCGCGAGGTTCACGCCTGCTCCCACGGCCGCGCCGTTCACCGCCGCGATGCTGGGCAGCGGCGACCGGCCGATGCGCAGGAACCCCTCGTAGATGCGCCGCAGGCCGTCACGCTGGCTCGACCCGAGGTGTGACAGGTCGGCGCCGGCGCAGAACGCCGGAGCGGTGCCGGTGACGACGAGCGCCCCGACGGTGGGGTCGGCCTCGACCACGTCCAGAGCGGCGGCGATCTCGTCGACCATCGGAAGCGTGAGCGCGTTGCGTCGATCGGGCGCGTCGAGGGTCACGACGGCAACGCCGTCGTCGATGTCGGTCAGCACCTCGGCCATGGCCGCAGTCTGGCATCCGCGCCGGCGAGCCACCGCACCATCCCCCGATGCCACGCACCGTGTTGTTACAACGCTGGTCATGGTCGATGGATTGCGGTGAGATGGCGGACCGCTCGCGATCTCATTACATTCCCATGACGCACTTCGGTGCCGTCCTCCCGAGCCGGCGGGTGGGACGCGCCGCACACGAACGCTGGGAACCCATCACGTGACGATCCGCCCCTCAGGACCTGCACGCCGACTCATCGCCGTCGCCCTCGTCGTCGCCGCGCCGATCCTCGCCCCGTCGGCGAGCGGCGCCGGTCCCGCGCAGGAGGCGCCGTCGTCGCCGGACACGTCGGTCACCCGCACCGCCGACGCCACGGCCGACGACGTCCTGCGAGCGAGCAGCGCCGACGTCGCCGGCTCGCTCACCGACATCAGCGCCGAGGTGCAGGCCCAGGTCGCCGCGGTCACTGCGGCGCGAACGGCGTCCGCCGGCGCCGATGCCGCCGTGGCCGCGGCCGACGCCGCCGTCACGGCCACCGAGGCGCGCATCGACGAGCTGAACACCCAGACCGACCAGGTCGTGGTCGACGCCTTCATCAGCCCCCCGTCGGAGGACGCCATCGAGACCCTGGCGGCGCCGACGCTGGCCGAGTCCGCCGTGCGCCAGTCGATCCTCGACCGCCAGACCGACGCGAACGTCGCGGCGCTCGACGATCTCGAGGCCGCAGAGGCCCAGCTCGATGCCGAGCGGGCCGCCCAGGAAGCCGCCGTCGACACGGCCGAGCAGCGCGCCGACGAGGCCGACCGTGCGCTCGAGGACCTGATCGCCTCGCAGTCCGACGCGACCCTCTTCGTCCTGGCGGTGCAGGACCGGCTGGCGGCCAACCTGGCCGAGGCCAGCGCGCTCGACAGCGTCGACCCGGCCGCCGCGGCCGCCATCCGGGCCCGCGAGGGCGAGCTGGCGACGCTCCTCGCCTCCGTCGTCGCCGATCGCGAGCAGCGCGCCGCCCAGGCCGCCCTGGAGCAGGCGATGGCCGACGCCGCCGCCCGGGCCGCCGCCGCGGCCGCGGAGCGTCCGTCCTCGTCGGGGGGCGGTGTGTCGCTGGGCCCCGCGAGCGGCAGCCTGTCCGACGTCGCCTGCCCCGGGGGTGGGTCGATCACGGTCGACAGCTCGATGGCGTCCAGCCTCGCCGCCATGCTCGACGCCGCGGCCGCCGACGGGAACAACCTGTGCGGGGGCGGGTACCGCGATCCGGCTGCCCAGATCGCGTTGCGCGAGGCCAACTGCGGGTCGTCCGACTACGCCATCTACGAGGCGCCGTCGTCGTCGTGCTCGCCCCCGACGGCGCCGCCCGGCACGTCCAACCACGAGCAGGGCACCGCGGTCGACTTCACGTGCAACGGCGGGGGCACGCTGAGTAGCTCCAGCCCCTGCTTCAGCTGGCTCCAGGCCAACGCGGCCGGCTACGGCTTCTACAACCTGCCGAGCGAGCCGTGGCACTGGAGCAACGACGGCACCTGATCGACGACGGGTCGTCCCTCGACGACCTGGTGCGGCGGTGTCGGGCGCCGGCGAGCCGCCTCCCGCGAACCACCCCTCGGGGTGGCGCCGCCGCCCCCTGTGACCGGCGCCGAAACGGTGGTCGCGCGCTGCTGAATCGAGTCCCGGAGTGTCTGTGACAGACACCCCGGGATTCGTTACATTCCTCTGGCTGTCGCGGGTCTGGAGGCGGGCACGAGGCTCCTCCCGCGGCGCTGCCATCTCGCTGCCTGGGGACGTTCTTGCACTTGGTTCGACGCCGCTCGCTCACCTCTGCCCTGGCTCTCGCCGCCCTCGCGGCGACGAGCCTCGTGTCCACCGAGCCGACGGGGGCCCAGGAGGAGCCGTCGGCCGGGGCCGCCTCGGGCGAGCAGGCCCTCGTCGCCGTCGACGTCGACGTGCTGCGGTCCGACAACGTCGTGGTCGGCGAGACGCTCACCGACATCCGGGCCAACGTCGAGGCGCAGAAGGCGATGCTGACCGAGGCGCAGACCGCGCTGACGAACGCCCAGGCCGCCCTCGCGACGGCCGACGCCGCGCTGGCCGACACGCAGGCGCGCCTGACCGCGGTCAACGTCGACGCCGACCGGGTCGTGGTCGACGCCTTCTTGAACCCGCCGTACGAGACCGCCTGGGAGTCGCTGGCCTCCGACTCGCTCATGGACGCCACTGTCAAGCAGTCGATCCTCGACCGCGAGGCCGACGCCGACGCTGCCGCGCTCGAGGAGTACGGCACCCTCCAGGCCCAGCTCGAAGCCGAGCAGGCCGACCGCGAGGCCGCGGCCGAGGCCGCCGACGCGGCGGCCGCCGAGGCCGAGGCCGCCTACGCCGACGTCGAGTCGGCCGTCGGGCAGCAGGCGTTGTTCGTGGCCGAGGTCCAGCAGCGCCTCGACCGCAACCTCTCCGAGGCGGCCGCGCTGCAGAACACCAACCCCGAGCTGGCCGCCCAGATCATGGCCCGCGAGGCCGAGCTGGCGGCCGCGCTCAACGAGCTCGACGACGAGGTGCAGGCCCAGCGCGCGCAGGAGCGCGCCGCCGAGCTCGCCGATCAGGCGGACGAGGTCCGCTACCAGTCGGGGATCAAGCCGGTGGCCGGCGGGGTGACCGACGTCGCCTGTCCGACCGGCGGGGTGGTCCAGGTGGCCGGTGACATCGCCGGCGCCATCGAGCGCCTGCTCGCCGACGCGGCCGAGGCCGGGTACTCGATGTGCGGCTACGGGTACCGCGATCCGGCCGAGCAGATCGCGGTGCGGAGGACCAACTGCGGCACCTCCAACTACGCCATCTACCAGGCGCCGTCGTCGTACTGCTCGCCGCCGACGGCCCGTCCGGGTACGTCGATGCACGAGCAGGGTCTGGCCATCGATTTCACGTCTGGGGGCGGGGGAACGATCGGATCGGGGTCGGGCGCCTACCAGTGGTTGAAGTCGAACGCCGCCAACTACGGCCTGTACAACCTGCCGGGCGAGCCCTGGCACTGGTCGGTCGACGGCAACTGATCACGCGCTGAGACGCCGCGCGCCACATGTGGCATCTCGTGCGGCGGCCCCGCCGTTCCATTCGCGTCACACGGCCCCCACCAGGGGTTTCATCACTTTCTGTCGCGCCCTGATGACATCCGGTGCGGTGTTCGTTACATTTCCGGGCACTTTTGCCCATGGTGGCCGGCGATAGGTCGGCCACGACGTCCACCCTCAGGAGCACGTCCTCACGTGACCCGCACCCGCCACGGTCGAAACTCCCTCAGACTGCTGGTCGTCGTCGGCGTCGCCGCCGCGCTGGTGCTGCCCGACGCCACCGGCGCACAGGAGCCGAACCCGGCCGAGACCGAGCGCCGCCTCGACGAGGTGCGGGCGCAGAGCGGGGAGGTCGCGGTCCAGGTCGACGCCCTCGAGGCGCAGGACGCCCAGGTCCAGGAGGCGATCGGCACGCTCGAGACCAACGTCGCCACGCAGGCCGCCGAGCTCGAGGAGGCCGAGCGCGCCCTCGCCGCCGCCGAGGCCGAGGTGGCGACGGCCGAGGCCAACGTCGTCGCCGCCCAGGGGCGCATCGACGGGCTGAACCAGCAGACCGACGATCTGGTGGTCGAGGCGTTCGTCAATCCGGTGTCCGACAATGCGCTCGACGGCTTCAGAGCCGATTCGCTGTCCGACATGATGGTCAAGCAGGCACTGGTCGACATCTCCGCCGATGCGGACGCCGATGTACTCGACCAGCTCGAGCAGGCGCACGAGGACCTCGCGGTCGAACAAGCCAACAAAGAGGCCGCCGCGGAGGCCGCCGACGAGATGCGCGGAGAGGCTGAATCCGCGCTCGAGGAGGTCCAGAACGCGCTGGCGCAGCAGGAGGCCTTCGCGGCCGATGTCGAGGAGCGGCTGAACGCCAAACTGGCCGAGGCCGAATCGCTCCGTACCTTCGACTCCCAGCTCGCCGACCAGCTCGTGCGCGAGCAGGCCGAGGTCGCGGCCCGCCTGCGCGCCGCCCAGGAAGCCGCGGCCCGACAGGCCGCGGCCGAGGCGGCCGAGGCGGCGGCAGCCGCAGCGGCGGCGGCCGCCGCGCAGCCGTCCGGTGGCGGTGGCGGCGGTGGCGGTGGCGGTGGCGGTGGCGGCGGTGGTGGTGGCGGCGCTGGCGGTGGTGGCGGCGGCGGTGGTGGCGGCGGCGGCGGGGATCCGGCGCCGTCGGTCATCGCGCCCGCGCCCGGCGGACTGGCCACCGTGACCTGCCCCTACGGCGGGTCGATCAAGGTGGCGGGATCGATCGCCGACAACGTGCAGGCGCTGCTCGACGCCGCCGCGGCCCAGGGCGTGTCGCTGTGTGCCAGCAGCGGGTGGCGGAGCACCGCCAGGCAGATCGAGCTGCGGATGGCCCACTGCGGCACCTCGAACTACGAGATCTACCAGATGCCCTCGTCGCTCTGTAACCCGCCGACCGCCCGCCCCGGCTCGTCCATGCACGAACGGGGGCTCGCCATCGACTTCTCGTGCAACGGCGGTGGTGCCATCCGGCGCGGCAACTCGTGCTGGGACTTCCTGGCCGCCAACGCCAACTCGTACGGGCTCTACAACCTGCCGAGCGAGCCCTGGCACTGGTCCACGACGGGCAGGTAGCCGTCGCCTGCCGGTCGGCCGTCAGCCCTGGTCGCGGACGACGGCGGGGGAGTGGCGGAAGAACTGCTCGACGTCGCGCTCGTACCGGTATGCGGTCGGCCCGCCGACCGTCCGGCGGAGGCGGGCCGCCTCCGCGAAGGCCCGGACCGCTCCCGCCGACGTGTAGCGGTACTCGAAGCCCTGCGCCTCGAGCAGGCGGTTGTCGACCCCGCGGCCGTAGGTGAGCAGGTCGAGCAGCTCGGGCGGCAGGTCGATTCCGGCCCGTGCCAGCAGCGACGCGGCCAGGCCCTTGCCGACCGGGGGCAGGGGCATCAGGCGCTTGTCGCACATCGCCGCCACCTCGCTCCACGGCAGCAGGCCGTCGCCGGCGACGTTGAACGTGCCGTCGAGGTCGTGGGCGAGCACGAACATGATCGCCCGCACCACGTCCGTCTCGTGCACGAACTGGACGCGCGGGTCGAAGCCGAACACGCAGGGCACGACGGGCAGGTCGAGCGCGCGGGTGATGGGCGTGACGATGTCCTCGCCCAGCACGTTCGAGAAGCGCAACATGCTCACGGTCACGTCGGGGTTGTCGGCCGCGTAGTCGCGGACGTAGCCCTCGACCTCGATCAGCGACCGCTCGACCCGGTGGCGGGGGAGGGCCGATCGCCGGGTGGTCTCGGTGAACCAGACCGGGTCCGCGTAGGTCGAGCCGTACACGAGGGTCGACGACTTCACCACCACGTTGCACACGCGGCTCTCGGGCTGGCTGGCCGCCGCGAACAGGTTCATCGTGCCGATCACGTTGGTCTCGTGCATGTGCCCCGACGACACCGACGACGAGTCGACGAGCAGGAACGTGTGGACGATCGTGTCGACCTGGGTGGCCCGGACGATGCGGGACAGGATCGAGTAGCTCTCGTCGGTGCGCACGTACTCGGTGCGTTCCAGCGCAACGGTGGGCTCGGTCGTGTCGAGGCCGATGATGACGTCGACACCGGGGTCCTGCTCGAGCGCCTGGGCCACCCGTCCGCCCCAGAACGAGCCCAGCCCCGTGACGAGGACGCGCCGGCCCATCAGCCCGTCCACACGCTGCGCCGGCGGCGGAGCATGTCGTAGAGCTCCTCCTGGATGGCGTGGCGGATGCCCTCGGACGTGTCCATGATGCGGCTGCGCGAGTAGCGGGGCTGGTCGGGCAGCACGTCGAGCACGACCGGGTCGAGCACCCGGATGCGCATCTTGGCCGGGAACGGCATCCACATCCCGATCGGGCCGAGCAGCATGTTGGCGGTGACGGGGGCGTAGGGCACGCCGAGCGCCTTGGCCAGAGCCGGCATCTTGAACAGGATCGGCATCGTCTCCTCGTTGCCGACGATCGCCAGCGGGATGATCGGCACCCCCGCCCGCATGGCGATCTGCACGAACCCACCCCGCCCGAAGCGGCGCAGCTTGTAGCGCTCGGAGTAGAGCTTGCCGGGCCCCTTCGACCCCTCGGGGAACACCATCACGAGCTGTTGCTGCTCGCGGAGCAGGCGGTAGGCGTTGTCGGGGTGGGCTTGCACGCCGCCGAGGCGGGACCAGGCGACGTTGACGAGCGGCATCTTCTTGAACACCTCGTCGGCGAGCCCGTAGACGGGGCGGCCGAGCTCGCGCTCGATGCCGTGCATGATCGACGGGGCGTCGACCGGGATGGCCCCTGCGTGGTTGGCGACCATCAGCGCGCCGCCCTCGCGCGGGATCTTGTCGAACCCCTCCCACTCGACCCGGAGCCACTTGTCGTAGATCGGGTCGAACAACGTGCCCAACAGGTCGCGCAGGTGCTGCGAACGCCCCCACTCGTCGACGTCGGACAGCCGCTCGCCGTCGACCGGATCGTCGCTGGTCGTCGGCGCGTCGGCGTCGTCCTCACCTGCGGGTTCGACGCTGCCCGCGTCGGCGGCGTCCCCGTCCCCGTCGTCGGTGGGGACCGCGACCAGGCCGGGGCGCCTGCGCTTCGGGGAGCCAGGTGCCGCCATCGCCCGGCATGGTACGCCTCTGATCGGGTGCGTACCGGGGGCGCTCAGTTCCAGGCGAAGGTGTCGGCCGTCAGGCGTTCGCCGAGCGGTGGGGCGTACGGCCGGTGAGGCCGGTGTCGTGGTGGTGGTTCCGGTGGGGGGTCGAGGCCGGGTGGGGCGATGGGTAGCCCGAACAGGTCGAGGAAGCGGAGTGTTCGCGCTTCGGGGTCGCCTTCGATGCGGAAGTGGCCGAGGTGGAGGGCGCGGTGGTGGTCGGGCAGAGCAGCGTGAGGTTCTCGGGAGACGTCGGCCCGTCGTCGGTCCAGTGCTTGATGTGGTGGGCGTGGAGCCAGAGCTTCTGGGTGCAGAGCGGGTGGGTGCAGCCTTGGTCGCGGCGGGCGAGGTAGCGGCGGGTGGCGCGGTTGGGGGTGCGCTCGGCCGGGTTGATGCCGATGAGCCGGCCCTGCCGGTACGTCATGACCTGGACGCGGGCGTCGCAGGACAGGAAGCGGGCGACGCTGTCGGGGACGGTGGGGCCATGCTCGAGCTGGCCGGGGCCGAGGGCGCCGTGGGGGTCGACGTCGTGGTGGAGGACCACGGTGTTGCGTTCGTCGCGGTGGCCGGTGCGGGCGAGGGCGGGGTCGAGGGCGTCGGTGGCTTCGGACGCCATGCGGACGAGCCCGTCGGCCCACGTGACTCGGCGCACGTCGCCGGTCGCCGTGTCGGGTGAGGCGTCGGTGTCGGTGGGGTCGAGGTCGTTGCGGTCTCGGAACTCGGCGTCGCGGGCGGCTGTGAGGCCGAGGCGGACGAGCGGCGCCTTCGTCGGCGGGGAGGCAGAACTGGCCGCGCAGCCAGCCGTCTCGGCCGTCGTGCAGACGCATCATGCGCTCGGGGTCGAGTCGTGGCGGGGTGCCGTCGGGCTGCTCGGGAAGCGAGCGCAGCAGCCGGTCGAGTTGGGAGATCAACAGCGTCGGGGCGAGGGCGGCGACCTCGTCGTCGCGGGCGGCGGGGACCCGACGGGCGATGCGGACCATGGCGTCTTCACCCAATTGCCCGGCCTCGAACAGGGCCCAGCACTCGGGCAGGTCGTCGGCGCGGCGGGCGATGGCCACGAGACCGTCGGCGCGGCCACGCGAGACGCCGGCCTTCCAGGTGACCCAGTGCTCGGGGGACTGGATGCCGTGCCCGGCCCACCCCTCGGTGGCGAGCAGCACCCGCACCGCCGCGACCAACCGAGCCACGGCCACGTTGACCGTGCCCATCACCGCCGCGGCCTCGCCCTCGGCGAACCGCCATGCCGCGTCCTGCGGGCCGACGCCCGCGCCGTCGCCCGGCGGGGATGCGGTGGGAAGGTCGACCACGGACATGCCTCGAACCGTAACGACGGGGTGTGACACTTTACGGAAGGCCAACTCGAGCTCGGTGTGCGCCCAGGCACCGCCTGCGCCGCCAGGGCGCACATGTCGCCGGCCAGCCGACCCGGGCGAAGGGGACGGACGGCGGTCGGCCGCTTGACTGTCACAGGGCGCGGGGATGATGGGCCGCGATGGAGCCGACGTCCCTGCGATTCGCCCGCCTCGCCCGCTCGCTGGCCGACGCCGCCCGGGCCCAGGGGCTGCGCGCGCCCACCTTCCGCAGCCCGCCCCGCATCCCCGACGTGACGCGCTCGATCGTGCGGCGGGGCCCGACGACCACCGTGGCGATCGCCCTGCGCGACCGACCCTGGCCGGCCGTCGTGGCCGACATGGTCGAGGGCGTCGTGGCCGCCAACCGGCTCACCGGGGTCCGGGCCGACCACGTGCGGGCGGGCCTGTGGCAGGTGGCCGGCCAGGTCACCGAGCTGGCCGCGTGACGGCCGCGGTCGGCGACGTGCGCTCGCTACCCTGCGCGGCGTGAGGTCGACGCGCCTTCTCGTCGATGAGATCACCGCAGAGGTGGTCGGCGGTGCCCGCGACGGTCGGCAGGTGCGGTTCGACGCCGATGCCATCACCTACGCCGACGTGTTCGTCGTCGTGCGCGAGGGCGAGGCGGGCCCCGGTCCGAACGACTGGGAGGTGACGCTCCAGACGTGCGGCGAGCACCACCTGCGGCCCGGCGAGCACGACCTGCACATCGACGCCACCGACGGCTCGCACATGTCCGGCCGGGCCCTGCTGCGATTCAGCGACGGCACCCGCCACCTGTTCCGCGGCGACGGCCGGCTGTCGGGGTTCGTCGACGAGACCGGCTGACCCACCGACCCGACACGCGGCCCAGGTCGGACCGCGACCCGGCGTCAGCGACCCGGGGTGATGGCCGACAGGGCGGCGGGGGCCGGCGTCAGGAGGCCGCGGTCGAGGACGAGCTCGAGCGACAGCGTCCGGTAGCCGTGGGTCTCGAACAGCACGGTGACGGTGTCGCCCGCGAGGTCGACGACGTCGCCAGGTCCCCACTCGGTGTGCGTGACCGCGACACCGGGCCGGAACGGGCCACCCTCCGCTGCGTCGTGGCGATCGTCGTCTCCGCCGCCGCGTGCCGCGCACCGGTCGCAGCGACCGCAGTCGCCGGCGTCGGTCTGCCCGAGGTAGGTGAGCACGAACCGCCAGCGGCAGCCGCGGGCCTCGGCCAGCGCCCGCACCATCTCGAGGCGGGTGGCGTCGAGCGCGGCGCGGGCCTGCTCGGCCGCCCCCAGCAGGCGCACCGCGTCCTCGGTGTCGACGTCGGCCCGCTCCGCGACGAGCGTGACCGGGTCGTCGGGGGAGGGGACGACCAGCCCGGCATCCTCGAGCAAGTGCACGGCCTGGGTCACCGACCGGGCCGACAGGTCGGCGCCGTCGGCGAGAGCCGAGCGGTCGAGGACGCCGCCCGCGGCGGTGAGCGTCGCCAGCACCGTCACCGCCCGGTCGGTCGCGGCACGACCCGCGACCCGGTAGCGGTTCCGGGTCAGGTCCTCGGGCCGGTAGAAGAGGATCGCCCGGGCGTCGGCCCCGTCGCGCCCGGCCCGCCCGATCTGCTGGTACCAGGCGTCGACGGTCTCGGGGATGTCGGCGTGCAGCACGAAGCGCACGTCGGGCTTGTCGATGCCCATCCCGAAAGCCGTCGTGGCGACCACCACCCGGAGCGTCCCGTCGAGGAACGCGTCGTGCACCTCGTCCCGCCGCGACCGGGCCAGACCGGCGTGATAGGCGGCGGCGGTCGTCCCGGCGGCGGCGATCGCCTCGGCCAGATCCTCGGCGCGACGGCGTGCGCCGACGTACACGATGCCGGTGTGGCCCGGCGCCGCCAGGTCGGTCGCCGTCTCGACGACGGCCCGGTCCTTGGCGTCGGCCTCGGCGTGACGCTCGACCGAGACCACGATCTCGGGCCGCTCGAACCCCTCGACCACGACGGCGGGGTCGCGCATCCCCAGCCGTTCGACGATGTCGGTGCGCACCGGGGGCGCGGCCGTGGCGGTCAGGGCGATGACGACCGGGTGGTCGAGGGCGTCGACGACGTGGCCGAGGCCGCGGTAGTCGGGCCGGAAGTCGTGGCCCCACTCGCTGACGCAGTGGGCCTCGTCGACGACGAAGAGCGACGGCCGGGCGGCGACCAGCGCGTCGAGCGTGTCGGCGCGGGCGAGCTGCTCGGGGGCGAGGAACACGAACTCGAGCCCACCGTCGCGGAGCCGGGCGAAGGCGTCGGCCCGGGCGGCATCGCCCACCGAGGCGTCGATCTGCACGGCGTCGCCGACGTCCTCGCCCTCGAGGCCCACGACCTGGTCGCGCTGGAGGGCGATGAGCGGCGAGACCACCACCGTCGGCCCGGGCCGGGCGGCGGCCACCACCTTGTAGATGGCCGACTTGCCGTAGCCGGTGGGCAGGACGGCGAGCACGTCGCGCCCGCGGACGGCCACCTCGGCCGCGGCGCGCTGGCCGGGCCGGAGGCGGTCGAGGGACAGCTGCCGGCGCGCGATGCGGTTCACGCGGCGTCCGGACGGCCGGAAGGTCCAGCTCATCGTGCGTCCACCTCGCCGCGCGCGCTCCCGTCGTCGGCCTCGCCCATGAGCCTCTCCCTCCGCCGTCCCCAGCTGTGTGTCGGAGCCTTACCCGCCCGACGCCCCCGCAGACCGCGATCTCCGCGTGCCGTCGCCGGTACCCTCGCCAACCACCGGCCCGGGTGGCGGAACTGGCAGACGCGGAGGGCTTAAACCTCTCCGGCCGCAAGGCCGTGCGGGTTCGAACCCCGCCCCGGGCACCGCCAACCACCACACGATCACGCATTGCTGGTTTACGACCAACCGGCCCAGCGACTCACAACTTGGCTCGCAGCTGTGCCCGCCCATGGCCTCCGAGGTCGGGACGGGGGTGATCCGAGGTTTGACGTCGTCTCAGGATGCGCCGACGGGGGACCTGCGTCCCAGATCCGGCGGTATGGGACGGGCCGCTGCGGCAGTTATGGGACAGCGACCGTCGGGGTCGGGCCGCTGAAGCCGTCCTCGAAGCCGTAGTTGCCCGGCTCTGAGATCGCCCCCGCGACCGGGACGCTCGTGTCGAACTCCCATCCGAACAGGGCGCCGTAGTAGCTCCGAAGCCTCACAGGATCCTTCCCAGTGACCTCGAAGTGCACAACCGGCTGTCCCATGGTGTCGTCCTTTCTGGCCGGCTGTCCTCGCTCCCATGTCGACCCAATGCACTGGCACGCCACGCGACGCTCCACCAGCAAGGTCTCCGCGTCCCCGAAGTGCCGTCAGACCACAGCCGAGGGACTTGAGCCGATGACGGCCGACCGTCGGTCATCAGAGCGGCACGGCGGCAGGATGCACGAGGTGGAGTGCCTGTCAGGGGCGCGCGGGAGCGTCCCCAGCCACGAGGACCTCCTGCGTGGCGCGGGATGACGATGGGCCTCGGCTGACTGACCGTCTGCCGCGCGGCGCGGCGAGGAGTACCGTTCGCGACGATGAGTGCGCTGGTCGCGATCGAGGAACGCAAGAAGCTCCTCAACGACGTGTGGCTGTTCCACGGCGCCACTGACGAGGAGCTCACGAGGCTCGCCGAGCTCGCCTACGAGGTCTCGGTCGGACCCGGGGTCGACATCGTCACCCAGGACGAGTTCGGGGACGAGCTGTTCCTGGTCGTCGATGGTCATGCGGCGGTGAGTCGGGATGGAGTCGACCTCGGTGCCGTGAACGCCGGAGACTTCTTCGGTGACATGGCGCTGCTCGGCACGGCAGTGCGGACGTCCACCGTGCGGTCGATCGTCGCGACGACCCTGCTCGGCCTCCGTGCCGAGCATTTCGATGACGTGTTGGTGTCGGATCCGCTGGTCGCCCGACGGGTGCTCAGCGTGGTGGTGAGGCGGCTCGAGGCGACCAACCGCCGCTTGGCCGAGCTCGAAGCTCGCGGGTAGAGACGCCCACCAACCGACTCGATGACCTAGGCCGGGACAGGTGCCGCAGGCTCCATGCCGGCGGCCTGGCGGAGCACCGCGGTCCAGCCGACCGCGTCGACGCCGAGGGCGGAGAAGCGGTCCGCAGCGGCCTCTTCGAGCTCGCTCGCATCCGGGTGGCCCACGGCGTGACGGGCCATCGCCCATCCGAGGCGGATCAGGGCCTGGGCGACCTGGTCGTCGGTGGCGTCGGCCTGGGAGCACAGCTGTGTGAAGCGCTCCTCGACGGCCTCCCGATCACCCCTGCGGGCGGCGACGGCGCCGGCTGCCAACCCCGCCCACAACCGGTCGAGGTAGGTCGAGCGCTCGTCGCTCTCGACCCCTCGAGCGGCGTCCAGGGCGTCGCCGCCCCGACTGGCGGCGGCCAGGGCCAGGGCGGTCACGGCTCCGCAGTAGCCGACCTCAGCACGCTCCCCGATGGCCCGGGCCACATCGACCAGGAGCTCCAGCGCCACGGCGGGGCACGAGCGCTGGACTTCCAGCAGCGCCCGGGACACGAGGTACTCACCGGCGCCCGCAGTGGCGAGGTCGTCGGACGAGAGCTCGTGGGCCGGGAGGACCTCGAGTGCGGCGGCCGCCCGCTGCCCGTCTCCCACCTGGACCGCGGCGCTCAGGAGCCCGGTCGCGGAGAAGGCGGTGAAGCGCGGCGAGTGGCTGGGGGGCAACGTCACGCGGGCCTGCTCCAGCACTGCGAAACCCTCGTCGATCCTGCCCGCCGTCACGAGTGCGCGACCGAGCGGGAGGCGGGCCTGGACGCGGCCGTAGTCGTCGTCGATGGCGTCGAAGGTCGCCAGGGCCTGTCGGGCCCGCTCGACGGCGGACTCGGCCCGCCCCGTCCAGAGGCGGATGCTGGCGGTGAGCACCTGGCCCATGCCGAACGCCCAGCGGTCGCCGGCCTCGCCGGCGGCGCCGAAGACCTCCTCGGCCATGGTCTCCGCCTCCTCCGGATAGCCCGAGTAGAAGCGCGTGAACGCCAGCAGACCCATGGCCCATCCCAGCCCGGCCCGGTCACCGAGCTCGGCGAAGAGGGCCGCCGAGTCGTGCAGGAGCAGCTCGGCGTCGTGGATGCGGCCTGCGATGAAGTGGGCCCACGACAGGTTCTGCAGCGCCCAGGCCCGTCCGAGGCGGTCGCTCTGCGCGGTGTAGAGCAGGAGGGCCGGTTCGAGCGACGTCACCGCCGCCTCGGGGTCGTTGCGCAGCAGGGCCGCGAAGCCCCGCACCCGTAGCGCCGCCGCCCGACCCTTGTCGTCGCCGGCGGCACCCGCCCGGGCGAGAGCGGCGCCGAGCAACGCCTCGGCCTCGTCGGCGGAGCCGCTCCGCAGGGCGATCTCTGCAACCTCGATCGTGGCCCGCACGGCCGCAGGCTCGTCGCCGGCCGCTTCGGCGAGGGCCGACGCTGCCTCGGCGTCCGTTCGCGCCGGCGCGAACTCGCGCAACTCGCGATAGGCCGCCGCCCGCGCCAGCAGCAGCTCGGCGCCACCGCCGAGGGAGGCGTCGTCGGCCGCAGTCGGCGCTGATCCTGCGGTCGTTCCCAGGAGGGTGATGGCCTCGGAGAACATGAGCGCAGCGCGCCGCGGCGTGTCGGCTTGCGCCGCCCGCTGGCCGGCGCTCTGCAGCCAGCGGACCGCACGGGGGACGACGTCGTCCAGCGTCCCCGGTGCGCCCCCGAGGTCGACGGCCAGGGCTGCCGCCCGCCCATAGTGGTGGGCAATGGTGTCGAGCACGGTGTCGTGGTGCGGGTACTCCTCGCGCTCCAGCCACGAGGCGATGCCCGCATGGACTTTGGCCCGCCTCTGTTTGGTCATCGTGCTGTAGGCGACCTCCCGGACGAGCTCCGAGTGGAACTCCCACGACTCGCCCTCGACGGCGAGGAGCTCCTTCGCCTGGAGCCCGCGGATGCCCGCCTGCACGGTGCCGTCGCCGCCGTGGGCCTCGCGCTGCATGGTCGCCAGCCAGTCGACCCGCCCGTTCGAGCCGAGCACGGCGGCGTCCTCGAGGACGTTGCGCTCGGACCGCGTCAACCCGTCGAGCCGGGCCGCGACCAGCCCTCGCAGCGTGTCGGGCAGGTCGGTCGAGCCCGATCCGTCCAGCCACGAGAGCAGCTCCTCCAGAAAGAAGGGGTTGCCGCTGGCCCGGTCGAGCAGGTCGGTCGCCACGCCGTCGTCGAGCGTGGCCATGCGGTCACCGGCGAGGGAGCGCAGCAGTTGCGCCGCGGCGTCGCGTCCGAGGGGATCGAGGTGAACCAGGATCGAGTGGTGCCCGCCCTCCGGCGGCGACCAGCGCTCGGCCAGTGCCGGGCGCGCGGTGGCGAGCACGACGAACGGCAGCCGGGTCGTGCGCTCGACCAGCCCGCCGACCAGATCGAGCACGGCCTCGTCGGCCCAGTGGAGGTCCGACAGCACCATGACGACCGGGCGCCGGCGGGCGAGCGCACCCGTGAACGCCAGCAGCGAGCCGACGACCTCGTCACGGGCGCGGCCTGCGTCGATGCCCCGCAGGTTCCCGTCGAGCCCCAGGAGGTGGAGCAGACCCTCGACGACCCGGTCGACCGCGCCCTCACCCGGCCCAGGACCCTGCAGCGCCTCGGCCACCGCGGCCCGCACCTTGCCACTGACGACGTCCTGGTCGTCACCGGGCTCGACCCCGCAGGCGGCCTGTACCGCGCTGGCTATCGGCCACCACACGTTCGCCTCGCCGTACGGGACGCAGCGGCCGGGCAGAACGAGGGCGTCGTGACAGTCACGGGCGATCTCGGCCACGTCCTCGGCCAGACGCGACTTGCCCAACCCGGCGTCGCCGAGCACGAGCAGGAGCGCAGCCCGACGGCGGTTGATCGCCAAGTTGAGGGCGTGGGACAGCAGCGCGACCTCGTCGTCGCGACCGACCAGCGGAGCCCGGCGGCGGTCGGACCGGTGACCGGGCGGCAGGCGAGCACCCTCCGCCACCCATGCCGGGACGGGCGCCTCGCGCCCTTTGGCGGCGATGGCGCTCACCGAGCGATACGTGACCGCCCGGCGGGTGGCGAGATAGGTGTCTTGCCCGACGAGCACCTGCCCGGGTTCAGCCGCCGTCTGGAGTCGTTGTGCGGTGTTCACGACGTCGCCCATCGCCGTGTAGTCGCCCCCGGCCCGCAGGGATCCCACCAGGACCTCGCCCGTGTTGACGCCCACCCGGAGCCGCACGTCGAGCCCCAGGTCGGCCGCGGCCTCGCACAGCGTGACGTGGAGCCGGAGCGCGGTCCTGACCGCCCGCTCGGCGTCGTCTTCATGGGCGATCGGGGCTCCGAACAGCGCCAGGATGGCGTCCCCGACGATCTTGTCGACCCGGCCACCGAACTCCTCGATGTCGGCGACCAGTCGCTGGAAGCACCCGTCGACGATGCCTTTCACGTGCTCGGGGTCGCGATGTTCCGACATGGTGGTGAAGCCGACGATGTCGGCGAACAGGACGGTGACCACCCGCCGCTGGTCGCCGCGCAGCCCCAGGTCGGCGCCGCAACTCGGGCAGAATCGAGCACCTTCAGGGACGTCCGCGCCGCAGACGGGGCAGGTCACCCGGCCAGTGTATGGACCGCCTCGCGCGTGGTGGGCGTCGATCCCACGGGCCGGTTCATGCTGCCGGCGGGCGCACGTACCTTGGTGCCTGGGGTGCGTCGGGGCCGTCACCCATGGGCGTCGCGCGTTCGCCGCAGGTGCCTCGGTTCCCGCAAGGGGGGGATCGCCGATCCCACGCGCCGGTGGCGCTCGGCGCGACCCGGGTCGACATCGGCCAGGGCGACGTCGACCGGGTCGTCATGGCCGATCCCGACAGCAACGAGTTCTGCGTCTTGCGGCCCGCGTCGTCGCGACGTCCGCCCTCGTCGTGACCCTCGGTGAGCGGGGGTCGCGCTTCTCGCGGGCGAACCGTTCACGACGTGGCGATCGTCGTCGGGCCGGGTCGCACCCACCTCGGTCGCGGCGGCTTCGCGCTCACGATGATGCTCGAGTCCTCGATGCTCGCACCGGTGCTGTCCCAACCATCGCTGCCACTCGACGACCCGGCCTGCTCACACGGTCGTTCTCGCGTACCAGGGCGTCGGCCTACGTGCTCACGACGACTCACCCGCATGCCCGCGGTCGTCAGGCCGTACGCGGTCGTAACCCAGAATGTTCTTCACCCAGATGGCGACGAGCATCCCCAACGTGCCGATCGGGGACGGTCCTCGGGCGATCAGGCCACCCTTCGACGGCGGCGGAGCAGGAGGCACGACGCCGGCCTCTCATGACACCCGAGGCTCGCCCGGTCACGGGCTGTCGGTGACGACCGACGGGAGCACCGGGGTGCCGTCGCTCCAGTTGCCCATCGAGCTCAGATCGCCTGTGCAGTTCCGGCCGGTGAGGGCGCAGCTCTCGAGGATGTCGCCGATGCGGTAGATGGCGTAGAACTTGATGGCGTCGTCGGGCGAGATGACCGAGTTGGGTGACGTGTGCTGGGCGGTGAGGTTCACACCGCCCCGGCTCGAGCTGCGCACCGTGACGTGGTCCTTCTGGCCGGCGGGCATCGACATGCGCCCGAACAGGTCGACTCCGACGTTGCGGTCGACGAGGGTGTCCTGGTCGTAGGCCTCGACCACGGCTCGGGTGTGGGCGGGCAGCGCGATCGGTCCGGAGCCGATCCCCTGGTACGGGGCCATCGAGAACAGCCACAAACCCTCGGCGCCCCACCCACGGGCGGCGACGTGTTGGGTCACGTACGGCAGCATGCCGCCGCCCAGCGAGTGGCCGATCAGACCGACGTTGGCGAGGTCGACCCGCTGGAGCTGGGGCACCGCCGCGGCGATGGCCGCCACCTCGATGTCCGCCGAGCCCTGGACGTTGGCCAGGTCCCCGCTGCCGTACGTCGCCATCACCACGACGTTCCCGGTGCGGGTGAAGTGGTCGATCACGCCTTCGTAGAGGGCGTTGGAGTTGGCCAGCCAGCCGTGCACCAGGAAGACCACCGGGCGGGCCGCGTCCCCGCACGTCCCCCCGAGGTTCGGCGTGGCCGCGGCACCGGACGGGTACGCCACGTAGATCGGGTTCGCCGGGTTCGCCGGGTTCGTGAGCTGCGCATCCGTGCGGCCGCACGGGCCGTTCGACCCGAGGGCCGGCGGTGTGGGTTGCGGCGGTCCGGCCACACACGCGGTGACCGCGGCGACCAGGACTGCGGCGACCAGGCCGCCGATCGTCCGACGACGACGCCGGGTCGCGGTCGGGACCGGCACTCCCTGGGTGACGCCGAGCTCGTGTCGAGGCGCGCCGAATGAGCGACGCATGATGGGCTCCCCCTTCAGCCGTGCATCACGTAATCGCCTCCGCATCACGGCGGGGCGCGCGATTGGTGGTGCGGATGTGATCCGTATGACTCGGCGCTGAGCAGCGGACCGCGTCGACCGGTTGTCGACGCCAGTTACCTAATTGGTGACGATAACCGAGCGTTCCGAGATGTCCAGGGCTGTTGCTGACTCCCGGGCGACAACGGTAGGCCTCTGCGTGTCAGGCGACGTCCTGCGGACCGAGATGGACCCGACGGCGGGCGCCCCGACGTGAGCACGTCCTGAGCGCGCGTCGCTAGGACCGCCCCGCGGCGGGCAGGCTGAGCCAGTCCTCGTACCGGGTCGCCGCCAGCTGGGCGCCGTCGCCCGGGAGGAGGGTGCGCTCGTCCAGCTCGGCACCGAAGTAGCGGGCGTCCGGGTCCGCGACGACCTCGCGGGCGTCGTCCCGTGCGACCAGGGCCCGCCGGACGAGCCCGTCGAGGCGGAGCGGCTCGGGGCCGGCCACCTCGACGATGCCGTTCAGCGGATTCCCGACGGCGACCCGCGCGACGGCGGCGGCGACGTCGTCGGCGGCCATCGGCTGCACGAGCACGGGTGGGAGCCGCACGGTGTCGCCGTCGGTGGCGTCCTGCGCCATGCGCTCGACGAACTCGAAGAACTGGGTGGCGTGGACGATCGAGTAGGGGACCTGTGAGCTCTCGATCAGTGTCTCCTGCGCGGTCTTCGCCCGGAAGTAGCCGCTCTCACCCAGGCGGTCGGTCCCGACGACCGACAGGGCGACATGGTGGGTCACGCCGGCAGCCGCCTCGGCGGCGAGGAGGTTGCGGGTCGACGTCTCGAAGAACTCGAGCACTGCGGCGTCGTCGAAGGACGGGGAGTTCGACACGTCGACCACCACCGACGCGCCTTCGAGCGCGTCGGCGAGGCCCTCGCCGGTGAGCGTGTTCACCCCGGATGCGGGTGATGCCGCGAGGGCCTCGTGGCCGTCCTGGCGGAGGTCGGCGACGAGCTTCGAACCGATGAGCCCGGTACCGCCGATGACGACGATCTTCATGGTCGGTCCTTTCGTCCTGTGCCGGCGGCACGTGTCGGGTCTGCCGAGCCTGGCGATCGCCGGTGCAGTCGGGGGGTCGAGGATGAACGCCACGCCCTCACGACGGGCCCGGCTCCTGGTCGGGCTGGTGCCGGGGGGCGGCGTGCAACACCTCCGACGCCTCCTCGGCGTCGGGGTACTCGCCCACGATGACCTCGCCCTCGTAGATGGCGTAGCCGTAGATGGCCCAGGTCGACGCCGCGACCTTCACCACCTGGCCCTCCACCTCGATGCCCGTGGCGACCACCTCGGCGAGGGCCTCGAGGTCGTCGTGCACCCGGCCGGGGTCGATGCCGCCGGGATGGTCGAGGGACGGCTCGGCGCCGGTCGTCGGGAGCGTCTCGTCGAAGGTCAGGGGCTCCGGAAGGGAGAGGCCCTCGTCAGGGTCGGCCATCGTGTCCTCTTTCCGCACGGGGGAAACGTCGATGTACTCGGCCGGGTTCGAGCCCTGTGGGAGCCGGATTCCGATTCGGCAGGTACATCGTCATGGCTGGTTCCGGTGCCGTTCTCAGTGGTGGTGGAGCGCACGGACCTGCTCCTCACGGAGCTCGCCCGGCACCGACATCGTCGCGACCTCGCGGGACCGATCGCCTCCGTGGAACACCCCAGTCGTAACCCAGCGACGCGTCCAGGGCAACGCCGGCGGATCGCGGCTCCGGGCGACGGGCCGCGCCCGGACCCGTCAACGCAGGACGACGTGAGGCACCCTCCCCTCACACGACCCTCATGTGGCGGTGGCATGGTCCGCGCCGGGCACGGGGTGCGTCCGTGCCGGAGAGGCCCGAGACGGGAGCGATCATGCACGAGGAGCCCACCCCCGACGGCGAGCCCGCGTCCGGTTCCGGTGCCCCGGCGGGCGGTCCGGCGCCGGCTCGCCGACGCCTGCCTCGGCGGGCGACCGACATCGCGCTGGGTGTCGCGGCGGGCGGCGTCCTCGTCGCCGCGGTCGCCGTCGCGGTCGCCGGTGGCGAGGCGACCGCCGACGCGACCGGAGCCGGCTCCCCCGGCTCCGGGGCGGAGCAGTCCGACCCCGAGGGGGCAACGGGGGGCACGCCCGAGCGGCGAGCACGGTGACGGGCGCGGGCCGAGGGCGCACGGCGCTGGTCCCGACCGCGGTCACGACCCGCTCCCGCCCTACGACGAGAGGTACGCCGCGGCGACGGCAGACGAGCAGGAGGCAGCCGACGAGCTGCTGGCGTCGGTCCGCTCGACCCTCGCGGCCTACGCCGACGTGGACGACGCGGTGGCCGCCGGCTACGAGGCGCCCCGCCGGCCACGAGGGCCGACCCGGCACTACCGCGACGGGACCGTGGCCGAGGAGGGGCGGGTGCTCGACCCGGCTCGACCCGACGGGCTCGTCTACGGCACGGACGCCGCTGGGGACCCGGTGCTGCTGGGGGCGTTCTTCGTGGCGCCGCGGGGAGCTCCCGCGCCGTCGCCGGCGGGCGACCTCGTCGTGTGGCACAGCCACGATCCGTCCTGCCCGGCGTTCTTCGCCACCGCCGACGCCCCGTGCACGGACACCCGCCGGATGCTCCACGTCTGGACGGCGGACCGCGTCGAGCTGGAGGGCCGGAACCGCGGGCCGCTCGAGGTCGAGGTGGTCGACCCGTTCGGCACGCCCTTCCGTGCATCGATCACGCGGGCCCCCTGAACGGCGTCGAGATGCGACCATACGGCCCGATGCAGGGCCGGACCGTCGTGCTCGTGGTCGAGGACGACGACCAGATCGCCGAGCTGGTCGCGCTCTACCTCGAGCGGGAGGGCATGGCGGTGGTCCGGGCGCGCGACGGCTACGGCGGCGTCGCCGCGGCCGCCGAGGTCGGTCCGGCGCTGGTCGTCGTCGACATCGGCCTGCCCGGGGGGATCGACGGGCTCGAGGTGTGCCGCCGCCTCCGGGCCGAGGGCGAGGTGCCGATCCTCGTGCTGACCGCCCGGGGCGACGAGTCCGACAGGGTACGGGGCTTCGAGCTCGGCGCCGACGACTACGTCACCAAGCCGTTCTCGCCCCGCGAGCTCGTCGCCCGGGTGCAGGCCATCCTCCGCCGCGCCGGTACGGGTGCGCCCGCCGCCACCGTGGTCGTCGGCGACGTCGAAGTCGATCTCGCCCGCCACGAGGCGCGACGCGCGGGCACCGCGGTGGCCCTCGCCCCCCGTGAGTTCGCCCTGCTCGCCGCACTGGTGCAGAACCGCGGCGTCGTGCTGTCTCGGCGGCAGCTCCTCGACATGGCCTGGGGCTACGACTACTTCGGCGACGAACGAACCGTGGACGTCCACGTGCGCCAGCTCCGCCGCAAGCTGGGCGACGCGCCTCCCGCTCGCCACCCTCCGGCGCACCGGCTACCGGCTCGGTTGACGTGCGCCGTCGTCTGGTGGTGGCGATCGTCGGTGCCGTGGCCGCCGCCGTGGTCGTCGTCGGGGCGGGCACGCTCGTGCTGACGAGGATCGACGCCGCGGCAGCGCAGCGAGGACACGCTGACCGACCAGGCGCAGGCGCTGGCCGAGGTGCTGGGAGACGTCCGGCGGGCGCGAGCGCCGGCGGTCGCCCGCCGGCTGGAGGGCTCACTGGGGGTCGAGGACGTCGAGCTGTTCCCGCTCGCCGACCCGCCGCCCGAGCTGGCGGCCCCCGACGTCGCCGCGCTGGGGGCGGGCGAGACCGTGTCCTTCAGGCGACGCGATCGCGTCTACGCCGCGGCGCCCGTCGTCGCCGCGGGCGACCCGGCGCCGCGGGCCGTGCTGCTGACCGACACGGTCGACGCCGACTTCGGGCCCGCGGGCCGCTGGTTCGTCGTCGCGGGGGTGGGGACGGCCCTGGCCGGAGTCGCGGCCGCGTTCCTGCTGGCTCGCACGCTGGCCCGCCCGGTGGCCGCCACCGCCGCCACCGCCGACCGCATCGCGGAGGGCGACCTCGACGCGCGGGTGCCGGAGGAGGGCACGGGTCGGCCGGACGACGAGCTCGCCCGGCTGGCCCGGTCGATCAACGCCATGGCCGCGTCCCTCCAGCAGGCGCGCCTGGCCGAGCGCGAGTTCCTGCTGTCGGTGTCCCACGACCTGCGCACACCGCTGACGGCCATCGGGGGGTGGGCGGAGGCGCTGGCCGACGGAGCGGCACCGGACCCGGCCGCGGCGGGGGAGACGATCCGCGTGGCGTCCGAACGACTCGACCGGCTCGTGCGGGACCTGCTCGACCTGGCTCGCCTGCGGGCCCGGGCCTTCTCGCTCGACGTGGCCACCCTCGACCTGCGCGAGGTGGCCAGGGGGACGCTCGACGGGTTGCGCCCCGAGCTCGAGGAGGCGGGTCTCGCCGTCTCGATCGTTGCGCCGGCCGCCCCGGTTCTCGTGGACGGCGACGCGGACCGGCTCGCCCAGGTCATCGCCAACCTCCTGGACAACGCCGGGCGCCATGCGGGCAGCTGGGTGCACCTCGAGGTCGGGGCCGACGCCGAGCGGGCCGTGCTCGCCGTCGAGGACGACGGCCCGGGGATCCCCGTCCCCGAGCGACGAGCCGTCTTCGAACGTCTCGACAGCGGTGCGAGGGCGCCCGCACGGGCGGGGAGCGGGAGCGGGCTCGGTCTGGCCATCGTCCGCGAGCTGGCGGTCGCGATGGGCGGCGCCGTGGTCGCCGAGGAGGCGCCGTCGGGTGGCGCCCGGCTGGTGGTCACCCTTCCGCGTCGGCGGTGACCGCCCGGCTCACTTGATGAGCGGGTCGCGGGGGAGCCCGAGGATGCGTTCGCCGATCTGGTTGCGCTTGATCTCGGACGTGCCGCCGGCGATGGACATGCCGCGGTGCATCAGGACGAGCAGGTTGCTCATGCCGGCGGCGCCGTCCATGAAGGCGGCGTCGGGACCGTTGAGCTCGGTGAGCACGGCGGCGGCCTCGTGGCCCATCTCGGAGAGGATGAGCTTGGTCATGGCGCCCTCGGGACCGGGAGCGCCGCCGGCGACGGCGCGGTTGGCGCTGCGCAGGTTGAGCAGGCCCATGGCCTGGTGGTCGGCGATGTAGCGGCCGATGCGGCCGGCGCCGCCGGCGAGGCGGTCGGGGTGGGCGTCGAACTGGGCGATCAGCGCCGAGCCAGGCATCGACATGCCGCCCTGGCCGCCGCCGATGCTCACGCTCTCGTTGCCGAGGGTGGCGCGGGCGACGGTCCAGCCGCCGTCGACGGGGCCGACGACGTCGTCGTCGGGGACGAACACGTCGTTGAAGAAGACCTCGTTGAACTCGGAGTTCCCGGTGGTCATCTTGAGCGGGCGGACCTCGACGCCCTCGGCGTGCATGTCGATCACCACGGTGGTGATGCCCTCGTGCTTGGGCACGTCGGGGTTCGTGCGCACGGTGGCGAAGCCCATCCCGGCGACGTGGGCGCCGCTGGTCCACACCTTCTGTCCGTTGATCAGCCAACCGCCGTCGACCCGGGTGGCCCGGGTCTTGACGCCGGCGGCGTCGGAGCCGGCGTCGGGCTCGGAGAAGAGCTGGCACCAGATCACGTCCTGCGTCAGCGCGGGCCGCACCCAGCGGGCCACCTGGTCTTCGGTGGCGTACTGGATGAGGGTGAGGATGACCCAGCCGGTGATGCCGTACGCCGGGCGCGTGACGCCGGCGGTGTCGAACTCCTGCTCGATGACGAGCTGCTCGACCGCGCCCGCGGCGCGACCCCAGGGTGCGGGCCAGTGGGGCATGACGTACCCGGACTCGATGAGCTGTGTGCGCTGGTCCTCGGCGGACAGGTCCCTGATGCGCTCCGCGAAGGCGCGGACCTCGTCGCGGATCGCCTCCGCCTCGGGCGGCAGCTCGACGGTCTTGGCCCGTGTCACGCCCCGCCGGGTGAGGTCGGTCAGGTCCTCGGCCGCCTCGTCGGCCTGGAGGAACGTGAGCAACGTGGTCGCCCGGCGCATGTACAGGTGGGCGTCGTGTTCCCAGGTGATGGCGATGCCGCCGTGGACCTGGGTGTTCAGGTTGGCGCACAGGTCGGCGGCGGGCGCCGCCAGGGTGGCGGCCACCGCGGCGGCGTAGCTGAGCTGGTCGCCACCGGTGGCGGCGGCACGCGCCGCGTCCCAGACCGCGCTGGTGGCCAGCTCGGTGGCCACGACCATGTTGGCGCAGTGGTGCTTGACCGCCTGGAACATGGCGATCGGGCGCCCGAACTGGATGCGCTCCTTGGCGTAGGCCGCGGCCTGCTCGGTGCACTCGCGGGCCATCCCCACGGCCTCGGCCGCCAGGATCACGCGAGCGAGATCGACCAGCGTGCGCCGCGCCCCGGTCAACACGGTCGCCGGAGCGCCGTCGAGGGTGACCCGCGCCGTGCGGCGGGTCGGGTCCAGGTTCGGCGGGACCTCGACGGTCACGCCGTCGCCGACCTCGACCACCGCCACGTCGTCGCCGGCCGCGACCAGCAGCAGCCCGGCGAGGCCCCCGCCCAGAACGGCGCCCGCGGACCCGCTGGCGGTGTCGCCGTCGACCGTGACCGACCCGCCCAGCGCCACCGCGCCGGCCACCGACCCGTCGGCCAGCCCGGGCACGTGCGCCTTCGCCGCCTCGCCGCCCACCGCGGCCAGCACCGCGCTGGCGATCACGGTCGGCACGAACGGGCCCGGCGCCACGACCCGACCCAGCTCCTCGACCACGACCACCAGCTCCTCGAGGCCGAAGCCGGACCCACCGAGCTCCTCGGGCACGGCCAGGCCCAACCACCCCAACCCCACCAGGTCGTCCCAGAACGGCGGCCGTCCCTCGTCCGGCGCCTCGAGCAGCGCCCGGGCCGCACCCCGAGCGTCCCGCTTGGCCAGGAAGTCGGAGGCCGTGTCCGCCAGGGCACGGTGGTCATCGGTGATGGCGATCGACATGGGCGAGAGAGTAGGAGGCTGCGATCTGCGGTGCTGGCGCAGCACCGGTTCCAGCGGGTACAACGGCGGTTGGCGGTGACGCGGGCGGAGCAGGTGGACGCTCCGTTGTGCGGGCCGGAGCGCAGATCGGGATCCATGCAACGCGACCGCTTCGACGGGGAGTTCGACACGGTGCTCGCCGGCGCCCGCGCGGGCGAGCCCTGGGCGTTCGAGCGGATCTTCACGGCGCTCTCGCCGGTGGTCGAGGGCTACCTCCGGGTGCAGGGTGCGGCCGAGCCCGAGGACCTGGTCAGCGACGTGTTCGTGGCTGTGCTCCGCAGCCTGCCGGGGTTCGACGGCGGCGAATCGGGGTTCCGGTCGTGGGTGTTCACGATCGCCCACCGGCGGATGGTCGACGAGCGCCGTCGCGCTCACCGCCGACCGGCGGCGGTCGACCTCTCCGACGCGCCCGACGTGCCGGCGCCTGACGACGTGGCTCTCGCCGTCGAGGATGCGCTCGGCGACGAGCGCGTCCGGGCGCTGTGCGACCGCCTGTCGCCCGACCAGCGGGACGTCCTGGTCCTGCGCCTGCTCGGACGCCTCACCGTCGACGAGATCGCGGCTGTGCTCGGCCGCACGCCCGGGTCGGTCAAGGCTCTGCAACGGCGAGGGTTCCTCGCCATCGCCCGCCTGATCGAGCGCGAGAGCGTATCGCTGTGAGGCCCGCTGACGATCACGTATCCGAGATGTCTCCTACGTCGCTGCTCGACGACTCCACGATCGAGGCGATCGTCCGAGGGGACGAGGTCGGCGCGGGTTGGCGCGACCTGGCGGTGTTCGCAGCCCAGGTCCGGGCGGTGTCCGAGCGCCCGCCGTCGCAGCCGTCTCCCGAGCTCGCACACCTGATCGCCGAGGGCCTTCCACATCCCTCGCCTGTCAGCGGCGTCGCGGCACGGGGCCCGCGCCATCGCGCCCCGCGGCGGCGGTCGGCGCTCGCCCGAGCGGCCGGCATCGGCCTCGTCGCCAAGGTCGGCCTCGGAGCCGCGACCGCAGCCGCGGTCGCCGGTGCGGGTGCGGCGGCGGCCGCCGTCCTGCCGGGTGCCCCCGGGCATGCGGTGCGGGACGCGATCGAGGTCGTCACGCCGGTCGACTTCACCGAGCGCGAGCCGGCGACGACCAGCGAGCCCGGCCCCGCGCGGTCCGGCGGGTCCCGGGCATCCTCGGGGGCGGGCGGGCCGGCCGTCGCCGAGACCCCCGGCGGGTCCGTGGGCACCGACGACGACCGCCGATCCGACGGCGCGGACGACTCCGATCGCGACGGGGGCGGGGGCGACGACACGAGGTCCCCGGGGCCGGTCCCCGGCGATGCCGACGACCACGGCGACCTGGTCGGACCACCGGCGGTCGACGCGCCGACCTCACGCGATCCCGCCCGGCCCGGCGGCGACGCCGACGACGAGCGGGATCCGCCCGCCGCCCCCGCGGACTCAGGGTCCTCCGACGGGCGCCCCGCCGACGACTGAGAACCCGCCGTGGGTCAGCGGCCGAGGGCGATCGGCAGCCGGCGGGGCCCCCGCACCTGGCCGGGCGACCACGTGACGGCCTCGGGATCGGCCAGCGAGAACACCGGGAAGCGGGCCAGCCAGGTCTCGAGCGCCACCCGCACCTCCATGCGGGCGAGGTGCGAGCCGAGGCAGCGGTGCACGCCGAGGCCGAACGCCGAGTGGCGGTTCACCTCACGGTCGATGATCACCTCGTCGGCCCGCTCGAACAGCTCGGGGTCCCGGTTGGCGGCCGGGAACGACAGCAGGATCCAGTCGTCGGCCTTCATCGGGCACCCGTTCCAGTCCATGTCCTCCTTGACCAGGCGGGCCATCGTGACGGGCGCGTAGGCCCGCAGCAGCTCCTCCATGGCGGTGGGGACGAGCCCGCGATCGGACACCAGCCGCTCCCGGTCGGCCGGGGTGCGGGCCAGGTGCCAGATCGAGGCCCCGATGGCGCTCCACGTCGTGTCGATGCCGGCGAGCAGCAGCAGCGCCATGGTGCCGGCGATGTGGAACGGGTCGAGCTTCTCGCCGTCCATCTCGGCCTCGATGAGGTAGCTCGTCAGGTCGTCGCGTGGGTGGGCGACGTGGTCGGTGATCTGGGCGCCGAGGTACTCGAACAGCGACTGCATCTTCGGGAAGCGCGTCTCGAACGGCTCGTTGACCCCCTCGAGCACGTCGTGGACGAAGCCGCGGAACATCTCCGCGTCCTCCCGGGGGAAGCCGAGCATGTCGGCGATGACCCGCACCGGGATGTGCTGGGCGAACTCGGCGGCCGCGTCGACCACGTCCCGCCCCTCGAAGGCGTCGAGCAGGTCGTCGCAGTGCGCACGCGTGCCGGGCTCGAGCTGGGCGATCGCCTGCGGGGCGAACGCCGGCAGGAGCAGCCGCCGGGCCTCGTGGTGGAAGGGCGGATCGGACGAGATCGGCGGGGCGATGCCGACGGGGGCGATCTCGCGGGCGGGCCGGGTGTTGCTCATCACGACCGAGCGCGACGAGAACCGCTCGGTGTCGTAGGCGATGGCGGCGACGTCCTCGTGCCGGGTGGGCAGCCACCCACCGCCGTAGCGGTCGGTGTGGGCGACGGGACACCGCCCGCGCAGGTCGTCGATGATCGGGAACGGGTCGGCCACCCACTCGGCCCCGGTGTGGTCGAAGTCGGTGGCGTAGTCGGCGACGGGGCCCTCGATCATCTCGTTGGCGACGGCCTGTGGCCCGTCGGTGACGTCGCTGGTCAGAACGTCGAACCGGTCATCGGTGGTCACGACGGGTCCTCCTCGATGGTGATGGCCTGCTCGGGGCAGTTGAGGACGGCGCGGCGGGCGGCGTCCTCCTGGCCGGGGGCGACGGAGCCGTCGCCGATCTCGATCCCGTTGCCGATGTCGTCGGGCTCGAACAGCTCGGGGGCCAGGCTGTAGCAGCGGCCGTGGCCCTGGCAGATCTTCTGGTCGACGTGGACCCTCACGGGCCACCTCCCTCGTCGACCGGGCGCAGCGCGTCGCCCAGCCGGGCGATGAACGTGGCCCACGCGGCCTCGTCGACCGGGGGGAGGCCGGCTGCCGGCAGCAGGATCGACCCCAGGAGGAGCATCAGGCAGTAGCGGCTGACGACCTCGGGTGCGAGGTCGGGGGCGAACGTGCCGTCGGCCTGGCCGTCGCGGATGATCCCGACCAGCCAGTCGTCGCGCTCGCGCAGGTGCCCGCCCATCATGGCGGCGACCTCGCTGTCGCGCCGGGCGGCGACGAGGGCCTCGGCGACGAGGGCGCCCCGCTCGGGCGAGCGCTGCGCCAGGCCTTCTCCCAGGGCGACCAGCAGGTCGACGACGGTGCGGTCGGGGTCGTCGAGGAACAGCGAGGCGAGCTCGTTGGACCCGTGGTCCCGCAGCGCCTCGGCCAGCAGCTCGGTCTTGGAGGAGAAGTGGCTGTAGAGGGCGCCGTTGCTCACGCCGGCGCCCGAGGCGATGTCGGCCACCCGCGTGCCCTCGAAGCCCTGGGCCTGGAACGCGGCGGCGGCCGAGCTCAGCAGACGAGCGCGTGTCTCGGCGGCGGAGACTCCGGTGATGCGGCCCATGTCGGTATTAAACGACCGTTCATTTGTTGCGTCAAGCGGCGCTCGGAGGCGGCTTGCGGCGGATCCGGTACTGGAGGACCAGGATCGGGAAGCCGAAGAGCCAGAACGCATGCTCGGCGCGGATCTCGGCCGCGTCGTCCGTCGCGGCGGGCCCGACCGGTGCCACCGTCACGTCGAGCTGCTCGGCGAAGCCGGCGACCGAGGCGGCGGACAGGCGGTCCGAGTCGCCGTCGACCGCGGCCAGGTAGTGGCCGGCGTCCGATGGCACCCCCGGGCGCGACGTCAGCCGGAGGCCGCCGTCCCCCCGCGCCACCGGGGCGAGCGTGGCGGTGAACGAGCCGCTCGGGACCGGGAAGCCGACGCTCACGTAGCCCCGTCCCTCCCGACGGTAGGTCGTGTAGATGCCCACGTAGATGGGGGCGCCGGTCTCGGCCACCGCCCGGATCCAGCCCGCGGACGTCGGGCTCGCCGTCGCCGTCGAGGTCGATCGTGTCGATGCGGCTCTCGACCCCACGACGGATCTCCCGCTGGCGCATCGGCACGTCCGCCTGGCCGAGCCGGCGAGCGAGGACGGTGCGGTACAGCAGGTAGCCGGGCACCACCCACGGTCGCCAGCGCGGCTCGATGTCGAGCGTGAAGCGCGTCGTGTGCTCGTAGAACTCCCGCACGCGGGGGTCGACCGCGGTCGGGTCGAAGTCGGGCCCTGCCAGCTCGTCGAGCGACGCCACGATGCCGACGTCGGGCGCGCCGCGCACGTACTCGCCGCCGAGCTCGTCGGCGAGGGCGCGCACGTAGTCGGTGCCGACGTACTCGGTGCGGGCGACGTGGGGGACGACGAACGGCAGCTCGGCCGCGTCGACGTGCTCGGCCAGCAGGCTGACCTGCGGATCGCGGAACACGGCGGCGGACGCGACGCGGTAGGCGGCCACCGTGCCCGCGGCCACGACGCCCGGGCGCACCCCGGGCCGCACGGTTCCGAGCAGGGCGCCGAAGCCGGCGCCGAACACCGGGCCGAGCACCACCTTCTGCGGGCGCAGCCCGAGCGCGCCCGACACGGCGCCGGCGACGGCCCCGACCACCGCCGGCCGCGGCGAACGCCGCCACCCGGCCACGGCCCCGAGCGGGGCGGCCAGCGCCGCGCTCATGAGGATGCGGTGCGGCAGCGCCGGGATCTCGCCCGGGTGCTGACGGCGCCGCGCCACGACCTCGGACGTGGCCAGCACGGCGGCGCCCGCGCTCGCGGCCATCGCCCGCCGGACCGTCGTGCGGCCCGGCGCCAGCGCCAGGCCGGCGAGAGCGCCGGCGAGCGCGGCCGTGGTCACGCCTGCGGCGTCGGGACCGCGGGTCGGGGGAGCGGTGGGCGTCATCGGCACACGGTAGGCAGCCGGCCGGGCACCGCCACGCCACGCCGCGCCGCCGTCCGATCAGGTGCCCTGGACTCGTCTCGCGCCTCGGTGGCCGTGACCTCGCCGGAGTCCGCCCTCGACGGCGGCCAGGAGGACGAGGACGGCGGTGACGGCGACGGCCACGACCAGGCCGTCTGCGCGCGCGGCGAGGGGCACCGCGGCCAGGAGCACGGCCGCGGCCACGAGGCCGGCGGCGGACGGGCGCCGTCCGATCCGCCGCCCGAACGCCGCCAGGCCGACCAGGTACAGGGCGGGGCCGCCCAGCGTCACGAGGGCGCCCGCGGTCCCCAGCTCGTCGGTCGGGTGGGCGAGCACCAGCTCGTCGCCGATTGCCGACAGCAACACGCCGGCCACGATCGGCAGGTGGAGGTAGGTGTAGGCGTCGCGGCCGGTCTGGCCCGGCGTGTCGTCGACCGCGTCGGCACGGGCCGAGGCCGTCTCGATCCGGCCGAAGTACAGCCACCACAACGCCACCGTCGACCCGAAGGCGCACACCAGCGCGGCGACGACAGGTCCGTCGAGGCCGACTTCCGACGCCGTCGCGCCCGTGATCACGATGCTCTCCCCCAGCACGATGATCACGAACAGCTGGAACCGTTCGGCGAAGTGGCCGGGGTCGATCGCCCATTCGACCATCGGGGTGCGACCCATCGTCGGGACCCAGTACCGGACGAGCGGACCGGCCAGGTCGACCGCCAGGGCCGCCAGCCACAGGGCCCACCGCCCGCCCCCGTCCGCCAGTGCCCCGCCGATCCACAGCGGCACGGACAGGACGCTCCAGCCCAGGATCTGGACGAAGTTCCGGTGGAACGCCCCGGGGGGCGTGACCGCGACGACGAAGGCGTTCCGCACCACCTGCAGGGCGCAGTAGCAACCGGCGAACAACAGGGCGTCGTCACCGAACGCCTCGGGGACGCTGGCGGCCACGAGCAGGCTGGCCAACATCACGAACACGAGCACGAGCCGCACGGGCACGACCTCGGGGTCGAACCAGTTGGTCATCCAGGTCGTGTAGTTCCAGGCCCAGTACACGGCCACCAGCAGGAAGGCGGTCTCGGCCGCGCCCGCCCACGTGAGATGGGAGAGCAGGTGGTGCGAGAGCTGGGTCACCGCGAACACGTAGACGAGGTCGAAGAACAGCTCGAAGTACGTGGCGCGGCGCTCGCCGTCCCCGCCGCGGGTGTACCGGATGTCGGGGATCACCGACGAGGTCGTCACGCCTCCTCCACGACCGGCACCGCGGCGGGGCCGAAGATGAAGAGCGCATCGAGCAGGGCGTCGTCGGGGGCGGGGTTCCACTCCAGGTCGGCGACCTGCTGCCGCGTCCGGCGCCCGAACCGGAACCGGAACACCTCGAACGGCGTGGTCCGCAGGTGGTGCTCGGGGCCGTCGCCCGGTCGTGACCGGACCACCTCGCCGTCCAGGTCGGCCACCACCGTCGCACTCCGCGGCGATCTCCTCGACGAGCATCCGGGCCGCGGTGCGGACGAGGGCGCAGTCGCGGGCACCCGATCGGCCGAGGGCGCCGCGCACGTCCTGCTCGTGCGACCCGACGTCGAACGCCGCCGGCCAGATGCCGAGGGCCGTCGCCGCCCGCTCGAACTCGGGGGCCTGGTCGGCCCAGCGGGCCAGCATGTCGGCCCCGGCGTCGTGGCGCAGGCGGGCGACCTGTTCGGCGGTCACGTCGGGCGTGGGCGGTCCGGTCAGCCGGCCGGCGAGGGCGTCGTCGACGACGGCGACGAGGTGGGCGACGACGTCGTGGACGTCCCAGGTGGGACACGCCGGCACGGGCCGGGCCCAGTCGGCGTCGGACGCGTCGGCCAAGACCTCGGTCAGGCGCTCCCGGCTGGCCCGGTAGTGCTCGCCGATCGTGGGGTCCGCGGTCACGCGAGGCCGTCCTCGCCCAGGACGACCCGCGCCAGGGTCTTGGGCGCCACCAGCGTGTACGACGTGCGGACCCACTCCTCGACCTGCTGCCACCGGTCGTCGTCGGCACCGTCGCCGATCTGCACCGACACCCATCCGTGGCGCCCGAGCCCGTAGCCCGTGGGCTCGGCCAGAGGATCGGTCGCCACCACGGCGGTGGCCTCCTCCTTCGGCAGCTTCACGCTGATGCCGCTGGCCTCGGTCCCGGCGAAGACGAAGTTCTTCTTCCGGACCCGAAAGGTGATCTCGCCCTCCCAGGCCTCGATGTCGACCCGCTCGGCCTCGGGCAGGCGGGCCACGATGCGCTGAATGCGCTCCAGGTTGTCCACGGGCGCGATGGTGGCCGACAACGCGCCCCTCGTGCAGCAGAGATGGCGCCCGATGTCGTGGCGCTCATCGAACCCTCACGCCGCCATCATCTGAACATCACGCGCCGGGGCGAGGGTGCGGGCATGTCCGAAGCAACCTCTCGAACCCCGCCGGCCGCCGGGGTGCTGCACCTCGCGGGGCTGGCGTCGGCCGGCGCGGGGGTGATCCACGCCGCCGCCGCGGGCTCCCACAGCGGTGACCGGGTCATGGTCGTGCTCTTCGCCGTCGTGGCGGTGGGCCAGCTGGCCTGGGCTGCCGTGGCCCTCCAACGACCCACGAGGGTCGTGGCGCTGGTGGGCGCGGCACTGAACGCGGCGCTGGTCCTCGCCTGGCTGGCCACGCGCACGGTCGGGTTGCCCCTGGTGGACGCCCTGCGGGAGCCCGAGGCTGCGGGGTTGCAGGACACCGTGTGCGCCGCGCTCGGCGTCGTGGCCGCCGGCCTGGCGCTGGTCGCCACCGTGCGCCCGCGGTGGGGGGCCGGTGCGTGGTCACCGCCGGTGGCGGGGGCGGCGGCGGCGCTCGTCGTCGGCCTCGCCGTGCCTGCCATGGCCGCGGACCACGCCCACGGCGGTGCGGCCCACGACCACGAGGCCGCCGGCGGTGCGACGGCCGGTCACGACCACGCGGCCGGCGCGGAGGACACGCACGACGACGGGGCACACGACGACGGGGCACACGACGAGGACGCCGCGGCGCACGACGGTGCCGCTGGACACGACCACGACATCCCCGACCGGCTCGACCACGAGCCCACCGACGAGCAGCTCGCCGCGGCCCGGCAGCTCGTCGCCGACACCCGAGCCGCGCTGGCCGCGTACTCGGAGGTGGCGGCCGCGGAGGCGGCGGGCTTCGTCTCCATCGGCGACGCCCGCAGCGGGGTCGAGCACTTCATCAACCGCGAGCACCTGCAGGACGAGAGCGTCCTCGAACCGAACGAGGTCGAGTCGCTCGTCTACCGCGTGGAGCCCGACGGCGGGCGCCAGCTGATCAGCGCGATGTACATCCTGCCTCCGGGGTCGACAATGGACGACGTCCCCGACGTCGCGGGCAACCTCACGGTCTGGCACGGCCACGACAACCTGTGCTGGGACAGCACCGGCACCCGGATCGCGGGCGTCGTCGTCAACGGCCGGTGCCGTCCGGGCGGCACCCAGGGCCAGGCCACCCCCATGCTCCACGTGTGGGTGGTGCCCAACGACTGCGGTCCGTTCGCGGGCACGGACCGGCGGCAGGCGAGCGGCTCGTGCGTGGCGCCCGAGGCCCTCGACAGCGAACGCCGTGGTCGCTGAGGGACGGCCTGGCGCCGCGGTAGCATGGCGGCCATGTGCGCGACGTGTGTGGCGCAGGGCGCGGTCTACGCCGGCGGCGCGCTCGCCGGTCTGCGGGTGATGGCCGCCCGGGCCCGGCGCCGGGGCGCCGGCCGGCTCAGTAGCCGGCGAGGGTGCCGTACTTCCGCCCGACGTCGACCGCCCGGCCGTAGAGCCACAGCGACACCGGGTACACGATCACGCAGAAGCCGGCCAGGGCCAGCACTGACGTCAACGTGCTGGGTCCGGTGAGCTCGTCGCCGCCGGGCAGCACGGTCCGGCGCACGCCCTGGATGGCGTAGGTCGGCGGCAGCAGGTACGAGGCCGCGCGCAGGGGGCCGGGCAGGCTCGACACGGGGAACATGAGCCCGCACAGCAGCACGACGAGCATCCCGTAGATCGTGACGAACGGGTTGCCGCGCTTGCTCAGCAGCTTCACCGCGGCGGCCACGATGCCGAGAGCGTGGCTGGCCCCGATGCCGAGGACCAGGATCAGGATGGCCGGCAGCACACCGGACACGTCGACGTGCAGGCCGATCGGCAGCGCCAGCATGACCATGAACGCCGTCGTGATGCCCGAGGTGAGGATCGACCACGACGCCAGGCCGAACGGGATGAGCTTCCAACGGATCGGCTCGATGAGCAGCGACTCGAGCCGGCCCTGGTCGACCGTCGCCTCGAGGGTGGACGAGAACGACCCGAGACCCGAGTCGAGCATGCGGACCACCACGGCGCCGACCACGACGAACGAGTAGTAGTCGCCGGCCACGCTGGGGGTGTCCTCCACCAGCAGCGACAGGAAGTAGTAGACGACGACCGTGAAGATCGGTTGCGCCTGCTTGAGCGCGAAGTTCAGCGGGTAGGAGAGCTCTTCGGTGTAGCCCAGCCAGGTGAAGGCCGACGTGACCTGCCAGGCTCGGCGGGCCCGGGCGACGAGGCCGAGGCCCGAGCGCGACCGGGGGGCGAGGTGGGCGGCCGTGGTGCTCACCAGGGTCGGCTCCCGTTCCCGTTGGTCCCGTTGCCCGAGGCGCCGTTGGCGGACGACCCGTTGGCGGGCCAGCCGTAGCCGGCCGCCCCGTGGTTCGCCCCGTTGGTCGCGCGCGTCCGCCCGGCCCTCGGCGGGACCTGGCGGACCCGGCCGCCACGACGCACCCCGCCAGCTCGGAGTGCCACGGTCCGGCGCCGGCTCGTAGGCCGGGGTGGGGCCCGGTGCGGGGGGCCACGCCGACGGCGGCGACCCGCCGTTGACCGGCCGCTCCGGCGCGGGCCGCGACGGGGCGGGCCGCGGCGGCGCCCCGCCGCGCATCAGGCGGCTGATGAGCTCCTGGAGGGGCATGCGGCTGCGGTCGACCGCCTCGACACGGGCGAGGTGGTGCCCGAGGCGCGAGAGCACGACGCCCGGCGGCAGGTCGCCGGCCACGTGCACCTCGTCGCCGTCGACCGACACCTGCAGCTCCCGCCCGACCACCAGGTGTTCGCACGCCTGGCGGGCGCTGGCGGGGCTGTCGAACCGGAGGCGCAGCATCGGCTGCTCCATCACGTCGCGCAGCGAATCCATCGATCCGGTGTGCACCACCTCGCCCTTGTTGATGAACAGCACGTTGTCCTCGAGGGCGTCGATCTCCTCGAGCCGGTGGGAGCTGAGGAGCACCGCCAGCTGCCGCTCGGACGCCAGGCGCTGGACGAGCTGGAGGAGGTCGTGGGCGCCGACCGGGTCGATGGTGCCGGTGGGCTCGTCGAGGACCAGGATGTCGGGCTCGTGGAGCAGCGCCCGGGCGAGCTGCAGGCGGGCACGCATGCCGCTGGACAGGGCGTGGCCGGTGCGGTCGGGCACGTGCCCGAGGCCGACGGTCTCGAGGACCTCGTCGATGCGGGGGCCGAGCTCGTTGGACGGGATGCCCTGCAGGCGGCCGTGGAAGGCCAGGTTCTGCCAGCAGGTGTGGCGGAGGTTCAGGCTGCGGTCCTCGGCCGGCATGAAGCCGATGTGCCGGCGGGCCTTGCGGGCGTCGCCGATGACGTCGATGCCCGCGAGGGCGACACGCCCCGACGTCGGGGTGATCAGGCCGGTGAGGACGCGGAACAGGGTCGACTTCCCCGCACCGTTCGGCCCGACGACAGCGAACACCTGCCCCGGCCACACCTCGAGGGACAGGTCGGCCACCGCGGTCACGGGCTCGGTGATCGACGACTTGAGCAGGAGCTTCATCCAGCTCGGCGACGGCTCGTAGATCTTGGTGAGGTGGTCGACCTCGACGAGCGGCCGGGCGGTGGGTCCCTGTGGGGGCGCGGGAGGGGGCCACGCATCCCACGACGCCGGCCCGGGCCCGCCGGCGCCACGATCCCAGGGGTCGGCCGCGGGCGGGCGCGCGGCGGTCGAGGGACCGTCGTACCAGGGGCGCTGCTCGCGCTCGGCGGGCGGGTCGCCCCAGCCGCGGTCGTCGTACGGGCGGGTCGGGTCAGGCACCCGCGGTCTCCAGCTGGAACAGGTCGGGCGCCAGCTCGCCCACTCGCACGCCGGCGAGGCGGTCGTCGACCTCGCCGAGCCGGGTCACGAAGTCGGCGACCTCGGCGAGCGGCGTCGGCGGGAACTTCTGGCTCACCAGAGTGGGGCTGGCCGACGGCAGCTCGACCGGTCGGCTGCGGCGGCGCTCGGCCCAGCGGCGGGCCCGACCCGGGAGCGTGCGCACCCCGTCGGTGCGGCGGTGGCCGTGGCGGCCGTCGCCCCGGTCCTCGCGGACCGGGAGCGTGTCGAAGAGGGCGACCATGCGCTCGGCCGCCAGCGGCCCGTGCACCGCGGCGAGGTGGTGGTCGACGGTGGTCCGGGCGCTCTCGGGCGCCACCGGCCGGCCGGCCAGGACCGCGGCGACGGCGTCGCGCAGGGCCGGGTCGCTCTCGACGACCTGGCTGACCTGGTTCGGGAGCATCGGGAACTCGGACTCGTCGAGCGGCGCGTAGGCGATGGCGGGGACGCCCGCCACGGCCGCTTCGACCCCCGACGTGCAGTTGCTGTGCACGATGCAGTCGGCCGCCAGGAGCCAGGGCGTGAGCGGTCCCTCGAACCGCACGAGGAGGCGCGGCTCGTCGACCGCGAGCTTCTCCCAGTGGGCGTGGTCCTCGGACGGGTGGGGCCGCACGACCACACTGTGCCCGTCGGGCAGCGATCGGGCCAGTGCCACCAGTGCGGTTCCGAAGCGATCGAGGATGCCCGCCCGCAGATCGAGGTAGCGGGCGAAGCGCTCGCGCTCGGCCGGATCGCTGTAGTGGCCGGTGATCTCGCCGAAGCGTGCGGTGCGCCCGGGACCGTCGGCCCCGATGACGTTGGCGAAGTTCGACGGCACCAGCACGAACCGTCCGACGTCGGCCCGGATCTGGTCGACGGGCCGGCGGTGCAGGCCGTGCATCTCGGGTCGCCACAGGTCGACCCGAGGGTTGCCGGTGACGGCGACCCGGCCGGCGAGGTCGGGCTCGGCCGCCCGCACGACCTCGGCCTGAGCGTCACCCCAGCAGCAGAACGCACGGGTCTCGGCCAGGGTCTCGTGGGTGAAGCGCCTCTTCACGTACGCGGTGGCCCCGCCCTCGTGGACCAGGCCCTCCTCGTCGATGGCGGCGTAGGTGTTGCCGAGCGCCCGGATGTACCGCATCTGGCCGAGGGCCAGCGACTGGATGCTCTTGTCGAAGTAGAGGCCGCGGGGCAGGTCGCGGATCGAGCCGTTGAGCCGGGACTTTCGCCCCACGACGACCTTCCAGCCCCGCGTCGCCGCGTGCGCGCCGAGGAGCAGGCGGCCCTCGAGGCCGCGCGCCTTCACCTCGACCGGTAGCAGCAGCCACCGCACCGTCGATCTCACCCGCTTGTTCGTCGGCGCGCCCGAGTCACCGAGCCCGCCGCCGTGCCGCCCTGCATGAGGAGGAATGCTATCTGTCCCCGGGCGCGCGCTCCACGTCGCGGAGCATCACGACCAGCGCGGCCAGGCCGAGCACCCCGATGACCACCGCGATCACGGTGGCGCCCTCGAGGTCGTCCCGCAGGCCGGCCACCCGAGACATGACGAGCACGATCACGACGTGCAGTGCGGCCAGGGCCAGGATCCGTGGAGATCGCCAGTCGGCCGGCCACGCAGGCGCATGCGGGACGAGGCGACGCGCCACGGGTTCGAGGGCGAGCACGCCCGTGGTGGCGAGGCCGCCGACGATCGACGCCGCCCGGGCCTGACCCCCCTCGGCGACGACCGCCGCCAGGAGCGCGATGATCGCCCCGGAACCGGCCGCGCCCAACCGGGCCAGGCAGAGGGGCGCGCCGACGAGGGCGACCGGCACCGCGACGACCAGGACCGGCAGGATCTGGCCGGTCTCGGGGATCGTGACGTACATCCCGAAGATCGACACGGCCAGGAGGGGCGGACCGACGGCGGACCGGGCCAGCGACTCGTCGGCGTCCGCGACCAGCGCGGCCAGCACCGAGGCGACGATCACGGTGGGCCACACCACGGTCGACCGGTCGGCCAGCTGCATCGCCTCGACGGTCACGGCGATGCCGGGCACCACCAGCACCGGCCGCAGGACCAGTGGGAGCCGGAGCATGCGCCCCGCCCAGGCGCCGGCGGCTGCCGCGGCGATGCCGAGCACGTGGAGCGTCCCGCCCGCCTCGTCGGTGTCGGCGATGGCCACGGCCACCAGTCCGGCGCCCGCCATCGCCAGTCCCGCCGCCGGCAGCGGACGGCGGAACCGGCGCAGCGCGAGCGCGGTGACGGCGAGCGCGGCAGCCGCCGCGAGCCCGATCCATCCGACCTCCCCGGCGATGTCGACGGGGGCCTCGAGGGGGCTGGCGAGCAGCGCGGCGACAGCGGGCGGACCGACGGGAGCGGAGGCGGGGGTCATCTCGGTCGTGATTGCTACCATCGCCGGCCGGCACACGATCGGCGGGACGGAGGTGCCATGGGCCCTACAGCGGAACCCCGGCGTGTCGGCCGTGCCAGCGCACGCTGGCGCGCGCTCACCGACGGCGAGTGGCCGTCGGGCCCGTTGCCCGTGCACGACGCCCGGCGGTTCCCCGACGGTGCCGTGCTCGACTACGACGTGTGCATCGTCGGCACCGGCGCCGCCGGCGCCACCGCGGCGTTGGCGCTCGCCGGCCGGGATCTGCGGATCGCGGTGCTCGAGGGCGGGGGCTCGGCACCCGACGCCGTGAGCGCGGCGGTTCACCATGGTCGAGAGCACCGAGCGCGAGGTCGAGCAGGCCAGTCGCGAGCGGTGGCTCGGCGGCACCACCAACGCCTGGACCGGCGGCAAGACCACGCTCGACGCCATCGACCTCGAGGCCCGGCCGTGGGTGCCCGACTCGGGCTGGCCGCTCGCATCCGCCCGGCTGCGACAGTGCTACGAGCGGGCGGCCGCGCTGCTCGACCGGCCGCCCCCGGCGACCTACGACGCCCCCGCGGCCACGCCCGACGACGGGGTGCGCTTCGACGACGGCGACCTGCGGACCCTCGTGTTCCACGAGGACGCCGAGCCGCTGCGCTTCGGGCACCTGCTGCGCGCCCGGCTGCGCCCGGGCGACGGGGTCGACGTCATCACGCTGGCCAACGTCACCGAGGTGCGGCTCGACCCTCTCGGCGCCCGCGTCGAGGGGGTCGACGTGACCACCGTCAACGGCCGGCGCGTTCGTGGTGCGGGCACCCGTCGTCGTGCTCGGCTGCGGCGCCATCGAGAACGCCCGGCTGCTGCTCGCCAGCCGTGACCGCCGGCCCACCGGCCTCGGCAACTCCCACGACGCGGTGGGGCGCTACTTCCAGGACCACCCCAAGGGCTTCACGGGCCTCCTCGCCGTCGACCCCGCCGCTCCGCGCCTGCCGGCCTCGGGCTACTGGCCATCCCGCGCCACCGCCCACGGCCGGACCCGGTGGGGGATCGGGCTGACCGACGCCGCCCAGCGCCGTGAGCAGGTGCTCAACAGCTACGTGCGCCTCGAGCCCACGGTCCTCGACCACGTTCCCGACGGGATCGCCGCGCTCAAGCGCGCGGTCCGCGGGCGTGTGCGCGGCCTCGACCCGCACGACCTCACGGATCTGGCCGCGGATGCCCCCGCCCTGGCCCGCCTCGCCCGGTTCCGGCTGCGGAACGAGGGGCCGATCGACGTCGTGCGCGTGCGCAGCTTCCTCGAGCAGGAGCCCCGCCGGGCGAGCCGGGTGCGGCTGTCCGACCGGCGCGACCCGCTGGGCCGGCCGCTCGCCGCCGTCGACTGGAACCTGTCCGACCTCGATCGCCGGTCGGTGCGCGTGCTGCACGAGGCCCTGGTCCGGGCCTTCCGCCGCCAGGGGCTCGGCGAGCTGCAGGCCGACCTCGACGACGGCAGCCCCACGTGGGACGACCTGTCCGACGCCTCCCACCACGCCGGAACCACGCGCATGGGCACCGACCCCCGCACGTCGGTCACCGACCCGAGTGGCGAGGTGCACGACGTGCCCGGGCTGTTCGTGGTCGGGGCGTCGCTGTTCCCCACCAGCGGCTACGCCAACCCGGTCTTCACCATCGCCGCCACCGCGCTGCACGTGGCCGACGCCGTCGCGGCCCGTGCCGCCGCCCCGCTCTCGGTGCGGCCGGCCGTCGCGGACCGCGACGCTGCGGCGTCCACCTCGGACGAGGTGCCCGCCACCCGGCCCGAGCCGACCCCGGCCGGCACGGCCGAGGCCAAGCGGTGGCTGGCGGCCCGGCGGCGGGCGCGCCGACCTCGACCCGCGGCCTCGACGGGCACGGCGATCGTGTGGACCGGCCGAGGTCGGGCCGAGGTGGTGCCCGTCGAGGTGCCGGCCCCCGGGCAGGGCCAGGTGTCGGTCCTCGTCGACGTCAGCGCGGTGAGCCTCGGCACCGAGCGCGCCCGGTGGATGAGCCTGCCCGGCGCGGCGGTCCGGTACCCCCACCAGCCCGGATACTCGCTGTCCGGCACCGTCCACGCCGTCGGGCCGGGCGTCTACGACATCGAGCCGGGCACCCCGGTGGCCGTGTGGGGTGCGCCGCACCAGTCGCTCGTCACGGTCGACCGGTCGCAGGTGCACGTGCTGGCCGAGCGTGCCGATCTCGCCTCCGCCGCGCTGGTGACGCTGGGCGCCATCGCCGAGCTCGGCGTGGCCCGGGCGGGCGACGTCACCGGGCGCTCGCTGGCGGTCGTGGGCGCCGGGGCCATCGGACTGCTCGCCCAGCGCATCGGAGCGGCCGAGGGGGCCAAGCCCTGCACCGTCGTCGCCGCCTCGACGGCCAAGGACGGCGTGGTCGCGGGGGACCCCGGCGCCGTGTCGGCTCCCCCGGCGGCGGTCGACCGTCTGGCGGCCGACGCGGTCGTCGAGGCGACGGGGGCGGCCGCCGGGCTCGACCTCGCGGTGCGGGCCGCCGCTCGCGGCGGGACCGTGGTCGTGCTCGGCACCACCCGGGCCGAGGCGGTGGCCGTCCCCCTCGACCTCGTCGCCTCCCGCGCGCTGCGGGTGGTCGGTGCCCACGCCGGCCTGCTCGACGCTCCCGGCGGCACGGCCGGGCTCGACCGCCGTTCGGCGGCGCAGCGGTTCCTCGACCGGGTGGCGACGGGGGCGGTGCGGGTCGACGACCTGGTCACCTTCCACGCCGATCCGGCCGGTGCCGCCGACCTGCTCGACCGGGTCGGGTCCGACCGGTCGCAGGTGGTCCCCGTGATCGAGTGGTGGCGGCTGGCGCCCGACCTCCGGGCCCGGGCGGGCGGCCTCGACCTCCCGAACCCGTTCCGCCGGGGCCTCGACCCGCCGCTCCCACCCGGCGAACGCACGGGCCCCGGCGACCGCGCCACGACCCACCACCCGACCGCGCCCGCGCGGCGCGGCGCCGACGAACCGGTCGTCGGCGGCTGGTCGGCCGACGCGGCGGCCATCGCCCGGGCGGCCCGGGCGGCCGCCGTGTCGCAGACCGGGGGCTCGCCGGGGGCCGGCCGGGTGCGGGTCCAGGGCGACGGTGCGCTGGCCGAGGCGGTCCAGGCGCTCCTGACCGACGTGGTCGGCGACGCCGAGCGCGACGGGGGCGAGGCGGCGGTGGTGGTCGACGTCGACCCGACGTCCTCGACCGTCACGGCGGCGCTGTCCACGCTCGGTCCCGACGGCGTGGTGCTGGTGGCGGGTCGGGTCGGCCGGGTCGAGATCGACGTGCAGACCGACGTGCACCGGCGCGGCGCCACCGTCGCCGGCGTCCCGGCTCCCCAGGACGGCGCGGGGCAGGATGGGTGACGTGATCCCCCGCCTGGCCGACATCGACCTGCTGGTGACGGACTTCGACGGCGTGCTCACCGACAACCGGGTGCTGGTGTCCGACGACGGGCACGAGTCGGTGGTGTGCACCCGCGCCGACGGCATCGGCTGCGACCTGCTCAGGGCCGCCGGCCTGTCGCTGATGATCCTGTCCACCGAGACCAACCGGGTGGTGGCGGTGCGGGGCGCCAAGCTGGGCGTCGAGGTCGTGCAGGGCTGCGCCGACAAGGGGGTGGCGATGCGCGATCTGCTGCGCGACCGCGACCTCGACCCGGCGCGGGTCATGTACGTGGGCAACGACGTCAACGACCTCGGGGCGCTGCGGGCCGTCGGGTGGCCGGTCGTGCCGGCCGACGCCCACCCCGACGTGGTCGGCGACGCTCGGCTCGTCACCGCGACGGCGGGTGGGCGGGGAGTGCTGCGCGAGCTGGCGTCGACCCTGCTCGCGGTGCGGGCTTCCGACCTGGAGGACGGCTGACGTGGAGGTCCTCGCCATCGTCCCGGCGCGGGGTGGGTCCAAGGGCATCCCGCGCAAGAACCTGGTGACGCTGCTCGGCCGGCCGCTGCTGTGGTGGTCCGTGCGGGCGGCGCTCGACGCCGAGACCGTCACCCGCACGATCGTGAGCACCGACGACAGCGAGATCGCCGACGCCGCCGCGACAGCCGGGGCCGAGGTCCCGTTCCTGCGACCCGCGGAGCTCGCGGGGGACACCGTGCTCGACCTGCCGGTGTTCGAGCACGCGCTGCGCACGCTCGCCGCGTCCGAGGGCTACGCGCCCGACCTGGTCGTCCACCTGCGGCCCACGTCGCCCCTGCGGCCCCCCGGCCTGGTCGACGAGGGGGTGCGCACGCTGGCCGCCGACCCCGCCGCCGACTCGCTGCGGGCGGTGACGCCGCCGGCCAACAACCCGTTCAAGATGTGGCGGATCGTCGACGGCGTGCTGGAGCCCCTCGTCGAGACCGACATCCACGAGCAGTACAACCAGCCCCGCCAGGCCCTGCCGGCGGCGTACTGGCAGACCGGCACGCTCGACGTGATGCGGGCCGGCACGGTCCTCGACCTCGGGTCGATGACCGGGCGTCGCATCCTTCCGCTGGTCATCGACGCCGACCTGGCCGTCGACATCGACGACCCGCTGTCGCTGGCCCTGGCCGAAGACCGCTGCCGCCGCTACGGGCTGGCCGGCCTGCCGGCGGAATGACCATGCGGATCGCGGTCGTCGGGACCGGGTCGATCGGGCGGCGGCACATCGCCACCCTGCTGGCGCTCGGGGAGACCGAGCTCGTGGCGGTGTCCGAGCACGGGCGGCGCGCCGATCTCACCGTGGAGGGGGTCGACGTCCCGGTGGCCCACCGGCTCGACCAGGCCCTCGGCGACGCGGGCCTCGTCGTGGTCGCCACCCCGACGTCCCTCCACCGCCACCAGGCCGCGGCGGCGGTGGCCGCGGGGTGCCACGTGCTCGTCGAGAAGCCGGTCGGCGACTCCTCGGCCGGGCTCGACGCCGTCGCCGACGCAGCCATGGACCGGGGCCTGGTCGCGGCCGCCGCGCACCAGTTCCGCTTCGACCCCGGCCTCGTCGTGCTCCGCGAGATGGTCGCCGCCGGCGACCTGGGGACGATCCTCACGGTCGAGGCCCACCAGGGCGAGCACCTGGCCGACTACCACCCCGACGAGGACTACCGGGTGGGCTATGCGGCCCGACGCGCCCTGGGCGGCGGGGTGCTGCGCACGCAGATCCACCACATCGACGCCCTCGATTGGATCGTCGGCCCGCTGACCAGGGTGTTCGCCTCGGGTGGGCACCGCACCGACCTCGAGGTCGACGTGGAGGACACGGTCAGCTACCTGTTCCGGACGGCCGACGGCACCCCGGTGCACGGCCACCTGGACTTCCGCCAGCGGCCGAAGCACGTGTCGATGGCGGTGGTGGGCAGCGAGGGCCGGGTCGACTGGGACCACTACGCCGGCCGCCTCGTCCACACGCCGTTCGCGCCGGGGGCCGAGCCGATCGAGCGGACCTGGCCGTACGACCGGACCGCGATGTTCACGGCTCAGTGGCAGGACGTCCTCGCCGCCGTGCGCACCGGCTCGGCACCCCGGACCCCTCTCCGCGACGGCACTCGAGCCGTCAGCCTCGTCGAAGCCATCGAGCGGTCGATGACGGTCGACGAGGTGGTCACGGTGTATTGACCGTCGCCTCGCTCCGGGACGCGAGGCGATGGCCCAGACCGGGCCGCCGCGCGTGACTCGGCCGCGGGCGGGCCACTACCATCGTCCGGCGGACAAGCAAGGGCGGAAGCGCATGGACCATCGGGGTCCGGCCGGCGGGCGGGGCACTCGGGAGCTGTTCGACCTGACGGGTCGGCGGGCGATCGTGACGGGCGGAGCAGGCCTCCTCGGCCGTCGTTTCGCCGCAGCCCTGGTCGACCTGGGCGCCGAGGTGCACCTGCTCGACCGCGACGCCGACGCGGCCGCCAAGGCCGCCGGCGAGCTGACCGGTCCCGGCGGCGCAGGGGCCCTCGCCTGCGACATCACCGACGAGGGCGACGTCGCCCGGGCCGTCGGCGCCGTCGCCGCCGGCGGGGCGATCGACGTGCTGGTGAACAGCGCGGCGGTCGATCCCAAGGCCGACGCCGAGTCCTCGACCCTGGCCGACGCCGGGTTCGCCGACTACCCGCTCGCCGCCTGGCGGCGCAGCATGGACGTGAACCTGACCGGCACGTTCCTCGTCACCCGGGCCGTGTGCCGGGTCATGGAGGCCCAGGGCGACGGTGGGCGCGGCGCCATCGTCAACATCTCGTCGACCTACGGCCTGGCCGGTCCCGACCAGCGGCTGTACCAACGGGCCGACGGCACACGCTCGTTCAAGCCGCTCGACTACTCGGTGACGAAGGCCGGCATGCTCGGCCTCACGCGGGCGCTCGCCGCCCACTACGCGGGCACCGAGATCCGCGTCAACGCCCTCACCCCCGGCGGGGCGTTCAACGAGCACGACGACGAGTTCGTGGCGGCCTATTCGTCGCGGACGATCCTCGGGCGCATGGCGCAGCCCGACGAGTACAGGGGGGCGATCGCCTTCCTGTGCTCGGATGCGTCGTCGTACATGACCGGGGCGAACCTGATCGTCGACGGCGGATGGACGGCGTGGTGAGCGCGTCGACGGTTCCGCTCCGCACCACCAGACCAGAGGAGGGCGCATGCAGGCTCCCACGCTGATCGCCGAGATCGGCTGCAACCACATGGGCGACCTCGAGATCGCCAAGCGGTTCATCGAGGTGGCCGGATCGTTCTGCGAGGTGCAGAACGTGAAGTTCCAGAAGCGGTCGAACCGCGACCTGCTGCCGCCCGACCAGTTCGACGCGCCGCACCCGGTGCCGACGAACTCGTTCGGCGACACCTACGGCGCGCACCGCGAGTACCTCGAGTTCTCGCTCGAGGAGCACCGCAAGCTCAAGGACCACTGCGACGAGCGCGGCATGACCTACGCCACGTCGGTGTGGGACGTGCCCAGCCTGCGCGAGATCGCCACGCTCGAGCCGGCGTACCTCAAGGTGCCGTCGGCCACGAACACGAACCTCCAGCTGCTCACCGAGCTGTGCACCGGGTTCGGCGGGCAGATCCACGTCAGCCTCGGCATGACCACCCGGGCCGAGGAGGAGCAGATGATGGAGCTGTTCCGCGGCCATGGCCGAGCGGGCGACGTCGTGCTCTACGCCTGCACGTCGGGCTACCCGATCCAGGCGTCCGAGGCGTGCCTGCTCGAGATCCCCCGGCTGATCGAGGCCTACGGCGACGAGGTCCACGCCATCGGCTACTCGGGTCACCACAACGGCATCAGCCTCGACACCGTCGCGTTCACGCTCGGCGCCACGTACATCGAGCGGCACTTCACGCTCGACCGGACCTGGAAGGGCACCGACCACGCCGCCTCGCTCGAGCCCGACGGCCTGCGGCGCCTGCAGCGCAACCTGGCGCAGGCCGCCGAGGCCCTCGAGGCGCGCCCGCAGGAGATCCTCCCCATCGAGGAGCCCCAGCGCGCCAAGCTGAAGTGGCGGGCCCCGACGGGCGCCTGACGCGATTTCCACAGCTGTTTCGGGGGTCAGGACCCCCGAAACAGCTGTGGAAAACCTCCGGGGGCTCAGCCGGCGAGCTTGGTGTCGGCCAGGGCGGCGATCGAGGCGATCGTCTCGAAGCGCTCGGCGACGATGTCGTCCTCGTCGATGACGATGTCGAACGCGCCCTCGAGGTACTCGACCAGCGCCATGATGCCGAGCGAGTCGAGCACGCCCTCCTCGAGCAGCTCGAAGTCGTCGGTCAGGTCCTCGGGCTCGCCCACGTACTCGAGCTCGTCGAGCACGAACTGGCGGACGTGGTCCTTGGTGGTCATGTCGGTGGTCGACACGGGCTCAGTCTCCTGCGGTCTCTGCGGCGCGTCGGGCCAGGCCGGCCCGATCGATCTTCGCCGTCGCGGTCTTGGGCAGGTCGTCCAGCAGGTCGACCCGATCGGGGACCATGTACCTGGGGATGCGGTCGGCGCAGAACCGCGTGATGTCGCGCGGGGCCACGCCGTCCTTGGCGGACACGTGGGCCACGAGCAGGCTGCCGGCGGCGTCGTCGGGCACGGCGCTGACCGCGCACTCGACCACGTCGGGGTGCTGGAGGATCGTCGCCTCGATGTCGCCCAGCTCGATGCGGTAGCCCCGACGCTTGATCTGGTTGTCGCGGCGGCCGAGGAAGGTGAGCGTGCCGTCGGCCTCCTCCCGCACCAGGTCGCCCGTGCGGTACGCGGGCTCGCGGGGACCGGACACGCCGGGCGGGGCCACGAGCGTGCGGGCCGAGCGCTCGGGATCGCCCCAGTAGCCCTGCATCACGGTGGCGCCCCGGATGTAGAGCTCGCCGGGCTCGCCGGCGGTGACCACCCGGCCGTCGTCGCCGACCACGATGGCCTCGTCGCCGGCGATGGCGACCCCGATCGACGCGGGCGGATCGTCGTCGGCCGGCACCGTCGTGACCCGGTGGAACGTGCACACGTTGGTCTCGGTGGGGCCGTACAGGTTGGCGTACTCGGCGCCGGGCACGAGCCGCATGAGGTGGGCCAGGTGGCGGGTGGGGAACACCTCGCCGGCGAACAGCACGAGCCGCAGCGACGGCAGCGCCCCGTCGCCCAGCTTGCCCCGCTCGACCAGCATCGTCAGCAGCGACGGCACCGCGTAGATCACGGTGATGCGCCGGTCGTCGACGAACGCCCGGAGCTGGGCCGGGAACATGGCGGCCTTGCGGCCGACGAGGTGGATCGCGGCCCCCGCGAAGGCCGAGGCGAACAGGTCGAACGTCGACAGGTCGAAGATCAGCGGGGCGAGCTGGGCCACCCGGTCGTCGGCGGTGAGCGCGAACTCGCCGGCCGCCCAGGCGGCGAACGCCATGGCGTTGCGGTGCGACACCATGACGCCCTTGGGCGAGCCCGTCGACCCCGACGTGTAGAGGATGTAGGCGAGGTCGTCGTCGATCGTGCGGGTGGCGGTGACGGGCTCGTGCCCCGCCAGGTCGGCCCCCGTGTGCAGCGCGACGCCCGCGGGCACCTCGGGCCGGCGCCCGGTGACCACGTCGGTGTCGCCGCCGACCTCGCCGTCCGGATCGGACGTGACGTCGAGCGCCACCACGTGGTCCAGCGGGGCGCCGGCCTGGACCAGCCCGCCCCAGGTCGCGGCGAGCGACGAGGGGCTGCACAGCACCCGGATGCCGCAGTCGGCGGCGATGAACCCGATCCGCGCCACCGGGGCGGCGGGGTCGAGCGGGACGTAGGCCGCCCCGGCCTTCATCGCGCCGTACAGGGCCACGACGGCCTCGAGCGACTTCTCGGCGTGGACCCCCACGCGGTCGCCCCGCCGCACGCCGGCGGCCACGAGCAGGCCGGACAGCCGACCGGACGCGGCGTCGAGCTCGCCGTAGGTGAGCGTGCGGTCGCCGTCGACGACCGCCACCGCGTCGGGATCGCGCCGGGCCGAGGCCCCCACCAGGTCGTGGAGCAGGCGCGCCTCCACGGTCAGCCGGCCGGCAGCGTCCGGTCGAACCACTCGCCCACGAGCGGGACGAGGTGGTCCTGCACCGGGAGCGTGCGGTAGCCCGCGATCATCTCGGGCAGGACCTGCCATGTCGTCGTCTCGTAGCGCAGCGGCTTGAGGTCGTCGGCGACCGCCTCGAAGTCGTAGCGGTGCGGGTCCCAGTAGCTGTCGCCGTAGACGAGGTGCACCGGGACGCCCCGGGAGCCGAGGCCTTCGAGCCCGGCGACGACCTGGCGGCCGACCCAGGGCGCCAGGTTGGTGTTGCCCTCGCGGCGGTAGCGGGCCCTCTGGGTCAGCTGGCGCGCCTTGTTCTTGACCGCGTCGATGTAGAGGCGGCGGCGCTTGGGGTCGCCGATGTGGCGCAGCTTGCCGAGGCGCTTGACGAACTCGCTGGTGGGAAGGTCGTCGACCAGCCGCTGCGGGTTCTGCTCGGACACGGCGCCGTCGCGCAGCACCAGCGTGACCAGGTACATCGCCGCGAGGTCGGGCATGTCCGCGGCCGCCACCACCGCGGTGCGGGCGCCGAAGCACTCGCCGAAGATGGCGATGCGCTCGCAGCCCTCGTCGCGCAGCAGCTGGGCGGCGCCGAAGGCCTCGTCGAGGAACGGCTCGTCCATGATGTACTCGTCGACCGCGCCGGTGCTGTCGCCGATGCCGTGCCACTCGAGCCGGACGCTGTGGAAGCCACGGTCGGCCAGGTCGGCGGCCATGCGGGTGTAGATGCGGTTCTTGCCCGACGAGCTGCCGCCGTGACCGCCGTTGAGGAAGATGACGCCCACGCCGCGGGGAGCAACCGTGGGCCGGGTCACGACGCCGAGGATCGTCTCGTCGCCGGCCTCGAACCAGCGGGCGGCCTCGTCGGCGACCGGGACCGTGCCCGCGCTCACGACGTCACCGCCTTCCGGGTGGCGATGCGCTGGACCATCGGCACGGTGACCGACAGGGCCTCCACCGTGACCGGCCGCAGCTCCTCGCCGCGCTTCCACGGGCCAGGGGCGAACCACCACAGCTCGGGCTCGATCAGCAGGTGCGACTCGACGTCGCTGCCGGCCCGCTCCCAGGCGGCGAGGAGCTTCTCGAACTTGGGATCGAGGCGCTTGCGCCCGAACTGCACGAGGTGGACCGCGCAGTCGGGACCCGGGTGCGAGTCGGCGAGCGGGTGCCCCTCGAAGCTCTCGATGAGCGCACGCGAGGCCGTGAAGCCGATGAGGTCGCCCTCGCCCTCGTCGTAGGTGGCGTTGAAGTCCGCGGCGCCGGCGTCGCCGGCGGCCTCGATGCCGCTGGTGACCTTCTGCAGCTTGGCGGCCCGGCCGAGCTCGCGCCGGTAGGCCTCGATGTCGCAGACGGGCTGCCACAGCACCAGGTCGCGGGCCCCGAGGGCGATGGCGGCCTCGGCGGCGACGAGCGCACCGACCCGCTCGCCCAGCACGACGCCGGTGGCGTCGGGGAAGCGCCCGGCCAGGTCTCGCCCGGCCGCGATCGCATCCGCGATCATGGTGTCACGCACGGTGGTCGTGTGGATGTGGCTGTTGGCCGTGCCCCGGTAGTGGAAGCGCCGCGTCGCGACCCCGTGGGCGCTGAGCTGGCGGGCCAGCATCGTCTGGCGCCGGTAGCCGCCGTCGTGCTCGCCCCCGATGGCGCTGCAGAGCAGCAGCCATGCGGTCACCTCGCCCGCGGGAACCCGCGTGACCTGGAACACCCGCTCGCCGTCGACCTCGAGCCAGCCCGCTTCCTCGGTGGAACCGTCCGCCAGCCGCCGGGTCGAGCCGGAGCCGTCATGAACGACGCTCACTCGCCCTCACCTCCGCCATGCCATTGATCGCCCATCCTGGGTGTGCCCGCGTGAGCACGATCGTGTCTTCCGCCGTCGAGGAGGATAGCAACGCCACCCGAGGTGGTGACAGCCCTCCTCGCGCTCCGCCGCCCGCTGATCAGCACGAACCGAGTGTCGCGCGGCTGTCGAGGGGCACGGTCACGGTCTGCGGGTCGCCCGCCGGAGGCGTGACGACGACCGTGACCTCGGCCGGGACCGGGTCGGCGCCGCCCACGCCCAGGTGGACGATCGGCGACGACCCGGCCGCGTAGCCGGTCGTGCTGGCCACCCAGCCGGTGGCGACGGCGGCGCCGTCGACGACGGCCTCGACGCGGGCGCCCGTCGCCGCCGCCTCCAGGGCAGAGGCGTCGACCGACACCCACGGACCGCCGCCCCCCGTGTTGCGGAACAGCACCGAGGGAAGGGCAGGCTCCCACTCGAGCATGAACGCGTCGACCCTTCCGTCGTGGTCGAGGTCCTCGACGACGCCGCTGATCCAGTAGCGACCGTCGCCCGGCTCGCCGACCACCGAGAACCGCGGCACGCCGTCGGTCACCCCCTCGTTGTGGAGGACGACCGGGGTGCCGTCGGACGCCACGGCCGAGGTGACGACGTCGGCCCGGCCGTCGGCGTCGACATCGGCGACGGCGACGTGAGGTGCCTTGGTCCACAGGCCGGGCGAGCCGGCCGGCCCCGTGACGTCGACCAGGTCGACGGAACCAGGGGTCGAGCGGTTGAGGAACAGTCGCACGGGCACGCGCTGTCCGCCGTCCACGGTCGAGTTGAAGTGCTGGCCGACGGCCAGGTCGGGTTGGCCGTCGCCGTCGAGGTCGCCGACCGCGATCCCGGCGGGGTCGTCCTCGTCGCCGTGCGTCTCCCAGGCCAGCACGGGCTGGTCGACCACCGAGAAGCCGTCGGGCCCTCCTCGCAGCACTCGTGGGTCGCCGCTGACGACGAGGTCCAGCCAACCGTCGCCGTCGAGGTCGACCGGCGCCAGCGCCAGGCCGTACAGGTCGTCGGGGACGCCCCACGCACCGGACGCGTCCTCGAACGCCAGCCCGCCCGTGTTGCGCAGGAGCCGCGTCGGCCCGTCGCCGTAGCGGTCGCCCGCGATCGCCAGGTCGAGCAGCCCGTCACGGTCGACGTCCATCGCCGCGACCGAGCGTCCCGCGGTGTCGGGCAGCAGCGTGGTCGCCACCACCCAGGCGCCCTCGTCGTTGGCGTAGACGGTCGTCGGGCGGGCTGCGATCTCGCCCTCGGGACGCGGGTTGCGCACGACCACCAGGTCGAGGTCGCCGTCGGCGTCGAGGTCGGCGAACGTCGCTCCGCTGGTGCGGGCCTGCTCGCCGGGGAACGCGGGATCGACCGTGAACCCCGACGGGCCGCCGCGCAGCAGCTGGTCGGGGGCCGGGCCGTCGGCACCGCGCTCGCGGTAGTCCTCGGCCGGGCGGTCGGCGAACCCGCCGACGAACAGGTCGGTCCACCCGTCCCCGTCGACGTCGGCAGCCGCCACCGCATGGCCGTGCATTCCGGTGAGCGGTTCGACGAGGCCCGAGGCCTCGGTCACGTCGGTCCACGCCACCCCCGAACCGCCCGCGGCGGGAGCCGTCCAGCACACACCGGCCGGGGACGCCTCGGGGGCGGCGGACGACGTGGTGGTCGTCTCCGCGTCCTGGTCGTTCCCGTCGCCGGTGCCCTCGTCGGGCGCGGTGTCGTCGTCTCCGCCCCCGCCGCAGGCCGCGGCGAGCGCGACCGCCAGGAGGACCGCGAGGGCGGGCCGGACGCGGCGGCCGCGGGTCACGGCAGGTCGACGACGATCAGGACGATCGTGCCGAACGTGTCGTCGTCCTCTCCGGCGGGGTTCGCCGGGCCGGCGTTGGCGCCGATGTAGACGCGCTTGCCGCCCGGGTCCACGACCACGTCGTAGGTGCCGCCGAACCGCAGGTCGAGGGCGGACGCCACCATGTCCTGCATCTCGACCACCGTCCGGTGCTCGCCGGTGGCGGTGTCGACCGCGATCAGGGGCGCACCCGCCTCGTAGGCGTCGCCGTGGGCGCCGGGCACGTAGTAGAGCGTGCGGCCGTCGGGGGACAGCGCCAGCGACGCGGTGTACCCCTCGACCGGGCCCATCTCGCTGACCGCGCCGTCGGGCGCGACCCGGAACAGGGCGTCGGGCTCGACGGTGATGCCGTACGCGGTGCCGTCGGGCGCCCTCGGGCTCGACGTCCGCATCCAGGCGCCGGGCAGCACCCCCTCGAGCCGCCGCGGGGCGTCGGCCCCGGGGGTGTACCCGAACAGGGATCCGCCCTGCGCCGCGTAGAGGGCCTCGCCCTCGCCCGTGACCAGGACGGTGCGGAAGCCGGTGTGGTCGGGGCTGTCGTCCCGGAACGTCACCTCGCCCGTGGTCGAGTCGGCCACGAAGAACGCACCGGCGTCGGCCTCGGTGGGGGTGGACGGGTCGACCGCCTCGCCGAAGATCCACTTGCGATCGGGGGAGATGGCGATCGACGGGATGCCGAACCCGGCCACAGGGACCCCGAGCGAGCTGAGCTGGTGCGTCGCCGGGTCGTAACGGAGCAGGTGGTCGCCCTGGTAGGAGCCGCCGATCTCGAGGTCGGTGCGGGTGCCCCAGTAGGTGGCGGCGATGACCTCGTCGCAGGGGCCGAGCACCATCGGCGCGTGCACCTTGCCGTATCCCCAGTCGCCGGGCTCGTGGTCCAGGGCGGCCGAGACGTCGGCGGTGCGGGTGAGCGTGTCGGTCGCGGGGTCGAACTCGTAGAACCACGAGTTCCCGTCGCGGCCGAGGTGATCGCCGAGGGCGGACACGAACCGCCCGTCGGGCAGCACGACGCCCTGGCCCCACTGTGACCACGGATCGCCCTCGCCCTCGGGCAACGGGTACACGGCGGCGCTCACGCTGATGCCGTCGGCCTCGCCGATGGACTGGAGGGTCGCCGCGGCGCCCTGCACCGGGGCGGGGTCGGCGGGAGCGGGGCAGCCGCCGGTCGTGGTGTCCTCGGCGGCCGCGGCGTCGTCGGGCGGCGCGGCGTCGTCGGCGGCGCGGCCTCGCCGTCGTCGCCGGAGCCGCCGCACGCCGCCACCAGGGCGAGTGCGACCGCCGCCGCCGCCCGTATCGTCCGCCTGGTCACGGTGCGGCCAGGCCGTCTCGTCGGTCGGCCGTCACGTCGCCCGACCGTAGCCCTCGGGTCCCGGGCGGTCAGCGCGCCCCGGCGGTCGCCCGGCCGGGCGTCCCGGGCCGCGGGGCGGTGGCCGGGCACACCGGCAGGTCGGGGCTGTCAATCGGCGAAGGCGGCGTAGGTGGCGGTCCAGAAGTCGCGGGCCACCGCCGGCGGCTCGGGCGAGCTCCACATCGTGTCGGTGAGCAGCACGCCGACCAGGTCTTCGGTCGGGTCGTTGGCCCACACCGAGCCGAGGCCGCCGTCCCACCCGTAGCTCCCGGGGGCCAGCGTGGTGCCGGTGCGGCGGACGTGCACGCCGAGGCCGAGGCCCCACCCGAGCGTCCCGTCGGGGGAGGGGGCCGCCGCCTCGAGCTGGGCCGCGGTGAGCTGGTTGGTCGTCATCGCCTCGACCGTGGGGCGGGACAGCAGGCGTCGCCCGCGGTGGACGCCGCCGGCCAGCAGCATCCCCGCGAAGGCCGCCAGGTCGTCGACGGTCGACACCAGACCCCCGCCCCCGCTGGGGAAGGCCGGGGGCGTGGCCCACTGGCCGTCGGGCGGGTCGTACACGCTCCGCTCGCCGGTGCCCGGGTCGTGGGCGTACACGGCCCCGAGGCGGTGGCGCTCGGCCTCGGGCACGACGAAGGCGGTGTCGTCCATGCCCAGCGGACCGAGGACCCGCTCGGCCAGCACGTCGCCCAACGGCCGGCCCGCCGCCCGGCTGACCAGTACGCCGAGGATGTCGGCGCTGGTGTGGTAGAGCCAGCGGGTGCCCGGCTGGTGGGCGAGCGGCACCGAGCCGACGATCCGCATCCACTCGTCGGGTGCCGGAGGCTGTTGCGGGGCCGGGGGGCCGGGCGGAAGGCCGCGGTCGGCCAGGGCCTCGGTGACCGGTTGCGCGCCGGGCGCGGCGAAGTCGTAGCCCAGACCCGACCGGAAGGTCAGCAGGTCGTGCACCGTGATCGGCCGCTCGGCGGGCACCGTGTCGTCGAGCGCCGCCTCGGGAGAGGCCAGGACCTGCCGGTCGGCCAGCTCGGGAAGGAGGTCGTCGACGGGGTCGTCGAGGCGCAGCCGGCACTCCTCCACCAGGGCGAGGGCCGCGACCGCCGTGATCGGCTTGGTCGTCGAGGAGATGCGGTAGATCGTCGTGCGGTCCACCGGGCCGGCCGAGCCGGTGTGGACGTCGCCGCCGCGGGCCACGAGCCACGTCATGCCGGCGATCTCTCCTCGTTCGACGTGGCCCGCAAGGACGTCGTCGAGGCGGTGCAGGCGGTCGGGATCCCAGGCGCGAGGTCTCATGGTCCTCCGGTCTCGGGGCGGTCGCTCCGGTGGGGGCGGGCGAGGGGTCGACGGGCGGGGCGGCCGGGACTCATCGGCGCGCCGCGTGGGCGGTGAGGGAGAACGGCGGGCCGCTGGTGGCGCCGTCGAGCGCCAGCGCGGCCAGCCTGCGGCCGACCTCGGGCACGAACTTGAAGCCGTGCCCGGAGAACCCGGCGCCCACGACCACGGGACCGGAGCGGTCCAGCACGAAGTCCTGGGTGGGCGTGGTGGTGTAGAGGCACGTCGTCGAGGACAGGACCTGCGGGACGACGCCGGGCAGCCACCGCTCGGCATAGGCCTCCATGCGGGCGATCCGCGCCGGGGTCGGCGGCGCCGGTGCGGGTGTCGCCGGTGGTGACCGTGCCCGTGTGGTGCTCGCCGACCTTGACCGTGCCGTCGACGGTGGGCAGGCCGTAGCGGCTGACCTCGTCCCAGTGGATGAAGCTCGGCACGCCGTCGGGGCGGCGTGGCGGGGCGGCGGGCCAGGAAGAACACGTGCTCCTCGGTGGTGAGCAGCGGGGGGAGGGCGACGCCGAGGGCGGGGAGGAGGTCGGCCGCCCACGCCCCGGCGGTGACCACGGCCACCGGGGCGGTGAGGACCTCGTCGCCGACGGTCACGCGCACCCCGCGGGCGGGGTCACCGCGGTCGAGCTCGACGGTGGCCGGCGTGCCGAAGCGCAGGTCGGCACCCGCCCGCCGGGCCTCGGCGGCCAGCAGCGCCAGCCCGTCGGCGGCACGCACCCACCCCGCCGCGGGCTGGACCAGCACGTCGGTCGTGAACTCCATGGCGGGCCAACGGCGGTGGGCCTCGGCGGGCGAGAGCCGCTCGGTCGCCACCCCGAGAGCGGTCGACGTGCGGGCCAGGGCGTCGAGGTCGGCCTCGCGGCCGTGCTCGACGCATCCGACCCGGTGCAGCAGGGGCAGGCCCGCGGCGGACTCGAGCCGTCGCCACCCCTCCTCGGCGGCCAGCGCCATCTCGACGTAGGCGGGGTCGGCGTAGGCGTGTCGCCAGATGCGCTCGCCCCCGTGCGACGCGCCGCGGGCGTGGCCGGGCGGGAACCGCTCGACCAGCACGACCTCGGCGCGCGGGGCTGCGGCCCAGGCCGTGGCGAGCCCCATCGCCCCGCCACCCACGACGAGGAGGTCGACCCGGCGCTCCGTCATCGGTCCAGGATCGCAGGTCCGGCGGGCCGCCACGACGCTGTGCAAAGAATCGATGCAAAGAATAGATGCAAAGACTTGTTGCAAAGAGTCTTTGCATCTAGGGTCGACGCATGGCCCCGACCGTGAAGCACCTCGACGGACCCGCGCTCAAGGCCCTGGCCCACCCGCTGCGGATGCGGATCATCTCCGAGCTGCGCCGCGAGGGGCCGGCGACCGCCACGACGCTGGCCGAGCGCCTCGATGAGAGCACGGGCGCCACCAGCTACCACCTGCGCAGCCTGGCCAGGGCGGGCTTCGTGACCGAGGTGCCCGAGCGGGGCACGGGGCGCGAGCGTTGGTGGCAGGCCGCGCAGGAGATGACCTCGTGGCAGCCCGAGCTCTTCCTCGACGACCCCGACGAGCGGTCCGCGGCGCAGTGGTTCAGCGGCTACCTGGCGCGGCAGGCCATGGGATGGATCGACGAGTGGATCAGCCAGCGCGAGCACGCGGACCCCGCCTGGATCGCGGCGGCCGACCAGAGCGACCTCTTCGTGCGCATGACGCCCGACCAGGTGCGGGCCATGCTGTCCGAGGTCCACGAGGTGTTCGCCCGGCACCGCGAGGCCGCCCTCGCTGCCGGTGACGCGGCGGCGGACGACGACATCCGTCTCGTGCGCGTGCTGCTGTACGCGCTGCCCGACCTGGGCGCGGACGCGTGATCGTGACCGCCTCCGAGCGGCTCGTCCGCCGGTTCGTCGCCCTGACCGCCCTGTCCTGGCTCCCGACGGGGCTGACCCTGCCCGTCCTCGTCATCCTGATGCAGGATCGCGGCCTGTCCCTCGGGCAGGTGGGCGCGGTGGCGGCCACGGCCAGCGTGGTCGTGATGCTGTGCGAGCTGCCCACGGGCGGGCTCGCCGACGCCATCGGTCGCCGGCCCGTCCTGCTGGCCGCGGCGGTCTTCAACCTGGTTGCCCTGGTGGTCACCGCGGTGGCGGGCGGGCCGGCGGCCTTCCTCGCCGCTGCCGCGGTCCGTGGCGTCGCCCGGGCGCTCGAGTCGGGCCCGCTCGAGTCGTGGTTCGTGGACAGCGCCCTCGCCCTCGACGCCGACGCCGACATCGAGCGTGGCCTGGGCCGGGCGGGGACGGCCACCGGGCTGTCGCTGGCCGCGGGGTCGCTGGCCGCCGCGGGTCTGGTCGCCGGCCCCCGCCTCGCCGGGCTCGACCCGCTGGTCGTGCCGTATGTGGCTGCGGTCGTGGCGCAGGTCGTGCACATCGTCGCCATCCACCGCCTGCTGGACGAACCCGGCCGCGCCCGGCCCGGACGCCTCGCCGCCGGGATGGTGGGCGCTCCTGCGGTGGTGCGCTCCAGCGTGCTCCTCCTGGCCGCCACCCCGGCGCTGCTGGCCCTCGTCGCGGTCGAGGTGCTGTGGGGAGCCGGGCTCACGGGCGTCGAGATGCTGACCGGCCCGCGGCTGGTCGACCTGCTCGGCTCGGCGAGCGAGGGCGTGCTCGTGTTCGGCCTGGCGTCCGCGACCGGGTGGCTCGCATCGGCCGCCGGGTCGGCGGCGGTCGCCCGGACGGCGGGCGCCGCCGCCGATCACCCCGTGGCGATCGCCGTGTGGCTGCGCGTGGCGCAGGGGGCGGCCGTCGCGGTCATGGCCGTCGTCGGCGGGGCCTCGGGGCTGGTCACGGGGTACCTCGCCTTCTACCTCGTGCACGGCGCGGCCAACGTCGTGCACTACGGCATGGTCCACCGCCTGGTCGACGCCGCCCATCGGACGACCGTCCTGTCGGCGGGCAGCCTGGCGGGGCGCCTCGGCGCGGTCGGGGCAGGTGCGGGCCTGGGCGCGCTGGCGGGCAGCGCGGGGGTCCCGGCGGCCTTGGCGGCCGCGGCGGTGCTGCTCGTGGCCGCGGCGCCGCTCTACGTCGCGGCCGGGCGGCACGGGGCGGGTCCGGCACGACACGATGGGAACGTTTCGCCGTCCTCAGCACTCAACAGGGTGTGACCGCGAGACGCACGCGGGCGGCGGCGCCCCACGACGATGTGCCCCGGACCCTCGACGACCCACCACCGGGGGCGGTGGGGGCCGAGCTCAGCTTCGACGACCTCTACCGCGCGTCGTACGCCCGCATGGTCCGCCTGGCCTGGCTGCTGGTGGGCTCGCGGCCGGCGGCCGAAGACGTCGTCCACGACTCCTTCCTCGCCGTGCACGAGCGATGGGGGAGCGTCGACAACCCCGGCGGGTACCTGCGGCGCACGGTGGTCAACCGCGCCCTGCGGACCCAACGACGCCGGGCCTCCGAGCGGCGGGCCCTGGCCGCCGTCGGCGAGCCGCCGCCGACCGGTGACCCCGAGATCGACTCGATGTGGGACGCGATCAGCCGCCTGCGCCCCGATCGGCGCACCGTCGTGGTCCTGCGCTACTGGGCGGATCTGCCGCACGCCGAGATCGCCGAGCTCGTGGGCTGCCCCGTCACGACCGTCCGCACCCGCCTGCACCGCGCACTGACCGACCTGCGCTCGGAGGTCTCCCGATGACCGGCACGGAGACGCTCGACGACGTCGAGCGCACGATCGCGCGCACCCTCGCCGCCAAGGCCGACCAGCTGGTCATCGACGAGCCGGGCCCGTCGTTGCTCGAGCGGCGGGACCGATGCGCCGGCCGCGACGGTCATCCACCTCACGCCGCCGCGGCCGAGCCGCCGCCGGGTGCTCGCCGTCGCCGCCGCGGCCGTGGTCGCCGTCGCCGCCGTCGCGGTCGGCGGCCGGCTGCTGGACGACAGGGACGACGCCACGGTCCCCGCCGCGGCCGTTCCGGCCGCGGTGAACGGGACGCGCGAGGTCGGCCCGATCGGCGTCCTGCCGGCCCGACCGCCCGAGGGATGGCGCCTGACCTCGCTGGACGTCGGGACGACGATCGTGGGGCAGGCGGCCACGCAGTGGCAGCTCTTCGCCCCGAGCGGAGCCTCGTCCCCCCTCGACCGGGGCGTGCTCGTGTCGAGCGCCGCGGTCGGGGACCGCGTGATCGAGGGCGCTGACCGCACCGTCTGGGGCCGGCCGGCCGAGGTGGGCCCACCGGCCGACCCGGCCCAACCCGCGGGGGCGGTCACCGCCAGCTGGGTGGACAGCGGCATCGTCCACGACGCGGTGGCGGTCGGGCTGTCCGAGGGCGACCTCGTGGCCTTCCTCGACACCCTCGTCCCCCGCGCCGATCCGATCTCCGGGGTCGATCCGACCGCCGGGGCCGAGCTGATCGAGGTCGGTGCGGCCACCGCGGCAGGTGGACGGTCGTCCTCGGCGACGTACTCGGGACCCGGCGGCCCGGGAGACGTGGTGCGCATCTCGGCCACCTCGGCCGACCGCTACGGCGGCCTCCTGCACCGGCTCGACGGCCGGACGGACGCCACGGCCACCGCTCTCGTCCGTCGCCTCCGACTGGCCGACTCGAACGAACCGCTGCTGTCGGTGGCCCGGCCCGACGGGTGGACCGTCGACGTCCTGTCACAGGGCTCGACCACCGCCCGTGCCCATCCCGCGGTGCTGTCCGACCTGGCGGCGACCCTCGAGCCGGTGACGCGGCAGCAGGCGATCGACCTCGGCCTGGCGCAGCCCGTGACCGCGACCTACGAGCTGGACGACGGTCAGGCGGTGCAGGTGCACGGCACCCCCGTCGAGGACGTCGCCCTCTGCCTCACGACGGCGGACCACACGACCTGCGGCACCGCCGAGAGCGTCCCCGCCCCTGCCCGCCTCACCACCGCCTCGCTGGTGCTCGGAGACCGATGGGTGATCGTCGCCATCGCCCGCCCCGGGCCCGCGGAGGAGGTCGTCGTGCGGACCGTGCCCGCCGATCCGCGACGCCTCGGGGGGTGGCACGCCGAGCCGGTCGTCCCGGTGGCGACGAGCACGCGGGAGGGGGTCGTGGTGGGGGTGCACGAACCACCGGCCGACTCCGAGGCCGTCGAGGCGGTGCTGATGTCCGACACGTTCGGATCGGGCTTCACCTATCTCGACCCGCTCGCCTGATCCCCTCCGCCGCCGGCGGTGCCGCCCCGACTCCTCCCGGGGCGGCACGGGCGGGCGGGACGCGAACCGATGCCGATCCCGCGCCGTCCACGCGGCAGCATGGACGTTCGTGACCCTCCAAGAGACCCGCCCGGCCCGCCTGCTCGGCCAGTCGCGCAAGCTCCAGAACGTCGTCTACGAGATCCGGGGCCCGGCCAACGCCCATGCCGCCCGGCTCGAGGCCGAGGGCCACCGCATCCTCAAGCTCAACGTGGGCAACCCCGGGGCGTTCGGCTTCGAGGCCCCCGACACGATCGTGCGGGACATGGTCGCCGCGCTCCCGGACGCGCAGGGCTACTCCGACTCGCGCGGCATCACGTCCGCCCGGCGGGCGGTGGTGGCCCGCTACGAGGACGTGCCCGGCTTCCCGCCGCTCGACGTCGACGACGTCTACCTGGGCAACGGCGTGTCCGAGCTGATCATCATGTCGATGCAGGCCCTGCTCGACGACGGGGACGAGGTGCTGGTCCCGGCGCCCGACTACCCGCTGTGGACCGCAGCGGTCAGCCTGGCCGGCGGCACGCCCGTCCACTACCTGGCCGACGAGACCGACGACTGGAACCCCGACCTCGCCGACGTCGAGGCCCGCATCACCGAGCGCACCAAGGCGCTGGTGGTCATCAACCCCAACAACCCGACGGGTGCGGTGTACTCGCGCCAGGTGCTGCGCGGCCTCGTCGACCTGGCCCGCCGCCACGGCCTGCTGCTGCTGGCCGACGAGATCTACGACCGGGTGCTCTACGAGGACGCCGAGCACGTGCCCTTGGCGAGCGTCGCCCCCGACATGTTGTGCCTCACCTTCAACGGCCTGTCCAAGACGTACCGGGTCGCCGGCTACCGGTCGGGTTGGCTGGCCGTCACGGGCCCGAAGGGGCACGCCGAGGGCTTCCTCGAGGGCATCCACCTGCTGGCGTCGTCGCGCCTGTGCCCCAACGTGCCGGCCCAGCACGCCATCCAGGCCGCGCTGAGCGGACACCAGAGCATCGAGGACCTGGTCCTGCCCGGCGGCCGGCTGCTCGAGCAGCGCGACACTGCGGTGGCCGGGCTCAACGCCATCCCCGGCGTGAGCTGCGTCGTGCCGAAGGGGGCGCTGTACGTCTTCCCCCGGCTCGACCCCGAGGTCCACGAGATCCACGACGACGCCCGCCTCGTGCTCGACCTGCTGGTGCAGGAGAAGATCCTGGTGGTGCAGGGCACGGGCTTCAACTGGCCGCACCCCGACCACCTGCGGATCGTCACGCTGCCCTCGGCCCACGACCTCGGCGACGCCGTCGACCGCCTCGGCAACTTCCTCGCCAGCTACCGCCAGTAGCACCCGCATCTGGCGTCTGTGAGAGCGCGATCGCGCTCTCACAGACGCCAGATGGTCGGGGGAGTGGGGGGTCAGTCGGTCGAGGCGCCGGTGGGCTGCGGCTCGCGGTCGGCCGGTGGGCCGATCTCGTCCGCGTCCTCGGGCAGCGGTTCGGCGTGCCCCTCGACGTCGAGGTTGGGCAGGATGCGGTCGAGCCAGCGCGGGAGCCACCAGTTCCTGTCGCCCAGCAGCTCCATCGTGGCGGGCACGAGCAGCATGCGGACGATGGTGGCGTCGAGCAGGATCGCCGCCGCCAGGCCGACGCCCATCAGCTTCAGCACCCGGTCGCTCTCGAGCAGGAAGCTGCCGAAGACGAACACCATGATCGCGGCCGCCGCGGTGATGACCTTGGCCGTCGACGCCAGGCCGTCGGCCACCGCGGTGCGGCTGTCGCCCGTGCGGATCCACTCCTCACGGATGCGGGACAGCAGGAACACCTCGTAGTCCATCGAGAGCCCGAAGACGATGGCGAACAGCATCATCGGGATCCACGGCTCGATGGGTGCCGGCTCCACCCCGGTGATGTCGCTGAGCCAGCCCCACTGGAACAGGGCGACGACGATGCCGTACGCCGCCGCGATCGACAGCATGTTCATGATCACGGCCTTGAGCGGCACGAGCAGCGACCGGAACACGACCATCAGCAGCAGGAACGACAGGCCCAGGACCGCGGTGAAGAAGTACGGCATCCGCGAGGCCAGGTAGTCGGTGAAGTCGATGCCGACGGCCACGTTGCCGGTGACCGCCACCTGGGTGCCGATCTCGTCCTCGACGGGCGGCAGCACGTCGTCGCGCAGGCGCTCGACCAGCTGGGTGGTCTCCTTCTCCTGCGGGCCGCTGTTGGGCGCCACCTGCCAGATGACCGCCGTGCCGTCGTCGTTGACCTGCGGCGGCGAGGCCTGGGCCACGTCGTCGTCGGCGGCCACGGCGTCGGTGACGGCGTCGAGCGAGTCGACATCGGTGCCGTCGGGCAGCTCGGCGACCAGCAGCAGCTGGCCGTTGAAGCCGGGGCCGAAGCCCGCGACGAGCAGGTCGTACGCCTGCTTGGTGGACGTGTCGTCGGGGTAGTTCGACTCGTCGGAGTTGCCGAGCCGCAGGCCGAGGACGGGGATGGCGAGCAGGAGGAGGATCAGGGCGCCCGCCAGCGCGGACGTCCACGGGCGGTGCTGGATGATCCGGCTCCACCGGTAGGCGGTGGTCTCGCGGCGCGGCTTGGGCGGGCGGCGCTTCACCTCGCGCTTGAGGGCGGGAACGAAGAACCCGGCGATGATCGTCGCGATCGCCAGCAGGAACCCGATGCCGGCGAGCGGGCCGATCTTCAGGCCGGCGCCCAGCAGGCCGATGGCCGCGAACCCTGCGGCGAGGAGGCCGCGCCAGCGCGTGACCTCGATCCTCTCGCCGGCGAAGCCCAGCAGCGCCGGCAGCAGCGTCAGCGATGCCGCCACGGTGATGGCGACCACGAGGGCGGCGCCGAGGGCGAGCCCGTTCACGAACGTCACGCGCACGAGCAGCAGGCCGACCAGCGAGATGACCACGGTCGTGCCGGCGAACAGCACCGAGCGGCCGGCGGTGTCCATGCAGACGGCGACCGACTCGCGCACCGTGTGCCCGGCGTGCAGCTGCTCTCGGTACCGGGTGACCATCAGCAGCGCGTAGTCGATGCCGACGCCGAGGCCGATCATGAGGCCGATGAACTGGGCGGTCTCGGGCACCGTGAACACGTGGCTGAGGCCGACGACGATGCTGGTGCCGATGCCGATGCCGAACAGGGCGACGCCGACCGGCAGGCCCATGGCGAGCACCGACCCGAACGCCAGGATGAGGATCACGATGGCGAAGGCGATGCCCAGCGTCTCGGAGGACGGCTGCTCGAACTCGGCGAAGATGAACCCGCCCATCTCGATGCGCAGGCCCTCGATGTCGGGGGCGTCGTCGAGGATCTCGTCGCGGATCTCGCCGGCCCGCGTGAAGTCGATGTCGTCGGGCATCTCGACTTCGGCGTAGGCGATGGTGCCCGCCTGGGGGCCCTCGGACGCGATCTGTCGGGAGCCCTCCTCGCTGTAGGGGCTGATCACGCGCTTCACGTCGGCGATCTCGGCGGTGTCGTCGAAGAGCGCTTGCATCTGCTCTTCGACCTCGGGGTCGTCGACCCCCTGCTCCGCCTGGAAGACGATCGTGCCGTTGATGCCGGTGCCCTCGCCGCCGAACTGCTCGTCGAGGATGTCGAACCCGGTGCGGGACTCGGAGTCGGGCAGGTTGAACTCGTCGCGGAACGAGTTGCCGGCGGCCTGGAGGCCGCCGCCGATGAGAAAGGCCAGGACCCAGAGCCCGAGGACGAGCCGTCTGTGGTCGTGGCACCAGTTGCCGAGGCGGGAGAACACGGGAAACCCTCCTGGGGGAGTTGCTGTCGAGATCCGGGTTGCCTGGTCAGACGGCCGGGCGCCGGGGATCTCATCGGTCGTGGGGGACGACGAACGAGCCGCCCCTGAATCGACGACGGCGCGGGAACGATGCCGCCGTAGGGTCCGCGCGTCTCATTGGCTAGCGCGACCCGGAGGTCGAGGGAAATGGATATGAAGCTCGAGTTGGTGGCGGTCCCGGTCAGCGATCCCGACGCGTCGATCGCCTTCTACCGCGACAAGGCCGGGTTCGTGCTCGACCACGACCACAAGGTGAGCGACGAGATCCGCTTCGTGCAGCTCACGCCGCCGGGATCGGCGTGCTCGATCGCGATCGGCACGGGGATCAGCCAGAAGGAGCCGGGGTCGGTCGAGGGCCTGCAGGTCGTGGTGGCCGACATCGAGGAGGCCCGGTCGACGCTGGCCAACGGGGGCGTCGAGGTGAGCGACGTCCACGACTTCCCGTGGGGCCGCTTCGTCTACTTCGCCGATCCCGACGGCAACGGCTGGGCCGTCCAGCAGATGGTCGCCCCCGGCTGACCCGCGCGATTTCCACAGCTGTTTCGGGGGTCGGAGCCCCCGAAACAGCTGTGGAAATCTCTTGACAACTTTTCTTGTCAGGAGCATGGTGGGCGCCATGCTCGACGTCGAGGTGATCGAAGACCCAGCCGCCGCGGCCGTCGCGCTCGACCCCGTCCGGTCCCGACTGCTGGCCGAGCTGGCCGAGCCCGGCTCGGCCGCCGCCCTCGCCGCCCGCGTCGGCATCCCCCGGCAGAAGGTCAACTACCACCTGCGCGCCCTCGAGGCGCAGGGCCTGGTCGAGCTGGCCGAGGAGCGCAAGCGGGGCGGCATCACCGAGCGGGTGATGCGGGCCACCGCCGCCCGCTACGTGGTGTCGCCCGCCGCCCTCGGGGAGACCGCCGTGGACCCTGACCAGGCCGACCGCCTGTCCGCCCACCACCTCATCGCCCTCGCCGGGCGGATGGTGCGCGAGGTCGGCGGCCTCTCCCGGCGCGCCCAGGCCGCGGGCAAGCGGCTGCCGACGCTGTCGATCGACACCGAGATCCGCTTCCGGTCGGCCGACGACCGCGCCGCGTTCGCGGACGACCTCACGGCCGCCGTGCTCGAGCTCGCCGCCCGCTACCACCACGACGACGGCCGTCCGCACCGGCTCGTCGTCGCCGCTCACCCCACCCCGAAGGATGCGTCATGACCACGACTGACACGCCGCGGTGCGTCCAGCTGGCCATCGTCGCCGCCCGTTCCGAAGGAGATGTCATGAACAGCCCCGACAAGCCGCTGCGCTTCGAGATCGAGGTCGAGATCGCCGGCACCCCCCAGCAGGTGTGGGAGGCGATCGCGTCGGCCGAGGGCATCAGCTCGTGGTTCATGCCCACCGAGTTCGAGCCCTGGCAGGGTGGCGCCGTCGTCACCCACATGGGCGAGGACTCGTCGCCCGCCTGGATCACCGCCTGGGACCCGCCCCGCCGCGTCGCCTACGACGAGCCCCAGTGGGCCGCGCTCGCCGGTCACCCCGACGCGCTGGTGTCGCCCCTGACCACCGAGTTCCTGGTCGAGGCCCGCTCCGGTGGCACGTGCGTCGTGCGTGTGACCGCCAGCGCCTTCGGCACCGGCGCCGAGTGGGAGGACGAGTTCATCGACGACATGGCGACCTACTACCGGCCGTTCTTCGACCTCCTGCGCATCTACGTCGAGCGGTTCCCCGGCCAGCACGCGACCCGCCGCGAGGTGCGCGTCGACATGACCGGCGACATCGACTCCGAGGACATCGTGCCCGCCGCCGCCCGCAGCCTGGGCGTGTCCGCCCCGGGCGAGCCGGTCGACGGTGCGGGGGCACTGGGGCTGTCCGGCACGGTCCTGCGCCTGGGCCGGCCGTACCTGATGGTCGAGACCGAGGCCCCGGTCCGGGGCTACGTCAGCCTGTTCGGCCAGTGTCGCGACGACGGCGCGGTCTGGGCCGAGTTCGACGCATGGCTGTTCGGTCCCGAGGCCGAGGCGTTCGCCGACAAGGCCGAGGACGGCTGGCGGGACTGGCTCGCCGGGTTGGGCCGATGAGTCAGGCACTCCCGGTCCGTCTCCCTTCCGTGAGCGATCGCACGACACAGCCGAGGACGACGATCACAGGAGACGACGACGTGGACCTGCCCCTGTACGCCATCGAGACCCAAGGGCTGGTCAAGCACTTCGGCGAGACGAAGGCCGTCGACGGCGTGGACCTGCGCGTCCGAGCCGGCACCGTCTACGGCGTGCTGGGCCCGAACGGCGCCGGCAAGACGACCACGATCCGCATGCTCGCCACCCTCATCGGCCCCACCGCGGGCACGGCGTGCGTCCTCGGCCACGACGTGGTGGCCGAGGCCGACGCCGTGCGAGGCCGGGTCAGCCTCACCGGTCAGTTCGCCTCGGTCGACGAGGAGCTGACCGGGCGCGAGAACCTCGTGCTGCTGGGCCGCCTGCTCGGCTTCGCCAGGCGCGGTGCGGGCGTACGGGCGAACGAGCTGCTCGAGGCGTTCGGCCTCGCCGAGGCGGCCGACCGCCTGGTGTCCACGTACTCCGGGGGCATGCGCCGGCGCCTCGACATCGCCGCCAGCATCGTCGTCACCCCCGACCTGTTGTTCCTGGACGAGCCCACCACGGGCCTCGACCCCCGCAGCCGCAACCAGGTGTGGGACATCGTGCGGGTGCTGGTCGCCACGGGCACCACCGTGCTGCTCACCACGCAGTACCTGGAGGAGGCCGACCAGCTGGCCGATCGCATCGCCATCATCGACCACGGCCGCATCATCGCCGAGGGCACGTCGGCCGAGCTGAAGGCGTCGGTCGGGTCCGGCGCGCTGCGGGTGCGCCTCTCCGACCCCGATCGCCGGCCGGCGGCCGCGTCGGTGCTCGCCGAGGTGCTCCGCTCGCCGATCGACCTCGAGGCCGATCCCGGGGCGCTGTCGGTCCACGGCGTCGACCCCGAGCGGGTCCCGACCGCGCTGACCGCCCTGGCCGCGGACGGGATCGTGGTGAGCGAGTTCTCCCTCGCCCCGCCCAGCCTCGACGAGGTGTTCCTGGCCCTGACCGGGCACCCGGCCGAGCCGTCCGGCGACGCCACCGAGACCACCGACGCTCAGCAGGAGGACGCGGCGTGAGCACTGCAACCGCCACCGCACCCACCACCACCGCCACCGACGACGTCGTCGTCGCCGAGAGCACCCTGCGGGCCGCGCTGGCGAGCACCGCCCGCCCCGCCCGCCCGTCGGGGCTGGTCGCGTCGACCGCCTTCGCGTGGCGGGCCCTGCTGAAGATCAAGCACGTCCCGATGCAGCTCTTCGACGTGAGCGCCTTCCCGGTGATGTTCGTGCTGCTGTTCACCTACCTCTTCGGTGGCGCGCTCGCGGGCTCGACGGGTGACTACCTGCAGGTGCTCCTGCCGGCGATCGTCGTGATGAACGTGGCGTTCATCACCATGTACACGGGCATGGCGATCAACTCCGACATCCACAAGGGGGTGTTCGACCGGTTCCGGTCGCTGCCCATCTGGCGTCCGGCCGTGCTCGTCGGGATGTTGATGGCCGACTCGTTGCGCTACCTGATGGCCGCCGTCGTGATGCTCGTGGTCGGCATCGTGCTCGGCTTCCGCCCGGATGGCGGACCGATCGGCGTCGCCGCTGCCCTCGGCCTCCTGCTCGTGTTCGCCTTCAGCCTCTCGTGGATCTGGACGACGTTGGGCCTGCGGCTGAAGACGCCGGAGACCGTCATGCAGGCGAGCATGACCGTGCTGTTCCCGCTGACCTTCGCCAGCAACGTCTTCGTCGACCCCGACACCATGCCGGGCTGGGTGCAGGCGTTCGTGAACCACAACCCGATCACCCACGCGGCCACGGCGTCCCGCGAGCTGATGCACGGCACCGTCGACTCGACGGCGATCCTGTGGGTCCTCGGCTGGAGCGTCGGTCTGGTGCTGGTCTTCGCCCCGTTGACCATGAAGGCGTACCACGCCGAGCGTTGATCACCGATCGCCGCGGGAGCGCCGGTCCGTCCCCGGCGCTCCCGGGCGGCCCCCCGTTCGCCCGAGGTCAGCCGTCCCCCGACGGCGACGTCGAAAGGCACCTCGATGGCCAAGCTCCTCTACTCCGCCACGATGTCGCTCGACGGGTACATCGCCGGGCCCGGCGGCGACATGTCGTGGCTGACCGAGCACCTCGACCCCAACCCCGTCGCCGAACGGCTGGTCGACGACATCGGCGCCGTCCTCGTCGGCAAGCGAACGTTCTCCGGCGACGACCCCAACAAGGGCACCGACAAGGAGGGCGCCTTCGAGGGGGCGTGGCACGGCCCGGTGTTCGTGCTCACCCACCAGCCGCCTGACGAGCCCGTTCCCGACGTCACCTTCGTCGGCGACCTGGCGTCCGGGGTGGCCTCGGCCAGGGAGGCCGCGGGCGACCGCTATGTCAACGTCCTCGGCGCCGACGTCGCCCGGCAGTGCCTGGAGGCGGGCGTGCTCGACGAGGTCCTGGCCATCGTCGCACCGGTGCTGCTGGGTGACGGGACGAGGCTCCTCGACCACCCCGGCGGGACGAACGTCAGGCTCGAGCCCGTCAGCGTGACCGAGGCCCCCGGCGCCACCAACCTGTGGTTCCGGGTGCCGGCCGCGGGTCGGTCAGTCTCGCGCCAGGCGTAGGTCTCGGCCGTGAACCGTGGTCAGAGGATCGCGATGGGGTTCAGCGGTGACCCTGTGCCGCGTTCGATCCTCAGCGGCGCGGCGACGAAGAGGAACTCCCACCGCGCCGCCTCCTCGCACCGCGGGACGAGGTCCTCGAACTGCAGGTAGTCGAGCAGGTGGACGCCCATGGCGTTCAGGGCGAGGACGTGGATCGGGAACGCGACCCCTTCGGTCGTGCTCGGGGCGGTGTCGTTGTTGCCGTCCGATCCGAGCGCGGCGACGCCTCGTTCCGAGAGGAACCGTGCCGCGCCCGGGTGGAGGCCGGCCTTGGCCTTGGTCGTGTCCCACGGCGCGAGGTCGGCCTGCCGGCGCGCGTGTCCCGTGCGGACGAGCAGGATGTCACCGGGCTCGACGCGGACACCCTGCTCCCGCTCCGCCGCCTCGAGGTCGTTTGCGAACACGTGCTCGCCCGGTTCGAGCCAGCGGACCCCCCGGGCGCGGGGGATGTCCAGCAGCACCCCGCGGCCCACGAGGCCGGCGCGCAACACGTCGATCGCTCCGACCGCCGAACCCCGGGACGTGACGGCCGCCGCGGCGGGCTTCCCGCCGTAGAGGACGCCGTCGTAGGCCACGTGGCAGAAGGCGTCGATGTGGCTGTGCCCCTCGTTGTGGTAGTCGACGCCGATGTAGTCCTTGGCGAAGCGCACGCTCCCGGATCCGATGTCGACGTCCGTCAGCAGCGTCATCTCGTGGTTGGCCGGCTCGGGGTTGTCGATGCCCTCGTGCGTGTTGAGCGGTCGGCCCAGCGAGACCGTCACGCCCTGTCGGACGAGCCGCGCCGCCGCCGCGATCCGGTCGGCCGTGATGGAGTTGAGGGCGCCGGCCTCCGCCCGCTCGGGCCAACGGCCCCAGTTGGCGACCTCCCGGAAGAGCTCGCGGAACTCGTGTGCACTGAGGTCCCCGGCGTCGTCTCGCGGCCGGGTCTCACCGGGTGCCATGCGCGACAAGTCTGCGCACGATTCCCCCGTCCGGCATCCTCCGCTCCGGGTGATCGGCACCACCCGTCGGTCCCTTCCGGGTGACGACCACCCCGGACGATGACGCTCGGACGCGGTCTGCTCCTTCGGACCCGCTCAGCCCGGCACGACCGACGGATCGGCCTCCTCGAGCATCGCCTCACGGTCGTCGTCGAGGACGAAGCCGGCCTCGATCGCCGCGTCCGTCGCCTCCTCGTAGGCGGCCTGGTAGTCGTCGGCCGACGGGTAGCGGGCCGAGAGCTGCTCGGGCGTCATCGGCGTGGTCGAGCCGAGCAGCATGCAGATGATGGACGCACCCGCCGGCGGGTCGCCGGACAGGATCGACGTCGGGGCGTCGACCTGCGGGGTACGGATGCCGCCGAGGGCGATGCCGTCGTCGTCGCGCACGATGGTGGGCGCCGCGCCGCTGTCGTCGACCTCGAGCCGGGCCGCCTCGGGCGGGGCCGTGCCGTCCCGCACCCAGGTGTCGAGGCTGCGCAGCGCCGCCTTGATGACGTAGTGCTGAGGCCCGGCGTTGATCGGGTCCGGGCACGAGATGATGCCGGCGCCCAGACCGACCTGGTAGGCGTCGGCGTGGGCGGTGCCGGCGATCTCCCACAGGTGGACGCTGTCGGTGTCGTCCTGGCGGGCGGCGTAGTAGCCGAGCAGGGACGTCACGTCGGTCTCGGTCTCGACGATGAGGACGGGGGTGGCGAGGTCCGTGCGGATCTGCGTGGGCTGGCCGCCGATCGAGCCGGCGAGGTCGATGCCCTCGTCGGGCGTCCCCAGCGGCGCGGCGGCGCCGCCCCGGCTGTGCACGACGAAGCCGTCGAAGGCGAGGGTGAGCGGCTGCACGCCGTTGACGTAGGTGGTGAGGGCGAACGCCGACTGCGACTCGCCGACAGCCAGCACCCGCTCGGGCTCGAGGTCGCCGAGGGCGCCGTCGTCGTTCGTGCGGAGCGCCCGGCCGACCTGGGTGTAGATGTCGTAGGAGAAGGCGTCGCCAGGGTGCGAGAGCGTGCCGTACCGCTCGGGGTCGAGCGTCTTGAGTCCCTTGCCCGCGAGGTCGTCCGCGGCGCCGCCGACCGACACGAGCACGTCGCCGCCTTCGACCCCGATGCGCTGCGCCGACACGCCCACCCACGCGTAGCCGCGGCGGAGCAGCTCGTCGGCCATGTACGTGAAGTCGGGCGACGCATCGACCCCGGCGCTCACGTTCAGCCACTCGACCACGACGGTGCCGTTGAAGTCGGCCGCCTCGGCGGGACGCCGCACCACGATGCGGGTCCGGTAGTCGGCCGTCGCGTCCTCGACCAGGTCGTACGTGCCGTCGGCCGGCAACTCGCCCTCGGAGCTGTAGGAGGTGGCGGTGCCCTCGGCCGTGTACTCCTCCTCGACGAAGCCGGCCGCATCCAGGTCGGCCTCGCGGCCGGCCACGAGGCTGATGCCCTCGCCCGCGGTCAGCGGGCCCGCCAACGTCGCTGCGGGGCCGTCGGGGCGGTGGACGGTGTCGGCCGGCGCCTCGGGCTCGCTCGTGTCGGACCCGGCGGTGGTGTCGTCGTCCGACGAGCAGGCACCGAGCGCGGCGATGGCGACCGCGCCCAGCGTCAGCATCATCGCGGTCGTGGTCGAGCGTGCACGCGCCATGCTGTGGCCCCCATGTCCCCTCGGGTGTCGGCCGTGACGGCCGACACCCGAGAGCATCGCGCGACGGCCGAGGGCCGATTCAAGTCGCTCGTGCCCGGCCCGGCGGACTGCGGACCCTCAGCCGAACGGCACGAACGCCGTGTCGGTCAGCGTGGCGAGGTCGCTGCTGGCCGCCCCCGCGTCGGACACCGTCCACAGCCGGTCGTCGATCACGAGCGCCCGCTGGATCGGCGCGGAGGGCGCGCCCGGCCGCCCGTCGGGCGGGGGCTCACCGGGGGCGATGGCGCGGCCCGCGCTGCCCGTCGACCCCGAGGACACGCCCGTGTCCCCCGCCCCCGGCTCGATCGGGAGCGGCACCGGCTCGGGCAGGGGGACCGGCCGCCCGACGTCGAATCCGCACGGCGTGCCCGGGTGGCTGACGCGGCCCCGCTCGGCCAGCGTTCCGGCCGCGGCGTCCACGGTCAGGCCGACCAGCCCGTCGAAGCTGGCGGCCCCGCACACGCTGAGGGGGAGCGCGGCCAGGCCGGCGTCCGCCCACCACAGGAACGCCCGATGGTCGCCCTCGGCAGCCGAGCCGGCACCGGGGAACGCCACCTGTGCCACCCGGGCGGGGGAGGCGGGGTCGCGGACGTCGAACAGCGACACCTGCGTCCCGGTGGTGCGACCGTCGCTGGTGGCGTCCTGCCCGACGCCGAGCAGCCAGCCGTCGGCCACGGGGTGCAGGTAGGCCGAGTAGCCGGGGATCTCGAGCTCGCCCGCGACCCGCGGCGCCGCCGGGTCGGCGAGGTCGAGCGTGTACAGGGGGTCGGTGCGCTCGAACGTCACCACGTACCCGAGGTCGCCGATGAAGCGCACCGACTGGATGTCCTCGCCCGGCCCGAGGCCGCTGACCTGGCCCACCGGTTCGAGGGCGCCGTCGCCCGGGCCCAGCACGACGACGTGGCTCTCGGAGGCGGGCACGTCCTCGCCCTCGCCCGCCCACGAGAACCCGGTGGTGGTGGCCACGCGCAGGTGGCCGTCGTGCTCGTCGAGGGCGAACTGGCCGAGGAGGGTGCCGTCGACGTGCCCCGACATGTCGTAGACCGCCCGGGCGGGGTCGGTGATGTCGAACCGGTGGATGTCGGTGCCGGGCTGGGTGACCTCGGGCGCCACGTCGGCGTCGGCCATCGGGGGGACCGGTTGGGCCTCGACCCACGCGGGCGCGGCCACGAACAGGTGCTCCGGCGAGGCGTAGACGGTGCCACCCTCGGCGAGGACCGCGGTGGCGCCGGGCTCGGTGACGCCCGCCGCGAGCCCGTCGCCGATGTCGATGCTGGCCACGGCCACCATGGCGAGGCCGGCGAACGTGTTCGGGGCGTGGACGTCCTCGCAGCCGACGAGGGACCCCTCGTCGGTGGGGGCGCCCTCGGCGTCGAGCCGGTGCCAGCGGGGGAGGAGGTCGTCGGGCGAGGCCTCCTCGACGACCTCCCGGTTGTGGTCGCGGGCCGCCGTGATCGCCCCCTCCGTGCCGTTGGCGGGGCTCACGAACGGGAGCGCGTCGGCGGGCGACGTGCGCAGCACGAGGCGTACGACGTCGTCGGTCATGCGGGCCGAGACGTAGCTGCCGTCGAGGGTGAAGGTGTCGCCCAGCGTCAGGGCGTCGCCGGCGATGTCGACCTCGGCGACCACGGTCGATGCAACGGTCGGCCCGACGAGCCGCGGTCCGCCGCCGTCGTCGGGGATGGCGTCACCGGGCGTGTCCCCGGCGAACGGGACCGCGGCCCACGAGCTGCCCACCACCAGGGCCCGGTCTCCGGCCAGGAGCAGGTCGGTGATGCCGAGCTCGGCCGGCAGGTCGAGCGCGGCGACCTCGCGTCCCTCGGCCACCGACACGAGGTGCAGCCGGCCGCCGGCGACGGCGAGGATGCGCTCGCCGTCGGTCTTCACGATGTCGGGCTCGTCGACGCCGGCGACCTGGACGTTGGTGCCCGAGTGGGTCCCGCCACCGGAGGGGGCGGGCTCGGCGGCGGTGGTGGCGGAGTCGGCGGCAGCCACCGTGGGCTCGGGGGCGGCGCGCATCTCCGCGCCGGCCGCGTCCTCCTGCACCTCGATGGCCATCGGCCCGCCCGACGCCAGGCCGTACTCGGTCACCCGCGGGGCGACTTCGTCGCGCAGCCAGGTGCTCAGGTCGTCGCACGACCCCATCGGCTGGAGGCTGCTGGCGAGCTGGAGGTCGGGGGCGGCCACGCCGCCCGGTGCGCCGCCACCCGCCTCGCCGCCCTCGTCGGTGCAGGCCGCCGCCGTCAGCGCCATCGCGGTCACCGCGGCGACGGCCGTCGCCGCGCGCGCCCTCCAGTTCGTCGTTCGCACGCCGGTCCCCTGTCTGCGCGGGTCGAATGCCATCGCCGGTTGGACGACGGGCGACCGCGCTCCGGTTCCCGAGCATCGCAGCTCGTCCGGGTGCCCCGGCCGTGCGTCACGGAACGTCGTGGATCACGCGCTGGGAGGGGGCGTCGCGGAGTAGTGTCGCGCGCACACGACGAGGAGGCGATCGCCATGACGGTCAGTCACTCCGAGGAGCCCACCGAGGCCGCGACCCCGTCCCCCGACGTCGAGGTCGTCGAGGGGCCCGACGTCGAGTCGCCCGCCCACGCCAGCGGACCCCCCGGGTCCCCGCTCTCCGGCTTCGCCGCTCTGGTCATGGGGGTGCTCCGGCTGGGGATCGGGTGGATCTTCCTGTGGCCGTTCCTGGACAAGACGTTCGGGTGGGGCTTCTCCACGCCGTCCGAGAACGCCTGGATCGACGGCGGCTCGCCCACCGACGGCTTCCTGTCGAGCGTCGACGTCGGACCGTTCGCGGACACGTTCAACGACATCGCGGGCGAGGCCTGGGCCGACTGGCTGTTCATGGCCGGGCTGCTCGGCATCGGCGTGGCGGTGATGCTGGGCATCGGCCTGCGGATCGCCGCGGTCTCGGGCACGGTCTTGATGCTGCTGATGTGGGCCGCCGAGTGGCCGCTCGACAAGACCACGTCGGCCGGTGACCCGTCGGGGACCACGAACCCCCTCGTCGACGACCACATCATCTACGCGCTGTGCCTGATCCTGTTCGCCGCCACGTACGCCGGGGACCACCTCGGGCTCGGCCGGGTCTGGGCCCGCATCCCCTTCGTCCGGCGCTTCCACGGGGTCCTGCGCTGACGCGGGACGGAGGGCCTCACGACCCGGCGTCGAGCCAGGCTTCGAACGTGGGTCCGGCCAGGATCGCACCGGGACCGGGCAGCAGGCCTCCGCCGAGGTAGACGTCGAGGTCGGGGTCGTCGGGATCGCGCACGCCCTCGACCTCGACCGCCGAGCCCGCGGCGCGAGACGAACAGCGCCGCCAGGTCCGCCAGGCTCTCCTCTCGCGGCCCGGCCACCTCGGTGACGGGGGTGTCCCCGCCGGCGGGCGCGGCCACCAGGTCGGCGGCCACCTCGGCGACGGCCCTGGCGGCGACGGGCTGCGCGCGCATGTCCGTCACGTAGCTGACCTCGCCCTGCGTGCCCCACTCGACGAGCTGGGGCACGAACTCGTGGAACTGGGCGGCAGCGCAGCACGTGCACCGGGAGGGGGCCGGCCTGGGCGGCGCGTTCATGGGCCAGCGTGGCCGCGCCGTAGCCGCCGGTGAACCGGTCGTCGCCGATGATGGACAGCACGATCATCCGTTGCGCTCCCGCCGCGGCCCCGGCGGCGTGGAGGTTGCGGGTCGCGGTGGTGAAGAAGGCGGTGGCGGGCTGCTCCTCGGGCGACGGCCCGGTGGCGGCGTCGACGATGACGTCGACGCCCTCGAGGGCGCCGGCGACGCCCTCGCCGGTGATCACGTCGACCCCCTGACTCCGGGCGATGGGGACGACCTCGTGTCCCCGCTCGGTCAGCACGTCGACGATGTGGAGGCCGACGCGGCCGGTGGCCCCGGCGACGGCGATCTTCTGCGGTGCGTCCATCGTTCGTGTCCTCTCGTGGTCGGAGCCGCCGGCACGTCGGCGGCCCCGGTCGGTCAGGGGGATGACCCGTTGCGACGGACGGATGTGACCGATCGACGATGAACAGTGGCTGACCAGCGGGTTCGACGTGCAGCGGTGCGTCGGGACCCGGAGGCGCCCGGCTCTCGTGATCCGGTCGCCCGTTGGCTGTCACACCCCGTCTGTAGCCTCATAGGGGTCATGGTCGGCCTCCGCAACCCCCTCCACAACCCCCTCCCGACCCCCGCCAGATCGACGCGCACGAGAACCTGCGATGCGAGACACCGTCCCTCTTCCCGCCCGACGGTGAGCCGGTGCGCGAGCTGGCGGGCCTGGGGTTCCATCCCGCGGTCGCCGAGTGGTTCGGGCGGCGGTTCGCCGACGGGCCGACGCCGGCCCAGCAGCAGGGGTGGGCACAGATCGCCCAGGGCCGCGACACGCTGATCGCGGCGCCCACGGGCTCGGGCAAGACGCTGGCCGGGTTCCTCGTGTGCATCGACCGGCTGTACCGCGCCCATGCCCGGGGCGAGGCCGTGGCCGACTCGGCCCAGGTCGTCTACGTGTCGCCGCTCAAGGCGCTCGCGGTCGACATCGCCGAGAACCTCGAGCGCCCGTTGCGCGAGATCGCCGAGGTGGCGGCCGAGATGGGCCTCGACGCCCCCGAGCTGCGGGTCGGGGTGCGCACGGGCGACACCACGGCGAGCGAGCGGGCGGCGATGGTCCGCCGGCCGCCCAACTTCGTGATCACCACGCCCGAGTCGCTCTACCTGCTCGTCACCGCGGCCCGCAGCCGCACCATGCTGGCGGGCGTCGAGACGGTCATCGTCGACGAGATCCACGCGGTGGCCCGCGACAAGCGCGGTTCGCACCTGGCCCTCACGCTCGAACGTGTCGAGCACGCGTGCGCGGCGCGGCCCCAGCGGGTCGGCCTGTCGGCCACGCAGCGACCCATCACCCTCGTGGCCGACCTGTTGACCGGCGCCGGTGCCCCCGGCCCCTGCGCCATCGTCGACACCGGCCACCAGCGCACCCTCGACCTGGCGCTCGAGCTGCCCCAGGGCGAGCTCGAGGCCGTGGCCTCCGCCGAGCAGATGGGCGACGTGATCGACCGCATCGCCGACCTGGTCAGCGAGCACCACACGACCCTCGTGTTCGTGAACACCCGCCGGCTGGCCGAGCGACTCGCCCACCAGCTCGGCGAGAAGCTGGGCGACGACGTGGTCGCCGCCCACCACGGGTCCCTGTCCAAGGACCGCCGCTACAAGGTCGAGTCGCGGCTGCGGGCGGGCGACCTTCGGGCGCTCGTGGCCACCGCCTCCCTCGAGCTGGGCATCGACGTCGGCCCCGTCGAGCTGGTGTGCCAGATCGGCTCGCCCCGCAGCATCGCCACGTTCCTCCAGCGGGTCGGCCGCGCCAACCACAGCCTGCGGGGCGTGCCCAAGGGGCGCCTGTTCCCGCTCACCCGCGACGAGCTGGTCGAGAGCGCGTCCCTGCTGGTGGCCGTCGGCAAGGGCCGGCTCGACGCGGTCACCCCGCCGGTGGCGCCGCTCGACATCCTGGCCCAGCAGATCGTGGCCGAGGTCGCGTCCACCGGTCCGGTCTCCCGGCCGGGCAAGGCGGCCGGCGGCGCGCCGGTTCCACCGGACCCTCCGGCCAGGCCGACGTCGCGGACGCCGTGCCCTCCGGCGAGGCCGACGTCGGGCCCGGCGACCTGGCGCCGGCCGCCGGTGGGGCCGGCGAGCGACGACGACGGTGCGAGCTGGCGGCTCGACGATCTGTACGCCCTCGTGCGCAAGGCCCATCCGTACCGCGAACTGTCGCGGGCCGACTTCGACGACGTGGTCGAGGTCGTCAGCCACGGCATCACCACCGGCCGGGGGCGGCGGGCGGCATACCTCCACCTCGACGGGGTCAACGGCGAGGTCCGGGCGCGGCCGTCGGCCCGCCTGTCGGCTCTCACCTCGGGCGGCGCCATTCCCGAGATCGGCGACTTCCGAGTGGTGCTCGAACCCGACGACATGTTCGTCGGCACCGTCAACGAAGACTGGGCCGTCGAGTCGATGCCCGGCGACATCTTCCTGCTCGGCACCCACTCGTGGCAGATCCGCCAGGTGGGCGCCGGTGTCGTGCGGGTGGTCGACGCCGACGGCAAGCCACCCACCATCCCGTTCTGGACCGGCGAGGCGCCGGCGCGCACGGCCGAGCTCTCGCACGAGATCTCCGAGCTGCGAGCCACGCTCGACGGGTACCTCGCGGTCGGCGACGCCGACGGTGCCCGCGCCTGGCTGGGCTCGGCGGCTCCGCTCGGCGACGCCGCGGTCGGCCAGATCGTCGACTACCTGGCCGCCGGCCGGGCGGTGCTGGGCGTGGTGCCGACCCATTCCGACCTCGTCTTCGAGCGTTTCTTCGACGACGCCGAGGGGATGCACCTGGTGGTGCACTCGCCCTACGGGGGTCGGGTCAACCGGGCACTCGGCCTGGCGCTGCGCAAGCGCTTCTGCGTCTCGTTCGACTTCGAGCTGCAGGCGGCGGCGAACGACGACGCCGTCGTGCTGTCGCTCGGGCCGCAGCACAGCTTCCCCCTGGCCGACGTGCCCCGGTTCCTGCACTCCAACACCGTGCGCGGCGTCCTCGAGCAGGCGGTGCTGTCGCCCCCGTCCCCGATGTTCCAGAGCCGGTGGCGGTGGAACCTCAACCGTTCGCTCGTCGTGCTGCGGTTCAAGGGCGGTCGGCGCAACCCGCCGCCCATCCAGCGCATGGAGTCCGACGACATGATGGCGGCGCTCTTCCCGCAGGCGGCCGCCTGCCAGGAGAACGTCGCCGGGCCGGTCGAGATCCCCGATCACCCGATCGTGCGCCAGACCATGCACGACACCATGACCGAGGGCCTCGACATCGACGGGCTCACCGAGCTGCTCGACGGCATCGAGACCGGCCAGGTACAGGTCCACTTCCGCGACACCACCGAGGCGTCGGCCTTCAGCCACGAGATCCTGACCGCCAAGCCGTACGCCTTCCTCGACGACGCCGAGCTGCAGGACCGGCGCACCAACGCGGTGCCCCTGCGCCGGGGCCTTCCGGTCGAGCTCGGCACGATCGGACGGCTCGACCCCGAGGCCATCGACCGGGTCCGCGACGAGGTGGCCCCCGACCCCCGCACGCCCGACGAGCTGCACGACCTGTTGCTGGGGCTGGTCGTCGCCCCGGCGCACGAGGTCTGGAGGCCGTTGTACGACCGCCTGGCGGCCCGCGGGCGCGTGCAGCGCGGTCCTTCGTCCACGAGCGGTGCCCCCGAGCTGTGGTGGGCCACCGAGAACGCCGAACAGGCCGCGGTCGTCGTCGACGGCGCGCCCGACCACGCCCGTCCACGCGAGCACGTGGCGGCTGCGGTCCTGCGCGGCCACCTCGACCTGTCGGGCCCCGTCACGGCGCCGGCCCTGGCCGAGCGCTCGGGCCTCGACGCCGCGACCGTCACCGTCGGTCTCGCCGTGCTCGAGAACGACGGGTTCGTCCTCCAGGGTCACTTCACCGTGCCCGACGGGGCCGCCGTTCCCGACGGTGCGGCCGATGGCCCCGATGCCGCCGCGGCACCGGCCCCCACGACCGGGCCGGTCGAATGGTGCTCGCGGCGCCTGCTGGCCCGCATGCACTCGTACTCGCGCAAGAGCCGGCGCAAGGCCGTCGAAGCGGTCACCGCACAGGACTTCATGCGCTTCCTGCTGCGCTGGCAGCACGTCGCCCCGGGCACGCAGGTGCGGGGGCACCACGGCGTGCGGGCCGTCGTCGAGCAGCTCCAGGGCTACGAGGCGGCGGTCGCCACCTGGGAGCCCGACATCCTGGCCCGCCGGGTCGAGGGGTACCGATCGGGCATGCTCGACCGGCTGTGCCACGACGGCGAGGTGACGTGGCTGCGTCTGTCCTCCGCCCAGCCCGCCGGCGACCGCAAGGCCAGCCCGTCGAAGGCGACCCCGGTCGCACTCGCGTTCCGCGACGACCTCACCTGGCTGCTGCAGGCGGCCCGCCAGGGCGGCGAGCCCGAGCCCCCCGAGCTGGGGGCCACCGCCGAGGTGGTCGAGGTGCTGCAGCGGCGCGGCGCCTGCTTCCTGTCCGAGCTGGCCGCGGCCACGGGCCGCCTCGTCACCGACCTCGAGTCCGCGCTGTGGGACGGCGTGGCGCGGGGCCTGCTCACGGCCGACGGGTTCGCGGCCATCCGGTCGCTGGTCGAGGGGCGCACCGGCCGCTCGCCGTCGCCGACGCGGTCGGTCAGCCGGCGCCGCCGCGGCGCCCGCAACGCCGCCACCACGGCCGCCGGCCGCTGGTCGCTCGTCCCGCCGGTCGAGCCCGTCGACGACCGTGAGTCGCTCGCCGAGGTGGTCGCCGACCAGCTCCTCCAGCGCTGGGGCGTGGTGTTCCGCGACCTGGCGGTGCACGAGGGTCTGCCGGTGCCGTGGCGCGACGTCCAGTGGGCGCTGCGGCGCTTCGAGGATCGCGGGCTGGTCCGCGGCGGCCGCTTCGTGGCGGGCTTCAGCGGCGAGCAGTACGCGCTGCCCGCGGCGATGGACGGGCTCAAGGCCGTGCGTCGCCTGCCCCGGTCGGGTGAGCGGGTGGTCCTCAACGCCTGCGACCCGCTCAACCTCACGGGGGTCATCCTGCGGGGCACCCCCCGCGTGCCCGCGGTGCGCACCAACACGATCGCGCTCGTCGACGGCATCCCCGACGGTGCCGTCCCCGCCGAGAACTGGACGTGATGCCGACGTGACGACCACCACCCATGCCGACAAGGCGACCCGGTTCCTGGCGCTGCACAAGACCGGGACGCCTCTGCTCATGCCCAACGCGTGGGATGCCGGCTCGGCACGGCTGCTCGTGTCGCTGGGGTTCCCGGCGCTCGCCACGACCAGCAGCGGGTTCGCGGCGACGCTCGGCCGGCTCGACGGCTGGGTCACCCGGGCCGAGGCGCTCGCCCACGCGGCCGCCCTGGTCGAGGCCACCGACGCGCCGGTGTCAGCCGACCTCGAGAACGGCTACGCGTCCGATCCCGAGGGCGTGGCCGACACCGTGGCCGGTGCGCTCGAGGCCGGCCTGGCGGGCTGCTCGATCGAGGACTACGCCGGCCGGGCCGACGACACGATCTACGACCGTGGCCTCGCCGTCGAGCGCGTGGCGGCCGCGGCCGAGATCGCACACGCCGGCCCGGTGCACCTGGTGCTGACCGCCCGGGCCGAGAACCTGATCCACGGCATCGACGACCTCGACGACACCATCGGTCGCCTGCAGGCCTACCAGGAGGCGGGGGCCGACGTGCTGTTCGCGCCCGGGCTGGTCACGATCGACGACGTGCGGCGGGTGGTGTCGGCGGTCGATCGCCCGGTCAGCGTGCTGGCGCTCTCCGGCTCGCCCCCGGTCAGCGAGATGGGCGAGGCGGGCGTCGCCCGCATCTCGGTGGGCGGAGCCTTCGCCTTCGCGGCGCTGGGGGCCGTCGTCGAGGCCGGCCGCGAGCTCATCGAACACGGCACCTACGGCTACCTGGCCGGCACCGCGGTGGGCCGCGGCGCCATCGACGAGCCCTTCAGGGCCTGACCGCGAGGTCGTGAGACATCAGGTCGTGAGGTCGATGGCCCGGCGCACCAGGCCCATCAGCGGCTCGCGCAGGTCGCGCAGGGCACCCGGGTCGGCGGACACGAGGGGCTCGGTGACCATGCTGCCGATGCCGGCGACGAGCACCTCGCAGGCGAAGCGGCTCGACACGTCGTCCGGGGGGAACCCCAGGATCCCCGCCACGACGTCGACGATCTGGTGCTGGAGGGCGGCACGCCGGCGGATGGCCTCGGGCCCCGCCGCGTACACCTCGACGAGGAACAGGCGGGCCGCCTCGGGGTGCTCGGCGAGCGTGTCGAGGTAGAGGGTCAGCGCCCGCTCGAACTGGCTGACACGGGTGCCGGCGTCGCGTCCGTCGCCGGGGACCAGGGTTCCGAGGTCGAGGTCGGACCCCGCCTCGATGACGCCGATGAGCAGGTCGGCGGCCGCGTCGAACGCGGTCATGAAGCAGTCGGCCTTGGAGGAGAACTGCTGGTAGAAGGTCTCTCGAGACACCCCGGCGCGCTTGATGACGTCGGCGACCGTGGTGTTGACGTAGCCCTTCTCCATCATCGCCTCGGCCATGCCGTGCAACATGCGAGCGCGTTGGGACGACACGACCTGGTGGCGCGGCAAGCGGTGGCGACCGCGGGGGAGGGGGCGGGCAGGTGTCTGCACGGCGACGAGCATGACACGCAGAGACGACGGCGGGGCGGCCACCGCATAGTTAACCGAACTAAATGATGGGGGTAGAGTGACGTGGTGACCCCCGGCCAGGCCTCCACCACCCCCGCGGCTCCTGACGGCACCGGCGCCGACGTCGGGGCGATGGCCGCCCACCTCCGCGTCAGCGTCACGCGGCTCGCCCGCCTGCTGCGGCGCCAGGGCGACGCCGGCCTGTCGCCCAGCCAGATCTCGGCGCTCACGTCGATCGAGCGTCACGGTCCGATGACGCTCGGCCAACTCGCCGACCACGAGCGCGTGGCCCCGCCCAGCATCACGAAGGTGGTCGACAAGCTGGTGGACGCCGGGCTCGTCGTCCGCGTCCCGGACACGACCGACCGGCGCGTGACCCGGGTGTCGATCACCGTCGAGGGCGCCGGTCTGCTGGCGGACGTGCGGGTGCGCAAGGACCTGTGGCTGGCGTCGCGCCTGGCCGAGCTCGACGACGACCAACGCGGTCGCCTCGCCGCGGCCCTCGACGTCATCGACGCGCTGACGCTGCGGGAGCGGCCGTGACGCCGGTGGCCCGGGCGAAGGGTGCGGCGCGCGAGACCTTCGCCTCGCTCCAGCACCGAAACTTCCGCCTGTTCTTCACCGGCCAGCTCATCTCGCAGGTCGGCAACTGGCTCACGCTGGTCGCCCAGACGCTGCTCGTCCTCGAGCTGACCGACAGCGGGGTCGCGCTCGGGATCCTCGCCGCCGCGCAGTTCGGTCCGATCCTCGTGCTCGGCCCGTGGGCCGGGTTGGTCGCCGACCGCTCCGACAAGCGGCGCCTGCTGCTGATCGTGCAGGCCCTGGCCATGGGCCAGTCGTTCCTGCTGGCCGCCCTGGCGTTCAGCGGCGAGCCGCCGGTCGGCGCCATCTACGCGGTGGCCGTCCTCGGCGGCATCTGCATGGCCTTCGACAACCCGGCCCGCCGCAGCTTCGTGGTCGAGATGGTCGACCCCGACCGCATCAACAACGCGGTCAGCCTGAACAGCGCGCTCATGACGTCGTCGCGCGTGGTCGGGCCCGCGCTGGCGGGCCTGCTCGTGTCGACCGTCGGCTACGGCTGGGCGTTCCTCGGCGACGGCCTGTCATACCTCGCGGTGATCGCCGGGCTGTGGATGATGCGCACCGGCGAGCTGCGGTCCGCCCCGGTGACACCGCGCGGCCGGGGCCAGGTGCGCGAGGGGTTGCGCTACGTGCGTCGAGAGCCCGAGCTGTTCGTCCCGATGGCCATGCTGGCGGTGGTCGGCACGCTCTCGTACAACTTCCAGACCGTCTTCCCCCTCTTCGTGACTCGCGACCTCGACAGCAGCGAAGCGGTCTTCACCGCGCTGTTCTCGGTCGTGAGCGTCGGCTCGCTGATCGGCGCCCTCGTGACCGCCCGCCGCAGCGACACCGGCGTCCGCCAGGTCAGCATGGCCGCCATCGGCTTCGGCCTCTCCCTGGCGGCGATGGCGCTCGCCCCCAACGTGGCCGTGGCCGTCGTGCTCGGGGTGGCGCTGGGGTTGGCGTCGATCACCTTCATCGTGACGTCGACGGCGATCGTCCAGGTCCGCTCCGCGCCCGAGATGCGGGGCCGGGTGCTCGCCCTCCAGGCGATGCTGTTCCTCGGCAGCACGCCCGTCGGTGGGCCGATCGTCGGGTGGGTCGCCGACACCTTCGGCGCCCGGTACAGCATCGGGCTCGGCGCCGTCGCGGCCCTGCTGGCGGGCCTGTGGGGCCTGGCCGTCGTGCGGCGCGGCGCCATCCGTTCGTCCGGTGAGCCCCAGGCCGTTCCGGCCGACGTGGATTCCGAGGCCATGGTGGCCTGATCCGCCCGGGGCGCCGACCACCCGGCCCGGGTGAGGCAGGAACGACGGGACCGAGGCGATGCTGCGGTCGACGAGTGCGGGTGACGGCTACAGCGACGGGGCGGTCGAGCATGGCACCGGATCCAGACGACCAGCGTGGTCAGAGCGGCGAGAGCGACGCGGAGGAGCTGCAGCGCCTGCGGGAGGAGGTCGCCCGTCTGCGCGCCGAGTCGGCGAAGGGGGCCGGGGTGGAGGCCGCGGCCGCGGAGGGCGCAGCGCGCCCGTCGCGGCTGGGGCACAGCGGCCGCTGGGCGGTGTCGATCGCCCTCGTGGTCCTCGCCTCCCTGTTGGTCGTCGTCTCGGTGGTCGCCCGCTACGTGCGCAGCGAGCTGCTGGACACCGACCGCTACGTCGAGACGGTGTCGCCTCTGGCCAGCGAGCCCTCCGTCCAGAACGCGGTGGCCACGCAGGTCACGCACGAGATCGTCACCCGGCTGGATGTCGAGGCGGTGGCCGAGGACGCCCTGTCCCGCCTGACCGAGCTCGGCGCCCCGCAGGTCATCACGGGGCTGGCCGTGCCCCTGGCCGACCAGGTCGAGTCGTTCGTCCGCGACCAGGTGGGGCTGTTCCTGCGCTCCGACGAGTTCGCCACTTTGTGGGACGACGCCAACCGCCGGGCGCACACCGCGGTGGTGGGGGTGCTCACCGGCGAGACCCGCGGGGCGGTGTCGGTCGAGGGAGGGGCGGTGACGGTCGACGTCGGGGAGGTGGTGTCCCGCGTCAAGGCTCGCCTGGTCGACCGCGGCCTCGACCTCGCCAGCAACATCCCCGACGTCGAGTCGAGCTTCACGCTGGTCGAGTCGGAGCAGCTCGAGAACGCCCAGAGATGGGTCCGGATCCTCGACGACGTGGCCACCCTGCTGCCCTTCGTGGTGATCGCGCTGGCCGCGGTGGCGATCCTGGTGGCGCCGAACCGGCGCCGGGCCCTCGTGGCGGTGGCGCTCGGGGCGGCGCTGTCGATGGTGCTGCTCGCGGCGGCGATGGGACTGGTCCGGGCGTGGTACCTGAGCAACGCGACGGGTGAGGTGCTGCCGACGGACGCGGCCATCGACATCGCGCGCACCCTGCTGGCCCCGTTGCGCCTCGCCATGCGGGCGGTGCTCGTCCTCGGGCTGGTGGTCGCGCTGGCCGCGTTCCTGGTCGGCCCCTCCGCGCCCGCCCGCTGGCTGCGGTCGCTGGGCAGTCGGGCGCGAGCTGCGGCCCGGGCCCGGCTCGAGGGCGAACGCGACCCGTCTCCGGTCGAGGCGTGGATCGGCGGGCACAAGGGCGCCCTGCGCATCGGAATCGTGGCCGTGGCCGTGCTCGTCCTCGCCTTCTGGACCTACCCGAGCGGCGCCACGGTGCTGTCGATCGTGCTGGCGGTGGTGGCCGCCCTGGCGGTGATCGAGCTGGTGGGGTGGACCCGCCCGGCCGAGTCGCCACCCTCCTCCCCGGCCGCCGGCTGAGCACGGCGGCGGCGACGCCGCCGCCTGGCCGACGGCATGGACTTGACCCACGGGTCAAGTTACGGTCGTGCCGTCCAGACGACGCCGAGGGGGAGCCACCGACCGATGCCACCGACCGACGACACCGCGCCGCCGGCCACCCCCGCGATCGACAAGGAGGCTCTCCGCCAGCGCTATGCCGCCGAGCGCGACAAGCGCCTCCGCCCCGACGGCAACGACCAGTACCTGCGGCTCCAGGGCCAGCTGGCCCACTACCTCGACGACCCGTACGTCCCGCTCGCCGAGCGCGAACCGTTGGACGACCACGTCACGGTCGCCCTCATCGGCGGAGGCTTCGCCGGCCTCGTGACCGCGGCCCGCCTCGTCGAGGCCGGCGTCGACGGCGTCCGCATCGTCGAGAAGGGCGGCGACTTCGGCGGGACGTGGTACTGGAACCGCTACCCGGGCGCCCAGTGCGACACGGCATCTTTCGTCTACATGCCCTTGCTCGAAGAGACAGGGCACATGCCCACAGAGAAGTACGCCCACGCCCCCGAGATCCTCGAGCACTGCCAGCGCATCGGCAAGCAGTACGGGCTGTACGACGGCACCCTGTTCCACACCGAGGTCACCGACCTGACCTGGGACGATGAGCGGGCCCGATGGATCGTCCGCACCGATCGGGGCGACGCGTTCACCGCCCAGTTCCTCACGATGGGCATCGGTCCCCTCCACGTCCCCAAGCTGCCGGGCATCCCCGGCATCGAGTCGTTCACGGGCCACTCGTTCCACACCAGCAGGTGGGACTACGCCTACACGGGCGGTGACCCCGCAGGGGCGCCGATGGACCGCCTCGCCGACAAGCGAGTAGCGGTCATCGGTACCGGCGCCACCGCCGTGCAGTGCGTCCCGCACCTGGCCCGAGCCTGCCGCGAGCTGTACGTGTTCCAGCGCACCCCGTCGTCGGTGGACGTCCGCGACAACCGGCCGACCGACCCCGAGTGGTTCGCCGAGCATGGCCACGCCGGGCTGGCAGCAGCGCTGGCTCGAGAACTTCACGGCCAACCAGACCGGCGGGATGGTCGACGAGGACCTGGTGATGGACGGGTGGACCGACATCGCCCGCCGCGTCCGCGGCCGGATCATGTCCCTGCCGGCCGACCAGTTCACCCCCGAGGGCATGCTGGCCGCCTACGAGGACTCCGACTTCGAGAAGATGGAGGAGATCCGGGCCCGGGTCGACGCCATCGTCGACGACCCCGCCACCGCCCAGGGCCTCAAGGCCTGGTACGGCCAGCTCTGCAAGCGACCCTGCTTCCACGACGAGTACCTGCAGGCCTACAACCACGCGAGCACGCACCTCGTGGACACCGACGGCCAGGGCGTCGAGCGGATCACCGAGACCGCCGTCGTCGTCGCCGGCGTGCCCTACGACGTGGACTGCATCATCTACGCCTCGGGCTTCGAGGTCGGCACCGAGTTCACGCGCCGCGCAGGCTTCGACGTCACGGGGCGGGACGGCATCCGTCTGTCCGAGCAGTGGGCCGGCGGCATGCGCACGCTGCACGGCATCCACGTCCACGGGTTCCCGAACGCGTTCCTCGTGCAGCCCACCCAGGGGGCGAACCTCATCTCGAACGTGCCCCACAACCTCGTCGAGTCGGGGCGCACGATCGCCTCCGTCGTCGCGCACGCGCTCGCCGAGGGCGAGGACGTGGTCGAGGCGACCGCCGAGGCCCAGGAGGCCTGGGTCGACCTGTTGCTGTCGGGCCCGCGGCTGTCGCCGATCGGCTCACCCGACTGCACCCCTGGCTACTACAACAACGAGGGCCAGGACGGGGGACCGGCCGCGCAGCTGTTCGTCGGGTACCCCGCCGGCGCCTCGGCGTTCTTCCAGTTCATCGACGCCTGGCGCAGCTCGGGCGGCTTCGACGGACTCGAGTTCCGCCGCCGGACGGCCTGAGCTCCGGGCGCGAGAGATCCCCCCGCCGGGCGCGCCAATCCAAATGTGACCCTTGACACAGTCGAGCGGCACCCGTAGGCAATGACGGGGGCGGTGAGAGGGGAGAGGTCGCTGCATGGCGACTGTCACGAGTGCGCTGGGGCCCGCCCCCGGCACGGCCTGGCACACCGACGGCTACGTGGTGCGGCGCGGCGGGGTCGACCGCGCCACCTGCGAGGCGGTGCTGGCGCGGGCCGGCGAAGCGTCCGGCCGTCATCACGATCCAGAGGTCGCGGTGCTCGGCGCCGCCTGGGCCGCGGACCTGGTCCACGCGCCGGTGGGGGTCACGTCGAGCCACCTCGTCGTCACGCTTCCCGGTGCCGCCGGGGCGCGCTGGCCCGGGGCGGCCGGGACCCGTCGCCCGCAGGCGGGCACGGTGATCCTGCACCTGGCCCTGACCGAGGCCACGTTGGCGACGGGGTGTCCGTGGGTGGTGCCCGGCTCGCACGCGGGGGCCGAGCCACCCGGGCTCCCCGTCGACGGCGCCGTGCCGGTGCCGCTCGCGGCGGGCGACGCCCTACTGCTGGACGGCGGCCTCCGCCACCGGGTCACCGACAACCACTCGGTCAACGCCACCGCGGCGCTGGTCGTCGTCTTCCACCGCGCCGGCGGGTAGACCCTGGGGCATGGATGCCCTCGCTGACCGCCCCCTGACGATCGTCGCCATCGGCGCCCACCCCGACCCCTTCGACATGCCCTACCAGGCGGGCGGAACGCTGGCGAAGTACGCCCGGCGGGGTCATTCGGTCGTCACGGTGTCGGCCGCCTACGAGGACGAGTGGGCCGACGAGGTGCGCGGCATCGCCGCTCGCCTGGGGGCCACGCAGGAGTGGCTCGACTTCGAGGAGGGCGCCATCTTCGACGACCCGGTCCACACGCAGACGATCATGGACCTGGTCCGCCGGCACAAGGCCGACGTGGTCATCACGCACCAGCCGACCGACTACCACCCCGACCACCGGGCGCTGTCGCGGGCGGTGCTGTCGGCGTGCCTGCTGGCCCGGGTCGACGAGATCGAGTCCGAGCACGAGCCCCACAAGGTGGGCAACCTCTTCTACTCCGAGACCACCAGCGGCCTGAACTCGCAGGGCACGATCTACGTGGATGTCGAGGAGACCTGGGAGCTCAAGGTCGAGGCGTTGCGCCTGCACGCCGGCCTGTCCGAGCGGCGCGGGGTCGCACACCTCGAGAGCATCGAGCACCTGATCGAGCGCGAGATCGCCACGATGCGTTTCCGGGGCCTCCAGGTCGAGCGCGAGTACTGCGAGGTGTTCGCCCCGGCGCTCAACTACCGCGTGACGTGGGCCCACGAGCTGCTGCCCCTGGCTTCCCTCCCGCCCATCGAGGACTGACCCAGCGAGCGACCGTCGTGCAACCGCCGTGCAAGGGGACGCGGGTCTCATGGGCGACATGACCATCACCAACGACATCGCCGCACCAGGCGGCGAGCCCGCGGCCGGGGAGGTCGACGCCTTCGCCGAGCGCATCTTCGGCGCCGTCCTCGGCGCCCAGCTCATCCAGGCCATCGACCTCGGCGACCGGCTCGGCTGGTACCGGGCCCTGGCCGACGGCGGCCCGACCACGTCCGCCGAGCTGGCCGCCCGGACGGACAGCGCGGAGCGCTACGCCCGCGAGTGGCTCGAGCACCAGGCGGCCTGCGGTGTCCTCACCGTCGACGACACGGGCGCCGCAGCCACCGAGCGACGCTTCGCGCTTCCCGCCGCCCACGCCGCGGTGCTGACCGACCCGGACAGCGTCGCCTACATGACCCCGATCGCCCGGTTCGCCACCGCGTCGGGCCGGTTCATCGTCCGCATCGCCGACGCCTACCGCACCGGCGACGGGGTGAGCTGGGAGGACCTGGGCGACGAGGCCCGCGAGGCCCAGGCCGGGGCCAACCGGCCGCTCTTCCTCCACCGCCTCGGCCAGGAGCTGCTGCCCCAGGCTCCCGACGTCCACGCCCGGCTGCAGCGTGCCACGCGCGTCGCCGACGTCGGCTGCGGCTACGGCTGGTCGTCGATCGGGTTGGCGCGGGCCTACCCGGCGGTGACGGTCGACGGGTACGACGTCGACGAGCCGTCGGTCGTCGCCGCCCGGCGCAACGCCACCGAGGCGGGCGTGGCCGATCAGACGACGTTCTCGACCGCTGACGTGGGCGCCCTGACCGACGACCAGGCGGGCTCGTACGACGTCGTGTTCGCCTTCGAGTGCGTGCACGACATGTCCGATCCGGTGAGCGTGCTCGCCGCCATGCGGCGGATGGTGGCGGACGACGGGGTGGTCGTCGTCATGGACGAGCGCACCGAGGACGCCTTCCGCGCCCCTGCTCCCGAGGTCGAGCAGCTGCTCTACGGCTACTCGCTGATGTGCTGCCTGGGCGACGGGCTGTCGCAGCAGCCGTCGGTCGGCACCGGCACGGTCATGCGGCCCGACACCTTCACGGAGTACGCGCGGGCCGCGGGCTTCGGCGGCGTCGACATCCTCCCCATCGAGGACGACTTCTTCCGCTTCTACCTCCTCCACCACTGACCCGCGTCGCGATCCCCCCCGACGATTTCCCCCGCGAGATCGGTCGCTCCCACGACCAGATCCGCGGGGGAAATCGCGGTCGGTGGGTGGTTCAGTCGATGTCGTGGCGGGACGTGTGGTCGCCCAGCTCGTCGGCCGGGTACGAGCCCGACCAGGGGGCGTCGTGGGTCCAGTCGGGCTGCTTGGTGCGCCGCCCCTCGTCGAGCGTGACGTCGCCTTCCTCGTCGATCCCGACCACCTCGGCGACGAAGTAGGGCGCGACCGCCGGTGCATCCCCCGTGGCGCGGCGGACGACCTCGTCGTCCCATCCGGTCAGGATCGCCCCCACCACCGCCTGCTGCTGGCTGGCGAGGTTGCAGCGGGCCCCGTCGGCGACGGTGACGAGCGCCCTGGTGGCGGCGTCGAGGTCGGTCTGACCGCCCGTACCGGCGCAGAGGCGGTCGAGCGCGTCGGCCAGCGCCAACCCGTCGACCTTGCACGGCGTGCACTGGCCGCACGACTCGACGGCCAGGAACCGGGCCGCACCTGCGGCCACGGCGGTCATGTCCGTCCCCTCCCCGACGACGATCAGGCTGGCCGTGCCGAGGCCGCTGCCGACGCCCGCCATGTCCTCGTACGTGAGCGGTGTGTCGAGCAGCGCGGGGGGCAGCGGCGCCCCCGATACGCCGTTGAGCACCGCCTTCACGGGATGTTCGGCGTCGGGGCCGCCCGCCACCGCGTCGATCGCCTCGCGCACCGACGTTCCGAGCGGGACCTCGCCCACCCCCGGCCGGACCACGTCGCCCGTGACCGTGCACACGATCGTGCCCGGTGACGACTCGGTGCCCAGCTCCCGGAACCAGGCGGCCCCCTCCGCGACGATGTGGGTCACGTTGGCCAGCGTCTCGACGTTGTCCACGAGGGCCGGTGGCGCCAGCGTCTCGTGGCCGGGTCCGGCCAGCTCGACGTGCGCCGACGACCCGCTGCCCGAGGCCACGTCGTCGTCGTGCTCGACCACCTCGACCACGCCACGGCGGTAGGGCGGGGCGATGCGGGGCAGGGGCGGCCGGCCGTCGACCACCTCGAGCAGTGCGGTCTCCTCGCCGAGCAGGTACTCGTGCGGCCCCGCGACGACCGAGACCTCGACGCCTCCGAGCATGTCGGCCTTGGCCATCTCGTCGATCGCCCGCTCGACCCGCTCGCGCTCGACGGGCTCGCGCGCCTTGACCACGACGACGACGTCGCCTCCGCCCACGGCGTGGAGGGCGACCAGCGCGCCCTCGAGCACGGCGTAGGGGTCGAGGCGCAGGAGCGTGCGGTCCTTGTAGGTGCCGGGTTCGCCCTCGGCTGCGTTCACGACGACTGTGGTCGCCAGCTCGGGCGAGGCGTTGGCCGCGACGGTGCGCCACTTCGTGGCGGTCGGGAACCCGGCGCCGCCGCGGCCACGCAGGCCCGAGGCCTCGACCTCCGCGATCAGCGTCTCCGGGTCGACGCGGCGGGCCGCGTCGAGGGCGCGGCCACCGCCGGCGGCCAGGTAGTCGTCGAGCGTGGCGACGGGCGCAGCCGGCAGGATGCGGTTGATCGACGGCATCGGCTACTCGTCGTGCTCGCCCAGCTCGGCACCCTCGTCGGACAGGCCCTCGTCCTCGAGCTCGCCCTCGATGGCCTCCCGGCGTGTGATCGGGTCGGGGTTCTCGGTTCCGACCTCCTCGTAGATCTCCTCGGCCCGTTCCCGCGGCGTCTCCGCGGGCTCGGACGTGGCGTCGTCGGTCGGCGGACGAGGCTCGGACATGGCACCTCCCGGATCGGGGCCGTGTCGTTCCTACCCCGTGCGGTGCCGCGGGGAAACCCCCGCGGCCGGGGCACGGTCGGTGGCCGCTACCGTGCAGGCGGCGATGTCCGATTCGCCCACACCGCCCTCCGCGTCCCCGCCCCCGCCCCCGCCACCTCCCCCGCCTCCCGGCGCAGGGTCCACGGGCGATGCCGCCGGCCCCAGCGGCCTCGACGCCGACCTCGCCCGCGACTTCGACCGGGCCACGCCGCGCCGGCGGCTGGCGACAGCCCTGGTCGGGCTGATCGTGATCGCCGCGCTCGTGCTCTCGCTGGTCATGGTGCGCAGGGTGTCGTCGGGCGACGACCCCGCCGACCGGGGCCCCGACTCGGCGACCACCGAGCCCGAACCCGCCACCGAGGCCGAGGTCGAGGAGGCGGTCGCCGAGATCAGCGACTTCGTGGCCGAGGAGCGGGGCGTCGACTTCCTCGAGCCGGTGACCGTCGATCTCGCGGGCGAAGGGGCCTTCCAGGACCGCCTGCTCGAGGACTTCGACACCGACGCCGAGCAGCTCCGCCACACCGAGGTGTTCCTCGAAGGCCTCGGCCTCGTCGAGCCCGACGTCGACCTCGTGGAGTCGATGCGGTCGCTGCTCGGCGTGGGCGTCGTCGGGTTCTACGACCCCGAGACGGACGAGCTGGTGGTGCGGGGGGCGGCGCTGACCCCGTACGTGCGCACGACCATCGCCCACGAGCTCGTCCACGCGCTCGACGACCAGCACCTCGACCTCGACCGCCAGGAATACGACGAGGCCGACGACGAGATCAGCTTCGGGTTCAGCGCCCTGGTCGAGGGCGACGCCCGCCGCGTCGAGGACGCGTACCACGACTCGCTGAGCGAGGACGAGCAGGCCGCGGCCAGCGCCGAGGAGATGTCGCTCGGCGCGGGGGCCGACATGGGCGACATCCCGCTCGTCCTGGTCGACCTGATCGAGCGCGCCGTACGCCCTCGGGGAGCCGCTGGTCACCTCGCTCGCGGAGCAGGGCGGGGAGGAGGCGGTGAACGCCGCGTTCGCCGACCCGCCCCGCACGAGCGAGCAGGTGCTCGACCCCGAGCGGTACGCCGCCCGCGAGCCCGCGGTGGCGGTGCCGCACCCGCAGGTGCCCGGAGAGGTGGTGGACGAGGGAGTGCTGGGCGAGCTGCTCGTGCTGCTGGTCCTGGCCGACGGCGTCGACGAGGACGTGGCGGCCACCGCGGCGACGGGGTGGGGCGGCGACTGGGGCGTGGCCTGGCGCGACGGCGAACGGTCGTGCGTGACCGCGACCCTGGTGGGCGACGACATCTCCGAGACCACCGAGATGCAGGTGGCGTTCGAGACGTGGGCCGAGGACAACGGCGCCACGGTCACGTCGAGCGCGACGGGCGAGCCGTTCACGATCCAGTCCTGCGCCGGCTGACGCCGGCCCGGCGGTCGAGGCCGGAGGTCAGGTCCGGGCGATCACGTCCTGGCCGAACGCAGCCAGCGCGTCACCGATGGCCGCGGGGTCGTAGGCCAACGGCGGGATGGCGAGGCGGGCGACCCCCATCTCGGCCAGCCTGCCGACCTCGTCGAGAGCCTGCTCGCCGCCCACCAGCACGCTGGCGCCGGTCCACGTGACCTCGACGTCGGCCGGGTCGCGTCCCGCCCCCTCGGCCGCGGCGCGCAGCTCGGCGAGCAGGGCGGGGAGGTCACCCTTGGCCGGGAAGAAGCCGTCGCCCAGGCGCCCGGCGCGGCGCGCCGCCGCGGGGGAGTGCCCGCCGACGACGATCGGCACGCGTCCTTCGACGGGGCGAGGCCGCATGACCGCGTCGCGGAACGTGACCGTCTCGCCCGCGAACGACGCCATGTCCTGCGACCACAGGGCCCGCATCGCCTCGACGTATTCGTCGGTGCGCCGAGCGCGGTCGGGGAACGAGACGCCGATCACGTCGAACTCCTCCTCCAGCCACCCGATGCCGACGCCGAGGAGCACCCGCCCGGCCGACAGAACGTCGAGGGTCGCCACCTCCTTGGCCAGGACCACCGGGTTGCGCTGGGGGAGGATGAGGATGCCGGTGCCGAGGCGCAGGGTCGTGGTGTGGGCGCCGACCCACGTGAGCCAGACGAGCGGGTCGGGGATGGCGAAGTCCTCCCCGCCAGGCATCTTCCCGCTGCGGGAGTAGGGGTAGGTCGAGGCGTAGTCGTGCGGCACGACCACGTGCTCGACGGCCCACAGCGAGTCGAAGCCGGCCTCCTCGGCGGCGGTGGCGATGGCCCGGGCTCCGTCGGTGGTGCTGAAGGGCCCGGTGTTGGCGAAGGCGATGCCGAACTCCATCGCGGCAACGTAGCCCAGCTTGACCGGGGGTCAGTCGAGGCGGGCGACACCGGTTCCACTGTCGACCCCGACGGCCGGGCGCCGGTCCGGGTCGGGACCACCGTCGGTCGACCGCGCCGGGGCACGGAGACGTGACATCCGGCCACCGATGTCACCTTTCGCGCCGGTCCCTCGTCCTCCCGAGCGAGAACCGACCACCGACTGCCCGCCGTCCCCCTGCGGGCCGAGGAGGACATCCCATGACGGTCGACACCCCGCCCGCTGGACTGGTCGTGCTGCGCGGCGACCCCGTCCACTCCCTCGACGCGTACCTCGACGCCGGCGGCGGCGAGGGCCTCAGGGTCGCCCACGCCATCGGGCCGTGGCGCACGGTCGAGGAGGTGACGCTGTCGGGTCTCCGCGGCCGCGGCGGCGGGGGCTTCCGCACCGGCCACAAGTGGCAGTCGGTGCTGGAGAACAGCCGCGACGGCGAGATGCGGTTCGTCGTGGGCAACGGCGCCGAGGGCGAGCCCGGGACCTTCAAGGACCGGGCGATCATCCGCCACAACCCCTACCAGGTGATCGAGGGACTCGCCGTCGCCGCCTTCGCCGTCGGGGCCACCCACGCCTTCCTCGCCACCAAGGCCGCCTTCGCCCGGGAGGTCGACCAGTTGCGCCGAGCCCTGGACGAGATGACCGCCGCAGGGCTGGCGGGCGACGTGCCGATCACGATCGTCCTCGGCCCCGACTCGTACCTGTTCGGCGAGGAGAAGGCGCTGCTCGAGGTCGTGGAGGGCGAGGACCCGCTCCCGCGCCGCGATCCCCCGTACGAGCACGGCCTGTTCGCGGACGGGCCCTCGTCGGGCTGGTCGGCGCGTGACGACGTCGACGCGGCGGGCGAAGCGTCGAACCCGACCGTCGTGAACAACCTGGAGACGTTGGCCACCGTCCCCCACGTCGTGGCCCGCTCGGCCGAGTGGTACCGCGGGTTCGGGACGTGGGACTCGCCGGGCACGATGGTGTTCACCGTGGTGGGCGACGTGGTCCGTCCGGGCTACGCCGAGGTCGAGCTCGGTACGCCGGTCCGCGACATCATCGACCGGGTGGGCGGCGGCGTCCGACCGGGACGCGGGGTGAAGGCGGTGTTCTCGGGCGTGTCGAACGGCGTGCTGACCGCGGAGAACCTCGACGCACCGGCCACCTACGAGCACCTCCGGGCCGCCGGCAGCGGACTGGGCTCCGCCGGCTTCGTCGTCTACGACGACACCGCAGACATGGTGGCGGTGGCCCGGATGTTCGCCCGCTTCCTGCACGTGGAGTCGTGCGGGCAGTGCGGCGCCTGCAAGATGCACAGCGGGGCCATCAGCGAGGCGCTCGTCCGGATCGAGCAGCACGGCGACGACGACGACGTCGAGGACATCGGCGCCCGGCTGCGCATGGTCACCGACCAGAACCGGTGCTACGTCCCGGTCGAGCTGCAGACGGTCGTCGCCAGCATCCTGCGGGAGTTCCCCGAGGACTTCGTGGCGCACCTCGACGGGCGCCCGCCGGCGACCCGGATGTACCGGCTGCCGAAGATCGTCGACCTGGGGGACGGCACGGTCACCTACGACAACCGCATCGCCCTCAAGCAGCCGGACTGGACGTACGCGTCCCCATCCGAACGTCAGGCCGGGTGATCCCGACGGGTTCGCCGGACCGCGGTCAGGCCGACGGCCCCGCCCCCCGGGTCGAGGTTCGGGCCACGGGCTCCAGTCGCCACGTGTCGCCGTCGGCCGCGACACGGCCACCGCCGGGCCCGCCGACGAGCGAGGCGATCAGCACTGCGCCGCGCTCGGCCAGGTCGCCCAGCAACCGGCGCCGGGTGGCGGTGGCCCGGCCCGGGTCCTCGTCGAGGGCGATCGTGGGGTCCGCCACCTGCGCCGGGGAGATGACGAGGTGTCCGGGGACGAGGGCTTCGTCCCCCCGGCTGCGCAGGCGCACCGCCAGGTGACCCGGTCGGTGGCCGGGGGCGTCCTCCAGCGTCACGCCCGGCGCGACCTCGGCGGGAGGGTCGACGGGATCGATCACCCCGGCCCGGCGCAGCGGTTCGAGCCGCTCGTCGTCGGCCGACAGGCCCAGCTCGGTGGAGGAGAAGACGTAGCGGGCGCGGGGGAACGTGGCGCCCATGCCCCGGCCGTCGGGTGTCGGACGGGTGTTGAGCCCCACGCCGTCGACGTGGGTGTTCACGACGACATCGACGTCCTCGGGCCGCACGCCCGCGTCCCCGAGCGCGGCGACGACCGTGTCCGCCCGCCGGGCCGCTGCTCCCAGGTCCCCCGGCGCGCCGTCGAACACGAGCCAGGGGTCGACCACCACGAGGCGCCCGCCGGCCCGGATCACGAGCGCGCTCGAGCTGACCAGCACCGAGCCCGACCCGTCGGTGAACCCACCGTCGACCAGCCAGTCGGGCGGCGGCCGGTCTGCCGGTGCGGCCACCTCGAACTCGACCACGCGGGTGACCTCGATGTCACCGATCACGAAGTCGGGCGCCACGACCGCCATCATGGCCCGCGGCGGCACCGACCGGCAGGCGCACGCCCATGAGGAGGCCGAGCAGGCGGGGCGTTCGTCGCAGCCCACGCGTGGGCATTTGGAGGTGGACCAGCTGCTCCACAGCCGGCCGACCGGGGACGCGCGTTCTCAGGTACGGATGTCGACCGGGCGGCTGACCTCGGAGAAGAAGTCGTTGCCCTTGTCGTCGACGACGACGAAGGCGGGGAAGTCCTCGACCTCGATGCGCCAGATGGCCTCCATGCCCAGCTCGGGGTACTCGAGCACCTCGACCTTGCGGATGCAGTCCTGCGCCAATCGGGCGGCCGGGCCGCCGATCGATCCGAGGTAGAACCCGCCGTGGGCCCTGCAGGCGTCGGTCACCCGACGGCTGCGGTTGCCCTTGGCCAGCATCACCATGCTGCCGCCCGCGGCCTGGAACTCGTCGACGTAGGCGTCCATGCGCCCCGCCGTGGTCGGCCCGAAGCTGCCCGAGGCCATGCCCTCGGGCGTCTTGGCGGGCCCGGCGTAGTAGACGCAGTGGTCGCGGAGGTACTGCGGCATGCCGTCGCCGGCGTCGAGCCGCTCCTTGATCTTGGCGTGCGCGATGTCGCGGGCCACGACCATGGGCCCCGACAGGGACAGGCGGGTCTTGACCGGGTACCGGCTCAGCTCGGCGCGGATCTCGTCCATCGGCCGCGACAGGTCGACGCGCACGACGTCCTCGGCCAGCGCCGTCTCGTCGACCTCGGGCAGGAACCGGGCGGGGTCGTGCTCGAGCTGTTCGAGGTACACGCCGTCGTGGGTGATCTTGGCCAGCGCCTGGCGGTCGGCCGAGCATGACACCGCGATGCCGACCGGGCACGACGCCCCGTGGCGAGGCAGCCGGATGACCCGCACGTCGTGGCAGAAGTACTTGCCGCCGAACTGGGCCCCGATGCCGAACTGCTGCACCTGGGCGAGGATCTCGGCCTCGAGCTCGTGGTCGCGGAAGCCGTGCCCGAGCTCGCTGCCCGCGGTGGGGAGCGAGTCGAGGTAGCGGGTCGACGCCAGCTTGGCGGTCTCGACGGCGAGCTCGGCCGACGTGCCGCCGATCACGACGGCCAGGTGGTACGGCGGGCAGGCGGCCGTGCCGAGCGCCCGCAGCTTCTCGTCGAGGAACCGGGCCAGGCTCTGCGGGTTGAGCAGCGCCTTGGTCTCCTGGAACAGGTAGCTCTTGTTGGCCGAGCCACCGCCCTTGGCCATGAACATCAGCTTGTAGGCGTCGCCGTCGACCGCCGAGATCTTGATCTCGGCCGGGCAGGTTGGTCTTGGTGTTGACCTCGTCCCACATCGTGAGCGGCGCCATCTGGCTGTAGCGCAGGTTGTCGCGCTCGTAGGTGTCGAACACCCCGCGGGCGATGGCCTCCTCGTCGCCGCCGCCGGTGAACACGAGCTGGCCCTTCTTGCCCTTCACGATGGCGGTGCCGGTGTCCTGGCACATGGGCAGCACGCCGCCCGCCGAGATGCAGGCGTTCTTCAGCAGGTCGAGGGCGACGAAGCGGTCGTTGGCCGACGCCTCGGGGTCGTCGAGGATGCGGCGGAGCTGGCCGAGGTGCCCGGGCCGCAGGTAGTGGGCGATCTCGTGCATCGCCAGCGCGGTGAGCCGGGTGAGCACGTCGGGCTCGACCGTGAGGAAGCGGTGGCCGCCGGCCGTCAGGCTGCCGATGCCGTCGGAGGACACGAGGCGGTAGGTCGTCTCGTCGGGGCCGAGCGGCAGCAGCTCGGTGTACGCGAACTCGGGCACGGCCCGGCACCGTAGGCGGGCCGTCATGGAGCGGTCACGTTGGCTCGGCGCGACTCGGCGAGGCGATGAGTTCCATCGTCACGAGGATGAGGCCACGGTTCCGGATGCGGAACCCGTTGCCTCGACCTCGCCTTCGTGGAACCCATTGCCTCGCCGTTCGGGTGCCGCGACCGTCGGGCCTCGGTACCGTCGAGCGTGTGAGCGACCACGCGTCAGCCAGCGCGGACGGTGAGTTCCGCATCGAACACGACACCATGGGCGAGGTGCGGGTGCCCGCCGCCGCCCGGTGGGGACCGCAGACCCAGCGGGCGGTCGAGAACTTCCCGGTCTCCGGGGTGGTGCTCGAGCGGTCGCTGATCTCGGCGCTCGCCCGGATCAAGGGCGCAGCGGCGGCGGCCAACGCCGAGCTCGGCGTCGTCGACGCCGACGTCGCCACGGCCATCGAGGCCGCCGCAGCCGAGGTGGCGGCCGGCGACCACGACGACCAGTTCCCGGTGGACGTGTTCCAGACAGGCTCGGGGACCAGCTCGAACATGAACGCCAACGAGGTCATCGCCCGCCTGGCCGGCGAGCGGCTGGGTCGGACGGTCCACCCGAACGACGAGGTCAACGCCTCGCAGTCCTCGAACGACGTGTTCCCGTCGGCCATGCACGTGGCCGCGGCGGCCCAGGTCGACACCGCGCTGCTCCCGGCGCTCGAGTACCTGCGCAGCGCGTTCCGGGCCAAGGCGCAGGAGCTCGCCGAGGTCGTGAAGTCGGGCCGGACCCACCTCATGGACGCCACGCCGGTGACCCTCGGGCAGGAGTTCGGCGGCTATGCGACGCAGGTCGACAACGCGGCCGACGCCATCCGCTCGACGCTGTCCGCGGTGGGCGAGCTGCCGCTCGGCGGGACGGCCGTCGGCACCGGGTTGAACTGCCCGCCCGGCTTCGCGGCGGCGGTCGTCGCCCGGCTCGCCCGCGACCTCGAGCTGCCGCTCAGCGAGGCATCCGACCACTTCGCGGCGCAGGGCGCCCGCGACGCGCTGGTCGACCTGTCGGGTGGGCTGCGCATGCTCGCCGTCGCCCTCGTGAAGATCGGCAACGACATCCGCTGGATGGCGAGCGGGCCGCGCACCGGCCTGGCCGAGATCCGCCTGCCCGACCTGCAACCGGGGTCGTCGATCATGCCGGGCAAGGTCAACCCGGTGCTGGTCGAGGCGATGACCCAGGTGTGCGCCCAGGTCATCGGCAACGACGCCACCATCGCCTTCGCGGGGTCGCAGGGGAACTTCGAGCTCAACGTCTACCTGCCCGTGATCGCCCGCAACCTGCTCGAGTCGATCCGCCTGCTGGCCAACGTCACCCGCCTGTTCGCGGACCGGTGCGTGGCGGGCATCGAGGCCGACGTCGAGCGCTGCCTGGCCTACGCCGAGTCGAGCCCGTCGCTCGGCACGTCGCTCAACCCGTTCATCGGCTACGAGAGGGCGGCCGAGATCGTGAAGGAGAGCGTGAAGACCGGGCGGAGCGTGCGCGAGATCGTGGTCGAGCGCGGCCTGCTCACCGACGAGGAGGTCGTCCGGGCGCTCGACGTCCTCGGCATGACCGAGGGCGGCGTCCGCACGTAGCCGGCGGACGGGCGGCCGCCCAGGGTCGGGGCCCGGCTCAGGTGCCGAGCGCGGGCGAGCCGGCGTAGGGCTGCGGGTCGCCCGGGCCGGGGATGTTGGGCCGCGACCAGCTCATCGACTTGCCCAGCTCGGAGGCCACGTACTTCCACTCGGGCGGGTCCCAGCCCTCGGCCACGGCCGCGACCGTGCGGTCCTGGCGGAGGTGGACGAACGCCGGCAGCTCGTTGAGCCCCAGTGCCTTGACCAGGTCTCGGTCGGGGTCGGCGAAGGTGAGGATCTTCTGCGCCCACGGGCCGAGGAACTCGCGAGCGTCGTCGGCGTCGGCCGTCACCACGAAGGCGATGCGGCAGTCGGCCCCGCGGAAGTTGTCGAGGATGCGGCCCGCGGTCTCGAGCAGCCAGGCGCTCTCGTACGTGTACGGGTCGAGGATGACCGCCGCCAGGTGGAACGTGGTCAACCAGCCGTCGAGGGAGCGCGGCTCGCCGTCGAGCGGAGCGAGGTCGAGGTCACCAGGGGGGTCGGTCGCCACGGCGGAGAAGGTAGTGGACGCGGTTCCAGCGGAGCAGATCCCGCCGGGCCCTCTCGTGAGGCCCACGGGGTGGCCCGCCAGCCCGTCCGGGGTGGCTAGTTTCGCCCCATGGTCGACGACACCGGGTACAGGATCTTCTTCCTGCTCCACATCCTCAGCGTGATCGTGGCGTTCGCGCCGGTCGTGATATCCGTCCTGCCGGGAGGCCGCGAGGGGGCGCTCGGCATGCTCGACCGGGCCACCCGCACCGTGTACTCGCCGGCGCTGATCCTGACGGGCTTCTTCGGGATCATGCTGATCGTGACGAGCGACGAGGTGTTCGAGTTCAGCGACACCTTCGTCTCGCTCGCCTTCGTCGTGTGGATCGCCATGAACGGCGTGTTCCACGGTCTGGTGCTCGCCGGCCAGAAGCAGAACGACGCGAAGAAGGTGAACAACGGCCAGGCGATCATGACGGTCCTGCTGATCGTGATGCTCTACCTCATGATCTGGAAGCCCGGCTGGCCCTGAGCCCTCTGCGACGCCGACCGGCCGCCGGCCGGGGGCGATAGCGTCGAGCGGGTGCATCCGATCGAGCGACTGCGCGCCGTCGCCCGGGCCCGAGAGGTCGACCAGTCGCTGCTGGCGGCCGAGGCCGCCGCGGTGCTGGGGTCGTTCGGCGGCGATCTGCCCGGGCTGCTGACCTCGTGCCGGCGGCTGCTCGACCGTCACCCGTCGGCAGGTGCGCTGTGGTGGGCGTCCGCCCGCCTGCTGGCGGCCGGGGACGTGTGGGCCGAGTCGCGGTCCATCCGCGAGGACCTCGGCGGCGAGTCGGCCGCGACGTCGCTCAGCCTCGACCTGCCCGACGGGGCGGTGGTCGCCGTCGTGCCCGACGTGGCCGGCGGTTCGGACCTGGCCTACGAGCTGAACAGCTGGCGCGACGACCTGGTCGTCGCCCACGATCCCGGGGCGCTGCACCTCGACCGGGACGAGCCGCGGTTCCTGCTGGTCGAGGCGGGTGCCGCGGGGCCCGACCGCTTCCTCGCCCCGCCCGGCACCGCGGACGAGATCGCGGCGGCGCGCGACGCGGGGGTGCCGGTGTGGTTGGTGGTCGACGTCGGCCGGCGGCTGCCGGCGCGGCTGTTCGAGGTGGTGGTGCAGCGGGCGTCGGCTCCGTCTCGCGGCGTCGACCCGGTCGAGGTGGTGGCCGTCGCCGAGGTGGAGCGGGTGGTCGAGCCCCGGCGCATCGACTGCGTGGTCCCGCCCGAGCTGCTGCGGGCCCCGTCCGGCTGGTAGCCGGCCCACGCCCTGCCCGGGGAGGGCACCGGTAGCGTGCCCGCCATGCCCGCGGACACGAGCAACGGGATCGTCGACCGGTACCTCGAGCTGGGCCTCCGGCTGGGGCGGCACGTCGACGGGTTCGTCGACGCCTACTACGGCCCGGCCGGGCTGGCGGCGCGGGTCGAGGCCGAGCCGTTGCGGTCGCCGCCCGAGCTGGTCGCCGACGCCGGGCGCCTCGTCGCCGACCTCGACGCCGGCGAGGGAGCGGGCACCGGCGACGCCGCGGTCGACGCCGGACGCCGGCGCTGGATCCGGGCCCAGGCACTCGGCCTGCGCACGAGCGCCCGCAAGCTGGCGGGCGAGCCGATCGCGTACCTGGACGAGGTCGAGCAGTGCTACGGCGCCCGACCGGCTGCGGTCCCCGAAGACGCCTTCTCGGCCGCTCACGAGCACCTCGACGCGGCGCTGCCCGGAGCGGGTCCGCTCCGCGAGCGGTACATCGCCTGGCGCGAGGCCCACGCGGTTCCGCCAGAGCGGCTCGAACCGGCGATCCGATCGCTGGCCGACGACCTCCGCGAGCGCACGCAGCGCCTCTTCGGCCTGCCCGACGGCGAGCAGGTCGAGTGGATCTTCGAGACCGACAAGCCGTGGTCGGGCTTCAACTACTACGAGGGCGGCCTCCGCAGCCGGGTGGCGATCAACGTCGACCTGCCGGTGCTGTCGCTGTCGCTCGGGCACCTGGTCGCCCACGAGGCCTATCCGGGCCACCACACCGAGCACACCCGCAAGGAGGTCGGGCTCGTCCGCCAGCGGCGCTGGCAGGAGGAGACGATCTTCCTGGTGGGCACGCCGCAGTGCACGCTGGCCGAGGGCCTCGCCGACCTGGGCGCCGAGGTCACGCTCGGGCGCCGACCCGAGCCGACCGTGGCCGAGCACCTCGCGCCGCTCGGCGTGCGCTACGACGCCGAGGTGGCGGCGGCGGTGGCCGAGGCGGGGGAGGCCCTGTCGTGGGTGCGGTCGAACGCCGCGATCATGCTGCACGAGGAGGGTGCGTCGGTCGACGACGTGGTGGCCTACCTCGAACGGTGGGCGCTGCTGCCCCGCAACCGGGCCGCCAAGGCCGTGTCGTTCCTCACCGACGAGACGTGGCGGGCCTACAGCCACTGCTACACCGAGGGCCTCCGTCTGTGCCGCTCCTACGTGGCCGGCGACCCCGTGCGCTTCGAACGGCTCATCACCGACCAGCTGCTTCCCGCGGACCTGGCCGCCGCCTGACGGGAGATCTCACCGACCAGCGGCAGCACGAGGTGGCGGCCCGTGAGGACGGTCACGGTGTCGACGAACGGCACGTCGGCATCGGCGTCGGCGCGGGCGAGCAGCGCGCCGAGCTCGTCGGTCGTGACGAGCCGCCCGCCGAGGCCGACCACGACGAAGGGGTGTCCCCACCCCGCCATCGTCGCGCTCCGGGCGACATCTGACGCACCGTCGGGCGTTGGGCCGGTGGTCGCGCCGCTTCGTAGGGTGTGGCCATGCGTTCACCGAAGGACTTCTTCCGGCCGCTCGCCGTCGGGGCGCCCGACCCGGTGCGGGAGATCCCGTTCCCGCCGTCGCGGATGATCCATTTCTTCCCGGCGTCGAACCCGAAGATGGTCGCCAAGGTGCCCGACATGGCGCCGAAGGTCGACATCCTCCTCGCCAACCTCGAGGACGGGGTGCCGGCCGCGGACAAGGAGGCGGCGCGCGCCGGGCTGGTGGACGTCGGCAAGGCCTGGGACCCGACGGTCGGCACCCAGCTGTGGACGCGGGTGAACAGCCTCGACTCCCCCTGGGCGCTCGACGACATCACCGCAGCCGTCACCGAGATCGGCGACCGCCTCGACGTCATCATGATCCCCAAGGTCGAGGGCCCCGACGACATCCACTACGTCGACCGCCTGGTCGCCCAGCTCGAGGCCCGCGCCGGGCTGACCCGGCCGCTGCTGGTGCACGCCATCCTCGAGACCCCCCGCGGCGTGGCGAACGTCGAGGAGATCAGCGCCGCCAGCCCCCGGATGCAGGGGCTCTCCCTCGGCCCCGCCGACCTGGCCGCCAGCCGGCGCATGAAGACCACCCGGGTGGGGGGCGGCCACCCCGGCTACCTCGTGCGCCAGGACCCGCCCGGCGGCGACATCGAGGCCGACCGGCGCATCTTCCAGCAGGACCTGTGGCACTACACGATCGCCCGGATGGTGGACGCCTGCGCCAGCAACGGGATCCTGCCGTTCTACGGGCCGTTCGGCGACATCAAGGACACGGTCGCCTGCGAGGACCAGTTCCGCAACGCCTTCCTGCTGGGTTGCGTCGGCGCCTGGAGCCTGCACCCCACGCAGATCGACATCGCCCGCAAGGTGTTCTCGCCGTCGTCGGCCGACGTGCGCCACGCCCGTCGGGTGATCGAGGCCATGGGCGACGGCACGGGCGCGGTGATGCTCGACGGGAAGATGGAGGACGACGCGTCGGTCAAGCAGTGCCGGGTCATGGTCGAGCTGGCCGAGGCACTGGCCGCCAAGGACCCCGAGCTGGCCAAGTCGTACGCCGATGACGCCGCCGCGGCGGACGGGGAGTGAGCGTGACCGACCCGACCACCACCGACCCCTCCCTGCGCCCCCGGCGCTCGGTGCTCTACATGCCGGGCGCCAACGAGCGGGCGCTCGAGAAGGCCGCCGGGCTGCCGGCCGACGCGCTGATCCTCGACCTCGAGGACGCCGTCGCCCCCGACGCCAAGGCCGAGGCCCGGCGCCGGGTGTGCGAGGCGGCCACGTCCGGTCGCTACGGGGCCCGCGAGGTCGCCATCCGGGTCAACAGCGCCGGTACCGAGTGGCACGACGACGACCTCCGCGCCGTCGCCGAGGCCGGACCCGCCGCGGTCGTGGTCCCCAAGGTCGACTCGGCCGCCACCGTGCACCACGTCGAGAAGGCGCTCGACGCAGGCGGCGCCACGGCCACCACCGTCTGGGCGATGTTGGAGACCCCGGTCGCGCTGCTGCGGGCCGAGGAGATCTGCTCGGCCTCCGAGCGGCTGACCGTCCTCGTCATGGGCACCAACGACCTGGCCAAGGAGCTGCGCGCCGAGCACGTGCCGGGCCGCCAGCCGCTGCTCGGCGGCCTGGGCCTGGCGCTGATCGCGGCCCGGGCGGCCGGCAAGGTGATCCTCGACGGCGTCTACAACGACATCAAGGACGCGGAGGGGTTCGAGGCCGAGTGCCGTCAGGGCCGGCAGATGGGCTTCGACGGCAAGACGCTGATCCACCCCAGCCAGCTCGAACCGTGCAACCGCGTGTTCGCCCCGGCGTCCGAGGACGTCGAGCGGTCGCAGCGGATCATCGACGCGTTCGAGCAGGCCGAGGCCGAGGGCCGCGGCGTCGTGACGGTCGACGGCCGGATGATCGAGAACCTGCACGTCGAGCAGGCTCGGCGCACGCTGGCGCTGGCGGCGGCGATCGCGGCCCGGGAAGGCTGAGCGCCGGCACGGCGACGGCCGCGGCCACGTCGGCGGCGGCCCCCGGCCGTCGTCAGCCGGGCGGCAGGCGCCCGACCACGAGCCTTCACCGACTGGACATCGCCCTCTCGCCACCCGTCGATACGGTCGCCCGGTGGCGGACACGACGAGCGGGAAGGCGACGAGGCGGGGACGCGCCGTGGCCCGGGAGCGCACGGCGCGGCGCACCGGGAGCAGCAGGCTGCGGCGCGCACTGGCCGGGCTGCTGCTCGCCCCGGCGTTCCTGGGGCTGGTCGGGTGCGATCCGCCCGCGGCCGAGCTCGAGCGCGAGCTGCTGATCGACGGGCTGAGCGCTCCCACGGCGATGCGGTTCCTGCCCGACGGCCGGGTGCTGGTGGCCGAGCAGACCGGTGCGATCAAGGTCGTCCACGAGATGGCCGGAGAATGGATGGTCATGCCCGAACCGCTGGCCGTCATCCCGGTCAGCGCGGCGGAGGAGCGGGGGTTGCTGGGCCTCGAACCTGCTCCCGACTTCGCCACCACCGGCCATCTGTTCGTGTCGTACACGACGACCGGCAACCACGATCGCCTGTCCCGCTTCACGGTGTCGGGGGAGACCCTCGACCTCGGCTCCGAGGTGGTCCTGCTCGAGTCGACCCAGTCGGCCAACGTGTTCCACCACGGTGGCGAGGTGCGGGTCGGTCCCGACGGCATGGTCTGGTGGGCGATGGGCATGAACACCTTCTCGCCCAACTCGCAGGACCTCACCAACGTCCACGGCAAGTTGCTGCGCATGAACCCCGACGGCAGCGCGCCGCCCGACAACCCCTTCGTGAGCACGCCGGGCGCGATCCCCCAGATCTGGGCCTACGGGCTGCGCAACCCGTTCCGCTTCGACTTCCTCCCCAACGGCCTGCCCATCGTCGGCGACGTCGGCGGCAGCATGTGGGAGGAGGTCGACATCATCGAGCGGGGCGGCAACTACGGCTGGCCCGTGGCCGAGGGACCGTGCGCCGGTTGCCCCTACATCGACCCCGCGTACTCGTACCCCCACACCGATCCGCCCGACCAGGCGGGCTCGATCACCGGCGCCCTGTGGTACGACGGCGACGCCCTGCCGACCGCCTACACGAACTCGTTCTTCTACGCCGACTACACGCTGGGCTTCATCCGCTATCTGAAGCTCGACGAGTCCCACACCACGGTGCTGTCCAACCACGTCTTCGACGCCGCCGCCGGCACCCCGGTGCAGCTCGAGCAGGCGCCCGACGGGTCGCTGTGGCAGCTCAACATCTACCCCGGCGCCATCTACCGCTGGAGCGCCTCCGGGGGGAACCGCGCCCCCACCGCGGCGGCCGCCGCCACGCCCACCGACGGCCTCGCCCCGCTCGAGGTCGAGCTCAGCTCGGCCGGCTCGGGCGACCCCGACGGCACGCCCGTGACCTACGCCTGGACGTTCGGCGACGGCACCACGTCGACCGATGCGAACCCGACGCACACGTACACGACCGAGGGCGTCTACGACGCCCGCCTGACCGTGAGCGACGGCGAGAAGTCGACCAGTGACGTGGTCCGGGTCACGGTCGGCAACCGCAGGCCGACGGTCGAGATCACCGCGCCCACCGGAGGGGCGACCTACGACGCCGGCGACACGATCGGCTACGCGGCGGTCGCCACCGACCCCGACGAGGGCGGGCTGCCCGAGAGCGCGTTCTCGTGGCGCGTGATCTTCCACCACGCCAGCCACATCCATCCCTACCTCGGCCCCGTGGCCGGGTCGAGCACCGGCGAGTTCCTGATCGACCCTGGTCCCGACAACCTGGCGAACACCTGGTACGAGATCGAGGTCACCGCCACCGACAGCGGCGGCCTGTCGACCACCGAGTCGGTCGAGATCTTTCCCAACCTGGTGGACCTGACGGTGGCGTCGACCTCGCCCGAGCCCGTGTTCACCGTCGACGGCCGGCCCCGCACCGGCACGTACACGACGTCCGCCGTCGTCGGGACGCGCCACACGCTGGGGGCGGCGTCACCACAGCAGATCGGCGACACCCTCTACCTGTTCGGCTCGTGGTCCGACGGCGGGGAGGCCGCCCACTCGATCGTCGTGCCCGCAGTCGACGCCACCTACACGGTCGACTTCGCGGCGCACCCGCCCCTGCCCGCGCCGTGGGCGGCCACCGACGTGGGAGCGCCGTCCGCCGCGGGCTACAGCTACGTCGAGGGCGACCCCGAGGCCGGCGGGACGTTCACCGTCGCGGGCGCAGGCAACGACATCTGGGGAACCACCGACCAGTTCCACTACGCCTACCGACCGCTGCCCGAGAGCGGGCAGATCACGGCGCGGATCCTCAGCCAGGGCAACACCGACCCGTGGGCCAAGGCCGGGGTGATGATCAAGCAGTCGGCCGACGGCGCTGTCGCCGTACGCCTTCCTGTCGGTGAGCCCGGGGCACGGCGTCCACCACCAGTTCGGCTTCTCGGGCGACCAGGCCGGCCCCGCCACGACCGAGTTCCCGCTGTGGCTGCGCCTCGCCCGTGACGGCACGACGATCACGGCGTCGACCTCGACCGACGGCGAGACCTTCACCCCGGTGGGCACCGCCACCGTGCCGCTGGTCGGCGAGGCCACGGTCGGGTTGGCGGTCAACGCCCACGCGGAGGCGGTGCGGTCGCTGGCGACGTTCGACGATGTGACCGTCGAGCTGGGACCGGGTGGGCCGACCCCGCCGGGCCCGCTGCCGGCTCCGTGGGCCGGCGACGACGTGGGCGCGCCGACGGTGGCGGGCACGTCGGGCCACGACGCCGGCACCTTCACCGTGCGGGGCGCCGGAGACGACGTGTGGGCCGGTGCCGACCAGTTCCACTTCGTCCACCAGGCCCTGGCCGGGGACGGGACGATCACGGCCCGGCTCGCCACCCAGGAGGCCGTCGACGCCTGGTCGAAGGCCGGACTCATGGTCAAGCAGTCGACCGCCACCGGTTCGTCGTACGCCTTCCTGGCGGTGACCCCGGGCCACGGCGTGCACCTGCAGTCCGACTTCACGTCCGACCAGCTCGGGCCGCCCACCGGCACCGCGCCGCTGTGGCTCCGGCTGACCCGGACCGGCGCCTCGGTCAGCGCGGCGACGTCCCCCGACGGTGTGACGTGGACCCCGGTCGGCACCGCCGCCACGTCGCTCGCCGGGCCCGTCGAGGTCGGGCTCGCCGCGACCTCCCACAACGGTGGAGTGGCGGGCACGGCGACCTTCGACGGTGTGGTCGTCGACCCCGCACCCGGGCCGGTCCCCACACCGTGGGTGGCCGCGGATGTGGGCGCCCCGGCGCTCGCCGGCTCGGCCGGCTACGAGGACGGCGTGTTCACCGTGACCGGCGCGGGCACGGACGTGTGGGCGGAGGCCGACCAGTTCCACTTCGTGCACCAGACCCTGGCGGGCGACGGCAGCGTCACGGCCCGGGTCGTGGCCCAGACGCCGGCCGACGAGTGGTCGAAGGCGGGCGTGATGATCAAGCAGTCCGACGTCGCCGGTGCCGCGTACGCGTTCCTGGCCGTCACGCCGGACCACGGCGTGCGGTTCCAGCACGGGTTCACGGGGTCGCTCGACGGGCCCGCGCCCACCACCCTCCCGCTCTGGGTGCGCCTCACCCGGGCGGGGACGTCCGTCACCGCGGCCACGTCGGTCGACGGGGTCACGTGGACGCCCGTCGGGACCGCCGAGGTGGCCCTGTCCGGTTCGGTCGAGGTGGGCCTGGCGGTGACGTCCCACGACGCCGGCGAGCGCAGCACGGCCACGTTCGACGGCGTGTCGGTCGGCTGAGCGGAACCCATTGCCTCGGGTCCCCAGCGATCGTCAGGCCGTGAGGGCCAGCTTCGGCTCTCCGTCCGGCTCGGGCGCCCCGTCGGCGTGGTCGACGAGGCCGTGCACGGTCAGCTCCCAGTAGTGCCGGCGGCTGGGTCGCAGCAGCTGGAAGAGCGCCTTGTAGCAGGCGACGCTCATGAGGCCCCAGTAGAGCGGCACGGTGAGCGTGACCCGCACCGCCTGGTAGAGGCCGCGCTCCATGCACCCGACCATCAGCGTGTACACCATCGTGGCGTTGCCGAGCAGCAGCGCCGCCACGCCGAGGTACAGCACCCAACCGGGGAAGAAGGGGGCGATCAGCTCGGGGCCGGTGACGAGGTAGACGAGCGTGAGCAGCCAGAAGAACGGGTTGAGCAGGGTGGTGAGGGTCGAGAACCCGACCGCCAGGTGGAACGCCACGAACTTGCGGGTGCCGAGCTCGCGCCACAGCTGCCACGGGTTGCGCATGTGCACGAGCCAGGTCTGCATGTAGCCCTTGATCCAGCGGCTGCGCTGGCGGATCCAGTTGCCGAGGTGGCTGTTGGCCTCCTCCTCGGTCACCGACGACATCATCCGCACGTCCCAGCCGCGCCGGGCGATGCGGATGCCGAGGTCGGCGTCCTCGGTCACGTTGTAGGGGTCCCAGCCGCCGAGGGCCCGCAGCGCGTCAGTGCGGAAGTGGTTGGACGTGCCCCCGAGAGGGATGGCGAGGCGGTGGCGGTCGAGGCCTCGCAGGAACAGGCTGAAGTTGGTGGCGTACTCGGCGGCGAAGCACCGGGTGAGCCAGTTGGTCCAGGGGTTCCAGTACTGCAGCTCGGCCTGCACGCACACGACGCGGTCGGGCTGGCTGCGGAAGGCGAGCACCGCGGTGCGCAGCTGGTCGACGTCGGGTCGGTCCTCGGCGTCGTAGATGACGCACAGGTCGCCGGTGGCGCGGGCCAGGCCGACGTTGCACGCCTTCGGCTTGGTGCGCGGGCCGTCCGGCGGGATCACGACGACCTCGAACTGCGGGCCCAGGCTGTCGGAGGACCGGGCGATGCGGTCGAGCGCGCCCTGCGTCTCGTCGTCGTCCTCCTCGATCAGCAGCATGATCTGCAGCTTGTCGGGCGGGTAGTCGAGTCCGGCGAGCCGGCGCACGAGGTGAGGGAGGACGTCGCCCTCGCGGTGGAGCGGGACGAACACCGTGTACATAGGTAGCTCGTCGTCGGGCACCCCGCGCGTCTGGTCTGCGGAGAACCGCAGCGCCGGCGAGCTGCCCGCCCCGTGGACGAGCACCAGCTTGAACACGATCACGACGACGTAGAGCACGGTGGTGCAGGCGATGGCGAGCTGGCCCCACTGCATCCAGGACGGGCCGCGGCCGGTCACCGCGTGAGCGACGGCGCCGGTGGCGACCGCCGCCAGCAGGGCCGCGCCCGTGATGCGCTGGCCGCGGCTCAGCAGCTCGCGGGCGCTGAGCCGGTCGGGCAGCGGCTCGATGGTCGCGAGCTGCGTCATTCGGGGTCGTCTCCTTGGTCGGCGCCTCGTCGGCGGTAGATCTCCCGGTCGGCGTCCTGGAACACGAGCGTGTAGTCGTTGTCGAGCTCGGGCGTGCCGGCCAGCTCGTCCCAGGTGGTGTCCTCGTCGCCGGGCGTCGTGCGGAGGTAGATCCAGCGGATGTCATGCCCGCGGGGGTGGGCGAGGGCGGGCTCCCACCGTTCGAAGCTCCCCTCGTAGACGATGTTCTCGGTCGGGATCTGCGAGTCGAACGTGACCGACTCGTTGCCGAACGACTCCATGAGCACGAGACCGCCGTCGTAGTGCCCGCGCAGCCACGACGACGCCTGGGCGTTGGCCATCTCGGCGTCGCCGGCGCGGAAGGCCCGGGCCTCGTCGAGCGTGGCCGTCCCGGGGACCGCGAGCGTGCAGGCGGCGACGGCCACGACGGCGAGCAGCGGGGGCGCGAGCGTCCGCAGGCGCGGCTGCCGCGCGCGCACCGCGTCGGCCCCGAGGCCGACGAGGTAGCCCGTGAACACCGCGGTGGCCAGCACCATCACCATGCCGAAGCGCACGTTGTAGAGCGCCAGGCCCCCGACCTCGGGCACGTGCAGCGGTCGCTGGCCTGAACCGAGGGCGTACACGAAGAACGGGAAGAACCCGAGCAGCGGCACGAGGGCGAGGGCGTCGCCCCGCAGCCGGGTGCGGGCCAGGAAGACGACGGCCCCGGCCGCGCCGAGCGACATCGCCACGACGCCCAGGTCGTAGCGCATGGCGACGAGGTATGTGCGCAGTGCCAGCCCCCAGTCACCGATGGCCGGATCGGTGGCGGCCGAGGCCCACAGCGACGGTTTGGCGTAGTCGCCGTTCTGGAACTCGAGCGGGTCGCCGAAGATGACGAGGTTCCACAGCACCCAGACGGCGATCCCGCTGAGGGCGACCACGCCGAAGAAGATCAGGTCGGCCTCGACGCCGGCGACACGCTCGCGTCGTGCTCGGACGGCGGAGACGGCGACGACCCCGCAGGCGGCGATGCACAGCACCCAGCCCTCGTAGCGGGTCAGGGTGGCGAGCAGTGTGGCCAGGGACGCCGCGGCCAGGGCCCCGTAGCGGCCGGTCCGGCACCAGCGCTGGAGGTGGAACACGGTGGCGGCGATGCAGGCCAGCAGCAGCATCTCGGTCATCGGGGTCGCCTGCAGGTAGACCGCGTTGGCGTTGCCGACGAACACCAGGGCCGCCACCACGCCCGCCCAGGCCGTGCCGGCCGCCTGGGTGGCGATCAGGTAGAGGTACCGGGCGGTGGCGACGAACGCCGCCATCGACACGACGGTGGCCGCGAAGCCGGATTCGTAGAGGTCGTCGACCCACACGAGCGGCAGCGTCAACAGGTGGGGCAACGGGAGCCACACCGCCCCGAGCTGCGCCAGCCCGGCCGTCGGGCTGGCGACGACCCGGCGGGAGATCAGCACGTGGGCGATGGCGTCGGGGTAGAGGAGGGAGGCGCCGTCGTCGCGGTAGAGGACGTAGGCCACGACGGACACGACCGCGCCGGCCACCGTCACGACGCCGAGCGTGCGGTCGCGCGGGCGCAGCATCCGCCGGACGCGCGCCCAGCGCCGCCGGTCGCGCACCAGGTCGGCGTACGTGCCGAGCAGGCTCGCCAGCGACCGGAGGATCACCGAGAGCTTGGCCCCGGTCTGGTGCCCGTGCACCCGGGGGTAGTGGTGGACCGGCTCCTCGACGATGAGGACCCGCGGGCTGCGGATCTTGACCAGCAGCTCGGGCGAGATGGCCGCGGCCTCGCCCGACAGCCGGACGCCGTCGAGCAGGCGCCGGTCGATGAGCTTGTAGGCGCAGTCGACGTCCCGGCTCCCGGTGCGCAGCAGCATCCGCGACACCTGCGTCCACATCCAGGCGTTGACCTTGCGACGCCACGGGTCGGCCCGCTGCTCGCGGTAGCCGATGACCGCGTCGGCGCGCCGGTCCCGCTGGACATCGAGGAACGTGAGCAGGTCCTCGGCCCGGAACTGGCCGTCCGAGTCCGTGAGCAGGATGCGCCGCATGTCGGTGCGGTCGAGCGCGGCGGCGATGCCGGTGCGGACGGCGGCGCCGTAGCCCTGGTTGACCTCGTGGTGCACGGCGACCACCCGCTCGCCGTAGCGGCGAGCCAGGTCCTCGAGGACCTCGCCGGTGCGGTCGGGGCTGCCGTCGTCGACGACGACGACCCGGTGCTCGATGCCGGCGTCGTCGAGGGTGGTGAGGAAGTCCTCGACCGTCGCCGTGAGGTTGTCCTCCTCGCGGTAGGCGGGCATGACGACGGCCACGCCGTCGACGTCGGGCCGGGCCAGCGCCGCGGGGACGCGGTCCGGCGCGGCTGCGGCAGGTGGGTTCGTCGGATCGGCGACCACGCTCATGGCGTCTCCCAGGGGGTGTCGGGGGATGGCTGTCGGGCTCGGGACTCGCGGTCCGCGGGCGGTGAGGCGAAGTGGCGGGCCTGGCCCGCGAGGTGGCGGCCGGCGGCGGTCCGGCGGGAGGCGGCGGCCCTCGGGCTCGGCCGCGGGGTGGGCAGGGGCGCGGCCGTGAGGTCGGTGGGCGGGGACCGGAAGATGAGGCGGTCGCAGACGAGGAACGTCACGACGGTCCCCGCCGCCACGCCGGCGAGGGCGGCGGGGACCTCGCCCGTGGTCCCCACCGCGGCGGCGAAGACGAGCGTGTTGACGCCGAGGGCCACGAGCGCGGTCACGTTGTACGACCCCCACTGCGCGAGGGTGCGCCGGTCGCGCCCGGCGACCGCGTCGCCGCGCCCCGCTCGATCACCCCGGCCGTCGGCCCACGTGAAGGTCCTGCTCAGCGCGAAGTTCAGCTGGGCCGAGGTGGCGAAGCCGACGGCGTTCGCCACGGTGCGGCCGATGCCCGCGGCGCCGAGCAGCCGCAGGATCGCCAGTTGGACGGCGAAGCAGGTGCCGCCGACCAGCGCGAAGCGCAGCGTGCGGCCGAGGGTGCCGTCGTCGTGGGGGAAGGGGTGACCGCCGTGCCCGCCGGCCACGGTACGCGAGGTACCGAGCATGGCCCTCCCAGGGCCCTGTGCTGGGTCATGCCCAGCGATGCGGTTGTCTCGGGTTCTGGATCGAAGCCGGCCCGCCGATGGCCGCTACGGACAGAACGCTAGAAACCGCTGGTCACAAGGGAGTTGCGGACGAGTGAAAGCGTGCTGTTGGCCGCCCTGCGCGCGCGTGTCCGCTTTCTTGGTGCTTTCGGGCACACCCCGGGGTGGCCGAGCGCCGGCGCGTCGCCGGCGCCGGAACCGGTGTCAGCCGGCGGTCACGTCCCACAGCCTGGGCCGGTCGTCGGCCGCGATGGCCTCCCACCGCCGCTGGGCGGCGGGCACCGTGGTCTCGTGCGTGGTGATCCAGAAGCGGCCGGTGCGGACGGCGTGGACCACCGCGCCGGCGGCATCGGCCGGATCGATCCCGCCGTCGACCAGCCCCTGGATGAAGTCCCGCAGCCCGGGGGCCTCGCCGTCGCCCACCCCCGGCATCTCCTCCACGCCGTCGGGGCGGTTGCGCTCGGACTCGTGGATGCGGGTGCGCACCCACTCGGGGCAGAGGACCGACACCCCGACCCCTGTCGCCCCGACGAGCTGGAGGTCGAAGTGCAGCGACTCGGACAACGCCACCACCGCGTGCTTGGTCGCGAAGTACGGGGCCATGCCCGGCCCGGTCAGCAGGCCGGCCGCGGAGGCGGTGTTGACCACGTGGCCCTCGCCCTGTTCGATCATGCGGGGCACGAACGCCCGCACCCCGTGCGCGACGCTGAGCAGGTTGACGTCGACGATCCAGCGCCACCGGTCGGCCGGGATCGTCCACGTGAGACCCCCGACGCCGACGCCCGCGTTGTTGCACACCACGTGGGCGGTCCCGAACCGGTCGAACGTCGCCGCGGCCAGGGCGTCGACCGCGGTCTCGTCGCGCACGTCGATGGGGACGGCGAGGACGCGGTCGGAGCCGAGCTCGGCGGCGATCTCGTCGGCCGCGCCCGCCAGCGCGTCGCGCTCGACGTCCGCCAACACGACGCGCATGCCCTCACGGCCGAACCGGTCGACGAGCGCCCGACCGATGCCGGACGCCGCCCCGGTGACCACGGCCACCTTGCCCTCGAAGTCGTCCACGCCGCGCACGCTAGGCCCGTCACGTGTCGTCGGACACATTGTTCGAGAACGCGTTCTAGTCTCGGGCCATGGGACGGTTCACCAGGGACGAGCTCGAAGAGGCCTTCGCGGCCTACCAGCAGGCGGCGGCCACCGCGGGCGCCACGGGGGACTGGGCGGCCTGGGCCGACCAGTTCACCGAGGACGCCGTCTACGTCGAGCACCACTACGGGCGCTTCGAGGGTCGCGAGGCCATCCGGGCGTGGATCACCGAGACGATGGGCACGTTCCCCGGCAACCTCATGCCCGAGTTCCCGATCGACTGGTACGTGGTCGACGAGGACAGGGGGTGGATCGTGTGCCAGGTCGAGAACCGCATGAAGGACCCCGGCGACGGCAGCATCCACCAGGGCGCCAACATCACGATCCTCCACTACGCCGGCGACGGGAAGTGGGCCTACGAGGAGGATGTCTACAACCCGATGCACTTCGCCACGATGGTGAAGGGGTGGAAGTCGGCCGTCGACGCGGTGGCCGCCTCGGGCTGAGCGACACCGCCGCGGGGTCGGGCCGCGGTCAGATCCCCAGCAGCTCGAACGAGACCCCCAACCGACCGCCGAACCGCTCGGCCACCGCCTCCGCGCCGCCGCGCAGGAACTCCTCGGGGTCGGGATCGCCCAACCCGTGGAGGTAGGCGGCGTGGGCGCGCAGCGAGGCGACGCCGACGTCGAACGTGTCGGTCACGTCGACCGCGTGCGTGGCGTGGGGCGACGCCACCACGGCCAGGTGGCGCGACCCCCGACCAGCGGTCGAGCCCGGCCTCGGCCAGGTCGGGGAACACCCACCGGTTGGCGGCGTCGCGCACCGCGTCGATGGTGGCCTGGCCGGCGACGCGGTGGTCGGCCATGTTGAGGTGGGTGCCGCCGTAGGTCTCGCGGTGGTTGGTGGCCAGCACGACCTCGGGCCGGTGGCGGCGGATCGCCGCGGCGATGTCGCGCCGCAGGCCGAGGCCGTACTCGAGCACGCCGTCGGAGTGGTCGAGGAACTCGACCTCGTCCACGCCGACGATGGCGGCACTCGCTCGCTGCTCCTCGACGCGGACCCGGGCGCACTCGTCGGGCGGCATCGAGTCGATCCCGGCCTCCCCCTTCGTGAGGAGCAGGTAGGTCACCTGCTTGCCGGCGCGGGTCCAGGCCGCCACCGCCGCGGCGCCGCCGTACTCCATGTCGTCGGGATGGGCCATCACGGCCAACGCCCGCTGCCAGTCGTCGGGGAACGGTCCGAGCGGTCCTTCGGTCATGGGCAGTCGCTACCCCGCGGCCTGCTCGACGAGGCGGCGGGCGATCACCTTGAGGCACAGGGTCTCGTCCGCGCCCTCGAAGATGGACAGCACCCGGGCGTCGACGAAGTAGCGGCTCACCGCGTACTCCTCGGCGTACCCGAAGCCGCCGTGGATCTGCATGGCCTCGCGGGTCACCCACTCGGCCGCCTTGCAGACGTACGCCTTCACCATGGCCGCCTCCATCGAGCCCTCGCCCTTGGCCATCATCCGGGCCACGGCATAGCTGAACTGGCGGGCGGCTTGGATCGTCACGGCCATGCGGGCGAGCTTGGCCTTGGTGAGCTGGTACTCGGCGACGGGTCGGCCGAAGACCGCCCGGTCGAGGGCGTACTGACGGGCGTCCTCGTAGGCCGCCTGCATCACACCGATGGCCCGCGCTGCGGTCTGGAGGCGCCCGTTCTCGAAGCCGGCCATCTGCAGGTAGAAGCCCTTGCCGAGGCCGCCCTCGAGGCCGACGAGGTTGTCGTCGGCGACGAACCAGTCGTCGAGGGCGATCTCGTAGGAGTGCATGCCGCGGTAGCCGATCGTGTCGATGGGGCGGCCCTCCATCTTCCCGCCGCCCGGGGCGCCGCCGTCGGCCCCCGCCGCCTGCGTGAACTCGAACCCGTGGCCGTCGGCCAGCGGCTTGGGCACCACGAACATCGACAGCCCGCGGTGGGTCAGCGACCGGTCGGGGTCGGTGCGCGCCAGGAGCATGAGGACGGTCGCCCGCGCCCCGAACGTGCACCACGTCTTGACGCCGTTGACGAGCCAACCGCCATCGGTCTTGGTGGCCGTGACCTTGATGCGCGCCACGTCGGACCCGAAGTCGGGCTCGGTGACCGCCACGGCGGCCATCTCCTCCGCGCTGGCCAGCCTGGGCAGCCACCGCTGCTTCTGCTCCTCGGTGCCCCCCTTGACCAGCGCCCGGGTGAGGATCTCGGGACGGGTGATCAGCGAGCCGCCCACCCCCAACGAACCACGCGACAGCTCCTCGGTGGCCACGACCATGCCCATGTAGTCGCTCTCGCCGCCGGTGGCGAAGCCCCCGTACTCCTCGGGGACCGACAGCCCGAAGGCACCGATCTCGGCCAGGCCGCCGATGATCTCCTCGGGGATGTCGGCGTTGTGGCGGTGGATGTGCTCGGCGACCGGGCGGATCTTGTCCTCCGCGAACCGGCGGAAGGCGTCCTGCACCATCTCGAAGTCGTCGTCGAGGTGGCGGGGCCCGGCGCCCTCGATCGAGGCCAGGAACGCGGGGTCGCGGTAGGCGGCGACGAAGGCCCGGGCGCCGTCGAGCGCACCGGGCTCGACGCCCCAGGCGGCTTCGCGGCCGTAGAGCTTGGCGGCCACGTCGGCGACGGCGTCGGCGGCGAAGGCCACCGTGATCCCCGCCTCCTCGTCGCCCTTGGCGCCGTAGTCGAGCAGCGTGCGGGCGGTCTCGACCGCGGCCGCGGCATGGGCCAGGTCGTACGCCACGACCTGATCGGCGTCGACCGATCCGGTGGCGGCGACGTGCGCCAGCCCCTGGTGGACGACGTCGCGCGCGAGATCGATGGCGGACGCGGCGGCGTCGAGGTCGGGGACGGCGAGGTCGGGGGCGCTCATGGCGCCCGAAAATAGACGGGCGCGGTCGGGGTGCCCATTTCCCTGACGTGCTGTCAGGTGCTGCCGATCGCCGGCCCGCCCACGCCGCCGCCCTCGATCAGGGCGAGGTACTCGTCGGTGATGTCCACCGCGTCGTCGGGAACGTCGATCTCGATCGACTCGGCGCCGTAGTCGGAGAAGTCCATCGCCATCGTCATCGACATCGCGAAGTCGCCCAGGTCCTCGCCCTCCAGCTCGGCGACGCCCGCCATGATCTCGGTCATGTTCAGGTCCATGGCGACGCGGCGGACCCGGTCGTCGTCGTCGACCCACACCTCGACCGGCATCTCGGCGGCGAACATCGCCTCCAGGACGGCGTCGGAGGTCTCGTCGAACTCCGCGTCGTCCGTGCCCGCGCCGCCTGTCATCTGGTCCCGCACGTCGTCGGCGTCCAGGCCCTGCGCCTCGATCATGTCGCCGTAGGTGATCGTGGCGCCCAGGCCGCGCACCTCGGTCCCGCCGATCGTGTCGGTCCCGAGCTCCTGCACGTCGGTGGCCCGCGCCGCCATCTCGAGGAACGCTCGAGGGTCGGTCGTCTGGGCCCCGGTGGCGCTGGCGATCTCGCTGATCGACAGCTGCGAGAGGTCGATGCGGCCCCACTCGCCGCCGAGCGAGCCCAGGTCGGCCAGCGGGCCCAGGTCGGCCCGCGACGCCCCGGAGTCGAGGCCCAGGTCAGCCATGGCCTCGAGGAAAGGCGCCCGCATGTAGAGCGTCGTGCCGTCGGTGACCATCTCGATGGTGAGGTCGGCGTCGAGGAACGCCTCGGGGAACGCCTCGTCCGCGGGAGCGTCGTCGGCGATGTCCCGGAACAGCTCGCCCATGTCCATGGTCATGGCCGACAGGTCGCCGTCGACCTCGCCCGTCATGAACCGCCCGCCGACCTCCATGCCCTCGCCCTCGGCGTCGACGCTCATCGTCATGTCCATCGACATGCGGTAGGACAGCCCCTCGGTCGCCTCGGCCACGTCCGCCAGGTACTCGCTCGTCGCCGCGAACTCGCCGAGGTCGCCACCCGTGGCCGCGTCGGGACCGTCGGCCTCCTGCGCGCAGGCGCCGCCCACCAGAGCCGCGGCCAGCGCGGCCGCCACCCCGGCGCGCCGAACGCCTCGCCAGGGCCGTCCGCCGGACGCCGCCGTCGCCATCGCCGCCTTCCTCGCCGCCGTCATCGCCGCCTCCTCGTCCTCCCCAGCCCGGTGACCGCACCGTAGACCCGCCCGGGTAGCCACGTGACAGCGGGGTCGCAGGGTCTGGCTACCGGGTGGTAGCGCTCCGTACCGTGTCGGCATGGCAACGATCGACCGCCCGTTCGGCCGGCACTTCGAGGACTTCGAGGTCGGTGACGTCTACCGCCACTGGCCGGGCAAGACCATCACCGAGTACGACGACCACCTGTTCTGCATGATCACGATGAACCACCACCCGCTCCACACCAACACCTGGTACGCGGAGAACGACACGGTGCAGAAGCAGAACGTGGTGGTCGGCAACCTCGTCTATTCGCTGGTGCTCGGCATGTCGGTGCCCGACGTCAGCGGCGCGGCGGTGGCCAACCTCGAGGTCGAGACGCTCAGGCACGCCAAGCCCACGTTCCACGGCGACACGATCTACGCCGTGACCAAGGTGCTCGACAAGAAGGAGACCTCGGACGGCAAGCGGGGGATCGTCACGGTCGAGACCAAGGGCATCAACCAGCGCGAGGAGGAGGTCTGCTTCTTCACCCGCCGGGTCATGGTGTGGAAGCGCGAGCACGCCCCCGACCGCCGCTACCCGTACGGCGAGGACGTCTTCGCGGGAGAGTAGGTCTCGTCGACACCACTTGTCTGCAACTTGTATTGTCCGGGGTCGACGACAGGAGGCCCGGATGTCACAGCCGATCAGGGACGCAGCGCAGGGGTTCGACCAGAACGCCGACGCCTACGAGGCGGCGAGGCCGTCGTACCCGGCCGAGGCCGTGGCTCACATCGTGGGCCACGGCGGCATCGGCCCCGGCCGTCGGGCGCTCGACCTGGCCGCCGGCACCGGCAAGCTGACCCGCCTGCTCGTGCCGACGGGCGCCGAGGTGGTGGCCGTCGAGCCGGTCGCCGGTATGCGCGAGCGGCTGGTGGCGTCGCTGCCCGACGTCGAGGTCCACGACGGCACGGCCGAGGCGCTGCCGCTCCCCGACGCCGGCTTCGACGCCGTCACGGTGGCCCAGGCCTTCCACTGGTTCGACGCGCCGGTGGCGCTGGCCGAGATCGGCCGCGTCCTGCGGCCCGGCGGGCATCTCTTCCTCGTGTGGAACACCCGCGATCGCAACCACGACTGGGTCCGGCAGTTCGGTGACCTGCTGGTCGACGGGCCCGACGCCGAGCGGCCCTACGACAGCTACTACGACGTCGACTACGCCGCCGTGGTCGCCGAGGCGGGCGGCTTCACCCCGGTCCAGCTCTGGGCGCACGCCTGGGAGCAGCCCTGCGATCCCGACCTGCTCGTGGCGCGGGCCGAGTCGGTCAGCGTCGTCGGGTCCCTCCCACCGGCCGACAAGCAGCGGGTCCTCGCCCGCGTTCGCCACCTGGCCGACTCCCATCCCGACCTCGCCGGCCGCGACCGGTTCCCGTTCCCCTACACGACCCGGGTGTACCGCTGCGCCCGCCGGTGACATCCCCCGAGGCGCTGCTCGCCTGGGGCGGCGCCCACCTGCGGCCGCTCCCGTGGCGGGCCACCCGCGACCCGTGGGCGGTGCTCGTGTCCGAGGTGATGGCCCAGCAGACCGGGATCGACCGCGTCGTCCCCGCCTACGCGACCTTCCTGGCCCGCTTCCCCGACCCCGCGGCCTGTGCGGCGTCGCCCGCCGCCGACGTCGTGCGGCTGTGGGCGGGCCTCGGCTACAACCGGCGGGCGCTCAACCTCCACGGCGCCGCCACCGTGGTCGTCGACCGGCACGGCGGCGCGCTGCCCGACGACCTGGACGCGCTGCTGGCCCTCCCCGGCGTGGGGCCGTACACGGCTCGAGCGGTGCTGGCCTTCGCCTTCGAGCGACCGGTCGGCGTGGTCGACACCAATGTCGGACGCGTGCTCGCTCGCCGGTCGGGCCGGCGCCTCCGGGCCGCGGAGGCCCAGGCGATGGCGGACGGCATGGCGGTCGAGGCGTCGCCGGACGGTGGCGAGCGGTCCTGGCGGTGGAACCAGTCGCTCATGGAGCTGGGGGGCGCGGTGTGCCGCCGCCGGCGCCCCGACTGTGCGGCATGCCCCCTGGCGTCGGGATGCGCCTGGGCGGCGTCCGGCCTGGCGCCTCCCGACCCCGCCGACGGCTCGGCGGGGGTGTCCACCGGCCAGCCACGCTTCGACGGATCCGACCGGCAGGGCCGGGGTCGCCTGGTCGACGCGCTGCGGGCCGGCCCCGTGCCCGTGGCCGAGGTCGCGGCGGTGATGGGGTGGCCGGACGACCCGGCCCGCGCCGACCGGGTGACGGTCGGCGTCCTGGCAGACGGCCTCGCGGTCCGCCACGACGACGTGCTGCGGCTGCCGTAGGGCGCCTGCGAGGCGGTTCCGATGCTCGCCGCCGTGGGACTCATGCGGTCGATCGCCACCCGGCTGACCCGGATGGGCGGCGAAGGACCGGCCGGTGCTGGTCATCGGCTGACCCGCCCAGCCGGGCGGGCCCGCTACTCGGCGAGGAAGTCGAGCACGAGCGCGTCGACCGTGTCGGGTCGCTCGACGTGGAGGAAGTGACCGGCGCCCTCGACGATCTCGACGCGCGAGCCCGGGTGCGTCAGCACCCCGCCCGCCAGCGGAGCGAGGTCGGCGCCCATGCAGCCGTCGGTGGCCCCGTGCAGGTACAGCGCGGGCAGCGGCGGCGCGCCGTTGGCGGCGTTCTGCAGGGCCACGACCTGGGGGTCGTCGGACAGGCCCACGCCGCCCAGGGTCGCCCGGTAGTAGCCGATGGCGGCGGACAGGTTGGCCGGGTCGCGCAGTGCGTCCTTGACGTGGGGCAGGTCGTCGGCGGCGTCGTACCCGGGCGACCAGTCGGCCCACAGCCGGTCGATGAAGGCCAGGTCGTCCATCGGCACCGCCATGTCGGCCAGCGGTGACTGGAAGAAGAACATGTACCACGACTTCTGGAGCTGGTCGTAGGAGAAGAAGGCGCTGGTCAGCGTCGGTGGGGGCGGCACGGCCATCGTCACGAGCCGCCGCCAGCGGACGGTCTCGTGGTGCACCGCCGAGTAGGCGGCCAGCGCGCCCCAGTCGTGCCCGATGAGGACGGCGTCCTCGCCGGCGCCGAGGGCCTCGTGCAGGGCGCATGCGTCGAGCGCCAACATCCCTGCCTGGTAGTGGCCGTCGGCGGGTACGGTCGTCGGTGCATATCCCCGCAGCCACGGGGCCACCGCCCGGTAGCCCGCCGCCGCCAGGGAGGGGAGCAGATGCCGCCAGGTCCAGGCCGAGTCCGGAAACCCGTGCAGGCAGAGGGCCAGCGGCGCGTCGTCGTCTCCGGCGGCCAGGTAGGCGAAGGTGACGCCGTTGGCGTCGATCGTTCCCTGCGTGAGGCCCAGCTCGTCGGTGGTCATGGGCCGGAAGCTAACCCACGGCGTCCGCCCGCTCCCGGCCGCCCCCGGAACCGGCCGCAGCCGGTGATTGTGGTCACACCCAGCGCTCACGCTGTTCACCCTTGGGTAACGTCGCCCGAGCGCTTGCGGCGCGACGAGGGGAACCTTTGCTGAACGTCTCCTTCTTCGGTGTACGGGGCTCGACCCCGTGTCCCTGTGACGAGAACCGTCGCTACGGCGGCAACACGTCCTGCGTCCAGCTCGACGCGCCCGGCCACGACCCGATCGTGCTCGACCTCGGCACCGGCCTCCGCCAGCTCGGGCAGCACCTGCCCACCGACGGGTCGTTCCGTGGCTCTGCGCTCGTCACCCACATGCACTGGGATCACGTGCAGGGGCTGCCGTTCTTCGCCCCGATCCTGGCCCCCGGGGCCCAGCTCGACATCTACGGCCCGCCGCAAGAGGCCGGCTCGCTGGCCGAGGCCTTCCACCAGTTCGTCCGCCCGCCGTTCTTCCCGGTGACCGTCGAAGAGCTGTACGGGCAGATCAGCTTCCACGACGTGTCCGACTGCGACCTCGAGATCGACGGCGCCAAGGTGCGCGTGCGCCCCGTGCCCCACGTCGGGGCGAACAACGGCTACCGCGTCGAGGTGGGCGGGGCCGTGGTCGCCTACCTGGCCGACCACCAGATGCCCCACGACGGCAGCCACCAGGTCAGCGACGCGGTGCTCGAGCTGTGCGACGGGGCCGACCTCGTCATCCACGACGCCCAGTACACGACGGGCGAGTTCGCCCAGAAGTACTTCTGGGGCCACTGCACGGTCGACTACGCGGTGTTCGTGGCCCAAGAGGCCGGCGCCAAGCGCCTGGCCCTGTTCCACCACGACCCGGCCCACGACGACGACACGGTCGACGCCCTCCTGGCCCACGCCCGCGCGGCGGCCGAACCGACCGGGCTGTGCGAGGTCATCGCCGCCTACGAGGGCCTGACCGTCTCGTTCGGCGGCTGAGAGGCCGAGCAGATAGGGCGCTCGGCACAGCCCACGCGGGGGGATTTGGTGGTCGACCCGCAGCTCCACAGCCGGCCGACAGGCAGCACGCGAGCGGCAGCCCGAGACGGCGTGACCTATCCGCGCACGTTCTGAGGCCCTGATCGGCCCCAGAGCTGAACTCCTGACGGGTCGTCACCCGCCGCTAGGGTGCCCGACGTGAGCGCCGACCCCTCCGCCTCGCCGGCCATCGACAGCGCCCGTTACCGCCAGGTCCTCGGTCACTTCCCGACCGGTGTGACGGTCGTGACCGCCGCCGGGCCCGACGGGCCGGTCGGCATGTGCGTCGGCTCGTTCGCGTCGGTGTCGCTCGACCCGCCGCTGGTGGCGTTCTTCGCCGGGAAGTCGTCGACGAGCTACCCGGGCATCGCCGCCGCCGGTCACTACTGCGTCAACATCCTGGCCGACGACCAGGAGGAGCAGGCGCGGGTGTTCGCCGGCAAGGCCGAGGACAAGTTCGCGGGCATGGGGTGGAAGCCGTCGGTCGTGACCGGGGCGCCGGTCCTGCACGACGTGCTGGCGTGGATCGACTGCCGCATCGACGCGGTCCACGAGGCCGGCGATCACTGGATCGTCGTGGGGCGCGTGCACGACCTCGAGATCGGCCACGAGGGCGGTCCGCTGGTGTTCTTCCGTGGCGGCTTCGGCCGCTACACGACCTGAGGGGCGTCGCGGACCGAGATGCCGATCTACGCCCTCGGCGAGCGCGAGCCGCTGATCGACCCGACCGCCTACGTGCACCCCGACGCGGTGGTGATCGGTGACGTGCGCCTCGGCCCCGAGTCGTCGATCTGGCCCGGCGCCGTCCTGCGGGGCGACGGGGCGCCGATCACGATCGGGGCGCGCACGTCGATCCAGGACGGGTCGGTGCTCCACGTGACGCCGATCCACCCGACCACGGTGGGGGCCGAGTGCGTGATCGGCCACCTCGTCCACCTCGAGGGCTGCACCGTCGAGGACGGGTCGCTGGTCGGGTCCGGCGCCGTCGTGCTGCACGACGCGATCGTGCGCACGGGGGCGCTGGTCGGCGCCGGAGCTGTCGTGTCCGGCGGGGTCGAGGTGCCGTCGGGGGCGATGGCGCTCGGCATCCCGGCCAAGATCCGGCCCGACGCGGTCGACCCCGACACGATGATCCGCCTCGGCATGCTGAGCTACGTCGAGCGCAGCGCGCAGTACCGCACCCAGCTCCGCCGCCTCGACTGACCGGCCGTCCTGGCCCACCCCTGCACGCTTTTCCCCGCGAGATCGGTCGCCCCAGCGACCAATCTCGCGGGGAAATCGTCGTGGGGCTGGCAGGGTGGCGGGATGGCGCTGCGTCGGGTGTGCGTGTTCTGCGGGTCGAGCGACGGGGCGCGGGCCGACTACCTCGCCGCCGCCGGGCGCGTGGGCGAGACGCTGGCGGCACGGGGGATCGGCCTCGTGTACGGGGGCGCCCACGTCGGCCTGATGGGACGGGTGGCCGACGCGTGCCGGGCGGCGGGCGGCGAGGTCACGGGCGTCATCCCCGAGCGGCTGGTCGACGCCGAGGTCGCCCACACCGCCCTCGACGACCTGCGGATCGTCGGGTCGATGCACGAGCGCAAGGCACTGATGGCCGACCTTTCCGACGGGTTCGTCGCCCTCCCCGGCGGCTTCGGCACGCTCGAGGAGTTCTGCGAGGTGTTGACCTGGAGCCAACTGGGCCTGCACCCCGTGCCCAAGCCGTGTGGGCTGCTCGACGTGGCCGGCTACTACGAGCCGCTCGTCACGCTGTTCGATCGGGGCGTCGACGAGGGGTTCATCCGGTCGGAGCACCGCGGCCTCGTCCTCGCCGACGACGACGTCGACGGGCTCCTCGACGCGCTCGCGGCCTGGATCCCGCCGCCGCCCACGCGCAAGTGGGTCGGGTGACCGCCGCCGTGCCGGCCGGGCGCGCATGAGGGTCCGTCGCGTCGGCGGGCGGCCGGTCGGTCCCGCCACCCTCGCCCTCGTGGCGGCCGGGGCCGTGGCCATCGGGGTCGGCGCCGGCTTCCTCATCGCCTCGGCGCTCGGGGTGACGTCGTGGGACGTCCTCACGACCGCGGTGGCCGACCGGGCCGGCCTGTCGGTCGGCGTGGCCGGGGCCCTGCTCAGCATCGCCGTCTACGTGGCGTGTGCGCCGTTCGGCAGGCTGCCCGGGTGGGGCAACCTGGTGCTCCTGTTCGGCGTGTCGGGCGCGGTCGACGCCACGCTGGCGGTCGTGGACGAGCCGTCCGCCATGGCGGGCCGCGTCGTGCTGTACGTCGTCGGCGTCCCGCTGGTCTGCCTCGGCGTGGCGTTCATCGTCCACGCCGACATCGGCGTCGGACCGCTCGAGATGGTGATGCTCGTCGCCACCGACCGGGGTGTCCCGCTCGTGCGAGCCCGGGTGACGATCGAGGTCACGACGCTGGCCGTGGGCGGTGTGCTCGGCGGCGATCTGGGCCTGGGGACCGCGGTGTTCGCCGTCGCGGCGGGCCCGCTGATCGCCGGGTGGCTGCACCTGCTCAGGTGGCGGGGGCGGGAGGAGGCGGTGCCCGGCCGTCCCCCGGCCGGGTCACGAGGTGCCCGAGCCGAGGAACTCGAGCCCGGCGACGGGCAGGTTGCGCAGGACGGCGAACGCCGCGAACGCCACGGCGCCCGCGACGAGCGCCCACCGCGGCGGCCGTAGCGGCCCGACCGTGCGGCCCACGAGCGGGGCGAAGTAGACCACGGCGGCGTAGGCGTAGAGCGCGAGCAACACGGGCAGCAGCAGGTTGTGGTCGAGGGCCGCGACCACGTCGCCGTGGAGCAGGTCGTGAGTGCCGCGCAGGCCCCCGCACGCGGGGCAGTCGAGGCCGAGGAGCACGCGGCTGGGGCACGGCGGGTACAGGTTGGCGCCCGTGCCCGGGTCGGCGAGGCCCACGTAGGCGACGGCGCCGACGGCACCGGCCAGCGCGGCGAGGCGTCCGAGACGGGAGCGCGCCGACCCGTGTGATCCCCCGTCGTCGGGGGGAGCGGCGGTGCCGCCGGGCCGGGCGACCGTGTCCATCGCGGGCCAACCGTACCGGTTGGTCCTGCCGGTAGGGTCGGCGCCCATGGACGTGGGACGCGTGGGGATCTGGACCGCACAGCTCGACCTGCAGCCGGCGAGCACCGCCCGCCAGGTGGCCGCGGAGCTCGACGGGCTGGGCTACGGGACCCTGTGGGTCCCCGAGGCGGTCGGTCGCGACGCCATCACCCACGCGGCGGTCCTGCTCGACGCCACCGAGCGGATGGTCGTCGCCACGGGCGTCGCCAACGTCTACAACCGCCTGCCCGGTGTCGCAGCCATGTCGCAGCGCCTGCTGGCCGACGATTCGGGCGGTCGCTTCCTCCTCGGCCTGGGGGTCAGCCACGCCCCGATGGTCGAGGGCATGCTGAACCGCAGCTGGGACAAGCCGCTGGCCTACATGAAGTCGTACCTCGACGCCTTCGACGCCGCCTTCACGGTCTCGCCGGCCGCGGCCGAGGACCCGCCCCGCGTGCTCGCGGCGCTCGGGCCGAAGATGCTCGAGCTGGCGGCGACGCGGGCCTGGGGCGCGCACTCGTACTTCGTGCCGGTCGACCACACGTCGTTCGCCCGCGAGCGCCTGGGCGACGGCCCGATGCTGCTCGTCGAGCTGGGCGTCGTGCTGTCCGACGACCCCGAGGAGGCACGTGAGGCCGCCCGCAAGCACATGCGCATGTACCTCACGCTGCCCAACTACGTGAACAACCTGCGTCGGCTCGGCTGGGACGACGACGACCTCGGCGACGGCGGCAGCGACAAGCTGGTCGACGCACTCGTGGCGTGGGGCGAGCCCGACGCCATCGCCGAGCGCGTCGCGGAGCACCACGAGGCGGGCGCCGACCACGTGTGCGTGCAGGTCCTCGACTCCGACGTCACGAAGCTGCCGCTCGACGAGTGGCGTGAGCTCGCCCCCGTCCTCCTGTCGTCCTGATCCGCACCGAGAGGGCGCCCCGCGAGAACCGCGATCGGTGGTCTCACCCCACTCGCAGTGGGGCACCTTCCCGCTGTCCACGAGACCACCGGGAAGGTCACCGACGCTCGCCGCCCGGGCGGAATCTGGGTGTTGCGACGACGGGGAGGCTCGCTACGCTTGACCCACGGGTCAAGTACAGGCACGCACTCGCCGGTAAGAGGGGGCACAGCGGTCGTCATGGGCGAACAAGCGAGGAACGCCAGCGACCAGCCCGCCAGCGCCCTCGCCGTCGACGATCACATCGCCGAGCCCACGTTCAGCAAGCAGGGCTGGCGGCTGATCCTGCAGCTCACCCGCGAGCGGCAGGTCGGCATCGGGCTCGGCGTGCTGGTCGGCCTGCTGTGGACCGCGGCCAAGGTCAGCACCGGCCTGATCGTGCGCAACGCGGTCGACCAGGGCATCATCGCCGACGACATGGCGGCGCTGCGCCGCTGGTCGATCGTGCTGGGAATCGTCGCCGTGTTCTCGGCCGCCTTCACCGGGCTGCGTCGCTACCTCGCCTTCCGCGAGGCCCGCTGGGTCGAGGCCAGCCTGCGCGACCGCCTGTTCGCCCACCTCCAGCGGTTGCACTTCGCGTTCCACGACCAGACCCAGACCGGCCAGCTGATGAGCCGGGCCAACACCGACCTGCAGCAGATCCAGGCGTTCGTGGTGATGATCCCGCTCACCATCTCGAACGCGGTGACCGTCCTGTCGGTCACGGTGATCCTGCTGGTCATCGACCCGGTGCTCACCCTGCTGGCGCTGGGCTCGCTGCCGTTCCTCAACGTGGTCGCCACCCGGTTCTCGCGCCGGCTGTTCCCGCACGTGATGGGCATCCAGCGCGAGTCGGCCGACCTCGCCGCCGTGGTCGAGGAGTCGGTGGCGGGGGTGCGGGTCATCAAGGGGCTCGGGGCCGAGGGCGTCCAGGCCGACCGGCTCGCCGCCGAGGCCGAGGACGTCTACGTCGAGTCGATGGCGGCGGCCCGGGTGCGGTCGACGTTCCTGCCGGCGCTCGAGCTGCTGCCCAACATCGGGCTGATCGCCGTCCTGGGCTACGGCGGCCATCAGGTCCTGAACGGGGCCCTCAGCCTCGGCAGCCTGCTGATGTTCAACGTGTACATCGCCATGCTGATCTGGCCGCTCCGCATGCTGGGCATGATCGTGGCGCAGTCGCAACGGGCCGCGGTGTCGGCCGAACGCGTCGACGAGGTGCTGTCGACCGAGGCGGCCGTCGACGACCCGTCCCACCCGTTGCCGCTGCCCGACGGAGCGTCCCGAGGCGAGGTCGCCTTCGAGCACGTCCACTTCGGCTACGTCGGCCTCCCGGTGCTCGACGGCTTCGACCTCCGCATCGCCCCGGGTGAGTCGGTGGCGCTGGTGGGCGCCACGGGCTCGGGCAAGACGACGGTGGCCCGCCTGATCCCGCGCTTCTACGACGTGGGCGAGGGCACGGTGCGCCTCGACGGCGTCGACGTCCGCCGGGTCGGCATCACCGAGCTGCGACGGGCGATCGGCATCGTGTTCGAGGACACCTTCCTCTTCAGCGACACCATCGCCGCCAACATCGCCTTCGCCGACCCCGACGCCCCCCACGCCGAGATCGAGCGAGCCGCCCGGCTGGCCGGTGCCCACGACTTCATCACGAACCTGGCGGAGGGGTACGGCACGCGCATCGGCGAGCGGGGTTACTCGCTGTCGGGCGGCCAGCGCCAGCGCATCGCCATCGCCCGGGCGATCCTGGCCGATCCGCGGGTGCTGATCCTCGACGACGCCACGTCTGCGGTCGACCCGACCAAGGAGCACGAGATCCGCGATGCGCTGACCGAGGTCATGCGGGGCCGGACGACCGTGGTGATCGCCCACCGCCCCGCCACGATCGCCCTGGCCGACCGCGTCGTGCTGATCGAGGGCGGCCGGGCGGTGGCCGAGGGGACCCACCACGAGCTGCTGTCGACGGACGCCCGTTACCGCCAGGTGCTCGCCGCCGCGGCTCGCGACGAGCCGACCGCAGTGCCGGTCGGGGCGGACGGCGACACGGGCGCGGACGACGTCGGCGGCGGCGGGGACGGCGCCCCGACGGGGACGGCGACGCGGGGGTCGACGTCACGGACCGCGTCGACGACACGGCCGGCCCGGGCCCGGCCGGCGTGCGCGTCGGGGGCGGTGGGCGCTGATGTGGATGCAGGGCGGGGTCAGCGAGGACGACCGACTCGACGCCGGTGAGGCCCGCCAGGTCCTGCGCCGCACCGCGCGGATGCTGCGGCCCCAGCGCCGCCGCGTGGCCGGGGCCGTCGCCATGGTCGTGGTGTGGACCGCCACGGTCCTCGCCGGCCCGTACCTCGTCAAGTTCGGCATCGACCAGGGCATCACCGACCGCGACGTCGGCATGCTGAACCTGGCCATCGCCGGCTACGTGGTGGCGGCGATCCTCGCCTACGTCACCAACCGGCTGCAGATCTCGCTCATCAGCCAGGTGGGCGAGGAGTTCCTCCGGCGCCTGCGCATCCGGGTCTTCGACCACCTGCAACAGCTGTCGATGCCGTTCTACGACCGGTCGAAGGCGGGCGTGCTGGTGTCGCGCATGACGTCCGACGTCGACTCCCTCTCCGAGCTCATCCAGATGGGCCTGTCGATGTTCGTGGCGAACGCGCTGCTGCTCGTGGTGTCGCTGGTCGTGCTCACCTGCGTCTCGTGGCAGCTCATGCTCGTGTGCGCGGTGGCGCTGCCGCCGGTGATCCTCGCCAGCATCAAGTTCCAGCGCGACTCGAACGCCGCCTACCTCGACGTGCGCGACCGGATCGGCAACACGCTGTCGCACCTGCAGGAGGGCATCGCCGGAGTGCGGGTCGTGCAGGCGTTCGCCCGCGAGGACGTCGAGGTCGGGCGGTTCGCGGCCGGCAACTGGGATCTGTACGACAGCCACATGCGCTCGGTGCGCATCTCGGCCTGGTACCTGCCGGTGATCGAGCTGGCCGGTTGGGGCACCACCGCGTTGGCCCTGGGCATCGGCGGGTGGTGGGTGCACGACGACCTGCTGACCATCGGCACCGTGGCCTTCTTCGTGCTGACGCTGTCGAACCTGTTCGAGCCCGTCCAGCAGCTCAGCCAGATGTTCAACATGGTCCAGTCGGCCGGCGCGGGCCTGAACAAGCTGTACGAGCTGCTCGACACGCCCGTCGAGGTGGCCGAGCGGCCGGGCTCGGTCGACCTGCCCGATGCGGGTGACGTCGAGGTGCGCGACGTCTCGTTCGCCTACGGCGACGGGCCTCGGGTGCTGCGGGACGTGACGTTGTCGATCCCGGCCGGGTCGCGCCTCGCCCTCGTGGGCCCGACCGGCGCGGGGAAGTCGACCCTGGCCAAGCTGGTGGCCCGCCTCTACGACCCGACCGACGGCCGGGTGACGTTCGGTGGGGTGGACCTGCGTGACGCCACGCTCTCGTCGCTGCGGGGCCGCATCGTCGTGATCCCGCAGGAAGGGTTCCTGTTCAACGGAACCATCCGCGACAACGTGCGCCTCGCCCGGGCGGGCGCCACGACCGCGGAGGTCGACGACGCCCTGCGGGCCGTCGGCGCGTACGACCGGTTCTCGTCCCTGCCCGACGGGCTCGACACCGAGGTCCGCGAGCGGGGCAGCCGGCTGTCGGCGGGCGAGAAGCAGCTCGTGTCCCTGGCCCGGGCCGCGCTCGCCGACCCGGCGGTGCTCGTGCTCGACGAGGCGACGTCGAGCCTCGACCCCGGAACCGAGGCGCTGGTCGAGGCCGCGGTCGACCGCCTGCTGGAGGGCCGGACGGTGGTGGTCATCGCCCACCGGCTCTCGACGTCCGAGCGGGCCGACGTGGTCGGTGTCGTCGACGGCGGCGAGCTGGTGGAGCTGGGCTCCCACGCCGACCTGGTGGCGCGCGGCGGGGCGTACGCACGCCTCTACGACACGTGGGTCGCCGGCACCGCGTCGTCGCCCACGCCCCGCTGACCATCCGGGGTCGCCCGAGCCGGCGAGGTGGACTGATCCGGCGCGTGCGCGGGTAGCCCTCCGGTGTGGGGAGGAGGACCTCATGCTGGGCATGCGACCCAAGGCGAGCGAGACCGGTGGCGGGCGCGGCGGCCGGCGCGGCGGAGGTCGGCTCGTGCCCGCCCTCGCGATCGTGGGCGCCGGGGTGCTGGTCCTGTTCGTCCTGAACGGAACGCTGTTCGACCTGCCCGACTGGTTCGCCGGCGGGCGCAGCGACCCTGCCCCACGCGGTTCGGTCACGTATCGGGGCCAAGAGGCGCACGCCGCATCCGAGCGGTTCCTCGTCGACATCGGCGACGGTGAGGCCGTCGTCGAGATCAAGGCCAAGCAGAACTGGGACCGCCACGGCTGGATCGTCAACGGCGACTTCCAGTCGACGAACGGCACGTCGAGCGTCGCCGACCCGGCCGACGGCGACCTGCCCGCCCGGTTGCTCGTGACCGTGGACTACTGCGCCGACGGCACGATGACGACGACCACCGCGGAGGACGGAGGTCGCGTCCTCGCCCTCGAGTTCGAGATGGGCTCCCTCTTCGTGTGCGACACCACGCTGGAGCACACGACGGCCAACGACTCCGCCTTCCGCCAGGACGACACGCCCGCCGACTTCCACGGCGAGTTCGTCAGCTTCGTGTCCCGCGCTGCCGAGATCACCGCGGCCGCATCGGCCTGCCCGAGGGAGGAGCTCGACCGGTTCCGCAGCGACGAGTACCGCGACTTCGTGGCGGGAGAGCTCGCGGAGCGCCACGGGCTGGCGGCCGAGGACGTCGACGTGCGCGTCGGCCGCGTCGGGTCCTCCGACGAGGAGACCCGCGGCCAGCTCGAGGAGTCGCTCGGTCGGGTGACCGAGCGGCGCGACCCCGACGACCCCGACGTCAGCTACGAGGCCCTGTCGATCCAGTACCTCGCCGGGGACGGTGAGGCCGTCGCCGACGCGTGCTACCTCGACCCCGGTGCCCGCGACCTCGACGATCTCGGGGTGCCCCCGCGGCGTGAGGTCCTGAGCCCGCGGCGCACCGACGACATCGACGGGGTGGCGCTGATCGTCGGCGGACGGCTGACCATCGACGCCGCCACCTGACGTCCCGCTCGCCTGCGTCAGGCGGGGGCGACGTCCGGCACGAGCTGGGCGAACATGCGGCCGACGGTCGCGGCGACCTGCTCGTCGAGCCGCTCGACGTCGACCGACAGCTCGTCGGCGAGCCGGTCGCGCAGTGCGGTGTAGCCGTAGATGAGCGAGGCCATGGCCGCGTGCACCCCGTCGGGGTCGACGTCGTGGGCCAACGTCCCGTCGTCCAGGTCACGCCCCAACCGCTCGCGCACGCCGTCGGGGTCCGGGACCATGCGCACGCTCTTGTCGCCGTCGAGGACGAGGAGCAGGGCGAGGACGATCGCCTGCCGGTGGCCCAGCGCCGTGTGGAGGAACCGCTCGTAGCGGGCGGGGGCCGACTGTCCAGCGCCGGGCGCGAAGTCGGCGAGGCGCTGCTCGACGTCGCGGCGCAGCGCCGAGCGCAACAGGTCGCGGCGGGTCCCGAAGTAGTGGTACACGAGGCCGCGGTTCACGCCGGCCTCGTCGGCGACCTCGCGGAGGTTGAGCCCGGCCAGCACCCCGTTGCGCTCGAGCAGCTCGATCGCCGCGGTCTGCAGCGCGGCCTCGGTCGCGGGGCGATTCGGCGTGCGGGGCCGGGCAGGCGTCGGCATCGGGCCAGCATGGCACGTCGACGGCGACCACGCGCAGCGGTGCCGCTACGCACCGGGGTGACAGCGTGGGCCGCGACGCCGGTGGTGGTGGAGGCCAGACGGGGGATTGCTACTATCGCCGTAGGAGAAATTCGTCCGCCTGCCCCGGCCAGCCGCCAGCACGCCATGGTTCCGCGTCGGCGTCGGGAATCCGTCCGGAGGGACACGCATGGCAGTCGCCGATCTCGACCTGGGGCGCTACAAGCTCGGCTGGTCCGACGAAGAGAACTACGTGTTCAAGCCCAAGAAGGGCCTGAACGAAGAGATCGTCCGCGAGATGTCGTGGATGAAGGGCGAGCCCGACTGGATGCTGAAGAACCGGCTGAAGTCGCTCGACCACTTCCGGAAGCGCCCCATGCCGACGTGGGGCGGCGACATGTCCGAGATCTTCATCGACGACATCTACTACTACGTCAAGCCGACCTCCGAGCAGGTCGACGAGTGGGACGAGCTGCCCGACTCGATCAAGAACACCTACGAGAAGCTGGGCATCCCCGAGGCCGAGCGCAAGTACCTCGCCGGCGTCACGGCCCAGTACGAGTCCGAGGTCGTCTTCCACCGCAACCGCGAGGACCTCGAGCGCCAGGGCGTCATCTTCTGCGACATGGACACGGCGCTGCGCGAGTACCCCGAGCTGGTCAAGCAGTACTTCGGCACGATCATCCCGCGCAACGACAACAAGTTCGCGGCGCTGAACACCTCGGTGTGGTCGGGCGGATCGTTCATCTACGTGCCGCCCGGCGTCGAGGTCGAGATGCCGCTCCAGGCCTACTTCCGCATCAACGCGGAGAACATGGGCCAGTTCGAGCGCACGCTGATCATCGCAGACGAGGGCTCGAAGGTGCACTACATCGAGGGCTGCTCGGCCCCCGTGTACACCACCGACTCGCTGCACTCGGCCGTGGTCGAGATCGTGGTCAAGCCGAGCGCCCGCGTCACGTACACGACCATCCAGAACTGGTCGAACAACGTGTTCAACCTGGTCACGAAGCGGGCCCGGGTCGAGGCCGAGGGCCACATGGAGTGGATCGACGGCAACATCGGCTCGCGCCTCACCATGAAGTACCCCGCGGTCTACATGGTCGGCCCCAAGGCGTCGGGCGAGGTCCTGTCGGTGGCCTACGCCGGTCCCGGCCAGCACCAGGACGCCGGCGCCAAGATGGTGCACGCCGCCCCCGAGACCACCTCCAAGATCGTGTCGAAGTCGATCTCCAAGGACGGCGGGCGCACCTCGTACCGCGGCCTCGTCCGGGTCGAGGACGACGCCTACGGCTGCAAGAGCCACGTGCAGTGCGACGCGCTCATCCTCGACGAGGACTCGGTCAGCGACACCTTCCCCTACATGGAGGTCGGTGCCCGCGACGCCGACATCGGCCACGAGGCCACGGTCTCCAAGGTCGCCGACGAGCAGCTCTTCTACCTGATGAGCCGCGGGCTGTCCGAGGAGCAGGCCATGAGCATGGTGGTGAACGGGTTCATCGAGCCGGTCACCCGCACCCTGCCCATGGAGTACGCGGTCGAGTGGAGCCGGCTCATCGAGCTGCAGATGGAGGGCTCGGTCGGCTGAGCGAGCACGGGGTCGGCGTCGAGCCTCCCTGAGCGTTTCGTTACAACTGCGCCGAGCGGGTGGCCCTGACGCGGCATCGGGGCTGGTCGCTGGCACAATGATGGCGTGCCGATGCGCCAGGACTGCAAGCACTTCGAGTCGAGGACGTACCGCAACGGCGAGACCGTGCGGAAGTGCGATCTCGACCTCGCGCCCGAGGCCCCCTGGCGCTGCCCGGCCGACTGCCCGCGCTACGAGCGGCGCATGGCCGACGTGAACTGGGCGCACGGCACGCTGGTCACGCCGAGGACGCCCGACGAGCCCCTGGGCGCGCTCGACCGCGACGACGGGTCGGTCGCCCGCCTCCTCGACGAGGCGGAGGAGATCGTGAACGCCGTCGGACCCGACGTCATGGCCGACGTGCACGCGGAGCGCCGGCGCGACGAGATCCCGCGCTGGCGTCGCTGGCTCCGGCGCAAGTAGACGATCGATCCGGCCTGGCGGGCGGCGCCTCGCGGGGTACCGCGCCCTCGAGTCCGAACTGCCGTACGTGTGGCCTTGGGAGGGTCGCGGGCGCGCCGGTAGGCTGGACCGTCCCTGGCCGCGGCGCCCGCACTGTGCGGACGAGCTGCGAAAGGACCTCACGCTGAGCACCTTCACTGCTGACGCCTCTGCCGCGCTCGACGGCTCGTCCTGGCTGCAGGCGAGGCGCGCCGTCGCGGCGGCCGCGTTCGCAGGCGCGGAGCTGCCGTCGACCGAAGAGGAGATCTGGCGCTACAGCCGCATCGACGAGCTGGCCCTCGACAGCTTCGCTCCGGCTGCCCCCGCGGCGCCGGCGACGTGGTCGTGCCGGCCGGTGCCCGGGCCCTGGTCGAGGCCGTGCCCGAGCGGGCCGCGACCGTCGTCGTGGCCAACGGGCGGGTCGTGTCGGTCGACATCGACGAGGGCCTCGTCGCCAAGGGCGTCCGTGTCGGCGTCGCCGGCGATCACCACGCCGACGTGGTGGGCGCGGCGATCGGCGACGCACCCGACGCCTTCGTGGCCCTGCACGACGCCTTCGTCGGCGATCCGATCGTCGTCGACGTCCCGGCCGGGGTCACGGTGCCGGGCGCCGTCGTCGTCGTGCACGTGACGGCCGGCGAGGGCACGGCCGCCTTCCCCCACCTGGTGGTCCGGGCCGGCGCCGACAGCGACGTGTCGGTGCTCGAGGTGCAGGCCTCGTCCGACGAGCGGGTGCTCGTCGTGCCGGTCACCGAGATCCTGGCCGGGCGGGCCGCTCGCGTCGGCCATGTCACCGCCCAGCAGCTCGGCATGGCCGCCTGGCAGATCGGCCAGCAGGTCTCGCTCGTCGAGGCGGAAGCGACGCTGCGCTCGACGAGCATCGCGTTCGGCGGCGACTACGCCCGGCTGCGCACCGACTGCCGCATGGTGGGCCGGGGCGCGACCGGCGAGCTCGACGCCGTCTACTTCGGCGAGGGCGACCAGACGCTCGACTTCCGCACCTTCCAAGACCACATCGCCCCCGACTGCACGTCGAACCTGCTCTTCAAGGGGGCCGGCGGCGGCCGGTCGCGGTCGGTGTACACGGGCATGATCCGGGTGGGGAAGCAGGCCCGGGGCACCAACGCCTTCCAGACGAACCGCAACGTGAAGCTGTCCGACGGCGCCTGGGCCGAGTCGGTCCCCAACCTCGTCATCGAGAACAACGACGTGCGCTGCAGCCATGCCTCGGCGGTCGGTCCGGTCGACGAGGAGCAGCGCTTCTACCTCGAGAGCCGCGGCGTGCCGACGGACGAAGCCGAGCGGCTGATCGTCAGCGGCTTCTTCGACGAGGTGCTGACCCGCCTGCCCGTCGCCGGCGTGGCAGCGCTGCTCCGGCGCACGGTGGCGGCCAAGTTCGAGCGGAAGGACGCATAGTGCCGAAGCTGCCGCTGTGCCCCCTCGACGAGCTGGCGCCAGGTTCGGCCCGCCGCTTCGACGTGGCTGGGCAACCGGTCGCGGTGATCCGCATCGGCGACGACGTGTACGCCATCGGCGACACCTGCTCGCACCAGAACATCTCGCTGTCCGAAGGCGAGATCGACCCCGACGAGCGCACGGTCGAGTGCTGGAAGCACGGCAGCGCCTTCTCGGTCGAGACGGGCGAGGCGCTGACGCTGCCCGCCACGCGCCCTGTCCCGGTGTACGACGTGCGGGTCGACGACGGCCAGATCGTGGTGGTGCTCGATGACTGACATGACGACGGCCGACCCTGCCGTGGGGACGACCGAGCACGTGCTCGAGGTGGCCGGCCTGCGCGCCGGCGTGGCCGGCAAGGAGATCCTGCGGGGCGTCGACCTGGTCGTGCGCTCGGGCGAGGTCCACGCCGTCATGGGTCCCAACGGCTCGGGCAAGTCCACCCTCGCCCACGTCCTGATGGGGCGGCCGGGCTACGAGGTCACGGGCGGATCGGTGCGGCTCGACGGGGTCGACATGCTGGCGCTGGCGCCGTGGGAGCGGGCGCAGGCGGGCCTGTTCCTCGCCCTGCAGTACCCCACCGAGGTGCCGGGCGTGTCGCTGTACGACCTGCTCCAGACCTCGGCGCGGACCGCCGGCCGCCGGTCCGACGACATCACCGCCGAGATCGCGGCGGAGGCCGAGCGGCTGGCCCTCGATCCCCGGCTGATCGACCGCCCGCTCAACGTCGACCTGTCGGGCGGCGAGAAGAAGAAGAACGAGACGCTGCAGCTCGGCGTGCTGCGCCCGGCGATCGCGCTGCTGGACGAGCTGGACTCCGGCCTCGACGTCGACGCGCTGCGGGCCTGCGCCCGCCGCATCGAGGCCGAGACCCAGCCGGTCGCGGACGGCGGCACCGGGCTGGGGGTGCTGGCGATCACCCACTACAGCCGGCTGCTGCACGAGCTGCGGGCCGATGTCGTCCACGTGCTGGCCAAGGGCATGATCGTGCGGTCCGGAGGCCCCGAGCTGGCGCTCGAGCTCGAGGATCGCGGCTACGCGGGGCTGCTCGGCCCCGAGCTGGCGGGCGAGGACGAGGGCACGCCGGTGTCGGTCCGACCGGCGATCGAGGATCCGTTCGGCGGCCCGGGCGGGCCCGGCGCCGATCCGTTCGCCGACCCGCTGGCCTGACCTCGGTCCCCGGGGCGTCAGGGCCAGGCGCGCCAGGCGGAGATGTCGACGGCGATGACCGCGCCCGGCGGGGGCGTGCGCCGGTACTGGGCGTACTTGGACACCAGGGCGGCGAGCGCCCGCTCGCGTTCGGCACCGTGGTCGAGCACCCGTGCGGTGCCGTCGACGCGGACCCACCACAGCAGCGACCAGTCGGCGTCGTCGTAGTGGTCCACCAGCACCGAGGCGGTCGGGTGCGCCCGCACGTTGGCGAGCCGCCGGAGGGCGAGCGTCGACTTCGGCTTGGCGTCGACGGCGGTCACCACCGTGTCGTCGACGAGCGAGAAGCAGCACGGCACCAGGTGTGGGCGACCGTCCTCGGTGACCGTGCCCAGCCGGGCCACGCGGGCGTCGACCACCCGCCGGCGGGCGAGCGCGGGGTCCACGGCTGTCAGTCCGCTCGCAGGCCCAGGGTCGAGGTGACGTGGTCGGCCTCGGAGCGGAGCCCGGCGATCCAGTCGCGGTCGGACGTGCGACCGCGGGCCTCCACCACCTCGGCGAGCGCCCGTTGCGTGAGCGCCACCCACGGACGGGCCCGGAGGAGCGTGTGGTGGCGCAGCGCCGCCTGGAGGTGCCTCTCGGCGTCCGACCAGTCGCCCGCGGCGGCGGCCAGCCGTCCCAGGTGGAAGCTGGCCGATCCGGCGAAGCACCGGTAGCCGACACCGCACGTCCGATCGGCGTACGGCGCGAGCGCGGCGCGGACCTCCGTCACCGCCGCCGGCCGGCTCCCGGCGGTAGCCGCCAGGGCGGCGACCGCGAGGGCGTGCAGCCGGTCGACACCATCGGGGAGGGGCGCGACGAGCACGCGTGCCGGCGGGTCCGCGCCGGCCAGCCAGTCGAGCACGACACGGTGGCGGGCGAACACGCCCTCCGGCGGATCGAGCAGGAGCCCCGCCTCGACGTGAGGGCCGGCCTCCGCGCCCGGCCCCGCTCCGGGATGCGGCCCGACGGCGTCCGCCGCCGCGGCGACGGCCGCGTCGAGCGCGCGGCCGGCGTCCTCGAGGCGGCCTTCGACCGTCAGGGCCGCCACCGCCCGTTCGGCCAGCATGGCCGCCGCGAACCGGTCGCCGCGCCGGGCGGCGTCCTCGAGCACCGCGACCGCCTTGTCGACCACGGCCTCCTCGCCGCTCTCGGCGGCCGCCATGGCCTGGTGGTGCGCAGCGAGGACGGCGAACCCCGCGTCGCCCACGGCGTCCGCCAGCGTGGCGAGCTCGTCGGCCGAGCGTCGGCGATCGTCGAGGTGGGCGGGCCCACCCTGGTCGGCCGTGCGGCGGTGGAGAGCGGTGAGCAGCCGCGCCGCGTCGGGCACGCCGAGATCGCCCCCCGCGGGCGCCCCCAGGCGGAGGCGCCGCACGAGCAGCTGCGCCCGGAGGACCGCGGCGTCGCCGTCGTCGGCAGCGGGTCGCTCGTCGTCGCGCCGCTCCCGCCGACTCCGGTCCGCCCGGGGTCGCTGGGCGGCGGCTGGGCGGCGGCCAGCGCCATGTCGACCAGCTCACGGGCGGCCGTGCGGTGATCGGGCCGGTCCTCGGCCGCGTCGGCCAGGGCCAGGGCGGCGCGGCCGACCACATCCGGGCGCCCGAGGCGATGGGCGAGCATGGCCCCGTCGGCGAGGGTGGTCGCCCCGCCCGTCTCGCCCGCGGCCAGCTCGGCCGCACCCAGGTCTGTGGTCACCTCGGCGAGCAGCGCATCGTCGTCGGGTGGGATGTGGGCCAGCGCCTGGCGGCACAGCCGCGCCGCCTCGGCCGGCGCGCGGCGGCGCCCGGCCTGGTCCGACGCCCGGCGCGCCCAGAGCACGGCCCGGAGGTCTCCTCCCGGGTCGGCGCCGGCGGCCGCGTGGTGAGCGAGGACGGCGGCCTGGGCGTCGACGTCGCGCGCCCGCAGGCGTTCGACCGCGTCGGCCGTCCGCCGGTGCAGCGCCCGCAGGCGCGCCGCGCTGAGCTGGGCCACGAGGGTGCGACGCACGATGTCGTGGGCGAAGCGGTACCGGTCGGCCGTCTCCTCGACGATCAGCCCGGTGCGCAGCGCGGCGTCGACCGCGTCGAGCACCGCCTCGCCGTCGAGCCCGGCCACCGCCCCGGCGATGTCGAGGTCGAACCCCACGCCGGTGACGGCGGCGGCCCGCAGCAGGTCGACGACGCCGCCGTCGAGGCGCCCGAGCCGGGACGTCACCAGATCGTGGACGCCCTGGGGGATCTCCCCGCGGGCGAGTTCGCCCGGATCGACGTCATCGCCGGCCGCGGTCGTCCCGCGGGCGAGGCCGACCTCGGTGACGAGGAAGGGGTTCCCCGCCGTCTCGGCCAGCACGCGCCGGGCCGCGGCGCGATGGTCGCCGGCCCCGAGGAGGTATCCGAGCAGGCGCCGCACGTCCCCCTCCTCGAGCCCGCGCAGCGCGACCCGCCGGACCCACCCGTCGCGGTCGAGGGCGTGCACCACCTCGGCGAGCGCACTGCCGGGGTCGAGGTCGTGGTCCCGAGAGATCGCCACCACCAGCACGGGCGCCGATCCGGCCCGGCGGAGCAGGTGGCGCACGAGCAGCAGGGTGTCGTCGTCGGCCCATTGGAGATCGTCGAGGACCAGCAGCAGCGGTCGGGTGTCCGCGAGCGTGGCGACGAGGTCGGTGACGGCGGCGAAGAGCCGCGCCCGGTCGGGTGGTGTCGGCCGGATGGGGCCGCCGACGGCGGGGAGGATGGCCGCCAGCTCCGCGGTGGCCTCGGGGCCGAGGCGGGGCATGTCCTCGGCCGGAGTCGCCGCCACGACCGCGTCGAGCGCCTCCACGATCGGCTGGTAGGGGACGATGGCCTCCTGGTCGCATCGACCGAAGAGGACCTGCCCGCCGGCCCGGGCGACGCGGAGCGCGGCTTCGCCGGCGAGGCGTGACTTGCCGATGCCGGCCTCGCCGGTGACGACGACGACGTGCCTGGCGCCCTGTGACGCCTGGTCCCAGGCCGCGGCCAGCACGCCCAGCTCGGCCTCGCGTCCGACGAACGGCACGTCGGCCCGGCCGGCTGATCCGGGCCAGAGGCGCACCGCACCCGCGGTCGCCGGGTCCGTCGTGGGTGCGGGCCGCGCCGGCGGCGCCGGCCCGAGCAGGCCGAGGTACGCGGCCTCGGTCTCCGCCGAGGGATCGACGCCGAGCTCGTCCGCGAGCTGGCGCCGAGCCCGCTGGTACGCCCGCAACGCCTCGGCCCGGTTGCCCGCGGCGTCGTGGGCCGCCATGAGGGCCCGATGCGCGGCCTCGTGCAGAGGCGCTCGCTGGGTGGCCTCCTCCGCGGCCGCCACGGCGCCCGGCCCGTCGCCGACCGCGGCGGCGGCCTCGCCGGCCACGAGCAGCGCTCCGACCACGAGGTCGTCGATGCGGGTCCGGACGTCGTCGGCCCAGGGGCCCGGGTGGCCCGCGAGGAACGGCGCCCGCACCGCGGCCGCAGCCGCACGGGCGTGCTCGAGGGCGAGCGCTGGATCGGCCGCGAGGCCGACTCGAGCCCGGTCGAGCAGGCCGGCGGCCCGTTCGACGTCGATGACGAGGTCGACGTCGTGGGGGAGGGCGAGCTGGTACCCGGCGTCCCCCGAGGCGATGACCTCGCCGCCGACGCCCAGGACCTGCGTGAGCGCCAGCCGGGCCCGGCTGACGTAGGTGCGCAGCGCCGACGCCCAGGTGCGAGGCATCTCCTCGGGCCAGACGATGCCGGCCAGGCGATCACGGGCCAACGGTGCCTCGCGCTCCAGCACGAGCGCCGCCAGCACGATGCGCGGTGGGCCGGTCACCGTGAGTCGGGCGTCGTCGCGCTCGTCGTCGCGCTGGTCGTCGCGCTCGTCGTCGCGCTCGTCGTCGCGCTCGTCATCCGGGGCGCGCCCGACGGTCACGTCGCCGGCGAGCGTGATCTGCAGTCGCACCGGCCTCCTCGGTGTCGATGACCGCCCTCTCCGCCGCGCGGGCCGCAGTCTGCCACCCTGACGAATCCCCAGGCCAGAGCCGGTTGTCACATGTCAAGGCGCGCGGCTTTGCACCCGTTTGCGCTGTGTTTGCGGGAACCGTCGCATGATGACCCCCAACGGAGAGCAACCACGTGCGTTCACCCAGTTCGTGGCGGATCGAGGCGGATGATCGCGGCGGGTCGGGCGGGCCCGCATGGTTGCACCCCGGCAGTGGGCCGGCCTGCGGCGGGGCCGGCCCACTTGCGCGTCGCACCGCCGGCACTCCGGCAGCGCGAGCATCGACGACAGGTACGGCAGGCCAGGGCAGGGACATGACCGATCGGGAGCTGGGAGCCATGACAAGCGCAACCGAGAAGGGGACACCGCCGTCGCCCACCCTCTCGCGCCCGCACGGCGACATGGCCGCGCGCTACGACGTGGTGGTCGTCGGCTCGGGGTACGGCGGCGCCATCGCCGCGTCCCGGCTCGCCCGAGCGGACCGGTCGGTGTGCGTGCTCGAGCGTGGGCGCGAGATCCCGGCCGGCGACTTCCCCGAGACGGCCGCCTCGGCCGCGTGGCAGCTCCAGGTGCGCCGTGGGGCCCGTCGGTTCGGGCGCGCCACCGGCCTGTTCGACCTCCGGGCCGGCGACGACCTGAGCGTGGTCGTCGGCTGCGGGCTCGGCGGAACGTCGCTCATCAACGCCGGCGTCGCCCTGCGCCCGAAGCCATGGGTCTACGACGAGCGGTGGCCGGCCGAGCTCCGAGGCGAGGACGTGGGCCCCGACGAGCTCGCCCCCTACTTCGAGCGGGCCGAGCGCATGCTCGGCTCGACGCCCTACCCCGACACCTGGCAGGAGCCGACCAAGCTCGCCGTGCTGCGCCAGGCCGCAGAGGCGATCGACGACACCGTGACCCGGCCCCCGATCAACGTCACGTTCACGGACGGCCCCAACGCCGCCGGCATCGAGCAACGGGCGTGCAACCTCTGCGGCGACTGCGTCAGCGGCTGCAACCACCGTGCCAAGAACACGGTGACCGAGAACTACCTGCCCGACGCGGTGGCCCACGGCGCCCACATCTTCTGCGAGGTCTCGGTGCGTACGGTCGAACGGTCCCCCGCCGGGTCCGACGCACCGTGGATCGTCTGCTTCGAGCCCACCGCCGACGGTCGCGGCCGGTTCGCGGCCCCGGCGTCGTTCGTGTTCGCCGACGTCGTCGTGCTCGCGGCCGGCACCCTCGGATCGACCGAGATCCTGCACCGCTCGCGCGCCCGCGGCCTGGCCGTCTCCCCCCGGCTGGGCCAGCGCTTCACCGGCAACGGCGACGTCCTCGCCTTCGCCTACGACGTGCAGGGCAGCCCCATGCGGGGCATCGGTGCCGGCCGCCGGGCGGTCACCGCCGACACCACCGTCGGCCCCAGCATCACGGGGCTCGTCGACCGCACCGGCGTCCCCACCCCCGGCAAGGGAGCGCTGATCGAGGAGGGTGCCATCCCGGGCGCTCTCCGGGCGCTGATGCCCGCGGCGTTCGCGGTGGCGGCCGACATCGACGACGGGGGGAGCCCGCTGGCGTTCGCACAGCGCGTCGCTCGCCGGGTCGCGTCGACCGCCGGCGCCGCCCTCGACGCCACCGGTGGTCCCGCCGACCGCACGCTCACGTACCTGGTGATGAGCGACGACGTGGGAGACGGGACCCTCAAGTTCGTGGACGACACGGTGCGGATCGACTGGCCGGCCGTGGGCGACCTGCCGATCTTCGACCACAACGCCGACACGCTGCGGGCCCTGTCGGCCGCCATGCCCGCCGAGTACATCGCCAACCCCGTGTGGTCGCCGATGCTCCGCGAGGGCCTGGTCACCGTGCACCCGCTCGGCGGCTGCGCCATGGGCGACGACGGGCGCTCCGGAGTGGTCGACCACCGCGGGCAGGTGTTCGCCGGCGAGGGCACCGACGTCCACGACGGGCTGCTGGTGACCGACGGTGCCATCGTGCCCCGCCCTCTCGCGGTGAACCCGCTGCTCACGATCTCCGCACTCAGCGAGCGGGCGATCGAGCTGCTGGCGGCCGAGAAGGGCTGGACGATCAAGACCGGCCCCACGCCGCCCCTGCCACCGGCCCCGGCCACCGCCACCCCCGGCCTGCGCTTCACCGAGCGGATGGCGGGATGGGCCGGCCCCGCCCCCGACGGCGACCCGCAACGCGGGGCGGCGCAGGGCGAGGCCGACGGCACCCGCCTCGAGTTCGTGCTCACCATCGACATCGACGACCTGCCGGCGATGCTCGAGGACCCCGCCACCCCGTGTCGGTTGAGCGGGACCGTCGTCGTCCCGGCACTGTCGGCGCGGCGCCTCCGGGTGGAGGACGGCAGCTTCTGCCTCGCGCAGGAGGACCCCACCCACGTCGACACCTGGAACATGCGGTACTCGATGGTCCTCGCGACCGACGACGGTCGCCGGTTCCGCTTCGACGGCCACAAGGTCCTGCACGACCGGTTCGGGCTCGACCTGTGGAGCGACACGACCACCCTGTACGTCACGATCAGCGACGAGAGCGGTACGCCGGTCGTCGGCGGCATCATGCGCATCGCCCCCGCCGACTTCGCCCGCCAGCTCACGACCCTGCACGTGACCGGCGTGGACGGCGTCGGCGAGCGCCTCCGGTGGAAGGCGCGCTTCGGCAAGCGGTTCTTCCGCTCGCTCACGAACGTGTACGCCAGCCTCGACGACCTGGTCGCGTTCCCCGAGGCGCCGCCGCAGCGCATCCCGCTCACCGGAGCCGGGCGCCGGAAGCTGCGGCTCCCGTCCCCCGAGCCGCGCTGGTGCGACGGCGACGGGCGCTGGCACGAGGGCGACTGGGATCCGGCGGACGACCCCGACGGCACCGGCTGGCTGCGCCTCGTGCGCTACGAGGGCGGCCGGCGGGGCCCGGTCCTGCTGGCCGCCGGCTTCGGCATGTCGGCGACGTCGTTCCTCATCGACACGGTCCAGACCAACCTGACCGAACACCTGGTGCAGGCCGGGTACGACGTCTGGCTGTTCGACTACCGCGCCAGCACCGACCTGCCCTCGGCTCGAACAGCGTTCACGCTCGACGACATCGCCCGGCGGGACTGGCCCGAGGCGGTCGCCGAGGTCCGGCGCGTGACCGGGGCCGACAGCGTGCAGGCGCTCGGCCACTGCGTCGGTTCCGCGTCGCTGATGATGGCCCTGGCAGACGGCCTGCACGGGGTGCGCTCGGCCGTGTGCATGCAGTTCACGCTGCACCCGGTGACGTCGACCCTGAACACCGTCAAGGCCACGATGAAGGTCGACAAGCTGCTCGCCAAGGTGGGGCTGCGCACCGTCGCGCCCGAGGTCCGTTGGAACGTGCCGAACGCCCTGCTCGACCTGGGGTTGCGTGCCGCGCCCATGCCGCGGGCCGAGCGGTGCGGGAAGCCCCTGTGCCGCTGGATCAACGCCATCTACGGGTGCACCCACGCCCACGACCAGCTCGACGACGCCACCCATGACCAGCTCGACGACATGTTCGGGGTCGGCAACCTGCCGGCGCTCGGGCACATGGGCACGATCATGAACCGGCGGCTGGTGGTCGACGCCGCCGGCGCCGAGGCGTACACCCGGCATCCCGAGCGCATCCAGGTGCCCGTCCTGCTCGTGCAGGGCGACAGGAACTACATCTTCCGCCCGGCGGGCAGCATGCGCACGCTGCGGTGGCTGCAGACCGCCAACGAGCCCTCCCTGTACGAGCGCAAGGTGCTCCCCGGCTACGCGCACCTCGACGCCCTGATCGGCCGCAACGCCGCTCGCGAGGTGTTCCCGACGCTCACCGATCACCTCGACCGCTTCAACCACTAGAGCCGAGTCCCCGGGCGGAGGGGCCCGGCGTCAGCGCAGCTTGGGGTGGGGCGGCGGGAGCATCCGCAGGCCGAGGTCGGTCGCCGTGCCGATCGCCTCGGCGAGCAGGCCCGAGGCGCGGGCGGCGTCGCCCGGTTCGTCCCGCTCGACGAGGGCGTTCGCCAACCAGGCCCCGGACAGGGCGACCCACGGGCGGGCGGAGACGACCCGGTGCCGTTCCAGCGCCGCCTCGAGGTGCGGGACCGCCTCGTCGTACCGGCCGAGCACCGACGACAGGGTGCCCAGGTGGTGGTCGACGGCGCCCAGGTACGCCACGTAGCCGAAGACCAGGTTGCGCCCGCTGTACGGGGTGAGCAGGTCGTAGGTGACCTCGGACCAGCGGCGGTCCGCCACCATCGAGGCCGCGATCGCGGTGCCGACCACCGCGATCTGCCATTGGAACCCCGGATCGGCCGCGACGAGATCGCCGGTCGGGCGGTTGGCCAACCACGACAGCGCGCCGTCGTCGTCGCCCGCGCCGGCCGCGGCCCACGCCCGCAGCGCCCACCACATGAGCGAGTCGGGCGCATGGGCGACCAGCGCGTCCGCCGCCGGCTCGGCCTCGGCCAGCCGACCCCGGAACCAACGGACGACGAACGACTGCATGAGGTGGATCGCGGCCACCTGCGAGTGGCCGGCGACCTCCAGCCGCTGACGCAGCGCGTCGGCCATGCGCTCGGCCTCGTCGAGATCGCCCTCGAGGGTGGCCCACATGATCTGCCACATCGCGGCCAGGCGCAGGTGGTCGGGATGACGGACCGTTCCCGCCAGGTCGGTGAACCGCTCCGCCAGATCGCGGGCGGCGTCGTGCGCGCCGACCACGAACAGGGGGTGGATCCGGGCGCGGGCCCCCTGGAGGACGAGGTCGGAGTCGCCGGTCTGCTCGCCGATGCGGATGACCTCCGCGCCGATGTCGAGGTGGTCGTCGACGTCGTCGGGTCCGTCGAGGGCCAGCACCCGTGACACCAGCACCGAGGCGACCACGACCGGCGCCTCGAGCCTCCGTGCCATCGCCTCGGCCTCATCGGAGATCACCCGGCGCTCGTCGTGGGGTGCGTCGGCGTGCAGGATGTGGGCGAGTCGGGCCAGCGTGAGCGCGCGGGCCCGGCTGTCGCGCTCGGGCAGCCGCTCGAGCGCCTCGTCGAGCAGCCACCGCGCCTCGGCGTTGCGGGGTGGCGAGGCGGGCAGGCGCCCGCCGTAGCCGAGCGCGGCGCGCGTGAACAGGTCGGTGCGGCCGAGGTCCCGGGCCAGCTGGGCCGCCTCGAGGTGGCGGCGGTCACGGGCGATGAACTCGCCCGCCCGGTCGTGGGCGTCGGCCAGGTCGAGCCGCAGCTCGCACGCCTCCTCCCGACCCGCGCCGCCGGGGTCGCAGAAGCGGTCGTGGACGTCGACCGTCCGGGAGAGGAACCACACGGCGCCCTCGTAGGCGGTCTCACGCCGCGCCTGGTCCGCGGCGGTGCGACCCCAGCGGATCGCCAGCTCCGCGGTCTCGGCGTCGGCCGCCTGCAGGTGGTGGTGGGCGATCTCGGCCGCCGATCCGCGCTGGTCGGGCCCGTCGCTGAGGGCGCGGGCGATGCGCCGGTGCAGGTCGGCCGCCCGCGCCTCCGGCACCTCGTCCTGCAGGGCGCGCCGCACGACGGCATGGGCGAAGGCCAGGCTCTGACCGTCGTCGACCTCGCGCACCACCCCGGCACGCGTGGCGTCGTCGAGCCGGTGCCGAAGGTCGATCACCCGGCACTCCAGCGTGGTGGCCAGCACGTCGAGCGAGAACTGCTCGCCGACCACCGAGGCCGCCTCCAGGGCTTCGTTCGTCTCCTTGCTGAGGCGGCCGAGCCGCCAGCGCACCACGTCGTGGACGCGGTCGGGGAGCCGGCTGCGCGCCGCGTGCAGTGCGGCGACCGGGTCGCCGGGATCCAGCCCGCGGCAGGATCTCCTGCACGAGGAACGGGTTCCCGGCGGTCTGTTCGGTCAGCCAGCTGGCCGCGTCGGCGCCGGCGCTCTCGTCGGCCTGGTGGCCCACGACCCGGCGGAACAGCTCGACGACCGCCGGGACGTCGAGCCCGGGGACCTCGACCCGCTCGACGTCGGGGCTGTCCTCGAACGAGCCGAGCGTGTGGAGCGGGCCCATGCCCTCGACCTCGCCGTCCCGCAGCGTCAGCAGGAGGAGCATCCGGCCGTCGGGTGGGTGGTCGAGCAGGTGTCGCAGCAGGCGCAGCGACGAGTGCTCGGCCCACTGGAGGTCGTCGAGGACGAGCAGCACGGGCCGCCGGCTCGCCACCGCGCCCAGCCAGTGGCGGACGGCGTCGAACAGCCGCATCCGCTCGGCGTCGGGGTCGTCGGCCAGCGGAGGGCGGACGCCGCCGATGCGGGCGCCGATGTCGGGGAGCAGGCGGGCCAGGTCGTCCGCGTGGGGGTCGACGTCGCGCCGCAGCAGCTGGCGCGGGCAGGCCGCGGCGTAGCTGCCGAGCGCCTCGCGGATCGCCTGGTACGGGGCGAGGCGCTCTTCGTCCCACCGCCCGTACAGCACCATGCCGCCTCCGGCGTGGATGCGCAGCGCCTGCTCCGCCGCGAGCGTCGTCTTGCCGATGCCCGGGTCGCCGGAGAGCACGACCAACCGCTGGTCGCCGGCGAGGGCCGACGCCCACGCCCCCTCCATGCGGGCGATCGTCCCCACCCGGCCGACGACGGGGTGGGCGGCCGCCCGGTGGGCCCAGCCCAGGTTGGCGGCTCCGGCGTCGTCGTCGGCCGCGGGCGCCGCCGGGCTCGCCGGTCGGAGCCGGTAGGCGCGCTCGTCGCCGCTGGTGGGCGCGGCGACCAGCTCGAGCCCTGCGGGGAGCGCGTGGGTCACCATCACCGCGGTCGAGGCCGAGACGAACACGCCGACCTCGTCGACCGAGGCCGCGAGGGCGTCGACGCGCTCGCGGGCCGGGCCCGCGTGGCGTCCGTCGTCGACCTCGACCTCGCCGGTGACCAGCGCGGCCCGGGCGGCGCCCTCGGCCGGGATCGCACCCATCACCCGCTCGACGGCCGCCACGGCGTCGGCCGCCAGGTGGAACGCCGCGACGAGGGTGGCCGTCGCCCGGTCGGGCGACGCGATCAGCTCGGGCTCACCCGCGGTGCCCTCGGCGCCCTGCGCCACGGCGTGTGCCGGCCCGACGTGGGCGACGGCCACGTCGACGCGCAGAATTGTGAGGTGCGTGGGCACTCGGCGACTCTACGTCGCCGACGTGCCGATGCCTGTTGGCCGCCCCGAATCGGCGCCACCCCGAGCCGGCGTCACAGGATCGACGGAACCATCGCCTCGATGAGAGCCGGACCGGGCTCCGCCAGGGCGCGGGCGAGCTGGTCCGCCATCTCGTCGGATGTCGTGGCGCGGGTGGCAGGAACCCCGAGGCCCTGCGACAGCGCCACGAAGTCGATGTCGGGGTGGGACAGGTCGAGGAGGCTCTTCGCCTTCGGCCCCGGAGCGTCGGCGCCGACGCGGTCGAGCTCCATGTTGAGCACGGCGTAGGACCGGTTGTTGTAGATGATCGTCACCACGTCGAGCTGCTCGCGCGCCTGGGTCCACAACGCCTGGAGGGTGTACAGGGCGCTGCCGTCGGCCTGCAGCGCCACCACCTTGCGGTCGGGGCACGCGACGGCGGCGCCGGTGGCCGCCGGCAGGCCCTGGCCGATCGCGCCACCCGTGAGGCACAACCAGTCGTGCCGGGGTGCGCCGGCGGTGAGGCCGGGCGTGAACAGGCTCGACGTGTTGCCCTCGTCGGACACGATGGCGCCCTCGGGCAGCAGCGCCGCGACGGCCTGGGCCACGGTCGAGGCGGTGAGCTCGCCGGTCGGCAGGCCGGGGGTATCGGCGGGCTGCAGCGTGGCGCCGCCTTCGGGGGCGCCGACGGCCTCGGCCAGAGCCTGCAGCGCGGCCGCCCCGTTCCCGCCGTCGCTCGACAGCACGTGGACCTCGCAGCCCTCGGGCACGAGGTCGCTCGGCTTGCCCGGGTAGGCGAAGAAGCTCACCGGCGACTTGGCGTCGACCAGCACCAGGTGGCGCAGGCCGGCGAGCTGGGCGGCGGCGAACTCGGCCAGGTAGGCGAGTCGGTCGATCGGCGGAAGGCCCGCGCCGCGCTCGAGGCGCGTCGGGAACGTCTCGGCCAGCATCGACGCGCCGGTGGCGTTGACGACCCGGCTGGCCGCGAGCAGCCCCTCGGCCCGCAGCGCCTGGCCGCCCAGCAGGAAGCCGCAGCGCTCGCCCGAGCGCAGCGCCTTGGCCACGACGTCGACGGTGTCCGCGTCGACGGGTGACGGCGGGCGGGACGGGATCGGCTCGCCGATCCGGCCGCCGGCGGACCAGCTCACGTCGGCGGGCAGGATGAGGGTCGCCACCTGCCCCGGCGGCCCCGAGGCGACCGCCACCGCCTCGGCTGCGTCCCGGCCGATGTCGGACGGCTTCTGCGACCACCGCACCCACGGCGACACGTTGCGGGCCACCGTCTCGATGTCGCTCTCGAGCTGGGCGTCGTACTGCTTGTGGTACGTGGCGTGGTCGCCGACGACGTTGACGACGGGCACGTGCCCCTTGCGGGCGTTGTGCAGGTTGGCCAGGCCGTTGCCGAGGCCGGGCCCGAGGTGCAGGAGGGTGGCGGCCGGGCGTCCGGCCATGCGGGCGTACCCGTCGGCGGCGCCGGTGGCCACGCCCTCGAACAGGGCGAGGACGCCGCGCATCTCGGGCACCGTGTCGAGGGCGGCGACGAAGTGCATCTCGGACGTGCCCGGGTTGGAGAAGCACGTGTCGACGCCCGCCGCCACCAGGGTGCGGATGAGGGCCTGCGCCCCGTTCAGCTCGGTCGGGCCTGTCGTGTCGCTCATGCGGGACTCCAGTCAGTCCAGGATCGTGCCCGGGTTGAGGATGCCGTGGGGGTCGAACGCGGCCTTGATCCGCCGCATGAGAGCGATCTTGGCGGGGTCCTCGAGCTCGAGGAAGTAGCGGGACTTCTCGGTGCCGAGCCCGTGCTCGCCCGAGATGGCGCCGCCCAGGGCCATCCCGGCCTCGAACAGGGCCCGCATGATGCGGCCCCGCGCCTCGGCGTCGGGCTGGAAGACGGCCATGTGCACGTTGCCGTCGCCCGCGTGGCCGCACCCGGCGATCCACGAGCCGTTCTCGGCCGCGATCTCGCTGACCCGGGCCATGAACGCGGGCACGGCCGCTCGGGGCACGACCACGTCGATGATGTCGTCGGCGCCGTTCGCCTTGGCGACCCAGAACGCCTTCTCGCGGGCGTCGATCAGACCCGCGGCGGCGCCGGGGGGCAACACGTACACGTCCATGGCCCCGAGGTCGGCCAGCTGGGTGGCGACGGCGTGCGTGTCCGCGTCGAGGCGGTCCTGGTGGGTCGACTCGAGCCCCACGACCAGGTAGGCGAGGGCGGTCTCCTTCACCACTTCGGGGATGCCGAGGTCGAGCCCGACGTACGCCGTGGCCGCGGCCATCGTCAGCATGTCGATGTACTCGAGGATGAGCGGGCCGATGCCGCTGCGGACGATCTCGGGCACGGCCGCGGTCACGGCCTCGAGCGACGTGAACGGCGCCAGCACGGTCGCCTGGTGGGGGGCGCGGGGATAGAGCCTGAGGAACGCTTTCGTGACCAGGGCGAGCGTGCCTTCGGACCCGACGACGAGCTGCGTCAGGTCGTACCCGGTCGAGATCTTCACGACCTTGCCGCCGCACTGGATCACCTCGCCCGAGGGCAACACGGCCTCGATGCCGGTGACGTGGTGGCGGGTCACGCCGTACTTGACCGCCCGCATGCCGCCGGCGTTGGTGGCGACGTTGCCCCCGAGGCTGGCGCTGTACTCGCCGGGGAACACGGGGTAGACGAGCCCGTGGGGGAGGAGCGCCTCGTCGAGCTGGTCGAGCTGCACGCCCGGCTCGACGACGGCCACGAAGTTCTCGGTGTCGATCTCGACGATGGCGGCCATGCGCTCGAACGAGACGACGATGCCGTCGGGCCGCGGGATGCACGCCCCCGACATGCCCGTGCCGGCCCCTCGGGCCGTGACCGGGACGCCGTGCTCGTCGGCGAGGCGCAGGACGGCCGCCACCTCGTCGGCCGTCGCCGGCAGGACCACGGCGAGGGGGACCTGCGGCGTCGCGGTGAGCGCCTCGTCGTGGGCGTAGTCGTCCTTGATCCCGGCGCCCGCCAGCACGTTGTCCGCGCCGACCGCCGCCGCCAACAGGTCGACGAGCTCGGCCGTCTCGATCGTCATCTGCCCCTCCGGCGGACTGCTCGACGTGAACCGCCCGACCCTATCCGTCGTCGCTCGGGCGAGTTCCCGCATCACCGGGGCGGGCGCGGGGCAAGAATGGGGGCATGACACGCCTCACCCACGACGAGACCGAGCAGCGGCTGGCGGACATCCCTGGGTGGGGCATCGCCAACGGCACGCTCCACCGGGAGCTCGAGTTCCACAACTTCGTCGAGGCCTTCGGGTTCATGGCCATGGTGGCCCTCGAGGCCGAGAAGCTGAGCCACCACCCCGACTGGTCGAACTCGTGGAACCGGGTGGTCATCGACATCTCGAGCCATGCCGAGGGCGGCATCACCGACACGTGCATCGCCCTCGCCGCCGCCGTCAACCGCGCCCTGGGCGAGTGACCGACCCGCGGCGGGGTCAGGTGCGGCGGTCGGCCGTGCCCGGCGCCAGCCCGCCGGCACGCCGCATGAGCGCGGCACGTTCGCGGGCGTTGTCGGTCAGGTCCAGCGCCCGCCCGTAGGCGGCGCGGGCCGCGTCGAGGTCGCCCGCCTCCCGCAGCAGCTCGGCCCGGGCGGCGTGCCAGGGCTGGTAGCGGGCGAGCCGCTCGTCGCCGTCGAACCGGGCCAGCATGCGGAGCCCGGCGCCGCGGCCCCTCCGCCTTCGCCACGGCCACCGCCCGGTTCAGCGCGACGACCGGCGACGGGTCGAGCTGCTCGAGCGTGGCGTAGAGCCCGGCGACCTGGGCCCAGTCGGTGTCCTCGAAGGTCGGCGCCTCGGCGTGCACCGCGGCGATGGCGGCCTGCAGCTGGTACGGGCCGGGACGCGCCCGGCGCAGGGCGCGCTCGAGCACGCCCGTCCCCTCGGCGATGCGGTCGCGGTCCCACCGCCCCCGATCCTGCTCGTCGAGCCCGATCGCCGCGCCGGCGTCGTCGGTGCGGGCCGCGCGCCGGGCATCGGTGAGCAGCAGCAGCGCCAGGAGCCCGAGCGTCTCGGCGTCGTCGGGCACGAGCTCGGCCAGGAGTCGGGCGAGACGCAGCGCCTCGTCGCACAACCCGGCCCGCACGAGATCGTCGCCCTCGGTGGCGCTGTGGCCCTCGGTGAAGATCAGGTACACGACGCGCTGCACGCCGGCCAGCCGGTCGAGCAGCTGGTCGTCGGGCGGGACGCGGTAGGGGATGCCGGCGTCCACGATCTTGCGCTTGGCCCGCGCCAGGCGCTGGTACATGGCGGGCTCGGTCGTCAGGAACGCCCGCGCCAGCTCGCGGACCCCCAGCCCGCCGAGGGACCGCAGCGTCAGGGGGAGCCGTGCCTCCATCGCCAGGGCCGGGTGGCAGCACGTGAACATCAGCCGCAGCCGGTCGTCGGTCACCGCGCTGGCCGCGTGGCCGCGGTCGTCCGCGTTCCCGGCGGCGGCGTCCGCCGAGCGCTGCAGGCGCTCGAGGTGCTCGAGCGCAGGCTGGTGGGCGGCTCGGGTCTGCTCGCGTCGGAGGCGGTCGATGGCGCGGCGTCGGGCGGTGGTGGTGAGCCACGCGCCCGGCCGCCGCGGGACACCGGTGCGCGGCCACTCGGCGGCGGCGGCCACGAAGGCGTCCTGCACCGCGTCCTCGGCGAGCGCGAGGTCGCCGCCGACCTGCCGGGCAAGCGTGGCCAGCACCGTCGCCCACTCGTCGCGGTAGGCACGGTCCAGCTCGGCGGCGACCTCGTCTGGCACCGGTCGCGTCAGGCCTGCTCGATGAAGGCTCAGCGGCCGCACCTCGACCGACCCGTAGGCCGCGTTCGGCATCCGGGCGGCCAGGGCGGTGGCGGCGTCGAGGTCGGGCAGGTCGAGGACGTAGAAGCTGAACAGCAGCTCCTTGGTCTCGGCGAACGGGCCGTCGGTGAGCAGCGCGTCACCGTCCTTCGTGCGCACGGTGGTCGCCGCGGTCTCGGGCTGGAGGCCGGCCGCAGTGATCACCTGGCCCGACCCCATGAGCTCGGCGTTGAGGGCGCCCCAGGTCGCCATCTCGGCGTCGAACTCGGGCGTGCCCTCCTGGGGGCCCGCACCCTCGGGATGGCGGAGCAGCATCATGTACTTCATCGTTGGCCTCCTTGGCCGTGTCTGTGGATGTTCCGCACGGACGTCGGGCGGGGTCACCGGATTCGACAGGTTCGACGGAGAAATCTCCGTCGACGGGGCGCACGTGGCCCCGCGAGCCTGCCAGAGCTCGCGCCGCTACTGTCCGGCCGTGGCCGTGTCCCCCGTGTTCGCCGACGGCACCGCCGCCGAGGCCGTCGGCCACTTCGCCTCGGCCGGGTGGGTGCACGTCCGCCCGCCGGGCGCGGGTGGCGCGGGCGGTCCGGTTGCAGGCATGGGCCGACGAGGTGTCGTCGTGGCCCGACGGGGGCGGCTGGCTGCACCACCGCGAGCTCACCGACGGCGGCCCGGCGCTGTGCCGCAGCGAGAACCTGGTGCCCCACCACGCCGGCCTCCGGGCCTTCCTGTGCGGGGGCGATCTGCTCGCCACGGCGGGCGCGCTGCTCGGCGAGCCGGCCGTCCTCTACAAGGACAAGCTCAACCACAAGCTGCCCGGCGGCGCCGGGTACGCCCCGCACCAGGACGCGCCGGCGTACCGCTTCGTCGACGTCCACGTGTCGTGCATGGTGGCGATCGACCCCGCCACCGAGGAGAACGGCTGCCTCGAGGTGGTCACCGGCGCCCACGACCGGCTGTGGCCCACCGACGACGTGGGGTGCATCCGGGCCGACGTCGTCGCCACGATGCGGTGGCGGGCCGTCCCGGTCCAGGCCGGTGACACGCTCTGGTTCCACTCGCGCACGCCTCATCGCAGCGGCCCGAACCGGTCGGCGCGGCCCCGGCGGGCGCTCTACCCCACGTACAACGCACTGTCCGAGGGCGACCTGCGCGCCGACTACTACCGCCAGAAGGCGGCCGAGCTGGCCGGCGCACCCGCCGCCGGGGACCGTGTGCCCGTCTCGCTGATCGGCGACTTCCAGGGCCGGCCCGTGCGATGACGACGAGCGTCGACGACGTCCTGGCGCTGTACGAGCGGTGGGGTGGCGATCCCTACGACGAGGAGGTCGCCCAGCTCGACCACGCGCTGCAGACGGCCGCGCTCGCCGCGGAGGCCGGCGCGGCGGACCCGTTGGTGGCCGCGGCCCTGCTGCACGACGTGGGCCACCTGCTCGACCTGCAGGGCGCGCCGCCCGAGCCCCACGAGCGGTCCGGTCCCGGCTACCTCGGCCCGTTGTTCCCACCTGCCGTCACCGCTCCGATCGCCCTCCACGTGGACGCCAAGCGCTACCTGTGCGCGGTCGAGCCCTCGTACCACCCGGGCCTGTCCGCCGGGTCGCGGCGCAGCCTCGCCCGCCAGGGTGGGCCGTTCTCCGCCGCCGAGGTGGCGGCGTTCGAGGCCACGCCCGGATGGCAGGACGCGGTGGTGCTCCGTCGCTGGGACGACGCCGGCAAGGTCGACGCGGCCGTCGTCCCCGGGCTCGCCGCCTACGAGGAGCTGCTGTGGTCCCTGGCCCGCTCCGCGTCCTGACCCTCAACATCTGGAACCTGGCGGGGGACTGGCGGGCCCGCCGCCGGGCGCTCGTCGCGGTCGTCGAGCGGTGGGCGCCCGACGTGGTCTGTCTGCAGGAGGTCGTGGCCAACGACCGCGGCAACCAGGCCGAGTGGCTGGCCGACGCGCTCGGCGGCTGGTCGGTCGCCTACGGCGGGGAGCCGCTGGCGGGTGGCCCCGACCTGTTCGGGAACGCCGTGTTGAGCCGCGGTCCGATCGAGGCCACCGCCACCCGCCGATTGCCCCACGTGCCCGACGAGGCCGAGGTGCAGCGCGTCGTCCTCCACGCCCGCACGGGCGGCGTCGACGTGTTCTCCACCCACTTGTCGTGGCAGCTGCACGACGCGGCCCTGCGTGAGCGCCAGGTGCAGGCGCTCGTCCGGTTCGTGGACGAGCACACCGATCCCGCGGCGTCGTTCGGGCCGGTGGTGGCGGGTGACTTCAACGCCGAGCCCGACGCCACCGCCATCCGCTACCTGTGCGGGCTCACGGCGCTCGACGGTGCCAGCACCTACCTGCAGGACGCGTGGCGCCTGGCCGGCGACGGCGGTCCGGGCATCACGTGGTCGAACGCCAATCCGCACGCGGCCCTCGACCGCGAGCCCGAGCGGCGGCTCGACTACGTGTTCAGCGGCTTCCGCGGTCCGAGCGGCGTCGGACGGCCGCTCGAGTGCCGCGTCGTGGCCGACGAGCCGGTCGCGGGCGTGTGGCCGTCCGACCACTACGGCGTGCTGGCCGTGCTGGCAGGACCGGGCTGAGACGAAGGCTCCCCGGTCGGGGTGCAGATGCCAGACACCGGGCTGGGCTCGATGACTCGACAGTTCGGGCCGTAGCCTGCGCTCCGACCTGCGGTGCCGCAGACGCAGATCGGTCGCGGCCGCCGTCAGGAGTTGGCGGCGGTGGACTCGTCGAGGCCCTGGAGCAGGGTGTTCCAGGACAGCGTGGCGCACTTGATGCGCACCGGGAACTTCACGACGCCACGCAGGGCCTCGAGGTCGCCGAGCTTCACCTGCTCGTCGGCCCGCGCCGCGGCCTCGCCGCCCGAGCCACCCGGACCGTCGCCGTTGCCGTCGGACCCGGGGTCGCCGTCGAGCGACTGCTCGTGGATCGACATCATGCCCTTGAACGCCCGCGACAGCGCCCGCACCTCGTCGAGGGTCTTGCCCTTCACCGCGGCCGACATCATCGAGGCCGACGACTGGCTGATCGAGCAGCCCTGGCCGCCGATGCGGATGTCGGTCACCACGTCGCCGTCGACGTCGAGGAACAGCACGATCTCGTCGCCGCACAGCGGGTTGAACCCCTCGACCCGGGTGGCGGGCGGAGCGGACAGCTCGCCGCGGTTCCGCGGGTTGCGGTAGTGGTCGAGGATGATCTCGCGGTAGAGGTCTTCGAGGCCGGGCATGCGGTTCGCGATCCTATCGGCGGCGGTCCGGAGCGGGCACGGGGCGCATCGTTCGCCGGTTCACTCGCTCACGGCGTGAAGAACGTGGCGGCGGCGTCGATGGCGTCGCCGAGCGCATCGACGTCGGCCTCGTCGTTGTAGACGTAGAGCGACGCCCGGGCGGTGGCAGCCACGCCCAGCTCGCGCATGAGGGGCTTGGCGCAGTGGTGGCCCGCCCGCACGCACACCCCGTGCTCGTCGAACACCTGGGTGAGGTCGTGGGGGTGCAGGTCGCCGTACGTGAACGACATCACCCCACCGCGCTCGGCGGGCTCGGCCGGCCCATGGATGGTCAGATCGTCGCCGAACCGCTCGGTCAGCGTGCGCAGCGCGTAGGCGGTGAGCGCGACCTCGTGGGTGCGCACGGCCTGCATCCCGAGCCCCGCCAGGTAGTCCACGGCTGCGCCGAGCCCGACCGCCTCGGCGATGGGCGGCGTGCCGGCCTCGAACTTCCACGGCAGCTCGTTGGGCGTGAAGCCCTCCTTGGTGACGTTGAGGATCATCTCGCCGCCGGTCAGGAACGGGGGCGTGGCGTCGAGGATCGCCTCGGTGCCCCACAGCACGCCGATGCCGGTGGGGCCACACATCTTGTGCCCGGTGAACGCCGCGAAGTCGGCACCCCAGGCGGCGACGTCGGTATCCAGGTGGGGGACGTACTGGCTGGCATCGACCACGGCGATCGCCCCGGCGTCGTGGGCGGCCGTGACCAGTCGTTCGACGGGGTTGATCGTGCCGAGCACGTTGGACATCGCCGCGAACGACACCACGCGGGCGCCGTCGACCAGACGGTCGAGGTCGGTCAGGTCGAGGTGGCCGTCGGCGCCGACGGGGATCCAGCGCAGCTCGATGCCGACCTCGTCGACCAGCTGGTGCCAGGGGACGATGTTGGCGTGGTGCTCGAGCTCGGTGATGACGACCGGGTCGCCCGCCCCGAGGTTGGCGCGGCCCCAGGCCTTGGCCACCAGGTTGAGCGCCTCGGTGGCGTTCTTGGTGAAGACCACCTCGCGGTCGGACCGGGCGCCGATGAACCGGGCGACCTTGGCTCGGGCGCCTTCGAGCGCGGCCGTGGCCTCCTCCGCGATGAGGTACGTGCCGCGGTGCACGTTGGCGTTCGACCGCTCGTAGAAGGTCTCGATGGCGTCGAGGACGGCCCGCGGCTTCTGCGAGGTGTTGGCCGAGTCGAGGTACACGAGGCGCTGCCCGCGTACCTCGCGATCGAGGATCGGGAAGTCCTTCTTGATGCGCTCGACGTCGAGGGCATCGCTGGACGTGGGGGAGTGTGCAGGCCTGGATGCGGTCACGGCGTCGTTGCCTCTGATCTCGCGTCTGACGGGGTGCGCCAGCTCTCGTAGCCGTCGCGCTCGAGCCGTTCGGCCAGCTCGGGGCCGCCGCTGTCGACGACGCGACCGTCGATCAGGATGTGGACCCGGTCGGGCTGCAGGTACGTGAGCAGTCGCTGGTAGTGCGTGATGGCGAGGACGCCCAGCTCGGGACGGTCCGTGCGGACCTCATCGACACCGTGGGCCACGACCTTGAGCGCGTCGATGTCGAGGCCCGAATCGGTCTCGTCGAGGATCGCCACCTCGGGCTCGAGGATGGCCATCTGCAGGATCTCGTTGCGCTTCTTCTCGCCGCCCGAGAACCCCTCGTTGAGGTACCGGTCGGCAAACGACGGATCCATGTCCAGCCGCTTCATCCAGTCCATGATCGCCAGCCGCAGCTCGAGCACCGAGAGATCGATGCCCTTGCGCGCCGACAGCGCCTGGCGGAGGAAGTTGATCACCGAGACACCCGGGATGGTCTGGGGGTACTGGAAGGCCAGGAACACGCCGGCCTTGCCGCGCACGTCGGGGTCCCACTCGGAGATGTCGTCGCCGCGGAACAGGATGCGGCCCTGGGTGATCTCGTAGTCGGGGTTGCCGAGCAGGGTGTTGGCCAGGGTCGACTTGCCCGAGCCGTTGGGCCCCATCAGGGCGTGGACCTCGCCTGCGCCGACCGTCAGGTCGACGCCCCGCAGGATCTCGCCGCCGGATCCGTTGCCGGCCGGGCCGCCCCCGTCCCGTCCCACGGCACGCACGTGCAGGTCCTCGATCTGGAAGAGGGGGGTGGCGGGCATGCGGGCCAGTGTATTCGCACTACGCGCGTAGGAGAAATACCCCCGGACAGGTTCGCGGCAGGCGGCTATGGTCGCCGCCGATGGGCATCCGGGTCTCTCCTCCGGGCACCCTCGTGACACTGGTCGAGGCAGGCTCGTTCTGCGTCTCCGACCCGTCCGGCGACGTGGTCGACCGGGGGGCCGGGGCCGCCGAGGGCCTGTTCGTCGCGGACCGGAGGCTGCTGTCGCGCCTGGTCCTGACCGTGAACGGCGGGCCGGTCGAGCCGGTGGACCACCATGTCGACGGCCCGGCGTCCGCCACCTTCGTCGGCCGGGCGCTCCCCGCCGAACACCCCGACGGCACGGCCACGGCTCCCAGGTCCGGGCCGGTCGTGGTGCGCCGCCGCGTCGTGGCTGCGGGCCTGCGCGACGAGGTCGAGGTGCGCAACACGGGCGCAGAGCCCAGCTACGTCGAGCTCGAGGTCGAGGTGAGCTCCGACCTGGCCCCGCTCGCGGCCGCCCGCGACGGCAGCCCGCGGGCGGAGGCGGACGTCGAGCCGGGTGGCGCCGGCCCCGACGAGGTGCTGCTGGTCCGTGGACGCGGCTCGACCCGCGTCGGGTGCCGGGTCACCGGGTCCGGCGCGGTCCGCTCCCGGCCCGGTGTCCTGCGGTGGGAGGCGATCGTCCCCGCCGGGGGCCGGTTCTCGGCCACCGTGGCCGTGGCCCCCATCGTCCAGGGGGCCGAGGTCGTGCCCGACTCGCTTCTGGCGACCGATGCCGGCCGCACCGCCTCGGCCCGCCGCCTCGTGGAGTGGCACCGCCACGTGCCCCAGGTGACCAGCGACCACCTGCCCCTGCTGACGGCCGTGCACCGCAGCGCGGCCGACCTGGGCGCCCTTCGGGTCATCGACGCCGAGCACCCCGGGCAGTCGGTGGTGGCGGCGGGCGCACCGTGGCACCTGGCCCTGCACGGGCGCGACGCCCTGCTCACCGCGTGGATGTCCCTGATCGTCGATCCCGAGCTGGCGCTCGCCACGCTCGAGACCCTGGCGCGCTACCAGGGCGCCGACGTCGACGACCGCACCGAGGAGCAGCCGGGTCGCATCCTCCACCGCCTGCGGTTCGGTACGGCCGGCGTGAGCGGGGCGCACCCGGTCAGCTACGGGTCGGTCGACGCCACACCGTTGTTCGTCATGCTGCTGGGCGAGCTCCGCCGCTGGGGCCTCGCCCCCGAGGTGGTCGAGCGGCTGCTGCCCCACGCCGATCGCGCGCTGGAGTGGATCGCCACGTTCGGCGACCGCGACGGCGACGGCTACGTCGAGTACCAGCGCGTGACCGACCGGGGCGAGCGGCACCAGTCGTGGAAGGACTCGGCCGACCCCGTCCACCTGCCCGACGGCTCTCCGGCCCGCGGCCCGCTGGCGCTCGCCGAGGTGCAGGCCTACACCTACGCGGCCTACCAGGCGCGCGCCCACTTCGCCTCCGAGGCCGGCGACCAGCCGCTGGCCGCCCGGTGGCGCGACAAGGCCACGGCGCTGCGTGAGGCGTTCAACCGGGACTTCTGGGTGGAGGAGGCGGGCTGGTTCGCGCTGGCGCTCGACGGCGACAAGCACGCGGTCGCGGCGCTCGCGTCGAACGTCGGCCACTGCCTGTGGAGCGGCGTCGTCGACGAGGACAAGGCGGCCGTCCTGGTCAAGCACCTGCTCGCGGACGACATGTTCTCGGGCTGGGGGGTGCGCACCCTCGGGGCGTCGATGCGTGCCTACGACCCGCTCGGGCCGCACACGGGCGCGGTGTGGCCCCACGACAACGCCCTGTGCGTCGCCGGGCTGGTGCGGTACGGCTTCGTGGACGAGGCCCACCGCCTCGTCCTCGCCCAGCTCGAGGCGGCCGACGCGTCCGGCGGGCGCATGGCGGTGCTGTGCGGGTTCGACCGTGACGACGTGGCCGGCCCTGTCCGGTTGCCCGACGGCTGTGACACGCGGGCGTGGTCGGCGGGAGCACCCCTGCTGCACCTGCGGTCGTTGTTGCGCTTCGACCCGCACGTGCCGCAGGGCAAGCTCTGGCTGGCGCCGGTTCTGCCCCAGGCCATCCGCTCGCTGCGGGTCGAGCGCATTCCGCTCATGGGCGGGTCGGTCACGGTGGCGGTCGAAGACGGCGCAGTGACGGTCGAGGACCTCCCTGCCGGCATCTCGGTCGTGGCCGAGCCCCGCCGCCCGCTGGCCGCCGGCTCCTGACGCCCAGTCGGGGCGCGATCGTTCGTTGTCGCGAACGTCGTAGTGTGCGGCCTCGAGAGCGGGGCCATTGGTGAGTGCGGCGGCGGTTCGACCTCGATCCACGCGCGTCCCGGCGGCGGCTCCGCGGCGACGAGCAGGTCAGGAAGGACACGAGATGTCACAGATGCCTCCGCCCGCCCCGGGCGGTGCCCCCGGCTGGGGGCCCGAGCCCGGCGCGGGCTCCGGCTACCCACCCCAGCCCGACTACCCGCCGGCGGCCCCGGGCTACCCGCCCGCGGCGCCTCCGGGCTACCCGCCTCCGGCGCCCGGCTATCCCCCCGCGGACCCGGGGTACCCGCCGCCGGGTGGGTACGGGCCGCCGCCCGGACCAGGTTTCGGGCCCCAGCCCGGCTACGGGCCGCCGGGCGGCCCGCCCCCGGGTCGCAAGCGCAGCCCGGTCCTGCCCATCGTGATCGTCCTCGCCCTCGTCGCCGCCGGCGTCGGGGCGTACTTCCTGCTGTCCGGCGACGAAGCCAGCGATCCCGAGTCGGTGGCCACCAGCTACTTCGAGGCGATGATCGACGGCGACTGCGGCGCCGCGGTCGACCTGGTCACACTCGGCGACACCACCCGCGAAGAGGCCCTCGCCGAGTGCACCCAGGCGGCGACGGCCTCCGGCGTGGGAACCGGCGACCTTCCCGACGAGATCGCGGAGTTCGCGCCGTCCGAGCTCGTCTCCACCCGGGTGACCGACGAGACCGACAGCTCGGCCACCGTCGAGGTCGAGTACCGCACCCAGGGCGGCTCGACCGAGACGACGGCCATCGCGCTGGTGAAGGAGGAGGGCGACTGGAAGGTCGACATCGAGGGTCTCCTGGAGGCGCCCACCACCGACGTCCCCGACGTCGGTGATCTCCCGGTCGACGAACCGGTCGACGAACCGGTCGACGAGCCGGTGGACGACACCGGTGGCACCGAACCGCCCCTCGACGACCCCGAGGCGGTGGCCGACCCCGAGCTCGCCAGTCTGGCCCAGTCGTGTTCCGACGGCGACATGGCCGCCTGCGACGACCTCTGGTTCGGCACCGATTCGGGGGGCGTGCTCGAGGCGTACGCGGAGACCTGCGGCGGCCGCGAGCCGGCCGGCGGGGTCTTCGGCAGCTGCGAGTCGCAGTTCGGCTGAGCCTCGGCGCGGGCGGGGGCGGCGGTCACACCCTGCCGTCCCCGCCCCGAGGTTGGACGCAGGCCGTTCCACGGCTATTCTCCACCAAACACGTCGGAATTGTGGGTAATGCCCGCTCCGGCGGCGACGGATCGGAGGTGACGTGCGACGGTTGCTGGTGTTCGCCCTGGCCGGGCTGGTCGGTCAGCTCGTCGACGGGGCGCTCGGCATGGCCTTCGGCGTCACCACCAGCACCGTGCTGCTGTCGAACGGCTTCTCACCCGCGGTCGCCTCGGCGAGCGTGCACCTCGCCGAGGTGGGCACGACCCTCAGCTCGGGCGTGGCGCACTGGCGGTTCGGGAACGTGTCGTGGCCGCTGGTGCGGCGCATCGGCCTCCCCGGAGCCATCGGCGCCTTCGCCGGCGCCACCGTCCTCACCTCCCTGACCGGCGACTGGCTGACGCCCGCCGTCGCCGTCGTGCTCCTCGGCCTGGGGGCGCTGGTCATCGTCCGCTCGGTCCGCGGCGACCTCCACGGCGAGCGCCACGACCCCGGGCACCTCCGCCGGCGGATGCTGGCGCCGCTCGGCCTCAGCGCCGGATTCATCGACGCCGTGGGCGGCGGTGGGTGGGGCCCGGTCGCCACGCCCACCCTGCTGGCCGCCGGCCGCGTCGAGCCCCGTCTGGTCATCGGCTCGGTGTCGGCCGCCGAGCTGCTGGTGACCGTGGCGGCGAGCGCCGGGTTCCTCATCGGCCTCGGCGGGCAGGGCATCGAGGCACCGCTGGTGCTGGCGCTGCTGGCCGGCGGCGTGGTCGCTGCGCCGATCGCGGCGTGGCTGGTGCGTCACGCCGACGCCTCGGCGCTGGGCGTCGTGGTCGGCACGCTGCTGCTCGTGACCAACACCCGCACCCTGATGCTCGAGGTCGGGGTGCCCGGCCCGGTGCGCCTGCCGGTCCTGCTGGCCATCGCCGCCGCGGGCGTGATGGTCGCTCGCCGGGTCCGCCGCCTCCACGCCGTTGCGCCCTCCCTCCCGGCGCCCGCCGACGCCGACGCCGCTGCCGCTGCCGCCGTCCCCGCGCCGGCCGACGCCGCGGGCGCTGCCGTCCCCGCCACCGAGGGTGGTGCTGCCGTCGAGCCCGGCGGGGGTGCGCGCCTCGCCGAGGCCGTTCCGGCGAGGCGATAAGTTCCGGCCGGCGGAGCTCGAGGCGAGGGTTCCGGATGCGGAGCCCATGACCTCGGGCTCGGTCGTGCGGAACGCATTGCCTCGCCGCCCTCATCGTGCGGGCGCTCGTCGTGCGGGGCGCCGCAGCCGGCGGACGACCGCCTCACTCGGCGTCGCGCAGGTCTTCCTTCCAGGCCCGGAAGCGGGCGTGTGTCGCCCCGCTGGGGCCCACGCCCGACCCGTCGCCCGACGGGTACAGCCGGAACGTGTACGTGACCGTCAGGTCGTCGGCGCGCGCCACCCAGTAGCGGGCGTCGCCCCCCGCCGCCGGTCCGGCCCGCCAGAGGAGCCAGGGTCCGATGCGGCGCTTGTAGTCGGCGACCGGGGTGCCGGGGAGGTCGTCGCCGAGCGTGCGCACCTCGCCGGGCGCCTCGATCCAGGCCGTGGCCGGGATGTTCCGGTCGCGCACGGGCGTCGGGGGCAGGTCCTCGGTGTGGACGGGCGTGTCGTCGTAGGGCCGCTCGTCGTAGCGCAGGGCGTCAGGCATCAGCGGGCCCGCTCGGCGCGGACGCTCACCAGCCCCGGTCGATCCACTCCTGGAGCGACGGGCGCTCGGTGCCGATGGTCGTGGGGTCGCCGTGCCCGGGCAGCACGCGGGTGTCGGGCGGGAGCGTGAAGAGCTTGTTCTCGACGGAGTCGATGATCGTGGGGAAGTCGCCGCCGGGGAACGTCGTGTTGCCCGGGCCCCCGGGGAACAGCGTGTCGCCGCTGAACAGCACCGGCGACCCCTCGACGAGGAAGCACATCGATCCGGGCGTGTGCCCCGGGGTGTGGATCGTGCGCAACCGCACCCGGCCGACCTGGACGACCGAGTCGTCGTCGAGGATCTGGTCGTAGGACGGCAGCATGTCGGCGTCCTCGGCCGTCACGTGCACCTCGTAGCCGGCGTCACGCAGCTCGGGGACGGCCTGGATGTGGTCCCAGTGCCCGTGCGTCTCGAGCACCGACCGCACGTCGAGGGCTCGGCAGAGGTCGAGCAGGCGGTCGTGCTCGTTGGCTGCGTCGAGCAGGACGGCCTCGCCGGTGTCGGTGCACCGGAGCACGTAGACGTTGTTGTCCACGGGCCCGACCACGACCTTGTGGACCTCGAACCGGTCGTCGACATGGAACAGCGTGCTCACGTCCACAGTCTGCCGCGTGCGACGTCCCGCTCGCTCCGGCATGATTGATGTCGGCGTCCGGCGAACACCGGTGTCCCTCCGAGTCACTGTCGGTGGTGACAAGACAGCATCGAGCGACGTGACATATTTCACGCCCTCTTGGGTCTTGTCCATACGGCTCATTCATGGCGAAACTGCACACGCTCATGCCCACCGCAGGAGCCCCCGATGAGGGTGACAGGTCGACCGCCACGGCCGATGTCCCCCTCAGAGGCGAGCCGGTTCCGGTCTTGGGGAGAAGCCCGGGACCGGCCGCCCCGGGGTCACGCCGTTGGGCATGGCCCCTGGAGGCCCGGGCCCGCTGAGGGCCCGGTGCCCCAGGGCGTGAGACGACGGGTCAGTCCGCCAGGGGCGACCGCACGTCGAACCCCAGCCCCGCGGCCGCGGGGATCTGGTGGCGGTCGTACGTCAGGTAGGTCGTGGGGCGGGGCAGCCGGTCCGCGGCGGCGAGGTGGACCGCGTCGACCGTGCGCAGCCCGTACGTCGCCCCGAGCTCGACCGCCTGCGCGAGGCAGCGGTCGTCGACGGGGATCACCACGAACGCGTCCCAGTCGTCCCGCAGACGGCCCCACATGCGCCCGTGCTGGCGGCCGGTGACCGCGAGGCGGTGGAGTGCCAGCAGCGTCTCCGAGCGGCACAGCGCCGAAGCGCACCACACGGGGTCCTCGGCCATGGCGTCGACGACGAGCGTCCGGTCGGGTCCCTGCACGTACCGGCGGACGAGGGCCGAGGTGTCGAGGAAGAGCGTCATCGGCGGTCGATCGTCACGAGCCACGCAGCTCGTCGAGGACGCTGGCGGGCCGGATGTCGACAGGCGCGTCCTCGGGCGCCGGTGCCGGTGGTCGGTCGCGTCGCCCCGGCGGGAGGGCCAGCCCGGCAGCGACGAGGTCGTCGACCGTGACGGCCGCCGCCGGGTCGAGGGGCCCGATCTGGGCCGCGGGCACCCCGTCGACGGTGACCACGATGCGCTCGCCGGCGCCCGCCCGGCGCACGACGGCGGCGACGTTGTTGCGCAACTCGCGGACGCCGACCCGTTCCATCCCGCCACCCTACGGCGCGCGTAGCACACGTGTACACACAGCGGATGGCGTGACCTCCGGGATCCGCCTACGGTGCCGTCCGGATCGCGACAGCCATCTCCGTCCACGTCACCCCAGGAGGGACCCCCGTGAACTTCGCCTTCTCGGAAGAGCAGGAAGAGCTGCGGCGCATCACCCGCCAGTTCCTCGAGTCGAAGTCGCCCGAGACCGAGGTCCGGCGGCTGATGGAGACCACCGAGGGCTACGACCCCGCCGTGTGGTCGCAGATGGCCAACGAGCTCGGCCTGCAGTCGCTCGTCATCCCCGAGGAGTACGGCGGACAGGGCTTCACCTACGTCGAGCTGACCGTGGTGCTCGAGGAGATGGGCCGGGCCCTGCTCGCCGCCCCCTTCTACTCGACGGTCGTGCTGGCCACGAACGCCATCCTCCACTCGGGCGACGAGGCCGCCAAGAAGGAGCTGCTCCCCGGCATCGCCTCCGGCGAGACCATCGCCACGCTGGCCCTCACCGAGCCGAACGGCAAGTGGGACCTCTCGGGCGTCGAGGCCACGGCCACCAGGGACGGTGACTCGTGGACCATCGACGGGACCAAGATGTTCGTCCTCGACGGGCACGTGGCCGACCTCATCGTCGTGGCCGCCCGGACCGGCGAGGGCCTGTCGCTGTTCTCCGTCGCCGGTGACGCCGCGGGACTGACGCGGACGCCCCTGGCCACGATGGACCAGACCCGCAAGCAGGCCAAGCTCGAGTTCGCCGGCGTGCCCGCCACCCTGATCGGCACCGACGGCGGCGCTGACGAGGTGCTCGGCCGGGTTCTCGACCTCGCCGTGGTGGCCCTCGCCGCCGAGCAGGTCGGCGGCGCCCAGAAGGTGCTGGACATGTCGGTCGAGTACGCCAAGGACCGGGTGCAGTTCGGCCGGCCCATCGGTTCCTTCCAGGCCATCAAGCACAAGTGCGCCGACATGCTGCTCGAGGTCGAGTCCGCCAAGTCGGCCGCCTACTACGCCGCCTGGTGCGCCGCCGAGCTGAACGACGAGCTGCCCGAGGTGGCGTGCCTCGCCAAGGCCTACTGCTCCGAGGCGTACTTCCACTCGGCCGCCGAGAACATCCAGATCCACGGCGGCATCGGCTTCACGTGGGAGCACCCGGCGCACCTGTACTTCAAGCGGGCGAAGTCGTCCGAGCTGCTCTTCGGCGACCCCACCTACCACCGCGAGCTGCTCGCCCAGCGCCTGGGGATCTGACCAGAGCCGGAGTCGCCCGGTCCGCCCTAGCCCGCCTCCGCGGGCCGGGGGCGTCCCGCATCCGACCCGTCGACGGGCCGGGGCCGAGAGCGGCCCCGGCCTTGTCGCGCCGGGAACGCCGCGACCGACGCCGGCACCGGGGCCACCCCGCGGGCGTCGACCACCAGATCGGCCGCGATCTCGGTGACCGGTGCCCCGGGGGACCGACGGGGGCGGACGAGCACCCCGCCGATCCGAGGCTCGCGAGCGTCCTCGCTCCCGCGACGTCCGCCGTCGGCGACGACCAGCCCCACCACCTCGAGGCCGGCCCGCACCACGACCTGGGGCGACTCCAGGATCGCCCGCACGTCCGCGGACCGCGGCCGGGCCTCCCACTCGGGGTCGGGCACGTCCGCCCGGTCGACGAGGGTGACCCGCTCGGTCCGGGCCGCCAGCGCCAGGGCCGCGGCTCGCCCTGTGGCACCCGCGCCGATCACCACGGCGTGGGTCGCCGGTGGTGCCGTCGGGCGGGTGCGCATCGTGTCCTCGGCGTGATCGGGCACGGGGGGTCGTGCCCGATCAGCCGGCCAGGGCCGCGGTCGCCGACGAAGGTCGGGACAGCGGCAGCGGAGGAGCGGGCGAGGGCTGGGGGCTGCGCTGGGACAGCACCCGGAGTGCGAGGCGGGGGCGCATCAGAGATGTCGGCGGTGCGGTCATCGTGAGCACGTCCGTGAACGCCCGGTTGACCACCGGGTCCGAGGCCGCCGCCAGCACGACACGGTCCAGGTAGCGGCGCACGACCCGGTCGACGGGAGTCACCCGCCCACCCTCGGTGCGCGGGAACCGCAGGTCCTCTCCGGTCGCCACCATCCAGGCGCCGGCGTTCAGGCGAGCCACGACGCGCTGGAGGCCGGCGCACACGCCCGCCAGGTCGCCGAACGTCCGGGCCCCGTGGGCCTGCAGGCCGCGGTCGATCTCCGCGGCGGTCATCGCGGCCACGCTCATGCCCTGGCCGTACACCGGGTTGAACGCGCAGGCGGAGTCACCGACGGCCAGGAAGCCATCGGGAACCCGGCGCAGGGCCTCGAACCTCCGCCGCCGGTTCGCGGTGCGGCGGAACGCCACGATCGGCGACAGCGGCTCGAGGCGGTCGATCGCGTCCACGAGCGCGGGCGAGCGCAGCCCGGCGGCGAAGGCGAGGAAGCCCTCGTCGTCGGTGGGCGGGACGTCGCCGTTGGCGCCGGCCACCGTGACCAGCCAGCGGTCGCCCTCGATGGGGAACATCACCGCCGCGCGGCTGCAGTCGGGGGCCCGGGGCTGCAGCAGCAGGGCCCGCCATCCGGCGAGATCGTCGGGGCCGCGCCGGTAGGTCCGACTGGCGTACGCGAGGTCGGCGTCGATGACCTCCTCCTCCGGGCGGTCGTAGCCCGCCGCCTCGAGCCAGTCGGGGGCCCGCGAGCGCCGGCCGCTGGCGTCGATCACCAGGTCGGCCACGAGGCGCTCGGTCGGCTCGCCGGGGGCCGCCCCGCGGGGGCGCACGTCGAGACCGACGACGCGGTCGTCACGGATGGCCAGGCCGGCCACCTCGGTGCCCGTCCGCAGCCCGATCGACGACCGGGCCAGCACGAGGTCGCGGGTGACCCACTCGATCAGGTCCCGGCTCGCCGACATGATCACGTGGCCGGCCCCTGCCTGGGGCTGCATCCACCCGGCCCGGGACATCCACAGCAGGTCGCGGGGGACCACGACCGGGACGGCGCCGTGCGCCAGCAGCTCGTCCCGGAAGCCGGGCAGCAGGCTCTCGATGGCGGCGAGCCCGCCCGGCTGCAGCGCGTGGACGTGGCGGCCCTGGGGCGTGCCGGCACGGGGGGCCGGCGAGGTCGGCAGCGTGTCGCGCTCGACCACGGTCACGCGGTCGACGTGGCGGCTGAGGGCGTGGGCGACCAGCAGGCCGCCCATGCCCGCGCCGACGACGACGGCGTGGGTGAGGGTGTTCGGGGGAGTGGGAGCGTTGGCCACGAGGTCCTCCGTGGACGGGATCCGGGGTCGTACCCCAGAGTCCGCCCGCGGGCGCCCCACGGCATCGGCAACATGCCCTATCCCGTGCTCAATCCGTCCTGAGGCCCCTCTGACCTGGGACTCGTCACGCCCTGCGCTCGTCGAGCAGGCCCTCACGGCGGGCGACGGCGGCCGCCTCCCCGCGGGTCGATGCACCCAGCTTGGCGAGGAGGCGCGACACGTGGACGCTCGCGGTCTTCTGGCTGATGAAGAGCTCCTCGCCGATCTGGCGGTTCGTGCGCCCGGCCGCCACCAGGCCGAGCACCTCGCGCTCGCGGGGCGTGAGCGCCCGGTCGCCGGTCTGGGCCGGGGCGGTCGCCTCGACGCCCGCGAGCGGGACCCGGGCCCGCCGGGCCAGCCGGCTCAGCGCATCCTCGAGGGGCCGGGCCCGCAGCGCCCGTGCGGTGTCCCACGCCGCGGCCAGGGCACTCGCGGCGGTGGTGTCGTCGCCGGCGCCGAGGGCCGCCTCGGCCAACCGCAGGCGGGCGCAGGCGGCGGGGTACGGGAAGGCGATCGCCTCCCACGCGGCGACGGCCGCGGCCCACGACGCGGGGTCGCCGCTGCCCGCCAGCCGCGACGCCTCGGCCCGCCCCGACAGGAGAGCCGCGGTCGCCTCGGAGTCGGGAGGTGCGTTGCGGGCCTCCGCGGCGGCGGCGAAGCCCTCGAGGCGGCGGACGAGATCCGCGACCCGGCGCTCGGCCGCGGTGCCCGGCACGCGTCCGATCCGGGCGCCGGCCTGTGCCCCGTCGGCCTCGGCCCGCACGCCCACGGCCGCGATGCGAGCGGCCAGCTCGGGGTCGCCCGTGTGGGCCAGCAGCTCGAGGCCCGCGTCGACCTCGCGGCGGGCATCGGCCGTTCGGCCCTGCCAGACGGCCAGCTCGGCCAGCGCCCGGTGCAGCAGGCCGTTCAGCCGCCCGTCGCCTACCTGGTGGCACCAGGCGCGGGCGATCTCGAGGTCGTCGCGTGCCTGGTCGTGGTCACCCCGGTCGACCTCCAGGGCCCCGGCGACGAGCGTCCGGGTGATGGCCGTCAGCCCGCCGACCTCGGCCGCGGCCGCCCCGTCCCCGAGCAGCTGCTCGGCCTCGTCCCACCGGCCGAGCTGGTGGAGGGCAGCGGCGCCGATGCTGCCCGTCAGCGTGGGGGCCGGGGACGTGCTCTGCGCCCCGCCCGACGGGCCGGTGCCGAAGGCCAACACGAGATCGATCAGGTCGTCGCCGCGGCCCGCCTCGACGAGCGTGCGCCACAGGTGGACGTAGGCCCCCGCCACCTCGGCCAGGTCCCCCAGCCCCACCGCGATCTGCCCCGCCTCGTGCAGGAGGGCGATGGCGTCGTCGGTGCGCCCCTCGGTGGCCAGGACCAGGCCGAGGACGTGGAGCGCCTGCCCCTCGTCGACGCGATCGTCGACCGCGCGGGCCATCGCCACCGCCTCCTCGGCTCGGGGTCGCGCCTCGTCGGCCCGACCCACCCGCACGAGCGCGTGCGCATGGGCCTGGACGACCCGGGCCCGGGCCGGGGAGGGCGGCCGCGCCGGAACCAGATCGACGGCCAGCTCGTAGGCGGCGAGGGCGTCGGCGGGGCGACCCGTGCGGTACAGGTACCAGCCGCGGCGCTCGTGCAGCAGCCCCTCCCGCACCGGATCGTCGGCCACCGCCGGCGTCGCCAGGGCCTCGTCGACCAGCGTCAACGCCCGCACGACCAGCCCGCAGCGGTTGGCGGCGTCGGCGGCCGCCGCCAGCAGCTCGTCGCGGCGGCAGGCGGCCGCCGCCTCGGGATCTGCGGCGCGGTCCCACAGGCGCACGCTCCACTCCAGCGACCGCTGGGCCTCGGGCACCGCGAACCCGGCCTCGGCGGCGCGTCCCGCCCGCACCGCCGCGCCGAGGGCCTCGTCGAACTCCCCGGCCCCCGCCCAGTGGCGGGCGAGGCGGGACCACCACTGGTCGGCCGCGGCGCCCGGCGCCCGCTGCTGGCGTTCGGTGAGCGCAGACGCGTACGCCCGATGCAGGCGGTGCAGCTCGCCCGGCAGCACGTCGGCGAGCACCGCCTCGTGCACGAGGGCGTGGCGGAACCGGTACGTCCCCCGGCCCTGGTCGGCGACGAGCAGGCGGGACTCGACGCTGGCGCGCAGGTCACCGTCGAGCGCGCCGGGATCGCCGCTCGCGGCGGGGTCGGCGCCCCGGCCGGCGGCGCCGGCGAGGGCCATCACGTCGGCCAGCAGGTCGTGCTCGACCTCGCGCCCGCCGACGGCGCACGCCCGCAGCACGGCCGCGGCGCCGACGGGCATCCGTTCCACCCGGCTGACCACGGCGTCGCGCAGGTGCGGCGGCATCGGTGCGCCCGGGTCGTCGGCGAGGCCGGCGGCCAGCTCCTCGACGAACAGCGGGTTGCCGTCGGAGCGATCGACGACGCTGGCGACGACCTCAGGTGACGGCGGCGCGTCGAGCAGGGCGCCCAGCAGCTCGGCGACATCGCCCGGACCGAGTCGGCCGAGCTCGACGTGGCGGGCCCCGCGGCGGGTCAGCTCGGCCGTGAGCTGCCGCAGCGGGTGACGCGGCGGGACGTCCTCGCTGCGGTAGGTGCCGATGGTGCACACCGGCAGCGAGCGGGTGTTGCTGGCGAGGAGCGCGACCAGGTCGAGCGTCGAGCGGTCGGCCCAGTGGAGGTCCTCGAACACGAGCACCACCGGGCCGGCCGCCACGAGCCGCTCGATCACCGTGAGGAGCAGCTCGAACAGGCGAGCCTGACCGGCGGGCCCCGTGGGTCCGGTCGGTCCGGCCGACCCGGCGAGCGCGGGCCCGGCCGTGCCGGAACCCGACGGAGCACCGGCGGGGTCGGGCTCGCCCGCCCGTCCGAGGAAGGCGCGCAGCGAACCCAAGGTGGCCGCTCCCTGCTCGGGCGTCAGGTCGCGGTCGAGGGTGCGGAGCATGTCCACCAGCGGCGCGTACGGCAGACCTCCCTCCTCGAGGTCGAGGCACTGGCCGACCAGGACGCGGGCGCCGTGGCGCCGGGCCTGGGCACCGGCCTCGCCCACGAGGCGCGTCTTCCCCACGCCCGCCTCGCCGCCGACGAGGATCACCGCGCCCTCGCCGTCCTGGGCGCGCGCGTACGCGTCGAGAACGACCTCGAGGTCGCCCGACCTCCCGACGAACGCCGTACCGGCGCTCTGTCCGCGCACCGCACGATCATCGCGCCGGTGGCGGTGCGGGAGCGGCGTTCGTGCTCCCGGCCCGGCTGGCGGCGGGACGCGCGGGGGCGGTTACCGTTCGGCCGTGGTCTGGTTGTTCGCCGTGCTCGCCGCCGTGCTCGTGTTCGTCATCGCCGCCGTCACGGTCGGCCGCGAGGCGTTCCGGCTGGGCCACCAACCGCCGCCCACGATCTTCGACCTCGACGAGGCCGTCGCCCAGGTGGCCGACGACCTGCCCTTCGAGGCCCAGGCTCGCCTGACCTACGACGAGGTGCGCGAGCTGATCCGCGCCGAGCTCGACCACCTCGAGAACACCGGCGTCCTGGCCGGGCCCGGAGGCGACGTCTCGCTGCCCGACGGCGACACGCCCGACGTGGTGCTGGCCGACGACGAGTCGGTCGCGTTCGTGCTCGGCCGGGGCGAGGAGCTGGGGCTCGATGTCACCGACGAGGACGTGTACCGGGTCATCACGGGCCTGCACCGGTACCTGGCGTCCATCGGGGCGGTCGGTCCCCCGGCCGACCCGGGAGCTCCCTCCGCCGGCTGAGACGTGGCGGCGCCCATCCGCCTCACTCGGCGGGGACGCGGGTGTTGCCCAGCCAGCTCTCGTACAGGCCGGCGTAGGTCCCGCCCGCGGCGACGAGCTCGGCGTGCGTCCCGCGCTCGACGATCCGCCCGTCGTCGAACACGAGGACGAGGTCCGCGGTCTCCGCCGTCGAGAGGCGGTGTGCGATCGACACCATCGTCCGCCCGGCCGACAGGCGCTCCAGCGCCTCGGCCAGCGCTCGCTCGGTCTCCGCGTCGACCGCGCTGGTGGCCTCGTCCAGGACCAGCAGGCCCGGATCGCCGAGCTGGGCGCGGGCCAGCGCCACCAGCTGGCGCTCGCCCACCGACAGGTTCCCGCCCCGCTCGCCGACCGGGGTGGCGAGGCCGAGGGGCAGGTCGTCGAGCCACCAGCCGAGGCCCAGGGCCCCGAACGCGGCGCGCACCTCGTCGTCGGTGGCCGGCGTCCCACCGTCGTGGGACGGCGGGCCGGGCGTCCCGGCGCCGCCTGCCGGCGCCGCGCCCAGCCGCCCGATCCGCACGTTCTCGGCGATGGTGGCGTCGAACAGGAACCCGTCCTGAGGCACCAACCGCACCGCCCGCCGGCGGGCGTCGGGGGCCAGTTCCCGCAGGTCCACGCCCCCGAGCCGGATCTCGCCCGCCGTCGGATCGGCCAGGCGGCACAGCAGCTTGGCGAACGTCGTCTTCCCCGAGCCCGTCTCGCCGACGATCGCCACGGATCGTCCGGCCGGCAGCCGGACGTCGACGTCGCGCAGCACCGGCACCCCGTCGCGATAGGCGAACCCGACACCGGAGGCGACGACCTCGAGCGGGCCCCCCGGGAGCGCCCGCCCGTCGGCGGGTTCGGGGACGTCGAGCGGCGTGGCGAGGACCCCCAGGACCTTCCGCCAACCGGCGAGCGCGGTCTGGGTCTGGTCGAGGATCTCGGACAGCTCGGCGATCGGCATCAGCAGCAGGTTGACGAGGAACGTGAACGCGACGACCACCCCGACGTCGAGGCCCCACCCGGGTCCCCACGTGACGCCTGCGGAGATGGCGGCGGCCATGGCGATGGCGCCGAAGACGTCGCCCAGCGGGAACATCGCCGCGAAGTAGCGGGCCGAGGTGAGGTACGCCCGGAACTGCCGGTCGATGGCCGCCCGCAGCCGGGTCCGGGCCCGACCCTCGAGCCCGTAGGCCTGGATCACGGCGGCGCCGGTCACCGTCTCGGACACCTCGGCCAGCGACTCGCCCACCGCGGTGCGGACGCGGTCCTGGGCGGCGAGCTGCCGGCGCTGCAGCATCGGCATCAGCACGACGAGCGGCAGGTACGCGACCAGGGCGATCAGTGCGAGCCGCCACTCGTACACCGCCATGACCGTGAACGTGGCCACGATGAGGACCGTGTCGACGATCCAGGCCACCGCGCCCCACTCCATGAACTGGGCCAGCGTCTCGATGTCGCTCGTGACCCGGGCCACGAGCGCGCCGCGGCGATGCTCGTTGTGCTCGGCCATCGACAACCGGTGGATGTGGTCGAACGCCCGCACGCGCAGGGCGAGCAGGCTGGTCTCGGCCGCCCGGACGAGGCGCAGGTAGGTCGCCCGCCCCACGAAGTAGAGGCCGCCGATGAGCACGGCGGCGGCGGCGCAGGCGGAGAACACGAACCCTGGCTGGAACCCGCCGTCGTCGAGCACGCCGCGATCGAGGATCTGCTGGATGAGGATCGGGACCGCCAGCTTGCCGGCGGCGGTGACCACGGCCATCACGAGCGTCAGCGAGATGCCCTGCCGCAGCTCGGGGGTGGCGGCCAGACCACGGCGGAGCACCTCGACCGCCCCCGCGTCGAGGAGCCTCTGCTCGTCGGGGGACGCCGCGAGGGGCTCGGCGTCCTCGGGTGACGGTTCGATGGGCTCCTCGGCCAGCAGCGCGGCGGCCGTCGTACCCGGCTCGACCGGACCGGGGCGAGCGGGTGCGAGGTCGTCGGGCGCCGTCACGCCGGCGCCTCCTGGTAGGCGCGGGCCAGGGCGGCGTAGGCCGGCAACGTCGCCACCAGGTCCGCGTGCGAACCCTGGGCGGCGATCCGGCCGCCCTCGAGGAACACCACCCGGTCGGCGAGCGCGATCGTCGACACCCGGTGGGCGACGATCAGCGTGGTCGCGTGCAGCGACGTGCGGAGACCCTCGAGGATCTGCTGCTCGATCGTGGGATCCACGGCGGAGGTGGCGTCGTCGAGCATCAACAGCCCCGGCCGGCGCAGCAGCGCCCGGGCGAGGGCCAGCCGCTGGCGCTGCCCGCCCGACAGCGTCACGCCCCGCTCGCCCAGCTCCTGGTCGAGCCCGTGGGGGAGGCGGGCGACGAAGCGGTCGGCCCGCGCCCGGGCGAGCGCCCACCGCACGTCGTCGTCGGACGCCTCCTGCCCGAGCGTGAGGTTCTCGCGCACGGTGTCGCCGAACAGGAAGGCCTCCTGGAAGGCCAGCGCCACGTGCGCCCGGATCGAGTCGGGCTCCGCGTGGCGCAGGTCGACCCCGCTCAGCCGGACGGTGCCGGTCGCCGGCGGGTACAGGTGGGCGAGGAGATGGCACAGCGTCGACTTCCCCGAGCCCGTCGCGCCCACGAGGGCGACCACCTCGCCCGGAGCGAGGGCCAGGTCGATGCCGTCGAGGACGCGGTCGTCCCCGTAGCCGAACCCCAGGCCGTCCACGTCCACCGCGAGGGGGCCGGCGGGGACGGGCACCGCGCTGTCGGGCGCGGGGTGCGGGCGGCTCGGCGCCGCCAGCACGAGGTCGAGGCGGTCGGCGGCCACGACGGCGCGTGGCATCTCCTCGAGGAGGAAGCCCACCACGCGCATCGGGAACGTGAGGATGCCGAACAGCGCCACCGCCTGCACCATCTCGCCCGTCGACATGGCGCCCGTCGAGATGCGCCACGACCCCACCGCCACCAGCGCGACCATCCCGAGGCTCGGTAGGGCGTCGAGCCCCGGTTCGAACGTGGCCCGCAGGCGGCCGACGCCCAGGCGGGCGGTCCGCAGGCCGTCGGCGGCGCGCCGGAGGCGGTCGACCTCGCGGTCCTCCAGACCGAGCGACTTCACCACCAGCGCACCCTCGAACGACTCGTGAGCCACGGAGGCGACCTCGCCCAGGCGGGCCTGCGTGGTGGCCGCGGGGACCTCCACCCGCCGGCTGTACACCTGGTTGATGAGGGCGAGCGCCGGGAACAGGGCCAGCCCGATCAGCATGAGCAGGGGATCGATGAGGGCCAGGCTCACGATCGACAGCCCGATGAGCACGATCACGCCCAGCGAGAACGGCAACGGCATCAGCACCGTCACGGCCCGCTCGATGTCCGCATCGGCGTGGGCCAGGAGCCTCCCTGCGGGGTGGCGGCCGAAGAAGCTGAGCGGCACCCGCAGGTAGGTGTCCGTGAGGCGGCCGAACCACGTGCGCTGCATCCCCCGCAGGGCCTTCATGCCGTAGTAGCGCCGGCCGACCACCCCGAGCGAGCGCAGCAGCGACACGCCCACGATGGCGGCGGCGCCGACGGCCACGGTCCCGCCCGACACGCCCTCGTCGAACGCCGGCAGGACCACCTCGTCGGTCACCCGGCCCAGCACCCACGTGCCCGCGACCGCCATCGTCCCGTAGACGAGCGACCCGAAGATCGACACCGAGAACGGGCGCGCGTGCGACCGGACGCTGTACCAGAGCAGGCGGACGCCCCGCCGGAACAGGGACGCGGTCGGTCGGTCGGCGTCGTCGCCCTCGGACGTGGGCGTCGGGGTCGGCGGCGTCGGTCGGCGCCGCGGGATCGGGGGAGACCATGGCCTGCTGAGTCTGCCGGGCGCGTCGCCGGAATCCCGCAACGATTGGCGGTCGGGACCGCGGCCCGGTGTACCGTCCGCACGCATGGAGCGGCCGACCAAGTTCGAGCACAACCGCTACGTGGGCGACAAGCGCAAGCAGGTCCTGTACGACCTCGACAACACCGACGACACGGTCGAGGCGGCGGTCGCCGAGCTGATGTCGGCCGAGACGTTCATCTGCTTCGGGCCCGACACGGTGGCCGAGGCGCGCAACCGGGGGTACCGGCTGGCCCGGTCGTCGCGGGCGGCACGGGCCGCGGCCGGCGTCGACGACGCCACCGACGCGGCCTGACGGGCAGGAGGCGGCGTCGGGCGTGGAGGAGCGCATCCGCTCCGACGGGTTGACCCTCGCGGCCCACCTGGCCCGCGCCCCGGGCCGGCCGACCGGTCCCGTCCCCGCGGTCGTCCTCTGCCACGGCTACCCCTCGACCGGCACGGCGGTGACCGCGCCCGAGACCATGCCCGAGCTGGCCGACCGCATCGCCACCGAGATGGGCTGGGCGGCGCTCGCGTTCGCCTACCGGGGGTGCGGCGAGTCCGAGGGCCAGTTCTCGCTCGGCGGATGGCTCAACGACATCGCCGCCGCGGTCGCCCACCTCGACGCCACCATCCGCCCGCTCGGCATCTGGCTGGCCGGCTTCGGCACCGGCGGGTCGCTGGCGGTGTGCGCGGCCGCCGCCGACCCCCGTGTGCAGGGCGTGGCCGCCCTCGGGGCCCCGGGCGACTTCGACGACTGGGCGTCGCACCCCCGGCGCCTGCTGGAGCACGGCCGCGAGGTCGGGGTGATCACCGACCGGGCGTTCCCGCCCTCGGTCGACGCCTGGTCGCGCGAGCTCAAGGCGATCAGGGCGGTGGCCTGCGTGGGGTCGTACGCGCCCCGGCCGTTGCTCGTCGTGCACGGCAGCGACGACGAGGTCGTGCCGTCGTTCGACGCACGCGTCCTGGCCGACGCCCACGGCTCGGCCGAGCTGCGCCTCATCAACGGTGCCGGCCACGCCCTGCGCCACGATCCCCGGACGATCGCGGTCCTCCTCGGCTGGCTCGACCGCCAGCGTCACGCCCTGCACCGCTGACCGGCTCGACCGTCGAGCGGATCCGCCGGCAGGCGGGCCACCGGCGGATCCGCCGGCATCCGTTCGGGCGCTACGGCGAGTCGGCCTTGGCCTTCTTCTGCCGCCTTCATCATCTTCTTCCAGGCGCGGACGCGCTGGAGCGACTCGGCCGAGTCGATGTCCGCGACCGAGCGGGGCTCGTCGTCGGAGAACGGCGCCGTGGCCTCCTCCCAGCCGGCCGGGCGGACGCCGAACCGCTTGGCCAGCATCGCGGAGAAGATCTTGGACTTCTCGCCCCCGAAGCCCGGCAGCGCCCGCACCCGGCGCACCAGCTCGCGCCCGTCGTCGACCCCGGTCCACACGCCCGCGGCGTCGCCCCCGTAGTGGTCGACGAGGAACTGGCAGAGATCCTGCGTGCGCTTGCCCATCGAGCCCGGGAACCGGTGCAGCGCCGGCGGGCCCTTGAAGATGGCGGCGAACTCGCCGGGGTCGGTCGCCGCGATCTGCGCGGCGTCGAGTCGCCCGCCCATGCGCTCGCGCAGGGTGAACGGCCCGGCGAACGCCCACTCCATGGGGACCTGCTGGTCGAGCAGCATGCCGATCATCAGCGCCAGCGGGTCCTCGGTCAGGAGCTGGTCGGCCTCGGGGTTGCCGGTGACGGGGACCAGGGCAGTCATGGCAGCACGGTAGCGCCGCGCCCAGCCCGGTCCGCACGGCGGATCGGTCGCCGCGGCGGACGCGGCCACGGGACCGGACGGATCGGCGGCGACGGCACCCGGGGTACGGTCGTCGCCGATGGGCTCGGGACGATTTCTCCGGCGCGGCGCGCTCCGCGCCGGGCTCGGCGCCGCCGCGGCGGCGCCGTTCGGGTGCGCCCGCGGCCGGCGCGGCTGCGGTCACGGGTGCCGCGCAGGAGCACGCCGGCGTCGGCGTGGCCGCGGGCGTTGCTGCTGGCCGGCCTCGGCCGGCGCCACCGCTCCGATCCGACGCTGCGCCGGCGGCTGCTCGCCGGGGCGGCGATCGGCGTCGTGCACCCGGTTCGTGTGGCCCGTCGCCTCCAAGTCGCCGGCGGACGTCCACCCCCACCGCTCCTACACCGACCTCGGCACGGGAGACGACGGCGACGGGGTCGGCATCGTCGTCAACCCCAAGGCCGGGATCTGGCGCCATCGGCTCCGGTCCGTCGCCCGCCGAGGTGCTGCGCACCGGGTTGCCGCGGGCCGAGATCGTCGAGCTGGCCGAAGGCGACGACGTCGCCGCCACGCTCGAGCGCCTGGCGGCCGACGGGTTCCGGGCGCTCGGCGTCGCCGGGGGCGACGGTTCGATCAACGCCGCCGCGGCCGTCGCCATCGAGCATCGACTCCCGCTCGTGGTGGTCCCCGCCGGGACGCTCAACCACCTCGCCCGCGACCTCGGGGTCGAGACGGTCGACGACGCCGTCGACGCCGTGCGGTCGGGCCACGGCGCCGAGATCGACGTGGGCTGGATCGCGGGCGAGCCGTTCCTCAACACCGCCAGCTTCGGCAGCTACGTCGAGCTGGTCGACGCCCGCGAGGAGCTCGAGGGTCGCATCGGCAAGTGGCCGGCGCTGGCGGTCGCCGTCGTTCGCGTGCTGCGCCACGGCACGCCGGTCGACGTCGAGATCGACGGCGAGCGGCGCTCGCTGTGGCTCGCCTTCGTGGGCAACTGCCGCTACCTGCCCGACGGCATGGCGCCGACGTGGCGCGAGCGGCTGGACGACGGGCAGCTCGACGTGCGGATCGTCGACGCCACCCACCCGCTGTGCCGGACGCGCCTCGTGGTCGCGGTGCTGACCGGCACCCTGCGCCGCAGTCGGGTGTTCTCGACTTGGCGGACCACGTCGCTCTCGGTGGCCTCGGCGGACGGGCCCCTGCGGCTGGCTCGCGACGGCGAGACCTTCGACGGCGCCGACCGCTTCGAGATCGCCAAGAACGGGACCCGCCTGGCGGTCTTCACGCCTCGCCGGACCGACGGGGCGTGAACGCGGGCGGACGTGTCGCGGGAAACTCGCTTGCCGCGCCGTCCGCCCCGGTGGTGGTCTACCCGGCGACGAGGTGCCCCCGACCGGCGGCACCCGAGGACGGCCCGAGAAGGTGGTGACCGATGACCACGATGACTCCCACGGTGGTGTCGCGCGCCCGCCGGCGACCGTCCGCCCCTCGTCCGACCCGGTGACCTCACCGGCGCGGTGACGAGCGGGCCCTGAGACGGCGTCCCCCGGGCGCGCGGATCGGTCCTGATCGTTTCCGTGATCTCCGGAGGTCCCCTTGGCGCGCGACTCGCGCAACCGGTCCCGGCGCCCGCCGGGTTCGTTCCGGTGCCGCAACTGCCGGCTCGACGTCGGAACCGACGCCCCCGGCACCGCCCATCGCAACCACTGCCCCAACTGCCTGTGGAGCCGTCACGTCGACGACTCCCCGGGCGACCGCGCCGTCGCGGAGCTGTGCGGCGCGTCGATGGAGCCCATCGCCATCACCGTGCGCGGCGACGGCGAATGGGTGCTCGTGCACCGGTGTGTGGGATGCGACACCGTGCACCTCAACCGCTCGGCGGGCGACGACAACCCGCTGCTGCTCGTGCGGATCGCCATCGGGCCCCTGGCCCGCCCGCCGTTCCCGCTCGAGCTGCTGGGTTCCCTGTAGCCCCGAGGTTTTCCACAGCAGTTTCGGGGGTCCTGACCCCCGAAACTGCTGTGGAAACGCGTTCAGGCTGAGGTCAGAGGTCGAAGGCGCGGGGGTCGGTGCGCTCGGTGTCGATGCCGTAGTGGGCGATGGCCTCGGCCACCGTCTCGGCCTTGACCTCGCCCTGCTGGGCCAGCGCCCACAGCGTGGCCACGACCACCTGCGGCATGTCGACCTCGAAGAACTGACGGAGTCGCTCCCGGGTGTCGGAGCGCCCGAACCCGTCGGTGCCCAGCGGCACGAACGTCTGCGGGATCCACCGTCCGACCTGGTCGGGCACCGCCTTCATGAAGTCGGTCACGGCGACGACCGCAGGCGTTGCCCCCTCGCCGGACAGCAGCTGCGTCACGATCGGCGTGCGGGGAGCCTCGGTGGGGTGGAGGCGGTTCCAGCGCTCGGCCCCCAGTGCCTCCTCGCGGAGGCGCTTGTAGTTGGTCGCCGACCACAGCTCGGCGGCCACGTCCCACCGCTCGGCGAGCTCGGCCTGTGCGGCGCGCGCCGCGCCCTGCGCGGTGCCCGAGAACAGGATCGTCGCCCGGTGTCCCGGCCCGTCGGGGGCGTCGGCCCACTTGTACAACCCCCGGAGGATGCCCTCGGTGGCGCCCTCGGGTACCGGCGGCATCAGGTAGTTCTCGTTGTAGAGCGTGAGGTAGTACACGACGTCGCGCTCGTCGACCAGCATCTCGTGGACGCCCTGCTTGATGATGGTGGCCATCTCGTAGGCGAACGCCGGGTCCCAGGCCTCGACGGTCGGGACCGTCGACGCCAGCACGAGGCTGTGCCCGTCCTGGTGCTGCAGGCCCTCGCCGAGCAGCGTCGTGCGCCCGGCCGTCGCACCGAGCAGGAACCCCCGGGCCCGAGAGTCGGCGGCCGACCAGATGAGGTCGCCGACCCGCTGGAACCCGAACATCGAGTAGAAGGTGAAGAACGGCAGCATCGGCACGCCGCGATGCGCGTACGAGGTGGCGGCGGCGATGAACGACGCCATCGAGCCGGCCTCGGTGATGCCCTCCTCGAGCACCTGCCCGTCCTTGCCCTCGCTGTAGGACAGCAGCAGCTGGGCGTCGACAGGGTCGTAGAGCTGCCCCTGCGAGGCGTAGATCTTGAACTCCTTGAACAGGGAGTCCATGCCGAACGTGCGCGCCTCGTCGGGGATGATCGGCACCACACGCGAACCCACGTTGGGGTCGCGGTGCAGGTTCCGCAGCAGGCGGGTGAAGGCCATCGTGGTCGACACCTCCTGCCTGCCCGAGCCCGCCAGCACCTCGTCGAAGGGCTTGTCCTCGGGCATCGCCAGGGGCCGCCGGATCCGCGTCGTGCGCGCCGGCAGCGGCCCGTCGAGCGCCTTGCGTCGGTCGAGCATGTAGCGCTGCTCGACCGAGCCCTCGACGAAGCGGATGTACGGGGGCTCCCTGTCGTCGGCCAGGTCCTGCTCGTCGATCACGTCCTGCAGGTAGAGCCGCTCGCGCAGCACCCGCAGCTGGTCGACCGTCATCTTCTTGATCTGGTGGGTGGCGTTGCGGCCCTCGACGTCGGGGCCGAGCGTCCACCCCTTGATCGTCTTGGCCAGGATGACCGTGGGCGCCCCCCGCTGCTCGGTGGCCGCCTTGTAGGCGGCGTAGAGCTTCCGGTAGTCGTGCCCGCCGCGGGGCAGGTTGCGGATCTCGTCGTCGGACAGGTGCTCGACCATCTTCCGCAGGCGGTCGTCGGGCCCGAAGAACTGCTCGCGGGCGTAGGCGCCCGACTCGACCGCGTAGCGCTGGAACTCGCCGTCGACGGTGCGGTTCATCTTGTCGAGCAGGACGCCGTCCTTGTCACGGGCCAGCAGCTCGTCCCACTTGCCGCCCCACACCACCTTGATGACGTTCCAGCCGGCGCCGCGGAACACGGCCTCGAGCTCCTGGATGACCTTGCCGTTGCCGCGTACGGGGCCGTCGAGGCGCTGGAGGTTGCAGTTGATGACCCACGTGAGGTTGTCGAGCTGGTCGCGTGCCGGAAGCGTCAGGGCGCCGAGCGTCTCGGGCTCGTCGATCTCGCCGTCGCCGATGAAGCACCAGACCCGCGTGCCGCTGGTGTCGTCGATGCGCCGGTTGTGCAGGTAGCGCAGGTAGCGGGCGTGGTAGATCGAGTTGAGCGGGCCCAACCCCATGGAGACGGTGGGGTACTCCCAGAACTCGGGCATCAGCCGCGGGTGCGGGTAGCTCGACAGCCCGCCGCCGACCTCTTGGCGGAACTGGTCGAGGTCGTGTTCGGTGAGGCGACCCTCGAGGAATGCACGGGCGTAGATGCCCGGTGCGGCGTGGCCCTGGAAGTACACCGCGTCGCCCGGCTGGCCGTCGGCCTTGCCCCGGAAGAAGTGGTTGAACCCGACGTCGTAGAGCGCGGCCGAGGACGCGAACGTCGACAGGTGCCCGCCGATGCCGTCGGCCTGCTTGTTGGCCTTGACGACCATGACCGCCGCGTTCCACCGGATGTAGGCCCGGATGCGGCGCTCGAGCTCCTCGTCGCCCGGGAACCACGGTTCCTCTTCGGGCGGGATCGTGTTGACGTACGGCGTCGAGACCGTGGCGGGGTGGCCGACCTGGAGCTCGCGCGCCCGCTCGAGCAGCTTGGACATGAGATAGCGGGCGCGGGTCTTGCCGTGGGCGTCGACGACGGCGTCGAGCGACTGGAGCCACTCTTCCGTCTCGGCCGGGTCGGTGTCGGGAAGCTGGTGCACGAACCCGTCGATGATCATGCGCCCCATGCTGGCACCGAATGGCACAGATCGGAACGTTCGATGGACGACGAGAACATTTCTGGGAAGCCGGCGAAGCGACGGCCGCGGACGCGCGGCCTGCGCCGTCGGGCCGGGGGCGTAGTGTGACCGGCCGTGCCCCGCCCCCGGCCCCGGTCCATGACGCCACTGCCCGGCGCCGTCGTCGTGTTCACCGATGGCGCCTGCCTGGGCAACCCGGGGCCCGGCGGTTGGGCCTGGGCCGAGCCGGACGGGGCCTACGCCAGCGGCCACGCGTCGCGCACGACGAACCAGCGCATGGAGATCACGGCGGCCTTCGAGGCGGTCGAGGCGCACCCCGGCCCCCTCGAGGTGGTCAGCGACTCGACCTACGTCGTGAACTGCTTCCGGGACCGGTGGTGGGAGGGCTGGATCGCGCGCGGCTGGACGACCTCGGCCCGCAAGCCCGTCGCCAACCGCGACCTGTGGGAACCGTTCGTCGAGCTCGTCCGCAGCCGGGGTGACGTGAGCTTCCGCTGGGTGAAGGGCCATTCGGGCGACCGCATGAACGACCTGGTCGACCTGCTGGCGGTCGAGGCGGCCAAGACCCAGTCGGGCCGGTCGGGCACCGCGGCCTGACCTCGCCGGCCCGGGACCGCTGGTACGTTCCGCGCCGTGCAGGTCGGCGTCGACACCGGGGGCACGTTCACCGACCTCGTGACGGCGACGGGCGAGGTGGTCAAGGTGCTGTCGACGCCCGACGACCCGGCCCGCGCCATCCGGTCGGCCGTGGACGTCGCGTCGGCCCAGGCGGCCGGCGCCTCGGATCCGGCCCGGGGCGCGCGCCCCTCGCTGCTGTCGCACGGGACGACGGTCGCCACCAACGCCCTGCTCGAGCGGCGCGGGGCGACGGTGGCCCTCATCACGACCGAGGGCCTCCGCGACGTCGTCGAGATCGGCCGGCAGGACCGCCCGTCGCTGTACGACCAGCTGGCCTCGCGCCCCGAGCCGCTGGTGGCCCGCCGCCACCGCTACGAGGTCGCCGGGCGGCTCGCCGCCGACGGGACCGAGCTGGCTCCCGTACGACCGGACGCGGTGCCGGCGGTCGCCGCCGACGCCGAGGCGGTGGCCGTGAGCCTGCTGCACGCCGACCTCGAGCCGGCCCACGAGCGGGCCGTGGCCGAGGTGCTGCGGGCGCGCGGGCTCGACGTCACGTGCTCGCACGAGGTGTCGCCCGAGATGCGCGAGGTGGAGCGCACGGTCACCACGGTCATCAACGCCGCGCTGCGCCCGCGGTGCCGGGCCTACCTGCGCGGGATCGGCGACCTGGCCGACGAGGCGCTGGTCATGACGTCGTCGGGCGGGCTCGTGCCGGTCGAGGACGGCGCCGAGCTGCCCGCCGCCCTCCTGCTGTCGGGGCCGGCGGGCGGAGTGCGCGCCGGGGCGGCGGCCGCCGCGGCCAACGGCTTCGGTGCCGCCGTCACCTTCGACATGGGGGGCACGTCGACCGACGTCTGCCTGATCCTCGACGGCGCGCCGGCCCCGGCCGCCACTCGCGAGGTGGGCGGCTTCACGGTGCGCTTCCCGTCGCTCGACGTGCACACCATCGGTGCCGGCGGCGGCTCGATCGCCCGCATCGACCCCGGGGGAGCCCTGGTGGTCGGGCCCGAGAGCGCCGGGGCCGACCCGGGCCCGGCCTGCTACGGCCGCGGCGGCGTGCGGCCCACGGTGACCGACGCCAACCTGGTGGCGGGGCACATCGCGCCGGCGGCCGCGTTCGGTGGCCTCACGCTCGACCGCCCCGCGGCGGCCGCCGCCCTCGACGCGGCCGGCGTGACCGCCGACGGGGTGTTGGCGGTCGTGGACGCCAACATGGAACAGGCCCTGCGGGCGGTGTCGGTCGAGCGCGGCGTGGACCCCCGCGGGCTCGCGCTCGTGGCCTTCGGCGGCGCCGGGCCGCTGCACGCCTGCGCGCTCGCCGACGCGCTGGGCATGCCCGCGGTCGTGGTCCCCGCCCGGGCCGGCGTGCTGTCGGCCGTCGGCCTGCTGACCGCGCCCCGCCGCCGCGACCTGGTGCGGTCGTGGGCGACGCCCGACGACCACGCCGGGCTCGACGCCGCCCGGGCCGAGCTCGGTGACCAGGTGCGCGCCCTCGTTGCCGGCCCCACGACAGACCCGCCGGCGGCGCGAGCCGACGACATCGAGGTCACCACGGCACTCGACTGCCGCTACCGGGGGCAGAGCCACGAGCTGACGGTCGCCGACGTCGCCGCGTTCCACGACGAGCACCGCCGGCGGAACGGGTACGCCCGCCCTGGCGATCGGGTGGAGGTCGTGGCGCTGCGGGCCACGGCCACCAGGCCGCCCGCGGTCGATGCGGGCGCGCTGCCCGCGCCGGAGCGCCTGGCCGAGCGCGTCGAGCCCGCGGCACAGGGCGCGGAGGACGTGTCGGGCGGGCCCGAGGTGGTCGGGCCGGCGGTGATCGCCGAGCCCGACTGCACGGTGTGGGTGGCCGAGGGCTGGGTCGCCCGACCCGGGGCTGCGGGCGCGCTCGTGCTGCGTCGCGCGGAGGGCGCGTGAACCGCGTCGGTGAGACATGGGAGGTGTGCCCGGTCAGGCGGCGAGCGCGACCGAGCCGTGACGAGCAAGGTCCCGGCCCACGGAGAGGAGCCCGGCGGTGACCCTCGATCCCGCCGCGTTGCAGGTGTTGATCTCGCGGCTCACCGGCGTCGCCGACGAGATGGGCGCCGTCCTGCGCCGCGCTGCCTTCAGCCCCAACATCAAGGAGCGGGCCGACTGCTCGGCCGCACTGTTCACCCCCGACGGCGAGATGCTCGTGCAGGCCGAGCACATCCCGGTGCACCTCGGGTCGATGCCGGCCAGCGTGCGCGCCGCCATCGACGCGTTCGGCGACTCCGTCGGCCCGGGGCAGCAGGTCGTGCTCAACGACCCGTTCGCCGGCGGCACGCACCTGAACGACATCACGCTGGTGGCGCCGTGCCACGTCGACGGTCGCCTGGTCGGCTGGGCCGCCAACCGGGCGCACCACGCGGATGTCGGCGGGGCCGCCCCCGGGTCGATCCCCGCCGACGCCACGGACATCCACCAGGAGGGGTTGCGGATCCCGCCCACGCTGCTCGACGACGGCCTGCGTCGCCTCCTGCTCGCCAACTCGCGGACGCCCGACGAGCGGGTCGGCGACCTGGCGGCGCAGGAGGGTGCCAACGTGGTCGGCGTGGCGCGGTTGGCGTCCCTGGCGGACGCACCGTTCGCCGAGGTCGTCGACTACGGCGAACGGCGGATGCGGGCCGCGCTCGCCGCCCTCCCGGACGGGACCTGGCGGGCCGGCGACGTGCTCGACTCGACGGGCGCGGCCCCCGACCAGCAGCACCCGGCCCGCATCGCGGTCGCGCTCACCGTGGCCGGCGACCAGGTGACCGTCGACTTCACGGGCACCGACCCGCAGGCCCGTGGGAACGTCAACGCGGTCGAGGCCGTCACCGTCTCCGCGGTGACGTACGCGCTGCGGTCGGCCGTCGACCCCACCATCCCCGCCAACGGGGGCGCGATGCGCCCGGTGCAGGTCGTGGCGCCGCCGGGCACGATCGTGGCCGCCCTGCCGCCCGCCGCGGTGGGGGCGGGCAACGTCGAGGTGAGTCAGCGGGTGGCCGACGTGTGCCTGGCCGCGCTCGCCGGCCCGTGCCCCGGAACGGTGCCGGCCGCCGGGCAGGGGACGATGAACAACCTCCTCGTCGGCGGCCGCGGGTGGGTCTACTACGAGACCGTGGCCGGCGGGCAGGGCGGCCGACCGGGTGTCCCGGGCATGAGCGGCGTCCACACCGGCATGACCAACACGAAGAACACGCCGGTCGAGGCGCTCGAGCGGGCGTTCCCGCTGCGGGTGCTGCGCTACCGCCTGCGACGGGGGAGCGGGGGAGCGGGGGAGCAGCCCGGTGGCGAGGGCATCGAGCGCGACCTCGCGTTCCTCGAGGACGTGACGGTGTCGCTGATCACCGAGCGTCGGGTGTCGTCACCCCCCGGGCTCGGCGGCGGTGCCCCGGGGGCGCCGGGTGAGAACTGGCTGCTGCCGGGCGGTGATGAGGACCGCGCCGAGCGGTTGCCGGACAAGTGCACCGTCCGGCTGCGGGCGGGCGACGTCCTGCGGATGCTCACGCCCGGCGGCGGCGGGTGGGGTGCGCCGGAGGACGATCCGTCGGGCTAGTCGCCGGCGGCCGGCGGCGGGCGTCGACGTGGGTGCACCAGCTGCGGTGCGGCCCGGACCGGCGCTCAGGTCGCTCTGAGGCGGGCGAGCCGGCGGGCCCGCACGCTCATCGCCACCCGGCGGGCGCGGCGCATGACCTCGCCCTGGCGGCCCGGCGGGGTGAGCGCCAGCGAGCGGGTGCGGGTGGTGGCGTTGGCCCAGCGCTTCTTGTGCGGGAAGTCGCCGGCGCGCATGTCGAGCTCGCGGACGCCGGACTCGAGCCCGTGCTCGAGGAGGAACGCGAGGGCGGCGTGGCCCGGCCCGAACCGGGAGAAGTCGGGGTCGACCACCGTGTTGTCGCCGATCTGGCGGTCGTCCACCTGGAAGACCGTGGACACGGTCAGGCGTTCGCCGCCCGCGGTGAGGCAGTCGACGCGGGCCAGCTTGGCGGCGACCAGCTCGGCCACGGACTCTCGGGTGAACGCTTCGAGCGCCGGGGAGCGGAACAGCTTGGGCCCCTCGCCGTCCCTGCCAGCGCCGGGTGAGCATCGACCGCATGGCGTCGAGCGCTCCGGACAGGTCGTCGTCGCCAGCCACGTAACCGACCTCGCCGCGGGCTTCGGTGAGGCGGCGCATGTTGCGGGGCACGTCGTGCTTGCGGGCCAGGCGGCGCAGCGTGGTCGCGGGGTCGTCCCACTGGTCGAGCCGGACGACGGCGGCGTCGGCGATGTGGCCCATCGACGTGCGGTCGAGGTCGGGTCGGGCGTAGATGGCGGCCCAGGCCGCCCCGTCGACCCGCAGGCGGCGGACGTTCACCGCGGTGCGCCTCCGCGTCAGGGCCGCGAGGTGGTCGACGATGGCGTCGGCGACCGGGACGGGTTCCCCCCCGAGCAGCGGATCGCCGTAGTCGCCGTGCTCGGTGCCGGCCGACACGAGCAGGCTGGCCCGGGCAGGGCCCCAGCCGATGTCGGTGCGGGCGAAGGGGGCGAGGCCCACGAGCGTGTCGCCTCGCCACACCGTCACGACGTGGATGCCGCCCGGTACCTCGAAGTGGCGGTACCACGTGAGGACGTAGGCGGGACTGGCGTACGCGGTGGCGCCGGGGGTGGCGTGCAGCAGGGTCGACCAGGGCTCGGACAGTGTCACGAGGTCGTCGAGGTCGGTGACGACCTCGACCCGGAGGCCGTGGTCGCTGACGGGCGCGGCCCAGCGGGCCGTGTCCGGGGCGTCGGAGGGCGGGGCTGCGGTAGCGCCGCAGCCGGCTGGTCGTCGTGCGATCACTGGCGATTCTCCTCGGACGGCCGCCTCGCGGGATCCGCCCCGCTCCTGTCGTCCGTGGGCTACGAGACTACGGATCGCGGTGGTGGGCAGGCAACGGCCGCGCAGTGTGGCATCGCGCCCTGCGGGCGCGACGTCACGCCCGCAGGCCGGGGTGCTGGCGGGCGAGGATCGGGACCAGCAGCGATCTCGGGGCCAAGCGGGCACCGAAGGCGCCGATGCGGTTGGCCGCCCCGGGGATCACGACCGCCCGGCCCCGGTCGAGGCCGTCGACCGCGGCGTCGGCCACGTCCTCGGCCGACACCCACATGAACCGGGGCAGTGCGGCTTCGGCCTCCTCGGGCTCGAAGCCGGCCGCCTCGGCGAACTCGGTCTCGACGGGGCCGGGGCAGAGCGCGGTGACCGTCACCCCGGTGCCGCGCAGCTCGCCGCGGAGCGCCTGGCTGTACGACACGACGAACGCCTTGCTGGCCGCGTACCCGGCCTGACCCGGCATCGGCTGGAAAGCGGCGGTGGACGCCACGTTGAGCACGGCGCCGACACCACGCTCGACCATGCCGGGCAGGATGAGGCTGCACAGGTGGGCGACCGCCTCGACGTCGGTGCGGATCATCGCCAGCTCCGCCTCGGGATCGTTGCGGTGCACGGGGCCGACCGTGCTCAGGCCGGCGGCGTTGACGAGGATGGCCGGGGTCAGCCCTGCGGTCGCGACCGCGTCCACGACGCGGGATCGGGCGCCGGCGTCGGTCAGGTCGGCGGCGACGACCTCGACCCGCACCCCGGACGCGTCGGTGACCTCGGTGGCCAGCGCCCGCAGGCGTTCCTCCCTCCGGGCGACGAGGGTCAGCCCGTGCCCCCGCGCCGCCAGCCGGCGAGCGATCTCGCGGCCGATGCCCGAGGACGCCCCCGTGACGACGGCGGTGCGGTCAGGGGCCGGTGTCGGCAGAGCCATGGCTCGGCAGCGTACGCCCGGGCGGGGGCCGGGGACGCCGACCGGTCGCTCGTCGCTCAGGCGGCGATGAGCACCGCCGCCACGGCGGCGACGCCGAGCCCCGCACGTTGCACGCTCGACAGGTGCTCGCCCAGCACGTAGCGGGCCAACAGGACCGTGCCCGCGGGGTAGAGGGCGGTGAGCACCGAGACCACGGACAGCAGGCCGTGGTCGAGGGCGAGCACGTAGAAGACGTTGGCCGACGCGTCGAGAGCACCGCACCCGATGGCCGCACCGGCCGCGCCGCGGGGCAGGCCCGAGGCCGTGACCCCGGCCGCGCCGAGGCCGGCGAAGAGCGAGACCGACGCCATGCGGGCCGCCACCAGCGGCCAGATGCCGACGCCGTCGCCCGCCGAGTCGAGGGCGACGAAGAACAGGCCGAACGCGAGGCCGGCGGCGATGGCCAACCCCAGGGCCTGCCACCGGAGGGCGGGCGCCCCGGCCGACGGCGGCTCGCGGGAGATGAGGACCACGGCGCCCAGCGCCAGAGCGATGCCGGCCAGGGCTGCGCCGGTCGGCCGCTCGCCCGCGGCGAGCCCGGCGACCACCGGCACGGCGGCAGACAGCATGGCGGCGACCGGCGCCACCACGCTCATGGCCCCGACGGCCAGCCCCCGGTAGAAGAGGGCGACACCCCCGCCGCCCAGCAGACCGGCGGTGGCCCCGACGGCCAGGGCTCGCGGGGTGACGTCCCCGCCGACCAGCGGCGCCAGCGCCACGAGCATGACGAGCCCCACGAGGTGGGACCAGAGCACCACGGCGGTGGACGGGACCCGGCGGGCCGCGACGCCACCCAGGAAGTCGCCGACGCCGTAGGCGACGGCGGCGCTGAGGGCGAGCAGTGCGGCCATGGGGACCTCGCGGGCGTGGACTGGAGTCGGGTGGACGCTCATGCCCGGTGCAGCAGAGTGACCGGGCTGGGTCACCATAGTGCACCGGTCGGTCTGTTGGTCCACTCGGTTTTGTAGACTGCACCGCATGCCGACGCCCGACGAGGTGGCCGCCGCCGTCGCCCACAACACCCGGCGGCTGCGCACGCTGCGTGGCTGGAGCCTCGACCAGCTCGCCACCCGCAGCGGGGTCAGCAAGGGCATGCTCGTCCACCTCGAGGCCGCCCGCACCAACCCCAGCCTCGGCACCCTCTGCAAGGTGGCCGAGACGCTCGGCATCTCGCTCGCCGGCCTCGTCGAGCCGCCCGAGGTGGCGAGCGTGCGGGTGGTGGAGCCCGCCGAGGTGATCCGGCTGTGGGAGAGCGACGCCGGCAGCGTGGGCGACCTGCTCGTCGGGTCGGACGAGCGCGACCACCTCGAGTTGTGGCACTGGACGCTGGCGCCCGGGGATCGGCACGACTCCGACGCGCACGCCCGCGGCACCCGCGAGATGCTGCACGTGCTCACCGGAGAGCTGATCCTGACGGTCGACGGGGCCGACCATGTGGTCCGGGCCGGCGGCGCGGCCCAGTTCCTCGCCGACCACGACCACGCCTACCGCAACGACGGCGCGTCACCCGTCGAGATCGTCATGGTCGTGCTCCAGCCCGACGCCGACCTCGACGAGTGGCGCGCCGAGGCCGTCGATCCGACAACGGCATAGCGGCGACGCAGGACGTCAGGCGGTGCCCTCGAAGTAGCCCTGCGCCAGGGTCCAGGCGTCCCGTCCGCATGCTGAGCCGATTCGCCGGCCGGCGAAGTCGTCGGCCCGGATGTGGATGCCGCCGAAGATCCGCGAGATCCCCGCCTGATCGGCGGCGTCGTAGTACGTCGCCGACTGGAGCGTGACGTCGCCGCTCGGGCCCGCCTCGGTGACGAGGTCGCCGGTCTCGACCGTCCATTCCGCGATGCCGCCGGGGAAGTAGGGGTCGCCGGTGAACGCCGCCATGACCTCTGCTGCGGCTCGGCTGAACGTGCTGTGCCCCGACACGTAGCCGGCGAACGCCGGGGTCACGAACGTGGCGCGCTGGTAGGGCACCCAGTCGACCGCGCGGATCCACCCCACGCCGCTGGCCTGGGCGGGATCCCCGGGGTTGCCCTGCCACGCCTTGACGGCGACCTCGCCCACATGATCGGCCAGGTGCTCGTGCGGCTGCCCGGGCGCGCTCGAGGCCGCGGTGACCACCTCGATCAGCCCAGGGACGAGCGGGAGCCCGTCGGGGTGATAAGCGGGCCCGGCCGGATCGCTCGACTGCCCGTACCCGCCCATGTAGCGGATCATCGAGATCGGGCGGGCCGAGTCGTAGTACCCCTTCGCGCCCCAGGCCGCGACCGCGGCGTCGTGCACCGCCCCGTTGAGGGTGAAGTACAGCTTGACGTCCCACTCCAGCCGGTCGACCTCGGCACCCTCTCCGCCGATGCGCAGCTCGAGGTCACGGCTGTCGGACACGTCGTTCGCGATGGTGTTCCAGTGGCCGGGGGGTGTCTCCGACTCCGGGCCCGTCGGCCCAGAACTCGGCCAGCGCCGCGGGCGAAGTCGCCCCGCGCCACGACGTTGGGCGTGTACGGGTCCCCCGTCGACGGGTTGACGTCGTACCCGTCGCCGTCGTTGGTGCCGAGCGGGTTGTCGCCGAACGAGCCCGGGCCGATGTCGATCGTCGCACCGTCGCCCGGGTCGAGGTAGCTGCTGTCGAGGATCACGTCGACCGCGGCCTGCTTGAACGCCTGGGCGCTCGCCGGGTCGTCGCCCAACTGTGGGGGCGGGCCGGGGTCGACGGGCAGTCCCTCGGCCGAGGCCGGGAGGGCGAACGCCGAGACGTTCCCCCACTGCGGCCCGACGAAGCGCTGGACGTTCCCCGGTATCGGCAGCCCGTTCTGCGCCACGTTCTGCGCCAGGGCGAGGGGCTGCCACCGGTTCGGGTCGACCATCCGGGCGCCCGGCTCGGCCACCACCAGCGGCTGGTTCACCGGCCGGTAGTCGGTGTCGATGTAGCGGCGCGGCTCCTCCGAGCCGTCGTCGCGCCCCGCGTCGATCACGGCCCGGGCGATGCGGTTGCCCAGCGCCGCGGGCGAGTCGCCCTCGGTGCTGGTGAAGTCGATCCGGTAACAGAGGGACTCCATGGTCGCGACCAGCTCGTCGAACGTCGCCTGGAGCCCGGCGGCGTACGAGTAGCGGTGGAGGAGGACGCGGTAGGCGGCGTAGCTGATCGCCGCCTCGCGCGCCGCTCGGACGTCGTCGGCCTCGTGCTTCTCGTCGACGAAGTAGCCCTCGGCGTCGGGGTCGTAGGCCGCCCAGGCGTCCCACATCGCGGCGGAGGTGTGGAACAGGTTCCGGGCATGCACGGTGGGGGCCGGGACGTCGCGGCGGATGCCGTCGAGCAGCGCCTCGTCCCACACGCGGGCCACGGACCGCCCGCCGAGATCGGCCCGCTCGCAGCCGTCGATCATGTAGGCGTCCGCTGGAGGGCGAGTCCGACGTGCACGCCGGGAGCGCCAGGACCGCGAGGGCGAGCAGTCCGCACGCCCATCTGCGACCCACGGTGGTGCCAGCTGCGGTCATGCCGGTGGCTCCACGACCAGGATCTGGTTTGCTGCGACGTCGTCCATGGTCGTGACCTCGCCGTCGGGCCAGGTGACGACGAGCTCGCCCACCTCGGTCGTCTCGCCCAGCCCGAAGTGCGCGCGGGGATCCTCCGACGAGAGGTAGCTGCTCCCCGCCTGCAGCTGGCGGGTGACCTCCCGGCCGTCGGGCAGCGACGCGGTGATCACGGCGCCGGGGTGGAAGCCGTCGAGCTCGACCTCGAGCCAGTTGCCCGTGGCCGCCCGGTTCTCGAGGAGGCAGAGGGAGCCGCCGACGGTGGCCACGGCGATGTCGAGATCGCCGTCGTTGTCGTAGTCGGCCGCCGCGCTGCCGCGAGCGAGCAGGGGACCGACCTCGGTGAGCCCAGCCGCAGCCCCGACGTCCTCGAACTGCGTCGCCGAGCCGGGGGCGGCAAGGTTGGCGAACGCCTGGACCGGCTCGGCGTCGCCGGCGAGATCGGTCACGGGGATCCCGCCGTTGGCGAGCACCAGGTCGAGGTCACCGTCGAGATCGAGGTCGCCCCACGACACCCCCCACCCCGTCGCAGCACCGAAGTCGGGTCCCAGATCACGCCGCACGTCCTCGAAGGAGGGGTCCACCAGGTCGGACTCCGCGCCGTGGAACACGCCGTGGACCTGGCCCGCGGGCGTTGGTGACGAACAGGTCCTCGCGGCCGTCGCCGTCGTAGTCGCCCACGCCCACGCCCATACCCGCGCCCGGGTCGGCGACGCCGGCCCGGGCGGCCAGCTCCTCGAAGCGGAACCCGAGTCCGGCGGGGTCGGCCTCGGCGCCGCCCGGCCATCCCACGTTGTCGTACAGGCGGTCGGGGTTGGTGTCGTTGGCGACGTAGAGGTCGAGGTCGCCGTCGCCCTCGAGATCGGAGAACAGGGCACCGAGGCCGTACGCGAAGTTGGCGACCTCGAGTCCCGCCTCCATGCCGACCTCGCGGAACGTCACGCGCCCGCCGTCGGCGCGCCCCTCGTTCAGGTACAGCAGGTCGCGGACCCCCGTGTAGGTGTTGGGGAAGCCCTGCGTGGCCCCGGAGATGGGGCTGTCCACGTTGGTGTACCCGGCGACGAACAGGTCGGGCCAGCCGTCGCCGTCGACGTCACCGACGGCCGCCCCCGCGTACCAGCCGAAGGCCGGGGTGCCGGCGTCGTCGGCTCCTTCGGTGAACGTTCCGTCGCCCTCGTTCCACAGGAGCGCGCCTCGCTCGGCGCCCGTCACGTACAGATCCGTGTGACCGTCGAGGTCGAAGTCCGCCGCCACGCAGCCGTTGCCCCGGACGTCGAGATCGGCGCCGGAGCCGTCGCTGACGTCGACGAAGGTGCCCTCGACGTTGTGGAACAGGGCGCTTCTCGGCGGCCCGCCCGCCTGCTCCCACCGGTCGATCTCCTCCTCGGCGTACGAGTTGACCGCATAGAGGTCGAGCCAGCCGTCGCCGTCGTAGTCGAGCCAGCAGACCCCCGTCCCCGTCATCGCCGCCGGGTCGGACGTGACCTCCCACCGAAACGCGCCCTGCCGGAAGTCGATCCCGACCTCGTCGGCGACGTCGGCGAACTCGATCCGCGAGGGCCCGTTACGCGGCGTGCGGGTCGTGGGCCGGCTGGCGACGTCCGCCGCTCCGTCACTCGCCCGGTCGACGGGATCAGACGTGCACGCAGTGACGATCAGACCGACGGCGAGCACCACACCTGCGGTGCCGGATCGCACTCACACCACTCCGCGAGCTGCCCGGCGGCGCTTCGACAGCGAGTCGACGAGGACCGCGGCGAGGAGGACCATGCCGGTGATCACGGACTTGGTGCCGGTGGCCAGGTTGAGCAGGCCCATCCCGTTGTCGATGGCGATGATCACCAGCGCGCCGAGCAGCGCCGACACGACCCGGCCCCGTCCGCCGAACAGGCTGGTACCGCCGATGACCGCGGCCGCGATGACGTTCAGCAGCAGCGTGCCCCCGCCGGTGTTGGTGGCCACCGACCGCAGGCGGGAGGCGAAGATGATCCCGCCCAGACCCGCCATGAAACCGGCGATCATGAACACCGCGATGCGCACCCGGTCGACGTTGATGCCGGCTCGGCGGGCGGCCTCGGCGTTGCCGCCGACCGCGTAGACATGCCGGCCGAACCGGGTGCGCGACGCGATGAACGACCAGAACACGAACAGCACCAGCACGAGCAGGATCACCTGCGGGACGCCGCGGTCGCGGTTGGCGTACCAGACGGCGGCAAACGTGACGAGCGCGAGACCGGCGACCTGAAGACCGATGACCACACCGGGCTTGGCGTCGAGGCCGCGGGCCCGCGCGCGAACGCGCCGTCAGCAGCTGAGACAGCGCGTACCCGCCCACCACGGCCACCCCGACCGCCCAGCCCCCGGCGTCGCTGAGGAAGTTGTTGGCGATGCCGATGACGGTGTCGTCCTGGATGCGAATGGTGCCCGACGTCGAGTAATCCGTCGTGAGCACCAGCACCACGCCCGACCAGATGAGCAGCCCGGCCAGCGTGACCACGAACGATGGCACGCCCGCCTTGGTGATCACCAGCGCCTGGAGCAGGCCGATGGCGGTGGTCACCGTCAGCCCGACGGCGATGGCCGCCCACCAGGGCCAGTCGGAGGCGTCGGGCCGCAGCAGGAGCGTCATGGTGACACCCCCGACTGCGCTCACATAGGCCACCGACAGGTCGATCTCGCCGATCAGCAGCACGAACACCACCCCGATGGCGATCGTGGCCAACGGTGCCATCTGCAGCAGCAGGTTGGTGAAGTTGCGCTCGGTGAAGAACGTGTCGTCGAGGGTGCCGAAGACGATGGCGATGATGAACAGCCCCACCACGATCGGCAGCGAGCCGAGCTCGCCGGCGCGGACGTTCTGCCACCAGCGGCGCACGTAGCCGCCCAGCGTCTCGGGGACGGCCTCGAGCTCAGCGGGCGTGGCGGGCGGCAGCGGCTCCTCGGGGGTCACCACCGGTTCGGTGTCCACGTGCGACTGGGTGTTCGGGTCGGTCGTCATGTCTCTGCCACTCCGGCGTCGGCCATCCCCGGCACGTGGTCGATCCTGCCGGCCGTGATGGCCTGCACGACCTCCTGCTGCGACGTCTCCGACCGGTTGAGCACCGCCACGCCCTGGCCCAGGCGGAGGACGGTGATCCGGTCGGCGACCTCGAAGACGTCGTGGAGGTTGTGCGAGACGATGACCACCCCCAGGTCGCGGTCGGCCAGGCGCCGCACGAGGTCGAGCACCTGGCGTGTCTGGGCCACGCCGAGCGCCGCCGTCGGCTCGTCGAGGACGAGCAGCTTGGAGTTCCACATCACCGACTTGGCGACGGCGACGGCCTGCCGCTGCCCCCCGGACAGGCCCGCCACCGTCTGGCGCACCGATCCGAGCGTGGTCACCGACAGGCTCTCGAGCGTCTCCTGCGCGGCGTGCTCCATGCTCGACTCGTCGAGCACCAGCCCCCGATGCGTCCGCTCACGCCCCAGGAACATGTTGGCCGTGACGTCGAGGTTGTCGGCCAGAGCAAGGTCCTGGTAGACGACCTCGATGCCCAGCCGGGCGGCGTCCCTCGGCCCGTGGATGTCGACGGGCTCGCCTTCGAAGTGCACCTGCCCGTGGTCGAAGGGGTAGATCCCCACCATGCACTTGACGAGCGTCGACTTCCCCGCACCGTTGTCGCCCACCAGCGCCATCACCTCGCCGCGGCGGACCTCGAAGTCGACGCGGTACAGGGCCTGTACCGCGCCGAATGCCTTCGAGACCCCCTTGCAGTCGAGGAGCGGTGCTGTCACGAGTTCTGCTGGCAGAACGCGGTGGCCGCCACGTCGCCGGTGCAGAGCTCGTCCACGGTCCGGAACTCGTCGGCGATCACCGTGTCGGCCACGTTGTCGACCGTGACGCCGATCGGCTGCAGGGCGACGTACATCACGGCGCCCGTCGGCCGAGTCGGTGGGCTCGCCGGTCTCGGCGTCGATGCCGATGATCTCCACGGACGAGCCGCCAGAGGCGAGCGGCGACTCGTAGGAGGTCGCGGCCTCTTCGACGTCGTCGCCGGACCGCAGGGCCAGCGCGATCGCGGCCGCCACACCGACCTCGTCCTGGATCGGCTTGTAGACGCTCACGGTCTGCTTGCCGAGGAGCACGTTCTGGATGCCCGCCGTGGTGGCGTCCTGGCCGCTCACCGGCACCGGCCCCACGCCTGCGGCCTCGAGCGCATTGATCGTCGAGTTGGCCAGGCCGTCATTGGCCGCGAACACGGCATCGACGTCGTTGCCGGCGTCGACCAGGATCTGCTCCATCAGCGTCTGGGCCTCGGCGTTGTCCCACTCGGGGACGAACTGGTCGGCGACCAGCTCCCAGTCGCCGGCGTCCACCCGCGCACTGACGGTCTCCTCGTAGCCCGCCTTGAACAGGAACGAGTTGTTGTCCTCCTCGCCGCCGTTGAGCATCACGACACGTGCCGGGGCGAGGCCGAGCGCGTCGATGGCGGGCTCCATCGCCTCGGCCATCGCCGCGCCGACCTGGACGTTGTCGAAGCTCACGTAGGCGTCGCCGCCCGAGCCCCCGGTGTTGAACCGGTCGTACTCCACCACCTGCACGTCGGATTCCCTGGCCTGGTCGATGATCGTGGCGCCGGAGCCGGTGTCGAGGCTGGTGAGGACGATCACGCTGGCGCCGTCCGCGATGGCCTGCTCGGCCTGCGACTGCTGCGTCGAGGCGTCGCCCTCGGCGTTGACGATCGTTGAAGTCCTCGCCTTCCGACAGGCCGGCCTCCTCGAACGCCTCGGTGAAGAACCGGCGGTCGTCCTGCTCCCATCGGTCGGACGAGGCGGTGTCGGGCAGGAGCACCCAGATGCTGCCCTCGCCGTCCCCGCCGTCCTCGCCGGTTGCCGCGCCCCGTCATCGTCGTCATCGTCGCCGCAGCCTGCTGCGATCAGGCTGAACACGACCATTGCGGCGAGCACCCGCCACACGCGCTTGGAATTGGACATGCTTCTTCCCCCTCTGGCTGTCGCGCCGCGCACGCTACGACGGCGACCGCGAACAGAACGCGAACGTTCTGCCCCCAGCGTGAAAGAAACGCGAAGGACCGGATATCGGTGGAATCAAGGTGGCGTGAACCGATAACCGGACCGCGGCTCGGTGATGAACAGCGAGGGACCCTCGGGATCCTCGAGCTTGGCGCGCAGCCGCGCCATGTAGACCCGGGTGTACTCCGTCTGCGTCTCGTAGCCGCGCCCCAGACCCGGCGCAGCAGGGTGGCGTGGGTCAGCAGGACGCCGGGGTTCGAGACGAACTCGCGCAGCAGGGCGAACTCGGTGGGGGTGAGGTGAACGAGGTCTCCGCCCTTGGTGACCTTCCGGGCAGCGAGGTCGATCTCGACGTCGCCCGCCGTCATCACGGCCGGAGTGGGCAGCTCCAGCGGGGCCGGTCGGCTCCGCCGCAGCGTGGCGTTGATGCGGGCCAGCAGCTCCTCGATGCCGAACGGCTTGGTCATGTAGTCGTCGGCCCCCAGGTTGAGGGCTCGCACCTTGTCGGTCTCGGCCCGCCGGGCCGACAGCACGATGATCCCGACCGATGACCGTTCACGCAGCTCGCGGCACAGCTCGAAGCCGTCGATTCCCGGGAGCATGAGGTCGAGCAGGATGGCGTCGGGCTCGCTGGCCTCGAGCATCGCGACCGCGTCGCTGCCGTCCTTCGAGACCACCACGTCGTGGGCCCGAGCGATCAGGTTGGAACGGACGAGGTCGACGATGTTCTGGTCGTCCTCGACCAGCAGGACGGTGGTCCGGTCAGATGACATCGGGCTCCTTGGAGGCCGAGCGGATCGGGCGCTCGCCGCAGCCCACGCGTGGGGATTTGGCGCTGGACGACCAGCTCCACAGCCGGCCGACCGGCAACGCCGCGACCGCAACCTACGTCGACGTGATCTCTCCGCGGAGGTCCTTCGGTGCGTCCGCGCCGATATCGGGCTCTCCCGTGGCGTCCACCAGGTTCCACGACGCGTCCAGGTGCCCTTCCGAAGCCTCCGAGGGCGGATCACACCGGAGCGTGACGACGAACGAGGCGCCGTGTGCAGTCGGTGCGCACGCCAGGGTGCCCCCGTGCGCCTCGACGATCCCCCGGGCGATCGACAACCCCAGGCCGGCGCCGCCCCCGTCGGTCGTGCCTCGAACCCGCGGTTGGAAGATCTGGCCGGCGAGCGACGGCGGGATGCCGGGGCCGCGATCGCTGACCTCCACCTCGACGGTGCCGGGCGCAGTCCCGCGGCGCAGGCTCACGTCGATGGCGTCGTCGGACGACCCGTGCTGGGCGGCGTTCTCGAGCAGGTTGACGAACACCTGCTCCAGGCGATCGTGGTCGGCCCACACGGTGTCGAGATCGGCGTCGGTGTGGACGTGGATCGTCGACCCCTCCTCCACGACGCGCACGGCCGCCTCGACCACCAGCGCGAGGTCGCACCAGTGGCGCTGCAGTCGCAAGATCCCCGACTCGATCGCGCTCGAGTCGAGCAGGTCGCTCACGAGCCGCTCCAGCCGCGCGCCCTCGCTGGCGATCGACCGGAGGAACCGCTCTGTCGAGGCGGCGTCCCAGGTGAGATCCGGCTGGAGCAGCGTCGACGCGAAGCCCTGGATGGCGGTGAGCGGCGTGCGGAGCTCGTGGCTGAGCGACGAGAGGAGCTCGCGTTGGATGGCGTGCGAGCGCCGTAGGGCGGCGGCCTCGCGGCGAGCGTGCTCGAGGGCCTCGCCCTCCATGGCCAGCGCGAGCGAGCGCGTGGCGTCGTCGAGCAGCTCCAGGGCGTCGCCGGTCGGTGTGTCGCCTGACGGCAGGTGGGCCACGAGCACCGCTCGGCCGTCGGGGTGCCGGAGGGCGACCGCGGCGAGATCGGGCTCGACGAACCGGGCGCCGGCATCCACGTCGTCGGCGAGGATGCGCTCGGCCGCCGACAGGAACCGGAGCCGCAGGGCGGCGGGGTCGCCGGTGTCGCCGTCGTGCATCAGCCGGGCTTCCAGCCCATCGTCCTGCTCGATCAGCACCCCGACCGCGGCCGCGCCGAGCGCTCGGCTCAACTCCAGCAGCGACACGCCCAGGCCGCCTTCCACCCGGTCGGGCCCGGCCAGCGTCTCGAGCATCCCGCGCAACGACTCGAGGATGCGGTTGCGCCGGGAGACCTCGGACAACAGCCGCTCCTGTTCGATGGCCGCCGCCACGTAGCCCAGGTAGACGCGCGCCAGCTCGAGCTGTGCCGGCTCGGGCCGGCCGACCGCGGTGGCGAAGCCCGACACCGTCCCCAGCACGCCGTGGGTTCCGACGATCGGCGCGGCCCATTCGCTGCGGATGCCCGACGCGGCTGCGGCTCGGCGGTAGCGCTCGGGCGCCGGGTGCGTGGTCAGGTCCTCGACGACGACGGCCTCGGCCGCCGCCCCGGCCAGCCCCGCGCAGCCGCCGGCGACGCCGAGCTCGAGCCGATCGTTCACCTCGAGCAGCGGCGCGGGCAGACCGACGGCCGCGCGGCGGTGCAGCGCCGCGGGGCCGCCATCGGGCGCGTCGAGCAGGTGCACGCAGAGCATCTCCTGATCGAGCGCCGCGGCCATCGCGGAGACGATCAGGGGCAACGAGGCCGCGGGCTCGACGTCGGACAGCTGGTCGACCAGGCTCCGCAGCCGCTGCAGCTGGCGTCGGGCCATCGAGTCCATCTCGATGCCCGACATGAGCGCCACGATGTCGTCGCGGTGCACCTCGAGCGGCGAGACGTCGGCCACGACGCGGCCGTCGCGGAGCACGACCACCCGGTCCGCGAGCGCGAAGACCTGATCGAGGTCGTGGGTCACCAGCAGGATGCCCGCCCCGGCGTCGCGGCACCGGCGGATCACGTCCTGCACCCGCAACGTCTCGGCGACGCCGAGCGCCGCCGTGGGCTCGTCGAGCAGCACCACCCGCGGGGCGCTCATGAGCACGCGACCGAGGGCCACGAGCTGACGCTGACCGCGCGACAGCCCGCGCACGGGCCGGTCCAGCGGCAGCGTCTCGGCCCCCACCCGCCGCAGCACCGACGCGGCGTTCTGGCGCATCTGGCTCTCGGCGATCAGCCACCGTCCCCGCTCGCGGCCCAGGAAGACGTTGGCGACGACGTCGAGGTCGTCGCACAGCCCGTGGTCCTGCCACAACACCTCGACCCCGGCCTGGCGCACCTGATCGGGCGTCGAGGGGAGCGGCGCGCCGTCGAGCCGGACCTCGCCCTCCTCGGGCTCGAGGATGCGGGCGATGCAGGCCACGAGCGACGACTTGCCCGCGCCGTTCTCGCCGACCAGGGCGACCACTTCGCCCGCACCGATCCGCAGGCTCACGTCGCGCAGAACGGTGAGGCGGCCGAAGCGCTTGGTGATCCCGTGGGCGTCGAGGCGCGGCACGCCGTTGCCGATGGGCGATCGTCGCTGCCCAGCACTGGCCTCGGTCACGTGCACCCTCCATCGACGGCGATCGAGCCGCCGCGCCGCTAGTTTGGCCCCGCGACGCGGTGCGGAGGAGGTCCGGCCATGCCAGACGGCTACACGCCCAGCCCCGACGACCACTTCACCTTCGGGCTGTGGACCGTCGGCAATCCTGGACGCGATCCCTTCGGCCGCGAGGTCCGGCCGCCGCTCGATCCCGTCGACACCGTCCACCACCTCGCCGAGCTCGGCGCGTACGGCGTCAACTTCCACGACGACGACCTCGTGCCGCCGGGTTCGTCGCCCCCCGAGCGTGAGGCCATCCTCAAGCGCTTCCGCCGCGCCCTCGACGAGACCGGCATGCGGGTGCCCATGGCCACCACCAACCTGTTCTCGCGCCCGGTGTTCAAGGAGGGCGCGTTCACGGCCAACGACCCCGCCGTCCGCCGGTTCGCCATCGCCAAGACGCTCGACGCCATCGAGCTCGGCGCCGAGCTGGGGGCGACCACCTATGTGATGTGGGGCGGGCGCGAGGGCGTCGAGGCCGACGCGGCCAAGGACGCGCGCGCCGCGCTCGACCGCTACGCCGAGGCGGTGAACATCTGTTGCGCGCACGTCCTCGACCGCGGCTACGAGATGCGCTTCGCGCTCGAGCCCAAGCCCAACGAGCCGCGGGGCGACCTGTTCCTGCCCACGGTCGGGCACGCGCTGGCGTTCATCGGCGAGCTCGAGTGGCCCGACATGGTGGGGGTCAATCCCGAGTTCGCGCACGAGACGATGTCGGGCCTCTCGTTCCACCATGCCGTCGCCCAGTGCCTCTGGCAGCGGAAGCTGTTCCACATCGACCTCAACGGCCAACGCATCGGCAAGTTCGACCAGGACTTCCGGTTCGGCAGCGAGGGGATCCGCGACGCCTTCTACCTGGTGAAGCTGCTGGAAGAGTCGGGGTGGGACGGGATGCGGCACTTCGATGCCCACGCGTACCGCACCGAGGACGCCGACGGCGTGTGGGACTTCGCCCGGGGCTGCATGCGCACCTATCTCATCCTGCGTGAGAAGGCGGCCCGCTTCGCCGCCGACGCCGAGATCCAAGAGGCGCTCCGCGTCGCCCAGGCCGACCGGTTGGCGGAGCGCTCGTTGCCCGGCGGCCCCGTGCCCGAGGGCATCGCGGGGTTGCGAGCCGAGGTGGCGGGCTACGACGAACAGGCGCTCGGCAGCCAGGGCTACGGGCACGAGCGGCTCGACCAGCTCGTCACCGAACTGCTGCTCGGCGTCCGCTAGCGCCGCCGCCGTCAAGCGTCGGGACACGAGGGTCGGTCCAGGTGGCGTTCGTCGTCGGGGTCGACAGCTCCACGCAGTCGACGAAGCTCGAGCTGAGAGACGCCACGACCGGGCGGCTCCAGGGGTCGGCGCGGGCAGCGCATCCGCCGGTCTTCCCGCCGCGCAGCGAGCAGGACCCGGCGGCGTGGTGGGACGCGTTCGGGCGAGCGGCCGGCGATCTTGGCCGCCAACCGGTCGACGCCCTCGCCATCGGCGGTCAGCAGCACGGGATGGTCGTGCTCGACGCCCGAGGGTCGGTGGTGCGGCCGGCGAAGCTCTGGAACGACACCGAGTCGGCGCCCGACGCGGCAGACCTGGTCGAGCGGCTCGGCGCGGAGTTCTGGAGCCGAGCGGTGGGGTCGGTGCCGGTCGCGTCGTACACCGTCACGAAGCTGGCCTGGCTGCGGCGCTGTGAGCCCGAGGCATGGGCCCGCCTGGCTCGGGTGCTGCTTCCCCACGACTGGCTCAACCTCACGTGTACCGGGGTGGCGGCGACCGACCGGGGCGACGCGTCAGGAACCGGCTACTGGTCGCCGGCCACCGGCGTTTGGCGGCCCGACCTGCTCGCCCTGATCGACGACGATCGCGACTGGGCGCGCTGCTTGCCCGAGATCAGGGCTCCCGCCGAGCCCGTCGGCCGGCTGGTGGGCGAGGCGCGCGACCTGCTCGGACCTGCGCTCGTCGGCCCGGGCACCGGCGACAACATGGCGGCGGCACTCGGGCTCGGCCTCGCGCCCGGCGACGTGGCCATCTCGGTGGGTACGTCAGGCACGGTGTACGCCGTCAGCGAAACCGCGGTCGCCGACCCGACGGGCGCGGTCGCCGGGTTCGCGGATGCGACCGGTCGGTTCCTCCCGCTCGTCTGCACACTGAACGCGGCCAAGGTGCTCGACACGGTCGCGATGCTCCTCGGGACCGACCACGATGGGCTCGACGAGCTGGCCCTCGGCGCGCCGGCGGGGGCGCGTGGGCTGACCCTGCTTCCCTACCTCGATGGCGAGCGCACGCCCAACCGCCCCGATGCGACGGGCACCCTCACCGGCCTGCGCACGCTCCACGACCGGGCCGACCTGGCCCGGGCTGCGGTCGAAGGCATCGTCCACGGGCTCCTCGACGGGCTCGAGGCGCTCGAGGTCCAGGGCGTCGTGCCCGATCGCCGACTCGTCCTGACCGGCGGCGGTGCCCGGTCGCGCGCGGTCCGGCGGGTCCTGGCCGAGCTCAGCGGTCGCCCCGTCGAGGTGCACACCGACGCCGAGATGGTGGCGCGAGGTGCGGCCGTGCAGGCGGCCGCCACCCTCGCCGGCGCCCAGCCGTCGGAGGTCGCCGCGGCCTGGCGACCACGCCCCGACGAGCTGGTGGAGCCCGACACCCACCTCGACCGGACCGCACTGCGGGCCGTGTACCACGAGGTGCGCGACCGCGACGCCGGCGTCACCTGAGGGCTCGCCGACGCACCTCGGGTTCAGTCCGGGTGGCGGTCGATGTACACGGCCACGCCGTCGAGGATGCGGTCGAGGCCGAACGCGAACTCGCCCTCGAGGTCCTCCATCTCCTCCGCCCCGGTGGCGCCCTCGGACCACCGGGCGTCGACCTCGTCGGTGAGCATCCCGCCGGCGATGGCGGCGCTGACGGCGGGGAACCGGTCGGGGTCGACGACGGCCGCGAGAGTGCGCTGGTAGTCACGCGCCGGGTCGGGCGATCCGCCGGCGGCGGCGCCGAGGTAGCCGCGGCCGAGATCGCGCGTGAGCATCGCCCACTGGCGGGTGTAGCCGCTGACCAACAGGACGATCGACAGCTGCTCCTCGAGTCGGAGCGGCGTGTGAGCGAGGATCGCGAGCGCGCGCTCGAACCAGGCGATCTGTCGGGGCATCGCGGGCGGCCCCGAGATCGGGATGTCGAGGGCCCAGACGTGCTCGCGGTAGCGGGCCAGCACGGCGGTGGCCCACTCGGTCAGGCCGGGCCGCCAGTCGGCAGGCGGGGGCGACGTCGGCGGATCGCCGAACGTGGCGTCCTGGACCAGCGCCAGGAGGTCGTCCTTCGAGGGAACGTGCCGGTAGAGCGACATGGGCGTGTAGCCGAGGCGCTCGGCCACCTTGCCCATCGAGATGGCGGCGAGGCCCTCGGCGTCGCCGATGGCGACCGCCGCGTCGACGATGGCGGCGGCGTCGAGGCCGGCGCGGGGCCCCCGGGTGGCTGCCGGCGCGCGGCCCCAGGCGATGGCGAGGACGGGTGGCACGTCGTGGGAGTCGGTCACCGCGGTCCCTTCGGAGGACGGGGTTGCGTGAAGTCCCGGAACTGTTTATAACCTACACAGTATGTCTACGCCATACACAGTTTCCGTCCGCGGGCTGCGCAAGTCCTTCGGCGACCAGGTGGTGCTGGACGGCGTCGACCTGGCGGTCCCAGCCGGGCTGGTCTACGCGCTGCTCGGCCCCAACGGCGCCGGGAAGACCACGCTCGTCCGCGTCCTGTCCACGCTGTCGCCTCCCGACGCCGGCGAGGTGCGCGTCGCCGGGCACGACGTCGTCGCCGACCCGGTGGCGGTGCGGCGGGCCATCAGCCTCACGGGCCAGTTCACCGCGGTCGACGACCTGCTCACGGGCGCCGAGAACCTGCGGATGCTCGGCCGCCTGCACGGCCTCGGCGCCCGCGCCGCGCGGGCCCGGGCCGACGACCTGCTCGCCGTCTTCGACCTCGCCGACGCGGCCGGCGGCCGCGTCGCCGCCTACTCGGGCGGCATGCGGCGCCGGCTCGACCTGGCGCTCAGCCTCGTCGTGCGTCCCGAGGTCCTGTTCCTCGACGAGCCCAGCACGGGACTCGACCCGCGCAGCCGCCAAGCGCTCTGGCGGATCGTCGAGGACCTGCGCGACGACGGCACCACGGTGCTGCTGACCACGCAGTACCTCGAGGAGGCCGACGCCCTGGCCGACCGCGTCGGCGTGATCGCCGGTGGGCGCCTCGTGGCCGAGGGGACGGCCGACGAGCTGAAGGCCGCCGTCGGCGTCGAGGTCGTCGAGTTGACGTTCCCGTCCGCGGCGTCGTTCGCCGCGGCCCGCGCCCGGCTGCCCGCGGCCGAGTCCGACGCGGCCGCCCGCCAGCTGCGGGTGCCGACCGACGGCACCGCCGCCCACGTCCGTCGCCTGCTCGACGACCTGGCCGCGGCCGGCGCCGGCGAGGCCCGGGTGGGCGTCCGGCGGCCCAGCCTCGACGACGTCTTCCTGACCCTCACCGGCGCCGCGTCCGCACCCGACCGCTCCTCGACACCGGAGGCCCTGACCGCATGACAGTGACACTCGCCTTCGTCGGGCGGGGCCTGCGCCACTCGGTGCGCAACCCCGACGCCCTCGTCACCGCCCTCGTCCTGCCCGTCGCCATCCTGCTGATGTTCGTGTACGTGTTCGGCACGGCCATCGACCTGGGCGACCCGGGTCTCGCCTACGTCGACTTCGTGCTCCCGAGCGTCGTGCTGCTGTGCGCCGGCCACGGGGCGGCCAGCACCGCCGTCGGGGTGGCGCAGGACAAGGTCGGCGGGGTGCTCGACCGCGTCCGCACGCTGCCAGTTCGAGCCTCGGCCGTGCTCACCGGCCACGTCGTCGCCAGCGTCGTGCGCAACCTGGCGTCCACCCTGATCGTCGTCGCCGTCGGGGTCGCGGTCGGGTTCCGTCCCGACGCCACGCCGGTCGAATGGCTGGCGGCCGCCGGCCTCGTGACGTTGTTCGTCCTGGCGTTCACGTGGATCGCGGTCGGCCTCGGCCTGGCCGCCGGCAGCGTCGAGGGCGCAGCTGCGTTCGGGTTCGTGGCGCTGTTCCTCCCGTACGTCAGCAGTGCCTTCGTCCCCACCGGGAACCTGCCGCACGGCCTGCGGTGGCTGGCCGACCACCAGCCGATCACCCCGCTCGTCGACACGCTCCGCGGCCTGCTCGTCGGCACGCCGATCGGCACGTCGGGGTGGTGGGCGGTCGGCTGGTGCCTGGCCCTGCTGGCGCCTGCGGCGGCGTGGTCGTCGTGGCAGTTCCGCCGCCCCGGAGCGTGACGCGGTCAGGTGGTTTCCCTGCTTGACCGGCGAGTCAATACAGTCCGGGGCATGGACCTCAACGGGATCTCAGCCATCGTCACCGGCGGCGCCTCGGGCCTCGGCGCCGCCACCGTCCAGGCGCTCGCGGGCCGCGGCGCCAAGGTCGTCATCGCGGACCTCGACCGCCAGGCGGACAAGGGCGAGGCGCTCGCCAAGGAGATCGGTGGCGTCTTCGCCCCGACCGACGTCACCGACACGGACCAGGTGATCGCCGCCGTCGAGGCGGCCAAGGAGATGGGCCCGCTCCGCGGCCTCGTGACGGCGGCGGGCTTCGGCTGGGCCACCCGCACGATCGGCAAGGACGGCCAGTACGCGTCGGCTCACGACCTCGGCATGTTCCAGAAGGTCATCGAGGTCAACCTCGTCGGCACGTTCAACTGCATCCGGCTGGCCGCCACGGCCATGTCGCAGACCGAGCCGCTGGCCGACGGCGAGCGGGGCGCCATCGTCACCGTCGCCTCGGTGGCCGCCTTCGACGGGCAGATCGGGCAGGCGAGCTACTCGGCCTCCAAGGGCGGCGTGGTCGGCATCACGCTCCCCGTCGCCCGCGACCTGTCCGCGGTCGGCGTCCGCGTCAACTGCATCGCCCCCGGGCTCATCGACACCCCGATCTACGGCTCGGGCGAGGCCAGCGAGCAGTTCAAGGAGAAGCTCAAGCGTGACGTGCTGTTCCCCAAGCGCCTGGGCACGGCCGACGAGTTCGCGGGCATGGCGGTCGAGCTGCTCGCCAACAGCTACATGAACGCTGAGGTCATCCGCGTGGACGGTGGCGTCCGCATGCAGCCCAAGTGAGGTCGGGCCCGACCGGGCGTGACGGGCGCAGCCCGCGCGCCCCGGCCGGGGTCATCGGCGCGGGTCTATGCTCGAACACGCGTGTCTGGGATGGGGGTAGCCGAGACCCGGCGGACGCAGGCGGCGTCCGGTCCGGCGGATGTCGCGATGGCGGCGCGTCCCGCACCCTGGCGCCGCGGGCCCGGCGGCGAGCAGGCCAACGTCCCGCCGCGCGCCACCTACGTGGCGGCCGACGCCGCGGCCATCACCGTGTCGCTCGTCATCGCCCACCTGCTGCGGTTCGGCGTGTCGGCCGCGCTCCTCCCGGGCCCCAACGTGCCGTACGTGCTCGTGGCGGTGTTCGCCGTGCCCGTGTGGCTGGCTGTCCTGGCGCTGGCCGGCTGCTACGACCGGCTGATCCTCGGCGTCGGCTCCGACGAGTACCGGCGGGTCCTCAACGGGGGCGTGCACTTCCTCGCCGTGGTCGCGCTCGCCCACTTCCTCGGCCGGCTGGTGATCGCCCGCGGCTACGTCGGCGTGCTGATCCCGGTGGCGCTGGTCCTCACGCTGCTCACCCGGTTCGTGCTGCGCGTGTGGCTGCACCGGCAGCGGAGGCGGGGACGCTACGTCCAGCGCCTGCTGCTGGTCGGTACCGCGCGGTCGGTGGTCGAGGTCGGCCAGCACCTCGTCCGGTCGGAGTGGTCGGGCTTCCTCGTGGTCGGGGTGTGCGTCGCCACCGAACGGCCCGAGCTGCTCATCGGGTCGGCGTCCGTGCCGATCGTGGGGGCGCCCTCCGACGTGGCGGGGGCGGTCGCCGTCTGCCACGCGGACGCGGTCGCCGTCACCACCGAGTCGCAGCCGGGCGAGCTGCCCGCCCTCCTCGGCGAGCTGGCCGGCACCGACGTCACCGTGCTCGTCGCCCCCGCGATCGCCGACGTGGCGGGTCCCCGGACGGTCGTGCGCGACGTCGCCGGCCTGCCCCTCCTCCATGTGGCCGAGCCGACCCTGACCGGCCCGCAGCGGGCGGCCAAGGAGCTGTTCGACCGCGTCGGAGCCGCGCTGGCCCTGTTGGTGCTCGCCCCGGTGTTCGTCGTGATCGCGGCGGCCGTCCGCATCGACACCCCGGGCCCGGTGTTCTTCAGGCAGACCCGCGTCGGCCGCGACGGCCGTCGGTTCAGCATGGTCAAGTTCCGCACCATGGTGGTCGACGCCGACCGCCTGCTGGCCGACCTCGAGGACCGCAACGAGGCCGACGGGCTCCTGTTCAAGATGCGGGCCGACCCGCGGGTCACCCGCACCGGCCGGGTGCTGCGCCGCTACTCGCTCGACGAGCTGCCCCAGATCATCAACGTCGTCCGGGGTGAGATGTCGATGGTCGGGCCGCGGCCGCCGCTGCCGGCCGAGGTCGAGCGCTACGAGCACCACGTCACGCGCCGGTTGCTGGTCAAGCCCGGCATCACGGGCCTCTGGCAGGTGAGCGGCCGGTCGGACCTGCCCTGGGACGAGGCGGTGCGCCTCGACCTCTACTACGTCCACCACTGGTCGCCCACGATGGACCTCACGATCATGGCCAAGACCTTCTCGGCGGTGGTGCGCGCCGCCGGGGCGTATTGACCCCGCGCCGTCGCCGTTCGCGCACGGCGCGGATGGCTCACGCAGTGAGGCCGTCGCCTAGATTCCCGGGTTCCATGTCGATCGCCCTGCGCCGGCCCGAGATCTTCGCGACGCGCCAGTCGCGCACGGTGGCCTACGGGGTCACCATCGCCGGCACGGCGGTCGCGGCCGCGGTCCTGACCAACGCCCGGCCCACCGGGCTCGACACGACCGACATGTTCTGGAGCGCGGCGCTCGTGGCGGCGCTCGCGTCGCTCGGGGCGACGGCCCGGCGGTGGACGTGGTTCCTGCCGGCGGGTGCGGGCGCCCTGCTGGCGGGCGACGGGGTGGCCATGGCCTGCGCCGGCGTGGCCATCGTCATCGCCTTCGTGTCGGTGCTCCGCAACACGCGCAGCCGCGCCCGCGGCGCCCTCGTGTCGGGCCTCGGCGGCATCGCCCTGCTGCGGGCCGGGCCGCTCGGCTTCCACGGCCTGACCGCCGTCATCACGTTCGTCGCCATCGTCCCCGCCATGGTCTCGGGCTACCAGCACGCCAGCCGCCGCGTGCGGCACCGGGCCCGGCGCATCGCCGCGATCGGCGGCAGCGTGATCGGGCTGATGCTCGTCGGCGCGGCCCTCGGCCTGCTGTCGGTGCAGAAGGACCTGGCCGCCGGGGTCCGGGGCATCGACGACGGCATCGCCGCCGCCCGCGACGTGGACGACGAGCTGGCGGCCGAGCAGCTCGACGCCGCCGCCCGGTCGCTCACCTCCGCCGAGACCACGCTGACGGGCTGGTTCGTCTCGCCGGCGCGGTCGCTGCCCATCATCGGGCCCAACCTCGACGCCGTCGGCACCCTGGCGGCGCAGGCCGGCGACGTGGCCGAGGTGTCGTCGCTGGCGGCGTCGTCCGCCGACGTCGACGCGCTCCACTTCACCGACGGACGCCTCGACCCCCAGGTGGTCGCCGACATGGAGGGCCCGCTGGCCCGGGTCCTCCACGCGTTGCAGTCGATGCAGGCCGAGGTCGACGGCGTGCGGTCGCCCTGGCTCCTCTCGCTGGTGACGTCGCGCATCGACCGCCTCGAGGAGCAGGTCGACGGCGCCCTCCCCGACGCCGAGATCGCCCAGGGCGTCGTGTCCATCGCGCCGAGGCTCCTGGGGGCCGACGGCCCTCAGCGCTACCTCGTGTTCTTCACGACCCCCGTCGAGGCGCGGGGCCGCATCGGGTTCCCCGGCAACTACGCCGAGCTGGTCGTCGACAACGGGCAGCTCTCGATGCCCGTATTCGGTCGCGTCTCCGAGCTCGAGGACGCGGGCTCGGGCCGCACGTTGAGCGGGCCCGCCGACATGGTCAGCCGCTACGCCCGCTTCGACATCGCCAACACGTGGCGCAACCTCACCATGACCCCCGACTTCCCGTCGTTCGCCGTCGCCGCCAACGAGCTCTACCAGCAGTCCGGAGGTCAGCCCGTCAACGGGGTCATCAGCGTCGATCCCGCCGGGTTGGCTGCGGTCATGCGCCTGGTCGACGAGCCCGTCCAGGTGCCCGGCCGGGACGAGCCGCTCACCGCGGACAACGCCGAGGAGTTCCTCCTCAGCGGGCAGTACTCCGAGTACGAGGACGACAACGAGCAGCGACTCGAGGTGCTCGACGAGGTGGCGCGCACGACGTTCCGGCGCCTCACCGCCGCCGATCTGCCGGGCCCCCGCAGCCTCAGCCGAGCGCTCGACCCGGTCGCCGACGGCGGCCACGTCATGTTCGCCCCGATCGACCCCGGGGCCTTCGCCGTCCTCTCCACCTTCGGGGTCACGGGGTACCTGCCGGCGCCGGACGCGGGCGAGGACTCGCTGCTGGTCACGACGACCAACGCCGCGGGGAACAAGGCCGACCTGTTCCTCCAGCGCCGCGAGCAGTACTCGGTGCGGTGGGATCCCGAGACCGGGCAGCTCCAGAGCACGCTGCGGCTCACGCTCGAGAACCAGGCACCGGCCGAGGGCTACCCCGACTACGTGCTGGGCAACGCGGTCGACCTGCCGCGCGGCACCAACCGCTCGTTCGTGTCGATCTACAGCCCGTTCGCGCTCGAGGCCGCGCGCATCGGGGGCCAGCCGGCAGCCCTCCAGGCCGAGGTCGAGCTGGGGCGCAACGTGTATTCGACGTTCGTGGACATCCCCGCGGGCGCCGCCGTCGACATCGAGGTCGACCTCTCCGGGACCATCGAGGGCCGCCGGTACGTCCTCGACATCCCGGTCCAGCCCTTCGCCAAGCCCGACGAGGCCACCGTCACGGTCGAGGTCGTCGGCGGCACCGCCGCCAGCCGCGAGGCCGACGTCGACGGCAACGTGGCCACATGGAGCGGCACCCTCGACCGCGACCGACACGTGGCCGTCTCGGCGCCCCGGGACTGACCGTCCCCACCCGTCGACGCGCACTCGTCGGCACCCCATCCGCACGGGGCGTGCTTCGTTGACGCGGCGTCAACAGCTCGACGTGTGGTAGACCCCAAGCGTTGCCCCGCGTGGGGTACCGGGGGGACGCCGAGCTGGGGCGGCGTGAGAGGGGAATGGAATGACCAAGCGTGTCGTCGCGGCGCTGGGGGCCGGTGTCGCCGTGCTGCTCGTCTGCGCCGGCGGCACGGGCGCGCAGACCTACCCGCCCGCACCCAACACCATCACCGTCGACGATCCCACGCCCGATCCGGGGCAGGTGGTGACCGTCACGCTCGCGACGTGCCGGCCCGGGACGATTGCCCTCCTCGGCATCGACCTCTGGCTGCTCGGCGCCCCCGTCGTGGGCGCCGACGGGGTGGCGCGCGCCCAGGTCACCGTGCCGACCTCCATCCGGCCCGGGCGCCACATCGTGTCGGGCGTCTGCATCACCCCGTCCGGGCGGCCGATGTTCCTCACGACGCGCATCACGGTCCCTGGCCACGGCGGCGCGGCGGGCGGTGGCGGGGGAGCGCAGGCCGGGACGGGCGGTGGCGGCGCCGGCCAACCGTCGCTCGGTGCGCTCGCCGGGCCGGCCGTGCCGCCCGACGCGGCGCTGATCTACCAGACCACCGCGCTGACCAACGGGATCACCGACAGCGGGAGCGGCGAAGCAGGGGCCACGGGCACGGGGCCGGCCGGCCGCGACGCCTCGACCGCCGCCGACGCGGGGCCCGGCACGCTGGGAGCGATCGCCCGGGTGATGCTCGGCCTCCTCGCCATCGGGGGCGTGCCCGTGGCGCTGGCGATCAGCCGCCGGCCCTCCGCCGAGATCCGCAGCGGGTTCGCCCGGGCTCGTGTCGTGGAAGGCTGATCGTGTCGCGACATCGCCGGCCAGCCTTCCAGGACACCAGCTACCCCTGACGGCCCGCTCGCCGGCCGACCCACGTCGGGTGATCGGCGAGCGCGAGCAGCTCCTCGTCACCCGCCGAGTCACCGTAGGCCCACAGCTCGAACGGGACGTCCACCCCGAACCGCTGGGCCGCCCAGGCCCGCAGCCGCGCCACCTTCTCGGGGCCGCGGGTGTTCAGGTCGCCGACGACCGCCCCGGTCAGCACGCCGTCGGCGCCCGTCACCAGCTCGACGGCCAGCGCGGCGTCGAGCCCGAGCCGGTCGGCGAGCGGGCGGAGGTACACGCCGAGCGACGCGGACACGATCACGACCGCGTGGCCCTCGGCGCGGTGCCAGCGGACGCGCTCGACCATCTCGGGGCGGAGGAGCTCGACGAGCATCGGCACGTACGCGCGCCCGAGGGTGTCGACCTCGGCCACGGTCCGCCCCCGGAACAGGTGCCCGATCGCCCCGACCTTGAGGGTGTCGCGGTCGCGGGCCCGCAGCGCGGCGCGGGCGGTGGCGGCCATCACCCGGGCGGTCCCGCAGGCGTGCCGCAGGAACGGCACGAGCGTGTCGCGCCGGGCGAGGGTGCCGTCGAAGTCGAACGCCGCGATGCCGGGGTGGCCCGCGGCGGCCCCGGACGCGGCGGTTCGGCCGGGCTCGCCCGTCATGTCTCCCCGCCGAACGCCGCGGCGAGGGCGTCGTCGACGTTCGGGTGGACGAAGGCGTAGCCCGCCTCGGTCAGGACCGCCGGCGTCACCCGCTGGCTGGCGAGCAGGAGCGAGTCGGTGCGACCGCTCCCGAGCGCCAGCCGCAGGGCCACCGGAGGAACGGGGAGGAGCGTCGGGCGGTGGAGCGCACGCCCGAGCGCCGCGGTCATGTCGGCATTGGTCACGGGCTCGGGGGCGACGGCGTTGACCGGGCCGCGGATGTCGTCGCGGCCGATGACGAACCGCACGATGCCGACCACGTCCTCGAGCGACACCCGGCTCATCCGCTGCAGGCCCGACCCGATGCGGCCCCCGACGTAGAGCCGGAACGGCAGCGCCATGCGGGGCAGGATCCCTCCCTTCCCGACAGCACCGGCGCCGTTCGCAGGAACACGGTGCGGATGCCCGCGTCGACGCCGGCCGCGCCGCCGCCTCCCAGGCCTCGACCAGCTCAGCGACGAAGTCGTCCCCCGCCGGGCTCTGCTCGGTCAGCACCTCGTCGCCCCGGCTTCCGTAGAACCCGACGGCCGACGCCGAGACGAGCACCC
>CAWJFG010000025.1:0-213291 GCA_963842015.1 uncultured Acidimicrobiales bacterium | reverse complement strand
GCGGCGGTGGTCGTCGGCAGGTGACGACGCGGCGGCGACAGCGTCCAGCTGAACAACTCGACCACCCGACCGTCCGCGGTGTCGATCTCGGCCACCACCGGCACCACGTCGTCGGCCACGAAGCACCGGCCAGCCCCGACCGCCATCACGGCAGGCCACAGCCGCCCCTGATCGTCCACGGGGGCAACGTACGACACCTGCCCGGATCTGGCGCACGCCTGTGAACAAGCGCGGCGATGAGCGCTGCGTCCCGAAGACGGGTCGGCCGGCCACGGGCGGACGACCTCGGACTGCACCGGGAGCAACCGCATTGCTGCGCCGGATCAGACCCGAGACGACCCGGGACCGTGAGCCCTGCTCAGACGAACAATCCCGGACGGCGGAGAACCGTCCGGGACCAAGAAGTGGAGGTGATGGGATTCGAACCCACGGCCTCTTCGATGCGACCGAAGCGCTCTAGCCAGCTGAGCTACACCCCCGTACGGGACGGCTCATCGTAGCGGACCACCCCCCGCGGCCCGCCACCCCGAGGGGCGTCCGCCAGGACGGGCAGGCCCGATCCGTGCCTCTCGCGACGTCGCGCCCTATGCTGGTGAGGTCTGGAGTCCCGCCCAGCGCGGTGGAACAACCCTCCCCGGGTGTGTTTCACGACGCCTGTGCTGGACCGCATTCCCCCGGGTCTCCCTGACGGCGGGGGTGCGGCGCGGAGGAGCGCCGGATTGACGTATGGATGAGGCCACGCGAGCGACGGAATCGGCCGCCTGGGCGGCGGTCGACGGCATCGCCACAAACGAGCAGCTCGCCCTGCTGGAAGCCGACGCGCCCGGCTGGCGACGGGCCCTCGAGCGCATGCTCGACGACACCGAGGAGAACCTCGACGCCGTCCGCGACCTGTCGGGCCCCGAGCGCGACCAGGTCGTCTCCGACCTCGAGGCCGAGCTCGAGCGCCTCGAGCTGGCCTACGACCGCCTGACCGGGGCGTCCGACGCCGCCGACGCCGTGCTCGTGGCGCCCGACCCCGTCGGCGAGGTGCGCCTGCAGGCGTCCTGGTCGGCCAACGAGGTCGTGGTGTGGGCCGGGGGTCCCGACACGGTGCCGGCGTCCCACGACGGCCTGTCCGACCGCCTCGAAGGCATCGGCGGCCCCGCCGTGGGGTGGAACCAGCACCGGGGGGTCCCGCTGCCCACGGGCGACCGGGCGGCCGCGCTGTCGATCCCTGTGGCCGACGCCCTCGGCTGGCTGGTCGCCGTCGGGGGCGGTCTCGGCGGCGACGGCGTCGGGTCCAGCGTGACCTGGCTGGGCCGGGTGGCCGTGTACGCGGTGCGGATGGTGGCCCGCGGGGCCATCGTGCCCGCCCTGCGCAGCAGCCGCCGGTCCGACGGCCGCACGCTCGACCTCCACGTCCGCTGGATCCCCGCCGACGTCGACCACGCCGCGGTCGAGGAGCTGGCGGGGGCGATGCCCGGCCCGGTGGTCGCCATGTCGCGGGCCGACGCCAAGGCGGTCGTGCTCGAGGTGGTCCGGGCGGTCGTCGACGCCATCGCCTCCGACGCCGCCGGCCGCGTCGTGATGCCCGCGCCGCCTCCGGTCGTCCGCACCGGGGCCGACGTGGGCGAGGCCGTGATCACGCCGCCTCGACGGTTCCGGCTTCGTCGCTCCCGTCGCCGCCGGGCTCGAGGTGTCGAAGCGGCTCGAGCGCTGGGTCAAGCCCGTCACCGGCGCCGGGCGCTCGCGGCTGGTCGTGCAGCTCGATCCCCCCGACTCGAGCGGCGCCTGGTACCTCTCGGTGCTCGGGCGCGGCGCCGAGGGTGGCCTGCTGCCGATCGAGCTCGCCCTCACCGACAGCCGGTCGACCAAGCCGATGGCTGACGACCTGGCCCGCCTCGAGCGCCTCTACACGGTGCTGCTGCGGGCGGGTGGCCAGCGCCGGGGCCAGGTGTACCTGAAGCAGGACGAGGCGTGGGAGCTGATGACGGTCACGGGCGCCACGCTCGAGGCCGCAGGCTTCGACGTGAAGGTGCCCGCCCTGTCGCGGCGGTCGCCGTCACCCACCCTGCGCCTGTTCACCACGCCGTCGGCCGACACGGTCGTCGGCGCCCACCAGCTCTCCGACGTGCGCTGGTCGGCGGTGTTCGACGACGTCGAGCTGACCGCGGCCGACATCTCCCGCCTGGCGGCCGAGGCCCGGCCCCTGATCCGCTCACGGGGACGGTGGGTCGAGCTCGACCGGGCCGACCTGAAGGAGGCGGCGGCCGCCCTGGCCGAGCGGGCCGACCAGACCCGCATGAGCGGGGCCGAGATCCTGCGCCATGCCGTGGGCCTCGAGGGGTCGCCGCTGGCGGGCGGTCTGACGGTCGAGGGCGCCGGCTGGGCCACCGACCTGCTGTCGCGGGCCCAGGACGTCCCCACCGACCCCGTCACCCGGCCCGAGGGCTTCCGCGGCCAGCTTCGCTCGTACCAGGCCGAGGCCCTCGCGTGGCTCGGCTTCCTCGATGCCGTCGAGCTGGGCGGCTGCCTGGCCCTCGACATGGGCCTCGGCAAGACCCCGACCGTGCTCGCCCACATCCGGCGCACGATGGGCGACGGCACCGCCCTCGTGGTCGCCCCGCCCGCTGTCGTCGGCAACTGGGCGGCGGAGGCGCAGCGATTCACGCCCGACCTCAAGGTGATCGTGCACCACGGCACGGCGCGGGCGTCGGCCGGCGCGCTCGAGCGGGCCATCGGCCGAGCCGACATCGTCATCACCACGTACGGCACGGCCGTCCGCGACATCGAGGCGCTGTCGGGCGTCGCCTGGGACCGGGTCGTCCTCGACGAGGCCCAGGCGGTCAAGAACCCGGCCAACGAGACCGCGCAGCAGCTGCGGCGGCTGAACGCCCGCATGCGGCTGGCGCTCACCGGCACGCCGGTCGAGAACGGCCTCGGCGACCTGTGGGCCATCCTCGACTTCGTGAACCCCGGCCTGGTCGGCGCCCGGCCCGCGTTCATCTCACAGCTCTCGGGCGAGGGCGAGCAGGCGCTGCGGGCCCTCAACGGCCTGCTCGTGTTCCGCCGCACCAAGTCCGAGCCCGAGGTGGCGGCCGAGCTGCCCGACCGCATCGACGAGCTCGACCACTGCAGCATGACCAACGAGCAGATCGGCCTGTACCAGGCCGTGCTCGACCGGCTGGTGACCAGCAACGCCGACGAGGCGGGCGAGCCGCGGCAGGGGGCGATCCTGGCGGCCATCACCGCGCTCAAGCAGATCTGCAACCACCCCGCGGCCTACGAGGACGACGGCCGGCCCCTGGCCGACCGGTCCGGCAAGTTGGCCCGGCTCGAGGAGATCGTCGAGTCGGTCTTCGCCGCCGGCGAGCGCATCCTCGTCTTCACCCACTTCGCCGAGTGGGGCAAGCGGCTGGCCGACCACCTCACCTCGGTCACCGGCGTGCCCATCGCCTGCTACCACGGCGGCCTGGCCCGCGGCGCCCGCGACAAGCTCGTCGCAGACTTCCAGAACGGCGAGGGGCCGGGCGCTCTGGTGCTCTCGCTCAAGGCCGGCGGCACCGGGCTCAACCTGACCGCCGCCAGCCACGTCGTGCTGTACGACCGGTGGTGGAACCCCGCGGTCGAGGACCAGGCCCGCGACCGCGCCTGGCGCATCGGGCAGACCCGCACCGTCGTGTCGCACCGCCTGGTGTGCCCGGGCACGGTCGACGAGCGCGTGGAAGAGGTCGTGGCCGGCAAGCGCCACATCGCCGACCTGGTGCTGCCGAAGTCGAGCTCGCTGGCCGACCTCGACGCCAACCAGCTGCGGGTGGCGCTCGGCATCCGACCCGAGTCGCTGCTCACCGAGGACGCATCGTGAAAGAGGTGGGTCGCTGATGGCCGATCAGAACCAGCAGAAGAAGGGCTCGTCGCGCCGCCGCCGCCGGCAGAACGCCAAGTCGAAGCAGACCAAGCCCGTCGACCTGTGGCGGCCGGTGCCGCCGCTCGCCGAGGTCCGTCCGATCACGCCCGCCAATGACCCGACCGCGCTGCTGCGCTCGTTGGGTGAGCCGCCGTCGCCCCTGCCGGGCGCCGCCGAGATCGCCGTGGCCCAGGTCGTCGACCGGGCGGCCGGGCTGGCCACGGCCCTCGCCGCCGCCGGCGGCCTGCTGGCCATGCCGGGCGACGACCCCGACGACGACACCGAGGCCTGACCGCCCCGGTCCCGAACGCGATTTCCCCGCGGTATCGGGCGCTCTGGCGACCGATCCCGCGGGGAAACAGCTGTGGAAAGACCTCGGGGTCGCCCGGGGAGCTGGGGGAGCGGTCCCCGGGCGACCCGTGACCGCTACGACGTCAGGGCCGGCTCGGGCGTGACATCGGGTGTCCGGGCGGGGCCCCGGCCCGGCTCGAGCTCGGGCTCGGGCAGGCCCACGCCGCCCTCGACGTCGAGGTTGGGCAGCAGGCGGTCGAGCCAGCCCGGCAGCCACCAGTTCCAGTCGCCGAGCAGCCGCATGGTCGCGGGCACGAGCACGACGCGGACGATCGTGGCGTCGATGAGCACGGCGGTGGCGAGCCCGAGGCCGAACATCTTGATCATGGGGTCGTCGCCCAGGACGAAGGCGGCGAACACGCTGATCATGATGAGCGCCGCCGACGTGATGACCCGGGCGGTGGCCGAGATGCCCTCGATCACGGCCGTGGTGTTGTCCCGCCGGTGCAGGTACTCCTCACGCACCCGGGTCAGCAGGAAGACCTCGTAGTCCATGCTCAGGCCGAAGAGGATGGCGAAGAGCATCATCGGCATGAACGACACGATCGGCACGGTCTCCTCGACGCCGACCAGGCCCTTCAGCCAGCCCCACTGGAACACCGCCACGATCACGCCGTAGGCGGCGCCGATCGACAGCAGGTTCATCGCCGCCGCCTTCAGCGGCACGGCCACGGACCGGAACACCATCATCAGCAGCACCACCGACAGCACGATCACGGCGCCGACGAACCAGGGCAGCCGATCGGCCACCTTGTCGGACATGTCGATGAACGTGGCGGTCTGCCCGCCGACGTAGACCTCGGCCCCGGTGCCGGCGGTCGCCTCGGGGATGACGTCCTGGCGGAGGTGGTGGACGAGGTCGCTGGTGAGCTCGTCCTGGGGGGCCGTCGTGGGGATGACCCGGAGCACCGCGGCCGTGCCGTCCTCGTTGGGGACGACCGGCGCCACGGTCTGCACGCCGGGGTCGGCGGCGATCGCCTCGGTCAGCGGCTGCAGGTCGTCGACGGTGGCGTCGCCGAGGTCGGCGGCCAGCACGAGGGGTCCGTTGAACCCGGGCCCGAACCCGTCGGCCAGCAGGTCGTAGGCCTGGCGGGTGGTGAGGGACGAGGGGCTGGCGCCGTTGTCGGTCATCCCGAGCCGCATGGAGAAGGCGGGCGCGGCGAGCAGGCCGAGCGCGAGGACGCCCCCGACCAGGTAACGCCAGGGGTGGGCCGACACCTGCCGGCCCCAGCGGTGCCACATCGCCTCACGGCCGGGGACCGCGGTGCCGGCCCGCAGGCCGGGCACGCGGATGGCGTCGATGCGGTGCCCGGCGAACCCGAGCAGCGCGGGCAGGAGCGTGAGCGCGATGGCCACCATCACGGCCACGGTGAGGGCGGCCATGAGGCCCATCACGGTGACGGCCGGGATGCCGGCGATGGCGAGGCCGCAGATGGCGATGACCACGGTGGCGCCGGCGAACAGCACGGCTGCGCCCGACGTGGCGATGGCCCGCCCGGCCGCCTCCTCGACCGTCATGCCCGCCCGCAGGTTCTCGCGGTGCCGGGTGACGATGAACAGGGCGTAGTCGATGCCCACGCCGAGGCCGATCATGGCGGCGAGCACCGGTGAGATCGAGTTCACGTCGACGAACGAGGCGATCAGGGTGATGAGCCCGATGCTGGTGGCGAGGCCGACGAGGGCGGTCCCGATGGGCAGGCCCATGGCGATCACCGATCCGAACGCCACGAGCAGCACGACGACGGCGACGAGGATGCCGATGATCTCCTGGCCGCCGGGCTCTTCCTGCACCGCCTCGCTGGGCAGGTCGCCGCCCAGCTCCAGGCGCACGGCGCCGGTGGCGTCGGCCGCCTCCTGGGTGGCCTCGAGGCGGGCGAAGGCGTCCTCGCGGATGCCCTCGGAGGGGCGGTCGTACTGGACGTCGACGTACCCGATGCGGGGGTCGTCGGGGCTGGTCTGCAGCTCCCCGACCTCGCCCACGTGGGGCTGGTCGGCGACGTCGTCGACCGCGGCGTCGACCGCGGTCGCGGCCGCGGGGTCGGCCAGCGTCGTGCCAGAGTCGGCCTCGAACACGAGCTGGGCCGACGTGCCGGCCGCCGCGGGGAAGTCGGCCTCGAGCGTGTCGTAGCGCCTGCTGCGACTCGACGCCGGGGATGTCGAAGGCGTCGGAGGTCTCCCCTCCCCGGGCCGAGGCCACGCCGAGCACGGCGACGGCGAGCACGGCCCAGGCGAGCAGGACGAGGCGGCGTCGGCGGACCGCGGCGCGGCCGAGCCGGTAGAGGAGTGAAGTCATGTCCGCCAGGTTCTGTCATCACACTGCCACTTGTCAATACCCTGCCAAACACCTATAACGTGACATGTGGCATGACCAGGCCAACAGGCAACCAGCTGTCAGATGACAGGACGGGGCATACTCTGAGCGTGAAGAAGGTCGTCGATGCAGCCGAGAGCCTGCGTGAGCGCAAGAAGGCGCGCACGCGCGAGGCGATCATGGACGCGGCGCTCGACCTGTTCGAGGTCAAGGGCTACGACGCCACCACGGTCGAGGACATCGCCGCGGCCGCCGAGGTGTCGCCCCGCACCTTCTTCCGCTACTTCGAGTCGAAGCTCGACCTGATCATGGCCCGCAGCGACACCAAGCACACCCTGCTCGGTCCGCTGCTTCTCGCCCGGCCGTCAGACGAGAGCCTGATGCAGGCCATGCGCGAGGTCCTGCGCTGCGAGCTCGACGCCCAGCTCCAGGATCCCCGGGTCAAGCGTGAGTTCCAGGTCATGCTGACCACCCCCAGCCTCCGCCACCTCGCCCGCGAGCACTTCTACGAGGAGGAGGCCGAGATGGTGGGCGCGATCGCCGCCCGGCTCGGGGTGGCGCCCGACACGCTCGTCGCCCACGTGGTCACGGGCATGGTCACCTCCGCCCTGTGGGCGACGATCAATCGCTGGCTCGCCGAGGGCGCCGACCTCGACCGCCTCGACCCGATGATGGACGAGACGTTCGCGTTGCTGGCGAACGGCGTCGACCGCGCGGTCGCCGCTTCCCGCGAGTAGACAAGAACGCGTTCTTCCACCACGAGCGAGGGCGAGGAGGCGGACGCATGGGCACGAACCAGCGGGCGCAGATCACCATGACCGACGACGAGGTCGCGGCCTTCGTCGAGGCCAGCCGCACCGCCACGATGGCCACGGTGGGCCCCGCCGGCACGCCGCACCTCGTGGCCATGTGGTACGGCGTGATCGACGGCCAGATCTGGTTCGAGACCAAGAGCCGGTCGCAGAAGGCCGTCAACCTGCGCCGCGACGACCGCATCACCTGCATGATCGAGGACGGCCTCACGTACGACACGCTGCGCGGCGTCTCGCTCGAGGGACGGGCCACGATCGTCGAGGACCCCGAGGCCCTGTGGGCCGTCGGCGTCAACGTCTGGGAGCGCTACACCGGCCCGTACACCGACGAGGCGAAGCCCCTGGTCGAGTTCATGCTGCACAAGCGCGTGGCGGTGCGGGTCGACGTCGACCGGGTGCGCTCGTGGGACCACCGCAAGCTCGGGATGGACCCGATCCCCCTCGGCGGCACGACCGCCCCCGCATAGGGCCCAGCGGCCCGGCGCCGGAGGCGCCACGAGCGGAGACGCAGCATCGTTTGACCTTCGGCGGCGGAGCCGCCGAGATCGCAACGGTCGAGCAGTCCGGATCGCAACGGTGAATCTGATCGAACCGCCCTCGCCGCGGCATCCTGAGGGGCATGCCCGAGGCTCTCCCCGCCTGGCCGTCGCTCCGCAGAGCCGACTGGCAGGACACCCGCGACACCCTGCACCTCTGGACCCAGGTCGTGGGCAAGGTCAAACTCGCCCGCACGCCGCTGGTCAACCACTGGTGGAACGTCACGTTCCTCGTCACCGATCGCGGGATGACCACCGGCGTGATGCCGGGCGGAGCGGGCGGCGCCTTCCAGATCGACTTCGACCTCGTCGCCCACCGCCTGCGCATCGGCCGCGCCGACGGGGTCGTGGCCGAGGTGGCGCTCGAGCCCCGGTCGGTCGCCGACTTCCACGCCGAGGTCGTCGCCCGGCTCGACGAGCTGGGCCTGGCCACGCCGATCTGGACGATGCCGGTCGAGATCCCCGGCGCCATCCCGTTCACCGACGACCACGATCACGCCAGCTACGACGCCGCCGCCGTCGAGGCGTTCCACCGCGCGCTGATCGACTTCGACCGGGTGTTCCACGGCTTCCGCGCCGGGTTCGTGGGCAAGTGCAGCCCCGTCCACTTCTTCTGGGGCGGGTTCGACCACGCAGTGACGCGCTTCTCGGGGCGCACCGCACCGCCCCACCCGGGTGGCGCCCCCAACTGCGGTCCCCACGTGATGCTCGAGGCCTACTCGCACGAGGTGAGCAGCGCCGGCTACTGGCCCGGGGGCATCGACGAGGGCATCTTCTACTCGTACGCCTACCCCGAGCCGCCGGGCTTCCCCGACTGGGACGACCTGCCGGCGGGGGCCGAGTACGACGCCGAGCTGGGCGAGTTCGTGCTCCCGTACACGGCGGTGCGGGCCGCGGACGATCCCGACGCGATGCTGGCCGACTTCCTGCAGCGCACCTACGTCGCCGCGGCCGACCTCGCCGATTGGGACCGCCCCGCCCTCGAGCACCCCTGACGGCTGCCGCCGATCCGCTGCCGGCCGCGGCCGCCCGACACGGTCGCCGCCCACCCGCGCGGTGCAGACTGCCCGGATGGCCACACCGTTCGCCAACTACCAGAACGAGATCTACCTGGCAGGCACCACCGGGCAGCGCCCGCCGTTCACGACCGACCTGAGCGGGCTCGAGGACGCGGCCCGCGAGGTGCTCGACCCGCAGGCCTTCGGGTACGTGGCCGGCAGCGCCGGCAGCACCTCGACCGCCCGGGCCAACCGGGCCGCGTTCGAACGCTGGCGCATCGTCCCCCGGATGCTGCGCGACGTCAGCGAGCGCGACCAGTCGACCACGGTCCTGGGCGCGTCGATGCCGGCACCCGTCCTGCTGGCGCCCGTCGGGGTGCAGACGATCGTGCACCCCGACGGCGAGCTGGCCTCGGCGCGGGCCGCCGCCGAGCTCGGGCTCGTGTTCATCCACTCGACGGCCGCCGCGCACCCGATCGAAGCGGTGGCCGAGGCGTCGGGCGACGGCCGGCGCTGGTACCAGCTCTACTGGCCGAACGAGCGGGACGTGGCGGCGTCGCTGGTCGGCCGGGCCGAGGCCGCCGGCTACACCGCCCTCGTCGTCACGCTCGACACGTTCGTGCTGGGGTGGCGACCGACCGACCTCGACACCGCCTACCTACCCTTCCTGCAGAGCGTCGGCATCGCCAACTACCTGACCGACCCGGCGTTCAACGCCCCGCTCGGGCCCGAGGCCCAGGACTTCGACAAGGTGTTCCGCTGGGCGGGCATGTTCGGCAACCCGTCGCTGACGTGGACCGACCTCGCCTGGCTGCGGGACCAGACGTCGCTCCCGATCGTGCTCAAGGGCATCCTGCACCCCGACGACGCCCGCGCCGCCCTCGACGCAGGGGTCGACGGTCTCGTCGTGTCGAACCACGGTGGCCGCCAGGTCGACGGCGCCATCGCGTCGCTCGATGCGCTGCCGGGCGTGCTCGACGTCGTCGGCGGCGTCGTCCCGGTGCTGCTCGACTCGGGCGTGCGCACCGGCGCCGACGTCGTCAAGGCCGTGTCCCTCGGGGCGGCCGCGGTGCTCTACGGGCGGCCGTACATCTACGGGCTGGGGCTGGGGGGCCAGGCCGGCGTCGAGCACGTCCTGCGTTGCCTTCTCGGCGAGCTGGACGTCACGATGGCGCTCTCCGGACGGCGGACGCTCGCCGACCTCGGCCCCGACGTCCTGACGCGCGTCCCGGCCTGACCAGTCCAGCCTGCGACGATGTTCCGGGGTTCTGCACTGTCGCGATCTGACGTATCGTGAGCGAGCACATGGACGGTGCGACGCCATCCGAGGGCACGGGGGAGCCGGTCGAGTTCGAGGTGGGCGAGGAGCCCACCCCGGCGATGTACCGCGCCATCGCGGAGACCGCCGTGAACCCGTTCGCCATCATCGACGACGACGGCGTGTTCCGCTGGGTGGGCCAGTCGATCGAGGAGCTGCTCGGCTGGCGACCCGAAGAGCTCGTCGGCAAGCCGATGCACACCATCGTCGCCCCCGACTCGCTCGCCGACGCCCTCGAGGCGTTCGTCGACCTCGCCGACCTGCCGCCCCACACGGCCTACCCGCGCGGTGGCGTGGGGCAGACGGCCGACCTCCTGTGCCGCGACGGCACCCTCAGCCCCTGCAACATCATCGCCGCCACCAAGTCGCAGACCGGCCTGCCCTACCACCTCGTCTTCGCCCGCCGGGCCGGGTACGAGCAGGCGCTCGACAACGCCCTCGAGGCGATCGCCCAGCACGCCGAGGTGGGCGAGGTGCTGGACCACCTGGTGACCTCGCTCAAGCAGTCCATCCCCACGTGCCTGGTGGCGATCGGCGACGGGTGGCAGGGCCAGCGCTTCACCGTCACGGCCGGCGACGCGGTCGACCTCCTCGTCGCCGACGAGAACACCCCGTGGGCACGGGCCCTCGCCGACGGCGAAGACGTCCTGGTCAACTGCGTCGGCGACCTGCCGCCGTCGTTGGCCGGCCTCGCCCGGGCGCGCGGCCTCGCCTCGTGCTGGGTGCACCCGGTGACCCTGCCCGGCCAGGCCTTCCCCGAGGCCGCGCTCGTCATGTGGCGCCCGCTCGACGGTGTGCCGACCAGGTTCACGTGGTCTGCGGTCCACCGCACCGGCCGGTTGCTCAAGTTCACGCTCCAGTGGGACCGCAGCCACCGGGCCCTCGAGTTCGCGGCCACCCACGACACGCTCACCGGCCTGGCCAACCGCCCGGCGTTCGTGGCCCGCCTCGAGGAGATCGCCAAGCTGGCCGAAGGCGAGGGTGCGGTGCTGTTCATCGACCTCGACGACTTCAAGCCGGTCAACGACGACGTCGGGCACCTCGCCGGAGACCACGTGCTGCAGGTGGTGGGCGACCGCATCGGCCGGGCACTGCGGCCGGGTGACCTGGTGGCCCGGTTCGGCGGCGACGAGTTCGCCGTGCTGTGCGAGCGGCTCACCGACGCCGACACGGTGGGTGCCGTCGCCGACCGCCTGCTGGCCGCGCTGTCGGCCCCGATCGTGCTCGACGACGGCCGCGAGGTGACGATCACCGGCAGCATCGGCGTCACCGAGCTGGGACGCAGCGAGGAGCCCGAGGCGATCCTCACGCGGGCCGACACGGCGATGCGCGAGGCCAAGACCCGGGGTCGCAACCGCTGGGTGGCCAGCCCACCGCCACTGCCCTGACCCGCGCCACCGTCGGCCGGGTCGGGGGCGAGCCTCAGCGACGCGAGCCCACCGCGTCGAGCATCCGCTTGCTGACCTCGTCGGCAGGCGCGTCGCCGTCGACGGTCACGAGCGCCCCACGGTCCCGGTAGTGGTCGATGAGCGGCGCGATCTCGTCGCGGTAGACCTGCAGCCGGCGATCGATGACGTCGGGGTCGGCGTCGTCGGCGCGGCCCTCGTCACGGGCGCGCCGGGCGAGGCGCTCGTGCACGACGGCGTCGGGGATGGCGAGGTGGATCGCCAGGTCGGGCGCGGCCAGCGGTGAGTCGCCCCGCTCGAGCATCTCGGCCTGGGCGACAGTACGGGGGAAGCCGTCGAGCACGTAGCCGCCCGCCGCCCCGTCCCCGAGCGCGTCGGCCATCACCGCGATCATCAGGTCGTCGGGCACCAGCTCGCCTCGGTCGATGACCTCGCCGACGCGGTGGCCGAGGTCGGTCCCGGCCTCGACCTGCGCGCGCAGGAGATCGCCCGTCGACAGGTGGGGCACCCCGAGGTGGGCGGCGAGGACGGGCCCCTGGGTGCCCTTGCCGGACCCGGGCGGCCCTACGAGCACGAGGCGCACCGGGCCAGCATGCCAGGCGCATCGCGGGCCCGGCGGGCGGGCGCGCGTGTCAGCTGGGTGGAGGCGGATAGCCCTGTGGGTTCGCCGACTGCCAGCGCCAGTGGTCGGCGGCCATGTCGTCGAGGGTGCGCACGGCCTCCCAGCCGAGCACCTCGCCGGCCCGGCGCGGGTCGGCCCAGGTGGCGGCGATGTCGCCGGCCCGGCGCTCGACGACCTCGTAGGGGATGTCGTGGCCGACGGCGCGGGACGCGGCGGCGATGACCTCGAGCACCGACGATCCGGTGCCCGTGCCCAGGTTCACCGCCGTGTGGCCGTCGACCTTGCCCACGGTCTCGAGGGCGGCCAGGTGGCCGAGGGCCAGGTCGACCACGTGGATGTAGTCGCGGACGCCCGTGCCGTCGGGGGTCGGGTAGTCGTCGCCGAAGACCCGCACGAACGGGTGGCGGCCGGTCGCCACCTGCATGATGTAGGGCATCAGGTTGTTCGGGATGCCCTCGGGGTCCTCGCCGATGCGACCGCTGGCGTGGGCGCCGACGGGGTTGAAGTAGCGCAGCGACAGCAGGCGCCAGCGGTCGTCGCTGGCCGCCGTGTCGCTGAGCATGTCCTCGATGATGAGCTTGGTGCGGGCGTACGGGCTGGTGGCGCTGCGGGGCGCGGTCTCGTCGACCGGCACGCTCGCCGGGTCGCCGTAGACCGTGCACGACGACGAGAACACGAGGTCCCGGACATCGGCGGCCGCCATGGCGCGCAGCAGCGAGGCCGTGCCCCCCACGTTCACCGTGTAGTAGCGCACGGGCTCGGCCACCGACTCGCCCACCGCCTTGAGCCCGGCGAGGTGGACCACCGCGTCGACGCCGTCGGCGAGCACCTCGGTCAGGGGCGCGGTGTCGCCGATGTCGAGCGCGTGCCACCGCAGCGTGCCCGCCGCCGGCTGCGCCGCGGCGATCTCGCCGACCCGGGCCAGCGCGGTGGGGCTGCTGTTCGAGAAGTCGTCGACGACCACGACGTCCCACCCCGCGCCGAGCAGCTCTACGGCGGTGTGGCTGCCGATGTAGCCGGCGCCCCCCGTCAGCAAGACCGTCCCTGTCACCCGCCTACGGTGGCACACGCAGGCCGCAGGCCGCGTCAACGGTGACGCATGTCGCCCCGTCCCGACCGCCGAGGGAGCCACCATGCCCGACCGCTACGCCGACGCCTTCCCCCACCTGCGGTTCGACCGGCCCGCCGACGGGGTGCTGCGGATCACGCTCGACGCCCCCGGCCTCAACGCGGTCGACCACGCCATGCACCGCGAGCTGGCCGACGTGTGGCTCACCGTCGACCGCGACCCCGACGTGGCCGTCGCGCTCCTGCAGGGTGCCGGCCGGGCCTTCTCGGCGGGGGGCAGCTTCGAGCTCCTGGACGACATGATGTCCGACTACGCAGTGCGGACCCGGGTCATGCGCGAGGCCCGTGACCTGGTCTTCAACGTCATCAACTGCGCCAAGCCCATCGTGTCGGCCATCCACGGTCCGGCCGTCGGCGCCGGGCTGGTGGCGGGCATCCTCGCCGACGTGTCGGTGGTGGCGCGGACGGCCCGGATCATCGACGGGCACACGCGTCTCGGCGTCGCCGCCGGCGACCACGCCGCCGTCTGCTGGCCCTTGCTGTGCGGGATGGCCAAGGCCAAGTACTACCTGCTCACGTGCGACACCCTGACCGGGGAGGAGGCCGAGCGCATCGGCCTCGTGTCGCTGTGCGTCGACGACGACGTCCTGCACGACCGGGCTCTCGAGGTGGCGGTCACGCTGTCGGAAGGGGCACCCTCGGCGATCCGCTGGACGAAGCAGGTGCTGAACAACTGGTACCGGGCGCAGTCGGGCATCCTCGACGCGTCCCTGGCGTACGAGTTCTACGGCTTCGGCGGCCCCGACGCCGCGAGGGGCTCGCCTCCCATCAGGAGAGGCGAGCCCCGCGGTTCACGGGGCCGACCGCCGAGTGATGGCGGCGCTGGCCCGGTCGCGCATCGTCGGCAGGTGACCCAGATGCGGGGTGTCGTCCGTCACCGGGGCGGGACCCGCCCGTGCCCGGCGGCACGGCGCGTCCGTGGCAGGCTGTCCCGATGTCCGCCGCGGCCTGGGGAGCCATCACCGTCGAACAGGTGGACCCGTCGTCGTGGCTCGTGCTCGGCACGGGGGTGGCGGCTGCGCTCGCCGTGGTGGTCGACGGCGTGTGGCGGTGGGCCCGTGGTGTCGTCACGATCGCCCACGAGGCCGGGCACGCCGTGGCCGCGCTCGCCACCGGCCGGCGCCTGACCGGCATCCGCCTCCACTCCGACACGTCGGGCCTGACGCTGTCGGTCGGGCGCCCGCGGGGCTTCGGGATGATCGTGACGGCGGCCGCGGGCTACGTCAGCCCGTCGGTCGTGGGCCTGGCGGGGGTCGCGCTGCTGGCCGTCGATCGGGTGACCGTGATGCTGTGGGCCGCGGCGGCGGTGTTGGTGGCGATGCTCGTCATGGTGCGCAACCTCTACGGCGCGCTGTCGTTGGTCGTCACGGGCGGTGCGGTCGTGGGCATCTCGATGTACGCCCCCGAGGACGTCCAGGCCGCGTTCGCCTACGGCATCACGTGGTTCCTGCTGATCGGGGCCGTGCGTCCGGTGGCCGAGCTGCGGGCGCAGCGCCGGGACCAGCCCGGTGCGCCCACCGACGCCGACATCCTCGCCCGGCTCACGCTCGTCCCGGGTGCGCTGTGGGTGGCCCTGTTCGGGCTCGCCACCCTGGCGGCGCTCGCCACCGGCGCCTGGTTGCTCCTCACCTGAGCCGTCCTCGGGCGGCCGTCTGCCCGGTCAGGCGAACGCCGCCGCGCCTTCGGCCCAGGTGGTGTCGAGGCGGGTCGCGTCGGCGAAGCGCCGGTCGAGCTCGAGCACCACCATCCCGTGGGCGAACGCCCACAGCGCCTGCCCGCGGTAGGGGTCGCCCGTCGCCAGGCGGAACGGCTCGCCGGCCCAGGCCTCGAGCCCCGGCGGGAGGTCGGCCCGCGGCAGTTCGCCCCGGGTGGCCAGGCGGTACAGGTCGGGAGCGGCGAGGGCCAGGCGCCGGTACGCGTCGAGCAGGTGGGCGGTCCTCGCCGTGGGTGGGGCGCCCGCGACCGCCGCGTGCAGGGCGTCGCCGAGATCCGCCAGTGCGTCGACGATGAGCTCGACCTCGATGGCCGCCTTGCCGCTGAGGTGCTTGTACAGCGACGGTGCCTTGATGCGCAGCTCGGCGGCGACCGCCTGCATCGTGAGCCCGTCCAGGCCGTCGCGGTCGATCACCGTCCGGGCGGCGGCGACGACGCGGGCGAGCCGCGGCGGCCGCTCGGGCAGGACGGGCCGCGGGGTCCGCGGGCGACCGCCCGCCATCGCCGTCGGGGACGACGCCGGCGCGTCGCGGCGGGTCATGCGCCGGGGTCGTCGCCGGTGTCGGCGTCGCCTGCCCGCTCGAGGACGAAGACGGGGTGCCGGGGCGCGATGGCGGCCAGCTCGTCGTCGCTCGAGTCGGCTGACGTGCCGTCGAAGAACACGCCGACCTCGGCCTTCCACCGCCGCAGGTAGGCCCGCAGCACGGGGACCTTGTCGCTGTCGGACAGCTCGCGGGCGACCCACTCCTCGCGGCGATGGCCGACGATCGTGGCGACGCGGCCGCCGGCGGCCCGGGCGTTGCGGACCCACTGGGTCTCGCCGCGCGGGGCGACGAGATACTGCCGGTCCTCGAACGTGAGCAGGTTGACCGGCGTGCGGCGGGGCTCGCCGGAGGTCCGGCCCCGCACCTCGAGGACGCGGCTGCCCCAGACGCTGATGCCGCGCCGGGTCAGGAAGGCGATGGCGGGGTTGAACACGTGACCGGTGAACCAGCCGGGCTCGCGGTAGTGCGGCGTGGTGGGGTCGGTGGGGGACTCGGGCATGGCGGCCTCCGGTGTGAGGAGCAGGTCGGCTAACGGCGTTAGCCACCGTACGGACAATGCCGTTGGCCGTCAACCCTTCCGCGGCACCGGGCGCGGCGCGTCTGGCAGTGTGGGCGCCCGGTCGACACAGAGGGGGAGTGATGACCACCGTCACCGAGGTCGAGACCGTTCGCGGCCCCGTGCCCACCGCCGAGCTGGGCACGACGCTCATGCACGAGCACGTCTTCGTCCTCACGCCCGACAGCCAGGCCAACTGGTCCGACGAGTGGGACGAGGAGACGCGGATCGCGGATGCGATCGAGAAGCTGACGGCGCTCAGCGCCGTCGGCGTCCGCACCATCGTCGACCCCACCGTCGACGGCCTCGGCCGCGACATCCGCCGGGTGGCCCGGGTCAACGAGGCGGTCCCGGGCCTCAACATCGTGGCCGCCACCGGGGTGTACACGTACGCGGACGTTCCCGGCTTCTTCGCGGAGCGCGGTCCCGGCGCCCTGCCCGACCTGCCCGAGCCGATGGTCGACCTGTTCGTGCGCGACATCCGCGACGGCATCCAGGGCACCGCCATCAAGGCCGCCTTCTTCAAGTGCGCCATCGACCACCACGGCCTCACGCCCGGCGTCGAGCGGGTCATGCGGGCGGTGGCGCGGGCCCACGCGGAGACGGGGGCACCGATCATGGTGCACAACCGTCCGGCCGGGAACACGATGGCCGAGGTGCGCCGTGTGCTGGGGGACGAGGGCGTCGACCCCCGGCGCGTCCAGCTCGCGCACGTCGGCGACTCCACCGACGTCGACCTGCTCGCCGGACTCGCCGAGGAGGGCTTCCTCCTGGGCATGGACCGCTTCGGCATCGACCCGATCCTCGGCTTCGAGGACCGGGTCGCCACCGTGGTCGAGCTGTGCCGCCGCGGGTGGGCCCACCGCATGGTCCTCGCCCACGACGCGTCGTGCTACATCGACTGGGTCCAGCCCGACCTGCTGGTCTTCCTGCCCAACTGGAACTTCCTGCACATCCACGAGGACGTCGTGCCGGCCCTGCTCGAGCGAGGCGTGACGCAGGAGCAGGTCGACCAGATGCTCGCCGGCAACCCGCGGGACTGGTTCGAGCGGACCTGACCGGCCGGCGGGTCGACCGGGTCAGCCGCCGGCCCCCACGCACCGCGTCGCCGTGCGAACGGCTCATCGCGAGCCCAGCGGAAGCAGCCGCCGGGGTGGCCGGGCTCAGGACGCGAAGGGCCCCTTCCCCATCTGGTCGCGGACGGTGACCACCGGCGGGTTCGTGAGGGCGCGGCGCTGCCAGTTGGCGCCGTCGACCACCAGGGTGTGCCCCGACACGAACCGGGCGTACGGCGAGGCGAGGAAGGTCGCGGCCCACCCCAGCTCGCGCAGGCGGCCGACCCGCAGGGCCGGCTGGCACGGGTCCTTGTCGTGCGTGCGGGCGAGGTTGCCCTTGATGTCCGCGGTCATGTCGTCGTGGGGGAACAGGCCCGGGACCAGCCCGTTGACCTGGATCCCGTACGGACCCCACTCGACGGCCAGGGTCTCGACCATGTTCTTGACCCCCGCCTTGGCCGCCGCCGAGTGGGCGAACCCCGGCCCGCCGGTCCAGGCGTACGACGCCCCGATGTTGACGATCGAGCCCGGGCTGCCGGCGGCCAGGTGACGGCGGGCGAACTCACGAGCGCAGAAGAACGTCCCGTTGAGCGTGATGTCGACGACGGTGCGCCAGGCATTGGGCGACATGTCCTCGGCCGGGACCGGGAAGTTGGCCGCCGCGTTGTTCACCAGGACGTCGGGCAGGCCGAACGCCTGCTCGGCGCCGTCGAACGCGGCGGCCACCGCGTCGGGGTCGCGGATGTCGCACGTGACGGTGGCGACGGCGACGCCGTCGGCCTCGAGGGCGGCGCGGCCCGCGCTCAGGTGCTCCTCCTTGCGGCTGGCGACGACGACGTTGGCCCCCAGCCGGCCGAACTCGGTGGCGGTGGCCAGGCCGAGGCCGGTGCCGCCGCCCGTCACCAGGACGGTGGCGCCGGCGTAGGTGCCGGCCGGCAGGGCCGTGGCGCCGAGCGGCGGGGGCTCGGGCAGTCCGGGCGTGGGCTGGGTGGCGGGATCGGGGGCGTCGGCCGCCCCGGGGTCGATGGTCACGGCGGGGTCAGCTCCCGGTGTAGGTGGGCGGCCGGTCCTCGCCGTGGGCGGCTCGCATCTCGGCGTAGTCGTCGGACCGGTTGATGAACGTCTGGAAGACCAGCTCGTCGGCCATGGAGGCGCGGACGTCGGGCTCGGCGAGGTGGCTGATGACCCGCCGCGCCATCTTCACGGTCACGGCCGGAGCGGCGGCGATCCTCCCCGCCATCTCGAGCGCCACGTCGTCGAGCTGGTCGGGCGGGACGATGCGGGACACGATCCCGTGGGCCAAGGCCTCGGTCGCGTCCATCGGGCGCCCGGTCAGCACCAGGTCGCTGACCACGCCCGGACCACAGATCTGGTGGAGCCGGCCCACGCCTCCGGTGTCGGGGATGACCCCGTAGGTGACCTCGGGCAGCATGAACCGGGCCCCGTCGGCGGCGATGCGGATGTCGCACAGCAGCGCCCGCTGGAACGACCCCCCGATCGACCAGCCCTTGTGGGCCACGATCACCGGGGCGTCGAGGTCCCACAGCTGCTGGATGCCGCGGTGGCCCCGCCGCATCAGCTCGTGGTGGCTCATCTCGACCTGCTGGCCGCCGATGGCGCTGACGTCGCGGCCGGACGACCACGACTTCCCCTCGGCCCGCCACACCACGGCCCGCACGTCGGGCCGTCCCCGCAGCTCGGCCAGGATCTCGAACAGCCGCTGGTCCATCGCGTCGTCGAACGCGTTGTGCTTGTCGGGATGGTCGTTGGTGATGACGGCGATCGGCCCGTCGATGTCGAGCCGCACTCGTGCGTCCGGCCGACTGTGCCCTTCGGCCCCGCTCGGCTCGGTCATGTAGCCCCCTCGTGCCGTCGATCCCGCGGGATCGGCGATCTCTGGCGTCGGAACGTGTAGCGGCATTCTGGCCGCGGGCCCTGGCGGGGCGCCTGCCGATCGGCGCGCCCCGGCGGCCAGGGAGCCGATCGTGGCGGCCGGGGCGGTGGCGACGACCTCGGCACCTCCGGCCCGGACGGGTAGAGAAACCCGGTCGGTGGCGCGCCGGGCGCGTGGCACGCTCACCCGATGGACGACGGCGCCTCCCCCCGTCCCGTCGACCCGCGTGGCTCCGATGGGGCGCGGCCGGGCCACCACCCGGGCCCGGGTCCGGACGACGTGCCCCTCGCCGCCAAGGTCCGCAAGGACATCTGGGTCCTGGGGGCCGCGGTCGGCGTGTTCGGGGTGTCGTTCGGCGTGTTGGCCACCACCGGCGGGCTGAGCCTGGCCCAGGCGTGTGTGATGTCGGTCCTCGTGTTCACCGGCGCCAGCCAGTTCGCGGTCATCGGGGTGCTGGGGACGGGCGGGACGCTCGGCTCGGCCCTGGGCTCGGCCCTGCTGCTGGCGGCACGCAACGCGGCGTACGGGGTGGCGATGGCGCCGACGCTGTCCCGCCGCTCGCTCGGCCGCCGCCTCCTCGCCGCCCAGCTCGTGATCGACGAGTCCACGGCGATGGCGACGGCCCAGGCCGGACGGCGGGCACGGGAGCAGGCGTTCTGGGCGACGGGTGTCGCCGTCTTCGTGTGCTGGAACGTGGGCACCGTGCTCGGGGCGGTGGCGGGGGACGCCGTCGGCAACCCCGAGGCGCTCGGGCTCGACGCCGCCTTCCCGGCCGGTTTCGTGGCGCTGGCCGTCCCGCACCTGCGGTCGCGGCAGGGTCGGGTGGCGGCGGCCTGTGGGACGGCGATCGCCCTGGCCCTCATCCCGCTCGCCCCGGCCGGCGTGCCGATCATGGCGGCGGCGCTGGGCGTCGTGCCCGCGGTGCTGTTCGCCGGCGGTCCACCGTCGGAGCGGGCGTCGTCGGCGGGAGCCGCAGACCGATGAGCTGGTGGGCGGTCCTGGGGCTGGGGGCGGCGGCCTACGCGTTGAAGGCCGTGGGCCTCGTCGTCCTGGGGCCGCGGGCGGTCGAGGGTCCGGCGCTGCGGCTCGCCGCCCTGCTGCCTGCGGCGCTGCTCCCCGCCCTCGTCGTGGTGAACACGTTCGCCGCAGACCGGCGCCTCGTGCTCGACGCCCGGGCCGTCGGACTGACCGTGGCGGTCCTCGCCACCTGGCGGCGAGCGCCCTTCGTGGTGGTCGTGGGGCTGGCCGCCGGGGCGACGGCGCTGGTGCGGGCGGTGGCCTGAGCCGACTGCGAGGGTCGTATCGCGCGCGTCGAACGACTAGGACAGGGGCATGAGCGACGTGGACGACGACGGGATCGACCCCGATCAGCCCGGGGCAGAGCTGGATGAGTCGCTGGGTACCGAGGAGTATCCGCCCGACCGGCCGCCCCGGCTCGAGGACACCGGCGGCTACGTGCCCGAGGCCTGGGAGCAGGACGAGGTCCCGGTCGACGACGAGGTCGAGCTCCTCGGCGACTCCGAGGTCGGGGCGATCGACGACGAGCCCGAGCTGGTGGGCGTCGACGTGCTCGACGACGAGACCGGTCCGCTCGACCCCAGCGACGAGTTCTCGGGCGACGAGACCACCCGCGACTACCCGACCGAGCGCGAGCCCCGCCCGGCCGAGGAGGCGGCGCTCCACGTCGAGGACGACGACGACGTCGTGTGACGGCGTCGGCGGCGGGCCGCCACCCGCCGGGCCGCCCACCGGCCGAACGTGCGACACAGGCGCGGCCAGGGGCCGCATCACCGTCGCAGGTTCGGTCGCAGGAACCCCGGGGCCGGAACCCGGGGCCAGGGCCGGGGTCAGGCGTCGGCGAGCGGGGCGAGGGCCTCGGCGATCGGGGCGAGCACGGACGGGTCGTACGGGGCGTGCAGGTAGACGATCGCCAGGTCGAGCCCGCTGCCCACGTAGGCCTCGGCCTGGGCGGCGATGCCGGCTGGATCGACCGGCTGGTTCGGGTCGACCCAGAGGTGTGACGAGGTCATGATCTCGCGGGGGTCGCGCCCGAGGGCGGCGCAGTGGGCGTCCAGCACGCCGCGCAGGCGTTGGAACTCGTCCACCGGCCCGCCGAGGTAGTTCCAGTGCTGGGCCAGGCGGGCGACCGTGCGCAGCGTCCGCTTCTCGCCGCTGCCGCCGATGCAGATCGGCGGGTGCGGTGCCTGCACCGCCTTCGGTTCGCAGTAGCCGCCGTCGATGGTGAAGTGCTCGCCCTCGTAGCTGAAGCGATCCTGGGTGAGCAGCCCGACCACGACGTCGCAGGCCTCGTCGAAGCGGTCCATCCGCTGTCGGACCGGCAGCAGGTCGATGCCGTAGGCGTTGGCCTCGTTCTCGTTCCACCCGGCGCCGAGGCCGAGCTCGAGGCGTCCGCCCGACACGATGTCGACCGACGCGGCCATGTTGGCCAGCACCGCCGGGTGGCGGTACGGCGTGCCCGTGACCATGACGCCGACACGGATGCGCGACGTGGCCTGGGCCAGGGCGGCGAGCGTGGTCCACCCCTCGAGGCACGGTTGCGAGCGGTCGCCGTAGATCGGCTCGAAGTGGTCGAACGACCACGCCGACTCGTACAGCTCGATCTCGTCGGCGGCCTGCCAGACGGCGAGCATGTCCTGCCAGGACGTCTTCTCGGGTGCGGTCTTGACGGCGAAGCGCATGCGGCCATCCTGGCGCACCGCGGCGAACGCCGGCTTCGGACTTCGCCCGTCGCCGCCTCCGTGTGCCAACGTGCGCCCGATGGACGCCTCGCCCGACGCCTTCCCGAGCTTCGATCGCCGCCTGGCCGAGGCGATGATGGGGCGCGACGGCGAACCGGGTGCCGGGCTCGAACAGGGGCTGGCCGCCTACCTGGGCATGCGCATCGTCCGGGCCGAGCCGGGCGTGGTGGTGGTCGAGGTGGAGCTGCGCGACGAGCTGGTCCACCAGTTCGGCGCGGTGCACGGTGGGGTCGCAGCCGCGCTCGTCGACCAGGCCCTGGGGTCGGCGGTCTTTCCGCTCGTCCCGTTGGGGACGTGGCCGGCAACGCTCGAGTTCAAGGTCAACTACGTGGCCGCCGCCCGCGGTGGCATGCTCCGGGCCACCGGCCGCGTGGTCTCGCTCCGGCGGCGCACCGCGGTGGTGCAGGTCGACGTCGAGAACGAGCACGGCGACGACACGCGCCTCGTGGCCCTCGCCCAGGGCACGATCAGCTTCAACGCCCCGCGGGAGGCCGAGGCACCGACGGCGGGTTGATGCGCGCCGTCGCTCCGTGTCGCCGCCGGTGCGGGACGCCCGGCCTCGTCGTCGTCTTCGGTCTCGTCTTGGAGCGCTTCGGCCGGGGTGGACGTGGGCCGCCGACGCCTCGCAGCCCGTGACGGCGGCGACGATCGCATCACCGTCCGGACCGCGTGGTACGCCGCCGTGACGCTGGCGTTCTTCGTGACCTTCTTCGCGGCGTCGCGCCGCTGTTCGACGGCGCCGACTCGTTCTTCCAGATGCTCAGCAGCGCGGCCGGGCTGGTCGGCTGGTGGACGGTGGCGGTCCGGCGGTGGGAGCGGCGCACCGGGCGGACGCTCATCTGGGTCCCCAGCTCGTGGCGCCGGCCCGGTCGGACCCAGTTCGTCAACGTGCCGGCCACCGCGGCCGGAGCCGCGGCCCGCGCTACGGGCGGGGCGTGACGTCGGGCGGGGCGTCCCGGTAGGTGAACGTGCCCAGCCGGACGAGGTAGCCGGCGGCTTCGAGCGCGACGACCGCCCGCTCGACGTGGACGTGGTCGAGCGTCTCGATCGTGACCTCGATCTCGGCCGACTTGGCCGACAGGTCCACGAACATCCGCTGGTGGAGGATCTCGACGATGTTGGCTCCCACCTCGCCCAGGATGGTGGTGATGGTGCCCAGGCTGCCCGGCACGTCGGGTACCTCGATGTGCAGGCGCGACAGCCGCCCGTTGCGGATGAGGCCCCGCATGATGACCGACGCCAGCAGTCTCGGATCGACGTTGCCGCCCGACAGCACCACGCCGACCGTGCGTCCGGCGAACCGCTCGCGGTGCTCGACGAGTGCGGCGATGCCCGCGGCGCCCGCCCCCTCGGTCACCACCTTCTCGATCTCGAGCAGCAGATTGATGCCCTCCTCGACGTGCTCCTCGCTGACCGTGACCACGTCGTCGACCAGCGCCTCGACGATCCGGCCCGTGAGGTCGCCGGCCCGCGGCACCGCGATGCCCTCGGCGATGGTCGAGCCCCCGATGGCCGACGACGTGTGGTGGACGCGGTCGGCCATCGACGGGTAGCGCTCGGTCTGCACGCCGACGATCTGGAGGTCGGGTCGGAGGTGGCGGGCGGCCACCGCCATGCCCGCCAGCAGGCCACCGCCGCCGACGGGCACCACCAGCGTGTCGAGCTCGGGGTGGTCGGCCAGCATCTCGAGGGCGGTCGTGCCCTGCCCCGCGATGACGGCGGCGTCGTCGAACGGGTGGACGTAGGTGCGGCCCTCGTCGGCCGCCAGGCGCGAGGCCTCGACCGCGGCCTCGGTGATGCCCTCGCCCCGCAGCACGACCGTGGCTCCCAGCTCACGGGTGCGCTGCACCTTCACGAACGGCGTGGAGGTGGGCATGACGATCGTGGCGTCGATGCCGAGCCGGGTGGCGTGGTAGGCGACGGCCTGGGCGTGATTCCCGGCCGACATGGCCACCACGCCCTTGGCCCGCTCGCCGTCGTCGAGCTGGAGCAGCTTGTTGAGGGCGCCGCGCTCCTTGAACGCCGAGACGAACTGCAGGTTCTCGAACTTCACGACCACCGTGCACCCGAGGACCGCGGACAGGGTGCGTGAGTGGGCGCTCGGCGTGCGCTGGACCGCTCCGGCGATGCGCCCCGCGGCCGCCACCACGTCGTCATAGGTGACCGGAAGCTCGGGGGGACGGGCGGGAGGCGGGGCGGAGGTCATGTGTCGGTGCGCAACGTGCGGCGGCTGATCGTCGCGTCCTCGAGGACCTCGGGCAACGGGTCGACGCCGAGGCCCGGGCCGTCGGGCACGATCATGGTGCCACCCCTGGACTCGAACGGGGGCGTGAGGTCGGTCTGGAAGTACCGCGCCGACGGTCCGAGGTCGGGCGGGAGGTTGCAGCCGGGCAGGGCGGCCACCGCCAGGTTGAGCGCCCGACCGAGGCCGGTCTCGAGCATGCCCCCGCACCGCAGCGAGACGCCGGCGTCGCGGCAGCGCTGGTGGATGCGCCGCGTCTCGACCAGCCCCCCGACCCGCCCGGCCTTGAGGCTGACCGCCCCGCACGCCTCGAGGGCCAGCGCCGACTCGAGCTGGTCGAGCGACCCGATCGACTCGTCGAGGCACACCGGGACGTCGATCCGGCGGGCCAGCCGGGCGTGCCCGACCAGGTCGTCGGGGGCGAAGGGCTGCTCGAGCGCCACGAGGCCGATGGCGGGATCGGCGACCCGCGCCAGCGTGGCGAGCTCGTCGACGGCGTCGCTGCGGTAGCTGCCGTTGGCGTCGGCCAGGAGGGCGACCTCGGCGCCCACCATGTCCCGCACGGCTCGCAGCGGTTCGACGTCCCAGCCGGGTTGGATCTTGATCTTGAACGCCCGATGCCCCTGCCCGTGCCACCGCAGCACCACGTCGACCAGGTCGTCGATCGTGCGGGTGCGGCCCACCGCGATGCCGGTGGGGACGACCGGGCGGGTCGCACCGAGGAACGACGCCATCGACCGGCCCTCCGCCCGCAGGCCGGCGTCGAGCGCGGCGCACTCGAGCGCCGCCTTGGCCATGTGGTGCCCGCGCACCTGGCGCAGCGAGCGGCCGTCGAGCAGGCGGGGCACGAGGTGGTGCTCGAGGACGTCGAGCGCGGCCACCGAGTACTCGGGCCAGTAGGTCGGCTCGGGCTCGGCCACGCACTCGCCCCAGCCGTCGGGCCCGTTCTCGACCAGGGCGCGCACGATGACGACGTCGCGCTCGGCGGCGGGTGCCGAGGGCCGTGGTGAACGGCTCGGCCAGGGGCATGCGGACGAGGTGCAGCTCGACGCCGACGAGCGCGACCTCCATGCGTGACCTCCCTCGTGTGCCCGTGGTCTCCCTCGCCGGGGAGCTCGACCGGACCATTGTCGCAACCCCGGCCGCGCCCGCCGGGGAGGGTTCGGCGGCGTGGGTCGCGCCGCCCCTCCAGGAGCGGCGCCCGCACCCCACGCGCCCATCGGTAGCCTGGCATGGTCATGTCGCAGACAGTCCTCGCCCTCAAGGCCAACGACCCGTGCTGGTGCGGCAGCGGTCGCAAGTTCAAGCGCTGCCACAAGGCCAGCACCGACCACATCCGGCCGGGTCGGGTCAGCCCCACCCGGCCCGTGCCCGCCGAGATCCCGCGGCCGCCGTACGCCGACAGCGGCGTGCCGATCCGGACCCCGGGCCCGCACGTGCGCACGCCCGACGTGATCGAGCGCATGCGGGTGGCCGGGCGGGCCGCCGCCGAGGTGCTGCAGATCGTCGGGGCCGCCGTGGCGCCGGGCGTCACCACCGACGAGCTCGACGCCCTGTGCCACGAGGAGTGCATCAGGCGCGGCGGCTATCCCAGCCCGCTGAACTACGGCGCCTTCCCGAAGTCGCTGTGCACCTCGGTCAACGAGGTCATCTGCCACGGCATCCCCGACGACCGGGCGCTGATCGACGGCGACATCGTGAACCTCGACGTCACGATCTACCTCGACGGTGTCCACGGTGACACCAACGCCACCTTCCCCGTCGGGCAGATCGACCGGGCGTCGGCCGATCTCATCTCGGTCACCCACGAGTGCCTCGAGCGGGGCATCGCCGCGGTCAAGCCGGGTCGGCAGGTCCGCGAGATCGGCCGCGCCATCCAGTCCCACGCCGAGGGCGAGGGGTACGGCGTCGTGCGGGCGTTCGTGGGCCACGGCATCGCGGAGACGTTCCACACCGACCTGCAGATCCCGCACTACGACGACCCGCGGGCCACCACGGTCATCGAGCCGGGCATGACGTTCACGATCGAGCCCATGATCACGATGGGCGCCTGGCAGCACGAGATCTGGGACGACAACTGGACCGCGGTCACCGTCGACCGCCGGCGCACCGCCCAGTTCGAGCACACGCTGCTCGTGAACGAGGACGGCGCCGAGATCCTCACCCGCACCGGCTGACACGCCCCGTGCGGCGTGCCAGCCGCTCGAACACACCGTGGGCAGATCGACACGATCGGTCGACATCGTCGCGCATCCTGCCTAGTGTGACCGCCGGCTGGGCAGACCATTGACTTCCTTGGGGGACATCCATGCGCAGGATGCACATCGTCGGGGCCGCGTCTGTCAGCGTCGTGGCCCTACTCGCGTCGTCGCTCGGCGCGTGGGCCGCGCCGTCCGGGCCGACGGACGACAGCGGGGCGGCCACCGTCGACCGCACCGCCCAGGCGGCCGGTTCCACCGAGTACGTGATCTCGTACCAGGGTGACGCCTCGGCTGCCGCCAGCGCCGTGACTGGGGCTGGCGGCCAGGTCATCGACGTGAACGAGGACGTCGGCATCGCGCTCGTCACGTCCGACGACGCCGGGTTCCTCGCCGCGGTCCAGGCCACCGACGCCGTCACGGCGGCGGCGCGCAACCACTCGGTCGGCACCTCGCGCCTCGGCCAACCGCACCGGTTCGCGGAGGAGCGGCCGTCTGCGGCCGACCGGACCGCAGCCGTGGCTGCCGCAGCACCCGCCGGCAGCACCGAGCCGTTCACCGATCGCCAGTGGGACATGGACCAGATCGACGCTCCCGAGGCCCATGCCACGGCCACGGGCGACGGTGTCACGGTCGGCATCATCGACACCGGCGTCGATGCGACCCATCCCGACCTCGCGCCGAACTTCGACGCCGGACTGTCGCGCAACTTCACGATGGACATCCCGTCCATCGACGGTCCATGCGAGGTCGCCACGTGCATCGACCCGGCCGACGTCGACGAGGGTGGCCACGGCACCCACGTGGCCGGCATCGTGGCCGCGGCCGACAACGGCATCGGCACGACCGGTGTGGCGCCCGACGCCACGATCGTGAACGTCCGGGCCGGTCAGGATTCGGGCTACTTCTTCCTCTACGAGACCGTGTCGGCGCTCACCTACGCCGCCGACGCCGGCCTCGACGTGGTCAACATGAGCTTCTACACCGACCCGTGGCTCTACAACTGCGACTCGGACGACGACTACGTCGCGGGCCGGGTGAAGGAGGCGGACATCGCCGACCAGGCCTTCGTGAAGTCCACGATCACGGCCGCCCTCGAGTACGCCCATGCCCACGGCGTCACGATGGTCGCCGCCGCCGGCAACCAGTTCACCGACCTGGCGGCGCCCATCCGCGAGGACGCCACCAGCCCCGACTACCCCGTCGGCACCGAGTTCCGCCGCAAGGTCACGAACGACTGCCTCGACCTGCCGAGCGAGGGCCCGCACGTGATCCAGGTGTCGTCACTCGGGCCGTCGGGCGACAAGTCCGACTTCTCGAACTACGGCCTGGGCAGCATCGACGTGGCCGCTCCCGGTGGCTGGTACCGCGACTTCTTCGGCACCCCGCAGTTCATGGTGCCCGAGAACATGGTGCTGTCGAGCTACCCGCGGCAGGTCGCCATCGACGAGGGCCTGCTCGACGCCAACGGTGTGCCGGTCGACGGCTTCACGCTCATCGGTTGCGACAGCGCCGGGGCCAACTGCGGGGTCTACACGTACCTGCAGGGCACATCGATGGCGTCGCCCCACGTGGCCGGCGTGGCCGCCCTGGTGATCGAGGCGCACGGCGCGGGCAGCGCCGACACGGGCTACTCGCTCGCCCCGGACACCGTGCGGCAGATCATCGAGACCACCGCCACCGACACCGCCTGCCCGGTCGGCGTCGTCGACTACACCGACGAAGGCCGTCACCGCAGCTGGAACGCGGTCTGTGAGGGCCCGCCGGAGGACAACGGCTTCTACGGCGAGGGCATCGTCAACGCCGCCGCAGCCGTCGGCTGACCGCCCGCCGGATACCGAAGGGGGAGCGCCCGAGCCGTCGGGCGCTCCCCCTCACCTCGGGCCAGCCGCCGCGCAGAAGTCGTCGATGCGGCCGCGGATGACGTCGAGGCTCGCCGTCCAGAACGCCTGGTCGCCGATGTCGATGCCGAACCGCCCCGCGAGCTGCGAGGCGGTCTCGACACCCGTCGACGACAGCATGTCGGTGTACGCGGAGCGGAAGCCCTGGGCGTCGTCGAGCCAGCGGGCGTAGAGGCCGAGCCCGAACAGCAGACCGAAGGTGTACGGCCAGTTGTAGAACGTCGACCCGTAGTAGTGCGGCTTGGCCGCCCACATCAGCGGGTGCAGCTCGTCGAGGTCGAGCCCGTCGCCGTACGCCTCGACCTGGGCCTCTCGCATCAGCTCGGACAGCTCGCGCGCCGGCACCGTCGACGCCGCCCGCCGGGCGAACAGCCGTGACTCGAACAGGAAGCGGCTGCGGATGTCGACGACCACCTGGCAGGCGCCCTGGAGGTCGGCCTCGAGCAGGGCCAGGCGTTCGCCGCCCGTGGCGGCGTCGAGCGCGCGATCGGTCAGGATCGTCTCGCAGAAGATGCTGGCGGTCTCGGCCAGCGCCATGGGGGTCGAGCGCTGCATCGGCGTGCGGGCCGCCAGCGCGGTGTTGTGGTAGGCGTGCCCGAGCTCGTGGGCGAGCGTGTGCACCGAGTCGATGCTGCCGTCGAAGTTCATGAGGACCCGGCTGGCGCCGTCGCCCGTGTGCATGCAGAAGGCGCCGCCGACCTTCCCGGCCCGGGGGCCGGCGTCGACCCAGCGCTCGGCCAGCGCCCGGGACGCCAGCCCGGCCAGGTCGTCGCCGTAGCCGGCGAAGGCGTGCTCGACGGTGGCCGTGGCGTCGGGCCACGACTGCTCGGGGGCGTCGCCGACGGGCGCGAACAGGTCCCAGAACGCGACGCGGTCCTTGCCGAGCAGGCGGGCCTTGGCGGCGAGGTAGCGGCGGAAGTCGCCCAACGAGTCGTCGACCGCGGCCTGCATGGCGTCGAACGCGGTGCGCTCGACCGCGCTGGCTTCGAGCACGGGCGACAGGGGATCGTCCCAGCCCCGCCGGGCACCGAGCGCCAGCGTCTCGCCCTTGATGGCGTTGAGGGCGGCGGCGATCGGGGTGGCGTTGGCCTGCCAGGCGGTGAGCTCGGCCCGGAACGCGGCCTGGCGGACCGCGGCGTCGGGGTGGGTGGCGAGGCCGCGCACGGCGAAGATCGGCAGCGTCTCGGTGCGGCCGTCGGCGTGCTCGACGGTGGCGGTGACGCCGGCGCTGACGTCGTCGTACAGGCGGCTCCACGCGGACGAGCCCGTGATGCCCAGCTCGGCGGCCAGCGACTCCTCGGGCTCGGACATCTGGTGAACGGCTCGGCGGGCGGCCTTGCGCAGAGGCCAGGCGTGGGCGGCGGCGGCCGGGCTGGCCGCGACCAGCGTGTCGAGGTCGAGGGCGCCCAGCCAGGCGTCGAAGCGCGTGCGCAGCGCGGTGATCCGGGCCTCGACCGAGGTCAGGCGCGACAGCAGCGCCTGGGCGGCCTCGTCCCCGCTGTCGGTGCTGACGTGCCCGTAGGCGAACGCCTCGAGGCGGGCGAAGCGGTCGAGGACGTCGTTGGTGGCGCGCAGGACGTCGTCGAACGCCGCGGGGTCGACATCGCTCCCGGGCGGGGCGTCGTCGTCGCCCCCCCGCACGCCGCGGTGGTCGTAGAGGTCTCCGAGAGCGGTGACGGCGTCGGCGAGCGCCGCCTCCGCCGCGGCCACCTCGGCATCGTCGACGGCGGGGTACAGGGGCGTGAGGTCCCACCGGGGCAGCGCGTCCAGCGTGGTCATCGGGACATGCTGCCAGCCAGGGTCAGGTGTCCGCGACCGCTGCCGCGAGGTGGGACGCCAGGTCGCCGCGCGGCTGGACCTCGACGCCGTCGGGCAGTCCCAGCCAGGCCGCCATGGCGGCCAGCTCGGTCGCGAGCTCGGCCGACACCCGGTCACGCCCGCCGGCGACGGCGAGCACGCCCTCGGGCTCGCCCCACGCCGCCCGTACCCGCAGGACGCCGGCCTGCCGGTCGGCCTTGAGGTCGACCCGTCCGACCAGTGCCTCGTCGAGCAGGAACGGCAGGACGTAGTAGCCGTGGACGCGCTTGGGCTGAGGTGTGTAGATCTCGATCCGGTAGCGGAAGTCGAACATCCGCTCGGTCCGCGCCCGCTCCCAGATCAGCGAGTCGAACGGCGACAGCAACGCCCGGGCCCGCAGTCGGCGACGGGGCTGGTGGGCGTCGGGATGCAGGAACGCCACCTTGGCCCAGCCCTCGACCTGGACGGGAACCAGGGCTCCATCGGCCGCCAGCTCGGCCAGCAGCCGGGTCGCGGTGGGCACCTTGAGGCGGTAGTAGTCGGCGAGGTCGCGGGCGGTGCCGATGCCGTGGGACCGGGCGGACACCAGCAGCAGGGCCTTCATGGCGTCGTCGGGTGCGGGTGTCGGAGCCGCCAGGACATCGGCCGGGATCCACTGCTCGGGCAGCAGGTAGCTGCGGGTGAAGCCGTTCTGGCGGATGGCCGTGATGTCGCCCGTGTGGAACAGGTGCTCGACCACCCGCTTGCCGTTTCCCCATCCCCACCAGCTCGCCTCGCGTCGCGGGGCCTGCTGGTGGACGTCGAGGTCGCTGATCGTGACCGGGCCCCGGGCGCGGATCTCGGCCAAAGCGTTGGCCACCATCTCGGGGTTCTCGCGCGCCACCTCGCGCAGGCCGCTCCACTGGTGCTCGGCGGCCATCCGCCAGCGCAGCAGCGGGTGCCGTTCGACCGGGTGCAGCGACGCCTCGTGCCCCCAGTACTCGAACACCTCGTGGCTGCCCCACAGCCAGCGGCTGAGGGCAGCCCGGTCGTACGCCCCCAGCCGGGCGAAGAAGACGATCTCGTGGCTGCGGGTGAGGACGTTCACCGAGTCGAGCTGCACCGTGCCGAGCCGGCCGAGCACCTTGCGGAAGTGGCGGCTGTCGATGCGGCCCGCGGGGCGCCGCTCGGTGAACCCCTGGGCGGCCAGCGCCACCCGGCGGGCGTCGCGCCGGCTCATCTCGGAGATGTCGGAGCTCGCCACGGCCGGGGCAACCATGCGCGGCGACGCTATATGTCTGACCTTCGGGCGGGGAACTAGGTTCTCGTCGGTCAGCGAGAGAGACGATGGAGGGAGGCGCCCGATGGGCTACCGCGTGGTGGTCGACTTCGACCTGTGTGAGAGCAACGCCCGCTGCATGGAGGCGGCGCCCGAGGTGTTCGAGGTCCGCGACGACGACTTCCTGTACGTCCTCGACGAGACGCCCCCCGACGAGCTGCGGGAGAAGGTGGACGAGGCGGCCCGGCGCTGCCCGAAGGCCGCCATCACGGTCGTCGACGAGTAGCCGGCGGGTGACCACGGGCGACGCCGGCCGGCGCATCGTCGTCGTCGGCGGGTCGCTGGCGGGCCTGCGGGCGGCCGAGGAGCTGCGACACCGGGGCTTCGCCGGGTCGATCACCGTCGTCGGCGACGAAGCACGCGAACCCTACGACCGGCCACCCCTGTCCAAGCAGGTGCTCGCCGGCGACTGGCCGCTCGAGCGCACGGCCCTGTCCGTCACGCACCCCGACGGCCTGGCCGGGCTCGACCTCGACTGGCGCCTCGGGGCCCGCGCCACGGGCCTCGACCTCCCCGGCCGCCGGGTGCAGGTGGCGGGGGGCGACGACGTGGCGTTCGACGGCCTGGTGATCGCCACGGGGGCGAGACCCCGCGAGCTGCCCGGCACCGAGTCGCTGGCCGGGGTCCACACCCTGCGCACGCTCGACGACTCGCTGGCGGTCCGGGCCGCGCTCGACGCCGGTGCCCGGCGCGTGGTGGTCGTCGGCGCGGGCTTCATCGGGGCCGAGGTGGCGGCGACCTGTCGCACCGCGGGCTGCGACGTCACGATCCTCGAGGCGCTGCCGGTCCCGCTCGGACGGGCGCTCGGCGACCAGATGGGTGCGGTGATGGGCGACCTCCACCGTGACCACGGCGTCGACCTGCGCCTCGGCGTCGGCGTCGCCGGGTTCGAGGGCGGCGACCGGGTGACCCACGTCCGGTTGGCCGACGACACGCTCATCGACGCCGACCTGGTGGTCGTCGGCATCGGCGTCTCGCCCAACACGGGGTGGCTCGAGGGCTCGGGGCTGGCGCTCGACGACGGGCTCGTGTGCGACGCCACCACCCGCGCCGCCCCCGGCATCGTGGCGGCGGGCGACGTGGCCCGGTGGCCGAGCCACCGCTTCGGTGAGCTGATGCGGGTCGAGCACTGGGACAACGCCATCGCCATGGGCGAGCACGCGGCCCGCCGGCTCCTCGCCGACCTGGCGGGCGATCCGGCCGACGATCCGGCCTCCACCGCACCGTACGACCCGGTGCCGTGGTTCTGGTCCGACCAGTACGACCGCAAGATCCAGCTGGCCGGCCGCTCGTCGGGGGCCGACGAGGTGCGGGTGGTGGACGGGTCGACCGACGAGCGCCGGTTCGTGGCGCTGTACCGGCGGCGTGACCGGCTTGTCGGGGTCCTGGCGATGAACCGGCCCCGCCTGCTGGTCACGTTCCGGGGCCTCGTCGAGCGGGGCGCCTCGTGGGACGAGGCCCTGGCCCAGGCCGCGCCGGCATGACCGCGCGGCGCGGGGACCGCAGGTTCGATCCGGCCGTGCGCCGAGCGATCCCCACCGCCCGATGACGGCTGCCGCCGGGGTCCTGCTCGCCCTCACGCTCGTGTCGGCCGTCATCGACTGGATGGCGGTGCGGCACGGCCACCAGGTGATGCGGTACGTGTTCAAGCCGCTCACGCTCGTCCTGTTGACGGCCACCGCGCTGGCGCTCGACCCCGACGACCCGGCGGTGCGCACGTGGTTCGTGGTCGCGCTGGTGATGTCGCTGGCCGGGGACGTGTTCCTGATGCTGCCGGGCGACCTGTTCGTGCCGGGGCTCGGATCGTTCCTGCTGGCCCACGTCGCCTACGTCGTCGGCCTCGTCCTCTCGGGGCTCGAACCGGTCGGCGTCGTCGTCGGCCTCGCCGTGGTGGCCGTCGCCTTCGCCCTCGTCGGGGCGCGGATCGTCGCCGGGGTCCGTCGCACCGAGCCCGCGCTCGGGCCGCCGGTGCTCGCCTACATGGGCGTCATCTCGGCGATGCTCGTGTGCGCGGTGGGCACGGGCGCGCCGCTCGCCATCGCGGGCGCGGGCCTGTTCTACGCCTCGGACGCCCTCATCGGGTGGGGCCGCTTCGTCGAGTCACGCGCCGTGGGGCGACCTGGCCGTGATGGTGACCTACCACCTCGGCCAGGTGCTGCTCGTGCTCTTCCTCGTCTGACCGCCGGCCGCCGGTGCCGGGTGCCGGGTGCTCGGTGTCACGGCCGGGCACGAGCGGGTACGCGCGCGTCAGGCGGGCCAGCCGAGAAGGGAGCGCCCCATGGCCGTGACCACCTTCCAGGATCTGCCCCTGGCCGACCGCGACCGCTCGTGGGACGGCGACGCCGCCGAGAAGCGCGTCCGACGCTGGGCGGACGCCGAGGACGCGCCGAACGCGAAGTACCGCGACGCGCACGTCTGGTACGACGCCGACCAGAAGGACGAGTTCGGGGCCTACAAGCTGCTGATCGCCGACGTCGTCGACGGTCGGCTGAAGGCCGTGCCCCGCGGCGTCATGGCCGCCGGCAACGTCATGCAGGGCGCCCGCGGCGGCGTCGACCTGCCGGAGGAGGACATCGACCGGGTCAAGTCCCACCTGGCGAAGTACTACGCCAAGATGGGCGAGACCGCCCCCTGGGAGCGCTGAGGCCGACCGGCGATCGGGCCGGGGTCAGGCGGCCTCGGCCACCACGTCCTGGGCGAGGCACCACGCCACCGCGTCGGTGACGGCATCCAGGCCCCGGGTGCAGAAGGCGTGCCCCATGTCGGGCACGAGGTCGAGGCGGCGGTGGCGCCGGGACCTCCGCCGGGCGGGCGGCGCCCGACGCGTGCAGGATCTCGGCCTCGGACGTCGGCATGAACCGGTCGCCGGTGCCGTGCACGACCGCCAGCGGCACGGCCAGGCGGCCGGCGAGCGCCTCGGGCGGCTCGGACCAGCGCCAGGTGGGGTCGAGGCGGGCGCCGAGGCGCCGGGCGAGGCGCCGGCCGGCGCCGGTGCGGGTGAGCACGGCCGCGAAGGCGGCACGGGGGCTGCGCAGCTTCCACTGCGCGGGCGAGCTGACGGTCACGACGCCGGCCAGGTCGGGGTCGTCGACCCCGTGGCGCAACACGGCGATGGCGCCCAGCGAGGCGCCGACGAGGACCACCCGCGGCGCCAGGTCCCGAGCGGCGGCCGCGGCCGCGGCCACGTCGAGGCCCTCGCGGTCGCCGAGCGAGCACAGCCCGCCGGACTGGCCGTGGCCCCGCATGTCGGGGACGATCACCGCGTGGCCGGCGTCGCGCAGGTCGTGGGCCATCGCCATCACCGACGGGTCGCGCCGGTGGGCGGTGAACCCGTGGGCCAGCACCACGGCCGACGCGGGGGCGTCACCGGGGGGAAGCCAGGCGTCGGCCGTCAGCGTGATCCCGTCGGCGGTGCGCAGCGTGAGCGTGCCGACGTCACGCGGCACGGGGGGCCGCCCGCCACTGGATGGTGATGCCGTGCCGCCGCATCGAGCGCTTGAAGTACATGGTCGACGCCAGGACGGCGCCGCCGGTCAGCACCCAGGACAGCACCGTGCGGGCGAGCACGTAGGTCTCGACCGACTGCGTGGCCAGCAGCCAGATGCTCACCGCGGCGTTCGTGAGCTGCACGAACGCCCAGAGGATGGTGATGCGGGCGAAGAACCGGCGCACCGGCGGGGAGCCCATGAAGGTCGCGGGCAGCGGGCAGAAGTCGCCGGCCAGCCGCTCGGCCAGCGGCCGGCCCGCGGGCACCGACAGCAGGAACACCGCCCCGACCAGCACGGTCGTGAGGGTGGGCTGGAGGAAGTACACGAACACGCTGCCCGACACGAGGGCGACGACCGTCCGGGCCGTGATGCCGATGACGCCGAGCAGCAGCAGGCCGGGGACCGGTGTGCGGGTCACGACCCGGCGGATGACCGCGGTGTACGACCAGGCCAGCGCGGCGAACAGCCCGCCCCACACCCCGACCGTCCACAGGGCGCCGTAGAAGACGACCAGCGGGATGACGCTGGCCTCGATCAGGTTCGGCACCGCGTGGCGGGCCATGGCCCGCAGGCGCGGGATCTCGAGCGGAGGGTGATCCATCGTGGTTGTGCGGCAGCGAGTCCTCAGCGTGCGCCCCAGTGGAACTCACCCTCGCCGTCGGCGTCACGATGGTCGCCGCTCGACCACCCAGAGCGCAAACCACCCCACCCCGACCAGGCTTTCCCCGCGAGATCGGCCGCTGGAGCGGCCGATCTCGCGGGGGAAAGCGGTCTCGGGTGTCTCCGGGGGTGCTCAGGAGGTGAGGGTTGCGGTCAGGCGGGGCGACTCGCGCTCGGCCAGGGCGACCGTCACGCCCATGCGCTCGATGTGCTGGCGCACCTGCTTGTCGCCCTGGGGGATCGGGTGCTCGTCGAGGAACGCCGTGACCTTCTCGGCGAGGCCGCGGTCGCGGATCGAGCGGATGCCGCCCACCAGGCGCGACAGGCTGTTCGCCGGGAACCGCTGCTCGATGTCGTCCCAGTGCGACGCCACGAAGTTCCACGCCAGGGCGGCGTTGTCGCGGTTGGTGAGCGTCTCGCCCAGCAGGTAGGGGGCGTCCTGGCTGCGGATGTCGCCCGACAGCGTCATGTCGAGGGTGCGCTGCAGTGCCTCGGGCGACCGGAAGCGGGCGAGGGAGAGCTGCAGGCGCTGCCTGTCCTGCGGGTTGCCGGCGCCGTGGAAGGCGGCGACCAGCCGCTCGTGCAGGGCCACGTCACCGAGCGTGGCGCACACGACGAGGGCGGGGGAGGCCAGGCTGGGGTCGACGCTCGGCGGGTGAGCCAGGAACTGGTCGAGCAGGTCGGCCGCCCGGTCGTGCGCGGCCACGTCGTCGCCGAGCAGCGCGGCGGCCTGGAGGAGGACGCCGCGCAGCGTGCGGGTGCGGTCGTCCTCGCCCGGGGCGGCGTCGGCGCCCAACTCGGCGCGCACCGGACCGACCAGCGCCGCCACGCGGCCGTGCAGCGCGTCCCGGGCGTCGCCGTCGACGAGCCGGTCGAGGATCGACAGCCCGCCGGTGATGCGCTCCCACACCGACAGGTCGCGCTCGTCCACGAAGCGCTCGGCGGTCGTCACGAACGTCGCCGCCTCGACGGTGCCGGCGAGCACCGAGGCCCAGGCGTCGTCGACCAGCGTGTACCGCTCGAGGGGGGCCAGCTCGTCGAGGTGCGCGACGAGGGCGTCGAGCAGGTCGGACGCGTACCGCACCCGGTAGAACCCGTGCGCGCCGAGGTTGGCGTCGACCCACGGGACCGGCGTGTCGCCCTCGCCGCCCATCGCGACCGTGAGGCCGTCGCCGTCGAGCAGCTCCGCGGACGACCGCTCGCCGGCGCGGTCTCGATACCCGACCACGAGGGGAACCGCCCAGCGCGTGCCGTCGTCGTCGGCGCCGTAGGTGAACCGCCGCTGCGAGAACCGCAGCTCGGTGCCCTCACCGCGCTCGACGCCGACCTCGGGGAATCCGCCCTGGAAGATCCACGACTCGGCGATGCGGCGCACGGGCTCGCCGGTCTCGGCCTCGAGGGCGTCCCACAGGTCGGATGTCTCGGTGTTGCCGTACTGGTGGCGGGCCATGTAGCGACGGATGCCCGACCGGAAGCGATCGGCGCCGAGGTACTGCTCGAGCATCCGCACCACCGACGCACCCTTCTCGTAGGTGAGCACGTCGAACATGCCGTCGGCGTCGGCGGGCGACACCACCGGGTACTCGATCGGCCGCGTGGCGGCGAGCGCGTCGGTGTCGAAGGCGGCGGAGCGCGACAGGCCGAAGTCGACCCAGCGCCGCCACTCGGGGCGGAACGCATCGGTGCAGGTCATCTCCATGAACGTGGCGAAGGCCTCGTTCAGCCAGATGCCGTTCCACCACTTCATCGTCACGAGGTCGCCGAACCACATGTGCGCGATCTCGTGGGCGATGACGTCGACCACTGCCTGCAGCTCGGCCTGGGTGGCCGTCGACGGGGTCGACGAGCAGGTAGCGCTCGCGGAAGGTGACGCAGCCCAGGTTCTCCATGGCCCCGAAGGCGAAGTCGGGGATGGCGACGAGGTCGAGCTTGTCGCCCGGGTAGACGATGCCGAACCAGTCGGTGAAGAAGCGGAGGGCGAACTCGCCGACCTCGAGGGCGAAGTCGGCGAGATGTTCCTTGCCGACGGGGCAGATGACGCGCACCGGCTTGCCGTCGACGTCGACGGCGGCGGTGGCGGTGAGCGGGCCGACGACGAACGCCACCAGGTAGGTCGACATGGGCATGGTGTCGGCGAACCGCACCGTCACCTTCCCGTCGCCCGCCGGCTCGCGGCCGATCTCGCCCGCGTTCGACACCGCGAGCTGGTCGTGGGGCACGACCAGGGTCACCGCGAACACGGCCTTGGCGTCGGGCTCGTCCCAGCAGGGGAAGGCCCGGCGAGCGTCGGTGGCCTCCATCTGCGTGGTGGCCAACACCCGCTCGACGCCGGCGTCGTCGGTGAACGTGGACCGGTAGAACCCGACCAGCTTGTCGTTGAGCACGCCGCGGAACCGCAGGTGGAGGACCGCCCGGCCCGCGGGGAGCGGGTGGTCGAACGTGAGCGTCGCCCGCTCGGCCTCGGCGTCGAGCGCGACCGTGGCGGCGAGGTGCTCGCCGCCGACCTCGGCCGTGGCCTCGTCGATGGTCAGCTCGAGGGCGTTGAGCACGACCGTGGCCGTGGGCTCGACCACGTCGACCGCCACGGCCTCGGAACCCGTGAACGTGGCTGCGGCCAGGTCGGGTTCGAGCGTCAGGTCGTACCGGCGGGGGACGACCCCTCGGGGCAGGCGGTGCGGGTTCTCGGAGAGCGGCTCGGGAGAGGGCACGGGCCTGCACCGTACCGAGTGGACCGGTCGCCGCGGACCGCGACTGCGGCCGGCTCGTGCCCCGGGACGCCCGCCGGCTGCCGGGTTGTCGACGCCGCCTGAATCATCGGCGCCCGTGTTGACTAGGTTCTCCCGAATGACCGCAGACGCCACCCTCGACGTGGTCGGCATCGGCAACGCCCTCGTCGACGTGCTCTCGCACGAGACCGACGAGTTCATCGCCGCCAACGGCCTGGTGAAGAGCGCGATGACGCTCGTCGAGACCGACCGCGCCGAGGAGCTGTACGCCGCCATGGGGCCGGGCATCGAGATGTCGGGGGGCTCGGCGGCCAACACCATCGCAGGCGTGACGAGCTTCGGCGGGAACGCCGCCTACATGGGCCGGGTGTTCGACGACCAGCTCGGCGCCGTCTTCGCCCACGACCTGCGCTCGCAGGGCGTGACGTTCCACAACAAGCCGGCCACCGAGGGCCCGTCGACGGGGCGTTGCCTGATCGTCGTGACGCCCGACGCCCACCGCACCATGAACACCTACCTGGGGGCGTCGGCCTACTTCAGCCCGGCCGACGTCGACGCCGACCTCGTCCGCGCCGCCCAGGTCACCTTCCTCGAGGGCTACCTGTTCGACCGGCCCGAGTCGAAGGAGGCGTACTGGGCGGCCTCGGGCTTCGCCCACGACGCCGGCCGCAAGGTGGCGCTGTCGCTGTCCGACCTGTTCTGCGTCGAGCGCCACCACGACGACTTCCTGCCTCTCGTGCGCGAGCGCATCGACATCCTCTTCGCCAACGAGTCCGAGGCCTGCGCCCTGTGGGGCTGCGACGAGGTCGGCGCCGCGGTCGAGCGGGCCCGGGCCGAGGTGGCCGTGGCCTGCATCACGCTGTCCGACAAGGGCTCGGTGGTGGTGGCCGGGCCCGAGACCTACGAGATCCCGGCCCACCCCGTCGGCGTGGTCGACACCACCGGCGCCGGCGACCTCTACGCGGCCGGGTTCCTGTTCGGGTACACCAGCGGCCGCTCGCTGCCCGAGTGCGGCGATCTCGGATCACTGGCCGCGGCCGAGATCATCAGCCACATCGGCGCTCGGCCCGAGGTCGCGCTCTCGAGCCTCGACCACTGACGCCCGGTCAGCGGGTGAACTGGCGGCGGGGCGCCACCTTCAGGATGACCCGCTCCGACTGGATCGGGTTCCCGTAGTCGGTGCCCTGGTACTTCTGGGAGAGCGCGTCGATGTGGGCGCGTGCCTCGGGGCCGGTGACCGTCTCGACGACCTCGCCCCGGACCTCGCCGTAGGAGTAGGGGTTGGCGGCGTCGAGGATCGTGACGGTGATCCGCGGGTCGCGAGACACGTTCTTGAACTTCTGCCGGTGGACCTCGGTGTTGAGCAGCAGGTGCTCGTCGTCGGCGTCGATCCACAGCGGCGTGGTCTGGGGCGTGCCGTCGGGCATCAGCGTGGTCACCGCCGCGAAGTTCTTCCCGTCGGTCGCGAGCGCACGGATCTTGTCGTCGAGCATGGGGATCAGGGTACGGATCCCCGGGGCCGAGGGCACGTGGTCGGCCGGCTCCAGGGCCCGCCCGACGGTGACGCCCGCTAGACCTGGGAGCGCCCGCGCTGGGTCACCGCGGCACGGCGCGCTTCGATGGCCGCCGGGTCGAGCCCGGCACCCTGCCACTCGGCGGCGACCGTGGTCTCGAGCAGCCAGGCCTCGCCCGCGGCGAGCAGCGCACCCTCGTCGTAGGTCCGCAGCACGCGGCGCACACCCGGCTGGTCGTTGGAGACGATGTCGCCGGCCAGCCGGTGTGCGGCCGGCAGCAGCTGGTCGTGCGGCACGACGTGGTTGACCAGGCCCCACGCCTGCGCGGTGGCCGCGTCGAGGAAGTTGCCGGTGGCCGACAGCTCGCGGGCCCGGCGAACGCCCACGGCCTGGGGCAGCAGGACGGTGAGGCCCCAGTCGGGCATGATGCCGACCCGGGCGTGGGTGTCGGCGAAGGCCGCCCGCTCGGACGCGATCAGGAAGTCGCACCGCAGGGCCAGCTCGAACCCGCCGGTGATGGCCACGCCGTTGATCGCCCCGATGACGGGCTTGGCGATGAGGGGGAACGGCCCGCGCTCCTGCGGCGGGCGGTCGTCGTGGCCGAGCGCCTCGACCGACGCCGCGGCACCCGATCCCAGCTCCTTGAGGTCGAGCCCGGCGCAGAAGGCGGGATCGGCGCCGGTGAGGACGACCACGTCGACGCCGTCGTCGGCGTCGAGGTCGCGGACCGTGCGGTGGAGGGCGCTGCGCAGCTCGCGGTTGAGGGCGTTGCGGGCATCGGGCCGGTTCAGCGTCACGGTGGCGACGCGGTCGGTCACGGCGAGCGTCAGCACGTCGGTCTCGGGCATGGCGGCGAACCTACCGGGCGATGCCGCGGCGGCCCCGATCGGGCCGGCCGATGTGGCGCGGTCGGGCCGCCGTCAGTGGCCGTCGTCGACCGGGGGCAGGAACGGCATGGTCAGGTCGCCCAGCTTCACCAGGGTCGACGCGATCCAGCCGCCCATGGCGCTGAGGTGGTCGTCGAGGATCGTCCCGTCCTCGAGCGTGGCCTCGTCGAGCTCGTAGCTGCCCTCGTAGGACACCTCGATGGCGTACTCGCGCTCGTCGAGGTCGGCCGAGCACACCGTCTCGATCGTCGGTCCGGAACGCTCGAGCCGCTCGGACCCGATCGGCGCGCTGGCCTCGGGCAGGACCGCCAGCACCAGCTTCGGATCGGGTGCCTCGGCCAGCCGCTGCACCCGCACGACGAGCTCGATCTCGATGCGCGGCGGATCGTTGAACGGCTCGCCGATGTACCACGACCGGTAGGCGGTCTGCGCCCACGTCGGCCAGTCCAGCGTGAGGTCGGCCTGCACCCGGGGCGGCAGGCCCTCGCCGGGGAGCCCGTAGGACGTCTCCCACGTCACGTCACCGAGCAGGACGTCGACCTGGAACCGCTCCTCGAAGGCCTGGCGTTCGAGGAAGGCGCGCTCGAGCGAGTCGCGCAGCGCGCCGATGGCATCGGTGAAGACGTGGTCGAGCATGGCGTCGGCAGGCTATCCGTCGGACCCGGCGGCCCCGCCGGGAGGTCCGGCGGAGGACCCGGTGCCGCCGCCCGGGGGCGCGGCGGGGGACATCACCGCGATGGGCACCGACAGCTCGTCGCCGGTCCGCAGCGTGGCGATCCGCCGTCCGTCCTGCACGGCCGCCCTCGGCGTGCCGATGCGACCGGCCAGGTGGGTGGCGGTCGCGTCGATGTCGTCGACCGTGAGGGCGAGGCCCCAGAAGGTGGCAGGCCCGTCGCCGGCGGGCTCGACCGGCCCCACGACCTCGAGGATCACCTCGCCCAGGCGGAAGAACCGCTGTCGCCGCCCGCCACCGGCCTCGCGGGTGCGCCGGGCCTCGAGGCCGACGGCCCCCAGCGCCTCGGTGGTGCGGTCGAGGTCGGGCGTCATGACCACGAGGTGGTCGATGGCGACGACGCCGTTGGGATGCGGGGCAGATGCCGGGGCCCCGCTGCGGGCGGCCGGAGCGCCTCGGGCTCCGGCTCCGTCGTCGGTGGCGACGGCGTGGTCGGTCGGCAGGCCGTCGATGTCGCCCGCCGGTGCCCCGGTGGCCAAGGTCCACCCGAGGATGCCGCGGCCTCGCTTGTCGCCCGCCCCGACCAGGTGGATGCCCACGTGACCGACGCGGGCCACGTCGTCGTCGCCGACCAGGAACCCGAGCGACGCCCAGGTGATCGGGTCGTCGCCGATCTCGATCTCGACGAGCGGATTGCGCTCCGTCCCCATCCACGCGGACGCTACACCTGCGATCCGTCCCCGGCCGACGCCGACCGCACGGCCCTCAGTACCAGGAGCACCGGCAGCGGTGTCGGGGGACGGCCTTGACCTCGGGGTTCTGACCCCGCTGCCACAGGTCGTGGTCGATCGCCGCCGGCGTCAGCCCGGTCGCGCCGGCCAGCAGCTCGACCGCGTGCAGCCCGCAGGCGCGGATCTCGACCTCCTCGGGGCAGCCCGGCCGCAGCAGGTCGCCCCCGTCGATGCGGGCGGCGAGGCCGCGCTCGTACACGAGCGCGCCCGACATCCGCAGCACGTGGGGGACGAGGTTGTCGGCGAAGGCGGTCAACCGGTCGGCGTCGTCGAACCGGCCGAGGCCCCGACCCTCGTAGGCCCGCGCCAGGTGGGACACGGTGATCTGGGCCCGCTTGTAGAACGGCACCTCGACGGCCGAGGCCCCGTCTCCGTAGGTGGCGACGTCGTGGGCCAGAGGCATCGCCCCCAGCGTGCCGACGAGGGCGGCCGCCGATCCGCCCGCCGAGCGGACCAGGGTGGCGGCCGAGCCGTCGTAGCGCTCGGCCAGCAGTGTCCCGAGGTCGCGCCACGCTCGGGCGAACAGCTCGAGCAGGTCGTCGACGGGACCGGGGTGCGGCTGCTCGAACACCGACGCGCACGTGGCGGCATCGACGTTCGCCAGCCAGTCCGCCGTCGGGGGTCCGGCCGCGGCGACGTGGTCGGCCAGGGCCTCGGCGAGCGAGCGGGCCCCCGACAGCCACGGCCGCTTGCGCAGCTCCGGGAACCAACCCGAGCCGAAGTTCACCGCGTTCCACGCCACGACCTCGGCGGCCATGGCCTCCTCGTCGCCGCCGGGGACCTCCTCGGGCAGGAGCGGTGGTTCCTCCGGCGCCAGCGTCGACGCCAACCGGCCGAGCGCGTCGCGGTCGAGGTGCACGGTGGTGGCCCGGTCGGCCACCGTCGCCGCCGCGGCGCGCAGGCGGGCGAAGACGTCGTCGGCCTCATCGTCGGTGGCGGGGTCAGGCATCGCCGAGGCCGATCTGCCAGCGGAGGAAGGTGTGCACGTCGGCGGCCTCGTCGGCCTGCTTGGAGGCGGGCTTCCCCTGGCCGTGGCCGGCGCGTGACTCGACCCGCACCAGCACGGGCTGCGTCTCACCGCAGCTCGTGGCGGCCGCCAGGGCGGCACCGAACTTGCGGGCGTGGGCGGGGTCGACCCGGCTGTCCTCCTCGCCGGTGAGCACCAGCGTGGCGGGGTAGCACGTGCCCTCGACCAGGTGGTGGTATGGCGAGTACGCCCACAGCCAGGCGAACTCGTCGGCCACGTCGGGGTCGCCGTACTCGGGGGTCCACAACCGGGCGATGAGGAAGCGCGGGAAGCGCACCATGTCCGTCAGCGGCACCGAGCACACGACCGCCCGGCAGGCGTCGGCCCGCTGGGTGAGCGTGGCGGCGACCAGCAACCCGCCGTTGCTGCCGCCCCGCACCGCCAGGCGGTCGCGGCCGGTGCGGCCCTCGGCCACCAGCCAGTCGGCCGCGGCGGCGAAGTCGTCGAAGACCTGCTGCTTGTGCTCGCGCATGCCGGCCCGGTGCCAGTCCTCGCCGGCCTCGGACCCGCCGCGGATGCAGGCGACGGCGTAGACGCCCCCGTCGTCGGCGACCGCGACCGCCGACGGGCTGTAGGCGGGGCTCATCGTGACGGCGAAGCCGCCGTAGCCGCTCAGCACCGTGGGCGTCGACGGGCCCGGCGTGACGTCGGCCCGCCGCACGGTGAACAGGGTGATCTCGGTGCCGTCCGTCGAGGGATAGCGGTCGACGCCGACGGCGTAGCCGGTCGGGTCGACGGGCGAGGGCAGGTCGCTCCACCGGACGAGGCCCTCGTCCTCCGCGGCCCTCGCTCGCCGGGTCGGCGCCGTCGGTCGCTTCGGTGGGCGCCCAGCGCCACAGCTCGGTGGGGCGCGCCCAGGAGGTGAACGCGACCACGGCGGTCTCGCTGTCGCGGTCGCCGGCCACCCCGGCGAGCGATCCGGGCTCGGGCAGGGCGATCTCGGTGGTGTCGCGTGCGGTGACGGGCGCCGGCGAGGCCGCCGCGGCGCGGGACAGGCGCGTGAGCCGTGACAACGCCGACCGGGTGGACGCCACCAGCAGGGACGACCGGGTCACGGCCAGGCCCTCGACGACGTCGTCCGACTCGGGGACCACCGTGGCCCAGTGCTCGGGCGTGGGCGACGCGAGAGCGGCGGCCACCACGCGGCCCCTCGGCGCGTCGAGCGTGGTGGTGCCGACCAGTCGGTCGTCGACCACGGTGAACGACGAGACCGCCTCGACCCCCTCGATCACCGTCGTGCGGGACCCGGTGGTGCGGTCGATCAGGTGGACGTCGACCCGGGTCCAGCCGAGGGACACCTCCACGACCAGCCAGCGCCCGTCCCGGGACAGCTCGACCGACGGCCAGGCCGTGCGGTCGGGCAGGTCGCCGAAGACCAGCTCGTCGTGCCCGGGATCGTCGCCGAGCACGTGCCACCAGACCGTGCGGTTGTAGTTCGCCTCGTCGTCGCCCACGGCGGCGGGATCGGGATAGCGCGTGTAGGCGAAGGCCGTGCCGTCGGGCAGCCAGGCCACCGACGCGGCCCGGGTGTGGGCGATGGTGTCACCGAGCAGCTCGCCGGTCGCCACGTCGACCACGCGGAGCGTGCTGCGCTCGTCGCCGCCGGTCGAGGTCCCGAAGGCGACGAGGCGCCCGTCGACCGACGGGGAGTACCAGTCGAGCGCCGCGGTCGGGTCGCCGGTGAGGGCGTGGGGGTCGACCAGCGTGCGGGACGCGGGCACGCGCTCGCCGTGGACGTCGCGCACGACGAGCACCGCCTGCTCGAGGTCGCCCCAGCGGTCGATCGAGAACAGCCGGCCGCCCCGGATCGACGGTGCGCCGGCGGCCCCGGCGGAGAACAACTCGGTGTACCGGCGCACGAGCGCGTCGCGTCCGGGCCGCTCGTCGAGCGCAGCCCGGGTGCGGTCGTTGCTGGCCGTCACCCAGGCCAACGTGTCGGGGGTGCCGGCGTCCTCCAACCAGCGGTACGGGTCGGGCACCGTCACGCCGTGGACGACGTCGGCGGTGTCGTCGCGGCGGGCGGGCGGCGGTGGGGTCAGTCCCATATGTCTCCCAGATCGGTCACGGTCGGGACCGACGCCACCCGGATCCCGGTCTCCTCGGACAGGCGGGTCAGCAGCTGGTCGCCCACGTCCTGCCGGCGCCCCCGGGGCCAGCGCCGTTCGCCCGCCGCGCCGAACAGGGCCAGCGCCCGCCCGCCCGACGGGTCGTGACGGACCCGGTAGCGCACGCCCTCGTAACCGGCGGCCGCGAACGCCCCGGCCCACTGCTGCGGCACGGTGTAGGGCGTCATGCTGGCCAGCTCGCCCGTCACCCCGAACCCGCGGGCGGCCCGGACGGTCGTGTCGGCTGCGGTGCACTGCCGGGTCAGCCCCAGGTGCCACATGCTCAGCCGGCCCGCCCACCGCGGGCTGACCACCGTCACCGGGCCGAGCACCTCGAGCAGGGCCGCGATCTCGTCGTCGGCCAGGTAGCAGGTGCCCCGCGGTGGGGCGAGGTCGAAGCGGCCCTGGGCGTCGCTGGAGAACCACCAGGGCCCCAAGCCCGACGTCGTGACCCGGCACAGCACGGTGCCGGCGTGCACATGCCACACGGGGAAGCCGGCGAGCTCGCCGGGCGGGGGCGGCGGCCCGATGCTCGGGCGCTGCCGGTCGTCGGGATGGCGCTTGACGTCGTCGGTCATGGGCGCACCCGCCGCCGTCGCCCGCACCGCCCCGTCGTGGTGGCGGGCCGACCGTGCCCGTGGAGCTCGCTCCGCTCGGTCATGCCCTCGGGCGCGGTGGCAGACGGGACGTCTCGGGCGGCACGGCGCCCATCCTAGGGAGACGGGCACGCCCCGGATGCCCATGCCCACCGCCCGTGGTGACCCTGTGCGCGCGGCGGGCGGGGGCGGTTCGGTTCCGGCCTCGCCGGGCGCCGTCCGGACCGAACTGTGTGGCGCTGTGGTTGATCGCCAACCACAACGTCACACAGAACAGGTGCGCCGGAGGGCTCGGGCGGTCAGGAGACCAGGGCCCAGCGCTCCGCCCGCTCGTCGGCCAGGGCCACGACGTCGGCCAGCCCGCCGCCCCCGGCCAGGTGCTCGGCGATCGTGCGCCCGCCGAGATCGGGCTGCGGGGCGGCGACGAAGGCGGCCACCATCCACTCGTCGTCGGCCGTGGCGGGTCGGAAGCGGGCCAGCACGTCGGCCAGGCCCCGCACGACCCGGTTGCGGTCGTCGAGCTGGAACGCGGGGTAGACCCACACGTCGTCGGCGGTGCGCAGGGCCAGGATGGTGCGTCGGCGGCGCCGCTCCTCGACGGCCTGGCGGCTGATGCCGCCGAGCACCCGGGCGATGCCGGCCGTCGAGTAGAAGGGCCCGAGCTCGGCCCAGGGCGAGGGCTCGGGCACCGCGGCCAGCATGCGGGCCGCGAGCGAGTCGGCGTCGCCGAGGGCCTCGGCGTCCTGTCCCTGGGCGCGCAGGGCGTCGACCCGGCGGGTCAGCTCGGCGCTGACCTGGTCGGAGACGCGGCGCACGTAGGCCGCCGCCGCGGCCGGGGCGGCCGCGGGGGCATTGGTGGCGTTGGTGGCGCGCCGCGGTGATCGGGGAGAGGTCACGGGCACAGGCTACCCACGCAAGGGCGTCAAGGCAAGGGTGTCAAGGTCGAGCCGCGGTGCGGGTCGCGTCGACCCGGCGCCGTCGTTCAGGCTGCGTGCGACCCCGCCCAGGCGACGAGGTCGTCGGCGCCCATCGTGTTCACGACGCGGTCGGGCTCGATGCCGTGGCGAGCCGCCTTGTCGCAGCCGTAGGCCTGCCACTCCATCTGGCCCGGGGCGTGGGCGTCGGTGTCGATGGCGAAGCGCAGGTCCCAGTCGAGCGCCAGCGCCAGCAGCTCGTCGGGCGGGTCCTGGCGCTCGGGGCGGCAGTTGATCTCGAGGGCGGTGTCGAACTGGGCACACGCCGCGAACACGATGTCGGCGTCGAACACGGACGGCGGCCGGCCCCGGCCCACCACCTTGCGCCCGGTGCAGTGCCCGAGGATGTCGACGTGCGGGCTGGCCACCGCGGCGACCATGCGCCGGGTCATCTCGCGACGCTCCATGCGCAGCTTCGAGTGGACGCTGGCCACGACGACGTCGAGGTGGGCCAGCAGGTCCTCGGTCTGGTCGAGGGCACCGTCCTCGAGGATGTCGACCTCGATGCCGGTCAGGATGCGGAACGGCGCCAGCTCGACGTTCAGCGCCTCGACCTCGACGAGCTGCTCCTTCAGGCGCTTGGGGTTGAGGCCGTGGGCGATCGTCAGGCGGGGGGAGTGGTCGGTGAGGACCATGTAGTCGTGGCCGAGGGCGATGGCGGTGCGGGCCATCTTCTCGATCGGCGCCCCGCCGTCGGACCACGTCGAGTGGGTGTGGCAGTCGCCCCGGAGGGCGGCCCGCATCTCGCCGCCGTCGCCGAGCGGGATCACCGTCTCGTCCTCGAGCCGGGCCAGGTAGTCGGGGACCTCGCCGGCGAGGGCCTGGGCGATCACGCCGCCGGTGCTGGGGCCGATGCCGGGCAGGTCGGTCAGCTTGCCCGCGGCGTGCAGTCGCTCGATCTCGTCGTCGCCCACCTCGAGCACCACGTCGCGGGCGCGGGCGAACGCCCGGACCTTGGTGGACTCGGCCAGGTCACGGTCGAGCAGGTAGACGATGCGATCGAGGGCGTCGGCCGGGCGCACGGCGCTCAGTGTCGCACGCTCCGCTCGACCTACAGGATGCTGAATCCGACCTCGACCGAGACCTCGACCGTCAGCTCGGAGGGCGTGAGGTCTTCGACGAGCTCGCTCTCGGTCGCGGGTGCAGCCACGGCCTGCGCCATCATCGGGGCGAGCCCGACGGGCGCGTCCCCGGATCGCATGCCGGGCTCCGCCACCCAGGCGACGTCCCCCAGCGTCAGCCCCAGGGCCTCGGAGTAGGCGATGGCCCGGTGGCGGGCGTCCTCGGCGGCGGCGCGGCGGGCGAGGTCGTAGGCGATGTTGGTCGAGGCCATCGACCAGTTCGGACCGGTCACCGACGCGCCCGCGGCCACGACCTCGGACATGATCTCGCCGAGGGCGTCGAGGACCACGACGTCGACGAACGTGGTGCGGCTGGCGCGCCACCCGGTGCGGATGTCCTCGCCCCGGTGCCAGCGCGTGCGGGGCTGCACCCACAGCGACGCCACGGTCGTGCGGGCGATCGCGTTGGCGTGCTCCGAGAACACGAAGTCGACCTTGGCGGCCACGTCGGCGCGGGCCTCGTAGGCCTCGTCCTGCGACTTGTGATCGGCCGTCACCTCGACGCGGAGGCTCGCCAGATCGGGCAGCGCCCGCGCCTCCCCGCTTCCCCGCACCACGATCTCCCGCTCCATCGTGGCGGGAACGCTACCTGGCGCCGGACGCTCTCGGCGCGCGTTCACCCACGGTTCACTCGACCGTGTCCGGGTGGAGGGCTGCCCGCGGCCCGGCACTACCCTTCCGGGGTGGAACGGTTCGGGTTCGTCGGTCTCCCCAACGCCGGGAAGTCATCGCTGTACAACGCGCTCGCCGGTGGCGGCGCCCTGGCCGCGCCGTACGCGTTCGCCACCCGCGATCCCAACGTGGGGGTGGCGAAGGTGCTCGACAGCCGGCTCGACGCGCTGGCCGCGATGTCCGCCAGCCGCAACGTCGTGCCGGCCAGCGTCCAGTTCGTCGACATCGGCGGCCTGGTCGAGGGGGCGAGCAAGGGCGAGGGCCTGGGCAACCGGTTCCTGGCCAACATCCGCGAGGCCGACGCCGTCGTCTACGTGCTGCGGGCCTTCGAGGACGCCGACGTGCCGGGCCCGTCCGACCCGCTCGAGCACCTGCGGGTCGTCGAGCTCGAGCTCACGCTCGCCGATCTCGAAGCGGTCGAGAACCAGGTGTCCAAGCGGCGCAAGGCGGCCAAGGCGGACAAGTCGCTGACCGACGAGGTGGCCGCCCTCGACGCGGCCGAGGCGGTGCTGGCCGAGGGCACGCCGCTCTACCGCAGCGACCTCGACCCCGAGGTGCGGGCGCTGCTGCGGCCCTACTTCCTGCTCACGAACCGGCCGGTGCTCGCCGTGGTCAACGTCGGTGAGGACCAGCTCGACGACGTCGCCACGGTCATCAAGCCGGTCGAGGACGAGCTGGCCGGCCGGGCCGAGGTGCTGGGCATGTGCGTGCAGCTCGAAGCCGAAGCGGCGCAGCTCAGCCTGGAGGAGCGGGCCGAGATGCTCGAGGCGCTCGGCCTCGGCGAGGGGGCGCTGGTCGAGTTCGTCCACGCCGCCTACCACCTGCTCGGGCTGCGCACGTTCCTCACCACCGGTGAGAAGGAGTCGCGGGCCTGGACGTTCAAGGCCGGCTGGAAGGCGCCCCAGTCCGCGGGTGTGATCCACACCGACTTCGAGAAGGGCTTCATCCGGGCCGAGGTCATCCACTGGGACGAGCTGATCGAGCTCGGCTCATGGTCGAAGGCCCGCGACGTCGGCAAGCTGCGGGTCGAGGGCAAGGACTACGAGGTGGCGGACGGCGACGTCATGGAGATCCGCTTCAACGTGTGAAAACGCGGTCGCGCACATGCTCTGACCAGCGGTTCCGTCGGTGCCGATCATCGTGAACCGCCCTCAGTCCTCAGCGAGTCCTCAGAGCCCACCAGGGCGACCGCCTGGTCCACGGCCTGGCGGATGCGGTCCTCATCGCCCGGCCACAGGTGCACGTAGCGGTTGAGCGTGGTGGTCGAGGAGGCGTGCCCGACCGCCCGCTGCACCGCCTTCACCGAGCAGCCGGCGGCGATGGAACTCTTGGTCGAACTCGTCCCAAGACCGCGCTGCTCCGCCGGCCCCGTCCGGTAACCGCCCGTCGTCTTTAGGCTCGGGCCGGAACGTAGGTGAGGGCGACGAGGCCGGTGCTCATGGTCGTGGTGTCGACCAGGCGCAGGGAGGTCTTGTCGAACCCGTCGGCGAAGAGGCGCTTGCCGCTTCCCAGGACGATGGGGGCGACCAGGAGTCGATACTCGTCGATCAGGTCGTGGTCGGCGAGGGTGCGCATCAGGTTCGGGCTGCCGTACATCACGATGTCGCCCGGGTCCTCTTGCTTGCTCTGGGCGATCGCCTCGGCGACGTCACCCTCGATCAGCTGGGCGTTCCACTCCAGCGGCCCCTGCAGGGTCGTGGAGGCGACCAGCTTGGGCATGTCGTTGATGCGGGCGGAATAGTCGCCTTCGTGGACCTGGGGCCAGTAGCTCTTGAAGATCTCGTAGGTCACCCGGCCCATCAGGAAGGTATCGCTGGCGAGCAGCCGCTCGTAGGACCGCCGCCCGGTCTCCTCGTCGAAGTAGGGGCCGGCCCACCCACCGACGTCGGTCTCGCCGAAGCCGCCGGGGTCCTGCACCACACCATCGAGGGTGACCAACGTCGAGACATGCAGCTTTCCCATTGTCGTTCTCCTTGCTCGTGGCGACTGTGCGTCGCTTCAGGGGGACGACGAACGGCGGGCGCCGGATCTGGACGCGGTCAGGGCGAGATTGTCAGGAGATCGAGTCGGCGCTGGTAGGAGATCTGTTCGGCGGGGCTGCGTGACAGGGCGATGGCGTGTTCGTAATGGGCGCGGGCCGCGGCCGGCTGCCCGCTGCGTCGCTCCAGGTCGGCCCGGGCCGCCCAGTAGAAGGGGTAGCCGCGCAGCTTGGGGTCGCCGGCCAGGGTCAGCAGCTCGCGCTGGGCCGCCTCGATCCCGTCCCGCTCGGCTAGGGCCAGCGCCCGATTCAGCGCCACGACCGGGCTCTGCGATCGTTCGACGAGCCGGTCGTAGAACTGCACGATGCGGTCCCAGTCGGTGTCCTCGATGGACGGGGCGATGGCGTGCTCGCAGGCGATGCCGGCCTCGAGGTGCCAGCGCGACATGTGGTCGCCGCTGGCGGAGAGGGCCAGGTGGTGCAGTCCCCGCTCGATCCGGGCCCGGTCCCAGCGGCTGCGGTCCTGTTCGTCCAAGGGGACGAACACGCCCTGGTTGTCCAGGCGTGTGGGCAGGCGGGCCAGATCGAAGCAGACGAGGGCGGCGAGGGCGTGGACGTCCGGGTGTGCGGTCGCCTTCGACTCCAGGAGCAGCTCGGTCAGCCGCAGCGCGTCCGTGCACAGGAGCGGTCGAACCGGGTCCTGCGGGCTGCTGCCGTGGTAGCCCTCGTTGAAGAGCAGGTAGAGGGCCTGGAGGACCGAGGTGCGGCGCTCCTCGATGTCCGCCAGATCGTCGATGTCGGGGAGACTCCCGAGCCGGCGGAGGTGGGTGCGGCCCCGCTGCAGCCGCTTGTCGATGGTCTGCGTCCCGACCAGGAACGCCTGGCCGATCTCTTTCGGTGACAAGCCGCACAGCCAGCGCAGGACCAGCGTGACATGGGTCTCCGCGGTGAGGCCGGGGTCGCAGACCGCGAACATCATCACCAGCTGGTTGGCGGCGTCGGTGGCGGGGGTGAGCGCCGCGTCGATCGAGTCGGTCAGCTCGGTGGTCGTGGCCACCTTGGGCAGCAGGGTGGCGTGGCGCTGCTCCCGGCGGATGACATCGACGGCCCGGTTGTGGGCGGCCCGGATGATCCACGCCTTCGGGTCGCTGGGGAGGCCGAAGCGCCAGGCGCTCATGGCGCTCAGCAGCGCGTCGTGGACGACGTCCTCGGCGAGCTGGATGTTATGGGTGCCGAGAACGCGCACCAGCGCGCTGACGAGGTGGCCGTACTCCCGCCGGAACAGGTCCTCGACCATCTCCACCGACCCAGCTGCCGCTGTGCCGGCGGCAGCTGGGTCCGTGGTGGAGGGGTCGTCCACGGCGTCAGCTGCGGGGGTCCTGGACCGGGCGCACCTCGACCGAGCCGTCGAACTCGTAGGTCGGACAAGTCCGGGCGACCTCGAGGGCGTCCTCCAGCGAGACGGCGTCGATGATCATGCTGCCCGTGACCAGGTCCTTCGATTCCGCATAAGGCCCGTCGGTCACCATCCGCTCGTGGCCCCGAACGGTGACCCCCGGGTTGTCCAGCGGTGTGCCTGCGATGTGCCGACCCTGCCGGGTCAGCTCGTCGGACCACGTGTACCACTTCGCCACGTGGGCCTGGAGCTCCCTCGGCGATAGGTCGCTGCGGGACACCGCGCCGCCCCGGAAAATCAACATGAACTTGAGCGCCGCACCACCCGCTTCCGACACGCCGCGGACGCTATCGGTCGCCCGCATCTCGTGCCGAGCGGCCGGTGGCAGGAACCGAGAGCATGGTCACCGCCGAAGAATGCCGCCCTGACCGTCGCCAGTCGGGCGGCGGTGCCGCTGATCTTGCTGCGGCAACGTCCGCGAGCCCATGGCTCACCCAGCGGTTGCTTGTGCCAGTCAGGTCGTGGTGCGGCAATGGGCAAGTCACGACACCTCAGTTTGCTGGTTGCCCGATCTTGGGCCACAGTCCTGCGTACCTGCCCGAGCGCCGGTCACGATGCCACCCAGCAGAGCGGGTCGGTGGCCGGGTCGCGGCAAGGCAGACAGGAGGATCGATCACAATGGCGACATTCGGAATCATCCACCGCTTCCAGGGCGGCACACGCGAGCAGTACGAGAACGCTCTGAAGGTCGTTCATCCCGATGACGGCAAGGCCTTGCCTGAGGGCCAGCTGCTGCACCTCGCGGGGCCAACCGACGATGGCTGGCTGATAGTCGCTGTTCACGACTCGCAAGCCTCGTGGGAGCGCTTCCGGGACGACACGTTGCTGCCCGGTCTGGCCAGTGTCGAACAGGGCCTGCCCGGTCCGCCCGAGGAGATGACGTTCGAGGTCCAGACGTTCCATACCCAGCACAGGTCGACGTGATCAGCTGACTTTTGCTGTCACAGATCGCAAACTCGCCGGAGAAGCAACGCGATCCGATCCTTCAGTTCAGCGTTCTCCTGACGTAGGCCGCGGTGGAATCGGGGGCCAGCGCCAGCCGGCGGCTTGTGATCGCCCACCCGAATCGGCAGGAACGCGCCCGACTCTCGCGTACGGAACCGCGTCACCTAACGCGCGTCCCCCGAAGCCATGTCGCGACTGCCCTCCAACGCCGGGTCGGACGCGTGCGAGCACTCGTACGGCTGGGTCGCGTTCACGATGGCATGGCGTTGCGGATCGTGGTGGCGAGCGCGGAGAGGTCTGCGGGATCGAATTGCAGCCATCCCCGTCCCTCGTCGAACAGCGCTGTCTGCTGCTCGCGGTAGGGGACCCCGGGCGTCGCTGTGCCACACGATCTCGTGCTCGTACCCGGACGAGCCCGCGAGCAGCTCGCAGACAAAGCACGCCGCCCGCACGCGCGCCACGTACGCCGGCACGTCCCAGGCAACTCGCCGTCCCTCCATCTGTTCGAGTCTCGTCCACGGCACGGACGTATCCCGGGCATCCCTACCGCCGGGTCCGGATCACAGGCGGCCGTGGAGGAGCCAGGTGGCATGATCGCCTCGTGTTGCACGACTGTGCGATGGCGATCCTGCGCGACGGCGACACCGTGCTGATGTGCCATCGACACCCGGATCGGGAGTGGGTCCCGAACGTCTGGGACTTCCCGGGCGGCCACGTCGAAGATCACGAGTCCCCTCAGCAGGCGCTCGCTCGTGAACTCGAAGAGGAGCTTGGCGTGACCATCGATGCGCCGTCCCGACCGGCCGACGAGGTCCTGTCCTTCGAGGACGAGTCGGTCCGGCTTTCGATCTGGTTCATCGACTACGGCGGACCGATCGAGAACCGCTGCCCCGAGGAACACGACGATGTCCGGTGGGTATCGCTCGACGCTGCGACCGAGCTCGATCTAGCCGACGCCGAATACATCCCGCTCCTCCAACGAGCGCTCCGCGCCTAACCACCGATGTCCACTGGTGGGAGCGTCCCCTACCGCCGGATCTGGGCGCATCGCCGACGTCGTCGGCAGTGTTCGGGTGAGCCGAGCTGTCGCCCATGTCCTGGGACAGAACTGGGCGGGTTCAAGCGGTGTGCGCAAGAAGCTCGGCGAGCTTCTCCGATGGTTTCATGAATCCGAGCGTCTTGCGGGGTCGGTTGTTGAGGCTGCGGGCGAAGCGGGCGAGGTCCTCAGCGGTGTGGACGCTCAGGTCGGTGCCCTTGGGCATGTATTGGCGCAACAACCCGTTGGTGTTCTCGTTCGAGCCGCGTTGCCAGGGACTGTGCGGGTCACAGAAGTAGACGGCGATGCCGGTGTCGATGGTGAAGGCGGCATGGCTGGACATCTCCTTGCCCTGGTCCCAGGTGATGCTGCGGAACAGCTCGTCGGGCAGGGTGGCGATGGCCGTGCGCATCGCCTCATCGACTGCCCGGGCGTGCTTGCCGTCAGGCAGGTGCAACAACAGCACGAACCGGGTGCTGCGTTCGACCAGCGTGCCCACCGCCGACTTGCTGGCCTTGCCCACGATGAGGTCGCCCTCCCAATGGCCGGGCACGGCGCGGTCGGCGGCCTCGGCCGGGCGATCGCTGATCATGACCATGTTGGGGATGCGGCCCGGGTTCTCGTGGCGGCCACGAGCACGCCGAGCTGCTCGGCCGGTGCGCAGGCAGCGGGCCAGCTCCCGGCGCAACTCACCGCGGCCTTGCACGAACAAGGCCTGGTAGATGGTCTCGTGGCTCACCCACATCATGGGATCGGTGGGGAACTCGATGCGCAAGCGGCGGGCGATCTCCTCCGGTGACCACCAATCCTCGAGCCAGGCCGTCACCTGGGCCGCCAGCCGTGGGCACGCCAGCTTGGGCCGCTTCGGACGCCGGGCCTGTTCCCTGGCCCGCTCATGGGCCCGCCACGCCCGATACCCGGCCCGGCCACCGTTGGCCGCGACTTCCCGGCTCACCGTCGACGTCGCCCGACCCAGCCGGGACGCGATCGTGCTGAACGTCTCGCCCCGGTGCACCCCGAGACTGATCTCTTCCCGCTCGGCAACGCTCAGACGACCCTCAGCCGGTTCCCACGCCGACCTCGCCCACCGACCATCGTTGCCACGCAGGACCAGCCACGCCGTCTGATGCGAACACGAAACCTGCCGCGCGACCTGCCGCAGCGACAGGCCCTCCTCCGAGAGCCTGCGCACCATCCGCCGCTGCTCCACCGTCAAGCCCGGCCATGCCATCCCAGCCTCCTTGAGTCACCGACCAACACTCATCGACTCACCGAGGCGTTGCGCGGACCGCTTGAACCCGCCCTGTCAACCATGTGCCGGGACCCGACACATGTGCGGTACCCAAGTCGGTGAGAACTTTCTCCACTCCGTCAAGGCGCCGGCTCTGCCGGCGCGACCGAGCCCGGCCCACTCGGCGGCTTCGCCGCCGGCGGCCGCGCTCCATGAGCTGAGGTTCCCACCTACATCGAACGCATCGGGCGATCCGACGCAGGTGGAGCTCACCTCCGCATGTCAGACTTCCGGCGTGCGTCCCGACGCCGAGCGACGGTCGATCGATCCGGAGCGAGCGTCGTCGCTGTCGTCCGCCAGGTACTGGCGATCGCGGCCGGTGCGAGCGTCCTCGTCGTGTGGCTCACCCTCGGGTGGACGTGGGCCGGGGCGATGACTGTGGCGGCGATCGGACTCACGGGCCGGTACATCATCCATCCGCTCCTCTCGCTCTGGGAACGATCGGCGTAGGTCCGCCCGGCCAGCGCGGCCCACTCCGCGCCCCGGCCGGTCCTCAATCAGTCCTCAGCAACCGCTGAACACTCGTGACGCGCTCGAGGCACGGCCAGTCGCTCCATCCCTGGTCAGCGCCTCCGATCATCGCCGTGACGCCGCCCGTTGACCTGCGGTCGCGGATCCGCTTCAACGTGTGACGACCGGGGTCACGCCCCGCACGGGAGGACGCCACCCCGGTCACGGGACCGCCCGCGGTATCTTTGCCGGCGACGCCGGCGGACGGTCGTCGCGTGAACGGGGGACGTGATGGGGAAGCGGGGGCTGTTCGCGCGCGGCGCGCTGGCCGTGGTGCTGCTGGCGGCGTCAGGGTGCTTCTGGCAACTGCCGGGGGCGGACTCGAACCGGTCGGGCCACAACGCGCTCGAGAGCGCGATCACCGTCGACACGGTGGCCGGGCTCGTGCCGCGATGGGAGGCCACCGTCGACGAGGGCCCGGTCGGCTCTCCGGTGACGTCCACCCGAGGTGTCCACGTCGCCGCCGGGAGCTCGGTCTACGCGTTCGATGCGCGCACGGGCGCCGAGCGCTGGCAGTACACGTACACCGACTGGTCCGATACCCACGTGCTCCAGCCCTACGTGTGGCGCGACCGGGTCCTGGCCAACCAGTGGGTCGAGCGCCACTCGTTCCGCTCGGTGATCGAGCTCGACGCGGCGACCGGAGAGGTGGCCGGGACGATCCCCGAGGTGGAGCTCGCCGCGGTGCAGGACGACCGGGCGGTCCTCGTGTCCAACCTGTGGATCGACACCGGGCCGGGCCCCATCATCACCGTGGACTCGCTGAGGGTGCAGAACCTCACCACGGGCGAGACCCAACCGCTCGGACGCTTCAACACCTCCCTCAACGGGTACGCCCCGGACCAGTACGCCGTGACGCTCGCGGGGGACTGGGTGGTGCACGCGGGGCGACGGGCTGAACCGCGGGACGGCGACCTTCGGCGCCGGGCCTCCGCGGGCTACTCGATCTCGAACCCGGTCACGAGCTGCGGCGCCACCTCGTACGTCACCGTCTGCCCGAACTGGTCCACGACCGAGGGGGGAGTCGGCCCCCCCGTGGTCAGCAACGACGGGACGGTGGTCTACGACGCGGCGAGGGCCTACGACACCGCGACGGGCGCGGTGCTCTGGGGCTGGTCGACCGGTCCCGGTGGGCCGCCGGCGTTGACCCCGGACACCGTCTACACGGCGACCGCTGACGGCCTGCTCCACGCGTTCTCGGTGGACGGCAGCCCGCAGAACGGGTGCCCGCAGGGCATCTGTGATCCGTTGTGGTCGGCGTCGCTCGGCTTCGCCCCCGACCTGTCGTTGCAGCCTGCGGTGGCGGGCGGGGTCGTGTTCGTCGCCGGTGCCGGGGGCGAGATCGCGGCCGTCGATGCCGCGGGGTGCGGGTCGCCACCGTGCGCACCGCTGTGGACGGGGTCGGTCGGCAGCCAGATCACCGGGTCGCCGGCGGTCAGCAACGGCCAGCTCTACGTGGGCACCGCCGACGGCCGGCTGGTGGCGTTCGGCGTGCCCGCGGTGTGACCCGCGGTCGACCGACGCGGTGCTCGCGTGCCGCACGCCGATCAGGCGGTTCGGGGCTACCCGGTCACGCCTTGGACGGCTGATTCGATGAGGTCCGTCGCTTCCTGGGGGTGCGAGACCATCACGACGTGACTCGAGTCGATCTCGACGACGGTCGCCCCCATGCGCTGTGCGAACAGGCGCTCGGCGTCGGGCGGGATCACTTCGTCATGCTGTGCCACGGCGAACCAGGAGGGGAGGTTCTTCCATGCGGGCTTCCCCATCACGTCTTCGAGGGCGGACCACGACAGAGGTTGCTGCACGGCGTACATGATGTTGGCGTCTGCCGGGTCCACGTCGGGGGCGAAGTGGGCCAGGAAGGCGTCCTGTGGCAACCAGGCGAAGCCCTGATCGTCGGTGCGGATATGTGCCAGCGCGGGCGTCGGCTCGCCTTGGCCGAGCAAGGCGCCGATGGACTCGCCCTCGTCGAGCCCGAAACCGGCCAGGTAGACGAGAGCGACAGCGTTCGGAGCGTCCGTGCCGAGGGCGGTCATGACCTGGCCACCGTAGGAATGGCTGGCGACGACCGTGGGCCCGTCCTGGGCGGCGAGCACCTGACGCAGCCGTGCCACGTCGTCCGCCAAGGACGTGAGGGGGAACTGCGGAGCCGTGACGTTGTGACCAGCTTGTTGGAGGCGCCCGATGACGCCCCTCCAGCTGGAGCCGTCTGCCCACGCACCGTGGACCAGAACGATGTTCATCCGCATCTACCTCCGCGATCGGGGAACCGCTTGGGAAATCGGACGCGCCCAGCAGTCAGCTGGTGGGGTCGACCACGTGGATCATCGTCGTGGGTTTCGTCCGAGTCCAGCCCGACCGGTCAACTTTCCCGAGTCGCGCGAGCGCAGTTCGCCATCGCGTTCAGACCGTCCTGCACGAGCACACCGCCGACGGGACGACCTACCAACCGTCGTCGAGGGTCACGCTCGTCAAGGTCGGGTGACCGCGGCACCGACATGGCCTCAGGCCGTCGGAGCTCGCGGCCTGGGGATACGCCGGGCGTCAATCCGAGTCGGCGTGTTCACCGCGGCCCGACCGGCGCAGCCTCAGCTCGTCCCACGGCGACGGCGACCACGGACGCTCGGGCTGGGCCCACCCCGCGCCGGCGTTCGCCGCCAGCAGGACGATCACGTAGGCGACCACCGCCACGCCGACCAGTGCGACGTACTCGCCGTTGCCGTTCCAGATCGCATCGAACCGCCCCGAGTCGACGACGAGGGCCCGGGAGACGGCGACCAGGTACGGCACCACCCACGCGACGACCACGAGCCACCGGCCGAGCCGTAACCGGCTGGCCACGTCGCCCTCCGCGCGGGCGGTGGCGCGACGCTCGAGGCCACGGAGCAGTGACCACACCGTCACCCCTGCGGCGGTCATCGCCAGCGACACGCCGGCGAGGCGCCAGCCGGAAACGGGGTCGAACTCGAGGTGCAGGGGCAGGTCCGCGTTGGGCCGCACGCTCGGCGCCACGTGCTCTCCGGTGATGGGGTCGATGCGGACATACCGGTAGGGCAGCGCGGCATCCGCCACGCTGAGGCCGGCGGAGAGCCCTGCCAGCCACGACGTGCTGACCATCGCGAGTCGCCAGCTCCCCACCGCGACCAGCGCCCAACCGATCGGGTCGGGCAGGAGGTCGAGCGACTCGGTGCGAAAGTCGAGGACGACCAGAGCCAGCCCGCCCGCCATCATCGACAGCGGCCGCATCGCGGCGAGGATACGACCCGTCAGCCGCCCCTGCAGGCCGATATGAGCCGGTGTGAGCCCACAGATCGGCCGGTGTCAGCCCTCGTCCGCGGGGCCGTCTCGGGCACCAGAAGGTGCAACCAAAGGTTGCTCGTCTGGAGAGCGCTCCGAGTGGGGGAGCGCACCCGGCACCATGGGGAGATGCCTGTGGCGTACTGGATCAACACGTTCCGTTCCGTGAGCGACCCCGAGCGGCTCGCCGCCTACATCGACCGGGCGGGCCCGGCGATGCGTGCCGCGGGCGGCCGGTTCCTCGCCCGGGGGATGCCGGCGGCGGCGTTCGAGTCGGGCACGGTCGAGCGCACGACGCTCATCGAGTTCCCGAGCGTCGAAGCCGCCGTCGCCGCCTACGAGAGCCCCGGCTACCAGGAGGCGCTCGCCGCGCTGGGCGACGGTGCGATCCGGGACCTCCGGATCATCGAGGCCCTGCCCAGGTAGGGCGCGCACCGCGGCGGGGGCCGGAGTCGGCATCATGTGGAGCCGTGGCCTGGTTGCTGCGTGACGGCGAGGTGTTGGCGAGTGTCGAGGTGGCCGGGACCCGACGCGCCCGCTCGCGGGGTCTGCTCGGGCGCGACCGCATCGACGGCGCGCTCCTGCTGCGGCCGTGCCGGTCGGTCCACACCGTCGGCATGCGCTTCCCCATCGACGTGGCGTTCTGCGACGACGACCTGCAGGTGCTGCGGGTCGTGACGATGCCGCGGCACCGGCTGTCCCGGCTGGTGTGGCGGTCGCGGGCGGTCATCGAGGCCGAGGCGGGCGCGTTCGCCCGGTGGGGCCTGCAACCCGGCGACACCCTCGAGGTCAAGGGGTGAGCACGGCCGGCACGCTCGTGCTCGTCGGCACGCCGATCGGGAACCTGGGCGACCTGGCCCCCCGGGCGGCCGAGGCGCTGGCTCGGGCCGACGCCGTGTGCTGCGAGGACACCCGCCGGACCGGAAAGCTGCTGTCGCTGGCGGGCATCGAGCGGCGCCCGTTCGTCGTCGTCAACGAGCACACCGAGACACGGGAGATCCCCCGCGTGCTGGCCCGGTTGGCCCGGGGCGAGCGGGTGGCGCTGGTGTCGGACGCGGGGATGCCGGGCGTGTCCGACCCGGGCGAGCGGCTCGTCGCCGCGGCGGTGGCCGAGGGGTACCGCGTCGAGGTGGTGCCCGGGCCGTCGGCCGCGCTGGCCGGGCTGGTCGTGAGCGGGCTGCCGGCGGGCCGGTTCGTGTTCGAAGGGTTCCTGCCCCGGAAGGGCGCGGCGCGTACCGAGCGCCTGGCGGCGGTGGCGGCCGAGCCCCGCACCGCGGTGCTGTACGAGGCGCCGCACCGTGTCGCCCGCACACTGGCCGACCTCGCCGCCGCGTGCGGTCCCGATCGCCGTGTGGCCGTGGCCCGCGAGCTGACGAAGCTGCACGAGGAGGTGTGGCGCGGGACGCTGGCCGACGCCGCCGACTGGGCGGCCGAGCGTGAGCCGCCGGGCGAGATCGTGCTGGTGGTCGAGGGTGCGCCCGCCGAAGGTCCGCCCGACGACGATGCCGTCCGCGATGCGGTCCGCGCCGAGCTGGCGGCGGGATCGACGGCCCGCGACGCGGCTCGGGCGGTCGCGGAGCGGCTGGCCGTTCCGCGCCGACGGGCCTACGAGATCGCCACCGCGGCCACCATCGACCCGCGAACGGCCGTAGCCGTCCGACCGCGCCGTTGCCGGCCCGACCAGGTGCGGCGAGCGTCGGGCGTCGGGCGTGCCGGTATCGAGTGCGATCACCGCAGGGACGGGCTCAGCCCACCACCGACAGCTGCTTGGCGGCCATCTCGGGGGACACGATGTCGATCATCACCCCGGTGCCCTGCTCGAACCCGGCCACGCTCGTGAGCCGGGGCAGCACGTGCACGTGCCAGTGGTACGGACCCGCGTGGCGGTGGGGCGCGGTGTGGAACACGAGGTTGTAGGCCACGTCGCCCACGGTCGCCCGCAGGCGGGCCAGCACGTCGCGCATCGCTCGGCCGACCGCGGCCACGTCGGGCGGCGCGGCGTCGGTGACGTGGACCTCGTGCGACCGGGGCAGCACGAGCATCTCGAACGGGCTGCCCGACCAGAAGGGGCACACGACCACGACCCGATCGTCGGCGTAGACGACGCGGTGGTGGGCCGCCTCTTCCGCCTCGAGCGTGGTGCACAGCAGGCACGAACCCTCGAAGCGGCGGAAGCCCGCCTCCTCCTCGGCGATCTCGCCGGGCACGAACGGGATGCCGAGCAGCTGGCCGTGCGGGTGCTCGAGGCTGGCGCCGGCCTCGCGCCCATGGTTGACGATGACCTGCGTGTAGCGGATCTGGGGCCGACTCGCGTGGGCCTCCATGCGGTCGCGGATGGCCGCCATCGTCACGGCCGCCTGGGAGTCGTCGAGGTCGGCCCACGAGGCGTCGTGGTCGGGGGTGAACACCAGCACCTCGTGGATGCCGCTGGCCACGGCCTGGGTGAACACCGGCCCGAGGTTGTGCACCCGCAGCGGCTCGTCGCCGTCGAAGGCCGGGTAGCGGTTGGGCACGATGCGCACGACCCACTCGCCCTGCCGGTCGTAGCTCTCGAGCGCCGGGGGCGAGGCTTCCTCGTTGCCGCGGCAGAACGGGCAGGGCAGCGACGGGTCGGCCTGGACCGGGAGCTGCCGGGAGATGAGGTCGCCGGGACGGGCGTCGCGGTCGATCGCGATCGTCACCCACCGACCGGTGAGCGGGTTGAGTCGGAGCTGGCTCATCTCGTGGACATGACGAGGGGGACGCCCGCACGCGACAACGGGCGGGGCGGCGGCGAAACCACTCGTGTGGGCACCGCGTCAACGTACCGCCTCCGCGCCCGCCGGATGAGCGACGTTCCGCCGAGCGGTGGCGCCGCTGCGAGCGGTCACCGCCCAGCGGGCGCGGTGCGGCCGTAGACGGACACGTGGACGTCGGATTCCGGCCCGAACGGCTCCTCGTGCCACCCGGCGTGCCGCTCGACCACGCGCAACCCGACCGCGGCCGCCATGTCGTCCAGCTCGTCGGGCGTGGCGTAGTGCAGCACCCACGGGCGCAGGCGGATGCCGCGCTCGGTGATCTGCACGTGTTGGCCGGTGATGGTGCTGGTCGTGGGGTCGAGCCGGCTGACGGTCAGCACCACCTCGTCGAGGCCGATGTGGCGGGGCTCGACGGCGGCGACCGCGGCGTCGGACCCGCCTCCGGCCGGGGGGACGAACGCCTCGATCACGAGCAGGCCCTCGGGCGCCATCAGGCCGACCGCCCGCTCCAGGCAGCGCCGCTGCTTCTCGCTGTCCGTCAGGTTGAACAGGGTGTTGAAGGCGCAGAGCACCACGGCGAACCCGCCCGCGGCCGAGGCGAGCGCGGGGTCGTCGAGCCGGGCCATGTCGTCGAGCACGACGTGCACCCGGTCGCCCCCGGGTCGTGCCCGCAGCCGGTCGAGCATGGCGGACGAGGCGTCGACCGCCCACACGTCCAGCCCGCGCCCGGCGAGGGGGACGGCCAGCCGCCCGCTCCCCGCACCCAGCTCGAGGACGCGCCCGCCGGGGCCTGCGAGGGCCGCCACCCGCTCGACGGTGGCGTCCACGTCGGACACCTCGGCGTACCAGTCGTCGTACACGTCGGCGAAGCGGTCGCCGTAGGTGCTGGGTCCGTAGCCGTCCACGTCGCTCTCCCGGTCGGCGGCACCTCTCATCTTGGGCGATGATGGCGCGGTGGAGGACGGCATCACTCGTCCGCCCGACGGCGCCGGTCAGGGGGGCGGTGTCGGGGCGGCGACCGGAGGGAGCGACGGCGGAGCGCCGGCCGCCTGGGCCGCGCCCGGGTCGGCGGCCGATCAGCCGGCCCCGGCCCCGATCGAGCAGGTGCCGGCGGGGGCCCCGCCCGGCGGCCGGGTCGTCGACCGGTCCGCGACCCTCGAGGAGGCGAGCGACGCCCCGCCCACCATCACGCTGCGCCCGATGACGGTCGCCGACATCCTCGACGGGGGGTTCGCGGTCGTGAAGGCCCGGCCCCGGCGCATCCTGGGGCTGACGGCGGCGTTCGTCGTGCCCACCCAGCTGCTGGTGGCACTGCTCCAGCGCGACGCGCTGGAGGACACGGGCCTGGTCGAGTTCTTCAGCAGCGACCCGACCGTGACCAACGAGCAGGTCACCGGCAACGACGTCGCCGCCCAGTACCTGGCGCTGGCGATCAACATCGTCGTACCGGCCATCGCCCTCGTCTGCATCGCGGCGGCCATCGGCCACCTGGTGGGGCAGTGGATCATGGGGCGCGACGCCCCGGCCGGCGAGATGGCCGGCGTCATCGGTCGCCGGTGGTGGGCGCTGCTCGGCTCGTTCGTGGTGGTCAAGCTGGCCGAGGCCGGCGGCCTGCTCGGCTGCTACATCGGCGCTGCTCTTCGTGATGCCCCTGTTCGTGGTCGTGGCGCCGGTGATCGGCGTCGAGGGCGGCGGGGGCATGGAGGCCATCCGGCGCTCGGTGCGCCTGGTTCGCCCCCGCTACTTCCCGGTCATGGGGGTGGCGCTGCTGATGGGGATCGTCGCCACGTTGCTCACCTACGCCCTGTCGGCGGTGCCGCAGGCGATCGTGGGTTGGAGCGGCGAGTGGTGGCCCCTTCTCACCCTCGGCGGGATCGTGTCCGAGATCGTGGTCATGCCGTTCGTCGCCGCCGCGACCGTGCTCCTCTACTTCGACCTCCGTGTGCGCACCGAGGGCCTGGACATCGAGATGGCCGCCGGTCGCGTGTTCGACCGTGCCGCCTGACCTGGTCGTGAGCCCGATCGCCGTCGCGCTGGCGCGGGCCGTCGCCCTGGCGGATCTGCCGCCCCCCGATCACACGCCGTCCCAGGCGCGGGAGGCGGCCGATCGCATCCTCGAGCGACCCGAGTACCGCTGGGAGGAGGATCGGAACGTCGTCGAGCGCGTCCTCGAGTGGATCGCCGAGCGGTTCGCCGACGTGCTCGGGCCCCTCGGCTTCGGGGCCGGCGGCCTGCCGGTGTGGGTGGGTTGGCTGATCCTCCTCGGCCTGGGCGGCCTGGTCGGGTACCTCATCTACCGGGCCCGGGGAGGGTGGGGTCGCTCGGGCGCGCCCGCGGCCGTGCGCGGCGGTCGCATCGTCGTGTCGGCCGACGAGGCCGACGTCGACTGGGCAGCCGAGGTCGAGCGGTGCGAGCGCGCCGGGCTCTGGCGTGCCGCCCTGCGCGCTCGCTACCGGGTGCTGGTCGGCGACCTCGCCGCGCGTGGCCTCATCGGCGACCTGATCGGACGTACGTCGGGCGAGCTGGTCGCCGACGTCCGTGCCTCCGCGCCGCCGGTCGTGCCGCCGTTCGCCGCCGCCACCGACATCTTCGAGCGGACCTGGTACGGCGGCGCCGACGTGGGCGCGGACGAGCGCGGCAGGTTCCTCGCGCTGGCCGCCGAGGTCCGGGACGCGGCCGGTCGGGCCCGCCCCATGGTGGACCGGGCATGAGCCCCGCATGAGCGCCGGTCCGTCCACCAGCCGGTCCGGCGGGAGCCTCAGGGGCTGGGCTCTCGCCGGCGTCGCCGCCGTGCTCACCGTCCTCCTGGTCATCGCGATCGGCGGCGACGGCCGCGGGGGCGCCGCGTTGTCGCCGACGTCCGACGAGCGCCTCGGCACGAGCGCGATGGTCGCCCTGGCCGGCGAGCTGGGCGCCGAGGTCGAGGTGAGCGACCGCCTGCCCGACCTGGGGGCCGACGACGCGCCCCAGATCGTCGTCCTGTTCCTCGACCTGCTCGACGACGGCCAGCGTGACGCGCTCGAGGACTGGATCGACGCGGGCGGCACGCTCGTGGTCACCGATCCCGTCTCCACCTTCACCCCGCCCATGACGGGCGAGTTCGACACGATCGACGACCTGGCCCCGGCGCCGCGCATGGCGGCAACCTGCGACATCGACGCCCTCGCGCGACATCGACCCGGCCGGCATCGACCCCCGCAACGGCGGGACCCTGTACGCGCCCGGCCCGGGCGACGAGACCTGCGTCGACGACGGCAGCGGCGACGCCTACATCGTCGCCACCGACCACGGTGACGGCACGGTCGTCGCCGTCGGCGGGGCCGGGATGATGGTGAACGCCTCCCTGGCCGAGGGCGAGAACGCCCCGGTCGTGTCCGCCCTGGTCGCCCCCCAGCAGGGCACCCGGCTGCTGGTGCTCGAGCCCGGCCCCCTCGCCGGTGCGTCGACCGGGCGTCGCACGCTGTCCGAGCTCATCCCGGCCGGCGTGTGGCGGGCGATCCTGCAGCTCGCCGTGGCCTTCGTCCTCTACGCGGTGTGGCGCTCGCGGCGCCTCGGTCGCCCCGTGCCCGAACCGGCGCCATCACCGATCGCCGGATCCGAGCTGGTGGCGGCCGTCGGCACCCTGCTCGACCGCAGCCGCTCGCCCGGTCACGCCGCCGACCTGCTCCGGCGCGACCTGCGCCGGTTCCTCGGCGACCACCTCGGCGTGCCGCCCGACGCCCCGGCCGACGTGGTCGCCGCCGTGGCCGCCGAGCGCAGCGGCGCCGACGAAGCCGACCTGCGCGCCGCGCTCGGCGGCGCCCCGGTCACGACCGACCAGGATCTGGCCGCGCTGGCCGCCACGATCGACCGCATCCGTCAGGAGGTCCTCGCCCATGTCTGACGCCGAGCTCGACCCGCTCGCCGCCCCCAGCTCCGTGCCGCCGGCCCCGCCCGCCTACGCGCCGCCGCCCCCGCCCGACGGCTCCCCGCCGGTGGATGCCACCGGCCGCGACCCGCGCGCCGCCATCCTGTCGGTGCGCGACGAGGTGGGCAAGGTGGTCGTGGGCCAGGACGGCACCCTGTCGGGCCTGGTGGCGGCGCTGCTGGCCCGAGGGCACGTGCTGCTCGAGGGCGTGCCGGGTGTGGCCAAGACGTTGATCGTCAAGGCGCTCGCCGCCGCCCTCGACCTCGACGTGAAGCGGGTCCAGTTCACGCCCGACCTCATGCCGTCCGACGTCACCGGGCAGCTCATCCTCGACGGCGGCCCGACCGGCGGCGCCGGGTTCCGCTTCCGCCGGGGCCCGGTGTTCACCAACGTGCTGCTGGCCGACGAGATCAACCGCACGCCCCCGAAGACGCAGGCCGCACTGCTCGAGTCGATGGAGGAGCGCCAGGTGACCGTCGAGGGCGAGGCGCACCCGCTGCCCGACCCGTTCATCGTCATCGCCACGCAGAACCCGGTCGAGTACGAGGGCACCTACCCGCTGCCCGAGGCACAGCTCGACCGCTTCCTGTTCAAGCTGGCGGTGGGCTACCCCAGCGCGGCGCAGGAGCAGGAGGTGCTCGCCCGCCACGACCGCGGCCTCGACCCGCACGACACGGCCGCCGCAGGCATCCGCCCGGTGGCCACCGCGGCCGACGTCGCCGCCGCCCGCGCCCAGATCCAGGACATCCGCGTCGACCCGCAGGTGCTGGCGTACATCGTCGAGCTGGCCCGGGCCACCCGCACGGCGCCCGCGGTCACGCTCGGTGTGTCGCCCCGCGGCGCGGCCATGGTGCTCCACGCGGCCAAGGCGTGGGCGTGGCTCGCCGGTCGCCCGTTCGTCACCCCCGACGAGGTGAAGGCCGTGGTCAAGCCGTGCCTGCGCCATCGCGTGCAGCTCCGCCCCGAGCTCGAGCTCGAGGGCGCCACGGTCGACGGCGTCCTCGACGGCGTCCTCGCCGCCACCCGGGTGCCCCGCTGACGATGGCGGCCCCCGCGGCCCGCGAGGTCCACCGTCGGGGCATGGTCCCCACGCGGCGGCTGGCCGGCGTGGCCGCGCTGGCGTCGGTGGTGCTGCTCGTGGTGCCCGGCGGCGGGGTCCTCGTCGAGCTCGTGGCGGTCAACGCCGCCCTGGCGGTCGTGGCGCTGGTCGACGCCCTCCTCGCTCCGTCGCCCGGCTCGCTGCCCGTCGAGCGCACGCTGCCCGGCGCGGTGACGCTCGGCGCCACCGCCGAGATCTCGTGGACCGTGCGCAACCCGCGGCGCCGAGCCCTGCGCGTCGCTCTGGCCGACGAGCTGGCGCCCTCGCTGCGAGCCGACACCCGCCGCGCGTCGGCCCGCATCCCGCGGGGCGCCCGGCTGCAGGCCTCGACCGGGATCCACCCGGCGCGGCGCGGCCGGTTCACCCCCACCGAGCTGGTCGTTCGGGTCGACGGGCCGCTCGGGCTCGGCGCCCGCCAGGCCGCGCTCGTCGTGCCGGGCGTCCTGCACGTCTACCCGTCCTTCCGCTCGAAGGACGAGGCCGAGCTGCGCATCCGCAAGGCCCGCATCATCGACGTCGGCCTGCGCTCGGCGCGGGGCCTCGGCGGGGGGACCGAGTTCGACCGGCTGCGCGAGTACTCGGTCGACGACCAGTTCCGCCGGATCGACTGGGCGGCCACCGCCCGGTCCGGGCGCGCCATCGTCCGCGAGTACCGCGCCGAGCGGAACCAGACCGTGCTCGTGCTGCTCGACAACGGCCGGGTGATGGCCGGGCGGGTCGACGGTGTGCCCCGCGTCGAGCACGCCGTCGACGCCGTGATGATGCTCACCGCCGTGGCCACCGGCCTGGGCGACCGCTGTGGGGTCGTCGCGTTCGACCGCGAGGTGCGGGCCGCCGTGCCCCCGGGCGCCGGCCGGGCACAGCTCGGGCGGGTGATCGACGCCCTGTACGTGCTCGAGCCGGTGCTGGCCGAGAGCGACTACGCGGGCGCCTTCACCGAGACGCTGGCCCGCTTCCGCCGCCGCACCATGCTGGTCCTGCTCACCGACCTGGTCGCGCCCGCGGTCGAGGAGTGGCTCATCCCCGCGCTGCCCCTGCTGGTGCGCGAGCACCTGGTGGTGGTGGCGAGCGTGCGCGACCCCGACGTGGCGCGGTGGGCCCGCGGCGGAGCCGCCGACGTCACCGGCGTCTACCGGCAGGCCGCAGCCGTCAGCGCCCTCGACGCCCGCCGGCGCACGATCGCCCGCCTGCGCGGCCTCGGCGTGACCGTCGTCGACGCCCGGCCCGGCCGGCTGGCGGCCGAGCTGGCCGACACCTACCTGGCGGTCAAGGCGACCGGCCGCCTCTGACCCGCCGGCCGACCCGACGTCAGGAGGCCGGGCGGGCCGGGGTCCTGCCGCAGCCCACGCGTGGGGATTTGGCGTGGTTGCACGGCGGCCCCGCCGGCCGACCCGACGTCACGCCGGCGACGACCAGGCGCGCTCGCGGGCGGTGGCCAGCTCGTCCCAGCCCCGGTCGAGCTCGCCGATCGCGCCCGTGACCCCGCGCAGGCTGGCGGCGCGGCCCTGCACGACGATCCACCCGACGAACGCCACCTCGACGAGCACGCCGATGGCGACGCGCAGGCCCGTCGGGACGCCCCGGCCGGTGATGAACCCCTCGATGGTCCCGGCGACCACGAAGGCCAGCACGAGGCCGAGCGCGATCACGCCCGCCTTGCGCGCCTCGTGGCCGAGCGCCTGCCCACGCGTCCGGTCGCCCGGCGCGATGACCGCCCATCCCAGGCGCATGCCGGCGCCGCCGGCGATGACGACGGCCGTCAGCTCGAGCAGGCCGTGCGGCAGGATGAGGCCGAAGAACTTGCCGAGCTCGCCGGCGTCGGCGAACAGCCCGGCGGCGAAGCCGACGTTGGCGCCGTTGACCACCATCAGGGCGGCCGCGGGCACGCACAGCAGGGCGCCGGTGGCGAACGCGGTGAACGCCACCTGGATGTTGTTGACGGTGACCTCGGTGGCGAACTGCGAGGCGGGCTCGGACGAGTAGTACGACTCGAAGTCCTCGTCGAGGTACGCCTCGCGCAGCGCCTCGGGGGCTGCGGCGTCGAGCGCCTCGTCGTTGGTCGCCAGCCAGACGCCCACGACCAGCGCGGGCACCAGCATCAGCGCCGCGCTCACCGCGATGAACCGGCCGCTCTGCCACACGGCGGCGGGGAACCGCCAGGCGAAGAAGTCGCTGATCGCCTGCACCGGGCGTGAGCGGCTGGCGTAGATGATGCCGTTCGCCCGCCCGACCAGGCGCGTCAGCCGGGCGGTGAGCGCCGGGTCGCGGTAGGCGACGCGGGCGTGCGCCAGGTGCGACGAGACACGCTGGTACGTCTCGACCAGCTCGTCGACCTCCGCGGGTCCGAGGCGCCGCAACCCCCGGGAGGCGCGCCCGGACAGCTCGTCGAGGCGTTGCCACGTCGGCTGGTTGCGGGCGATGAAGCGGTCGATGTCCACGGTTGGCGGGGAAACCTAGTTCCGACGGAGATGTACCGTGCGGCCGTGGCAGGCGCGCCCGCGGTCCAACCCATCGTCACGCCCGAGGCGGTCGTCCTCGACTTCGAGCGGGCGGGCGTGGCGTCCCGATCGATCGCGTTCCTCCTCGACCTGATCGGCCTCGGCGTGGTCGTCGGCGTGCTGCTGTACGTCGTGTTCCAGACGGCCGGCGACGAGGCGGACGGCACCGCCGGGGCCCTGATCGCCATCCTCACCAGCCTCGGCATGGTCATCCTCTGGTTCTGCGGATTCGAGACGCTGTGGCGCGGCCGCACACTGGGGAAGGCGGCCATGGGGCTGCGCGTGGTCGGTGTCGACGGCACGACCGTGCGGTTCCAACAGGCCTTCCTGCGGGCGGCGGTCGGCATCGTCGACTTCTTCCTGATCCCGATCGGGTTCATCGCGGTCGTCTCTGCGCTGCTGTCGCCGCGCGATCAAAGGCTCGGCGACATGGCGGCCGGCACGTTCGTCGTGCGCGAGCGTTCGGCCACGGCCGACGTCGCCCCCGCCTGGTTCCGCCCGCCCTACGGGTGGGAGCGCTACGCAGGCTCGATCGACGTGACCGCCATCGACGACGACGTGTACACGGTGATCCGGAGCTACCTGCTGCGCGTGCCGCAACTCACGTTCGGCGCCCGCGAGCACCTGGCCGTGCGCATCGCCAACCCGGTCGCCGTGCGCATCGGGCACACGCCGCCGTCGAACGTGCACCCGCACGCGTTCCTCGAGTGCGTCGCCGCCCAATGGCAGCGCAAGCACGTGCCCGACCCCTACGTGGCGCCGCGTGACAATGCCACCGGGACCTACGGATCGCCGCCCCCCGAGTGGTCCACGCCCACGCCCCCCGGCGGGACGTACGGCGCCCCCGCGCCGCCCCCGCACCGGCCGGCGCCCCCGCCGCGGGCCGTCCCGTCCTTCCCGCCCCGCCCGGCGCCTCCGCCCCCGGCTCCACCGCCGCCTCCGCCGGTCGACGGAGACACGGACCCGAGGTCATAGGTTCCGCCCGACCGAGCATGAGGCGAGGGTTCCGGATGCGGAACCCATCGCCTCGTCCTCCGTGGCGCCCCCGCCCGCCCCGCCCGCCCGCCATCCCGCCAGCGCCGCGTCAGGGAGGCGTCGGGGCGCGGGGCTGCGACAATGGCGCGGTGCCCGAGCCGCTCTGCTACCTCGACCACGCGGCGACCACGCCGCTGCGGCCCGAGGCCCGCGCCGCCATGCTGCCGTGGCTGGGCGAGCGGTTCGGCAACCCGTCGGGGGCCCACCGGGTGGCCCGGGCGGCCCGCCAGGCGGTCGACGAGGCCCGCGACGCGGTCGCCGAGGTCACGGGCTGCCGGCCCGGCGACGTGATCTTCACGAGCGGCGGCACCGAGGCCGACAACCTGGCGGTGGCCGGCGTCCACGGCGCCCGCCCCGGCCCGGTCCTGTGCAGCGCGGTCGAGCACGAGGCGGTGCTGGGCCCGGTCGCCCGACTCGGCGGGCGCACGGTCCCGGTCGACGCCGCGGGCGTGCTCGACCTCGACGCGCTGGACGCCGCGCTGACGCCCGACACCACGCTGGTGTCGGTGATGGTGGCCAACAACGAGGTCGGTGCCGTGCAGCCCGTGGCCGAGGTGTCCGAGCGGGTGCGGCGGCGGGCTCGCCACGCGGCGATCCACGCCGACGCCGTGCAGGCCGCGGCGTGGCTGCCGTTGGCCGACCGCCTGGCCGGAACCGACCTGATCAGCATCAGCTCGCACAAGGTCGGTGGGCCGCAGGGGGTCGGGGCCCTCGTCGCCCGCCGGGGCACGCCGCTCCGGCCGCTCGTGGCCGGCGGGGGACAGGAGCGCGAGCTGCGCAGCGGCACCCACGACGTGGCCGGCATCGTCGGCTTCGCCGCGGCGCTGCGCGCCGCCGCTGTCACCCGCGAGGCGACGGCCGCGGCCACGCGCGCCCGGCGCGACCGCCTCGCGGACGGGCTGCTGGCGGCCGTTCCCGGGCTGGTCGAGACCGGCCCTCCCCGCGCCGGTCGCCTGCCCGGCACGCTGCACGTGTGCCTGCCGGGCGTCGAGAGCGAGGCCGCCCTGTTCCTGCTGGACGAGGCGGGCCTGTGCGCGTCGGCGGCATCGGCGTGCGCCAGCGGCGCTCAGCAGGCCTCCCACGTGCTGGCGGCCATGGGCGTCCCGCCCGAGCGGGCCCGGGGTGCGCTGCGGCTCAGCCTCGGCTGGACGACGACCGACGCGGACGTCGATCGGGCGCTCGAGGTCGTGCCTGCCGCGGTCGCCCGGCTCCGCGGGGTGGCGGCGTGAAGGTCCTGGTCGCCATGTCGGGCGGGGTCGACTCGTCGGTGGCCGCCGCCCGCCTGCTGGCCGGTGGGCACGAGGTCGTGGGCGTGACGATGAAGCTGTGGGGCGGCGAGTCGGACACCGGGTGCTGCTCGGTGAGCGACGTCGACGACGCCCGGCGGGTGGCCCAGCAGCTCGGGGTGCCGCACCACGTGTGGAACTTCGGTGAGGAGTTCGAGGCGCAGGTCGTCGCCCCCTACGTCGACGCTCACCGCCGCGGCGTCACACCCAACCCGTGCGTCGAGTGCAACCGCCACCTCAAGTTCGACCGGTTGCTGCGCCGGGCGGACGCCGTGGGGTTCGACGCCGTGGCCACCGGCCATCACGCCCGCGTGGTCGCCCGCGCCGACGGGACCCGTCGACTGGCGCGCGGGGCCGACCCGGCCAAGGACCAGAGCTACGTCCTCTACGTGCTCGGCCAGGCCGAGCTGGCCCGCACGCTGCTGCCGGTGGGCGACATGACCAAGGACGCGGTGCGGGCCGAGGCGGCCGCCCTGGGGCTGCGCACCGCCGACAAGCCCGACAGCCAGGACGTGTGCTTCGTGACCTCGGCCGCCGGCCGGGCCGGGTTCCTCGGGTCGCGCATCCCGCTGCGCCCGGGCCGGGTCGTCGACGACGCCGGGGCCGAGGTCGGACGGGTCGACGCGGTCGAGCTGGTGACGGTCGGCCAGCGGCGGGGCCTGGGCCTCGCCGGCGGCGGCGCCCCCCGCTACGCGGTGGACGTCGACATGGCGTCGGCCACGGTGCGGGTGGGCGGCGCCGACGAGCTGCTGTCCGATCGCGTGGTCCTGGAGCAGGTGGTGTGGGCCGGCGGGCCGATCGCCGGGCCTGTCGACGCCCAGTGCAGCGCCCACGGTGCGCCTCGTGCCGCGACCGTGGCGACGGGCCGACCCGTCGCCGAGGGCAGCGACGACGTGCGGGTCGAGGTCTGGTTCGCCGCCCCGCACCGGCGCGTGGCGGCGGGGCAGTCGGTCGTGCTCTACCAGGGCGACGAGGTGGTCGGCGGGGGCATCGTGGCGCCGCCGACCGCCCTGTGACGCGTGTCACGGACTGAACAGTTCCGAAACTCTTGCGTACCGCAATAGCGGGGCGCACAGTGTGCCTATTAACGGGACGGTGCCGTCTCGTATCTGATCTGGTCGAGGAGCCCCGCCATGCCCACCGACTCCGCCACTGCGCGCACCGGGGCACCCCCCGCCACCCGCGATCCCCGCCGCTGGATCGTGCTGGCGGTCATGTGCCTCAGCCTGCTGCTGATCGTGATGGACAACACGATCGTGAACGTCGCCCTCCCGACGTTGCAGCGCGACCTCGACGCGTCGACCAGCCAGCTCCAGTGGGTCGTCGACTCGTACATCCTGGTGTTCGCCGGCCTGCTGCTGACGATGGGCTCGCTGGGTGACCGGTTCGGACGCCGCGGTGCCCTCGCCATCGGCCTCACGATCATGGGTTCGGCGTCGATCGCCTCGGCGTTCGCCACCAGCGCCGATCACCTGATCGCCACCCGGGCGATCATGGGCATCGGTGCCGCGCTGATCATGCCGGCGACGCTCTCGATCATCACCAACGTGTTCACCGACCGGCGCGAGCGGGCCCAGGCCATCGCCATCTGGTCGGCCACGGCCGGCATGGCGGTCGCCATCGGCCCGGTCACCGGTGGCTGGCTGCTCGAGCACTTCTGGTGGGGCTCGGTCTTCCTCGTCAACGTGCCGGTGGTCGTCGTGGCCCTCGTGGGCGGGCAGCTCTTCGTGCCGACCTCTCGCGATCCGGCCGCCCCCCGGGTCGACCTGTTGGGCGCCGTGCTGTCCATCGTCGGCCTCGTCGCCCTCGTGTGGGCGATCATCGAGGGCGCCCACGGCTGGACCGACCCCGAGGTGCTCGGTGCCTTCGCGGTGGCGGCTGTGCTGCTCACCGCCTTCATCGTGTGGGAGCGGCACACCCGCACCCCGATGCTCGACATGAGCTTCTTCGCCAACCCGCGCTTCAGCGCCGCCAGCGGGGCCCTCATGCTCACGTTCTTCGCCATGATGGGTTCGCTGTTCCTGCTCACGCAGTTCCTGCAGTCGGTGCTCGGCTACACCGCGCTCCAGGCCGGCATCCGCCTCCTCCCCATGGCCGCCGTGCAGATGGTGGTCGCGCCCTCGTCGGCCAAGATCGTCGAGCGGTTGGGCAGCAAGATCGTGGTCACGGCCGGCCTGCTGCTCGGCGCGGCCGGCCTGCTGCTCGCCAGCCGGCTCGAGGCGACGGCCTCGTACGGCCAGGTGGTCGTGGCCCTGATCGTGCTGGCGGTGGGTCTCGCCCTCGTCATGCCGCCGGCCACCGAGTCGATCATGGGCTCGCTGCCGCCGGCCAAGGCCGGGGTCGGCTCGGCCGTGAACGACACGACCCGCGAGATCGGAGCCGCTCTCGGTGTGGCCGTGCTGGGGTCGATCATGAGCTCGACCTACCGGCCCCGGGTCAGCGACGCCATCGCCGGGCAGCCGATTCCGGCCGAGGCCGCCACCGCCATCAAGGACCAGGTCGGCGCGGCGCTGGAGATCGCGCAGCGCATCGGCGGCGCCCCCGGCCGGGCTCTGGCCGAGGTCGCCTCGAACGGGTTCGCCGACGGCATGGGGCGGGCGTTCATCGTCGGCGCGGCGGCACTGCTGGTCGGCGCCATCGTGACCGCCCTGTACCTGCCGGCCCGGCAGCACGAGGACGGTGAGGGCCTGCCCGCGCCCGACGGCGAGCCGCTGGCCCTCGCTCCCGTCGGCGGCCCCGTCGGCAGCCCCGTCGACGGGGACGGAGCCCGCAACGGCGTGACCGCCGGACGCCGCGCCGGCGGGGGCGACGACGTGCTGGTCACCTCCGACGGCCCGTCGGCCGGCGTCGACGACACGACCCGCGCCAGGGAGCGATGAAGGCCCCGCCCGCGGGGGGTCCGCGCCGGCCCGGGCGACCCCGCGACGCCCGGGCCGACGAGGCGATCATGGACGCCGCCGTCGCAGTCCTGGCCGATCGCGGACCGGCGGGCTTCACGGTCGACGAGGTGGCCAGCCGCGCCGGGTGCGGCAAGGCCACCGTGTACCGCCGCTGGCCGTCGCGGGCCGCGCTGCTGCTCGACACCGCCCATCGCCTCGGCCTCGAGCCCCCTGTCGTCGACACGGGCTCGCTGCGAGCCGACCTCGTCGAGATGCTCACCGCGCTGGGCCACAAGATGCGCGCCACGCCGGCGGGGCGGATCCTGCCCGGCGTCATCGCCGAGGCGTCGGTCGAGCCCGGGATGCGGGCGGTGCTCGCGAGGTTCATCGAGGACCGGCGGGAACGGCCCCGCGAGATCCTGCAGCGTGGCGTCGCCCGCGGCGAGCTGCCACCCGACACCGACATCGAGATGATGTTGGACCTCCTGGGGGGCACGGTCATGTACCGCGAGCTGATCGCGGTGCACGCCGTCGACGACGAGTTCATCGAACGCCTGGTCGACCGGATGCTCACCGCCTTCGGCGCCACGGGCGCCTGACGGCGCTCAGCCGACCCGACGGCGACCCGCCTCCGCGACGACGCGACCGGGGCGCGACGGCGTGACCAGCACGGCGGTGGCCTCGACGATGTCGGTCGTCCCCCGCCGAGCGCCGACCGGCAGCAGCTCGAGCGGGTCGGTGACCCGCAGCTCGAGCGCCAGGCCCGAGGCCCCGCCCGTGAGGTCGACGGCGGGGGAGCCCTCCGGCGCCGGTCCGAACGAGGCCACCTGGCTGCGCCGCACCAGGATCGGGTCGAGAAGGGTCAATGGGTCGTGGAGCACGATCCCTGTGGGCACGAACACCAGCCACCGCCGGGCCAGCGTGTGCAGCACCCGGACGCCCCACACGGCCGCCACAGCCCCCAGGGCGACGGCCACCCCACCGGCCACCCACTGCCGGGCCGCGAGCAGCAACGGGCCCGCGGTCACGCCGGCGACCACGGCCGCCCACGCCAGTTCGACCGGGCCGAGCAGCAGGCCGGCCGGCGTGCGCAGCGGCAGGCGGCGCTCGTCGCCGTAGGAGGAGCCGTCGACGAACACCTCGGCGGTCTCGGGCGCGAGGGCGACGAGCGCGACCACCAACGCCCCCGCGAGGCCCACCACGGTCGCCGCGTGCGCCCCGTCGGTGACCAGCGCGACCAGGGTCGCGACCACCGCGCTTGGCGCGGCGAGGCGCAGCGCGGTCAGGCTGACGGTCGTGGGTACGAGCGTCGCCACCAGTGCCGCCGCCCAGGCGCCCCAGATCCCGATGCTGGCGACCAGCTGCACGGGCGTGCCGGCGTCGGCCAGCGCGTCGCCCAACGCCGGCCCGGCGACCAGGGGCAGCGCCAGCCACGCCACCCGCACGGGCCATGCCGAGTGGACGATGACGTCGAGGCGGGCCCGCCCCGAACGTGCGGCGGGCGGCCCGGAGGGGTCGGTGGCGGGGGCATCCACGGCCCGGAGATTTGCCGATCACCGCGCCCGGTCGCTATTTCAGTTGGTGGGTTCGGTCGAGTGGGGGCTCAACGTGTCCAATGGATTGGTGCCGCGGGTGGCGGGGCCATGAGAACGATCGATCTGCCGATCGGTGTCGCAACCGCGGTCGGCAGCCTGCCGCACGGCGACGTCGACGATGCGGTCGAGCTGGCCCTCGGCAGCCAACCGCTGCTGCCCGCGGCGCCCTCCCTGCCCCGGAGAGCCGCCGTCGAGGGCATGATCCCCCAGGCCGCGTGGGGCATCTCGGGGGTTCTCGTGCTGCCCGACGGCTCGTTGCTGGTCGACGAGGCGGCGGTCGACCCCGACGCACCGCTCGACGGGGGCATCGGGAGCGAGCCCTTCGCCAGCCTGCGGGCCTTCCTGGTCGCGGTGGCGGGGCGCACCACCCCGTTCAAGATCCAGCTCACGGGCCCGGTCACGCTCGGTCTGGCCCTCCACGCCGTCGGGGTGCCGACGGACCGGGCGTTCGCGGTGGCCGAGCGGGCCGTCCACGCCCGGGTCGCCGAGGTGCTCGCGGCGGCGCGTGGGAGCGCACCCGACGCCACGCTGGTGCTGTTCCTCGACGAGCCGGGCCTCACGGCTGCCCTCGAGCCCGGCTTCCCGCTCGGGGTCGACGACACGCTCGACCTGGTGTCGCGGGCCCTGGCCGCCGTCGAGGGCGGCGGCGTGGCCGGGCTGCACTGCTGCGGGCGGGCCGACTGGCCGGTCGTGCTGGCCGCCGGCCCGCAGATCCTGTCGCTGCCCGTGGACGCCGGGGCGACCGAGCACCCCGGTGCGGTGGCGGACTTCCTCGACCGCGGCGGCTGGGTGGCCTGGGGCGCCGTGCCGACCGACCGACCGCTCGGCGAGACGGCCGAGATCCTGTGGCGCCGCATGGTGGCCGAGTGGGACGCCCTCGTGGTGGCGGGGTGCGACCCCAGCCGGCTGGTGCATCAGGCCGTGATCACTCCTGCATGCGGACTGGTGGGGCTCGACGTGGCCCAGGCGGCGCACGTGCTGGTGCTCACCAACCTCCTCGCCCAGCGGGTGGCCGACCGGGCCGCCGAGCTGTCGCTCACCCTCGGCGCCTGACCGGCCGGCGTGCCGGGGCGGCGTCGCTCCGGAACCTGCTCCAAGGCGTCACACATGCTCGTCAAGCGGTTCAGCAGATGGGCACGTCATCTCGAGGAGCCGTCGCGGTGTTGCCGGGAGGCCTCGCTGGTCAGCAGGTGGTCACCCCCCAAATCGCGGGCTCTTGGGCTGTGGCGAACGCCCTATCCGCTCGGCCTCTAACCTCCGGCGCATGGCCGACCCGCAGGTCGAAGAGCGCCTCGCGCAGCTCCGCACCGAGATCACCGAGCACAACCGGCGGTACCACTCGCTCGATGCCCCGACCATCAGCGACGCCGAGTTCGACGGGCTGTTCCGCGAGCTGAAGGCACTGGAGGAGGAGTTCCCCGAGCTCATCACCCCCGACTCGCCCACCCAGAAGGTGGGCGGCGCCCCGCAGTCCACGGTCTTCGCGCCCGTCGAGCACGCGGTGCCGATGATGAGCCTCGACAACGTGTTCGGGGAGGACGAGCTGCGCGGCTGGGTCGAGCGCCTCCACCGGCGGCTGGCCGGCGCCCCGGCGGCGTCCGACGACGAGGGATCCGACGAGGTCGGCTACGTGTGCGAGCTCAAGATCGACGGGCTCGCCATCTCGATCCGCTACGAGGGCGGGCGCTACGTGCGGGCCGCCACCCGCGGCGACGGGCGCACGGGCGAGGACGTCACCGAGAACGTGCGCACCATCGCCCAGGTGCCTGCGTCGCTGGGCAAGGGTGCCCCCGAGGTGCTCGAGGTCCGGGGCGAGATCTACATGGCACTGTCGGCCTTCCGGGCGCTGAACGAGCGCCAGCTCGCCGCCGAGCAACGGCCGTTCGTCAACCCCCGCAACGCGGCGGCGGGGGCGCTCCGCCAGAAGGATCCCCGCATCACGGCCGACCGCGAGCTCGCCCTGTGGTCCTACCAGCTCGGCCAGGTCGAGGGCGGGCCCGCGTTCACGAGCCACCACGAGACGCTCGACTGGCTGGGGTCGCTCGGCTTCCCGGTCAACCCCGAGATCCGGCGGCTGTCCAAGCCCGACGAGGTGCTGGCCCACTGCCTCCACTGGCAGCAGCACCGGCACGACCTCGACTACGAGATCGACGGCGTGGTCATCAAGGTCGACGACCTGGCCCGCCGCGAGCTGCTTGGGTTCACGTCCAAGGCGCCGCGCTGGGCGATCGCCTACAAGTTCCCGCCCGAGGAGCGCACGACCAGGCTCGACGACATCCTCGTGTCGATCGGGCGCACCGGTCGCGCCACGCCGTACGCGGTGCTCGAGCCGGTCTTCGTCGGCGGCGTCACGGTGGGCCAGGCGACGCTGCACAACGAGGACCAGGTCGCGGCCAAGGACGTCCGCCCCGGCGACAAGGTCATCGTGCGGCGGGCGGGCGACGTCATCCCCGAGGTGCTCGGGGCGGTGGTGGCCGACCGACCGAAGGGCTCGAAGCCCTGGGTGTTCCCCACCGAGTGCCCGTGCGAGCTGCGCTCGACGCTGGTGCGGCCCGAGGGCGAGGCCGAGCACCGCTGCATCAACCCCGAGTGCCCGTTCCAGCGCCAGGGCGCCATCGAGCACTTCGCCAGCAGGGGCGGGCTCGACATCGACGCCCTGGGCGAGAAGCGCATCCGCCAGCTCGTCGACGCCGGCATGGTGGCCAGCGTCGCCGACCTCTACGACCTCGACTGGGCGAAGGTCGAAGGCCTCGAGCGCATGGGCGCCACCTCGGCCGCCAACCTGCGGGCGTCCATCGACGCGTCTCGGCAGCGGCCGTTGCCCCGATTGCTGGTCGGCCTCAACATCCGCCACCTCGGCCCCGCCGGCGCCGAGGCGCTGGCTGCGGCGTTCGGCGACCTCGACACGATCATGCGCTCGTCCGTCGACGCCCTCGCCGCGGCCGACGGCGTCGGCACGGTCATCGCCGACTCGGTGCACACGTGGGCCGCCGACCCCGCCAACCGCGAGCTCGTCGAGCGGCTGCGGGCGGCGGGCCTGAACTTCCAGGCCCCCCGCGGTGACAACCAGCCCAAGGTCCTGGCGGGGCTGACGGTGGTGGTGACGGGCACGCTCGACGGCTTCACGCGCGAGGAGGCCGAGGCGGCCATCAAGACCCGCGGCGGCAAGTCACCGGGCAGCGTCTCGACGAAGACGACCGCGGTGGTGGTGGGCGAGGGCCCGGGCGCGTCGAAGATCACGAAGGCCGAGGATCTGGGCATCCCGGTCCTCGACGAGGACGGCTTCCGCCACCTGCTCGAATCGGGCGAGCTGCCGACCTGAGCGACCTCCCCTGCGTCGTCGCGGCGCAGAGGCGCGGGCGAGCGGTCAGACCACGTCGAAGCACCAGGGGATGGTGCGGTCGTCGACCCCGCGACCGTCGGAGACGCGCCAGATGATCGCGGTCACGCAGTTCTCGCCGCTGACCAGCTCCTCGACCGCCTTGTCGGGGCCGGGAGTGAACTCGATGAGCCCGATCTCGGGCGTCAGCACGAGCTGGTCGCGGGGGATCTCGACCCCCGTGACGACGAGCGTGCCGTCCCACCCCGTCACGAGGTCGATGCCGACGCTCGACTGCTGCGGCACCTGGGCGTCGCGGCGGGGGATGAGGTTCTCCACCACGGCGCGGTCACCGCCCTGGAGCACCGGGTCGTCGTTTCCGTCGTCGAGGCCGACGACCGCGATGGCGAGCAAGGACACCGCCACGGCGAACACGAGCGCCGCCACGATGCGGAAGCGGGTGCTGTAGGGGGACGTGTCGGCCATGGCTGTGCCGATCCTCGCATGCGCGACGTCGCCGCCGGAACTCCGGTGCCGCCGCGACCGACCCCGGCTGGCTGGGACGCAGGAGGTACCCTTTGCGCCGTGGCCATGTCCCGCATGACCGAGCAGATCGGTCGTGTGCTGGGTGGGCGCTACCGCCTCCTCTCTCCTCTCGGCTCGGGTGCGTCGGCGCAGGTGTACCTCGCAGACGACGTCCGGCTGCGGCGACGGGTGGCGATCAAAGTGCTCCACCCGGCCCTCGCCGACGACGACTCCTTCCTGCGCCGCTTCCGGGCCGAGGCGCAGTCCGCCGCCGCGCTCAGCCACCCGCACCTCCTGGCCGTCTACGACTGGAGCGACGACGACGAGGGCACGCCGTTCCTCGTGACCGAGTACCTGGCCGGGGGCACGCTGCGCACCATGCTCGACGCCGGTCACCGCCTGAGCCCGGCGCAGGCCCTCGTCGTGGGCCTCGAGGCGGCGCGCGCGCTCGACCACGCCCACGGGAAGGGGTTCGTCCACCGGGACATCAAGCCGGCGAACCTCCTGTTCGGTGCCGACGGCCGGCTGCGCGTCGCCGACTTCGGGCTGGCCCGGGCGATCGCCGAGGCGGGGTGGACCGAGCCGACCGGCTCGGTGCTCGGCACGGCCCGCTACGCCTCGCCCGAGCAGGCGCGGGGCGAGACGCTCGACGGCCGCAGCGACGTGTACTCGTTGTCTCTGGTCATGGTCGAGGCGGTGACGGGTCAGGTGCCGTTCTCGGCCGACACCACCATCGGCACGCTGATGGCCCGCGTCGACCGCTCGGTCCCGGTCCCCGAGGAGCTCGGACCGCTGGCGCTGGTCGTGGCCGGCGCGGGCACCCTCGAGCTGGAGGAGCGCCTCGACGCCGGGGCGCTCGCCCGCGGCCTCGTCGCGGCGGCCGGCGAGCTGGCCCGCCCGACGCCCCTGCCTCTGGTGGGCGCGGCCCCCGAGACGGTCGTGTCGCTCGACGAGCGCGACGCCACCCTCATGGGCCCCGGTGGCCGCCACGCGGCGGCGGGCGTCGCCGCGGGGGTCGCCGGTGGCGCCCTGCGGCCCGACGCGGCCGGCGCGGACACCGCGGTCGCCGACCCGCCTCGCCCGAACGGCCACGGCGCCCCCGCTCCGGCCACCTTCACCGGTGCCGACACGACGCACCTCGACCTCCCCGTCACCTCGACGGCGTTGCGGTCGCCGCCCGGAGGCGTGCCGGCGCACACCGGAGGCGTTCCCCCCTGGTCCACCTCCCACGGCGGGTCCAACGGGATGTCGCCGAACGACCGCAGCGCGCGCCGCCTGATGCTCGGCGCGGCCGTGGTGGTGATCGCCGTGGCCGTGGGCATCGTGGGCGGGTGGCTGTACATGCAGTCGCAGATCCCGTCGCATCCGGTGCCCGCCAGCCTGATCGGCATGCAGCGCGACGCCCTGCCGGCCGCCATCGACGACTTCCACTGGGACATCGATGACGAGACCGTGCGGCGCGACGGCACGCAGCCGGGCCAGATCCTCGAGACGCGCCCGGCGGCCGGCGAGATGCTGCGCGAGGGCGACACGCTCACGGTCGTGGTGTCCGAGGGCGCCACGCTGGTCGACGTGCCCGCAGGCCTCGAGGGCATGGGCGGCGACGAGGCGGCGGCCGCGCTCACCGAGGCGGGGTTCGTCGCCGAGCTCGTCGAACAGCCGAGCACCGAGGTCGACGAGGGCCTCGTCATCGGGTTCGCCGACGGCGACCCCGGCGATCGGGCGCCGAGGGGCTCGACGATCCGCCTGGCCGTGTCGTCGGGCGAGGAGTTCGAGATGCCCAACGTGACGGGTCAGCCCTATGCCGAGGCGGTCGCCACCCTCGAGGCGGCCGGCCTGGACGTGCGGATCGAGGACGACAGCGACGACGACACCGACCCCGGGGCGGTCATCCGCACCGATCCCGACGCGGGCGACGAGGTCGAGCCCGGCGACCGGGTCACCGTCGTCGTGGCGGTCGACCAGGTCGAGGTCCCCGAGGTGCGGGGTGACAGCCTCGAGGAGGCGACCGAGGCCCTCGAGGAGGTCGGGCTGACGGTCGGGCAGGTCACCGGCCCGGGTGACGGCCGGGTGCTCGGCACGTGGCCGCTCGAGGGCTCCGAGGTGTCGTCCGGAACACCGGTGCAGCTCTTGATGCGGGGCCGTCGATGACCCTCGGATCCCACGTCCGGCGCTCGGTGGAGAAGACGTCCGCGAACAGGACTTGACCTGAGGCCCTGGTTCAGGTCAATCTTCACCTGTCCGGTGACTCCCCGCCGGTCGATCGGCGTCTCCCCCCAGAGCCGAGCTGCAATCGGAATGTCATGTTTCGTTTGGGCTGTGTTGGGAAGTGCTGACATAGCTGTACGCAGCGAGTAGATTACGGAGCGTGCCGGGCCCGTTGGGGCGGTATGCCGGACGCGGTGTTCCCCAGCCGCCGCGATGAGGCTGCCGCCCCAGCAGGCTCGGCACTCTTTTTCTCGTTGCTCGGCTGTCGCGCGCCCCGGACGCCATCGAGGGGCGCCGCGTGGGGCGCCCCTCGTGACCAGGTCGAACGTCGTCGCGTGACCCCGCGATCAGGCGGTGATCTCCTGGATCTTCTTGGTGAGGTCGGGGTCGACCGGGCCGCTCTGCATGGCCATGGCTTTGGTCATGTCGCCCTGCAGCTTGATCTTGCCGGCCATGAAGGCCTGCATGGCCGCCTGCGGGTTGGCGTCGACCATCATCGCCTTGGCGGTCTCGTAGTCGAGGGTGGCGGTGACGTCGGCGGCGTCGAGGTGCCCCAGGTCGAGCTCGAGCTCACCGCTCGTGCTGTCCATGTGGGCATCGATGCTGCCCTCGCCGAACGGGACCTCGTTGATGGTCAGATTCATCTTGACGGGCTGCGGTGCCGTCGCCGGCGCGGCCGCGTCCTCGCGGATCTTTCGGGCGGCCTCGACCCACTCGTCGGACAGGAACTGGTACGGCACAGGTCTCTCCCTCGTCGGCAACTCGGCGTGTCGCCGGAACTTAGCGCGGTCGTTTGCAGTGATGGTGCAAGTGTGACGGCTGCCGCACCAACGCTCGGCGACGTCGCCGGTCAGCCGGCGGTGGTCGTGGTGGTGCCGTCGCCCGCGACCGTGGTGTCGGTCGTGTCCGACGAGTCGGACTCGGTGGAGTCGCCCGAGCCCGACAGGCACTCGTCGAGGATCGCCTGGATGACCGGCTCGGTGCCGTCGGGGTACGCGGACGTGTCGCCCGCCGGCAGGTCCTCGATGTCGGTGGCGCTGGCGATCTCGTTGTAGAGGTCCTGGTCGTCGCCGAACTCGTCCTGCATGCGCGCGCCGATGCACTCGGACTGCTCGGTGGTGAGGCCCGCGTCCTCCATGGCGCCGACGACGTCGCTCTCCTTGGCGTCGTTGTTGGAGCAGCCGGCGGCGGCCAGGGCGACGACCGCGACGAGCGCGGCGATTCGGGAGCGACGGGTCATGGGAAGGGGCACCTCGGTGATCGGATGACCGGGAGAGGGTATCCGGGGGGCCGGAGCCCGGTCACACCGGGCCCGGAGCGGGCTCGCCGTTTCCGACCGGTTCGCCGCTCGCCGTGACCGCTCCGACCCGCGCCCGGCGCAGCGCGGCGAGCGAGTGGCGGGCGATCTGCTCGTCCGACGTGAGGATGCGGGCGGCCAGGCGCGCGACGTAGCCCGACAGCTCGTCGAGCGACAGATCGATGCGGCCGGTGCGGTGGAAGTGGCTGAACTGGCCCACCGCCCCGACGACCCCGAGGGCGAGCAGATCGGCGGGGTCGTCGTCGGTGACCGTGCCGTCGGCCTGGCCCTCGACGATCAGCGCGGTCACGTCGGACACGTGCTGCTCGGTCCCCTGGCGGAGGACGTCCGACACGCTGCGGCCCTCGACCTCGAGCAGGGAGAAGAACGGTGCGTTCTCGGCCATGAACTGCACGCTGGCGACCGTGCCCTGGAGCAGCCGCACGAGGGCGGGTGCGTCGGGGTCCATGGCGGCAGCCTGCTGGCGGCGCAGCCGCCGCCGGATCTCGGTCGCCAGCTCGCGGAACAGGGCTTCCTTGTTGTCGAAGTACCAGTAGAAGAGGCCCTTGGCCACGCCGGCGGCGTCCACGATGTCGACCACCCGCGTCGCCGCGTAGCCCTGCTCGGCGAACAGGCGGGAGGCGGCGTCGAGGAGCTGCTGCTTGCGCTCGGCGCCCTGGGTGGTGAGCTGTCGATCGGTCATCGTGTCCGGGACCCGTCGACCGCGTCGGCCGCGGGCGGTGTCCCGACGACAGTGTGGCGACACTTGACCGAGGGGTCAATTACCACGGGTACGCTGCCGACCGAGTGCCGACCCGGTCCGGGGCCGGCCCCGAGCGCAGGAGCCGCCCCGTGCAGACCCCCGACGGCAAGGAGATCATCCCCGGCTGCGAGCCGTGGTCGGCCGACGGCGGCCCCCACGGGGTGCTGGTGCTGCACGGGTTCACGGGCAACCCCCAGTCGATGCGGGGGCTGGCCGAGGCGTTCGCCGCGGCCGGCTTCGCCGTCGAGCTGCCGCTGCTGCCCGGGCACGGCACGTCGGTCGACGACATGGTCCCCACGCGGTGGGCCGACTGGTCGGCCGCGGCCGAGGCCGTGTACGACGACCTGGCCGGACGCGTCGAGAAGGTGGTCGTGGCGGGCTTGTCGATGGGTGGCTCGCTGACCGCCTGGCTGGCCAGCCGCCATCCCGAGATCGCCGGGATCGTGTGCATCAACCCCGCGGTCGACGTCCCGGCCGAGATGGTGACCGCCCTGCAGGAGATGGTGGACGGCGGCATCGACCGCATCCCCGCCATCGGCGGCGACGTCGCCGACCCCGACCAGCGGGAGAAGGCCTACGACGCCACCCCGCTCGAACCGCTGCTCAGCCTGGCGGCGGCCGCCGACGAGTTCCGCGACGACCTCGCCAGCATCGCCTGCCCGCTCCTCCTCCTGAACAGCCCGCAGGACCACGTGGTCGAGCCGGTGAACAGCGACATCCTGGCCGCGGGCGTCAGCGGGCCCGTCGAGCGGGTCACCCTCGAGCGCAGCTTCCACGTGGCCACGCTCGACTACGACAAGGAGCTGATCGAGGTGCGCGCGGTCGACTTCGCCCGCAAGGTGACCTCGGGCTGAGGCCCGCGATCCCTCGACCTCAGGGTGAGGTCGAGGCCGTGCCCCCGATGTCGCAGACGAACGAGCCCGACTGACGCTGAGCGCCGAGCGCCTCCCGGGGCTCGACGTGGTTGTCCAGGGAGCAGGCCCCGGTGGCGCCGGCGTAGGCGCCCGTCCCGCCGGTGATCGCGAGGTCGTACGGGACCCCCTCGGTCGGGAGCGTGGCGGCGGTCGTGAGCGTGCCGGTGATCGTGTCGCCGCCCGGGGTCGTGAACGTGAACGTGCCTTCACCGCTCCACTGGTCTCCGTCGAGGTCGCCGCAGTAGGTGGCCTGGAATGGCCAGGTCGTGCCGTCGGTCAGGGTGAACGTCGAGTGCAGCTCGTGGTCGAGGTCGGGACAGTCGCCGGCGGTGAACCCGAACCTCTCGTCGCCGCGATAGGTGCCCTCGACGTGGATGCCGCCGGCGGTGGCGCCCGACGGTGGCACGACGTCGGCCGGCGTCTCCTCGCCCGGACCGTCCACCACGTTCTCGTCGGTGTCGACCTCGGGCTCGGAGTCCACGATCGTCGAGGTCGTGGGCGGGTGCGGCTCGTCCTCGCCGCCCGGACCGTCGACGGCATGCGTGGCGTGGGCGACCACGACCTCGGGGGTGGCGGGATCGCCGTCGTCCGGTGCCAGGACGTCGACGCGAACCGCGGCCGGAGGCGACGAGCCCGCCAGCGGCAGCTCGAGCGCGATGGACCGACCCTCGGGGTCGTCGGGGCTGAGCACCAGGGTCGTCGCCGATCCGGTGGTCGGCTCGAGCTGCACGCCGTCCTCGGTCGCCACGAGGACCACCGCGGTGAAGCTGTGCACCGTCGCGTTGCCCGAGGCGTCGACCGCGGACGTCCGCAGCACCATGTCGGTCTCGACAGCGTCCCCGAGGACGGTCATCGCCTCGACCCGCCCGTTGGCGACCGGGGCTGCGTCGATGCGCACCGCATCGCTCGACGCGGCCACGACGCCCCAGCCTGGGCCGTCGCGGCGAAGGTCGACACGGCCGGGGATGTCGCCCAGTCGGTAGCTGACGGTGGCGCGGTCGGCGTCGACCACGGGCGCCTCGAGGGTCGGGGGGACGGCGACATCCGGGACTACCTCCGCCAGGTAGGCAGCCGCCGCGGTCTCCGGGGCGGCGAGCACGTCCGCGGTGACGTCGTCGTGGAGCGGCCACACGATCGGCTCCGCCTCGGGCGCCGCGGCGGTCGTCGTCGAGGGCCCGGCCGGTTCGTGGGCGACCAGGTAGGTGGCCGCGCCGATCACCACCGCCACGGCCGCCGCAGCCGCGACCACCCGGTGTCGCGCACGTCGGGGCGTCGCCGGCGCCCCGGCCACGGCGACCATTTCGCCCCGGACGGCGGGCGCCGGCGACGGGGAGACGTCGCCGGCGCGGCGGGCGAGCATGGCCCGGACCTCGGCCTCGAAGTCCTCGTCGGTCGTGGGCTCGGCGATGGGGGTCATCGGTCGATCTCCTTGCGCAGCTTGGCGAGGCCCCGGTGCACCGAGGTGCGGACCGTGGCCTCGCGGCAGCCGATGGCGGCGGCGATGTCGGCGTCGGGCAGGTCGCAGTAGAAGCGCAGGACGATGGCGGCCCGCTGGCGGTCGGTGAGCGTGGCCAGCGCATCCCACAGCTCGTCGGCGCCGAGCAGCACCGGGTCGGGGGGCGGCGGCTGCCGCTCGCGCTCGAGCTTCTGCCGCCGTCCGAACGAGCGGCACCCGTTGAGCACCGCGGTGCGGACGTACGGGAGCGGGTCGCGGACGCGGCCGCCGGCCCCGTGGGTGCGGACGAAGGCGTCCTGCACCAGCTCCTCTGCGCGGTCCGCCCGGCCGGACACCAGGTAGGCCATCCGCACGAGGGCGGCGAAGTGCTGCTCGTACACGTTGACGAGAGCGTCGTCCCAGGCGGGGACGGCTGGAGGCGTGTCGAGGCGCACGGTGGTCATCGTGGTGGAGACGCCCCGGCGGCGCCGGACGTTCCCGACCGCTGGCGGCGACGCTCGCCGGCTGACGGCGCGGCGGCCCGGCCCGCCTAGCATTGTCCGCCATGGCGCAGATCACCCGTGACGACGTCGCGCACGTGGCCCGGCTGGCGCGGCTCGAGCTGACCGACGACGAGCTGGGGACGTTCACCGAGCAGCTCGCCAAGGTGCTCGACCACGCGCGTGACGTCGAGGCGCTCGACGTCCGCGACGTGCCGCCCACGTCGCACCCCTACCCGTTGCGGAACGTGCTGCGCGCCCGACGAAGAGACGCCGTGCCTCGACCGCGACGCCGCCCTCGCCGCGGCGCCCGCGGTGGAGGACGCCCAGTTCCGCGTCCCGCCGGTCCTCGGGGAGGCGCCGTGAGCGAGCGAACCATGAGCACAGTGCGGTACCCGGCCCGAAGGGGTGCGCTTGTGAGCGAGCGGAGCGAGCGAACCATGAACACAGTGCGTTGTCCGGCCCGAAGGGCCGAGCGCTCATCGCGCGCATCCCGAAGGGTGCGCCGATGAGCGCCGCCGACGTCCCCTCGGCCGACAGCGCGCTCGGCATCGCCGCGGCCGTGCGCTCGGGCACCCGCCGCGCGGTCGACGTGATCGAGGAGCACCTGACCGCCATCGCGGCCCGCGACGGCGAGATCCACGCCTTCAACCTGGTGACCGCCGACCAGGCCCGGCAGGCCGCCCTCGCCCTCGACCGGCGCGTCGCGGCCGGTGAGGACCCCGGCCCGCTGGCCGGCGTGCCGGTGGCGCTGAAGGACAACCTGTGCACCACCGGGGTGCCGACGACGTGCTCGTCGCGCATCCTCGAGGGGTGGCGCCCGCCCTACGACGCCACCGTGGTCGAGAGGCTGGCCGCGGCCGGTGCCGTCGTCGTCGGCAAGACGAACCTCGACGAGTTCGCCATGGGCAGCTCCACCGAGAACTCGGCGTTCGGCCCGACCCGCAACCCGCACGACACGTCCCGGGTTCCCGGCGGCTCGTCCGGCGGGTCCGCGGCGGCGGTCGCCGCCGGGTTCGCCCCGCTGGCGCTGGGCTCCGACACCGGCGGGTCGATCCGCCAGCCCGCGGCGCTGTGCGGCGTGGTGGGCATGAAGCCGACCTACGGGGGCGTCTCCCGCTACGGGCTCGTGGCCTTCGCCAGCTCGCTCGACCAGATCGGGCCGTTCGCCCGCACGGTGGCCGACGCGGCCGCGCTGTACGAGGTCATCGCCGGTCACGACCCCCGCGACACCACGTCGATCCCCGAGGCCCGGCCCGACGTCAGCGCCTCGCTCGGCGACGGGGTCGCCGGCCTGCGGGTCGGGCTCGTGACCGAGCTGTGCGAGGCCGAGGGCATCGAGCCCGACGTGACGGCTCGGCTGCGGGCCGCGGCCGAGGCCCTCGAGCACGCCGGGGCGAAGGTCGACGACGTGTCGGTGCCGGCGGCGGTGTACGGGCTGTCGGCCTACTACCTCATCGCCCCTGCCGAGGCCTCGAGCAACCTCGCCCGCTACGACGGCGTGCGCTTCGGCCTGCGGGTCGACGCCCCCACCACGGGCGAGATGTACGACCGCACCCGCACCGAGGGGTTCGGCCCCGAGGTCAAGCGCCGCATCATGCTCGGCACCTACGCCCTGTCGGCCGGGTACTACGACGCCTTCTACGGCAAGGCCCAGCGGGTGCGCACGCTGATCCTGCGCGACTTCGAGGCCGCGTACCAGGGCTTCGACGTGCTGCTCAGCCCCACCGCGCCGTCGACGGCCTTCCCCCTCGGGGCCAAGACGGCCGACCCGCTGACGATGTACCTCAACGACGTGTGCACGATCCCGTCCAACCTGGCGGGCCACCCGGCGATGTCGGTGCCGTTCGGCGCGGGCGACGACGGGCTGCCGGTCGGGGTGCAGGTCATGGCGCCGGCGCTGGGCGAGGCCACCATGTTCCGGGTGGCCGCCGCCATCGAGGCCGCGGTGTAGGCCGGCGTTCCGAGCGACCGGACGCGCCGCGGCTCCCGCCGCGACCTGGGCGTACGATGGCGGGCGTCTTGCGTGAGGAGGACCACATGGCCGACACCACGACCGACGTCGCCGACCACCGACGACCGGCCCCGGGCCGCGTTCCACGCCATGACCGAGGGCACGAAGGCCGACTGGGACGTCATCGCCCGCGGCAGCATCGAGCTGGCGGTCGGCCTTCCCGATCGGGCCCTGGCGCACCTCCGCGAGCTGGGTGGCGACTTCGGGGGCTTCGCCGTCGACCGGTTGGAGCACTCGCTGCAGACCGCGACCCGGGCCTACCGGGCCGACCGCGACGACGAGTACGTGTTCTGCGCGCTGATGCACGACATCGGCGACCTGCTCGGCTCGTTCAGCCACGCCGACATCGGCGCCGCCATCGTCAAGCCGTTCGTGAGCGAGCAGAACCACTGGATGGTCGAGCAACACGCCATCTTCCAGGGCTACTACTTCTTCCACCACCTCGGGCTCGACCGCGACATGCGCGAGCAGTTCCGCGGCCACGAGTGGTTCGACCACACGGCCGAGTTCTGCGAGGAGTACGACCAGCCCGCGTTCGACCCCGGCTACGACACGCTGCCGCTGGAGCACTTCGAGCCGCTGGTCCGCCAGACGATGGCGTCCCCGAAGCGCAGCATCTACCTGCGCTCCTGAGCCGGCATGGCCGCGCAGCTGCCCGCCCCGGTCGCCGCCGCCGTCGACGCGACGAACGCCGGCGACGGGGACGAGGTCACGGTCGTCGCCCAGGTCAGCGGCAACGGGTTCAACGGCCCGAGCACGTTCACCTTCCTGGTCGACGGCGATCTCGTCCGCCGGATGACCATCCGCGGCTGACCGACCGCCGCGCGGTCAGGGGATGAGCACGACCTTGCCGGTGGTCGCGCGGTCGGCCAGCGCCTGGTGGGCGGCCCCCGCCTCGGCCAGTGGGAAGCGCGTCGTGAGGGGGGTGAACCGGCCGTCGGCCGCGGCGGCGAGCGCCGCGGTCTCGAGCTCGCGCAGGCCGCCGGGCCGCTGGAGGAGGCGCGGCCCGACGGCTGCCGAGGCGGTGATGCCGCGGGTGTAGAGGTCCTCGGTGGTGATCGAGATCGGGGTGCCCGCCGTCCAGCCGAACATCACGACGCGGCCGCCGGGGCGGACGAGGTCGAGCGCCGCCTGGCCGGCCTCGCCGCCGACGCCGTCGAGCAGCACGGTGACCGGGCGATCGGGCGGTGCGGTCTGGCCGGCCGTCTCCAGCCCCGCGAGGCCGGCGCGCAGGGCGTCGGGCCAGTCGGGCGACCGGTAGTCGACGGCGACGTCGGCGCCGAGGTCGCGGACGAGGGCGACCTTGGCCGCGCCGCCCGCCACGCCGGCGACCACGGCGCCCGCCGCCTTGGCGGCCTGGACGAGCAGGGTCCCGAGGCCGCCGGCGGCCGCGGTGACGAGGACGACGTCCTTGGCCGACAGCTCCGCGACCTCGAGGATGCCCATCGCCGTGCGGCCCGTGCCGATCATGGCGACCGCCGTCTCGGCCGAGACGCCGTCGGGCAGCTCGTGCAACGAGCTCACCGGGGCGAGCGCCTGCTCGGCGTAGCCGCCGCTGGCCTGGCCGAGGTGGGCGACGACGCGACGGCCGATCCACGCGGCATCGACGTCGGACCCGGCGGCGTCGACGCGCCCGGCGACCTCGCGGCCCGGGGTCATCGGCAGGTCGGGGAGCGGGAACGGTCCGCCCGACTCACCCGAGCGGATCTTGGTGTCGAGCAGGTGGACGCCAGCGGCCTCGACCGCGATGCGGACCTGGCCGTCGGCCGGAACGAGGTCGGGGACCGATTCGTACGAAAGGGTGTCGGGACCGCCGAACGCGTGCTGGCGGATGGTGTGCATGGGTCGCTCCCAGGAAGGATCCGTCGTTTCGACGGTCGACGGTAAGACCTCAAGTGAACCCGAGGTCAAGGGCCGCAGGCGTCCCGAGACGGCCGGAACCGGGCGGCCGGAAGTCTCAGTACGACTTCAGCGCCCCTTCAGGGTCGCTTCAGGCATGACCGGGACACTGGCGCCCAAGGCGGGCAAGGTCCCGCCGCGGACCCTGACCGCGCTGTGTCCGATGGCACAACGGGGCAGGACAGGCGTGAGACGAGGACATGGGCGGCAGGCGACAGGGCGGTCACGGGCGCGCACGCGAAGACGGGCCGGCGATGGGCTTCGGCAGGCGCACCTTTCTGAAGGGCGCGGCCGCGAGCGCGGGCGCCGTCTCGCTCGGCCTGGGCCCGCTGTCGCGCGGCGCAGGCGCGGGTCCCAACGCGATCACCGCCGAGAACGAGCTCGCGGGCGCGCACCCCGACGAGTGGGACTCGTGGGAAGAGGACACGATCGAGGGGTTCGCCACCCAGATCAGCGTCAACGCCGGCGAGACCGTCCACTTCAAGATCTCCACCGACGCCACCGCGTACACGATCCGCATCTTCCGCATGGGGTGGTACCAGGGGCTCGGTGCCCGCCTGGTCGCAGAGGTCCCGCCCTCGGTGACGCTGCCGCAGGTCCAGCCACCGCCGCTGACCGACCCTGACACCGGGCTCGTCGACTGCGGCAACTGGGCGGTGTCGGCCTCGTGGGCCGTGCCCGCCTCGGCGACCTCGGGGGTCTACGTCGCCCGGCTCGAGCGCCTCGACAACGGTGACAGCAACCGCATCCTCTTCGTGGTCCGCAACGACGGCCGGCACTCGGACGTCCTGCTGCAGACGTCGGACGCGACGATGCACGCCTACAACCGCTGGGGCGGCAGCAGCCTGTACTTCGGGGACCCGGTGGGGCGGGCCTTCAAGGTCAGCTACAACCGACCCTTCCGCTCGATCAACGGCACGGGGAACAGCTTCTTCGACTCCGAGTACCCGCTGGTCCGGTGGCTGGAGCGCAACGGCTACGACGTTTCGTACACCACCAACGTCGACAGCGACCGGCGGCCCCAGGAGCTGTTGAGCCACAAGCTGTTCATCTCGTCGGGCCACGACGAGTACTGGTCGTCGGCGCAGCGGGCCAATGTCGAGGCCGCCCGAGACGCGGGGGTGAACCTCGCCTTCTTCTCGGCGAACGAGGTGTTCTGGAAGACCCGTTGGGAGCCGAGCATCGACAGTTCGGCCACGGCGGGCCGAACGCTCGTCTGTTACAAGGAGACCCTGGCGTCGGCCAAGCTCGACCCCACCCCCGAGTGGACGGGCACCTGGCGCGATCCCCGGTTCAGCCCCCCGTCCGACGGCGGCAACCCCGAGACGTCCCTCATGGGGCAGCTGTTCGGGGCGATCAACGAGCCGGCGCCCGACCCGTCGATCGAGGTGCCCGCTCAGTACGGCGCCATGCGGTTCTGGCGCGACACCGACGTGGCCACCGCCGAGCCCGGCACGACGGTCGCTCTCACCTACGGCAGCCTCGGGTACGAGTGGGACGACGATCGCGACGTCGGCGTCAAGCCCCCCGGGCTGGTGGAGCTGTCATCGACCACGCACGTCGCCCACCAGGTGCTCATGGATCACGGCCGCACCTACGCCACCGCCCCGGCGACGCACCGGCTCACGCTGTACCGCGCCCCGAGCGGAGCCCTCGTGTTCGCCGCCGGTACCTGCCAGTGGGCCTGGGGCCTCGACGACAACCACCCCTCGCAGGTGGGCGTTCGCGACCCCGACCTCGGCCCGGCCGCGAGTGGCCCGCCCCAGGTGCGCATCCAGCAGGCGACGGCCAACCTGCTCGCCGACATGGGCTGCCTCCCGAGCTCGCTCCAGGCGGGCCTGGTCCCGCCCGTCCCGTCGACCGATGTCGATCCCCCGATGTCGGTGATCACCGCACCTGTCGCCGGTGCCGCGGTGCCGGTGGGATCGCTGGTGACGGTGACGGGCACGGCCTCCGACGAGGTCGGCACCGTCGCCACCGTCGAGGTGTCGACGGACGGGGGCACGAGCTGGCATCGGGCGGCCGGCACCACGGCGTGGAGCCACGTCTTCATGCCGACGGCGCTCGGACCGGTGACGGTGCTGTCGCGTGCGGTCGACGACAGCGTGAACACCGAGACGCCCGGCCCAGGGGTGACGCTGACCGGTGCGCCGCGGGCGTACCCGGCATCGATCTGGCACGAGTCGGTGACGCCGGGCGCGCCCGAGTCCGCCGACGGGAACCCCATCGAGGTCGGCCTCAGGTTCCGCACGGCGGAGGACGGCTTCATCACCGGTGTCCGGTTCTACAAGGGCCCCGGGAACACGGGCACCCACGTCGGCCACCTGTGGACCGCGACCGGGCAGCTGCTCGCCGAGGTCACCTTCGCGGCCGAGACCGAATCGGGGTGGCAGCAGGCGCTGTTCGCCGAACCGGTCGCGGTCGGCAAGGACACGACCTTCGTCGTGTCGTACTTCGCCCCCGACGGCCACTACGCCGCCGACACCGGCTACTTCGCGGGCGGGGCGTACGACGTCTGGCCGCTGCGGGCCCTGGCCGACGGCGAGGACGGACCCAACGGCCGATTCCGCTACGGGTCATCCGGGTTCCCGACCAGCTCGTACGGGGCCAGCAACTACTGGGTGGATGTCGTCTTCGACATCGACGACGCACGGGTCCCGACCGTCATCGACCGGAACCCGGCCCCCGGCCTCGAGGCGGTGGCCCTCGATGCCACGCCGCAGGCTCGCTTCAGTGAGGCGATGACGGGCGGATCGGTCGCGCTCGCGCTCGTCCGCTCGGACGCGCAGGAGGTCTCGGGCGAGACGACCTACGACGCGCCCACGCGCACGGCGACCTTCACCCCCGACGCGCCGCTCGACCCGCTGACGACGTACACGGTCCGGGTGCTCGAGGCCGAGGACCGGGCGGGCAACCCGATCGCCGCCCCGGACGAGTGGTCGTTCACGACGACGGGCGATGCCGACCAGTACCCGCTCACGTTCTGGGACACGTCGGCCACCCCGGCGGTTGCCGCGGAGAACGAGTCGGAGCCCGTCGAGCTCGGGCTCAAGTTCTACGCGGACGAGGACGGTCACATCACCGCGGTGCGGTTCTACAAGGGTGCCGGGAACAACGGCGCCCACGTGGCCCACCTGTGGTCGATCGACGGGACCCTGTTGGGGACGGCGACGCCGGCGGTCGAGAGCACGACCGGGTGGCAGCAGGCCAACTTCGCCGAACCGATCGAGGTGCGGGCCGGCCAGATCTACGTCGCCTCCTACCACGCCCCGGCCGGGCACTACTCGGCGGACTCGAGGGCATTCGACACCACGGGCGTGGACCGGGGGGTGTTGCACGCGCCGCGCCGGGCACAGGTCGGAGGCAACGGTGTGTACCGCTACGGCACGCCGGGGTTCCCCGCCAACACCTGGAACGGCGCCAACTACTGGGTCGACGTCATGTACGTCCTCCCGCCCGACGTCGCGGGGCCGACCGTCGTCGACCGGACGCCGGCACCCGGGCTGGTCAGCGTGGCGCTCGCGGCACCGGTGACCGTCCGGTTCAGCGAGTCGATCGACGAGGCCACGCTGGAGTTCGGATTGACCGGTCCCGGCGGCTCGGTGGCCGCCGCCGTGAGCTACGACCCGGCGACGCTGACGGCCACGCTGGCACCCGCCGCCCCCCTGGCGGGGGCGACCGTGTACACGGCGAGCGTGTCGGTGTCCGATCGCGCCGGGAACCCGATTGCCGAGCCGGTGAGCTGGGAGTTCACCTCGGTCGCGCCGGCGGGTGCGAGCCCGGCGACGATCTGGGACTCGGCCGCCACCCCGCAGATCGTGCAGGAGAACGACCTCGGCTCGATCGAGGTCGGAATGCGCTTCCGAGCCGACTGCGACGGGCACGCGACCGCAGTGCGGTTCTACAAGGGCCCGAACAACGCGGGCCCGCACGTCGGGCATCTGTGGCGTGGGGACGGCACCCCGCTCGGGGCGGTCAACTTCACCGACGAGACCGCGAGCGGTTGGCAGCAGGCGGCATTGGTTCCGCCGGTGCCGATCACTGCAGGGCAGACCTACGTCGTCTCGTACCACGCGCCGGCAGGCCGCTACTCGTCGACCCCGAGGGCTTTCGCCACGGCAGGCGTCGACCGGGCACCGCTGCACGCCCTGCGTTCGGGCGTGGACGGGGCCAACGGTGTGTACCGCTACGCCGGCGGGTTCCCGAACTCGAGCTACAACGCCACGAACTATTGGGTGGACCTGGTGTTCGTGGACGACGTCGGACCGCGGGTGGTGACCACGGCACCGGCGACCGACGCCACGGGTGTGCCGCTGGATGCCGTTCCGAGCGCGACGTTCAGCGAGCCGATCGGCGCGGGGGGACTCACCTTCAGGCTGCGAAACAACGCCGCCGGCGCCGACGTCGCCGGCGGGTTCGAGTACCGGCCCGACACCCAGCGGGTGACGTTCACCCCCGGTGCGCCGCTGACGCCGGGGACCGCGTACACCGCGACCGTGGGCGGCGCCACCGACGCGGCCGGCAACGGCATGGGTGCGCCGGTGACGTGGACCTTCACCACGGTCTCGGCGGGGCTGCGCTCGATCTGGCCGGCGAACGCGGTACCGGCGGTGGCGGCGTCCACCGACACCAAGGCGGTGGAGGTCGGGGTCAAGTTCCGTGTCGACGTGGCGGGCCGCGTGCGCGGGATCCGCTTCTACAAGGGTCCCGGCAACGGCGGGACCCACGTGGGCCACCTCTGGCGTACCAATGGGACGCTGCTCGGGACCGTGACGTTCGTCGGCGAGTCGGCGACGGGTTGGCAGCAGGCCACCTTCGCCACGCCGGTGCCCGTCTCGCCCGGGGTGACCTACGTGGCGTCGTACCACGCGCCTCAGGGCCGGTACGCCGCCAACGGTGGCTACTTCACCCAGGGCGTGAACAACGGCGTGCTCCACGCCCTGGCCAACGGCGTGGACGGTCCGAACGGGGTCTACTCCTACGGCCCTGGCGGCTACCCGACCGCCAGCTACCAGGCCGGCAACTACTGGGTCGACATCACCTTCGAGGAGGGCGCATGACCGGTTGGGCACTCGCGGCCGGTGAGCCGCTCGGCATGGCGGTGGTGGGTGCGGGCTATTGGGGCCCGAACCTCGTCCGCAACATCAGCCGCTCGGACCAGACCGCCCTGCGCTGGGTGTGCGATCTCGACCTCGACCGGGCGAGGCGGGCCGTCGGCCCGCAGAGCACGGTGCCGGTGACCGACGATCTCGACCGGGTCCTCGACGATCCCGCCGTCGATGCCATCGCGGTCGCCACACCTGCGCACACGCACCTCCCGGTGGCGCTCGCGGCGCTCGAGGCCGGCAAGCACGTCCTCGTCGAGAAGCCGCTCGCCACCTCGGTGGACGAGGGGCGCAAGCTGGTCGAGGTGGCCGAGGACCGGGGCCTGGTCCTCATGTGCGACCACACGTACTGCTACACGCCAGCCGTGCGGGCCGTGCGGGACATGGTCGCCCGCCGGGAGCTCGGCGAGATCCAGTACGTCGACTCGATCCGCATCAACCTCGGGCTCGTGCAGCCCGACGTCGACGTGTTCTGGGATCTGGCCCCCCACGACCTGTCGATCCTCGACCACGTGCTGCCCGACGAGGCCCGACCGGTGGCCGTCGCCGCCCACGGCGCCGACCCGATCGGGGCCGGGCGCAGCTGCGTCGGCTACCTCACGATGCCGCTCGCCAATGGCGGGATCGCGCATGTGCACGTCAACTGGCTGAGCCCGACCAAGGTGCGCACCATGCACGTCGGCGGCTCCCGCCGGATGCTGGTGTGGGATGACCTCAACCCCCAGCAGCGCCTGTCGCTGCATGACCGCGGCGTCGACGTGGCGGGCCCCGTGACGGCCGAGGTTCGCCGGGAAAGCCTGATCTCGTACCGGACGGGCGACATGGTCGCCCCCGCCCTCCCCGAGACCGAGGCGCTCGGCGGGGTGATCGGCGAGCTGGTGGCGGCGATCCGCGAGCGCCGCCAGCCCGTCACGAGCGGGCACTCGGGCCTGTGGGTGCTCGAGGTGCTCGAGGCCGTCGGGCGCAGCCTCGACCAGGGTGGCGCCCTGGTGGACCTCCCGTGACCCACCAGTGATGACCGACCGCGCAGGAGAGAATGTGACCGCGAACATCCGCCGACTCGACGGCGCCCGCATCCTCGTCACCGGGGGTGCCGGCACGATCGGCTCCACCATCGTCGACCAGCTCGTGCAAGAAGCCGAGGTCGACGTCGTCGTCCTCGACAACTTCGTCCGTGGCCGGCGCGAGAATCTGGCCGAGGCCCTCGCCAGCGGTCGGGTCGAGGTGATCGACGGGGACATCCGTGATCAGGAGGTGGTGGCCAAGGCGATGGCGGGCGTCGACGTGGCGTTCCACCAGGCGGCGATCCGCATCACCCAGTGCGCCGAGGAGCCCCGGCTGGCGCTGGAGGTGCTGGTCGACGGCACCTTCAACGTCGTCGAGGCCGCGGCGGCCGCCGGGGCCCGCAGGGTCGTCGCTGCGTCGTCGGCGTCGGTGTACGGCCTGGCCGACGAGTTCCCGACCCCCGAGAGCCAGCATCCCTACGACAACCGCACCATCTACGGGGCGGCCAAGGTGTTCAACGAGGGCCTGCTGCGTAGCTTCACCGACACCGTGGGCCTGCCGCACGTCGCGTTGCGTTACTTCAACGTGTACGGGCCGCGCATGGACATCTTCGGTGCGTACACCGAGGTGCTCGTGCGCTGGATGGAGCGCATCGAGGCGGGGCAGCCCCCGCTGATCCTCGGCGACGGCAGTCAGACGATGGACTTCGTCTACGTGGGCGACGTGGCGCGGGCCAACGTGCTCGCCGCGGTCGCCGACGTCACCGATGCCGCGTTCAACGTGGCCTCGGGCACCGAGACGTCGCTGAACGATCTCGCCGCTGCCCTCTCCCGCGTGATGGGCTCGGATCTCGCGCCCGAGTACGGCCCGGCGCGCAAGGCCAACCCCGTCCCTCGCCGGCTGGCCGACACGACGTCGGCCCGCGAGGCGCTCGGGTTCACCGCCGAGGTCGGTCTCGACGAGGGCCTGCGCCGCCTGGTCGAGTGGTGGCGGGCCGAGCGCGCCGCCGGGCGGGATCCCGGTCGCGCCGGAACCGGGGCCGCCGCCGTCGGTGCCGGTGTGAGTCTCGGCCTCCGCGGTCGGGACCCGTCATGACGACTCGGTCTGCGAGCTGGGACGACCTCGTCGTCCTGTACGGGGGCAGCCGCTGGAACGGCATCGACATGTCGGAGAAGCACCTCGCCCGAGCGCTCGCCGCTTCGGTCCCGGTGCTCTTCGTCGACCCGATGTTCCCGATGCCGCGGCGGCAGGGGGTCGAGGCTCCCGGGCTCCGGATCGTGGCGCCGCGCATCGCGGTGCTGCGCGTGCAGGGTCCCCCCGGCCTGACCCGCGCGTCGGTCCGTCCGCTCACCGACGCCCTCGCCAGGCGAGCGATCCGGCGAGCGGTCGAGGCGCTCGGGGCGCGGCGCGTCCGGGCGATCGTCACCGGGGTGCCCGATGTCCTCGACGCCTGCGCCGCCGACCACCGGGTCGTCTGGGCCACCGACGACTTCGTCGCCGGTGCCGACCTGCTCGGCGTCGACGCCGAGTGGATGGCGCGCCACGAGCGTCGTCAGGCGGCGCAGGCCGACGTGGTGTTCGCCGTGTCGCCGCCGCTCGCCGAGCGCTGGCGGCAGCTCCGGCCGGGACTCGCGGTCGACCTCCTCCCGAACGGTGTCGACGTCGACGCGTTCGCCGATGTCGACGAGGCCCCGTACCCCGACGATGTCGAGCTCGACGGACCGGTGGCGGGCTACGTCGGCCACCTGAACGGCCGGACCGATGTCGAGGCGCTGCTCGAGGTGGCCGATCGCGGCCGGTCGCTGCTCGTCGTCGGGCCGGTGAGCGACGACGTCCGCCGGGGCGGGTTCGGCGACCTGATCCGCCGGCCCAACGTGTGCTGGGTGGGAGCCAAGCCGAGTGCCGAGCTGCCCAGCTACCTGCGTGCGATGGACGTCGGCCTCGTGCCCTACCTGCCGACCGAGTTCAACCGAGCCAGCTTCCCGCTGAAGACACTCGAGTACCTGGCGGCGGGCCGCGCCGCAGTGGCGACCTCCCTCCCCGCGTTCGAGTGGGTCGGCAGCCCGCTGATCGTCACCGCGAGCGGCCCGGTCGAGCTCGCCGACGCCACCGAGCGGGAGCTCGACCGGCCTCGCACCCCCGAGCTGGTGGCCGCACGCCGCGAGGTGGCGGCGGCGCACAGCTGGCGCGCCAGGGCCGAGACGCTGCTGACCGCGCTGGGGGTCGATCCGATCCGTCCCGCGCTCGCGCACGCAAGGAGCCCTCGATGACCATCCCCGTGATGAAGCCCTTCCTCGGCCGCGAGGAGGCCGATGCCGCGGCGGCCGCGGTGACCTCGGGCTGGGTGGCCCAGGGCCCACGGGTCGCGGCCTTCGAGGAGGCGTTCGCGGCGTCGATCGGTGCCGGTCACGGCGTCGCGGTGTCGAGCTGCACCGCGGGCCTGCACCTCGCCCTGGTGGTCGCCGGCGTCGCGCGGGGCGACGAGGTGATCGTGCCGTCGCTGTCGTTCATCGCCACGGCCAACGCCCCGCGCTACCTGGGCGCCGTGCCCGTCTTCGCCGACGTCGACCTCGTGACCCAGAACCTCACGCCCGAGACGATCGAACCGCTCATCAGCGACCGCACACGCGCCGTGATCGTCGTCGACCAGGCGGGGGTGCCCGCCGACGTCGACGCGATCCGGGCGCTGTGCGACCCGCGCGGCATCGTCGTCGTGGAGGATGCCGCGTGCGCCGCCGGCGCCACCTACCGCGGTGCGCCGGCCGGCCGGGCCGCCGCCATCGCCGTCTACTCGTTCCACCCCCGCAAGCTCCTCACGACGGGGGAGGGCGGCATGATCGTCACCGACGACGCCGAGTGGGCGGCGCGGGCGCGGTGCCTGCGCGAGCACGGCATGAGCGTGAGCGCGGCAGATCGTCACATGAGCGGCGGCGTGGTGATCGAGGAGTACCTCGAGACCGGGTTCAACTACCGGATGACCGACATCCAGGCGGCTGTCGGGCTGGTGCAGCTCGGCCGTTTGCCCGCGATGGTCGAGGCCCGGCGATCGCAGGCCGCCCGCTACCACGACCTGCTGGACGGGCTGCCGGGAGTCCGGTCGATCAGGGACCCCGACCACGGCACGACCAACTACCAGTCGTTCTGGGTGCTGCTGCCCGAGGGGTGCCCCGTCTCCCGCAACGAGGTGATGGGCGCGCTCGTCGCCGGCGGCGTCTCGCCCCGGCGCGGGATCATGGCGGCCCACCTCGAGCCCGCCTACGCCGACCATCCCCACGTGCCGCTCCCGGCCACCGAGCGGCTGACCCGCGACTCGCTGGTGCTGCCGCTCCACCACGAGGTCACCGCGGCCGACCAGGAGCGCATCGTCGACCTCCTGGCGTCCAGCCTGACCGCACGCGCCGGAGACCGAGCTCGCCGTGGCTGAGCCGCTCCTGATCGTCGGCGCCGGGGGCTTCGCGCGCGAGACCGCCGCGGCGGTCCACGAGCTTGCCGACCTCGACGTGCTGGGCTTCCTCGACGACGACCCGGCCCGCCACGGCCAGCAGGTCGCGGGTCGGCCCGTCCTCGGACCCGCCGAGGCCGTGCACGGCCACCCCGACGTCCGGGTGGTCGTCTGCACGGGGAGCCCTCGGTCGTACGACTCGCGGCGCATGCTGGTCGAGCGCCTGGCGATCGCGCCCGACCGCTACGCCACCGTGGTCCACCCCCGCGCGTCGATCGGCTCGGGCACGGTGCTCGGTGCCGGATCCGTGCTGCTCGCCGGGGTCGTGACCACGACCGACGTGCTCGTCGGGTCCCACGTCGCCGTGATGCCGGGGGTGACGCTCACCCACGACGACGTCGTCGGCGACTACGCGACCTTCGGCTCCGGCGTGTTGCTCGGGGGTGGCGTCACCGTGGAGACCGGCGCCTACGTCGGAGCGGGTGCGATGGTCCGCGAAGGCTGCACGATCGGCCGCGGCTCCCTCGTCGGCATGGGTGCGGTCGTCGTCCGTGACGTGCCCGACGACGAGGTCTGGGCGGGGTCCCCCGCCCGCTACCTGCGGCCCGTGGGCCATCCCACGACGGTCGGGTCCTCCGATGGAGCCGATGCGATCGAGGCGATCAGGTGAAGGTGCTCGTCTACCCCCACGACCTGGGAATCGGGGGCAGCCAGATCAACGCGATCGATCTCGCGGCCGAGATCGCGGCCCACGGCCACGAAGCGATCGTCTACGCGCTGGACGGGCCCCTGAGCGGCTACATCGGCGAGCGCGGGCTCCGATGGATCCGGGCCAACCCGCTGCACTACCGGCCGGGCCCGACGCGGATCCCGCAGATCCACCGCATCGTGAAGGAGGAGGGCATCGACCTGATCCACGGCTACGAGTGGCCGCCGACCCTCGACGCCTTCTACGGCGCCCACCTGCCGCTCGGCACCCCGCTCGTCTGCACCGTGCTGTCGATGTCGGTGTCGCCTCTGGTTCCCCGGACGCTGCCGCTGATCATGGGGACCGATCAGCTCGGGGAAGACGTCCGGAAGGCGGGGTACCCCGACGTCAGGGTGCTCGAACCCCCCATCGACACCACGCAGGACACTCCGGACACCGACGGTCGGCCGTGGCGCGACCGGCTCGGCATCACCGACGACGAGATCGTGGTCGCCAGCGTGTCCCGGTTCTCGCTCGACCTGAAGCTCGACGCCCTTGTCGACGCCATCGACGCGGCCGCCATCCTCGCCCCGCGGTATCCGATCCGGCTGGTCCTGGTCGGGGACGGGGAGGCGTTCCATCAGCTCCGGGCCCGGGCCGATCAGGTGAACCGCGACGCCGGCCGAGAGGTCGTGCTGCTCCCCGGATCCACCCTCGAGCCGCGGCCTGCCTACGCAGGGGCCGACATCGTGGTCGGGATGGGAAGCTCCGCGTTGCGGGCGATGGCCCACGGTCGGCCGCTCGTGGTGCAGGGGGAACGGGGCTGGGCCCTCCCGTGCACCGAGGAGACGATGCCCACGTTCCTGTGGCAGGGCTTCTGGGGTGTCGGCGACGGCACCCCGGCGGGGCCCGAGCTCGCTGCTCACCTCGAGCCGCTCCTGGCCGACCCCGACCGGCGACGCGATCTCGGGACGTGGTCGCGCGACGTCGTCGTCGAACGCTTCAGCCTCACCAGCGCGGCGAGCTGGCTCGCCAAGGTGTACGAGGAGGTGGCCGCCGTCCGCCGCCCGCCGCTCGCCGATCGGGCGCGCGAGGCGCTCCGCTGCGGACGGCGAGCCGCCGCCCTCGAGATCCAGTACCACCGGCCCAGCTGGAAGCGCCGCGAGCAGCAGGACTCGTCGGCCCGTCTCGCAGCGGCCGCTCACCATCCGGGAGCCTCATCGTGAACACCCCGATCCCTCTGGTCGATCTCGTGCTCCAGCACGAGCAGGTGCGGGAGGAGGTCACCGCGGGCATCGCCGACGTCATGGCCCGAGGCGGGTTCATCGGCGGCGCCGAGGTCGGCGAGTTCGAATCGGCGTACGCCGACCACGTCGGTGCGCGCCACGTGATCGGGGTCGCCAACGGGACCGACGCCCTCGAGCTGGCCCTCCGCGGCGCCGGTGCGCGGCGCGGTGGCGAGGTGATCGTTCCCGCCAACACCTTCATCGCCACGGCCGAGGCCGTGGTGCGCGCCGGGCTCGACGTGCGACTCGTCGACTGCGAGGCCGAGCACGGGCTGATCGACGTCGACCAGGCCCTCGACGCGATCGGCGACCGCACCGCCGCCATCATGCCGGTCGATCTGTACGGCCAGGTGGCGCCGTTCGAGGCGTTCGAGGGGATCTCGCCGCTGGTGGTCGAGGACGCCGCGCAGTCACAGGGCGCGACGCGCCACGGGCGAGGGGCCGGCACGTTCGGGAACGCCGCCGGGACGAGCTTCTATCCCGGCAAGAACCTCGGCGCGTACGGCGACGCCGGCGCGGTCATCACCGACGACGCCGCCATCGCCGCCGACGTCCGAGCGCTCGGCGCCCACGGCGGGACGAAGAAGTACGAACACCGCCTGGTGGGGGTCAACTCCCGCCTCGACACGATCCAGGCGGTCGTGCTGCGGGCGAAGCTCCGCCGCTTGCCCGAGTGGAACGAGCAGCGCCGACGCGCCGCCGACCGGTACGCCGAGCTGCTGGCCGACGTCGAGCCGGTGACGCAGCCCGGGGTGCTGGACGGAAACGTCCCCGTGTGGCACCTGTACGTCGTGCAGGTCGACGACCGCGACGAGGTGCTCCGTACCCTCCAGGAGAACGGCATCGGCGCCGGCATCCACTACCCCGACCCGATCCACCGCACGGGCGCGTTCGGCCACCTCGGCCACGGGCCGGGCAGCTTTCCCGTCGCCGAACGCCTGGCCGCACGGATCCTGTCGCTGCCGCTGTACCCGGGCATCACCGAGGGCCAACAGGAGCGGGTCGCGGAGGTCCTGCGGAAGGCGGTCGGCGCGTGACGACCCCCGCCGGCGTCTTCCTCCACCCCAACGCGCTCTGCGAGAGCGACGACGTGGGGTCGGGCACGAGGGTGTGGGCGTTCGCCCACGTGCTGCCCGGCGCGGTGATCGGCTCCGACTGCAACATCTGCGACCACACGTTCGTCGAGGGCGGCGCGGTGATCGGCAACCGGGTCACGATCAAGAACGCCGTCCTCGTCTGGGTCGGTGTCACGCTCGAGGACGACGTCTTCGTCGGCCCCAACGCGATCTTCACCAACGACTTCGTCCCCCGGGCCCACGTCAAGCGAGGTCCGGAGGCGCTGCTGCGGACGCTCGTCGAGGAGGGGGCGTCGATCGGTGCCAACGCCACGATCGTCTGTGGCACCACCGTCGGGGCGAACGCGTTCGTCGGCGCCGGGGCCGTCGTGATCCGCGACGTGCCGGCCCATGCCCTGGTCGTCGGCAACCCGGCGCGTCGGATCGCGTGGGTGTGTCGGTGCGGTGCGCGCCTCGACGGCCTCCTCGCCTGCCCCGATTGCGGAGCGGGCCACAAGCTGATCAGCGATGAAGCGGGGCTCGTGGCCCTTCCGTGAACTCGCGGAAGGGGTCGCCGCGCCACGGATCGGGGCTCGCGGCCATGTGTCGCGGCGTCCGCAGGCGTCCGGAGGCCAGGCGCTCGTCGACCCACCGTGCGGTGAGGCGCCGGTCGTCGGGGCGCACGGCGATGGCCAGGAACACGACGGTGCCGGTGAGGCCACCGGCCACGAGCGTGCCGAGCTCACCCAGCGACAGGGTCCCGCACGCGAGGACCGCAGCCGCCGACGCGCCGGTGGCGACGAGGACGCGGCCCATGGCGGCGGCCAGCGAGGCCGGGCGGATGCCGGCCTTGCCCAGCGCCACCACGTACAGCGGGATCACCACGCCGACGGCGACCACGACGTGCGCGATCGCCGCGCCCAGGATGCCGCTGTCCCGGGTCCCGATGGCGAGGGCCGGGATCAGCGCGACGAGCCAGGCCACCTGGAGCGCGAGCAGCCGCCTCGTGCGCCCGACCGCGGCCAGCGCGTCGTAGGCGAGATCGATGAGCACCCGGCACGCTCCCAGGACCGCCAACCAGCGGAGCGCTTCGACGGCCGGCGCCCACCGCGGCAGGTAGACGACGTGGATCAGCTCCGACCCGAGCGTCGAGAGGAGGACGGCCGCGAGCAGGCTGATCGTGCCGAGCAGGGAGACCGAGCGGGCGAAGGCGCGGTCCAGCGCGTCTCGGTCGTCGGCCAGTCGAGCGAACGCGGGGACGGCGACGCGGCGGACCGCGACCGACAGGATGTTCGGCGGCCAACTCGCGAGGTTGAACGCGAGCAGGTAGTAGCCGAGCTGCTCCGGGTCGAGCTCCCGGCCGACGACGATGTAGTCGACGTTGAGGATGGCGAGGAACACGAGGCTCGTGCCGGCCAGCGGCAGGCCGACGCGGAGCAGCTCCTCGGCGTCGGTGCGGTTCCATCCGGGTCGTGGGAAGGCCGGCGCGAGCCGGCAGATCAACGTGGTGCACAGGACGTTGCCGACCAGCGCCCCGCAGGCCAGGCTCATGGCCCCCCATCCGCGCGCGGCCAGCGTGATGCTGATCGTGCTCGACAGCACGAGCCCTGCCCCATCGACGATCGCCCGCTGCCGCTGCATGAACCCTCGGGTCAGGAGCGCGTTGGGGATCGACGACACGGCGTCGATCAGCACGCTGAACGACAGGACTCGGAGCAGGCTGGTGGCGTCGGGGGCGTTGAGCGCGTCGGCCACGACCGGCGCGAGCAGGAACGTGGTCCCCCACAGCAGGAAGCTCGACCCGTACGCGAGGGTGGTGGCGGTGCGGGCCGGACGGGTCACGTCGCCCTGCCAGCGCACCACGGCGACGCTCGTGCCCAGCTCGTTCATGCTCTGGAGCACCATGAGCACGACCGTGCCGACCGCGAAGAGGCCGTAGTCCTCGGGCACGAGCAGCCGCGCCATCACGATGCTGACGGCGACGTTGAGGAACCGGAGCAGGACGCTGTTCAGCAGGCTCCAACGCATCCCGCCTCGGACCTGCCGGCCGAGATCGCTCCGATCGACGGGGTCGAGCTCCGGCTCGACGGGGGAGAGCTCCGGCTCGACGGGAGTCGGCCCGAGGGGGAGGAAGACCGGCGACGAGCCGGGGTCGTCGATCAGCTCGGCGACCGCGCCCTGGGCGACGAGCCGTCGCCGCGTCGCCTCGCTCACCGGGCGGCCTCCGTGCGTCCTTGCCCGTTGCTCGTCGTTCCGCCGCGGCTGGTCTCGACGAGGGCCAACCGCCAGGTGGCGCCGATGATCCCGAGCAGCACGAACAGGAGGCCCGCCACCTTGTGGAAGGACATCGCATCGAACGTCGCGAAGCTGACGGTCACCGCCAGCATCGCCGCGGCGAGCGCTCGGCCCAGCTCCCCGAGCTCGACCATCCCGGCGGCATGCGCCATCCGGTACGCGCTGCGGGCCGTGAACAGCCCGACCAGGAACAGCACGATCATCGCCACCATCCCGACCAGGCCGCTCTCGACGAGCGTCAGCAGGTACTGGTTGTCGAGGATGAAGTAGATGGTCGGTTCGAACGTGCCGAGGCCGCGGCCGAAGAACGGACGCTCGGCGAACATGCGCGCGACCTCGTCGTAGTCCATCTTGCGGCCCTCGACGCTCGGATCCCCGGTGAAGATGACGATGAACATGCCCTTGATGGTCCCGAGCAGGCCGTCGACCAGCAGCCGTGTCAGGGCGAGGTAGACGACCGTCGCCTTGAGCGCCGCCCTCTTGCGCGGCCACGCCCACCCGAACCACAGCATCACCATGGCGCAGGTGGCGCCGAGCACCCCGGAGCGGGCAAGCGACAGGGGCACGCCGAAAGCGATCACCCCGAACGCCAGCCAGCGCCGGGTGCGAACCTCCTCGGCCGCGGTCAGCGCCAGGTGGAGCGCGACCGGCAGCGCGACGGCGAGCACGACGCCGAACTCGATGGCGTGCGAGGCCGTGGCGAGCACTCGCCGCAGGCCGGCCCGCTCGTCCAGCATGAACTCCTGGCCGACCGGGATCTCGAGCGTGAAGCCGGGGATGCGCACGTACTTGGCGACGTCGATGCCGGTGTAGAACTGGAGGATCCCGGCGGTCGCCATCACTGCGACGAGGTTCACCAGCGAGCGGACGAGCCGCTCGAGTCGTTGGACGTCGGGGATGCCGTCGCACGCGAGCAGGGCCACGCCCGCGAAGCCGGCGACGACCATCAGGGTGCGGTCGGCGCCGCTCACCTCGAGGGCCTGGAGCGGCCGCATGGCCGCCGCCAGCCACCCGCCCAACATCGCGAGCAGGAACGCGATCACGGCCCACCGCACCGGGTTGAAGCCCCAAGCCATGCCACCGGGAACGCTGCGGGAACAGGCCCACCAGGCGAGTGCGGCGAGTGCCAGCATGTTCGCCGGCCCGCCGGCTGCGCCGAGGGGCGTGATCACGAGCCGCGACGGCACTGCGATGAGGGCGACGATGTAGAGCCCGAGGAACCACGACGCGTCGAGGCCATGCGGGGTGTATCGACGGGGGTGCGTCGCCGTGCGGTAGAGCCCCCGAGGGCTCGTCACGTTGGCCATCCGCTCGAACGTGGTGGCGGCCGCCGTCATCGTTGGTCGGGACGCTCGCCTGGCTCCCGGCCGTTCGGCCGGCCGTTGGCGCGACGGTCGTGGTAAGCGCCCCCGTTGCCGGACGGACGCTCGAGCATCGGCGGTCGGGCCGCGACACCCGCCGCGGGGGGTGTCGACGGCGTCGGCCACGAGCGAGCATCGCCGAGCCCCCAGCTCGTCCTGGCGCGGCCGTCCCCGGTGTCGGCGGAGGCGGACCGGCGGGCTGCGTCGCACGCTCTCAGACCAGGGGTCGCCGCTCGGAGCAGGGGTGACCGCGGGTTCGACCCGCGGATCGACGCGGGTGCCGCGCTGACGGGGCTCCTCCCGGGCGCTGGCCCGGTCGTCGGACTCGTCGCCGCCGGTCGGCTGGGCCTCGTCGTCCGCGGCCTCGGCAGGGCGCTCCCGCCGGTTCCGTCGCACCGCGTCGGTGGCCAGGCCGGCGGTCACCGTGAGCGCCAGGCCGATGGCGCCGACGGCCGCCTGGGCACGGACCTTGCTGCCGTACTCCGGGGCGGCAACCGGCTGGGTGAGGACGTCGAGGGCGATCCGCTCGGTATCGGCGGCGCCCTCCTGGGCGACCTGGAGCTGGTCCTCCAGCACCGCCATCACGTGTCCGACGGTGGCCGTCGCCTCCTCACCGGAAGGGGCGCTGCCGGTGATCTCGATCAGCGGGCCGTTGATGCGGACGAGCTCGTAGCCGCCCTCCGCGCCGGCCGCGGTCACCCGCTCGACGCCCGAGTCGCTCTGCATCACGACGATGAGCGCGTCGGCCGTGACCTCGAGGTTCGCATCGAAGGCGAGGAACCGGTTGCCGGTCCCGGGCCCCAGCAGGAGCACCGTCGCCTTGGCTTCGTACGTGGGCTTCACGAGGCCGCCGACCTGGAGGACGCCCACGACGGTGAGCACCAAGCCGATCAGGACGACGGGCCATTGTCTGACGAGGATCTTCGAGCGCGGTGAGGAGATCCACAGTGGTTCACACTCCCTGGAAGTCGCGGTTCCGTGTCGGGGGATACGCGCCGTGCTCGGCACGGCTGTCCACGCCGTCCGCCCGTGGGGGCCAACCCACGGGGCGGGCGTCGTGCTGTTCGACGATCGCCTGGGTCCGGTCGAGGTGGACCGGCTGGATCGTCACGATCTGCAGGTGAGGCGAGGAATGCTCCCGTCCGCGCCGGCCGGGACGATCCGCGCGGAAGGGCCGCACCGCGCTGCGGAGACTCCCTCGCCTCGTCGCTTCCGGGCCGGTGGCGAGCCGATCCGAACCGGCCGCTGGCGCGGACGGGAGTTGATTGGCCGGCACCGATGGCGCCTGCCGCCGCAGGGCGGTGAGCTCCCTGCGGGCCGAGGTGGGGAACGTCGCGTCGCTCGACTGATCGAGCGCCACCGGGCGGTTCCGCACGGAGAGGAGGTCGGGCCGGTGGCCCGGGAGCGGGCGCGGCTCGGCGAAGCGCAGGCGCTCGGCCGCGCGCGTCGGCGTTGCCGGTCCGGTGTCGTGGTCCGCCGCACCGCGGTGCTGGAAATTCCCGCCCAACGATGGTCCCTTGCTTGTCCGCCACACCCGCCCTGTTCACGGGTTGCGTGGAGTGTCTCGGCCGTCCCTGAAGGCTCGCTGAAGTGGCACTGAGGCTTGGCTGAAACCGCCACTGACCGGCGAAGTCTCAGCGCCGTTTCAGTGTGGCTTCAGGCGGTGTTCAGCAACCGTGGAGACACTCGTCGTCACGTGCCGGCGCCGCCGCGTGTCGGGCGCTCAGGTGGCGACTCCTTGATGCAGCAGCGACGTGGGTCTCGACAGGCGGACGGGTGATGGTGGGCGAGGGCGGCTCCGGCCGTGGTGAGGACGACGAGGTGGCACCGACCCGCGCGCTCGGCCGCCGCTCGGTCCAGGACGGGGGCGAGGCGGACCTCGAGCGCGACGGCGCGGGTGAGCGGCGGCGGCTGCCGTCACGTCGAACAATCCTGCTCACGGCGCTCGTGGTGATCGCCGCATTCGTGCCGGCCGTCCTGGCGTCGACGCTCGACGGCGCCGACGGCCACGAGAACGTGCGGGACGCGGCGTCGGACGGAGCGCACGAGCCGGACGCCGCGCCCAAGGCGGGGGGCGCCGAGCTCGCGCCCGCCGACACCGCGCCGGCACCGGGTGCGGCCGAGCCGTCGGTGCCCGCGACGGACTTGCCGCCGGCCAGCACGCCGCCGGGTTGCATCCCGGGCCCGGCCAACGCTCCCGGCACCGCCGACCCCTGGGGTGGCTGTTGGCCCGGACCGCAGAACACCGGATATCCGCACGGCGTGGCGGGCGACACCCGCACCCCGGTCACCCTGACGGACTACACCGGGCCACTGACCATCTCGACGTGTGGCACGGTCATCGATTCGATGCGCGTCGACGGCGACCTGCGCATCACGGCGGGAAACGGCACGCACAGCCCGGACACGCCGTGCGTGACGATCGAGAACTCGCTCGTGCTCGGCACGATCCACACCGACAAGATCGACCAGGGCCCCGTGGTGCTCCGCGACACCGAGGTCGGCGTGCCGGGCAGTGCGTACTGGGCGAACATCGGCTTCTACAACACGTTCGACTGGCGGACCGACAGCCACGGCGGTCACGGCACGATCAAGTGCGCGGGCTACTGCGAGTCGCACGACTCCTGGGTGCACGGCATGCACCTCGAGGGGGAGTTCCACTACAACGCGTTCGGGAGCAACGGCATCGACACGGCCGACGCGCACTTCCTGATCGACCACGCCTACGCCGACTGCGGCGGCTTCGAGAGCAGGTCGTCGACCGTCGAGGACGGCGCGGGGTGCGCGACCGACATCGGGTTGTACGGGGACTTCGGCCCGATCCGGAACATCACGATCGACCGGACCTACTTCGCGTCGGCCGCCACGGCGGGTGAGTTCGTGCACTGGCAGCCCGGCTACTGCCTCAGTGCCGGGAACCACCCCGGCAAGGCGTACCCGGCCGGCAGCGACGTGTCGGTCACGAACAGCGTCTTCGCCCGAGGTCCGACCGGACATTGCGGCACCTACGGGCCGGTCAACAGGTGGCAGCCCGGCAACGGCAACGTCTGGACCGGAAACGTGTGGGACGACGGCAGTGTGATCGATCCATAGCAGGGGAGCTGGCCTCGACGACCACGGCCACGGTGGTCGTCGTCACGTACGACAGCGCGCCGTTGCTCCCCGCGCGCGACCTCAGCCGCCCGGCCGTCTGAGCACGCGCTGGAACCTCGTCAGCGCGAGCTTGGCGTCGGAGTAGCGCCCCTTGCCGAGGAGGCCGAGCGCGGTGCTTCGGGTCGTCGATCGCGCCGTGTCCCGGACGACGCGCCCGGGGCGGTAGAGCAGCTCGTCCTTCCAGCCGTCGAGGCGACTCGGCTCGTCGACGTCGTCCAGCAGGTGGGCGAACCGGTCGCCGTGGGCCTGTGGGGAGGTGAGGCGACCACGGACGCGGTTGCTGACGTTCTCGCCGTGGACGACCTGGAGCCAGCCCGGTGGTCCAGCGAGCCGGATCGCCGGCATCACCCGCGGGAGCCTGTTGTGGTACTCGCTCCAGGCGGTTACCGGCTCGTGCCAGCTCTCCCGCACCGAGCAGAACGCGTTCGACGGATCACGCCGCAGGAACAGGCCCCGAGGGCTCTTGACCAGTCCGTTGGCGAGGTAGATCGCGGCGCGGTCGTGGCGAGTGCGCGCCGACGTGACGCGTTCGGAGAAGTCGACCGCCACGCCGTCGTCGTTGTCGAGGTTGGTGGTGAGGAGGTGGCGTCGACGTGACGGCACGCTGGCGCGGATGTCCGACAGCAGCTCCTCCCTGCTCACCGACGCCCGCGGGATCGGCCGGAACAGCCCGCGGTCGACCAGCGGCGCCAGCCGGTCCATCAGCCACCGCGGGCTTTCGGGATCGAAGTAGATGATCCAGGTCACCGGGCGGGTCTGGCCGGCGACCGACGGCGCGCAGTAGCGCTCGAAGAGCTCCACCCGATTGCGCAGCCACCCCTCGCGAGCTCGGATCACGTCCTCGACGCCGGTCGACGGCAGGTTGAAGCGGGTGAGGAGGACGTGGTCGACGTCGCCGCTCACGAACGATCCATCTCTGGTCACACCCCTTGGAGGTCGCTGCTCGGGATCGAGGGTCTGGTCGTCGCGGGCGCAGCCGCGGAGGCGTCGTCCGACGGGTGGTCGCGACCCACGAGCGCGTCGAGCGCGCCGACGTACGCGGCGGCCTGCGTGGGCCAGCCCATGCCGTTCTCGATGCGGGCGCGGCCCTCGTGCCCCATCGCCGCGCTCCGCTCGGGATCGTCGAGGAGGTCGACGATGGCGAGGGCGAACGACTTGGCGTCGACCTCGGGTGCCCCCAGCCAGGTGACCGCGCGGACGGCGGGACCGGCACAGCGCATGGTCTCCGCCAGGTCGAACGAGACGACGGGCAGGTCGTGCGCCATGTACTCGAGGACCTTGTTCATGGTCGACCGGTCCGTGAACGGCGTGCGGGGGTCGGGGCAGAGCCCGACGTCCGCCGTCGACAGCCAGTCCCGGATCTCGTCCGGTCCGACCCGGCCGGTGAACGTCACGTGGTCGTCGAGGCCGAGCTCGGTGCTGAGGGCCTTGAGGCTCTCGAGCGTGTCCCCGAAACCGAGCAGACCGAAGTGGACGTCGTCACGGCCCAGCTGGTTGACGATCACGTCGGCGGCGTGCAGCACCATGCTGACGCCGTCCTGGTGGCCCATGATGCCGAGGTAGGCGCAGAGGTGCTGCCGGCCGTGGCGCAGGTCGGGCACGGCGTCGCCCCGCACCATCGTCGCGGGATCGGGCGCGCTCCGGACGACCGTGAAGTCGTCGAACGCCTTGTTGGTCCGGCCGCGGGCGGTGTCCCGGTACGTCTCGTTGGTGGTGATCACGTGGTCGGCGGTGGCGAAGGTCGCCCGTTCGAGGGCGTGGAGCGCTCGGAGCAGCGGCCGGGAGGGTTCGTTGTCGAGGTCGCGGGAGATCAGCAGCTCAGGGCACAGATCGTGGTGGTCGAACACGAAGCGCACGCCGAACGGCTTGTAGAGCCGGGCGAGGGCGAAGTAGGTGTCCGGCGGGTTGCACGCCTGGATGACGTCGAAGCGGTGTCGCAGGTGGATGCGAAGCGACAGGAGCGCGGTGCGCATCCAGCAGTAGGCGAACTCCCAGGCGTACGACGCGACGCCCGTCCGCGGAGGCCGGTGGTGCGTACCGGTGGATCCGCACGCCGTCGAGCGTCTCGAATGCACTGTCGCGCACCCCGTCGCGCTCACCTCGAGGGCAGATCACCGAGACGTCCCATCCCGCGCGGACCAGCGCGGTCGATTCCATCCACACCCGTCGATCGAGGGGCACGGGCAGGTTCTGGACGATGATCAGCGCATGGGGACGGCGTCCCCGCCCGCGTGACCCCGAGAGGCCGTCCCGCGCACGCCACACGGCATTGTGGACGCGTGCCTCGGACGACGGAACCGGGCCGGTTGCGAGCCGGCCCTCGTCGGTGAACGCCACGGGCGGGGACGACCCGACCGACACCGGGGCGGGCGGCGTCGGTCGACGCAGGGCGCTGAGCGCCCGTTGCGTGATGGTGGGGAGGGTGTTGGCCAGGATCGCCAGGTCGAGGGCGACCGACCAGTTGGTGACGTAGAAGAGGTCGAGCCGGCGGTACTCGTCGAAGCTGGCCTTGTGGTTCGCCTCGGTCTGCCACAGGCCGGTGACGCCCGGGCGCACGACGTGCCGCTTCTGCAGCTCGGCGTCGAACTCCGCCGCCTCCGACGGCAGCGCCGGCCGGGGGCCGACGATGCTCATCTCGCCACGCAGGACGTTGACGAGCTGCGGCAGCTCGTCGAGCGCAGTGGCTCGCATGAAGCCACCGACGCGGGTCACGCGCGGGTCGTCCCCGAGCTTGAAGAGCGGGCCGTTCCGCTCGTTGCGGTCGGCGAGCTCCGCGAGGCGCTGCTCGGCGTCGACCGCCATCGTGCGCAGCTTGAGGCACTGGAACGTGCGTCCGCCGCGCCCGACCCGCTTCTGCCGGAACAGGGCTGGACCGCCGTCGTCGAGCCGGATGAGCAGGGCACAGATGAGCAGCACCGGCAGGGCGACGACGAGTGCGGTGGTGGCGATGAACAGATCGATCGTCCGCTTGACGGCGCGCTGCGACGCGGTGTGCCGCAGGGGCTCGAGCACCATGAACGGCTCGTGCGCCACCGGCATGCTGCGCAGCCGGGAGTGGGCGAAGCCCGTGAGGCCGGTCGACAGATGCACGGGCAGGCCGATCGCCGACACGTCCCGCAGCAGTTCGTGCAGCGCGCCCGTCGGAATGTCGTTCACCGCGACGAGCACGCCGGTCGACCCGGTCTCGTGCACAGCCGCCACGACGTCGCCGTAGTCGCCGAGTCGGGTGGGTGTCGTCGCGTCGGCGTCGTCCAGGGGCGTCTCCGCCTCGGAGCAGTCGTCGCCCCCGATCCAACCCGCGGTCCGGAAGCCGGTCTCGGGGTTCAGGTCGAGGAACGTGGCGAGTGCCCGCGTGTCCGCGGGGGTCCCGGCCAGGATGACCGGGCTGAGGAACCGTCCCTGGCGGCGGCACCCCAGCAGCCAGACGTCGAAGACGTACCGCGTGGTGAGCACTGCGAGGAGCCCACCGCCGGCGGCGCCCACGGCCAGCCCCGGCGCGGCATCGCCGACCACCGCCTGCCACCCGGTGACCGCCACGGCGGAGACGGCGAGGGCCTGCGCCAGCGCGCTCGGGCCGGCAGATCGGGCGCCTTGGGAGGGCGACCGGTAGCACCCGAACGCGACGAGGCAGGCGATGCTGGAGATGACGCCGACGGCGATGTCGTCGACCTGCGGAGCTGGCGCAGGCGCCGCGCCGCTCGTGGCCCACGCCGCTGCGACCCACCCGGCCGTCCATCCGCACGTGAGCGCGACGGCGTCGAGCACGGCGAGGCGCACCGACAGCCGTCGGTCGCGGTGTCGTTCTCGGTGCTCGACGGCGTGCACATCATCGCCACGCGCTCTGATCGCAGGAGCGTCGGCCCGACGCGTCCCGTTCCGGTCCTGCAGGGAGATCCCCACGATGACCCCTTGTTGTCCGCCCGCCCCGTCCTGTCCACGGGATCGCCGCCGAGTCTTCGGACCGTGGCTGAAGTGCCACTGAAGTCGCACTGAGACTTCGCTGAATCAGGTGGGGTGATCCCGCCGGTTGGTCGCGCGGGCGAACGCGGCGGTGGCCCGTCAAACCGGACGGAGGTTCCTGCTCACGATCCGTGAGATGCGGGCGACCCGCTCGCTCTCCGCGTTCAGCCCGGCTAGAGTGCCTCGACCGCGACTGGACGGACAGGGGTCGCGGTCGATCAGTACAAGGCGGAAGCGGTCGTTGGACAGCGGCCGTGAAGGTTGGGCGGTCGTCTGACAGGGCGACCCGAAACAGGAGTCGGGGCCGGCGACGGCGCCGTCTGGCGGGAAGAAGACAACCATATGCATCACTCCGACCACGGGCGGAGTCGCGGTCCATACCGCGCCTGTGCCACACGTGTGCCGAGCAGACCGAGCGCAGCCTGGAGGACGGCCGGATGAGCGGCGGGACCCCCCGAAGCGGGCGTCTCGTGCTCGCGGTCACCGCGGACGATCTGTTCGCCGACGCCGTGGACCATGTGTTGGGCGCCGCGGGCGTCGAGGTCCACCGGGTGCAACCCGCATCGCTCGATCGAGCGGTCAGCGAGGCGAGCCCCTCGCTCGTCCTGCTCGACACGGGGGACGCGCCGTTGGCAGAGGACGCAGGGCCAGTGACCCGGCTCCGGCGGACGGCCGACGTGCCGCTCCTGGTGCTCACCCGGTCGACACGGGTCGACGACCGCCTGGCCGCGTTCGGGGCCGGCGCCGACGACGTGCTGGCGCTGCCGCTGCCGCTCGCCGAGCTGTGCTGCAAGGTCGAGGCGGTCATGCGCCGGACGTCCCGGGCGTCCGAGGTCATCGGCCTCGGCGACCTGCACGTCGACATCGGCTCGCACGTCGTCGAGCGCAACGGCCTGCCGATCGAGCTGACCGCGATGGAGTTCTCGCTGCTCGTGGCGCTCGGACGGCACCAGCGCGCCGTGCTGTCGAAGACCCAGCTCCTCACGATGGTGTGGGGGTTCGACCACCACGACGTGAACCTCGTCGAGGTGCACGTGTCGGCCCTGCGCCGCAAGCTGGAGGTGGCCGGTCCGCGCGTCGTTCACACGGTGCGGGGGTTCGGCTACGTGCTGCGGCCGATCGGCGGCCAGGGCCGACGCCGGGACCGGTGCCACGACACGCATCGACGTGACACCCTTCGCCCACGAGCGGAGAGGGCTGCAGACCGCCGTGTGAGCGCGGGCGTCGGAAGGCCCGATCGGTGCGGGACGGGCCTCCCACCCGCTCTAGCCTGGGCCCCATGGCGTCCACGTGGGAAACCGTCATCGGCCTCGAGGTCCACACCGAGCTGGCGACGACGACCAAGCTGTTCTGCGGTTGCCCGAACCGGTTCGGCGACGAGCCGAACACCAACGTGTGCCCGGTGTGCCTGGGCCTGCCCGGATCGTTGCCGGTGCTCAACGAGCAGGTGGTCGAGCTGGCCGTGCGTCTCGGGCGAGCGCTCGGGTGCGACGTGCGGCGATCGGTGTTCGCCCGCAAGAACTACTTCTATCCCGACATGCCGAAGGACTACCAGGTCAGCCAGTACGACCTGCCCATCAACGCCGACGGCGAGCTCGAGCTGCCCTCGGGGCACCGGGTGGGCATCGAGCGGGCCCACCTCGAGGAGGACACCGGCAAGTCCACCCACGTCGGCGGCGGCGGGCGCATCACCGACGCCGGCTACAGCCTCGTCGACTACAACCGGGCGGGGGTGCCCCTGCTCGAGATCGTCTCGCGACCCGACATCCGCTCGGCCGACGAGGCCCGGGCGTACGTGTCCGAGCTGCGCTCGATCCTCGTGGCCACCGGCGTGTCCGACGCCAAGATGGAGGAGGGCTCGCTGCGGGTCGACGCCAACGTGTCGGTCCACCACCCCGGCGAACCGTTCGGCACCCGGTGCGAGATCAAGAACCTCAACTCGCTCCGGTCGCTCGGGCGAGCGATCGACTACGAGGTCAGCCGCCAGATCGACCTGCTCGAGGCGGGCGAGGCGATCCGCCAGGAGACCCGGCACTGGAACGAGGACGACGGCCGCACCCACACCCTCCGGGTGAAGGAGGAGGCCGAGGACTACCGGTACTTCCCCGAGCCCGATCTGGTCCCACTGGACCCCGGCGCCGAGTGGGTGCAGCGGGTCGACGCCGCACTGCCGGCGCTGCCCGCGGCCCGACGGGCCACCCTCGCCGCCGCGGCGGGGGGCGTGGGCAACGGGGCGGTGGCCATCGCCGTCGAGCGTGGCCTCGACACGCTGGCGCTCGACACGATCGCCGCGGGGGCCGAGCCGGGCCGCGTGCTCACCCACGTCGAGCACAACCTGGCCGTCGACGGCGCCGCCGGCCTGGCGCCCGAGCGGCTGGCCGCGCTGGTGAAGATGGAGACCGGCGGCGAGCTCACCGCCACCCAGGCCAAGGCCGTGCTGGCCGAGATGGTGTCCTCGGGCGACGACCCGGCCGCCATCGCCAAGGCCAAGGGCTTCGAGGCCATGGGCGCCGACGCCCTGTCCGGCGCGGTCGACGCCGTCATCGCCGGCCACCCCGACGAGTGGGCCCGCTTCGTCGACGGCGACGACAGGGCCCGGGGCAAGCTCACCGGGTTCTTCGTCGGCCAGGTGATGAAGGCCACCAAGGGCCAGGCCGACGGCAAGGCCGTCACCGCGCTGCTGCGCCAGCGCGCCGCGTCCTGACCGCGCCCCGGCAATCCGCCTGACAGCAGGCGCCAGGGCGGGCACCCTGTCTGGCTGATGTCGTGGAAGGCCGTCCTCATGGAGCCCGGCGAGCGCGACGCCGTGTTCGGGCTGCTCACCACCGTGTTCGGGCGTGGCCCGCGCCCGAGCGAGGCGGTCCAGCGCGAGATCGACCTGGTCATCGAGCCCGACCGCATGTTCGTCGTGCACGACGGGCCGGCCGTGGTCGGGGTCGGTGGTTCGTACAGCTTCGACGTGGCGCTGCCGGGCGGCGCCACCCTCCCGCTCCAGGCCATCAGCGGCGTCGGCGTCGCCCCCACCCACCGGCGCCGCGGGATCCTGCGCGAGGTGATGCGGGCCGTCGTCGACCAGGGCGTCGAGCGGGGCGAGCCGGTCGCCGGCCTCACCGCCAGCGAGGCCACGATCTACCGGCGCTTCGGCTTCGGCGTCGCCACCCGCTTCCAGACCCTGTCCGTCGATCGGGGGCGCCTGCTGCTGGCCGAGGCGCGGGGCGGCGACGCTGCCCGCCGGCCCGCCGCGGACGAGCCCGTCCGTCTCCACCTGGCGTCGGCCGACGAGGCCGGCCGCGTGATGCCCTCGCTCTGGGCGCGGTGCTGGCCGCGGTCGCCGGGCGAGCTGAGCCGCAGTCCGGCCTACTGGGCCGCGATCGACCTCGACCCCGAGGAGGATCGGGACGGGGCCAGCGCCCGGTTCGTCGTCGTCCACACCGACGACGCCGGTGAGCCCGACGGCGCGGCGTCGTACCGGCTGCAGTGGACCCAGAACTCCGGCGGCGAGAACCTCCTCGCAGTCGAAGACGTCGTCGCCGCCTCCGACGCCGTGGCGCTGGCGTTGGTCGACTACCTGCTGCACGTCGACCTGGTGACGCGGGTCGAATGGCACGCGGCCCCGGTCGACCATCCCGCTGCGGTGGCGCGCCGCCGATCCACGGGCGGTGACGGTGACGCGCGAGAAGGACCACCTGTGGCTCCGCCCGCTCGACGTCGCCCGCTGCCTGGCGGCGCGCACCTACGCGGCGGCGGGGTCCCTGGTCGTCGAGGTGGTGGACGACGACCGGCCCGAGGTGGGCGGCCGCTTCCGGCTCGAGGCCGACGCCGGACCCGGCGGGGCCGATGGCGCCGAGGGCGGCGCCGAGTGCGCCCGCACGACGGCCGCGCCCGACCTGACGCTGGCGGTGGCCGACCTCGGCGCGCTCCTGCTGGGCGGGGTGGCCTGGTCCACGCTGCGACGCGCCGGCCTGATCGACGAGCACACCCCGGGCGCGGTGCGGCCGCGCCGACGCCCTGTTCCGCCCCGAGCGCCCGCCCTACTGCGGCACCGACTTCTGACGGTGGTGACCTCCCGGCGACGGGGGTCCCCGAGGCAATGGGTTCCATCGACGGGAGCCCGAGGCGATCGGTTCCGCATGCGGAACCTGTGCCTCGTCCTCGACCCGACGGAACCTATGGCCTCGCCACCCACCCCGGGCCGGACGCCGCCGCCAGCGGCGCGGCGCGGACCTCGGACTCGTCGGCCAGGAAGTAGCCGGCCTGCGTGACGTGCCACAGCGACGCCACGAGCGACGACGGGACCATCTCCACCTGCGTGTTCAGCGCTCGCACGTTGCCGTTGTCAGAAGCGGCGGGCGGTCGCCCACGGCCCTCGCCCTGCCGGCGGTCGCGGCTTTCGCGGTCGCGACCTCAGCGCACCGCGCCGAGCACGGCCCAGCGGTCGCCGGCGAAGCGGGCGCCGAGCGTGACGGCCCGGGTGGCCATCAGCAGGCCGAGGGATGCCCACAGCCACCCGATCCCGGCGTCGAGGGCGGCGACGGCCATCGCCGGCGGGATGAACACGGCGGCGGCGCCGGCCATCGCCCAGGCCAGGAAGCGCATGTCGCCCGCGCCGATGAGGATGCCGTCGAGCACGAACGCCACCGCGTTGACCGGCTGGAGGACGGCGACCCACACCAGGAGGAACCCGGCGACGTCGGCCACCGCAGGATCGTCGGTGAACACCCCGGGCAGGACCGTGTGCAGGGCGAACACCGCGGTCCCGCAGGCGACGCCGAACGCCACGCCCACCTCGATCATCCGCCGGCCCGCGCCACGGGCCGACCCCGCGTCCCCGGCGCCGAGGAACCGGCCGACCATGGCCTGGGCGGCGATGGCGATGGCGTCGAGCGCAAGGGCGAGGATGCTCCAGATCTCGAAGGCGATCTGGTGGGCGGCCACATCGGTGGCACCCAGCCGCGTGGCCACCGCCGTCGCCACGAGCAGGGCCGCCCGCAGGGCGACCGTGCGCACGAACAGGTCCCGGCCCGTGGCGCCCAGGCGGCGGAGGCTCGCCGGGTGCGGGCGCAGGTCGACGTCGAAGCGGCGGACCGACCGCCCGATGCGCCACAGGTACACCCCCGCCCCGACGTACTGGGCCACGACCGTCGTGGCAGCCGACGCCCCCAGGCCCCGCCCGAGCCCGTAGATGAACGTCACCTCGAGAACGAGGTTGAGCGCACCGGTTCCGACCGCGACGGCCAGCGGGGTGCGGGTGTCCTGCAGCCCGCGCAGGTACCCGGTGCCGGCGAGCACCACGAGCAGCGCCGGCACGCCGAGCAGGCTGATCCGCAGGTACAGCAGGGCGTTCGTACGCACCGCACCCTCGGCCCCCATCAGGCCGACGAGGGCGTCCGCCCCCACCAGGCCGACCACGGTCAGACCGACGCCGACGACGACCGCCAACCACAGCGACTGCACCGCCTGGTGGGCGGCCTCGCGCTCGTCGCCCGCACCGAGCAGCCGGCTCACCGCCGCGGTGGTGCCGTAGGCGAGGAAGATGAAGACCGTGTAGAGGGTGAGCAGGATCGTCGATGCCACGGCCAGGCCGCCGAGCTCGGGAGTTCCGAGGTGGCCGACGATCGCCGTGTCGGTGAGGACGTACAGCGGCTCGGCGATCAGCGCGCCGAGGGCCGGGACCGCCAGCCGGGCGATCTCGCGGTCGTAGGGGCTGCGCAGGCGCGCCGGCAGGCGGGAGGGCGACACGGACACACCGGTCTACCGGGCGGTATCCGATGGGAGGCACGACTTCCGACGGGCGTACGCTTGCTGGCCATGTCAGAGCCGCGGTCCGCCACCTCCGCCAGCGAGTCCCCCGTCGACATCAAGAGCCGCAGCCGCGACGTGACCGACGGCGCCGAGCGGGCGCCCGCCCGGGCCATGCTGCGCGCCATCGGCATGACCGACGACGACTGGGGCAAGGCGCAGGTGGGCGTGTGCTCGTCGTGGAACGAGGTCACGCCGTGCAACATGCCGCTGGCCCGGCTGGCCACGCGGTCGAAGGAGGGCGTCCGCGACGCCGGCGCCTTCCCGATCGAGTTCACGACCATCGCCGTGAGCGACGGCATCTCGATGGGGCACGAGGGCATGCGGGCCTCGCTCGTGTCGCGCGAGGTCATCGCCGACTCGGTCGAGACCGTGATGCACGCCGAGCGCCTCGACGCCCTCGTCACCTTCGCCGGGTGCGACAAGTCGCTGCCCGGCATGCTGATGGCGGCCGCCCGCATCAACGTCCCGAGCGTGTTCGTCTACGGCGGGTCGATCCTCCCCGGACATCACAACGGCCAGGCGCTCGACATCACGAGCGTGTTCGAGGCCGTCGGGGCCCACGCGGCGGGCACCCTCGACGATGCCGGGCTCGACGCCATCGAGCGCAACGCCTGCCCCACCGAGGGCGCGTGCGCCGGCATGTTCACCGCCAACACGATGGCGTCGGTGGCCGAGGCGCTCGGCATGTCGCTGCCGGGCGGCGCCTCCGCCCCGGCGGTCGACCGCCGCCGGGACGACGAGGCCTACGCCGCGGGCGTGGCCGTGGTCGAGTTGGCCAGGGCCGGCATCCGGCCCCGCCAGATCCTGACGAAGGACGCGTTCGAGAACGCCATCGCCGTGGTCATGGCGCTGGGCGGCTCGACCAACGCCGTGCTGCACCTCCTCGCCATCGCCAACGAGGCCCGCGTCGACCTGGCCCTCGACGACTTCAACCGGGTGGCCGCCCGCGTGCCCCACATCGCCGACACCAAGCCCGGCGGCAAGTACCACATGGCCGACGTCGACCGCATCGGCGGCGTGCCGGTGGTGATGAAGCACCTGCTCGACGCCGGCCTCCTGCACGGCGACTGCCTGACCGTGACCGGGAGGACGGTGGCCGAGAACCTGGCCGCCATCGACCCGCCCGCCCCCGACGGGTCCGTCATCCACCCCCTCACCGACCCCATCCACGCGGTGGGCGGCATCGCCGTCCTGGGCGGCTCGATGGCCCCCAGCGGCGCGGTGGTGAAGGTCGCCGGCATCACCTTCGACCGCTTCGAGGGCGCGGCCCGGGTGTTCGAGGGCGAGGACGGGGCGATGGAGGCGATCCTCGCCGGCTCGATCGAGCCCGGGACGGTGGTCGTCATCCGCTACGAGGGCCCGAAGGGCGGGCCCGGGATGCGCGAGATGCTGGCGGTGACCGGCGCCATGAAGGGCGCCGGCCGGGGCGGCGACTGTGCCCTCGTCACCGACGGGCGGTTCTCCGGTGGCACGCACGGGTTCTGCGTCGGCCACGTGGCCCCCGAGGCGGTCGACGGGGGCCCCATCGCCTTCGTCCGCGACGGCGACCGCATCGTCGTCGACGTCGACGCCAAGACCATCGACCTGCTCGTCGAGCCCGACGAGCTGGCCCGCCGCCGAGCCGAGTGGAAGCTGCCCGAGCCGCGCTACACGACCGGCGTGCTCGCCAAGTACGCCCGCCTCGCCACGGGCGCGGAGCGCGGGGCCATCACCGAGGCCTGAGCGCGACCGGCCGGCCGCGGGCGAGGCGCATCGGCGCCACGGACCGACGCCGACCGGCCGATCAGAGCACGGCCAGAGCCGGGGTGGCGTCGACGATGGTGCGGGCCAGGTCGGCGTCGCCCGTGCTGGTGTAGGCGAGCCCGTCCGCGGGCATCCGGTTGCCGATGGCTCGGCACAGGTCGACGGCGCCGAGCGCGATCTCGGCGTCGACCGGGGTCGACCCGGCCACGTGGGCCACACCGATCTGACCGAGGTCGACGTCCCACGCGGTGTCGGCCATGTCGGTGAACCGCACGCGCACGACCTCGCCCGAGCGCTGCTCGCCCCGGACGGCGAGCATGAGCGGCATCAGCCCGCAGGCGGACCGCGACATCGTGCGGAGCGACGGGGGCGGAGGGGGCTGCATCTGCTGGCCGAGCGCCCGGCGGATGTCGTCGGTGTGCGTCCACGTCTCGAACGCCCGCACCATGAGCACCCAACCGATCGGGGTGGGCACGCCCCACCAGTCGACCTCCTCGGCGAGCCCGGGGTCGGTGCCACGTTCCTCGATGGCCGCCAGGGCCTCCTCGACCGACCGGGCGGCCGCCTCGAACTCGTCGACCGCCTCCGACGGCGGCCGCGCGCGGTGGCGCGCCTGCGCCGCCGCGGTGCGGCCCTCGTTGTCGAGCGCCGTCTCGGGCACACCGGCGACCGGCACGCCGAGCGTGTCGGCCAGCAGCGTGGCGTTGGCGGCCAGGTGCGCCACGACGTCGTGGACCGACCAGCCGGCGAGCTCGGGTGGATCGACCGGCACCGACCAGTCGTCGGCGTGCAGGCTCCGCAGGTACTCCAGTCCCCGCTGTTGCTCGCGTCGATGGACCTCGTCGGGCGAGGGAAGGACGACGGGGGCGGCCGGGGCGGGGGTGGCGCCGATCGGCTGGCCCGCCGGGCGGGCCGCCAGAGCGGCGGTCAGGACGCGGTCGCGGAGGTCGGGGGGCAGGTCGACATCCGCCGTCCCGGCCGCGGCATAGGCGCCGGCGGCGTCGCGGAGGTCCTGCTCCCAGCGCGCCGCAGCCGGCTGTGCGAGCAGGTACGACTCGATCCCGGTCGCGTCTCCGGGGTCGTGCGCATCGAGGACGTACACGGCCAGGTCGTCCAGCTCGTCGGGGGTGGGGGTGTCGTCGTTCACGTCCATCTCTCACTCATCTCCCCTCGCAGCGTCTGGCTGATCGCCTGCAGCGCCAGGCGGAGGCGTGACTTGGCGGTGCCTTCGGGGATGCCCAGCTCGACGGCCACCTGGCGATACGTGCGGCCCCGGAAGTAGGCGAGCTCGAGCGCGTGCCGTTGCGCCACGGGCAGCCGGGCGACGGCGTCTCGCACGCGTTGTGAGTCGATGGCCTTCACCACGGTCTCGCCCGGATCGGGCACGGGCTCGGGTTCCTCGCTGGTGCGGGCCTCGCGGGCGTTGCGAGCCTCGTCGCGGCGGACGATGTCGACCGCTCGCCGGTGGGTCATCGTGGCGAGGAAGCCCCGCAGGCTGCCTCGGGTGGGGTCGAAGCGGTCGGGGTTCTGCCACAAGGCGACGAAGACCTCCTGCGTCACGTCCTCGGCCGCTCGCCGGTCGCGCAGGACGTGCCTGGCCAGCCCGTGGACCAGCCCCGCGTACCCGTCGTAGATCTCCGCGAGCGCTCCCTCCTCGCCTCGGCGGAGGCGTTCCACCAGTACCGAGTCGGGCCGACCTGCGTGTCGTTGTCCTGGCTCCATGCGCGTCCTCCCACTGCCATGCTTCGAAGCCGGCGGGGTCCGTGGATCACTTTCGCGAAAACGTCCACGGCTCGTGAAGAGCGGGCGGGGACCGCGGACGCCCGGCACGGACACGACCACTACGTTGGTTGCAGGCGGTGGATCACGGCTGGGGAGTGTGGATGGATGTCGGGCACCTGGACGCGTCGTGACTTCATCGTTCGGGCCGGTCTGACCGGTGGACTGGTCGCCGCCGGCGCGGCCGCCTGCTCGGATGACGACGATGCATCCGGGGGCACCGACGGGGGAGGGGACGACGTGGGTGACGACGGTGGGACCACGGGGAGCGACGGGCTCGACGGCGACGCCTTCCCGAGCGAGGCCACGATCCACGGTTGGATCGCCGAGGTGGTCGACCAGGGCATCCGCCGGCCGGGCTACGAGGCCGACGACTGGGCGATCGACTGGATCGCCGACCGGTTCCGCGACATCGGCCTCGACGACGTCCACTCCGAGCCGGTCGACGTGCTGCGCTGGGAGCCGGTCGAGTGGTCCCTCGAGGTGACGGCCGCCGACGGGACCACCGAATCGCTCGACTGCTTCCCCGTCCCGTACGCCGCCCCGACCCCCGAGGCCGGCCTCGACCTCGATCTCGCCGCCTACGACTCCGCCGACCCGGCGGCGGTGGCGGGCAAGGCATCCCTGTACGACGTCACGTTGCTGCGCCTGCCGGGCAACTTCATGGCCACCGCGGGCAGCATCCCCGAGGGTGCCACGGCCGGGTCGCGCTCGGTGGACCCCGAAGGCACGCTCGGCGACCCGCAGGTGATCCCGTTCGGCGGCGAGATCATGCAGGTGCTCGAACCGTCGATCGAGGCCGGGGCGGCGGCGTTCATCGGCGTCCTCGCCGACTACCCGGGCGACTCGTACGAGTACTACGTGCCCTACGACGCCGAGGAGCGGCCACTTCCCGGGGTGTGGGTGCGAGGCAGCGACGGCGCGCGGCTGCGCGACCTGCTGGCCGCCGGCCCGGTGCGGGTGCGGCTGGCGGTCACCACCGACGTGCGCACCGTCGAGTCGGCCAACGTCGTCGGCGACCTGCCCGGGGCCGACGACGAGGTCGTGATGATCGCCTCGCACCACGACGGCCCGTGGGCCTCGGCGGTCGAGGACGGCAGCGGCATCTCGCTCGTCCTGGCCCAGGCGACCTACTGGGCGGCCCAGCCGGCCGAGGCGCGGCCGCACCGGCTGCGGTTCCTCCTGCAGGGCGGGCACATGTCCGGCGGCGCCGGGTTGATGCAGTACATCGTCGACCACGGCTCCGAGCTGTCGTCGGTGGTGCTCGAGGTCCACCTCGAGCACGCGGCGCTCGAGTTCGCGGCTCCCGACGGGCGACCCGTCCGCGCGCGCTGGAGCCGACCGGCGTCGCCACGCCCCGCTGGTGGTTCACGAGCCGCAACCCCGACCTCGAGGCGACCGTGCTCGACGCCCTCACGACCGAACAGCTCGACCGGTCGATGATCGTGGCCCCCGACGCCTTCGGCGAGGCACCGCCCACCGACGGCGCCGGCTACCACCTGGCCGGCGTCCCCGTGGTCAACTTCCTGGCCGCGCCCCACTACCTGTTCGACGCCATGGACACGCTCGACAAGATCGACCGCGAGCACCTGCGTGCCCATCTCGCGGGCGGCGGCCCGCATCGTGGCGTCGACGGCCGGCGTGTCGGCGGCCGCCATGCGGGCCGGTGTCGTGGCAGGCTGACGCGCGTGGAGTGGATCTACTTCATCCACGCGCCCCGCGAGGACTTCGCCGCGACCATGACGGCCGACGAGCGGGCGGTGTGGGACACGCACTTCGAGCGCCTGCAGCGCCTCACCCGCGAGGGCGTGATGATCCTGGTCGGGCCGACCCTCGGGAAGGTCAACACGGGCATCGCGGTGTTCGAGGCCCCCGACGAGGAGGCCGCGCGGCGGATCATGGACGAGGATCCGGCCATCGCCAGCGGCATCGCCACCGGGGAGCTGCGCCCGTTCGCGGTGGCCCTGTTGCGCGGCCGCGACGACCGCTGAGCCGCGGCGCCCTCGCGCGGGCGGTCGGGCGCCGACGAGACGTACCTCGCGGCGCTCCACGGGCGATGACGGGGAGCAGGCCGTACCGGCGCGGACGAGAGGACAGCCGCAGTGGGACGATGGTCGGACGCGATGCGGATGGGGGCAGTCGTCGTCGGGGCGACAGCGTGGCTGACCGGCTGCGGAACCCACCTCGTGAACCTCGACAGCGGCGGTGTCCAGGCCACGAACGGCTCGAACTCGGCCGACGCGTTCATCTCCGGCGACGGGTCGGCCATCGGGTTCACCAGCAACGCCACGAACCTCGGTGGCGGTGACACCAACGGCACGAACGACGTGTTCGTCCGGGACCTGGCGGACGGGACGACCACCCGGGTCTCCGTCGCCAGCGGCGGGGTCGAGGCGAACGGCGCGTCCGCAGGCACGTCGATCTCGGCCGACGGCACGGACGTCGTGTTCCACAGCGATGCCGACAACCTGGTCGCGGCCGACACGAACGCCGCTCCCGACGTGTTCCTCCACGATCGGGTGACGGGCGAGACCACCCTCGTGTCCGTCGACCTCGAGGGTGGGCCGGCGAGCGGCCAATCGACCAAGGGCGCGGCGTCGGCCGACGGCGCCCTGGTCAGCTTCCAGAGCTTCGCCGCCGATCTGGTGCCCGGCACGACCAACGGCGACTGGCAGGTCTACGTGCGCGACGTCGTCCGCGGCATCACCACGCGGGCGTCGACCGCAGCCGACGGCTCCGAGGGAGACGACCACTCGGTGAACCCGACGATCTCGGCCGACGGCCGGCATGTCGCGTTCGAGAGCAGGGCGTCGAACCTCGTGGCCGGCGACACCAACGGAGCGTCCGACGTGTTCGTCAAGGACATCGTGACCGGCGAGATCGAGCGGGTGTCGGTCGGGTCCGACGGGGCCGAGGCCATGGGCGGGTCGATCAGGCCGTCCCTGTCGGCCGACGGGCGCTACGTCGCCTTCGGCAGCGACGCCGCGGACCTCGTCGAGGGCGACTCGAACCAGGTCGGTGACTCGTTCGTCCACGACCGGGTCACCGGTGAGACGACTCGCGTCTCCGTCTCGAGCACCGGTACGCAAGCCGACGTCAGCACCGTCAACCCGGGGATCTCGGCTGACGGTCGCTACGTCACGTTCCCGTCGACCGCCACGAACCTCGTCCCCGACGACACCAACGTCAACGGCGACGTGTTCGTCCACGACCGGGTCACGGGCGGGACCGAGCGGGTGTCGGTCACGATCGACGGCGCTCAGGCGGCCGGCAACTCGGCCGCGACACAGCGGGCGATCTCGGCGGACGGCCGGCGCGTCGTGTTCTCGAGCATCGCCAACAACCTGGTCGCCGACGACCGGAACACCCTGCTGGCGCTGGCCGCCGACGTCTTCCTGCGATTCCGCTGACGTCAGAGCAGCTTGCGCAGCGTGCGCAGGTTGCGGGTGGTGGTCGTCGACTTGTACCTGGGCTTGGCCACGAGCTTGGCGAACGGTGTGTCGGTGCTCGATCCCTTCGGGCACTCCCAGTAGAGGACCCGGTCGCCGGGCTCGACCCGTTCGTCGGCGTCGCCCAGCTCCGCGGTCGCCCGCTCGATGTCGCCGAGGACCTTCGTGTCGGAGCCGAACAGCACGTACGGCTGATAGGCGTCGCGCTCGGGGAACGGGAACGCGTCGATCACGTCGCGCAGGTGATCGGCGGTCGTCAGGACGATCCAGGCGTCGTACCCGAACCTGTCGCGCAGGCCGGCCTCGATCGTCTTCTTGAGCGCAGGCGCCTTGGCCGGGGAGGTGAACGTCAGGTTCCCGGTGGCGAGCACCGTGCGCACGTCGTCGAGGCCGAGCCCCCGGGCCATGTCGGCGAGGTCGGCCGACTTCACCGTGATCTTGCCCACGTTCACCCCGCGCAACAGCGCCACGTACTGCGTCACGGCACCGACGCTACCCCCGCGGTCGAGCTCCCTGTCGGGGCGGCCCATCGCGTCCCAGGTGTCGGCCGCGCCGGAGAGGTGGCGGAGGATGCGCTGGCCCTCGACGTCCTCGTCGAGCCAGCCCCGCAGGCGGGGCCAGGCCCGGGCCAGCGCCTCGTGGGCGAGCTGGACGACGCCGTCGTCGCTGGTGACCAGCCGGGCGCCGATGAGCAGCTCGACGAGATCGTCGTGGGCGGCGTCGGTGGCCACCGTCCGGCGCGGGACCTGGTTGCGCACGGGCTGCCCGTCGGGGCTCAGCGCGACCAGGCGCAGCAACAGGTCGCGCACCAACGGACGCTGCTCGGCCGGCACCTGGTCGTAGAGCGCCTCGGCCGATTGGGCGACCGCACCGCGGATGCCACCGGTGGCGCGGTAGCCGTCCACGGTGAGCGTGCGTTCCTCGCGGCGCTCCCACGTGGTGCGCAGGGCGTGGGACAGCAGCGGCAGGGCGCCCGGTTCGCCCTCGACATCCTGCACCAGCAGCTCGACCAGCCCCGGTTCGAGCAGCAGCCCGGCCTGGTGGGCCGGCCCCTCGATGGCCGCGCGGAGATCGGTCTCGCCCATGGCGCCCAGCAGGTAGACGCCGGGCTCGATCAGGCGGGCGAGCACCGGGTGCGCCGACAGCTCACCCAGGCGGTCGGCCCGCAGCGCGACCATCAGCGGTCCCCGCTCGGCATGCGCGGCCAGCCGGGCGAAGAACCGGGCCTGCTCCCCGGTGTCGTCGCACAGCGCCACGGCTTCCTCGCACTGGTCGACCACCAGCACCGGAGCCGGTCCCGTGGATGGAAGCACGGTGAGGGCGTCCATCGGGTGGGCGCCCGGGGTGACCACCAGCACCCGGCGGCCATCCCGCTCCAGCGACGCGGCCATACCGGCACGAACGAGGGACGACTTGCCGCTGCCCGACGGCCCCACCACCGCCACCACCCCGACATCCGCCAGCCGTCGCAGGCACGCGGCCACGTCCGCGTCGCGGCCGAAGAACCCGTCGGCGTCGGCGACGTCGTAGGGCACCAGGCCCAGGTAGGGGCAGGTGGCGCTCGGCTCGGGCAGGGCCGTGTCCGCCACCAGCGAGACGTCCTGGCGCAGGATGGCCGCCTCCAGCGCGACCAGGTCGGGCCCGGGGTCGACTCCAAGGTCGGTGGCCAAGACGGTGCGGGCCTGGTGCAGGGTGCGCAGTGCCTCGCCCTGGCGGCCGGCCTGGTACTGGGCCCGGGCCAGCAGCGCCCAGCGCTTCTCCCGCAGCGGCGCCTCGGCCACGCGCGCCTGGGCCTCGGCCAGCACATCGCGGTAGCGGCCCGCCCCCAGCACCGCCTCCACCAGCACCTCCTGGGCGTCGAGGCGCATGTCCTCGAGCCGGGCGGCCTCGATCCTTGCCGGGGACCAGCCGTCGAGCTCGAGCCAACGCCGGGCCCCGCCACAACGCCAGCCCCTCCGCCACCACATGCGCGGCCCGTTCCGGTTCCCCCAGCGTCAGCAGCTCGCGGCCGCGCTGGACCAGGTGCTCGAAGCGCTGGGCGTCCACCTCGTCGACCGGAACCGCGAGCCGGTATCCCTGCGGTGCTGTCTCGATGGCGCGGGCGCCCAGCACTTTGCGCAGCCGGACCACGCACCCCTGGACCACCTTGGCCGACGACGCCGGTGGTCGCTCGCCCCACAGTGCGTCCGCCAACTGGTCGGCGCTGACCGTTTCTCCCCGTCGCAGCGCCAGGGCCGCCAACACGACCCGATCGCGAGGCCCGAGCGCCTCGCGATCCTCGACCCGGACCGGGCCCAACACCGCGATACCCACCACGGCCAGTGTTCGCCCGCCACCGATACCCGTCAACAGCACCGATACCGCGCTGATACCGCCGCGGAACGCGTCCGGCACCGTCCGGTGCGACGACTCCAGTGCCAAACCGGCAACAGACGTCACGAAGGAGCCGTCATGACACATATCTCGCCGGGCAGCGAGCTGCCCGAAGCACGAAGCAGCCGACGCATCCGCACCCCCGGCATCCGCCCCAAGGTGGTGCTCGGATGGGCGGGTGCCGCGGCGGTGGTGATCGCGGGTGGCGCGCTCGCGGCCGCCACCTTCTCGGGCGACGACGAGGGCACGGTCGAAACGCCGACCGGGCGTGCGGACACCGTCGCACCGCCGTGTGTGTGGACCCCGCATGTGGATGTGCCGGTGTTCCCCAGGGAGAACCTCGGTGCAGCACCAACCCCGGAGTCCTTCCTCGTCTTCGAGAGGTGCGACGACGGATGGACGGGGGACATCGCCTGGATGAGCCCTGGCGACTTCAAGCGCGACGCATCCAATGGCGATCGAGGGGTGCCCAACCCTTGGGAGGCCGGCAACCGCGCCGTCGAGCAGCTGCAGGAGTGAGCGGATCCGCCTGGCCGCGAGCCGTTGCACCGACGGCTGGCGGTCGGCCGGCGCGCCAACCGTCTTGCCGTTTCCTGGCCCGCGCTCCCTACAGTTGACCTCCGATGCACCGAGTCGACACCCTCGTAGTCCTCGCCTAGCGCACGCCGGATCTACCCGCGTGCGCTGTTCCGACCTCCCACTGGGAGGTCGTTTCAGTTTTCGCACCGTTTCCGCCCCACCCCTCGCCCGACCGCACCAAGGAGCACCCCGCCATGAAGATCGACGGCGGACAAGCCCTGATCCGAGCCCTCGAGATGGAGGGTGTCGAGACCATCTTCGGCCTGCCCGGCGGCGCCATCCTGCCGGTGTACGACCCGATCATCGACAGCCCGATCCGCCACATCCTCGTGCGCCACGAGCAGGGCGCCGGCCACATGGCCGAGGGCTTCGCCCACGCCACCGGCAAGCCGGGCGTGTGCATGGTCACCTCGGGCCCGGCGGCGACCAACGTGGTGACGCCGCTGTGCGACGCCTACATGGACTCGGTGCCCATGGTGTGCATCACCGGCCAGGTGCCGTTCGCGGCCATCGGCACCGACGCCTTCCAGGAGTGCGACACGGTCGGCATCACCCGGTCGGTCACCAAGCACAACGAGCTGATCACCGAGGCGCAGGACATCCCGCTCATGGTCCGCCAGGCGTTCCACCTGGCCACCACCGGCCGGCCCGGGCCCGGTGCTGCTCGACGTGCCCAAGGACATCGTCGACCCCAAGAACCCGCGGTCGGCCATGGACTGGTACTGGCCCACCGACGACGAGGTCGCCGCCAGCCTGCCCGGCTACCGGCCCACCACCAAGGGCCACCCGAAGATGATCCGCCAGGCGGCCGAGCTCATCCTCCGGGCCCGCAAGCCGGTCATCTACGCCGGCGGCGGCATCCTCAAGGCCCGGGCGGCCGAGGCGCTGCGCGAGCTGGCCGAGCTGTGCGACATCCACGTCGTCACCACGCTCATGGCCCGCGGCGCCTTCCCCGACGACCACCCGCTCTGCCTCGGCATGCCGGGCATGCACGGCAACTACACCTCGGTCACGTCGATGCAGCAGAGCGACCTGCTCATCGCCCTCGGCAGCCGCTTCGACGACCGGGTCACCGGCAAGGTCGACGGCTTCGCCCCCGACGCCAAGATCATCCACGTCGACATCGACCCCGCCGAGCTGGGCAAGGTCCGCCGGCCCGACGTGCCGATCGTCGGCGACTGCCGCCTGGTCATCGAGGAGCTGATCGTCGCCGTCCGCGAGCTGGTCAACGGCGGCGTCGAGTTCCCCGACCGCGCCGCCTGGAAGCAGACGATCTCGGGCTGGCAGGAGAAGTTCCCCCTCACCTACGAGCAGTCCGAGCCCGGCGACCTGCTCAAGCCGCAGTTCGTCCTCGAGCGGCTGCGCGACTCGACGCCCGACGACACGATCGTCGCCTCGGGCGTCGGCCAGCACCAGATGTGGACGTCGCAGTACTGGAAGTTCAACCACCCGTACACGTGGGTGAACTCGGGCGGCCTGGGCACGATGGGCTTCTCGGTCCCGGCGGCCATCGGCGCCAAGGTCGGCCGGCCCGACCGCATGGTGTGGGCCGTCGACGGCGACGGCTGCTTCCAGATGACGGCGCAAGAGCTGGTCACCGCGGCCAGCGAGCGCATCCCGGTGAAGATCGCCATCCTCAACAACGCCTACCTGGGCATGGTCCGCCAGTGGCAGGAGATGTTCTACGACGAGCGGTACAGCGAGGTGTACCTGTCGCCCGACCTGCCCGACTACAAGCTGTGGGCCGAGGCCATGGGCTGCGTCGGCATGCGGGTCGAGTCGCCCGAAGAGGTCGACGCCGCCATCCAGAAGGCGAACGAGATCGACGACCGGCCGGTCGTCATCGACTTCCGCACCGACTCCCGCGAGAAGGTGTACCCGATGGTCCCCTCGGGGCTGACCAACGACGAGATCGTCACCGACCCGTCGCAGGGCGAGGGAGGACACTGAGCACCATGGCACCGATCCCCGGCACCGATGCCCGCCACCACACGCTGGTCGTGCTGGTCGAGAACAAGGCCGGCGTGCTCGCCCGCGTGGCCAGCCTGTTCGCCCGGCGCGGGTTCAACATCTTCTCGCTCGCCGTCGCCCCCACCGAGGACGACCGGTTCAGCCGCATCACGATCGTGGTCGACGTCGAGTCGGCCCCGCTCGAGCAGATCACCAAGCAGCTCTACAAGCTGATCAACGTCGTGAAGATCAGCGAGCTCGACCCCCGTGACTCGGTCGAGCGCGAGCTCATGCTCGTGACGCTGCGGGCCGACATGACGTCCCGCAGCCCGATCATCGAGCTGGTGAACCTGTTCGAGGGCCGCGTCGTCGACGTGGGCCACGACGAGCTGACCGTCAGCCTCGACGGCACGCCCGACCGCCTCGACGACGTCGAGGAGCTGCTGCGCCCGTTCGGCATCGTCGAGCTGCAGCGCACCGGCCGGGTGGCCCTGCCCAAGCTCGAGCACTCGACCCCCAACCTCCGTTCCGTGCGCCGCACGGCCTGACCCCGAGCTTCTGGCGTCTGTGAGAGCGCGATCGCGCTCTCACAGACGCCAGAACGTCATCCATCCCCGAGAGGAACCCAGCAATGGCCAACGTCTACTACGAGAAGGATGCCGACCGGTCGCTCATCGCCGACCGCAAGGTGGCGGTGATCGGCTACGGCTCGCAGGGCCACGCCCACGCCCTCAACCTCAAGGACTCGGGCATCGACGTGCGCGTCGGCCTGCGCGAGGGCTCGTCGTCGGTCGCCAAGGCCGAGGCCGCGGGCCTGCCGGTGCGGTCGATCGCCGACGCCACCGCCGAGGCCGACCTGATCATGCTCCTCGGGCCCGACACCGAGCACAAGGCGATCTTCAACGACCACATCGCCCCTCACCTGAACGACGGCGACGCCCTGTTCGTGGGCCACGGCTTCAGCGTGCGGTTCGGCCAGGTCGTGGCGCCCGAGGGCGTCGACGTGGCGCTCGTCGCACCCAAGGGCCCGGGCCACCTCGTGCGCCGCACCTACACCGAGGGCGGCGGCGTGCCGTGCCTCATCGCCGTCTCGCAGGACGCCAGCGGCAGCGCCCACGACCTCGCGCTCGCCTACGCCGACGCCATCGGCGGCAGCCGGGCGGGCGTGCTCGACACGACGTTCGAAGAGGAGACCGAGACCGACCTGTTCGGCGAGCAGGTCGTGCTGTGCGGCGGCCTCACCGCCCTCGTGCAGGCCGGGTTCGAGACGCTCACCGAGGCCGGCTACCAGCCCGAGTCGGCCTACTTCGAGTGCCTGCACGAGCTGAAGCTGATCGTCGACCTCATGTACGAGCAGGGCATCGCCGGCATGCGCTACTCGATCAGCGACACCGCCGAGTACGGCGACCTGACCCGCGGCCCGCGGGTCATCAACGAGGCCGTGAAGGCCGAGATGCGCACCATCCTCGACGAGATCCGCAGCGGCCGCTTCGCCGAGGAGTGGATCGCCGAGTCCGAATCGGGCCGCCCGACCTACAAGAAGCTGCAGGCCGAGGGGGCCGCCCACCCGATCGAGACGGTGGGCGCGGAGCTGCGCGGCATGATGCCGTGGATCTCGGCCGGCAAGCAGCGCGTCCAGGACATCTCGGGCGGCTGAACCGACTGCCTGCCGGTCGGGTGTCTGCGCCACGACCATCGGGTACGGACCACACGATGGAGAGCCGGGGACGTGATGCGGGCGCGCCGGACGCGCCGGCGGCCGATGACACGCCCGCGCCCGGGGGCGACGACGAGTCGGTGGCGGTCGATCCGTTGCCGTCCACCGGCTCGCTGGTCTGGGCCGACGACACCGCGCCGGCGCGGCGGCCCGGTCGGGCCGCCGCCGACCCGCCGACGGCCACGGCGAGCGCAGATCGAGACGACACGACCGAGGTCATCGTCCCCGACCAGGTCGTGTCCCCACCCGACCGGGCGGACGAGGCTGCGCCGCCGGGGTGGGCGCGGGCGACGCGGGACCCGCGGCCGGGCGACCGCGGCGAGGTGGGCTCGCCGGGCGCCGAGCCGTGGGGACCACCGACCGGTCCGCCGCTGACGGCCGCCACGACCGCCTCGGCGGGTCCGGCCGGCCGGGCCGGTCCGGCGGTGGCACCGACGGGTGCCACCGGCTCGCCGTCGTGGGACCCGCCCGCGGGGCCGCCCTCCCCCGGGACGAACGCGGGTGCCGGTGTCCCGGCCCACGGCGGAAGGTCGTCCGGTCCGCGGCACGTGGCCCGCGGCTCGGCGTCGGCGCCGGGCGGCGAGCGCCGCCGGCCGCGCACCGAGACGATCGTGCTCGCGGCGGTCGGCGTCGTGGTCGTGGTCGTCGGCGTGGCGGCGATGGCCCTCGGCGGCGGCGACGACCCCTCCGGACCCCTGACCGGGCCGTCCACCACCAGCGCGGCGGCCGCGCCGGCCGGCGACGGCACCGACCCCACCGGCCCGATCGTGGGCCCGACGGGCATCGTGGGGTGGTGGTCGGGGTCGGAGTGGGTGTCCCGCGCCGACGGCGAGACGCCCGACGGAGGCGTCGACCTGAGCGTCGTCGGCATCGGCGGTGAGGCGAGCTCCGACCGCGGTGTGACCGTCGCCGAGGAATGCGCGTCGCAGGAGGCCGCCGCCGATCTCGACGTGTCGGTCGACGTCGAGGGGGACGCCGACGGCCCGCCGGCGATCGCGGTGGCCGGGGTGTCCGAGCCGCTGCCGCGGCCGGTCGAGCAGTTCGAACCCGCCTCGCCCCCGTACCCGCAGGCTGCGGCGGAGGTCGCGGCCGGCCTCGGCGTGACCACGCCGCCCACCGTCACGCAGGTGCTGCGCAGCGACCTCGACGGCAGCGGCACGAAGGAGGTCGTCGTGTCGGCCGGGCACGTGGCCGACCCCGAGGCGCCGAGCGCTGGCGACTGGTCGGTGGTGTTCCTGCGGCGGGTGGTGGGGGACGGCGTGGCCACCAGCGTCGTGGCGTCGTCGGTCGCCGGTGCCGGGGACCCGGCCGAGTTCCAGCAGGTCCAGGTGTCGTCGTTGGCCGACCTCAACGGCGACGGCACGATGGAGCTGGTGGTCGACGGTCGGTCGACCGAGGGACGGTGGACGTCGGTCCACGCGCTCGGCGACGACGGGGTGCCCGCCGAGGTCCTGCGCGAGGGCTGCGACGGCTGAGCCGGGGCCGCGGGGCCCGGCCGGGCCCCGGCGGCCGCGGTCGCCGGCTTTCGGGGAACCCGGGGGCCTCGCCGGTTGTCTGTCCGTCCGTGGAGGCGATGCTGGGCCGTGCACCGGCGTTCGAGGACTTCTACCGACAGCAGCGCGACACGCTGCTGCGGGCGGTGGTGTACGCGCTCGAGGACCGGGAGCTCGGCCTCGAGGCGACCGACGAGGCGTTCACCCGGGCGTTCGAGCGCTGGGACGCCGTGCGCACGATGACGAACCCGGCGGGGTGGGTCTTCCGCGTCGCCGTCAACTTCGGCCGCAACCGCCTGAAGCGCCGTGGCCTCGAGCAGCGCAAGGCCGCGCCGGTCACGCGGGACCTGCCGGACATCGAGGGGGTGGGCGATCCGGCCCTGGCGCGGGCGCTGCTCCGCCTGCCGGTCGACCAGCGCACCGTCGTCGTCCTGCGGTTCCACCTCGACTGGTCGACCGACGAGATCGCTGCGGCGCTCGACTGCGCGCCCGGCACGGTGAAGAGCCGCCTGCACCGCGCCCTGCGCCGACTCGAGAAGATGGTGGAGGCACCGGCATGAGCCCGTCCCCCGACGCTCTCCGCTCGAGGACCGCCTGCGTGCCCACTACGCGGCCCGGGCGGTCTCCGAGCCGCTGCCCGGACCGCCGACGGACGAGGCGCTCCTCCGCCTCGACCGCGGCGAGCGGGCGCACCCGCTCCGCGCCGTCGCCTCGCCCGTGCCGAACCGCCCGTCCTGGGCCCGCCGCCACCGCGGCCTGCTCGCGGCGGCCGCCGTGACCGTCGCGGTGCTCGCGGCGGGGGCCGTCGTCGTCACCGAGGACACGGGCGACCGCGTGGCGACCGACCCGTCCCCGGTCGGCCCGACCCCGACCCCGACTCCGACCGAGGACTCGGCCCCGGACCCGACCCCACCCGCCGGCGAGGCGCCCCTCGCGACCGAGCCCCGGGGTCCCGCGGGCCCCTTCGTGGCCTACGAGGGGGTGCTCGGCACCTGGGACGGCGCCCGGTGGGTGCAGTGGACACCCGGTGCTCCGACGTCGGGCGGGGACTTCACGCTCGTGCACCTCGACGAGCCTCTCGCCACCGTCGCCGGGACGTCCGCCAGCGTCCCGTGCTCCCCTGAGGCCACGCCGGGGATCGACCTCGGCCTCGAGCTGCCCGCCGCGGCGCGGGCGACGACCCCGATCGGTGTCGCGGGCGTGGCCGATCCGCGCCCCGCCCCGTCGAGGTCCTCGATCCCGGCGACGGCACGTACGCCGAGGCCGTCGACGAGGCGATCGCCGGCCGGCGCATCACGGGCGAGACACCCGCGGTGCGGCAGGTCGTGCGGGGCGACATCGACGGCGACGGCGTCCCCGAGGAGCTGATCGCCGCCGAGCGCACCGTGCCGGGCGGGGTCGCGGCGGCCGGTGTGACGCTCGACAGCGACATCGCCGGGCTGTTCGTCCGCCGGCACGTGGGCGACACGACGCTCACGACCGCCGTCGACTGGATGAGCCCGCTCGTCGGGAAGTCGCCCTACCCCGAGGCCTACCGCGTGGCGGCGCTCGCCGACCTGAACGGCGACGGCCGCATGGAGGTGGTCGTCGACCTCTTCTGGCACGAGAGCATCAGCACGGCCGTGTACGAGATGCAGCCCGACGGCGCGTTCACCCGGGTGCTCGAGGCCTCCTGCGGCGCCTGACCGGGGCGCGCCCGGTTCGCGCGTCCGGCCCGGTCAGGGCGGTCAGTCCGCCAGGTCGACCTCGCCGACCAGCCGCGCCGGCGTGACCCGCACCAGGAGCTCGCCGGGGACGCCGTTGCGCGCGCCGAACTCCTCCGCCCGGTCGGCACCCATGTAGCGGCCGCCGATGCGGGCGGCCCACGACCGCACCTCGTCGAGGTCGTCGATCACCGTCGCCGCACCCTCGACCGTCACGAACGAGAACGGCGGCGTCTCGTCCTGCACGCACAGCGCCACCTGGCCGGTGCGCCGGATCGCCTTGCCCTTCACCGTGCCGGCACCGGTGTTGAACAGGATCGTGCCGTCGTCGTCGAGGTCGTACCAGACGGGCGCCACGTGCGGGCGCCCGTCGGCGCGGGTCGTGGCGAGCATGGCCGGCCGCACGGGCTCACGGAGGAAGGCCAGGCACTCGGCGGGGGAGAGACGCGTCATGACCCGACGGTAATCTCGGCGAGGGCGGGAACGATTCGGCGACGCGCCGTGTGGGGCGTGACCGGTCGTCAGCCGAGCGGGCGGAAGGCGTCGACCATGCGGGCCCGCCAGGCCGTGAGCTCGGGGTTGTGGTGGTCGTCGGGCGACCGGCCGAGCCGCACGACCATCAGGTCGAGCGGTGGGCACAGCATGAGCGACTGGCCCTCGTAGCCACTGGCCCAGAACGTGCCGAGGTCGTCGCCGACGCTCCACCAGTGGGCGCCGTACCAGCGGTCCTCGTCGGGGTCGTAGCTGCGGATGCGACGACCGTGGTCGACCCATCCCTCGGGCAGGATCTGCTTGCCGTCCCACACGCCGCCCCGCAGGTAGAGCAGGCCGAAGCGCAGGTAGTCGAGGGCGGTGGCGTACACGTACGACGACCCGCAGAACGTGCCGGCATCGTCGAACCGCGGGTTGGCCGAGGCCATGCCCACAGCGTCGAACAGGCGCTCGCGCAGGAACCGCTCGTACGGCTCGCCCGGGCCCACGGTGCGGGCGACCACGCCCGACACGATGTTCGACGTGCCCGACGAGTAGTTGAAGACCGTGTCGGGTGGATGCGCCAGGGGCCGCTCGGCGGCGAAGTGGGCCATGTCGGCCTGCCCCGTCCCGAACAGCATCTCGATCACGTCGGACACCCCGGCGTCGTCGTAGACCTCGCTGAAGGCCAGGCCGTCGCGCATGTCGAGGAGGTTCTCGAGGGTGACGGCGTGCCGGGGATCGCCGGGGCCGGACCACTCGGGCACGGGCGCCGGCTCGTCGAGGGCGAGCCGGCCCTCGGCCACCAGCATGCCGACCGCGGCGTGCAGCATCGACTTCGCCATCGACCACGACAGCAGCCGCGTGGTGGGCTCGACCGGCTCGTTCGGTCGGTCCCAGTGCTCGAGCTCACCGCCGTAGCGCTCGGCCAGCAACCGCCCGCGGTGGACGACGGCGACGGCGAACGTGGTGCCGTAGCGCTCGGCGTCGGAGGTGACGTCGTCGAGCAGCGCCGCCACCGTGTCGGCGACCTCGACGGGGGTTTCGGCCTGCGGCCAGGCCTCGGTCGGCCAGGGCACGTCCTCGGGCTGAGGCGGCAACGGAACCAGGTCGCGCGCCGTCATCTCGTCGAGGCGAAGTTCGTCGGTCCGTCCGGCCATGTCGGCGGACGATAGCCACCGACGCGGCAGGCGACGCCCTGCGGGGGTCGATCCCACCGGAGGGAGAACGGTCCGGTGCTCAACTTCCAGCCGAGCCTCGAGTTCTGCCTGATCTCGGCCGGGACGTCGACTCGGGACTCACAGCCGACGGACGGGGCCGGAAACGACTAGGCGGGCAGGTCGAAGCAGTTCCCGGTGCGGGTCTCGGGCGTGTGGACGCTGTGGTCGACGTTGGCCACCGCACTGCACATCTGCGTCGCGTCGCCCACGTCGGCGGGCGTGTACTTCGTCAGGAACGTCGCCGACTCGTCGGTGACGTCCCAGTCGCTCGTGTCAGGTGGCCCGTTGGTCCCCGCGGTCTCGGGTGGTTGTGTGTCGGGGAAGAAGTGGACGTGGAGCGACTCGGGCCCGCCGTCGAGCTGTGGCACGTAGCCGATGACCTGGTAGTTCACCCGATACTGGCCGCCGTCGACCTCGACCGAGTCGATCTGCACGAACGGGCCGGTCGGTGCGGGCGGCTCTGTCGTGGTCGGGACGGTCGTGTCTCGTGCCTCGCCGCTCTCCGGGGACTCGGCTCCGGCCGCGGCGGCGCCGCCGCCCGAGGGGTCCTCGTCCTCTCCGCCCAGGGCCAGGACGGCGCCGACGGCGACGGCGACCACCGCCAGTGCGCCGACGGCGAGCAGCAGCGGTCGGCGGGACGATCGGGACGACGGCCCCCCGGCCGGCGGATCACCGTTGCCGGCCCCGCGGCCGGGGCGGGGCGACGCCGGGGGCAGCTGGTCGCTGCCGTAGGGGACCATGACCGAGCGCGGGTCGCGGCGCGGTTCGGTCCCGGCGGGCCCGGGCCTGGCGGCCTCGGCCCGGGCGGGCGGATCGGCCGACACCCGTGTCGGCCCGCGATCCTGCGTCGGCGGGGCCGCGGTGGGCTCGGCCGGCGGTGTCGAGGTGGGGGTCGGGGTCGCAGGGGCTCCGGCGGCACGGGCGGTGGCGGGTGCCGCGGACGCGGCCACCTGATCACCACGGTGTGCCGGACGTGTCGTGGACGCGGCAGCCGCGAGTCCGGCGACAGCACCGGCGGCGGCAGGCGCAGCCGAGGGCACGGGCGGCGCCGCCGGCACCGCGGGCGCGGGCGGCACCTCGACCGGCGGGGCGGTGACCGACGTGTGGTCGCCGGCCCCGCGCTTGCCGCCCGCCACGGCGGCGGTGATGGCGGCGCCGAGCGCCACGCCGTACTTGGGATGGGCGTCGACCGCGACGGGTCGACCGAGCGCCGAGGACACCAGCTCGGCGACGAGCGGCGTGCGGGACGACCCGCCGACCAGCAGCACGGTCGTGACCTCGCCGGGCTCGACGCCGGCCGATCGCAGTGCCCGGGTGAGCGAGGTGATCGTGTCGGCCAGTGCGGGGCGCACCATCTGCTCGTATTCGGCCCGCGTGAGCCGCACCTCTGTCTGCAGCTTGGGCAGCAGCACGGGGATGGACACGTCGCTGTCGGCGGACAGCGCCTCCTTGGCGTCGACGCACTCCTGCCGCAGCCGGGCGGCGGCCGCCAGGGCGGCGGGGTCGTCGGGGGACAGGTCGTCGAGTGCGGGGCCGATGGCGCTCGCCACGTGGTGGTGGACGGCGGCGTCGAAGTCGACCCCGCCGAGGCGCTCGATGCCCTCGGGCGTGCCGAGGACGTCCCACCCGTCAGGGGCCTTGCGCAGCACGGCGGCGTCGAAGGTGCCGCCGCCCAGGTCGTAGACGGCGATCACGGCGCCGGGCTCGACCCGCGACTGCGACGCGTAGTGGATGGCGGCCGCCTCGGGCTCGGACACGGTCATCACGTCGTCGAGGTCGGCCAGGCGGGTGGCCTGGTGGAACAGGTCGAGCTTGTACGGGCCCCAGTTGGCCGGGTGGGTCACGGCGACGCCGTCGGGTGCCGAGCCCTCGGCCTCGACGACGAGGTCGACGACGCCACGCAGCAGGCGCGCCATGAGGGCGTCGGCCGAGTAGGGCGTGCCCCCGACGATGACGGGCGTGGGGTCGCCGACGCGGCGCTTGAACTCGCGGGCGACGCTCGCCGGCTCGGACGCGGCCCTCCGAGCCGCCGCCTCGCCGATGAGCACCGTGCCGTCGTCGCGCAGGAACACGACCGACGGGATGGTGGGCGCCCGGTTGCCCAGGCTGGCGACGTCGCAGCGCCCGTCTCGCCAGACGGCCGCGGCCGTGTACGTCGTGCCGATGTCGACACCCAGGAAGTAACCCATCTCCGCCTCGTTCTGCTGCGCTTCGATCCGCCGCTGACCGCCCCACGACGTCGTACCACCTGTACGCCCGGTGCGGCCCGACGGTTCGTGACACTACAGCGACGATCCGCTCACATCGTTTCGGCGAAGCTGACCTCGCCCTCGCCCCGCAGGACGTTCTTGAGCAGCTTCCCCGAGGCGTTTCGAGGCAGCGGCTCGGTGCGGATCTCGACGTACGCGGGCACCTTGAAGTCGGCCAGCTCCTCGCGCACCCACGCCCGCACGTCGTCCTCGGTGAGCGACGAGCCGGTCTCGACCTGGACGACGGCCTTGACCTCTTCGCCCAGCTCGGCGTGGGGGACACCGATGATGGCGGCGTCGGCGATCGCCGGGTGCAGGACGAGCCGGTTCTCGATCTCGACGCAGTAGATGTTCTCGCCGCCCCGGATGATCATGTCCTTCTTGCGGTCGGTGATCGCGAGGTAGCCCTCGTCGTCGAGGTGGCCGATGTCGCCGGTGTGCAGCCAGCCGTCGGCGTCGATGGCGTCGGCCGTGGCCTCGGGCTTGTTCCAGTAGCCCTTCATGAGGATCGCCCCGCGGATGCACACCTCTCCGGTCCCGCCCTGGGTCAGGGGCTCGTTCATCGGGTCGACGATGCGGATCTCGACGCCCGGGACCGGTGGGCCGACCGACCAGGGCTTGCGCTTGGCGTCCTCGCCGCTGATGACCGTGGCGACGGACGACGTCTCGGTGAGGCCGTAGGCGTTCGAGGTCGACGCCACGTTGGGGAACGTGTCGCCGACCTTGCGCTGCAGCTCGTCGGCGGACGGCGAGCCGCCGAAGGCCACCGACGTGACCGACGACGTGTCGTAGTCGTGGCGGCCGGGGAACTCGCACACCCGCCACACCATCGTCGGCACCGTGGCCCAGATGTTGACCCCGTGGTCCTGGATCAGCTCGAGGACCTTGTCGGGCTGGAAGCGCCCCTCGGGGATGACGATCTTGATGCCGGCGAGCAGGCCGACGACCAGGTTCGAGTGGCAGCCCGACACGTGGAACAGCGGTGACGTGAGCAGCGAGACGGTCTGGCCGGTGCCGCTCGGCAGCACGCTCGCCCCACCGGGGTTGGCCATGGCCCCGGCGATCGAGCTGTACATGGTGTTCTGCAGGTTGGCGAGCATCGACCTGTGGGTCGAGATGGCGCCCTTCGGCTTCCCCGTGGTGCCGGACGTGTAGAAGATGACGGCGTCGTCGTCCTCGGCGATGGCCGCGTCGGGGAAGTCGGCGGTGGCCTCGGCGCCGAGGTCCTCGAAGCGCTGGATCTTCGCCCCCGCCCCGGTCGCGGCCGTGAAGGCGTCGGGACCGGCGTCGATGAGGAACACGTGGGCGAGGTCGGGCGCCTCGTCGAGGCGGTCGGCGATGCGCTCGAACCGCTTGGCGTCGGCCACGAGCACGGTGGCTCCCGAGTCCTGCAGTCCGTAGAGGATCTCGTCGGCCTTCCACCAGCCGTTCAGGCCGACCAGCACGGCGCCGCTCGCCACCGTGGCCCAGAACGTGAGGCACCACTCGGGGTTGTTCTGGCTGAGCACCGCGACGCGGTCGCCGGGGCCGATGCCGCAGCGGTCGGCGAGGGCACGGGCGACGCCGTTGGCCTGCTCGACGAAGCTGCGGAACCCGTAGCTGCGGTCGCCGTAGACGAGGTACGTGGTGTCGTCGCCGCGCTGGATGGCGGCCTGCGGGATCTCGCGCAGCGACCGCATCCGTTCCTTGTAGACAGGGAGCGGGCGGCCGAGGACGTCCTCGGTCACCAGCTCGAACATCCCCCCGGGCCCCGTGAGCTGGGCGCGGACCTCGGCCAGGCTGGGCATCGCCATCCCCCTCGATGATCGCTGATGCTGATGTCAGCGGAGACTAGCGGGATGGCTCGATCGGCGGCACCGGGACCGGAGGCCGCGTTACCCTCGGGCGAGCACCCGACCGTCTGGGGAGCGTCGTGATCGTCGTCTGCGCTGCACTGAAGGGCGGGGTGGGGAAGACGACCACCTCCGTCTACCTGTCCGCCCTCGCCGCCGAGTCGGGCCGCCCGGTCACGCTGGTCGACGGCGACCCGCAGGCCAGCGCGGCCGAGTGGGTCGAGGAGGCGACCGACGACGTGCTCGGCAAGGTCGACGTCGTCGAGGCGCCGACCGAGCGACTCCTCGGCAAGGCGCTCGACCGCCTCGGTCCCGACGCGGTGGCGGTGGTCGACATGCGGCCGGGGGACCAGCCGGCGCTGGCCAAGGCGTTCGGGCGCGCCGACGTGGTGGTGGTGCCGACCCGCGTCGGGGGCGTGGAGACCCCCAGTGCCACCGCCGTGCTCGACCTCGTGCCCGACGGGCTGCCGGTCGGGGTCGTGATCTGCGCCGCCCGCACGTTCACCCGTGACTACCACGAGGCGCTGGCGTCGTGGGAGGACGAGGAGGTCCCGGTGTGGGGCACCGTGCCCGAGCGGGTGGCGATCGCGGTCGGGCCCGACGGTTGGCTGGCGCCCGACGGGCTCGATGCCTACCGGGACGTCTGGCGGCAGTGCCAGCGCGCCGGGCGGACCGGTCCGGGGTGACGCCGCGTGGTGCCGTGGCGCCCGGTCAGCGGAACGCCGGCGCCACCTCGTCGAGGAAGCGATCGAGCGCCTCGGTCTTCTGTGCGCCCGAGCCGAGCGTGAAGTCGGGGACGATCAGCTCGTCGAGCCCGGCCTCGGCGTAGGCGGCCACGACGTCGCGCAGCCGCCCGACCGTGCCGGCGAGGACGGGGCGGGGCAGCGTGTCGGCCAGCCGCTCCGCGTCGGCGTCGGTCTCGGTGAAGAACAACAGGCCCTGGGCCGAGCGGGCGATGGCGTCGGGGTCGCGGCCCGCGGCCTCGCAGCGGGCGTCGAGGGTCGCCGAGCGCCCCGCGATGTGGTCGGGCAGGCCCCACGTGTTCCACTCGTCGGCGTGGCGGGCGGCGATGCCGAGCATCCGGTCGCCCTTGGCGCCCACCAGGATCGGCAGCTCGGCCTGGACCGGCTTCGGCTCGCACAGCGCGTCGGTGAGCCGGTAGTGCTCGCCGACGAAGGTGGTGGTCGGCTCGCGCAGGAGGCTGCGGACGACCTGGATCGCCTCCTCGAAGCGGGCGACGCGCTCGCCCACGGGCGGCAGGTCGATGCCGTACTGCTCGTGCTCGTTGACCTGCCACCCGGCCCCGATGCCGAGGACGAAGCGGCCGTCGCTCACGTGGTCGGCCGTCGCCGCCATGTTGGCCAGCACCGCCGGGTGCCGGTAGGTGTTGCCGTAGACGAGCGTGCCGATGCGCACCCGGGGGACGGCGGCGCCCAGCGCGGCGACCACCGAGCCCGCCTCCAGGGTCGGCACCTCGACCGGCGCCGGACCCGCGTTGCCCATGAAGTGGTCGGCGACCCAGATGCCGTCCCACCCGGTCGCCTCGGCGTGGCGGGCGGTGGCGACGACCTCGGCCCACGGTTGGTTGGTCGAGGTCCACACGGAGAAGCGCATCGCCCCAGCATGCCCCCGCCGCGATTTCCCCGCGAGATCGGTCGCTCGAGCGACCGATCTCGCGGGGGAAATGCTGTGGGGGAGGGTCAGCGCACGAGGCGGAAGAAGCCCCGCACCTGGTCGACGAACAGCCCGGGCCGCTCCCAGGCGGCGAAGTGACCCCCGCGGCCGAGCGTCTCGTACCAGCGCAGGTCGGTGTAGCGGCGCTCGGCCCATCGGCGTGACGGCCGGAAGATCTCGCCGGGGAAGATGGAGATGCCCGACGGGACGGTGATCGGGTCGCGGTTCCGATCGCGGAAGCTCTCCCAGTACAGCCGGGCGGACGACGTGGCCGTGCCGGTGAACCAGTAGCACGACACGTCGTCGAGGATCTGCTGGCGGGTGAGGGCGGACTCGGGGTGGCCGTCGTTGTCGGTCCACGCCCACACCTTCTCGACGATCCAGGCGCACTGCCCGGCCGGCGAGTCGGCCAGCCCGTAGCCGAGGGTCTGTGGGCGGGTGGACTGCTGCGTCGAGTAGCCCATGCCGGTGGCGCGGTGCTCGGCGATGTCCTCGAGGGTGCGCTGCTCCTCGGGGGTGAGGTCCTCGAGCGTGGCGCGGTCGGGCCCGACCGTCGGCATGTTGACGTGCACGCCGACCACCCGGCCGGACGTGTCCTGGCCGAGGCTGCCCGTGACGGCCGCCCCCCAGTCGCCGCCCTGGGCGCCGTAGCGGTCGTATCCGAGAGCGCCCATCAGCGCGTCCCATGCCCGGGCGATGCGGTGGACGTCCCAGCCGGTCTCGGCCGGCGCGTCGCTCCACCCGTACCCCGGCAGCGAGGGCGCCACGACGTGGAAGGCGTCGGCGGGGTCGCCGCCGTGGGCGCGGGGATCGGTGAGCGGACCGAGCACGTCGAGGAACTCGACCACCGAGCCCGGCCAGCCGTGCGTGAGCACGAGCGGGAGGGCATCGGGCTCGGGGGAGCGCACGTGCAGCGCGTGGACGCCGAGCCCGTCGACCCTCACCCGGACCTGCGGGAAGGCGTTGACCCGCTCGGCGAGGCCGAAGTCGTAGCCGTCGGCCCACCAGGCGCACAGCTCGCGCACGTAGGCGAGGGGCACGCCTTGCGACCAGTCGTCGACCGTCTCGGCGTCGGGCCAGCGGGTGCGGGCCAGGCGGGCGCGGAGGTCGGCGACCTCGTCGTCGCCGACGGCGACCTGGAAGGGCGTGATGTCGAGGCTCGTCACGGGCGGTCTTCGCGCTCTGATGCGGCACGCCGTTCTGCCGTCAGCTCACCCACGAGGTCGAGGCCGGCGAGCTCGTCGGCGACCCGAGCGCGGAGCCCGTCGCGCGCGGCCACGTCGGCTGGGCCGTCGACGTGTTCCGGCTCCTCCTGCTCGATCGATCCCATGCGTGCCCGGTCGGGTCAGCCGCGGAGGCGGTCGACCACGTGGTCGATGCAGTGGGTGAGCGCCTCGATGTCCGCGGCGTCGATCGCCGGGAACAGCGCGATCCGGAGCTGGTTGCGGCCCAGCTTGCGGTAGCTCTCGGTGTCGAGCACGTGGTTCTGGCGCAGCACCTTGCTGACCGTGGTGGCATCGACCGACTCGTCGAGGTCGATCGTGGCGACCACGTGGCTGCGCAGGCCGGGATCGGTCACGAACGGCGTGGCGTAGTCGCTCGCCTCGGCCCAGCCGTAGAGGATCCCGGCCGAGCGGTCACAGCGCCCCGCCGCGAAGGGCAGGCCCCCGTTGTGCAGGACCCACTCGACCTGCTGGACGGCCAGGTAGATCGTGGCGAGCGCCGGCGTGTTGTAGGTCTGGTCCTTGCGGCTGTTGTCGAGGGCGATGCCGAGGTCGAGGAACGCCGGGCACCAGCGATCGGAGGCCGCGATCCGCTCGATCCGCTCGACGGCGGCGGGGGAGAGGGCGGCCAGCCACAGCCCGCCGTCGGAGGCGAGGGCCTTCTGCGGGGCGAAGTAGTAGGCGTCGACCTGGGCCGGGTCGAACCGCAGCCCACCCGCGGCCGACGTGGCGTCCACCAGCACCAGCCCGTCGGCCCCCTCGGGCCGCCGCAGCGGGGCGGCGACGCCGGTGGAGGTCTCGTTGTGGGTGAGGCAGTAGGCGTCCACGTCGGGCGTGGCCTTGGCGTCGGGGACCGAGCCCGGCGGCGCCTCGATCACGTCGGGGGCGTCGAGGTGCGGGGCCGCCTGTGCGCACGCCGCGAACTTCGACGAGAACTCGCCGAAGCTGAGGTGCTGACTGCGCTGGTCGATGAGGCCGAACGTCGCCGCGTCCCAGAACGCCGTCGTGCCGCCGTTGCCCAGCGCCACCTCGTAGCCGTCGGGCAGCGACAGCAGCTCGGCGATGCCGTTGCGCAGGGATGCGACCATGAAGCGCACCGTCGCCTGCCGGTGGCTGGTGCCGAGGTAGCCGCGGCCCTCGTCGGCGAGCGCGTTCACGGCCTCGGGACGGACCTTCGACGGGCCGCTCCCGAAGCGCCCGTCGGCCGGGAGCAGGTCGTCGGGGATCGTTATGGCTTCGGTCGGCGCGGTCACGCATGCCACTATCGCGGTCGTCGACACAAGGAGCCAGCCCGTTGCCTGCCTCGAGCCGCCGCATCTCCGCCCGCGTCGCCGCCATCGCTCCGTCGGCCACCCTGGCCGTCGATGCGAAGGCCAAGGCCCTGAAGGCCGCCGGTGAGCCGGTCATCGGCTTCGGCGCGGGTGAGCCCGACTTCCCGACCCCCGACCACATCGTCGAGGCGGCGGTCGTCGCCTGCCGCACCCCGGCCTTCCACAAGTACACGCCGGCAGCCGGCCTCCCCGACCTGCGCGAGGCGATCGCGGTCAAGACCAAGCGTGACTCGGGCTACGAGGCCACCGCCGCCCAGGTCCTGGTGACCAACGGCGGCAAGCACGCGGTCTACAACACCTTCGCCACGCTGCTCGACCCCGGCGACGAGGTGCTGCTGCCGGCTCCGTACTGGACGACGTACCCCGAGCCCATCCGCCTGGCCGGCGGCGTTCCGGTGGTGCTGCCGACCGACGAGGGGAACGGCTTCCGGGTGACGGTCGACCAGCTCGAGGCGGCGGTCACCGACCGCACCAAGGTGCTCATGTTCGTGTCGCCGTCGAACCCGACGGGCGCCGTGTACCCGCCCGCCGAGGTCGAGGCCATCGGCCGGTGGGCCGCGGCCCGGGGCATCTGGGTCGTCACCGACGAGATCTACGAGCACCTGACGTACGGCGACCACGTGTTCAGCTCGATCGCCACGTTGGTGCCCGACCTCGCCGACCGCGTCGTCGTGCTCAACGGCGTGGCCAAGACGTACGCCATGACCGGATGGCGGGTCGGCTGGATGATCGGTCCGCCCGACGTGGTGAAGGCCGCCTCGAACCTGCAGTCGCACACCACGTCCAACGTGGCGAACGTGTCGCAGGTGGCGGCGCTGGCCGCGGTGAGCGGCGACCTCAGCGCGGTCGCCGAGATGCGGGCGGCGTACGACCGGCGGGGCCGCACGATGGTGCGCCTGCTGTCCGACATCCCCGACGTGCACGTGCTCGAGCCCCAGGGGGCGTTCTACGCGTTCCCCAACCTGTCGGCCTACGTGGGGCGCACGATCCGCGGGGTCACCCCCGCCGACACCGTCCAGCTGTGTGGCGTCCTGCTCGAGGAGGCGAAGGTGGCGCTGGTCCCGGGCGAGGCGTTCGAGGCCCCGGGCTACGCCCGCATGTCGTTCGCGCTCGGCGACGACGATCTCGGCGAGGGTTGCCGGCGCATCGCCGACCTGCTCGCCGAGGCCGACTGAACCTCGCCGGCGCGGATCGACGCTCGCCGCACGGGGGCCGGCGCCCGCCACCGCGCCCGCGGGCGGTGACGGACGCCGGGTCGTCGGTCAGGTCACGTCGAACGTGTAGGTCTCCACCGCGTCCTCGCCCACGGTGCCGGACTCGGTCCGCGTGTCGCCGCCGGCCGTGATGTCGAGCGAGAAGTCACCAGACCCGCACCCGTCGACCTGGAACCCGGTGACGGTCACCGTGTACGAGCCCGACGGTGCGTCGCCCGACGGCCAGAAGATGTTCTCGACCGCACCGTCGTCGGCGCAGCCGACGTTCGAGTCGACGTCGAGCTCGCCGCCCGTGCTCGTCGGTCCCGTGTCCTGGTACGAGATCACCGTCCCGTCGGGTTCGGTGACGGCCAGGTCGAGGTCGGCCGTCGACGACCAGGTCAGGGTGAGCTGCACGTCGCCGGTCCCCACGTCGGGCTTGCTGGCGCCGTCCGACCCCACCGGCCGGTCGAGGAGCCCACCCGTGTCGACGTCGACCAGGGTGATCTCGGTGACGGCTGCGCCGCCTGCCTCGATGGAGACGGCCTCGTTGGGGTCGAGGCCTTCCCAGGCCTCGTCGGGGTTCTCGGCGGCCGAGTCGACGTCGAGGGCGTCGGACTCGCTGGCGTCCTCGAGGGGGGTGGGCTCGCCGAGGGGGTTGCCGCAGTTGCACTTCACACGTGGGACCCCGGTGTCGTCGACCAGGACGGCGGTGCCCGCCTGCAGCAGTGACTGGAAGGCGGTGGCCTCACCGTCGCTGAACCCGTGGTTGGTGACCCGCGTGTCCCACCGGAGGCGCACGGCGGTCAGGCTCGCCACGTACGACTCGATGTCGGCCACCTCGACGTCGAGCGTCTCGGCCCACGCCTCGGCCTTCGCCTCGTTCGCCGGGTCGGTGAGGAAGCTGACGAGGCCCGCCGCGTCGCACACCTGGGTGTCGCGGCTCCCGCCGTAGACCGCGGGCTCCGTGCCCGTGACGACCCGGCCGGCGAGTCGGGCGTCGACCTCGTCGGTGCGGGCGTCGGGGGTGTCCTCGCTCGGTGTGAAGTCGGCGAACACGGCGCCGGCGGACCCGCCGACGTCGAGGTTCCCGGCGAAGTCGTCCTCCTGCACCATGTCGACGGGCTCGAGCACGACCTGCTCGCCGCCGTCGTCGCCCCCGCTGAGCACCACGAACGCCGCGCCGGCCACGAGGGCGAGCACGACGACGATCGCCAGGACGAGCAGGCCCTTGCGCCCGCCGCCCGACGACGGCGGTTGGGGCGGGTACTGGCCGTAGCCCGGGGGAGCGCCGGGAGGGAACCCACCGGGGGGCGGGAACCCGCCGGGCGGCGGGGCGTCACCGGGACCGACCGGCCCGGGGGGCGGCGGGTACGGGGCCCCTCCCGGGGCGTCGCCGGGCCCCGGGGGCGGCGCCCACGATTCACCGGAGGGCGGCCCGCCCGGAGCGGGCGGCGGGTACTCGTTCGTCGGGCCTGGCGGCGCGGCGGGAGTGCCCGCCTCGGCCAGGGGTCGTCCACACCCCACACAGGTCGCGACCCCGGGGGCATTCCTCGTTCCACATGTCGCGCAATCCACGGCGGTGATCATGGACCACGCAATGCGGGGTGCGAGTGGGGGAACACCCCGGTTCGTGACGCATGTCTCGGGGGGTGGCCGCGCACCGTCGCGGGCCCGACGCCCTGCGTTGTGAACGGCGGGCGGGACCCCTCCACACGTACGCTCGACCCCCATGGCGCCCTACGGATCCTGGTCGACTCCGGTGACGTCCGAGCTGATCGTGCGGGCGGCCGCCGGCCTCGGCGGCGTGTCCCTGCACGGCGCCACGGTGACGTGGTCGGAGCAACGGCCCGAGGAGGGTGGGCGGACCCAGCTCGTGCAGCGGGTCGGCGACGGCCCGGCGGTCGACCTGCTCCCCGCCGGGTTCAACGCCCGCACCGCGGCCCACGAGTACGGGGGCGGGGCGTGGTGGGTCGTGGGCCGAACGGTCTGGTTCGCCAACTGGGACGACCAGCGCCTCTACCGGCTGACCGGCAAGGCGATGCCGGCACCGGTGACCGCCGAGCCCGAGGTCCCGCGCGGCGACCGGTGGGCCGACGGGAGCATCGACCCCGGCGGGCGCTGGCTGCTGGTGGTGCGCGAGCACCACCCGCCCGGCGGCGGTCCGGCCGAGGTGGTCAACGAGGTCGTCGTCCTCGACACCACGGGCGAGCTGGCCCCGCGGGTGCTCGTGACGGGGCCCGACTTCGTGTCCGACCCGCGCGTCTCCCCGGACGGGGCCCGCGTGTGCTGGCTGCAGTGGTCGCACCCCGACATGCCGTGGGACGGCACCGAGCTGTGCGTCGCCGACGTGCGGGAGACCGAGGTCGGGCCGGCCCTCGCCCACCCGCAGGTCGTGGCCGGCCGGCCCGATGCCGCACCCGGCGGCCAGCGGGACGGCGAGTCGGTGAGCGCACCCCGGTGGGCCGAGGACGGATCGCTGTGGTTCGCGTCCGACCGGTCGGACTGGTGGAACCTGTACCGCTGGGTGCCCCCGGGCGCGAACGGCCTGCCCGAGGGCGGCACGGTCGAGCCGACGGTGCTGATGGACGCCGAGCTCGGCGTCCCGCAGTGGGTGTTCGGCCAGTCGCGCTACGCCTTCCTGTCGGGCGGACGGACCGTCTTCGCCTACATCCGCGGCGGCCTGGAGCGGCTGGCGGTGCGGCTGCCCGATGGCACGGTCAGCGACCTGGACCTGCCGTACTCGTCGTTCGGCTCGGTGCAGGCGGAGGGGGACCGGGCCGTGTTCGTCGCCGCGTCGGCCACCGCCGAGCCCGCGGTGGTGGCGATCACGATCGACGACGCGGGAGGCGCGGGGCCACCGGACGTACTGCGCCCGCCCCGCGACCTCGGCATCGGCGAGGGCTGGTTCTCGGCTCCCGAGCCCGTCTCGTTCCCCAGCAGCGGCGGGCGGACCGCCCACGCGCTCTTCTACCCGCCGACCAACCCCGAGGTCACGCCCCCACCGGGCGAGGCCCCGCCCCTCCTCGTGATGATCCACGGTGGGCCCACCAGCGCAGCCCGGCCGATGCTCCAGCTCGGCACCCAGTACTGGACCTCACGGGGGTTCGCCGTGGTCGACGTGAACTACGGCGGGTCGACGGGCTACGGCCGGGCCTACCGCAACCAGCTCCGCGACCAGTGGGGGGTCGTCGACCTCGACGACTGCGAGGCCGCCGCCCGCTGGCTCGGCGAGCAGGGCCGGGTCGACCCCGCCCGGCTGTGCATCCGCGGCGGGTCGGCCGGCGGGTACACGACGCTGGCCGCACTGGCCTTCCGCGACACGTTCGCCGCCGGTGCCAGCCACTTCGGCGTCGCCGACCTCGAAGCGCTGGCCACCGAGACCCACAAGTTCGAGAGCCGCTACCTCGACGGGCTCATCGGCCCGTACCCCGCCCGGCGCGACCTGTACCTCGAGCGGTCGCCGATCCACCACGTCGACGGCTTCGACAAGCCCCTGATCGTGCTGCAGGGCCTCGAGGACGAGGTCGTGCCGCCCAACCAGGCCGAGATGATCGTGGACGCGCTGCGGACCAAGGGCGTGCCGGTGGCGTACGTGACCTTCGAGGGGGAGCAGCACGGCTTCCGGCAGGCAGCCAACATCCGCCGGGCGCTCGACGCCGAGCTGTCGTTCTACGCCCAGGTGTTCGGGTTCTCGCTGCCCGAGGCCGAGGCCCTCGAGCCGGTGGAGGTCGAGAACCTGTGACGCGGAGCTCCGGCCCCGTGGCCTTGTCGATCCGCCCGTCCCTGGCGGCTGCGGCGGACGTGTTCCTGGCCGGCACCGAGGTGGTGCGGGCGGCGGTGGCGAGCGACCTCGTCGGCGCGGCCTGGGACGAGCCGTCGGTCCTCGAGGACCAGCGCGTGAGCGGCCTGGCCGGTCACCTGGCGCGGGGCGCGGCCTGGATCGTGGGCGAGTACCTGGACCTCGGGCCGCCGACGGACCCGGTCGCGTTCGAGGACGCGGGCGACTACTTCGCCCGCCTGATCGACCAGCTCGACGCCGCGGGGCACGAGGCCGTCCGCCAGCGCGGCGCCGCGCTCGCCGCCGAGGGGCAGCCCGCGCTCGTGACCGAGCTGGACGCGCGCCTCGACGGCCTGACCGCCCGCCTGGCGGCCCTCGACGAGGACGCCACCATGTCCGTCTACGCGGGGCTGACGATGTGCGTGCGTGACTTCCTGGTCACCCGGATCGTCGAGCAGGTGGTCCACCTCGACGACCTGGCCCGGTCGGTCGGCGGCGTCGGGTGGGACGTGCCTCCGGCGGGGGTCGACCTCGCCATGGCGGTGGCCGTCGACGTCGCCCGCCGCCGGCGGGGCGACCCCGCGGTCCTGCGGGCGCTCTACCGGGGTGGCGGCGCCGCCGGGGTGTTCCCCGCACTCTGAGCCCACCGTCCCTCGTCTCCCGGGCGCCGGCGACCGGATCTCCGGGGGTGACAAGTGGCCAGGTCAACCGTCTGGCGGCTCTTCACCGGGCCCGGCCACACTGGCAGGCGATGGCGCGCATCCTCGTGACCGAGAAGATCGCCGACGGCGGGCTGCAGAAGCTCCGCGACGCCGGCCACGACGTGGACATCCAGCTGGGCCTCACGCCCGACGAGCTGGTCACCGCGGTACCGGGGGCCGCCGCGCTGATCATCCGGTCCGCCACGCAGGTCACGTCCGACGTGCTCGAGGCCGGGCCCGACCTCGTCGTCGTGGGCCGAGCGGGGATCGGCCTCGACAACGTCGACGTCGAGGTGGCGACCGACCGCGGCGTGATGGTGGTCAACGCGCCGCAGTCGAACATCCTGTCGACGGCCGAGCACACGATGGCGATGCTGCTGGCCCAGGCCCGCAACGTGCCGCAGGCGCACGCCGCCCTCGTCGACGGGCGGTGGGAGCGGTCGAAGTGGGAGGGCGTCGAGCTGGCCGGGAAGACGCTCGGCGTCGTCGGCCTCGGTCGCATCGGCAAGCTCGTCGCGCAGCGGGCCCATTCGTTCGGCATGAAGCTGGTGGCGCACGACCCGTTCGTGTCGGCCGAGCGGGCCAAGGACCTGGGCATCGAGCTGATGACGCTCGAACGCCTCGTCGAGGTGGCCGACTTCGTGACCCTGCACGTCACCAAGACCCCCGAGACGGTGGGCCTCATCGACAAGGACCTGCTGGCCTCGGCCAAGCCCGGCATCCGCATCGTGAACGTCGCCCGGGGCGGGATCATCGACGAGGACGCCCTCGCCGAGGCCATCCGCATCGGGCACGTCGGCGGCGCCGCCATCGACGTGTTCTCGGCCGAGCCGATGACCGACTCGCCGCTGTTCGAGCTGCCACAGGTCGTCGTGACGCCGCACCTCGGGGCCAGCACCCGTGAGGCGCAGGACAAGGCCGGGGACACCATCGCCGAGCAGGTGGGCCTCGCCCTCGCCGGCGAGTTCGTGCCGTTCGCGGTCAACGTGAGCGCCGCCGAGGCGACCGAGACCGTGCGCCACTTCCTGCCCCTCGCCGAGCGACTCGGCCAGATCTACACCGCGCTGGCCGAGGGTCTGCCCCGCACGCTCGAGATCGAGTACGCGGGCCAGATCTCCGACTCGGACACGCGCATCCTCACCCTCTCGGTGCTGAAGGGCGTGTTCGGCGGCGTGACCGACGAGCCGGTCTCGTACGTCAACGCGCCGCGGATCGCGGCCGAGCGGGGCGTCGAGGTCCGCGACACGTCGACCGCCACCGCACACGACTACGTGAACCTCATCTCGATCACGGGCGGCGACCACGGCATCGGGGGCACGCTCGTGGGGTTGCGGGGCGAGCCGCGGGTCGTGATGCTCGACGGCCACACCATCGACCTGCCGCCGGCCAGCCACATGCTGGTCGTGCGCAACGACGACACGCCCGGGATGATCGCCTTCGTGTCGGGTGTGCTGGCCGACGCCGGCATCAACATCGACGACATGCACCTGGGGCGGTCACCGCGCGGTGAGGCGGCGCTGCAGGTGCTGGCCACCGACCGATCGGTGCCGGCCGAGGTCCAGGACGTGATGAGGGCGGGCAGCGGCATCGTCTCGGTGCACGCCGTCGGCTGACGGCCGACCGACCCGAGGCCGGTGACCCCGATCAGGTGTCGGGGGTGGCGGGCGGCTCGGGCGGGGCCTTCTTCGGGGCCTTCTTGGCCGGCGCCTTCTTGGCGGGTGCCTTGTCGGCTGCTGCCTTCTTGGCGGGCGCGGCCTTGTCCGCCGGAGCCTTCTTGGCGGGCGCGGCCTTCTTGGCCGGTTCCGCCCTGGCCGCCGCCTTCTTGGCGGGTGCCTTGTCGGCTGCTGCCTTCTTGGCGGGCGCGTTGTCCGCGGGGGGCGCCTTGGCGGCCGTGGCCTTCTTGGCCGGCGCCTTCTTGGCCGGGGCCTTCTTGGCCGCGGGGGTCGCGGAGGGGGCCTCTCCGCCAGCCGGCGGGGTCGAGGCCGGCGGACCAGGGATCTCATCGGCGGCCGCAGGGTCGGCGCCGGCCGGCGCGGTCGGGGGAGCGGACCGGGTGGGCGGTGCGGCGCGGACGGCGCTGCCGGCATCGGCGCGACTCGGGGTCGCGACCGGGGAGGGCGCGGGCGTGGTGTCGCTCGGTGCGGACGAGCGCAACGCGCGCCGCACGGCCTGGACGGCCGCCCCGAGCAGGACGAGCAGGCCCAGTCGGCGGAACAGTCGACGGCTCACGGTGACGAGGCTAATGCCCGGGGTCACGCCTGGCAGGGACTGTGCGATGGGGGGCGCGACCCGTGGAGTGGGCCCGGCCGGTCGGGCTACGATCCCGCCGGACACCGCTGGGGGACGACCGAGGAATCGGGACGGACGTGGGCAGGAAAGCCGACGTGGGGACGATCATCTCTGACACGACGCCCGTGCGCGCCCCGCGCCGACGCCGCACTTCGCGGCCCTCGACGGGATGCGGGGGGTGGCGGTGGCGCTCGTCGTCGTCCTGCACGGCGGCGCGGCCACGTGGCCGGGGGGCAGGACGTGGCTGGCCCAGGGTGGTGCCCTCGGCGTCCACGTGTTCTTCGTCCTCAGCGGCTTCCTCATCACCTCGCTTCTCCTCGCGGAGCACGAGCGCAGCGGCGCCATCGACCTCGCCGCGTTCGCATCCCGGCGGACCCGGCGACTGGTCCCGGTCCTGGTGGCGCTCGTCGGCGTGCTGGCCCTCGGATCGTTCGGGCCCGAGATCCAGGCGCGCCACGTCGGGACCACGGCGTTCCACATGCTCTCGTTCACGTCGAACTGGTGGTACTCGGGCCACCCGCTCCCGCTCGGCGACTGGCTGGTGGGCGAAGGCACGCTGATCGGGTATGCGCTCCACACCTGGTCGGTGGCGCTCGAGGTGCAGTTCTACCTGGTGTGGGCGATCAGCCTGTGGGCCGCCACGCGGGCGGGGTGGAGCCACCGCCGGCTGTTCGTCGTGACCGCCGCCGTGGTCGTGGGGCTGGCGGTGGCGCGGGCGCTGGCGTACGCCACGGGGTGGTCGGCCCACGAGCTGTACCTGATGACCTGGAGCCGGCTCGACGCCCCGCTCGTCGGCTCGCTCGCCGGCATCGCGTGGAGCGCGGGGTGGCTGCGCAGGCGCCCGTCGTGGCTCGTCCCCGTCGGCGCCGCCGGCTTGGTGGCGGTCCTGTACTTCGCGCTCGCCACGCAGTGGGACCTCGACGCGCTGCCGCTCGGGCTGTACACCGGGCTGGCGGTGGCGACCGCGGCCACGATCCTCGCCGTGGTGTCGTCGCCCACCTCGTGGCTCGCCCGCGGTCTCGCCTGGCGGCCACTGGTCGGGCTGGGCCTGGTGTCCTACTCGCTGTACGTCTGGCACTATCCGATCTTCATCGTGCTCTTGCGGCGCTACCGGGGGACCGGCGGTGGGCCGGTGCTCTTCGCCGTGGGCGTGGCGTTGGCCGTGCTGGTCGCCTGGGCGTCCTACCGGTTCGTCGAGCGGCCGTTCCGTCGCCGGCGCGCCGTCGCGCCGGTGTCCGAGCCGGACGTCCGGCTGGACCTCACGCCGGAACCGTCTTGACGCCGAGGGCCGTGCTTCGGCAGCATTGCCGCATGCGCCTGCACACCGCCGGCCTCCTTCTTATGTGAGACGAGCACCCCACATAGGTGCTCGTCTGCCTCCTGCGCCGTCTCGGCCAGGAGGCTTTTGAGTTTTCGGGCCACCTCCGGCTCGACCATCTCGTCCCCACCCGACCGATCCCAGACCAACCAGCGAGAGTGAGCGAGCGATGCCTCCCGAAGCCGTGACGCCCGAGAAGATGCCGTTCGAGAAGTACCGGCCGTTCCTCCCGCTGCCCCTCGACCTCGCCGACCGCCGCTGGCCGAACCAGCGCATCGGGAAGGCGCCGCTGTGGTGCTCGGTCGATCTGCGTGACGGGAACCAGGCCCTGATCGATCCCATGGACCCGGCCCGCAAGCGCCGCATGTTCGACACGCTCGTGAAGATGGGGTTCAAGGAGATCGAGGTCGGGTTCCCGAGCGCCAGCCAGCCCGACTTCGACTTCGTCCGCGAGCTGATCGTCGACGACCTCGTGCCCGACGACGTCACGATCCAGGTGCTGACGCAGTGCCGCCCCGAGCTGATCGAGCGCACCTACGAGTCGATCCGCGGTGCCCGCCAGGCGATCGTGCACTTCTACAACTCGACGTCGATCCTGCAGCGCCGGGTGGTCTTCGGGCTCGACTACGACGGCATCACCCAGATCGCCACGGACGCCGCCCACCTCGCCCGCAAGCTCGAGGACACGGTTCCCGGCACCGCCGTCCGCTACGAGTACTCGCCCGAGAGCTTCACCGGCACCGAGATCGACTACGCGGTCGAGATCTGTGCCGCGGTCGGGGACGCCCTCGACCTGGGCGACGACGAGAAGGTCATCTACAACCTCCCGGCCACGGTCGAGATGTACACGCCGAACATCTACGGCGACGTGATCGAGCACTTCCACCGCAACGTGCCGAACCGGCACAAGGTGATCCTGTCGCTCCACCCGCACAACGACCGTGGCACCGCGGTCGCCGCCGCCGAGTTCGGGGTGATGGCCGGGGCCGACCGGGTCGAGGGGACGCTGTTCGGCAACGGGGAGCGCACGGGCAACGTCGACGTGATCACCCTGGCGATGAACCTGTTCAGCCAGGGGATCGACCCCGAGCTCGACATCTCCGACATCGACGCGCTGCGCCGGGTGGCCGAGTACTGCAACCGGTTGCCCGTGCACCCTCGGCACCCCTATGTCGGCGACCTCGTGTACACGGCGTTCTCGGGAAGCCACCAGGACGCGATCAAGAAGGGCCTGGTCGCCCTCGGCCCCGCCCGAGCGGCGGAGAGCGGAGACACCGAGTACGACGCCTGGGAGGTTCCGTACCTGCCCATCGATCCCAAGCACGTCGGCCGCACCTACGAGGCCGTGATCCGGGTGAACAGCCAGTCCGGCAAGGGCGGGGTGGCGTACATCATGTCGGCCGAGCACGGTCTCGATCTGCCTCGGCGCCTGCAGATCGAGTTCAGCCGGACGATCCAGACGATCACCGAGGACACGGGCACCGAGATCTCGCCGGGAGCCATGTGGGACGCGTTCGTGGAGGAGTACCTGCCCGAGGATGCCCCGGTGCAGCTGGTGTCGCACGAGTCGACCACCGGCGAGGACGGCTCCCGCGTGACGGCCCAGCTGATGGTGGACGGGACGCACCGCACCGTGGTCGGCGAGGGCAACGGGCCCATCGCTGCCCTCGTGGCCGGTCTGCAGACCGACCTCGGCGTCGAGCTCGACGTGGTCGACTACAGCGAGCACGCGGTGGGCGCCGGGTCCGACGCCGTGGCCGTCGCCTACGTCGAGACCCAGCGCGCCGACGGGGCCGTGCGCTGGGGGGTGGGCCGCCACGAGAGCATCACGACGGCGTCGTTCCGGGCCGTGGTGTCGGCCGTCAACCGGCACCGGCTCGACAGCCACATGGTCGAGCGTCACGAACCGTAGCGACAGAACCTCGTAACGGGAATTTTTCCGTCTGGACCTGTTACGCATGTCACAGCTTTGCTACTGTGACCACTCCCAACGGCCGAACGAACGCCGAGCGAGTGCCTGAGCGCCTGGGCCGGGTACTCGTGACGGGTTCCTCCCGTCGGGGCCGGCGACAGCCGGTTCCGACGGGAGGGCGGTCGAGGTGATCGCCGCTCCCACCCGATGCGACCGGTGTCCGGGCGCGACGGGCGGCCCCTCGCCCTGTGCCATCCTCGGCGGCGCATGGACGACCCCGGCGACACGACGAGCTCGGCTGAGGCCGCGCCCGGCTCCACGGCGCCCGTGCCCCCCGTGCCTCCGCCCGGGGCGCCGGCCACAGGCACCGAGACCGGTCACCTCGCCGGCGCCGGCGACGACGCTCGCCCGGGTGCTCATGACGACGCCACGCCGTCGCGCCGGCGCCAGTGGAAGATCGGCGCCGGGGTGCTGGCGGTCGCCGCCCTGGTGGCTGGTCTCGTCGTGACGGGCGGCGCCCGGCCGGCGGACGACGGTGCCGTGCTCGAGGCGGAACGGCCCGGCGACGCCGACGACACGGCCGACGATCAGCCCGCCACCGAGGAGCCCGGCGAGGAGGCGGCGCCCGAGCCGGTGGCCGGGGCCACGGGGGTCGGCGATCCGTACTTCCCCGACGCCGGCAACGCCGGCTACGACGTCAGCCACTACGACCTCGCCCTCGCCTGGCTCCCCGGGGAGCAGCGGATGGACGGCGTCGCCACGATCACGGCCACCGCCACCGAGGACCTGACCAGCCTGGCGCTCGACGCCGTCGGGCTCGACGTGTCCACGGTGACGGTCGACGGCACCCCCGCCACGAGCCGGCTCGAGGGGCAGCGCGACCTGATCGTCACGCCCGCGGCGCCGCTGCGGGCGGGCGACGACGTGGTCGTCGAGGTCGCCTACGGCGCGTCGCCGCAGACGCTCTCCGGGGTCGACCTCCTCAGCCCCGGCTGGGTGGCAGACGGGGACGAGGTCTACGTCGCCTTCGAGCCGCACGGTGCGGCCACCCTGTTCCCGTCGAACGACCACCCCAGCGACAAGGCGACCTACACGTTCCGCGTCACCGTGCCCCAGGGCCTCGACGTCGCCGCCAACGGGCTGCTCCGCCGGAGCACGCCGGGCCGGGGAGTCACGACCTGGGTCTACGAGGCGCCCGACGAGATGGCGACCTACCTCGTGCAGATCGTCATCGCCGACCTCGAGTTCGTCGAGTCGACCGGGCCCGAGGGCCTCCCCATCCGCCATGCCTTCGACGTGGACGCCGGCGGATCGGCGGACGGCCCGATGACGATGACCGCGGCGATGATCGACTTCTACGACGACCTGTTCGGGCCCTACCCCTTCGTCGCCTACGGCGCCGTCGTCGTCGACGAGCCGCTCGGGTACGCCCTCGAGACGCAGACGTTGTCGATCTTCGGCACCGACGCGGCCACCAGCGAGTCCGTGATCGCCCACGAGCTGGCCCACCAGTGGTTCGGCAACGCCGTCAGCCCCGCCACCTGGCAGGACATCTGGCTCAACGAGGGGTTCGCCACCTATGTCGAGCTGCTGTGGCAGGAGCACCGCGGCGTCGGGGGGCCCGACGTGTTCGCCGACGCCTACCGGTCGGGCTCGTCGCTGCTCGACCTGCCGCCGGCCGACCCGGGGCCCGAGATGCTGTTCGCGCCGACCGTGTACGACCGTGGAGCGCTGACCCTCTACGTGCTCGACCAGACGGTGGGGCGCGAGACGTTCCTCGCCATCCTGCGGGCATGGCTCGAGCGCTACGACGCCGCGGCGGCGTCGACCGCCGACTTCGAGGCCGTGGCGGAAGAGGTGTCGGGACGCGAGCTCACCGCCATGTTCGACGCCTGGCTGCGGGCACCAGAGATGCCCGCCCTGGACGACTGGGGCGCGTGACGTGCGCATCCTGATCGTCGACGAGTACCTGCCGACAGCCACCGGAGCGAGATCACCCGACGGCCCGACCCCGACCGGCGCCGATGCCGCGCGCGGCGCGCCCGACGAGCACGACGACCGGTCGTCGATCGGGGCGAGCTCGGCGCAGGTGGCGCCCTGATCGGTCGAGGCCGCCGCCCACGGGTCTGACGGTCCCGACCCCAGGCGATAGGTTCTGCCCTCGTGTCAACCTCCCCGTCCCAGCTCGAGATCGTCGAGCGCACCGATTCCGACGCTGCGGCGCGGCTGTCGGGCGACCTCGACATCGTGACGTCCGACGACGTGAAGCGCGAGCTGGTCGAGCTCATCGACGCCGGCCACACGGCCCTGGTGCTCGATCTGTCCGACGTCGGCTTCGTCGACTCGAGCGGCCTCGGCGTCCTGGTCGCCGTGCACCGCCACGCCGAGTCCAAGGGCGGCGGGTTCATCGTGCGGTCGGCTCCGCCCCAGGTCCGCCGCCTGTTCGAGATCACCCGCCTCGGCGATCTCCTCACCGTCGACGGCGACTGAACCGCTCTCGACGACGACCTGTTCGTGCTCCGTAGGTGCTGACCCCGGAGGTCAGCCCTCGAGGATCTCGCGCAGCTCGTCGAGGCAGCGTCGCATGAGCCGCGAGACGTGCATCTGGCTGATGCCCAGCTGCTCGGCGATCTCGCTCTGGGTCATGTCCTCGTAGAAGCGCAGGCGCATGATCGCGGCCTCCCGCGGCGGCAGGGCCGACAGGAGCTGGTCGACCAGGACCCGCATCTCGACCGGCCGGCTCGGCGCCTCTCCGGTGGACAGGCGCTCGGCCAGCGGCGACGTGTCGTCGTCGCCGGGGCGCCGGGCGTCGAGGCTCGTGGCCCGGTAGGCGGCGCCGGCCTCCAGCGCGTCGAGCACCTCGTCGCTGGAGATGTCCATCTGGGCGGCCAGCTCGGCCACCGTCGGCGCCCGCCCGAGCTGGGTCGAGAGGCCCGAGCGGGCCCGGCGCAGGTCGAGATGACGCTCCTGCGCGCTGCGTGGCGGGCGCACGGCCCACGTCCGGTCGCGGAAGTAGCGCTTGATCTCGCCGTTCACGGTGCGGCTGGCGAACGACGAGAACGGGATGCCGCGCTCGGGGTCGAAGCGCTCGACCGCCTTGAGCGTGCCGAGCATGGCGATCTGGACGAGGTCGTCGAGCTCGACCCCACGTCCGCGGTAGTCGTTGGCGATCGAGGCGGCGAGGCCGCGGTGGGCCTCGACCAATCGGTTCCGCACCGATCGGTCGCCCGTGGTGCGGTACTCCTCGAACAGGTCGTCGAGCGGTGGGAGGTCGGCGCCCGGGCCCGACGTCATGAGCTGGCGCGCGTGCGCTTCACGAGGTGGAAGCGCCGACCGGAGACCCCCGCGTCGAAGCTGTGGTCATCGACCACCACGCGCAGGATCTCGAGCGCGAGGTCGTCGACGATGCCGCTCACGTCGGGTCGGCCCGCGACGGCCGGACGGTGGCCCTCGACCACGACCTCGCCCGCGTCGCGGCTGAAGTCGACCTCGATCGACAGGTCGGATTCGTCGAGGCCGTCGACGAGGAGCGCGACGAGCTCGCTGACCGCGATGCGCAGGTCCTCGGTGTCGTCGATGCTCAGGCCGGCGTCGGCCGCCACGCCGGCGGCGAGGATGCGCGCCAGGCGCACCGAACCGCGTTCCGCGGGGGCGATCAGCTGGATGCGGTGGGGAGAGCCCATGCGCGCCATGCCTCTCTCAGTGGTGGGCGACGTTTGTGGGGGGGAGCGGCAGGGTACGGCCCCCGTCGATGGTTGTGCGAGCAAGCACGCGGTTCCGTCGCGAGCGTACGGCTGTTCCGTCCGCTCGTGCGTTTGCCGCGCACGCGCTGGCCTCAGCCGCCATGCCCTCCGACGCGGCCGAGGCGCTCGTGCTGGCCGTGGCCGAGGCGTGCAACAACGCCATCCTCCACGCCGAGGGCGACGACTTCACGGTCAGCGTGCTGATCGACGACGGTCGTGCCCTCGTGACCATCGCCGACCACGGGCGCGGGTTCGTCCCCCCGTCGCACCCGGCGATGCCGACCCCGCAGGCGACGGGCCGACGTGGGCTCGCCCTGATGGAGGCGCTGGTCGAGGTCGTCGATGTCGTCAGCGATCGAGCGGGCACGACGGTCATGCTCGCGCAGTCCTTCACGCCCAACGGCCGGCGACCGTCCGTCACCGTCGTCTGACCGCCGGGCGCGGGACCGGCTCCGTGGCGCCGGCCGCCGCCGGCGGCACCCGTTCAGGCCGTCGGCAGCCAGTCGGGGCGCAGGGCCTCGAACTCGCCGATGGCGCCGGCCGACTGCAGCGTGATGCCGATGTCGTCGAGGCCTTCGAGGAAGCGCTCGCGGGTGGCGTCGTCGAGCGGGAACTCGACCTCGATGCCCAGCGCGGGCGCGCTCGACCGTCCGGCGCTCGACGTCGATGGTGATCTCGAGGGACGGATCGGACTCGATCCCACGCAGCAGCGCCTCGCCGACCTCGGGGGGCACGACCACCGGCACCAGGCCGTTCTTCGTCGAGTTGTTGCGGAAGATGTCGCCGAAGCGGGGGCTGATGACCGCCTCGAAGCCGTAGTCGGTGATGGCCCACACCGCGTGCTCGCGCGACGACCCGGTGCCGAAGTTGGGGCCGGCGACGAGGATGGTGGCCCCGGCGTAGCGCTCCTCGTTGAGCACGAAGTCGCGCTGGTCGCGCCACGTGGCGAACAGGCCCTTGCCGAACCCGGTGCGCTCGACGCGCTTGAGCCACTCGGCGGGGATGATCTGGTCGGTGTCGACGTCGGAGCGATCGAGCGGGACGGCGGTCCCCTGAACGATGCGGACGGGCTTCATGGCGGGCTCCTGGTGGGTCGTGCTTCTGGCGTCTCTGAGAGCGCGCATGGCGCTCTCAGAGACGCCAGAACGGTCGATCAGTCGAGGTCGGCGGGGGCGGCGAGCGTGCCGGCGATGGCGGTGGCGGCGGCGACGGCGGGGGACACGAGGTGGGTGCGCCCGCCCCGGCCCTGCCGACCCTCGAAGTTCCGGTTGCTGGTCGAGGCGCAGCGTTCGCCGGGGGCGAGCTTGTCGGGGTTCATCGCCAGGCACATCGAGCACCCGGGCTCGCGCCAGTCGAACCCGGCGGCCCGCAGCACCCGGTCGATGCCCTCGGCCTCGGCCTGGGCCTTGACGGCGTGGCTTCCCGGCACGACGAGCGTGCGCACGCCCTCGGCCACCGTGCGGCCCTCGGCGACGGCGGCGACGGCCCGCAGATCCTCGATGCGGCCGTTGGTGCACGAGCCGATGAACACGGTGTCGACAGCCACCTCCCGCAGCGGGGTGCCCGCGGTGAGGCCCATGTAGTCGAGGGCCCGAGCGGCCGCGTCGCGCTCGGACGCCTCGGCGAAGCTGTCGGGCGAGGGGACCGCATCGCCGATCGGCGCCACCTGGGCGGGGTTCGTGCCCCACGAGACGTGCGGCACGACCTCGGCGGCGTCGATGTCGACGGCCTTGTCGAACGCGGCGCCGTCGTCGGTGGGCAGGCTGCGCCAGTCGTCGAGGGCCCGCTCCCAGGCCGCGCCCGTGGGGGCGTGGCGGCGGCCCTCGACGTAGGCGAACGTCGTGTCGTCGGGGGCGATGAGGCCGGCCTTGGCCCCGGCCTCGATCGACATGTTGCACACCGTCATGCGGCCCTCCATCGTCAGCGACCGGATGGCCGAGCCGCGGTACTCGATGACCGAGCCGATGCCGCCGCCGGTGCCGATGCGTCCGATGATCGTGAGGATGACGTCCTTCGCCGTCGCCCCGGCCGGCAGGTCGCCCTCGACCGTGACGGCCATCGTGCCCGGCCGCTGCTGGGGCAGGGTCTGCGTGGCGAGGACGTGCTCGACCTCGCTGGTGCCGATGCCGAAGGCGAGCGCCCCGAAGGCGCCGTGGGTGGACGTGTGGCTGTCGCCGCACACGATCGTCATGCCCGGCTGGGTGAGGCCCTGCTCGGGGCCGATGATGTGGACGATGCCCTGGCCGGGGTCGCCCATCGCGTAGCAGGTGACGCCGAACTCGGCGCAGTTGGTCGCCAGCACCTGCATCTGCTTGGCCGAGATGGGGTCGCTGGTCGGCTGGTCGAGGCCGGCGGTGGGGACGTTGTGGTCCATCGTGGCGACCGTGAGGTCGGGCCGGCGGACCTTGCGGCCGTTCAGGCGCAGGCCGTCGAACGCCTGGGGCGAGGTGACCTCGTGGACGAGGTGGAGGTCGATGTAGAGCAGGTCGGGCAGCCCGTCGCCGGTGCGGACGACGTGGCGGTCCCAGACCTTCTGGCTCAGCGTGCGGGGTGCGGACATCGGTGTCCCTCGGATCGGTGGAACGGCACGGGTGGTGACGGACGATGTTGGGGCTGTCTCAGTATGTGAGATAGGGTTCCCAACCGATGGACAGTGTAAGCGGCGTCGGCGTGCTCGACAAGGCGATGGTGGTGCTGGGCGCGCTCGAGCAGGGGCCGCGCACCCTCGCGGCGCTGGTCGAGGCCACCGGCCTGTCTCGGGCGACGACGCACCGGCTCGCGGCCGCCCTCGCCGCCCACGGTCTGGTGCGCCGCGACGACGAGGGCCGCTACTCGCTCGGCCTCCGGCTCATCGGGCTCGGTCACGCCGCGGCCGAGGCCGTGCCGGGCTGGCTCGACGCCCGTCCGGCGCTGGCGTGGCTGCAGGGCGAGACGGGCGAGTCGGTGCAGCTCTTCGTGCGCGACGGAGACGTCCGCGTGTGCGTCGAGTCGCTCGAGGCGCCGCACGAGCTGCGCACGATCGTGCCGGTCGGGGCGCGGCTGCCGCTCGAGCTGGGTTCCGCCGGCCGCCTCCTGCGACCAGGGGCGCCGCCGGTCGGCCCGACGGGGTGGGTCGAGAGCGTGGCCGAGCGCCAGCCGGGCGTCGCGTCGGTGAGCGCCCCCGTCGTCGACCCCGGCGGCCGGGTCGTCGCCGCGGTCAGCGTCAGTGGGCCGATCGATCGCACCTCCCGCTCGCCGGGCCGCCGCTACGGCCCGGCCGTCGTCGAGGCCGCCACCCGCATCTCGGCCTCGCTCGCCTGAGGCGACGTATCGGTCGCTCGCACCCCACGACTGGGGTGTCGCAGGACCCGCCCCGGAGGCACCGCCGCGCCCGCCGACGTGGGCGAGCTCGATGTCGACCAGCGGGCCGACGGACACGTGCGCACCGATCCTCCGGTCCGGCGCGTCCGGGGCCCGGACGCCGGGCGTGCGGCGGACGCCACCGGTCGGGCCACGTGTCCGCCAGGCTCACGATCTGGACGAGCATCGCCGCCACCGCGAGGCCGGCCGCCAGGTACGCACCGCCGGCGACGCGGCGGGCCGGCGTCGCCCGTCGCCCGCGATCTCGGCGGCCAGGACGGTCACCGACGCCACCACGACCGCAGTCCCGAACAGGAGGCCGAACACGGGCGAGACGGCCCGCGCCCAGCGGAACGGCGGTCGCACCGTCCCGCGCAGGAGGAGGACCGAGGCGACGATCCCCAGGACCCCCACGATGGACGTCAGCGGGGCGCCGACGAACACCGCGGCCGCCCCGTCGAGGACGCGCCAGGCCACCCCCGCCCCGACGAGCACGACCAGGGCGGGGTACCTCACGATCGGGTGACCGACCCACCGCGGTGGCTCGGAGTCGACGCGGACGGCGTCCCCGTCGTGGTCGTCACCGGGCGGCGCGGGCCGGGACGGGCGGGAGGGCGGAGACGTCGTCATCCGACCCGCTCCTCGACCCACGACGGTGGCAGGTCGTAGGCGGCGACGACATCCGGTGTCAGCGCGCCGGTGAGGATCTCGTCGTGACGGCGCTCGTGGTCGCGCTCGCCCGCGTGCTCGCCGGCACCGTCGATCGCCTCGAGCACCTCCCACTCGGCGTCGGAGACGTCGCGCGGCAGGTAGCCGGGGTCGAGGCCCTCGATCTCGTCCTCGACCCGGTGGGGGTCGTGCTCGGCCGGCTCGGGCGAGCCGAGGAGGCGGTCGAGCAGGCCGTCGCTCAGCCCGGTCACGGCGACGCCCGTGGCGATGACGACGGCGCCCGCGCAGACCGGGGCTCCGGTCGCGCACACCAGCCCGGCCACACCCGTCCCGAGGAGGCTGCCCCCGAACGCGGCCCCGCCCACGACCACGCCGCGGGTGGTGGCGCGGGCCCGGCGCTCGCCCTCGGTGAGGCTGTAGGGATCGGCGTCGGCGAACCACTGCTCGACGCCGGCCGCGAAGCCGCCGACGCCCACCGTGCCGACGCCGAACAGGGCGGCGAAGCGCGCCATGGCACCGGCGGTGGCGAACCGCCCCAGGACCGCCGGGGTGGCGGGCGACCAGCGGGCGTGGGCGCCAGAGCCGACGACGAATGCGACCTCGACGGCGTCGACCCCGCTGCCCACGTGATCGAGCCCGACGCCGGTGAGCCGCAGGTCCTCGACCCAGGCGGGTGGGGCGTCGGCGTCGCCCCAGTCGACCTCGTGGGCGAGATCGGTGTCGTCGACGACGGCACGGGCGTCGCACGGCAGCAGGTCGAGCATGCGGGTCTCGCCCACCGTCAGCACGCCACCGGATGCGCGTCCGCCGGCATCGACGAACGCCTCGCCGACGAGCCCGGTCCACCCGCCGATGGCGCCGAGCGTCTGGGCCCAGGCCCGCACCGCCCCGCCCATGGCGCTGAAGTCGAATCGCCACCCGGTCTCGTTGCCCGCGGCGTAGGCACCCCACGCGTCGTCGAGCCACCCTGCGCGGCGGGTGACCGCCTCGACGATCGCCCCCGTCGTCTCGGCGAGGCGGGTGAGGCGCTCGGGCCGGGCCGACGCCGCGGCACGGTTCAGTCACCGGTCGCCTCGGTGTCTGCCTCGTGCGCGGCCCGGAGATCGTGGCGCAGCTGCCGCTCGTGGTGCGCGCTCTCGAGGGCCGTGGTCACGGCCGTCGCCGCGGTGGTGAGCGCCGCCACGAGCTGGTGGCCCGCCCCGAGCACGCCAGGCATCTGCTCGTCGAACGCAAGCCGGGCCCCGCCCTCCCAGTCCTCGACGACGAGCGGGATGTCGGCCTCGAGCAGGGCCAGGGCCTCGCCGATGGCGATCGCCGTGAAGCCGAGCTCGTGCATCGCATCGGTCGCCGAGCGGCGGTCGGTCGCGACCGCGTCGAAGTACCACGGTTCGTCGGACATGGCGTCCCCAGCCTCCTCCGGCCTCAGAGGTTTCATGCACTTTCAGTGCCTGTGAGGACAGTACCAGCGCCGCGGAGGGGTCGCGGACGCGCGCTTCGTCAGGAGGCTGATCTCAGCGCTCAGTTGATCTGGCGCTCGCGGCCCTCCCAGTAGGGGGCGCGGAGCTTGAACTTCTGCAGCTTGCCCGTAGCCGTGCGCGGGAGGGCCTCGCGCACCTCGATCGAGGTCGGGCACTTGTAGTGGGTGAGGCGGCCGCGGCAGTGATCGATGAGCTCGGGCTCGTCTGCGCTCGCGCCCTCGGCCAACACGACGAGGGCCTTGACGGTCTCGCCCCACTTGTCGTCGGGCACGCCGATCACGGCCACCTCGGCGACGGCGGGGTGGGAGTGCAGCGCGTCCTCGACCTCGATCGACGACACGTTCTCGCCGCCGGAGATGATCACGTCCTTCTTGCGGTCGGAGATCGCGAGGTAGCCGTCCTCGAACGTGCCGCCGTCGCCCGTGTGGAACCAGCCACCCTCGAGGGCGTCGGCCGTCGCCTCGGGCTGGTCCCAGTAGCCGTCGAGCACGACGTTCGACCGGGCGAGGACCTCGCCCATGTCGCTGATCCGCAGTGACACGCCCAGCGCGGGCGCGCCCGCCCGCACCAGCCTGGCGGCCCGGTCGGCGGGCGAGAGGTCGTCCCACTCGGCCCGGCGCCGGTTGACCGTGAGCAGCGGCGACGTCTCGGTGAGGCCGTAGATCTGGATGAACTCCCAGCCGAGCTCGGTCTCCATCCGCTCGATGACCCGGGTGGGCGGCGGCGCCCCGGCGACCACCATGCGGGTGCGCCCGTGGCCGGGGATCGGTCCGTCCCAGGCGGCCGCGGCGTCGAGCACGGCCGCGACCACCGCGGGGGCGCCGCACAACAGGGTCACGCCGTGGCGTTCGACCCGCCGCAGGATCTCGGCGCCGTCCACCTTCCGCAGGGCCACCTGCCGCACCCCCATGCCGGCCAGCCCGAACGGCATGCCCCAGCCGTTGCAGTGGAACATCGGCAGCGTGTGCAGGTAGACGTCGCGGTCGGTCACCCCCGTGTGCAGGGCGAACGTGGTGGCGTTGACCCAGAGGTTGCGGTGGGTGAGCTGCACCCCCTTGGGCCGGGCCGTGGTGCCGCTCGTGTAGTTGATGGTGGCGGTGGCGTCCTCGTCGGGCTCGTCCCACGGCTCGGGCTGCCGCGGCGGTCGACGGCCCGTCGCCCGAGGCCGAGCCCGGCCACAGGACGTCGTCGGTGTCGGCGCCGAGCACGAACCGGTGCTTGGCGGTGACGCCGGCCAGCGAGGCATCGAGCTCGGGGTCGACGAGGAGCACCGAGGCGCCCGAGTGCTCGACGATGTAACGCACCTCGTCGGGGGCCAGGCGGAAGTTGACCGGCACCAGCACCCGCCCCCAGGCGCTGACCCCGAAGAACGAGACCAGCAGCCGGGCGGCGTTGTGCGACACGACCGCCACCCGCTCGCCACGGGCCACGCCCAGCCCGTCGAGCGCGGCGGCCTGGGCGCGGGCGAGCTCGGCGACGCGCCCGTAGGTCAGCTCGCCCCACGACGCCGCCGGCTGGTCGGGCTCGTCGACCACGCCGATGCGCTCGGGATAGACGAGCGCGGCGCGGTCGAGGTGGTCGGCGATCGTCAACGGAACGCGCATGGGTCCCCCTCGTGGGTCCGCTCGTGACTCTCGCCAGAGTTCCTAGCGCGTGGGCCGGCCCGCGCGGCGGCCGGGCGACCGGTGGACCCCGTCGGCGCCCGTGGTCAGCCGGTCACGCGCTGGTACCGGGTGACGTGGACCCCGGTGCCGGCGGTCTTCGTCGAGGTCAGCTCGAAGGTCCGGGCGAGGCCGTCGCTCGGGTAGATCGTCTTGCCCCCGCCCAGCACGATCGGTTCGATCATGAGCGCCAGCTCGTCGACGAGGTCGTTCTCGAGCAGCGTGCGGACCAGCTGGGCACTGCCGAGCACCGCCACGCTCCCGCCCGGCCGGCTGCGCAGGTCGGCCACCGCCTCGACCACGCCCGCCCCGGGGATGATGGTCGTCGGCTGCCAGTCGAGGTCGGCGTCGGTCAGCGTGTCGGACACGACGTACTTCTGCACACCGTTGATCCAGTCGGCGAACGGGTCGCCCACCCGGCGCGGCCAGGCGTCGGCCATGACCCGCCACGTGCGCCGGCCGTAGAGCAGCGCATCGGTGGTCTGGACCATCTCGTCGAACGACGACCCCATGACCTCGGGGTCGAAGAACGGCATCGACCAGCCGCCGTGCTCGAAGCCGCCGTCGGTGTCCTCCTCGCGGCCGCCGGGTGCCTGCACGACGCCGTCGAGGCTGATGAACTCGTTGATCACGATGCGCATACGCCTACGACGATGGCAGACGAGCGGAGTCATCGCCACGAGGTCCGCGGTGGCGCGTCACGCCGAGCGGCGCGACTGTTGTCGCACGATCGCACCCACCGGGCCGCCGGCGCGACACATGACCGAAACACATGTGCTCTAGGCAGGTGGGTCGGTGGCACTCGTGACCAGGAGAGGTGACATGGCCGACATCGTGAGGTCCGCGCTGGTCCAGGCGTCGTGGACCGGTGACAAGGAGTCGATGATCAAGGTCCACGAGGAGCACGCCCGCACGGCGGCCTCCCAGGGCGTGCAGGTCATGTGCTTCCAGGAGCTGTTCTACGGGCCGTACTTCTGCCAGGTGCAGGACGCGGCCTACTACGAGTACGCCGAGTCGGTGCCGGGCCCCACGGTCGAACGGTTCCAGGCCATCGCGGCCGAGACCGGGATGGTGATGGTGCTTCCGGTCTACGAGCAGGAGCAGCCCGGCGTCCTCTACAACACCGCGGCGGTCGTCGACGCCGACGGCACCTACCTGGGCAAGTACCGCAAGACCCACATCCCCCAGGTCAAAGGCTTCTGGGAGAAGTTCTACTTCCGACCCGGCAACCTCGGGTACCCGGTGTTCGACACCGCGGTCGGGCCGGTGGGCGTCTACATCTGCTACGACCGCCATTTCCCCGAGGGATGGCGCGCCCTCGGCCTCGGGGGCGCACGCATCGTCTTCAACCCGTCGGCCACCAGCCGGGGCCTGTCGATGTACCTGTGGAACCTCGAGCAGCCGGCCGCGGCCGTCGCCAACGAGTACTTCGTCGGGGCGATCAACCGGGTGGGGGTCGAGGACCTGGGCGACAACGACTTCTACGGGTCGAGCTACTTCGTCGACCCGCGGGCCCAGCTCGTCGGCGAGGCGGCCTCGGACGGCGCGGACGAGCTGATCGTGCGCGACCTCGACATGGGCGTGCTGGCCGAGACCCGCGAGCAGTGGCAGTTCTACCGGGACCGCCGACCCGACATGTACGGCTCGATCACCGAGGCCTGAGCCCCGAGGCAGGAGAGGACCCGCGCCATGACAACTCTGATCACCGGGGGCACCGTGGTGTCGCCCGAGGGCGCCACCCCGATGGACGTCATCGTGGAGGGCGAGACGATCGCCGCGCTCGTGCCACCCGGCTCGGCGCTGGTCGAGACCGCGGCCGCCACGGCCGACAGGCGCATCGACGCCACCGGCATGTACGTGCTGCCCGGCGGCGTCGACGTCCACACGCACATGGAGCTGCCGTTCGGCGGCACCAACGCCTCCGACACGTTCGAGACCGGCACGCGGGCGGCGGCCTGGGGCGGCACGACGACCATCATCGACTTCGCCGTCCAGCGCACCGGCGAACGGGTCATGGACGGGCTCGAGGCCTGGCACGCCAAGGCCGAGGGCGAGTGCGCCATCGACTACGGCTTCCACATGATCCTGGGCGGGGTCGACGACGACTCGCTGGCCGCCATGGACAACCTCGTCGAGCGCGAGGGCATCACCAGCTTCAAGCTGTTCATGGCCTACCCGGGCGTGTTCTACAGCGACGACGGCAAGGTCCTGCAGGCGATGCAGAAGGCGTCGTCGAACGGCTCGCTGGTGATGATGCACGCCGAGAACGGCATCGCCATCGACGTGCTGGTGCAGCAGGCGCTGGCCCGCGGCGAGACCGATCCGATCAACCACGGCCTCACCCGCCCGGTCGCCATGGAGGAGGAGGCGACCTTCCGGTCGATCAAGCTCGCCCAGGTCGCCGGGTGCCCCGTCTACATCGTCCACATGTCGGCGCGCGAGGCCGTCGAGCGGGTGGCCGAGGCCCGCGACGCCGGGGGCAACGTCTTCGGCGAGACGTGCCCGCAGTACCTGTACCTGACGCTCGAGGACCACCTCGGCGCGCCGGGCTTCGAGGGCGCCAAGTACGCCTGCTCCACGCCGCTGCGCTCGAAGCACGAGCACCACCAGGAAGACCTCTGGCGCTTCCTGCGCACCAACGACCTGCAGGTGGTGTCGACCGACCACTGCCCGTTCTGCTTCAAGGAGCAGAAGGAGCTGGGCATCGGCGACTTCTCGAAGATCCCCAACGGCATCGGCACCGTCGAGCACCGCATGGACCTGCTCTATCAGGGCGTCGTCGAGGGGCACCTCACGCTGCCCCGGTGGGTGGAGGTGGCGTGCGCCACGCCCGCCCGGATGTTCGGCCTCTACCCGCAGAAGGGCGCCATCGCCCCCGGGTCCGACGCCGACATCGTGGTGTACGACCCGCGGGCCACCACCGAGATCAGCGTCGAGACGCACCACATGAACCTCGACCACTCGGCCTACGAGGGCACGAAGATCGAGGGGAAGGTCAGCACGGTGCTGAGCCGGGGCCGGGTGGTGATCGACGCCGACGAGTACGTGGGCGTGAAGGGGCACGGGCAGTACCTGCGCCGCGGCCTGTCGCAGTACCTGCTGTAGGGCCGAGAGCCGATGGCCCTCGACATCGGCGTCGTCCTGCAGACCAACCCGCCCGCCCTCGACGTCGTCAACCAGGCGGTGCGGGCCGACGAGCTGGGGTTCAGCCACGTGTGGACGTTCGACTCGCACGTGCTGTGGCAGGAGCCCTACGTCATCTACAGCCAGATCCTCGGCCGGACCGAGCACGTCACCGTCGGGCCGATGGTCACCAACCCCGGCACCCGCGACTGGACGGTCACCGCCTCGCTGTTCGCCACGCTCGACGAGATGTTCGGCCCCCGCACGGTGTGCGGCATCGGGCGGGGCGACTCGGCCCGCCGCTACCAGGGCGACCGCCCGGTCAACCTGGCCGAGATCGGCACGGCGATCGAGGTCATCCGCGGCCTCGTGCGGGGCGGGGAGGTCGCGTACGGCGACACCACGATCGGCTTCCCGTGGTGGCCGGGCACGCCGTCGTTCGAGGTGTGGATGGCGGCCTACGGGCCCAAGGCGTTGGCGCTGTGCGGGCAGGTGGCCGACGGCTTCATCCTCCAGCTCGCCGACCCCGACGTCACCGCGTGGATGGTCGGTGCCGTGCGCGAGGCCGCCGAGGGCGCGGGGCGCGATCCCGACGAGCTGACGATCTGCGTGGCTGCGCCTGCCTACGTCGGCGACGACATGGCGCACATGCGCGACCAGTGCCGGTGGTTCGGCGGCATGGTCGGCAACCACGTCGCGGACATCGTGTCCCGCTACGGCACCGACGGCGCCGGCGTGCCCCGCGCCCTCACCGACTACATCGAGGGCCGCAAGGGCTACGACTACGCCGAGCACGGCCGGGCCGGCAACGTCCACACCGAGTTCGTGCCCGACGAGATCGTCGACCGCTTCTGCATCCTCGGGCCGGTCGAGACCCAGCTCGAGCGCCTGGCCGAGCTCGAGGCCCTCGGCGTCGACCAGTTCGCCGTCTACCTCCAGCACGACGCCATGGACGAGACCCTCGAGGCGTACGGCGCGTCCGTCCTCCCGGCGCTCCGGAGGTAGGGCGGGGCGGTCGAGGGTAGGGATGACGTCGTGCCCGACGTGACCCGCCTCATCCTCGACGACCACGAGACGCTGCGCCGCCGGTTCGCCGACCTCGACGACGCCCAGGCCAGCGGCGACGCCGCCGCCATCCGGGCCGCCTGGGAGCCGCTGGGCGACCTCCTCGACCTCCACGCCGAGGCCGAGGAGGTCGTGTTCTACCCCAAGCTGCTCGAGTACGGCCTGCGGCCCCGGGCCGAGGACGAGACCGAGGACGCCATCGACGACCACAACAAGATCCGCCAGGGGGTGCGCGACGCGGCCGAGCGCGAGGTCGGGTCCGACGCCTGGTGGGAGGCCGTCGGCCGGGCGCGCACCGAGAACAGCAAGCACATCGCCGAGGAGGAGCGCGAGGCGCTGTCCGACTTCCGCCTCACGGTGCCGCTCGACGAGCGGTACGACCTGGGCCTCGAGTGGATCCGCTTCCGGGCCCGCCACGGCGGCGAGTCCGACGTCGAGGGCGTCGACAAGGACGCGGACGACTACATCGCCGAGCACGAGGACGGCACGTAACCCCCGTCCGCACGCGTCGATCGACGAAACCTGGGTGCCGATCTGGTTGCCGATCGACCAGGTCCGCACCCGAAACACGAGCGGGCGGGCGCGCGGGCCGTGGGGGCGGGTCAGCCCGGCCGTGACGGCGGGGCGACCGCGTCGAGGGCGGCGAGGTCGTCGGCGGTGGGCCGCCAGCGCCCGGCGGCGACGTTGGCCTTGACCTGATCGGGCGACGTGGCGCCGGCGATGACCGAGGCCACCGCGGGCTGGGCCGCCAGCCCGCCGATCGCCACGTCGAGCAGCGAGACCGACCGCTCGGCGGCGAAGGCCTCGAGCGCCTCGACGACGTCGAAGCGCTCGTCGGTCATCTGCCCGGCGAAGCGGGCGCCGGCCAGGCGGGTGCCGTCGGGCGCGGGCTCGCCGCGGCGGTACTTCCCGGTCAGCAGGCCGCTGGCCAGCGGGAAGTACGGCAGGATGCCGACCCCGTACTCGAGGCACGCCGGCACCACCTCGGCCTCGACCTGCCGGTCGAGCAGGCTGTAGTGGTTCTGCGCGCTGACGAACCGCTCGTGGCCGCGGGTGCGGCTCAGCCACTCGGCGTCGGCCACCTGCCAGCCGGCGAGGTTCGACGAGCCGACGTAGCGGACCTTCCCCTCGTGCACGAGCTCGGTCAGCGCGGCCAGCGTCTCGTCCATCGGCGTGACGGGATCCGGGAAGTGCAGCTGGTAGAGGTCGATCCACTCGGTGCGCAGCCGCCGCAGCGACCGCTCGACCGCCCGGCGGATGTAGCGCCGCGAACCGCGGGCGCCCCAGTCGGGCCCGTTGGCCCCGCGCAGGTCCGAGCCGAACTTGGTGGCGAGGAGCACCTGGTCGCGGCGGCCCTCGAGCAGCGCGCCGAGGATCTCCTCGGAGTCGCCGTAGCTGTCCGACGTGTCGAACAGCGTGATGCCCTCGTCGAGGGCGGCGTCGACGACGGCGCGGGCGTCGTCGAGCCCGACGCGCCGGCCGAAGTTGTTGCACCCGAGCCCGACACGGGACACGACGAGTCCCGAGGCGCCGAGCGGGCGGTGGTCGGACGAGGAGGAGTCGGCCGCGGTCATGCCCACGACGCTAGGGCCGAGCGGCGCCGAGCGCGACCGCGACCGCGTCAGTCGACCGAGACGACCTCGACCTGGAGCTCGGCGCCCGTGGGGGCCGTGAACGACACTGCGTCCCCCGGAGCCGAGCCGATCAGGGCGGAGCCGAGCGGGGAGGACGGGCTGATGACGTCGAGGTCGTCGTGGCGCTCCTCGATGGAGCCGACCAGGTAGCGCTCGACCTCGTCGTCGCCCTCGTAGCGGATGGCGACGACCGAGCCGTGCGACACCACATCGCCGCCCTCGGCCTCGACGATCACGGCGTTCTCGAGCATGAAGGCGAGCTGCGCGATGCGCCCCTCCATCTTTCCCTGCTCTTCCTTGGCCGCGTGGTAATCGCCGTTCTCGGACAGATCGCCCAGCTCGCGGGCGGTCTCGATCTTGCGCGCGATGTCGACCCGGCCGCGCGTCGTCAGGTCGTCGTGCTCGGCCTCGAGCCGATCGTACGCAGCCTGCGAGAGGTGGTGGGTCTGTGCCATAAGCCCTACAGAGTAACGCCGGCCGCGGCCCGACCGGTCGGAGCTCAGTCGCAGATGGTGTGGGGTGCCGCACCCTTGTGGAACGTGATGACGACCAGCCCGTCGCCGGCGCGGACGCCGTCCTCGACCAGGACCGGGCAGTCGGGCCCGTCGGGCACGAGGCTCGACCCGCCCCCGCCGCCCGACGACGTCCCGGTCCACCGGATCAGCCCTCCTGCCTGGCCGTTGGTGGACGAGCCACCGCCGCCACCACCGAGGAGGCCGCCTCCGCCGCCGCCTCCGCCCGCGCCCCGGAAGGAGCCGACCGGGCGGCCGGCGACGAACTCGAGGCGCGCCGCCGATCCGTTCGCTCCCGGTGCGCCGACGCCCGGGGCGCCACCGGCGGCCGCGCCGCCTGCCACCACGAAGGGAGGGAAGACCTCGAAGTCGTAGACGATGGCGCCGTCGGCTCCCGGCAGCGCCCGTGGAGCCCCCGTCTCCGCCGCCCGCATCCCCGGCGCCCCCGCCGCCGGCCGCCACGAGGAGGCGGGAGTCGAGGCCGGTCTCGTCGGCCGCGCCCGTGCGCACGTCGGAGGCGCCCCCGCCCCCGCCCGCCGCCGGCCCGGCGCTCAGGAACTCGCCGAGCCCGGCGCCGCCGGCACCACCGGCACCGCCGCCGCCGATCCCGCCCGCGCCCGGCGTCTGGCCCACGGGGTCGCCGCCCTCACCGGCGACGACCACGGTGAACGTCTGGCCCTTCGTCACGGCCACGGTGGCCCGGACACGGGCCCCCAGGCCCGGGTCGGTGCCGCCGCCGCCCGCGCCGTAGGCGTCGATCGTGGCGTAGCCGACCCCCGCGGGCACCGCCCACGTGTGCACGCCCGGGACGTCGAACGTCACCGTCCGGGCGGGCGCCGCCGCCGGCGCGGCGGGCGCGGCGTCGACCCCCGGACCGGCGGCGAGGATCCCCACCGAGGACACGACACCCAGCACCCCGACCCAACTCGATCCCCTCATGGGGTGCACCGTGACAGCGTGGCCCGCGATTGTCGAGAGGTCCCCGCGGGTGCCGTGCTCGGCGGGGTGCCGGTGCGGGCCAGAAGCTCAGTTGACGTCGCCGAGCGCGGCGGTGGACACTTGCGGGCGATGAACCGCCCGTGCACCCCGGTAATCATCATCCAGTAGCGGACATCGGCAACCCCCGATGTCCGCTGACGACCGTCCACTTCGGTGGGCGGTTTCTTGTTTCTCGGGGCGTTTGCCCCTCGCCACGGGCGGCCCCGGCCGCACCCACGAGTTGACGGAGACGCAGTGAGCCACAAGATCGCAGTCATCGGCGGCGACGGCATCGGGCCCGAGGTCACGGCCGAGGCCCTCAAGGTCGTGCGTGCCGCCGGCGTCGAGCTCGACACGGTCGACTACGACCTGGGCGGCGCCCGCTACCTGCGCGACGGCACGATCCTCCCCGACAGCGTGCTCGACGACTGGCGGGGCTTCGACGCCCTGCTGGTCGGCGCCGTGGGCACGCCCGAGGTGCCGCCCGGCGTGATCGAGCGCGGCCTGCTGCTGAAGATGCGCTTCGAGCTCGACCTCTACATCAACCAGCGACCCTTCGTCGACGCCGACAAGGGCATCGACATGATCGTGATCCGCGAGAACACCGAGGGCCCGTACGTGGGGGAGGGCGGCGTGCTGCGGAAGGGGACGCCGCACGAGGTGGCGACCCAGGGCTCGGTGAACACCCGGATGGGTGTCGAGCGGGCCGTCCGCTACGCCTTCGACCTGGCCGAGGCCCGCTCCCGCAAGCACCTCACCCTGGTGCACAAGACCAATGTGCTCACCTTCGCCGGCGACCTGTGGGAGCGGACGTTCAACGCCGTGGGTGGCGACCACCCCGACGTCGGCACGGCCTACAACCACGTCGACGCCGCGTGCATCTACTTCGTGTCCGATCCCCAGCGCTACGACGTCGTCGTCACCGACAACCTGTTCGGCGACATCCTGACCGACCTCGGCGGCGCGGTATCCGGGGGGATCGGGTTCGCCGCCTCCGGCAACCTCAACCCGGCCCGCACCGGCCCGTCGATGTTCGAGCCCGTGCACGGCTCGGCCCCCGACATCGCCGGTCAGGCCAAGGCCAACCCCACCGCCGCCGTGCTCTCCGCGGCGATGATGCTCGACTTCCTGGGCGAGGCCGACGCCGCCGCCCGCATCCGCAAGGCCTGCGCCGACCCGTCGGCCCAGGCCGGCTCCACCCCCGAGATCGGCGACGCCCTCGCCGCCCGGGTCTGATCCTCCAGCACGACCTCCACCCACACCTTCACGAGGGGAACCCACCGACATGCCCATCACGCCCACTCCGCAGATCTGGTTCAACGGCGAGCTGATCCCCTGGGACGAGGCGAACATCCACATCCTCACCCACTCGCTCCACTACGGGATGGGGGTGTTCGAGGGCATCCGCGCCTACGAGACCGCCGACGGCCCCGCGGTGTTCCGCCTCACCGACCACATGAAGCGCTTCGAGGCCTCGGCGCAGATCCTGATGATGCCGCTGCCGTACTCGGTCGAGGAGATGGTGCAGGCGGTGAAGGACACGGTCCGGTCGACCGGACTGCCCTCGTGCTACATCCGGCCGATCGCGTACTACGGCTACGGCGAGATGGGCCTCAACACGCTGCCCTGCTCGACCGACGTGGCCGTGGCCTGCTGGCCGTGGGGCGCCTACCTGGGCGACGACGCCCTCACCAAGGGCGTGCGCATGAAGATCTCGACGTGGACCCGGCACGACCACAACTCGATGCCCCCGGCGGCCAAGACCACCGGCAACTACGTCAACAGCTCGCTGGCCAAGGTCGAGGCCCTGAAGGCGGGGTACGACGAGGCGATCATGCTGAACGGGGCCGGCATGGTGTCCGAGTGCACCGGCGAGAACATCTTCGCCGCCCGCCACGGCAAGCTGCTCAGCCCGCCGCTCTCGGCCGGGGCGCTCGAGGGCATCACCCAGAGCACGGTCATGGCCATCGCCCGCGACCTGGGCTTCGACATCGGGCTCGGCGAGCTGTCGCGCAGTGACCTCTACATCGCCGAGGAGATGTTCGTGTGCGGCACCGCGGCCGAGGTCTCGTCCGTGCGGTCGGTCGACGACCGTGAGATCCCGTGCCCGGGTCCCATGACGCTCGCCATCGGCGAGGAGTACCACCGGGTCGTGCGCGGCGAGGTCGACCAGTACAAGGACTGGGTCGAGCATGTCGGGTGACCGGGTGTCCGGCGGGGGGCCGACCCCCGTGGTACCGACGGCGGTCGACGTCTTCGACACGACGCTGCGCGACGGGGCCCAGTTCGAGGGCATCTCGCTCACGGTCGACGACAAGCTGCGGGTGGCGGAGCAGCTCGACTGGCTCGGCGTCCGGTGGATCGAGGGCGGTTACCCGCTGGCCAACCCGCGCGACGCCGAGTTCTTCCGCCGAGCGGTCACCGAGCTGACGCTCGAGACGGCGACGCTGGTGGCGTTCGGCTCGACCCGCCGGCCCCTCGGCAAGGTGGACGTCGACCCGACGCTGGCCGCGCTGGTCGAGTCGGGCGTGTCGACCTCGTGCATCGTCGGCAAGGGCTCGGCGTTCCACGTCACCGAGGCGCTCGGGACGACGCTCGACGAGGGCGTGGCCATGGTGTCCGACTCGGTCCGCTTCCTGCGGGCTGCGGGCCAGCGGGTGTTCTTCGACGCCGAGCACTTCTTCGACGGCTACAAGGCCGATCCCGAGTTCTCGCTCCGGGTGCTCGAGGCCGCGGCGGTCGAGGGCGCCGAGGTGCTCGTGCTGTGCGACACCAACGGCGGCTCGCTGCCCCACGAGGTCCAGCGCATCGTCGCCGAGGTCGGGGCCTACTTCGGGCCGGAACAGCAGCTCGGCATCCACACGCAGAACGACAGCGGCTGCGCCGTCGCCAACTCGGTCGCCGCCGTGGTCTCGGGTGTCACGCACGTGCAGGGCACCGTCAACGGCTACGGCGAGCGCACCGGCAACGCCAACCTCATGACGGTGGTACCCGACCTGCAGCTCAAGATGGGCATCAGGTGCCTGCCCGAGGGGCGCATCGAGCGCCTCACCGCGGTCAGCCGCCACGTGGCCGAGCTCGTCAACCTCCCGCCCCATGCCGCCGACCCGTACGTCGGCGCCTCGGCGTTCGCCCACAAGGGCGGCCTGCACACGTCCGCCCTCGGCAAGGTGGGCGGGGCCAGCTACGAGCACGTCGACCCGACGGTCGTGGGCAACCACACCCGCGTGCTCGTGTCCGACCTCGGCGGCCGGGCCGGGATGTCGCTCAAGGCGCGCGAGTTCGGCGTCGACCTCGACGACCGGGCCGCGGCCGACCTGTCCGAGCGGCTGAAGCACCTCGAGGCCGAGGGCTACCAGTTCGAGGCGGCCGACGCCTCGCTCGAGCTGCTCATGCGCGAGGCGGGCGGCTGGGAGCAGCCGTACTTCCGGCTCGAGGGCTATCGCGTCACCACCTACCACCGGAACTCGATGCGGGGTGGCGCCCCGATCGAGGACGGCGAGTCGATCGTCGACACCGAGGCGTCGGTCAAGGTGTGGGTGGGGGACGAGCGCTACGCGGCCATCGGCGAGGGCAACGGCCCGGTCAACGCGCTCGACGCCGCGCTGCGCCAGGTGCTGAACCAGCGCTATCCCGAGCTGGGCCGCATCCACCTCACCGACTTCCGCGTCCGGGTGCTCGAGGGGGCGGCGGCCACGGGCGCCGTGGTCCGCGTGCTCATCGACTCGACCGACGGTGACCGCACCTGGTCGACGGTGGGGGTCGACAGCAACATCATCGAGGCGTCCTGGCAGGCGCTCGTCGACTCGCTGGTCTACGGCATCCTCCACGCCTCCGACCCGGCCTGAGCCCACGTTTCCACAGCAGGTTCGGGGGTCAGGACCCCCGAACCTGCTGTGGAAATCCCTCGTGCGGCTGCCGGCGCCCGACGGTTCGTCCCCAGTGTGACCAGGGGCGTATCCTCGCCGCCGTGGCCGCCCCCGAGTACGTCCCGCAGCCGGCGATCGAGCACGTGCGCAGCTACGAGTCGCCGCCGCGCCGTGCCGGCCAGTGGCGTCCCGACCGGCCGGGCGACGAGACCACCGTCGACGGCTTCGAGCGGGCCGCCCGCCTCGGTTCTCCCGGGCCCGACCAGGGCTACATCTACGTCCTGGCGCGGCGGTACCACGGCCAGCTCCAGCTCGCCTCCGACGAGAGCGAGCGCGACGCCATCGCCGGGTGCGTCGCCGTGGCCCTCAAGCGGGCGTCGTTGTTCGGGCGGGCGCCCGTGCTGCACGACCTGACCGTGGCGCTCACGGTGTGGGGCTTCCTGGGCGACGCGGCCCCCAGCCTCATCGCCTACCGCCAGCCGCTGTTCGCCGAGGTGGCGAACCCGCACCACTATCCCGAGCAGCGCCGCATCGTCGATCTCGTGGCCGAGGACGTGCTCCGCATGACCCCGCCACAGGTGGCCGACGCCCATCGCGTCGACTGGCGCAGCCTCCTGTCGATCTGAGGGGCCGGCCGTCCGGGAACCGGCTCCGGGGACGCGGAGCGGAATCCTCACGGGCGCGGCCCGTAGGGTGGCCCTCGTGGACGAGCTCGCCGATGACGTCGCGCCCCGCGTCTGCGTGGGCCAGTCGCGGGGGACCCTTGGCGCGGGTGCTGCGGTACGTACAATCACTGTCACCCTGTGTCACTGCTGTGCGGGCTGTCCCGCACACCTGATCTCCCGAGGGGTGACCGGTGTCTGAATCGTGGAACCCGCCGACCGGGCCGCCGAACGGCGCGCCCGTCCATCCGGCCGACGCCAAGCGCGAGATCGAGGACGCCGTGGCCGCGGCCCGCGCCCACGATCAGGAGCTGCGCGCCCGTGCCGCGGCGCTCGCCGCATCTCGCGTCCAGGGGGTCCACCGCTTCGAGGTGGCAGCCGCAGAGGCCGAGGACGCTCGCACGCTCGCCAAGCGGGCACTCGGGCGGGCCAACGAGTCGGCCCGGGCGGGCCAGCGGGCCGACGCCGCCAAGTGGACCGGAGCGGCCCAGGTGTTCGCCATGCGCCTGCGTGATGCCGCGCGCCGTGATCGCCGACGTCGAGGCGATGGCGGCCGCGTCGGGCATGCAGCGCCAGCGCCTCGATGCCGCCCTCCGCGAGAACATCGGTCGCCTGCAGGCGCTGGCCGCGGCCCGGCTGCCGATGATGAGCGGACGCAAGGCGGCCCGCACCCAGACCCTCGTGGACGAGACCGTCGCCGCGCTGTCCGTGCCGGTCACCGACCTGTTGGCGAGGGCCGAGGCCGAAGCGCGTGCCGCGCTGGCCGCTGCAGACGAGGCGGGACCCGAGGCCGAGGCGGCCGAGGTGGGGCTCGACGACCTCGAGCGCGAGGTCGACTTCGCCAGCACCGACGAGATCCTCGACGAGCTGCGCACCGAGCTCGGCCTGTCGACCGTCGGCCCGACGTCCGAGGCCGAGCACGCCGCCACGTCGTCCGAGGCGCGACCCGGAGGCGGCACCGAACCGGCCCCGCGCCCCGCTGCCGACGAGGCCGTCGACGGCCAGCCCGAGGGGACGCCGCCGGTCCCGCACACGTCCGGCGCCCGTTACTGACAGACGCGCCCGCCCGGGCCGCGGGCGAGCGTGTCACACCCCGCGGGTAGCCTGGCGACCGATGGCCGCCGCCGCACCACGCCTCCGCTTCGCGCCGTCGCCGACCGGCTACCTGCACGTCGGCGGCGCCCGCACGGTGCTGTTCAACTGGCTGGTGGCGCGCGGCGAGGGCGGCGAGATGGTGCTGCGCATCGAGGACACCGACACCGAGCGCAACCGCCCCGAGCTCACCGACGACATCCTCGAGCAGATCCGCTGGCTCGGCCTGACGTGGGACGGTGAGCCCGTCCACCAGAGCGACCGCCTCCACCTCTACACCAAGGCCGCCGACGAGCTCTTGGCGGCGGGCCGGGCCTACTGGTGCGACTGCACGGCCGAACAGGTCCAGCAGCGGGCCCGCGACCGCGGCGGCCCGCCGGGCTACGACGGCTTCTGCCGCGACCGGGACCTGGGCCCGGGTGGCGGCGCGGCGTTGCGGTTCCGGGTGCCCGACGAGGGCAGCACGACGTTCGACGACCTCGTGCGCGGCACCGTCACGTTCGAGAACGCCAAGCTCGAGGACTTCGTGCTGCTGCGGTCGAACGGCATCCCGACCTTCCTGCTGGCCAACGTCGTCGACGACGCCGACATGGGCATCACCCACGTGGTGCGGGGCGAGGAGCACGTCAACGGCACGCCCAAGTACCTGCTCATCGGCGAGGCGCTCGGGCTCGACCACCACCCGGTGTTCGCCCACCTGCCGGTCCTCGTCAACGAGCAGCGCAAGAAGCTCTCCAAGCGGCGCGACTCGGTGTCGGTCGCCGAGTTCCGGGCCGCGGGCTACCTGCCCGAGGCCATGGTCAACTACCTGGCCACGCTCGGGTGGGGCCCGAAGGACGGCGTCGAGATCCGTCCGCTCGCCGAGATCGTCGACCTCTTCCGGCTCGACGACGTCACGTCGTCGCCGGCGTTCTTCGACACGAAGAAGCTGCAGCACTTCAACGCCGAGTACATCCGGGCGCTCGACGCCGACGAGTTCGTCGAGCGGTCCCGCCCGTACTTCACCCACGGCGAGGCCACCGAGGCGGTGCTGCGGCCGCTCGCCGAGCTGGTGCGCGACCGCGTCCGCCTGCTCACCGAGGTCGAGCCGATGGTCGACTTCCTCCGCGAGGCCACCGTGACGTTCGACGACGCCTCGTGGCAGAAGCACGTGGCCAAGCACGGCGACCGGGCCGCCGTGATGCTCGACGCGGCCGTCGAGCGCCTCGAGGCGTGCGACTGGGAGGCACCGGCCATCGAGGCGGCGCTCCTCGACGCGGCGGCGGCCGCCGGGTTCGTGAACGCCGAGGGCAACCCGCAGATGGCCAAGGCCCAGGGTCCGGTGCGCGTGGCGGTCACCGGGCGGGGCGTGGGGCCGCCGCTGTACGAATCCCTCGTGGTCCTGGGGCGCGGGCGCACCCTCGACCGCTTGCGAGCGGCCCGCGCCGCGCTGTGAGCACCGACCTCGAGGCTGCGCCTCCGGCCACGCGATCGTCGACGCGGCGCCGCCGGTTCCCGGTGTGGCGGTGGGTGTTCCGCGTCGCCTTGGCCGTGGCGGCCGCGGTGGTGATCTACCTCCTGATCACGTTGGTGCAGGTCGTCGTGGCCAGCCGGCACGACGGGGCGTCGTCGGCCGATGCCGTCGTCGTGCTCGGAGCTGCGCAGTACGACTGCCGGCCGTCGCCGGTGCTCGAGCAGCGGCTCGACCACGCACGTGGGCTCTACGACGAGGGCGTGGCGTCGACCATCGTCGTCACCGGAGGCAAGCGCGAGGGCGATCGGTGCACCGAGGCGCAGGCCAGCGCCGACTACCTGCGCGAGGACGGCGTTCCCGACGAGGACCTGCTCCTCGAGGTGCAGGGGCGCAGCTCGTGGGAGTCGCTGGCGGCCGCGGCCCGCATCCTCCGCGATCGCGAGATGACCGACGTCGTGCTCGTCACCGACGGCTACCACGCGCTGCGGGTCCAGGCGATCGCCGAGGAGCTCGGCCTGAACGCCTCGGTGTCGCCCAGCCACGACGGCGGATCGGTGCCCGAGTACGTCCGCGAGACCGGGGCCGTCGCGCTCGGTCGGCTGATCGGCTTCGACCGCCTGGTCGACCTCGATGCCCAGGTCGAGGGCCAGATCGACCAGTCGATCTCGAACGACGAGCCGTCGAACGGCGAGCCGCCCGGCGACGGCACCACGGTCCCGTGATCGACGTGCGATCGGACGGCGACGACAGGTAGGGTGTCGGCTCCGCCTTCGGGGGTGGTGTAATCGGCAACACTACTGGTTCTGGTCCAGTCATTGGGGGTTCGAGTCCTCCCCCCCGAGCCATCGAGATGCGGTAGAGCCCCAGGTCACAGGCCTGGGGCTTCTGCGTTGTGCGGCCCTCGTTCAGGGCCCGAGCGTGGCGGCCAGGTCGTCGGCGGCTGCCGGTGTGAGCAGGTCGCGCAGCGGTGCGAGGAGGTCGGCCAGCTGGCGCCGGAGGCCGGGCTCGAGGGCGAGGTGGTCGACGATGTCGAGCTCGTTGGCGACGGTCACCGCGGCGAACGTGCGCAGGTGCGGGCGCGGCATGCCGCCGGCTGCACCCGAGAAGCGGTCGGTGAAGGTGACGACCGGGTCGCCGAGCCCGGGGTAGGTGGCCGAGCGGTCGCAGCTCGCGTACAGGTAGACCTGCGACTCGGCCTCGGTGCCGATGGCGTCCGCGACGAGGCGACGCTCGTCGAGCCCGACCAGCGCGGTCGGGAACCCGTCGGTGCCGTAGGCGGCGTGCCACAGCCCGGCACGGCGGGTGGTCTCGTCGACCCCGTGGTCGGCCAGGCGGGCCGCGACCCGGCGGAGGTGGGCTCCGAGGGTTCCGCCCGGGTGGTCGACGGCGTCGGCGCCCCGCTCGACGAGCAGTCTCGGTTCCGCCGCCGACCCGATCCCGGCGTCCGCGTGGGTGTCGGGGCCGCGCACGGCTCTCAGCCCCCGCTGCCGTAGGGGCGGGTGATGATCTCGAGCCAGTGCCCGCTCGGGTCGGGCCAGTACACGCCTCGGCCCCCGTCGTGGTGGTTGATCTCGCCCTTCAGGTAGCCGCCGGGGTCGGCGTAGAAGTCGATGCCCGCGGCCTGGATCCGACCGAGGATCTGGTCGAACTCGTCCTCGGTCACCAGGAAGGCGTAGTGCTGGGGCACGATCTCGCCGTCGGCCTCGTCGAAGTCCAGCGAGACGCCGTTGTCGACCTCGACCACGAGGAACGGTCCGAACGGCACCGGGGCCGCCACGCCGAGCATCTCGCTGAGGAACGTGGCGGACTCGTGCTTGTCGCGGGATCGCACGATGGTGTGGTTGAGGTGGACCGGCATGTGTCCATCATCACGTCAGGTTCGGCGCGTGCCAATGGGGCGTCTCGGCCCCGGGCCGAGCGCGGTCAACCCGTGATGTCGAGCTCGGCCACCAGCCGCTTCGGGGCCACCTTGCGGAACGAGTCCTCGATGATCCCCGCGATCTCGTCCCAGTCGGGGTCGACGTCGAGCCGCACGCCGAGCCAGCCGCTCGGCCCCACGTAGGGCGGGCGGAAGAACCGCTCGGGCTCCTCGGCCACCATCGCCTCCTGGACCCCGGGAGCGGCGGGGCACCAGATCGCCAGCCGGCCGTCGCCGTGGTGGTCGTCGAGGTACATCGTCAGCGTCTTCTTCCCCCGGACGAACCACGCGGGCGACCCGTGGCTGAGCCGTTCGGACACCTCGGGCAGCGCCAGGCAGATGTCGCGCACCTTCACCAGCTCGGGTCGCTCGGTCGCCATCCGGCGCAGTCTGCCGCCTCCTCCGCTCGGTGCGCTTGGACGTTTGCGCCCTGGCACCATGGGCGGCGATGAAGACCGACTGGAACCCGGTCCTCCGGGGCGAGTTCGCCAAGCCGTACTGGACGGAGCTGCAGCAGTTCGTGGCCACCGAGCGGGGCCGGGCCACGGTCTACCCGGGGCCCGACGAGGTCTTCGCCGCGCTGCACCTCACGCCGTTCGCCGACGTGAAGGCGGTGATCCTGGGGCAGGACCCGTACCACGGCCCGAACCAGGCGCACGGGCTGTGCTTCTCGGTGCGGGCGGGCGTCCCCCCGCCGCCGTCGCTGCAGAACATCTTCAAGGAGCTCGAGGCCGACCTCGGCATCTCCCCGCCCCGCCATGGGTGCCTCGACAGCTGGGCCCGTCAGGGCGTGCTGCTGCTCAACGCCTCGCTGACCGTGCGTGCCGGCAAGGCCGCGTCGCACCAGGGCAAGGGGTGGGAGACGTTCACCGACGAGGTGCTCAAGGCCGTGAACACCAAGCCCGAGCGGGTGGTGTTCATCCTGTGGGGGGCCTCGGCCCGGAAGAAGAAGGCGCTGATCGACACCACCCGCCACGTCGTCATCGAGTCCCCGCACCCGTCGCCGCTGTCGGCGTCCAGCGGGTTCTTCGGCAGCCGGCCGTTCTCGCGGGCCAACGCCGCCCTCGTCGAGGCAGGGCGCACGCCGATCGACTGGTCGCTGCCCGAGCAACCGTGACCGGTTCGGGCGGCTGGCTGCACCGCGTGCGGCCCTTTCTGGGCGCGGAGTTGGCCGCCTCGCCGCCGTCCGCGCACCCAGAATCGGTGGCGGTGCGGCCGAGCTAGGGGAGTGCGGCCGCGGTCCCGAACGTGCCCTGCATGTGCTCGGTCCACGTCGACATGTCGGCCGTCGTCGGCAGGCCGAGCGAGGCCAGCTCCTTGGCCACCGGGTGGTCCCCCAGCTCGAGCGTCACCCCCTCACCGCCGACCAGCACCTGCGAGCCCGACCCGCCCTGGCTGAACGGGGTGGCGTGGGGCTCCCCGTCGATCAGCGTGTAGGTGGTCATCGGCATCTGCGGCATGTCGTCGGCGCCGCCGCGGGGCAGCGTCACGCGCAGGACGAGCTGGTCGTCCATCCGCAGGGTGCAGGTGACCGACGAGTCGCGGTAGTCGAGGGCGATGTCCTCGACCGTCTTGGGGAACCCCCAGATGGTCCGCCCGGCCTCGCACGTGAAGGACTGGTTCACCGGCAACCGGGTGATGAACGTGCCGGCGTCGTCGGCCGAGCCGCCGGCCGGCGTGACGAAGAACGTGATGCCGACCTCGAGGTAGTCGCCCAGGTCGTTGTCCCGGTAGTCGATCACGGCCAGCACGGCCTGGCACCGGCCCGGCGCCGTCTCGACGAGGTCGAACGCTTGGGGCACGAGCGCACGCGCCGCTGCCGCGTCGACGTCGAACATGGCCGTGCCGGCCGACGCGTCACGGACCACACAGGGCATGGTGACCGTGCGGCCGTCGATGTCGTAGGTGGCCGGTCGTGCGGTCATGGCGCCTCCCCTGCGTCGGTCGTCGCAGCGTAGGCGCTCGGCGGGCCGCCGGACCCGGGCGGGTCCTCCCACCTTCTGGCGTCTCTCACTGCGCCATCGCGCTCTCAGAGACGCCAGAAGGGTTGCCGTCCTCGGAATCAGGCGGGCCTCACCTCGACGACGTGGCGTCGATCCCACGCACGTCGCCGTCGTCGTCGGTGAGGACGGCGACGTCGGCGAAGCCGGCGGCGGCCAGGTCGCCGACGAGCAGGTCCGCCTCGTCGCCGCCGAGCTCGAGCACGAGCGCCCCACCCGGGCGCATCACCGCCGGGGCCCCGGCGACGACCCGCCGCAGCAGGTCCGTCCCGTCGGGCCCGCCGTCGTACGCCGCGGCGGACTCGAACGCCAGCGTGTCGCGGGCGAGCAGGGGGAGCGCCGGCGTCGGGACGTAGGGGACGACCGCGACGACCAGGTCGACCGCGCCCGGCCGCCGGACATCGGGCGGCAGCGCGTCGAACAGGTCGCCGGCGTAGGCGTCGACGCCGTTGGCGCGGGCGCACGCGACCGCCCGCTCGTCGATGTCCGTGGCCACGACCCGCGCGCCGGGGCGACCCGCTGCGAGCACGGCGGCGATGGCCCCGCACCCGGTGCACAGGTCGACGGCGAGGCCCTCCCGTGGCAGCCGTTCGAGAGCCCGGCGGGCCACGAGCTCGGTCTGCCATCGGGGCACGTACACGCCGGGGTCGACGCGCAGGTCCAGCCCGCAGAACCGGGTCCGCCCGGTGATCCAGGCCAGGGGTTCGCCGGTGAGACGTCGGGCCACCAGGGCGTCGAGCCGGTGGGCGTCGCCGGCGGCGGCATCGATCAGCTCGGCGGCCTCCTCGGGGGCGGCGACGAAGCCCGCCAGCTCCAGCACCTCGGTCAACGCGCCAGCCGAGTGTGCAGTGCCCACGCCGGCCAGTAGACCATGCGGGTCGGCGGGCCCTGGGCGTGAGGTAGCGGTTTCGACCCGGCGTCCGGGCCGGATATGCTGTCCCGTCCACCCAGCCCCCATCGTCTAGTGGCCTAGGACACCACCCTCTCAAGGTGGCGACACGGGTTCGAATCCCGTTGGGGGTGCCAGCAGCGGCGAACCAGCTCACAGGGTTCGCCGCTCGTCGCGTCCGGGTGGCCTGGCGCACCCCCCGTGATCGGCCTCCGTGCCCGTTTCGCGTCGGCCACGGCGTGGGTGATCGCCGCGAAAGCCCGGCAGCGATGTTCCGCTCACGGTCGCGGTCGGTTGCTGGTAGATCAGCGCCGCCCGGGTGCTCGCGTGCCCCATGCGGGCCATCACGTCCCGCAGGCTCGCCCCTGCGACGTCAGGTAGTTCCCGATATGGCGCAGATCGTGGGGACCGTTGTCGGCCCGGACCGGGGCCCCCGGCCGCAACATGACGAGCCGGGGGCATCCACCACGTTTTCGAGTTGCTGGCTACTTGCAGCCAGGCTCTTCCACGGTCTGGCCCGGCGGGTGGCACTTGGCGCCGCCGTCATTCGGTCCCTTGGACGAGTTACCGGGGCCAAAGTCGGGATCCGCGGATGCGGCGGCGGCGCTGAGCAAGAGTGTGAGCGACGCGATCACTGCGAGAACGATGCGCTTCATGGTGCGCTCCTCCTTGTCCGCCAGTCTGCGTTTAGGCGCTGGAGCGCCGACACCATGGAGGTTACGACCGGCACCTTAAGAACATCTGTGGTGGTCTTGCTCGAGACCGGCCGCCGCCTCGCCGAGGTCCCGCCGTCGAGGGGGCGGTGACCCGCCAACGGCAGTTCGTCGCAGATGCGTCCCATGAGCTGCGCAACCCGGTCGCCGGCATCCGCACCGACCTGGAGGCCGCCCTGTGCGAGGACGACGCCGACTGGCCGACGGTGGCCCGGGAGGTGCTGGAGGTGGAGGCCCGGCTGGAGACCCTGCCGGACGACCTCCTGGTCCTGGCGGCCGAGGACGAGGGCGCTACGGCCTCCTCACGGCGGTCGCCGGAATCAGCGCCACCGGGACCGACATGTGGTCGACTCCCTCACAGGCGGGATCGGCCGAGCAGGCGGTGACGCGGGCGCCATTCGGCAGCGGACCGTTCGTCGAGATCGGTCAGCGGAGGCGTAGGCCGGCCATGCCGCCGTCGACGGCGAGCGAGGTGCCGGTCGTCGCCCCGGCCGAGGGGCCGGCGAGGTAGAGGACCGCGGCGGCGACCTCGTCGGCGCGTCACCAGCCGTCCCGTGCGGCTGGCGGGCCTCGAGGGCGGCGCGCTCGGCGGCGGGGTCGGCGGCCCGGTCGAGCAGGCGGCCGACCCACGGGGTGTCGGTGGTGCCGGGGTTCACGCAGTTGACCCGGATGCCCTCGCGGAGGTGGTCGGCGGCCATGGCCAGGGTCAGCGACAGCACCGCGCCCTTGCTGGCGCTGTAGAGGGCGCGCTCGGGCAGACCGGCGGTGGCCGCGATCGAGCACGTGTTGACGACGGCGGCGCGCGGCGACCGGCGCAGGTGCGGGCAGCGCGGCCGCGGCTGACGCGGACCATGCCGAGCACGTTGACGTCGAACACCCGGCGCCACTCGTCGAGCGGGTTGGCCTCGACGGTGCCCTGGGCGCCGATGCCGGCGTTGTTGACCAGGACGTCGAGGCCGCCGATCGCGTCGTGCACGCCGCCGCGACGGCGGCGCGCACCGAGCGCGTCGTCGGCGACGTCGGCCCGGTACCCGCCGAGCACTGGCCGGGGCGGTCGGTCGGATCGAGGTCGAGCACCGCCACGCGCGCGCCGCGGGCGAGGGCGGCCGCGTCACGGCGAGGCCGATGCCCGAGGCGCCGCCGGTCACCAGCAGCCGCAGGCCCGTCGAGCTCGCCGCCGACGCCGCGTCATGCCGCTGCCCGCAGGCCGTCTGGCGCTGCCGGCCCGAGGCCGTCGATCTCCAGCCGCATCGACGTCGCCCGGCCGCAGGTAGCCGCCGCCGGGCCGGCCGAGGGCGACGCCGGCCGGGGTCCCGGTGTTGATGACGTCACCGGGGCGCAGCACCATGAACTGGCTGATGTACCAGACGAGGTGGTGCACGCCGAAGACCATGTCGGCGGTCGTGCCGTCCTGGCGCAGCTCGCCGTTGACCCAGCAGCCGCAGGCCCAGTGCCTGCGGGTCGGGGACCTCGTCGGCGGTGACCAGCCACGGGCCGAGCGGGTTGAACGTCTCGCAGCTCTTGCCCTTGTCCCACTGGCCGCCGCGCTCGAGCTGGAACTCGCGCTCGGAGACGTCGTTGGAGATGGCGTACCCGGCGATCACGGCGGCGGCGTCGTCGGGCGAGGCGAGGTAGCGGGCGGTCCGCCCGATGACGACGGCCAGCTCGACCTCGTAGTCGGTCCGCTCGCTGCGTCGCGGGGCACGAGCACCTCGTCGTACGGGCCGACCACCGTGTCGGTGGCCTTGAGGAACAGCACCGGCTCGGCTCGGCAGCTCGGCGCCGGTCTCGGCGGCGTGGTCGGCGTAGTTCAGCCCGACGCAGACGACCTTGCCGATGCCGGCGAGCGGCGGGCCCGACTCCGGGCCGCCGACTCGGGCCGAGACAGCGGCGGCAGGTCGCCCCGTGCCACCGCCTCCCGGACCGCGTCCAGCCCGCTGGCGAGCAGCGTGCCGTCGATGTCGGCCGACCAGTCCCCGACAGGTCGAGCGGCGGTGCCGTCGTCGGTCAGGACGGCGGGCCGCTCCTCACCGGCGGGACCGATGCGCATCGAGCTTCATGGTCGCCTCCACGTAGGGGATGGTCTGCGGACCCTCCGGCAGGACGCACAGGGTGGCGCCGGGGCCGAAGCCGGGCGAGCTCGTCGCGCACGGTGGCGGTGACATCGGCCGTGGGCTCGAGGTGGGCCCCGGCCACGCTCGGCGGCGGTGAGGCCGCTGCGTGTGGATCAGCACCCGCGCGCGGGCCTGCACGCGGGCCTGCACCTGCACCTGCCACTGGTCGGGCACGGTCTCGCCGGGCCTCGATGGCGCGCAGCAGCGCGCCGGGGTGCGGTTGCGGAAGCCAGCACCTCCCGGTACGAGCCGTGGTCGGGGAACCCGTCGCGGCACTCGGCGGCGCAGACGAGCGAGCCGCCCGGGCGCACAACGGCGGCGCCGGCCGACATGCCCTTCACGCACTGGTAGAGGTTCTGGTCGAGCGGGAAGCCGGCGTTGGTGGTGACGACGACGTCGAACTCGGCGGGCACCGGCGCCATGGCCAGGCGCCGCGCCGCGCGGCAGGCGGCGGCGTGCTCGGCGAGGAGGTCGCCGGCGAACACGTCGACGATGCGCTGCCGCCGGTCGAGCAGCACGTCGACGGCGAAGTCGACGCCCGTGGCCGCGGCGATCGCGCGGACGGCGTCGTGCACCGGGTTGCCGACGGTGACGCCCCACGTGGCCCGCGGGTCGCCGATGCGGCGGGCGTCGTGCAGCGCCAGCACCGTCTCGAGGCCGGCCAGCCCGGGAGCCACCATCTTCGGGCCCCCGCTGAACCCGGCGAAGAAGTGCGGCTCGACGAACCCGTCGTGATCCGCACGTCGGCGTCGACCCACGCGCGGTGCAGCCACACGGGCACGTCACCGGCGAGCCGCCCGACCCAGCGCGAGGCCGTCGGCGTCGCGGGCGTCGTGGTTGACGACCCGGACCCGGTCGAGCGACGTCGGCACCCAGCATCGCCTCGAGCTCAGCGGCGGTGTTGCCCCGGTGGGTGCCGGTGGCGACGAGCACCACGACGTCCTCGGGCTCGACGATGCCGTCCAGCTCGTCGAGCAGCGCCGGGACCATCAGCCCGCCGCGGCTGCGGGCGGGTGCCGTCGCACATCGAGATCGCCACGGTCTGGCCGGCGCTGCACCCGGTCGCGCAGCGGCGGGCCGGCCGTGGGTCGCCGCAGCGCGGCGCGCAACGCCGGCGGCGCTCGTCGGGCACGGCGTCGAGCTGGCGAGGGGTGACGACGGCGGTGCGGTCGGCCGGGACGTCGATCACGAGCCCGGTCTCGCCGTAGGCGAGCTCGACCTTCACGGGCCCGGTCGATCGTCGGCCGCCGGCGGCCCGGCGGCCGGCCAGCCCGTAGACGGTCAGCGGCGGTGTCCGCCCATGACCGCGGCCGCGTTCGCGTGGTCGAGAGCCCGGCGACGAGCTCTCTGGCCGCGGCCGCGACCTCGGCCGTAGGTCGCCGCCAGGGTGCAGACCGGCCAGTCGGAGCCGAACAGCAGCCGGTCGGGACCGAAGCGGCCACGGCGTGGTCGACGTACGGCCGCAGGTCGTCCGGCGACCAGCTGCTCCAGCTCGGCCTCGGTGACCAGCCCCGAGAGCTTGGCCGACACGTTCTCGCATGCGGCGAGGGCGGCCATGCCCGCTCGCCCAGGGCTCCCACCCGCCGGACGCGATGGCGGGCTTGGCCAGGTGGTCGAGCACGAAGCGGCCCTCGGGCACCTGAGCGACCGCCGCGACGGGCGGCCTCGAGCTGGTGCGGCCCGGATCAGCAGGTCGTAGACGAGTCCCGCGCTCGGCGACCGCCCGGAGGCCGGCGAGGACCGTCGGGCGCAGCAGCCAGTCCGGGTCGGGCTCGTCCTGCACGGGGCTGCGGATCCCGACCAGCCAGTCGCCGCCGACGGCCGCGCCCGCAGGCGGTCGAGTTGCTCGCCCACGTCCGGCGCGGCGAGGTCCACATAGCCGACGACGCCGGCGATCAGGGGCGTCGTCTGCGGCCAGGTCGAGCAGCTCCTCGGTCTCGGCGACGTCGGCCACGGTCTGCACCACGACCGTCGCGTCGATGCCGGCGGCCGCGGCCTCGGCGACGAGGTCGTCGATGCCGAAGCTGCGCCGGATCGGGGCCATGGCCGTCGCCGGTGATCCACGGCTGGTCGCGGACGGCCAGGTCCCACACATGGTGATGAGCGTCGATCCGAGACGTCACGAGCCGAGCCGGCGGGCCCAGGCCGGCCCGTCCGGGAACCGGAACTCGCGCGATCGAGTCGTCCCGCAGCCGGGCGCCGCCGCCTGGCGCCGACGGGGCCCGGTAGCGGCCGCCCTCGACGACGACCGGGTCGGTGAAGTGCTCGTGCAGGTGGTCGACGTACTCGATCCAGCGGCCCTCCGAGCGTCCCGCTGACGGCGACGAAGTCGAACATGGCGAGGTGCTGCACCATCTCGCACAGGCCCACGCCGCCGGCGTGCGGGCAGACCGGCACGCCGAACTTCGCGGCCAGCAGGAGGATGGCGAGGTTCTCGTTGACCCCGCCGACCCGGCAGGCGTCGATCTGCACGACGTCGATCGCCTCGGCCTGGAGCAGCTGCTTGAAGATCACCCGGTTCTGCACGTGCTCGCCGGTGGCGACCCGGATCGGGCGCACCGCCTCGCGGATGGTGCGGTGGCCGAGGACGTCGTCGGGCGAGGTGGGCTCCTCGATCCAGTACGGATCGAACTCGGCGAGCCGGCCCATCCAGCTCGATGGCCTCGTCGACGCCCCAGCGCTGGTTGGCGTCGAGGGCGATGCGCGCCCCCTCCCCGGCGGCGACGCGAGCGACCTGCAGGCGCCGGACATCGGACTCGATGTCGCCGCCGACCTTCAGCTTCAGCATGGTGAAGCCCTCGGCGACCGACTGCGCGCACGAGGCGCTCCACCTTGGCGTCGTCGTAGCCCAGCCAGCCCGCCGAGGTCGTGTAGGCGGGCAGCCCATCGGCCTCGAGCGCGGACCGTGCGCGTCGGCGCGCCCGTCCGCCGAGCCTCGAGCATGCGCGAGGGCGTCCGACGGGCGTGCAGCGCGTCGTCGATGTAGGTGAAGTCGATCTGGCGCGACGATCTCCTCGGGCGAGCAGCGAAGCGAGGACCCGCCAGAGCGGTTGCCCGTCGAGCCGGGCCCGCAGGTCCCATGCGGCGTTCACGACCGCGCCGATGGCCATGTGCATGACGCCCTTCTCGGGGCCGAGCCAGCGCAGCTGGCCGTCCCACGTCAGCGTCGCGGGCGAGCGCGCCGACGTCGGCGACGAGCTCGGCCACGTCCCGCCCGACGACGTAGGGCGCCAGCGCCCGCACCGCAGCGCAGGCCACGTCGTTGCCCCGCCCGGTCGTGAAGAGCAGCGAGCAGCCCGTCGACCGGGGATCGTCGGTCCGGAGCACGACGTAGGCGGCGGAGTAGTCGGGTTCGGGGTTCATCGCGTCCGACCCGTCGAGATCGAGGGAGGTCGGGAACCGGACGTCGACGACGTCGAGAGCGCTGATGCGGGTCATCACATTCCTTGTCCGCAGGACGACCGGTTGATGGTCGGGTGGAGGCGGCGGCCCCCGGGGAGGAGGAGACGGTGACCTCCCCGTCGGGGCCGTGCGCGTCAGCCGCCGAACTCGGAGGCGTTGTCCGCGGTGACCATCTCGGTGCCGGTGTCGATGTTCCGGCTCGACGTCCTCGCCGTTGACGGCGTCGAGCGCCGCCTGCGCGCCCATCTCGCCCATGCGGGCGGGGAACTGGGCCACCGAGGCGAGCTGGTCGCCGGCCACGATGGCCGCCACCTCGTCCGGCCCGGCGTCGAAGCCGACGACCTTGATGGTCTTGCCGGCGCTCGCGATCGCCTCGAGGGCCGCCGATGATCGGCGGGCCGCAGGCGCCGTAGATCGCGGTCACGTCCGGGTTGGCGGTCAGGATGTCCTGGGCGGCGTCGAGGCCCTTGGTCTGGTCGCAGTCGGTCGGCAGCGAGGCCACGATCTCGAAGCTCGTCGCCGAGCCCTTCGACGAACCCGTCGACCCGGTCCTCGAGCGACGGCGCGCCGGCGACGCCTTCGAGCACGGCGACGGTGTCGCCCGGCTCGAGCTCGCCGGCCATGAACTCGCCGGCGAGCACACCGCCGGCCAGGTTGTCGGTGGCGACGAGCGAGGTCTTGCCGTCCCAGTCGGGGATGTCGTTGTCGACGAGGATCGACCTTGATGCCCGCGTCGACCGCCTCCTGGAGCGCGTCCTGCACGTTCGGGCTGGTCGGCGTGACCGCGATCGCGTCCACCCCCTGGGTGATCATCGACTCGATGGCGGTGATCTCGCCCTCGTCGTCGGTGCCGCTCTCGCCCTGGGCGAAGATCACCTCGACCTCGGGGTGGTCCTCGTTCCACGCCTTCGCGGCGTCGACCATGGTGTCGTAGAAGTCGACCGGGAACTTGGTGATGAAGCCGATCTTCACGGCTCCTCCGAGCCCGAGCCCCCGGCGGTCGTCGCCGCTCGCGTCCGTGCTCGAGTCGTCGTCGCGCAGGCGACGGCGGCCAGCCCGAGGGTGAGGCACAGCAGCAGCGGTGCGATCCGGGTCCTTCGCTTCATTGGTCGTCCTGCTTCCTTGTGATCGGCGGCGAGTGCCGCTCGGGCGCGTGCCGTCGAGGCCAGACCGCGACGGTCCGCGACGTGCGTGTTGCTTGCTGGATCGGCGGGCTCAGCCAGAGGTGCCGACGATGAGCGCGACGATCCTTTCCTGGCTGTCGGGGCTGGGGATCTCCTCGCCGACCTTGCGGCCGCGTCGCATGACGACGGCCCGGTCGGCCACCTCGGTCACGTGATCCATCGCGTGGGAGATGACGATCACGGCGTGACCCTCCGCCCGCAGGCGGAGGATGAGGTCGAGGACGCGGCGCGACTCGCGCACGCCCAGGGCGGCGGTCGGCTCGTCGAGGATGACGACCTTCGAGGCGAAGGCGGCCGCCCGGGCGACGGCGATCACCTGGCGCTGCCCGCCCGACATCAGGCCGACGGCGGCCGAGCGGTCGGGCAAGTGACACCTGCAGGCGCTCGAGCAGTCTCGACCGTGGCGTCGGCCATGCGCTCGGCGGCGGAGCACCCGCAGCGGGCGAGGCAGCCAGCGCGGGTCCGGCGTCCTCACGGCCGGCGTAGAAGTTTGCCGCCGGGTCGAGGTTGTCGAACAGCGCGAGGTCCTGGTACACGGTCTCGATGCCGTGGGCGCGGGCCGCCGCCGGCGAGGTGATGTGGGCCGGCTCGCCGTCGATCTCGATCTCGCCCGCGTCGAGGCGGTGCACCCCGCTGATGCACTTGATCAGCGTCGACTTGCCGGCGCCGTTGTCGCCGAGCACCGCCAGCACCTCGCCGTGCTGCACCTCGAGGTCGACCGCGTCGAGCGCCAGCACCGCGCCGAACCGCTTGGTCGCGCCGCGGACGGTCGAGCGCCGCCGGTCATGTCAGCGCCGCCTGGAGCACCCGGAAGCCGCTCCTCGAGCCGAGCCCGCAGCACGTCGGACTCCACCGCCAGGACGATGACCACGCCGATGACGATGGGCTGCAGGAACGCGTCGACGTTCAGCAGGTTCATCCCGTTGCGGATCACGCCGATCATCAGCGCGCCGACGAGGGCGTTGGCCACCGTTGCCCCGGCCGCCGAGGAAGCTGGCGCCACCGATGATGACCGCGGCGATCGAGTCGAGCTCGGCCAGCTCGCCCGCCGTCGGCGACCCGGCGTTGAGCCGCCCCGAGGTGATGATCGCGGCCACGCCGGCCAGCAGCCCGCACAGCACGTAGACCGAGATGAGCACCGGCCGGACCGGGATGCCGGTGCGGCGGGCCGCTTCGGGGTTGCCGCCGGTCGGCGTAGATCCAGCGCCCCCACACCAGCCGGGACAGCACGACGGCCACCAGCACGGCGATGGCCGGCGACCAGGAACGCCGAGTACGGGCACCCACCCGATCGGAGCCGTTGCCGATGCGTCCTGACGACCGCCGGCATGCCCCGCTTGGGCTGCCCACCCGACAGCTGCAGGGCCAGGCCGCGGGCGATGCTCAGCGTGGCCAGCGTGATGATGAACGGATGTGGCAGCCGTCCCCACACGTACACGGCGCCGTTGACGAAGCCGACGGCCGCACCGGTGGCCAGCATGACGAGGATCACGACGACCCCCTGCTGGCCGTGCTCGAAGGCGATGGCGCCGACGACCGAGGCCAGCGCCAGCGTTCGAGCCGACCGACAGGTCGATGCCCCGGGTCAGGATCGACCAGCAGCTGGCCGACCGCGAGCACGGCGATCACCGCCGTCTGGGAGAGCACGTTGCCGACGTTGCCCGTCGTCAGGAAGACGGGCGACGCGAGCGTCATCGCCACGATGAGGCCAGCCAGGATGAGCACCGGGCCCAGACGGATCACCGCGAGCGCGACGCGGAGCAGGCGGTAGTGCCCGATCTGCTCCTCGCGCGGACATCGGCATGGCCCGGCGACCGGCGGCGGTCGACGGACCAGCCGCGGCGGTCACCGTCGGATGCTGGCTCCCGTCGGCGCCGGACGCGCGTGAGCGACCTCTGGCACCGCCTCACCGCCTGCGCTGGCCACGTCGCCCATCTGGTTGCGTCCCCCCGGATGCGGTCACCATCTCGCCGTGTGACGTCGACTTTGGCGTAACGTACGCCCGCAAACATCAGATGTCTAGACCGCATTTCGGCTATCGCACGAGGAGGAACGCATGGCCGCACCGTTGACCGAGGCCGCGATCCAGAAGGTCCGCCACCTCATCGCCGCCGGCGAGCTGGTCCCCGGCCAGCGGCTACCCCCCGAACCCGAGCTCGCCGAGTCGCTCGGGACGAGCCGCAGCACCGTCCGGGAAGCGGTGCGCGCCCTGGTGACGGCACGTGTGCTCGACGTCCGGCGCGGCGACGGCACGTTCGTCACCAGCCTGCGGCCGGAACTGCTGCTCGCCGGCATCGGTGCGGCCGCCGACCTCCTGCAGGGCGGCTTCACGCTCGAGCTCCTGGAGGTCCGGCGGATCCTCGAGCCCGCCGCGACCGCGATGGCGGCGACCCGCGATCAGCGACGCCACCCTGACCGAGCTAGATGCGTGCTTACATCGGATGTCTGCGGCCGGCATCGCAGGAGGAGCTGGTGCAGTATCGACGAGGAGTTCCATCAGCTCGTCGCTGCGACCGCAGGCAACGCCACCCTCGCGTCGATGCTCACCGGTGTGTCCAGCCGCACCACCCGCGGTCGAGCCTGGCGCGGCATCGTCGAAGGCGGAGCCACCGAGCGGACCATCGCCGAGCACGCCGCGATCCTGTCCGCCTTCCGCGCCCGCGACCCCCAACTGGCCGAAGCAGCCGCCCTCGTCCACGTCGCGACCACCGAGGCCTGGTTCCGTAGCGTCCTTCAGGCCGAAGACGACGAGCTCGTGTCCTGGAAGGCTGTTCCGCCGGGAGATTCTGGCTGATCGGGAACTTTCGCGGTGGGGCCGCGTTCGTTCGGTGTTGTCGACCAACATCGAGGATTGATCGAGCTCGTCGTAAGGCCGTACACGCAGGGCCAAGCGATGGTTCCGACCGGATCGCGCCAAGTCAGTCGACGAACGTCACTTAGGACAACCACACAGCGAGTCGCCTACGGCCCGGACCCCTACTCCACCACACCCGGGCCGGCGACTGCCTCGCCGTTCGTGCCACGCGCCGTGCCATCTACTCGGTGATGCTCGGTGCGCTCAGCGGGTCTGGGTGCGGTCGAGGAGTCTTGTGACCAGGGCACATGCGGGTCATGGGCCGTAATGTGGACCCGTCCGCGCCCTGTACCCCATCCCCGCCCCATCCGGACGGACCGTTGAGGCATGGCAGGCAGCGCCCTCCAGGCCGAACGAGCGGCAGCGGCCGGGGGAGCCCTACCTCCGGACGCCGACGCCCATGCCAGTCGAACACGGTCCCGACGTCGTCGCGGCTGTCTGCAAAGCCATCTCGCGCCTTCTCCACCATCGGCTCGTGCAAGACCTCGGTCCAGGAGTGCTCGGGGTCGCCATGGAGGTCGCCGCATCAAGGGCGGTGCCCTCGCCCGTCTGCCGGACCGGGCACGACGGCTCCATGACTCCTTCGTAGCGCCGACGCGTTTGGGCTGGATTTTCATCCGGGCTTGACCGTCTGGACAAATTGGTGGAATAATCCAACCAGCAGCACGAAAGTCGCCAGATAGGGGGAATCATGGCCGATACACCAAAGCCACGGCGCCATGCGCCTCTGGCGAAGGAAGACCTGAGCGACCGGGCTGCGCGCGGCTGCGCACCGCGATCCTCTTGGGTGACTACTCCGCAGGCGAACGGCTGCCGTCCGAGCGCGAGCTCTCCGACCAGTTCGACGTCGATCGCCACACCCTTCGCTCCGCGGTTCACGAGCTCGAACTCCTGGGACTCATCCAGCGGCGCCGAGGCGCCGGCGCTCACGTCCTGCCCTACAGGGAGACGGCTTCGCTCGACCTCGTGCCGTTCCTGGTGAGGAAGCCAGGGACCGACGAACTCGACCGAGACGTCCTCGCGTCGGTGACAGACGTCGGTCGCCTGATGTTCGACGGTGTGGTGGCGCTCGTGGTCGCCCGGGCCGACGAGAGCGATCTCGCATCGATGCGGGCGGCGATGGCCGCCCTGGGGGCGTCCGCTCTGTCGGGCAGTACCGACGAGGTGATCGTCACAGAGCGCAACCTCCTGCGCGTCATCGTCCAGGGGGCGCACTCGATCGTCTGCGAGCTGTTCGTCAACTCCTTCGAGCGGATGTTCAACGCGGCCGTCGACCCTTCTCAGTACCTGCACGAGCGCTGGGCAGAGCAGGCAGCCACCCCCGGGACCCTGGAGACGTACCGGACACTGCTCCGGGCGATCGAGGCTCGCGACGAGGCGGAAGCCCGCCGGGTCATCGGTGACCTGATCGGCGCGGTCAGCGCTCTGGCCGGCGAGCTCGACATGTTGTCGTCGACCGACGAGGTGCACGAGGAAGCCGGCTAGCGCAGTACCCCGGGGACACGGCGCCGGCAAGCCCTTGGGCCCGCGCGCCCTGACTCCGGGTTCCACACCTTCAAACCCCATCCCAACGAGCCAACAGAGGAATCAGGACCCCATGGACGAACTGATCGAAGAAGTGGTCACGGCCGACGAGCCGTCCGACGAGTTCCGCAGCATCTGGACCTACCTGCGTGGCGTCGCGTTCCAGCAGGGATGGCTGGACGTCAACGGTGTCAGCATCCGCTACCTGCGGTCCGGCGATCCCGATGCGCCGAAGGTGGTGATGCTGGCCGGGACCGGGGGTCACGCCGAGACGTTCGCCGCGAACCTGGGGCCGCTCGGCCAGCAGTTCGACTGTTGGGCGATCGACATCCCCGGCTGTGGGTACAGCGACAAGCCGGACACGTCCTACGACGCGATCAACACCGCTGGGTTCGTCAAGGACTTTGCCGAGACGATCGGCGCTGCGCAGATCGACATCATCGGCGTGTCGGTGGGCTCCTGGTCGGCCCTGCAGGCCGCTCGTCTGTACCCCGACCTCGTCCGCAAGCTGATCCTGCTGTCGCCGGGGGGCGGGCCGAAGCCCGACCCCGAGGACCCCTGGTACGAGCTCTGGGAGCTCAAGGACCTCCGTTCCGCCCTCGGCGGCGAGGGGCCGATGCCCGCTTCGAGATCGCCGAGGCGCCCTCCTGGGAGGCCGCCGAGAGGATCCTCACCGATCTCATCCCCGATCGTCGCCGCCTGTCCGACGACATGATCGCCGCGAGGTTCGACGTGAACCGCCAGCCCGGCGTTCTCGCTGCCTTCGACAACATCAACTGGTGGACGGACTACGACGCCCGCCAGGAGAACTCACTGACCCGCGAGCAGCTCCGCGCCATGAAGCAGCCGGTCCTCGGTTTTTGCGAGATCGAGGATCGAATGCTGCCCGTGGTGCAGGCGATGTTCGCCGCGATCCCGAACAGCCGCCTCATCCGCGTGGGTGACGTCGGTCACTGGCCGCACTACGAGGCGCCCGCGCAGTTCAACGCCCTGGCCCTCGAGTTCCTCGGCGAGGGCTGACCGATGACCGCTCTCGATGGCTCCAGCTTCGTGGCGAGTTCACGGCACCGTCACCGCCGACCGCGTCGGCTCCTTTCCCCTCGATGGGTCGAGAGTTCCATGAAGCTCGCGTCCTTCGATGCCGACGGTCGCCGCTCACACGGGATCGTCGACGGCGACTCGGTCGTCGATACCGGAAGGTCAACGGGGATCGCCAGCCTCCGCCACACGTTGGAGGCCAAGGTCGACTTCGCGGCCGAACGCGAGTCGGCTCCCGTGGTGGCGCTCTCGGACGTCGTCCTCGCGCCGCCGATCTGGGATTCCGACCGCATCATCTGCGTCGGTCTCAACTACAAGAGCCACCTCGAGGAGCTGGGCTTCCCGCCCCCAGAGATCCCGATGCTGTTCGTGCGCTTCGCCGACAGCCTCGTCGGTCCCGGACAGCCTCTCGTGCGACCCCGTGCGTCGGTCGAGCTCGACTTCGAAGGCGAGCTGGCCGTCGTCATCGGACAGGGCGGCCGGCACATCAGCCGCGACGACGCCCTCGACCACGTCGCCGGCTACTCGTGCCTCAACGACGGGTCCGTCCGCGACTACCAATCGAAGGCCATCCAGTTCTTCCCGGGCAAGAACTTCGAGAGGTCTGGCTCCTTCGGGCCCTGGCTCGTCACCCCTGACGAGTTCCAGCCGGCAAGTGGCACCACGCTAACCACTCATCTCAACGGCGAAGAGGTACAGCGGGCGGACCTCGGCGACCTCCTGTTCGACGTCGCAGACCTGATCGCCTTCGTCTCCGGCGTCCTTCCCCTCAAGGTCGGCGACGTCATCTCGACGGGCACGACTGGCGGGGTGGGCGCAGCTCGCGACCCGCAGCTGTGGATGAAGCCGGGTGACACCGTCGAGGTCGCCATCGACGGCCTCGGCGTCCTGACGAACGGTGTGATCGATGAGCGGTGAACGAGACGTGGTCGTCGCAGACATGCTCTATCCGCGCCTGGCTGCTCCTGACCTGGGCGAGTTGGAGGAGTTCCTCACCGCCTTCGGCATGGTGAAGGTCGAGCGAACCGGTACCAAGCTGTTCATGCGAGGGACCGGCACCTCGCACCACCTCTACGTCGCCGAGCTCGGCGATCCGCGGTTCTTGGGCATCGCGTTCGGTGTCGACGACCCGGAGGTCTCGAGCGGCTCGCGGCCCGCCCGGGCGCCAGTGCCGTGCACGAGCTCGACGAGCCTGGCGGCGGTCAACGGGTCACGCTCACCGATCCCAACGGCTACCGAGCCGACGTGGTCTACGGGCAGGCCGAGCACGATCCCATCGACGTGCCCGAGCTGCTGACCAACAGCGCTGGTGAGCCGGAACGGCGGGTCGGTCGGGGCCCGTGGGGGCCGGACCACCCGGCGCACATCAAGCGGTTCGGGCACGCCGTGCTGAAGTCCGAGGCCTTCGACGAGACCCTGGCCTTCTACGAGCAGGGTCTCGGCCTTGCCCGCTCCGACGAAGGCGTGACCCCTGAAGGCGAGCTCGACGGCGTGTTCCTGCGCATCTCCGCCGGGGAGCGCTACGTCGACCATCACGCGCTCCAGCTGGCCCGGATCGACCAGACCGGGCTCCACCACGTGTCGTACGAGGTCCACAACTGGAGCGAGGTGTTCGAGGGGGCGGCCTACCTCGCCCGCACCGGGAAGTACCGCCAGTGGGGAGCACCCATGCGCCACTACGTCGGAGGGCAGGTCGGCGTCTACTTCTCGGACCCGTGGGGACGCCTCCACGAGCTCTGGTCCGACGGGGACCGCGTCAACGACGACCACGTCGTCGAGCAATGGACGATGGAGAAGATCATGGCCGGGCCGATGTGGGTCGAACCCGACATGGAGTTCTTCTTGCAGGTGTGCCCGTGACGTCCGTGGCCGGCACCGCAACGGCAGGTCCCGTCCTCAGCCACGTGGGGATCTTCGCAACCGACGCCGACCTGGTGTCGCGCTTCTACACCACCTTCCTCGGACTGAAAGAGACCGACCGCGGCGAGGTCCTCGGACGGGAGGTCATCTTCCTGAGCGCGGACCCGACGCAGCACCACCAGCTCGTCGTCGCGTCCGGTCGAGCACCCGACCAGCCTTCCACGGTCTGCCAGCTCTCGTTCCAGCTACCCGACCTGTCGACGCTGCGCGCCGCTGGTCGGACGCTTCGAGGCCGCCGCTGTCGGCATCCAACGCGTCGTCGACCACGGCACCTCCTGGTCGGCCTACGTCGACGACCCGGAGGGCAACACCGTCGAGGCCTACGTCAACACGCCCTGGTACGTACCCCAGCCCGGCAACGTGCCCCTCGACCTCAACCAGCCCGACGAGGTGATCGAATCCGAGACGAGGGCGCGATGTCTCGCTGATCCTGCCTACCGGTCGATGGCGGATTGGGGTACCGACCTCGAGGTCTCGTTGGCCTCGGCCACAGCGACCGAGGGCGGTCCGTAGAGATGACTGAGACGACGATCGCAAAGCCCGACGATCCTGCCACCGAGCCAGCCCAGCTGATCGAGGCGGCCAACGCGCTGGTACCGGTTCTCGCCGAGAGGGCCGCTGCCGCCGAGACCGCCCGGCGGTTGCCGGACGAGACCATCAGCGACCTGATCGACGCGGGACTGCTCCAGATGCGCCTGCCCACGCAGCTCGGTGGGAGCGGTAGCGACATGCTCACCGAGACCCTCGTGTCGGCCGCCCTCGCCAAGGGGTGCGCGGCAACGAGTTGGGTCCGGGCGATCTTGAGCGGTGGCGCCGGCGCGGCCGCGCTGCTGCCACCGGCCGGCCTCGAGGAGGTGTTCGGGAGCGAGACGGCGCCGCTCGTGTGCGGCGTGGTCTCGCTCGGCGGCGTCGCCACACCCGTGGAGGACGGCTTCGTCGTCAGCGGGAGCTGGGGATTCGCATCGGGATGCCTGCACGCCGGTTGGGCCGGCCTCGGGGTTCGCTTCGAGAGAGGACCCGGCGCCGCCAGCAGTGTCGACGGTGAGCCCCTGCCGACGGTCGGTGCCGTGGTGATCCCCATGGCCGACCTGCGGATCAAGGACACCTGGCATGTCGCGGGTCTGTGCGCCACGGGCAGCAACACCCTCGTGGCCGAGGATGTGTTCGTCCCCAGCCATCGGCTGCTCACGGTTCCGAACGCCGTGGTCGCCATGCTCGAGCGATCACCGCAGGTTCCGCGCTTCGCGGTGGCCTTGCTCGGTACGTTGCTCGGAGCCGCCGAAGGCCTGCTGGCTCTCGTGAGCGACAACGCTGACCAAGCGGGGCGTCAACTACTTCCACCACGAGCTCCAGGCCGACTCCGACGCCGTCGCCATGCGCATCGGCGAATCCGCCATGCGCATCGACACCGCCTGGCTGCACGCCCGCCGGGCCATCGCGGACCTGATGGCCGAGACGAGTGAGGGGCCGATGAGCTACCGCCACAGCACCCGTGGCCAAGCCGACTCCGCATACGCGGCCCACTCCTACGGGAGACCGCCTCCACGCTCGTGTCCCTGGCCGGCGGATCGTCCTTCGCCATGGCGAACGCCATGCAACGAGCCTGGCGGGACATCACGGTCGGCAGCAACCACGCCATGCTCAACGCCACGGCGTCGCTCGAGCTGCACGGCCGCGCTCTGCTCGGCCGGCCGTCCAACAGCCCCTTCTGGGGGCCCGACGCCGCCTTCCTGGCCTGAGGAGCCATTCCATGGCCAAGCCCCTTGCCCACGACGCACTGGCCCAGCTGTTCTTCGACGCCCACACCTACTCTGCGTGGACCGACGAGGAAGTACCCGAGTCGCTGCTGCGCGAACTCTACGAGACCGTGCGGTGGGCGCCGACCAGCATCAACTCCAACCCCGCCCGCTTCGTGTTCGTCCGTACGCCGGAAGGCAAGGAACGGCTCAGTCCCCACCTCCAGGCCAAGAACGTCGAGCAGACGATGAACGCCAGCTGCTGCGTGATCGTGGCGGAGGACACCGAGTTCTACGAGCTGATGCACCGGCTCCTCCCCCAGATGGACATCCGTCCGCTGCTGCGAGACAACCTGGAGCTCGCCCGCCAGCAGAGCGTGCGCAACACCACGATCCAAGGCGCCTACCTCATCCTCGCTGCCCGGGCCCTCGGCCTCGACGCCGGGCCGATGCAGGGCTTCGAGAGCGAGAGCCTGGATGCCGAGTTCTTCCCGGACGGCCGCTGGAAGTCCGACTTCCTCATCAACCTCGGCTGTGGCGCCGAGGGCGGCCACCGGCCGCGCAACCCACGACTCGAGTTCGAGGACGCATGCCGGATCGTGTGAACCAGGACCGACGACCGAACCAGGGAGGAACCCGATGGACGGACTGATGCAGGATGCGCCGCTGGCGCTCACCCACTTCTTCGATCGCGCCGAGCAGCTGTTCCCCGAGAAGTCGATCGTCACCGCCACCCCGGCCGGCAGGGAACGGACGAGCTACGGCACCTGGGCCGACCGCACCCGCCGGCTCGGAGGCGTCCTCGACGCCCTCGGCATCTCACGCGACGGGCGGGTGGCGACCTTCGCCTGGAACACCGCCCGACACCTCGAGCTGTACTTCGCCGCGCCGTGCTCGGGTCGGGTGCTGCACACGCTCAACATCCGGTTGTTCCCCGAGCAGCTCACGTACGTCGTCAACCACGCCGAGGACGAGGTCATCTTCGTCGATCGCTCCATCACGAAGCTCTTGTGGCCGCTCCTGGACACGTTCAAGACGGTCCGCCATGTCGTGGTCATGGACGACGGTGCCGGGGAAACCCCCGACACCGCTGGCGCGGGCCAGTCCCTCCACGACTACGAGGCTCTCCTGTCCGCTGCCGACCGGTCGACTTTCACGTCGAGGACGAGAACCAGGCGGCGTCGATGTGCTACACGAGCGGCACCACCGGCAACCCCAAGGGGGTGGTCTACAGCCACCGTTCGACCTGGCTGCACACCATGGGCGTCACCACCGCTGACAGCCTGGGTGCCAGCGAGAGCGACGTGATCCTGCCGGTCGTCCCCATGTTCCACGCGAATGCATGGGGTCTCGCTGCACGCGGCCGTCGCCTGCGGCGCCTCGTTGGTGATGCCCGGCCCCGATCTGTCACCGAAGGCGCTCGCCTCGCTGATCGAAGACGAGCGGGTGACCGTCGCCGCGGGCGTGCCGACCATCTGGATGGGCATGCTGCCCGAGCTGAAGGGCCGCGACCTGTCGAGTCTTCGTGCCATCCCGTGCGGTGGATCGGCGGTCCCGAAGTCGCTGTCCGAGGCATACCGGGAGCAGACCGGGCTGCCGATCTGGCAGGCGTGGGGCATGACCGAGACCAGCCCGGTTGCCTCGGTGGGCCACATCAAGGCTGCACTGGCCTCGGATACCGACGATGACCTGGCCGACGTCCGCGCTTCCATCGGACTCCCAGCCCTCGGGGTAGACGCCCGCGTCGTCCAACCCGACGACCTGTCGCGCGTGCCCGCCGACGGCGCCACCTCCGGTGAGCTCCAGGTCCGGGGACCGTGGGTTGCACGCGACTACTACCGCGACGACCGCTCCTCGGAGTCGTTCACCGCAGACGGCTGGCTCAAGACCGGCGATGTCGCCACCGTCGACCAGCAGGGCTACCTGCGGATCGTCGACCGCACCAAGGACGTCGTGAAGTCCGGTGGCGAGTGGATCAGCTCTGTCGAGCTGGAGAACGAGATCATGGCCCACCCGAAGGTGGCCGAGGCCGCCGTCATCGGCGTCACGCACCTGAAGTGGGGCGAGCGTCCCCTTGCGTGTGTGGTCCCACGACCCGGTGACGACCTCACCGCGGATGAGGTGCTGGCGCACCTCGAGGGACGAGTGCCCAAGTGGTGGCTGCCCGACGAGATCGTCTTCATCGACGAGATCCCGAAGACCTCGGTCGGCAAGTTCTCGAAGAAGGACCTGCGCACCAGGTTCGCCGATCACCAGCTTCCGACCAACTAGTCACTCGATCCCGAGGGGAACCGTGTCTGCGTGCCATCGAACCCAAGTCCCACGCCTCGTCGCCGTCGTCGTCAGCGCGATGCTCCTCGCCGCGGCGTGCTCATCATCCAACGACGAGGCCGACGAGGCGCCGGATACGCCAGAGGCCGCTGGAGGCACGACCACCGAGTGCCCCGGCGAGCCACTGCGGTTCACCACGATCATGGGCCTGACCGGGTCGCTGGCCTTCCCGACGATGGCCGAAGAGCATGCGGAAGGGACGCGAGCCGCGGTCGAGGCGGTCAACCGGGACTGCGTCCTCGGCAGGCCGCTCGAGGTCATCATCTGCGACGACAAGTCAGACCCCAACGAGGCCACCCGATGCGGTCGGGAGGCGGCGAGCGACGGGTCGCTCGCGCTGTTCGGCCAGAGCGGTGTCTTCGACACCGGTTCCGCCGCGGCTGGGCTGCCCGGAGTCTTCACCCTGGGATCGAACCTGTTCGACCTCGCCGGACCGGAGTCCTTTGCCGCGACCTCCGGGCTCACGCTCGTCGTCGGATCGGTGAGCGCCGCGGCGGCCGCCGGTGCCGACGACATGCTCCTGGTCGCCGTCGACTCCGGCGAGACGCGCCATTCGTCGAGCAGGCGACAGAGATCGCCGAGAACGTCGGCGTATCGATGGACTCGCTCATCTTCCCCGCGACGACGACCGACTTTGCGCCGGTTGCGGCCCAGGTCGCCGAACGCGACCCAGACGCCATCGGACTGCTGATCACGAACCCCGTCGCGTTCCTGAACGCTCTCGCCGACGAGGGGATCAACGCCGAGAACCTCTACATCCTCTCCGGTGTGAACCTCTTCCCGCGCGACGTGATCGACGAGCTGGGCGACGTCTCCGAGGGCGTCTACCTGCTGTCGCAGGCGACCCCGCCGTCGGACACCGACAACCCCGGCATCCAGCAGTTGCTCGAGGAGTTGGAGGCCGCCGGCTACGAGGATGCGGCCGAGAACGCCAGTCCCTCGGTCACCTCCACCTGGTCGGGCATCCACAGCCTCGTCGACATCCTCGCAGAGCTACCCCCCGAAGAGATCGCCACGCTCGACTCGGAGCGTCTCGTCGAGGTCCTCTCCCAGGCCGGTCCCGTCGAGCGGCCCGAGTTCGTGACCTTCGACTTCACGACGCCTGCCTACCCCGAGATCCCCCTCCTCGCCAGTCTTCGTCTCTGGTCCCGCGAGGCGCTCGTGCTCCGCGTCGAGGACGGCGTCTACCGGACGGTCTCCCCCTTCGGGGACACGACACAGCCGTTCGACCTCGAGAACTGAGAGGCGGCCTGTGCTCATCGCTACCGAACTCGTGAGCGACGCGACGCTGCGATTCGCGCTGCTGGGCGCGGCAACGGGCGCGCTCACCGCGCTCGTCGCCTTGTCCATCGTCATCGTCCACCGGGTATCGGGAGTCCTGAACTTCTCGGCGGGCGCGCTCGGTGCGATCGGTGCGTTCGTGTGCTACTGGTTGCGCGACGAGCAAGGCTGGCCTCCGGTCGCCGCCTTGTTGGCCGGACTCGGCGTCGGCACCCTGCTCGGGCTGGTGACCTACGCGATCATGGCCCTCCTACGGGAGTCGTCGCTCCTCAGCCGGCTCATCGCCACGCTCGCGCTGATGAGTGTCGCCGGGAGCACGATGACGCTCATCTGGAGCAATCAGCTGAGTCAGCCGGAACCGTTGCTTCCGTCGCGTGCGGTCACCTTGAGCGGTGACCTTCGCATCGGCCAGGACCGCCTCATGCTGATCGGGTTGGCGCTGCTCTTGGCGGTGGTGCTCGGCCTCGTCTATCGCCGCACGCTGTTCGGGCTTGCGACCTCGGCGGTGTCCGAGAACCGCCGAGTGGCAGCCGCAGCTCGGTGGTCGCCGTCGCGCATCGAGCTGGTGAACTACGTGATCGCAGGGTTCCTGTCGGCGCTGGCGGCCATCCTCCTCGCGCCGATCCTCACCCTGAACGCGGCGATCCTGTCCCTCGCCGTCCTCCCGGCTCTGGCGGCAGCCTTGGTCGGGCGCTTCTCGTCCTTCCCCGTGACCGTCGGAGCGGCTCTTGCCATCGGCGTGCTCCAGAGCGAGATCGCGCTGTTCCAGCCTGACATCGCCGCGTCCCTGGGCGTGAGCGACGTGTCGCTCACCGGCCTCGCCCAAGCGGTACCTCTCCTCATCATCCTCGTCGTCACCGTTCTTTCCGGACGCAGACGACCTGACCGCGGTGAGACAGTGGCCCGGTTGCCACTTCCCGGCACCGGCCGGGTGGCCTGGGTGCCGGTGGCGGCGGTGGGCGTCCTCGGTGCTCTGCTGATCGCCACGGCCGAAACGTACGCCGACGCATTCATCACCACGCTGGGCATGGGCATCATCGTCGCCTCGGTCGTCGTCGTGTCCGGCTACGCCGGCCAGCTCTCGCTCTGCCAGCTCGCGCTGGCCGGATTCGGGGCATGGACCGCGGCCCGCTCGGCCAACAGCTTCGACCTTGGCTTCGTGCCAGCCATCCTCATCGGCGTGGCAGCGGCGGTGGCCGTCGGCGTGGTCGTCGCCCTACCGGCGATCCGCACCCGCGGCGTGACCCTTGCGGTCGCCACGCTGGCGCTGGCACTCGTGTTCAGCGCCCTCATCTTCCAGAACCCGAGCATGACCGGAGGCTTCGAGGGCATCGTCGTGGACAGCCCCCGCATCGCGGGCTTGGACCTCGATCCTCTTGCGCACCCACAGCGCTACGCCGGTCTCCTGCTCGTGGCCTTCATCGTGGTCTCGCTGCTGGTCGCCAACCTTCGCCGGGGAGCGACTGGCCGTCGGATGATCGCCGTGCGGAGCAACGAGCGGGCGGCCTCGGCACTGGGTGTCGGCGTGATCGGGGTCAAGCTCTACGCGTTCGCGGTCGGCTCCGGCATCGCGGCGTTCGGCGGCATCCTCCTCGCATTCCGGCAGCCGAACGTCCAGTTCCTGACCTTCGACGTCTTCGGCTCGATCCTGCTCGTCGAGTACGCGGTGCTCGGCGGCCTCGGCTGGATATCCGGCGCAGCAGCGGGGGCGACGGCAGCTCCTGGTGGCGTCGTCTCGCACCTCCTCACCAACGTCCTGCCCGACCTCGACAACGTCGCGGCGTGGCTCGCCATCGCCAGTGGCGCCGGCGTCATCCATCTGCTCCGACAGGCTCCCGACGGAATGGCGTCCATCGTGTGGAGGGCGACGAATCGGTTGCGCCGGCCGAGGCGGCCGGAGCGAGAAGGAGCCACCGTCCCGTCTGACAGCGATGCGCCATCCGCTCCCATGGGCCTGGCACTCGAGCTGGAGGACGTCACCGTCCGCTTCGGCGGGATCACGGCCGTGGACGACGTGTCCTTCGTCGCGTCGCCTGGCCAAGTCGTCGGCCTCATCGGCCCCAACGGGGCCGGCAAGACGACACTCCTCGACGTCATCACCGGCTTCACCCGCCCAAGCTCGGGGCGGGTGCTCCTCGGCGGCACCGACATCTCCTCCTGGTCGCCCGAGAAGCGGGCACGGGCCGGCATCGCCCGCTCGTGGCAGGCCCTGGAACTGTTCGACGAGCTCACCGTGCGGGAGAACCTCCTGGTCGCCGAGGAGGCCAGGACCAGGCGCCGGTACGTCCGGGACCTCCTGTGGCCGCGCCCTTCCGTGCTTTCGCCCTCCGCCGTGGCTCTCGTCGACGACCTCGGCCTGCGGTCGGTGCTCGACGAGCGCCCACGGTCCCTCCCGCACGGTGTGGCGAAGCTGGTGGGTATCGCTCGGGCGATCATCGCGACCCCAGGCATCGTGCTGCTCGACGAACCGGCGGCCGGGCTCGACCACAACGAGACGCGTGAGCTCGCCGATGTGATCCGTCGGATCGCCGACCGGCACGAGACCACGGTCGTGGTCATCGAGCACGACATGAACCTGATCCTCAACACCTGCGACCGGATCGTCGTCCTCGACTTCGGCCGAAAGATCGGTGACGGCGTTCCCGAGGAGATCCGCACCGACGAAACGGTCGTGCGGGCCTATCTCGGCGAGCCGGTCGAAGCAGCTCAGCCGGCGCGAGCAGGCTCCGCGGCGGGTGCCTCGTGAGCGCGCTCCTGCAGACCCAGGGGATGGACGCGGGCTACGGCCGAGTGCCCGTGGTCCGCGACCTCGACATCGAGGTCCATCGAGGCGAGCTCGTCGCTCTGCTGGGTTCGAACGGGGCCGGCAAGACGACCACGATCCTGACCCTGGCCGGCGAGCTGCGCCGCTGGGAGGGACGGTCGAGTGCGTCGGGCTGAGCGCCGGGGCCCCGCTTCACCAGCGGGCCCGGGCAGGCCTTGCCCTGATCACCGACGAGCGTGCCGTGCTCACACGGCTCACAGTTGCCCAGAACTGCCGGGTGTTCCGTACCGCACCCGGTGCCGTCCTGGAGCTCTTCCCGGAGCTGGAAGCACACATGGGCCGGCCTGTGGCCCTGCTGTCCGGTGGCCAGCAGCAGATGCTCGCCCTCGGTCTGGCCTTGGCCCGAGAGCCTTCCCTGGTACTCGTCGACGAGCTGTCCATGGGCCTGGCACCGCTCGTCGTCGACAGGCTCTTCGCGGTCCTACGCGCAGCGGCTGACCGCGGCGCCGGTGTGCTGCTCGTCGAGCAGCACGTCCACAAGGCGATGGAGATCGCGGACCGGGTCTACGTGATCGACCGTGGACGTATCTCTCTCGCCGGCGACGCCGCGGACCTCCGGTCACGGCCCCGGGGTCGTCCTCGATGGACCCCCCGAGTCACCGGCCTTGGTCGTGTTCCCCCAGCGTGCCGGTCACCGGTGCGTCGGTGGTGCGCACAGCACCGTGGGGGACGGCCGGCTCGTCTGCTGGGAACCGCGCAGTTCAGCGCGGGTGGCCGTCGACGCCGAACTCGCCGGTGCGCCAGTTCCGCCCGCCTTGGCCCGACGGTGGGGGAGCGCCGACCCTTCCTGGGTCGGCCAAGGTGGTGCGCAACGGAGTGCGTTGCCAAGATGACCGACACGCCCATCGTGCTGCTGGCGCGGACCGGGCCCGTGGAGGCAGGTTCCCTCGACACCCACGCCGGTCGCATCTCCTGGCGGCTGGACCGCGTGCACGACCTCGTCGTCGTTCGTGCGGTCCTCAGTCCGAGGACTTCATGACGCGCTGGGCCAGCCGCCGGGCCTTGGACATGGCGTCGGGGGGCAGAACCTCCGCGCGGTGGCCTTCGCCTGGACCCCCTCCATGGCCTTCTCCGTAGCGATGCGGCGCGGTGCCCGGATCGCTTGGACAGTCTTGTAGGTGAGGGTCTCCTCGAAGCTTTTCGATGATCCGCTCCAGTTCGCGGATGTAGCGGTCGCGGTGCCGCAGTGTGCCCTCGAGCCATCCCACCTGGCCCTCCTGCTCGCGCTGCGTGCGGGCGCGACGGCGGTCGATCATCACCAACTCCCTGAAGCCGGCGTCTGTTGCTGAGGGAAGGTTGCGCGCCCATAGTGACCTGCCTCGAGGTCCGCCTCGATGAGCGCGGGGAGCTTGTCCTGCCGGCTGTCCCGGATTGCACGATTTCCTCCGAGATCACGCGCGCGACGCCGCGGAAGTCGCTGGTCTGGACGACGATGCCTGCCATCGCCGCGAGGGTCGTTGTGAAGCCTCGTCGGGGGTGATGCTGCTTCGCCACGGGTGAGGGCTCGCAGACGCGAGCAACCGCATCGAGAACTCCCGCAGGCCGTGGATGAAACTCCTCTCCCCCGACACGTACTCCGGCACGGCGCCAACGCAGCCGTCGACCAGCGCAAAGGAGAGCTGGCGTCGACGGCCACGTTCGCCGGCGTCGCGAACACCCGGCGTTCAGCGGCTCACCGGTCCACAGTGTCACGTCAGTGAGCCAGTCGTGGTAGGCGTTGACGAGGCGGCGCAGTTCGCGATGCGACCGGGCGGCGCACGCCCGACGGGAGCGCGTCCTCGAGGAGGATGCCGGTGGGGATGACCACGGCTGCTGGTCTGGCCGGGACAGCTTGTCCTCGGTGACCTCGGGGTCAGATCCGACGAGCCAACGCTCACGGATCTCGCCGTCGGCGGCGACCGTGGCAAGGCGGGCCCACCGTGGTTCCTCGGACCGTTCCACTGCGAGCACTACGGGAAGCTGGTGTGTGTCCTGGGAGCGACCTTCGGCTGTCTTCTCGCAGACAGTCAGCCATGCCGGGGCGACCTGATCCGACCAGCTCCGCCTCGACGACGAGCGCGGCGACCTCACGGGGCTCGCGAGGCTTGGGTGGTTCGAGAAGTGTGTGGTGATGGCTTCGCGGACGTACCACGACGCCGCGCCG
>CAWJFG010000024.1:0-887612 GCA_963842015.1 uncultured Acidimicrobiales bacterium | reverse complement strand
CGCGGCTCAGGATGTAGGCAACGGCAACCCAGGTGGCGTACCGCCAGCCCTCGTTGGCACCGAGGTCGGCGTCGGCGACGTAGGTGGCGATCAAGATGCCGGCGATCGCAATGATCGCCAGCATGAACTCGGTCGTCTTGAAACCGGCTTTCGTCTCGGTGAACGTGCGGTAGCCGCGCCGCGGCTCGCTTCGGACGTGCCGCGTCAGGTCGAGAGCCGGCCTGAGCGCTTTCATATGTGGTCATGGTTCTCTCCGTCTCTGGGGACGGCGGTGACTTCCCCGGTCGACGGCGTGCAAACCGAAGCGCAGCCGGCACCCGATTGAGACGTGATGGCGACTCCCACTTGCGGGTGACCGGTCCTTCCAGCGAAGGGTGAGGGCATCGCTCTAGCCGCTCAGCACGGACTCCTTCCGTGCCGTCAGCTAGAGGTGGAAGTCCGAGGCCGGGCCGCCGCGGGGCTTGCGCTGTGGCGCAGCGAACCTCACCCGCTGAATGACGCAACACTAAGTCCAAGTACCGCTGGCTCGGTACCGACGAAGGACCGTGGCACATCCCCGTCCTGAGTCACGTAGGCATCGTCATCATCCGGGGTACTCCGATCGCTGTTTGGGTCGAACGGCCCGAGACGGTCGGCAAACGCTGCGGTGTGTAGGTGTCACGGGTTGGCGGCGGGGCGGCGGGTAGGCGAAAGGCATGTCGTCGCCCCCGACCCTCCGCCCGCGCGTCCTCGCCGTTGTGCTGGCCGGCGGCGCCGGCAGTCGCCTCGGCCCGCTCACCGCCACGCGGGCCAAGCCGGCGGTGCCGTTCGCGGGCATGTTCCGGCTGATCGACATCACCCTGTCGAACGTGGCCAACAGCGGCCTCACCGACGTCTGGGTCGTCGAGCAGTACGAGCCCCACGACCTCAACGACCACCTGGCCAACGGCCGGCCGTGGGACCTCGACCGCACCCGCGGCGGCCTGCTGATCCTGCCGCCCTACCAGCGCCGAGGCGACGGTGACGGCGACGCGGCCGTGGCCACTGGCAACGCCGACGCCCTGGTCCACCAGCGGCACGCCATCGCGGAGTTCGGCCCCGACGTCGTGATCACGGTCAGTGCCGACCATCTGTACCGCCTCGACCTGCGCGACGTCCTGGCCACCCACCAGCAGGCCGGCGCCCACCTCACGATCGTCACCACCGACCCTCCGCCCGGCGACGACCCCACCCGCTTCGCCTGGGTTTCGGTCGACGGCGATCGGCGAAGTCGTCGACTTCGCCTACAAGCCCGACGACCCCGACGGCGACCGGATCTGCACCGAGGTCTTCGCCTTCGCGGGACCCGAGTTGCTCGCCCGTCTCGACGCCCTCGACGGCGACGAGTCGGCCGGCGACTACGGCGACCGGCTGATCCCCGACCTTGTGGAGGCGGGCGGAGTGGTCGAGCACCAGCTCGAGGGCTACTGGCGTGACGTGGGCACGATCGCCGCCTTCCACCGGGCTCACATGGAGCTGACGGCGCCCGACCCGCCCGTCGCCCTCGGCGACCCCGACTGGCCGTTCCTCACCAGCGACGTCAGCGTTGGTCCGGCCCGGGTGGCGGCCACCGCCCGGGTGGCGGAGTCGCTGCTCGGCCCCGGCGTCGACGTGGCCGGCACCGTCGAGGGCAGTGTGCTCGGGCGGGACGTGACGGTCGAGGAGGGGGCGGTGGTGCGGCGCAGCGTGGTGCTCGACGGGGCTGTGGTGCGGGCTGGGGCCGAGGTCGTCGACGCCATCGTCGACGTCGGGGTTGTCGTCGACTCGGGGACGGTCGGCGAGCGGTACGAGTCGGATGTCGTGGTCTACGCGCCAGGGGCGCCGGTTCGGCCTTGACCGGCGCGGTGACACCGATCGCATCGACGCCGGTGGTGGCAGTTCGCGATGGCTGCCGACAGTGTCGCGATGCGACACGGGACGGGTGTGGGACGGCCCGTCCGCGGGACCCTTCGACATCTGGCTGGCAGCGCATATCGGGCCAGGATGGGGTAGGGATCGTGGGTGGATCCCTATGTCCTGACCCTGGCCTTCGTGGGTGCCGCCATCCTGGGCGCCGCGCTCCTGCCGATGCTCCTGGCCGGACGACCGCTGTCGTTCCCGGTGGTGTATGTGGCTCTGGGGATGGCGGTCTTCGCCTTGCCGTTGCGACTGCCGTCCATCGACCCGCTGGCCGAGGGCGACGTTGTCGAGCGCATGACCGAGCTGGCGGTGATCGTGTCGCTGATGGGCGCGGGACTGAAGCTCGACCGCCGGGTCGGATGGCGCTCGTGGCTCACGACCCGCCGCCTGTTGGTCGTGGCCATGCCCTTGACCATTGCCGGTATCGCCGTGCTGGGGTGGGCGGCAGCAGGACTGGTGCCGGCGTCTGCACTGCTGCTCGGTGCGGCCTTGGCGCCCACCGATCCGGTCCTGGCCGGCGATGTGCAGGTGGGCCCGCCCGGTGGTGAGGCCGAGGACGATGTGCGGTTCAGCCTCACGTCCGAGGCGGGGCTCAATGACGGGCTCGCCTTTCCCTTCGTGAACGCCGCCATCGCCATGGCGGTCGCCGGCTCTGCTGGGGTGGGGGGGTGGCTCGGGGGGTGGGTCCTCGAGGACGTCGTGGTGAAGTTGGTCGTGGGCCTCGCCGTGGGCGTGGCGGGAGGGCGGGCCATCGGATCCGTGATCTTCCGCCTGCCCACGACTCGCGCCATCGCCGAATCCACCGAGGGGTTCGTCGCTCTCGCCGCCACGCTGCTCGTGTACGGCGCAGCCGAGTTGCTCCACGGCTACGGGTTCGTCTCGGTGTTCGTGGCCGCCTGTGTGATCCGTGACCACGAACGAGATCACGACTACCACGAGGTGCTCCACGCCTCGGCGGAGAGCATCGAGCGGCTGGTGAGCGCGGGTCTGCTCGTGCTCTTGGGCGGGGCCGTCGTCGATGGCGCCCTGTCTCCGCTGGGCGTCGACGGCGCCCTGGTGGGCTTGGCGGTCGTGCTGGTGATCCGCCCCCTGGCGGGATGGGCGTCACTGCTGCGTAGTCCGCTCCGGCGTGGCGAGCGCTGGGCGGTCGCCTTCTTCGGCATTCGCGGCGTCGGTTCGGTGTACTACCTGGCCTTTGCCCTAAACGAGACCGACTTCACGGACGCCGAGCTGTTGTGGGCGGTCACCGCCTTCGTGATCCTCGTGTCGGTCCTCGTTCACGGGGTGTCGGCCGCGCCCGTGCTGAGGCGCATCGACGCTCGCCGCCAGCAGGCTCAGCGCCGATCCGGCACGGACGCCCCGACGGTCACTGAACGGGCCCAGGTGTAGCCGCGCTGCCAAACGAACGAGCGCACGACCCGGCCGACCCTGATCGTGAAAGGTCGGGCGGAACTCGTCGTCAGGCCGGCACGGGGCGGAAGGCGTCGCGGAACTGCTGGTTGAGGCCCTGGCTCGACGCCCAGATGGCCTCGGGCGTCTGGAACAGCAGGGCGTAGCCCCGGCCACTGGTCACGAACCCGAGGTTGGTGGCGTGCACCGTGGTGCCGGACCCGTAGGTGAACTCCCATACCGCGGCGTTGTAGTCGCGGTAGGTCGTAGGGCCGATGCCCAGCTCCTGGTAGTTGGCGTGGTTCCTCGCGAAGACGACCGCCTGCTCCCGCCAATCCTGGGCCGGGTCCTCCTTGGGCGTGTCGGTCCAGTCGACCCGGAGGTAGGACCCGGTGGCGGGGTCGCGGAAGTCGGTGATGGTGTCGGTTCTCGGCACCACAGACCAGCCCGGCGGGTGGGCGACCCGGTAGCGGCCCGACGGGTCCTGGTAGGCGATCCACCCCGCGGGGATGGTGGCCCCGGCGGCGGTGGGCGGCGCCGTCGTGGCGGGCGACGTCGTGGCGGGAGCGGTGGTGGCGGGGGTCTCGGGCGCGGGTGGTGCCGCGGTGGCGGGCGAGCCGTCGCCGGCGGGCGCTGCGGTGGTGGCCGTGGCGTCGTCGCCGGTGGTCTCCTCGCCGTCCCCATCACCGCGGGTGAGGGCGGACGCGGCCACTACGACAAGCAGCACCACGGCGGCGACGGCCAGCAGCGCAAGACGGGAGCGGGGCTGCTCGCGCGGCCGGTACGTCCGCCGCGGCACGTCGTCGGCGCTCGGGGCCGCGGGCTGGGTCCCAGTCGGCGCCCACATACGCTCTGCCCGGGTGTCCCCGACGGCCGCTGCGGCCGCGGTGGGTTCCCGCCCGCCCTCGGCCCGGCTGGGCGGCACCTCGGGCGGGGCGGCCGACACCGCCGGGGGCACGACGGGCGGCACCTCGGGTTCGGTCTCGGGCGCGACGGGGGACGGCTCCGGCTGCGGGACGACCGGCTGTATGTCCGGCTCCGGCACGACCGGTGGCACGTCGTGCTGGGGCTCGGGCAGGATCGGCGGCGCCTCCTGCTCCGGTCCCACCGGCGGTACGTCCGGCTCGGGCGTCGGCCCCGGCAGGATCGGCGGCGCGTCGGGCTGCGGCGTCGGCTCGGGCTGCCCCGGCACGACCGGCGGCGCCTCCGGCTCGTGCGTCGGCCCCGGCTCGCCTGGCATCACCGGCGGAACGTCGGTCTGGGGTCCCTCGGGGTCCGGCCCACGGGGCACATCGGGCTCCGCCTCTCCCGCGGCCACGGCCAGCCCGGGGTGGCCGTGGCCGAGCACGGGTGTGACCGGGACCGAGGGGAAGACCTCGAGCGTGGGGTCGGCTGCTGCTTCCCGGGCGACCGGGGGCGGCGACCCGACCCCCGGCAGGCGGGCCGTGCGCCTGCGGGAGCGCCCGCCACGCGCCACCCGGGACAGGCCCGCCCGGATCTGGACCGCGTTGGGGCGGCCTTCCGGGCCCTTGGTCAGCAGCCTGGCGATGAGTTCGGTCAGCGGGCCCACGCACTGGACCGGCCGAGGCTCCCCGTGCACCACCGCCGACGCCGTCGCCAGCGCCGAGCCCGCGTCGAAGGGGGCCTCGCCCTCGATGGCGAAGTACAGCAGCGCGCCCAGCGACCACAGGTCCGTCGGCGGGCCGACCTCCGCCCCCTGGGCCTGCTCGGGCGACATGTACGACGGCGACCCCACGATCAGCCCCGTGGCCGTCAGCCGGGGATCGTCCCGGATCGTGGCCACCCCGAAGTCGGTCAGCTTGGCCCGGTCGCCGGCCTGCACCATCACATTGGCCGGCTTGACGTCCCGGTGGACGACCCCCACGACGTGGGCGGCCTCGAGCGCGGTGAGAACATCTAGCCCGATTCGGGCGGCCCTCGGGTGAGGGATCGGGCCGCCGTCGACCACGAGTTGGGCCAGGCTGGGCGCGTCGACCAGCTCCATCACGAGCCAGATCGACCCGGCCTCCTCGACGACGTCGAACACGGTCACCACGCGAGGGTTGTTGAGCCGGGCCGCGGCCTTCGCCTCCCGCAGGGCCCGGCGCCGGACCCGCTCGACGTCCTCCGGGCCGGCCAGCAACTCGACCTGCTTGACCGCCACGCGGCGGTCGAGTCGGGTATCGATGGCCCGGAACACCGTCGACCTGCCCCGCCCGAGCGGCTTGCCCAGCGAGTAGCGACCGGCCAGGCGCGGCGGGGTGATCAACTTCGCCGCCTCATTCTGCACGTTCATGCGATCACTTCTCTCAGCGCGCGCTGCGGTCATCCGGGATGTCGGAGAGGTACCCGCGAAGCGGCCCGCTCGACCATCACATCGAGGTCGGCCAGGGAAATGGCTGTGGAGAGCCGTTGCCGACATCGACGTGGTCGACTCCAACCGGGCCGGCCGCCGCCCCGAGACGATGCGTGGCTCGCGTGCCGTGCAGCGGTTCGTTCTCACCACACGGGGTAGCACTCCTCGTGGCGGTCGAGATCACGGAGAGCAACCATGGATGCATTGACCCTCTTGACTGCCGATCACAATCGCGTACGCGGTGTGTTCGCCCGGTTCCAGGAGGCTGAGGAGTCCGGCGACGTTGGCGAGATGGCCGACCTGGCCCGCACGATCGACGTGGAGCTCACGGTCCATACCGACATCGAGGAGACGGTGTTCTACCCCTGGGCACACGGGCTGTCGGACGACATCGGCGAGGTGGTCGACGAGGGCATCGAGGAGCATCACGTCGTCAAGACGCTGCTCGACGAGATCCGGGAGCTCGAGCCGGGCGACTCGCAGTGGGTCGCCAAGCTCACCGTCGTGATCGAGAACGTCGAGCACCACGCCGAGGAAGAGGAGACCGAGCTCTTCCCGCAGGTTCGCGGGGCAACCGATGCCGAGGCCCGCGACCACGTAGGCCGCGACCTCGAGGCACGCAAGGCCACGTTGGGGGCCCCTGTGCTCGCCGACAAGCAGGACCTCAGCGACGAGCAGCTCCACGACATGGCGACGGAGCAGAAGATCCCCGGCCGATCGTCGATGGATCACGACCAGCTCGCCGCCACCGTCAGCCCTCGCTGACGTCCAAGACCGTACGAGCCCAAGGAGACCACGATGAGTGACGGCAAGGTGGACAAGATGAAGGGCCGGGCCAAAGAGGCGGTCGGTGACCTCACCGACGACGACGACCTGAAGGATGAAGGCAAGGTGGACAAGGCGACCGGGTCGGTCAAGGACAAGCTCAACCGAGCTGCCGACAAGGCCAAGGACGTGGTCAACCCCGACCGCTGAACCGCCGGCGCCCCCGGAGCCTTGCGCCCCGGGGGGCGTCTGGCTGGGATCGCCCCCCGGGCCGCTCACGTCCGGGGAGCCGAGTGGGTCTCGATCCGTGGCTCGTCTAGGTGCCCAGCCGGCCGCTCAGCTCACGCTCGTAGAAGTCGAGGAACCCCTCCTGGTCGGGGCCGGTGATGGCCGTCGGCAGATCCTGGCTCAGCTGGCCGGGGACGCCGCTCGTCGGCCACAGCTCGTAGGCCAGCTTGCGGGCATCGGCCTCCGGCGCCGTTCCTCCCGACGTCCGGTACTGGTCGAGCATGTCCGCGTCCGGACTGGTCGTCATCCACCCGTCTCCGACGTCGGCGGCCACCGCCAGTGCCTTGGGCCCGAGGATGTGCTCTGGAAAGCCCGTGCCCGACCGCCATCCATGACCACCGCACGTCAGGGCCGCGGTCGTGGGCCGGGTCATCACGGCGTGGTCATCGTGTCGCCGGTCGCGGCCATTGTCGGTTTCCGTGCCTCTCCTGTGAGGCCACCTCGAGGTCGTCGACCTTGCGGGTCGAGATGCCGTGTACGTAGGCCTCCATCACCACCGCGTACAGCGCCCGGTCGATACGCCGCCGGCGTTCCAGCAGCGATGGGAAGAAGCTCCCCCGGCGCAGCTTCGGGATCGCCAACTCCACATCCCCGGCCGCGGTGGAGACGAGCTTGGGGCGGTGCCCGTTGCGCTCCGGTTCTCGCCTCGGTGCACTCATGGCGTTCGGCGCCGATCACCGCGGTCGCTTCCGCCTCGATCAACTGCTGCAAGATCCACTCCAGCGACGAGCGGATCGTGTCGGTCATCTCGCCGGCCTTGAGCGCGGCGAGCAGTTCGGACAGGTCAGAATCAGTGAGGGCCACCGGTGGCTTCTCCTTCGCGAACCCGGCAAGGAACACGTCGAAGATCACGCCGGTGGCCCACCCGTGTGGACCCCTACGACCTACACCACCTCACGGGACATGAACCTCGATTGCCCATGCGCCCCTCTCGTCGTTCCGACAAGTCTCCGTGCGCGGGTGGACGGGCACGAGGTTGCTGCGACGCAGCGCGGGAGGTCGAAGTCGCAGTCGAGCCACATCCGCCACCGCCCGGCCTGTGTTGTTGGACGGGCCGGTTCACGCGCTTGTGACGCTCCGGCAACGCGCGGTTCGACAGAACGATAAGAGTCACCGTCGCTGAGGCGAACGCGGTCCGTAATCGGCCGGGCGCCCGACGACGACCCGGATTGGAGAAGCGTGACTGACTCTGTTCCCGACGGCGCCTCGGACGGCGGGGGTGGTGATTCCCCCGGCCTGAAGGACGAGTGCGGGCGGGTTGTGCCAGCCCATACCCTTTCGCGGCGTGCGCTCCTCGGTGGTGCGGCGGCGTCGGTCCCGTTGGTGCTTGCCCGCCCCGCGGCGGCTACGCCGCCCCCACCTGCCCACGAGCAACGCGGGCGTGGCGGACGACCTCAGCGAGGCCACTACCTCATCAAGGGCGGGGCCCTTGTCTCCGTCGACCCGACGATCGGGACTGTTCCGCAGGCCGATGTCGAGATCAAGGACGGAACGATCGTCGCAGTCGGCCCCGCCCTGCGAGCACGCGGCGCCAGTGTGATCGACGCATCGCGCATGATCGTCATGCCGGGCTTCGTCGAAACGCATTACCACATGTGGAGCGCGCTCGGCCGCAACTTCGTCGGCGACGGGTTCGAGTACTTCCCGGCCAAGAGCGCAACGGTGGCCGCCTACGAGCCGTCCGACGTCTACAACAGCGTCTCCCTCGGGCTCGCAGAACTGGCGAACGCAGGGATCACGACCGTCAACAACTGGTCCCACAATGTCCGCAGCCCAGAGTGGGCGGACGCCGAGCTCTCCGCCCACCGCGACGCGATGGTGCGCGCCCGATTCTCCTACGGACACCGTGACGGACAGCCGGGCGTTCAGTTGATCGACTTCGCCGACATCGATCGCGTCCGCTCGACCTGGTTCGGCGCGCAGTCGCCGTTCGAGGGACTCGTTCACCTCGGCGTCAACCTGCGCGGTCCGGGGAACATGCCGACCTTCACCGCTGAGATGGCGGCCGCCCGGGAGCGCGGCCTTCCGGTCTCCGTCCACTCGGGGCAGGGTCCCACCAGCGCGGTGAGTGCGGCTGCGCTCGAACAGCTCGGCTACCTGGGGCCTGACTTCCTGCTGTGCCACAACCTGCCGGCGACGGCGGCGGACCGCGCCGCGATGGTGCGCACTGGCACGCCGCTGTCCCTGGCGCCCCACTCCGAGATGCGGCTGGGAACGGCCGGCGGCTTCCACGGCCAGCTGCTCCACTCGGCGAACGACGGCGTGCTGATCTCGCTGTCGTTCGATGCCTCGTCGCTTGCGCCGATCAACATGTTCGAGTCGATGAACGTCACTTGGAACATCGGCATCCCCTGGATCGGAAGCGACACCGCGACACTGCCACCAGTCCTGCTCACCGATGTCATCAAGATGGCAACGCTCAACGGCGCCCAGGCCCTCGGACTCGCCGACCTGACCGGCTCGATCACGCCCGGCAAGCGCGCGGACGTCATCCTCGTGCGGCAAGACGACCTGAACATGGCCCCCGCCTGCGACATCGAGTCGGCCGTGGTGCGAGTCGCAACCCCCGCCAACGTCGACACCGTGTTCATCGATGGCCGTATGGTCAAGCAGGACACGCAGCTGATCGGCTACGACGTCCCCACCCTCGTGAGCGAGGCCGCGAGGTCTGCGCACGCCGTTCGCACCAGAGCCGGCGGACGTCTGACCCCGCCGACCACCGAGCCGCCTGCCTTCTGATCTGAGCCGCGGTGGCCGGGGTTTCGTCAGCCCGCGCCGGCGAGAGGTGCAGCGCCCAGCACCGCCGTGCCCAGCACGCGACCTCCGGCTGACAGCGAGCTGAAGTTGCCGATGTGATCGACGAGCACGCGGCCCACCGTGGAGTCCACGTGCTGATCGAACAACGGAGCATCCTCAGCCCCGAGTCCAGCGACCACATCGTCGTCATGACGAAGCCAGTGACTGCTACCCGCAACGGCGCTCGTGGTCCTCACGCGGGAGTCTCTTGGCGTCGCGTGTGTGTTGCGATGCGGGACGGGCGTGGGACGAGCCGAAGCGGCAAGAGTGAGCGAACTCGCCTACCAGGGCAAACACCGCGAACATCCAGCGCCCTCCTAAGCGGTAGGCCACAGGTTCGAGTCCTGTCGAGGGCACGCGAAAGTGCTGGTAGAGGCATCATTCGACGCATTCACGCTGAGTGCGGGTGCGGCACCGTCCGAGCGGTAGACCGTCGGGTAGACCCGATCGCGCCCCAGCTGCGCGCCATCAGTGGCCGACCGTTGCCAATCCACGTCATGCGTCGACGCCCGCAGAGCACTGGTGGCGGGAGCGGCGCGGGAGAACCACACTCATGAGCGTCGTCACGCCGTCGCCGTAAGGTCCAAGCAAGCAAGCGACGGACCGGCCGCAGGCCGCCGTCGTCACCCTGACAGGTGGAGAGGCATGGGCACTGCAAACACTCCGGCCGCGAGCTGGTATCCCGACCCGTCGGACGCGACCGCGCCTGCGCTATTGGGACGGAACCAGGTGGACCGAGCACACCGCTCCCGCGCAGGCACGACCGGCAGTTTCAGAAGCTCCCTCCGTCACAGAGCGTGAGGCTCAAACGTCCGTGAGCCACACGAGCGCAGGCGCGGACTCGCATGGGTTTCCCGAGCCACCGTCACGGTCGCGCGGTGGTCTGTTCGGCTCGAAGAAGGCGCTCGAGAGCGAGCTCGAGGAGCTCCGCCGTACGGTCGACGCCTTCGGGTTCGCCGAGCGGGAGGCCCTGCACAACGAGATCGCCCGCCTTCGATCCGAGCACGACCAGATGACGCTCGTCGCCAGGTCCATGCACACCGAATCCGCGCAGGTCGAAGCGCAGCTCGTGAGGACCCGGGATGAGGCGATCCTTCAGGAGGTCGGGGTCTACGACTACCACCACCGCCTCGAGGACTCCGTGGCCCACAAGGCCCGGCTTGACGCCATCCGCGGCCGCATTCGTGAGATGTCCAAGCGCGACGGAGGCGCGGTCGTCGGCACGACGACCTGGCAGGTGAATGGCTCGGCGGCCCAGGGCCGCAAGATGGTCAACGAGATCTCCAAGCTGCTGCTGCGCGCCTACAACGGCGAAGCCGACGTGCTTGTGAACAAGATGCGGCCGTACAAGGTCGATGCCGCCATTGACCAGCTCGACAAGGCCAGGAAGACCATCGTGCGCCTGGGCGCGTCCATGAACATCGCGATCACGGAGGCGTACCACCAGGTCCGGATCGAAGAGCTTCGTCTCACCGCCGACTTCCTCGCCAAGAAGGAAGAAGAGAAGGAAGCAGAGCGCGCCGAGAAGGAAAGGCTCCGCGAGGAGGCGCGGGCCCGCAAGGAGTTCGAGGCCGAGAAGGCACGACTTCTCAAGGAGCAGAGCCACTACGCCACGGCGCTCGAACGTATCCGCCTGACCGGTTCATCCGACGAGGTCGCCGCCGCCGAAGCCAAGCTCGCCGAGATCGGCGAGGCCATCCACGGCGTCGAAGAGCGCGAAGCCAACGTCCGCGCCGGTTACGTCTACGTCATCTCCAACGTCGGGGCGTTCGGCCCAGAGGTGGTCAAGATCGGCATGACACGTCGCCTCGATCCCACCGACCGCATTCGCGAGCTCGGCGACGCCTCCGTCCCGTTCCGCTACGACGTGCACGCGCTTGTGTTCTCCGAGGACGCCGTGTCTCTTGAGAACCGCCTCCACCACGCCCTCGCTGAGCGGCGACTCAACCTCGTCAACCAGCGCCGCGAGTTCTTCTACGCCACGCCCACCGAAGTGAAGGCCTTGCTCACCCAAGCCGACGGGTCGGTCCTCGAATTCATCGAGGAGCCCGAAGCGGACGAGTGGCACCAATCCGAGAACGCCCGCCGCCACGCGGGTGTCACCGTCGCCCCTCACTGATCTCTGGGCCGCCTAACGACGGCCACGCGGCCACGACACCCGCCAACCAAACACTGCTCGGGCGGCCACGGAACGGGCGAGTCGCGAGGACCGAAGGGTTCGTGGGGTCAGGCCCCATTAGCCCCGCTCTGATTCGTCTCAGTGACGAACCTGGCGAGGCGGTCACCTCCACGCCGCGAGCTCGGGTGGCTTCCAACCGAGGTACTCGTAGAGGTTGTAGGTGACGACCCGGAAGCAAGACGCTGAGGACGCGGGTGCGAGTGAACGACCAGTCCCACCTGAACTCGGCGCTCCCCGGCTCTTGGTCGGCCAGAGCGAAGGTCGCTGTCGTCGACGGATGGGCGAACATCGTGGCCACCCGGTACTGAACCCGGCCAGATGTCGCCGGACGCCACTGCGGATGCAACGGTCAGCGCGGCAAGGCTGATCCGGTCCGCGAACCGCTTGGTCACTGGCCCGAACCCTAGGGCGCTAGGGGTCGATGCTGATGCCGAGGATCTCCACGGTGTCATCGTCGAGGAGAATGCAGTAGGCGACATACGCGCTCACGAGGAGGCCGGGTGCGATGAGCATCCGTCCGCTCGGCGTTCCTTCGATGATCTCGGGGAGTTCATCGAACGCGGTGGCGAACCGCTCAACCACGGCGGGGAGTTCGAGGACGATGAAGTCGCCTACCGACGGTTGCCCGATCGGGCCACGCTCCTGCCTGAGCTGGGCGTCGAGTTGGTCGAACGCGGCGGGCGAGACGCGGACCGTCCGGCGCTCAGCCACCCTCGATGGTCCGCGACCCCGTACCGCGCTGTTCCATAAGGTCGCGGCCTCGGTGTCGAATCCGCTCGACCAGATCGGGGGCGAGCGACGACAGATCCGTGACGACGCGCTCGTCGAGCAAACGCTGACGGTCGTGCGGGGTGAGCTTCTCGAGCTCCTCGGCAGTCCACAGATGGTCGTCGGCCACGGGTTCCAGGCTACCCGCCGGCGTTGGACCGGCCGGCGAGCGTCGAAGCGCAACCTATCGTCCACTGGCAGCCGTGTGCAGACATCCGTCGACGCTCGCACGCGGGACCCTACGCAGGACCCAAACTCCGACGACCGGCACGGACCCGGGCGCACGGCGCGGACCGACGAGCGGACTCGGTGCAGGTCAGCGGACCCGTGCGTACGGCTCGGACGGCCGCACCGAGTCTCCTAAGCGGTAGGCCACAGGTTCGAGTCCTGTCGAGGGCACCCTGGCCAGGGGGAAGCGCTGTGGCCTGGGAAACACATCCAGGCCGATGCTCCAGATCTTGACCGTGAGTTACCGCCAAGCACCTTGATCGACCCCATTTCACGGGACGGCTACGGGACGGAGCCACCGTGACCCCGCCAGTGCGGCTCATCCAACGGCGGGGGCATGCCAGCCCCGCCAGTGCTGCCCTCGACCGGCACGTCGGGGACGCGCCTCGGTCCTCAGAAAGCGCGCATTACGGGACGGCGCCTCCTTCGTCACCACGCGACCCGAGCCGTCGATCTGGCGCGACTCCGCCTGCCGTACACGGTTCGCGGGGGAGCTCCCATGCCTTCGCCGGCGGCCGCAGGACCGGGTTCGCGTGCGAGTGCTGTGTGCTCCCGGTCACGTGCACTCCGCCGGATGACGGCGGGCAGCCGGCGCTCTCCTGGGAGCGTCATTTGCGAATGCTTGCGGCTGCGGGTGGGGCCGTAGGTTCGACGCTGGGCTACTGGGGCCGGTGACTTGGCGGGGCGGCGCGTCACCCTCGGTGGGCCGGCCGTGGAGATCCTCGGGCGTGCCGCGACCATGAGGTCAGGCCCGGGTATTGGAGGGATACTGCGGAGATGGCCGAGCGGCCGTCGGGAACGGTCACCTTCTTGTTCACGGACCTGGAAGGCTCGACGGGGCATTGGGAGCGGCATCCCGCCGAGATGCGGCCCGCGCTCGCCATGCACGACGAGATCCTGCGATCCGTCATCGAAGGCGCCGGTGGCGCCGTCTTCGCGACCGGTGGCGACGGCTTCGCGGCAGCGTTCGGGCGGGCGGATTCGGCGGTCGCCGCGGCCGTTGAGGCGCAACGGGCGCTTGCTGGTTTGGACTGGCCCGACGGTCTGGTGCTGAGAGTCCGGATGGGCCTTCACACGGGCGAAGGCCACGAGCGCGATGGGGACTACTTCGGGCCGGCGGTGAACCGCGCGGCGCGGGTGATGGACGCGGCCAACGGATCGCAGATCCTTCTCAGCTCGTCCACCCGTGAGGTCGTCGGTCATGAGCTCGGTCAGGCGACCACGCTGGTCGATCTGGGAGTCCAGGAGCTCCGCGACGTGGTGGAGCCGGTGCGCCTGTACCGGCTGGAGGATCCGGCGTTCGAGAGCGATCGGCGCCCGCCGCGAACGGGCAGTGTCCGCGCCGGCAACCTGCCGACCGCACCCGGGGTGCTGCTGGGACGGGCCGCCGACATCGAGGCGGTGATCGACGACCTCGCCGTGGCCCGAGTGGTCACGCTCACCGGTGTGGGCGGCATCGGCAAGACACGGTTGGCGCTCGAGGTCGGCCGAAGGCTCCAAGCCGCATGGCGGGACGGCGTTTGGTTCGCCGCGCTCGACACCGTCGACCTACCGGACGCGATGTTGCGAGCGTTGCTCGGCACGCTCGGCATCGAACCACGGGCCGAGAATGATCTCGACTCGTTGATCGAAGGCCTCCGGTTTCGTCACGCCCTGTTGATCCTCGACAACTGCGAGCACCTGTTGGACGTCGCCGCAGAGGCCACGAGTCTCGTCGTCTCGTCCTGTCCGAATGTTCAGGTGCTCGCCACCTCTCGCGAGCCGCTCGATGTTGAAGGCGAGCGAACGCGACGGACCCCGTCACTGAACGTGGACGACGACGGCCCGGCGGTGAGTTTGTTCCGGCTCCGCGCTGAAGAGGCTGGCGCTGCGCTCGACCCCGCTCGAGACACCGCGGCGATCGCTCGGATCTGCCGCCGGCTCGATGGGATCCCGCTCGCCATCGAGCTCGCCGCAGCGCGGGCGCGCTCGCTGCGTCCGTTGGAGATTGCCGATCGTCTGGACGACATGTTCCGCCTGCTGACCGGGGGCAGACGGGCGAGCGTCGAGCGTCATCGGACGCTGCGGGCGGCGCTCGACTGGTCACACGATCTGCTGCTCGAACCGCAGCAGGCGCTGCTGGCTCGGCTTTCGATCTTCGCAGGCTCGTTCTCGCTTGCCGCGGCGGCGGCCGTCGGTGGCGATGATCCAGTCGAACGCGACGACATTGTCGACGTCATCGACCTGCTGGTGGCGCGATCGTTGGTCGTTCCGGTCGATCAGGGCGACGAGTCCCGCTTCCGGTTGCTCGAACCGGTTCGCCAGTTGGCCGCGGAGAAGCTCTGGGCGCGAGGGGAGACCGACACCGCACGTGAGGCGCACACGCAGTGGTATCTCGAGCTGATCGTTGGTCTCAGCGAGCGATGGCGAGCCGGTGACGACCAGGGAACCTGGCCCATCGCGGCCCTCGAGCTGCCGAACCTCAAGGCGGCATTCGACCACTTGGTCGAGACCGGGCGGATCGACGACGCACAACGTTTCGCGGTCGGCGGGTGCGGGCCCATTGACTTGCATTTCGAGAACATCCCGACGTACGACTGGGCCCCCAGAGCGGCCTCACTCGATCTCACCTTTGTCGGTCCCTCGACCGCGTCGGTGTGTGCCATGGCCGCGTGGGGCGCGATTCGCCAAGGCGACCTTGATAGCGCAGCCGCCTGGCTTCGCCGCGGCGCGGAGGCGATCCAACGCGGATCACGCGACGACGGCCTCGTCGTCGCAGCGGCGATGCATCACGTGCTGGTCGGCGGCCGACTCGCGGTCGACGAGAGGTTCCTCCAGCGCAGCGCAGACGACGCCTTGCGCAGCGGCGAGCTCGACCGCCAGGTGTGGGTGCTGGCGTACACGCGCCGGGCCGACGAGGCATTGGCTGCGGCGCGGCGCCTCGGCAACAAGGTGCTGATCGGGTTGGCGTGGATGTCGGTCGCTCGCACCGTCATGGCCCGGCCAGGTGACGAGGAAGCACGGTGGGAAGCCCTCGAGTCGCTCTGGGAGGCAGCTCAGCGCTGCCACAGCTACCTCATGCTCAACCATGCCGCCCACCTGCTCGGCGCCGCCCACATCGGCGCCGGCGCGGTGGTCGACGGCTTGCTGCTGCTGCGCGCGCCCGTCAGGGATTGGCTCCTGCGCGGCGACACTCGAGTGTGGGACGTGCTGCACTCCATCGCCACCGGGCTCGCCGTTGGCGACGACGTCGGCGCGGCGGCCCGCCTGCTCGCTGCGATCGGCGGCCGACGCCTCACCTTCGTCCCCGAACCAGAGCGACTCCAACTCCGATCACTCATCGAGAAGGGCCTCAGCGACGAAGATCGAGCCAGGCACGACCGCGCCGGCCGGGAGCTCGACGCGGGCGCCGCCGTCGCCGAGGCACTCCAGCGAATCGAGGCGCTCGCCGCATCGGCCTCGACTCGAGCCGGGACCTCGGACGCCGACGTCTGCGACCTGACGACTCGACAGCAGGAGGTAGCCGCGCTCGTCGGCCGCGGGCTGACGAACAAACAGATCGCCCATCGGCTGGGGATCAGCCGCTTCACCGCCGAGACCCACGTGCGCAACATCCTCGAGCGTCTCGGTGCCGCGAGCCGCGCGGAGATCGCTACGTGGGCGGCCCATCGGCCGCGGCCCTGACCGGATTCGCTGCACCAGCGGATCAGGTACGTAGCCGCGTACCTGACCTCAGCGATGGTGTTGTCCCGCCCCTCTTCCTACGGTCCTTCTGGGAGCAGCAGAAGGGAGACGACGATGGCCGGGACCGAAACCTCCGACGACCAGGACTACAAGGAGACCGTCCGCCGGGAGTGGACTGCAGCGGCGTCGGGATGGCGGAAGTGGTTCGAGATACATGAGGCCAAGTCCGCTGCTCGCGCCGTCACCTCCGTCCTCCTCGAGCGGGCCCGGCTGCGACCCGGCGATGTCGTGCTCGACGTCGGAGCGGGTTACGGAGAGCCAGGACTCAGCGCCGCCGCCGAGGTGGGAGATGACGGCCACGTCACATGCCTCGACATCTCCGGCGACATGCTGGCCTTCGCCGAGGAACGCGCGAGGACCGCCGCACTGTCCAACGTGGTGTTCATCGAAGCCGACATCGACACCGCCGAGCTCGAGCCCGACAGCTACGACGTCGTGCTGAGCCGAGCCGCACTCATGTACACCAGCGACCCGCTCGAAACACTGCGCCACCTCCGGCAATTGCTCCGACCGGGCGGACGCCTGGCCGTTGCCGTGTGGGCAACACCCGACAAGGTCGCGTTCGCGACGCCGGTTCCCGTCATGGTCGAGATGCTGGGCCTCGAACCCCCGGCCGGCGGACCGGGACCCTTCACACTCGGCGAGCCCGGTGCCCTCGAGAACCTCGTCCGACAAGCCGGCTTCACCGACGTGGCCGCCGGCACCACGCTCGCCGTCTACGAGTTGCCCGACAGCGAAACGTGCACCCAATGGGTGCGAGATGTCGCACCGCCCATCACCGAACTGATCGCCGAGCAGCCCGCGTCCGTACAAGGCGAGGTCTGGGATCGCGTGACCGACGCGTGGGAGCCGTTCCAGGGCGAGGATGGCCACGTCCGACTGCCCTGCACCGCCGTATGGGCGTCAGGAACAAATCCGAGCAGATTGTGACCGCAGCGTTGGGCGATACCCCGGGCGGCGCCTCCCGGGCGCGCCAGAACGATGATCTCCCGACCGAGGTGGAGATGCGCGGAGAGGCGAGGAAGCTCCGCCAGTTCACCTACCTCGGGCCTGCGTGTACCTCGAACACCTGGCTTGGCTACTGCGTGGGTCCGAGCGGGGGGACGGGCACGGTGATGGCAGGACTCTCGGTGCCCCCGTCGATCTCGAAGACCTTGCCGGTGACCCACGACGACGCGTCGCTGACCAGGTAGAGGACCGCACAGGCGATGTCCTCAGGCTCGCCCGGGCGGGCCATGGGTGTGCCGGCGAGGAACTGGCGACGCAGTTCGTCGTCCGTGAGAACGACATCGAGCGAGCGGGTGGCCACACCGCCCACGTCGATCGCGTTGACTCGCACGCGCGGCGCCATCTCGGGAGCGATGTTGCGGGTCATGCGGTCGAGCGCGGCCTTGGCGGCGCCGTAGGCCACGAAGCTCGTCTGCGTCATGCTCGCGGAGCGCGACGAGATGTTGACCACGGCGCCTCGACCGCTGGTGTCGACCATCCGCGGGGCGGCGAGCCTGATGAGGTTGAACGCCGAGGTCACGTTGAACCGGAAGGCCTGCTCGAGAAACCGCTCGCTGGTGGCCATGGCCGGGCGCGGCATCGTGCCACCCGCGTTGTTCACCACGACGTCGAGTCGACCGAACGCGTCGACCGTGGTGGCGACGAGCCGTTCGAGGGCCGCGGCGTCGGTGACGTCGGTGGGCACGACGAGCGCCCGGCGACCCGTGGCCTCGATCACGCCGGCCACCTCGTCGAGATCGGACTCGGTCCGCGCCGCGAGCGCGACGTCCGCCCCCGCCTCCGCCAGGCCGATGGCGATGCCCCGACCGATGCCCTTTCCGGCCCCGGTGACGATGGCGGCCTTGCCGTCCACTCGAAAGCGGTCGAGGATCATCGGCGGTCCCCATCGTGCGTTTCCCGCTGGCCGCGATGGCGGTGGAGGCCGGCGGAAGCCCGTCCCGCCACCGGCGGCAGATCGAGGTAGGTGAGCAGACCGGGCCGAGCCGCGACGACATAGGGCACCGCGTTCACGCAATGCAGCGCGGTGGCCACGATGCCCGGGTTGCGCTCGAGTCCAGCGGCGATCGACTCGGGGTGCAGCTTCTTGAACGTCACCAGCGTGCCGGGATCGCCGGTGATCTCGACCTCGAAGCGCTCGCCCTCGGGCCCGAAGCCCCACGGCTGATCGAGGTGCTCCTCCCCCATCAACCAGTTGACCGCAGCGGTGACGACCGGCTCGCCGTCGACCAGACCCTCCCAGCGGAACCGCTGGCCCGCGACGAGGCCCGGCGCGATCGTCCCGATGGGTGACTCGATCGGCGCGGTGGCGACGGCGACGTCGTGGCTGGTTCGCAGGCGGGGCTCGAGGTCGAAGCCCAGCTCGTCGGCGAGCATCCAGACCGACTGGCGGAACCCGGCGCCGAGGGCGTCGGCCATGATGCTGGTGCGTGCGTGCTCGGGCGTGGTGCCGAACAGCATCCAGTCGCGGATCACGTCGGGCGCGCCGTAGGTGCGGATGTCCGAGTACTCCTCCGCACGCACGTGGCGCACTGCGCCCGATAGCGCGGAGATCACGAGCGGAAACCGCTCGGTGATGCCCCCCGGGTGGATTCCGGTGCCGTGCAGAGTCACCCCTGCCTCGCGGCACAGCGCGTCGAACTGCGCCCGCTCGTCGCCCGGTGGGTAGAACCAGCCCAGCGGGGTGACGACGTTCTTGCCTGACTCGATCACCCGGGTCACCACCGAGGGATCGGCGAGCAGCGGGCTGTAGACCACGCAGTCCGCCTCGACGGCGAGGAGCGCCTCGGCATCGGCGGTGGCGGTGACCCCGATGGGATCGCGCCCGATCAGTGTGCCGATGTCGACGCCGTCCTTCTCGGCCGAGTGGACCCAGCACCCGACCAGCTCGAGATCCGGGTGGTCGAGCACCCCTTCCATGGCGGCGCGGCCCACGCCGCCCGAGGCCCACTGGATCACCCGTAGCGCCACCACGCTGTCTCCCCCGTGCCGATCGACGACGCCACACTGAAACACGTTCTCGCGGGCCGCGCTCGCAAGAGCCGGCCGTCGGTCCGATGAGTTCCCGCGGTCATCGACGTCTCATCGCGCGGCTCAAGGGTCGCCGCCGGTGGCCAGATCGTCCGCACAGGAGGGGCCTCGTGGGACAACCAGTAGTGCACTTCGAGATCATCGGAAGCGACCCGGTAAGGCTGCGCAGCTACTACGGCGAGTTGTTCGGCTGGGAGTTCCAGACCGGCGACGCGACCACGGAAACGGTCTCTCAGCCGGGCAACTACGGCTTCGTCGACGGCGCCACGACCGGCGGCGGGATCGACGGTGGTGTCGGCGGCGGCGAAGGCCACGCGGGCCGCGTCCTGTTCTACGTGCAGGTCCCCAACGTCGAAGCCGCACTCCAGGAGGCGGAGCGCCTCGGTGGGAAGCGCCGGATGGGCCCCGAGGGCAACCCCGGAACTCTCGTCGTCGGACATTTCACCGATCCCGGCGGCAACCTCATCGGCGTCGCCGGCACCGAGTGATCGCCTTCGCCCGGAACCCGAGTTCGTTCGTGTCGGACCGATGCGGGTGAGCGTCTGACCGGCGCCATGTCCGCCGATCCGCGCCCGCGTCGTTCACGTGATCGGCGGCAGAACGCGCCCCTGGATCGACAACGCCCAGAACGTTCGTCCACGGCCACACAGAACGCGCGCACCCTGGTGGACGGTGCATGCGGAACCGGCGATCTGGTGCGGCGCCGAGGCTGAGGACACCGTTCCGACCGCCGCGTCGATGGTGCCCGAGGTCCTCTGGTCCTTAGGCGGGATCCAAACTCAGGCGTTCGCCACGGATTGGGCCAAACCGGCGTCTCGCACCTCGACCGTGACTTACCGCCAAATCCCACGGCCGACCTCATTTCACGCGACGGGAGGTATGCCCGCCTCGAGGCCTCACCGGCGGCGAGGGCGGTGGTGATCTCGTCCCGGTGGTCGAGGTAGCGGCGGCACAGCCGAGCCAGGCAGCCGCGCCGGACACCGACAAGCCGCGACTCGGCGTGCACGTCGCGGGTGTCGACACCCCAGGGCGGGATGTTCAAAATAGCGACGCCGAGCAACTCGAGCTCCGATTTGAGGCCGTCGCGAGGATGCGGGTCGGGCGTTCCGGGGCATCAGGGCGTCCACGGAGTATCCGGGCAACGCTCGTGTCTCCCGCCACGCAACGCGTGTGCAGCACCACAGCAGGCGCCAACTGAGTAACCTCGGTCTTCACCGCATTCGAGTGAGAGGAGTTCCCGGCAGCCGGCACCTCGGCCGTGAGGGATGCCGGCAGGCGCTATTTCCTGCCGCCCGCGCTCTCGACGCGGCTCCCTCCGCAATCGATCATCGCGTCCGGCCGGCCGGGACTCCTCGAGCCAATCACCCGCCAAGGATCCCGGTGGCGACCGGGCGGTCGGCACAGTTGTCCGGGCCGTCGCCGCGAGGAGGCCGACATGAGCTATCCCTCCATCGCAGACCACGGAATGATCGGGGATCTGCAGAGCGTCGCTCTCGTCACAACCGACGGGACGATCGACTGGTTCTGTTGCCCCCGGTTCGACTCGCCCAGCGTCTTTGCGTCGCTGCTGGACGACCGCCGGGGTGGCCGCTTCGCGTTGGCGCCGGTGGCGCCGGCCCGTTCGACGAAGCAGATGTACATGCCTGACACGGCGATCCTGGTGACGCGGTTCCTCTCGGAGTCGGGGATCGCTGAAGTCGTCGATTTCATGCCGGTCGACCGGCCCCAGGTGGTATCGGACCGACGCCGCATCGTGCGAGTGGTGCGGGGCATCCGTGGCGAGGCCGAGTTCGAGGCGAGGGTTGAGCCGCGGTTCGACTACGGACGCCAGCCGCACAAGCTGCACATCAATGGCACAACCGCAGTCTTCGAGTCCAACGGGCAGCGGCTCTGCCTCACCAGCCTCTCGCCGCTCGAGCGCGACGGGGACGATGTCCGATCGAGGTTCACGGTGCGGGCGGGCGAGACCGGCGGGATGGTGCTCGAATCCGGTGCGTCAGGGACACCGCAGCCGATTGGTGATGGCCAGATCATCGGGCTTTACCTCGACACGGAGGCCTACTGGGAGCGCTGGATCGGGCAGAGCACGTACCGCGGGCGCTGGCGGGAGGCGGTCGAGCGATCGGCCATCGCGCTCAAGCTGATGACCTACGCGCCGTCGGGCGGCCTCGTGGCCGCACCGACCGCCGGGCTGCCCGAGCAGGTGGGTGGTTCCCGCAACTGGGACTACCGGTTCACGTGGGTGCGCGACGGCTCGTTGTCCGTGTACGCGCTGCTGGGATTGGGCTTCACCGAGGAGGCCGCCGCCTTCGGCGACTGGTTGCGCGCTCGGGTGGAGGAGCGCGCTGGGGACGGCTCCGGCCCGCTCAGGATCATGTACCGGGTCGACGGCAGCTCGGATCTCACCGAGGAGACACTCGATCACCTCGACGGATACATGGGTTCCCGTCCCGTGCGGATCGGCAACGCGGCCGCGGACCATCTTCAGCTCGACATCTATGGCGAAGCCATGAACTCGCTCTACGCCCTGGACACCGGCGGGCTCGGCGAACGGGGCATCGGCCACGACGGCTGGAACCACATCGTCGACATGGTCGACTGGCTCTGCGAGCACTGGCAGGAGCCCGATGAGGGCATCTGGGAGACGCGCGGTGGCCGGCGTCGCTTCACCTACGGGCAGGTCATGTCCTGGGTGGCGTTGGACCGTGCCGTCCGCATGGCCACCGCCCGGGGCCGCCCCGCCGACCTGGACCGTTGGCTCCGAGAGCGCGACCGCATCCACGCACATGTCATGACCAAGGGCTGGAACGAGCGGCTCGGCGCCTTCGTCCAGTCCGAGGGCGGTGACGTCCTCGACGCCTCCCTCGTGTTCATGCCGCTGACGGGCTTCGTCGTCCCCAACGACCCGAGGTGGCAGTCGACGATGTCGGCGATGGACAAGACACTCGTCGACGACAGCCTCGTGTACCGGTACGACCCGAAGGCCTCACCCGATGGCCTCCCGGGCTCGGAGGGCACCTTCTCCCTGTGCACGTTCCTCTATGTCGATGCGCTCGCCCGCTCGGGCCGGCTCGACGACGCGCGCCTGACGTTCACGAAGATGCTGACCTACGGGAACCACCTCGGCCTCTATTCCGAGGAGATCGACCCCACCGGGCAACAGGTCGGCAACTTCCCGCAGGCCTTCACCCACCTCGCTCTCATCGGGGCGGTCGTGACCCTCGACAAGAAGCTGGACACCCAAAGGACAGAAATGATGCGACGACTGGGAACGGCCGCGCAGCTGATCACATGACAGGAGCCGTGAGCATGCAGCAGAGGAGGAGCCGCCCCCGGAGGAGCACCGACAGCGAACGATCAGGTGAGGCACGAGGCACCCGCCGTCCGCGCCCCACGTACTCGCGGCCTGAGGCGTTGTCCCGGATCAGGGCCTGGACGCCATGTTCGTCCTGCTGGAGATCGGTCAGCTCGTCACCGAACGTGATCCGCCCGGGAGAGAGCTCCTCCGCATGCGCCGTCAGCAGCGTTCGAGTCGAATCTGGGGAAGGTTCATTCTGTCGCCACGCGCTCGCGGCGCCTGCGGGCGACCCCGAGGCTGAACTGGTATTCGTGGGCCCAGATGATTCGGCGGTGCCCGTCGAACAACGTGGTCACCGGCTGTCACTCGGTCATGCCTGACGACGGCGAGCTCGGTGGCGGGGGTTCGTCGTCTTCGGCACCTACCGCGGCGGCAGCGGCCTCGGTGAGCCCGCGTTCGGTGAGCTGTCGGTGCGAGAGCATGCGCTCGCGCCGAAGCGTGACCTCAACGGCCCGCGCGTCGGGCGTCCCCAGGGCTCGACCAGTCAACGACCGTGGCCACAAGCGCTTCGCGCGTACGACATTCACCTCTGTCGCGACGACGAAGAGCTGGACAATCAGACTGACGTAGGCGAGCACTCCGATGGTGGTGGCGAACGGTCCGTAAATGCCGGAGGTCCTGGCGATCACGTCTTGCACGTAGATCCCAGCCACGAGATTCAACCCGTAGCCGCCCACCGCCATCAGGATCGCTCCCGGAACGAAATCGCTGGTTGGCGTCGGCTCGGCGATGCTGAGGTGGTACATGGCGATGGCGAGCAGCGCACCGAGCACCACGTTCGCGATGGCCGCGACCACCAGTCCGGCGGCTGGCACGGTCGCCGTGACCGTCAGCCCCGCGACCACGCCGAATGTGACGAGCCCGAGACCGAGCAACCCAAGGATCGCCAGGCTTCGGGCGAGCTTCGGGAAGAATCCCGGTCGACGGAATCTGGCCACGCCCCACACAATGTTCACCGCGTCCTGCAGGACTCGCACGACGCCCATGCCGCCCCACAGCGTCACTGCGCTGGACACGACCATCACCCAGACGTTCGCCTGAAGCGTCTGCACTTCATGCTCAACCGATTCCTGCAGCCCGGCGGCGCCAAAGGGAACGCTTGACCAGACCGACTCGAGGACTCGGTGCAACAAGTCAGGTCGATCTCGAAGGATCCAGGTCGCCACGCTGACGAAGACGACCAGCAGCGGGAACAGCGAGAAGAAGCCGTAGTAGGAGATGAGTGCACTGACCCATCCACCGTTGTCCTCGCCGTATCGCTTGAACACGGCGAAAGGGAAGGCGAGCAGCCGACGACGCCGTTGGACGCGATCAATCCGATCGACGACCGCATCGGCACGGGTGGCCACGACGGGATTGTCGCCGGTCATCCTCTGTCCCATATGGACAAGCTCGGCACAGATTCGTACTTGGACGGAAGGAGGTGGGCCGATTTACCGATGCTTTGCGACACGACCAAGTGCTGCGAGTTCGGCCCCATCGGCTCAGCCAAAGGTGGCGACCAGGATATCTGCGGCGGGTCCGCCGGGTCGGCTCAGTACGCGGGGTCGCGTTCGATGGGGCAGGTCAGGCAGTGGGCGCCGCCGCGTCCGCGGCCGATCTCGAAGCCGGGGATGGTGATGACCTCGATTCCCGCCTTGCGGAGCTTGGTGTTGGTGTAGGTGTGCGAATGGTCCAGGCGAACGGCCGCGGGAACAGACCGTCGTCGGCGACCGCCCGCGACGTCTCGGCCACGATCAACGTCCAGCCGTTGAGCGCTCCGATGCCCGACACGACGGCGAGCGCCGCGACCAGCTTCCCTGCCCAGCCGGCTTGATCGAAGATCGCCTCGAAGGCGTCGACGAACGGCGCCCCGGTCTCCACGAGCGTGTCGTGAGCCACCAGGCCCATCACCGCGCCCGACGCCGCCAGGTAGACGATGGCGGCGGCCGACGTCCCCATCAGGGCGGCTCGACCGACGTTCCGCCGAGGGTTCTTCACCCGCCTGGCCGTGATCGCCGCGGCCTCGACGCCGATGAAGGAGAACAGGGCCACCCCCGCAGCGATGCCGATGGCGTCGTACAGGCTGCCGCCCGAGGCGTTGAACGCCCCGAAGTTGGCGGTGTCGACGAAGAACCACCCCACCACACCGACGAACAGCAGCGGGAGGAACTTCAGCACGACGGTGAGGTTCTGGAACCAGGCCATCTGGCGGAGCCCGCCCAGGTTCACGATCGCCGGGACCCACAACCCCACCAGGGCGATGCCCCAGAGCGCCAGGTCGGCCGGATCGTCCCAGCCGAACAGGGCCTGCACGTAGAACACCCACGACGCGACGATCGCCGCATTGCCGGCCCAGGCCTGGATCCAGTAGCACCACCCGGTGAGGTAGCCGGCGAAATCACCGAACTCGTGCCGCGCGTAGGCGTACAGCCCACCGTCGCTGTTGGGCACGCGTCGCGGTGAGCTGACCGAACAGCACAGCCAGGAGCATGGCGCCCACGGCGACGACGCCGAGCACGAGGAGCGAGACGGTACCGGCGGCCGCCAGCACGGCCGGCAACGTGAACACGCCGGTTCCGACGATGCTGCCGAGCACCAGCCCGGTCGCCGACACCAGCCCCAGGGTCCCAGGCTCCTCCTCGCCCCGGGTCGTCCCGCCATCTGGCGAGATCGGGCGCTCGGGCGGTCGCACCGTCGCCGGCTCGGCGCTGGAACGTGACATCGGACCCTCCTACCACGTCGTCGGGTCGTCGCCCGGGTGGCCGGCCGGCCAGCGCACGCGGGAGGCCGCCCGATCGAGTTCTGCACTCACGATCCAGTCCGCGAGGACCCGCTGCCCCCCGCGATCGCGTAGTCGATGCCGCAGACCCTGGTCGGCTGTTCGCTGGCCTCGGCGGGGAGTGGTGACGGGTGGACGCCATGGGGTGAGGCTCGAGCTGGAGGCCCTCGTCCCGAAGGAACGGTCCGCCTCTGCGGGCGGTCAGTGCTGCGTGAGGAAGGTGGCGAGTTGGACCCGGGAGCTGATGCCGAGTTTGAGGAAGATCTGGCGCAGGTGGTAGTCGACGGTGTGGGGGGACACGAACAGGCGCCGGGCGGCTTGGGCGTTGGTCAGGCCCGCTCCCACGGCCTCGGCCACGCGGAGCTCTGCGGGTGTCAGGCTGTCCCATCCGAACCGGGGGTCCTTGGCCCGGCGCCGGTGGGTCGGTGCCCGCCGGCGGGTGTGGCACCCCTCCCCGGGGGGCGACGTCGCCGACGAGGCGGCGTCGGCCAGGCACTCTTCGATGTCGTGGGCCGCGTGATGAACGAGCGGGGACAGCACCGTGGTCGGGCTGGTCCGGGGGGAAGGAGGCGGCCACGGCACCGACCAGTCGTCCGGTTTCGGGGTCCAGGACCGGGGCCACCGAGGTGACGTGGACCTCGGGCGCGAGGGCGCTGGCGAACAGCGCGGTCAGCTCGTTCAACGCCGCCTGGCACACGGCGTAGGGGATCGACGACCCCGCCAGCCACCCGCCGGTGATCGGGCTGACGTTGAGGATGACACCATCGCCGGTGGCGCGTAGGTGTGGTGCCGCGGCGCGGATCACGTTCCAGGTGCCCACCACGCTCAGCCGCAACACCGGTTCCCAGGCGTCGCCCGCGGCCGCGTCCAGGTCGCTGGGCGCGGCCACCTCGGCGATGCCGGCGTCGTTCACCACGATGTCGAGGCGCCCGTAGCGCTCGACCGTCGTCGCCACCAGACGCGCCGCCTGGCGGGGGTCGCCAACGTCGGCCAGGGCGTAGCTGGCACCCGGCAGCTCGGCCCCGGGTTGCTCACCCGCCTCGGCCCAAGGCGCCGAGTTGACCACGACGGTGGCACCCCGCTCGGCGAACGTGCCCGCGATGGCTGCCCCGATCCCGCTCGACGAGCCCGTCACCAGCGCAACACGACCATCCAGGGGCCTCGGCCCGATCGACGACCCCACATCGACTCTGTCATCGACTCCGTTCACAGCACACCACCAAAGCGACTGGTCGAGCCCGAACACGGCCGAGCCGGAGGTCTCGGGCAACATTGTCATCGGAGCGACGGCGTGAGGCCACCAACGGTCGGACGACCTGCCGTCCCGGCGAGGTGATCGTCTGATGAGGGGAAGCGCTGGCGCGTCCTCACCACGAGCAAACTGCACATGTCTCTGGACACCCTCATCATCCGACGCCGGGTCAGCGCCCGTATAGGGCCGAAGGTCCCGTGGGTGGGCGGTTTCGTCCGTCCGGCGCCAGCCGCCGCACGTCACCACACCGGCATTCCACACGATCGCGGGGGGCATCGCCCCGCCCCAAACCGCACAGTGGGTAGGTGGTCAACCCCTCGGGCTACGCCACTGGGTGACCTCGAGAGAGTCCACGCCGCCGAACCTCCCCGGTCCCCGGTCCCGGTCCCGACCGGCGGCGTGGGCTCCTCTCACTGCGACATGGAGCTCGGCCACCATCGGAGGACGCATGGACTTCACCCGACAGTTCGACGACCTTGAGAAGCGCGTCGCGGAGGCCAAGGCAGCGGCGCAGGCTGCCAGCACCGAGACCCGTGACCGGCTCAAGCAGCGCATCGACCAGGCCGAGGACGACCTCGACCAGGCCACCGCGGACAGCAAGCAGAAGGCTGGCAACGCCAAGGCCGGCACACAGAGCAAGTGGGCACAGATGACGGCCGACGCCGCCGCCAAGCGCGACGACATGAAGGCGAAGATCGACAAGCGCAATCGAGAGATGGACGCCAAGGCCGCCGCAAAGGAAGCCGGCATGGTCGAAGACCACGCCGTCGCGGCCCTCGACCATGCCGCCTGGACCCTCTCCAGCGCCCGGCTGGCCGTGCTGGACGCCATCGATGCCCGCGCCTACGCCGTGGAGCGAGCCAGCGCAGCGCGCTCCTCGTGAGACCGACGACGAGCTCGTCGAACGTGATGGCCACGCGGGGAGCAACGACAGCGAGGCGTGGGCCGTCCGTTCCTGGGAGCGGTCGCTGCTCCTGTACACGACCCGGGTCGGGGTGTGGGCCACCGTCACCGGGGTCAACGAGATCTTCGCCGCCTTCTCCGTCCGTGAGGCCGACAGGCAGCTGAAGCGGATCATCGAGTGACAACGGCGGATCCGGCCCTTCGGGACCGGCCGGCGCGTCGTGACGGGGACCAATCAGCGGGTCAGGCACCAAAGGAGCAGCAGTGAGCGCTCGTCCGGGTCCCACACCGATCGATCCCGCACTGCCCCGGCGCGGCGAGGAGCCCAGCGCTGTGCCGCCTGAGGGCCTCCTGGTCTGCCAGCTCGTGCAGCCACCTTCATCGGCGCGCCGGCCGGGTGCACCTTGGCGTGGCGGGCATCGCCGCTACGGGCGTCACGGGTGACGGACCCCTCCATGACCCACTTCGGCGACACCACGGTACGGGAGGTGATGGTGCCCCGCCCCGACATGGTCACCATCCCAGCGGGGGCCACGGTGCGAGAGGCGCTGGACAAGGCGGTCGACGCCGGCCGGCGCCACCTGCCGGCCCTCGACCCCACGATCGACGAGATCGCCGGCATGGCCCACGCCCGCGACCTGCTGCTCGCCCTCGATGCCGACCGGGGTGGCGACCCTGTTCGCCCCTTGCTGTGGCCGGCGCATTTCGTGCCCGAGACCACGCGCGTGGCCGAGCTGCTTGCCGAGATGCGGGACGACGACTTCCAGATGGCGATCGTGGTCGACGAGTACGGCGGAACCGCCGGGCTGGTCAGCCTCGAAGACCTGGAGGAGGAACTCATCGGCGAAATCACTGACGAGCACGGCGACAAGGAGCCTCTCGTGGAGCCCCGCGGCGACGGCACAGTGCACGTCAGCGGGCGCATGCGGATCGCTGAGCTCAACGACCTGCTCGGCACCGACCTCCCCGCGGGCGACTGGGACACCGCCGCCGGTCTGTTGTGCGCGCTGCTCGGGCACATCCCCGCCGCCGGAGAGACCGCGACCTGTGGCAACCACACGCTGGGGGCCGAACAGACGCGCGGCCACCGCGTGACCCGCATCAGTCTCACGCTGTGGACCTCGTTCGACAGGGTTGTCGTTCCGGTGGATTTCGGTCCCCGCCCGGACCGCGCCTTCCCGGTGGGGCGGGCGTTCGCCGGCGCGCTCGGGGCGCGGCTCGACGCCATGGTGGTGACCAGCCGGGGAGTCGACCCGCGGGCCGATGAGCGCGAGGCGCGCTGGCACGCCCGGTCGGTCGGATGTGAGCTCGACGGGGTCGAGTTGCGGACCGACGACCACGTCGTCGATGGCATCTTGTCCGTAGCCGGCGAGCCGCGCACGCTGCTGTGCATGACCAGCACACGCCCGCGACGCCGCCGCCGACCTGATGCTCCAGTCGGTGAGCGAGCAGGTGCTCCGACGCTCTCCGGCACCGGTGATGGTGGTCGGCCCGCGGACCGTGAGCCCTCCCCCACCGCGGCTCGACGCCCTCGTGTGCTGCGTCGGCGCCGACGTGACGCTGGCCCGCCGGCTGCTCCCCGTCGTGGCCCAGTGGTCCCACCTCCTCGGCCGCGATCCCATCCTTCTCCACGTCGCCGCACCCGACGCCCGCCCGCCCGCCGACCGGTCGGTCGATCGGGTGAGCTCGGACGACCTCGCACACTCGACCCGTGGGTTGTCGCTGCTCGGCATGAACGCCACATGGCACACCGTGTCCGACGCCGACCCCGCCTCGGCCATCCTGCGCTTCGCCAGCGGTCTGCCCGGCGCCGTCATCGTCATGGCCAGCCACGGCCGAACGGGTCTGCGCCGCCTCGCCCTCGGCAGCGTCACCCTCGATGTGCTGGGTCGCTCGCCGCAGCCTGTGCTCGTCGTCCCGGCCGGCCCGCCCGCTGACGGGCCGGCTCGATAGCCACCTCAGCTCCTCCAACGGGCCCTCGGAACCCGTCAGGTCACGTGCTGGCGGCGTTGCGTGACGTCGGCGACAGCCGGAGCGTTGCACCGGGCACCAGCCGGTGGGCCTCGCCCCGGATGGTCACGTCGAGCGGCTCCCCTTCGACCAGCTCGTACTCCTCTTCGTCGTGCGACAGCACGACGCGGATCTGGCGGTCGTGGAACCGCAGCGGGAACTCGAGGCGGTCGTAGCGCCTCGGCAGCCGCGGGTCGATCGTCAGCTCCCCGTCGAAGTCGCGGACACCCCCGAACCCGAACACGAGAGCCATCCACGCCCCGGCAGCGGAGGCGACGTGCACACCGTCGGAGACGTTCCCTGCGAGGTCCGCGAGGTCCATGAGGAGCGCGAACCGGAAGTACTCCGTGGCCCGTTCCTCGTCGCCGAGCTCGGACGCCACGATGCTCTCGATGCTGGCCGAGAGCGACGAGTCACCCGTCGTCAGGGCGTCGTAGTAGGCGAAGTTCCGCGCCTTGTGCTCCCGGGAGAACTCGTTCCCGAGCAGGAACATGGCCATCACGACATCGGCCTGCTTGAGCACCTGGTGGCGGTAGATGACGAGCGGATGGAAGTGGTTGAGCAGCGGGAACCGCTCAGACGGGGTGGCATCGAGATCCCACACCTCGCGTTCGAGGAACGACGTGTCCTGGGGCGTGATCCCACGGGACTCGTCGTACGGGACGAACATCGCGGCCGCCGCCTTCTCCCACGCCTCCGGCTCGGACGGCTTCAGCCCGATCGAGTAGCACAGGGCCGCGTGTGCCGCCGGATGCTCGACCTCGATCGTGCGGACCGCCTGTGCGGCGTAGCTGAGGTTGAGGCGCGCCATGAGATTGGTGAAGGCGTTGTCGTTCACGACGGTCGTGTACTCGTCGGGGCCCGTCACGCTGTGGATGTGGAAGCACCCGTCGGTGCCGTAGAAGCCGAGCGACTCCCACATGCGGGCCGTCTCCACGAGCATCTCGGCACCCACCTCCAGCAGGAACTCCGGATCGCCTCGAACGTCCACGTAGCGCCGGATGGCGTAGGCGATGTCGGCGTTGATGTGGAACTGCGCGGTTCCGGCCTGGAACAGCGCTGAGGCCTCGTCGCCGTTGATCGTGCGCCAGGGGAACAGCGCACCCGACAGGTCGAGCATCTCCGCCCGTTGCCTCGCCTTGTCGAGCATGCTGTGCCGGAACCGCAGCAGGTTCCGCGCGATCCGCGGCTGGGTGTAGGCGAGGAACGGCAGCACGTACGCCTCGGCGTCCCAGAAGTACTGGCCGTCGTAGGCACCGGACGTGAGGCCCTTGGCCGGGACCCCCGCGCCCTCGGCACGCCACGTCGCCTGCGCCAGCTGGAAGATGTTCCACCGCACAGCCTGCTGGGTTCGTACCGGGTTGACCGGATCGGCCAGCGCGACGTCGGCCCTCGACCAGAACCGATCGAGGTGGGCTCGCTGGGTCGTCGCGAGCGTCTGGAACCCTTCCCGCACAGCCCGGTCGACGGTTCGCTCGCAGCGGGGGACCAGCTCGCGCGACGGGACGCTCCGCGACGTCTGGTAGGCGACGTACTTCACGACCCGGAGGGGGACCCCCGGCTCGGCCTCGGTGGAGATCACGACCTCCGAGAGGTCCGGCGTGACACTTCTCGCCATCTCGTAGCCGTTCGCGGTCTCGACGACGTGCTCGACGGCCATCGCGAGGGCCATCTCGCTGTTCGTCGTCGCGTAGGCCAGGACGGTGCGCCCATCGCGATCCTCCGCGAGTTGCACGTTCAGCACCCGGTGGTCGAGCTGCCGGCCGAGGCGGGCATCGAGGCCTGCACGCCGCTGCCGGCGGGGTTCGTCGGTGCGATTGACCGTGCGCGACACGACCGACACCGGCGAGACGCGATCGACGGTCACCTCGTACTCCACCGCCACGACGTGCCGGTGCTCGAGCGAGACCAACCGGCAGGAGTGCACATGCACGTGCTTCCCCGCGGCGGTCGACCACACGAGGTCACGCTGGAGGACGCCGTTGCGCATGTCGAGCACCCGGGCGTACTGGCGGAGGCGAGCCGTCGGCAAGTACAGCGGCTCGTCGTCGACGAACAGCTCGACGACCATCGCGTCGGGGACCGTGCAGATCGTCTGGCCAACTCTCGCGAGCCCGTACGCCTCCTCGGCGTGGACGATCGGCCACGTCTCGTGGAAGCCGTTGACGAACGTGCCGGGGTCGAGGGACGGTCGCCCCTCGTCCAGCGCGCCCCGGACACCGACGTAGCCGTTCGAGAGCGCGAAGGCCGTCTCCGTCCGTGCCGAGAACTCGGGTGTCCAACGCGCCTCGACGATCCGCCATTCGTCGGGCGGGAAGAGATGCTCGGGCGGCGGCACGATTTCGCGAGTGAGGATGCCTCCACGTTAATGACGGCGTGCCCGTCCGCGTACCGACCGGCCGTCACGGACGTCGCCGGGCGACTGGGGTGGGGATCGGCCCGATGCGGGCCGACCTCCGATCGAGGAGGGTCGGCCTCCGGCAGCGGATCGAAGAACCCGGTGAGGCGGACGATGCGGCCGTCGTCGGCCACCTCGCCGAAGTCGACGCCCTCCATTGGCGTGGGTGGTGCCAGAGCCGGTTCATCCCCGGTTGCCGCCGTCTGCCCTGGGATGTGGCGTGGCCCGCTTCGTCACCCAGTCGATGGCAGACCGCAAGAACAACGCGGCGAGCGAATAGATGATCACCGCGAACAGCAGTGACGTGTCGAGCACCGACTGATCACTGAGGGCGAGTGGCTCGAACATCCCACGGAACGGCGCCATGGTGCGGGCGACGGAGCGGTACACCCAGTCGGTGAACGATGCCGCGGGGTTGGCTCCCAGCAGCCGCAGCGTGAAGGCAAGCAGCAGCATGACCAGGTTCACGATCAGCCACGCGTACACGAACCACAGCAGCACCTTGGCCAGGTTGGCTGCAGTCAGCCAGCCCGAATGCTCAGCCGGCTTCGTCTGCATCTGGTTCTCGGGCCGGAGCAGTCCGCAATGGTGTCGCGACGGTCACGCCAGCGCGGGGGAACGTGCGTCGACGCCACGACCGTGGGTCAGGTTGTCGCCCGACTCGGGGTCGAAGAGGTGCATGTGGGTGGGGTCGAGCCAGAGCTCGGCGTCGGACCCTTCGGCGATGCGGGTGTCGGCGTCGAGGATGATCACGAGCTGGGTGCGCACCTGCTCCATGTCGAGCTCGGTGGCGAGTTCGGTCAGGGCGCGGCGGACCTCCTCGGGCGCTTCGAAGGGCACATAGGCGTACTGCTCGCTCCCGAGCCATTCGATGACGTCGATCTTGGCGTGGAACAGGAGGCCGCGCTGTTTGCGTTCGTCGTCGAGCGTCGTTGCGTCTTCGAAGTGCTCGGGGCGGACACCGGCGATGAGAACGTCGTGGCCGGCGGTGGTGGTTGCCAGGTCGGGTGCGAGCTCGATGTCGCCGATGGGCAGGCTGAGCCTGGACCCTTCGACGGTTGCGGGCAGGAAGTTCATGGGTGGCGAGCCGATGAAACCGGCGACGAACAGGTTGACGGGCTGCTCGTAGAGCACGCGGGGGACGTCGACCTGTTGGAGCACGCCGCCTTTGCGCAGCACGGCGACACGGTCGCCGAGCGTCATGGCTTCGATCTGGTCGTGGGTGACGTAGACGGTGGTGACGCCGAGCTGGTTCTGGAGGCGGGAGATCTCCGTGCGCATCTGGCCGCGGAGCTTGGCGTCGAGGTTCGACAAGGGCTCGTCGAACAGAAAGGCCTCGGCGTCGCGCACGATGGCCCGGCCCATGGCGACCCGTTGGCGTTGTCCACCGGAGAGCTGGGCGGGCTTGCGGTCGAGGAGCTCGTCCAGCTCGAGCAGGTCAGCCGCCCGCTGGACCCGCGTGCGCACATCGTCGTCGGGGGCGTGGTGGAGGCGGAGCGGGAAGGCGATGTTCTCGTACACGTTCAGGTGCGGATACAGGGCGTAGTTCTGGAACACCATGGCGAGGTTGCGGTCTCGGGGTGCCTTGTCGTTGACCTGCGTGTCACCGATGTACACGTCGCCTGCGGTGACGTCCTCGAGGCCGACGATCATGCGGAGGATCGTGGACTTCCCGCATCCTGACGGCCCGACGAGGATCACGAACTCGCCGTCGGCGATGTCGAGGCTCACGTCGTCGACGGCCGGTGTGGTGGCGCCGGAGAAGGTCTTGGTGAGGTGGTCGAGCCGGATGCTGGTCATGGGTCACCTTTCGCTCTGGTCATCCCTTCACCGCCCCGGACGTGAGGCCAGAGACGATCTGGCGCTGGAACACGAGCACCAGGATCATCACCGGGATGGTCACGATCACCGACGCCGCCGAGATGGCGGCCGTGGGCTGCTCGAAGAACGTCTCGCCGGTGAAGAAGGCCAGCGCAGCCGGGACGGGGCGGGCCCGATCGGTGGCCGTGAGCGAGATGCCGAACACGAAGTCGTTCCAGGCGAAGAAGAACACGAGGATGGTGGCCGTCGCGACCCCCGGGGCGGCGAGGGGCACGATCACCTTGACGAACGCCTGCCACGCGGTGGCCCCGTCCACCTGGGCCGCCTGTTCCATCTCCCAGGGGATCTGCCGGAAGAACGACGAGAGCGTCCAGATCGCCAGCGGCAGCGTGAAGGAGATGTAGGGGATGATCAGCCCGAGCCACGTGTCGTAGATCCCGAGCGACCGCCACATGTCGAACAGCGGCCCGACCAGGGCGACCGTGGGGAACATGGCGATGGCCAGCGCGGTGGACAGCACCCACTTCTTGCCCTTGAACTCCAGCCGGGCGATGGCGTAGGCGGCGACCGTGGCCAGCGCCACCGCGATGGCCGTTGCGATGAGCGAGATGCCGAGCGAGTTGCGAAGCGCACTGGTGAACAGGTCGGTGTCGAACACGGTGCGGTAGTTGTCCAGCGACCAGTGGGTCGGCCAGAACTGCTGGTTGTTGATGTCGTCTCCCTGCTTGAAGGACAAGGAGGTGATCCAGGCCACGGGGAGCAGCGAGTAGACGACGATCGCGAGAACGGCGACGCTCCAGCCGACGACCTTGCGGTTCCACCTCATGGCATCAACCCCCTAGTCACCTCGCACCCGCGACAGGTCGACCTTGAACCCCTTCAAGTAGATGAAGGCGATGAGCGCGACGGACAGGAACAGCAGCACCGACAGCGCCCCGCCGAGACCGAGGGCCGTTCGGGTGATGTTCTGCCGGTAGGTGAGGAACGAGACGCTTTCGGTCTTCTCGGCCCCGCCGGTCATGATGAAGATCGTGTCGAAGATGCGGAAGGCGTCGAGGGTCCGGAACAGCAGCGCCACCATGATCGCCGGGAGCATGTTGGGGATCGTCACCCGCCGGAGTCGCTGCCAGGCGGTGGCGCCGTCGACCTTGGCCGCCTCCTGCAGCTCCTCGGGCACCTGGGACAGGCCGGCGAGCAGCAGCAGCGAGATGAACGGGGTGGTCTTCCACACCTCGGCCATGATGATCACGGCCAGCGCGGACCACCGGTCCGCGAACCAGGCCTTGTCACCGAGCCCGAGCCAGTTGTTCACGAACCCCGTATCGAGGGCAAACGCGTACTGCCAGGCGTACGCGGCGACCACGGTGACGATCCCATAGGGGATGAGAATCGCTGTGCGCACGAGACGGCGGCCCATGATGGCGCGGTGCATCACCATGGCGAACGCGAAGCCGATCACCAGCTCGACGACGACTGTCACGACCGTGATGAACGTCGTCGTGAACACGGTCTGCCACCACAGGCTGTCGGTCAACACGACGCCGTAGTTGCGCAGGCCGACGAACTCCTTCCCGGCCGGGTCGGTCAACCGGTAGCTGTACAGCGACAGGTACACGGCCCGGCCCATGGGGTAGGCGGTCACCGCCAGCATCACCACCACCGCCGGAGCGACCAGGCGCCAGCCGAGTCGCTGCTCGCTCCGGGCCCGTTCCGACATCGGCGCCCGCGCCGGCCTCCGCGTCGCGGCCGCTGCTGCCTCGTCGCTGGGTGCCGTCACGGTCGCCATGGCTGCTCGCCTCGTCGGGTCATAGGAGCTGCTTGTCCTGGAGAACGTTGCCGATCAGGTCGTCGGCGTTGCCGGGCGTCGAGTCCGGATCCACCGAGTCGGGCGGGTGGAACTCCCGCACGGTGGCGCCGCTCACGTCGCTGTAGTAGGCGCTGCGGGGCCGCGCGCCGGCGGTGTTGATCGAGTCTCGGACGAGGTCCGCCATGGGGAACCCCTCCCGAACTTCGGCGTCGTCGAACACGGCCGCCCGGGCCGCGGGATTGCCTTCGGCCAGCATGTACTCGGTCTGGCTCTCCACCGACGTGATGCAGCTCGCAGCGTCGACGGCCTCGTCGGGATGATCGCTGAACGCGCCGATGGCCACGTCGATGCCCCCGAGCGGCGGGGCGCTCTCCGTGCCCGGCTCCACCTGCGGGAAGCGAGCCCAGGCGATGTCGTCGAACACCGCGGGGTCCAGCGATCCTTCGTCGACCGCGCCGCTGGCGGCGCTGTAGACGTAGGGCCAGTTGACCATGAACCCGCCGTCGTCGCCCTGGAAGGTGGTGCGGGCGTTCTCCTCGATCGCCGTGGACAACGCCGGGTCGGCGACCGTCGTGGCCAGCCGGTGGATGATGTCGGCGGCGGTCCTCCCGGCATCGGACTCGAGCTCCGGCTTTGCGTCCTTGCCGGCGTCGGGATCCTCCAGCACCTGACCACCCGCAGACATGACCAGGGCGTTGATCCACACCATGTAGCCCTCGTAGCGCCCGCCGGTCACCGCGACCGTGGTGTCCGTCGTCTCGGCGGCGTCGATGACCTGATCCCAGGTGACCGGCCCGTCGGCGGGATCGATGCCCGCCTGCTCGGCCACCGACTTGCGGTACCACAGCAGCTGGGTGTTGGCCCAGAACGGCGCCGCCACGACCTCGTCGTCCCACATGACCGACTCCACCGGCCCGTCGAGGACGCCCTGGATCAGCCCGGCGGCCTCGTCGTCGGTGAAGGAACGAAGGAACCCGGCCTCGGCGAACTCCGGCACGAACACGACATCCAGGCTCATCAGATCGATCGAGCTGTCGTTGGCCGCCAGCCGCCGCACCAGCTGCTCCCGCTGGTCGCTCGCGTCCGCCGGGAGCTCGGAGATCTCGACGCGGTAGGCGCCATCCGCAGCCTCGGTGCACTTCTCCGCCAGCGCCTCCTGGCCCCCGTTGTCGGGGTTCGTGTACCAGGTCAGCGTCGGCGCAGCGTCGGCCCCGTCGTCACCGCCGCAGGACGCCACACCCGCGCAGAGCGCCAACACCACGACCACCGCCGAGACAGGGTGAAGCCGAGCCCCAGCGGCTCGTCCCGGCTTCGTGGCACCGTTCAGGCTGGTCATCGCTGACCACGGTCCTCGGCATCCGTCGTTCGCCGAAGGCCGGATGCAGCGGCGCCGCATGCCCGTGCCGAGGACGTGGCCTGGGTCGTCCGACACGGCGCAGATGTGGCTCGGCAGGCCGAGCCCATCGGACGGGGGAGCAGACGCGTTGCGCTTTGTGGCGTAGTCGTTCATCGGCATGGCTCCGGGTCCTGCGTCGCCGGCTGAGTCACCCTCAACCGAACCTGCGCCCGGAGCGCTGCCGTTACCCCCCGCGATCGCGTGGTTCCGCCATGCCGCGGGAGTCGTGGCCCGACCGTTGTCGTCATCCTGGTCCCCACGTCGCTTGGCGGTGCGGTGGTCCACGACGTGAGCAGCCCCCCGGCAGCCACGACCGCATGCGTTCCCGATGGCCCCGAACGAGCATGCGTCGACTCCGCGGGGGGCAGCGCGGCGTCCACAGCCCCGATGGTGAACGCAGGAGCAGAGGCTGCGAGGACTGTCGCCTCGCGAGCGACGAGAGTTGAGCTATGAGCAAAGCCGGAGCTGATCCGTCGGGCCGGAGGGATCCGGTCGCGCCTGACCGACGCCGAGATGGGGATCGAGAGCCCCGGAGGTTCGACTTCGGCTGGCGAACCGTCGCTGCCTTCCTCGCTCTGCTCCTTCTCGACCACCTCATGGAGCGGGAGGAGTCCGCCCGCAGGCGTCCCCGACGCGAGCGCTCAAAGTTCCTGATGCTGTCGCCGGCGATGGCGCCGCTGATCACGCCGAGATCGGCACCTTGAGCGCATCCGATCGTTCCCCGGGCACGCAATCGCGTCGCGGTTGGGCGCCGGCGGGTCCGCTGCGGCACCCGGTGCTGTTCGTCAACCCGGCATCCGGCGGGGGCAGGGCGCGGCGAGCCGGCGTTGCCGAGCAGGCGGGGGAGCGAGGGATCGAGGTGGTCGTCCTGAGCCCCGATCACAGCCTGACGGCCCTGGTCCGTGACGCGGTCGCGCGTGGTGCGGATGCGCTCGGGGTTGCCGGTGGAGACGGGTCGCTCGGGATCGTCGCGGCGGCTGCCGAGGCGAACGGGCTTCCCTTCGTGTGCATCCCCGCCGGCACACGCAACCACTTCGCGCTCGACCTGGGGGTGGATCGGCACGATCTGATCGGCGCGCTCGACGCGTTCACCGACGGGGTCGAGCGCCGGATCGACGTGGCCCAGGTGAACGGCCGCGTGTTCGTCAACAACGTCTCGCTCGGGATCTATGGCGACGCGGTGCAGCGACCCGGTTACCGCGAGGAGAAGGTGCGTACCCTGCTCGAGACCGCGCAGACGGTGCTCGGTCCAAGCGGGGCGGCGCCTGAGCTGCACCTGGTGGACGACCTGGGCCGCGAGCACAGCCACCCGGCGGTGGTGCTCGTCTCCAACAACCCCTACGCGTTGGACCTCCCACTCGCAGCCGGCACCCGCCCGACCCTCAGTGGCGGTCGGCTCGGGATCGTCGTTCTCGACCCACCACGCGCGTGGAGCGCGACGGATGTCGAGATCGATGCCCCCGGGACGGTCCACGCCGGGGTCGACGGCGAGGCCGTCGACCTGAGCCCGCCGCTCGAGTTCGCGATCCGGCCCGCGGCGCTGCGCGTCAGGATCTCGTCCCGCCATCCTGGCGTGTCGCCTTCCGGACGGTTCGTCAGGCGGCCCGGAGCCGCCGCACTGCCCGGGAGAGGTCCTCGACGACCCTGACAACGAGGCGGTTGCCGTCCACCGCCGACAACTCCTCGGCCGGCACCACGGAGACCTGTTGCTCCGGCATCGCGTGCCGCGGTCGTCTGAGCGACTATGTCCGTGTTCGGCCGGCCAGCTCGTCGGCCTCGGCTCGCGCCAGCGCCGCATCGACGACGGCGTACTCCGCCACGTTCAGGCAGTACACCGCCAGTGCGGTCGCGGCGGCCGCGTCCTTCTCCGCGAGGTCGGCAGCGCCCTCCGCCCTCGTAGCCTCACGCTCGGCCTGTCGACGCACCTGTGCGGCCCGCATCGCGTCGATCTGGCGCGCGATCGACGAGGTCGTGTCGTTCCACCGCTCCAGAGCGGTGGCGCCGGCATCACGCACGGCGGCCTGGAGCTCGTTGATGGCGGGCTCGAACGCAGCCTCGACTTCGAGCTGCCGGTCCTCGAGCGCGGCGCGATCCGCTCCCAGCGCCGCCGTGGCCGTGTCCTCGAGCATCTTGACCTGAGCCGCAAGGTCTTCGAGCGACTCCGACAGGAGCTTCACAGCGTCGCCTCCCCGTGGTGTCATCAACCGTGACCTTGCGGACGAGCGATCCCTACCGCAGTCCGCCATGGCCAACCTCTCCCTGCTCCGCTCCTCGTTGCCCCCCGCGAACGCGTGGTTCCCGTTCTCGCCGACTCATCGTTGCCTGTGATCCGAGCCTGGAGGACGCCCGGCAGGCGACGCCCTCGTCGCCCTCTCGGGCAGGCTGGCGCCACGAATCGGCGTTCCTGGCGACGCCCGTCACCTGAGCGAAGCACCGGCGACGTTGCTCGTCGTCAACAGCCGGGTGCGACCGCCCGCAAAGCGGCTCGTGTTCGGGAGCGTGGCGAGGCGACCACCATCGTCCGCCACAGCCAGGGGCCGGTACTCGTGGTGCCCCGCCCCGACGGCCAGGCGACACGCTGACGTGACCGGGTGCGGCCCGAAGGCCGCATCATCCCTCGCCCCCGGCCGGTGCCACGGTTCCAGGATCGTCGGCCGACCGGTGGCTGGGTCGTGCGGTCGGGCAACGCACAGAGCACCGCCCAGAACAGGACGAGTAGCGCCGTTCCGTAGAGGGCGCCACCGAACCCGTACAACTCGAAGCCGATCAGGATGCCTGCGAGGATCAGCGCCGGGCCCACGCGCACCGTGCGGTCGGCTCGGGGCCGCACCGCCAAGACCTCTACGGACTGCAGGCCGACCAGCAGTGCGGCAAGGACGAGATAGGTGAGGAGATGCGGCTCGGTCACGGCGACGAGCAGCGGGGCGAGGCCGCCGAGGAGGACGCCCAGATACGGGATTGCGCTCAGCCACCCGACGAGCAGCCCCAGGACGAACGGTGCCGGGAGGTCGAGCAGGTAGAAGACGGAACTGCACACCGTGGTGATCACGATCGCCTGGAGCCAGGACGATGAGCAGATATGCCCGGGCGGCCTGGGACGCCCGATCGACGACGGCTGTCACGGCCGCGCGCCGAGCAGGGTCGGCGATCTGACGGAGGGCGGCGGAGAGGAACCGCGGCCCGTAGCCGAGCAGGAACAGCGTCAGGATGGCGCCCACGAGGTAGGCCGAGGCGGTGCCGGCAGCTTCGCGTGACCTGGGCCTGAATGCCGAACCGGTCGTCGAGGTCGTCTGACGAACGTCCTGGTCCGTTCCGCCAGGTTGAAGTCGGCCGCGGCGGGAAATCGCGTTTCGAGGTCGCTGGCCGCAGCGGGCAGGGCCGTCCGCAGCTCGTCCACCTCAGCGACCAGGGTCGCCCGAACGCCCACCCAGCCGCCGCCGACCACCAGCACCAACCCGAGCACGGTCATCAGTACGGCGAGGCGGCGGGGCACCCAGCGGCCCAAGATGTCGACGACCCCGGACAACAGCCATGCTGCCACGGACGCCGCCGCGGCCCAGGCCAGGGGCCGGCGTGCCGCGACGAACAGGTTCGTCAGGCCGATCGCGGCCACCACGGCACCGATGACCAGCAGCGTCGAACCGAGGCTCACGCTGACCCACAACGGCGCTGACGGGGGTCCGCCGAGGTCCGTCGCCGTTCACGGACTTAGGGTAGACACCGTGTCCGCGAACACTGAAGGCGGTCACGAGGGTGAGCAACCATCCTCGGTCGAGCTGCGCCTCAAGCCCCGAGTGTTCGTCCACATCGTCGGCGGGCTCCTGGTGGCGTTCGCCGGGTTCGCGCTGTTCCGCTCGGCGCCGAAGGCGCTGACGACGATCGCCGTGGGTTCCGTGTTCGCGCTCGCGCTCGATCCGATCGTGGGTGCCATCCGCCGGAACTGGGGCTGGCCCCGGTCGGGATCGGTGCTGCTGGTCGCCGGGGGCGCCATCGTTCTGCTGACGACCGTCGTCGTCGGGATGGGACCGCAGGCGGTCGATCAGGCCAAGAAGGTCACGAGCGACATTCCGCAGACCGTCCGGGAGTTCTACGACCTGCCCGTCGTGGGCGGCTGGCTCGAGGACAACGACGCCGCGACACGGGCCGACGAGGCCATCGAGGAGCTCCCCGGCAACATCAGCGACAGGAACGTGACGAGCACGGTCGAGGGCATGGTAGGGGGCGCGCTCTCGACGGTACTCGTGCTCGCGGTCACCGTCGCGGTGCTGCTCGACGGCGAGCACCTGGTTGCAGCCGTCCGCCGCCTCGTGCCACACCGTTGGGTGAATCGCGGCGGACGAGATCGGACACGTGTTCTACATGGCGATCGCCCAGTACTTCGCCGGTTCGCTGGCTGTTGCGGCCCTCATGGGTGTCGTCGTTCTCGCCCTGTGCCTCATCTTCGGTGTTCCGCTGGCGCCGCTGGCAGCCCTCTGGGCGATGATCACCGACCTCATACCGCAGGTGGGCGGATTCCTCGGCGGCGCGCTCCTCGGGCTGCTGGCACTGACCCAAGGCGCGTTCGTCTTCGTCGTCGTCGTCGGCCTGTATGGCCTGTACCTGACCCTCGAGAACCATGTCATCAGCCCGGCGATCGTCGGACACGCGGTCGACGTCTCACCGCCGACGTCGATGCTCGCCACACTCATCGGCGGCGCCGCCGGAGGCATTGCCGGCGCACTGGTCGCCACCCCACTGGTCGGCGCCACCAAACAGCTCTACCTGCAACTGCGGTGGGGACAGCAACCCTTCGCCAGCGAGCGCCAACCGCTGCGCGACCGGGTCAAGACCGCGTTCCGGACCAAGGGCCGCCGGCCACGCCCGACGCCGCGAGGCGGGGATCGGTGACATGGCAGTGCTCCGGCCCGCCGACGTCCGTCGAGGCCGGCAGGGCACCTGTGCCCGATCCGGAAGGTGGTACTGCTCGTGGTGCCCCGCCCCGACCACCCGCGACGAGCTGACCGGGCGCGACGCCCACGCCGGCGAACCACGCGATCGCGGGGGGCATCGCCGGTCCCGGGAGGTGACTGTGGGTTGGGGTGGTCAAACTGCAGGGCGTACCCCCTCGATGACCTGAGGGCCCACGCCGTCGGATCTCCCCCCGGCCGGCGGCGTGGGCTCCACCCACTACGGCAAACACGACCTGAGGCACATCGGAGGACGCATGGACTTCACCCGACAGTTCGACGACCTTGAGAAGCGCGTCGCGGAGGCCAAGGCAGCGGCGCAGGCTGCCAGCACCGAGACCCGTGACCGGCTCAAGCAGCGCATCGACCAGGCCGAGGACGACCTCGACCAGGCCGCCGCGGACAGCAAGCAGAAGGCTGGCAACGCCAAGGCTGGCACACAGAGCAAGTGGGCACAGATGACGGCCGACGCCGCCGCCAAGCGGGACGACATGAAGGCGAAGATCGACAAGCGCAATCGAGAGATGGACGCCAAGGCCGCCGCAAAGGAAGCCGACTGGGTCGAAGACGACGCCGTCGCGGCCCTCGACCATGCCGCCTGGACCCTCTCCGACGCTCGGCTGGCCGTGCTGGACGCCATCGACGCCCGCGCCTACGCCGACGAGCGCGCCAAGGACACGGCGAGCCGGTGAGGCCCGGCGACGAGGTGGCGGAAGCCGACCCAGAACCGCGGAGAGCAGGGGAGCCTTCGATGACGAGCGAGACACGTGGGGCCACCGGTTTGGGACCCTCGACCCAGCTTCGAAACACCCTTCGGGGAGGCGTGCGGGAGGCGACGGGCGTCTGGTGGTGGTATCTGATCCTCGGGATCTTGTGGACCTGGTACGGCATGTTCGTGCTGTCCTACCGGGTGGGCAGCCTGACCGCGGTGGCGGCGCTGGTCGGTGTGGCCTTCCTGTTCGGCGGCTTCAGTCAACTGCTGGCGGCCGGCCGGGTCGACAGCATGCGCCCGCTGTTCATCGTGACCGGGATCTTGGGGGTGGCCGCCGGGATCATGACCTTCGTCTGGCCGGACATCACCCTCTATGTCGTGTCGATCCTGGTCGCCTGGTACCTGATCGTGTTCGGGATCGTGCACTTCGTCAACGCGCTGGCCGGCCCCAAGGTGTCATGGTGGTGGACCGGGCTGCTGCTGGGCATCGCCGAGGTGGCCCTCGGCGTGTGGGCCGTCCGTTCCTGGGAGCGATCCCTGCTCACCTTCATGACCCTGGTCGGGGTGTGGGCCATCGTCACCGGGATCAACGAGATCTTCGCCGCCTTCACCCTCCGAGAGGCCGGCAAGGAGGTCGAGCGGGCCATCTGACCAGGCGGCCCCGTCCCTTCGGGGCCGCGACCACACAGCGGTCAGGCGCCAGAGGAGCAGCAGTGAGCGCTCATCCGGGTCCCCCACCGATCGATCCCGCACCGCACCAGGCCGCCGAGAAGCCCAGCGTTCCGCCCGACCGGGAAGGCTGGTGGGAGGAGGTCAACAGCCTCGATCTCGCCGTCTATGTGGCGATCGCCGCCACGCCAACGCCCACGCTGGACCGCGTCTTTCGCCGGCTCTCCGGGGCCGCCAACCACTCGAAGCTGTGGCTCGCCAGCGCCGCAGTCCTGGCGACGGTCGGCGGAGCACGCGGCCGCCGCGCCGCGATCAACGGCCTCGTCTCCGTCGCGGTCACCTCGGCGGTTGTCAACCTGCTGCTCAAGCCGCTCGGCCGCCGGCACCGGCCTCAGCGCGCGACGCATCACGTGCCGATCTCCCGCCAGGTGACGATGCCTCGCTCACCGTCCTTCCCGTCGGGCCACGCGGCCTCGGCGTCCGCCTTCGCCACCGGCGTCGCCACTGCGTGGCCCGAGGCCGCGAGCCCCCTCAGCGCTGCCGCGATACTCGTCGCGTATTCCCGCGTCCACACCGGGGTGCACTACCCGCTCGACGTGATAGCCGGAGACGTCGTCGGTACGACGCTGGCGCAGCTCACCGCCGCCGCGCTCGGGCGCCGCGGTCTACGGCCCGAGCCCGACCCGGCGTGACGAACCCTCCGCCGCGGCGCCCCTCGATGCGCGGCACGCTCTGGTCATGATCGTTGATCGCGCCCATTACCTGGCTGGGGTTCGCCACGTCGCGCCCGCGAGCCTCGGCGATGCAGGGAGGCTGGCCCGTGAGGGCCCGGGATACGTATGGCTGGCACTGAGCGACCCCGGTCCCGACGAGCTCGACGACGTGGGCGCCTCCTTCCGTCTGCCGGTGCTGGCGGTGGAGGACGCGGCGGGCGGGTCACCAGCGTCCCAAGCTGGCGGACTACGGCGAGGATGCGTTCCTGGTCGCCAAGACGACTCGCTACGACCAAGCCACGGGGCAGATCGAGGTCGGGGAGCTCAACCTGTTCCTCGGACCCCACCACGCGATCGCGATCAGTCGGTCGAGTGCCGGGCCGCTCGCAGGTGCACGCGAACGCCTCGATGGCCATCCCGAGGTCGCCGAGTTCGGGCCCATGGCCGTGGCGTGGGCCCTGCTCGATGCCGTGATCGATGACGACGAGCTGGTGGTCGACCGGATGGGTGATCTGCTCGACCAAACCGAGCAGGCCGTGTTCCAGGGCGATCGGGACCAGAGCGAGCCCATCTACGTCCAGCACCGCAACACCGAGCGGCTCGATCGAGCGGTGCATCCGATGCTGGCGATCTTCGACACGCTCGAGCACGGCGAGCCCGTGGAGTCACCTGAGGGCCTGCAACCCCACCTTCGCGACGTCGGCAATCACGCCCGTCGCCTGTCCGAGGAGGTCGTGCAGCTCGGCAACGCGCTCGACGGGTTGCTCAACGCCAACGTGGGGCGGGTCACCTATCGCCAGAACGTGATCATCCAGCAAGTGTCCAGTTGGGCCGCGATCGCCGCCGTGCCCACGATCATCACGGGGGTCTACGGCATGAACTTCCGCCACATGCCCGAGCTCGACTGGACCTTTGGCTACCCGTTCGCAATCCTCGTCATGGTCGTAGCTGTCCTCGTGCTCCGCTGGCACTTCCGCCGCGTGGGCTGGCTGTGACACCCGGCTGTGGATCGATTTCATGTTTGAAGCGATCGTTCTCTACGCCGGATGACGACGAGCGCGTCGGGCAGCGGCTCGAGCAGGGCGGCGAGTGAGACGGACCGGTCGGATCGGGCGGCGACGAAGGCGCCGTCGACAGCCGCCAGGGCGAAGCGTGCGAGCCGGTCGATCGCCCGGCTGCGCTTGTTCCCCCCGAAGGCGATCGCGAGCTGGGTCCGGAGGCCGCGCAGCGCCTCCTGGCGGACCTGGTCCACCACCGCGGCGACCTCGCCCTTCCCGGTGGTCGGTGGCTGGATGGCGAAGACGATGAGGAGCCGCAGGAAGTCGGGGTGGCGTTCGAGTGCCTCGACGACGTCGGCGATCACGGCCCGCAGGTGCTCCGTCGGGCTCCCCGCGCGTTCCCGGCGATCGGGCAGGTCGGTGAAGAAGCGGGCAGCGCCTCGCTGCATCGCGGCCAGGAGCACGCCCTCCTTGGAGCCGTAGTAGTGGTACACCGAGCTGAGCGGCACGCCCGCTTCGTCGACGACGCGGGCGAGGGTGGCTGCCTCGAAGCCGTCGCGTGCCATGACGCGCTCGGCCGCGTCGAGCACGAGCTCGCGCGACCTGATCCCGCGACGGTTGGGCTTGACCGTCGTGGCTTCTCCGTCGGGCACGCCCGCGAGCGTAGCTCACGACTCCAAAGATTGGAGTTGACACTCCAATCAAAGAGTTGTAGTAATGACTACAAAAGTTGTGGGACACCATCCCGAAGGGCGGAGCCATGTCGTTCGCAGGCCGTGTCGACGAGGACGTCGAGGTGCTGGTCGTCGGAGGTGGTGGCGCGGGACTCACCGCCTCGATGCTGCTCGCCACCTACGGCGTGGACCACCTGCTGGTGAGTGCCCGGCCGACGACGTCGGACCTGCCCAAAGCTCACGTGCTGAACCAGCGGGCGATGGAGGTGCTCGACGACGTGGGCGTGGCCGACGCCATCGCCGAGCGCAGCACCCCTGCGGCGAACATGGCGGCGACCGCGTTCTACGCGGGCCTGGCGGGGCCCGACTCGGACTACGGCCGATGTCTGCACCGCCTCGAGTGCTGGGGTGCGGGCGGGACCGACGAGCACTGGTCGTCCGCGAGTCCGTGGCGGCAGCTGAACCTCCCGCAGATCCGGCTCGAGCCGCTGATGAAGGCCCGGGCGGAGGAGCTGTCGCCGGGGAGGATCCGGTTCGGTCACGAGCTCCTCGACCTGCAGCAGGACGACGATGGCGTGATGGCGTCGATCCGCGACTGCGCCTCGGGACGGGAGTACGTCGTGCGCTGCCGCTACCTCATCGGCGCCGACGGCGGCCGCCGCGTCCCGGGCCTGATCGGGGTGGACTTCGACGGTCTCGGCGTCGTCACCCAGACGGCGACGCTGCACGTGTCGGCCGACTTCTCGTCGTGCGCGCCGGATCCCGACGTGCTCATCCGCTGGATCGTTTCGCCGCAGGCGGGTGCTCTCGTGGTCATGGTCCCGATGGGCCCGCAGCGTTGGGGGCCGGCGTCGGAGGAGTGGGTGGTCCACCTCAACTATCCCGCCGACGATCCGCGGGCGCAGTCCGACGAGAAGGTCGAGGCCGATGTCCGCAGCGCGCTCGGGGTCGGCGACCTGGCGATGCGGATCCACAAGATCACGCGCTGGTCGGTCGACGCCGTCCTCGCCTCGTCGTTCCGCGTCGGTCGGGTGTTCCTGCTCGGCGATGCCGCCCACCGGCACCCGCCGACGGGCGGGCTGGGGCTCACGAGCGCCGTCCACGACGCCCAGAACCTCTGCTGGAAGCTAGCTGCGGTGCTGCGAGGTGCCGCGGCGCCCGCGCTCCTCGACACCTACGAACCCGAGCGTCGACCCGTCGACGAGCGGAACTGTCAGCGGTCGCTCGAGAACGCCGTCAACCACTTCATGATCGTCGACGCGCTCGGGATGTCGCCGGCGAAGACGGCCGACGCGAACATGGCTGCCCTCCGCCGGATGTGGAGCGGCCGGCCCGACGACCGCGAGCACCGCTCCGCCGTCCTGCGTGCCATGCGGGCGCAGTCCATGGAGTTCTCGGAGCAGAACGTCGAGTACGGCTACACCTACGACTCGGCGGCGGTCGTGCCCGACGGAACGCCGTCGCCGTCGCCGGTCGACGACATCCGGGTGTACGAGCCGTCGACCCGTCCCGGTGCGCCGCTGCCCCACGCCCGGATCGACGACGAGGACGGCAACCACCGGGCATTGCGCGAGCTCGTCGCGCCGGGCCGGTTCCTGCTGATCGCCGGGGAGGACGGCGACGCCTGGTACGCGGCCGCGCGCGGGCTTGCCGCCGAGGCCGACGTCCCGGTCGATGCCGTCCGCATCGGGCACCTCGACGGCGACCTTTTCGACCCGCGGTGCACGTGGCTCCGGCACCGCGGGATCGGGTCGGACGGTGCGGTCCTGGTGCGCCCCGACCGGTTCGTCGCGTGGCGAGCGCCCGCGGCGAGCGACGACCCGCGGCGTGCGCTCGCCGAAGCGTTCAGTCAGATCCTGGCGCGCCCCGTCGACGCGGCGTCTCCCGTCGCCGCCGGCGCCGCCTGAGGATCAGGCGGGGTCGGGTGCGTCCCACGGGACGCTCCCCGAGAACCAGTGCGTGAGGCGCTCGGCGTCGCCACCGCGGTGGAGCTGCCGGGGCGGCGTGGCGAAGGTCACGTAGGGACGGCAGCGCAACACGACGCGACCCTCCTCCTCCGCCATGGCCGCCACGGCGGGGCGCGCCTCGTCGCTCAGGGGTTGGCCCGACATGCGCTCGCCGACCGCCATCATCACGTCGACGACGAGCTCAGGGTCGCGGTCGACGGTCGCATCGGCGTAGACCTGGACGAAGGCGAACGGCCATCGTTCGTCGAGGACGCAGAGGCTCACCTTCGGGTCGCGCGCGACGGCGATGGCCTTGCTTCGGCCGGCCATGGTCGAGACGAGCAGCTCGTCGTCGTCGGTCGGGACGTAGTACACGACCGACATGGCGGGCCCGTCGGTGCGGCGGGGGTACCCGAAGACGCACGTCCGGTGCGTGCGGACGAACTCCCGCCGCTCGGACGGGAGCAGGTCCCGGTCGGTCGGCGCGGTGAACGGTTCGGCAACGAGTGGAAGGAGCACGGTTCAGACCTTTCAGTTTCTGTTCGGTTCGTCGTGGAGGAAGCGGCTGATCACGTCCGCGCACTCGACGGCGTGATCCATGAGCAGCAGGTGCCCGGCATCGGACACGACGTGGACGGTTGCGCCAGCTATCCGGGATCCGAGGATCCGGGCGTTCACGGGTGGGACGATGGGGTCCTTGCCACCGGTGACGACGAGCGTCGGTGCGGCGATGCGGTGCAACCACGGAAGGCTCGTCCAGCCCGCGGTCGCGTAGAGCTGGCTCACGTAGCCCCACATCGTCGGGGGTCGTGACCGGCGAGCGTTGACCTGCTGGTGCATGAGCCTCCGTCGGGGTCGGCGATCGGGCCGTACATCCAGCGGGCGGTCGCCTGCAGGAAGCGGGGCGAGTAGTAGCGCAGCGGCGTGGCGAGCAGGCCGAGCGCCAGCGGGGTGCCGGGGACGCCACCGAGCCCGCACGACGTGGAGGCCAGGACCAGCCGGCGGACTCGGTGGGGGTTGCGCAGGGCCAGCTCCTGGGCGACACCGCCCCCGAACGACACGCCGAGCACGTGGGCGTCGGGCAGGCCGAGGGTGTCCAGGAGGTGGGCGGCCTGGCGGGCGAGGCTGTGTGGCCGCAGCGGGACGAGCCGGGGTGGCGAGTGCCCGGTCCCGGGCGCGTCGTAGGCGATGGTCTGGAAACCCCGGGCATGGAGCTCGCGCTCCAGCGGGTCCCACATCTCGATGTTGCCGCCCAACCCCATGATCAGGAGGATCGGCGGGCCGTCGCCGCGGACGGACACCCGCAGGAGGTGCCCGTCGACGCGGGCGAAGGTGCGCAGCCCCGGCACTACAGGTGGACGTAGCGGCCGGGTGCGGGTTCGAGCGGCGGGTGGGCCGCGTTGCCGGCACGCCTCCGTCGCGCCCGTGTGGTGCCGGAGCGCGCCGCAAGCCACTCGTGCCACAGCGTCCACCACGACCCGGTCACCTGCGTCGCGCCGTCGCGCCATTGGGCGGCCGTCGCCGGCAGCGAGTCGGACCTGAAGCAGGACGCCTTCGGGTTGTCCGGCGGGTTGAGGATCGCCTGGATGTGACCGCCGCTGCTGAGCACGAACTGGCTCTCACCACCGAGCAGCTGCGTCGTCTGGTATGCGCCGTCCCAGGGGATGAGGTGGTCGGTGTAGCCGGCGACCACGAAGCTGTCGCAGCTCACCTTGCCGAGATCGACTGGCGTTCCGAGCACCTCGAGGGTGCCCTCGACGAGCCCGTTGGTCAGGTACAGGTCGAGGAAGTCGGAGTGCAGCCCGGCCGGGAGGCGCGTGGTGTCGTTGTTCCAGTACAGGATGTCGAACGCCGGCGGGGTGTGGCCCATGAGGTAGTTGTTGACCCAGTAGTTCCACACGAGGTCGTTGGGTCGCAGCCAGGCGAAGACCCGGGCCATGTCCTCGCCGGCGAGCACACCCGCCCGCAGCGACCGCGCCCGGGCGGCCTCGACGGCGCGCCGCGACATCAGGTTGCTCGCGGTGGTCTCGGTCGTCGTGTCGAGCCCGGCGACCAGGAAGGTCACGGAGTTGACGAGGCTCGACTCGCCGGTCGCGGCGAGGTGGCCCAGGAGCGCGGCGAGCGTGATCCCACCCGCGCACACCCCGGCGACGTTGGCGTCGTCGCTGCCCGCGATGTCGCAGGCAACTTGGATCGCTTCGTGGCACGCGGCGGCGTAGGTGTCCAGGTTCCAGTCGCGATTTTCCGGCGTGGGGTTGCGCCAGCTCAACGTGAAGTACGGCAAGCCGGCCGCGACGGTGGATTCGACGAGGCTGCGCCCCGGTGCGAGATCGGTGATGTAGTACTTGTTGATCTGCGGCGGGATGACGACCAGCGGGCGCCGATGGACCTTCGTCGTGGTCTCGTCGTACTGGATCAGCTCGAACACCTCGGTGCGGTGTACGACCTGCCCTGGCGTGATCCCGAGGTTGCCGCCGACGGTGAAGGGCCTCGTGTCGACCTGCGACGGCATGCCGCCGTTGTGACGCAGGTCGTGCGCGCGGTTCCGCGCGCCTGCGACGACGCTCTGGCCCCGCGTCTGGGCGGCCTTCGCCATCGCGTTGGGATTGGTCAGCAGGAAGTTCGTCGGCGCGAGCGCCTCGGTGAGCAACGACATGGCGAAATGAGCGCGAGCGCGGCTCTTGGTGTCGAGCTCGACCTCGTCGATGACCCGGTGCGCCGCGTCGTTCTCGACGAGGTACGCCTGCATGAGACGACGGAACACGGGGTTCTGCTGCCACACCGCGTCGGTGAAGCGACGGTCGCCCCGGGCGGGGGTGACATCGCTTCGCCCGACGGCCACGCGCAACAGCTCGGCGAACGCGCCCACCGCGGTGGCGGCTGCGGCGCCCGGTTCGAGGACAATGCGCTGGCCGAGCCTTGCCAACGAGGCGACGACCTGTTCGCGTGTCAGCCCGACGAACGGGTTGGCGCCGAGGATCGGCGGATCGTCACGGTCGAGGGTGGTCTGCGGTGCCTGCTCTGTCTGCTGTATCTGCTGCGAACTCATCGGAGACTCTCGCGTTCACGCGTGGAGCGGCGACTGGAGCGGCTGGTGGCCCCACTCGCTGATCCGGTCGTAGCGACGGTTCTCGGTCCACGGCTCCTCGATCGTCCGCGCGCCGTAGCCGAACTCGAGCTGGAAGCCAGGCGGCGTGACCACGTAGAAGCTGAACATCTTGTCGTTCTCGTGCTTGCCGAGCGCGTTGGCGATCGGCAACCCTGCCGTGAAGGCACGATCGAAGGCGAGCCCCACGTTGTCCTGGGACACGGTCTCGAGCATCACGTGGTGGAGCTTCTGCGGGAGCTCGATCGGCAGAGAGCCGATGGCGAGCGAGTGGTGGCGCGGATTGCAGTGGTAGAAGCGGACCGTCAGGGGGATACCGCCGAGGTCGGTCTCCATCCAGTCCGACTGCTCGAGGCCGATCACCTCGCGGGCGAAGCGGTCGGCGCCGTCGAGGTCGGCGGTGACGAACACCACGTGACCGAACCCCTGGCCCTTCGTGAGGAACCCGCCCGGGACGAGGGGAGAGGCGAACGCCTCGCCCGCGGGCGCGAGACCTTGCACGATCTCGACGGGCACGCCCCACGGCGCCTCGATGCGCACGAGCCGTTCGACCCGGCGGGCGGCGATGTCGGCGGCGGTGCCGTCGGTCACCGTTTCGCCCGCGTCGCGCGCGCGGTCGACAGCCCGGTCGAACGCTGCGGCTGACACGGCCTCGAAGCCGGTGAAGATGGCGTCGTCGGCCGGCCCCTCGTGCACGATGATCCGCTGGGCGCGGTCGTCGTTGCGCCAGGTCGGGGCGCCGTCGGTCGTGGTGTCGCCCGGGACGAGGCCGACCACGTCGGCGAGGAAGGTGCCGAACCCGGTGGGGTCGGTGACCTCGACGCCCAGGTAGGCGAGCTCCAGTTCAACGTTCATCGTGCGCTCCTGTCGACGAGGTGGGTGTGGATCGTGCCGATGCCCTCGATGGTCGAGACCAGCTCGTCGCCGGGGGCCAGGAACCGCGGCGGCGTACGGGTGCCACCGACCCCGGAGGGGGTGCCGGTGAAGATCAGGTCGCCGGGCAGCAGCGGCGTGATCGACGACAGGAGGTGGATCAGCGCGTCGACCCCGAAGATCAGATCCGACGTGCGGCTCTTCTGCACCTCCTCGCCGTTCACGGTGCAGCTCAGGGCGAGGTCGTCGGGGTCGCCGAGCTCGTCGGGCGTCATCACCCACGGGCCGGTGGGGCCGAAGCCCGGGAACGACTTGCCCAGGCTGAACTGCGGGGCAGGTGGTCGCGTCTGCACGATCCGCTCCGACAGGTCCTGGCCGACGGTCAGGCCGGCGACGTGTGACCACCCCTTGCCGACCTCGACCTCGTAGGCAGCCGAACCGATCACGGCGACGAGCTCGACCTCCCAGTCGACGAACGCGCTGGGCAACGCCACCGTGGCGTCGGGCCCGGTGAGGCAGGTCGGGAACTTCGTGAACGTCGGCGGGAACTCCGGCGCCTCGACGCCCGCCTCGGCGGCGTGCGCTGCGTAGTTCATCCCGATGGCGAACACCTGGCGCGGACGGGGCACCGGCGCCTGCAGCGCCGACAGTTCGAACGGAGCCTCGGGGCCCTGTACCCGGTCGGCGAGCGCCCGCACGTCGTCCCACCGCTCGTAGAGCAACTGGGGGTCGGTGGGCAGCGCCCCGCCCGACGCCGTGGCGATGTCGACGATCCCGTCGTCGACGACCAGTACGGCCCGTCCATCGGCGTTGGCGACTCTCATGTGCCCTCCTCCACCGGCCCCGCATGGCGCCGGTTCCATCGGACTGTAGTCATCGATGACAAGGATGTAAATCGTTTTCTCTTGACAGAGTCGATTTTTGGCGCGAGAACTTCGGCACGTCGACAGGGGGAGAGCGTGCAGTGGGAAGGTCGTTGACCACGAAACGTTGGCTGGCGGTGGCGGTGGTGACCGCAGCGGTCGGTTCGGCCGCGGCCGGATGCGGGGATTCCGAGTCGGGCTCGAGCGCCTCGCCGGAGGCGAGCACCGCTGCGCCGGTGTCCACGTTGCCGCCCCCGACGGGCGAGCCGATCGTGCTGGCGATGATCACCCAGGAGAGCGGACCGGCCGCGCTCCCCGATTCGCGCCTCGCCGCCGAGGCGGCGGTCGAGTACGTCAACACCGAGCTCGGTGGCGCGGCCGGCCGGCCCCTCGAGCTGCACTCGTGCGTGACGGACGGGTCGCCCGAGCAGTCGTCGTCGTGCGCCAACGAGCTCCTCGAGCAGGACCCGGTGGCCTTCGTCGGCGAGACCGAGCTCGGGACGGCGGGAAGCGTGCCGATCATCGAGCAGGCGGGCGTGCCGCTCGTCGGCGCCGCCGGCGTCACGCCGGAGCTTGTGCAGTCCGAGCGCGCCTTCGCCTTCGGGCTCGACGCCGTCGCCGACTGGGCCGGGTGGACGAAGTACCTCGCTACCGACGGCGAGGCGACGACGATCAACGTCATCAACCTCGACATCCCGGTGGCGCCGGTGTTCGAGGCGGTGATCCGCTCCGTCGCCGAGGCCAACGGCGTCGAGATCGGCACGGTCGTCTCGCTCCCGCTCAGCGCCACCGACGCGTCGGCGCAGATGGCGGCCGTCACCGATGGCGACCCCGACGTCATCATGGCTGTGACGAGCGCGCAGCTGTGCGTCCCCGTGGCGCAGGCCCACGAGACCATCGCCCCGCAGTCGAGGCTGTTCCTGCCGGGCATCTGCGCCAGCCCGCAGACGATCGCCGCCGCCGGTTCCTCGATGGAAGGCGTGCTCGTCGGGTTGGGGAGCCTCAACCCCTACGACACGGACGACGCCGAGGTGAGCGCCTACCGGCGAGGGCTGGACACGTACGGCGACGACGTGCCGCTCAGCCAGTTCGCCGGGAACGCCTTCACCGCCGTCATGAACGTCAAGGCGGTCGTCGACGGGATCGGCGCCGACAACGTGACGCCAGACGCCATCATCGAGGCGCTGCGAGCCGGCACGGACGTCGCGTCGTTCATGACCGACACCTACACCTGCGACAGCAGTGTGGTTGCGTCGCCGATCACGTGCGTGCGCGGCCGCCGCGTCTACGAGGTCACCGGATCCGAGCTGTCCGACCTGTCGGACCAGTGGTACGACGGCACCCCCGAAGTCGAGCTGTGATGTCTGGTTGCTCCGGCGGTTTCTGCCGAGCCGGCTGCGCTTCAGAGGTTCCACTCCGATGACCTCGATCCTGCAGTTCGCGCTGCTGGGGCTGGGTGGCGGCGCCGTGATCGCGCTGCTGGCGCTCGGGGTCGTCGGGGAGTACCAGGCGTCGGGCGTCGTGAACTTCGCCCACGGGGCGGTGGCGATGTTCGCTGCGTACTGCTTCACGGAGCTGCGTTCGACCGGCGATCTCGTCCTGCCGATCGTCGCCCTGCCGCACCGGATCCCGCTCTCCGACACCGGCATGGCGTCGACGCCCGCAGTCCTCGTGACGGTCGCCTACGCGGCGGCGTTCGGCGTCGTCGTCTACCTCGGCATCTTCCGGTGGCTGCGCCGTGCGCCCGCGCTCGCAAAGGTTGTCGCGTCGATCGGGCTCATGCTGACGCTCCAGGCCCTCGCGGTGATCCACTTCGGCACCGCGGCACGGCCGAGCCCGCGGATCCTGCCGACCGACACGGTCACGATCCTCGGTGCCACTGTCGGCCGGGACCGCATCATCCTCGCCGGGCTCGCCGCCGCCGCCGCAGTGGCGCTGGCCGCTCTCTACCGCCTGACCCGCTTCGGCATCGTGACCCGGGCGTGCGCGCAAAACGAGCGGGCGGCCGCGCTGCTCGGGTGGTGGCCGGTGCGCTCGGAGGTCGCGACCTGGGCCATCGCCTCCGCCCTCGCAGGCCTGGCCGGGGTGCTGGCCGCGCCGATCACGTCGCTGACGCCGAGCAGCCTGACCCTGGCGATCGTGCCCGCGCTCGCGGCCGCCCTCGTCGCCGACCTGTCGTCGTTCACGGTCGCGGCGGCGGCCGGGTTGATCATCGGCATCGGGCAGTCGCTGTGCGTCAAGGCGGCGACGACCTGGGCGTGGTTCCCCCAGCGGGGCATGGCCGAGGTTCTGCCGTTCGTCGTCATCGCCGTCGTGATGCTCGCGCGCGGCAATCGCCTCCCGACCCGGGGCGAGAGGTCCGAGGGCCGGTTGCCACGCGCCCCCCTCGGGCGCCGCCCGCTGCTGTCGCTGGCCGTGTTCGTCCCGGTGGCCTCGGTCCTTCTCGTCGCCACGAGCGCGGGCTGGCGCGCCGCCGTCATACAGAGCGTCGTCACCGCGTGCGTCCTGCTCTCCCTCGTCGTGCTGACTGGGCTGGTCGGCCAGGTGTCCCTCGCCCAGGCCGCCTTCGCCGGGATGGGCGGCTTCCTGCTCGCCAAGCTTCTGAGCGCGGCCTCGGTGCCGTTCCCCATCGGGCTGCTGTTCGCCGGACTGGTCACGGTGCCACTCGGGCTCCTGGTCGGCCTGCCCGCGCTGCGCATCCGGGGGATCAACCTCGCCATCATCACCCTCGGAGCAGGCGTCGCCATCGACGCGTTCGTGTTCCGCAACGAGCAGATCTCCGGCGGTCTCGCCGGCGTCAGCCTGCCGGCGCCCGAGCTGTTCGGCGTCGACGTCGGCATCAACGGGTCGAACGCCGGCGACTACCCACGCGTCGTGTTCGGCCTCGTCTCCATCGCGACGTTCGTCGCGCTCGCCGTCCTCGCCGTCAACCTGCGGCGCAGCGCGACCGGCGCGCACTGCCTCGCGGTGCGCACCAACGAGCGCGCGGCGAGCGCCATCGGCATCGACGTCGCCGCGACCAAGCTCCTCGCGTTCGGACTGTCGGCGTTCATCGCCGGGTCGGCCGGTGGGCTCATCGGCTACCAGCAGGGCCGCCTGTCGCCCGAGAGCTTCTCGATCTTCGTATCGCTGATGCTGCTGTCGATCGCGTACATCGGCGGCATCGCGACCGTCACCGGCGTGATCTTCGCCGGTGTGGCGCTCGCACCCGGTGGCCTCGTGTACACGGCCATGGAGCGCTGGTTCCACCTGGGCGAGTACCAGCCGCTCGTCGCCGGGGTCGGCGTCATCGTCAGCGCCATCCTCAACCCCGACGGCGTCACCGCCGCGCTGGGCTGGGCGCGGGCCGCGACCCGCCGCAGGACCGGGCCCGACACGACACCCGTGCCCGCCACCGCGACGCCGATGCTGGCAGGAGATCCGACATGAGCCTGCTCGACGTCGATCGCCTGCGCGTCTCGTTCGGTGGCGTCGTCGCCGTGGACGACGTGTCGTTCGCGGTCGAGGAGGGCACCCTCGTCGGCTTCATCGGGCCGAACGGTGCCGGGAAGACGACGTGCATCGAGGCGTTGACCGGCTACCTGCCGCAGGCGACAGGCCGGGTCGTGTTCGACGGCCACGACGTCAGCGGCCTCGCGCCGCACCGGCGGGCACGTCTCGGGCTCGTGCGCACATTCCAGGCGGTCGAGCTGTTCGACGACCTCACCGTCCGCGAGAACCTCCGCGCCGCCGGCAACCGGCGGACGTGGTGGCAGTCGCTCGGGGACCTGTTCGCGCCACGGTGGCACGACGACGAGTCCGCCATCGAGGCCGCCCTCGAACTCCTCGGGCTCACCGACGTCGCCGACGAGCTGCCCACCCAGCTCCCGCAGGGGAAGCGCAAGCTCGCGGGCGTGGCGCGGGCGCTGGCGTGCCGGCCCCGGCTGCTGCTCCTCGACGAGCCCGCCGCCGGGCTCGATACCAACGAGAGCGTCGAGCTCGGCGAACGGCTGCGCACCGTCGTTGACAGCGGGGTGACCGTCCTGCTGGTCGACCACGACATGGGCCTCGTGCTCGGCTCCTGCGACCACGTCGTCGTCCTCGACTTCGGCCGGGTCATCGCAGAGGGCGCACCCGAGCACGTCCGCGCGAACGCAGACGTCATCGCCGCCTACCTCGGCGACGACCTGGTCGCCCCGTCGCCGGGAGCGAGCACATGAGCGGGACGCACCTGCTCGAGGCGCACGGGCTCTGCTGCGGCTACGGCGCATCGGTCGTCGTGCGGGACCTCGACCTCCACGTCGACGCCGGCGAGGTCGTCGCCCTGCTCGGTGCGAACGGGGCCGGCAAGACGACGACGCTGCTCACCCTGGCGGGCTCGCTGCCCGCGATCAGCGGCGAGCTGCTGTTCGAGGACGAGCGGATCGAGCGGTGGCCGGCACCTCGGATCGCCCGGCGGGGCGTGGCCTCCATCCCCGACGACCGCGGCCTGTTCCCCAAGCTGACGGTGCGGGAGAACCTCCAGCTCGCCAGCAGGCGCCGCCGCCAGGCGAAGGACCCGCTCGACCTCTTCCCCGAGCTCCGGGACCGCCGGGGCACGCCCGCCGGGCTGCTGTCGGGCGGGCAGCAGCAGATGCTCGCCATCGCCCGGGCCCTCCTCCGCGAGCCCAAGCTGCTGCTCATCGACGAGCTGAGCTTCGGCCTGTCGCCGATCGCCGTCCAGCGCCTGCTGCCGATCGTCCGAGCCGTCGCCGACGAGACCGGTGCGGGCGTGCTGCTCGTCGAGCAGCACGTGCACCTCGGGCTCGCCATCGCCGAGCGTGCCTACGTGCTGCGCCACGGGACGGTCACCCTCACCGGCACGGCCGCGCAGCTGCGCGACGACGCCTCCCTGCTGCAGGAGAGCTACCTGGGCTCCACCGACAAACGCGAAAGGACCCCCGCATGATCCGCTCGACCATGAGCGAGTCGCCCCTGACCATCAACGCCATCCTCCGGCACGGCCGCCGCGTCCACGCCGACGCAGAGTGCGTGACCTTCACCGGCGACGGCGTGCGCCGGGCCAGCTACCGCCGAGGTGGCCGACAACGCCGACCGTCTCGCCCGGGCGCTCCAACGCCTCGGCGTCGGGCCGGGCGATCCGGTGGGCACCTTCATGTGGAACGACCAGGAGCACCTCGAGGCCTACTTCGCCGTCCCCTGCATGGGCTCGGTGCTGCACACCCTCAACATCCGCCTCGCACCCGAGCAGCTCGTGTTCGTCGCCAACCACGCCAGGGATCGCGTCGTCCTCGTCGATTCGACGCTCGTGCCGGTGCTCGCGCCGGTGGCCTCGCAGCTGTCGACCGTCGAGGCGTGGATCGTCGTCGGCGACGGCGACGCCTCCGCGCTCGCCGACACCGGCCGGCCCGTCCACCGCTACCACGAGCTCCTCGCCGCCGAGGAGCCGGGCTTCGACTACCCCGAGCCCGACGAGCTCGCCGCCGCCAGCATGTGCTACACGAGCGGCACCACGGGCGACCCCAAGGGCGTCGTGTACTCGCACCGCTCGACGTACCTGCACTCCCTCGCGGTGTGCACGCCGAGCGTCCTGGGGCTCGAGCCGCGAGACCGGGCGCTGGCGATCGTCCCGCAGTTCCACGCCAACGGCTGGGGCCTGCCCTACGCCGCCTTCCTGTCGGGCGCGTCGCTGCTCATGCCCGGCCGCTACCTCCAGGCCGAGCCGCTGGCCCGGTTCATCGCCGCGGAGCGGCCGACGGTGTCGGCCGCCGTGCCGACGGTGTGGGCCGACCTCTACCGCTACGGCAACGACCACGAGCTCGACGTGTCGTCCCTGCGCCTCGTCGTCTGCGGCGGCTCCGCCCTGCCGAGGTCGCTGATGGAGCGGTTCCAGGAACGCAACGGCCTCCGGCTCATCCAGGGCTGGGGCATGACGGAGATGTCCCCGGTCGGTGCGGTCGGTCACCGCCCCGGCCGACGCACCGCCGGGGAGCGTCGAGGAGATGGACTGGCGCGCCAAGACCGGCCGCGTCATCCCGGGCGTCGAGCTCCGCATCGTCGGCGACGACGGTGAGGGTCTCCCCTGGGACGGCAGCGCCGTCGGGGAGATCGAGGTCCGCGGGCCGTGGATCACCGCCTCGTACTGGCAGGACCCGGCGGGCGAGAAGTTCCACGACGGGTGGCTGCGCACGGGCGACGTCGGCACCGTCACGCCGAACGGCTACGTGCAGATCACCGACCGGGCCAAGGACGTCATCAAGTCAGGCGGCGAGTGGATCAGCTCGGTCGAGCTCGAGAACGCGCTCATGGCGTATCCCGACGTCGTCGAGGCCGCCGTCATCGGCATCCCCGACCCGCGGTGGGGCGAACGGCCGCTGGCGTACGTCGTCGCCGCCGGCGAGACGGACCCAGCCGACCTCAAGGAGTTCCTCGCCGGCTACGTGGCAAGGTGGCAGGTGCCCGAGAACTGGGCGTTCGTCGACCTGATCCCGAGGACGTCGGTCGGCAAGTTCGACAAGAAGGCACTCCGGACGCAGTACGAGAAGGGCGACGTCGCACCCCGCCGGGTGTGACACGCCCGGAAGGGGGAGGACATGGACGACCGCGAGATCTTCGACGTCGCGATCGTCGGGCTCGGCCCGGTCGGTGCCGCCCTGGCGATCCTGCTCGGCCAGCAGGGCCATCGGGTGGCGGTGCTCGAGCGGTACACGGAGCCGTACCCGTTGCCCCGCGCCGTGCACTACGACCACGAGGCGGCCCGCATCCTGCAGTCCTGCGGCGTGGCGGAGCAATGCGCCAAGATCGTCGAGCCGGCGGAGGTCTACGAGTTCCAGAACGCCGAGGGGAAGGCCCTGCTTCGCTACGGCCGACGGGGCAACGGGCCGTCGGGCTGGCCCCAGTCCTCCATGTTCTCCCAGCCCGAGCTCGAAGGAGTGTTGTTCGCCCGGATCGACGAGATCCCCCGGATCGAGGTCCGGCGGGGCTGGGCGGTGACGGACGTGGTCGATGACGGCGACCTCGCGGTCGTGCGCAGCGCCGCCGGTTCGGTGCGGGCGCGGTACGTCGTCGGCTGCGACGGCGCCAACAGCACCGTTCGGTCGCTGACCGGGATCACGATGGAGGACCGGGCGTTCTTCTACGACTGGCTCGTCGTCGACGTCGTGTTCCACGAGCCGCGGGTGTTCGACCCGCTGAACGTGCAGATCTGCGACCCGGCGCGACCCACGACCGTCGTGTCCGGGGGACCGGGTCGGCGCCGGTGGGAGTTCATGGCGCTGCCGGGCGAGTCGGTCGAGTTCCTGAACGAGGAGGCGACGGCGTGGCGGCTGCTCGAGCGCTTCGACGCCCGACCTGACAACGCCCGCCTCGAGAAGCACGCCGTGTACCGCTTCCAGGCGCGCTGGGTCGAGGAGTGGCGCCGGGGTCGCGTGCTGCTCGCCGGCGACGCTGCCCATCAGACGCCGCCGTTCGCCGGGCAGGGCCTGTGCTCGGGTCTGCGTGACGCGGTGAACCTGGCGTGGAAGCTCGACCTGGTTCTCCGTGACCTGGCGCCGGACGCCCTTCTCGACGCCTACGGGCTCGAGCGGGGGCCGAACATGCGCGCCGTCATCGAGCTGGCGATCGACATGGGCAAGCTCATCTGCATGGCTGACCCCGACGAGGCCGCAGCCCGGGACGCGGCGTTCATCGCCGCCGACGACGGGGGCCTCACCGACGTCCCGCCGTTCCCGCCGATCGACCAAGGGGTGATCCTCGCCGGCTCACCGTGCGCCGGCGAGCTCTTCATCCAGGCCGAGCTCGAGCTCGACGGACGCCGCGCCCGCTTCGACGACGCCGTCGGTGCCGGTTGGCGCCTCGTCACGATGACCGAGACAGCCCTCGACCCCGACCTCTCCGAGTGGTTCGCGACCATCGGTGGTGCCGCGGTGGCGTTCGACCGCAGCGACCGGTCGCCCCGCGACGTCGATGGGACCTACCGCGCGTGGTTCGCGGACCATGGCGTCGTGGCGGCGTTGCAGCGACCGGACTTCTCGCTCTTCGGCACCGCGACCCGGGCGGCGGACGTACCGAAGCTCGTGGGCTCGTTGCGGGCCGCGCTCCGGTACGACTGAGAATCGATTTTCGGAGGTACCCTTCGGGCATGGCGCGTGAACGGCGAGGGCGCTCCCTCGTGGAGGACGTCTACGAGGCACTGCGCTCCGACATCCTGTTCGGGCGCCGCCTGCCGTCGTCCCGGCTCCAGCTGAACGAGCTCGCCGAGCAGCACGGGGTCAGCCTCAGCGTCGTCCGTGAGGCCGTCACCCGCCTGGCCAGCGAGGACCTCGTCGAGGCGACGCCCCAGCGCGGCTTCCGCGTCCGGTCGATCTCTCTGGAGCACCTCCGCGACCTCACCTGGGTGCGGACGCAGGTCGAGACCCTCGCCCTGCGCCAGTCGATCGCAAAGGGCGACGTGACGTGGGAGGCGAACCTCGTCGCTGCCCACCACCGCCTCGCGGTCACGCCCATGTACTTCGAGGACGGGCGCGGCAACACGGAGTGGATGGCCGCCCACGGTGCGTTCCACGCCGCGCTCGCTGCGGCAGCCGGCAGCCCCGTCCTCGAACGGATCCGCCGCCAGCTCTACGACGCTTCCGAGCTGTATCGATACTGGTCCGGCAACCTGCCGCAGCATCCCGCCCGGGCGCACGTGGCCGACGAGCACAAGGCGATCTTCGGTGCCGCGCTGGCGCGGGAAGCCGACCTGGCCGTCGACCTGCTGACCCAGCACCTCGAGGCCACCGCTCGAAACCTCGAGGCCATCGCCGCGGACGTCGGCACGACCGACCCGAAGTACGTCGGTGCCGTCGTCGAGGATCCCGGGCGCCGCGGCTGAGGCGCCCTGGCGACCGTCGATGGGACGAGTGGTGGCGGTCCGTTCGTCGGTCGCGCCACCCGGACAGGCACCCCCTCCCGTCAGGTGCCAACACTCCCCGTAGTTCGGCGAACGCGCTGGGCTAGGGTCCAGCGCGATGTTGGTGGGTCGAACGGCTGAGTGCGCGGCCATCGACCGGGTCGTGGCGAGTGCACGCGACGGCTCGAGCGGCGTCGTCGTCCTGCGCGGCGCTGCGGGGATCGGCAAGTCCGCCCTGCTCGACTACGCGATGACCACCGCGCCCGACTTCACCATCGCGCGCGTCGCCGGCGTCGAGTCCGAGGTCGGCCTCGGCTTCGCCGCGATCCACCAGCTCGTGCTGCCGTTCCTGGACCACGTGGTCGAGCTGCCCGAACCGCAACGCCGCGCGTTGGAGTCGGTGTTCGGTCTCGCCGATAGCGCCGCGCCGAGCCCTCTGGTGGTGTTCCTCGCAGTGCTCACGCTTCTCGACCACGCGGCACGTGAACGACCGATGCTCCTCGTCATCGACGACGCGCAATGGCTCGACGACGAGTCGGCGCGTGTGTTGACGTTCGTCGCCCGCCGGCTGCACGCGGATCCGGTCGCGATGTTGTTCGCCGTGCGTGACACCGGAGTGGGTCTTCTCGACCTGTTCGAACCGCTGCCCCAGCTCATGGTCCGCGGGCTGCCGGGGGACGACGCTCGAACCCTGCTGACGTCCGTCGCCGGCAGCGCGATCGACGCCAAGGTCGCCGATCGCCTGGTGGAGGAGACGGAGGGGAACCCGCTCGCGCTGACCGAGGTCGTCGACGAGCTGACCGCCGAGCAGTTGCGGGGTGACGCGCCGCTCCCCGAGCCCGTCCCGGTCGGCCTGTCGCTGCAGGATCAGTTCGCCGCCCGCGCCCGTGCGCTGCCGCCGGCGGGTCGGACCGTCCTGCTGCTCGCGTCGGCGGAACGGCTGGGCGATCCTGCGCTCCTTCACCGGGCAGCGGGCGTGTTGGGAGCGCAATGGGAGGAGGCGGTCACGAGCATCGAAGCAACCGGTCTCGTGACGTTCGCTCCCGCACTGCACTTTCGTCATCCACTGATCCGGTCCGCCGTGTACTACGGCGCGCCGCCAGCAGAGCGCCGTCGAGCTCACGGCGCCCTCGCCGACGCGCTCGACGGCCACGACCTCGATCGATGCGTCTGGCATCGAGCCGCCGCCCTGGCAGCTCCGGACGAGAACGTCGCGCGCGCGCTCGAAGTCGCCGGAGAACGCGTGTTCCACCGGGGCGGGACGCAGGCCGCCGCCGAGTTCCTCTTGCGGGCGTCGGAGCTCACGCCCGATCCCGTCCTCAAGATCGACCGGCTCCTCGCGACCGTCCGCCTGCGCGCCGCGGAGGGCGACGCAGCACGTGCGCAGCCGCTGCTCGACGCGGTCCTCACGCGTGTTCACGACGGCCGCCAACGGGCGGAAGCGGAGTGGACGCAGGGTCTGATCCGCCTCGAAGAAGGCCGAGGCCGGGACGCCCTGTACACGTTGGCGGGCGCGGTCGCCTCGATCGAGGAATACGACAGCGGTTTCGTCCTCGATGCGCTGATCACCGCCCAGGACGCGGCGATCTACGCGGGCTCGTTGCGTGACGACGCTCTGGTGGACGCGATCGCGTCGGCGGCGCTGCGCCTGCTTCCCGAGGGCGACTCCGCGACGCCGGCCGAGCTGTTGGTGCGAGGGATCGCGGTGCGGCTGACGGATGGCTGCGTCGCCTCCGCTCCGATGCTGCGAAGCGCGCTCGCCGGACTGCGACAGCAGGTCGAGGAAGTCGGCGAGGTCGCGACCCCGAGCGCACACGAGCGAGCCAACGTCTTGCACCTCCTCGCCGTGAGCGCGGCCGTTGCCGTCCTCGACGACGGAGCGCTGGAAGCCGTGACGCGGTCCTGGATCCACTTCGGCCGCCGCACACGAACGCTGACGACGTTGCCGATCGCGCTCGACACGAGGAGCGTCGCGGACATCCTCGCCGCCCGCTTCCGGGCCGCGGCCTCGGCGATCGCCGAGGCCGAAGAGATCCTCTCCCTCGTCGGTTCACGCGGCCACATCGGCGAGCCGGGGCTCGGCGAGCTGCTCCTCCACGCGTACCGGGGTGACGAGGAGAGGACGCGCGACGCCGCCGACCGGCGGGCACGAGATGCTCGAGAGCGCGGCAGTGGCGTCGACCTCGATCACTCTCGGTATGCGCTCGCGATCCTCGACCTGGGCTCCGGACGCTACGCGACCGCGCTCGAGCATTGCCGCGGGATCACCGATCACTCCGTGCCGTTCTCGACGATCGCACTCCCCGTGGTGATCGAGGCGGCCGTCCGCTGCGACGATCCGGCGACCGCCACGACGGCGCTCGAGCGTTTCTCGCAGCGAGCGATCGCGTCCGGCTCGCACTGGGCCGAGGGCTTGCTTGCGTGCATGCGCGCACTGCTCGCGGCCGACGACGAAGCGGAGTCGCACTACCGGATGGCGCTGGACCGTCTCGCCCGCTGCACCGTCGCGTTCGACCTTGCGCGAGCGCAGCTGCTCTACGGGGAATGGCTGCGGCGCACCCGCCGGCGCCGGGAAGCCCGTGAACCCCTACGAGCTGCGCTCGAGTGCTTCGACCGCGTCGGAGCCCGGGCCTTCGCCGAGCGCACCCGGCGCGAGCTCGCGGCGACCGGTGAGCACAGCCGGCCGCGATCCGACGCCACGCGGGGTCTGCTCACGGCACAGGAGGCGCAGATCGCGCGACTCGTCACGGACGGCTGCACAAACAGCGAGATCGCGTCGCAGCTCTTCATCAGCCTGCGCACCGTCGAGTACCACCTGAACAAGGTGTATCGAAAGCTCGGGGTGAACACCCGGACGCAGCTCGCCCGACTCGAACGCGCGGGCTGATGAGACCGCTCAATTGCATGCGTACGGTGCCGACGGCGGAGCATCCTGCGTCCGGCTGGTGACGGCCGCATCTCCCGGTTCGTCAGGCCCTGCGACGCCATCTCCGCGATGGCGAGCTCGGCGTCGGTGAGCCCTTCCCACCCGAGTCGGTCGGGCCACGCATCGGCGGACGTCGTGCTCGGCGTGCCGACATGGGCGAGGCCGCGACGACCACACCGTCGCCGTACACCGGCGTGACCGTTGCCGGCGCTCGCGTGCTCGCTCGAGTCGGGAGCAGCGCGGGCACGGTGGTGGGTGCGGCAGCGCGCTCGAAGCGGCGGCCCACAGCTGCGGGCGATCCGCCTCGTCGAACAGCCGTGCGGCTCCGGCGTTGCACATCAACGTGTCCTCGCTCACGAGCATCAGCGGACCTTGCGCCCGGTGCCGCGCGCGCAAGAACACCCTTTGGCGAGAAGGCGCTCCTCGATCTCCCGTGCCGTCTGGCGAACGACGAGTATCAGCAAGGGTGCGGATGCCGCTGGCCCACCGACGTGCTTCGCATCTGCGAAGACCACAGTCCCAGCGCGATCGACCAAGGACCTTTTCTCGCTTCTCCTGCTACGAACCGCGCGCGTACCACACGGTTCGTGTGCGGGCGCCACGAGGCCCGCAGCTCTGAGACTGCGGATTCCTGGGATTCGAACCGATCGCGCACCTGCTTACGGTGCTGACATGCCGCTCGACTCACACAGGAAGTGGAGAAACGAAGCGACGCGCCCGACACGAGCGCGCACCGAGCGCATCGCCTACTGGCCGCGAACGCGTGCGAGCGGAATGTGCACCCGGTCGTCTCGTCCGCATCATCGAGCGGGCGCATCACGCGCATGGAGACGAGATCAGCATGAGAGCACCGCAAGAGCTGAACACGCCGCTCGAGCTCCACGCCAGAGACACGCTCGACGGGGATCCTCTGGCCGGGGTCTTGTGGCTCGACCGGTCGCTTTGGTGGTGTGCTGTGAACGGAGTCGATGACAGAGTCGATGTGGGGTCTTCGATCGGGCCGAGGCCCCTGGATGGTCGTGTTGCGCTGGTGACGGGCTCGTCGAGCGGGATCGGGGCAGCCATCGCGGGCACGTTCGCCGAGCGGGGTGCCACCGTCGTGGTCAACTCGGCGCCTTGGGCCGAGGCGGGTGAGCAACCCGCGGCCGAGCTGCCGGGTGCCAGCTACGCCCTGGCCGACGTTGGCGACCCCCGCCAGGCGGCGCGTCTGGTGGCGACGACGGTCGAGCGCTACGGGCGCCTCGACATCGTGGTGAACGACGCCGGCATCGCCGAGGTGGCCGCGCCCAGCGACCTGGACGCGGCCGCGGGCGACGCCTGGGAACCGGTGTTGCGGCTGAGCGTGGTGGGCACCTGGAACGTGATCCGCGCCGCGGCACCACACCTACGCGCCACCGGCGATGGTGTCATCCTCAACGTCAGCCCGATCACCGGCGGGTGGCTGGCGGGGTCGTCGATCCCCTACGCCGTGTGCCAGGCGGCGTTGAACGAGCTGACCGCGCTGTTCGCCAGCGCCCTCGCGCCCGAGGTCCACGTCACCTCGGTGGCCCCGGTCCTGGACCCCGAAACCGGACGACTGGTCGGTGCCGTGGCCGCCTCCTTCCCCCCGGACCAGCCCGCCACGGTGCTGTCCCCGCTCGTTCATCACGCGGCCCACGACATCGAAGAGTGCCTGGCCGACGCCGCCTCGTCGGCGACGTCGCCCCCCGGGGAGGGGTGCCACACCCGCCGGCGGGCACCGACCCACCGGCGCCGGGCCAAGGACCCCCGGTTCGGATGGGACAGCCTGACACCCGCCGAGCTCCGCGTGGCCGAGGCCGTGGGAGCGGGCCTGACCAACGCCCAAGCCGCCCGGCGACTGTTCGTGTCCCCCCACACCGTCGACTACCACCTGCGCCAGATCTTCCTCAAACTCGGCATCAGCTCCCGGGTCCAACTCGCCACCTTCCTCACGCAGCACTGACCGCGCCACCGGCGCGCCCGGTGGCGCGGCCGATGGAACCGTTGTCGGCCCAGGCGATTACGCAGCGTGAGGACGTGGCCGTCCGCCGGGACACTCCACACACCCGTTGTCCGAACCGCCGAAACCGGTGCCACGGAAGGGACCTTCGAGGCGACGCTGATCCCCGCGTTCGCCGACGGCATCAGCCTGTTCCTCGTCGGCGACGTGGCGTACGACGGCGACACGCCGGAGCTGCGCGCCGTCAAGAATGGGCAGACCCTGTGGACGTTTACCGGCCAGGGCGAGCTCCGCACCGCCCCGATCGTGGCCGGGAGCACAGTTTTCGTCGGGGGATCGACAGGGATCGTCTACGGGCTAGACCTCCACACCGGGCAGCTCGTTTGGAGCTCCGAGGTCGGCCCCGCCCCCCAGCGGATCTCGCCGCCGGACGAGCAGAACGTCATGCACCCGCTGACCGGCCTCGGCGCAGGCGAAGGCGTTCTGGTCATCCCGGCATGGAATCGCCTTGCCGTGTTCAGCCGCCCGTAGTCGTCGCACCCCTCGTGCGGATTCACCGGCCTCGAGCCCACGGTTGATCGGCCGACCTGCTGGGGGCGCGCCCTGCTGACGCTCGCTCCACTCGGTGGCAGGCAGATCTGTGCGGGATGCCCCGTGACCGCACCGGGCGTTTCTATCGATCACTCTCGATCGAGAACGTATTGCCATCAGGATCCTTGAACCAGGCCACCTTGCCGCCCCCGGCGCGAGGCGAGACTCCCCGCTCGTCAGTGGAGTAGTCGAAGCCACTCTCGAGCACGCCGTCGTACTGCTCGAACTTCACGCCCCTCGAAGTCAACTCATCGACCATCTGTTCGACATCGTCGACGTACCACGTCGCCAGGGTCGCCGATGACCCGCCCGCGGTGTCGGGAGCGGGGTAGACCACGAGCGAACTGTCACCGCCTGACTCGTAGACCTTGCTTCCGTCCGCGCCCGAGCGCTTCGCCGAGAGCCCCAGCTTCGCTTCGTAGAAGTCCTCGGCCTGCGCCATGTCGGTCACCGCGACCTGCACGTCCAACCGGTACCTGCTCAAGCCCATCAGATTCCTCCTCCAATCGCAGAAGCGTCACCATTCTCGAAGCCGTTGGGATCGCCCGTCACCGGCTGGCCGGCGCGGGCCGGAGAACGGACCTACGAGTCTCGTCAGGTGAGAGTTCCCGGTCCAACGCTTCGGCAATGCACACGGATCGCAGTTGTGCGCGGGTGGCGTCAAGGCCAGCGCCGGTCCCCTAGGTGGCTGTCGGGCGGCCGGGACCGGTCAAGCAGCCCCAGCAACCATCAGAGGCTGCCGACCGTACGACTGACGGCGCGGGCGCTCCAGAGCGGGCAATCTGGGCGGGCCACCTCGGTTCCGACGATCCGCGTGGCGACCCATGCACACCGGTAGGCCGAATCGCGAACCAAATCTCGCTAGGCGCCCGTACTGATGGGTGAACGGTGATCCGCCTGGATTGCCCACTCTCAAGACAAGGACGCGCATCATGCAACGAGTTCTTCGTGCTCCCATCTTCTGGATCTCTGTCGCAGTCGTCGCCGCGGCTGTGGTGATCCTCGCTCTGACCATGGGCGGTGGCGCCGCCGGGGGTGGGGTCGGCTACTGACGCATCTGGGTACGACCCCAAGCACGCCGAATGAGATGCCTGCTCGCGAGCGACGCAAACTGATAGGTGCCATCTCGTGGTCCATCACCGAGACCGTTGGCCGCTGCCGGGCGAGCAGTGGAGTACCGGAGCGGGCAATCGGTGCGGCTCCCGCCTTGGTTCGCTGCTGATGTTCAGCTGTCGACGGCGCGGCGCGTCGTGAGCTGGCGGCGATGGTGGTCGTAGTGCTGGGTCGGGTAGTGGTAGACGTCGACGACGGCCATGACGTCCTTGAAGTAGGGATCCCAGCCGACCGGGAAGTGCATCGTGAGCGCGAGTGTGCGCTCTGACTCCCGGGCGAGGCTGCCTCGTAGATGGTTGATCGTTCTATCCATGAGTCTCCCCATGGCGCGGCTGTCCAGGACCGTTCCGCCAGGAAGGGCGCTCAGGTAGTTGATGACGTGGAACGGCCGCGTACCTGCGTTCAGGGTCGCCGCGAACACGCGAGAGACAGCGGGCGGCAGCCGGCCGAAACCTTTCACCAGGGGTAGCAGCACGCGGACAAGGACAAAGCCGAACAGCATGTGGAACAGGAGCTGCTTGTTCGTCCACTTCGTGCCGTTGGTCCCGGCGCCGAGCTCGGCAGGGATCGCGCCATCGAGCAGCTCGTGGAAGTCTGCTATCACCCTCTCCAGCTCGGCGTCGATGTCCCGTCTGTCCATGGCGCTTCCGCCGTCTGCAGCGATCGCCTAACCGTAGTGCTCACGTTGTGTCGGCGATCCGGACGAGCACAGATCTGCCGCTCGGCGTGCAAGGCGTTCTGGGCTGTCCGCCGACCGAGCGGGGTGCACGCGGTTCGGGCAATCTGTGCCGACGGTCGAGACCTGGACGGTCGGAATGAGATCCTCGATGGTCGTCGCGCGGTTCGTCGCAGGGCTGGTGACCGTTGCCGTCATGTCTGCGGTCGTCGGATACGTCATGGGATCGCCGACCGAGCTGCCCGATGACCGGTCATCGCATTGGTGCACGGCGTCGCCGTCGCCGAGCGATTCACCCGCGGAGACACGTGCCCTGGTCCAGATGGACTCGGGCTGCGCCCCCTCCTGATGACCGTCAGCGAGCGGACCCGAGGTCTTGCCCCGGTCTCGTGGACGCCCGTGTGCATCGAACCGGGGCAAGACCACCGTCGACATCGCCGGCGTCGCGTCGGACATCGGTCCCTCCCACTGAGAGCCCTGGAGTGCTACCGCAGTGGCGACCTCATGGCACCACCAACTTTGCTCGGTGCTGGACGACGTGGTCACTGATGCTTCATAGAGCTGTTGGCCTTTGGCGTTGACGGCGGCTGCGTGAGTGTCCACGATCCCGGTGCGACGGTGCGGGCGGACAACCGACTCCTGGCGGAGCGGCCGCTGGCAAGCACCGCCGGGAGGAGGACCGATGTGGGACTTGTTCGGCGAGTCGGATCAACCGTTCCGCGTGGTGGTGGCTGTTCTGGCCCCTCGCAGTGGTGGATTGGAGGTCTTCGGGCTCGCCGAGGACGGCTCGGTCTGGCAGAACGTGACGACATCCCCGGCCGCCGATGACTGGACTGGCTGGTCTCTGTTCGGGCGACGACCGGACCCTGGAAGGCTGATCCCGGGCCGAAGCAATCCGGGGCTCGTGAGTCTTGGCGTGAACGTGGCCTACGACGGGCGGCTTCGAGTGATCGGCGCGGCCAGCGACGGCAGCACATGGATGAACGGGCAGACCTGGGCGTGGGGCCCACGGAGCTGGGGCGGATGGCTACGGTTCGGTGCCGTCGCCAACTGGCGGCGGCGGCTCGGGGTCGTCCCCGACGGGTGGACGCGGTTTGGCGTCGTCTCCGACGGGATGCGCGAGGTGGTCGTTGGGAGTGACGAGCACTCGTTGGTGAACCTGGTGTTCGGTCTCGGCGTCGACGACACCGTGTGGATCAACATCCTGGACCATCCGGGCCACCCCGAGCATTGGCGCGGCTGGCAGGAATTCGGAGACACGGGGTTGCACCTCAGCTCGCTCGTCATCGGCCGACCCGACGATCTCACCATCGAGGCCATCGGCATCCGTTCCGACGACAACACCGTCTGGAGGAACTCGGCGCGGGTGTGGGAACTCGACCAGTGGACGGGGTGGCAACCCTTCGGGGCACCTGGCGACCAGTTCGGTGCGGTCACGTCGCTGCGAACCGGCATATGGGACGGCTCGGAGTCCGATGTGTTCGCTCTGGCATTGGACGACACGATCTGGCGGCGCGCACCCGGCGTCAATGCCTGGGTACGGTTCGGCGCCCCTCATGACCGGCTGCGCACGATCACGCCGATCTGGGGTATGAACGGCATCGCCGTCGGGTTGGCCGGTACCGGCCCCGACTACTCGACCTGGCACGCAGCGCTGCTCCCGTCAGGCCAATGGGGCCCACTCGAGCCGTTCGGGTGGCCTAGCGACGGGCTCCGAGAGGTGGAATTTGCTGTGGACACGCACTTCCGCATGCACGCCTTCGGCGTCGCGCCGGACGGCACCGTCTGGCACACGTCCCAGACGACGCCTGGGACGTGGCCGCCGCCGTAGCCCCGCGTACGAGGGATTGCCGAGATCGGTACCGCTACCGAGCTGAGCGGTCTGGTCGTTGTGAAGGTCAGCTGAGTCGGAGTTCCCAGCGCCATACGTCGTCGTCGACGCCGTGGTCGGGGTCGGCGATGGTGGCGGTGCGGGTGAACCCGCAGTGAACGAGCACCGCGGTGGAGGCGTTCGGGGTGGCGAGCGTGTGGGCGATCACACGGGTGGCTCCGCGGTCACGGGCCCGGTCGATCAGCGTTCGTGTCGCCGTGGTGGCCAGGCCTCGGCCTTGGCGGGCGGGGGCGATGGCGTAGCCGATCTCGACCTCTCCCCCGGTGGGCGGGCCCTTGAACCCCCCGAAGCCGACGAGGGCGCCGTCGTCGTCGAAGAAAAGGTGGGATCCCCACGGGTCGGCGTCGTGGCGGCGGGCGGCGTCGAGGGCGTGTGGGAGAGCTTCGGGGAATCCGGCCCATCCCTCGATCACGGCGATGCCGAATCGTTCGGTGAACGCAGCGTCGCCGTCGATCAGCGCCTCGATCCATTCGAGCCGCAGCGACTCCACCCGCATCACCCACCAGCTCGCGGAAATTGGGGCCGGTCGGTGCGGAAGGAAGTCACCCGCCCAGATTGCCCGAACCGCGCACCCCTCGCCTGCCCTGGTCGTCCCGCACCCGCGAGGCCGCTCGGTCAGTCTCCGCCCTTCGAAGGTGGGGTGGGCCGGGGCGTCGGCGGCGATCGCCTCGTCCGGCGAGTCGGGCGTGACGCCGAACCGGCGGCGCACGAACAGGGGGTCCGCATCGACAGGTAGGTGCGAAGGACCGGCACCGCCTCGTGCGCGTCGAGCTCCCGCGCCCGGTAGCTGCGGCGGTCCTCGCGGCCTGCTCCACCACCATGTACTCCGCCTCGTCCGGTCAGCCGCTCGACCAGGCGGTGGGCTGCAGGTTCAACGCCCGAGGGAGCGCCGTGAGCGGCGGTAGGTTTGCGGTTCATGGAGCGGCGGATCTTCGGGCTCGAGAACGAGTACGGGATCACGTTCACCCTGCGGGGGCAGCGGCGCCTCAGCCCCGACGAGGTGGCGCGCTACGTGTTCCGCCGGGTGGTGTCGTGGGGCCGGTCGAGCAACGTGTTCCTGGCCAACGGGGCTCGCCTGTACCTCGACGTGGGCAGTCACCCCGAGTACGCCACGCCCGAGTGCGACTCGATCCTCGACCTGGTCACCCACGACAAGGCCGGCGAGCGGATACTCGAGCAGCTCCTGGTCTCGGCGTCGCAGCAGCTGCGCGACGAGGGCATCCGGGGCAGCGTCTACCTGTTCAAGAACAACACGGACTCGGCCGGCAACTCCTACGGCTGCCACGAGAACTACCATGACCTCGCGGCGAGACGACTTCGCCCACTACGCCGAGGTTCTGATCCCCTTCTTCGTCTCGCGGCAGATCTACGCCGGGGCGGGCAAGGTGCTGCAGACGGCCCGGGGTGCGATGTTCTGCATCGCCCAGCGGGCCGAGCACATCTGGGAGGGCGTGTCGTCGGCGACGACCCGCAGCCGCCCGATCATCAACACCCGCGACGAGCCCCTCTCCGATGCCGAGCGCTACCGCCGGCTCCACGTGATCGTGGGCGACTCGAACATGAGCGAGTACACGACGTTCCTCAAGGTGGGGGCCACGTCGATCCTCCTGCGCATGCTCGAGGACCCCACGTTCGTGATGCCGGACATGACCCTGGAGAACCCCGTCCGGGCCATCCGCGAGATCAGCCACGATCCGACGATGAAGCGCCTCGTCCGGCTGGCGAACGGCCGCGAGGCCTCCGCGCTCGACATCCAGTCCGAGTACCTGGAGCGAGCGCAGCGCTACGCCGACACCCGCGACCTCTCGCCGCTGGAGGCCAAGGCGCTGCAGATGTGGGAGCACTGCCTCACCCGCCTCGCCGACGATCCCCTGTCGCTCGACCGCGAGGTCGACTGGGTGATCAAACACAAGCTGATCGAGTCGTACAGCGCCCGGCACGAGCTGCCGCTCTCGGACCCGCGGGTGGCGCTGGTCGACCTGCAGTACCACGACATCGACCGCCGACGCGGCCTCTTCTACAAGATGCAGGACCGCGGGCTGGTCGAGCGGGTGACCACCGACGAAGCGATCGACAGGGCCGTCGAGGTCCCACCCCAGACCACCCGGGCCCGCCTCCGGGGCGAGTTCATCCGCCGGGCCATGGAACGCAAGCGCGACTACACCGTCGACTGGGTCCACCTGAAGCTCAACGACCAGGCCCAGCGCACCGTCCAATGCAAGGACCCCTTCCGCTCCCACGACGAACGCGTCGAGCGCCTGATCGCGAGCCTGTAGCCGCGAGTCCCCTCGGACACTCGGTCATGCACGCGAGTCTTCCGCGCTCCAGATCCGGTCGCCCACGGCCAGTCTCGCGGCTCGTACGCCCGGCCGCTGTCCGCGTCGTTCGTGCTCAGAGCAGCTCGGCGACGACGAAGTCCAGTAGCTCGAAGCGCTCCTCGGCGGTGCGGGGTTGCACGAGGAGTCCCTCGACGAAGACGACCATGGCGGTCACCACGCGGTCGAGACGTTCGTCCGGAACGTGCGGCCGGAGCAAGGCTCGGAGGCGGCCGCACAGGCCATCGAGGAGCGCAGCCTCGAGCCCGGCCGCCACCTCCGACTGACGGGCCCGCTCGTGCAGGGTGTGGGTCAGGGGCTGGAGGGCGGTGAGTCGCTCGACCGCCCACCGCAGCCGGGTCGCGACGTCGTCGCTGTCCGGTGGCGAGCCCAGGTCCTCGGCGTAGATGTCGGCCGCGGCGGCCACGAACAGGTCGTCCTTGGTGCGGAAGTACCAATGGACCGCGGTGCGGGCCAGCCCGAGCTCCTTGGCCACGGCGCCGTGCGACAGCGCTGCCCATCCGCCAGTCCGCAGGATGTCGACCGCCGCGGCCTTGATCTCGGCGACCTTGGCCTCGCGATCGACATCCTGACGGTTGCGGGGCATGGCCGGACGGTATCGGTCAATGGGCGCGCTCCCAGGCCTCTTTGGCCTGGGTGACCATCTGGTCGTCAGGGCCGACGACAAGGGTGTCGGCAAGTTCGGCGGGGAGGCGCTCCGTCCGCTCGACGGCCGCGGCGACGGCCGCTCGCAGCACCATGGGCTCCTCGTAGGCCCGCCGGGTGGTTTCGGACGGGTAGAAGACCCGGTCCTGGCCCTCGCGGACCGCCGTCACGATCAGCTCGGCGAGGCCCTCCGGCGTACCGGTACCGAGCACCTGGTCGAACAACTCGACCATGCCGGGCAGGAGCCGGCTGGCGCCCAGGGCGGGGGTCGCGACCGGCCCCGGGATGACCTCCACCACCGACACCCCTGTCGCCGCCAGCTCCAGGCGAAGCGTCTCGGTGATCTGCGCCATCGCCGCCTTGGCCGCCGAGCTGTGCCCGAACGAAGGCCAGGCCGCGACCTGCCGGATCGAGGTCACGTTCACCACCGCCCCCCGGCCCAGGTCACGCATGGCTGGTACGAGCGCCGCGATCAGCCCCAACGGCGCCCAGAGGTCGACCTCGAACATCCGGCGAGCCTCAGCCCGGGCGCCAACTGCCCACACCGACCCGCCCGCCTCACTACCGGCGTTGTTCACCAGCACATCGACGTGCCCCGCGGCCGCCGCCACTCGTGTCGGCGCTCCCGGCTCGCTCAAGTCGGCCACGACCACTGTCGCCCGGTCACCCAGCTCGTCCTTCAAGCGCGCCAGACGCTCCGCCCGCCGGGCCACCAGGACCACGTGCCCCCCGGCCTCAGCGAACGCTCGGGCGGTCGCCCACCCGATCCCGCTCGACGCCCCCGTCACGACCACCCTGCTACCCGCGATCTCGAGATCTCTTGTCGTCATGACAAGAGACTATCCTCCCGTCTTGTCATCGTGACAAGAGCGTGCTCCTTGCGCCGTTCGGTGCGCAGACTCAACGGCGCGACGACCCGACGTTCTGGCGCGGACGATCTGTGCTCACGTCTGCGCGTTCCGCGGATCCGGGAGCGCGCGAGATCGGCCGGTACCCGTTCGGACGGTCTGCCGCCTGGCAACCGTCGGTGAGGGCGTCGCGGCCGCGCTATCGGCCGTCGTCCGGGAGTCGCCGCCTCAACAGAACGATGGGGTGCACCCAGCGCCATCCGAGGCCCCACGATGACACCATCGAAACCGCTTCCCAGCCCTCGCGACCCAGCCGGTTCAGGTCGTCGATGTCCTTCTTCGGCTTCGTGAGGTCGAAGGTCATGTACTCCCACGCATGCACGGCGTGGTTGTGCTCCGCACGATCAATGGGAATCACCATCATGAACTCCTTCTGTTCAGTCTCAGCCTCGACGCTCCTTGGACGACGCGTTAGAGGCGAACGTCCACACAACCGGCGCGCCAGATCTGCCGCACCGGGCGCGGGCCTTCGACCCGTCAACCACGTGTTGCCGGCGAGCTGAAATGCGGTCGGGCACGATCGGGGACTGGGTCTACGCCAGCGGTTCCTGAGGCTGCTGTCCGGCGGACAGCCGCCCGATGCGGCCCGACGGCGACGCCCGCGAGCGGTCAGCCGTCGGCCGCACCGGAGCTTGCCCGGGCCACCCGTTCGCGCAGGACGTGCAGGCTGACGCTGCCGCCACCGAGCAGGGCGTCATGGAAGGCCTTGATGTCGAACCTGGAGCCGAGCGCCGCGCTGGCTTCACGGCGCAGGCGCAGGATCTCGCGTTGGCCGACCTTGTACGCGAGGGCCTGGCCGGGCCAGCCGATGTAGCGGTCGACGTCGACCTCGATCTCGTGACGGTTCACGGGCACGTGCTCGATCATGAAGTCGATCGCTTGCTGGCGGCTCCACCCGAAAGCGTGCAAGCCGGTGTCGACCACCAGGCGAGAGGCCCGCCATGACTCGTTGGCCAGCATGCCCAGGCGATCGACGTCGGTCTCGTAGAGGCCCATCTCGTCGGCCAGCCTCTCGGCGTACAACCCCCATCCCTCGACGAATGCCGCGTGTTTCCAGGTCAGGCGTCGGAAGGCCGGCAGCTCGGTGCGTTCGGTTGCGATCGCGAGCTGAAGATGGTGGCCAGGGATCGCTTCGTGGAAGGTGACCGACGCGGTCACCGCTCGGCTCCGTTTGGTCGGCTCGTGGAGGTTGACGTGGTACTCACCGGGCCGGCTGCCGTCGGGTGCGGGCGGTGAGTAGTAGGCGAGGGTCGCATCGGCGGCCAGGTAATCGGGCACCGGCGTCACCACGCACGCCGTCCGGGGCAAGGTGCCGAACCAATCGCCCATCGCCGCCTGGGCTGCTTGGAGGCCCTCGGTGACGTGGGCCAGCATCTCCTCGCCGTCGCGGTAGCGCAGCCCTGGATCGTTGACGAGCCGGGAGAAGATCTCCGCCAGGTCGGGAGTCGCGAGCCCGCGCCTGCCGGACTCGACGTACTCGGCTGGCAACGCCTCTGTGACCTCGGCCATCCCGACGTCGTGCAGGTCGCCAGGGGCGAGCGCCAGCCCCGTGTGGAGCTCGATGAGCGCCCGGTACAGCTCGCTCCCATCGTCGAGCCACCCGAGCCCGCACCGGTCGTCGGGTCGGGCGGCCGGCAACAACGCGTCGCGCAGCACGTCCCGGTAGCGCGCGAACGCCGGGCGCAACTGGGCGCGGACGGCGTCGGCGAGCGCTCCACGCCAAGCGTCGAGGCCATTCCAGCCCTCCGGGCCGGCCAGACCGACGAACGGATCGGAGGCCAACGGGGACGACAGGTAGCCCTCTACCTGGTTGATCGACCGCTCGACGTTGACCCGGGCTGGCGTCCGTCCCCCGGCGAGGCCCTCGCGGTACCGCTCGGACGCCTGGTCGAGCATCCGACCGAACTGTCGCACCCTCTCGAGCGCCATCGTGGCGTGCTCGGGTTCGGGCGCCCGCAGCTGCGCGGCGGTGATCAGCAGGTCGGCATGGATTCCCTGCAGCTGATCGGACATCAGCTCTCGCAGCCGCAGGTCGATGCCCCGAACCTCGTCGTCGAGCTCCTGAACCAGGAGATCACGCGTCACCCGATCGGTGTCGGAGAGCGCACCCTCGATGGCCACCGCCCGGTCCCGCAACCCAACCCAGGTCGACCGCAACCGCTGCTCCGCCTCGGCGGACAAGTCGTCGGCCCGGTCGTCGAATCGGTGGTCACCCAGGAACGAGGCAAACAGCGGGCTCGCCGCAAGCTTGGCTTCCCAATACTCGTCGGCGATGCCGGCCAGATCATCGTCGAGGGTCATGGCAGCGCCATTCTGCTCGAAGTCGACATCTCAGCGTGCGCGCCCCACGCATGATCGACGCCGGGGTACAGATCGACCGTTCCGTGACCCTCTCGGGCGGCTGGGACGCTCGCTCAATGGAACCTCGTCCTCGCGTGACGGGCGCCCCATGACGACGCCGAGCGTGGATCGGCAGTTATGTGCGTGTGCCACCGGCAGCCGAGCCCGTGTGACGGAGAGCCTCGGCGTCATCATGGAACCAATACGCCGCTACCCGGCCGCGTAGCCGACGGACGCGGCACGGTGCGGTCTGGTCGCCGGTCGGCCCCCGCCTACCCGTAGAGCTTCTTCGTCACACCGGCCAAGATGAGTGCAACAGCGACCGGACCAACGGATTTCAGGAGTCTCCACAGATTGCTCTGACGATGTGGAGCCACTTCGATGGAAGGGAATATCCAGGCGCCCAGCACTGCACCAACACAGAAGCTAACGAAGAATAACGGCGCCCCCACCAACACAAGATCGATCGAAGCTTTTAGAAGGTAAAGAGCACTTACGACGGTTGCGGTAACGATCGCAGCAGTGACCAGCGCGATTCCAAGTTGTACTAAACCGTGTTTCGCCGTGCTCCGGCTCGCGCCGCCGCGAGCTATGGCCAAGCACATACGTTGTCGAACAGCGTCCACGGCCTCACGGGCCTCGCCTTGTACGTTCAGAGTAACGTCGGCATCCTGCGACCAGTCGCCCGGTGATCCTGGACTCCACCAGGGGCGCCGCCATTCAAGAGCGAATCTCACCTCGAGTTCATCTACAGTTACTTGGGCGCTCATGGACTTGAAATGTCGAAGAGCCTGGATTGTAACTGCTCCATTAAAGGCATCAGGGGATAGAAAGTATTCGTGATCTCCGTCTACTTCGACGTCAATCAAACATTGAGGTGAGCCGAGGGCGTGTCGTTTCACCCACCAAAGGCCAGCCGCGATGACATGTGCAAACATTTGCGGCGTTCCGCGCCAACAGTGCCACATGTCATCCGTGGTATATCGTTCGTGATCCGCTGTCCTGGGATCTCGTCGCACGGTGACCTGAGGGTCAGACGCGGTTGGGTATACGGCCCCTTCGACACCGCCTGCGTCCGGTGCGACGTGCTCCATGTCAACCCCGTCGCCCGCATCACCACCGCCAACCACGCGATCGCCGCCGCTCCGCATCGCTCCATATTGCCCGAACCGCGCACCCCTCGCCTGTCGGGAGCGTCGCCACAGAACGGCGCGGCGCGAGATCGGCAGATCGGTGCGGGACGAGAGCACCTAGGCACGGGTACGCCAGACGTGCACACCGCCCACGATTGCGACGAGGACTGCTGCGCACAGAACCAGGATCGCCGCGGTTGTTGCGCCAGCTGCCAGCAGAGCTCCGCCCGTCATCGGCAGCGGCAAGGTGATCAGTGTCGCCTCCATGGCGCGGCGGTCGAATGGCGGCACGAGCGCATAATGCCCGAACCGCGCACCCCTCGCCTGTCGTGAGCGTCGCCACAGAACGGCGCGGCGCGAGATCGGCAGATCTGCGTCTCAGCGGCGCTTGACCCAGTAGTAGTACGCCGTTCGGTCGTTGGCGTAGGTCATCCCGTAGTCGACACCCGACACGTGTTCCTCGACCTCGTCGCGGGTCGCGTCGAACGGACGCCACTGGGGGTCGCGGGCGTCGTCGTCACGAGGCTCCCGGACGTATGTGACGAGCCGAGGCTCGACTGCTCCGATCTCGGCGAATGCGGCCTGCGCTTCGATCAACGACGGTCGATTGGCTCCACCAGCCCAGTCAGGCCAGCGCAACTGCACGAGGTCGTCCTCCCAGAAGCAGATCGGGCAGATGTCGTATGAGCCCGGCATTCCTTCGAACACGAGATAGCCGCAGCATGGGCACGGGTAGCGCGTCATCTCGGTGTTCACCATGGCCGCTCAGATTGCCCGGTACGGGCGTCTCTCGCCCGTCGGATCTGCAGAGCAGAACGCCGCCGCGCGAGATCGGCAGATCTGTGTGCCGGGCGCGGTCTAGCTGAGCTGCTCCGAGACCTCGCTGGCAGCAGCGAGGTCGCGGCGACGGACCATGATCCGCATGAGTGACCGCGTCTCGGTGACTACGTCGAACGACTCGATCCCGACGGCGTCGATTCCCCGCTGCTCCAGCGCGGCCAACAGCATCGGACCCGACGTCAGAGGTACGACCACCAGTTCGACTTGTTTCGTCGGGGTCCGGATCGGGCGGCTGTCCACCGGCGAGCAGCCTCAGGAACCACTGGTGTAGACCCATTCCCCGATCGTGCCTGACCGCACTTGAGGTCGCCAGCAACAAGTTGGTGACGGGTCGAAAGGCCGCGCCAGTGCGGCAGCTATGGGCGATCGAGCGCGCGCCTCAGCGTTCCGGCCTCGACGGACACAATGCCCGTCAGCTCCCGGAGTCGCTCGGTGTCTCGCTCGCCGACGTCCTCGTCGGAACCGTTGCCGTTAATCGGGTGGAAGACGAGGTCCGTCAGGCTGCCCATGCCACCGAATGCCTGGAGTAGGTGGTCGAGTCCATGGCGATCGCCGTTGTTGATGCGACTCCGATCAGCTCTGAGCCACGTCGCCCAGTGAGTCTCGCCATGGTGCTCAAGTAGAGACGACGCCTGATCCAGCGCGGCCGCGAGACGCTCGTACCTGATCTCGAACTCCCCGGCGTCCACGAGGGCATATTGCCCCGCTCTGGAGCGACCTCGCGGGCGAGACGTAGGTCGGCGCCCTCGACAGTGTGGATGGTGAGGACTTGCCGGTGCGCATGTTGCCGGGCCCTCGAACGCAGCCCGTGTCTTCAGTGACGTGACCGCTGTCACGGCCGGTGACCGAGCCCTAGGGTCACGGTCATGAGCAGCCCTCCCGACACCATCGTCTTGATCCACGGGTTCTGGGTCACCCCTCGAAGCTGGGAGGAGTGGATCGCCCACTACGAGGCGAAGGGTTTCACCGTGCTGGCGCCGGCGTACCCGGGCTTCGAGGTCGAGGTCGAGGCGCTGAACGCCGACCCGACCCCTATCGAGCAGGTCACCGTCCCGCAGATCATGGAGCGTCTGGAAGGGGTGGTCGGGGGCCTCGATCGGCCGCCCATCCTGATGGGCCACTCGGCGGGTGGGGTGTTCACGCAGCTGCTCATGGACCGCGGCTACGGCGCGGTGGGCGTAGTGATCGACTCCGCGCCGACCGAAGGCGTCAAGCGCATACCCCTGTCGCAGGTGAGGGCGTCGTTCCCGGTCCTGAAGAACCCGGCCAACCGTCATCGGGCTGTGGGCCTCACGTTCGAGCAGTGGCAGTACGCGTTCACCAACACATTCGGTGAGGAGCGTGGCCGCGAGCTCTACGAGCGCTACCACATTCCCGCTTCGGGGCACATCTTTTGGGGGAGCGCGCTCGCCAACATCCATCCCGGCAAGGACGACACCTACGTCGACTACAAGAACCCGAATCGCGCGCCGCTGCTGTTCATCTCGGGCAGCGACGACCACCTCATGCCGCCGACGATCCAGCAATCGAATGCGAAGCACTACAAGGCAGCGGGCACCATCACCGAGGTGAAGGAGTTCGAGGGACCACACCTGCTTCCGTCGATCGACGGCTGGCAAGAAGTTGCCGACTACGCGCTCGACTGGGCGCTGCGCCACGCGAAGACCGACGATTCCGACCCGGCGTGACCGGGATCCGCCTCACGCACATCCGAGGGCCCAGGGTCCTCATCGAGGTGGAGGGCCGGCGCTCTTCGCTGCGTTGATTCTCGGCCTCGTCGTCGCGTACGCCACACAACTGCGGTTCGGCGCGACGTCATCCCGGAGGCGCACGGGCGCGCCCTCGTCCCTGCGAGTCAGCGGCGTCGGAGCCCACGCATGGTGGAGATCAGCCGGTCGCGGGTGACCTCGTCTGTGTTGTCGACGTCGTCCTCGGTGAGCCGGCCGGCGAGGGTGACGATCGTGCGCCACTGGGCGAGCACGTTCTGGCATCCGTCACACCCCGCCAGGTGTTCGTCGACCTGCGCGTGCATGTCGACGGGCAGAGCGCCGTCGAGGTAGTCGGTGACCAGCCCGACGAAGTCCTGACACGCGACGTCCTCGCGGCCGGGGTCGGCGCCGGTCGGTCGATGGGGAGGGTCGGCGGTCATGCCCCGCGCTCCTTCAGGTGGGTGTCCAACCCGGCACGCACGGCACCGCGGGCCTGGTTGAGCAGGTCGCGCTCTTCGGACGGGTTGAGATCGAGCTCGTCGCGGACGTCGGCCGGGGCACGTCCCTGGACGTCGCGGGCGACGATCACGTCGTGCTGGGGAGACGGCAGAGCGGTGATCGACTCCCGCACCTCGTCGACCGCCGCCTCCGTGTCGATCGGCCCCCGCAGCGGCTCCCACGGCCCCGGCGGATCGACCCAGTGCCCCGGCCAGTGAGGATCGTCGCCCGGCCTGAACTGGTCGGCCGCGAACGCCGGCTCGAGGGGTACCCCAGCCGGGGCGCGCACGAAGCCGCGGACCGTCGCGCCCAGAAGGATGGCCGCGAACACGGCCACGAGGGCGAGCAGCCAACCGGCGTCGTCGACGCCTGATCGGTCGCTCACGGCCCCGAACGCGAACGCGAACGGCAGGAAGGTCAGCCAGGTCAGGGTCCCGACGCCCGACGCGACGCCGGCGCGGATCGTCGACGGGATGGCGTCGTGCAGTCGCCCGGTGACGGGGATGCTCACGGCCACGAGCACCAGCACGAGCACGACCTGCGCGACGATCACGATCCCGACCACGTGGCTCATCGACAGCGCGATGCAGCACGCACCCATCAGGGCCGCCAGAGCCGCGGCCGTGATCGGCCGGTCGAGCGCCAAACGACCCCCGAGCAACCCGCCCACCCCGAGCGCGGCCATCAGCCCGGCCCACTGCGGGCCGTAGAGCCCGGCCGAGACCCCCAGCGCGACCAACCACAGCGGACCGAACTCCAACATCGCCTGGAGCAAGACGGCGGTCAACACCAGCAGAGCGACGATGGGGCGCACTGCGCCCCGGTCCAGCAAGGCCCGATAGGTGGCGGCCACCTGTTGGCGCAACGGCTCGGGGTCCTCGTCCCGGTGCAGCCGCGGTTCACGAAAGCCCAGCAGGGCGACAGCGGCGGCCACGATGAACGGCACCGTGATGAAGTACGTGGCGCGCAGCGGCACCACCTCGGCCACCAGCCCGCCGGCGAGTGCGCTCACGACGAGACCCCCGCTCTCCACGAAGCGGATGCGTCCGATGGTGCGCTCGAACAGCGCACTGTCGCCGGTTTCCTCCAGCACCGTGTCATAGGCGATCGATTCGAACGTGCCCGACTGCATGGCGAAGAACACACCGAGGAACAGCGCAGCCAGGATGTACGTGCCCACGTTCGGGCTGAGCCCACCGATCACGACGCTGACGATCAGCGCCGCCTGGGCGATCAGGACGACACCCCGCCGGCTCCACCGATCAGCCAGGATGCCCGACGGGACCTCGAGCAGCGGCACCACCGCCGCGTACGCGGCGGCCATCACGGCGACGCTGCCGTTGTCGAACCCGATGTCGGTCATGAACAGCTTCTCGATCGGCACCCACAGCGCGACGTTCTGCAGGAACGCAGCCATGTAGACCGGGCGCAACCGCCGCTCGAGCGCGGCGCGGGGCGGCGTCACCGCCACGTCGGCCGTCACCGACCCGTTCCCGTCCTGCGGTCGGCCGGTCGGACCGGCGTCGCACCTGGCCCCATGACGCTCAGCCGGGCTGGGGCGGCCGGGCGAACACCCCCGCGATGATGCCGGCCAGGACGGTGAGCACCGCGGCGGCGGGGGGCGTGACCAGGGCGGCGATGGGCAGCCGCGTGGGGTCGGTCCCGGTCTCGACGACCGGCAACGCGAGGCTGAGGATCGTCGCCACCAGCCAGACCGTGAGCGTGGCCACGGTCAGCCCGATCCAGATGGGCCGGCGCGACGAACTGCCCCGCAGCCGGCCCATCGCCAGGAGATAGCCGCCCGTGGCGACCATGCCCCACAGCCAGGTCGCGAAGGCGGCAACGGGCAGGTGCTGCTGCTCGCTGCCCGACACCAGGTCGGGGGCGAAGATGCTGATCAGCGCGACGGCGATCCAGATCCCCACGAGACCGCCGACGCTCCATGCCATCCACGAGCCGTCGGCCGTGACCGTCCGCTCGTTCGAGACCGATGCTGCTGCCATGACGCGATCATGCGCGGCAGGCCGCCGCGGCGCATCGGACCCCGGTCGCTACCCGCGGTCCATCCCCGGGTGGGGCTCGACGATCCCGTGGTCGTAGGCGAACACGATCGCGGCCGCCCGGTCGCGCACGCCGAGCTTGGAGAACACGGCGCCGACATGGGTCTTGATCGTGGCTTCGCTCACGATCAGCGCGGTGGCGATCTCCGCGTTGGTGGCCGCCCGGGCCATGTGGCGCAGGACGTCGTGCTCTCGATCGGTCAGCTCGGCGACCCGGGCGGTCTCGTCCAGGTGGGGCCGCACGTTGGTGCGGAACGCCTGCAGGACCCGGGGCACCACCTTGGGGTCCAGCCAGGCGGCTCCGCCCGCCACGGCGCGGGCCGCGGCGATGAGGCTCTCGGCGGGACTGTCCTTGAGGATGAACCCGGCCGCGCCGGCGTCGAGCGCGCCCCACAGGACGTCGTCGTCGTCGAAGGTGGTGAACATGAGGACGGGCGGCGCGTCCCCCGTGCTGTCCAGCAGGCGCATGGCCGTGACGCCGTCCGTGCGGTGCATGCGGACATCCATCAGCACGAGGTCCGGCCGGTGTGCCGCCACCGCGGACACGACCTGGTCCCCGTCGTCGCACTCGGCGACGACCTCGAAGCCGTCGTCGGGCCCGAGGATGCGGGCGGCACCGGCGCGCACCACCGGTTGGTCGTCGACGAGGAGCACCCGGATCACGGCCCCGGCCCCTCCCGGCCGGTCCCGACGAGCGGTAGCCGTACCTCGACCCGCCAACCGTCGACGGTCGGACCCGCGTCCAGGTCGCCGCCGAGCGCCCGGGCCCGCTCGCGCATGCCCATCAACCCGAAGTGCCCGTCGTCGGGTTGCGGGGACGCGGCAGCACGGCCGTGGTCGGCCACGACGAGCCGGACGTCGTCGCTCTCGGGATCGAGATCCAGCGCGAGCTCGACCCGGTTCCCGGGGGCGTGGCGCGCCACGTTCGCCAACGCCTCCCGGCTGATGCGGTGCACGGCGGTACCGACCGGGCCCTCGATACCTGCGGCCGGCGACGACACCGCGGTGCTCACCTCCAGACCGGCGCGGCGGTACTCCTCGACCAGCCCGACCAGGTCGGCCGAGCCGGCGAGGGGCGGGTCCGTCCCTCGCTCGCTCGTCCGCAGCGACGCCACGGTGGACCGGATCTGGTCGAGGCTCCCACGTCCGATCGCTTCGGCCTGGAGCAGTGCCCGCTCGGCTTCGTCACGATCGCGGCGCAGCACGTGCCGGGCGCCTGTGACATGGAGGAGCATCGCCGCCAGGGTGTGCCCGGCGAGGTCGTGCAGCTCGCGGGCGATGCGCTGGCGCTCGTCGGCCACCGCCTGGTCGGCCAGGGCCTCGCGGGCCGCCTCGAGCTTCTCGATCAGCACCCGCTGCCGCCGCAGGTTGCGGCCCAACACGAACGTGAGCACGTTGGCGGCCGCCCACGGCGTCCAGGCGATCTCCTCCTCGGGGATCACTCTCGACACCACCAACGGGGCGATGGCGGCCACTGTCATGCACAGCAGCGCCTTGGTGAGCGAACCGAGATGCCAGGCGGCGTACAGAGTCGCGAGGACCCCGACGAAGAGTGCGATCTCGAGGCTCCCGTCCCGCCACAGCGCCGCCGCCAGCAGCACCGTGACCGCGACGGCGGCCACCCCCAACGGGGGCCGGCCGATCGCCGCGGACAGCACGAGCGTCGCCGCGGCGGCGATCACCAGCAGCAGCTCGACCGGGGTGCCGGGATCGGTCACCTGGGCGGCCGCGACGATCACGGCCGTCAGCGCCACCAGGAACGGCAGCTCCCGGCGGTCGACCGACGTGTCGGGACGAGCCAGATCGGCGCGCCACCGCGTCCACCAGGTCACGGACGGAGGCTACGCCCTCGTCGGCGCCGGTTCCGTCGCCCACGGACGACCCCGAGATCCGGGGCGGTCCCTCCACAGGAGGAGCGGGCTCCGTCCGGAGGTGGAGGACGACAAACCGTCGGTGGGTGGGCGACCGCGGCGAGCCCGACCCGTACGTTGCTCGTACGGCCCACGACCGGAAGGACGGCGATGTCGACGGTCATCGCGGTGGAGGAACTCACGAAGCGCTACGGCACGCACCTCGCCGTCGACGACGTCGGGTTCAGGGTGACGGAGGGCGAGATCTTCGGGATCCTCGGCGTGAACGGCGCCGGAAAGACGACGACGGTCGAGTGCCTCCAGGGGCTGCGCCGGCCGGACCGCGGCCACATGCGGGTGCTCGACCTGGACCCCCGCACCGATCGCTCTCAGTTGCGCACCCTCGTGGGCAGCCAGCTCCAGGCATCGGCGCTGCCCGACCGCCTGCGGGTGGAGGAGGCGGTCGTGCTCTTCGGTGACGGCGATCGCCGCTCGGCCGACAGCCTCCTCGAGACGTGGAACCTCGCCGGGCTGCGACGCAAGAGCTTCGCGTCGCTGTCGGGAGGGCAACGCCAGCGCCTGTTCATCGCGCTGGCGCTGCTCAACCAGCCCCGGGTGGTGTTCTTCGACGAGCTCACCCAGGGGCTGGACCCGCTGGCCCGGGTCGAGGTGTGGGACGCCATCCGGGCGGTCCGCGACCGGGGCACGACGGTCGTGCTCGTCACCCACTTCATGGACGAGGCCGAAGCACTGTGCGACCGGGTCGCGGTCATGCGAGCCGGCCGCATCGTCGACCACGGCACGCCGGCCGACCTCATCGCCCGCCACGCCCGGCAGACCACCGTGACCTTCACGCCGCCGGTCTCGTTCGACCCGGCCGCCCTGGCGACGCTGCCGGGAGTCGACAGGGTCGAACGCGACGGTGAGCGGATGCGCGTCACCGGCACCAACCAACTGATCGCGCCCGTGTGCGCCGCCGTCCTGGGCGACGACCACCTCGGGCCCCCCGATCTGCGCGTCCATCACCCCGATCTCGAGGACGCGCTGGTCGCCCTCATCACCGACCCCGATGCCGGCCACCAGACCAGCCCGGCTCACCTCACACCTGAAGGAGTGTCGTGATGCGATCGCTGCTCCGCCTCGCCGGCACCGAGCTGAAGCTGTTCGTGCGAGAGCCGATGGTGCTGACGTTCGTGTTCGCCTTCCCGGTTCTCACGGTGTTGATCCTCGGCGGCGTGTTCGACGACGACGATGCCAACTTCGAGGGCGCCATCCCCTCCGACTACTACATCGCCGCCTACATCGGAGTCGTCATCGCCGCCATCGGGCTCGTCATGCTGCCCGTGCACCTGGCGTCGTATCGAGAGCGGGGCGTGTTGCGCCGCTTCGAGGTCAGCCGCTACCCCCGGTGGGCTCTTCCCGTCGCCTGGATCCTCGTTGCCCTGGCCATCACCGCGGTCGCCGTCGCCGTCCTGCTGGTCACAGGCCACCTCGCCTACGGCCTGCCCGGGATCGACGACCTCACCGGCGTCGTCGTCGGCACCCTGCTCGGGGCGCTCGCCTTCATCAGCATCGGCATCGCCCTCGGCCTCGCCATGCCCAGCGCCCGCTCCGCCCAGGGCCTCGGGATGCTGCTGTTCTTCCCGTTCTTTCTGCTCGGCGGCGCCGGCCCTCCCCCCGACGCCATGGGCGAGCCGATGAGCTCGATCGCCAACGTCGTGCCGCTCACCCACGTGGTGCGCTCCATCCAGGAACCGTGGCTCGACCTGGGCACCGCCACCGGCCACCTCGCCGTCCTCGCCGGCCTGATCGTGCTGGCCACAGCCGGATGGCTCACGCTCAGCACCCGGGCGGTCGAGTAGTGAGCGGCGGCCATCCCGTCGGGACCGACACAGACGCCCGCGGGTGGCCAACCGGGGCGGGCACCCTCGACGAGGCGCTCGACGCGCACCGCCGGGAGCTGAGGGGTCACTGCCGCCGGATCCTGGGCTCGGGGTTCGAGGCCGACGACGCGGTGCAGGAGACGATGGTGCGGGCCTGGTGTCGCATCGACAGCTTCGAGGGCCGCTCGAGCCTCCGGTCGTGGCTGTACCGCATCGCGACCAACGTCTGCATCGACATGCGGCGGCAGTCCGAACGCAGGGCCCGACCGATCGACCCGGAGCAATCGTCCAGTGCCGACGGCGCACCGCACCGCACCGCGGCGGAACCCACGTTGGTTCCGGCCACGCACGCTCGCGGGAGCGGCCCGCACGAGAGCGAACCCGCCGAGCGGGCCGAGTCTCGTGAGGCGGTCCGCATCGCCTTCGTGGCCCTGCAGCTCCTGCCGCCACGACAGCGGGCCGTGCTGATCCTGCGGGAGGTCCTGCGCTGGCGGGCCCGCGAGGTGGCCGAGCTCCTCGACACCAGCGTCGCCTCGGTCAACAGCGCCCTTCAGCGCGCCCGCGTCACGCTCGAGACCGTCAGCCGCGAGACCACCGACCCGGCCGCGGTGAACGCCGAGCAGCGAGCCCTGCTGGCTCGCTACCTGGATGCGTTCGAGCGCTACGACGTCGCGTCGCTCGTGACGCTGGTCCGCGCCAACCCCTGACCAGCCCTCACGGCGGGGAAGCTTCTTGTCGTCGCGGAACCCCGGTGACCGGCCGCGAGGCGCGAACCGCTCGCGACCGGCCAGGGTCGGGGCTCAGGTGGGGAGCAGGGAGTCGGCCGCGTCGAGGATGTCGGCGACCTCGGAGCGGGTGGTGTAGTCCGGGTGGACGTCGATCCATCGGATCGTGCCGGTGCGGTCGACGACGAGGGTCGTGGGGATGGGGAGGTTGTCGGTGCCGTCGGCGTTGCCGGCAGTGACGTCGATGCCCATGGCGTGCTGGATCCGCCGGGCGGCGGAGGTCTGGCTCGTGAGGATCCCGAGCTGGGTGGCGACATGGTTGCCGGGGTCGGACAGGACGGTGAACGTGAGGCCGTTCGCCTCCTGAGTGGTGAGGGATCCGTCGGGCGCCTGGGGGCTGATCGCGATGAGCGCCATTCCCCGCTCGCTGAGGGCGGGTACGAGGTCGGCCTGGTAGGTGCGGAGCGTGATGCTGCAGTAGGGGCACCAGGGCCCGCGGTAGAACACGACGACGGCGGGCCGTCCGGTGCGTGCCTGCGTCAGGCTGGTCGGACGACCGTGGGCGTCGAGCAGTGCCCCCTCCGGCAGCGACATGCCGGGCGTGGGCACGTCCGGTCCCGGTCGAAGGCCGGCGAGGCTGGCCTTCTCCTCGGTGAACGCAGCGAGGAGGTCGGGCGGGGCGTCGCCGGCCACAGCCTGTTCGTGGTCGTGCACCTGCTGGGCGATCGTGGCTGTGCCGGTCGGCGCGGCGGTCTGCGTGTCCGAGGAAGGACCGAACGGGCTGTCGATGATGAACCGCCAGGTGTTGTCGGCCTGACGTCGGAGGACCTCGACCCCCGAGCCTCCGACGTGTCGTCGGGAGGCCGGCGCGGCGACGGACCACGTGGTGCGGGTGAGCGCCAGGTCGCCGACGGTGACGACGTCGAGGACCTGCACGGACATCGTGCCTCCCAGCTGGAGCAGGCCCGCGAGGCCGTCTCGGAGTGATGCCCCGGTGAGGGCCACCCCGGGCTCGGGGACGAGGGTGCCGTCGAGGTCGAACAGCTGGACCAGGGCGTCGAGGTCCTGGTTGTTGTAGTGGTCGGCAAGAGCCTTGTGGGGCTCGGTCACGGCGGTGTCATGCATGTCTCGGCCTCCGGGCGCAAGAATCGAACAGGTCTGTTCGATCCGATTCAAGCGCTCCGGGCCCTCGGTCGTCAAACAGGTCTGTACGATTGCCTCGGATGAACCGAGAAAGTCGTCACGGGCGATGACCTCCAAGGCGCGGCGGCGCCTCCTCGACGCGGCGCGGGAGCTCTTCTACGCCGAGGGCATCCGGGCGGTCGGCGTCGATCGCATCGCTGCGGTCAGCGGGGTCGCCAAGTCGACGCTCTACGAGCACTTCCGGACCAAGGAGGAGCTGGTCGCCGAGTACCTTCGTGAGTGGTCGGTGCGTTGGCGGGAGGTGCTCGAGCAGGAGCTCGCAACGCTCGAGGCCGAGCCGGTCGAGCGGGCGCTGGCTGTGTTCGACCTCCTCGGCGACGCCGTCGCAGACCCCACGTTCCGGGGGTGCCCGTTCATCAACGCCGCGGCCGAGTACCCCGCTGAGCCCGTCGTCGAGGCACCGGTCGACGACCACCGCCGCTGGGTCGCCGACCTGTTCACCGCGCTGGTCACCGAGGCGCGTGTCCCCGACCCGGACATCGTCGGCGACGCCCTCGCCCAGCTGCACGACGGTGCCACGGTTTCCGCCCACCTCGACGGCCGCCTCGACGCCCCGGCCCGAGCCCGTCGCGCCGCTGAACTGATACTGCGCGTGGCGCCCGACAGGACACGCGCCGGCGTCCCGCAGGTCACGCCGCCCGGGACGGATGCCCCGCACGCTTCGCCCACGACGACCGGGGTCGGACTCAGCGGGCACGGCGCCCCTGCGGTCACCGCCACCTGTCCGGCCTCACCCAGGTAGGCGCCTCGCCGAGGTCGGTCAGCACGCGACCGACCGCTCGACGTGGGGCCGGCCGGGGCGCCGTCAGCTGGCGGTGGTGCGGGCGGCGGTGTCGATGAGATCGGCGACGGCGCCGGGCTGGGAGACGCTGACGGCGTGGGAGGCGTCGATCTCGACGGTCGTCGACCCGGCGCGTTCGGCCATGAAGCGCATGGAGTCGGGCGGGATGGCGAGGTCCTGCGTCGTCACCATGGTCCAGGACGGGATCGTCTTCCAGGCAGCCCTGGTCGCGATGTCCTCGAGCGCCGAGGCGGCGATGGGCCGCTGCGTGGCGGCCATCAGGTCGGCGACCTCGGGGGCGACGTCGGCGGCGAACACGGCGCGGAACCGGTCCTGCTGGATGTACAGGTCCGTGCCGGAACTGCCGTCGGGGAGAGGGAAGGGGACAGGGTTGAGCGCCCCGCCGAGCTCGCCGCCCGGGAACTTGGCAGCCAGCTCCCCGGTGCTCTCACCGGGCTCGAGGTTGAAGCTGGCGACGTACACGAGGGCCGCGACGCCGTCGGCGCCGTCCGCGGCCTCGCTCATGACCGACCCTCCGTAGGAGTGGCCGGCGACGACGACCGGACCGGACAGGCTGTCGAGGACACTGCGCACGTACGCCGCGTCATGCTGCAAGCCGCGCAGCGGGTTGGCGACGGCGAGGACCGGATAGCCGCGGCCCTGCAGGTCGGCGACGACACCGTTCCAGCTCGCCGACTCGGCGAAGGCGCCGTGCACCAGCACGACCGTGGGGCGTGGCGACTCCGAAGAACCCTCTTGGTGAACGTCGTTCATCGGGAGCTTCCTTTCGTGACCGGGGCGGGCCCGTGGCCCCCCTCTCCGGGTCGGACATCCGACATGCAATATATTACATAGCGATATTCAATCGTCAATGCCCGCCACGAGGTACGGTGTCGCATGCCGATTCCTGCCGGCGTCCCCGCCCTCGACCGCCGCCTGCTGCGCGACGACGTCTACCGCCGGCTCCGCGACGCCATCATCGACGGCACGTTCGCGCCCGGCGAACAGCTCCGCGACCTCGAGCTCGCCGGCTGGCTCGGCGTCAGCCGGACACCGGTCCGCGAGGCGCTGCTGCGGCTCGCACAGGCGGGACTCGTCGTCGCTCAGCCGGGCCGCTCGACGACCGTGAGCTCGCTCGACCAGCGCGCACTGCGCGATGCCCGCGCGGTGGTCGCGGCGATGCACGAGGCGGCCGTGCGCGATGCGGTGGCGAACCTCACCGACGCCGACCTGGCGGCGATGCGTGAGGCCAACGACCGGTTCCGATCGGCGATCGAGGAGGGCGACGTCGACGCTGCCCTGCGCGCCGACGACGAACTGCACGGCGTGCCGGTGGCGGTAGCGGCGAACCGGGCGCTGGTCGCCGTCCTCGACCAGTTCACCCCCGTGCTGCGTCGGGCGGAGCGCCTCCGCTTCTCGTCGATCGACGGGAAGGCGTCGATCGCCCAGCACGACGAGCTCATCCGGCTCTGCGCCGCCGGGGACTCGGAGCGAGCGGCGGCGGTCGCCTTCGACACGTTCGCCAGCCTTCCGACGGAGGAATGACAGGGCCCGGCCCCCGTCGGACCGCCGTCAGGTCATGGACAGGTGGTCGAACACCGAGCGCACCGATCCCGACCCCTCGCCGACCGCCGAGGCCACCCGCTTGAGCGACCCGCTGCGCACGTCCCCGACGGCGAACACACCGGGCACCGATGTCTCGTAGGCCATCGGCGCCCGCGCCGCGAACGCCGGTCCGTCGGCGATGACGGTCGGCAGGTCGCGGTCGGTCAGCACGAAGCCCTTGTCATCGAGGGCGACCACGCCCTCCAGCCATTCGGTGGCCGGCTCGGCGCCGATGAAGCAGAACAGGCCGGCGCACGGGGCGGTGCGCTCGCGCCCGGTGGGCCTGTGCATCAGACGCACGCGCTCGAGGTGGCGCTCGCCCTCGAGCCCGGCGACGACCGTCTCGTGCAGCACCTCGATCTCGGGGTCGGCCTCGATGCGGCGGATCAGGTAGCGCGACATCGTCTCGGCCAGCGCGGCCCGCCGCACCGCGATCGACACCCGGCACCCCTTCTCGGCGAGGTACAGCGCGGCCTGACCGGCCGAGTTGCCCCCGCCGACCACGACCACGTCGTGCTCGGCGCACCCCTTGGCCTCGACGCCCGTCGCCGCGTAGTACACGCCGGCGCCCTCGAAGCGGGCCAGTTCGGGGAGTTCGAGCCGTCGGTAGTGCGCTCCACTGGCGACGATGACGGCGCGGGTGGGCACCTCGCTGCCGTCGGAGAGCACGAGCGTGTGGAACGCAGAGCTGGGCCGCAGCGCGGCGACCTGGCACGGGGCGTTGATGCGGGCGCCGAGGCGCCGGGCCTGGTCGGCGGCCCGGCCGGCCAGCTCGCCGCCCGACACGCCGTTGGGGAAACCGACGTAGTTCTCGATCAGCGAGCTCGTGCCCGCCTGCCCCCCGGTGGCGACGGCATCGAGGGCGACCGTGTCGAGGCCCTCGGCCGCCCCGTAGACGGCCGCGGCCAGACCAGCCGGCCCGCCGCCCACCACCACGAGGTCGAAGGTGTATCCAGGAGGCGACTCGAAGGACAGCCCGAGCCGTTCGGCCAGGGCGCCCGGAGTGGCGTTGCGCAGCGTGACGTCGGGGAGGACGACCGCCGGCACGTCCGCAGCGTCGAGGCCCGCGCCGGCCAGTACCAGCCCCGGGTCGTCGGCCTCGTCGAGGTCGACCCACGTGTGCGGGACCCGTGACCGGGTCACGAACGCCCGCAGTGCCAGTGACTCGGGCGAGAACCGCGAGCCGATGATGCGGACGGTCTGAGCTGCGGCGCTCGACCGGCTGCTCGCGGCGCGGGCGGCGGTCGACTCGAAGATGGTGGTGGCGACCCGGCGGCGGGAGCCCATGAGGTCGCGGAACCGGTCGGGCGGGATGGCGAGCACCCGCCCGTCGGTGCGGGCCCTGGCCGTCAGGAACGGCCGCTGGCCACCGAGCAGGCTGGCGCCGCCCACGAACTGGCCCGGTGTCAGCACGCCGACGGGCTCCTCGCACTCGACGTCGGGGCGCACCACCTCGACCTCGCCGTCGAGCACGACGTAGAAGCCCTCGGAGCGCCGGCCCGCCTGCAGGAGCACGTCGCCCGCCGACACGGCGCGCTCGCGGCCGTAGGCGCGGAGCTCCTCGATCGTGGCGGCATCCCAGGTCGGGAAGGCCACGTCGGTCTCGTGGGCGTCGGACACCGGCCTCCTCGGAGCGGACGTGGGCGGTCGAGACTACCGGCGGCCGTGCGCCCACTCACCTGCGTCGGGCTACAGCTCGGCCGGCACCAGCGGCGCGGTGACGCCGTCCGGGCGGGCGCCGGGCCCGGGCCGGGCGCGCACCGAGCCGCGGTCGACGGGCTCGCCGCAGGCACTGCAGGTGTGGGCCAGGACCATGACCTCGCCGCAGGCGTCGTGCACCAGCTCCAGTGGGGCGCCGTCGGGCGCCGCCCACCTGTCGCCCCACTCCCGCATCGTGGTCAGCACGGGCCACAGGTCGCGGCCCTTGTCGGTGAGGCGGTACTCGTTGCGCAACGGGTGCTGCTGGTAGGGCACCTTCTCGAGGACGCCGGCCTCGACCAGGCCGTTGAGCCGGTTCGTCAGGATGTTGCGGGAGATGCCCAGCCGGGACTGGAAGTCGTCGAACCGACGGACGCCCAGGAAGGCGTCGCGGACGATCAGCATCGACCACCACTCCCCGACGACCTCCAGGCACTGGGCCACGGAGCAGTTCATGGCCTCGAAGCTCTTCCGCTGCATGTGGTCGAGGGTAGTGAGTTGCGTCATAGAACTCAATGTCCTACGGTCAGTTCGATGATCGAACTCACGGAGCGCAGCGCGACCGCGACCCGAGCGCCCCGGGCCGGCGCCGTGTTCGTCGTGACCGCGCTGGGCACGTTCATGGCATCGCTCGACCTCTCGATCGTGAACGTGGCCTTCCCCGACATCGAGGCGTCGTACCCCGACGCCAGCTCGGCGTCGCTGTCGTGGATCATCACCGCCTACTCGATCGTCTTCGGAGCCCTGCTGGTGGTCGGCGGCCGGACGGGCGACCGGCTCGGCCGCAAGCGGGTGTTCCAGGGCGGCACGGCGGTGTTCCTGCTCGGCTCGATCCTGTGCGGCATCGCCCCCGACGTCGCCACGCTGATCGCCGCACGCGCCGTACAAGGGGTGGGCGCCGCCTTCCTCGTCCCCGCGTCGGTGGCGCTGCTCATCGGTGCCTACCCGCCGGAGCGACGCATGCAGATCGTCGCCCAGTGGGGCGGCATCGGGGCCCTCGCCGTGGCCACGGGACCGTCCCTCGGCGCCGCCCTGGTATCGGCCGGCGGCTGGCGGTGGGCGTTCTTCGTGAACGTCCCCGTCGGCCTGTTCGTGCTGATCGCCGGGCGACGGGTGCTCACCGAGTCGCCCCGCGACCGGGAGACCAGGACGCCCGACTACCTCGGCGTGGTCCTGATGTCGTTGTCACTGGCGGCGCTGGTGTTGGCCGTCTCCGAGGGCTCGACGTGGGGCTGGACCGACGGCCGCATCCTCGGCGCGCTGGCGGTGGCGCTGGTCGGCAGCGCCGTGTTCGTGCACCGCACCCTGCACCACGACGATCCGGTCATCGACCCGACCCTGTTCCACAGCCGCGCCTTCGTGATCGCCAACACCGCCACGGTCGTCTACGCCGCCGGCTTCTTCGCCATGCTGCTGGGCAACGTCCTGTTCCTCACCAGCGTGTGGGGCTACCCGATCATGACGGCCGGCCTCGCCGTCACGCCCGGGCCTGTCGTGGTGGCCCTCCTCGCCGGGACCGCCGGCAAGCTGGCCGCCCGCGTCGGGTTCCGGCCCGTGCTGCTGTTCGGGGCGGCGTGCTTCGCCCTCGGCCTGAGCAGCTTCGCCCTGCTCGTCGAGAGCACGGCCGACTACGTGGGCACGTGGCTGCCCGGGACGCTGCTCGTCGGCCTCGGCGTCGCCTTCACCTTCCCGGTGCTGAGCGCGGGAGCGGTGTCCTCGCTCCCGCCAGCGCGCTTCGCGGTGGGCAGCGCGGTGAACCAGACCGCCCGCCAGGTGGGGGGTGCGCTCGGCATCGCCATCCTGGTGGCGCTCATCGGATCGCAGCGCCACCTGGCGGATCCGCTCGACGGCTTCCACCAGCTGTGGGCGTTCGCCGCCGCCACGGCGGTCATCTCGGGCGTGATCGGGTCGTTCATCCCGAGGCCGGAACCGACCCGGGCGGCCGCCGTCGACGATCTGGCCGACGAGCTGCTCACCGTCGAGGCCGACGCCCTCCCCCTCGCCGTCGAGGGGGCCTGAGCGCGGACCCCGGCCGTGCATCGCCTCGGATACGGGGCGATGCGCATCACCGGCGAGCGCCACGCCGGGGTCGGCTCAGATGCGGGCGGCGACGAGGGCGGCGGCGAGCACCGGGAGGCCCCAGGAGAGGGCACGCAGCGCGGCTTCCGGGGGGTCGAGCAGGAGCTCTTCGTGAGCCGTGCGCTCTCGGCCGTCCCGGAGGGAGAGAGCGATGTCCACGCTGCTGGTCTGGCGGCGGATGAACCGCACGCTGCTGCTGAGGTGCCGTTGCGCGATCGACAGGGCGTAGGCGGCTGCGGCGGCGAGCAGGGCGGCGGCGGAGAGCCGTTCCGCCTGGGCGATGTAGGCGGTGAGCACGGGGAAGGCGCCCCAGGCCGCGGCAAAGGCCGCGTCCGTGTGGAGCCGGCCGTCGAACAGCTCGAGGTTGTACGCGGCGACGAGGAACGCCCCGACGACCACGAAGGGCACGAGCACGAGGCCCACGCGTGCGACACCCGCGGCTCCGATGGCGACCGCGCCGACGAGCGCGGCGGTGGCCGCCGCTTTGAGCACCGACGACGGGATCGAGGTCCGCAGCGGCCGGCCGTTCAGCTCGTCGAGGGCGTGCGCGGCGACCCCGACCGCCAGGAAGAACGCGAGCAGGGTGGCGATGAGGCGCTCGGCGTCGAGGTGTGGCGCCAGGGCGGCGCCGATGGCCACGTACGAGAGGTGCCACGCGGTGTACGGCGGGTGCAGGAGCGTCCACCAGTCGCCCGCCCGGCCGGTGGCGGCGTAGAAGGCGGGGCGACGGTCAGTCATCGACGCGGCGCCCCCACATGACCAACCCTCCGCCGAGGCTCATCACGCGGACGCCGACCTCGTCGAGCCCGGCCCGCTGCCAGGCGTGGACGGTCGACGGAAGGGGGTAGCGGTCGTAGTGGGCGGAGATGCTCGGGCCGAGGAAGCGACCGACGCGGTACCAGTCCCGGCCCGCCAGCCCACCCAGGACGGGCAGGACCAGGCGCGTGTAGAGCCACCAGGCACCGCGCGCGAGCCGCCGGGGTGGAACGTGGAACTCGAGGCTGGCAACAGTGCCGCCGGGGCGGACCACGCGGGCCAGCTCGGCGATGGTGGCCGCCGGGTCCGCGACGTAGCGCAACAGGTAGGTGAAGGTCAGCGCATCGAACGTGGCATCGGGGAACGGGAGCCGTTCGGCCTGCCCGCCGACCAGCGCTATCCGTTCCTGCAACCCCTCCTGGAGGACGGTCGTCCGGCCGCGGCACAGCATCGCCTCGGTGATGTCGATCCCCGTGACACGTGCGCCCGTCCGGCGGGTGATCTGGACGGCGACACCCGCGGTGCCGGTGGCCACGTCGAGCACTGTCGCAGGTCCGCTCTCGACCAAGCTGTCGACCATGGTCCGCCGCCAGCGCCGGTTCTGACCGAACGACAATGCCTCGGCGAGCAGGTCGTAGCGGCGGGGCAGGCCCTGGAACAGCTGCTGCGCGAACCTGGTGGGATCCTGGCGCGACCAGGTCAGCACAGGCGCCTCCGAGATGTCCGGCACTGTCGACTGTAGCCACGGGAAGAGGGTGAGCCGGTGCGAGCGGAGCATGCCGACGTGGCGGTGATCGGAGCCGGACCAGCCGGCTGCGCGGCTGCCCTGGTCCTCGCCCGAGCCGGTGCTCGCGTCGCGCTGGTCGACAAGACGGCCTTCCCGCGGGACAAGGCGTGCGGCGACCTGGTCGGTCCCCGGGGGGTGCAGGCGCTCGAGGACCTGGGCGTGCGACTGGCCGGGGCGGAGCCGGTGGGCGACATGCGAGTGGTCGGCCCGACCGGGAGGTCGGTTCGGCTGCCCTGCCGACCCGGCCGGACCTATCCCGGTCACGGCGTCGCGCTGCCGCGCGTCGAGCTCGACCAGACGCTGCGCGACGCTGCCCTCGATGCCGGATGCGTCGCGTACACCGCCCGCGCCGGCACTCCCGTCCTCGACGACGGCCGGTTGGCGGGCTTCGAGCTGTCGGACGGGACCAGGTTGCAGGCCGACGTCGTGATCGGCGCCGACGGGGCGACGAGCCGAGTGGCGACGGCGGCAGGCCTGGTCGACGCGCGCCAGGTGCTGTGGGGGTTCGCGCTGCGCTGCTACCTCGACGCATTCGTCGACCTCCCCACGATCGTGCTGTGGGAGGAGGCGCGCTGGCGCGGGTTCCCCGGATACGGCTGGCTCTTCCCCGGGCCGGGCGGTCGGGCCAACCTCGGTGTCGGGGTCGGCGTGCTCGGAGAGCGTGCGGCCGCCGGCCACGCAGCCCGATCCCTGGGCCCCTTCGTCGATGTGCTCCACCGGTTCGGGCTGCTCGATCGCGCCGCCCGCCTCCCCGCCGAGCGGCTCGGCGGCTGGCTCAAGATGGGGATGGTCGGAACCATCCCGGCGCGCGGCCGTGTGTTGCTCGTGGGCGATGCGGCCGGGCTCGTGAACCCACTCCAGGGCGAGGGGATCTCCGAGGCGTTGGCCAGCGGACGGGCAGCCGCCGAGGCCGTGCTCGCATGCCCGGCCGCGCCGGCCACCCACTACCGCTCGTTCCTGCGGCAGCGCTACGCCCGGTTCCATGCCTCCAACGCGGCCATCCAGGCCGCGCTCGTCCGGCGAGCCACGGTCGTCGCCGGGGCGGGCCGGCTGCTCACCGCCCCCGGCATCGGGCGTGCCGTCGCCGGCGGATGGGCCATGTACTGGAACGAGCTGCTCGACGGCGCCCGTCCGGGAGCAGCCCGGAACACGGCGGTGCTCGCGACCGGGATCGCGCGGGCCGTGACCAGCCGGACCCGAGCCCGGCGCTCGGTCACGAACGCCCTCACCGGCCCGTGAACACTGCGGACGGGGCCGCGACGGATCAGGTCAACGTGCCTCTGCGAGGCGGTCGGGGTCGAGGTCGACCGGGTCGCCGACCGCGATCGTCCCCGACGTCAGGACCCGGCACACCGAGCCGGCCCGGCGGACCAGGGCGATCCTCGCCCCGGGCCCGACCGAGTCGTCGAGCAGCTTGCACGGCGCGGCTCGGCGGACGACCTCGAGCTCCACGTCGCCGATCACGATGCGGGCCCCAGGGGCCTCCGGAACGTCGCCGTGCGAGATGGTCACGTTCCGGCGCGTACCGGCGGGCGCAACGGGCGCCCCGAGCTCGCGGGCGGCCTCGTCGAGCCCGGTCTGCGACTGGACGGTGACGTGGCGGTGCCGGGTCCCGTGGTAGCGGTCGCCGACGAGCCCCTTCCCCGCCTCGGCGCGGACCGACGTGACGCTGCGCATCGGCAGGCGGCTGGCCGGGGCCACGTGGATCGCCGTGACCGTCGGCTCCGGCGGTGGCGAGGTCTCGGGTGGAGGGGCCGGCACCGCCCGAACCTACCGCCGAGATCCCGTCGTCCTCACCAGGCGATCAGCCCGGCACCACCCACCCCCGTGGCATCGGGAAGCCGAGGTCGGGGTAGCTCACGATCCCGGGCGCGGCGGCGACGACCGCGGGCACCGCGTTGATGGCGGGGATGGCCGTGATGATGTGGCCGATGACCATGAAGTCCTCGATGGTCTCGGCCTCGAAGTCGGGGGGCGGCAGGAAGTCGAGCTTCGTGATCACGGTCGGGAGGCCCTGGACCTCGATGTCCCACCCGTCGCGCTCGATCACCCACTCGGGGTCGAGCGTCGACCCCTTCTTCCAGCGGACGCTGAGCTCGACCACCGTGCGGTCGCCGACGCGGCCCTGCCAGCTCGCGGCCACGCCCGCCACGCAGCCGGCGGCGATCGTCCACGACGCCATCTCGACGTCTTCGGTCGTCTGGGCGAACTCGGCGTCGCAGACGATCTCGTCGAGCTCGATGCCGAGGGCGTCGGCCACCATCGCCACGGCCTCGCCGAACACGGCCGTGCCGTCGCGGGCCATCTCCTGCAGTCCGGGCGTGTCGATCGGGTGCCCGAACCCGACCGGTCGCTCGGTGTCGGGCGAGTCGTAGAACGTCGTGTCGGCGTGCTCCGCCACCGTGACCCGGTCGACACGGCTGCAGATGCCGGCGACGGTGATGGCCACGAGCTCGGCGAAGCCCGGGCTGATCCCGGTCCCCATCAGCGTCGAGCCCCCACGCTCGCACGCCTCGACCAGGCGGTCGCGGTCGGCGCCGAGCCGGCGCCCGTTGATGAAGGCGGCGGTCGTGACGACGTCGACCCCGGCCCCGAGGATGCGGACCAGCTCGTCGGTCGACGGCCACATCGGGTTGTACACGACGCAGTCGGGCTTCAGCCCGAGCAGCGCGTCCACGTCGTTCGTGGCCGCGACGCCCAGGGCGCCGATGCCCGCGAGCTCGCCCGCGTCCACGCCGACCTTGGCGTCGGACCAGGCGTAGCACCCCACCAGCTCCAGGTTCGGGTTGGCCGCGATGGCCTTGACCGACTCCCGGCCCACGTTGCCCGTGGTCCACTGCACGACGCGGATGGCCATCTGCTCCCCCTCTGACGACGAGTGGTGCTGTGCAGGTGCACAGCACGCGGCGAGAGTCTTCACCAGCGGCTCGCCGACGACAAGCCGAGCGGTGCCCGTCGGTCGCCGGGCCGGTCACTCGCCGGCCGCGGCGCCCTCCGTGCCGAGGAGCAGCTCGTACGGGTCGTCCTCGGAGCCGACCGACTCGGGCATGTCGTAATACGTCTTGATCAACAGGTCGCCACGCTCGTCCCAACGGAAGGTCTCGATGCTGAGGCTCGTGAGGACCCGGTCGCCGGTGCGGAAGCGGTTCTCGATGACCCAGGCCATCTCGTCGCCGTTGGCCTTGACCGTCACCATGTGCAGCTCGGTGACCGGTTGGAACTTGTCGAACGCCTCGCTCATCGCCTCGTCGAACCCGTGCTTCGGCCGGGTGCCCACCGGGTCGAACATCGTCACCTCGCCCTGCACGATCGTGCGCCACGAGGCGACCCAGTCGTCCTTCCTGCCTGCGTTCCACAGCTCGCAGTACTGCCCCGCGTGTGCCAGGCGCGCGGCACGACTCGGTACGCCCATCCGTCGTCCTCCTCCGTCGGTCGGCCACATCATCGCCGACCGGCGGCACGGTCGGACGGCCCGCGTGCCGACCGCGGCCGGCGCGCCCCGGGCGAGCCTCCGGGCGTCGACCGAGGGGCCGGGCATTCAGGCCGTGATCTGTCCGCAGTCAGCCGTACGGTGGGGGACGTTCCGAGGTTCGAGAGGGAGGCACCCCGATGCCCGAGCGAGACCACTACATCCCCGGCGTTCCGTGTTGGGTCGACACCGCCCAGCCCGACCCCGCGGTCGGCGTCGAGTTCTACGGCGGCCTGTTCGGCTGGGAGTTCGAGGACGTGATGCCCCCCGGGTCGGGGGCGAACTACTTCATCGGCCGGCTGCACGGCGGCGACGTGGCGGCCGTCGGGTCGATCCCCGAGGGGGCGCCGCAGCAGGCGGCGTGGAACACGTACATCGCGGTCGCCGACGCCGACGACGCCGCGGCGAAGGTGCGCGCCGCCGGCGGCAGCGTCCTGTCCGAACCGTTCGACGTCATGGAGGCCGGCCGCATGGCGGTCCTCGCCGATCCCGAAGGCGCCGTCTTCTCCGTCTGGCAGGCCCGGCAGATGTTCGGCGCCGGCGTCGTCAACGAGGCGGGGTCGCTCAACTTCAACGGCCTCGGCACCCGTGCCACCGACGCCGCCAAGGCCTTCTACGGCTCGGTCTTCGGCTGGTCGACGCTGGACGTGGGCGGCGGCACGGAGATGTGGACGCTGCCGGGATACGGCGACGACCTCGAGCGCGACAACCCCGACCTCCGCAAGATGGTCGCCGAGTCTGGCGGGCCGGCCGGCTTCGAGGACGTGGTGGCGGCCATCACCCCGCTCGCGGCCGACCAGCCCGACACGCCGCCCCACTGGAGCGTGACGTTCGCGACCGACGACGCCGACGCCACCGCGGCGAAGGCCACCGAGCTGGGTGGGACCGTGGTCGTCCCGCCGCTCGACGCCCCCTGGGTGCGGATGACGGTCCTCCAGGACCCGCAGGGCGCCATGTTCGTCGCCAGCCAGTTCGTCGCCGAGAACAAGGACATGGACAGCCCGCAGTGACGACCGGGCGGCCCCGGAGCATCTCCGGGGCCGCACCGTCCCGGCCGGCCGACGCGGCTCGGCGGAGCCGCGCCGGCCTGCCTCAGGGAGGAATGCGCCGCCCGCTGATCCTGGACACGACCAGCTGCATCCAGTGGGCCCGCTCGCCTCCCGCCCACGGCTCGACCGGGAGGGCGCGGACCCGGTCCCGCGTCGCGGCGTCGAACTCGGTCACCTCCTCGAGGCGCCCCGTGACGACCACGCTCCACCCGGTCCGGTGCTCGCGGTCGAAGGCATCGATCTCGAACGTCGCGGGGCTGCGCCCCGCCGAGGACAGCTTGGTGCCGGGGGCGGTGCGAAACACCACGGCCCGGCCGTCGAACACGTAGTTGACCGGGAAGACGGCGGGGGCCCCGCCATCGACGATGGCCAGCCGGCCGATCTCGTCCGCCGCCAGCAACTGCCGGCAGTCGTCGGGCGGGATGATCTCGAGGCCGGTGCGGGCGTCGAACGTCGGGCGCATGGTCACAGCCTCCCTCACCCGCCGGCCCGAACGGCGGGCACGACGACAGGGTCGGGGCCACCCGATCTGGCGCCGGCAGCCGCGGCGCCGACCGGCCGGCGCACTCCCACGAGGATGTCTCCCATGACCCCACCGTGCCCCGTGCGACCGGGACGCTGGTAGGGCCGAACGACCCTGGTCGCGCACGTCGGATCGTGGCCGGAATGGGGTCATGGCACAGACCGCGCACCCCCCGCTCACCCCCGTGGGCGAGCTCTGGATCCAACCGGCCCTGGTCCTCGGCCCGCGCACCACGCTCTGCGAGGCCGCGCGTGCGATGCGGGTCCGCGACCTCTCGTCAGCCGTCGTCGGCGCCCCCCACGCTCGGGTCTCCATCGTGACCGAACGCGACATCACCCGGGCCGTCGCGGAAGGGCGCGCCCCTGACGAGCCTGTCGGCGAGATCGCCTCCGCCGACCCCCAGACGGTCGGGCGCGCGACCGAGGTCCTCGACGCCGCCACGATCATGCTGCGGGCCGGGCTGCGGCATCTCGTCGTGACCGACGACCACGAGGTCGTCGGGGTGGTGTCGATGCGGGACGTTCTGGCCGCGCTGGTGACCTCGGCAACGGCCGACTCGGTCGTCATCCGCCTCTCGCGGTTGAGCCTCGAGCCGCCGCCCGAGATCCGGTCCGACTGAGCGTCCGGTCGACGGTCGATGCCGCAGGCGACCCGAGAGGAGGTGGCCGACATGAGGAGGCAGCTGATCTCCGGGCCCGGAATCGTCGAATGGGCGTTGCCCGTGGACGACATCGGCGTTCTGTGGACGACCGTGCAGCTCGGCGACGACGACCTGGACCCGGACACCGCACGCCAGACGTGGTGCCCCGTGTGCGCGACGGCGACCACGATGCGCGCCGCCATGACGGCCGACGAGCGTCGCTTCGACCTCTGCGACGGTTGCGGCCTGCTGTGGCACGTCGAGCGGCAGCTCGGTCGGGCCGTCGCCTACCGCGTGGCCGTTCGCACCGCCGCCGCCGACGCACGTCTCCGGGCACGGACCACCGTGCTGTGGACCGGGCCGTAGACCCGGGCGACGGGACGGGCGGTTGACAGGCCGCGGCTGGGCCCGTACTTTCCAACATAGTTAATTAGCCACATCGGAAAGTACGGGTCTCATGACCACCGCGATCGACGACGACCGGCTCAGCGAGACGTTCGCCGCCCTGGCCAGCTCCACGAGGCGAGCGATCCTCGCCCGGCTGGCGGAGGGCGGCGCGACCGTCACCGAGATCGCCGAACCGTTCGAGCTGTCGCTCCCGGCGATCTCGAAGCACCTCAAGGTGCTGGAGCGGGCGGGGCTGATCTCCCGGGGGCAGCGGGCCCAGTACCGGCCGTGCGCCCTCGACGCCGCCCCGATCGAAGAGGTCGCGACCTGGGCCGAGCGGTACCGCGCCATCTGGGAGTCCCGCCTCGACCGGATGGACGACCACCTGAGACGGGTCCGAGCGAAACGAAGGGCTGGCGAGGACGATGCCTGACACGAACCCGAGCGACGCCGTGGTGATCGAACGCAGCTTCGACGCCCCGGTGGACCTCGTCTGGCAGATGTGGACCGACCCCGAGCACGTCGGAGCGTGGTACGGGCCCGACGGCGCCACCATCCCCGTCGCCACGATGGACGTGCGCGTCGGCGGCACGCGCACGGTGTGCATGGAGGTGCAGACGCCCGGCGGCCCGATGCGGATGTGGTTCACCGGCGAGTACCGCGAGGTCGTCGAGAACGAACGGCTCGTCTACACCGAGTCGATGTGCGACGAGGACGGCAACCCGTCGTCGCCCGACGGGCATCCCACGATCACCGAGGTCCGCGTCGAGCTCGAGGAGGACGACGGCCGGACCAAGGTGGTGCTCACCCATGTCGGGATCCCCGCCGACTCCCCCGGTGCCACCGGGTGGGCGATGGCGCTCGACAAGCTCGGGAAACACCTCGCGACGCGCGGCCGGCGATAGCGGCGGGCCTCGCCCCGGTCAGGGCGTGAGGACCGGCAGCTTCTCCCAGCCACGCACGGTCGAGGTGCGCGCCTGGACCGCGTTGTCGGTGTCGATCTCCCACTCGGGGAACCGCTGCAGCACCTCGTCGAGCGCGACGCGCCCCTCGAGTCGGGCCAGGGCCGCGCCCAGGCAGAAGTGGATGCCGTAGCCGAACGACAGGTGGTGGTCGATGTTGCGGTGGATGTCGAAGCTCTCGCCGTCGGCGAACTTGCGCTCGTCGCGGTTGGCCGAGGCGTTCAGCAACAGCACGGCGCTGCCCTCGGGGATGACCTGCCCGTGGTGCTCGACGTCGGCGGTGACGTAGCGGGCCTGCACCGGGGAGGGCGGCTCGTAGCGCAGAAGCTCCTCGATGGCGTTGGGGACCAGGCTGCGATCCTCGACCAGGTCGCGGCGCTGATCGGGGTGCTCGGCGAGCACCTTGCCGGTCCAGCCGATGAGCCGCGTGGTGGTCTCGTTGCCGGCGGCGGCCACCAGGTTGATGTAGTTGAGGACCTCGTCGCGGGTCAGGCGGCGCTCGACGCCCTCGGTGTCGGTGTAGGTGGCCTGCAACATCTCGGTCATCAGGTCGTCGGACGGGTTCTTCGCCCGCCAGTCGATGTAGTCGGCGAACACCTCGGACTGGCCCTGGACGCGCGACAGGTCGAAGTCGGGCATCGTGCCCTCGTCGAGGCGGAGCCCCTCGTCGATCTTGTCGCGCAGCGCCTCCTGGTCCTGTTCGGGGATGCCGAGCAGCATGCCGATCGTGCGCATGGGCATCTGGGCGCCGAGGTCGGCGATGAAGTCGAACCCGCCCGACCCCACCAGCGGGTCGAGCGACCGGGCGCAGAACTCGCGCACCTTCGGCTCGATGGCGTTCATCTTGCGGGGCGTGAACACGCGGGACAGCAGGCCGCGGTGCAGGTCGTGGTTCGGGGGATCCTCGAAGATGATCGACCCGGGCGGGATCTCCATGCCGCTCTTGATGATCTCGAGCAGCGTGCCCTTGGCCGAGCTGTAGGTCCGCCAGTCGACGAGGGCGCGCTCGACGTCGGCGAAGCGGCTCAGCGCGTAGAACTCGTAGCGCTCGTTGAAGTAGACGGGCTGTTCGTCGCGGAGCCGACGCCAGATCGGGTACGGATCGGCGTCGATCTCGAAGTCGAACGGGTCGTAGTAGAGCCCCGTCTCGTCGGCCTCGGTCGCAGTCATCCTGTGATCCCCTCCTGCAGTCGTGTCGTACCCGTGCTCACGGTGCGGGCGCCACCGAGATTGCCTTGGTGTCGAGGAACTCGTCGAGTCCCTCGCGGCCGAGCTCGTGCCCGAAGCCGCTGGCCTTGACCCCGCCGAACGGGGCGGCCGGGTCCATGCTGTAGGGCTGGTTGACGCCGAAGGTGCCGGTGCGCACCCGGCGGGCGACCGCCAGGCCCCGGTCGGCGTCGGCGGTCCACACCGAGCCCGACAGCCCGTAGTCGGAGTCGTTGGCGATGCGGACGGCGTCGGCCTCGTCGCGGTACGGGATCACCGACAGGACCGGCCCGAAGATCTCCTCGCGGGCGATGCGCATGCCGTTGTCGACGTCGGCGAACAGCGTCGGCCGCACGTACCAGCCCCGCTCGACGCCGTCGGGCAGGTCGCTGCCACCGACGACGAGGCGGGCGCCCTCCTTCTGTCCGACGTCGATGTAGTCGCGCACCCGCTCCTGCTGGCGCCGGGCGACGAGCGGGCCGATCTCGGTGGCGCGGTCGGTGGGGTCGCCCACGACCAGCGTGTCGACCGAGGCCGCGAGGGCATCGACCATCTCGCCGTAGCGCGACTCGGGGACGAGGTAGCGCGTCTGGGCGACACAGGCCTGCCCGCCGTTCATCAGGCCGGCGACCCGGGCGCCGGCGGCGACCGCGGCCGGGTCCGCGTCGTCGAGGACGACGGCGGCCGACTTGCCGCCCAGCTCGAGGCTCACCCGCGTGAGGTTGGCGGCGCAGGCCGCGGCGACCTGGCGCCCGGCCGCGGTCGAACCGGTGAACGCCACCTTGTCGACCCCGGGGTGACCGACCAGGTGCGCGCCGGTCTCGCGCCCGCCCGGGAGCACGCTCACGACCCCCGGCGGCAGGCCGAGCCCGTCGATCATCTCGGCCAGCAGCAGCGCGTCGAGCGGCGTCTCGGGGGCCGGCTTCAGCACGACGGCGCACCCGGCGAGCAGCGCCGGGGCCAGCTTCACCACGATCGAGAACTGCGGCATGTTCCAGGGCACGATCGCCGCGACCACGCCGACCGGCTCCTTGCGCAGGGTCACGTCCTGCCCGAAGTAGCCGGGGCGCACCTCCTCCCAGGCATGGGCCTCGGCGACGTCGGCGAAGGCGCTGAGCATCGTGCACGGGAGCATGGCCTGGGCCAGCTTCGAGAAGCTGATCGGCGCGCCCATCTCGGCGGTGATGAGGTCGGCCATCTCGCGCCGGCGCTCGCCGTAGGCGACGGCGAGCCGGCGGACGGCGTCGATGCGCTCGGCCGGATCGAGGCGGGGCCACGGGCCCTCGTCGATCGCGGCGCGTGCGGCGGCGACGGCGCGGTCGACCTCGGCGGGACCGGCGACCGGGGCTCGGGCGATGACCTCTTCGGTGTGCGGCGAGACGACGTCGATGCCGGCGTCGCCGCCGGGCGCCACCCACTCGCCACCGATGTAGAGGCGTCCTTCCTGAGCCACCGTCCCTCCTCGGGCTTCATCCTCGCGGCTGTTGAGACTAACGTTACACTCTGACAAGAAGGTAGTTCTCAGGCGAGTCGTCAAGGTATCCGACAGTCGACCGAGGAGGGGATGCGCGATGCGCATCGGGGTGATGATCGGCCCGGAGCGAGGCCGCTACTCGACCAAGGTCGACCGCCTCCGCGCCGACGCCCGCTGGGCTGAAGAGACCGGCCTGTCGACGGTGTGGATCCCGCAGATCCCCGACGAGTTCGACGCCCTCACCGCCGCCACGCTCGTCGGCGCCGAGACCAGCCGCATCGAGATCGGCACCGCGGTCGTGCCCGTGCAGCCCCGTCACCCCATCGCTCTCGCCCAGCAGGCCCTGTCCACGCAGGTCGTGTGCGGCGGCCGCCTCTCCCTCGGGCTCGGGGTCTCGCACCACTGGGTCATCGACGAGATGCTCGGCCTGCCCTACGAGCACCTGGCCCCCACCATGCGCGACCACCTCGACGTGCTCGACCAGGCCCTGGCCGGGCCCGGCACCGTCGACGTCGAGAACGACCGCTTCCGCGTGCACCAGCCGCTCGACATCACCGACGTGACACCGACCCCTGTGCTCATCGCCGCCCTCGGGCCCCTCATGTTGCGCCTGGCCGGCGAGCGCACCGACGGCACCATCCTCTGGCTGGCCGACGAGCGGGCCATCGCCTCGCACGTCGCCCCCCGCATCACGCAGGCCGCCGAAGCCGCCGGTCGGCCCGCGCCGCGCATCGTCGCCGGCATCCCCGTCTGCCTGTGCCGCGACGACGAGATCGACGCCGCCGTCGAGCGCACCAACCGCATCCTCTCCGAGGCCGAGGTGTCGCCCAACTACCAGCGCCTCCTCGACCACGGCGACGCCCACAACGTGGGCGACATCCTGGCCGCGGGCAGCGAGGCCACGATCGAGAAGCGCCTGCGGGCCTTCGCCGACGCGGGCGTCACCGACGTGTCGGTGCGCGTGGTCCCGCTCGGCAACGGCCGCGACGAGCTGCTGGCCTCGATGCGGCGCACCCGCGACCTGCTCGGCTCGCTCGCCGGATCGCTCTGAGAACCACCCACTCGCACCAGGAGGCTCCCATGCCAAGCCCCATCCTCGACATCCCGGTGTTCGACGCCGACAACCACCTCTACGAGACAGAGGAATCGCTCACGAAGTTCCTGCCCGATCGCTACAAGTCCGCGATCCAGTACGTCGAGGTGCGCGGGCGCAAGAAGATCGTGATCCGCGGCCGGATCAGCGATTACATCCCCAACCCCACCTTCGAGGTGGTGGCGCGCCCCGGCGCGCAGGAGGAGTACTTCCGCGTCGGCAACCCCGAGGGCAAGAGCCGCCGCGAGATCTTCGGCGAGCCGATGCGCTCGATCCCCGCGTTCCGCGGCCCCGAGGCCCGGCTCGAGCTGATGGACGAGCAGGGCATCGATCGAGCCCTCATGTTCCCCACCCTCGCCAGCCTGGTCGAGGAGCGCATGCGCGACGACCCCGAGCTGACCCACGCCGCCATCCACGCCCTCAACGAGTGGATGCACGAGGCGTGGAGCTTCGACCACGAGGGCCGCATCTTCTCCACGCCCGTCATCACGCTGCCGATCGTCGAGCGGGCGATCGAGGAGCTCGAGTGGGTGGTCGAGCGCGGGGCGCGGGTCGTGCTCATCCGCCCGGCTCCCGTCCCCGGGTACCGCGGGCCGCGCTCGTTCGGCCTGCCCGAGTTCGACCCGTTCTGGGAGAAGGTGGTCGAGCACGACGTGCTGGTCGCCATGCACTCCTCCGACAGCGGCTACGAGCGCTACGCCAACGAGTGGATGGGCAGCGACAGCGAGATGTTGCCGTTCCAGCCCCAGGCCTTCCGCATGCTCGGGGCGTGGCGGCCCGTCGAGGACGCCGTCTCGGCCCTCATCTGCCACGGCGCCCTGTCGCGCTTCCCGCAGCTCAAGGTGGCGGTGATCGAGAACGGCAGCATCTGGGTCGAGCCGCTGCTCAAGAACCTGGCCGACGTCTACAAGAAGATGCCGCAGGACTTCCTCGAGGACCCGGTCGAGGTGTTCATGCGCAACGTGCACGTCAGCCCGTTCTGGGAGGAGGACCTCGGCGCGCTGGCCGACCTCATCGGCGTCGACCGGGTGCTGTTCGGGTCCGACTTCCCCCACCCCGAGGGCCTGGCCGACCCCGCCAGCTACGTCGAGGAGCTGGCCGGCGTGCCCGAGGAGTCCGTGCGCAAGATCATGGGCGCCAACATGGCCCGCCTGATGAACGTCGAGGACAAGGTCCTGCGGTGAACCGGCTCCGGGGGGACGGCGAGGGCGGCTCGCGATGACGCATGGCTGGGCGAGCATCCCGGCCATGGCCGCGGCCACCGCCGAGAGGCACGGCGACCAGCTCGCCGTGGCCGACGGCGACACCCTGCTCACGTGGGACGAGCTGCTCGGCGACGCGCAGACGTTCGGCGCCGCGCTCGTGGCGTCGGGTGTCGAGCCGGGCGACCGCGTCGCCCTGTGGGCGCCCAACAGCGCCGAGTGGATCGTGGCCGTGCTCGGCCTGTGGCAGGCCGGCGCCGTGCTGGTGCCCGTGAACACCCGGTTCAAGGGCGCCGAGGCGGCCGACATCCTCGCCCGCAGCGGGGCGCGGGCGCTCGTCACCGTCACCGACTTCCTCGGCACCGACCACCTCGGCATGCTCGCCGGCACGGGCATCGAGCTCCCCGACCTGCGCACCGTGGTCGTCGCCCGGGGCCCCGTCCCCGACGACGCCGAGGCCTGGGACGGGTTCCTGGCGCGGGCGACCGACGACGCCCGGGCCGAGGTGGCGCACCGCACCGCAGCGCTCGACGGCGACACCCCGTCCGACATCCTGTTCACGTCGGGCACGACGGGGGTGCCGAAGGGCGTGGTCATGACCCACGGGCGCACGCTCTGCGTCGCCACCGACTGGGTGGCGATGACCGGCCTCGGCGCCGACGACCGCTACCTCATGGTGAACCCGTACTTCCACATGTTCGGCCTGAAGGCGGGCATCCTCGCCTCGGTCGCGGCCGGGGCCGCCATGTTCCCGGAGCCGGTGTTCGACGTCGACCGGGCCCTGGCTCGCGTGGCCGAGGACCGGATCACCGTCCTGCCCGGCGCGCCCACGCTGTACCAGTCGATCCTCGACCACCCCGACCGCGGCCGCCACGACCTGTCGAGCCTGCGGGTGGCCGTCACCGGCGCCGCCGACATCCCGGTCACGCTCATCCGGCGGATCGTCGACGAGCTGCCGTTCCCCACCGTCGTGTCGGGCTACGGCCTCACCGAGGGCGGCACCGCCAGCGCCACCGACCTCGACGACGACCCCGAGACCATCGCCACCACGGTCGGCCGGGCGCGCCCGGGGTTCGAGATCCGCATCGCCGGCGACGGCGGCGCCGACGTCCCCACCGGCGAGATGGGCGAGATCGTCTTGCGCGGCCCCAGCGTGATGCTCGGCTACCTCGACGACGCCGACGCCACGGCCGAGGCGCTGTCAGCCGACGGGTGGCTCCGCACCGGCGACCTGGGTGTGCTCGACGACCGCGGCTACCTGCGCATCGCCGGCCGGTCGAAGGACATGTTCATCGTCGGCGGGTTCAACGCCTATCCGGCCGAGATCGAGGGGCACCTGCTGCGCCACCCCGACGTGCAGCAGGCGGCGGTCATCGGCATCCCCGACGAGCGCCTCGGCGAGGTCGGCATGGCGTTCGTCGTGACCCGGTCGGGCGACGCCGCGGTCGGTCCCGAGATCCTGGCCTGGTGCCGCGACGAGATCGCCAACTACAAGGTCCCGCGGGCGATCGAGGTCGTCGACGAGCTCCCCCTGAACGCCACCGGCAAGGTCGAGAAGAACGTGCTGCGGGAGCGTGCGGCGCGGTCCCGGCCGGTGTCGACCTCGTGAGCGAGGCGGACGGGACCGGGGGCGAGACGACCGGCCCGCACGGCCTCGGCGCGCTCGCCGGGCTGCGCGTCGTCGAGCTGGGCGTGTGGGTGGCGGCCCCGGCCGCCGCCGCGCTGCTGGCCGACTGGGGCGCCGACGTCATCAAGGTCGAGCCGCCCACCGGCGACCCCATGCGCGGCGTGTTCGGGTCGCTCGGCATCGACGACGACATGCCCAACCCGGCGTTCGCCCTCGACAACCGGGGCAAGCGCAGCGTCGTGCTCGACCTGCGGGAGGCGGAGGCGCGCCAGCGCCTCGACGACCTGCTCGAGACCACCGACGTCTTCATCAGCAACCTGCGGCCCGACGCCCTCGACAAGCTGGGCCTCGAGCCCGAGGCGACCGTGGCCCGCCACCCCCACCTCGTCTACTGCAGCGTCAGCGGCTACGGCCTCCATGGCGAGGACCGCAACCGCCCCACCTACGACATCGGTGCCTTCTGGGCCCGCTCGGGCCTGGCGTCGCAGATGGCCGACGGCGAGGGCAACCCGCTCAACGCCCGCGGCGGCATCGGCGACCACATCACCGGCCTCGCCGCGCTGTCGGGCGTGCTCGCGGCCGTGCTCGAGCAGCGCCACACCGGACGGGGTCGGATCGTGGAGGTGTCGCTGCTGCGCACCGGCGCCTACGTGCTCGGGTGGGACCTCGGCATCCAGATGGCGCTCGGCCGGGTCGCCGGCTCCGAGCCGCGGCACCGCAACCAGGCGCCGCTGATGAACCCGTACCGCGCCGCCGACGGCCGGTGGTTCTTCTTCACCGGGCTCGAGGCCGCCCGCCACATCCCCGCGGTGTGCCGGGCCCTCGGTCGCCCCGACCTCCTCGACGACCCCCGGTTCGCCGACGCCACGACGATCCGCCGGAACCGCACCGAGGTCATCGGCCTGCTCGACGAGCTCATCGCGGCGCGGCCCCTCGCCGAGTGGGCCGAGCGGTTCGAGGCCGAGGGGGTCTGGTGGGCGCCCGCCCAGACGCCGGCCGACGTCGTGGTCGACCCGCAGCTCGTGGCCAACGACGGCTTCGTCGAGCTGGAGGACGGCGCCCTGCGGTCGGTCAACGGGCCGGTCACGTTCGCCGGGTCGCCCGCCGCCCAGGGAGCGCACGTCCCCGCCCTCGGCGAGCACACCGACGAGGTGCTGGCCGAGCTGGCCGGCCGGGCGAGCGATACTGCCGGTGCGGGCCGCGCCGGCTGAGCCGCGGCCCCGACGTCGATCCGTCGTCGATCCATGGAGGAGCGGATGCCAGGATCCCGGCCGGTGATGGGCCGTTGGTTCGAGGACCTGACCCCGGGCACGGTGATCGACCACGCGGTCACCCGCACGATCACCGAGGCCGACAACACGCTGTTCTCGGTGCTCACCATGAACGCCCAGCCGTTGCACCTCGACGAGTCGTTCGCCGAGGGCACCGAGTTCGGCACGCGCCTGGTCAACAGCCTGTTCACGCTGTCGCTGCTGATCGGGCTCTCGGTGTTCGAGACCACCCTCGGCACCACGGTCGCCAACCTGGGGTTCGAGGAGATCTCCTTCCCCACCCCGGTGATCCCCGGCGACTCGATCCACGCCCAGACCGAGGTGATCTCGGCGCGGGCGTCGTCGTCGCGGCCCGGCCAGGGCATCGTCGGGTTCGAGCACCGGGCCTACAACCAGCGCGACGAGTTGGTCGCCCGTTGCCGACGTTCGGCGCTGATGCACCGCCGCCCGACGTGAGCGACATGTCTCCCGCTCATGGCGCCTCCGGCGCCGGGCCGCTCGGGCCACGGCCTCGCGTCCGGTCGGCCTCGGGCCGCTGGCGCTCGCTGCTGTTCGTCCCCGGCAACCGGCCCGAGCTGGCGGCCAAGGCGCCGCGCTCGGGGCCCGACGCCGTGGTGCTCGACCTCGAGGACGCGGTACCACCGGCGGCCAAGGCCGCGTCCCGGGCCAGCGTGCGGGAGGCTGCGGCCGCGCTGGCGGGGGTCGTGCCGGTGTGCGTGCGGGTGAACCCCCCGGGCACGCCGTGGTTCGCCGACGACGTGGCCGACCTGCCCGACGGGCTGGCGGCCGTGGTCGTGCCGAAGCTCGACACGGCCGCGCAGGTCGCCGACGTCGCCGAGGCGCTCGGCGACCGGCCCGTGGTCGCCGGTCTCGAGACCGTCCGGGGCGTCGCCGACGCCCGCGCCGTGCTCGCCCCGCCCGTGGCGGCGTGCTACTTCGGTGCCGAGGACTACATCGCCGACCTCGGCGGGGTGCGCACGCCCGGCAACGCCGAGGTGGCGTGGGCCCGGTCGTTCGTGGCGGTGGCCGCCCGCCTCGCCGGTGTCGCGGCGCTCGACATGGTCACCATCGACTTCGGCGACCACGAGCGCTTCACGGCCGAGGCCCGCGAGGCCCGTGCGCTCGGCTACGCGGGGAAGATGTGCATCCACCCGGCCCAGGTGGCCCTCGCCCGAGCCGCGTTCGAGCCGACCGCCGACGAGCTCGACGCAGCCCGGCGGCTGCTGGCCGCGTTCGAGGGGGCGGGCGGCGACACCATCGCCTTCGAGGGCCAGATGGTCGACGAGGTGGTCGCGGCCCGGGCGCGCGCCGTCCTCGCCGCAGGCGAGGCCGAGGGCTGACCGGCGTGGCCCTGCACCCCGACGCCGTGTCGCTCGCCGGCCAGGTCGCGGTCGTCACCGGCGGCGGCGCCGGCCTGGGGCGGGGCATCGCCGCCGGGCTGGCCGCCTTCGGGGCCGACGTGGCGATCTGGGAGCGCGACCCCGACACGTCGGCGGCCGCCGCCGACGAGGTCGGTGGGCTCTCGGTCGTGACGGACGTCCGCGACTCCGGCCAGGTCGACCGGGCCGTGGCGGCCACGCTCGACCGCTACGGGCGCATCGACATCCTGGTGAACAACGCCGGCGGGGTGTTCGTGTCGCCGCTCCTCGACACGAGCGAGAACGGCATCGACGCGCTCTACCGGGCGAACCTGCGCCACGTCATCGTGTGCACGCAGCGGGTGGGCCGGGTCATGGCCGACGCCGGGCGGGGCGGCAGCATCGTCAACGTCGCCTCCATCGAGGGGGTGCGGGCGGCCCCCGGCTACGCGGCGTACGCGGCGGCCAAGGCAGGGGTGCTGAACTTCACCAAGACCGCCGCGCTCGAGCTGGCCCCGCACCGGATCCGGGTCAACGCCCTGGCGCCCGACATCACGTGGACCGAGGGCCTGTCCCGGCTCGCGGCCGCCGCAGGAGACGACCGCAGCGAGGACGAGCGGAAGGCGCACACAGCCCTGGCCGTGCCGCTGGGCCGGCTGGGTCACGTCGACGACGTGGCCGGCGCCGCGGTGTTCCTGGCGTCGGGGCTGTCGACGTACGTGACCGGCCAGACCCTCCACGTCGACGGCGGCACGTACGCCGCCGGCGGCTGGTACCACCACCCCGACACGGGCGACTACGTCCTCGGCGCCCCCTGACCCTGTCCCCGTCCCCCCCCGAACCCCGGTCCTCCCCCCGAACTTGCGACAGTTCCGCAGGCAGGACCGACGTGTACGTCGCACGTTCGGTCGCAGGAACCCCTAGCCCTGACGCGACGGGGCGATGACGCCGGTGGCGTACTGCTCGAGGCCCTCGAGCGCGGCGGCGAGCGAGGTCCCCGGCACCGACGTGCTCGTCCACGTCACGCCGAGACCGGCCAGCGTGCCCAGCGCGTCGAGGGTCTGCTGCGGGTCGAACGCCTCGTCGCCCGGTCCGGCGCACCCCAGCGCCTGCAGGCAGATGTCGATCTCGGACCGGTCGCGGCCGGCCGCGTCGACGTGCTGCCACAGGTGGTCGAGCATCGGCTTCAGGTCCTCGACCGTCTCGAGCACCGGGGTCTTGGCCGTCTCGGCCAACTGCTTCGGGGCGGCGAAGGGGTTCCACCCGTCGGCCGAGGTCGCCACGCGCCGCCGCGACAGGGCGCTGTTGCCACCGATCCAGATGGGCACGCCGCCCGGCTTGGGGTTGGCGGTCTGGCCCCGGGCCGTGAAGTGCCGCCCGTCGTAGGCGAAGTCGTCCTCGGCCCACACGCCCTTGATCACCGCCAGCGCCTCGTCGAACAGGTCGTTGCGCTCCTCGAAGTCCACACCCAGCGCCCGGTACTCCCCCCGCTGGTACCCGGTGGCCACCGACAGCACGAACCGCCCGCCCGACAGCGCGTCGAGCGTGGCCGCGGCCTTGGCCACCAGGAACGGGTTGCGGTACGGCAGCACGAGGATGTTGGGGATCAGGTGCAGCCGCTCGGTCACGGCGGCCACCAGGCCGAACGCCACGAACGGATCGAGGGCGTCGTGCCCGCCGGCCTGCAGCCAGCGGTGCGAGGGCGCGGGGTGGTCGGTGAAGCCGATGCCGTCGAACCCCAGCTCCTCGGCCCGCACCGCGAACCGGACGATCGCCTCCTTCGCCACCAGCTCGGGGCTGTAGGGGTGGGCGACGAGCGGGTAGGTGACGAAGTGGCGCATGAGTCGGACCGTAGTCACGAGCGGCTGCCGGGCAGCCGCAGGATGTCGCGGGCCCGCTCGACCCAGGTGTCGAGCTCGGGGCTCGCCTCCCAGGACGAGTCGAGCAGGAACAGCGCCGGCGTCGGGCAGCTGCACCCGATCTCGGACAGCACCGGCTTGAGCGTCAGCTCGCCCGCCAGCGCATGGTGCGGCGACCCCCCGAGCATCAGGGCGACGGCGGTGGTGCCGTGCAGCTCGCCGGCCCCGAACTGGTCGAGGAACAGCTTGAGCAGTCCCGTGTAGGTGGCCTTGTAGGTGGGCGTGGCGAACACGACGAGGTCGGCGTCGCGCACGGCCTGCTTGGCGGCGTCGACGGCCGGGTCCCCCCAGCCCAGGAGGGCCGGACCCAGGTCCGCCAGCTCGATGACCGTGGCGGGTGGCGCCCCGGTGAGGCGCTCGGCCACGAGCTCGGCCGCCTGGCGCGTGCGGGAGGCGGGCTTGGGGTTGCCCACGACGATGACGGTCATCGATCCATCCTGTTCGCCCGCGACGTCACGGGGTGACCGGTCAGGCGTTGCGGGCGCGGGCCAGCAGGCCGCGGGCGATCACAAGCCGCTGGATCTCGTTGGTGCCCTCGCCGATCACCATCAGGGGGGCGTCGCGGTAGTAGCGCTCGACCGGGAACTCGGTCGTGTACCCGACCCCGCCGTGGATGCGCATGGCCTCGGTGGCCACCTCGAGGGCGGTCTCGCTGGCGAACAGCTTGGCCATGCCGGCCTCGACGTCGCAGCGCAGGCCGGCGGCCTTGCGCTCGGCCGCGTTGCGGGTGAGCAACCGCGCCGCTTCGACCCGGGTGGCCATGTCGGCCAGCTTGAGCTGGATGGCCTGGTGCTCGCCGATGGGCTTGCCGAACGTGGTGCGCTGCTGCGCGTAGGCGAGCGCGGCGTCGAGCGCGGCCCGGGCGACCCCCGTGGCGCGGGCCGCGATGTTGATGCGCCCGACCTCGAGCACCCCCAGGATCTGGGCCAGGCCCCGGCCGGCGTCCCCGACCAGGTTGACCGCGGGGATGCGGTGGTCGACGTAGGTCATCTCGACGGTCTCGACGCCCTTGTAGCCCAGCTTGCCGACGGCCTTGCCGACCGAGATGCCCTCGAACGTCGGGCCGGGTTCCTTCTCGACGATGAACGCCGTGATGCCCTCGCCGGTGCGGGCGGCCAGCGCGACGATGCTGGCCCGCTCGCCGTTCGTGACCCATGCCTTGGTGCCGTTGAGCACGTACTCGTCGCCGTCGCGCTCGGCCTTGCAGGCGATGTTGCGGGTGTCGCTCCCGGCGTCGGGCTCGGACAGCGACAGTGCGCCGCGCCGCTCGCCCGTGGCCATCGACGGCAGCCAGCGCTGCTTCTGCTCGTCGGTGCCGTGGGCCATGATCAGCGTGGCGGCCATCGTGTGGGTGTTGACGATGCCGGTCAGGCTCATCCACCCGGCGGCCAGCTCCTCGATGATGCCGATGTAGGTCAGCAGGTCGAGCCCGAGCCCGCCGTAGGCCTCGGGGATCGTGACGCCGAAGAGCCCGAGCCTGCGCATCTGGTCCACGATGTCGGCCGGGAACCGGTCCTCGTGCTCGAGGTCGGAGGCGACGGGGACGACCTCGCGCTCGACGAAGCGGCGCACCGTCTCGACGATCTCGCGACGGACGTCGGGGTCGGTCCCGCGGACGGCGGGGCTGGTCGTGACCATGGCGGGAACAGTACCCGTCGTCTGTGTTGACGTCGATCTCACCAGCGGAGAACAATGTTTCCGTGTCCGACCCGGCCTCGACCCTGATGCACCGCGGCCTCGAGCGGGCCGCGGACCGGTTCGGCGACCGGGATGCCGTCTGGGCAGGCGACGAACGCTGGTCCTTCGGCGACCTCGACGGGCTCGCCAACGCGTTCGCTCGCCACCTGCTGGCGCAGGGCGTCGGCCCGGGCGACCGGGTGGCCGTGATGACGTCCAACCGGGTCGAGTTCGCGGCGGTGGTCCACGCCGTCAGCAAGGTCGCGGCCGCCGCGGTGCTGCTGAGCCCCGCGTGGAAGGCCGTCGAGGTCGACCACGCCCTCGGGCTCACGTCGCCCCGCCACGCGATCGCCGACGGACCCGCGGCGGCGCTGCTGTCGGAACGGCTGGGCGCCACCGCCGTCACCGACCTCGACGACGCACCGACGGCCGCGACGGTGGAGTCGCTCAGCCGGTCTCCGCTCGGGAGCGACGGGTCGGGCGGCACCGGCGCAGCCGACACCGACGACGTGATCCTCGTGTTCAGCTCGGGCACCACGGGGCTGCCCAAGGCCGTGCGCCACACGCACCGGTCGATGGGCCACGCCACCGCCGACTGGTGCGCCGCCCTCGACCTCGGACCCGACGACCGCTTCCAGGTGGCCACTCCCCCCTCCCACATCCTCGGCCTGCTCAACCTGCTGGCGGCGGCCGAGGCCGGCGCCACCGTCCGCCTGCACCGCCGCTTCGACCTCGACGAGGTGCTCCGCCGCATCGCCAGCGACCGCATCACGCTCGAGATGGCCGTCGCCCCCATCGCCCTCGCGCTGGCGAACCACCCCCGACTCGAGGACCACGACCTCTCGTCGCTCCGCTACATCATGTGGGGCGCCACCCCGGTGACCGAGAGCGTGGCCGACATCGTCACGCAGCGCACCGGCGTCCGGTGGCTGGCGGCGTACGGCGCCAGCGAGCTGCCGGTGATCGCCTGCAACCCCGTCCGCGACCCGTCCGCCTGGCGGCTCGACTCCGCCGGCCTGCCGCCGGCCGAGGTCGAGCTGCGCGTGGTCGACCTCGACAGCGGCGCGGTCCTCGGTCCCGGCGACACCGGGGAGATCCAGGCCCGCAGCCCGTCGGTGATGGCGGGCTACCTGCCCGACGAGGCCAACTCCGAGGCCTTCGCCGACGGTTGGTACCGCACGGGGGACGTGGGCTGGCTCGAGCCCGAAGGGTGGGTCCATCTGACCGACCGCTCGAAGGAGATGATCAAGGTGAACGGCTTCCAGGTGGCGCCGGCCGAGGTCGAGGCGGTGCTGCACGGCCATCCGGCCGTCGTCGACTGCGCCGTGTTCGGCGTGGCCGACGAGCGGGCCGGCGAGGTCCCCGTGGCGGCCGTGCAGCTCGACCCCACCCGGCCGCTGGCCGACGGCGAGCTGGAGCGGCTCGTGGCCGACTCGCTGGCGACCTACAAGCACCTCCGGCGCGTCGTCGAGGTCGACGCCATCCCCCGGCTCCCGTCGGGCAAGGTGCTGCGCCGCACCCTGCGCGACGAGTGGACCCCCTCGTGCACTCCGACTCGAAGGACGCTGAGATGGAGGCCGAGCAGATCGGACGCACCCCACAGCCCGCACGTGGGGACGCGGCAACAGCCACGCAGCGTCACAGCCGGCCGACCAGGAGACACGACTAGTGGACGTTCGCCTCTCCCCCGAGCAGGTCGCCCTGCGCGACTCGGCGGCCCAGGTCGTGGGCCGGCTCGGGCCCCACGCGGTCGGCGAGCTCGACGACGCCGAGCGGGCCGGCAAGCTCGATGCCGCCGTCTCCGCCGCCGGTTGGCGCGAGCTGCGCACCGCCACCGACGACGGCGCCCCCTGGGCGTCGGGCGTCGAGGTCGCCCTCGTCGCCGACGAGCTCGGCCGGGGCCTCGCCGACGTCCCGTACCTCGGACCGACCCTGGCGGCGGAGCTGCGGCGCCTGGCCGGCGCACCGGCGGCGACGGCGCTCGAGACCGTCGTGTTGGCACCCGACCTGGCCGCGCTCGCCTGTCGCCCCGAGGGGGCGCCCGCCGGAGGGTGCGTCGCCGTCGACGCGCGCGCGGCGACGTCGGCCCTGCTCCTCGTGCCGGCGGTCGGCGGCCACACCCTCGGCCAGGTCCCTCTGCCCGCCGGGGCGGGCGGGTCCGGCGGAGCCGACCTCACCCGGGCCACCGTGGCGCTCGACACCACGGCGGCGGTCGTGCCCGTCGCCGACCAGACCGACGTCCTCACCGACGAGGCCGAGGCGCGCTGGACCGCCCTGGGGCTGGCCCTGACCGCCGCGGACCTCGTGGGCACCATGCGCGGGGCCGTCGAGCTCGCCACCGAGTACGCCAAGGAGCGCCGGCAGTACGGCACCCCGATCGGCTCGTTCCAGGCCGTGCAGCACCTTCTGGCCGACGCCTTCGTCGCCGTGGAGGGGGCCCGCAGCGCCGCCCTCCACGCCGCCTGGGCGGTCGACGCCCTGCCGGCCGGCGAGGCCGTCGCCGCCGGTGCGGTGGCCAAGGCGTACAGCGCCCGGGCGGCCCGCACCGTGTGCGAGACCGCCATCCAGGTGCACGGCGGCATCGGCAACACCTGGGAGTGCCTGGCCCACGTGTACCTGCGGCGGGCGCTGCTGGCGAGCGATGTCCTCGGGGGCGCCGGGGCCAACCTGGCCCGCGTCCTCGACCACCACGGGATCGTGACGAACCCGCCCACGCATCCGGGAGGCGCACGTGGACTTCGGTGACTCGCCCGACGAGGCCGCCTTCCGCACGCGGCTGCGCGGCTGGCTGCGCGACAACAACCCGGGGCTGCCGGCCTCGTCGACGTCCGACGACTACTGGGCCGGGCAGGCCGCATGGCACCAGTCGCTCTACGACGCCGGGTTCTTCGGCGTGTCCTGGCCGACCGACATCGGCGGGCGGGCGCTGCCGAGCGTCTACGACGTGATCGTCGACGGGGAGCTGGCCGCCGCCGGTGCGCCGCCCCGCCCGAGCCTCGGCTACCTCGTGCAGGGCATCCTCGAGCACGGCAACGACGACATCCGCCACCGCTTCCTCCCCGGCATCGTCAACGGCCGCGACCGGTGGTGCCAGGGGTTCAGCGAGCCCGACGCCGGGTCCGACCTGGCGGCGCTGCGCACGCGAGCCGATCGCGACGGCGACGAGTACGTGATCACCGGCCACAAGGTGTGGACCAGCTACTCCGACGTGGCCGACTGGTGCCTGGTGCTGGCCCGGACCGACCACGACGTCCCCAAGCACAAGGGCATCTCGGCCTTCCGCGTCTCGATGCGCCAGCCCGGCATCCAGCAGCGTCCCCTGAAGATGATCAACGGCATCACCTCCGAGTTCGGCGAGGTGACCTTCGACGGGGCCCGCGTGCCGGCGTCCGACATGATCGGCAGCCCCGGCGAGGGCTGGAGGCTGGCGATGACGGTCGTCAGCCACGAACGCGAGCCGGGCGAGCTGGGTTACGTCGCCCGGTACCAGAAGCTGGTGAAGGAGCTGACCGGCCTCGTGCGGGCCGACCCCGGCCGGTACGGGCCCGAGCAGGTGCGCGACCTCGGCTGGGCCCTCGTCGAGTCCGAGATGCTGCGGCTCCACGTGAGCCGGCGGCTGTCCGACCGTCTCGACGGCATCACCCACGGGCCCGAGGGCTCGGTCGACAAGCTGCTGATGACCCAGGTCGAGCAAGCTGTCGGGCACGCCGCTCTCGCCGTCGGCGGGGTGGCCCACGGTGCCGAGGACGACACCTGGCTGCGGGTGTACCTCTACAGCCGCGCCCAGAGCGTCATGGGCGGCACCTCCCAGATCCAGCGCAACCTCGTCGCCACCCGCATCCTGGAGCTCCCCACATGACCGACGTGAAGTACGACCTGCCCCACGCCATCCAGGTGGAGGTGGACGGGCCGATCCGGGTCATCCGCCTCAACCGGCCCGAGCAGCTCAACGCCACCAACCACGAGCTCCACTCGGGCCTGGCCGCCCTGTTCCCCCAGCTGGACGCGGACGCCGAGGCCCGGGTGGCGGTCATCACGGGCAACGGGCGGGCGTTCTCCGCCGGCGGCGACTTCTCGTACATCGACGAGCTGGCGAAGGACGCCGACCTGCGGAACGTGTCGTTGACCCACGGCCGGCAGATCGTGACCGGCATGGTGGGGTGCCGCGTGCCGATCGTGGCTGCGGTGAACGGGCCGGCGGTCGGCCTCGGGTGCAGCATCGTGGCGCTGTCCGACATCGTGTACATGGCCGAGAGCGCCCACCTCGCCGACCCGCACGTGATGGTCGGCCTGGTCGCGGCCGACGGTGGCCCCGTGACGTGGCCGCTGCTCACCAGCCTGCAGCTGGCCAAGGAGTACGCGCTCACCGGCGACAGGATCCCGGCGCCGCGGGCCGCGCAGATCGGGCTCGTGAACCACGTGTGCCCCGACGACGAGGTGTTCGACCAGGCCCTCGCCTGCGCCCGTCGCATCGCCAAGCTGCCCCGGCGGGCCACCGAGGACACCAAGCGCATCCTCAACATGCACCTCGAGCGGGCGGTGCTGGCCACGCTGGACTTCGCGTTGACCGCCGAGGACCGGTCGTTCCAGTCGCCCGAGCTGCGGGCGAACATCGACCGGTTGCTGTCCCGCGAGAGCTGAGACGAGGAGAGCCACGTGGACTTCGAACTGGACGACGAGCAGCTCGAGCTGCAGCGCGTCGTGCGCGACATCGCCGAGCGCGAGTGCCCGCCGGCGCTCGTGCGCTCGGTCATCGCCGGCGACGACGACGCCGCGGGCGCGCTGTGGAAGACGTTCGTCCAGCTCGACTGGCCGAGCCTGACGGTGCCGGCGGACGACGGCGGCATGGGCATGTCGGCGGTCGAGCTGGTGATCACGCTCGAGGAGCTGGGCCGGGTAGCCGACCCGACACCCTTCCTCGCCACGACGAGCCAGTACGTGCCGCTCGTGCGGGCCACGGCCGGCGGCGAGGCCCGCGCCCAGCTGCTCGGGGCCGCCTGCGCCGGCGGCACGGGCGCAGTGGCGTTCGCGGCCGACTCGGTCCGCGCCCGGCCCGACGGCGACGGCTGGGTGCTCGACGGCACCGCGCGCCACGTCATCGACGGCGACCGGGCCGACCAGCTCGCGGTCGTCGCCGCCACCGAGCACGGCGACGCCGCCGTCTTCGTCGCGCCGGCCGCCGCGGTCGAGGCGACTCGGCAGCCCACCTTCGACGGTTCGTTCCACCTCGCCGACGTCCGCCTCGACGGCGTCGGAGTCGCCGCCGAGCGGGCGTTCACCGGACCGGGCATCGCCGCGGGGGTCGAGCGTGCCCGCGAGGAGGCCACCGCCGGCCTCGCCGCCGTGATGGTCGGGGCCTCCCAGCGGGTGCTCGAGATCGTGCTCGAGCACCTCAAGGAGCGGAAGCAGTTCGGCGTGCCGATCGGCTCGTTCCAGGCGGTCAAGCACATGGCGGTGGACATGTACGTCGCCATCGAACGGGCCCGGGCGCTGTGCCACTTCGCCGGCCTGACGCTGGCCGAGGACGACGACCGGCGCACCCTGGCCGCGTCCCTGGCCAAGGCGGCCGCCGGCGACTGCCAGCGCCTCGTGGCCCAGCACGGCGTCCAGCTCTTCGGCGGGCTCGGCTTCACCTGGGAGAACGACCTGCAGATCTACGTGCGCCGGACCAAGGTGGGCGAGCCCCTGCATGGGCTCGACCGCCGTCCACCGGGCCACGGCGGCCCGGCTGACGCTGGCCGGTGCGCGCCCCTCGGAGGTGGCGTGATGCAGCTCAGGTTCGACGAGCAGACCGAGGCGTTCCGCGCCGAGTTCTCGGCGTGGCTCGACGAGCACACGCCCGACGAGGCGACGGCGCTGGCCGAGCGGTCGCGCTCGACCGCCCACCTGCCCGCGTGGGCACGCGCCTGGCAGCAGACGCTGTTCGACGCCGGGTGGCTGGTCCCGGGGAACCCGCCCGGGTACGGCGGCCGCAACGCGTCGCTGCTCGAGGTGTTCGTCCACCAGGAGGAGATGGGCCGGCGCCACATCTACCCCAGCTTCAACCCGCAGGGGCTGTCGATCATCGCCCCGTCGCTGCTGGCGTTCGGCAGCGAGGAGCAGAAGCAGCGCTGGGCGGTGCCGGTCCTCCGCGGCGACATGACCGCCGCGCTGGGGATGAGCGAACCCGACGCCGGATCCGACCTGGCGGGCCTGCGGACGCGGGCGGTGCTCGACGGCGACCACTTCGTCGTGAACGGCCAGAAGGTGTGGACCTCGGGCGCGCACGACGCCGACTTCATCCTGGCGTTCGTGCGCACCGACCCCGACGCCCCCAAAGCACAAGGGCCTCAGCTGCCTGGTGATCCCCACCGACAGCCCGGGCCTGACGCGGCGCCCGTTCGGTTCGATCGTGAGCCCCGACGACCTCGACTTCAACGAGGTGTTCCTCGACGACGTCGAGGTGCCCGCCGAGAACCTGATCGGCGAGCTCCACCAGGGCTGGCGGGTGGCCACCGGCTCGCTCGGCCACGAGCGGGCCATGCTGTGGCTGGGATTCGCGTCGCGGCTCGACGACACGATCGGGCACGGCTCCGCCGAGCTGGTCGCTCGGGGCCTGGACGACGATCCGCTGGTGCTGGACTGGTTCGGCAACCTCGTCGTCGACGCCAACGCGCTGCGCCTCCTCGGCTACCGCACGCTGGCCAAGGCCCGCCGGGGTGTCGAGGCGACCGAGCAGTCGATCCTCAAGCTGTTCGGGTCCGAGGCGGTGCAGTCGGCCGCGCTGCACATGCTCGACTCGGTCGGCCCCGACGCGCTCGACCCGGGCCTCGAGAGCGCCCCGCTCAACCCGCTGCACGGCGAGTCGTTCACGGGCAGCTGGTGGGAGCGCTACCTGCGCAGCTTCGCCGGCACCATCGCCGGCGGCACGTCCCAGATCCAGCGCAACATCATCGCGGAGCGCGTCCTGGGCCTGCCCCGCTGAGCACGGGGCCGCCCGGTCAGCCCCGCACCCGGTAGTCGACGAACGTGGCGTAGGGCGACTGCCGGACGCCGAGGTGCTCGAGGTCGAGGGAGCGGGTGAACCCCTCGAACAGGCGCTTGCCGCCGCCGAGCACGACGGGGGCCACGACGATCGTCAGCTCGTCGACGTGCCCGCCGGCGAGCGCCTGGCGGATGACGTCGGCCCCGCCCATCACGTTGACGTCCTTGTCGCCGGCGGCCGCCCTCGCCCGGTCGATCGCCTCGGCGAGATCGCCGACGAACGTGAAGTCGTCGCCCGGAGGCTGCTCCTCGGGGCGGTGGGTGACGATGAAGAACGGCAGCCCCCACGGGTTGGTGTCGCCCCAGTGGCCGGCCGCCTCGTAGGTGCCCCGCCCGCCGACCACCGCACCGCACCTCGCCATCGTCCTGTCGAACCACGCCTTGTCCTCGCCGACCGGTTCACCGCGACCGGGGTCGTCGTAGCTCCAGGGCCCGCCGAAGACCCAGTAGTGCAGCCGCTCGCCGCCGACGCCGAGCCCGCACCCCGGCCCGTCGTCGGGCCCGGTCACGTAGCCGTCGACCGACGTCGTGATCCCTGCGGTGACCTTGCTCATCCGGCATCCTCCTGGACGGTGACCGGGCGGCCTCGCCGCCTCGACAGCCGGGTAGACGGGCCATCCGGCGCGGACTCATCGGGCGGTCTGCGCGGTGAGCCGTCCGCGCGGTTTGCAAGACTCGCGCACATGGCTTCCGCGCCGGCACCCCGGTCGGGGTACCACTGCGTCACACCGCGCCTCGTGGTGCCGGACGTGCGGGCGCAGGTCGACTTCCTCCGGGCGGTGTTCGACGCCACCGGCGAGGTCGCCGCCGACCGGCCAGCGGACATCCGGATCGGTGATTCGCTCGTCATGGTGTCGTCGACGGCCGAGCGCGACCCGTTCCCGGCGTTCCTCTACGTCTACGTCGACGACGCGGACGTGACCTACGAGCGGGCCGTCGCCGCCGGGGCGACCACGCTCGAGGCGCCCCTCGACACGCCGTACGGCGATCGACGGGCGATGGTCCGCGACCCGTTCGGGAACGTGTACCAGATCGCGCACCTGCTCCAGGCACCCTGACCCGCGCCGCGTGACGGGTATCGCTCGCCGCGATCAGCCCCTACAGTCGGCACACCCCGAGGGCGGAGGAGATCGTCGTGCGAGCTCGCAGGCAGGTGTGTGGTGCGTTGGCCGCGCTGGCCGTGGGGATCGGCGCCCTCGTGGGCGCGTCCACGGCCGCCCAGGCCGGCCCGGGCGAGCCGCGGTACACGGCCGGGGCCGCCGGTGCGGGCGATGCCTACTTCCCGTTCGCCGGCAACGGCGGGTACGACGTCCGGCACTACGACCTCGACGTCACGTACACACCGCCGGCACCGGCTCCGGCGCCTCTCGTCGGCCAGCTCAGCGGCGTTGCGACCATCGACCTCGTGGCCACGCAGGACCTCGACCGCTTCAACCTCGACCTGCGGGGCATGGACGTGCAGGCGATCACCGTCGACGGGAGGCCTGCGAGCGAGGTGACGCCCCCCGCGCCCGGGGCCACGGTCGAGGACGCGGCGTACTGGCAGGTGCAGGACGACGCGGCCCGAGTGTGGGAGCTGACGATCCAGCCCCGGCCCAAGATCAAGGCGGGCCAGGCGGCACAGGTCGTCGTGACGTACGGCGGCGAGACCACCCGGCCCGAGGACATCGAGGGCGCCCTCTACGGGTGGGTGACGACGCGCGACGGCGCCATGGTGGTGGGCGAGCCCGAGGGCTCGATGACCTGGTACCCGGTGAGCGATCACCAGACCGACAAGGCGACCTACGGCTTCGGGATCACCGTGCCCGAGGGCAAGGTCGCGGTGGCCAACGGGCTGCCAGCGGGCGACCCGGTCACCGAGGACGGCTGGACGACCTGGTCCTGGGACGCCCCCGACCCCCAGGCCAGCTACCTGACCACGGCCTCGGTGGGTGACTACGACCTGCGCTCCTCCGAGACCGCGAGCGGGGTGCCGATCATCGACGCCGTCGACGACGGCCTCACCCCGGCCAACGCGGCGGCCACCGAGGCCGGCCTCGCGCTCCAGGGCGACATGATCGGCTTCCTCGAGGAGTCGTTCGTGGCCTACCCGTTCGTCGCCTACGGCTCGATCGTCGACGACGACACCGTCGGCTACGCGCTCGAGACGCAGACCCGGCCCGTGTACTCACGGGCGGCCCGCGAGGGCACCGTCGTGCACGAGCTCGCCCACCAGTGGTTCGGGAACGCCGTGAGCCCCGAGCGGTGGCAGGACATCTGGCTCAACGAGGGCTGGGCCACCTACGTCGAGTGGCTCTGGAGCGAGCACCAGGGCCGCGACTCCGCCCAGACCACCTTCGACGAGATCATGAGCATCCCGGCCGACGACGAGTTCTGGGACCTGCCCATCGCCGATCCGGGCCCGCTCGGTCTCTTCCTGGCCCCGGTGTACGACCGTGGCGCGGCGACGTTGCACGCACTGCGCGGCGAGGTGGGCGACGAGGCGTTCTTCGCCGGCGCCCGGCTGTGGCTCACGCGCTACGACGACGCGACCGGGACGACCGAGGACTTCCAGGCGGTGTTCGAGGAGGTGTCGGGGCAGGACCTCGGCGCGTTCTTCGACGTGTGGGTGCGGACGCCGAGCAAGCCGACGACCTGACCGGGCGCGGCCCGGGCCCCGTGCTCTCGTGGCGGTGGCGTCAGACCCGGTACAGCGCGGCGGCGTTCTCGCTGAGCACCTTGCGCCGGGTCTCGGGGCGCAGCGCCGACATCTGCGGCTCGACCGCCTCGAGCGGCTTCGGGTACAGGCACGTCGGGTGCGGGAAGTCGGTCTCGAACAGGCAGTTGTCCTCACCGACCTCGTCGATGAGCCCCTGGAGGTCGGGGTGCTCGGCCTCGAACCAGAACGTGGCGTACCAGTTGTGGGCGAAGTACTCGGACGGCTTGCGCGACATCTTGGCCGCCTGCTCGGGGGCGTTCTCGATGATCTGGTAGTCGGCGGCCTGCATGATGAACGGCACCCAGCCGATCCCGCTCTCGACCGAGACCATCTTCAGCTGCGGGAACCGGTCGAAGATGCCGGCGTAGACGCTGTTGATCACGACCCGGGCGTTGTTCAGGTAGAGCATCGCCCCGCCGATGGCCGGGCGGAAGTTCTGGTGCTGGGACGGCCAGAAGTACTTCCCGTAGAAGTTCAGCGAGGTGAGGCTGGCGCCGATGTGGAAGTGCACGGGCAGCTGCAGGTCCTGGCACGCATCCCAGAACGGGTCCCAGGCCGGGTCCGCGAAGTCGGGCGAGCCCGTCTCCTGCGGGTCCGAGGTCATGTTCACGCCGCGGAAGCCCAGAGCGGCGATGCGCTGGGCCTCGCGCACGCAGGCGCCGACGTCCCACGCCGGCATCACGGGCATCGGGATGAAGCGGTTCCCGGACCAGTCCTGCAGCTCGGCCATGGCGTCGTTGTAGATCTCGACGCACATCTGGCGGAGCACGGGGTCCTTCACGTCGTTGGCGAGCACCTGGCCGCCGATGCCGACCGCGTTGGGGTAGAGGACCTGGGCGTAGAAGCCGTTCTCGTCCATCCACGCCAGGCGGGACTCGGGGTCCCATGCGGCTTCGATGCCCCATTCGATGGGGTTGAGCTTGCACTCCTCGAAGGCGTACTTCTCGCCGTTGCGGTCGATGACCGTGCCGGCGCGGGCGGGCCCCAGCTGGACGTTCTCGTCGACCACCCAGAAGGGCTTGCCGTCGATGTCCACCACGCGCGGGACGCGTTCCTTGTACTTCTCGGGCGCCCGCGACGTGAACAGGTCGTGGCGCTCGGTCAGGTGGGTGTCGGCGTCGATGATGCGCAGCTCGTCGGCCAGGTTCGGCATGGACCCCATGTTAGTGAGCGCTCAGTACCCTTGTCGCCTCGACGTCCCCCGGCGTGCTCGGCCGGCTGTCGAGCAGGTGCTTCCACGCCAAATCCCCACGCGTGGGCTGTGGCGAACACCCTGTCCGCTCGGCCGGTCAGGCCAGGCGGGCGGCCCATCCGCCGTCCACCGGGATGACGGCCCCCGACACGAACGACGCCTTGTCCGACGCGAGGAACGCCGCCACCTCGGCGACCTCCTCGGGTTGGCCGCCCCGACCGAGGGCCGCCTTCTCGAGCACCCCCGGCATGGCGTCGGGGTTGGCGCCCATGATCTCGGTGTGGATGAAGCCCGGGCAGATGGCGTTCACCCGGATGCCCTTGCGCCCGAAGTCGATGGCCGCGCACTTCGTGGCGCCGATGACGCCGTGCTTGGCCGCGTTGTAGATGCTCGTGTAGGCCGAGCCGCCCAGCCCCCCGGCCGACGACCAGTTGACGACCGACCCGCCGTTGCCCGCCGCGACCATCGCCCGGATGCCGTGCTTCATGCCGAAGAGCACGCCCCGCAGGTCGACGTCCATCGTGCGCTCGTAGCTCTCCTGGGTGATGTCGGTGATGCGGGCGCCGTCCGCGATCCCCGCCACGTTCAGCATCACGTCGAGGCGCCCGAACTCCTCGACCGCGGCGGCCACCATGGCCTCGATGTCGTCCTCGCGGGTCACGTCGCAGTGCACGGGCAGCACGCCCTCGCCGACCTCGGCGGCGGTGTCCTTCTCGGCGCCGCTGATGTCGGCGGCGACGACCCTCGCCCCCTCGCGCACGAACAGCTTCACCGATGCCTTCGCCATCCCGGACCCTGCTCCGGTGATGACGGCGACCTTCCCGTCCAGCAGCCCCATGTGACCTCTCCCTCCGCTCGTCGGCCCGCGAGTGTGGCACGATCTCGCCCCCGAAGTAAGCGAGCGCTCACGTGATACCGTCGACCGCCATGCCGCTTCCGCACGGCGCGGTCGATCGCGACCTCCCGACGAACCGGCAGGTCGGCCGGAACGAACGAGGAGCGTGACGCATGGGTGATGCCTGGATCGTGTCGACGGCCCGCACGGCCATCGGCACCGCGGGCAAGGGGACGCTGGCCGACGTCGACCCCCTCGACCTCGGCACCACGGCCGTCGCCGAGGCGGTCCGGCGAGCCGGGCTCGATCCGGCCCTGATCGACGACGTCGTGCTGAGCGAGTCGCGCCACGGGGGCGGGGACATGGCCCGCAACGTCGCCATCCGGGCGGGGCTCGAAGACGTCGCCGGACTGGCGCACAACCGGCACTGCGCCGGTGGCCTCGCCGCGGTCACGACCGCGGCGGCGACGGTGCGGGCGGGCATGGACCGGGTCGTCGTCGCCGGCGGCATCGAGTCCGCCTCGACCGCCCCGCGGCTCCGCCGGCGTGCCCTCGGCACCGACGAGTGGGACGACTGGGCGCCGCCCAGCCACCCCGAGACCCCCGACGCCCCGTGCGAGGACATGTCGATCACCGTCGGGTGGAACGCGGCCGTGCAGGCCGGGGTCAGCCGGGAGGAGATGGACGCCTGGGCGCTGCGCTCGCACCAGCGGGCGATCGCCGCCATCGACGCCGGTGGCTTCGTGGACGAGATCGTGCCCATCGAGGTCACCCGGCGCGACGGCACCTCCGTGACGTTCGCCGTCGACGAGCACCCCCGGCGCGACACGACCCTCGAGAAGCTGGCCTCGCTCAAGGTGCTCCACCCCGAGATCGAGGGGTTCAGCATCACGGCGGGCAACTCCTCGGGCCGCAACGACGGCGCGGCCGCGCTCGTCGTCGCCGACGCCGCGGTGGCCGAGGCCGCGGGCCTCGAGCCGCTGGCCGTGGTCCGAGCCTGGGCGTCGGTCGGGGTGCCGCCCGCCGAGACCGGACTGGCGCCGACGAAGGCGATCCCCAAGGCGCTCGGGCGGGCCGGGCTCGACGTCGGCGACGTCGACCTCTGGGAGATCAACGAGGCGTTCGCCGCCATGTGCGTCGGGACGGCGCGGCTGATGGGCATCGACGACGAGATCGTGAACGTCGTGGGCAGCGGGTGCAGCCTCGGGCATCCGGTGGCGATGACCGGGGCCCGGATGATCATCTCGCTCACCCACGAGCTGCGGCGCCGCGGCGGCGGGACCGCGGTCGCGGCGATGTGCGCGGGCGGCGGCATGTCGACCGCCGTCGTGCTCGACGTCCCCGGCCCCCAGACGTGACCCAGGCTGCACCCGCACCCCCGACGATTTCCCCGCGGATCTGGTCGCGGGAGCGACCAGATCCGCGGGGGAAATCCTGGGCGGGGTCGTGCCACGTAGGGTCGGCGCGTGACGACCGCCGACCTGTTCGCGCTCGACGGCGCGGTGGCCATCGTGACCGGCGGCTCGTCCGGCCTCGGCGCGGCCATCGCCCGCACGCTGGCGGACGCCGGTGCGTCGGTGGCGCTCGTCGCCCGCCGGCGCGACCGGCTCGAGGCCGTCGCCGCCGAGGTCGGCGGCGTGGCGGTGGGCTGCGACCTGCTCGACGATGCCGCCCTCGACGCGGTCGTGCCCGAGGTCGTCGACCGGCTCGGTGCGCCCACCGTGCTCGTGAACGCGGCCGGTCACATCGTCGGCGCCGACCGGGCCGAGGACGAGTCCCCCGACGCGATCCGGCGCACGCTCGAGCTCAACCTCGTGGCGCCGCTGCGGCTCTCGCAGGCGGTGTTCCCGCATCTCGTCGCGGCCGGCGGGGGCGCCATCGTCCACATCTCGTCGATCAGCGGCCATGTGGGCGTCCCCGGCATCCCGCAGGCGTCCTACGCGGCGAGCAAGGCGGGGCTCTCGGGCCTCACCCGCGAGCTGGCCGTCCAGTGGGCCCGGCACCGGATCCGCGTCAACACGGTCGCTCCGGGCTTCTTCCGCAGCGAGATCACCGCCGACCTCTACGACAGCGACAAGGGGAGCGCCTGGCTGCGGCGGGGCACGCTGCTGCCCGACGAGGGCCGGGCCGAGGACGTCGTCGGGGCGGTCCTGTGGCTCGTCAGCGAGGCCGGCCGCTACACCACGGGCCAGACGATCGTGGTCGACGGCGGGTGGACCGCGCGCTGACGGGACGCTGACGGATCGCCACCGGTTCGTCAGATCGGCCGCGAGCCACTTGCGGGGCGTTCCCCGACCCCCGTAATTTAGTGAGCGGTCACTCTATTTCTGGAGGCGCAACCATGGCCCTCTGCGAGCGCTACGCGGTCGCCGACGTCGATTCCCACATCATCGAGCCGGCGGACCTGTGGACGTCCCGCGTGTCGCAGAAGTGGGGCGACCTCGTCCCCCACGTCCGCTTCCACGAGCGGCGGCAAGAGGACTACTGGTACATCGGCGACCACAAGCTCTACGGCGTCGGCGCCTTCGCCCAGGCGCAGTGGCACGAGTTCCCGCCGTCGCACCCGAAGAAGCTGTCCGAGGCGTTCCTCCCCGCCATCGACGCCTCGGCCCGCCTCGCCTACAACGACGAGGTCGGGGTGCACTACCAGGTGCTGTACCCGAACATCCTCGGGTTCCACAGCCACGTGTTCCTGAAGAACATGGACGCGGCCCTGGCCACCGAGTGCGTGCGCGCCTACAACGACTGGCTCGTCGAGTGGTGCTCGGCCGACGCCACGCGCCTCGTCCCGATGATGATGCTGCCGTTCTGGGACGTCGACGAGGCCGTGGCCGAGATGAAGCGGGCCTACGACCTCGGCCACAAGGGCGTGCTGTTCGCGGCCCGCTACGACAAGGTCGGCCTGCCCCGGCTCGTCGACGACCACTGGGAGCCGCTGCTCGCCCAGGCCCAGGAGATGGGGCTGAGCATGAACTTCCACGTCGGGTTCCTCAACGCCCCCGAAGACCTCAAGGGGGCGGTCGACCAGTCCAAGAAGATGGACTTCACCCGCGAGAGCTCGCTCGTGCTGCTGGGGAACGCCCAGAACATCGCCGAGGTGGTCCTCAGCGGGGTGTGCCACCGCTACCCCGACCTGAAGTTCGTGTCGGTCGAGAACGGCGCCGGCTGGCTGCCGTTCCTCGGCGAGAGCATGGACTGGCAGTGGCTGAACGTCGGCGCCCACAAGGACTATCCCGACCGGCTGCTCCCGAGCGAGTACCTGTACCGGCAGGTCTACGGGATGTTCTGGTTCGAGCACGACGCCGTGCGCGCCGTGATCGACAAGCTCGCCGACAACCTCATGTTCGAGACCGACTTCCCCCACGCCACGAGCCTGTCGCCAGGGCCGGCCTCCGAGTCGCCGAGCCCTCGCGACGTCGTCGAGCGGGCCCTGGGCGACCTGCCCGACGAGATCGTCGGCAAGGTGCTGCAGCACACGGCGACGCAGCTCTACCAGCTCGAGCCGCCGGTGAGCCGATGACGGCCGAGCCCGTCGCCGGGCCCGAGGCCATCACCGACTCGTGGATCGTCGACCACTTCGACATCCACGCCCCCGAGCTCGGCGCCGACCTCCACCGCACGCTCGCCCGCGCCCGGTCGCTGTGCCCCGTCGTCCGCAGCGACGCCTACGAGGACGGGTACTGGATCGCCACCACCTACGAGGACGTGCTCCGGATCGCCCAGGACTGGGAGACGTGGAGCAACCAGCTCGGCATCACGGTCGGCGCCGACACGGGCAAGGGCCTCGAGGGGATGATCATCCCGCCGGTCACGGTCGACCCGCCGCTGCAGCGCACGTTCAAGCGGCTGATCAACCGGTACTTCACCCCGGCGGCGGTGGCCCCGTGGGAGCCGGCGACGCGCGCCCTGGTGACGCGCCTCATCGACGGCTTCGTCGAGCGTGGCGAGTGCGACTTCATGGAGTCCTTCGCCCGCCCGCTTCCGGGCCTCGCGTTCTTCGACCTCGCCCTCCACGCGCCGGCCGACGACCTCGAACAGGTCAACGACTGGGCGACCCTGGCGTCGCTGACGGCCGACCCGCGGTCCGCCGAGGGCCGGGTCGCGCTCGGCACGTGGATCGCCGAGTTCCTGGCCCGCCGGCGCGAGCAGGACCCGCGGGGCGACGTCGTCGACGCCGTGCTGGACGCCGAGATCGACGGCCGGCCGATCAACGACCTCGAGGCCATCGGCGCGGTGATGCTCCTCGTCCTCGGCGGCCTCGAGACCACCGCCGGGGTGCTGGGGATGGCCATGCTGCGCTTCTGCGAGCACCCCGAGATCCTCGAGCAGCTCCGGGCACAGCCCGAGCGCATCCCCGACGCGGTCGAGGAGCTGCTGCGCCTGGACGGCTCGTTCATCTGCATCGGCCGCACGGCCCGCCACGACACCGAGCTCGGCGGCCGGCCGGTGAAGGCCGGGGAGCGCGTGATGATCTACTGGGCCTCGGCGAACCGCGACGAGGACGAGTTCGACGAACCCGACGCCTTCGACCTCGGACGCGACGCCAACCGGCACATCGCCTTCGGCGCCGGGCCGCATCGCTGCGCCGGCTCGAACCTCGCCCGCATGAACCTCCGCATCGCCTTCGAGGAGCTCGTGCGGCGGCTGGCCGACGTGCGCCTGCAGCCCGGGGCCGAGATCCACTACCACTCGGCGATGAACCGGGCGCCGGTGTCGGTCCCGATCACGTTCACCCCGGGGCCCCGCTCGGCCGACGGCTGAGCCGTCGCGGCCCGCGGTCCGCGCCAGCGACGCCTCGCGATACTTGCGACCGTTCCGGCGACAGAACGTCCGTGCTCCAGCGACGCACCGGTCGCAAGAACCGTCGCCGGGTCCGGGGCAGCAGGCGGGACGAGCGGTCGAGGACCTACCGGACGATGTCGCCCTGGACGTCGGCGTTGGGCGCCGCCGCCGCCAGCAGCGGGCGGATGGCGGCGTCGACGTCGGCGGGGTCGGCGACCGGCGGTCCGGTCGGCCCCCGCCGCCAGCCCTCGGCGACCGCCAGCCGCTTGCCCGACGCCACGATCACGCGGCCGGTCACGTCCTGCGACAGCGGCGAGGCGAGCCAGACGAGGGCCGGGGACACCCAGCTCGGGTCGAGCGCGCCGGCGCGGGCGTCGTCGGTGTCGCCGAGGCCCACCGCCTCGGTCATGGGCGTCAGCGCGGTCGGGCACAGGGCGTTGACCGTGGCGCCGTACCGGCCGAGCTCCATGGAGGCCGTGATCGTGAACGAGGCGATCGCCGCCTTGGCCGCGCCGTAGTTGGACTGGCCCACGTGGCCGTAGAGGCCGACCGACGACACGGTGTTGATCACCCGGCCGTCGACCGGTCTCGCCGGCCTTGGCCCGCTCCCGCCAGTGCCGGGCCGCCCGCTGGGTCACGAGGAACGTGCTCTTGAGGTGGACCTGGACGACCTGGTCCCAGTCCTCCTCGGTCAGGTTCACGAGCATCCGGTCCCGGGCGATGCCGGCGTTGTTCACGACGACGTCGAGCCGGTCCCACGCGTCGAGGGCGGCGGCCAGCAGGCCGTCGGCGCCCGCGGTCGTCGAGACGTCGCCGACGTGGCCGACCGCATCGCCGCCGGCGTCGCGCAGGGCCGTCGACCGCGTCGTCGACCGCGGTCTTGTCGACGTCGTTGACCACGACCCGGGCGCCGGCGGCCACCAGCGCCTCGACGTGGGCACGGCCGATGCCGCGGGCCGCACCGGTGACGGCGCAGACGCGCCCCTCGCAGAGCCGGGTCATCGCGGGTGGCGGGCCGTCAGGCGACGGCGGCCGAGGGCGTGTCGTAGGTGATGCCCAGGTCGCCGCCGACGTCGTGGCGCCGGAGCTCGGGCAGCACCTTCGAGGCGAAGAGCTCGTAGTTGGCGGTCGCCTCGTCGGCGGGCATCCCGCCGAAGCACAGCGGCACCACCAGGCCGCCGGCGTCGGTGCGCTTGATGTAGTCGAGCAGCTTCTCGGTCACCTGCTCGGGCGTGCCCCACACCTGGAGGTCGGCGAGGAAGCCGTTGAAGCGCTCGATGCCGTGCTTGTTGATGTTGCTGGCGAGGGCCGCGTAGTACTCGTAGCCCTCGATGTCGGCGAAGCCGGCGTTGTCGAACTCGTAGTGCTCGACGGTCGAGCGGGCCCACCGCTGCAGGTAGACCTCGCGCATGCGCTCGACCTGCGCCGGGTCCTCGCTGACGCCCGGCCACGACGACGAGCACCGGCTTGGGCGCCTCGACGCCCTGGAGCTCGAAGAAGCGCCGGCGGTAGGCCTCGAGCTCGGCCTCGGTCGTGTCCCACGGCTTCTGGGCGATGACCATGAGGCCCACGCCCATGCGGGCCATGATCTCCATCGACTCGGGGGAGACGGCCGACGCGAACGTCCGGCCCTTGAACGTGGCGACCGGGTCGGGGCGGATCTCGACCGGCGGCTGCTGGTACAGCTCGCCGTCGTACTGCATCGTGCCGGTCTCGAGGGCGTCGAGCAGCGCGTGGCTGTACTCCTTGAACCGGCGGCGCGACTCGCCCATCGGCACCCGGAAGCCCACGAACTCCTTCTGGCCGAGCCCACGGCCGAGGCCGAGGATCGCCCGCCCGCCCGACAGGTGGTCGAGCACCGAGAACTGCTCGGCCACGCGCAGCGGGTCGTGCCACGGCAGGACCGTGACGAACGTGCCCAGCTTGATCCGCGTCGTCTGGGCCGCCAGCCACGACAGGACCATCGACTGCTGCGAGGTCAGCTGGTAGTCGGAGAAGTGGTGCTCCGACACCCAGACCGAGTCGAAGCCCGCCTGTTCGGCGCGTGCGCCGAGACCGAGCTCCAGTGCGTAGACGTCCGCGTCGGGGACACGACGGTCGAGGTTGGCGAACTGCAGCCCGAGCCCGATGTGCATGAGTACTTACTTACCACAGCGCTCCCGCCCGGCGCTAGCGGATCGCTCCCCCGCGCCGCAGGGCCGCGATCTCATCCGGCGCGAAACCCCAGGCGGCGAGCGCTTCGTCGGTGTGCTCGCCGGGGGCGGGCGGGGGTGCGGAGACGGCCCCGGGCGTCCGGCTGAAGCGCGGCGCCGGCGCCGGTTGCACCACGCCATCCACCTCCGTGAAGGTCCCCCGCGCCCGCACGTGGACGTGGTCGGGCGCCTCGTCGGGGTCGAGCACGGGCGCGAAGCAGGCGTCGGAGCCCTCCAGCAGCGCGCTCCACTCGTCGCGCGACTTCGTCCGGATCCGGGCGGCCACGCGCGCCTTCATCGCGGGCCACGACGCCCGGTCGTCCGCGTCGGGGACCGGGCCCTCGCCGTCGACGTCGTCGGCCAGCCCGATGCGGTCGAGCAGCTCGGCGCGCGATCGGGCGTCGATCGCCCCGAGCGAGACGTAGCGGCCGTCGGCGGTCTCGTAGACCTCGTAGAACCAGGCGCCGCTGTCGAGCAGGTTCGTCCCGCGCTCGCCCCACTGCCCGTCGGCGCGGAGGCCGTGCACCATCCCCGCCAGCAGCGCGGCGCCGTCGACCATCGCCGCGTCGACGACCTGGCCCCGGCCCGACCGCGCCGCCTCGACGACACCGCAGACGATCCCGAACGCCAGCAGCATGCCGCCGCCACCGAAGTCGCCGACGAGCGTGACGGGCGGGACCGGCGGTTCGCCGGCCCGCCCGATCATCGAGAGCGTGCCCGACAGGGCGACGTAGTTGATGTCGCGGCCGGCCGCCTGGGCGTGCGGTCCGTCCTGGCCCCAGCCGGTCATGCGTCCGTACACGAGCGTCGGCTGCCGGGCCAGGCAGTCGTCGGGCCCGAGGCCGAGCCGCTCGGTGACCCCCGGCCGGAAGCCCTCGATCAGGGCGTCGGCGCGCTCGACCAGGCGCAGGACCGCGTCTCGTCCCTGTGGGTGCTTCAGGTCGATGCCGACCGAGCGGCGGCCGCGGGCGTTGACGTCCCACCGCGGCGCCGGCTCCCCCACCGCCTGGGCCCGGTCGACCCGCAGCACCTCGGCGCCCATGTCCGCCAGCATCATGGCGGCGAACGGGCCGGGCCCGATGCCCGCCAGCTCGATCACACGGAGTCCTGACAGCGGTCCGGCCATGGTCACGCGACCGCGGTGCGGGCGTCGTCGGCCCGGGTGAAGTGAGCGAGCACTCGCTCAAGCTAGCCCCGACCGGCTCCTGGCGAGCCCCGCGTGTGCCGCCTCAGCAGCGGGCGACCGCCTTCCAGGCGTACTCGTTGGTGTCGACCTCGACGGCCGCGAACCCGGCCGCGCCGAGGCGGTCGGCCAGCGTCCCGGGATCGACCGGGTTGTAGGTGTCGTCGTCGTGGAAGGCGCAGAGGTCGTCGCTGGCCAGGCTGTCGACCGCCACGAACACGCCCCCGTCCCGCAGCACCCGCCGGGCTTCGGCGAAGAGCCGGTCCTGCAGCGCGGGGGTCGGCACGTGGTGCAGCATCGAGAACGAGGTGGCGCCGCTGAACCGCCCGTCCGCGAACGTCAGCGCGGTGGCGTCCCCCTCGACGATCTCGACGTGGCCGGTGCCGGCGAACTCCGCGACCAGCGCGGCAGCCAGGTCGGGATCGACCTCGACGCTCGTGAGCCTCGGGACGAGACCCTGCAGGACCTCGGTCGTCGCCCCGTAGCCGGGACCCACCTCCACCACGTCGTCCCCCAGATCGACGCCGGTCAACGCCCACGGGATGACCTGGTCCCGCACCACCTCACGCCACTCGGCGCCCCCGCAGACCTGTCGGTGTCCTTCGTTCATGAAGCGAACGTACGGCGGCGGTGCCCCTGTCGGGAACGAGCTAGGGTGACATGCCATAGCGCAGGAACGACAAGAGGAACGACAAGAGGAACGACAACACCGCCTCGACCGGCGCGACGCCGCGACCCGGCTCGACCCCTGGGGCGAGGGCATCGTCGTCGGTTCGTTCGACCTGGCCCCGGGGCAGCGCTTCGACTGGCACGACCACCCGGCCCACCAGCTCTCCCTGGCGTCGGGCGGCGTGCTGTCGATGGGCGTGGGCGACCACGTGTGGGTGCTGCCCCGCTCGCGAGGGCTGTGGATCCCGGCCGGGCGGCGGCACAGCGTCGACGCCCTCGACGGCGTCACGATGACCACCCTCTGGTTCGACCCGGCGTCCTGCCCGATCCGATGGCCGGAGCCCACCGTCCTCGCCGTCGATCCGCTGCTGGCCGCCCTCGCCGCCCGGCTCGACGACCGCGGCCTCGACCCCGACGCCCGGCGGCGGTCGGAGGCCGTGCTGTTCGACCTCCTCGAGCCGATCGCCGCCGACCTCCTCGACCTGCCCCTGCCGACCGACGACCGCGCCCGCGCCGTGGCCGACCGACTCCGGACCGACCCGGCCGACGGCCGCACCCTGCAGGAGTGGGGCCGGATCGTCGGGGCGAGCGACCGCACGCTGATGCGGGCGTTCCTGGCCGGCACCGGGCTGACGTTCCACCAGTGGCGCACCCGGGCCCGCATCCTGGCCGCGCTCCCCCGGCTGGCCGCCGGGGTGTCGGTGGCCGCCGTGGCGCCCACGGTGGGCTACGCCACGGCGAGCGCGTTCGGCTCCGCCTTCCGCCGGGTCCTCGGCACCACCCCGTCCGCCTACCTCGGCGGCCCGGGGTAGGCGTCAGCCGACGACGATCGGCATCGCCTCCCAGCCGCGCACGGTGGACGTCGGCGACAGCTCGATGCCGTCGTGGTCGACCTCCCACTCGGGGAAGCGGGTGAGCAGCTCGTCGAGCGCCACCCGTCCCTCGAGCCGGGCGAGGCTGGCGCCGAGGCAGAAGTGCAGGCCGTACCCGAAGGTGAGGTGCTGGCCGTCGGTGCGGTGGATGTCGAACTCGTCGGCCCGCTCGTACCGGCGCTCGTCGCGGTTGCCCGAGCCGATGAGCAACAGGATGGCGCTGCCCTCGGGCACCGTGGTGCCGTAGTACTCGACGTCCTGCGCCACGTACCGGGCGATGTGCGGTCCGGTCGGCTCGAACCGGAGCGTCTCGTCCACCGCCTTCGGGATGAGCGAGCGGTCCTCGACGAGGTCGCGTCGCTGGTCGGGGTGGTCGGCGAGCACCTTGGCGAGCCAGCCGATGAGCCGCCCGGTCGTCTCGTTCCCGGCCCCGGCGAGCACCTGCGTGTAGGTGAGCACCTCGGGCCGCGTGAGCCGGCGGGTGGTGCCGGTGTCGTCCTCGAACTCGGCCGTGAGCAGCGCCGTCATCAGGTCGTCGGACGGGTGGCTCGCCCGCCAGTCGATGTACTCGGCGAACATGTCGCCGTTGGCGATGGCGTCCTTCCGCACCGCCATGGGACGACCGGCCCGGGTGCGCAGCGTGGCGTCGGTGTGGTCGCGCACCATCGTCTGGTCGGACTCGGGGATGCCGAGGAGCATGCCGATCACCCGCATCGGCATGATCGCCCCCAGCTCGGCGACGATGTCGAACCGATCGGTGCCGACGAGCGGGTCGAGGCAGCTGACGCAGAAGGCGCGCACCTGGTCTTCGAGGGCGGCCATGCGGCGGGGGGTGAAGACACGCGACATCAGGCCCCGGTGCATGGTGTGCATCGGCGGGTCCTCGAACATGACCACGCCCGGCGGCAGCTCCATGCCCGACTGGACGATCTCGAGGATGTCGCTGCGGGCGTTCGAGAAGTGCTGCCAGTCGACGAGCGCCTTCTCGACGTCGGCGTGGCGCGCCAGCGCCCAGAGGTCGTACCGCTCGTTGTGGTAGATCGGCGCCTCGTCGCGCAGGCGCTGGTACGTGGGGTACGGGTCGGCGTTGATGCCGACGTCGTAGGGGTCGTAGTAGACGTCGCTCTCGGTCGCGGTCGACACGGTCAGCCCGCTAGGCCTGGCTCGCCATCAGCCCGCCGTCGACCGGGATCACGGCGCCGGTGATGAAGCTGGCGCGGTCCGAGCACAGGAAGGCGGCCAGCTCGGCCACCTCCTCCGGCTGCCCGCCCCGCTTCAGCGCGGTGCCCTGCACCAGGGCGGGGAAGCGTTCGGCTGCGCCCTTGCCGCCCGACATCGCGGTCTCGACGAACCCGGGGCAGATGGCGTTGGCCCGGATGCCCTGCGTGCCGTACTCGACGGCCGCCGCCTTGGTGAAGGCGATGACGCCGGCCTTGGCCGCGGAGTAGACGCTGGTCGGCATCGTCGAGCCGTTGAGCCCGCCGGTCGACGACCAGTTGGCGATGGCGCCCCCACCGGTCGGGACCATGGCGTTGATGCCGTGCTTGGTGCCGAGCATGACGCCCCGCAGGTCGACGTCCATGATGCGGTCGTAGTGGTCCATGGTCACCTCGGCGAGCGGTTGCGCACCGGCGATGCCCGCCACGTTGAGCACGGCGTCGACCCGGCCGAACACGTCGAGGGCCTTGGCGAACATGGCGGCGACCTGCGCCTCGTCGGTGACGTCGACCCGGAACGGGACCACGGCGTCCCCGAGCTGCTCGGCGGTCTCCTCCTCGTTGCCGGTGATGTCCGCCGCCAGGACCCGGGCCCCTTCGCGCACGAACACGGCCGCCGAGGCCCGGGCCATGCCCGAGCCGGCGCCCGTGATGACTGCGATCTTGCCGTCCAACTCGCCCATGGTCCCCCCGACCTCGATGTCGCCCACTGCTGTGCGACTGCTCAGCGCAGGCTAAGCGATCGCACAGCAGCGTGGCAACGGTTCACGGCCCGGTGGGAGCGCCGCCCGGGCCACGGCGGCTCCGCCGAGACGGTCAGGCGACGCTGAAGACGATGCGACCGCGGATCTTGCCGGCGAGGATGTCCTCGGCGAGGGCCGGGGCGTCGGCCAGGGGCCGCGTCTCGGTGATCGTGTCGAGTTTCGCCGGGTCGAGGTCGCGGGCGAGGCGGCCCCAGGCGTCGAGGCGCGCCGCCATGGGGGCCATCACGCTGTCGACGCCGGCCAGGGACACGCCTCGGAGGATGAACGGCGCCACCGACCCCGGCAGATCCATGCCCTGGGCCAGCCCGCAGGCGGCGACCGTCCCGCCATAGCGGGTGCCGGCCAGCACGTTGGCCAGCGTGTGGCTGCCCACCGAGTCGACGGCCCCGCCCCAGCGCTCCTTGCCCATCGGGCGGCCGGGCTCGGACAGGGTGGCCCGGTCGACGACCTCGCTGGCGCCGAGGTCCTTCAGGTAGCCGGCCTCGTCGGCCTTGCCCGTGGAGGCGAGGACCTCGAACCCGGCGGCGGCCAGCAGGGCCACGGCCACGCTGCCCACCCCACCGCTCGCCCCGGTGACCAGGACGGGCCCGTCGTCGGGTGTGACGCCGTTGCGCTCGAGGGCCAGCACGCACAGCGCCGCGGCGTAGCCGGCGGTCCCGATGGCCATCGACTGCGCCGACGTGAACGCCTCGGGCAACGGCACCAGCCACTCCCCTGGCACCCGGGCCCGCTCGGCGTACCCGCCGAGGTGGGTCTCGCCGACGCCCCAGCCGTTCAGGACGACCGTGTCGCCGGCCGCGATGCCGTCGTGGGACGAGTCGACGACCGTCCCCACGAAGTCGATCCCGGGGATCATCGGCCAGCGCCGCACGACGGGCGACGAGCCGGTGAGCGCCAGGCCGTCCTTGTAGTTCATCGTGGAGTGCGAGACGTCGACGGTGACGTCGCCGTCCATGAGGTCGGACTCGTCGACGCTCGTCCAGTCCAGGTGCTGCTGGCCGTCGTCGTCCTTGGTGAGGACGAACGCGTTGAAGGTGGTCATCGTCGGAGCTCCCCGGGGGTTTCGGATGGACTGCGAGGGTTAGCGATTGCCGCTGCGGCGGACGTCCCGGTAGGCGATGTCCCGGTCGGCCGCGGCCTCCCGGGGCATCCCGAGCAGCCGCTCGCTGATGATGTTGCGCTGGATCTCGTTGGAGCCACCACCGAGGGCGGCGCCCTGGCGGCCCAGGCTGTGCCGGCCGAGGTGGGCGCCCACCGTGTCGGTGTCCGCCGGCCAGGCGACCGCGTCGTCGCCGGCCAGCTCGAGGCCGATCTCGGCCCGGCGGATGACGTTCTCGGCGCCGTACAGCTTCATGAGCGAGCCCGCGGCACCCGGGAGGGCGCCGGTGGCCATGCCCCCGGTGATGCGCTCGACCAGCGCAGCACCCACCATGGTCCCCACGCTGGCCTCGGCCAGCAGCAGGCGCGCGTGGCGGTCGTGTTCGAGGCCCCGGCGCCGGATCAGGTCGACGAGCTCGCTCTCGTCGTCGCCCACCTCGTGCTTCGAGGTCCGCCCGGCGGTGTAGGGCGAACCGCCGCCGACCGCCATCCTCTCGTGGACCAGCAGCCGGTTGGCGATCGACCAGCCGTCGTCGACGTCGCCGACCACGTCCACCGCCGGAATCGGCACGTCGTCGAAGAACTCCTGGCAGAACTCGGTGGACCCGTCGGTCTGGCGGATCTGCTCGACCGTCACGCCGGGCTGGTGGATCTCCACGATGAACATCGTGAGGCCCCGGTGCTTGGGCACGTCCCAGTTGGTGCGAGCCAGGCACATGGCGTAGTCCGCCGAGTAGGCGCCCGACGACCAGATCTTCGAGCCGTTGAGCACGAACACGTCGCCGTCGCGGTCGGCCCGGGTCAGGCAGCCGGCCAGGTCGGAGCCACCGCTCGGCTCGGACAGGAACTGCACCCACAGCTCCTCGCCCCGGAGGATGGCAGGGACGTGGCGCAGCTTCTGCTCGTGGGTGCCCGCGTCCAGCAGCGTGGCGAGCAGGATCCCGAAGGTCGGGACGTTGAGCGAGAACGGGAGGTCGTAGCCGGCCGTCTCCTCGTTGAACGCACGCCGGTGCTCCTCGGTGAGGCCCAGCCCGCCGTACTCCTTCGGCACGCGGATGCCGGCGAACCCGCCGTCCCACAGCCGCCGCTGCAGCCCTCGCTCGTGGGTCCAGCGCTCGTCGGTGCGCTCGACGGCACCGTCGGGCTCGGCCGACAGGTTGTCGGGCACCCACGCCCGGACCCGGGCCCGGAACTCCTCGACCGGCTCGACGTCGCCCGGCGCCACGGTTCCGACGGTGTCCTGGGGTAGCTCGATCGCTGGCCGTCTCCCAGCTTGCTGGCGGCCACCCGGTCGGCATGCTCCTCGGGCGTGCCGTACGTGGCCCGGTTCACGGTGGCTCGGCGGAGGTAGAGGTGCAGGTCGTGCTCCCAGGTGACGCCGATGCCGCCGTGCAGCTGGACGCAGTCCTGGATCATCTCGGTCGCCCGGGGTCCCACCCAGGCTTTGGCCGCGCTGACCGTCAGGCCGGCGTCGGGCTGCGCGGTGGCCACCGCCCGGGCCGCGGCGGTGGCGATGCCGTGGCACGCCTCGAGGGTGACCTTGTCGTCGGCGATGCGGTGCTTGAGGGCCTGGTACGACGCCAGCGCCCGCCCGAAGGAGTACCGGTCGCCCAGGTACTCGACCGTCGTGGTGAAGACCGTGTCCATGATGCCGGTGGTCTCGGCGCACTGCAGCGTGCACGCCACCTGGAGGGCGTGCTCGATCTCGGCTGCGGCCTCTCCCACGGGGCCGACGACGGCGCCGGCCGGGACGACGACGTCGTCGAAGCGCACCTCGGCGAAGCGGCGGACGAGGTCGAGACCTGACATCGGAGTCACCGACAGGCCCGCCACCCCGGCCGGGACGAGGACCTGGCTGAGGCCGCCGTCGTGCTCGACGGCGACGAGCAGGTGGTCGGCCTGGGCGCCGGCCTCGACCGGCGAGCAGGTGCCCGAGAGCACGAAGCCGCCTCCGTCGGGTCGGCCGCTGACCGGCCGGGCGCCGCACCAGGCCGCGATGCGCTCGCCGCCGAGCAAGCCGGGCAGCACCTCGGCCTTCTGCTCGGACGAGCCGGTCCGGCCGAGGGCGCCGGCCACCACGTTGACGGGCACGAGCGGTCCGGGGGCGACGACGCGACCCATCTCCTCGGCCACCAGCACCAGGTCGAGCACGCCGTGCTCGGAGAACGAGCCACCCCCGTCGGCCTCGGGCACCAGCAGCGACGTCCAGCCGAGCTGCGCGCCCCGCACCCAGACCGCGGGGTCGTAGCCGGCGGGATCGTCGGCGAGGCTCCGGACGGCCTGAATCCCGCACTCGGCCGCCAGGAACCTGCGGGTCGTGTCGACGAAGAACGCCTGTTCCTCGGTCACATCGAGCTCCACGGATGCCTCCTCCCGACGGGTTCCCGAACCGGCTCCCCGCGCGCACCGTCGTCTGGTGGGGGCCACCGCCGAGCGTATAGGGTTTCTAACGTTTGAGTCACATCCGGAGCCGACGTGCCCGCCCGTCCGGTGCGGTCGGCGACGTGTCCGACCATCGACCATGCACTCGACGAGGGGATTGCCGTGCGCAGACGGCACATCGACGTCCAGGTCTCCCATGCCCGCCCCGTGGCCGCGGCCATCTGATCCATGGGGCGATCCGAGAGCTTCCCCGCGTTCCGGCCGACCAGCGGCGAGCTGACCCGTCGCTGTGCCGAGCGGTGGGGCGATGCGCCCTTCGTGGTGCTCGGCGACGAGCGCCTGACCTACGCCGACGCCGACGCCCGCTCCGCAGCCCTGGCCAAGGGCCTGCTGGCGTCGGGCGTCGGCAAGTCGACCCACGTCGGGCTGCTCGCCCCCAACGGGCCCGACTGGGTCGTCGCCTGGCTGGCCGCCACCCGCATCGGGGCGCTGGTCGCGCTGCTCAACACGTATGGCCAGACCCGCGAGCTCGGGCGCTTCCTCCGACACGGTGACGTCGCCCACCTGCTCACCGTCGGGTCCCACCTCGGCCACGACTACCTCGCCCGCCTCGAGGCGGCCGCGCCCGGCCTCGTGGACCAGCGCCACGAGCACCTGCTCCTCGAGTCGCACCCCTACCTGCGGTCGGTGTGGGCCTGGAGGTCGGGCAGCTCGAGCGACCGTTCCGACCGACAGTGGTGCGGCGCGGTGGACGATCTCGCCGCCCGGGGTGCGGCGGTCCCCGACGAGATCCTCGACGCGGTCGAGGCCGAGGTCCATCCGGCCGACCCGATGATCCTGGTGTTCTCGTCGGGGAGCACGGCCGATCCCAAGGCGGTCGTCCACACGCACGGGGCGACCGTCCGGCACGCCCACAACCTGAACCAGCTGCGCGACCTGCGCCCCGACGACGTCATCTACACCCCGATGCCGCTGTTCTGGGTCGGCGGCCTCTCGTTCTCCCTCGTGGCCGCCATGCACGCCGGGGCCTCCCTCGTCTTCGAGGAGCGGTTCGAGCCGGGAGCCACGCTCGCGCTGCTCGAGCGCGAGCGGGTGACACAGGTCCTGGGCTGGCCCCACATGGGCAAGGCGCTGGCCGACCACCCGAGCTGGCACGAGCGCGATCTGTCCTCGATCCGCTCGGGTGCCGCGACCGCGCTCCCGGCACCGGGCGATCGACGGCCGCCGGGCCCGCGGGCCACGTCGCTCGGCATGTCCGAGACACTGGGGCCGCACACGTTCTTCGAGGACGTGCCGCTCCCTCCCGACAAGGAGGGCAGCTTCGGCCGCCCCGTCCCGGGCGTCGAGCACCGCGTCGTCGATCCCGACACCCTCGCGGACGTCCCGGCCGGACAGGTCGGCGAGGTGTGGGTGCGGGGCTATTCGGTGATGCTGGGCCTGCACAAGCGCGAGCGGTCCGACACCTTCACCGCCGACGGCTGGTACCGCACCGGCGACGCCGGCCACTTCGACCCCGACGGCCACCTGTTCTTCGCCGGCCGCCTGGGCGACGTGGTCAAGACCTCGGGCATGAACGTCACCCCCCGCGAGGTCGAGGCCGCGCTCGAGGAGCAACCCGAGGTGGCCCTGGCCATCGTCACGGGCATCGACCACCCCGACCGCGGCCAGGACGTGGTGGCCGCCGTCGCGCTGAGCCCCGGCGCGTCGCTCCCGGCGGACGAGGTACGCGAGCGGCTGCGCACCGAGCTCGCCGCCTACAAGGTGCCCCGCCACGTCGCCGTGTTCGCCAGCCAGGCCGACCTGCCCCAGCTCGACTCGGGCAAGGTGGACCGGCGCCGTCTGGCCCAGATCCTGACCGAGCGGTTCGGCCCACAGCAGAGGAGCTCCCCGTGACCGGAACATCGGGACAGGCGCGGGTCGCCGTCGTCTCCGGCGGCAGCAGCGGGATCGGCCGCGAGGTGGGCCGGCGACTGGCCGCGTCCGGCTACGACGTGGTGCTGACCGCCCGCCGCCCGGAGCCGCTGCGCGAGGCGGCCGAGGCGATCGGCGCCCGGTGGGCGGCGGCCGACAGCGCGGTCCCCGACCAGTTCGCCGCGGTCGTGGCCGAGGCCGGCGCCGTCGACCTCGTCGTGCACGCCGCCGGTGTGATGGACGGCACGTTCGTGCGCAAGGAGACGCTCGACGGCTTCGAGGCGGTGGTGCGCACCAACCTGACCTCGGCGTTCGTGGTGGCCAACGTCGCCCTGCCCGCCATGCGCCCGGGCGGGCGGTTCGTGTTCCTGTCGTCGTCGTCCTCCCACGCGCCCCAGCCCGGACGGTCCGCGTACTCGGCGTCGAAGGCGGGGCTCAACGCCTTCGCCGGCGCGCTGGGCAAGGAGGTGGAGCGCGACGGCATCGCGGTGCACGTCGTGACCACCGGTCCGGTGGCGACCCCGATGCTGGACGACGTGCGGTTCCCCATGCGCACGCTCGGGGTCGACGAGGTGGCGGCCGCGGTCGTCTGGCTCGACACGCTGCCGCCGAACGTCGTGCTCCCCGAGATCGAGCTGTCGTCGGTCGACAGCGGCCCGTTCGCCCCCGAGACCTACGTCCCCGAGGCGGCGCGCCAGCTCGGCAGGACCGAGCTGTGACGGCGTAGGGTCGGCGCCGAGGGAGGGGCTGACGTGGCGATCACGGACAAGGACGCCCGACGGCGCGTCCGCGCGGACGTCAACTACGTCCGCAACCCTCCTCCCGACGGCGCCGCGCCGCTCACGTTCGTGACCGAGGACGAGGGCCGCTCGACCATGCAGACCGTGCCCGGTCGCGAGGTGTGGATCCACGACGTCCGCGGCGTCGACACGTCGCTGGACCGCGAGGGCTTCGTGCTCGTCCCGCACACGAGCGCCGTGCCCGACTTCGACGCCATCGAGGAAGACCCGGCCGTCGACCAGCGCTACATGGACGAGATGACCGATCTGCTGGCCGCGGTCACCGGTGCCGCCACGGTCGTCATGCTCGGCGGCGGCAAGAAGCGCTACGGCGAGAGCGCCACCGACAAGCTGTCGGGACTCAAGAACGCCCGTCCGGCTCGCTATCCCCACGCGGATGTCACCGACGACTCGGGCCTCGACCTCGCCGTCGGGTACGCGCGGGGCGTCCTCGGGGTCGACCTGGCCGACGCCGAGCGTTGGGCGCTGTTCAACATGTGGCGCTCGACGACCCCGCCGCCGCAGGACCACCCGCTCGCCGTCTGCGACGCCCGCACGATCGGCCCCGGCGACGGCGTGCCGGTCATGGCCGTCACCGAGATCCGCGGCGGCGGTGGCGAGCTCGAGTTCGCCACGACGGGGTACACGCACAACCCGGGGCACCGCTGGTGCTGGTTCCGGGACATGACACCCGACGAGGTGCTGGTGTTCGCGACGCACGACAGCGACGCGGCGCGGCCGCACCGGGTCGCCCACACCGCGTTCACCGACCCGACGTGCCCGCCGGGCACACCGACGCGGGCGAGCGTCGAGATCCGGGGCCTCGCCCTCTTCGACTGAACCGATCCAGCGACCCTGCGCCGTTGTTGCGACCGTTGTTGCGACCGTTCTTGCGACGCCAGCGTTGCTCTGGCACGCGAGATCTGTCGCAGGAACGGTCGCAGGAACGGTCGCCGGAATCAGCCCGCCGGGCCCGCCGAGCCCGCGGGGTCGACCAGGGCCGGCAGCTCGGTGCGCACGATCTTGCCCATGGCGTTGCGCGGGAGGGCGGCGACCACCGTGATCTGCTCGGGCACCTTGTACCTGGCCAGGTTGGCGAGCAGGTGGGCCCGCACGTCGTCGACGTCGACCTCGGTCCCGGCGGCGGCCTCGACCACGGCCGCCACCCGCTCGCCCAGGCGCTCGTCGGGCACGCCGAGCACCGCACCGGCGTCGACGTCCGGGTGGTCGAGCAGGACCCGCTCGACCTCGGCGGGGTACACGTTGGCCCCGCCGCGGAGGATGACCAGGCTCTTGCGGTCGCGGACGTGCAGGCGGCCGGTCTCGTCGAGGAGCCCGATGTCGCCGGTGTGCAGCTCGCCGCCGGCGAGCGTCTCGGCGGTGGCGTCGGGGCGCTCGCCAGTAGCCGAGCATCGTGCGGTACCGGTCGTCGGCCGGCCCGATGCAGATCTCGCCCGCCTCGCCGGCGGGCAGGGTCGCACCGTCGTCGCCGGCGATGCGCACGGCCAGGTGCGGCAGCGGGCGGCCCGACCCTCCGGCCACGTGGTCGTCGCCGGCCCGGCCGTCGATCGCCACCACCGTCGGGGCCTCGGACAGCCCGTAGGTGGCCAGCACCCGCAGCCCGAACTTGGCCGCGAACGCCGAGCGGATGGCCTCGGGGCAATCGGCGCCGCCGGTCCACACCTCGTCGAGGCTGGCGAGGTCGGACGGGTCGATGTCGTCGCGGTGGGCCAGGCTGTAGAGCAGGGCGGGCGGCCCGTTCCAGGTGGTGACCCGCTCGCGCCGGATCCACTCGGCCACGCCCTCGGCGTCGATGCGGTCCATCACGATCGAGGTCCCGCCGGCCTGCGACACCAGCAGCGTGGTCAGCACGGCCATGTTGAGGATCGTGAACGGGAAGCAGTCGCCCTTGCGCAGCTCGGGCCCGTAGCCCCGGCTCTCGACCAGCACGGCGCCGGGCAGCAGCAGGTTGTGCTGGCTGTGCACCGCGCCCTTGGGGCGACCGGTGGTGCCGCTGGTGTAGGCGATGCCCGCCGGGGCGTACGGGTCGACGTCGACGCCGACCGGACCGTCGGCCGCGGCGTCGAGCGCTGCCCGCCACGCGTCGACGTCGACCACGGGCACGCCGGCGTCGTCGAGCGCGTCGTCGGTGAGCAGCAGCGAGGCGCCGCAGTCGGCGAGCTGCCAGCGCTTCTCGGGCGGGGCCAGGGCCCGGTTGACGCCGACCCAGACCGCCCCGAGGCGCATGGCCCCGTGGAAGGCCACGACCACGTCGGCCTCGTTGGGCAGGCACGCCGCCACCCGGTCACCGGTGCCGACGCCGAGGTCGGCGAGGGCGTGGGCGGCCCGGTCGGCCAGGCGGTCGAGCTCGGCGTAGCTGAGGCGGTGGGCGCGGGTGACCAGGGCCTCGCGATCGGGGTCGTCGGCCAGCGCCCGGTCGAACACCCGGGCGACGGTTCTCTCTGGAGGCCTCGCAGGTGAGCTGGTGGTCGACCGCCAAATCGCGGACGGTTGGGCCGCGGCGAACGCCCCGGCGCTCGGCCTCTCAGCCATCGCCTGCGCCATCGTCGACCCGGGTCCGGAGCTCGCGCTTGAGCACCTTGCCCGACGGGTTGCGGGGGAGGGCCTCGATGAAGGTGACGCCCTTGGGCACCTTGTACTTGGCCAGGCGGGCGCGGCAGTGCTCGACCAGCTCGTCGGCGGTCGTGGTCGCGCCCGGGCGCAGGGCGACGAACGCCACCGGGACCTCGCCCCACCGCTCGTCGGGCCGGGCCACCACGGCCACCTCGAGCACGGTCTCGTGCTCGTAGAGCACGCGCTCGACCTCGGAGCCGGCGATGTTCTCGCCGCCCGACACGATCATGTCCTTCAGGCGGTCGACGATGAACAGGTAGCCGTCCTCGTCGCGGACGCCGATGTCGCCCGTGTGGAACCAGCCGCCGGCGAACGCCTTGGCGGTCGCCTCGGGGTCGCGCCAGTACCCCTTGAAGACCTTGGGCCCGCGCAGCACGATCTCGCCCCGCTCCCCCGCGGGCACCGTGTTCCCCTCCTCGTCCCAGATGTCGAGCTCGAGGTGCAGGCACGGGCGCCCGACGCTGCCCAGCTTGGCGATGATGCTGTCGCGGTCGAGGAAGGTGTCGCCCGAGACCGTCTCGGTGAGGCCGTAGGCGTCGGCGAACCATGCCGACGGGAACGTGCGCTGGATGCGTTCGATCAGCGGGATCGGCATCTTCTCGCCGCCGTTGATGATGACCCGCACCGACGACAGGTCACGCTGGTCGACGTCGGGCAGCGCCATGATGGCGTTGACCATCGCCGGCGCCAGCCACACCGTGCTCACCCGCGACCGTTCGAGCTCGTCGACCACCGCGGCCGCGTCGAACGCCCGGTGGACGATGACCGTCGCGCCGGCGGCGATCAGCGAGGTGGTCGTCAGGTCGAGCGCACCGACGTGGTAGAGCGGCCCGCACGCGAGCCCCAGGTCTGCGCTCGTGAAGCCGAACTCGACGATGTGGGCCAGGTTCTTCCACGCCAGGTTGGCGTGGGTGAGCATGACGCCCTTGGGGTGCCCGGTCGTGCCCGACGTGTACATCAGGCGGTGGACGTCGTCGCCGGCCGTGGTGGCGGGGGCGAGATCGCCGGGATCGAGGCGGAGGTCGGCGAGGGCCGTCCACCCCTCGGGTGCGGGCTGCGCCACGCACGCCCGCAGCAGGGTCGCCTCCATGCCCTTCGTCGCCTCGTCGGCGAGGGGGACGAGCGCCTCGTCGCACACCAGCGCCTTCGCCTCGGAGTGATCGAGGATGTAGCGCACCTCGGGCGCGGCCAGCCGCCAGTTGATCGGCATGGCGATCGCACCGAGGTAGTTGGCGGCGAACAGCGTCTCGAGGAACTCGGGGCAGTTGTACGAGAGGAGGCCGACGACGTCGCCGCGCCGCACGCCGCGCTCGTGCAGTCCGGCCGCCAGGGCCGCCGCCCGGTTGGCCATCTGGCCGTACGTCGTGGTCTCGCCCTCGAACACCGTCATCGCCTTGTCGGGCGCGCGGGTCGCGTGGTGGGCGAGCACGGCGAACCAGTTCACGTCCGCCTGCCTCGTCTGTTCGACGGGAGTCTGTTCGACCGTCACGAGCGTGACCTGCCCCTCTTGCCGATCCCAGTTTTGTACCGACCAGTCACCCTATATACCTCTGGTGCCAGCCGCCGCCCGGTAGCGTGCCCGCATGCCGCGAGCGGATGCGACCGACGTCTCTCGACGCAACCCCAAGTGGCAGGCCCGCCGCGAGGCGATCGTCGACACGTCGGCGCGGCTGTTCGCCCGTCAGGGGTACCACGCCACCGGCCTCAACGAGCTGTGCGACGCCAACGACCTCGGAAAGGGCGCGCTCTACCACTACATCGGGTCGAAGGAAGGGCTGCTCGCCGCCATCCACGACCGGGTGATGGACGAGGTGCTGCGGGGCGCCGACCGCGTCGCCGACGCGGGGGGATCGCCGCCCGCCCAGCTCGAGATGCTCGGCGACGAGCTGCTCGACGTGATCCACCGCTACCCCGACCACGTCTGGGTGTTCCTGCACGAGTTCCCGGCGCTCACCGGCGAGCGGGCGGCCACGTTCCGGGAGCGGCGCCAGCAGTACGAGCGCCGGGTCGAAGCCGTCCTGCGGGACGGCGTCGTGTCGGGTGACTTCCGCGACCTCGACCCGTGGCTCACGGCCCGGGCGTGGCTCGGCATGCACAACTACACGTACCTCTGGCTGCGGCCGGGCGAGCGCCTGACGGCCCGCGACGTGGCCAAGCCCTTCGCCGAGATCTTCATCCGGGGGATTCATGGCGCCGAGCCAACCGTCGGATGGCGTCCGCCCCCAGCTGGTCAGCGAGCCTCCGGCGCTCAGGGCGCCGAGTAGCCCCCGTCGACCACCATGGCCGAGCCGGTGGTCCAGCGGGAGTCGTCGCTCGCCAGGTACGAGTAGGCGCCCACGAGGTCGGCGGCCGCGCCGAGCCCCAACGGGTGCCGGGCCTCGATCGTGTCGAGCGCCTCGGGCGGAAGATCGTCGTGGATCGCCGAGCGGAACGTCCCCGGGCACACGCAGTTCACCCGGATGCCGTCGCGGGCGTATTCCACCGCGCCCACCTTGGCGAGCTGGATCACCGCGGCCTTGGTGGCGCAGTACGGCGCGGCGTGCGACCAGGCGGTGAGCCCCGAGATCGACGCGGTCAGCACGATCGAGCCCGACCTCTGCGCCGCGCATGACCGGCACCGCCGCCTTGATGCCGTTGACCGCGCCCAGGACGTTGATGCGGAAGGCTCGCTCCCAGTCCTCGGTCGTCAGGTTGTGGATGCGCCCGTTGGGCGAGAGCACGCCGGCGTTGCTGATCAGCACGTCGACGCGGCCGAAGCGCTCGACGGCGAGGTCGACCACGGCCTTGACCTGGTCCTCGTCGCCCACGTCGGCGAGGGCGGTCTCGACCGTGCCGGTGGTGCCTCCGAGCCCGGCGACGGTCGCGTCGAGCGAGGGCGCGCTGACGTCGCTGAGCACGAGATCGGTCGCCGGCTCGCCCGCGATCCGGCGGGAGATCGCGGCGCCGAGCGCACCGCCGGCCCCGGTGACGACCACGACCCGACGCTGATGCGCGGAAGCCGCGGTCATACGAGCAGGTACCCGCCGTCGACGCTGAGCACGGTCCCCGTGATGAAGGCCGAGGCATCGGAGGCCAGGAACTGGTAGGCGCCGGCCAGGTCGGTGGTGGCGCCCCAGCGCCGCTGGGCGGTGTGCCCGGTGATCACCGCCGACAGCTCGGCGTTCGTCTTCCACGCGTCGGCCAGCGGGGAGTCGAACCACCCGGGGGCGACGACGTTCACCGTGATCCCCGCGGGCGCCAGGTCGAGCGCGAGGGCCTTGGCCATGCCGACCAGCGCGGCCTTCGACGCGCTGTAGGCGGCCAGGCCCTTGCGGGGGCGTTCCCCCAGCACCGAGCCCGTGAAGATGAGGCGGCCGCCGTCCACCATCACCCGGGCGGCGGCGCGGGCGCCGAGGAAGGCGCCCGTGAGGTTCACGTCGAGCACCCGCCGCCACACCGAGGCGTCGGTCTGGCGGGGACCGGCGACGATCGGCGAGATGCCGGCGTTCGAGATCCACACGTCGAGGCCGCCCCACTCGGCGACCGCGGCATCGGCGACGGCCTCGTTGAAGTCCTCGTCGGTGACGTCGCCGCTGACCACGAGGGACGGCCCGGGCAGGTCCTCGGCGAGCGCCTTCAGCTCGTTCTCCGTGCGGGCGACCAGCGCCACGGAGGCCCCGGCGTGCGAGAAGGCGTGGGCGAGCAGCGACCCGAGCCCGCGCCCCGCGCCTGTGATCACGACGCGCTTCCCCTGACCGCGCCGGGGTCGGGGAACGAGTCGGGGATGTCGATCGGCGCGGTCATGAAGCGCTCATCAGGCGGCATCGCACTTTCGCTCGTTGTACCGACCAGTACAGTACACAGTTCGTGAGCACCGACCGCACGTCACCCCCCGCCTTCTCGCCCGCCGAGCTGGTCGAGATGCACCGGCGGATGCTGGTGATCCGGGGGTTCGAGCAGCGGGTCAGCGCGCTGTACCGCGACGGCGAGGTGCCCGGCTTCGTGCACCTGTCGATCGGGCAGGAGGCGGCCGCCGTGGGAGCGTGCTGGCCGCTGCGGCCCACCGACGTCATCACGTCGACGCACCGGGGCCACGGGCACTGCCTGGCCAAGGGCCTCGACCCGCTCGGCATGTTCGCCGAGCTGATGGGGCGCGACGGGGGAACGAACCGCGGCCGCGGCGGCTCGATGCACATCGCCGACCCGAAGATCGGGATCTTCGGCGCCAACGGCATCGTGGCGGCGGGCATCCCGATCGCAGGAGGCGCGGCCGCCGCCGCCCAGCTGCGGGGCGACGGTGGCGTGGCCGTGGCGTTCTTCGGCGACGGCGCGCCGGCGCAGGGGGCGTTCCACGAGGCCGTGAACCTGGCCGCCGTGTGGAAGCTGCCGGTGGTCTTCTTCTGCGAGAACAACGGCTACGCCGAGTTCTCGCCCGCGTCGACCCAGCACGTGGCGACGTTGGAGCAGCGGGCGGGCGGCTACGGCCTCGAGTGGGTCGGGGTCGACGGCAACGACGTCGTGGCGACGGCAGGGGTCATGGCCGACGTCGTGGCGTCGGTCCGCCTGGGGACCGGTCCCGTCGTCGTCGAGGCGGCGACGTACCGCTGGCACGGCCACTACGAAGGCGACCCCGAGCGCTACCGCTCACCCGAGGAGGTGAAGGAGTGGGAGGGCCGCGACCCCCTGCCCGCCCACGAGCGTCGCCTGCGCGAGGCCGGCATCACCGACGACGAGATCAAGGCCCTCGAGTCGACGGTGGCCGACGAGCTCGACGGCGCGGTCGAGGCGGCCCGCCGGCTCGAGGAGCCTGCGGTGTCGACGCTGGGCGACTTCGTCGTCCGTGCCCGTCCTTCCGTGCCCGAGCCGGCACCGCTGCCCGCCGACGCCCCGGTGTTCCGCACGATGGACGCCGTCCGCACCGCCCTCGAAGCGGAGCTCTCGGCGGATGACCGGGTGTTCGTCGCCGGCATCGACGTCGGCGCGGGCGGGAACGTCTTCGGCCTCATGCGGGGACTGCACGACCAGTTCGGCGACCGGGTGCGCGACACGCCGATCTCCGAGACGGCGATCCTGGGTCTCGGCGTCGGTGCGGCCATGGCGGGCATGCGCCCGGTCGTGGAGGTGATGTACCTCGACTTCCTCGGCGTCTGCTTCGACCAGCTGCTCAACCAGGCGGCGAAGCTGCCGTTCATGACCGGCGGCGCCGCCCGCATGGGCCTGACCGTGCGCACCCAGTTCGGCGCCGGCCGCTCGTCGGGCAGCCAGCACAGCCAGAGCCTCGAGGCGCTGCTGGCGCACATCCCCGGTCTCTCCGTCGTGATGCCCTCGACGCCGGCCGACACCTACGGCCTGCTGCGCGCCGCCATCCAGGACCCGAACCCGGTGGTGTTCATCGAGAACCGCCTGCTCTACGGCATGAAGGGCCCCCAGCCCCCGGCCGACCACCTCGTCCCCATCGGCCGGTCGGCGGTCGTCCACCCGGGAACGGACGTCACCGTGGTCTCCGTGAGCCGCATGGTCCACGAGGCGGTCGCCGCGGCCGAGACGTCGGCTGCTGAGGGCATCTCGGTCGAAGTCATCGACCTCCGGACGGTGGCGCCCTTGGACATGGCGCCTGTGTTGGAGTCGGTGGCCAAGACCAGCCGCCTCCTGATCGCCCACGAGGCCGTGGTCCCCTTCGGCATCGGCGCCGAGATCGCCGCGGTGGTCACCCGCGAGGCGTTCTGGGACCTCGACGCCCCCATCGAACGCATCGGCGCGGCCCCGACTCCCCCGCCCTATGCGCCGCCGCTGGAACGCGCCTGGCTCCCGGACCGCGAGGACATCGCCGCGGCCATCCGGCGGCTCGCCGCTGTCTGACGACGACGGTCTGGGGCCAAGGGCGCCGGGGCCGGTCACCTGCGGTCACGGTGACGGCACGCGACGTCGCGCTGTGCGAGGATCCGTCCGACCACTCGGGGCTGGAGGGCGCATGACACAGACGGCGACGGGACCGACGCGACTCGGTTCGGGCAATCCCGCGCTGAGCGAGAAGTTCGTCGAGACCCACCTCACCGCGTCCGCGACACGCTCGATGACGGTGGCGGGCGTCGGCATCAAGACGCTGATCCTGCTGGCCGTGCTCGTGGCGGGCGGCGCCTGGGGCTGGGCCGCCTCCGTCCAACCGACGTCCGCCGATCTCGGGAGCGGGTACGCCAACACGACGGTGACCATCCCCGGCGGGTTCTGGCTCGCCAGCTTCGCCGCCCTCTTCCTCGCCATCTTCATCGCGGCACAGCCGAGCCGTGCCGCGCTGCTCGGCATCCTCTACGCCGTCTGCGAGGGGTTCTGCCTCGGCGCCATCTCCGCGTCGTTCGACGCGCAGACCGAAGGGATCGTGGGCGCGGCGATCCTCTCGACCGTGTGCGTGTTCGTGGCGTCGCTGGTCCTGTACCTCACCCGCATCGTCAAGCCGACCCAGAAGATGGCGTTCGCCGTCATCGCCGGGATGGGCGGGCTCGCTCCTGCTGTACCTGTTCGTGTTCGTGCTGGCGATCTTCGACTGGGGATGGCTCTACAGCGACAGCTTCCGCACCATCGGCCTCGTCGTCACGCTCATCGCCATCGTGCTGGCCGCGCTCAGCCTGGTGCTCGACTTCGGGACCATCGAGGCGGGCGTGCAGGCGGGTGCACCGAAGGAGCTGGAGTGGTACCTCGGCTTCGGGCTGATGGTCACGCTCGTCTGGCTCTACATCTCGATCCTCAAGCTGCTCGCCCTGCTCTCCCGCCGCTGACGCGCCCGTCGCCACACGTCGCTCGGCAACGGCTCGACAGCGCGGTCGCGTCCGCCACCAGCCCTCCGGCCTACCTGGGGGACCCTGTCAGTACCCCTCTCGTCAGGGTCTTCCACCTCCACGAGGCAGCGAGTTCAGTGGGTGGGGCGCCGCCGATCCGCGGGCGTCCCGAACGCTGCTCACCCGAGGGAAGTGTGGTCGCATGACTGACGAGAAGGTCTGGTTCGTCACCGGTGCCGGCCGTGGCATGGGCGTCGACATCGCCCACGCGGCGCTCGCCGCCGGCCACACGGTCGTCGCCACCGCCCGCAACGCCGACGCCGTCACCGAGGCCGTCGGCGAGGCCGACGACCTGCTCGCCGTCGAGCTCGACGTCACCGACCCCGCCGCCGCCGAAGCGGCCGTCGCCGCCGCCGTCGAGCGCTTCGGACGCATCGACGTGCTGGTCAACAACGCCGGCAACTTCTACGCCGGGTTCTTCGAGGAGATCACCCCGGAGGACTTCCGGGCCCAGATCGAGACCAACTTGTTCGGCCCGATGAACGTCACCCGCGCCGTGCTGCCTGTCATGCGTGCGCCAGCGCTCGCGGACTCGTCGTGGCGATCTCCTCGACCGCCGGCATCGTCGGGCAGGAGTTCTGCTCCGCCTATGCCGCCTCCAAGTTCGGCGTCGAGGGCTGGATCGAGTCGCTGACCCCCGAGGTCGCACCGTTCGGCATCCGCACGATGCTCGTCGAGCCCGGCTTCTTCCGCACCGAACTGCTCACCGCCGAGTCGACGAACTACGCCCGAGCCCTCGATCGACGACTACGCCGAGAAGCACCCGAGACACCGTCGCGGCCTGGAACAGACATGAACGGCAAGCAGGGCGGCGACCCCGCCAAGCTCGCTGCTGCCCTCGTGCCGCTTGGCGAGCCAGGACGAGCCGCCGCTGCGCTGGGCCGCCGGAGCCGATGCCGTCGAGACGTTCGAGCAGAAGGCCAACGACCTGCTCGCCCAGGTCGACGCCCACCGCGAGCTGTCCTGCATCGCTCGCCCACGACGACACCTGAGCCACGCGGGGTCAGGCGTCGAGCACCTCACGGTACGCGCGCGCTCGATTCGCGGGGAGGGCGTGACGCTCACGGGCCGGTGTGGTGGATCACGAGCAGGGCGAGGTCGTCCTCGGCGACGTGGTCGCCGATGAGCTCGCCGATCAGCCCGTCGACGATGTCGACGCCGGTCGCGTCGTCCGCGATCCCGTGGATGCGCGACATCGCGAGATCGATGCCGTCATCGACCGGGCGATCCCGCCGCTCCACCAGGCCGTCGGTGTACATCACGAGCCTGGAGCCCCGCGGGAACGGCGCGATGTCTGCACCCCGACGCGTGCGGGGCGCGCCGATCATCGGTGAGTTGGCCGAGTCCAGGCGACGGACCTCGCCATCGGGCAGGCGCAGCAGCGGCGGGGGGTGACCGGCGGTGGCGAACGTGACCGTCTCGTGCTCGATGTCGACGATGGCCAGTGCGGCAGTGGCGAGGAGGAGCCCTCTGCGTTGGCCGAGGACGGCGGACAGCTCGGAGAACACGTCCGACGTCGCCACGCCGGAGTGGAGGAGCGCGCTGACCATCCCGCGCACCAGCGCCATGTCGGCCGCGGCGGCGATTCCGTGACCGGTGATGTCGCCCACGACCAGCGCCATCCGGGTCGTCCCGAGCAGCAGTCCTTCGTACCAGTCTCCGCCGACGGCCAAGGACGCGGTGGCGGGGAGGTAGCGGGCCGCGGTCTCGATCCCGGGCAGCGCCGGCAGGTCACCGAGGAGACGATGCTGCATGGCGACGACGAGCTCGTGGTCGGCGTCGTAGCGCTCCGCCCGTTCGACGGTCTCGACGCAGAGGACGCCCACGGCTCGCAGCGCAGCCTCCAGCTTCGGGGTGAACGGGGTCGCCTCGGTCCATGCGAACGCGAGAGCCCCCAGCACGGTGCCGTCCGCGCGGTGGAGGGGCAGAGACGCGGACGCCCGGACGCCGGCCGCGATCGTGTCCGGCACGATGTCGGGGAACTGCGCACGGTACGACTCGAGGTCGGGGAGCAGCACGAGACGCTGCTCACGTACCGCCGCCGCGATCGGGTAGGCGGCGTCCACCGCAACAGCGGTGTAGCGACCGGCGATGTCGCGGTCCAGGAAGGAGTCGTGGAACAGGCGCAGCCCGGTCTGGGCGTCGTCCAGCAGCGCGAGGTTGGCGTAGTCCGCCCCGACGCAAGCAGCCGCACGGTAGGCGACGAACTGCGCGACCTGCGCACTGGTCGCAGGGAGAGGGAGGGAGGCGGGCAGTTGGACCGGGACGGGCGCCCCGACTGCTGGGATCGGCACGTGGGCCAGCGGATCCTTGACCATCTGTCCTGCCTCCGTCCTCCCGCACACTCGAACTCGCGGAACCTGACCATTTGCGCCGGTGGCGCCATCGGCGTGCTCGCGCAGTTCGGCGTGGACCTCGTGGCGGCGGTCCCCTGCAGCATGTCAGCAGGATGCGCCTCTCGCTGACGTGATGGAGGGGACGGCCGCGCCGCCAAGGCGCCGCTAACCGATCGGCGCGAAGGCGGTCACCGTGTCGATCGAACCGACGAAGAGGCGGCCCTGGTCAGGGCGTGTGGATGAACTCGAGCTGGATGTTGTCGGGATCGCGGAAGACCAGCGTCGAGAACGGGACCGGGTCGGTGAGGTCACGGATGCCCGAGTGCTCGATGCCCAGACTGTCGAGCTTGGTCACCCAGGCGTCGAGCGTCTCGCGGGTGGGAACGTTGAACCCGATGTGGTCGAGCCCGGTGCGGGCCTCGTCGAACGCCTCGCCCCGGTTGGCGGTGTTGTGGTGGAGCCCGATGCCCAGGCCGGACGCGGGTTCGATCAGCATCACCGCGTAGCCGGTCTCCTCGCGCTCGTGGTGGGCGAAGGTGATCGGCACCCGGATCATCGAGAACACCCGCTCGTACCAGGCCGCGCTCGCCTCGACGTCGCTCACCGTCGGCGAGAAGTGGTGGATGCCCGTGATGGTGGCGTCGGTCGCAGCGGTCATGCCCGCACCGTATGTCGCCGGCGTGGTCGAGCAAGGGAGGAGAAGCGCTCCCGTGCCGCCCTCCGTACCGTGCCCCGCATGATCACCAACGCACGTCGCTCGACCCGCCCTTCCCGGGTCGATGAGTCCGAGTCGGCGAGGACGTCTGCACCGTGACGAACCGCGCAACGGGAGAGGACGCCATGGGACAGCTCATCGTGACCGAGTTCGTGACACTGGACGGAGTCGCTCAGGCGCCGGGAGAGCCGGACGAGGATCGTGAGAACGGGTTCGCGCACGGCGGGTGGCAGGCGCCGCTGCTGGACGAGCAGTCCGGCGCGGACATGTTCGAGGGCGCACGCACGATGAACGCGCTGCTGCTCGGCCGGAAGACCTACGAGATCTTCGCCGGCTACTGGCCCAAGGCCCCGGACGAGATCCCCTTCACCCGCCTGCTCAACGACGTGCCCAAGTACGTCGCCAGCCGCTCGCTGGCCGACCCGCTCGCCTGGCAGGGCTCGACGCTTCTCACCGGCGATCTCGCCGACAGCATCACGGCCCTCAAGGACCGCCACGACGAGATCCACGTCATCGGCAGCCTCGACCTGGTGCAGTCGCTGCTGGGCCTCGGCCTCGTCGACCGGTTGAACCTGTGGCAGTACCCACTGGTGCTGGGCAGCGGCAAGAAGGTCTTCGGCAGCGGTGCCGCGCCCACCGCGCTGCGCCTGACCGCGTCGGCCACCTACCCCAACGGCACGCTCCACCTCACCTACGAGACGGCCGGCGTGCCCACGTACGGCAACCTCGCCCTCGAGGACGAGATCGTCCAACGCCTCGCCGGCGGCGAGTGACGACGCCCGGCGGTCCGTCCGGACGCCGCTCGGACCACGCCGATGCGCCGTTCCGCACGACGTTTCCGCCGCTCGTTGCCACGGACAACGAGCGGCAGAACAGGGCGTCGCCTGCTTCCTAGGCTGACCACCGTGACCTACGTCCCCGCGGCCGACCGCTACCAGACCATGTCCTACCGCCGCTGCGGGCGCAGCGGACTGATGCTGCCGCCGATCTCGCTGGGGTTGTGGCACAACTTCGGGACCGACCGGCCGTTCGCCACGCAGCAGGCGATCTGCCGGCGCGCCTTCGACCTGGGCGTGACGCACTTCGATCTCGCCAACAACTACGGCCCCCCGTACGGCGCCGCGGAGGAGAACTTCGGGAGGCTGTTGGCCACCGACTTCGCGCCGTACCGCGACGAGCTCGTGATCTCGACGAAGGCGGGCTACGACATGTGGCCCGGCCCGTACGGCGAGGGCGGCTCCCGCAAGTACCTGCTCGCCTCCCTCGACCAGTCCCTGCGGCGCATGGGTCTCGACTACGTCGACATCTTCTACTCCCACCGCTTCGACCCCGACACGCCCGCTGGAGGAGACGATGGCGGCACTGGCGACCGCCGTGCACCAGGGCAAGGCGCTGTACGTCGGGATCTCGTCCTACTCGTCGGCGCGCACGACCGAGGCGGCCCGGCTGCTCGCCGACGACGGCGTGCCACTGCTGATCCACCAGCCGTCCTACTCGATGGTCAACCGCTGGATCGAAGACGACCGGCTGCTCGACACCCTGGAGGCGGCCGGGGCCGGGTGCATCGCCTTCTCGCCACTCGCGCAGGGCATGCTCACCGACAGGTACCTCGATGGCATCCCGGCCGACTCGCGGGTCGCCACCGGCGGTGCCCTGAGCCGCGACATGATCACCGAGGATCGACTGGCCCAGGTTCGGGCGCTCACCGCATTGGCCGCGCAGCGCGGGCAGAGCCTCGCCCAGATGGCCCTGGCCTGGGCTCTCCGTGACCCGCGGATGACCTCGCTCGTCATCGGGGCGAGCAGCGTCGCCCAGCTGGAGGCCAACCTGGCCGCACTGGAGAACCTCACGTTCAGCGACGACGAGCTCGACACCATCGACCAGTACGCCACCGACGCCGGCGTCAACCTCTGGGCCGCGTCCAGCAGCGAGTGACGGCTAACAGCCCAGCTCGCGTGCGATGACCAGGTGCTGGATCTCGTTGGTGCCCTCGCCGATCTCGAGGACCTTCGAGTCGCAGTAGAAGCGGGCCACCGGTGACTCGAGCATGTAGCCGACGCCGCCATGGATCTGCACGGCCTCGGACGCCGCCCACGCGGCGAGCCGGCTGGCCTTGAGCTTGGCCATCGCCGCCTCCTTGCGGAACGGCTGGCCGGTGTCGCGCAGGTGGGCGGCGCGGTAGGTGAGCCAGCGGGCCGCCTCGAGCTCGGTGGCGATGTCGGCCAGCTTGAACTGGACGGCCTGGAACGACGAGATCGGCTGGCCGAACTGCTTGCGCTGCTTGGCGTAGTCGGTGGCCAGGTCGAGCACGGCCTGGGTCAGGCTGAGCGACAGGGCGGCGATCGAGATGCGCCCGACCTCGAGCGTCTTCAGGAACTGCCCGAGCCCCATCTCGGGGTCGCCGACCAGGTGCTGGTCGGGCACCCACACGTCGTCGAAGTAGAGCTCACGCGTGTCGAGGCCCTTCCAGCCGATGCCCCGCATCTTCTGGCCCATGGTGAAGCCGGGCGTGTCCTTCTCGACGACGAAGCTGCCGTAGCGCGGGGCCCCCGGAGCCCGACGGCGTGCGGGCGAGCAGCGTCACGCCGAACGACATGTCGGTGCCGGCGTTCGAGATGAACGTCTTGCGCCCGTTGACGAGCCAGCCGCCGTCCTTCGGCTCGGCCCGGGTCGAGATGCCCCGGGCGTCGGAGCCGGCGTCGGGCTCGGTCAGCCCGAACGCGCCGAGCACGCGACCCTCGGCCAGCGGCCGCAGCCAGCGCTCACGCTGGGCGTCGGTGCCGAACAGGTACAGCGGCAGCGACCCGATGGTCACGTGCGCCTGCCACGCCGCGGCCACCGACTGGTCGGCCAGCCCGATCTGCTCCATCGCGGCCACGAAGCCCACGGTGGACATCCCGATGCCGCCCCACTCCTCGGGGACGAGCATGCCGAGCAGCCCCAGCTCGCCCATCTCGCGCAGCAGGTCGGTCGGGCACCGCGCCTCCTCCCAGGCGACCGGAGCCCGCGTCGCGATCTCCTTCTGCGCGAAGTCCCGGCACAGCCCCACGAGATCGCGTTCGGCTTCGGTGAGCGAGAAGTCCATGCGCCGATCATATTGGACCGACCGGTACAACCGCAGATACGCTGCGCCCATGGGGAGCGACCGGAGCCCGCACAAGTTCCCGAAGTTCGCCAACGTCGAGGACGAGCGCCGGCACCGCAAGCAGCGCCTCGCCGCCGCCTTCCGGATCTTCGGGGCCTTCGGCTTCGACGAGGGCACCGCCGGCCACATCACCGCCCGCGATCCCGAGCTGACCGACCACTTCTGGGTCAACCCGCTCGGCATGAACTTCAAGCACATCCGGGTGAAGGACCTGCTGCTCGTCAACCACGAGGGCGAGGTCGTCGAGGGCGACTGGCCGCTGAACAAGGCGGCGTTCGTGATCCACTCGCAGATCCACGCCGCCCGCCCCGAGGTGGTGGCGGCCGCCCACAGCCACTCCCTCGCACGGCAAGGCGTGGTCGACGCTGCGCCGCCCCCTCGACCCGCTCACGCAGGACGCCTGCGCCTTCTACGGCGACCACGCCGTCTTCGACGACTACACCGGCGCCGTGTTCGAGATCGAGGAGGGCAAGCGCATCGCCGACGCCCTCGGCGACTGCAAGGCCGCCATCCTGGCCAACCACGGCATCCTCACCGTCGGGCGCAGCGTCGACGAGGCGGCCTGGTGGTTCGTCACCATGGAGCGCACCTGCCAGGTGCAGCTCCTCGCCGAGGCGGCGGGCAGCCCGGTGCTCATCGACCCCGACCAGGCCGAGAAGACCGCGGCGCAGGTCGGGGGCTCCGGCACCGGTTGGTTCCAGGCACAGCCGCTGTTCGACTGGATCGTCGGGGAGCAGCCGGGCCTGCTCGACGAGTAGTCCAGGCGGGCGGGGTCCAGCCCGCGGGATCAGTCGCCGTAGATCCGTTCCCACTCGTCGATCATCGATCGCAGACGTGGCCTCGGGCGAGCTCGACGAGGTCGGCCACCGAGCTGCTTCATGGCGTGGGCCGTGATCTCGAAGACGACCCCGGGGCGGGGCGACCACACGAGGAAGCGCAGCGGTCCGGAGGGGTTGGCCGTGGCGACGGCCGGTCCAGCCCGTCCCACCGTCGACGTCGACCGCCGTGAGGCCGCGCCGCTCCCACCGCAGCGAGCAGCGGGTCGGTCCAGTCGGACACCACGTTGATCCCGTGTTGACGGCCTGCCGCCCAGCACGGGCCGCATCGGCGGATCCGGGCCCAGCACCCGTGGGGACACGACCTCGGAGTAGCCATCGGGACGACTCCGAAGCCGCAGGGAGAAGTCTCCCGACGGATCGGTCACCTCGACGGCGTCGAGCACGCGCCGCGAGCGTGCGCTCGTCGGCGAAGCCGCTGACCACGACGGTCGGCGTGCCGTCGGTGGCGAGGGCCTGCCACCCCTCGGAGCGGACCGATCGGCGAGGGGTGCCGTCGATGGTCACGGTCTCCGCCCCGTCCAGCAGCAGGTAGCGCCCGTCGAAGACCGAGATCTGGATGGGCTGGACGATCGTGCGGCGGCCTCGCGCCCGATCGCCATGCTCACCCATCGACCGGTCGATGGCCTCCGTCGCTGTCGCCGCCCCGGGGCTCGCCGAACCAGTCGGGAGGCGACGCGACGTGGGCCGCGTACGAGGGCTCCGTTGGTCCGCCGCCCGGCGCAGGCGCGGTGACGTCCGGCGGGCCCGTGCGCACGGTCCCGTCGTCCGGCACCGACCGAACGGCGATGACCGCCGCCGCGACGCTCGCCGCGATCGCCAGACCGGCCAGCACACGGCGCCGGCGGAAGGGTGGTTGTCCGACATCGGTCGACGGGCCGGATTCCGTCACTCGGCTGGCGTCGCTGTCGACGTCGATGCGGTCGGCGGCGGCGCGCAGTCGGCCGGCGATGGCGGTCTCGTGGCTGGTCATCGGCTCCTCCGGGGGCAGGCGCAGCTCGGTCGCCAGTCGGTCGAGGCCGCGGCGGATCCACGGGCCGCCCGAGCCGGGTGGGCAGTCGAGGTGGGCCGCGATCTCGAGCTCGGTGAGCCCGAGGTAGTAGCGGAGCACGACCGCCGCCCGGTGCTTGAACGGCAGCCTGGCGAGGGCGTCGTACAGCGGGGCGTCGACCGCGGGGACATCCTCGGGCCCGGAACATGCTGCGGTGGCGTCGGGCGACGGCCCGCCGACGCTGCGCGTCACGGCACCGGTTGACCACCGCCCGCTGCAGTACGGGCCGGGCTCCGAGATCCCGGCCCACCTCTGCAGATCTCCGCGAAGCGTCGTGGACCACGTCCTGGGCCGCCTGCCGCGAGCCGAGGATCAGCGTCGCGCTGCGCACCTGGCGCACCACCTCGGCCTCGTAGAACGACGCGAAGTTGTCGCCCGGTCCGGAAGCCCGGTTGCTCGCGCGACGTCGAGGTGTGGCCCATCACTCCCCCTCCACGCACGGCACGACCGGTTCCATACACCCGTCGTCGGGTGTGCAGGCCCTGACGCGACCCAGCACCGCTCGTTGGGCGCAGGTCGGCCATGAACGTACCGGCGACGCAGGTCGGCGGCACCGGTACACCGGGAACAACGACGGCCGGGTCGCGACTTGACTCTGGACATGACAGCCACGCCCTTCGACCCCCGCTCGCTCCTCGCCGACAGCTCGCTCGGCGTCCTCGCCACGATCAAGGCCGACGGCCGACCCCAGCTCTCGCCGGTCATGCCGTTCTACGACCGGGCGGCCGGCGTCATCTACGTGTCGATGACCGAGGGACGGGCCAAGACGGCCAACCTGCGCCGGGACCCGCGAGCGACGCTCGAGGTCACGAGCGGCGACGGCCGGGCGTGGGCCACCGCCGAGGGCACGGCGACGCTCGTCGGGCCGGGAACGGACCCCGACGGCCCCGAGGTCGAGGCGCTCGTCGACTACTACCGCCTCGCCGCCGGCGAGCACCCGGACTGGGACGAGTACCGGTCGGTGATGGTGGCCGACCGCCGGGTGCTCATGACGATGACGGTCGACCACGTGTACGGCCAGAGGCTCGGCTGACCGCTCCCCGATCGGCTCGTGGTCGATCAGCTGCGCAGGTCGTCGAGCACCTTGGCGACACGCCGGGCCCGAGTGTCTGCCGCCTTGGCGCCCGTGACGGACTCGGCGTGGGCGCGCTGGCGGCTGAAGCTGAGCCCGTCCCACGCCGCCTTGGCGGCATCGTCCTGCGCCAGCTCGGCGGCCAGGTCGTCCGGCACGTCGATGGTCCGCGGCGCGTCGTCGACGTCGAGGCGGACCTCGACCTCGTCGCCCGCACCCCGACCGGTGACCTTGCGGGTCTCGGCGTTGAACGAGATCAGGAACCGGCCGCCCATCGAGGCGATCGTGTTCCGGTACTGGTAGTCGCCGTCGATCGTGACGACGACCGGCACGCGCTTGCCCCGCCCGAACGCCGTCACGACGTCCTCGGGCACGACGATGCCGACGTTGTTGCCGCCGGCGACCACAGGGTGGTGTTGAAGGTCTGCGAGGTCTCAGCCATGCAGGTCGGACGCTACGACCGGCCAGAACTCATCGCTGGCCGCTCCTGGCCACGTCCGACCCCGCCGGGCCGAGTGGGTGTCAGAGGTTGAAGCCGCCGGACACGTCGATGTTCTCGCCGGTGATCCAGCCGCACTCGTCGGACAGCAGCGCAGCGATGACCTTGCCGACGTCGTCGGCCTCGCCGATGCGGCCGAGCGCCGTCTGCGCTGCGAGAGGCGGGATCACCTCGGGGTGGTGCGTGAAGGCGTCGTTCGCGAGCCGCGTGCGCGTCGGTCCGGGCGACACCGCGTTCACGCGGATGCCGCGGGTGCTCAGCTCCTTGGCCAGTGAACGGGTGAGGACGATCAGCCCGCCCTTCATGCAGGCGTAGGCGGAGTAGCCGGCGGTCAGCCCGTTCGGGAGCGCCGAGTTGCTGGCGGTGTTGACGATCGCTCCACCGTCGGCGAGCAGCGGCAGCAGCGTCTGGGTGAGGAAGAAGGGGCCCTTGAGGATGACCCGGTAGAGGTCGTCGAACAGGTCCTCGGTCGTGTCCTCGACCATCGCCATCTGGGCGAAGCCGGCGTTGTTGACGAGGTGGTCGAACGTCGGCCGCTGCCACCGCTCGTCCAGCTCGTGGGCCAGCTGGTCGGCGAAGTCGGGGAACGAGGCGCTCCGGCCGACGTCCAGCGGGAGGGCGACGGCTCGGCCGCCGATGGCCTCGATGCTGGACACGGTGTCCTTGGCCCCGTCTGCGTTGCTGTTGTAGGTCACCACGACGCCGGCGCCGCGCTCGGCGATGCGGACGGCCGCGGCCTGTCCGATGCCCGAGCTGCCTCCGACGACGACGGCGATCTCGGTGGTGGTTGCTGCGTGAGAGGTCATGCTGCGAGCGAACCAGCCCGGGGTGGTCGACCGTGAGAGCGAACCTGGCGATCTCTTGCACGATCCTGCTCGATGTCTCCTCGACCAGCGGAGTAGTCTGCTTGCGGACATGCGTCGTGGGTGTACGTTCCTGCTCATGTCGCGCGTCGACGAGCACTCCGTCCGCTCCTCCCGGAGCGACGTCGCGGCCCAGATGGAGCACCTGCGGACGCTCATCCTCCGGCACGTCCGCCCCGACGAGACGACGGCGATCGACGGCGTGCTGCTGTCCTCGGCGGACGCGATCGGCGAGCCACGAACGTCGCCGTCCGGCACGGTGTTCGCGCTCATCGCCCAGGGCGCCAAGCGCCTGGCCATCGGCGACCGCGTCTACGACTACCGGGCCGGCGAGTACCTCGTCGCCTCGATCGACCTGCCGGTCACCGGCCACTACTCGCAGGCGAGCCCGAGCGAGCCGGCGCTCGGGTTCGGGCTCGTCCTGCGCCCCTCGACCATCGCCTCGGTCCTGCTCGAGGCCGGTCCGGCGGCGTCGGGGATGCTCGCCACGACGGCGCCGCCCGCGCTCGGGGTGGCCGCCGCCGGACCCGAGCTGCTCGACGCCGTGATCCGCATGCTGGTGCTGCTCGACTCGCCCCGCGACCGGCCCGTGCTGGCGCCGATGCTCGAGCGCGAGATCGTGTGGCGGCTGCTCACGGGACCGCTGGGCGCGACCGTCCGCCAGTTCGGGCTGGCCGACAGCAGCGTGACCCAGATCAGCCGGGCCGTCCGGTGGATCACCGAGCACCACGCCGAGCCGTTCCGCGTCGACGACCTCGCCCGCTCGTGCGGCATGAGCACGTCGGCCTTCCACCGGAAGTTCCACGCGGTGACCGCGCTGACCCCCGTGCAGTTCCAGAAGCAGATCCGTCTGCACCGCTCGCGCCTGCTCCTGATGACGGGCCTGGACGACGTCGCCACCGTCGGCCACCAGGTGGGCTACGACAGCGCCTCGCAGTTCAACCGCGAGTACCGACGCCAGTTCGGCCTGCCCCCCGGTCGCGACGCCGCCCGCCTGCGCCGCGAGGCGCCGGTGACCGCCTGACGGCGGCCACCCTGGCCAGGGCTCAGCCGCTCCCCGACTGCAGGTGGGCCATGAACGTGGCCGACCAGTCGGGCAGGTCGGTCGGGATGGTGTAGCCGGGGTCGTCGTTGATCGCGGCCCACTGGTCGGCGACGTCCTCGATCGTGGGCGCCGACCCGGTGTGGACGTACCCCGGGGTCATGGCGATGAAGATGCGGGCGAACCGGCCGAAGCCGGCGGCGTAGATCTCGCCGCTGACCGGGCACTCCTCGTGGGCGAGGAGCGCGACCATCGGCGCGACGAGGTCGGGCGACATCTCGGGCGTGGGTTCGTCGCCGCCGCGGCCGGCCATGCGGGTCATGGCCCCCGGGGCGATGCAGTTGACCGTGATGCCGTGCTCGGCGCCGGCGACGGTCAGGCTGCGGGTGAGCCCGATGACGGCGCCCTTGGCCGTGGCGTACGAGGTGTTGTTCGGCAGCCCGAAGACGCCGGCCGACGTGGTCATCACGATGCGGCCGTAGCCCTGGGCGACCATGTGCGGCCACGCCGCTCGGGCGGTGTTGAACGACCCGCCGACGTGGACGGCGAGATGTCGCTGCAGGTTGTCCTCGTCGACGTCGGGCATGCCCGCCCACCGGATGATGCCGGCGTTGTTCACGAGGGCGTCGATGCGCCCGAACCGCTCGACGGCGCGACTCGACCAGCGCCTGGGCGCCGTCCACGGTCGAGACGTCGTTGGTGTCGGCCACGGCGGTCCCGCCGGCGGCGACGATCTCGTCGACGGCCTCGGCGGCCGGCCCGGCGTCCGCGCCCGTGCCGCCGGTCGAGGCGCCGAGGTCGTTGACGACGACGCTGGCGCCGCGCTCGGCCAGCAGGCGTGCGTAGGCCCGGCCGATGCCGCGCCCGGCGCCGGTGACGACGGCGACCCGCCCGTCGAAGCGGTACTCGCTCAGCGGACTCAGACCCCCACCGGGGCGAGCCCGAGCAGGTCGCCCAGCGTGCCGCCGACCATGGCCTTGCGGTCGTCGTCGGGCACGCCGGCCATCAGCGACCCGAGCAGCTCCTGGCTGCCCCGGAACGTGCCCTCGGCGTGGGGGTAGTCGTTGCCCCACACGACGGTCGACAGCCCGGTGATGTGCCGGCAGGCGACGGCCACGGGATCGTCCTGGAACGACACGTGGAACTGGCGCTGCACGTACTCGCTGGGCATGAGCGGGTACGGCCACTTCTCGTTGAGGCGGAAGAGCTGGGCCATGTTGGGCTGGTCGTCGTCGGGGCGGGTGTCGTCCCACACCCCGATCCACCAGTCGGCGTCCTGGCCGATGCCGGTGACCCAGCACTTGTCCATGGAGCCGACGAGCGACGACAGCCAGTAGGCGTTGAACTCGATGAGCGAGAAGTGCAGGTCGGGGAAGCGCTCGGGCACGCCGCCCCCGATCAGCTGGCAGATGAGCGTCTGCGGGACGATCGGCTGCATGACCGCCTGGGTGACCATCCGCTTGGCCGCGCCCTTCTCGGTCATCGGCTGGTTGACCTGCTGGGCGTTCTCCATCATGACCCGCAGCGTCAGCGCCTCGGGATCGTCGATCTTGATGCCGCCCGTCTGGGTGTGGACGAAGACGCTCATCCCCGAGGCCTGGATCGCCGCCCACACCGGGTCGTAGTCGCGCCGGTAGTAGGGCATCGGCGCCGTGGCGGGCAGCAGCACCCCGCGGAACCCGCCCGCCGCCACCCGCTCGATCTCGGCGACCGCGTCGCCGATGTCGGTGAGGGGGATCGGGGCGGTGGGGGCCAGCCGGTGGAAGTACGGCGTGAACCGCTCCATGACGTAGTCGTTGTAGACGCGGGCGTGGGCGATCGACATCTCGTGGTGGTCGGTGAAGAGCCCGAACTGCGAGAGGTTCGGGTGCAGCACCTGGGCGTCGACCCCGTCGGTGTCCATGTCCTCGAGGATGATGTCGGGGTCGCCCTCGGGCGTGCGCCCGCTCGTCTGCCGGTAGCGCGAGACCGTCCAGCCCTCGAACCCGGGCGTGTGCAGCTTGCGGAAGACCCGAGCGCCGTCCTCGACGAAGGGCTCGATCTCGAACTCCTCCTCCCACACCGCCAGGTGGCGCAGGTGCTGCGGCAGGCGGGTCTTGAAGAGGTCGATGGGCTCGAGCAGGTGCCCGTCGGCCGAGACGACGAAGTCCTTCTGCGGTCATACGCTTGCGACCTCCGATGCCTCAGGACCACCCGTGTGGCCCGGCGTGCCGAGAAACCCGTTCTCTGGCTGCGCGAACGCAGTTGCGAGATTAGGCCAACCGGTCGGTACATTTCAACGACGCGGGGCGGCAGCAGCCCGCCTCCTGCGGGCCGAGAGGGAGACGACATGACGAAGCGCTGGACGCAACGCCCCGAGGGCTCGACCTGGGGCGACTGGGGCGACGACGACGAGCTCGGCCGCATCAACCTGGTCACACCCGAGAAGGTCCTCGAAGGGGTCCGCGAGGTCCAGGCCGGCATCTCGCTTCTGCCTGAGCCTGCCGCTCGACTTCCCCGGTGGCACGGTCCTCAACCAGCGCCGGCCCCCGCCCGTGGTCGCCCCCACCGAGGACATGGAGGGCAACCCGGCCACCTTCTACAACGTCCACATGAGCGAGATGCCCGACTTCGGCGACCCCAAGTACGTCGACGTGTGGGCCGACGACGTGGTCACGCTCTCGCTGCAGTACTCGACCCAGTGGGACTCGCTCGCCCACGTCGGCGCCGAGTTCGACGCCGACGGCGACGGCGTCGAGGAGGCCGTCTACTACAACGGCTACCGCGCCGGCGTCGACCTGGTCGGCCCGAGGGACGACGCCGCCGACGACGGCGGACGCCATCGCAGCTTCGCCCGCCACCTCGGCCTCGAGCACATGGCGTTCCACGGCGTGCAGGGGCGGGGCGTGCTCGTCGACCTGGCCCACCACCTCGGCCACGAGTGGCGAGGCGTCGACCTGGCGACGCTGCAGGAGATCATGGACGCCGACGGCGTCGTCGTGGAGCCCGGCGACATGCTGCTGCTCCACACCGGCTTCGCCACCAAGGTGCTCGAGTGGGACCGCGACCCCGACCCGCGGGAGATCTTCACGACGGCGTCGTACCTCGACGCCAAGGACGAGGCGCTGCTCGACTGGATCGCCGACTCGCAGATCTCGGCGCTGGTGGCCGACAACTACGCGGTCGAGGGCCTGCTCGGCAAGGACCGCGACCCGAGCCGCCACTCGTTCCTGCCGATCCACCACCTGTGCCTGTTCAAGCTCGGCGTGCCGCTGGGCGAGCTGTGGTACCTGCACGAGCTGGCCGGTTGGCTGCGCGAGCACGACCGCAGCCGCTTCCTGCTCACCGCTCCCCCGCTGCGGCTCCCCGGCATCGTCGGCTCCCCGCTCACGCCGATCGCCACGGTCTGACGCTCGGAGGGCGAGCGGGGCGCTCCGATCCTGAGTGTCGGCCACCTGGGACCGCCGCCTGCACACGGCGGCACGCGCCGTGGGACCCGGCGTGGCCCCGCCCGAGATCACGCGGGCCGACCCGGCTCGGTGACCGCGGGCGGGTCGCTGCTCGCGTCCTCGTCCGGAGGTCAGGACCGGGCGGCCAGTGCCGACAGGGTCAGGCCGTAGACCGCGGTCGCCGCGATGATGACCACGCCGGCCGCCGGGCCGCTGGCGCCCATCATCGCCAGCAGCGCGACCGCCGAGACGGCGAGCGCAGGGCCGGCCCACCGGGGCCGCAGCCCCGCCTTGCGGACCGCCCAGCCGAGGGCGAGCGTGCCGCCGAGGTAGGCCGACCCGAGGAGGGCGTTGACGGCGCCGAGCCCGCCCGACTCGAGGTCGGTCATGGCGTCGTGGCCGATCGTCGGGGCGACGAACGCCTCGATGATGGTGCCCGGGGCGATGCCGATGAGCCCGACGACCGAGGCGGCCACCGCGATCGTGGCGAGCCGCCGGTCGATGCGGGTCGCCAGCCGACGGTGCAGCACCGGCAGGCCGAGGACGAGCATCGGCAGCGAGAAGAAGATGATCAGGTGCGCCGCCTCCCAGGTGGCGGAGTCGTAGGCGGCGTCGGTGTGCTCGAGCGGGTGGAGCAGGTTGCCCAGGGCGAACAGGACGCCGCCGGCGGCGAGCGAGGTGCGCTGCCAGTCGCGGCGCGGCCGGGCGGCGACCGGCCGCTCGTGGGTTGCAGCGGTGTCGGTATCGGTCGTCTCGGGGTGGTGGAGCAGGGTCACGGGGGAGGTCTCCTCGTCCTGGGTCGGCGCCCGACCCGCGGGTGTGGATACGGTGTATCCGACACAATGATGGATACACCGTATCCGTGTCAAGGCTGCTGCGGTGCTGGTCGGCGACCTATGGATACACTGTGCCCATGACACCGGAAGCCGCCACCCACCCTCGCCCTCCCGAGGGCACCGAGCGGCAGATCCTCGAGGCCGCCGCCACGATCATCGCCACCGAGGCGTTCGACGCGCTGTCGATGCGCCGAGTGGCGGCAGAGGCGGGCGTGTCGCTGTCGACCGTCGTCCGTCACTTCGGCACCAAGGACGCCCTCCTGGCGGCGCTCGTCGCCTTCGGGAGCGAGGACCAGCGCAACGAGGAGCGCCGGGCGATGGAGCCGGGCGACGTCGCCGCCGCGGTGCGCATCGTCGCCGACGACTACGAGGAGTCGGGTCGGCAGCTCCTGCACATGCTCGGACAGGAGCACCGCTTCCCCGCCCTCGGCGACCTGCTCGACATCGGTCGCCGAGGTCACCGGCAGTGGGTGCGGTGGGCGTTCGCCCCCCAGCTCGCCCGGCAGCGGGGTGCGGGGCGCGCCCGACTCGAGGATCTGCTGGTCGTGGCCACCGACGTCTACACGTGGAAGCTGCTCCGGTTCGACCGCGGCCTCGGGCGCCCGGCCGACCCGGGCCGCCATGGTGGAGCTGTGCGAGGCGGTGGCCGAGCGATGAGCCGGTTCCTGCTGGCGACGTGGGACGGGGGCGGCACCATCCCGCCCGAGCTCGGACTGGCCGCCGAGCTGGTCGACCGGGGCCACGAGGTGGTCGTGCTGAGCGACGACACCGTCGCCGAGGAGGCCGAGGCCGCCGGGCGCGTGCTTCACGCCGTGGGTGCGGGCCCCCCAGGCCCGGGCGCGCGACGCCGAGCGCGCCCTCATCCGCGACTGGGAGGTGCGGAACCCGCTGGCCCAGGTGCGCCAGGTGGGCGAGCTGCTGTTCTTCGGCCCGGCGGCGCTGCACGCGGCCGACCTGACCGATGCCGTCGATCGGTACTCGCCCGATGCCCTGATCGTCGACGCGCTGCTGACCGGCGCGTCGGCCGGCGCGGAGCGGACGGGCCTCCCCACCGCGGCGGTGGCGCCGAACGTGGCCATGCTCCGCACCCCGGGCGTGCCTCCGATTGGGTCGGGGCTGCGCCCGATGCGCGGCCCCGTCGGGTGCGGTGCGCGACGGTCTCCTGCATCGGCTCACCGACGCGCTGATGGGGACGGGCACGCTCAACGACACGCGCCGCGAGCTGGGCCTGGATCCGGTGCGCTCGCTGGAGGAGAGCGTGCGGCGGGCCGACCGCGTCGTGTACCTGACCAGCGCAGCCTTCGACTTCCCGCCGACGTCGCCCGATCCTCAGGCCGTCTACGGCGGCATCCCCGTTCCGCCCGGCGAGCGACGGCCGGCCGCGTGGGATCCACCGTGGCCCGACGACGGCCGGCCTGCGGTCCTGCTGTCGCTCAGCACCACGTACATGGCGCAGGAGGACCTGCTCCAGCGCCTGGTCGACGCCATCGGGCTGGTCGGCTGCCACGCGCTGGTCACCACGGGGCCCGGTCTGCGGTCCCGTCCGCTGGCGCGGGTGCCGGCCGACGTGCACGTGGTCGAATCGGCGCCGCACGGGGCGGTGCTCGCCCACGTCGACCTGGTGGTGACCCACGGCGGGCACGGCACGGTGGTCCGCTCCCTCGCCGCCGGCGTGCCGGTCGTGGTCGCGCCGATCAGCCGCGACCAGCCCGACAACGCCGCCCGGGTGGTGTACCACGGCGTCGGGCGCAAGGTGTCGAAGCGGTGGCCCCCGCGGCGACTGGCGTCGGCGATCGACCGCGCCCTCGCCGACGACGCACTCCGGTCCCGCACCCGCGCCTTCGCCGAACGCCTCGCCCCCGACCTGGGCGCACCGCGCGGTGCGCCGCCCTGGAGGAGCTGGTCGCCGGCCGGTCCTAGCGGCCTTGCGCACCTCGGAGATGTGCAGCAGGCCGTCCGTTGCCGCGCCACGCCGCACCCGCTTCCGTTGTCCCGAACTGATGGAACTGAAACCGGCGCTGCACGTGTGAGGTGATCTCGTCAGCGACGCCAGGCGATCCAGTGCCGCACCCGATCGAGCACCGTGGCGCCGAGCTCGGGAACGGTGTCGAGCCGTTCCGCCAGTACTTCCCGGTCGACGAGTCCATTCGCGAGGAGCGCATCGCAGAACTCACGGTCTTTCGCTCGTCCGGCGATCGCCTTCGAGATCCAGAGGTCGTGCAGCTCGAGGCACCACGCGACGACCCCGTTGGTCGCAGGTGACTCGTACCGAACGAGGCGCTCGCGCCAGCCGGCGGGAAGGACCGCCGTCGACTCGCCCACGCCTTGGGCGTAGTAGCCGAACGTGTCGTGGAACATCGAGGCTTCGCCGATGGAGCCGTCGACCAGATCGGCGCGGCTGCCGTCCGCGTCGTCCAACGGAACGACGTCGACCTCGACCGACCGGGCAGCCTCGGGTGGAAGCGGGTCGGGAATCGTTGCGTGCAGGGCCTGGCTGCCGATCACGATGATCTCGTCGACGCCGAGCACCGCGCCCGCCGCCCGGATCGCATGGTCGAACTCGGCCGCCTTCATCCGGACCTGCCTTCGTACTGCCGGAACGAGGCATAGACCTCGGAGCGCTCGCGAGCGGACAGCACGCCGGCGAACGGCGTGACCTGCCGGAGGTCGCGCGCGTGCGGGCGTGGGTCGAGCAGCACGTCGACGATGTCGGGGAGCGGCCGGCGGACGATGCGCTGCCACTCGCGCAGGAGCGGCGCCGCACCTGGGTGACCGGCCGACATGCGGGCGAGGTTGCGTCGCGCGCGTTGGAGGGTTGCGTCTGGGTCGTCGCCGAGCTTGGCGGCGATCGCCTGGTGGAGCCACAGGCTCCGGCGGTCCTCGCGCGTGAGCGTCGGGACGAGGGTGACCACGGCATCTCGACCCACGGACGCAGCCAGGTGCTCGAGGGTGCGGAGCGTCGGGCTCTTTCTGCCGGACTCGTACGCCGCGATCGTCGGCTGCGACGTGCCCGCGCGCCCGGCGAGCTCTCGTTGGGTCAGCCTCGCTGCTGCCCGGAGCGCTCGGACCGGGTTCACGGAACGGATTATATCCGATCGGATATCGGATGGCTAGAACGTCCCGAAGGCGGGAGCGGCGGCGAGGACAGATTGGCGGCGACCTGCCGACGCGACCGGGGCCAGGTCCCCGGACGCCCCAGATGCCGCAGCGACCCTCACCGCCTCAAGACAGCTCGGCGACTGCGCCTCGATCTGGGGCCAAGGCATTGCTCGTGCCCGCTGCCCGCGACAGCTCGAACGCCGCGTAGTCGTCGGCCTTCGTGGCGGCGATGATCTCGAAGAGCTTGGGGCGGCCGCCGGTGTTGAGCAGGTAGCGCTTGGGCTTGCCGGGGATGTTGCCGCCGACGTACTGGCCGATCGTGCCGAACGTGGTCTTGGCCGCGCCCTTGTCGACCATCCGGGTCCAGCGCTCCTCCGACTCGGCGATGACCTCGACCACGTCGGCGCCCCGACCGAGCGGGCCTCGACCAGCATCGTCGGTCACGAAGTCGACCTGGTCGCCGTTGTAGCGGGGGTTGTTGCCGGCCGCCGCGTGGGGGCCGCCCGGGAAGAACAGGTTCGGGAAGCCCGCGGGTCTGCAGGCCGAGGAACGTCGTCGGGCCGTCCGCCCAGTGCGTCGGTCAGCTCGAGGCCGTCACGGCCCTCGATGCCCATGCGCAGACAGCGCACCGGTGCCGAAGTCGAAGCCCGTCGCCCACACGATGATGTCGAACTCGCGCAGGCCGTCGGTCGTCTCGATGCCCGTCTCGGTCAGCCGCACCATCGGCGTCTCGCGCAGGTCGACCAGCGACACCTTGGGGTCGTTGAACGCCTCGAAGTAGCCCGCGACGAAGGGCGGCCGCTTCTCGCCGAACCGGTGGTCCCTGGGGATCAGGCGATCCGCCACCGCCGGGTCCTGCACGATCGAGCGGATCTTGCCGGCGATGAACTCGCACCACTCGTCGTTGGCCGCCTCGTTGAACAGCAGGTCGGCGTAGTTGCTCGTGAGCTTCATGAAGCCCGGGCTGGCCCACATCTTCTCGTAGAAGGCCTGCCGCTCGGCCTCGCCGTCCTCGAACGCGGTGCGCATGTTGACCGGGTGGGCGAAGCCGCTGATCGACGTGTTGAGCACCTCGCAGAGGTCCTCGAAGTCGGCCCGCAGCTGCGCCTGCTCGTCGGGGGTGATCGGCGTGTTGTTCGAGCGGCGTGCACCAGTTGGCGGTGCGCTGGTACACGGTGATCGACTCGACCTCGTCGAGGATCGTGGGCACCACCTGCACCCCGCTCGACGAGGTGCCGACGACGGCGACCCGCTTGCCCGCGAAGTCGACCGGCGTTGCCGGCCACCGACCCGTGTGGTGCTGCACGCCGCCGAACAGCTCACGCCCCGGCACGTCGGGCGTGTACGGCACCGACAGCACGCCGGTGGCGGCGACGAGGAACCGCGCCCGCACCGAGGTCGCCGCGGAGGTGCCGTCGTCGGAGGTGCCGTCGCCCAGCGTCACGTCCCACGTGCCCGACGCCTCGTCGAACACGGCGGCCGTGACCGGGGACGTCGAAGCGGATGTGGCGGCGCAGGTCGAACCGGTCGACCACGTGGTTGAGGTAGCGCTCGGTCTCGGGCTGGGCGGCGAAGTGCTCCTGCCACTGCCACTCGTCGAACAGCTCGCGCGAGAACAGGTAGCCGTAGGTGTAGCTCTCGGAGTCGAAGCGGGCGCCGGGATAGCGGTTCCAGTACCACGTGCCGCCGACGCCGCTGCCCGCCTCGACGAGCTGCGCCGAGAAGCCGGCCTCGCGCGCCCGGTAGAGCTGGTAGAGGCCGGTGATGCCGGCCCCGACGACGAGCACGTCGACGTCGGGGGCGGGTCGGCGCGAGCCTGCGGTGAGAGGTTCGGAGGAGGTTGTCATGAGCCCACTTCGGTGGTGGGTGTCGCGGCGTTGGAGACGCATCTTCGCGCACACCGAGATCGATCTTGTACCGACCGGTTAGTATAAGTTCTCGCCGAGACCGTCTGGAAGCGAGGGGTGTCGCGTGGCGATCGTGGACCACAAGCGGCCGGTGCTGCCGGTGCCGTACGCGATGGAGCTACCCGACCGGGGCCGCAAGGAGCGCTACTACGACCCCGACTTCTTCCAGCTCGAGGCCGATCAGCTGTGGTCGCGGACCTGGCAGATGGCGTGCCGGCTCGAAGAGATCCCCCGGCCCCACGACTACGTCGAGTACACGATCCTCGACCAGTCGGTCGTCGTGGTGCGCACCGAGGACATGGGCGTCACCGCCTTCCAGAACTCGTGCCGCCACCGCGGGGTGAAGGTCGCCGAGGCCCGGGGCACGTGCGAGACCGGGTTCACCTGCCCGTTCCACGGGTGGTGCTACGGGCCCGACGGGAAGAACACCTTCGTCTCGAAGCGCAGCTCGTTCTCCGAGCACAACCTGCAGCCCGGCGACCTCGACCTCCGCCCGGTGCGGGCCGAGACGTGGGGCGGCTGCGCCTGGATCAACCTCGACGACGACGCCCCGCCGCTGCGGCCGTCCATCGAGCCGTTCGCCACGATCATGGAGGCCTGGCAGCTCGAGTCGATGCACCCCGAGTGGTGGGTCGCCGTCCGCCTGCCCGTGAACTGGAAGCTCGCCGAAGAGGCGTTCATGGAGCAGTACCACGTCATCGAGGCCCACCCGCAGCTGGTGGACCCGCGGCGCTTCCCCCGCGCGACCCGGCGACGTTCGACCCGCGCTCGTGGCTCGACGCCGAGATCCGCTACCTGCACACGATGAGCGAGGGCATGGCCGGCATGGTCCACGCCAGCGACGTGCAGATCGCCGAGGGCATGCGCGACATCGAGCTGCCCGCCGAGTTCGGGGCGGCGACCGAGACCTGGGAGCGTGCGTTCAGCGACGCCGTCGTGCGCTGGCACCGCGAGCAGGGCCACCCGATCCCCGACCTCAACGAGCTGGCGGCGACGGGGATGAACGAGCCGATGGGCTACTGCTTCCCCCACTTCTTCGTGCTGCCGATGTACAGCAGCGCCTCGTCGTACCGGTTCCGGCCGCTCGGGCCCGAGGAGACGCTGATGGAGATCTGGTCGCTCACCCGGTTCCCCGAGGACCACGAGCCGCCCGTGCCCACCGCGCCCGAGACGTGGGAGTGCGACGACCCCCGGGTGCCGCCGATCCCCCAGCAGGACTTCTCCAACCTGCCGCGGCAGCAGAAGGGCCTGCACGCCAGGGGCTTCGAGTACATGCGCTTCTCCGAGAACGCCGAGGGCGGCATCGCCAACTTCGAGCGGACGGTCGACGGCTTCCTCGCCGGGCTCCCCTACGAGCAGCTGCTCCCCGCCCTGGGCGAGGTCAACGTGAACCCGCTCGAGCGACCCGTCGTCGACCTCGGCTTCTGAGGGAACAGAGGGAACAGAGATGAGCGACATGACCTTCGCGGACGTCGCCGAGGGCGTCCGCGCCACCATCGCCGCGTACACCCAGGCCCTCGACGACGGGCGCACCGACGACGTCGTGGCCACGTTCTGCCCCGACGGCGCTGATCGACCTGCCCGGCATGGGCACGCACGAGGGCCACGACGCCCTGCGCACCGCCTACGCCGGCTGGGCGCCCCGGCGGCCGCAGCGCCACCTCGTGCTCAACACGCACGTCACCGACTGGAGCGACGACGAGGCCGAGGCGATCAGCGACGTGATCTTCATCCTGCTGGGCAAGGACGGGCTGGGCGATCCAGCTCGTGGGCCGCTACCACGACACGCTCCACCACGACGACGGAACCTGGCGGTTCCACCGTCGGGTGGCCGTGTTCGTAGACCGGCGAGTGATCGGGATCGTCGCCCGGCCGCCGCGCTCGGCGCTCTCAGTCGGCGAAGTCGGGCATGACCTCGCGGGCGAACCGCTCGACCGCGGCGTCGCCCTCGCCGGGCCAGCCGCACACGAGGTAGCTCCTAGCCGGCGTCGCGCCACTTGCCGGCGAACTTGCGGGCCTGGTCGGCGTCGTCGAGCGACAGCGAGGCGGCCCGCACGATCGACGACGGGTCACGTCCCGCCTCGGCCGCCAGCTCGTCCACCCGCGCCGAGGCCTCGGCCAGCGAGTTGGGCGAGCCGAACCCGTGCCACACGTCGGCGTACTTCGCCACGAGCGGGAGCGTGCGCTTCGGGCCCGGTGCCGCCGATCCAGATGGGCGGACGGGGCTGCTGCACCGGAACCGGTCGCAGCTGCGCATCCTTCAGCGAGACCACCTGCCCGTCGTACGACACGACCTCGCCGGTGAACAGGCGGTTCACGATCTCGAGGGTGTCCTCGAGCAGCGCGTAGCGCTCGGCCAGGGGCGGGAAGGGGATGCCGAGCTCGTGGTGCTCCTTGTCGTACCAGGCGGCGCCGAGCGACAGGTCGAGCCGGCCGTGCGACGCGTGGTCGACGGTCACCGCCTGGGCCGCCAGCACCGACGGGTGCCGGTAGGTCACGCCGGTGACGAGCAGGCCGAGCCGGATGCGCGACGTGACGCCCGCCAGTGCGGCCAGCGTCGTCATGCCCTCGAAGGTCTCGCCGGGACCCTCGCCGTACATCGGTTGGAAGTGGTCGAAGCCCCACACCCCCTCGAAGCCGAGCTCCTCCGCCAGCTGCACCCGGCGGACGAGCTCGTCCCACGGCATCCGCTGCTGCGCTACATCGAGTCCGAATCGCATGCCCCGCACGGTAACCAGATCGGCGCGGAGCTAACACCCGAGTCACCTCGCACGGCAGGATGGATGCCGATGACGGGCCACGACAGGACCGGGCGATGACCACGTTCGAGGGCCCGCGCGTGGCGGACACCGCCGGGGTGGGCGCGCTCACGATGGGCGGGTTCCTGGGCGAGGTCGCGGCCCGGTTCGGTCCGAACGAGGCCGTCGTGCTCGACGACCCGCTGCGCGACGGCGAGACCGTGCGGTGGACCTACGAGCGGCTCGAGGCCGAGGCGCGTCGCATCGGGCGGGCGCTCCTCGCCGCCGGGGTCGAGCCCGGCGATGCGGTCGGCGTGCTCATGGGCAACCGGCCCGAGGCGGTGGCCGCCATCTTCGGTGCCGCGCTGGCCGGCGCCGTCGCCGCGCCGATGTCGACGTTCTCGCCCCGCCCCGAGCTGGCCCAGCTGGTGGACACCTGCCGGGCGACGGTGGTGCTCACCCAGTCCCGCCTCCTGGCCCGCCGGTTCGGCGAGGACGTGGCCGCCATCGCCGAGGACCGACCGCACCTTCGGCACGTGGCGGTGCTGGGCGAGGCGTCGTGGGACGAGCTGCTGGCCGCCGGCGACGCCGTGTCCGACGACGAGCTCGACGAGCGCGCCGCGGCGATCAGGCCCGACGACCCCGCGCTCGTGATCTTCTCGTCGGGCACGACCAGCGCTCCCAAGGGCATCCTCCACGCGCACCGGTCGCCCTCGCTCCAGTGCTGGGTGCAGGCGGGCGTGTTCGGGCGACACGCCGGCACCCGCATGTTCAGCGCCCTGCCGCTGTTCTGGACCGCCGGGTTCAACACGGCGGTGGGCGCCACGCTGGCCGCCGGCGGGTGCTGGGTGGCCCAGGAGACCTTCGACCCCACCACCGCGCTGGCGCTCATGGCGCGCGAGCGGGTGACCGAGCCCTACACGCTCCCCCACCAGACGGCGGCGCTGGCCGAGCACCCCGACTGGGCGACCACCGACCTGTCCGCCCTGCGCTGCGTCTACGGCAAGGGCGCCTACGCCCGCCATCCCCGCGTCGACGGCGATCCCGGCTGGATCATGCCGGTGGGGTGGGGCATGTCCGAGACGTGCGCGTTCGTGAGCGCCCACCCGTCCGACACGCCGCGGGAGCGGGCCAAGGACGGCCACGGCGCCCTGCTCCCCGGCATGCAGCTCCGGGTGATCGACCCCGACACCGGGAAGCTGCTGGGCATCGACGAGGAAGGCGAGCTGTGCGTGTCCGGCGCCACCCGCATGCTCGGCTACCTGGGCCGGGCGCCGCACGAGTGCTTCGACGAGGACGGGTTCTTCCACACCGGCGACGCCGGCCACGTGAGCGCCGACGGCAACGTCCACTGGTCGGGCCGCCGCACCGAGATGATCAAGACGGGCGGGGCCAACGTCTCGCCGGCCGAGGTCGAGGTGGCGCTGCGGGCCTGCCGGCCCGGTGAAGCTGTCCCGGGTGCTCGGCGTGCCCGACGCCCGCCTCGACCAGGCGGTGGTCGCCTGCATCGTGCTGCGCGACGGCGAGGCGGCCACCGCCGACGACGTCCGGGCGTTCCTGCGCGAGCGGGTCGCCGCCTACAAGGTGCCCAAGCACGTGCTGTTCTTCGACCACGACGAGATGCCCATGACCAGCAGCGACGCCAAGGTCCGCGACGACGCCCTGCTCGAGCTGGTGCACACCCGGCTCGCCGCCGTCGGCGTCGCGACCGCCAAGGGAGAACGATGAGCTCCGACCAGATGACCGAGCCCACGCTCGACGTGTCCGACCTCGATCGGTACATGGGCGTGCCCATGCGGCCGGGCGAGCTCAAGGAGCCGGTGGCGCTCAACGACATCCGGCGCTGGGTCCAGGCCATGCACTACCCCAACCCGCTGCACTACGACGAGCGGTGGGCCGCCGAGAGCCGGTGGGGCGAGATCCTGGCGCCCCTGTCGTTCACCGTCGCCTGCGACACCAGCCACGGCGCCTCGCCGGCCCAGGTGGGCAAGATCCCCGGCTCGCACCTCATCTTCGGGGGCGACGACTGGTGGTTCTTCGGGCCCCGCGTGCGGCCGGGCGACAAGCTGGTCTGCCACCGCATGCCGTACGACTACAAGGTGGCCGACACGAAGTTCGCCGGCCCGACGTGCTTCCAGCGGGGCGACACCCTCTACATCAACCAGAAGGGCGAGCGGGTCGCGCTGCAGCGCTCGACGGCGATCCGCTACCCCGTGCAGGGGGCCAAGGACAAGGACATGTTCGGCAGCGACGCCGACGGTGCCAACGGCGCCGACGCGGCCGCGAGCGACGGCGGCGGCGGGCGACGGCGAGCCCGACTGGACCGACGAGCAGCTGGCCGCGCTCGAGGAGCGCAAGCTGGCGTTCATCGACCAGATCCAGAGCCTCGGCCACGGCAAGCGCCTGTTCTCGTCGGTGGCCGCCGGCGACGTGCTCGCCGAGAACGTGCTCGGGCCCCACAGCCTGGCGTCGTTCGCCACCGAGTGGCGGGCCTACCCCATGACCACCTGGGGCGCCACCGCCAAGGGCCCGACCACCGTGCGGGCCGAGGAGCTCGGCTACACGAAGGAGATGGCCGGGTTCGAGGGCGATCGCCGCATGGAGCGGGTCAACCCCGAGCTGACCGACGGCGCCTACTACGGGCCGTCGCGTGGCCACCTGCAGCCCCGGTGGGCCCGCCACGTCGGCATGCCCCGCGGCTACGGCTACGGGGCGTCGATGGGGGCGTGGATCCTCGACTACGTGGCCGCGTGGGCCGGCGAGTGGGGCACGATCACGCACTCCAGCGCCCAGTACCGCAACCCGGCGCTGACCGGCGACGCCACGTTCCTCAGCGGTGAGGTCGTCGACACCCGGGTCGAGCGCAAGCGGGTCCACCTCGCCGTGGTCGAGGTCGAGATGCGCAACCAGGACGACGCGAAGATGGCCACGGCCACCGTCGAGGTCGAGCTGCCGGTGGAATGACGCGCCCCAGCGGTGAGCCGGGGCGACCCGCACCGCGTCTGACGGCGGCATTCGTGCGCTCGCGGCCCGGCGCGAGCCAGCCCACGCGATCCGAGGCGAGCAGCGTCGTTCCGTGCACACGCCTCGGCTCGGGGCCGCGGAGATCGAGCGTGTCGGGTGCGCCCCGCGCGCCCGACACGCCAGCGTCTTGCGATCAGAGCGGCGGGTCGGCGTTCCGCCGCCAGTTCGAGCGCCTGCTGGGGGAACCACTCGCCGGCGCCGGGGTCGACGATCCCCCACTCGGGGTCGACCGTCTCGCCCGCGGGCCCGAGGCCGCGGGTGCACTCGCCGTCCGATTCGCCCGGGGTCTTGACCCACAGGTAGGCGTCGAGCAGCGGTTCGCCGGTCTCGAGTGTCGGCCGCAGGCCCAGGCCCCGATCGGGCGGGTTGCACCAGTCCTGGGGGTCGGGGTAGGCGGGTGGCGCCCACGGCCCCTGCCCGTTGCGGCTGGTGTCGATCACGTAGCGGGCCGTCGGCTCGACGTCGCCGAGCATCGTGCTGTAGCGCAGGTTGATCCCCGAGGTGTTGAGCTCGGGCACGTCGCTGTCGTCGCTCCACTGGCCGAAGCGGTCGAGCGCCACCCCGGTCCACTCGCCGAGGAGCTCGGCGATCTTGGCCGGGAGCGGCCCCCCGTTCCAGTACTGGTTGGGGCAGTTGAAGAAGTCGCCCTCGACCACCTCGGTGGCGTACGCCAGGCACGACGAGATCCAGCGGCCGTACTGCACGTTGTTGGCCGTGAGCTGGTAGTTGGACACGTTGAGGAAGAATCCGTCGGCGTTCGCCACGCCCGCCTGCGCGAGCCGGTGAGCGATGTCGCCCGTTCCGAGCCAGGCGCTGTGCGTGCCGTCGAGGTAGGTCGTCACGTTCGGCAGGGCGGCGAGGGCGTCGACCGCATGTCGGAGCATGGCGAACCGCTCGGCGGCGGCCGTCTCCGGGTCGGCCTCGGCCGGCTGACACCACTCGAGGGCGTTCGACCCGTCGGCGTCGCCGTAGGGGTCGTACCACGGGATGATGCCGAGCCCGTCGGGCTCGAGGATCACGATCGCCTCGCGGTCGCCGATGCCGGCCACGAACCCGTCGATCCAGGCCTCGTACTCGGCCTGGGTGGTGGCGCCGCCGGCGGAGAACTGAGCGCAGTCGCGGAACGGGATGTTGTACGTCACCAGCACCGGGATCGTGCGCCGGGCCGCCGCCCGGGTCACCGTGAGCCGGACGTCCTGACCCACCGACCGGGGCGTCCCGCCCTCGAACCAGACGGCCTGTGGCGTCTCGGTCATGGCCCGGATCTGCGCCGCCGCCGCCCTGTCTCCCTCGGCGGTCAGGCGGGCGATCTGCAGGCGGGCGGCGAGCTGGGCGGGCGGGACGTAGAGGTCGTCGCCGCCCGACGGCGGCGTGGCCGACGCCGGTGCCACCGCCAGCGTGCCGAGCAGGGCGACCGCGGCCACGCAGGCCATTCGTCGCCACGGGATGCGAGTGCCGCTCTTCATGGCCCCTCCTCCATGCTGAGCTGTGGAAGCGCTTCCACGTGGAAGCGCTCTCACAGTAGCGTTCGCATCACCGTCCGGCCAGGGTCGACGACCTGCGCCGATCTCGCCCCGAGGTCAACCGCAGGTGCCTCCCCGGGCCGTGTGGACGGGCGCCCGACCAACCGAACAGAATGAGGGCTCACTCACCTTACGCACGGTCCCGTGATGGTGCACGGTGGTGCGATCGGGTCGGGAGTCCGGAGCCTCGGTGCCGCCTTGCCACGGTGACCAAGCTGTTAGAAGAATGTGGTCCGATCGGTCCAAACGGCGGGACCGCGCACGACCCGAGGGGAAGCCGCACCCGTGCTCGACTACGACCAGGGGCCGCAGGTCGCCGACCTGCGTGCGCAGCTGCGGCGCCTCATCGCCGACAACGTGCCGACCGACTACCTCGGCGCCTTCACCGACGACCCCGCCGACCTCGAGGTCGCCCAGTCGTTCTGCCGGCTGCTGGCCGCCGAGGGCCTGCTGTGCGCGGCGTGGCCCTCCGAGTTCGGCGGCCGGAACGCCTCGCCCTGGGAGCAGACGGCGGTGCGCGAGGAGATGTGGGCCCACCACGAGCCGCGGGGCGCGCAGTACATGGGGGTGAACTGGGTCGGCCCGGCGCTCATGCGCCACGGGACCGAGGAGCAGCAGCGCCTCCACCTCCCGCCCATCGCCGCCGGCGAGGTGATCTGGTGCCAGGGGTTCAGCGAGCCCGACGCCGGATCCGACCTGGCATCGCTGCAGACGGCCGCCCGGCGAGACGGCGACGGGTGGCGCGTCAGCGGCCAGAAGATCTGGACCTCCTACGCCACCATGGCGCAGTGGTGCTTCCTGCTCGCCCGCACGTCGCGGGGCGAGAAGAAGCAACAGGGCATCACCGTGTTCCTGGTGCCGATGGACGCCCCCGGCATCGAGGTGCGGCCGATCCCGTGCATGCTCGGGCCGCACCACCTCAACGAGGTGTTCCTCGACGACGTCTGGGTGACCGAGGCCGACGTCCTCGGCACCGTCGACGAGGGGTGGAAGGTGGTGCAGGAGGTCCTGGCCTTCGAGCGGGTCGGCATCGCCCGCTACGCCCGCGTCGAGCGGCTGCTCCAGTGGGCGCCGGCCGCCCTCGGCGACGCGTGGGACCGCCTGCCCGACGAGCTGCGCAGCCGCTGGTCCCGGATGCTGGTCCACGCCCGCCGGGCGCGGCTCCTCGCCTACCGGGTCATCGCCACCCAGCAGAGCGGGCAGGTGCGCCCGGGCGACACGGCCGCCTACCGCATCGCCGTCACCCGCCTCGACCAGGAGAGCGCGGAGGTGCTCATGGACATCGCCGCCGAGCTCCCATCCGACGATCACGCGTCGCTCTTTCGCCGGGCAGTCGAGGACCACCACCGGTACTCGGTGTCGGCCACCGTGGCGTCCGGCAGCATCGAGATGCAACGGATCCTGCTGGCCCGAGCCCTGCTGGCGGCGTCGTGAACACCGACCTCAGCCCCGAGGCCGTCGAATTCGGCGACACCGCCCGCCGCGCGCTGGAGGCCGCGGGCGGCGACGAGCTGGCCCTCGCCGGCGCGAGCGAGGCCGACCGCGAGGACGCCGCCGCCAAGGTCCTCGCCGACCTCGGGGCCTGGGACCTCGACCCCCGGGGCAGCGCCGAGGAGCTCGAGGCCGCGGCCGCGCTGTGCCGCAGCGCCGGCTGGTGGGCCGTGCCCCATCCCGTGGCCGAGCGGGTGGCGCGCCCGCGCGACGTCGACGCCGACGCCCTCGTCGTGGTGCCCGGCGACGGGTCCCCGAGCGCGATCGCGCACGCGGTCGCCGGCCTCCCGCTGCAGTGGGTCGGCGTCGACCTCGGCGGCCGGCGCACCCGGGCCACGCCGCAGCCCGACACGGCCCCCGTCGGCAAGCCGGGCGTGACGGTCCCGCTCGCCCTCGCACCCCTCGACGACGACGGCGCCGGCGACGTGGCCCTCGGGCTGGTGCTGCCGTGCTGGACCCTTCTCGGCCAGCTCGACCGCGCCCTCGACCTGACCGCCGACTACGTGCGCGAGCGCCACCAGTTCGGCCAGCCGCTGTCCTCGTTCCAGGGCGTCCAGTTCCAGCTCACCGACGCGGAGGTCGAGCGGGTCGGGCTCGAGGAGCTCGCCAAGTACGCGCTGTGGAGCGTCGCCGGCGGGCGACCCGACGCGGTCGCCGACGCCCTGGCCCTGCGCCTGGCGGCCGTCGAGGCGGCCGAGGTCGTGTTCCGCATCACCCACCAGCTGCACGGCGCCATCGGGTTCTGCGACGAGACGGCGCTGTCGTGGCTGTCGCGTGCCAGCCAGCCCCTGCGCCGGCTGCCGCTCGGCCCCTCCGCCACCCGCGCCGCCCTCACCGATCACCTCGGCCGCCACGGGCTCGCCGGCCTCTTCTCGTGAGCGAGCTCGACGACTTCCGGACCGAGGTCCGAGAGTGGTGCCGGGCGCACGTGCCCGCCGGGTGGCGGGACGCCCAGACCGACGTGCCCGAGGACGACTTCGTCGCCTTCCAGAAGGACTGGTTCCAGCAGCTGCGGGGCGCCGGCTGGGCGGTGCCCCACTGGCCCGCCGAGTGGGGCGGTGGCATGTCCGCGGCCCAGCAGGTCGTGCTCTACCAGGAGCTGGCCGCGCACGACGCGCCCCGGCTCGTGCTGGCGTTCGTGTCGATCCACCACGCGGCCTCGACGCTGCTCCACGCCGGCACGGACGCGCAGCGACGGCGCCACCTCCCCGCCATCCTCGACGGCGAGATCTGGTGCCAGGGCTTCTCCGAGCCCGAGGCGGGCTCGGACCTCGCCAGCCTGCGCACCACGGCCCGCCGGGACGGCGACCACTTCGTGGTCAACGGCCAGAAGCTGTGGGCGAGCGGCGCCCGGCACAGCGACTGGTGCCTCCTCCTGGCGCGCACCGACCCCGACGCCCCGAAGCGCAAGGGCATCTCCTACTTCCTCCTCGACATGCGCTCGCCGGGGCTCGACGTGCGGCCGATCCGCAACGCGCTCGGCGACGCGCACTTCTGCGAGGTGTTCCTCGACGACGTCGAGATCCCCGAGGCCAACCTCGTCGGACCCGAGAACGCCGGCTGGCAGGTGGCCCAGGCCACGCTCAGCGCCGAGCGGGGCATGACGATGCTCGAGCTGGCCGAGCGCCTCGCCGGCGGCTTCCGGTGGCTGCTCGACGACTGCGCCCGCCCGGCCGACGACGGATCGCGTCCGATCGACGACCCGGTGGTCCGCGACCGGCTGGCCCGGTTCGAGACCGAGCTCACCGGGCTCCGGTCGACCTGCCGGGACCTGGTGGAGCGGGCCGATGCCGGCACGGCCGGGCCGGCCGACGCCTCGATCGTGAAGCTGTACTACAGCGAGCTGCTGCAGCGGCTGACCGGCTTCGCCGCCGAGGTCATCGGCCTCGACGCCCAGACCCAGCGGCACAAGCCGTTGTCGAGCGGGTGGGAGTCCGGCGCCTGGGTGCTCGACTTCATCGGCTCCTGGGAGTGGACGATCCCCGGCGGGTCGAGCGAGATCCAGCGGACGATCATCGGCGAGCGCGGCCTCGGCCTGCCCCGCGAACCGTCGGTGCCATGAGCGAGGCCACGACGACCGGGCTGGCCGAGTTCCACGACGAGCTGCGCGCCGTCGCGCGCGACATGCTCGCGCCGGGGAGCCCCCTGGCGACGGGCGGCGAGCCGAAGGACGCCGACTGGACGCGGCTGGCGGAGGCCGGGTGGCCCGGGCTCGAGGTGGCCGAACAGCACGGCGGCTCCGGAGCCTCGCTCGCCGAGGTGGCCGTCGTCCTCGAGGAGCTCGGGCGGGCGGCCACCGCCAGCCCGTTCCTCGGGACAGTCCTCGCCGTCGGGGCGTCGGGCCTCGTCGAGCCCTCGCCCGGCCGGGACGAGCTGCTGGCCGCCGTCGCCGCGGGCGACGTGCTGGCCGCCGTGGCCCTGCCCACCGGTGCCGCCGAGCTCGCCACCGCACAGCTCCCGTTCCGCATCGACCGGTCCGGCGGCGACGCCCGTCTGGTCGGGCGCGTCTCGTTCGTGCCCGACGCGCCCGGCGCGGACCGGATCCTCGTCGTCGCCGACGACCCGGCGGCCGGGCCCGTGCTCGTCGACGCCTCCCGCGGCGCGGGCGTCGACGTCGTGCCCACGCCCGTCGTCGACGTCACCCGGTCCCTCGGCGAGGTCGTCGCCGACGGCGCGCCGGTCGAGGGGGACCGGATCTGGCGGCTCTCCGGCGACCCCGACGACCTGGTCGTCCGGGGCGCTCTCGCCGTCGCCGTCGACAGCGTCGGCGTCGCCGGCGCCGCACTCGACGCCACCGTCGCCTACGCCGCCGACCGCCGGCAGTTCGGCCGCCCGATCGGCTCGTTCCAGGCCGTGAAGCACGCCTGCGCCGACGTGGCGGTCGAGCTCGCCATCTCGCGCCGCCTCGTGGCGGACGCCGTCGAGCGGGTCGTCTCCGGAGTGCCCGACGCCGCGGTCGCGGTGTCGATGGCCAAGGCGCACGCGGTCGAGACCGCGGTGGCGGCGACGGGGACGGCCCTCCAGCTCCACGGGGGCATCGGCTACACCTGGGAGCACGGCCTGCACGTGCTGCTGAAGCGGGCGGCGCTGAACCGGTCGTTGTTCGGGTCGCCCGCCGCCCACCGCGCCCGGATCGCCCGCCGCTACGCCTGAGGTGGCCCCGCGCCGGGATCCGGCTCGGCGAGGTCCTCGACCCGCCACTCGAGGACCTGACCGCCGGCCACCGACACGTGCCAGCGGGCGGGACCGTTCAGTGGCTCGAAGGCACACGTCGAGCGGCCGCTGACGACGACCTGCCCCGGCGCGACGACACCGATCGACTCGAACACGTTGCGGTAGTCCGGGAACGAGGCGAAGAACGAGGCCCAGGCCGCGCTGCAGGCCTGCCTGCCCTCGACGACGGCGCCCGCCGAATCGACGAAGCGGTGGTCCGGCGCCATCAGGGACACGACTCCGTCGTGGTCCCGAGCGTTGATGGCGTCGTTGAAGGCCACGACGACCTCGGCCTCCGACCGCGGCATGGGCCGGGACGGTAGTCCTCGACGTAGACGTTCGTCCCCGCCAGGTCGTCCGCACCTGCGGAGGCTCCTCGTTATCGTGCTGGCGGAGACGATGCCGATGCCGCCCCGGACCGACGAGCCCCAGCCCGCACGTCAGCCGCTGAGCCGCGAACGGGTGCTGCGGGCCGCGGTCGAGCTCGCCGACGAGCAGGGCATCGACGCGGTCAGCATGCGGCGGCTGGGCCAGGACCTCGGCGTCGACCCGATGTCGCTGTACAAGCACGTGGCCAACAAGGACGACCTCCTCGACGGCATGGTCGACCTGATCGTGGCGGAGATCGAGGACGTCGGGGAGCTCGAGCGGGCTGCGAGCGAGGACGGGCGGGCCGGGTGGAAGGCGGCGCTTCGGGCCCGGGTGATGGCGGCTCGGGCGACGATGCTGCGGCACCGCTGGGCGTCGCAGGTGCTCGAGAGCCGCACGGCGGCCTCGCCGGCGGTCATGCGGCACTACGAGGCGGTGGCCGGGATCCTCCGGAGCGGCGGCTTCTCGATCGACCTGGTCCACCACGCGCTCCACGCCCTGGGCAGCCGGATGCTCGGGTTCAGCCAGGAGCTGTTCGACGACGGCGCCGCTCTCGCCGAGGGCCCCGAGGTCATGGCGCTCACGGCCCGGCGGATGGCGGGTGACTTCCCCACGCTGTCCGAGATGATGCTGCAGATCAGCCACGACGAGGCGACCATCGTCGGGTCGGGATGCGACGACCAGTTCGAGTTCGCCTTCGCCCTCGACCTCGTCCTCGACGGCCTCGAACGCCGCCGGGACGCCGAGGAGCGCGACGACAGCGGTTGACATCCGGAGTCCGAGACCCCAGGATCTACGCCGTAGACCTACACCGTAGACTCACCACATCGGCGACGGGAACGGCAACCATGAAAGCGATCGTCTCGCGCAGCTACGGCCCGCCCGACCAGGTCCTGCGGATCGAGGACGTCGCCCCGCCCGTGGCCGGCGAGGACGGCGTCGTCATCCGCACCCGGGCGTCGTCGGTGAACCCGGCCGACTGGCATCTCGTGCGGGGCGAGCCGCGCATCGCCCGGGCGCAGCTGGGCCTGCGCCGACCGCGGTCCCACGTCCTCGGCTGCGACGTGTCCGGAGAGATCGATGCCGTGGGCTCCGGCGTCACCGACCTCGGCCCCGGCGACGAGGTGTTCGGCAGCCCGTTCATGCGGGGGTTCGGCGCCTTCGCCGAGTACGTGCACGTTCCCCGCGACTGCGTGGCCCCGAAGCCCCCGAGCCTCACCCACGAGCAGGCCGCGGCCGTACCGCTGGCCGCGCTGACCGCACTGCAGGGCCTGCGCGACCACGGGCGCCTCGCGGCCGGGCAGCGCGTGCTGATCATCGGGGCCTCGGGCGGCGTCGGCACCTTCGCCGTGCAGATCGCCCGGTCCTACGGCGCCGACGTGACCGGCGTGTGCAGCGCCCGGAACCTCGACCTGGTCCGCTCGCTGGGCGCCGACCACGTCGTCGACTACACGAGCGAGGACGTCACCCGCTCCTCGGAGCGCTACGACCTCGTGCTCCAGGTCGCCGGCGCGCACACGGCGTCGGCGCTCCGCCGGGTCCTCACCTCCCGGGGCGTCCTCGTGATGATCAGCGGCGACTCCGAGGGCCGCTGGGTCGGCCCGGTCGGTCGCATGGTCCGAGCCCGCCTGACGTCGCCCTTCGTCGGCCAGACCCTCACGAGCTTCACCGTGACGCCGAACGCCGATGACCTCGAGGAGGTCGGTCGCCTCGTCGAAGCCGGCGCCGTCACCCCGGTGATCGACAGGACGTACGCGTTCGGCGACGTCTCCGACGCCTTGCTCTACCTCGAGACCGGACGCGCCCGCGGCAAGGTCGTCGTCGCTCCCGTCCCGTGACGGCCCGGCGGCCGAGGCGCGGCGATCAGACGTCCGCCACCCGGAGCAGCAGGTCGGCCACCGCCTTCGGCTCGGTGATCATCAGGTCGTGGCCGGTGTCGACGTCCCACACGCGGCCGGCCTCGGCCGCCGACGCCATGCGGTCCGGGTCGCGTGACGGCAGGGTCCAGGTGCAGACGATGTGGGTCTGCGGGATCGCCCACAGCGCCTCCTCGTTCTCCAGCCGCAGCGGTTGCTCGAAGCACGCGAACGGGTGGGGCGTGAGGCGCTCGGACATCCAGGCGATGGCCTCGGGGTCGGTGACCCCGTAGTTGGGCATGGGCTCGGTGCCCGGGAACAGCACCAGCTCGACGCCGTCGACCACCTGCGCCGACGCCCGGGCGGCGTCCATCAGCGGCTTGGCGATGACGGCGAGCGATTCGCCGTTCACCGGTGTGGCCGCGTCCAGGTACACGAGGTGGCCCACCCGGTCGGCGGCCCGGTCGGCCACGCCCGTGATGACCATGCCGCCGTAGCTGTGGCCGACCAGGATCACGTCGCGCAGGTCGTCGTAGTGCAGGACCGCCACCACGTCCTGGATGTGCGTGTCGAGGTCGATGTCGGGGCTCATCAGGTGCGCCCGCTCGCCGAGGCCGGTCAGCGTCGGCGTGACCACCTCGTGGCCCGCCGACCGCAGCAGCCGGGCGACGTCGCGGTAGCACCAGCCACCGTGCGCGCCGCCGTGCACCAGCACGTAGGTTGCCATTCGTTCCCCTTCCGCCCGGTCGCACCGGGCGATCGTCCGTCAGACCGACAGGATCGACACGCCGGCCGTGCCCGGGGCGCCGTAGAGCTGGGAGTAGCCGACCCGGGGGGCGCCCGGCACCTGGCGGTCGCCGGCCTGCCCCCGCAGCTGCAGCACCAGCTCGTGCACCTGCCGCAGGCCCGAGGCGCCGACCGGCTCGCCGTTGGCGATGAGCCCGCCGTCGGTGTTCACCGGCAGGCGGCCCCCGATCTCCGTCGCCCCCTCGGCCAGCAGCTTCTCCTGCTCACCGTCGGCGCAGAAGCCGTTCTCGGCCATGTGGATGATCTCGGCCCCGGCATCGGTGTCCTGGAGCTGGACGACGTCGACGTCTTCGGGACCGATGCCCGCCTCCTCGTAGGCGGCCCGCGACGCGACGACGGTGGGTGCGTCGACCTTCTCGGGCGCCGCCCAGGTCGCGTGCACCTCGTGGGCCCCGTAGGTGCGGGTGCGCAGCGACGTCGCCCGCAGGTAGATCGGGGTCGACGTGTACTGCGAGGCGAGATCGGCCCGGCACAGCACGGCCGCCGCCGCGCCCTCGTTCGGGGCGCAGAACATGTACTGGGTCAGCGGGTAGTTGAGCATCCGCGACCCGACGATGGTCTCCTCGGGAACCGGCTTGCGCCGGAAGGCGTTCGGGTTGAGCGCCCCGTTGCGGAAGGCCTTGGCCGCCACCCGACCGAGGGTCTCGTGGCTGATCCCGTGGTCGTGCATGTAGCGGTTGATCTTCATGCCGAAGAACTTGGTCGTGAGGAAGTAGCCCATCTCGCCGTACCAGGCCGGCGCGCTGTAGGCGACCGGATCGGCGGTGAACGCCCCGGCGTCGTGCTTGTCCATGCCGACCGCCACGCCGATGTCGTACTTGCCCGACCGGATGGCGTCCGCGGTCAGCTGCAGCGCCGTCGCCGCGGTGGCGCAGCCGTTGTAGACGTCCATGAACGGGATGCCGGTCAGACCGAGCTGCCCGATCACCGCGTCGGGGTTGTCGACCGTGTAGCTGCCCCCGAACGCGAACTGCACGTCCTTCCACTGCACCCCGGCATCGGCGCACGCGGCACGCGTCGCGTCGGCGGCCATCTCGATGGCCGACTTGTCACCGAACCGCCCGAAGGGATGGAGCCCCACCCCGATGATCGCGACGTCTTCCATGTCAGACAACCTCGTGCTCTCTGGAGGGCTCGCTGGCGAGCCCGGGCTGACCTGCAAATCGCGGACGATGTGGTCGCGGTGACACGTTCATCCCGCTCGCCCTTCGTTCACGGGCCGGAACGCGTACGTCATGACCTCGGTGCCGTCGTCGTCGGTGCGGAACCGCACGATCGCCAGCTCGACCTCCATGCCGAAGTCCAGCGCCTGCGGGTCGCTCTCGGTCAGCCGGGCCTCGACCCGCACCTCGTCGCCCAGCTGCACCAGGCCGACGCCGTAGGGGCGGAACGTCTCGGGCGTCTCGCCGCTGGCGTAGGGCTCCTTGGGCAGGAAGTCCTGCGTGGTCCAGGTGAACAGGGTCCCCCGGCGGGGCAGCAGGTGCCGCTCGACGTCGGTCGACCCGCACCGCGGGCACGACGACGGCAACGGGAACGCCACCGCCGCGCAGCTCGGGCACCGACCCCCGATGAGCTGGGGTTCGTCGGCCGGCCACGTGAACACGTCGGGCGCGAAGGCCACCTGGGTCATGGGGTTCCCCTCCTCGGGATGCGTCGAGCGGTCATTGGCGCACCCTTCGGGATGCGCGCAATGACCGATCGGCCCTGCGGGCCGAGTAACGACGGACTGTGCTTATGGTTCGCTCGCTGCGCTCGCTCACCGGGGCAGCCCCAGCACCTTCTCGGCGATGATGTTCCGCTGGATCTCGGACGAGCCGGCCGAGATCGTGCCGCCGAACGAGATGAAGTAGCGCTCGATCCACGTCGGATCGCTGGCCGCGCTCGGGCCGACGTCGACGGCGTGGTCGGCGCCGAGATCCGCCGCCCGCCGCGCCAGCCTCCGCTTGGCCTCGCTGGTGAACGCCTTCATCAGCGCCTGCTCGGGAGCCGACCCGCCGCGGACGAGCTTGGCGAAGCCCCGGTAGCCGAGGCAGCGGGCCGCCACCGAGTCGATCGCCGACTCGACGAGTCCGTCGGCCACCACCGCCCGCTCGGCCGGCGCCAGCCGGTCGAGGGCGGCCGGCGCCTCGGCGCGCACGGCCGCGATGTCGTCCTCGAGCGTCATGACGGTGCTGAGCCACACCATGCCGCGCTCGTGGGCCAGCGAGCCGTTGGCCATGGCCCAGCCGTTGCTCATCTCGCCGACGAGGTTCTCCCGCGGCACGATCACGTCGTCGAAGAACACCTCGTTGAGGTCGGGGTGCTCGGGCTTGACGATCTCGGCGAGGGGCCGGACGGTGACGCCGGGAGTCGCCATGTCGACCAGCACCACGCTGATGCCCCGGTGCTTGGGGGCCTCGGTGTCGGTGCGGCAGAAGAGGAAGCAGAAGTCGGCGTAGTTGGCGCCCGACGTCCACACCTTCTGCCCGTTGATCACGAACCGGTCGCCGTCGAGCACCGCCCGGGTGCTGAGCGCAGCGAGGTCGCTGCCCGCGTCGGGCTCGCTCATGCCGAGGCAGGCGGCCTTCTCGCCCCGCAGGACCGGCATGGCGTAGTCGCGGACCTGGTCCTCGGTGCCGTAGTCGAGGATCGACGGCACGACGATGCCCAGCCCCTGCGGGTTGGTCGTGCGCGGGACGCCGGCCTTCGCCAGCTCCTCGAGGTACACGAGCGTCTCGACCGGGCCGGCGTCGCGGCCGCCCCGCTCGGGCGGCCAGCCGGGCACCAGCCAGCCGGCGTCGAACATCCGGCGGGTCCAGCGGCGGGCCCAGCCGGGGACGTGGGCCGACGACACGGCGGGCTCGGCGGCGATCTCGTCGGCCGTGGGGCGGTTGTCGGCCAGCCACGCCAGGAACTCCTGCCGGAACGCCTCGACCTCGTCGCCGAAGGTCAGCTTCATCGCTTCCCGCTCCTTCGCCGCGGGCCGCTCTGCGCCACGAAGCCCAGCATCGGGGCCAGGCGCGCCCGGTGGTGGACGGCGTTGCCGTAGAGGGCGTCGCCGGCGACCGCCCGCTTCAGCAGGAAGTGCAGGTCGTGCTCCCAGGTCATGCCGATGCCGCCGTGCAGCTGCAGGCCGTCCTGCACGACGAGGCGCTGGCACTCGCCGGCCGCCGCCTTGGCCATCGAGGCCGCGGCGGCCCGCTGCGGGTCCTCCTCGGCGATGGTCAGCGCCGCGAAGTAGCAGAGCGACGTGGCGCGCTCGACGGCGAGGTACATGTCGGCCATGCGGTGCTTGAGCGCCTGGAACGACCCGATGGCCCGGTCGTACTGCACGCGCTCCTTGGCGTAGGCCACGGTCTGCTCGAAGATCGCCCGGCAGGCGCCCACCGTGGAGGCGGCCAGGGCGACGCTCGCCTCCTGCCCCGCGCGGTCGAGGGCGGCGGCCACCCCGTCGGCCCCGGGGGCGGCGAGCACGCGGCCGGCCGGCACCACGACCCCGTCGAGGGCGAGGTCGGCCAACGGGAGGGTCGGGTCGACGACCGTGCGTGGGCTGACGGCGACGTCGGTACGCGGCACGACGAACGCCCCCAGCCCGTCGGTGCCCGACGTGCCCACGGCGCGGGCGACGACCAGGACCTCGTCGGCGGTGGCGCCGTCGAGCACGGCGTCCTTGGCGCCGCGCAGGACCCAGCCGTCGGCGGCCCGCTCGGCGGTGGCGGCCACGGCGTCCGGCTCCCAGCGGCCGCTCTCGGCCAGGGCGACCGTGCCGGTCAGGTCCCCGGCCGCGATCCGGCCCAGCAGGTCGGCGGCCAGCGGTGCGTCGCCGCCGAGCTCGCGCACGGCCGGGGCGAACTGGGTGACCGTGGCGAGGAAGGGACCGGGAGCCACGGCGCGGCCCAGCTCCTCGGCCACGAGCGCCACCTCGACGAACCCCATGCCGAGCCCACCGTGTTCCTCGGCGATGGCGAGGGCCGGCCAGTACAGCTCGACCATCCGCGCCCAGATCGACTCGGCGTCACCCTTGCCGTCGAACACGGCCCGGACCGCCGCGGGTGGGCAGACGCTCGCCAGCACCGAGCGCACGTTGTCGCGCAGCTCGGACTCCTCGACGGACAGCTCGAGATCCATCAGCGTCTCCTCACTGCCCCGACGACGCCGCGGCGATCTTGCGGAAGTCCCAGCTGACGACCTTGTCGGGCACGACCCGCAGCCAGGCGTGGCGCCCGTCGGCCGCGAACCGGCCGCCGGCGTACTTGTCGCCGAACAGCCGCTCGGGCTCGGCGAGCTCGGGGTCGGGCGCGGCGGTGCGGGGAACGTCGCCCACCACCGCGGCGTCGCCCAGGATCTCGACGCCGTGCAGCTCCATGAACTCGTCGCCGCCGTCGACGAGCACGCTCACCCGCGGCGACCGCGCCACGTTCACCCACCGCTGGCTCTTCACGAGCGAGTTGAGCCACAGCGCGGCGCCGTCCCACACGAACCACAGGGCGGAGACGTGGGGGGCGCCGTCGAGCCCGACCGTCCCGACGCGGCAGGTGCGGGCCTCGCGGAGGTAGGCGTCGACCTCGTCGGCCGTCATGGCGATGGCGCGCCCTCGTCGCTGCTCCCTCACCGGAACCTCCTCGTCGACCGCATCGTCATCGTCAGCATCGTCGTCCTCACCTCACAGCGGCAGGAGCGACGGGACGGTGCGAGCGGCGAGCAGGTCCTCGCCCAGCCGGCGGGTCAGCGAACGGCTGTCGCCGAGCAACCGGTCGAGCACGATCACGCGCCGCACGTAGAGGTGCAGGTCGTGCTCGGTCGTGAAGCCGATGCCGGCCAGCACCTGCTGGCAGTGGCGGGACACGGTGCGGGCGCTCCGCCCGGCGACGGCCTTGGCCAGGGCCGCGGTGAACGGCGTGCCGTCGTCCCAGGCGGCGCCGAGCGCCGCGTCCGCCGCCTCGATGGCGACGTAGGCCTCGGCCAGCCGGTGGCGCACGGCCTGGAACTGGGCGATGGGCCGCCCGAACTGGATGCGCTCGACGGCGTGCTCGCGGGCGAGCCCGAGCATCGTGCGTGCGGCGCCCACCAGCTCGTGCCCCAGGGCCCGCTGCCCCGCGGCCACGGCGGCTGACCACGCGGCGGGAGGGGGATCCGACCGCGCGGTGGCCGACACGTCGGCGCCGGTGACCTCGGCGAGGCCGAGGCGGGGATCGAGGCCGTGCACGGGGCGCAGGTCGAGGTCGGCGGGGTCGACCACGGCGGCGACGCACTCGGTGCCCGACCCGGCCACGACGACGGCCCGATCGCGACCGGCCAGGCCCGCGAGCGCCAGACCACCGACCGAGACGCCCTCGCCCGCCACCGATCCCGGCGGAGCGGTGCGCCCCAGCGGGGGCAGCACGACGCCGACCCCCGCGTCGTCCTCGACGCCGAGAGCCGACAGCACCACGGCCTCGAGGGCCGACGACGTGGCGCCGGCCGCGCCCTGCAGCTCGAAGAGCAGCGACACCGCCGCCCGCGGGTCGGCGGGCAGCGCCTCGCGCCAGCCGAGCTCGTCGAGGCCGGCGTCGAGCGCCGCCCCGGTCTCGCGGGCCGTCAGCTGTCGGAGGGTCTTGGCGAACAGCTCGCGCTCGTCGGCGTCCATCAGCGGTCGGCCCCCAGGTCGAGCAGGCGGCGGGCGACGATGTTGCGCTGGATCTCGGCGCTGCCGCCGTAGATGGTGGCGGCCCGCGAGTAGAGGTACTCGGACCGCCACCGCTCACCGGCGGGATCGTCGCCGAGCACCACGTCGTCGGACAGCCCGTCGGCCACGAGGTCGTAGATCGCCTGCTCGGTGGTCGCCAGCAGGATCTTGTCGACCGACGTCTCGGGCCCCAGGCGCTCGCCCGCGTCGAGCCGGTGCTGCGTGGACAGGGACCGGGCCCGGAAGGCGAAGAGCTGCTGGAACGCCTCGCCCACCTCGGTGGGCGTGAGGGCGTCGACGGGCGCGGCGGCGAGCAGGCGCTCGAGGCGGCGGTACAGGTAGGCGCCCCGGTGCCACAGGGACGTGCTGCGCTCGAACGGCAGCAGGTCCATGGCCACGGCCCAGCCCTGGCCCTCGTCGCCGAGGGTGCGGTCGAACGGCACGGCGACGTCGTCGAAGAAGACCTCGCAGAACTCGGGGGCGCCGTGCATGGTCTCGATCGGCCGGACGGTGATGCCGGGCGTGTCCATGTCGACGAACAGGGCGGTGATGCCCCTGTGCGCGGACTCGGCGGTGCCGGTGCGCGTCGAGCAGCACGCAGCGCTGGGCGTACTGGGCGAGACTGGTCCAGACCTTCTGGCCAGTGACCCGCCACCCGTCGTCGGCGCGGGTGGCGCGGCACGCCAGCGAGCCGAGGTTGCTGCCGGTGCCTGGCTCGGAGAACCCCTGGCACCACGTCTCGTCGCCCCGGAGCAGCCGCGGCACCATCGTGGCGGCCAGCTCGGGCGGGGCGTAGTCGATCATCGTCGGCGCCAGCACCTCGGTCATCGAGTAGATGCCCGGCTCGACCAGGTCGCGGGCGGTCAGCGCCTCACCGAGGTAGGCGCGCAGCAGCGTGGAGCCGCCGAACCCGCCCACGCGCTCGGGCCAGCCCCAGCGCATCCAGCCCGCGTCGAACGTGCGCCGCTTGACGAGGGACAGGTGGGCCATCTGCGCGTCGAGGGTGGCGGTCGGCCCGTGGTCGGGCGCGAGCTCGGCGGCGTTCTCGTCGAGCCAGAGGTCGAGCGCAGCCCGGAACTCGGGGAGGTCCACGCGGGCCCCTAGCCCGCGGCCGTGGCGGTCGGCTCGGGCCGCGTGGGGTCGTGCGCCTTGCCCGAGTCGCGGGCGCCGCTGCGCCGCAGGAACGTCATCGCCCGGGTGCGCAGCCGCCACCCGCGGTCGGTGCGGCGGTAGGTGTCGGTGTACCAGCCGATGCGCATGTCGTGGTTCGTCTGGTCGACGAAGCACAGGGGCTGCTCGCCCGTGCCCGTGTCGCCGTCGAGCTCGATCGCCGGCTCGCCGGTGAGGAACAGGCCCTTCGGGGCGGCGGCGACGAGCGTCGGGAAGTCGGCGAGCGCGTAGGTGTCGCCGAAGGCGCTGTAGGTGCCGTCGGGGGTGAAGACGTCGATGACGGCCTCGACGTCGTTCTTGGTCATGCCGACGGCGTACCGGGCCAGCACCTGCTCGATCTCGATGATGTCGGCCATGTGCGATGGCTCCACGGTCAGCTCCCCTCGTAGACGACGTGGACCGATGGCGCGGTGGGCACCGACTGGCAGGTCAGCACCCACCCCTCGGCGACCTCGTCGTCGGTCAGCACGTCGTTGACGTGCATCTGGACTGTGCCCTCGACCAGCTGGGCCATGCAGGTGGCGCAGCTGCCCGACTCGCACGAGAACGGTGGCGACATGCCCATCTGACGAGCGGTCTGCAGGATGGTGGTGCCGGGCCGGTGCTCGACGGTGTCCTTGCGGCCCCCGAGCTCGATCGTCACCTGGCTGGTGGTCGACGCACCCTCGTCGGCGCCCGCCGTCGTCCCGGACTCGGCGTCGGGGACCGGCTCGGCCGGCGTGAACCGCTCGATGTGGATGCGGTCGGCATCGACGCCGGACCCGAGCAGCGCCTCCTCGACGATGTCCATGAAGGGCCCGGGCCCGCAGACGAAGAACTCGGCCCCCTCCGTGTCGCCGAGGAACGGGCGCACGGCGTCGGGGTCGACGAAGCCGCGCTCGACGTCGAGGTGGTGGACCACCTCGAGGCGGTCGGCGTGGCGGTCGACCAGGGCGTCGAGCTCGGCCGCGAAGATGACGGCGTCGCGGTCGCGGTTGGCGTAGTAGAGCCGCACCCGCCGATCGGTGGTGGCGAGGGCGCTCTTGAGCAGCGAGAACACGGGGGTGATGCCGCTGCCGGCGCTGAAGGCCACCAGGTCGCCGCCGTCGGCACCGCCGTCCGACCCGAGGCAGAAGACCCCGGCCGGCACGCTGGCGTCGACGAGGTCGCCCGCGCCGAGCGTGTCGATCATCCAGTTCGACACGACCCCGCCCGGCACGCGCTTGACGGTCACCTGCAGCTCGTCGTCGACGGCGGGTGACGACGACATCGAGTAGCAGCGGTGGTGGGCGTCGCCGTCGACGTGGGCGCGGAAGGTGAGGAACTGGCCCGCCTCGTAGGCGAAGGCGGCGCGGAGGTCCGCGGGCACCTCGAACACGAACGATGCCGCCTCGGCGGTCTCGTGCACGACGCGCCGGACGCGCAGCGGGTGGAACCCGTGGTCGCGGACCGCGCCCTGCTGCGAGGCCGGTGCTGCCGAGGACGCCATGAGCCGCTACGATAATGGAGTTCTCCGTGAGCGGCAATGTGCCTAGCAGACGGACTCGGACGACGAGGCAGGGGCGACGTGCCGGCGCTCCCGGAGGACCGGGCGATCGGGTCACCACCAGGAGGGGACGTGACGCAGCCGAGCACGATCGGCCGAGGCAGCTGGCGGCTGCGCTCGGTGCCGCAGGACCTCGCCGACCGCTACCGCGCCGACGGCTGGTGGACCGACGCCACGCTCGGGCAGATGGTCGCCGACGGCCTCGGCAGCATGGGCCAGGTGGGCTTCCGCGTGCGATCGCAGGTCCGCCCGTGGAACGGCACCTTCGCCGACGTCGATCGGGCCGCCCGCTCGCTCGCCGCCGAGCTGCGGGCCCGGGGCGTCGGGCCGGGCAGCCGGGTCGTCTTCCAGCTCCCCAACTGGGTCGAGGCGGGCATCACGTTCTGGGCCGCCGCCTACGTCGGCGCGGTGGTGGTGCCGATCGTGCACTTCTACGGGGCCAAGGAGGTCGAGTACATCGTCCGGGCGACCGAGCCCGACGCCGTCATCACGGCCGACCGGTTCGGGCACAACGACTACCTGGCGGCCTGGGAGGACGTGCTGGCGCGCCACCCGGTGCCGCTGTGGCTCGTGGTCGGCGACACCGGCGCGCCCGACCTGCCGGCCGCGGCCACCCCGTTCACCTCCCTGCTCGACGCCGACCCGCTCGGGGGCCCGATCGCCACCGACCCCGACGCGCCGGCGATCGTCGGGTTCACGTCCGGCACGACCCGCGACCCCAAGGGCGTCGTGCACTCGCACCGCACGATCGGCTGCGAGACCCGCCAGCTCGACTACTTCTTCCCCACCGGCGGGCCGCCCCAGATCACCGGGGCGCCCGTGGGCCACTTCATCGGGATGCTCAACGCCTTCCTGGTGCCGATGCTGCGGCTGCGGGCGGTCAACCTGATCGACGTCTGGGACCCCGCCGAGGTCCTGCGCATGATGCTCGACGAGGGCCTCGGCGTCGGCGGCGGCGCCACCTACTTCCTCACGAGCCTGCTCGACCACCCCGACTTCACCGAGGAGCACCTGGCGCTCATGCCCTACGCCGGCCTCGGCGGGTCGACCGTGCCGGTGGCCGTCATGGAGCGGGCGACGCGGCTGGGCATCAGGGCGTTCCGCTCGTACGGCAGCACCGAGCACCCGTCGATCACGGCGTGCCTGATCGACGACCCCGAGGACAAGCGGCTGACGACCGACGGCCGCATCCTGCCCGGCGTCGAGCTGCGGCTCGACGACGACGGCGAGATCATCAGCCGCGGCCCCGACTGCTGCCTGGGGTACACCGACCCCGAGCTCACCGCCTCGGTGTTCGACGGCGACGGGTGGTACCGCACGGGCGACGTCGGCGTGCTCGACGACGAGGGCTACCTCACGATCACCGACCGGGTGTCCGACATCATCATCCGTGGCGGCGAGAACATCAGCGCCCAGGAGATCGAGGAGCAGATGATGGGGGTCGACGGCATCGCCGAGGTCAGCGTCGTCGCCGCTCCCGACGACCGGCTCGGCGAACGGGCCGCCGCCATCCTGCGGCTGCGCGCCGGCGCCGAGATGCCGTCGCTCGCCCAGGTCCGCGATCACTTCGCCACCGCGGGCCTGGCCCGCCAGAAGTGGCCCGAGTCGCTGCACGTGATCGACGAGTTCCCCCGCACGCCGTCGGGGAAGGTCCAGAAGTTCCGCCTGCGCCAGCAGCTGCGGGACGGCCGGCTCTGATCTGTGGACCGGGCGGTACAGAACGGCTGGAAAGACCATTCTCGCATCGTTAGAGTCTCACTCTGACGGAGCACTGGAGGAGCGCATGGCTGTGATCACCACCGAGAAGCTCGGCCCCTCGGTCGGGGCCGAGGTCAAGGGCGTCGACAAGGAGCGCCTGCTGCACGACGACGAGCTGCCCGCCGCCTGCCTCGAGGCGCTCGAGGCCCACGGCGCCCTGGTGTTCCGCGACCTCCACATCGACGACGGCACCCAGGTGGCGTTCAGCAAGAAGTTGGGCGAGGTCGAGGTGTTCGGCAGCGGCGAGCACCCCGAGATCTTCCGGGTCACGCTCGACCCCAAGAAGAACAAGTCGGCCCGGTACCTGCGTGGGACCTTCGACTGGCACATCGACGGCTGCACCGACGACATCCCCATCATGGCCACGATGCTCAGCGCGCACGCCGTGGCCGCGACCGGGGGCGAGACCGAGTTCGCCAGCAGCTACGCGGCCTACGAGGACCTGACCGACGAGGAGAAGGAGCGGTACGGGGCGATGCGGGTGGTGCACACCATCGAGGCGTCGCAGCGGCTGTTCAACAACGACCCGAGCCCCGAGGAGCTGGCGATCTGGCGGTCGCGGCCGTCGAAGGAGCACCCGCTCGTGTGGCAGCACGCGTCCGGCCGCCGCTCGCTCGTGCTCGGCGCCACCACCGATCACGTCGTCGGCCTCGGCCCCGAAGAGGGTCGGGCCGTGCTGAACGACCTGCTGGCCCGGTCGACCACCCCCGATCGCGTCTACCGCCACGAGTGGTCGGTCGGCGACGTCGTCATCTGGGACAACCGCGGCGTGCTCCACCGGGCGTGCCCCTATGACGAGACGTCGCCCCGCGACATGCACCGCACGACCTTCGCCGGCGACGAGCCGATCCAGTGAACGACGCGACCGAGGCGGCGGGCCCCGACCGCACGGCGATCGTCACGGGCGGCGGCTCGGGCATCGGCCTGGCCATCGCCGAGCGCCTGGCCGCCGACGGCCTCGCGGTGGCGGTGTTCGACCGCAACAGCGACGCCGCCGACGACGCCGCGGCCAAGATCGTGGCCGCGGGCGGCACGGCCGCGGGCCTCGCCGTGGACGTGACCGATCGCCCGGGTCTCGACGCCGCCGTCGCCGAGGTGCGCTCGATGTTCAGCCCCCCGACGGTGCTCGTCAACAACGCCGGTCTCGACGGCTTCGGCCCGTTCCTCAAGATCGACGCCGACACGTGGAACCGCGTCCTCGAGGTCAACCTCACCGGCACGTTCCACTGCTGCCAGGCCGTCCTGCCCGACATGATCGCCGCCGGCTGGGGGCGGATCGTGAACATCTCGTCGTCGAGCGCCCACAGCGGGCAGCCCTTCATGGCCCACTACGTGTCGTCCAAGGCGGGCGTGATCGGCCTCACCAAGTCGCTGGCGCTCGAGTTCGGCCCCAAGGGGATCACCGTCAACACGATCCCGCCGGGGTTCATCGACACGCCGATGCTGCGGAAGTCCGAGAGCCGGGGTCTGCTGGGCGAGGGCGTCGACCACCACGCGTCGCTGACGCCCGTGCGGCGCGTCGGCCGGCCCGAGGACATCGCCGCCATGTGCTCGTTCCTCGTGCGCGACGAGGCCAGCTACGTGACGGGCCAGGTCCTCGGCGTGAACGGCGGGCGCAACACCTGACGTCGCGCGATCGCGAGCTTCGTTCTCTTCCTACCGCCGGGTATGGCAGGAATCACAGAGATCAGGCTTCTCCGAATCCTCGATAACGCGTTCTACGGGCAGTACGCTGCCCCCATGGCGAGAAACCGACCGACGAGCGAGGCCGCCGTGACCGATCGTCCCAGCTCGTGGCGCGAGATGGCCGTCGCACGGTCGCTCGATCCCGCCCGGGCGCGGGCCGAAGAGCGCGTCCAGCGGTTCCTCGACGCCGCGGTCGAGCTCATGATGCAGAACGACACGGGGAAGGACTTCACCGTCCAGGACGTGGTCGAGCGCTCCGGGCAGTCGCTGCGCAGCTTCTACCAGTACTTCGCCGGCAAGCACGAGCTGTTGCTGGCGCTCTTCGAAGAGTCGGTCCGGTCGACGGCGGAGCACCTGAAGCAGGTGGTCGGCGACATCGACGACCCGTTCGAGCGGCTCCACCGCTTCGCCGTCGAGCACTACCTGCTGTGCCGGCCGATCCCCCGCGTGCGGGCGGCCAAGAAGAGCAGCCCGACGCCCGCGGCCATGGCCGAGTTCGGGCAGCGACTGCTGACCGAGCATCCGAAGGAGGCCTCCCGGGCCTTCGAGCCCGTCGTGTCGCTGCTCGAGCAGCTGCTCGACGACGCCGCCGCGGCGGGCGCTCTCCGCCCCGGCCTGTCGCATCGGGCGGTCGCCGGCGTCGCCTTGCAGGCGATCATGTTCAACGCCTTCGCCGCCACGATCAGCGGCACCCCCATCGGCCCCGACGGCAACGACGAGGCCGAGCAGCTCTGGTTCCTCTTCATCCACGGCATCGGCGCCGACGACAGCTGACCCGGTCCGGCACGCCGGCCGGCGGCGGCCACCCGCCGCGGCCCTCGGCGTGCTCGGGGAGCGCTACCGGCCCGTGATGCCGGCGGCGTCGTGGCGGAACACCTTGCCGCCCTTCATCACGAACTCGACCTGCTCGGTCGCCGTGATGTCCGCGGTCGGGTCGCCCGCCACCGCGATCACGTCGGCGAGCAGCCCCGGCTCGAGGCGGCCGCGGTCGTCGACGTCGATGAGCTCGGCCGCCACGGTGGTCGCCGCCCGGATCGCCTGCACCGGGGTCATGCCCCGGTCGACGAGCGCGATGAGCTCCTTGGCGTTGCGGCCGTGCGGGATGGCGGGGGCGTCCGTGCCGCAGGCGATGCGGGCGCCGCGCTCGATGGCCTTGCTGACGGTGGCCTTGGCCCGGGGGAACACCTCGGCGGCCTTGGCCTGCAGCTCGGGCGCGGCGTTCGACGTGTCCATCCCGTCGGCGAGGTAGGTGGTCGGCACGAGGAAGGTCCCCCGCTCGATCATCAGGTCGAGCGTCTCGTCGCTCATCAGCGAGCCGTGCTCGATGCAGTCGATGCCCGCTTCGATGGCCGCCCGGATGCCGTCGTCGCCGTGGGCGTGCGCCGCCACCTTGAGCCCGGCCCGGTGGGCCTCGTCGGCGACGGCTCGCAGCTCCTCGTCGGAGTACTGCTGGGCGCCGGCAGGCCCTGTGTGCGACATGACGCCGCCCGAGGCGCACACCTTGATCAGCTGCGCCCCGTACTTGATCTGGTAGCGCACCGCCTTGCGCACCTCCGCGACGCCGTCGGCGACGCCCTCCTCGACGGTGATCGGCAGGACGTGCGGCGCGAACGCCTGGAACATGGTGGGGTCGAGGTGCCCGCCCGTGGGGGTGATGGCGTGGCCCGCGGGCACCACCCGGGGGCCGTCGATCCAGCCCAGGTCGATCGCCTTCTTCAGCGCCACGTCGAGCAGGACCCCGCCCGTCTGCACGAACAGGCCGAGGTTCCGCACGGTGGTGAACCCCGACCGCAGGGTCCGCCGGGCGTTGGCCACGGCCCGCAGGGTCTTCACCGCGGGGTCGTCCTGCACCGGGACGAGCGGGCTGCGATGGTCGGGGCCGCCCATGAGCAGGTTGACCTCCATGTCCATCAGGCCGGGCAGCAGCGTGAGGTCGCCGAGGTCGATCACGACGGCGTCGGCGGGGACGGTCGTGGGCGCCACCTCGACGATCCGCTCCCCATCGACCAGGAGGTCGCCGGGCTCGATCAGATCCCCCTTGTCGACGTCGAGCATGCGGGCGCTCCGCAGGTGGACGGGCGGCCGGGGGGCGCGGGGACGGGCCATCGGCCCAGGCTATCCCGCTCGTTCACGCCGTTCCCGCTCAGCGCGAACCGGATTATCGTGAGCACCACGGAGCACCTCGAAGGGCGCACCGCTGTCGTGACCGGCGCGGCGAGCGGGATCGGCCGTGCCGTCGTCGTCGACCCGCCTATGGGGTCATTCCTCCGTCGATCCACCGTTGAAAGGCGTCGATCTTCTCGCCGGCCCAGGCCCCGTCACAGGGCATCGTTCCGGCTCGGAGCTGCTCGACGATCGGTTGTGCGTGAGCTTTCACGTCCTCGTACGACCAGAGATCGAACGCGAACCTCATCGACTGTCGATCGCGCTCGCGGAACAACCCCTTGATGTGGGAGGCAAAGCTCACCGCCTCTCCCTCGGCCGGCAGGGCCATGTCTTCGTCCTCCTCGGCGGGTTCGGTCGGCGTGGCAGACACCTTGGGCGGTCCCGCGGGTCCCCAGTTCCAACGAGGGAAGTCAGCGCCCGGGGACGGCGTGGTCCCGGGTTGGGCTTGCTCCAAGGCCACCGAGGACCCCCACTCGATGTACGAGGTGAACGCGGCCCAGAACTCGGGCGTGGTGGCGAGGCCGGTCTCCCGCGCGGCCCGAGAGATGAGCTCGACCCACCGCTCACGCTCCTCCTCGGACAGCGACATCCCCTGGTAGCGGGCCAGCGCTTGTGCATGGTCGCCGTACTGATCGCTGTACAGAGCCGGACCGCCGAAGACCTGCCCGAGCCACGTGGCCAGGCGCTCGGGATGGTCGGCCGGCATGTTTGCGAACAGCGGGGCGAGGAGCGGGTCCTCCGGTAGGTAGCGCTCACAGAACAGCCGGGTCATCCTGGTCAGTGCCGGCAAACCGCCACACCACTCGAACAGCGTGGGTTCGTGATCGGCTCCGATGTCGGGGTCGCGGAAGTCGATGTACCAGTGCATGCCGCTGCAGAACGGTTTGTTCTGCGAATGCCCGCAGCGGCACAAGGCATAGTGCTCGAGCGAAACACCGTCGTTGCGGGCCGCGGGCTGCCCCGATTCGTCGACCAGCGGGATCGACCCGGTGATCCGATACGGGCCGTCGCGGGTGACGAGAATCGTCGACGCCCGGCGGTCGTGCCAGTCGACGATGTCCCGGGCCTCGTGTCCGTCGACCGCCAAGCCGAGCGCGCCCGACGGGCAATCACGGACGGCCTGGATGATCTCGTCCATGCGCCCTCCGTTGGGAGCGACGAACGGCTCCTTGTCCACCCGGAACGCCACCGGCACCCGGTCGGTGCAGAAGCCCGAGTGTTGACAGATCCCTCGGTTGTCGAGAACGGTCACGGTGAGTCCGGGGTAGGCATCCTGTCGATCGGGAACCCGGTTGGGGTCCTTGATGCCGGTGAAGTCGGTCCTGGCATGGCTCCCGTCACAGAACGGCTTGGACACCGAGGCGCCGCAGCGGCACAACGCCATCTGGGGGCGGGTCGTCACCCCGAGACCGGTCCAGTCCTGGACGTCTTCGGCGTTGGTGACGAGATACGGACCGTTGCGTGTCAGCTGGATCGACGTGGCGAGCCCGGCCTGTGCCGTCCGGCATTCGTCGAGGACGGACTGGCCGCGGTGGGTGGAGCTGTCCTCGCTCCAGGCGGCGAGGTCCTGCAACCCGGCAACGGCCTCGGCGAGCTCGGGCGGCGCATCCGGGATTCCCACACGTTGACGGGTCGCGGCGATCGCCAACGAGCGGAGGTCGGCGGCGAGCGTCTGTGAACGTCGAGGCCGGTTGGGCAACCGGGGGTAACGGAGATCCGTGAGTTCGGCGTGTGGGAGCTGGGCCAGCGCCTCGGCCAGCGGCCGCAGGACCCGCTGGAAGAGCCGGTGGGCCGTCTCCCGGTTTCGTTCGCGGACGCCGACGGCGTCCTCTTCGAGGCTCACGCTCGAACTCAGCGCCCTCAAGAGGGCGGCATAGGTCTCGGCGAACAGGTGGCTCGGTGCGCCCGTGGCCCGCAGCGCCGAGGAGTTCCGACGTCGTTCGGCACCCTCGCGTGCGGGGAGGAACTGGTCTCCCCGCAATTGGACTTCGCGCTCGAACTGCTGCCGTATCTCCTCGGGACCCGGGGTGCCAGGGGCGGCGGGCGACGGCGTCGGCGTGGACTCGGCCGTATGACCTGGCAGGTCCGCCAGGATCCTCTCCACGACCGCGATCGCCGACGCCTGGTCCACGACGGGCTCGAGCCGGGTCGGGATGCGCCCGGCCGTGACCTGACGCGACTCGTGCGGATCGACGATGAGCGCCTCGGGAGGAACGGCAACCAGACAGGCGCGGACGTCCTGATAGGTGGCCTCGGCATCGAATCCGTCACCGGCACCGAGTCGCTGAAGGACCTCAGCCGAGAAGGTGTCACGTACGTCGCGTCGGCCCGGCGCGGTGTCCGGCGGCGGCGGCGACGCGAGCGGCGCGTCGCCGTTGACGGCGACGAACACGTCGACGATGTCCGCCAGACGCCCGAAGTGGCGACTCGATTCGTCGATCAGGCCTCGCTTCCAGGCGCGGACCAGTTCGCTCTGCTCGCCGTCGAGACCACCCTCGGAGCCATCGGACTTGAGCGAGGCAGCGGCCAGAAGCGAGGCGAGGAGGTGATCCTGCTCGCCCGCGATGGCGACGCGCATCGCCGCGTTCAGCCGCTCGAGCTCGTCCTCGACGTCACTCGCGCCGCGTACGGCCTGAGCGGCCTGCCTGCGCTGCGCAACGGTGACCTCACCGGCATGGCTGGCCAGACCCCACGCTGCTCGTCCATCGGTGAGCGACTGAGCAAGGCTCAGGACGGACGAGCCGATCGGCTCGAGACGGCTGCCGACGTCCACCGGCGCCTGGTTCCTGATGCGATCGCAGAACGCGGCAGCTTCGCGGAGCCGTTCCTCGAGCAGCGCCCAGGCTGCATCTCGATGGGGAAGCAGATAGTCGCTCTCGTAGAACAGCTCGAAGCTGGGCCCCGCGGTTCGGTCGGGGTGACCCGGGCCCACCGGAAGGGTGGTGATCAGGTTCCCGAGGGGCTTGATGACCTGCACCATGAGGCCCACGGTCAAGTTGGCAAGGGTGGCGAGCTCGCTCGACGATTCCTCGGTGTGCGCGAAGTAGCGGCCAAGGGTCTGCAGGAGCACCTCGTAGCTCACGTTGAAGAGGTCCGTGCACTTGGCGGTGACAGGATCCTCGATCAGAGGGGTGGCATCGTCTCCCTCTCGCGGTCTGACCGTGGCGGGGAGCACCGGGCGTACCGGATCGAAGAGTGGGTTTCGCTTCTGGAGTTCCTCGAACTCATCGAGGATCTCGACGAAACGGCCGAAATGCGCCTTCCGCCAGTGGCCTCGTGGACCTTCCCCCTGCTCGAGGATCGTGTCGATGGCACGCTGGGCCGAAGCGGCGTCGACGACTTCCACCAGCGCCGGCCAGCCGAAGTGGTCGGGGCCTGCCTGTGCGTTCGGTGGTCCGACGAACAGCCAACGCTCCCCGTACTTCGACGACAGGTGTTTGATGCCCTCCTCGATGGAGCGGTAGAGGTGACCGACGGTCGCGAAGTCCTGAAGTCGAGGGACGATCTCGCCCTCCTCCATCTGCGGCGCGGAACGCTCGGTCGCGGCGAGGCCGTCGGCATCCCTCAGGTCCATGCCCTCTGGGCGCTCGAGGAACATGAAGTGTCTCAGCGCGGTATCCCCGAATGGTATGAGGGTCAGCACGACACCCGGTGGGTAATGGCCGGCCGGTTGTGGAAGGTTCGGCCGCGCGAAGTGGGGCGCAGCCCCGACCGCCGACAGGACGTTCTGCACCAGGGCAAGATGGAGCATCTCTTGGGTCGCAATGTCGACGATCGTCTTTCGCCATTGCTCCACCTTTGCGAGCTCGGTCTTGGTGAGGCCTTCTTCCGTGCTCTGCTTCAACGAGAAGGCCGCATACAGGTATTGACACATGATGGCGTGCTCGAGCTCAGCGGCCTCACACAGCATGTAGATCAGGGCCTCACGGTGCTCGATGACGAATGGAGTCTCGGGTGTCGCCAGCCCGCCGCGCGTCGCGATCACCTGGGCGAGGGCACCTCGGCCAGCCTTGGTTGGTGATGTCATCTTCGTCTCCGATCCGCGTCACGACCCGGGGGTGAAGCTCGATGATCGAGGCGCGCAGGCTCCTCACCCAGGTCGCCTCGGCCCGTCGATGTGCAGCCCCGTCGCGGTCGCTCGATGACCGGGCGGAAGATGGCCGGGGCGCTCATGGGCTCGTCGCTGGGCACGTGCATGTCGACTCCTCCGAACCCGGGTCCCGGAGCCGCGCCTAGGACCCCCCGTCGGCAGGGCCTGGTCGTCCCATCATGGCAGTCTCCCGCCAGCAACCCGGCCGCGTTTCGTGGCGCGCCTGGACGTGCGGTGGTCTCAGGGGACGAGCGCGGCGATCAGGGCGTCGCCTATCCATCGCCCATAGCGCTTTGGGCGACCAGCCTCGCTCGAGGACGAGCAGAATGTCGGCCGAGGACTTGCTGGCCATGTTCCGTCGTCACCCACCAGCCCGGCCGGTCGGCACCTACACGACGTGGTCGTTGCCGCCGACGCCGACCGGCTACGCCGAGTTCAGGTGGAGGGTCGAGCCGCGCACCGATCCCTCGCCTGTGGGCTACTTCTGGAGCCACCAGGTCGCGCTGCTCGGCGGTGAGGCCGCCTACGTCGGCCTGCAGACGATGGGCTCGGAGCCTGCCGGCAAGATCGCGATCTTCTCGGTCTGGGGCGGGACGGACGCGGAGGGGCCCGAGTACGCCGCGCCCTTCGCGGGGGAGGGGACCGGGATGACGGTCAGGATCCGCTACGGGTGGGTGCCGGGTCGCAGCGAGAGCTTGGCCCTGCGAGCCGACGGTGACGGCTGGTGGCGCGCCGAGGTCGAAGACCGGATGGTCGGCCGCATCCGCGTGGACACGGCATGGCACGGCCTGGCGTCGACGTCGATCATGTGGACCGAGCGCTACGCGCCGCCGCTGCGCACGTGCACCGACACGGGTCATGCCGTCGCCTGGTTCGGCATGCCGTCGGCTGACGGTGGCGTGGCACCACGGCACCATCACAATCACCTCGGGGCCAACCGGGGCTGCCCGGGCTCGTCGGTGCGCGACGCCGACGGCGGCGTCCTGCACGTCATGGGCGGGCCTGGCTGAGCGTCGATCCGAGCCGCCGAAACCGGTCGCGTGCTCCACCGCCGAGGCGTAGCGTTCAAGCTCGCCGGTGGCGGACCCATCGATCGTGAGGTGCTACCGACCGGCTGCCATCGTGTCAGGCCAGGGCGTCTCGACGATGGCTGGACCCACGCGAGATGAGGAGCGGATGTGCGAGTAACCGGAGTCACAACGAACCTGCCAGTCCATGACATCGACGCAGCGCGCGCCTTCTACACCGACTACCTCGGACTGAACGTGGAGCAGATGAACCTCGGCTGGGTCGCGCGCTACATGACGCCAGACGGGCGAGCGTGCGTCCAGCTCGTGACCGGAGACGCCACGAGTCCTCAGGACTCCGTGCTGTCAGTGCATGTCGGGGACGACGTCGACGAGGCCTACGCAGAGGCGCAGCGCCGGGGCTACGAGATCGTGCATCCGCTGACCGACGAACCGTGGGGCATCCGCAGGTTCTTCGTACGCGACCCGGACGGGAACGTGATCAACATCGCCAGCCACCAAGACGAGTAGCGCGTCGTCTCCCGTCGACGCTGTGTTCGGGCGCCGCCACACGTATCTCAGACAGTGAGCTCCTGGAAGTAGTAGAACGCCCGCTCGGTCGAGCCCGGTTCGGTCGCCGAGAACCCGTGGCGCTCGTAGAAGCGATGGGCGTCGACGTCGCCCTCGTCGACGTTGATCTCGACGAGGTCCACGTCACCGTCGCGGGCCAGCGACAACAGGTGGCCGACGATGGCCCCGCCGATGCCTTGGCTCCGCAGCCGGGGCACGACGTAGAGCTCGTCGAGCAGGGCGACCCGCCCCGCATACCAGACGTTGCGCCGGAACGTCACCAGGGCGACACCCACCGCCGGCGCCCCGGCCAGGATGGCGATCGTCTCGTCCCCGGCCAGCAGGTCCCGGAGCCTGGGCGCCAGCACCTCGGCGCCCGGAGACGGGGTGTCGAACTCGGTGTTGAAGTCGTGCAGGAGGCGGGCGATCTCGTCCGCGTCGGCGGGGCTCGCCAGCCGGGGTTTCCACTCGTCGTGGGCCATCGCTGCACCGTTGCACGTCGGGCGCGGGTGGACGAGCGCGTTCACCGCGTGACGGTGAGCCGGCCGTCCAGCTTTCGAACCGCCGCGGACCGCCGCACGCGGCGAGGCCCCTCCCGGAGGAGGGGCCAGGTGGTAGCCCCGGCCGGCGGGTGCCGGCTCGGCGTGCTGGGTGCCTGGATGCCGTCGTCGACCGGAGCTACCACCCGGTTGGGCTGCGCCCGCCGCCGGGGTGGGACGGAGGCGGCGGGCGCAGGATCGTCACGGCAGCTGGTCGGCGATCGACCCCGGGACCGTGGTGGGCAGCGGGGGCAGCGGCAGCGGCGGCAGCGGCAGGCCCGGAACCGTGGGCAGCGGCGTGGAGGGAGTCGGCAGCGCGGGCAGCGGCGGGAGCGGGGGCAGGCTCGGCACGGTGACGCCGGGCACGAGCTCGGTCCCGGCCGAGCCCTCGGCCCCGCCCTCGACGGTGGCCGACCCGGCGGTGCCGCCGGTGCCGGCCTCGACCTGCCCCGCGGCCTGACCGGCGGCGGCCACGGACGGGAGCCCTGCAGCCGCCACCTCGGGGTCGGCGTCGGGCAACGCCACGGCCATCTGGGTCAGCGACCGGACCGTGCCGTCGACCACCTGGACGATGCGCAGCGTGACGATGTCGTCGGCCTCGACCGGCAGCGTGAGCGTGTCCTGCGCGCCGGCCGTCGACCCGATGTCGACCAGCTCGCCCAGCGAGACGTCACCGGCGCCGGCCTGCGCCACGGCGTCGCCGCCCAGCGACACCGGCTGCCCGTCGACCCACACGCCGACCGCCAGCTGGCTCGGCCTCGGCCGAGGTGCGGGCGACCGTGAAGGACAGCTCGTCGCCGTCGTAGCGCACGTCGGCGAGGGCGACGTCCGAGGTGGCGGAACCGACGACCGTCCAGGTCGGGGCCGCCCCGCCGACCGCCGACGAGCGCAGGTAGACCGTCCCGCTCGAGCCGCCCGGGGCGCCGGGCAGCGACCACTCGACGACCGCGGTGGCGTCGGCGGTCGACCGGAGCTCCACCGCCGGCGGGGCGACCGCATCCACGGGGACGCCCATGGCCGCGAGGTAGGCCGTCGTCGCCGCCACCGGGTCGCCGATGCCGGTGGGCCAGACGGCCGCGGCCGCACCTGCGTCGAACGACGGGTCGCCGGGCGAGATCAGGCTGATGGACTCGGTGCGAGGCTCGTCGGTCGGCTCGGCACCGGGCCGGGCGGCGACCACGGCTCCCGCCACGGCGAGCAGCACGATGCCGGCCGCCGCCATGCTCAACCGGGCCCGGCGCACGGGCCGGGTCCGGCGGTTGCGCACCTCGTTGATCGGGGCCGACAGGCCGAGCGCCGGGAGCGCGGGGTCGCGCCGCCCGACGAGGTCCTCCCACGCCGGCTGGCTCTCGTCGACGCCTGCGGCGAGGCGGTGCAGCATCGTGCGCACGCCGTCCTCGAGGTCGTTCCGGTCGTTGTCGTGGAGCAGGGTCATCGCGGGTTCTCCTGGCGGCGGGGGGTGAGGGGGCGAACGGGGTGGGGGCAGACGTGCGGGCTCACAGGTCGATCACCTGGCGCAGGGACTGGAGGCCACGGTGGATCGCGCTGCGGACGGTCGACTGCCGGCAGTCGAGGATCTCCGCGATGCGGTCGTCGGGCATGTCCTCGTAGAACCGCAGGACGATGGCGATGCGCTGGCGGTCGGTCAACGCGGCGAGCGCGTCCCACATCTCGTCGGCCGCCAGCTCGGCGGGGTCGGGCGGACGCGGGCGGTGCGCTCGTTCGACGGTGTACCTGCGTCCCCACGACCGGCACCGGTTCACGACGGCACGTCGGACGTAGGGGTACGGGTCCCGCAGGTCGTCGCCGAGGCGGTGGGTCGCGACGAACGCGTCCTGGACGACCTCCTCGGCCACGCCTGCGTGGCCGGTGAGCAGGAAGGCGAGGCGCACGAGCTTCCCGTAGCCCACGCGGTACACCTCGACGAGGTCGGAGTCCCACACGGTCGGCGCCGGGACGTCCACGGGTTCAGCCTTGGGCATGGTGTTCATCCCCTCCTCCACGCACGAGACCGCCGCGCTGTTGCGCGGAACCTCGGATTTCCCCGGCGCCCGGCCGGGGAGAGTAGAGGGCGGCGGCCGCGCGTCCGCCGACCGGGTGCGACAACGCCGACCGACCGACTTTTCCACAGCAGTTTCGGGGGTCAGAACCCCCGAAACTGCTGTGGAAATCGCGAGCCCGATCGCTCAGCTCACCATGTGTCCCCCTCGGCTGCGGTGTCCCCGCGCCGGACGGGAGCACGGTTCTCTGGATGGTAGATGACAGTTCTCTGCACCGCGTGGCAGCATCGGCCGGTGACGTCCTTCGCTGAGCTCCATGACCTGACCGGCAAGGTCGCGGTGGTGACCGGTGGGTCCCGCGGCATCGGCCGCGCCATCGTCCAGACCCTCGCCGAGGCCGGCGCCGATGTCGTGATCGCCTCGCGCAAGCTCGACGCCTGCGAGGCCGCCGCCACAGAGGTGCGGGCGTCGACGGGGCGCCGGGCCGAGGCGATCGCCTGCCACGTCGGCCGGTGGGACGACTGCGAGCACCTCGTCGCCGAGACGCTCGGGCGGCTCGGCACGATCGACGTGCTGGTGAACAACGCCGGCATGTCGCCGCTGTACGAGAGCCTCGACGCCGTGACCGAGGAGCTCTACGACAAGACGCTGGCCGTGAACCTGAAGGGCCCGTTCCGCCTCGCGGTGCTGGCGGCCACGCACATGGCCGCGCACGGCGGCGGCTCCATCGTCAACATCGGCACCGCCGGGTCGCTCGTCGCCAGCACCAACGAGCTGCCCTACGCGTGCGCCAAGGCCGGCCTCAACGCCCTCACCGTCGGCCTGGCCGAGGCCTACGCCCCGCACGTGCGGGTCAACGCCATCCTGCCCGGCCCGTTCCGCACCGACGTCACGAGGGCGTGGCCCGAGGAGGCGCTCGAAGGGTCGTTCGTGCCGCTGGGCCGCCTCGGCGACCCCGCAGAGGTCGCCCCGCTCGCGCTGCACCTGGCGAGCGCGGCGTCGAGCTACACGACGGGCGCCATCATCCGCGTCGACGGCGGCATCACCCGCAAGGTCTGACCCCGCCCCGCGCGCCCTGCTCACCCGCACCCCGACACGAGGCACCCGGACCCGAGGCACCCGGACCCGAGGCAATTGCCTCGCCAACGGTCCCCGCCGGCGCTAGCCGACCGCGGCGATGACCTCGCCGAAGCGGGTGAGCGTCTCGGGCGGGGCGAAGTCGGTGAACCACGTGTAGACGCGCTCGACCCCGCGCGCCCGCAGGGCGGTGAAGTGCGCGGCGAGCTCGTCGGGGGTCCCGATCACCGCGGTCTCCCCCATCACCGAGCCGCCGAAGCGGCGGGCGACGAGCTCGGTGATCGCCGCCCGGTCGGCCTCGGTCGGAACCAGGGCCACCATCACCTGCGCCGACACCCGGGCGTCGCCGACGCGGTCGCGCAGCTCGTCGATGCGACCGAGCGACTGGATCGGCACGTTCCACCAGTCGGCGTGGGCCCGGACGACCTCGAGCGTGCGCTGGCCCACGCCTCCGACGACGATCGGGATCGGGCGCGTCGGCGTGGGGTTCTGCTGGGCGTCGCGGAGCTGGAAGAAGCGGCCCTCGTACGTGACCGGTTCGCCGGTCCACAGCGCCCGCATGACGTCGAGCGATTCGGCCAGGCGCGCCACCCGCTCGCGGGCCGGGTCCGCGCCGACGCCGAACGTGTCGAGCTCGTCGGGCACGGAGCCCCAGCCGATGCCCAGCTCGTAGCGCCCGCCCGAGGCGTGGTCGAGCGTGGCCGCCTGGCGGGCGAGCACCGCGGGGTGGCGCAGCGGGTCGCACAGGACGAGGTGGCCCATGACCAGCGTCTCCGTCCGGGCCAGCAGCCAGGTGGCCGCCGTCATCGCCTCCCACATGTCGTGCTGAGCCGCCAGCGGTGGGGCCAGGTGGTCCATGAGCGCCATGCCCTCGAACCCGGCGGCCTCCGCGGCCTGCGCCCGCTCGACCATGGCGTCGAGCGGCATGCGCATCTGCGGGAGGAACAGGTGGAAGCTCATGGCCGCATCCTCGTCGACGCGGTGGCCACGGCGAGGCAGACGTCGACGACGTGGTCGATCGTCCGCTGGGAGGGATGCGCCCGGTCCCACAGGTGGTCGGACAGCGTGCCGACGACGGCGTGCGCCGCGAGGGAGGCGTCGAGGTCGGGGGCGCGGCTGCCCAGCGCGGCGAACGGCTCGCGCAGCAGCGCCGCCAGCGGCCGGCTGGCCGACGGGCGACCGGACGGCAGCCCCTCCCCCACGCTGCCGCCGTTCCACAGCACGGCGAGCGTGGTGGCGGCGATGTCCTCGTCGGCGGCCTGGGCCAGAACGCCCTCGACCCACCGGCGGACCTGACCTTCGGGCGTCGTCTCCTTGGCCATCTGATGGGCCAGGTAGCTCTGCAGTCGCTCGGTGCCGTCCTCGAGGATGGCCGCGAACAGCGCGTCCTTGGACGGGAAGTACCGGTAGAACGCGTCGTTCGACACGCCCGCCGCCGCCACGATGTCGGCGACCCGGGCCCGCTTCGTCGTGCCGCACCGCCGCACCACGTCGAGGGCGGCGTCGAGGAGGCGCCGCACCTCGCTCTCGTAGTCGACCCCCCGGCGCTCGAGCGACTGCCGCGCGATCCGCGCCGTCACGTCGTTCGTCGCGCCGGTGAGCACGCCGTTCGGGCCGTCAGGAATTGCATTCCGCATCACAAAGAATCATATTCTTGATGACGAGGGAGGCGCCATGTGGGATTTCGAGACCGAGCCCGAGTTCCAGGAGAAGCTGGACTGGGCCGACGAGTTCGTGCGCAAGGAGGTCGAGCCCCTCGACCTGGTCTGGCCAGGGCTCGAGTTCACCCCGCTCGACGAGACGCGCCGCAAGGTGATCGAGCCGCTGAAGGACGAGGTGCGCCGCCAGAAGCTGTGGGCCACCCACCTCGGCCCCGACCTCGGCGGCGAGGGCTACGGCCAGCTCAAGCTGTCGCTGCTCAACGAGATCCTCGGCCGCTCGTCGTGGGCGCCGATCGTGTTCGGCTGCCAGGCGCCCGACACCGGCAACGCCGAGATCATCGCCCACTACGGCACGCCCGAGCAGAAGGAGCGGTACCTGCGCCCGCTGCTCGAGGGCGAGATCTTCTCCTGCTACTCGATGACCGAGCCGCACGCCGGGTCCGACCCGACGATGTTCACCACCCGCGCCGTCAAGGACGGCGACGAGTGGGTGATCAACGGGTGGAAGTTCTTCTCGTCCAACGCCAAGACGTCGACCTTCCTCATCGTCATGGCCGTGACCAACCCCGACGTGAGCCCGTACAAGGGCATGTCGATGTTCCTCGTCCCGAGCGACACCCCCGGCGTCGACATCGTGCGCAACGTGGGCCTGGCCGGCGAGCGCGAGGACGAGGGGTCGCACGCCCTCATCCACTACGACGACGTGCGGGTGCCGGCCGACGCCCTGCTCGGCGGCGAGGGCCAGGCCTTCGCCATCGCCCAGACCCGCCTCGGCGGCGGCCGCATCCACCACGCCATGCGCACGATCGGCCTCGCCCGCAGCGCCTTCGACCAGATGTGCGAGCGGGCCCTCAGCCGGGAGACCCAGGGCAGCCTGCTCGCCGACAAGCAGTTCGTGCAGGGCTACATCGCCGACTCCTACGCCCAGCTCACCCAGTTCCGGCTGTTCGTGCTGTACGTGGCGTGGTCGATCGACAAGCACAACGACTACCGCAGGGTCCGCAAGGACATCGCCGCGGTGAAGGTCCTGATGCCGGGCGTCCTGCACGACATCGCGTGGCGGGCCATCCAGGTGCACGGCGCCCTCGGCGTCAGCAACGAGATGCCGTTCCACCGGATGCTGCTGGGAGCGAGCGTGATGGGCCTGGCCGACGGGCCCACCGAGGTCCACAAGGTCACCGTGGCCCGCCAGGTGCTGCGCGACCACTCGGCCAGCGACGACCTGTGGCCGACCCGGCACCTGCCCAAGCTGCGGGAAGCGGCCCGGGCCAAGTACGCGGAACACCTCGAGCACGAAGTGGGGAACCTGTGATCGACACCGACCGCCTCGCCACCTGGATGGACGGCCTCGAGCTCGCCAAGGGCGAGCCGATCGAGCACCGGTTCATCTCGGGCGGCACGCAGAACGAGATCTACGAGATCCGGCGGGGCGACCTGCACGCCGCGCTGCGCATCCCACCGCCCGAGGCGCCGGCGCCGCGCGACGACGGCATCGTCCGCGAGTGGCGCATCATCGAGGCCCTCACCGGCACCGACGTGCCCCACACCGAGGCCATCGCCGTGTGCACCGACCCGGCGGTCCTCGGGCGCACCTTCTACCTGATGGGCTTCGTCGACGGTTGGTCGCCGATGGGCCGCGCCGGCCAGGGCTGGCCGGCGCCGTTCGACGCCGACCTCGACGCCCGCAAGGGCCTGGCCTACGAGCTGGTCGACGGCATCGCCCTGCTGTCGAAGGTCGACTGGCGGGCCAAGGGCCTGGCCGACCTCGGGCGTCCCGACGGCTTCCACGAGCGGCAGGTCGACCGCTGGACCGCCTTCCTCGAGCGCATCAAGGGCCGCGAGCTGCCCGGGTTCGACGAGGCGTCCGCCTGGCTGCGGACGCACGAGCCGCTCGACTACGTGCCCGGGATCATGCACGGCGACTACCAGTTCGCCAACGTCATGTACCGCGACGGTGCGCCGGCCCGGCTCGCCGCCATCGTCGACTGGGAGATGGGCACCGTCGGCGACCCCAAGCTCGACCTGGGCTGGGTCGTCCACGGCTGGCCCGAGGACACGAGCGATCCGGGCGACGCCTTCTCCAGCTACGTCGACATGACCGGCATGCCGTCGCGGTCCGAGATCCTGGCCCGCTACGCCGAGGTGTCGGGCCGCCAGGTCGACGACATCGACTACTACGTCGTGCTCGCCAAGTGGAAGCTCGCCGTGGTGCTGGAACAGGGGTTCCAGCGGGCGGGTGACGACGAGAAGCTGCTGGCGTTCGGACCCGTCGTGCTGCAGCTCATGCAGGAGGCCGCCGAGGCCGCCGAGTCGGCGGAGTACGGCTCGTGAGCGGCGCCGAGGGGACCGGCCAGGCGAGCGCCGACGGACGTCGGGCTGGTCGTCGAGCGACGCGGGCCGGTGCTGGTGCTGCGGCTGAACCGACCCGACGCCCGCAACGCCCTCACGCCGGCGCTGATCAGCGCCCTCGGGAGCGCCGCGGTCGCGGCCGACGCCGACGCCGACGTGCGGGTCATCGTGCTGACCGGCACCGGCCCCAAGGCCTTCTGCGCCGGACTGGACCTGCGCGCCTTCGCCGGCGGCGACCAGGTCGACAGCGCCAACGACGCCGGCGTCGCCGACTTCGTGAAGCTGGCCCACGGCGAGCTCGCCACCCCGATCGTGGGGGCGGCCAACGCGACCGCCGTCGCCGGGGGCCTCGAGCTGCTGCTCGGCTGCGACGTCGTCGTGGCCTCGTCCGAGGCACGCTTCGGGCTGCCCGAGGTGCAGCGCGGGCTGTTCGCCGGCGGGGGCGGGACGTTCATCGGTCAGCGCGTCCCGCTCGGCGTCGCCCTCGAGATCACGCTCACCGGCGACATGTTCGACGCCACCCGCGCCTACGAGCTCGGCCTCGTCAACAAGGTGGTGCCGCCCGACGAGGTGCTCGACGCCGCCCTCGCCGTGGCCGAGCGCATCGCGGCCAACGGCCCGCTGGGCGTGGCCGCCTCGAAGGAGCTGGTGCGCCTGGGCGCCACCGACCCCGGCAGGGCGAGGGAGCGGCTGGCGGAGTGGCAGAAGGTCGTCTTCTCCAGCGAGGACGCCCAGGAGGGTGCCATGGCGTTCGTCGAGAAGCGCCCTCCCGTGTGGAAGGGCCGGTGACCGCGCTCGCGCCTGCCGGGCGGCCCGAGGGTCGGCGGGCTGACGTGCGGGCCGCCGTCTGCCGCGACCACGGCCCGCCCGAGGCCGTGGTCGTCGACGACCTGCCGGCACCCGAGGTGGGCGACGGGCAGGTGCGGGTGGCGATCGCGGCCGCGGCCGTCAACTTCCCCGACGTGCTGCTGGTCGCCGACGAGTACCAGATGACCGTGCCGGTCCCGTTCGTGCCCGGCAGCGAGTTCGCCGGCGTGGTCACCGAGGTGGCCGGCGACGTCGCCTCGCCGGGCGTCGGCGACCGGGTGGCGGGCACGACCCTCGTCGGGGCCTTCGCCGAGGAGGTGGTCGTCGCGGCCGAGGCAGTGCGCCGCGTGCCCGACGGCGTCGAGATCCGCCAGGCCGCCGCGTTCGGCGTGGCGCACCGCACGGCGTACCACGTGCTCCGCTCGGTGGCGGCCGTGCAGCCCGGGGACGAGCTGGTCGTGCTCGGTGCGGGCGGTGGCGTGGGACTGGCGGCCGTCCAGCTGGGCGCCGTCCTCGGGGCCTCGGTGACCGCCGTGGCGTCGACGGCCGAGAAGCTCGAGGTGGCCAGGTCACAGGGGGCGACGCACCTCGTCGACCACCGCGCCGTCGAGCTGCGCCCGGCGCTGCGGGACCTGCTGCCCGAGGGGGCGGACGCAGTCGTCGATCCCGTGGGCGGCGATCTGTCCGAGCCGGCGCTGCGTTCGCTGCGGTGGGGTGGGCGGTTCGTCACCGTGGGCTTCGCGTCGGGCTCGATCCCCCGCATCCCCCTCAACCTCGTGCTGCTCAAGGGCGTCCGGGTGCTCGGCTTCCAGTTCCGCGACTTCGTGGCCCACGCGGCCGACGAGTTCGCCCGGAACGAGGACGAGCTGACCGACCTGCTGGCGTCGGGCCGCGTCGTTCCGCACATCGGTGCGTCGTTCGGGCTCGACGACGCTCCGGCCGCCTTGCGCTACGTCGCGGACGGCCGGGCGATCGGCAAGGTCGTCATCGATGTCGCCCCCACCAGCAGGTGAACCGCCACACCCCCTACTGCTAGGGTGACTCTCACGAATCGGGAACCCCGTTCTCGCACGTGGATCCCGATGTACCGCAGATCCCGTTCTCGTGAGGGGAAGCCATGCTCGAAGTCGATGACCTCATCCTCGTCAGCGTCGACGACCACCTGATCGAGCCGCCCGACCTCTTCGTCAACCACCTCGACGCCAAGTACCTCGACCGGGCGCCCAAGCTCCTCCGCAACGACGAGGGCTCCGACGTCTGGACGTTCGGCAAGGTCGTCATGGAGACCGCGGCGCTCAACGCCGTCGCCGGGCGCCCCAAGGAGGAGTACGGCATGGAGCCGCAGAGCCTCGACGAGGTGCGGCCCGGTTGCTACGACGTCAACGAGCGGGTGAAGGACATGGACGCGGGCGGGGTGCTGGCCTCGATGAACTTCCCGTCGTTCCCCACGTTCACGGCGCGCACCTTCCTGAGCGACGACATCGACCTGTCGAACGCCCTGGTGCGGGCGTACAACGACTGGCACATCGACGAGTGGTGCGGCGCCTACCCCGGCCGGTTCATCCCCATGGCCGTGCCGGCCATCTGGAGCGCGGAGGAGACCGCCGCCGAGATCCGCCGCACCGCGGCCAAGGGCTGCCACTCGGTCAGCTTCACCGAGAACCCCGCCGCGCTCGGCTACCCCAGCTTCCACGACGAGTACTGGGACCCGGTGTGGCAGGCCTGCGTCGACACCGGCACGATCCTGTCGGTCCACCTCGGATCGTCGGGTCGACTGTCGATCCCGGCCGTCGACTCGCCCCCCGACGTGATGATCACGCTGCAGCCCATGAACATCCAGTCGGCGGCGGCCGACCTGCTGTGGTCGCGGGTGATCAAGGCCTACCCCGACCTGCGCATCGCCCTGTCCGAGGGCGGCACGGGGTGGATCCCCTACTTCCTCGACCGCGTCGACCGCACCTACGAGATGCACCGCGCCTGGACGCAGCAGGACTTCGGCGGCCGCCTGCCCAGCGAGGTGTTCCGCGAGCACTTCCTCACGTGCTTCATCAGCGACCCGGTCGGGGTCGAGCTGCGTGGGCGCATCGGTGTCGACAACATGTGCTGGGAGGCCGACTACCCGCACAGCGACTCGATGTGGCCGACGGCCCCCGAGGAGCTGCACGCGGTCTTCGCGGCCAACGCGGTGCCCGACGACGAGATCCGCAAGATGACGCACGAGAACGCCATGCGGTGGTACTCGTTCGACCCGTTCGCCCACGTGCCGAAGGACGAGGCGACGGTCGGCGCCCTGCGGGCCAAGGCCGCCGGCCACGACGTGTCGGTCATGTCGCGCAGCACCCGGGTGCGCACGGCCGACGAGAAGCTCGAGGGCTTCCGGTCGCGGGCCCGCCGAGCCATTGCCGCCGGCGCGGCGCGGTGAGTCCGGTGGCGACACAACGAGGGCAGCGGGCGGTCGGGCAAGCGGCAGATGTCGCTGGTCGGCTTCATGCAGGCGGGCAACGTCACCGTGTACTCGGGCTCGTGGCGCCACCCCGCCACCGAGCACGGCTTCCTCACCGGGAGCTTCTACGAGAAGCTCGGCCGCACCCTCGAAGAGGGCTGCTTCGACATGATGTTCTTCGACGACCGGCTGGCGATGCCCGGCATCTACGGCGGGTCGGTGGCCGACGCCGTGCGCCTGGGCGCCCGTCCGGTGAAGCTCGACCTCAGCATCGTGCTCGGCCTGGTGGCCGGCGCCACCCGCCACATCGGCCTCGGCGCCACCTACTCGACGACCTACTACTCGCCGTTCCACGTGGCCCGCACGTTCGCCACGCTCGACCACCTGTCGGGCGGCCGCGCCGCGTGGAACGTGGTCACGTCGGTCAACGACGGCGAGGCGCAGAACTTCGGCGTCGACGCCCACCTCGCCCACGACGCCCGCTACGACCGGGCCGACGAGTTCCTCGAGGCCACGACCGGCCTGTGGGACACGTGGGACGACGACGCCCTCGTGCTCGACCGGGAGTCGGGCGTGTTCGCCGACCCCGACAAGGTGCGAGCGCTCGACCACGACGGCGAGTGGTTCCGGGTCAAGGGCCCGCTCACCGTCCCGCGGTCGCCGCAGGGCCGCCCGCTGCTGATGCAGGCCGGGTCGTCGGGTCGCGGCCGCGACTTCGCGGCCCGGTGGGCCGAGCTCATCTTCACGGGCGACCCCAACATCGACGTCGCCCGCTCGCACTACAAGGACCAGAAGGAGCGCATCGGGCAGGGCGGTCGCGATCCTGGATCGGTCAAGATGCTGCCGATGGCGTACACGGTCATCGGCGAGTCGCGGGCGCACGCCGAGGAGCGCGAGCAGGTCTTCCTCAACGACCTGGTCGACCCGCAGGCGTCGCTGACCCTGCTGTCCGAGCTGATGAACCACGACTTCTCGGGCATGGCGCTCGACGACCCGATCACCGACGAGCTGGTCGAGTCGGTGTCGGGCATCCGGGGCCTCGTGCAGAACCTGCGCCAGCACATCGGCGACAAGGTCACCCTCGGCGACCTGGCCGGCCACCGGGCCACCCTGCTGCAGGGCCCGCGGTTCGTCGGCACCGCGGCCGACGTCGTCGACCAGATGGAGGAGTGGTTCGACGGCGACGCCTGCGACGGGTTCGTCATCGCCGCCACCCACGTTCCCGGCGCCTACGAGGACGTGGTGCGCATGGTCGTGCCCGAGCTGCAGCGCCGCGAGCTGTTCCGCACCGAGTACACCGGCTCCACCCTGCGTGAGACCCTGGGCCTCGAGCGGCCCGCCGTCGCCCGCCATGCCTGAACCGGGCGGCTCGGCCGCCGCGGCCGGCTCTGCCGGTCCGCTGCGCGGGCTGCGGGTCCTCGAAGCTGCGACCCTCGCGGCAGGCCCGATGGTGGGCACCGCGCTCGGCGAGTTCGGCGCCGAGGTCATCAAGGTCGAGCCCCCCGGCGCCGGCGACCCCATGCGCACGTGGGGCAACCGCCGCGACGGCATCGGGATCGTGTGGAAGAGCGTCAGCCGCAACAAGCGGTGCGTCACCCTCGACCTGCGTCAGGCCGAGGGGCAGCAGCTGTTCCACCGGCTGCTCGCGGTCAGCGACGTCCTCGTCGTCGGCAACCGCCCCAGCGCGCTCGAGCGCTGGGGGATCGACTACGCCTCGGTCCACGCCGCCCACCCCCACGTCGTGATGCTGCACGTGAGCGGCTACGGCAAGGGCGGGCCCAAGAGCGACCGCCCTGGCTACGGCACGTTGGCCGAGGCGATGAGCGGGTTCGCCCACGTCGTGGGGCAGCCCGACGGTCCGCCCACCCTGCCGCCGTTCATGCTGGCCGACGGGGTCGCCTCGCTCGCCGCCACCTACGCGGTGATGATGGCGCTCTACCACCGCGACGTGCACGGGGGTGACGGGCAGCTGATCGACGTCAACCTCATCGAGCCGCTGGCCCGGCTCATCGAGTCGTCGACCCTCGCCTTCGACCAGCTGGGCACCATCCCCGGCCGGGTCGGCAACCGGCTCGACGCCAGCGCCCCCCGCAACGCCTACCGCACCGCCGACGACAAGTGGCTGGCCGTCTCGAGCGCGTCGCCCAGCATCGCCGTGCGGGTGTTCCGGGCCATCGACCGCGCCGACCTGGCCGACGACCTCGACTACGTCGACCCCGTCCGCCGCCAGGAGCGGGCCGGCGAGGTCGACGACCTGGTCGCCAAGTGGGTCGTGGAGCGCACGCTCGACGAGGCCATGGCCGTCTTCGAGGCCGCCGAGGTCACCGCTGCTCCGGTGTACGACGCCCAGCAGCTGCTGGCCGACGAGCACCTCCGGGCGAGGGGCACGTACGTCCAGGTCGACGACGCCGACTTCGGCCCGGTCACCGTGCAGGCCCCCGTGGCCCAGCTCAGCGAGACGCCCGGGCGCGTCGACCACCTCGGGCGGTCGCTGGGCGCCGACAACGACGCCGTCTACGGCGAGCTGCTCGGCCTCGATGCCACCCGCCTGACCGAGCTGCGAGCGGCAGCCGTCATCTGACGTCCGACACCAGGAGGGAACCATGTCGACGCCGCGGGCCCGGCGGTCCGAGCTGGCCACACCCGCCAGCAGCGAGCGCATGTGCGAGAAGGCGCCCACGTCGGGCGCCGACCTCGTGTTCCTCGACCTCGAGGACGCCTGTGCCCCCGTCGCCAAGGAGGGCGCCCGGTCGATCGCCGTCGCCGCCCTCACCGGGCAGGACTGGGGCCGCACGGTGCGGGCCGTGCGGATCAACGGCATCGACACGCCCTGGTGCCACGGCGACATCGTCGAGGTCGTCACCGGCGCCCGCGACGCGCTCGACGTCCTCATCGTGCCCAAGGCGCGCGCGGCCCGGGACGTCTGGTGGGTCGACGTGCTGCTCACCCAGCTCGAGACCAAGCTGGGCATGCGCAAGCGCATCGCGCTGGAGGTGCTGATCGAGGAGTCGGAAGGCCTGGCCAACGCCGTCGAGATCGCCAAGGCCAGCGACCGGCTCGAGGCGATCATCTTCGGCGCCGGCGACCTCTCCGCGTCCCAGCGTGCCCGCGTCGACGGGAACTTCGACCCGGTCAGCGAGTATCCCGGCGACTTCTGGCACTTCGCCCGCTTCCAGGTCGTCACGGCGGCGCGAGCCGCGGGCATCGACGCCATCGACGCCCCGTACCCCGCCTACAAGGACCCCGACGGCTACCGGCGCAGCGCAACGCAGGCCAGCCTGCTGGGCTTCGACGGCAAGTGGGCCATCCACCCGTCGCAGATCCCCATCGCCCACGAGGTGTTCTCGCCCACCGAGGCCGAGATCGCGGACGCCGAGGAGTCCATCGAGATCTACCGCACGTCAGAGGCCGAGGGCGTGGGGGCCATCGGGCGCGACGGCCGGCTGGTCGACGCCGCCCACATGCGCCTGGCCGAGAACACGCTGCACAAGGCCGAGCTCGCCCGCGGCGAGCGGGGCGGCGCCGGGGCCGCCCCGCTCGCGGCAGGGTCCGATGGCCGCGAGGAGGACGCATGACCGCCAACGGAGTGCCCACCGACGACCTGGGGGCGGCCGGGCTGCGCCTCGAGCGCGACGGCGTCATCGCCTGGTGCGTGATCGACCGGCCGGCCGCCCGCAACGCCTTCACGCCGGCCATGTACTTCGGCCTCAAGCGGGCGGTGCGCCTGGTCAACACCGACCCCGACCTGGCCGCGCTCATCATCACCGGCACCGGCGACGTCTTCGCCCCCGGTGGCGACCTGGGCGGGCGCGAGGAGCCGGGCGACCGGCTGCCCGACGGCCTCGGCCACGAGATCCTGCCGTTCCTCACGATCCGCGACAGCCCCGCCCCCGTCATCGCCGCGGTCAACGGCATCTGCCAGGCCGGCGGGCTGCTGGTGGCGATGATGGCCGACATCGCGGTGGCCAGCGACCGGGCGACGTTCCGGGTCCCCGAGCTGCTGCGCGGCATCCCCGACGCCACCTACGCGGCCGCGCTGCCGGCGCACGTCGGCGTGGCCGTCGCCCGCGACCTGCTGCTGTCCGCCCGCCGCTTCGACGCCGCCGAGGCCCAGCGGCTCGGCGTCATCTCCCGAGTCGTCCCCCACGACGAGCTGCGGGCGGCGGCGGTCGAGGCCGCCGAGCAGGTGCTGCAGACGTCGCCCGAGGCGCGGATGCACGTGAAGCGCATGCTCAACCAGCGCTACGGCGACATCGACTACCAGACCATGTTCTGGGCGCTCGACCACTCGCCCGAGCCGCGCGAGGGCATGCGTGCGTTCATGGAGAAGCGACCGCCCAGCTGGGTGCCGCCGACCGACGGGGGGGACGAGACGTGAGCGAGCGAAGCGAGCGAACCATGAGCACAGTGAGTTCCCCGGCCCGAACGGCCGACTGTTCATTCGCGCATCCCGAAGGGTGCGCCAATGAAGCGCTACCGGGTCGTCCAGTGGGCGACGGGCAACATCGGCACGCGGGCGCTGCGCAGCGTCATCGAGCACCCCACCCTCGACCTGGCCGGGGTGTGGGTCCACTCGCCCGACAAGGCGGGCCGCGACGCGGGCGACCTGTGCGGGCTCGACGCCATCGGCGTCGCCGCGACGAACGACATCGACGACGTGGTGGCGCTCGGCGCCGACTGCGTGCTGTACATGCCGAGGGCGCTCGACGCCGACGAGGTGTGCCGCCTGCTGGCCTCGGGCGCCAACGTCGTGACGACGCGGGGCGAGCTCCACCACCCCGCCAGCATGGACCCGGCGCTGCGCGAGCGGGTCGAGGCCGCCTGCGCCGAGGGCGGCACGTCGGTCCACAGCACGGGCAGCAGCCCGGGCTTCATCACCGAGGCGCTGCCGCTCGTCGTCACCTCGCTCCAGCGGCGGCTCGACGGGCTGACGATCGACGAGTTCGCCGACCTGTCCCGGCGCCCGTCGCCAGACCTCCTGTTCGGCATCATGGGCTTCGGGAAGCCGCCGGCCGCCTTCGACGAGCGCCGGCTGTCGCACGGGCGTGTCAGCTTCGGCCCGTCGCTGCGCCTCCTGGCCGACGCGCTCGGGCTGCCTCTCGACGACGTCGAGGCGAGCGGCGAGGTGGCGGTCGCCAGCCGGACGGTCGAGATCGCGGCCGGCACCCTGGAGGCCGGCACGGTCGCGGCCCAGCGCCTGACGGTGACGGGCGTGCGCGACGGCCACCCGTTGCTGCGGTTCCGGGCCCACTGGTACTGCACGACCGAGCTCGAACCGGCGTGGGACCTGGCGGCGACGGGCTGGCGGGTGACCGTGGACGGCGACGCCCCGCTCGACATCGACCTGCGCTTCGCGGTGCCGATCGAGCGGATGGGCGACGTCTCCCCCGGCTACACCGCCCACCGGGCGGTCAACGCCGTGCCGGTCGTCTGCGCCGCGCCTCCCGGCATCCGCACCACGGTCGAGCTCCCGCAGGTCATCGCCACCCTGGGGTGATCGACGGCGAGGCAATCGGTTCCATCGTCCGAGGATGAGGCAGGGGTTCCGCATGCGGAACCCATCGCCTCGACCTCGATCCGGCGGAACCCATTGCCTGGGTCCGTGCGAACGTCGCGTCGTGGGCGGGACGGGGCGCCGCGCCTGTCAGCTGGCGGGGCGGGCGATGGTCTTGGACTCGAGGTACTCCTCGAGGCCAGGCACGCCCATCTCGCGGCCGATGCCCGACTGCTTGTAGCCGCCGAACGGCGCGTCGGGGCCGTACCACATGCCGCCGTTCACGCTGACGGTGCCGGCCCGGACGCGGCGGGCGATGCTCGTGGCCCGGTCCTCGTCGACGCCGAACACCGTGCCCGACAGCCCGAAGATCGAGTTGTTGGCGATGGCGACCGCATCGTCGTCGTCGCGGTAGGGCAGCACGACGAGCACGGGGCCGAACACCTCTTCCTGGGCGATGGTCGAGTCGGGACCGAGGCCGGTGATCAGCGTGGGCTCGTAGAAGTAGCCGTCGGGCAGGGCTTCGGGCCGCTTGCCGCCGGTGACGACGGTGCCCCCCTCGGCGATGGCCCGCTGCACGTAGCTGTCGACACGCTCGCGCTGGGCCTCGCTGATGAGCGGTCCCATCATGTTGCCCGGGTCGGCGGGGTCGCCGACCGGGACGCCGACCATCGTGGCCACGGTCTGCTCGACGGCCTCGTCGAAGCGCGACTCGGGCACCAGCAGGCGCGACGTGATGGCGCACCCCTGGCCGGCGTGCGAGCAGATCGTGAAGCCGGCGAACATGCCCGCCAGGTCGAGCGGGGCGTCGTCCATCACGATGAAGGCCGACTTGCCGCCGAGCTCGAGGAACACCTTCTTCACGGTGGCGCTGGCGTCGGCCATGATGCGCCGTCCGGCGGCGGTGGACCCGGTGAAGCTGATCATGTCGACCAGCGGGCTGGTGACGAGGGCCTCGCCCACCGCGACCTCGGAGGACGTGAGCACGTTGACGACACCCGGCGGGATGTCGGTCTGCTCGGCGATGACCTTGCCCAGCGCCGCCGTGATCCAGGGCGTCTGCGGCGGGGCCTTCAGCACGACGGTGCAGCCGGCGGCCAGCGCCGGGACGAGCTTCGCCAGGCTGATCTGGACCGGGTAGTTGTAGGGCACGATCCCGCCGACGACGCCGACCGGCTCCTTCTCGACCCAGCGGCTGCTGAGCCGGCCCATGGACTCGGACACGCCGAGGTCCTCGGTGAACTCGAACTTGTCGAGCAGGTCCGCGTACCACGTGATCATGGCGGTCGGCGTCTCGAGCCCCGGGCCCTGCGTGAGCATGTGCGGCAGACCGTTCTCGGCGATCAGCAGCGCACGCAGGTCCTCTTGGTTGGCGACGAGCGCCTCGTGCAGCTGCCGCAGCGAGCGCGAGCGCAGCTCGACGTCGGTCGCCCACGACGTGGTGTCGAAGGCGCGGCGGGCGCTCTCGATGGCGCGGTGGGCGTCGGCGACCGTGGCGTCGGCGGCGGTGCCGAGCACCTTGCCGGTCGCCGGGTCGTCCGTCTCGTAGGTCCGGTTCCCCTCGGCGGGGCCGAGCTCACCGTCGATCAGCAGGCGTTCCTCGTGCCACATGTCACGGAAATTAGCTTCTCTGATTCGGAGAGAGCAAGTCCCGATCGGTGGCCTGCGAGGGTTCAGACCGCGGGTTCGACGACCGCCTCGACCGCGGACGCTCCGCTGTCGGGCACCCGGGGCTGGCGCCACACCTCGACCGGGAACGACGCCGTCACCAGGCCGCCGAACAGCCAGAGGAGCCGCTTGCCGTCGTCGGGCAGGTTGTCCATGCCGAACTGCTCGAGGTAGGCGGTCGCGGCCTCGAGCCGCGGGAACGCGGCGTCGTAGAACGCCTGCAGCTCGTCCATCGTGCTGTCGAGCCGCTTGGCGTAGCGGGCCCCCTCGGTGGGGAGCGCCCAGTCGGCGTACGGCTCGAGGTCGGCGAAGTCGGGGGGCAGCAGTGCGGTCACGTCGTCTCCTGGGCTTCCCGGGCTCACGACGCGGCCGAGATGCGGACCGGTGTCGTGGACTGGTGCGTCTCCTGGTACTCGCCCACGTACCGCCGGGCGGTCGTGTGCAGATGGCGCAGCAGCACCTCTTGGTCGTTCAGCGGGAACTCGGTCACCGCCCGCGACTCGAGCATCGTCTGGGTCGCCTCGAGGGTGTTGGCGTCCTGCAGCGCGTACTCCTTGAACGTCACGACGGCGAGCTCCTGCTGCAGCCGCTCGAAGGCGTTCGCCGGGGGCGCGAAGTACAGCGTCCCCTCGAAGATGTGGGTGTTGTACGAGGTCGGCCAGTAGTGGTACGTGAGGTACCAGTTCGGCTTCCAGACCAGCAGCATGAAGTTCGGGAAGAACACGAACGAGTCGATGCCCCAGGCCGGGTGCCGGGCGGGGTTGAGGCCCGGCGGCAGCTCGCCGATGTCGGGGCCGTCCCACGGGCCGAACAGGCCGCTGCGGAGCGTCCGCTCGATCGGCTTGACCATGTTCAGGTCCTTGGGCGGCGACATGCCGCCCCACGACGACACCATCGAGTGCGGACCGTCGATGTCGTAGGCCAGCGCCTCGAACCCGACCCCCTGGAGCTTGCGCGACTCGTCGGACACGGCCTGCTTCGCGTGCAGGATCGGTGCGTGGTAGAACTCCGCGAACGCGTCGATGAACAGCTTCCAGTTGGCGCCGATCTCGGCCCGGTACTTGTGCACCTGGGTCATGCGGTGGAACGGGTAGCCGGCGATGCCCGCCCCGAGATCGCCCATGTACTCGCCGAGCGGCGTGCGGTCCTCGTCGTCGAGGTTGACGAAGACGAAGCCCTCCCAGATCTCGCACCGCACGGGCACGAGGCCGAAGTCGGAGCGGTCGAGGTCGAAGAACTCGCCCTCCTGCTGGACGAAGGTCAGGTCGCCGTCGAGGCCGTAGCGCCAGCCGTGGTACTTGCAGGTGAACTGCCGGGTGGTGCCGCTCACCTCTTCGCGGGGATAGTCGTTCCACACCAGCTTGTTGCCCCGGTGGCGGCAGATGTTGTGGAAGGCGCGGACCTCGCCGCTCATGTCGCGCACGACGATGACCGACGTACGCGCCGCGTCGAGCTCACGGGTGAAGAAGCTGCCCTTGCGCGGCAGCTGCTCGACGCGGCCGACGTTCAGCCAGGTGCGGCGGAAGATGGCGTCGCGCTCGAGCTCGTAGTGGTCGGGCGAGATCGAGTCCGCGTACGAGACGGGGCCGGTGTCGATGCCATAGTGCTCCGTCCATGAGCCCTCGGCAGGCTTCGTGAAGTGCGCCATGTGCTGTGGTCCTCCCGATCGGTCGCCAACGCGCCGATATTCTTAATCTCCGCTCGCGAGAAGCTTATTCTCGCCGGAGGTCGGCGTCCAGTTCCACTCGGAACGTGCGGAACACCATGGCCAGGACGTCGTAGGCACCGACGGTGAACACGAGGTCCATGAGCTGCTGGTCGTCGAGCTCGCTCGCCAGGACCTCCCACGTGGCGTCGGACACGGCGGCGTCGGCGACCAGCTCGTCCACCGCCCGCACGAGCGCCGCGTCCAGGGGCGCCCACCCCGGGGCATCGGGGCCGCCGGCGACGCGGGCGACCTCGTCGTCGTCGATCCCGGCGTCGCGGGCGAGCACGACGTGCTGGGCCCACTCGTACTCGGCCTCTCGGACGGCGGCCACCCGCAGCACGACGAGCTCACGCTGGCGGACGGACAGCGTCGTCCCGAACAGCACGTGTCCGTTGAACGTGTGGTACGCCCGGGTCAGGGCGGGGTGGTGCGCCAGGGTTCCCAGCACGTTCAGGCCCTTCGGCCGGTCGCCGCCCCGCTCGGGGAACGGGTGCCGGGGGTTGGCCGGCCGCAGGGCGGCGAGCGCGTCGCGCATCTCGGGCGGCCACTCGGCGGGGGGCAGCGGCCGGAGCCGCGGCCCGTCGGGGGTTCCGCTGGTCATAGAAGCGGCACTCTACATTTTGCAGAACGCCGTTTCCTGGGCCCGTCCTGGGCCCTGCCCTCAGGCGCCCTCGACGAACGGGTAGATGCGGGTGAAGTCGACCCCCGGCTCGGCCGCCGCGAACCGCTCCCAGACCGCCGCGGTGATCTCGCCGAGCTCGGCCGGGCCGCCCTGGGCCGCCACCGCGCTGCGGTAGAGCCGCAGGTCCTTCGCCATCAGGGAGTTGGCGAAGCCCGACGCGTAGCGGCCGGTGAGGACGTGGTTCGGGAACTTGTCGGCGGTCGCCGCGCTCCGCCCGCTCGAGGCGTCGAGGACGTCGAGCATCGTCTCCATGTCCAGCCCGACCGCGACGCCGAAGGCGACCGCCTCGCTGGTGGCGGCGAGCGCCGTGGCCGACAGGAAGTTGTTGGCCAGCTTCAACGCCTGCGCCATCCCCGGCCGGTCGCCGACGCGGCGCCGGACGTCGCTCAGGCCGGCCAGCACGGGCTCGACCGCCGCGCACGCCACCTCGGGCCCGGCGACCATCACCGACAGCGTGCGGGCGCGCGCCCCGGCGACGCCGCCCGACACCGGGGCGTCGACGTAGGCCACGCCGGCCTCGTCGAGCAGGGCGTCGATCGACCGGGCGGACGCCACCCCGACGGTCGACGTGTCGACGACGTGGGTCACCCGCCGCCCGGAGGCGGCCACGATCTCCCGCGCCACCCGCTCGGACACCGCGCCGTCGGGGAGGCTGAGCACGACGACGTCCGCGCCGCGTGCGATGGCGGCGACGTCGGCCACGAACGTCGCGCCGTCGGGGCTGCGCTCGGGTCCGGCCACGTCGTGGGTGAGCACCTCGAGATCCGAGGCCACGAGGTTGGCCGCCAGGGCGCCGCCCATGTTCCCCAGGCCGACCGCACCGACGACGTCCGGGGTGCCGACATCGATCACGACCCGTCGTCCCGCCGTTCGTCGCGTGCTTCGTCCCGCACGGCCTGCAGCGCCCGCCTCGCCGCCACCCCGGCCGGCGCGCCGCAGTAGGCCGCGACCTGGAACAGCAGCTCGTCGAGCTCGTCGTCGCTCACGCCCGTGCGCACGGACGCCGCCGCGTGGAGCCGGAACTCCTCCATCCGGCCGAGTGCGGCGGTCATGGCCAGCACGAGCAGGCTCCGGTCGCGCACCGACAGGGCGCCCTCCCGCGTCCACACCCCCCACGCCATCGACGTGAGGTGATCCTCGAACTCGCGCATCACCGGGTTCGGATCGCGCGCCTGACCGTCGACGTGGTCGTCGCCGAGCACGACACGTCGCATGGCCCGCGCCGCCCGCAGGTCCTCGGTCTCCTCCAACGTTGCGCTCCCTCAGTCGAGCGAGAGGCTGATCGTCTTCGTCTGCGCGTAGTCGTGCAGGGCCTCGATGCCCTTCTCGCGCCCGTAGCCGCTCTGCTTGAACCCGCCGAACGGCGTCTCGATGGTCAGGGCGCCGCCGTTCACCGCCACCTGGCCCGCCTCGATCCGCTCGGCCACCCGCAGCCCGCGGGCCACGTCGCCACTCCACACGCCCGCCACCAGGCCGTAGTCGGTGTCGTTGGCGCGGGCCACGGCGTCGGGCTCGTCGGCGAAGGGCATCGTCACGAGGACGGGCCCGAAGATCTCCTCGCGGGCGACGGGCGCCTCGGGCGGAACGCCGACGAAGACCGTCGGGCGCACGTACAGGCCCGCGGCTGCCGGCCCCTCGTCGTAGGCGGCCCCGCCGGTCGCCGGATCGAGGCCCGAGGCGCGGGCCGCGGCCAGGTGACCCAGGACCTTGTCGTACTGCGCCTCGGTGATCATCGGCCCGAAGTCCACGCCCGGCTCGAGCCGGGCGACGGCGTCGACCACCCGGGCCGCCACCTCGTCGTGCGCGGTCGCCTCGACCAGCAGGCGGGTGGTGGCCGAGCACACCTGCCCGGCGTTGAAGGCGACGGCCCCGACCGCGGCGGCGACGGCCCGGTCGAGGTCGCCGTCGGCGAACACCACCAGCGGCGACTTGCCGCCCAGCTCGAGCGTCAGGGGCACGAGGCGGTCGGCCGCGAGGGTCGCCAGGTGGCGACCGGTGGCGACCGAGCCGGTGAAGGCGATGCGCCGCACCGTTGGATGGGCCGCCAGCGGGGTGCCGGCCTCGGGGCCGGTGCCGGTGACCACGTTGAGCACGCCGTCGGGCAGGCCGGCCTCGGTGGCCAGGCGGGCGAGCAGCAACGTCGAGGTCGACGTCAGCTCGGACGGCTTGGCCACCACCGCGTTGCCGGCGGCCAGCGCGGGCGCCAGCGCCCGGCACGCCTGGTTGAGCGGAAGGTTCCAGGGCGTGATGGCGGCGACCACGCCGTAGGGCTCGAGACGCGTGTACGTGTGGTTCCCCGCGCCCAGGTCGACCGTGCGCCCGCCCACGCTGCGCAGGACGCCGGCGTAGTAGCGGAAGTAGGCGGCCGACATGTCGACTTCCAGGCGGAGCTGCCCGGGCAGCTTCCCGGTGCAGGCACGTTCGAGCTCCATCAGCTCGCCCGCCCCGTCCTCGATGGCGTCGGCGACCCGGTGGAGCGCCTCGGACCGGTCGGCCCCCGCGGACCGGGCCCAGCCGGGCTGGGCGTCGGCCGCGGCCGTCACCGCTTGGTCGACGTCGGCCGCCGTGCCCCGCGCGATCTCGTCGCCCGGGCGCCTGGTGGCGGGGTCGATGGTGGGCAGGTATGCGCCGCCGGCAGGGGCCTCGGCCTTGCCTGCGATCCAGTGGTCGTGGCGGAGGGGCATGCGAGAACGCCACCCTACTCAGTGGAGAACGTCGATCCCATCGCCCGGCGTCAGGTCTGGCCGGCGCCGACGTCCAGGTCGACCACGGCGGCCCGGAACTGGGCGTTGTAGAGGCGCGCGTAGGCACCGTCCCGCGCCAGCAGGTCCTCGTGGTCGCCCTGCTCGACGATCCGCCCGGCCTCCATGACCAGGATCACGTCGGCGTCGCGGATGGTCGACAGGCGGTGGGCGATCACGAAGCTCGTGCGCTGCGACCGCAGCGCGGCCATCGCCTCCTGGATCAGAACCTCGGTGCGCGTGTCGACCGAGCTGGTCGCCTCGTCGAGGATGAGGATCGCGGGGTCGGACAGGAACGCCCGGGCGATCGTGACGAGCTGCTTCTCCCCCGCGCTGAGGTTGGTGCCCTCGTCCTCGATGATCGTGTCGTAGCCGTCGGGCAGCGAGTGCACGAAGCGGTCGACGTAGGTCGCCTTCGCCGCCGCGAGGATCTCGTCCTCGGTGGCGTCGGAGTTGCCGTAGGCGATGTTCTCGCGGATCGTGCCGCCGAACAGCCACGTGTCCTGCAGCACCATGCCCGTGGCGATGCGCAGGTCGCGGCGTGGCATCGAGGCGATGTCCCGCCCGTCGAGGGTGATGTGGCCCGAGTCGAGCTCGTAGAACCGCATGAGCAGGTTCACGAGGGTGGTCTTGCCCGCGCCCGTCGGGCCCACGATGGCGACCGTCTGGCCGGGCTCGGCGACCAGGGAGAGGTCGGTGATGAGCGGCCGGTCGGGCGTGTACGAGAACGATACGTGCTCGAACGCCACGCGCCCGCGGGGCACCCCGACCAGCGGCTCCGCGTCGCCGTCCGCGCGCTCCTCCGTCGCGTCGAGCAGGTCGAAGACCCGCTCGGCCGAGGCGACCCCCGACTGCAGCAGGTTCACCATCGCCGCCATCTGCGTCAGCGGCATCTGGAACTGCCGGGTGTACTGCAGGAAGGCCTGGACGTCGCCGATGGTGAGGGCGCCGGACGTGACGCGCAGCCCGCCCAGGACGGCGATGATCACGAAGTTGAGGTTGCCGAGGAACATCATCGCCGGCTGGATCACGCCCGACACGAACTGGGCGCCGAAGCTGGCCGTGTAGAGCTCGTCGTTGGTGGCGCGGAACCGCGCCTCGACCTCGCGCTGGCGCCCGAAGGCCTTCACGATGGCATGCCCCGTGAACGCCTCCTCCACCTGGCCGTTGAGCGCACCCGTGTGGCTCCACTGCGCGATGAAGCGCGCCTTCGACCGCGCCGCGATGGCCCGCATCGTCAGGAGCGAGATCGGGATCGACACGATCGGCACGAGCGCCAGCAGCGGCGAGATCCAGATCATCATCGCCACCACGCCCACCAGCGTGAGCGACTGCGACACGAGCTGGTTGAGCGTCTGCTGCAGGCTCATGGCGATGTTGTCGATGTCGTTGGTGACCTTGCTGAGCAGGTCACCTCGCTGCTGGCGGTCCACGTAGGACAGGGGCAGGCGGTGCAGCTTGTCCTCGACCTCGGCGCGCAGCCGGTGCATCGTCCGCTGGATGATCCCGGCCATCAGGTACGCGCTGCCGTAGGTCAGGGCGGAGGACCCGAGGAACAGGGCGAGCGCGCCCAGCAGCACGCGGTGCAGGTCGGCGAAGTCGATGCCCGCCGGGCTCTGGACCCCGCGGATCACGATGTCGGTGGCGTGCCCCAGGATCTTGGGCCCGACCACGGTGAGCGCCACGCCCACGGTCGACAGCGCCACGATCCACCACACCGGCACGCGGTCCTCACGCAGGAGGGCCAGGAGGCGTCGCGACGAGCTGCGGAAGTCGCGGGCCTTCTCGGTGGGGATGCCCGCGCCCATCGGGCGGACCGCGCTCGGTCCCGCGGCCCGCGGCGGCCCGGCTCCGTCGGGACCGGCACCCGCGCCGGCCCCACGACCGTCGCCGTCCCCCGCACCTGCGTCCTTCACGCCGGCGGGCGCCGCCGCGGGCGGAGGTGAGGGCGGGGTCGGGCTGCGGTCGCTCACGCCGCCTCCCCGTCACGGATCTGCGACGACACGATCTCCGCGTAGGTCGGGCAGGTGGCCAGCAGCTCGGCGTGCGGGCCGAGCCCGACGGGCCGCCCGTCCTCGAGCACGAGGATCTGGTCGGCGGTGGCGATGGTGGACACGCGCTGGGCGACGACGAGGACCGTGGCGTCGCGGGTCCACGGCACCAGGCGGGCCCGGAGCCGGGCGTCGGTGGCGAGGTCGAGCGCCGAGAACGAGTCGTCGAACAGGTAGATCTCGGGCCTGCGCACGAGCGCGCGGGCGATGGCGAGGCGCTGGCGCTGCCCGCCCGACACGTTCGTCCCGCCCTGGGCGATCGGGGAGTCCAACCCGCCGGGCATGGCGGCGACGAAGTCGGCCGCCTCGGCGATGGTGAGCGCCTCCCACATCTCGTCCTCGGTGGCGTCGGGCTTCCCGTAGCGCAGGTTGCTGGCCACGGTCCCCGAGAACAGGTACGGCTTCTGCGGCACGAGGCCGATGCGATCCCACAGGGCCTCGGGGGCGAGGTCCCGCACGTCCACGCCGTCGACGAGCACCTGCCCCTCGGTCACGTCGACGAGCCGCGCGACCAGGTTGACGAGCGTGGTCTTGCCGGCCCCGGTGCTGCCGATCACGGCGGTGGTCTGGCCCGCGAGGGACGTGAGCGACACGTTGCACAGGACCGGCTCGTCGGCGCCGGGATAGCGGAACCCGATGTCGCGCAGCTCGAGCGAGGCCGGACGGCCCGCCGGAACGGGCACCGGCACCTCGGGGACGGCCACGGACGGGGGCGTCTGGAGCACCTCGACGATGCGCTCGGCGCACACCGCGGCCCGAGGCGCCATGAGCGCCACGAACATCGCCATCATCACGGCGATCAGCATGAGCGTGAAGTAGCTGAGGAAGGCGATCAGCGAGCCCGGGGTCATGTCGCCGGCGTCGATGCGTCGGGCGCCGAACCACAGCACGCCGACGCTCGACGCGTTGATGATGAACAGCAGCATCGGGAACATCAGCGCCATCAGCCGGCCCGCCTTCAGCGAGACGTCGGTCAGCTGGTCGTTGACCTCGCCGAAGCGCTCGACCTCGCGGGGCTCGCGCACGAAGGCGCGCACGACCCGGATGCCCGTGATCTGCTCGCGCAGCACCGAGTTGGCCCCGTCGATGCGGTCCTGCATGATGCGGAACAGCGGCACCATCCGCCACACGACCGAGCCCACGCTCAGGCCCAGCGCCGGAAGGGCGATCACGACCAGCCACGACAGGCCGACATCCTGTTGCAGCGCCAGGATCACGCCGCCGACGACCGTGATGGGGGCGGCGACCGCCAGGGTGCAGGCCATGACCACGAGCATCTGCACCTGCTGCACGTCGTTCGTGATGCGGGTGATCAGCGACGGGGCCCCGAACTGGTTCACCTCGCGGGCGGAGAAGTCGGTGACCCGGTGGAAGAGGTCGCCACGCACGTCGCGCCCGAAGGCCATGGCCGCCCGCGCACTGCAGTACACCGCGCCGACGGCGAACACGACCTGGATCAGCGTCACGCCCAGCATCACCATGCCCACCGAGCGGATGTAGGCGTTGTCGCCGGCCAGGACGCCCTTGTCGATGATGTCGGCGTTGAGCGTCGGCAGGTAGAGGGACGCCAGGGCCTGCACCGCCTGCAGGAAGACGATGGCGACGAGCAGGCCCCGGTAGGGGCCCATCAGGTGGGAGCGGAGCAGTCGGGTCAGCACGGGATCCTCGGACCTCTGGGGACCGGTCCGGCGACGAATCGGTCTTGCAGATCGTGCAACTTTCGGAGGCCCGCGCACCAACTCGCCGACGGCCCGTGCCTGCCGTCGGCGCCCGTCCTCCGGCGGTCAGGTCACCGTGATGGCGCGCTCGGGACAGTTCCGAACGGCGTCGTGCACCTTCTCCACCAGGTCGGCCGGGACGTCGGCGACCCCCACCGACGCGTGCCCCTCGTCGTCGAGATCGAAGACGTCAGGGCAGATCTGCCAGCAGCGGGCGTGGCCCTGGCAGAGATCGGGGTCCACGGAGACCTTCATGCGTCCTCCCCGCCCCGGTCAGGCCGGCGACGGATCGAGCGTGGCCGGGTCGGCCGGCGTGAAGTCGTAGACCCGGCAGGCGTTGCCGACCGTGATCTTGTGCTGCACGTCTTCGGGCAGGTCGCCCAGCCACTTGTTGGCCAGGCTCACCGTGTCGGGCCACGTCGAGTCGGAGTGCGGGTAGTCGCACTCGAGCATGACGTTGTCCTCGCCGATGACGTCGAGCAGCCGCAGTCCGGCGTGGTCCTCGATGAACGTGCCGAAGACGTGGTCCTTGAACAGGCGGCGGATGTCGGTGTCGAGGTCGAAGCGCGCCTCGCCCTTCTCCTCGCCGCGCTCGTGGCTGGCGTTCATGTCGATGTCGAACCGCGACGCCCAGAACCGCTGCTTGTCGATGACCTGCTCGGCCCGCTCGAGGAAGTAGGGGATCCAACCGATCGACCCTTCGGACAGGGCGATCTTCAGGTTGGGGTAGCGGGCGAAGTTGCCGCTGAACAGCCAGTCGAGCAGCGTGCCGGCCTGGTTGGCGGCCGCGGAGTAGGCCATGAACGCCAGCGTCGGCATGTCGGGCGACGTGCGGATGAGGTTCGACGACGAGCCGACGTGCATCGACAGCACGAACCCCGTCTCGTCGGCGGCACGGAGCACCGGGTCCCAGTAGTCGGTGTGGATCGACGGCAGGCCCAGCTTGGTGGGGTTCTCGGAGAAGGCGATCGACTTGGCGCCGAGGGCGGCGGTGCGCTCGATCTCCGCGGCCGCGGCGACCGGGTCCCACAGCGGGATGATCATCATCGGGATGAAGCGGCCGGGGTGGTCGCCCGCCAGCTCCTCCAGGATGAAGTCGTTCCACGCCCGGACGCACAGCAGCGCCAGGTCCTTGTCCTTGGCCTCGTGGAACACCTGGCCGCAGTAGCGGGGGAACGACGGGAACAGCATCGACGACAGCACGTTGCCCTGGTCCATGTCGGCCACGCGGGCGGCGGGCTCGTAGCAGCCCTCGCGCATGTCCTCGTAGGTGATGGGCTCGGGCGAGAACTCCTCGCGGGTCTTTCCGGCCACCGCGTTCAGTCCCGTGGTGACGATCTGGCGGTCCTCGTAGACCCAGTGCTCGGAGTCGCCGTCGCGCACGATGTGCGGGGCGTTCTCACGCCAGCGCTCGGGCACCCGCTCCTGCCACAGGCGGGCGGGCTCGATGAGGTGGTCGTCGACGGAGATGAACCACTTGAACGACATGCCGGGGTCTCCTACTAAGAGAGCGAACGCTCACATAGAAGGTAGCACCCCGGCGCAGGCCCGGCCATCGCTCGACCCGGCGGCCCCGGTCAGGCGGACGCGGTGTCGCGGGCGGCCGCCAGCGCCGAGGCGAAGCCCCGGTGGAGGTGCTGCAGCGCCGGCTCGTTCCGCCCGAAGACCACGGTCTCGACGAGGCCGGTGCGCAGGCCCGGCTCGGTGCGCCCCGCCACCCAGAAGTCCTCGCCGTCGACGACGGTCTCGCAGATCCACGGGGCCATCTCGGCCAGCCGCTGGCGCTCCTCGTCGGGGAGGCCGGGCCGCATGTAGGCGGTGTGGACGACCTCGGTGCCCGCGGGCCCGTCGGGGAGGATCTGCCACAGCTCGATGTGCCGGCTGTCGAACGTGAGGCTCGTGTTCGGGAACAGCTGGTACTGGTAGCTGAAGTACGGGGTCACCTCGCCCCAGGCGTCCTCGGGGCGGTCGCGCAGCTCGTCGATCGAGCGGATCGCCGAGCAGTTGCGCAGGTGCGGGCCGAGGGCGTCGAACGTGAGCACCCCGCCGTAGGCGTAGTCCTTCAGCGTCGTCCGGTGGAGGTAGTCGAAGTGGTAGTTCTCGCGGAAGGTGTCGAGCGTGACCTTCCAGTTGGCGCCCACCCGGTGGACGTGGGCCTCGGTGTACGGCTCCCAGTCGGCGAAGTCGAGCATGGCCAGCTCGGCGGCGAGGTCGGGGCCGAGGTAGGCGTCGATGTCGACCGGCGGGCCGGGGCGCAGCCGGCCGACGACGAGCCCGTAGCCCTCGGTGACGGGCAGCTCGACGAGGCCCTTCTCCTCGCGGCAGAGATCGCCGAAGCTGCTCGCTGCGGGGACGCCGACGAGGTGGCCCTCGAGGTCGTACACCCAGGCGTGGAACGGGCACGTGAACCGCCGGGCCTCGCCCGCGCCGTCGACGACCCGCACGCCACGGTGGCGGCAGACGTTGGCCATCGCCCGCACCCGGCCGTCGGCCGCCCGCGTGACCAGCACGGGGGTGCCGCACAGGTCGACCGTGCGGTAGCTGCCGGGGCGGGGCAGGGCGCCCGACAGGCACAGCACCAGCGGGTGGCCGCGGAAGAGGACGTCGAGCTCCGCGGCCAGGCGCTCGGGCGACGTGTAGCTGTCGGCGGGCACCTCGAGCACGGAGTCGGCGAGGTCGGTCGTGCCGTGCTCGATGTGGTCGAGCAACCGACGCACGAGGCCGTGTTCCAACGCCTCTCGATCCACGGCCACTCCCCTCGCTGCCACCGTCGTGCCGCGGCACGGTAGTCAGTGAAGGCTCACTTTGCAACAGCCCGGGACGCTGGGCCGATCACCCGTGGGGGCACCGTGCATCCGACGCATCGATGGCCCGAGGCGATGGGTTCCGCGGGGCCGAGGATGAGGCCACGGTTCCGGATCCGGAACCCATTGCCTCGCCCTGTCCGAGGTGGAACCCATTGCCTCGCCTGGGGGGTTCGCCCGGTCGGTGGTCAGGGCTCAGCCCTGGCGGACGACCTTGGCGGCGAGCAGGGCCTCGACGTCGTCGGGGCCGAAGCCCAGGTCGGTGAGGACGGCGACGGTGTGCTCGCCGATGCCCGGCAGCATCCGCGCCGGTCCGTCGCCGCCGCCGGGCCCGCACCGCAGCAGCGGGCCGATCTGCTCGAAGTGTCCCCAGTCGGCCGTCTCGTACTCGGCGACCCGCCCGAGCTGCCGGTTGACCGGGTCGTCGAGGATGCCCTGACGGAACCGGTCGCGGTCCATGTCCTCGACCCGCTCGGCCGGCACCCCGACGGCGCGGAGCCGGGTCAGCCACTCGTCCGCCCCCGCGGTGGCGAACGCCGCCTCCAGCACGGCCTCGGCGTCGCGGGCCACGGCGTCGTCGGCGCCACCCCGGAGCGGTGCGTAGGTGGCGGGCAGCGACGCCGCCTCGGGGAGCGCGCCCAGCCGCGCCCACGCGTCGGGGTCGGGCACCACCAGCGCCAACCAGCCGCCGTCGCCGGCCTCGTAGATGCGGTAGCCGGGCCCGTAACCGGTCTGGCGGGCGTCGAGCTCGGGCCCGCGCACCAGCCGGCCGTCGCGCTGGAACACCCCGCTGTGGAGCAGCATCCCGGCACCCAGCAGGCTCGTCGCCACCCGCTGGCCGCGGCCGCTCGTGGCGCGGGCGTACAGGCCGGCCAGGATGCCGGTCGCCGCCACCCAGCCGCCGACCATGTCGATGGGGATCCACGTCGCCGCGATCGGGTCGTTGGCGGCGCCGCCGACGGCCCGCTCGAAGCCCGTCAGGGCCTGCATGAGCGCGTCGTTCCCCGGCGCCTTGGCGCGGGGCCCCGTCGTGCCGAACGCGCTGGCGTGGCAGTACACGGCCTGCGGGTTGAGCCGGGCGACGGTCGCCTCGTCGATGCCCAGCCGTTCGGACACCCCGACGCGGAAGTTGTGGAGGACCACGTCGGCCCACGTGATCAGGCGCTCGACCACGGGCCGCGCCTCGGGGGCGCCGATGTCCATCGCCAGGCTGCGCTTGCCCCGCTGGCACGCGGCGATGGCGTAGGCCGCGCCGCGCATGGCCTCGCCGCCGGGGGGCTCGACCTTGATGACCTCGGCGCCGAGGTCGGCGAGGACCTCGGCGGCCAGCGGCCCGGCCACGAACGCCGAGAAGTCGAGCACGCGCAGGCCGGCGAGGAGGTCGGACCCACCGGCGGTCGCCGGGCGGGCACCCGCCTCGATCCCGGCATCGTTCCCCGCCGCATCGATCCCCACGTCCGCCGCGTCCTGCCCGGTCGGCGGGTCGTCGACGAGGGGGCGCACCGACATCGGTGTGGCCAGCACGACGTCCTCGTGCCCGAGGTCGGACCGGGCGGCGGCGAGGCCGACCTCGGCCACGTGCGGGTCGCCCAGCGCCTCGCCCGGCCCGAGCACCGGCTCGGCGGCGATGCCCACGTCCCGGAGGCGGGCGATCCACTCGTCCCGCGGGCGGGTGGCGAACGTCGACCGCCAGCGCGCCGCCCTCTCCCGGAGGGCGCCGGTGGCCTGGTCGGTGTAGTACCCCTCGCGGCTCGGCTCGTCGCCCAGCACCTGGAGCAGCTTGGCGTACATGCCCTTGCCCCCGAACCAGACCTGCAGCAGCTCGCCGTCCGCGCAGCGGTACAGGAAGTTCGGGAACGTCGAGCCCTTCTCCCAGTACCCCTCGACCTCGGGCGCGGCGCGCTCGGACCGGCCGATCATGCAGCCGAGCGTGGCGAGCATGCCGTCGTACAGCGACGTCTCTGCCCAGCCGCCGCCACCGCCGAGCGCCCGGCGACGGAGGAGGGCGAACACCGACGTCGTCATGAGCAGGGCGGCGCCGGCCCCGGGCGCCCGCACGTCGACGAAGATCGGCCCGGGCCTGTGTCCCGCCAGCTGGGTGCAGAACCCGGACCGCGCCTCGACCAGCAGCCCGTGGTCGTCGACCGCCCCCGATGCCGTGCGGCTCGGGCGGCAGCGGACGTACACCAGGCCGGGCGCCGCCGCCCGGAGGTCGCTCCAGCCGAGGCCACGCCCCTCGACCAGCGGCTCAGGGCCGTAGACGAGGGCGACGTCGGCGGCGCGGAGCAGGCCGCCGATCTCGTCGGGGTCGTCGCTGGTGACGATCCGCTTGTCGCGGTGCCAGGCCCGGCCCCACGGCACGTCGGCGTCGATCGGGCGGCGGCACAGTGCCGACGACGCGGGTGACATGGGCGCCGAGATCGGACAGCACCATGCCGGGAACGCCCCCGGCCAACCCGAGGCCGAGGTCCGTCACCCCCACGGCCACCTCGACCACCTGGAGCCCGGCCACGGGCAGGGCGTCGGGCGCGCCGGTCACCGGGCCACGTCCGCGCTCACGGGCAGCGACAGGCGCGGCAGCACCTCTTCGGCCGCCAGGCGGACGACCTCGAGCGTGTCCGCGGGCGCCGCGGGCGAGATGACGAAGTGGCGGACCCCGGCGTCGACGTAGGCCTGGAACCGCTCGACCACCTCGTCGGGGGTGCCGGCCGGCGCGATGCGCTCGAGCATGGCCGCCGGCTTGTCGCCGTAGGCCCGGCCCAGGAACTGGGCCACGTCGTCGCGGGCCCGGTCGCCGTCGCGCCGGATCGAGCAGTAGGTGAACAGCATCCACTCGAAGCCGGTCAGGTCACGACCGTTGGCCTCGGCGTCCGACGAGATCGTGCGCACCGAGCGGGCATACGCGTCCGGCGACATCAGGTAGGGCATCCAGCCGTCGCCGAGGCGGGCGGCACGACGCATGGCGGGCGCCTTGCGGCCCGAGACGAGCAGGGGCGGGCCACCGGGGCGTCCGGGTGACGCCGGGGCTCCGGGGGGAGCGACCGGTCTGAGCGTGACGTCGTCGAGGTCGAAGAAGCGGCCGTGGTGGGTGACGGGGGCGCCGGCCCACAGCGCCCGGAGGACCTGCATCCCCTCGTCGGTGCGCGCACCGCGCTCGCGCACGGGGATGCCCACCGCGTCGAACTCGTCGGGGAACTCGCCGCCGACGCCCACCCCGATCGAGACGCGTCCGCCGGACCAGGCGTCGAGGTCCGCGGCCTGCTTGGCCACGATCACGGGGTGGTACAGCGGCAGCAGCAGGATCGCCGTGCCCACCCGGACCCGCTCGGTCCAGGCGGTCAGCAGGGCGAGCCGGGTGATCGCCTCGCCGGTCGCCTGCCGGGGCAGCACGTGGCCGCCCTGCCACACCGACTCGACGGGCAGGCGCTCGACGGCCGCCAGCCAGTCGCGGTCGGGCTCGGGCAGCGCCGCGGCGCCGAAGATGATGCGATCGCCGGGCAACCGGCCCCTCCTCCGCTGGTCCAGGTCGGGACCAAAGATAGCAATTGCTCACTTTCTTCGCGATGCTCACGAAGCGTGAACGCCATCTACGTGGGATGGTATTGGCACAACGCTAGGGGTGAACGTACATTCTCCCCCTCAGAGAGGGGGCTTGCGCTGGAGGGGAGGCCATGGCAGCCGCGCAGCCATCGCACACCGACGCGACGACCGGCATCCCACCCGGGGTGACGGACGAGACCGCGCCCTTCTGGCGCGGCCGCGTCCGAGGGCCGCCTCCTGGTCGAGCGGTGCACGGACTGCGGCGCCGACTCGTTCCCTCCTCGGGGCATCTGCCGGGCGTGCCGGAGCCGGGAGACCGAGGCCGCCGAGGTGACCGGGCGCGGCGTCGTCTACAGCTACACGGTGAACCACCAGCGCTGGCTGCCGGACCTCGAGGTGCCGTACGCCGTCGTGCTCGTCGAGTTCCCCGATCACCCCGGCGTGCGGGTTCCCGGCCGGCTGCGCGGTTGCCCGCCCGAGGACGTGACCATCGGCCTCGAGGTCGAGGTCGGATTCGAGGCCGGCCCCGGCGACGTCACCATCCCCAGCTTCGTCGCCGTGGGTGGACGGAGCTGAGGTGGGCCGGCAGACCGAGCTCTTGGAGCGTCGAGCCGTCATCTCGGGCGTGGGCCAGTCGGCCATCGGCCGGCAGATCGACCGCTCCGGCTTCCAGCTCACCCTCGACGCCATCCTCGCCGCGGTCGACGACGCCGGCCTGACCGTCGACGACATCGACGGGCTCGCCATGTTCCCCGGCGGCGGCAAGGCCAACGTGCCGGGCTACGCCAACGGCGACCTCTACGAGGTCCAGGACGCCCTGCGCGTCACGACCACCTGGCGACAGGGTCAGGTCGAGGGCATGAGCCTCCCGTTCTACGGGCCGGCCCAGGCGGTGGCCACGGGCCAGGCGCGCCACGTCGTCATCTGGCGCACGGTCAAGGAGGGCAGCGCGGCCCGCAACGCCGGCGGGCGCCCCGCGTACGGGTCGACCCGCCCCGAGGCCGAGGGACCCCTCGCCTGGCTCCTCCCGGTCGGGATGCTGTCGCCCGTCTGCCAGGTGGCGCCGTTCGCCACCCGCTACATGCACGACTACGGCCTGACCCGCGAGCAGCTGGCGTGGATCCCGGTCACACAGCGGGCCCACGCGGCCCGCAACCCCGACGCCGTCTACCGCAGCCCGCTCACCGTGGACGACTACCTGTCGGCCCGGATGATCTCGACGCCGCTCTGCCTCTACGACTGCGACGTGCCCGCCGACGGCGCCACCGCGTTCGTCGTGTCGGCCGCCGACGCGGCCGCCGACCTCCGGGCCCCCGTCCGCATCGAGGCCATGGCCGGGGTGATCGACGGCCGCCCGTCGTGGGATCAGTGGGAGGACATGGGCCGCGTCGGCCACGCCACCGCGGCCGCCATGTGGGCGCGCACCGACCTGCGCCCCGCCGACGTCGACGCCGCCCAGCTCTACGACGGGTTCTCGATCGAGGCCGTGTGGTGGCTGGAGGCGATGGGGTTCTGCGGCACGGGCGAGGCCGGCGCGTTCGTCGAGGGGGGAAAGCGCATCGCCCTCGACGGCGACCTCCCGCTCAACACATGGGGCGGCCAGCTGTCGGGAGGCCGGTTGCACGCCGGCTTCGGCCACACGGCCGAGGCGGTGCGCCAACTGCGCGGCGAGGCCGGCGACCGGCAGGTTCCGGGCGCGCAGGTGGTGGCGGTGACGAACGTCGGCGGCATCGAGGCCGGCGCCGCGCTGCTCACGGCATGGCGATGACCGAGGACGATCAACTCAACGGAGAGGGGAATCGGATGGCGGAGCGCGCGGGGCGCGTCGAGGGGAAGGTGGCGATCGTGACCGGGGCCGGCTCGACGCCGGGACCGGGCATCGGCACCGGAAAGGCGACAGCGGTGGTCCTGGCCCGCGAGGGGGCGAGCGTGCTGCTCGTCGACCTGCACCCCGAGCGGGCGGAGGAGACGCGGCGGATGATCGTCGACGAGGGCGGCACCGCCGAGGTGTGCGCGGCGGACGCGACCCGGGCGAGCGACTGCGAGGCCATGGTGGCCGCCGCGGTCGAGGCCTTCGGCACCGTGGACATCCTCGTCAACAACATCGGGCTGGCCGCGGTCGGCACGGTCGTCGACACCACCGAGGAGGCCTGGGACCGCGCCTTCGCCATCAACCTGCGGACCGCCTTCCTCGCCAGCAAGTACGCCGTGCCGGTGATGGCCGGCAAGGGAGCAGGGGCCATCGTCAACATCTCGTCGATCTCGGCCCTCCGCGGCGACGGCACGGTGGCCTATTCGGCGGCCAAGGGCGGCCTCAGCGCCATGACCGTCGACATGGCCTACTCGCACGGTCGCCAGGGCATCCGGGTCAACGCCATCGCCCCCGGCCACATCACCACGCCCATGGTCCTGTCCGTGTCGGGCGAGGGGCCCCGGACCGACTACACCAACACGCTGCGCAACGAGGCGGGCCTGCTCGGCACCCCGGGCACGGGCTGGGACGTCGGCTGGGCGGCCGCCTTCCTCGCCAGCGACGAGGCCCGCTGGATCACCGGCGTCACCCTGCCGGTCGACTCGGGGGTGCTGAGCGTGACCCCGCTGATGATGGCCCAGCACCTCCGCGCCGTCCCGGAGCCCTGATGCGACGCATCCCGATCCGCATCAAGCTGGCCGCGGCGCTCGCCGTGCCGGTCATCGCCATGGGCCTCGTGACGCTCATCGAGGTGGCGAGCGTGGCCCGCGACGCCCGTGAGGTCCGCGACCAGACGAACCTGGCCACCGCCACGATCGGTCCCAACGGCCTGATCACCGCGCTCCAGAACGAGCGCAACTGGGCCGCGGCCCAGCTGGTCGGCGTCGATCAGCAGCTCGCCCTCGACGTCGCCGGCTACGACGAGACCCGCGCCGAGACCGACGCGGCGCTGGTCGAGTTCCAGCGTGAGCTCGACAGCCGCGGCGACGCGGCGGTCGCCGCCTACGAGCCCGCGTCTGAACGTCCTCGACGGGATCCACGACGTGCGCACCGAGATCGACGAGGCGGCCGCCAGCGCCACTCCGAGCCTCGCCAACATCGACTTCGCCACCACGTTCTTCGACCGCTACACCGCGTTGATCGAACCCTTCTTCGGGGGCATGAGCCGCATCTCGATCGCCATGGACGACCCCGAGCTGCGCCAGGGCGCGACGCTGATGGAGGCCGTCACCCGCCAGCTCGAGACCGTCCCGCAGCTCACGAACGCGCTCGTGCTCCCGGCCAGCGTGCCCACCGAGCCGGGCGACCAGGCCGGCATCAACCGGTCCGCCGAGATCGCCGAGGTCGCCGAGCTCCAGGACTCGTTCCGCCGCCAAGCCGAGACGCTGCGGACCGCGAGCGGGCCCTTCGCCGACATCGCGGCCGAGTGGTACCCCGCCGACTTCACGCAGACCATCGACGAGCAGACCGACCAGGCGATCAGCGCCGGGACGATCGACGTCACGCCGTTCCTGGCGAGCCTCGACGTTCCCGCCGGAGAGACCCTGCCCTACTCCGGCTACCGCGACGCGGTCGGCGAGGCGCTGCAGGGCCGGGCCGACGAGCTCAACTCGGCGGCGACCACACGCCAGCGCACGTTCGCGCTGCTCATGGCGGTGACGTTCTGCGCGGCGGTGGCGCTGACCATCGTCGTCTCGCTGTCCATCACGCGCCCGCTGCGGTCGCTGACCCGCCAGGCGAAGGAGATGGCCGATCGGCGGCTGCCCGACGCGGTGACGGAGATCCTCGAGACGCCGCTGGGCGACGACGTCGTCGTGCCGACCATGACGCCGGTGCGGGTGGCCACCCGCGACGAGGTCGCCGACGTCGCCGAGGCGCTGAACACCGTGCAGGACTCGGCCCTCGACCTCGCCGTCGAGCAGGCGGTCCTGCGCCGCAACATCGCCGACAGCTTCGTCAACCTCGGCCGCCGCAACCAGAACCTCCTCGGCCGCCAGCTCGACTTCATCACCGAGCTCGAGTCCAACGAGGCCGACCCCGACACGCTGTCGAGCCTGTTCCGGCTCGACCACCTCGCCACCCGCATGCGCCGCAACGCCGAGTCGCTGCTCGTGCTGGCCGGCATCGAGCCACCCCGCCAGTGGGCCGCGCCCGTTCGGGTCGCCGACGTCATCCGCGCCGCCCTCGGCGAGGTCGAGGACTACCAGCGCGTCACCGTGCGCGGCCTGGCACCCGCCACCGTGCTCGGGTCCGTCGCCGCCGACCTCGCCCACCTGCTGGCCGAGCTGGTCGAGAACGCCCTGGTGTTCTCGCCGCCCGACCGGTTCGTCGAGATCCGCGGCGTCCAGCGCCCCGGCGACGGTCCCGACCGTCCCGGCGGCTACTCCATCGCCGTCGTCGACTCCGGCCTCGGGATGTCGTCCGAGGACATCACGTCGGCCAACCGGCGCCTGGCGGGCGCCGAATCGTTCACGGTGGCACCGTCGAAGTACCTCGGCCACTACGTCGCCGGCAACCTCGCCGCCCGACACGGCATCGGCGTCCACCTGCACAGCGCTCCGGGGCAGCGGCGTCAGCGCCACCGCCGAGCTGCCGCCCCAGCTCCTCACCCCCGACGCCGGCGGCCAACCCGGGGCCCAGCCCGCCCACCAGTTCCGCCGGCCGGCCGCACCGCTCTCAGCCGGCAATCGTCCGCTCGCCGCGGTCCCCCCACCCGCCGCCCCGCTCGCGGCACCCCCCGCCGCGATCGCACCTCCCGCCGCGACGGAGCGCACGCAGAGCGGGCTCGCCCGCCGCACCCCTCGCGACGGCGGTGCGATCCCGGCACGCGCCGACCGCACCCCGGCGGCGCCGACCGACGCGCAGCTCGCCTCGCTCGCCCGCGCCGCCGGGTGGACAGGGCCGCAGCCCGGTCCGACCGCCGCTCCCGCGGGGCCGCCGGCCGGCCCGGGGAGCCTGGCCGGCAGCGGTTGGCCGGCCGCGCCTCCCGCCGGCCACGGTGCGCCGCCGCCGCTGGCCCGGCGCGATCGTGGGGCGCAGATGCCGAACACGGCACCCGTCAGCCTCCGCCGCTCGTCACCCGCGGCCTCGCCTCCTGTCGCGCCCGCGCCCGTCGGGCCGCCGCGAGCCCGCCAGCCCTCCTCCGGTGCAACCGCCACGCGCGGCCGCCGAGGTGTACGGGTTCCTGGCGAGCTTCACGGCGGGCGTGCAACGCGGCCTCGAGGCGTCGCGAGGGACCGATCCCCACGCGGGCGCGTAGGGCGTCTGCGATCAGCTGCGCAGGAGCCGGCCCGGCGCCGTGCCGGGCACGTCCTCGCCGGCGACCCGGACGGCCACGCCGTTGACCCAGCTGTGCTCGACGCCCGTGCTGCGCACGACGAGGCGGTCGGCGCCGCCCGGCTGATCGTGCACCCGCTCGACCGGGGTGCAGCCGACCGTGTCGGGGTCGAAGGCGACGAGGTCGGCGTGGAAGCCGTCGCGCACCAGCCCGCGCTCGGGGATGCGGAAGGCCCGGTGCGGGTGGCCCGTGAGGCGCCACACCGCGTCCTCCAGCGTGATGGCCTTGCGCTCCCGCACCCAGTGGCCGAGCAGGTGGGTCGAGTAGCAGGCGTCGCACAGCTGGCTGGCGTGGGCGCCGGCGTCGGACAGGCCGAGCAGCGTGCGCTCGTCGGCCAGCAGGTCGGCGATCTCGGCGTCACCGTCGTTGTCGAGGACGATGCGGAAGCGGGTCGCCATCCCGTCGCTCAGCGCCAGGTCGAGCATCACGTCGAACGGGGTGGTCCCCCGCTCGGCCGCCAGCCGGTCGAGGGGGACGCCCACGACGTCGTGATGGGTGCCCGTCTCCTCGACGCTCGTCTTCGGCCAGCGGTGGCTCCAGGCGTCGACGGTGGCGGTGCGGGCCCGGTCGCGCCAGGTGTCGTCGGCGTAGAGGGCCGCCCGCTCGGCGCGGGGCACGGCCAGCACCTCCTTCCAGACGTCGATCTCGGCCAGCGGGACGGGGTCGGTCATCGAGATCTGCATGACGATGGGCCGGCACGCGATCTGCGGGTACACCTCGCCGGGCAGCGCCGCGCCCCGCTCGACCGTGCGCAGGGCGGCGCCCGGCTTGTCGGCCCGGGCGACGAGCGCCGTCCAGGTGACGGGGACGCCGTGGCGCACCGACATCTCGGAGAACTGGTCGACGAACATCCCGGGCCCGATCGACACCTGCACGATGCCCTTGCCCAGCTCGCCGAGGACCGACGCCATCACGTCGACCTCGTCGGCCTCGGCGAAGCGGCTGGGCACCGGACGCCCGTAGGCGCCCTGGTGCGCCGGCTGCCGCGACGTCGAGAAGCCGAGGGCGCCGGCCTCGATGGCCTCGCGCACGATCGCCCGCATCGTCTCGACCTCGTCGGCGGTCGCGGCCCGCTCGTCGCCGCCCAGTGCGAACAGGCGCAGCGGCGTGTGGCCGATGAACGCGCCCACGTTGAGGCGCTTGGCGCGCCCGTCGATGGCGGCGAGGTACTCGGGGAAGCTCTCGAAGCACCAGTCGATCCCGCTGTCGAGCGCCTCCATCGACATGCCCTCGACGTTCTCGAGCGTGCGCACGATCGTGTCGCGGTGCTCGGGCCGGGTCGGAGCGACGCCGAAGCCGCAGTTGCCCATGACCACGCTCGTCACCCCGTGCCAGCTCGACGGGGTCAGGTCGGCGTCCCACAGGATCTGGGCGTCGTAGTGGGTGTGGATGTCGATGAAGCCCGGCGCCAGGACGAGGCCGTCCAGGTCGACGACCTCGGTGCCCGCGGTGGGGGTCAGCTCGCCGGGCGGGGCGACGCGGGCGATGCGGTCGGCCTCGACGGCGACGTCGGCCGGCCGGGCGGGGCCGCCGGTGCCGTCGATCACCGTGGCTTGGCGCAGCAGCAGGTCCATCGACACTCCGATTCGTCACCCGGGGATCCGGGCGCACGCTAGCAAATGATCACTTACTCATCTATCCCGTGGGCGGACGGGCATCCGACCGGGATCGGAGGGAGCGAGCGTTCGCTCAGGATGGTACCGTCGCCCGACGAGCGAGGATCCGGGAGGGTGCGTGGACGACGGGCTGATGTACCGGCGGAAGCTCTACATCGACGGCCGTTGGGTCGAGCCGGCCGGCACCGACACCCTGCCCGTGGTCTCCCCCTCGACCGAGCAGGTCGTGGGCGAGGTCCCGCTGGCCACCGACGCTCGACATCGACCGGGCGGTCGACGCCGCCCGCGCCGCGTTCGAGGACGGCCCGTGGCCGCGCCTGGCGCCCGACGAGCGCGCCGAGGTGCTCGCCCGCGCCGCCGACGTGCTGCGCAAGCGCTCGGCCGACATCGCCGGGATCACGGTCGACGAGATGGGGGTGGCCATCAGCCAGGCGACCGCCTCCCAGACCGGCCTGGTCGCTCCGGTCTTCGACCAGTGCGCGGACCTGATCCGGACGTTCGAGTTCGAGCGCCGGGTGGTCACCGCCGACCGCGCCGGCGTGGTGACCAACGAGCCGGTCGGCGTGGTCGCCGCCATCGTGCCGTGGAACGCCCCGGTCACGCTGTCGTCGTGGAAGACGGCCCCCGCACTGGCCGCCGGCTGCACGGTCGTCCTCAAGCCCCCGCCCGAGGCGCCGCTGAGCAACTTCGTGCTCGCCGAGGCGCTCGACGAGGCGGGTGTGCCGCCGGGCGTGGTCAACGTCGTGCCCGGCGGTCGCGAGGTCGGCGAGCACCTGGTCACCCACCCGGGCACCGACAAGGTGGCCTTCACCGGCTCGACCGCCGCGGGCAAGCGGATCATGAGCCTGTGCGGCGAGCAGGTGAAGCGGGTCTCCCTCGAGCTCGGCGGGAAGTCGGCCTCGATCCTGCTCGACGACGCCGACCTGGCGACCGTGGTCCCACGTGTCGTCGGCGCGGGCATGCACCTGTCGGGCCAGGTGTGCGGCGCCCACACGCGCGTCCTCGTCCCCCGCTCGCGCTACGCCGAGGCGCTCGACGCCGCGGCCGCCGCCGCCTCCGCCGTGCCCTACGGCGACCCGCACGATCCCGCCGTCGTCGTCGGTCCGCTCGTCGCCGAGCGGCAGCGCGACCGCGTCGAGGGCTACATCCGGCTCGCGACGGACGCCGGCGCCCGCGTGGTCTCCGGCGGCGCGCGCCCCGCCCACCTGCCCACGGGCTGGTACGTGCCGCCGACGATCCTCGGCGACGTCGACAACACGATGCGCGTGGCGCGCGAGGAGATCTTCGGGCCCGTCCTCTGCTTCATCCCCTACGACGGACGACGACGACGCCGTCCGCATCGCCAACGACTCGCAGTACGGGCTGTCGGGCGGCGTGTGGAGCGCCGACGACGCCCGGGCGCTCGGGATCGCCCGCCGGTTGCGCACCGGCAGCGTGGCCGTCAACGGGTCGTACCCGCCGTTCCCGCTGGTGCCCTTCGGCGGGTTCAAGCAGTCGGGCCTCGGCCGCGAGCTGGGCCCCGAGGGCCTGGCCGCCTACCTCGAGCCCCGCAGCATCGGCCTCCCACCCTCGCTGGCCTGACGGCGCCGGTCACCGCGGCTCACCCCCGTGGGCGCGTGCGGCAGCCCCGCCAAGGAAGCGCCGTAGCCCGCCTCATCCCCGGCACCGGTTCTTCCTGGTTGACGAGGGGCGAAGCGAGGCGTACAAGTGACACCTGACACACCATCAGCTTTCTCTGATGGCCCGTCAGGGGGACGGGAACCGCCACAGCACTCGCGGCCGAGGGGGGCGCAACTGCGGCGGTCGTGGGACCAACCAGGGTGCGCGGCCGAGGGCATCGGCCCGATGGCAACGCGTGCCCGGTCGTCTTGAGGGGGACGAACACATGGGCCGAGACGTCGACACGAGCGCGGGCGACCACAGGTCGCTGACCCGCCGAGGGTTCCTGGGCGGGGCCGCCGGGGCCGGCGCCGCCGCGGTCATGGGGTGGGTGCCGGCGTTCCAGGTGGCCGCGGGGGCGCAGGCGTCGACCTTGCCCACGCCCCCCAGCTTTCCGGCGGGCATACCGCTCTATCAGCAGGCCTTCGAGAACTGGGCCCGTGAGATCCGCATCGACGCCGTGTGGACCTGTGCGCCGCGCCATGCCGACGACGTCGTGACGATCGCCAACTGGGCCCGCGCCCAGGGCTACAAGGTGCGACCCCGGGGGGCCATGCACAACTGGTCGCCGCTCACCATCGTCAACGGCTCCGACCTGTCGCGGGTGCTGCTCGTCGACACCACGCAGAACCTGACGTCGATCTCGATCAACGCCGGTGGCTCCCCGGCCACCGTGACGGCGGGGGCGGGGGCAACCATCGACGCGCTGCTCGCCGCACTGCAGGGGGCGGGCCTCGGCCTCACGTCTGTGCCGGCGCCGGGCAACCTGACCGTGGGCGGCGCGCTGGCGATCGACGGCCACGGCGCGGCGCTGCCCCGCACCGGGGAGACCCAGGTCAACGGGTCGACGTACGGGTCGCTGAGCAACCTGGTGACCTCGCTGACGGCGGTGGTGTTCAGCTCGACGCAGAACGCCTATGTGCTCAAGACGTTCAACCGCTCCGACCCGGAGATCACGCCCTTCCTGACGCACCTGGGCCGGGCGTTCATCACGTCGGTCACGCTGCAGGCCCACGCCAACCAACGTCTCCGCTGCCAGAGTTGGTACAACATCCCGACAGCCGAGCTGTTCGGCCCGCCGGGGACCGGCGGGCGCACGTTCGCCAGCTATGTCAGCCAGGCCGGGCGGGTCGAGGCCATCTGGTTCCCGTTCACAGACACCCCGTGGCTCAAGGTTTGGACGCCGGCGCCGTCCAAGCCGTTCCTGTCCCGCACGGTGACCAGCCCGTACAACTACTCGTTCTCCGACCAGCTCCCCCGGAGATCGAGCAGTTCCTGTCGCGAGTGGTGGTGGGCGACACGTCGGGAACACCGGCGTTCGGCGGGCTGCAGCTCACGATCGTGCAGACCGGCATCGTCTTCACCGGCACCTGGGACATCTGGGGCTGGGCCAAGGACGTGCAGCTCTACATCCGGCCGTCGACGCTGCGGGTGTCGGAGGGCGGGGCGATCGTGCTGTGCCGGCGCAGCGACATCCAGCGGGTCGTGAACGAGTTCGCCACCTGGTACAAGGCACGTCTCGCCTACTACCGGGCGCAGGGCAAGTATCCGATGAACGGGCCCGTCGAGATCCGCTGCACCGGCCTCGACCGGGCCAGCGACGTCAAGGTGCCCTCGGCCGGGGCGCCGACGCTGTCGGCCCTCCGTCCTCGCCCCGACCGGCCCGAGTGGGACACGGCGGTGTGGATCGACACCCTCACGATCCCCGGCACGCCAGATGCCTTCAGCTTCTACCGCGACATGGAGCAGTGGATGCTGTCGAACTACTCAGGCACCTACGCCGCGGTGCGACCGGAGTGGTCGAAGGGCTGGGCGTACACGACGTCGTCAGCGTGGGCGGACGCCACGATGCTGTCGTCGACCATCCCCGCCATGTACCGGGCCGGCCAGCCGGCGAACGACAACTGGGACACGGCCCGGTCGGTGCTGAACGCCTACGACCCGTTCCGGCTGTTCAGCAACGGCTTCGTCGACCGGCTTCTGCCGTAGGGAATTGCTGATCTTGCCCGTCGCCGATCGGGAAGCAGCCAGGCGAACGGTGCTCATCCTCGCCGCGCACGTGGCTCACCTTCGCCGTGTCCCGACACAGCGCGCACGGACGGTCAGGTGATCGATGCGGCGTAGATGCTGGCGATCGAGTCGTCCAAGGCGGCGTCGAAGTCCGCGCTGCTCTGCTCGACCGAGAGACCCTCGGTGAGGGCTCGGGAGAAGCTGGCGATCACGTCGTGGTTGCGGGCGAGACGGGCGGTGGCCTCGGCGCGGCTGTAACCGCCGGAGAGAGCGACGACCCGCAGGACGTTGGGATGGCGCACGAGGTCCGAGTAGAAGCCGTCGACCTCGGGCAGCGTCAGCTTCAGCATGACGACGTCGTCGGGGGCGAGCTGACCGAGGTGCTGGTGGATGGCGCTCGACAGCAACGCCTCGGCCTCGGCCTTGTCGGGGCTGTGGATGTCGATCTCGGGTTCGACGATCGGCACCAGGCCGGCCGCCATGATCTGGCGGGCGAGGTCGAACTGTTGATCGACCACGGCTTTGACCCCCGCCTCGTCGGCGAGCTTGATCACCGAGCGCATCTTGGTCCCGAACAGACCCTTGGCCTGCGCCCGCTCGAGAAGGGCGTCGAGGCCGGGGATCGGCTGCATGACCTGGACGCCATCGGCCTCGGTGGTCAGGCCCTTGTCGACCTTGAGGAAGGGAACGACCCGCTTCACGGACCACAGGTACTCGGCGGAGTCGCGCCCCTCGATCTGTCGGTCCATCGTGTTCTCGAAGAGGATGGCGCCGAGGATGCGGTCGCCGTCGAAGCTCGGACTGGTGACGAGCCGGCGCATCTCGTGCATGAGGGCGAACATCTCGTCGTCACCCGAGTAGGCGTCCTCGGGCACGCCGTACGAGGCGAGCGCCTTCCGCGTGCTGCCGCCGCTCTGGTCCAGGGCGGCGACGAAGCCACGCTCGAACTTCACCTTCTGGAGCTGCTGCTCGTCCATGGACGGACCGTGCCCGCGGAGATGGGTGTGAACGACGGTATCAACCGCGTTCGACATCCCGTGGCGACAGGAGACCCGTCACCGGGAGCTCACGAACGCGAACGAGTAGTGGCATCGCCACTCGACCACCTTGCCGTCGCCGTCGACGCGCATCGAGTCGGCCCCGGGTTGGTCGGTCCCGTCGGGGAGGTGGCACGTGTACACGAGGACGATGCTGTCGATCCCCGCGTACAGGGCGTCGACGGTGTACCGGATGCCCGGCACCCCCTGCAGCGCGTCGGCCACGTAGGCGCGCAGCGCGTCGTAGCCCTCGATCGCCGTCCGCTCCGGGTCACCGGTGCGCTTGGGCACGAAGGGCGAGGTGAAGACCACGTCCGCGGCGAACGGCGCCATGATCGTGTCGAGGTCGTAAGCCGTTCCACCCCTCGTCCCAGTGCCGTCGCAGCTCGTCGGCTGCGGCCTCGTCAAGCATCGAACCCCTCCTCGACGGCGTCGTGTGTGCGCAGGTCGTCCGCCCGTCCGACCGGCTCCCCGCCCCCGCGGAGAGAGTGATCGCTCACATGCTACATTCCCGGGCGAGTGGTCGACGTCTCCATCGGAGGGGATGGGATGCAGGCAGCGTCATCGGACAGCGCACCCGCCGCGGCGCCGCCGGGCGCATGCCCGTTCTCCGACGACTGGTACGCGCACCACTTCGACCACCTCTCGCCCGACCTGGCCCAGAACCTGCACGAGACGCTGGCCACCATGCGGGACCGCCACCCGGTCGCCTACAGCGAGGAGCACGGCGGGTTCTGGGTGGTCACGGGCTACGAGGACGTGCTGCGCGTGGCCCAGGACTGGCGCACCTTCAGCTCGGCCCACGGCGTCTCGGTGCCCGAGACGAAGATGGTCGTCAAGGCCATCCCCGAGCACCTCGACCCCCCGCTGCACCGCGAGTACAAGCGGCTGATCAACGCCTTCTTCACGCCCGCCGTCGTCGCCGAGTACGAGGCAGCCGACCCGGGCGCTCGTCACCCGGCTCATCGACGAGTTCGTCGAGTCCGGCCGCGTGCGACTTCATGGCCGACTTCGCCCGGCCGTTCCCCGGCCTCGCCTTCTTCGAGCTGGTGCTGAACGCGCCGCCCGACGACGTCGCCGAGATCAACGAGATGGCGACCGCCGCCTCGGTGCCCACCAACCCCGACCGCGGCAAGGCGTGGCAGGCCATGCACGCCTGGATCGGCCGGTTCGTCGAGGCCCGCCGCCACCAGCCGCCGCGCGGCGACGTCGTCGACGCCGTGCTGGCGGCCGAGATCGAGGGCGCGCCGATCACCGAGGACGCCATCATCGGCGTCATCCAGCTGCTGATCCTCGGCGGGCTCGAGACCACCGCCGGGGCGCTCGGCCAGTTCATGATCCGGTTCTGCCACGAGCCCGAGATCCCGGCGCTGCTGCGCGCCCATCCCGAGCGGATCCCCGACGCCGCCGAGGAGCTCCTGCGGCTCGAGCCCCCGTTCATCGCCATCGCCCGCACCGCGATGACCGACACCGAGATCGGTGGGCGTCGGATCCGCGCGGGCGAGAAGGTCCTCATCTACTGGGCGTCGGCCAACCGCGACGAGGGCGAGTTCGCCTGCCCCGCCGACTTCGACCTCGACCGCACGAGCAACCGGCACCTGGCGTTCGGCGCCGGGCCGCACCGCTGCGCCGGCTCCAACCTCGCCCGGCTGAACCTGCGCGTCGCGCTGGAAGAGGTCGTGGCCCGGCTCGACGACCTGCGGTTGCAGGAGGGCGCCGAGCCGATCCCGTTCCACTCGGTGCTGAACCGGGCGCCGCTGACCGTGCCGATCACGTTCACCCCCGGGCCCCGGGTCGGCCCCGCGGTGGCCGCGCCCTCGCCGTGACGATGCCATCGAGGAGGTGGTGACATGGGTGCGCACATGGACCGTGTCCTGATCGCCAACGCCCGGGTCGTCTCGTGTTCCGGCGACCTGACCGAGCGGCCGTTCGACGGCGACGTGCTGGTCGAGGGCGACCGCATCGCCGGCGTGTTCCGCGGCCGGGCCCCGGTCGACCCCGCCTCGGTCCGCACGGTCGACCTGGCCGGGCGCCACCGTGCTGCCGGGGCTGTGCGACGCCCACACCCACATCAGCTGGCCGCTCGACTTCGTCTTCGACCACCCCGAGATCGCGGCGATGCCCGAGGACGAGCACGCCCTCGAGGTGGCCGCCGTCGTGCGGACCTACCTGCGCTGGGGGTACACGGTGCTCGTCGGGGCCGGCGCCCTCAAGCCGCGCGTCGACGTCGTCATCCAGCAGGCCATCGACCGCGGCCGCATCGACGGGCCCCGCCTCTGGGCGTCCGGCGACATGATCACCGAGCGGGGCGCCATCGGCTCCCCCACGCTCACCGAGGTGGGCGACGCCGACGAGATGCGCCGGGTCGTCGCCCGACAGTGCGAGCTCGGCGTGAAGGTCGTCAAGCTCATGGTCTCGGGCGACGGGATCGTGCCCGGCCACCCGTCGCGGGTGACCTACATGGACGACGCCATGGTCGGCGCGGCCGTGCGCGAGGCCGAGGCCCACGGCGCCTTCGTCACCGCCCACGCCCGCGGCCCGGGCGGCGTGCGCCTGGCGGTCCGCAACGGCGTGCGGATCGTCCACCACGCCACCTACCTCGACGACGACGCCATCGCCGAGCTCACCGCCGCCCGCGACGAGGTCTGGGTGTGCCCGGGGCTGCACTACCTCCGGGCGGTCGTCGAGGGCGCGGCCGAGCCCTACGGCATCACGCGGCAACGGGTCACCGACGCGCTGTACCCCGAGGAGCTGCAGGCGTCGATCGACAGCCTGCGCAAGCTGCACAGCAACGGCGTGCGGATCGTGGCCGGCGGCGACTTCGGGCACCAGTGGACCCGGCACGGCACCTACGCCGCCGAGCTGGCCGCCTACGTCGAGCTGCTCGGGTTCTCGCCGCTCGAGGCCCTCCTGACCGCCACCGCCAACGCCGGCCCGCTCGTGGGCGAGCGGCTCGGCCGGGTGGCCGAGGGCCACCTCGCCGACCTCGTGATCGTCGACGGCGACCCGACCGCCGACGTGCGCACGCTGCTCGACGCCGAGCGCGTCGGACCCGGTGGTCAAGGGCGGGGCACCGGCGTCGGTGCCGGGCTGGGGCGGCATCGACAGCTGGGCCCGGGCCCGGCGGGCGGGAGAGCGTGGATGAGGGTCGCGGTCGCCTACGAGGCCGGGAAGCCGCTCGTGGTCGAGGACCTCGAGCCGCAGCCGTTGGGTCCCCGAGACGTGCTGGTGCGCGTCGTCGGCGAGCGGCATCTGCCACACCGACCTCACGGTCATCGCCGGGCGGTCGCCGCTCCCGCTGCCGATCGTGCCCGGCCACGAGGCCTGCGGCGTGGTCGAGGAGGCCGGGCCCGAGGTTCGCCGCGTGCGCCCGGGCGACCGGGTGCTGGCCGTGGTCTCGCCCGCCTGCGGGACCTGCTGGTCGTGCGTCAACGGCATGTCCAACCACTGCGAGCGCGGGCCGGGGATCGTGGGGACGAAGCGGTTCGCCGCTCCCCGACGGGCGCATGGCCGGTGCGGTGTGCGGGTGCGGCTCGTTCGCCGAGGCCATGGTCGTCGACGAGGCGTCGGTCATCGCCGTCGAGACCGACCTGCCCGACGACCAGCTGGCCCTGCTCGGTTGCGGCGTCACCACCGGGCTCGGGGCCGCGCTCAACACCGCCGGGGTGTCCGCCGGGTCCACCGTGGCGGTGATCGGCTGCGGCGGCGTCGGCCAGTCGGTGGTCCAGGGCGCCCGCATCGCCGGGGCGGCCACGATCGTGGCCGTCGACCCCGAGGCGTCGCGCCGCGACGCGGCCGCGCCGGGTCGGGCGCCACCCACGCCGTCGATCCCTCCGACGTCGACCCGGTCGCGCAGGTCGAGGAGCTGACCGGCGGGCGCGGCGCCGACTTCACGTTCGAGGTCGTCGGCCGGCCCGAGCTGATGGTCCAGGCCTACGAGATGGCGCGGATCGAGGGCACGGTGGCGCTCGTCGGCATGCCCTCGGTCGGGCGAGACGATCACGCTGCCGGCCATGAGCGCCGTGTTCTCGGGCAAGCGGCTCGTGGGGTCGGCGGTCGGCGGCTCCCAGGTGCTGCGCGACGTGCCCCGGTTCCTGCGCCTGGCCGAGGCCGGGCGGCTCGACCTGGGCTCGCTCGTGTCGCGGCACATCACGCTGGACGAGATCAACGACGGCATCGACGGCCTCCACCGGGCCGAGGGCACCCGCACCGTGATCGTGTGACGGGCGGGGGCGACCCCGCCCGCCGCCCGTAAGCATGCGAACGCTCACGCACCAGATCTCCCTGGTGACCAGCCCGATCCCCTATTCTCCGACGTGCGCATCCGCTCACCTCGCGGTCGCGAGGCGCCAGCAGGAGGATCCATGGCCAAGTCCGCCACCCGGTCGTCGACCCGGACCAGCGAGACGCCGCGCGCCCGCCGGCTCACGGCCGAGGCCCGCAAGAAGTCGATCCTCCAGGCGGCCCGGCGGGCGTTCACCGAGACCGGCGACATGAACGGCACGACGATCCGCCACATCGCCGAGCGGGGCGGCATCAGCGAGGGCGTGATCTACCGCCACTTCGAGAGCAAGGACCAGCTGTTCATCGAGGCTGTCGTCGAGCCGCTCACCGACGCGATCGACAAGCTGGTGGCGGCGTCCGAGGTGATCGACCGGGAGGAGCCGCTCACCGTCGAGCGGCAGGTCGAGACGATCAACGGCCTCTACCGGCAGCTCATCCACACCCTCGAGGAGATCCTGCCCCTGCTCGGCCTCGTCCTCTTCGGCGACCCCAAGGTCGCCCGCCGCTTCTACCGGCAGCACTTCGCGGCGGCGATGGACCGCCTGGCCGACGCCTGGCGCGAGGTCGAGGTCCGCTACGGGTTCAAGGCCGAGTCCCCCGAGGTCGCCGTGCGGGCGATCATGGGCATCGCCCTGGTCCTCGCGCTCGAGGACCACCACAACAGCAGCTTCGACCGTGACCGGGCGGTGCAGCTGGTCAGCGAGGGCACCCTCAACGGGTTCTTCCCCAGCATCGACGCGCCGGGCCGCCAGGCCGCGTCGTGAACGACGACGCGGTGGTGGGCGAGCTCGCCCGCCGCTTCGGCGCCGGCGACCGCGACGGCGCGCTGGCCCTCCTGCACCCCGACCTCCGCATCGAGCAGCCGGCGTCGCTCCCCCACGGTGGGGTGCACCGCGGTCACGAGGGGATGGCCGGGATGGGCGCCACCTTCGCCCGGTTCTGGGACCGCACGATCGCCGACCCGCGGATCTTCGGGTGTGGCCCGTGCGTCGTGCAGGTCACCACCCAGACGTGGACCGCCAAGGCGACGGGCCGCGCCGCGACGGTCGACGTCGTCGAGCTGTTCACGGTCGACGAGGGCCTGATCACCGAGATCCGCGTGTTCCAGCAGGACACCCACCTCCTCCTGGGCACCCTCGACGCCGCCCCCACGGGCTGACGGTCGTCCCGAGGAGGTTTTCCACAGCAGTTTCGGGGGCCCGGGCCCCCGAAACTGCTGTGGAAATCGCGGTCTGCTAGCGTGCGTTCACTCACTTGTAAGGGGGGACGGGAGTGAAGCCGACGGCGTTCGAGTACCACGCGCCGACGACCGCCGCCGAGGCAGTCGGCCTGCTGGCCGAGCTGGGCGACGAGGCCAAGGTGCTGGCGGGCGGGCAGAGCCTGATCCCCATGCTGGCGCTGCGGCTGGCCGTGTTCGAGCACCTGGTCGACGTCGGGCGCGTCGACGACCTGGCGGGCATCGAGCGCCGGAACGGCGCCCTGTGGGTCGGCGGGGGCACGACCGAGGCCGCCGTCGAGCGCAGTGACGAGGTCGCCGCCGCGGTGCCCCTGCTGGCCCGGGCCACCCCGCTCATCGGCCACTTCCAGATCCGCAACCGCGGCACCGTCGGCGGGTCGATCGCCCACGCGGACCCCGCCGCCGAGTACCCCGCCGTGGCCCTCGCCCTCGACGCCGAGATGGAGGTGCTGTCGCCACGGGGCGCCCGCACGATCCCGGCGGCCGAGTTCTTCACCGGCCTGTGGAGCACGGGCCTCGAGCCCGACGAGCTGCTGACCGGCGTGTCCTTCCCCGTGTGGACCGGGCGGTGCGGGTTCGCCGTCGAGGAGGTCGCCCGCCGCCACGGCGACTTCGCCGTCGCCGGCGCCGTGGTCGGCGTCGAGCTCGACCCCGACGACCGGGTGCGGCGCTGCGCCGTCGGCCTCATCGGCCTCGGCTCCACGCCACGTCGTGCGCCCGCGGCCGAGAGCGCCGCCATCGGCGCCGGGCTCGCCGACATCGACCCCGACGAGCTCGGCCGCGCCGCCCTGGCCGAGCTCGACGACATCCCCGCCGACCTCCACGGTTCGGCCGGCTACCGCCGGCGGGTGGGCGCCGCCATGGTCGCCCGGGCGTGGACGGCGGCCACCACGGAGGCACGAGATGGCTGAGGTCGAGGTCCGGGTGACGGTGAACGGCCGGGAGGTCGAGGCGCGGGTGGAGCCGCGGCTGACCCTCGCCGACTTCCTGCGCGAGCGCTGCCACCTCACGGGCACGCACCTCGGGTGCGAGCACGGGGTCTGCGGGGCGTGCACGGTGCTGCTCGACGGCGAGGCCGTGCGCTCGTGCCTCGTGTTCGCCGTCCAGGCGACGGGGACCGAGCTGACGACGATCGAGGGGATCGCGCCCGGCGACGGCGAGCTCTCGTCCGTCCAGGAGGCGTTCCGCGACTGCCACGGGCTGCAGTGCGGGTTCTGCACCCCGGGCTTCGTCGTCTCGATGACCGCCTTCCTGCGCGACAACCCCGACCCCAGCGACGACGAGATCCGCCACGCCCTGTCCGGCAACCTGTGCCGCTGCACCGGCTACCAGGGGATCCTGAAGGCCGTGCGCCAGGCGGCCGAGGCCGGCGTCGAGGGCTGACCGCCCGCCTCGGCCCCGCGGGCGACGAGGCCCCCGGTAGGGTCGCAGCCGCCATGAGCACGTCCGAGCGGCGCAAGTACGACAGCCCCGTGCGGCGCCAGCAGGCCGCGGACACGCGCGAGCGCATCCTCGTCGCCGGGTCCGACCTGGTCCACGGCTTCGACCGGTGGGACTGGCGCGAGCTGACCGTCCGGGCCGTCGCCAAGCGGGCGGGGGTCAACGAGCGCACGGTCTACCGGTACTTCTCGAACGAGCGCGAGCTGCACGAGGCGGTGATGCGCCGCCTCCAGGACGAGGCCGGCGACCCGCTCGACGGGCTCTCGCTCGACCGGTTCCCCCGGGTCGTCGCCGACCTGTTCGCCTACCTGTCGTCGTTCGCCATCACGCCCCGCACCACGACCGACCCCACGTTCGCGGCGATCGACGAGCGCCGGCGCCGAGCGCTGGTGGCGGTGGTCGAGCCCTCGACCGAGGGCTGGTCGGAGACCGAGCGGGAGATGGCGGCCGCGCTGCTCGACGCCCTGTGGAGCGTGAGCGCCTACGAGCGCCTGGTCGCGGCCTGGGGCCTCGACACCGACGAGGCGACGCGGGCCATGAGCGGGCTCATCGGGCTGCTGGTCGACGCCATCCGCGACGGCCGCCGCCCGTGGGTCGCGACGACCGACGACCCGGGCGCGACGGGCGAGAACATGCGCGGCAGAGACCACGTCGTCCTGAGTCACCACTCGCGTGCTCCCGGTCGGCCGGCTGTCGAGCTGGTGGTCGACCACCAAATCCCCACGCGTGGGCCGCGACGGACGCCCCACCCGCTCGGCCGCCTAGCGCACGAACGCCGGCAGCGTCTCCCAGCCCCGCACCGTCGAGGTCGGCGAGAGCTGGGCGTTGTCGAGGTCGACCTCCCACTCGGGGAAGCGCGTCAGGATCTCGTCGAGCGCCACCCGTCCCTCGAGGCGGGCCAGGGCCGCGCCGAGGCAGTAGTGGATGCCGTAGCCGAAGGTGAGGGGCTGGCCGACGTCACGATGGATGTCGAAGCGCTCGGCCTCGGGCCAGCGCCGGTCGTCGCGGTTGGCCGCGCCGACGAGCAGCAGCATGACGCTGCCCTCGGGCACCGTCTCGCCGTAGCGCTCGACGTCGCGGTCCACGTAGCGCGCCACGTGCGGGGCGGGGGGCTCGAAGCGCAGGAGCTCCTCGATGGCGTTCGGGATGAGCGACCGGTCCTCGACCAGCTCGCGGCGCTGGTCGGGGTGCTCGGCGAGGACCTTGCCGGCCCACCCGATGAGGCGGGTGGTCGTCTCGTTGCCGGCCCCCGCCACCACGTTCACGTAGGTGAGGATCTCCTCGCGCGTGAGCCGTCGGGTGGTGCCGGTCTCGTCCTCGAACTCCGCGTTGAGCAGCTCGGTCATGAGGTCGTCGGAGGGGTGGTCGGCGCGCCAGTCGATGTACTCGGCGAAGGCCTCACCGGTGGCGAACTTCTTCTGCGAGTACCGCATCGGCTTGCCCGGCTCGGTCCGCAAGGCGGCGTCGGAGTTGTCGCGGATCGTCTCCTGGTCCTCCTCGGGGATGCCGAGCAGCATGCCGATGACCCGCATCGGCATCTGGGCGCCGAGGTCGCGCACGAAGTCGAAGTGCCCGGCCCCCACGAGCGGGTCGAGGCTGTTGGCGCAGAACTCGCGCACCTTCGGCTCGAGCGCGTTCATCTTGCGGGGCGTGAACACCCGGGAGAGAAGCCCGCGGTGGACCGTGTGCACGGGCGGGTCCTCGAAGATGAGGACCCCCGGGGGCATCTCGATGCCCGCCCGGATCAGCTCGAGGATGCCGCCCCGCCCCGAGATGAAGGTCTCGCGCTCGTGCAGGCCGCGTTGGACGTCCTCGAACCGGCTGAGGGCGAAGAAGTCGTGCTGCTCGTTGTAGTAGAGGGGCGCTTCTTCACGGAGGCGGCGGTAGGTCGGGTACGGATCGGCGTTGATCTCGATGTCGTACGGGTCGTAGGAGACGTCGCTCCCGGTGGTGGTCGTCATGCCGGTCCCCCCTCGTGGTCAGTCGAATTCGTGCCGCAACTATGACACCAATTTCGGTGGAGCGACAACGTCCCGTCAGGCCCCGGACGACCCCGCGGGCGCGGTCAGGAGCGCTTCCGACACCCCCATCGACCACGTCTCGGTCGGAGACATGAACGGCACGGCGTCCGCCCGCCCGGCGTCGCCCGTGCGAGCCGCCATCCAGGCCGCCCGCCGCCGGAGGTCGTCCATGCGCTCGAGGTACACCTCGTTGACCGCGTCGAGCGGCCACTCGTGGCCGTCGTCGAGCGGCACCGGGTGGTTCTGGACGTAGGCCGCCCCGCGCACGTCGTCGGGGATCGCCTCGCCGCCGAGGCGGCCGGCCTCGTTCCGCCAGCGCGCCGAGAACTCCTCGGGGGACAGGCTCGGGTGCCGCCGGCCGAACGACATCATCTTGAGGCGATCGCCACCGGCCCGCCAGCGGGCGGCGAGGTGGTCCTGCCCGCGGCAGCACCACCTCCTCGGCCACCACCCGGCACGATCCGGCGGCGAGGACCGGCGAGTCGAGGCCGAGCACGGGGGCGACCGCCGCCAGCCAGGCGTCGTTGGCCCGAGCCTCGCCCACGTCGGCGAACCACTGGACGTCGACCGCGGCGAACGGCGGCGGCGGCAGCTCGGCCAGGTCCACCGGCACGGCCAGGGTCACGCGCACCGGCCGGCCCGGTCCTCGAACCGCGGGCGCGGCCGGCGTCGCGGCCGGCACCGTCGGCCAGCGCGGCGGCCCAGCCGCGCCGCAGGACCTCGGCGGTCGACGGGTCGCCGGCGAGGAACCGCACGACCTTGAACGCCGCGCTCACCCTCCCGTGGCCGCGGTGCGCAGCCCGGCCGTCTCGGCCCGCCACCGCTCGATCGATGCGCTCTTGATGTCCTCGTAGCCGCGGATCTCCGCCACGCTCCGGGCGAGGTCGACGGCCGCCGCGTACGTCGCCGGGGACAGGTGGGCGATGGCGGCCTCCACGAGGCGTCCGTACTCCTCGGCCAGGGCGCGCTCCTCCCGCCGGTGCCGGGCGTAGCCGAACACGTCGAGCGGGGTCCCGCGGACGCGCCGCAGGGCGGCGAGGCCCCGGAAAGCCAGCCGGCCCACCCCGCCGCCGATGGCGATCTTGTGGTCGACGCCGAGGCGGCGGAGGGTCGGCGGGTGGAGGTGGTACTGCACCCGGTACCCGTCGGGGATGCCGATCTCGCCGGCCACCTCGTCGAGGTCGAGCCGGAGGTGGAGGCGGGCGACCTCGTACTCGTCCTTGTAGGTGAGCAGCTTGAACCAGCCCTCGGCGACCGCCTCGGTGAGGGCGAAGCCGTGGTCGGCGTCGTCGACGGCGGCCGCCCGGGCCACGAGGTCCAGCCAGCGGCGGGCGACCGCACGGCCCTGGTAGTCGAGGAGCTGCGCGGTCCGCCGCTCGGCCAGATCTCGGAGGGGCGGGGGCAGCGCCCGTTCCCCGACCAGCTCGCGGGCGCGGGCCGTCAGCGGCGCCGGCGGGTCCCAGACCGCGGACTGGGGCCGCGCCGCGGCCGCCCCGGCGCCGCCGACGGCGTCGGCCACGGCGTCGGCGTCGTGGGCGAGCCAGCGACCCCACGTCAGCGCCTCGAGGTTCGGCGTCCGCCGCCCGCCCCTGCTCGGAGATCGCCTGCTCGAGCGCGTCGAGCGGCAGGGGCAGGGCGCCGCGCTGGAACGCCGCGCCCAGCAGGACCACGTTGGCCGGCAGGTGGTCCCCGAAGACGGCCTCGGCCAGGCCGGTGGTGTCGGCCAGCAGGGTGTGCTCGGGTCCGACCGCCTCGCGGAGCGTGGCGGCGAGCGCGGCCTGGTCCACGGACCCGTCGGTCTGCAGCATCGAGGCCGTCGGGACGAAGGCGGTGTCGACCACCGCGCTCGTCCGCCCGGGGGCCACCTTCCGGAGGTGAGGCGCCGACGCCGCCTGCAGGATGTCGCCCGACAGGTACAGGTCGGCGTCGCCGTCCGCGACGGTGGCGGTCGTGACGTCGGCGCCGGCGGGCGCGAGGTGCAGGTGCGAGACCACCGCCCCGGCCTTCTGCGACAGCCCGGTCTGGTCGACGCCCTGCACGGCGTACCCCGCGATCACCGCGGCCCGGGCGACGATCCGGTTGGCGGTCACGATGCCGGTGCCGCCGATGCCCGTCGTGTAGACGCTGAACCGTTGGGCGATCGGCCGGACGGTCGGGGTCGGCAGGTCCCCCGCCGGCAGCTGCGGCCGCTCCGCCCCGGGGGCGCCGTCGGCCGGCGCCGGGCGCGTCCGCCGGGCCCGCCGACGTCCGTCGGGCACCAGGGTCACGAAGGACGGGCAGTCGCCTTCGAGGCACGAGTAGTCCTTGTTGCAGGACGACTGGTGGATCTCGCGCCGCTCGCCGAACTCGGTCTCGACGGGCAGCACCGACAGGCAGTTGCTCACCCGCGAGCAGTCGCCGCAGCCCTCGCACACGGCCTGGTTGATGACCACGCGCCGGGGTGGTTCGTCGAGCTCGCCCCGCTTGCGCAGGCGGCGGGCCTCGGCCGCGCAGCGCTGGTCGTAGATCAGCACCGAGACCCCGGGGTGGCGGCGCAGCTCCTCCTGCACCTCGACGACGTCCTCGCGGGGCCGCACCGTGACACCGGGGGCGAAGTTCGCGGCGCGCCCGTAGCGGTGGACGTCGTCGCTGCACACCGTGATGGCCGAGACGCCCGTCGGCCGCCAGCGAGCGGGTGAGGGACGGGACGTCCATCAGGCCGGTCACGTCCTGGCCGCCGGTCATGGCCACGTGCGAGTTGTAGAGCAGCTTGAACGTGATGTGGACGCCCGCGGCCACGCAGGCCCGCACGGCGAGGCTGCCCGAGTGGCTGAACGTGCCGTCGCCGAGGTTCTGGAACAGGTGGCGGTCACCGACGAACGGCGCCAGGCCGACCCAGTGCGTCCCCTCGGCGCCCATCGGCGTGGGCGGGACGAACGTCTCGGCAGCCGTGGCGGGGCTCGAAGTGGATCATGCCGTGGCAGCCGACGCCGCCGCCGGTGATCGAGCCGACGGGCACCACGGTCGATCGGTTGTGCGGGCAGCCGCTGCAGAAGGCGGGCAGGCGGCCGGGGACCTCGGCGAGCGGCAGGCGGGCCCGCCCGAGAGCCGGCGCGGGCGGCGGCGCGAGATCCGGCAGGACCCGGGTGAGGACGGGAACGAGGCGCTCGGCGGTGAGCTCGCCGGCCGTCGGCACCAGGGCCGCCCCGGCGCCGTCGCGCTTGCCCCGGACGGGCGTCGCCAGCCCCGCTTCGTGCACGATCGCCCGCACCTGCTGCTCGACGAACGGGCGCTTCTCCTCGACGACGAGGATCTCCTCGACCGCCCCGGCCAGCTCGAGCACGCGGGCCGGCGCCACCGGGTAGGTCATCGCCAGCTTGAGGACCCGGACGCCGGCGCCGGCGAGGTCGTCCGGCCCGACCCCGCACGCCTCGAGCGCGCCCAGCACGTCGCGGTACGTCTTGCCCGCGCAGACGACCCCCAGCCGGGCACCACCCTCGGCGCCGACGAACCGGTCGAGCCCCCGCGCGGTCACCCACCCCTGGGCCGCCCGGAGGCGCCGGTCGAGCCACAGCTCCTCGAGGTCGCCGCCGAGGATCCGGCCCACCGGCTCGTGACGCCACGGCCGGCCGTCCACCTCGACCTCGGGATCGACGGCGGGGAAGCGATCGATGCGCGGTGTCGACGGCGGCGATGCCGTCGGCCACCGCGGTCACGATGCGCACCCCGACCCACGCCCCGCAGAAGCGGCTGAGCCGGAAGGCCTCGACGCCGAGGTCGAACAGGTCCTGCTGGTCGGCCGGCACCAGCACCGGGGCGGCCGCGTCGGCCAGCGCCAGGTTGGTGTCGTAGGGCAGGGTCGACGACTTGGCGGAGGGGTCGTCGCCGACGAAGAGCACGGCCCCGCCGCCGGGCCCCGCGCCCATGAGGTTGGCGTGCTTCAGCACGTCGCCCGACCGGTCGAGGCCCGGTCCCTTGCCGTACCAGGCGCCGACGACGCCGTCGACGTCCTCGTAGGGGACGGCGCCACCCATCTGCGAGCCCCACACGGCGGCGGCCGCGAGCTCCTCGTTGAGGCCGGGGCGGTGGACGATCCGGTTGGCGTCGAGGCGGTCGCCGAGGCGCGTCGAGCGCCAGGTCCACCCCGCCGAGCGGCGAGCCCGGGTAGCCCGACACGAAGGTGGCGGTGTCGAGCCCGTCGCGACGGTCGAGGTCCCGGCGGGCGACCAGCAGCTCGCACACCGTGTCGACCCCCGACAGCAGCCGGGGCGCCGGACGAGGCGCCGAGACCGCGTCGTGGGCGTCGGTGGCGCTGGCGGTCATCGTGGACCTCGCTTCGTCGCGTCAATCAAATGAGGGCTCACTCATCATAGGAGCTGTGGCGAACGCCCGACCCGCTCGGCCTCTCAGGCGGCACCTCCCGGCGGCAGGTCGTCGACGACGGTGGCGCGGGCCGGGTCGAAGCTGAGCAGGCCCGCGATCGGGAGCGACTCGGGCAGCGGGTCCTCGTAGGACCAGGCGACGTCGGCGACCGTCGTGTCGCCGACGACGGCCGTCCAGTACGACGCCGTGCCCTTGTAGGGGCAGTAGGAGGTCGTCGGGCTCGCCACCAGCAGGTCCATGCGCACCTGGTCGCGCCGGACGTAGAGCTTGGGCTCGAGGGCGGTCTCGTAGACCCCGATCGTCCCGGTCGCGTCGACCAGGACGGCCCCCGCCACCTCGACGTGCAGGCGCCGGCTCGTGCGGACGCAGTCGACCCGGTGGTACGGGTTGCGCGGGTGGAAGAAGACCCGCTCGTCCTCCTCGTACCAGGCCTCGACCGCATCCCACGGCACGCGCACGTGCCCCGGCGCGTCGGGCTCGGGCTCGGCGGTGGCGCCGTGGACGTCGGCCGCCGGGAAGGCGTAGCCCGGCGCCTCGCCGGGACGGTGGACGAGCAGCGCCCGCTCGCTGTCGACCAGGGTCCGGTCCCCGGTGACGCCCCGCACCCGGCGCCGGAACGGCTCGACGTAGGCGACGCCGTCGGGCACCGGCGCGCTGAAGCGCCCGGCGCGGTTGCGGCTCAGCGGCCCGCGTCCCGTCGTGAGGCTCACCGACCCTCCCCCGGGCCGGCGGTCATGGCTGCCTCTCCACGCCCGCTCACAGCGCTGTCCGATCGTCGCCGGCCGTCGTCTTGCCCGCGAAGCCGCGCACCATGGCGTCCACGGTGAACGAGGCGAGCAGGGCGCCGTCCTCGTCGTGCACGCGGCACTCGGCGTGGGTCATGCCGTCGCCGGCGAAGGTCGCGTGGTGCCGGTACAGCATCCACCGGTCGGCCCGCACCACCCCGTGCAGCGAGAGGCCGATGGCGTTGATCGCCGTCGACAGGGTGCGGTGCGCCGCCCGTTGCCCGATGCCCGCGTGCGGGCCGCAGCGCCGCGGCGATCGACAGGTGCCCGGTGAACTGGGCGAGCAGGGCGGCGTGGAGGTAGCCGTCGTCGGGCACGTCCCGGAACCGCACCCAGGCGTCGAGCGTCGGCGGGCCGACGGGGGCGTCGGGGTCGTCGGTGTAGGCGCCGTCGACGATGCGGATGTCGCGGCCGGTGACCGCCATGTCGTACGGCCGGCTCTGGTACGGACCGGGCACGTCGGGCGGCGACACCGCGTGGCGGATCACGTCGGGGGCCGTGACGTCGAGCAGCAGGGTGCCGGTGGCGCAGCGGCGCCCGCCCTGGGTGACCTGCACGGCCAGCGTCGTGAACGTGCGCCCGGCGCTCACCTCGTCGACGCCGAGGTCGAGCGGCCGGCCCGCGTCGGCCGGCCGCAGGAAGACCATGTGGGCCGACACCGTGCGCCGGCCGGGCGCGTGGCGTCCGGCCGCCACGATGGCCTGGGCGAGCATCTGGCTGCCCTCGACCACCGGCCGCCGCCAGTCGGAGCGGGCGACGCTGACGTAGCGCCCCGCCCCCGCCGGCCGCACGTCGAGCACGTCGACGAGGTGGGCCGCATCGCCCCAGTTCGGGAACCGCTTCTCGGTGACGTCCTGCGGTGCCGCACCCTCGGCCGCGTCCACGATCTCGACCCGGACGCGGTCGTGGTCGAACGCGGCGAAGCCGGCCAGCCACTCGTGCCCGGGACGCGGCTCGGCGAAGCTCCACAGCACGTCGGCTCCGTCGGACGGGTCCGCCACCTCGGCCCCTCCCCAGCTCGCGCTCGACGGGCCCGAGGCGACCGCCGCACCGTCCGCCAACCTGTCGAGGCTCCACAGGCGGGCCGTGCCCTTGACCGGACACGTCACGCCGTGCCCCTCGTCGCGGAACAGGTCGAGGCGCACGTCGGCGCAGGGGAAGTAGAGCGCCGGGGGCCGACCGGGCTCGTCGACCCGGACCGCGCCGGTGGTCTCGGCGACCAGACGGTCACCCCACCACGCACGAGCGGGCAGCGGGCAGGCGGAGGCGTCGACGGCCGGCACGGCCTCGACGGCCTCGTCCCCCGGCGAGCGCAGCATCGTCTCCGGTCGCACGGCGTCGAAGCTAACACTCGGGTCGCACGACGCGACCTGGGGACCACGTCATCGGCGGTACCGACCGGCGCCCGCCGCTCGGCGAAACTGACAGCCATGTCGCCGTCCGCCGCCGTCCCCTCCGACCTCGATCCCGACGTGCTCGCCGTCGGGCGCACCGACGTCACGACGGCCTTCGTGGCGATGGCGGGCCGTGACCCCGACGGCCGCGACGCCGAGTACCTCGCCTGGCACGCCCTCGACCACCGCCCCGAGATGCACCGGATCCCCGCCCTCCGGGGCACCCAGCGGCTGGTGTCCACGCCCGCCTGCCGAGCCGCACGGGCCGTGAGCGACGGGGCGTACGACGCCGTCGACCACGTGATGACCTACCTCTTCGCCGGGCGCACCGGGCTCGAGGCCATGGGGGCCCTCGCCGGCGCGCTGGGGGCCGCCGGGCGCATGCCGCTGCGGCTCCCCGCCGTCGAGCTCGCGGCCTACGACCTCGCGGGCACCGCGGCCGCGCCGCGGGTCCTCGCCGGCGCCGACGTGATCCCGTGGCGCCCCGCCCGCGGCGCCTACGTGCTGGTCGAGGAGGGCACGGCGCCGGCCGCGGCGCTCACCGACGTGCCCGGCGTGGCCGGTGCGTGGTGGTTCCGGCGCGAGCCGTCGGTGCCGCCCGCCGACGCGGCCGTGCAGATCACGTTCTGCTACCTGGACGACGACCCGGTCGCGGTGGCGTCGGAGCTCCGCCCCGCGCTCGAGGCGAGGTGGGCCGACGCCGACGCCCCGGTCGTGCCCCGGCTGGCGGGGCCGTTCCTCGTCCCCGTCGAGCACGACTGGGGCCGCCACCTGCCCCTGACCCCGGGTCCCGCCACGGGGCCCGACGAGCGCGATCGGTCAGAGGATGGCGCCGCTCGCCTTGAGCTCGCCGATCTCGTCCCAGGACAGGCCCAGCTCGAGCAGCACCGCCTCGGTGTGCTCGCCGGGCTCGGGCGCCCGCGTGGGCCGACCCGGCTGCCCGTCGAACTGGACCGGGGTCGTGACCATCGGCAGGGGCCCGCCGTCGCCGACGTCGACCGCGGCGACGTAGCCGTTCGCTCGCACCTGCGGGTCGTCGTGCAGCTCGCCGGGGGCCTGCACCGGCGCCCACTCGCCCGGGAAGTCGGCGAGCGCCCGCCGCCAGGCGGCGAGGTCCCGCCCGGCGAAGACCCCGTCGAGCCACTCGACGCACGCCCGCGCGTTGCGGCCCCGGGCGTCCTGGTCGGCGAAGCGGGGATCGGTCGCCATCTCGGGCTGGCCGATCGCCCGGCAGAGCTCGGGCCAGTGGCGATCGGAGGCCAGCATGGTCAGCGCCACGAACCGGCCGTCGGCCGTCCGGTAGGTCAGCATCAGCGGGTTCCACGACGCGTACCGGTCGGACGGCCCGCCGTCCGTCGCGTCGTCGCCGCGGTCGACCGCGGCGCTCACGATCTCGGGCTGGAGCTGCCACATGCCGGACGCGAGCAGGGAGGCGTCGATGACCGCGGGCTCGCCGCCCGTGGCGCGTCGGTACAGCGCAGCACCGACGGCGCCGACGATGGCCAGCGCGCCCACCACGTCGCCGAACGCCGGTGGCGCCGGCCGCGGCCAGGCCGCGCCGGGGTCGGTGAGCACGTGCTGGATCCCGCTGCGCGCCCAGTAGGCGCCCGCGTCGTAGCCGCCGCGGTCGGCGTCGGGGCCGCGCACCCCGAACGCCGTCGCCCGCACGTAGACGACCGCCGGGTTGTCGGCTCGGACGTCGTCGACCTCGATGCCCAGCCGGCGGCGGGCGTCGGCCCGCAGGCTGGTCGTGAACACGTCGGCCGTGCGCACCAGGCGGGCGAGCAGGGCGCGCCCGTCGGGGTGCTTGAGGTCGATCCCCACCGAGCGCTTCCCCCGGTTGGCGGACTGCACGTAGGGGTCGACGCCGTTCTGCAACGGGTGCAGGCCGGTGGTCACGAGGCCGCGGTAGGGATCGCCGGTCTCGGGGTGCTCGACCTTGACGACGTCCGCCCCCCACTCGGCGAGGACGGCTCCGGCCATCGGCGCGAACACGTGGGTGGCCACCTCGACCACCCGCACGCCGGCGAGCGGCGCGGTCATCGGGTCACCGGGCACGGGGACCGGCGCAGTTGACGAGTGAGCACTCACGTATCCTGCCGCACGTGTGGTAGAACCACGACCTCGACGTCAGGCCGCGCCGGAGGGGGTCGCAGGTGACAGCAGAGGTCAGCTTCGCCTGCCGTGTCCGCCAGCTCGCCCGCGAGAGCCCCGACGACGAGGTGTACCGCCACATCGCCGCAGACGGCGGCGAGCAGGGGCTGACGTGGGGTGACCTCGACCGCCGGTCCAGCCAGCTGGCGGGTGCGCTCGCCGCCCGCGGCCTGAACCTCGGCGACCGGCTCTCGCTCGGCCTCCGGAACTCCCCGCAGTTCACGCTGAGCGCACTGGCGGCGTGGAAGCTCGGCGCGGTGCCGGTGCCGGTGCGCTGGGACCTGCCCGAATGGGAGCAGGCCCGCGTCCGCGACGTGATCGGCCCCCGCGTCCACCTCGGCCCCGACGACATCGCCTGGATCGACGCCACCGCGAGCCTCGCCGTGCCCGACCTGCCCGACGCGGTGTCGCCGCAGGTCAACGGCATCTGCAGCAGCGGCTCGACCGGGACGCCCAAGGTGATCCTGAGCGAGCGGCCCGCCCTCTTCGACGCGATGCTCGGCACGCCGTTCATGGAGTCGTGGCGCCCCGTGGCGCGGCCGCAGACGATCCTGGTGCCGGCGCCGATGTACCACACCAACGGGTTCGCCACGCTGTTCAGCCTGCTGGCGGGCGACCGGCTGGTGGTGCTCGAGCGGTTCGACGCCGGTCGCGCCATCGCCGCCATCGAAGGGCACGGCATCTCGACGTTCACCGCCACGCCCACGATGCTGCAGCGCATCGCCGACCGGCCCGGCGTCGACGACCGCGACCTGTCGAGCGTCGACTGGATCCTGCAGGGGGCGGCGCCGATGCCGCCGTCGCTCGTGCACCGGTGGGCCGGCCTGATCGGCGCCGACCGCCTCGTGATGGTCTACGGCATGACCGAGGGCCTGGGCTTCACCGCCCTGCGGGGTGACGAGTGGATGGACCACCAGGGCAGCGTCGGGCGCGGCGTCCGCGAGACCGAGGTGCGCATCCTCGGCGCCGACGGGGCCGACCTGCCTCCCGGCGAGATCGGCGAGATCTACCTCCGCTCCCCCATGAGCGTCGGCTTCCGCTACCTGGGCGACGCCGCGCCGCGGGGCGGCACCGACGACGGCTTCGCCACGGTGGGCGACCTCGGGTACCTCGACGCCGACGGGTACCTGTACCTGGTCGACCGGCGGGTCGACCTGATCGTGAGCGGCGGCGCCAACGTCTACCCCGCCGAGGTCGAGACCGCGCTCGTCGACCACCCCGCCATCGCCGACATCGTGGTCGTCGGCCTGCGCGACCCCGAGTGGGGGCGGCGGGTCCACGCCATCGTCGAGCCGGCCGACCGGGCCGCGCCCCCCACCGGCGGCGACGTCATCGCCTACGCCAAGAGCCGCCTGGCGCCGTACAAGGTGCCGAAGACGGTCGAGATCGTCGACGCCATCCCCCGCAGCGAGGCCACCAAGATCAACCGCCGCGCCCTGGTCGAGGCCCGCGGCGGCTGACCCCGCGATTTCCACAGCAGTTTCGGGGGCAGGGCCCCCGAAACTGCTGTGGAAAACCCGACGGGGTCAGCCCCCGTGGGGGAAGCCGAGGTCGATCACGCTCGACGCCGGGTCGGGCCAGCGGGACGTGACCACCTTGGGCCGGGTGTAGAACCGGATGCCCTCGGGGCCGTAGATCGGGTGGTCGCCGAAGATCGACGCCTTCCACCCGCCGAACGAGTGGGCGGCGACCGGCACGGGGATCGGCACGTTGACGCCGACCATGCCGACCTTCACCTCACGCTCGAAGCGTCGGGCCGCGCCGCCGTCCCGGGTGAACACGGCGACGCCGTTGCCGTACGGGTTGGCGTTGACGAGGGCGAGGGCCTCGTCGAACGTGGCCACGCGGACGACGCCCAGCACCGGCCCGAAGATCTCGTCGTCGTACACCCGCATGCCGGGCTCGACGTCGTCGAGCAAGGAGCACCCGAGGAAGAACCCCTCGCCGGGCGCGGCCCCCGATCCGTCGACGACCACGCGCGCCCCCTCGCCGGACGCGCCGGCGACGTACGAGCGGACGCGGTCGCGGTGCTCGGACGTGATGAGCGGACCCATCATCGAGGCGGGGTCGTCGCCCGGCCCGACGACCACGTCGGGGATGCGGGCGGCGATGGCGTCGACCAGCGGGTCGGCGACCGCGCCGACCGCCACGACCACCGAGATCGCCATGCAGCGCTCGCCCGCCGAGCCGTAGCCCGCCGAGATGGCGGCGTCGGCGGCCGCGTCGACGTCGGCGTCGGGCAGCACGACCATGTGGTTCTTGGCCCCGCCCAGGGCCTGGACCCGCTTGCCGTGGTGCGTGCCGGTCTCGTAGATGTGGCGGGCCACCGGCGTGCTGCCGACGAACGAGACGGCGTCGACGTCGGGGTGCGCCAGGAGGGCGCCCACCGCCTCGGCGTCGCCCTGGACCACGTTGAACACGCCATCGGGGAAGCCGGCCCGCTGCACCAGGTCGGCCAGCAGCAGCGCTGCCGACGGGTCCTTCTCGGACGGCTTGAGCACGAACGCGTTCCCGCAGGCGAGGGCGTTGGCCAGCATCCACAGCGGGACCATGACCGGGAAGTTGAACGGCGTGATGCCGGCGACGACACCGACCGGCTGGAGGACGGTGTGCACGTCGACCCCGCCCGACACCTCGGCCGAGTGCGACCCGTTGAGCAGGTGCGGGATGCCGCAGGCGAACTCGACGTTGTCGATGCCGCGGGCCACCTCGCCCCGGGCGTCGGCCAGCACCTTGCCGTGCTGGCGGGTGACGATCGCCGCCAGCTCGTCGCGGTGGGCGTCGAGCAGCTCGCGCAGGCGGAACAGCGCCCCGGCCCGCCGGCTCAGCGACGACGCACCCCAGCCCACGGCGGCGTCGGCCGCGACCTTGACGACGTCGTCGACCTCGGCCGCCGAGGCGAGCGCCACGTCCGCGGTCCGCACGCCCCGCGCCGGATCGTGGACCGGTGCCGTGCGGCCCGACGTTCCGGCGACCGGCTTCCCGCCGATCCAGTGCCCGATGGTGTCCACAGGTCTCCCCAGCGCCCGGGTCAGAGCCGGTACAGCTTGCGGGCGTTCTCACCCATGATCTTGCGGCGAGTCCCTTCGGGGAGGGTGGTCATCTTGTCGGCGACGGTCTGCAGCGGCGACGGGTACATGCACGTCGGGTGCGGGAAGTCGGTCTCGAACAGGATGTTGTCCTCGCCCACCGCCTCGATGAGGTCGGGCAGCTTGTTCCGGTTGTTCTCGAACCAGAACGTGGCGTACAGGTTGCTGCGGAAGTACTCGGAGGGCGGCTTCTTCAACTGCGCCAGCTCCTGCGGCGCGTTCTCGGCCATCTCGTAGTCGAGCGTCTCGAGGATGAACGGGATCCAGCCGACGCCGCTCTCGACCGACACCGTCTTGAGGTCGGGGTGGCGGTCGAACATGCCCGAGAGGATGAGGTTGGTCACGACCCGGGCGTTGCCGATGAACAGCAGGGTGCCGCCGATGGCGAGCTTGGTGTTGTCGGGGTGCGAGTCCCACGGGTACTTGCCGTAGAACGTCATGCCGGTGACGCTGGCGCCGATGTGGAAGTGCACGGGCAGCTCGAGCTCGGCGCACGTCTCCCAGAACGGGTCCCAGGCGCGGTTGGCGAGGTCGGGGGCGCCGAGGTCCTGCGGGTCGGAGGTCATGTTCACCCCGCGGGCGCCCAGGGCGGCGACCCGCTTGGCCTCGGCGACGCACGAGTCGACGCTCCACGCCGGCATCAGCGGCAGCGGCAGCAGGCGGTCGCCCGAGTCGGCCTGGATCTCGGCCATGCCGTCGTTGTAGATCTCGACCGCCAGCCGGCACAGGGCCTCGTCGTCGACGAGCCCGAGGTCCTGCCCACCGAGCCCGATCGTGCTCGGGAAGATGATCTGGGCGTCGATGCCGCACTCGTCCAGCACGCCGAGGCGCACCTTCGGGTCGTACGCCCCGACGTGAACCTCGTCGTGGCTCCACTCCATCAGCGCCCTGTGCGCGCTCTCCTTGTGCCCGTCGCGCCCGATGACGCCGGCCGCGCTGAACCGGCCGATGGGATGGCCGTCGAACACCCACATCGGCTGACCGTCCACCTCCTCGACCCGGGGGACGCGGTCGCGAATGGCGGCCGGCGCCCGGCTGGTGAACAGGTCCGCCGGCTCGGACCAGTGCGAGTCGGCGTCGACGACGAACATGTCGGCGAACACGCCCGCAGCCGATGCAGCACCCGGTTCTACAACTGAGTCAGCGTTCACTGCCATCTTCGGAAACGCTAATCTCCTGATGTGGAAACCGCAATGGTCAACGGGCTGACGATCGCCTACGAGGTGATCGGCGACGGCCGGCCCTGGGCGATCACCCCCGGCGGCCGGTTCAGCAAGGACTCGCCGGGCGTGCGCGAGCTGGCCGAGGCGCTGGCGGCGGCCGGGAACCGGGTGCTGATCTGGGACCGGCCCAACACCGGCGCGTCCGACGTGTGCTTCACCGGGCCGTCCGAGTCGGCCATGCAGGCCGACGCGCTGGCCGGCCTCCTGTCCCACCTCGACATGACGCCGGCGGTCATCGCCGGGGGGTCGGGCGGGTCGCGGGTGTCCCTGCTGACCGCCACGCGCCACCGCGAGGTGGCCGCGGCCGTGGCCACCTGGTGGATCAGCGGCGGCATCTACGGACTCCTGGTCCTCGGCACCCACTACTGCGGCGGCTCCATCCGTGCCGCGTGGACCGGGGGGATGGAGGCCGTCGCCGCCCTGCCCGAGTGGAGCGAGGTGCTCGAGGCCAACCCGGCCAACCGGCAGCGGTTCCTCGACCAGGACCCGCAGGAGTTCATCGCCACGCTCGAACGCTGGATGGTGGCGTACTGCCCCTGCGGCGACGAGCTCGTCCCCGGGCTGCCCGACGCCGACGGCCGCGCGCTCGACATCCCCGCCCTCGTGTTCCGCAGCGGGGCGAGCGACCCGAACCACACGCGGGCGACGTCCGAGCAGCTCGCCGCGCTGCTCCCGGACGCCCGGCTCGTCGAGCCCCCGTGGGGGGACGACGAGTGGCTCGAGCGCTCGGCGGCGCGACCGGGAGGCGCCGGCGAGGGTCTGTTCGTGCGCTGGCCGTTGCTGGCCCCCACCCTGCTGGCCTGGGCCGACGAGGTGCTCGCCGACCCGACGCCCGCCGCCGGCCCGGGGTGAGCCGGGGGCCGCGCCCCGCGCCGTCCTCCGCCGCTCGACCGATCCCGTCCCATCCCCGACACGGAGGAGCCGTCGTGCCGAAGGGCATGCTCGTCGTCCAGTCCCGTCCCGCCGACCCCGCACGCGAGGACGAGTACAACGACTGGTACACCAACGCCCACCTCCCCGAGGTGGTCGCCGTCCCCGGGTTCGTCGGCGCCCGGCGGTACAAGGTGCGCGGTGGCGCCGACCCGTCGACCCCCGAGTACGTCGCGGTCTACGACATCGACTGCGACGACCTCGAGGCGCCGCTGCGGGAGCTGCGGGCGCGGTCGGGCGACAGCCGCGTGCAGATGAGCGACGTCCTGCAGCTGGACCCGCCCCCGATCCTCACCCTGTACGAGCTCGTCGAGTGACCTGACGGCCGGACCGCGAACGTGGTTCCCCGCCATCGGCAATCGCCCTCGCGCCAGAAGTGAACTAACGTCTTGGTCACTTCGTTGCGACCGCGCGCCCGACGGCGCCGAGGAGGATCTGCGTGGACGTCGAGGCCGACCCGCGAGCAGCCGGACACATCCTGATGGAGCTCGGCTTCTCGGTCTCGCGCTCGGGTGACGCGGTGCACGGCTCGGCCGGCGTGGTGCCCGAGATGTGGACGCCCGGAACCACCAGCCTGCGCACGTCCATCCTGGCCACCTGGGTCGACCACGTGGCCGGCCTCGCCGCCATCACGGTGCTGGCGCCCCGGGTGCCCGTCACCCTCGAGCTGGACGTCCACGTCTACGGCCAGGCCCCGTCCGACGGCACCGTCCACGCCGTCGCCCGCCTGCTCAAGGCCGGGCGCTCGGTGGTCGTGAGCGGGGTCGACATCACCGACGACGACGGCGCCCCGGTGGCCATCGGCACCGCCTCGTTCATGGTGGCGCCCGACCCGCGCGCCGAGCTCCCGAGCGACTTCTCGCTCGACCGGCTGGCCGATCCCGGCTTGCGGCTGCGCCGCCCGTTCGCCGAGCGCGCCGGGTGCCGCCGGCGCGAGCCGGGCGTCGCCGTGCTGCCCCGCTCGCACGACGGCCTGAACGCCGCCGGCACGGTCAACGGCGGGTTGATCGCCCTGGTCGCCGAAGAGGCGGCCCTCTCGCTCACGCCCGGGGCGACGCTGTCGTCGCTGGCGTTGCGCTACCTGCGGCCGGTCCGCACGGGACCCGCGGTGGCCACCGCCGACGTCCGAGGCGGCCTGGGCCGGGTCGATGTCCGCGACGCGGGTGGCGACGACCGACCCGCGGTCACCGCCACCACACGTGCGTCCGGCCCGGCGGTCACGGCCCCGGCGCCGTCCGGCTTGGCGAACGCCGTCTAACATTCCGGTCACTCATCGCACGGAAGAAGAGGGGACACGATGATCGAGACGGGTGCGTTCCTGTCGCTGCGCTACGACCTGCGGGCGCCGGCCTTCGGCGCGCCGGCCGAGGCGCTCTACACGGCGGCACTCGAGCAGTGCGCGTGGGCCGAGGAGAACGGCTTCCTCATGGCCACCCTCTCCGAGCACCACGGCTCCGACGACGGCTACTGCCCCTCGCCGCTGGTCATGGCCGCGGCCATCGCCGGGCGGACCCGCAACCTGCGCCTCATGATCGCCGCGCTGGTGCTGCCGCTCTACGAACCCATCCGCCTCGCCGAAGACCTCGCCGTGCTCGACCTGGCCAGCGGCGGCCGCGTCGACCTCATCCTCGGTGCCGGCTACCGCGAGGAGGAGCTGGCCATGTTCGGCCGCACCCTCGACGAGCGCATCCCCCTGCTCGAGGAGGGCATCGAGGTCCTCCGCAACGCGTGGACCGGCGAGGAGTTCGAGTACCGCGGGCGGCGCGTCCGGGTCACTCCGCGGCCCGCCCGCCCCGACGGCCCGGGCCTGCTCCTCGGAGGTGCGTCTCGGGCCGCAGCACGGCGCGCCGCCCGCCTCGGCCTCGGGTTCCTGCCGGTCGACGCCACGGTGTGGGGGTACTACCAGGAGGCGTGCCGCGAGCTCGGCCAGGAGGTGGGGCCCGCGCCCGGTCTCGACCAGCCGCGGTTCCTCCACGTCGCCGACGACCCCGACGAGGCGTGGGCGCGCATCGCCCCGCACGCCTTCCACGACACGAACGTCTACGGCGCCTGGCTGGCGAACGCCAACGAGCGCGGCCCGTACGAGATGACCGACGACGTCGACTCCCTGCGCACCAGCGGTGCCTACGTCGTGATGACGCCCGACGAGTGCGTGGCCCGGGTCCGCGAGACCGGCTCGCTGATGCTGCACCCGCTGATGGGCGGCCTCGACCCCGACCTGGCGTGGGAGAGCCTCGAGCTCATCTCGTCGAAGGTCATCCCCCGCCTGGCCGCCGCCGACTAGCCCCACACGCGATTTCCCCGATCTCGCGGGAGCCACCCGAGGGTGGTGTCCGGTGCCGCGGCGCGTGGTGCGCCGTGTCGGCTCAGTTGCCGGGGACCGCCAGGTCGATCGCCCGGGACGCATGCTGGCCGACCATGTCGGGCCGCACCGACCGGATGGCCACGTCGTGGCCGGCGGCGCTGGCCCGCAGGGCGCCGACCGTGCAGCTCTCGCGGCCCCCGAGGGTCGTGAAGGGGTCGAACGAGAAGTGCTTCATGGCGTTGAGGTGGGTGATGCGGTCGATGTCGTAGTCGCTGACGCTGGCGTCGAAGTGCTCGGCCACCTGCTCGGGCGAGAACGGCCACGTCGAGTCGGAGTGCGGGTAGTCGCACTCCCACATGACGTTGTCCATGTTGATCGCGTCGCGGTTGCGCACGCCGAACCGGTCGTCGATGAAGCAGGTCAGCACCCGGTCGCTGAACACCTCGCTGGGCAGCCGGTCACCGAAGTCCTGGCCGGTCCAGTAGTGGTGCTGGCGGTACTGGTAGTCGATGCGCTCGAGGAAGTAGGGGATCCAGCCGATGCCGCCCTCGGACAGGGCGATGCGCAGGTCGGGGAACTTGGTGAGGATGCCCGACCAGATGATGTCGGTGGCGGCCTGCACGATGTTGATGGGCGTGAGCGTGATCAGGCAGTCGATCGGCGCGTCCTGCGAGGTGATGACCAGCGACGACGACGACCCGATGTGCATGCACACGACGACACCCTCGTCGCTGCACGCCTGCCAGAACGGGTCCCAGTGGTCGGAGTGGATGCTGGGCCAGCCGAGCTTCGACGGGTTCTCGGAGAACGTGACCGCGCGGGCGCCCTTGGCGGCGGTGCGGCGCACTTCGGCGGCCAGCACCTCGGGGTCCCAGATGGCGGGCAGCGGGCAGGGGATGAACCGGCCGGGGTGCGTGCCGCACCACTCGTCGATGTGCCAGTCGTTGTAGGCGCGGATCATCGCCAGGGCGACGTCCTTGTCCTCGGTGCGGGCGAAGAGCTGGCCGCAGAACTGCGGGAACGACGGGAAGCAGAGCGAGCCGAGGACGCCGTTGGCGTCCATGTCCTTGACCCGCTCGTCGATGTCGTAGGTGCCGGCCCGCAGCTCGGCGAACGAGGTCGGCTCCATGCCGTACTCCTCGCGCGGGCGCCCGGCCACGGCGTTGAGGGCGACGTTCGAGATCTCCTGGCCCTCGTACACCCAGGCGTTGGTGCCGTCGTCGCGGGTGACGAACTGCGGCGCCAGGTCGACGTACTTCGCCGGCAACCGCCCCTCGAACAGGTGCGGCGGCTCGACCACGTGGTCGTCGACGCTCACCAGCACCATGTCGTTGATGTCCATGGTCGACCCCCTCGGTTCACCGAGCTCTGGAACTAACAATCGGGTCACGACCGTACCACGACCCGTCCGGGCGCGGTACCCGAGCGGATGCCGGATCAGCCGGTCGTCTGGAGGTCGGCCTGGACGACACGGCGGAGCAGCTTGCCGGTCTCGGTGTACGGCAGCGCGTCGACGAACGTGACGACCTCGGGCGTCTTCGACCCCCGGAGCGACCGGCGGGCGAACGCCTGCACGTCGGCCGCGCCGACCACGGCACCGGGGCGGAGGACCACGACGGCGGCGATGCGCTGGCCCCACTCGTCGTCGGGGACGCCAACGACCGCGCACTGCAGGATGTCGGCGTGCTGCAGCAGCACCTCCTCGATCTCGGCCGGCGCGATGTTCTCGCCGCCCCGGATGATCGTGTCGTCGCTGCGACCCTCGATGAACAGGTAGCCGCCGGCGTCGAGCCAGCCGCGGTCGCGCGTCGGGAACCAGCCAGCGGCGTCGAGCGGCGCCTCCCGGCCGGCGTACTCGCCCGACACCTGCTCGCCCCGCACCCAGATCTCGCCCGGCTCACCGGCCGGCTGCGGCTCGCCGAGACCGCCGCGGACCTCGATCTCGACGGTGGGCAGCACGCGCCCCGCCGAGGACAGCCGGGCGGTCGCCACGGGATCGCCGGCCCGGGCGGCCCGGTGGTCGTCGGGCCCGAGGACCGCGATGGTCGAGCTGGTCTCGGTCAGGCCGTAGGCGTTGGTGAGGTCGACCTCGGGCAGCAGCGCCATGACGCGCTGCAGCACGGTGGCGGGCGTGCGCGCCCCGCCGTAGGACAGCGCCCGCAGGCTGGGCAGGCCGGCGCCGTCGGCGTCGAGCACGTCGCAGATGCGGGCCAGCATGGTGGGCACGACCATGGCGTTGGTGATGCCCTCGCTCCGCACCGCCGCGACCCACGCCGCGGCGTCGAACTGCGTGAGGTAGACGATGCGGCGGCCGAGGTAGAGGTTGCTGAGCAGGTTGGCCAGGCCGGCGACGTGGTACGGCGGCACGCTCACCAGCACGGCCTCGTCGGGACCGGCGCCGGCGAACTCGACGGTGCCGATCACGTAGGACGTCAGGTGCCGGTGGCGCAGCACCGCCGCCTTGGGCGCCGCCGTGGTGCCGCTGGTGTAGAGCAGGACCGCCGGGCCCTCGCCGTCGGCGGGCACCTCGCCCACCGACTCGCCCGCTCGGGCCGTGGCCACGAACCCGGCCGTGTCGACCACGCGGTGGCCACGGGCCGCCAGCGCCGCCCCCGCCTCGCCGTCGGCCACCACCAGGGTGTCGCCCAGCGGCGCGAGCAGGTCGTGGAGCTGGTCGTGGCTGAGGCGGTAGTTCAGCGGCACGAACGGGATGCCGGCGGCCGCGGCGGCGAACAGCCCGATCGGGAAGGCGAGGCCGTTGGTGCCGACGTAGGCGAGGGCAGACGACCCCTCCGCCACGCCGGCCGCAGCCCAGGCACCGGCCAGCAGCTCGGCGGCGGTGAGGCGCTCGTCGCCGGCCTGGACCACGACCTCGTCGCCGCGGCCGGCCGCGACCATGTCGAGCAGGAGGAGCAGGTTCATGCGGTGGGCGGGCTCAGTCCGACGAGGGCAGCGGCTTGGCGCCCTTGAGGAGCAGCGGACGGCCGTCGACCGTGAGGGCGCCGGTGCCGGCCCGGGTGCACAGGAGCTCGAGCCCGAGGTCGTCGTCGGCGTAGCGCTTGCCGAGCTGGGGGCCGTCGCCGAGCGACGCGTCGAGCGTCGCCGCACCGTCGGTCGCCTGCCCGTCCTCGAGCATCGGCGCGCCGCCGCAGCCGACCTCGACCGCGTCGGCCGGCGCCTTGACGACCACGACCTGTGCGTCGCACACGGCGCTGTGCAGCTTGAGTCCGGCTCGCAGCATCATGAACCCCTCGATGTCCGTCGGTGGGCTGAGCGCCCCGCCTCGCAGCGGGGCGCATCCGGGCCAACGATGCTAGCTGGTGCGCCACACCCCGTCTAACAGTAGGGTCACTGACGGACCAGCGGCGCCCGCCACGGAGGGGACCATGCCCGACCACAAGTTCGTGCAGTACGAGACGCTCGACGAGGGCACGATCGCCCGCATCACGCTGAACCGCCCCGAGGCCCGCAACGCCCAGAACCGGGGGTTGCTCGTCGAGCTGAACGACGCCTTCATGGAGGCCGAGGCCGACGACGAGGTGCGCGTGGTCATCCTCTGCGGGGCGGGGCCCATGTTCTCGTCGGGGCACGACATGGGCACCAAGGTCTCGCTCGAGGAGTACATGCCCGGCCCCAACCAGCACCCCACGCGGGCGATCAACGGCGGCACCCGGAAGGGCGCCGAGAACCTCATGCTGCAGGAGTGGCACTACTTCTTCGACAACACGCGGCGCTGGCGCAACCTGCGGAAGATCACGATCGGGCAGGCCCACGGCGACGTCTACGCCGCCGCCCTCATGCTGCTCTGGGCCTGTGACCTCATCGTCGTCGCCGACGACACCCGCTTCGCCGACGTGGTCGGCACCCGGCTCGGCATGTGCGGCGTCGAGTACTTCGCCCACCCGTGGGAGTTCGGGCCCCGCAAGGCGAAGGAGCTGCTGCTGACGGGCGACGCCATCGACGCCGACGAGGCCCACGCCCTCGGCATGGTGAGCAAGGTGTTCCCCGCCGACGAGCTGGCCGACCGCACCGTGGAGTTCGCGCGCCGCATCGCACAGCTGCCCACGATGTCGGCGCTGCTCATCAAGGAGGCGGTGAACCAGTCCGTCGACAACATGGGCTTCTACAACGCCCTCAACGCCTGCTTCACGCTGCACGAGCTGAACCACTCGCACTGGGCGCAGGTCAACGACGACGGCTACCCCGTCGCCAAGGAGGACTCCGGGCATCCCCAGCTGGAGGGACGCGCCCCCGATCGTCCCCGCCGTCAAGGACAAGGTGCGCGCCGACCAGTAGCCCGGTCGGTGCCGGCGGGACACGCCCCCGCCCTTGGTACCGTCCCGGCCGCCTCACGTGAAAGGACGCATGCCTCCTCCGCACAGGGATCCCGAGCTCGCGCCGGCCACCGCAGTCGACGACGACCGGCGCGGTGACGGCGACACCGACGCCGTGCTGCGACGCGCCCCGTTCTCGGACAACCCCCGTGTCGGTGCCCGCGGGCAACGCACCCAGCAGCGGATCGTCGACGCCGCCCTGCGGGTCTTCGGCGAGGAGGGCTACCACCAGTGTGGGGTGGCTCGGATCACCGAACTGGCCGGATGCTCCCGCGCCTCGTTCTACCAGTACTTCTCCGGCAAGGAGGACGTGTTCCGCCACCTGGCGGGGCAGGTGGCGCGCCAGCTCGGCGCCTCGACCGAGGCCCTCGGCCTCGTCACGCCCGACGCCGACGGATGGCGGTCCATCCGCGCCTGGGTGGCCCGGTACTGCGGCGTCTACGACCGCTACGAGCCGGTCTTCCGGGTCTTCCAGACCGCGGCCGAGAGCGACGCCTCGGTGGCGGGCGGGTCGGTGCGCACGGGCGAGCGCCACGCGGCCGCGTTCCGGGCCCGGTTGACCGCGACCACGCTTCCGCCGCGCCAGCTCGACCCGGTCATCTCGCTCCTGCTCGGGTGCCTGCCCCGCACGCTCGACATCTCCCGGATCCTGCGGGCGGCCAGCCCGAGCGCGTACCCGACCGAGCGCATCGAGGACGCCCTGGCCGACGTCGTGCACCGCACGCTGTTCGGTCTGCAGGCCGCCAACGTGCACCCTCCGGCGCGGCGCCGGCCGCCGGTCCTCGAGTTCAGCCCCGCCCTGCGTGCGGCCCTCGCCCACGACGGCGCCACGCGCGACCTCACCCCGGCCGGCCAGCGCACCCTGCAGGCGCTGATGGACGCCGGGCGCGAGCTGTTCGTGACCCGCGGCTTCCACGACACGAGGGTCAACGACGTGGTGGCCGCCGCCGGCCTGTCGAAGGGGGCGTTCTACCGCTACTTCGAGAGCAAGGACCGCCTCCTCCAGATCCTCGGCGTGCAGGCGATCCGCACGGTGTCGACCACCCTGGCCGACATCCCCGCCACGGGGCCCGACGGCACGTCCTCCACGGCGGCCATCCGGCGTTGGCTGCGGCAGTACAACGCGACGCAGGCCGGGGAGACGGCGATGCTGCGCGTCTGGGTCGACGCCGCCCTGCAGAACCCCACGTTCCGGACCGACTCGGCGGCCGCCCACGACTGGGGCCGACGCCGCATCGCGCACTTCCTGCGGCCGCGGGGCTTCGGCGACGTCGACTCCGAGGCGATCATCACCGTGGCGCTGCTCGGCACCTTCGGCGCCCGGGACCAGCCGGCCAGCACGATCGACGCCGCGGCCCACATCTTCGAGCGCGGCCTCCTCGGGCGCTAGTTCCGCCACGGCGATGGCCGAGCGGCCCACCGGGAACCCGGTTTCCGGCTTTCCGCGGAGGCGCGACCTCCTCTAACATCTCGGTCACATGACGACGAGGGGGACCCCATCGTGAGAACAGTGGTCGTGGGTGCGTCGAGCGGTCTCGGGCGCTGCATCGGGATCGGTCTCGCCCAGCGCGGCGATCAGGTCGCCCTGCTGGCGCGGCGCCGCGAGCGGCTGGACGACGCCGCCAAGGAGGCCGGCCCCGGCACGCTCGTCATCGAGTGCGACGTCACCGACGAGGCCTCGTGCCGCTCGGCGATCGCGGCGGCCGCTTCCGGCCTCGGCGGGATCGACGCCCTCGTCTACACCCCGGGCATCGGCTCGCTGGCCAAGCTGATCGACACGGATGCCGAGACGTGGGCTCAGGTGTTCGCCACCAACGTCACCGGTGCGGCGCTCGTCACCGCCGCCGCCGTCCCCCACCTCACCGAGTCGGGGGGCGCCGCGGCGTACCTGTCGTCCGTGAGCGCCTCGTCGACGCCGCCCTGGCCGGGCCTCGGCTCGTACGCCGTCAGCAAGGCGGCCCTCGACAAGCTGATCGACGCGTGGCGGGCCGAGCACCCCGACCTCGGCTTCACCCGTGTCATCGTCGGTGACTGCGCCGGCGGCGAGGGCGACGCCATGACGGGCTTCGCCAACGGCTGGGACCTCGACCTGATGATGGAGGTGCACCCCGTCTGGGAGGCCCGCAACTACATGGCGGGTCAGCTCATGGACGTCGAGCACCTGGTCAACATGGTGCACGCCGTCCTGCAGCACGGCGCCACCATCTCGGTGCCGTCGGTCACGGTGGCGCCCCGCGCACGTCAAGTAGCGGCGGTCCTGACCGCGCCGCCCAGCCGCGCGGGAGGGGACCGCTGCGGCCGGGCGTCGCGGGCTCACCGCCTCAGCGAGCCACCTCGAGCTCACCGAGGTAGGCGCGCTCCAGGCGCTTGCTGTCGGTGCGCAGCTCGTCGGCGGTCCCGCGCAGGACGATGGTGCCGCGGTTCAGGACCGCAGCCTCGTCGGCGACCTCGAGCGCCAGCTTGACGTGCTGCTCGACGAGCACGATCGCGGCGCCGTGGTCGCTGGCGATCCGGCGGACGGTGTCGAACAGCGCCTCGACCACGAGGGGCGCCAGCCCCATGCTCATCTCGTCGATCAGCAGGACCTTCGGCTGCTGGATCAGGGCCCGGGCCATGGCGAGCATCTGCTGCTCGCCTCCGGAGAGGGCCCCGGCCGGCAGCCGCCAGCGCTTCTCCAGCGCCGGGAAGACGTCGAGGAGCTCCCGCGCCCCCGGGCCGCTGCGGGAGCGCGCCACCTCGAGGTTCTCCTCGACCGTCAGCGTGGTGAACAGCGCCCGGTTGTCGGGCACGAGGACGACGCCGGCTCGACTGGCGGCGACGGCGTTGCCGGCGCGCAGCGCCTCGCCGTCGACGGCCGCGCTCCCCTCCTTGGCCGGGAGCAGCCCGGCCAGCGTCAGCAGCAACGTCGACTTGCCGGCCCCGTTCGGGCCGAGCAGCGCCAGCACCCGACCGGCATGCACGTCGAGGTCGAGCTCGCGGAACACGACGGTGGCGCCACGGCCACCGCAGTAGCCGCGGCACTCGAGCCGGGTGCCCGTCGGACGGGGCTCGGGCTGGTCGGCCACGGTGGGCTGTCGATCGGTCATGCCGTCACCGCCTCGGTGTCGTGCATCGTGCCGAGGTACGCCTCGGCGACGGCGCGGTCGGCCCGGATGGCATCGGGCGGGCCGTCGGCGATGACGGCCCCGAAGTCGAGCACGTAGACGTGGTCGCACACGGTCAGCACGAGGTTGACGTCGTGGTCGACGAGGAGCAGGCCGGTGCCCGCCGCCGCGATGGCGCGGATGCGGTCGCCCAGCCACACGCTCTCCTCGCTGTCGAGCCCGGCCGCGGGCTCGTCGAGCAGCAGGACCGCGGGGCCTGCGGCGCAGGCTCGGGCGATCGACACGAGCTGGCGCTCGCCCTGGCTCAGGTCGCCGGCCGGGCGATCGTGGAGCGCGGCGATCCCGACGTTCTCGAGCGCCCGGGCGACCGCGGCCTTCCGGTGCGCCTGGCGACCGCCGAGGGCGGCCACGCTGACGTTCTCCTCGACGGAGAGGTCGTCGTAGAGCTCGAGCGACTGGAACGTGCGGGCGAGGCCGGCCCGCACGCGTGCGTGCGGGGCGAGGCCGTCGAGGCGACGCTCGCCGAGCTCGACGCTCCCCTTGGCGGCGGCGAACCCGGTGACCGCGTCGATGACGCTCGTCTTGCCGGCCCCGTTGGGACCGATGAGCCCGACGATGTGGCCGGGCTCGACCCGGAGCGAGACGTCGTTGACCGCGACGACGCCCCCGTAGCGCACGGTCAGGTGGTCGATCTGGAGGGCGGCGCCGCCCGATGCGGCCGCCGGTGCGACGGGCGTGGGCACGACCTCCGCCGCGACCTCGGCGTCCTCGGCGGGCTCGACCGCGGCGACGACGGGACGTTCGGCTTCCGCCTCGCCCACCCTGCGACCGTCCTTCCACTTCGCCCAGCGGTCGGCGATCTCGTGGCCGGCGGCGGCGATGCCCTCGGGGTTGGTGATGAGGGTCACGATGAGGAGCACGCCGCTGATCACCTCGAACCACGCCCCGAGGTCGACCCAGCGGTCGAGGGCGATGAACGTGATGCCGGTGGACGCCAGGATGCCGGCGTTGATGCCGCCCCAGACCGAGGTGATCCCGGCCAGGTAGGCGGTCGAGAGCAGCGCCAGCCCGCCGATGGCCGTGAACGAGTCGAACGTGACGACGCCGCGGCGGTAGGCCAGCAGGCTGCCACCGAGGCCGGCGATGAACGCGGCCAGGGCGAAGCTGAGCACCTTCACGCGCACGACGTTCACGCCGGCCGCGGCGGCCGAGCGCTCGTTGGCCCGCACGGCGAGCATCGCCGAGCCCAGTGCGCTGCGGCGGAGGACGGCCACGCCGAGGGTGACGAGGACGAGCGTGACCAGGCACACCAGGCCGAACTCGATGCGTGGGAAGTCCTGGCCGGAACCGATCCCGAGGTCGATGCCGAACATCGACGGCGGCGTGACCCGGGCGCCCGAGCTCGGGACGATGTCGCTGTTGCGGAACCACACCGCCTCGATGGCGTAGGCGAGCGCCAGCGTCACCACGCCGAGCGTCAGGCCGCGGGTGCGCAACGCCGGGAGGCCGACCACGACACCGATGGCGGTGGCGACGAGCGCGGCGAGCAGCGGTGCGAACGGGAAGGGAACGCCCCAGTCGTCGGTGAGGGTGCTGAGGCTGAAGGCCGCCGTGCCGGCCAGCGCGAGCTGGGCCAGCGAGACCTGGCCCGCGTACCCGGTGACGACCACGAGCGAGAGGCCGATGACGGCGGCGATGAACGAGCCGATGACCGCGGCGCGCCACGTGCCCGCCGTCAGCGCGAGGGCGACGAACCCGACGGCCGTCCCGATGACCGTGGGCCACAGGAGCGTGCGCGGGCGCGGCGCCCGGCCCAGGGGCTGGCGGACGAGGCCGCCTCGGGCCGGGATCCCGCCGCCGACGACGACGAGCGCGATGAGGATGACGAGCAGCGGCACCAGCTCGGCCGCACCGGTCTGCGGCATCCACGAGTAGTCGCCGGCCAGCGAGAGGGCCTCGGACTGCAGCATGCCGATGGCGAGGCCGGCACACACGATCGGCACGATGTGCTGGAAGCGGCCGACCACGGCGGCGGCCAGCGCCGGGACGACGAACAGGGTGTACGTCACCGGTGTGAGCGGGCTGACCGGGGCGATCAGGATGCCGGCGAGGCCCGCGACCATGGCGCTGATCATCCAGTTGAGCAGCGCGATCCGGTCGGGCGAGACGCCGCTGACGTAGGCCCCGGTCTGGGTCTCGGCCGTGGCTCGCGTCAGGAGGCCGAAGCGGGTGTAGCGGTACCCCGCCGACAGCGCGAGGGCCAGGATGACGACCGTCAGCGCCAGGTAGAAGCGGTCGGACAGCACGAGGACCGACCCCCACTCCCAGCGCTCGACGGGGAAGATCGGTCGGACGTTCACCGTGTTGGTGCCCTGCCGGATCGCCAGCACGCCCTGGATGATGACGAGGACGCCGAGCGACGCGACCGCCTTGGCCAGCTGTGGTGCGTCGCGCAACGGGCGGAAGACCAGCACGTAGAGGAGCGCGCCGAGGAGGGCGGCGATGACCATCGAGACCGCGAGGGCGGGCCAGAAGCCGAGCTCCTGGCCGAGGTCGACGGTCTTCGGGAGCCCCGGGAACGGGACGAGCAGCTCGCCCTTCCGCAGGCCCGCGTACGTGTAGGCCACGTAGAGGGCCATGGCGCCGGTCGCGAAGTTCACCACCCCCGAGGCGCGGTAGGTGATGACGAGGGCGAGCGCGAGCGCAGCGAACACGCCCCCGCTGCCGAGGCCGAGCAAGAGCGAAGCGAGGTGGTCCACGGCGGGCGACGCCTCCGAACGTCCGGGAACAGGTGGTGGTGGTGGATGGGAACCGCGACCCTCGCTGGTCGCGGTGCGCCGTCGTCGACGCACCGCGACCGTGCGAGGGTCGCGACGTCCCGTTACTGCTCTACGACCGCATCTGACGAGTCGATGGCCTCGAAGCTGGCGAGGTTGCCCTCGGCGTCGAGGGTGGCTCGCAGCGACTGGTTCGTGCACACCGCCGGCTGGGACGGGAACACGGTGCCGCCGCACTGGAACGTGATGCCGTCGGCGCCCGGGTAGTCGGACTCCTCCATCGACTTGAACGCCTCGGCGACCGTCTCGGTGGTGACGTCTCCCTCGAGCCCGGCGAGGGCCGTGGCGGTGGACGCCATCACCGTGTAGCCGCCCATGGCGACGTTGTTGTCGACGTCCTGGACGTCCTGACCGTAGGTGCCCATCACGGCCTGGTAGAGCTGGTACGCCGGATCGTCCGTCGCCCCGACCGCCATGGTGGCGGTGACCGAGATGCCCTCGAGCTGGTCGCCGGGGATCGCCTCGCGGGTGGCGTCGGTGATGCACTGCGACACCGCCGTGATGGCGCCCTCGTACCCGACGGCGTAGAGCCCCTGGATGGCGGCGATGCAGAAGGCGTCGTTGCCGACGATGTACACGACGCCGGCGTCGCTGTTGGCGACCTCCTGCATCTGCGACGTCATGTCGGCCGTGCCCGGCGGGATCTTGATCAGGTCGTACTCGAGCCCCGCGTTCTCCAGGAGGGCGGGGGCCGCCCCCGAGTCGAACGAGGCGTTGGCCTGGGGGACGTCGATGTTGACGAAGGCGATCCGGTCGGTGCCCTCGCTCTCGGCCGCCGCGATCGGCACGCCGAACAGCGTGGCGAGCGGGTTCAGCATCGTGAAGCTCGTCTCGGTGTCGGCGAGCAGGCCCTCGGCGCTGGTCTGCAGGAACATCGTCGGCACTCCGGCGGCGTGCAGCGGCTCCCACACCGAGTCCGCCACGGCGGACTGGCTGAGGGCGACCGCCACGACCCCGTCCTCGACCATCTGGTTGGCGCAGTCGGCGGCCGCCGGCCGGGTCGGCGCCGGTCTCGCAGGTCACGACCTCGATGGGCCGCCCGGCGACGCCGGCCTGGTGCGTGTTCCAGTACTCGGCGGCGGCCTGGGCGCCGCGGAGCTCGTCGGTGTTGTCGAACGCCTGGGTGGCGCCGTCGGACACCATCCCGATCTTGACCGGGTCGCCCGACGCGGCGTCCTCGGGACCGAGCAGGTCGGTGGCTTCGGAGCCGCTCGTGGCCTCGTCGTCGTCGGACGACGACGAGTCGTCGTCGTCGCCACCGCAGGCGACGGCTCCGAGCAGCAGCGCGCTCAGCGCCGCCAGAGCGATCGCTCGCCGGGTCCGCCTGCCGCGGCGCCCGGACGGTTCCCCCGGCTTCTCCATCTGCCCTCTCCTGGGTTCTGGACGATCTGTCCTGGACATCTGTTCCCCTTGCTGTCGAGTGATCGGCTGTCGCGCGCGATCAGGTTCAGCCTGTGTCGACGCTCACGGCGCCGGCACGTCCAGCACGACCGCGGTGGACATCCCGCCGCCGGCGCACATCGCCGCCACCGCGGTGCCACCGCCGCGACGGCGCATCTCGTGGATGAGCGTGATGACCATGCGAGCCCCCGTCATGGCGATCGGGTGGCCGAGGCTGCAGCCGCTGCCGAGGACGTTGACGATGCCCTCGTCGATGCCGAGCACCCGCGTCGTCGCCACGCACATCGAGGCGAAGGCCTCGTTGATCTCCCACAGGGCCACGTCGTCGACGCTCAGGCCGGCACGATCGAGCGCCTTCGGGATGGCGAGCGTCGGCGCCAGGCCCGTCCGCTCGGGCGCCACGCCCACCGAGGCCCAGGCCCGCACGACGGCGAGCGGCTCGAGGCCGTTCGCCTCGGCGAGGTCGCGGTCGGCGACCACCATGGCGGCGGCCCCGTCGTTGGCGCCGCAGGCGTTGCCCGCGGTGATGCTGAAGCCCTCGATCTCGGGGTGGAGCGGCTTGAGCGACGCCAGCTTCTCCATGCTCGTACCGCGGCGCGGGTGCTCGTCGACGGCGAACGTGGCGGTCGACCCGTCGCGGCGCGTGACCTCGATCGGCACGATCTCGTCGACGAAGCTGCCGGCGTCGATGCCCGCCACGGCGCGCTGGTGCGAGCGCAGCGCCCAGGCGTCCATCTCCTCGCGGGTGACACCCACCTCGACCGCGGCGTTCCACCCGACCGTGATCGACATGTCCATGTTCGGCGCGTCGGGCCGGTCGCGGTGCGTCGGCGAGAACCAGTCGGTCCAGTCGTCGGTCCCGGGGATGCGGCGGGTCGACCGCGGCGAGGTGGAGGAGGAGTGCGAGCCGCCGGCGACGACCACGCGGTCCATGCCGGCGCGCACGGTGCCGGCGGCGGTCGTGACGGCCGCGAGGCCGGCCGCGCAGTGGCGGTTGTGCGCCACCCCGGCCACGTGCTCGAGGCCCGCCTCGATGGCGGCGTAGCGGGCGACGTCGCCCCCGCCGTACAGGGACTCGCCGAGGACGACGTCGTCGACGAGGCCCGGGTCGACACCGGCCCTGCGGACGGCCTCGGCGACCACGTGCGTGCCCAGCTCGAACGCGTCGACATCGACCAGCGTGCCCTTGAAGGCCGTGCCGATCGCGGTGCGCGCCGTGGACACGACGACGGCGTCAGCCATCGCGATTCCCCTCTCCTGTCTCCGGGGCACCCGGTCGGACCGAGGTCCGACGGCATGTGCCCGCCGTCACGTGTGAACCGTATACTCGCACGGAGAGAACGCCGTTGCAACATCAGGCAACGTCGCTCCGATTCTTGTACCGAACGGTCGGCCCAACATTACCTCACCCCGCATGAACAGGGGTTCGAGTATCGGAGACCTCACCGCCGGGTGCCCGGCGGGCGGCAGGCCGGCCGCGATCATCGGGCCGTCGCGTCGGGTCAGAGTGCGGATCTGGAGCGCCCCTGGTCGAGCGGTCTGATCATGGCGTCCTGCACGTACGAGGCGACGATCGAGCCGTCGGAGCGGAAGACGTCGGCCGAGCCGTAGGAGCGGCCGCGCCCGGCGTACGGGCTGTGGTGCGAGAGAAGCAGCCACTCGCCGGCAGGCGCCGGCTCGTGGAAGGTCAGGGTGTGGCTGATCACCCCGGTCGACACGGTCACGTGCGCCTGCGCCTGGCCGACACCGGCGTGGGGGCGCATGGCGGTGCCGATGAGGAAGCCGTCGGTGGCGAACGCCAGCAGCGCCTGGTCGACGGACCGGGTCGTCGGGCGCCCCGACGAAGCGCGTCCAGACGTCGAGGTCGGCCGGGCCGGTCGCCTCGGGGTCGTTGATGTCGACGTCGCCGGCGATGCGGATCTGCCATGCCCCCTCGCCGTCGCCCGCCGGCGCGGCGTCGTCGGGCCCCGGCCCGTCGGGAGCCGGGTCGGCGTGGCGGATGAAGTCGGGCTCGTCCGCGCTCAGGAGCACCAGCGAGCGGGTGCACAGCCGTTCACCCTGGCTGATCGTCACCGCGCTGCTGGCGAAGGCGCGCCCCGCGTGCATGCGGTCGACGGTGATCTCGACGGGCGCGTCGGGCGAGCCGCCGCGGGCGAAGACCGTGTGCACCGTCTTGACGCGCTTGCCGTCGTGGCCGGCGAGGCCGGCCACGATCGACTGCGCCAGCAGCTGGCCGCCGAAGATCACCCCGTGGCCCGACTCCGCGTTGGCGGCGCGGTAGCGGTCGGGGCCGGTCGGCTCGAGCTGGAGGGCCCCGACGAGCCCCTCGATGGTGAGCACCCGGCTACTTCGGCGGGAAGCGCAGCGCGCCGTCGAGGCGGATGTTCTCGCCGTTCAGGTAGGGGTTCCGGGCGATCGACTCGACCAGCAGGGCGAACTCCTCGGGCCGCCCCATGCGCTTGGGGAAGATGATGTTCTTCTCCAGCTGCTCCTTCACCTGCTCGGGCACGCTGAGCATGATCGGCGTGCCCATGGTGCCGGGAGCGATGGCGCACACCCGGACGCCGATGGCCCCCAGGTCGCGGGCGAGCGGCAGCGTCATGCCGAGGATGGCCGCCTTGGCCGCGGCGTAGGCGAGCTGGCCGGTCTGGCCCTCGATGCCGGCGATCGAGGCCGTGTTGACCACGACGCCGCGCTGGCCGAACTCGTCGGGCTCGTTGCCGGCCATGGCGGCGGCCGCCAGGCGGGTCACGTTGAAGGTGCCGACCGCGTTCATGTCCATCGTGCCGGTGAACGACGGCCTTGTCGTGCGGCGTGCCGTCGCGCCCGACGGTGCGTCCGCCGCCGATGCCCCCGCCGGCCACGTTCACGACCAGCGAGAAGGTGCCGACCGAGCGGGCCGCCTCGATGGCCGCGGCGACGTCGTCGTCGTCGTTGACGTCGCCGGCGACCGAGACCGCGCCGGTCGCCGAGCTCCTTGGCCAGCTCGGCGCCCCGGTCGGCGTCGCGGTCGAAGATCGCCACGCCCAGGCCGAGACCGGCCAGGTGGCGCACGGTCGCGCCGCCCAGCCCGCCCGCACCCCCGGTGACCAGCGCCGATCGTCCGTTCAGATCCATGTGCTCGCTCTCCCCTGCTGCAGTGCTGTCGTCGGTGTGCGTCGGGCGGCGTCAGGCCGTGACCGGGGCCTCGACCCGCATGAGGCGAGCGAGGTTGCCGCCCATGATCTTGGCGACGTCGGCCTCGGGGAGTCCCGCGGGCAGGTGGTCGACGTAGCTGCAGGGGTCGGCCAGGCCCTCGGGGTGCGGGAAGTCGGAGCCGAACAGCAGGTGGTCGGCGCCCAGCACGTCGACGAGCCCGGCGATGTCGTCCTCGTGGAAGGGTGCGACGTACACGTTGCGCTTGAAGGCCTCGACCGGGTCCTCGTCGAACACCTGCGGCATCTTGCGGTAGACGTCCGCCAGGTGCTGCAGGAACGGGACGACCCAGTCGGCACCGTTCTCGATGGAGGCGATGCGCAGGTCGGGGAACCGGGTCAAGGCGCCGTGGCAGATCGAAGGCGGCCATCGTGTCCTCGATCGGCCGCTTCCCCATCGGTGAAGGCATGCGGAAGGCGTCGGGCCGGAACGGCAGCATCTCCTGCGGCCCCGTCCAGTCGGCCTGGTACCGCGAGTAGCCGCTGTCGGAGGCGTGCATCGAGACCAGCACGTCGGCGTCGACGACGGCCTGCCAGAACGGGTCGAACTCCTCGAAGGCGAACGAGCGCGACCCGCCGTAGGCCGGCACCGGGGCGGGGCGGATCAGCACCGTCTTGGCGCCCCGCTCGACCGCCCACTCGAGCTCCTCGATCGCCTTGGAGACGATCGGCAGGGTGATGACCGGCGTGGCGAAGATGCGGTCCTCGTGGTTGAAGGACCACTCGTCGTGGATCCACTGGTTGAGCGAGTGGACCACCGCGTGCGTCATCTCGGGGTCGTCGCGCATGCGCTCCTCGAGGAGGCTGGCGAGCGTGGGGAACATGAGCGTGCGGTCGAGGCCCTGCTCGTCCATCAGCTCGACGCGGGCCTCGGGGCCCCGGAAGGCCGGGATGGCCCGCATCGGCTCGCCGACGATCTCGCGGTAGGACTTGCCCTCGGGGTTGCCGACGCGGAAGTACTCCTCCTGCGCCCCGGGCCGCGCCACGACCTCGAAGGTCGGGTTCGGGATGTACTCGCTGATCGTGCCCCGGACGACGATCTTCGTGCGCCCGCGGACCTCGACGTAGTCGATGGCGCCCTTGTACCGCTCGGGCAGGTGGCGGGTGAACGCGTCCTTGGTCTCGTACAGGTGGTTGTCCGAATCGAAGACCGGGAAGCCGAGCCGTGTCGTCATGCCAGAAACCGTAGGATTCTTCTAACGGTCGGGTCAACTATTTCGCACCCGAACGTGGCGCCACCAGGTAAAACGGACATTCCGAACTGGTCGGCGTGCGCCAGACCTAACAGGTTGGTCATACTGTCGACGACACACGGAGGGGTCTATGACCGCAGTCATGGAAGGCGTCCGCATCCTCGAGGTGGCGGAGCACACGTTCGTCCCGGCGGCCTCGGCGCTGCTCGCCGACTGGGGCGCGGAGGTCATCAAGATCGAGCACGTCGAGCGCGGCGACGCCATGCGGGGCCTGGCCTCGAGCGGGCTCGCCATCATGGGCACGAACGTCCACGTGCTGCTCGAGCACTCCAACCGGGGCAAGCAGAGCCTGGCCCTCGACCTCACGTCCGACGAGGGCCTCGACATCCTCTACAAGCTCGCCGCGACCTGCGACGTCTTCCTGACCAACAAGGTCCCGAGCGTCCGCTCGAAGCTGCGCATCGGCCTCGACGAGATCCGCGCCGCCAACCCGCAGATGATCTACGTGCGCGGCACCGGCCAGGGCGAGCGCGGGCCCGAGGCCGATCGCGGGTCGTACGACATGCTGGCGTACTGGTGTCGCGCCGGCATCGCCATGGGCATGAAGCAGCCCGACTACGACTACGTGCCCGCGCCGCCCGCCCCGGCGTTCGGCGACTCGATCGGCGCGATGACGATCGCCGGCGGGATCATGGGGGCCCTGTTCCACCGCGAGCGCACCGGCGAGGCCACGACCGTCGACGTGTCCCTCCTGTCGACCGGCCTCTGGTCGATGGGAGCGGCCCTCGCCCTCTCGCTCCAGCACGAGGTGGGCTGGGCGCCGCCGCCGCCGAACGTCGCCTCCGGCAACCCGCTCAGCGCGTCGTACACGACCAAGGACGGCAAGTTCCTGTCGCTCACCTGCCTCCAGGCCGCGAAGTACTGGCCCGAGGTCTGCCGCGTCATCGAGCGGCCCGAGCTCGCCGACGACGAGCGCTTCGCCGACGCCGCCGCCATCAAGGAGAACGCCGACGAGGCGGCCGCGGCCCTCCGCGAAGCGTTCGGCCAGCGGGACGCCGGCGAGTGGCGCGAGCGCTTCGCCGACTTCACCGGGCAGTGGGCCATGGTGCAGGACACGCTCGAGGCCGCGTCCGACCCGCAGACCCTCGCCAACGGCTACGTGCAGGAGTGCGAGACCGCGGAGGGGGTGCCGTTCAAGCTCGCCGCGGCCCCCGTCCAGTTCGGCGAGGAGGCGGCCGCGCCGAGGCGGGCACCCGAGTTCAACGAGCACGGCGACGCCATCCTCGAGCAGCTCGGCCTCGACTGGGACACGATCGTGGACCTCAAGGTCCGCGGCGTCGTGGCCTGAACACCCCGAGAACCACCCGACACCACCCACCTCTCACACACGGAGCAACGACATGGGCACGTTCGACGCATTCAAGTACGACGGCAAGCGGGCGCTGGTCGTCGGCGGCGCAACCGGCATGGGCGCCGCCGCGGCCGAGCTGGTCAAGGACGCGGGCGCCGAGGTCATCGTCATGGACCGCGCCGAGGTCACGCTGCCCGGCGTGAAGGCCATCCAGGTCGACCTGGCCGACAAGGCCTCCATCGACGCCGCCCTCGACGAGGTCGGCGGCCCGGTCGACGCCCTGTTCTCGTGCGCCGGCGTGGCCGACGGCACGCCCGGCATCGAGCGCATCAACTTCCTCGGCCACCGGTACATGATCGAGCGGCTGCTCGCCGAGGACCGGCTGCCCCGCGGCTCGGCCATCGGCCTGATCTCGTCGGCCGCCGGCTGGGGCTGGCGCCAGAACCTGGCGAAGGTGGGCGAGTACCTCGACATGTCCGACTTCGACGAGGCGGCCACCTGGGCGCAGGAGAACGGCCGCGCCGACTACATGTGGTCGAAGCTGTCGATCTGCGCCTACGTCGCCCGCGAAGCCATGCCGCTGATGAAGCGGGGCGTGCGCATCAACGCCATCCTGCCCGGGCCGACCAACACGCCGCTCGCCCAGGCCAACAAGGAGATGTGGCTGGGCTTCGGCGCCGACTACCGCGACGAGGTCGGCATCGAGGCGTCGACCCCGCTCGAGCAGGCCTACCCGCTGGTGTTCCTCTGCAGCGCCGCCGCCTCCGGGGTCACGGGCGTCACGATGGTGACCGACGCGGGGTACTTCGCCGCCGGGATGTCGGGCGCGTTCGAGCCGGCGCAGGGCGCGGTGGGCTTCTTCGAGAACGAGTTCTGACCAGCCCGGTGCGCCTGCTCCCCCAGCTGACGCCGGCGAACGAGTGGTTCTGGACCTCGGGCGCCGACGGCCGCCTCCGGGTCCAGGGTTGCGACGACTGCCAGACGCTGGTCCACCCGCCCGCGCCGATCTGCCCGTCGTGCCGCAGCCGCGTCGTGGGCGCCGGTCGAGGTGTCGGGCCGGGCCACGGTGGTGGGCTTCACGGTGAACCAGCACCCGTGGCTGCCGGGGTTCGACCCGCCCTACGTCGTCGCCAACGTGGCCTTGGCCGAGGACCCGACGGTGCGCCTCACCACGAACATCGTGGGCTGCGAGCCCGACGCGGTCGCCATCGGCCAGGTGGTCCGGGTCCGCTTCGAGCAGCACGAGGACGTGTGGCTCCCGCTGTTCGAGCCGACCGGCGAGACCGACGCGGTGGACCGGGTGGGCGAGCCCGAGCGCCCGGCGGTCCGGCCGCCGGTGCGCGACGACCGCTTCGAACACCGGGCCGTGCTGTCGGGGGTCGGGCGCTCGGCGATGGGGCGGCGGCTGATGGTCGACCCCCTGTCGCTCACCGTCGACGCGTGCCTGGCCGCCGTCGAGGACGCCGGCCTCTCGCTCGACGACATCGACGGGCTGTCGACCTACCCCGGTCCGGGCGCCATGGGCATGAGCGAGGGCGGCATCACCGCCGTCGAGGAGGCCCTGCGCATCCGTCCGACCTGGATCAACGGCGGCATGGACCTCCCCGGCCCCGGGGGGTCGGTCGTCGCCGGCATGCTGGCGGTGGCCAGCGGCCTGTGCCGCCACGTCCTGTGCTTCCGCACCGTCTGGGAGTCCACCTACGCCGCACTCGGCCTCCGCGGCGGCGGGGGTGGCCGGGTCACGGGGGCCATGCAGGAGTGGCGCCTGCCCTTCGGGGCCATGTCGGCCGCCAACTGGATCGGCATGAACGCCAACCAGTACCTGCACCGCTACGGCGCCCCCGCGAGATGCTCGGCTGGATCGCCCTCAACGGCCGGGCCAACGCCGCCCGCAACCCGGCCGCCATCTATCGCGACCCCATGACGATGGACGACTACCTGTCGGCCCGACCCATCTCGACCCCGTTCGGGCTGTACGACTGCGACGTGCCGTGCGACGCCTCGATCGCGGTCGTCGTGTCCGACGCGTCCGTGGCCGGCGACCTCCCCCACCCCGCGGTGCGGGTCGAGGCCGTCGGCACACAGATCACCGAGCGCATCTCGTGGGACCAGGGCACCGTCACCCACGAGCCCCAGGTCCTCGGCCAGTCGGCCCACCTGTGGACGCGCACCGACATGCGCCCCGCCGACGTCGACCTCGCCCTCGTCTACGACGGCTTCACCTTCAACGCCATCTCCTGGCTCGAGGGTCTCGGGTTCTGCGGCATCGGCGAGGCCAAGGACTGGCTCGACGGCGGCAAGCGCATCGCCCTCGACGGCGAGCTCCCCGTCAACCCGCACGGCGGGCAGCTGTCCGAGGGACGCACGCACGGCTTCGGCTTCCTCTACGAGGCGATGACCCAGCTCCGCCACGACGCCGGCGAGCGACAGGTCGACGGCGCCCGCACCGCGGTCGTCACATCGGGCGGCGGCACGCCCTCGGGCGTCCTGCTCCTGCGGCGCGACGGCTCCTGACCTCGGGGCGGGAGATCGGCGGGCTAGGGGCCGATGGCGGCGAGCCACCACGCCACCGCGGCGTCCGACACCGGCGGCGGAACCGTGTGCCCGCCGTCGAACTCGTCGAAGCGGACGTCGTAGCCGGCCTCCTGCAGGGCCGGGACGAACGACCGGCTGCAGGCGTCGATGGGAAGGACGGGATCGGCGGTGCCGTGGGACACGAACACGCGGGGACGGCCGGTCGCACGGGGCACGACGAGGAAGCCCGGCGAGAACGCCAGAACCGTCGGGAAGACGTCGCCGTTGCTCAGCCCGACGGCCAGGGCGTAGGAGGCACCGTCCGAGACGCCCCCGATGGCCAGGCGGCGGGGGTCGACGGCGACGTCGTCGGCGACGGCGTCGAGCACCCGGTCGAGGAACGCCACGTCGGGCCCGAAGCCGCCGGACGCGATGAGGTCCCAGGTCGCGGGGTGACGCGAGTCGGGGGCGACGAGGACGACGCCGTAGCGGTCCGCCGCGGCGAGGACGGCCCGCAGGTGGGCGCGACCGCTGCCGCTCGCCCCGTGGAGGAAGACGAGGACCGGCGCACCGGCCACGGCGGTGTCGGGCACGTAGAGCACGCCGTCACGGTCGGCCTCCAACCCGAGCGGCTCGTCCCGCCCGGCGGTGAAGGGCCGGGGCGACGGCGCCGCGGCACGGGGCCGGTAGCGCAGGCGGGCCTGGTGCGGATCCTCGGACATGCCCGACGATGGCACGTGGCGGCCGGGGGCGTCGGCCAGGGTTCCCGGCGAGGTCAGGGCCCGGGACGCCCGGGTCCGATCCGGCGGTCGAGGCCGCGGCGCTCGCTCACCACGCCGACCCGCGCGTAGTGTCGATCAAACCCCTGACCATCCGCATCCGGGAGCCCGGCGATGGCGACGACGCAGGCCCCCACGCCGCGGACACCCGACAGCGACGCGACGGCGAGCACCGCCGGACGCGGTCGAGCCGGACGACGCGACCCAGGCGATCGACGAGCCCGGCGCGCCTGCCGACGAGCGCCGCCGCCGGCATCTCGACCCGGTCGTGTGCGTGGCCGCCGCGCTCGTGCTCGTGCCGACGATCGCGGCCATGGTGTCGGCCCTGCGCAACCCGTGGGCCCCGACGAACGACTGGGCACTGCTCGAGCTGCAGGTCCGGAACGTGGGCACGGGCGACACGCCGCTCGTGGGCGCCTGGTCGCGCTTCGGGTGGGACCACCCCGGTCCGCTGATGTTCTACGCCCTCGCCCCCTTCTACCGCCTCGTGCCCGCGGAGCACGGGCTGCTGTTCGCGGCGGCGGCCGTCAACTTCGTCACGGTCGCCGGCGCCGCGGCCACCACCTTCGCCTCGACGCGGGCGCGGGCCCTCGTCACCCTGATGTGCCTGGCCCTCCTCCAGTGGGGTCTGGGGATCACCGACCTGTCCGACCCGTGGAACCCGACCCTCCCGATCCTGCCCTTCGCCCTGTACGCGCTCGTGTGCATCGAGGTCGCGCTCGGCGGGCGACGGTGGCCGCTGCCCGTCGCCGCGGGCCTCGCCGCGTTCGTCGTCCAGTCCCACGTCGGGTTCGCCCAGCCGGTCGCCGCCCTGCTGCTGGCCGCCCTGCTCGTGCGCTGGTGGACGTCCCGCCGGCGGCCCGCGGGCGCGCCCGAGGCGGAACGTGACCGCCCGCCGTGGTGGCGCCGGGCGCTGCCCACCGTGGTCGTCGTGATCCTCACGTGGCTCCCGGTGCTGATCGACCAGGTGGCGGGCTCGGGCAACTTCGGGTGGATCACCCGGTGGGCGCTCGGCCGTGACGTCGAGGGCGGCATGGACTTCCTCACCGAGGGGCGCCTCCCCGCGGGCGACGTGGCCGGCGCCGCGTCGTGGCTGCTCGATCCGATCGGCCTGTGGCTCGGTCGCTTCGAGCCCGTCGAGACGTTCGGGTTCGCCCTGCTCGACGAGCGGGCGCCGGTGCGCCTGCTGTGGCTGGCGCTGGCGGCCGTCGCCGTCGTGGCGCTCGCCTGGCGCGCCCGCCCCGCCGAACGGCCCCCGGTGGTGGCGGCCGGCGCGCTGGCGCTCGCCGGGGTGGTCGCCACGGTCGGCGACCTCGCCACGGCCCGCGGCGCGCCGGTCTTCTGGCCCTTCCGGTGGGTGGGCGTGGTGGTCATGCTCGTGTGGCTCACCCTCGGGTGGGGCGTGGTCGCCGCGGTCAGGTCGACCTCCCGCCGCCCGTCGCGGGCCGTCGTCCTGATCGCCGGCATCGTGGCGACGGCCCTGGTCGCCGTGCCCGTGGCCCTCACCGTGTGGCACGGATCGCTCGGCGAACAGCCCGTCCAGGCGGCATCGGACCCGCTGCTGCGGTTGGTGCCGACCATCGAGGAGGAGGCCCGGCGGCAGCCGGTCGTCGTGGCCAACACGCTGGAGATGCTCGAGCCGGTCGACATCGGCCTGTCGGTGATCCTCGACCGGGCCGGCATCCCGTGGGTCGAGCGCAACGACCCACGGGCGGTGGGCCACGACGTGTTCTTCCTCCTGCCCGCCGCGGCGCTCGAGGGCGCGATCGGCGGCTACGTGGCCGAGGGCCACGTCGACCTGCTGGCCCGCTCGGGCCCGCCCCGGCCGGGTGAGCCGGCCGGCAGCGAGCTGGTCCTCCTCCTGGCGCACCCCACCGGCTGACGGCGGTGGGATCCCCGGTGGATCCGGCACACTCGCGGCCATGCAGCCATCCGAGGCGCGGGTCTCGACGCTCGAGCTCTTCTTCGACCTGGTCTTCGTGTTCGCCATCACGCAGATCACCGGCGCGGTCAGCCACGACCCGACCGCGGTCGGGCTGGTGCGGGGGGTCCTCGTGTTCGCCGTTCTGTGGTGGGCGTGGGGCGCCTTCGCCTGGCTGACCAACACCGTGGACACCGGCGAGACCGGGCCCCGGGTCGTGTTGCTGGCCGGCATGGCGGCCACCCTGGTCACCGCGCTCGCCGTCCCCACCGCCTGGGGCGACGGCGGCGTGGCCTTCGCCCTCGGCTACCTCGTCGTGATGGTGCTCCACGCCGCCCTGTTCGCGCTGGCGGGCGAGAACCCGGTGACGACGCGGCGGGCCATCCTGCGCCTCGCTCCGACGAACCTCGGCGCCGCGCTGCTCCTGGTGGCGGCCGGGGCCAGCGACGGCTCCGTCCAGACCCTGCTGTGGGTCGCGGCCATCGCCGTCTGCTACGCCGGCCCGTACGTCACCGGCGTGGCCGGGTTCACCGTGCATCCGGGGCACTTCGTCGAGCGTCACGGGCTGATCGTCATCATCGCCCTCGGCGAGTCGATCGTCGCCATCGGCGCCGGCGAGGACATCACGGTCGACTGGGCGCTCGCGGGGACGAGCCTGGCGGTCATGGCCCTGGTCGCCGGGCTGTGGTGGGACTACTTCACCCGGGATGCCGACGCCGGCGAGCAGGCGCTCGCCGCCGCCGAGGGTCACGAGCGGGCCCGGCTGGCCCGCGACGTGTACAGCTACCTGCACGTCCCGCTCGTGCTCGGCATCGTGTTCGCCGCGGTGGGCATCCACGAGGTGCTGGCCCACCACGACGAGCCCCTCGACCCGGTGTTCGCCGGGGCCTACGCCGGAGGCGTGGCCCTCTACTTCGCGGGGCTGGCGGCCATCCGGGTCCGCCGCGGCGATCGGCCGGGCGGGCTGTGCGTGGGCGCGGTGGCGGTCGCCCTGGCGCTCATCCCGGTCGGGGCCGAGGTCGATGCCCTGGTCACGACCATCGCGCTCGCCGCCGTCGCCCTCGGGGTGGGACTGACCCGGGCGCCGGGCCGCGGCACCGCCACCAGCGGCGCGGACCGGGAGGCGGGGGCGGCCTGAGCCCGGCGGCGGCACCGCCGACCCGCAGCCGTCGGGTCCGAGAGGGCCTCAGTCCCGGTCGTCGGCGTCGGGTTCGACAGGTTCGAGCTCGAGGACGTCGAGGCTCAGGTGGTCGACCTTCCAGTCCTCGAGACAGCCGCGGAACTGGCGCCGGTTGGTCTCGTCCATCGAGGGCGCGAGCACGGCGCGGAACTCGCCCTCGCCGAGGTGGGTGACGGGCCCCACCACGTCGGATGTGACCTCGAGGCGGCACTCGTACAGCTGCGCCTCGACCATCTCGGCCAGCGTCTGGCTGTGCTCGCCCCCGCGCATGTGGGCCCGCACGACCACGGTGATCTCGGAGCCCGGCGGAACCGGCTGGTGCGTCGACAGCGTGGCCTCGCGCAACGCGCCGACGCCGAGCACGCCGACGGTCAGCCCCACGAGGCCCAGGGCGACGTGGCCCGGACGGAACCTCACCGGGGCGAGGCCCAGCGCATCAGCTTGCGGATCTGCGCGTCGTCGGCACCCGGCACGTCCTGGGCCAGGACCGTGACGTCGTCGACCACCAGCCCGCCGGCCGGGTAGCTGATCTGCTTGAGGCGCCGGGCCAGGCGCTGGTCACCGACTGCGCCCGCCGTGGTCGACGCCACCCGGTCGACGATCCAGGCGACGCCCGAGAGCACGATCCCCCCGCCGACGAGGAACGTGATGAACACGTTCATCTGCGACGCCGACTCCTTGAGCCAGGCGAAGCGGTCCTGCCGGGCCGGACGGTTGGCCCGCAGGATCTCGCGCAGCATCGGGTCGAGGACCTCACGGTTGGCGCGCTCGAGCCGCGTGAGCCGGCGCAGCACCAACCCCGTGGCCAGAGCCACTTCGGCGATCAGGACGGTCAGCCCGAAGAACAGGGCGCGGTTCCACTCCCAGCGGTTGAGCGACACGACCATGTAGACACCGGCCGCGAGGACGGTGCCGATGCCGGTCAGCCAGGCGATGGTCTTCACGGTTCTCCCTCCCCGGGAGCGACGGACGACGAGGCGGTGACGGCCGCCGCGTTCGCGGGCTCCTCCTGCACGGTGACGCACCCCGAGCCGCCGTCGACGGCGACGATCGTGCCCTCGGCCAGCTCGTGCTGCGCTCCCGCATAGCCGACGACAGTGGCCACGCCGGCCTCGCGGGCGAGGATGGCGAGGTGCGACAGCACCGAGCCGGTCTCGGACACGATGCCCCCCAGCCGGGGCAGGATCGGACCGAGCGCCGGTGTGAGCGTCGTGGTCACGAGGATCGCCCCTGCGGGCGGGTCGTCGACTTCGTAGGTGACGGGGCCGACGGCCCGGCCGCCGCCGGCGCCGGTGCCGCTTCCGACCTCGGTGCCGGTCGCGACGCGGATGGGCTTGCCCAGGTCGGAGATCTGGAAAGACGCCGGCAGGGGGTCGCCGAAGGTGTGCTCGTGCGACGACACCAGGTGGGCCACGACCTCGGCCCGCTTGGTGGCCACGGCCTCGAGGTGCTCGAGGTTCATGTGCCGGATGAGGTCGGGCCGGTCGAGCTCGCCGGTGGCCGTGAGCCGCACCCCGAGGGCCCAGGCGGCCCGACCCGACAGCTCCTGGATCCACCGCACCCGCAGGCGCAGCGCCTCGCGCAGGATGCCGTTGGCGTTGCCGGGGTCGCCGTCGCCGTCGTGGCTCACCGACACGGTGCTCGCCTCCTGGGGCAGCACGGGCGCGGGCGCCACCCGGGGCGGCGCCAGGGCCAGCACGATGGGGCTGCGCCCGAGGATCTCCTCGTCGGTGAGGCCGTCGTGGCGAGCCTCGACCAGGACCCGGAGGGCGACGGACGCACCGGTCAGCTGATTGGCCCCGGTGTCGGTCAGGATGCCCATGAGGATCTCGTGGGAGTGCAGGGCCCGCAGCACCGTGCGGCTGCGGTGCATCAGGGCGAGGAGCTGCCGGCTGCTCACCTCTGGCAGCGCCGGGACGGCCTCGAGGTCGTGATCGACCTGGTCGAGGAGGTGCTCGGCCAGGGCGGGCATCGCCGCCCGCAGGCGCCCGACCTTCCAGGCCACCCGCGTGTGGCGGAAGGCGTGAACGGGGTTGAACAGCTGCCGACGGGGGTGCGCGACCGGCATCTCCCCGGCGAGCCGCAGGTCGATGGCGACGTGCCCGTCGATCGCGACCACCACGTCGCTCGCCGCCACCTCGGCGGGGGTCACCGCCCCGGCCAGCACCACCGCGTGAGCGACCGCCTCGCGCAGCGGCGGCACCCACAGGTCGCGCTCGAGCTCGGTCAGGGGCTCGGGGAACGTCTCGGCCACGGGGCCCGGGCCGTAGACGGGACCCTGCGGGACGCCGCGGATCTCGGTCGTGACGGGCCGCGACTGCAACAGCCACAGGTGGTCGTCCTCGCCGATCGCCCACTCGACGTCCTGCGGGCCGCCGAAGACGTCGGCGACCGCCTCCGCCAGGGCGGCGAGGCGCCGGAGGTCGCCCTTCGCCAGGTCGGGGCCGTCACCCTCGGCCGCGGCCACGACGCCGCCCGAAGGGTCGAGCACGGTGCGCGAGCCCTCGACCGAGCCGCTGACGAGCGGCTCGGGCCCACCGCGGACGGCCGACACGATGCGCCGGTCGCTACGGCCCGTGACGGGGTCGATCCCGAACATGACGCCGCCGAAGGCGGGGTCGATGAGGGGTTGGACGAGGACGGCGATCAGGTCGTCGGGGGCGCCCGCCATCACGCGGGAGTCGAGGACGGTGCGGACGGCGGCCGTGAACTCGCCGAGCCCGTCGATGCCGATGACCGACGCGAACTGCCCCGCCTTCGACGACGTCGCCGCGTCCTCGACCACCGACGAGCTGCGGGCGACCAGGCTGCGGTCGGCGCCCCCGGCCCGCCGGAAGGCCTCGGCGACGGCGGGGTGGCCCTCGACGGGCGCCCCGGCGTCGACCTCGGCGCAGAACTCGGTCGTGATCACGAGCCCGCCCAACGTCGACAGACCCGCAGCCTCGGCGCGGGCCAGCGAGGCCGCCTTGCCCCCGGCGAGATCGACGCTCCGGGTGCGCGCGTCTCCGAGCGACACGACCAGGGGCGGGCGCAGGGACGTCGTCCGTTCGCCGCGCTCCTTGGCCTCTGTTCACGTGCGCGTCCGCTGCCGAGGTCATCGCGGCATCACATGCCCACCGTAGACGCCTGTCAACCACTTTCCGTCAAGACTCGGTCCGCGGCACTCCGAGTGGTTGAATCGCGGCGTGACCCTCGACGCCGCCACCGCCGCCGCGCACGCCGACCGCTCCTGGGCCGACGACATCGTTCCGGTGCTGCACGACTACATCCGCATCCCCAACGTGTCGGTGGCGTACGACGCGACGTGGGACGAGGCGGGGCACATGGCGCAGGCCACCAACCTGCTGCGCGACTGGTGCCAACGGCACGTCGACGAGCACCTCGACGGGGCGAAGGTCGAGGTGCAGCACATCGAGGGCCGCACCCCGCTGCTGATCATCGACGTGCCCCCGACGGGCGACGGCGCCACCGACGACACCGTCCTGCTCTACGGCCACTTCGACAAGCAGCCGCCGTTCTCCGGTTGGCGACCCGGCCTCGGCCCGTGGGAGCCGGTCGTCGAGGGCGACCGCCTGTACGGGCGCGGCGGCGCCGACGACGGCTACTCGACCTTCGCGGCCGTCACGGCCCTCGAGGCCGTGCGGGCCGCCGGCGGTTCGCACGCCCGGTGCGTCGTCCTCATCGAGGCGAGCGAGGAGTCGGGCAGCCCCGACCTGCCCGCCCACCTCGACCTGCTCGGGGACCGCCTCGGCGAGCCGTCGCTCGTCGTCGCCCTCGACTCGTGGTGCGGCGACTGGGACCGGCTGTGGGTCACCACCTCGCTGCGGGGCCTGGTCGACATGACCCTGCGCGTCGAGGTGCTGACCGAAGGCGTGCACTCGGGATCGTCGGGCGGCGTGGTGCCGTCGAGCTTCCGCATCCTCCGCACCCTGCTGAGCCGCATCGAGGACGAGCAGACCGGCGAGCTGTTCGTGCGCGAGCTCCACGCCGACATCCCCGACCAGCGGCTGCGCCAGATCACGGCGACGGCGCCCCAGCTGGGCGACTTCGCCGCCCGCTTCCCGTTCGCGGGCGAGACGCGGCCCGAGCGGGCCACCACCGAGCAGCAGCTCATCGCCCGGACGTGGCTGCCGTCGCTCGAGGTGGTCGGGATCGAGGGCGCCCCGCCCCCCGCCGAGGCGGGCAACGTGTTGCGCCCGTCGACCGCCGTCAAGCTGTCGGTGCGCGTACCGCCCACCGCCGACCCGGTGGCCGCAGCCGATGCGCTCGAGCGCCGGCTCACGGCCGACCCGCCGTACGGGGCGCAGGTCACGGTCGAGCGCGGTTCGGCCGAGCCCGGCTGGCACGCGCCGCCCGAGACGCCGTGGCTGGCACGGGCGCTCGACCGTGCGTCGCGGGCGGCGTTCGGGCAGCCGCCGCGGTCGCTGGGCGAGGGCGGCACGATCCCGTTCATGGGCATGCTGGGTCGGCGCTTCCCCGACGCCCAGTTCGTCATCACCGGCGTGCTGGGCCCCGAGTCGAACGCCCACGGCCCCAACGAGTTCCTCCACCTGCCCACGGCGCGCCGTGTCACGGCGGCGACGGCGCACATCCTCGACACCCACGCCCGCCGCCTGCGCTGACCGGCGGAATCGCCGCGGGGTCGGCGGAGAACGGAACGCTCGTGGTTCCCCAGCCAACCACGGGCGTTCCCCGGCGGGAGCATCCACGTGGGCCGTCGGCCCTGCGGGGCTGACGATCGGCGGGCCTGGCGGGTAGGTCCGCCGACCGACACCACGCCGTGGATACGCTCGGCGCTGCACAACTGGAAGGCCCCGAGCGTCAGACCGGAGTTAGCCGGTCCGCTGCTCGGGGCCAACCGTTTCGGCCGATCGCCCTGACTCTTTCGCCGGCGGCGCCCGCCAGCTCTGGTGCCAATCCGACCCTGGGACTTCCCCCCGGGACGGGACGGAGCACTGTCAGCAGGTTCGACCCCGCATCAGACACTCCGTCGGCAATCTGCCTTTCCCCCAGACTGCCGCCTCCTCGGACCTTCGCTCGGGACGGGCGCCCCTCGCTCGTGTCGTCGGTTCGTGCTGCCGTGGTGGATGTGGAGCATCTTGCGCGCCGCGAAACCCCTGGTCAACCCCTATTTCGCAATCCCCAGGGCTTTCCCCAGACTTTCCACAGTCATCCCCAGCTTCCACGCAGTTCCACACAACGTGGTCACAGGTCGCCCACAGGAGGACGTAGCGTCGTGGCCCGGTCGCGTGGGGGTCAGACCCGCCGGTCTCGCCCCTCCCAGTACTGGTCTCGCAGCAGACGGGTGTACAGCTTGCCCGTGGGATGCCGGGGAAGCTCGTCCGTGACGTCCAGCGACCGGGGCACCTTGTAGCCGGCCAGCCGCTGGCGGGCGAAGTCGAGGATCTCGGCCTCGAGCCCGGTCGACGGCTCCACGTCGGCGGTCAGCTCGACCACGGCCTTCACCTGCTCGCCCCACTCGTCGTCGGGGATCCCGAACACGGCCACGTCGGCCACCGCCGGGTGGTCGGCCATCACGTGCTCGATCTCTGCCGGGTAGATGTTGACCCCGCCCGAGATGATGACGTTCGCCGCCCGGTCGGCGAGGTGGACGAACCCGTCGGCATCGACGCTCCCGATGTCGCCCATCGTGAACACACCGGGGGCGCGGTGGGCGGCCGCCGTCTTCTCGGGCGCGCCGTGGTACTCGAACACCTGCGGCTGGTGGCGGTGGCGGCAGTACAACGTGCCGATCTCGCCGGCCGGGAGCACCGCGCCGTCGTCGCCGACGGCGAACACCTCGTAGTGCGCGACGGCTCGACCGACGGTGCCCGGGCGCTCGAGCCAGTCCTGCGAGCCGACCAGCGTGAACACGCCCGCCTCGGACGTGCCCCAGTACTCCACGAGGACCGGGCCCCACCACTCGATCATCTGCGCCTTGACCCGGGGCGAGACCGGCGCCGCGCCGTGCAGCACGGTGCGCAGCGAGCCACCGTCGAACGACGCCCGCACCTCGTCGTCGAGGCGCAGCAGCCGCACGAACATCGTCGGCACCAGGTGGGTGGACCGGACGGCCCGCTCGTCGACGAGCCGCAGCGTGGCGTCGGCGTCGAAGCGCGGCATCAGGACGAGCTCGGCCCCGGCGTGCAGGTCGCCGACCGCGAACCCGAGCGGAGCAGCGTGGTACAGCGGGCCGGTCACGAGGTGCGGGCCGGCCCCGTCCAGCCCGACCCCCCGCCCCACCGCGGCCAGCGCGGCGAGCTGGTCGGCCACCGAGGACGGCCCGGTGCGCACGACGCCCTTCGGCCGGCCCGTCGTCCCCGACGTGTACAGCATCGACCGGCCGGCCGGCCCGTCGAGCGGGAACGGCTCGTCGCCGGCCGCCGCGAGCAGGCCGTCGAACGGCTCGCCGACCTCGAGCACCTCGACGTCGAGCCCCGCCACCGCCTGGGCGGCCACGCCGGCGTAGCCCGGCTCGGTCACCAGGACGCGGGCCCCGGCGTCGTCGACGACGTAGCGGACCTCGTCGGCGGTGAGGTGCCAGTTCACGGCGGTGAACCGTGCCCCCGCCAGCACGGCGGCCGTGGCGAGCTCGACCAGCTCGACCCGGTTGCCGAGCAGCAGCGCGACGGTCCCGCCCGGCGCCACGCCGGCGTCCCGGAGCAGGCGGCCGGCCCGCGTCGCCCGGTCGACCAGCTCGCCGCGGGTGCGCCGCCGCGTCAGGTCGTCGAGGGCGGGGGCGTCGGGGTCCGCGGCGGCCAGGTCGAGCAGCGTCACGCCCGCATCTTGTCCGACGACGCCGGTGGTCCCGCAGCCCGCGGGTCGTCCGGGCCGGCCGCGACGGCGCACTACGTTGTCGCCATGGCCGGAGGAGGACACGGGACCAAGGCAGTCGTCGCCGCACTGCTCGCCAACGCGGGCATCGCCGTCGCCAAGTTCGGCGGGTTCCTGATCACGGGCTCGGGCTCGATGCTGGCCGAGAGCGTCCACTCGGTGGCCGACTCGGGCAACCAGGCCCTGCTGCTGCTCGGTGGCCGCAAGGCGCAGAAGGCGCCCACGGCCGAGCACCCCTTCGGCTACGGCCGCGAGCGCTACTTCTGGGCGTTCGTCGTCGCCATCATCCTGTTCAGCCTGGGCGGCATGTTCGCCACCTACGAGGGCATCGAGAAGATCCGGCACCCCCACGAGCTCGAGTCGGTCACCGTCGCCATCGTCATCCTCCTCGTGGCCATCGTCCTCGAGGCGTTCTCGTTCCGCACCGCCATCGTCGAGTCCCTGAAGGTCAAGGACCCGCAGGTGAGCTGGTGGACGTTCGTCCGCCGCTCGAAGAACCCCGAGCTGCCGGTGGTGCTGCTCGAGGACCTCGGCGCTCAGGTCGGCCTGGTCTTCGCCCTCGTCGCCGTCAGCGTCGCGCACGTCACCGGCGAGCCGGTGTGGGACGGCGTCGGCACCCTGGCCATCGGCCTGCTGCTGATCGTGATCGCGGTCTTCCTGGCGATCGAGATGAAGGGCCTGCTCATCGGCGAGTCGGCGTCGACGGCCGACCAGCAGAAGATCGTGGCGGCCATCGAGGTCGAGCCGAGCGTGCAGCGCCTCATCCACATGCGCACGGAGCACATCGGGCCCGAGGAGCTGCTCGTGGGGGCCAAGATCGAGCTGATCCCCGACCTGTCGGTGGCCGAGGCGGCAGAGGCCGTCGACCGCATCGAGGCCAGCGTGCGCCGGGCCGTGCCGATCGCCCGCATCATGTACCTCGAGCCCGACATCTTCCGCACCGCCGTCCCGAGCCGGCAGGACGACCCGGCGCACTTCGAGGCGGCCGCCCCCGAGACGAGCTGAGGCGGGTGGACGGCGACGGACCGGGCCCGAGCGCCCGCGACGTCGGCAAGGCCCAGTTCGAGCGGCTCGGGCACGTCATCCGCGAGCGCCGCAAGCAGGCAGAGATGTCGCTGCGCGACCTCGCGGCCCGCACCGACGTCTCGAACCCCTACCTGTCACAGCTCGAGCGGGGCCTGCACCAGCCGTCGGTGCGCGTGCTCAAGGCCATCGCCGGGGCGCTGAACATGTCGGCCGAGGCCCTCATGGTGCAGGCCGGGCTGCTGGACGAGCCCGAGGAGGGCGAGCCGGTGCCCTCGGTGGCGGACGCGGTGCGCGCCGATCCCGACCTGACCGACGAGCAGAAGGCGGCGCTGCTGGCGGTGTACCGCAGCTACGTCGAGGGCAACCGGCCCACCTGACGGCCGCCAGAGCGGCGGCCCCGCGGTGCCGAGCGAGGCCGGACGCGACGAGCCGCCCGGCGGAGGGGGTGCCGGGCGGCTCGTCGGATGTGGACGGGTGGTGCCGCGGCACCACCCGAGATCAGGCGGCCTTCTTGGTCGACTTGGCGGCCGGCTTCGGGGCCTTGGCGGGCGCGCCCACCAGTGGGGCGACGGTGGCAGCGACGGCCTTGACCAGGTCGTACTGGGCCGCGAGCAGCGCGGTCAGGAACTCGTACTGGGAGTCGATGACCTTGCCCGGGGTGGGGAGGGCCGACGGGTAGGTGAACGTGGGCAGCCGATCCTCGGCGAGGTCGACGCCCTTCTGCACGTAGCCCACGACGGGGGCCTGCAGGTCACGAACCGCGTCGACGACCTTGGACTCGGCGTCCACGATGGTGTCGGTGACGGTGGTGAGGAGTGTCATGTGCTCACTATATCTAGCGGATGCTTGATCCGCCACGTGACGTCCTTCACGTGCCCCTGAGCTCGCCCGAGAATTCCCGACCATGAAGGTCGCCTTTGTCCGCCCCGCCTCGCTAGGCTCGCATCCGGGCGCTCGACCTCTCCTTCAACCACATCCCCGCGAGCGACCCGGGAGGAGCACGACATGGCGATCCGACTCGGCGACGACGCCCCGAACTTCACCGCCGACACGACCGAGGGCTCGGTCGACTTCTACGACTGGAAGGGCGACAGCTGGGCGGTGCTGTTCTCGCACCCCAAGGACTTCACCCCGGTCTGCACCACCGAGCTCGGACGCGTCGCCCAGCTCAAGCCCGAGTTCGACAAGCGCAACGTCAAGGTGATCGGCCTGTCGGTCGACGGGCTGTCCGACCACGAGGGCTGGTCCCAGGACATCGAGGACGTCACGGGCGCCAAGCTCAACTTCCCGCTCATCGGCGACCCCGACAAGAAGGTGGCCGACCTCTACGACATGATCCACCCGGCCGCCAGCGACACGGCCACCGTGCGCTCGGTCTTCGTCATCGGCCCCGACAACAAGGTCAAGCTGCAGCTGACCTATCCCGCGTCGACCGGCCGCAACTTCGACGAGCTGCTGCGGGTCATCGACTCGCTGCAGCTCACGGCCAACCACAAGGTCGCCACGCCCGCCGACTGGAAGCAGGGCGAGGACGTCATCATCGTGCCCGCCGTGTCCGACGAGGACGCCAAGGCCCAGTTCCCCGACGGGTGGGACGCCAAGAAGCCGTACCTCCGGGTCGTCAAGCAGCCCGGCTGATCCCCCGACGCCTCGGTCACCCCGAGCGCCCGCCGCCCCTGGCCCCGAGGTCAGGACGGCGGGCGCTGTCGCGCCCCCGACCGTTATCTTGCTCACGTGCGCGTATCGACCACCGGGTCAATAGGTGTCCCGGCCATCGCGGCCGGCACCGTGCACGCGCGCAAGGTCTACGGCGAGGGCGACACCGCGGTCGTGGCCCTCGACGACGTGACCGTCGGGTTCCCGGCCGGCCGCTTCACCGCCATCATGGGCCCGTCCGGGTCGGGCAAGTCGACGCTCATGCACTGCACGGCCGGCCTGGACGCGGTCACGGCGGGCAAGGTGTTCATCGAGGGTGTCGAGCTCGGATCGCTGTCCGAGCGGCAGCTCACCCGTCTGCGCCGCGATCGCGTCGGGTTCGTCTTCCAGGCGTTCAACCTGGTGCCGACGCTCACCGCCCGCGAGAACATCACGCTGCCGCTGGCGCTCGCCGGCCGGGCTCCCGACGCGGCGTGGGTCGACCACGTGATCGACACCGTCGCCCTCCGTGACCGCCTCGACCACCGTCCCGCCGAGCTGTCCGGCGGCCAGCAGCAGCGCGTGGCGGTCGCCCGCGCCCTGGCGAGCCGGCCGGCGATCATCTTCGCCGACGAGCCGACCGGCAACCTCGACAGCCGCAGCAGCGCCGACATCCTCGACTTCATGCGGCGCGCCGTCGACGAGCTCGAGCAGACGATCGTGATGGTCACCCACGACCCCGGCGCGGCATCGTTCGCCCACCACGTGCTGTTCCTCGCCGACGGCCGGATCGTCGGCGAGATGCCCAGCCCCGACGCCGACGCGGTGCTCGACCGCATCAAGGGTTTCGACAGAGCCCACCGGAAGTAGCGACCGGTGACGATGCTGAAGCTGTCGCTGCGGGACCTGCGGGCCCACGTCGGGCGCTACCTGCTGACGTTCCTGGCGGTGACGATCGGCGTCGGGTTCGTCGCGGGCGTCATCACGCTCACCGACACGATCTCGCGCACCCTCGATGACCTGTACGCCGGGCTCAACCGCGGCACAGACGTCGCCGTGCGGGGCGTCGGGCAGTTCAAGCTCGGGCCCGAGTTCGGCGGCGGGGTGCAGCGGCCCCGGGTCTCCGCGCTCCTGGCCGAGGAGGTGGCCGGGGTGGACGGGGTGGCCGCGGCCGAGGGCTACCTGCAGGGGTTCGCCCGGCCGATCGGGCCCGACGGCGTGCCCTACGGCAACCCCACGTTCGGCTTCCCCACCCTCGGCACCAACTGGGGCGTGGTCGACGAGCTGAACCCGTTCGACATCGTCGACGGCCGGCCGCCCGAGGGGCCCGACGAGATCGCCTTCGACAAGCGCACCATGGACGAGACCGGGTACCGGGTCGGCGACATCGCCAGCTTCCAGACCGCGAGCGGGGTCAGCTCGGCGCAGATCGTGGGCGTCGCCCGCTTCGGGAACAGCGACAGCCCGGGGGGCGCGTCCATCACGCTGTTCGACAACGACACGGCCCAGATGCTGCTGGCCGGCCCGGGCGAGGTCGACCAGGTCTCGGTCCTGGCGGAGCCCGGCGTGTCCCAGGCGCAGGCGCGGGACGCGGTCGCCGACGCCCTGGCGGGCCAGGACCTCGAGATCGTGACCGGCAGCGACCTCATCGAGGAGGCGCAGGACTCGGCGCAGGCGTCGTTCACGGGGGTGCGGACGTTCCTGCTCGTGTTCGCGCTCATCTCCGTCCTCGTCGGGACGTTCGTGATCTACACGAGCTTCTCGTTCATCGTCGCCCAGCGGCAGCGGCAGGTGGCGCTGCTGCGGGCCATCGGCGCCGGGCGGGGTCAGGTGCTGACGGCGGTGGTGCTCGAGTCGCTGGTCGTCGGGGCCGTGGCGTCGCTGCTCGGCTACGTGCTCGGCGTGGTCCTGGCGCGGGCCCTCGCCCAGGCGTTCCTGCCGGGGTCGGTGACGGACGTGCGGCCCACGGCGTTCGCCGTGTCGGTGGGCGTCGGCACGGTGGTCACCGTCGTCTCCGCCTTCTTCCCCGCCGCCCGGGCATCTCGTGTCCCGCCGGTGGCGGCCATGCGCGACGTGGCCATCGACACCAGCGACCGGTCGATCGGCCGCGTCGTGCTCGGGCTTCTGCTCGGGCTGCCCGGGGTGGCGCTGCTCGCTGCGGGCATCGCGGGGCGCGACGTCGGCAGCCTGTCGCCGCTGCGGGTGGCGGGGGCCGGGATGCTCTGCCTGTTCGTCGCCCTCATCGTGGCGGGGCCGCTCGCCGCCCGCCCGGCGTCGCTGGGGCTCGGCACCCCGCTCCCCCGGCTGCGCGGGATCGTCGGCCGTCTCGCCCAGCAGAACGCGGCCCGCAACCCGAAGCGGACGGCGTCCACCGCCTCGGCGCTGATGATCGGGCTCGGCATCGTGTCGCTGTTCCTCGTGGTCAACGCCTCGTTGCGCGCCTCGCTCGACGACACGATCGACAACCGCTTCCGGGGCGACCTCGTCGTCGACAGTGGCGCCGGGTTCACCGGCGGGGGCCTGCCGGGCATCGTGGCCGACGACATCGGGGCCCTGCCCGAGGTGGCGGCGGTCACCGGCGTGCGGTTCGGGTTCGCCCAGGTGGACGGCACCGCGGTCGCGGTGGGTGGCCTCGATCCCGAGACCGCGTTCGACCTGTTCGACGTCCGGATCACCGACGGCGACGTCGCCGACCTCAGCCCGAACGCCATCGGGGTCTTCGCCGACACCGCCGCCGCCAAGGGCTGGGAGGTGGGCGACGAGGTGCCCGTCGTGTTCGGCGACACCGGCGTCCAGCCCTTCACCGTCGCCGTGCTGTTCGACAGCAAGGACCTGACCGGCGCCTACGTGGTCAGCAACACCGCGTTCGACCTCAACCTGCCGACCGTCGGCGACACGCAGGTCTGGATCCGGACCGCCGACGGCGTGCCGATCGACCGCGCCCGCGAGGCCGTCGACGCCGTGCTCGGGCCGTTCCCCTCGGCCGACGTGCAGGACCTCGCGGAGTTCAAGGCGGCGATCAAGGAGCAGTACGACATCATCCTGGTGCTGGTCAACGCACTGCTCGCCCTCACGATCCTCATCGCCATGATCGGGATCGTGAACACCCTCGTGCTGTCGGTCGTCGAGCGCACCCGCGAGATCGGCCTGACGCGGGCCGTCGGTGCGAGCCGCGGCCAGGTGCGGGCCACCATCCGCTGGGAGGCCCTGCTGATCTCGGGGTTCGGCCTGGCGGCGGCGCTGGCGGTGGGCGTGTTCTTCGGGTGGGTCCTCGTGCGGTTGCTGGCGGACGAGGGGTTCGGCGTCTTCGCCCTGCCCGCCGGACAACTGGTCCTGTTCACCGTGGTGACAGGGCTGCTGACGCTGGGCGCAGCCGTGTTCCCGGCGGCGTGGGCCGGTCGCCGTCACATCCTCTCGGCGATCGCCGACCACTGACGCCGCGGCGGGCACACTGGCTCGATGGCCTTCGACCTCGCGGCCCTGCCACCCGATCTGGAGGCGTTCACGACCGAACGCCACCTGGCCACGCTGACGACGCTCCGGCCCGACGGCACGCCGCACGTGGCACCGGTCGGCTTCACGTGGGACGCCGAGGCCGGACTGGTGCGGATCATCACGTTCGCCCCGTCCCGAAAGGTACGGAACCTGCGGGCGGGTGTGGCGGGCGAGCCGTCGGGCCGCGCCTCGGTGTGCCAGGTCGACGGCGGGCGGTGGCTGACCTTCGAGGGGCCGGCGACGGTGACCGCGGACGCCGATCGGGTGTCCGAGGCGGTCCGCCGGTACGCGGCCCGCTACCGCCAGCCCGGAGAGCGCGCCGACCGCGTGGCCGTCGAGATCGCCGTGGACCGCATCACCGGCCGGGTCTGACCGGCTGACCGGCGCTCGAGGCCACGCCCTCCAGGGGCGCCATCGTCGTCGGGTCGAAGAACGCGCGGACCGACGCGATCTTCCCCGCCTCGTCGAACGTCATGTGGTCGACGATGTCGAGGGTGAAGGTCTGGCCTCCGATGACGGGCCGGGCCTGCAACGTCAGCACCGCCTCGTTCCCGACGACGACCCGGAAGCCCATCGGCACGAGGTCGAGCGAGTCGGCCATGCTGCGGGCCTCGTCCCAGAAGCCGCCGATGCCCTCGGGGCCGACCCGGCGGGGTGCGCCGGCCGGGTCCTCCAGCCAGCCGTCGGCTGCGAACGCGCCGACGTAGGCGGCCCGGTCGTTGGCCGGGAACGCGGCGAGGTACCCGTCGATCGTGGCGTTGATGGCGGCTGTGGTGCTGTCGTCGGCCATGGGCCGGCAAGCTAGCGGAGTGGCTCGCAGCACAACGCTGGTAACCGGGCGAGCGCTACGAGCCACCCCGCTAGCGGACGTCCGCCTGCGAGCTCTCGGGGCCCGGGCCGACCCGGTCCGTGCAGCCGTCCGGGAGGGCAGCCAGGCGGGGAGGCCGGTCGCCGAAGATGATTCGGGGCCCGCGGTCCCACGTGAAGTAGCCCCACGCCCAGTTGAGGAGCACCGACAGCCGGTTCCGCAGCCCGGCGAGGTACAGCAGGTGCAGCCCGAGCCAGGCGAACCAGGCCGGCGTGCCCCGGAGGCGGATGCGGCCGGGCAGTTCGGCGACGGCCGACCGGCGGCCGATCGTCGCCATGGTCCCCTTGTCCCGGAACCGGAACGGCTGGGTCGGCTTGCCCTCGAGCACCCGCCCGATCTGCCGGGCCACGTGGCCCCCCGACTGCATCGCCACCGGGGCCAGCTGCGGCAGGACGCCGTCGCCGCGGTGTTCGGGAGCGGCGGCGACGTCGCCGAGCGCCCACACGTCGCTGTGGCCGTCGACCCGCAGGTCGGGGCCGACGACCACCCGCCCGCCCCGGGTCGTGGGCAGCCCGAGGGCGGCGGCGACCGGGTTGGCGGTGACGCCGGCAGCCCAGATCACGGTCCGCGACGGCAGCACCTCGCCCGAGGCGAACCGGACGTGGTCGGCGGTGACCTCGGCGACGGTCTCGTCGAGGCGGACCTCGACCTGGCGGGCCCGCAGCGTGTCGAGGGCGGCCCGCTGCGACGAACCGTGGAACGGAGCGAGCAGCGCGTCGCGCGCCTCGACCAGCACCACGCGGGCTCGTCCGACGCCGAGCGCCGGGTAGTCCCGCTTGAACACGACGCTGAACAGCTCGGCCAGGGCTCCGGCCGTCTCGACGCCGGTCGGCCCGCCGCCCACGACGACGAAGTTGAGCTCACCGCGGTCGATGAGGTCGGGATCGGCGTCCGCGGCCTCGAACCGCTCCAACACGTGGTTCCGGACCCGTACGGCGTCGTCGAGCGTGTACAGCGGGGTCGCGTGCTGCGCCGCGCCGGGCACGCCGAACCATGTGGCCACCGCGCCGGTGGCCACGACGAGGTGGTCGAAGGGGACGTCGCGCTCGTCGTGCAGGTGGAGCAGGCGGGCGTCCCAGTCGACCCCCACGGCCTCGCCCCGCAGCACGTGCAGGTTGCGCTGGCGGTGGAACAGGCCCCGGATCGGGTGGGCGACGTCGGCCGCGTTCAGTCCCGACGTGGCGACCTGGTAGAGCAGCGGCTGGAACGTGGTGAAGTTCTGGCGGTCCACGAGCGTGACCTCGACCGGCAGCTTGTCGAGCGCCCGGGCGACGGCGAGGCCGCCGAACCCCGCTCCGACGATGACGACATGCGGTCGGACACCCATGGTTGCCACCTCCGCTTCCGCTGGGGCGCCGAGCCCCGCGCAACTTCGTGAACACTTTCACGAACACCGTAGCGAGACCGGTTGTTCCGCTCCGCCTCCTTTGCGTCCACGTGGCGCGATCCGTCCTTCCGCGGCCCGACGAGCGGTCTCGGATCAGCTGGCGACGCCGTCGCCGCGGGCGCGAGGGCCCGCCGTCGACGGGGCGCGGCCCCCGGTGCCGCCGTGCAGCGCCACCACCTCGCCCTCGGGCCCGAAGGTGCGCCGGTAGGCGGTCGGGGTGGTGCCGACGACGCGACGGAAGTGGGCGCGCAGCGCCGTGGGCGTGCCGAAGCCGCACTCCTCGGCCACCCTGTCGACCGGCAGGTCGCTGGTCTCGAGCAGCCGCTGGGCGTGGAGCACCCGCTGGCGGAGCAGCCACTGCATCGGGGTCGTGCCGGTGGCGGCCCGGAAGCGGCGGGCGAAGCTGCGCGGGCTGAGCATCGCCCGCGACGCCATGTCGTCGACGGTCATCTGCTCGTCCAGGTGGGCGATGACCCAGTCGAGCGTCCGCCCGATGGGATCGTCGGCCGGCAGCGACGGCACGGGTGCGTCCACGAACTGCGCCTGGCCCCCGTCCCGCTGGGGCGGGACGACCATGCGCCGGGCGACCTTGTTCGCCACCTCGGCTCCGTGGTCGAGCCGCACGATGTGGAGGCACAGGTCGATCCCCGCTGCGGTGCCCGCGGACGTGTAGATGCCGTCGCCCGCGTCGACCCACAGCACGTCTCGGTCGACCTCGACCTCGGGGTACCGGGACGTGAAGTCGTCGGTGTACATCCAGTGCGTGGTCGCCCGTCGGCCGTCGAGCAGCCCGGCCTGGGCCAGCAGGTAGGCCCCCGTGCACACGCTGACGAGGCGCCCGCCGCGGGCGTGGACCGTGCGCAGCGCGTCGAGCAGCTCGCGCGGCGCCGGGTTCCCGCGCCCGGGCCACACCGGCAGGATGACCGTGTCGACGTCGTCGAGGTCGTCGAGCGTGTACGGCGTCGAGACGAACCAGTCGCCGTCGGTGACCGGCACGGTCGGCCCGACGGCGCCGATCACCCGGAACCGGTACCAGGGGTTGGCGTACTCGGACCGGTCGAGCCCGAAGACCTCGTGCGCCGTGCCGAGCTCGAAGGCCGCGGCGCGTGACCCGAGGATGGCGGCGACGAGGTGGCCGTCGCGTCGCGGGGGTGGCAGGGACGGGGTGCGAGAAGGAGCGAACGTGGGGGCCGCCGGAGTCATGCGAACAGTTTGGCAGGATTCTTGCGAACATGCGCACCACTGCCACTCGCCAACCCGACCGGCCAGGTCGACAATGAGCACATGTTCACCGTCCAGTGCCCCCGACATGGCAGCGAAGTCCTGCTCAGCGAGCGTCACATCCTCGGCCTCGACCCCAGCGACGGCCACATGACCGTGCGCTGGGAATGCTGGTGCGGCTACCGCGGTTCCCACCGCACCGGCCGTTCCCGCCGTCCCGACGCGATCGTCTGACGACGGCGCGGCGCCTGTCCTAGGCGCTGCGTCCGCCGTCGATGGTGAGCGCGTGGCCCGTGATGTTCCGGGCGGCGTCGCTCGCCAGGTAGGCGACGGCATCGGCCACCTCGCCCGGCGAGATCATCCCCGGCATCAGCATCTGCAGGCGGTCGAACAGGCGGGGCTCGAGCCCGGGCGGGATGCGTTCCGCCACCTCGAGCATGAGCGGCGTGTCGACTCCCGCAGGGCACACGCAGTTGACCCGCACCCCCTCCAGCGCCAGCTCGACGGCGAGCGCCCGGGTGAGAAGCACCAGGCCGCCCTTCGAGGCGCAGTAGGCGGCGGTGTAGGCCTGGCCCTCCACGCCGGCGATCGACGCGATGTTGACGATGCAGCCGCGCGTCGCCCGCAGATGCGGCAGCGCCGCCCGGCACACGAGGAACGGACCCGTCAGGTTCACGGCGAGGACCCGGTGCCACTCGTCGTCGGTGATGTCCTCGACCCGTCCGATCTGGGGGATGCCGGCCACGTTGGCGACCACGTCCAGCCGGCCGTGCGCGTCGACGACCCGGGCCAGCGCGGCGTCGACCGCACTGCGGTCGGTGACGTCGCCCTCGATGACCTCGACGCCGTCGGGCCCGTCGGGCCGCCGGTCGAACCCGATGACGGTGGCGCCGTCGGCCGACAGGCGCTCGGCGACCGCCCTGCCGATTCCCGAGGCCGCGCCGGTGACGAACGCGACGCGGCTCACAGCGCGTACCGCAGGTGGTGCGAGAGGTCGCCGACGAGGTCGACCGTGAAGGCCCGCTCGGCGAAGTGCCAGCCACCCTCGCTCGTGCCGCCACCGCCACCGCCACCGCCGGCGTCCTCGCCCTCGTCGTCGCCGAGGGCGAAGCGGTCGACGTAGCGCCCCGTGATGATCGGCTGCAGCGGCACGCCGTCCAGGGCCTGCAGCACGAGGTACGACGACCGGGCCTCGACCGTTCCGTCGGCCGCGGCCTCGCCGAGCACGGTGTTCGTGATCAGGTGCTTGGTGCGGGGCGAGCCGTCGTGGAGCTGCGTGCCCCGGGCGTAGAACTCGGCCACCGCCTCGGCGCCGGCCGCCAGCTCGGTGCCGTCGTCGGTGACGAGCCGGCCCCGGGCGAACAGCGCGCCGATGCCCGGCCAGTCACCCGCGTCCATCAGGTCGCAATACCGGCCGAGCAGGTTGCGGATGCGGTCGCCGTCGGTCACGGGGCGGCAGTCTGCCACCCCGCGACCGGTGGTCCTCAGACGGGCGTCTCGGCGGCGGGCCCCGGGTTCCCAGCCAGGATCCGCTGCTTCATCGTGTCGAACTCGGCGTCGGTGATGTGCCCGCTGGTGCGCAGCTCGGCCAGCCGGGCCAGGTCGTCGACCGAGGAGTCGCCGGTCGACGACGCCGTCTGGCGGATGTAGCTGTCGAACTGCGCCTGCTGCGCCTGCGCGAGCTTGGCCGAGCGCTCCGCCATCCCGCCGCCCCGCACGATCAGGTAGATCAGCGACCCGACCAACGGGAAGATCACGAGCAGGACGAGCCAGCCCGCCTTGCCCCACCCGGACAGCTCGTGGTCGCGGAAGATGTCGGTCACCAGGGCGACGAACACCCAGATGAACATGAACAGGAAGAAGAGCCACAGAACCGTCCAGAACAGCTCCGCGAACCCCACATCGGCCAGGATCATTCGCCATCGCCTCCATGTCGGCGCGGCGGGCGCCGCGCAAGGTCAGGGGACGAGGACACCGCCTCCGCGGGGTCCGCGCTTCACCCGTGACGGGTGAGACAGGCCGCCCCCGCCGCCCGTACGGTGCGACCCGTGGGAGAGGCCTTCGCGTGGGGCGCCTTCGGCGGTGCCGCGCTGATCGTGGGCGCGCTGGCCGGCCTGTGGCTCCCGTTCAGCCCCCGCCTCGTCGGCATCGTCATGGCGTTCGGCGCCGGCGTGCTGATCAGCGCGGTGGCGTTCGACCTCGTCCAGGAGGCGGTCGACACGGCGCACGGTGAGCGCGGGGTCGCCCTCGGGCTGGCCGCCGGCGCGCTGACGTTCTTCGTCGGCGACTGGTGGATCGACCGCATGGGCGGGGCCGACCGCACGAGCATGGAGGGACCGCAGGAGGACGGTTCCGGGCTCGCCATCGTGCTCGGCGCCGTGCTCGACGGCATCCCCGAGTCGATCGTCCTCGGCCTGACGCTGCTGGGCGGCAGCGGTGTGAGCGTCACCTTCCTGGCGGCGGTGTTCATCTCCAACCTGCCCGAGGGCCTGGCCGCCAGCACCGGGCTCCAGGCCTCGGGATGGACGACGGGGCGCATCGTGGCGCTGTGGTCGGGCGTCACGCTGGTGTCGGGGTTCGCCGCTCTGGTGGGCTACGCGATGTTCGACACCGCCCCGCCCGGAACCGTGGCGTTCGTGCTGGCGTTCGCCGGCGGGGCGGTGCTGACGATGCTGGCCGACACGATGATGCCCGAGGCGTTCGACAAGGCCGGGCCTCTCGTCGGGCTGTTCACGACCGCCGGCTTCTCGTTGGCGTTCGCCCTCCACCTCGTCGAGTGACCGCGGCTACCCGCGCGGCGGGCGACCCACGATCCGCTCGAAGCTGGCCGGGTCGGTGACGCCCTCGGTCGCCAGGAGCAGGACCGTCGCGGTGGCGGGGACCGGCAGCTCGTCGCGGTGGTCGTCGATCACCGCCATCAGCCCGGCGAGCGCCGCCGCGCCGGTCTCGCCCACGTCCATGCCCGCCTCCGCGTGCGCACGGATCGCACGGCGGCAGGTCTCGTCGTCCACGGCGACGAACGCGTCGAACGTGGCCGTCACGGTCGGCAGGGCCAGCATCGACGCCAGCCCGCAGTTCAACCCGGCCATCAGCGAGTGGTGCGGGCCCGGCACCTCCACGAGGTGGCCGGCGTCGACGGCGGCGGCGACGCACGCCGCGGTGTCGGGCTCGACCCCGACGAGCAGCGGACCACCGCCGGGCTCGAACCCGGCCCGCAGCGACGCGCCCGCGGCCGCCCCGAGAGCACCGACGCCCAGCGGCACGACGGTCACGTCGATCGTCAGCGGGTCACCCACCTCGATGCCGTCGGCGGTGACGGTGACCCCGGCGTCGCCTGTGTCGCCGGGGGCCTCGTCCACGCCGCCGCCCTCGAGCGCGGCGTCGATCTCGGAGAAGATCGTGGCGTACCCCTCGATCACCCAGCGGGGCGGGTCCTCGTAGCCGGGCCACGACGTGTCGGAGATGACGAGGTCGCGCTCGCCGGCCATCTCGGCGGACAGGCTGATGGCGTCGTCGTACGTGCCGGGGGCGACGATCACCTCGGCGCCCTCGGACGCGATGCTGTCGATGCGGGCGTCGGCGGTGGCGTCGGGCACCAGGATCGTGGCCGACAGGCCGAGCAGACGCGCCATGTGGGCGACGGCGCGGCCGTGGTTGCCGTCGGTCGCCGCCACGAGGCGCAGCGGGCCGAGGCGATCGGCCACCACCGCCGCGAGGTCGTCGAGCGTCGTCCACTCGGGCTCGCCCCCCAGCCGGGCGCACAGCACCCGGTACGTGGCCCACGACGCCCCGAGGATCTTGAACGCGGGCAGCCCGAGCCGGCTCGACTCGTCCTTCACGAGGACCCGCCCGACCCCGCAGGCGGCCGCGAGCGCCGGCATGTCCCGCAGGGGCGTCCGCGCGTAGCCGGGAAGGCGCTGGTGGAAGGCGTGGACGGCGGCCCCGGGACGAGCGTTCGGGGGCAGCGCCGAGGTCCGGTGGTTGAGCAGCAGGCGGGACGGCATGGCCGTCGTTCTACCCGGCCGGGGAGCCGGTTCACGGTGCTGACACGCGAACGACTTCAACAGTTTGTTGATGCGTGGCATCGTGGAGCCCGTGCCCACGCGCTTCACGCTCAACGGCAGCCCGGTCGAGGTGGGCGACCACCCGCACCTGCTGGCCGCCCTGCGCGAGGAGCTCGACGTCACCAGCCCCAAGGACGGCTGCTCGCCGTCGGGGCAGTGCGGTTGCTGCACGGTGCTGCTCGACGGCAAGCCGGTGGTGAGCTGCACGATCGGGCTCGAGCGGGTCGACGGCAAGGACGTCACGTCCCTCGAGGGCCTGCCGGCCGACGAGCGCGAGCGCTACGCGGCCGCCTTCGCCACCACCGGAGCCCTGCAGTGCGGGTTCTGCACGCCCGGCATCGTCGTGCGGACGAAGTACCTCGTCGACAAGGACGGCCCGGCGCTCACCCGCGACAAGGCCGCCCGCCACCTCGGCGGCCACCTCTGCCGGTGCACCGGCTACCACCCGATCCTCGACGCGGTCGACCTGCTGGCCTCGGGCGCCGAGGTGCCCGTCCCCTGGCCGGTGGCGGCCGGCCCCGACGGCCGTCCGCCCGGCGCCCCACCCGGGCACGACGCCGCGCCGACGTGGGGCGTCGGCAGCCGCAACAGCAAGTACCAGGCCGGCGAGCTGGCCCTCGGCGACAAGGACTACGTCGACGACATGCGGGTCCCCGGCATGCTCCACGCCGCGGCCGTCCTCGCCGAGCACGCGCGGGCCGACGTCCTCGCCATCGACACCGCGGCCGCCGAATCGGTGACCGGCGTCGTCCGCGTCCTCACGGCCGCCGACGTCCCCGGCGACCTGCGCATCGGGCTCATCCACCGCGACTGGCCGGTGTTCATCCCGGTCGGCGGGCGCACGTCCTACACCGGCGACGTCCTCGCCCTCGTGGTGGCGGACGACCGGGCCACCGCCCGCCGGGCCGCCGAGCTGGTGGCGGTGGACTACGCCCCGCTCCCCCCGTTCGCCGACGCGCTCGCCGCCCTCGGGTCGACCGAGCCGGCCGTGTGGCAGGTCGGCGACCCCGCCGCCCCCAACGTCCTGTCCCGGTCGGTCTACGCCCGCTCCGACCACCCCGACGGGCTCGACGCCGACGCCGCCCTCGCCGCCAGCACCCACACCGTCCACGAGGTGTTCCAGACCCAGCGCATCGAGCACGCCTTCCTCGAGCCCGAGTCGACCCTGGCCGTGCCCCGCGACGACGGGACGCTCGAGGTGTTCTCGGGCGGGCAGGGCGTGTGGGACGACCGCCGCCAGATCGCCGACGTCCTCGGGCTCCCCGAGGACCGGGTCCTCGTCCACCTCGTCGCCAACGGCGGCGCCTTCGGCGGCAAGGAGGACTGCGCCAACCAGGCGCAGACCGCGCTGGCCGCCTGGCTGCTCGGCCGCCCGGTCAAGTGCACGTTCAGCCGGGAGGAGTCGCTGCACGTCCACCCCAAGCGCCACCCGGTGCGGGTCGAGGCGTGGGCGGGATGCGACGCCGACGGGCGGGTCACCGCCCTCAAGGCCCGCATCGTCGGCGACTCGGGTCCGTACGCGTCGGTGGGCATGAAGGTGCTCGAACGGGCCGCCGGCCACGCCAGCGGGCCCTACGCCTGGCCGGTGGTCGACGTCGACGCGGTCGCCGTCCGCACCAACAACCCTGTGTGCGGGGCCTTCCGCGGGTTCGGGGCCAACCAGGCCCAGTTCGCCACCGAGGGCCTGCTCGACCGGCTCGCCGACGCCGCCGGCGTCGACCGCTGGGAGATCCGGGCCCGCAACGTCGTGACCCCGGGGTCGACGTGGGGCCCGGGCCAGGTGATGGACGACGGCTGCCTCGGCGCCCGCGACTGCCTCGACGCGGTGAAGCCGCTGTGGGACGACGCCGTGGCCGCCGGGAAGGCCGTGGGCGTGGGGCTGGGCCTCAAGAACTCGGGCCTCGGGAACGGGTTCAAGGAGGTGGCGAAGGCGGTCGTGCGCTTCGACGACGACTTCGCCACGGGCGACGGCGGCGTCGAGGTCCGCCACTGCTGGACCGAGATGGGCCAGGGAGTGCACACCGTCGCCCTGCAGGTGGCGGTGCAGGAGCTGGGAGTCGATCCCGCCAAGGTGCGGGTTCTCGTCGACACGTCCAGGGAGCTGGGCGCCGGCCAGACGACAGGGAGCCGGGGCACACTCATGGGCGCGGGTTCGGTGGCCGCCGCCTGCAAGGCGGCGTGCGACGACGGCTGCCGGCCCGGTGTCGACTACGAGGGCGAGTACCGCGTCGACTGGACCCAGGCCATCGGCTCGGTGGAGCGGCCCACGATCCACTCGACGTTCGGGTACGCGGCCCAGCTCGTGGTGATGGACCGCGACAGCGGCGAGATCGAGCGGGTGGTCGCCGCCCACGACGTGGGCCGGGCGGTGAACCCGCTGCTGTGCGAGGGACAGGTCATCGGTGCCGTGCACATGGGGCTCGGCTACGCCCTGTCCGAGGACTTCCCGACCGACGACCAGGCCCGCCCGACCGCCATGACGCTGCGCCAGCTCGGCATCCTGCGGGCCAAGGACGTGCCCCCGGTCGACGTCGTCCTGGTCGAGCGGCCCCAGCCACGGGCTCCGTACGGCGTGAAGGGGGTCGGCGAGATCGGCCTCGTGCCGACGGCGGGCGCGGTGGCCGGGGCCCTGTGGGACCGTGACGGCGAGTGGCGCTCGACGCTCCCGATGCGCCGGAACGGCTCGTGACCGCCACGGTCGTCACCCCCACCGTCGTCACCCCCACCGAACTTGCGACAGTTCTGCGGGCCGGAGCCACGCGTCCGTCGCACGTTCCGTCGCAGAGTCCGTCGCACGTTCCCGCGCACCTTCCGGCGTCATGACGGCCACCACGCCCGGGCTCGTCTGCGCGCACCACCACCTCTACTCGGCGCTCGCCCGGGGCATGCCGGCGCCGCCGGCCACGCCCACCGACTTCACCTCGATCCTCGAACAGGTGTGGTGGCGGCTCGACCTGGCCCTCGACCTCGACCTCGTGCGCTGGTCGGCGCTGCTCGGCGCGGTCGAGGCGCTCGAGGCGGGCACGACCGCCATCGTCGACCACCACGCCTCCCCCTCCGCGATCGACGGGAGCCTCGACGTGATCGCCGAGGCCTGCGCCGAGGTCGGCGTCCGGGTGGTGTGCGCCTACGAGGTCACCGACCGCCACGGCCCCGACGGGGCCAAGGCCGGCCTGGCCGAGAACGAGCGGTTCCTGCGGGCCGGCGGCCGGGGCCTGGTGGGGGCGCACGCCTGCCTGACGCTGTCGGACGACACGCTCGACGCGGTCGTGGGGGTGGCACGGGACCGCGGCGTCGGCGTCCACATCCACGTCGGCGAAGACGCCACCGACGCCGGGGCCGCCGACCGCCTGCGCCCGTTCGCCGCCGACGACTGGCTGCTCGCCCACTGCGTCCATGTCGACCCGCCGCTGGCCGGCACGGTCGCCCACAACCCCCGCTCGAACATGAACAACGCGGTCGGCTACGCCCGCCCTGCCCGCTTCGCCGCCGCCGGGAACCGCGTGCGTGCTCGGCAGCGACGGCATCGGGGCCGCCATGGTGGACGAGTTCGCGCTGGCCTACGTCGCCCAGCGGGCCGACGACGTCACCGCCACGCCCGACGCCGCCTGGGCGTGGCTCCAGGCCGGCGCCGATCTCGTGCCCGAGGTGGCGAGCGACGAGGTGACGTGGGCAGCCGACCGGACCGACCCGTGGTACCTGGCGTTCACGCCGGGAGTGCGGGCACAGCGGGTGGTGGTCGACGGCGAGGTGGTGGTCGACGGGGGCGTGTGCACCCGGGTCGACGCCGAGCGGATCCGGGCCCGGGCCTGGGAGGAGGCGCAGCGGCTGTGGTCGATGTTGTGACGGGCGGGCCGCTCGAGCCGGCCCCGCAGGAGGCGGGCACCCCCGACGACGTCCTGGCCGGGGTGCCGATGGCGCTCTACGTGCAGGACGCCCACCCGATCCGCGAGGCGATGGCATTCGTCCAGCGGGCCGAGGACCTCGGGTTCGCGGCCGTGTGGCAGGCCGACAGCCGCCTCGTGCGCGAGGCGACGGTGCCCATGGCCGCCTTCGCGGCGACGACCGAGCGCATCGCCGTCGGTTCCGGCGTGATCGACGTGTGGTCGCGCAACCCGGCCCGGCTGGCGTCCCTGTTCTCCACCCTCGACGACCTGGCCCCGGGCCGGGTGCTCGCCGGGCTCGGCGCCTGGTGGGACCCGCTGGCCGCCAAGGTCGGCATCGCCCGCGACCGGCCGCTCCGGGTCATGCGCGAGGTGGTCGAGGCCGTGCGGGCGCTGCTGCGGTGCGACGGACCCGTCAGCTACGACGGCGCCTACGTCCACCTCGACGGCGTCGAGCTCGACTACGTCCACCAGGAGCGGCGGGCCAAGCAGGTGCCGCTCTACATCGGCGCCACGGGCATGAAGATGATGGCGCTGGCCGGCGAGATCGCCGACGGCGCCGTGCTCAACTACCTCGTGTCGCCCGCCTACAACGAGCGGGCGCTGGCCGCGCTGGACGAGGGCGCCGCCCGGGCGGGGCGCACGCTGGCCGACATCGACCGGCCCCAGCTCGTCGTGTGCTCGCTCGACGCCGACCGCGAGGCCGCCCTCGACGCCGCCCGCCTGCTGGTCACCCAGTACCTGGGCCAGCAGCCCCACATCATGGCGGCGTCGGGCGTGCCGTCGTCGCTGCTCGACGAGATCGGCGAGGTGCTGACGTGGCCCGCCACCCACGACCAGGTGGTGGCGGCCAGCAAGCTGGTGCCCGACGAGATCGTGCAGATGCTGTGCGCGGCCGGCACGGCGGACGAGTGCCGGGCCAAGGTGGCCGAGTACGTGACCACCGGCTGCACCTCGCCGATCCTCTACCCCCTCGGCGACGTCGAGGCGACGCTGGAGGCGTTCGCGCCGGGAGCTCTGGCGTCGGGCCCGTCCCAGCCGCGCTGAGGCATGCTGGCGGGCGGTGACCGTCCGCCCGTTCCGCCTGGCCCAGGGCTCGCTCGTGGTGCTCGTGGGCCCGCCCGCGTCGGGGAAGTCCACGTGGGCGGCCGAGCAGTTCCCGCCCCATCAGATCGTGTCGTCCGACGCGCTGCGGGCGGTCGTCGGCACGGATCGAGCACGACCAGCGGGCCTCGAAGGACGCCTTCGACGTGCTCGACCTCGTCGTCCAGCGCCGCCTGCGGCGCGGCCTGACGACGGTCGTCGACTCGCTCGGCACCGACGCCAAGCGCCGGCGGCGCTGGATGCAGGCCGCCGCCGACGTCGGCCGGCCCAGCGTGGCGGTGGTGTTCGACACCGACGACGCCACGTGCCGGGCCCGCAACCGCGCCCGGGACCGCTCGATCCCCACCAGCGTGATGGCGTCGATGCTCGCCCGGTGGCCCGACGTGCGGGACGCCCTGGGCGACGACGGGTTCGCCGCCGTCCACGCACCGGGTGACGTCGCGGTCGTCGCCCCCGACCTGGTCGCCGCCCCGGCGGCGGCCGCCCGCCAGGAGGACTCACCGATGCCCCTCGAGTTCGGACTGCAGATCCCCCGGTTCGCGTTTCCGGGCGGCCCCGCCGAGACCCGGGGGCGGCTGACCGAGGTCGCCACGGCCGCGGAGGACGCCGGCTTCACGAGCCTGTGGGTCATGGACCACTTCCTGCAGATCCCCCAGGTCGGCCCGCACTGGGAGGACATGCTCGAGAGCTGGACCACGCTCGCCTTCCTGGCCGCCCGCACCGAGACGGCGACGCTCGGCACGCTCGTCACCGGCGTCACCTACCGGAACATCGCCCACCTGGCCAAGATCGTCGCCACGCTCGACGTGCTCTCCGGCGGGCGGGCCGTGTGCGGCATCGGCGCCGCCTGGTTCGAGCGCGAGCACCGGGCCTACGGCTGGCCGTTCCCCCCGCTGGCCGACCGCTACGCGCAGCTGGAGGACGCCCTCGAGCTGCTGCCGCTCATGTGGGGCAAGGGCGCGCCGGCGTACTCGGGCCGGACGATCGAGGTCGCCGAGGCGGTCTGCTACCCGCGTCCGTTGCAGGAGCACGTGCCGATCCTGGTCGGTGGCTCCGGCGAGCGGCGGACCCTGCGGCTCGTGGCGCAGCACGCCGATGCGTGCAACGTGTTCGGCGACGCCGACACCGTGCGGCGGAAGATCGACGTGCTGCACCGCCACTGCGACGACGTCGGGCGGGACCCGGCCGACATCACGGTCACGGTGCTGTCCACGGCCGACGCACCGACGGTCGAGGACCACGTCGGCCGGTACCGGGCCTACGCCGAGGCAGGCGTCGACAGGATGATCGTCAACTTCCCCGAGCTGACGTCCTCCGAGCCACTCGCCCGCTTCGCCGAGGTGATCACGGCGTTCCGGCGCTGAGGTCGCCGACCGCGTCGGCGTAGTAGGACGACTCGGCGAGGTGGAACGCCACCTCGCGGATCGTCCACGCGTCGCCCTCCCGCCGGTCGAGCCGCTCGCGGTCGAGCGAGTGCAGGCGCACGCGCCAGACGAGCGCCAGGCGCGCCAGCCGGCTGTGCGCCTCGTCGCGGTCCTCGGCGGTGAACCGCGCCAGATCCGACGCGGTGGTGATCGCCGACGCGTGCCAGTGGTCGGGGACCGTGGGCTCGCCGGCCAGGCGGGCCTCGACCTCGGCCAGGTGGTCCACCATGTGATCGGCGACCCGCCGCACCGCCTTGTGGGGGGTGTAGACACGGTCGTCGACGCCGCGTGGCGCGCCGTCCCACGCCGTCCAGCTGTCGACCAGCGCCAGAACGTGGTCGACCATGCCCGTCACCACCTCGGCGGGATCGCGGTCGTCGGTCACCGGGCGGTCGTCGGCCATGCTGCGAGTCTTGCGGCGGGCGCGCGTGCGACGCCCGTGAGTTCCGGGGCGTCGCCGACCGGTAATCCGCTTGGGCCTCGACCACCCGCTCCCTACCGTGGGACGCATGTCTGCGACATGCGTGATGGTGCTCCGTGCCCGCCTCCGGGAACGTCCGGTGGGGCTGGCACCGACTCGCGCCGACGTGGGCCGAGCGGGTCGTCGCTGACGCGGGCGTCCGCCCCGGCGATCTCGTCCTCGACATCGGCGCCGGCACCGGCGCGGTGACCGCGCCGCTGGTGGCGGCGGGCGCGCGCGTCGTCGCCATCGAGCTGCACCCCCAGCGGGTGGCGGCGCTGCGCGCCCGCTTCGCCGACGACGACGTCACGGTCGTCCGCGCCGACGCCGCCGACCTGCGCCTGCCGCGCCGGCCGTTCCGAGTCGTCGCCAACCCCCCGTTCGCGGTGACCAGCCGCGTGCTCGGTCGCCTGCTCGCCCCGGGCTCGCGCCTCGTCCGCGCCGACCTCGTGCTGGAGCGGCGCGCGGCACAGCGCTGGGCCGGCGGGCGCGCCCCCGGGGCCGGACGCTGGGCCCGGGACTACGACGTGGGCGTGGGGCGACCGGTTCCCCGGAAGGCCTTCACGCCACGCCCGCCCCTGGACTGCACGATGCTCGTGGTCACGCGTCGGGCATGAGCCCGGCGGCGAGGGCCGCCCCCAGCTCCCAGCACGCGTCGCGGTCCTGCGTCGTGGGCGACCCGACCACCGACACCGGCGCCTGGGCGGCGACCCAGCGCAGCCCGGTGGTGATCTTGTCGATCGCCCGGAGGGCGCCGGCGGTGTCGTCGTTGCCGTGCACGTAGACGCCGAACGGCCGACCGACGGTGGCGTCGAGGCACGGGTAGTAGATCGTGTCGAAGAAGTGCTTGAGCGCGCCGGAGATGTAGCCCAGGTTGGCGGGGGTGCCCAGCACGTAGCCGTCGGCCTCGAGCACGTCGGTGGCCGTGGCCACCAGCGCCGGGCGGGCGACCACCTCGACCCCGGTGATCTGCGGATCGGTGGCGCCCGAACGCACCGCCTCGAAGAGCGTGTGCAGCGCCGGCGAGGGCGTGTGGTGGACGATCAGCAACCGGGCCATGCGCCCGAGACGCTACCGGCGCGCCGGCCGCCGGCCGGGTGGGCGATCGGCGACCAGGACCCGAGGCGATCGAGGCCGAGGCAACAGGTCGCGGCCGCGGCTCTATTGCCTCGGGTCGCGCCGGGGGTGGGGTTCGGTGGTGCGGTAGTCGCCGAACGGGCGGTCGCGCGCCGAGAGGGCGGCCGTGAGCCCGTGCTCCTGGGCATCGGCGATGAAGGCCTTGAAGCTCTCCTGGTGGATGGCCAGCGAGCACAGCTCGGTGCCCGACCGGATGGCGGCCCGCAGGCCCATCACGTCCATCGCCCGGTGCACCGTGCGCTTGTTGAGCTGCACGATGTCGGGCGGCACCATGGCCACGCGCTCGGCCACGGCGATCACGTGCTCGTCCAGCTCGGCGATCGGGTACGCCTTGTTGGCCCAGCCCAGGCGGGCCGCCTCGACGCCCGAGATCGAGTCGCCGGTGATCATCATCTCCATCGCCGCCCGCATGCCCATGAACCAGGCGTGGAACTGCATGTCGGGCGTGCCGAACCGCACCGCCGGGTAGCCGATCTTGGCGTCCTCGGCCACGTACACGAGGTCGCACCCGGTGGCCAGCTCGGACCCGCCGGCCAGGCAGTAGCCGTGCACCTGGGCGATGACCGGCTTGGCCAGGTCCCAGATCGACATCCACCCCTCGGTGACGTGCCGGGGCCACTGGCCCTCACCCGCGGCGGTGAAGAACGGCAGCGTCGTCCCCTCGTTGCCGCCGCCCAGGTCGTAGCCGGCCGAGAAGCACGTGCCGGCGCCGCGCACGATCGTGACCCGCACGGCGTCGTCGCCGTCGGCCTGCCGCAGGGCGGCGAGGAGGGCGCCGCGCAGCGGGTTGTTGAGGGCGTTGCGCTTCTCGGGGCGGTTGAGCGTGACCCGCCGGACCCCGGGGGCGGGATCGTCGATCAGCACCAGGGGTTCGCCGGCGGCGTTGGTGGCCTCGCCCCCGTTGGTCGATGGCGAGGACGGCGGCTCGGGCTGCGCGGCGGCCCCGTAGGACTGCTCGCTCACAGCCACTCCCCGACCGAGTTGAGGAGCGCCTCGTTGGGCTCGGGCGGCATGTCGGTGAGCGGCACCTTGAGCTCGTCCACCGTCGGCCCGTACTTCTCGGCGAGCGGCTGGAGGGCGGCCAGGTCGAACTCGTAGAGCTCGGCGGCGTTGCCGGCCAGGAGCCGCCGCAGCTCGGCGGGGTCGGTGTCGTGGAACAGGGCCCGCAGGTGCTCTCGGGTGAACGGCTCGGTGCCCTCGTCGTGGGGGTAGTCGCTGCCCCACATGAACTTGTCGAGCCCGATCTGGTGGCGGGCGGCGGCGTCGGCGGGACCGGGCTGGCTGACGCCCATCCACACGTTCTGGTGGAAGTACTCGGTGGCCGACTTCGGCAACACGTGCTCGTCGCCGTAGCGGATCTCGCCGGTGGCGCCCGTCTTCCGGATGCGGTCGAGCACCCGGTCGAGGCGCTTGAGGAGCGGCGGCACCCAGGCGCACCCGCTCTCGGTCACGACGAACTTCATGCGGGGAAACCGCTCGAAGATGCCCGACAGGATGAACTGCACCAGGGGCCGCTGCGAGTAGAAGGGCACCTCGTTGATGTAGAGCAGCATCGACACGGGGTACGGGCCGTAGTTCGGCACGCCCGTGCCGCCGTGCACGTTGACCGGGAGCCCCAGCTCCTCGATCTCGGCCCACAGCCGGTCGTAGATCGGGTCGTACAGCGGCTTCACCCAGGTGACGTCGGGCGAGATGTTGGGCAGGAGGAGGCCGCCCCGGAGGCCGTTCTCCTTGATGAACCGCACGTCCTCGAGGGCGTCGTCGACGTCGTTGAGGAAGATCTGCCCGATGCCGGCGCGGCGCTCCGGGAACTCGCCGCACCAGTCGACGAGCCAGCGGTTGTGGGCCCGGATGCCGGCCAGCCGATGCTCGTACTCGTCGGGCTTGGGCGGCTGGGCGAACAGGACGAAGTTGGGGAAGAACGGCGGGACGGTGTTGGGGAACACGACCTCGCCGACGATGCCGTCGGCCTCCTGCTGGCCGTTGCGCATCTCGTTGTCCCAGTTGCGATAGCGACGGGTGTCGCCGAGGTCGCGGAAGGGGTTCTTGTACTTGTCGCGCCAGGCGTCGAAGTCGTCGAGGTACCGGGGGTCGAGGTACTCGCGGTACTGCTTGTGGCTCCCCCCGGCGTGACAGTCGGCCGAGATGATCGTGTAGTGCTCGGCGGTCGCTGCGGTCATCGGTTCCCCTCCTCGGCCGCCGTCGGGGCCGCGGCCGTCGGGGCCAGTGTAGGGAGAACGCGTTCTCGTGGCCCAGCGCCCACCCCGTTCCACCGCTCCTCGTTGACGACTACCGACGGATAGGTCAATACTGGGCCCCGCATACGCGGTCAGCGTCAACTGCGCTGGTCAACGAGAGGGGACACCATGAGGACGAAGAGATCGGGGATCGGCGGCGCGCTCGCCGCCGTTGCCCTGGCGCTCGGCGCGCTCGTCGCCACGCCGTCGGTGGGCGGCGCCCAGACCAACCCCTACCAACGGGGCCCGGCACCCACCGCCGCCAGCGTCATCAGCCCGACGGGGCCGTTCCAGCACACCAGGGTCGCCATCACCGGCAGCTCGGCGCTCGGCTTCAACCGGGGCACCGTCTACTACCCGAACGAGGCGAACACGTACGGCGCCATCGCGGTGATCCCCGGCTTCGTGTCGCCCGAGTCGTTCGTCGCGTGGACCGGACCGTTCCTGGCGTCGAACGGCTTCGTGGTGATGACCCTCGAGCCGTTCAGCGGGTTCGACAACCCCGAGTCGCGCGCCACCCAGCTCAACGCGGCCCTCAACTGGCTCAAGGGGTCGAGCCCGTCGGCGATCCGCAGCCGGATCGACCCGAGCCGGCTCGGCGCCATCGGCCACTCGATGGGCGGGGGCGCCACGCTCGAGCTGGCGCGGCGCAACACGCAACCGAACCTCAAGGCGATCGTGCCCCTGCAGCCGTGGTTCCTCGCCCCGAACTTCTCGGGCGTGCGCGTGCCGAGCATGCAGGTCGGCGTGTCCGACGATTTCATCGCCCCGCCGGGCTCGAACGCCGAGGTCTTCTACGGCCAGCTCCCGACCACGACCGAGAAGGCGTACCTCGAGGTCAGCTCGGGCACCCACTTCCTCGGGAACGTGTTCAACAACGAGCAGGCCAGGGCGACGCTGTCATGGATGAAGCGCTTCCTCGACAACGACACCCGCTACAGCCAGTTCATCTGCCCGGGGCCGACGGGCGGCCTGGTCGCCGAGTACCGGTCGACCTGCCCCGTGTGAGCTCCTGAGGTCCGCGCCGCCCGGGCTCCGGCTCGACGGCGGTCGGGCGACACGGTCGACGGCCGTCCGTCCCTTCCAGGCAGGGGCGGCGGCCGTCGCCGCGACGCCGGGGTCGGCAACCGCCTGTGCGCCTCGCCGAGCTCAGTTGCGGGTGTCCTCGAGCCCACCCGGGATGACGACGGGAGGGTTCGGCAACAGGCGGACGTCCCGCTCGGCCAGCCGGGCGTGCCACTCGTCCTGGCGGGCGGGGAACGACCGGGGGTCGCCCATCATCACCTCGAACAGCACGACGCCCTCGGGCCCCGCCACGAACGGCCCGAAGTCGTCACCCCTGTCGAGCGCGATGTGTGTGCCGGGCCGGCACTCGACGTCACCGCACGTCATCGAGCCTTCGAGGACGAAGACGACGTGGTCGCTGTTGTGGCCATGGGGCTGGACCATCATGCCGGGGTCCCACCGGGCGTACAGCGAGAGGAACCCGCCCTCGGTGTCGAGCCACTTCTCGTACACCGAGGCCGTGCGGTCCGGCTCGGGCCCGTGCTGCTGCCGGCGGACCTCCTGCCACTCGACGTCGTCGACGTGGACGATCCGCGGGCTGCTCCCCGCCTCCGTCGTCTCGGCCTGGTTCGCCTCGGGCATGGCCGGGAGTCAAGCACGGCGAGGGGACACGTGGGAGGCTCGTCACGTGATCCGCACGATCGTCGAGGGCGAGCCCGGCATCTTCCCCGACCCCGTGGCCCGGATCATGCGGAGCATCGGCGGCCTGTTCCGCCGCGGGCCGAGCGCCGCCGACGCGCCCGCACCCGAGGCGCCCGCGCCGCCCGACGACGGGGACGACGGCGCCACCGATGCCGCCGACCCGCACGGTCACTCGGGCGAGCAGAGGTAGGCCTCGCTCAACCAGCTGCGGACGTCGTCGTCGACGTCCTCGGGACCGTGGAGGTTGACCACGAACCAGGTCTTCTCGCCGCTCCCCCGCATCCGGCGGGCGATCTTCGGGCTGTCCACCGGGTGCGGCAGCTCGAACGACAGCGCGACCCAACGCACCTTCGGGCGCAGCTCGGCGAAGCCGCGTGCGCGCTTGAGGAAGATGCCCACCGACACCGGCTCGACGTGCACGGGCCCGACCGTGTCGAGGTGCGCCATGACGGCCTCGAAGATCGGCCGCTCGCGCTCGGGTCCGGTGGAGAAGTAGTCGTCGAGGGACATCGCCGGCGCGCACTCGTGCGGCTGCCGGCGGCGGCCGAACTGGCGCCGGCACTCGGGACAAGTCCACGCGGGCACCCGGTGATCTTGGCGGACCGGAACCGGCTGGGCCGGGCGGGCGCCAGCGGCGACACTCCCCCGAGTGATCATCCGTCCCGAACGGCACGGTGACACGACCGATGCCGACGCCATCCGCGCCGTCCACGCCGCCGCCTTCACCGCGTCCGACGACGCCGGGGGCGTCCCGGTCGAGGCGGCGCTGGTCGACGCCCTGCGCGCCGACGAGGGATGGCTCCCCCGGCTGTCGTTGCTGGCGGTCGTCGACGACGTCGTCGTCGGCCACGTGGTGTGCACGCGCGGCTGGGTTGCCGCGGGTGCCGGCCGGGGCGATGTGCCCGTGCTCGGCCTCGGACCGCTCGGCGTCGTGCCGGCCTCCCAGGGCTGCGGCAGTGGCACCGCCCTCATGCACGCCGTCCTCGGCGCGGCGGACGCGCGCGACGAGCCGCTCGTCGCCCTCCTCGGCGAGCCGGCGTACTACGGGCGCTTCGGCTTCCGCCCCGCCGCCGATCTCGGCATCGACGCCCCCGACCCCACGTGGGGCGCCTACTTCCAGGTGCGCCCCCTGGCGGCCTTCGACCCTGCGATCGGCGGACCGTTCCGCTACGCGCGGCCGTTCTCCGAGCTGTGACCCGTGGCCGGGCCGAGCCCGGGACGATGCGGCGCGGCCGCCGGTTGTGGGGAAAACGAGAATGTGTTCTACTGCCGCGCATGTCACAGGGGGGACCGGAGGGGCACCTGCTCACCGAGCGGGACGGGCACGTCCTCGTCGTCACGATGAACCGTCCGGACAAGCGGAACGCGTTGTCGCTCGAGATGATGGACGGCATGTCCGCCGCGTGGGACGAGGCGAACAGCAACCCCGAGATCCGGGTGGTCGTCCTCACCGGCGCCGGGGGAGCGTTCTGTGCGGGCGCCGACCTCGAGGCCATGACCGAGCTGGCGCCAGGCGACGCATTCGCCGCCGGTGACGAGGGCACGGGCGACACGACGATCTCCGACATCGCGGACGGGGTGCTCAAACCCCTGCTCAAGGGCTTCCTGCTGGACAAGCCGCTCATCGCCGCCGTCGAGGGCCCGGCCGTCGCCGGGGGCACCGAGATCCTGCAGGCGACCGACATCCGCATCGCGGGCGAGGGCGCCCGGTTCGGCGTATCCGAAGTGCGCTGGGGGCTGTACCCGCTCGGAGGATCGGTCGTCCGCCTGCGCCGGCAGATCCCCTACGCGCTCGCGGCCGACATCCTGCTCACGGGCCGCCACCTCAGCGCGGCCGAGGCCCAGCGCATCGGATTGATCGGCGAGGTCGTGCCCGAGGGCACCGCCCTCGACCGGGCCCGCGAGGTGGCCGCGACCATCGCCGCCAACGGGCCGGTCGCCGTCCAGGCGGTGCTGCAGGCGCTGCGGGCGACCGAGGGGGTCACCGAGCGCGAGGCGATGCGCATCGACTCGCAGATCGGCATGGCCGTCTTCGCCAGCGACGACGCCCGCGAGGGTCCACTTGCGTTCATGGAGAAGCGGACGCCCCAGTTCACAGGGAAGTAGCGAGCGCCGGCCCGCGCGTCGCGGGCATGGTGGAGGACCGGACCGAACAAGGGGGCCAGCCGTGGACGTCGCCGAGATCGACCTGCTGAACCGGGATCGGTTCACCGAGGGCATCCCGCACGAGTGGTTCAGCTGGCTGCGGGCCAACGCGCCCGTCTTCCACCACGACGAGCCCGGGGGCGACGGCTTCTGGGTCATCACCCGCTACGACGACATCGTGGCCGCCAACCGCGACGCGGCGTCGTTCTCGTCGGCCCAGGAGCGCGGCGGTGTCGTCACGCTCGAGGGGCCCGTCGCCCCCATCGAGGGCCAGGAGATGGCCGGCGAGATGATGCTGTTCATGGACCCGCCGCGGCACACGCGCTACCGCAAGCTGGTCAATCGCGGGTTCACGCCGCGCATGATCGCCGCCCTCGAGGAGCACCTCCGCGACCTCACGATCCGCATCGTCGACGACGCCATCGCCAAGCGCGACTGCGACTTCGTCGTCGACGTGGCGGCGGAGCTGCCGCTCGAGGTCATCGCCGAGCTGCTCGGCGTGCCCAGCGAGGACCGGTTCAAGCTCTTCGACTGGTCGAACCGCATGATCGGCGCCGACGACCCCGAGTACCGCGTGGCCGACGCCGAGGTCATGGAAGCGCAGGTCGAGATGTTCATGTACGCGCAGGCGCTGGCCGAGAAGCGCCGCGCCGACCCGCAGCCCGACATCGTGACCACGCTGCTCGACGCCGAGGTCGAGGGCGACTCGCTGACCGAGATGGACTTCAACCTGTTCTTCATGCTGCTGTCCGTGGCGGGGAACGAGACCACGCGCAACGCCATCGCCCACGGCATGAACGCCTTCCTCGACCACCCCGACCAGTGGGCGCTGCTGGTGTCCGATCCCGACCGGTACATCGGCGGCGCGGTCGAGGAGATCCTGCGCTGGGCGTCGCCGGTGATGTTCTTCCGCCGCAACTGCACCCGCGACATCGAGCTCGGGGGCCAGCTCATCCGCGAGGGCGACAAGATCAGCCTCTGGTACATCTCGGCCAACCGCGACGAGTCGGTGTTCGACGAGCCGTTCCGCTTCGACATCACCCGCGACCCCAACCCGCACATCGCCTTCGGCGGCGGCGGCCCACACTTCTGCCTCGGCGCCCAGCTGGCGCGCCTGGAGATCAAGCTTCTGTTCCAGGAGCTGGCCGCCCGGGTGCCGGTCCTCGAGTCGCTGGGCGAGCCCGACCGTCTGCGCTCCAACTTCATCGGGGGCATCAAGCACCTGCCGGTCCGGCTCACCCCCGCCTGACGTTCACCAGCGCCAGCTGGCCTCCTCGGCCCAGCCGACCAGGCCGTCGAGCGCGAGCGGCGGCCCGCCGTCGGGGACGATCGTGCCCGAGTACGTGCCGAAGCACTGGTCGACCGACTGAGCGGCGACGCCCGCCTGCAGCCGGGTGCGCTTGTCGTGGAACGGGGTGAAGGTCAGGTCGACGCGGTCGGACGCGGGCGTGCGGATCGTCCACGGCCGCAGCCAGTCGGTGGTGTCGTAGGCCCACACCAGCTCCTCGGACAGCTTCGACAGCCGGCCGTCGACGCACAACGCGTTCTCGGTCATGCCCGTGCCGTCGGTCCACTTGCCCCCGAGCTGGACGCCCACGGCCATCTCGCCGCCGACCGTCGAGACCATTCCTGCGCCCGCACCCCAGTTCCAGTGGGTGCGGTACGGCCACTTGCCCCGGCCGAAGTCGAGCGTGCCCCACGACGTCCCCTCGGCCAGGACGTAGCTGCGGTCGCCCCATGAGATCGTCCCCTCGGCCGGCCGCCCCACGTCCTTGTTGGTGAACTGGAAGCGCTTGTCGCTCCAGGGGATGACCACGCTCAGCGACTCGTGCCGGGGCGGCCGGCGCACCAGGACGTCGGCCGCGAAGCGGCCCTCGTCGCCGGCGCCGGCCGCGAACTCGGCCCGCAGGCGCGTCCCGTCGTCCTCCTCGACGATGGCGATCGCCAGGCCGCGGTGCGCGAACCGCATGTCCCCACCTGCCACCGTCGTCGGCAGCATGACCCCCCGCGCCAGGGGTACCGGGACAGACCGGGAGGCGGTGGCCCCGGCGCCGAAGTCGTGGAACCACACGTCCGCGATGCCCACGTAGTCGACGTCCGCGTAGACGAGGTTGAAAGCGAAGCCCGGGCCGGTGACGCCCCAGAAGTCCCAGCGCTTGCGCCGGCCCCACGTACCGGGCAGCGCACAGTCGTGGAGCGGCCGGCGCGACCAGCCCACGGCCTCGGGGTTCAGGCGCCCGTGGGGGGTGCAGAGGGAAACCGGGGTCCCGATCTCTCGCTCGGTGCCGGTGCCGGGGTCGGACATGGGTGGCGAGGGTACCGGCCCCGGTCTCGCGGTCCCGACCGAGAACCGGTTCTAGACTGCGCCGCCGTGACCAGCGTTCCCCGCGAGCTCGACGGCGAGGGCGTCGCCTGGCGCAGCGCCAACGGCGACCAGCGCGAGCGCCGCCGGCGCGTCATCGACGCCGCCTTCGAGCTGGGCGCCGAGCGCGGGTACGAGGCGGTGCAGATGCGGGACGTCTCGGCCATCGCCAACGTCTCGCTGGCCACCATCTACCGCTACTTCTCGTCCAAGGACCACCTGCTGGCCGCGGCCATGACCGAGTGGACCACCAAGCTGCAGGGGCGGGTCGCCCAGTCGCCGCCGAAGGGCGACACCGCGGCCGAGCAGCTCGTCGACGTGCTGTCCCGGGCGTGCCGGGCGATGGCCCGGCAGCCGAAGCTCAGCGCCGCGCTCGTGCGCGCCCTGTCGTCGTCCGACCCGGGGGTGCAGCAGAGCGCGGCCGAGGTCCAGCGCCAGATCGAGTCGATGGCGTCGGGCATCCTGTCCGACCTCGACCCGCACACCCAGTCCGACATCCTGGCCGTGCTCGGCCACGTCTGGTACTCGGCGCTGGTGGCGTGGGCCAACGGTCGCATCGACTTCGACCAGGTCAACGCGGAGCTGGCGCGGGCCGTCCGGGTGCTGGTCGAACCGTACGAACGCCCGTCCTGACCGCCACCGCTCTCGGCACGCGGCGCCCCGTGCGCAGCGACCACCCCGGCTGCGGGACGTGGGGCGCCGCCAGGCAGACGGCCACCGTCACCACGACGGCGGCCGGCACCGCCACCGAGCCCGGCACCTCGCCGAGCACGCCCGCCCTGCGGAGCAGCGCATACAGGACGTAGTGCGCCACGAAGATGCCGAGGGTGTGCGACGCCGCCTCCCGCACCACGCGGTCGAGCCCGGCGAGCACCGACGCCCAGCGCAGCTGGGCGAGCGCGTACACGACGACGGTGACGGCGAGCCCCGGAACGACGAAGTGGACGTCTCCGGGGTACCGGGCGGGAACGAGCCCGCCGGCCACGAGCGCGTACGTGGCGACCGTCGCCACTCCGGCGGCCGTGGTCACGGCCCGCCGCCGGTCGTGCCACCCGCACCGCACCACCGCCACGCCGACCAGGACGAACCCGAGGTAGGTGACGAGCGGGAACTTCCCGCCGATCAGCTCGCTCGACCACCAGTCCGTGCGCCCGCCGACCGCCTGCTCCGACCACACGCCCGCCCACACGACGGCCGCGGCGGCCGGCGGGAGGACCCGCACCGGCAGCACCGCGGCGATGACCGCGCCGAGCACCACGACGACGCCGAGCACCTCGAGCACGCCGCACATCAGCGGGTCCCGCCACAGCAGCCAGTCGAGCGCCACGCCCACGGGCACCAGGAGGCCGTAGCGGCGGAGGACCTGCGCGCCCACCCGGTACCGCGGCATCCCGCGCCGGCGCCGGCTGGCGACGAACAGGGACATCGACGCTCCCGCGGCGACGAAGAACATCACCGCCGCGGCGTCCGTCACCGTGAAGGTCCGCCAGCCGGGCAACACCGCCCGGGCATCGCCGGTCGCCCAGTCGACGAGGTGGTGCACCAGCATGGCGACGAGGGCCCCGCCGCGCAGTCGGTCGAGGGCGTCGGTGCGGTGACGTCGTCGGCCCGCCTCGTCGGGCGCGGGCTCCTCGGCCACAGGCTCGTCGGCGACTGGCTCCTCGGCGGGCGGCTGCAGGGCCGAGGGCCGCGCCGGGGTCGGAACCGGTGCCGGGGCGCGCGGGAGGATCAGCGTGTCGGTGTGGATACCCCTCCGTACCCCGCCGCGGGCGCCCCGACACGCGGCGCAGGTGGCGAGGCCCGCGGGCGCGGACGAGCCCCGGCCGGGGCCGGGGCTCGTGGTCGGGTCGGGCCGCTCAGGCGGTCACTATGCGCCGTGAGCGTGGTCGCAGAGCCGCTGCTCGTCCGCCGAGATCTGGCCGGCGCCGACGCCCTCGAGAGCGGCGAAGGGGCCGCACGGGTGCGGGCGGATCCACACGTGGACCATCGGGACCGGGTTGTCGCTCAGGCGGGTGGTACCGGGTCGGCACTCCTGGTCGGGCGGCGCCACGCCGGCCACCCGCCACGCGCCGGGCTCGCCCGCGTAGCAGAGGTTGTCGTGGATGTGCCACTGGACCAGCTCGCCACCGACGTCCGGCACCGAGTCGAGGGTGTCGTCGGGGTCGGCCATGAACATGGCGGCGGAGAGCGTCTTCTGGCCGGTCGCGCGGTCGACGTCGAACACGAGCGACTCGGGGTAGTCGGGGTCGAGCACCCGGCCGTCGTCGATGAGGTCCCACTTCATGAAGTGCTCGTTGCCCGTGATGGCGTCACCGATCGAGTGGTAGCCCATGGCCTCGATCGTCGGGATGTCCGCGAACTGGGGAAGCTTTTCGAGCGAGATGGTGACCAGGTCCTCGGCCTCGGCCTGCTGCTCGGGCGTCACGCCCGGCGTGCCCCCGAGGTCGACCGGCAGGGTCGCGTCGTACGGCTTGGCCGGGGTGGCCGCCGCCTGGTCGGCGTGCGCGGCGGCGTCGCCGTGGTCGTGCCCGTCGGCCGTCTCGGTGTCGCCGTGGCCACCTTCGTGCGAGTGGCTGCCGGTGCGGACCATCCCCGGGATGGACAGGGCCACCACGGCCACGGCCCCCACGGCCACCAGTGCGGGGTGGGGTCCCGCGGTCAGCGAGAGCCGGCCGGCCAGCACGGCGACGGCCCCCAGCACGGCGACGAGGGCCAGGGCCGCGGCGAGCGTGTCGGCGAACTGAGGGCTCTCCTTGACGTCGAGCCCGGTGACGAAGCCGATGCCGCTGGTCTTGGCCAGGACCCAGCCGCCGATGGCGGCGGCGTTCACGGCCGCGCCCACGACGGCGACGAGCCGGCCGGAGCGCCCGAAGGCCCACACGCCCCAGCCGATCTGGGCCACGGCGATGAGGACGAAGGCCACGACGGCCGATCGGTGTTCGCTGTGCGCTCCGGCTGCGGTGGCGTGGATGGCGCCGGCCCCGATCGACGCGAGGGCGGCGACCTTGAGCACGCCCGGAACGACCCCGTCGGCGGGGGGCGCCTCGCCGGCGGCCGGGGCGAGGTCGGCGCTCGGGGTGTCAGGCTCCTCGGCCGATGCGGTCTCGTCGCTCGCTGTCACAGTGTGCTCTCCCGAAACTGGCCCGCGGTCAAGAGAAAACTTACTCGCCGGAACCTTTGCCTGTGAACCCCGTCACGGTGAACTCTCGGCGCCGGCGCGGTAGTCCTCCCGGAGCCGGCGCTTGTAGAGCTTGCCACTGTCGGTCCGCGGCAAGGCTTCGGTGAAGTCCACCCGCCGCGGGCACTTGAAGTGCGCCAGCGTCGCCCGGCAGTGCGCCACCAGCGCCGCAGCCAGGTCGTCGGACGGAGTCACCCCGGCCTGCGGCTCCACCACGGCCACGACGATCTCGCCCCAGTCGGGGTCGGGAACGCCGATGACCGCGGCGTCGCCGACGTCGGGATGGGCCAGCAGCTCGGCCTCGACCTCGGCCGGGTAGACGTTGACGCCGCCGGTGATGATGAGGTCGGCGCTGCGGTCGGTGAGGAACAGGTAGCCGTCCTCGTCGAGGTAGCCGACGTCGCCCATCGTGTAGTGGTCGCCCCGGTAGCTGCCGGCCGTCTTGTCGGGATCGCCGAAGTAGTCGAAGCGCCCCACCGACGGCGCCTTCAGGTAGACGGTGCCCACCTCGCCCGCCGGCAGGGGCTCGTCCGACACGGGGTCGAGGATGCGGATGTGGTCGGGGGTCGGCGTCCTGCCCACGGTCCCCGGATGCTCGAGCCATTCGGCACTGGTGACGAACGTGCCCGTGCCCTCGGTGGCGGCGTAGTACTCGATCAGCACCGGCCCCCACCACTCGATGATCGCCTGCTTGACCGCCACGGGGCAGGGCGCGGCGCCGTGCAGGACGCTCTCGAGCGACGACACGTCGGCGGCCGCCCGCACCTCGTCGGGCAACCGCAGCAGGCGGTGGAACATCGTCGGCACGAGGTGCGCGTGGGTGATGCCGTGCTCGGCGACGAGGCGCAGCGTCTCCTCGGGCGACCACCGGTCCATCAGCACGACCCCACACCCGGCGTTGAGCGGGATGGCGAGCGAGAAGGCCAGCGGGGCGGCGTGGTACAGGGGGCCGGTGCACAGGTGGCGCGACCGGCCGGCCGTGTAGCCGAACAGGGCGCCGATGCCCGACGACGGGGGCAGCTCGGTGCGGTGCACGCCCTTGGGCCGGCCCGTTGTGCCCGACGTGTAGAGCATCGACCGGCCGAGCTGCGGGTCGTCGATGTCGGACCCGTCCTCGGCGGCCACGGCCTCGTCGTACGCCTCGAACCCGTCCACGGCACCGCCGACCGCCAGGCGCACGGTGGCCTGCGGGGAACGCTCGGCGGCGGCCGCGGCCACGTCGGCGAAGCGGGCATCGGCCACGAACACCCGGGCCTGGCAGTCGCCGACGATGTAGGCGGCCTCGTCGGCCGTGAGGTGCCAGTTGATCGGCGTCACCCGGAGTCCGGCCCGCTGCGTGGCGGCGATGACCTCGGCGAACTCGGGCCGGTTCGACACCATCAGTGCCACGGCGTCGCCGGGCACGACGCCGCGCCGGCGCCACGCCCGCGCCAGGCGGTTGGCGTTGGCGCTGAGCTCGGCGAACGTGCGGTCGCCGTGGGGCGACACGACGGCGGCCACGTCGGGCTGCTGGCGCGCCCAGTAGGCCGACACCATCCCCACCCGGGCCGCGGTGTCGTAGTCGGCCGTGACGTCCTCGATGTCGACGCTCATGTGGACGGAACCCCCTCAGTCGTCGTCCAACCGGTGACCGGCCGCTCAGGCCGGCGCGAACTGCGGCAGGTGCCGCCCGTCTGACAGGGGCTGCCAGACCAGCCGCACCGGCAGGCCGACGGTCACCTCGTCGGGTGGGCAGTCGACCACGTTGGCCATCATCCGCGCCCCCTCGGCCAGGTCGACCAGTGCGACCACGTACGGGTCCGTCGGCCGGATCGCGGCCCGGCCCGACCTTGTGGTGGACGCTGGCGGCATAGACGGTCCCCTCGCCGCTGACCTCGCGCCACTCCACCGGCCGGTCGGGCGCCGAGGGATCGACGGCGCGGGGGAACCACATCGGGACCTCGCGGGCCGTGCTCCACGGCAGCACGAGGCGCCGGTCGCGGGTGGCGTCCCAGAACGGTGCGCTCTCATCGGTCGCCGGCGGCTCGAACACCTTCGGCCACGTCGTCTCCGTCAAAGCGTCTCCTCGGTGCCGAGCACCACCGTGCCCATCGTCGACAGCACGCCACCCGAGCCGTGCGCCACCGCGATGCGGTGGTCGGCGATCTGGCGGTCGCCCGCCTCGCCGCGCAGCTGGCGGACGGCCTCGACCAGCAGGAACATGCCGTACATCCCCGGATGGGTGTACGACAGCCCACCGCCGTTGGTGTTCGTCGGGAGCGACCCCCCGGGCCCGAGCTTGCCGTCCTCGACGAACGCGCCGCCCTCGCCCTTGGCGCAGAACCCCAGGTCCTCGAGGTGCAGCAGCGCGGTGATCGTGAACGAGTCGTAGGCCATGAGCAGGTCGACGTCCTCGTGCTTGATGCCCGCCATCTCGAACGCCGCCGGGCCGGACACCGCTCCCCCGGTCACGGTCAGGTCGGGCATCTCGGTGATGGCCTGGTGGGTGCCGCCGGTGGCCGCCCCGAGCACGTAGACGGGCGGGCGGCGCAGGCCGGCCGCCCGCTCGGCCGACGTCAGCACGTAGGCCCCCGCGCCGTCGGTCACCAGGCAGCAGTCGAGCAGGTGCAGCGGCGAGGCGATCATCGGCGACGCCAGCACGTCGTCGACGCTGATCGGGTCCCGGAACCGGGCCCGGGGGTTCAGCGAGGCCCAGCGCCGCGTGTCGACCGCGATCTGGGCGAGCTGCGCGGAGGTCGTGCCGTACACCGCCATGTGGCGGCTGGCGGCCAGGGCGTAGGCGCCCATCGGCAGGCGCAGGCCGTAGGGCAGCTCGAACTCGAACGCAGGGTTCGGCCCCGGCGGCATCCCGCGCATGGGGGTGTTCGGGCGCCTGCGGTCGGACCGGGGGGTGGCGGCGTACACGCCGACGACCACGTCGCACAGCCCGGCGGCGATGGCGGCGGCCGCGTGCTCGACGTGCAGCTGGTAGCTCGACCCGCCGACCATCGTCCCGTCGAGGTACCGCGGGCGGACGCCGAGGTGCTCGGCGAACCCTCCGGCCGCACCGGCGTAGGCGATGCCGTCGACGTCGTCGAGGGTGAGACCGGCGTCGGCCAGTGCCTCGTGGACCATCGCCACCTCGAGGGCGCGACCGTACGTGTCGAGCTCGCCGGTCGGGGAGACGGCATCCGCCACGCCCACCAGGGCGGCGGCACCGCGCAGGGTGCGGGCGCTCACGAGGCGGCGGAGGCGGCGCGGTCCTGCGCCACGGCGTCGTAGCTGGCGTAGTCGGAGCCGGTGTCGTCCGCGAACTCGAACTCGAGCAGCCCGGCCTCGTCCCACGCCCGACGCAGGTAGCCGTCGTTGGCGTCGAGCAGGCCGAGCTTGCGGACGTTGGGGACGAGCTTGGCGAAGAAGCCCCGCTGGAAACCGGCGTACGGGTTGACCTTGAGGGTGCCCGCCGCCTCGAGGATGCAGGGATAGACGGCCTCGGCGGACACGCCCATGCGCTCCCAGATCTCGGGCGTCGTCGAGCGCAGCCGGTTCCGCAGCGTGTTCTCGATCAGGAACTCCTGGCGGTCCTTCAGCTCCGCCTCGGTCAGGCCCTGGTAGTACTCGGCCAGGCTGAGCACGCCGAACGCCACGTGGCGGGCCTCGTCCGACATGACGTAGCGCAGCAGCTTCTTCAGCAACGGCTCCTCGGTGTTGCGGAGCATCGTGCCGAAGGCGGCGAGCGCCAGGCTCTCGATGACGATCTGCATCCCGAGGTAGGCGATGTCCCATCGCTCGTCCTCGAGGAGGGCCGTGATCTGGTCCTCGAGGAACGGGCTCATCGGGTACGCCTCGCCCAGCTTGGTGTGCAGGTACTTGGCGAACACCTCGGTGTGGCGGGCCTCGTCCATCGTCTGCGTGGCCGCGTAGTACTTGGCGTCGATCCACGGCACGGTCTCGACGATCTTGGCCGCGGTCATCATGGCGCCCTGCTCACCGTGCATGAACTGGCTGAGCTGGGCCTTGAAGCTCTCGACGCCCAACGCCGTCAGCTCCTTGTCGCCCCAGTTCCTGATCGGCGAGCCGTCGACCTCGCGGGCCGCCGCGGTGAGCTGCATGAGCGGCGTGCTCTTGTCGACGAGGCCTTCGGGGTCGACGTCGGTGTCCCAGTCGAGCTCGGTGACGCTGTTCCACTGCGAGCTCATGGCCTTGTTGTAGAGCGTCACGAGCTGGGTGCGCGACCGGTCGTAGTTCCACAGGAAGATGCGGTCCGCGTGGTCGTGGACGATCTTGATCGTGGCGTCGACCTCGTCCTGGTCGGGCAGTGCGGGTGCCGGCTCGGTCGCCGTCATCGGGTGTCCTCCGGGGAGCGTGTCGCGGGGTCGGGGCTGGGGTCGGGACGGGGCTCGCCGGCGGGACCGGTCGCGTCCGGCGCGCCGAAGCTGGCCACGATGCGGTCGACGAGCGCCTGCCAGGAGGCGGCGTCGGGACCGGGCAGGCCCGAGCCGCGGTGCAGCAGCAGGCCCAGGTTGAGGATGCGGACGAGGAACAGCACGGCGTCGGCGTCGACGTCGTCGCGCACGGTGCCGTCGACCTGCGCCTCGTCGACCAGGGGCGCCAGCCGCTGGCGGAACACGCGGTACGACTCGTCGAGGGCGGCGGCCACCTCGGGCTCGCGCCGCGCGGTGACGTAGGCCTCGAGCCGCAGCGCCTCGGTGTCGGACAGCGGGTCGGCGGTGCGGGTGGCGACGGCGGTGATGAGGTCGGCCACCCGGTCGACCTCGGGCCCCACACGGGCAGTCCGGGCCGACTGCGTCACGATCGCCTCGCGCAGCAGGTCGTTCTTCGACCGGAAGCGCCCGTAGACGGCCCCGGTCGACAGCCCCGACTCGCGGACGATGTCCATGATCTTCGTGCCGTCGTATCCCTGCCGGGCGAACACCGCGGCGGCGGCCCGCAACAGCCGCTCCCGCAGGGCGTCGGCGGCGACGGGACCGCCGTCGTCGAGCGGTGCTGAGACCTCGGTCACACCCGAAGAATAAACGTTCTTCGCAGATCGTCAACCGTCGTTTCTGTCGTCCGTTGCCGGGCGACCGCGCCCGCTCTTACGCGCGGCGGCCCATGAACGCCAGCAGCCGGGTCTGCGCGTCGGCGTCGGCGGGCACCTCGACGCGAGGGCCGTAGTGCCCGCTGTCGCGCATCGCCCGGTCGACCTCGGGGGGCATCCCCTCCACCCCGGCGACGTTGCGGGCGACCTCGTCGGGGTCGAGCGCCTCGTCGAGCCCGGCGGCGCGGGCCAGGTCCCACGTGTGGATGAGCACGTCGGGCGTGCAGATCATGTCCACCTGCTGAGCGAACGTGGACGGGCCCATCGGCGTGTCGCGCTCGCTGTCGGCGACGGCGGGGTCGTCGAGCGCGTCCTGGATGGCGCCGTCGACCGCCAGCCAGGCACCGAACGGGTCGTCGTCGACCGACGGGGCGGGACGGGGCTCGACGCCCCACCGGTCGAAGAAGTAGCCGGGCAGCCAGTCGGTCAGGTGCCGCACGACGTCGCGGGCGTCCCAGCCCTCGCACGGGGCAGGGTTGGCCCAGGCGCCGTCGGGCACCTCCTTCACCCGCTCGGTGAACTGGGCGGCCACGTTGCGGTAACGATCGGAGCTCTCGGACATGCGGTTCACCGCACCTTTCTGCTGACGGTGGATTCGGACGTGGAGTCGGGAGAGGGCGCGGGGTCGGACGCGACCGCCAGGACCGCGTCGAGGCGGTCGTAGCTCTCGCCCGCACCGGTCGCCATGTTCGTGGCGAGCATCGCGTCGCGCTGCCGCTGCGACGGGTAGCGGACGGTGGTGGTCATGGTCGTGTGCCCGTCGCGCTCGGCGAGGTCGGTGGTCACGACGGCGTGGTCCTCGTCCGACCCGTCGAAGCCCTCGGTGTGGACGAGGCGGCCCGGCGGATCGACCACGACGTACTCGCCGGACATGCCCATCGTCTCGCCGTCCGGGCCCTCGGAGACGAAGCGCCACGCGCCCCCGGGGCGCAGGTCGACCTCGCAGGCGACGAGGTGCCAGCCCTGGGCGCCATGCCAGCGCACGAGCAGCTCGGGCTGCGTGAGCGCGGCGAACACGCGTCGGCGCGGGTGGGCGAAGCCGCGGGTGAGGACGATCTCGTGGGGCGTCGGGGCCGTGACCGACAGCCGCTCGCGGCCGTGGCTCATCGCTCCGCCCCCGTCGTCGCCGACCGCGTCCTCGCCAGCGTCTTCCTCGGCGGCCGCCATCTCGTCGAGCAGGTCGTCGAGGCGCTGGTAGCTCTCGTCCCAGTAGCGGCGGTACTCCTCGAGCCAGTCGGTCACCGCCCGGAGGCGCCGGGCCTCGAGCCGGCACGGCCGGCGCTGCGCGTCGCGGCGGCGCGACACGAGGCCGGCCCGCTCGAGCACCTTGAGGTGCTTCGAGATGGCGGGCTGACTCATGGCGAACGGGCGGGCCAGCTCGGTGACCGTGGCCTCGCCCTCGGTCAGGCGACGGATGATCGCCCGCCGCGTCGGGTCGGCGAGCGCCATGAACATGGCGTCGAGCTGGGTCTCCTCTACATAACCGACTTGTTGCATAACACTTTGGTTATAGAGGGACGGCGGGCCCACGTCAAGGGTGCGCCGACGTTCCCGGCGATCCGGGGCGCCGCCTGCGAAGATGCCGGCGTGGCGCGGTCCTACCTCTTCGTGATGTGGGCCGGCGGGGGCAACGTGGGGCCGTTCCTCTGCCTGGCCGAGAGGCTGCGCGCCGACGGGCACACCGTGCGGGCCGTGGCCACCGCCGTCCTGCGGGGGCGACTGGCCGGCGCCGGCGTGGACCTCGTCGGCACGCCCGAGGGCTGGTTGCCCGGTGCGGCCGACGTGGTGCGCGCCGCCGGCGACCATGCGCCCGACGTGATCGTCGTCGACTACATGCTCACCGACGCCCTCGGCGGCGCCGAGCGGGTGGGTCGACCCACGGTGGCGCTGGTCCACACCCTCTACCTGGCGCTGCTGGCCGACGGCGTGCCCCACCCGATGGGGATGGCCGGGCCGGTCGAGGCGCTGAACCCGGCCCGCACGGCGGCCGGCCTGCCGCCGCTGGCCTCACTGGCCGACCTGCTGGACGCCGTCGACCTGGTGCTCGTGGCGGCGCCGCGGGCGCTCGACGCCCCCGGCCGGGCTCCGGCCAACGTGATGTACGCGGGCCCGCTGCTCGAGGGCCCGGGGCCGGACGCGGGGTGGGCCCCGCCGGCGGGCTCGGGTCCGCTCGTCGTCGTGTCGCTGGGCACCGCGGGCGACCCGGCGCAGGAGGCCCCGGTGCTGCGGCAGATCGTGGCCGCGCTGGCGGATCTGCCGGTGCGGGGATTCGTGACGCTGCCCGACACCATCGGCCCGGTCGACCTGGGCACCGTGGCGGGCAACGTGACGCTCTCGGGCTACGTCCGGCACGCCGCCGTCCTGCCGCACGCCGACCTGCTCGTGACCCATGCGGGGCTCGGCTCGGTCGTCAACGCCCTGGCCCACGGGGTGCCGATGGTGGCGCTCCCGCTCGATCGCGAGCAGCCCGACAACGCCCGGGCGCTCGTCCGGGCCGGCGCGGGCGTCGCCCTCGACCCCGCCGCACCCGCCGACGAGATCCGCGTCGCGGTGGCCGACCAGCTCCGCCGCTCGACGTCGCCCCGGGTCACGGTCGACCCCTCCCCCGCCATCGCCCGCCTCGCCGCCCTCTGACCCCGAGCGTCTCACGGGGCGGTGCGTTCCCCGGCGGGCGCTCGCCCCGAGCCGACGAGCAGGTCGTGCCACGGGTCGTCGGTCGTCGGCGGCGCGCACCACCCGGGGCTGCGCCAGTGCGGCCACCCGCGGGTGTGGTCGCGCAGGCGGGCGCAGGCGTCGGCGGGCGGGACGAACGGCACCGTCAGCCCGGTGGCCACGTCGTGAGCGTGGAGGACAAGCTCCAACCCGCCGCGGGGCGCGAAGTCGACGGGCCCCCGCACCTCGAGGCGGGGGCGGCGCCAGATCACGGCGCGGGCGTCGGGCGGGGCCGCCCGGACGACCGCCGACAGGACGCGGGCCACGGTCGCCAGGCCCTCGACCAGGTCCGCGGGCCGGGCCGCGGGCCCCATCGTGAGCTCGCCCCAGCCCCAGTCGGGATAGCCGTCGTCCTTCCGCGCCGCCAGGAACAGCGCGACCGCCAGCACGGCGTCGACGGCATGGTCGGCGGTGCGGCGGCAGCTCCACTCGAGCGTGCCGGCCGGAGCGGACCAGTCACGGTCGAGGCCCTTCCGCCACGCGGCGACGGCGACCTCGGCCAGGCGGTCGAGGTCGTCGGCAGTGAAGGGCCGGTGGGCGTCGGGAGGCATCGGGTCGGATCGGGGCGCGTCGGCGACACGCATCGCGGGGCCGCGGATCGGCGCCGCCGATCGCCCGGCCCGGCTACGGTACGTCCTCATCAGGGGGGACCTGGAGGGGGCTCACATGTCGATCGGACGCGGGCTGCGAGTCGTCGCGCTCGTCGCGGCGATGGCGCTGCTGGCCAGTGGCTGCGAGTACTGGAACATGGCGAAGACCGCGCGCGAGAACGGCGATCCGGTGCCGTGGTTCTGCGACCCGGTGGCGCCGAACTCGGTGACGCTGTCGGGCATGGGCACCGTCAACTGGTACGCCGGCACCACCCGCGACCCGCTGTCGTACAACGACTGCGTCACGGTCGGGAACCAGCTCGACAAGGCCAAGGCGTACGCCCTGCAGTTCCCGACCCTGCAGGACGCGGTGAACGGCGGCTTCCGCAGCACGTTCGCCTTCATCCCCGGCATGGGCACCCACCACGGGCTGCAGTCGATCACCCCCGAGCTGCTGGCCGACCCCACGTTCGACCGGTTCAACCCCATCATCCCGAACAGCGTCATCGACGACGTGTTCGACCCCGCGCAGCCCGAGTTCCTGCAGTACAACGGCAACGGCCCGACGGCGCAGCTGGTCGGCATGTCGTACTACGTCCGCACCGACACCGGGCTGCCGCCCGAGGGCTTCGTCGGCAACAACGACTGGTGGCACCACCACCCCACCCTGTGCCTCGACCGCACCACTGCGGTGGCATCGGCGCCCAACATCAGCGACTCGGCCTGCGCCAGCCGCAACGGGGTCAACGTCTACCTCGACGACTACTACATGCTGCACGTGTGGCTGGTCGACGACCTCGAGTACATCGCCGACGTGCACGCGCCGATGCACCCGTGCATCAAGTCGACCGGCGCCATCTTCGACATGGACGACCCGTGCCACGACGAGTGGCAGGGTGCGGGCGCGACCGCGTTGTCCGACGCGCACGCCAACCACTGACGCACGTCCCGAGGGGCGGACGCCGGCGGCGCCCGGCTACAGCGAGGCCAGGTCGGGGGTGCCCGACATGACCTCGACGCGCACGCCGTCGGGGTCGGTGAGGTACATCGTCTTGACCGGGCCGCCGCCGATGCCCATGCCGTCCTGCACGCTGCGGGTGGCCGGGTGGACGGCGCCGCCGGCCGCCGCGGCCGCCGCGGCCATGGCCCCGAGCTCGTCGACGTCGTCGACCCGGAAGCACAGGTGGGTCATGCCGAGGTGGTCCATCGGGCGTCGCTCGCCGTCGCCACGCGCCGACGGCTCGATCCACTGGAGCAGCTCGAGGCGCAGGTCGTCGCGGGCCAGCATCCGGGACCGGAACCGGCCGTCGATCTCCATCGTGGCCGCCACCTCGGGGCCGAGCTCGACCGTGAACAGCTCGCGGAAGCCGAGGACGTCCCGGTAGAAGGCGGTCGAGCGGTCGAGGTCGGAGCAGCACACCCCGACGTGGGAGAACCCCAGCAGCGCCATGCCGCGCAACCTAACGCGGCGACGTCGCGTGCTCCGACTGCGGGGCGCGGACCGCCCCCGGCACTCGCGCCCGCGTGGACGTCGGCCGGCTCAGCCCGAACGCCGGGCCGGCGCGCCCGGACCCCATCGCCCGCTGACCTCGCGCACGGTCAGCGGCTCGCGGCAGTGCGAGCACACGACGAGGGCGTCGGTGTCGTGGTCGCACGCCGTGTGCCGCAGCACGACCGGGGGCCCGTCGTCGCCCGCCAGCCACCGGTCTCCCCATCGCATGAGCGCGGCGATGACGGGGAAGAAGTCCCGCCCCTTCTCGGTGAGGACGTACTCGTGGCGAGGGGGGTGCTCCTGGTAGGGCCGCCGCTCGAGCATCCCCTCGTCGACCAGCCGGCCGAGGCGCTGGGTCAGGATGTTCCGGCCGATGCCGAGGCTGCGCTGGAAGTCGTCGAAGCGGCGCACGCCCCAGAACGCCTCGCGCAGCACGAGTGGCGTCCACCAGTCGCCGATCAGGTCGACCGTGCGGGCGACCGAGCACGGCCACTCGGCGAACGTGGTGCGCTTCACCTGGACGCGTCTCCAGGCGGCTCGCTGCCGGGCCGGGGGTCGACCGCCAAATCCCCACGCGTGGGCTGCGCCGCACCTCCAACCCGCTCCGCCGCGTCTCCCGGCGGCGCCGCGCCTCCGGCCGCGCCGGGACGGCGTCGCCGACGCGGATGCCGGCGAGCTGCGTGGCCTGCGCGACGAGGCGGCCGCGGCTGTCCCACACGTGGCAGACCTCGTCCACCAGGTCGGCCTCGACGAGCACGGCCCGCTGCCGGACGAGCAGCGGGCCGGGCGCCGGGACGGCCCGCACGTAGGCCGACAGCGCCAGCGTCGGCACCCAGCCCGTGGCCGCCAGCTCGAACGTGGCGGGCGGGAAGGCGTCGAGCACGTACAGCAGCGACACCGGATCGGGCGTGTGCCCGTCGCGGAACGTGAGCCAGCCGCGCAGCTCTCCGGACCCGCCGGGCCGGCCCACGCGGAACCCCGTGGTCGCGGGGTCGAGCCGGATGTCGACGCGGTCCATGATCGGCAGGCGGATGCCGCCGGGCGCCTCGCCGGCCACCGCGACGCAGTCGCCAGGAGACGGGATCGTCGGGGCGGGCCCCTCGCTCCACCAGGGCTCGGTGGCGGCGTCGATCCGGCCGAGCGTGAACGTGGCCTCGACGAAGGGGGCGCCGTCACGCACGAGGCGGGCCCGGGCCTGCGTCATCCGCCGGCCGCGGCGCAGGACCTCGACCTCGACCCGGGCCGGGCCCGGCGTGGGCGAGGAGACGTACGTGGCCGACGCGGAGACGGGATGCGGGTGAGCGGGCCCCTCGATGGTGGCGGCTTCGGCCACGGCGGCGCGAGCCATCGCTGCCAGCAGGTAGCCGCCGTTGGGCTTGTCGCCGATGACCCAGCCCGGGTCGATGGCGAGGTGGTACGCGGCGTGACCGTCGGGGTGAGCCGTGACCCGTGGGCTCGCGGGCGCCACCGCGGTGGCCCCGGCGAAGTCGACGTCGATGTCGGCGGTCACCGGGCCCCCTTCGCCAGAGTGGCGAGCAGCGAGAAGGTGCGGTCGCGCTCGGCCGCGTCGCCGTAGATCGACGCCACCACCTCGGTGGCGCCCGCGACGTCGAGCGCGGTGATCTGGTCCGCCACGGTCGCCTCGTCCCCCACGATCGCCACGTCGCCCGGGCCGGCGGCCTTCTCGCGGTCGAGCATGGCCCGGTACGACGGCAAGGTGCCGTAGATCGCGAACTCCTCGGCGGCGGTGGCCCGGGCGGCGTCGACGTCGTCGGTGACGCACACCGGCAGGGCGACCGTGACCCGGGGCGCAGGTCGGCCGGCCGCCGCGGCCGCGGCGGTGATCGTGGGGACGATGTGGTCGCGCACGGTCGCGGGTCCGGTCATCCAGGTGGCGGTGCCGTCGGCCACGGTGCCCGCGAGCTCGAGCATCTTGGGCCCGAGGGCGGCGACGACGACAGGCGGGGGCGGCGCGTCGATCTCGAGGGGACCCCAGGTGGTGCCCGACAGCGTCTCGCCCTGGAACGACGCGGCCTCGCCGCGGAGGACGGGCAGCAGGATCGACAGGTACTCGCGCATGTGGCGGAGCGGGTGGTCGAACGACTGCCCGAAGACGGTCTCGATGACGATCTGGTGCGACAGGCCGATGCCCAGGGTCAGGCGCCCCCCGGTGGCGGCCTGCACGGTGAGGGCCTGCGCCGCCAGCATGATCGGGTGCCGCGGGTACGTCGGCACGACACCGGTGGCGAGCTCGATGCCGGGGACGTTCTGGCCGACGACGGCGAGCATGGTCAGGGCGTCGTAGCCGAAGATCTGCGACGAGCTGGCCGAGGCGAAGCCGGCATCGGCCATCCGCTGCACCTGATCGACCACCCGGGGCAGGGGCTGCGACGTGTCGATCGTGAGTCCGTAGCGCACGAGCGCACCCTAGCCGCAGTGCGTTGCACTAGTGAACTAACCCGGGTTACGGTCGACCCGTCCGTTCGACGAGCCCGGGGGAACAGGCCGATGACGACCAGCGAGGCGACCGCACCCGCAGCGGCGCCCACCACCACCGAGGCCGCCTGGCACCCGACCGCCTGCATCCTCTGCGAGTGCAACTGCGGCATCGAGGTCCGCCTCGGCGGCGACGACGGCCGCCGCTTCGCCGCGCATCCGCGGCGACAAGGCCCACCCCATGTCGCAGGGCTACACCTGCGAGAAGGCGCTGCGCCTCGACCACTACCAGAACCCGGGCGGCCGGACGGTCGCCGCCCCCGGCGTGCCCGGCCTCGGGCAGCGGCTGACCCGACCGCTGCGCCGGCGTCCGGACGGGTCCTTCGAGGAGGTCGACTGGGACACCGCCGTCGGCGAGGTCGCCGCCCGGCTCGGCGCGGTGCGCGACGCCCACGGCGGAGACACGATCTTCTACTTCGGCGGCGGCGGGCAGGGGAACCACCTCGGTGGCGCCTACGCCAGCGCCACCCTCGCCGCGTTCGGCGCCGGCAAGCACCGGTCGAACGCCCTCGCCCAGGAGAAGACCGGCGAGTTCTGGGTCAACGCCCAGATGTTCGGGACCAACGTCCGCGGCGAGATCGAGCACGGCGAGGTCGTCGTCTTCATCGGCAAGAACCCGTGGCAGAGCCACAGCTTCCCCCGGGCCCGCACCACGCTGAAGGAGATCGCCCGCGACCCCGCGCGGGCGATGATCGTGGTCGACCCCCGTCGCACCGAGACCGCGGAGCTGGCCGACATCCACCTGCAGGTGCGGCCCGGCACCGACGCCTGGCTCATCGCCGCGCTGGCCGCCGCCGTCGTCGACGAGGGCCTGGTCGACCGGGCGTGGGTCGCCGAGCACACCACCGGGGCCGACGAGGCCGTCAACGCTCTGGCCGACGTCGACATCGCGGGCCACTGCGCGGTCGCCGGGGTGTCAGAGGACGACGTGCGCGCCGCCGCCCGCCTGATCGGGCAGGCCGCCAGCGTGGCCGTGTTCGAGGACCTGGGCGTCCAGATGAGCCTGCACTCCACCCTCGTGAGCTACCTCGAGAAGCTGGTGTGGACCCTCACCGGGAACTTCGCCAAGCCGGGCGCCCAGTACGCGGCGTCGGCCATGGCGCCGCTGGGGAAGGTGCGGCGGGTCGAGGCCGCGCCGGCCGACGACGGGCCTCGCAGCCCGGTCGCCGGCGCCCGCATCGTCGCCGGCCTGGTGCCCTGCAACGTGATCCCCGACGAGATCCTGACCGACCACCCGGCCCGCTACCGGGCGATGGTCGTCGAGAGCGGCAACCCCGCCCATTCGCTGGCCGACTCGCCCCGCATGCGCGAGGCCCTCGAGGCCCTCGACACGCTGGTGGTCATCGACGTCGCCATGACGGAGACCGCCCGCCTCGCCGACTACGTGCTGCCCGCCCCCACGCAGTTCGAGAAGTGGGAGGCGACGTTCTTCAACTTCGAGTTCCCCCGCAACGCCTTCCACCTGCGCAGGCCGCTGCTCGACGCGCCCGACGGACCGCTGCCCGAGCCCGAGATCCACGCCCGCATCGTCGAGGCGTCCGGCGGGACTCGCCGGGGAGGGCGTGCCGGCGGCGATGGCGGCGGCGCGGGCCGCCGCCGACGCGGGCCGAGCCGCGTTCGCCGACGCCTTCTTCGGCCTGCTCGGCGCCCACCCCGAGCTCGGGCCGCTGGCGCCCGTCCTCCTGTACCGGACGCTGGGCCCCACGCTGCCCGACGGCGCCGCCTCGGCCGCCGCCCTGTGGGCCGCGGCCCACCGCTGCGCCCAGGCCAACCCCGACGGCGTGCGCCGGGCCGGGTTCGGCGAGGGGCTGGCCGCCGGCGAGGCGCTCTTCGACGCCATCCTCTCGTCGCCGTCGGGCGTGGTCATCACCGAGGACGAGCACGACCAGGCGTGGCGGCGGGTGGCGACCGATGACGGCCGCATCCACCTGGCGCTACCCGCGCTGCTCGCCGAGCTGGCGGGCCTGGCCGCCGAGACCCCACCCACGGCCGACCCCGACTGGCCGTTCGTGCTGTCCGCGGGAGAGCGGCGGGCGTTCAGCGCCAACACGATCTTCCGCGACCCCGAGTGGCGCAAGCGCGACGTCAGCGGCCTCCGGGTCAGCCCCGCCGACGCGGCCCGACTCGGGCTCGTCGACGGCGACCGGGCCCGGCTCACGACGCGGCGGGGGGCGGCCGAGGTCACGGTCGTCGTGCACGACAGCCAGCTCGACGGGCACGTCTCGCTGCCGAACGGCCTCGGCGTCGATCACACCGACGGCGACGGGCGCACGGTCGTGGCCGGGGTGGCGCCGAACGAGCTCACGTCGTCGGCCGACCGCGACCCGTGGGTGGGCACGCCGCACCACAAGCACGTGCGGGCGCGGTTGGAGCCGCTGGCCCAGGCCGAGGACACGCGGCGGAGACGGCCGCAGGGACGGCGGCATGACCGAGCGGAGCGAGGTCCAGAGGCATAGTCGGCTTTGCGCCACGAAGTGGCGATCGGTCACTGGTGCGCCCGAAGGGTGCAGCAGTGACCGGCGACGAGTGGGTCGCGGCCTTCGCCGCGTCGCTCGGCGTCGAGCCGCCCGACGCCGCCACGGTCGAGACCCTTCTGGACCTGGCGGGCACGGCCGCGCACGCCTCCGAGCGGACGGCGGCCCCGATCGCCTGCTACCTCGTCGGCCTGGCCGGCGCCTCTCCGCCGGCCGCCGGCCGGCTGGCCGAGCAGGTCGCGCCTCCCGCCGACTGACCGGTCGCCGCTCGCGGCCCGCGGGTGGTGGCGAGGCGGCTCGGAGCTCGGCGTTCGCGGGAGGGATCCTCGGGACGAGCGGGCGCTCCCCGCCCGTGACCACCGCCGGACCCCGCCGGGGGGACCAGTCCCGGCGGGGTCAGCAGCGGACCGGCCGCCCGGTCAGCGGAGGGCGGCGACGACCGCGTCGGTGCCCGAGCACCAGGCCACGCCGACCTCGGAGAAGCCCGCAGCACCGAGTGCGTCCAGGTGCCACCCGACCGGGGGGCTGAACGAGGGCGGGTGGGCGGACCCGCCGAACAGGCCCGCCCGCTCGGCCATCGGCCCGGCGAGGACCGGATCGGCGGCGGCCCGCTCCCACCAGGCGTCCCAGGCCTCGATGCCGCCCGCCAGCGCGGCGACGGCGCGCCGCTCGGCCAGCGCCGTGAGGCCGGCGTTGAGGCTCGACAGGCCGTCGGCCGGCATGGTGTCGGCGTTGGCGACGAGGCCTCCCGGGCGGAGGAGGCCGTGCAGGTCACGGTAGAGGCGGGCCAGGTCGGCCTCGGGCAGCCAGTGGAGCGCGGTGGACGTGACGATGGCATCGACGTCGGCGCCGTCGAGCGCGTCGACCCAGGCCGGGTCGCGCAGGTCGGCCCGGATGATGCGCACGCGCCGGTCGTCGCCGAGCGACGCTCGGGCGATGGTGAGCAGCACGGGGTCGACGTCGACCGCCACGGCCTGCGCGCCCGGCAGGCGGGCCAGCAGGCGGCGGGTGATCGACGCGGTGCCGCACGCCAGGTCGACGACGGTCGGGGTGGGACCGGCGGCCACCTCGACGAGGTCGAGCAGCGCCGAGAAGCGCTGCTCGCGGTCGAACAGGAACCCGGCCTGCTGGGCGTCCCAGGACTGCTGCCAGTCCTCGGCCCAGGCCGAGCCCGGGACGTCGATGCTGGTGGTGGAGCTCATGGCGGGCCTCCTCGTGCCTCCGTCACCCGTGCCCACGGTGATACCTACGGGCCAGCCGTGACGGTAAGGTTCATTCGTACGTTTCGACCCTGACACAATCGCACGGCCGAGTAAGGATCGCAAGTGGACTTTGATGGTTACGCACTCGACGCCGTGATGCTCGTCGGCACGACGCCCGACGCCCACCACGCCGACGACCCGCTGGCCTCGGTCGACGCCCTGCGGGCCTTCCTCGCCCCGCGTCCCTGGATGGCCGGCCGGGTGCGGCCGAGCGACCTCGCCCCCCTGCGCCGGCTCCGCGCCCGGCTGCGGGCCGTGTTCGAGGCCGCCGCGACGGGCCGCCCGCCCGAGATGGTCGAGCTGCTGAACGACCTGCTGGCCCGGCACCGCCTCAGCCCCAGCATCTCGGGCCACGACACGTCCGACTGGCATCTCCACGTCGCCCCGGGCGACGGTCCCCTCGCCGACGACTACGCGGCCGGCGCGGCGATGGGGCTGACCATGGCGTTCCTCGACCTCGGACCCGAGCGCTTCGGCAGCTGCGCGGCCGAGGGGTGCTCCGGCGTCTTCCTCGACACGTCGCGCAACCGGTCCCGGCGCTACTGCTCCGACCGCTGCGCCACCCGCGAGAACGTGGCCGCGCTGCGGTCCCGGCGGCGGGGCGCCGGCTGACGGCTGCGCCGCAGGGCCACCGCTGTGCCAACCTGACGGCGTGTCAGATGCCGACGTCGCTCCGCTGGTGCTCACCGACGACCCTGCCGACCGTCCCGGCGTGCGCCTGCTGACCCTCAACCGACCCCGGGCGCTGAACGCCTTCGACTCGCCGCTCTACCGGGCGGCGGGATCGGCCCTGGAGGCGGCCCGCGCCGACGACGAGGTCAAGGTCGTCGTCGTCACGGGTGCCGGCCGGGCGTTCTCGTCGGGCCAGGACCTCGAGGAGATGGCCCGGCTCGCGGCCGGCGAGGCCGCGGAGTCGGGCTTTCCCGTGCTGCTCGAGGCCCTGCAGGCGTTCGACAAGCCCCTCGTCGCCGCCGTCAACGGCGCCGCGGTGGGCATCGGGTTCACGATGCTCCCCCACTGCGACATCGTGCTCGCGGCCGAGAGCGCCCGCTTCCGCACGCCGTTCGCCGAGATGGGGGTCCCGCCCGAAGCCGCGAGCAGCCTGCTGTTCCCGGTGACCATGGGCTGGCAGCGGGCCGCCGAGGTCCTGTTCACCTCGCCGTGGCTCAGCGCCGACGATGCCGTCGGGTGTGGGATCGCCCTGCGGGTCCTGCCGGCCGACGACCTCGTGCCCCACGCCCTCGACCTCGCGGCCTCGATCGCCACGGCCCCCCTGGCCGCGCTGCGGGCGATCAAGGGCACGATGCTCGCCGGCCGAGCCGACGCGGTCGCCGCGGCCCGCGCCCGCGAGGAAGCCGCCTTCGCCCGGATGTGGGGCCTCGGCTGAGCGATCGGACCGCGCCGTCACCAGGCGGCGGGGTGTCGGCGGCCGCGGAGGTCGGGGCGGCCTGGACCACCGGTACGACGTCCACCCGGGTGATGGCCAGCTCCCGGGTCACGAGGCGGCGCTCGATGCCGGCGGCGAGCTCCTCGACCTGGGCGCCGGTCAGGCTGTCGTCGATGTCGACCCGGGCCACGACCCACACCTCGTCGGGCCCGGTGAACGTCACGACCAGGTCGCGGACCTCGACCACCCCGGGCCAGGCGGCCAGCGCCTCGGCGATGCGCTGCTTGCCCGCGGGCGCCACCTCCTCGCCGACGAGGAAGTCCCGGTTGCGCTCGACCAGGAAGAAGGCCACCCCGGCCAGCACCAGGCCGATGCCGATCGACGCCAGCGCGTCGGGCACGACCGAGCCGGTGACCTGGTGGAGGGCGATGCCGACGAGGGCGAGCACGTTGCCGATCAGCGCGGCGGCGTCCTCGGCGAACACGGCCCGCGTGGTCGGGTCCGAGGTCAGCCGCACGTGCTCGAGCAGGGAGCGGTCGAGCCCTGCGGCCTCGCCGTGCAGCTGGCGGGTCGCCCGCAGGAAGGACACCCCTTCGAGCACGAAGGCGACCACCAACACGACGTAGGCGACCGCGAACGACTCGGCCGGGATCGGGTGGATGAGCTCGTGGATGCCCTCGAAGATGGCGATGACCGAGCCGACGACGAACACGCCGATGGCGGCGAGCATCGCCCAGAAGTACGCCTCGCGGCCCCGGCTCAGCGTCCCGGGCTCGGCCCGGCGGCGCCCCCGGCGGTGCGCCACGAGCAGCAGCACCTCGTTGCCGGTGTCGGCGACCGAGTGCACGGTCTCGGCGAACATCGCGGTCGAGCCGGTGATCGCCGTGGCGACGCCCTTGGCGACGGCGATGCCCGCGTTCGCCAGCAGGGCGACGTACGACGGTGCGCATGCTCTCGTCGCCGGCACCGGCGCGTCCGGCGGCAGAGCGGGTCTCGGCCACGGCGCAGGCATACCCGATCGGCGCCGCCGCCGGAGCAGGCCCGCCGGGTCAGCCGGTGGCGAGGACCGCCACGCCGTCGGCGGCGAGCCGCACGCTCTCGGCGGCCGGCGCCACGGCGCAGTCCGGCCAGGCCAGGAGGACCTCGCCGGAGACCGGGCACGTCCTGCGGCTCGCCCGCCAGGTTGGCCGCCACCGAGACGCCGGCCGCACGCCGGTGCACCACGAGCCAGCGGGCGTGCTCGTCGAACGTCACCGTCACGTCGTCGAGCGGTCCGGCCGCGAGCCCCGGGCGGGTGCGCCGCAGGGCGATCAGCGCCCGGTACCAGGCGAGCACCCCGGCGTGCTCGGCCGACGCCATCTCGTCCCAGCGGAGCACCGAGGCCGCGAACGTGGCCGGGTCCTGCGGGTCGGGCACGTCCTCGGGCGCCCACCCGAAGTACGAGAACTCCCGGCGCCGCCCCTCGGACACGGCCCGCCCGAGCTCGGCGTCCTCGTGGTCGGTGAAGTACTGGAACGGGGTCGACGCCGCCCACTCCTCGCCCTGGAACAGCAGCGGCACGAACGGCGACGTGAGCAGCAGGGCCGCGGCGATGCGCACGCGGCCGGGCGACACGAGGTGCCCCAACCGGTCGCCCTGCGCCCGGTTGCCGACCTGGTCGTGGTTCTGGGCACACACGACGAACTGGGCGCCGTGCAGCCCGGCCGGCGACCGCCCGTGCACCCGGTCGCGGTGCGGCGAGTAGACGCCGTCGTAGACCCACGCCTGGCGGAGCGCCTTGGCCAGCAGCGCCAGCGACCCGAAGTCCCGGTAGTAGCCGCTCGTCTCGCCCGTGAGCGCCGCGTGCAGGGCGTGGTGCCACTCGTCGGCCCAGGCGGCGTCGAGCCCGTATCCGCCCGCGCTCGGCCGGGAGGACGAACCGGGGTGCGTTCAGGTCGGACTCGGGCAGCAGCCACAGCGGCCGGCCGAGCTCGCCCGCCAGCGCGTCGCACCGACGAGGCCAGCTCCTCGAGCACGTGGGTCGCCGACTCGTCGGCGATGGCGTGGACGGCGTCGAGGCGCAGGCCGTCGACGTGGTAGTCCCGCAGCCACATGCGGGCGTTGGCGACGACGAACGCCCGCACCGCGTCGCTGCCCGGACCGTCCACGTTCAGCGCCGGGCCCCCAGTTCGTCGGGTGGCGGTCGGCGAAGTACGGGCCGAGCTCGGCCAGGTGGTTGCCGGCCGGGCCGAGGTGGTTGTAGACGACGTCGAGCACGACGCCGAGGCCACGGGCGTGGCACGCGTCGACCAGGCGCTTCAGCCCGTCGGGGCCGCCGTAGGCGTGGTGCGGGGCCCACAGGTCGACGCCGTCGTAGCCCCAGCCCCGCCGGCCGGGGAACTCGACGACGGGCAGCAGCTCGACCGCGTCGACCCCGAGGGCGACGAGGTGGTCGAGGTGGGCGATGGCGCCGTCGAAGGTGCCCTCGGCCGAGAACGTGCCGACGTGCAGCTCGTAGAGGACCGCGGTCGCCAGGTCGAACCCCGTCCACCGCTCGTCGGTCCAGCGGAAGGCCGCGTGGTCGACCACCCGCGACGGACCGTCGACGCCGTGCGGCTGGTGCGCCGACCGGGGGTCGGGGCGCGGCGGGCCGCCGTCGATCGAGAGGGCGTAGTCGTCGCCCGGGCCGAGTCGGGGGACGTCGCCGGACCACTGGCCACGCGCTTCGCGCGTGAGGCCCACCCGCCGCCCGCCGCAGACGACCTCGACCGAGCGCTCGGCCCGCGGGGCCCACACCGACACGATCACCGCGGTCCTCCGGGGGTGTGCTCGCGTTCCGGCGAGCCGTGCGGGTCACGACGTGCGCTCCAGCAGGGCGACGGGGAAGGGGCCGAGGAGGTCGGCGAGAGGCACGGACGCCGCACCGTCGGTCGCGGCGACGTCCCAGCCGACTCCCGTGAGCAGATCCGCCCAGCGGCCCGGGGGCAGGCGCACGGTGGTGTCGCCCCAGCCGCCGCCGCGAGCCAGCCCCAGCACCAGACGAGGGACGACGACCGCCACCGCCGGACCGTCGCCCTGGCGCCGCCGTCGTCGGCGACGCACGACCCGCGCGTGAAGCCCACCGCGTGGCCGGCGGCCCGACCGGCGAACGCCAGCGGGGAGTACGCCCCCGCCTCGCCCGGACCGAACACCGCAGGCCGCCGCCGGCGCAGGTGCAGCGCCTCGCGCACGAGCCGCAGCTTGGGCACACCCGGATCATCGGGGTCGGCCAGCGCGGCGCGCAGATCGTCGGCCGCCATCGAGCCGACCGTGGACAGCAGCTCGCGCCGCCGCGAGAAGTCGACCGGACGGCGGTTGTCGGGGTCGACCAGGCTGAGGTCCCACAGCTCGGTGCCCTGGTAGGTGTCGGGCACCCCGGGCGACGTGAGCTGCAGCAGCGCCTGCGCCAGGGCGGTGACACGCCCGGGCTCGACGAGCGGGCCGACGAACGCACCCACGTCGTCGAGCAGCGCCGGGTCGCCGAACACGCCGGCCACGAAGCCGTCGCGCGCCGCGTCGAAGTCGGGGTCGGGCGACGTCCACGACGTGCGCTGCTTGGCCTCGCGGGTGGCCTTCTCGAGGTAGGCGGCGGCCCGCTCGGCCGTGAGCGGCCACGCGCCGACCAGGGTCTGGAACAGCAGGTGCTGGGTGTGCCGATCGGGCTCGCCGTCGGGCCAGTGGCCGGCCGACGCGTCGATCCACCGCCCACAGGCGTCCTCCCACTCGGCGGGCACCTCGGACAGCAGCGCCAGCCGGGCCCGCACGTCGGCCGACCGCTTGGTGTCGTGGGTCGACAGCGTGGTCATCGTCGCGCGGCCACCGCTCGTGGGCCGCGCGCGTTGGCCTCGTGGAAGGCGTCGACCGACACCCCGAACCGGGCCAGGTCGCCGCCGACCTCGTTGAGCGTGAGCAGCCGGGTGGCGCGGTACATGGCGGTGTCCTCGACGCCCTTGGCCATCGCCGGCCCGGTGAGCTGCTGGAACCGCATGACCCACTCGTCCTCGAGTGCGGTGCGGTCGGGCAGCCGCAGCAGCAGGAGGTCGGACAGGAAGCCCAGCAGGTCGGCGTCGATGTCGGGCCGCTCCTCGGCCACGCGCACCACGGCGGCGGCCACCGTGGCCTCGTCCTCGCGTCGCACGGTCCCCACCGAGGCCCGGACGTAGGTGCGGTACACCGGGAAGGCGACGAGCAGGGCCCGCACGGCCTGGTGGAGCTCGTGGCGGGTGCGGTCGCGCTGGTGGCGGCGGTGCTCGCACACGTCGACCAGCAGGGCGGTCAGCCGGGTGACGTCAGCGGCCAGCAGCTCGTTCACCGCGAGCTCGCGCGCGGCCCGCACGACGGCCGCCACGTCGGTGTCGGCGCCGGTCAGCCGGCCGTACCCCTCGGTGATCGCGGGCTCGCCGGCCGGATCGACGAACAGGCCCGCCACGACGTTCAGGTAGTCGTAGCCGGTCGTCCCGGCGACGGGCCACGACGTCGGCAGCTCCTCCCCGGCCTCGAGGATCTTCTCGACCACGGTCCACACGCCGCCCGTCGCCCGCGTCAGCCGGTCGACGTACTGCTCGGGGTCACGGAGCCCGTCGGGGTGGTCGACCCGCAGCCCGTCGACCACGCCGTCGGCCACCCACCGCAGGATCAGCTCGTGGGTGTCGGCGAACACCTCGGCGTCCTCGACCCGCAGGCCGATGAGGGTGTTGATGTCGAAGAACCGGCGGTAGCCCAGCTCACGCCCGGCGGTGCGCCAGTAGGCGAGGCGGTGGTTCTGGTGTTCGAGCAGGGCGTCGAGGGCGTCGACGTCCGCGTTGAGGTCGGCCACCGCGGCGTCGACCGCGGCCCGCGTGTCGGGGCGTTCGTCGAGCAGCCGGCCGAGCTGGCGCCGCAGGACCTGGTTGTCCCGGTGGCGCTCGGCCACCGCCGCCGGGTCGGTCCGGGTCGCCCGGGGGAGGCGCCGGTAGGCACGGGCCACGTAGTCGAGGTCGTCGTCGCCGGCACGGGCCGCGGCGTCCGCCAGCAGGCCCTCGAGCGACCGCGGCGCCACCGGCAGCACGTGGTCGAAGTAGCGGACGAGGAACCGGGCCCCGTCCCGCTCGATCGTCACCTCGCCCCTGTCGAGCACCCGGCCGTAGTGGTCGCCGAGGATCGGCAGGAGGACCGTGTTGCGCAGCTTCTCCTCGGGCGGGTCCCAGTGACGTCGAAGTGCCCGGCCCACGGCGACGACGGCCCGTGCTCGAGCACGTCCCACCACCAGCGGTTCTCGGGGCCGTGATGGCCATGTGGTTGGGCACGATGTCGAGCACCTGGCCCAGCTCCGCGTCCCGCAGCGCGGCCACCATCCGGGCGTGGCCGTCGGCGCCGCCGAGGTCGTCGCTCGGCCGGGTGGGGTCGACGACGTCGTAGCCGTGGGTCGACCCGGGCGCGGCCTGGAGCTCCGGCGACAGGTAGGCGTGGGACACGCCGAGGTCGGCGAGGTACCCCGCCACCGCGGCGGCGTCGTCGAACCCGAACCCGGGGTGGAGCTGCAGCCGGTAGGTGGAGAGCGGCGCGGTCACGGCGGAGCCGTACCCGTCAGCCGTCGTCGGAGAGCCGGCGGAGGACGAGGATCGAGCGGTCGGCCAGCTCGACCTCGCCCGCCACCTCCTCGTCGCCCTCTTCGGGCGGGCCGTTCGTGGTGTCGAGGATGCGGTGCCAGCGGTCGCCCCACGGCCCGCTGATCGGCCACTTGCGGGGCTCGGGCGAGGCGTTGAACAGCACGAGGAACGAGGCGTCGACGATGTGCTCGCCCCGGGGCCCGGGCGAGGGGATGGCGTCGCCGTTGAGGAACACGCCCACGCAGGTCTGCGTGGCCCTCGTCCCAGTCGTCCTCGGTCATCTCGGTGCCTTCGGGCTTGAACCAGACGATGTCCGCGGTGCCCCGGAGCGGCCGGCCCTGGAACCAGCGGCGGCGCCGGAACACCGGGTGGTCGCGGCGGAGGGCGATGAGCGCGACGGTGAACGCGAGCAGGTCCTCGTCGATCGACGCCCAGTCGAACCACGCGATCTCGTTGTCCTGGCAGTAGGCGTTGTTGTTGCCGCCCTGGGTGCGGCCGACCTCGTCGCCCGCCAGCAGCATCGGCACGCCCTGCGACAGGAACAGCGTGGTCAGGAGGTTGCGCTGCTGGCGGGCGCGCAGCGCGAGGATCGCCGGGTCGTCGGTGGGGCCCTCGACCCCGCAGTTCCACGATCGGTTGTGGCTCTCGCCGTCGTTGTTGCCCTCGCCGTTGGCCTCGTTGTGCTTCTCGTTGTACGAGACGAGGTCGCGCAGCGTGAACCCGTCGTGGGCGGTGACGAAGTTGATGCTGGCCGAGGGCCGGCGCGATCGGACTGGTACAGGTCGGAGCTGCCGGTGAGCCGGGACGCGAGCTCGCCGACGATGGCGGGCTCGCCCCGCCAGAAGTCGCGCACGGTGTCGCGGTACTGGCCGTTCCACTCGGACCACTGCGGCGGGAAGTTGCCGACCTGGTAGCCGCCCTCGCCGACGTCCCACGGCTCGGCGATGAGCTTGACCTGGCTGATGACCGGGTCCTGCTGGATGAGGTCGAAGAACGCCGACAGCCGGTCGACGTCGTGGAGCTCCCGGGCCAGCGTGGCCGCCAGGTCGAACCGGAAGCCGTCGACGTGCATCTCGGTCACCCAGTACCGCAGGCTGTCCATGATCAGCTGCAGCGCGTGCGGGTGGCGCATGTTGAGGCTGTTCCCGGTGCCCGTGTAGTCGTAGTAGTGGGCGCGGTCGTCGGGGACGAGCCGGTAGTAGGCGCGGTTGTCGATGCCCTTGAACGACAGGATCGGGCCCAGGTGGTTGCCCTCGGCGGTGTGGTTGTAGACCACGTCGAGGATGACCTCGATGCCCGCCTCGTGCAGGGCCCGCACCATCGCCTTGAACTCGTGCACCTGCGACCCGTCGGAGCCGGCCGACGAGTACTCGTTGTGCGGGGCGAAGAAGCCGATCGAGTTGTAGCCCCAGTAGTTGCGCAGGCCCTGCTCGACCAGGTGGGCGTCGTGCACGAACTGGTGGACGGGCAGCAGCTCGACCGCGGTGACGCCGAGCGACTGGAGGTACTCGATGGCGACCGGGTGGGCCAGGCCGGCGTAGGTGCCGCGCAGCTGCTCGGGGATGCCGGGGTGCGTCGCCGTGAACCCCTTGACGTGCACCTCGTAGATCACCGTCTCGTGCAGAGGGACGTCGGGCGAGTGGTCGCCGCCCCAGTCGAAGTACGGGCTGACCACGACGCCCTTCGGCACGTGGGCCGCGCTGTCGTCGTCGTTGCGGCTGCCGGGTTCGTCGAAGTCGTAGGGGAAGCACGACGGGTCCCAGTCGACGCCGCCGTCGATCGCCTTGGCGTAGGGGTCGAGCAGCAGCTTGGTGGGGTTGCACCGGTCGCCCTCGTCGGGGTCCCACGGCCCGTGGACCCGGAACCCGTAGCGCTGGCCGGTGCCGATGCGCGGCAGGTAGGCGTGCCAGCAGAACCCGTCGACCTCGGTGATCGGGACGCGGGTCTCGACGCCGTCGCCGTCGAACAGGCACAGCTCGACGGCGTCGGCGGCTTCGGAGAACACCGAGAAGTTGGTGCCCGTGCCGTCGTAGGTGGCCCCCAGCGGATAGGGCCGACCCGGCCAGACCTCGATCTCGTTGGTCAACGCAGGGTCTCCGGTCTGCTCGGAGGGTTCGGGAGGGCGACTGCCCGAAGAGGCAAGGTTAGAGCCCCGGGGACCGCTCCCCTGCCACCGAGACCGGGCGTGTTGCCGCCGTCACACCCCGGGGATCACAGCCCGAAGGCGACGATGCCGGCCTCGGTGCCCACGTACACCCGCCCGTTGCTCACCGCCGGCGCCCCGGTGATCGGTGCCCCGGCCGGGCCCGACCACGTCGGCTCCGCGCAGACGGACGCCGACGCGCACGTGGCGACGTCGAAGGCGTCGAGGCCGCCGTCGGCCCCGCCTGCGATCACGAGCGTGTCGTCGCCGGCACCGACGACTGCGGGCTGCACGCTGGCCGCACCGCCCGTGTCGGCGGCCCACGACATCGAGCAGTCCGGCCCGCCGCATCGCGTCGAGAAACCGTGGAGGCCCACGTCCGAGGGGACGATCACCCACGAGTCGGAGACCGCAGGGGCGGCCGTGGCCGTGGCCGTCTGGATGGGCGAGAACGCGATCGGAGCGGACCACCGCACGGCGCCGGTGTCGGCGTCGAGGGCGTACAGCTCGTCGTCCACCCCGAGGTAGAGCGTGCTCTGGTCGGGGCTGACCACGACGGCGGTGGCGTTGGTGCCGGACAGGTCGGTCGTCCACGTCGGGCAGGCGAAGAACGGAGCGGGTTGGGGCCCGCAGTTGCGGGCACCACCCTGCCGGGGGAACGCCCGCACCCCGAGAGAAGCGATCCCCTGCTGGTCAGAAGGAAGGCCGGGCCCGGACTGGAACACCGCCTCGGCGCCCAGGGTCACGTGCGTCGGGGCCGGCCGCGGCGAGTCGAGGAACCACAGCGACAGCAGGCCGCCGTCGAGGACCTGGCCGGTGTCGGCGTCGGCGATCTGGAGCGTCTCTCCGAAGATCCCGTCGAGGTAGTCGGTGCGCGAGCCCGCCGCCAGGTCGCCGCGCACGCTGTCGGCGACGGGCCCCGGGCCCACCACCGCGCCGGTGGCCGCGTCCAGCCAGGTCCCCCCGGTCGCCTGCGGGACGCCCTCGACCGCCTGGTCGGACCTGTGGACCGCGAGCACCCGGTCGCCGTCGGCGACCACCGACGTGGCGTCGGCGTCGGGCGCGTACGCCGCGGGCACGGCCACCGTCCACCGCGGGACGCCTGCGGTCGTGAACGCGTAGGTGGCGTCGGTCCCGTCGACGTGCACGCCCGCGGTCGAGGTCACCGGGTCGCCGGCGGGACCATCGGTGGGGGCCGACCAGACGGGGTGGAGCGACCCGACGCTGTCCACGGTGATGGCCGACTCGAGCGCGTTGTGCGCGGTGCGGTCGGGACCGCCCCCCGGGGCGGGCCAGAAGCACCCGCCGAGCGTGGCCGCCAGCCCGGCGGCGACGGCACCGTGCGCGATCGCTTCCACCCTGGTGCCCAACATGATCCCCCCACGTGCCGGTCCCGATCGGGACCCTACCGGCACGGCGCGTGGATTGCAGTCGAACCGCGAGTGAACTCCGAGGCGGCTCCGGTCAGGCGCCGGGGTTGGCGGCGAGGCCGGCGAAGCGCTCGGCCGGCCGGCGGGCCCGATAGGCGTCGACGACCGGCTCGAGCTCGGCCGGGCTGGCGCCGTGCATGATCACGCCGTCGACCCCCAGGTCGAACTGGGCGAGCACCGCGTCGGCGCACGCCTCGGCCGAGCCCCGGGCCGCGGGGGCGAGCCACTCGTCGGGCAGCAGCGTGGCGATGTGCTCGAGCTGGTCGGTGGTGGCGACCTGGTCGATGGCCCCGCCGACCGACTGGACCACCTCGTCGGCCCGGTACCGCTCGAGCACCGCCGGGTCCCACCGGTTGGTGCGGACCATGAGGTCGCCGTAGCCCTGCAGGTAGGTCGCCAGGCGCCCCACGGTCTTCTTGAGCCGTACGTCGTGGGGCAGGTGGTCGCCGACCGTGGCGAAGCACGACCAGACGCGCACGGACGCGGGGTCGCGGCCCGCCTCCTCGGCGGCGCGGCGCACGGTGTCGACGGCGCGGGCGGTGGTCTCGTCGGTGAAGAACGTGTGGAGCACGACCATGTCGAGCAGGCGACCCGCCAGCGCCAGCGAGTTCGGACCGAAGGCCGTGAGCCCGATCGGGATGTCCTCGTCGAACGACGAGTCGAGGTGGAGCACCGGGTACGACCCGGCGGGGCCGTCGTGGCCGAACACCGCCTCGCCGTGCCAGAGCCGGCGCATCAGGCCGACGAAGTCCTCGATCTGGGCGGACGTGATGCGGGGCAGGCCGAAGGCGTCGAACAGCGGCTCGATGCCCCGGCCGAGACCGAGCGTGAACCGGCCGCCGGTGAGGCGGTGCATGGTGGTGGCGTAGCTGGCGGTGATGGCCGGGTGCCGCGTGTTGTGGTTGGTGGCCGCCGTGGCGATGCCGAGCCGCTCGGACACCGCCCCCGCCGCCCCCGACAGCGTGGCGGCCTCCTTGATGTTCCAGCGTTCGGAGATGAACGCCGACCCGAGGCCCATGGCCTCGCCCGCCTGCACCTCGTCGACCAGGTCACGAGGTGACTTCGGCGCCCCGGCGAGGGTGTAGAAGCCGATCTCGTTCATGGCGGGCGCAGGATCGACACCCGTTCCCCTCGTTTGAACGGTCATTCATCGGACCCTAGCGGCGTCGTCCGGCCGGGACCGCAGCCGAGCCGGGGCGCTCAGTCGGCGAGGACGGCCGCGATCTTGCGGCGGGCCTGGTCGGCCATGAACTCGTTGGTCCCCGCGTAGTACGGCAGGGCGATGATGGCGGTCGACAGGGCCCACCCCCGGCCCCGCGCCCAGGTGGCGTCGTCGACCGCCAGCGCGCTCCGGAAGGACTCGCGTCCGGCGGCGTCGAACATCTCCCACGCCACGAGCAGGTCGCAGGCCGGGTCCCCGATGCCGAGTGCGCCCCAGTCGATCACCGCGCTGATCCGTCCGTCGCGGACGAGCAGGTTGCCCGAGGCGATGTCGCCGTGCAGCCACACCGGCGGTCCGTCCCACGTCGGCGCCCACAGGGCGTCGTCCCACGCCGCCGTGACCGCCCGGGTGTCGACCATCCCCCGGGCCCGCTCGATCCAGCGCCGGGTCTCCTGGTCGCGGGTCGCCAGCGGTACGCCGCGCCCGAAGTTGGCGGCGCTCGGGACCGGCCCGCCGGTCGGGTCGACAGCGCGGAGCGCGGCGACGAACCCGGCGAGGTCGGCGGCGGCCCGTCCCCTGTCGAGGGGGGCGGTCGTGGCGTCCTCTCCGGGCATCCAGGACACGACCGACCACGCCCACGGGTAGTCGTCGGTCGGCTCGCCGGTGGCCACGGGAAGGGGCACGGCCAGCGGGAGGTGGGGGGCGAGGACCTGCAGCCAGCGCCGGATCCGGTCGATCTGGCGGGTCGACGACGGGCGGAGGGGCAACCGCACCACCAGGTCGTCCCCCAGGCGGTAGAGCGCGTTGTCGGTCCCGGTCGAGGGCACGTGCTCGATCGGCAGGCCCGCCCACGCCGGGTGCTGCCCCGCGAGCAGGCGTCTGACGAGCCCGGCGTCGTGGGCGATCTCGTCGTCGTGCATGCGCACCACCATCGGCGGCCATGGCAGCGGACCACCGTGGCCGGGTCCAGCGGGTTTCCGGGCCCGCAGGTTCCGACCGGGGCTAGGCGTGTCGGGCGAAGAAGCGCCGCACCGCCTCGTCGAAGGCCTCGGGCGCGTCGAGGTTGCAGACGTGGTCGGCGCCCTCGAGCACCACCACCTCGTCGGCGCCGACCGCGTCGGCCAGGGGCTGCGCCAGCTTCACGGGCACCGCCAGGTCGTTCTCGCCCCACACGACGAGCGCCGGGGCGCGGACCTCGCCCTTGTCCTCGGTCATGTCGTGGGCGGCGACGGCCTCGGCCGCCCACGCCCAGCACTGCGGGTCGTTGCCCTCGGCGTCGCGCAGGTTGTTGCGCTGGACGGCGCTGCCGGCGAACGAGAGGACGTCGGCGGTGTCGCCCCCGCCGGCCGGGAGCAGGTCGTTGACCGCCCCCATCCCCTTGTCGCGCACGATCCCGGCCACCATCCGCAGCCCGGCCTGCCCCGCCGACCCGGTCCGCCAGAACGTGTCGCACAGCACGAGCGTGTCGACCACCGCGGGGGCGGCCACCGCCAGCTTGTGGGCGATCATGCCGCCCATCGACAGGCCCACGACGTGGGCGTGCTCGACCCCGAGGTGGCGGAGGACCGCCAGCGCGTCGGCGGCGAACAGGTCGGTCGAGTACGGGCCGGGGACCCGGTCGGAACGCCCGTGCCCGCGGTGCTCGATCACGATCACCCGGTGGTCGGTGCGCCAGCTCTCGACCTGTGGCTCCCAGTCGTGCCAGCACCCCCCGAGGCCGTGCAGGAACACCACCGGGTGGCCCGTGCCCTCGTCGAGCACGTTGAGGCGCACACCCTCGATCTCGCGGAGCATCGTCCCCTCCTGACCCGTCCGTCGTCGGGGCTGGATGCTGTCACGCCCGCGCGTCGGCTGCGACGGATCGCGGGTTCACGCGCAGGACGCGCAGGTCCCCACGAGGTCGAGCCGGTGGTGGTCGGGCGAGAAGCCGTGATCACGGGCGACGCGCCCGAGGGCCCGGTCGAGCTCGCCCTCGAGCTCGGGCGACACCGTGAAGTCGCGCACGTCGCCGCACGTGGCGCAGATGATGTGGTGGTGGTGCTCGGTCAGGTCCTCGGCCAGCTCGTAGCGGGCGAACTCGTCGGCGGCCACGATGCGGTGGACGACGCCGGCCCGCTCGAGGACGGCCAGGTTCCGGTAGGCCGACGATTGGGCGAGGGACGGGTCGTGGTCGCGGAGCTGCGGGATCGACAGGGGCGCCTCGGCCGCGGCGAGGACGTCGACGAGGCCCCGCCGGCACCGCGTGTAGCGCTGGTCGTGGGCCCGCAACCGCCGGGCGGCCTCGTCGTGGAGCTCGTCGTGGAGCTCGTCGCGGGCGCCGCTGCCGGCGCGGTCGGCCGTGCCCGCGCCGGTCACGCCGCGCGCCCTATCCACGGTGGTCCCCGTGGTCGTGACACGGGTCGTCCATCACGATCACGCCCTCGGGCACCCGGAGCACGCGCCCGCCGTACGCCGCCGACAGAGGCCCGTCGGTCAGCACGGCGTCGGGCGGGCCGAAGGCCACGACCCGGTTGGCGAGCAGCATGACGAGGTCGGCGCGCCGGGCGTCGTCGAGGTCGTGCGTCGACACCACGACGGTCCGCCCGGCCTCCCGCTCGGCGACCACCGCCGCCAGGATGAGCTCGCGCGACACCACGTCGAGCCCGGTGACCGGCTCGTCGAGCAGCAGAACGTCGGCCTGCTGCGCAAGGCCCTGGGCGACGAGGACGCGCTGGCGCTGCCCTCCGGACAGCTCGTGCAGCTGGCGGCCGGCGAGATCGGCGACGTCCATGCGCTCGAGGGCGGCGTCGACGGCGGCCCGGTCGTCCGCGCGCAGCCGGGCGAACGGGCCACGCAGGGCGTAGCGGGCCATCGTCACGGTCTCGCGCACGGTCACCGGCAGCGTGCGGTCGACGTCGGTGGTCTGCAGGACGAGGGCGACCGCGCCGCGGCGGTCTCGTGCCGGCACGTCGAGGCGGCCCGAGCGGGGCTCGACCAGCCCGGCCAGGGCGCGCAGCAGCGTGGACTTGCCCGATCCGTTGGGCCCGATCAGCGCCACCGTGCCGCCCGCCGGCACGGCGAACGTGGCGTCCGACAGGGCGGCTCGCGGCCCGTAGGCGAGCAGCAGGTCGGTGGCGGCGCCGGCGACGGGGGCGGCGTCGGCGTGGGCCTCGGAGGATCGTCGGGGCTGTCATGACAGCCTCTCCGGTTGCGAGTGAGAATAGTCTCATTAGCGTCGACCCTGATACCGAGAGCCGTTCTCGCTTTCATGCCGAATCCTACGAGGTCCACCATGCGTCGCCATCCCCTCCGCCATCGCCGTCGCCATCGTCGCCGGCGTCCCTCGCCACCGCCGTGCGGCGACGGCGACACCGGCGGACGCGGGTCCGACGACACGCCCACGATCGCCGTCACGACCTCCGTCCTGGGCGATGTCGTCGCCGAGCTTGTCGGGCGACGACGCCGAGGTCGAGGTCGTGATGCCCGCCGACGCCGACCCGCACGAGTTCCAGCCCTCGGCCCGCCAGGCCGCCGAAATCCGCGAGGCCGACCTGCGTGGCCAAACGGCGCCGGGTTCGAGGCCGGCCTCGAGGAGACCATCGCACGGCGCCGAGGAGGACGGCACCCCGGTGTTCGACGCGATCGACCACGTCGCCACCATCGAGGCGGCCGAGGACGCTCGACGCCGAGGAGGAGGGCGAGCCGGACGACGGACGAGCACGACGACGAGGGGGTCGACCCCCACTTCTTCACCGACCCCGCCCGGATGGCCGACGGCCGCCGAGGCGCTCGCCGGCGTGCTGGCCGACGAGGTGCCGGCCCTCGACACCGACGCGTTCCGCGACCGGGCCGCCGGCTACGTCGCCGAGCTGCGGGCCCTCGACGCCGAGGTCGACGAGACGCTGGCCGCGGTCCCGGCCGAGCGGCGCAAGCTCGTGACCAACCATGACGTGTTCGCCTACTTCGCCGACCGCTACGGCTTCGAGGTCGTCGGGGCCGTCATCCCCTCGACCACCACCCAGGCAGCCGCCAGCGCGGCCGAGATCGACGACCTGGCCGCCACCGTCGAGGCCGAGGGCGTGCTGGCCGTCTTCGCCGACACGTCCTCGCCCGAGGACCTGGCCGACGCCCTCGCCGCCGAGGTAGGCGGCGATGTCGCCGTGGTCGCGCTGTACAGCGAGTCGCTCGGCGAGGCGGGCTCGGGCGCCGACACCTACGCCGGCATGATGCGCACCAACGCCTCGCGCATCGCCGAGGCCCTGGCGCCGTAGCCGTCGGTAGCGTTCACGTCGATGATCGGGTGGTTCACCGAGGCGTTCGAGCCGGAGTTCATGCAGCGGGCGCTGCTCGCCGGCCTGCTGGCCAGCGCGGCCACCGCGGTGGTCGGCACCTGGGTGGTGCTGCGCGGGCCTGGCGTTCCTCGGCGACGCCCTGGCCCACGGCGTCATACCCGGGCTGGCCCTCGCCATGCTGTGGGGGTTCAGCCCGGTGGTCGGCGCGTTCGTCGCCGCCCTCGTGATGAGCGGGGCGGTCTCGCTGGTCAGCCGGCGGGCCCGCGTGCGCGAGGACACCGGCATCGGCCTGCTGTTCGTCGGCATGCTGGCCCTCGGCGTGGTGATCATCTCGCGCTCCGACAGCTTCACCACGGACGTGACGTCCGTGCTGTTCGGCGACGTCCTGGGGGTGACCACCGAGGACCTGGGGGGCCAGGCCGTGGGTGCGGCGATCGTCGTCGTGGCGTCGATCGTGCTGTACCGCCCCTTCCTGGCGCTGGCGTTCAACGCCGACAAGGCGGCGACGCTCGGCCTGCGCCCCACGCTCACCCACGTCGCCCTCATGGCGTTGCTCGCCACCTCGATCGTGGCGTCGTTCCAGGCCATCGGCACGCTGCTCGTGTTCGGGCTGCTCATCGGCCCGCCCGCCACCGCCAGCCTCCTGGTGCGGCGCGTCCCGCTGATCATGGTCACTGCCGTCGGGCTGGGCGCGGTCGCCGTCGTGGTCGGGCTGGCGATCAGCTACCACCACGACACCGCGGGCGGCGCCACCATCGCCGGGCTGGCGGTGGCCGAGTTCTTCGTCGTGCTCGCGGTCCAGGAGGCGACGAAGGCGGTGCGCCTCGCCCGCCACCGCCACGCGGTCTGAGCCGGCGCGGGGACGCCGGCGTCGGTGGCTCAGCCCGACACGGCGAACGGGGCGCGGAGCCTCGCGAACATCGGGAAATGGCGCACGTTGAGCGTCGCCAGCTCGAACCCGCGCACGTCCGCGGTCGCCGCGATCAGGTAGTCACCCAGGCCGATCCCGGAATGTGACCGCCGGTACCTCCGCATGAGCTCGCCGGCGCGACGAGCGACGAGCTCGTTCACGTCCTGGGTCCTGAACGTGGACAGGAGCCGCCACACCTCTGCCCGTTCGGCCGAGCGCATGCCGCCGGTGAGCTCGGTCACCGAGACGGCGCTCACCGCCAGCGGGCCGGCGCTCCGGCGCGCCGCCGACAGCCACGATCCGGCGGCCGGGACCCCCCGGAGGTGGGCGATCAGCACGTCGGTGTCGACGAGGATCACCCGCGAAGCCGCCAGATCCGGTCGAGGTGGGACGACCGGTCGTCGGCGCCGCGCTCGGCGACCTCGACGTCCTGCAACGAACCGAAGGACTGCTCGATCGCGACGAGATCACCCGCCAGGTCGTCGTCGCCCCCGGAGAGCGCACGTTCGATCATCTCGCGGATCAGATCCGAGCGGGTACGGCCCTCGTCCTCGGCGAGGCGATCGAGGGCCCTGGCCTGCTCCACCTCGAGGTAGATGTTGGTGCGCTGCATACGTTTCAGCATACACCGTGACATACACCGCGCGATACGTTCACCGCGCGATGTACGAACCGCTGACCGGCGCCGGCACGCCGGCGTCAGTCCAGTGGCGGGATCTCGCCGTAGGGCGACGGGACGTCCTCGCCGATCACGGCGTCGTCGACCCCCGGCAGCCGGACGTCGTGCACCTCGAAGCGGCCGTCGTCGTGCAGGACGAGCCCCGTCGCCCCCACCCGCTTGGCGCCGATCGGCGCCTGGATGCGGTCGGGCAGAACCGCCCACGTCGACGGCACCCACACGTGGGAGATCCCGTCCCGCTCCCGGCGGAGCCCCTGGTGGACGTGGCCCGACACCACCAGGTGGCAGTCGACGCCGGCCAGCAGGGCGAGGAGCCGGCCGCGGGCCGGATCGGGCACGTAGCGCCCGGGCCGGTCGCGATCACCGTCCACGGGGACCAGCGGCTTGTGGAGCACGAGGCCGACGGGCGTGGTCGCCGGCAGCCGGCCGATCTCCCCGGCGAACCAGGCCCACTGGTCGTCCTCCTCGGGCTCGCCCGACCCGAAGAGCTGGGCGTCGACGCCGATGAGCCGCCACCGCCCCACAGCCACGGAGAAGCGATCCGGCCCGAACGCGGCGCGGTAGCGCCCGAGCGTCTCGGCCCCGACCGCGGCCGCGCCGTCGTACGTCCAGGCCGCCCCGTCGCCGACGTCGTGGTTGCCGGGCAACGCCACGAGCGGCGCGGGCACGCGGTCGAGCTGGCGCCGGGCGTAGTCCAGGTCGTCGGGGACGATCTCCCCGTCGGTCGAGATGTCGCCGGCGTGGACGACGAGGTCGGGCTCGGCCGCCGCCACGTGGTCGAGCACTGCATCCCAGTGCGCCGTGGCCGTCGGGCGTGCGGTCGGAGAGGTGGCTGTCGGAGACCACGATCACCCGGTGAGTGCTCACCGTCAGGACGCTACCGGTGCCCGTCTACGGCGCGGACGGCTCGGTCAGCAGCTCCTCCTGTCCGACGATGTGACGCTGGATCGTGGCGCCGGCGTCCTCCAGCCAGGCCACCGACAGCCGGTCGTAGGCGACGAGCCGCTGGCTGTCGGGATCGAAGTAGAGGATCGACGCCGTCAACGGCTCGGGCTCGTCGCCCTGCAGGCCGCGCAGCCCGGCGCCGCCGGTCGAGCCCTCGACCAGCAGGAGCGTGTCCTCGGCGACCTCACCGTCCTCGGTCGTCGTCGTGGTCGTCGTCGTGGTCGTCGTGGCGTCCTCGTCGGTATCGCTGTCGTCGGTGCCGGCATCGTCCGAGCCCTCCTCGGGCTCCGGCGGCTCGATGATCGCCTCGTCGGGCTCGTGGCCGTGCCCGGCCAGGACGAGCGGCACCAGGCCGCCCAGGTCCTCGGCCATGCGCCGGTCGTGGACGAGCGCCACGTCGACCGGCGGCGGCTCGTCGTCGACCAGGCCCTCGGCCACCTCGGGGGCGAACGCCTCGGCCCGCTCCTGCTCGGTGCCCGCGGCCTGCTGGCTCTTGTCGGGCGTGTACCGGGGGTCGCCGATCCCCCAGAACCGCAGCCCCGCCACCGTCGCCCCGTCGCCGTCGAGCACCACCGCGTTGGGTTGGGCGGCGACCGCGTTCTGCGTGTTGGACGAGTCGTGGTTCCCGCGGACGTACACGTACGGCACGCCGAGATCGCCGATGCGGTCGACGAGCTGCGCCTCGGGATCGCTTCCCCAGTCGGTGATGTCGCCGGTGTCGGCGACCGCGTCGACGTCGAACTGCTCGGTCAGGCGTTCCATCAGGTCGAACGCCTGCGGGTTGAGGTGGATGTCGCTGACGTGGAGCACCCGGATCAGCCGGCTGTCCGTCTCGAACACGGGCAGCTCCGACCCGGCCAGGTAGAGCGTGGCCACGTTGTCGACGAGGTCGGAGAGCTGCTCGCGGTACTCGCCGAATCGATCCAGCACGGCGTCGATGTCGCCGACCGCGGCGGGCGCCCGGGTGAGCAGCCCCGTGTAGCGGGGCTCGGCGACGGCCTCCTCCCGGAACGTGGCCCACGACCCGACGCCGAGCGCAGCCACCAGCAGCGCGCCGACCGCGGCGCCACCGAGCGCAGAGCTCCACGCCAGCCGGGCGACGAGCGCGCCCGCGACCCCGCCGACCAGGCCGGCGAGCAGCGCCCGCACGGCCAGTCCGACCAGCGCGCCGCGCACCTCGTCGGCCGCGTCGTCGCCGAGCCGGTCGATCAGCGCCGGGTTCTCCGCGATGCGCTCGGCGTCGGCGACCGCGATCTCGTCGACGCGCAGGTCGAGGGCGACGGGCCAGTCGTGGGTGTCGAGGTCGATGGTCCCGAGCGGGGCCAGGTGGACGACCGTGTGGCCGTTCAACGACGGGCGGATCGCCATGGTCGTCTCGAACGGGCCCACCTTGGCCGGCACCCGGCCGAACAGGGCGACACCCAGCGTCGCGCCCGCCAGCGCGAAGAGCGCCACGCGCAGCCACGGCGCTCGTCGGTGGACCCGACCCGCGCCCGCGGCCACGGCACCCGCGGCGCGCCGCACGGGTGCCACGACCGCGCCCATGACACGACGCGGCGGGCGCGAACCGACCGGGGCGTGCCGCCTCGCCCCGTTGCGAGGCGTCGTCCCCGGTCGGCTCGTGGTCGGGCCCGGCCCGTGTGCGCATCCCGCGATGGTCGCGGAGTCTGGGCGGGCCGGGAAGTCGGCGGGGTCAGGCGGACTTGCGGGTGCCGCCCGACGCCGTCGTCTCGGAGCGGGCGCCGGTGTCGCTCGGCTCGACCGTGCCGGCCACGGCGTTGACCGCCGTGTCGGTCGTATCGACGAAGCGCTGCTCGACCGCGTCGCCCAGCCGGCGGGCGTCGCTGGTGACCGTCTCGGTCACCCGCTGCACCCGGGGGTTGTCGCGCACGCCGGTCCACATCTGTTCGACCTTGGCGCGGCGCTGGTCTGCGGGGGTGGAGCCGAGCCACCAGCCGGCGGCCAGCCCTGCTGCGAATCCGAGTTTGAACCTCATGGTCGGTCACGTACCCATCGCCCACGGCGATCATGCGCGCGCCGTCGCCCGATCTCCCGCCGTGGCGCGCTACAACGTCAGGCATGTCCAGCGAGCGCGGTGCCGCCGGTGCGGTGCCGGCCGAGGCCGTGCTCGACCACGTCGGCGACGGCGCCGACGTCATCGTGCCCATCGCCAACGGCGAGCCGGTGTCGGTCATCGACGCGCTCGAGGCGGGGGCGGCCGCCGGGCGGCTCCGCGGCGTGCGCATCCACCAGATGCACGTCCTCCACGATCGCCCCTACCTGCACGGGACGATGCGCGACGCCCTGCTGCACGTCTCGTACTTCCTGTCGCACGTGACCCGCCCCGCCTTCCACGAGGGCGGGTGCGAGCTGGTCCCGAACAACTTCAGCGAGGTGCCGCGCCTGCTGCGCGAGACGACGGGGTGCACGCTGGTGGCCGCGGCGGCCGCGCCGATGGACCGCCACGGGTACTTCTCGCTCGGCACCGGGTGCGACTACGCCGCGCCCTTCATCGGCCGGGTGCCGTTCTTCCTCGAGGTCAACCCGCGCATGCCCCGCACGTTCGGGCGCAACCAGGTGCACGTCAGCCAGGTCGTCGGGTGGACCGAGGTCGACCGGCCGCTCGTCGAGGTCGAACCGGTCCCGGCCGGAGACGTCGACCACGCCATCGCCGCCCACATCGCCGAGCGGGTGCCCGACGGCGCCACCCTGCAGGCGGGCATCGGCAGCATCCCCAACGCCCTGCTCGAACACCTCCGCGACCACCGCGACCTCGGCATCCACACCGAGCTGCTGTCCGACGGCCTCATCGACCTCGTCGACCGGGGGGTCGTCACCGGCACCCGCAAGCGCCTGCGCACCGGCAAGATCGTCACCACGTTCGCCCTCGGCACCCGGGCCCTCTACGACTTCCTCGACCAGAACCCCGCGGTCGAGATGCTGCCGGTCGACTACGTCAACGACCCGCGCATCATCGGCCAGGAGGAGTGCTTCGTCTCGATCAACGCCACCACCGAGGTCGACCTCGTCGGCCAGTGCGCGTCCGAGACGGTGGCGGGTCGTTACTGGTCGTCCAGCGGCGGGCAGGCAGACTTCGCCCGTGGCGCGATGTTCTCGCCGCAGGGGCGGGCGTTCGTGGTGCTGCCGTCGACCGCCCGGGACGGCACGGTGTCACGCATCCGCGCCACGCTGACCACCGGCTCGATCGTGACCACGATCAAGAACACCGTCGACCAGGTCGTCACCGAGTTCGGCGTGGCCGAGATGCGAGGCCGTTCGATCTCCCAGCGGGCGCGGGCGCTGATCGCGATCGCCCACCCCGACTTCCGCGAGGATCTGACGGCAGAGGGCCGTGCCCTCGGCTACCTGTGACCGTGGAGGACACCCGTGGGTGACACGCACCCCCCGACCGACGGCTCGGCGCACCCGCCGGCCCCACCCGTCCACCCCGTCGACGTGATCGGCCGGCTCGAGGCCGTGCTCCAGAGCCGGCGTGCCGAGCGACCCGAGGGGTCGTACTCGGCCCGCCTCTTCGCGGACCCCGAGCTGGTGCAGCGCAAGGTGATGGAGGAGGCGTTCGAGACCTGTCTCGAGCTGGGCCGCAGCCCTCGCGTGCCCGAGCGGGTGGCGTCCGAGGCCGCCGACCTGGTGTTCCACCTCGTCGTCGGGCTGGTCGACGCCGGCGTGCCGTTCGCCGACGTGCTGGCCGAGCTCGACCGGCGGGCGTCATGACCGAGCGGAGCGAGGTCCAGAGGCACAGTCGGCCCTGCGCCACGAAGTGGCGATGCGGTCACCGGTGCGCCCGAAGGGTGCACCAGTGACCGCCGTGGTGGCGGTCCCGTCGCGGGGCCGGCTGCGCGACTTCGTGACCACCCTGCTCGGCGACGCCGGCTTCCCCACGGGCGGGTTCCGCGGCGGCGCCCGGGCCCGGGTCGAGGGCCTCGAGCTCATCGAGATGCGCCCCCGCGACGCGGCCGCCTGGCTGCGGGCCGGCCGGCTCGACGGGGCGTTCGTGTCCACCGACCTCGTGCTGGAGGAGGACCTGGGCGCGCTCGTGCACGTGCCGCTCGGCGCGGCCCGGTCGGTGCTCGTGGTGGCGAGCCGGGACGACGACGGCCGGACCTCCGCCGCCGACCTGGCCGGCGGCGTCGTCGCCACCCACCTGCCGCGGGCGACCGGGCGGTGGTTCGCCGACCAGGGCATCGACGTGACCGTGGTGACCATGGGCGGGGCGCTCGAGGGCGTCTGTGCCGCCGGGATGGCCGACGCCATCGTCGACCTGCGCGAGACCGGGCGCAGCCTGGCCGAGAACCGGCTGCGGGTGCTCGCCCAGGTGGCGCCATGCGAGGCGCTGCTCGTCCACGACGGCGACCCCGACCTCGACGACCTGGCGGTGCGCATCGGTGCGGTCCTGGCCGCCCGGCGCCACCGCTACGTGATGCTGCACGTCGACCCCGCCCGCGTCGGCGACCTGGCCGCGCTGTTCCCCGGGCTGGCGGCTCCCACGGTCCTGCCCCTCGCGGGGCGCGACGACCTCGTGGCCGTCCACCTCGTCACCGAGGCGGGCAGGTTCTGGACCCGCCTCCAGGACCTGCGGGCGCTCGGCGCCACCGGGATCGTCGCCCTCCCCCCGGACGCCCTGGTCGACTGAGCCGCGCCGGCAGACGGTCCGTGCCACTCGAGCGCGCGGTACGATGCCCGTGACGACGAGCGGCCCGACGGGGTCGCCCGACCGGAGGACGGCCAGGGTGGCGCACGACCAGCACGAGGCGCACGACCGGCACGAGGCACTCATGCCCGACGAGCCCGAGATCGCCGACAACGACGACGACGGCTTCGCCCTGCACGACCTGTGGCGCGTGTGGGTGACGCCGAGCGACCGCAAGCGGTGCACCTACGTCACCCGCGACGAGCGTCCGCTCGCCGCCGCCGGTCACGCCAAGGTCACCCGGCTCTGACGCCGCGGCGGGCCCCGCCCGTCAGACCTGTCCCTCGGCCATGCCTGCGGGGCGCTCGCCCTGCACCGACGTGCGCTGGACCCACCGGAACCCGCCCGTGGCCGTGACCGTCGCGATCTCGATCGGACCGCCGACCCCCGGCCACGAGAACTCGGGCGCGGTCGCCAGCGGGCCGAGGGTCAACCGCTGTACGTCGATGGTCGTGCGGATGCACAGCACCGCGAAGTCGATGCCGTCCTGCAGGTTCATCGAGTCGAACGGGATGCGGTAGCTGCACTCGTCGAGCAGGGGCATCACCGCGTCGAGCTCGCCGCCCATCCCGTTGACCGCCGCCAGGCGCATGAGAAGGTCGAGGTCGGCGCCGCGCACCATGCGCGTGACGACGTCGGACTGGCCGCGCCAGGCCGCCCCGCCACCGTTGACGGTGGTGGCGATCTGCTCGACGGCCCGACTCGGCAGGGTGACCTCCCACGCCTCGCCGACGCCCGCGTCGTCGTACCCGGAGACCAGGAAGCCCAGTGTGGCCACGTCGGGCGGTGGAGCGTCCGGATCGTCGGGCCCGGCGTCGTCGCCGGCACGATCGGCGTCGTAACGGTCGCCGAAGAACACCGCGAGCCTGCGGGCCGTCGGACCCGGGTGGTCGCAGTTGCCGGCCTCGACCACCGCGAACTCGGCCATGTGGCTGGCGATGCTGCGGTCGTCGACGAACGCTTCGCCGTACGTCGCGACCGCCACGCCCCCGGGGGCGAACACCTTGTGGGTGAAGTCGCTGCCCACCCGCAGCATGCGGTGGTTGCCGAGCGTGGTGCGGCTGTCGGCCGCCACCACCACGCCGTCTTGGCACACCACCGTCACCGCCAGGGTCATCGCACGCTCTCATCTCCGGCTGCGGGCCCATCGGGCGGCCCCGCAGCGATACGAACCGGAGGATCGTAGCGACGACCTGTGACGTTCTCGGCCGCCCCTGGGCGAGCACGTCCCCCGGATCGACCGTCCCCCGGCGGGGCGGGACGTCAGGCCGTCGGGGCAGCGTAGGTGGGGTTGGCCACGGCGAGCTTGGCGTCGACCGCGGCCCGGACCACGGTCGTGGCCTCCCCGGTGCGGTCGTCGAGCGCACCCGAGCGGATCGCGGCGGCCAGGTCGGCGTCGGAGGCGCACCCGAGGGAGGCCAGCCGGGCGGCGTGCGCCCGGGCGGGACCGGATCCCACCGCCAGCTCGCGCTCGACCTGGGCCAGCACCCGGCCGGCGACGCGGGCGTGGAACCGCACGCGGCCCTCGGCCGTCGCCATCACGTCCCCCTCCAGGAACTCCCGCACGGCCTCGACGAGCTGGGCGGCCGTCGGCGCGTCGTGCAGCGACACCGTGGCCTCGGGGACCGCCGCCTCGGCGCCTCGCGGGCGCCGCATCGAGGGCCGGGTCCGGTTGCCCGCCCCCCGGCAGGAGGAGCAGCAGGTCGTGCTCGACCTCGCACACCCGGCGCCCGATGGCGGCGAGCTCGACCGACCGGATCACCCCGGTCAGGTGGGTGGCGGCCTGGACCACGCAGATGATCCCCCACTTGAGGGTGCCGAGCACCTCCCACCAGTGCAGGGCGTCGCGGTCGACGACCTCGCCCGCGGTGGCCTCGTACGCCCCGACCAGCTCGTCGACCGCTCCGAACCCGCCGACGCGGGGCTCGGCCCCGAACCGCCACGCCCGCACGCAGAGCCAGCCCAGGTCCTCGAGGGGGTCGCCCCGGTGGGCCAGTTCCCAGTCGAGCACGGCACGCAGCCCGTCGGGTCCGACCACGATGTTCCCGTTGCGGAAGTCACCGTGGACGACCGTCTCCCGCGTGCCGACGGCCGCGGGGCGATGGCGCGCCAGCCAGCGGAAGCCCAGCTCGAACGCCGGGTGGGGCTCGCCGACCGCGTCGAGGGTGGCTCGGAGCTGCGCCACCTGGTCACCTCCGGCGAGCCCGGCGACGGCATCGGGCGCGATGCGGTGGATGCGGGCCAGGGCCTCGCCGCACTGGGCGGCGAGGAGGGGGCGCGCGGGCGCGAAGGCGTCGTCCCGCAGGATCTTGCGGGCGATCGTCTCCCCCGCCACCCGGTCGACGACCATCCACGCGTGGCCGAGCCCGCCGTCGTCGGGCGCGGGATCGGCGACGTCGGCGTCGGTCGCCACCACCCCGGGCACCGGGACGCCCTCGGCCGCCGCGGCACGCAGCAGCGCGGCCTCGGTCCCCATGCCCGCGGTGCGCATGCCCCCCGGCCGCTCGCGCTGCAGGATCAGCGGCCGTCCTTCGGCGTCGAACGACCACGTCTCGCGCGACGCGCCGCCCGACAGGCGCCGGAGGCCGGTGACCGCGCTCGGGTCGACGCCCAGCGCCGCGGCCAGGGCGGCCGCCAGTGCCGCGACCCGCTCGTCGCTCACTCGATCGGCACCAGCGGGCGACCGTCGTCGTCGATCTGGTGCAGGTACTCGCTGATCCCGTATCCGGTGCGGCCGTCGTAGCTCCACCGGGCCAGGCCCTCGTTGACGACCGTGCGCCGGTCGCCGGTGCGGTGGGGCAGGCCGTAGACGCGCAGGATGTCGCCGCGCAGCTCGTGCGTCCGCCCCGCCTTGTCGGTGGCGGTGACGTGGCTCACGCGGTGGGTGACCCCGTCGTCCGCGAGCTCGGTGCGGACGTCCCACGAGCGGATCGACGTGGCCTCGCCCTCGTGCCACACCCACCCCCGGTGCAGGTCGCCGGCGGGGGTGCCGATGCGGATGCCGCCGAAGTGGGTGCCGACGGCCTCGCCGGGCCCGGGGACGTTGATCGAGAACCAGCGCCACATCTGCGGACCGCCCCAGCGACGCGGTCCCCAGGACTTGTCGCGGTTGCCCCGGGCGGTGGCGGGGTCGAGCCGCCAGGTGTCGCCGTCGAGGGTGATCGTGCCCTCCCACGTGCCCGACTGCTCGAGGTGGCCCTTGCCGACGGTGGACGCCGTGGACGCGGCGCTGCCGTCGCTGCGCTGTGTCCGGCCGGTGCCGTCGGTGCCGATGGCCGGGATGAGCGACGTGAACGTGAGGTCCATGGTGACGTGCCCGGGCCGGCCGCGGCCGGGCGTGACGTCTCCCCCGAGGTCGTGGACCTCGGCGTCCGCGTCCGCGGTCAGGCGCCAGCGGCGCATCGGCTCGAGCCGCTCGTAGCGGATGCCGCCCACGTCGAGGTCGCTGTCGGTCATCTCGGTCTGCTCGCGGATGGCGCGCACGTTGGCGATGCGATCGCCCGGGAGCCACACCGACAGGCCGACGTCGATCGTTCCCTCGTTGGGCCGCACGCCGATGCGCGTGAAGAGCCCGGCGTCGGCGGCGGGGTCGTAGGCGTTGAAGTAGTACGACTCGCTCCAGGCCGAGTCGCCCTCGACCTCGTGCGCGAAGTCGTGGCTGGCATCCAATACGGGCACGGCGCTCCCCCTCCGGTCGCTCCGCCCTGTCTACCGCGCCCGCCGCCGCCCCGCTGACGGGTGTGTCAGCCGGCGCACCCGCCGGGTGCCGACCGGCCCGACGGCCGCCGTGCGCCGCTCACTCGGACCACGTCACGTCCGCCACGTCGGCGTCGCGAGCGGTGCGCAGCGCCGCGGCCCACCACACGAGGTCGTCGAGCATGACCTTGGCCGCCGCGGCCGGCCCGGTCGGGTCGATCAGCGCGCCCGTGTCGTCGAACAGCAGCGGGTGGCGGTGCAGGCTGACGGTCTCCCGGATCGTGGACGCGTGCAGCTCGGCGAACACCTGGCGCAGGTGCTCGACCGCCCGGAGGCCACCGGACAGCCCGCCGTAGCTGACGAACGCCACGGGCTTGCGGCGCCACGGGGCGTTGAGCACGTCGATGGCCTGCTTGAGCGAGGCGGGGTAGGAGTGGTTGTACTCGGGGGTGACCACGACGAAGGCGTCGGCCCGGTCGATGCGCTCGGCGTAGGCCTGGATCTCGGGCCCGTGGTGCCTCGGCAGCACGGCCGGGAGGTCGAGCTCGGCCAGGTCGACGAGGTCGACGAGGAGGTCAGGGCGGCGACCGGCCTCGCCGGCGAACCAGCGGGCCACCTTGTCGCCCCAGCGCCCCTCGCGGGTGCTCCCGACGATGACGGCGAGCTGCAGGCGTTGTGCGGAGGCCATGGCGTGGACGGTAGGACCTCAACCAAACTCGAGGTCAAGCCCTCGACGGCACTCCCGCTCGCCGTAGCGGTCCCCGCACGCCCGTTGCGCCGCTCCGCCGGGTGGACGAACATCTGTTCGTGTGAGACCGCCCACCGGCGAGGCCACGATCCTGCACGCCGACCTCGACGCCTTCTTCGCGTCCGTCGAGCAGCGCGACGACCCCCGCCTGCGCGGGCGCCCGGTCATCGTCGGTGGCGGCGTGGTGATGGCCGCCAGCTACGAGGCCCGGGCGCGCGGCGTGCGCGGCGCCATGGGCGGCCGCGAGGCCCGCCTGTTGTGCCCCGACGCCGTGGTCGTCGAGCCGCGGATGGCGGCGTACTCCGAGGCGAGCCGGGACGTGTTCGCGGTGTTCGAGCGCACGACCCCGCTGGTCGAGGGCATCTCGATCGACGAGGCGTTCCTCGACGTCGGCGGGCTGCGGCGCATCGCCGGCGCCCCGGCCGAGATCGCCGCCCGGCTGCGCCGCGCCGTGCGCGACGAGGTCGGCCTCGCCATCACGGTCGGCGTGGCCCGCACCAAGTTCCTCGCCAAGGTGGCCAGCGCCAGCGCCAAGCCCGACGGCCTCCTCGTGGTGCCGCCCGCCGGCGAGACCGCGTTCCTCCACCCGCTGCCGGTCGAGCGGCTCTGGGGCGTCGGGCCCAAGACCGCGGCCAAGCTCCACGCCCGCGGGCTCGCCACCGTCGGCGAGGTGGCACGCCTCCCCCAGGCCGCGCTGGTGGCGATGCTCGGCCCCGCCTCCGGACGGCACCTCCACTCCCTCGCCCACCACCAGGACCCGCGCCCGGTGCAGGGTGGGCGACGGCGGAGGTCGATGGGCTCGCAGAGCGCCCTGCGCCTGGCCCGCCACACGCCCGACGAGGTCGACGCCCGCCTCGTCGCCCTCGTCGACCGGGTGACACGCCGCATGCGGACCGCCGGCCGGGTGGGCCGCACCGTGACGCTGCGGCTGCGCTTCGCCGACTTCACCCGCGCCACGCGCTCCCACACCCTGGCCGAGGCGACTTCCCACACCGACACGATCCTGGTGGCGGCCCGCGACCTGCTCGCGGCGGCGCTCCCGGTGATCCGCCACCAGGGGATCACCCTCGTCGGCGTGGCCGTGTCCAACCTGGCCGACGACGACGCCGTGCAGCTCGCCCTGCCGTTCGAGCGGACGACCGCCGGAGCGCTCGACGCCGCGCTCGACGACCTCCGGTCCCGCTTCGGAACGGGCGCCGTGACGCGGGCGGTGCACCTGGGCCGGGACCTCGGCCCCGAGATGCCCCTGCTGCCCGACAGCGAGCCGGGCTGAGCGGCGGCGGTCGTCGGCGGAGCCCCGACCAGACCGGAGCGCCGGTCACACGGCCAGCGACACGGCGAGCAGGGTCGCGGCCACGGCGCCGAGCAGGCTCCGCACGCTGTTCCAGCGCGTCCAGCGCACGAGGAAGTCGGCCCACACGGCCTGCCCCTCGGCGGTGGCGGGGTCGCCCGCGTCGAGCCGGTCGTTCATCGGCACGTTCACGGTCATGGTCTCGATCGTCACGCCGACGACGTACAGCAGACCTCCGGCCAGTCGCCAGCCCGCGCCCGCCTGGTCGTCGGTGAACGGGGCGGTGACCGCGACGGCCGCGCACAACAGGGTCGAGCCGCCGAACACCAGGCCGAACACGGGGTTGAGGATCGTCCGGTTCATCGCCTGCATGGCGGCCATCGCCTCGCCGGGTGGTCGGCTCGCCAGGGCGGGCATCACGCTGGTGGAGAACGCGAAGAGCACGCCGGTCAGCAGGGCGCTGCTGACGGTGGCGGCGACGGTCAAGGCGGGGACGAAGTCGGACATCGGGTGCTCCTGCGGGTCGGGCGGCACGGGCGGTGCCCACAGGATGCGGGACTCGGGCCCGCGTCTCCATCCCTCGCTGTCGCCGATCCATGCGCGAGCGTCCACGACCTCCCGGAGGGATCGGTCGAGCATCGGTCGAGCTCAGTCGGGGGGTCGGTCGGCCGACGGGCGGGGGTCGCGGCGGCCCGCCAGCAGCACCGCCGAGCCGAGGCCCGCGGCGACCACCGACGTCACCAGCACCGCCAGCCGGGCCGCGTTCTGCAGGTCGGGCCGGTCGAACGCCAGGCCGGTGATGAACAGCGACACCGTGAACCCGATGCCGGCGATCGTCGCCACGCCGGCGATGTCCCGCCACGTCAGCCCCTCGGGCAACCGTGCGAGCCGCAGCCGCACGGCCAGGGCCGCCGCCCCGGTGATCCCCACCGTCTTCCCCACGAGCAGGCCGACCGCCACGCCGAGGGCCACCGCGCCGGCGTCCGGGGCGTCGAGCGCCTCGGCCGTGAGCCGCACGCCGGCGTTGGCCAGGGCGAAGATCGGCACGACGATGAAGCTCGTGATCGGGTGGAGCAGGTGCTGGAGGCGCTCGGCCTCGGACACGGTCTCGTTGGCGATGATCGTCATCTGCCGCATCTCGTCCGCGCTGGGGTCGTCGGACATGTCCGCGGCCCACTGCTCGGCGACCTCGCGGGGTGCGCGCGGGCGCGCGGGCGCCAGCAGCCCGAAGGCCACGCCGGCCAGCGTGGGGTGCACCCCCGAGTCGTAGGTGGCGAGCCAGCACACGAGGCCGAGGGCGACGTACGCCGGCTGCCACCACACCCGCGCCCACCGCAACACGACGGCGGCCGCCACCGAGGCGAACGCCACGGCCAGGGCCAGGAGGTCGACCCGGTCGGTGTACACGACCGCGATCACGACGATGGCGCCGATGTCGTCGACGATCGCCAAGCTGAGCAGGAACAGCTTCAGGGCGGCCGGGGCGCGCGGACCGAGCAGCGCCAGCACGCCGACGGCGAACGCGATGTCGGTGGCGGTCGGGATGCCCCACCCCGAGGCTCCGTCCCCGCCCGCGGTGAACGCCAGGTACAGAAGGGCGGGCACGACCATGCCGCCCAGGGCCGCGACGGCCGGCAGGGCGGCGACGCGGGGATCGCGCAGGTCGCCCACGACGAGCTCACGCTTGATCTCGAGCGCGACGACCAGGAAGAACAGGGCCATGAGCCCGTCGTTGACGAAGTGGCGGAGGTCCTGCTCGACCCCGAAGGCCCCGACCTTGAGCGTGACGACGTTGTGCCAGAGGGTCTCGTAGCTGTCGCGCCACGGCGAGTTGGCCCAGACGACCGCGACGACGGCCGCGACGACGAGGGCGAGACCACCCGACGCCTCGGTGTGCAGGAACCGGCGCACCGGGACCGGCAGGCTCCGCGCGGGCAGGGCCTCACGCGCAGTCGGGCGGTCGGTCTCGTGCTGCATGACGGCTCCTGGGCGGCGCAGGTCGACTCGCCGACCAGGCTTCCCGGCACACCAGGGCGCGAGGTTACAGGGGCCGCCGGGGACGGCCCCCGGAGGATCCGCCGGTCCGGGTTCAGCTCGGGGGTGCGACCAGGGAGTTCGCCCGGGCCACCGCAGCCAGCCAGGCGGCGCTCGGCTTGGGGGTGCGCACGAACGTCGTGCGGTCGACGGACACCAGGCCGAACCGCGGCCGGTACCCGTAGGCCCACTCGAAGTTGTCGAGCAGCGACCAGCACGTGTAGCCGCGCACGTCGATGCCGTCGGCGATCGCCCGCAGGACGCCCTCGAGGGCGGCGTGGACGTAGGCGATCCGCTGGCTGTCGTCGGTCGTCCCGATGCCGTTCTCGGTGACCAGCAGCGGGACGCGGCCGCCGGTGCGGGCCCAGGCGTAGCGCAGGCAGGCTTCGAGGCTCTGCGGCCAGTACTCGTAGCCCATGTCGAGCACGGGCACCCCCTCCTCCGGGCCGAGGATGCCGTCGGGGCCGATGCGCATGCGGGAGTAGGTCTGCACCCCGAGGAAGTCGTCGCCCTCGGTGGCGTCGAGGAAGACGTTCTCCATCTCGTCGTACATGCGGGCCGTGCGCTCCTCGCCGCCGTCGACCGCCACGTACTCGGTCATCGACAGGGTCAGCCCGACCGGGACCCCCGGGGCCCCGGCGCGGATGGCGTCGACGGCCTTGCGGTGGGCGTCCACGAACACGTCGTTGACCCGCAGGCGCAGGTCGGCATCGGTCTTCCCCGGGGGGAAGAAGCCGAGCAGCCACCCGACCGTCGCCACGATGTTGGGCTCGTTGATCGTGCAGGCGCGGGCCATCACGTCGCCGAGGTCGCCCGACAGGCGCTCGCAGAACGCGGCGAACCGGTCGGCGGTCGCCGGGTCCTCCCATCCGCCCCGGGCGGCCACCCAGCGCGGGGTGGTGAAGTGGTGGAACGTCACGGTCGGCTCGACGCCGTGCGCCCGCAGCGCCGCACACTGGCGGCGGTAGTGGTCGACGGCGGCCGTCGACCACTCGCCCTCCTCGGGCTCGACCCGGCTCCACTCGACCGAGAACCGGTACGAGCCGAGGCCGAGGTCGGCCACGATGGCCACGTCCTCGTCGGACCGGTTCCACGAGTCGCACGCGTCGCCCGAGGGCTCGGCGCACGGACTGCCCTCGGCGTGCTCCCACGCCCACCAGTCGTTGTTCCAGTTCCCGCCCTCGATCTGGTGGGCGGCGGTCGCCGTGCCCCACAGGAACCCGTCGGGGAAGCGGCGGTCGGCGGCGGTGTCGTCGGTCACGAGGGCGGACAGTATCGGCAGCACACCCCGCCGCTACGTTTCCCCCGTGCCCCAGGACACCGTCGACGCCCTCGTCAAGGTGCTCGACCTCGAGCCCATCGAGGTCAACATCTTCCGGGGCGTGTCGCCCGACGAGGACCGCCAGCGCATCTTCGGCGGCCAGGTCGCGGGGCAGGCGCTCGTGGCCGCGGCCCGCACGGTCGACGACGACCGCGGGGTCCACTCGCTGCACGCCTACTTCCTCCGGGCGGGCGACCCCCGCGTCCCGGTGCTCTACGAGGTCGAGCGGCTGCGCGACGGCGGGTCGTTCACGACCCGGCGCGTCGTCGCCATCCAGCACGGCAAGGTGATCTTCAACATGTCGGCCAGCTTTCAGCTGCCCGAGGACGGCTGGGACCACGCCGCCGCGATGCCCGACGTGCCCCCGCCCGAGGACCTGCCGACGATGCGCGAGCGGTTCGAGGCGGCCGGGGTGAAGATGACGCCGTGGATGGACCGACCGCGGCCCATCGACATCCGCCACGTCGAGTGGCTGACGCCCGGCGGGCCACGCAACGCCGAGCCCCGCCAGAACGTGTGGTTCCGGGCCGACGGCACGCTGCCCGACGACCCCATCCTGCACACCATCGTGCTGACGTACGCCTCCGACATGACCCTGCTCGACACGTCGACCCGCCCGCACGGCGGCACCTGGTTCGACCCGACGGTGTTCATGGCCAGCCTCGATCACGCCATGTGGTTCCACCGCCCGTTCCGGGCCGACGACTGGCTGCTCTACGCCCAGGACAGCCCCAACGCCACCGGCGGGCGGGGCCTGTCCCGGGGGCTGGTGTTCACCCGCAGCGGGACGCTGGTGGCCACGGTGATGCAGGAGGGCCTCATCCGCCGCGGGCGGTGACGGCACGCGGCCGCGGCAACCGGTGACGGCGGGCGGTGACGGCGGGCGGTGACGGCAGGCGGCTCGGCCTCGTCCGGTAGGTTCCGGACGATGAGACGCGCCCTTGCGGTCGCGTGCCTCACCGTGGTGGTGGCGGGCGCATGCGGCGGGGACGACGACGGCGACAGCCTGAGCGCCACCACCACCCCGAGCATCACGTCCACGACCGCGCCCCGACTCGACGAGCGGAGCGTCCGGGGTCCCGCCGCTGGCCGACGTGGCCGTGACGCTGACCGAGGTGACCGACGCCGACACGCCGATGGCGCTCGTGGCGCGGGCGGGCACCGACACCCTCTACGTCGCCGAGCGCGAAGGGCGGGTGCGCCCGTTGAGCGGCGGCACGTTGGGCGAGCCCATCCTCGACATCTCCGAGGACGTGGTGACCGACGCCGAGCAGGGCCTGCTCGACATCGAGTTCTCGCCCGACGGCGCGCTGCTCTACGTCAGCTACAGCGTGGCCCCCGACGGCGACACCCGCGTGGCGTCCTATCCCGTCAGCGGCGACACGGTCGACACCACGGGGCGGCGCGAGCTGCTCGCCGTCGAGCAGCCGTACCCGAACCACAACGGCGGCGACATCGAGTTCGGGCCCGACGGCTACCTCTACGTGGCGTTGGGCGACGGGGGCAGCGGCGGCGACCCCGAGGGCAACGGGCAGGACACGCAGGCCCTGCTGGGCAAGATCCTCCGCATCGACCCCGCGGGCGCCACGGGCGACGACTACGCCATCCCGGCCGACAACCCGTTCGCGGACGGCGCAGCCGGCGCGCCCGAGGTGTGGCTCTACGGGGTGCGCAACCCCTGGCGCATCGCCTTCGACGCCGAGACCGACGACCTGTGGGTGGCCGACGTCGGGCAGGACGCATTCGAGGAGATCGACCTGCTGCCCGCAGCCGACGGCGGCGGGCGCGGCGCCAACCTCGGCTGGAACGAGATGGAGGGCGCCCACCCGTACGAGGGCGGGTCGAACCCCGACGGCGGCGTGCTGCCCGTGTTCGAGTACGACCGCGAGGACGGCGGGTGCTCGGTCACCGGCGGCGTGGTCTACCGCGGGGCGGCGATCCCCGCCCTCGACGGCGCCTACCTGTTCACCGACTACTGCGACGGGCGCCTGCGGGCGATCCGCGCCGAGGGCGGGCAGACGGTCGACGAGACCACCTTCGACGCCGAGGGCGCGAACCTGATCTCGTTCGGCACCGACAGCCACGGCGAGGTCTACGTGCTGTCGCTCGACGGTGGGATCTACCGGCTGGACCCGGCGTGACCGGGTCGGAGGAGCACCAGTGACCGAGATCCTGCACATCGCCACCCCGTCCGAGTGGGAGGCCGCCACGCAGACCGGCCAGATCGCCCCGCCCAGCCTGGCCACCGAGGGGTTCGTCCACTGCTCGACCCGCGAGCAGCTCGCGGGCACGCTCGACCGGCACTTCGCCGGCGCCGGCGCGCTCGTGCTCCTGGTGCTCGACGAGGCGGCGATCACCCCCGACCTGCGCTGGGAGGAGAGCCTGCCCGGCCAGCCGTTCCCCCACGTCTACGCCGCCATCCCCGTCGCCGCGGTGCTGGCGGTCGAGGAGATCGTGGCCGGCTAGCCGCGACCCGACGCCCCGACGACGAGCGCGATCCAGCCGTCCTCGGTGCGCGGGTCGGCCGAGCGGTCGAGGCCCACGGCTCGGTAGGCGTCCTCCACCTCCGGGGCCTGCCCGGCCAGGATCCCCGCGAGGACGGCCGCACCGCCGGGGGCGAGCGCGTGGGCGATCGTCGGCGCCGCGGCCACCAGGTCGGGCACCAGCATGTTGGCGACCACGACGTCGAACGCTCGGGCGGCGCAGGACCGCCGCCGCGTCGCCCTCGACCACGGTGAGCCGGTCCCGCACGCGGTTTCGCTCGGCGTTGGTGCGGCAGGCGGCGACGGCGGCCGGGTCGACATCGATCCCGACGGCCGACGCGGCGCCGAGGAGCAGGGCGGCGACCGCCAGCACCCCGCTACCGCAGCCGACGTCGAGCACGGCCTCTCCGCCCCCCACGAGGTCGGACAGCGTGGCGAGCGCCAGCCGGGTCGAGCTGTGGGCGCCGCTGCCGAAGGCCCGGCCCGGGTCGATCACCACCTCGACGATCCCCGCGACGCCGGGGCAGGGATCGGCCGCGACCCACGGCGGACGGACCACCAGCCGACCCGCCCGGACCGGGCGAGCATGGTCGCGCCAGGCGTCGAGCGCGGCGCCGAGGTCGACCGCCACGAGGTCGGCGGGCCAACGTCCCGCCACGGCTGCGAGCAGGCACTCGACCTCCCCGCCGGGCGGTGGGCCGGCGACGAGCACGACCGGGGATCCGACGCGCGGTCGGCGGGCGCTCCTCGACCGCGGCCGCACCGGCCCGGAACAGCGCGTCGGCCACCAGGTCGACCTCGTCTGCGGGAACGGTCACGCAGACGGTCCAGGCGTCCCCGCTCGACGCCGGGGTCACTCGGGGCGGGCCAGCGTGAGCAGATAGTCGGCCGCGGGGTCGCTCCAGGTGTCGACCACCGCCATGCCCGCCCGGGCCAGGTCGTCGGCCACGCCCTCGGCCGTGAACTTCGTGCTGATCTCGGTGCGCATCTGCTCGCCCTCGCCGAAGTCGACGACGAGGTCGATCTCGGGCAGCTTGACCGTCATCGGCTCGGTGGCGAGCAGCCGCATCTCGATCCAGCTGTTCTCGGGGTCCCACACCGCCCGGTGGGCGAACCGGTCGACCTCGAAGTCGGCCCCCAGCTCGCGGTTCAGCACCGCCAGGAGGTTGCGGTTGAACGCGGCCGTGATGCCGGCGGCGTCGTCGTAGGCGGCGATCAAACGGTCGACGGGCTTGACCAGGTCGGTGGCGAGCAGGAAGCGGTCGGCGGGCTCGAGCAGATCGGCCACGTCGGCCAGGAACCGGGCACGCTCGACCGGCGTGAGGTTGCCGATCGTGCTGCCGAGGAAGGCGACGAGCCGAGGTGCGCCGGGGGTCGCGGGGATGTCGTCGAGGTGCTCGTGGAAGTCGCCCACGATGCCGTGGACACCGATGCCGAGATCGGCTGCCACGGCCTCGGACGCGGCGCGCAACGTGGCGTCGGCCACGTCGAACGGCACGTAGCCGACGAGCCCGGCCGGAGCCGCAGCCATGGCGTCGAGCAGCACGCGGGTCTTCTCTGACGTGCCCGACCCCAGCTCGACCAGCACCGTCGCCCCTGCGGCGCGGGCGATGGCGCCGGCGTCGGCCCGCAGCAGGTCGCGCTCGGTGCGGAAGGGGTAGTACTCGGGCGTGCGGGTGATCGCCTCGTACAGCTCACACCCGCGATCGTCGTAGAACCAGACCGGAGGCATGACCTTGGGCGTCGCCACCAGCCCGGCCCGGGCGTCGCGGCGCAGGGCGACCTGCAGGTCGTCGGGGACGAGGCGGACGTCGACGCGGACCGCCCCGGGGACGAAGAGGGTCATGCGTCGACCGCCAGCCGCAGCCCGCTGAACGCCCACCGGGACGCCGGGTAGAAGAAGTTCCGGTAGGTGGGGCGGGTGTGGCCCGACGGGGTGACGCAGGCGCCGCCGCGCAGCACCTGCTGGTTGACCATGAACTTGCCGTTGTACTCGCCCACCGCTCCGGCGGCGGGTTGGAACCCGGGGTACGGGGTGTAGGGGCTGGCGGTCCACTGCCAGACCTCGCCGCACCACTGCTCGCCCCCGGCTTGCGGGTGCAGCGCCCACGAGTCGACGCCGAGCGCGTCGTCCCCCCGCGAGGTGGCCACCGCCTCCCACTCGGCCTCGGACGGCAGGCGACACCCGGCCCAGCGTGCGAACGCGTCGGCCTCGTACCAGCTCGCGTGGACGACGGGCTCGGACGGATCGACCGCACGCGGTCCGCACAGGGTCTGGATCGACCACCCGTCGGAGCCGCGGGTCCAGTAGCCCGGCGCCTCCCACTCCTCGGCCTGCACCGCGGCCCAGCCGTCGGACATCCACAGCGCAGGCTGCCGGTAGCCGCCGTCCTCGATGAACTCGAGCCAGTCGCCGGCCGTGACGAGCGTGCTCCGGAGCGCGAACGGGGCCAGGAGCTCGTCGTGGCGTGGCCCCTCGTTGTCGAAGTGGAAGCCGTCGCCGCCGTGGCCGGTGCGGACGATGCCGCCGGGGTGGCCGATCCATTCGTCGTCGGGAGCCGCAGGCCGCGGCGTCGCCTGGTCGTCGGGGGCGTACGCGGGCCGCAGGGGGTTGGTGGCGAGCACGTGCTTGATGTCCATCAGCACCAGCTCCTGGTGCTGCTGCTCGTGGTTCAGCCCCAGCTCGACGAGTGCGGCGACGTCGCGGGCGATGTCGCCGTCCAGGAAGGCGCCCATCGCGTCGTCGACCGCCCGCCGGTAGGCGGCGATCTCGGCGACCCCCGGCCGGGTCAGGTGCCCGCGCCGCGGTCGGGCGTGCCGTGGGCCGACGCCCTCGTAGTACGAGTTGAACAGGTACCCGTAGGCCGGTTCGACCACCTCGTAGCCCTGGGCGTGCGGAGAGAGAACGAACGTCTCGAAGAACCAGGTGGTGTGCGCCCGGTGCCACTTGGTGGGGCTCACGTCGGGCATCGTCTGGACCGTCTGGTCCTCGGCGGACAGCGGCTGCGCCAACCGCTCGGTGAAGGCGCGCACGTCGTGGAAGCGGGCGCGCTGGTCGGAACGCGCCGCCACGCTGGTCGTGGTGGTCGTCATGTGGCCATCCCCCTCTCCGGGCGCCCCCCGGGGAAGGGACGGACCGGCTGGTGGTCGCACGAGAACCTACCCGGCTCTCTCGAATTCACATACGCACCCGGCGTGACATGTGTCCGCCGATGCGTCGCCGGCGCTCAGCGCTCCTCTTCGACCCCGTCGTCCGACCAGCGGGTGTGGAACGTGCCCGGTCGGTCGACCCGCCGGTAGGTGTGGGCGCCGAACAGGTCGCGCAGCCCCTGGACGAGCGCGGCCGGCAGGCGCGGACGGCGGAGGGCGTCGTAGTAGGCCAGCGCCGACGCGAAGCCCGGCGTCGGCACCCCGGCCGCGGCGGCGGTGGACACCACCCGTCGCCACGCCTCCTGCGCATCCGCCAGGGCCTCGCCGAACGACGGGTCGACGAGCAGCGTCGGCAGCGACGGATCGGCGGCGTACGCCTGGCGCAGGCGATCGAGGAAACGGGCGCGGATGATGCACCCGCCGCGCCAGATGGTGGCCATGGCGCCGCGGTCGATCCCCCAGCCGTACTCGTCGCTGCCGGCCGCGATCTGGTCGAACCCCTGTGCGTAGGCGACGACCTTCGAGGCGAACAGCGCCGCGCTCGACGTCGTCGACGAGCCGGCGGCGTTCCTCGGGCGAGACGGTGGCCTGCGCGTCGTGCGGCCCGGGCAGTCCGGCCGCCGCGGCCCGCTGCTCGGGCCGGCCGGACAGCGAGCGGGCGAACACCGCCTCGGCGATGCCGGTGACGGGCACGCCGAGGTCGAGCGCCGACTGCACCGTCCACCGGCCCGTGCCCTTCTGCTCGGCCTCGTCGACCACCACGTCCACGAACGGGCGGCCTGTGGCCGCGTCGACGTGGTCGAGGACCTGCGCCGTGATCTCGATGAGGTACGACTCGAGCTCGCCCGCGTTCCAGCCCCGGAACACCTGCGCCAGCTCGCCGGGGGCGAGACCGCCGATGCTGCGCAGCACGTCGTAGCTCTCGGCGATGAGCTGCATGTCTGCGTACTCGATGCCGTTGTGCACCATCTTCACGAAGTGACCGGCGCCGTCGGGCCCCACGTGGGTGCAGCACGGCGTGCCGTCGACCTGGGCGGCGATGGTCTCGAGCATCGGGCCGAGGGCGGCGTACGACTCGTCGGAGCCCCCGGGCATGATGCTCGGCCCCTCGAGGGCGCCGACCTCACCGCCCGAGATGCCGGTGCCGACGAAGTGGATGCCGCGATCGCGCAGGGCGGCCTCGCGCCGGCGCGTGTCCTGGTACGCCGCGTTCCCGCCGTCGACGATCATGTCGCCGGGCTCGAGCGCCGCGGCCACCTCGTCGACCACCGCGTCGGTCGGCGCCCCCGCCTTGACCATCACCACGACGCGGCGCGGCCGCTCGAGTGCGGCGGCGAACGCCTCGGTCGAGGGCGCGGGGACGAAGGTGCCCTCGTCGCCGTACCGGTCCACCAGCGCGGTCGTGCGCGCTTCGGTGCGGTTGTGCACGGCGACGGCGAAGCCGTGCCGGGCCAGGTTGCGGGCCAGGTTGGCGCCCATCGTCGCCAATCCCGTGACGCCGATCTCGGCCGTGGCGGTGTCCATGGGGTGGTCCTCCGGTGGGCGGTTCGACGCGTGGACGGGCTCCGCCGGTCTACCCGCGTCCGGCCCGTTCGTCACGCGTACCCGCGGGTGCGGTAGACCCCGACGGGTGCGGCTGCGGGTGGCGACGTTCAACATCCACCACGGCGTCGGGGCGGACGGCCGGCTCGATCTCGCCCGGACCGCCGACGTGATCTCGGCCACCGGGGCCAGCGTGGTCGGCCTGCAGGAGGTCGACCGCGCCCTGTCCGCCCGCAGCGACTGGGTCGACCAGGCCGCGTGGCTGGGCGAGCGGCTGGGCATGGACGTGGTCCACGGGGCCACCATCGACCGCGATCCGCCCGATCCCACGGTGCCCGACGGCCCTCGCCGTCGCTACGGGAACGCGCTCCTGTCCGCCCACCCCGTGCGGTCGTGGCGGGCGCTGCCGCTGCCCGGCGACCCGCGGCGCGAGGCGCGGGGGCTCGTCGACGCCCTCGTCGACGTGGGCGGCACGACCGTCCGCGTCGCCGTGACCCACCTGCAGAACCGGTCACGGGGAACGCGGCGCGAGCAGGCCACACACATCGTCCGCCTGCTCGGCCGGCCCGCCGGCCCTCGGGCGCCGACGATCCTCCTCGGCGACATGAACGCCGGTCCGGACACGCCCGAGATGCGCACGCTCACCGCCGTCCTGGTGGACGTGTGGGCCGCGGTCGGGCACGGCGCCGGGCACACGTTCGAGGCGCGGCACCCCTTCGCCCGCATCGACGACGTCCTCGTCTCCGAGGAGCTGGTCCCGGTCGCGGCCGAGGTCGTCGACACCCGCGCCTCGGACCACCGCCCCGTCGTGGCGGACCTCGACCTGGCGGAGAACGCGCCGCACCCGTGACCCTGGCCCGGCGAATCTGGCTCGCCGGGCGCAGGTCCGGCCCGGCACGCTGGTGGCGTGGACCACCGCACGACAGAGGACCTGGAAGCCGCGCTCGACCACATCCGGGCCGCGCCCGCCGAGGTGGGGACGGTCGACCTCGTCGTCCGCCGTCCCGCCGAGGGCGAACGCGAGGTGCTCGAGGCGGGCGAGCTCGACCCCGCCCACGGCCTGGTCGGCGACAACTGGGCACAGCGGGGCAGCCGCCGCACCGACGACGGCTCGGCGCACCCGGACATGCAGCTCAACGTCATCAGCGCCCGCCTGTCCACGTTCGTGGCGGTCGAGCCCGAGCGCCGCGCCCTGGCCGGCGACCAGCTCCACCTCGACCTCGACCTCAGCGCGGCCAACCTGCCGCCGGGAACGCAGCTCGCCCTCGGCACCGCCGTCATCGAGGTGACCGAGATCCCCCACACCGGCTGCGCCAAGTTCGTCGAGCGGTTCGGCAAGGACGCCATGCGGTTCGTCAACTCCCCGTTGGGGCGCGAGCTCCGGCTGCGGGGCCTCAACGCCAAGGTGGTCGTGGCCGGCACGGTGCGGCCCGGCGACCAGGTGAGGCGGCTCCCCGCGGGTTCCGCCACGCCCACCGATGAGTTGACATCCGGGCCCCGGTCTGAAGGGGTGGAACCACAGCCGTCCTGAAGGAGCAGTCCCATGCCCAAGCGCGACACCACCCCCGCCGGTGCCCCCTGCTGGATCGACCTCATGACGTCCGACCCCGCCGCCAGCAGGACCTTCTACGGCGAGCTGTTCGGATGGACGTCCGAGGACACCGGTCCCGAGTACGGGGGCTACATCAACTTCTTCAAGGACGGGGCCATGATCGCCGGCGGCATGGCCAACGACCCGGCACAGGGCGCGCCCGACGGCTGGTCCGTGTACCTCGCCACCGACGACGCCGCAGCCACGGCCGACGCCGCCACCGCCGAGGGCGGCACGATCGTGGTGCCTCCCATGGCCGTCGGCGACGTCGGGACGATGCTCGTGGTCACCGACCCGAGCGGCGCCACGATCGGCGCCTGGCAGCCCGCCACCCACAAGGGGTTCCAGCTCGTCGACGAGCCGGGAGCACCGGCCTGGTTCGAGCTGCACACCCGCGACCACGCGGCCGCCGTCGCCTTCTACGAGAAGGTCTTCGGCTGGGACGCGCACGCCGTCAGCGACACCGACGAGTTCCGCTACACGACGCTCGGCGAGGGCGACGACCAGGCGGCGGGCGTCATGGACGCCGCCGGCTACCTGCCCGAGGGCGTGCCGTCGTTCTGGACCGTGTACTTCCGCACCAGCGATGCCGACGCGGACGTGGCCAAGGCCGTCTCGCTGGGCGCCACGGTCGTCGAGCCCGCGCAGGACACGCCCTACGGCCGCCTCGCCGGCCTGAACGACCCCACCGGGGCCTATTTCAAGCTCGTCGGCTGACGCGAGCGTCACGCCACCCCGCCGAGCACTCAGCGGTGCCCCGATGATCCGGCTCAGCCGCCGTCGCCGGTCTCGTACCGATAGACGTTCGTCTCGCGGGCCGCGAAGCCGGCCCGCTGGTAGAGGCGGTTGGCCGCCGCCCGCGACGGGCGCGAGGTCAGGTCGACGGTGCGACAGCCCAGCTCGCGGGCGCGCTCGACCATCGCCTCGGTGAGCGCCATGCCGACCCCCTGCCCGCGGCCGGCCTCGTCGACGACCACGTCCTCGATCCACGCCCGCATGCCGGTGGGGATGCGGAAGGTGGCGAGCGTGGCCGTGCCGATGATCGTGCCGCCGTCGTCGATGGCGATGAACAGGTCGGTGGCCGGCGACGACACGATGTCGCCCAGCTCGGCCGTCGAGGGCGGGGGCGCCGACCGCGAGAGCTGGCCGACCAGGGTCGTGACGGCGTCGACGATGGCGGGCGTGAGCGTGGTGGCGATCTCGACCTTCACCGGGCCCACGCTATGCGGTCGGGCTACGACGGAGGTGCGTCCGGCACGGGCTGCGGCGGGGGCGGGCCCACGTAGCGCGCCGACGGGCGGATGATCCGGTTGTCGGCGGCCTGCTCGAGGATGTTGGCGCACCAGCCGATCACCCGGCTCGAGGCGAACGTGGGGCTGAACAGGTCGCGGGGCAGCCCGACGTCCTCCATCACCACGCCGGCGTAGAACTCGACGTTGGCGTACAGGTTGCGGCCGGGCTTGAGCTCGGCCAGCACGTCGACGACCGTGCGCTCGACCTCGGTGGCGAACCCCACCTTCTCGGCCGCGATGCGCTCGGCCACCTCGCGCAGGAACTCGGAGCGCGGGTCGGTGGTCTTGTAGACGCGGTGGCCGAACCCCATGATCTTGTCGCCGTGGGTCACGGCGTCGACGAGGTAGGGGCGGGCGTTCTCGGGTGTCCCGATGGCGTCGAGGAGGTCGAGCGCCCGCGACGGCGCCCCGCCGTGCAGCGGGCCCGAGAGCGCGGCGATGCCGCCGGTGACCGCGCCGGCGAGGTCGGCGCCCGTCGACGTGATCACCCGGGCGGTGAACGTCGACGCGTTGAAGCCGTGGTCGATGGTGAGGATCTGGTACTGCTCGACGGCCCGGGCCTTGTCGGCGTCGGGGCGCTCGCCGGTGAGCATCCACAGGTAGTTCTCGCCGTAGCCCAGGTCGGGGTCGGGGTCGATCGGCTCCTGGCCCTGCCCGAGCCGGTGCAGCGCCATGATGAGCGTGGGCACGGTCGCGCACACCTCCAGGGCGTTCGACCGCAGCTCGTCGGGCTTGATGTCGAGCCACGGGCGGAAGCCCTGGCTGTGCCCGATCAGCGACACGGCGCTGCGGAGCTGGTCCATGATCGGGCCGCCCGAGGCGGCGATCGACGGGAGCAGCCCGCGCACGGCGTCGGGCACGGCCCGCAAGCCCCGGACCTCGCGGGCGAACGCGTGGCTCTCGGCCGGGGAGGGCAGCTCGCCTTCGAACAGCAGGTGCCAGATGTCCTCGAGCGACCGCTTGGAGGCCAGCTCGACGGCCGAGTACTGGCGGTAGTGGTAGAAGCCCTCGAGCCCACGGACGTCGCCGACCTTCGTCTCGGCGACGATCACGCCCTCGAGGCCCGGCGGCGCCTCGATCTGGCCGGGGTGGACCACCGGCTGGATCTGGGCGACCCGCATCAGGTCCCGCATCGACACGATGCCGACGAGGGCCTCGCCCTCGACGACGGGGATGTGCCGGTAGCCGTGGTCGGCCAGGGTGGCGAACGCCTCCTGGACCGACAGCGTCGGGTCGACGCAGTCGGGGTTGGCGGTCATCAGCTCGGCCACCTTGAGGCCGGCCGAGGACGGTCCGGCCGCGGCCATGCGCACGATGTCGCGCTCGGTCAGGATGCCGATGGGCCGGTCGCCGTCGACGACGACGACCGATCCGACCGACCGGTCGTGCATGTGGGCAGCGGCGGCGGCGACGGTCTCGTCGGCCGGTGTGGTCACCACCGGCGAGCTCATGACGTCGGCCACCGTGCGGACGGTGGGTGCGGGGGTCACAGGTGCAGCGTAGAGGCGGGGCTCGCCGACGGTCACGGAATGACGCGCTCGTGAACGACTGCACGTGGCCGGACAACCGCTCTCCGGTGTTGGACAGCGTTCATCCACCCGTGATCGTCCGCTCACACCGCCGTCGACCCGACGACACGCGCCGTGCCTACGGTGCGTGCATGGACGTGCGCTCCGCGATCACCAGATGGGCTGGCTCCGGCGCCACGAGGAACGCCCGGGCTTCGCTCGAGGAGTGGAACCGGGCCCAGGAGGAGGTGGCGACGCTGCTCATGCGCCTCGACCACCCCGCAACAGGGCAGACCCCCACCCCCCGTCCCGGCACCGCGGCCTGACCGACGCGACCCGGTGGCCGGGGGGGCCGCCGCCCTTTCCGCTCGGCCTCCTAGCATGGGCGCAGTGGATCAGGTCCGTTGGCGCAATCGGCCCAGCCTCGACCGGCCCGTGTTGGTCGCTGCGTTCGAGGGGTGGAACGACGCCGGCGACGCGGCCAGCGGGACCGTCCGCTACCTGATCGACAGGTACGACGCCGAGCTCGTGGCCGAGATCGACGCGGAGGAGTTCTTCGACTTCACCTCGAGCCGTCCGCAGGCCGAGATCGACGACGAGGGTGTCCGCCGCATCGTGTGGCCCACCACCGAGGTGTACGCCGCCAGCCTGCCCGGCGACGGCGGCGACGTGGTCCTGCTCATCGGCACGGAGCCCCAGCTCCGGTGGCGCACGTTCTGCGCCCAGATCACCGGACTGGCCGAGGAGCTCGGCAGCCGGCTCGTCGTCACCCTGGGCGCCCTCGTGGCCGAGGTGCCCCACAGCCGCCCGGTGCCGGTCGTGGGAACCGTGACCGATCCCGACCTCGAGTCCGAGCTCGGCCTGCAGCCGTCGACCTACCAGGGCCCGACGGGCGTCGTGGGCGTGCTGTCGGCCGCCTGCCGCGAGGCCGGCCTCCCGTCGGCGTCGCTGTGGGCCGCCGTCCCCACCTACGTGCCCACCGCGCCGTCCCCCAAGGCGGTGCTCGCGCTGCTCGAGCACACGGCCGAGGTGCTCGGCGTGTGGGTGCCGACCACCGACCTCGAGATCGCAGCCGCGGCGTACGAGCGCCAGGTCACCGAGCTGGTCGAGGAGGACGACGAGACGTCCGACTACGTCACGCAGCTCGAGGAGCGCCACGACGCGGACGAGCACGACGGCACCGCCGGCCGGTCGCTGGTCGAGGAGGTCGAGCGCTTCCTCCGCGACCGGCCCGACTGACAGGCCGCGCCCGAGGCCGCCGCGGCGGCCTCGCCTGCTGCGAGGCTCAGCCCGCCGCCGGAGCGGGGGCGTGGCGGGGCCACGGCCGCACCTGCTCCCACACGGCCGCCAGGCGCAGGGGCAGCTCGTCGCGATGGCGGGCGGCCATGATCTGCAACCCCACCGGGAGCCCGTCGACCGTGACGCCCGCCGGCACCGACACCGCCGGGTTCCAGCACAGGTTGGCCAGCATCGTGAACGGCGTGGCCGAGGCGCCGAGGGGCCGAGCCGGCTCGCCGTCGATCGTGTCGGGTGGCGGGCCCTCGGCCGGGAACGCGGGCACCGCGTTCGTGGGCGTGATGAGCACGTCGACCTCGGAGAACAAGCGTGCCGCATCGAGCACCAGCTGCTCGCGCCGGCGGATCGACTCGGCCACCTTGGGCGCGGGATAGCGCTCGGTCTGCTCGAGGACCGACCGGCTGTAGCGGGTCAGCTCGGGGGCGACGTCGGGCCACATGCCGGGCTCGAGCTCCAGCCACAGGTCCAGCGACCCGCTGCCGAGCCACGTGCGGACGGGGTCGGTCAGCACGACGGGCTCGTCGTCGAGCACCAGGCCGGCCGCGTCGGCCAGCTCACGGGCCGCGGCCTCGGTGAGCGCCCGCACCTCGGGATCGCACCGGGCGAAGCCCATGTCGACCGACCACCGCGCCCGCAGCCCCTCGACGGGCAGGGACGTCGCGGCCTGCTCGTAGCCGACCCCGGTGGGAGGCAGCGAGTAGCGGTCACGGTCGTCGGGGCCCGCGACCACGTCGAGATGGCGGGCGCTGTCCGCCACGGTGGTGGTCAGCAGCCCGAACACCGACGTCTCGGAGCCCGTGGGGCCCGGGTGCGGGATGCGGCCGTAGCTGGGCTTGAACCCGACCAGGCCGCAGAACCCGGCCGGGATGCGCGTCGAGCCCCCGCCGTCGCTGGCCGTCGCCGCCGGGACGAGGCCGGCGGCCACCGCCGCGGCGCTGCCCCCGCTCGAACCGCCGGGCGTGCGCTCGGTGTCCCACGGGTTGCGGGCGGTGCCGAAGACCTTGGTGCGCGTGAAGTTGAGGGTGCCGAACTCGGGGGCGGCCGTCTTGCCGATCGGCACGGCCCCGGCGGCCCGCAGGCGGGCGACGTGGACGGAGTCGTCGTCGACGGGCCCACGACCCGCGAAGACCAGCGACCCCTTCGACGTGGGCATCCCGGCGCAGTCCTCGAGGTCCTTGACCCCGATCGGAACGCCGGCGAACGGGCCCGGATCCCGTCCCGCCGCCACCGCGGCGTCGACCGCGGCGGCCGCCGCCTGCGCCAGCTCCTCGTCGACGTGCACGAAGGCGCCGAGCCGATCGTTGCCCTCGGCGACCGCGGCCAACGTCTCGTCGAGGACGTCGACCGCCTTCCGCTGGCCCCGCCGCACCGACTCGGCGATCTCGATGGCCGTCTCGCGCATCGCTCCCCCTCTCGTGGCGCGGCGAGCATAGACAGATCAGCCGTCCCCGGCGGCGGCGGTGTCGGGGGGCGCGTCCGGGGGCGTGTCGGCCACCGCGTTATCGCGGTCGTGCGCCCGCCACTCGGCCGCCACGTTGATCCCGACCGCGGTCACCGGCACGGCGAGGACCGCACCGAACGCCCCGAACAGCGTGCTGCCCGCCACGATGACGGCCAGCACCACGAGCGGGTGGAGCTCGAGGTTCTTCCCGAACACCACGGGGGCCAGGAAGTCGTTGTCGAGCTGCTGCACCAGCACGGCGACCACGAGCACGATCGCGGCCGGCGTGACCCCGGCCGACACGAGCGTGACCAGCACCGCGACGGCGCCGGCGAGCACGGCGCCGGCGAAGGGCAGGAACGCGGCGAAGAACGTGATGACGGCCACGGGGACGGCCAGTGCCCCGCCCACGATCCACACCGTGAACCCGATGATGATGCCTTCGATCACGCCCAGGGTCGCCGAGCCCCGCAGGTAGCCGCCGAGCGTCTGCCACGACTTGGCAGCGAGGCGGCGGGCCAGCGGTCGGCGTTCGTCGGGCATGAACGTGAGCAGCCACCTGCCGAACTTGTCGCCGTCCTTGAGCAGGAAGAACGTCGCGATCATCGCCAGCACCAGGCCGGTGATGACCTCGAACGCCACCACCGTGCCGGACACCACCGTGCCCCCCTGCGACTCGAGAGTCTCGGACACCCGGTCGCCCGCCGTCTCGCGGAACTCACGGATGTCGGTGCGCGAGATGTCGAACGGGCTGTCGTCGACCAACCAGTCCTCGAGGTCGTCGATCGACTCCTCGAGCGTCGGTCCGAGGTCCGAGAACTCGTCGACGATGGCCGGGACCAGCAACGCCGTGATACCGGCCATCACGAGCAGGAACCCGCCCAGCGTCACGACCGCCACCAGGGCGGGACGCAGCCCGCGCCGGCGGAACACGTTGGCCACCGGGTCGAGCGCCCGGCCGAGCAGCACCGCCACCGCGCCTGTCAGGACCAGCACCCACAGCGCGGTCAGCAACTGGAGGGCCGCCCACCCCACGATGCCGATGCCGATCAGGCGCCAGGCGTAGGCGCCGCCCCGGGCCACGACGGGGTGCACGAGCGGGCGGTCGTGGCGGTCGGTCGCCCGGGTGGACGGGATCGGTTGGTTGTCGGGCACAGGCACCTCCGGCCCTCGCGAGTGTGGGCGGACGGGACCCCCGTCGGGGGGATGTCCACCCGCTCGACTGTCAAGCGCTCGGGATGTACCCCACGACGAGGTCGGTGTACCGCTCTGCTCCGCTCGGCGTGACGTGGAAGCCGTCGTCGCGCAGCAGGCCGGGCTCGGTGGTGGCCAGCGTCCGCCAGTCGACGAGCACGGCGTTGGGGTGCCGGCCGGCCGCCGCCGCCAGCTGGTCGTTGACCTCGGCCTCCCACCGGCGCGGCACGACGACGTTGACCAGCAGCACCCGGCGGTCGGGCCCGGCCGCGGCGAACAGCGCGTCGATCTGCTCGGGCGTGAACGGGCCGTTGGTCCCGAGGTTGACCAGGACGACCTGGCCGAGCGTGCCGTCCGCGGCCATGGTCGCCACGAGGTCGGCCGCCTCGTCGAGCTGGCGCCCGACCGCGGCGTCGACGGTGAGCGACGGTCCCATCCGGTTGGCGAGCGCCTGGGCCGCCCCGACCATGACCGAGTCGCCGATCGCCGTGGTCGAGGCGTAGACGGGCGCGGGCGGAGGAGGCGGCGGGGGCGCCGCCGTGGTCGTGGTCATGGCTCGCAGCGAACCGGGCGCCGGAACGGCCGCCGCCGTGGTCGCCGTGGTCGGGGCGGCGGTCGTGGTCGTGGCCTCGCCTCGCCCGATCACGACAGACTCGGGGTCGGTCGCCCCCGGCGACGACGCGGTGACCACCTCGCGGGTGACGCCCACCGTCGCGGTGAACACCACCGAGCCGACCACCAGGATGCCGAGCGCCACCGCGGGACGACCGGCCGCGGTGTCGACCAGCCACCGACCGGCGTCCCGCGCCCATCGCCGGACGCCGCGGACGCGGATGGGCTGCTCGAGGAACCGGTACGACAGGGCCGCCAGGCCGAGCACCAGCGCGACCTCGACCGCGACCCACATCGGGTTGTCGGGCTGCTCCCCCGGCGCGTCGGACAGGAACACGATCACGGGCCAGTGGATGAGGTAGATGCCGTACGACCGTTGCCCGATCCAGCGCAACGCCCCGATCGACAGCAGCCGGGCGGTCATCGTGGGCGCCGGGTACACGGCGACCGCGAGCACCGCCAGCGTGGCCAGCTGCACCGCGGTGAAGCCGCCCTGGAACGCCGGGGCGCGGTGCTCGTCGAGCCCGAACGCATACCAGGCGATCACGAGGGCGCCCGCCGCCGCCACGAGGTCCATCGTCACGGTGAACCGCCGGGTGGCGTGCGGACGCAGGCGGTTGGGCGTCCAGAACAGCCCGAGCGCGACGCCGAGCAGCAGGCCGGACAGGCGGGTGTCGGTGCCGAAGTAGATGCGGGACGGATCAGCCCCCGGCTCGTAGAGGACGAGGCGCAGGACCGTCGACACGACGGCGAGGCCCAGCACCAGGCGCACCGCCGACACGCGGGTCCGCGTGGCGAGCACGAACGCCGCCAACAGGGGGAAGAACAGGTAGAACTGCTCCTCGATCGACAGCGACCACAGGTGCTCGAGGGCCGACGGGCCGTCGGCCGCGTCGAAGTACGACTGCTGGTCGACGATGAGCCGCCAGTTGAGGTGGTAGGTGACGGCCGCGACCGCCTGGGTGCGCAGCTCGGCCAGCCGGCCGGGGTCGACCACGCTCGTCACCAGCAGGGTGCCCACGATCACCGCCACCATCGCGGGCAGCAGGCGGCGGGCCCGGCGCAGCCAGAACCCGGCGAGGGCGATGCCCCCCGTGCGCTGCTGCTCGTTCATCAGCAGCGCACAGACGAGCCACCCGGAGAGGATGAAGAACACCTCGACGCCGATGTAGCCGCCCGCCACGCCGGAGTAGCCGAGGTGGTAGGCGATGACGAGCGCCACCGCGACGGCGCGCATGCCGTCGAGCGACGGGATGTACCCGATCGGACGGCTGTGCCACGCCGGCCGGCGCGGCTGCCGGGCGGGGACGGGTGCGGCCGGTTCCCGGTCGTCGGAGCGGGGCGCGGGGCGGTCGATCGTCGTGGTCACGTCAGCACTCGAGGGAGGCGAGGTCGACGGTCGTGGTGGTCTGCGCACTCGACGACGACGAGTCGGGCGCGGAGGTCGTGGTCGTTCCGTCGGGCAGGGTCGTGGCGGTGGTGGTCGAGGTCGACGCCGTGGCCTCGGTGCGCACGCCCTGCCAGTCGGAGCCGGTCACCACCTCGATGCCGGTGCCGGCTTCGGTCTCCTCGAGCCGGGCCCCGCCGACGAGCCAGCGCACGACGAGGTCGGCGGCGGCCTCCTTGCCGGCCGGGTGGCGCACGACGGTGCCCTCTGCGCCCGCGCCCAGCTCGTCGGCGGCCACCGTGGCGACGAAGCCGGCTCCGACCAGCTCGGCGGCGGCCTCGGCGCCCTGCCGGGGGGCCCCGGTGCCGTTGTGCACGGTGACCTGCACGCTCTCGGGGGCGAGATCGCCCGTGCCGCCGCGGAACAGCGACAGCGTCGCGTCGGTCTCGGGTCCCTCGACCAGCCGCAGGATCTGCGCCGCGCCCACGGTGTCGGGCGTGCCCTCGAGCGAGTACGTCGTGAGGCTCTCCGGGTCGAACGACCGGAAGCGCGTGCCCAGGTCGAAGATGTCGTCCGCGGTGAGCTCGCTGTCGACGGTGATCCCCGACAGGCCCACGTCGATGAGCTGGTCGAGCGTGCCCGGGTTCCGGGCCCCCCGGTCGATGGCCCGGCTGAGGGCTCGCCGGATGAAGTCCTGCTGGCGGGCGATGCGCCCGATGTCGGAGCTCAGGTCCTCGATCCAGCGACCCTCGATGCGCTCCTCGTAGTGCCGCGAGCGGACGTAGGCGAGCGCCTGGACGGGGTCGAGGGTGTTGCAGCCGGCGTCGGGCAGGACGAGCCCGGTCTCCGCGTCGCGGGCCGGGTACGGGATCGGCACGGGCACGCCGTCGATCGCCTCGACGAGCCCCCGGAACGAGGCGAAGTCGACCTGCACGTAGTGGTTGATCTCGATCCCGAAGTTCTCTCGGATCGTGCGGATGAGCAGCGACGCCCCGCCGCGCTGCATGGCGAGGTTGATGCGCCCCTGGCCCATGCCGTCGGCCAGCGTGAGGTACAGGTCACGGGGCAGGGACAGCAGCGCCGCCCGGCCGGTCGCCGGGTCGGTGCGCAGGATCATGATCGTGTCCGAGCGCAGGTCGCTGGGGTCGCGCCCGACCCGGACCGCGTCGTCGGCCGGCAGGTCGGAGGCGTTGTCGATGCCGACGATGAGGTAGTTCTCGGGCTCGTCGGACGACGAGGTCTCCTCGAGCACGCCACCCAGCTCGACCCGCGGCAGCCGCTCGTACTTGCGAAAGACGTACGTCAGCCCGCTGGCGCTCGCCAGCAGGGCGACCGTCGACAGGCAACCGCCCGCGATCGCGAGCCGCTGTCCCCAGGTACGACGATGTCGCCCCGTGCGGTGGCGCTCGCGCATCCCCGGCACTGTCGGTGAGGTTACTGCCGCCTATGCGCCCGACCGCGCAGTCTCTCCCGCAGTCCAGGTCGGGCCCGCGACCGGGGACGGAGAGCGAAGGACGACCTCCTCGAGGCCCACTCCGGGCACCGCAAGGAGGGTTGCCAACGTGCCGACGAGGACCTGCGCCACGTCGTCGGTGTGCATGAACTCCTCCTGGAGGAGGCCGTTGCGCACCCAGCTCGCGATGCTCCGCTCGAGCTCGGGCATCTCGAACGCGTTCCCGAAGTCGCTCGGCTGGGTGGCGCCGACGATCACGCACGTGAAGCGGGTGGCGTGCTGCTCGGCGCGCCAACCTCGCAGCGACGCCTCGAGCGCCGCCTTCGACGCGGCGTACGGCACGAGCCCCATGCGGGGCGCCCCTGCCGTCTCGGACGAGAGCACCGCCACGATCCCTCCGGGGGCCATGTGGTCGAGCGCGGCGCGCGCCACCTGGTTGAACCCGACGACGTTGGCGTCGAGCGTGGCGTGCCAGGTGGCGGGGTCGGTGTCGACCAGGCGTCGGAGGCTGGCGAACCCGACCGTGTAGAGGAGCAGGTCGATCTCACCGAGCTCGGAGACCGCCTCCGCCACGAGCCGCGCGGGCCCGTCGTCGTGGCACACGTCTGCGACGACCGGGGTCCCGCCGCCGGCCTCCTCGATGGTGCCGGCGAGGGCATCCTCCCGGCGCGCCGCCACCACCACCCGGGCGCCGGCCCGCACGGCCTCGACCGCCGAGGCCCGGCCGATGCCGGCCGAGGCGCCGACGACGAGGACCCGCCTGCCGGCGAGGGCGCCCGCCGGGCTCGGCTCGTCCATCAGAGCGACGCGGCGAGGGCGTCGTAGGCGGCCTCGGGTGTGGCGAGGCCGACGTCGAGCACCAGCGCCCGCTTGAGGAAGAGGTGGGCGTCGAGCTCCCACGTGAAGCCGATGCCACCGTGGACCTGCACGCAGGCGCGGGTGGCCCGGTCCGCGGCCCGCGAGGCGACGATGCGGGCGCTCTCGACCGCCCGGTGCACCCGGGGGCCGTCGCCGGTCCCGGGCTCTGCCGCCATGAACTCGTCGATCTCGACGCCGGCGGCCTGCACCGCGGCACGGGCCACCTCCACCTGCACCTGGGCGTCGGCGAGCAGGTGCTTCAGGGCCTGGAAGGAGCCGATCACCTTCCCGAACTGCGTGCGCTGCTTGGCGTAGTCGGTGGCGAGCCCGACGGCCGCCTCGGCGAGTCCGACCTGCATCGCCGCCGACGCCACGTCGCTCGGGTTCCGCAGCAGGGCGGTCAGCTCGGGGCCGCCGACCTGCCGGCCGGACGGCAGCGCGTCGACGACGTCGACCGGCGTGAGCGGGTCGAGCGGCCGATCGACCGTTCGGGACGAGGCGGGCGGGTCGACGAGCGTCACCCCGTCCGTGGCCACGACGAGCAGGGCATCGAGCCCCGCCAGATGCTCGACGAACGCGGGGTTGCCGGCCGGCACCAGTCCGACCACGGCCTCCCCCGCCGCGGCCCGGCGGGCCAGGTCGACGACCTCGGCGTCGGTGCCGTCACCCCGGAGCCCGGCCGCGAAGAACGTGCCCAGCAGCGGGCCGGGGACACACGCCCGTCCCAGCTCCTCGCAGACGATCGTGGACTCGGCGAACCCGAGCCCCACGCCGCCGTCGGACTCGGGCAGCGTCAGCGCGAACACGCCCATGCCGCCGAGGGCGCGCCAGAGATCCCGGTCGACCGCTCCGGGCATGTCCATCACGGCCCGGCGGGCCTCGGACGTCACCCGGTCGGCGAGGAACCGGCGCAGCTCGCCCTGGAGCGCGACCTGGTCGTCGCTCAGCTCGAAGTCCACGACGTCACCTCTCCTTGGGCAGGCCGAGCAGGCGCTCGCCCACGATGTTGCGCTGGATCTGGGCCGTCCCCGCCGCGATCGACAGCGAGAGGGCGTAGAGGCGCTGCTGGACGTGGTCGAGGTGGCGGGCCGACAGGCCGGTCGGATCGTCGAGGGCCAGGCGGGCCCGGCCGAGGATCTGGAAGGCGACCTCGCCCATGCGCTCGCGGGTCTCGTGGTAGGCGAGCTTGAACACCGACCCGCCCACGCCGGGGCTGCCGTGCCGGGCGGCCCGCGCCACGTTGCGCTTGGTCAGCGCCCACTGGGCGTCGAGCTCGGCGGCGACGAGCGTGAGGTCGCGGCGGATGCCGGCGTCGTCCCACGCGGTGCCCTGGTGGAGCGGGGTCTTCCTGGCGATCTCCACCAGGTCGGTGAGGAGGCGCATCGACCCGAGCAGCTCGCTGACGAACGCGGTGCCCCGCTCGAAGCTGAACGTCACCATGGCGACCCGCCAGCCGTCGTTCTCGGCGCCGACGACGTTGTCGACGGGGATGCGCACCTCGTCGAGGAACATCTCGCTGAACTCGCTCTCGCCGGTCAGCGTCCGCATGGGTCGCACGGTGATGCCGGGCGAGTCCATCGGCATGACCATCCAGGTGATCCCCCGATGCTTGGGCGCCTCGGGGTCGGTGCGGACGAGCAGCTCGCAGAAGTCGGCCACCTGGGCGTGGGAGGTCCAGATCTTCTGTCCCGTGACCACGTAGTGGTCGCCGTCGCGGATCGCCCGCGTCCGCAGCGAGGCGAGGTCGGACCCCGCCTCGGGCTCGGAGAAGCCCTGGCACCACACGTTGTCGCCCCGCAGGATCGGCGGCAGGTACCTCGCCCGCTGCTCGGGCGTGCCCTCGGCCGCGATGGTGGGGCCGGCGTGGAGGGTCGACACGAAGTTGCAGCCCACGTAGGGGGCGCCCGCCTTCTCGCTCTCCTCGAGGAAGATCAGCTCCTCGGACGGGGTGGCGCCGCGGCCGCCGTACTCCTTCGGCCAGGAGATGCCCGCATACCCGGCGTCGTGCAGGCGGCGCTGCCAGCCCGTGTCGTAGGCGCGCTTGGCCGTCCAGTCCTCGAACGGCGGCTCGGGCGGCAGCGTGGGCAGGGTCTCGTCGAGCCAGGACCGCAGGTCCCGCCGGAACGCCTGCTCCTCGGGTGTCTCCCTCAGCCTCACGCGTGGCTCCCCTTCAGGTCGGCCTTCAAGACCTTGCCCACCTCGTTGCGCGGCAAGGCTCGAACCATCTCGAACCGCACCGGCACCTTGTACGGCGCCAGGTGGGCACGGCAGTAATCTGACAGACCGTCAGATGACGGGGCAACACCGGGTGCGGCCACCACGAACGCCACCGGCACCTCGCCCAGCCGCTCGTCGGGCCGGCCGACCACGGCGACGTCGACCACGTCCGGCGACGACAGCAGCACCTCCTCCACCTCGGCGGGGAAGACCTTGAGCCCACCGCGGTTCACCATGTCGGACACGCGACCCTCGATCCACACGAAGCCCTCGTCGTCGATCCGGGCGATGTCGCCGGTGCGGAACCACGCGTCGGGGGTGAGGCGGTCGGCGAGATCGGACCCGTCGGCGTAGCCCTTGCTCATCGCCGGGGTACGCACCTGCAGCTCACCTGCGCCGTCGTCGCCGGGAGCGTCGATGCGCACCTCGACCCCGGCGTGCGGGCGGCCGACCGAGCCGAGCTTGTCCTCGCCGTGGGCACGCGAGTCGGACGCGCTCCAGCCGATGATCTCGCCGCCGATCTCGGTCTGGCCGTAGCAGTTGAGCACCGAGATGCCGAAGCGGTCGCGGAAGCGGCGCGCCTGGCGGGGGGACAGCGGGGCCGTGATGCTGCGGACGAAGCGCAGCGGGGCGAGGTCTGTGACGCGCTCGTCGTCGACGAGGGCCACCATGGCCGCCGGCGGCAGCACCGTCGAGCGGATGCCGTGGCGCCGCACGAGGGCGGCCAGCTCCACGGGATCGAACCCGTCCATGACCACGACCGGTGCGCCGACCCGCAAAGCGAACAGCACGTTGTAGATCCCCGCCCACAGCGAGAGGGACACCGGGATGAGGTTGGGCATCGGCGCCGGTGTGGGCCCGCCGGCCGGCTCCTTGGCCTTGCCGCCCCGCAGCTTGCCGATCACGCCGTCGAGCAGGGTCACGACCCCCGAGTGGGTGAGCAGCACCGGCTTGGGCCGCCCGGTCGTGCCCGATGTGAACGACACGAGCGCCACGTCCTCGTCGAACGTCCGGGGGTCGGGGCGGCTCTCGATCCCTGCCGCCGACACCACCGCCGCCGGACCGGTCGAGGCGACGACGTGGGCGATCTCGCCCTCGGTGAGGCGCGGGTTGATCGGCACGTAGACGGCGCCCGCTCGCCACACGCCGAACAGCGTCGCGACCAGATCGACGCCGTTCGGCAGCGTCACCCCGACCGCCTGGCCGGGGATCACGCCGCGGGCGACGAGCTCGGCCGCGACCGCCTCTGCCCGTCGGCGCACGTCGGCCCACGAGTGCTCGACGCCGCCCGCGTGGACGACCGGTGACGCCGGATCGACCGCGTCCACGGGGGCGAACAGCAGGTCGGCGAGGGTCACGCCCTGCCCCCACCCGCGGGCGGCTCCCACACGGGCTCGCGCTTGTCGGCGAACGCCTGTGGGCCCTCGGCCTGGTCGGGGTGGCCCCACATCGACACCAGGTCCTTGGCTCCCGCCTTGCAGGCATCGGTGAGGCCGTGCTCGAGCGCCCCCCACAACGCCCGCTTCGTGGCGGCCATCGCCGCCGGCGAGTTGCGCGCCACCGTCTCGGCCAGCTCCTGCGCTCGCGCCCGCAACCGCTCGGGCGGGTCGACCACCTCGCTGATCATGCCGAGCTCGTAGGCCCGGTCCGCCGACATGCGCTCGTGCCGGCCGACCAGCGCCATGCGCATGACGGCCTCGACCGGCATCTTGCGGATGAGGCCGATGGCCTCGAGTGACACGACCTGGCCGATCGACACGTGGGGATCGAAGAACTGGGCGTCGGACGCGGCGATGCAGATGTCGGCGTCGGCCACCCAGTGGAACGCCCCGCCTGCGCACAGGCCGTTGACCGCGGTGATGACCGGCTTGGTCACGCCCTGGTGCCAGGCCGTGAAGTGGATGTCGAAGTCCTCCATCGACTGCCGGTAGCGCTCCATCCCGATGCCGTCGCTGGCGATCTCGGCCACGTCCACCCCGGTCTGGAACGCCCTCCCCTCGCCGGTGTGGACGATGACGCGGACCTCGGGGTCGGCCTCGAGCTCGTCCCAGGCCAGGCCGAACTCCTCGCGCATGGCGCTGTTCATGGCGTTGAGCTGGGCGGGGCGGTTGTTGACCAGCCACCCGACCCGCCCCCGGCGTCCGACCACGAGCGCCTCGTACGCCGAGTAGCCGGAGGTGTCGATGTCGGCGAGCTCGCCGCCGGGGGTCGGATCGGTCATGCCCAGTTCGCTTCTCTCCGCTCGGTGAAGGCCAGGGGGCCCTCGGTCTGGTCGGGGTGGCCCCACATCGACACCAGTTCGCCGGCTCCCGCCTTGCAGGCGTCGGTGAGGCCGTGCTCGAGCGCCCCCCACAGCGCCCGCTTCGTGGCGGCCATCGCCGCCGGCGAGTTGCGGGCCACGGTCTCGGCCAGCTCCTGCGCGCGTTCCCGCAACCGCTCGGGCGGGTCGACCACCTCGCTGAGGATGCCGAGCTGGCGGGCCCGCAGGGCGGTGATGCGCTCGTACCTGCCGGCGAGCGCCATCCGGACGATCGGCTCCATCGGCGACTTCCGCACGAGGGCGATGGCCTCGTACGCGGTGACCTGGCCGACCGACACGTGGGGGTCGAGGAACGTGGCGTCGCTGGCGGCCATGACGATGTCGGCGTCGGCCACGAAGTGCAGCCCACCGCCGGCACACGTCCCGTTGACCGCCGCGATCACCGGCTTCCACACCTGGTTGTGCCAGGCGGTGAGGCGCAGCTCGGCCCGCTTGGTGCGGCGCGACTGCTCGCGCAGCGCCTCGGGGTCGCGGCTGAGCTGGGCGACGTCGAGGCCGGTCTGGAACGCCGGCCCGTTGCCGGTGGTCACGACGACCCGTACCGCGGGGTCGGCGTCGAGGTCGGTCCAGGCGCGCTCGAGCTCGGCCATCATCGTGCCGTCCATCGCGTTGCCCCGGTCGGGGCGGTCGAACACCAGCCAGCCGACCGCCCCGCGGCGCTCGACCACGAGCGTCTCGTAGCCGGGGAACGTGACGTCGGCGCTCAACTGCGGGGCACCTCTCGCCAGGCGGCGTCACGCCAGGGGTCGGGCTCGCGCGGCAGGCCGAGCACCCGCTCGCCCACGATGTTCTTGTTCACCTCGGTGGTGCCGCCCTCGATGGTGTTGGCCCGGCTGCGCAGCATCCCGGCCACCGCGTACGGCAGCGACTCCCCGTAACCGGGCGCGGCCGACTCCCACGCGACGCCGTCCGGGCCGAGCAGGTCGACGGCGATCTCCTGGATGCGCTGGTTCAGGGCGCCCTGGTGGACCTTGCCCACCGAGCTCTCGGGGCCGGGCGAGCGTCCCGCCTTCAGTCCGGCGCGCACGCGCTGGTTCGTCCAGGCGCGGATCCGCTCCTCGCTGTGGGCGGCCACGATGCGCTGGCGCATGGTCGGGTCGACCGGGGAGCCGTCCGCCCGCCGCTTCGCCGCCGTCTCGACCAGTCGCCGGGTGCCGCTCCCGCCGATGCGGTCGACCCCACCCGAGCCCGAGCCCGACACCATCTGCCGCTCGCCGGACAGCGTGGCGTTGGCCACCCGCCAGCCGTCGCCCACCGACCCCACCCGGTGCGCGTCGGGCACCCGGACACCCTCGAGGAACACCTCGTTGAAGTCGACCTCGCCGCCGATGTGCCGCAGCGGTCGCACGTCGACGCCGGCGGCGTGCAGGTCGACGAGGAAGTAGGTGATGCCGCGGCGTTTGGGGACGTCGGGGTCCGTCCGGGCCAGGCACACGCCGAAGTCGGCCATGTGGGCCCACGTGGTCCACACCTTCTGCCCGGTCAGCACCCAGTCGTCGCCGTCGCGCTCGGCCCGCATCGCCAGCGAGGCGAGGTCGGATCCGGCGCCCGGTTCGCTGAAGAGCTGGCACCACACCTCCTCGTTGCGCACGATCGGCGGCAGGAACCGGAGGCGCTGCTCGTCGGTGCCGTGGGCGAACAGGGCGGGGGCGGCCAGGTTGAGGCCGAGGGGGTTGAGCCGACCGAGGTTGTAGGGCGCCAGCTCGACCTCGATGGCCCGGGCGACCGCGGGCGGCACGTCGAGGCCGCCGTACTCGACGGGCCAGGTCGGCACGACGAGCCCGGAGCGCCCGAACGTCGGGTACCACTCCTCGTACTCCTGCCGGGTCCGGACCTCGCGGATGGCCGCGGCCCCGCCGCGCTCGCCCGCCTCCCGCCAGCTCGCCGGCACGTTGCTGCGCACCCACTCCCGGGCCACCGCCGCGGCCTCGTCCGGGGTCATGCCCGCCGTGATCCCCACTCTCACGTCAGCGGCCTCGGAAGTCGGGGTCACGCTTCTCCTTGAAGGCGGCGAGGCCCTCGCGGAAGTCCTCGCTGCGGGAGGACAGCTCGAGGGCGAGCGCCTCGTCCTGCAGATGGGCGTCGAGCGGGGTCGTCTGACCGCTGCGCAGCAGCCACTTCGTGAGCCCGAGCGCCACGGTCGGACCGCCGGCCAGCCGGTCGACCAGGGACTCGACCTCGGCGTCCAGGCTGGCGGACTGCACCGCGGCGTGGATCAGACCCCAGTCCACCGCCTCGGCGGCGTGCAGCTCACGTCCGAGCAGCAGCAGCTCGCGGGCCCGCACCATGCCGGCCAGGCGGGGCAGCAGCCACGTGCCCGCGCTGTCGGGCGTGAAGCCCCGGGTGCTGAACGGTTCCCAGAACCGGGCGTCGACGGCGGCGACGGTGAAGTCGCTGGCGAGCGCCAGGTGGAAGCCGATCCCGGCGGCCCAGCCCTGGACCCGGCACACGACCGGGACCTGCACCGACATGAGCAGCGGCACCAGGCGATGAGCGGTCGACGGCACCCGGCGCTGGATCGATCCCACGCGCGGCCGCGGCGCGTCGCGCCCGCCCGCGTTGCGGGCCACGATGTCGGCCCCACCGCAGAAGTGGTCGCCGGCGCCCGCCAGCACGATCGCCCGCACCTGCTCGTCGCGCCCCGCGGCGTCGATGGCGTCGAGCATCCCGCCCACCATCACGTCGTCGAGGGCGTTGCGCTTGTCGGGCCGGTCGAGCGTCAGCCGCAGGACCGGCCCGTCGAGGGTCACCCCGAGGCCGGGGACCGGGGCGTAGGGATCGGACGTGGTCACCGGTCGCTCCAGGCCGTGCCGTCGCGGAACCGGTCGGCGATCGCATCGAGGGCCGACTGCAGGTCGGTGGCCCCGCCGGGCGCATCGGGAAGGCGGACCGGGCCGCGGTCGCGGCTGGGCAGCAGGATCGTGGCGTGGCCCGGAGTGGTGACCTCGCCCCGCTGGTTCTCGGCCACGAGCTCGAGGTCGACGGCGGGTCGGCCCCCGTCGGCCTCGTACTTCCGGGTCACCGTGCCCCGCAGCCACTGCGTGTCGCCCACGTAGTTGAAGCGGCGGAACTCGCAGTCGAGCCGCCACAGCCAGGCGTCGTCGCCCATCCAGTCGGTGCAGAGGTGGATGAGCCACGTCTCGCGCATGCGCCCGTAGTCGAACGTCGTCGGGTTGCCGGACCGCCGGGCGAACTCGGGGTCCCAGTGGACCCGCTGCATCACGTCGGGGACGTTCTGCGGATCACGGTGGAAGAACCGGGGGATGCGGCGGCGGTTGGCGGCGCCGAGGCGCAGCGCGGAGACGCCGTAGAGGCCCATGCCCATCCCGACGTGCCAGCAGACGATGTCGGTGATCGTCAGTGGACCCTTGACCATGGGGCCCACGGTGTCGCCCTCGGCCACGTCCTCCCACCAACGCGGGCTCGGCGCCGCGGGGCCGCTCGGACGCGTACTGCGCCTCGATCTCGGCGATCTGCTCGTCGGTGTAGGGCGCCAGCTCCACGTCGTCGTACTTCTTCCGCTCGCGCGCCTTGGTGCGCTCGGTGCGGATCATCAGCCGGTACTGGGCCGACAGCAAGGGGCCGTCCTCGACGCGGAACACCTGTCCGGTCCACTCGTGGACCGCCCGCTCGGCGAACTCGCTCGGCTTGTCGAGCACGCCGACGAGGGCGTTGCGGCGCCGGACCGGGTCGCCCGGTCGCAGCGGGGCCCACCACTCGCGGGCGCTGGCCGAGTAGAAGGCGTGGACGCCGCGGAGCGGGTCTCCCCTCATCAGGTCGCGCTGCGCGACGGGCACCTCCGCGACCTCGTCCTCGCCGACCAGCGTGTCTCCCCCGACGAGGGCGGGAGGAGCGATCGGTCCGCCCCAGCTCGTCTTGGGACCGTAGGCCGGGTCGCACCACAGCGGGTTGTCGTCGCCGTAGGCCTCGGCGACGTGCCGGAACACGTCGGTGGTGGGCACGGTGTAGTGGGGCGGCTGGGGGTGGGGCTCGGGCACGCCGATGCGGGCCCGGAGGCGCTCGACCGCCTGGTCGGTGATGCCACCCGCCGTGCCGGCAGCCCCCCGTTCGTCGCTCACGGAACCAGTATTCCATGGATTGAAGCGTCGTTCAGAACCGGGCGGCGACCCTCGGCACGCTACGGTGAACGCCGGTTCAGTCGATTGGAGGGGTCGTGTCAGACAGGGCCACAGCACGAGACCGCGCCGCGCACGAGGATGCCCCCGCGTCGCCCCGCCCGCCCGAGGGCGACTGGCTCGGCACGCCCTACCTGCGCCTCGAGCGCCACGGCTCGCTCGCCCACCTCGTCGTCGACCGACCCGAGATGCGCAACGCCCTGTCGCCCGCCATGTACTTCGGCATCCGCTACGCGGTCGACCACGTGAACGCCGAGCCCGACCTGCACGGCCTCCTCATCACCGGCGTCGGCGACATGTTCATGCCGGGCGGCGACCTCGGCGGCCAGAACGTCGACGGCTGGATGGACCTTCCCCGCCTGCTCGCCATGGACAACACCCCGTTCGACGCGGTCCGCCGGTCCCCCAAGCCGATCGTGTGCGCGGTCAACGGCATCGCCCAGGGCGGCGGCCTGATGATCGCCATGCTGGCCGACGTCGCCATCGCCAGCGACCGGGCGTCGTTCCGGGCGCCCGAGCTGCTGCGGGGCATCGCCGACACCAACTACGCCCAGGTCCTCCCGCGGCAGATCGGCCCCGCCCGCGCCCGCGACATGCTGATGACAGGCCGCACGGTGTCCGCCGCCGAGGCCGTGGACTGGGGGCTCGTGGCCCGCATGGTCCCGCACGACGACCTGATGCCGGCGGCGGTCGAGGCGTTGCAGTGGTGCTGCCGCACCGCACCCGAGGCCCGCCTGGCGGTGAAGCGCACGTTCCACGAGTACTACGGCCACTACGACCGCATGGCGATGGACCAGAGCCTCACCGGCCACGAGATGGTCGAGGGCTTCCGAGCCTTCAAGGAGCGTCGCTCCCCCTCCTGGGTCCCCGACGACCTGCAGGTCGACGGCCGCTTCTGACCCGCGCTGACCCCGCCCGGCGCGGGGTGTGCAGATCGCGCGACTCGGCGACCACGAGGTCGCCGTCCCCTCAGAGCTCGTCGAGGGGGCGGCGGTCGGCCACCGCCGGCTGACGGCCGATCCGCAAGGGCGCGAGCGGGGCGTCGACCAGCAGGCTGCGCTGCCAGTCGGCACCGAGCTCGAGCGTCGCCTTGCGCCACCCCGACAGCAGGTCGGCGTCGTCGCCCTCGCCGAGCCAGGCCTGCTCCACCCGGGCCCACGTCGCCCAGTCGGGCACGGCCCAGATGACGATGGCCTCGGAGTCGTTGACCATGGCCACCCGGAACGCCCCCACCAGGTCGAGGTCGAACGCCTCGTGGGCCGGCACCGCCACCTCGCGGAAGGCGGCGAGGAAGTCGGGCGCCGCGCCCGCCGGCACCCGCACCAGCTCGTGGCTGTACACGTCGCCCCGGACGCCGTCGGCCACGAGGGTGTCGATGGGCCGGGTCCACGGCTCGGGCACCACGATGCGGTCGACACCGCCGCGGCGCAGCGAGGCGGCCACGGCCCACCACTCGGCGAGCGAGGGATCCTGCGCGCCGGCGCCGACCAGCTCGTGACCGAAGTTGTCGACGAGGCCTTCCCACCCGTCGAGCTCCCACATGTTGACGACCTCGGGCCACCGCCCGGTCGACCCCACGGTGGCCCACACCCCGAAGCACAGCTGGTTGCGCTCCTCGATGGCGACCGGCACCCAGTTGGCCGTCATGTGGTGCATGTACCGGGCGCGGTTGTGCCCGATGATGTCGATGAGCTCGTGGATGTAGACCTTCTCGTTCATCGCGTCAGGCGGGCGCCGACGAGTTCGAGGGCCACTCGGGGCGGTGGTAGCCGTCGAAGCGCAGCTCGCCGCCCCGCAGCTCGCGGATCGTGAGGAAGTCGCCCTTGTAGCCCTTGCGGTCCCACGGCCCGAACTGGATGTAGGTCCCCGGACCGCCGTTGGTGGCCGGCATCCAGCGGATGCGCTCCATCCCCTCCTTGACGTGGCGCGGCGTGGGGATGGCGGCGTTGCCGATGCCGTGGATGGCGACCCGGGCGGTGTCGTAGGCCAGGGCCACCACGACGTTGCGGGTGGAGCGCCCGAACCGCTTGGTGAAGCGCTCGATCATCGCCTCGTAGTTGGGGTTGGTGCCGTCGACGCCGAGCTGGTCGACGCCGTGCCAGCCCTCGAGGCCCTCGGCCCAGCGGTTCGAGTTCGAATAGAACATGAACGCCGTGCCCATGACCCGGGGCGGATCCCAGTCGAGCGCCTTCAGCGCCTCGGCGAAGTGGAACGTGGCGTAGCCGTAGCCGCCGTAGTAGAGCCCCTCGACGCCCAGGTCGCGCATCATGGCCAGGTCCTCGCGCAGGCCCTTGGGGTTGGGCTCGAGCTTGACCTCGCGCACCACGGTCAGGCCCAGCGACCCCGCGGTGTCGCGGAAGTAGTCGGCGTAGTCGCGGCCCGACGACCCCTGCTCCCAGAACGAGCCGACCTTGGTGATGCCCCTGGACGCCAGCCACTGCGCGCACATGACGCCCTCGGTGGGGATGTCGCCGTTGGCCACCGTGAAGCAGTACTCGGAGGCGAACTTGTGGGCCCCGGTCCACCCGATGCAGGGGACGCCCAGCTCGTTGGCCGTGTCCTGGAGCACCAGCGAGTTGTCGGAGATCATCGGCCCCAGCACGGCCACGCAGCCCTGCTCGACGAGCCAGCGGTAGCCGTCGATGACCCGGCGGTAGTTCTCGCGGGGCAGGCCACGGGCGTCGGCGATGACGAGCTGGATGGGCCCCCGCGAGTAGACGCCCTCGTTGAGGGCGTCCTCGATGGCGAGGATGGTGGGGTCGATCCAGTCGGCCAGGAGCTGGTTGAGGTCCATGTCGATGAGGACGCCGATCTTCACCGGCTCGAACGGGTCGCCCTGGGTCTGGACCCCGCCGGTCGGCGGGTAGGTCGTGATGCCCTGGACGGCCCGGTCGCTCGCCGACCCCCCGCCCTCGTACCAGTGGACGCCCTCGCCGCCCCGGCCGGTCAGCCACGCCTCGGTGCCGTGGGTGACCGACGAGACGGCGCGGTCGGGCTGGGCGATGCCGAGGTCGACCGGAGCCGGGAACATCCGCTCCGCGTAGACGTGCTCTTCGCTCATGCGTTCCCCCTCGTGGGCTCTCTTGAACCCGATGTTCGACGCATTGAACTATAGTTCAGACGAACGGCGCGTAGTTCGGAGCCGAGCTCGGAGGGGCAGCGATGCACGCAGACGACATGATCATGATCAGCGTCGACGACCATCTCGTCGAGCCGCCCGATCTGTTCGAGAACCACCTGCCTGCCGTCTACGCACAGCGCGACGAGGCGCCGCGGGTCCACCGCCGCCGCGACGGCTCCGACGTCTGGATGTTCAACGGCCAGAAGATCCCCAACATCGGGCTCAACGCCGTGGCCGGGCGACCGAAGGACGAGTACGGCATCGAGCCGACCGCCTTCGACGAGATGCGTCCGGGCTGCTGGAACATCCACGACCGCATCAAGGACATGAACGCCGGCGGGGTGCTCGGGTCGATGTGCTTCCCGTCGTTCCCGGGCTTCTCGGGCCGGGTGTTCGCCCAGGCCGACGACAAGGACTTCGCGCTCGCCGTGCTGCAGGCCTACAACGACTGGCACGTCGACGAGTGGTGCGCCACGTACCCGGGCCGGTTCATCCCCATGGGCCTCGTCCCGCTGTGGGATCCCTCCATCGCCGCCGAGGAGGTCCGGCGACTCGCCGCCAAGGGCGTGCACTCGGTGACCTTCACCGAGAACCCGGCCACGCTCGGCTACGACAGCTTCCACAACGAGTCGTGGGACCCGCTGTGGGCGGCGTGCTCCGACGAAGCGGTGGTCGTGTCGATCCACCTCGGGTCGTCGGGGCAGCTGGCCGTCACGGCGCCCGACGCCCCCATCGACGTGATGATCACGTTGCAGCCCATGAACATCTGCCAGGCCGCCGCCGACCTGCTGTGGTCGCGCATCCCCAAGCACTACCCCGACCTCAAGATCGCCCTGTCCGAGGGCGGCACCGGCTGGATCCCCTACTTCCTCGACCGGCTCGACCGCACCTACGACATGCACCACCTGTGGACCGGTCAGGACTTCGGCGACCGCCTGCCGAGCGACGTGTTCCGGCACCACTTCCTGACCTGCTTCATCTCCGACCCGGTGGGCGTGAAGCTGCGGGAGATGATCGGCATCGACAACATCGCCTGGGAGTGCGACTACCCGCACAGCGACTCGTCGTGGCCCGACGCCCCCGAGGAGCTCGCCGCCGTGCTGGCCGTCGACGACGTGCCCGACGACGAGGTCGACAAGATCACCCACGAGAACGCCATGCGGTGGTACTCCTTCGACCCGTTCGCGCACCGCCCCCGCGAGCAGTGCACGGTCGGCGCCCTGCGGGCCGAGGCCGGCGACTGGGACGTGTCGACCCGCTCGTACGACAAGGGCCGCTTCGAGATCACCCACACCGGCACCGACCTCGGCAAGCTGGCCGAGCAGGCCACCGCCTGAGCCGCGGTGCGGCCCGGCGCCGACCGCCTACGGTCGGGCCATGGCTTCTGTCAGCACCGCCCGAGTCCTGATCCTCGGCGCCGACGACGTCGAGGACATGGAGCTGCTGTACCCCCTCTTCCGCCTGCGGGAGGAGGAGGCCGCCGTCACCCTCGCCACGCTCGACGGCGCACCCGTGCGCGGCAAGAAGGGCTACGGCCCGATCGAGCCCGACACCGCCACCGATGCCGTGCAGGCCGACGACTTCGACGCCCTCGTGATCCCCGGCGGGTACGCGCCCGACAAGCTGCGGCGCCACGACCACGTGCTCGACCTCGTGCGGGCCTTCGACCGCGACGCCAAGCCCATCGCCTTCATCTGCCACGCCGGGTGGGTGCCCATCTCGGCCGGCATCCTGAAGGGCCGGCGCGCCACCAGCGTCGCCGCCATCCGCGACGACATGGTCAACGCCGGGGTCGACTGGGTCGACGAGGCCACGGTCGTCGACGGCAACCTGATCAGCGCCCGGACCCCCGCCGACCTGGGTCCGTGGATGCGGGCCCTGCTGGCCGCGCTGTCGTGAGCACGTGCCGATGAGCGACGTCGTCGCCCTGCGCTGGTCGGTGTTCGCGGGGTGTCCGATCGACGCGTTCGTCACGGGCCGCGACGGCGGCGTGTCCGACGACGTCTACGAGTCGCTCAACCTCAGCCTCGGCGTCGGCGACGACCCTCGGCGGGTCGTCGAGAACCGGCGCCGGGCCGCCTCGGCCGCGGGTCTCGACCTGGGCGACATGGTGTTCGCCCACCAGGTGCACGGCCGCGACGTGGCGGTCGTGACCGGGGCGGACCGGGGACGGGGCACCGTCACCGTCGACGACGCCCCGGCGGCCGACGCCCTGGTCACCGCCACCCCCGGCGTCGGACTGGCCGTCATGGTCGGCGACTGCGTGCCGATCGTGCTGTACGACCCGGTCGCCCACGTCGTGGCCGCCGTCCATGCGGGCTGGCGCGGCACGGTCGCCCGGGTCACCGACGCCACGCTCGACGCCATGGAGACGCTGGGCGCCGACCCCGCCCGGGTGCTCGCCGGCCTCGGCCCGGCCATCACCGCCGCCCGCTACCAGGTGGGCGACGACGTGGCCGACGCGGCCCGCGCCTGCTTCGCCGTCGATGGCGCAGACGTCGACGGCATCGTCCGCCCCGACGGCACCGGCCGGTGGACGTTCGACCTGTGGGCCGCCAACCGCCGCCTGCTCGTCGAGGCCGGCCTCGACCCGGCGCACATCGAGGTCAGCTCGGTCGGCACCGGCCCGGGCACCCCGTTCTACAGCGACCGCACGGCCCGCCCGTGCGGACGCTTCGCCGCGATCGCCAACCTCAGCGGGTGACCGCGGGGCCCACCGGCACCCGAGGCACGACGGGCGGATTCAGCCGGGAGAAGCCCTCGTTGTACTCGTACGGCGCATACGGGTACGGCGCAGGCGTGTGGCTCGCCACGTCCAGGACCCCGACCTGCTCGGCCGTGAGCTCCCACCCGACGGCACCCAGGTTGTCGCGCAGCTGCGCCTCGGTGCGGGCCCCGATGATCACCGAGGCGACGGTCGGTCGCCGCAGCAACCAGTTGATCGCCACCTGCGGGACGGTGCGGCCCGTCTCGTCGGCGACGCAGGCCAGGGCGTCCACCACGTCGTACAGCTTCTCGTCGTCGACCCGCGGCGCGAACTGGGCCGTGGCGTGCAGTCGGCTCCCGTCGGGTAGGGGCCGATCTCGCCGGACGCGCCCCGTCAGGCGCCCCCAGCCGAGCGGGCTCCACACGATGGCGCCGACGCCCTCGGCGGCGCCGAGGGGCAACAGATCCCACTCGTAGTCCCGCCCGATCAAGCTGTAATACACCTGGTGGGCGACGTGCCGCGGGTACCCGTAGCGGTCGGCCGTCGCCAGCGACCGCATGAGCTGCCACCCGGCGAAGTTCGAGGCGCCGACGTAACGGACCTTGCCGCTCCGCACCAGCACGTCGAGCGTGGCCAGCACCTCGTCGACCGGGGTGCGGGCGTCGTAGGCGTGGAGCTGCAGCAGATCGATGTGATCGGTGCCCAGGCGGCGAAGCGCAGCCTCGGTCCCTCGCAGCAGGCGCGACCGAGAGGTCCCGGCGTCGTCGTCACCGAGCGGCAGCCCGATCTTCGTCGAGATCAGGGCGCGGTCGCGGCGTCCACGGAGCGCGGCACCGAGGACGGTCTCGGCCGCACCGTCGGAGTAGACGTCCGCGCTGTCGAACATCGTGAGCCCGGCGTCGAGGCTGATGTCGACCAGGCGGGTGGCCTCGCCGACGTCGGTGGTGCCCCAGTTGCCGAACAGCGGTCCCGTGCCCCCGAACGTGCCTGTGCCCAGGCTGAGGGCGGGCACCTCGAGTCCCGAGGCACCCAATCGGCGGTGTTCCATGTCGTGGCTCCTTGTGTGGGGATGCCGTGCACGGTCCTCGCCGCGACCGGTGGTCTGCCACCCCCTCGCGGTGCCTGGTACCCGCGGTGTCATGTCGAGCCTCCGACCCGCTCGTAGCCTGGCTTCGTGACCGTTGACGTCGCCGCCGAGGTCGGTGCCGAGAACACGCCCGACGTCGAGGCGGACCTCGCGCTCGGTGCGTTCCTCCGGGCGCGCCGCGCCCGCTTGCGGCCCGAGGACGTCGGCATCCCGTCGTACGGGCCCCGGCGCGTGCCGGGCCTGCGCCGCGAGGAGATCGCCCGCCTCGCGGGCGTCTCGAGCGTCTACTACGCCCGCCTGGAGCAGGGGCAGGCCACCAACGCGTCGCCCGACGTGGTCGACGCCCTGGCCCGTGCCCTCGCGCTCGACGAGACCGAGCACACCCACCTCCGCCTCCTGGCGCACCCGCGGCGACACGCGGCACACCGACCGATGAGCGCCGAACCACCCGCCGGGCTCGTCGAGCTGATCCGATCGCTCGAGCGCGTTCCCGCCCTGGTCGTCGCCCGCAACACCGACGTCCTCGCCTGGAACGTCGCCGCCCAGCTGCTCCTCGCCCACCACCTCCGCCACGACGCCGTCGCAGGCGCCTCGCCGCCGAACCTCACGCGCCTGCTGTTCACCGACCCCGAGACCCGCGGGCTGTACCGGGAGTGGGAGCGCGACGCCGAGATGGCGGTGGCCGCCCTCCGGTACGCCGCTGCCCGGTTCCCCGACGACCGGGCGATGACGGCGCTCATCGGTGAGCTGGTCGTGGCCAGCGACGACTTCGCCCAGCTGTGGGCGCAGCACCCCGTGATCCGCTGCGTCACGGGCATCAAGCTGTTGCGCCACCCCGTGGCCGGTGACCTGGAGCTGCGCTTCAACGCCCTGGACGTGCCCGACGGCGACGGTGTGCGCCTGCTGACCTACAACGCCGAACCGGGCACCCGGTCCGCCGAGGCCTTGGCCGCCCTCACGCCCGACGCCTGACGCCCCGGCGCGCTGTCCCGCCGATCGGGCGGGCTCCGGGTGCCGGTAACCTGACCGACCGCATGACATCGTCGACCGCCTCGCCCGGCGCTCCCGACCGCGGCGTGGCCTTCCGCTACGAGGGCTACGACCTCGAACCCGCCGCGGGTCGTTTGACGTGCCGGTACTCGCTCGACGGGCGCGCCTTCGCCGAGGTCGTGACGTTCCCCGGCCACACCGGTGGCGACACCGACCGGTGGGACGACCCGGCGGTCGACGCCGCGGCCCGCTGGGTGTTCCTGCTCGCAGGCGTGTCGTACTACAAGACGGCGGCACCGCCGGTGGTCGAGCTGCCCACGACGGCCCTCCGCACCGCCGAGCGCGACTTCCTGCGCGACGTGTACCTCGACGGGCTCGGCGAGTTCGCCTACCGCAACGGCCTCGACCTCTCCGACCTGCACATCGAGGCGCCCGGTATCGCCGACGGCGGGCCCGGCGTCGGCGCCCCCGTCACCACCGATCCGAACCCGGCCAAGCGCCCGCTCGTCCCGTTCGGCGGGGGCATCGACTCGATCGTGACGGTCGAGCTCGTCCGCCCGCTGGCCGACGCCGCCCTGTTCGTCGTCTCGCGCCCCGGCGACCGCTTCGCCGCCATCGAGCGGCCGGCCGCCGTGACCGGCCTGCCCGTCGTCCGGGCCGAGCGGGCGATCGACGAGCAGGTGCTGCGGTCGGCCGAGCTCGGGTTCCTCAACGGCCACGTGCCGGTGACCGGCATCATCTCCGCCATCGGCGTGATGGCCGCCGCCCTCGACGGGCGCGACGCGCTCGTGATGTCGAACGAGTGGTCGTCGTCGGTCGGCAACCTCGACGTCGGGGGGCGCACGGTCAACCACCAGTGGTCCAAGAGCCTGGCGTTCGAGACCGGGTTCCGTGGCGTGCTGGCCCTGACCCTCGGCACGGCGGTCGACTACTTCTCCCGACTGCGGCCCTACACCGAGCTGCTGATCGCCGAGCGGTTCGCGGCCCTGGGCGAATACCACCAGGCCTTCCAGAGCTGCAACCGGGGCTTCCACATCGATCCGACGCGGCGCCTCGACCACTGGTGCGGGCAGTGCGACAAGTGCGCCTTCATCGACCTGATCCTGGCCCCGTTCCTGCCGGCGGAGCGCCTCGCCGCGGTGTTCGGCGGCCGCGAGCCGCTCGACGACCTCGACCTCCTCCCCCGCTTCCAGGCCCTCGTCGACACGTCCGGGGCGCTGAAGCCGTGGGAGTGCGTGGGCGAGGTCAACGAGTGCCGGGCCGCGGTGGCTCTCGCCGCCGAGCGACCCGACCGCCACGCCACCCCCGTCCTGCTGGCCCTCGTCGACCAGCTCGGCGACCGGCTCCCCTCCCCCGACGCCATCGAGGCCCTGCGCCACCCCGTCGGCGAGCACTGCATCCCCGATGCGTACGCGACCAGCGATCTCCTGGTCTGACCTCCCCGGCCGGTCGGTCGGGGTGTGGGGGCTCGGGGTCGAGGGACGGGCCACCGTCCGCAAGCTCGCCGCGCTCGGCGTCGAGCCCGTCCTCGTCGACGACCGGCCGCCCGACGGTGGGCTCGACGGCCGGCCGGTGCTGGCCACGGGCGGGCTGGGACTCGACGCCCTCACCCGGTGCGACGTCGTGGTCAAGACCCCCGGGGTCAGCCGCTACCGCCCCGAGGTCGAGCGCATCGAGGCCGGCGGCACGCCCGTGGTCGGGGCCCTCGGCTTGTGGCTCGAAGAGGCGGACCGGTCGCGGGTGGTGTGCGTGACCGGCACCAAGGGCAAGAGCACCACGTCCTCGGTGGCCGGGCACCTGCTGCGCGGTCTGGGGCACACGGTCATGGTCGGCGGCAACCTGGGCACGCCGCCCTACGACCCCGACGCGCCCACCGACGTCGACTACTGGGTGATCGAGGTGTCCAGCTACCAGGCCGCCGACGCCAGCGCCGCCCCGCCCGTGGTGGCCGTCACCTCACTCCACCCCGACCACCTCACGTGGCACGCGGGCGACATCGAGACCTACTACGCCGACAAGCTCTCGCTGTGCACGCTGCCCGGCGCCGACCTGACCGTCGCCAACGCCGACAGCCCCGAGCTGCGGCAGCGGCGCGGGCTCCTCGGCCCCCGGGTCGAGTGGGTCACGGTCGCGGGGGCACCGCCCGACGACTGGACCGCGGGGCTCGGACTGCTCGGCGCCCACAACCACCGCAACGCCCTCATCGCCCGCGCCTGCCTGGTCGCCCTCGGGGTGGACGGGGCCGGTGACGACGATGCCCTCGCCCGCGCCGCGGCCGGGTACGAGCACCTCGAGAGCCGCCTGCGGCCGGTGGCCACGGTCGACGGGGTCCTGTTCGTCGACGACAGCCTGTCCACGAACGTCCTGCCGACGCTGGCCGCGGTCGACGCCTTCCCCGGTCGCCGCGTGGCGGTCATCGTGGGCGGGCAGGACCGGGGCATCGACTACGGCCCGCTGGTCAGTGGCCTGGCCGCCCGGCCGGCCCCCACGCTCGTGATCATCACCGACTCCGAAGCGGCTCACCGGATGCGGGCCGCCTTCGACGCCTTCGCCGCCTTCGCCCCCGCACCCGACGGCGACGACCACATCGACGTGGTCGAGCTGCCCGACCTCGACGCCGCCGTGCGCGTCGGCCGTGACTGGGCCCAGCCCGACGGCGTCGTGCTGCTGTCGCCGGCGGCGCCGAGCTTCGACCGTTTCCGCGACTACCGGCACCGGGCCGAGACGTTCGCCGCCGCGGTGGACCGGCTCAGCCAGCGCCTGAGCCGGTAACCACCACCCGGACGCGCGGCAGCGGCGGCCTGGACCAGGGCCGCCGCTGCCCGCGATCGTCACACCGTCACGTGCGTCCCCGGCCTCGTCGATTCCGATTCCCCGCGGGCCGACGGTGGGGCCTCGGTCAGGCCGATGCGGGCGTGGAGGCGAGCGAGCGGCGCGGGTGCCCACCAGTTCCAGCGGCCCATGAGCTTCATGGTCGCCGGCACCAGCAGGCAGCGGACGACCGTGGCGTCGACGATCACCGCCACGGCGAGCCCCAGGCCGAGCTGCTTCATGGCGACGATCTCGCCGGCCGCGAACCCGGCGAACACGATGACGATGAGCAGCGCAGCCGACGTGATGATGCGCCCCGACCGCTGCAGCCCCTGGGCGACGGCCAGGTCGTTGTCGCCGGTCTCCTCCCACACCTCGCGGATGCGGGACAGCAGGAAGACCTCGTAGTCCATCGACAGCCCGAAGGCGAAGACGAACACGATCACCGGCATGATCAGGTCGAGCGAGCCGGGAGGGTCGAAGCCGAGCAGGCCCGACAGGTGCCCGTCCTGGAACACCAGCACCAGCGCCCCGAACGTGGCCCCGAGCGACAAGACGTTCATCACGATGGCCTTGACCGGGACGACCACCGAGCCGGTCATCAGGAACAGCAGCACGAACGTGGCGACGACCACGATGCCGATGACGATCGGCAGGCGGGACGTGATCGAGTCCTCGAGGTCGACGATCTCGGCCGGGTCGCCGCCGACCAGCACCGGGAACCCGGCGTCGAGCGCCCGGACGTCGCGCACGACCGCCTGCGCGGTGCGCCCGTTGGTCTCGCCCTCGGCCTGGACCTCGACCACGGTCACGCCGGCGCCCGAGACGTCGTCGTCGACCGTCGCCCCGGCCACACCCGGGAGGCGGGACACGCCGTCGACCCAGGCGGCCAGGCGCGGATCGCCCGGATCGACGTCCGCCACCACCTCGACCGGCTCGGCCGTGACGGCCGGGAAGCGGGCGTCGATCGCCTCGGCCACCTGCCGGGTCTCCGACGACTCGGGCAGCGCGTGCACGCCGATGTCGTCGAACCTGGCGTGCAGGAACGGCGTCGCCAGCAGCACGAGGCCGACGCCGACCACCACCACGACCGGCACCGCCCGCCGCATCACGAGGTGGGCGAGGCGGGCGAACGGACCGTGCGACGACGCCGGGGTGGCCGGGGACAGCCGGTGACCGAACCGGGCCAGCAGGGCGGGGAGCAGCGACACCGCGGCCGCCATCGTCGTCAGCACGACGCCCACGCCCGCGTAGGCGAGCGAGCGGATGGTGGGATCGGGGAACACGGCCAGGCCGACCAGCGCCACGGCCACGGTGGCCGCCGAGAAGACGACCGTGCGCCCGGCCGTCGCCATCGTGCGGTGCAGCGCGGCCGGCACGTCGTGGCCGGCGCCGCGCTCCTCGCGGAACCGGCTGATGACCAGCAACCCGTAGTCGATGCCGAGCCCGATGCCCAACATCAACGTGACGTTGACCGCGTACAGCGAGATGTCGGTGAAGCTCGCCAGGCCGGCGAGCGCCAGCAGCGTGACGCCGGCCCCGCTGAGCGCCACCGCCAGCGGCAGGCCGGCGGCGAGCACGCCGCCGAAGACGATCGCCATCACCACGAGTGCGATGGGCAACGAGATCATCTCGGCCCGCTGCGCATCCTTCTCCGCCAGCTCGGACATCTCGTCGTCGAGCAACTGCTCCCCGCCGACGAGCACCGAGGGCGCGTCGATGGCGCGGAGCTGCTCGGCCACGTCGTCGACCAGCTCCTCGTGGGCGTCGTCGCCGAGCCCGGGCACGAGCACCACCTGCACGGCGGTGGCGTCGCCGTCCTCCGACGGGAGGGTGTTCACCGCCTCGACGCCGGGGGTCGCCGTCAGACGAGCCACGACGTCGTCGCCGACGGGGGCGCCGTCGACCACGGCGACCACGTCGCCCCCGTCCGGAGCGAGCCGGTCGAGACGCTCGTTGACCTGCTCGGACTCGAACGACGGCGCGCCGTCGAGGTCGGCGTCGAGGGTGGAGAACAGCACCCCGGCGGCGCCGACGCCGAGGACGAGGACGGCGAGCCACCCGGCCGCCACGCGCCGGGGAGCCCGGAGGGCCAGGGATGTGAGTCGTTCCAACATGCCCCGAGCGTGCGCCCGCGGACCCGGCCCGGTCGTCCGGCCCGGGTCTGATCCGGGCTCAGCCCCCGGTCGGACCGTCCACGCCCACGAGTCCCGCCTCGTAGGCGTAGATCACGGCCTGCACCCGGTCGCGCAGGTCGAGCTTCATGAGCACCCGCCCGACGTGCGTCTTCACCGTGGCCTCACCGACGTACAGCTCGGCGGCGACCTCGGCGTTGTTGCGGCCCCGCCCGATCAGCACGAGCACCTCGCGCTCACGCGGGGTCAGCCGCTCGAGCGCCGCGGCGTGTGCCGTCCCGCCGCCGGACGGCCGGGCCGGCCGGCGGGCGAAGTCCGCGATCAGCCGGCGGGTCACCGCCGGCGCCAGCAGGGCGTCGCCGGCCGCCACGACCCGCACGGCGTGGACGAGGTCCTCGCGGCGAACGTCCTTGAGGAGGAAGCCGCTGGCCCCCGCACGCAGCGCCTCGAACACGTACTCGTCGAGGTCGAACGTCGTGAGGATGACCACCTTGACCGGGTCGACGACGTCGGGGCCGGCCAGACGCCGGGTCGCGTCGATGCCGTCGACGCGCGGCATCCGCACGTCCATCAGCACCACGTCCGCCCGCTCCCGCCGGGCCAGGGCCACGGCCTCCTCGCCGTCGGCGGCCTCCCCCACGACCACCAGGTCGGGCTGGGCGTCCACGATCATGGCGAAGCCGCTGCGCACCAGCTCCTGGTCGTCGGCGATGACGACGCGCACGGTCGAGGTCGCTTCGGAGCGGGGTCCGGGCGTCACGCCCGCACCGTACCGAGGCAGCCCCCCTCACGCCGGCGACGGCAGACGGGCTTCGACCACGAAGCCGCCCTCCGGCCCGGGGCCGGCGTCGACATGCCCCCCGAGCACCGCCACGCGCTCGCGCATCCCCACGAGACCCTGCCCGCTCGGCTCGTCGGACGCTTTCCCGTCACAGCCCCGTCCGTCGTCCGCCACCCGCACGACCAGCTCCTCGTCGCCGAACGCCAGGTCCACGTACGCCTGCCGGGCCTGCGCATGGCGCAGCACGTTGGTCAGCGCCTCCTGCACGATCCGGTACGCCGTGAGCCCGACGACACCGTCGACCGGTCGCGCCGTGCCCGTGGTCCGGAGCTCGACCGCCAGGCCGGCTCCCCGCACGGACCCGACCAGGTCGTCCACCGCGGCGAGGTCGGGCTGCGGGGCCCGCCCCGACTCGGACCGCAGCAGCCCGAGCATCCGGCGCAGGTCGCCGAGCGCGCTGCGGGCGGTGTCCGCGACGGCGGCCATGGCCCCCTCGGCCCGGTCGGGGTGGGTCGCCAGGACCTCCTGGGCGGCCTCGGCCTGCACGACGATCACGCTGATGTGGTGGGCGACGACGTCGTGCAGGTCGCGGGCGATGCGGACCCGTTCCTCGGCGGCGGCCCGCCGCGCCTCGTCGTGCTGGCGCTGGGCCAGCCATGCGGACCGCTCGCGCTGGGCGCGCGTCGAGTCCCCCACCACCCACGCGCCGAGCGCCACCAGGGAGTTCACCGCGAGATCCGCCACGTCCGCTCGGTCGTCGAGCGCGATCGACAGAACGCAGATCACGACGATGGCGACGGCCGCGGGCACGGTCACCGAACGCGGCCGGTAGGCGGCCAGCGAGTAGATGGCGACGGCCAACGGGAAGGTGATCGCCGGGTCGGGGAGGTTGGCCATGCCGAACGCCAGCGTGGCCACGCCCGTCACCACCGCGACGAGGGTCGGCGCCCGTCGCCGCCACACGAGCGGCACGACCTGGGCCACCACCAGGGCCCAGCCCCACCACGTCATGGCCTCGCCGCTGTCGTTGCGATCGGTCACGGAGATCGACACCGCGGTCACCACGCCGACCACGAGAGCCAGCAGGGCGTCGACCAGGCTCGACGGCAACGCTTGGCGGCGCGCGGCGAGGCGGGCGACGAAGGACATCGGCCGCACCGTACCGACGGTCCGGCCGGCCGTCATCAGACCACGGTCTGACCCTCTCCGACCGCCGTCTCGGGCGCCGGGAACGCGGTGCGGAAGGTGAACGCTGCGGGCGACGGCCCGACGCGGTCGAGCAGGGCCAGCCGGTCCTTGGCCTCGTCGACCGTCGGTCGGTGCCCCGCCGGGACCCACCACAGCGCCACCATCACGTCGTCCATGCGCTCGAACCACTGGCGACGGCGGGCGAGGTAGGCGCGATGCTCGTCGCCGTAGACGAAGGCCTTCAGAGCGTCGATCGACCGCCACACGCTCATGTTGACCATCACCCGCTCGTCGTCGTAGGGGCGGATGGCGGTGGCGTCGCCGTCGTCGGTCTGAAGCCGCCAGACGAAGCCCGGGTCGGCGTCGGCCAGCGCGTTGATCGGCTCGAGTCCGGCGACGAACTCGGCGAGCTGTGGGCTGTCGATCGGCGCCTGCAGCCGGGCGATGTTGACCTGGGCGAGGTGATGGCGGGCGATGAGCGCAGGCTAAGCGACCGCGCGATGCCCACCCGATGGATTTCGCCAGCCGGCGCTGACCGCCGACGACCTAGGCGCGGATCTCGCGGAGACCGCCCGCGGCCTGCTCGAAGGCGTGCACCGGCTGCCAGAAGTCCCAGTGATAACCCCACGGGTCGGTGACCGTGAAGGTGCGGGGGCCGTAGGGCTTCTGTTCGGGCGGCGGGGCGTCGACCCCGGCCGCCACCACCCGGGCGTGCATGGCATCGACATCGTCGACGTGGACGATGAGCAGCAGACCCGAGCCCTGGTCGGGTTCGGGAGCGCGCCCGCAGAGCTGGATGGTGCTGGCGCCCACCCGCATCTCGCTCTCGTGCACGACGCCGGCGTCGTCCACGTAGCGGGCGGTCTCCTCGAAGCCGAAGACCCGGGCCAGCCAGTCGAGGCCCGCGCCCGCGTCGGCGTAGTACAGGTAGGGCGTGACGCCCTGCAGCTCCACGGCAGTCGTGGTTTCGGACATGGCGGGTTGCTCCTCGGTCGGGGTCGGCGCGTCGGACAGGGAATCGGCGAACCACCCGAGCAACAGCCACCACCCGTAGCGCCGCACGTGTTCGGCCTCGTCGGGGGGCAGGTGGTGGAGGCCCCGCTGCTCGATCGTGACCGCGGTGCCGGCATCGCCGAGCGGGGCGAACGACACCTCGGTCTCGGTGTGGCGGTCGTCGACGAAGGTGAAGCCGCGAGGCGGGTCCCACGCCGTGATCCGCCCCATCTCGATGCCCGCACCCGTCGTGGCGTCGTGGACGTCGAGGAAGCGGCCGCCCACGTGCGGCTCGACCCGGATGTCGACCGTGCGGCGGTGGTCGACGACCGTGTGCCGGTCGACGACGTACCAGGCCCCGATCTCGGCGGTGAACACGCGGAACGCCTCGGGCGCGGGCAAGCCCGACCTCGACCGTGGCCCGGACGGTGCCGGCAACGGCGTCGACGTCGACGTCGGTCACGCCTCCTCCTGCCGGTCGCGACCGCCGCGTTCGACATGGCGGGCGAAGGCTGCAAGCTGCTCGGCGTGCCCGGCCTGCACCTGGTCGAGCCAGGCACCGAGGGCGGTGAGGCGCTCGGGCCGCAGCCGGTAGAGGCGGCCGCGGCCGTCCCCGTCGATGAGGTCGACGGCGACTATGGCGCGCTGGCGCAGGTGGTTGAGGTGGCGACTCGTGGCCTGCCGCGACATGCCCACGGCGTCGGCGATCTCGCTCGCCCGCCGGGGCCCGGCGCGGAGCAGGTCGACCACCGCGCGCCGGGTGGGGTCGGCCAGGGCGAGGAGGGTGTCGTCGACGTGGTTCACGGTGACGTTGATCATCAACGCCACCGCAGGGGTATGTCAACCCTTCGCTCGGCCCTCAGGTCGTGCGTCCCAGCACCGCCACCAGCCGCACGTCGGGAGGGGCGTCCGGGGCGTACTCCTGTTGCTGGGCGAAGAACTGCTCGGTGCCGAACACGTCGGGCGGGTAGAAGGCGACGATGTCGAGGGCGACCGTCGCCAGCTCGGCGTCGAGGCTCGGGTCCTGCTCGGTGGCGACGGCCAGGTCCCATCCGTGGGTCAGCACGTCGACGAAGTGGACGGCCACCGCCTGACCCGCCGAGAACCGGCCGAAGGGCATCTCGACCTCCGCGTCCAGGTCGGCCGCGTCGAACGCGGCCGACACGGCCTCGGCCGAGCGGGCATACGCGGTGCCGTGGTCGTCGCCCACGTGGTCGAGGGACCGATCGGCCCAGTCGACCTCGCGACCGGTGGCGGCGGCTGCGTACCGCTCGTTGTTGGCGATGACGTGGTTGATCAGCGCCCGCACGTCCCAGGCCGCGCAGGGCGTGGGCCGGGCCAGGTCGGCCGTCGTGACCGCGTCGATGCGTGCGCCGGTGGCGACGAGCGCTCGCCGGTCGAGTTCGAGCAGGTCCATCCGGGGTCCCCTTCCATGTCGATCAGTCGAGCGCCGGGTGGGGCGCGGTGGCGAGGGTGCGCAGCCGGGCGCGCACGGCGGCGGCGGCCCGGTCGAAGCCCGACGCGTCCTCGCAGAGCTGGTCCTGGAGGTTCGCCGCCATGCCCAGGGCATCGAGCTCGAACGCCACGGCCTGTGGGTCGCACTCGGGATCGAGCTCGCCGCGGTCGCGGGCGTCGGCCACGAGTGCGGCGCCCGCCGCGAGCCAGCGACGGCGGACCTCGGCGAGCTCGTCGTGCACGCGACCCGGGCGGGCGTGGAACTCGGCGAAGGTGCAGAAGAAGAAGCACCCTCCCGGGAACACCCGTCGGCGGCTGTAGGCGAGCCAGCTGTCGTAGAGGGCGACGAGGCGCGCCAGCCCCTCGGGCGCCTCCATCGCCGGGATCACGACCTCGGCGGCGAAGCGCTCGGCCGCCGCGTGGACGGTGGCGAGCTGCAGCTCCTCCTTGGACCCGAAGTGGGCGAACACCCCGGCCTTGCTGACCGAGAGATCGGCGGCGAGGCGCCCGATCGACAGGCCGTCGAGCCCGTCGATCGATGCGATGTCGGCGGCGCGCCGGAGCACCGCCGCTCGGGTGCGCTCGCCGCGGGCGAGCCGGCCGTCGGTGGCCGGGACGCTCACGCGGACACCCCGCGCCGGGCCAGGAGGGGTTCACGCCACGCCGCGGCCAGTGCCGGGGAGGCGAGCACCCTGGCCACGACGTCGGTGCGTGCGGCGCGCTCGTCGTCGAACATCGCGGCTGAACGCATCGGCGACCGTCGGGGCGTCGGCGTCGCGCCGCTCGAGGGTGAGGGCCCCCGCGGTCGGGACCGTGCCCGTCTCGACCACCCGCAGGTACCAGCCACACCGCCCGGTGGCCAGCATCCGCGGCCCGACGTCCTTGCGTCCGGTGTGGAGCGACAGCTTGTAGCAGGGTGCCCGCGGCTGGCTGACCTCGACCAGCGCCTCGCCCCATCGCCACGTGTCGCCGAGGCGCACGTGGTCCTCGCTGACGCCGGCCAGGGTCAGGTTCTCCCCGAACCCGCCCACCTCGACGTCGAACCCGTCGGCCTGCCAGGCCGGGTAGTGGTGCGCCGGATAGACGTAGACCGCCTTGTCGGGGCCACCGTGCACGGACAGGTCGGCCTGGCGGTCGCCGGCGAGGTTGGTGGCGGACAGGTCGAGCCACGGGGACGTGACCGGGGCCTTGGCGATGGCGCTGACGACCACCCGCCCCCGGATCTCACCGAGGGGGCGAGGCTGGCCGACGAAGGCGGCCACGATGGCCGCGGTCCGGGCGATGTCGGAGGTTCCGGGCATGGCGCCAAACTATACGAACGATCGGTCAGTTTCTACGTCCGAACCGACATCTCCCCGACGGTCGCCGAGACCTACGGTCGCGGCGATGGAGCGCACCGACCCCGATCTCGTCGCCGACGAGCTCACACAGATCACCCAGTACCTCGACTACCACCGCGCCACGCTCGCCCAGAAGGCCGGCGGGCTCACCCGCGAGCAGCTGGGAACCAAGGTGGGCGCGTCCACCCTCACACTCGCCGGCCTGGTCAACCACGCCGCCCTCAACGAGGACCACTGGTTCGGCGTCGTGCTCCTCGGGCACCCGCGCGCCGAGCCGTGGGCGAGCGTCCCGTGGGAGGACGACCCCGACTGGGAGTTCCGCACCGCGCTGGACCTCGAACCGGCCGCGCTCCTCGACCGGTACCTCGAGACGTGCGCGCGCAGCCGCGCCAACGTCGCCGAGGCCGCCGCCGCCGGCGGGCTCGACTTCCTGTCTGCTCCGCACCCGCGGCGCCCCGACGAGCGGTTCAACCTCCGCTGGATCCTGCTGCACATGCTCGAGGAGACCGCCCGGCACAACGGACACGCCGACCTGCTGCGCGAGGCGGCCGACGGCGAGACCGGCGAGTGATCCGTCACCCTCGCTCGGCCCCTTGACACCTGGGGAAGGCTGACCGCATGGCGTTCAAGGCATGGCACATCCCCGTGCGCCTGGCGACCGGGGCCTACATCCTCAACTCCGGGCTGCAGAAGCGGACCGCCGACGACGAGACCGCCAAAGGTCTCCACGGCTTCGCGACCACGGCCTACCCCGAGTTCCAGGACACCCCGCCCGAGAAGTTCCTGTCGATGCTGTCGACCGGCGAGATCGCGGTCGGCGCACTGCTGCTGACCCCCATCGTTCCGACTGCGGTGGCCGGCCTCGCGCTGACCACGTTCGCGGGCCTGCTCGGCCGCCTCTACCTCAACGCTCCCGGCGTGCGGGAGGAGGGCAGCCTGCAGCCGACCGAACAGGGCACCGCGCTGTCCAAGGACGTGTGGCTGCTGGCCATCGGCGCCGCCCTCACGGTCGACGGCCTCACCGACCGCCGCTCGAAGCGGCGCAAGGCGAATGCCGGCGACAACGGCGGCTGACCGCCCCAGCGGGGCTCAGCGCTTGTCGTAGGTGATGCCCGACGCCTCGGCGTCCCAGGCGTCGCCGGGTCCCTCGTCGCGCAGCTCGCGCTTGAGCACCCGCCCGACCGGGCTGCGGGGCAGCTCGTCGCGGAACTCGATGTAGCGCGGCAGGGCGAAGTAGGGCAGCTGGTCGATGCACCACCGGAACAGCTCGTCCTCGGTGAGGCCGGCGCCCTCGGCCAGCGTGGCCGTGATCTTGAGGTCGTCCTCGGTCAGCTCGCTGGGCACCGCGTGCACCGCGACGTCGGCCAGGGACCCGTGCCCCATCAGCACCCGCTCGACCTCGAAGCTCGAGATGTTCTCGCCCCGGCGGCGCAGGTAGTCGGCCTTGCGGTCGACGAAGAACAGGAAGCCCTCGTCGTCGACCCGCCCGATGTCACCGGTGTGGTACCACCAGTTGCGGCTGGTCTCGACGGTCGCCTCGGGCCGCCCCCAGTAGCCCTCGAACATGCTGTGCGGCCGCTTCGGGCGCAGGACGATCTCGCCCTCGGTGCCCCGCGGCTGCTCGTTGTCGTCGTCGTCGAAGATGCGGACGTCGAAGAACTCGTCGTTGATGACGCCGGCGCCGTTGGGCTTGTTGCGCACGCCCGGCGGCTGCCACGACACGAGGCTCGCCTCGGTGGTGCCGTAGGCGCCGCTGAACGTCTCGACGCCGAAGCGCTCGCGCAGGATCGAGTCGACCTCGACCGGCAGCGGCGCGGCCCCGATCAACCGCAGCGACGTGTTGGCCTCGGGGGCTCCCGACAGCGGCATCTCGGACCGGTCGACGTCGTGGGCCAGGAGGTAGGCCATCGTGCCGAGCGTCGACGTGACGGTGGCGCCCGTGCGGTTCATCTCGGGCCAGAAGTTCGACACCGAGAACCGGCGGTAGATCGCCGACCGGCCGCCGTACACGAGCGGCCCGAGCACCGCGGTGACGATGGCGTTGAAGTGGAACAGCGGCAGCGGCGTCCACACCACGTCGTCGGCCGTGCGCCGCCAGCAGATGCCGATCTGGCGGGCCAGGACCTCGTGGTAGTTGTGGCTGAGCATGCAGCCCTTCGACAGGCCGGTCGTGCCGCCCGTGTAGATGAACGTGGCCAGGTCGGCCGGGCGGACGGCCACGCCGGGCTCGGAGTCGTCGGCTGCCGAGCACGTCGTCCCACGTGTGGACCGTCACGTCGGGCGGGTGGGCCGCCTCGCCGATGACGATCGACGTGGTCGAGGGCGGGCATGTCGCCCGAGATGCGGGCGACCCGGTCGGCCAGGGCGGACTCGACGACGAGCACCCGGGAACCCGAGTCGGTGAGCTGGTGGCGCAGGTACTCGCCCTTGTAGGCCGTGTTGACGGGCACCGCCACCGCCCCGCCGCGGACGATGCCCCACCAGGCGAGCAGCGCCTCGGCCGAGTTCTCGACGAGGGTCGCCACCCGGTCGCCGGGCCGCACGCCCATGGCGGCCAGGGCGTTGGCCAGGCGGTTGGCGGCCGAGGCGACCTCGGCGGCGGACAGCTTCGTGCCGCAGACGTCGAGGTACTCGCCGTCGGGGTCGGCCTCGAGGCGGCGGTCGAGCAGGCCGTTGACCGTCTGCTGGTCGCCGCTGATCCACACCTGCTCGTTGATCTGACGGCCGGTCATCGCACGCCCTCGCCGACCGCCTTGGTCTCGAGGTACTCCTCGAAGCCGGCGACGCCCATCTCGCGGCCGATGCCGCTCTGCTTGTAGCCGCCGAAGGGCACGTCGGCCCCGTAGTAGAGCCCGCCGTTCACCGAGATCGTGCCGGTGCGGATGCGGGAGGCCACCGCCCTCGCCCGCTCGTCGGAGCCCGCGAACACCGCGCCCGACAGGCCGTACGCCGAGTCGTTGGCGATGCGGACCGCGTCGTCGTCGCCGTCGTGGGCCAGCACGACGAGGACGGGGCCGAAGATCTCCTCCTGGGCCACCGTGGCGCCCGGGTCGACGCCCGTGAGCACCGTGGGCTCGACGAAGAAGCCGACCGGCAGGTGCTCGGGCACCCCGCCGCCGAGTGCGACCGTGGCGCCCTCGTCGACCCCGGTGCCGATGTAGCCGAGCACCCGCTGGCGCTGCCGCTCGCTGATGAGCGGGCCCATGAGGTGCGCCGGGTCGCGGGGATCGCCGTAGGTCAGGGACCGCATGGTCTCGATCAGGCGCTCGACGCCCTCGTCGAAGCGGGACCTCGGCAGCACGAGCCGGGACGTGATGGCGCAGCCCTGGCCGGCATGGGTCGTGATCTGCATGGCGGTGGACCCCACGGCGAGGCCGAGCGGGGCGTCGTCGAGGACGACCGCCGCCGACTTGCCCCCCAGCTCGAGGAAGACCTTCTTGAGGTTGCCGGCCGCGGCCACCATGACCCGCCGGCCGGTGGCCGTGGAGCCGGTGAAGCTGACGAGGTCGACCCGCGGGTCCTCGGCCAGCTGCTGGCCCACCTCGTGGCCGGCCGACGTGACGACGTTGAGGACGCCGGCCGGGATGTCGGTCTCTTCGAGGGCGAGCTTGCCGAGCAACGTGCCGCACCACGGCGTGTCGGGGGCCGGCTTGAGCACCACCGTGTTCCCGGCGGCCAGCGCGGGCGCCACCTTGGCCAGGTTGATCTGGTTGGGGAAGTTCCACGGCGTGATGGCGCCGACCACGCCGGTCGCCTCGCGGTGCACGAAGCGGCGCGACCGGATGCCGAACGGCTCGGCCTCGCCGAGGTCGGTGATCCACTCGTACCGCTCGGCCAGGTCGGCCACCCAGCCGACCCCCTCGACGGGCGTGTCGAGGTGGGGCCCGTGCGTCAGCGCGACGGGCGCGCCGACCTCGGCCACCGTCGTGGCCCGCAGATCGTCGGCGTGCTTCTCGAGCGCCTGCTGGAGCTGGCGCAGGCACCGCACGCGGAACGTGACGTCGGTGGCCCAGCTCGTCTCGTCGAACGCCCGGCGAGCGGCCGCGATGGCCGCATCCATGTCGGCGGCACCGCCGTCGGCGGCGACGCCGAGGACCTGCTCGCGGGCCGGATCGACGTCGTCGTACGTGGCGCCGTCGGCGGCGGCGACCAGGGCACCGTCGATGAGCATGCGCTCCTCGCGCCACAGGTCTGCAGCTTCTTGGGCGGTCACGCTCGAAGTCCCTTCTGGTGCCCGGCGACGTTCTCTGAACCATAGCTCGCTGAATCGAACCGTGATTCGAAGCACGGTCGCTCGGGGGACGAGATGACGCAGGACGGGCGTTCGCCGGCGGCCAGATCGTCAGGATCCGAGCCCGGCGACGAACGACTCGAGGCCCTCGAGATCGACGTAGAGCGGGCCGACCGCCGATGCCTCGATGCGGATCCGACCCGGGGCCGGCTCGGGGCCCACGAACGTCGACATCACCGCCACCTGGTCGGGCGTGGCCGTCAGCCAGGCGCCGTCGTACCCGACGTGAGCCGTCTCGCCCGACGGATGGGGCAGCACGACCACTGTCGCCTCCCTCGTGGTCCGATCGATGCGCACGACGCTCGAGCGGGCAGAGCGCCGTCGCCCACCCGTCCCGCCCAGACCTCGTCGTCGGTCACCGCGATCCAGTTGCGGCGGCATCCCGGGCATGGGATGACGCCTGCTCGATCCGACCGGCCGGGTCGAGCAGCACGACCTCGCCGTACTCGCCGGCACAGACGAGGCCGCCGATGTCGAGCCCGCCGCGGACGTCGCATCCGTCCGGGCCCACCGCGGTGACGTCGAGCTCGCTGGCGATCCAGCGGCCCTCGGGCGCGTCGGCCGACGCCACTCCGACGATCCGGATCGAGGGCGGCAACGCGGCGATCTCGGCGACCACGCCGTCCCGCGCCGCGTCGGCGGCGCTCTGGCTCGGCACGTCGGTGACCGATGACCGCAACGTCGTCGGGGCGACGGTCGTGGAAGGCGCGGCCGACATCGGGACCGTCGGTCACCGTGGACGGCGAGCCGTCGGGCCGCGTCGCCAGGACGATTGCGACGATGGCGACGACTGTCCCGGCACCCGCACCCAGCCGGCGCACGCGGCGCCGTCGGGATCGGCGGTGCGCGGCGTCGACCAGTCCCGGGCGTCGACGTGGCCGCCGATCGTCCGCGGTGACGGTCCGGAGCTCGGTCCGGAGGCGATCCTCGAGTGCGTCAGACACGACTCGACCATCCACGACGGCGCGCAGGCGGGCCAGGCCCTTGGCGGTCTGTGACTTCACGGCGCCCGCTGCGATGCCGAGGAGCTCGGCGACCTCGGCGATCGACCGGTCCTCGAGGAAGCGCAGCGTCAGGATCGCCCGCTGCCGCGGCGAGAGCGCCTAGCAGGACACGTACGAGCTCCAGCCGATCATCGACGACGGCGAAGCGCATCAGGTCGGGCAGCAGATCGTCGAGCGCCCGCTCGACCGCCGGTTCTCGCACCCGTCCCCCGTGTCTCCTCCGCAGCGCATCGGCGCGCGTCCACGGCACCACTGACGCACGACGGCGCGTCGGGGTTGCCTCGCAGGAGCGGATTCTTCCCGGCCGAATGACGAGGGACTACACGACCGCCCACGTGGGGTCGTGGAGCAACCGATCGCGGATGCGTTGGCGGGCGAGCTCGAGGTGGGCGCGGGCCTGCTCGTCGCTGCGCGCCCGGGGCGGTGGTGGCAGTGGCCTGGCTCGCTCGCGCGCCAGGTTGTGCGGCTTGCACCTGAGCTCGCCGTTCTCGGGCCGGGTCGGACCACCATCGGACCATCGCCAGAGGTGATCGGCCTGGCACCGGTGATCCGGCACGTGGCAGCCGCGCTCCTGGCAGTGGCGCTGCGTCACCTCGATGGCGCGGCGGGCGGCCCCGGTGAAGCTGCGCTGGTGGCCGAGGTCGAGCACCCGTGACGGACCGTCGAGCACGACTCGTTCGATCATCGCCTCGTCGAGCGTCGAGACCACGGTGCCCGGCGAGATCACCGTGCCGTCGGCCAGCTCGCACACCTTCAGGAAGGCGTCGTAGCCCACGAGGACGGTCACGAGCGGCTTCGGCCGCTTGCCGTCGGCAGGTGCCGTGACGGCACGGCGGGCCATCTCGACGAGGGCGTCGTGCCGCCGCTGCCGGGGCGTTCGAGCCAGGTCGGCGAGCGTCGTCGCCTCGCCGTGCTCGGCGCGGGCGGCGGCCCAGTCGGCCTCGAACAGCTCGCGCTCGATGCGCTCGAGCGCCGACGACACCTCGGCCTTGCCGAGCGGCGTGAGCTCGCCGGACAGGAGGCCGGTGCCGCGCAGGCCCTCGTCGAGCGTGACGTGCCGGTGGTCGCGGTCGGCCTTGTCGGGGTCGGGGTCGCCGTCCTCGCGGGCGTGGCGCAGCCAGTAGGCCAGCGCCTTGGTGAAGTCGGCCCAGCGCATCGTGCGGGCCTGGCCGACCAGGAGCTCCTCGGCCTCCGCGAACGCGCCCGCGACATCGGGCGCGTTCAGCACCGCGAGCCGCCGGGCGTGGGCGAGCGTGATGTCACCTGCGGCGAGCGCCGCCGCCGTGGCGGGCATCGTGCGCAGCCGCCGGGCGAGGCGGACGTCGGCTCGGGCGTCGTCGAGGGCGGTGTTGTCGGAGTCGGCCAGCCACGCACCCGTCGACCGGAAGCCCTCGGAGGCCCAGTGCCGGCGGGAGTCGACGGCGTCGACCAGGCGCGCCTCGACCGCGGCCAGACGGGCCCGCACCCGGCGCAGCTCGACCAGCGCGTCGGCCACCGTGCGGTCGTCCAGCCCGGCGATGTCGACCGCCATCAGGTCGTCGACCACCGCGTCGAGCGGCTGCACGACCGGAGTGTCGACGAGACCGAACATGTGTTCGATGCTACCCGACAACGGTCACCGTCTTCAATGGATCTCAGAAACTTTCGGTTGCTTCCAGAGCCCGGGGCTCAGCAGGGATTCTGGCTCAGGAGGTCCAGTCCCCCGAGGGCCGTCGCCACGTGCACCACACCCACCCCGATCGCCACCAAGGCGAGCGGGAGGCGGGCCGGGCTCGGCGAGGCGTGGCCGCCCCATCCAGCGCCCCGAACGAGCGCGACCAGCGCCAGCACCCCCGCACACGATCGCCAGCGGCCCGAAGATCCACGGCGCCAGGTTCGTGTAGCTGCACTCGACGACCACGCCGTTCACGCGCCGCGACGACCAGAAGCTGATCTCGACGAAGCCGGCGGCGGCGGCCACCAGACCCACGATCAGCGCGGCACCCAGGCCGCCCCGTCGGACGGGGAGGGCGGGCGACGGGGCCGGCCACGGGGCGGGCCGCGGACGGGTGCCACGCAGGCGGCAGCGGGACGGCGGAGGGGGCGGGGTGCGGGCGATCGGCGGGCATGGGTCCAGGGTCGCCGTGCGGGGCCCGGGGCGGATCGGGGTCATCGCCGGCCTGCGGCGACGCCGGGGACGGCGAGCGCGGCGTGCGGCGACCGCACGGGGTCGCCATCCCCGACGCGCCGGGACCGTGCGGCAGACGCCGTCAGGAACAGGTCACATCCCCGACAATCGCCCGTCGTCGCGGCGACACGGGCCCTTATTTCTATGGACATTCGATGGAAACGGCTCGATGCCACGGTCGGAGTCGATGGCCGACACCCTCGCCGCGGCGCCGACCGAGACGCGGTACCTGCTGCCCCCCGAGGCCTATTTCAGCACCGCGTGGTACGAGCGCGAGCAGCGCGAGCTGTTCGGGCGCACCTGGAACCTGGTCGCCTACGAGCGCGACGTCCCGCATCCCGGTGACCACCTGCCGGTGCAGGTCGGGACGACGCCGGTCCTGATCGTCCGGGGCCACGATGGAGAGCTGCGGGCGTTCGTCAACATGTGCCGCCACCGCGGCATGGCGCTCACGTGCGAGGCCGGGCACACCGACGGCAACGTCCGCTGCCCGTACCACGGGTGGGAGTTCACGACCGAGGGCACGCTCGTGCGCGTGCCGCAGCGGGCGGCCCAGTTCGGCGACATCGACACGGGCGACTGGGGTCTGCTGCCGGTCGGGCTCGGCACGTGGTCGGGGCTCGTGTTCGTCAACCCCGACCCGGGGGCCGTGCCGTTCGAGGACTGGCTGGGCGACCTCCCCGCCCACATGGGGCCGTTCGACACGTCCCGCCTCACCGAGGCGCGCCGGCTGCGCATCCCGGTCGCCAGCAACTGGAAGCTCTACATCGAGAACCACGTCGACGTGCTCCACCTCTGGTACCTGCACGACGAGACGTTGGGCATGTACGACCACACGGGCTTCGAGCACCGGCAGGTGGGCCCCCACTGGGTCAGCGAGGAGCGCCTGCGTCCCGGCACCGAGCGGCCCCGCGGCCTGCCCCCGATCGCGCACCTCCCCGAGGAGGAGAGGGACGTGCTGCGAGCGAACCTCATCTTCCCGAACGTGCCGACGTCGTCGTCCGAGACCCAGTGGATGACCTACCAGGTGGTGCCCACCGGGCCCGAGTCGTCGGTGCTCGACATCCGGGTTCTGGCCGAGCCCGGCACCGCTCTGGGCGACGACGGCGTCGACATCCTGCTGAAGGTGCTGCGCGACGAGGACGGCGGGGCCGTGGAGCAGATCCAGCGTGTGCTCCGCTCGCCGCACTTCGAGGTCGGGCCGCTGGCCAGCGCCCACGAGGCGCCGATCGCCACGTTCCAGCGCCACATCCTGGAGCACCTGACGTGACGACCGGCTCCCCGCCCGGGGCCACTGCCGGCACCGAGACGGTCCCCGAGCGGTTCCGGGGGGCGTGGAAGCGGGTGTCGCTCGCCGTCGACGGGGCCGCCCCGGCCGAGCACGCCGACGTGGTCTGGCTGCAGACCGAGTGCACCTACGCGGACCTGCGCATCCCCCGGTACGGCTACGGCGACATCGTCGCCCCGCTGTCGTTCGCGGGCACGACCACGTGGGCCGACCCGTTCCTCCGCTGGAGCCACGACCTCGACCTCGACGACCGGGCGCCCGGTGAGAGCGACGTCGGCCGTGTGCGATGGAACGGCGACGACCTCGTCGAGACCGGCGAGTTCACCGACGGCGACCGCGCCGTTGCGTACACCGAGGTGTGGCGGCGAGTGGCCGGCAGCGAGGCCGGCCTCGAGAGCCACTGGTCGCCCGACCGGACCTGCGTCGTTGTCCGCACCGGCGACCACGCCCTGACCATCGCCGACGACCGCGCCACCGGCGGCGCCTACCGGGCCTGCTACCGGACGCGCCACGACGGGCGCTGGTCGGTCGAGCTCGCGCTCGGCGCCGGCGCCACCGATCTGCCCGCTCCGCCACCAACCGAGGAGATGGATCCTGCCATGGGAGTACCCACGCCATGAACGACCGGCACCTTTCCCGCCGCGAGATGCTGCGGCGCCTGGGCATCGGGGGCGCCGCGCTGGCCCTGCCGACGTCCGTGCTCGCCGCGTGCGGCGGCTCGCAGGGCGGATCCGAGGCCTCGACCGCCACCACCGCCGGCGACGGCAAGTCCGACCTCACCGGGTCGAAGATCAAGGTCGCGACGTTCGGCGGCTTCTTCGAAGAGAACTTCGCGTCGTTCTACCCCCGGTTCACCGAGGACACCGGCATCGAGGTCGAGTCGGTGTCCGAGCCGGGCGGCGACGCCTGGATCGTCCAGCTCGAGCAGGCCGTCCGCACCGGTGGCGTGCCCGCCGACGTGTCGATGCTCAACAACACGAGCCTGCTGCGGGCCGTCAAGGGCGACGTCGTGCTCGGCTACAACCTCGACGACGTGCCCAACTCGCAGTACCTGGCGGAGGGGTTCGTCACGGAGAACGACGCCGGCGACACCGTCGGGGTGGGCGCGGCGTCGTGGTACATCACGCTGGTCTCCAACACGAGCCGCGTGCCCGAGAGCCCCACCACCTGGAAGGCCCTGTGGGAGCCCGAGTGGGCCAACGAGCTGGCGCTGATCAACACGCCGAACACGTCGTTCCTGCTGGAGATCACCGCGGCCTGCTGGTTCCCCGACGACAGCGACATCCTCGCCACGCAGGAGGGCGTCGAGGAGGTCATGGCCAAGCTGGCCGAGGTCAAGCCCAACGTGAAGCTGTGGTGGCGGGACGAGGCGACCGCCCAGCAGGACTACAACTCGGGCGAGGTCAGCCTCGGCGAGTTCTACCACGACATCACCACGTACGCGATCAGCCAGGGCGAGCCGCTGGCGACCGTGTTCCCCGAGGAGGGAGCGGTCCTCGACTCGGGCCTGTGGGCGGTCACGGCCACCACCTCCGAGCCCGAGGCGTCGATCGCCTTCATCGACTGGATGTGCCAGCCCGACATCCAGGCCGAGCTGGCTACCACGCTCGGCACGTCGCCCACCGTGGCCAAGGAGCACATGGAGCTGACCGAGGCGGACTACGAGGCCGTGTCGGGCCCGGGTCCCGACGCCGCCCTGCGCCCCCGCTACGAGATCTACCAGGAGTGGGAGGACTGGGTGAACCAGAAGTGGGCCGAGCAGATCTACGCAGAGTGATCGCGAGGTGACCTGATGACCGACACGACCGAGACCGAGCGGGGCGCCGGCGCCAGGCCGGAGGTTCCGGCGTCGATCGAGGCGATGCCATCGGCCGCCCTGGTGCTCGACGGACTCGTCAAGCGGTTCGGCCCGGTCGTGGCGGTCGACGGGGTCTCGCTCGAGATCCCGCCCGGCTCGCTCGTGTCGTTCCTCGGCCCCTCGGGGTGCGGCAAGACGACCCTGCTGCGGATGCTCGCGGGCCTCGAACGCCCGACGGCGGGGTCGATCGTCCTGGGCGGCGCCGACGTCACCCGGCAGGCGGCGCACCAACGGGACATCGGGATGGTGTTCCAGTCGCTGGCCCTGTTCCCCCACCTCGACGTGCGCCGCAACATCGGGTACCCGCTGCGCATCAAGGGGACCGACCGGCGGGCCGTCGCGTCGCGGGTGGACGAGCTGCTGGGGCTCGTCCACCTCGACGGCCTGGGCAGGCGCCCGGTCCGGAAGCTGTCCGGCGGCCAGCGCCAGCGGGTGGCGATCGCCCGGGCCCTGGCCTGCGAACCGTCGCTGTTCCTCCTCGACGAACCCATGTCCGCCCTCGACGCCAACCTGCGCGAGGCGCTCCAGGTCGAGCTGCGCCTGCTGCAGCAACGCCTCGGCATCACGACGATCATGGTGACCCACGACCAGCGCGAGGCCATGACGATGTCGGACGTCGTCGTGGTGATGAACGACGGTCGCGTCGAGCAGGCGGGACCGCCGCTCGACGTCTACCGGCAGCCGTCGACCGCCTTCGTGGCCCGGTTCATGGGCGCCACCAACCTGCTGCCCGCCAAGGTGTACGCGCCCGACGCCGTCAAGGTCGGCGGGCGTCACCCGATCGGCGTCCCGTCGTCGGCCCACGGCAAGGTCGTGGGGGCCGACCTCGTGCTGTCGCTCCGCCCCGGCGACGCCACCGTGCTGGCGGTCGACGACACCGCGCCGGCGGCGCCGGACACCATCCCGGGCGAGGTCGTGTTCGTGCGCGACCTGGGCACGACGTTCGAGTGCTTCGTCGACTGCGGGCTCGACGAGCCGGTCGTCGCCTCGGGCGCAGGCCGCGATCACCCCGACGTGGCGCAGGGCGACACGGTGGTGGTCCACCTGCCGCCCGACCGCTGCGTGGTGGTCGCGCCGTGACGGCGGCCGTGAGCGGGACCGAGGTCGCGGTGCCCGACGAGCGCGAGCGCCTGACGTGGGGGCAGCGAGCCATCCTCTGGGTGCCCGTGGCCCTGCTGGCCGTGTTCTTCCTCGTGCCGTTCGCGCTCATGCTGGCGACGAGCTTCTACCGGCGCATCGAGGGCGGGTTCTACGAACCCGGCTTCGAGCTGACGAGCTGGTCGCGGCTGTTCTCCGACGTCTACATCGGGCGGACGCTGTTCTCGCTGCGCCTGTGCCTGCTCGTGGCGCTGCTCACGACGGCGATGGCGTTCCCGTTCACGTGGTTCCTCACCCGGATGCGCGCCCGGACGCAGGTGCCCCTGCTCGTCGTCGTGCTCGGGGCGCTCACGCTGTCCGAGGTGATCGTCGCGTTCAGCTGGGACCTGATCCTCGGCCGGGCGACCGGCATCACGAACATCCTCGTGTGGGGCGGGCTGATGTCCGAGCCCAAGGCGTTCACGCCGGGGTTCTGGTCGGTGGTGGCCGGTCTCTCCTACACGTCGTTCCCCTACGCGGTGCTGACGCTGTTCCCGTCGCTGAACCGGGTCGACCGCGAGCTGACCGAGGCGGCCGAGACGCTGGGCGCCTCCCCGTGGCGGACGTTCGCCACCGTCGTGGTGCCGCTGTGCCGGCAGGCCCTGCTGGCCGCGTTCCTGCTGGTGTTCGTGTTCACCCTCGGCAGCAACATCATCGCCCAGGTGCTCGGTCGGCCCCAGCACTGGACCCTGGCCGTCGTGATCTCCGACCAGGCGACGATGAGCGCCAACGTGCCGTTCGCGGCGGCCATCGCCATGTTCTTGACGCTCATCAGCCTGGCCGTGGTGGGCATCGTGTCGTTCGCCGGCTCGCGGTCGTGGGTGGCCCGCGAGGCCGAGGCGGCCGACGACGCCGCGGAGCCCGAGGCGGACCAGCTCCTCCCCGTCACCGCAGGGGTGGCGTGATGCGGGCGCTCAAGGTCGCGGTGGTGGGGTTCGTGGTGGTGTTCCTCACCGCGCCCCTGCTCGTCGTGCTGATGGCGTCGTTCAACCGCGAGCGGTACCTCGACTTCCCCGTCGAGGACTACTCGACCCAGTGGTACAGCGACCTCGTCACCGACAGCCAGTGGCGCAACGCCGTGGACAACTCGCTGCTGATCGGACTGGCGAGCGCCACCGTGGCGGTGCTCATCGCGTTGCCGCTCGCCTATGCCGTGCACACCTACCGTCCGCGCCTGACCCCCGTGCTGTTCGGGCTGGGCGTGCTGCCGTTCATGCTGCCGCCGGTCATCTCGGCGGTCGGGATGCTGGTGTTCTGGAACCGGGTGGGCCACGTCGGGAAGATCGAGAACGTCGTCATCGCCCACGGCGTGTTCTTCTCGACGGTGCCGCTCATCACGATCACCCTCGGCCTGCATGCCATCGACCCGGCGGTGGGCGAGGCGGCGACCACCCTGGGGGCCGGGCCGCGCCAACGCTTCCGCACGGTCACGTTGCCGCTGCTGGTGCCGAGCATCGTGACCGGCTTCGTGGCCGCCTTCGTGCTCAGCCTGAACGAGTACATCATCGCCTTCATGGTCGCCGGGTTCTCGGTCGAGACCCTGCCCATCAAGATCTTCAACTCGCTGCGCTACGGCTTCACGCCCACCATCGCCGCGGTGTCGGTGGTGTTCACGCTGTTGAGCGTCGTGGCGCTGGGCATCCTGGCCCGGTTCGGCGGGCTGGAGCGGCTGCTGGGCGCCGACCTGTCCGACCGCTGAGGGTCTCCAGCCGTCAGCCGCCCGACTGCATGCGCTCGAGGGCGGCACGCATCTGCTCGTGGACGAGGTTGACGGCCTGGAGCGGCCGGATCATGACCCGGAACTCGACGATCCTGCCGTCCTCGTCGCAGCGGATGATGTCGACGCCGTTCACGTACTTGCCGCCGACAGTCGTCTCGAACTCGAGCACCGCGGTGTCGCCGGCCAGCACCTTCTTCGTGTAGCGGAACCCGCCGGACGATCCGCCGGCGCCATCGCCGTCACCGCCGCCGTCCTCGGCGCCCGCGGCCGCCGCATCTCCCGGCAGGGTCTGCCCCGCGGCGGTGAGGTACAGCTTGGTGATCTCGCGCCCCTCCTGGGGCGTGTAGACGATCGGCGAGTAGAACACGACGTCGCGGTGCAGCAGCTCGTCGAGCCCGCCCGGCAGCTCGCCCCGCAGGTGGCGGTGCCAGCGTTCGATCACGTCGTCGATGATCGCCATGCGCCGACCCTAGGGGACTCAGCCGGCCGTGACCCCCACGACCGCGGCCGCCGCCACGAACCCGGCGGCGGAGATGCGGGCGTCGCGCTGCAGGTACTCCATGGCCCGCAGGGCCGCGTGGTGCGCGTCCCAATCGGACCCGTAGACCGCGTCCTCGACCACGTGGACGTGGTAGTCGAGCTGGTGGGCGTCGACGAAGGTGTAGTGGACGCACACGTTGGTCATCGCCCCGACCAGCACGACCGTGTCGACCTTCAGGCCGCGCAGCAGCAGGTCGAGGTCGGTGGCGACGAAGCACGAGTAGCGGCGCTTCTGCATCGGGTACTCGCCGTCGATCGGGTATGTGTCGGGGTGGTAATCGGTGCCCGGCCAGGTCTCGAGGCAGTGCACCGGCTCGGCGCCGTCGAGCTCGCGCCCGAAGTCGACCATCTCCTTGCGGTGCACCTCCTTGAAGTGGATCACCGGCAGCCCGAGTGTCCGGGCGGCGCGCAGCACCTCGACGGCCTTGGGCACGGCCTCGTGCTGACCGACGTGGTCGAGCGCGCTCTCGCCGTTGGTGGCGCCGGCCTGGATGTCGACGACGATCAGGGCGATGCGCCCGGTCGTGAGGTCGAGGGCGGCCATCGGTCCTCCTCGGGGGTCAGGGTCGGTCGAGGGCGGCGATCACGTTGCGCTGGAACGCGGCGATGGGTGCCTCGTGGTCGCGGGCGAGCGGACCGACCGCGAACCACGGCGACGCCAGCGCGGCCTGGATGCGCTCGCACGCCGTGATGTCCTCGTCGATGAACGAGCGGGCCGCGGCCAGGAGCGCATCGGCGTCGGCGCCGGGCTCGGCCCGCACGCGCAGCTCGATCCGCGTGCGGTCGGGGGCCACGGGGACGGCGGCGTAGGTGATGACGAACTCGGCGCTGACCGCGAACGTGGCGTTCGGGAAGAGCAGGTGGGCACCGAGGCCGTTGCGGTCGCGCTCGTCGAGGTGGGCGATGGGCGGGTTGCCGCCGTCGAGGCTGGTGGGGCCGCCGCCATCCCGGCGGGGCTCGTAGCTGACCCAGTGCGGGCCGACGGGCCGGTGCTCGAAGAGGCGGTGCTCGAAGTCGGCGAGCGACAGCGCGTGCAGGTACCAGAGGTGGTACACGTCGATGTGGTTCTCGACGAACAGCTTCCAGTTGCACGCGGCCGGGATGTCGGCGGCCGCCACCTGGGGCAGCAGGCCGGGGCGGACGCTCCCGATGGCGTCGGCGAACCCGGCCATCCAGGCGTCGAGCGGCGCGACCGCCGGGTCGGGGCAGGCGAACAGCAGGCCTTCCCACTCGGCCACCGCGGCCGGCAGCAGCCCGAGGCCGTCGAGGTCGAGGTCGGGGAACTGGTCGGCGCGCTGCGGCACGACCCGCAGGGACCCGTCGAGCGCGTAGCGCCAGGCGTGGTACTCGCACCGGATCGCCCGGCACGTCCCGGCGCCGCCCAGCATGACCATGCCCCGGTGCCGGCACATGTTGTGGAACGCCCGGCGCACGCCGTCCTCGCCGACGACCACGACGAGCGGCACGCCGCCGACGGTGGCCGTGAGGTACTCCCCCGGTTCGGCCACCGTGCGGGCGTCGCCCACCAGCGCCCACGTGCGGGCGAACAGGCCGGCCTGCTCCCGCCCGAACCACCCGGCGTCGGTGTAGGCGGCCCGGTCGAGCAGGAACGCCGGCGCCTCGGCGGCGGTCGCCGTGGGGGTCACGCCGGCACCTCGGCGGGGTCGGCGGCGAGGAAGCGGCCCGGCGTGGTCGGGCCGTCGCAGCCGAGCTCGGCGGTGAACGCCGGCCACACGTCGGGATCGTGGCCGGGGATGACCCGGTAGCCCCGCTCGGCGGCGATGGCCTTCAGGCGGCGGATCGCCTCGACGGCCTGGTCGACGTCTCCGGTGGCCACCGACCCGGGCGCCACCTCCTCGTCCAGGTTGCGCTGCAGGTCGGCGGCGTCGAAGGCGAACACGAACCCGCCGCCGTCGGCGAGGTCGACCACGAAGCTCTGGTGCCCGACCGTGTGGCCGTACGTGGCCACCGCGGTGACGCCGGGCGCGATCTCGACGTCGCCGTCGGCCAGCCGCCAGTCGATGCGGTGGTCGTCGAAGTCGATGCGGCACAACGCCAACGGCTCGGGTGCGGCCTGGGCCAGCGCGAAGTCGAGCTCGCGCCGCTGGCAGTGGACCGGCGCGTGCTCGGCGAACCAGCGGATGCCCCCGGCGTGGTCGTAGTGCAGGTGGCTGACCGCCACGACGGCGACGTCGCGAGGGTCGATGCCGACGTGCTCGAACGCCCGCTCGACGCTGTCGCCGTGGTCACCGACGAGCTCGTCGGTGATGCCCATGTGCACCATCCGCCGGCGCAGCTGTTCGTCGAGGAGGATCGGCGTGTTGAAGCCCGTGTCGAGGAGGATCCATCCGCCGTCGACCTCGAGCAGCACGCCGGGCACGGGCTCGCGCAGCCGGATCGACGGGTCGGCCCCGTGCAGCGAGATGCTCTGCGGGATGTGCTCCCACCCGAACGTGAGCGGGACGACACGTCGAACCCCGTCGGTGCGGCGGACGCCGGCAGCCGTCATGCCCGGGAATCTACGGACCGTAGATTTCCGGTCTGCGACCCGACCGTGACGGGCGGGTTTCGAGGCGGGCCAGGTCCTATGATCTGACGCGGCGTCAGGTGACGTCGCAGCAGGCGACCGCACGCAGGGGGACCAGCGGCATGACAGACGAGACGGTCGAGCAGATCGACTTCGACGCCCGCACCATCCCCGCCGTCGTCGAGCGGGCCGCCATCGAGTTCGGCGACCACGAGGGCCTCGTCGACGGCGAGCGACGCCTGACGTTCGCCGAGCTCGCGGCCGCGGCCGACGAGGCGGCGCGCGCCTTCATCGCCAGCGGCGTCGAGCGGGGCGACCGCGTGGCGATCTGGGCCCCGAACATGGGCGAGTGGGTCATCGCCGCCCTGGGCGCGTTCCGCGCCGGCGCGGTCGTCGTCACCGTGAACACGCGGTTCAAGGGCACCGAGGCCGCGCACGTCATCGCCACCGCCCAGGCGCGGATGCTGCTGACGACCACCGACTTCCTCGACACCGACTACGTCGCCCTGCTGGCCGAGGCAGGGGTCCCCGAGTGCCTCGAGGAGACGGTCGTGCTGGCCGGGCCGGTCCCCGACGGCGCGGTGGCGTGGCCCGACGTCCTGGCCCGCGGCTCGTCGGTCGACCCCGCCGCCAGCGCGGCCCGGGCCGCCGAGATCGACCCCGACGACGTCAGCACGATCATCTTCACGTCGGGCACGACCGGCAAGCCCAAGGGGGCCATGCTGCGGCACGGCGCGTCGGTGCGCGCCTTCCACGACTGGGCCGGGGTCGTCGGCCTGACCGAGGGCGACCGCTACCTCATCGTCAACCCGTTCTTCCACTGCTTCGGGCTGAAGGCCGGCATCCTCGCCTGCCTGATCACCGGGGCCACGATCGTCCCGCACCCCGTGTTCGACGTGCCGAGCGTGATGCGCCGGGTCGACGAGGAGCGCATCAGCATGCTGCCGGGCGCGCCGGCGATCTACCAGACGATCCTCGACCACCCCGACCTCGACCAGTTCGACCTGTCGACCCTGCGGCTGGCGGTCACCGGCGCGGCCACGGTGCCGGTCGAGATGGTGCGGCGCATGGCCTCGGAGCTGACGTTCAAGAACATCGTCACCGGCTACGGGCTGACCGAGTCGACCGGAGTCACCACGATGTGCCGGCACACCGACGACCCCGAGATCATCGCCAACACCGCCGGGCGCCCCATCCCCGGCGTCGAGGTGCTGGTGGTCGACGACGACGGCAAGGCGGTCGACGCAGGGCAGCCCGGCGAGGTCGTCGTGCGGGGCTACAACGTGATGGCCGGCTACTTCGGCGACGAGGCGGCGACGGCCGAGGCGATCGACGCCGACGGCTGGCTGCACACCGGCGACGTCGGCGTGCTCGACGAGGGTGGCAACCTCAAGATCACCGACCGGACCAAGGACATGTTCGTGGTCGGCGGCTTCAACGCCTATCCGGCCGAGATCGAGAACATGCTCATGGAGCACCCGTCGGTGGGGCAGGTGGCCGTCATCGGCGTGCCCGACCACCGCATGGGCGAGGTCGGCAGGGCGTACGTCGTGCCCCGGGCGGGAGCCACCGTCGACGAGGCCGAGCTCATCGCCTGGGCGCGCGAGAAGATGGCCAACTACAAGGTCCCCCGCTCGGTCGAGGTGGTCGACGCGCTCCCGCTGAACGCGACCGGCAAGGTGCTCAAGTACGTCCTGCGCGAGCAGGCCGCCGGCCGCTGACGCGGGCGCCCACACGGCGCCGGTGCGGCACACACCAACGATGTCTCGCACGGTGCACCACGAAGTGCTTGCATGATGCAACACATGCCCGTATCGTGTCGGCGTGGCTGACGTGAACGTGCGCGCCGTACCCGACGACGTCGTGGCCCGCCTGCGCGAGCAGGCGGCGGCCGAGGGCGTGTCGATGAGCGAGTGGATCCGGCTGGCGCTCGCCGACCGGGCCGCACTGCCGACCACCGGCGAGCTGGCGGCTCGGCGGGTGGCGCTGGCCGCGGGGACGGGTCCGGCCCAGTCCCGCGACGACTTCGACGCGTACTACCGGGCCCGCCTCCACCGCCGGCCCGACCGTCAGCCCGCCTGACCGGCGGCCTCCGTCCCCCGACGCCCCAGCCTCGATGATCGCCGTCGGAGACCTCGGTGCCGTGCTGCGCTGGGTCGGCCTCGTCCCCGGGCCGGCGCCGGCGCTGCGGCGCCTCGTCTCGGCCGACGCCCTGCTGGGCGAGGTCGTCGAGTACCTCAAGGTGCGCTTCGACGGCCGGCCCGACCAGGTGGCGTCGTCGCTCGCCGAGATCCAGTTCTCCGTCCACGAGTGGTACCCGACCTGGCCGGTCGCCGGGCGGCTGGCCTCGGTGGCAACGGCCGGTGGCGTCGGCCTCGACGCCACCCTGCTCGTCCCCATCGCGGTCGCCGCCGACACCGGGCTGCCGCTGGCCACGACGTCGACCGAGGTGGCCGACCTGGCCGCGCCCCATGTCGGCACGGTCCTCGTGGTCTGACTCGCCGGGTCGCCGCGCAGCCCGGGGTCGGCTCACAGCAGCGACGTGTCGGCCTCCTGGCCGGCCATCACCGCTCCGCACGTCACCATCGTGTCGGGGCGGACCAGGAAGTGCTGCGTCACCGCGTGGATGTCGCGCAGCCGGCGCTGCAACGGGCTGGTCAGATAGAGGGAGGTGCCCCCACCCGCCCGGTAGGCGGCGTCGACGACCTCGGTGGCGGTGTCGGTGGCCCAGATCGCTCCGGCCCGGACCCGGGCCCGCAGCGAGTCGGTGATCGGCGCGCCCTCGGCGGCCGTGGCGAACAGGTCCGCGGCGTCCTGGTGGATCACCGCCCGGGCAGCCCGCAACCGGGCGTCGGCCGTGGCCAGCGCGTGCTGGAACAGCGGGCTGGTGGCGAGCGCCCCGGGCGCGAAGAGCGGCTGCTTGCCCGCCGCCAGCCCGAGGACGTCGTCGAGCGCGCCCTGGGCGATGCCGACAGCCACGCTCCCGAGCAGCGGCGTCAACGGCGTCGGCAGCGGGATGCGGGTCAGCGCCACGTCCACGCACGCCTCGGACTGCATCACCGCGTAGGTGCGGTCGGCCGGGACGACGACGTCGTCGACGACGATGTGGTGGCTCCCCGTGCCGCGCAGACCCGACACGCTCCACGTGTCCTCGATCGTCACCTGGTCGGGGGCGAACACCGCGATCCGCATGGGCGGCGGGCCGTCCGCGGGCGCGGCGGCCGCAGCGGCCTCGCCGACGTCGATGCAGTTCCCGTACAGCAGGTCAGCGTGTTCGCAGCCGCTGGCGAACGCCCAGCGGCCCCGGATCCGGTAGCCGCCGTCGACCTGCTCGGCCGTGCCCGACGGCGCGAACACCCCGGCCGTCACGAGCGGCCCGTCGGCGTAGAGGGCGTCGAACGTCGACCGGGGCAGATCGCACAGGTCGAGCCAGCCGGCGCTGCCGATCGCCACGACCCACCCGGCCGAGCCGTCGGCCCGGGCCAGCTCCTCGAGGACGCGCATGCCCGTCGGGAGGTCGAGCTCGTCGCCGCCGTGGCTGCGGGGCAGCAGCATGCGGAAGCAGCCGGCCTCCCGCAGGTCGTCGACCAGGTCGAGCGGCACGCGCCGGTCGGCCTCGGTCTCTGCCGCCCGCGCCGCCAGGCGCGGGGCGAGCTCGGCGACGGCCGCCAGCACGGGCGCCGTGGCGTCGGGTCGGGTGGCGAGCGATGCGACCATCGTGTCCTCCTCGCGGGGCGGCTCCGCCGGCCGCCCTTCGTGCCCCGACCGTACGAGCGGACGCGACGGCACCGCATCGGGCGAACTGCGCAATCCCGCCTCGGCGGCGATGGGTCATCCTGTGTACGGGGACGACACCAGGTGGTGCTCGTAGGCGTAGGCGGTCGCCGCGGCGCGGGTGGACAGCCCGAGCTTGGCGAAGATGTTGCTGAGGTGGCGGGCCACGGTCTTGTCGCTGATGTGCAGCTCGGCCGCCACCGCCCGGTTCGTGCGACCCGTCGCCACCAGGGCGAGTACCTGGCGCTCCCGCGGGCTCAGCCCCGTGGCCCCGCCCCCAGCTCCCGCCCCCGCCGGCGCACCGAGCGCCCGGGCCTGCGCCGCGTCCGGGGCGGCGCCCAACGTCTCGAACGCGGCCACCGCTGCGTCGAGCTCGAGGTCGGCGCCGTCGTCGTCCCCGAGCGCCCGGCAGGCCACCGCGGCCAGCGCCCGGGTGCGGGCGGACTCGTAGGGCGCGCCCATGCCCCGCCACGACTCCTGCGCCGCGTGCAGGTGGGCCAGCGCACCGACGGGGTCGCCCTCCGCGACGGTGACGGCCCCGACCGCATGGCGGGCGGCCGCCTGCAGCCAGGGGGCGCCCACCTCGGTGGCGATGGCGGCCAGCTCGTCGGCCGCCTCCCGCGCCCCCGTGACGTCGCCGGCTGGCCAGGGCGACCTCGACCCGAGCCGGCAGCAGGCGCGAGCGCGCCAGCGGACCGGCCGCCTCGGCGAGGGCGCGGGCGAGGGCGGCCGTCCGCCGTCCGGGTGCGGCCCTGCGCGAGCCGCAGCAGGGCGAGCCCCGGCTGAGGGGCGTGCCCCCAGTGGCTGGCCTGGCGGTAGGCGTCCTCGGCGGCGGCCTGCTCGCCGCGCAGGCGGTGCAGCTCTCCCCGCTGGTAGCAGGCCGCCCCGACCCCCATGTGACCCGGTGGGCGCGACAGCCGCTCGACCGCGTGGCGCACTTCGACCATCGCCTCGTCCCAGGCGCCGTCGAGCTGCAGGACCTCGGCTCGGTGCACGAGGCAGTTCCCCCGGTACGGCTCGAGGTCGGGCTGGGCCGCGCACCACGCGGTGAGCGCCTCGGTCCACGCCCGCGCCCGCCGCAGGTCGTAGGTCTCCTGGCAGATCTCGATGACCGCGCAGTACGACAGGCCCGCCAGGACCGGCGTCACCTCGCCCCGCGTGACCGCCAGCATGACCTCGTCCAGCATCGCCACCCCCTGGGGGCGCCGGCCGAGCACGACGAGCGCGTGGCCGAGGCCGAGCCGCCCGAGCGTGGCCAGGTCGGGGTCGTCATAGCGCTCGCCGATGGCGACGATGTCGACGAACGCGAGGTGGGCCGCGGCCACGTCGTCCTCGACCATCAGCGCGGCCAGCGCCCCGGGGACCTGGACGTAGCCGCGCTCGACGCACTCGAGCCCCGCGTCGACGACCAGCCGCCGGGCACGCTCGTACCATCCCGCGGCGGGGGCGTCGGTGCCCGTGATGTCGAGGGCGAAGCCGAGCCAGAACGCGCAGCGGGCGGCGCGGGCGACGTCGCCCTCGGCGAGGCAGCCGTGGTACGCACGCGCCCACGCCTCGGTGCTCTCGCCCTCGGAGCCGGTCAGGAACAGGGCGATCGCCAGTCGCTCGAGGTCGTCGACCACGAGCGGGGTGGCGGCGTCGGCCGCGCGCAACCCCGCGACGGCGGCGCCCCACCGCCGGCGCGCCCAGGCCTCCCGGCCGCTGTCGAGTGTGCCGGTCACCCGCACAGTGTCGCCCACGACCGCTCCCGCGACCACCGACGGGTGGCACGCTGCGTGCCGACGCGAGAGACTCCCGTCGGTGGGCGGCAAGCGAGGCGGCAGGGTCGACGAGGGATCGACGATGTCCGAGGTTGCGTCGAGGGCGTTCGACGTCGTGGTGGCCGGGCTGGTCCTGCTGGTCGCCTGGCCGGTGCTGCTGGCCGTCGCGCTCGCCATCCGGCTGACGATGGGCTCGCCCGTGCTCTTCCGGCAGCAGCGAGCGGGCCGCCGTGGCGCCACGTTCGAGCTCGTGAAGTTCCGCACCATGCGCACCGCCGAGCCGGGTGACGACGGGCCCGACACCGACGAGGCCCGGCTCACCAAGCTCGGCAAGGTGCTGCGGGCCACCAGCCTCGACGAGCTGCCCACGCTGGTGAACGTCCTGCGGGGCGACATGAGCCTGGTCGGGCCCCGCCCCCTGCCCATCCGCTACCTGCCCCGCTACTCCGCCGAGCACGCCCGCCGCCACGACGTTCGGCCGGGCATCACCGGGTGGGCACAGGCCAATGGGCGCAACGCCCTGACCTGGGACGATCAGCTCGACATGGACGTGTGGTACGTGGACAACCAGTCGGTGGCGCTCGACATGCGCATCATCGTGGCGACGGTGCGCAGCGTGGTCCGGCGCGACGGCATCAGCCACGAGGGCCACGCCACCCGCCCCGAGTTCCCCGGCTCCGGCATCGACCGGGCCGAGGCCGCGCCGTGACGGCCACCGACCGCGAACCGGGCCGGCCGGTCACCGTCCTCGTCTCGTCGGCGGGCCGGCGGGTCGAGCTGCTGCGCGGCTTCCGGCGGGCACTCGCCTCGCTCGGCGTCGACGGCCGGGTCATCGCCACCGACGCCACCTGGTACTCGAGCGCCTTCCACGAGGCCGACGAGGGCATCATCGTGCCCCGGCTCGATGACCCGGCCTTCGTGCCGACGCTGCTCGAGGTGTGCGAGAAGCACAGCGTCGACCTGCTGGTGCCGACCATCGACACCGAGATGGCGGCGTGGGTGGGCAGCCGCGACCGGTTCGCCGCCATCGGCACCACGATCTCGCTGTCCGGCGGCGGCGTCGTCGACATCGCAGCCGACAAGCAGCTCACGCACGACTGGCTCGTCGAGTCCGGGTTCCCGACCGTGCGCCAGGCGACCCCCGAGGCCGTGCTGGCCGACCCCGTCGCCTGGCCGTTCCCGCTGATCGCCAAGCCCCGCTTCGGCAGCGCCGGCATCGGCGTGGGCATCGTGCGCGACGCCGACGACCTCGCCGCCGCCCTGCGCCGGCCCGAGCTCGGCGAGATGGTGGTCCAGACCCTGGCGGGCGGCCGCGAGCACACGATCGACGTGCTCGCCGACCGGGAGGGCCGGTGCGTGTGCGCCGTCCCCCGCCGGCGCATCGAGGTGCGCTCCGGCGAGGTCAGCAAGGGGATCACCGTGCGCTCGCCACGCCTGCAGGACCTGGCCTCCCGCATCTGCGCCGCGCTTCCCGGCGCCTTCGGCACGATCACGATCCAGGTGTTCGTCGACGGCGAGGCCGACGATCCGGCCGCGGACCTGGCGGTGATCGAGATCAACGCCCGCTACGGCGGCGGGTTCCCCCTCGCGCTCGAGGCCGGGGCCGACTTCCCGCGCTGGCAGCTCGAGGAGATGCTCGGCCTCCCGTCGACCGCCGTGCCCGACGGGTGGCGCGACGGCCTCGTGATGCTGCGCTACGACGCCGCCGTCTTCGTCGACGAGGCGGATGCCCCGGCGTGAGTGAGCCGCGACACGGCCGACGGGCGACGGCTCGTCGTCCTCGACATCGACGACACGCTGTACCTCGAGCGCGACTACGTGCGCAGCGGGTTCGCCGCCGTCGGCGTGTGGGCGCGTGACGAGCTGGGCGTCGACGACCTCGGCGACCGGGCGTGGGCCGCGTTCGAGGCCGGTGTGCGGCGGACGATCTTCGACGAGGCGCTGGCCGGGGCCGGCGTCGAAGCGACCGACGACCTCGTGCTCCGGCTCGTCGAGGTCTACCGGTCGCACGCCCCCACGATCGAGCTGCTCATCGACGCACGGGAGTGGCTCGACGGCCTGGCCCCGCACCTGGCGCTCGCCGTCGTGACCGACGGGCCCCTCGCCAGCCAGCAGGCCAAGGCCGAGGCGCTGCTGCTCAGCCGGTGGGCCGACCTGATCGTGTTCACCGAGACACTCGGGCCGGGGCGGGGCAAGCCCCACCCGGCGGCGTTCGAGCAGCTCGAGCGCGAGGTGGGCCTGGCCGGTCACCGGTGCGCCTACGTGGCCGACAACCCGGCGAAGGACTTCGTGGCACCCCACCGGCTCGGATGGCGGACAGTGCGGGTGCGCCGAGTCGGCGGCCTGCACGCCGACGTGCCGAGCGGCGACGACGTCGACGTCGAGATCGCCGGCCTCGACGAGCTCGACACCGCGCTCGGCTGGGACGAGGCCCCCAGCACCCACTCCGCCCAGGATCGAGGGCAGCCGTGACCAGGACGAACGGGAGCGACGAGCGGCCGCTGAAGGTCGCCCACCTGACGACGGTCGACTCGAGCCTGCGGTACCTGCTGTACCCGCAGCTCACCGCGGTGCGCGACCTGGGCGGCGACAGCATCGGCATCAGCGCCGCCGGCCCGTACGCCGACGGGCTGGTGGCCGAGGGCATCCGCCACGTCCCGCTGTCGTCGTCGACGCGCAGCATGAACCCGCTCGCCGACGTGATGTCTGCGGCCGAGCTGTACCGCATCCTGCGCCGCGAGCGGCCCGACGTCCTCCACACCCACAACCCCAAGCCCGGGCTGTACGGCCGGGTGGTCGGCCGCCTGGCCCGGGTGCCGATCGTGGTCAACACCTGCCACGGGCTCTACTTCACCGAGACCGATCCCCTCGTCAAGCGCACGATCCTGCTCGTGCTCGAGGGGATCGCCGCCCGCTTCTCCGATGCGGAGCTGGTGCAGAGCGTCGAGGACCGCGACCGCCTCGTGCGCCGCCACGCCTATCCCCGGCGGCGGACCCGGCTGCTGGGCAACGGCGTCGACCTCGGGCGCTTCCGGCCCGGGGTGCTGTCCGCCGGCGAGCGCGCCAGGGTGCGCGCCGCCGAGATGGGCGCGCGCGACGACCAGATCGTCGTGGGCATGGTCGGTCGCCTCGTGGCCGAGAAGGGCCTGCTCGAGCTGTTCGACGCGGCGCGCCGGCTGGACGACCGCTACGTCGTGGTGGTCGTGGGGCCCGACGACCCCGCCAAGCCCGACGCCCTCGACCGCGAGACGATCCGCGGCGCCACCGAGCACGGCGTGCGGTTCCTCGGGATGCGCGACGACGTCGACCGGCTGTACGGGGCCATGGACCTGTTCGTGCTGCCGTCGTGGCGCGAGGGGTTCCCGCGGGCGGCGATGGAGGCGGCCGCGTCGGGGCTGCCGGTGATCGCCAGCGACGTCCGCGGCTGCCGGCAGGTGGTCGACGACGGGGTGACCGGGCTGCTCGTGCCCGTGCGCGACGGCGCCACCCTGGCCGACGCCATCCGGGCGCTGGGCGACGATCCCGACCGCCGAGCCGCCATGGCGACCGCCGCCGTCGACCGCGCCGCCGCCGAGTTCGACGAGCGGAAGGTGGTCGACATCGTGCTCGACACCTACCGCCGGGTGGCCGGCCGCAAGCGCCTCGACCGGGTGGTCCGGGCACTCGACGTCGCGCCGGGCGCCGGTCAGCCCACCGAGGTGCGGTAGCGGACCCGGTTGAGGCCGCGGCGCAGGCTGTCCTCGAGGGCCATGCCCCCGTGCGCCTTGCGGACGAAGTAGGCCGCGCCGTCGCTGACCTGGACCGCGGTGCGCGACAGCCGGTGCACGTCTGTGCCCGCGTAGGGGTTCGGCCGGTTGCCGCCCAGCGCGGCCGACCGGTAGCGCGCCCGCACCAGCGGCTCGACCTCGTCTGACGCCGCCACCGCCTTGGGGTAGGCGAAGTGGTGGGCCGGCGCGCCGGCGTGCTGCTCGATCAGGTCCTTCGAGCGGTCCAGCTCGTCGACCGCCGCGGCCGGGTCGAGGCGGTCGAGCAGCAGGTGACGGTGGGTGTGCGACCCGAACGTCACCAGCCCGGTCGCCGCCATGTCGCGCACCGCCGCCCACGACAGGGGGGTGCCGTCGTCGGGGAAGTCGACGCCCTCGTCCACGTAGCGCGTGGCCAGGTACACCGTGGCGGGCACCTCGTGTCGGACGAGGATCGGCGTCGCCACCTCGGCCAGGTCTGCCGTGCCGTCGTCGAACGTGACGACGATCGGGTCGTCGTCGTGGTGGTGGTCGGGATGGTGGTCGGCCTCGGGGCCGTCGCCGGCCGCCGCGCCTGCCCCGTCGGCGCCCGCCAGCAGCAGGTCCACCGCGTCGTCGAGCGACACCACCCGGCCCGATGCGGCGAGCCAGGCCATCTGCTCGTCGAACGCCTGGGCCGGCAGGTCGACCTCGGTGCCCGACCCGCCGCCGACCCGGTGGTAGATCAGCACCACGACCCCCGGAACGGGAGGGCGCACGCGGTCGCCGGCCGCCGCCAGCGTCTTCATCGCGCGCAGAGCCATCGATCGTGCGTCCGCCATCGCTCCAGCCTACGTAAGAGGCCGAGCGGATAGGGCGTTCGTCACAGCCCAAGGGTCCCCGACTTGGCGACTGTACGGCAGTGCAGTAGGGTCCGAGCCGGACACGACGATGGCTGGCGGAGGCTGCACGTGACCACGGTGACGGTCGTTCTGACGACCCATGACAGGCCAGGCTTGGCTGACCGGGCACTGGCGTCGGTCCGCGCCCAGACGCACGAGGTCGACGAGGTGATCGTGGTCGACGACGCCAGCCGCGAGCCGTACCGCCCACCCGACGATCACGTCACCCTGGTCCGGAACCCGGTCAGCGTCGGCGTGTGCGCGGCCAGGAACCACGCTCTGTCGCTCAGACGACCGAGCTCGTCATGTTCCTCGACGACGACGACTGGCTCGGCGACGACTTCATCGAGGAGCAGCTGCGTGGTCTGGCGCAGACCACACTGCCCTCCCCGGTGGCGGGCATCGGCACCCGCGTGTTCGTGGGTGGCCACGGCGGCGATCACCGCTCGGTCGCTCGCGCCTACGCCAAGGGTGAGAACTGGTTGGACGACAGCGCCTCGACCGCCGAGAACACCCTCGTCGCCCCCGTGTCGGCGCTGCGGGCCATCGGGGGCTTCGACGAGGAGCTGTCGAGCTGGGAGCACGTGGACCTGATGCAGCGACTCCTCGAGGTCTGTTCGGTCGAGCACAACCCCGGTGCCGAGTACTTCTCGCCCGAGGACGACGGGATCCCGCGCCTGTCATCGTCCTGGGGACGGGTCGCCAACGCCATCGAGCTGACGATGGCCAAGCACGACGACAAGATCCGCCGCGACCCCCGGCTCCATGCCCGGTTCCTGCGGGCCGCCGCGACGAACCGCGTGATGGCCGGCGAGCGGGCCCAGGGGCTCCGGCTGGCGGTGCGGGCGGTGCGCGTCCTGCCCGACCGGCGCAGCGCCAAGACGCTGGCCATCGCCGTCGTCGGCCCACGGCTGTTCACGAGCGCGCGGCGGATCGCCGGCCGCCGGCGCCGGGCAGATGCCCCTGCCTTCCGCCGTGCGTGATCGGGGGCTACCCTCGGCGGCGGTGGGCACAGACAGTTCCGGTGTGCGCGGGCGACCGGCTGAGGCGGCGAGCCTGACGGTACGGGAGGCGACCGACGGCGACCTGCCGGCGGTCCTCGACCTCCTGCAGGCCTCGCTCGGGTGGGTGCCCGACGACGACTACGCCCGGTTCTTCGCGTGGAAGCACCACCAGAGCCCGTTCGGCCGTTCGCCCGCCTGGGTGGCGGTCGACCCCGACGCGGGCGACCGGGTCGTGGGCTTCCGCACGTTCTCGCGCTGGCGCTTCGAGCAGGGCGGGGTCACGGTCCCGGCGGTGCGCGCCGTCGACACCGCCACCCATCCCGACTACCAGGGGCGTGGCATCTTCTCGCTCCTGACCCGCCAGGCGCTCGAGGCGCTGCGCGACGAGGGCGTGGGGTTCGTGTTCAACACGCCCAACGACAAGAGCCGACCCGGCTACCTGAAGATGGGCTGGCAGCTCGTCGAGCGCCTGCCGGTGGCGGCGACGGTGCGGTCGCCCTCGTCGCTGGTGCGGCTCGTGCGGGCGCGCACCCCGGCCGACAAGTGGTCGGCGCCGACCAGCGCCGGCGTCCCGGTGGACGACGTGTTCGCCGACGGCGAGGCGATCCGCGCCCTACTGGGCGCGGCCCGGCCCGTCGACGGCCGCCTCCGCACCGCCCACACGCCCGAGACCCTGTCGTGGCGCTACGGCTTCGGGCCGCTCCACTACCGGGCGGTCGTCGCCCCGGGCGGGATCGAGGCCGGCGTCGTCGTGTTCCGGGTCCGGCGCCGCGGCGCCGCGCTCGAGGCCGCCATCTGCGAGCAGATCGCTCCCGTGGGCGACGACCGCACCGGCCCTGCGCTGGTCCGTCGCGTGCTGCGCGAGACTCGGGCCGACCACGCCGTCCAGATCGGCCGGGCCCGCCTCGCACGCGGGCAGCTCCCGGTGCCGGGGCAGGGGCCGACGCTGGTGTGGCGCGACGTGACCGTGACCGACATGCCGCCCGCCGACCGGTGGGCCCTAGGGCTGGGCGACATCGAGCTGTTCTGATGGCCGACACCGACCACCCCTCGCCACCGCCGCCGCCCGACCCGCCGAGCGGCCCCACCGAGTCGCCGTTCGACCCAATCCCGAGCGGCGACGAGCGCCGCGGTCCCTCCCGGTTCACCCGACGTCAGGTGCTGACGATGGCCGGCGCCGGCGGACTCGTGGGGGCGGGGCTGCTCGCCAACCGGTGGATCGACGACTCGCCCGTCGCCCAGCGCCGGGCCGTTCCCGACGACACCGCCGCGCCCGACACCGCGCCCTCCACCGCCCCGGCCGAGGCCCCACAGCCCCCGCCGGGACTCGCCCGGTGGAGCGACCCGGCCACCTGGGGCGGCACCGTGCCCGGCCCCGCCGACGTGGCCGGCGTGTCGCAACCCGTGCTGCTCGACGTCGACGCCCAGGTCGCCGGCGTGCAGATCGCCGAGGGCGGCGAGCTGATCTTCGACCCGGCCGCCAGCCGCACCCTCACGTCGACCGGCAACGTCGTCGTGGCCGGAGCGCTGCGGGCCCGGCCCGCCGACGCCTCCGTGCACCACCGCGTCGCGTTCGCCGGCATCGACGAGTCGCGCTTCGTCGGCAGCCACACCATGGCGCCGATCGACTCCGACGTCGGCCTCTGGGTCGTGACGAACGGCGTCCTCGACCTGGTCGGCACGCCGAAGAAGGCGTGGACCAACCTGGCGTCCGGCGCCGACGCCGGCGACGCCACCATCACCGTCGCGGACGCCAGCGGCTGGCTGCCGGGCGACGAGATCGTCGTGACCCCCACCGAGTCGACCCAGGCCGAGGGCTTCGCCGAGCGCCAGGACCGGCGGGTCGTGCAGTCGGTCGACGGCGGCCGGGTCACCCTCGACCAGCCGCTCGAGTTCGCCCACCCGGCCGTCACGGTCCGTGAGGGCGTGACGCACACGGCCGAGGTCCTCAACCTGACCCGCAACGTGGCGGTCGAGGGTGCCCCCGAGGGGCGGGCGCACGTGATCCTGCTCGACATCAAGGCCCCGCAGACGATCTCGCACGTCGGCCTGCGCCACCTCGGCCCCCAGCAGGCCTGGAACGGTGACGAGGGCGAGAGCGGCGTGCAGGGCGTCAAGGGCCGGTACTCGCTGCACTTCCACATGAGCCACGACGCCACCCGCGGGTCGGTGGTCGACAGCGTGGTGGCCTACGACGGCGGCAACCACAGCTTCGTCCCCCACCTCTCGCACGGCATCACGTTCCGCGACTGCGTCGCCCACGACCAGGCCCAGTCCGCCTTCTGGTGGGACCCTGCCGAAGGCGAGCAGGACGGCGGTGCCGTGCCCACCCACGACCTGCTCTACGAGCGGTGCGTGGCGTCGCACATCTCCACCACCGACGCCACCGAGTACGAGACGTCGGGCTTCGTCATGGGCGCCGGTGAGGGGAACGTCGCCCGCGGCTGCGTGGCGGTGGGCCTGCTCGGCAGCGACGAGGCGAACCCCGGCTACGGCTGGCACCCGGCCTCGGCCGGCGGCGTGTGGACGTTCGAGGACAACCTGGCCCACAACAACGAGGGCTCGTCGATCTACTTCTGGATCAACAACACGCCGCCCACGCTGATCGACCGGTTCACCGGCTACCACGACCGGCACGGCATCCGCGCCGGGTCGTACACCAACCTGGTCTCGTACCGCGACACGACCGTCTACGGATGCCTCGAGAAGGGCATCCTCGTCGTCGCCGTGCCCGGCGCCCCCGAAGAGCAGCCCGACCTCACGGTGACCTACGAGAACGTGTACGTCGATCAGGCGGGCCTGACCGAGTACGCGTTCGAGATCGGCGGCCACGTGGTCGACACCACGCAGGTCACCCGGGTGGTCGGCTGCGAGTTCCGCGGCGGCACCGTGGCGCAGGTCGGCTTCCCCGAGTCCGACGTGTACCCGCAGCTCTACGAGTTCACCGACTGCACCTACGACGGCACGGCGTTCTTCTTGGCCGACGACCTGACCGAGGTGGTCGACATCCGGGTGAGCGACGCGGTGCACGGTGAGATCGCCCTGTACCCGGCCGGTCGTGACGGCGAGCCGCGACCCGAGTGGAACGCGGCCGTCACCGCCATCTGACCTTGCTCACGCGCCGTCGAGGCGGGCGGCGAGGTCGCCCATCGTGACGACGTCGAGGTCGCCGGCGTCACGCAGGCGGGCCGCCGCCGCGCAGATGCGGTCGAGGGCGGCGAGGGCCCGGTCGGGGTCGGCCGTCACGTTGTACGGGTGGAACCAGAGGTGGAACAGCGAGCGGTTCCGGGCGGCCTGGCGCATCCGGGCCACCGGCCGCCGCGCCCACAGGCCCACGGGCACCCGCGACCCCGCGGTCGGGGCGAACAGGTAGGTCTGCGGCACGTTCCACACGCCGCCCTCGCCGGGCGCGGGCAGCACCGCCGACCCGGCCAGCGGCCGGACCTTGTCGGCCAGCCCCAGGGCCCGCCGCTGCCAGGCCGGCCGGCCGGCGAAGGGCGGCGCGGGCCGACCACCGCGGTAGCAGCGGTACCCGTGGTCGGCGAGCCGAGCCACCTGGGCGATCTTGTTGCGGGGAAAGACGAACGAGCGCAGGGCGACGTCCCGCTCGGCCGCCAGCTTCCCGGCGGCGGCCAGCTCGGACTCGAACACGTCGGGCGTGCACGCCGGGTCGTCGACGATCACGTGGGAGAACGAGTGGCTGCCGAGCTCTTGGGGGACGGGGCAGGCCAGGATGGCGTCGACGATGTCGCGCCCGTACCAGTACGGGTCGTCGGCCAGACCCGTGCCCGGGTCGACGGCCAGCCAGTCCTCGTCGAGCCAGGCGTAGTCGGGCGTGACGAGCTCGGGGTGGGGTCCGCGGCCGTCGTCGTGGCAGGCGTCGAGGAACAGGTGCCCGACCACCGCCCACGTCGCGGCCATGTCGTAGCGGACGAACAGCGCGAGGAGGCGGTCGATGACCTCGCGCTCGGCCGCGAAGCGGTGGCGGCCCTCGGTGCCGTCGCGGCGGTGCATCTCGCCCCAGGCCATCTCGGTGTCGATGGACACGACGCAGGCGCCGCGGGCGAGGGGCGACCGGCCGCCTGCGGTCCGGCGCGCTCATCGCCGCGACCTCGGCCCCGCCGTGTGCGAGCGCACCCGGTCCTCGAGCAGGTCGCCGAGGCGGCCGGCGACCGCCTCGAGCGAGTAGGTGGCGGCCGCCCAGCGCTGCGTCTCGGTCAGCCCGTTCGCTTGCGGTCGGGCGCCAGCCCAGGCGTCGAGCATGGCGTCGGCCAGCGCGCCGGGATCCCCGGGCGGAGCCAGCCAGGCGTGCTCGTCGCCGCGCGTGAGCTCGGCGACGGGCGGGATGGCGAACGCGGCCACCGGCGTCCCCAGCACCATCGCCTCGACCACCGCGCCCGGCGACCCCTCGGACACGGAGCTGAAGGCGAAGACGTCGGCCGCCGCCACCAGCTCCCGGGCGTCGGACCGGAACCCGAGCAGCGACACGGCCTCTGCCGTCCCGGTGCGCTCGATCGCCGCCTGGACCGTCGCGCAGCGCCGGGCCGACGTCGCCGGCGATCGCCAGGTGGGCGTCGGGAAGCTTGGCGCGCACCCGGGCGAACGCCTCGACGAGGAGGTGCTGCGCCTTCTCGGGGACGAGGCGGGCGACGTTCACGAACAGGGGCACGTCCGCAGGTACGCCGAACGGGCCCGCGGGTGGCGGCGCTCGGTGGCGGCCGGATCGATGTGGACGCCACGCGGGATCGCGGTGCACGCGTCCAGGGGCAGCCCCATGGCCTTGCAGTTCGTCGCCCGGGCATAGTCGCCGACCGCCCGGTAGTGGACGTCGCCGAGCCGGGCCACCCGGCGCCCGATCGCCTGCATGGTCCGGCCCTTCCACGACGAGACGCCCGGCTGCAGCGCCCGCTGGAGGTCGATCTCGCCGGTCCGGTTGAACGTCGACACCACCGGGACGCCGAGCCGGGCGCCCGCCAGCTGGCCGACCAGGTTGCCGGTGAACAGCGACGTGTGGAGGACGTCGGGCGGGTCGCCGCGCAGCTCCCGCCAGAGGCGGTAGGCGATCATCGGCCAGGCGCGCCCTGCGGTCGAGGCGCGGAACCCGAGGGCGGTGACCGGCACGCCGGCGGCGGCCAGGGGCACGTCGAAGAAGTCGCGCTCGAAGAGGCGCACGACGCGCTGGTCGAACCGGGGGGTCAGCGCCACCACCTCGTCGACCAGCCGGTTCTCTGCGCCGCCGGACCCCGCCAGCGAGTCGATCACGTGCACGACCCGTACACGCCCGCCGTTCTGCGTCGGGGTCACGCGCCCGCCTCGGGCCCGGCCGCCGGCGCCGCCGCGCCGGCCCGCGGCGTCGGGGGCGAGCTGCGCGACGAGCCACCGGGCGGTCTCGTCGACGAGTGCGTCGGCGGGTGCGCCCGGGACGGCGTGACCGTCGCGCTCGTCGTCGTAGGTGTGCGCCACGACGTCGACGGCCATGCCCCGGGCGCGGCAGCCGGCGACGATGGTCTCTCGCCCGCCGGCCGTGGTCACGGCGAGCAGGAGCGGTCGCGGGCCTCGCCCGAGCTCGTCGGCCAGGCTGCGGACGGCGGAGCCCTCGGCCAGCTCGGCCGCCAGCGGGGTGTCGAACAGGTCGACCGGTGCGTCGGTCGTCGGCCGCGGCCGGGCTCGGACCCCCGGGCACCGCCTCGGGCCCGGGCCCGCCGTCGAACCCGGCGCCCGGCGTCGGGGCGCCCGTGCCGTTCGGGGCCAGGGGGATGGGCGGGGCCGAGGCGGGGTCTCCCGCCGGGGCCGATCGCGCCGCGCGCCACCCGGGCGCGGGCCGCCAGCTCGAGCGCGGCGCGGGGATCGGGGGCGGGCGCCCACAACGCCATGGGCGCCCCCGGCTCGGCCCGTGCGACGCGGGCGGCGACCAGCGCACCGAGGCGGGCGCCCACGAACGCGACGCGGCCCACCGACGTGCGGTCGCGGAGCAGGTCGAGCGCCCGCGTCGCGTCCTCGACCAGGTCGTCGAACCCGACGCCTCGCGGGTCGCCGTCGCTCGGCCACGCGCCCCGGTAGTGGAACCGCTGCACCGCCACGCCTGCGGCCGCCAGCCGGCGCCCGAGGCGGGCGGCGCGCCCGTCGTCGACCTGGCCGTCGCTCGGCGGCGCCGAGGCACACCAACACCCCGCACCCGACGCCTCCGCCGGGAGGTGGCGGCATCCGAACACGAGGTCCGGCCCACCGAACAGATCGATCTCCTCACGCACCGCCGCTACCCCCGCCCGGGTTCAGTCGTGGGACGACGATAGGGCGGACGACGCCGCGACACCACCGGTGCACTACGACAGCTCGCTGACGTCCCACCGGGCGGCCACGTGGACGGGCGCGAGGCGCACGATCCCGGCGGGGCTCTCGTCGAGGTCGGGCCACACGCCCTCGACCGTGGCCAGGTCGTGGCTGACGAACACCAGCGGTGTGGTGGTGGAACGCTCTGGCGTCGTACGTTGGTGCCCGCTCGTGATCTCGTGGCCGCGCGGCGCTCGCCCGGTTCCCCCGCCGCCAGGGGGCACGGCGAGGCGTGCGCCGCAGACCAGCGAGCAGTCTATGGGCTGGCGACAGCCTCACGACAGGCGGTGTTGCGCCTCCGGTGCGTGCGGGACCGGACGACGGAACGAACGAGGGTGGGCACCCCGGGGCGAGCAGGTGACGGTGGCAGACGCGAACGCGGACCAGATCGAGGACGGCGACGGGGCGCGTCGACGACCCGCGGGCACGGTGCTGCACGTGGTGACGTCGACCCAGCGCCGGGGGGCCGAGACGTTCGCCGTCGACCTCGCCGTGGCCCTGACCGACCGGGGTGTGCCGTCCCGCGTCGTGGCGCTGGCGGCCGGCACCGGCGACGACACGCTGGACGTCGGCACGCTCGGGCCGTCCGCCCTCGGCCTCGCCACGCTGCGCGCGCTCCGCCGCAGGGCGGAGGGCGCGGCCGCGGTGGTGGCCCACGGTTCACGCACGCTGCCCGCGTGCACCCTCGCCCTGGCCGGGCGGCGCACGCCGGTCGTGTACCGCAGCATCGGCGATCCGGCCGCCTGGGCCGGCGGAGGCGTGCGCCGCCTGCGCACCCGGCTGCTGCTCGCTCGCACGGGGGCCGTCACCGCGCTGTGGCCCGGGGCCGCCGACGCCGTCCACGCGCTCTACGGCGTGCCCCGGGGCCGGCTCCACGTCCTGCCCAACGGCGTGCCTGCCGAGCGGTGTCCCGTGCCGGACGCCACGGCGCGGGCCGCGGCCCGCTCCAGCCTGCGGATCCCCGAGGGTGTGCCGGTCGTGGCCGTGATCGGTGCGCTGTCCCCCGAGAAGCGTGTCGCCGACGCCGTCGACGCGGTGGCCGCCGTCGACGGCGCGCACCTGCTGGTGGCCGGCGACGGTCCCGAACGCCCGTCGCTCGAGCGGCGGGCGGAACAGGCGCTCGGCGACCGTGCCCACTTCGCCGGGGTGCTGCCCGGTCCCGCCGAGGCGCTGGCCGCGGCCGACGTCGTGGTGTCGTGCAGCCGGACCGAGGGCATGCCCGGCGTGCTGATCGAGGCCGGACTGGCGGGGCGCCCGGCGGTGGCGACCGACGTCGGCGGCGTGGCGCAGATCGTGCGCGACGGCGAGACCGGGCTCCTCGTGCGCCCGGGCGATGTGCAGGGCCTGACCTCCGGGGTGACCCGGGCGCTCGCCGAGCGGGGACCGGCTCGGTGCCGCGGCCCGGGCGCACTGCCTGGCCACCTTCGAGATCGGGCCGGTGGCCGACGGCTGGGCCGACGTGTTGCGCTCGCTCGGCGTGACCGCCGGGAGCCGGGCATGACCGAGCGGAGCGAGGTCCCCGACCGCGCCCGCCCGCGTGCTCATGCTCACCAAGGGCCTGGGCCGGGGCGGCACCGAGCGGCTCATCGTCGGCGCCGCCCGGCTGGCGGACCCCGCCCGGGTCGCGCTCGAGGTGGCGTACCTGCTGCCCTGGAAGGACGCGTTCGTCCCCGACCTCGACGCGCTGGACACGCCGGTCCACTGCCTCGACGGCCCCCGGGCGACCAGCCTGGGGTGGGTCGGGCGGCTGCGGCGGCTGGTCCGCGACCGCGAGATCGACCTGGTCCACACGCACATGCCACTCCCTGCCGCCTTCGCCCGGGTGGCGCTGCCGGGCCGGCGTCCCGCGTTCGTCCACACCGAGCACAACATGTGGGGCCGCTACCGCCCGCCGACCCGCTGGGCCAACGCGGCGACGTACCGGCGCAACGCGCGGGCCATCGCCGTGTCCGACGGGGTGGCGGCGTCGATCCGCTCGTCGGTGCCGGTCGACGTGGTGGTCCACGGCATCGATCCGCGGCCTGGTGGTGCGGGGGGAGGCGGCACGAGCTGCGGCCCGCGCCGAGCTCGACCTGCCCGCCGGGGCGCTCGTGGTCGGCACGGTCGGCAACTTCACCGCCAAGAAGGACCAGGCCACGCTGCTGCGGGCCGTGGCGGCGCTGTCGCCGGCCGGACGCGAGGTGGTGGTCGTGCTCGTCGGACTCGGACCGCTCGAGGACGACCTGCGGTCCCTGGCCGTCGAGCTCGGGATCGGTGGCCAGGTGCGGTTCCCGGGGTCGCGCGACGACGTGTTCGCCCTCCTGCCCGCGTTCGACGTGTTCGTGCTCAGCTCGCGGTTCGAAGGCCTGCCGATCGCGCTCCTCGAGGCGATGGCGACCGGGGTGGCGCCGGTGGGCGACGCGGGTGGGTGGCATCCCCGAGGTCATCACCGACGGCGTGGACGGCTTGCTGGTCGATCCGGGCGACCCCGCGGCCCTGGCCGAGGCCCTCGGTCGGGTCCTCGGCGACGACGCTCTGCGTGACCGCCTCGGTTCTCAGGCTCGCGATCGGGCTCTTGCGTTCGATCTGGCGAACGCAGTGCGACGGACCGAGGCGATCTACGCCGCCGCGCTCGGGCGTCCCGACATCGACACCGACGGCTCGAGGGCGTAGCCTGATGCGCACGGCGGACCAGGGCGGATGCTGGACGTGACCGAGAATCCACACGGCAACGGACGCGCCCCACGCAAGCGCGTCCCCACCCCGGGCGCGGGCGCGCCCATGACGGCACTCCTCACCCGCGCGCGCCTCCCCCGATCGGCCGACGTCAGCCGCTACACGTGGTTCTTCGCCGCCTTCGCCTACGTGCTCGTGATGTCGGTGGCGTCGACCCGCATGTCCTGGGACATCTGGGCGGGCATCGCCTTCGCCCCCATCCTCTTCGCGGTCACCATCCCCCTGCTCAAGCGGGGGCTGCGCAACGACCCCGACCCCCGCATCGGGCAGCTCGTCGTCATCGCCTTCGTGGCCAAGATGCTGGGCGCGGCCGCCCGCTACGCCCTCACCTACGGCCTCTACGAACGGGCCGACGCCTCCGAGTACCACGAGTCGGGGGCCCGCCTCGCCACCGCGTTCTGGGACGGGACGTGGGCGACGGTCTCGCAGGCCGAGGTGCCCGAGCTCTCGGGCACCCCGTTCATCCGCCTGGTCACCGGCCTCGTCTACGTCGTCACCAAGCCCACGATCTTCGGCGGGTTCGTGATCTTCTCGTGGCTGAGCTTCCTCGGCCTGTTCTTCTTCTACAAGGCCATCGTCGTCGGGTTCCCCGAGGCCAACCACCGCCGGTACGCCTACCTCCTGTTCTTCCTCCCCTCGATGCTCTACTGGCCGTCGAGCATCGGGAAGGAGGCCTGGATCTCCTTCGGCCTCGGCGTCACCAGCTACGGCGTGGCCCTGATCCTCCGCCACCAACCGCTCGGCTACCCCGTGGCCGGCCTCGGCCTGCTCGCCACCGCCGGCCCCCGGCCGCACATCACCGTGCTGTGCGTCGTCGCGCTCGGAATGGCCTACGTGCTGCGACGCCGGTCGTGGAGCGACTCGACCCTCGGCCCGGTCACCAAGGTCGTGGGCATCGCCGTGATGCTGGCCGCCGGGGTGGTGGTGGTCAGCAAGGCGGCCGCGTTCTTCGAGGTGGACCAGGTCACATCCGGGTCGGTCACGTCGGTGCTCGACTACGCCGACCAGCAGTCGGGGCAGGGCGGGTCCGAGTACGAGGCCGTGCGCGTCAAGTCGCCGGCCCAGTTCCCCAGCGCGTTCCTCGCCGTGCTGTTCCGCCCCTGGCCGTGGGAGGCGGGCAGCGCTCAGGCGCTCATCGCCTCGGCCGAGGGCACGATGCTGCTCGTGTTGTTCGGGGCGTCGTTGCCGCGACTGATGCGATTGCCGCGGTACATCTTCCAGGTGCCGTACGTGGCCTACGCGCTGGCGTACACGATCATGTTCGTGATCGCCTTCTCGTCGATCGGCAACTTCGGCATCCTCACCCGGCAACGCACGCAGGTCCTCCCGATGCTCCTGGTCCTGCTCGTGCTGCCCGCGGAGCGACAACGCCTCGACGACTACACACCCACGGTGGAGGAGCGCGCCCGCACGCTGGTCCGCTCCCCCGCCCGCCCGAGCCCGCTCTCGTAGGCCGTCAGGCCGGCCCGACAGAGGGCCGCGGGGCCGCGGCACGCGGCCGGGCCAGCACGACCACCGTCGGCCCGCGCCGCCACGGGCGCGGTCGCCACGTGCGCACGACGTCGAGGCCGCACGAGAGCAGCAGCAGCTCGAGCTGGTCCTCGGTCCACTCCCGTCGGTGTCGGGGGTCGGTCGGAGGTCCGAGCGGCCGGTCCGGGTCGGCGACCGCCCGGTCGGGGGTCGCCAGCAGCACGTGCCCGTCACCGGCCGCGGCGGCGAGCCGGTGCAGCAGCGCCACCGGGTCGTCGACCCGGTGGAGGTCGTCGACGCACACCGCGAGCGGCGCGCCGCCGCCCGAGGCGTTGCCCGCGCGGTCGCGGGGAGCCGCCGTTCGCGCCGGCGCTGTCCGCCGCGCCGACCTCCACCAGCGGACCCCATCGATGGCGGGCGGCGAGCCGGCGGGCCAGGCGCCGGGCGGCCGTGGTCGCGTCCCCGGGCGCGGCGGCGGGGCCGTCGACCGGCGCAGGCTGGTTCTGCTGGTAGCGCCACGGCAGGAACAGCTCGCGCTCGCCGACGTCGGCGCCCGCGTCCGGCCCGCGCGGGGGCTGGCGCAGCACACCCAGCTCGGCGGCGTCGTGCGTGGCCCAGTCGCCCAGGCGGTTCCACACCTGGCGCCCGAGCAACGGCACGGAGGCGAGGCCGAGGCGTCCCCACGCCTCGCGAGACCGGGGCGTCGCCCGCACCGCTCGGCGCAAGTGACGGCGGGCGGCGCGCCAGTCGCCGAGGCGAGCCGCGTTGGTGCCGACGACACCCTCGAACAGGCCCGTGACCCGCGACCCGGGCGGGAAACTGGTCGGGTGACGAGCCATGATCCAGCGGGTGCCGTCGTAGAGCCGGCGCGGGTTCACGCCCGGCCGGTCGGTGGCGACCCGGGCCTCGATGTGGATGAGCAGGTCGGGGACGCTGGCCACCCGCAGCCCCGCCGGCCCGGCCAGGGCCAGCAGGCGCAGGAACAGCTCGGTCTGGTGGCGGGTGCCGAGGCCGTCGAGGTAGCCGCCGGCCCGCCGGGCGAGCTCGGTGCGAACGGCGAACGTCCCGGCCAGGGTCGAGGCCACCGACGTCGCCGAACGGTGCGCCCAAGGTGGTCGGCGACCGGGCGAACAGGTCGTTGCCATGGGCGTCGACGTACTGCGCCCCGCAACAGGCGATGCCGACCGTCGGGTCGGCGCCGAGGGCGACGAACGCCGCCGCCCATCCGGGCTGGGCCGCGTCGTCGTCGTCGATGAACACCACCCAGGGTGCCGTGGCCGCGGCGAGGCCGGAGTTGCGGGCGGCCGACAGGCCACCGTTGGTGCGTCGCACGACGGTCATGCGGTCGTCGTCGACGGCCGCCAGCGCCTCGGGGGTGCCGTCGGTCGAGCCGTCGTCGACCACCACCAGCTCGAGGTCCGCGCCGTGCTGGTCGAGGATCGCCCGCACCGCGCCACCGACCCTGTCGGCCCGGTTGTACGTACACAGCACGACCGAGATCTGGGGGACCACGGGCGCGAGGCCCGGTCCTCCGCCCGTTTCCACGGGCGCGACATCAAGCCGCGCGTCTGTTTCCGCCCGCGACGCCACGTGGCAACTGTAGTGGCGCAGTCCGGGTGGCGACAGCCCTCGGCGGTGCAGACCCCCACCGGCCCTGCCCAAGAGGCGCGCCGGTGCCCACTATGCTCACGCGTGGCCCCCGGCGGCGGATCGGGGCAGGTCGGGCGCACATGCGAGCGGGCAGGTGAGCGCACAGTTGGCAGACGCACCCCTACCGACCCGGCACGGCGACGGCCGTGCAGCGTCCGCCCTGCACGGCGTGCTCGTGACGTACCGCCGGCCGGCGGCGATCGCCACGATGCTCGACTGCTTGGCCGCCCAGGACCGCCCGCTCGACTCGCTGGTGGTCGTCGACAACGACACCGCCGAGTCTGCCCGCGCCGCGGTCGAGGCGGTCGCCGCCGCGGGCGGTTCGCCCGGCCCGCCGGTGCGGTACATCGCCGCCGGCGCCAACCTCGGTCCGGCCGGCGGCATCGCCCTCGGCATGCGCACGGTGCTCGACGGCGCCGCCGACGACGACGACTGGGTGATCTCGCTCGACGACGACGACCCGCCCACGTGGCCCGACGTGTTCGGCCGGCTGGCCGCGCTCGGCGTCCGCCTGCGGACCGAGGATCTCCGGATCGGCGGGGTCGGCATCGTCGGCGGGCGCTTCTCGCCCCGCCGGGCCCGCGCCGTGCGCGTGCCCGACGGCGAGCTCGACGGGGCCGTCCCGGTCGACTGGATCGGCGGGAACCAGTTCCCCGTCTACTCGGTCGCCGCCCTCCGGGACGTGGGCGTGTTCGACGAGCGCCTGTTCTTCGGGTTCGACGACCTCGACTTCGGCCTGCGGCTCGGCGCTGCCGGCTACCGCCTGTACGTCGACGGCGACCTGTGGCGCCGCGCCCGCGCCGCCGCCGACCGCCTGGGCCTCGACCCGTCGCCGTCACGCGGGCTCGACGACACCTCCTGGCGCCGCTACTACAGCCTGCGCAACATGATCTACATCCTGCGCAAGCAGGGGGCGGGCACCGGCGCCCTGCGCCTCGCCGCCCGCAGCCTGACCAAGCCGATGGCCAACGTGCCCCGCCAGCCGCGCCAGGCCTGGCGGCACCTGGCCTTCAACGCCCGCGCCATCGCCGACGCCTACCGGGGCCGCATGGGCCTCACGGTCGAGCCGGGCTGAGCACGGCTCCTAGAGCGTCTCGCCCGTGAACTCCCGCGGGCGCATGACGCCCTTGGTGTCGAGCACCAGCGGGGCGTGCGCCGCCACCTCGTCGAGGGGGAAGTCTGGGTGGTCGACCAGCAGCACGACGAGGTCGGCGGCCGCCAGCTCGTCGGGCGTGCAGTCGACGACGGGGGCCGGCAGCGCATGGGCGCCGGCCCTGGGGATGTAGGGCTCGCAGGCCCGGACGTCGGCGCCCATGGCCAGCAGGCGCTCGACCACGGCGATCGACGGCGACTCGCGCCAGTCGGACGTGCCCGCCTTGTACGCGAGGCCGAGCACGAGCACCCGGCTGCCGTTGAGGGCCTTGCGGTGGCGGTTGAGCAGCGACATCGCCCGCGTCACGACGTAGTCGGGCATGTGCTCGTTGACGTCGTTGGCGAGCTCGACGAAGCGGAACGTCTGGCCGAGGCGCCGCTTCACCCGCCACGAGAGGTAGGACGGGTCGATGGGCAGGCAGTGCCCGCCCACGCCGGGGCCCGGCGTGAAGCGCATGTAGCCGAACGGCTTGGAGCTGGCGGCGTCGATGGCGCCCCAGATGTCGATGTCGAGCGAGGCGGCGAACATCGCCAGCTCGTTGACGAGCGCGATGTTCACGTGCCGGAAGGTGTTCTCGAGCAGCTTGACCAGCTCGGCCTCGGCGGTCGAGCCCACGGGCACGACCTTGTCGACCAGCGCGCCGTAGAACGCCTCGACGCAGAGCCGCGACGGCTCGTCGATGCCCGACACCACCTTGGGCGTGTTCACGAAGCCCCACCGGGCGTTGCCCGGGTCGATGCGCTCGGGCGAGTACCCGAGGAAGAACTCGCCGGACTTCAACCCCGACTGCTCGAGGATCGGCCGCACCAGCTCGTCGGTGGTCCCCGGGTACGTCGTCGACTCGAGGATGACGAGCGCGCCGGCTCGCAAACGGCGGGCGAGCGACGCCGCCGCGTCCTCGACGTAGGACAGGTCGGGCGCCCCGTCGCGCAGCGGCGTGGGGACGGTGATGACGGCGACGTCGAACGGGCCGACGTCGGCGGGGTCGCCCACCGGCCGGTAGCCGGCCTGCAGCGCACCGCGGAGCTGATCGTCGGGGACGTCGGCCACGTACGAGCTGCCGGACTGCAGGGCGGCCGCCCGGTCGGGGGACGCCTCGAGCCCGATCACCTCGAACCCGACCTCGACCGCCCGCATGGAGACGGGCAGGCCCACGTACCCCTGGCCGACGATGAGGACCTTCGCCGTGCGCTCCTGCAGCTTGCGCAGCAGGTCGGCGGCCAGCCCGCCGTCGGCCTCGGGGGCGACGACGTCGACGGGAGAGGTGGTCGTGTCGGTCATCGGTTGACCTCCTGCGGAGCGTCGGCGGCCTCGGTGCGGTCGCGGAACCACGCCAGCGTGCGGGCGAGGCCCTCGGCGAAGCTGACAGAGGGCGAGTAGCCCAGGTCGCGACGAGCCGCGGTGATGTCGGCGTGGGAATGGCGGATGTCGCCGGTGCGCGAGGGCACGTGCTCGGGGGTGACCGAGACGCCGAGCTGGTCGGCGAGGGTGCCGAGCAGGTCGAGCAGCGACGACGGCTCGCCGCGGGCGATGTTGAACACCCGCCCGGCGCAGTGGTCGGCGGGCGCCTCGCTGGCCCGCAGGTTCGCCTGCACGGTGTCGGCGATGAACGTGAAGTCGCGGCTCTGCAGCCCGTCGCCGTGCACCTGCGGCGTGCGGCCGGACAGCAGGGCGTCGATGAACAGGGGGATCACCGCGGCGTACTGGCTGTCGGGTCGCTGCCGGGGCCCGAACACGTTGAAGTAGCGCAGGCACACGGCCTCGAGCCCGTGCAGCTCCCAGAACACCCGGGCGTAGTGCTCGCCGGTCATCTTGGTGACCGCGTACGGCGACCGGGGCATGAGGGGCGCCGACTCGGGCGTCGGCACCTGCGTCGCCCCGCCGTACACCGACGAGGACGAGGCCAGCACGACCCGGCGGGCGCCGGCGAGGTGGGCGCCCTGCAGGACGGCCAGCGTGCCGTGGACGTTGGCGTCGTCGCTCACGAGCGGAGCCTCGACCGAGCGGGCGACCGAGCCGAGGGCGCCCTGGTGGAACACGACCTCGCAACCGGCGACGGCCTTGGCCACGGCGGTCTCGTCGGCGACGTCGCCCTCGATGAACTCGGCGCCGTCGGGCACGTTCTCCACCCGGCCGGTGGCCAGGTTGTCGAGCACGACGACCTCGTCGCCCCGCGCCAGCAGGGCGTCGACCAGGTGCGACCCGATGAACCCGGCGCCGCCGGTGACCAGTGCGCGCATCAGGCTCGTCCGCCCTGGGCCGCGGCCGCCTGCTGCACGTCGCCGGCCTGGGCGCCGAGGCGGTCGAGCACGTCGGCGATGGTATCGATGGCCGTGGGCGGCATGTCGCGCCACAGGGGCAGGCTGATCACGCGGTCGGAGACCCAGTCGGTCGCGGGCAGCTCGACGGCCGGGAGGTCGGCGTAGGCCTGCTGGCGGTGGACGGGCGGGTAGAAGTACGGGCGGGTGTCGACGCCCTCGGCCTTGAGCGCCACGGCCAGCGCGTCACGGTCGATGCCGTAGACCGACTCGTCGACGATGACCGTGAAGTCCTTGTAGGTCGACTCGTCGCGCGGATCGACCTCTTGCGGGGTCACGCCCGCCAGGCCCGCCAGGGCCTTGCGGTAGGCGTCGGCCAGGCCCCGCCTGGTGGCGAGGTGGTCGTCGAGCTCGACGAGCGACTCGAGGCCGACGGCGGCGTGCAGCTCGGACATGCGGGCGTTGAGCCCGGCGAAGCGGGTGTCGTAGTCGCCCGGGTTGCCGTAGTCGACGCCGAGGCGGACACGCTCGGCCAGCGCGTCGTCGCGGATGGCGACCAGGCCACCCTCGCCCGACGTCATCGGCTTGGTGGGGCTCAGGCTGAACACCTCGGCGTCGCCGAACGTGCCGAGAGCCCGGCCGTCGCGGGTGGCGCCGAAGCCGTGGGCGGCGTCGAACACGACGGGGATGCCGTGCGCCCGGCCCAGCGCCTCGACCGCCTCGGGCGTGCAGGGCGAGCCGAACACGTGCGTCCCGATCAGGAGCGAGGCCCCGTCGAGGCGGCCGGCGGCGTCGGCGACGTCGATCTGGCAGGTGGCGGTCTCGCACTCGGCGAAGCGCGGCACCGCACCGGCCCAGTGCGCGGCGTGCGCCGTGGCCGAGAACGTGAAGCTGGGCATCACCGCCGCGGTGCCGGGGCGCGACAGCGCCTGGAACACGAGCATGAGCCCGGCGGTGCACGAGGCGACCGCCACCACGTGGGGCACGCCCAGGCGCTCGGCGGCCTCGGCCTCGAACTGGCGGACCAGGGGCCCGTTGGTGAGCACGCCGCGCTCGTACGAGGGCGCCAGACGGGCCGTGACCCGTTCGAGCGGCGGCTTGGCAGGTCGGAAGAACGGCATGCCGTCGGGAAAGGCCGGCGTGCCACCCAGCAGGGCGGGGGGTGTCATGGCTGTCTCCTGGTCGAACGGTGCGGCCGGCCGAACCCCTCGGCGGCCGGGGGGACGGGGGCGCCGCTGGACGGCCAGGGCACACCCGCCGGGGCGGACGCGACGGCCGCGGCATCGACGACGCGAGCCGGGGCGGGGGTGCGGCGCCCGAGGACCCGCTGCGCCAGGCCCACGCGGGCGCTCGGCGACGGGGTGCGGCCAGCGGTGCGGTCGGCGCGTGGCGTCGCCCGGCGCAGGGCCCAGACCGAGAGCTCGGTCTTGTCGGCGAGGTCGAACCACGTCCAGGCCTGCGCCACGCCGGCGGCCAGCGCGTCGGACGCCCCGAGCCGGTCGGCCAGGCGGCGCGTGGCGTGTGCGTCGAGGTCGGCCGCGAGGGCGAGCTGGGCGACGTCGCGCAGGTCGACGAGCGACGGCACGGGCGCGATGGAGAGGGCCGCGCAGGCCACGGCGAGCTGCTGGTCGAGCGTGAGCACCGGCACCGACCGCCCGTCGAGGTCGACCCGGGCGGGGCCCCCGAGCAGCGCCGGGAGGTCGGCGCGCGGCGCGGGATCGAGACCGGGGAGGCTGTCGACGACGACGAGCCGCTCGTGCCGGGGCACCGGGCCGTCGGGGATGGCAGGCCGCACGCCCTGCAGCGAGCGGGCGTCGTCGCGGCGCGCCGGAGGCACGAGGACCTGCACCCGGCGCACCGGCCGGACGGTGTGGCCGCCCCCGTCGGGGTAGGCGAGGGCCCGGGCGGGGCCGTCGACGACGCGGTGGTCGATGCCGGCGATCTCGAGCAGCGCGGCCATCGTGACCGCGTGGCGCTCGACCAGCGCCGACAGGCCGGCGTGCTCGGCGGCCAGGACGTCGAGCTCCTCGGCCTGCCCCGCCGTCACCGGGAGGTGTCCGTCGGCGGCGGCCGCCGCCAGCAGCCCCACGAGGTCGGCCGCCACGCAGCCCTGCACGAGGTCGAACCACTCGACCTCGCTCAGCGGCTCGTGCGGCAGGTCGGTGCGGCTGCCCGCCAACCCGTGCGCGGCGACCGCCACCATGCGGGCGGACGTCGGCATCACGCCTCCTGGTGGAGGCGGGGCGGCCCCGTCGGGGTCACTTCTGCGAACCACGCGTCGGGAGGCCGTCGGGCGTGTCGACTCCGTCGTCGTCGACCTCGTCGCCGCCGCGGCCACCCTCACTGCGGCCGGAGGGGTAGCGCGGCACGTCGCGGCCGCTGCCACCACCGCTGCTCTCGCGGTTGCGGACCGACGCCCGGAACCGGTCGGTGCGCGACTGGGGCTTGCCGTAGTAGTCGTTCTTGAACACACCCGTGGGCACGCCCACGAGGGCGACGCCCAGCGTGGGGGCGCCGAGGCGCTCGAGCAGCTCGGCGGTGCGCTCGGCGGCCGGGCTGGTGGTGCGACCGGCGCGGCTGACGAGCACGACGACGTCGGCCATCGTCACGAGCTCGCGGGTGACGCTGGCGGCGAGCAGCGGCGCGGTGTCGATGATCACGACGTCGGCGAGGCTGCGGGCCTCTTCGAGCAGGCGCAGCTCGGCGTCGAGCTGGGCCCCCGGCTGGTGACCGAGCTTGCCCGCCGGCACCAGGTGCAGGCCCGGCACCGAGGTCGAGTGGACGTAGTGCACGAGCGAGGCGTTGCCGGCGTCGAGGAACTCGCTGACGCCGGGCTCGTCCTCGGCGTCGAGCACGCGGGCCGGGATGGGACGCCACAGGTCCCAGTTGACGAGCAGGACCGACTGGCCCGACTCGGCGTAGGCCATGGCGAGGTTGGCGGCGGTCGAGCTCTTGCCGTCGCCCGCCTCGGGCGACGTGACGAGGATGACCTGGCGGGCCGCCCCCACGCGGCCCCCCTGCTTGTGCTGGCTGCGGCGCGTGAGCTCGGCCGTCTCGACTTCGAGCGGGAGCCGGTCGCGGAACAACAGGAGCGCGGTGCGCAACCCTCTGTATGCCTCGGCCACGCTCGGGTCGTTCTCGTAGCCGTACACCGCGGCGCGGTGCCGGTTGCGGATCGACAGGAGCGGGATCTCGGCCAGCACCGGCAGCCCGAACTGGCGCTCGGCCTGCTCCTTGGTGTGCAACCGCGAGTCGGAGCGGTCGAGCATGATCGCCACGCCGAAGGCGAGCAGCAGCGAGACCAGCCCCCCGAGCAGCAGGCTCTGGCCCCGCGTGACGCCGACCGACGAGGCCGCCACCTTCTTGGCCGACGATGCCACCTGCAGCGAGGACCACTCGACGATCTTGCCGTCGGCGTCCGTGGTGACCTGGTTGAGCTGGTCCTGCAGCCCGGCGCGCTGGGAGACGAGCGTCGTGGCGTTGGGAGATGTGTCGCCACCGGCGGCCACGATCTGGTCGTTCAGGACCTGGATCTCGCCCTGCAGCTCTTCGATGTCCGCATCGGCGTCGGCCTGGACCTGCTGGTTGATCTCGTTGATGTATGCGAGCGTCTGCTCGGCGAACGCGTTGACGAGCAGCACCGCCTCGTCGGACGTGCTGGCCGTGGCCACGAGGTCGACCGTTCCGAGCTCGATGCTCGGCGTGACCGTCAGCCGGTTGATGAGCTGATCCGCGGGACCGGTGTGGCCCACCGCGTCGGCCACCCGCTGCGGCACCACGCCGCTCGCGGTCCAGAGGCCGACGATGCTGGGGTTGTCCGCGCTCTCGGTCCCGCCGGAGGACGAGGACTGGCGCAGCAGGATGTGCTTCGCCTCGTAGACCGTCGACGGGCGCGACGGAGACAGCACGAACACCACCACGAGGACGGTCACAACCAGAGCGGCGACCACCTTCCAGTGGCGCTGGAGGATCTTCAGGTAGTCAAGGGGCTCCATGAATCCCTCCCGGGGACCTGAGCGAGGTCGGAGTCGTCGTTCTGGGAGACCACGCGGGCCGGTGAGTGGGCCAACGAGATCATGAGGCGTGCGGCGTCGTCGTCGAGGTGGTCGACGACGAGGCGCTCGAGCTCGAGCGTGGTCGTGGAGAGGGCATCGGCGTCGATGCGGGTGGCGATGAGGCGCACGATCGAGGGGTGGCGCGTGTCGTGCGCCTGCTCCTCGGGGTTCTGCAGGTCCTCGCTGAGCTTCTCGCCCGCGCGGACGCCCGAGAACCGGATGGGGATCTCGGTGCCGACCTGGTGGCCCGACAGGCGGACCATGCGCTCGGCGAGCTCGAGGATGTTGACCGCCTCGCCCATGTCGAGCATGAAGATCTCGCCGCCGCGGGCGAGCGTCGACGCCTGCAGCACCAGCTGCACCGACTCTCGGACGCTCATGAAGAACCGGCTCATGCGGGGGTCGGTGACCGTGACCGGGCCGCCCTCGGAGATCTGGCGGGCGAAGGTGGGGATGACGCTGCCCCGGCTGCCGAGCACGTTGCCGAACCGCACCGAGCACCAGCGCGAGCCGGCCGGCGCCAGCAGGAGGACGAGCTGCTCGCCGAGCCACTTCGAGTAGCCGAGCACGTTCGACGGGCGCACGGCCTTGTCGGACGAGATGAACACCAACCGGTCGACACCGGTGTCGGCCGCCGCCGCCACGACGTTGTAGGTGCCGAGCACGTTGGTGCGCACGGCCTCGGTCGGCTGGGCCTCGAGCAGCGGCACGTGCTTGTGCGCGGCGGCGTGGAACACGACGTCGGGCTGCAGCCGGCGCATCAGCGCTGCGATGCGGTCGCGGTCGCGGATGTCGGTGAGGTCGAGCTCGGCGGGGCGCTCGAGCTGGCCGTTGACGTCGTGCAGGTGCGTCTCGTCGTGGTCGAGCAGCACCAGGCGAGCAGGGCCGAGCTCGGCGACCTGCTTGGCGATCTCGGAGCCGATCGACCCGCCGGCGCCGGTGATGAGCACCGTGGCGCCCGAGATGGCGGCCCGGATGCTCTCGATGTCGGTGGCCACCTGAGCTCGCCCGAGGAGGTCCTCGATGTTGATGTCGCGGGCGTCGCGCACCGACGGCCGGTCGTTGAGCAGTTCGCGGACCGGGGGCAGGACCTTGAGCGGCACCGCGGCCAGCTCGGCGCCCTCCATGATCTCGTTGATGAGCTGCTGGTCGGCGCTGGGGATGGCGATCAGCACCTCGTCGGCCTGGTAGTGGGCCACGACCGCGGGCAGGTTGGGGATGTCGCCCACCACGGGCACGCCGAGCATGGAGCGCCCCTGCTTGCGGGGGTCGTCGTCGACGATGACCACGGGCACCCGATCGGACTCGCCGCGGCGGCGCATCTCGCGCACGATCGTCGCCCCCGCATCGCCGGCCCCGACCACGGCGACCCGCGTGGCGGACCGGGTGTCGGACGGAGCGCCACCCCGCCGCCGGAGCCGGCCCTGGAAGCGGGCTGCGCCCATCATCATCGTGGCGAGGAAGGCGCCGAGCAGCGCGACCGAGCGGGGCACCGGCAGCGCCCGGGTCGGGTTGACGAGGAAGATCACCGCGCCGGCGGACGCGCCGGCGAACACGATGCGCCGAGCCTCGGCCACGCTGGCGTGCTTCCAGATCTGCCCGTACAGCCCCCACGCCAGGTTGGCGCCGAGCTGCACGAGGATGATCACGGGCAGGAACGCGAACAGGCGCGACTGGTATTCGGACGGGATCTCACCGTTGAACCGCACCGCCAGCAGGACGAGGAACGAGCCCGCGACCAGCATCACGTCGACCAGCGCCAAGGGCAGGTCGCTCCGCAAGCGGCTCACCAACCGTCGCCGACTACTCCCCGTCATCGAGGTCCCCCCAGAGTCGCGCGCGGAGCGCGCGCACCTCGTTCTCCGGACGCGCCGAGAGACGCGTCACACCAGTTCTCCGCCGTGCGATCATGTCGCGAAATTCCGCCCACCTTGTAGCTCCCGCGGATGATAACGGGACCTTCTCTGGCTCGCCGGGACTCTGCCGCCTGCTCGGTCCGAACGAGTTGCGGGTCATTCTGGCCGACGCGGCACACCCGATGCAATGCACCCACCGCGGAACGCATCGCGAACAGCACATCTCCCACGGTCTTGCGGGCCGACGACAAGCGCGCCGAAGGCACGCGGCGCGCGGTATCGCATCGCGAACGTGCCCCCACGCTGCGCGCCGTGCCGCCCACCCGGAGGGCGATGGCCGGGCTCAGTCGAGGCGACCGTCGGGGTGGATGGCCTCGCTCGTGAGGTCGCCCAGCTCGGGGTCGAGCAGGTCGTGCGCCACGTCGAGTGCCACCGACTTCCGCTCGCGCCGGGCCTTCAGCAGCTCGAAGACGATGGGCAGCACCGAGATGGCGACCACCGCCAGGATGGCGATCTCGAGGTTCTTCTCGATGAAGTCGACCTGGCCGAGGAAGTAGCCGAGCAGGGTGATGCCGACCGCCCACAGCGCCCCGCCGATGAGATTGAAGGTGACGAACGTGCGGTAGTTCATCCGCGACACGCCCGCCACGATCGGGGCGAAGGTGCGCACCACCGGCACGAACCGGGCCAGCACGATCGTCTTGGCGCCGTACTTGTCGAAGAACCCCTGCGCCTTGTCGATGTTCTCCTGCTTGAAGAACCGCGAGTCGGGGCGGCGGAAGAGGGCGGGGCCCACCTGGCGGCCGAACAGGTACCCCACCTGATCGCCGGCCACCGCGGCGACGAAGCAGCCGACGAGCAGCGGCAGCAGCGGCAGGTGCAGCGCCTCGTCGACGCTCGACGGGGCGGACGCCAGGAAGCCGGCCGTGAACAGCAGGGAGTCGCCGGGCAGGAAGAACCCGATCAACAGCCCCGACTCGGCGAAGATCACACCGAAGATGCCGATGAGGCCGACCGTGTCGATCAGCTTCTCGGGATCGAGGAGGCCCCCAGCGGCCAACACCCGTGTCAGCATCTGGACGAGGGTAGTGGATGGCCCGGTCCGGCCCGGCACCCGGTGGCGCTCATCCGGGCTGCGGCTGGTTCCACTCGGTCCAGCCCACGCCGCGCCGTCCGGTCCCGGGCTCGGCGAAGCGGCAGAGGGCCCGCGGGAAGCGGGCGAGGCGTCCCGCCCCGTCGTCGAGGAGCACCGGGGCGAAGGCGACCGGCTCGACCGCGAGGCGCAGGTCGCCGACCTCGACGGTGTCGGCGGTGGGCAGGCCCTGGCGGCCGAGCGTCGGCGCCGAACCGGTGTGGGTCACCTCGGCCAGCGGTCCACCGGGCGGCTGCACGTAGCCCGGGTGGTACGGCAGCGGGTCGTCGCCAAGGCGCACGGCGGTGCCGTGGAAGCGGGTGCCGTCGTCGAGCCATCCGGCCGTCCACGTCCAGCCGAGCGTCCACCAGTCGCGCACGCCCCACGAGTGGTCCCGCTGGCCGATGGCGTCGAGCGCGATCGACTCCTCCCCCACGAGCACCTCCCCGTGCACCCGGCACGGAACCTCGTAGCGGGTGGTGCCGGGCGGGTACGCGTAGGCCGCGCCGTCGGTGTCCCAGTCGAGGTCGAGGCCGAACGGCACGCGCTCGCCGCGGGGGTCGCCGTACATCTCGGCCGGATCGTCGAGCCCCAGGGCGAACGCCTCGCACCCGAGGGTCATGTGGTCGAACGGCACCTCGACCGTGTGGTCGGCCCACAGGCCCTCACCGCGCAGCTCGAGCGATCCCGCCCGGGGGGCGGCCACGGTGTGGTCGACCACCGTGACGAGCGGTCGGCCCTCGCCCACCACGCAGGCCCAGTACCAGACCGCACCGTGGTTGGGGTAGAGGCCGATGCGGATGTAGCCGCCGAGGGTGCCGTCGGTCGTGGCGAAGTCGAAGTACCACGACTCGTTCCACCACGGCTCGGGGCCCACCTCGTGGTGGCGCTCGTCGATGGGGCTCAGACCGGGCGGGGCGGCAGTCATGACGCGCAGCATGGCACCCCGGCTGGACCGGAGGCCGAACTGGCAGCGGTAGCTTGCCGGGCGTGCGGTACCTGAGCCCCGAGTGGTTGGACGCGGCCGGCGCGGCCCTCGCCGCCGACGAGTCGCTCGCCGTCGCCCTGGCCGACGTCACGTTCACCGTCGAGCAGGCGGTCGACGGGACGCCCGACGGCACGGTCCGCTGGCACGTGACCATCGCCGCCGGGAAGGTCGCGCTCACGCCCGGCCCCGCGGCGCATCCCGACGTGCGCTTCACCACGACGTATCCCGTGGCCGCCGCCGTCGCCCGCGGCGAGCAGGCGGCCCAGCGGGCGTTCATCGACGGCGGCCTGCGCGTCGGGGGCGACCTGTCGCTGGTCATCGCCCACCATCGGGCCCTCGCCGCGATCGACGACGCCCTCGCCCCGGTGCGCGCCGCCACCACGTACTGACTGACGACCCGACGAACCCGAGGAGGCGACCGTGCCCGAGATGCCCGAGGTCCAGGCCCACGCCGAGCGCCTCACCGAGGACTTCGGCGGCGACGAGCTGCGGGGGTTCCGTCCCATCACGTTCACGGCGCTCAAGACCTACGCGCCCGCGCCCGACGAGGCGTACGGCCATCCGCTCCTCGACGTCGGCCGTCGCGGCAAGTACCTGCTCCTGCGCTTCGAGCCCGTGACCTTCGTCGTGCACCTGATGCAGGGCGGGCGGCTCAAGGTCGACGAGAAGCAGGCCGCCAAGCCGCGGGGCGGGCAGGCCCGGTGGACGTTCGCGGACGGTCGGGCCCTGTTGCTGACCGAGGCCGGCACCGAGCGCAAGGCCGGCGTGTGGGTCGTCGCCGGCGACCCCGTCGGGCAGGACCCGCTCGACCACCTCGGGCCCGAGGCCGTCGACGTCGACCGCGCCACGCTCGGCCGGCTGCTGGCCGAGCACAAGATGCGGCTGCACGGGTGGCTGCGAGACCAGCGGATCGTGGCCGGCCTCGGCCGGCGCCTGGCCAACGAGATCTGCCACCGGGCCAAGCTGTCGCCGTTCGCCTCGACCGGCAAGCTCGACGACGAGGCCGTCGACCGCCTCCATGCCGCCATGGCCGAGTGCATCGCCGAGTCGCTGGCCTACGAGCGCACCCGGTCCGACATGTCGTCGTCGAAGGAGCGCCCCGGAGCGGTCCACCACCGCGAGGGCGAGGCGTGCCCGGTGTGCGGCGACACCGTGCGGGCGGTGGAGTACTCCCGCTACACCGTGAACTACTGCCCGACGTGCCAGACCGGCGGCAAGGTCCTGGCCGACAACACGACGAGCAAGTTCCTGAAGTGACGGATTTCCACAGCAGTTTCGGGGGTCCTGACCCCCGAAACTGCTGTGGAAATCGAGGGTCGCCCTAGTCCTGGCGGACCGGGGTGCCGACCGCGGTGACCGACCCCGGCGGGGCGCCGACCTCGGCGGCAGGGGTCGAGGCGGTGACGACGACCCGGTCGGCGCCGACGACCAGGTTTGCCCCGAGGACGTCGGCCGTGCCGACCACGTCCGCCAGCGGGGTCACCGTCCAGTCGGCCAGGTCCCCGGACACGACGAGCTGGGATCCGCGCGTCGACGTCGGGACGCCACGAAGGCGACACCCAACGGGCCGCTGTCGACGTCGGTGACGTACGAGTCAGGCGCCAGCCCGGCCGCCGCCAGGTCGACCTCGGTCCAGCTCGAGCCCCCGTCGGGCGAGACGTGGGCGATGGTCCCCTCGTAGGGCAGGCTCAGCAGCGCCGATCCGACACCGACCACCTGGCGCGCAGGCGCGGTCACCGGCGCCCAGGTCGCGCCGTCGGCCGACGAGTAGGCCGTCATGCTCCCGTCGAGCGTGCCGTAGCCCGACACCACGAACTTGCCCCCGGCGACCGTGAGATCGGCGTTGTTGAACTCGGCGGGAAGGCCCGTCCACTCGACGGGCACCCAGCCGTCGCCCGTGTTCCGGAACACCTCGTGCTGGGTGCCCAGCGCCTCGAGGCCCGCGACGCCGAGGTCGGCCCAGGGCACGAGCTCGACCACGGTTCCGCCCGGGCCGGCGATCACACCCGGTGCGGCCGGGGCGACGGCCTCGGCCTCGGCGCCCGTCTTGCCGGGCCGGAACGGTGGTCGTCGGCGACCCGCTGGGCGCGGGCGCGATCGTTGGCGGGGCCGTGGGCGGGGATGTCAGCTGGACGTCGCCCGACGCCGCGGCCTCCGCTGTCTGCTCCGGGGTCGCAGGGCCCACGGCGGCACCACCCGTCTCGACGAGCGCGAACCCGTCGGCCTGCGGGACCGCCTGGTAGCGGGCGTAGGCGCCCGGCTCCTTCAGCTCGGGGAACACCTCCTCCTGGTTCGGCCGGAAGGACGTCGACACCACCGCGACCGTGGTGTCGCCGTCGCTCTCGATCGTCATCGACGACGACTTCAGCCACGGGATGACGTCGCTGGGCGGGGCGGCGGCCGCGATGTCCTCGGTGGTCCACGTCTCGCCCCCGTCGGCCGAGGTCGACAGCTGGGGGTTGTCGCCCTCTCCGCCGTCGGGCCCCGTGCTGATGGCGTACAGCAGATCTCCTCCGGTCGTGACGTCGACGGCATGGGGCCGCTCGCCATCGAGCGGCACCGCCTCCCACGCGCCGTCGTCGCCGAGCCGGTACAGCGCCACCGGGAAGTCGCCGTCGGGATAGTCCTGGTACCGCGCCCCCGGCCCGGTTGCGAGGGCGTAGATCGTGCCGTCGTCGCTCTGGAAGGAGGACCGCACGGACGTCAGGCCGTCGGGCGCCGACTGCCAGTCGAAGGCGAGCGGGCCGGTCAGCGGCAGCCCGGCGCCGTCGGCGACGCCCGCGGTCACGGGATCGCCGTCCTCGCTGTCGCCGCCGAGCTGGGGCACGACCGCCACGGCCAGCAGGGCGGCGGCGGCAGTGGCACCGACCGCCACCCGGCGGTTCCGGCGGCGTGCCTGGGCCCGCGCCACGGCTCGGCCGGGCTCGCGCTCGGGAAGGGAGAGGTCGGCAGCCTGGCGCTGCAGTTCGTCGCGGAGGGCGTCTTCGAGGGTCATGGGGATCACCTCAGGTGGTCGAGGGAGACGTGGAGGGAGCGGAGGGCCCGGTGCAGCCGGCTCTGCACGGTGCCGGGCCGGACACCGAGCGCCGTGGCCGTGTCGTCCACCGACCAGTCGAGGAGGAGGCGACACACCACGACGCTGCGCAGCTTGAGCGGCAGCGCCATCAGTGCGGCGCGGACCGCCGGATCGGCGACCGGCACCGGCGGGACCTCGGTGGGGTGCGAGAACGGCAGGCGCCGAGTGAGCCGCCGGCGGTGGGACCGCGCCCAGTTGAGGCCCACCCGGTAGACCCACGCGCCCGGGTTGTCGTACCCGGCGATGGTCGCCCAGCGGGGGTAGGCCCGCGCCATCGCCTCGTCGGTGGCGTCGACCGCCAGGTCGCGGTCGCCCAGCGCCACGGCCAGCGCCCGGGCCACCCCGGGCCAGGTGTCGCGGTAGAAGGCCGTGAAGCCGTCGGGGACCGCCCGGGTCTCGGCCGTGGTCTCACGGGGGAGGGTCTCGCCCTCGCTCGCCGCGGGCAACGGAACCGACGGCAGCGGGACGGGTCGGGCCAGCGGGACGAGCGGTGGCTCGGGCGGTGGCCGGGACGGGTCGTGCGTCGTGACGAGGTGCGCGTGCATCGCCCCATACACGCCGTGGGGGCCGTCGGCGTTCTGTCCGTCGTCGGTCACCGGTCGCGTTCCTCCCCTGCGCTCCCCGGCGCGGTGTCGTCGATGGCCGCCAGCGCCTCGGTCGCCTGGGCGTCGTCGGGGTCGAGCGCCAGCGCCCGGGCCAGCTCGACCCGGGCGTCGGCCGGCCGGGCCGCCGCCGCCAGCACCAGCCCGAGCTGGCGATGGGCCTGCGGGCCCGACGGGTCGTCGCCGATCCTGTCGCGCGCCGCCCGCTCGGCCGCGGCCAGGTCGTCGGCGAGCCCCGACCGCAGCGCCCGCTCGACCAGCAGGTCGGTGCGCAGCGCCCGCAGCGCGGGATCGCGGGGCGACCACGTCAGCCCCTCCTCGACGCGGTCGAGCCCGGCGTCGACCGCGGGCAGGCCGGCCGGCGCCGAGGCGACGCGGGCGGCCACGTACCAGGCGTCGATGTCGTCGGGCCGGCGACCGGTGGCCCGGTCGGCGGCCGCCACCGCCGCCGCCGGGGCGCGGGCTGCGGCTGCCCGTTCGGCCGCCCGCAGGTCGCGGTCGGCGGCGACGCCGGTCAGGCCGACGACGGCCACGAGCACCGCGACGGCCGCGGTCGCCGTGAACGCGACACGGGCGGCGAGGGGCGAGGGCACGATCCGGCCACGCGGACGTCCGGTCGGGGCCGGCGCCGGGCGGGGGACCAGCCGGCCGGCCGCCGCGACGACCGCCCCCGCCAGCAGCCAGGCGAGCGGATCGACCTCGGCGATCGGGAAGCCGACGGCGAGCTGCCCGACCCAGGCCACGACACCCGCCGCCGCACCCGCCAGGACCGGGTCGGGCGAGCGCCGTACGACCCGCACGCCGGCGGCCACCGCCCCGCCCAGCACGACGACGTAGAGGGCAGCGGCGGGGATGCCGGCGCTCACGGCCACGTCGAGCGGGCCGTTGTGGGCGCGGTCGAGCACCTCGTCGCGACCGTGGCGTCGCGCGTACCCGTCGTCGACGTGCGCCGGGGCCGCGATGCGATAGCCCTCGGGCCCCACGCCGGTGAGCGGGTGGGCGGCGACCACCCGCGCGGCCACCACCCAGTCGTCCACGCGACCCCGACCCCCGGGGGCGTCGGGGTCGAGGCCCGCGGCCGTGCGCGCGCCGAGCGGGACGAGCGCGAGAAGGGCCGCCAACGCCAGGCCGGCGACCACCGCCCGGGGCTTGGCGGCCACCCAGGCCCGCACCGGGGGTGCCAGGCGGGGCCAGGCCACCGCCAGGGCGAGCGCAGCACCCAGCCAGGCCCCCCGGGTCTGGGTGGCGAGGAGCGCGACGACGCCGCCGGTGGCCGCCGCGGCCGCAGCGCGGCGCCAGCCGCGGCCCTCGTCGGGATCGGCCGCCACACCGGCCGCCACCGGCACGAGGAGGACGGCCACCGCACCCAGGTACACGGGTTGGCCCAGCAGCCCACCGACGCGCCCGCCGGCGAAGCGGGTGCCGGCGGGGTCCCAGCCGGCGAAATCGGCGAGTGCGGCGACGCCGGTGATCCCGGCCGCCACGACCGCCGCCCGACCGACGTGGCGGCGCACCACATCGGCCGCCAGGCGGGTGCCCGCCAGGAAGGCCAGCGCGGACACGATCCAGCCGAGCAGCCCCAGGTGCCGCCGAGGGTGCCCGACCACCGCGGTCAGCGGATCGAGCGCGACCGCGGTGGCGACCGCGAGGCACACCAGCAGGCCGACCCAGCCCACGACGACCCGGCGCACGGGCGAGGACGGGCTTCCCTCCTCACCATCCGCCCCGACCCCACCGGGACCGACGTCACCGGCAACCACACCACCGGGCCCGACACCCGCCACCGCGGCGGCCGTCGCCGCGACGGCCACGCCGACGAGCGCCCAGCGGGCCGTCGTGAACGGCCGGAACCCCCACGGGTCGACCGCGGCCGCGACGGCCAGCACGGCCGCCGCCGCACCCCAGCCCGCGACGGCCCGGGACCAGGGCGTCGGCGCGCGGGCGCGCCTCCCGGGAACCTCGTCCATCCCCCCGTACACCCCCGACCGGCCCCCCACGTTCCCTCGTCAGGCGTTTCCCCCAGGATTTCCCCGCGAGATCGGTCGCTGGAGCGACCGATCTCGCGGGGAAATCGTGTCAGGGCGGGGTCAGATCAGACCGAGGTCCGTGACCGCGTCGCGCTCGGCGGCGAGCTCGGCCACCGAGGCGTCGATGCGGGCCCGGCTGAAGTCGTCGAGCTCCAAGCCCTGCACGATCTGGTACTCACCGCCCGAGCAGGTGCAGGGGAAGCCCGACACCAGGCCCTCGGGGACGCCGTAGCTGCCATCCGACGGCACGGCCATCGACACCCAGTCGCCCTCGGGCGTGCCGAGCGCCCACGACCGCATGTGATCGACCGCGGCGTTGGCCGCCGAGGCCGCCGACGACAGGCCGCGGGCCTTGATGATGGCGGCGCCCCGCTGCTGCACGGTGGGGATGAACTCGCCCTCGAGCCACGCCTGGTCGCCGCCCGCGGCGTCGAACCCGGGCTTGCCCGCCACCTCGGCGTGGAAGACGTCGGGGTACTGCGTCGCCGAGTGGTTGCCCCAGATCGTCATGCGGGTGACGTCGCTGACCGCCGCGCCCGCCTTCGCCGCCAGCTGGGCGATGGCCCGGTTGTGGTCGAGCCGGGTCATGGCGGTGAACTGCCGGTCGGGCGTGTTCGCCGCGTTGTTCAGCGCGATCAGGGCGTTGGTGTTGGCCGGGTTGCCGACCACCAGGACCTTGACGCCCGGCGCCGCCGCGGCCGAGATCGCCTGGCCCTGGGTGGTGAAGATGGCGCCGTTGGCCGACAGGAGGTCGGCGCGCTCCATGCCCTCCTTGCGGGGCATGGCGCCGACGAGCAGGCCGTAGTCGGCGTCGCCGAAGGCGGTCTCGGCGTCGTCGGTGCACACGACACCCGCCAGCAGCGGGAAGGCGCAGTCGTCGAGCTCCATGCGGACGCCCTCGAGCGCACCCACCGCCTGGGGTACCTCGAGGAGCTGCAGGATCACGGGCTGGTCGTCGCCGAGCATCTGCCCGCTGGCGATGCGGAACAGCAGGGCGTACCCGATCTGGCCGGCGGCTCCGGTGACGGCGACGCGGACGGGGTCCTTCATGGCAGAGCTCCTGGAGATCGGTGACGGGGTGGGGGCGCCACGGGCGATCCACGTCGTCGGGGCGGCCGTCGGCCGACGATAGTGGTGCCGCTGACCAGGACCAAAGGGCCGGCGACACGCGACGAGGGGAGCGCCTGTGGCGCTCCCCTCGTCGTGTCGTGGCCTCGGACCTACGGGGTCAGAGCTGCATCGACTTGGTCTCGAGGAACTCCTCGAAGCCGTGCTGGCCGTACTCGCGGCCGTAGCCGCTGTTCTTGTAGCCACCGAACGGGGCGTTCGGGTTGAAGGCGCCGCCGTTGACCTCGATCTGACCGGTGCGGACCTTGCGGGCGAAGGCCTTGGCCCGCTCGGTGTCCGCCGACCACACGCCGCCCGACAGGCCGTAGGCCGAGTCGTTGGCGATCTCGGCGGCCGCGTCCTCGCCGTCGTAGGCGATGATCGACAGCACCGGGCCGAAGATCTCCTCCTGCGCGATGGTCATGTCGTTGCGCACGTCGGAGAACACGGTGGGCCGCACGTAGTAGCCGCCCTCGAGGTCGTCGCCCTCGGGCCGCTCGGGCCCGCCGGTGACCAGCTTGGCGCCCTCGTCGATGCCCTTCTGGATGTAGCCGGTGACGCGCTCGACCTGGGCCGAGCTCGACAGCGGGCCGAGCATCGAGCCCTCGGCGAACGGGTTCTTGGGCTGGAACTTGGTCTCGACCTCGTCGGCCGCGATGCGCTCGGCGTCGGCCAGCCGGTCGGTCGGGACCAGCATGCGGGTCAGGGCCGTGCAGGTCTGTCCCGAGTTGATGTAGGCCTTGCCGATGCCGTCGCGCACGGCCCGCTCGAAGCCCGCGTCGTCGAGGTCGTCGAGCAGCACGTTGGCCGACTTGCCGCCGAGCTCGAGGGCCACGCGCTTGAGCGACTGCGAGGCGACCTCGGCCACCCGCTTCCCGGCGCGGGTCGAGCCCGTGAACGACACCATGTCGATGCCGGGGTGGGCGGCGATGGCCTCGCCGACCTCGGGACCGGTGCCGGTCACCAGGTTGAACACGCCGGCCGGCAGGCCGGCGTCCTCGATCACCTGGGCCAGGATGAAGGCGTCGAGGGGCGCCACCTCGCTGGGCTTGAGCACGACCGTGCACCCGGCGCCGATGGCGTAGGCCACCTTCGCCGCGATCTGGTGGAGCGGGTAGTTCCACGGCGTGATGGCGCCGACGACGCCCACCGGCTCCTTCACGACGAGGCTGTTGCCGACCGTCGACTCGTACTCGTAGCTCTCGGCCAGCGACGCGGCCATGTTGAACGAGTTGATGGGCAGGCCGGCCTGGGCGATCGTGCTGAGCCACTTGGGCATGCCCGCCTCGCGGGTGATGAGCGTGGCGATCTCGTCCATGCGGGCGATGAGGCCCTCGCCGATGCGGGTCAGCGCCTTGGCCCGCTCCTCGGGCGTCGTCGTCGACCAGCTCGCGAACGCGGCGCGGGCGGCGGCGACGGCGGCGTCGACGTCGGCGGCGTTCCCGAGCGGGATGGTGCCGATGACCTCGCCGTTGGTCGAGTCGAACACGTCGACCGTGCCCGAGCCCTGCGACGGCACCCAGGCACCATCGATGTAGATCTTGTCGTGCGTCACGGTCGTCACGGACTTCCCCTCGGGCTCGGCGGCGGTCGGCAGCGGGTCGCGGCGACCACCCACGACGTTAGACCCCACCCTGACCCAAGGGTCAAGGGCCGATCTGCCCGCCAGCGGGACCGGGGAGACCCCGATACTGTCCGGCTCCGTGACCGACACCGACCCCTCGCCGCGCGTCGACTCCGTCTCGGTGACCATCGCCGCCGCGCCCGGGGACCTGTGGGACATGGTGAGCGACGTGACCCGCATGGGCGAGTGGAGCCCCGAGTGCTACTCCTGCCGCTGGACCGGCAAGAGGCGCGAGCCCGTCGTCGGCGCCCGGTTCGTCGGGTTCAACAAGCGGGGCTGGGCCCGGTGGGCCACGACCAACGAGGTGGTCGAGGCCGAGCGGGGCGTCTCGTTCGCCTTCCGCACCCGCGAGACCGGCGTCGTGTGGGGATACCGGTTCGCGGCCGACCCCGACGATCCCGACGGCCCCACCGTCGTGACCGAGACCCGGGACCTCAGCGGGGCGCGCACCTGGCTGGTCCGCCTGACGGGCCCGTTCGTCGGCGGCATGGACAGCCACGCCGCGGAGCTGCGCGAGGGCATGCGCCAGACCCTCGAGCGCCTCAAGTCGGTCGCCGAGGCGCCGGCGCCCTCGCCCTGACCGGTGGTCCGTGGTCGGTCCGGGCCCGCGACCCTCAGCGGTCGTCGGCCACGATCTCGCCCGCGGCGATCGCCTCCACGAGGCGGGCGTGGTCGCCGTCGGCCACCCCGGCGTAGTCCCGCGCGAAGGCCGCGATCGCCTCGTCGAACCGCGTCCCGCGGCCCAGGTACCCGCTGATCGCCGCCGGATCCCCCGTGCGGGCGTGCGCCCGGGCCAGCACCCACCCGCACAGGCCGCAGTAGCGGACGAACGGCTCGGGGGCGATGACGGCGAGGTCGACGTTCGCCTTCTGATCCCGCAGCTGGCGCACGTAGTACGACCGGTCGTCGAGGTCGAACCAGCCGAGCAGGATGTCGCCCGCGGCCTGCATCATGCGCTGGCCCCGCACCACCCGCTCGCCACTCGACCGGTACGGGCTCGGGTCGAGGTAGGGCTCGAGCACCGACCGCTGTGCCTCCTTGACCTGGAGGAACAGCGGTTCCTCGTGGTCGCCCTCGCCCTCCAGCAGGGCCACGAAGCACCGCGTCCCGACCGAGCCGACCCCGACGACCTTGAGCGCCAGGTCCACCAGGCGGAACCGGTCGATGAGCGGCCGCAGCTCGTCGGCGACGGACGCCCGGTACCGCTCGACGAGACCGGCGACCAGCCCGATGGCGTCGGGGTCGAACAGCCGCTGCACGAGCGGCGGATGATCACGGATGCGCCGGCCGGTGGACGTGACCTCGGCCAGCTTGGGCAGGACCGAGAGCGACGTCTGCGCCCGCGCCCGCTGCGGCCTTCCGCTGGAGCGTCCCGGGCCGCTCGGGGCGAACCGTGGCCACGGCCTCGTCGACGTCGATCGTCTCGTACCAGAGGTCGAGCGCCGGTGTGTCGGCGTACTCCGCCATGCGGGCGCGGTAGCTGGCGGCGGCGGCCGCCGCGGCCCGGTCGGCGACGTCGTCGGGGAACCCGGCGGTGGCGGCGGCGACGACGGCGCTGGTCGCCAACCGCTTCACGTCCCACTCGAACGGCCCGGCCAGCGTCTCGTCGAAGTCGTTGAGGTCGAACACCTGGCGCCGGTCGGGAGCGCCGAAGAGACCGAAGTTGAGCACGTGGGCGTCGCCGCAGAGCTGGACCGTGAGCGAGGTGGCGGGAGCGCAGGCCAGGTCGGCGGTCATCACCACCGGGGACCCCCGCAGCCAGCCGAACGGCGACTGGGCCATCCGGCCCCACCGCACGGGCACGATGTCCGCCAGGCGCGACCGGTTCTGCTCGACGACGAGGGCGAGCGGATCGGGCCGGTCGGGGGGCGTGGCGAGCCCGGCCAGCGCTCGGCGCGGCACGCGCTTGCGCTCTGCCCTCCCCCGCTCGCGCCGCTCGTCCCGGCTCACGTGGCACCCCGCCGCCTCGAGTGGGGACGCCCTCGCGCCCGTGCCACCCCGACCCGCGTCACGGCACCGCCGTCACCCCCGCCAGCCGGCGCAACGCCGCCGCGGCGTACAGCGCGACCCCGGTGGACATCGCCGCCTCGTCGAGCACCATGCGGTTCGAGTGGTTCGGCGCCACGTCTGCGGGGCGCACGCCCTCGGGACGGGTGCCGAGGAAGGCCATCGCGCCCGGGACCTGTTCGGTCACGTAGGAGAAGTCCTCGGCGCCCATCACCGGGGACGGCATGGCGAGGGCGAGGTCGTCTCCCACCAGCCAGCGGGCCGTGCCCAGCACGTCCTCGGCCGCCCCGGGGTCGTTCACCGTCACGGGGTAGCCGTCGGCGATCGTCACCTCCGCCACCATGTCGTGGGCGGCGGCGACGTGCTCGGCGATGCGGTGCACCGCGGCGTGGGCCTCCTCGCGCACCCGCCGGTCGACGGTGCGGATCGTCCCGTCGAGCCGAGCCGTCTCGGGGATCACGTTGGTCGTCGTCCCCGCCCGGATGCGGGCCACCGTGACCACCGCGGGGGTGAACACGTCGACGCGCCGGGTCACCCAGGTCTGCAGGGCCTGCACGACCTCGCAGGCGACGGGGATCGGGTCGTTGGCGTGGTGGGGCATCGAGGCGTGCCCACCGCGCCCGCGCACGGTGACGTGGAACTCGTCGGCCGACGCCATGATCGGCCCACCCTTCGTCGCCACCAGGCCGCTCGGGATCGAGGGCGACTGGTGGATGGCGAACGCCCAGGACACGCGCTCGCCCCCGTCGGTCGCATCGAGCACGCCCTCGTCGAGGGCGATGCGGGCGCCGCCCTGCCCCTCCTCGCCCGGCTGGAAGAAGAACCGGACCCGCCCGGCGATGTCGCCCCGGCGGGCGGCCAGCAGGCGGGCGGCGCCGGCGAGCATGGCGGTGTGGGCGTCGTGGCCACAGGCGTGCATGGCGTCGTCGACCTCAGAGGAGAAGTCGAGCCCGGTGTCCTCGTGCATCGGCAGCGCGTCCATGTCGCCGCGCAACAGGATCGTCGGACCGGGGCGGCCGCCGTCGAGGTCGGCCACGATCGACGACTGGCGCTCACCGGTTCCGACCGTCAGCGGCAACCCCTCGAGCGCCTCGAGCACGCGGGCCTGGGTGACGGGGAGGTCGAGCCCGAGCTCGGGGCGGCGGTGCAGGTCGCGCCGCAGGGCGATGACGTCGTCGATGACGGCGCCGGCCTCCGCGAGCAGGTCGGCGGGGTCGATGGCGGCGGAGTCGGTGGCGGCGGTCCCGCTCGGATCGCCGGGGGCGTCGGTGACGGACGTCATACCCCGCATTCTGTCCGGATTCCGGCAGACCCGCCCGGAACGCCCGCCTCGCCGCCCATCGGTGCCCGGCGGCCGCCCATCGGTGGTCGGTGCCCGGTGGCACCGGGACCCGGCGGCGGCGAGGGGTCAGACCGGGACGGTGACGGTGTCGCGGCCCGAGCGGAGGATCGTGCCCGGGGTGGCCCCGGTGGCCTTGCCGTCCTCGACGGTGGTGACCCCGGCGACGTAGACCCGCACGACGCCCTCGGACCCCGCGGTCAGGCGGGCGGTCCCGCCCGGCAGGTCCTCGACCAGGCGGGCGTTCTCGGCGCCGATGGTCTCGGGGTCGAACACGACGAGGTCGGCGTGGTTCCCGACGGCGATCGTGCCGCGGTCGACCAGCCCGAACAGCTCGGCCGGCGCCTGCGTCAGCATCTGGATCGCCCGCTCGACCGAGGTCAGCTTCCGGCCTCGCAGGCAGTCGGCCAGCAGCCGGGTCGTGTAGCTCGACCCGCACATCCGGTCGAGGTGGGCGCCGGCGTCGGACCCGCCGAGCATGACCCGCGGGTCGTCCCACACCTCCTGGCGCAGGCGCCACGACGCGTCGTCGTTGTCTGTCGGCATGGGCCACAGGACGGTGCGGAAGTCGTCGTTGGCCACGATCTCGACCAGCGTGTCGAAGGCGTCCTGCCCGCGCTCGGCGGCGATGTCGCCCACGACGCGGCCGGTCAGACCGGCGTTGGCGTCGGAGTAGGTGTCGCCGAGGACGTACCGGTCCCAGCCCGCCAGGCGGCGGAAGACCCCGGCCTCCTCGCTGTGCGACGCGTCCTCCAGCGTGCGCCGCACCGCGGGATCGGCGAGCGCGGCCTGCTTCTCGTCGAGTGGCAGCCGCATCACGTCGCCCCACCCGGGCATCAGCCACAGGGCGCAGAACGTGCCGAAGCTCATGTTCATGGGCACGAGCACCGGCATGGTGAGCGCCACCACCCGCCCGCCCTCGGCAGCGGCGCGATCGGCGGCGGTGAGCTGCCGGGGAACGCGGTCGGGCACGGCCGAGTCGACCGTGAGCACGTTCCAGTTGATCGACCGACCCGCGGCGGCCGACATGGCCGCCACCAGCTCGACCTCGTCGTCGCTGAACTTGTCGAGGCCGCCCTCGAACGCCCCTTCGAGGAACGTGCCCTCGTGCTCGCCGACGGCGGCGCACAGGGCGAGGACCTCGTCGCGGGAGGCGTGGCGTGAGGCCACCGGCTGGCCGTCGCCGTCGCTGTGGGTCGACGACAGCGTCGTCGAGAAGCCCAGGCCCCCGGCGTCGATCGCCTCGTGCAGCAGGCCGACCATCTCGGACACCTGCTCGGGCGTCGCCTCGTTGCCGATGGCGTCGGCGCCCATGACGTAGCGGCGCAGCGCGCAGTGGCCGACCATGAACCCGGCGTTGACGCCCAGGGTGCCGTCGAGGCGTCCGAGGTAGTCGGCGAAGCTCTCCCACTGCCAGTCGACGCCCTGCTCGAGGGCGGCCAGCGGCATGCCCTCGACCTTGGCCATCATGCGCCGCAGGTAGTCGGCGTCCTCGGCGTGCAGCGGGGCGAGGGTGAACCCGCAGTTGCCGGCGACCAGCGACGTGACCCCGTGGACGTTCGACGGGGTGGCCAGCGGGTCCCAGAAGAACTGGGCGTCGTAGTGCGTGTGGGGGTCGACGAAGCCGGGGCAGACGACCAGCCCGGCCGCGTCCAGCTCGTCACGGGCGCTGTCGGCGATCGGACCGGAGCCGTCGTCGCCGCGGTAGGACACGGCCACGATGCGGCCGTCCTGCACCCCGATGTCGCCCAGGCGGCCGGGAGCGCCCGTGCCGTCCACGATCGTGGCCCCGCGGATGATGAGATCGAGCATGTCGGCCCCTCGGTGGCGTGTCGGCTGGCGGACCCGCCGGTTCTGCATCGACCACCAGCGGATCTGACGGTGTGTCAGATGTTAGCCACCCCCGACCACGGTGACCACGCCGGGTTCCCGGCACCTCGTCGCCGAGGTGTGCCCGCCCGTCGCCTCACTCGACGTCGGGATGGGCGATGCACTGCGCGGCCCCACCGCCATCGGGCACGGTCGGCCAGGCCATCGCCTCGCGCGTCGCCGGACCGTAGACCCCGTCCGTGGTCAGCCCGTTCCGCGCCTGGACCGCGGCCACCGCCTCGGACATGGCGTCGCCGTACACGCCGTCGAGCGGGACCGGCTGACCGTTGCAGACGGTCAGCGCAGCCTGGACCAGCGACACGGCCTCGCCCGAGCGACCCTCGGGGATGGCGCAGTCGGGCGACGCGAACGCATCGTCGCTGTGGTCGATCGGCAGGACGACCGCGCCGACATCGGTCTGGAACTCGCCGACGCCGACGCAGGCAGGGAGCCCGTCGTCGCCGAAGCCGCCGTCATCGTCGGGCCCGCGCGTCCACGGATCGTCCACGGGCGGCTCGTCGTCGCCTCCGTCGTCCTCGGCGTCCGACCCGCGGGTCCACGGGTCGTCGACCGGCGGCTCGGGCTCGTCGTCGTCACTCGATCCGCTGGGTGCACCCCTGGTCCACGGGTCGTCGGGCGGAACCTCCACCTCGTCCACCTCGTCGCCGTCGTCGAGGTCGAGGTCGACGGAATCGGGATCCCCCGACTCGATCGAATCGACCTCTTTGCTCTCGTCGGTCTGCCACGCGTCGTCCTCGTCGGGCTCGCTGTTGGCGAGGAACAGGAAGATGATGAACCCGCCCAGGCCGAGGGCCACCTTGGTCCCGGTGCTCATGCCTCCCTTGGAGCTCGTGTTGGTGGCCATCGCTCGTCCCTGGTTCCACGCGCACCCTCGAGCCTCCGCTCGGTGCGGTCAACGCGACGTTAGGTTCCCGGCGGCCGGCGACCGCGGCACCTGCGGTGACCTCAGCGGCGACCGAGCACCCAGCAGGCGATTCCCGCGGCGACGCCCACGTTCAGCGAGTCGACCCCGCCGCGCATGGGGATGCCGACCCGGTCGTCGGCGGCCGCCAGCGTGGTCGCGGACAGCCCGGGGCCCTCGGCCCCGAACAGCAGGGCGATCCGCTCGTCGGGGTCGGGGTCGATCGCATCGAGCGGTGTCGCCTCACGGTCGGGCGTGAGGGCGAGGATGCGGAACCCGGCGTCGCGGACGAGCCCGATCCCGTCGGGCGGCCGCGGTAGCCACGCCCACGGGAAGGCGTAGCCCTCCCCCATCGCCACCCGGGCGACGCGGCGGTACAGCGGATCGGCGCAGGTCGGGTCGAGCAGCATCGCGTCGATCCCGAGGCCCGCCGCCGACCGGACGATGACCCCGAGGTTGGTCGGGTTGCTCACCCGCTCGAGCACGACCACCCGGCGCGCCGCCGCGAGGACCTCGGCCGCGGGCGGCACCGGGCGGCGATCGAAGCTGGCGAGGACGCCCCGGTGCACGCCGAGGCCGGTGATGCGGCGCAGGACCGCGGGCGAGGCCCCGTAGACGGGGGTGCCGCCGTCGTCGATGCCGGGCGGGAGCGGATCGGTCCGGGTGGCGTCCACCAGGGCCGCCCGCGGCCTGTAGCCCGCCCGCAGCGCCCGCTCGACCACGATGTCGCCCTCCGCGATGAACACCCCGTCGGCCGGGGTCCGCCGACCGTCGATCCGCGGCCCGGCCAGCTCGCGGTCCCGCAACCCGACGAACTCGGCGATGCGCGGGTCGTCGGGGTCGTCGACAGCGGCACGCATCCGCCCGATCGTCGCCGCCCGCCCGCCCCGCGGCAAGCCGCCCCGAGAGGAGGTGGGCGGAGATCAGCCGATGTCGCCGCCGATCACCACGAACAGGACGATGAGCACCACCAGCGCCACCGCACCGCCGACCGGGCCCAACGCGACCCCGAGGCCCGTCCCCAGTGCGACCAGGCCGCCGAGCGCCACCGACCACGTCGGCGGGACCGGGCGTGCCCCGTCGGGCAGGCGCAGCCGGCTCAGGCGCAACACCACCGCCAGGACCATCGCCAGTGCGCACACGATCACGACGACGAGCAGGCTCGCCCACAGGCCCACCGCCACCGCCGCCGCCAGCACCGCGACGGCGGAGACGGCTCGGACGAGGGTCGGCGACCACCGCGGGGCGTCGCGGTCGATCGGCTCGGGCCGGTGGAGGCGGGTCCGGTCGGGGGGTGTCGGCGACCCGCCGGCTGAACCGGCTGACCCGGACGCGCTGGGCGGAGCGGGCGCCGGCGGCACCGGGGCGCCCGGCGCGGCCAGTGGGTCGGGCACGGTCTCGCCGAGAGCGTCGACCGTGGCCTGGCCGGGCGACATCTCGGTCGGGGGGAGCCCCGCGTGCGCAGGAGCCGTGGGCGGCAGGCCCGGGGCGGGCGCGGTCGGCGGGAGCCCCGCAGACCCGGCCACCGTGCCCGCGGACGGGGGCGCGACGGCCCCGGCCATCGCCGCCACCAGGTGGTCGGGGGTGGGCCGCTCGCCGGGGGCGACGGACAGGGCCGCGCCGACCCACGGGGCCAGCCACGACGGCACGCCGTCGAGGTCGACCTCGCCCCGGAGGATCCGGGTCGCCACCACCTCGGGCCCGGCGCCTCCGACGGCCGGGTGACCCAGGGCGGCGTACGCCATCACCGCCCCCCACGACCACACGTCGCCCGACGCCGTCACCTCGTCGTGGGTCAGGCGTTCGGGGGCCATCCACGCCGGCGTACCGACGCGGACGCCGGTCTCGGTGATGGCGGCCGCGCCGTCGTACCAGGCGATGCCGAAGTCGACCACCCGGGGTCCGTCGGGTCCGAGCACCACGTTCCGGGGGGTCAGGTCCCGGTGGACCACGCCGGCGGCGTGGATGGCGACGAGGGCCTCGGCCAGCGCGGCGCCGAGCGCCCGCAGCGCGACGTCACCCAGTGCGCCGTGGGCGGCGACGTGCTCGGCCAGCGTCGGTCCGGCCACGTAGGCCGAGGCCAGCCAGGGCTGGGGCGCCTCGACGTCGGCGTCGAGCAGGGCGGCGATGGTCGGCGCCCGTGACCCGGCGAGCGGCCTGCACCTCACGGGCGAAGCGGGCCCGGGCGCCGGGATCGTCCACCCGGGCGGGGTCGAGGAGCTTGAGGGCGACGCGACGCGGGGCGCCGCCGCTGGCGCCCGTCGGGTCCTCGGCCAGCCACACCTCCCCCATCCCGCCCCGCCCGAGGCGCTCGACGAGGCGGTAGGGGCCGACCTCGCGGCCCGAGGTCACGAGACCCTCGGACAGGTAGCGGTGGCGCCGGCAGCGGCCGTCATGCCCCAAGCCTGTCCGATGGCGTCCGCGTCCACCCGTCATCGGCCGTGGCGGCTGCCTAACGTGGGCGACCGGGCGCCGACCTGGCCGTCACCGAGCCGGGTCGGTCCCACCCCCGCCGATGCCCTAGACTGTACAAGTCTGATACAAGTGCAGGCGGCACCCGCTCGTCGCCCGCAGCCGCGCCAAACCCCCCGGGAGACGTTCCCCCATGGCCAAGATCAAGGTCGAGAACCCCGTCGTCGAGCTCGACGGCGACGAGATGACCCGTGTCATCTGGCAGTTCATCAAGGACAAGCTGATCCTGCCGTACCTCGACGTCGACCTGCAGTACTACGACCTGTCGATCGAGAAGCGCGACGAGACCGACGACCAGATCACGGTCGACGCCGCCAACGCCATCAAGCAGCACGGCGTCGGTGTGAAGTGCGCCACGATCACCCCCGACGAGGCCCGCGTCGAGGAGTTCGGCCTCAAGAAGATGTGGCGGTCGCCGAACGGCACGATCCGCAACATCCTGGGCGGCGTCGTGTTCCGCGAGCCGATCATCTGCTCGAACGTGCCCCGGCTGGTGCCCGGCTGGACCAAGCCCATCGTCATCGGCCGTCACGCCCACGGCGACCAGTACAAGGCCACCGACTTCGTGGTCCCCGGCCCCGGCACGCTCACGATCTCGTACACGCCGCACGACGGCGGCGAGCCCATGGAGTTCGAGGTCGCCGAGTTCCCCGGCGGCGGCATCGCCATGGGCATGTACAACTACGACGACTCGATCCGCGACTTCGCCCGGGCCTCGTTCCGCTACGGCCTCGACCGCGAGTTCCCGGTCTACCTGTCGACCAAGAACACGATCCTCAAGGCGTACGACGGCCGGTTCAAGGACCTGTTCCAAGAGGTCTTCGACACCGAGTTCGTCGCCGACTTCGAGGCCAAGGGCCTGACCTACGAGCACCGGCTCATCGACGACATGGTCGCCCAGGCCCTCAAGTGGGAGGGCGGCTACGTGTGGGCCTGCAAGAACTACGACGGCGACGTGCAGTCCGACATCGTGGCGCAGGGCTTCGGCTCGCTCGGGCTCATGACCTCGGTGCTGCTCACGCCCGACGGCAAGACCTGCGAGGCCGAGGCCGCCCACGGCACGGTCACCCGCCACTTCCGGCAGCACCAGAAGGGCCAGGCGACGTCGACCAACCCCATCGCCTCGATCTTCGCCTGGACCCGCGGGCTCGCCTTCCGGGCCAAGCTCGACGGCACGCCCGACGTCGCGGGCTTCGCCCAGACGCTCGAGGACGTGTGCGTCTCGACCGTCGAGGGTGGCCAGATGACAAAGGACCTCGCCCTGCTGGTGGGCGGCGACACGCCGTTCCTCACCACCGAGGAGTTCCTCGACGCCCTCGACACCAACCTCGGCAAGGCGATGGCCTGACGCTGGGTGCGATCCGTTCTGTCTGACGTCACCGGCAATGTGACGGCTGACGTCTGACAGAACGGTGGGGCAACGCTCGGCGGTCAGCGGTCCGCCGAGCCCCGCCGCTCGGCGGCTCGCGCCCGGAACTGGGTGGTCAGCACCGAGACCAGGGCGGCGACGAACACGAGGTCGAACACGATCTGGATCGTCACCAGGATCCGGGCGAGCTGGCCGGTGGCGTGGACGTCGCCGAAGCCCACGGTCCCCAGCGTCGACATCGTGAAGTACAGGGAGTCGGTCTTGGTCCCCATCTGGGCGAACTGGTCGGAGTCGGCTTGCTCGAGCGCGTAGTAGCCGAGTGCGAACAGCGGGACCACGACGAGGATGACGAGCGCCAGGACGTCGAGCCGAACGCTGGGGTCGCCGGCCTGATACTTCCCCATCACTCGCAGCTGGCGCACCGTGACCCACACGAGGACGCTCAGTCCGATGAGCAACCCGGCCGAGGCGAACAAGATGTCCCAGCTCGACGGGAACTCGCCGACGGGAAAGGCGTAGTAGGCGCCGATGACGCCGGTGAGGGCCAGCACCGCCCGGCGGATGCGGATGGTGGGCGACGGCTCGGGCGAGGGCTCGGGCGCAGGCCTCGGACCCCGATTGGTCCGTGGTCGCACCGGCGTCGGGCTCGTCGGCGTCCGCAGCCTCGGGCATGGGCGGACGGTACCGGAGCGGCGGGCCGGGCGTGGGCACGATCGGCGCCCTCGCCGGTCAGGTGAGCGGCCAGTACCCGGGGACGAGATGGTGAGGGGTGTCGAGGTAGACCTTGGCCTCGGGCGGCCCGCCGAAGCGACCGTGGCTCCAGCGGATCTCGATGTGCCCCTCGACCGCACGCTGGCCTCCGGTGGCGTGGTCGTCGACCGTCGCCCGCCAGCCCACGACCGGCTGGCGCGACGGAACCGGCTCGACGTCGAAGCGGCGGAGTCGGAACGACTGGCGCCAGTCCCACGGGCTGCCCACCCGCAGGCGCAACGACCGCTGGCCGTCGGAGCCGAGCACGAAGTACGTCGCCGCCGCCACCCGCAGGAAGCGCCACAGGGTGGCCTCGCGCACCGACTCGCGGCGCAGGCGCTCGCGCCACCGGCGGGCCGAGCCCTCGGCCACCGCCGCCGACAATGCCGTGTACGCCTCGGTGGCGGCCGCCGAGGTCCAGGCCCCCTTGCCCAGCGCGGTGGCGAGCGCCCTGCGTTGCGGCGGCACGAGATCGGCGCACCGGTCGGGCAGCGCGGCCACGAGCCCCGTCTCGAACCGCACGATCTCGTAGAGAGCCTGCAGCTCGTCGGGTGCGGCTTCGCGGTACCAGTCGCTCCGCAGCTCGGCCGCGAGCGGGGCGACGCCGCCGATCGGGCCCGCAGACCCGCCGGTGTCGAACACCGTCCGCGGGGCGGCGTTGAGCTGGATGCGGGAGTTGTACTTGCAGCTCACCAGGTACACGTGGTCGACGCGCAGGTCCGCGGGGATGGGATCGGCGCCCGGCGGGCGCTGCGGCCCCTTCCACTCGAGCACCTCGGGCGGGCGGCCGCGCAGCCCGTCGCGCGCGGCCAGGAAGGCAGCCCCGTTGGCCCAGGCGGCCGCGAACTCGGCGCGGTACCGCCCCGCCCTCTCCAGCTCGGCGAGGCGCGCCCACTGCTCGGCGCGCACGCCACCGAACGCCGGCGGGGGTGCGGCCAGCGCGGCCGCCGGGTCGGCAGCGCCGAACATCGCCAGCCCGGTGACGATCTCGGTGATCTCGGTGCGGTCGGCGGGCACGAGGGCGGCGTCCGGGCGGACTCAGTCGCCGGCGATCAGCGGGCCGATCGGTGGGGGCACGGCGTCGTCGCCGGCATCGAGCTGTGCCTGCGCGTAGCCCCGAAGCCGCTCGACGACCGCATCGCTGGCCGGATCGGGCCGGTCGACAGGGACGACGTCGACGAACAGCCGGCCACGGGCGTCGGCGAGCGCCCGCCCGCCGGGCGTGCGCTCGCCGGGAACGTCGGTGGCGAGGACGAGGAGACGCCGCGCCCCCAGACCGGACAGCCGCGCCGCCCGCCCCAGCGTGCGTTCGAGCACGTCGGTGCGGCGGAGGCCCGGACGCCCGATCGTGAACCCGCCGACGACGTCGACCAGCCATTCGCGCCCGGCCGGATCGGTGGCGATCGCGGTGACGTCGACGCCGCCCGCCTTGCGCTTGGAGCGCGTGTCGACCGTGAAGCCCGCCGCGGTGAGCAGCTCGGCGGCCGCGGTCGACCGCCTTGTCGCCGACCGGACCCGACACCCCGCCCGGGGCCAGCACCCGCTCGCGCTCGGCGGCCACCCGGGCGCGGGAGGCCTCGACGTAGGCGGGGTCGGTGTCGTAGCCGAGGAAGTGGCGGCCCGTGCGCACCGCGGCGACCGCGGTCGACCCCGAGCCCATGAACGGGTCGAGTACCACGTCGCCCGCGTAGGTGTAGAGCTCGACGAAGCGCTGGGGCAGCTCGACCGGGAACGGGGCGGGGTGCCCGACGCGCGTGGCGCTCTCGGGGGCCAGCTCCCACACGTCGAGCGTGGCCTCCATGAACTCGTCGGCCGTCGTGGTCGCCCGGTGGGGCAGGCCCTCGCGCTCGCGCTGGACCCGGGGACGGGCCCGGTCGAACCGGCCCTTCGACGCCACGACGACCCGCTCGGTGAGGTCGCGCAGGACCGGGTTGGCCGGGCTGCGGAACGAGCCCCAGGCGCAGTTGCCCCCGGCGCCCCGGGCCTTGCGCCACACGACCTCGCCCCGCAGGAGCAGGCCCAGGCGGTCCTGCAGGATGCCGATCACGTCGGCCGACAGCGACCGGTAGGGCTTGCGACCGAGGTTGGCCACGTTGACGGCGATGCGGCCGCCCGGCTCGAGCTTGGCCACGCACTCGGCGAACACCGCCTCGAGCAGCGCCACGTACTCGGTGTACGACGCCGGGATGCCCTCTGCCCCGAGCTCCTCCTCGTACTGCTTGCCGGCGAAGTACGGGGGTGACGTCACGACCAGCGCCACCGACGAGGGCTGCACGCGATCCATCGAGCGGGCGTCGCCCAGATAGACCTCGTCGACGACGCCGGGGGGACGGACAGTGGCGTCTTCGGAGAGCACCGGGGCGGCGAACCGCTTGTAGAAGCCGGCCGAGTCGTGGTTCTCGCGGCGGGACACCCCGAACGCCGACGTCGCCGTCGGCGCCCGCCTGCGCGCCTTGCCGTGAGCCACGCCGTCTGCCACCTGCAACCCTCTCGCTGCCATGCCGGACACGCTAGAGACGGGGTGTGACACCCAAGGCCGGCGAGCCGAGGGTAGTGCCCGTCGCCGGGTGCCCGGGTGACCGGCCGGGGCCGTTCGGCGGGGTCAGCCCCGCGGGCGGATGCCGAGCTCGTCGACGATGCGGCGAGCCACCTCGGACCGGTTGAGGGCGTAGAGGTGCAGCCCCGGTGCCCCGGCGTCGAGGAGGCGCTGCGACAGGTCGGTGGCCACCTCGACGCCGATGGCTCGGCGGGCCTCGACGTCGTCGCCCGCAGCCTCGAGTCGCTCGAGCAGCGGGACCGGGACGACCGAGCCGTTCATGCCCGCCATCCGCATCAGGCCGGACAGGGGGGTGGCGCCCGGCGGCATGATGCCCGGGAGCACGGGGGTCGAGGAGCCGAGCACGGCCAGCTCGTCGACCATCCGCAGGTAGTCGTCGGCCTCGAAGAAGAACTGGGTGATGGCGAAGTCGGCCAGGGCCAGCTTGGCGGCGAGCCAGAGGCGGTCGGCCTCGCGGTCGCCCGCCGAGCGGGGGTGCAGCTCGGGATGGGCGGCGACGCCGACGGCGAAGTCGCCGGGGTGGTCGCGCACCATCTCGACCAGCTCGGTGGCGTAGGTGAAGTCGCCGCCGGGATCGCTGCCGTCGGCGGGCGGGTCTCCGGCCAGGGCCAGGATGTTGTGGATGCCGGCCGCGGCGTACTCGTCCAGCAGCCCGGTGATCTGGTCGCGGGTGTGCCCCGAGCAGGTCAGGTGGGGCATGGCCGGGAACGGCTGCGTGTCGTTGACCTGGACGACGATGTCGCGGGTGCGCTCGCGGGTCGATCCGCCGGCGCCGTAGGTGACCGACACGAACGACGGGTCCAGGGGGGCGAGCTCGTGGATGGCCTTCTCGAGCTGGCGCTCGGCCTCGTCGGTCTTCGGCGGGAAGAACTCGAAGCTCAGGGTCGGGCCGGCGGCCAACAGGTCGGGGACCTTCTGTCCCGGAGGCGCGGTGGTCATGGGTTCACTCCTCGATGAATCGACGACGCCGCGATCGAACAACGTGGCGTCTCGTCATCAGGCCGAGTGCATCCAGCACCACCCATGTCGGCCCGAGCCGCAACGAGGTTAGCCCGTTGCACTCTTCGCCGTCCGCTCGGCGGCCTCGACGGTGTTGCGCAGCAGCATGGCCACGGTCGTCGGACCGACCCCGCCGAGGCGGGGTGTGATCCACGAGGCCACGTCGCCGACCGCCTCGTCGACGTCGGGCAGCAGCTTGCGCCCCTCCCAGCTCACCCCGCCGCTGACCACGATCGCCCCTGGTCGCACCATGTCGGCCGTGACGATCGACGGCGAGCCGACCGCGGCCACGACCACGTCGGCCTGGCGCGTGTAGGCCGCCATGTCGGGCACGCCGGTGTGGACGACGGTGACCGCGGCGTTGGCGCCGGCCTGCTTGAGGGTGAGCAGCAGCGACAGGGGGCGGCCGAGCGTGGGGCCCCGCCCGACGATGACGACGTGCCTGCCCGCGATGTCGATGCCGTAGTGCACGAACATCGCCTGGATGCCCGCCGGGGTCGCCGGCACCGGCCCCTCCTCCTGCAGCACGAGCTTGCCCAGGCTCACGGGGTGCAGGCCGTCGCCGTCCTTGTCGGGGTCGATGGCCCCCAGGGCGGCGTTGAAGTCGAACTGCGGTGGGACCGGGTGCTGGATGAGGTAGGCGTCGACGGCCGGGTCCGCGTTGAAGCGGTCGACGGCGGCGAGGAGGTCGGCCTGCGTGCCGTCGCCGGGGACGTCGATGTGCTGGCTCAGGATGCCGACCCGCTCGCACGTCTCGTGCTTCTTGCGGACGTACCCCGCCGAGGCGGCGTCGTCGCCCACGAGGATGGTGCCGAGGCCCACGGACCTGCCCCGCTCGCGCAGGGCGGCCACGCGCTCGGCGACGTCGTCCAACACGGCCTCGGCGACGGGGGCTCCGGCGAGCAGTTGTGCGGTCACCTGCCCATTGTGCCGCGGTGGGCGGCGGTGTCCCGAGGCAACGGGTTCCACCCGGGGCCCACCGCCGCAATGGGTCCCGTCCCGGCCCGTCGGAGGCAACTGATCGTGTCTAGCGTTCGGGGCATGACGATCGACGGTGAGGACGACCTGCAGGGGCTGGAGCGGGCGGGGCGGGCGGTCGCCGAGGCCCGCGACGCCATGCTGGCCGCGGCGGCCCCGGGCGTGACCACCGCCGACCTCGACGCCGTCGGCCGAGCGGTCCTCCGGGGCCACGGGGCGCGCTCGGCCCCCCAGCTCGCCGCCGGCTTCCCGGCCGCCACGTGCGTGAGCGTGAACGACGAGGCCGCCCACGGCATCCCCTCCCCCTCCCGGGTCCTCCGGGCCGGCGATCTGGTGAACGTCGACGTGTCGGCCGAGCTCGACGGCTACTGGGCCGACACGGGTGCCAGCGCCCCCGTCGGCCCCGCCGAGTCGATCGATCCCGTGGCCCGGCGCCTGGTGGCCGCCACGCGCGAGGCCCAGGGCGCGGCCATGAACGCGGCCCGGGCCGGCCGGCCCCTGCGCCACATCGGCCGAGCGGTCGAGCGCACGGCCCGGCGGCGGGGGTTCTCGGTCATCGCCAACCTGTGCGGGCACGGCGTCGGCGGGTTCCTGCACGAGGCGCCGAGCGTGCCCAGCGTCGAGGACCCCGACGACCCGACCGTGCTGTGGGAGGGCCTGGTCCTGGCGGTCGAGCCGTTCCTGTCGACCGGGGCGACCATGGCGTACGAGGACGCCGACGGCTGGACCCTGCGCACGCCCGACCGCAGCCTGTCCGCCCAGTTCGAGCACACGATCGTCGTCACCCAGGGCAAGCCGCTGGTGCTCACCGCCTGAACCGGATTTCCCCCGCGAGATCGGCCACTCCAGCGGCCAATTCCGCGGGGGACACGCGACTCTCGGCTCAGTGGAGGAAGTGGCGCTCGCCGGTGAAGACCATCGCCACGCCCAGCTCGTCGGCGCGCGTGGTGTTGGCCTCGTCGCGCACCGACCCGCCGGGCTGGATGATGACCGCCACGCCGGCGGCCGCGGCCGCCTCGATGCCGTCGGGGAACGGGTAGAACGCGTCGCTGGCGCACGCCCCGCCCTCGGCCCGACCCGCGGCCTTGGCCGCGGCCAGCTCGCCCGACTCGACCCGGTTCTGCTGGCCGGCCCCGATGCCCCAGGCCGTGCCGTCCTTGACCAGCACGATGGCGTTCGACCTCACCCAGCCGCACAGGCGCCAGGCCAGCTCGGCGTCGTCCATCTCGGCCTCGGTCGGCTGCCGCTGCGTCACGACCCGCCAGTCGGACCGCTGCGCCGCGAAGCCGTGTGGGTCCTGGAGGAGGAGGCCACCGCTGATCGGGCGGAGGTGCCAGGCGGCCGGCGCCGGCGGCGCGGCCTCGAGGATGCGCGTGTTCTTCCGCTTGGCGGCCAGCGCCTCGACGGCGCCCGGGGCGTAGGACGGGGCGATGACCACGTCGGCCTGGGCGGCGGCCACCATCCGCTCGACCGTCGCCTCGTCGACCTCGCGGCTGACCGCCACGATCCCCCCGAACGCCGAGCGCTCGTCGCACTCGAAGGCGTGCTGGTAGGCGTCGGCCAGGGTGTCGGCCACCGCGGCGCCGCAGGGGTTGGCGTGCTTGATGATCGCCGCGGCCGGCCGGCCGAACCGTGACGCGAGGTCGTGGACCAGCAGCCAGGCCGCGTCGGCGTCGTAGAGGTTGAGGTAGCTCAGCGCCAGGCCGCCGTGCTGGGTCATCGTGGCCCACCAGGGCTCGGGATCGCCCGCCGACACCCCCGTGCCGCCGGTGGCGCGGTACAGCGCCGCCCGCTGGTGGGGGTTCTCGCCGTAGCGGAGGGCCAGCGGCTCGCGGCGGTAGGCCAGGTGGACCGACGCCGGCAGCTCGGGACGGGCGTGGTCGGCCGCCTCGGGCTCGGCGGTCGTGGCCCCGGCTGCGGGCTCTTCGCCGGTGGCGGTGGGCGGGACGGGCTCGTCGAACCAGGCCGCCACCGCGGCGTCGTACGCGGCGGTCAGGGCGAACGCCGTGCGCGCCAGGCGGCGGCGCGTGGCCGCGCTGACCCGCCCGTCGGCCCGCAGCTCGTCGAGGACCACGGGGTAGTCGGCGGGGTCGGTGAGCACGGCGACCGAGGCGTGGTTCTTGGCCGCGGCGCGGATCATGGCCGGGCCGCCGATGTCGATCACGTCCTCGGCGCCCGCTCCGCCGTGGGCGAAGTCGGCGACGTCGATGCCGAACGGGTAGACGTTGACGACCACGAGGTCGAACGGCTCGATGCCCTGCGCGGCCATGTCGGCCTGGTGGGCGGGGTCGGACGGGTCGGCGAGGATGCCCCCGTGCACCTTGGGGTGCAGCGTGACGACCCGGTGCCCGAGGATCGGGTCGAACCCCGTGAGCTCGGACAGGTCGGTCACGGTCAGGCCGGCGTCGCGCAGGGCGCCCGCGGTGCCGCCCGACGACACCAGGTCGACCCCGAGGTCGGCCAGCTCGCGGGCGAGCTCGACGATGCCGGACTTGTCGTAGACGGAGAGCAGGGCCCTCATGCGGGGGTGCACCTAGAAGTTCTCCTCGATGAACTGACGGATGGTGGCGGGGTAGAGCCGGCGCTCGACCTGCTTGATGCGCTCGTGCAGGGTGTCCTCGGTGTCGCCGGGCAGGACGGGGACGGCCTCCTGCGCCAGGATCGGCCCGTCGTCGACCTCTTCGGTGGCGACGTGGACCGTCGTGCCGGTGACCTTGACCCCGAGCGCCAGCGCCTCGCGGACCGCGTGCCAGCCCTTGAACGCGGGCAGCAGCGCGGGGTGGGTGTTCAGCACGCGGCCCGGGAACGCGGCCGGCAGCGACGGGACCACCGTGCCGAACCCGGCCATGGCCACGAGATCGACGCGGTGCGCCTGCAGGACCTTCACGAGCCGCTCCCCGTAGGCGGCGCGGTCGAAGCCCGGCCCCCACTCGGTGCGCTCGACGAGCTCACTGGGGACGGCGTGCTCGGCGGCGATGTCGAGCGCCCGGCAGGGCCGGTCGGCGACGACCACGGCGACCGCGAGCCCCTCCCCCAACATGGCGTGCAGTAGGGTGCCGCTGCCCGAAGCGAGCACTGCGAGTCGAGCTAGGGGCATCGGGCCGATGCTAGCGGTGACGGACGCCGCCCCAGGGGTTGGCCCCGGCGGCGCGCCCGCCGGCATCGACACACATCACCATCTCCGTAGAGGCGGAATATTTCCATGGATCTGAACAAGCTCTCGACCGGCGACAAGGTCATCGCCGGCTCGGGCATCCTTTTCCTCATCTCGATGTTCCTGCCCTGGTGGGGCTTGGACTTCGGTGAGTTCGGCAGCGCGTCGAACAACGGCTTCGACTACTTCCTCACCGGATGGCTGCCGCTGCTGATCGTCATCGCCATGGTCGTCGTGATCTACATCACGCGGTTCACGACCACCGCAGCTGCCCAAGCCTCCGCTGCCGTGGAGCCAGGTGTTCCTCATCGCCGGTGGCGTCGTGGCCGTGCTGCTCGTGCTGCGGGTCATCATCGGCTCGTCCGAGGGCTCGGGCGGCTTCGAGGTCGACCTCGACCGCATGTGGGGCCTGTGGGTCGCACTGCTGGCCGCGCTCGGCGTCGGCGCCGGTGGCTTCCTGAAGAGCAACGAGCCCGAGGTCGAGTCGGCCCCCGGCTACGCCGATGGCGGGTTCCCCCCGCCGCCCCCCGGCGGCAACCCGCCGCCGCCCCCGGGTGGCTCGGCGTTCTGACGTCGCCCGATCGCCGGTCACCTCGGCGACCGACCTGAGACCGACCTGAGTCACGAGGCCCCGCTGCGGCGGGGCCTCGTCGCGTCTGCGCCTGCGAATGTGGCGCCGGGCCGCGTCACGACGGGTCCCACGGCGGCCGTACTGTGTGCCGATGGCAGTGAACGGCGGGGGAATCCTGGGGAACGACGCGCGGGCGCAGCGACGAGCAGAGCCGCGGATGTGGGTGGCGATCGCTGCGGTGGGCTGCGCGTTGGCGGTCGTCGGGCTGTTCCTCATCTCGGGGGACGCGCAGGACGGCGAGACCGGCAACGACGGCTCGAACGTGCCGGGCATCATCCTGTGCCTGCTCGTCGTGCTGGCCGGCTACGCGCTGATGCAACTGCTGCGCGACGCGCCGGCCGCCAGCGCCGGGGTCACCGCCGTGATCCTGGGGCTGCCGGCGCTGGCGCTGTTCCTGACGATCGACATCGACGACGTGCCCCCGTTCTCGATCGAGGCCTTCCTCGGTCTCCCGGCGCTCGTGTGGGGGCTGTCGTACCTGATCGGACCGGGGAAGGGCCGGCCGGTGCTGTTGGGGTTCGCCCTCGCCTTCGCCTGGCTGTTCGTCCTGCAGGTGATCGAGGACCCGTTCGCCTCGGGCCGGTTCGCCGAGACGTTCGAGCCGAACATCGTCGAGGACCCGTTCGCGGAGGACTTCGGGGGCGGCGAGTTCGACGAGTTCGACGAGGATCTCGGCGGCGGCGGGTTCGACGAGGGCTTCGGCGGCGGTGAGTTCGACGAGGAGTTCGACGTCGCGAGCGACGACCCGAGCGCCACGACGATCGGCTGGCTCTCCGTGGCCTTCGGGGCCGCCTACCTCACGTTCGCCCGGCTGTTCGACCGGCGACACCTGGTGGGAACGGCCACCCCCTTCGTCGTCGCCGGGCACATCGCTCTCATCACCGGCATCTTCACGCTGTCCGACGACCTCGGCGCGGCGGGCCTGGGCCTCGTCCTCGTCATCGTCGGCGTGCTCGTCTCCAGGATCGGCGCCGTCGGGGGCCGCCGCCTGACCACCATCATCGGTGCGGTCGAGATCGGTCTCGGTGCGCTGATCGTCCTCGCCGACTCGATGGAGGAGGCCAGCCCCACCAGCTTCGGCACCGCCCTGTTCGTCCTCGGGGCGGCCATCGCGGCGTTGGCGCAGGTGTTGCACGTGTCGACCGGCGAGCCGCCGCAGACCGCGCCCGGGCCGTCGTCGTTCCCGCGCTGGTCGCAGGCCGGCAAGCAGGTGCGCACCGCGCCCGCCGGTACCGCCGTGGGCCCCTGGTCCGGACCGCCGGCCGGTGGGGCCCCGGGACCGTGGGCCGGACCGCCCACCGCCGCGGGACCGTGGGCCGGACCGCCCGCGGGCGTCCCGCCGTTCGCGGATCCGCGACATGCGCCCCCGCCCCCGCCACCCCCGCCCGCGCCGCCCGCCCCCGCGGCACCAGCACAGGCACCGGCCCCCGAGGCTCCGGCCCCCGAGGCACCGGCCCCCGCGCCACCAGCACAGGCACCAGCTCCCGAGGCACCCACGGCCGCGCCGGAGCCGCCGGCGCCCGAACCGCCTGGCGACGGGCCGACACCACCCGCCTGACCCGGTGCCCTGACGCGCAACCGGCGCCCGTTCGCCTGGCCATGCCAGGCGGGCGGGCGCCGGTTCAGGATCGCCGCCGGGGCGGCGGGTCGGGTCAGAGGCCCTTGACGACCTCGACCATCAGGCGGCCGGCCTCGGTCGGGTTGAGGCCGACCTCGGCGCCCGCGGCGCGCAGGGCGTCCATCTTGGCCTGGGCCGTGCCCTTGCCGCCCGAGACGATGGCGCCGGCGTGGCCCATCTTCTTGCCGGGCGGGGCGGTGACCCCGGCGATGTAGCTGACGACCGGCTTCGACATCTTCGAGGCGATGAAGTCGGCGGCCTCCTCCTCGGCGGAGCCACCGATCTCGCCGATCATCATCACGGCGTCGGTCTGGGGGTCGTCCTGGAAGCGCTCGAGGCAGTCGATGAACGACGTGCCCGGCACCGGGTCGCCGCCGATGCCGACGCAGGTCGACACGCCGATGTCGTTGAGCTTGAGCTCGTAGAGCGCCTGATAGGTGAGCGTGCCCGACCGGCTGACGATGCCGACCGTCTTCTCGCCCTCGACCGGGGCCTTGGCGATGTGGCCCGCCGTGATGCCGATGTTGCACTTGCCGGGGCTGATGATGCCGGGGCAGTTCGGCCCGAGCAGCTGCACCTCGGGGAAGTCGCGCTTGAGCTTGTTGAAGAACCAGGCCTCGTCCTGGGCCGGCACGCCCTCGGTGATGGCGACGATGAACGTCACGCCGCCCTCGGCGGCCTCCATCACCGCGGACTTCACGCCGGGGGCGGGGATGAAGATGCAGCTGGCGGTGGCGCCGGTGGCCTCGACCGCCTCGCCCACCGTGGCGTAGACGGGGATGCCCTCGACGTCGGTGCCGGCCTTCTTGGGGTTGGTGCCGGCGACCACCTGGGTGCCGTACTCGCGGTTCAACAGGCCGTAGAAGCGGCCCTGGCTGCCGGTGAGGCCCTGGTAGACGACCTTGGTGTTCTCGTCGACGAAGATGCTCATCGCTCGCCTCCTGCGTCGGCTCGCAGGCGGCTTCGCCGGGTAACGACCCTGCTCATGGTTCGCTCACTTCGTTCGCTCACGTTCTCAGGCCTTCCCCGCCAGGGCGACGACGGTCTCGGCCGCGTCGACCATGGTCGGCTGCATCTGGAGCTTGTCGGACAGGTGCGGCTCGAGGATCTCGCGCCCGAGGTCGGCGTTGGTGCCGTCGAGGCGGATCACGATCGGCACGTCGATCTGCACCCGGCCGAGGGCGGTCACGATGCCGTTGGCCACCTCTTCGCCCTTGGTGATGCCGCCGAAGATGTTGATGAAGATCGAGCGGACCTTCGGGTCGTTGTTGATGACCTCGAGGGCGCCGGCCATGACCTCGGCCGAGGCGCCGCCGCCGATGTCGAGGAAGTTGGCCGGCTCGCCGCCCACCTGGTTCACGATGTCGACCGTGGACATGGCGAGCCCGGCGCCGTTGGCGATGACGCCGACGAACCCGTCGAGCCCGACGTACTGCAGGCCCTTGTCGTGGGCGGCCTGTTCGCGCTCGTCGCGGACCTGCGTGGCCTCGTACTCCTCGTAGTCCTCGTGGCGGAACGTCGAGTTGCCGTCGAGCGTGACCTTGGCGTCGAGAGCGTGGACCTCGCCGGTCGGCTTGAGGATCAACGGGTTGATCTCGACCAGGTCGGCGTCGCCCTCGACGTAGGCGTTGTACAGCTTCAGCAGGATGTCGACCGCGCCGTCGGTGGCCTGGGGGTTGAGCTGGGCCGCCTCGACCCAGGCCCGGGCCCGCTCCTCGGTCAACCCGTCGACGGGGTCGACCCAGATCTTGGCGATGGCGTCGGGATCCTCGGCCGCCACGGCCTCGATCTCGACGCCGCCCTGGGCCGACAGCATGCCGAGGTGCTTCTTGGCCGAGCGGTCGAGCGTGAAGCTGGCGTAGTACTCCTCGGCGATGTCGGACGCGAGCTCGATCCACACGGTCTCGACGGTGTGGCCCTTGATGTCCATGCCCAGGATGTTCCCGGCGTGGGTGCGGGTCTCGGCGGCGTCGTTGGCGAGCTTGATGCCGCCCGCCTTGCCGCGGCCGCCGACCTGCACCTGCGCCTTGACCACGACGGGGTAGCCGATGCGCTCGGCGGCGGCGACGGCGTCGTCGACCGTCGTGACGGCCTCGCCCGGGCTGACCGGGATGCCGTAGCGGGCGAAGAACTGCTTGCCTTGGTATTCGTACAGGTCCAAGGGCGGGGCTCCCTGTGCTGGGTCGGATGCGCCGTTTCGTGAGGGGCGGCGCCGGATGGCGATACTACGGGCGTGGTCGTGACGCCTCCCAAGTCCAGCTCTTCGGAGCGATGAGCCCGGTCGAGCAGAGCCGCGGCCACGCGGGGAAGGCGCTGCTCGTGGCGGGCGCGGGCGTCGTGCTGGCGCTGGGCATCGCCTTCCTCGTCGCCCGCATGGCGAGCCAGGGCCGGGTGGACGTGCGTCTGGGCACCGACACGTTCTCGCAGCAGGACGCCGAGGCGGCCGCCGAGGAGGTCGCCGAGCGCGGCCCCATCCTCTACGCGGACACCGCGGGCGGCGACCGCGACATCTACCTGCAGCACCTCGGCGGCGACCCCGAGTCGGGGTGGATCGCCCTCGCAGCCCGGCCGGCCGGGGTGTCACGGGAGTGCTCGATCCGCTGGGACCGGGGCGACCAGGTGTTCCTCCTCCTCGACCCCGACGGCGAGGTCACCGACGAGTGCGACGGGCGCGAGTTCCCGCCCGACGGCGAGGGCCTGCCCACCTATCCGGTGACGGTGGACGCCGACGGCAACCTCGACGTCGACCTCAACGCCGCCGACCGCTCGTCGACCACGGTGGACTGAGCCCCGCGGACGCCCGTTCGGACGTCCCCTGAACCATCTGCACCTCCCGGACGTCTCATGGGTGGAGACGACGGAGGTGGGACATGCCCTGGACGCGCACACGGATGACGACGGGCCTGGCGGCCGCGGTCGCGGCGGCGACCGCTCTGGTCCTGGCGTCGGGCACGCCGACCGGGGCCGGCGGGGGCGACTGGGTGCATCCCGCTCGTGACCGCTACGAGGCCGGCCAGCGGGTCACGCTGATCGGTTACGGCAGCGGTGCGGCTGACGCCCTGCAAGCTTCAGGACCGTTCTACGCCTGGCTGCGCGTCGACCCCGCGGCAGCGGAGGCCGACGCGCTGACCGAGCTCCCGGCCTGGCCGGGGGTCCACCGCACGGATCTGCGCATGGCCCCGGTGATCCTCGAGGACGTGGGCGTGCCGGCCGCCTACGTCGAGGACGTGCGGCTCGGTGTGACCTTCGACCTGCCCCCGGCCCTGCCCGACGAGTCCTACGAGGTGCTGTTCTGCAACGACCCGTGCACCCACGGCATAGGCAACTTCATGAACAGCTGGATCCACGTCGGCGTCGACCCCGACCCTGCGTCGCCGGTGGTGCGCGACTGGCCGCTCGACGACCCGGCCATCCGGTGGCTCGAGGACGACGCCCTGCTGCAGCTGCCGTCGGGCGGGTCGATCACGGCGGCAGAGGTCCGAGCCGGGGAGATCCCGCTCGTGACGGACGCGCCGCCGCCCGTGGCGCCGTCGCCGGCCGCCGCCCCGCCGGCCTCGTCGGCGCCCGCGCCCGCCCGGGTACAACAGAGCGCCACGGCCGGCTCCGGGGCGACCGAGGCGGACGCCGAGACGAACACGCCGGCCGGCGACGACCGCTCCGCCGCTTGGTGGGTGGCGGGCGAAGTCACCGTGCTGGTGGCGGGGGCCGCGGCCGCCCTGGCCTGGTCTGGCCGGCGGCGGACGCGGGCGCGGCGTCGTCCGGCGGCCGCGGCCCCGGTGTCGCTCACGCCCATGCCCACCGGCCCCGATCCCGACGACGCCGTCGACGCCGACGGGGCCGCGGCCGCGCCGGGCGGCGACGCGGACGATCTCGCCCGGGCCGGTGTCCGGCACGCGTCGACGATCCGGCTGTGAGGTGCGGCAGGCGTGGGGGCTCGGAGGCCGAGCGTTCGGGGCGCTGGACTTCGTGGGCGCCGCACGCCACCGTGACCACGGTCCCGGGCCGGCCCGCCGGTTCCGGTGACCGGGGAGCGGCGCGTGCAGGAAACCGACCCGGTGCTCATCCGTGCGGCCATGGCCGGGGACGTGCGCGCCTTCGAGCAGATCGTGCGCCAGCACCAGCAGAGCGTGTGGCGCTACCTCCGCCGGCTGCTGGGGGACCCTACGGCGGCGGAGGACGTGGCCCAGGAGACGTTCCTCCGGGTCTACCGCCGTCTGCCGTCCTACGCCTTCCGGGCCCGGTTCTCCACGTGGGTGTTCCAGATCGCTCGCAACGCCGGTCTGGACGAGCTGCGGCGCCGGGCGCGGGACGACCGGATGGTGCGGAGCGCTCGGGCCCTCCCGGCCACGGTCGACGGGCCGGCGGTGGCGCGGGTCGAGATCGACGCCGCGCTGGCCACCCTGCCGGTCGACCAGCGCGAGGCGCTCCTGCTCGTCGAGGTGCTGGGGATCCGCTACGCCGAGGCCGCGACCGTGCTCGGGGTCCCCGTGGGCACCGTCAAGAGCCGGGTGTTCGGGGCCCGCGTTCGGCTGGCGAACTGGGCTCTCGCCGGGGATGGCGAGGCCGCGGCGCCGGCCCGGGACGAGGAGGCGGGCGATGAGGTGTGACGACGCCCGCCTCGGCGTGTCGCTGCTCGCCGACGGTGAGGCCCCGGACGTGGTGGCCCGCGATGTGGAGGACCACCTCGGCTCCTGCCCGGACTGCCGGCGGTTCGCCGCCGCCGTCCAGGAGGTGCGGGCGCAGCTGCGCATCGAGGCGGTCGACCGCGCCCCCGACCTCGGCCCGGCCGTGGTCGCCCTGCTGGTGCACGAAGGGCCGTCGTCCACGATGGCGCCGTCCCCCGAGAGCGCCCCCGCGACCGTGTGTCCGGGGCCGACCCGCCGCCCCTCGCGGCGACGCGCGGTGGTGGCCGCCGCGGCGGCGGCCGTGGCGGGCTTCGTGGCGGGCGCCACGTTCGTCGGCCTCGACACCGATCCACGCTCGCCCGCGGCGGCCGACGTCCCCGGGCGCGTGGTGGCCGGCCAGGCCGACGTCACCGCGGTCGAGGCCCGCTACACGGTGACCGAGCCGGGCACCGGCGGCCGCACGTTCGCCGCCGACCTGACCTACCGCGCCCCCGAGGCGCTGGCGCTCCACGTGCAGGAGACGACCGCCGGCGTTCCGGCCGCGGCGCGCGCCGGGGGCGCCCTCGTCGTGGACGGGGACCGCTGGTGGCACGAGGCGGCCCGGCAGTGCTCCCCCGCTGCCGGGCTGGTCCGCTGCCCGGCCGAGCCCGTGCGCTGGTCGCAGGCCATCATCGGACGGGAGCCGTTCTCGGAGGCGGCGCCGGTCCCGCTGGAGCTGGTGGTCCCGGCCGACGCCTTCCTCCTCGCCTCCGCTCCCGCCGGGGTCGGAGACAGGACACTGGCCGGTCACCGTGCCGTCGGCATCTTGGTCACCGCCGCCCAGGTGGCAGGCCTGCTCGACGGCTTGTCGGCCGCCGTCGACCTGCGGCCGGTCCACCCGGGGGACACCGTCGACCTGTGGCTCGACGTCGATCACCTCGTGCCCCTGGCACTGGAGGTCCGCGCCGGCGACGATCCCGGCCGGACCGCGTGGGCCGCAGCCGCCGGCCGGAGCGAGGCGCCCGGCGACGTGGTGGTGCGGGTCGAGGCGACCTCCATGCGCATCAACGGGTCCCGGACCCCGGCACCCACCGTGCCGGAGGTGGAGGCCGACGCGTCCGTCGACGCCGGGTTCCGCCCCGCGCCGGACGGCGAGGAGCCGTCCGTCCCGGTCCCGACGCCCGCCGCCGTGCCGACAGGGTTCGCGCCGTACCGGGCGGGCACGGTCATCACGTCCGGAGGCCCCCCGGTGGGCGTGCGGGCCTGGAGCGACGGCCGGGCGTGGTTCACCGTGCGGGCGACGGCGGCGTGGTCCGGTGGCCGGCTGTTCGGCGGCCTGGGGGCCGACGTCGCCCCGGTCGACCTGGGCGACGCCGGGCAGGGCTACGCCAGCGGCGACGGCCGCCGGATCGCGGTGCACGCCGCCGGCCTCGACGTCGTCGTGGGGGGCACCCTGCGGCCCGACGAGCTGCGGACCATCGCCGCGGACCTCGGCGTGGTCGGCGTGGCCGTCCCCGCCGGCTGGGCCGAGGCGCGCACCGCCGACACGGGCGCGGCAGACGCCGCTCTTTCCGGCCGCCTGGTTGCCGACGCCGTCGACGGCTTCGGTCCGCCGGCGCTGCGGGTGGTGCCCGACGATGGCGGCGGAACCTCCGTGATCGAGGCCCGCTCGGGACCGGGAGACAGGGCGTTCGTGCTCACCCAGCGCCGCGGGACGGCACTGCCCCCGCCGGCCGCGGGCGACGAGTTCGGCGTGGAGGTGCGGGGGGTCGTCGGGCGCTACAGCCCGTCCGAGGGTGACCTCGCATGGGTCGAGCACGGCGTGGTGTGCACCCTGCGCAGCCCGTCGTTGACCCTCGGCGAGCTGGCGACGGTCGCGGCACGCCTGGAGCCGACGTGAGCCGTCGCGCCCCATCGGTGCGCCGGGTCGGAGCCGCCGCCGCGGTCGCCTGCGCCGCCGTTCTCGGCCTCGTCGTCGGGGCCCTGGCGATGGCGCGTGCCCAGGACGCCGGGTCCGAGGCGCGGCCGACGCCCACCGACCACGGCGCCGCCCACACCACCTGCGGTGCCCGTGCCGAACGCCCCGTCGGTGCTCCTGGCTTGGACACCCGGCGCCCTCGACACGGCTCTGGCCACCGCGGCGGCCTCCGATCCCGACGTCGGCGCGACCTCCGTCGTGGCCGCAGGGACCGTCGACCTCGTCCAGTCGCACACCGCGGGCGGCGCGGTGGTCGACTCCCCGGCGGTCGGCTGGGCGATCCCGCTCGAGGCGGTGGCGATCGACCCGAGCGCCCACGCGGCGTTCGCCGGCGGGAGCGACCGGGCCGCCGTCGCCGGCGCTCGGCCCCGGCCAGGCGTTGCTCGGCGCCACGTCGGCAGAGCTGCGCGGCCTCGGCCCCGGCGGCACGCTCACCCTCTCGGGGGGTCAGGTGGTGACCGTGGCCGGGGTCGTCGGCGACATCGCCATCGGCGGCGCCGAGCTGGCGGTCGACCGGGCGACCGGAGCCACCGTGGGGGTGACCACCGACCGGTACGTCCTGGTGTCCCACGACGGTGACCGGCCCGCGCTCGTGGGGCGGTTGCGCGCCACCCTTCCGCCCGACCGCGCCGTGCGCTTCCGCGGCGCCGGCGAGACGCCGTTCCTGCGTCACGGAGACGCCGTGCTCCCGCAGGTGCTCGTCAAGCAGCGCTTCGGGGAGTTCGCCTACCGGGCGGCACCCGGCGACGGCTTCGAACAGGACCCGGCGTGGCAGGCCGAGCACCTGGTGACCGTGGACCTGCCGATCATCGGGACCACCCGGTGCCACCGCCTGCTCGTCGAGGCGCTCGACGGAGCGCTGCGCGATGTCATCGACGCCAACCTGGCCGCGCTCGTCGACCCCGACGGGTTCGCCGGATGCTGGAACCCGCGGACGACCAGGGGCGGCACGGGCATCTCGCGTCACACGTGGGGCGTCGCGGTCGACCTCAACGTGGGCGCGAACCCGACCGGCCTGGCCTCGGTGCAGGATCCGCGGCTCGTCACCGTGTTCGCCCGGTGGGGGTTCACCGACGGCAGCCGGTGGCTGGTGCCCGATGCCGGCCACTTCGAGTACGTCGCGCCGCCGGTACGGTGAGCGGCCCCGTCAGCCGCCGAAGCGGAGGCGCACGAGCTCGCCCGTGCCCGGGATGGCGGCCCACACGCCGCCCTCGGCGGTCGACACCATGTTCTCGACGCCGCGTGGCACGCCCGCCGAGGCGATCGGCTCGCCCGTCCGGGTCCACACGACCGTCGCCCGGCCGTCGAGCGGCGACAGGACCCAGGCACGGTCGCCGTCGACCGCGATGCCGGCCGAGGCGAACCGGTGCTGCGCCAAGACCCGCCCGGCGGCCCCGTCGATCACCGTCACCCCGCCGGGCCAGGTCTCGGTGATGACGACCCGATCGCCGTCGGCCGCCAAGGCGTAGGCGTCGGCGACCAGCCCGAGCGCGGTGAGCACGTAGTGGTACCGGCGATCGAGCGTGGCCGGATCGAAGCCGATGATGTGGCGGAGCCCGGCGTCGGCCACCGTGACCCACACCGTCCCGCCGCCGTAGGCGAGGTCGACCCCGGTCGGCATGAGGCCCATCTCGGGGATCATCGCCGCCGACGTGACCTCGGTCGTCCGGGCGTCGATCCGCCGCAGGACGCTGTCGTTGCCGACGGCCCACACCGCCCCGTCGCCACCGTCCATCGCCGCGCCGACCACGCCGCCGGACACCGCCACGATCCCGGACGGGGTGTTCGTGGCGGCGTCGATGCGGAAGATCCCGTCACGCAAGGCGGGCGTCCACACGTACCCCCCGCTGACGGCGATGCCGTGGTGGCTGCGGTCGGACGGGATGCGGCCCGGGATCCGGACCTCGGCCAGCACGGCACCCGTCGCCGGGTCGATGCGGACGGCCTGCCACGTGCCGTCGTCGCCGACCGCCGCCGACCAGAGCCCCTCGTCCCCGGCGTCGAGTGCATACGGCCCGTTCATGTACGGGCCGCCGGGCCCGAGATGCACGCGCGTGACGACCTCGGCGGACGTCGTCGGGGCCGGAGGCGCGCCGCCCACCTCGGCGGCCGGGGCCAGCTCCACCGCATCGACCAGCCGGGAGGCCGGATCGTCGGGCGCCCCGGCGCGCGCCACCCCGTCGCCGGGAGTGGCCCCGGGGGCGGGTGGGGCGGCGGCGCGGTCGCGGCCGCCCCCGCTTCCCCCGGCCAGGACCAGGGCCAGCAGGACCACGGCCGTCACGGCCACGATCGGGAGCATCCACGTGCGCGGCGAGGCTCCGGTCCGGACCCGGACCCGACCCCGCCCCGGCGCCTCGCCGAGCGCCGGGGGGAACAGCGGCTCGGCGGGATCGTCGCCGTCCGTCGTGGCGAGCGGCACGGCGGGGTCGACGACCGGGCGGGGCGACGGGCTCGACAGTCCTCGGATCGGGAGCGTCGCGCCGGGATCGGGATCCGCGTCCGATGCGACCGCTCGTGCCGGGTGGACCGGCCGCGGCTCGTCCGGACGGAGACCGGCCCGCGAACCGGCGGGCGCGACGGGTGGACCGGGCGGTGGGCCGGCTGCCGCGGGGGCGGCAATGCCCGTGGTCGACGGAGCCACGCTCGCCCCCGCCCGGACCTCGTCACGCACCCGATCCCGACACCGCGCGACGAACGCCTCGGTCGGGCGGGCGTCGAGCGACGCGAACAGCTCTCGCACGCGGTCACCGTCGTCGACGTCGGGCGCGCCGCCACGCGCCACCCGGCGCCACGACCGGCGCCACGACCACGTGCGGCCGCGAGGAAGGCATCGAGTGCCTCGTCGACGTCGTGCGCCGCGGTGTCCGTGTCGGTCGCCAGGACCGCGGCGAGGTCGTCCAGCGGCAGGTGGTCGTGGTACCGGAGGGCGAGGACGACCCGCTGCCGGTACGAGAGCCGACGCAGCGCGGCCGCGTCGCTCCCCCGCGCCGCGCCCCCGCGCGTGCCCGGGTTCCGCCGGCGCGGCGGCGCCGAGGCCGCCGGTGTGGTGCCCTGCGGGGTGTCACGGGCGCGGCGGGCCATGGCGTCGCGAGCGGCGTCGTGGAGCGGGCCGAGCGCCATGCGGTCGTCGTCGCCCGCCGCGAACCCCCGGGCTGCGGCGACGAACGCGGCCGTGGTCAGCTCGTCGGTCAGCGCCGCGTCGCCCCCGGTGCCCCGGTACACGTAGCGGTACAGGACGGGGAGGGCGCCCTCGAGCGCGTCGGCCACAACGAGCCACCGATCGGTGGCCGTGAGGACCGATCCCCGAGGGTCGGGACCGCCGGGCACCCCCGTATTGTGACCGACGCCACGTGATTCTCCACAGAATCACGCCAGACAGTTGTCAGATCACGGGTCCCGCGAGGCCGGGACGACCGGGATGGACGATCAGTAGACGGTGACGGGCGTGCCGATGGCCATGGCCCCGCTGGCCCAGATCATGTCCATCGCCGAGTTGGTGACCCGGGCGCAGCCGTGCGACGCGGGCGTGGCGGGGATGCTCCCCGACCCGTGCACCGCGATGCCGCCGTTGAAGTACTTCGGCCGGTACAGGGTGCCGAGCGGCGCCTCGCGGATGCCGTCGACCTCGCGCTGGACGTGGAAGCTGCCCGGCGGCGTCACGGCCCGCGCCGACCCGCCGGCCGAGCTCGTGTAGGTCTCGCCGCTGCCCGTCGACGTGTTGAGGGCCCACTGCACCTGGCCGCCCTGCACGATGAAGATGACCTGGCGCGCGAGGTCGATCTCGATCCCGTCGCCACCCCGGGGCGCGGGCCGCCCGGCCGCGGCCAGCTGGGCCTGCGTCGCCGGGCCGGCGACGCCGTCGCGGCCGAGGCCCTCGACCTTCTGGAACGCCATGACGGCCTGGCGGGTGAGCTGGCCGTACGTGCCGTCGGGCTCGCCCATCCAGTACCCGAGGTCGACCAGCCGCTGCTGCAGCGCCGCCACGGCGTCGCCGCTCTCGCCGAGCTCGAGCGTGCCGTCGGCCTCGGGGGCCGGCGGCAGCGTCGTCGTGGTCTCGGGCGGGAGTGTCGTGGTCGTCTCGGGGACGGTCGTCGTCGTGGTGGGCGCCGTCGTCGTCGTCGCCTCGGTCGTGGTCGTCGTCGGGCGCTCGGTGGTGACGGTCGTGCCGCTGGCCTCGGTGTCGTCGTCGGGTCCGGACAGCGCCGAGCTCATCCCCACGCCCGCCGCCACGAGCATGACCGCCACCCCGGCCACCACGGCCACGCGGGTGCGGGGGGCCGACCAGCGGCCGCCCGGGCGCGGCTCGATGGGGTCGCCGGGCTCGCTGGGCCCGCCGCCGCCCGCCACGTGCTGGGGGGTGTGCTCTTCCTCGGACACTGTTCGCTCCTCCGCCAGGAGTGGGGCCCCGGCGCTGTCAGGCTCGCCGCCGCCCCGAGGGTCGGGACAGGCTAACGACGGCCTCCCCGTTCAGACCGTCATCAGCGGCGGATCGGTCCCTTCGACACACGATCGCCAGCGAATCGTGACATTCCGCCGCTGACGGTACCGAAGTGTGCGCTCGCCGTGGTGCTGGGGGCAGCCGCCCCGCGGCTCAGAGCTTCTCGAGCGGCGCCCACGACAGGAGCAGGCGCTTCTCGCCCACCGCCGGGAACCGGACCAGCGCCTCGGTCTTGTCGCCGCTGCCGCTCATGTCGAGGATCACGCCCTCGCCGAACACGTTGTGCCGGACGTCGTCACCGACCTTCAGCCCGAGCCCCTCGGCCCCGCTGCGGGACGGCTTGCGCGACGACTCGAGCGCCCGCTCGACGATGCGGTCCTTGCCGGCCGCCACCCGGAGCGCCCGATCGCCGCCGCCCCCACCGGAGCGCCAGCCGCCGCCACCGCCGCCGTACACCCGACCGCTGCGGCTGGCCCGGCGGTGCCCCTCGACGTCGCGCACCAGGTCGGCCGGGATCTCGTCGAGGAACCGGCTGGGCGGGTTGTACTGGGTGCCGCCGAACAGCGTGCGGCTCCACGCGTGGGTGAGGTACAGCCGCCGCCGAGCCCGGGTGATCCCCACGTAGGCGAGGCGGCGCTCCTCTTCGAGCTGGTCGGGCTCGGTGAGCGAGCGGAGGTGCGGGAAGATCCCGTCCTCGAGCCCGATCAGGAACACGACCGGGAACTCGAGCCCCTTGGCCGAGTGGAGCGTCATGAGCGTGACGGACGTGGCGTCGTCGTCGAGGTCGTCGGTGTCGGCCACCAGGCTGATCTGCTCGAGGAACTCGTCGACCGTCTCGGCCTCGTTGGCCGCGCCCACGAGCTCGGCCAGGTTCTCGAGCCGGCCCTCGGCCTCGATCGAGCGCTCGGCCTCGAGCTGGTCGAGGTAGCCCGACCGCTCGAGCAGCTGCTGCAGCAGCGGACCGGGGCTGCCGGCGGCCAGGTCGGCCACGTCGTCGAGCAGGGTGAGGAACGCCTCGATGCCCCGCGTGGCCTTGCCGCTCACCCCTGCGTCGTCGGCCCGCCGCAGGGCGTCCATGAACGACAGGCCGTGGGCGGTGGCCCAGGCGTCGAGCTTGCCGATCGACGTGTCGCCCACGCCCCGCTTGGGCTCGTTGATGACCCGCTTGAGCGACACCTCGTCGACCGGGTTGACCACCGCCCGCATGTAGGCGATGGCGTCCTTGATCTCGCGCCGGTCGTAGAACCGGGTGCCCCCGACCACCTTGTAGGGGATGTCGGCCCGCATCAGCTGCTCTTCCAGCACGCGGCTCTGCGCGTTGGTGCGGTAGAAGACGGCGACGTCGCCCCACTTCAGGCCGTCGTCGGGCCCCGTGCCCGCGCCGATGACCGCCTCGGACGAGCCGTGCAGGCGGGTGATCTCGCGGGTGATCCACTGCGCCTCGTCGACCTCGTCGTCGGCGTGGTAGCGGACGATCGGATCGCCGGTGCCCTGGTCGGTCCACAGCTCCTTGGGCTTGCGGGCGACGTTGTGGGCGATCACCGCGTTGGCCGCGTCGAGGATGGTCTGCGTCGACCGGTAGTTCTGCTCGAGCAGCACGACCGTCGTGTCGGGGAAGGCGTCCTCGAACTCGACGATGTTCCGCATGTCGGCGCCCCGGAAGGCGTAGATCGACTGGTCCTGGTCGCCGACCACGCAGATGTTGCGATGATCGGCGGCGAGCAGGAGGACGAGGTCGTTCTGGACCCGGTTCGTGTCCTGGTACTCGTCGACGAGGATGTGCTTGAACCGGCGCTGGTAGTGCTGCAGCACGTCGGGGTGCTCGCGCATCAGCCGCAGGGCCTGGCCGAGCAGGTCGTCGAAGTCCATCGAGCCCGCGCGGGCCAGCCGGGTCTGGTACTCGGTGAAGATGTCGCCGATCTTGCGCTCGAAGATGTTGCCGACCCGGGCGACGTAGGCCTCGGCGTCGAGCCCGTCGTTCTTGGCCGCGCTGATGGCGGCGTGGATCGACCGGGGCGGGAACCGCTTGGAGTCGAGCCCCAGGTCACGGATGACGTAGCTGGTGAGGCGGACGGCGTCGGCCTGGTCGTAGATCGTGAACTGGCGGGGGAAGCCCAGCTTGTCGGCGTCGCGTCGCAGGATGCGCACGCACGCCGAGTGGAACGTCGACACCCACATCTTCTGGGCGACCGGCCCCACGAGGGCCTCGACCCGCGACTTCATCTCGTCCGCGGCCTTGTTGGTGAACGTGATGGCCAGGATCTCGAACGGGCTGACGCCGCGGTCGCGGATGAGGTGGGCGATGCGGTGGGTCAGCACCCGGGTCTTGCCCGAGCCGGCGCCGGCGACCACGAGCAGCGGCCCCTCGGCGTGGACGACCGCGTCGGACTGCACGGGGTTGAGCCCCTCGAGCAGGTCGCTGATGGGGTCGTGGATGGCACCGTCGGCACCGACGCCCGGCGAGGGTGCCAGCGGCGCGCCGTCGGGACCGACCTCCGCGTCGGCGGTCTCGAACAGCGGAACGTCGTGGCCCGGCATCGCCCGGCCCATCGTAGGGCCGGGGTGTGACACCGGCGCGGAGTGCCGCCCCTCGGGCTCCTGTCCGACCTCACCCGCCACATCGACGGTGAGGTCTGACAGAACGAACGGGGTCAGCCCGTGGGGACGTGGGCCTCCAACCAGGTGTTGAGCGGTCCGAGCGCACGCCAGCCGTCGGTGACGCGGTCACGAGCGGCGGGCGTCGACAGCCAGCGGCGGGGCGGGTGCTCCCACCAGCCGATGATCCCCTTGTTCCGCAGCAGGTCGATGCGCGGGTGGTCCTTGGGGTAGCCGCGCGGCGCGGTCTTGAGCTGGTCGTGGGCGCCGGTCTGCGCCCCGGCGGCGTGCAGGTCGGCGACGATGCCCTCGAGCTCGGTGCCCGTGCGCTCGTCGTCGATCGCGTCCCGCAGCCGGGCGAGGCGGTCACCCGACAGCATGTACGCACCGCCGCCGATCATCAGTCCGTCGGCCGAGATCTGCATGTAGAGGGCGTGGCCGCTGCCGCCCTCGATCACGGCGGCCGCGTTGGTCTTGTACGGCGACTTGTCGTTGGAGAACCGGACGTCGCGGTTGGGGCGGAACACCTTGCCCTCACCGAACTCGCCGGCCAGGTCGTCGAGCAGGTACTCGAGCGGAGCCCGGACCTCGGCCTCGTACCGGGCCCGGTTGGCGGCGAACCAGTCGCGGGAGTTGTCCTCGGCCAGCTCCTCGTAGAACCGGCACGCGTCGACGCCGAAGCCCTGGAACCGCATTGCATCATCATGCCGCCCTGGGCCGACGGCGAGCCGGCGAACGCGCCATGCTGGGCGGCATGGCCGCCGAACGGGTCCCGTACGACGAGTTCTCGATGTTCCACGAGAACGCCGAGGAGTTCGGCCTCCGGTACGACGGGCCGCCGACCGTGCGCCGGGAGGCCGTCGAGGTGGGCCCCGGCCGCTCGCTGAGCGCGCTGGTGTGGGGCGCCGCCGAGCCCGAGCTGGTCCTGCTGCACGGCGGCGCGCAGAACGCCCACACGTGGGACACCGTCGCCCTCGCCCTCGACCGCCCGCTGGTCGCCGTCGACCTCCCCGGCCACGGCCACTCCGACGGCGCCGGGGCCGGCTCGTACGACCCCGTCTCGAACGCCGCCGACGTGGCCGTCGCGATCCGCGAGCTCGCCCCGAACGCCCGGGCGGTGGTCGGGATGTCGCTCGGCGGCATGACCGCCCTCGCCCTCACGAAGGTGGCCCCCGAGCTGGTGCGGTCGCTCGTCCTCGTCGACATCACGCCGGGCGTCGACGAGCACAAGGCGGGCGCCATCCTGGCCTTCGTCAACGGCCCCGAGAGCTTCCCGAGCTTCGACGAGCTGCTGGCCCGCACGATCGAGTTCAACCCGACCCGGTCCGAGGCGTCGCTGCGGCGGGGCATCCTCCACAACGCGGAGCAGCGCGAGGACGGCTCCTGGGTGTGGCGCTACGCCCGCCACCGCACGGGCGACGCCGGCCTGGAGGTCCGACCTCCCGACTTCGGGTCGCTGTGGGACGTGCTGTCGGCGTACGCCGGGCCGGTGATGCTGGTGCGGGGCATGCGCCCGCAGTCGGTCGTGAGCGACGACGACGAGGCCGAGCTGGTGCGCCGCCGGCCCGACGCCCGCGTCGAGCACGTCGAGGAGGCCGGGCACAGCGTGCAGGGAGACACCCCGGTGGAGCTGGCCGCGCTGGTCTCCCAGTTCGTGGATCCGGCGGCGGAGGCGGGACGATGACCACCGACGCCACCCCGGCCGACACCCCCGACGGCGACCCCGTGGCCGTGGTCCGGGCGTTCCTCGAGGCGCTGGAGCGGCTCGACATCGACGCCGCCCTCGACCTGACGTCGCCGGACATCGTGTACCAGAACGTGCCGCTGCCGCCGGCCCGGGGACGGACCGCGTTCGAGCAGCAGATGCGGTTCCTCGAGCGCTACTGCACGGGCTTCACGGCCGAGATCCACCGCATCGCCGCCGACGGGACCAGCGTGCTGACCGAGCGCACCGACGTGCTCGAGCGGGACGCGTTCCGCGCCGGGTTCTGGGTCGACGGCACGTTCGAGGTGGTCGACGGGCGCATCACCGTGTGGCGCGACCGGTTCGACTGGGCCACCGTCGTCGTGGCGGTGCTCGCCGCGGTCCCGCGGGCGATCCTCGCCCGCGTCACCGGGAGCGCCCCCGCCGGCTGACGGCCCGACGCCACGGGCGCGGCCGCGGCGCCGTCAGTCCCAGGTGGCGGCGCCCGCCGGGAAGTCGGCCCGCTGCGGCTGCACGACGCAGAACACCAGGCCCGCGGGGTCACGCATGACCCACCATGAGCGGATCTGCTCGACCCGCGTCGGCGCCGAGCGCCTCGAGGCGGGTGACCTCGGCCTCGACGTCGTCGGTCTCGACGTCGAGGTGCAGACGCGCCCCGCCCTCGCCCAGGCGCTGGACGAACACCTCGAGCCCGTCGCCGTGGCCGACCGTCATGTAGGCGTCGCCCTCCTCGCCCGGATCGATGGGGTGACCGAGCACGCCCGACCAGAACGTGGCCTCGCTGCGGTGCACGTCCGCGGGGACGTCGATGGCGATGGCGGTCAACCGGCTGCGGTGCATGGCGGGACGGTAGGGCGGGCGCCGGCGAGAGCGAAGGGAGAAAGGCTCGGGCCAGAGGCGGGCCAGCCACGGGCCAGCGGCCGGACATCGGCAGTTGTTGCGTCGGCAACGCAGACACAACACGCGCCGAACCGGTCGGAAACGAAGCGGCGCGACGGTGGCGCATCGGTCCCCAGGCGAAAGGACTCGGACCATGCCGCCCGTCGAGCTCACCGAACTCGAGAAGAAGAGCCTCGAGGAGATCCCCCACCCGTCCCTCGGGGCGGGGGCCAACCTCTACGGCTCCACCAAGCTGTTCCCCGACCACCAGGCCGAGGAGGGCGAGTCGTACCTCACCCTCATCCACGGCATCGCCCACGAGTCGTCGGTGGCGTTCGTGGCCATGCTCCAGGCGACCCGGGCCCTGCGCAAGGGCTTCGAGTCCGTCGCCTACTTCTACGGCCCGGGCGCCATGAACTGCATGGACACCCGTGGGTTCCCGCTGACCGGCGACACCGCCTTCCCCGGCGAGCAGAACATCAACGGCCAGATCAAGACGTTCATCGGTGAGGGCGGCAAGGTCTACTGCTGCCGCTTCGGCCTCTCGCTCCACGGCCTGCGGGAAGAGGACCTGATCGAGGGCGTCATCCCGGCCCACCCGCTGGACGTCCAGGACTGCGTGATCGAGTACGCCCGCAAGGGCGCCATCATCAACTCGACCTACCTGTTCTGACCGATGGCCGGCGTCGACACCCAGCCCGACGCCGTCGAGCGCCGCGCCGCGCTGGCCGTGCGGGGGGTGCGGGTGGCGGCGCCGGTCTTCCGCCGCAGCGGGGCGGGCCCGTCCGACGACGGGCACCTGCTGGTCGACGGCCTGCCGGCGGCGATCCCGCTGGTCACCGACAGCCCGTACCGCATCGAAGGCGGGCGGGTGGTGTCGGACGGCGGCGGGTCGTCCGCCCTCGGGACGGGGGCCTCGGACGGGTCGGACCGGGCGGCAGGGCCGGACGGGATCGAGGATGCCGATCCGTTCGCCGACGTGTTGGTCGAGCCGGTCGCCCGCCCCCGGTTCTACGACCTGACCACGGCCGACGGAGTCCCGTACCACCGGCTGGCGCGACTGCACGGGGCGGACGTGCTGGCCACCACCGTCGTCCAGACCTGCATCCGGTACACGCCCGAACGGACCCGCTGCCGGTTCTGCGCCATCGAGGCCTCGCTCGAGGCGGGCAGCACGACACGGGTCAAGTCGCCCGACCAGGTGGCCGAGGTCGCCGAGGCCGCGGTCCGGCTCGACGGGGTCCGCCAGCTCGTGATGACCACCGGCACCGCGGCCACGCCCGACCGCGGGGCTCGCCACCTGGCCCGATGTGCGGCCGCCGTCCGGGCGGTGCTGCCCGACCTGCCGATCCAGGTCCAGTGCGAGCCGCCCGAGGACCTGACGGTGCTGGCCGAGCTGCACGCGGCCGGTGCGACCGCCATCGGCATCCACGTCGAGACGCTCGACGGCGACGCCCGCCGGCGGTGGACGCCGGGCAAGGCGACCGTGCCGCTCGCCGACTACTGGGCCGCGTGGCGCGAGGCCGTGCACGTCTTCGGCCGGAACCGGGTGTCGACGTACCTGCTCGTGGGCCTCGGCGAGGATCCCGACGAGCTGGTGGCGGGCGCGGCCGAGCTGATCGACGCGGGCGTCTACCCGTTCGTCGTGCCGTTCCGGCCGCTGGCGGGGACGCTGGCCGCCGCCGACGGGGCGGTCCCGCCCACGCCGGCCCTGCTCGCCGACGTGACACGCCGGGTGGCCGCCGTGCTGCGCGGCGCCGAGATGCGCGGAGCCGAGCAGGGGGCCGGCTGCGCGGCCTGCGGGGCGTGCAGCGCGCTGGCCAGCGGAGGCGGGTGAGCGATGGCACCGACCACCTCGACGACGACCCCGCAGACGACAACCACGACCTCGACGCGGGCACCAGCGACGACGACGGCCGGACGCGCCGCTCCCGAGGCCGAGGCGGTCCTGTGGCACCTCGGCGGGCCGCCGCCCGCGGCCCGGCCCGGCGGGTTCCTGATCGACGAGGCGGACCGCACCGGCGTCGCGGCCCACCGGGCGCTGCGCCGCCGAGTGTTCGTCGACGACCAGGCGCTCTTTGCGGTCGACGACGCCGACGACCTCGACGCCGACCCTGCGACGATCGTGCTGGTCGCCCGGACCCCGGCGGGCACGGTCGTCGGCGGGGTCCGCCTGGCGCCGGTGCCCGTCCGCCCGGCTGCCGGCGATCTGGGCTGGTGGACCGGGAGCCGGCTGGTGGTCGCGCCCGGCGCCCCGCCGGGGATCGGATCGGCGCTGGTGCGGGCTGCGTGCGCCCGGGCCGAGGCCGAGGGCGCCCTGCGGTTCGATGCCGTCGTCCAGGCCGACAAGGAGGCGTTCTTCTCCCGGCTCGGCTGGCACGCCGTCGGGCCGGTCACGCGGCACGGGCACCCGCACGTCCGCATGCGCTGGCCGCTCGGTGCGCTCGCGGGCCAGGCCGCCGGCAAGCGGGTGATCGGCGACGTGTTGGGCGACCTGCGCCCCGGCGGGCCCGGGTTCGTCGGCGACGACGGCGCCCCGGTCCCGGGGACCGACGTCGTCGTGGTGACGGACGCCATCCTGCCGACGATGGTCGAGCGCGACCCCTGGTGGGCCGGGTGGTGCTCGGTGCTCGTCAACGTGAACGACCTGGCGGCGATGGGCGCCGTGCCCGTGGGGCTGACCGACGCGCTGGCCGCGCCCACCCGGTCGCTCGCCCGCCGCGTCGTCGGCGGCATGACGGCGGCGGCCGAGCGCTACGGCGTCTCGGTCCTCGGCGGCCACACGCAGATCGGCGTCCCGGCCGCCCTGTCGGTGACGATGCTGGGTCGCACCGACCGGCCCGTGCCCGGCGGCGGGGGACGGCCCGGCGACACCGTCAGCGTGGTCGCCGACCTCGGCGGCGGGTGGCGGCCCGGGTACGGGGGCCGTCAGTGGGACAGCACCACGGTGCGCGCCGGCAGGCGACCTGCGCCGGCTGGCCGGAACCCTCGCCCGTCCCGCGGTGCGTGCCCGCGTGCGAGCCGCCAAGGACGTGTCGATGGCGGGGATCGTCGGGACGCTGGCCATGCTGGCCGAGGCGAGCGGCTGCGGCGCCGAGCTCGACGTGGCCTCGATCCCCCGCCCACCGGATGCCCGACTGGCCGACTGGCTCACCTGCTTCCCGGGGTTCGCGCTGGTCACCGCCGGCGACCCGCTCGACCCGGCGGACGTCGCCCCGGCCGCGACCGGGTCCTGCGGCCGCCTCGTGGCGGGAGGCGGCGTGACGCTGATCTGGCCCGACGGCGAGCGGACGACGGCCGTGCCTCCCGGGCCGGTCGTGGGGCTCGGCCCGGCCACGACGGAGGTGGCCGCTCCGTGATCGCCATCGGTGCCGTCGCCGCCCCGTTCGACCGCGACGTCGAGGCCGGTTTCGCCCGCATCGGCGCACTGCTCGACCAGGCCCGGGCCGAGCGGCTCGACCTGGTCGTCCTGCCCGAGGCCGCCATCGGCGGCTACGTCGCCGACCTCCACGGGGTCGCCGAGCCGCCGCCCGCCCTCGAGCCCGACGGACCCGAGATCCGCCGCCTGGTCGACCTGGCCGGGGACCTCGTCGTGTGCGCGGGGTTCTGCGAGGCCGCCGGCGACGTCCGCTACAACGCCGCGGTGTGCGTGGGCGGCGGGGAGGTGCTCGGCACCTACCGCAAGGTCCACCAGCCGTTGGCCGAGGGCTCGACCTACGGCGCCGGTGACACGTTCGCGGCGTTCGACACGCCGGTCGGTCGCCTCGGCCTCCTCATCTGCTGGGACAAGGGCTTCGCCGAGGCGGCCCGCACGCTGGCGCTGGACGGCGCCGAGGTCGTCGCCTGCCTGTCGGCCTGGCCGGCGAGTCGCACCAACCGCGCGCCACGGCTCGAGGACGATCGCTGGACGCGGCGCTTCGACCTGTTCGACCAGGCCCGGGCGCTCGACAACCAGATCGTGTGGGTGGCGTCGAACCAGACCGGGACGTTCGGCTCGCTCGACTTCGTCGGGCGGGCCAAGGTCGTCGGGCCGGGCGGCGACGTCCTCGCCGTCACGGGGACCGGTCCGGGCATGGCGATCGCCCGGCTCGACGTGGCCGCCGAGCTCGCCGCCCACCGGGCCGGCATGTGCAACCTGCGCGACCGCCGCCCCGACGTGTACCGCCTGGGCGTGTGGGAGCCCGCGTGACCGGCGACCTCGCGGACGCAGGGCCGAGCGGGGACACCGGCGCCGAGGCGGACGTCGTCGTCGTGGGCGGCAGCGTGGCCGGGCTGGTGACGCGCCCTGGCGCTCGCGCGGCGAGGGGTCGACGTCCTCGTGCTCGAGGCCGACCGCGCCGTCGGGGCCGGGTGCACGACCGAGGTGGCGGCCGACCCGCTCGGCGAACCGGCGCGCCGCACCCCCGGCGCGCCACCCCGCAGGCGGGCCACTCGCACACGTTCCTCGCCCGGTGCCGGGCCGTCCTCGCCGCCGAGGCGCCCGACGTGCTCGACGACCTGCGGGAGGCCCGGTGCCCCGAGCTGGCGCTGGCGGCCACGCGGCCGGCCACCGTCCCGGCCGGCATCCGGCACCCCGGCGACGAGGACCTCGTCGCCATCGCGGCCCGGCGCACCACGTTCGAGTCGGTGCTGCGGCAGGCGGTCGAGCGACGCCCCGAGATCCGGATGCTGGGCGGCCGGCGGGCCGCGGGCCTGCTCGTCGAACCCACCGCCACGGGGCCACACGCACGCGGGGTCGGCGTCGACGACGGCCTCGTCGCCGCACGGCGCCTGGTCGTCGACGCCACCGGCCGCCGCACGCCGATGCCGGCGTGGCTGGCCGAGCAGGGCATCGAGATCGTCGACGAGCGGGTCGAGTGCGGGATCACGTACCTCACCCGCTTCTACCAGCGGACGCCCGGGGCACCGGACCTGCCGCTCGACCGCGGCTTCACCGCCGGTGGGTCGTTCGACCGCTACTCGTGCCTGGTGTTCCCGGCCGACGACGGGGTGTTCTCGCTGACGTTCGGGGTGCTGCCCGAGGACCGGGCGCTGCTCCGCGGCCTGCGCGAGCCGGCCGCCTTCCACGCCGCGGTCGCCGCCATCCCGTCGCTGGCGCCGTGGGTGGCGACGGGCGATGCGCACCCGATCTCCGAGGTGCGGGTCATGGCCGGGCTGGTCAACGCCGTCCGCTCGTCGGGCACGCCCGGCCGGCCGGCGCTGTCGGGGTGGACCGCGGTGGGCGACGCTGCGGCCACGACGAACCCGGCGCACAGCCGGGGGTGCACGCTGGCGGCGGTCCATGCGGTGGCGGTGGCCGACGCGGTGGCCGAGCACCGCGACCCGCTCGACCTGGCCGACGCCTGCGCCGCCGTCGTGGAGGGGGACCAGCGGCCGTGGGTGGCCGACTCGGTGGAGCAGGACGCGCAGCGCCTCGCCCGCTGGCGGAACGGCGGCGCACCGGCGCCCGCACCCGAACCGGGCCGGTTGTCCAACGGCGAGGCCTACGTGGCGGCCCAGCACGACGCCTACGCCTGGCGGCGCTTCACCCGGCTCCAGCAGCTGTTCGACCGCCCCGCCGACGTCCTCGCCGATCCCCGCGTCGTGGCCCGGGTGCGAGCGGTGCAGGCGGCCGGCCGCCGCACCGGCCTCCGGCTGCATGCGCCGTCCCACGACGAGCTCGAGGAGATCCTGGCAGCGGCGGCGCCGGCGACCGCGACGCTCCGCTCCGGCGCGGCGGTGGCGTGATCACGCCCCGCGTGCGCGTGGCCGCCGCGGCCGGGCACTTCGGGCGGGACCTGGCGTTCAACCTGCACCGGATCGAGGCCATCGTGCGCGACGCGGCGGCCGCCGAGGTCGACCTGTTGGTGCTGCCCCACGGCATCCTCAGCGGCTACCACGACCACCTCGACGTCGGCGACGACCGCGGGGCGTCCGACGTCGGGCGTCCGACCTCGGGGCGTCCGACGTCGGGTCCGGCGGGGGGCGGCGACGGCCGCTCGCGAGCCCACCCGACCTGCCGCCGGCGCACCGGCTCGACGGTCCGGAGGTGGGGACGGTGGCGGCCGTGGTGGCGCGGGCGGCCGGCCCGGTCGTGTGCTTCGGCATGACCGAGGACGTCGACGGCGACCGGGCCAACACCGCCGTGTGCCTCGGCCCGGACGGGGCGCCGCTCGGCACGCATCGCAAGGTGCACCTCCCGGCAGGTGAGGTGGCGTGGTACCGGGGCGGAGACGGCTTCGAGGCGATCGCCACGCCGGCCGGCCGCGTCGGTCTGATGGTCGACTACGACAAGACGTTCCCCGAGTCGGCCCGGTGCCTGGCCCTCGACGGCGCCGAGATCCTCGTCTGCCCGAGCGCCTGGCCGGCCAGCCGGACCAACCGGGCCGCCTCGCCCGCCCGTGACCGGCAGCGCCGCCTCTTCGACCTCTACGACCGGGCCCGTGCCGCCGAGAACCAGCTGTGGCTGGTGTCGGCCAACCAGACCGGGCGCCACGGATCGATGCGCTTCCTCGGCCAGTCGAAGGTCGTGCGGCCCGACGGCGAGATCGTCGCCGCCGCGGGGGCGCGGGCCGGGCTGGCGGTCGCCGACATCGAGCCCGGCCCGGGCGTCGACCGGGCCCGCCGGCGCTTCCACCACCTGAAGGAGCGCCGACCGGCGCTGTACCGCCAGCTCGACGCCACGCCGCGGAGCGGATGACGGTGCGGGTGGCCCTGCTCACCTACTCGACCCGGCCCCGCGGCGGTGTCGTGCACACGTTGGCGCTGGCCGAGGCCCTGGCCCGCCACGGCGCCGACGTCACCGTGCACGCACTCGGGCGCGGTGGCGACCACGGGTTCTTCCGGCCCGTGGACGCCGGGGTGACGGTGCGGCTCGCACCGCTGCCCGACCTGCCCGGGGAGCCCGTCGGCGCCCGGGTGCTGCGCTCGATCGACGCGCTGGCCGCATCCGTCGATCCCGGCGCCTACGACGTCGTCCACGCCCAGGACTGCATCTCGGCCAACGCCGTCGCCGGCGCCCCCGCCGGGGTGATCCGCACGGTCCACCACCTCGACCAGTTCACGACGCCCGAGCTGGCGCGGTGCCACGAGCGGGCGATCGTGACGCCGGTGGCCCACGTGTGCGTGTCCCGGGCCGTCGCCGGTGAGCTGGCCGCGGGATGGGGCCTCGCCGCCACGGTGATCCCGAACGGGGTGGAGGCCGAACGGTTCGAGCGGGCCGCGTCGGCTGCCCCTGACGCGGTCGCGGCCCGGGGCCGGTGGCGGGACGCGATCGGCGACGGCCCGGTGGTGCTCGCCGTCGGCGGGATCGAACCCCGGAAGGGAACCCTCGACCTGGTCGACGCCGTGCGCCTGCTCGCCGACCGGGGCCGACCCGTCCGCCTCGTGATCGCGGGCGGCGAGACCCTGTTCGACTACCGCGACTACCGGGCGGCGTTCGACGCCGCGTGCGCGGCGGGCGGCGTCGAACCGCTCGTGCTCGGTCCGGTCGACCACGACCGGCTGCCGGCGCTGGTGGCCGAGGTCGACGTCTTCGCCTTCCCGTCCACCAAGGAGGGCTTCGGCCTCGCGGCCATGGAGGCGCTCGCCGCCGGAGTGCCGGTCGTGGTGCGTGACCTGCCGGTGCTGCGGGAGGTGTTCGGGGACGCGGTCCGCTACGCGCCGGACGCCGAGTCCCTGGCGGGCGGGCTGGCGGCGGCGCTGGCCGACCGGCACGCGGGCGGGAACGGCGGCGGGCCCGCCGCGGCGACGCGCCTGTCCGCCGGACGCGCCCTCGCCCGACGTCACCGCTGGGACGACGTCGCCCGCGCCCACCTCGCGCTGTACGCAGACGTCCTGGCCGCGCACCCGAGGCAACGGGATCCGCTCCGGCGAGGTTGAGGCACGGGTTCCGGATGCGGAACCGATTGCCTCGCCCTCCGTGAATCGGAACCCATTGCCTCGGGTCGACGGGCTGCCATCAGGGGCCGTCCGATCGCCGGGAACCGCGGGACTACGGTCGCTCGACGTGCGACGATGCGCGGCCGCCGTCCTCGGTCTGGTGCTCGCTGTGGGTGTGATCGGCTGCGGATCGTCCGACGACGACGCCGCGGGCGGCGGCGGGGGTGGCAACGGGGGCGGCCGCGAACCGGCGCCCGTCCTCGATGCGGCCCTGCGGCGGTCGACCCTGTTCGACGCGCGGCGCGAGATCGGGCTCGCCCTGGCCACCACCGGCGACGTCGACGTCCATCTCGCGACCATCCAGCTGGTCACGCCGCTGTTCGAGACGGTGGCGCCGACCAGCCGCGACGCCACGCTCGTGGCGGGCGACCGGGCGCGGCTCATGCCCCTCCCCTTCGGCACCGCTCGATGCGCGGACGCCGACGAGAGCCCGCCCGAGATCGCCGCGGTCGTCGACGGGGACGAGGTGCGCGTCCCGGTCGCCGAGCACCCGTCCGACCTGCTGGCCAACCTGCACGACCGCGAGTGCGCCTCGGCTGCGGTGCTCGAGGACGTCGCCCTCGAGCTGAGCGGCGACTGGACGGTCACCGACCCGCACACCGCGGCCGGCCAGCTCACGGCCACCCAACGCAGCTCGGGGGTCACCGCCGTCGTCGACGAGGTCCTCGGCAACGTCATCTTCGGCGTCACGACCGAGACCGCGGCCCCGGTCCTCAACGTCGACGACGATCACCCCACGGCCACCGTCGGCGTGACCGTCTCGGCCGCGCGCTGCGACCCGCACGCGCTGACCGAGTACAAGCGGACGTTCGTCTTCGTGGCTGAGGTCCGCATCGACGACGGCGACGCGGTCCGCGTCGACGTCACGGCCACGGGCGACGCTCACGCCGCCCTGTCGGAGCTGCTCCGATCCTGCATCGCCTGATCCGTCGCGGCATCTGCATCGAGGACCGACCACGGTCGGATGCTGCCGCGGTGGCGGGTCGGTAGCGTGCCCGGCATGGCCTCGCCCGTCGTCGCCGTCGACCCGCTGTTCGACCCGCCCGCCGGAGCCGACGCCATCGTCGAGATGGCCCATCGCTACGGCCGCTACCGGCTCTACGCCGAGCACGAGCGCATCGACATCGACCTCGGTCGGGGCCTGATGCAGCGGCACGACAGCGTGCAGGCGTTCCTGCGCAGCGGGGGCGCCCGCGGCGCGGGCGCCGGCGGCACCGCGAGCACCGACCTGAAGTCGGCCGCCGCCCGCACCAGCTACTTCCGCGAGGAGTACGCCTACGGCACCGAAGCCCACATCGGCGGCGTCGAGGCGTTCCTCCACAACCCGGCGCTGGTCGAGGGCGCGATCGCCGTGCACGGGCGGCCGGTGGTCGAGCCGGCGATCGCCTTCGCCAACCTGATGATCCCGGGCCAGGAGCTGGCGGTCCACACCGACGTGCCCGAGTTCCGGGGCGCCAACCGCAAGGTGCTGCCCCAGTGGCTGCTCGTCGTCATGCACCACTCGGGGCTGTTCGACCCGTGGCGGCTGCACATCGCCACCGGCATCTCGTGGTTCCGGGACGGCGACGACGGCGAGCTGCGCTACTGGCCCGACGGGCCCGACGCCGCTCCCGTCGTCCACCGCGTGCGGGCCAACACGGCGCTCGTGCTCGACACCGACAGCGTGTTCCACGGCGTCGACCCGGTGGCGCCGGGCACCGAGCCGCCGGTGGTGTCGCCCGGCGCGGGGCTGGTCGCCGACCCGACCGCCGCCGCGGCGGGCCGGGACCGGTGGACGCTGTCGGACGCCGACGGCTCGCACGTCGCCACCTACGACTGGGACGAGCTGCGGTTCTCGGTGTCGTGGAAGGCGTACTGCTTCGCCGACGAGGCCGAGCGCACCGCCTGGCGCGACCACACCGACGACCTCACCACCGAGGCCGTCGTCGCCCGCCTGGTCGACGACCTCGTGACCCGCGACGTCGTCCCCGCCGACGTCCCCGTCGACCGCCAGCTGGGCCTCGTCATGATCGACGAGTACGTCCACTACCCGGGCACACCCACCGCCGCCTGACCGGCCGGCGGCCGCCGTGATGCGTTCTGGCGTCTCTCACAGCGCGATCGCGCTGTGAGAGACGCCAGAACCCAGACCTCAGGCCGCCTCGGCGCCCGTCGGGGGGATGGCGGGCTGCAGGGTGGTGGTCTCGTCCGGGTCGGCGGCCACCGCGTCGCCGCCGGCCGGGCGGCGCAGGCCGGTCGCCGTGAGCACCGCGCCCACCAGCACGGCCACCAGCGGGACGACGAGCGCGGCCCGGTAGCCGTCGAGCATGTCGGCGGGTGTCGGGTCGTCGCCGGTCACGACGACGTTGACCGCGGTCACGACGGCCAGCATCAGCGCGCCGCCGAACTGCACCGAGGCGTTGAGCAACCCGCCGGCGAGCCCTTGCTCCTCCTCGGAGAGCTGCTCGGTGGCGGCGATGGTCAGCGGCCCGTAGGCGGCGGCGAAGGCCAGCCCCATGAGGATCAGGCCGGGCACCAGCATCGGGTACGACCAGTCCTCGCCGATGCGCAGGAAGCTGGCGTAGGCGGCGACGCCGAGCAGCATCCCGGCCAGGATGACCCGGACCGTGCCGAACCGCCGCACGAACCACGGGGTCACCGTGGGGGCGAGGATCGTGTCGATGCCGGCGATCAGCAGCGCCAGGCCGGTCTCGAGCGCCGACCAGCCGCGCAGCTCCTGCAGGTACAGCACGACGATGAACTGGAACGCCACGAAGGCGCCGACGAACAGCAGCGCCCCCAGGTTGGCCCGCACCAGCGGCGCGGATCGCAGGACGCCGAGCCGCACCAGCGGCGCGGCCGCCCGCCGCTCGATCGCCACGAACGCGGCCAGCAGCAGCGCGCCCGCGGCCAGCGTGGCTGCGGTCAACGCACCGGCGACGTCGGGCGCCCGCACGACGCCCAGCACGATGAGCAGCATGCCGCCCGTCATCGTGGCGGCGCCGGCGGCGTCGAAGCTGCGCCCGCCCGGCACGGGCACGGCTGCGCCCTCGGTCAGGAACCGGTGGGCCAGGACGAGCAGCACCGAGGCGAGCAGCACCGGGGCGAAGAACACCCACCGCCAGTCCACCGTCGTGAGCAGCCCGCCGGCCACCATCCCGAGCGTGAACCCGCCGGCACCGACGCCGCCGTAGACGAGCAGCGCCCGGTTCCTGATCTCGCCCGGCGCGAACGAGGTCGTGATGATCGACAGGCTGGCCGGGGTGAGGAACCCGGCGGCGACGCCCGTCACGAAGCGGGCGACGATGAGCATCCATCCGTCGGTGGCCAGGCCACCGAGGCCCGAGAACCCGATGAACACGGTCAGCCACAGCAGGAACATGCGGCGCCGCCCGAACAGGTCGGCCGCCCGCCCGCCGAGCAGGACGAACCCGCCGTAGCCGAGGACGTAGGCGCTGACGACCCACTGCAGGGCCGAGGTGGACAGGCCGAGGTCGGCCCGCATCGACGGCAGGGCCACCCCCATCATCGAGACGTCGAGGCCCTCGAGGAACACCGTGCCGCACAGCACCAGCAGCACGGCCCAGGCGTGCCCCGTCATCCGGGCGAACGGCGTGACGGCGGCGGGAGCGGAGCCGTCGGCGGTCGTGGTCGGGGCGCTCATCCGTCGACCTCCTCCACGAACTCGTCCAGGCGGGCCGCGTGGGGCGAGCGGACGGTGGCGTCGTACCAGTGCGGATACGAGACGTAGACGACCTCGCTGTCCTCGATCGCCCGGTAGACGACGGGAGTGTCCGGCGAGAGGTAGATCACCTCGCCGGGCCCCGCGACGGTGGCGTCGCCGCCGCTGTCGACCGCGAACGAGCCGCGGGTCACGACCAGGGCCTCGTCGTAGCTCATGATCCACTCGTTGCTCTCGCCCGCGGCGTAGCGGGCGAAGCCGACGGTCATGGCCGCGCCGGCGGACCCGTCGACGGCGTCGGCCAGGCGCAGCTGCTGGTCGCCGCGCCGGTACCACCGCAGGTCGGGGTCGTCGCTCGTCACCTTCAGGACTCCGGGACCTGGCATCGCTCTCCCTCTCGGACTCGTCGGCTCGTGGGCACCGTCGCCACGAATTCTGTATCGACTGATACAGAAAACCTCGCGCCCCGCACCGGCCGAGTCAACGGATAAACTACCGATCGCTACAGAAAGGTTCCGCCCATGCCCCGGGGCCGTCCCCGCGAGTTCGATCGCGACCAGGCGTTGCGGGATGCGCTGTGCGTGTTCTGGGACCGGGGGTACCAGGGCGCATCGATCAGCGCGCTGACCGCGGCGATGGGCATCGGCGCCCCCAGCCTGTACGCCGCGTTCGGTTCCAAGGCCAAGCTTTTCCAGGAGGCCTCCGACCTCTACCTGGCCGAGGACGCCGGCGAGCCCACGCGGCTCCTCGCCGCGGGCGAGACGGCACGGGCCTCGGTCGAGGCCATGCTGCGGTCCAACGCCGACCTGTTCACCCGGGACGGCGAGCCGGCCGGCTGCATGCTGACCCGGGCGGTGTCGACCTGCCCCGAGGACGACGCCGAGATCCAGGACTACCTCGACGCCAGCGTCGAGCAGCGCATCCGCGACATCGAGGTGCGGCTCGAGCGCGGGGCGGCCGACGGCGAGGCGCTGCCGTGCCTCGAGGCGCGGGCCCTGGCCGAGTTCTTCGACGCCGTGGTCGAGGGCATGGCCGTGAGGTCGATCGAGGGTGCGTCGCGCCAGAGCCTGCACCGCATCGTCGACCTGACGATGCGGGTCTGGGACGCGGGCTGAATCACGAATCGCGAATCGCGGTTCCGCGACGCGGAGGCGCTGGCCACACTCGGGACATGACCGCCTCCGCGCCCGTGAACCTGACCGAGGCCCTGGCCTCGTTCACCGACACCTACAGCCCGCGCATCGTCACCCGGGTCAACGACTACGACGTCCGCATCGCGCACGCCCTCGGCGACCACGTGTGGCACGTCCACGAGGACACCGACGAGTTCTTCCTCGTCCTCGACGGGCGGTTCGACGTCGCCCTGCGCGACCCCGACGGCGGCGAGCGCACCGTCGAGCTGCACCAGGGCGACGTGTTCGTCGTCCCCCGCGGCACCGAGCACCGGCCCACCTCGACGGGCGGCTCGATCCTGATGTTCGAGCCGACGGGCACGTCGTCGACGGGCAACCGCCACGAGGGCGAGCTCCCCGACCACGTGGACAGCACGGTCGGCCAGACCCTCTGAGCCGACCGCGCACGGCGCCCGTTCCCTGCGGGCATGCTTGGTCCGAGCGGACGGAGGGGAAATCATGCGCATCGGCATCAACGCCTCGAACCTGGTCGTCGCGGGCGCGACCGTCGACGACTACGTGGCCCACGCGGTCGCCGCCGAGCAGGACGGCTTCTCGTCGTGGTGGATGGCGCAGCTCGCCGCGCCCGACGCCCTCACCGTGCTCGGCGCGGTCGGCCGGGGCACGTCCACCATCGAGCTCGGCACCGCGGTGGTGCCCACCTGGTTCCGCCACCCGCTGATGCTGGCGGCCCAGGCGCTCACCACCCAGGAGATGGCGGGCGGACGCCTGGCGCTCGGCATCGGCCTGGCCCACAAGGCGCCGATCGAGGAGACGCTCCGCGTCCCGTTCGCCCGCCCGGCGGCGCACATGTCCGAGTACCTGTCGGTGCTGCTGCCCGCCCTCACGGACCGGAAGGTGCACTTCGCCGGCGACATCTGGTCGGGCGTCACCGACGGCATCGGCGGCGCCCCGGGTGTCACAGCCCCACCGGTCCTGGTGGCCGCCATGGGCCCGCGCATGCTCGCGCTGGCCGGCGGCCGGACCGACGGCGCGGTGCTGTGGCTCAGCGGGCCGCGCACCATCGACGAGTACCTCCGCCCCGCCCTCCACGCGGCAGCCACCGAGGCGGGTCGGGCCGAGCCGCGCATCGTCGCCAGCGTCCCGTTGTGCGTCACCGACGAGCCCGAGCAGGTGCGCGGGCTCATCGACGCCCTGCTGGCCGGGTACAACGACCTGCCGTCCTACCGCGGCGTCATGGACCGCGAGGGCGTCGACGGGCCGGCGGGCGTGTCGATCGTCGGCGACGAGGACGAGGTGCGGGCCGCGGTCGGGCGCTTCGCCGACGCGGGCACCACCGACTTCGTGCCCGTCGAGGTCGGGACCAACCCGGACGAGTCGGCCCGGACCCGCGCCCTGCTCGTCGACCTCGCCGGCGGTGGTTGACCGGGGGGTGGTCGGACCCGGCGGTCAGCCCTTGACCGCGCCGTCGACGCTCACGCCCCGCAGGAACAGGCGCTGGAACACGAGGAACAGGGCGATGGGCAGCGCCAGCGAGATCAGCATGGCGGCCAGGAACACGTCGAGCTCGACCGTGTCACGGATGATGGGCAGGCGCACCGACAGCGGCTGGATCTCGGGGTTCGGCAGCACGACCAGCGGCCACAGGTAGTCCTTCCAGGCGTTGAGCATCGCCAGCAGCGACACCACGCCGAGGATCGGCCGGGACAGCGGCAGCGCCACGTAGAAGAGCTGGCGGAACGGGCCGGCGCCGTCGACCTGGGCCGCCTCGAAGACGTCGCGGGGCAGGCCGTCCATGAACCTCTTCACCAGCAGGACGTTGAAGGCGTTGGCGCCCGCCGGCAGCCACACCGCCCAGTACGAGTCCACCAGCGAGGTGCCGAACAGGGGCAGGTCGAGCACGGTCAGGAACAGCGGGACGAGCACGACGATCCCGGGGATGAACAGCGTGGCCAGCACCGCGGCGGTCACGACCTTGGCGTAGGGGGGCCGCAGCACCGACAGCACGAAGCCGCCGGTCGTGGCCACGACGAGCTGCACGACCCACGAGCCGAGCGCCACCCACAGGGTGTTGCCGAAGTACTTGCTCACCTCGACCTTGGTCCAGGCGTCGGAGAGGTTGGTCCAGTCGACCCCGCTCGGCCAGAGCGCGAACGGGGTCTGCAGCGTGTCCTGCGTCGTGCTCGTGGCGGCCTTGGCGAGGAACAGGATCGGCCCGACGCCGGCCACGAGCAGCAGCACGAACGCCACCGTGTCCGCGCCGCGCATCGACCACCGCAGGTGCGGCTTGCGCCAGTCGTGGTGGGACAGGAGCCCGCGCTCGCCCCCGTCCCCGACGTCCGCCACCGGGCGGCGGCGCCTCCGCCGGCCGCGGGTCGCGGCCCCGTCCGTCGCGGCCGGGGCCTCGGCCTCCTCGTCGACCAGCGGGGCCGGCTCGTCGGTCTGCAGCGAGGTCACGTCGTGCTCCACGAGCGGGTGGCGCGGAAGTACACGGCCGACAGCACGGCCAGGAACAGCGCCAGCAGCAGCGACAGTGCGGTCGCCGCGCCGTAGTCGCCGAAACGGAAGGCGTAGTCGTAGATCTGGACGAGGATCGTCGTGGTGGCGTTCTGCGGACCGCCCCCGGTCATCAGGAACGGCTCGGTGAAGACCTGGAACGTGGCGATGATCTGGAGGATGAGCGTGATCAGCAGGATGTGGCGCATCTGCGGCAGCGTGACGTGCCAGATCTTGCGCCACAGGCCGGCACCGTCCACCTCGGCCGCGTCGTACAGCTCCGACCGGATGCCGGTGAGGGCGGCCAGGTAGATGATCACGGTGGCCCCGGCGTTGGCCCAGGTCGCCTGCAGGACGAGCGACGGCATCGCCCACCCGGTGTCCTGGATCCACGGGTAGGGCCCCAGGTTCACCCATCCGAGCATGGTGTTGAACACGCCGGTGGGGCTGGCGTCGTAGAAGAACCGCCACAGCAGCACGGCCACCACCGGCGGGATGACGACCGGCAGGTAGGCCAGCACGCTGAAGGCGGCCTTGCCCCGGCGCAGCTCGCTCATCAGCACCGCCAGCACCAGCGGTACCGGATACCCGAAGATCAGGGCGAGGAGCGTGAAGTAGGCGGTGTTGCGGACCGCGGTCCAAAAGCGCGGGTCCTCGAGCACCGTGCGGAAGTTCTCGAGCCCGACCCACTCGGGGGCCGTGACCAGGTTCGTCTGCTGGAAGCTCATCACGACCGCCCGCCCGATCGGGTACCAGGCGAAGTACGCGAAGACGAGAAGCAGCGGCAGCAGCAGGACGAGCGTGCTCAGCCCTCCGCCGCGTACCCACCTCGTCACTGCGCTCACCGGTCCTCCCCTCGCGGAGCCGTCCTGCAGCCGTCACCACTCGGGACCCGGGCCGAGGCCGCGGCCGCAGGCCCCGAGGGTGACAGCGAGCTGCGTCAGCCGGATTCCACCATCGAGCTGACGTTGTCGTTGGCCGACTCGAGCAGGGCGTCGATGTCCGCGTTCTGGTCGGTCAGGACCGCCTGCACGACCGTGTCGAGCTCGGCGTACACCTCCTGGGCGGACACCGGCGGCTCGGCGACGAGCGGCTGGTCGAGGATGCCGTCCTTGAAGTGCATCATCTGGTCGAGCGGCACGTTGACCAGGTCGGCCACCCATGCGTCCGACTCGGCGAGCTGCTCGGCGTTGAACAGCGGCAGCGTCGGCGTGCCCAGCGGACCGTCGCTGGCCACGAGCGCCTCGGCATCGGCGATGGCCGCCTCCTCGTCGGTGAGCTTCGACAGGTAGAAGAAGTCGATCCACTTCACCGCGGCGGACCGCTCGGCGGCCGACGAGTCGGGGCGGACGCCCACGATCGTGCCGCCGCCGAGCACCCCGGCGTCGTCGCCGTCGAGCGGCACCGTCGCCAGCCCGTAGGTGGCGGCGTCGACGCTGTTCTCGGTGACGAGGCTGTTGTAGACGTCCGACCCGCTGATGTACATGCCGGCCTGGCCGGCCGCGAACGCCTGGTTCACGCCGCCCCAGTCGAACAGGAAGTTGTCACCCATCGAGTCGTCCTCCCAGCGCATGGCCTGGAGCATCTCGAGGGCGTCCTTGACCGCGGGGTCGTCGAGGGTGGCGGTGACGTCGTCGCCGCTGCCGTCCTCGACCCGCCCGCCCATGGCGTTGACGACCGAGGTGAGCGCCCAGCCGCCCGTGCTGTCCTGGGTCATCTGGATGTAGCCGGCCTGGCCGGTGGCGTCGGAGATGGCCTTGGCGTACTCGCGCACCTCGTCCCACGACGTCGGCGGCTCGTCGGGGTCGAGCCCGGCCGCCTCGAACATGGCCCGGTTGTAGTGCAGGCCCATTCCGTACGCCGCGGTCGGGACGGCGTAGACCTTGTCGTCCTCCTCGACCGCCTGCAGGACGTCGGGGTTGAACTCCTCCGCGTACGGCAGCTCGGCGAACTCGGCCGTGATGTCCTGCAGCTGGCCGCGCTCGATCAGGGTCGGACCGTAGGTGAACGGGATCTCGAAGGTCGTCGGCAGCGTGTTGCCCGCGAGCTGCGAGCCGAACGTCGTGACGTCCCACTCCCATTCCTGCGGGTCGATGGTGATGTTCGGGTTGGCGGCCTCGAACTCGTCGACCCGGGTCAGGAACGCCTCCCGGGTCTCGGGCTCGGTCTCGGGTGGCAGGTTGCTGACGCTGATCGTCACCTCCTCGTCGCTGGTGGAGGCGGCGTCACCGCCCCCTCCGTCGTCGTCGTCGCCACAGGCGGCCACGAGGCCAAGGGCCAGCGCGACCACCAGCGCCGCGCCGATGCGCGTGCGGGTGCTCCTCATGTCGTGCTCCGTTCTCGGGTTGCCGCCGGTGGCGGCGATGTCGGGTTGCTGTCGGTGAGTCCGTCGGTGTGGTCGGTGGTCTGGGTGTCGGGATGCGCAGCCGTGCTGGGCGACTCCTCGGGCTCCGGCGCCGGGCGCAACCGCAGCCAGGCGGCCGCGTCGGGGCCCAGCCGGCCGTCGCGCTCGAGCGGTGCGCTGGCCAGCAGCACCGCGTCGTGCGGCGGGAGGTCGACGGCGTGGTCGGACAGGTTGGCCACGCAGGCGAACCCGTCGCCCCGGGCGAAGGCGAGGACGCGCCGGTCGTCGTCGAGCCACCGCAGCGGCGCGGTGCCGGGGCCGTCGGCGCCGCGGCGGATCCGGAGAGCGGCCCGGTACAGCTCGAGGGTCGAGTCGGCGTCGCCGGTCTGCGCCTCGACGGTCAGGGCCTCCCAGTCCTCCGGCTGGGGCAGCCACGGGACCGCCCGCGCCCCCTCCGGGCTGAACCCGAACGGGGCGGCGGTTCCCGACCACGGGATCGGCACCCTGGCCCCGTCGCGGCCCGGATCGATGCCCCCGGAGCGGAAGTGCATCGGGTCCTGGATCAGGTGCGGCTCGATGTCCTCGACCTCGGGCAGCCCCAGCTCCTCGCCCTGGTAGACGTAGACGGACCCGGGCAGCGCCATCCCCAGCAGGGCGGCCGCCCGGGCCCGCCGCCGCCCGAGTGCGAGGTCGGTCGGGGTACCGGCCCGCTTGGCGGCGAACGAGAACGACGTGTCGGCCCGCCCGTAGCGGGTGACGGGCCGGGTCACGTCGTGGTTGGAGATCACCCACGTGGCGGGCGCGCCGACCTCGGCGTGGGTGGCGAGGGTCGTGTCGATGCTGCGGCGCAGGTGGTCGGGGTCCCACGGGCAGGCGAGGAAGTCGAGGTTGAACGCCGTGTGCAGCTCGGTGGGCCGGAGGTACAGCTTCAGGCGCTCGGCGTCGGGCATCCACACCTCTCCGACGAGGAGCCGCGGTTCGTCGTAGGCGTCGGCCACCCGGCGCCAGGACGCGTAGATGTCGTGGAGCTCGCTGCGGTCGATGTAGGGGTGCTCGCCCGGCGGGTAGGCGCTGGTCGGCGGCGCCCCGGAGCTGGGCGCGGCCCCGGGCCCGACGTCGGGGAGCGCGGGGTCCTTGGCGACGAGGACCGCCGAGTCGATGCGGACGCCGGCCACGCCGCGGTCGAACCAGAACCGCAGCACGTCCTCGTGCTCACGCTGGACGTCGGGGTGGGTCCAGTTGAGGTCGGGCTGCTCGGGCGTGAACAGGTGGAGGTACCACTCGCCCTGCGTGCCGTCGTCGTTCTTCGTGCGGGTCCAGGGGACACCGGCGAACTCGGACACCCAGTCGTTCGGCGGCTCGTCCCCGCCGGGCCCGCGCCCGGGGCGGAACCAGAAGCGGGCCCGCTCGGGCGACCCCGGCCCGGCGGCGAGCGCGGCCTGGAACCACGGGTGCTGGTCGGACACGTGGTTGGGGACGACGTCGACGATCGTGCGGATGCCCATGGCCGCCGCCTCGGCGATGAGCGTCTCGGCCTCGGCGAGGGCGCCGTAGGCCGGGTCGATGGAGCGGTAGTCGGCCACGTCGTAGCCACCGTCGGCCCCGGGAGACGGGTACCAGGGCGTGAACCAGACGGCGTCGATGCCGAGGTCGCGCAGGTAGGGAAGGCGCTGGCGGACGCCCGCCAGGTCGCCGACGCCGTCGCCCGAGCCGTCGCTGAAGCTGCGGACGTACACCTGGTAGATGGCCGCCGTGCGCCACCAGTTGCTGTGCCCTGCGTCACTCCCCCTCACGGCGCCGCACGGTAAGCGCGCGAAGCATTCTTTGCAAGACTTGAACTAGATGACGCAGGAAGTCGAGATCAACCCGTAACACGGCGAGTGATCGATGAGAACGCTCTCACGAGATGCCGAGGCAATGGGTTCCGCCGACGCGGGCGGCGCAGGCGGCACGCAGGCCGCCCGAACGAGGCGTCAGCCGCGGGCGACGGGCACCGGGCCGGTCGAGCCCCGCACGACCAGCTCGGGCTCGAAGAGGAGCTCGTCGGGGCCGACGTCGACGCCGGCGATGAGGCCCGCGAGCAGGTCGACCGCGGCCCGGCCCATCGCCTCGATGGGTTGGCGGACGGTGGTGAGCGGCGGCTCGGTGCAGTTCATGAACGCCGAGTCGTCGTAGCCGACGACCGAGAGATCCTTCGGGACCGACAGCCCGGCCCGCTTGGTCGCACGGATGGCGCCGAGCGCCGTCGGGTCGCTGCCGCACACGACGCCCGTGACGCCCCGCGACAGCAGCCGCGCCGCCGCAGCCTGGCCGCCTTCGAGCGAGTGCCGGGTGAACTCGACCTGGTCGCGGCCGAGCTCCAGATCGGCGCCCTCGAGGGTCCGCCGCGCGGCCTCGAGGCGCCGGAGCGACGGCACGTGATCGTCGGGGCCGAGGATCAGCCCGATCCGCGTGTGCCCGAGCGAGATGAGATGCCGGCACGCCTGGTCGGCGGCCACCGCGTCGTCGCAGGACACACGGGGGAACGGCAGCTCGTCGATGCCGGCGTTGACGAGCACGGTGGGCAACTTGCGGTCGATGAGGCCCTGGTAGTGCTCGTGTGCCCCGTTCTTCCCGCTGTAGTTGCCACCGGCGAACAACACGCCAGAGACGTGCTGCTCGAACAGCAGCTCGATGTAGTCGGCCTCGGACAGACCGGCCGTGTGCGTGCACAGCACCGGCGTGAGGCCCTGCTGGGCGAGCGAGCCGCCGACCACGTCGGCGAACGCCGGGAAGATGGGGTTCTGCAGCTCGGGCAGGACGAGGCCCACCAGGCGGGCCCGCTCACCTCGCAGCTTCGTCGGACGCTCGTAGCCGAGCACGTCGAGGGCGGTGAGCACGGCCTTCCGCGTGGCCTCGGAGACCCCCGGCCGCCCGTTGAGCACCCGGCTCACGGTCGCCTCGCTGACGCCGACCTTCTCCGCTACATCGGTGAGCCTGCCAACCATGGCGCAAGCATACGCAAGGGGATGCAAGACAACGCAAGCGCCTTGCAACCAGTGCCGGCGGTGCGGCATGACGGCTCGGTGCCATCTCCGTGACAGACGCGCCCGACCTGTTGCCGCTCCGTGGGGCCGGAAGTACCGTCCGCGTTGGTTGCCCGCCAGTTCGGTTCCCTCTCTCCGCAGGAGGAGACATGGACGTCGGAAGCTTCATCGCCGCACTCGCACTCGGGCTGGTCGCCGGCGCCATCGGTCGGGCGCTCGTGCCCAACGATGCGTTCGAGCACATGGAGGGGTGGCGCTCGTGGGCCGCGTCGACCGTGCTCGGGTTGATCGGCGCCGTGGTCGGCTACTGGATCTTCGCCGCACTGTTCAACATCGGCGACGAGGACAAGTTCGACTGGGGCGGCATCATCGGCGCCATCATCGGGGCGGTCATCGTCGTCGCCGTGGCGTCGGCGATCCTCCGCCGCACGTCCCACCGCCAGCACCTGACCTGACGGGAGGACACGCGGGGGTCGCCGCCCGGACCACGGCGGCCCCCGCGGTGTCCGTCCCCCCAGGCCCAGAGCCCGAACTTGCGACAGTTCCGCGGGCAGGGCCGACGCTCACGTCGCACGTTCGGTCGCAGGAACGCGCAACGGTCCGACCGCGGTCATCGGCTGAGGCGCTGGAAGAACAGAGCACGGCGTAACGAGTTGCAGCCCACGCGCGCCCACGGGACGGCGCATTCCTGCCCGCCCGGCGATGCATCATGAGCACCGTGACAGCAACAGCTGGGATGGACGGGCCGTGAGCGAGCGCGGCGCGGGATGGTTTCCCGATCCGGTCGGGCGAGGAGAGCACAGGTGGTGGGACGGGCACCGCTGGACAGACGTGGTGTCGCTCGGCGGTGAGGAACGCACCGATCCCCGACCGCCCCCGCTCGGCACCCCTGCCGGCGAGTCCACGGGGTGGTACGCCCCGACCGCGCCGGCCGGAACCGGGCCGCCGACGGGCGAGGCACCACCAGGGTCAACCGGCGAGCGGCCGTCCGGTGCGGGCCGGTCCACCGCCTGGCTGAAGGCTGCGGCGGTGGTGGCCGTGGCCGGGATCGTGGGCGTCGCCGCCGGCGCGGCCACCGGCGCTGCCGGCGACGGCCCCGACTACGCCGCGGCGCTGGCCACCGATCTCGAGGCCCGGTCACGGGGGCTGCTGACCGCGGACGAGGCCGTGTGCGTCGCCGACGGGATGGTGGCGCAGTTCGGCGAGGGCCGCCTGCAGGGCCTCGAGCTCATCGGCGAGCCCGACCAACCGTGGCCGCTGGCCGACCTGTCCGACGCTGACGAGCGCACGTTCGCCACCCTGTCCTACGACTGCGTCGAGCAGCAGCACCTCGTCGACCACCTGGTCGACAGCTGGTTCCCGGTGCGCGGGCGCACGATCGACGACCGCCGCTGCCTCTCGCAGGGCTACGTGAACGCGCTGCCCGGCACGCGGATGCGCGAGATCCTCGTCGCGCTCTACACCGACGAGGCCTACGAGGTCGACGACCTGCTCACCGACGAGGAGCTCGCCGACGTGTCCGGCATCGCCCTGGAGTGCGGGCTGTGAGCGCGGCGCCGTCCTCCGCCGCGCGCGCCGGCCTCGCCGTGGCCGCGGTGGCGGTCGCCGTGGGCGGCTTCGTCCTCGGCCGGGGCCTGACCGCGCACGAGCCGATCGCCCGCAACCAGCGTCCGGCCGTCGACGGCGATCGGGTCCAGCAGATCCTCGCCGAGGGGCTGTACGAGAACCACGAGGGCGCCATCACGCAGGACGAGGCCGACTGCGCCGGAGGGGCCACGGTCGACGCCATCGGCCCCCAGCGGATCGTCGACCTGGGCCTGGGCGGCATCAACCCGTACGGCGGCTTCTCCTACGCGGAGCTGACCGTGGACGAGGAGCCGGCGTTCCTCGCCGGGTTCCTCGGATGCATCCCCGACGAGCGCATGGCCGCCTACCGCACGAGCATCCTCGTCCAGAACATCGGGCTCGATCGCGAGAGCGCCGCCTGCATCGCCGAGGCCGAGCTGGCGGCCGTCGGCCCGGCGCGCCTGCGCGAGCTGCTGGTCGCCGCGTCGCGGCATCCCGATGCCACGCTCGCCATCGTGGCCCAGCCCGACGAGTTCGACGCGCTCGTCGGCATCACCGCGACCTGCGGCGTCGCCGACCAGGTGCACACGACGGCAGTCGTGTAGGCCGCACCCTCGACCGCCCGCCAGCTGGCGGACCACGAAGCCGCGGCGACCCGACCACCCGACGACGGCCGATCGGGGGTGGTCCCCTCCTCCGACGGGCGCGATCATGAACGTCGACATCCGCTCGGCGTCGGCCACCGGTCGCCCCGCGAGACGACCCGAGGAGGTCGCCATGGACGGTCAGCGTGCCCGGCTCGCCGCCCGCCGGTTCGGTCGTGCGAGCACGATCCCGCCCGCGGTCCCGCCCACCCTCGAACGACCCGAACGCGCCGTGGACGCGCCCCCCGAGCCGCCGGCGCCCGAGCCCGGAGAGCTCTCGACCGGTTGGGCCGCCGCCATCGGCATCGGGTGGCCACTGGCGATCATCGCCTCGTTCGCACTGGAGCCGGCGCCGGCCGACCCCGACGCGCCGGTCCCTGTGCTGGTCGAGCTCGCCTCGCTCGGGTTCTTCCTCGCTCTCGTGGGGACCGCGGTCGCCGCCGGGGTGCGCCACCGTGCCGCTGCGGTGGGTGGCGTCGTGACCGGCGTGCTCGCCACGACGTTCTCGATCACCTGCCCGGTCTCGGGGCACCATGCGATCGGGCTGTGGTGGTTCGCGCAGCTCGGCATCGTGACCGCGATGCTGGCGGTCAGCGCGGCCGCGCTCCTGCACACCCGCCGCTGACCTCCCTGACCTCGGGTGGGCCGCGGAGCGACGAACGACCCGCCCGACCAGGCGGGACGGCCAGCCGGTCAGATGCGCTCGATGGCTCCGCCGTCGAACAGTGGCGCCATGTCCTGATCGTCGACGTCGGCCTGCATCTCGGCGTCGGACGGACGGGTGAGGTCGCCCTCGGCGATGTCGAGCACCCGGGCCATGACGTCGGCATCGCTGGTGGTGTTGAGGAACACCTGCGGGTTGCCGAGCACCCACCGCACCGCCCGGGCCAGGGGCGCCTCCTCGGTGAGCGGCTCGTACCAGGCGAACCGCCGCCGCTCGTCGTCGTCCCGCCACCGGCGCCGCGACACACCCTTGATCGTCTGCACGGCCACCTCGTTGGCGGCGCACACACCGAGCAGCTCCTCGACGTCGTCTCGGTAGTCGGCATCGGTCAGCGCCACATAGCTGTACGGCAGCAGGACCGAGGCGAACGGGAAGCGCTCGAGGCTGCGCAGGTGCATGCGGGCGATGCGCACGCCGTGCCCGGTGACGCCGATGTGGCGGACGAGGCCCTCGTCCCGCGCCCGGGCGAGCGCCTCCACCGCACCACCCGGCCCGTGGGCGGTCTCCCACTCGTCGGGCTCGACCAGGTTGTGCAGCTGGATGAGGTCGACGTGGTCGACCTGCAGCCGCTCGAGCGACCGCTCCAGATCGGCCCTGGCCCGGGCACCCGTGCGCCCGTCGGTCTTGGTGGCGAGGAAGAAGTCGTGTCGATGGTCCGCCATCGACGGCCCGATGCGCAGCTCGGAGTCGCCGTAGCTGGCGGCGGTGTCGATGTGGTTGACGCCGTGGCGCAGCAGGTTCGCCAGGACCTCGTCGGCCCGGTCCTGGCGCATCGACGCCAATCCGGCGGCGCCGAAGATGACGCGGCTGCTCTCGTGTCCGGTGCGGCCGAACGGTGCGGTCGGGATCATGGCGGTCCTCCTCCGCGTGCGTGCGATCGAGGCTACGACCCGCCGAGCCCCGCCGTGGCTCGTCGTCGAGGGGCCGCCCGCCGCCGCGTCTTCGCTGTCACACCCGCCCGGTAGTGTCTGCCCCGCTCGGTTCGATGCCGACCGGTCAAACGGCGTCCTCCCCGTGATCCACCGCACCGGAGGCCGCCATGTCCGCCGAGATCCTGCCGTTCCCCGACCCGAGCTCACCCCGCCCCCGCCCGCGTCCACGGTGGCGCGTGATCCGGGACCGCCACCCGTCAGCCGGCGGCGGCCGCTCTCCCGACCGCCCGCTGCGCGCCGTGCCTCGCCCCGACGCGCCTCCCCGACGCGGGCCCGACGGCAGCCGCGCCGCCGCCCTGGGGCCGCCCACCACCGAGGACCTGCCGCCGTGCGCGTGATGGCCGCCCGTCCCGGCCGGCCGGGGGCGCATCGGCCGTCCGGCCGGACGGGCGCGTCAGCGGAACGCCGGCATCACCCGTTCGGCCACGATCTCGAGCCCCTCGGTGTTCGGCAGCTCGAAGTGCCACGGCAGGAAGCTGGTCACGCCCAGCTCGACGTACTGGCCGATCTTGTCGATCACCTGCTGCGGCGTGCCCGCCAGGTTGCCCGCCTGCCAGCTGTCGAACGGCTCGCCGTTGACCCGGTCGCCGGCGACCGCCCGCACCTCGGCCTCTGTCTCCCGCACGAGGATGTTCGGCGTCCAGGTCTTCTCGATGTCGTCGTAGTCGCGGCCGACGGCGTCGCAGTGGCGCCGCAGCACGTCGCACTTGTGCGCGAACTCCTCGGGGTTGCCGCCGAAGTTCGACCGATCGGCCAGCCGGGCCACGACCCGCAGCGTGAGCTGCTCGCCGCTGCCTCCGATGAGGATCGGGGGGTGGGGCTGCTGGAGTGGCTTCGGGTCGCACTGCGCACCGTCGAGCTGGAAGTGCATGCCGTCGTACGACGTGTCCGGCTCGGTCCACATCGACCGCACGATCTCGACGGTCTCGGCCAGCACCGCGATGCGGTCCTTGGGCGGAAGGAAGTCGTAGCCGTAGCCCCGGAACTCGTGGTCGTACCACCCGGCGCCGATCCCCCAGTCGAGGCGGCCGCCGCTGATCACGTCGATGTTCGAGGTGATCTTCGCCAGCAGCCCCGGGTTCCGGTACGGCGCGCACCCGACCATCTGGCCGAGGCGCACGCGCGAGGTGCGCTGGCTCAGCGCCGCGAGCGTGGTCCAGCACTCGAACACCGCCTCGTGGGCGGGCCGGGGCACGTTGTGGAAGTGGTCGTAGAGCCAGATCGAGTCGTACCCCAGGCTCTCGGCCAGCTCGGCGACCTCGACGACGGTGGCCCACTTCGCCTCGGCGCCGTCGATGTCGATGAGCTCGGTCTTCCACCCCTGCGGGACGAAGGTCCCGAACGTGATCGGACGTGTGGGCACGACTTCCTCCACCTCGACGGACAGGCGGTGCCGAACCTACGGCTTCGAGCGCGCTCACAGTCAAGGGTTGGCGAGCGACAACACGAGCGACGAGACCGCGATGGCCAGGTACGCAGTCGGCACCACGGGGTCGTGATCGTGCGCCCAGTGGGTGACCAGGCCGAGGTGACGCTCGCGGTGATCACCGAGCCGAGCTCCTCGCCCGGACGGACGAGCGAGGCAGTCGGCGAACGGATGTCGTTTCGACCGCTGGTGAACGGCGCACCACCCGCGTCCGCCGCAACGCCACGGCCAACTACCCTCCGCTGCGGCGGCGGCACTGGAACGGAGGTTGGGGCCTCGTGACGAATCTCGGCGCTGTCGACGAGGACGTGAGATTCGACTGGGTCGCGGCCGACGACCTGTCCGCCAAGCTGCGGTCCACGGCCACCGTGCTCGACGAGCAGGTGGGCAGTCGGACCACCAGCCACGGCACCGCCCGCGCCGTCTGGCAGGGTCGCTACGCCGTCGAGTTCGACGACCGCGTGTCCACATGCACGGGAGACGCCTCCCGCTTCGCCACCTCGATGCGCGGTGCCGCCGACGACGTCGACGAGCTGGCCAGACTCGCCCGCGAGGAGCAGGACCGGCGCATCGCGGCCCGCGAGTGGATCGCCTCCCAGAACGACGACGGCGGCGGCCTGTTCGGCGGGGTCCCCGTCCTGGGCGACGTGGAGGACGCCATCGGCGACGGGCTCGACGCCGCCGGCGACTTCGTGTTCGGCGAGGACGACGTGCCGCCCGAGCTGTCCCCGGTCGAGCCGCCGAGCATCTCGATCGGCGACCCCGGCCCGGCGACCCGCAACACCGGCGCGCCGGCGGCCACCGCCACGTACGCAGAGGGAGGGGTCAGCTCGGCGAAGCCCGACGACCTCGACACGTGGGTGTCCGCCAGCCGGGGCATGGACGAGACGCTCACCCTCCGCAAGGGCTGGCTCGTTGATGCTCACGCCACGTTCACCGCCGGCCTGGGCTGGGGCTCGTTCGACGCCACCTCGATGCTCACCGGCTTCGGCACCTGGTTGAGCCTCAACGAGACCGACGCCCTGTGGGTGGCCGACATCGCCACGACCTTCCGGGAAGCGGGCGCGGGCACGGTGTCCGACGCCGTCATCGCCGCCAGCCTCAACTCTGCGGGGCTTGGTGGCGTCGGCCGCATGTCCGTGACCTACGACGACCCTTCCGCGTGGGGGATGCCACCCACGAGCGGCTACTCCGACGACCCCGTCAACACCGCGTCGGGCAACTTCGTCGAGGCCGAGACCGATCTCGAGGCCTCCGGGCTCTGCCGCCTCCTGCGCTTCACCCGCACGTACAACTCGCGCTCCGACCGCGTGGGCGCGTTCGGCCCAGGGTGGTCGTCGTGGGCCTCGGTGCGCCTGCGGGCCGAGCCCGACGGCGCCCACTGGGTCGGCCCCGACGGCCAGGAGACCGTGTTCCCCCGGTCGCTCGCGGGTCAGGCGGATGGTGACGGCGGTGGTCCGCTCCCGCCGCCGTTCCTGCGGGTGCCGGGAGTCCCCGGCGAGGTCGGGCGCGATCCCGACGGCGACGGGCTGGTCCTCGACCTGTTCGGACACGGGCGCCTGGCGGCCGACGCCGGCGGGCTGCCCGTGTGGGCCGACGACGGGCCGGGCACGCGGGTCTCCTTCACCCACGAGGACGACCGCCTCGTCGCGCTCGCCCACGAGGGCGGGCGAACGGTCTCTCTGGACTGGGACGCCGGTGGCTCACGGATCGTGGGCCTGCGGGCGAGCGACGGGCGGGCGGTCACGTTCGGTTACGACTCCTCGGGGCGGCTGGTGTCGGTGGACGGCGGGCCGCACGGCCGCCGGACCTACACGCTCGACGAGCTCGATCGCATCGTGGCGGTCACCGACGCCGACGGCGTCGCCGAAGTCCGCAACACCTACGACGACGAGGGCCGGGTGGTCGCCCAGCTGTCGCCGCACGGGCGACGCAGCCGGTACCGGTACTCCGCCGGCCGGGTGACGATCGTCGACGACGACGCCGCTGGTCCCGTCAACAGCTACGTCCACGACGACGAGGGGCGGCTCGTCGTCGCCATCGACGGCCACGGCCACGAGCTGCGCAAGCAGTACGACCGCTGGGGCAACCCCACCGTCGTCATCGAGCGGGACGGTTCGACCACCCGGTCGGCGTGGGACGAGCGCGGGCGCCTCCTCCGCCGCGAGCAGCCCGACGGGTCGTGGTTCACGTTCGCCCACGACGACCTCGACCGGGTCACCGAGGTGGTGGCGTCGTCGGGCGCGGCCACCCGGTACGCCTACGACGGCGAGGAGCGCACCCCGTCCAAGATCGTCGACCCCGAGGGGGGCGTGACCCGCCTCGACGTCGCCGGCGGGGTCGTCCGTCGGGTCGTCGATCCCGACGGCGTCGAGGTGCGCTACGGCTTCGACGGCAACGGCGAGCTGACCTCGGTGACCGACGCGGCCGGCAACACCGCCCTGGTCGAGCGCGACGCGGCGGGGCGGGTGACGGCCACGGTCTCGCCCTCGGGCTCGCGGACCGAGGTCGTCCACGATCCCCTCGGTCGCCCGATCTCGCGTCGTGGACCCGACGGTGGCCTGACCCGCTACGAGTGGACGGCGGCCGGCAGGCCGGCGGCGGTGATCGACCCGCTCGGCGCCCGCCGCGAGTGGCGCCACGGCGCGCACGGCGACGCCGAGCAGGTCGTCGACGAGCTCGGTCGGGTGACGACGCACCGCTTCGACGCGCTGGCGAACCTCGTCGGCACCGTCCTGCCTGGCGGCGCCAAGTGGGAGTTCAGCTACGACCGCCTGTGCCGGCTCGTCGGCGTGTCCGACCCCGCCGGCTCGACCTGGCTGCGCGAGTACGACGCCGCGGGCCACCTCGTCGGGTCCGTCGACCCGGCGGGCGTCCACCGGACGGCGTCGGTCGACGCCGCCGGCCGGATCTCGCGGGTCGACGACGGACTGCACGGGGTCGAGTTCGGCTTCGACTCCTTGGGCCGGGCGATCTCGCAGCGGCGGCCGGACGGCACCGAGTCGACCGCTCGAGCGGGACCGTTGCGGACGCATCGTCGCGGCCACCGCTCCCGACGGCGGCACGACGCGCTACGAGTACACGGCGGCCGGCCGGTTGTCGGCGGTCACCAGCCCACTGGGTCACGTGACCCGCTACGAGTACGACCGCTGCGGCCGGCGCGTCGCCGTGGTCGACGCCGCCGGGCAGCGCTGGCCGTTCCGCTACGACGCCGACGGCCGGGTCACGCAGACCATCGCCCCGACCGGCGAGACGACCCGGCGTGCGGTACGACGCCGCGGGCCGGGTGGCGGCCTCGGTGTCGTCGACCGGCGGGACGACCCGTTACGAGTACGACCTGTGCGGCCGCATCGTGGCGGTGGTCGACCCGACCGGCGGTGTCCGCCGCTTCAGCTGGGACGCCGCGGGCCAGCTGGTGGCGGCCGTCGACGCCAACGGCGGCACGTGTCGCTACGAGTACGACGAATCCGGCCTGCTGTCCGTTGGCGGTGGACCCGCTGGGCGGGCGCGTCTCACAGCGGTACGACCCGGTCGGGCGCCTGGTCGAGCGCACCGACCCGCTGGGCCGGGTGACCCGGTGGTCGCACGACCCCGCCGGGCGCCTGCGCTCGGTCACGCTGCCGACCGGGGAGCAGACCCGGTGGTCCTACGACGAATCGGGCCGGGTGCGGGAGTTGCGGGCGGGGCCGGCCGAGGTGCGGATCGCACGCGACGTCCTCGGCCGACCGGTCGTGGTCGACGAGCCCGGCATGCGGCACGAGCTCGCCTGGGACGCGGCCGGGCGCCTCGTCGCCCGGTCGCGCAACGGCGTCGGCCTGCGGTGGCGGTACGACCTCGACGGCCGCCGGGTGGCCGATCGTCGACCCCGACGGCGTCGAGACGACGTTCGACCACGACGCCGGCCGGCCGGGTCGTCGGGGCGACGCATCCGGCCGTCGGCGAGGTCACGCTCACGCGGGATGCGGTCGGGCGGCTGACCTCGCTGGTGGCGCCCCTCGGAGCTGAGCGTTGGCAGTACAACGGCGGCCTCGTCGTCGACCACGAGGTCGGCTCGGGTGGCCTTCACCGGCGCACTCGGCTCGAACGCGACGCCGCGGGACGGGTGGTCGCGACGACGGTGGATGACGCGGTTTCCGACTACCGGTACGACGCCGCTGGCCAGCTCGTGGGGGTCGACAGCCCGCAAGGATCGTGGACCTTCGGCTACGACGCCGCCGGCCGGCTGGTGTCCGAGTCCGGGCCCGATCGCTCGGTCTCGTACGAGCACGACCTGGCCGGCCAGCTCGTCCGGAGCCGGTCGGGCGACGAGACGACCACGTTCACGCACGACGAAGCCGGACGACGCACCGCGGAGACGGGCCCTGACGGGCGGACGCGCCTCTACGAGTGGGATCCGTTCGGACGCCTCGCAGGGGTGGGCGACGTCCGGCTGCGGGCCGACGCCCTCGGCGACCTCGCCGAGGTCGACGGCGCACCGCTGCTGTGGGACCCGGTCGCGGCCGTCCCCCAGCTCCGTCGGTTCGGCGACGTGTCGGTCGTCGGGGCCGACCGGCCATGGGCGGTCGTCCGCCCTGGCGGCCACCGACTGGCTGGCCCCCGACTGGCAGGGCACGCCCGTCCCACCGGTCGTCGCTGACCGGCCCCGGCTCATCGTCGGCGGGTGATCCCGGCGCCGTTGACCGGTGGGGCCTGGTGGCTGGTGGCGGACCGGCGCCGACGCTCGCGTACCGCGGCGAGCTGTCGGTCGGCGGCCTCACGTGGCTGCGCAACCGCGCCTACGACCCCGCGAGTCGCTCGTTCCTGTCGCCCGACCCGCTGCCGGGAATCGTGGCCACACCCTCGGCGGCGAACCCGTACCACTACGCGGCCAACGACCCGGTGGGCGCGGCCGACCCCTTCGGCCTGCGGCCGATGACCGAGGCCGACCTCGCCGCCTACCGGGAGGCGACCGCCGGCAACGGGCTGGTCGACAACCTCGGCGACGCGTGGGACGCCACGACCGACTGGGTGTCCGACAACTGGGAGTACATCGCCGCCGGTGCCCTGATCGTGGGCGGTGTCGTGATCATGTGCACCGGCGTCGGCGGCCCGATCGGGGCGGCGATGATCGGCGGCGCCCTCCTGTCCGGCGGCATCAGCGCCGGATCGCAGCGGGCCCTGACGGGTGAGGTCAACTGGAGCCAGGTCGGCGTGGACATGGCCATCGGCGCGGTGGCGGGTGGAACAGGCGCCGGCCTCGCGACCGCCGGCATGGCGACGCGCATCGCCAACCCGGTCCTCCGCGGCGTCGCCGTCGGCGGCGCCGAGGGCTTCGTCTCCGGCACGGGATACCAGGTCGTCAACTATGCCCAGACCGGCGAGTTCGACCCCACCGCCATCGCTCGCGACACGCTGCTCGGCGGCGGCATGGGCGGGGCGGGCGCGCACCTCACCGGAGTCCGCGCCGTCGATCCCATGGACATCCGGTTCAGCCAGACCTCGGTCAACGACGCTCAGGAGATCATCGACAGCATGGGCCAGAGCGGGTGGCGGGGCCGTCCCATCGATGTCGTCCGCATGTCCGACGGCGGGCTGACGACGGTGGACAACACCCGCGTCCTCGCCGCCGGGTACACCGACACTCCCGTGCAGACGCGAGTCCACGCCTACGACGACCCGATCGACCCGAGCCGGGTCGACACGCTTGTCAGCCGGAAGAACGTCCCTCCCACCACATGGGGCGAGGGCGTGGAGAACCGCATCGGCCGGCAGAACGCGACCTACCGCAACCGGTACCCGCAGGGCTCCGAGATCACCGGCTGGAATGGATCCTGATGGCCGACCTCCTGCCGAGCGGCGACCTGCCCCCGGGTTTCGTCTACCCGCCAGAGTTCGTGCGCGTGGTCGAGCTGGGCGTCGTGAACCTGGAACCGTGGGAGGTCCTGGTCGGCGACCGCCTGCGGCACCGCTTCGCCGGCCTGCAGGACCGATACCCGGGCACGACCTACGTCCCCCTGGCGGCCAGAGTCGACAACGACGACGTGGCCTGCTGGACCGACCCGACGCCGGTCGTCACGATCGTCCACGACTTCGCGTCTCCAGGATGGGAGCGCCGGGACAAGCGATCGTGGGCCGACTTCCACGCCTGGCTGCGGCAGGCGGTGGAGGACTTCATCGAGTGGGGCGAGATGGAGGTCGGGCACTGACCTCCTCGCCATCCCTCACCGATCTCAGCCGCGTCGTATCGCACGCGTTGCGTCACGAGCCCTGGCTGTACGACCTCGAGCTCGACGAGGCCGGCTGGGTGGACGTTGACCAGCTCCTCGACGCGCTCCATCGGCTAGATGACAGGTGGGCGGACGTCGACCGCTCGAGGCTGGCGCAGATGATCGCGGGGAGTGACAAGCAACGCCACGAGCTGGCCGGCGATCAGATCCGGGCGATCTACGGCCACTCCGTGCCGGGCCGAATCCTCCGGGAGCCGGCGGAGCCACCTGCGGTGCTGTACCACGGCACCGATCCGGCCGTCGTCCAGCGCTTGCTTGCCTCGGGACTCCGGCCGATGCGACGTCAGTACGTCCACCTCTCCCCGGACCGGGCCACGGCCGTGCAGGTCGGTCTCCGCAAGGCTCGCCCGTGTGCGGTCCTTCGCGTCGACGCCGGCACGGCATCGGTCGACGGCGTGGCGTTCTACCGGGGCAACGACCAGGTATGGCTGGCGGATGCGGTTCCTCCCCGATATCTGCAGGTCGACGGCGACCCGGTACCTGGAACGGCAGCCACCGCCGAGCCCGTCCGCAGGCCCGACACCGATCGACCCCGAGCTCGATGAGGTTCCGCAGACGACGAGCGACGCCGCTCCCGTACTGGATCGCTGCATGTGAGTTCGAGCCACAGGGCCTCCTCGAGGTCTGGATCAGCCGCCACGGTCGTCCAGCGTTGGTGTGCGACGAGTGTGCCTTCGTCTGGTTCGATCCAGAGGCCCTTGCGGTGGAGTCGGCCTACCTCCCGCCGGCGGGGACGGCCGATCTCGCCGGCGACGACACCCTCGACCCACCTCACGCTCGCCTGGCGACCCGTGCAGACCTCGAGGCCCTGGGTTGGTGGCAGTACGTACCGCAGGCATCGCGGGCCCAACACGGCGACGATGGGTGATATCCGCGTGGCACTTCCAACGCACCGAGCGTGCCCCATCGGCGCGCCGTCCGGCTACGCCTGACCGAGTCAGGCGATGGAGCCCGGGCTGTTCGTCGTGCTGGTCGCCGAGAGAGCGACGTCCCGGCACGCCGACTCCCGCACGAGGCGCCTGCCGGCACCGACACGCCATCGACGCGGATCACGCCGCCTCCGGCAGGATCCGTCGGAGCAGCGCGGCACCGGCTCGTGTCGCCATGTCGGGCTGCGAGAGGCGGCGCCATGCCTCGTCCACCGTGAACAGCCGCCGGTCGAGGCAGTCGCGGACGATCTCCTCGAGGTGCGGAAGGTCGACGTCGGCAGCGATGTCGATCACCGTGCGGAGCGCCGTCGTGCAGGGGATTCCGTCAACCGTCGTCCGGTCGCTCGCCGGGATGTCGTCGTAGCGGACGATCACCTCCTGCCCGCCGACCCACCGCCGCTCGATCAGGAGACCGTCGCGGTCGACCATCAGCGGCTCGGCGGCGCCATCGGAGTCATCGTCGTCGAGCTCGTCCTCGTCGGGCCCGTCCTCGTCGAAGCGGCAGTCGCAGGTCATCATCTGGCCACGGCACAACGGGCATTGCTGCATGTCGCAACCGGGGTGGTGGTGACCGCCGCGTGCGACTCCGCAGTCGCCGCAGCGAAGGCGAAATGCTCCTCCGCCCGGCTCGGACCCGTAGGCGATCATCTCGATGGGACATCCCTCGACGTGGAACGCGTCGACCGTGCACGAGCTGGCGGTCGTCATCTCCTGCGCACACCAGTGACAGACCGCCATCACGCGACCTCCGTGACGAAGCGGTGGGCGACGCCACGCGTGGCGACGCGCGGGTAGTCGGGATCGGACAGGGCAGGCATCGTGCCTCCTCGTGGACGAGGTGAACCGGGCCTGCCGCTCGCGACAGACCCCACTCGAGGAAGCAGATGCTTCGAGGGACACCCCGAGGGCGGCCACGTGCAGAACGGGCGGCACCCCGGAGATCCGCACGCACACTACCCCCACTCCGGACACGCCGGATCACCCGCGATTGGACCTCAGATGCTCAACGACCTGCCAGGTCCGGCATCACCGGCTACGCGGCGTCGTGCCGGGCCGCCCGGCCTCAGCCCAGGTCCCAGCGCGCCGTCGTGCAGCCGTCGATAGAGCGGGAGGCACGCCTCGGCGACCTCCGCCGCCGGGCCCTCTAAGTGCACGTCCCGGGGACGCGGCTGTTCGAATCCTGTCGACCGCCACACGGCCTCGTACCAGTACGGCGCCCACGGGCCGTCGGTCGGGCGGGGGCCGGGCGGCCACGACAGCATGCGGTCGGTGAACGGCACGCCCACGTGGTCGCACAGGGCGCGCAGGTAGCGCTCGGGGGCGCGGAGGAAGTCGCCGGCGTCGATCACCGGCGGAGGGGCGCCCGTCGCCGACAGCTCGTCGTACAAGCGCACCTGCTGGGGCAGGCCGATGTCGTCGGGGGTCACCGTGGCGCGGGTCCTCGTGTACGAGGCGACCACCTCGCGAGGGTCGCGGATCAGCAGCACGTTGGTGAGCTCGCCGATCCAGGCATGGTCGATCTGGGGCAGCAGGTGGTGGGCCATGTGCTTCTGGTAGGTGACCGTCGTGCCGGCCGGCGGGGGTGCCAGCAGGGACGCCACCACCCGGCGCCAGTCGGTCTCCCCCGTCGCGATCACGTCCGCCGCGCCCGGGTGGTCGATGCCGGTCGCGGCCAGGTAGTGGGCGTACAGCGGCTCGTCGACGACGACCGTGTCGGGCCGGTTCTCCCACGCCCGCATCAGCGCCGTCGAGATGTTGCGGGGGCCCGACCACACGGCCAGGCGGACGACCTCGCCCACGATCAGCGGGCTCCGCGGCGAGCCCCGCCGGCGGCACCGGCAGACGCGGCGACGTCAGCGGCGACCGCGGCGACGTAGAGCTCGCGGAGGTGAGCGATCATCGGCCAGTCGCCGTCGGGGTCGCCGATCCTCCGCCCGTCCACCTCGCGCACCGGTACCAGGCCGGCGAACGTGCCCGTCACGAAGGCCTCGTCCGCGCCGTAGACGTCCGTGAGGCTGAACTGCTTCTCGAGCGCGGGGATGCCGGCCTCACGAGCGACCCGCAGCACCGTCCCGCGGGTGATGCCGCCCAGGCAGTAGGCGCCCGACGACGTCCACAGCTCGCCGCCGCGGACGATGAAGAAGTGTGTCGAGTTGCAGGTGGCCACGAAGCCGTGCGGGTCGAGCATGAGCGCCTCGTCCGCTCCCGCCGTGGTCGCCTGGATGCAGGCCATGATGTCGTTGAGCTTGCTGTGGACGTTGAGCTTGGGGTCGAGCACGTCGGGGTACGGGCGGCGCACGTGCACCGTGAACAGCCGGATGCCCCGCTCGACGACTGCGGGCAGCGGCTCCTTGTACTCGGGGATCATCACGACCGTGGCCGGCCCGACGGTCACCCGCGGGTCCTGGTAGGGCGTGCGCTTCACGCCCCGGGTCACCATCAGCCGCACGTGGACGCCATCGGTCATGCCGTTGGCCCGCAGCGTGGCGTACAGCGCCTCGGTCAGCTCGTCGGGCGTGCGCCCGATGTCGAGGGCCAGCGCCTTCGCGCCCTCGTACAGCCGCTCGAGGTGCCGGTCGAGGAACACGGGATGCCCGCCATGGACCCGCAGGCCCTCCCACACACCGTCGCCGAGCACGAACCCGGCGTCGAACACCGACACAACGGCCTGCTCCCGGGGCTTGAGCTCGCCGTTCACGTAGACGAGGACGGCGTCGTTGCGGGGGTCGTCGGCGTAGTCGTGCGTGCCGTGGGCGGGTTGGTCGCTCATCCCCCCATCCTGGGCGATCCGGGACTGTCGTGGCCGGAGTCGCCGGCATCAGCCGACGTTCACGATGAGTTCCGGCTCACGTTCCGTTGCGTTCGGCAGGTCATGCGGCGGAACGTCACCGACGAGCCCTAGACGCCGGCGACGTGTTGGGAATTCAATCCCAATTTGGTAGAACATTCCCATGCACGTCACCGTCGATCGGGTCGGCCGGATCGTGATCCCGAAACCGCTGCGAGACGCCCTCGGCATCGGTCCCGACAGCCAGCTCGAGGTTGTCGCTGATGGTGCAGGTCTGCGCCTCGAGCCCGTCCAGCGGGCGGAACGGCAGATCGGCGAGCGAGACGGGCTCCCGATCCTGGGAACGGTGGCCGGCACGGTGATCACCGACGACGACGTGCGGCGCCTGCGCGATGAGCTCCAGCGCTGACCGCTGGGCCTGCGACACGAGCGTTGCGGTGGCGGCGCTCGATCCGACGCACGTTGCCCACGCACCTTGCCGTGAGGCCCTCGTTGCCCACCGGCCAGCTCTCGCCGGCCACGCCGCGTTCGAGGCGTTCTCCGTGCTGACACGACTACCGGTGCCACTTCGCCTCACCGCCGCTCAAGCGACCACTGTCCTTACCTCGGCGTTCCCCGAGGGCTGCTGGCTTGGCGCCGAAGCCACGACGGACCTGTACCGACGGCTGGCCGATCACGAGATCGTCGGCGGTGCGGTCTACGACGCGCTCGTCGGGGCGGCAGCGTGCAACAACGACCGGGTTCTCCTGACACGCGACCGCCGAGCCGAGCGCACCTACCGCTCCCTCGGCGTCGCCTACCAGTTCGTGGGGTGACCAACGCCGAGGCCCGTCGAGACGGCTGGCGCGACGACGTCAGAACTCGTCGCGCCGACGCAGCCGCCGGGGGCGGCCGTCGGGGTCGACGGCGAGGCGGTAGATGGGGTGCGCCCAGGGGCGCTGCCACCAGTGGACGGGCTCGGGGCGGTGGCGCTGGACCCGGCCGGGCGGGCGGGGGCCGACGCAGCCGGCGGCGTACCAGCCCTCGAGCTCGTCGGCGGCCTTCGCCCACGTCTCGAACGCGGCGGGCGGGTCGAGCAGATCCGCGTCGTCCACCCCGCGTCCGAGGTGCTCGGCCATCAGACGGAGGCGCAGGTCGCGGGCGAAGACGCGGGCGCCGTCACCCAGGCCGCCCGGGTCCGACGGCGCCCGTGAATCGCGCACGGAGTCCAACACGGCGCAGCTCAGCTCGGAGTCGTGGGTCCACGAGCGCAGGTTCAGGTTGTCCGACCCGACGATCGCCCACACGTCGTCGACGACGCAGACCTTGGCGTGGACGTACACGGGCACGCCCTCGTCGTTCTCCAGGTCGTAGATCGCCACCCGGTCACCGCCCGCCTCGACCACCTGGCCCACCGCCTCGTCGTGGCCCACCCGCTCGGGTGGCTCGGACGCCCGGCCGCCCTGTTCGGGGTAGCGGGGAACGAGGGCGATCAGGTGCAGGTCCTCGTTGGTGCGCAGCGCCTCGGACAGCCCCGCGGTCACCTCGGCGGACCACAGGTACTGGTCCTCGATGTAGATCAGGCGGCGGGCCCGGCGGAACACCTTGCGGTAGGCCCGGGCGATGCTGCGCTCGCCCTCGGTCGCGAACGGGAACGCCGGGCGCTTGCGCGGATACGTGCGCAGGACCTGCACCGCGTGCGGGCCGGCGGCCTCGGGGACCGCGGGCCGAGGCGGCAGCGGCGACGCGCGCCGCGGCTCGCGTGCGACCCGGGCGATGCCGGCCCGCCACGGGTTGCGGTGGTCGAGCGGCGTGGGGTCGTCCCACCGCTCGCGGAACGTGCGCGACAGGTCGCCGATGGCCGGCCCCCGGATCTCGGACTGGACGTCGTGCCACGGCGGCCGGTCGCCGTACCTCGGCCCGATGTCGATGGCCTGCGGGTCGCCGAAGTGCCGCTCGTCGTCGCGCCGCCCGTGGCACAGGTCGACGCCGCCCACGAAGGCGACGTCGTCGGCCTCGTGCCCGGGATGGCGGATCAACACCAGCTTCTGGTGGTGCGACCCGGCCCGGCGGACGCGCTCGTCGAGCAGGATCTCGCCGCCCGCCTGGTTGACCACCTCGGCGAGGTGGATCGCCTCCTGCTCGCTGAGGTGCGCCTGGTGGGGATGCGACCGCCACACGAGCCCGCGCACGTCGACGCCCCGCAGCACGAGGTCGACGAGCACCGTCGCCAGCTCGCTGCCCGAAGAGCCGTCGAGTCGCTCGTCGCCGTCGCCTCGCCAGTCCGTGAGCAGCACCAGGTCCCCGCGCTCGAGTCCCTTCCAGGTCTCGAGCAGGCAGCGGAAGTACTCGGCGCCGTGCACCAGCGCTCGCACCTGGTTGCCCTCGGTCCAGGCCACGTGGCCGTCGTCGTCGGTCGACCCGTCTTCCCGGTCCGCGTCGATGCGCGTGTCGGGGTTGCCCCGCTCGTCGGCGGTCAGGAACCAGAGCGCGACGTCATCGGCCGGTGGGCCCATGTCACCAGGGATGCCCGTTCGGACGCCTCCTCACACCCTGAGGCGCACCCGGGCGTCGCCGGCGAGTCGTCCGACGGCGTCGACGGCACCGTTGACTCTCCCCCCGGGGGAGACGGCAGGGTGTCCGTCGTGAGCGACGGACTGATGACGATCGGCACCTTCTCCCGGGCGAGTCTGCTGTCGATCAAGGCGCTGCGGGCCTACCACGAGGCCGGCATCCTCGTCCCGGCCCGGATCGACCCCGCCACCGGCTACCGCAGCTACCACGCCACCCAGCTGACCGACGCCGCCGTCATCCAGCGGCTGCGGGCCCTCGACGTGCCGCTCGATCGTGTGCGGGAGGTCGTCCACGCCCGCGATCCCGCCGTCACCGAGCGGGTGCTCACCGAGCACACCGCCGCCATGCAGGCCCGGCTCGAGGACGTGACCCGGATCGTCACCGAGCTGCAGGCCGGGGTGGGGCTGCCGGCCGCGCACACGCCGGTCCACGTGCGCGACGAGCCGGCGGCTCACACCCTGGCCGTGCGGGGCGAGGTGACGGAGGCGAGCTTCGCCGCCTTCCTCGAGGGTGCCTACGCCGAGCTGGGCGCCATGGTCGAACGGCTCGGCACCGCCCCCGTCGGGCCGACCGGGGCGTTGTACCCACCGGAGATCTCCGATGACGGGGCCGAGCCCGTCGAGGCCTTCGCGCCCGTGGGCACGCCCGTTGCCCTGCCCGACGAGCGTGGCCGGGTGGTGGTGAGCGAGGTCCCCGCGGCCCGCGTCGCCGTCCTCGTGCACGCCGGAGGGTACGAGACGATCGCCGACAGCTACGGCGCTCTCGGCGCGTGGGTGGCCCACAACGCCACCCCGGCCGGGCTGCCCGTGCGGGAGATCTACGTCGTCAGCTTCGGCGAGACCGACGACCCCGCGCGCTTCCGCACCGAGATCCACTGGCCGCTCGCGGCGGCCAACGACCAGGAGACATCCCCATGAGCATCCGCCTCGCTGCCATCACCGTCGACTGCGATGACGCCGCCGCCGTCGCCCGCTTCTGGTCGGCGGCGCTCGACCGCCCGCTGGCGGCCGACCCGGCCCCGAGCGAGTACATCGCCCTGATCGGCGACCTCGAAGCAGCCGCCCCGACCGCACCCAACTGGCTGTTCTGCAAGGTCCCCGAATCCAAGTCGGCCAAGAACCGCATGCACGTCGACATGGTCGCCGCCGATCGCCAGGCGGAGGTCGCCCGGCTTGTCACGTTGGGCGCCACCCACGTGGCCGACAAGGAGGAGTGGGGTCACGCCTGGACGGTCCTCCAGGACCCCGAGGGCAACGAGTTCTGCGTCGCCGCATCCTGACGCCCCGCACGCCCGGGCAGGCCGACCGCCACGGACCCGGGCGGGTCACCCCGAGCCGGGGGATCCGTCTGCTGGTTCCGTCGTGGCCGCCAGGAGGCGGCGGGCGCGGCGCCCCAGGTCGCCGAGGTCGACGCGGCCGGCGTCGGCCGCGGTCACCAGGCGCTCGGCCAGGTCGAGGGCGTCGTCGACGATCGGGGAGGTGGACGCCGCGTCCTGGCCCATGTCGTGCAGGATCGTGCGTTCGGTCCGTGAGGCGACGATCGGGTCGGGGACGCCCTCGATCCACACCCGGGTCCGCCGGCCGCCGCCCCGGTCGTCGCCTCGCAGCGGCTCGAGGGCGTAGATCCTGTCGGCCCGCGCGAACTTCCCGAACCCCAGGGACACCATGCGCGGGGCGTCCGGCATGGACAGATCATCCCCCAATCGCGGGGCGATGTGGGGGAGTCAGCGCACCGGGTGCGGAGGCGCGGGATAGCCCGCCGCCAGCATCGGCGCCGCCACCGGGCGGCCGAACACGGCCCGCGCCAGGCGCCAGGCCGACCGGACGATGAGCACCAGGCCGATGATCCCGAACGGCAGCAACACGACGACCGACGCCCAGGGATCGTCACCGAACGGTGGGCCCACCGCCGGGTCGACGGCGCCGTCGATGCCGGCGCCGAGGACGAAGAGCGCCAGCGTCGCCGCGGGGACGAGAACCAGACCGAGGAGGAGGTCCACGGCGGCGGCCCCGGCGGCGTAGGCGCGGGCCCACGGGCGGCGGGCGCCCTGCCGGAGGATCGAGCGGGTGGCGACGTGCATCGCCGGGAGCAGGAACAGCAGCAGCACGGCCCACCCGACGGCATCGGACGCGTCTCGGACCGAGCGGACCGTCTCGGCCGAGACACCGCCGGCCGCGTCGGTGTTCTGGTGGTAGGCGATCAGCGGGTCGGCGAACGTCTGCTCGGCCCAGACGTAGGCCACCAGCGCGCCCATCATCACCGCCAGGATCCAGCCCCGGCGCGTGCTGCTCAGCGCCCGGCGCACGGGCATGAAGCGGGGTTGGACGGCCACCGCTGCGGCCCGGCGGGCCTGGGCGTCGGCGCGCTCCTGGTCGCGGCGGCGCTGGGCGTCGGCGCGCTCGTGGTCGCGATGGCGCTGGTCTTCGGCCCGGCGCTCGCGGCCCACCGCCCGCTCGGCATCACGCTCGCCCTGGGCCAGCGTGCGGGCCCGGTCGGACGTCATCACCGCCAGCGTCGCCGCCGCCGGGTTGCGCTGGCCCTCGGCCGCCAGCTGCGCCCACCACAGCTGGCGGCGGGCGATCGAGCGCCGAGCCGAGGTCAGACGGCGGTCGAGCCGGCGCTCGTGCTCGGGGTGCACGGCGCACAGCAGCAGCGTGGCCACCGCCCGGTGGCGTTCGGCGGGCGACGGCCATCCGGCGTGCGGGCTGACCTCGGTCACCAGCCGGTCGAACTCGCCCAGCGACGCGTGCCAGCGCTCGTCGACGGCGGCGGCGCGTTCCATCCCCGGCAGCGCCCGCCACAGACGCAGGACGCGGGCCGCGGCGATGTGGGTGAGGCGCTCCCCCATCGCGGGGTCGGACTCCGGACGGCCGACGGGAGCGGCGCCGTCGCCACCGAACCGGCCGCCGACCACGGCCCGAGCGGCGTCCTCGAGCTCCTCGACGCCGAGCGGTTTGGCGGGCCGACCGCCGACCACAGCCCGGGCGGCGACCTCGAGCCCCTCGGGGGTCAGCAGCACCGGGCCGACCCGGGGCTCGGGGTCGGGATCCATCGCCAGCGCCAGGCGGGCCATCGAGGCGAAGGGCGGGGCGTCACCCGTGCCGTCGGCGACGATGCGGTCGGCGTCCCCGGCCCCGTGCGCCTGCAGGAACCCGCGCAGCTCGCCCAGCCAGACCGCATCGCGGCCGACGAACACCTGGTGCGCGGCGTCGTCCCAGCTCCGCTGGAAGGAGGCGGCCAACGAGCGCACGTCGCGATGGTCCTCGCCGGCGTACCAGAACGCCGTCGCCTCCGCGGCCGCGTCGCTCTCGGAGACCTGCGCCCCAGGGGGTTCGTAGCCCTCGGGCAGGGCGCGGGCGCGGCCGTCGGGACGGGAAGGCAGCGCCTCGACGTCCCAACCCAGGGCCACGACGGTCGGAACGACCGCGGTGCGGTCGGCCAGCGTCGGACCGATGGCCGTCGGCTCGACCGGCTGACCGGTCAGCCGAGCCAGCACGGTGCCGACCTCGGGACGCTGGTCCGGATCCTTGGCCAGCGCCGCCCGCACCAGCATGGCGAGCGGGTCGGGCATGGCCGGCAGATCGGGGTCCTCGTGGACGACCCGGTAGAACAGCGCGTCGGCCGGGCCCTTGCCGAACGGCGAGTGGCCCGACGCCGCGAACCCGACCACCAGGGCCCACGAGAACACGTCGGCCGCCGGCCCGCACGGCCGGCCCTGCACCTGCTCGGGCGCCATCCACCCCGGTGTGCCCAGCGCCATGCCCGTCCGCGTGAGCGCGGGGGCCTCGCGCAGGGTGGCGATGCCGAAGTCGATCACGACCGGCGTCTCGGGGGTGAGGAGGATGTTCGACGGCTTGAGGTCGCGGTGCACGACGTCGGCCTCGTGGACGGCCGCGAGGGCGTCGGCCAGCGCCACGGCCAGTGAGATGAGCCGCTCCCCGGACATCGGCGCGGCGTCGGTCACCGCCTCGTGCAGCGTCGGCCCGTCGACGAACGCCGTCGCCAGCCACGGGAGGGCAGCGTCGGCGTCGGCCGCCAGCACCCGCGCCACCCGCGGGCTGCGCACGCGCTCGGCCGCCTCGATCTCCCGGCGGAAGCGGGCCCGGAAGGCGGCCTCGTCGGCGTGGCCGGCGCCGTCGGGGCGCACGAACTTGAGCGCCGCCGGGCCCAGCTCAGGGTGCTCGGCCAGGTACACGATGCCCATGCCACCCTCGCCGAGGCGGCCGACGACCTCGAACCCCGCGATGTGGCGCGGATCTCCCGGACGGAGTCGGCCCACCGCACGCCAGCGCGTCATCTGAGGCACCGGCGTCGACGGTAGTGCCATGCCGCGGTGCCGAGACCGTCAGCCCCCGCGTGCGGGTGGCGGCGAACGGCCGCCGCTCGGCCCCTCACGGCGCGGTCAGGTAACGGAGCATCTCCCGGCCGACCTGCCGCATGGCGAAGAGAACGACATCGCGCTCGTCGGACCGCGCGTCGTCCCAGTTGGCGAGCACCGCGAAGGCCAGCGTCCGCCCGTCGACCGACACCATGCCGACATCGCAGCGGACCCCGGTGTTCGTGCCGGTCTTGTTGATGACCACGACCCCGCGGTCGGGGACCACATGGGCGAGCGGGTCGAGACCGTAGGCCGATGCCGTCATCGACAGGTCGACCCCGGTCGACAGCCATGTCAGCACTCGGGACGAGACGTCGGGTGACAGCGCCGATCCCGTCACCATCCCCGCGAAGAGCGTGGCCAGCTCGGCGGCCGACCCCGAGGACAGCGCGGCGGGGTGCTCGGGACCGCGCACGTCCCGCACCTTGTCGTGGAGCGCGGTGGCCGTCAGGCCGAGCCGCGCCGCGGTGGCCGACACCGCATCGAGTCCGACCCGGCGGAGCAGCACGTTGGTCGCGAGGTTGTCGCTCACCGCAGCCACGAGTCCCGCCACGTCACCCAGCGGCAGCGCCGGAACCTGCAGGTGCTGCCAGAGTCCCGAGTCGGCCACCCGGTCCTGCGGCAGGCGAGTCAGCATCTCGTCGCTGCTGAGCTCGCCGGCGTCGATCTGTCGCGAGGTCTCCAGGAGCAGGAGCAGCTTGCCGACGCTGGCCGTGGCCAGAACGGCGTCGTCGTTCAGGGCCACGAGGCACCGGCGGTCGACGACGTCCCGGACGTGGACGCCCCAGGAGACACCAGCCCCGGTGAGCCCGAGGGCGCCGAGGTCGATCTCGGGCACGGTCACGGTGCCGAGCGTACGAGCCGACCTCGCGAGACCGTCGCTGTCGTCGACCTGCTAGTGCCCGTAGCTCACCACCGCCTGGCGCTCGGTGACCGTGAGGGCGAAGGTCGTCGTGCGGGACGCGTCGGCCAACGTGCCGATGGCGCCCGTCGACGACCCCCAGTCGACCGACCACTCGACCGTCACGCTCGCCGCGTAGCGACCGTCGGGTTCGTCGACCGACGTGTCCTGGTAGACGTGCGAGCAGTCGGTGCTCTGCGCGTCGTCGGCGACCGCCGGGTCGTAGGGGGTGCCGGGGCCGTCGCAGGTGATGGTCTCGCCGTCGCCCATGTCCCAGACGACGCGCTCGGGGTGGGCGGTGACCTCGACCCAGAACCCCGGGATCGCGGCCCGGGCCGACAGCTCGGCCCACGACCCCGGCTCGAGCCACAGCCAGGTGGGCAGGCCGGTGATCTGGTCGACGTCCAGGCCCGGGGACGTCACCGGGACCGGGAAGCCGAGCGGCACCTCGTCGTAGGCCTGGCGGGCGAGCGCGGCCAGGTCGGGGCCGGGGTTGGTGGGATCGCCCGGTGCGTACTGCCAGTAGTTCGAGCGGATCATCTCGCCCGTGTCCACGTAGCGGCAGGTCTGGTAGTACCAGGCGGCATCGACGTAGGTGCCGGAGAACGGCGTGAGCGTGTCGTTCTCGCTGCCGCCGCCGTCGGGCCCACCGGGCGCCTCGTGCACCTCGCACGTGACGGGACGGGTGGGGGTGGTGCGGCGGCTGCCGTCCGCTGCCGCGGGCGTGGCGATGAGGTCTTGGTATCGGACTTCGGCGGTGAGCTTGTCGTCGGCGTTCGACGCGCCGAGGAGGGCGTTTCCGGTCGCTTCGACGGCCTGACCCTGGTGCGATTGAGCGACTGCACGGTCGACGATTGCCGACGAGCAGGCCCGCAAGCAACCCGGCGGTTGTCGCAATGATCCATCGAGACGCGCCTATGCAGGGCATTCGAGTCGTCCCTCAAACACCTGCGACCGTCGTAATGTCGCTGACTACGCCAGTTCGCATCAGTCCGCGTGGGTCAGAGCCACCTCCACAAGTGACGCGTGATGCACCGTCCTCGACCACGGACCCGTCGTCCTGGTCGATCGTGCGATCGTTGCCGATCGAGCAAGCACGTAGGACCGCCGCGTTCTCAGACGTCGCGGTGACCGACATGACCAGCTGGGATGGTTCGGTCTCCCCGCTCGACGAGCTGGTGCTCCGAGCGCATCGTCGACAGGCTGTCTTGAAACTCGCCGAGCACCGGATCGGTCGCAAGCCGTGCGAGGTCCGGGTCGTCAGGGTCGGGACCTGTGGTCAGCAGCTCGTATACGACGTCGACCAACTCCAGGTACACCGCCTTCGCCTCTTCCTCCGGCGTCGGTGGAGTCGTGGTCGAAGGGGCGGTGGTCGTCTCCTCCGCGGTCGGGTCGGTGCCGGCGTCGTCGTCGTCGCCTCCGCACCCGAGGGCGGCGACGACCGTCATCACGGCGACCGACGTCAGGGCGGCGCGGGTCGGCAGGCGGCGTCGTCGGGTCGTCGGCGTGCGTGGCATCGGCTCTCCCCAGAGTCACAAGCGCCGAGGGCGACATCGGTCACTCTCGGCCCCTCCCGCCCCTCAACAGGCCACGTAACGTACCACGCCCACCACGCCCCGAGGACGACGGATCGTGCGACGGTTCCGGCGACAGATCTCCTCACCAGAGACTCGCCCTCGTCGCAAGAACGGTCGCAGGAACGGCGCGCCGTCAGCCCGGTGACGTCTCGGCCGTTGCCACCCGGGCGAGGGCCTCGACGACGGCCTCCTCGTACTCGGGGCGGTACGTCGGCGCTCCCGTGCCCGGGCGCACGCGTGGGGGCAGCTCGAGCTGGGCGCCGCCGGCTCGTGGCAGGTTGACCGGGTTGCGGGGGTGCACGCCCCGCAACGGGGGTGGGATGGCGGCCATGTCGTCGACGAGCGTGAACCCGTCGCCGAGCGTCGAGCGCAGGGCCGAGGCCACCCGGCCCGCGAGCGGGCGGTTGCCGCCGCCGACCAGGAGCGTCGTCCACATGCCGACCCGCCCGTACCCGTGGATCGACACCACGGCGTCGACGTGGTCGACGAAGGCCGCCAAGGCAGGGGAGGCCGCGGGGTCGAACAGCGTCGACGGCACGTGCCAGTTGAGGTCGTCGGGCTGGCGGACCGCGTAGAGGGACGCCTCCGCCCGCTCGGCGGCGGCCGTCGCCACGACGTCGGTGCCGCGCTCGAGGCTGCCGCCATGGATGGCCACGAAGCCGAAGCGGCTGCGCAGCTCGCACACCTCCTCGACACCGTCGTGGGCGAGCAGATCGGAGAGCATGTCAGCGGAGTCCGCTCGTGCGCTGGGCGCCATCATCGGCACGGAGCAGTCGACTGCGCGACGGGCGGACACGCGGCCTCTCGTCCATCGGGCGAGATCCTGCCACGCTCGTCCCCGCCCTCCTCCCGTCAGGAGCGCCGAAGGGGACGGCCAGATGTTCGCTCCGAGTTCGGCCTGCGCTCACCTACCGTGCACCGGCCCCACAGACCGCACGGGGAATGTGGGGCTGTGACGCGCACCCAAGGCCCGACGGGGGAACCGCCGCCGTGACGGCGGCGGGGGTCGGACGATGCCCGGCTCCCCCGACCATTCGGTGCGCGCCCCCGGGGCGCGGCGGGTCGCCGTCCTCGTCACCCTGCTCGGCCTGATCGGCGCGGTCTCGTTCCTCGGCGATGCCGCCAGCCCCGTGCTGCTCGAGCGGCACCGCCTGGCGCTCATGACGCTCACGCCCCGGTCCGCCTACGTGGTGGCGGCGGCGCGTGATGTGCCGCTCCCGGTGCTCCTCGTGGTGGCCGTGGCGCGGCTGAGCCTCGCGGACCCCGTCCACTTCGTGCTCGGGCGGGAGGCCGGCCCGCGCGTGCTGGCCCGGGCGGAGCGGACCCGCCTGCTCGGCCGGCTCGCCCGACGGCTGCCCGCCACTCCCGACAACGTGTGGCTCTCGGTCGTGGCGTTCTCGCCGACGGCGAAGACGATGGTCGTGGCCGGGGGCCTCGGGCTGCCGGCGAGCCGCGTTGCCGTGGCCAACGCGACGGGGACGGTCGTCCGGGTCCTGGTCGTGTGGACCGCCGGGCGGGCGTTCCCGTCGGTCGGCGAGGCCCTCGCCGCGCTGTCGGCCTGGGCGGCCGTCCCGTGCTGCGCGATCGGTGGGGTCGCGCTCGTCGTCCGTCACCGGCAGCGGCTGCGCGTCGCCGTGCTCCGCCGCGTGGCTCCCGCCCCAACTCTGGCGACCGACTCCGCGACCACCGCGTGAGACGCGCAGGCCGGGCGAACCGCGAGACAGAAGGCCCACACCCAGCGGAGCCCGAGGCGATCACGAACGAAAGCCGTCCCCCATCACTTCGAGCTCGTTCGAGCGTGCGTGACTGCCGCCCGTCGGCCGAGCCACCGTGAAGCCCTCGGGCTTGTCGGTGATCCAGCCGTTGCCGGCCCGCAGGTCGGGCAGCAGGTCGTGGACGGCCTTGTCGGCACGGGTCACCGGCGCCGAGCAGGGATGAACGGCCAACCAACGCTGCGTGGTCGCCGGCCGCGCTCCGTCGGCCCGACCGCGGGCGCCGGGAGCGCCGGGACCACCGGACGGCGACCGGAACGACCGGCCGCGAACCCACCTGGAGCGGAACGACTCAGCCGGGCACAGCCGGCGCCGCGGGCAGCTCCCACGACGCTCGCGTCGTGGGCTGCGGGTCGGCCGCGTACGTGTCGACGACCCGGAAGTCGACCGTGGCTGCCGCCGGCGTCAGCTCGACGAGGCCGTAGCCCTGGTTGATCGTGTCGATGTAGTCGATGTGCGGGTTGACGTCGAGGAACCCGGCCTCGAGGGTGCGGATGATCTGCTCCGCCTGGTCGAGGGGCACCCCGGGCAGGTAGGCGCGGCGCACGTCGGGGTCGGCGGTGAGCGAGCCGCACACGAACTCGCGGGCGACGACGGGGGACGCCTCGAGGTCGTCGTGGTCGGGCCGCAGCCCGCCCGCGAACCAGATGTGGGTGTGCCCGGCCGTCACCACCACGTTGCGGACCTGCGCCTCGGCCAGCCCGCCGAGGATGTCGCGGCGCTCCACCGCGTAGTTGTCCCACACGTCGGCCTCGATGTAGCGGCCCTCGTTGAGGTGGAAGCCGGGCGGCGGATCGGCCCGGATCTCGGGCGTGTCGAGGTCTTCGAGGCGCAGCGCCAGGAAGTTGTAGCCGTGGCCCACGTGACGCCAGGTGTGCTCGGACCGGGTGAGCCGGGTCGTGAGCCAGCGCTTCTGCTCGGCGCCGAGGCAGGTGCGCCCGGGGTCGAGGATCTGCGCGCCCTCGGGCGTCCTCGTGTCGACGGTCGAGAACGGCAGGATGTCGGGGCCGCGCACCCCGGGGACGGCGGCGTCGCGGTACTGGCGCGTGTCGAGCAGCAGGAACGTGGCCAGGTCTCCCCACTCGATCTCGCGGTGCGTCCGGGTGGGGGTACGTCGCAGGCGGCGCACCGGCTGGTGCTCGAACCAGGCCTGCGCGGCCGCCGCGAACCGGGCGGGCGGGAAGGTGCGATCCATGCCGTTGGCGAACTCGCCGTCGTCCCACATCGCCACCACCGGATACGTGGCGTGCAGGTGCTGGAGCATCGGGTCGGCCTTGAAGCGCCGGTAGACGCCCCGGTAGTCGTCGAGGGTCAGCGTGGCCGTGTCGTGGACGTACACGTAGTCGCCGTAGTGGACCCAGAAGTCGATGTCCTCACCCGCCATCGCCAGGTGGGCCACGTACGGGCTGTCGTTGATCTGCTGGCACGACGAGAACGCGAACCGCAGCCGGTCGTGGTGCCGGCCCGGCCGCGGGGCGGTGCGCAGCCGTCCGACCCGGCTGGTGCCCGTGGGCGTGTGGAAGCGGTAGTGGTACCAGCTGTCGGGCCGCAGGTCCCGGACGCTGGCGTGCACCGTGTACCCCGTGGCGACCGAAGCCCGCTCGCGCCCGTCGCACACGATGCGCCGGAACGAGGCGTCGCGGGCGACCTCCCAGCCCACTCGCACGTCGGCGCCGTCGGGCCGCGGCGGCACTGCGGTCCAGATGACCGAGCCGTCCTCGCGCGGGTCGCCGGCGGCGACGCCGAGCGGGAACTCGGGGTCGACGGGCGGGACGTCGGCGGGCGCGGCGGGCAGCGCCTGCGCGCCCGCCAGGTCGAACCAGCCGCGTGCCCAACGTCGTGGCCGCGCCCGAACGCGCCCATCCGGGCGAGGAAGTCCCGCCGCCCCGTGCCGTGCTCCCCCACGTTGCCCCCCGTGTGCTCGTCGATCTCAGGACGGGCCGGAGCATGCCAGCGCGACACGGGTGGCGCCACGGGAACGGGCGGAGGTCGCCAGAGGTTCACCGGGACGATGCCCGACGCTCGGCCACGCCCGGTCACCTACCATCACGCAGGGAGTCGTTGGCTGGACAGGAGCTTCGCCGTGGACGTCGGACTCCTGCTTGGACGAGACCGAGAGCTGAGCGTCCTGGTCGACGCTCTCGACGGGGCCGGCCGCTCGCAGGGTGGCCTGGTGGTGCTCGTCGGCGAGCCCGGCATCGGCAAGACGGCGCTCCTCGGGGAGATCGCCCGGATCGCAACAGAGCGCGGCGGGGTGACCGCGCTCGGGCGAGCCCACCACGACCCCACCGAGGCGCCGCCGTACTGGCCCTGGACCCAGATCCTGCGCCGTCTTCGACGCGTCGGCGTCCTGGCGGACGACCACGAGTGGCTCCTGCGCGCCCTCAGCCCGACCGACGACCGCGACCCGGACCACGCGCCCGAGCACGTGGCTCGCAGCCGCTTCGAGATCGCCGACCGGATGGTGCAGGCGCTCGCCGACTCGGCCGTCGACCGGCCGCTGCTGATCGGGGTGGACGACCTCCACGCCGCCGACCCGTCGTCCCTGCGGATGCTCGAGTTCCTCGCGGCCGTGCTCGACCACCTGCCGCTGGCGGTGGTGGCGGCGAGTCGGGCGCCCGCGCCCGGCACGCTCGTCGAGTCCCTCCTCGTGGAGACGCTGCGCCACCCGGCCGCCCGGGAGCTCGTGATCCCCGGCCTCACCGCACCCGACGTCGCCACGTTCCTGGAGGCGACCAATGCCGCGGGGGCCGCCGTGGCCGACGACGTGTGGCACCTCACGGCCGGAAACCCGCTGTACGTGCGTGAGGTCGCCCGCATGCTGTCCGACGGCGGGGGCGACCGGTCGGGGCGCCTTCCGGTGCGGCTGACGGCCGCGCTGCGATCCCGACTGTCCGGCCTCGACCCGCCCGCCCGACGGCTGCTGGACGCCCTCGCCGTCGTCGGCGAGGAGGCCGACGCCGACATGCTCGCGGCCATGGCGGACGGCGACATCGAGCCCGCGCTGGCGCAGGCCGTCGGCGCCGGCATCGTGGCCGTCACCGCAGCCGGGCACGGGCGGGCGGTCTGGTATTGCCACCCGCTGCTCCGCGAGGCGGTGTACACCGACCTCTCCGCGGAGGATCGCGTCGCGTGGCACGAGCGGGCCGCGTCGACGTTGGCGGCGCAGGCCGCGCCGCCACTGGACGCGCTGGCCGTCCACCTCTGCGCCGCGGCGCGCCCCGAGACCGCGCCCCGAGCCGTCGACGCGGCACGCTCGGCCGCCGCGCGGGCCGAACGCCTCCACGCCTACGACGAGGCGGCCGCGCACCTCGAGCGCGGGCGAGCCGCGCTCGCCCTGTGCCCCACCACCTCGCCCCGCGACGACGTCGACCTCGTCCTGGCCACGGCGCACGTCCAACGGCGCGCCGGCGACTTCGGCTCGGCGCTCGGCGCCTACCGGCGCGGCTACCTGGCCGCTGACGAGGCGGGGCTCCGCGACCTTCGCGCCGAGCGCGGCACTGGGCTACGAGGAGGCGGTCTGCGAGTCGGGCCAGACGCGCACCGGCCGGGAGGACCGCTCGATCGTGCAGCTCGAGCGCGCGATCGACGGCCTCGAGGGGCGGAACGGCCTCGACGCCCGCGACGGATCGCCCGAGCGGCTGGCGTTGGTCGCCCGGGCGAAGGCATCGCTCGCGCGCGCCAGCTTCTTCGTCAACGACGGCGGGCGTGCCGACCGGTGGGCCCAGGCCGCCGTCGACGACGCCCGGCGCTCGGGCGACCCGGAAGCGGTGGCCTTCAGCCTCGAGTGCCTGCGGACCGTGACCTGGGCTCGCGCCACCAGCGACGAGCGCGCTGCCCTCTGCGCCGAGATCGAGCGCCACGCCGCGGAGGCGGATGCGTTCGACCTGGTGCTGCAGGCCCGGCACTTCGCGCTCTACGAGGCGCTGGCGCGGGGCGACGTGGTCACCATCGACCGGCTGGTCGCAGAGTTCAACGGCCTCGCCGACTCGCTCCTGCTCCCCCACGCTCGGGGCTACGGCGAGCTGTTCCGCGCCATGCGCGCGCTCCACCGCGGTGACCTCGTGGACGCGGGTCGGCACGTGGCGGCGGCCGACGCCATCGGTCGCCGGATCCGCTCGGTCAACATCGCCCAGTTCTGCACGGCGCAGCGGTTCACGATCGCCCGGCTGGACGGCGAGTGGGGCGACCTCCCCCAGCGGTTCGCGGAGTTCGTCGGCCCCACGGGATCCGGCCCCACCTGGAGGTGCATGTCCGCGCAGCTCGCCGCCGAGATGGGGGACGACGACGGCGCACGTGCCGGTCTCGAGGCCATGGCCGACGCCGGGTACCGAGCGGTCAGCACGGACGCGCACTTCCTGTTCAGCCTGTGCTGCCTCGCCGAGGCCGCGGTGATCCTCGGCGACCGGGCGCACGCGGCCGAGCTGCTCGACCTCCTGGCCCCCCACTTGGGGATCGTCGTACCCAACATCACGGCGCTCCACGGGACGGTGATGCACACCTGCGGGGGCCTGGCCTTGACCGTGGGGGACGTGGCCCGAGCGCGCCCACTCCTCGAGGGGGCGCTGGCGCGCCACGTCGCGCTCGGCGCCGGGGCCTGGGTCATGGCCAGCCGGCTCCGCCTCGCCGAGGCGATGGCGGCCGAGGCGGGAGACGGCGACGGGACGCGAGCTCGCGACCTGCTCGACCTCGTGGCGCGGGATGCGGAGGCCAAGGGGCTCACCAGACTCGTCCGGCAGGCGCGGGACCTGTCGGGACGAGGCGACGCCGATCGGCCCGATCCCCTCGAGAGCCTCACCGCCCGCGAGCGGGAGGTGGTCGCACTCATCGCCGAGGGGCGGTCGAACCTCGACATCTCCCACGAGCTCTTCATCTCCCTGAAGACCGTGAAATCCCACGTCAGCCACGTCTTCACCAAGCTCGACGCCACGTCGCGCACCCAGGTGGCGCTGCTCGTCCAGCGCACCGGCCAGCCGGCGGGCACCGACGGGTCCGAGACCCGAATTCAGCCCAAAGCCCGATGATTCCCGTACACGGCATGCCGATGATCGAACCCGTACCACCTCCGTCCCCCGAACCCCGGCGGACATCTCGACAAGGGAGTTTCCATGCCGCTCATCAACGTCAAGCTCATCGAGGGCGTCTTCGACACCGACCAGAAGCAGCAGATCGTCCGCCAGCTCACCGACACGATGGTGTCGATCGAAGGCGAGGCGATGCGGCCCGTGACGTGGGTCGTGGTCGAGGAGGTCGCCAGCGGCGAGTGGGGCATCGGTGGCCAGCCCATGACCACGGGTGACGTCAAGGCGCTGCAGGGCGCGAGCACGTGACAGGCGCGGGCCCGACGGTCACGCGTGCGGTCCGCTGGACCCACGACGCGGTGCTCGACAGCGTGGGCACCATCGGGCAGGCGGAGCTGACGGCCTCCCACGGGCCGTCGGCCCCGCCGATCAGCTTCCATCTGTGGCACGTCGCGAGATGGGCGGACCGCATGGCCGCCCATCTCGAGACCGTCCTCGACGTCGACGGCGGCGACCCGACGGGAGGCGACGTCGCGGAGCCCAGCCAGACCGGTGAGGCCAGCGAGACATGGGTGGCCGAGGGGTGGGCCGAGCGGTTCGGGCTCGGGGGACACGATCTCGGGTTCGGGAACACCGGGATGGAACTCGCCGACGACGCGTGGGAGTCGTTCCCGCCCCCCGATCGGCAGGTCCTCATCGGGTACCTCGACGCGGCGCTCGGGCGCGCCAACCAGGTCATCAAGCTCGCCGGCACGCGGACCGACCAGCCGTGTTCCGACCTCTACGGACGCCCGGGCACGGTGGCCGACGTCCTGGTGTCCCACCTCTCGCACGTGAGCCGCCATCTCGGGATGATCGAGGCGCTGATCGGCCTCACCGGACGCCCGGGCACGGCGAGCATCTGACGAGCCGACGATGACCACCACCGCCGTACAGGACTCGATGGTGCAGGCCGTGCGGGCCCTGCGCCCGACGCTGCTGGCGCACCGACAGGAAGCGGACCGCCTCGGTCGCCTCCACCCCAAGGTCGTGGAGGCCGCCGGCGCCGCCGGCATGTTCCGCCTCGTGGCGCCCCGGGCCGTCGGGGGCGCCCAGCTGCCGCTGCCGGCGCAGCTCGCCGTCTGGGAGGAGCTGGCGCGCGTCGACACCGCGGTGGCGTGGTGCTCGTGGAACTGCGCCCCCGCCGGCTACTTCGCCGCGTTCCTCCCGGCTGACGCCGCGTCGGTGGTCTACGGCGACCCCGATGCGTGCTTCGGCTTCTCGTCCGTCTCCGGGGCCATCGCCACGCCGACCCGGGGCGGCGTCGTGCTCGACGGTCGCTGGCCCGTGGTCAGCGGCGCCGAGGTGTCGTCGTGGTTCGTGCTCTCGTGCCGGGTCGCCGCCGCCGACGACGGTGGCGCCCGCGTGCCGGCGGTTGCGTTCGTGCCCGCAGACGCGGTGACCGTCCACGACACCTGGCGGTCCGGGACCTTCCGCGCGACGGGCAGCCACGCCGTGTCCACGTCCGACACGTTCGTTCCCGACGAGCTCGTCTGGCGAGCGGGCGCATCGTCGACCGTCGACGACCCGCTCTACCGCCTCGGCGCGGGCGTGCTGATCGCGCCGGCGTTGGGCGCCATCGCTCTCGGCATCGCCTCGGCCGCGTTCGACGCGATGGCGGAGCTGACCCGGCGCGTCTCGGCCAGCACCCGCGAGCCCATCAACGCCCGCGCCGACGTCCAGGTCGCCGCGGCCGACGCGATGGCCCGCCTGCGCGCCGCCCGGGCCGGGTTCCACCTCGCGGCAGATGCCCTGTCGGACGCCGCGACCCAGGAGGCCGACACCACCCGGGCGCGCGCCGAGCTGTGGTCGGCCGGGTTCTTCGCCGTCGAGTCGGCGCTCGCGACGGTCGACGAGCTCCACCGGGTGACCGGGGTCGACGCGCTGGTGGCCGACGGTGTCCTCGACCGCTCCTTGCGGGAAATGCACGCCGTCACACCGTGGATCGACCGCTTCCGGCCGTTGAAGGCCGCCGCCGGTCGGGTCGAGCTCGGCCTCGAGCCCGGCAACCCCCTTCTCTGAGCCGGACCCGTTCACGGCCACGGACCGCACGTCCTGCGCCTGACCGCCATACTCGGGGGGTCGGCCGCCGGCGGCGAGTGACCACCGCGCACCACGGCGAGCGGCCGGCCCGCCGAGCACGCCTGGGGGCCCGATGTCCACACCCGAACGCACGACACGCACCTCCGACAGGGGCGCCCGGCCCTCGGGGCTCGTCAAGGCCTGGACCTGGGCCGTCGCCCTGGGGGGCGCGGCCCTGCTCGCGGTGGCGGCGTCCGAGCTCATCGGCGGGGACGCGGAAGCGGGCGTCCCCTGGCTCGTGCTGGCCGGTGGGGTACTCCTCGTCGGCCCGATCTTCTTCGACCGCCTGACCCGGGTGTCGGTCGGTCCCGACGGCTTCCACTTCGACCTGAGCGAGCAGATCGCCCGCCTCGACGCCCCCGACACGGCGGTGCGCATCGACCGCTGGGGCGGCGGCCTCGCCGAGGCCGCCGCGACCTACGCCAGTGCCCACACGCTGCTGGCGGGTGACGAGATGCGGGCCGCCCGGATCCGGGTGCAGGACCACTTCGTGGAGACGGCGGCCGCCAGCGCTCTCGTCCAGCAGTACGACGGGGCCGAGGTCCGGCGCCTGTTCCGGGACGGGCCGCCGGTCGTGCGGGTGCTCGTGCTCGGCCTCATGCAGGGCGACCCGTCGCTCGCCGACGCGGCCACGATCGAGTCGGCGATCACCGAGTCGCGCACCGCCAACGAGCAGTACCACGGCCTCCGTCTGGCCGATCAGGTCGGGCGCCGGTTGCCTCCCGAGGACCGGCGACGGCTGCGCCAGGCCATCGAGCGCGAGCCCATCACCGACGGCCACGCCCGCACCCAGTTGCGGGCCACGGTCCTCGTGCGGCTGGCGGAGAGCAGCGACCCCGACAGGGATGCGACCGGCGAGGGCCACGGCGGGGATCCGGGCGATCGCGAGGGCGACGGCGGGGGTGCCGACGCCCCGGCCCGCGGACGGCGCCGGGGCGGGCGGGGAGCGGCCGGAGGCGCGGCCTCGGCCGCGACCGTCGCGTCCTGATCTCCGCGGCCGCAGTCCGGCGGCGCGGCCCGGCCAGGGGAAACGCGGCGCGCAGTACACTGCCGCGCGGGCCGGGCCAGGATCTGCACGTCGTCAGCTGGGGGAACCGATGACCGAGCGCACGCCGCCGGCGGAGCGCGGACCGAGCCGAGACTCCGACGACTGGCTCGAGCACTCGGGGTCCAGCGTCTTCGGCCCGCCCCGCGCCCCGCGTCGCCCCGTTCCCCCGCCCGCGCCCGCGAGCGGGCCCCCCGGACCGCCCACCCACGCATGGAACCCCGCGCCGTGGGCGCCGGTCACGCGCGGCGACCCGGCACCACCCGAGCCCGCCCCCACCGAGCGCACCTGGGATCCCGCACCCTGGGCGACCGCCGCCCGATCGGGGGCGAGCGGAACCGACGCCGGCCAACGCCCGACGCGGCCGAACGTTCCGCCCCCGGGAGCACCGCCGCCCGGCCGTCCCGGCGCCGGCGCACCGTCGCGACCGGCCGACGGTCGCGGCGCACGGCCCTCGGGCGCGGGCCGGTCCCGACCCGGCGGGCCCGTGCGGCCCGGAGGACGGTCCGCGCCCGGCACGGACCGCTCCCGCGACGCCGACGGCGCGGGGTTGCCCTTCGGGTTGGGCGCCGTGGTCGGCCTCACGGGCGCGGTCGCGTTCCTGGCGGCCCTCGTGGTGCTGCCGTGGTTCACCGTCGCCGGCGAAGGGGCGACGCTGTCCGACATCCGCGAGGCGTTCACCGTGGCGGCGACCGACCCGTCCGACGTCGTACCCGGAGCGGGCGAGCCGACGGCGTCGACGTTGCCCGAGGGCGAGATCCCGACGCCCGGCGAGGTCACCGACGCGGTCACGGATGCGGCCGAGCAGCAGGCACGCGACGCGGCGGGCGACGCGGCCGCGGCCGTCATCGACACGGGCCGGTCCCGCTACCTCGAGCTGTACACCGACGTGCTCTGGGTCGGCGTCGCCGGGATCGTGGTGGTCGCCGCCGTGGTCTCCACGCTCCTCGCGCCGCGGTCGGCCGCGCTGTCGCTCCTGCTCGGAGTGCGGCGCGCCGCGGGGGCGCTCACGGTGCTCGCCGCCCTGGCCCACGCGGCCGCCCTGTGGGTCGTGTTCTCGGGCGACGGGTCGCCGTCGCCCGCCTTCGGCGTCTGGCTCGGGATCGCTGGGCTCGGCGCCGTGCTCGCCGGCTGCGTCATCGGCCCGCGGCGGTAGGGCGCGGACGCCGGCGCCCGGGGGGTGTCGGGGTTCGCCGCGCCGCCCGCCGCGGCCGTGAGCTTCGGCGAGCCCTCAGCCCGGCGTGTTGGCGGCCACGTAGCGGCCCGGCGGCAGGCCGAAGTGCTCGGTGAAGTCGCGGGTGAGGTGGGCCTGGTCGCTGTAGCCGAGCGACGCGGCCACCGCGGCCCAGTCGACCCGTCCGCCGCCGCGGGCCCGCTCGGCGGCCTCGTAGAGGCGGTAGCGGCGGATGACCGCCTTCGGACCGATGCCCACGTGGTCGGCGAAGCGGCGTTGGAGCTGGCGGGTCGTGGCCCCGGCCTCCCGGGCCACGTCGTCGACCGTCAGGAACGCCGGGTCGGCGGCGATGCGTTCGACGAGCGCGGCCGTGTCCTCCCACGCCTGCCGCCGGGCGGGGACCAGCGGCCGCAGCGCCGCGTCCGCCGCGGCCGCCATCGCCGTGCCGTCGACCTCGTCGCCTCCGCCCACCGCTGCGGCCGCGGCCACCTCGGCGGCCAGCGCGTCGGCGCGGTCGTCGCCCACGACGTCGGCCCACGGCAGCGTGGCGTCGCGGATCGTCGCCAGAGACCGGCGCAGCAGCGGGCGGAACCCGGCGGGGCGGAACATGATCCCCAGCCCCCAGCCGGCGCCCGTCAGCGTGCGGGACGACACCGCGGTGCTCACCCCTGCGACGAGCCCCGGCCCACCGTCGACGAACGTCACGTTGACCACCGGGTGGGCGAACACGTGCTGGGTGTGCGGCGGCCGGCCCCGGAGGTCCCAGCGGGCGAGCCAGTAGCGGTCGACGAGGCGCGCCACGCCGGCCGACGGCGGGTAGCGATCGAGGCGGAACCGCCGGAGCCCGGCGTCGGGCGTCGACGATGCCGCGGGCGTCCTGGCCGACCTGTCGCACCACGCCGGCGACCGTACCCGGGCGGGCCCCGAACGGCGTCGGGACCGGTCGGGGCCCGGCACCACCTGTCGGGTTCCTTCAAGACGCCGGGCGGCCGCCGGGGGACGATGACGCCATGACCGACATCGCCGACCGCTACGACCGCCTCGCCGCCGACTTCGCCGCCACCATCGACGCCGTGCCCGCCGACCGGTGGGCGTCGCCCTCGCCCTGCGAGGAGTGGACCGCCCGCGACGTCGTCGCCCACGTCGTCGAGACCCACGGGATGTTCGAGGGCATGGTCGGGCGCGACCTGGGCGACGTTCCCGCCGTGGCCGACGATCCTGCGGCGGCCTTCGCCACCGCCCGCGCCGTCGTGCACGGGCACCTCTGCGACCCGGACGCCGCCGGCGCCACCTACGAGAGCCCGATGCTGGGCACCACGTCCTTCGCCGAGATGATCGACCGCTTCATCGCCGACGACCTGGTGGTCCACCGGTGGGACCTCGGCACCGCGGCCGGGCTCGACGTCGACCTGCCGCCGGACGAGATCGAGCGGCTGCGGGAGCACCTGGCCGCCATGGGCGACGCGATGCGCGGACCCGGCGCCTTCGGCCCCGAGGTCGAGCCCCCCGAGGGCGCCGACGACCAGACGCGCCTGCTCGCCTTCCTCGGCCGCCGGGCCTGAGCCGCGAGCCGAGGCCGGCCCGATGGCCCGTCAGGGACGGCGGGCCGGCGACTCGGCGGCGTCCATGTCCTGCAGGCCGACGACCCGCAGGAGCGCGAGCGTGTCGGCCTCGGGCGTGCCCGCCGCGGCGGAGTAGACGATCAGGCGCTGGTCGACGTCGGGCAGCAGCAGCGCATCGCAGTCGAGCTCGATCCGGCCGAGATGCGGATGGTGCACGGTCTTTCGGCTGCTGCGCCGCTCGGCGATCGGCCCCTCCTCCCACAGCCGGGCGAACAGCTGGCTCCCCGCCCGCAGCTCGGCGACGAGCCGCACCAGGCCCGGGTCGTCGGGGAAGCGGGCCGCCACGTAGCGCAGCGAGGCCACGGTCTCGACCGCCGTCTGCTCGTCCTCGTCGGGATCGCTGGCCACCCGGTCGCCGTCGCCCAGGAACCGCTGCCAGGCCACGTTCCGCTGCCCGACCGGCCACGACGAGAAGTCGCCGAGCAGCGCGGTCGCCAGCTCGTTCCAGGCGAGGATGTCGCCCTTGGCGTCGATCAGCACCGCGGGCAGGTCGGTGATGCGATCGAGCAGGCGGAGCGTGCTGGCCCGGGGAGTCGAGACGATGTGGCCGGGCCGGGGCGGCGCCGACCCGGCGACGTGGAACAGGTGGTCGCGCTCGTCGTCGGACAGGCGCAGCGCTCGCGCCAGCGCCGTCAGCACCTGCTCGGACGGCGTGGGCCCGCGTCCCTGCTCGAGCCGCACGAGGTAGTCGACCGAGATGCCCGCCTGCAGCGCGACCTCCTCGCGCCGCAGACCGGGGACGCGCCGCCGGGTGCCCGCGGGCAGCCCGAGATCGGACGGCGACAGCCGGGCCCGGTACGACTTGAGCGCAGCGGCCAGGGCGGGACGGTCCATGCCCCCAGGATGCCGGTGGTGCGCCCGGTTCAGCCTGGGACCGTCGGTCCCAGGCTGCGGCGGTCCTGGTTGACCAGCGGCGCCGCGCGCACGCTGCGGCCATGACCACCACCGCACTCATCACCGGAGCGAACAAGGGCCTCGGGTTCGAGACCGCCCGTCAGCTGGCCGCAGACGGCTGGACCGTGTTCGTGGGAGCCCGCGACCCCGAGCGGGGCCGCACCGCGGCCGAGAAGCTGGCCGCCGAGGGCGGCGACGCGCGCTACGTCCCGCTCGACGTCACCGACGACGACTCGGTCGCCGCCGCCGTGGTCGAGGTGGCGGGGCAGACCGACCGGCTCGACGTCCTCGTCAACAACGCCGGCATCATCGGCTCGTTCACCCCGCCGCTCGAGACCGGGCCCACCGACTTCCTCGCCTGCTTCGGCGTGAACCTGCTGGGGCCGGTGCGGGTGACGCGGGCGTTCCTCCCGCTGCTGCGGGCCGCCGAGCTGCCCCGCGTCGTGATGGTGTCGAGCGGCCTCGGATCCTTCGCCGTCACCGGGGACCCGGACCGGCTGGAGTCGGGGATCGTCTCGCTCGTCTACCCGTCGTCGAAGGCGGCGCTGAACATGGTGACCAGCCAGTACGCCAAGGCGCTGCCCGGGTGGAAGGTCAACGCCGTCGACCCCGGCTACACGGCCACCGACCTGAACGACCACTCGGGCCACAAGACGGTGGCCGACGGCGCCCGGGCCATCGTGGCGATGGCCCGGGTCGACGCCGACGGCCCGACGGGCGGCTTCTTCGACGACCAGGGACCTGTGGCCTGGTAGCCGAGGGCCGGCTCAGCGGGCGGGATCAGCTCACTCGGCGTGGGCGCCCTTGGCTGAGCCAGAACTCGTTGAGCGCGTTCTGGACCTTGAAGTACCAGATGAACGTTGCCGACGATCGGCAGCAGGAACCACAGGCCCCACAGCGGGCTCACGGGGCTCTGGCGGCCGTCGCGCTGGTACATCTTCTCGATCTCGCTGGGGATCGTGAACATCAGCACGACCGACAGCAGCAGGTAGATGACGATGCCCAGCACGCCGCCGAGGCCGTCGCCGTTGTACTTCTTCAGGTCCTCGCTGGTGCGGTAGGTCCAGAAGATGCCCCAGATCCCGCACGTGACGATCATCAGCAGGACCACCAGCCAGGGGCTGTTGTAGGGCCCGCCGACGGTCTGGGGCACGACGCCCACGGGCTGCGGCGGCGGGCCGGCGTACCCGCCGGCGTAGGGCTGACCCGGGGGCGGCCCCTGCGGGGGCGGCCCACTCGGCGGCGGCCCGCCAGGCGGTGGCCCTTCCGGGGGCGGGCCGCCGGAAGGCGGGACGTCGGACGGAGGTGGTGCGTCGTAGCTCACCGCACCATCGTGGTCTCCGGTACCGGCGATTGCCATGATCCCCCCGGGTGAGGCGGGGCGACGGTGCTCGCCCACCGCGCACTACCCTCCGGCGCGATGGGGGTCCGCTGGGGGACGTTCGGTGCGGTCGTCGGCGCGGGCGCGCTCGTGGTGGCGACGGCCGGCGGGTGCTCCGGCGGCGACGACGAGGCGCTGGCCGAGCGGCTCCGCCCACCCAGCACCGAGGCGAGCACCACCACGACGGCCCCGACCACCACGGCGCCACCGCCGCCGCCGTCCACGGAACCGCCACCGCCACCGCCTCCCCCGCCGGCCGGCAACCCCGACGGCACCGCGCCGGTGCCGCCCGAGGCGCAGGCGGTCGACACGTCGCAGCCCGACCGGGTCGTCGGCGATGGCACCGCGGCCAGCTGCACGTCCGCCGCGGTGGTCGACGCGGTGGCGCAGGGCGGCATCATCACGTTCTCGTGCGGCCCGGCGCCCGTGACGATCACGCTCGACGAGACGGCCAAGGTCCGCAACGACACCGGGCCCGAGATCGTGCTCGACGGCGGCGGTCTCGTGACGCTCAGCGGCGGCGGGCAGCGGCGCATCCTCTACATGAACACCTGCGACGAGGCGCAGGTCTGGACGACCTCGCACTGCCAGGACCAGGACCACCCCCGCCTCACGCTGCAGAACCTGACCTTCGCCGACGGCAACTCGACCGGCGACGCCACCGAGGGCGGCGGAGGTGGCGCCGTGTTCGTGCGCGGCGGTCGGGTGAAGGTGGTCAACAGCCGCTTCGTCCGCAACCGCTGCGACGGGTCGGGGCCCGACCTCGGCGGCGCCGCCCTGCGGGTGCTCAGCCAGTCGCAGGGCCAGCCCGTCTACGTCGTGCAGTAGCACGTTCGGCGGTGCGCCGGGCGAGGGCGGCGAGTGCTCGAACGGCGGCGCCCTCAGCAGCATCGGCGTGTCGTGGGTGGTGCTCAACAGCGTGCTCAGCCACAACGCCGCGGTCGGCTCGGGCGCCAACCCCGCCCGGGGCGGCACGCCCGGCGGCGGCAGCGGCGGCGGCCATCTACGCCGACGGCAACGACTTCACGGTCGACATCGCCGGCACGGTCATCGAGGACAACCACGCCAACGAGGGCGGGGGCGCCGTCTTCTTCGTCAGCAACGACCGCACCGGCACGATGACGATCGACGGCTCGACCCTGCGCCGCAACCCCAGCGACGGCTTCGAGACGGCCGGCCTCCCCGGCATCTTCTTCCTCGGCGCCCACGACCCGACGGTCACGGCGTCGACCCTCGAGTAGCGAGCGCCCGAGACGCGATTTCCCCGCGGATCTGGTCGCAGGAACGACCAGATCCGCGGGGGAAATGTCGGTGTGGGGGCGGTTGGGGGACTCAGCGCACGGGCTGGGGGCTCCACACGCCGGTTGCCGCCGCTCGGCGGACGTAGTCCGAGAAGTCCCGGGCCGGCCGGCCCAGCGCCTGCTGCACGCCGTCGGCCAGCGACTCGTTGCGGCCGTCGAAGATCTCGCCGAACAGCCAGGCCAGGCCCGCGGCGTCCTCGGCGGGCAGGCCGGCGGCCTCGAGGTCGGCCCGGAACTCGTCGGCCGTGACCGGCACGTACTCGAGGGGCCTTCCGATGGCCGCGGCGATCTCGGCCGCGGCGTCGGCGAACGTGAGCAGGCGCGGGCCGGTGAGCTCGTAGAGCTTGCCCACGTGGCGGTCGTCGGTAAGGGCGTCGATGCACCACGTCGGCGATGTCGTCGACGTCGAGGAACGGCTCGACGACCTCACCAGCGTTGAGCGCCAGCACCCCCGCCTGCACCGATTCGACGAAGAAGCCCTCGTCGAAGTTCTGGGCGAACACCGCGCAGCGCACGATCGTCCACTCGGCGCCCGAGGCCTTGACGAACTCCTCGGCGCGGACGGCACCCGCCTCTCCCGCGGCCCGACAGCAGCACGAGCCGCTGCACGCCGGCGGCGACCGCCTGACGGGAGAACGAGCCGATGATCTCGGCCGCCCCCGGGAAGGCGAGGTCGGGGGCGTAGGTGATGTAGGCGGCGCCGACGCCCTCGAGGGCGGGGCCCCAGGTGCCGTCGTCGTCCCAGTCGAAGGGGATGTCGGCGCCGGCGCGAGCCGATGCGCACCGGCAGGCCGAGGGCGTCGAGCCCGGCGGCGACCCGACGGCCGGTCTTGCCGGTGCCGCCGGTGATGAGGGTGGGAAGGGGGCTGGGTGTCTGGGTCATGGGTCGAGTGAACGACGGAACGATCCCCCGCTCCATCGCCGCGCGGCGCGAATCCATACGCCAGCGTCTACGGCTGCTGAGCTACCCTTCTGCCGGTGGACACGCTGGCCCGGCTGCTCGACGCCCCGCGGGCTCGCGAGGCGTTCCTGCTGCAGATGGTCATGGCCCGGCCGTGGGCCGTCCGCGTGCAGGACGAGGCCCCGCTGAGCGTGATGACCCTCGTCCGGGGGCGGGCATGGGTGCGCGACTCACCACGGCGAGGTGGCCGAGCTGCGGGCCGGCGACGTCGCCGTCGCCCGGGGGCCCGACCCGTACACGGTCTGCGACGAGCCGGGGCTCGCCCGTGCAGGCGGTGATCCACCCCGACCAGCGGTGCACGAGCGAGACCGGCGTCGACATCATCGACACCTACGCCCTCGGCGTCCGCACCTGGGGCACCGACCCGCACGGGCCCGATGCCGTGCTCGTCGGCACCTACAACTTCGAGGGCGACGTCACCCGGCGCCTGCTCGGCGCCCTCCCGGGGCTGCTGGTGGTGCCGGCCGAGCGCCTCGACTCCCCCATCGCCACCGTGCTCGCGGCCGAGATCGGCAAGGACGGCGCCGGGCAGACGGCGGTGCTCGACCGGCTGCTCGACCTGTTGCTCATCGCCACGCTGCGGGCGTGGTTCGACCGGCCCGGCGGCGACGCCCCGGCCTGGTACCGGGCGCAGAGCGACGAGATCGTGGGCCCCGCCCTGCGCCTCATCTACGACGACCCGGCCCGCCGGTGGACGGTGGCGCTGCTGGCGTCCGAGGTCGGCGTGTCGCGGGCCGCGCTGGCCCGCCGGTTCACCGAGCTGGTGGGCGACCCGCCCATGACGTTCCTGACCGAGTGGCGCCTCAGCCTGGCCGCCGACCTGTTGCGCGAGCCCGGGGCCACGCTCGGCTCGGTCGCCGACCAGGTCGGCTACGGCAGCCCGTATGCGCTGAGCACCGCGTTCAAGCGGTCTCGGGGCGTCAGCCCCCGCGACCACCGCCTCGCCGCCGCGGTCTGACCCCGCCGGACGGGCGCGACCGACGCCACCGACCCGGGCGCCGATTCCACCGATCCGCAACCCGACGTCCACCTGCCCGTCACCCGGCGACCGCACCCCGACGCCCACGGCCCGTACCGTCACAAGCACAGTGAGGAGCAGTGCGGTCGGGACCAGACGAGCGGCGGACGGCGACGTGGGCGCCGCCACGGCCGCCGGCCGGGGCGCCGGACGGGCCGGCACCGACCCCGCGACCGGCCCGGACGGCGGGTGGCTCGAGCGGCAGGCGGGGCGGCTCCGACCGGCCTACTTCGCCGCCGTCGGGCTGGCCCTCCTCGTCAGCGTGCTCGTCGGCGGGTGGACGCACCTCCGTGGTTCGGCCTTCGGCTCACGGTCTCCCCTGTTCGGCGGGAGGGGCCTCGACGGCGGGGCGGCCGGCGACATCGCCGTCACCGTGTCCGGCGACGGCGGGTCCTCCCTGATGCTGGCCTCGGGCCCCGACGACGGCGACGACCTCCACCGAGCTGGCCGCGGACCTGCCGGGCCAGTCCGTCCCCGGGTGGTCGGCCGACGGGTCGCACGTCGCCCACACCGTGCGGGCCGGCGCGGCCGACGACGGCGTCGACCGGTACGCGCTGCGGGTCGTCCCGGTGGACCGGGGCGGCGACGTCCCCTCGCTCGGGTCCGCCGGCGCGGTCGACCTGGCGGTGGGATCGGCCGACGTCAACCAGATGGCGCGGCCGGTGTGGTCGCCCGACGGCACGCAGATCGCCGTCATCGCCAACCTGCCCGGGCCCGGGGACGAGCTGGGCTCGACGATCTCGTCCGTGTGGGTCGGGCCCGCGACGGGCGGCGAGCTCCGCCGGATCGGGCCCGGCGTGCTCGAGCGCCAGGAGTGCCACGAGCTGATCCGCGCCGGCCGCTGCACCACCGACACCACCGGCGACGCCCGGCAGATCGCCTGGCGGGCCGACGGGCGCGCCGTCTACGCCGTCACCGAGATCATGGGCACGACCGTGACCGGCGACGTCCCCGACGCCCCCGCGCGAGACCCCCGACCGCAGTCAGGTCGTCGGCCTGCCGCTGGACGCCGGGCCGCCGCAGCTCGTGGCCGAGGTCGAGGGCCCGCTCGACCAGATCGCCACCTCGCCCGACGGCCGCTTCCTGCTGTTCGGGTTGTCGACCGCCGAGACCCGGGTGGTCGACCTCGCCACCGCCGACGGCCCGGTCCTGGGCACGGGGGTCACTGCGCCGTCGTGGTCGGCCGACGGCGCCCGGCTCGTGTACGTCGAGGACGGGCAGGTGATGGCGGCCGACGCCGACGGCACGGGCCGCGACAACCTCACCCGCATCGTGTACACGCCCGAGAGCACCCCGATCGGCATCTCCCCGACGCGGGCCGTGTGGTCGCCCGACCGGCGCCACATCGCGGTGGCGGGCGACGGCGGCCTCTACCTCATGAACGCCGACGGCACCGGGCAGACCCGCGTGGCGGACGTCGACGGCCAGGTCGATGCCCTGACCTGGCTCCCCGCCGCCTGACTCCGGCGTCGGCGCCATTGCGCCGCCCGCACCCTCCGGCGCCGTCTCGCCGCCGCTCGTGTTCACACGATCACAACATTCGGCCAACGGAAGGGAAACGCGGCGGCGCGATCGTCGGAGGCGTCGAAACCGGCGAAAGGACGCGACCCGCATGTCGGTTGCCGAGAACCTCACGGTCGAGATCCCACACGGACCCCGCCGCCCGCACGCCGCGGTGGCCGCCCTGGTCGGCGGCCCCTACCCGAACCTGGTGGCACCGGCTCCGCGACGTGACGACCATCGACCTGCGGCACGTGGGCGAGGCCGGCCTCCCCGCCGGCGGCCCGTACCCCAACCTCTCGATCGCCCGTCGCTGACGAGCGACCCTCCACCGACGGCGGAGCGCCCGGCCTCATCCCCTCCGGGGCCCGGCGTTCCGTCGGTCGGCGCGTCAGACGCGCTCGAGGATCACGACGGGGATCGCTCGCGACGTGTTGGCCTCGTAGTCGGCGAATCCCGGCATGAGCTCCTTCTGGCGGGTCCAGATGCGCTCTCGCTCGTCGCCCTCGGCCACCCGGGCCCGCATCGGCACCAGGTCGGCACCGAGCTCGACGGTGACGTCGGGGTTCGCCACCAGGTTGTGGAACCAGGCGGGGTGGGTGGGTGCGCCGCCCTTCGAGCCGAACACGGCCAGGTCGTCGCCGACCGGCTGGTAGACGACCGGGTGGACGCGCTCCTCGCCCGAGCGGGCGCCCGTCGTGTGGAGGAGCAGCAACCGCGCCCCCTCGAACTGGCCGCCGACCTTCCCACCGTTGGCTCGGAACTCGTCGATGATCGCCGCGTTGAAGTCGGACATGGGCGGGAGGGTACCGGCGCCTCCGTCCGGTCCCGCCGGGCAGGGCCTGGGCCCCAGCCGGCGAGGCGCCGGCCGTGCTCGGGTCGTCCCCCTACGGTGGCGTGGTCGTCGTCGTGGTCGTCGTCGAGGTGGTCGTCGAGGTCGTCGACGTCGTGGTCGTGGTCGTGGGCGGCGCCGTCGTGGCGGTGGTCGGGGGGACCGTCGTCACGGGAGGCGACGTCGTGGGCGTCGTGACCGGATCGGTGGGCGGGCGGCACCACGGCTGCCGTGGTCGTGGTCGTCGGGACGGTGGTCGAGGAGGTCGTGGTCGTCGTCGTGCCGTCGTTGCCGTCGCCTCCGTCGTCGTCGCTGATCAGGAGGTAGGCGCCGAGCGCCAGCAGGGCGACGATGGCGACGACGAGGCCGACGATGAGGGCGGTGCGCTTCGTGTCGCGGCGCTTGCCGCCGCGGGGCAGGTCGGCCGCCGTCTCGCCCTCGGCCGCGGCCGGCGGCGCGCCGAACACCGTGTGGGTGCCGGCGGCCGGCGTCTCGTCGCCGACCGGAGCGATGAACTCGGTGGGCGCCTCGAGCGGGTCCACCGGTTCGCCCGCCTCGGGGCCCGGCGCGCCGGGGACGGCGAACGGATCGCCGGCCGGCCGAGTGCCGTCGGGGTCCCAGGCCGGATCGCCGGGAGCGGCGGGCGCGGCGAACGGATCGGCGGGAGGAGCGGGCACCGCCTGCGTGGCATCAGGGTCGGCCGGCGGCCCGGCCGGGGCGGCGTCGGGACCCTCGGGCGACGTCCCCGGCGTGCCGTCCGGATCGGGCGAGCGGGCCGGCTCGTCGTCGCCCGGGGGCGGTCGGGGTCGTCACCGGGCACGTCGGGAGCCATGGGCGCCAGCCTCGCACGTGCGGAGCACGCCGGAACACGCCGCCGCTACGGTGCGATCCGTGGGAGCCGAGGGGGACGACCAGACCGCGCTCGAGCGCGGGCCGGCGGCGCGGTTCGCGTGCGACCGGGCGGGCGGATCGGGGCGGTCGCAGCGGTGCTGTGCGCCGTGGTGGCGGGCATCGCCGCCTGTTCCGGCGGCGACGACGCCGAGGGGACCGGCGGCGCGGCCACCGACGGCACCGGGGTGGAGGGCGAGTGGACGCGGGTCGGCTTCGACCTCGGCAACACCCGCGCCGCCGACGACGCATCGATCGGCCCCGACGACGCCGCCGAACTCGCCCCCGCCTGGGAGCTCGCCGGCGTCACCGGGGTCACCGGCACCCCGGCCGTCGCCGACGGGACCGTGTACGTCGGCGACTGGACCAGCCACGTGCGCGCCCTCGACGCCGCCACCGGCGAGGAGCGGTGGGCCCACGATCTCGAGAGCAACTACGTCGGCGGCTCGGTGGTGCTCGACGGCGACCAGGTGTACGTCGGGACGTTCGACGCCCGCATCGTCGCCCTCGACCGCGCCACGGGCGAGCCCGCGTGGGAGACCGACATCGACCCGTATCCCAAGGCCGTCGTGTTCGGCTCGCCGGTCGTGGCCGACGGCCTGGTCGTCACGGGCGTCGGCAGCTTCGAGGTGTTCGTGCCGAGCGACCCGCCGACGTTCCGGGGCACCGTGGTGGCCCTCGACGCCCGGACCGGGGAGGAGGTCTGGCGCTTCCACGTGACCGACGAGGCGGCCGGCGAGGGCGCGGGCGTGTCGGTGTGGTCGTCGCCGGCGATCGACCGCGAGCGCGGCATGCTCTACATCGGCACCGGCCAGGCCTACAGCCTCCCCGCCCCCGCCCGCAGCGACAGCCTGGTCGCCCTCGACCTGCACACCGGAGAGGAGGTGTGGCACCGCCAGTTCACGGCGGGCGACGCCTGGTCGGTGGCGCTGCCCTCGGGGCTCGACGCCGACGTCGGGGCGATGCCGAACCTGTTCACCGTCGACGGCACCGACGCGGTCGGGGTCGGCGACAAGGCCGGGACCTACCGGGCGCTCGACCGCGAGAGCGGCGAGATCCTGTGGGAGGCGCCGCTGACCGAAGGCGGCCTCCAGGGGGGCGTGATGGCCTCGGCCGCGGTGGCCGACGGCACCGTCTTCGTGACCTCGAACGCGGCGAGCCAGGACGCCGACCTCGTGGCCCTCGACGCCGACACCGGCGACGAGGTGTGGCGGGTCGGGGTCGAGGCGCACGTCACCGGGCCGGTCACCTGGGCGAGCGGGGTGCTGTACGTCGCCGACGACTCGGGCCGCATCGCGGCCTACGACGCCACCGACGGCGCCCGCCTGTGGGCTCACGAGGTCGCGTCCCCCGCGGCGGGCGGCATCGCGGTCGTCGACGGGACGGTGTTCGGCGGGTGGGGCTGGTGGCTCGCCGGCGTGCCCGACGACGCCGAGGGCGGGCTGATCGCGTTCCGTCCGGGCGGCGCGGGCGGCGCAGACGGCGACGACGGCGAGGACGACGGCGGCGGGCTCGCCAGCCCGGGCGACGAGCCGAGCGACGACGACAGCCCGGGGCGCGACGTGTACCAGCAGCGCTGCGCCTCCTGCCACGGGGCGAGCGGCGAGGGGTCGAGCGGCCCGTCGCTGGCCGGGGTCGCCGACCGCCTCACGGTCGACGACCACGTCGCGGTGGTCCGCGACGGCCGGGGCCAGATGCCGGGCTGGGACGGCACCCTGACCGACGAGGAGATCGACGCGGTCGTCGCCTACGAGCGCGACGTCCTGAGCGTCGACGCCGGCGGCTGACGACGACGGCTGATCCGACAACGACGGCTGTTCCGCGGACGACGGGTCCGACGGCCGGTCAGTCCGTCAGGTCGGCGCGCTTGGCGCGCAGGAGGGCCTGGTCGCGGCGGTTGGCCGCCCGGGAGATGGCGGCGTCGTAGGCGGCCCGGGCCTCCGCGGTGCGGTCCTGGCGGCTCAGCAGGTCGGCACGCACCGCGTGGAACAGGTGGTGGTCGGCGAGGTCGGCGGTCAGGTCGTCGACGAGCGCCAGGCCGACGGCCGGGCCGTCGACCTCGGCCACCGCCACGGCCCGGTGGAGGCGCACGACCGGCGACGGGGCGAGCGCCAGGAGCTGGTCGTACAGCACGACGACCTGGCTCCAGTCCGTGGAGGCGGCGTCGGCGGCGTCGCTGTGCACGGCCGCGATCGCCGCCTGGATCTGATACGGGCCGGGCGCGTTGCGCTTCAGGCACCGCCGCACGAGGTCCTGGCCCTCGGCGACGAGAGCGCGGTCCCACCGGCGGCGGTCCTGGTCGGCGAGCAGCACGATCTCGCCGCGAGCGTCGGTGCGGGCGGGCCGACGCGCCTCGGTGAGGAGCATCAGGGCCAGCAGGCCCCACACCTCGGGCTCGTCGGGCATCAGGTCGGCCAGCACCCGACCGAGGCGCACCGCCTCCGCGCACAGGTCGGCGCGCACGAGGTCGTCGCCGCCGCTGGCCGCGTAGCCCTCGTTGAAGATCAGGTAGACGACGGCGAGCACCGAGCGCACCCGGTCCGGCAGGTCGGCGTCGCGCGGCACGCGGTACGGGATGCGCGCCGCCCGGATCTTGCCCTTGGCCCGCACGAGGCGCTGGGCCATCGTCGGCTCCGGCACCAGGAACGCCCGGGCGATCTCGGCCGTCGTGAGCCCGCCGAGCAGCCGGAGCGTCAGGGCCACCTGGGCGGGGCGGGCGAGGGCGGGGTGGCAGCAGGTGAAGATCAGGCGGAGGCGCTCGTCGCGCACGGGGCCCTCCGGGGTCGGGACGTCGCGCACCGCGAGCAGCGCGGCCTGGGCCTGCCGGTCGGGACGCGAGGCCTCGCGCCGGATCCGGTCGATGGCCCGGTTGCGGGCCGTGGTGACGATCCACCCGGCGGGGCTGGCCGGCACGCCCTCGGTGGGCCAGCGGTCGACCGCGGTGACGAAGGCGTCCTGGACCGCCTCCTCGGCGAGGCCGATGTCACCGAGGAGGCGGACCAGGATCGCCACCGCCTTCCCGTACTGCTCCCGAAAGACACGGTCGATTCCTTGCCTCGCTCGAAGCTTCGCCTCGCTCGGCACCTCCAACGCCTCGCCGTCCTGCCCGCCGGCCGCCGACGGCGTCGAGTGTGGTTCGGGTCTCGGAGCCGGCATTGGGGCCATTGGTCGGGGATCAGTCGTGGACGCCGGCGTCGTCGTCCTGGAACGGGCGGACCTCGATGGGCAGGGTCGTGGCCGCCGCGGCCTTCCTGCCCCCACTCGAGGGCCGCGTCGAGGTCGGGCGCCTGCACGATGCAGATGCCGCCGAGGTGCTCCTTGCCCTCGACGTACGGGCCATCGGTCACGAGCACGTCGCCGTCCTGCACCCGGACGACCGTGGACACCTCGGCCGGGTGCAGCCCGCCGGCGAACACCCAGGCGCCCGCCGCGTGCAGATCGTCGTGGAACACCTGCAGGTTGCGGACGATCGCCTCGAGGTCCTCGGGGGGCGGCGGGTCGCCGTCGGGCTGCATCACGCTGAGCAGGTACTGCATGGGAATCCTCCGTCTCGTCGCCGGCTCGACCCGGCGCTCACCCTCTGGACGAACGGCGGACCGCGGGATCGACAGCGGGCACGACACCGCGAGGATTCCCCATCGGACGCGCCCGGTCGACCGGGGTCGGCCGGACCGGAGCGTCGGCCGGCGGTGTCCCCAGCCCACCACCGACCGTAGATCTCTACCCAGCGGAGGCGACATCGCACCATCCGTTCATGAACGGGATGGTGACGATCGTGTGGACAGTGCCTGTCCTGCCGACCCCACCGGCGGCGGCGGTACCCTCGTCGACTCCCGACCGCGGGAGGACCCGACGTGGACAGCGAGCAACGACCGGCACCCGAGGGTTTCCCGACGTGGGACGCCGCAACCCTCGCGGAGCTCGCTCCGTACGGCGTCGAGCGCGACGTGGCCGAGGGCGAGGTGCTGCTGCGCGCCGGCCGGCGGTCCGAGGGCTTCTACGTCGTGCTCGAGGGCACGGTCGAGGTGGTCCGGCCCGACGTCGAGGACGAGCAGCCGATCGGGCTGCTCCGCCCCGGCCAGTTCGTCGGCGGGGTCAGCCTGCTCACCGGGCAGCGCCCGTACCTGACCGCGCGGGTGAAGGAGGCGGGTCGCGTCCTCGACATCGAGCCCGCTGGGTTCCGGCGGCTCATGGGCGCCCGCCGCCACCTCGCCACGCTGATCTTCGAGTCGGCCACGGCCCGCAGCGAGACCCTGCGGGTCGGCCCGGCGCGCGAGACCGTGCGGATCCTCGGGTCGCGCTACTCGGCCGAGTCGCTGGCGCTCCGGGCCTTCGTGACCCGCTCGCGGGTGCCCCACACCTGGATCGACCTCGACGACGCGGACGACCCCGAGGTCGTGCTGGCCAGCCGCGGCCTGGCGCCGCGGGACGTGCCGGCGGTGGTCCTGCCCGAGGTGACCCTCCGCAACGCCACGCCGGGCGAGCTGGCCCAGCGTCTCGGCCTCACCTACGAGGCCGCCCCCGGCTACACGTTCGACCTCGTGGTCGTCGGCGGCGGGCCCGCCGGCCTGGCGGCCGCGGTGTACGGCGCGGCCGAAGGCCTCGACACGGTGGCGCTCGACTCGGTCGCCACCGGCGGCCAGGCCGGCACCAGCACGCTCATCGAGAACTACGTGGGCTTCCCGAACGGGGTGTCGGGCGGCGACCTGGCCGACCGCGCCGCGGCCCAGGCCGCGCCGCCTCGGCGCCCGGATCAACGCCCCCTGCGACGTCGCCCGCCTCAAGCCGGGCTCCACCTTCCACACGCTGGTGCTCAGCGACGGCAGCGAGATCCCCGCCCGCTCGGTGATCGTCGCCACCGGAGCCCGCTACCGCCGGCTCCCCCTGCCCGAGCTCGAGCACTACGAGGGCGCCGGCGTCTACTACGCGGCGACCGCCGTCGAGGCCCGCGGCTGCGACGAGAGCGAGGTCGTGGTCGTCGGTGGCGGGAACTCCGCGGGCCAGGCCGCCGTGTACCTGGCCGAGCAGGGCTGCCGCGTCTCGATCGTGATCCGCCGCGACGGCCTCGAGGAGACCATGTCCCGCTACCTCATCAACCGCATCGAGGCCGACCCGTCCATCGACGTGCTCACCCGCACCGAGGTGCGCCAGCTCGCCGGAGACGGCCACCTCGACCAGGTCGTGCTCGAGCACACGCCCACCGGCGAGCACAGCACGGCCTGGTGCGCCGGGCTGTTCTGCTTCATCGGCGCCGAGCCGTCGACCGACTGGCTGCGGGATGCGGTGGCGCTCGACGACAAGGGCTTCGTGCTGACCGATCGCGAGCTGCCCGAGGCCATCGCCGACGGCCCGGCGTTCGCGGCCCGGCCGCCACTTCCGTACGAGACGTCGGTCCCGGGCGTGTTCGCCGTCGGCGACGTGCGCCGAGGCTCGCTCAAGCGGGTGGCGGCCGCCGTCGGCGAGGGGTCGAGCGCGGTGCGCTCGGCCTACGAACACCTGGCCACGGTCTGACCGGCAACCGTCCCCGGGCGACCGGGTGGCGGTGCACCGCCCTCGCTTGCAAGGATCGGCGCCCGTGAAGGTGGACAAGCTGACCGGTACCGACGGCTTCGTCGTCACCGACCTCGACGACGCCGTGACCTCGGTCGGCGTCGTGCGCCTCGCCCCCAAGGTGCTGCGCGACGGCGCGCAGCTGCTGGCCCGCTCGGTCACGTACGCGTTCGCCGCGTTCGGGGTGCCCGGGCACGGGGGTGCCTCCGCCGCCGTCAACGCCAAGCCCGACCAGCGGGCCGAGGCGATCGCCGCCTTCCTCGACGAGGTGCGGCCCCGGGCCGACGGCGGCGCCCTCGCCCTCTGGCCCGGCAACGGCGTGAGCGCCGCCGACCTCGCCCCGCTCGGCTGGGGCGAGCCCGACCCCGCCCTGATCGCGGCCGGCGCGCTCGCGGCGGGCCGGGTGGCCGGGCCCCACGACTGGCGCACCGCCGCGGTGGTCGGGTCGGGCCCGGTGGTCGAGGCCGCGGTCGAGCAGCTCACCAAGGCCGACGCCACGCTCGCCGACGCCCGCCTCGACGCTCCGTGCGACGTGCTGTTCGTGGCCGGCAAGGCGGGCGTCCTCGACCACTCCGCGGCCGCGGCCGTGCAGGCGCGCACGATCGTGCCCCTGACCCCGGTGCCCGTCACGGCCCGGGCCCTGGCCGTCCTGGGCAGGGCCGACCGCGTCGTGATCCCCGACTTCCTCTCGACCGCCGCCCCGCTGCTCGCCACCTACGACGCCGGCGGCGGCGACCCCGTCCAGCGCATCCACACCGCGGTCACCGACCTGGCCGGAGAGGGCACCGGCCTCTGGCTGGCCGCGGCCAAGGCGGCCGAGGCCGCCCTCGCCACCTGGACGAAGGAGAAGCCCTTCGGCCGCCCCCTCGCCTGAGAGCCGACCGCCACGCGCCGCGGCGCGTACACCTCGGGCCGCGGCCTTGGGCGCGGCCCGGGACCAGGGTCTAGCGTGGTCGACCACATGTCCGATGGGGACCCGCGCCGCCGGGGGGGATGTTGAGCGAGACGACCAGGATCGACGAGCCGACGCGTCCGGCTGACGACGAGGGCAAACGGCTGATCAGCGACCGGCCGCGGCTGATGCTGCTCAGCTTCCTCATGTTGTTCGTCGAGCTGTCGGTCATCCGCTGGACGGGCGCCAACGTCGTCTACCTGGCCTACTTCTCGAACCTCGTGCTGCTCGGCAGCTTCCTCGGCATCGGCCTGGGGTTCCTGTGGGCCGGGCGCGGCGGGCGCTCGCTGTTCCCGTACGCCCCGGTCGTGCTGGCCGCCTTCGTGGCGTTCATCCGCATCGCGCCGATCGACATCAACGTGAGCGGCGGCCAGCTCATCTTCTTCAACGAGCCGACCATCTCGGGGCCGCCCCGCGAGGTCGTGCTGCCGGTCATCTTCGTGACGGTGGCGATCCTGCTCATGTTCATCACCGACGGCGTGGCGCAGACCTTCAAGCGCTTCGAGCCGCTCGAGGCCTACAAGCTCGACCTCATCGGCAGCGCCCTCGGCATCGTGGGCGTCGCGGTGCTCTCGTTCCTGGGCATGCCGCCGGTGGCGTGGGGCGTCGTGGCCGGCGGCATCCTCATCCTCGTGTCGCTGCCCAAGGTGCGGGTCGTGACCGTGCTGGCCGTCGTCGCCGTGGTCGTCATGCTGGGCATCGAGTCGGGCGCCAGCGAGACCTGGTGGTCGCCGTACTACAAGATCGAGCGCGACGAGAACGCCACCAACGGCGGCTACAGCGTCAAGGTCAACGAGGTCCCCCACCAGGCCACGCTGCCCGTCGTCGACAACCCGCTCTACGGCTCGAACTACGCGCAGGCGACCGCCGAGGGCCACGACGTGCTCATCATCGGCGCGGGCGGCGGCAACGACGTCGCCGCCGCGCTGCAGAACGGCGCCGCCCACATCGACGCCGTCGAGATCGACCGCAAGCTGTACGAGCTGGGCCGCGACGGCCATCCCGACCGCCCGTACCAGGACGAGCGGGTCGACGTGCACGTCGACGACGGCCGCGCCTACCTCGAGCGGTCCGGCCACGAGTGGGACCGCATCCTGCTCGCCCTGCCCGACTCGCTGACGCTCGTCACCGGGCAGGCGTCGGTGCGGCTCGAGAGCTACCTCTTCACGACCGAGGCCATCGAGTCGGCCCGCGACCACCTCACCGAGGGTGGCGTCTTCTCGATGTACAACTACTACCGCGAGGGCTGGCTGGTCGACCGGTACGCCAACACGCTCGAGCAGGTCTTCGGGCACGCCCCGTGCGTCGAGACGCTCTCGCCCGGCGGCGACGACGACATCTCGCACCTGGCCGTGCTCACCGTCTCCGAGGACCCCGACGCCATCAGCTGCGAGGGCGAACGCCAGGCCCTGTGGCGAGGCCCCGGCCGACGCCCCCGAGCCCTCGGCCGACAACCACCCGTTCCCCTACCTGCGCACGAACTCGATGCCGGGGTTCTACGTGGTGACGATCGGGCTCATCCTGCTCGTGTCGCTGCTCGCCATCCGCGGCGTGGGCGGGCCGGTGCGCCCGATGCTCCGCTACACCGACCTGTTCTGCATGGGCGCGGCGTTCATGCTGCTCGAGACGAAGAGCGTGGTGCAGTTCGCCCTGCTCTTCGGCACGACGTGGTTCGTGAACGCGCTCGTGTTCCTCGGCGTCATGCTGAGCGTGCTCGCCGCGGTCCTGCTGTCTCAGCGCGTCACCTTCAAGCACCCGGCGCGGCTCTACCTCCTGCTGCTCGCGGGGCTCGTGCTCGCCTACGCCGTGCCGCCCAGCGCCCTGCTCGGGCTGCCGTTCGTGCCCCGGTTCTTCGCGGCCGTCACCATCGCCTTCCTGCCGATCTTCATGGCCAACCTGGTGTTCGCCCAGCGGTTCAAGTCGACGAGCGCCTCGGCCACGGCGTTCGGCGCCAACCTGCTCGGCGCCATGTTCGGCGGGCTGCTCGAGTACACCTCGCTGATCATCGGGTACCGGTCGCTGCTGATCGTGGTGGCGATCCTCTACGGCGTGGCGTTCTTCACCGGGCGCAACCAGCTGACCGAGGGCGGCGACGGTGCCGCGGGCGACGCCGTTCCGGGCGCGGCCACGGGCGCCCCGGTGGCCGTCACCGCGGGCGACTGACCACGTTCTGGCGTCTCTCAGAGCGCGATCGCGCCGTGAGAGACGCCAGAACGGATGGCTACTCCCACTCGATGGTGCCCGGGGGCTTCGACGTGATGTCGTAGGCCACCCGGTTGATGCCGGCCACCTCGTTGATGATGCGGCTCGACATCGTCTCCATGACGTCGTAGGGCAGGCGGGCCCAGTCGGCCGTCATGGCGTCCTCGCTGGTGACCGCCCGGATGATGACCGGGTGGGCGTAGGTGCGCTCGTCGCCCATCACGCCGACAGAGCGGATGTCGGGCAGCACCGCGAACGACTGCCAGATCTCGCGCTCGAGGCCCGCCCGCTTGAGCTCCTCGCGCACGATGGCGTCGGCGTGCTGCAGCATGGCCACCTTGTCGGGGGTGACCTCGCCGATGATGCGCACCGCCAGGCCCGGCCCCGGGAAGGGCTGGCGCCACACGATCTCCTCGGGCAGGCCCAGCTCCTCGCCCACCTTGCGGACCTCGTCCTTGAACAGCGCCCGCAGCGGCTCGACCAGCTCGAAGGTCATGTCCTCGGGCAGGCCGCCGACGTTGTGGTGGCTCTTGATCGTCGAGGCGCCGTCGCCGCCGCCCGACTCGATCACGTCGGGGTAGAGCGTGCCCTGGACGAGGAAGCGGGCGTCCTCCAGGCCGCCGGCCGCCTCCTCGAAGATGCGGATGAAGAGCTCGCCGACGATCTTGCGCTTGTCCTCGGGGTCGGTGACCCCGGCCAGGCGCTCGAAGTAGCGGTCGGCCGCCCGCACGTGGATCAGCTCGATGCGCTGGTGGCGCTGGAACGTCTCGACGACCTGCTCGCCCTCGCCCTGGCGCAGCAGGCCGGTGTCGACGAACACGCACGTGAGCTGCGGGCCGATGGCCTTGTGCACCAGCGCCGCGGCCACGGCCGAGTCGACGCCGCCCGACAGGGCGCAGATGACGCGGGCGTCGCCCACCTGGGCCCGGACGGCGGCGACCTGCTGCTCGATGATCGACGTCATCGTCCACGAGGGCGGGATGTCGGCGAGTTGGTGCAGGAACTGGGCGATGACCTGCTGGCCGAACGGCGTGTGCGAGACCTCGGGGTGGTACTGCACGCCCCAGATCCGGCGGGCCGGCGACTCGAGCGCGGCCACGGGCGCCCCGTCGGACGTGGCGGTGGCGGTGAAGCCGTCGGGCACGCGGGCGATGCCGTCGAAGTGGCTCATCCACACGGTCTGGTCGGCGGGCTGGTCGGTGAGCAGGCCGGCACCGGCCGATCCGTCGGCGGTGTCGCCGGTGACGGTGAGCGCGGTGCGCCCGTACTCGCCCTTGCCGCCCCGGGCGACCTCGCCGCCGAGCTGCTGGGCGATGAGCTGGGCGCCGTAGCAGATGCCCAGGATGGGGACGCCGAGCTGGTAGATCTCGGGGTCGAGCCGGGGGGCGCCGTCGACGTGCACCGACTTGGGGCCGCCCGACAGGATCAGCGCCGCCGGCCGGCGCTCGCGCACCTCGGCGGCGGTGATCGAGTGGGGCACGATCTCGGAGTAGACGTGCGCCTCGCGGACTCGCCGGGCGATGAGCTGGGCGTACTGGGCGCCGAAGTCGACGACGAGACAGGTGGCGAAGTCGTCGGACAGCGGGTGGTCGGTGCCGGTGGCCACCACCTCGCCGGCGTGGGCGTCCGCCATCAGGTCTGCTCCACGACGACGAGCTCGGCCTTCTGCAGTTCCTTGATCGTCTCGAACCCGCACAGCGCCATGGCCCGCCGCAGCGCGCCGGTCAGGTTGACCGCGCCGGACGCATCGTGGGCGGGGCCGTGCAGGATCTGCTCGAGCGACCCGTGCGTGTCGACCTTGACCCGCTCGCCGCGCGGCAGCGTGGCGTGCACGGCCGGCATGCTCCAGTGCCAGCCGCGGCCCGGGGCCTCGGTGGCGGCGGCGAAGGGCGTGCCGGCCATCACCGCGTCGGCGCCGCAGGCCACCGCCCGGGCGATGTCGCCCCCCGTGGTGATGCCGCCGTCGGCGACGACGTGGCAGTAGACGCCGGTGTCGTCGAGGTGGCGCATGCGGGCCGACCGGGCGTCGGCCAGCGCGGTGGCCAGCGGGACGCCCACGCCCAGCACCTCGCGGGTGACCCCCGCGGCGCCGGTGCCGGCCCCGACGAGCACGCCCGCCGCGCCGGTGCGCATGAGGTGCAGCGCGGTCTGGTACGAGGTGCAGCCGCCGACCAGCACCGGGATCTCGTAGTGGCGGATGAACGCCTTGAGGTTCAGCGGCTCGACCGTGCGGGCCACGTGCTCGGCCGACACGATGGCCGCCTGGATGACGAGCAGGTCGGGCTCGGCCGCCAGCACGGTGTCGGCCAGCTCGAGCGTGCGGTTGGGCGTGACGGCCACCGCACAGGTGACGCCGGCGTCCTTGATCTCGGCGATGCGCCGCCCGATGAGCTCGGGCTTGACCGGCTCGGCGTAGATCTCCTGCAGCCGGGGTGTGGCCTTGCCGTCGGGCAGACCGGCGATCTCGTCGAGGACCGGCTCGGGGTCGTCGTAGCGCGTCCACAGCCCCTCGAGGTGCAGCACACCGGCCGAGCCGAGCCGCCCCAGCTCGATGGCCGTGGCCGGGGACGTGACGCTGTCGGTCGGCGCGGCCAGCACCGGGACCTCGAAGCGGTAGGCGTCGATCTCGCACGACACGTCCACGTCCTCGGGGTCGCGCGTGCGGCGGCTGGGGACGATGGCGACCTCGTGGAGGCGATACGCCCGCCGTGCCGTCTTCCCGATCCCGATCTCGACCTCGGCCATGACGGCCACCACCTCACACGCTCACCGGGGCGGTCCCGGGAAAGCCCGAAGTCTACCGACGCCGCCGGCGGCGCCGATGAACCCGCGGAGGGGCCCCGACCGGCGTCAGGCGAGATCGTCGATCAGCGACCAGAGGGCGTCGACGTGGCGCTGCTCGGTGGTCCAGGCACCGATGCTGGCGCGGATGACGTAGCGATCGGCGAGGCGGGTGTGCGTGAGGTACACACGGCCGGTGGCGTTCAGGCCCGCGTGCAGCGCCTCGGTGGCGTCGTCGCCGTCGATGTGGCGGAAGCAGACCAGGTTGAGGTCGACCGGCGCCGCCACCTCCAGCCGCTCGTCCGCCTCGATCCGCGCCGCCAGCCCGCCCGCCAGCCGGACGTGGTCGCGCACGTGGTGGCGCAGGCCCTCGGCCCCGTACCACCGGAGCACGAACCACAGCTTCAGCGCCCGGAACCGCCGCCCCAGCGGCACCTGCCAGTCGCGGTAGTCGACGACCGCGCCCGACTCCGAGGCCGCGTTGCGCAGGTACTCGGGCAGGATCGACAGGGCGTCGAGCAGCGCCGCGCGGTCGGCGACGTAGAAGCACGAGCAGTCGAACGTCGTGAACAGCCACTTGTGCGGGTTGAACACGAAGCTGTCCGCCCGTTCGACCCCGGCCAGCAGGCCGCGGAACTCGGGGCACACGGCCGCCGAGCCCGCCATGGCGCCGTCCACGTGCAGCCACATCCCGGCCGCCCCGGCGATCGGCGCGATGGCGGCGACGGGATCGACGGCGAGCGAGCTGGTGGTGCCGATCGTCGCCATCACCAGGCACGGCACCCGGTCGGCCGCACGGTCGGCGTCCACGGCGGCCGCCAGGAGGTCCGCCCGCAGGGCATGCGTGTCGTCGACGTCGATCAGGCGGACCTGCTCCGGCCGGAGCCCCGCAACGTGGGCCCCCTTCTCCAGCGACGAGTGGGCCTGGGTCGAGGCGTACACCACCAGCCGGTCGAGGTCGGCTCCCGCCCGGACCTTGCGCTCGCGTGCCGCCAACAGCGCGCAGAGGGTGGCGGACGAGGCGGAGTCCTGGATGACCCCGCCGCCGTCGCCGCCCGACCGGAACCGCTCGGGCAGGCCGAGCAGGTCGACGACCCAGTCGAGCACGTGGGTCTCGACCTCGGTGCAGGCCGGGCTGGTCTGCCACAGCATGCCCTGGGTGCCGAGGCCGCTCGACACGATGTCGGCCAGGATGCCCGGCCCCGAGGTGTTGGCCGGGAAGTAGGCGTGGAACCCCGGGTGCTGCCAGTGCGTGGTGCCCGGGACGACGACCCGGTCGAGGTCGGCGAGCACGTCGGCGAACGGCTCGGGGTGCTCGGGTGGGGCGGGCGGCAGCCACGAGCGGACGTCGCCCGGCGCCACGGCGGGGACGACGGGGTGCTGCTCGATGCCGGCCAGGTAGTCGGCCACCCAGTCGACGACCTCGTGTCCCCATCGGCGCAGCTCGTCGGGGGTCATGTGGTACGAGGGCCGGGTCCCGGGCGCGACGTCGGACATGGCGCCAGCGTGCCACCCGGCCACCGCCGATCGGCATCCGTCCCCGCCGGACGGCGCGCTCGTCACTCCTGCTGCGGCGCCCGGCCCAGGGCCCGCTCACCCCAGGTCGGCGAGGACGCGACGCATGTCGGCGACCGCCCGCGTCGTGCCGCGCACGGTGCCCGTCACCTTCGAGCGGCCGACCCGCGGGTGGTAGTCCACGGGCACCTCGGCGATGCGCCAGCCGGCCCGCCCCGCCCGGAGCACCATCTCGAGTGGCCAGCCGAAGCGCCGGTCGGCGATCCCCAGGTCCACCAGCGCACCGCGGCGCGCGGCGCGCATCGGACCGAGGTCGGTCAGCGGCGCGCCGGTCGCACGGCGCAACCGGCGGGCGAGGTAGCGGTTGGCGCCCCGCGGCGTGCGGCGCGATGGCGCCGCGGGTCGTCGGCCGGCGGGCGCCGAGAACGAGGTCGGCCTCTCCCGCGGCCACCGGGGCGACCACGGCCGGCAACGCGGCCGGGTCGAGCGACGCATCCGCGTCGCAGAACGCCACGATCGGCGCGTCCGCCACGGCCAGACCGGCCGCGCACGCCGCACCGAACCCCCGGCGCGGCTCGTCGACCACGACCGCACCGGCGGCCCGAGCGACGTCGGCCGAGCCGTCGGTCGATCCGTTGTCGACCACGATCGCCCGGTAGCCCGCCGGGCACGCGGGCCAGCACCCACGGCAGGGCGCGGACCTCGTCGAGGACGGGGAACACGACGTCGACCGCGGGGTCGTCTCGGAGCGAAGCCACGCGCGGCGACCGTAGGCAGGCGAACCCTTACGGGGTGGGAAACAGTGCCGCACGCGGCCGCCGCGGCGGGGGAGGCGACCGTACGGTCGCCTCCCGTGGCCCCGAGCACCCGCCAGCCGCTGCTCGCGCCTCCGGCGCGTCGTCCCGAGCGCGTCAGGCCGCCGACCCGACGCGCGGGAGCGACCCGACGCGCGGGAGCGGACGACCGCGCCGCCCGCAGGGGCGTCGTGGCGTGGGCGGCCGTCGTCGCGGCTGCGCTCGCGTGGGGGACGCTCGCCGTGGCGGATGCCGGCGTGGCGCTCCGGGCCGCACCGCTCATGGGCCACTGGCGCGGGCACGGCGGCCCGGCCGTCGTGGTCGCCGTCCTCCTCGGTGCCGCGCTCGTCGCCGCCGGGCCCTCCGTCGCGGCCCGGGCGCCGTGGCGGGCGGTCCCGTGGGGTGCGGGCCTCGCCGCCGCCGGGTGGGCCACCGCGCTGGCCGCGGCCGACGGCTGGCACCGCGTCACCGAGCCGCTGACGACCCGCCACGAGTACGAGCCGTTCGCCGCCGGGATCACGGACGTCGGGAGTTTCGTCCACGGGTTCACCGACGGCCTCCGCACCTTCCCCGTGCACGTCCAGGGACATCCGCCCGGACCGGTGGTGCTCGCCTGGGCCCTCGACCGTGCCGGGCTGGGTGGCGCCGGTTGGCTGGCGGCGGTGGCGTTGACGGGGTGGGGCGTCGCCGTGGGCGCCGCGCTGGTGGCGGCCCGGTCCGTGGCCGGCGAGCGCGCCGCCCGCCGGGCCGCGCCGGCCCTCGCCCTGCTGCCCGGCGCCGTGTGGGCGGGCACCTCGCTCGACGCCCTGTTCGCGGGCGTCACGGCGGCCGCCGCCGCGCTGGCCGTCCTCGCCGTCACCCGTCGTTCGGCCCGCCTCGCGGGAACCGCGGGGCTGGTGGCAGGAACGGCGCTCCTCTTCACGTACGGCGCGGTGGCTGCGCTGGCCGTCCCCGTCCTGGCCGGCGCCGCCCTGCTCGCCGCGGGTCGTCGAGGCGGGGACGGCGGCCCGCGGTCCGACGCGGCTGCGACCGCGGCCCTGCCCGCGGACGAGGGGGTGACGCTGGCGGCCTGGGCCGCGGCCGGCACCGCCGCGGTCCTCGGGCTGGCGGCCGCCGCAGGGTTCTGGTGGCCGGCCGGCCTCGCGGCCACGGGCGACGCGTACTGGACCGGCATCGGCGGCCGCCGGCCCGCGGGCTACCTCACGGCTGCTCGGGAACCCCGCCGCCCTGGCGCTCGCCACGGGCCCGGCGGTGGCCGCCGGCCTCGCCGTCACGCTGGGCCGCGCCCGCGCGGCGTGGCGCCCCGCGCTGCTGCCGGCGGCGGCCCTGGCGGCCGTGCTGGTGGTGGACCTGTCGCAGATGTCGCGCGGCGAGGCGGAGCGCATCTGGCTGCCGTTCGTTCCCTGGCTCGCCCTCGCCGCCCCCGGCCACCGCCGCGGGTGGCTCGCCGCCCAGGTGGCGCTGGCCCTCGTCCTGCAGACGACCCTCGACTCCCCCTGGTAGGAGGATCCGTGACGACCACCCGCATCCTGGTCACCGGCGGCGCCGGCTTCATCGGCTCGCACGTCGTCGACCTGCTGGCCGCGACGGGGCACGAGGTCGTGGTGCTCGACTCGCTGGTCGCCTCCGGCGACCGGCCGCCGCGATGGCTGCGCGCCGACGTCGAGGCGGTCCGGGGCGACGTGCGCGATCCCGAGGCCTGGCGCCAGGCCGCCCGCGGCGTCACCGCGGTGTGCCACCAGGCGGCGCGGGTCGGGCTCGGCATCGACTTCGGCGACGTCGCCCGCTACGTCGCCGACAACGACACGGGCACGGCCGTCGGGCTGGCCGTGCTGCACGAGCTCGGGTTCCGGGGGAGGATCGTGTTGGCCTCGAGCATGGTCGTCTACGGCGAGGGTCGCTACCGCTGCCCGCGGCACGGTGACGTCCGCCCGGATGCACGGGCCCATGACGACCTGGCCGCCGGTCGCTTCGATCCGCCCTGCCCCGCCTGCGGCTCGCCCCTGGCGTGGGCGCCGGTGGGCGAGGACGCGCCGACCGACCCCCGCAACGTGTACGCGGCCACCAAGCTCCACCAGGAGCACCTGTGCGCGCTCTACGGCCGCGAGCACCGCACGCCGGTGACCGCCCTGCGCTACCACAACGTCTACGGCCCGCGGATGCCTCGGGACACGCCGTACGCCGGGGTGGCGTCGATCTTCCGGTCGGCGGTGGAGCGGGGCGAGGCGCCGACGGTGCTCGAGGACGGCCGCCAGACCCGCGACTTCGTCCACGTGCGTGACGTCGCCCGCGCCAACGTCGCCGCCCTGACGGCGGACGAGCCGGTGCCCGGCCCGCTCAACGTGGCGTCGGGCCAGCCGCGCACCGTGCTCGACCTCGCCCACGCCGTGTGCGAGGGAACGGGCCTCGCCCCGCGGGTCGTGGGCGGCGGGCGGCTCGGCGACGTCCGCCACATCGTCGCCAGCGCCGACCGGGCCGCCGCCCGCCTCGGGTTCCGGGCCACCGAGCCGTTCACCGCCTCCGCCCTCGCCGGCTGACCCGTCGGCCCCCCCCCGCTACCGCCACCGCCCGGTTCGAGCGCCCGTTGGCCGACCGCCGGCGGAGTGCGGCTCAGGCGTGCGGCAGGCGCACGGTGAAGCAGCAGCCGCCGTTCTCGTTGGCCACCGCGATGTCGCCGTGGTGGGCCCCCACCAGCCCGCGGGCGATGGCGAGCCCGAGGCCGGCACCCGTCGGAGCGCCGCCGGTGCCCGGGGTGCGCGCCGCGTCGCCCCGGTAGGCCAGGTCGAACACGCGGTCGAGGTCGTCGTCGGGGATGCCGCCGCACCCGTCGTGCACCGACACCTCGGCCCAGCCGTCGCCGTCTCGCACCACCACCTCGACCGCCCCGCCCGGTGGCGTGTGGCGGACCGCGTTGTCGAGCAGGTTGCGCACGACCCGGCTCAGCTCGGGGCCCGACCCGGCCACGGACGGTCCGGCGCCGCGGGAGGTGTCGTCGACGCGACCGCCCAGGGTCACGCCCTTGGCGTGGGCGACCGCGGCGACCGAGGCCACGGCGTCGGACACCAGCTCGCCGAGCGGCACCTCCTCGACCGTGAGGTGCAGGGCGTCGGCCTCGATGCGCGACAGCTCGAAGAGGTCGTCGACCAGGCGGGCGAGGCGGTCGGCCTCGACCGTGAGCTGCTGGTGGTACCGGCGCACGTCGGCGTCGTCGACCACGACGCCGTCGTCGAGCGCTTCGACCATGGCCCGGATCCCGGCGATCGGGGTCCGCAGGTCGTGGCTCACCCACGCCACCAGCTCTCGCCGACTGCGCTCGAGGGCCCGCTCGCGCTCGGCCATGGCCGCGACGCGGGCGCGTGACCTCGCCAGCTCGGCCCCGAGCGCCAGGCCGCCGAGGACGCCCGCGGTGCCCGCACCCACCACGACGACCACCAGGGCCGCCAGGTCGTGCCGGGACACGAACATCGCCCGCGCCGCCACGAGGGCGCCCAGCGCCACCGAGGCCACGGGGATGAGCCCCACGACCACGGGGCTGCGCGACCGCACGACCGCGGCCCGCCCCGCCGCGTAGGTGGCCAGCGCCACGCCGAAGCTGATGGCGACGAGCACCGCGGCGTCGCGCGCCGGGAGGCCGAACAGCGCGGCCGCCACGGCGGCCGTGACCACGCCGCCGGCCAGCACGGCGCCGGTCACCCGGCCCGTCCCGGCGCCGTCCTGGACATGCGTCGCGGCGTCGTCCGGCCGCCTCACGGGCGCACCGGGGCGTCGACGCCCTCCCACCGGTACCCGACACCCCACACGGTGGCGATGCGCACCGGCGCCGACGGGTCGGGCTCGATCTTCTCTCGCAGGCGGCGGACGTGGACCGTGACCGTCGACGTGTCGCCGTAGCGGTACCCCCACACGCCCTCGAGGAGCTCCTCGCGGCGGAACGCCCGACCCGGGTGGCGGACGAGGAAGGCGAGCAGCTCGAACTCGCGTGCCGTGAGCGACACGACCGCCCCCCGCAACCGTGCCTGACGAGCGGCGATGTCGACCTCGAGATCGCCGTCGCGGTGCACGGGTGGCGCCCCCGGGCCCGACGGCGCCAGCGGGCCGTTGGCCCGGCGCAGCACCGCCCGGACGCGTGCGACGAGCTCCTTGGTCGAGAAAGGCTTGGCCACGTAGTCGTCGGCGCCGAGGTCGAGGCCGACGATGCGATCGCTCTCCTGGCCGCGGGCCGTGAGGATGACGATCGGGACCGGCGCCAGCGCCCGCAGCCGGCGGCACACCTCGAGCCCGTCGATGCCGGGGAGCATCAGGTCGAGGACCACCAGGTCGGGCGGGTCGGCCAGGGCCCGGTCGAGCGCGGTGCGCCCGTCGGCCACCGTCTCGACCGCGTAGCCGTCACGCTCGAGGTAGCGCGCCACCACCTCGGACACGGTGGGGTCGTCGTCGACGACCAGGACCCGCGACGGCGTCTCTGTCACCGGGACGAGGGTAGGGCGCAGGTCGCCACCTGGCCCTTACGAGCCGCGAAACTCGCGCCGCCGTCGGGCGGCCGCGGCGCCGCCCCTTACGAGACGCGTAACAAGCCCGGATGTCGGCCCAGCGGTCCCGCCCGCGCTCGTAGAACGGGTCGCGTGCTCACCGCCGCCGCCGATCTCATCGTCATGGCCAAGGAACCCGTCCCGGGGCGGGTCAAGACCCGCCTCTGCCCGCCGTGCACGCCCGTCCAGGCCGCGTCCCTGGCGACGGCCGCCCTCGCGGACACCCTCGACGCCGCGCTCGCCTGCGGGGCGAGGCGGGTGGTCCTGGCGCTCGACGGCCGGCCCGGCCCGTGGTGCCCGCGCCGCGTGGAGGTGGTGGACCAGGGCCGCGGCCCCCTCGACCACCGGCTCACCACCGCCTGGGCCGCGGCCACGTCGGGCCCGGCGGTGCTGATCGGCATGGACACGCCCCAGGTGACGGCAGCGGACCTGGACGAGGCCCTGGGTGCGCTCGCCGACCACGACTCGGTCCTCGGCCCCGCGGCCGACGGCGGATGGTGGTCGCTGGGGCTGCGCCGCCCCCACCCCCGCGCCTTCGTCGGCGTGCCGATGAGCCGCGCCGACACCGGGTCACGCCAACGCGAGCGCCTGACCGCTCTCGGCCTGCGCCCGGCGCTGGGACCCGTGCGCACCGACGTCGACACGTGGGCCGACGCGGTGGACGTCGCCCGCGCTGCGCCCGGCGGGCGGTTCGCGGCCGCGGTCGCCGCCCTCCACCCCGGTCCCCGCGCCCCGATGGGCGCGACCCCCGTGCGGGCGGCCGGAGTCGGCGCCCCGTGACGGCGGTCGCCGACCGCAGGCCCGTCGAGGTCTCCGGGGAGGGACGGCCGACGCTGGTCTCCGACCGCGGGGAGCGGATCGTCCTCGCTGTCGACCGGTGGCACACCGAGGCCGACGCGGTGGAGCGCGCCCTGCTGGCCGCGGTGCCCGACCCCGTCCTCGACATCGGGTGCGGCCCCGGCCGCATCGTGGCCGCTCTCGCCGCCGAGGGGCGCATCGCCCTCGGCGTCGATCCCAGCCCGGCCGCCATCGCGGCCGCCGCCCGGCGCCGCGCCCCCGCCCTGTGCCGCTCGGTCTTCGACCCCCTCCCCGGCGAGCGGCGGTGGGGCACCGTCCTCCTGCTCGACGGCAACGTCGGCATCGGCGGCGACCCCGTCGCGCTGCTGGCGCGAGCCGCCTCGCTGTTGCGCCCGGGCGGCGTCGTGCTGGCCGAGGTGGAGCCCCCCGGCAGCGTGACCGGCGTCCGCACCGTCCGGGTGGAGTCGGCCGCCGGCGCCGGCCCGTGGTTCCCGTGGGCACGGGTCGGCGCCGATCGGTTCGGCGACCTGGCGCGCCGCGCCGGCCTGCACGTGGCGCCGGGCGTGCGGGGCTCGGCGGCACTCGGCGGCGGGTCGCCTGCGGCCCGATCGGTCGCGGACCCGGTGGTCGCGACCCGGGGCGGGCGGAGATGGTTCGCACGGGCGGTCCGGCCGTGACCACGGACGGCACGGGCGACCCGCGCGACGTCCGCACCGCCGCGTGGCTGGGCGCGGCCCTCGGCATCGCCTTCGCGGTGTGCTTCGCCACCGGCGTCTGGTCGCACGTGGCGCAGGACCCGCCGGCCTGGTACCCGGTCCGTCCCGCCGGTCTGTACCGCATCACCCAGGGCGTGCACGTCGTCACGGGGACGGCGACGATCCCGCTGCTGGTGGCCAAGCTGTGGGTGGTCCACCGGCACCTGTTCGCCCGACCGCCGGTCCGATCCACGCTGCACGCGGTCGAGCGGCTCGCCCTCCTGCCCCTCGTCGGCGGTGCCGTGTTCATGCTCCTGTCCGGCACGGCCAACGTGGCCCGGTGGTACCCGTGGGGCTTCTTCTTCCCCCGAGCCCACTACTGGGTGGCGTGGATCACGATCGGTGCCCTGGTCGTCCACCTCGGTGCCAAGTGGGCGACCACCACGGACGCGCTCCGCCGCCGCCCGCGGGCCGCGGCGCCCGAGCCGGCGCGCGCCGGGGGTGCCGACCGCCGGTCCTTCCTCGCCGGCGTCGCCGTCTCCTCGGGCGCCCTCGCCGTCGCCAGCGCCGGGGGCACGCTGTCGCCCCTGTCCGGCATCGCGGTGCTCGCCCAGCGCCGCCCCGGACTCGGGCCCCAGGGCCTGCCGGTCAACAAGACGGCCGTCGGCGCCCGGGTGGTCGAGGTCGCCCGCGACCCGGACTATCGCCTGGTGGTCGACGGTGCGGTCCGGCGGCGGCTGTCGCTCACGCGCGCCGACCTCCTCGCCCGGCCGCAGCGCCGAGCGACCCTGCCCATCGCGTGCGTGGAGGGGTGGAGCGCCTCCGCCGACTGGGCCGGGGTCCCCGTGCGTGACCTCCTCGCCCTGGCGGGCGCCCGCGACCACGCCGAGGTCGCGGTCGAGTCGCTCCAGCCCTCCGGCCTCTACCGGGCCAGCGTGCTCGACCGCTCGCCAAGCGGCCGACGCGGACACGTTGCTGGCGCTGACCCTGCGGGGCGAGGCGCTCGACATCGACCACGGCTACCCGGTCCGCCTCGTCGGACCGAATCGCCCGGGGGTGGCGCAGACCAAGTGGGTCCACCGCCTGGTGGTGCGGTGAGCGCCCGCGCCGGGCCCGACGGCGACATGCCCGACACCACCTCGCGGCGAGGCCTCCTCGTCGGGCTCGCGCTCGGGCTGCCGGTGATCGCCTACGGCCTGCGCGGCGTGCTGATCGACGCGGACCGCACGCATCCCGCCGAGCTCGCCCGCTGGGTCGTGGGATCGGCGCTGGTCGCCGACCTGCTCCTCGTGCCCGCCGTGATCGTCGTCGGCGCGGTGGCGTGCCGCGCCACCCCACGGCCGTGGTGGCCCACCGTGCGCACCGCACTGATGGTCACCGGATCGCTCGCCCTGGTGGCGTGGCCCTTCGTCCGGGGGTACGGGCGGGATTCCGCCAACCCCTCGCTGCTCCCCCGCGACTACGCGGGCGGGCTGGCGGCCGCCGTCGCGGTCGTGTGGGCCGTCGCCGCCGCCGTCCTCGCCGGACGGTGGGCGGCGCACCGTCGCGGTGGCACGCGGCCACCCGGTCCCCGGGCGTAGCCTGCCCTGCACGGTCGGGTACGAGGGGGTGCTGTGGCCAGCGCACAGCCGACACCGAACGATCCACACGACGACGCCAAGCGGCGCCGGCGCATCGTGACGCTCCAGCGCTACGTCCTGAACCCCGTGTTGAAGCTGGGGGCGTGGATGGGGGTGGCGCCCGGGTTGGTCCTGGTCGAGACCACCGGACGGCGGTCGGGCAAGCGCCGCCGGAACGTCGTCGGCATGCGCGTCGACGGTCCGACCGGCTGGGTGGTGGCCGAGCACGGACGGCACGCCGGGTACGTCCGCAACCTCGAGGCGCACCCCGACGTGCGGGTGCGGCTACGACGGCGGTGGCGGCCGGCGCGCGCCGTCACCCTGCCCGACGACGACCCGGCGGCGCGGCTCGCGACGTTCGGCCGACCCAGCCACCAGTCCGCCGTCACCCGCTTCGGCACCGAGCTGCTGACCATCCGCTTCGATCTCGAGGAGACCTGACCGGTCGCCTGACGTGCACCCACACGCCTCCGTGCCATCCCGCCCCCATCGTCGGGACTCCCGAAGGCCGCTACTAGACTCCCGTCATGGCAGCCCCAGACGGTCCGTTCGCTGGTTCCGACGACGAGGCCCATGCCGGGGGCGGGCTCCCCCCGAAGTTCGCCAAGCAGGGTCTGACCTTCGACGACGTGCTCCTCGTGCCCGCCGAGTCGGCCGTGCTGCCGGCCGAGGTGTCGACGTCCACCCGCCTCACCCCGCAGATCGAGCTGTCGATTCCCGTCGTCTCCGCGGCGATGGACACCGTCACCGAGTCGCGCCTCGCCATCGCCATCGCCCGAGCCGGTGGCATCGGCATCGTCCACCGCAACCTGTCGGTCGACGACCAGGTCGACGAGGTCGACAAGGTCAAGCGCAACCAGTCGGGCATGATCGTCGACCCCGTCACGCTGCCCGCCGAGGCGCTGGTCACCGACGCCCTGGCCGTCATGGAGCGCTACCACATCTCCGGGGTGCCCATCACCGACGGCGACGGCCGCCTCGTCGGGCTGCTCACCAACCGCGACCTGCGCTTCATCGACGACGTCGACCAGGCGATCGCCAAGGTCATGCGGCGGCCCCCGCTGGTCACGGCCCCGCTCGGCACCACGCTCGAGCAGGCCAAGGAGATCCTCTGGAAGAACCGCATCGAGAAGCTGCCGATCGTCGACGAGCAGGGCTTCCTCAAGGGGCTCATCACGGTCAAGGACATCAAGAAGCAGGCCGAGCACCCGCACTCGACGCAGGACGAGAAGGGGCGCCTCCGGGTGGGGGCCGCGGTCGGCGTCGGGCCCGACGCCCTCGAACGGGCCGAGCGGCTCGTCGCCGCCGGGGTCGACGTGCTGGTCGTCGACACCGCCCACGGGCACAGCCGGGCCGTGCTCGACGTGGTCAAGCAGGTGAAGGGCGCGTTCGAGGTCGAGGTGATCGCCGGCAACGTCGCCACGGCCGAGGCGGTCGACGCCCTCGCCGGCGTCGGGGCCGACGCGGTGAAGCTCGGCGTGGGCCCCGGCTCGATCTGCACCACCCGCGTCGTCGCCGGGGTGGGGGTGCCGCAGCTGACCGCCATCCACGACGGCGCCGGCGCGGCCGCCCGGCACGGCATCACCGCCGTCGCCGACGGTGGCATCCAGTACTCGGGCGACGTCGCCAAGGCCATCGCCGCGGGGGCCGACTCGGTGATGGTCGGCAGCCTGCTCGCCGGCGTCGACGAGTCGCCGGGCGAGGTCGTGCTGCACCAGGGCGAGCGGTTCAAGGAGTACCGGGGCATGGGCTCGATGGGCGCCATGAAGTCGCGGTCGTTCTCGAAGGACCGCTACTTCCAGGGCGACGTGGTCGACACCGACAAGCTGGTGCCCGAGGGCATCGAGGGCCGCGTGGCCTACAAGGGCCCGGTCACGAACGTGCTCTACCAGCTCACCGGCGGCCTGCGGGCGGCCATGGGCTACTGCGGCGCGGCCACCATCGCCGACCTCAAGGCCCACGCCCGGTTCGTGCGCATCACCAACGCCGGCCTGCGCGAGTCGCACCCGCACGACATCACGATCACCAAGGAAGCGCCCAACTACGGCACCTGGTGAGCCGGCGAGGTCGCCGGCGGGGCTCGACGACGCCCTCTGAGCGGCTCACCTGCCCGCTGTCAGTCGTGGGTGCGGGCGCCGTCGAGGGCGTTGGTGAAGACGTCGACCTTCAAGCCGCTGGTCGCGACGTCGACCTGGTCGTCGCCGGCGAGGTCGGCCACGACCACCGAGAAGGCGTTGTCCCCGTTCGGGGCGAGCACGTGAGGGTCGACGAGCCGTCCGCCGCCGGCGCCGAAGAACACCCGGGCCCCACTCGGACCGCCGGTCGCCACGACGTCGGCCACGCCGTCGCCGTCCAGATCGCCGACGCCGAGGTCGCCGAAGCCGTCGATCTCACGGAGCGGTGTGATGACGGGCGCGGCGAGGGCGCCGCCGTCCACGCCCAGGAGCACCGACACACTGCCGTGGTCGCAGCAGCTGGACCCGTTGCCGGTCACCACATCGGGCGTGTCGTCGCCGTCCATGTCGGCGATCAGCACCGCGTCGGTCGAGGGGACGGCCGGGTCGGGGTGCAGTGTCGTCACCGGGGCCCATCCGGTCGGCGTCGACCGCACGACCTGCACGGTCGAGCGTGACGACACGTCGCCGTCGGGCGACCCGAGCCCACGACGACGTCGCCACGCCCATCGCCGTCCAGATCACCCACGGCCACCGAGTTCCCCCGCACACCGGGGACCACCTCGCCCGGGCCGAAGCCACCGGCACCGTCGTTGCGGTGCACCGCGACGGGCGCGCCGACCGTCACCAGGTCGGCGTCACCATCGCCGTCGACGTCGCCGAACGTGAGGTCGACCGTCAGCGTGCCGGTGCTGATCGTCGCCGGTGACCCGGGACGGCCGTCGGGCCCGAACCGCCACACCAGGATGTCGGCGAGGTTGCGGGCGCCGTCCCAGCGGACGGCGGCGACGTCAGATCGCGGTCATCGTCGACGTCGGCGACCTGCACGGCGGTGAGGTCCCGCAACCCGGACGGATCGGCGAGCGGGTACGCGTTCACGGGCCACCCGGGCCGCCGCCCCGGACGACCGAGAGCGCATCCTCGCCGGCGGCCACGAGGTCCACCGTGCCGTCGCCGTCGACGTCGCCCGCCGCGAGGTCGCCCCGGACGTCGATCACCTGGTGCGGACCGCCGAGGTCGGCAGCCACCCAGCACGGCGGCGACGCCCGCCCCGGCGATCACACGCGAGGCCCGGCCCCGACGATTCGTCATCTCGTGCCTCACAGATGTCGTCATGTCGAAGTGCGAGCCGCACGGTCAATCGTCGGGTCCGGGCGCCGTCCAGCCGGTTGGGGAAGATGTCGACGCCTGGTGCCTGCGGTCACGACGGCGACGGTCTGCCGTGGGGCGCCGAGGTTGCACCCCGCGCCGGCGACTGCCGCCATGGCGACGAGCGCCAACGACCGGCGTGCGGTGTGTCCAGCCATGATTCCCCCGTGCTCCGACGTCCGCCCGACGACGCTGGGTGCACTGAACACGATCGACCGTGCGGCGTCAACCGGCCGGCGACGGCTCGCGGGGTTCGTCAGGGGTGGTCGAGGTCGCCCCGGCCGAGGGTGCCGGTGACGATGCCGAGCAGCTGGCGCAGGAGGGCGGCGGTGGCGCCCCACACCGTGTCGCCGACGAGCTCGAAGAAGGTGATCGGCTGGTCGTACCCGCCCGGGAAGGTCCAGATCTCCTCTCGGAAGATCGCGGGGTCGAGCAGCTCGGCGAGAGGGACGTGGAGGACCGCCTCGACCTCGGCGGGGTTGGGGCGCGTGTCGGGGCGACCCGGGAGGGCACCGACGAACGGCACGATCTCGGCGCCGCTCGACACGGTGGCGAGGTGGTCGAGCTCACCGATGATCTCGACCAGCGACCGGTCGAGCGCGATCTCCTCCTCGGCCTCGCGCCGGGCACCGTCGATCGCCGACTCGCCGTCGTCGATCCGCCCGCCCGGGAAGCTGACCTCACCGCGGTGCGTGCGCAGGCCCCAGGTGCGGCGCGTGAGCACGACGTGGGCGCCGGCGCCGGGGCCATGCACCCCGCCGAGGGGCGCGTCGTACACGGGGGCCAGAACGGCCGAGGAGCGACCCGGGCCGGCCGGCCCCTCCACCAGGACGCGTTGCGACGGCCGGGGCGGCCCCAGCGCCGCGAGGGCGACCCGCAGGTCGGCGACGGTCGGGCGCCGGCGGTCAGGCGGCAGATCGGCCCAGGGCGGGGGTCCGCCGGGCCGGGCATTGACGGGGCGCGGGATCTTCTGGTCTCCCCCACGGCCGGCCGGGATCGGTGTGGTGGGCGCGACCGGCGCATCGTCGGGCCCCGGCCAGCCCGGCATGGGCTCGTCGAGGGCCTCGCGCGACTCGGCCGCGGCGTCGGGCCACTCGGACCGGGCCGCGTCACCCATCGGCGGCGGGGCCCGTCGGAGCCTGCGCCTGGGCCGCGAGGGCCTCGAGCAGGTCACGCAGGCCACCGGTCTTGAGGCTGCTCATCACCCGCCCCGGCGGCGTCTCACCGCGCTCCCACTCCATCCAGTGCGCGAGGAGCTTGGCGGGGTCGGGGGGCGGCGTTTCCATCCCCGGCAGGCTACCGGCGCCACACCGCCCGTCGATGCTGGTGGGCGACCCGGCGGCGTCCGATCGGCGGTCGGTGCCGCTCGACGGATCGGCGACCCGGCGGCGCGTGGCGCGGACCGCCGGCCGTGGCACCCTGACCGGGTGCCGGTCTGCTCGCTCGTCCTCGCCTCCGCCTCCCCTGCCCGCCTGGGTCTGCTCCGGGACGCCGGCTTCGCACCCGAGGTCATGGTCAGCGGGGTCGACGAGGACGGTGTCGAGGGCCTGGACGCGGTGGAGGCCGCGGCGACCCTCGCCCGTCGCAAGGCTGCGGCCGTCGTGGACCGCCTCGCCGCCCACGCCGCCAACCCGGCGGACGCGGTCGGCACCTTCGAACGCGCCCTCGTGCTCGGGTGCGATTCGGTGCTGGCCATCGACGGCGAGGTCCGCGGCAAGCCCGGGTCGGCGGCCGAGGCGACCGCGTGGTGGCGCGGCTACCGCGGCGCCACGGGCACGCTCGTCACGGGCCACGCCCTCGTGGAGGCGGCCACGGGCGACGAGGCCGCGTCGGTCGCCCAGACGCTCGTGCGGTTCGGCTCGCCGTCCGACGCCGAGATCGCCGCCTACGTCGCCACGGGTGAGCCGCTCCGGGTGGCGGGGGCGTTCACGCTCGACGGCTACGGCGCCCCGTTCGTCGACGGCATCGAGGGCGACCACGGCACCGTGCTCGGCCTGTCGCTGCCGCTGCTCCGCACGCTGCTGGCCAAGCTGGGCGTGGCCGTCACCGACCTGTGGGTCGCACGGTGACCCCGACACCGCCGCTGCAGGTGGGGCCGCTCACCGTGTGGCCTCCGGTCGTGCTGGCCCCGATGGCCGGCATCACCAACGCTCCGTTCCGCCGCCTGTGCCAGGGCTTCGGCGCCGCGGCTCTGGCCGAGGACGGCGGGACGGCGGAGCATTCCGGGACGGATGCGCCAGACGGAGCCGGGACGGACGGAGCCCCGCCGGACGACGGCGGCGCCCACGGCGGCCTGTTCGTCAGCGAGATGATCACCGCTCGCGGCGTCGCCGAGCGCAACGACAAGACGCTCCGCATGGCCCGGTTCGCCGAGGACGAGCCGGTGCGGTCGATCCAGCTCTACGGCACGGATCCCGCGCTCCATGGGCGAGGCCGCCCGCTTCCTCGCCGGCGAGGAGCGGGCCGACCACATCGACCTCAACTTCGGCTGCCCGGTGGCCAAGGTCACCCGGAAGGGCGGGGGCGCGGCCCTGCCCGTGCACCGAGCCCTGTTCCGCGCCATCGTCCGGGCCGCGGTGGCGGGGGCGGGCACCGCCCCGGTGACCGTCAAGCTGCGCATCGGCGTCGACGACGGCCTCACGACCTACCTCGAGGCCGGCCGCATCGCCGGCGACGAGGGGGCGGCTGCGGTGGCGCTGCACGCCCGGACGGCCGCGCAGCACTACTCGGGGCAGGCCGACTGGCGGGCGGTCGCCGCACTGCGCGCCGCCCTTCCCGACGTGCCCGTCCTCGGGAACGGCGACATCTGGCAGGCGGAGGACGCACTGCGGATGGTGGACGAGACCGGCTGCGACGGCGTCGTCGTCGGGCGCGGCTGCCTCGGCCGGCCGTGGCTCTTCGGCGACCTGGCCCACGCCTTCGCCGGGTGGGCGGTCCCGGCCGCCCCCACCCTCGACCGCGTGACCGACGTGCTGCGCCGCCACCTCCACCTGCTGGCCGAGTGGCTGACCGAACCGATCGCGGTGCGCGACATCCGCAAGCACGTCGGGTGGTACCTGCAGGGCTACCCCGTGGGCGGCGACGTCCGCAGGCGTCTGACGACGGCCACGACCCTGGCCGAGCTGGAGGGCCTGCTCGTCGACCTCGGCGCCGCCCACCCCGACATGGGCGTGCTCGACGGCGCCGACTCCCGGCCGCGGGGCAAGACGTCGGGGCCGATCGCGGTGTCCCTCCCCCACGGGTGGCTGGCGACGGCCGACGATCCGTCGCCGGTCGTGACCGAGGAGCTCGACGCCGTCAGCGGCGGCTGAGGGCGGTCCCGCCCTCAGGGCAGGGTGCGCACCAGGACGATCTCGGGGCCCTCGCCCGGGCCCGGAGGGCCGGACCGGGCCAGGAGCTCCGCGTCACCCGACGCGATCATGAGCCCGAGCATCCCGTCGAGGGCGCGGGCCCCCGTGAGGTAGAGCTGTGGGCGACCCTCGGCGCGGGGGTCGTCCCGCTCGATCCAGTCGATGCCTGCCCGCGAGAGCATCACCGGCAGCCCCAGCTCGACCGGGTCGATCTTGGCGATCGAGTTGGTGACGACGAGGTCGTCGTCGCGGGCCTGCTCGACGACCTCGGGAGCGATCTGGGCCAGGGTGTCCGACGTCTCGTCGACGGGCTGCTGACCGAGGGTTCCGCGCCACACGGTGCTGGCCACCGGCACAGCCACCAGCACGACGAGGACACCGACCGCCGCCCAGCGGAGCGCGGCTCGGGCACGCACGCCGCCACGGCCGCCCTCGGCGGTCATGACAGAGGCGACGACCGCCCAGCCCAGGGCGACGAACGCCAGCATCGACACCACGGCCACCCAACGGAACGGCCAGACGACCGCGGCCCCACGGGCGGTCTTGAGGTCGGTGAAGGTGGCGACGACGCCGGCCGCCGCGACCACGGCGGTGGCGAGGACGAGCCAACGGTCGTCGCGGGAGCGGATCCGCCGGGCGAGGAGCACGGCCCCGCCCAGCGCGAGCGGCAGCCACACGAGGATGCGGGGGTTGCCGCTGCCCAGGAGGTCGACGCCGAACGCGTGCGGCACCTCGTACTCGCCGATCCACAACCCGGCCGGGTCCAGCAGCCAGGCGGCCGCGCCGCGGATCCGCTCGCCGCTCATGCGCCCCACGGACCAGGTGTTGGGTGGACGACCGAGGTCGTCGCCGAACACCCAGCGGACGATCAGCCCGACGTTGCCCTGCCCGCCACCTGGTCGAGGGCGACCGGCGCCCACAGCACGGCGAAGACGATCGCCGTCGGCAGCGCCCGGCGCCACAAGGGTCGGGAGGTTCGGCCGCCGCGGCGCCGACGGAGTCGCCCGCCTCGGACGCCACGAGCGTCGCTGGTCGTGTCGCCCGGCGGCGAGGTGCCCGTGGCCTCGGGACCGAGGGCAGCGGAACCGGCAGCCTCGCGGCGCCGACGCACGAACCACACCGCGAACGAGGCGGCGCCCACGATGACGACCGGCTGGGCGAAGCCCAGGTGTGCCTGCACGACGAACGAGCCCGCGGCCACCGCTGCGGGCAGCATCCACCGGCGCGGCCCCACGGCGAGCTCGATGCACAGGAGGCAGTAGAGGGCGAAGGGCAGGATCGGCAGGATCGGGTTCCACGGGTCGGTGAGCCCGGCGATGCCGAGGCCGCGCTGCAGGACGGCGAGGCCGACCAGCAGCACGAGCGCCTGCGCCCGCTCCCGGCGCAGCGCCAGCCCCGCGCAGCACGCCACCGCCGCGAAGTTCACGGCCGACGCCCCGAACAGGAGGCCGTGCTCACCGGGCACGAGCCGGTACGGCAGCGCCATGAGGTACAGCGGCCACGGCCCCGGGTGGTCCCACCCGAAGCGGGACCAGACGCCGATGAGCGGGGTGTCGCCGGTCCCCACCGCTCGCACCTGGAGCTCGAGGAGCGCCCAGTCGTTGGTGGGGTAGTACGGGTTGCGCAGCGCCGAGGCCATGGCGGCGACCGTGGGCACGAGGACGAGCACAGCCGCCACGAGGACGAGAGGATCCTTCCACGTCGGCCGTCGCGACCCCGCGGGGGCGTCGGGCGGGCCGGCGGCCCCCAGCGTCGATTCGTCGGTGCCGCCTGCAGCGGCAGGCGTCGAGGTGACCGCCTCGACTTCCACCTGCACGATCCCAGCCTCCATGACCCCAGCAGCGCCCGGGCGGACACCCCCCTGGCACGGGCGACTCTACGTGGTCGGGGTCGGCGACGCCCAGGGTGGGGTCACGACGAGCGGCGCTCGACGTGGTCGCCGGGCGATCAGTCGGCAGGAACGCGCAGCGTCGCCACGACGGCCCGGTGGTCGCTGCCGTCGACCCCGTGGACGGACACGTCGCGTACCGCCGTCATGCCGTCGACGAGCACGTGGTCGATGGCCAGCGGTGGCGTCACGTTCAACCGCCAGGTCATGACCCAGCCGCGCCCCACCGCGCCGGCGGCGTCGACGTAGCCGTCGGCGAGCAGGTCGCGCAGCGTCGGCTGGTCGACGGTGGCGTTGAAGTCGCCGATCAGCAGGCGGACCGCGTCGTCCCCTCCGGCGCCCGCGCGGTCGGCGCCGACCGGGTCCCCGCCCAGCGGGTCACCGGGCCGGGGGAACGAGTCGAAGGTCGCCCGCCATTCGGCGCGGCCCGCTCCGCCGACCGGCGGCGTGGGGTGCACCACCGAGACCGCCACGGGTGGCGCGCCCGGGACGTCCACCAGCCCGGTCGGGCTGCGGTGGCGCCCCGTGATCCCGTCGTCGGCGGGGCGCACCCGGTAGCGGCTGTACAGGCCCGAGCCCTCGGCCCCGTCCACCGCCTCGACGTCACCGTAGGGCAACAGGTCCTCCAGCCCGGCGTCGCGCAGCGCCGCGTCGAACGCCGGCGTGAGCTCCTGCACGCCCAGCACGTCGACGTCGCGCTGCCGAACCAGGGAGACCACCTGCTCCGCGTCGGCCCAGCCGAACTGCACGTTCACGGTCATGACCCGCAGCTCAGGGCCGCGGGGCGGGTAGGACGGGTGCGGGCCGGGGGCGAAGAGCGGGGCCATCACCACGCCGTAGCCGATGCACGTGGCCGCGGCGGCCAGGACTGCCGGCCGCACCCGCAATGCCGCCACGACCGCCAGCACGACGACGCTGCCCAAGGCGACGAACGGCGTGAGCACGATCGCCGTCTCGATCCACGTGCCGGCGCCCAGACCCGAGGCGCGAACGGCCAGCCAGAGCACGACCGGGACGACGAGCAGCCACGCCGCGGCGATGCGGGCCGCCTCGCGCCCCCGCCGGCGCCCCGCGTCGGTCTCGACCTGCGGGAGCTCGCGGGTGCGGGGCAGATGGCGGGGCCGATCCCGCGGGCCGTCCCACAGCCCGGTGTCGCCCATCGCGCCAACGGTACCGGCGACCTCGTTGCGGGGCGGGTCATCGCTCACTTGTTAGGTCAACCTAACTTCTGACATCATCCGACCCGTACACACTGCTCGTCACCCGACGGACAACCGCCCGAGGAGCCCGATGTCCATGCCCATGATGCGCACCCGCCTCGTCCCGGCCCTGGCCGCAGCCGCCCTGCTCTTGGGCGCGTGCGGCGACGACGGCTCGTCGGACGACGTTGCCGCCGCGGCGTCAGCGGAGGCGCCGTCCGGCGAGTGGACCTACACCGACGGTTCGGGCACCACGGCCACCCTCGACGAGACCCCGACCCGCATCGTCGCCCACGGCAGCTCCGCCTCCGCCCTCATCTCCTTCGGCATCGAGCCCGTCGGCATCTACGCCGACACCGCCATCGAGGACGACCTGGCGCTGCAGGACCTCGACCTCGAGGGCATCGAGATCGTGGGCGAGGAGTGGGGCGTCATCAACGTCGAGGCCGTCGCCGCCCTCGAGCCCGACCTCATCGTGTCGGAGTGGTGGCCGGTCGAGGAGGGCTACAGCGGCATGGAGGAGGGCACCAACTACGACACGTTGAGCCAGATCGCTCCCGTCGTCGGCGTGGCGCAGGGGCCGTCGATCGTCCAGATGCTCGAGGACTACGCCGACCTGGCCACCTCCCTCGGCGCCGACCTCGACGACCCGGCCATCGCCGAGGCGGGCGAGCGCTTCGACGCCGCGGTCGCCGCCTTCGAGGAGGCCAACGCGGCCAAGCCCGACCTGTCGGTCCTGGCCGTGTCGCCCTCGGAGGAAGGCCTGTACGTCGCCGTACCCGAGCACGCCGCCGAGCTGGCCGACTTCCTCGAGTGGGGCCTCGGGCTGGTCGTGCCCGAGCGGCCCGACCCCGGATTCGAGTACTGGCAGACCCTGAGCTGGGAGAACGCCGACACCTACCAGGCGGACCTGATCATCATCGACGAGCGCAGCTACCCCGGGAACCTCGACCTCGCCGAGGGCCAGCCGACCTGGGACACGTTGGCGGCCGCCGAGGCGGGCGCCGTGGCCGTGTGGCCCGCCTACTGGGTGCGGACCTACGACGATTACGCCGGCGCGCTCGAGGACCTCACCGCCGCCGTCGAGCAGGCCGACGAGGACCTCGTGCCCTGACCGCCGGCCGCCCGTGCGACGGGTCCTGCACGCGCGCGACCGGGTGTCGAGGCGGTGGGTTCCGTCGGGGCGAGGATGAGGCGTGGGTTCCGGATGCGGAACCGATTGCCTCCGGCGTCCTCGGATGGAACCCATTGCCTCGGGCCGCGGGGTCGCCGCGCCCCGGGTGCCGTCCAGCGCCGGCCCTCGCCCCGCGACCCACGGCAGACGGAGGACGCGGCAGGGCCCGCCGTCCGGAGACGGCGGGCCCTGGTCCGCAGTGCGTGTCGTGACGGCCGCCTCGCCGGAGCGAGGCGAGCGGGCACGGGGTCTTACATCATCCCCATGCCGCCCATGCCGCCCATGGGGTCGCCACCGCCGGCACCGGCGGGGGCGGGCGGCTCGGGCTTGTCGGCCACGAGCGACTCGGTGGTGAGCACCAGGCCGGCGATCGACGCCGCGTTCTGCAGCGCGGCACGCGTGACCTTGGCCGGGTCGATGACGCCGGCCTTGACCAGGTCCTCGAGGTCGCCGGTGGCGGCGTTGAGCCCCACCGAGCCCTCTTCGGACTCGACCTGCCGCACGGCGACCGCACCCTCGATCCCGGCATTGTCGGCGATCAGCCGGGTCGGCGCCTCGAGGGCGGCGAACACGATGCGGGCACCGGTGGCCTCGTCGCCCGACAGCGCGTCGGCGACCTTGCCTACGGCGGAACGGCTGCGCAGCAGGGCGACGCCGCCACCGGCGACGATGCCCTCCTCGATCGCGGCCCGGGTCGCGGACAGGGCGTCCTCGATGCGGTGCTTCTTCTCCTTGAGCTCGACCTCGGTGGCCGCCCCGACCTTGACCACGGCGACGCCGCCGGACAGCTTGGCCAGCCGCTCCTGCAGCTTCTCGCGGTCCCAGTCGGAGTCGGTGTCGTCGATCTCGCGCTTGATCTGCGCGATGCGGCCCTTGATGTCTTCCTCGGTGCCGGCACCCTCGACGACGGTCGTGGTGTCCTTCGTGATGATGACCTTCTTGGCCTTGCCGAGGAGGTCGAGCGTCACCGAGTCGAGCTTGAGGCCGACCTCTTCCGCGACGACCTGGCCGCCCGTGAGGGTCGCCATGTCGCCGAGCATCGCCTTGCGGCGGTCGCCGAAGCCGGGGGCCTTGACCGCGACGCTGTTGAACGTGCCACGGATCTTGTTGACCACGAGGGTGGCGAGCGCCTCGCCCTCGACGTCCTCGGCGATGATCAGCAGCGGCTTGCCGGTCTGCATGACCTTCTCGAGGACCGGCAGCATCTCCTGGACCGAGCTGATCTTGCCCTGGTTGAGCAGGATGTACGCCTCGTCGAGGACGGCCTCTTGACGGTCCTGGTCGGTGACGAAGTAGGGCGACAGGTAGCCCTTGTCGAACTGCATGCCCTCGGTGAAGTCGAGCTCCATGCCGAAGGTGTTCGACTCTTCGACGGTGACCACGCCGTCCTTGCCGACCTTGTCGATGGCGTCGGCGAGCACCTCGCCGATGGCCGGGTCGGCGGCGGAGATGGCGGCGACCTGAGCGATCTCGCTCTTGTCGTCGATCTCCTTGGCCTGGTCCTTGATGGCCTCGACGGCCGCGGCGACGGCCTTCTCGATGCCGCGCTTGAGGCCGGTGGGGCTGGCCCCTGCGGCCACGTTGCGCAGGCCCTCGCGCACGAGCGCCTGGGCCAGCACGGTGGCGGTGGTGGTGCCGTCACCCGCGATGTCGTTGGTCTTGGTGGCGACCTCCTTCACGAGCTGGGCGCCCATGTTCTCGAAGGGGTCGTCGAGCTCGATCTCGCGAGCGATCGACACGCCGTCGTTGGTGATGGTCGGGGCGCCCCACTTCTTGTCGAGCACCACGTTGCGGCCCTTGGGGCCGAGCGTGACCTTCACCGCGTCGGCGAGCTTGTTCACGCCGGCCTCGAGGGAGCGCCGCGCGTCGTCGTCGAACTTGAGGATCTTGGGCATCTACTGCCTCACTTCGTGACGATGGCGAGCACGTCACGGGCCGACAGGACGAGCACGTCGTCGCCATCGACGGTGACCTCGGTGCCGCCGTACTTGCTGTAGAGGACGGTGTCGCCGACGCTCACGCCGACGGGGATGACGTCGCCGGTCTGCTCGGAGCGCTTGCCCGGGCCCACGGCGATGACCTCGCCCTGCTGCGGCTTCTCCTTGGCGGTGTCGGGGATGACCAGGCCGCTCGCCGTGGTCTCCTCGCTCTCACCGGGCTTCACGACGATGCGATCGTCGAGGGGCTGCAAAGCCATGTTGTGTCGCCTCCGTTGGCGCTGCTCGTTTGGGACATGCCTCCGGGGACCCCCGCGGACGGCCGCGGGTGGTTAGCAGTCTCCGGATACGAGTGCTAACCCTATGCCCGCTCTGTTAGCAGTCGCAACCCCCGAGTGCCAGGAACAGCGTCGTCGCGGGTGAACAGTGTTCACCAGCGTTCACCATCGAGCTACGGTGCCGGCATGGCGACGGGGACCGACGCAGGGGCCGGCACCACGGCCCGCACCGACACGACGGCCGAGCCCTGGCTCACCGGGCTGTACGAGCCGGTCGACGACGAGCTCGACGCCGACGGCCTGGCCGTCACCGGAGAGCTCCCCGCGGCCTTGCGGGGAACCTTCCTCCGCAACGGGCCGAACCCGGCGTTCGCCCCGCTCGGCCGCTACCACCTCTTCGACGGCGACGGCATGCTGCACGGCGTCACGCTCGACGAGCGCGGGGCCCGCTACCGGAACCGGTGGGTCGGGTCGCGCGGCCTCGCCGCCGAGCGGCGGGCGGGGCGGGCCCTGTACTCGGGACTGTCCGACTTCCGGCTGCCCGACCCCGAGGTGATGGCCGAGGGCGGCATGATGAAGAACACCGCCAACACCCACGTGGTCCGCCACGCCGGGCGGGTGCTGGCCCTCATGGAGGGGGCGCCGCCCACCGAGGTGACCGCCGACCTCGACACGGTGGGCGAGTACGACTTCGGCGGCGCGCTGGCCGGGGCGATGACCGCCCACCCGAAGATCGACCCGGTGACGGGCGAGATGGTGTTCTTCGGCTACAGCCCGTTCCCGCCCTACGTGCGGGTGTACGGCGCGGCGCCCGACGGCACGCTCACGTGGTCGACCCCCGTCGACCTCCCGGCGCCCGTGATGATGCACGACTTCGTCGTGACCGAGCGGCGCGTCGTGCTGTTCGACCTGCCGGCGGTGTTCGACGTCGAGGCCATGCTCGCCGCCGGCGGGGGCGGCTTCATCCGCTGGGAGCCCGCCCGCGGCGCCCGCATCGGCGTGCTCGACCGGGGCGCCCCCGGCGACACCGTCCGCTGGATCGACGTCGACCCGTTCTGGGTGTTCCACTTCCTCAACGGGCACGACGACGGCGACGCCGTGGTGGTCGAGGGCTGCCGGGCCGCCCGGCTGAACGTCGGCTTCGGCGAGGACCAGCCCGACGACGTGCCCACCGCCCTGCACCGCTGGCGCGTCGACCTCGCCGCCGGCACGGTGTCGGACGAGGCGATCGACGACCGCCCGGCCGACTTCCCGCGGGTGGCCGACGCCGCCGCCGGCCGCTCCGCCCGGTTCGGCTACCTGGCGGCTGCGCGCCGGTGGGACGAGCAGGTCGACTTCGGCGGCGTGACCAAGGTCGACCTGCGCTCGGGCGCCAGCACCACCCTGTCGTGGGGTGCCGGCGAGTCAGGCGGCGAGGCCGTGTTCGCGTCCGACCCGGGGCGGGCCGACGGACCCGACGCCGAGGACGCCGGCTGGCTGCTCACCTACGTGAGCGACAAGGCCACCCGCGCCACCGACCTGGTGGTGGCCGACGCCCGGGCGATGGAGGAGGTCGCTCGCGTCCACCTCCCCCGCCGCGTGCCCTTCGGCTTCCACGGCTCCTGGCTCCCCGCGACCTGACGGTCAGGGGTGACGGAGGCCGTCGACCGAGGCGTCGATGGCCGTGGCGACGAGGGCGCCTGCCGTGGCCTCGTCGAAGTCGAACCCCATCAGCAGCACCTCGGCCACGCCGTGGGCCGCCGACCACAGGGTGAGCGCGGCGATGATGGCGTCGTCCACCGCCAGCAGGCCGGCGTCGATCGCCTCCTCCACCGCGGTCAGCGCGAACGAGAAGACGTCGGTGGCCGGGCCGAAGCTGATCGGCAGGCCGGCCGCCGCCAGCTTCGGCGGGTAGCGGAACATCAGCCGGTGGAGGTGGGGCTCGGCCCGGGCGTGCTCCACGTAGGCCCGACCGAGCGCCCGGAGTCGGTCGAGGGGGTCGTCCTCGTCGACGGCGTCGAACCGCTCGCGCAGATGGGCGAACTCGCCCTCGGCCACCGCCGCCAGGAGGTCGTCGTAGTCGGCCACGTGGGCGTAGAGCGCGGGGGCCGTGACGTCGAGGGAGCGGGCGACGCTGCGGAGGCTGACCCGGCCGGCGCCGTCCGCCCGGACCAGGGCACGGGCGCGCTCGACGACGCCGGCGCGGGTCAACGGAGGGCGGGTCACCCGGGAAGGATGCCACTCCACCCGGGCCGGGACCCGCCGCTTGACAGGCGCGCCGCACGCCCCCAGACTGCCGCCGGTTAACGCTGTTTAGGCCGGTCGGAGGGGGGACCACCATGTCGCTGCCGCGTTCGCTCCTCGACGCACCGCTGGCCGACCTCGACCTCGAGCTCCGGTCGGGAGCCTGGCCCGCGGGGATGGCGGGCGAGGTCTTCGTCTCGACCTCCGAACGGGCCACCGCCCCGATCCACGGGTTCTTCGGCGACGGCGTGATGATCCGGCTCTCGCTGGCCCCCGGCACCCACGGCGCGCCACCCGGGCGCTTCGCCTGGCGGCACCGGGTGCTCGACACCCCGACCCGCCGCCTCCGCGAGGCCCGGCCCGACGTCTGGCAGGCCAGCGGCCTCGGGTGGTCGTCGCCGTACGGGTTCGCCAACGCGGCCAACACCGCGCCCCTGCCCTGGGACGGCCGGCTGTTCGCCACGTGGGACGCCGGCCGCCCCGTCGAGGTCGACCCGCTCTCGCTGCGGTTCCTCGGCGAGGTCGGGCAGCGCGACTCGTGGGGCGACGACGTCGTCGGCGCCCCTGTGCTCCCCCTGTTCCCCTCCACGGCCCACCCCGCCGTCGACCCCGAGCGCGGCTGCCTGTGGAGCGTGCGCTCGCACCCGCTCACCGGCGAGGTGCACGTCATCCGCTGGGACGGCGACGCCACGACGGTGCGCCGCTGGCCGCTCGCCGGCGTCACGCTGCCCCAGTCGATGCACACCGTCGCGCAGACCCGCGACTGGCTCGTGCTCGTCGACTGCGCCTTCCGGGTCGACCCGGCCGAGGCACTGGGCGGTGGCGAACGCTCGGTCACCACGTTCGCCGACGAGCCCGCCTGGCTCGTCCGCAAGGACGACCTGGAAGCGGCGCCCGACGGCGCCCCGATCGCACCCAGATCCGCGCTCCGCCTCGCCCCCGAGCTGAACCACTACTTCGGCGTGTGGGACGACCGCGACGGGGTGCACCTCCTACTCGAGCACACCCCCGACACCGACCTGGCCATGGCGCTGCGGGTCGACGACGTCGACGCGCGGGGCCGGCCGGTCGACCCGCGCCTGCGCGGGCTCTACACCCACCCGATGGCGCCCGGGCGGGTGGACGAGGTGGTGCTCGACCCGGCCACCGGCGCCGTGGTCGACCGGGCCAGCTTCAGCCGGCCGGGCGACTGCTGGGCCACCCAGCTCTCGGCGATGGACTGGTCCCTCGACGCCCTCGCCGCCCCCACCGTCCACCAGATGCTCTTCACCGGCTACCGGCCCGGCGCGGTGAGCGAGCGGGCGCTCGCCCTCTACGCCCACCGGGTCGACCGGGCCGGACTGCCGCCCGAGGACACCTCGGCGCGCCTGGTCACGCTCGAGCGGAGCGGCCTGCGCCCGCTCGCCGACTGGGAGTTCGGGCTGGACGACTACCCGACGTCGCCCGTCTTCGTCCCCCGGCCGGGCGGCGAGCCCGGCGGCCACGACGGCTGGGTCCTCGTGCCGGTCCTGAGCGACGACGGGTTCCGGGTCGACACGTTCGACGCGGGCGCCGTCGGCGACGGGCCGGTGGCGGTCCTGGCGGCGCCGGGCGGGGCGACCGTGCCGTTCCTCATCCACTCGGCCTGGGCCCCGGCCGCCGCGGCCGCGCCCGAGCGCCCGCGCCTGCGCTTCGCGGACGACCTGACCGACGACCGCCTGGCGGCGTTGCCCGCCGACCTGGCCACCACGGTGCGGCAGGTGGCTCGCGACCTCGACGACGAGCGCGAGGCCCGCACCGCGGCCGTCCCGGCGGGCGCCCGCGGGTCCGCGCCGACATGACGCGGCGGGGGGTCGGGCGAGGCGGCGTGGCGCTGGCGGTGGCGCTGCTCGTCCCTGCGCTGGCCTGCACCGAGCCGATCCCGGGCGGGGCCGCCGACCGGCCCGAGGAGAGCCCGTTCACGATCAGCGACGCGGACAGCGCCGTGGAGGCGCTGGCCGGCTCGGACACGACGCTCGGCGTCATCCCCGACGAACCGGTCGAGGCGACCGGGCGACCGATCCGGATCGGCATGATCAACCAGGACACGGGCGCCGTCGGCGCCTTCCCCGAGCTGACGCGGGCGGCCCGCGCCGCGGTCGACTTCGTGAACGCCGAGCTCGGCGGCGTCGACGGTCGACCGCTCGAGCTCATCACCTGCGACACCGGGTTCTCGCCCGAGGGCTCCACGTCGTGCGCGCAGCGCCTCGTCAGCGAGGGCGTGGTCGCCGTCACCGGCGGGATCGACGTGTGGGGCACGTCGATCCCCGTGCTCGAGAGCAACGGCATCCCGTACATCGGCGGGATACCGGTCAGCGACGCCGAGCTGCGCAGCCCCGTCTCGTTCCTGTTCAGCGGTGGCTCCCCGGGCGCCTTCGCCGCCTTCGTGGCCTACGCGGTCGACGTGCTCGGCGCGGAGCGCATCGCCCTCATGTACGGCGACTTCGGCTCGATCAAGGAGGCGGCCGAGCGCTATGGCGCGGGCGTGGCGGCCAGCCTGGGGCTCGCGCCCGAGGACATCACGCTCGTGCCGTTCCCGGTCACCGAGGACGACCTCGTCCCGCACCTCAGCGCGGCCGCGGCAGCCGAGCCCGACGCCATCATCGCCGGAGCCGCCGACGCGGCGTGCGTCCCCCTGATGAAGGGGGCGGCCGACCTGGCCGTCGACGCCGACCTCTTCCTCGTCGGTGCGTGTGCCGCCCCGCAGATCCTCGACGCGGCCGGTCCCGCGGCCGCGGGCCGGTGGTTCAACGTCGAGGGTCCGGTGTCGCGCCATCCCGACGGGCCCGAGGAGACCCGGCTCGCCAACGACAACCGCCTCTACGCCGAGGCCCTGGCCCGGCACAGCGACGGTCTGGACCCGGCGTCGGCGGGCACCATCGCGTTCCGGGACGTGATGAACATCGTCGTGCTGATGCGCGAGATCGGCGCCGACGACGTGACGCCCCAGGCGCTGATCGACACGCTGCGCGGGAGCGTCGACCACCCGAGCTTCGCGGGGCACGACTACACGTGCGACGGCACACCGATCCCCGCCATGCCGTCGCTGTGCGCCCCGCAACAGATCATCGCCCACTACGACGGCGACGAGTTCACCCAGGCGAGCGACGGCTGGATCGACGTGCCCGCCCTCGTCGCAGACCTCGACGCCGGCCCGGGCGCGGGCTCCGCCGGCGGAGGCGGCTGAACGCCCGACGATGGACGACTACCTCCGCTTCCTGCTGCTCGGCCTCGGCAGCGGCGCCGTCGTCGCCGTGCTGGGGCTCGGCCTCGTCCTGACCCAGAGGGCGTCCGGCGTGCTGAACCTCGCCCACGCCGCGATGGGCATGTTCGGCGCGGCCACGTTCTTCCAGATGCGGGAGACGGGCGAGCTGGTGCTGCCCGTGCCCGGTCTGCCCGACCGCGTGCGGGTCGCGGCCGAGGGGATGCGCCCGACGTTCGCCACCGCGCTGGTCGTGACGCTGGTCCTGTCTGCGATCGTCGGCGCCCTCGTCGACGTCGCCGTGTTCGCCCGGCTGCGCCGTGCGCCCGCCCTGGCCCGCGTCGTCGCCTCGCTCGGGCTGATGCTGTTCCTGCTGGCGATGGCCCAGGCCCGCTTCGAGCAGGGCGCCGCGGTCCTGTCGATCGACTCGGTGCTGCCCACCGCCACCGTGGACGTGCTGGGCGTCGCGGTGCCCCGCGACCGGCTGCTGCTGGCGGGCCTCGCGGTCGCGGCGGCGGTCGCCCTGGCCGCCGTGTACCGGTTCACCCGTTTCGGCGTGGCCACGCGCGCCGCGGCCGACAGCGAGACCGGCGCGCTGCTCACGGGCCTGTGGCCGGATGCGCTGAGCGCCGCCAACTGGGCCCTCGCCTCGATGCTCGCCACGCTGGCCACGATCCTCATCGCCCCCGTCACGGGCCTCGCGCCCACGACCGCGGCGCTGCTGATCGTGCCGGCGCTCGCCGCCGCATTGCTGGGGCGGCTCGGCTCGTTCGGGCTCACCGTGGCGGCCGGGCTGGCGATCGGGATGGTGCAGTCGGTCACGCTGCACGTCACGACCAGCCACACGTGGATCCCCGGCTGGGTGCCCGACGGCGGCCTGCAGCAGTCGTTGCCGTTCGTCGTCATCCTGCTGTGCGTGGCCGTCGCCGGCGACCGGTTGCCGACCCGGGGCGAGCGCGTCGAGCGCGGGCTGCCGCCGTCGCCGCTCCCCCGCCACCCCGTCGCCTGGACCCTCGGGCTCGGCGGGCTGGCCCTCGTCGGGCTGCTGACCCTCGGGAGCGCCGAGCGGCTGGGCCTGATCGTGAGCATGACGGCGGCGCTGCTCGCCCTGTCCGTGGTGGTGCTCACGGGCTACGTCGGGCAGATCTCCCTGGCGCCACTGGCGTTCGCGGGGGTCGCAGGCTTCACGATGGCCCGCCTCTCGTCCGCCGGCTGGCCGCCGCTCCTGGCGCTCGTCGCCGGCGTGGGCGCCAGCCTGGCGGTCGGGGTCGTCACCGGCCTGCCCGCGGTCCGCGTGCGCGGGATGACCCTCGCGGTCGCCACCCTGGCGGCCGCCGTCGCCATCGAGGAGCTGGTCCTGCGCAGCACCGCCCTCACCGGCGGGTCGGGCGCCGCCCGGGTGCCTCCCCTGCGCATCGGCCCGCTGGACCTCGACGTCGCCGCCCGCGGTGACGCCTTCCCCCGGGTGGCGTTCGGCGTGTGCGCGCTGGTCGCCCTGGCTCTCGCCGGGCTCCTGGTGGCCAACCTGCGCCGCAGCCCGACGGGCCTGCGCTGGCTGGCCGTCCGCGGCAACGAGCGGGCCGCCGCCGCCGCGGGCATCGATGTCGCCCGGACCAAGCTCGGGGCGTTCGCCGTGTCGTCGGCGCTGGCCGGGCTCGGCGGGACGCTGGTGGCGCTGCAGCGATCCCAGCTCTCGGCCGAGTCGTTCCTCGTGCTGCTGTCGCTGTCGCTGCTGGCGCTCACCTACCTCGGCGGCATCGCCAGCCTCACCGGCGCGCTGGTCGCCGGCGCGCTCGCCACGGGTGGGGTGGTCACGGTCGTGGGGGGCGGCGCCGAGTCGTCCCAGGGCCAGTTCGCCCTCACCGGGCTCGCCCTCGTCGCTGCGACGGTCCTCGCTCCCGACGGACTGCGAGGCCGGGCGTCGGCGACCTGGGCGTGGGCCCTGCGGCGCTGGCCACGCCCGAGCGGCGGCCGGGCCACTGTCGGGGTGGACCCCGACGTCGGCGCCGCGGCCGCCGTCGCCGTGCCGCTCGCCGCCGCGCCGGAAGCAGGAGCGCACCAGTGACGGACCCGCCGGGCCCCGGCCCCCGCGCCGCCGCCACCGTGGCCGCCCGCCAGGATCCGGGTCCGCTGCTCGACGTCCGGGGGTTGACCGTGGTCTACGGCGGCGTCACCGCGGTGGCGGACGTCGACATCGCCGTCGAGGACCGCGAGGTCGTGGGGCTGATCGGGCCCAACGGCGCCGGCAAGACCACGTGCATCGACGCCATCGGCGGGTTCCTCGCCCCGACCCGGGGGCGCATCGCCCTCGGCGGTCGCGACATCGGCGACGAGCCCCCGCACCGGCGGGTGCACGCCGGCCTGTCCCGCACGTTCCAGGCCTGCGAGCTCTTCCCCGACCTCACGGTCCGCGAGAACCTCGAGGTCGCGGCCCGGCGGCGCCATCGGTGGTCCTTCGTGGTCGACGCGGTGGCGCCCCGCCGCTCGCCGGCGGTCGCCCGCGTCGACGACGTCATCGAACTCCTCGGCCTCGCCGCGGAGGCGGAGGCCCGCCCGGGCGAGCTGGCGCACGGCCGCCAGCGCCTGGTCGACCTCGGGCGCGCCCTCGCCACGTGGCCGCGCCTCGTGCTGCTCGACGAGCCCGCGGCCGGCCTCGACACCGACGAGACCGCCGCCCTCGGCGAGGTGATCCGCGGCCTCCCGGCCCAGGGCGTGTCGGTCCTGCTGGTCGACCACGACATGGGCCTGGTGATGCGCTCGTGCAGCACGCGTCCACGTCCTCGACCTGGGCCGCATCATCGCCTCGGGCCCGCCCGAGGAGATCCGCGCCGACCCGGCCGTCGTCGCCGCGTACCTGGGCGAGCCCTGATGCCCGCCCTCCAGGTGCGCGGGCTCGTGGCCGGCTACGGCGGCGTCGCCGTGGTGCACGGGGTCGACCTGACGGTGGGGGCGGGCGAGGTGGTGGCGCTGCTCGGGGCCAACGGCGCCGGCAAGACCACGACCCTGCTCGCGCTGACGGGGCTGGCCGACCGGCTCTCCGGCTCGGTCGAGGTCGACGGCGTCGCGTTCGCGGCGGGTGCGCAGGCTCGTGCGGGCGGGCGTCGCCCACGTGCCCGAGGGTCGGGCGTTGTTCCCGTCGCTGACGACCCGCGAGACGTTGCGGCTGGCCGCACCCCGACGTCGGGTCGCGGCGGCCCTCGACGAGGCCATCGGCTGGTTCCCGCCGCTCGGTCGCGTCCTCGACCGCCCGGCCGGCCTGTTGTCGGGTGGGGAGCAGCAGATGCTGGCACTCGCCCGCGCCCTCGTCACGCGCCCCCGGGTCCTGCTGATCGACGAGATGAGCCTGGGCCTCGCGCCGCTCGTCGTCGAGGCCCTGCTGCCGGTGATCCGGACCGCGGCCGACGAGCATGGCGCGGCGGTGCTGCTGGTCGAACAGCACGCCCCCGCCGCACTCGCGGTGGCCGACAGGGCGGTGGTCATGCGGGGTGGCCGCATCGTGGCGTTCGGACCAGCGGCCACGATGCGCGCGCAGAGAGACCTTCTCGAGGCCACCTACCTCGGCGGTGACTGACACGACCCGGGTGACAGGGTGACGGCGATGGCCACCCGGGGGTGAAATCCCTGCACACCCGTTGTCTGGGGCGGGAAGACGTGGAAGGCTCTCGGCCGACACACCACATGCGGTTGTGCGACCACAATCAGTAACAGACCAGGGAGAGTTAGCTCCATGGGCGTCGAACCAGACGTGGTCGGCAGCGCTGCGACAGCCACAGGTGACGACATCGTCGCCGCGGGCCTGTTCACCCTCACGGGGCGCAGCGCGGCCGCCGACAGCACCGTGATCGGGCAGAGGCGAGGACGTGGTCTGCGGATCAGTCGCTCCGCTGGGATCGGGGCCCACGCCGCCGCCGATCCCGCGGAGGGCGGGCAGCGCGTCGTCATCGCCGTCAGCTCGTTCCGGGTCTACCTGTTGCGTGCCGCCGGCGACGAACGCCTCGTCCTCTGGCACACCTTCGACCGGCGACGCGTGGCGACGACCATCCACGCCCGTCTGAACGTCCGCACGGTGACCCTCGAGGACACCTGGAGCGGCGACCGCTACGAGCTCGAGGGCGAACGCTCGCCCCGGGCCCACGTCACGGCGACGATGCGGGCCCTGTCGGACGTCGACGAGATCGCCAGCTGAACGACCGCCGCACCTCGACCGTCACGAGCGAGCGCACTCCCGGCTCCTCGCTCCCACGAGTCGAGAGCAGGTGGGTCGAGATCAGGCAGGACGCGGCTCGGGATCGCCCGCGTCGACGATCCAGCGTGCGCCCGTCGACACGTCCGTCTCGGGGCCGGCGGTGGACGTCACGTAGCGGAAGTCTGCGGTGAGGTCGTCGGGCGTGACCTCGCACACGACGTACCCGCGTCGCCGGGGCTCGACGTAGCGGATCGACGGCGTGGCCGCCGCGGCGGCCTCGACGAGGTCGACGAAGGAGGCGGGGAACGTCGACGAGATCGAGGTACCGACCAGCTCGGGCACTGCCGCCGCGGACGAGGGGTCGTCGGGGTCGTCGGTGACCACCCCCACGCCGCTCGCGTGGATGTCCCCGGTGATGATGACCGGGTTGTCGACCTCGCGGAGCTGGTCGACGAGGCGGCGCCGGGCTGCGGGGTAGCCGTCCCACTGGTCGAGGTTCAGGCCCTCGGCGGCCCCGAGGGGGACCACGATGCGCGAGACGATCGTCTGCTGGGCGACCACGTTCCAGGTGGCGTCGGTGTCCTCGAGCGCACGGCCGAGCCAGCGCTCCTGGTCCGCGCCGAGCATCGTGCGCTCGTCGTCCTCCACGTCGGCGCACGCCAGCCCGACGTCGTCGGCGGCGTCGCACGCCTGGTCGCTGCGGTACTGGCGGCCGTCGAGCACGTAGAACCGGGCGAGGTCGCCCCAGCGCAGCGAGCGGTACACGGTGACGTCGGGGCCGTCGGGGGGCTCGACCCGGGCGGGAGTGTGCTCGTACCAGGCCTGGTAGGCCGCGGCTCGCCGCTCGCGGAACCCGTCGTCGCCCGCCTCGGCCCCCACGCCGTCGGGGACCTCGTCGGCGTAGTTGTTGGCGACCTCGTGGTCGTCCCACGTGCACACCCAGGGCGCCGCCGCGTGCGCGGCCTGGAGGGCGGGATCGGCCTTGTACTCGCCGTACCGGCGGCGGTAGCCGGCCAGGTCGGTCGGCGCCGCCGACCGGAGCGTGCGGACGCCGTCGGGGTCGGGGGGTTCTCGTAGAGGTAGTCGCCGAGGAACACGACGAGGTCGACGTCCTCGGCCGCCAGGTGGGCGTGCGCACCCCAGTAGCCCGACTGGTACTCCTGGCACGAGGCGAAGGCGAAGCGCAGGCGGTCGACCTCGGCGCCGCGGGCGGGGGCGGTGCGGGTGCGCCCCACCGGGCTGGTCCACGAGCCGACGGAGAAGCGGTAGGCGTACCAGGTGTCGGGTTCGAGGCCCGACGCGTCGACGTGGACCGAGTGACCCATCGCCGGCTCGGCCACGGCGTCCCCCGAGGCGACGATGTCGTCGAAGGTCTCGCTGGTGGCGACCTCCCAGCGCACCGGCAGCGGCTGATCGGGCAGCCCGCCGCCGTCGACGGACGGGTCGTTGACCAGCCGGGTCCAGAGGATCACGGCGTCGGGCAGCGGATCGCCCGACGCGACCCCCAGGCGGAACAGATCGGCCGGCAGGCTCGGCGGCACCGGCGGGAGGTCGGCCCCCGCCCCCGGGGTGACCGCCGCCTGTTCGCTCGTGGTCGGCGAGGCGTCGTCGCCGTCGCCCCCACCGCACCCTGCGGCGACGGCCGTGGCCACCACCCCGGCCAGGAACGCCCGGCGCCCGATCACGGGGACGCCCGGCGCGGGCGTTTCGCTCGTGGGCACCCTCGGTGGACCTCCCTCGCGCGGGCGCAGGTACGACGCGGCGACCCTACCGGCGGGCCGATCGGGTCCGCGCACGGCTTCCCTCGGGTCGCGGGCCGGTCAACCGGCGAGCGGCAGGCGCAGGTTGGGCGTGGCGCCGGTGTCCATGGGCGAGGGTCCGTCGGACTGCAGCCGCCACCAGCCCGCGGCGGCGATCATCGCCGCGTTGTCCGTGCACATGGACCTGCTCGGCACGAACGGGCGGATGCCGTCCTCGTCGCACGCCTCGACGAGCCGCGACCGCAGCGCGCTGTTGGCCGCCACGCCCCCGCCGAGGCACAGGCCCTTGGCCCCGACCTCTCGGGCCGCCCTGCGGGCCTTGGTGACGAGCACGTCGACCACAGCCGCCTGGAAGCTGGCGGCGACGTCGGCGGCGGAAACGTCGGGGTGCTTGCGGACGTGGGTGACGACCGCGGTCTTGAGCCCGCTGAAGCTGAACGCGTACCGGTCGTCCCCGGTGCGGTCGAGCATCCCCCGCGGGAACCGGATCGCCTCGGGATCGCCGTCGGCGGCCAGCCGGTCGATGATCGGCCCGCCCGGGTAGCCGAGGCCGAGGAACCGCGCCACCTTGTCGTAGGCCTCGCCGGCTGCGTCGTCGATGGTGGACCCCAGCAGGTGGTAGCGGCCGTGGTCCTCCATGTGGACGAGCATGGTGTGGCCGCCCGAGACGAGCAGCACGACGAGCGGCAGATCGAGATCGGGTTCCTCGAGGAACGCGGCGTACAGGTGGCCCTCGAGGTGGTTGACGGCCACGAACGGCACGTCCCAGACGAGGGCGAGGGCCTTGGCCGCGCTCACGCCGACGAGCAGCGAGCCCACGAGCCCCGGCCCGGCGGTGGCGGCCACCGCGTCGATCTCGTCGTCGGCCACCCCGGCCTCGACGAGGGCCTGGGCGATCACGGGCGTGAGCATCTCGACGTGGGCGCGGCTGGCGATCTCGGGCACGACCCCGCCGTAGCGGGCGTGCTGGTCGATCTGGCTGGCGACGATCGACGACCGCACCCGTGTGGCGCGCTCGACGACCGCGGCCGCGGTCTCGTCGCACGACGTCTCGATGCCGAGGATGCGGTCTCCCATGCGCCCCATCGTCCCGCGTCGCCGGGGTCGGGTGCGAGCCCGAAACCTGTACGCTTGTACATGTTCCTGGGACGGCCCAGGTGCTCGTGGACGACCGCCCTCCGGGACGACCCGGAGACACGAGGACCGCACATGACCGAGCGGAGCGAGGTCCAACAGCACAGTCGGCCCTGCGCCACGAAGTGGCGATTCGGTCACTGGTGCGCCCGAAGGGTGCACCAGTGACCTGGATCCTGCTCATCGTCGCCGGCGTGCTCGAGACCGTGTTCGCCGTCGCGCTCAAGCAGTCCGAGGGCTTCGGCCGCCTGGGTTGGACGGCGCTGTTCATCGCGGCCGCCGCCGCCAGCTTCGCCCTGCTGACCATCGCCCTGCGCGACCTCCCGGTCGGCACCGCCTACGCGGTGTGGACCGGCATCGGCGCCGTCGGCACGGCGCTCGTCGGCATCGTCTTCCTCGGCGACGCCGCCTCGGCCGCCCGGCTCGGCTCGATCGCCCTCATCGTGGGCGGCGTCGTCGGCCTCAACCTCGCCGGCGCCGGGCACTGAGCGGCGCTCCGCCACCGTGCCCGCCACCACCCCACGCGGCGAGGCCCGCCGGGACGCGATCGTCGACGCCGCGGCCGGGCTGCTGCTGACCGGCGGCGTCTCCGCGGTCGCCCATCGCGCCGCGGCCGCCGCGGCCGGCGTGCCGCTCGGCTCGACGACCTACTACTTCCGCGACCGCGACGACCTCGTGGTCGCGGCCGTGCGCCGCGCCGGCGAGGTCGAGGCCGCCCGGGCGCGGGCCGCGCTCGCCCCGGCCGCGCCCGGCCGGGCGAGGGCCGAGGGCGACCGCCCGCCGACTGGTCGACGTGGTGGTCGGGCTCGAGCGGTGCGACGACCCGGCGCGGGTCGGCGCCGTCTACGAGCGCATCGTCGAGGCCGCCCGCGTGCCCGCCGCCCGCGCCGCAGCCCGGACGTGGAACGACGCGGTCCGCGCCGTCGTCGCCGACCTCCTGGCCGACGAGGGCCTCGACGTGCCGGCCGACGTGGCGCTCGCGCTGGTCGACGGCTCGGTCGTCGCCTGGCTGCTCGACGACGCCGAGCCTGGTGGCGCCGACTCGCTCGTCGAGCGTGTCGCCGCGGCACTCGACCACCTCACGGGCCCCGGCTGACCGGCGCGGGCGTCAGAGCCAGCCGCCCTCGACCACCGTCGTGCCCGGGATGTCGCGCTCGATCGCGGCCAGCCGCTCGGCGTACGCCGGCGTGTCGACGTCGTTGGCCCACATGACCAGGGCGTCCTCGCGCGTCTCGGGGTAGTACCCCTTGCGGACCCCGCCGGCACGAACCCGAAGCGCTGGTACAGCGCCTGGGCCCCCGAGTTGCTCATCCGCACCTCGAGGGTCAGGTTCACGCACTGGCGCTCGGCCGCGCCGCGGGCCAGGGCCACCAGCATGCGCGAGGCGATGCCGTGGCGGTGCCAGGCGGGGTCGACCGCCACGGTGGTGATGTGGCCGTCGTCGACCGCCCGGAACAGCCCGGCGTAGCCGACGACCTCGGCGCCCACCCGGGCCACGACGTACAGGCGGGTCGTGCGCTGCCCGATCTCGGACAGGAACAGCCCGAACGTCCACGGGCGGGGATAGACCTGCTGCTCGATGCGGATCACGCTGCGCAGGTGCCGGCGCCGCATGGGCCCGATCCGCACCTCGAGCGACCAGGGATCGTCGACCGGCGTCGGCAGCGGCCGGGCCATCAGGCGGGAGGCCCTCCGCCCGCGCCGGCACCACCCCGTCCCGCCGCCCGCGCCGCCCGGTCCGCTCGGACCGGCCGTCCCCCCGAGGGAGCGTTCGTCGACGAGTCCGTCGCGGGTGACCCAGTTGATCTCGGCGTCGGGCCGGCGCAGGTAGAGCGGTTCGAGCTCCCACGGCTGCACGAAGTCCTCGCGCAGCGCCTTGGCGTGGGCCAGCTGCACCAGCGAGGCCGCCGACGGGTAGGCGAGGCCCTGGTCGCCCAGCTCGACCCGGCCGAGGTCGGCGAACGCCTCGCGGTAGCGCAGGGCCCCGTCGCCGACGAGGAGGATGTCCTCGCCGCTGGCCTCGAGGTCGACCGCCAGGTCGTCGGGCGAGGCCACCTCGTACTCGCTCAGCCGCTGGATGCCGCCGGGCACCTGCCGGTAGGTGGCCGTGAACAGCTCGCTGCGCCGGGCGTCGATGGCGGCCACGACGAGCCGGGGGCTCCACCGCACGGGGAACGCCGCGAGGTCGAGGCTGGCGACGCCGACCATCGGGATGCGCAGCGCATGGGCCATCGCCTTCCCGGCGGCGACGCCGACCCGCAGACCGGTGAACAGGCCGGGCCCGACGTCGACGGCCACGCACCCGATCTCGTCGAGGTCGATGCGGGCCTGCTGGCGCAGGAAGTCGATCGACGGAGCCAGAGTCTCGGCATGGCGCTTGCCGCGGCTCGAGTGGATCTGGGCCAGCACCCCCTCGTGGCCCCCGATGGCGCAGCCGACCTGCATGGTCGACGTGGTGATGCCGAGGATCAGCACGGCGCCCCCTCGGGCGGCCCTTGGCCGGCTCGCCCGGGCCACGTGGGACGCTCGGCCGGTGTGTCCGCCGGCGCATCGGCCCACGGGGCGAGCGCGTGGAGCAGCGACACCTGCCGGTGCGCCCACCCCACGCCGACCGAGCGCAGCTCGATGCGGCGTTCGTCGTCGGACGCGTCGGCGCCGGCGGCGAAGCCCAGGCGCACCTCGAGGTACTCGTTCGGCAGCACCGGGAGGATGGCGTCGCCCCACTCGATCAGCACCACCCCCTCGTCGTCGAGCAGCTCGGACAGGCCCAGCTCGGCCACTTCGCCGAGCTGGTCGAGCCGGTAGACGTCGAGGTGGTGCATCGTCAGCCGGCCCCCGTACTGCTGGGCCAGGGTGAACGTGGGGCTGGTGATCGGCTCGGTCACGCCGAGCCCCGCGCCGAACCCCTGCGCGAACGCGGTCTTGCCGGCCCCCAGATCGCCCGCCAACAGCACCAGGTCGCCGGGCTGGGCGAGGGCGGCCAGCGCCGCCGCCAGGTCGCGGGTCTCGCCGACCGAGATCGTGCGGGCCGTCAGCGCCGGGTCAGGCATCGGTCACGACGGCGGAGGCGGTCCGGGGCAGCACGGCCACGAGACTACCGACCCCCGTGGCGCTCACCCCGCCGTCGAGCCCGGCACGGCGACGCCGGCGATGGCCTGGGCCACGACGTGGACCGCCAGGCTGCGCACGACGTCGACGTCGGCGGCGACGCCGCCCACCGAGGCGGCCACGAACGCATCGCCGTCGGCTCGCGTGTGGGCCGGGAACACGGCCCGCGCCAGCCCGTCGTGGGCGCTCTGCGCCACGAGGTGGCAGGCGACCTTGTCGAGCCCGGCGTTCGTGGCGACGAGCCCGATGGTCGTGTTGCCGAACCCGGGCATCTGCGGTGCGGCTCCCGGCATGACCGGCGTGAGCCCGTCGGCGGTCGCCCCGGCGGGGCCCCGGGCGGTCGCACCACCGACGTCCGCCCCGGCGGCGTGCCGGGCGATGTCGAGCGCCAGGTCGTCGCGGGCGCCCGGCACCCCTGCCGCGTTCACCGCCAGGAGCGCCGCCACCACCAGGTCGCCCACCCGGGCGCCGGCCGTGACCAGTCCACCGGGGCGGCGCTCGACCGGACCGGCCTCGTCGGCCACCGCCCGCATGCCCGCCACGGTCGCCCCCGTTCCCGCGCCGACCAGCCCGACCTCGACGGGCCCTGCGCCGGCGGCCACGCAGGCGGCGTAGCCGTCCTCGGCCCGGGGCCGCACCGAGGGGTCGCCCACCGCGAGGTCGAAGAGCCCGAGCGCGACGACGATCGGCACGGGACCCGCGGGCGTGGGGAACCCGAGGCCCCTCTCCTCGCAGAAGCGGACCGCGCCGTCGGCCGACGCCAGCCCGAACGCCGATCCGCCTGTCAACACGAGCGCGTCGAGGCGGGACACGGTCCGGGTCGGCTCGAGCAGCGCCACCTCGCGGGTGGCCGGCGCCCCGCCCCGCGCCTCGCCCGACGCCACGGTCCCCTCGGGGAAGAGCACGACCGTGCACCCGGTCCGCGCCGTCGCGTCGGTCCAGTGCCCGACGCGCAGCCCGGGCACGTCGGTGATCACGGTCCAGCCCTCCGGTCGGCCCCCGGCGCGGGGCGCGGCCCGAGCGGCGCGCTCACCGGTACCGCCGGGCGACGCGGGCGCCGATGGCGCACACCACCTCGTACGAGATCGTGCCCAGCCGGGCGGCCCACTCGTCGGGCGCGATGCGCTCGTCGCCCTGGGCTCCGAGCAGCACCACGGGATCCCCGGCCTCGACGTCGGCATCGGGCCCGCAGTCGACCATGAGCTGGTCCATCGTCACGACGCCGAGCATGGGACGCCGCGCCCCACCGACGAGCACCTCCTGCCCCAGGAGCGGCAGCGCCCGGAACACGCCGTCCGCGTACCCGATCGGAACCGTGGCCACGACGGTGGCGGTGCTCGTGCGCTGGCGGTGCCCGTAGGACACCGCCTCGCCGGCGGCCACGTGCTTGACGAACGACACCTCGCTCGCCAGCGTCAACGCCGGCTCGAGGTCGAGGACCCCCTCCAGCTCGGGGGCGGGCGGGATGCCGTACACGGAGATGCCGCAGCGCACCAGGTCGTAGCGCGCCTCGGGAACGACCAGCGTGGCGGCCGAGTTGGCCGCGTGGACGATGCCGGGGACGATGCCCGACGCCCGCAGCTCGGCCAGCACGGCGTCGAACCGCACGATCTGCTGCCGGGTGAACGGGTTGGCGGGCTCGTCGGCCACCGGGCAGTGGGTGCACACCCCCTCGAGCTCGACCTCGGACAGGTCGCCGATGGACTTGGCCAGGGGCACGACCTCGGCCGGCGCGGCACCCACCCGGTGCATGCCGGTGTCGACCTTGAGGTGCAGCGGAACCGCCGGGGCCCGTTGGGCCCGCACCGACTTGGCGATGGCGGACACGCAGGCGGACGTGTAGACGGTGAGCCGGGCGCCCGTGGCGATGGCGGTGTCGACCTCGTCGAGCCGGGGCTCGGACAGCACGAGGATCGGCGCCTCGATGCCTCCGCTGCGCAGCGCCACGGCCTCGTCGACCTGCGCCACGCCCAGCCAGTCGGCCCCCGCGTCGAGGGCGGCCGCGCCCACCATGGCGGCCCCGTGGCCGTAGCCGTTCGCCTTGACCACCGCACACAGGCGGGCCGGCGCAGCCGTGGCCCGCAACGTGCGGACGTTGTGGCGGACGGCGGCCAGGTCGACGTCGGCCCAGGCCCGGGCGGCCATCAGCTCTCGCCTCCGGCGCCGGCGGAGCGGGCGACCGTCGTGTCGGGGCCGGGCCGACCGCCGGCAGGCTCGTCGCCGGGCTCGTCCAGGTCGGACAGGGCGGCGGGCAGTCCGTCGACGACGTCGGACGCCACCAACCCGCGGCGCGGTCCGGCCATGCCCGCCCGGCCGTGGAGCCACGCGCCGGCCGCGGCCGCCTCGAACGGCGGCACGCCCTGGGCCAGCAGCGCCCCGATCACGCCCGACAGCACGTCACCCGTGCCGGCGGTGGCCAGGCGGGCGTCCCCGGCCGTCACCAGCCGCGCCCGCCCGTCGGGGTGGGCGACGACGGTGGTGGGGCCCTTCAGCAGCACGATGGCCCCGGTGTCGGCGGCCAGGTCCCGCGCCGCGGCCAGCCGATCGTCTCCGGGAGGCCGGCCGGCGAGGCGGGCGAACTCGCCGTCGTGGGGTGTCAGCACGGTCGGGCCGGGGCGCCCCGCCAGGGCGGACACGGCGTCGCCCGCGAGCGCCGTGAGCCCGTCACCGTCGACGAGGGTGGGCACCGCCGCCGCCGCCAGCACCTGGAGCACGCCTGCGTCGGTGGGGGCGCTGCGGCCCAGTCCGGGGCCGATGACCAGGGCCCCGGCCCGGTCGATCTGGTCGAGCACCGCCGTGTCCCAGCCGGCGGACGGGGCGGCGATGCCAACGGCCTCGGTGGGCAGACCCGGGTCCTGGTCGACGCCCGGTGACAACACGCGCACCATGCCCGCGCCGGCCCGCTGGGCCGCCCGGGCGGCGAGGTGGGCCGCGCCCCTCATCCCGGGGGAGCCCGCGGCCACGACGACCGCGGCCCGCCACTTGTGGGCGTCGGCCGGTCGGGGCGGCACCCACGCCGCCACGTCGGTGCGCTCGACCGCCCCGGCCCGCGCCCGGGACACGTCGAGGCCGATGTCGTACAGCACCACGTCGCCGGCGAGCGCCCGGCCCGGGTGGAACAGCAGCCCGGGTTTGAGCGCGGCGAACGTGACCGTGCGGACCGCCTGGACCGCACCCCCGGGCGCCGAACCGGTGAGCCCGTCCACCCCGCTCGGGATGTCGACAGCCAACACCGGGGCCCCGGCGGCGTCGGGCGGCCGGTACTCGCCGTGGAAGCCGGTGCCGAAGGCGGCGTCGATCACCAGGTCGCTCTCGGGGAGCGTGTCGGGCACCTCGGCCACCGGGATCACGGCGGCGCGCACCCCCCGCCGCCGCAGCAGGCGAGCGGCCTCGCGGCCGTCGTTGCCGTTGTTGCCCTTCCCCGCCACGACGACGACCCGCCGCCCGTAGGCGCCGCCCAGCAGGTCGAGGGCCTGCCGGGCCACCGCCGCCGCGGCCCGCCCGATCAGGACCTCGACGGGCTCGGGCGAGTCGGCGTCGACCGCACCCATCTCGGCAGGGGTCAGGACCGGCAGCATGCTCCGCCGAGGCTAACGGCGCCGCCCCCGCGGTGTGACGGCGTCGCCCGCTCAGGCCCCGACGGCGATGACCACGGCCTCGGCCATCGTGGCGGTGTGGGTGAGGCTGACGTGCCAGCGGCCGACCCCGTGCTCGGCCGCCAGCGCGGCGGCGGTGTCGTGGAGGACGACCGCAGGCGCACCCGAGGAGGCCCGGACGACCTCGATGTCCCGCATCCGACACGCGCCCAGGCCGGCGCCGACCGCCTTCAGCACCGCCTCCTTGGCCGCGAACCGCACGGCGAACCGCTCGGCGGGGTCTTTCGCCGCCCGGCAGTACTCCTGCTCCCCCGCCGTGAACACGCGGTCGACGAACCCGGCCGTCCGCTCGAGCGTGCGCCGCATCCTCTCGACGTCGCACAGGTCGACCCCGACCCCGACGACCTCACCCACCGGCGCCACCCCACCGAGGAGGATTTCCACAGCAGTTTCGGGCGCTCGGAGCCACCGAATCTGCTGGGGAAATCCGGTCAGGGGGGCGACAGGTCACGTGCGCCACCGGTCGGCGAGCTGGTTGATGGCCTCGGTCAGCAGGACGTCGACCGGGATGTCGGCCAGGAGGTCCTCGCGGAACGTCTGCTCGGTCTCGAGCACCGCGTCGCGCAGCACCGCGTAGCGGTTGCGGTAGCCCTGGAGCATCCCCCGGGCCGTCCCCACCGGTAGCCGGTCGGCGAAGCGCACGTGCAGCAGCGTGATGCCGGTGGCCTCGCCGTCCTTGACCTCGGGCACGATCACGATCGGCCGCCCGTCGCGCCGGCCCCGGGCCACGAGCAGGTCGCGCTCGCTCGCCACCCGGTGCTTCGTGCCCCGCAGCTCGGGCGAGCGGTCGGTGCGGCTGGGCAGGTCGCGGGCGATGCCGCCCCGGTCGACGACCGTGGCCGTCGCCGTGCCCTCGGGCCCGACCCGGCCCTCGATGCGATACCGCGTGTAGCCGACGACCGCGTCGACCGCCGGGCTGATGTCCGCCAGCGTGCGGAGCGTGCGGTAGGTGAGCTGGTCGCGGTGGGCGCCCGTGGACACGACCTCGCGCACGAGCGGCACCTCGAGCAGGGTCTCGTCGCTGCGGGAGATGCCGACCGTGACGGTCTTGGCCTGGTGCTTGATGGCGTCGACCGGGCGGGTCAGCTCCTCGATGGCCTGGGTGAGCGCCCCGGTGAGGTCGTCGATGACGACCGCGGGCGTTCCGACCTTGCCCTGGTCGAGCTGGTAGGCGTCGAGCGGGACCACGCCCAGCACGTAGCGCAGGAGCGCGGCCAGGCGCACCGCGGTCGACGCCTCGAGCTGGCCGTCGTAGCCGCCGACGCGGAGACCGTCGAAGTAGCGCCGGGCCGCCGCGTCGAGGTCGGGGCGGAGGCGCCGGAGCAGCGCCTCGCCGTCGTGCACCAGCACGACCGTGTCGTCGCCCGAGCGGGACCGCGTCCCGCCGGCCACCCCGGCAGGACGGGTGTCGAGGCCGCCCTGCTCGATCAGCCCCTCGATGGCGGCGCGGGCCTCGCGGAGCGGCCGGGCGAGGGCGTCGATGGCCAGCGCCGCCTCGTACCCGAACACGTGGCCCGCCATGGACGACAGGACGAAGGCCAGGTCGGGGTGCGTCTCGGGCACGGGGATCACGTGCAGGGCCGAAGCGAAGCGCGACTGGCCGTCGGTGGCGATGACGACCGGGGACGCCTTGTGCGCCCGGTAGATCGCCACCTCCTTGGCCACGTCGTCGGCGGTCGAGCCGGTCAGGCCCGCGGCGCACACCACGATGAGCGGCTCGGACGACAGGTCGATGTGCTTCTTGTCCTCGGTCGAGTCGCTGGCGATCGACTTGTAGCAGAGCTCGGACAGCTTGATGCGCACCTCGGCAGCGGCGATGCGGTTGACCCCGTTGCCGACCACCGCCCAGTAGCGCTTGGCCGGGGCCAGGCGGTGGGCGGCCTCGGCGATGGTCGAGCGACGCTCGAGCACCTCGGCCATCGCCGTGGGCAGGCCGCGCAGCGCGGCGAGCAGCGCCTGGTCGACATGACCACCGACCTCGTCGGCGATGGCCGCCGCCATCAGCAGGCCCGCGGCGATCTGGCTGTAGAACGCCTTGGTCGAGGCCACCGACATCTCGACGTCGCGCCCGTCGGACGTGTACAGCACGCCGTCGGACTTGTCGGTGAGGTCGCTGCCCCGGCGGTTCACGATCGAGATCACGCGTGCGCCCGCGGGACCGGACGAGGTCGACCGTGCGGTTGGTGTCGGTGGTGGTGCCCGACTGGCTGATGGCCACGACGAGGGTGTCGGCCATCGACGACCGCAGCCCGAACCCCGACAGCTCGGTGGCGGGCAGGGCGTCGACCCGCAGGTCGGTCTCGGTCGTGAAGCGGGCGAGCCCGGCGGCCAGCGCCTGGCCGGCCACCGCCGCGGTGCCCTGGCCGATCGCGAGCACCCGGTCGATGGCGCCCGAGCGCAGGCCGGCGCGGACGTCGTCGGGCAGAGAGTCGGGCCCGAGGCTGACGGCCAGCCCGCCGTCGCGTTCGACGAGCTTCCCCCGCAGCGTCTTGCGGAAGCTGGCCGGCGACTCGGTGATCTCCTTCAGCAGGAAGTGCGGGAACTCACCGCGGTCGATGTCGCGGGTGGTGATCTGGGCGCCGGCGATGTCGCCGTCGCCGACGGGCAGCCGCGTGCCGTCGTAGGCGAGCCGCTCGATGCCCTCGAGCGTGCCGGCCCGCGCCCCGTCGAGCACGGCGATCTGGCCGCGGCTCGCGGTGGGGTTCTCGGGGTTGGCCGGGGTCTCGCCGTCGAGCCGGAGGTAGTGGGGCGTCAGCTCGATCACTCCGTACGGCTCGCTGGCGACGATGTAGGCGTCGTCGGCCACCCCGACGTAGAGCGCCTGGCCGCTGCCGCGCAGGGCCAGCAGCAGCTTGTCGGGCTCGGCGCTGGCCGACGCGGCGACGGCCACCGACCCCTCGAAGCTGGCCACGGTGTTGCGGAAGGCGGTGGCGAGGTCGGCGCCTTCGGCGACGCGGCGGGCGACGAGGGTGGGGATGACCTTGGCGTCGGTGGTGATCTCGGGGGCGATCTGCAGGCCGTCGAGCGCCTTGAGGTCGGCGAAGTTGTCGACGTCGCCGTTGAGCGAGGCCACGACGAACGGGACGTCGCCGTCACCCTCCTCGGCGCTGTCGACCGGGTGGGCGTTGGGCTGGCTGATCATGCCGACCGAGGCCCACCGGGTGTGCCCGAGGACGACGGCCACCGCGTGGTCGGAGGCCACGGCCAGGCGCAGCAGGTCGTCGGCCCGGAGGGCGTCGCGCAGCGCACGGGTGTTGTCGCCCAGCTCGCCGATCTCGGCGGCCGCCTTGTAGACGAAGGACAGGCAGCCGTCGACCACCCGCACGGTGCCCGAGCGGAACAGGGGGTCGGACGCCCGGCCGCGCAGAAGGCCGGCGACGGCGAGGCTGTCGACGTCGAGCCCGTGGTCGCGGACGAGGACGTGCAGGCCGGCGGAGTCGCGGCCCCGCACCTCGAGCCGGTCGATGGCGGACAGCGCCTGCTGGATCGACGTGTAGGCCTCGGTCGCTCCCCAGCCCGGCTCACTCCCGGCCAGGTCGGCCACGGCGCGGGCGGTACGGACGCGGTCCTTCTCGACGGCCCACGTCGCGTCCTTGAGGCGGATCACCGCGGCGTTCACGGCCTCGAGCGCGGCGGCGTCCCGCGGCCCGGCCCCGTTCCCGTCGAGACCGACCCGCGGCGCCGTGCCTCCGGGCGCGGCCCTGCCGGCGCCGTCGAGGCCGACGTCGAGGCTGGCCTCGATGGCGGCGACGCTGGCGACGAGGGTCGTGCACACGCCCTCGACCTCGGCCAGGAGCCGCCGGTCGTGGACGAGTGCCCACACGCCCTCGGCGCCTCGGAGCAGGGCGTCGGCCCGTTCGACGTGCTCGGCCGCAGCCTCGCACGCCTCGGCCAGGGGCAGGCCGCCGGCCAGCGCCGCCACCGCCTCGTGCAGGGGCTCGGTGACCTCCGCGGCCGATGCTGCCTTGCGCGCGCCGGGGCGACGGACGACCGCGATGATGCCACACATGGGCGACGAGTCTACGGGGGTCCCTGGGCACGCACGTCAGCCGCCGGGAGACCGGGGCACGCGACCGAGCGGACGGTGCGCCCGCGCCCGTGGATCAGGTCGGGCCGCCGGCCTCGACCAGGCGTGGCACGCGGACGGCGCCGGCCCGGGCGCCTCAGCCCGCCACGGTCAGGGCCTCGACGGCCCCCACCAGCTCGGCCACCGCCGCCTCGGCCTCGGCCTCGGTCGGCGCCTCGGCCATGACCCGGACGAGGGGCTCGGTGCCGCTCGGGCGGACGAGCACCCGGCCGAGCTCGCCGAGCCGGCGCTCGACCGCGGCGATGTCGCCGGCGAGGTGCTCGACGATGGCGGGATCGCGCCGGGCCACGCGCACGTTGCGCAGCACCTGCGGCATGCGGGTCATCACCCCGGCCAGGTCGGCGAGGGGGCGGCCGGCACGCACCACGACGTCGAGCGCCTGCACCGCGGTGAGCAGCCCGTCGCCGGTGGTGGCGAGGTCACGGAAGATCACGTGCCCGCTCTGCTCGCCGCCGAGGGCCAGGCCTTTCGCCTCGAGCGCCTCGAGCACGTAGCGGTCGCCGACGGCCGTCTCGACCACGGCGATGCCGTGCTCGGCCATGGCCAGGCGGAAGCCCAGGTTGGTCATCACGGTCACGACCACCGCGTCGCCCGGCAGCGTGCCGCGTGCGTGGCGGTCGACCGCGCACAGGGCGATGATCTGGTCGCCGTCGACGACCTCGCCCGCGGCATCGACCATCAGCACGCGATCGGCATCGCCGTCGAAGGCCACACCCAGGTCGGCACCGTGTTCCACGACCGACCCGGCCAGAGCGCCGACATGGGTCGAACCGCAGCCGTCGTTGATGTTGGTGCCGTCGGGCCGGTCGTGCAGGACGTGCACGTCGACGCCGAGGTCGCGCAGCACTCGGGGCGCCACCGCCGAGGCCGACCCGTTGGCGCAGTCGACGACGACCCGCAGCCCGTCGAGGCGACGGCCGGCGATCGACGCGGCCACGGCGGCCGCGTACCCCTCGTGGGGCCCCTGCTCGCCGCCCGCCGGGGCGATGCGGCCCACCGCGGGACCGGCGGGCACGGTCTCGCCCGCGCGGGCACCGTCACCGGGCGCCGCCGCACCCGACACGACCGCGCCGAGCAGGCGCTGCAACTCGACCTCGAGCCGCCGTTCGACGTCGTCGGCCAGCTTGCGGCCACCCGCGCTGAACAGCTTGATCCCGTTGTCGGCGAACGGGTTGTGCGACGCCGACACCATGGCGGCGGGCGCGCCCTCGGTCGCCGACCACCACGCCACCTCGGGCGTGGGCACGACGCCCAGCACGGTGACGTCGGCGCCCTCGCTCGCGAGGCCGGCGGCCAGCGCCGATTCGAGCAGCGGTCCGGAGAGCCGGGTGTCGCGCCCGACGGCGTAGCGATCGCCACCGAGCACCCGCACGGCGGCGCGGCCGAGGGCCAGCGCCAGCTCGGGCGTGAGCTCGACGTTGGCGACGCCGCGGACGCCGTCGGTGCCGAACTTCAGCATGGGATCGAGGACCCCAGCGGGGTCAGCGCTTGGAGTACTGGGGCGCCTTGCGGGCCTTCTTGAGGCCGTACTTCTTCGACTCCTTCTCGCGCTGGTCGCGCGTGAGGAAGCCCGCCCGCTTGAGCGTGGTGCGCATCTCGGGGTCGATCTCGACGAGGGCGCGGGCGATGCCGAGGCGCAGCGCGCCGGCCTGGCCCGAGACGCCGCCACCGTGCAGCGTGGCGTCGACGTCGTACGTCTCGTCGGTGCTGGTGATGCGCAGCGGCTCGGTGAGGATCATCTGGTGCGTCTGCGACGGGAAGTACGCCGTCATGTCGCGGTCGTTGATCTTGATCGTGCCGGAGCCGGGACGCACCCGGACACGGGCGACGGCGCCCTTGCGGCGGCCGGTGGTCTGCACGAGCGGAGTCGACATGGGGTGGCGTCCTAAGCGTTGCGGCGACGGGCGTGCGCCACGTCGAGGGGCTGCGGCTGCTGGGCGGCGTGCGGGTGCGTGGGACCGGCGTACACCTTGAGCTTGGAGAGCTGCTGGCGACCGAGCCGGGTCTTCGGGAGCATGCCCCGGATGCTGCGGCGCACGGCCTCTTCGGGCTTGCGGTCGTGGAGGTGGGCGAACGTCTCGGCCTTGATGCCGCCCGGGTAGCCCGAGTGGCGGTAGATGACCTTGCGCTCGGCCTTGTCGGACGTGAGCACGACCTTGTCCGCGTTGACCACGATCACGTGGTCGCCGGTGTCGAGGTGCGGGGCGAACACGGGCTTGTGCTTGCCGCGCAGGACCCGGGCGACCTCGGTTGCGAGGCGACCGAGGACCATGCCCTCGGCGTCGACGACGTGCCACGCACGCTGGATCTCTGAGGCTTTCGGGGAGTACGTGGGCACGCGGGCCACCTTCGTGGGAGTGCTTGGATTGCGGACCCGGCGCAAGCGCGCGGCGGGGCCAGAGCGACGGACAAGCCTACGGGCACGGGCAACCGAACGGCAAACGGGGTCGTCGGATTCCGTCGGGACGATCGGTAACCTTCCGCCCGGCCACCGATCCTCGGTCTGGGGGAACCGCGCCGAGACGAACGATTCTGCCATGTCCGACCCACCCGAGCACCTCGCGCGCCGTGACCCGCCGTCCCGCTGGCGGGGCCGTTTGCTGCCGGTCGCTCTCGTGGCCGCGTTGGTGGTGGTCGTCGTGGCCGCGGGTCTGACCCTCGTCGACGACGGGGACGGCGACGACGCCGCCGCGATCGGGCCGACGACCTCGTCGACGACCCAGCGGACGAGCACCACGCGGTCGCCGACGACGACGAGCACCACGAGGCCGCCCACGACCACGCCGACGACCACCACGGCACCTCCCGCTCCCCCGACGATGGCGGCCCCGGCGGCGCCGCCCCCTGCGCCCGCGCCCGCCGCGGGCGCGGCGCTGTGCATCGGCGACTCGGTCATGCTCGGGGCCTCGCCGCAGTACCTCGACACGCTGTCCATGTGCGGCACCGTCGACGCCGAGCAGAGCCGGCAGTTCTCCGGCGCACCCGCCGCCGTGGGGGCCCACGCCCCGTACCCGTCGGCGGTGGTGATCCACCTCGGGACCAACGGGACGGTCGACCGCGGCGACGTCGACACGGTGATCTCCCAGCTCCGCGGGGTGCCGCGGGTGGTGCTCGTGACGGTCCAGCTCCGCGGCACGCGCTCGTGGGAGGGCCAGGCGAACGGCGAGATCCGGGCCGCGGCCGAGCGCTACCCCAACGTGGCGATCGCCGACTGGAAGGCCGCCTCGGACGGTCGACGCGACTACACCCGCAGCGACGGCATCCACGTGTCGCCCGCCGGCGGACCCGTGTACGCGGCCACGATCGCCGCCGCCCTCTGAGCCGCAGGGCGAACAGGCCGAGCGCCGCCGGCCGACGGGGGCGGGGGCGGCCGTGGCCCGACCCGGTCAGGCCGTGCCGGAGGACGGAGCGAGCCCCGCCGGCATCGGCGGGGCCGAGTCGCGCCAGCTGCGGTTGTGCCGCCAGTAGAGGTATGTGATGCCGCCGAACAGGATCGGCACGACGTAGGTCAGCAGCCGATAGATGAGCACCGAGGCGACCACCTCGGCGTCTTCGCCACCCGCGTCCGTCAGAGAGGCGATGAGCGCCAGCTCGATGATGCCGACCCCGCCCGGGGTGAGCGGGATGGCGGTGAGCAGGCGGGCGAAGGCGAAGGCGGCCAGCACCTGCGCCCAGCCGACCTCGTCCTCGGACACGCCCATGACCCGCAGCGTGATGAGCAGGACGGCGTACAGCGACAGGTGCCCCACCACCGTGGTGATGGTCAGGGCAGCCCAGCGGTGGCGCACCAACCCGATCACCCGGCCGCGGAACTTCGTGAAGGCGTGGTCCCACCCGTGCACGGGCCCCTTGCGCACGACCTTGCGCAGGGCGGACATCACGCGCTCTCCGACGAGCCCGGCCCGACGGGCGAAGTCGTCGCTCCGCAGGATCAGCGCGAACATCACGAGAGCGCCGACCAGCCCGACGAGCCCGAACAGCGCCGCCACCATCCGGCCTCCACCCGGCTCGCCCTGCACGGCGAGGATGGCCAGCGCCACGATCGGCATGCCCAGCTTGGCGAAGTTGTTCCAGATGCCGGTGACCAGCACCGACAGCGTGGACCGCGACTTCGAGAAGCCCCACGACGACAGCATCGAGTAGGTGAGGCCGACGCCGATCGCACCGCCCGCGGGCAGCGAGTTCGACACCGCGGTGGTCGACTCGGTGACCACCACCGACTGCGGGTAGGTGAGCCCGGGCGTGGCGATGACCATGAGGATCCAGTACGTGACCAGGTTCCACGTGGCGGCCACCACCAGTCCGAAAACCTCCAGCCACGTCAGCGTGCGGATGGCGGCCCAGACCTCGGAGAGGTCGGCGAACTGCTGGAGCACGTACCAGAAGATGCCGACGACGAGAGCGGCCGACACGACGACCTGCGCCACCTTGCGCAGTCGCGGATCTCGCCAGCCCGCGGGGGCTGGGACGGGCACGGCGGCCGGGACGGCGGGATCCACGATCCCGGCTGCAGCATCGGCTGCGTCCATGCCCTGCCTCCTCGGCGGCGGTCCGCCGCCCCGGCAGTCTCCACCTCATCGAGGCTCCTGGCAATGGAGGGCGTCGACGCCCCGGCGATGCACAGCTCCGTCGGTTCCCACGGCGAACGACCTGTGGGAGGCTGATCGCAGTGTCGTCGGCGTCAGCCGGCGTCGACAGGGGGTTCTCGCTCGTGCGAGCCCGGTGGTCAGTCGCCCTCGCCGCGGCGGTCGCGGCGGTCGCGTTCGTCGGTTGCGGATCGCAGCCGGCGAGCGACGTTGACCGCGGCGCGCTCGGCGACGATGCCATCACGGTCGCCTCGTTCGACTTCCCCGAGAGCGAGCTGCTGGCCCAGGTCTACGGCCAGGCGCTGCGGGCTGCCGGCTACGAGGTGCGCTACGAGATCGGCCTCGGGCCACGCGAGTTCGTGCAGCCGGCGCTGGCGCACGGGCTCGTCGAGCTCGTGCCCGAGTACGCCGGCTCGGCGTTGCAGTTCGTCACCCTCGGCGACAGCCAGCCGACCGCGGACGTCGAGGCCACGACGACGGCGCTCGACAGTGCGTTGGACGAGCGCGGGCTGGAGGCCCTCGACCCGGCGGCGGCGCAGGACGCCAACGCCGTGGTCGTCACCCGCACGCTGGCCGACCGGTATCACCTCGACGCCATCAGCGACCTCCGATCGGTCGCGGCCGACCTCACGTTCGGGGGCCCGCCCGGGTGCCCCGACCGCCCGTTCTGCCTCGGAGGCCTCGACGCCGTGTACGGGTTGGAGTTCGCCCGCTTCGTCCCGCTCGACGTCGGCGGGCCCCTGACGCACCAGGCGCTGGTTCGCGGCCACGTCGACGTGGGCCTGCTGTTCACGACCGATCCCGGCATCGCCGCCGACGACCTCGTCGTGCTCGCCGACGACATGGCCCTGCAGCCGGCCGAGAACGTGACCCCGGTGGTCCACCGCGCGGTGGTCGACCGGTGGGGGGAGCCCGTGGTCGACGTCCTGGACGCCGTGTCCGCCCGCCTGACGACGGACGGACTGCTCGCGCTGAACGGGCGGGTGGCGGCGGGCGACCCGACGCCGACGGTGGCGGCCGACTGGCTGCAGACGGAGGGCCTGGCATGAGGGGAGGGCGACGGTGACGGCACCGCACGAGACGCGGCCCGAGGGCACCCCGGACGAGGTGCCGCCGACGGGGGCTCGCTCCCCGCGGCCCGAGACCGGCCCCGGCAGACCCGCGGTGGCGGCGAGCGAGACCTCGACCGGGCGACGGGGGCGGCGCCGGCGTCCCACCGGTGCGCCGCCACCGCTGCCCCGCTCGTTGGGGGCCACCGGGAAGTTCTGGCTGGCCGCCCTGGCCGTCTTCACCGGCTGGGTGCTCGTGCTGCTCGTGTCGTCAGAGGCGCGGCGAGTGACCGATCGGGCGGATGCGGCGGTACTGCGGCGGGTGGCCGAGGTGCGCACGGGCTGGCTGACCGACGTGGCCAAGGTGGTCGACCGGGTGGCGACGGGATGGACCCTGACCGCGTTGGCCGTGAGCGTCCTCGTGCTGTTGATCGCGTTCCGGCGCTGGCGCCACCTCTTCACGTTCCTCGCCAGCATCCTGGTGATGGAGCTGATCGGACTGCTGCTCTACGACGCCTTCTCCCGCCCGCGCCCCTACGACGTCACCACGATCGGGCGGTGGGCGGGCTTCTCGTCGCCGTCGCCTCCCGTCGTGGTGTTCGCCGCCGTGCTGGTGGCCGTGATCTACAGCCTGGTCCCCGCCGGCGTCGCCCGGGGACGGGCGAAGCTCGTCGTGGCCGGCATCCTCCTGGTGTTCGTCTCGGCGCGCCTCTACCTCGGTGTCGACCACCCGTTCGACGTGCTGGCGGGCCTCGCCCTGGGCATCGCCATCCCCCTGGCGGCCTTCCGCCTGTTCACGCCCAACGACGTCGTGCCGGTCGCCTACCGGCAAGGCAAGACGGCGCACCTCGACGTCACGGGCCGCCGTGGCGAGGCCATCCGCCAGGCGGTGCACGACCAACTGGGGATCACCGTGACCGACGTCCAGCCGGTCGGCCTCGAGGGCTCGGGCGGGTCCACGCCGCTGCGCTTGCGGGTCGAGGGCGACCCGGCGCACGACCACCTGTTCGCCAAGGCCTTCGCCATGAACCACGTCCGCGCCGACCGCTGGTACAAGCTGGGCCGCCAGATCCTCTACGGGCGACTCGAGGACGAGACCAGGTTCTCGAACGTCCGCCGGCTCGTCGAGTACGAGGACTACGCGCTCCGGGTGCTGCGCGACGCCGGTATCCCGACCGCGACGCCGTACGGGGTCGTCGAGGTGACGCCCGAGCGCGAGTATGTCCTGGTCACCAGCTTCATCGACGGTGCCAGCGAGATCGGTGACGCGGAGGTCGACGACAAGGTCATCGACGAGGGCCTCCAGCTCGTCCGCCGCCTGTGGGACGCCGGCCTGGCCCACCGCGACATCAAGCCCGCCAACCTGCTCGTCCGCGACGGCGAAGTCTTCCTGATCGACGCGTTCTTCGTACAGGTGCGACCGTCGCCGTGGCGCCAGGCCGTGGATCTCGGGAACATGATGCTGGTCCTCGGCATCCGCTCCGACGCGGAGCGCGTGTACCGCCATGCCCTCCGCTACTTCACCGCCGACGACGTCGCCGAGGCGTTCGCCGCCACCCGGGGCGTCGCCAGCCCCACCCAGCTCCGGGCCATGATGAAGCAGGACGGGCGCGATCTCATCGGCCAGTTCAGGCGCCTCGCCCCCGAGCGGCCGCGCATCGCGCTGCAACGCTGGAGCTTCCGTCGCGTCGGCCTGGCGGTCGCCGTCGTGACGGTCCTCGCGGTGGCGGCCGTGCAGGCGGTCGGGATGTTCGTCCCCGTGCACGACCTGCCGGTGAGCGTGGCGCCCGACTGCGGCACCGGTCGGATGATGGTGCTGATGGCCCAGTCCGTCCCGTCGGCCACCGAAGTGCCCTGCGTGGCCTCGCTGCCCGCCGGTTGGGAGCTCGGCGGGGCGCACGTCGAACGCCACGAGGCGCGCTTCTGGCTCCACTCGGACCTCGGCGGCGACCGGGCGGTCACCGCCACCCTCGTGCCGCGGAGCGAGTGCAATGTGGCGGGCGCGACGCCCGTCGCCAGCGACGAGATCGGGACCGAGCGCTACGAGCGGCCGGATCGGCTGCATCCCGACCTGCGCTCGACTCGCTACTACCTCTTCCCCGGAGGGTGCGTGACCTACGAGTTCGCGTTCGACGAGGGCGCGGACCCGACGCTGGTCTTCAGCGCCGAGCAGGCGCTCGCCTTCCAGCCGCGCGCCGAGCTCGTCGACCATGTCCACGAGACGACGGGACTCGCCTTGTGCGGCGCCGGGACGGAGTGCGTCGGATGACGGCGCCCGATGCACCGACCGACGCACCGCAGTGGGTGCGGCGACCCGCTGACGCCTGGGCGGTCGTGGGCGGCCTGGCGGTGCTGCTCGTCGGAATCGTCGTCGTGCGCGACGGTGCCGTGCCGGCGTGGGAGCGCAGCACGTTCGAGGCGGTCAACGGGCTGCCGGGCTGGCTCTACCCGGTGCTCTGGCCCTTCCAGCAACTGGGAGTCGTCATCTGGGGACCCGTGCTGGCGCTGGTGGCTGCGTTGACCCGCCGGTACCGGCTGGCCGTCGCCCTCGTCGGTGTCACGGTTGCAAAGCTCGTGCTCGAACGGGTGGTGAAGGCGGTCGCCACCCGCGAGCGGCCGGGCACGTCGATCGGGTCGGACGCCGAGCTGCGGGGCGACGTGAGCTCCGGAGGGGAGAGCTTCGTGTCGGGCCACGCCGTCATGGTCGCGGCGATCGCCTGTGTGGTCGTGCCGTACCTGCCCCGCCGGTGGCGGCCAGCGGCGTGGATGCTCGTCGCGCTGGTGATGGTCGGGCGGGTCTACGTCGGAGCCCACAACCCCCTCGACGTCGTGTGCGGCGCGGCCCTCGGCGTGGCCATCGGCTCGTGTCTGAACCTGATCGTGGCCGTGCCGGCACGGTCGGTCGATACGGTGCGTTCCGGCGTGGCGCCGACCCCCTGATCGGAGCCCGATGGCCCAACCCCCACAGACGACCGCGCCCAGCCGGGCGAGCCGGCTGGCGGGCGCCCGTCCCTGGGGTCGGCATGCCAGCGAGGCGGCCGCGGGCATCGGCCTGCTCGGCGTGAGCTGGCTGCTCCTCGCCGATCGCACCGACACCGTTCCGGCGTGGGAGGCCGACGTCTTCGACGCGCTGAACGGCCTCCCGGGGCCGCTGCGGTGGCCGGTCTGGCCGGTGATGCAGCTCGGGAACTTCTGGATGTGCGTCGTGGGTGGGTTGGCCGCCTTCGCCCTCACCCGGCGGACGCGGCCGGCACTGGCCGCGGCGTCCGCGGTCGTCCTCGCGTGGCTGGCGGCCAAGATCGTGAAGGGGGCGATCCAGCGGGGCCGCCCCGGCGATCTCCTCGACCACGTCACGCTGCGCGAGAGCGACCTCCACGGGCAGGGGTACGTGTCGGGGCACACCACCATCGCCTTCGCGCTCGCCACGGTCCTGACGGCGATCCTGCCCGGCCGGTGGCGGTGGGTGCCCTACCCACTGGCGTGTGGAGTCGGCTTCGCCCGCATCTACTACGGCGCCCACCTGCCCCTGGACGTGCTCGGGGGCGCCGGATTGGGCATCCTGTGCGGCCTGGTGGCCTCGGTGGTGTTCGGCACCATCGACCCGAACGCACGCCGCGGCTGACCGCCCCGGCGTCAGACCCGGGCGGCCAGCGGAGCGATGGCGGCGCGGAGGGCGTGGCGCCGGTCGTTGACCGTCTCGGCCGACTCGTTGATGGCGATGTTCGCCCCGGCGTCTCCGGGTCCGTGCGCACGGAGGCGCAGGTCGACGTGGGTGTCCATCGCGCCCTCGAGGTCGGTGAGGGCCGACGACAGCCGCCGCAGCTCGCCGACCACGTCACCGCGGGCGGCCACCGCCGCCTCGGATGCCTGGGTGGCGAGGTCGTTGACCCGGCGCCGCGTGTCCATCCACGCCCCGCGGAGCCGCTCGGGCGACTGCGTCCCGCTCATCAGGTCCAGCGACGCCTGATCGTGCACCCACTGCGCGCCCCCGACGAGGTGGGCGAGGCGGCGGTCGAGGGTCTCGTGCTCACGGCTCGACCGTGACACCTGGCTGATGACGAGCCACAGGAGCAGCAGCACCGCCACGGCGATGGCTGCGATGATGGCGATGAGCCCCCAGTCGACGTCGCTGCCCTCGTCGTCGCCGGCCTCGGTCGTCGCGGTGGCCGCGGTCGTCGTGGTGGCGTCCTCGCTGGTGGTCGGCTCCTCGGTCGTCGGCTCCTCGGTGGTCGGCTCCTCGGTCGTCGGCTCCTCGGTCGTGGGGGTAGTGGTCGTGGTGGGCTGGGCCGGTGCCTCGATCACGCCCGCGGGCGCGGCGAGCTCGCGGTCCCCCGACCCGCAGGCGGTGAGGGCGAGAGTCGCCGAGACGGCACCGACGAAGACGAGCGAGGCCCAACGGCGCCGATCGTGGACAGGCATGGCGGAAGAGTACCGACCGCGCGCCCGCGTCGAGGACCGCGCACGTTCAGTGCTCGCCTCCACGCTCCGGCGTGACGCCCGCCCGACGCGTGGCGACACGCGTCTGTCGGGGGTACGCCCAGGCGACCCCGGTGCGGTTCAGCCGTAGCGCACGGCCCACAGGCACAGGCCCTGCGGGGGTGCGAGCGACGATGCCCGGGCGCGATCGCCCCCGGCGAGGATGCCGAGGAGCTCACCCGCGTGCTTGCGGGCCAGGCCGACGTCCACGAGCGTGCCGACGACGCTGCGGATCATCTGGTGGCAGAACGCGTTGGCCGAGATCTCGAACCGCAGCACCCCGTCGCCGAGGTCGGTCCACCCGGCGCCGTGCACCCGCCGGACCAGCGACACCTCGTGGCCGTCGCGGTGCTTGGGCCGGCGACAGAAGGCCGAGAAGTCGTGCTCGCCGATGAGCGGGTCGCAGCCGAGGCGCAGCAGGTCGAGGTCGAGGGGCTCGTCCACGTGCCAGGTCGTGCCGGCGAGGAACGGGTCGGGCACCGGGCGGTTCAGCACCGTGTACCGGTAGGTGCGGCTGGTGGCCGAGCGCCGGGCGTCGAAGTCGTCGGCCGCCCGCGCCACGTCTCGGGCCACGATGGCGGGGCCACACAGGCGGTTCACGGCCCGCTGCAGCATCACGGGGTCGAACCTCTCGGCCGGTGCGTCGAAGCTGACGACCTGACCCCAGGCGTGCACGCCGGTGTCGGTGCGCCCGGCGCACGTCACCTCGATCGGCGACCGCAGCACCCGCTCGAGCGCGTCACGCAGCGTCCCCCCGACCGTGTCCACGCCTGCGTTGGGGGCGAACCCGTGGAACCCGGATCCGTCGTAGGCCAGGGTCATCCGAACGCGCACCAGCGGCCCGCTGGGGGCCGCTGGTGCATCTGGATCGTCGAACAGGGTCACGCCCGAAAGCGCCCTGCCGGCCGTGCTCGGCTCAGACCAGTTCGATCCGCGCCATGGGGGCGTTGTCGCCCTGGCGCGGGCCGAGCTTGAGGATGCGCGTGTACCCGCCGTTGCGGTCGGCGTAGCGCGGCCCGATCTCGGAGAACAGCTTGTGCGTCATCTCGCGGTCGCCGAGGTACGACACGACCTGACGGATCTGGTGCAGCTTCACGTCGGGGTCGGCGTCGGCCTTGCGGGCCTTCGTGATGAGCTTCTCGGCGACCGGGCGGAGCGCCTTCGCCTTGGCCTCGGTGGTGACGATGCCCTCGGCAGCGAACAGGCTCGCCGCCAGGTTCGCCATCATGAGCCGCTGGTGGGCGGCGTTGCCGCCGAACCGGCGGCCCTTCTTCGGAGTGGCAGGCATGGCGCTGGGCTAGTCCTTCGTGCGCAGGGAGAGGCCGCGCTCGTCGAGCTTGGCGATGACCTCGTCGAGCGACTTCTGGCCGAAGTTCGTGATGGCCAGCAGGTCGTCCTCGGTCTTCTGGACGAGCTCGCCCACCGAGTTGACCTGCGCCCGCTTGAGGCAGTTGCGCGGCCGCTCGGACAGGTCGAGGTCCTCGATGGGCAGGTCGAGGTCGGGTGACCCGGCGCTGGTCACCTGGAGCTCACCGAGCTCGAGGCCCTGGGGCTCTTCGCTCATGTCGGCCACCAGGCCGACCAGCGAGCGCAGCGTGTCGCCCGCCGACGCCAGGGCGTCACGGGGCGAGATCGAGCCGTCGGTCTCGATGTCGAGCACGAGGCGGTCGAACTCGGTCGACTGCTCGACGCGGGTGGGCTCGACGTCGAAGGCGACCCGCCGCACCGGCGAGAAGATCGAGTCGACCGGGATCACGCCGATCGTCTCGGACACCTTGTTCGCCTCGGCCGACCGGTAGCCCCGACCCTTCGACACCGTGACGTCGACGGCCAGGCGGCCCGACTTGTTGAGCGTCGCCAGGTGGAGATCGTCGTTGAGGATCTCGATGTCGGACGTGAGCTGGATGTCCTTGGCCGTGATGTCGGCCGGGCCGCGGACGTCGAGCCGCAGGGTGACGGGCTCGTCGCTGTGGCTGATGAGCACGATGTCCTTGAGGTTGAGGATCACGTCGGTGACGTCCTCGACCACACCGGCGATGGTGTCGAACTCGTGGAGCGCGTCGTCGAACCGGACCTGTGTGATCGCCGCACCGGGGATCGACGACAGGAGGGTGCGCCGCAGCGAGTTGCCCAGGGTGTGGCCGAAGCCGGGATCGAGCGGACCGAGCGCGAAGCGCTGGCGGTTGCCCTCTTCCTCGGTGATCGGCTCGACCGTCGGGCGCTGCATGACCAGCATGGGGAGGCTCCCTCGTAAAGCGGAGAAGGTGGGGGGTGACTACTTGCTGTAGAGCTCGACGATGAGCTGTTCGCGCACGGGCACGTCGATGTGCTCGCGCAGCGGGTACTCGCGCACCTTCACCGAGAGACCTTCGTTCTCGGAGTCGAGCCACGGAGGTGGCGTGCGGGACAGCACGTCACGGTTCCACTGGATCTGGATCATCTGCTTGGCCTTGCCCCGCAGGCTGACCACGTCGCCCTTGCGGACCCGGTAGCTGGCGATGTCGACGCGCTTGCCGTTGACCTCGACGTGGCCGTGGTTGACGAACTGCCGGGCCTGCGGACGGGTCGATGCCCAACCGGCCCGGTAGACGATGTTGTCGAGGCGCCGCTCGAGGAGCTGCAGCATGAGCTCGCCCGTGACGCCCTTGCGCTTCGACGCCTCCTCGTAGAGGTTGCGGAACTGGCGTTCGGTCAGGCCGTAGCTGAAGCGGGCCTTCTGCTTCTCCTGGAGCTGGAGCAGGTACTCGCTGGCGTTGCGGCGCCGGCTGCGGCCGTGCTCGCCCGGCGGGTAGGGCCGGCGCTCGAGGGCGCGGTTCTCACCCGAGGTGCCCCACAGGTTGACGCCGAGACGGCGGGAGACACGGGACTTCGGGCCGGTGTAGCGCGACATGCGTGGTTACCTCAGACACGCCGCCGCTTGGGCGGGCGGCAGCCGTTGTGGGGGACAGGGGTGACGTCCTTGATGCCGGTCACCTCGATGCCGGCGTTCTGGATCGACCGGATGGCGGTCTCGCGGCCCGAGCCCGGGCCCTTGACCTGCACGTCGACCTTGCGCACGCCGTGCTCCATGGCGCGGCGGGCGGCAGCCTCCGCGGCCGTCTGGGCGGCGTAGGGGGTGGACTTGCGCGACCCCTTGAACCCGACGTTGCCGGCCGACGCCCACGACAGGACGTTGCCGTCCTGGTCGGTGAAGCTGATGATCGTGTTGTTGAAGCTGCTCTTGATGTGCGCCACGCCGTAGCCGACGTTCTTGCGCTCGCGCTTGCGGGGCCGCCGGCCACCGGGCGACTTGGGCTTGGCCATTACTTGCGCACCTTCTTCTTGCCGGCGACGGTCTTCTTCGGGCCCTTGCGGGTGCGGGCGTTGGTCTGGGTGCGCTGACCGCGCACGGGCAGGCCACGACGATGGCGCAGGCCCTGCCAGCAGCCGATCTCCATCTTCCGCTTGATGTCCTGCTGGACCTCGCGGCGCAGGTCGCCCTCGACCTTGAAGGTGGCCTCGATGTGGTTGCGGATGCGAGCCACCTCGTCGTCGGTGAGGTCGCGGACCCGCGTGTCGGCGTTGATGTCGAGGGCGGAGCAGATCTCCTGGGCGCGCGTGCGCCCGATGCCGAAGATGTAGGTGAGCGAGATCTCCAACCGCTTCTCGCGGGGGATGTCGACGCCGGCGATGCGTGCCATGTGTGCCTGCTACTCCTCTAGCCCTGGCGCTGCTTGTGGCGCGGGTTGGGGCAGATGACCTGGACGCGCCCGTGGCGGCGGATCACCTTGCACTTCTCACAGATTCTCTTGACGCTCGGACGAACCTTCATGGCTTCCCGTCACTTTGTCGGGTAGGGGGTGGGCGCCCATGCGTGAGGGCACCCGGTGGACGCGGGGACCGGCGGCGTTCACCAGGGATGACGCGGCCGCCCCGCGAATTGTCGATCATTGGCCGACGACGCGGAGGACGTACCGACAGCGCCAAGAGCCGACTGAACATGCTAGCGCAGCAGGCACGGAGGGAAAACTTCACGCGCGTTCACGGACGACGACGCGGAACGAATGTCACGTCCGGCCGAGCCAGCGCCGAGCGGCGACCGCTGGTCACCGTAGCCGATGCCGTCGCCGTTCGGGGGTTAAGGTCGGCGGGTCGCCGGTCGGACCACCGAGCGACGCCGCAGGGGCACAGGAGGGGACCCATGACCAGGGCGGACGACCGACCCGTCGGGGCAGCGCGCCCCGGCGCCACGACGCGGCGGCGGTTCCTCACGGGGGCGCTGGCCGCCGGTGCGGCCCTCCCCGTGCTCGGGGCGTGGGGCCCGCCCGCGTGCGAGCCGCCCCCGCTGCCCCCGAACCTCCCCGACGGGCTGTTCGCCCTGGGCGTCGCCTCGGGCGACCCGCTGCCCGCAGGCGGTCATGCTGTGGACACGGCTCGCTCCCGCCCCGCTGGACGGGGGTGGCATGCCCGCCGACCCGGTCCCGGTGCGGTGGGAGGTGGCCGAGGACGACGACTTCGGCGACCTCGTGGCCCATGGCGTGGCGGTCGCGGAGGCCCGCTGGGCGCACTCGGTGCACGTCAACGTCGACCGGCTGCGCCCCGGCCGGTGGTACTCCTACCGGTTCGTCGTCGGCGACCAGGTCAGCCCCGTCGGGCGCACCCGCACGGCACCCGCGGCCGGCCGGCCGTGCGGCAGCATGCGGTTCCTCTTCGCCAGCTGCCAGAACTGGCAGTCGGGGTACTGGCCGCTGTGGGCGCACGCCCCGAACGACGAGCCCGACGTGGTGCTGCACCTCGGCGACTACATCTACGAGGGGGGCATCAGCGCCAGCGCCGTCCGCCGCCACAACAGCGGCGAGATCCGCGACCTGGCCGCGTACCGGAACCGCTACGGGCTCTACAAGGGCGACCCGGCGCTGCAGGCGGCCCACGCCGCCTGCCCGTGGATCGTCACCTGGGACGACCACGAGGTCGAGAACAACTACGCCGACCTGGTCGCGCAGGACCCCGCCGAGGTGCCCGACTTCGCGGCCCGCCGAGCCGCCGCCTACCAGGCCTGGTGGGAGCACATGCCCGTGCGCACCTGGGTCCCCACCGGGCCCGACCTGACGATCTACCGCTCGTTCGACTGGGGCACGCTCACCCGGTTCCACGTCATCGACACGCGCCAGTACCGCGATCCGCAGGCGTGCGGCGGCAGCCTCGCCCCGACGTGCCCCGACCGCACCGCGCCCGGCCGCACGCTGCTCGGCCCCGATCAGGAGGCATGGCTCGGCCAGGGCCTGGCGTCGTCCCCCGCCACCTGGGACGTGCTCGCCAACCAGATCGTGATGACGTCGATGCCCTTCGCCGGGCAGTTCTACAACCCCGACCAGTGGGACGGGTACGCGGCGGCCCGCGCCCGGGTCCTCCAGCAGGCCACCGACGCGCAGGTCGACAACCTGGTGGTGATCTCGGGCGACATCCACGCCGCCGGCATCGCCGACCTGGTCGGCGAGAACCCCGACGGCTCGCCCTCGACGGTGGCGGTCGGCACCGAGTTCGTCGGCGGCTCGATCAGCTCGACGTTCGGCGACCTGGCGGACGTCGCCGAGGAGCTGATCCTGCAGCTCCCCCACGTGCACTTCGCCGACACGCACCAGCGCGGCTACATGGTCTGCGACGTCACGCGCCGACGAGCTGGTCACCCGCTACCAGGTGGTCGAGTCGACGCTCGTCCCCTCCTCGCCCGTGAGCACCGCGGGCACGTGGGTCACGACAGCGGGCACACCCGGCGTGCAGCCGGCCTGAGGTTCCGCCCGCCCGCGGGCCCCGGCCGCGTCACGGCGCGACGCCGGCCGCGAGCGCCCGGCACGGGTCGGCCGTGCGACCGTCGGCCACCAGGCGGTCGGCGTCGCCCGCGCCGACGGCCGCGACCACCGCGGCCAGGGCGCGGTCGACGTCACGCTGCTCGGCGCCCGCGGTCGTGAGCTGCGCCTCGTCCCGGACCGCGGCGGCGGCGCCCAGCGCCCGGGCCGCCGCCTCGTGCTCGCCGAGCGCGGCGAGGGCGGCCGCCCCACCCTCGAGCGCTCTGGCGAGATCGCGCCGGTAGCCCGACGCCACCGCGGCGTCGAAGACCGCCCTGTGCAACGCCAGGGCGCGGGCGGGATCGCCGGCCAGCTCGGCCACGAAGCCGAGCTCGGCGAGGACCGTCACCACGTGCGGGGGCAGCTCCGCGGGCCCGGCCTGCCCCGTGGCGAGCGCGTCGGGATCGACGCCCGACCCCTCGAGGAGTGACCGCATGTGGGCCTCGGCTCCCACGAGGTCACCCGACTGGCGGGCCGCGAAGCCCAGCACCATGACCGCGAGGATCGAGAGTGACCGGTCGGCCTGCTCGGCGGCGAGGCGGAGGGTCTGCTCGCCCAGGTCGCGTGACGCCGTCCAGTCCTCGCGCTGGTGGGCGATCCACCCGAGCAGCCCCAGCCGGCCGGCCACCTGCCGCCACAGACCGAGCCGCTCGGCTTCGTCCAGCCCCGAGACCAGCACCTTCTCCGCCGTGTCGAGATCGCCCTCGAGCTCGGCGAGCGCCCCCAGCCACGCCCCCGCGGCCAGGCGCCCCCAGGCGTCGTCGACCTCCGCGAACAGCGCCTCGCTCCGGGACGCCCTGTCCCGCAGGCGGTCGGGATCACCGTGCATGTGCGCGGGCAGCGCCAGCCCGAGCAGGGCGGCCGCCTCTCCCCAGCGGTCGCCGTGGGCGACGGCCACCGTGGCGGCCTCCTCGAGCAGCGGCTCGCCGGCTGCCACCAGGCCCACGTCGGTGGCCGCCACGCCGAGCACCATGGCCGACCGCCCCCGTTCGACCGGGGCGTCCGAGCGCGTCGTAGCCGGCGAGCGCGGCGGCCGACCGGGCGACGTGGTCGGCGGTCTCCCCGTGGGTGACCGCCGCCGCCTGCCGGAGGCACGCCGCCCGGGCGTGGGCCACCGTCGCTCCCTCGGGTGCCAGTGCCAGCGCCCGCTGGAAGGCCCGGACGGCGACCGCGGTGCGGCCCCGCAGCATCCAGTACCAGCCGAGCGCGGCGACGAGCCGGTGGGCGAGGTCGGGCAGGCCCAGATCGGCGGCCGTGTCCAGCGCCACGTGCATGTTCGCCGACTCGGCGTCGAGCGCGGACAGCCACGCCGCCTGCTCGGGTCCGCGGAGGCGGGCGTCGGCCCGTTCGGCCAGATCCACGTGCCAGTCCAGGTGCCGGCGGCGAACGCCATCGGACTCGCCGGACTCGGCGAGGCGGCCACCCGCGTAGGCACCGACCGACTCGAGCAGGCGGTACCGCGTGCCGTCGGGAGCGTGGTCGGCGACGACGAGCGAGCGCTCGACCAGCCGGCCGAGCACGTCGGCGGTCGCGGCCGCGCCGCCGTCGGGGTCGGTCCGGGCGGTCCCGCCCCCGCTGCGATCGGTGTCACCGTGGCAGACCGCGGCGGCCGCCGCCAGCGTGCACCCGTCGGCGTGGACGGCCAGCCGGCGCAGGACCCGCCGCTCGTCGTGGTCGAGCAGCTCCCAGCTCCAGTCGAGCATCGCCTCGAGCGTGCGGTGGCGCTCGGGACCGCCGCGCCGCCCGGCCCCCAACAGGCGGAACCGGTCCCCGAGACGGGCCACGACCTCGGGCAGCCCGAGTGCCGGCACCCGCGTCGCCGCCAGCTCGAGCGCCAGGGGCAAGCCGTCGAGACGCCGGCACAGGGTTCCGAGGAGCGGTGCCGTCCGCGGCTCGATGTCGGTCGTCGCCCCCGCGGCCCGGGCCCGGGCGACGAACAGTCGCACGGCATCGGACCGCGCCACGAGATCGGGGTCGCTCTGATCCCGCGGCGCGGGGACGGCGAGGGGGGCCACGATCTGCACGACCTCGCCGGCCACCCCCAGCGGCTCGCGGCTCGTGGCCACGACGGTGACGGCCGGGGCGTCCCGCAGCAGCCGGTCGGCGACGACCGCCGCCGCCTCCACCACGTGCTCGCAGTTGTCGAGCACCAGCAGGGCCTCGTGGCCGCGGAGAGCGGCGCCGAGGCGGTCGACCGACGGGGCGGAGGACGGCGCATCGGAGATCTGTCGGATGGCGAGCGCCGCCGTCACCTCGTCGGCCACGACGTCGGCGGTGGCCCCGAGCCGGCCCCGGTCGACGCCGGAGAGATCGACGAACCAGGCCCCGTCGGCGCGGTCGTCGGCGACGTGCCGAGCGGCCTCGAGCGCCAGCGTGGTCTTGCCCACGCCCCCCGGGCCGACGAGCGTGACCAGGTGGGCGGTCTCGATCGCCCCGACCAGGGCGGCGAGGTCGTCGTCCCGGCCGATCAGCGACGAGCGGCGGCCCGGCAGGTTGGACGGCGGTCGGCGCGCCGTCGGGGCCGGCGCGCCGTCGGAGCCGGCGGCAACGCCGGCGCGGGCAGGGCCGGCAGGAGCCGGGGCGGCCAGCGCGGGATCCTGCACGAGCACGGCGTGGTGGAGGGCCGCGGCGGCCGGTGACGGGTCGATGCCGAGCTCGGTGACCAGGTGCTGCCGGTACCGCTCGAAGCTGGCCAGGGCGTCGGGCTGACGGCCGGCCGAATAAAGCGCCCGCACGTGCGAGAGGCGCAGGTCCTCACGCCAGGGATGCTCCTCGACCAGGGCCGTCAGCTCGTCGGCCACCCGGGCGTGCTCGCCGAGGGCCAGGCGGGCACGGGCCAGCGCCTCGTGGGCCGACAGGCGACGCTCGTCGAGCCGGGCGACGGCACCGCGGGCGAACTCGATGTCGGCGACCTCGCCGTACGCAGGTCCTCGCCAGAGCGCCAGGGCGCGTTCGAGCAGGTCGACCGCCCGCCCCGGGTCCTCGGCCTCCGCCTCCTCCGCCTCGTCGACCAGCGCGGCGAACGCCCCGGCGTCGACCGCCGTCGGATCGACCGCCAACGTGTACCCGGGAGGGGGCGAGACCACCACCGCCCGGGCCCCGGGCTCCGCAGCGTCGAGCGCCCGCCGGAGCTGCGAGACCTTCGACGACAGGAGACCCGCGGGGTTCGTGCTGTCGGGGTTGTCGCCCCACAGGTCGTCGACCAGGCGGTCGGCCGTGACGGGCTGCGCGACGTGGACGACGAGATCGGCGAGCAGGGCGCGCACCTTGGCTCCCTGGATGGGGACGGTGCGGCCGTCGTCCGTCCAGGCGGCGATGGGTCCGAGCACGCCGAAGCGCATCCCTCGGACGGTAGCGGTCGGCACCGACGGATCCGACGGGGTTGCGGCCGCGCCGTCAGGAGACCGTCAACCGACCGTCAATGCCCTCGGGCACCGTGACAGCCGTCAACACGGACGACCAACCGACGAAGGGAACCACCATGGGCAAGATCGTGAACTCGACGTACATGACGCTCGACGGCGACATCACGAACATGCAGGACTGGCACTTCGAGTTCTGGGGCGACGACGCCAGCCGGGCCGCCAGCGAGATCATGGGTGCCCCCGAGGCGCTCATCATGGGCCGCAAGACGTACGAGGGCTTCTACCCCGCCTGGTCGTCGCAGTCCGGCGAGGAGAGCGGGGCCGATCGGATGAACTCGCTCCGCAAGTACGTCGTCTCGAACACGCTGACCGACCCCGCCTGGAACAACACCTCGGTGATCAGCGGCGACGTCGTGGGCCAGATCCGCACGCTCAAGGACGAGATGGACGGCGACCTCCTGCAGTACGGCTTCGGCGACGTCAGCCGGCTGCTGGTCGCCGAGGGGCTGCTCGACGAGATCAAGATCTGGCTGCACCCGGTGTTCTCGGGCAAGGCCACGTCCGAGGAGCGGATCTACCGCGACATGCCCCAGGCCAAGCTGCGGCTGACCGACACCGACGTGCACAGCAGCGGCGTCGTCATCCTCACCTACGACGTCCTCGACTGACCAGGTCGCACAGCGACGCCGAACGCGCCGGGCCGTCGCCCCCGCGCTCGTGTGTGCCCCGGGATCCTCGGCCGCCCGTCAGGGCAGCGTGAGGATCTCGGGGCCGTCGTCGGTGACGGCCACGGTGTGCTCCCAGTGGGCGGCCCACGACCCGTCGACGGTGACCACCGTCCACCCGTCGTCGAGCACCGCGGTGACGTTGCGACCCGCGCACACCATGGGCTCGACGGCGTAGACATCGCCGGCCGCCACCTTCTTCCCTCGGCCGCGCTTGCCGTAGTTGGGGACGTCGGGCGGCTCGTGCATGGCGGTGCCGATGCCGTGCCCCACGTACTCGCGCACCACGCTGAACCCCGCCCTCTCGATCGTGCCCTGCACCGCCGCACCCAGGTCGCCGAGCCGGCTGCCCGGGATCAGCTCGGCGATGCCGGCATCGAGCGCGGCGCGGGTCACGTCGATCAGCCGCTGGGAGTCGTCACCGATCTCGCCCACGCCGGCCGTGAACGCGGCGTCCCCGTGGTAGCCGTCGACGATGGCCCCGCAGTCGATCGACACGATGTCGCCCTCGGCCAGCTCCCGGTCACCCGGGATGCCGTGCACGACCACCTCGTTGACGCTGGCGCAGATGACGGCCGGATAGCCGTGGTAGCCGAGGAAGTTCGAGCGGGCGCCGCGCCGCGCCAGCACGTCGCGACCGACCGCATCGAGCTCGGCCAGGGTCGTCCCCGGCGTCAGCGCAGCCCGGATGGCGTCGTGCATCTCGGCCACGACGCGGCCGGCCCGGCGCATCGTGCGGATCTCGTCGGCGTTGCGGCGGCCCATCGTGCGCTCGCCTCGTGCCTGCCGCCGGCTCAGCTCGAACGGCGCTTGTCGATGACCGAGAAGAGCCGCATGGTGACGTCGTCCGTCCGGCCCCAGCCATCGATGACCTCGAGCAGGCTGCGATCCCCGTACCACTCGATCAGCGGCGCGGTGTTGGTCTCGTAGTCGGCGAGGCGCTTCTCGATGGCGGCCGGGGTGTCGTCCTCGCGCTGCACGACGTCGCCGCCGCAGTTGTCGCACACCCAGCCGTACTTCGGGGGTGCGTCGAGGGAGTAGTTGGCCTGGCAGTCGCTGCAGACTCGACGGCTCGCGAGCCGTTCGAGCACCACCTCCTTGGCCACGTCGAGGTCGATCACGACATCGAGCGGGCGTGACGAGGTGATCTCGGCCAGCGCCTCGGCCTGGCCCACCGTGCGGGGAAAGCCGTCGAGGATGTAGCCGCGCGACGTCGTGTCGTCGCGGTCGAGCCGCTCGTCGACGATGCCGATCATGAGGTCGTCGGGCACCAGCCCGCCCGCGGCCATGATCTCGCTCGCCTTCCGGCCGAGGGGCGTTCCCTCGCGCACCGCGGCGCGGAGCATGTCGCCGGTGGAGATGTGCGGGACGACGAAGTGGCGTGACAACCGGACGCACTGGGTGCCCTTGCCGGCCCCCTGGCGACCCAGCATGACCATGCGCACGCCACGGGTCACTGCAGGAACCCTTCGTAGTTCCGCATCATGAGCTGGCTGTCGATCTGCTTCATCGTCTCGAGGGCCACACCCACGGCGATCAGGATCGACGTGCCACCGAACGCGAACGCCTGCACGTCGGCGAAGGCCAGCAGCAGCGACGGCAGCAGGGCGATGGCGGCGATGAACAGCGCGCCGGGCAGCGTGATGCGGGCCAGGATCTTGGCCAGGTACCGCTCGGTCTGCGGGCCCGGCCGGATGCCCGGGATGAACCCGCCCTGCTTGCGGATGGTGTCGGCCTGCTGGTGGGGGTCGAAGGCGATCGCCGTGTAGAAGTACGCGAAGCCGACGATCAGGAAGCCGTAGACGACGATGTAGAAGAACGAGTCGGGCTGCACCAGGTTGTCGTTCACCCAGCGCTGCACGCTCACGCCCCAGCTGCCGGGGTCGGACGGCAGCACCTGCGTGATGAGCAGCGGCAGGTAGAGCATCGAGCTGGCGAAGATGATGGGCACCACGCCCGACTGGTTGACCTTCAGCGGGATGTAGGTGCTCTGGCCGCCGTACATGCGGCGGCCCACCACGCGCTTGGCGAACTGCACAGGGATGCGCCGTTGACCGTTCTCCACGATGACGATGCCGACCAGCAGCACGATGAACAGGAAGATCAGCGGGACGAGCAGGCCCCACCCCCGGGTCGCCTTGATCGCCCCGAACTGCGACGGGATGCTCGACACCACGCTGGCGAAGATCAGCAGCGACATGCCGTTGCCGATGCCCCGCTGGGTGATGGTCTCGCCCAGCCACATCAGCAGGGCCGTGCCCGCGGTCAACACGAGCACGACGAGCAGGACCCTCGGCGCGGTGAAGTTCGGCAGGACGTCGACGTTCGTCGGGTTGCTGGCCCCGCCCAGCAGGCCGCCGCCCCCGTTGTGGAACAGGAACGCGAGCGCGGTCGACTGCAGCACCGCGATGGCGATGGTCAGGTAGCGGGTCCACTGCGTGATCTTCCGCTGGCCGATCGCGCCCTGCTGCTGCCACTCCTCCAGCTTGGGGATCACCACCGTCAGGATCTGCATGATGATCGAGCTGGTGATGTAGGGCATGACGCCCAGGGCGAAGACGGCGAAGTTGGTCAGGCCTGCGCCGGAGAAGAGCTGCAGGTAGGCGAGGACGCCGCCCGACTCTTCCGACTGCCGCTTGAGCTGCTCGATCTGGTCCAGGTCGATGCCGGGCGCCGGCACGTACGAGCCCAGGCGGTAGATGGCGATGATCGCCAGCGTGAACAGGATCTTGTTCCGGAGGTCCGCGACCCTGAACATGTTCCGCAGGCTGGAAAGCACGTCTGTTCCCCTTGGGAGGCGTCGACCGACCCGAGAACGCCCTTTGGCGTGCGAGCCAGTCTTGCCGGTAACGGACACCGGGGCGCAATCGCGCCCCGGTGCTCTGGATGACTACCTGGTGACCGTGGCCTTAGCGGTTCGCGAACTGGTTCCCCTTGGCCGGCGGTCGCCGGTCTCCCCACGGAAGGGGCAGGACCTCGACCGAACCACCGGCCGCGGTGATGGCGGCCTCGGCCGCCTTCGAGAAGGCGTGGGCCCTGACCGTGACCTTGCGCGACAGCTCGCCCCGGCCCAGCACCTTGACGAGGGCGCCCTTGCCGGTGAGGCCCTTGGCGTGCAGGGACTCGGGCGTGATCTCGTCGAGCTCGGACGCCTCGATGGTGTCGAGGTTGACGGCCTGGTACTCGACGCGGAACGGGTTGTTGAAGCCGCGCAGCTTCGGGACCCGCATGTGCAGGGGCATCTGGCCGCCCTCGAAGCCGGTGGGCACGTTGCCGCGCGCCTTCTGGCCCTTGGTGCCGCGGCCGGCGGTCTTGCCGCCCTTGCCCGCGATGCCGCGACCGACGCGCTTGCCGCGCTTTTTCGACCCGGGGGCAGGCTTGAGATCGTGGACCTTGATTCCCATCGAACTACTTCTCCTGGGCCTCGTCGACCCTGACCAGGTGGGGGACCTTGGCGATCATCCCGCGGATCTCGGGCCGGTCGGGCAGCGTGTTCGTCTGACCGATGCCACGCAGGCCCAGCGCCCGCAGCGTGCCGCGGTGCTTGGGCTTGGTGCCGATCGACGACTTGATCTGCGTGACCGTGATGTCGGCCATCAGACCTGCTCCGGCTCGAGCCGGGCCCGCTCGCTCTCGCGGTAGGCCCGCACGAGCGCGCCGGGGAACAGCTCCTCGGGCGACTTGCCGCGCAGCTTCGCCACCTCGTCGGGGCGCTTGAGCGCCTTGAGCCCGGCGATGGTGGCCCGAGCGACGTTGATGTGGTTGGACGAGCCGAGCGACTTGCAGAGCACGTCGCGGATGCCGGCCTCTTCGAGGATGGCGCGGGCGGCCCCGCCGGCGATGACGCCGGTACCGGGAGCCGCGGGCTTCATGAACACGCGCCCGGCACCGGTCTCGCCGGTGACCGGGTGCACGATCGTCGTGCCGGCCAGCGGGACCTTGAAGAGGTTCTTGCGGGCCTCCTCGGTGCCCTTCTGGATGGCGAGGGGCACCTCCTTGGCCTTGCCGTAGCCGAGGCCGACGCGGCCGTTGCCGTCGCCGATCACCACGAGCGCGGTGAACGAGAAGCGGCGACCGCCCTTGACCACCTTGGCCACGCGGTTGATGTTGATGACGCGGGACTCGTGGAGAGTGGCGTCGCCCGAGGCGCGCGGGTTCTCGCGCGGCTCGCGGGGCTGCCGATCACGGGGACCGCGGTTGCCACCAGGTCCGTTGGGCATCAGAACTCCAATCCTGCTTCGCGGGCGCCCTCGGCCACGGCCGCGACCCGGCCGTGGTAGAGGAAGCCGCCCCGGTCGAAGACGACCTGCTCGACACCGGCGGACTTGGCGCGCTCGGCCACCCGGGCACCGACCTTGGCGGCGGCGTCGCGGTTGGACGACCCCTCGCGGAGGTCGGCCTCGTGGGTCGACGCCGAGGCGACGGTCTTGCCGGTGCGGTCGTCGATGACCTGGGCCGAGATGTGCCTGTTGGAGCGGAAGACGGCGAGGCGCGGCCGCTCGGCCGACCCCCGTACCTGCTTCCGCACTCGGGTGTGACGCCGGATGCGGGCGTCGCGCTTCTGCTTGGCGGTGCTCATGGCTACTTACCTGCCTTGCCGGCCTTGCGGCGAACGTGCTCGCCCACGTAGCGGACACCCTTGCCCTTGTAGGGCTCGGGCTTGCGCCACGCTCGGATGTCCGCGGCCACCTGGCCCACGGTCTCCTTGTCGATGCCCGACACGACGATGCGGTTGGGCGAGGGCACCTCGAACGTGATGCCGTCGGGGGCGGTGATGTTGACCGGGTGGCTGAACCCGAGGGCGAGCTCCATGGCGCCCGATCCCTTGGCCGTGGCCCGGTAGCCGACGCCGACGATCTCGAGCTCCTTGCTGAAGCCCTGCGTGACGCCCTGGACCATGTTGTTGACCAGCGAGCGCACCAGGCCGTGCATGGCCCGGTTGCGACGCTCGTCGTCGGGGCGCTCGACCAGCAGCGTCTCGCCGTCCTGGCGGACGGTGATGACGCCGGGGATGTCGCGCTCGAGGGTGCCCTTGGGGCCGCGCACGGTGATGTGCTGGCCGGCGAGCGACACGTCGACGCCCGACGGCACGGGGATGGGGGACTTACCGATGCGAGACATCTCAGATCACCACACGAAGCACAGGACCTCGCCGCCGACCCTGCGCTTGCGCGCTTCACGGTCGGACAGCAGACCCTGGCTGGTCGAGAGCACCGCGACGCCCAGCCCGCCGAGGACCCGGGGGACCTTGGTGGAGGGCGAGTAGACGCGCAGGCCCGGCTTGGACACCCGCTTGATGCCCGAGATGGTGCGGGCACGTTCGGGGCTGTACTTCATCCTCACGTGCAGCGTGCGACCGGGACGGTCGACGTTGTCCTCGACGTCGAACGCCTCGATGTAGCCCTCGGAGGCCAGGACGCCCGCCAGGGCCTCCTTCAGCTTCGAGGACGGCATGCGCACGTCGTCGTGCATCGCGATGTTGGCGTTGCGGATGCGGGTGAGCATGTCGGCGATGGGGTCGGTCATGGTCATGATGCGTCTCCCCTCACCAGCTCGCCTTGGTCACGCCGGGCAGCTCGCCGGCGTGCGCCAGCTCGCGCAGGCAGATACGGCACAGGCCGAACTTGCGGAACACCGCGTGCGGTCGCCCGCAGCGGCGGCACCGGGTGTACGCCCGGACCTTGAACTTCGGCTTGCGCTGCTGCTTGTTGATGAGCGCTTTCTTCGCCATGACTAGTTGCCCTCGCGCTTGAACGGGAAGCCCATGGCCAGCAGTAGCGCACGCCCTTCGGCGTCGGTGCTGGCGGTCGTGACGATGGTGATGTCCATGCCACGGGGCTGGTCGATGCTGTCGTAGTCGATCTCGGGGAACACGAGCTGCTCGGTGAGGCCGAACGTGTAGTTGCCGTTGCCGTCGAACGACCGGGGGCTGAGACCCCGGAAGTCGCGGATGCGGGGGATGGCGATCGAGATCAGCCGGTCCATGAACTCCCACATCCGGTCGCCCCGCAGGGTGACCTTGGTGCCGATGGCGTTGCCCTCACGGAGCTTGAAGCCGGCGATCGACTTCTTCGCCCGGGTGATCACCGGCTTCTGACCGGCGATCGTCGTGAGGTCGCGCACGGCGCCCTCGAGCAGCGACGCCTGGCCGGTGGCCGCGCCGACGCCCATGTTGATCACGACCTTGGTGAGCCGCGGTACCTGCATGACGTTGCCGAGGCCGAGCTCGTCCTGGAGCTGGGCCCGCAGCGTCTCGTCGTAGCGGGCCTTCAACCGGGGGGCCACCCGCTCCTGCGTTGCGTTGCTCATGCGATCTCACCTCCGCACTTCTTGCACACGCGGGCCTTCTGGCCCGCCTTGTCGATCGTGTAGCCCACGCGGGTCGGCTTCCCGCAGGACGGGCAGACCAGGGCGACGTTGGACACCTGGATGGGCATGTCCTTGTCGATGATCCCGCCCTGCTGGGTGGTCCGGGTGGGGCGCTGGCTCTTGCGGGCGACGTTGACGCCGTCGACGATGACCTTGCCCTCGCGGGGCAGGGCCCTCATGACCTCGCCCTCCTTGCCCTTGTCCTTGCCGGACAGGACGCGGACGCGATCGCCCTTGCGGATCTTCAGGCCGGCCATCAGATGACCTCCGGGGCGAGCGAGACGATCTTCATGAACCGCTTGTCGCGCAGCTCGCGGCCGACGGGCCCGAAGATGCGGGTGCCGCGCGGGTTGCGGTCGGGGTTGATGAGCACGGCGGCGTTCTCGTCGAAGCGGATGTAGCTGCCGTCGGGGCGGCGCCGCTCCTTCTTGGTGCGCACGACCACGCACTTGACGACGTCGCCCTTGCGCACGCCGGCGCCCGGGATGGCGTCCTTGACCGTGGCCACGAAGACGTCGCCGATCGAGGCGTACCGGCGGCGCGAGCCACCGAGCACCTTGATCACGAGCACCTCCTTGGCGCCGCTGTTGTCTGCCACCTTGAGGCGGCTCTCCTGCTGGATCACGACTACTTCGCCCTCTCGAGGATCTCGACGAGGCGCCAGCGCTTCTGCTTGGACAGCGGCCGGGTCTCGACGATGCGGACGCGGTCGCCGGGGCGCAGCTCGTTGTTCTCGTCGTGCGCGTAGAGCCGGCTCGTGCGGACCATCGTCTTCTTGTAGAGCGGGTGCGGCTTGCGGGTGGTCACGACGACGACCGCGGTCTTGTCCATGGTCGTGGAGGCGACGATGCCCTCGCGCACCTTGCGGGCGGCCCGCTCGGTGGTGGTGGTGCTCTGCCATCACGCGTTCTCCTCGGTCTCGAGCGCCTCGGCGGCCGCGATCTCGCGGGCCCGCAGCTCGGTCTCGAGCCGGGCGATGTCCCTGCGCACCTCGCCGATGCGGGCGTAGTTGCTGAGCTGACCCGTGGCGAGCTGGAAGCGCAGCTTGAACAGCTGGTCCTTCGTCTCGGCCACCTGGTCGACGAGCGTGCCGTCGTCGAGGTCGTGGAAGCTGGTCTTGGCCATCGTTTACAGACCTTCTTCCTTGGTCACGAAGCGGGCCTTGATCGGCAGCTTCTGGATGGCACGGTTGATGGCGGCCCGGGCGATCTCGGCGTCGGGGTACGACAGCTCGAACAGCACCCGGCCGGGCTTGACCACGGCGACCCACTTCTCGGGGTTGCCCTTGCCCGAGCCCATGCGGGTCTCGGCCGGCTTCTGGGTGACCGGCTTGTCGGGAAAGACGTTGATCCACACCTTGCCGCCACGCTTGATGTGGCGGGTCATGGCGATACGGGCGGCCTCGATCTGGCGGGCGGTGATCCACCCGGGCTCGAGGGCCTGGATGCCGTACTCGCCGAAGGTGACCTCGGTCCCGCCCTTGGCGGGGCCCCTCATCCGACCGCGGTGGTGCTTGCGGTGCGCGACCTTGCGCGGCATCAGCATGTCACTCGTCTCCCGGCCGGAAGTGGGGGGTCTCGTGGTGCTCGTGCGTGCGGCGCTCGATCTCTTCCTCTTCCGCCAGCAGGCGCTCGAGCTCGGGATCGGCCTCCTTGATGAGGGGCTCGTTCTCGGCGGCGACCGCCTCGTCGGGCGCACCCTCGGGGCGGCGCCGGCCGGCGGACGACGACACGACCCGCTTGCTGTCGGGCTGGCCCCCACCCGAGGTCTCGCCCACGGCCATGGCCGCCTCGCGGGAGATCTTCTCGGAGGTCTGCGCCTTGTAAGGGAGGACGTCGCCCTTGTAGAGCCACACCTTCACGCCGATGCGACCGGCGGTGGTGCGGGCCTCGCGGAAGCCGTAGTCGATGTCGGCGCGCAGCGTGTGCCGGGGGACCCGGCCCTCGCGGTAGCTCTCGGTGCGGGCCATCTCGGAGCCACCGAGGCGGCCCGAGCACTGCACCTGGATGCCCTGGGCGCCGGCCTTCTGGGCGTTCTGCACGGCCCGCTTCATGGCCCGGCGGAAAGCGACCCGCGCCGCGAGCTGGTCGGCGACGCCCTGCGCGATGAGGGCGGCGTCGAGCTCGGGCTGCTTGATCTCCTGGATGTTGAGCTGCACCTTGGGGTTGCCGGTGATCTTGGCCAGCCCACCGCGGAGGCGGTCGGCCTCGCTGCCACGCCGACCGATCACGATGCCCGGGCGGGCGGTGTGCACGTCGACCCGGAGGCGATCGCGGGTGCGCTCGATCTCGACACGGCTGATGGCTGCGTGGGGCAGCTGGGTCATCAGGTAGTCGCGGATCTTCCAGTCCTGGATGACGTTGTCGCTGTACTCTTCGCGGTCGGCGAACCAGCGCGACTTCCAGTCGGTGGTGACGCCGAGGCGGAACCCGTACGGGTTGACCTTCTGGCCCATTACTTGCTCTCCTCGTCGCCGTCGGCGTCGTCCTCGACGGCGTCGGTGGTGTCGTCCTCGGCCTCGGCGGCCTCTTCGGCCTCCTCGACCATCTCGTCGGTCGGTTCGCCCGTGGCGGGCTCGTCCTCGACCACCTCGTCTTCGACCACGTCGTCTTCGACCACCGCGTCGGTCGGCTCCTCGACGACCTCGTCGGTGGGCTCCTCGGTCGTGGTCTCCTCGGCCACCTGCTCGCCCCGGCTGCGGGCGACGCGCGCCCGGCGGGACTCGGCGGCGCCCCGGCGGCGGCGACCGCCGGCGGCAGGAGCGCCCGCGGCCTGCTTGGCCTCGACCTTGGCCGCCATCTCGGCCGGCATGGGGCTGACGATGATCGTGATGTGGCACATCCGCTTGCGGATGCGCGTCGCCCGGCCGCGGGCCCGGGGGCGCCAGCGCTTGAGCGTGGGGCCCTCGTCGGCGTAGCAGGCCGCGACGTAGAGGGTCTCGGGATCGTGCTCGTCGTTGTGCTGGGCGTTGGCGATGGCCGACGCCAGGCAGCGGGCGACGACCTCGCTGGCGGCGCGCTCGGTGAAGCGCAGCACGTCGGCGGCCTCGCCGACCGGCAGGCCCCGCACGAGGTCGAGGACCTCGCGGGCCTTGCTGGCGGACATGCGCACGTGGCGGACCTGGGCGCGCGTGCCCGGTCGCTCGTTGGTCTTGGTGGAGACCATCACCGCCTCCCCCGTGCGGCCTTCTCCATGCCGGCGTGGTAGCGGAACGTGCGGGTGGGGGCGAACTCGCCCAACTTGTGGCCGACCATGGCCTCGGTCACGTACACGGGGACGTGCTTGCGCCCGTCGTGCACGGCCACCGTGTGGCCGACCATGTCGGGGATGATCGTCGACCGACGCGACCAGGTCTTGATGACCTTCTTCTCGTTCTTCGAGTTGAGGGCGTCGACCTTGCGGAGCAGGTGCTCGTCGACGAAGGGGCCCTTCTTGAGGGAGCGCGGCACTGTGGGTTACCTCCGCGAGCCGCGGGTACGGCGGCGACGCACGATCAGACGGTCGGACGACTTGTTCTTCTTGCGGGTGCGGCCCTCGGGCTGGCCCCACGGCGACACCGGATGGCGACCACCCGACGACTTGCCCTCGCCACCACCGAGCGGGTGGTCGACGGGGTTCATGGCCACGCCGCGGGTCTGCGGGCGCACGCCCTTCCACCGGTTGCGGCCGGCCTTGCCCACCTTGATGAGCTCGTGCTCGGCATTGCCGACCTCGCCGATGGTGGCCCGGCAGTCGATCGCCACGCGGCGCATCTCGGTCGAGGGCAGGCGGAGGGTGGCGTAGGCACCCTCCTTGGCCAGCAGGACGACCGACGAGCCGGCCGAGCGGGCCAGCTTGCCGCCGCCGCCGGGCTGCAGCTCGATGTTGTGCACGGTGGTACCGACCGGGATGTAGCGCAGCGGGAGGGCGTTCCCGGGACGGATCTCGGAGCCCTGGCCGGACTGCAGGCGGTCGCCCACGGCCAGGCCGCGGGGCGCCAGGATGTAGCGCTTCTCGCCGTCCAGGTAGTGGAGCAGCGCGATGCGGCACGAGCGGTTGGGGTCGTACTCGACGGCGGCCACCACGGCGGGCACGCCGTCCTTGTGGCGACGGAAGTCGATGACGCGGTACCGCTGCTTGTGGCCGCCGCCGCGGTGGCGCGCGGTCTTGCGGCCGTGCACGTTGCGGCCACCGGTGGAGGACTTCTTCTCGACGAGCGAGCGCTCGGGACGGTCGCGGGTGACCTCGGCGAAGTCGGCGACGGTCTGGAACCGGCGGCCCGGGCTCGTGGGCTTGCGCTTGCGGAGTGCCATGGTTCCTGGCCTCAATCCTGGAAGAGGTCGATCGTCTCGCCCTCGGCGAGGGTGACGATCGCCCGCTTGGTGTCGGGACGCGAGCCGTAGGTGAACGTCTTGCGGTTGCGCTTGCGCTTGCCCTTGCGGTTGAGCGTGTTCACCTTCGAGACCCTGACGCCGAAGATGCTCTGCACCGCGTCGCGGATCTCGGGCTTGGAGGCGGTGGGGTGCACCTTGAAGGTGTAGATGCCCTCCTCCATCAGTGCGTAGGACTTCTCGCTCACGACCGGAGCGACGATGACGTCTCGTGCGTCCTTCATGTCTCGTCCTTTGCCTCGCTCGAAGCGTCGCCTTCGGCGCCGCCTCGCTCGGCACTTTCAACGCCTCGCGATGCGTCGACACTGTCGGCGACGGCTTCGGTATCGGTTCGGCGTGCGGAAGGAAGCGAGTCCTTCGTGAAGACGACCCAGTCGCTGACCAGGACGTCGTAGGCGTTGAGCTCGCCCGCGGAGAGCACGTGCACGTCTTGCAGGTTGCGCAGGCTCTTCCAGACGGGGACGTCGGCTTCGTCGCGCCCGAGCACCACGAGGATCCGGCCTTCGACGCCGAGCTTGCCGAGCATCTCGACCGCGCCCTTGGTGCTGGGCGTGTCGAGGCCCCAGCCGTCGAGCACGATGACCTTGTCGTCGGCGCGGCGGTCGGACAGCGCCGACGCCAGCGCCAGGCGGATCATCTTCTTCGGCGTGCGCTGCTTGTAGCTGCGCGGCTTGGGCGCATGGGTGACGCCACCGCCCCGCCAGTGCGGAGCGCGGATCGAGCCCTGGCGGGCGCGGCCCGTGCCCTTCTGCCGCCACGGCTTGGCGCCGCCGCCGCGCACCTCGGCGCGGGTCTTGGTCGACTGGGTGCCGGCGCGCCGGGCGGCGAGCTGGGCCGTGACGACCTGGTGCATCACCGCGAGGTTGGGCTGGACGTCGAAGAAGGCATCGTCGAGGTCGACGGAGGTCTTCGACGCCTTGCCGGCGGTGGTCGTGAGCTTGAGGGTGGCCATCGCCTTACTTCCCCTTCACGGCCTTGGCCGCGTCGCGGACGAGGACGATGCCGCCCTTCGGCCCGGGCACGGCGCCCTTGACCAGCAGCAGGTCGCGCTCGGCGTCGGCCTGGACGACGGTGAGGTTGAGGGTGGTGGTCTTCTGGCCACCCATCCGGCCCGCCATGCGGGTGCCCTTGAACACCCGGGACGGCGTGGCGCAGGCGCCGATGGCGCCGGGCGCACGGTGGACCCGGTGGGCGCCGTGGCTGGCGCCGAGGCCGGAGAAGCCGTGGCGCTTCATGACGCCGGCGGTGCCCTTGCCCTTGCTCACCGAGGTCACGTCGACCAGCTCGCCCTGCGAGAGGACGTCGGCGCCGATCTCCTGACCGACCTCGTAGCCGCTCACGTCGTCGAGGCGCAGCTCGACGAGGCGGGTGCCCGGGTCGACCCCGGCGGCGGTGTACTGCCCGGCGACGGGCCTGGTGAGCTTGGAGGACTTCTTCTGCCCGAAGGTGACCTGGAGCGCGGAGTACCCGTCGCGCTCGTTCGTCTTGACCTGGACCACGCGGCAGGGGCGCACGCGCAGCACGGTGACGGGCACGACGCGGTTGTCGTCGTCCCACACCTGCGTCATGCCGACCTTCTCGCCGACGATCGCTCTTGTGGCCATGGCGGCTACGTCTTTCTCTGCCTGGTGCCCGCTCGCGACGCCTGGCGGCTGCCACGGCGGAGCGACACGGAACGGCTACGGTTCACGCGAACGCTCCGCACGGGACCTGCCCGGCGGAGCGCTGTTCTCGGTTGTGCCACGTGGTTCCCGCGGACGGGCCTGCGCGGACGTCAGTTGGACAAGATCTCGGGGCGGCCAGCGCACGTCGTGCGCACCGCACCGCCGGTGCCCGGCACCGGGAGTCCGGGCCTGCACACGGCCTGAAGATGATAGCCACGCCTGACCACCAGGGCCAACCTCGAGCGTTCCGTGACGGCTCGTGGCGGCGTCACCACTGAACCGCGGGCACGCCCCGTGCCGCTCCGCTAGGGTCGCCGGCCATGCAGTTCGGCCGGAAGAAGCCGGGGCGCAAAGGCCGCGATCCGTTCGACCACCTCGCCGACGAGCGGCAGGCCGCCGAGTCCGAGGCGTGGTTCCTCGCGCCCGACGACGGCCCCGAGCTCGACGTGCAGACCGGCATCTCGTCCAACCTCAGCCAGGACGACCTCGACGAGAGCTGAGGCGTCCACCGCGAGGGAGGCACGAGTACGCGCTCTGCGCCATCTCGCCCTCACCTGCTGGGCAGCTCGCAAAGTCGGCCCTGGTTCGGCTGGACGGACTGCTCTAGGGTGCCGCACACCTCGGACCGCTGGGGGCCGTGCTGCGGCTGGTGGATGTCGGCTCGAGGCCGCCGCCCGGGACCATCACCCGGTTCCGGAGTCCACTGGAAACGAACGCATCCGCAGAGCCATCGCAGGCTTGGTGGCGCTCGGCGTGGCTCGTCGCCGTCACCACCGTCGCGACCCGCCGCGACGCTCGGCACGTCACCGGCACGGTGACCCTGGTCGCGGGCGTCGTCCTCGACGCCCGTGGGGTCCGGTGGGCGCTCGGGGGATCTGCCGAGATGGAACCCGGCACCGAGATCACCGTCACCGGCAGGCCCACGGGCCTGGTCGCCGATGCCTGCGGCGACGCGATCCTGCGCGTGACGGAGGTCGACGCCGGATGATGCCCCGCTGGGACAGAAGTCACACTCCCGTAACCGCCCGGCCACGCCCGGCGCCCGTCGGCGTCACAACCCGTGCCTAACCTGACCCGCCTTCGGCCCGTGGCCGGCGCGTCACCCGACCCCGTCCACCTCCCGACCAAGGAGCTCCCCGCAGTGTCACTCTCTCGTTCCTCACGGATCCTGGGTCTGCTCGTCGTCGGCGGCGCCCTCGTCGCCTGCGGGCAGCCGGGCCTGCCCGGCGGTGGCGGCGGTGGTGGCGGAGGCCACGACCGGCCCCCGGTCGAGGTGCAGATCCTCGGCCTCAACGACTTCCACGGCAACCTGGCGCCCCCCGCCGGGTCCAGCGGACGCATCGAGGGGATCGACGCCGGCGGGGCCGAGTACCTCGCCACCCACGTCGCCGACCTCGAGGCGACCAACCCCGACAACACGGTCGTGGTCTCGGCCGGCGACCTCGTCGGCGCCAGCCCGCTGCTGTCCGCGCTGTTCCACGACGAGCCGACCGTCGAGGCCATGAACGAGATCGGCCTCGACCTGAACGCCGTCGGCAACCACGAGTTCGACGAGGGCACCGACGAGCTGCTGCGCCTGCAGGAGGGCGGCTGCCACCCGGTCGACGGGTGCCTCGACGGCAACGACTTCGACGGCGCCGACTTCGAGTTCCTCGCCGCCAACGTGGTCTCCCACGAGACCGGCGACACGCTCTTCCCCGCCTATGCGGTCGAGGAGTTCGACGCGGACACCAAGGTCGCCTTCATCGGCATGACCCTCGAGGGCACGCCCACGATCGTCACGCCCGAGGGCGTGGCCGGGTTCGACTTCCTCGACGAGGCCGACACCGCCAACGCGCTCGTCCGGCACCTGAAGCGCCGCGGCGTCGACAACATCGTGATCCTGCTGCACGAAGGCGGCGTCACGACGGGCGGCGGCTACAACGGCTGCACCGGCATCTCGGGCCCGATCGTCGACATCGTGAACCGCCTCGACGACGAGGTCGACGCCGTCATCAGCGGCCACACCCACCAGGCGTACAACTGCGTGATCGACGGCAAGCCGGTCACCAGCGCCGCGTCGTTCGGCCGCCTCGTGACCGACATGGACCTGACGATCGACCGGCGGTCGAAGGACATCACGTCGATCACGGTGAACAACCAGATCGTCACCCGCACGGTGACACCGTCGTCGCCGATCACCGAGCTGATCGCCCGCTACGACGCCATCAGCGACCCGCTGGCCAACCGCGTGATCGGCTCGATCACCGCCGACATCACCCGCACGACGAACGCGGCCGGAGAGTCGGCGCTCGGCGACGTGATCGCGGACAGCCAGCTGGCGGCCACCACCCCGGCGGGTCTCGGTGAGGCCCAGGTGGCGTTCATGAACCCCGGCGGCATCCGCGCCGACCTGCAGTTCGCGGCGAGCGGCGCCGAGGGCGACGGCAACGTCACCTACGAAGAGGCGTTCACCGTCCAGCCCTTCGGCAACAGCCTGGTGACGATGACGCTGACCGGAGCGCAGATCGAGACGATGCTCGAGCAGCAGTTCTGCGGCATCAACGCCGTGGCGCCTCGCGTCCTGCAGCCCTCGGTCGGGTTCGCCTACACCTGGAACGCAGCGGCCGTCGGCTCGGCCGACTGCGCGACCGCCAACGCCGTCGACCCCACCACGATCGCCATCGGCGGCGTGCCGGTCGACGCGGCGACGACCTACCGGGTGACGGTCAACAGCTTCCTCGCCACCGGTGGCGACGGCTTCGCGGTGCTCAACGGGGGCACCGACCGCCTCGGCGGCGCCGTGGACCTCGACGCCCTCGAGGACTACCTGACGGCCACGCCCGGCGGCGTCGCTCCCGGGCCGCAGGACCGCATCACCCGCACGGGCTGACCGGCCCGAACCCTCCGCTCCGGCGTCCGTCCGTCTGGCATCTCAGGCGGACGGGCGCCGAGCACGAGGCCTGGGCGGCCGACGCCATGATCGCCGCGGTGGGCGAGCCGGCGTCGTGACGCGCAACGGGCGGCACCCTCGAGGTGCCGCCCGGGTGAGCAGGAAGGCCGAGCGGCCTACGCCTGCTGGATCTTGATCTCGATGTCGACGCCGGCGGGCAACTCGATGCGCTGCAGCGAGTCGACGGTCTTGGGGCTGGGCTCCAAGATGTCGAGCAGGCGCTTGTGGATGCGCATCTCGAAGTGCTCGCGGCTGTCCTTGTCCTTGTGCGGCGAGCGGATGACCGTGAAGCGATGCTTCTCGGTGGGCAGCGGGATCGGACCCCGGACCGTGGCCTGCGTGCGCAGGACGGTCTCGACGATCTTCTTCGTCGACTGGTCGATGACCTCGTGGTCGTACGCCTTCAGGCGAATGCGGATCTTCTGCTTCTCAGCCATCTCAGCTCGCTTTTCAAGGAACGGATGCCCCGGGAAGGGCGACGAGCCAGGCTACCGGCACCGGCCACCGATCCGCCAACCCCACGGGCTCAGCGGGCCCACCGCACCGGCGTGTTCTCGTCGGCCCAGGGCGCGCCGGCGGGGGCGTGCCATCCCACGATGTGGTCGCCGGCGATCCCCGCGGCCACCGAGTCCGGTCTGTCGGGGTCCGCGGTGAGGAGCGTGGCGGCAGCATCGCCCGGCCGCCACGTCGCGGCGCGGGGCGCCGACACGGTCTCACCACTCGTCGCCGGTAGTCTCCACACCGCCCCGACCACGGTGCCGTCGTCGTCGATCGCCTCGGGGAGGAAGCCGTCGGGCATGCGGGTGACGGTCCGTTGGGCGTCCCAGTAGAGCCCGTGCATGCGCTCGGGTAGAGGGGCGAGGACCGTCGCCACGACCTCGCCGCGATCGTTGAGGTCGATGTACCGGGGGTCGGTGTGGTCGGTCGCGGTGGCCGGCGTGAGCGCCACCGGCCAGTAGAGCGGCGGGGCCCACAGGACGTACCGGCCTCCCGACGTGCCCGCCACCTCGCCACGCGTGTTGACGGCCGAGGCCCACGACGAGCCACCGAGGACGAGCGGACCCAGCTCACGTCGGGCCAAGGTCTCCCCGTCGACCAGGTACCCCCGATAGCTGCCGAACCACACAGTTCCGACATGGCCGTGGGCGGCGATCGCCCCGTCGTCGGCGATGTCGACCGGGTTGACGCGGTTGCCGCCGTTCAGCCCGATCTCCCGGAGCCCGCGGGCGGGATCCCAGACGAACTGCATGTCGTTGCCCCGCTGCGGGTTGGTCGGGTTGTCGTGCGAGAGGGAGAGATCGCCCACGACGGCGCCCTGCTCGTTGATCGCCTCGTACCGGATCGAGGTCACGTCGAGACCGGGGGCATCGGTCCCCGGCTGGGTCCACTCGCCCGCGAGCGTGAGGACGAACCCGTCACGGCCGAGCGCCGAGTCGTACCCGTCCACGATCGCATCCCCACGCGCGTTGACCGCCACCGCGCGGGCGGTGTCGAGCCCCGGCGGCAGGCCCACGTCTCGGATGCACCCGGTCGACACCAGCACGATCACGGCCGCGCCGACGATGCCGGCCAGCCGTCCCCTCCCCCATGACATGTCGGCAGTATCCCGGCGCGGTCACGAGGAGTCAATGCCGATTGCAGTGATCACTGACATGGTGCGCCTCGGCCCGGCGGCGCCTCCGAGGTCCTCAGCGCGGCTGCAGCCTCAACACGCCCACAACCCGATCGCGACCAAGACCGCCGTCACCCCCACGGCCACGGCACCCCACCGCAGCACCCGGTCGGGGCGACCGCTGAAGGCGGCGTCGATGGCTGCGAACACCGAGTACACGAGCACGAGCGCCACGGTCACGTGGAGCATCAGGGCCAGCGCCACGCCGATCAGCACCCCGGCGCGCCACTGCTCCCACCAGAGCACAGACAGCAGGGCCGGGATCACCACGGCCACCGCGGCACCGAAGACGACCTCCTGCCAGAGCGGTCGGTCTCCCATCCACGGGAGGATCTCGCGGCAGTCGAACAGGTCGATCGTGGCGAGAACGCCCAGCACCACCACGATCGCCACCGTGGTCCCCACGGCCAACCGCTTCCGCCAGACCTCGTCGGGCCCGCTCACCATCGTGGCCGTGGCCACCGCGGCCCAGATCAACCACCGCAGCAGCCACGACGTCCCGAGGTCGTGCATGCCGCTGCGGAAGATGCGGTCGGCGGTGACGCGGTCGATCTCCTGGCCCGCCACGTACGACGAACCGGCCGTGCGCCCGGGGATGAGGCCGTCGTGGACGAGCGCCGCCGGCAGGTGGACCCCCGTCGTCGACACCAGCCAGGTGAAGAACCGCGTGACCGACGTGAGGTCGGTGTCGAACCCCTTGAGGTTGTCGGGCACGATCACCGCGCCGACCTGCTCGTCCCAGTAACCGACCGGCTGCTCGAGCGTGAACCGCTCACGCCCGTCCTGGAACACGCGCTCGAGCCGGATGCGCGGTGGGTTGGCGGGATCCTCGGGGTTGAAGAACCGGCTCGGCTCGGTGATCTGCGGCGGCTTGGCGATGCCCGGCGAGATCACGACGGGCTCGATGGGCCGGTTGGCGTCGGGACTGTCGGCGGGCACGACCTCCTGCACGGCCCGTTCGATCGTCGCGAGCTCGTCCAGCTCGACCAGTCGCGTCATGTGCCCGCCTCCGTGCCCCTCTGCCGCCGCACCGATCGTGCCCCGCCCACCCCGCTACGTCAACGCTCTCGACAACGCGCCGGGCGCGACTCTGGCCGGCCTCGATGGCCGGCCAGAGTCGGATGACGGAGAGAGGGAGGCGGGGCTGCGCTGCGCAACCCCGCCGGACGTGCTACTTGAGGATCTTGGTGACGCGTCCGGAGCCGACGGTGCGGCCACCTTCGCGGATGGCGAACAACAGGCCCTCGTCCATCGCGATCGGCGCGATCAACTCGACGGTCATCTCGGTGTTGTCACCCGGCATGCACATCTCCACCCCGTCGGGCAACTGGATCGTGCCGGTCACATCGGTGGTCCGGAAGTAGAACTGGGGCCGGTAGTTCGTGAAGAACGGCTTGTGCCGGCCACCCTCTTCCTTGGTCAACACATACACCTGGGCCTCGAAGTTCGTGTGCGGCGTGATGCTCCCCGGCTTGGCCAGGACCTGCCCACGCGACACCTCTTCCTTCTTCGTGCCCCGCAACAACACACCCACGTTGTCGCCCGCCTGGCCCTCATCGAGCAACTTGCGGAACATCTCCACCCCGGTACAGGTGGTCTTCGCCGTCGGGCGGATCCCCACGATCTCGATCTCATCCGAGACGTGCACCACACCCTGCTCGATCTTCCCGGTCACCACCGTCCCCCGACCCGTGATCGAGAACACATCCTCGATCGGCATCAAGAACGGCTTGTCCAGATCACGCGCCGGTTCCGGCACGTACTCATCCACCGCGTCCATCAACTCGACGATCTTCGGCGTCCACTCCGGATCACCCTCCAACGCCTTCAACGCCGACACCCGCACCACCGGGATGTCATCACCCGGGAACCCGTACTCCGACAGAAGCTCCCGCACCTCCATCTCGACCAACTCGAGAAGCTCCTCGTCATCGACCATGTCGACCTTGTTCAACGCCACCACGATCGACGGCACACCCACCTGCCGCGCCAACAACACATGCTCACGCGTCTGCGGCATCGGACCATCCGTGGCCGCCACCACCAGAATCGCCCCATCCACCTGCGCCGCACCCGTGATCATGTTCTTGATGTAATCCGCATGACCCGGCATATCCACATGCGCGTAATGACGCTTCGGCGTCTCATACTCCACATGCGAGATATTGATCGTGATCCCCCGCTGCTTCTCCTCCGGCGCCTTGTCGATCTGATCGAACGCCATCACCTCCACATTCGGGTTCTGCTCCGCCAACACCTTCGTGATCGCCGCCGTCAACGTCGTCTTCCCATGGTCGATATGACCCATGGTCCCGATGTTCAGATGCGGCTTGTTCCGCTCGAACTTTGCCTTGGACATGACTATGTGGATCCTCTGTTGAGCGTGACGGATTAATGGGAGTGACGGACAGCTACTCGCCGCGGACTCGGGCGACGATCTCCTCCTGCACCGAGGCAGGGGTCTGCTGGTAGCTGTGGAACTGCATCGTGTAGGTCGCACGACCCTGAGTGCGCGACCGCAGGTCGGTAGCGTAACCAAACATCTCGGACAAGGGCACCTGGGCGCTCACCACCTGGCTGTTGCCGCGCTGCTCCATGCCGCCGACCCGGCCGCGCCGGCTGTTCAGGTCGCCGATGACGTCGCCCATGTAGTCCTCGGGCGTGACGACCTCGACCGCCATGATGGGCTCGAGCAAGACGGGCTTGGCCTTGCGGGCCGCGTCCTTGAACACCATCGAGCCGGCGATCTTGAACGCCATCTCGGACGAGTCGACGTCGTGGTACTTGCCGTCGAGCAGGGTCACCCGGATGTCGACCGTGGGGTAGCCCGCGAGCACGCCGGCGTCGAGCGACTGCTGGATGCCGGCGTCGACCGCGGGGATGTACTCCCGCGGCACGCGCCCGCCGGTGATCTTGTCGATGAACTCGTACCCGCCGCCGGGGCCGGACGGCTCCATCCTGATGGTCACCTCGGCGAACTGGCCCGAGCCACCGGTCTGCTTCTTGTGGGTGTAGGTGACCTTGTCGACGGTCTGCGTGATGGTCTCGCGGTAGGCCACCTGCGGCTTGCCCACCGTGGCGTCGACGCGGAACTCGCGCAGCATGCGGTCGACGATGACCTCGAGGTGGAGCTCGCCCATGCCCGAGATGACGGTCTGCCCGGTGTCCTCGTCGGTGCGGACCTGGAACGTCGGGTCCTCCTCGGAGAGGGTCTGCAGCGCCTTCGACATCTTCTCCTGGTCGACCTTGGTCTTCGGCTCGACCGCGACGTGGATGACCGGCTCGGGGAACTCGAGCTGCTCGAGGGTGATCTCGGCGCCCGGGGTGGTGAGCGTGTCGCCCGTGCGCGTGTTCTTGAGGCCGATGCCGGCGGCGATGTCGCCGGTCATGACCGCGTCGACGTCCTCGCGATGGTTGGCGTGCATCTGCAGGATGCGGCCGACGCGCTCCTTCGAGCCCGTGGTCGTGTTCACGACCTGCGAGCCCTTCTCGAGCGTGCCCGAGTACACGCGGAAGTACGTGAGCTTGCCGATCGTGGGGGACGGACATGATCTTGAACGCCAGCGCGGCGAACGGCTCGTCGTCGGACGGCTTGCGCTCGACCTCCTCGTGGCCCTTGACCGACAGACCGGTGACCGGAGGTAGGTCGACCGGGCTGGGCATATAGGCGACGATGGCGTCGAGCAGCGGCTGGACGCCCTTGTTCTTGAACGCGCTGCCGTTGAGCACGGGCACGATCTCGTTGGCGATGGTGCCGGCGCGCAACGCGCCCTGCAGGTCGTCGACCGTGATCTCCTCCTCGCCGACGTACTTCTCGAGGATGTTCTCGTCGAAGCTCGACAGGACGTCGATGAGCTCCTGCCGGTATTCGTCGGCCTGGGCCTTCAGGTCCTCGGGGATCTCGCGGACCTCCCACTTGGCCCCGAGGTCCTCGTCGAGCCAGACCAGCGCCTGCATGGTGACGAGGTCGATGACGCCCTTGTAGTGGCCCTCGGCCCCGATGGGCAGCTGGACCACGGCGGTGTTGGCGCCGAGGCGGTCCTTGATGGACTCCAGCGCGGCGTAGAAGTCGGCGCCCAGGCGGTCCATCTTGTTGACGAAGCACATGCGCGGGACGCGGTACTTGTCCGCCTGCTTCCAGACGGTCTCGGTCTGGGGCTCGACGCCGGCGACGCCGTCGAACACGGCGACGGCCCCGTCGAGGACGCGCAGGGACCGCTCGACCTCGACCGTGAAGTCGACGTGGCCGGGCGTGTCGATGATGTTGATCTGGGTGCCGTTCCAGAAGCACGTCGTGGCGGCCGACGTGATGGTGATGCCGCGCTCCTGCTCCTGGACCATCCAGTCCATGGTGGCGGCGCCTTCGTGGACCTCACCGATCTTGTAGGTGCGGCCCGTGTAGTACAGGATCCGCTCGGTCGTCGTGGTCTTGCCCGCGTCGATGTGGGCCATGATGCCGATGTTGCGGACCCGCTCGAGCGGCTGGCTGCGCTTTGTCATCCTCTTCGTCTCTCGCTCGACATGGCGACGACCGAGCTGAGCAGCCCGGTCGTCTGGGGATTGCGCCTCGGGGGGCGCACCCCCCAGTGGTGGTTGGGGGCTACCAGCGGTAGTGCGCGAAGGCCTTGTTGGACTCGGCCATCTTGTGCATGTCTTCCTTGCGCTTGACCGAGCTGCCGATGCCGTTGTTGGCATCGAGGAGCTCGGCGGCGAGGCGCTCGGCCATGGTGCGCTCGCGGCGGCCGCGGGCGAAGCCGGTGATCCACCGGATGGCGAGCGTGTTGGCCCGCTGGGCGCGCACCTCGACCGGGACCTGGTAGGTGGCGCCGCCGACGCGCCGGCTCTTGACCTCGAGCTGCGGCTTCACGTTGTCGACCGCGCGCTTGAGGGCGGCGAGGGCGTCGCCGTCGGTCTTCTGGCCGACGAGCTCGAGCGCGTCGTACACGATCGACTCGGCGGTGGTCTTCTTGCCGTGCATGAGCACCTTGTTGGTCACCTGCGTGACCAGCACCGACTTGTAGACGGGGTCGGGCATCAGCTGGCGGCGGGGGGCAGCACCTCTGCGGGGCATCGGATCAGCTTTCCTTCTTGGCGCCGTAGCGGCTGCGGGCCTGCTTGCGGTCGCGCACGCCGGCGGTGTCGAGGGTGCCGCGGATGATCTTGTAGCGGACGCCCGGCAGGTCCTTCACGCGGCCGCCACGCACGAGCACGATCGAGTGCTCCTGCAGGTTGTGGCCCTCGCCGGGGATGTAGGCGGTGACCTCGATGCCGCTGTTGAGGCGCACGCGGGCCACCTTGCGGAGCGCCGAGTTGGGCTTCTTCGGCGTGTTGGTGAACACGCGGGTGCACACCCCGCGCCGCTGGGGCGCGCCCTTCAGCGCCGGCGTCTTCGCCTTCGCCGTCTTGGACTTGCGGCCCTTGCGGACCAACTGCTGGATGGTGGGCACTCGAAACCTCGCGAACGACGACTGTCGTGGAAACTCAGGGGACCTCAGGGGGCGAACGCGGCCGACGCGCGCTGCGCGTCAAAGACCGACGGGTCATCCTACGGGTGCCCGCGCACGAGCAGCAACCTGCGACGCCTGGTCAGCGACGCAGGCCCGAACCCAGGGGGCGGCCCCCGAGAAGTGACACCCCAGTGTAGGTCCGCTCAGCCGCCGCCGGGCGCATCCTGTGGGTGCGCGTCGAGCCACCGGCGGGCCGCCTCGTTGCCCGCGGCCCACGGGTTGGGTGTCCCCCCGTCACCACCGGTCGCGACGGACTCGGCCCCGCCCGGCGTGCACGACGCCGCGGGGCCCGGCGCGGGGTCCGGGGCCTCGTCTCCGGCCGGCGCGGCGCCGACGACCTCGACGTCTGGCGCGCGTTCCTCGGTCCGGCCCGACCCGTCCCACCAGCCCAGCGAGGAGGTCACGGCGACGACCGCGGCCACCGCGCCGCCGGCGGCCACCGTCCTCCACGAGCGTGCGCGGTCCTTCCTGTCGACGTCGGTGGCGTCCATGTCGCCCTCCCATCGTCGGGTCCGCGACGATCGTGCGCCCGCCGGGCGATGGCGTCTGTGGCCACCGGTACGGGCGGCCCGTGATGTCGGTCACCTCGTGTCCCGGCGCGGCGGGCGCCGGTGGTCCTCGTGCCCTGCGGGCGGCGAGGGGCTAGACAGCGGAGATGACCGTCGCGGCGACCACTGGCACCGTCCTGTTCACCGGGTTCCCCGGCTTCCTCGGCTCGCGCCTGTTGCCCCGGGTGCTGGGGCGCGCCCCGAGGCGCGCGCCGCGTGCCTCGTGCAACCGAAGTTCGAGGCCCTGGCCAAGGAGCGGCTGGCGGCGCTCGAGGCGGCCGACCCGGGCCTCCGCGGGCGGATCGAGCTCGTGGCGGGCGACCTCACCGAGCCCGGTCTCGGTCTCGCCGAGGGAACGCGCCTGGCGGCCGAGGTCACCGAGGTGTGGCACCTCGCCGCGGTGTACGACCTCGGCGTGCCGCGCGACGTGGGGATGCGGGTGAACGTCGAGGGCACGCGCCACGTCCTGCGGTTCGCCGAGGGCTGCCCCGACCTGCGTCGCCACCACTACGTCAGCACCTGCTACGTCAGCGGGCGGCACTGCGGGCCGTTCCACGAGTCCGACCTCGACGTGGGCCAAGCGTTCAACAACTTCTACGAGGAGACCAAGTTCCTCGCCGAGGTGCTGGTGGCCGAGGGCCGGGCAGCCGGGATGCCGACCTCGGTGTACCGGCCGGCCATCGTCGTCGGTGACTCCCGCACCGGCGACACCCAGAAGTTCGACGGGCCCTACTTCCTGCTGCAGTGGCTGCTGCGCCAGCCCGAGCGGTTCGCCCTGGTGCCGCTCGTCGGCGACCCGACGATGGTGCGGTTCAACATGGTGCCGTCCGACTTCGTGATCGACGCCATCGAGCACCTCTCGGGGCTCGGCACCTCGGTCGGCCGCACCTACCAGCTCGCCGACCCCCGAGCGCTCACCGTCGACGACCTGCTGACCGAGATGTGCCGGGCCACCGGTCGGCGGGGCGTCCGGGTCCCGCTCCCCCGCAAGCTCACGACGTGGGCGCTCGCAAACGTCGGCCCGCTGGCGCGCTACGTCGGCATCCCGGCCGACGCGGTCGAGTACTTCGTCCACCCCACCCACTACGACACCGCCCAGACCGACGCCGACCTGGCCGGGAGCGGCGTCGCCTGCCCCGCGGTGCCCGACTACCTGCCCAACCTGGTGCGGTTCATGGTCGAGCACCACGAGGCGAACCTGGGCGTCATGGTCTGAACCGGCGCACCGTCTCGACCACTGCGTGGTCTCGGCCTCAGGGCACGACCATGATCTTGCAGTGCTCGTCGGGTCGCGACAGCGCCTCGAACGCCCCCGGCACGCCGTCGAGGTCGACCTCACCCGTGACCATCGGGGTCAGGTCCAGCTCTCCCTCGGCGATCGACCGCAGGCACGACGCGAACTCCATCGGGTCGTAACCGAACGAGAAGTCGATCGTCAGCTCCTTGGCGATGCCGTGGTAGGGGTTGATCGTGTCGCTCTCCATGCACACGCCCACGACGAGCAGACGGGTCAGCCGCGGCGCCCGCCGCAGGACGTCGGCGATGATGCCGGGCACGCCGATCGCCTCGTAGACCACGAGCTGCCGGCCCCCGCCGGCCCGGGCCCAGGCGTCGAACGCCGGCTCGACCGCGGGGTCGACCACCTCGTGCGCCCCCAGCGCGGCCGCCATCGCTCGGCGGGCCGGCGAGAAGTCGGCGGCCACGATCGGCTCGATTCCCCGCTGGGCCAGCACGGCCACGACGGCGAGCCCCACGGGGCCGCATCCCAACACGAGGGCGCCCTCGCCCGTCTCGATGCGGGACCGGTTCACGGCGTGCAGGCCGACGGCCGTCGGCTCGGTGAGCGCGGCGTGGCGCGGGTCGAGGCCGTTCGGCACCTCGACCAGCAGCGGCGCTGACAACAGCATCCGCTCGCCGTAGCCCGACAGCATCTCGTTGCTGTACGCCAGGTTCCGCACGCCGGTCATCGTCAGCACGATCGGCACCGAGGTCACCAGCGTGCCGGGGGCAGGTGCGACGGTGTCGGGCCCGGCCTCGAGCACCTCGGCCGAGAACTCGTGGCCCATGAACACGTCCCGCCCGAGGTCCAGCCGGGCGTCGCCGAAGTCGGGCAGACCCTCCATCTCGTCGCCCGCCGCCACCATGACCTCGCCGTGGCGGACGAAGTGCAGGTCCGAGCCGCAGATCCCGCACGCCTTCACCTGCACGAGCACCTGGCCGAGCTGAGGCTCGGGCTCGGGGACGTCGTCGCGGACCAGCATCTGGCCCTCGCGGAGCACGGCGGCGCGCATCAGGCCTCCGCCCCGTCCGCACCGACCGGTGCCGGCGGCGCGGCATCGGCGGCCTTCTCCTCGACGTGGCTCGTGATGGCGTTGAGGATGGCGTGGCCGGCGGCCCCGAACAGCTCGCCCCGCTTGGCCGTCGCCCACTCGTGCGAGGTTCGGGGGGCTGCCAGCTGACCCTGGAAGTGCGGGATGACCTCGCGGGCGAACAGCCGGTACGACTCGAGCGTCGCGGCGGGGTCGGCCCAATCGTGGCCGAGCATGAGGAAGGTGCCGAAGCCGCCGGACTGCTCGACCAGCCCCTCGATGTAGGCGATGGCGTCGTCGGGGGTGCCGATGACGACGTTGCCCGAGGCGGCGTACGCCTCGACGTAGTCGCGTGGGGTCTGCGGCCCGCCGTCGACCTGGTTGGCGAGGGGGACGAACCCGGCCCCGCCACCGAAGTAGTCGGCGAACTGCTGCAGGCCGTAGGTGCAGTCGTCGATCGCCTGGTCGCGCGTGGCCGGCGAGGTGCATGGTGCCCAGCACCCGCCACGTCGACCGGTCGGGCGGCGGGGCGTCGTGCTTGGCGGCCATCTCCTCGACCACGCCCCATGCCTGGCCGACGGCGGCGAAGCCCTCGGCCACCGACATCGACAGGGACAGCAGGGACACGCCGTGCTTGCCGGCGAGCCGCGGCCCCGACGGCGACACCATCGCCGCCACCGCCACCTCGGGGTGGGGGTGTGAGTAGGGGCGCATCTGCAGCCGCGCCTCACGCATCGTGAACCAGTCCGTCTCGCGGCTGACCGGCTCGTCGCTGCGCCACAGGGCGAGGATGGCCTCGAGCGACTCCTCCATCATCCGCCGCTGCTCGACCGGATCGATGCCCATCACGTAGGCGTCGCTGGGCAGGGCGCCGGGCCCGGCCCCGAAGATGAGCCGCCCCCGGGTGAGGTGGTCGAGCAGGTTCAGGCGATCGGCCACCAGCCACGGGTGGTGGTAGGGCAGGGAGACGACGCCGGTGCCGAGCTTGATGTGCTTCGTGCGCTCGGCGGCGGCGGCGATGAAGATCTCGGGGCAGCCGATGAGCTCGTACCCACCCGAGTGGTGCTCGCCGAACCAGACCTCGTCGTAGCCGAGGCGGTCGAGGGCCACCGTGCGTTCGAGGTCGTACTCGAGGGCGAGCGTCGGGACTCTGCCCGACGGGGTGGAACGGTGCGAAGAAGGCACCGAAGCGCAGGGGGCGATCCTGGGTGGGCATCGTCAGCTCCCGTCGCCGCGGATGGCATCGACGAACCCGACGAGCGCGGCGTTGACCTCGTCGGGTGCCTGTTGCTGCACCCAGTGGCCGGCGCCGGGGACGAGCACGTCGCCGCGGTGGTCGGTCACCCAGCCGTCCATGGTCGACGGCGGCGTCATCATCAGCACCGGGTCGGCGGCACCCCCCACGAACAGCGACGGCACCTCGATCTTCCGCTCGGCGAGGTGCTCCGTGAGCTCCCAGTTGCGGTCGAGGTTGCGGTACCAGTTGATGCCGCCCGTGAACCCGGTGCGCGTGAACTCGCCGATGTAGGCGTCGAGCTCGTCCTGGCGCAGCCAGCCGGGCAGGCCCGACGGCTCGGGGATGCGGTCGACGAACCCGCGGCCGTCGTTGGCGAAGAACGACGGATCGGGAGCGGAGCCCTCGGTGCTCACGCCGCAGAGCATCCGACGCATGGTGGCGGCGGGGTCGCGGCCGAGGTCGGCGTCGGCGATTCCGGGCTCCTGGAAGTAGAGCATGTAGAAGAACGCATCCCCCAGGACCTGGCGCATGAACTGCGTCGGAGGAAGCGCGCCCCGGGGCACGAACGGCACGCTCATGCCGACGACGCCTGCCACCCGGTCGGGGTGCGCCCACGCCAGCTGCCAGGCGACGATGGCGCCCCAGTCGTGCCCGACGACGACCGCCCGCTCCTCGCCGATGTCGTCCAGCAGGGCGAGCAGGTCTCCGTTGAGGTGCTCGATGTCGTAGTCCTCGACCGCGGCCGGCGCCGACGTGCGGCCGTAGCCCCGTCCGTCGGCCGCCAGCACCCGGCAGCCCGCGGCGGCCAGCGCGGGGATCTGGTGGCGCCACGAGTAGGCCAGCTCGGGGAAGCCGTGGGCGAGCAGGACGGGAAACCCCTCGCCCGCGTCGAGCACCGAGATCTCGATGCCGTCGTGGGCGACGGTGCGGCGGCGGGCGCCGGGAACCGGGGGCGGATCGAGGTCAGGCATGGGTGGCCTCCGGGGCGGCGGCGAGGGATGCGAGGAGCTCGGACCGGGTGGGGCCCGAGCGGGGCGGCGGGGGGTAGGCGTCGGGGTCGGCGAACACGGCCGCCATCCGGGCGGTCGTCTCGGGGTCGGCGGCGATGTCGGTCGGCAGTGCGAGCAGGTTCCACACGCGGGCCAGCGCCCGCCCGATGACGGGGTCGGTCTCGCCGGCGACGAACAGCGCGGCCATCGCCTTGGCCTCGGGGCTCGGCGTGCCGCCTCCGGCCGAGAACCCGGTCGGGTCGGCCCCGGACGCGTCGGTCTGCACCGCGAGGTGGTACCACGGCTCGACCTCGCGCCGGCAGGCCTGCTCGTACGCCACGGCCCGCGCCGCCGGGTCGCCCGGGTGGGCGGCGACGGCGTCCGCGAGGAGCACGGCCTGGACCAGCGCGAGCGTGCAGCCGCGGCCGTACAGCGGGTTCGTGCAGGTGTGGGCGTCCCCGACCGCGTGGAACCCACCCACGATCGGTGCGCCCGCCGGGTCGAGAAAGCGGCGGACCCGGTTGACGAGGCCGCCCATCGGCCGGACGCCGCCGATCGGCTCGAGCGGCCCGAGCGCGAAGAACTGGTCGGGCCCGGGCAGGATGCGGCAGGCCTGCTCGAACTGCGCCGGGTCGGCCAGCGCGGCGCGCAGGTCGCGGTCGGCGACGCGCACCGCCAGCGTGATCGACAGCGCATCGCCGTCACCGGGGACGCCCAGGTACTTCACGTACCCCAGGTCGCCGCCCAGCTTGGGGTCCATCTCGATGGCGACGCCGGGGGGCAGCCGGTACCAGCGGGTCAGGTAGACGAGCCCGCTTTCGCGAACCGTCTCGCGGAGCTCGACCCCGAGCTCGGCCAGCCACGGCACGAGGCGATCCCGGCGCCCGGTGGCGGCGACGACGAGATCGGCGGGCAGCCGCGTGCCGTCGTCGAGCCGCACGCCGTCGACCCGCAGCGGCTCGCCGTCGCCGGTGCCGTTCGTCGACGGGGCGACCGTGAGCCCGGCGACCCCGATGCCGCCGCGCAGCTCGACCCCGGGTTGACGCTGCGCCGCCTTGCGCAGCACCCATTCGAACGTGGTGCGGCGCATGGCCAGCACGGTGAGGTCCTCGTCGCCGGGCTGCGGGTCACCGAGGTCGAGCCGCGCGGGCAGCTCGGTGCACCCGGCCGCGCGGAGGTCGTCGAGCACATCGGGGAACCGGTCGCGCAGGACGGCCACGATGCGGGCGAGGAAGCCGTGCGTCTGGTGGGACTGGGGGGCGCCGCGGCGCTCGGCGGCGAAGGCGGTGTCGGGGTCGTCGCCGTCGGCGACGACGTCGCGCTCGAGGACGGTGACGTGGTGCCCGGCGCGACCGAGGGCCAGCGCGGTGCCGAGGCCCCCGACCCCGCCGCCCACCACGACGACGCGTTCGCTCCGCCCGGCGCTCCCGTCCGAGTCACTCCCCGTCGTCACCCGTCCCCCTCAGCATCTGGCAACAGCCGTTTCCAGGACCCTACGTTATGGTAACGGCCGTTGCCAACCGCTCCGACCGACCCGACGGCGCCCGGCACCTCCGACCGGCAGCCCACGCGCTGGGCCGGAGTCGCGCCGGCCGACCGGCGCGCCGAACGCCGCACGCTGCTGCTGGATGCCGCCTTCGACCTGCTCGGCACCGAGGGCTACGCCGGCACGACCGTGCGGGCGGTCTGCCACGCGGCGCGGCTCAACCCCCGCTACTTCTACGAGAGCTTCGACGACCTCGATGCCCTCGTCGTCGCCGTCTACGACCGCCTCGTCGACGACCTCGCTGCCGAGTTCTCCGACGCCATCTCCACCGCCGGCGGCGATCCCGCCGCGCAGACCCGTGCCGCGCTCGACCGCATCGTGTCGTTCGTCGACGACGACCGCAGGCGGGCCCGCCTGCTGTACGTCGAGGCACTCGGCAACGAGGCGCTGAACCGGCGCCGCATCGAGGCCGGCCACGCTCTCGTCGCCGCCCTCGAACAGCATGCGATCGACAGCCACGGCCGTCTGGCCGCCGGCGAGCAGATCGGCCGGGTGGCCGCGGCCGTGCTGGTGGGCGGCACCAGCGAGCTGGTGCTCGCCTGGCTGGACGGCCGCATCGACGTCGACCGTGACCAGCTCGTCGACGACGCCACCGCCCTGTTCCTCGCCGTCGGCGAGGCGGCGGCGGCCGTCGCCCTCGGGCGCCGGCGCTGACCCGACCGCGCCCGGGCCCGAGGGACTCGGCCCGACCGGGCGAGGAGGGCTGCTAGGCGGCGGCGCCGGTCGGAGAGGGGACCGTCGAGGCCGCGCACCCGACGGTCGGCGCGCCGGCGCGCACGCCGGTGATCGTGTGGACGGCTGTGCCGCACCGGCTGCACCCGATGACCATCTCGATGCCGCGGGCGGTGTTGGCGAACGAGGACAGGGCGCTGGTGCTGCGGAGCTCGCGCTGGCCGCAGGCGGGGCACTGGAGGAGGAACATGTGCTCAGCGTGTCGGACGGAGAGCATCACGACAACTGACAGTCTCTGCTCGTTGTCATCGTTCTGGCTTATGCTCATGGTGTGAGCGCGAACAACCTCCCTCCCCCCACCGAGCCCCTGGGCGGCGCGTGGTCGGCCCTCGAGCTACGCCACCTCCAGGCGCTGCTGGCCGTCGCCGACGAGGGCACGTTCTCGCGGGCCGCCGCCCGGCTCGGCTACACCCAGTCGGCGGTGAGCCAGCAGATCGCGGCCCTCGAGCGCATGGTCGGCACGCCGCTGTTCGACCGGCCCGGCGGGCCCCGGCCCGTCGAGCTCACCGAGGCGGGGCGCACGATGGTCGAGCACGCCCGCGGGGTCCTCCGCCGGCTCGGCGCGGCCCAGGCCGAGCTCGCGGCCATCGCCGCCGGCGACCGCGGCACCGTCCGCGTCGGCACGGTCCAGAGCGTCGGCACGCGGGTGCTGCCCCAGGTGCTGGCGCGCTTCCACGAGCGCCGACCCGGGGTCGACGTCGTCCTGCGCGAGTCGCACGACGTGCGCGAGCTGCTCGCCGCCGTGGCGAACGGCGAGCTGGACGTCACCTTCAGCGAGGTCGCGCCCGAGGCACCCTTCGAGTACCGGCGGATGCTCGACGACCCCTTCGTTTTCGTGGCGCCCGCCGGATCGCCCGTCGCCGAGCGGACGTCCGTCACGGTCGACGAGGTCACCGCCCTGCCGCTGATCGGCTACCGCGACGCGGTGTGCAGCACGGTGGTCGAGCAGATCTTCTCGCCCGGAGACGACCCCACCTTCGTCTTCCGGTCCGACGACAACCCGACCATCCAGGGATGCGTGGCCTCGGGCATCGGCTACTGGGCGACGCCGCTGCTCACGGTCGACACCGAGGACCCGGCGATCGCCGTCATCCCGATCGAGCCGGCGCCCGACCCCCGCCGCATCGCGCTCGCGTGGCCGGCCACCCGCCGTTCCTCCCCGGCGGTCGGCGACTTCGTGGACGTGGCCGAGGAGGTCTGCCGGGCGGTGGAGCAGCGGTTCGCCGACGTGCTCCCCGCCGCCGCACCGGCCGCGCAACCGGCCTGAGCGCGGCCGCGGTCAGCTCCAGAGCAGCTCCACGTCGTAGATGCCGATCTCCCATGCACTGGCGGCCGAACGCGACAGAGGGGTGCGGCTCGTGCCGCACCCCTCTGGCATTCGTGTTCTCGACACCACCGGACGGCGGACCGCCCCGGCAGGTCAGCTGCCGGCGCCCGCCTCGGGCGGAGCGCCCTGCTCGGACGAGGGCAGCCCGACGACGGCGGCGAGGTCGCCGTTGCCGTCGCCGCCCTGGGCCTCGTAGGTCCCGGTCAGCCACTCGGCGATGCCCTGGTCCTCGCGCTCGGACGACCAGAAGTCCATGGGCTTGTACTCGGGAGCATCGGTGGCGATGTTGTTGTACTCCTCCAGGCCGGTACCGGCCGGGATGAGCTTGCCGATGATGATGTTCTCCTTGAGGCCCTTGAGGCCGTCGGAACGGCTCTCGATGGCGGCCTCGGTGAGCACCCGGGTCGTCTCCTGGAACGACGCCGCCGACAGCCACGACTCGGTGGCGAGCGACGCCTTGGTGATGCCCATCATCACCGGGCGGCCCTCGGCCGGGGTCTTGGCGTCCTGCACCAGCAGCTTGTTCTCGTCGGTGTAGGCCTTGGCGTCGACCGCCTCGCCGGGCAGGAAGCGGCTCTCGCCGGGCTCCTGCACGACGACCCGGCGGGTCATCTGCCGCACGATCAGCTCGATGTGCTTGTCGTGGATCGACACGCCCTGGTCGCGGTAGACCCGCTGGACCTCGGTGACCAGGTACTGCTGCGTCTCGCGCACGCCCTTGATCTCGAGGAGCTCCTTCGGGTCGCGGGGCCCGTCGACGATGGGGTCGCCGGCCGAGATCTCCTGGCCGTCGGTCACCTCGAGCCGGGCGATGGTGGGCACCGTGTAGGCGTGCTCGCCACCGTCGTCGGCCACCACCGTGATGACGCGGCCGCGGCCCTCGTCCTCGGCGATGCGGACGACGCCCGAGATGTGCGAGAGCGTCGCCTTGCCCTTGGGCGACCGGGCCTCGAACAGCTCGACGACGCGGGGCAGACCGCCGGCGATGTCGGACCCGGCGATGCCGCCGGTGTGGAACGTCCGCATCGTCAGCTGCGTGCCGGGCTCGCCGATCGACTGGGCGGCGATGACGCCGACGGCCTCGCCGAGCTCGATGGTGCGCCCGGTGGCCAGCGAGCGGCCGTAGCAGGTGGCGCAGACACCGAAGTCGGCCTGGCACGTGAGCACCGACCGGACGCGCACCCGATCGACGTCGGGGTCGTCCCGCAGCGCGTCGAGCTCGGCCTCGCCGATGGTCGTGCCGACCGTCACGGTCGTGCCGGCCAGCTCGGCGTGCGGGTTGTCCTTGGACAGCTGCACGTCGTTGACCAGCACCCGCCCGAAGATCCGGGTCTCGAGGTACGACCGCTTGCCGGCCTGGTCGGGGACGATGTCCTCGATCCACAGCCCGCGCACGGGCTCGCCCTCGCGGTGGCAGTCGATCTCGCGGATGATGAGCTCCTGGGCGACGTCGACGAGACGCCGGGTCAGGTAGCCCGAGTCGGCGGTGCGCAGCGCCGTGTCGACGAGGCCCTTCCGGGCGCCGGGCGTGGCGATGAAGTACTCGAGCATCGACAGGCCCTCGCGGAAGTTCGACTTGATGGGCCGGGGGATCATGTCGCCACGGGGGTTGGCCACCAGGCCACGCATGCCCGCGATCTGGCGGACCTGCATCATGTTCCCTCGGGCACCCGAGCCGACCATCATGTCGATGGGGTTGAAGTGCTCCTCCTGGAGACCCTTCTCCATCGCCGACCGCACCTCGTCGGTGGCGTTGGTCCAGATCTCCACCTCCTTCTGCCGGCGCTCACCGTCGGTGATGATGCCGCGGCGGAACTGGCTCTCGACCTTCTCGGCTTCCTTCTCGTAGCGGTCGAGGATGGCCTTCTTCTCGGGCGGCGTCTTGACGTCATCGATCGAGATGGTCAGGCCCGAGCGGGCCGCATAGCCGAAGCACAGGTTCTTGAGGTTGTCGAGGCTGGCCTGGACCACCGACTTCGGGTAGTCGCGGGCCAGGTGGTCGACGATGTCGCCCATGTTCCGCTTCTTGACCGGCTCGTCCACGAAGCCGAAGCCCAGCGGCAGCGCCCGGTTGAAGATGAAGCGCCCCACCGTGCTCTCGCGGTAGATCGGCTTGTCGGCGTCGGCGTCGGCGGCGTCGCGCAGCTCGGCCTCGATCTCCTCGCGGATCTCGCGCTTCGAGAGGCGCAGCCGCACCTTGGCGTGCAGGTCGACGTCGCCGGCGTCGTACGCCCGCTCCATGTGGGAGCGGTTGCCGAAGGCCCGGCCCTCGCCCTTGGCCCCCTCGACCTCCTCGGTCAGGTAGTAGGCGCCGATGATCATGTCCTGGGTCGGCGTGACCAGCGGACGCCCGTGGGCGGGCGACAGCACGTTGTTGGCCGACAGCATGAGCACGCGGCTCTCGGCCTGGGCCTCGGCCGACAGGGGCAGGTGCACGGCCATCTGGTCGCCGTCGAAGTCGGCGTTGAAGGCGGTGCACACCAGCGGGTGGATCTGGATGGCCTTGCCCTCGACCAGCACCGGCTCGAACGCCTGGATGCCGAGGCGGTGCAGCGTGGGCGCACGGTTGAGGAGCACCGGGTGCTCCTTGATGACCTCTTCGAGGACGTCCCACACCTGCGAGCGCCGCCGCTCGACCATGCGCTTGGCCGACTTGATGTTCTGCGCCAGCTCGCGGTCGACCAGCGCCTTCATGACGAACGGCTTGAACAGCTCGAGCGCCATCTGCTTGGGCAGACCGCACTGGTGCAGCTTGAGCGTCGGGCCGACGACGATGACCGACCGGCCGGAGTAGTCGACGCGCTTGCCCAGCAGGTTCTGGCGGAACCGGCCCTGCTTGCCCTTCAGCATGTCGGACAGCGACTTGAGCGGGCGGTTGCCCGGTCCGGTCACCGGCCGGCCTCGGCGGCCGTTGTCGAACAGCGCGTCGACGGCCTCCTGCAGCATGCGCTTCTCGTTGTTGACGATGATCTCGGGGGCCCCGAGGTCGAGAAGCCGCTTCAGGCGGTTGTTGCGGTTGATGACCCGGCGGTACAGGTCGTTGAGGTCGGACGTGGCGAACCGGCCGCCGTCGAGCTGGACCATGGGGCGCAGCTCGGGCGGGATGACCGGCACGACGTCGAGGATCATCGCCCGCGGGTCGTTGACCCGCTTGCCGTGGTCGTCGCGGCGGTTGAACGCCGTGACGATCTTGAGGCGCTTGATGGCCTTCTGCTTGCGCTGGGCCGACAGCGGGCGCCCCGGCGTGTTGGGGTCGATCTGATCCTTGAGCTTGACCTCTTCCTCGTCGAGGTCGATGCGGTTGATCAGCTGCTTGAGCGCGTCGGCGCCCATGCCCCCGTCGAAGTACTCGCCGTAGCGGTCCTTCAGCTCGCGCCAGAGCATCTCGTCTTCGATGATCTTGCGCGCGTGCAGGTCGCGGAACTCGTCGAAGCTGCGCTGCACGAGGTCGAGCTCCTCGTCGTAGCGCTCGCGGATCGACGTCAGGTCCTTGTCGACGGCCTTCTGCCGGCTGCGGATGTCGGAGTCCTTGGCGCCCTCGGCCTCGAGCGCGGCGATCTCGTTCTCGAGATCCTCCATGCGCCGGGCCAGCTCGAGCTCGCGCTCCTTGACGATCTCGTCCTTCTCGGCGTTGAGCTCGTTCTCGAGGTTGGACAGGTCCTCGTGGCGCTTGTCGGCGTCGACCCAGGTGACCAGGTTGGCGGCGAAGTAGATGACCTTCTCGAGCTGCTTGGCCTTGAGCTCCTCACGGACCTCGGTGCCCGACAGCAGGTAGGCCAGCCACGACCGGGTGCCGCGGAGGTACCAGATGTGGACGACGGGCGCGGCGAGCTCGATGTGGCCCATGCGCTCGCGGCGCACCTTGGACCGCGTGACCTCGACGCCGCAGCGCTCGCAGATGATGCCCTTGAAGCGGACGCGCTTGTACTTGCCGCAGTAGCACTCCCAGTCCTTGGTCGGCCCGAAGATCTTCTCGCAGAAGAGGCCGTCCTTCTCGGGCTTGAGGGTGCGGTAGTTGATCGTCTCGGGCTTCTTCACCTCGCCGTTCGACCACATGCGGATGGTGTCCGCCGTGGCCAGTCCGATGCGGAGCTGACTGAAGTCGTTCACGTCAAGCATTGGTGTGCTCCGTTCGCTGCGTCGGTGCAGCGGGTCGTGGTGCTGTCGTCGTCGTCGATTCGATGTCGGTGCGGTGAGAGGTCACGGGCTAGAAGCTCGTGCGCTGGCGGCGACGCTCGTCTTCCTCGTCGCTGCCGCGCTCGGGCCGGCTGAGGTCGATGCCGAGCTCCTCGGCGGCGCGGAAGACGTCCTCGTCGAGCTCGCGCATCTCGATCTCCTCGCCCGACTGCGCCAGCACCTCGACGTTGAGGCACAGCGCCTGCATCTCCTTGATGAGCACCTTGAAGCTCTCGGGGATGCCGGGCTCGGGGATGTTCTCGCCCTTGACGATGGCCTCGTACACCTTGACGCGGCCGAGGACGTCGTCGGACTTGATGGTGAGCAGCTCCTGCAGGCAGTAGGCGGAGCCGTACGCCTCGAGGGCCCACACCTCCATCTCGCCGAAGCGCTGGCCACCGAACTGGGCCTTACCGCCGAGCGGCTGCTGGGTGATCATCGAGTACGGGCCGGTGGACCGAGCGTGGATCTTGTCGTCGACCAGGTGCGCCAGCTTGAGGATGTAGACGTAGCCCACGGTGATGGGCTGGTCGTACGCCTCGCCGGTGCGCCCGTTGTACAGCGTCGTCTTGCCGTCGAGCTGGATGAGCCGCCGACCGTCGACCGACTCGGGGCGCAGGTTCTCGAAGATCTTCTGGATCGTCGGGTGCTTCCCGGCGTCGTCTTCCTCGTCCCAGTTGGCGCCGTCGAACACCGGCGTGGCGATGAGCGTGGACGCCGTCGTGGCGGGCCGGGTCTTGGACTCGGTGCCGCGGATGGGCTCGTCGCCCACCTTCTTGCCGTCGACCTCCCAGCCCCAGCGGGCCGCGTACCCGAGATGTGCCTCGAGGACCTGGCCCACGTTCATGCGGGACGGGACGCCCAGCGGGTTCTGGATGATGTCGACCGGCGTGCCGTCGGCCAGGTGCGGCATGTCCTCGACCGGGAGGATGCGCGAGATGACGCCCTTGTTGCCGTGGCGCCCGGCCAGCTTGTCGCCGACCGAGATCTTGCGCTTCTGGCCGACGTAGACCCGCACCAGCTGGTTCACGCCCGGGGGCAGCTCGTGGCCGTCCTCGCGGGTGAACACCTTGACGTCGATGACCTTGCCCGACTCGCCGTGCGGCACCTTGAGCGAGGTGTCCCGCACCTCGCGGGCCTTCTCGCCGAAGATGGCGCGCAGCAGGCGCTCTTCGGGCGTGAGCTCGGTCTCGCCCTTGGGGGTGACCTTGCCCACCAGCACGTCGCCGGCGTCGACCTCGGCGCCGATGCGGATGATGCCCCGCTCGTCGAGGTCCTTCAGGATGTCCTCGGACAGGTTGGGGATGTCGCGCGTGATCTCTTCGGGGCCGAGCTTGGTGTCGCGGGCGTCGATCTCGTGCTCGTGGATGTGGATCGAGGTGAGCACGTCGTCGCGCACGAGGCGCTCGGACAGGATGATGGCGTCCTCGAAGTTGTAGCCCTCCCACGGCATGAACGCCGTGAGCAGGTTCTTGCCGAGCGCCAGCTCGCCGTTGTCGGTCGACGGGCCGTCGGCCAGGATGTCGTCCTTCTTGAACGACTCGCCCTCGAGCACCCGCGGCTTCTGGTTGATGCAGGTGTCCTGGTTGGACCGCTCGAACTTGAGCAGCTTGTAGACCCGCTTGCCGAGCTTGCGGTACTCGACCGTGATGAGGTCGCCCGACACCTCGGTGGCCACGCCGTCGTCGAGCGCCACGATCATGTCGGCGGCGTCGCGGGCGGCCCGGGCCTCGACGCCCGTGCCGATGTAGGGGGCCTCGGCCCGCACCAGCGGCACGGCCTGCTTCTGCATGTTGGCGCCCATGAGCGCACGGTTGGCGTCGTCGTGCTCGAGGAACGGGATGAGCGCGGTGCCCACCGAGACGATCTGCTTGGGCGAGACGTCCATGAGCTGGACCTCGGCCGGCGGCACCGCGGAGATGTCGGTGGTGGCGGCGAAGTAGCTCTCGCGCTCGAGCTGGGCTCGCAGGTTCTCGAGGGTGGCCGCCTGCGGCGACCGGCGCACGAGCACGCGCTCGTTGCGGAACCGCATCTTGCCGTCGAGAGGCTCGTTGGCCTGGGCGACGACGTAGTCCTCTTCCTCGTCGGCGGTGAGCCACACGATGTCGTTGGTGACCTTGCCGTCCTTGACCTTGCGGTACGGCGACTCGATGAACCCGAAGTCGTTGACCCGCGCGTAGGTGGACAGCGCGCCGATGAGGCCGATGTTCGGGCCCTCGGGCGTCTCGATGGGGCACATGCGGCCGTAGTGGCTGAAGTGCACGTCGCGGACCTCGAAGCCGGCCCGCTCGCGCGACAGGCCGCCCGGGCCGAGCGCCGAGAGGCGCCGGCGGTGGGTCAGGCCCGACAGCGGGTTGACCTGGTCCATGAACTGGGAGAGCTGGCTGGTGCCGAAGAACTCCTTGATGGCGGCGACGACCGGCCGGATGTTGATGAGCGTCTGCGGCGTGATGGCCTCGACGTCCTGGGTCGTCATGCGCTCGCGCACGACCCGCTCCATGCGGGAGAGGCCGATGCGCACCTGGTTCTGGATCAGCTCGCCGACCGAGCGGATGCGGCGGTTGGCGAAGTGGTCCTGGTCGTCGAGGCGGTAGCCCGGCTCGGCGTTCACCAGGTGGAGGAGGTAGGTGAGGGTGGCCAGGACCTCGCAGCGGCTGAGCACCGACTGACCGGGCTCGGGCCGGTCGAGGAGGCCCCGCTCCTCGAGCATGGGGAACATGCCGGCCAGCTTCTCGACCTCGTTGCCCAGCTTGCGGTCGAGCTTGTAGCGACCGACGCGGGAGAGGTCGTAGCGACGGGACTCGAAGAAGGCGTTGCGGAAGTAGACGCGCGCCGACTCGACCGACGGCGGCTCACCCGGCCGGGCCCGCTTGTAGATCTCGACGAGGGCCTCGTCCTGCGTGGGGGCGAGGTCGCGGTCCTTCTCCCACTGTCCCTCGAGGAAGGGGAACTCGCGCACGAAGGCGTCGAGGAAGCCGGGCGCGTTCTCCTCGTCGTAGCCGAGGGCGCGGAGGAGGACGAACAGGCTGAGGCGACGCTTGCGGGCGACGCGGGTGCCGGCGGTGACGTCCTTGCCGGGCTTCTGCTCGACGTCGAACTCGATCCACTCGCCGCGGTAGGGGTGGATGGTGCCCTTGACGAGCTGGTGCTTGGCCAGGTTCCGGAGGCGGTAGCGCTCACCCGGCTCGAAGATGACGCCCGGGGAACGGACGAGCTGCGACACGACGACGCGCTCGGTGCCGTTGATCACGAACGTGCCCTTCTCGGTCATCATGGGGAAGTCACCCATGAAGACCGTCTGCTCCTTGATCTCGCCGGTGGTGGCGTTCACGAAGCGGGCCCGCACGAAGATGGGCGCGGAGAAGGTCATGTCCTTCTCCTTGCACTCCTCGACCGAGAACTTGGGCGGCGGCCGCAGGTCCTCGTCGTCGGGGTCGAACTCCAGCTCGAGCTGCAGGGTCTCGGTGAAGTCCTTGATGGGCGAGATGTCGGCGAAGGTCTCTCTCAGGCCCTGCTCGAGGAACCACTGAAAGGACTCTCGCTGGATCGCCACGAGATCAGGAAGCTGCAGTGCTTCCTCGATGTTCGCGAACGAGTACCGATCCCGGATGCGAGTGGACAACGAATCACTCCTCAAAGGGTTCGGTCGGCATGGGACCGGGTAACGAGGACGCACCGGGGTGCCATGGCCAAGCCGGGGACGAGCCTGCCGTGCGTGGGCGCGCGGAAGCCGCACTCAGAAACTACGAGGCGGGACCACAGACGCACGGCAACGAACCATGCTAGGCCGTCGCAGGCTCCAGCACAACCCGCGAAATGGCAGAGCCAGCCGGACCCGGCAGATGCCGATCCAGGTAGGCCGAATGAGGCTGCTGGGGAGGGTAAGCGCACCCGTGCGAGAGGTCAACCCCACTCACTGATCGTGTGGGAACTTCGTCACGCAGCGTGCTGGCCGACCAGGCGGTGGCTCGGGGACCACCGCTGGGCGCGGCGGCGGCTCGGGACACCCCGGGCGCGGCGGAGCCCGGCCGCCGGACCACCGTGAGGCGGCGACGACCGGGCCCCGGTTCGCAGTGCGTTCAGCGGTGCGGCAGCACCGCCGGGATCACTTCAGCTCGACGGTGGCGCCGGCGCCCTCGAGGGCGGCCTTGGCCTTCTCGGCGTCTTCCTTGTTGGCCTTCTCGATCACGGCCTTGGGGGCGGACTCGACCAGGTCCTTGGCCTCCTTGAGGCCGAGGCTGGTGAGGGAGCGCACCTCCTTGATGACCGCGATCTTCTGGCCGCCGGCCTCGGTGAGGACGACGTCGAACTCGTCCTTCTCCTCCTCGGCCGGCGCGTCGGCGGCCCCGCCACCGGCGGGACCCGCGACCGCGACCGGGGCGGCCGCGGTCACGCCGAACTTCTCTTCGAAGTCCTTGAGCAGCTCGCTCAGCTCGAGCACGGTCATGCTCGAGATCGAATCGAGGATCTCTTCCTTGGTTGCCATCTTCTCTAGCTCTCTTCCGTGGTGGGCTCGTCGGCCGCGTCGGCCGGAGCGTCGGTGGGTGTCGTGTCGGAGTCGGCAGGAGCAGCAGGGGCATCGCCCGCGCCGCCCTTCTCGATGAGTGCCGACAGGCCGTAGGCGAAGTTGCGTGGCAGGGCCTGGAGCAGCCCGGCGAACTGCTGCATCGGGGCAGCGAGCCCACCGGCCAGCTTGGCCAGAAGCACCTCGCGGGGCTCGACCTCGGCCAGGGCCTTGGCGTCGTCGGCGGACAACGACCTGTCGTCCATGACGCCGCCCTTGACGACCAGCGCCGGGTACGTCTTGGCGAAGTCGCGCAGGGCCTTGGCCACCAGCACGGCGTCGCCGGGCGCACCGTCGGAGCGCTCGCCCACGAAGGTGATGGCCGTCGGGCCCGTGAGCAGCTCCTCGATCTCGAGGCCCGCCTCGCGGGCCGCGAACCGCACGAGGGTGTTCTTGTAGACCTTGTACTCGCCCCCCACCTCGCGCAGGGCGCGGCGGAGCTCGCCCAACGCAGTCACGTCGAGCCCGCGGTACTCGGTCAGCAAGGCTGCGCTCGAGCTGGCGAAGCGCTCACGCACCTCGTCCACCACGGCAACCTTCTCCGGTCTCGGATTCTCCATCGACACCTCCTCTCATGTGCTCGGACGCTCGCATCAGCGAACGCACCGCGCACACGGCGCCGGAGACCGGCGAGGTGTTCGGAGAGTCCGCCTGCTCAGGCGGGCACGCTGGCCCATTGAGCCCTGGCCTCGCGACCAGGGCACCGGAGGTCTTCGGCGAGCGAAGTCGGTTGTTGCTAGCGGGTGGGAAGCCTATCGGCTCCCCCGAGCCGGCCCCCTGGTCAGGCGGCCGACTCGTCGACGCCCGACCGAAGTCGGGTCGGGTCGATCTTGATGCCCGGGCCCATCGTCGTGCTGATGGTGACCCGGCGGACGTAGCGGCCCTTGGCCGAGGCGGGCTTGGCCCGGTTGAGCTCGTCGACCACGGCCCGGAAGTTGTCGAGCAGCGCCGCCGGCTGGAACGAGGCCTTGCCCATGGGCACGGCCACGTTGCCGTAGCGGTCGGTGCGGTACTCGACCTTGCCGCCCTTGAACTCGGTCACGGCCTTGGCCACGTCGGGCGTGACCGTGCCGGTCTTGGGGTTCGGCATGAGGCCGCGGGGGCCGAGCACGCGACCCAGGCGACCGACCACCGGCATCATGTCGGGCGTGGCGATGGCGAGGTCGAAGTCGAGCTTGCCGCCCTCGATCTCGGCCGCGAGGTCGTCGGCGCCCACGATGTCGGCACCCGCCTCACGGGCGGCGGCGGCGGCATCGCCCTGGGCGAACACGGCGACACGGATGTCCTTGCCGGTGCCCGACGGGAGCGCGACCGTGCCGCGGACGATCTGGTCGGCCTTGCGGGGGTCGACGCCGAGACGCACGACCAGCTCGACCGTCTCGTCGAAGTTGGCCTTGGCCAGCGAGCCGACGATGTCGACCGCCTCGGCGGGGGTGTGGAGGTGCTCTCGGTCGAAGCGCTTGAGAGCGTCGCGGTACTTCTTGCCTTGCGCCATGGTGGCTCCCTCGTGGTGAACGGCGGCCGGGCGAGGTCGTCCCGGTCCTGCCTGTGTCGAACGGGCGGCGGCCGCCGCCCGCAGTGGTGGTCAGCCCACCTCGAGGCCCATCGACCGGGCGGTGCCGGCCACCTGGGCCTTGGCCGCGTCGAGGTCGTAGGCGTTGAGGTCGGGCATCTTGACCTTGGCGATCTCTTCGATCTGGGCGTCGGTGACCTTGCCCACGGTCTCCTTGCCGGGGTTGGTCGCGGCCTTCTCGAGGCCGGCGGCCTCGCGCAGCAGCACCGGCGTCGGCGGCGTCTTGAGGACGAACGTGAACGAGCGATCCTCGAACACCGTGATCTCGACCGGCACGATCGTGCCCCGCTGGGCCTCGGTGGCGGCGTTGTAGGCCTTGCAGAAATCCATGATCGCGACGCCGTGGGGGCCGAGCGCCGTGCCCACCGGGGGCGCAGGCGTGGCCTGGCCGGCGGGGATCTGGATCTTGACGACGGCCAGCACCTTCTTCTTGGCCATGGGGGTTTCCTCTCGAAAGAACGGGGGGCGGACGCCGCGAGGCGTCGAACGCGACGGACAAGTCTGCCGTGCGGCGCACGCAGCGTGCCAGTCGGTCACCGGCCGGGCGGCCGGCGCCGGGGATCTAGAGCTTGGCGACCTTGCTGAACTCGAGCTCGACCGGGGTCTCGCGGCCGAAGATGTTGACCAGCACCTTGAGCTTGAGCTGGTCCTCGTTGAGCTCGATGACCTCGCCGGAGAAGTCGGCGAACGGGCCTTCCTTGACCCGCACGGTCTCGCCCAGCTCGTACTCGAGCCGGGGCTTGGCCCGGGAGGCGATCTGCTCTTCGGTGCCGCCCTTGGGCATGAGGAAGGCCTCGACGTCGCGGCGCGGCAGCGGCGAGGGCTTGGCGCCCTGTCCGACGAAGCCGGTCACCCCGGGGGTGTTGCGGATCACGAACCAGGCCGTGTCGTCGAGCTCGGCCCGCACGAGCAGGTAGCCCGGGAACATCTTGCGCTGGTTGACGACCCGCTTGCCGTTCTTGAAGTCGACGTAGTCCTCCATCGGGATGACGACCTCGTACACGGCCTCTTCGGCGTTCATCGAGTGGATGCGCGCCTCGAGGTTCTGCTTGACCTTCTTCTCGTACCCGGACTGCGTGTGCACGACGAACCAGCGGCCGGGGCGCGTGTACGGGTTGTCGATGACGACGGGCTCGGCGAGGAGCTCGTCTTCGGTCGTGACGGTGCCCGCATCGGCGTCCGCGTCGGGCGCGCCGTCGTCGTCGACGGCCGTGGGCTCACCGCCGGCGGCATCGGCCTCGCCTGCCGCCTCTGCGGGGGCGACGTCGGTCGGGTGGACCTCGCCGTCGGCCGTCAGGACGTCGTCGTCGGTCGCGGTCACGATCTCGTCGGGCTCGGCTGGAGCCTCGTCGGGGGTGGGGGTCGTGTCTGTGATGTCGGTGGTCTCGGTGTCGCTCATCGTTCGAACAGCTTGAAGACGGCCTCGCCGAAGGCGAAGTCGAGGGTAGCGATGTACGTCGTCAACACGACCACGGTGATGAGCACGATGATCGAGTAGTTGACGACCTCTGGCCGGGTGGGCCAGGCGACCTTGCGCAGCTCGCCCCGCACCTCGCGGAGGAACTGGATGGGGCCGGTGCGCTCGTCCTTGGCGGCGGGCCGCGGGGCCTGGGGCGCAGTGCGCTTCCGGGCCGCGGGGGCGCCGTCGGCACCGAGCTGGCCCTGCTTCTGGAGCATGCGCTTCTGCTGTCGGTTCATCGCCATGGCGAGACCCTCGAATGGGTGGGATCGGAGACGGGGCGCAGGGCAGGAGGGACTCGAACCCCCAACCTGCGGTTTTGGAGACCGCTGCTCTGCCAGTTGAGCTACTGCCCTTGGGGGTAACTGCGCCAGCCTATCCCTTTGCTGACGCGCCAGGACAAGGCGCAGCCGACGTCAGGAGGGTCGTGACGCCACCGCACGGCCACCTGGAGAGCGGCCGCACCAACCCTACGTCACCGTCCGGCGGAACCGAGACCCGCGGGCTGCGAAGTGCGCGTCACGGTACGTCGAGGCCGGCGGGGCCGACGCTGCCGTCGACGACCGAGCGGGCCACGTCGGCGAGGCGCTCGTTGTTGTTCCGGGCGTGGTGGCGCAGGATCGAGAATGCGCTCTCGAGATCGATCGCCTGCCGCTCGGCCAGCATCCCCTTCGCCTGCTCGATGACGACACGGCTGTTCAGCGCGTCGTTGAGCTGGTCGTTGAGGACCTGAGCCTCACGCGCGGCGCGGTGCTGCAGCAGGGCGATCGTGGCGACGTCGGCGAGAGCCTGGGCCGCCTCGACGTCGGCGCCCGACATGGCGCCGGCCTCGACGTGGAACAGGTTGAGCGCACCGAGCACCGTGCCGCGGAGCCGCATGGGCAGGGCGTGCACCATGCGGAAGCCCGCGTCCGAGGCCTCGCCGGCGAACCGGGGCCAGCGCTCGCGCGCCCGCTCGAGGTCGTGGTTCACGATCGCCTGCCCCGTGCGGAAGCAGTCGAGGCACGGGCCCTCCTGGGCCTGCAGCTCGAACAGCTCGAGCAGGCGCATGGCGTCGCTGGACGACGCCATGACGCGCAGCTCGCCGTCGACGGACGTCAGCATGAGGCCGGCGGCATCGACGTCGAGCACCTCGACCGACCGGTCGGTCAGCAGGGTGAGGAGCTCCACCACGTCGAAGTCAGCGACCAGGGTGTCGGCCAGCTCGACCAGCGCCCTCACGAGCATCTCTTGTCTGGGCATCGGATCTCCGTCAGGTCTCGCGGGGGTCCCGTCCACGATCGACGACGGGCGCATGACCAGCGTCGACGATGGTACGACGGTTGGGCGTCATTGTCCGTCGTTCGATCCTTCTCCAGCCGAGTCGAATCGCACCGTGCCGGCCAGCACGTCCCGGGCGACGTCGTCGAGCGCCCGGCCGTTGCCGAAGGCCGACGCCTTGAGCCGGACCAGGGCCTCGCCGACTCCCACCCCCAGCTGGACCGCGACCATGCCCGTCGCCTGGTGGACGACGGGATGGAGGTCGGCCCCATCCGTCAGCGCGACCGCCAGCAGACCCGCCGGTGCCTCCGCCTGCATCAGCAGGACCGCCTCGGTGACCACGTCCGCCATCACGAGCGCGTCGGCGTGCTGGTCGTCTGTCAGCCGTCCGGGTCGGTCGCGGTAGAGGTCCAGCGCCCCGACCCGGACCGCGCCCAGCCGCAGCGGGAACGCGAACACCGCCCGGCCCCCGGCGTCGAGGACCTGCGGTCGGAACGCCGGCCACCGCGGCTCGAGCGCCCCGAGCAGGTCGGGCTCGAGCACGGGGCGCTGGTCCCGGTGCGCGTCGACGCACGGCCCCTCCCCGAGGGCGAACTGCAGGTCCTCGATCGTCCGGCTCACCGGGTCGGAGGCACCGAGCGAGCCCTGGTTGACGTCGCCCATCATGACGGTGATGCCGGCGCCGCTCATGCCGGTGACCGCGGCGGACACCTCGCAGAGCTCCCGCGTGCCCACCACCTGCCCCTCGGGTGCGACGAGGTGACGGAGGATCCGCAGCCGCCGGTCACCGGGCAACGCTCAGGGTCCCCCGTGCCCGAGACGACCGGACGGGCCCGGCGCCGTGGCGCTCTAGCGGCCATCTGCGCCTCCTGGCACCAGTCTCGAACGACACCGCCTCGCGAGCCGGGCGGCGAACCCGGGCTCGTGGCGAGCGTCGCGCAGCGGACGTCTGCCGTGCATGGCTCACGGTACACCCGGCATTTCGTCGACCCCGTGCGGCCGCGGGGTGATACCGTCCGTCCCACGCACCGCGGCGATGCCGCCGTGCAGAGGTGTTGCTCTGGACCCCGGTGACCCCGCCCGTCAGGTACGGAAGGGAAGCCATGTCGAGCTTCACCGCCACGAGGCCACGGGATCACCGTTCTCCGTTGCGCTCGTTGCCGGCCGGCACGACACGACTCGTCCTGGCGGGTCACCGCGCGTGGCGAGCGGACGCGCGCCGGTCAGAAGCGGGTGACCGGGGACGTCGGTAGGGCACCCAGGGCCCTATCGACGTCACGGTGGCCGCCGTCCTCCCCTGCGGCGGCCCACCCGGTCAGGCATCGCTCGGTGAGATCTCCTGCCCGGCCCGCCAGGCGGCGTTGGCCTCGGCGAACTGCCGGCGGGCGACGTCGATGTCGTAGGGGCGCTCCTCGACCGGACCGGGGCCCCACTGGCTGCGGGGCTCGTTGACGAAGTCGCCGGCGTACACGTGGATCGCCGCGGTGAGCCGGGCCAGCGGGTTGGACACGGCATGGATGGTGTCGTCGCCGAGCAGCACGACATCGCCCACCGCCAGCTCTCGCCCGCCTGAGCCGGTGAGTCCACGCCCGTCGGGCCCGGCGCGCCGGAAGAACTCGTTGTCCTCCTGGCCGGCGTAGATGCCGATGGCGGCCCACATCTGGTGATCGTGCGGGAAGATCCGCATGCCAGGTGCCCACACCACGTGCAGGACCGTCAGGTCGGACGCGTGGTGGAGCAGGGTGAAGCCGCCCTCGGTGGGCGCCAGGGCCTCGCCCACCGCCGCCGGCTCGGACACCGCCCGCGCGAGCGCCTCGCGCACCGCGCGTCGCGGGTCGGTCTCGTGCACCGCCTCCCGACAGTCGCCGATGAACTCGTCGATGTCGAACATGGGTCCATCCTCGCGCCATGCCCTCCACCGGGGCGTGGAGAACCTCGGCGGACCCAGCTCGGACGGACTCGGCGACCTCGTCGTGCGCGTGAACGACGGCGGGCCGTCCTGGCCCCGTCGGTCCGCCGCTCAGCCCGCCAGGCGCGTGCGGCGTGTGCGGGTGGCGAAGACGATTGCACCCGCCGCGCCGGCGGCCGTCGCCGCGGCGAGGCCACCCAGGTAGGCGATGCGCCGGCCGTTGAGCACCGAGCGCACGGCCTGGCGCTCGCCGGCCTGCTCGATGGTGGCGAGGATGTCGGCCAGCAGGCCGGGGGCGGGCTCGAGCACGTCGGTCCGCAACGTGCGCATGGTGCGCAGCAGCTTGCGGTACTGCACCACCTCTGCCTGACACCGCAGGCACCGCTCGACGTGGCGCCGCTCGGCCCGGGTCATGCTGCCGTCGCCGCCTGCGGTGGCGGCGAGGGCGCTGCTCAGGTCCTCACACTGCACGGTGACCACCTCCTGTGGTCTGCTCTCAGAGGGTCAGCGGACAGGTCCTCCCGCTCGTGGCGCCTTCGGCGCCGGGCCTCCCTTCGGCTCGGCCTCTAGACGGCACGCGACTCGCCCTCACGGCGGGGGAAGAGCTGGTCGCGCAGCTTGTTGCGCGCCCGGTGCAGCCGCACCTTGGCGGCCGACTCGGAGATGCCCAGCTCCGCGGCGATGGTCTCGTGCGGCAGGTCGTAGACATCCCGGAGCACGACGACCGACCGGAGCTTGGGCGGCAGCGAGTCGAGCGCCGCACGCAGGCGGCCCCGCAGGTCGTCGGCGTCGGCCCGCAGCTCGGGGTCGTGGTCGGGATGGATGTCAGCCCCGGCGGTGGTCTCGTCGAGCTCGTCGTGCCGGTGGCGGTTGCGCCGGCCGAGGTGGGTCGCGGCGCAGTTGGCCGTGATGCGGTACAGCCACGTCGAGAACTGCGCGTCGCCGCGGAAGCGGTCGAGCCCCCGGTAGGCCCGGAGGTACGCCTCTTGCACCACGTCTCTGGCATCTTCCTCGTTACCCGTCAGGCGATGGGCGAGCGTGTACGTCTCGACATACGTCAAGCGCACGAGATCGTCGAAGGCTGCTCGGTCGCCGTCCTTGGCGGCTGCGACCAAGGCCGACATGTCACGTGTCCGTTCACGTGGCATCGCTGGTTTCGACTCCCCCCGTGCCGGACGCGTTACGCCGTGTTCCACGACGGTTTCGTGACGATTGGGAAACGCCGACAACCCCGCCCGTGGGCGGGGTCGTCGTGTGACGCGTGCTGTCGGGCGGGTGCCGGGGCTGCTGAGCCAGCGCGAACCGGCACCCGGGGTGTCAGCGGGTCTCCTTGTGGACCGTGTGCTGACGCTCCCAACGGCAGTACTTCTTCATCTCGATGCGCTCGCGATCGTTCACCTTGTTCTTGGTGGTGATGTAGTTGCGGCGCTTGCACGAGGTGCACTCGAGGGTGACTGCCACCCTCTTCTCACCGGCCTTGGCCATGACTTGCTCTCCTACTTGAGGATCTTGGTGACGCGTCCGGAGCCGACGGTGCGGCCACCTTCGCGGATGGCGAACAACAGGCCCTCGTCCATCGCGATCGGCGCGATCAACTCGACGGTCATCTCGGTGTTGTCACCCGGCATGCACATCTCCACCCCGTCGGGCAACTGGATCGTGCCGGTCACATCGGTGGTCCGGAAGTAGAACTGGGGCCGGTAGTTCGTGAAGAACGGCTTGTGCCGGCCACCCTCTTCCTTGGTCAACACATACACCTGGGCCTCGAAGTTCGTGTGCGGCGTGATGCTCCCCGGCTTGGCCAGGACCTGCCCACGCGACACCTCTTCCTTCTTCGTGCCCCGCAACAACACACCCACGTTGTCGCCCGCCTGGCCCTCATCGAGCAACTTGCGGAACATCTCCACCCCGGTACAGGTGGTCTTCGCCGTCGGGCGGATCCCCACGATCTCGATCTCATCCGAGACGTGCACCACACCCTGCTCGATCTTCCCGGTCACCACCGTCCCCCGACCCGTGATCGAGAACACATCCTCGATCGGCATCAAGAACGGCTTGTCCAGATCACGCGCCGGTTCCGGCACGTACTCATCCACCGCGTCCATCAACTCGACGATCTTCGGCGTCCACTCCGGATCACCCTCCAACGCCTTCAACGCCGACACCCGCACCACCGGGATGTCATCACCCGGGAACCCGTACTCCGACAGAAGCTCCCGCACCTCCATCTCGACCAACTCGAGAAGCTCCTCGTCATCGACCATGTCGACCTTGTTCAACGCCACCACGATCGACGGCACACCCACCTGCCGCGCCAACAACACATGCTCACGCGTCTGCGGCATCGGACCATCCGTGGCCGCCACCACCAGAATCGCCCCATCCACCTGCGCCGCACCCGTGATCATGTTCTTGATGTAATCCGCATGACCCGGCATATCCACATGCGCGTAATGACGCTTCGGCGTCTCATACTCCACATGCGAGATATTGATCGTGATCCCCCGCTGCTTCTCCTCCGGCGCCTTGTCGATCTGATCGAACGCCATCACCTCCACATTCGGGTTCTGCTCCGCCAACACCTTCGTGATCGCCGCCGTCAACGTCGTCTTCCCATGGTCGATATGACCCATGGTCCCGATGTTCAGATGCGGCTTGTTCCGCTCGAACTTTGCCTTGGACATCGTGCGGATCTCCTGGTCTCGCAGCAGTGTTGAAACTCGATGAGTAGCGGCGGCCGGACTCGAACCGGCGACAACTCGATTATGAGCCGAGTGCTCTAACCAACTGAGCTACGCCGCCCTGGGATGGAACGCCGGCACCCGAGAGGTGGCCGACGCGCGGAAAGGCGCGGCATGCGCCGCGACCGTTCTGCGAGCCCCCTGTCGGAATCGAACCGACGACACCAGCCTTACCATGGCTGTGCTCTGCCGACTGAGCTAAGGGGGCGGGCCCGGAGGCCCGGGCGGACCCGGGAACCGGGGTGTCCTGGTGACCCAGGGCGGTACAGGGTATCGCCGAGTCCGACGTGCCAGCCAACCCGGACGGCGGTCACGCACCGTCGGAACGGTTTCGACCCCGCCCCGCCCTCCCGCCGCCACAGAGCGTGGCCATGTCGCCTGTTCGCGACAGATTCGTAAAGAAATCGCTCAAGTCCCTGGTCGGAGGCGCCGATAGTCCCGACGTGCTGGTGGAACGCCTGATTGTCGAGGGCGACGGCGAAGCCGCGTCCGTAGATTTTCATCCGCGACTGACCGTGCTGGGTGGCATGCCTGGAGATGCACGTGGGGCCCTTGGTGCCCTGCTCTCCGGCGCCCTCCATGGCACTGTCCGTGGCGTGCATCTCGAGGTGGTGGACGACTCCGGCCGACGCCTCGTGGTGCTGCGACCCGCCGTCGGGCCCGCACCGGGTCATCGACGTGGTCACGTCGACCGACGTCACCGCCCAGCACCGTGGCTTCGACGGCCGGGTCGACCTTCTGAGCAGCCAGTACGGCCGCTCCACCATCACCCGCATCACGGCCGCCGACCTGCGCAACCGCACGCCGCGCAACGACGCCGTGCGGGCCCTGTCGGCTGCCGACCAGGTGCCCCTGTGGAGCGCGGCCGACGACCTCGTCCGAGGCAAGAGCCGCGGCGACGCCGCCGCCACCTGGCGGGCGCTGGCCGGCGACACCGACGTCCACTGGGCGATCGACCACCGCACCGAGATCCAGGCCGCGGCCCGGCTGCGTCAGCACATCGCCGCGCTGCGGTCGCTGTCCTCGAGCGCCCCCGACCTCTCCGACGACGACGCCGTGGCCCTCGCCCAGGCGATCGTGTCGCAGCTCACCGCCGCCACCAACGCAGCCGGGACCCGCCCGCCGGTGGTCCTCGACGAGACGTTCGACCAGCTCGAGCCGGCCGTCGTGCCGCTGTTGCTCGAGCTGCTGCCGGGCCTGGTGGGCGACCTGCAGGTCATCCTGCTCACCGAGGACGAGGCCATCGCCAGCTGGGCTCGCCTCGAGGCGCTCGCCGGCGAGCTCGCCCTGGTAGAGCCCGCCCTCGCCGCCGACTGACCCCTCGCCGGCCAGATTCGCCGCTGGCGGCGTCCCTCCTCCTCGAATTAGGTCACCAGTCCTTCGTCGTCGCTCCTTGCCAGCGACGAATCTGACTCGGCGAGCTTCGTTCCCCCTGAGCCTCCGCCCCCGGTCCCCCGGGGGCGGTTGCGCGTGCGACCGCGTGACGCCACGGTGCTGTGCGCCACAACGTCACAGTGGTCCGGGCGCCCGACCGGTCGGGGGTCAGCGGCGGCGGAGGACCGCCGGGAAGACCGGGCCCGCGCCCGCCTCGCGGAGTCGGGCGCCGACGACGGTCATCGTCCAGCCGGACGCCCACTCGTCGTCGAGCAGCAGCACCGGGCCGCGTGGCCACCCGCCGTCGGGTTCCGACACGGACGAACGCGCCCCACACGTTGCCGATCTGGTGGGCCGAGTTGCCCATGCCGGCCTGCGGCGGTCGGTCGGGCTCGACGCGTCGCACGACGTCGGCGACCGGCAGCTTCCCCAGCGAGCCGATCTCGCCCGCGAGGGCGGGCACGACATCGGGCCGCGACCGCGACGGCACCCATGTGACCCATGTGGGCCGCGACTCCCACGGCCAGCGCTTCAGCATGGCGGTCACGCCCCGCACGAGCTCCTCGTCGACGGGATGGTCGCCATCGAGCACCTCGGCGACGAGACCCGACCAGCCGCCGTCGCCGTCGCTCGCCAGCGCCCGACCCTCGGCCAGCCGCAGGTCGGGCGGGATGTTGCCCTTGGCCACGGCGATGCCGCGCGGCCACTGCTTGCGCGGGAGCAGCGGGTGCTCCTGCGCCCGGAGGTGGTCGCGGGCTGCGGTCACATCGGCGGGGACGGGGAGGGACGGCCGGCCGGTACAGCGGTCGCATCGCCCGCAGTCGCCGTCGACGAACGGGTCGTCGAGCTGGGTGCGCAGGAACCGCATGCGGCAGCCCGGGCCCGCGACGTAGTCGAGCATCGCCTGCTGCTCGGTCCGCCGGGTGGCCGCCACCCGGGCGTAGCGCTCGGTGTCGTAGACCCACGGCCGGCCCGTGGCCTGCCAACCCCCGCGCACGCGCTCGACCGCGCCGTCGACGTCGAGCACCTTGAGCAGGCCGTCCAGCCGGCTGCGGCCGAGGTTCACGCGGTGCTCGAGTGCGGCCGTGGACACGGTCCCTCCGTCGGCCGCCAGCTCGTCGAGCACCCGACGCACCTGCCCCTCGGGCGGAAAGGCGGTCGAGTCGAACCACGACCAGATCGCCTGGTCCTCGGCCCCGGGGAGGAGGACGACCTCTGCCCGGTCGACGGCCCGCCCGGCGCGGCCGACCTGCTGGTAGTAGGCGATCGGCGACGGCGGAGCGCCGAGGTGGACCACGAACCCGACGTCGCCCTTGTCGAAGCCCATGCCGAGCGCCGACGTGGCGACCACCGCCCGCAGCTCGTTGGCCCGCAGTGCCTGCTCGATGTGCTCGCGCTCGGCGGCCTCGGTGGCGCCCGAGTACGCGGCCACCGCATGACCGGCCCCTCGCAGCCACTCGGCCACGGTCTCGGTCGCGCCGACCGTCAGCGTGTAGACGATGCCCGAGCCGGGCAGGTCGCCCAGGTGGGCGGCCAGCCAGGCGAGGCGCTCGGCCGGGTCGAGCTCGAGCACCGACAGGTGCAGCGACGTGCGGTCGAGGTCGCCGCGCTGGACGACGGGATCTGTCCCGAGCTGGTCGGCGACATCGGCCACCACGCGGTCGTTGGCCGTCGCCGTGCAGGCCAGCACGGGGACGTCGCCGAGCCCCGCGAGCACGTCGCGGATGCGGCGGTAGTCGGGCCGGAAGTCGTGGCCCCAGTCGGAGATGCAGTGGGCCTCGTCGACGACGAGCAGGCCCACCTCGGCGGTGAGCCGGGGCAGCACCTCGTCGCGGAAGCCCGGCGAGTTGAGCCGCTCGGGCGACACCACGAGCAGGTCGACCTCGCCGGCCGCGATGCGGTCGTGGATCTCGTCCCAGTCGTCGGTGTTGGCCGAGTTCACCGTCTCGGCCGCGATGCCGGCACGTCGGGCGGCCGCGATCTGGTCGCGCATGAGGGCCAGCAGCGGGGACACCACCAGGGTCGGCCCGGCGCCGTGCTCACGCAGCAGCGCGGTGGCGAGGAAGTAGACGGCCGACTTCCCCCACCCGGTGCGCTGGACGACGAGAGCCCGCCGGCGGTCGACGACCAGGGCCTCGATGGCGGCGAGCTGGTCGGGGCGGATCACCGCGTCGGGCCCGGCCAGGGCGCGGATCAGCTCTCCCGCCCGGTCCTCCAGGGCGCCCCGGTCCACCCAGCGGGCGGGCGCGGCGGTGGTCGGAACCGGGGCGGGGGCGTCCATCGGCCCTTTGTATCGTCTCCGCATGCCCCCCACGGTCACCCTGCGGTTGGCGCGGATCGACGACGCCGAAGCCATCCGCCAGATCTACAACGCCGAGGTGCAGACCTCGACGGTGACCTTCGACATCGTGCCCCGCTCCCTCGACGAACAGCGCCGCTACCTGAGCGACCGCAGTGGCGCCCACGCCGTGATCGTGGCCGAGGAGGGCGGCCACGTCGTGGGCTACGGCGCGCTGTCGCCGTGGCGATCGAAGCCGGCCTACGCCACCAGCGTCGAGGACTCGGTGTACGTGCATCGGGGCCACCAGGGCCGGGGCATCGGGCGCACGCTGCTCGACGAGATGCTGCGGGTCGGCACCGCGCACGGCTTCCACGCCGTGTTCGCCCGGATCGTCGGCGGGCACGAGGCCTCGATCCGCGTGCACGAGGCGGCGGGGTTCGAGATCGTGGGGACCGAGCGCGAGGTGGGCCGCAAGTTCGGGCGCTGGCTGGACGTCGTCCTCATGGAGCGCCTCCTCGGGCCGGAGCAGCCGCCTGTGGACTGATCCACCCGCGGGATCGCGCGCTTTCCCCCGGCGGCTGTCGATCTCGCCCGGTGTCGCTTGTCGTCATGGTGGAGACACCCCGACGATGGAGGCGACGACATGACCGACAACGGGGTCCTCGCCACCACCGACGAGCGCACGCAGGGAGGCGCACGATGAGCACGACACCCAGCGACACCATGACCCGGTACGTGGTGCTGATCTACGAGCAGCAGACCCCCGACTGGCCGGCCGACCTGCCCCCCGAGGTCATGGAGGCCAACGAGCAGCTCGACGGCCGGATCGCCGCGGCGGGCGGCCGGACGACCGCCGGGCTGGCGCTCGAGTCGAGCGCCACGGCCACGTCGATCCGGGGCGACGTCGTCACCGACGGACCGTTCATCGAGACCAAGGAGGCCCTCGCCGGCTTGTTCATCCTCGAGGCGCGCGACCTCGACCACGCCATCGCCCTGGCCCGCATGACCCCGGTGGCGAACGGCGGGGTCGAGGTCCGCCCGCTGCTCGACTTCCAGATCGTGGAGACCAGCTGACCGAGGTCGAGCAGGCCGTCGCCGACGCCCACCGTGGCGAGTGGGCCTCCGTGCTCGCCGCCACGGTGCGCGTGACCCGCGACATCGACACCGCCGAGGAGGCGGTGCAGGACGCGTACGTCCAGGCGCTGCGGACCTGGGGGCCGAACGGCGTGCCCGACCGACCCGGGGCCTGGTTGACGACCGTCGCCCGGCGCAACGCGCTCAACCTGCTGCAGCGGCGCCGGACGCTCACGTCGAAGCTGCCGCTGCTCGTCGAGCCCGAGGACGAGGCGATGCCCGGCCCCACCGGCCCTGACACCACGACGATCCCCGACGACCGCCTCCGGCTGATCTTCACCTGCTGCCACCCGGCGCTGGCCCCGGAGGCGCAGGTGGCCCTCACCCTGCGGTTGGTGTGCGGCGTGCCGACGCCCGACGTCGCCCGGGCGTTCCTGGTGGCGGACGCCACGATGGCCGCCCGCCTGACCCGGGCGAAGAAGAAGATCGCCGCGGCCCGCATCCCGTACGCCGTGCCGTCGGCCGCCGAGCTGCCGGCGCGGGTGGACGCGGTGTTGACGGTGGTCCACCTCCTCTACGCCACCGGGCACACGGCGCCGTCGGGCGGAGCCCTCGTGCGCGACGACCTGTGCGATCGGGCGCTCGCCCTGGCCCGCCTGCTGCGGCGGCTGCTGCCGGACGAGCGCGAGGTCGCCGGCCTGCTGGCGCTGCTCCTGGTCCACCACGCCCGCCGGGCGACCCGCACCGACGCCGACGGCCGCCTGCTGCGCCTGGAGGAGCAGGACCGCTCGTCCTGGGACCGCGACCTGATCGCCGAGGCCGACGGCCTCCTGGTGGCGGCGTTGCGAGCGGGCCCGCCCGGGCGGTTCACCCTGCAGGGCGCGATCGCCGCGCTGCACGCCCAGGCCCCCGGCTACGAGGCCACCGACTGGCCTCAGATCGTGTCCCTCTACGACGAGCTGCTGCGGGTGTGGCCGTCGCCGGTCGTCGCCCTCAACCGGGCCGTGGCGGTGTCGATGGTCGACGGCCCCGGCGCCGCCCTCGCCGCGGTCGAGATGCTGGCTGGGGACGAGCGCCTGGCGGGGTACCGCTACCTGCCCGCCACGCGGGCCGACCTGCTGCGCCGGCTCGGCCGCCACGCCGAGGCGGCCGAGGCCTACCGGGAAGCGCTGGCCCTGACCGACAACGCCGCCGAGCAGGAGTTCCTGACCGAGAGGCTGCGGTCGACGCCGCCGGTGTCGTGACCGTCCCGTCCCGAGTCGGGAGCCGGGACCGACGACCGACCACGAGGTCCGGGCGCCGGACCGCTAGGTTCCGGCGCCGTGGAGAAGGTCGTGTACGTGCTGTGGCGGGACGAGGCCGTGGCGGTCGAGGACTGGTCCGCTCGCCTGCGCGCGGTCGGCGCGGGCGACCTCCCCGCGGCCGGGGCGTTGGGCGTCCAGGTGAACGTGGCCGACGAGTCGGTGGGGCCGGCGCTCCTGCGCATGGCCGAGCTCGACCCGCAGATGGAGGCGGTCGTGTCCGTGTGGGTCGCCAGCGCCCGCGTCGCCGCCCGCCGGCCGATCGACGACGCCCTCGCCGCGGTGCCGGGAACCGTGCGGGTCGAGGCCTACCTGGTGACCGAGTCCGAGCCGCTGCCCAACACCGCCCATCCGGTGGCACCCGGCGAGCGGACCCCGGGGTTCGCCAACCTCGCCTTCCTCCGCCGGCCGGCGGACATGCCTCCCGCCGCATGGATCGCGGCCTGGCACGACGGCCACACCGACGTCGCCATCGACACCCAGTCGACGTTCGGCTACGTCCAGAACGTGGTCGCCCGGCCGCTCACGCCAGGGGCACCCGCGATCGACGGCATCGTCGAGGAGCTGTTCCCCATCGAGGCGCTCACCGACATGCACGCCTTCTTCGACGCCCCCGATGACGCCGAGCTGGCCCGGCGCATGGGGCTGATGGCCGAGAGCACGGCCCGCTTCGGAGCGGACCGCGCCCTCGACCTCGTGCCCACGAGCCGCTACGTGCTCAGCACGCCGTCGAACAGGTCGCGGTAGCGCTGGAACGCCGTGAGGAGGGTGTCGGTCGAGGCCGGCTCGCCATCGCGCCAGGTCTCGGCCAGGTCCTCGCGCCGTTGCTCGATGTGGGCCTGGAGCGCGGCGACGGCCGCGCTGACCATCCCGTCGGCCTGCTCGACCGCGGCCGCGGGGGTCGTCGACGAAGCTGGCCTGGACCGCCTCCCACCGCTGCCGCAGGTCGCTGGGCTCGATCATGAACCCAGCGGCCGTGACCTCCAGCTCGGGGTCCGTCGCCGTCCCCGTCGCCGGCTCGGCCTCGACCTCGGTCTCGGGTTCGGCCACCGGTTCGGGATCGACCTCGGGTTCGACCATCACCGGATCGGGACCCGGGTCCATCGCCGTCACCGGCTCGGGATCCACCTCGGGATCCGGGTCCGGATCGGGATCCGTCGCCGTCACCGGCTCGGGATCGACCTCGGGATCCGGGTCCGGATCGGGATCCATCGCGGGCACCGGCTCGAGATCGACCTCGGGATCCGGGTCCGGATCGGGATCCATCGCTGGCACCGGCTCGGCGTCGGTGTCGGCGTCGGGACCAGCACCGGGTGCGTCGGCGCCGATGGGGTCGGAATCCTCCACCACACCGTCGGCATCGGCGTCGTCGGTCGCCGGCGCGTCGATCGAGTCCACGGCCGCGTCGTCGGTCGCGTCGTCGGTGGGAGCCGTGACCTCGTCGTCGGCCTCGTCGTCCGTGTCGGGCGCGTCGTTCGCCCGCAGACGCTCGACCTCCGGCCCCGCCACCTGGCGAGGGGTGCGGCCGATCGCCCCGGGTGTGTCGGCGGCGGTCATGGCCGCACCACCGCGGCCTCGGTGACCACAGGTCGCCGCGCCGCCCGACGGCGGGCGTCGCCGCCCTCGGCGTCCACGCCGAGCAGGGCCCGGAACAGCGCGCGGTGGTGCAGGAACGCCTGGCGCAGGTCGTCGACCGGCGCGTCGGCGCCGACGCGCCGGGCGGCGCGGTGCCCGTCCACGAGCGCAGGGTGGTCGACGGCCACCAGCTCGTCGCGGTCGAGGGCGCCGTCGCCCTCGCCCGTGGCGGGGCCGTAGCCACGCTCGTCCGCCAGCTGCTCGACCAGGGTCGCCGCCACGGCCACCGTACCGGCCGGGTCGTCGACGAAACCGGTCTGCAGCGCTCGCCACCGGGCCTCGTAGCGCTCGCGCGCCGCAGGTTCCACGTCGTGCACGTCGACCGCGGCGCGCTGGCGCAGCCGGTCGCGCAGGCGGGTCTCGGCCGCGCGGCGATCACCGTCGGCCTCGCCGAGGGCCCGGTCGTACTCGGGGCCGAACCGGCGCCGCAGCGCCACCGACCGTTGCTTGTCCATCACGTAGGCGCCGACCGCGATCAGCGCGATCGCGACGAGCGCCACCACCAGCCATGTCATCACGGACCTCCGTCCGTCGTCGTACGGCCAGGGGATACCCGTCGGCGCGGTGCTCCTAGCCGCGCTCCTCGGGAAGCGGCCGGTGGTCGATGATCTCGACGAGGGTGGAGTCGGGCAGCCGCACCCTCGCCCGGCGGCCGGCAGGACCGGTGGCCACCGGCTCGGTGACCGCGGCGCCGTCCCGCTCGAGCGCCGCCACGTGGTCGGGCGCCGAGGCGACGAGGAGCGTGAACGCGGTGGCGCGAGCGGCCTCGCCGGGGGTGCCCGGGTTGGCGATCAGCAGCACGTTCCCCACGGTCGCCAGCTCGAGCCCCGCGTCGGGCATCGGCATCCGAGCGTCGCACGCGATCCCGAGCACCGACTCGTACAGGGCGATGCGGTCGGCCAGATCGTCGGGATGGACCGTGATGCGGGCGAGCAGCCGCGGCGCAGCCTGGGACGACGAGTCGGGCTCTGACCGGAACCAGCGCTCGGGAAGGGCCACGACCGCACCGTAGCGACCGAGCTCGCGCCGCGGCCGACAGCCCGCATCACGACCGAAACATGTGTCACAAAGTGTTGACACAAGCGGTTCGGTGGAGATGTCAGACTGAGGCGCTCGTTTCCCTTGCTTCCTGCCGAACGCCTTCGAGGTGCTCCGTGGCCCCGCCGACACTGCTCCACCCGTTCGCCCGCCCCGCGGCCGAGAGCTTCGTGACGATCGTGCGCGGCGAGGGTGCCGCGGTGTTCGACGCAGCCGGCACCCGCTACGTCGACGGGCTCGCCAGCCTCTGGTACTGCAACGCCGGTCACGGGCGCACCGAGATCGTCGACGCGGTGGCCGACCAGATGCGGACCCTCGAGAACTACAACCTCTTCGACATCTTCACCAACGAGCCGGCCGACACCGTCGCCGAGCAGGTCGCGGGGCTGTGCCCGATCCCCGACGCCCGCGTGTTCCTCACCACCTCGGGGTCCGAGGCCGTCGACACCGCGGTGAAGCTGGTCCGTGGCACCTTCCAGCGCTCGGGGCAGCCCGATCGGCAGGTCCTCGTGTCCCGCACGCTCGGCTACCACGGCACCAACGTCGGCGGTACCGCGCTCCAAGGCCTGCCGCTCAACCGCGACGGCTGGGGCGGGTTGCTCGAGGGCGTCGTGTCTCTCCCCCACGACGACCTCGACGCCGCCCGCACCCTGTTCGCCGAGCGGGGCCACGAGATCGCGGCCGTGGTGGCCGAGCCCGTGATCGGTGCCGGGGGCGTTCACCCGGCGACGACCGACTACCTCGCCGGGCTGCGGGCCCTGTGCGACGAGCACGGGGCGTTGCTGGTCTTCGACGAGGTCATCACCGGGTTCGGGCGCCTGGGCGCGTGGTTCGCCGCCGCCCACCACGGCGTCACCCCCGACCTCATCACCTTCGCCAAGGCGGTCACGTCGGGCTACCAGCCGCTCGGCGGCGTGATCGTCGGGCCTCGGGTGCGTGAGGTGCTCGAGGCCGACCCGACCTACGTCCTCCGGCACGGCTACACCTACAGCGGCCACGCCGCCGCGTGCGCGGCCGGCGTCGCCAACCTGGCCCTGCTGGCCGACGACAAGCTGCTCGAGCGCGTCCCGACCATCTCCGAGCGCCTCGGCGGCGGATTGCGCCGGCTCCGGGCCGACGGCCACATCGCCGACGTGCGCGGCGAGGGAGCCATCTGGGCCGCCGAGATGCACGAGCACATCGACGCGGTGGCGGTGCGCGACGTGATGCTGCGCCACGGCGTCATCGCCCGTCCGATCGGCGTCGCGGCCGTGGCGTTCTGCCCCCCGCTCGTCATCGGGGACGCCGACCTCGACCTGTGCGTCGAGGCACTGGCCGACGCCCTCCACGCCGTCGGCGCCGGCCATCGCACATGACGCCGGGCGCCGGTCACGGGCCCGGACGCGACGCCGCCCGCAAGGCGCTCGCCGACACCGCCCCGGCGGTCTTCTGGCTCGATCGGCCCGACGCCCCCGACCCCACCCCGCCCCTCACGGGCGCGGTCGAGGCCGACCTCGTGATCGTCGGGGCCGGCTACACCGGGCTGTGGGCGGCCCGCCACGCCCTCGCCGACGACCCGGGCCGGGACGTCGTCGTTCTCGACGCCGGCACCGCGGCGCTCGGCGCCTCGGGGCGCAACGGCGGGTTCCTGTCCGCGTCGATCACCCACGGCGCGGCGAACGGGCAGGCGCACTTCCCCGACGAGCTCGCCACGCTGCACCGGCTCGGCAACGAGAACTACGACGCCCTCCTCGCCGACCTGGGCGCGCTCGGCATCGACGCCGCCTTCGAGCCCGTCGGCGAGATCGACGTCGCGGTCGCGCCCTGGCAGGCGGACGAGCTGCCCGAGTACGCCGACCTGCTGCGCGAGCACGGCGAGGACGTCGAGCTGCTCGACGCGGACGCCGTCCGGGCCCAGGTGGCGTCGCCCGCCTTCCTCGGGGGTGTGTGGACCCGCAGCCACGTGGGCCTGGTCGACCCCGCCCGCCTGGCGTGGGGACTGCTGGCCGCGGCGCGCCGGGCCGGCGCCCGGATCCACGAGCACACCCCCGTCACGGCGCTCGAGGACGACGGCGACACGATCGTGCTGCGCGGACCGCACCTGCACCTCCGGGCCCGTCGCGTGCTGCTGGCCACGAACGCCTTCCCCGGCCTGGTCGCCCCGATCCGCCGCGCCGTCGTGCCGGTGTACGACCACGTGCTCGTGACCGAACCGCTGTCGGGCGACCAGTGGGCGGCGGTCGGCTGGCGAGGGCGGCAGGGCCTGTCGGACAGCGGCAACCAGTTCCACTACTTCCGACCGACCCCCGACGGCCGGATCCTGTGGGGCGGCTGGGACGCTCTCTACCACTACGGCAACCGGGTCGGGCCCGACCTCGAGCAGGACGAGCGGACGTCGCTGACGTTGGCCGAGCACTTCCTGGCCACCTTCCCCCAGCTCGAGGGCATCCGCTTCACGCACCGCTGGGGCGGGCCCATCGCCACGACGTCGCGGTTCATGTTCACCGCCGGGACCCGTCACGGGGGCAAGGCGGCGTGGTCGGTCGGCTACACCGGCCTCGGCGTGGGGGCGAGCCGCTTCGGCGCCCGGGTGGCGCTCGACCTGCTGGCCGGCGCCGACACCGAGCGCACGCGGCTGGCGGCCGTCCGCAGGCCGCCGTTCCCGTTCCCGCCCGAGCCGCTGCGGTGGGCGGCGGTGCAGGCGACGCGGCGGGCCATCGCCCGCGCCGACGCCCACGACGGCCGCCGCGGCCCGTGGCTGCGCCTGCTCGACCGCTTCGGCATCGGGTTCGACTCTTAGGCTCGGCCGGCTACGGCGCCTGGGGCGAGCGCCAAATCTCCACGCGTGGGCTGCGCGAACGCTCGACCCGCCGGCCTCGCGATCTGGCGAACGGCCGGCTGGGCGAGCGCCAATCTCGGTGCTGCAGACCTCGGCCGCCGCCTCGCCGGTGATGTCGACGGACCGGGGGCCGCTCGCCGGCTAGCCCGTGCCCCAGGAGTAGGTCTGCTTCTCGAGGTGGAGGTAGCTGAAGACCTCGCTGGAGCGCACGCCCGGCAGGGCGCGGATGACGTCGTTGACCAGCGACAGGAGCTGCTCGTTGTCGCGGCAGACCACCTCGACCAGCATGTCGAACCGACCCGTCGTCACCACCACGTACGACACCTCGTCGACCTTGGCCAGCTTGGTCGCCACGGCCCGCAGGTCGCCGTCGACCTCGACGCCCACCATCGCCTGCAGCCCGAAGCCCAGGGTCAGCGGGTCCGTGACGGCCACCACCTGCATGACGCCGTTCTCGATCAGTCGCTGCACGCGCTGGCGCACCGCCGCCTGCGAGAGCCCCACCGCGGGGCCCAGCTTGGCGTAGGGCATGCGCCCGTCGAGCTGCAGCTCGCGGATGATCGCCTTGTCGATGTCGTCGATGGCGACGGGAGGGCGCGTGCTCACGGCAGGCCGTCCAGGACCGTCGGCAGCTCGGTGTGCGGGCGGCCGAGCGCGTCGGCCACCGCCGGGTTCACGACCTTCCCCGCCGCGGTGTTCACCCCCAGCGCCAGCGGGGCGTCGGCCTGCACCGCCTCGGTCACGCCCAGTCGGGCCAGCTCGGCGAGGTACGGCAACGTGACGTTCGTGAGCGCGTAGGTCGAGGTGTTGGGGACGGCCCCCGGCATGTTGCCCACGGCATAGTGGAGCACGCCGTGCTTCTCGTAGACGGGATCCTTGTGGGTGGTCTCGTGCGAGGTCTCGATGCAGCCGCCCTGGTCGATGGCGATGTCGACCACCACCGAGCCCGGCTTCATGGTGGCCACCATCTCGTCGGTGACCACCACCGGCGCCCGCCCGCCCGGGACGAGCACCGCCCCGATGACCAGGTCGGCCTCGGACACGACCCGCTCGACCGTGCCCCGGTTGGACGCCAGGGTCGTGATGCGACCCATCTGGATCTGGTCGATGAAGCGCAGGCGCTCGACGTTCTTGTCGAGCAGGTCGACCTCGGCCTCGAGGCCCGCGGCCATCCACGCCGCGTTCCACCCGACGTTGCCGGCGCCGAGCACCACCACGCGGGCCGGACGCACGCCCGGGGCGCCGCCGAGCAGGACGCCCCGCCCACCGTTGTGCCGTTCGAGGTAGTGGGCGCCGATCTGCACGGACATGCGGCCCGCGACCTCGCTCATCGGCGCGAGCAGGGGCAGCGCGCCGTTGTCGAGCTGCACGGTCTCGTAGGCGATGCCGGTCGTGCCGGCCGCGAGCAGCGCGTCGGCCACCCCCGGGTAGGCGGCGAGGTGCAGGTAGGTGAACACCGTGAGGTCGTCGCGGAAGAACCCGAACTCGCTCTCGAGCGGCTCCTTCACCTTGCAGACGAGGTCGGCGCGGGCCCACACGTCGGCGGCCGAGTCGACGATCTCGGCCCCGGCGCGGCGGTACGCCTCGTCGGACAGGCCCGACCCCGCCCCGGCGCCCGCCTGCACGAGCACCTCGATGCCGTGCATGTTGAGCTCGCGCACGCCCTCGGGGGTGAGGGCGACCCGGAACTCGTCGATCTTGATCTCGGTGGGGACACCGACCCGCAGGCTCATCGGCGCATCCTTCCGACCCCGCCCCGGACGGCGTGCGCCGTGCGCACGGTCACGGCATCTCCTTCATCGCGTGCACCAGGGCGTCGCGGATGGAGGACACGATCTCGTCGAACTGGTCGGGGCCCGCGACCAGCGGCGGCGACAGCTGGATCACGGGGTCGCCGCGGTCGTCGGCCCGGCAGATCAGACCGTTGTCGAACAGCCGCGGCGTGAGCACGCCGCGCAGCAGGCGCTCGGACTCGTCGTCGTCGAACGTCTCGCGCGTCACGGGGTCCTTCACGAGTTCGATCCCATAGAAGTACCCCATCCCGCGGATCTCGCCCACGATCGGCAGGTCGGAGAGCGTCTCGAGCGCGGCGCGGAACTCGTCCTCGTAGGTCAGCACCCGGTCGACGAGGCCCTCGCTCTCGAACACGTCGAGGTTGGCGAGCGCCACCGCACAGCTCACCGGGTGCCCGCCGAACGTGATGCCGTGGAGGAACGACGCGCCGGGCTCGAGGAACGGCTCGGCGATGTGGTCACCCACCATCACGCCGCCCAGCGGTGAGTACCCCGACGTGAGGCCCTTGGCCATGGTGATCATGTCGGGCTGGTAGCCCAGGCGGTCGGACCCGAACATCGCCCCGAGCCGGCCGAACGCGCAGATCACCTCGTCGGACACGAGCAGCACGCCGTAGCGGTCGCAGATCTCGCGCACGCGGGCGAAGTAGCCGTCGGACGGCGTGAAGCAGCCGCCCGAGTTCTGCACGGGCTCGAGGTACACGGCCGCCACGGTCTCGGGCTCCTCGCGGAGGATGGCGGCCTCGATCTCGTCGGCGCACGACAACGTGCACTGCGGGGCCGCGGCGCAGTACCGGCAGCGGTAGCGGTTGGTGTTGGGGACGTGGAACGCGCCCGGTACCAGCGGCTCGAACGGCGCCCGGATGGCGGCCAGCCCGGTGATCGACAGGGCCCCCATCGTCGTGCCGTGGTAGGCGAGGTCGCGCGAGATCACCTTGCGCCGCTGTGGCTGGCCGATGGCGGCGAAGTACTGCCGGGCCAGCTTCCAGGCCGACTCGACGGCCTCGCCGCCGCCCGTGGTGAAGAACACGCGGTTGAGGTTGCCCGGGGCCAGGGCGGCCAGCCGGCCGGCCAGCTCGATCGCCGTCGGGTGGGCGTAGGTCCACAGCGGGAAGTAGCCGAGCTCGGCCGCCTGTGCGCCGGCCGCCGCGGCCAGCTCGGGCCGGCCGTGCCCGGCCTGCACGGTGAACAGGCCCGACAGCCCGTCGAGGTACCGCTTGCCGTTGCTGTCCCAGACGTAGCACCCCTCGCCCCGCTCGATGACGGAGATGCCGTCGGCCCCCGGGGCGAGCCGGGAGAAGTGGCCCCAGAGGTGGTCGCGGGCCGTCTGCTGCAGGGCCTCGGCGGAGAGGGTCACGAGAAGGTGCTCCTGGTCGTCGGTCGAGTCGTCGGTCGAGTCGGCGGTCCGGTCAGGTCGCCAGCCGACGCCGCTGCCACAGCGTCGAGGCGCCCAAGAGCACGAGGCTCACGAGGAGGATGGCGGTCGCGAGCACGTTGATCTGCGGCGGCAGGCCGGTCTTGGTGGCGGCGTTGATGTAGAGCGGGTAGGTGACCGTGGAGCCGCTGTTGAAGTAGGTGATGATGAAGTCGTCGAGCGAAAGCGCGAACGACAACATGGCGGCGGCCACGATCCCGGGCAGGATCAGCGGCAGCGTCACCCGCAGGAACACCCGCGTCGGGCGGGCCCCCAGGTCCATGGCCGCGTCCTCCAGCGTCCAGTCGAACCCCCGCAGCCGGGCCTTGACCGTCATGGCGACGAAGCTGACCTCGAAGGCGATGTGAGCGATGACGATGGTGGCGTATCCCCGGTTCCACCCGAAGTCGATGAACAGCGTGAGCAGCGATGCGCCCATGACGACCTCGGGCGCGGTCATCGGCAGGATCAGGAACGTGTCGACGCCGCCGGAGCCGCGGAACCGCTGGCGCACCAGGGCCACGGCCACCAGCGTGCCCAGCACCACCGCCACCGCCGTCGACACCGCCGCGACCTTGATGCTGGTCTCGAGGGCGTCGGTGAGCTGCGGGTACTTGAACGGGTCGGCCCAGTTGTCGAGCGTGAAGCCCTTCCACGTCAGGTTGAACTTGCCGAGCGGCTTGTTGAACGAGAACGCCACGATCACCGCGATCGGGATGAACAGGTAGACGAGCACGAGCCCGGCCACGAGGCGCAGCCCGATGTCGCCCCAGCGCCGCCGGGCGCGTCGGGCCGGAGGCGCCGCGGGGGCCGGCGCCGGCGCCGGGGTGTCGGGCGGGGCGGTCAGCGTCGTCATCGCCGGCTCACACCAGGTCGTCCGTTCCGAGCGCCCGCGTGTAGGCGAGCACGGCGGCCAGGATGATCGCCATCAGCACGAAGCTGAGGGCCGCGGCCGCGGGGTAGTCCTTGACCACGAGGAACTGCTTCTGGATGACGTTGCCGATCATCGTGTTCTGGGTGCCGCCCAGGTACTGGGCGTTGATGAAGTCGCCCGAGGCGGGGATGAACACGAGCAGGCTGCCGGCGATCACGCCCGGCATCGACAGGGGCACGATCACCTTCCGGAAGCCGCGCCAGGCCGTCGAGTAGAGATCGCCCGCCGCCTCGACCAGCCGGGGGTCGATCTTCTCGAGGCTGACGTACAGCGGCAGCACCATGAACGGCAGGAAGTTGTAGACGAGGCCGCCGATCACGCCCCAGGTCGTCGACAGCAGCCTGCCCTCCTGGGGCAGCAGCCCGATCGTGTCGAAGGCCGACACCACCCAGCCGTCGTCGGCCAGGATCGTCTTCCAGGCCAGCGTCCGGACGAGGAACGTCACGAAGAACGGCAGGATCACGAGGCCGAGCAGCAGGTTCTTGTAGCGGCCGGCCTTGAAGGCGATCACGTAGGCCAGCGGGTACGCCATGACCAGGCAGATCAGCGTGGCCAGGCCGGCGTACACGAACGACCGCCCGATCTGGTCGCGGAAGTCGGTGAAGGCGTCGCCGTAGTTCGACCACGCCCAGTCGAACTCGAGCGTGGGGAGGAACACCGAGCCCGTGTTGCGCGACAGCGACGTCCGCAGCAGCGCCCACAGCGGGTAGACGAAGAAGATGCCCAGGTAGACGACGGCCGGCACCGCCATCGCGTACGGCGCGACGGGGTTGCGCCGCCGTCCGCTGGTGGCGATGCCGGCCATCGTGGGTCAGGGCCGCGCGGCCCTACTCGCCTGTCACTTCGGCGTAGATGGTGGTGAACTCGGCGTCGTCCTCGTCGGACAAGGCCGGCCAGATGCTCAGCATGTCGAGGACCTCCTGGGGCGGGTTCACCAGCGGGTTGGCCGCCACCTCGGGGTCGATGGCCGACAGCTCGGCCGTGATGTCGCTGAGCACCGGCACGTACTGGACGTAGGCGACCAGCTCGGCGTAGTTGGCCTTGTCGTAGACGAAGTCGATCCACGCCTCGGCACCGGCCTTGTTGCGGGTGGTGGTGGGGATGACCATCGAGTCGACGAAGGTGGTGCCGCCGGCCTCGGGCACGACGAACTGCAGGTTCGGGTTGTCGGCCTGCAGCTGGACGACGTCGCCCGAGTACGCCTGGGCGATGGCGACGTTGCCCGCCGCGAGGTCGTCGGCGTAGTCGTTGCCGGTGAAGCGGCGGATCTGGCCCTTGTCCTTCTCCTCGGCGACCTTGTCGGCGGCCCGCTGCACGGACTCGGCCGACGGGTCGGCCGGGTCGTCCCCCAGCGACAGCATGACCATGCCGAGGCCGTCCTGGGCGTCGGACAACAGCGTCACACGCCCGCTGAAGGCGGGGTCCCACAGGTCCTCGACGCTCGTGATGTCGCGGCCGGTGGCGGAGCGGTCGTAGGCCAGGCCGACCATGCCGGACAGGTACGGGGCCGAGTACCTCCGCTCGGCGTCGATGGTCGAGTCGAGCAGGTCGGTGCGCAGGTTGACCTTGTTGGGGATGTTGGCGTCGTCGAGCTCCTCGAGCCAGCCGAGGCGGATGAGCCGGGCGACCATGAACTCGGAGGGGATCACGAGGTCGCAGCCGATGTCCTGGCCCGCGTCCAGCGAGTCCTTGACCTTGGCGAACCACTCCTCGTTGTCGTTGAAGTCCTCCTTGTACGACACGCTCAGCCCCGAGGCCTCCTCGAAGGCGGGCACCAGCCCCTCGCTGATGTAGAAGGGCCAGTTGGAGATGCGGAGGGTGTCGCCCCCGCCTCCGCCCCCGCCGCCGCTCTCGGCGCTGTCGTCGTCGTCCCCGCCGCAGGCGGCGATGAACGACGGGCCGAGGACGACGGCGGCGGCGGCCCCGGCCGCGCCCCGGCCGAGGAACCGGCGCCGACTGAGGTCGGGTCCGGCGCCGACTGCTCGGGCGCGGCGCAGGCGGGCGAGAGCCTGCAGGAGTTGCGGATCGGGGCGGTGGGTCCCAGCCATGGTCGGTGGTGCTCCTCGTTGGGTTGCGGCGGTCGTGAGTCCGGCGGGGGCGGTCAGCCCTCGTCGAACATCTCTTCGAGGTCTTCGGTCGTGGGGATGTCGGCGGCGGGCAGGACGAGCGAGGCCGTCGGCGGCCAGGTGGCCCAGACCCGGTCGCCCGGGCGGAGGAGGGGGAGCTCGACGTCGTGGCCCACCTGGGCGACGATCGGCGACCCGTCGGGCGCGGTCAGCGACAGTCGCACGAGCGGGCCCTGGAACGTGAGGTCGGTGACGGTCGCCTCGACGGCGTTGACGGTGCCGGTGGCGCCGGGCCGTTCGACGGCCACGCGGACCCGCTCGGGCCGCACCATGAGCGCGGCGTCCCGGCCCGGTTCGATGTGGGTGTCACCCGGGACCGACCGCAGCCTCGCGCCGAGCACGTCCAGCTCGACCTCGCCCGCCCGGGCGCCGGTGACGCGGCACGACCACAGGTTGGCCTGGCCGATGAACCCGGCCACGAACACGTTGGCCGGCCGCTCGTAGATCTCGACCGGCGTGCCGATCTGCTGGACGCGGCCGGCATCCATGACCACGATGCGGTCGCTCATGGTCAGCGCCTCCTCCTGGTCGTGGGTCACGTAGACGAACGTGATGCCGACCTCGCGCTGGATGCGCTTGAGCTCGAACTGCATGACCTGGCGCAGCTTCAGGTCGAGCGCGCCCAGCGGCTCGTCGAGCAGGAGGGCGCTCGGGTAGTTGACGAGGGCCCGGGCGAGGGCGACCCGTTGCTGCTGTCCGCCCGACAGCTGCGCCGGCTTGCGCCCGGTGAACTCGGTCAGGCGCACGACCTCGATCAGCTCGTCGACCCGGCGGGCCACCTCGGCCTTGCCCAGCTTCTGGCTGCGGGGACCGAAGGCGACGTTGTCCCACACCGTCATGTGCGGGAACAGGGCGTAGTGCTGGAAGACCGTGTTGACGTTGCGCTTGTAGGGAGGGGTGCGGGAGACGTCGACGCCCTCGAGGCGCAGCGCCCCCACCGATGGGGTCTCGAAGCCGGCGATCATGCGGAGGGTCGTCGTCTTGCCACAGCCCGAGGGGCCGAGGAGCGAGAAGAACTCGCCCGGGGCGATCGAGAAGCAGGCGTCGTCGACCGCCATGAACTCGCCGAAGCGCTTGGTGACGTGGTCGATCTCGATCACCGCCGCGGCCGCGTCCTGGTCGACGGGCGCATCGACGGAGGCGGGGCTGGCGGTTGTCTGCACGTCGGCGGCGGTCGATCCGTCGGCCGTGGTCTCGTCGCTCAGCGCATGTCCTCCCCGGTGCAGCCGCCGCAGCCGTCAGTGGCACGTGTCACATCGTGCGGCGTGCAGAATCGCGGATACGACCACCACTCCGCAACCGATCCGCTCGTTTGTTCACACGGCTGCAACGGAATCCCTTGCCATCGGCGACTCCCTTGGGGATGCTCTCCGGCGACGACGACCGCCGCACAGCGACGCGATGGGGGACACAGCGATGGCACACGAGAACTTCATCGGCGGGGCCTGGAAGCCGGCCGCGACGGGGACCACCGACGTGGTGCTCGACCCGGCGACGGGTGAGGTCATCACCGAGGTCCCGTCGAGCGATGCCACCGACGTCGACGCGGCCGTCGCCGCCGCCGCCGAGGCGTTCACGACCTGGGGCCACACCACCCCCCGCGAGCGCAGCGAGAAGCTCCTCGCCCTGGCCGACGCCATCGAGGACGACATCGACGAGCTGAAGGACCTCGAGCGGCGCAACGTCGGCAAGCCGGTGTCGATCATCGACTTCGAGTTCGACCTCACCGTCGACAACATCCGGTTCTTCGCCGGTGCGGCCCGCACGCTCCAGGCGCAGGTGGCGGGCGAGTACCTCGAGGACCACACGTCGATGCTGCGCCGCGACCCGCTCGGCGTGTGTGCCGGCATCGCCCCGTGGAACTACCCGCTCAACATGGCGACGTGGAAGTTCGGCCCCGCCCTCGCCGCCGGCAACACGTTCGTGCTCAAGCCGTCCGAGCTCACACCGCTGACGGCCCTGAAGCTCGCCGAGCTGGCCGCCGACATCCTGCCGCCGGGCGTGTTCAACGTGGTGTGCGGGCAGGGCGAGACCGCGGGTGACGCCCTCGTCCGCCACCCCGGCGTGGCGATGGTGTCGATCACCGGCGACGTCGAGACGGGCAAGCTCATCGCCCGCAACGCGGCCGACTCGCTCAAGCGCGTGCACCTCGAGCTGGGCGGCAAGGCGCCCGTCGTCGTGTTCGACGACGCCGACCTCGACCTGGTCGTCAGCACGCTGGCCGAGAACTCGTACTACAACTCGGGCCAGGACTGCACCGCTCCCTGCCGGGTGGTCGCCGGGCCGGGCATCTACGACGACCTGGTCGCCGGGCTCGGCTCGGCCGCGTCTGCGCTGGCCGTCGGCGATCCCTCCGACGAGGCCACCGAGGTGGGGCCCGTGATCTCCGCCGCGCAGCGCGCCCGCGTCGCCGGGATGGTCGACCGGTCCGTCGACGCCGGCGCCGAGGTCGTGACCGGCGGCTCGATCATGGACCGTCCGGGGTTCTTCTACGAGGCCACCGTCGTGGCCAACCCGGCGCAGGACAGCGAGATCGTCCAGCGCGAGGTGTTCGGGCCCGTGGTGAGCGTGCAGCGCTTCACCGACGAGGATCAGGCGCTCGCGTGGGCCAACGGCGTCGACTACGGCCTGGCCGCCAGCGTGTGGACGAGCGACGTGGGCCGGGCGATGCGCATGTCGCGCTCGCTGATGTTCGGCACCGTGTGGGTCAACGACCACATCCCGATCGTGTCCGAGCTGCCCCACGGCGGGTTCAAGCAGAGCGGCTACGGCAAGGACATGTCGCTCTACGCCATCGAGCACTACACCGAGCTCAAGCACGTGATGATCAAGCTCTGACGGCCGGCGCACATCCGGGCGGCGCACGACCGGGTTCGCGACACTGCGCGACATGGACGAGCCGCGCCCCGACCTGCACATGCTCAACGTCGTCACCACAGACCTGGCGGCGAGCCTGGCCTTCTACCGCCGGCTCGGGGTCGAGGTGCCCTCCGGCGTCGGCGACGACGACGTGCACGTCGAGCTGCGCCAGCCGGGCGGGTTCAGCCTCGAGCTCGACGGTCACACCTCGGCCCGGATCTGGCACGCCGGGTTCCGGGCCGACCCCGCGGGCGTGGGCCTCGTCCTCGGCTTCCGGATGCCGTCGAACGAGGCCGTCGACCAGCGCTACGCCGAGCTGACCTCTGCCGGGTACACCGGCCGCCAGCCACCGTTCGACGCGTTCTGGGGCGCCCGGTACGCCATCGTGGCCGATCCCGACGGCAACGACGTCGGCCTGATGGGCCCGGTCGAGGAGGCCCGCCGCTTCATGCCCCCGGTCGAGTCCCCCGACCCGTGAGGCGCCAGGTTCCGCTCGGGCGAGGATGAGGCACGGGTTCCGGATGCGGAACCCATTGCCTCGGGCTCGGCGCGGTGGAACCCATTGCCTCGGGTTCCCTCGGCGGGCTGCCCAGGGTTGGCCGGGGTGCGCGGCAGCCGGGTCAGGGGCGAAAGCCGCGGTCCTGCCAGCGGTAGTACAGGCCGACGCCGGGGAGGAACACGCGGCGCCAGCGGTGCAGCGGGATCGGGCGGTGCCGGAGCTCGGCAAACGCCGGGGGCGGGCCGTCGCCGACCAGGTGCCGCCCGATGCTCATGCCCAGCCACGTGTTGAGCGGCACGCCCCCGCCGTTGCAGCCCGTGGCGTACCAGGCCCCGTCGATCCGGCCCACGTGCGGCAGCCGGTCGAGCGTGACGGCCACGTCGCCACCCCACGCCCGGGCGACGGCCACCCCGGCGAGCTGCGGGTGCACCGCCACCATCGATGCGTAGAGGAACTCGCGGGCCTGAGCCAGGGTCGACCGAGCCAGGCTGCGGCGCCCGCCGAACACCACCCGCCCGTCGGGCGTGAGCCGCCAGTAGAAGAGGAAGTTCTTGGTGTCGACCAGCATCCGCCCTCGGGGGCTCACCGAGTGGGCCAGCTCGGGGTCCAGCACGTCGGTGGCGATGATGAAGCTGCCCACCGGCAGCACCCGCCGGGCGAGCGCTGGCACGGCGTCGTCGGCGTAGGCGTTCGTGCACACGACGACCTCGGCGGCGTCGATCTGGCGGGTCGCATCGGGGCCGACGTCGACCGTCACCCGGTGCCCCGCCCCGTCGCCCGCCCGGCGGGCGATCGACCGCACGCGTGCCCCGCCGACGATCCGGGCACCGGCGTCCCGGGCCCGGGCCACGAGGCCGCGGTGGAACCGTGCGGGGTGGAGGCCGCCCGTGCGCTCGAAGACGACGCCGCCGTGGTACGCGAGCGATCCGACCTCGGCGCCCAGCTCGGCCCGGGGGACGAACCGCACCGCCTCGCCCAGCTCGCCGTGCTCCCGGGCCGTGGCCTGCAGAGCCGGGACCACCCGCTCGGCGTGGGCCAGGTACAGCTGGCCGGTGCGCTGGTAGTCGCAGGCGATGAGCGGCGCCGACCCCGCCGTCAGCTCCTCGACGTGGTCGAAGGCCTCGTTGATCTCGCCGTAGAGGCGGCGGCCGAGCGGGCCGAGCGACCGTTCGAGGGCGGCCGGCCCCGCCGTGAGCTCGGGGATGACCATGCCACCGTTGCGGGTGCTGGCCCCCCAACCCACCGGATGGGCGTCGAGCACGAGGACGTCGCGGCCGGCGGCCGCCAGCTCCCGCGCCGCGGATGCCCCCGCGTAGCCCGCCCCGACCACGATCACGTCGGCGCGGTCGGGCAGGGCCTCCCGGCGGGCAGCAGGCTGCTGCGGCTCGGCGCCGGGCCCCTCGTGGGCCGGCGCCTGCTCCTGCCACAGCACGGACTCGGCGAAGTCGGGTGCCAGCGGTGCGGCCATCAGCCGAACCCTAGCCAGAGCGACCGATCCACTTGACAGGTGCCCGCCGATGCGAATGAATCGGTTGTCCGGCCGGTGGGAAACGACTGATTGTGTTGCCAGGGCCTGACAAGACTCGTGTTTACGACCACCGGGACGACCACCCGAGAAGGACGACGATCGCCGTGACCGCCACCCCGCACGCCGACCTGCTCGACCGCCACCGCCGGGTGATGCCGTCGTGGCTCGCGCTCTACTACGACGAGCCCATCGAGCTGGTGTCCGGGTCGGGGCGCCACGTGGTCGACGGCGAGGGACACCGCTACCTCGACTTCTTCGGCGGGATCCTCACCACCATGACCGGCTACGACGTGCCCGAGGTGGTCGACGCCATCCGCACGCAGGCCGGGCGGATGATCCACACGTCGACGCTCTATCTCATCCGCCCGATGATCGAGCTGGCCGAGCGCCTCGCGCCGCTGTCGGGCATCCCCGACGCCAAGGTCTTCTTCACGACCTCGGGGACCGAGGCCAACGAGGCCGCCCTCCTCCTGGCCTCGACCGCCCGGCGCTCGAACCAGGTGCTGGCGCTGCGGAACAGCTACCACGGCCGCTCGTTCGCCACCGTCGGCATCACCGGGAACCGGGGCTGGTCGGCGTCGAGCCTCACCCCGTTCACCGTCCACTACGTCGATGCCGGACACCGGTTCCCCGGCCCCGCCGGGCGACCCGAACCGGCAGATGCCATCGGCGCCGCCGTCGACGACCTGCGCGACGTGATCCTCACGGCCACCGCGGGCGATGTCGCGTGCCTCATCGCCGAGCCGATCCAGGGCGTGGGCGGGTTCACCGTTCCGCCCGACGGGCTGTTCGGGGCCATGAAGAAGGTGCTCGACGAGTACGGCATCCTCTACGTGAGCGACGAGGTCCAGACGGGGTGGGGTCGGACCGGCGACCACTTCTGGGGGTACGAGGCCCATGGCCTCACGCCCGACCTGTTGACCTTCGCCAAGGGCCTGGGCAACGGGCTGGCGATGGCCGGGGTCATCGGGCGCGGCGAGCTCGTCGACGGGCTGACCGCCAACTCGATCTCGACGTTCGGCGGCAACCCGCTCGTGTCGGCCGGTGCGCTCGCCAACCTCGACTACCTGCTCGACCACGGCCTGCAGGCCAACGCCCGGGAGCAGGGCGCCCGCATCCTCGACGTCCTCGCGCCGCTGGCCGGCAAGCTCGGCGTGGTCGGCGAGGTGCGGGGCCGCGGGCTCATGATCGGCGTCGAGCTGGTCGGGCCCGACGGCCGCACGCCCGCACCCGCGGCGGCCGGCCGCGTGCTCGAGCTGTGCCGCCGGCAGGGGCTGCTGGTCGGCAAGGGCGGGCTGTTCGGCAACTGCCTCCGCGTCGCCCCACCGCTGTCGCTGACGGCCGAGGAGGCCGACGAGGGGGCCACGGTCCTCGCCGACGTCCTGGCCGACGTCGACGCCGAGCTCCGGGACGCGGAGGTGACGTCATGACCGACCGACCGGTGCCCGTGATCGCCCACTGGGTCGACGGCAAGGCCTGGGAGGGCGCCGGCGAGCGCACCGTCCCCCGTGTACGACCCCGCCACCGGCTCCGTCGCGGCCACCGTCCGCCTGGCGTCCGCGGCCGACGTGGACGCGGCCGTCGCCTCGGCGTCGGCCGCCGCCGCCGAGTGGCGCCACGCCTCGCTGAGCCGGCGCGCCCAGGTGCTGTTCGCCTTCCGCGAGCTGGTGCACGCCCACCGGGACGAGCTGGCCGCCGTCCTCACCGCCCAGCACGGCAAGGTCACCGGCGACGCGCTCGGCGAGGTGGCCCGGGGCCTCGAGGTGGTCGAGTTCGCCTGCGGCATCCCGGCCGCGCTCAAGGGCGGGCACAGCGAGCAGGTGTCGACCGACGTCGACGTCCACTCGGTCCGCCAGCCCCTCGGGGTCGTCGCCGGCATCACGCCGTTCAACTTCCCGGCCATGGTGCCGATGTGGATGTTCCCCGTGGCCATCGCCTGCGGGAACGCCTTCGTGCTCAAGCCGTCCGAGCGCGACCCCGGCGCCTCGCTGCTGCTGGCCGACCTGTGGGCCCAGGCGGGCCTGCCCGACGGCGTGTTCTCGGTCGTCCAGGGCGACAAGGAGGCGGTCGACGCCCTGCTCGATCACCCCGGCATCGCCGCGGTCAGCTTCGTGGGGTCGACCCCCATCGCGCGGTACGTGTACGAGCGGGGCGCGCAGGCCGGCAAGCGCGTGCAGGCGCTCGGCGGGGCCAAGAACCACATGGTGGTGCTGCCCGACGCCGATCTCGACGCCGCCGCCGACGCCGCGGTCAGCGCCGGCTACGGCTCCGCCGGCGAGCGCTGCATGGCCATCTCGGTCGTGGTGGCCGTCGACCCGATCGGCGACGACCTCGTGGCCCGCATCACCGAGCGCATCCCCGGGCTGGTCGTCGCCCCGGGCGCGACGCCGGGCGCCGACATGGGCCCGCTGATCACCGACACCCACCGCCAGCGCGTGACGGGCCTCGTCGACGCGGGGGTGGCCGAGGGCGCCGACCTGGTGGCCGACGGGCGGGGCCTGGTCGTCGACGGCCACGAGGACGGCTTCTTCTTCGGGCCGTGCCTGTTCGACAACGTCCGGCCCGACATGACCATCTACCGCGAGGAGATCTTCGGCCCGGTGCTGTCGGTCGTGCGGGCCGGGTCGTACGACGAGGCGGTGGCGCTGGTGGCGGCCAACCCCTACGGCAACGGCGTCGCCCTGTTCACCCGCGACGGCGGCGCGGCCCGGCGGTTCGAGACCGAGGTCGATGCCGGCATGGTGGGCATCAACGTGCCGATCCCCGTGCCGATGGCGTACTACTCGTTCGGCGGGTGGGGCGACTCGCTGTTCGGCGACACCCACGCCTACGGCCCCGAGAGCGTGCACTTCTACACCCGCGGCAAGGTGGTGACGACGCGCTGGGCCGACCCGCACACCCGCGGGCCCGACCTCGGGTTCCCCACCCACACCTGAGCCGGCGGGCGGACCGCGTCCGCGGCCCGGCGTGCCGGTAGCGTCGCCCGCAATGCCGGGGAAGTCCTCCATGCGTCGGCGATTCGTCGCGGTCGCAGTCGCGGCGACCGCTGCCTCCTGCGCCAGCGACGGCCGCGAACCGTCCGCTCCGGCCGGGGCGGCCGGCCTCGACGCCGGGGTCGCCGAGGCGCTGGAGGCCCTGCCCGCCGGCGAACCCGGCGACCTGACCACGGTCACCTACGGCGATCTGGCCGCCGCCGCCGAGATCGCCGGCCTGACCCCACCCCCGGACCCGAGCGACGACGAGGCCGTCATCGACTACGTCGCAGGCATCACGGGGGGCGTGCGCCGCGAGGGAGACCCCGACGAGGTCGCCGCCACGCTCCCCCGCTTCGCCGACTCCGTCCGGTACGGCGAGACGCAGCAGACGGTCGAGGACATCGGGTTCTCGATCCTCGAGGTCGACCGCTTCGTCGAACGCTCCCTCCCCGAGACGGTGGCCGTGGTCGAGGGTGAGGTCGACGGGGCGCGCATGGCCGAGGTCCTGGCCGACGCCGGGGACGGCGTGTGGGTGGCCGGCGATCCCGACGGCGCCCACCTCGACGACACGTCGCCGGCGCGTCCGACGGGTGCGCCGCTCTGGCTCCACCGCGAGGACGGCCGAGTGATCGTGACCGGCAGCGAGCGTGACATGGCCGCGGCCCGCCAGGCAGACGGTGGTGAGGGAACCCTTGCCGCCGACGAGACCCTGGCCGACCTCGCCCACGCGCTCGACGCCTACGACGTGTACGCGGCGACTCTGGTCACGGGTGGTCGGATCGGCGAGGGGCGGCCGGAACAGCTCGCGGCGTGCTCGGGCATCACGGGGACGGCCGTCGGAGCCGCCCACGACGGCCGGCCCCTGATCGTGCTGGCGGTGGCCAGCGCCAGCGCCGACGCCGCCGTGACCAACGAGGAGCCGATCCGCGGGGCGCTGCGGTCCTCGCCGGGCGGGCTGGCCGGGCCGTGGAGCGACGTGCTGGACCTCGAGACGATCGGCACCGAGGGCACCGTCACCACGATCACCATGCGCCCCGCCGACGTCCCGACCGCGGTGTGGCGCAGCCTGATGCTCGACCGCTCGTTCCTGCCGTGCTGAGCCCGCGAGAGCCCTGACGCAGCCTGGGACGCCATCGCCATCAGGCGCCACTGACGTTAGTATCAGGACCTGACGATCCGTCAGGTCCGGCGGTGGGTGCGTCCACCACTCGGATCGTCGCCCGGTACACGAGGGGGAGCCCGATGCACGATCTGGTCATCCGCAGCGGCACGGTCGTCGACGGCACCGGGGCGCCCGGCCGCGTCGCCGACGTCGCCGTCACCGACGGGGTCGTCACCCACGTCGGCGGTGACGACGGACCGCGCGTCGACGGCACGGCCCGCCGGGAGATCGACGCCGACGGCGCCCTGGTCACGCCCGGCTTCGTCGACGTCCACACCCACTACGACGGCCAGGCGACCTGGGACGCGCTGCTGTCGCCGTCGTGCTGGCACGGTGTCACCACGGTCGTCATGGGCAACTGCGGCGTCGGGTTCGCCCCCGTCGCGCCCGACAAGCACGACTGGCTCATCGGCCTGATGGAGGGCGTCGAGGACATCCCCGGCGCCGCCCTGTCCGAGGGCATCCGCTGGGGGTGGGAGAGCTTCCCCGAGTACCTCGACGCCGTCGGCGCCCACCCCCACGTGGTCGACATCGGCACCCAGGTCCCGCACGGCGCGGTGCGGGCCTACGTGATGGGCGACCGCGGCGCGTCCAACGAGCCCGCCACACCCGACGACATCGCGGCCATGGCCGCCATCGTGCGCGACGGCATCCGGGCCGGTGCCCTCGGGTTCTCGACCTCGCGCACCCTCGCCCACCGGGCGATCGACGGCGAGCCGGTGCCCGGGACGTTCGCGGCCGAGGACGAGCTGTTCGGCATCGGCGCCGTGCTCGGCGAGCTGGGCACCGGCGTGTTCGAGCTGGCCGCCGCCGGCGCGCTGGGCGAGGACCTCGCCGCCCCCGAGCGCGAGGTCGACTGGATGCGGCGGCTGTCCAAGGCGGTCGGTCGGCCGATCACGTTCGCACTGCTGCAGAACAACGCCGACCCCGGCCAGTGGCGCCGCCTGCTCGACCTGGCCGGCCAGGCCGCGGCCGACGGCGTCGCCGTGCGGCCGCAGGTCCACGGGCGCACGGTGTCGATCCTGCTCGGGTTCCAGACGTTCCACCCGTTCAACTTCACCGCCGCCTGGGGCGAGACCGGCGTCGGCCTGGTCCCCTGGGACGAGCAGGTGCGGCGCATCCAGGCCGAGCCCGAGCTCCGGGCCCGGCTGGTGACCGAGATCGCGGCGATGGGCGACGACCCGATCATCAACGGCTTCATGCACCCCGATCGCATCTTCCTGCTGGGCGATCCGCCCGACTACGAGCCCGGGGCGGCCGTCGTCGGTGAGCGCCATCGCCCACGCCGAGGGCGTCGACGTGTGGGGCAAGCTGCTCGACCTCATGCTCGTCGACGGCGGGCGCGAGCTGCTCAACAGCCCCGTGGCCAACTACAGCGACGGCTCGCTCGAGCCCGTGCGGGAGATGCTGCTGCACCCGACGTCGGCGTTCGGGCTGGGCGACGGCGGCGCCCATGCCGGCCAGACGTGCGACGCCTCGACCACCACGTTCCTGCTGACCCACTGGGCCCGCGACCGGGCCGAGGGCCGGCTGCCGGTCGAGCTGGCCGTCCACAAGACCACGCAGGCCACGGCCACGCTGTACGGGCTGGGCGACCGCGGGGTGCTGGCGCCCGGCTACGTCGGGGACGCCAACGTGATCGACTTCGACCGCCTGGCCCTGCACCGGCCGACGAAGGTGGCCGACCTGCCGGGCGGGGCGTCACGGCTGATCCAGCGGGCCGACGGGTACGTGGCGACGATCAAGGGCGGCACGGTCACGTTCGAGGAGGGCGAGCACACCGGCGCCACGCCGGGTGCGCTGCTGAGGGGAGCACGCCCGTGAGCGAGCGGAGCGAGGGAACCATGAGCACAGTGCGTTACCCGGCCCGAAGGGCCGAGCGGCGCCTCCGAGAGGAGGAAGAGCACAGTGCGTTACCCGGCCCGAAGGGCCGAGCGCTCATTGCGCGCCTCCCGAAGGGGGCGCCGATGAGCGCCGAGGGGGTCAACGCCGAGCCGCTGGCGGCAGCCGCGGCCGAGGCCGTCGAGGCCGCCACCCGGCTCGGCGAGCCCAAGGCGGTCACGACCGCGTTCTGGGACGCCCTCTACGCCCGCGACTGGGCGCGGGTCCGGTCGTTCTTCGGGCCCGAGTCGATCTACCTCGACATGCCCACCGGTCCCGGGGCCGCCGCGGTCGGCCCCGAGAACATCGAGAAGCGCCTGCGGCTCGGGCTCGAGGACCTCGCCGGCTACGACCACGGGCCGGCCACAGTCGTCGCCGAGGGCGGCATCGTCGTGACCGAGCACACCGAGATGTGGGAGTGGCCCACGGGCGAGCGGGCGACCCTCCCGTTCGTGTCGGTGCAACACGTCGACGGCGGCGTCATCACCCTGTGGAAGGACTACTGGGACCTCGGCACCCTCATGGGTGCAGCCCCGTCCGACTGGATGACGCAGTTGATGGGCGGGGACATGTCGTGGATGTCCGACGTCACGGGCCGGATCTGATCTCGTAGCGGTCGAGGAAGTCGCGCAGCAGCGGCGTCACCCGGTCCGCCGCCTCGACCGGCAGCGTGTGCCCGGCGTCGTCGAGGACGGCGACCGTGGCGTCGGGCCGGGCCCGCCGCACCCGCTCGGCCAGCCTGCCCGCGTCGTGGATGGGGCTCTCGTCCCCCAGCACGAGCAGGAGCGGCGCGTCCAGGCCGGCCAGGTCGGCGTCGGGGACGGGCGCCGGCGGGGGCAACCCCCGGCGGCGGAAGCGGGCCTGGCCCAGGAACGCGAAGCGCCTGCGGTCAGCATCCTCGGCCAGGATCCCCATCCGCAGCGCCCGCAGCCGCTCGTCTCGCCACCGTGCGGGCAGGACCAGGGCGGCCCCGACCTTGAGCCCGTAGGTCCAGAACCCGCGGGCCAGCGGATCGAGGACCGGTTCCAGCAGCGAGACGCTGGCGACGGTGTCGGGGGCGCGGAGAGCGTGGCAGACCACGACGTAGCCGCCGTACGAGGCGCCGACGAGGTGCGCACGCTCGACGCCGAGCCCCGCGAGCGTGGCCCCGAGCCACGCCGAGAGGTCGTCGGCGTTCCGCACCGGCGCGGTCTGGACGCTGCGGCCGGGTTCGCCCACCCCGTCGATCGCGATCACCGACCGACCCAGCAGCCCGCCGATCATGGGCGCCCACATGAGCCAGCACGTGCCGGCGCCGTGGAGCAGGACGACCGGCGTGCCCTCTCCCCGCCAGTGGTACGAGACCGTCGGCCCGAACGGGGTCTCGACCGCGTGTTCGGTCGGGTGGGCCTCCCACCCGACCTCGTGCAGCGCGGCCCACGCAGTGCGGCTGAGCAGGCCGGAGAGGCGTGCGTACTCCGCCTGCGAGCGAGCGTTGGCCCACCTGCTCACCTCCGCGGTGTCGCCCATCTCCGGTGCCTCCGGTCCGTCGCCTGCGGTTATGGTACGGACGTACCACAGTTCGGGCAAGACCAGGAGCGAGCGTGCCCAAGCGGGTCGACCACGACGAGCGCCGCCGTCAGATCGTGCGGGCGCTCTGGCGCATCGCCGAGCAGGGCGGTCTCGGCGCGGTGTCCTTCCGCGAGGTCGCCACCGAGGCCGGCGTGTCGGTGCGGCTCGTGCAGTACTACTTCGGCACCAAGGCCGACCTGCTGCGGGAGGCCAACCGCCAGGCGCTGCAGACGATGGGCGCCCGCATCGCCCAACGTGTGCTGGCGGCGATGGACGGCGACCCGTCGCCCCGCCAGGTCGTGGCCACGATCGTCCACGAGTTCCTGCCGTCCGACGACGAGTCCCGGCGGGCGATGCTGCTCTACTACGCCTTCTACACGGCGCAGATGACCGACCGCAGCCTGCGCGGCGCGGGCGAGGTCCCGCAGGGCTTCATCGACCTCGTGTCCGACCAGATCCGCCGAGCCCAGCTCGACGGAACCGTGTCGCCCGGCGTCCACCCCGAGCTCGAGGCGGCGGTGCTCCTCGCCGTCGTCCCGGGGGCGGCGTCGGGGGTCCTCACCGGGTACGCCACGCTCGAGGACGCGACCCTGCTGGTCGACTACGCGGTCGACCGCATCTTCGGCCCCGCGTGAGCGGACCCGGCGCGGGCACCGGCGGCGGGTACCGTGCGGGCATGGCCGCACGGGTCGTCCGCGCCGCACTGGCCGCCCTCCTGCTCGTCGCCGTGCCGGTGGGCCTGTGGGCCACCGTGTCTCCCCGGTCGTTCTTCGACGAGTTCCCCGGCGCCGGACGAACGTGGGTCTCGGTCGACGGGCCCTACAACGAGCACCTCGTGCGGGACTTCGGGTCGCTCAACCTCGCGCTCGCCGCGGTCACGGTCGTGGCGCTCGTGACCCTCGCCCGCCCGGTGGTGCTGGCGGCCGCCGCGGCCTGGATCCTCTACTCGCTGCCCCACCTCGTCTACCACCTGCGCCACCTGGACCTGTACGACACGACCGACCAGGTGCTCAACGTGACCGCCCTCGCCGCCGGTCTGGTGCTCCCGGTGATCGTGCTCGTGGCCGAGCTGCGCCGGCCTGCCGCGCCGCACGACCCTCGCTAGTGCGGCGAGCCGTCAGCCGAGAGCTCGCGGGCCAGGCGGCGCCCGATGCGCACGGCCCTCGCGCCCACCGGCGCGGCCGAGCCGGGCGACCCGGGTCGACGGCGCGCCCGGCGCCAGCACCGCGGCCCGGGCGACGTCGGCATCGGCGCGGGCCGACCGGACGGTAGCCAGCCGAGCGGCCACCAGCGGCACGCGGGCCTCGGGGCTGTGGTATCGGGCGATGTCCTGCCGGGCCCGCTCGCCCACCGCCGCCGCGCCGCCCGGATCCTCGACGATGCGCCGCATCGCCGCCGCGGCCTCGTCGAGGTCGGGATCGGCCCAGGGTGACCCCGCCGGGTACGGGTCGTTGCCCTGGGCGATGGGCACGAGGTCGTAGCCGACGAGGAAGCTGTTGCGCTCGTCCATGAACTCGAGGTTGCCCGAGTAGCCCGTCGCCACCACCGGCCGGCCCGCCAGCATCGCCTCGGCCATCGTGTACCCGAAGCCCTCGGCCCGGTGCAGCGACACGTAGGCGTCGCAGGACGCGACCAGGGCGGCCTGGTCGAGCGCCGAGACGTAGCCGTCGACGACGTGCACGTCGTCCCGCTCGGCCGCGTGCAGGCGCACGCGCTCGAGATCGGGGAGCGCGGCCGCCCCGTTGATCGACTTGATCACGAGGTGCGGGCCCTCGCCGGGGGCGAAGGCCCGCCGGAACGCATCGATGACGCCGAAGGGGTTCTTGCGATCGGCCACGCTGAAGTAGTCGAAGCAGAAGAGGAACGTGAACGCGTCGGGCAGGCCCAGGGTGGCCCGCGCCCGGGGGACGACCGTCCGGGGCAGCACCGGCGGTGGGACGTTGTGGACCGGCACGTCGACACCGGCCGCGATGGCCCGCCGGGCGTGCGCGCTGCACGTCCAGACCTCGTCGACCAGCCGGGCCGCGCCGTGGAGCGACGCCGGGAAGTGCTCGACCTCCCACGCCCAGACCCCGATCGTGGACCGGCCGTGGCCGAACTCCCAGCGCAGCCGGTCCATGACCACCGGCAGGCGGTCGGCGTTGACGCACACCACGTTGACGTCGGCGTCGTCGGGCTCACCCTGCCCGCCGGCCAGTTCGGTGGCGGCTGGCCCCCCGTCATGGCGCTGCCGGCTGGCGGTGATCGTCTCGGTGGCCGTCACGACGGGCTCACCGGCCGCTCGCAGCGTCGCCTCCATCCCGCGGCCCAGCTCGCCCATCCCCAGCTCGGCGGCGAGGTAGCCCACGAGCCGCACCGCGGTCGGTCGGTCAGGCGGCGCATCGAGCGCCTCTTCGATCTCGTCCGCAGCCGGGATCACCTCCGGAGGCAGACCCAGGTCGCGCTGGCCCACCTCGCGCATCCAGGCGAGATAGTGGTTGCCCTCGTCGCCCGTGATGCGGGGGCACGCCCACTGGAGGTCGGGGCGGCTGTGGTGGAGCGCGTGCAGGTAGCGCGAGATGCGGGGTGCGGCGCTGCCGGGGAACGGCGAGCGGAGCATCGCCACGAAGTCGTCGACCTCGGCCGGATCGTAGGGGTCGGGCACGCCGTCGGCGCCGCCGACGTCGTGCTCGAGGGGGCGCTCGCGCCGCAGCAGCTCCTGGCGCACGATGCGTCGCATCACCCCGTCGAGCACCATGCCGTTGGCCGCGAACGCCATGCCGTAGTCGAGCTTGCGGCACTCGTCCCACCCCTCGTCCCGCAACCGCGCCGCGTACGCGTCGCACAACCCGAGCAGGTGGGGGCTCTCGGACAGGAGGACACGAGGCCGGCCCTCGTGGTAGCGGGTGAGCTGGTGCCGGGCGTCGGGGTCGTAGCCGCTGTAGTGCAGGAACCGCAGGGGAGCCCCGCCCGCCAGGTGACCGCCGCCTGGTGCCGACTCGACGGGGCGCTCGTCGAGGTTCCAGTACGCCGCGTTGAGGCCGGGGTCACGCAGGACGTGGGGCGGGAAGTAGGCGGCTGCCACGTCGATCCACCGCTGGTCGACGAACAGGCCGTCGGGCACGTCGTGCAGGCAGTCGCGCCGGCAACGATCGGCCCACCAGTCGAGGAACGCCACGCCGGACGGGCCCACCGCCACGAAGCCGAGGTTGTAGGCGCCCGAGATGGCGAACGCCCTCTCGTCGGGCATGCGCCGGTCGGCCGGCACCGGGGTCAACCGGTGCGGGGTGAGCACGATGCCCGTCCGCTCGGCCACGTCGGCGATGTCGTCGAGCGGCGCGAAGACCTCGATGTCGGGGTCGAGGTAGGTGACGCTGGGGGAGCCGGCGGCCAGGAGGTGGCGGAGCAGGAACGGCTTGAGGGCCGTGGCCAGCTCCATCACGTTGTAGATCGTGGTCATGCGGCGCAGCTCGCGCTGCTCGCCGACCGGGAAGAGGTCGGCGGGGGTCACGACCTCGAACGGCTCGTCGTCGCGTTGCCCGTCGCCCGGGCCGTCGAGGACGAGGACCACGACGCGGCCGCCCGGGTGGTGGGCGCCGAACGACCGGGCCAGCACGCGGGCCTGCGGCAGGTAGTTCCGAGCGACGACCGTGGTGATCAGCACGACGGCGCCTCGCCCTGCGCCCGAGGCGGGAGTGGGGCGACGCTCGGCCACGACGACCGGCACGGTCAACGGCGCCTCGAACCACCGCACGTGCTCGTGCACGAGGTCGATCTCGAGCAGGTGGTCACCCTCCTCGTCGGGGGCCTCGACCCACACGGGGACGATCGCCGAATCGCCGGGCCGGAGGGTGGATTGCAGCGGGCTGCGCAGGCCCTCGTACCGGGTGACGTCCCCGCCGCGGCGTGCGCCAGTGGTGGCTGACCCGCACGAGTGGCTGCTGGTCGAGGCCCCAGCGCCAGGTGGCGCCGCCCCGGTTCTCGACCTCGACGTACACCGGCCGGGTCTCGCCGGGCGCCAGCCGCAGGGGTCCGTCACCAGTCGTGACCTCGTAGAGCCGCAATGCCACGGCGTAGTCGTCGCCGTGCATCGACGCTGTGGAGGCGTGCGCGTCGATCACCGCGGCCGGCACGAGCGCGGGGGTCACCGCCGGCCGATCTCGGGCGGGGCGGCCGGCGGCGAGGGTCGTCGTGCGGGCGGCGAGCACCCGATCGATGAGCTCGCGGTCCTCGTCGGGGACCGGACGGGTCGCGCCCGACGCCCAGCGCTCGGGGCGGTACATGACCTCGCTGAGCCGCCCGCCGCCGTAGGCCGACCGCTCCGGCGCCTCGGCCGCGTAGCGGCCTGCCTTGCCGGCCCGGGTGGCCTCGTCGTTCACCACGGTGTCGAGGTGGTAGAGCGGCGCGTCGGCGTGGCGGGCGGGCAGGACGGCGACGAACCCGCCGTGCAGCTCGGCCCGCGCCGCCAGCGTGGCGTCGTTGCGCATCAGCCGTACCTGGAAGTCGGGCCACCACGGCGCCTCGGCCAGCCATGAGCTCGCGTCGGGGAACAGCCAGCGGCGGGGGAGCCAGCACTGCTGGACGTCGATCGCCGCCGTCAGCCGGGGTAGGGCCGCGATCAGCGCCGCGCTGGGCACCTCGTCGCCGTCGATCGACAGCAGCCAGTCGCCCGTGCACTGCGCCGCCAGCCAGGCCCGGGGCCGGTCGACCGGCGGGCGGAACTCGAAGCGGACGACGCGGTCGGCCACATCGTCGTAGGCGCGGAGCGCGCCCACGTCGACGCGGCTGTCGGCGGCCACCACGATCTCGTCGGCGACCGGGCGCAGCGCGCCGAGCGCCACCGCCACCTGTCCGGGCGGGTCGGCGGTCATGCAACACACGCTGAGGCTGGGCCCCTGGGTCACGGCGGGGGGGCCGGGCCCCAGGCCGGGTGGGCGTCGAACCCGTCGCGGGTCGTGAGCCGCCTCTGGTCGCCGCCGTCGGGCAGCATCGTGTAGATCTCGGCCCAGTCGTCGTCGGGCCGGTCGGCGCTGTCTCGCTTGGACTCGAACGCGAGGAAGGCGCCGTCGGGCGACCAGGCCGCGTCCTGGTCGTCGGCTGCGTCGGTGGTGAGCTGCAGCTGGTCGCGGCCGTCGGCCGCCATCACCCAGATGTCCCAGTCACCCGTGCGGTTGGAGCTGAAGGCGATGCGGTCGCTGCCCGGCGCCCAGGCGGGGTCGGCGTCGTCGCCGGGCTGCTGCGTGACCTGCGTGGGCGGCGCCGCCCGCCACCGGGATCGTCCAGAGGTCCTGCCCGTCGGTGCCCTGGCTCCAGTAGGCGATCGTGGCCCCGTCGGGCGACCAGGCCGGATCGCCGTCGTCCGCGGGCGTGTTGGTGAGGTTGGTCATCTCGCCGGTGGCCAGGTCGTACACGTAGACGTCCTTGGCCCCGTCGGGGTCGGCGACGAAGGCCACCCGGCCGCCGTCGGGCGACCACGTCGCCCGGCCGTCGGAGGCCATCTCGGTGGTGATCGTGCGGCTGGCCGTGCCGTCGCTGCTGCTGACCCGCAGCTCCCACCCGGCGCCGGTCTCGACCGTGTATGCGACCGCCGTGCGGTCGGGGGCGATCACGGGCAGGCGCGCCTTGTCCTCGTTCTCGCGGGTGAGGGCCCGAGGGTTCGATCCGTCGGCCTCGACCAGCCACACGTTCCAGAACGTGCCCTCCACCTGTGTGTACGCGATGGTCGAGGCCGCGAGCGGCGCGCCGCGGGGGATGTCGGGCGGGAGCTCGACCGTGGGGGTCCCGGTGTCGGCGCCGGTGTCGGCGGGGGTGTCGGACGTCGTGTCCGACGCGGCGTCGCCGCCGTCGGGATCGTCGTCACCGCCGCCGCCCAGGGCGAACACGGCCACCAGCGCGGCGGCCACCAGCGCGGCGACGGCGGCACCGGCGAGGACGACCGGGTTGCGCCGGCGCGCGGGCGGCGCGCCGGCGCGGTCGCGTCCGGACGGGCCGTGCGCCGGGGGCCGGGCGTCACCGCTCTCCCCGGCCCGGGGCAGGCGCCCGCCGCCGTCGGGACCCCACGGCGGGGCCTCGCCCGGCCCGGGCGCGGCCGTCTTCCACCCGGCCGGCGGCGCCCCCGCTGGCGTCTCCGCCGCCAGCGGTGCGGTCGCGGCCGCCATCTCGGGCACGGCCTCGGCCGGCCCGGTGACCGTCGTGCGGCCGGCGCGGGTGACCACCGGTGGCTCGAGGGTCGTGGTCGCCGCGTCGGCGGAGACCGCGATGGTGCCGGCGTCGGCCGCGGCCAGGTGGGACGCGCCGAGCGCCACCGCGTGCTTGGGATGCACGTCGATGGCCACCGGGCGCTGCAGGTCGGCCACGAGCATCTGTCCGACGAGCGGGATGCGGGAGGAGCCCCCCACCAGCAGCACCGACGACACCTGGTCGGGCCGTACCCCCGCGGAGTCGAGCGAGCGGTGCACCGCGTCGAGCGTGTCGACGAGCGTGGGCCGGATCATGTCCTCGAACTCGCGCCGGGTGAGCCGCACCTCGGTGCGCTGGTTGGGCAGCGCCACCGCGATGGCCGTGTCGGTGTCCCACGACAGCGACTCCTTGGCCTCGACGCAGTCGCGCCGCAGGCGGGACACCGCCGCCATCGCTCCGGGGTCGTCGGGGTCGAGCTGGGAGAACGCCTCGGCCAGGTGGTCGACGACCCAGGCGAACACGGCCTCGTCGAAGTAGACGCCGCCGAGCTGCTCGATGCCCCGCGGGTCGCCGAGCAGCTCGAACCCCTCGCCGGTGTTGCGCAGGATGGCGGCGTCGAACGTGCCGCCACCGAGGTCGTAGACCGCCACGATCTCGCCCGGCGCCACCCGCGTCGTGGACGCGTAGTGGACCGCGGCCGCCTCGGGCTCGGTGGCGACGCTGACCCGTCCGACGTCGGCCTGCCGGACCGCCTGGTCGAGCAGGTCGCGCTTGTAGTCGCCCCAGTTGGCCGGACACGTCACCACGATGTGCTCGGGCGGGCCGCCCTCGCGGTCGGCCACCACCTTCACGACGCCGCGCAGGAGCCGAGCCGTCAGCGCATGCGCCGAGAACGGGCTGCCGCCCAGCAGCACGGGCGTCGGATCGCCCATGCGGCGCTTGAACTCGCGGGCGAACCGGTCGGGCTCGGTCTGGCTGCGACGCTCGGCCGCCTCGCCGATGAGCATCTCGCCGTCGGAGCGCAGCAGCACCACCGACGGGATCTCGAGCGAGCGGGTGCCCAGCGTGGCCACCTCGGCGCGCCCGTTGCGGATGACCGCCGCCGCCGTATACGTCGTCCCGAGGTCGACCCCCAGCTGATATCCCACCGTGCTCTCCCTGCCGTCCCCGCTCGCCCGGTCTCGCCTCGTGCCCGGGATCACCCCACCCCGACGGTGACCCCGTCGGATCTCGTCGCTCGCCGCACCTCGTCCTGCGCCTGCAGCCAGACCAGCTCGACCGCAGCCGCGAGGTGGCCGGAACGCCGGGCCAGGTCGTCGAGGACTCCCGCCTGGTCGCCGCTCACCGCCGACCGTGCCACCTCGCCGAGGTCCCTGGCCGCCGTGCCTGCCTCCGCCCGGCACACGCTAGCCAACGCCCGCCTGCCCACCGGAGTCGACCCCCACCGCCGGCGGGCGTTGCTGCGGCCCTGCGCCCACCCGCGCCGCAGCACCCAGCTGCGCGAGCAGGCGGTCGCGGGTCACGCCGTGGAGCACGAGGGCCGCGGGCTCGTAGGCCACGGTGCCCGCGCCGGCGGCCCACAGGCGGGCGAAGAGGTCACCCTCCTCGCTCGACACGAGGCTGCGCCCGCGGCGGCCCAGCCGGAGATCGAACCCGCCCACCGCGTCGAGGACGGCGCGACGGACCGACATGTTGGTGCCGTAGGGCCCGTGCGGCGTCGGCCAGGCCACGGGGTCGTCGCCGAGGTCGAGCGCGCTGAACCAGTGCTCGAGCCGGTCGGTCAGCCAGCGCGGCCTCCCGTCGGGCCAGCGCAGCACGACAGGCCCACCGACGCCCACCACCGAGGCGTCGCGGGCGTAGGCCGCCAGGTGGGCCGCCACCCAGCCCCGCGGGGCGAGGGCGTCGTCGTCGATGAACAGCACGACGTCGCCCCGAGCGACGTCGATCCCGCGGTTGCGGGCACGGGACAGGCCGGCGACGGGCTCGTGGAGCCGACGGCGTCGGTGGGGGTCGGCCGCCACCCACGCCCGGACCACGCCGTCGGTGCGGTCGGTCGACCCGTTGTCGACCACGATCACCTCGTGCTCCCCGGCCCCGACCTGCTCGCCGAGGTGCGCGAGGCACTCGCCCAACCGCCCCGCGCGGTTGCGCGTACAGACCACGATCGAGGCGCCCGCCATCGGTGCGATCCTACGACCCCGCCCGACATCGCTCCGTCCACGCGAGGGCGACCCGCATCCAGCTCCCGCTCGCGGGCGGGCGTAGCGTGATCGGGCATGTGCGTGGTCCGCCGCGACTTCCTCGCCGGGAGCGCCGCCCTCGCGGCCGCGGCCGTGACGGCGGTGACCGGGGGCGGTGACGCCTCGGCGGGGACGGCGCAGCCGCTCCCGTTGGTCCCGGTGGACCTGGCGCCAGGGCTCACCGTGCTGCGGCGGGCGTCGTGGGGTGCCGACCTGGCGGCTCCGGCCGGGTTGCCCGCCGAGGCCCCGGGCGACGTCCGGGTGCTGCTGGTCCACCACAGCGCCTCGACCAACGACTACGGCCAGAGCGCGGCCGCCGACCAGATCCGCCAGTTCCACGCCCTGCACACCGGCCCCGAGAGGGGGTGGCCCGACGTGGCCTACAACTTCCTCGTCGACCGGTTCGGACGCGTGTGGGAGGGGCGCGCCGGCAGCCTCGACGTGCCGGTGATCGGCGACGCCACCGGGGGCAACCAGGGCTTCTCGCAGCTCGTCTGCCTGATCGGCACCTTCGTGGCCGAGGAACCGACCCCCGAGGCGCTCGACGCGCTCGTGCGGGTGCTGGCGTGGCTCGGCCCGAGGGACGAGGTGGACGTGACCCCGGGCGCGACCACGACGTTCACGTCACGCGGATCGAACCGCTGGCCGGCGGGAGCCGCGGTCGAGACGACCACGATCGCCGGCCACCGGGACATGTCGGAGACCTCCTGCCCGGGCGACGCGGCCTACGCCCGCGTGCGCGGCGACCTGCCGGCGCTGGTCGCGGCGCGCGCCGCCGCCACGGCGCCGACGACCGCACCGCCCACGACGGCGCCACCCACGAGCGCGGCGACCACCGCACGGCCGAGGACCTCGCCTGCGGCGGCGCAGGCCGGCGGGGAGGCTGCACCTCCGGCCAGCGACGGGGACGGCGACGGCGGGGCGCTCCGCCGCGCTCCTCGGCGGCGTGGCCGCGACCGCAGCGGTGGCCGCCACCGCGCTGGCGGTCCGCCTCAGAGGTCGGCGGCCACCATCCGGGCCACGTTGAACCCCGAGTCGACCGCCTGGTGGGTGCCCGACCCGCGCCCGCCCGCATCGCACCCGACGAGGCAGAGCCCGGGCAGCGGCGTCCGGGCGTCGGGCTTGGACTTGCCGACCTGGCCGACGACCTGCGCCAGACCCACGGCTTCGCCTCCGGTCCCGGGCATCGTGGCATCGCGGGTCATGCGCGAGATCTGGCGGGCGCCGTACGGCTCGGTGCGGATCGTGTGCGCCCGCATGTCGGGATACAGCTCGTCGAGGACGGCCCGGGCGCGGCGCACCGCCTCGCCGCCCATCGTCGAGGCCGGGGTCGGGTGACACGAAGACCTGGATGTTGGCCACCTGGTGTCCCGGCTCGGCGACGAGGCCCGGGTCGAACTCGGAGGCGACGTCCACCGCGATGAGAGGCACGTCGGGCCACTCCCCCGCCTCCATGCGGGCGAAGCGCTCGGAGTCGAGCCAGCTCTCGTCGGAGAACACGGGGATGAGGGCGGCGTCGAACACGGTGTCGTCAGTGGAACACGTTCTAGTCCGAGAGGGGCACCGGCGCCTCCCGGCAGGTCAGGGCTCGTCCGAGTACCGCTCGACGTCGCTGACCCGGCAGGTGACGCCGGGGCCGGCCGTCTCGGTGAGGCTCTGCACGTCCACCACGGTCGACTGACCCGGCTGGAGTGCCGACACGAAGGCGACCCCGGTGTCGATCTGGTCGCCGTCGGCGGACTCGAACGCCAGCTCGATCGTGTAGTTGGAGCGCTCCGACGAGCTGTTCGTGACGTCGACCTCGGCCCTCAGGAACCCCGCGCCGTCGGTGCCGCAGCGCGGCTCGGACACGTCGCCCGCCTCGTCGGCCTGCTCCGCGGCGATCGATCGGTCGACGTCCTCGGCGGCCCTGCCCACCAACGCGACCGCGGCGACACAGGAACCCAGCGCCAGCACCAGCACCACACCGATGGCGACGAGCACCCACAGCACCACGTTGGAGCCATTCGACGACGACGGCGGGCGCGGAACGGAGCCGGGCGTCGGGCCGTACCCGGGTGGCGGTCCGTAACCGGGCGCTTGGCCACCGCCGTAGGTGGGTGGCGGGACACCGCCGGGCCCGGGTGGCGGGACAGGACCCGGTCCGTCGTACCCTGCGCTCGGAGGCGGGGCAGCAGCAGCAGGATGTTGCTCGGGTGGGTACCAGCGACCGTCGGAGGCCCGCCACCACGCTGGTCCCTGCGGGACATCGCTCATCCGCTCGCCCTCTCCGCCGTCCCCCACCGCACAGTACGCGTTGTGCGGTCGCGCTGACCTCTGCGAGCGGGAGCGACGGCGGGCCGGCACCGCCCGGAATCGCCGTCACCCCGGACAGGCGCCCCCGCTACCGTCCCTCCCGATGACCCCGGAACGCTTCCTCGACCTGATCGAGCAGGACGGGCGGCGCCTCGCCGAGGCAGCCGCCGCGGGCGACCTCGACGCCGCCATCCCCACGTGCCCGGGGTGGACCGTGCGCGACTGCGTCACGCACACGGGCCAGGTGTACCGCCACAAGGTGGCGTGCATCCGCCTCCGGCGGCGGCCCGGGCCCGACGACGGCGTCGAGCTCGAGCCCCCGCCGGGCGTCGACCTGTTGACGTGGTTCGACGCCTCGCTCGACGCACTGCTGGACGAGCTGCGCGCCCGGGGCCCCGAGGCGCCGGCGTACACGTGGTGGTCGCCCGACCAGACCGTCGGGTTCTGGTTCCGGCGCATGGCACAGGAGACCGCGGTCCACCGGCTCGACGTCGAGGACGGGCGGGCGACGCCCACACCCGTCGACCGCGACCTGGCGATCGACGGCATCGACGAGGTCCTCGACCTCTTCCTCGCCGAAGACTGGGCCTCGCTCGACCCGAAGGAGTGGGAGGGCGTCGACCCGCAGGCGGGCGCCGGCGGGACGGTGGCGGTGCGGGCCGGTGGCCGGGTGTGGCGCAGCACGCTCGGGCCCGACGAGATCCCGCTCGACCGCGGCGACGGCCCTGCGGATGCGACCGTGGCCGGCGAGCCCGAGGCCGTCCTGCTCTGGCTGTGGGGGCGCCGCTCCGACGACGCCGTCGACCTCGACGGGGACGGAGCCCTCCTCACCACCTACCGCGACCGGCTGCGCATCGCCACGCAGTAGTGCGGGTGCTCCGCGGCGGACGCCGCACGCCCGCCCGCGGGCTCACTCGACGGCGCGCAGGTTGCCGGGGTGACGACCGGCGAGGGCGTCGAGGGCCCGAGCGCTCTCGATGTCACCCGGCAGGTAGACGACCAGGCGCTGGTCGTCGGGGTCGGGCAGCTGCAGGGTCTCGAACGCCATCCGCACCTCGCCGACCTCGGGGTGGACCAGGAGCTTGGTGCCGCTGCGCTTGCGGCCCACGGGCCGCGTCGCCCACCGGTCGCTGAACGCCGGCCCGCCGACCTCGGACAGGTGGGCGATCAGCTCGTGGCCCTGGGCGTCCTCGGGACGGAACGCCGCCTGGAGGTTCCCCACCTGCTCATCAGCGATGGCACCCCAGTCGGGGTAGGTGGTGTGGGCCCGCTCGTCGGTGAACGTGTAGGTGATCAGGTTGGCTCGCGGGCGGTCGAACATGCCGACGGGACGCACCAGCCGGTCGTACGTCGACGTCCAGGCCAAGAGGTCGGTGAGGCGGTTGATCACGAACGCCGGCGCCGGTTCGAGGCTGGTGAGCAGGGCCTGGACGGTCGGGCGGATGGCGCTGGCGGGGGCCACGGTGGCGGGGCACAGTGCGCCGCTGGCGTTGACGGCGACGAGGTGGCGCAGGTGGGCGAGGTCTTCCTCGCCCAGCCGCAGCGCCGACGCCAGCGCCGCCACCACCTGCGCGGACGGGTTGGTGTCGCGACCCTGCTCGAGGCGGACCAGGTAGTCGACGCTGATCCCGGCCAGCGTGGCGAGCTCGGCCCGGCGCAGGCCGGGCGTTCGGCGACGAGGACCGATGGTCAGGCCGACGTCGGTGGGCGACGTGCCCTCGCGCCGCGAGCGCAGGAATGTGCCCAGCTCCGTCTCGATCACGGGTCCAGTGTGCCGGGACCGGGCGCCGACCAGGGTGGCCCTGTCAGGGCCAGTCTTGTCCCGGCCTCCCCAAGCCGGGCGGGGGCGTGCACGATCCCGGACATGACCGACGCAACCGCCACCACCGCACTCCCCCTCGTGCCCGGGCTCTGGGCCCTCGACACCAACCACGTCCGGGTCGGGTTCTCGGTCCGGCACCTCGGCGTGTCCAAGGTGCGGGGCCACTTCGGCGCCGTCGAGGCCGAGCTCGTCGTGGGCGAGACCGCCGAGGCCTCGTCCGTGACCGCCACCATCGACATCGCCTCCCTCGACACCGGCAACAAGGACCGGGACGCCCACGTGCTGTCGCCCGAGCTCCTCGACGTGGCCGCCCGGCCGACGATGACGTTCCGCTCCCTCGGCATCAGCGGCGAGGGCGGGGACTGGACGCTCGACGGCGAGCTCACCATCGGCGACGTCACGCAGCCGCTGAGCCTCGAGGTCGAGCTCGGCGGCACCGAGTCGTTCATGGACGGCGTGCACGCCGGGTTCGAGGCCCGCGGCGAGATCCGCCGCCACGACTTCGGCATCCACTTCGGGCCGCTGGACAAGGCGCTCGGCAACGTCGTCAAGCTCGAGCTCGACCTCGAGTTCCTCCAGCCCAGCTGAGCCGAGCGGGCCTGACCACGGGTCGGGGCCCGTCGTCACCTCGCTGATACGGTCGCCGTGTGCCTGCCAACCCGCTGAACGTCGACGACTTCGGCGGCGAGCTGTTCAACCTGGGCATGTCGGCCGAGGCCCGGCCGCTGCTCGACAAGGTGCGCAGCTTCGTCGCCGACGAGGTGGACCCGATCACCGCGGAGTTCTTCGCCCTCGGTGCCGACCGCGCCGACCGGTGGTCCTACGCCCCCGGGCAGCTCGAGCTGCTCGAGGGGGTCAAGGCCAAGGCCAAGGCGAACGGGCTGTGGAACTTCTTCCTGCCCGACGCCGAGACCGGCCAGGGCCTGTCCAACCTCGACTACGCCTACATCGCCGCCGAGCTGGGCAGGAGCCCGCTCGCCTCCGAGAGCCTCAACTGCTCCGCGCCCGACACGGGCAACATGGAGGTGCTCGAGCGGGTGGGCACCCCCGAGCAGAAGGCCCGGTGGCTCCAACCGCTGCTCGACGGCGAGATCCGCTCGTGCTTCGGCATGACCGAGCCCGACCTCGCCTCGTCCGACGCCCGCAACATCGCGACATCCGCCGTGCTCGACGGCGACGAGTGGGTCATCAACGGGGAGAAGTACTACATCTCGGGCGCCGGCGACCCCCGCTGCAAGATCATGATCTGCATGGTGCGGACCAGCCCCGACGCCGCACCGCACCTCCAGCAGTCGCAGATCCTCGTGCCGATGGACACGCCCGGCGTCGAGGTCGTCGGGCCGATGCTGGTGTTCGGCCACGACGACGCCCCGCACGGGCACATGCACATCCGCCTCACCGACGTGCGGGTGCCCAAGGACAACATCCTGCTCGGCGAGGGCCGCGGGTTCGAGATCAGCCAGCTCCGCCTGGGGCCGGGTCGCATCCACCACTGCATGCGGTCCATCGGAGCGGCCGAGCGGGCCCTGCAGCTCATGGTCGAGCGCGGGCTGAGCCGCAACGCCTTCGGCAAGCCGATCATCGCCCTCGGGAAGAACACCGAGCTCGTGTCGCGGGCCCGCATCGAGATCGAGGCGATGCGGCTCATGGTGCTGCGAGCCGCCAAGGCGATGGATCTCATGGGCAACGCCGAGGCCCGGGTGTGGGTCAGCGCGGTGAAGGCGATGGTGCCCGAGCGCGTGTGCGAGATCATCGACCAGGCCATCCAGATCCACGGCGCCACCGGGGTGTCGCAGTGGACGCCGCTCGCCGACATGTACACCGGGCTGCGGACCCTGCGTCTGGCCGACGGCCCCGACGAGGTCCACCACATGGTCGTGGGTCGGGCCGAGATCGCCCGCTACCAGCCCACCAGCTGACCCGAGACCCGACGATTCCACGCCAGGGGTGGCGGCGGCGGTCGATCGGTCGCAAACTGGTGCCACGAGCCGACCACCTCGTGGGGGTCCCCCATGCCCAGAAGCGCAGGCGTTCCCGACCTCGTCCCGCAGTTGTCTCGGGGCAAGCACCGCAGCCCCCGCAAGGGCGCGTGCTTCATGGAGCTGGCGTCGTATCTGGCGGGTGAGCGGTGGAGCGACCGCCCGTCCTGCACGCACCCGCTGCTCGCGGCGCTGGCGCGCCTGGTCAACGACCACACGACCGATGCCGGCCGGGGCGAGCTCGCCCCGCTGGTCCCGTCGGTGATCGGCCTGACCTCCGACGACCCCCGCGTCGACGTCCTCATCGCGCTGCGGGCCGCGATCACCGCGCTTCCCGTCGCCGCCGCCGAGCGCCAGCGGGTCCTCGCCGTGTCGATCCTGGCGGCCGAACGGGCGCTGGTCGACCTCGACGGATCGCTGGACGCCGCGACCGCGACGGCCGCCGCCGACGCCCTCGCCGCCGTCCCCGACGCCGCGAGCTGGGCGCGCGGCCTTCACCGACGAGGTGCGCAACAGCACCCGTGGCTTCGGACGCCATGCCGCGCCCAGCACGGTGCGGTACGCGGTCGTCGGCATCGCCCAGGCCTGCATCCCCGACCCCGACGCCCGGCTCCGTGCTCTGCTGCTCAGTGCGATCGACGACAGCGCACGCGTGATCGAGCGTGCCGGAGCCGCCGCGCGGCGGGTCACCGCGTCGGTCGAGGCGGAGCGTTGGGAGGCGGCCTGCCGCCTGACCGGCGTCACGCCCTGAGACCGACCATCCGTCCCGTCAGGACCCGTCGCGACCCCAGACAACTTGTCTAAGGTAAGCATCTGACACGGGGTCGACGAGGGGGTCTCGGATGACGGCAACGACGGGGACGGCGACCGGCGCGGACGCCCGCCAGGTGCACTTGCGCACCTGCCCCCTGTGCGAGGCGATGTGCGGGTTGGAGATCCACGTCGCCGACGAGCGCGTGGAGCTGATCCGGGCCGACCGCGACGACGTGTGGAGCCGCGGTCACCTGTGCCCGAAGGGCACGGCGGTCGGCCACCTCCATCACGACCCCGACCGCCTGCGCCGCCCGATGGTGCGTGAGGGCGACACCTGGCGAGAGGTCACGTGGGACGACGCGTTCCGGCGCTGCGACGAGCTGCTCGGGCCGGTGATCGCCGAACACGGCATCGAGGCGGTCACGGCGTACGTGGGCAATCCCCTCGCCCACAACATGAGCCTCGGCCGCTACATCGGCGTGCTCATCGGCATGTCCGGCATCCCGATGATCTACTCGGCCGGCACGGTCGACCAGTGGCCCAAGAACGTGAGCTCGCACCTCATGTACGGCGGCATGTGGAAGATCCCCGTGCCCGACATCGGCCGCACAGACCTGCTCGTCGTCATGGGCGCCAACCCGCACGCCTCGCAGGGCTCGCTGCTCGCCTGCCCCGACGTGATGGGCGAGATCGCCGGCATCCGCGCCCGCGGCGGGCGGGTCGTCGTGGTCGACCCCCGCCGCACCGGCACCGCCGAGCGGGCCGACGAGTGGCTGCCGATCGTGCCGGGCACCGACGCCGCCCTGCTGCTGGCCGTCGCGCAGGTCCTGTTCGCCGAGGACCTCGTCGACCTCGGCACCGTCGCCGACCGCGTCGACGGCGTCGAGGACGTCGGCCGCCTGGTGGCCGACTGGACCCCCGAGCGCGTGGCCCCGGTGACCGGGATCGACGCCGAGCGGATCCGGGCGCTCGCCCGGGACCTGGCGGCCGCGCCGCGGGCGGTCGTCTACGGCCGCATCGGCACCTGCAACCAGGAGTTCGGCACGCTGGCCAGCTGGATGGTCGACGTGGTGAACGTCCTCACCCGCCACTTCGACGTGCCCGGCGGCGCCATGTTCCCCCGCCCTGCGGCCTGGCCCGTCACCGACCTGCCCATGCCCGGGCTCGAGGCTGGTGTTCCCAACTTCGGGCGGTGGCGCACGCGGGTCCGGGGCGCGCCCGAGGTGCTCGGCCACGTCCCTGTGTCGTGCCTGGCCGAAGAGATCGCCACGCCGGGCGACGGGCAGATCCGGGCCCTGTTCACGGTGGCCGGCAACCCCGTCCTGTCCACGCCCGAAGGCGACCGCCTCGATGCCGCGCTGGCCGACATCGACTGCATGATCAGCGTCGACAACTACCTCAACGAGACGACGCGCCGTGCCCACGTCGTCCTGCCGGGACTGTCGCCGCTCGAGCAGGCCCACCACGACGACCTGTTGTGGAGCTTCGCGGTGGGCAGCGCGGCCCGCTACTCGCCCCCGATCTTCCCGCCGGCCGACGGCCGTCCGCACGAGTGGGAGATCCTCATCCGGCTGGCAGGCGCCTGCCTCGGGCAGCCGGCGGCCGAGGTCGACGTCGCCGCCATCGACGACGGGTTCTTCGACGTGCTCGCCATGTCGCAGGGGTTGGACGGGCCCACCCTGCGTACCCGCTACGAGGCCGGGGGGCCCGAGCGCATGCTGGACTTCACGCTGCGCACCGGCCCGTTCGGCGACCGCTACGGGGAGCGCCCCGAGGGCCTGACCCTGGACAAGGTCAAGGCCGAGCCGCACGGCATCCACCTCGGCCCGATGGTGTCCCGCCTCGACGAGGTGCTCACCACGCCCGGCGGCCGGGTCGTCCTCGCCCCGCCCTACATCACCGACGACCTGCCGCGGCTGGCCGCCCGCCTCGACCGGCCCTCCGACGGGTTGGTCCTGGTCAACCGCCGCCAGCTCCAGTCGAACAACTCGTGGATGCACAACGTCCCGGCCCTGGTCAAGGGCCGCAACCGGTGCACGCTGCACATCCACCCTGACGACGCCGCCCGGGCCGGGCTGGCCGACGGCGACGTCGCCGAGGTGGCGTCGGAGGCGGGACGGGTCGAGGTGGCGGTCGAGATCACCGACGCCATCGCCCCCGGCGTCGTCTCGCTGCCGCACGGCTGGGGCCACGACCGTCCCGGCGCCCGCCTCTCGGTGGCCCGCGAGCACGCCGGCATCAACAGCAACGTGCTGTCGCCGGGGACGTTCGTCGACGTGATCTCGGGCAACGCGGCCGTCAACGGGATCCCGGTGACCGTGCGCTCGCTGTCCGTCGCCGGCGCTCAGGCGTAGCGGACGCCCCGGGCGGGGGCACCGAGCGATCTGCCGGCGTCGCGCCCCGGAACCGGCCGGAAGGGGAAGGCCGCCACCAGCTCGCACCAGACCGCCTTGGCGGACGGCCGCCGGTCGACGCCCCAGGCGCGGGACAGCGCGGCCACGAGCGGGAGACCCAGGCCTCCCACCTGGCGGAGGTCGGTCTCGCGGGGCACGGGGTCGTGGGTGGGGGCGGCGTCGCTCACCTCGAGCCGCACGGCGGGGCCGCCGACCTGGACGCGCAGCGTCGCGTCGGTCTTGGCGTGGACCACGGCGTTCGTGACCAGCTCGGATGCGGCCAGTTGGGCGCGCTCGACGTCCTGCTCGTGCCACCCACGACGGCGGAGCACGCGAGCGACCAGCCGGCGCGCCGACCTGGGCGCCTGCAGGTCGCAGGTGAAGTGGAAGGTCTCGTCGTGCGCTTCGTCGTCCATGTCGGATCGCCGTTCCCAACGGGCCGCTCGTCTGTTCCGGACTGTGTGCTACCCGGCCGGAGCGGCTTCGAACATCGCGTGTCCGGAGCATTCGCGCCGCCCGAGTGGGGCACGATGACCAGGCACGCACGAGTACGTGCACCCGACCCATGGATGCCTCCGACCTCGTCCCGCTCCTCGCCGTCGTGATGGCGGTCGGCGCCGTCGGCACGGTCGTGCCGTTGCTGCCCGGGCTGGCCCTGATCTGGGGCGCGGGGCTGGTGTACGGGCTGGTCGAGGGCTTCGACCCCGTGGGCGGGGTGGCCTTCACGATGATGTCCGCCCTGGCCGCCGGCGCCACGATCGCGGGGTGGGTGGTCCCCAAGCGACGGGCCTCGGGGGCGGGTGCCGGCCGCAGCAGCGTGTGGCTCGGCGTGGTCGCCGCCGTGGTCGGCTTCTTCGTCGTCCCCGTGGTCGGTCTGGCCCTCGGCGGCGTGCTCGGCATCTACGTCGGCGAGCACCTGCGCACCGGGGACGCGGGCGCCGCCTGGATCACCACCCGCGCCACGATCACCGGGTTCGGCATCGCCGCGCTGATCCAGTTCGGCGCGGCCCTGGCGATGATCGCGGTGTGGGTGACCTGGGTCGTCGTGACCTGACCTGACGGCAGGCGCTCGCCGGCGCGTGACCTCGTGCCAGCCGGCGCGGCACCCGCGGCCGCAGATCACCGGATGGTCCCGGCTCCCGGGATCAGCGGCAGGTCGAGCGCGGTCACCCACCCCGGCGGCAGGGCGTTGACCGCCGGCACGGCGTTGAGCGCTCGCAGCCCGGTGGCGAGGCACCCGGCGGTGGCGGCGTCGCGGCCGCTGCCGTCGGTGAAGCGGAAGGCGGTCTCCTGGGTGATGGACGGCGAGCCGTCGATCTCGACCCGGTAGACGTCGTCCTGGTTCCCACGCGGCCAGTCGGGGGCGGCGTCGGGGCCGACCCGGTTCACGTGCTCGAGCTGGATGCGGGTCTCGCCGTCGTACACGCCGTTGATCGTGAAGTGGATGGCGGCCACCTCGCCCGGCTGGATCGCGCCCTTCGCCGTGGTGATGGGCGTGTCGGTGACCCACTTGTCCCAGGTGGTGGTGATCTTGTCGAGCTCGATGCCGACCGCAGCGGCCATCATCGGCACGGTGGCGCCCCAGGCCATCACGAGGATGTCGGGGTGCTCGAGCATGGCCTTGAACTCGGGCGGACGACCGATGCCCATCTCGTTCTCGTAGTCGCCCTCGTAGTTGATGTAGTCGAGGATCTCGAGCGCCCGCACGACCCGGACCTCACCGCACAGCCCCATCAGCGTCATCGGGAACAGGTCGTTCGCGAACCCGGGGTCGATGCCCGTGGTGAAGCACGACGCACCGCCGACCTTGCACGCCTCGACGATGGGGTCGAGCCAGTGCGGCGGGTTCTGCGCCATCGCCGGCCACACCCAGGGCGTCATCGCGGTCGAGCACACGTCGATGCCGGCACGCAGGAAGGCGCCGATGACGCGGATGTTGTCGTCGGGATAGGCGGCCGTGGGCCCGTAGTGGACGAGGGCGTCGGGCTGCAGGGCGACGAGCGCCTCGACGTCGTCGGTGGCGATGACGCCGACGGGGTCGAGCCCGCAGATCTTGCCCGCGTCGCGGCCGACCTTGTCGGGGTTCGAGACGCCGACGCCCACCAGCTCGAAGGCAGGGTGGGGCACGATCTCCGCGATCACGAGCTTCCCCACGAAGCCGGTGCCCCACACGACGACCCGCTTGGGTGCGCTGGTCATGGTGATCCCTCCTCGGCGCGTGCGCCGCTCAGCGCATCAGCTCGCCGCTGTTGACCATCAGGTGCTGGCCCGTGACTGCCTTCGACAGGTCGGAGGCGAAGAACATGACGACGTCGGCCACCTCGCCGTCCTCGGTCATGCGCCCGAGGGGGAAGTCGCCCACGATGCCGTGGAGGACCTCGTCCTCGGACTTCCCGGTGCTCTCGGCCTGCATGCCGACGTACATCTGCACCGGAGGACCCCACATCCACGAGGGAACGACCATGTTGCAGCGGATGTCGTGCGCCCCCAGCTCGTCGGCCAGGTAGTACATGGTCGTGAGCAGGGCGCTCTTGGACGCCGCGTAGCCGGCCTGGGGCATCGACGGCTTGAACATCGACTGCGAGCCGATGAGGACGACGGAGCCGCCGCCGGCCGCCTCCATCGCCTTGGCCACCGGCCGCAGGACGGTCATGGCGCCGAGCACGTTGGTCTCGAACGCCTGGCGCCACGTGCCGAGGTCGGTCTCGTGGAGGCCGCCGAACACGTACTCGAACGCGGCCACCTGCACCAGCGCATCGACGGAGCCGAACCGCTCGGTGGCGTGGGATGACGAGCGCGTCGCAGGCGTCTGCGTCGGTGATGTCGGTCGCCTTGGTGGCGAGGCGCTTCCCCTCGGGGTCGAGCTCCTTGGCCAGGGCGTCGAGCGTGTCCTGGGTGCGGGCGGCGACCACGACGTTGGCCCCCTCGCGCAGCGCACGTTCCACGCACTCGCGGCCCAGGCCCGCGCCGACGCCGGTGATGATGACGGTCTTTCCCTCGAGCAGCACCGCCACTGTCTAGCGCAGATCTAGAACACGTTCTACTGCGTGACGCGGGCCAGCGGCTGCCCGCATTCACGCCGGGCGACGGCAGACCAGCCACGTGAAGCGGGCTCCGCCGGACTCGTGCTCCGCCGTCTCGACGATGTCCAACCCGGCTCGCTCGAGCAGGCCGATCTCCTGCGCAGCGGTCCATCCGCTCCAGTACATCTCCACCCCGTCGAGCCACGCCTCCGCGGTCCCCTCGCCGGACTTGCCGTCGGTCTCGACGTTGAGGACGAACACACCGCCCGGTCGCAGCCAGCGGCGGACGTCGCGGAACAGGGCGGCATGGCGGGGTCGCGGGATGTGGATGACCGAGTTGAACGCCGTGACGAGACCGAAGTGGCGCAGCGGCAGCGAGAGGTCCGCGATGTCCGCGGCCAGGAACACGCCGCCGGGTATCGCCGCCTCCGCCCGAGCGAGGCTCACCGGCGACAGGTCGACGCCGACGACCTCGAGGCCGCACTCGGCGAGTCGTGCGGTCGCCAGCTCGCCCGTGCCGCAGCCGATGTCGAGAGCCGGGCCGGTCGCGCCGACGGCCGTGGCCCGATCGATCAGCGCGTGGCGCACGTTGCCCGCCCCCTCGCGGCGGCTCCACTCGGGATACCGCGCCGCCAACCGGTCGTAGCCGGCCGCGACAACGCTCGCCGGTCCGTCGTGCGCGGCCTCACCGCTCGCGCCCGATGCACCCAGCGCCGAGAGCTTCTCCCCGAAGCCGAAGTCCAGTGCCTCCGCCGCCTCGCCGACCGGCAGCCAGCGGAACGCGAGCTCGAGCGGCCCGCTGCCGTCGGACGAATGTCGCTCGACCCATGTCCAGCGCTCCTCCGCCGGGCCGAGCGGACGCAGGTGGAAGTAGTGGCGGGTGATGGAGATGGCGTCCCCGTCGGGAAACCACGCCTGCCGTTCGGTCACGCCGAGGTCGGCGACGACCTCGCATTGGAGCCCCGACTCCTCGCGCGCCTCGCGGACGACCGCATCCTCGGGAGTCTCGCCCGCCTCGACGCCCCCACCCGGCACCTGCACTCCGGCGTCGGGGTCGGGATGGTCGAAGACCGCGACCCGGCCGTCCCGCACGATGTAGGCGTAGGCGCGCGCCGCCGTCTCCGTTCTGGCCGAGGTGCGCATCGCCGGGAACGTACCGCGCACACCGGCCGCAAACCCCGGCGGCCCCTTCGCCGGGGTCCACCTGGTGCCGGTCGATCGCTTCCGGCAGGTGGCGGCCCGCTTGGAGGCGCAGCACCGTTGACATGTGACCAAATGGTCACGTAACTTGCCCTTGTGGACGATGTGTTCCGGGCGCTGGCCGACCCCACCCGACGGGAGCTGCTCGACGAGCTGTTCCGCCAGGACGGGCAGACACTCAGCGCGCTCGAGGAGCACTTCTCGATGTCCCGCTTCGGAGTGATGAAGCACCTGCGCCAGCTCGAGGAAGCCGGCCTGGTGGTCACGCTCCGGCGCGGGCGGGAGAAGCTCCACTACCTGAACCCCGTCCCGATCCGGCTCGTCCACGACCGGTGGGTGAGCAAGTACGCCGAACCTGTGGCCGCCGGCCTGGTCGACCTCAAGCACAACCTGGAGAGCACGATGGAAAAGGTCTTCGAGATCTACATCCGCACGACGCCCGAGCGCCTGTGGGCGGCCATCACCGACCCCGACACGCGGACCAAGTTCCACTACGGCAACCGCATCGAGTCCGACTGGACGGCGGGGTCCGACTACGCGCTGACCAATCCCGGTGTCCCCTTTCCGCTCGTCGAGGGCAAGAACCTCGAGGTCGACCCGCCCCGCCGGCTGGTGCAGACGATGACCGCCATGTGGAGCGACGACGCCAAGGCCGTGGGCGAGTCGCGGGTCACCTGGGAGATCGAGCCGGTCGGCGACTCGTGCCGGCTACTGCTCATCCACGACCAGCTCCCCGACGATGCCTGCGAAGAGGTGTATGGCGGCTGGCCGCAGATCCTGTCCGGGCTCAAGACGTGGCTCGAGACCGGCGAGGTCCTGACCACCCCCGGCTCGCTCATGTACACCTGAGCGCGTCGCGCCGGCAGGGAGCGGGCGCCCGTAGGCTCGACAGCGTGGACCTGCCCGTCGGCGACCCGTGGTTCGTGCGCCAGCAGGTCGACGACACGCTGACGCTCATCACCGAACCGCACGTCCACCCGCTGCTGCGGTGCAACGTCTGGCACGTGCACGGTCGCGACCGCGACCTGGTCATCGACACCGCCCTGGGCCTCGCACCGCTGCGCCATGTGGTCGATCCCGACCTCGTGCGCCCGCTCGTCGCGGTGGCGACCCATGCGCACGGCGACCACGTGGGCGGACTCCACGAGTTCGCCGAGCGGCTGGTGCACCGGGCCGAGGCCGCGCAGATCGGGGTCGCCGGCGGCACCACCCTCGACGCCACGCAGTTCTCCGAGAACGTCGTCGGCCCGTACCGGGACGCCGGCTACGACATCCCCGACCTGCTGGTCGACGCGGTGCCGCCCGGCGGGCTCGGCGGCGCAACCGTCGTGACGCACCCGGCCCCGGCCAGCCGCGTGCTCGACGAGGGGGACGTGATCGACCTCGGCGACCGGGCCTTCGAGGTGCTGCACCTCCCCGGTCACTCGCCCGGCAGCATCGGGCTGTGGGAAGTGGCGACCGGCATCTTCTTCTCCGGCGACGCGGTCTACGACGGGCCGCTTCTCGACCAGCTCGACGGCTCGGACATCGACGCCTACGTCGCCACGATGCGCCGGCTCCGTGACCTGCCGGTGTCCGTGGTGCACGGCGGGCACGAGCCGAGCTTCGGCCGCCAGCGCCTCGTCGAGCTGTGCGACGCCTACCTCACGGCGCGCGGATGATCCGTGGCGTCCGCCTGTGGCGGCGCCCCACGGGGTAGGAGTTGTCGAGGCCCGACCCAGGAGGTGCCGTGATCGAGGACAAGGTGTGGAACGGTGTCGCCAGCGCGGCGGCCGTCGGTGCCGTGGCGGCGACCAAGCCCATGATCGACGGAGCGTGGCGGGCCGCAGTCGGCTCCGAGCCGCCGGGCAACCCCGTCGCCGAGGACGTGTCGTGGCGCGACGCCATCCTGTGGGCCCTCGTGACCGGCGCGATCGCGGGCGTGATCCGGCTCGTGGCCCAACGACTGGCGGCCGGCGCCTGGCGGAAGGCGACCGGGAGCTACCCGAAGGCCCTGGCCACGACGAGGTCCTGACGCGTCGCGCCGCCCGAGATTCGGCGGTCGGGTCACGGACGACGGATCCGACCGGCGTCGCGCCAGCGCCGATCCGACATGACGAACTCCAGCTCGTCGGCGCGAGCGCCGTCGCGTCGTCGGCCGCTGCCGGGGAGACGTGCCTCGAGGCGGAACCCGACGCGCTCGAAGAGAGCCCGGCTGCGCACGTTGTCGACGTCGAGCACCGCGACCACTCGCCGGACCGGCCCACCCTCCAGCCTCGGGTCGAACACGGCATCGAGGACGGCCCCGATGGCGGCCGTGGCCAGGCCCCGTCCGTGGAACCCGGGGACCAGCGTGATCCCGACCTCGACCGACTGTGGGGTCCCCTCGGGTCGATCGAGGTAGAGGTCACCCACCAGTGGCCCGCCGGAGGTCTCCCGGATGGCGAGCTGGACCGCCGCCCCGGGGGCGAGGGGCTCGGAGCCGCGCTCGGACTCGATGAACCGCCGGGCGTCCGCCGGCGACAGCGGGGACTGCCAGCCCTGGTACTCGGCGTTGCCGTGGTCGGAGTGGGAATGCGAAAGGGCGGACGCGTCCTCAGGGACCAGCCTGTCGATCAGCACCCCGTGGCCGACGATGGGACGGAACGGCACCCGGCCAGGGTCTCACGCGACCGTGCCGGCCCCGGACCATGGTGGGTGGCGCTCACCCGGCCGTGGCCCACGGTCGGGCCAGGCGCGACGCTGGACCCGTGGTCCTGCTCGCGCTCGGCGGCTCCGACTGCGAGGCCCTCCGCGACGGTGTGCTCGGACAACCGGCCAACACACTGTCGAGCCTCGCCTACGTCGCGGCCGCGGCCTACGTGCTGCGCCGAGGCGGGCCGCCCGGCCCAGCCGCGGCGCTGGCGCTGGTGGGCGTCGGCAGCGTGCTCTACCACGGGCCCATGCCCCCCGGTGCGGAGCTGGTGCACGACACGGCGCTGGTCGCGGTGCCCGTGGCGGCGCTGGGCGTCGCCTGGTGGCGGCGTTCCTTCCCGCGCCCGCCTGCCCTCGCGATCGTGGCGCTCGCTCTGGGCGCCGTCGCCAACGTCCTCGGCCGCACCGGCGCCCCGCTGTGCCGGCCCGACAGCCTGCTGCAGGGCCACGCGCTGTGGCACGTGCTCACCGCCGTCGGCGCGGCGCTGTGGCTGGCGTGCTGGCCGGGCCCTGGACGCGGTGCCGTCAGAAGGGACACCGCTGTCCAGGTGAACGAGGGCGCCCGACCGGCCGGTCCCACCCCGCCATAGCCGGTTGGTGGGCCGGGAGGACTCGCCGTCCCCGACTCGTGCTCCATCGCCGTCGTGACGACCCGATCACGCGGCTGGTTAGGGTCGCCCCATGTTCGACCTGCACGGGAAGGTGGCGCTGGTCACCGGCGCCGGGCAGGGCGTCGGCGAGGGCATCGCCCACGCCCTCGCCGGCCGGGGCGCCGAGATCGTGGTGAACGACGTGGTCGCCGAGCGAGCCGAGGCCGTGGCCGCCTCGATCCGCGCCGCCGGCGGCGCGGCGACCGCGGCACCCTTCGACGTCACCGACCTCGAGGCGGTGCAGCGGGCGGTGGACGGCATCGGTCGCGTCGACGTCCTCGTGAACAACGCCGGGAACGGCGGGGCCGAGCAGATGCCGGTCCGGCCGTTCCGCGAGCTGGATCCGTCGGCGTGGGAGGGCCCGATCCGCGTCAACCTCTACGGGGTCCTCCACTGCTGCAAGGCGGTGGTCGACGGCATGTGCGAGCGCCGGTGGGGACGCATCATCACGATCTCGTCGGGTGCCGGCACGGCCGGCGTCGCCATCGGGGTGTCGCCGTACAGCGCGGGCAAGGGCGGCGGCATCGGGTTCACCCGCACCCTGGCTCTCGAGGTCGCCCGCTCGGGCGTCACCGCCAACACGCTGGCGATCGGCCTGCTGGGCTTCCCCGACCCCGACGTCACGGCGGCGCTGGCCAAGAGCATCCCGGTCGGGCGGACCGGTCAGCCGGCCGACATCGCGGCAGCCTGCGTCTGGCTGGCCTCCGACGAGGCCGCCTGGGTCACCGGGCAGACGATCCAGATCAACGGCGGCTCGATCACGACGTGAACGTTGATTGCGTACGATCGCATCGCTCACGACAACCCGAGGTGGCAGTTGAAGACCGGCGAGAAGGCCCCGACGTTCAGCAAGACCGCGCACACCGGCGAGACCGTCTCGCTCGACGACCTGCACGGACGATGGGTCGTCCTGTACTTCTATCCCGCTGACGACACACCCGGGTGCACGGCCGAGGCGTGCTCTTTCCGGGACAGCTACGAGGACTTCGTCGACGCGGGCGCGGTCGTGATCGGCGTGAGCAAGGACTCGCTCGAGAAGCACGAGCATTTCGCGGCCAAGCACAACCTGCCGTTCCCGCTCATCAGCGACGAGGACGGGGCGCTCCGCTCGGCCTACGGGGTCAAGAAGTCGCTCGGCATCCTGCCGGGCCGCGTCACCTATGTCATCGATCCCGAGGGCATCGTGCGCACGGTGTTCTCGTCACAGCTCAAGGCGACGCAGCACAAGGCCGAGGCGCTGGCCACCATCCGCGGCGACTAGCGCAGAGAACGCAGCAACCCGATCGGAGCGGGAGGCGTAGGCTTCCTGTCTGGACAAGGAGGGCGGGACATGGCTGAGCTCCCGGACGATTCGTCGTCGTCTCCGCCTCCTCCTCCCCCACCACCACGACCGCCATCTGTACGTGGAGCTCCGCCACCGCCGGCTGGCGTTGGGGCAGTGCATGGCTGGCCGCCTCCGCCTCCGTCGCTCCGACCTCCAGGGCCACCCACCGCGCCTGGGCCACCTTCGTGGCCCACGGCACCTCCCGTCGCACGGCTGCTCGTCATCGCGGCAGGTGTCCTGGCGGTCGTGTTGTTCGGCGTCGGCGGGGCCGCTCATCTCGGGTATGACGACACCTTGTCGGTGGACTGCGGGTCGGTGTTCCTGCCCAACTTCGTATCGACGTCCACGCACGGAGCGTGCGAGGACGAGCTGGCCGCGCCTCGACTCGCCATCCTGGCGATGGCTGGAGCGGTGATCGTTCTCACGCGATTCGCCGCCGCGAACTCGGGATCTGTCGGCCGAATTCACACGCGGGCGTGGGACGCATCACTCGTCATCGGGGTGTTCGCTGCGTTCGTGCTCGTGTGGTCGTTCTTCGCGTGGCTGGTCGCTGCCGGCGGTGCTTACGAACCGTCGTAGGCCGTGAACCGTCACCTTGCGCCAGCACACCCACCACCCGCCCCGAAAATCACAACAGCCCGGACCCACCGAGGGTTCGGACTGTCGGCGATGTCTGGTGACATCACATCGGGTTGGTTGGTGGGCCGGGGAGGATTCGAACCTCCGAAGGCGATGCCGGCAGATTTACAGTCTGCTCCCTTTGGCCACTCGGGCACCGACCCTGGGACGGAACACGGTAGCGCCTGCGCCCGATCGGCCACCACACGGAGGGGCAGAGGGATCCTGCGACAGATCTTGCGACGACAGAGGCTGTCCAGCAGCCCGATCCGTCGCAGGAACGGTCGCAGGAACGGGACGCGGGACGTGCCCGGCTCGCGTGGCCAACGCCGGCAGCCGCGGGGTTACCCTCGACCGCATGCCGAGCTTCGACGTGGTCTCCGAGATCGACATGCAAGAGGTGCGCAACGCCGTCGACCAGGCGGCGCGCGAGGTGGCCAACCGGTTCGACTTCAAGGGCACCAACAGCTCCGTCGACCTCGGCGACACCGCCATCACCCTGCACAGCGTCAGCGAGGACCGGCTCAACGCGCTCCGCCAGGTCCTGGAGGAGAAGCTGGTCAAGCGCAAGGTGTCGCTGAAGGCGCTCGACTACCAGAAGGTCGAGGAGGCCTCGGGCGCCACGGCCCGCCAGCAGGTGAACCTGGTCGCCGGCATCTCGCGGGACAAGGCCACCACCATCAACAAGTTCATCAAGGCCCTCGGCCTGAAGGGTGTGCAGAGCCAGGTGCAGGGCGATCAGCTGCGCGTCACGGGCAAGAAGCGCGACGACCTGCAGGCAGCCATCCAGGCGATGCGCGAGGAAGACTTCGGCATCCCGCTGCAGTTCAACAACTTCCGCGACTGAACCAACGCCACCGGGCTACGTTCCCGGCGTGCCGTACCCCAACTACGAGGGCAAGCACGCCCACGAGGCGCTCGTCGAGCCCGCCCAGTTCCTCCAGTACTGGGTCGACACGGGCGCACTCCCGGCCGACCGCACCGCGCCCCGAGGCGTGGTCGTGCTGTACGCCAAGCCGCTGTTCGACCTGGTCGTCGACCAACCCGGCATGACCCCCTTCGGGCCACCCGAGGCGCGGGCGACCGCGTTCCTCGACCTCCACACCTTCGACGACAGCGACGGCACCGTCGGCGTGATCGGGGGGTTCGGCATCGGCGCCCCGGCCGCCACCTCGGTCGTCGAGTCGCTGCGGGCCATCGGGGTGCGCGAGTTCGTCAGCATGGGCGCCGCGGGCGGGCTGCAGCCCGGGCTCCAGCCAGGGGACGTGATCGTCTGCGACCGCGCCGTGCGCGACGAGGGCGTGTCGCACCACTACCTGCCCTCGGCGCTGTGGGCCGAGCCCTCCCCGGGCCTGACGGCGCGGCTCCACGACAGCCTCGACGCCGCCGGCCTGTCGCCGGCACCGGGCTCGGCCTGGACCATCGACGCGCCGTTCCGAGAGACGCTCGCCGAGGCCGAGCACTACGCGGGCCAGGGCGTGGCCGTGGTGGAGATGGAGGCCGCCGCCCTCTTCGCGGTCGCCGAGGTGCGTGGCATCGAGGTGGCGGCCGCGTTCGCCATCAGCGACTCGCTCGCCGATGGCGAGTGGGTGCCCCACTTCGCCGACGCCCGGCTGGCCACCAGCCTGCTGCGCATGGTGCCTGCGGCGGTGGACACCCTGCGCGACGCAGGCTGAGCGGGCTCAGGCGAGCGCGCTCAGCGCCACTCGCCGCTGCGCAGGCGGGCGACCCGGTCCTCGGTCTTCGGGTGGGTCCGCCACAGGTTGGCGAAGCTCATCTTCTTGCCGCTCAGCGGGTTGACGATGAAGGCCGACGCGTGCGCCGGGTCGATGTCCATGGGGATCTGCCGGGCGCCGACCTCGAGCTTCTGCAGGGCACTGGCCAGCGGCTCGCCGTCGCCGATGAGACGGGCGCCCGAGCGGTCGGCCTCGAACTCGCGGCTGCGGCTGATGGCCATCTGCAGCAGGCCGGCGGCGATGGGGGCGAGGAACGCCATCGCCAGCAGGGCGATGGGGTTGGGCCCGTCTTCGTCGCGACCGCCGAAGAAGGCCGAGAACTGCAGGAAGTTGGCCACGAGCGTGATGCCGAGGGCGATGGCGGCGGCCACCGAGCCGATGAGGATGTCGCGGTTGCCGACGTGGCTGATCTCGTGGGCGAGGACGCCCCGCAGCTCGTTCCAGTCGAGGATGCGCAGGATGCCCTGTGTCACGGCGACCGCGGCATGGTCGGGGCTGCGGCCGGTGGCGAAGGCGTTGGGCTGCTGGTCGGGGGTGACGTACAGCTTGGGCATGGGCATGCCCGCCTGCTGCGTGAGCTCGCGCACGATGGCGTAGTACTCGGGCATCTGCTGTTCGGTGACCGGCTGGGCCCGGGCGGCCTTGATGGCCAGCTTGTCGCTGTTCCAGTAGGAGAAGCCCACGAAGGCGAAGCCGACAGCGGCGCCGATGATGGCGCCCGTGCCGCCCCACAGCGCCCCACCGATGACGATGAGGATGCCGCCGAGACCGGCGAGCAGGACGAACGTCTTGAAGGTGTTCTTCACGGGTCGCAAGGTACCCGCGATCGCTGTGAAAACCCTGAGAGCGGGCTGTGTCCGGCTCGGCCCTCAGGGGCGCGCTTAGCATGGCCCCCGGTGACGAGCGCCTGGGACGTGCGCAACACGATCGGGAGCTCGCTGACCGGAGATGTGCTCGAGATCGGACCAGGCCACGTGCCGTTCCCGGTCGCCGATGGCGCTCGGGTGACCTACGCCGACCGCAGCATCGAGGGCGGCCGCGACGCGAACTTCCCCGAGCTCGTCGGCACGCCGCACGGACCCGACGCCGACCTCGACCTGGACCTCGACGAGGACGGCCTGCGGGCGGTCGCCGACGGCTCGTTCGACGTCGTGATCGCGAGCCACATGGTCGAGCACCTCGCCAACCCGGTCGCAGCCCTCGTGGAGTTCCGGCGCGTGCTCCGCCCCGGGGGGCGACTGGTGCTGCTCGTGCCCGACCGCCACCACACCTTCGACGCGGGCCGGGCCCCCACCCCGCTCGCCCACGTGCTCGACGAGCACCGCCGCGGGGTCACGGTCGTGGACGACGCCCACATCCGCGAGTTCTGCGCCGCCCTCTACGCCGGGCCGGCCATCCACCCGCCCGAGGTCCGCGCCTGGCACGACCCCGACCAACTCGACGACGAGCGCATGGCGCTGCACCGCCGCCGGTCGATCCACGTCCACTGCTGGACGCCCGAGGAGTTCGCCACGCTGATCGTCGGGGTTGCGGCTGCCGGACTGGGCGGATGGGGGCTGTGCGACCTGTACCTCCGCGACGACCTCGACGAGGAGGACGGCATCGAGTTCGGCCTCGTCGTCGAGCGGCCTGCTTCGCAGCACCGGGGCGACGACGTGGCGCAGGCCCGGGCGTTCGCCGCCGCCTGGGCGGCCGCCGTGGCGCGCGATCCCCGCCGCGACCCCACGCGCATCGCCCTGTTCGCCGCCGCGGTTCGCCGTGACATCGACGGCGCGTTCGACGAGACGGCGGACGCCGTCCGGGAGGCGGTCGTGTCGACGCTGGTCGACGAGATCGCCGCCCTGCGAACGCAACTGGCCGACGAACGAGCGGCCGGTGACGCGGCCCACGAGCGCACCCGGGAGGCCGAGGCCCGCGCCGCGGCGGCCGAGGACGCGAGCGCGGCGCTGCGGGCGAGCCCGTCGTACCGGGTGGCCGGCAAGCTCTCGGCGATCGCCTCGGCCGGACGCCGGGCCGTCGGCCGCGGGCCCGACGGCGCCTGAGCCGGCCATCAACGTGGTCGCGCGCCCGGCGGAGGACGGGGCGGTCGTCACGGCCACGCTGTTGGCGTGGCGCCACCCGTGGGTGGCATCACCCGCGACGCCCTCGTGCTCCGCGTCGCCGGCGCCAACACTCGCCGTGTTCCTGGTGCGCGCCGGGTCCGGCGTGGCGAACCCCGCCTCCGGCGGTGGCTCGGCGCTCAGTGGTCGTAGTAGCCCGAGTGGATGTACACGCAGGGGATGCCCTCGGCGTGGAACATGTCGACGTTGCGGCGGTCGTCCTCGAACGCCAGGCGCAGGTCGAAGCCGTGGCGGCGCAGCTGGGCGACGGCCTCGCGCTTGAAGCTGCGCGAGGCCGCGTAGTCGCCGAAGTCGCGCATGATGAGCAGGTCCCACCGCAGCTTGTAGCGGTCGAGCCAGCCCAGTGTCTGGGGCCGCACCCGCAGCGGCCGGGCCGTGAGCAGCACGACCTGGAACGCCGGGTCGATGACGTCGAGCAGGCGGGCGACCTCGTCGATGAGCTCGTCGTCGCCGCAGGCGGCGAAGAAGGCGTCCCAGTCGCGGCGCGGGTACTCGAGGAAGTGCTGTCGGCTGGTGGCGTCGGACAGCACGCCGTCCATGTCGAACACGACCGCCTGGCCCGGGTGCGCGACCGGCCCCTCGCGCCAGGCCCAGTGCTCGGGTGTCGCGTCGATGGCCACGGGATGAACCTAGCGGGAGGGTGCGGCCACCCGGCGGCCGCTCCGGGTCACAGCATCAGCAGGTAGCAGACCTCGGTGACGCCCGGGTAGTCGGTCTGGCGCGCCGGCGTCGCCCGCCATCCCCACCGCTCGTACATCGCCCGCGCCCGCACGTTCCGCTCGAGCACCCACAGCACGACGACCCGGTAGCCGGCGTGCTGCAGGTGACCGAGCGCGGTGTCGTGGAGGCGCCGGCCGATGCCCCGACCCCAGTGCCCGGGGTCGACGTAGAGGCGCAGCAGCTGGGCCCGGCTGGTCTCGTCGGGATCGGGGGCGGCCGCGATCGTGCCGACGACCGACCCGTCGGGGCCGGTGTGGCAGGCGACGAGGACGAGCGTGTTGTAGCCCTGGGCGGCGATGGCCTGGCGCGAGCGCTCGGTCAGCAGCTCGGGCGACGGCGGGGGCACGTCGGGCGGGAAGATGCCCTCGTACCCCACGAGGGCGGCCCGCTGCCACACGGTGCCGATGGCGGAGGCGTCGCGCGGCTCGGCCGCGCGGATCAGCACGTCCAGGTCGGCCTCCGATCAGTCCTCTTGGGGTTGGGCCTGGGCCCGCTTGCGGATCTCGTCGACCACGGCCGGGTCGGCCAGCGTGGTCGTGTCGCCGAGGGCGCGCCCCTCGGCGACGTCGCGCAGCAGCCGGCGCATGATCTTCCCGGACCGGGTCTTCGGCAGCTCGTCGGTGAAGATCACGAGCTTGGGGCGGGCGGTGGGACCGATCTTCTTGGCGACGTGGCCGCGCAGCTCCTCACCGAGCGCCGGGTCGGCGTCGACGCCGCCGCGCACGGTCACGAACGCCACGATGGCCTGCCCGGTCACGGGGTCGTTGGCGCCGCACACGGCCGACTCGGCCACCGCCGGGTGGTCGACGAGGGCCGACTCGACCTCGGTGGTCGAGATGCGGTGGCCCGACACGTTCATCACGTCGTCGACCCGTCCGAGCAGCCAGAGGTAGCCGTCGTCGTCGACCTTGCAGCCGTCGCCCGCGAAGTAGCGGTCGCCGAAGCGCGCCCAGTAGGTCTCGCGGTAGCGCTCGGGGTCGCCGTAGATGCCACGGAGCATCGACGGCCACGGGCGCGTCAGTGTGAGGTACCCGCCGCCCCTCTCGACCCGCTTGCCCTCTTCGTCGACCACCTCGGCACCGATGCCCGGCAGTGGGAACGTGGCCGACCCGGGCTTGAGCGTCGTGGCCCCCGGGAGGGGGGCGATCATGATGGCGCCGGTCTCGGTCTGCCACCAGGTGTCGACGATCGGGCAGCGTCCGCCGCCGATGTGGGCGTGGTACCACATCCAGGCCTCGGGGTTGATCGGCTCCCCGACCGACCCGAGCAGGCGCAGACTGGACAGGTCGTGGCGCTCGGGCTCCTGCGCTCCCCACTTCATGAAGGTGCGGATGGCGGTGGGCGCCGTGTACAGGATCGTGACGCCGTAGCGCTCGGCGATGTCCCACAGCCGGTCCCGGCCGGGGGTGTCGGGGGTTCCCTCGTAGATCACGCTGGTGGCGCCGTTGGCGAGGGGCCCGTAGACGATGTAGCTGTGCCCGGTCACCCAGCCGATGTCGGCCGCGCACCAGTACACGTCGCTCTCGGGCTTGAGGTCGAACACGTACTTGTGGGTGAACGCGACCTGCGTCAGGTAGCCACCGGTCGTGTGCATGATGCCCTTGGGCTTGGCCGTGGTGCCCGACGTGTACAGCAGGTACAGCAGGTCCTCGCTGTCCATGCGCTCGGGCTCGCACACCGGGGCCGCCTCGTCCATGAGGTCGTGGAACCACAGGTCGCGGCCCTCGGTCATGTCGACCTCGACGCCATCGGCGTCGGCGTGGCCCGTCACGCGGTCGACCACGACCACGTGCTCGATCGACGGCGTCGAGGCGAGCGCCATGTCGGCGATGGGCTTGAGCAGGTGGGCCTGGCCCCGGCGGAACCCGCCGTCGGCGGTGACGAGGACCTTGCACTCGGCGTCGTTGATGCGGTCGGCCAGCGAGTCGGCCGAGAAGCCACCGAACACCACCGAGTGGGGGGCGCCGATGCGGGCACACGCCAGCATCGCCACCGGGAGCTCGGGGATCATCGGCATGTAGATGGCGACGCGGTCGCCCTTGCCGACGCCCAGGCCCTTGAGCGCGTTGGCGAACCGCTGCACCGACGCGAGCAGGTCGGCGTAGGTGATCGTGCGCTGGTCGCCCGGCTCGCCCTCCCAGTGGTAGGCGACCTTCTGCCCGTTGCCGGCCTCGATGTGGCGGTCGAGGCAGTTGTACGAGACGTTCAGGGAGCCACCCACGAACCACCGGGCGAACGGGAGCTGCCAGTCGAGGATGGTGTGCCACTCGTCGTACCAGGTGACGAGATCGGCGGCCTGACGGGCCCAGAAGCCCTGCCAGTCGGCCTCGGCCTCGTCGTAGATCTCGGCGCCGGCGAGGAGCGCGTCGGCCGCGAAGTCGGCAGGGGGCGGGAACGTCCGGTCTTCGACGAAGTAGTCCTCGATCGCCGCGCCCTGTGACTGCGGATCCGACGCCATCGCACTCCCCCTCATGGTCGGTGAAACCGCGGGCGAGCCTATCGGGAGGAGCGCCGCCGCGAGCCTCGTCGCGGATGGCGCGGCGCCAGGACGTGCAGGTCGGCGGGGCGGACGGTGGCCGGGATGCGCCGGGCCGTGAGAAGGTGTCGCATGGCCCGGCGTACACCCCTGTCGCGAGACCGCGTGCTGCGCGCCGCGCTCGATCTCGTCGACCGCGAAGGCGTCGACGGCCTGACGATGCGGCGTCTCGGGCGCGAGCTCGGGGTCGAGGCCATGTCGCTCTACGGCTACGTCGACAGCAAGGAAGACCTGATCGAGGGCGTGGTCGAGCAGGTGTTCCGGCAGATGCCCCTGATCGTCCCCGGCCCGGGCCGGTGGCAGGACCGGCTACGCCGCCACGCGCAGGCGTACCGCTCGGTGCTGCTCGACCACCCGAACGCCGTCCGGCTGGTGGCCCGGCGGCCGTTGACGACCGAGGGCATCGCCGCCTTCGTCGACTCGGCGCTGGCCGAGCTGCAGGCGGTCGGGCTCGACCTCGAGATGGCCGATCGCGTGCTCGGGGTGGTCGCCAGCTTCACGTTGGGCCACGTGTCCGAGCAGGTGGGCGACGAGGTCCGGGCGGGGTCCGAGCTGGCGCGCCCCGGCCGCGACACGATCGACGCCACCCGTTTCCCCTTGCTGGCCCGGGTGGGCGAGATGAAGCCCACCGACTACGACCGCGAGTTCGACCTGGGCCTCGACTTCATCGTGGCCGGCCTCGAGCGCCTGCTGTCCGACCGAGCGGGGGTGGCCGACGTGGCGGGCGACCCGAGCGAGGGCGCGGTGTCCGCCGAGGTCCGGGGCTACGACAGGGTCATCGGCTGAGCGCGCCGCGGCTCAGGCCCACTCGACGACCCGGAACGCCCCCAGACCGCCCAGATCGAGCAGCGCCTCGGCCTCGCTGACGCGGCTGCGCGCCGCGACGGCGGCGAGATCTCCGAGGTGGGCCCGCTCGGCCCACGTCGCCCGAGCGGCGGCGACGAGCTCGTCGATGCCGTGAGCCCGCAGCCAGTCCGCCTGGGTGGTCACGATCGACGGCTGCCGGACGAGGGCGAGCTGATCGACCGCCACCTCACAGGTGACGTCCTGGAGGCCGAGGGCGTCGAGCGGGCCGCCACCCCGGGCATGGGCCCGGAACGTGCGCAGCCACTGCTCCTGTGGCCGGCCCGCCAGCTCGGCGCTGGTGGCGGCGTAGTCGACGACCACGACGCGCCCATGGGGCCCGGCGATCCCCAGCGCGTCGCGGAGCCAGGCGCGGGCCGCGTCCTGCAGCGGCACCCGGGCGCCCGCGGCGGCGTCGGGCGCCAGGCGGTCGAGCACGGTCGCCCGCTCGGGCGCCAGGGGCACGAGCGTCTCGACGAGGCGCTCGACGCCGTCGGCGGCCGTGGCCAGGTCGACCCGCACCTCGTGCCAGCGGCCGCCGCCCCGCTCGGCCAAGCCGAAGGGGAGGTTGTCGAGCAGCTCGTTGGCCAGCACGACCACCGGCCCGGCGACCCGCGGCATCTCGGCCAGGCTCACGCAGATCGGCCCGGCAGGCGCACCGGGCACGGGCGACTCGGTGTCGGGGTCGACCGGGGCGAAGGCGAGCGCCGGGTCCTCGAGGCGGAGCTTCCCGGCGTGCAGGCGCCGCTGGGCCGCCGACCGCTCGACCAGGACGTAGCGCAGGGCGGCGGCGCACTCGGGCGCTGCGGCCAGGACCGTTCGGCACAGCGTGCCCGGCCCGGCGCCGGCCTCGACCACGACGTAGGGGTCGGGGGCGCCCATCGACCGCCACCACGTGTCGAGGGCCTCGGCCACGACGGCCCCGAAGAGCCCGCCGACCTCGGGGCTGGTCAGGAAGTCGCCGGCGCGCCCGCCGGCCCGGCCCCCCGTCTCGTAGAAGCCGGTGGTCGGGTCGTAGAGGGCGTGCTCCAGCACACGGTCGAGCGCGACGGCGCCGTGGCGGCGGATCTCGTCCGCCACCGTGGGCGGGATCGCCGGGCGTTCTGCCGGGGCGGCGCCGGGCCCGCTCATCGGGCTCGGGAGGCCTTGTCGTCCCCGCCGGCCACGACCAGCGATTCGAGCATGCGCGCGAACACGGCTCGGGCCCGGTCGTGCACCTCGCCGGGGGCGACGCCGAGCTGGCGGGCCACCGCGTCGGCGTAGATGGCCACCCCGATGGAGGTCGCCAGGGACACGATGTGGGCGGCCTCCACGTCGAGGTCGGCCGGCAGCTCGCCCTCGGCGACCAGCGTGCGGTAGCGGTCGAGCGTCGCGTCGAGGTAGGGCATCGGCCGGTAGTCGGGGTCGCCGTCGAGCGCGAGGAGTGCGGTCAGCGTGAGCGGCCGCGTCTCGGCGATGGCGTCGAACATGCGGAGGCGGCCGGCGACGAACCCCTCGGCCCCGGACTCGGCCAGCGGCTCCTCGAGGCGGCGGGTCTCACGGACCAGCGCGGCCCGCAGGAGCTCCTGGCGGGACCCGAACCAGTAGTAGATGTTCGCCGCCGTGACCTCCACGGCGTCGGCCACCTCGCGCAGGTTGAGCCCGGCGAGGACGCCCTTCGACGCGAGCTGGTCGAGGGCGGCGTCCATCAGCGCGTCGGGGGTGGACCGCTCGCCGGGTGCGGGGTCGCGGCGGGCCGGGCTCACGAGCGCCAGCGTGGCACACGCGCGGACCGGGTCGACCACCTCGTTGCCGGGCTCTTGACGAATCTTTAAGATCACCGGCAAGGGATGGGGGACCTCCGATGACGATCACTCGCCGGCTCGGCAGCGCCGCCGGCCTCGTCGCGCTCGTGTTGGTGCTCGCCGGCTGCCCGCGACCGATGGACCAGCCGGGGGACACGTCGGCCATCAGCCTGATCGCGACGACCACGCAGAACGGCTGGGTCTACGAGACCTATCGCAACACCGCCTACCCGTGCAGCATCAGCGGCTACCAGACGTTCACGGTCGGCACACGCGTGGGCCAGTCGCCGACGGTGGCCAAGCCGCTGTGGGTCTACATGCACGGCGGAGGCGTCGGGTACTTCTCCCCCGACGGCACGCCGCAGCCGAGCGCCGGGCAGAAGACCGAGGAGAGCCCCGCCACGCAGGTCTCGAACCTGACGAAGGGCCTGAACGCGCAGATCCGCTCCCAAACCGTCGGATACCGCATGCTGGCCGTGTCGATGTGCAACCACGACATCTACAGCGGCGCCGACATCCCTGATCCCAACAACCCCAACACCACCCCCGACGGCGAGCCCCGTACGGTGAACGGGCTGTTCGCCACCAAGGCCGCCATCCAGTACGTGCTCGACCGCTACCCCACCGGCGACCACTTCCTCTACGGCACCAGCGCCGGCGGTTTCGGGTCGTACAGCGTCGCGTGGGGGCTCGAGCGCCAGGGCATCCCGGCCACGGGCATCGTCGCCGACTCGGGCGTGCTCAACGTCCCGTGGCAGTACGCGGTGAAGGACGACCCCGTCTGCGGCCGGGGCGGCGAGGCCGAGGTCGAGCTGCCGAAGCGCCTGCACCCCGACGTCATGGCCGAGGGCAACAACCCCGACCAGCTGGTCGCCGACGGCCGGCTGACCACCCCCGTGCTCGACGTCTTCTCGATCGGCGACCCCGGGCAGTGCGGCACCAAGCTCATCGCCTGCCCCCTGCGCGACGGCTCGACCGTCACCATGGGCGCCGTCGAGTGCATGCACGAGCCGATGCGGGCCGCCATCGCCGCCCAGGGTGCGGCCAGCCGCTCGCTCACCCTCCGCCTGTGCGTCGACCCCGCGACCGCCCCCGGGAGCGGCACCTGCGCCACCCACACGCCGACCGCCAAGCCGGGCCTGGTGAACACCGATCCGGCCTGGCCGGCCGACTACAACTCGGTCGTCCTCGACTGGGTGGCCGACCGGCGCGCCGACGACTGAACCCCGCCGGCGACCGAGACCTGCCGGCCCCGGCCCGACCGCCCGGGCCGGGGCCGGCAACCCAACCTCTCGGTCGTCGTTCCGCCGGAGCTCCGGCAGGGCTGCGGGGTGGCGAGGCGCTACGGCGTGATGCTGGTGGCCACGAAGTCGGCCATGTCGCCCAGCTCGGTGGCCCACGCGGTCACGCCGAACGCCAGCGTGAGCCCGGCGGTGATGGTGAGGGCGGCCGACAGCGACACCGGCACCCGGATGGGGGCCTCGTCGCCGTCGGGGGCGGGGTTCATCCACATCTCCTTGGCCACGTTGGCGTAGTACGCCAGCGCCACCACCGAGTTGACCGCCATGACCACGGCCAGGGCGTAGGCCCAGCCGGTGTCGGCCTCGACCACCGCACGGAAGGCGACGAACTTGGCCAGCCACCCGCCGAGCGGCGGGATGCCCGCCAGCGCGAACAGGAAGACGGTCATCAGCACGGCCAGCGAGGGCGCGTAGTTGAACAGCCCCCCGAAGCTCGAGATCTCGGCGCTGCCGGTCTTGCGCGCCACGGCCATCACCACCGCGAAGGCGCCGAGGTTCATCGCCGCGTAGATGAGCAGATAGGTGACGACGGTGCTCACCGTCGAGCCGCCGATCTGCCCGACCACGGCCATCGGCGCCAGGATGAACCCGGCCTGCGAGATGCCCGAGTAGGCCAGCATGCGCACGAGGTTGGTCTGGCGCAGGGCGACCACGTTGCCGATGGTCATCGAGGCGGCGGAGAGCACCCACATGAGGGGCCGCACGACATCGGTCTGCTCGGCGAAGCCGAGCACCACGAGCTGGAGCAGGGCGACGAAGCCCGCGGCCTTCGACGACACCGACAGGAAGGCGGTGATCGGGGTGGGCGCGCCCTCGTAGGTGTCGGGCGCCCAGGTGTGGAACGGGACGGCCGACACCTTGAAAGCGAAGCCGGCGATGACGAACACCACCGCCAAGGTGATGAGCGGCACCGACTCGCCCGTCGCCAGCGCCTCGCCGATGCCGGCGAGCTGCGTCGTCCCGGCCACGCCGTAGAGCAGCGACATGCCGTAGAGCAGCACGCCCGTGGCGAACACGCCCATCAGGTAGTACTTGACGCCCGCCTCGTTGCCCTTGCGGTCCCGCTTGCGCCAGCCCGCCAGCAGGTAGGCGGGGATGGACAGCATCTCGAGCGCCACGAAGATCGTGATCAGGTCGCGCGCAGACGCCATGACCGTCATGCCGAGGATCGACGAGATCAGCAGGAAGTAGTACTCGCCCTCGGCGTAGTCGCCCTCGGCGATGTAGTTGGTCGACAGCAGGACCGTCACGTAGCCGGCGACGAGGAACAGCGCCTTCGTGACGAGGGCGAAGTTGTCGACCGCGTAGGCCCCGCCGAACATCGTGCGGTCGGCACCGTCGATGGCCAGCGTCAGGATGGGGATCAGTGCCCCGAGCAGGCCGAGCCCGGCCAGGGACGGGAGCACGCCCTTGCGGTCCTCGGGCAGCAGCAGGTCGGCGACGAGCACCAGGCACAGCACGCCGACGAGCACCAGCTCGGGCGCGAGCGCGTGCCAGTCGATCTCGGGCCGGACGAAGTCGTCCTGCGCCGCCTGAGCGAGGAAGCCGAGCAGGGCCACCGATCAGCCACCCACCGCGGAGGCGATCGACTGGGCCACCGAGGTCATCTCGCCGTCGGTCACCCGGAACACGATGTTCGGGAAGATGCCGATGACCAGGATGAGCACGAGCATCGGCGTCCATGCGATCCACTCGGGGATGCTGACGTCGGGGATGTCGTCGTCGGCGAACTCGTCGGTGGGCGTGCCGAAGGCGGTGCGCTGGTAGAGCCAGAGCAGGTACCCGGCGGCGAACACGGTGCCGATGGCGGCGACCACCATGTACACCCGGAACACCTCTTCGCTGAGACCCGCCCCGGGCTCGTAGGCCGACAGGATCGCCGGGAACTCTCCCCAGAACCCGGCCAGGCCCGGCAGGCCCAGCGACGCCATGGCGGTGAAGCCGAGGATCCAGCCCATGCGCGGCGCCTTGACCAGGATGCCGCCCAGGCGCTTGATCTCGAGCGTGTGGTAGCGGTCCTTCACCGAGCCGGCGACGAAGAACAACATGCCGGTGATGAGGCCGTGGGCGACCATGCCCATGACCGCGGCGTTCAGGCCGAAGTCGGTCAGGGTGGCGATGCCCAGCATGGTGAAGCCCATGTGGGCCACCGACGAGAAGGCGATGAGCCGCTTCATGTCGGTCTGGGCCAGGCAGGCCAGCGCGCCGTAGATGATGCCGATGACCGCGAGCAGGCCGATCCACGGGGCCCACGACACCGCGGCCTCGGGGAGGATCGGCAGCGCCACCCGGATGAAGCCGTAGGTGCCGAGCTTCAGCAGCACCGCGGCCAGGATGACCGAGCCGACGGTCGGCGCCTGGGTGTGGGCGTCGGGCAGCCAGGTGTGGAACGGGAAGATCGGCACCTTGATGCCGAAGCCCATGAACATGCCGCCGAAGATCAGCAGCTGGGTGGTGTGCGAGACGTCACGCGTGGCCACGCCCTCGGCCAGGTTGCTGATCACGAACGAGTCGGCCCCGGCCACGAAGAACAGGGCCAGGAAGCTGATGATCATCAGCGCCGAGCCGAACAGCGTGAACAGGAAGAACTTGATGGACGCGTACTGGCGCTGCTCACCACCCCACACGCCGATGAGGAAGTACATCGGCAGCAGCACGACCTCGAAGAACACGAAGAACAGGATCAGGTCCTGCGCCACGAAGGTGCCGAGCATGCCGGTGTCGAGGATCAACAGCAGGATCAGGAACGCCTTGGGGTTCCGCGGCTCGGGGAAGTGCTTCCACGAGTAGACGATGCACAGCGGCACGACCAGCAGCGTCAGGGCGAGCAGCGGGATGGACAGCCCGTCGATGCCGATGGCGTAGCGGCTGTTGATCACGTCGATCCACGGCTTGTTGACGACGAACTGCAGCTTGTCGGTCTCGCTGTAGTCGAAGTCGGCGAAGACGGCCGCCCCGACGCCGCCGGCGGCCAGCGACACTCCGAGGGCCAGCCACTTGTGCAGCGTCTCCTCGGACTTGGGGATGAGCAGCATCACGAGCGCCCCTGCCAGCGGCAGGAACACCATGAGCGTCAGACCCCAATCGGTCAGGAACTGGTTGTTGTCCATGAGACTCGTGAACCTTGGCGGTAGCCGTCAGACGAAGATGATGATGGCGCCGGCGAAGATGGCGGCCGCCCCGAAGAGGAGCGCGCCGTACTGCTGCACCTTGCCGGAGGTGAGCTGGCGGAAGACCTGGCCGCTGCTGTTGGCCGCGGAGGCCGAGCTGTTGACCGCGCCGTCGACCACCTGCTGGTCGATGCGGTTGTAGACGAAGCGCCCCACGACGGTGGACAGGCGCCCCGCGCCGTTGACCACGCCGTCGATGATGTTCTGGTTGAACCAGTAGACGGCCCGGGCGATCGGCCCCTTGAACGCGGCCACGATGACGCCCTCGTAGAGCTTGTCGAAGTAGTACTTGTTCTCGAGCACCGTGTACCCGGCGCGGGCCACCCGGTTGCGCTGGGTGATGCCGTGCGGACCCAGGTCCCGCCAGTACCACAGGTAGGCGGACACGACGCCGATGACGCCGATGAGCGTGGCCCCGAGCGCGATGCCCAGCGAGAACTCGGGATGGGCGAAGTTCTCGGCCGGGAAGTACGGGGCCCGCGGCTCGTAGAAGTGCTCGAAGCGCAGCTCGACGGCGTCGGGGCCGAGGGCGGCCGGGAGGTTGGCGAAGCCGGCGGTCACGCCCAGCACGGCCAGGATCCACAGCGGCACCGTGATGCGGCGGCCCGACTCGTGCGGATGGCCGTGGCCCCGGAACTCGCCGAAGAAGGTGAGGTAGATGACCCGGGTCATGTAGACCGCGGTCATCAGGGCGCCGACGATGCCGACGACCATGAACGCCGTGTAGTGGCCGGGGCCGCCCAGCTGCGAGGCGCCGGCGAGGATCTCGTCCTTCGACCAGAAGCCGGCCAGCGGGAAGATGCCGATCAGGGCCGCCGTGGCGATCATGAACGTCTTGTAGGTCTGCGGCATCCACTTCCGCAGGCCGCCCATGTCCTTCTTCATGTCGAAGCTGTGCACCGCGTGGCTGACCGAGCCCGACCCGAGGAACAGGCAGGCCTTGAAGAAGGCGTGGGTGAACAGGTGGAAGAAGGCGGCGGTCCAGGCGCCGATGCCCAGCGCCATGACCATGTAGCCGAGCTGCGACACGGTCGAGTAGGCGAGCACCTTCTTGATGTCGTTCTGCACGAACGCCAGGCCGGCGCCGCCGAGCACCGTGACCCCGCCGACGATCGCCAGCAGGTTCAAGCTCGAGGTGCCGATGCTGAAGCCCTCGAAGAAGACGCCGTAGAGGCGGCCGACCATGTAGATGCCGGCCACGACCATGGTGGCGGCGTGGATCAGGGCGGACACCGGGGTCGGCCCGGCCATGGCGTCGGGCAGCCAGGTGTGCAGGATGAACTGGCCCGACTTGGACATCACCGCGGCGACCAGCGAGCACGACGCAACCAGCAGCGCCAGGTGGCTGATGGAGCCGTCGAGAGCCCGGGTGTTGGTCTCGACGATGTCGAAGGTCTGGCCGGCGGCGAAGTACAGCGTGATCACGCCGACGAGCAGGCCGACGTCGCCGACGCGGTTGGTGATGAAGGCCTTGAGGGCGGCGTCGCTGTTGGCCTTCTCCTCCCACCAGTGCCCGATGAGCGCGAAGGAACAGACGCCGACCAGCTCCCAGCACACGATGAGCTGCAGGGTCGTCTTGGCCATGATCAGGCCGAGCATCGACGCGGTGAACAGCGACAGGAAGGCGAAGAAGTGCGTGTAGCGCCGGTCGCCCGGCCACGTAGTCGGTCGAGTACACGTGGACGAGCAGCGACACCAGCGTGACGACGAACAGCATCATCACGGCCGGGCCGTCGAGCAGCATGCCGACCTCGATGTCGACCCCGCCGTTCTCGAACCAGGTCCAGCTGCGCTCGACCGGCTCGACGGTGTGCTCCTCCTCCTCGACGCTCTCTGCCTCGTCGAGGGCTTCGCCCTCCTCGGCACGTTCAACGCCTCGTGATGCGTCAACGGCCGCCGCGACGGCTGCGCCCTGAGCTGACTCGCCGTCGACGGTGACCGCGCCCGAGGCCGTGCTCGCCCTCGGCCGGGGCCTCCTCCTCGGTGTGGGTGTCGCCACCGTGCTCGGGAGGGTTGTTGACGTGATCGAACCACTGGACGTTCGTGGCGATCGCGAGCACGAACGCGATGCCGACGGCGGCGATGCCGATCTCGCTGCCCTTCCTGGGCAGGCGCTTCCCGAAGAAGAGGATGAGGAAGAACGAGGCCGCGGGGATGAGCGGGATGATCCAGGCGTTGTCGAGCACTCTCAGCCCCTCATCGAGTCGATCTCGTCGAGATCGACGCTCGACCGGTTGCGGTAGATGATCAGCACCATCGCCAGGCCCACCCCGACCTCGGCGGCGGCCACGGCGATGATGAACAGCGCGAACACCGACCCGGTGATGTTGCCCTGCAGGGCACCGAAGGTGAGCAGGTTGATGTTGACGGCGTTGAGGATCAGCTCGATCGACATCAGCACCAGCACGGTGTTCTTGCGGGCGATGACGCCGTAGACGCCGATGCAGAAGAGGATGGCGCCGAGCAGCAGGAACTGGTTGACGAGCAGGTCGTCCATCGGCGGTCACCGGTCCTTCCGGGCGATGACGATGGCGCCGACCAGGGCCGCCAGCAGCAGCACCGAGATCACCTCGAACGGGATCAGGTACTGGCTGAAGATGGCGTCGCTGACCGTCGCCGTGTTGCTGCCGTCGACGGCCGTGATCTGGCGCTCGGCGGGCAGCGGGTCGTCGCCGAAGTAGTCGATGAGCGCGTAGCCCATCACCCCGACGAGCACGAGGCCCGTGAGGACGCCGACCCACCAGTGCTCGTTGGTCATGTCGGTGTCGCGGCCGATGCGACTGCGGGTCAGCATGATGCCGAACAGCATCAGCACCATGATCGCCCCGATGTAGACGAGCACCTGCGTGACCGCCACGAACTCGGCGGCGAGGAGGACGAACTGCGCGGCGACGCCGGCGAACACCACGATGAGGGCGAGCGCCGAGCGCACGACGTTGCGGTTGGTCACCACCACGATCGCGGCAGCCACCATCACCGCGGCGATGACGTAGAAGAAGATGTTCTGGGCGACCATCAGCGGGGGACCTTGCGCACCTTCTGCTCGGACCCCGCCTCGTACGGCTCGAAGTCGGGCACGGCCTGCATCCATTCGCCCAACCGCTCCTTGTCGTGCAGCAGGTCGGCGAGGCGCAGCTCGGAGTACTCGTACTCGGGGCTCCAGAACAGGGCGTCGAACGGGCACACCTCGACGCAGATGCCGCAGTACATGCAGAGCGCGTAGTCGATGTCGAAGCGGTCGAGCTTGTTGACCGTGCGGGGCTTGCCGCCGGGGCGGCGGGGCGGCGCCGTGTCCTTGTGGCCCTCGATGTAGATGCACCAGTCGGGGCAGCTGCGGGCGCACAGCATGCAGACGGTGCAGTTGTCCTCCTTGAGGGCGATGACGCCGCGGGAGCGGGGCGCCGGCGCCTCCTTCTCGTGGGGGTACTGCACGGTGGCCGCGCCCTTCGACGGGGCGGGGATGAGCGTCTTGATGCCCCGCGCCGGGAACATCGTGCGGCCCATCGTCTTCAGCGTGACGCCGAGGCCCTTGACCAGGCCGGGCGCCTTGGGTGCGGGGATCTTGGCCATTACCAGGCCACCTTCAGGCCATGGTCGCCAGGATGTTGACCAGCGACAGCGGGATGAGGAACTTCCACGCGAGCTGCTGCAGCTGGTCCTCACGGAAGCGCGGGTAGGTGAACCGCACCCAGAAGACCAGGAACGACACGATCATGATCTTCACCAGCAGCACGAGCGGACCGACCACGTTCATGTAGTCGGCGTCGAGGTCGACGCCCGGCAGCGCCCAACCGCCGAGGAACAGCGTGGCCGCCACCGCGGCGAAGGCGCCGGCGCTGGCGAACTCGGCGATGAAGAACAGCAGGAACCGCATGCCCGAGTACTCGGTCATGTAGCCGGACACGAGCTCGGACTCGGCGATCGGCATGTCGAACGGCGTCTGCGTGAGCTCGGCCTGCATGGCCACGAGGAAGATGAAGAAGCCGACGAGCTGGGTGAGGATGAACGGGTTGCCGATGCCGCCCCAGCCGAAGATCTCGCCGTCGTGCTGGGCGGTGACGATGCCCTGCATGTTGAGCGTGCCGGCCTGGATGACGACGCCGACGACGGCGAGGACCATCGGCAGCTCGTAGGCGATGAGCTGGCCCGCGGCGCGCAGGCCGCCGAGCAGCGAGTACTTGTTGGCCGACGCCCACCCGGCGATGAGGATGCCGAGGACCGAGATCGACGACACCGCCAGGATGTAGAAGATGCCGACGTCGAGGTTGGTGAACCAGGCGTCGGGCCCGAACGGCACCGCGGCGAGGATCAGGAACACCGACAGCACCACGACGTAGGGCGCCATGGCGAAGAGCCGCCGGTCGGCGCGCCACGGCACGATGTCTTCCTTCTGGATCCACTTGCCGACCTCGGCCAGCAGCTGCATCGAGCCGTACGGCCCCGCCTCCATGGGGCCGAGGCGGCTCTGCATGAAGCTCATCATCTTGAACAGGAAGACGTAGACGAGCGTTCCGGCGGGCAGCAGGACGGCGACGAGGACGCCGACGCTGCGCAGGATCGTCTGCTGCCAGTAGGCCATCTCGATGGCCATGGTGGTGGCACCACTCATCGGTCGATGTCCCCGAGGATGAAGTAGAGGCTGGCCAGGATCGTGATGATGTCCGGCACGTACACGCCCCGGAGCAGCCACGGCACGATCGACACGTTCGAGAAGCTGGCCGAGCGGATCTTGGTGCGGAACGGGCCCAGATCACCCTTGCTGATGACGTAGTAGCCCATGACGCCGAGCGGGTTCTCGGTGGCGACGTAGGCCTCGCCCGCCGGCACCTTGATGATGCGGGGCACCTTGGCCATGATCGGCCCGCCGGGCAGCCCGTCGCAGAGCTGGTCGATCATCTTCGTCGCCTCGCGCGTCTCCTGCAGGCGCACCCAGCAGCGGGCGAAGCTGTCGCCGTCGGGGTGCGTCCAGACCTGCCAGTCGAGGTCCTTGTGGGCCAGACCGACGTCGCTGTCGCGACGGAGATCCCAGTCGATGCCCGAGGCGCGCAGGTTGGCCCCGGACATGCCGTACGACAGCGCCACCTCGGGCGGGATCACGCCGACGCCACGGGTGCGGGTCTCGAAGATCTCGTTGCCGAACAGCAGCGTCTCGATCTCGTCGCAGAAGTTGCGGATGCGGACCATGACGGCCTTGGTGTCGTCGATCCAGCCCTTGGGCAGGTCGTCCTTGAGGCCGCCGATGCGGTCGAAGTTCGGGTGGAAGCGGCCACCGGTGACCGACTCGATCTGGTCGAGCACGTGCTCGCGGTCGCGGAAGGCGAAGAACGCCGGTGTGACGGCCCCGAGCTGGACCCCGAGGTCGCCGAGGAACAGCACGATGTTGGCCAGGCGGGCCATCTCGAACAGGATCGTGCGGATGTGGCGGGCGCGTGGAGGCGCCTCGATCTCCATCAGGCGCTCGGCCGCCAGGATGAACGGCACCTCGTTGGCGAAGCTGCCCAGCCAGTCGATGCGGTTCACCAGGGTGGTGACCTGGGGGTACGTGCGGACCTCGGTGAGCTTCTCGTAGCCCCGGTGCATGTAGCCGGGCACGACGTCGGCCCACACGACCTGCTCGCCGTCGAGCTTGGCCGTGATGCGCAACGTGCCATGGGTGGCCGGGTGCTGCGGGCCGATGTTGAGGATCATGCCCTCGTCGGTCTCGAGCTCGACGTTGACCCGGGCATCGGCCGCCTGGGCGTCGACGTAGGCGCGCTGCTGGCGTTCGGTCACGGTCATCTCTTTGCCTCCGGCAAGGCGGCTTCGCCGCCGCCTGCGGCACTCTCAACGCCTCGCCTGCGGTGCTCGACCATCCGCGACGGCTTCACGCACGGCGGATGCACGCGTCATGTGCTCTCCTCCGTTCCGTTCTCTTCGGTCCCTGCCGGCTCGCCCGGCATGGGCTCGACGTCGACGATGCCCGGCCACGGCTTGACCAGGCGGGCGAGCAGCGGGAAGTCCTTGCGGAGGGGGTGGCCCTCGAACTCGCCCGGCAGGTACAGGTGACGCAACCCGGGGTGGCCGTCGAACGTGATGCCGAACATCTCCCAGCACTCGCGCTCGTGCCAGTTGGCCCCGGCGAACAGCGGCACCAGGCTGGCGACGCGCAGGTCGTCGTCGGGCAGGTCGGCCTTGATGGTGACCTCGGGGTGCGGCTCGGTGTGGCGCCGCACGTTGGCCAGGCGGCAGAACACCTGGAAGCGGGTGTCGCCCCCCGCCACACCGGTCTCGAACGCGGCCTCGGGGTCGAACGCGGTGACACCCACGTCGAGGGAGCTGTCCTCGTAGCGGCCCCACGGCGACGGCATCCAGTCGATCGCCGACAGGTAGTCGAAGAACGTGCAGCCGAGGCGCAGCTTGGCGGCCTCGGCCGCCGTCGACCAGGCATCGCGGGTCACGCGGATCCACAGGCCGTGGCCGGGAGCGATGTGGCTGTCGACCAGGGCGTCGCCGAGCGCGTCGCGGAGAGTGGCCAGCACCCCCTCGCGGGCCTCGTCGACCTCGGGAACGTCCTCGGGCGCGGCGTCGGCAGGAGCGGTGTCGGTGGCGTCGGCCATCACTGCACCACCAGCGGGTCGCCGCGCCACCGGTCGGCCATGTTCTCGCGGCCGATGCGCTGCTGCAGCAGGACGATGCCCTCGAGCAGCGCCTCGGGCCGCGGCGGGCACCCGGGGATGTACACGTCGACCGGGACCACCTGGTCGACGCCCTTGGTCACCGAGTAGCTGTCCCAGTAGGGGCCGCCGCAGTTCGTGCACGAGCCCATCGAGATCACGTACTTCGGGTCGGCCATCTGCTCGTAGAGGCGCTTGATGGCCGGGACCATCTTGTCGGTCACCGTGCCCGAGATGACCACGACGTCGGCCTGGCGCGGGCTGGCCGGCAGCGGGATCACGCCGAGGCGCATGACGTCGTAGCGCGGCGAGGCGAACGCCGCGCCCATCTCGATCGCGCAGCAGGCCAGGCCCCACTGGTAGGCCCACAGGCTGTACTTGCGGGCGGTGTTCAGCAGCGAGGTCAGCGGCTTGGGCAGCTTGCCGCTCTCGACGAGACCCATCAGACGGCGTCCTGTGTCAGATCCAGCGGAGGACCTTCTTCTTCCAGGCGTAGAGCAGCCCGAGGGCGAGGATGGCGATGAAGATGCCCATCTCGACGAACCCGAACCACCCGTAGGCCTCGGCCCGGGTCGCGAACGGGAAGATGAACACCGCCTCGACGTCGAACAGCACGAACAGCAGGGCGAACAGGTAGTAGCGGACCTGCGTCTGCCCCCACATCGACCCTGCGGGGTCGACGCCCGACTCGTAGTTCACGTACTTCTCGGGCTGCGGGCGGGTGGGACGGACCAGGCTGCCGAGGCCCATGATCGCCGCCACCAGCGCCACTGCGACGACTGAGAAGACGCCGATCGTGAGGTACGAGCGGAGAAGGTCCGACACGTGGGGGGAGACTAGTGATCGTTTGCACGAGGGGCCAAAGCTGCCCGCGGCCAGGTCACGGGCGTTCGGCGGTGGGGATGAAGAGGGCTCCGACCAGGACCGTCGCGCCGCGCCGGGCGCGGGTCAGCCGCACTCGTTGATGAAGCGGATGGCGTCCATCTCGCCGACGGAGATGCCGATCACGGTGGTTCCGTCGGTCAGGAACGCGATGCCGGTGCCGTTGCCCGCGTCGGCCCGGAAGATGTGCCCCGCCGACACGAACGGGTGCGGGCGATCGTCGAGGTTGCCGGCGTACGCCGCCAGCACCTGGTCCTGTGGCGCACCGAGACCGATGCCGCTGTCGCTCGTGCGCGACGTGGGCAGTCCCGACTCGATCGACACCGCGGTGAGCACGCCCTGCGCCGGGTCGTCGGCTCCGCTCTGGCCGTCGGGGGCGCGGAACCGCAGACGGAGGTCGAGGGCGCCGGCCACCCGTCCCTCGTAGCAGCGGCCGCCCGACCCGCGGAACGTCGCGTCGTCGTGCTGGATGGTCATGCCCGCCGCCTGCAGGTCGGCGAACGACGCACCCACCACCAGAGGCCCGACGCCGGCCGGTGCGAGCGGCGCCGCGGGCTCGATCGTGCCGGGGGGCGGGGTGGAAGGTGGCGCCGTCTCGACGGGGGCGGCGGCTTCGTCGCTGGTCGGGGTCCGCCCGTCGGTCGACTCGGTCTGGCCGTCGCCGGTGCGGGCCGTCTCGTCGTCGGGGCTCTGCAGCGCGGCGATCACGACGAGGACGACGACGATCGCCAGGCCCACGAGGAGCAGGGTGCGCCGCGACGACGGGCCGGGGGGCGAGGGGATGTCGGTGCCCTTGAGGCTCCTCGCCATCTTCTGGTCGTCGATCACCGGCGGCGGCTGGGTGATGGGCCGGATGGCCGAGCGGGGCGCCAACCGGAGTTGGGGCTCGTCGGCCAGGCGGCGGTCGAGCTCGCTCCAGAACTCGGGGCCGTGCCGCGGGGGTGCCATCTCGCGCAGGGCCGTGGCCAGCGGCGAGCGGGCGGGGCCGGCCGGGCCGTCGCGGCCGCCGGCGTCGGCGTCGTCGTCGTCGGCGTCGTCGGGCCGCGCGTGGGCGGGGGTGTGCTTCGGCTTGCTCACGGTTCCCCGCTCACGTGCTGGTCACCGGTCCGGCGGCCTGGCGCTCGGTCGCGGCGGGCCCCGGGTCCGGCGTGGTGGCCGTCGCGGTCGAGTCGGCGGCGTCGGGCCCGTCGCCCGGCCCGTCTGCCGCGCGATCGTCGGCCGGACGATCGGCCTCTGCGTCCGCCGGCGCCTCGGGCGCCGGGGCGACCTCGTCGGGCTCGGGGGGCGCAGTCGTCCTGCCGGCGAGGCCGTTCGCTCGCCGTCGAGCACGCCGGCCGCGCCCGCGGTTCGCCTTGTGACCGTTGGTCGGCGTCCCACCGGTGGTGTGGCCGTTGCTGGACCCGGCCGGTGCGCTCGGGCCGTCGGTCGCCCCCCGGTCGGCCGCTTCGGCCGGCGCCGCCGGCGTCGAGGTCCCTCCGTCGGCGTCGGAGTCCTGGCCGTTGCCGGAGGCCGCAGGCGCGGACTCCGGGTCCGCCCCCGGGTCTCCCTCGAGGGGCGCCTCGGCCGCCTCGTCGGGCGCCGCCGGATCCGCCGCGTCGGCCTCGGCCGCTCGGCCACCGAGCGCAGCCCCGTTCATCGCCGCAGTCGCAGCCACAGGGACGTCGAGCGCCGGGTCGGTCGCCAGGTCCTCGGGCGCCGGGTCGGCCGCCACGTCGTCGGCCGACTCGCTGTCACCGGCACCGGCTCGTCGAGCGCCACGTCGTCGGCCGACTCGTCTGTCACCGGTGCCGGCTCGGCGGGCAGAGTCGGCACGTCGTCGGCCGACTCGGCTGTCACCGGCGCCGGCTCGTCGAGCGCCACGTCGTCGGCCGACTCGGCTGTCACCGGCGCCGGCTCGTCGAGCGCCACGTCGTCGGCCGACTCGTCCGTCACCGGCGCCGGCTCGGCGGGCGGAGTCGGCACATGGGGAGCGAGCAGGTCGCGCGCCACGTCGAGGCGGGTCTCGAGCTCGTCGGGCGAGACGCCGAGGATGCGCGCCGCCGACGTGACCGAGAAGCCCTCACGCTCGACGAGCACCACGGCCACCCGGTCGGCGGGGGCGAGCGCCCCGAGGACTGCACGCAGGCCACCGGCTGCGCCCGGCGCCACGTCCGCCTGCGCCGCTCGATCGCCGGTCGGCGCCTCGTTGCGCCGGAGCTGGTCGATGCACGCGTTGTACACCGCCCGGTAGAGCCACGGGCCGACGTCGTCGCGGGGCCTGATGCGCACCACGTCGCGCCAGGCCCGCAGGTAGGCGAGGCCGAGGGCCGCGTCCATCTGCCCCCGATCGAGGAGCAGGGCGTGCGCGAGCCCGCGGAGCCGCCGGTCGTAGCGGGCGACGAGCGCGGCAAAGGATCGCCGGTCGCCTTGCTGTGACCGGCGGACGAGTGTCGCGTCGCTCAGGCGCTGGGTCTTGGGCATGGTCGTTCGGCTGACAGTGAGTCGGTGGCGCGTACGAGTCTGGGGGAGCAGCACGACGCCGTGGTGGATTTCACCACACTTCCACCCCCTCGGCCCACCACCCTCGCAACGGTCAGGTTGCGGTCAGGCGACGGCTCGGCCCGCGGTCGTCACGTGACCTGGGCGCGGTGCGCCCGTGAACCGCCCGCGACCGCCCGGCTGATCGGTGCGCTCGCGCGCCGATGGCCGCGTCGAGGACGGTGACGGTCAACCGCCGGCGGTGAGGACCGGGACGGCGTCGCGGGCGACCTCGGAGACCGGACCGGGCCACACACCGACGAGCAGCGTGACGATCACGCACACGGCGAGGCTGATGCCGGCGGCGACCGGGATGGCGAGGCGGGGTCCGGCCGCCTCGTCGGGATCGCCCATGTACAGGCTCACCGTGATGCGCAGGTAGAGGTACGCCGAGATGACCGAGGACAGCATGGCCACGATGGCCAGCCACCCCGACCCTCCGTCGACCGCGGCGGTGATCACGTAGAACTTGGCGAAGAAGCCCGAGGTCAGCGGTACGCCCGCCTGGGCGAACAGGAACACCGCCAGCAGCAGTGCCAGCCCGGGCCGGGACCGGCCGAGCCCGTTGTAGTCGTCGAGGCTGTGGTGCCCGTCGCCCTTGCGCCCGACCAGCGTGATGACGCCGAAGGTGCCGGCGATGAGGAACGTGTAGGTGGCGAGGTAGAACAGCGCCGCCTGGACGCCCTGCTCGGTGGCGACCTGCACGCCGACCAGCACGAACCCGGCGTGGTTGATCGAGCTGTAGGCCATCATGCGCTTCACGTCGGTCTGCACGACGGCGAGCACCGAGCCGGTGACGAGGGTGAGCACGGCCACCGCCGCGATCATCGGCTGCCAGTCGACCGAGTAGGCGTCGAAGGCCAGCACGAACACCCGGATCAGGCCGGCGAAGGCCGCCACCTTCACGCCCGAGGCCATCCACGCCACCATCGGCGACGGCGACCCCTGGTAGACGTCGGGCGTCCAGAAGTGGAACGGGACGGCCGCCACCTTGAAGCCGAGGCCCACGAGCATCAGGGCGAGGCCCGCGAGCACGAGGCCGTCCTCGGTGAGCAGGTTGGTGCTGAACAGGTCGAGGATCTCGACGAGGTTGGTGGTCCCGGTGCCGCCGTAGATCATGGCGATGCCGTAGAGGAAGAACGCCGACGAGAACGCGCCGAGCACGAAGTACTTGATGCCCGCCTCTTGCGACGTGACGCGGCGGCGGTGCATGGCCGCCAGCACGTAGACGGCGATCGAGAGGATCTCGAGGCCGAGGAACAGCACGATCAGGTCGTTGGCCTGCGCCATGACGACGCCACCGGCGGCGGACAGCAGCAGCAGGACGTACGGCTCGACGCCCTCGAGTCCTTCCCGGCGCAGGTAGTCGTCGGTCAGGAGGGCGGCCAGGACCACCGCCGCCGCGATGACGACGGTCATGAACAACGAGAACCCGTCGATGCCCACCGCCCCGGCGAGCGTGGAGAAGGGCCCGCGGTCGGGGTCCTGCACCTCGCGCCACAGCGGCACCACCGCGCCGATGGCAGCGAGGGCGACCACGCAGGTGAAGGCCGTGTAGCCGGCCGTCGCTCGGCGCGACCGCACGAACGACGACACGAGCATCATGATCAGCGCCCCGCCGACCAGGATGAGCAGCGGCGCTTCGGCCGCCCAGTCGATCGTGGGCGTCTCGATGGGCGTCGGATCGACGGGCAGCGGCTGCGAGATCGTGCTCAGGATGCCGATCACGGCTGCTCGTTCCTTGCCGGGGCCGAGGCTTCGCCGGCCCCGGCACCTTCAACGCCTCGATCGGCTTCATCGCCTGAGGCGACGGCACCCACGGAGTGCTCGTCCGCGTCGGCTTCTTCCACGGGCTCATCCTCGGACTCGGTCTCAGCGACGACCGGCTGCTCCACCTCGGGCGAGACGAAGTCGCTGTGGTCCTCGACGTGGGCGATCAGGCGGTCGACGGTGGGCTCCATGCGATCGAGCACCGGCTTGGGGTAGATGCCCAGGAACACGATGAGCCCGAGCAGGGGCGCCAGCACCGCGCCCTCCTTCCAGCTCATCTCGGCGAAGCCCTCGTTGTCCTCGTCGGTGTGGCCGTGGAACACCCGCTGGTAGGCCCACAGCATGTAGAGGGCGGCGAGGATGACCCCGGCGGCGGCGACGACCGTCCACCAACGCCGGGTCAGGAACGACCCGACCAGCACCAGGAACTCGCCGACGAACCCGTTGAGGCCGGGCAGGCCGATCGACGACAGCATCACGACCGTGAACACGGCCGCGAAGATCGGCGCCACCTTCTGCAGCCCCCGCAGCGCGGCGATCTCGCGGGTGTGACGGCGTTCGGAGATCATCCCGACGAGGAGGAACAGGGCGCCGGTGGACACGCCGTGGTTGATGTTCTGCAGCAGGCCACCCTGGATGCCCTGGGTGGTGATGGCGAACGTCCCCAGCACGATGAAGCCGAGGTGGGCCACGGACGAGTACGCGACCAGGCGTTTGAGGTCCTTCTGCATCGTGGCGACGACCGCGCCGTAGATGATGCCGATCACGCCCAAGGTCACGAGGGCCGGGGCGAAGAAGTTGGCCGCGTCGGGGAACAGGTACAACCCGAAGCGCACCAACCCGTAGGTGCCCAGCTTGAGCATCACCCCGGCCAGGATCACCGAGCCCGCCGTCGGCGCCTCGGTGTGGGCGTCGGGCAGCCACGTGTGCACCGGGAACAGTGGCACCTTGACCGCGAAGGCGATCACGAACGCGAGGAAGATCCACCGCACCACCGACCAGTCCCACGGCGCGGCGCCCTCGGAGTCGTCGGCGACGTTGCGGTCCTCGGCGATCTCGACCAGGTTGAACGTGAGCGGCTGGCCCTCGCTCAGCTCGGCGATCCGGTCGGCCTCGGACTGGGAGGGTTCGCCCTCGGCGCCGGCGACGATCTCCTGCGCCTCGGCCCGGTTCAGGTCCTCGACGGCGTCACGGTGCAGGTAGGCGGTGGCCACGATGCCGACGAGCATCAGGGCCGAGCCGAACATCGTGAACAGGAAGAACTTCAGCGCCGCGTAGACACGGTTGGCGTAGCCCCACCCGCCGATGAGGAAGTACATCGGCACCAGCACGATCTCGAACATCACGAAGAACATGAAGAGGTCGAGCGAGACGAACACGCCGATGCAGCCCGCCTCGAGCAGCAGGAGCCAGGCGTAGTAGGGCTTGGCGTCGTGGTGGGGAGTGGACCCCAGCAGCGCGATGGGGAACAGCACCGCCGTGAGCACGACGAGGAAGAGCGAGATGCCGTCGATGCCGACGTGCCACGAGATGCCGAAGTCCGCCACCCACGAGCGGTCGACCTCGAACTGGAAGCCGGCATCGCCGGGCTCGAACGCGGCGAGCAGCCACACCGCCATGGCGGCGGTGGCCCCCGTGAACAGGAGAGCGACGAAGCGGTGCAGCTCGCCCCGGGACTTGGGGACGAGCGCCACCAGCAGGGCCCCCACCGCGGGGAGCGCCACCAGCGCGGTCAGGATGTCGAACGACGGCGCGCCGTGGCCGGCCTCGGTCGCGAACAGGGTGGCCAGCATCAGAGGTACAGCCTTGTGAGGAAGTAGCCGAGGACGACGACCACGCCGGCCGAGATGCCCAGGGCGTACGAGCGGACGAAGCCGGACTGCATCGGTGCGCATGCCCCGCCCCGACGTGCGGACGAGGGTGGCGACGCCGTTGACGGCCCCGTCGATGACGTTGCGGTCGAACCAGGCGACGGCCTCGAAGCCCTTGGTGCCGGGACCGCCGACGAACCGGGTGATCGACTCGTCGTAGTACCAGCCGTGGGCGAGGATCTCGGGCTCGACCGCCCGGACCTTGTGGCGCAGGTACACGAGGGCGGCCAGGGCGATGCCGGTGAGCGAGACGACGGCGGCGATCACGGCCAGCGCCACCTTGGTGTTCGTGGGCACGTCGATGTGCAGCTCGTTGGCGCCGACGACCGGCTCGAGCCAGTGCTGCAGCACGTGGAAGTTGGGGGTGAACGGCAGGTTGAGCAGCTCACCGACGGCGGCGAGCACGGCCAGCACGATCAGCGGCACCGTCATCAGCCAGGGCGACTCGTGCGGTTCGAAGTCGTCGTGGTGGTCGCTGTGGCCGCCGTGATCGACGGTCTCGGGGACGGCCGGTGCCTCGGCCGCGTGCCGGCGCCACGTCGGAGCCGCCCGCGACGACTCCGGCGCCCGCGGTCACGAGCGCAGGATCGTCCTTCCAGCGCGGCTCGCCGAAGAAGACCATGAACACCTGACGGCTCATGTAGTAGGCGGTGAGCAGCGCGGTCACCAGGCCGATCCCCCACATCACCTTGGCCGCGCCCCCGCCGCTGCCCCAGGCGTACAGCAGGATCTCGTCCTTCGAGAAGAAGCCAGAGAACGGCGGCACGCCGGCGATGGCCAGCCAGCCGACGATGAACGTGGCGGTGGTGATCGGCATGTACTTGCGCAGGCCGCCCATGCGGCGCATGTCCTGCTCGTCGTGCATGCCGTGGATGACCGAGCCGGCGCCGAGGAACAGGAGGGCCTTGAAGAAGGCGTGGGTGATCATGTGGAACACGGCGGCCACGTAGGCGCCGACGCCGACCGCCAGGAACATGTACCCGAGCTGGCTGATCGTCGAGTACGCCAGCACCTTCTTGATGTCGTTCTGGGCGACGGCGATGGTGGCGGCGATGAGGGCGGTGATGACCCCGACCCAGGCGATGACGTCGGGGGCCCACTCGTAGCCGGCCGCCAGGATCGGGTTGACCCGGGTCATCAGGTACACGCCGCCGGTGACCATGGTGGCGGCGTGGATCAGGGCCGAGACCGGCGTGGGGCCGGCCATGGCGTCGGGCAGCCAGACGTACAGCGGGAGCTGCGCCGACTTGCCGACCGCGCCGACGAACAGCAGCAGGCCGATGGCGGTGGCGGTGACCGCGGGCAGGGTCTGCGCTCCGGCGTTCACGCCGAGGTAGTCGACGGTTCCCAGCGTGGCGAACGCCAGGAAGATGGCGAGCAGGAAGCCCCAGTCGCCGATGCGGTTGGTGATGAACGCCTTCTTGCCGGCGCTGGCGTTGGCCTCGTCGGTGAACCAGAACGCGATGAGCAGGTACGAGCAGGCGCCGACCCCTTCCCACCCGATGAAGGTGACGAGCATGTTGCTGCCCAGCACCAGCATCAGCATCGAGAAGATGAACAGGTTCAGGTAGACGAAGAACTTGGAGAAGTCCCGGTCGCCGTGCATGTAGCCGATGGCGTACATGTGGATCAGCGCACCGACGCCGGTGACGAACAGGGCCATCGCGATCGACAGCGGGTCCACGAGGAACCCGATGTCGACCTGCAGGTCGCCCACCGGGATCCACGAGAACAGCGTCTGCACGAACTGCCGGTCCTCGTGGTGCTCGCCGATCAAGCCGATGAAGACGATCACCGTGGCGACGAAGCTGCCGGCGCACAGCAGGGTGGCGAGCCACCCGGCCCGGAGCTCGCCGAGCCGCCGGCCGAAGGCCATGAGGATCAGGAACCCGGCGAGCGGCAGCGCGGGGATCAACCAGACGAGATCGAGCACGGTTCCTCTCAGCCTTCGAGCAGGGCGGCGTCGTCGGCCGTGGCGTGAGGTCGCTTGCGGAGCAGGGCGACGATGATGGCGAGGCCCACGACCACCTCGGCCGCGGCGACCACGAGAACGAACACGACGATCGACTGACCCCCCGTGTCCTGCAGCATCCGCGAGAAGGTGACGAACGTGAGCGTGACGGCGTTGAGCATCAGCTCGACGCACATGAACATCACGAGGGGGTTGCGGCGCACGAGCAGCCCGAACGCGCCGATCGAGAACAGCAGCGCCCCGAGCACCAGGTACCAGGCGGGCGTCACCTCGAGGGCGGCGATCACGGCGAGACCTCCTCGGCCTCGGCCGGCTCGTCGGCGACGACCGACGGCACCGGCACGTCGCCGTTGCCCGTGGCGCGCCGCTCGGCCGCCTCGATGCGCTCGGCGACCTCCTCGGCCCGCTCGCGCTGGCCGGGGTCGACGATCTCGGGCTCCTTGGTGCGGCGGGCGAGCAGGACCGCGCCGACCACCGCGATCACCAGCAGCACCGAGGTGATCTCGAAGGCGTACAGGAAGTCGGTGAACAGCGACGCGCCGAGGCGCTCGACGTCGGGGATGGAGTCGTCGATCTCACCGATGACGCCCGTGACCTCGTAGCCCGTGCTGGCCAGCGCGCCGACGACGAGGGCCAGCACGCCCAGCGACACGATGGCGGCGGCCACGCGCTGGCCGACGAGCGGCTCGACCCGCAGGTCGTCGGACTGGTCGACGCCGAGCAGCATGATCACGAACAGGAACAGCACGACGATGGCGCCGGCGTACACGATGACCTGCACCGCGGCGAGGAAGTTGGCCTCTTGCGCCACGAACAGCACGGCGATCCCGAACAGGGTGCCGACGAGCGACAGCGCCGCGTGGACGGGATTCTCGCTGAGGATGACCCCCACCGCCCCGGCCAGGCACGCAGCGCCCGCGATGACGAAGACGAACAGCTCGACGGTCATCAGTGGGTCCCGCCGTCGGGAGCGTGGTCGGTGTCGTGGCCACCCGGCTCGCCCGGATGGCTGAAGATGGCGTCGGCCTCGGCGGTGCTCTCCTGCCCCTCGGGCACCGACTGGCCCTGCTCGGGCTCGCGGATGCCGAAGCCGAGCTCGCCCGCCCACTGCACCCGGCCCTCGTAGGCGGCCGCACCGGACGGCGCGGTGGCCCGCATCCAGGCGGACGTGTGGGCGACGACGTCCTCGACGTCGGACCAGTCCTCCCACGGGAGCTGCTGGGGCCGACCGTCGTCGCCCACCACCAGCTCGGACTTGGTGTAGATGGCGTCCTGGCGGTTGGTGAAGCTGAACTCGAACAGCTTCGACTCGGTGATCGCCTCGGTGGGGCACGCCTCGACGCACAGGTCGCAGTGGATGCACCGCAGGTAGTTGATCTCGTAGATGTAGCCGTACCGCTCGCCCGGCGAGACCGGGTCGTCGGGCGGGTTGTCCGCGCCGCGCACGTAGATGCAGCGGGCAGGGCACACGCCCGCGCACAGCTCGCACCCGATGCACTTCTCCATGCCGTCTTCGTAGCGGTTGAGGACGTGCCGGCCGTGGAGGCGCGCGGGCTTGACCCGCTTGCCCCCCTCGTCCTTGGTGTAGTCGCGGGTCAGCCGCTCTTCGAACAGCTTCTTGAAGGTGACCCGGAACCCGTCGAGGTAGCCCATCAGTGCTGCCTCCCGTGACTGGCATGCGGGGATCGCCGAGTCAGCCGTGCCGCTGACAAGGACGCAGGACGAAGGCGCACGCGATGTGCGGCGAGCGACGAGGACGCAGTCAGCGGTGCGGCTGGCCGGCGAGACATGCGTGGCAGTCACGGGAGGCAGCACTAGCTCAGGACCTCTTCTTGGGGGGACTCGCGGCGCTTGCGGGCGACGTCGACCGCGGCCGTGAGCGACGACCACGCCACGATCAGGACCACCAGCGACACTCCGACCACGGCCACCATGTTCCAGCCCTCGTCGCGGCCCACGTTGATGGCGGCGAGCAGCAGCAGCCACCCGAGCGCCAGCGGGATGAGCGCCTTCCAGCCGATGCTCATCAGCTGGTCGTAGCGGAAGCGGGGCAGGGTGGCGCGGATCCAGACGAACACGAACAGGAACACGAACAGCTTCAGCGAGAACCAGACCAGGCCCGACAGCCAGCCGGGCAGGCCGAACAGGATCGGGCCGGCCGGACCGCCGAAGAACAGGGTCACGATGATCGCCGACATCGTGATCGTGTTCATGAACTCGGCCAGGTAGAAGAGCGCGAAGCGGAACGACGAGTACTCGGTCTGGAAGCCGCCCACCAGCTCCTGCTCGGCCTCGACGAGGTCGAAGGGCGGGCGGTTGAGCTCGGCGGTCGCGGCGATGAGGAAGATGACGAACGGCACGACGCCGGTGGCGATCAGGTTCCAGCGCGGGATGCCGATCGACCCGAACAGCTCGTACCCGCTGCCCGACTGCGCCACCACGATGTCGTGCGTGGACAGCGAGCCCGACAGCAGCACGACGGCCACCACCGTGAGGCCGAGGGCGGCCTCGTAGCTGACCATCTGGGCGGTGCCCCGGACGGCGCCGAGCAGTGGCCACTTCGAGCCCGACGCCCACCCGGCGAGCATCACGCCGTAGATGGCGATCGACGACATGGCGAGGAGCAGCAGCACACCGATGGGCGGGTCGGCGAGCTGCACGTAGGTGTCGTGGCCGAAGAGGCTGATGGCGCCGAACTTCTCGCCGTCGAACCCGCCCGCGATCGGCACGATCGAGAACGTGACGAAGGCCGGCACCGCGGACAGGAAGGGAGCGAGGATGAACACCTTCCGGTCGGCCCGGTCGGGGATCAGGTCCTCCTTCATGATCAGCTTCAGGCCGTCGGCCAGCGTCTGGAGGAGGCCCCACGGGCCCGCCTTGTTGGGCCCCACGCGGTTCTGGAAGTCGGAGATCAGCTTCCGCTCGAACCAGATCATCAGGATGACCGAGGTGAGCAGCAGGCCGAAGGCGACGACCGTCTTGAGCAGGACGATCAGCACCTCGGCGAGGCCGATGCCCCCGCTGAGCAGCGGATCGAGGCCGAGGATCGACAGCGGCTCCATCATCGTTCCCCGCTCATGCTGCTTCGCCGCGGGCCGCTCGGGCGCTGTTCCCCGCTCATGCTGCTTCGCAGCGGGCCGCTCGGGCCACGAGCGCTCATGGGCGCTCCACCCGCACGTCGGTGATCGGGGCGTTGCCGTCGATCAGAACGTTGGCCCGGCCGCCCGCCCGGTTGGCGTACAGGTGGGCGATGCCCCGGGGCACCCCCGCATCGGACACGGTCGGGACCGTCACGTTCCCCTTGGTGGACGCGATGCGCACGTCGTCGCCGGCGCCGACGCCGAGCCGGTCGAAGTCGTGCGGGTGCAGCCGCAGCATGGCCGGCTCGGCCAGCTCGGCCAGCGACGGCGAGCTGCGCACCAGGGTGCCCCGGTCGTAGAGCTTGCGGGTCACCACGAGCCGCAGCGAGTAGGCGTCGACCGAGGGCGGGTCGATGATCGTCCACACCGGCAGCGGGACGCCGCTGGTCGGCGGGAGCAGGTGGGTCTCCTCGGCCTCGGGCACCGCCCCTTCGACCGACTTGGCGACGACCTCGGCCCGGTCGGCCTCGGCCGCGTCGGGATCGGCCTCGACGCCGCCGTCGCCGGGAAGCGAGGGCGGGACGCCGCCGGCCTCGGCGCTGGCGTCGCCTGCGGTGACGACGGGAACGGCCTCCCCGTCGCCGTTCCCCGAGCGGCGGGTCGGCAGCATGACGACGACTCCGTCGCGCCCGACCCCGACCGCCAGCAGGTCGCGGGTCAGGCCCGAGAACACCGGCGCCACCTCTTCGATCTCCGCGGCGAGCTGCCGGACCGATTCGACGCCCAGGTCGTGGCCGAGGCGGGAGGCCACCTCGGCCGCCACGATCCAGTCGGACTGGGCGGTTCCCGGAGGCGTCACCTTCTGGGCCAGGGCGCTGACGCGACCCTCGAGGTTGGTCGTCGTGCCGTCGACCTCGGCGTAGCCGGCCACAGGCAGCACGACCTCGGCCTGTTTCACCGACTCGGTGAGGAACTGGTCGAGGGCGATGACGGTGCGAGCTCCGGCGAGGCCCCGCTCGGCCAGGTCGCGGTCGGGGAAATCGGCCAGCGGATCGGCGCCGAGCAGGACGAGCGTGTCGATCTTGCCGTCGGCCGCGGCCCGCAGGATGCCCGCGGTGTCGAGTCCCTTGCCCCGGGGCACCGTGGGCCACCGATCGGCGAACCACTCGCGGCCCGACTCGAGCGTGACCCGACCGGGCAGCAGTCCCGGCGCCAGACCCAGCTCGAGGGCGCCGTGCACGTTGGCCCGGCGCAGGGCGCTGAGGAAGCGGACGTCGGGCAGCGTGTGGTGGATCGCGGACGCGGCGGCGGCGATCGACCGGCCCGACTCGGCCAGGTTGGCGCGGCCCATGATGACCGTGAGCGGGCCCTCGGCGATCAGCTCGGCCGCGGCCCGCAGCGCCTCGGGGGTGACGCCGCCGACCTCGTCGTCGACGTCGCGGCCCGAGATCAGCGCCCGCACCACCGGCAGGGCGTGACCCGGGCGGTAGCGCAGCGACACCGCGGCCAGCCGGTCGGTGAGACCTGTGGGAGTCGAGGCCAGCTCGACCACCTTGACCCCGTCCTCGAGGACGGCGTGGCGGAGCCGCAGGAACAGGACCGGCAGCTCTTCCTTGACGTCGGGCCCGAGCACCAGCACGGTGCCTCCGGGTCGGCAGGCGTCGTCGATGGTGGCCCGGGGCAGGCCGAGCACGGCCTCGGCCGGGAGGCCGTCGCCCATCTGGGCGTCGACGTTGTCGGAGCCGATCAGTCCCTTGGTCAGCTTGACCCAGGCGTACTGGTCCTCGTTGGTGAGCCGGGCCCCACCGATGACCGCGAAGCCGTCGGGTCCGCTGCGGTCGAGGCCCTCGCGGACCGCGGTGGTCACGCGGCGGAACGCCTCGTTCCAGGTGGCCGGCTTCAGCGACAGGCCGGCGTCGCGGAGCAGCGGGCTGCCGAGGCGGTCCTCGCTGTTGACAGCCTCGAAGTCGAACCGGCCCTTGTCGCACAGCCAGCCCCAGTTGACGGCGTCGTTGTCGACCCCCTGGTAGCGGAGCACGCGGTTCCGGCTCGACTGCACCACGACGCGGCAGCCCACCGAGCACGAGGTGCAGGTCGACTCGCCCTGCTCGAGGTCCCACGGCCGGGCCTTGAAGCGGTACGGCGTGGCGGTGAGGGCCCCCACCGGGCAGATCTGGACGGTGTTCCCGCTGAAGTAGCTGGCGAACGGATCGTCGGGGAACGTGTTGACCTGGGTCTGGTTGCCCCGGTCCATGAAGTGGATGAGCGGATCGCCCGCCACCTCCTTGGCGAACCGGGTGCACCGGTCGCAGAGGATGCAGCGTTCACGGTCGAGCAGCACCAGGTCGCTGACCGGGATCGGCTTCTCGAAGTGCCGCTTCTCCTCGACGAAGCGGCTCTCGCCGGGCCCGTAGGACATCGTCTGGTCCTGCAGCGGGCACTCGCCGCCCTTGTCGCAGACCGGGCAGTCGAGCGGGTGGTTGACGAGCAGGAACTCGAGCACCCCCTCCTGCGCCTTCTGGGTCACCGGCGAGTCGGTCGACACGGTCATCCCCTCGGTGCACTCGATCATGCACGAGGGCTGGAGCGCGGGCCCGCGGCCGGTGTCGATCTCGACGATGCACATGCGGCACATGCCCACCGACGTCATCCGCGAGTGGTAGCAGAAGCGCGGGATGTAGACGCCGCTGCGCTCGGCCGCTTCGATGACCAGCTCGCCCTTGGCGGCTTCGATGGTCTTGCCGTCGACGGTGATGCTGACCGTCGGCGGCGCGGAGGTGTCGGTCACGGCTGTGCAGCTCCGACGGTGGGGGGAGTGGAGAGGTAGGCCTTGCCGCTGATCGGCACCGTCACCTCGGCCGAGCCACCGCAGTAGGCCGCGAACTCGTCGCGGAAGCGGAGGACCGCGGAGGCGATGGGCGACACCGCCGACGGGCCGAGCGGGCAGATCGTGGTCTGCTTGGGCGGCCAGGAGATCGCGGGGCTGATGTTGTCGCAGATGTCGAGCAGCTTGTCGACGTCGGCCGGGCGGCCGTGGCCGTCGAGCATGCGGCGCAGGATCTTCTCGAGCCACGACGTGCCCTCGCGGCACGGCGTGCACTTGCCGCACGACTCGCGGGCGAAGAACCGCACGATCCGCCAGGCGGCCTTGACCGCGTCGGTGGTCTCGTCCATGACCACGATGGCGCCCGACCCGAGCATCGACCCGGCGGCACCGACGGCCCCGGCCTCGAGCGGCAGGTCGAGGTGCTCCTCGTAGAACCACGGCGCCGAGGCCCCACCGGGGATGTAGGCCTTGATGCGGTTGCCGTCGCGGATGCCGTCGGCGTACCGCTCGCCGTAGATGATGTCGCGGAACGTGGTGACGCCGAACTCGACCTCGAACACGCCGGGGTTCCGCACGTGCCCCGACACCGCGAACAGGCGGGTGCCCTTCGAGTTCTCGACGCCGAGATCGGCGAACGCCGCTCCGCCGTTGTTCACGATCCACGGGAGGTTGGAGAGCGTCTCGACGTTGTTGACGACCGTGGGCTGCATGTACAGGCCCTTGGCGGCCGGGAAGTACGGCGGCTTGAGGCGCGGCAGACCGCGGTTGCCCTCGAGCGACTCGATGAGCGCGGTCTCCTCGCCCACGATGTACGCGCCGGCTCCCCAGTGCAGGACGATGTCGACCGAGAAGTCGGTGCCGAGGATCCGGTGACCGACCAGCCCCGCGGCGTAGGCGTCGTTCAGGGCCTCGGCGATGCGCTCCTGGGCGAGGGCCATCTCGCCCCGTACGTACAGGAAGGCCTGGCTGGCGCCGATGGCGTAGCAGGCGATGAGCACGCCCTCGATGAGCTGGTGCGGATCGCGCTCCATCAGGATGCGGTCCTTGTAGGTGCCCGGCTCGGACTCGTCGCCGTTCACCACGATGTAGCGGGGGAACACGCCCGGAGGGCAGAACCCCCACTTGACGCCCGCCGGGAACCCGGCGCCGCCGCGGCCGAGCAGGCTGGCCCCCTTGACCTGCTCGGTGACCTGGGCCGGGGTCATGTCGGAGAGCGCCTTGGCCAGCGCCGTGTACCCGTCGGTCTCGCGGTAGCGGTCGAGCGTGTAGCCGTCGGCCAGGTCCCAGCGAGACGTCACGACGCGCGGGATCTCGCGCTCGCCGTTGCCCGTCGCGGTCGTGTCGAGGTCGGTCACGGGCGCCCCGTTCGGGAGGCGCGCAGGGACCGATCGGCACGTCGTGCCGAGCACCGCGCGGTGCTCATGGTTCGCTCGCTCCGCTCGCTCACGATCCGGCCTCCGACGCGGTCTCGCTGTTGCGGGCCAGCCACACCGGCTCGACGTTGCGGTCGGGCGGCGCCGCGCCGGCCCGGGTGTCGGGGAGCTGCTGGCGGACCCGGCTCAGCGTGCCGTGGCGCGGGACCTCGTGGGCCCGCTTGCCGGCGCGCAGGTCGTCGATGAGCACGTCGACCTCGTCGTGGCTGATGCGATGGAAGTAGCGGTAGTTCACCTGGAGGCAGGGCGCCTCGGTGCACGCTGCGATGCACTCGACGTCCTCCAGGGTGAACTTGCCGTCGGGCGTGGTGTCGCCGGCCTTGATGGCGAGGCGGTGCTCGAGGTGGTGCAGCAGCTCCTCGCCGCCGAGCAGCATGCACGAGATGTTGGTGCAGACGTTGACGACGTAGTCGCCCACGGGCTCGCGCTTGAACATCTCGTAGAACGAGGCGGTGCCGAGCACCTCGGCCGGAGTGACGTCGACGAGCTCGGCGATGTGCTCCATGGCGTCGTCGCTGAGGTGGCCGTCCTGCTCCTGCGCCAGGTGCAGCAGCGGGATCATCGCCGACTTCTTGACCGGGTAGCGGGCGATGATGTCGTCGGCGACGGCGGTGTTCTCGGTGGTGAAGCGTGCCATTAGTGGGACCTCGTCGACATGGCGTCTGCGGATCGACACGGCAGCTTCGTCGCTGGCAAGGACGCAGGACGAAGGCGCACGCGTTGTGCGGCGAGGACGAGGACGCCGCCAGCGGCGAAAATGGCTGGCGAGACGTGGGCGGCAGGTCGGCGAGGTTCCACTATCGGTCGACCTCGCCCATGATCGGGTCGACCGACGAGATGACCGCCACCGCGTCGGCGATGAGGCCGCCGCGCAGCATGTGCGGCATCGACTGGAGGTTCACGAAGGACGGCCCCCGGATGTGCATGCGGTAGGGATTGCCGCTGCCGTCGCTGACCATGTAGCAGCCCAGCTCGCCGCGGGGGCTCTCGATCGCCCGGTACACCTCACCCTCGGGCACCTTGAAGCCCTCGGTGAAGATCTTGAAGTGGTGGATCAGGGCCTCCATCGACTCGTCGATGCGGCCTCGCGGGGGCGGCGTGACCTTGCGGTCCTGGATGCGGTAGTCGCCCCGCGGCATCTTGTCGAGGATCTGCCGCACGATGGCCATCGACTCGCGCACCTCGTTGAGCCGGATGGAGAAGCGGTCGAAGCAGTCGCCGTAGCTGCCGACGACCACGCCGAAGTCGACCTGGTCGTAGAACAGGTACGGGTCGGCCGTGCGGAGGTCCCACGGCACGCCGGTCGAGCGCAGGATCGGGCCGGTGGCGCCGAGGGCGATGGCCTCGTCGGCGGTGATGATCCCCACGCCCTGCAGGCGCTCGCGCCAGATCGGCTGGCCGCTCATCAGCACCTCGTACTCCTCGAGCCGCGGCTCGACGAGATCGAGGACGCGCAGGGTCGCGTCGCGCCAGCCGTCGGGCAGGTCGGCGGCCACGCCGCCGGGGCGGATGAAGTTGTGGTTCATCCGCAGGCCCGTGATCATCTCGAGCAGCCGCAGCGTCTCTTCGCGCTCGCGCCAGCCGTAGATCATCATCGACACGGCGCCGAGGTCCAGGCCGTTGGTGGCAAGGAACAGCAGGTGCGACGACATGCGGTTGAGCTCGCACAACAGCATGCGGATCCACTGCGCGCGGGGCGGGATGTCCTCGTCGATGCCGAGCAGGGTCTCGGTGGCGAGGGCGAAGACCAGCTCGTTGAACAGCGGCGCCGCGTAGTCCATGCGGGTGGTGTTGGTGGCGCCCTGGAGGTAGGTCAGCGTTTCGGCCGTCTTCTCCATGCCCGTGTGCAGGTAGCCGATGATCGGCTTGCTCCGCAGCACCTCCTCGCCCTGCAGCTCGAGCATCAGGCGCAGCACGCCGTGGGTCGACGGGTGCTGCGGGCCCATGTTGAGCAGCATCGTCTGCTCGTCGGCGTCGGGCGCCTCCTCGGACAGCGCGGCCGCCTCGGCCTCGGACAGCCGGAGGACCGAGCCCAGCTCCCGGAGCAGCTCGGCCGCGGTGGCACCCTTGCGGGGCCCCATCTCCTGGGTGCCCTCGCCGGTGCGGGAGAGGTCGGTGGCGCTCATCGGCGCACCCTTCGGGATGCGCGCCATGAGCGCTCGGCCCTTCGGGCCGGGTAGCACACTGTGCTCATGATTCGCTCGCTGCGCTCGCTCATCGGTCGTTCCTGACACCCTTGAACTGCACCGGGATGGCGCCCACCGGGTTGTCCTTGCGGAGCGGGTAGCCCTCCCAGTCCTCGGGCATGAGGATGCGGCTCATGTCGGGATGGTCGGTGAACGTGATGCCGTACATGTCGAAGACCTCACGCTCGGGCGCCTCGGTCCCGGGGTGGACGTCGAACAGCGTCGGGCAGGTGGGCTCGTCGCCCGGCACCTGCACGCGGATCCGCAGGCGCTCGGCCGTGGCGTGCGACAGCAGGCCGACCACGACCTCGAACCGCTCGGGGGCCACGCCGGCGGGGAGCTCACGCCGGCCCGGGTAGGCGATGTAGTCGACCGCGGTGAGGTCGACGCAGACCCGGAACCCCTCGTCGTCACGCAGGCCGCGGACGAGGTCGACGAGCTGCTCGCGCGTCGGGTGCAGCACGGTCTGGCCCCGGCTCGACGTGACGGGCACGCCGAAGCGGGTCTCGGGCCCGGGAGGCGCGGCCGGCTCGTCGCCGGCGGGCGCGTCGTCGCCCTGGTCGACAGCGTCGGACACGGTCAGCGACCCCCGCGGGCGGAGATGGCGGCCGGCCGGCCGGCCGGCTCGGCGATGCCGTCGCGCTGCTCGATCACGAGCCCGGCGCCGGCACCGGTCTCGTCGCGGCGCCGCAGCAGCTCGCCCGACTCGATGCTGTCGCGCAGAGTCTCGATGGCGTGGATCAGCGTCTCGGGACCGGGCGGGCACCCGGGGGCGTACACGTCGACGGGCACGATCTGGTCGACGCCCTGCACCAGTGCGTAGTTGTTGAACATCCCGCCGCTGCTCGCGCACACGCCCATCGAGATGACCCACTTGGGCTCCATCATCTGGTCGTGGATCTGCCGGAGGACCGGCGCCATCTTCTGCGAGACGCGGCCGGCCACGATCATGATGTCGGCCTGGCGGGGCGACGCCCGGAAGACCTCCATGCCGAAGCGGGCGAGGTCGTAGTGCGCACCGCCGGCGCCCATCATCTCGAGGGCGCAGCAGGCGAGGCCGAACGTGACGGGCCACGACGACTTCGAGCGCGACCACTGGACGAGGTCTTCGACCTTCCCCGTGAGGAAGTTGTGGTCGATGCCCTCGAGGCCCTTGGACATGTCCCAGCCCATCAGACGTGCACCTCGTCGCTCGGCTCGGCGGCGGTCGGCGCCTCGGCGCGACCCTCGAGCCCGACGCGGCGGACGGTCGTGCGGGTGGTGCGCTCGGCCGACACCATCGGCGTCTGCCGGCGGGCCCTGTGGAGCGGACCCCAGTCGAGCGCACCGTTGCTGATGAGGTACACGAAGCTCACGAACACGGCCACCGCGAACACGATGATCTCGACCAGGCCGAACACACCGAGGTCGCGGTAGATCACGGCCCACGGGTACAAGAAGATGATCTCGATGTCGAACACCACGAAGATCATCGCCACCAGGTAGAAGTGCACCGGGAAGCGCTCGGGGTTGTCGCGGGACGGGATGATGCCCGACTCGTAGGGGGCGCGCTTCGCCGTGGTCGACCGGCGAGGTGCCAGCAGCTTCGACATCAGGAGGCTGATCGCCGCGAACACGACGGCGAGCACCGCCATGGTCACGACGGGAAGGTACTGGCCCATCAGTCCTAGCCTCCGGCGGCAGCGGGGGTGGGGGCCGAGCGATGCTCGATCACCCGGCGGTCACGCTTGTGCAGCATGACGCACAGCAGCCCGAAGATCATCCCCGACCCCGTCGTGATGAGCGCGGCCGGCAGGCGGCGCTGGCCGATGTCGCGCACGAGCACGGCCGAGATGGTCTGGGCCTCCTCGTCGGCCTCGGGCACGGGCGCAGGCTCACCGGGTACCGGCTCGCCCGGGTCGACCGCCGGCTTCAGCTCGACGACGGCGTAGTGGGGCGGGTTCGTGAAGCTCAGCGTGTTGGTGATGCGGTTGGTGATGCGGTCGATGACCGAATCGCTCTCGCGCTGGGGCTTGCCGCCGACCTCGAACGTGTACGTGTACACCCGCGAGGCGGGGTCTTCGAGCCCCGGGATCGTGCCTTCCGCCAACACCGCGTCGAGGGCGGTCTGCGCCTCGCCACGGGAGGCGTCGGAGGCGGCCAGCAGGGTCCAGCCGTCGAGGTCGTCGGCGTGCTCCTCGCTGAGCGCCTCGACCTCTTCAGGCGTGAGGTCGTCGACCTCGTCGGGGCTGGGCAGGCCCGAGGTGTCGATGCCGTGCGCCTTGTCGAGCATCGAGCTGGTGAGATCGCCGTAGACGATCTCCTGGACCTCCCACGACGGCGGCCGCCCGGCGGGTCCCGTGCCCGGTGGGTAGAGCCACCAGATCGTGCCGTGGATGGTGAGCCACCCGAAGACGGCCGTGAGCGCCAGCAGGAAGCCCAGGCGGCTGGCCACGTTGGTGGCGAGCAGCAGGTACACGGAGCCCATCAGGACCACGACGCCCACGAGCACCGAGAGGATGCCGCGGATCTCGGGATTCCACGAGATGCCCGCCAAGGTGGGGACCAAGGTCACGTCAGCCTTCCTCTTCCTCTGCCGTGAGCTCTTCGACCGACGGCGCACCCTCGGGGTTCGGCGTGCTGGCGGCGGGCAGGTTCTCGACGTAACGGGCGATGGCCGCGATCATCTCGGGGGTCATCATCCCGTCGTCGACGACGTCCTCGGTGTTCGGGTTGTCGCCGAAGCCCGGCATCCGACCACTGCCGATGCCGTTGCTGCCGTACGCCTCGCCGTCCTGGCTGCCGAGGCTGATGAACGACATCAGCTCGTCGTAGTTGGCGAACTTCCGAGGGATGAGCCCGCCGGTGATGTTGGGCCCGAAGGCGCCGCTGCCGTCGGGGAAGCCGACGTACACGCCGTCGATCGGCGCGTCGGGCGGGCTGATGGCGTCCTCACCCTCTTGGATGATCGACCAGCCCCGGGTGTGGCAGCGGGCGCAGGCGTAGGCGCCGCCGGCGGTCTCGAGGTTGAACAGGGACTGGCCGACCGCGGGATCGTCGTAGTCGATGCTCTCGATCGCCTCGTCCATGGCGTCCGCGTCGGCGCCCTCCTCGACGAGGCCGAGGTCTTCGGCGAGCGCTTCGGAGACCTGGCGCTTGGCCTCGTCGGAGCTCAGCTGGATCGACTCGAGGTAGTCGACCAGGTTCGCCACCTGCTGCTCGTTGAGCGGGCCCTTGTTGACGGCCGCGCCCCAGCCCGGCATGGGCGAGAACGGGCGGCCGTAGTTGATGATGTACTCGACCTCTTCGCGGGTGAAGCGCAGCAACACCGTGTCGAGCGCGGGCGCTCGCCAGTTGACCGAGGCGACGAAGCCGCCCTCGGCGTCGGTGATCGTGAACGGGGCCTGGCCGCCGGTGCCCTCGGGGCCATGGCAGTTCTGGCACTGCGAACCCTCGACGTACTGCAGCTCGCCGCGGGCGACGAACGTCGACTGGAAGTTCTCGACGGCCCCGGACTGCCGGCTCGGCTCGCTCAGCCAGTACAGCGGCAGGGCCACGGCGATGACGATGAGCAGCACGAGGGCCCACCGCAGCGTGCGGTTGAGCACCGTGGTCTCGAGCGTCTCGTCGTCGTAGTACGGCTTGCGGTTGGGCGCGAGCTCGATCTCGGACCCGACCTCGTCGCGGCCGGCGCGCAGGTTCACCCACACGTAGACGAGGAGACCGAGGATCAGCAGCACCACCAACGTGGCGCCGATCGTCGTGACCGTGCTGGCGGCCAGCACGGTCGGAGAGGTGGACAGGGGGCTCATCAGTGGCCGCCGCCTCCGACGCAGTGGGGACCCTCGGCCTCCTGGCCGGTGGTGTTGGTGCCGATCGGCGGGCCGTCGATGACCGTGCCGGTGTCGACCGTCAGGACCTCACCGTCGACGGTCATGGCGAAGCGGTCCATGCCCCGTGGGGCGGGCCCGCCCTTCTTCTCGCCCACCCGGTTGTACTGCGAGCCGTGGCAGCCGCACTCGAACCACTGCGACGACAGGCACTGCGGGACACGGCAACCCAGGTGCGGGCACTTCTGGTAGAGCGCGACGACGCCCGCCTCCATGCCGGCGAGCTCGCTCGGCGTGTAGACGGCCTCGGCCTTGCCCAGCGCCTCTTCGGGAAACCGCGTGACCCACATGCGGCCCTCGGGGTAGTAGGCGAACCCGTCGCCTTCGTCGATGGCCGCGAAGATGTCGGACAGCTTGCCGACGGTGATCTTCGAGCCGAAGCCGCCGGTGCCGCTGGGCCACAGGAAGGCGAGCATGCCGGCGCTGAAGGTCGTCAGGCCGAGGGCGAACGACACGACGATCGAGCGATTGAAGAACTGCCGGCGGGTGACACCCACCGTGTCCTCGTCGGGCGGCACCCACGCCACGGGCGGCTCGGCGACCTTCACCGGGGTGGCCGCCTCGCGCCGAGCGACCACGGCCGCCCGCTCGACCTCGCGGCCGCTGACGGGCCGGTCGGCCTCGGACAGCTCGACCGGGCCGCGGTCGCGCCGCGCCGTCTCGCTCGACAGCACGCCCTGGGCCGAGTCGGTGTCGCGCCGGCGGGCCGAGGCGAACAGCAGCACGCCGGCCAGCACGATGAGGACCGGGACGGCGATGAGGATGATCGTGCCGGGGCTCATGAGTGTGTGTCCTCCGTTCCGATCACAGCTCGAAGAACAGGCCGTCGTTCCAGGGGAACACGAAGTTCTGGCCCGGACCCCGGAAGAACGAGCCGATGAGCACCAGCACTGCCCACGACATCAGGAAGATGGTGAACAGCGAGATCGAGAACTTGCGGTCCTCGGGCTTGTTCGACGGGTTGCGGTCTGTGTACGGAGCCAGGATCAGGCCGATGAGGCCGAAGCCCGGCAGGGTCACGCCGGCGACCATGGGGTGGAACATGGTCAGGAGCTCCTGGAGGCCGAGGAAGTACCACGGCGCCTTGGAGGGGTTCGGGGTCTGGTTGACGTTGGCCAGCGCCAGCAGCGGGGCGTTCACGAACACCGAGAAGACGAGCACGAAGGCGGTGATGGCCAGGGCCGCCACGAACTCGACGCCGAGCAGGTGGGGCCACACGTGCACCTTGTCCTGCGGGACGGCCTTCACGTCCTGGATCGAGCCCGACTTGACCACCGTCAGCAGGCGCTGGGTGTGCCCGCCCGGGCCGGCGGCGAGGGGCGGGCCCGCCGCCGCGGCCGCGGCGGGAGCAGGCGCGGTGACGACCGCGGTGGCGGTGCCGCCGCCGGAGTCGCCGCCCTTGGCCGCCTTGGCGGCCTTCGAGCGCTCGAGCAGGTGGGCCGGGATGCGGCTGGCGGCCTCGCTCTGCGGGGCCTCGGCCGCGCCGCCGCCGGTCTCGGCGGCCGCGGGCGTGTCGGCGCCGCCGGCCTTGGCCGCGGCCGCCTTCTTGCGGGCCTCTTCCGCTCGCTTGCGGAGGTGTTCGGGGATCTCGGTCACGTCAGTACCTCATGCCCTCTGTGAGCACAGATGCCGGCCGACGACGTCGGTCATGTCGGTCACTCTCGAGGTCGCCATGTGTGGTCATCACAGGGGCCCCGAGATTCCGCCGTCCTTGCGGACCCGCCAGAAGTGGATCGCCATGAAGATCACGATGACGAACGGGAGCATCAACACGTGCAGCACGTACCACCGCAACAACGTGTCGGTGCCGATCTCGGCGCCGCCCAGCAGCACGAAGCGCACCTGGTTCCCGAAGACGGGCGTGTAGCCCATCATGTTCGTGCCCACGGTGACCGCCCACAGGGCGAGCTGGTCCCACGGCAACAGGTAGCCGGTGAAGCTGAGCAGCAACGTCAGCGTGAGCAGCACCACGCCGATGACCCAGTTGAACTCGCGGGGCGGCTTGTAGGCGCCGTGGTAGAAGACGCGGGCCATGTGCAGGAAGACGGAGATCACCATCAGGTGCGCCGCCCATCTGTGCATGTTCCGCACGAGCAGGCCGAAGGTCACCGATGTCTGCAGCGTGTAGATGTCGTCCCACGCCTGCGCCGCCGTCGGCCGGTAGAAGAACATCAGGAAGATGCCGGTGACCGTCAGCAGGATGAACAGGAAGAAGCTCAGCCCGCCCAGGCACAGCGTGTAGCTGACCTTCACCGCGTGCCTCTTCACCTTCACCGGGTGGAGGTGGTAGAGGACGCTGTTCATGATCACGTAGGACCGGTTCCGGGGGCTGTCGGTGTAGCCCTTCCGGAAGATCGAGCCGGGGCGGAAGATCGAGTTCCAGGCCTGGGACCCCTGCACCTGGTCGGGCAGCCCCTTGAACATGGCCTGCGCGCGGTCCTTCAGCGGCGGCTTCGATTCCATCGTCTTGGCCAAGGGGACTCTCCTATCCCAACCGCATGCCGTAGCCGTAGCCGTGCGTGTTCGTGCGCTGGTGAGCGTCGCCGGCGGCCGCCGGATCGCCCACCTTGCCGAGGATGATCACGCCCGTGGGGCACCGGTCGACGCACAGGGCGCAGCGCGTGCACACGTCGTCGTCGATGGTGAAGATGACGTGGTCGGACGGATCGACGCCCGGCTGGTCGACGCCGACCGCCTCGTCGACCGCGCCCGGCGTCACCATGTGGATGCACTTCCACGGGCAGATGTCGACGCAGCCCTCGCACATGATGCACTCGGACTGGTCGATGTGGATGAACTGCTTGGGCTTGACCGCCTTGGCCAGCCACGCGGCGTCGACCTCTTGCAGGACGTAGTCGTCGCGGAACTCGGGCATCGGCGGGTTGGCGTCGATCTTCACCATGGGTCGGCCCTTCCTCAGCCCTTCCGCACCAGCGGGCGGCCGTAGCGCGACGCGGGGATCTCGGCGGGCTTCTTCTTGCCCCGGTCGTTCCAGACCGCCCAGACGGTGATGTGGAGCGTCAGGCCCACGCCGTAGATGCCCACGGCGATGATGTCGCGCAGGTGCTGGTAGCTCATCGTGATCGGCTGGTTGCCCGTCGGCTCGAGGATCATGCGATCGGAGCGCCAGCCGAGCTCGCCGTCGGCCCAGCTGAGCCACTGGTGGGGGATCACGCCGTACCACCACAGGAACAGGAACATGGCGACGAGCGCGCCCACCATCGCCTCGCCCCACGACAGGGGCGCGCCGACAGGGCGGCGTCTGCCGTAGAGGAGGACCCCGGCGACGCCGCCGAAGCCGACCAGGAGTGTGCAGATGAAGGCGACCAAGGGACTCAGCGACTCCTCGTGAAATCGCTCACATTGAAGTGTACCGACCGGCGGGGGCCGGCGACCTCGGCAGGTTTAGCACGGTGCTTCCGAGGGGTTCACATTGGGGTTCGTCCCCGATCGGTGGTCCCGGATGCACCCCCGCAGGCTCGGCGGTCGAGCGGGCCGAGCGCTCGCTCGACCACCCCACAGGCTTGGAGATGCTCGCGCGAGCGTGCATAGAGTGACCGGCCGGAGAGACTCCGCGGAGGCTGCGTTGACCGAGATCCCCGAGCACCTTCTGAAGCGCTCCCGCGAGCGCCGTGCGGCCATGGGCCGGGGCGGCGACGCGCCCGAGGGCGCTCCGGGCGAGTCCGGCGCCGAGGCGACGAGCGACGCGCCGGTGCCGGCGGCCGCGGCCGCCACGCCCGCGCCCGCTCCGGCCGCCGCGGTCGAGGAGGCCAAGCCCGAGCCGCCCGCGCCCGAGCCGGCCTACATCCAGGCGGCCAAGAAGCGGAAGCGCATGCCGTACTGGGCGGCGTCGGTGCTCGCTGCGCTGCCGCTGTGGGGCTACATGTACGTCCGCACCCTCGAGCCGCCGCCCGCGGGCGAGGACGACCCGCTCGTCCTGGGCGCCGAGGTGTACTCCGGGAACTGCGCGTCGTGCCACGGCGGGTCGGGCGGTGGCGGCGCCGGGGCCCAGCTGGCCGACGGGGCGGTCATCGAGAACTGGCCTGACTGGCGCGACCAGGCGGCCTGGGTGCGGCTGGGATCGGCCAACTACCCCTCCGACACCTACGGCGCCCTCGGCAAGCCGACGGGCGGCACCGGCACGATGCCCGGCTGGGAAACCCTCACGGATCAGCAGATCGCCGAGGTCGTCCTGCACGAGCGGTCGTTGACCAGCGACGAGGACGTCACCGAGGAGAACCCGGACTACGAGGACCTCTTCGCCGTCGCCCACGGCGAGATGACGCTGGTCGAGGCCGGGCTCGGCGACCTGTCGACGGCCGCGGGCGTGACCGAAGAGGACCTGGGCGGCTGACGGTCGGCTCCAGCCGACCCCTAGGCTCGTCCACATGACCTCCCCAGACCGCCACGACGTCCTCGTCATCGGCGGCGGCCCGGCCGGTGCGGCCGCCGGGTTCTGGTTGGCCAAGGCCGGCCACGACGTCTGCGTCCTCGAACGCAAGGCGTTCCCGCGCGACAAGACCTGCGGCGACGGTCTCACGCCCCGCGCCGTCCACCAGCTCCAGGACATGGGGCTCGAGGCCGCGATCGCCGCCCAGCACCACCGCCACGACGGGCTGCGGGCGGTGGCGCACGGCATCACGCTCGAGCTCGAGTGGCCCGAGCACCCGGTGTTCCCCAGCTACGGCTACGTCGTCCGCCGCCGCGACCTCGACCAGATGGTGGCCGAGCACGCCGCCGGCGCGGGCGCCACCCTTCTCACCGCGACCGAGGCCGTGCGGCCGCTGCTGCGCGACGGCCTGCTCGCCGGCGCGGTGGTGAAGGACAAGGCCAGCGGGGCCACCCGCGAGATCCGGGCCCGCTACGTGATCGTGGCCGACGGGTCGCTGTCGCGCTTCGGGCGCGCGCTCGGCGCCGCCCGCAACAAGGCCTACCCGCAGGGCATCGCCATCCGCGGCTACTTCGAGAGCCCGATCTCGGCCGACCCGTGGATCGAGTCGTGCCTCGACGTGCACGACCGCAACGGCGCCTCCATGCCCGGCTACGGCTGGATCTTCCCGTTGGGTGACGGGACCATCAACGTCGGCATCGGCCTGCTGTCGACGTTCAAGGGCTACAAGGACGTCAACACCACCCACCTGATGACCGAGTGGGCGGCCACCGCCCCCGAGCGCTGGGGCATCGATCCCGACGCCATGCTCGCCCCTCCGACCGGCGGGCGCCTGCCGATGGCGGGCTCGGTCAACCCGAAGGTGGGGCCCAACTGGCTGCTGGTGGGCGACGCCGCCGGGTCGATCAACCCGTTCAACGGCGAGGGCATCGACTACGCCTACGAGACGGCCCGCATGGCCGCCGACCTCGTCGACGAGGCCCTCGCCACCGGCACCGCCACCCCGTTGCAGCGCTACACGACGCTGCTCGACGACGAGTACGGCCTGTACTTCAAGGTGGCCCGCAACTTCGCCAAGATCATCGGCCAGCCCGTGTTGATGCGCGAGCTGACCCGGGTCGGCATGCGGTCGCAGTCGCTCATGGAGTGGGTGCTGCGGATCATGGCCAACCTGCTGCGCGACGACGAGCTGGGCCCGGCCGAGGCGGCCTACCGGTCGGTCGCCCGCATCGCCCGCATGGTGCCCGACCCCGCGCCCGTCTGACCCGGGCCCGCCGCTACTCGGCGGTGAGCGTGGCCGTCATCGACGGGTGGATCTCGCAGTGGAAGCCGTACTCGCCGGGCTCGGCGGGCACGTCGATCGTCACCGTGTCGCCGTCGGGGAGCTCCTCGTCGAACTCACCGTCGTCGGCGGTGACGGTGTGGGCGGTGCCCGACGAGTTGACGACATCGAAGGTGCCGCCGGCCGGGGCCGTGACGTCGTCGAAGGCGAGCTCGGTGACGTCCAGCTCGGAGGAGCTCGCGCCCGAGTCGTCCGCGGCCGTCGTGTCGGAGCCGGTGTCGGACGCCGAATCGTCGTCGTCGTCGCCGCACGCCCCGAGCGTCAGCGCGAGCGCCAGCGCGGCGAGCCCGGCGACCAGACGCCCGGCGGCCGTGCGGGAGCGATGTGCATGGCCCATGGCGGGACCCCCTGTCGTCCACCCCGGCGGGGCGCCGGTCAGCGCTCCGCAGGACGGACCGTAGCGTCCTCCTCCGCCATCGTGCGCGCGGGCGTGCCGTCCTCGTCGGCCTCGGCCGTCTCGACCTCTGCCTCGTCGACCCCGGCCTTCTCCGCGCCGGCCTTCTCGATGTCGGGCTCCTCGACCTCGGACGTCCCGACCTCGGACGTCCCGACCTCGGCGTCGCCGCCCTCGGAGGTCCCGTCGTCTTCGTCGTCCTTGCCGGCGGGGCCGTCGGCGCCCGCGGTCGCGCTCTCCTCGTCGGCCGCCGCCGCCAGCGCAGCCAGGCGGGGCCGCACCTTCCACAGGATCCAGATGCCGGCCGGGATCAGGGCCAGGCACATCCACTGGGCGCCGGTCATGCCCGCCACCCGCTCGTCGTTGACCCGCAGCGAGTCGCTGAGCCACCGGGTGATGCCGTAGTAGAGGACGAACACCCCGACGATCGTGCCGGGTGGCACCTCGCGGCCCTTGCGGCGGGTCGCGAGGACCACGGCTCCCAGGATGGCGAACAGCACCATCAGGTACAGGAACTCGTAGAGCGCGGTGTTGTGGAACGTCATGCCCGGCAGCAGCGGCGTGTCGCCGAGCGTCGTCTCGCGCACCTCGCCGCCGTCGTACCGGGTGGCGAGGAAGAAGCCGGACTCCCGGCCGAAGTGCTCGCCGACCGAGTAGCAGCCGATCCGGCCGAGCGCGAGGCCGAGGGTGAGGCCGAGGGCGTAGCCGTCGAGGACGCGCCAACGCTGCAGCTTCGTCCAGCGGCGGAAGAACGGCAGGCCGACGATGAGGGCGCAGATGAACCCGCCCGAGAACTGGATGCCGCCTTCCCAGATGGCGATGACGTCGATCGGGCTCTCGATCTGGTCGGTGTGGGTGGCGGCCCACGTCAGCCGCGACCCGATGATGCCGGCGAGCACCATCCAGGTGGCGACGCGGTAGGTCTCGTCGCGGCTGACGCCGAAGCGCTCGGCGTAGGCGGCGGCGATCCATGCGCCGAGCAGAACACCGAGCGCCACCATCAGCCCGAAGGTCCGCAGGTTGAGCGGTCCCAGCTCGATGGTGGGGAACGTCGTGTATGGGATGGCGGCCAGCACGGGCCCCATCGTTGTCGACCGCAGCGCCCCGTGCGAGCCGGGCACGCCGGTTCGTCGGGGCGCAGGCCAGACCCCCCGCCGGAGTGTGACAGCCGTCACTGGCAAGGTGGCGGGATGACTAACGTTTCGTTAACGCGCTGGGGTCCGCGCCCAACGCGACGTGACCGGACGGTCACGTGCAGGTGACAGGGCGTCAGGACAGGCACCGGCGGTCCCCGGTGCGGAAAGGCGGGCGCGTGACGCACAGCAACCGACGGGTGCGCCGCGGCGCGCTCCTGGGGACGATGGCCCTCACGGTCACGCTGGGGGCGTGCAACCTGATCGAGCCCCTCGACCCGTCGCTCGAGGCAGCCTTCCTCACCGCGGACCCCGACGACGACTACGGCATCACGGTCCACGACGACGCCACGACGATCACGGCCCGGCCCACGAACACGGCCGGCGGCAACACCCGCGTCGCCTTCTGGCCCGCCGGGGCCCCGCAGGTCCGCGACCAGCAGTCCTGCGTGTCGTGGTTCGAGGGCTCCCACGGCACCCAGCAGGGCGTCGCCCTGCGGGTCCGGAGCGCGCTCGGCCACACGTCGGCGATCACCGTGACGAAGAACGTGTGGGCGGGCTTCTACTGGGTCCTCAACGTCCACCTCATGGACAACGGGAACACCGAACAGCCCTACATCCTGATCGCCCAGTTCCGCGTGAACGGCGCGCTCGTCCGCAACCAGGCGGAGGCACCGGGCCCCTGGCGCCTGTGCGCCCGCGTGGTGGGCGACGTCCTCAGCGCCAAGGCGTGGGCCGGGGACGAGTCCGAACCGGCGTGGGACGACACGGTGCACGGGGGCAGCGTCACGGTGCCCCCGGAGTGGGACGCGCCCGGCGCCGCGGGGTGGTACATCGGCCACCTCGCCCCCGGAGCGTCGACCACGTACACGGACCGGGCGGTGCTCGACCTCACCGCCCCCCAGGAGCCGACCACCACGACCACCGAGACCACGGTGGCCTCGGGGACGACCACCACCGACACGGTCGACGGCGCCCACCCCTGACGGGCCGTGCGCCGCGGCGCTCAGTCCTCGGCCAGCGGCTCGACCCAGCCGCCGACCGGCGCCGCCAGGCGCTCGGCGCCTGCGGGCCCCCACGTGCCGGGCCGGTACAGCTGCACCGGTGGGGCGTGGGTCAGCACCTCGTCGACGATGCGCCACTGCTCCTCGACACCGTCGGCGCGCCCGAAGCGGCGATGGTCACCCTCCATCGCGTCCTCGAGCAGGCGCTGGTAGGCCTCCTGGCGGTGTGGGAACAGCGTCCCGTACGACACCTCGAGGTCGACGGGCCCGCTCACGAGGTCGTCGCCTGGCGACTTCGTCTGGAGGTGCAGGGTCACCCCGTCGTTGCGGCCCAGCCGGAACCGCAGGCGGTTGGGGTCGGGGTGAGCGACACCGGAGCGCGAGAACAGGAGGCGGGGAGGCGCCGCGAAGGTGACCACGGCCTCGGTGGCGGTGACGGGCAGCTTCTTGCCGGTCCGCACCAGCCAGGGCACGCCCGCCCAACGCCACGAGTCGATCTCGAGCTCGAGCGCCACGTAGGTGTCGACGTCGCTGCCCGGCTCGACCCCGGGCTCGTCGACGTAGCCCCGGTACTGGCCCCGCACGATCTTCGCCGGGTCGATGGCCCGGATCTGGCGCCACAGCCGGACCTTCTCGTCGCTCAGGGCGTCCTCGTCGGCCGAGACCGGCGGATCCATCGCCAGCAGGGCCACCACCTGGAGCAGGTGGTTCTCGAACACGTCGCGCAGCGCACCGACCGACTCGTAGAAGCGGCCGCGGCCCTCGACGCCGAAGGCCTCGGACATCGTGACCTGGACGCTGGTCACGTAGTTGCGGTTCCACAGCGGCTCGAGCATCGAGTTGGCGAACCGGAAGATCATCAGGTCCTCGACCGACTCCTTCCCGAGGAAGTGGTCGATCCGGAAGATCGCCTCCTCGGGGAACACCCGGTGGAGCACGTCGTTCAGCCCTGCGGCGGACGCCTGGTCACGGCCGAAGGGCTTCTCGACCACCACCCGTGCCCCGGAGCCGGTGCAGCCCGCGTCCGACAGGCCCTGCACGACCTCGTCGAACATGGCGGGCGGGATGGCGAGGTAGTACAGCGGCCGCTCGACACCCTTCAACCGGTCCGCGATCGTCTCGTAGGTGCTCTCCTCGCGGTAGTCGCCGCTGACGTAGCTCAACCGGGGGGCGAGGTCGTCCCACAGCGCCTGGTCGAAGTCGTCCCCGACGGCCTCGACCACGGCGTCGTGGGCGCGCTGGCGGATGTCGTCGTCGTTGAGATCGGATGACGCCACGCCGAGGATCGGCACCCCGGCCCGCCCGTCGCGCTGCATGGCGTAGACGGCCGGGAAGATCTTCTTGTGGGCGAGGTCGCCGGTGGCGCCGAACAGCACCAGGGCGTCGCTCTCGGGCCGGCGAGCCATCGTCGATCCCTACGCGCTCGGGCCGCCGGCCGGTGGTTCGACGGGCTGGTCGTCGCCGATCGGGTCCTCCGTCTCGGGCAGCACGGCGTGTCCCCCGAACTGGTTGCGCAGGGCGGCGATGGCCTTCATGGCGATCGAGTCGGGGTGCTGGGACACGAACCGGGCGTAGAGCGCGGCCGAGATCACCGGGGTGGCGACGCCCCGCTCGACCGCCTCCTGCACGGTCCAGCGGCCCTCGCCCGAGTCCCTGGCGTAGCCCGAGATGCCCTCGAGGTCGGGCGTCGCCTGCAGCGCCCGCACCAGCAGGTCCAGCAGCCACGAGCGCACCACCGAGCCCGAGCGCCATGCGTCGAGGGCGCCGTCGACGTCGATGCCGAGCTCGGACCGGGCCAGCAGCTCGTAGCCCTCGGCGTACGCCTGCATGAGGCCGTACTCGATCCCGTTGTGCACCATCTTGGTGAAGTGCCCCGTGCCGACCGGCCCGGCGTGCACGAACCCGCCGTCATCGGGCGTCAACGCGTCGAAGATCGGCTGGGCGGTGGCCACGTGCTCGGGGGTGCCGCCGACCATCAGGCAGTAGCCCTCGGTGCGGCCCCACACCCCGCCGCTGGTGCCGGCGTCGACGAAGCCGATGTCACGCCCCGCCAGCTCGCCGGCGCGGCGCACCGAGTCGTGCCAGTTCGAGTTGCCGCCGTCGATCACGACGTCTCCCGCCGAGAGCATGCCGCCGAGGTCGGTGACCACCTGCTCGGTGGGCTCGCCGGCCGGGACCATGGCCCACACCACCCGTGGGGCATCGAGTCGTCCCACGAGCTCGGCCAGCGAGCCGACCTGCGTGGCCTCGCTGTGCGGGTCGAAGCCGACGACCTCGTGGCCTGACTCCGCGATGCGGGTGGCCATGTTGCCGCCCATCTTCCCCAGCCCCACCATGCCGACCTTCACGGGAACACCTCCACCAGTCCGGCCAGGGCGATCACGGGAACACCTCCACCAGTCCGGCCGGGCGTTCACGAGGCCACCTCCACCAGTTCGGCCAAGCGCACCCGCCCGGCCCGTCGCTTGCGGTCGTGCAGCGTGAGCAGGTCGCCGTCGGCTTGCGCCCGCTCGAGCGTGGCGAACCCGTACGGCGCACCGGGGATGGCGACGTCCTCGTCGCCGCCGTGATCGGCCACCACCTGCACGAACACGCCGGTGTTCGGGCCGCCCTTGTGGAGCTGGCCGGTCGAGTGGAGGAACCGCGGACCGAGGCCCACGGTCGTCGCCACCCGCAGGCGGTCGCGCAGCGCCACCCGGGCCCGCTCGATCTGGTCGACCACGGGCGAGCCGGGGTCGACGAACGCCTGGATGGCGAGGTAGTCGCCCGCGCCGACGAGACCCAGCAGCTCGTCGAGCGGCGTCTCGTCGACGTGCGGCGGACCCTCGTCGAGGACCTTGGCCGTCGCCGCCTTGGCCGCGGCCACGTCGGGCTGGTCGAAGGGCTGGATGCCGAGCAACGCCCCGGCGAGCGCGGTCGCCATCTCCCACAGCACCACCTGGGCGCCGAGGTCGGCGAAGGCCCCGTCGAAGGGCAGCACGACGACGGGGTGGCCGGCGTCGGCCAGCGTGGTGAGCGCCGCCGCGTGGGTGTCGTCGCCCAACGCCACGAACAGCCGGTCGTCGCCGTAGACCTCGGGTCCGGCGAGCGGCTCGCCCACGACGGGCACCACGCCCGTTCCGTCCTTGCCCGTCGACTCGGCCAGCAGCTGCTCGAGCCAGAGACCGAACGTGGCCTGCCCCTCGGGGGCGACGATCGTCAGCTTGTCGCGGCCGGCTCGCACCCCGGCAGCCAGGGCCGCGGCCAGGCGGGCCGCCGGGTTGGCGGCGGCCGAGGCGCGCAGCCGGTCGCCCATGGCGGCCGCCGAGGCCAGCAGGCCGGCGACGTCGGCCCCGGCCAGGAGCGCCGGAACGAGGCCGAAGTAGGACAGGGCGGAATAGCGGCCGCCGATGTCGGGCGGGTTCTCGAACGTGGCGGCGAACCCGCGGTCGGCGGCCAGCGCCGCCAGGTCGCTGCCGGGGTCGGTGATGGCCGCGAACCGTGCGGGGTCGGGGTGGCGCTCCCAGGCCCAGGCGAGGTGACTGCGGGTCTCGAGGGTCGAGCCCGACTTGGAGGCGGCGACGTGCAGCGTGCGCTCGGAGGGTAGATCCCGCCCGAGCCGGGCGATGGCCGCCGGGTCGGTGGTGTCGAGCACGTGGAGGGTGGGCGCGGTGGGATCGGTGACCGCGCTGGTGGCCACCACCTCGGGGAACAGGCTCGAGCCCCCCATGCCCGCGAGCAGCACGTGGTCGACACCCGCAGCCAGCCCCGCGCACCGGGCGGCGGTCCCGTCGAGCCCCGCCGACATCTCCGCCGCGACCGACAGCCAGCCCAGGCGGTCGGCGATCTCGGTGGGATCGTCGCGCCAGAGGGTGTGGTCGTGGGCCCAGGTCCGCGCCACCGCGTCGCGCGCCGCGAGGTCGCCCAGGGCCTCCGCGGCGGGCTGCGTCAGGGATCCGAGCCGATCGGGGGTGTCGTCGAGGATCACGCGACCACTTGCTACCAGCCGCGGCCCCGAGCCGCGTCACATCTTCCGGTGGAGATCGCCAGGAGACACCCGAACGCGCGTCGTCAGAAATAGGGCACGTGACCGATGCCGCAGTACGTTGGCCGGGCCATGGCGTCGACAGCCCGTCTCCGCGCCGACGCGTCCGGCGAAGACCCGCAGCCGCTGACCGTCGCCGTCGAACCGACCCCCGCGGTCGACGGGGCGCCCCGATTCCGCGAACGGTGGTTGCTGGCGATCACGGCCGCGGTCACGCTGCCGATGCTGTGGCTGGGCTACGGCACCGACCTCGACATCGGCGCCGTGCTCGACGCCGGGGCCCGCATCCGCGACCTCGACTACGCCCCGTCGCGCAACCCCGGCGTGCCGGTGGTCGAGGCCATCGTGGCCGTGCTGGACCCCGTCGGCGGGCACATCCTGGTGAACCTCGCCACCGCGGCGGCGCTCGCCGCCACGGTGATCGCCGTGGCCCGGCTGGTGACGACGTGGGGCCACGACAACGGCGACCTGGTGGCGCTGGCGTTCCTCGCCTCGCCCATCGTGCTCATCTCGGGCACCCAGACGGCCGACTTCATCTGGGCCGCGGCGTTCCTCACATGGGGAGCGCTGATGCTCGCCCGAGAGCGGCCGGTGGTGGCCGGCGTCCTGCTGGCGCTCGCGCTGGGCAGCCGCAGCTCGTCGCTGCTGCTCATCGCCGCGCTGCTGGTCGCCGTCGGGTGGGAACGGGAAGAGCGGCGGCGCGTCGCGGTCGCGGCGGCGGTGGCCGGGCCGCTGGCCGCGCTGCTGTACGTGCCGGTGTGGCTGTCGTTCGACCGCCGGTTCGGCTTCCTCGACGCCACCGACGGTTGGGTCGGCCTGTCGAACAACGTCGCGCGGTTCCTGCTCAAGAACTACGCGGTCGTGGGCCTCGCCCTCGTCGTGCTGGTGGCCGTGGCGGCACCGGCCATGGTGCGGTCGCTCCGCCACTGGGGCCACGACCCGCTGCTGCGCTTCGCCGTCCTCGGCCTCGTGGCGACCGAGCTGCTGTTCCTCCGCATGCCCTGGAAGCCGGCGCACCTCGTCCCGTGCCTGCTGGCCGTGGTGCTGTGGATCGCGGCCAGCGACCGCAACCGCCGGCCGTTCCTCTGGCTGGTGATCGGGGCGATGGTGCTCAACGGGCTGGTGACGTTCCGCCCCTTCGTCGCCGACGCCCCCGACTCGACGAGGGGCGGCGACTTCGAGCCCGCCGTCACCACCGGCTGGCTCGTGAACGACCTCCTCTGCCGCGCCGACTACATGCACGACCCGCCGCGCCTCGACTCGGGTGCGTGGGCGTGCACCCTCGAACCCATGCGCGGCCCGGCGCGGGGCGCCACCGGAGCGCTGGAGTAGGACGACCCGAGCCTACGGCCGCCCACCGAGCGGGCGGACGGGTCAGCCCGCCACCGCGGCGGCCTCGGTGGCGGCGGCCGCCACCTCCTCCAGCACCTGCTCGGTGTGGGCGAGGCCGGGGAACATCACCTCGTAGGCTCCCGGCGCCAGCGCCACGCCGCGGTCGAGCAGGGCGTGGAACAGCTTGGCGTAGCGAGCCTCGTCGGTGGTCCGGGCGCCGTCGTAGTCGGACGGCAGCGGGTCCCCCAGGAACAGACCGACCAACGTCGAGGCCACCGGCACGTGGGCCGTCACGCCCGCCGCCGCCAGCGCATCGCGCAGCACGGCCGCCAGTCCCTCGGCCCGGAGGCACAGGTCGGCGTAGGCGGCGGTGTCGAGCAGGTCGAGCACCGCGAGCCCGGCCGCCGTGGCCAGTGGGTTCCCGGACAGGGTGCCCGCCTGGTACACGGGCCCGAGGGGAGCGACCACGCCCATCACGTCGGCCCGACCGCCGTAGGCGCCGATGTTCAGCCCTCCGCCGATCACCTTGCCCATGGTGGTGAGGTCGGGGGCGATGCCGAACAGCTCCTGCGCCCCGCCGCGGGCCACCCGGAAGCCCGTGATGACCTCGTCGAACACGAGGAGCGCCCCCACCCGGTCGCACTCGGCCCGCAGGCCGGTGAGAAACCCGGGGTCGGGCGGCACGAGGCCCATGTTCGCTGCGATCGGCTCGACGATGACGCAGGCGGTGCGCTCGTCGAGCTCGGGCACCACGTTGTAGGGCACGACCCGGGTGTCCTGCACGGCGGCGTCGGTGACCCCGGCCGAGCCCGGGAGGCCGAGGGCGGCCAATCCGCTGCCCGCCTCAGCCAGCAGCAGGTCGCCGTGGCCGTGGTAGTTGCCGGCGAACTTCACCACCGTGGGCCGACCGGTGAAGCCCCGGGCCGTACGGATGGCCGACATCGTCGCCTCGGTGCCGCTCGACACCAGGCGCACCATCTGGCACGACGGGACCCGGGCGCAGATCTCCTCGGCGAGCAGCACCTCACGCTCGGTCGGGGCGCCGTAGCTCGTGCCGTCGGCCGCGGCCCGCTGCACGGCCTCGACGATGGCGGGGTGGGCATGGCCGGCGATGATGGCGCCGTACGACTGCACGAGGTCGACGTAGCGGGTGCCCTCGGCGTCCCACACGTACGCGCCCTCGGCCCGGCTCCACGAAGTAGGGCGTGCCCCCGACCGCCCGGAAGGCGCGCACGGGGCTGTTGACGCCTCCCGGGATCACGCGCTCGGCGCGGGCGAACAGCTCGTCGTTGGTCGGCACGCCCCCGAGGATAGGGACACCGGCTCGGGGCGCCGCCAGCGGTGCGACGAACACCCGACCCCTCGGCCCGACGCCGGGCCCCGTCAGCCGAGGCGGTCGACGACGTCGCGGGCGGCGTAGGTGAGGATCATGTCGGCGCCTGCCCGGCGGATGGCGGTGAGGTGCTCGAGCATCACCGCGGGGCCGTCGATCCAGCCCTTCTCGGCCGCCGCCTTCACCATGGCGTACTCGCCGGACACGTGGTACGCCGCCAGCGGCACGTCGACCTCGCCGCGGACCGTCGCCAGCACGTCGAGGTAGGCCAGCGCCGGCTTGACCATCACCATGTCGGCGCCCTCGGCCAGGTCGGCCCTGATCTCCTCCAGCGCCTCGCGGGCGTTGCGCGGGTCCTGCTGGTAGGCCTTGCGGTCGCCTCCGCCCGCGATGGTCACGTCGACCGCCTCGCGGAACGGGCCGTACAGCGCCGAGGCGTACTTGGCGCCGTAGGCGAGGATGGCGATCTCGGAGAAGTCGTCCTCGTCGAGGGCGTCGCGGATGGCGGCCACCTGGCCGTCCATCATGCCGCTGGGGGCCACCACGTCGGCCCCCGCCGCGGCCTGCGCCTGGGCCACCTGGGCGTAGAGGTCGATGGTGGCGTCGTTGTCGACGTGCCCGTGGTCGTCGACGAGGCCGCAGTGGCCGTGGTCGGTGTACTCGTCGAGGCACAGGTCGGCCATGAGGACGAGGTCGTCGCCGACGTCGGAGCGCAGGTCGCGCAGGGCCACCTGCACGATGCCGTCGGGGTCCCACGCACCCGAGCCCTCGGCGTCCTTGTGGGCGGGCACGCCGAAGAGGATCACGGCCGGCACGCCCATGTCGGTCAGCTCGTGCACCTCCTTGCGCAGGGACTCGCGGGTGTGCTGGAACACACCGGGCAGCGACGAGATCTCCTGCGGGTGGTCGATGCCCTCGCGCACGAAGAGCGGGACGATCAGGTCGTCGACCGAGAGCCGCGTCTCGGCCACCAGGCGGCGCAGGGCGGGCGTGCGCCGCAACCGCCGCAGCCGACGTTGGGGAAAGCTCACCGTGCGGATGCTACTTGCGTCCCACCGGAGCGGCGCACCCCGAGACGAGGCGGCACCCCGCGCGCCGAGGGGGCGCCGCCGGTGGGCGCCGCCCCCTCGGGCCGTGGTGGTCGGGTCCGGCCGTCAGCCGGTGATGAGGTCCTCGGGGGTGAGGTTGGCGGTCTCACCCTCGAAGTCGACGATCTCGCCCTGCGGGACGAAGTGGTTGCGCTGGCCCTCCCCGATGAACTCGTACTGGGCGGGCTGCAGCGCCTCGCCCATGTAGGCGTCGTCGGCCGCGGTCGCGACGACCACGCCCGGCAGCAGCAGGCCGACGTCACTGACGTCGAGGTTGTGCATCGCCTCCATGAGCGCCAGCCGCGTCGGCTCCTCGGCCGCCTTCAGCGCCTCGACGAACACCGCGGCCTGCGTGTAGCCGTAGCCCACGATGGCGTTGGTCTCGCGGAAGCCGTCGGGCTGGTACTGGCGGATGGTGTCGAGGTACTCGACCATCGCCTCGTCGGAGTCCCAGTCGGGGTTCAGCGGGTCCTTGAGGTTGGTCGCGCTGTACACGCCGTTGGCGTCGGCCCCGGCCAGGCCCATCAGCGTGTCCGACGTGCAGGTGCCCGAGACCCACGTGAGCTCGGGTGCCCACCCGGCGGCCGCCGCCTTGGTCAGGGCGTCGGGGCAGGCCAGCAGCGTGCCACCGTTGAAGAACGCCGTGGCCCCGCTGGCGGCGAGGCTCGTGATCTGGGCCCCGACCTCGCTGGCGCCGGTCGAGTACTTCTCGACCGCGACCACCTCGGCGCCCGACTCGCCCTCCTCGAGGGCGGTGCGCAGCGTCTCCTCGTAGGCGGCACCGAAGTCGTCGTCCTGCACGAGCATGGCGACCTGGGCGCCGGGCTGCTGCACCTCGATCAGCTCGGCGAAGATCTCGGACTCGAGCGGGTACGGCGACAGCGTCGAGCCGATCATCCACGGGAAGTCGGGGTTGCCCCAGGCGGGCGAGCCGGTGGCGGCGAAGACGTTCGGCACGCACAGCTCGTCGAGCGTGTCGCGGATGGCCAGGTTGTTGGCCGTGCCGACGACGCTGAACACCGCGAAGGCGCCGTCGCCCTCGGGGCCGACCATCTCGTCGATGTTGGCCGCGGTCTCGGCCGCGTTGTACTGGTCGTCGGCGTCGTCGTACTCGATGGTGACGGTCTTGCCGCCGAACTCGACGCCGCCGTCGGCGTTGACCTTGTCGAAGTACGCCTTCCAGCCGCGGGCGATCTCGGCGAACGCCGCGGTCAGTCCCGACTGCGGGTAGCTCGACACCAGCTTGATGGTGTCACCCACCTCCTCGGTGGGATCGCTCACGCAGTCGGCCGTGTCGATGCTCGACTCGCCGGCGGCGGCGTCCTCGCTGCCGCTGTCGGTGCTGGCATCGTCGTCGTCGCGCGAGCTGCAGGCAGACCCCAGCAGCGCCAGCGCCATGAGCGCGGCGACCACCTTGGCCGAAGGTCCTCTCAACATGTGCCCTCCTGTCGGTTGCTGTCGTCGGGTGAGGATTGGGTGAGGTCTGTTCAGGCCGGAGTGGCCCCGGCGGCCGGGGCAGGGGGTGGTTCGAGCGCGTCACCGGAGACAGCCGACCCGCCGCCGTCGTCGGGTGGGCGGGCCGCAGAGCGGCGGCCGAGCCGGGCGAGCAGCCGGCGGACGCCGCCGACGACGCCCTCGGGGAGGACGAAGACGATGAGGATCAACGAGGCGCCGTAGATCGCGGGCGACAGCACCTCCTTGCCCTCGATGAGGTCCTCGGTGTTCCGGCGCAGCAGGACCAGCAGCAGGGCGCCGACGGCGGGGCCGAGGATGGTGGCCGCGCCCCCGATGACCATGGCCACGAGGAACTCGATCGATCGCTGGAGGTAGAGGATGGGGTTGGTGCCGTCGGCCACGCGGTCGACCATCACCGACAGCGACCCGGCGACACCGGCGTAGGCGGCGCTGATGGCGAAGGTGGTCACCTTGGTCCCGGCCAGGTTCACGCCCACGGTGGTGGCCGCGATCTCCTGATCGCGCACCGCGATCATCGAACGGCCGATGCGGCCCCGCACGAGGTTCCAGGCCAGGACGAACAACACGACCAGGATCGCCAGTGAGAGGAAGTACGCCCACTGGTCGTCGTCGAGGCCGGAGATCAGCGACTCGAAGTCGCGGCGCGGCGGCCGCAGAAGAGCCACGCCACCGGTGCCGTCGACGAACTTCTGGGCGATGCGGGGGAAGAGGACGGCGAGCCCGAGGGTGACGAGCGCCAGGTAGAGGCCGCGGACCCGCAATGCCGGCACGCCGACGAGCACCCCCACCGCCATGCTGAGCAACGCGGCGACGATGATCGTGGGCTCGTAGGTCCAACCGTGGTCGACCACGAGGATGGCCGAGGTGAAGGCCCCGACGCCGAAGAAGGCGCCGTGGCCGATCGACACCTGCCCGTTGAACCCGGTCAGCAGGTTGAGGCCCATCGCCGCGATGGCGAGGTAGATGGCCTGCGACAGCACCCGGTTCATCGACGGCTGGAAGTAGAACGGCGCGTACAGGGCCGCGGTCGCCAGCACGACCCCGATCACGATGCGAGCGATGAGGACGGGCCGCGGCATCGCGGGCCACAGCGGTGGACGGACCCCGGGCGGGGTCTCGTCGGCCAGGATCGGCACATCGCCGATGGCCGGCTCGAGCGCGGCGCCGGACTGGTCGGTCACTGGTGCATCCCCATCGTCCTCACACCCGCTCCACCGTGCGTTTGCCGAACAGCCCGTTCGGCATGACCACCAGCACCACGAGGATGAGGGCCAGCGGCAGCACGACCTCGATGCCGTCGAGCGCGTCGACGTACTGGATGGTCAGGGCGTCGGCCACGCCGACGGCGATGCCGCAGATGATCGCGCCCCAGATGCTCTCGAACCCGCCGAGGGCGGCGGCCGCCAGGGCGTAGACGAGGATCGTCTGCATCAGGCTGGAGTCGAAGCCCGTGCGCTGGGACGCCACCAGCGAGCCGGCGACGGCGCCGAGGGCGGCCGACATCGCCCAGCCCAGCATGAGCATCGATCCGGCCCGGATGCCGTGCAGCCGCGCCGAATCGGGGTTCGACGCCACCGCCCGCAGCTTCAGCCCGAGCTTCGTGCGGTTCAACAGCAGCCACAGGCCGAGGCACTCGGCGAACAGCACCAGGATCAGCCCGATCGTCTCCTTCTGGATGCGGGCGTCGCCGATGAACGGGACGCTGCCCTCGGGGAAGGGGCTGGGCATCTGTTGGGGGTCGGTGCCGAAGAGCAGCTGGACCAGCGAGTTGAGGCCGAGGAACAGTCCGAGCGTGATGATGACGACGTTGAGGGCGCTGCGCCCCTCCATCGGGCGGATCAGCGTGCGCTCGATGACTGCGCCGGCGATGAACGAGATCGCCATCGAGACGGCGATGGCGGCCACGACCGGCATGCCCGTCGTCGTGAGCTTCCACGAGATGTAGGTCGAGAACAGCGCCATCTCGCCCTGCGCGAAGTTCAGCACTCCGGTGGTGCGGAAGATGAGCACCAGCGCCAGGGCGACCGACCCGTAGACCACGCCGTTGCCGATGCCGTTGAGGACCTGCTCGATGAACAGCTGCATGGACTCAGAACCCCAGGTAGGCCTTGCGGACGGCCTCGTCGTCGTGGAGCTGCTGCGCCGGGCCCTGCACGGCGATGCGCCCCGTCTCGAGCACGTAGCCCCAGTGGCCGATGTCGAGGGCGAGGTTGGCGTTCTGCTCGACGACGAGCACGGTGAGCCCCTCGTCACGGTTGAGGTCGCCCAGGCGGGCGAACAGCTCCCGGGTGACGAGCGGCGCCAGGCCGAGAGACGGCTCGTCGAGCAGGAGGAGGCGGGGCCGCGACATCATCGCCCGGGCGAGGGCGAGCATCTGCTGCTCGCCACCGCTCATGCTGCCGGCCTCCTGCCGGCGGCGCTCGCCCAGCCGGGGGAACAGCTCGAACCAGCGGGCCAGGTCGCGATCGACGTCGTTGTCGCGGCGATTGATCGCGCCGATGCGCATGTTCTCCTCGACGGTGAGATCGGTGAAGGTGCCGCGCCCCTGCGGGACGTGGGCGATGCCGAGGCGGGACACCGCCTCGGGCCCCTTCCCCGCGATGGACACCCCGTCGAAGCGGATCTCCCCCGCCACCGAGATCAGCCCGCTGATGGCCCGCAAGGTGGTGGTCTTGCCGGCGCCGTTGGCGCCGAGGACGACGGCGACATGGCCGTCGTCGACGGCGAGGTCGATGTCGTGGAGCACCTTGACGGGGCCGTAGCCCCCCGACACGTCGTGCAGTTCGAGCAGGCTCACGCGGGAGCTCCGAGGTAGGCCTCGATCACCTGGGGGTCGTTGCGCACCGCGGACGGTGGGCCCTCGGCGATCTTGCGACCGAAGTCGAGGACGACGATGTGGTCGGAGATCGCCATGACCATGGCCATGTGGTGCTCGACCAGCAGGATGGTGAGGTCGAACTGGTCGCGGATCGACCGGATGGTCGCCCCGAGCTCGTCGACCTCGCTGTGGGTCAGGCCGTTGGCGGGCTCGTCGAGCATCAGGAGACGCGGCTCGGTGGCGAGCGCACGGGCGAACTCGATGCGCTTGAGGGTGCCGAACGGCAGGCCGGCGACGGGCCGGTGCGCCAGCGACGCGAGGTCGAGCCGGGCGAGCAGGTCGAGGCACCGCTCGCGCAGCGCGCGCTCCTCGCGGGCGGCCCCGAGCCGGAGCATCGACCGGCCGAAGCCCACCTTGCCGAGGGCGTGGGCCCCGGTCATCACGTTCTCGAGGACGGTCAGCGCCGGGAACAGCGCCACGTTCTGGAACGTGCGGGCCAGCCCGCGCCGGGCGATCTTGTGTGCCGGCACCGAGAGCAGGTCCCGCCCGTCGAACTGCACGGTGCCGTGGCTCGGCTGGTAGAGCCGGCTGAGCACGTTGAACAGGGTGGTCTTGCCTGCACCGTTCGGCCCGATGAGGGCGCAGATCTTGCCGGCCTCGACGTCGAAGGTGAGGTCGTCCAGGGCCACGACGCCGCCGAAGCGCACGCCTACGTTCTTGACGGACAGAAGTGACACTCGCCCTCTCGCCCCCCGGGCATTCGCGGCTGGAACTCGGCAGTCGGTTGTAGCACCGAGGCCAGCGATGCACCACGGCGTCGCTGGTCGGGACTGTCGGCCGCTCGCCCTCTCCCTCGGGCGGCCCAAACGGTTGTGCGACAGTCAAGCACACCCGATGACGCTCCGATGAACATGGGGTCAGACGCCCCGGTTCACCCGTCAGCCGGGCGGCACCAGCGCCCCGAGGGCGGCGATGTCGACGGCGGCGAGTGACCCCACGACCAGGTCCGCGGCGCCGAAGTCGAGCGTCCGGGTCATGGGCCCGGGCACCGCCACGACGGCCATGCCGGCGGCGCGCCCCGCGGCCACGCCGTTCGGCGAGTCCTCGAGGACGACGCAGCGGGCGGGCTCGGCGCCGAGCGCCTCGGCGGCCAGGAGGAACAGGTCGGGCGCCGGCTTGGTGCGCGAGGTCTCGCCCCCTACGTCGTCTCTGGTGACGACGGCCCGGAACCGGCGACGCAGGTCCAGGCGCTCGAGGTGGGGGACGACCCAGTCGGAAGCCGACGAGGAGGCCACCGCGGCCGGCACGCCGGCGGTGTCCGCCGCGTCGAGCAGCTCGGCGACGCCGTCGCAGGCGGCCAACGCCTCGATGAGCGGCAGCCGCCGGGCCTCGCGACGGGCCACCAGCGCGGCGCGGTCGACCGGCCGGCCGAGCTGGGCGGCCAGCTGCTCGGTCCAGTGCGGGTGGTCGGCCGTGCCGAGGATCGAGTGCCACCACGCCTCGTCGAGAGGCTCGCCGTGCTCCGCGAAGATCTCGACGACCGCCTCGTAGGTGCAGGTCTCGGTGTCGAGGATCAGCCCGTCGAAGTCGAAGATCAACGCGTCGGGCCGCGCCGCGGCCTCGCTCACGGCGTCGGCGGCCCGGGGTGCTCGATGGCCCAGGCGCACAGAGCGTCGACCAGTCCGTCGATCGTGTGGACATCGGCCTCGACATCGACGCTGAGGCCGTGCTCGCGTGCGGTGGCCGCGGTGACCGGACCGATCGCCGCGACGACGGGCGGCACCGCCTGCCGGCCCGCGGCGGCGAGGAAGTTGGTGACCGTCGACGACGACGTGAAGGTCACGATCTCGGCGTCGGCGATCGCGGCCCGCGCCGCGTCGTCGAGCGGCGCCGCCTCGGTGCGGTACGCCTCGACCACGTCGACCGACCACCCCTTGGCCGCCAGGCCGTCGGGCAGCACGTCGCGGGCGACCGCGGCGCGGGGGATCAGCACACGACCGCCACCCGGACCTGCGTCCGGGAACGCCTCCACCAGCGACTCGGCCACGAACCGCCGCCCCATGAGATCGGGCACCAGGCGGGCACCCGTCAGCCCCTCGGCCGTGCCGGGCCCGATGGCGGCGATGCGCACGCCTCCGAAGGTGCGGACGTCACGTCCCGAGCCTTCGATGGCCTGCAAGAGGCGGTGGGCGCCGTTGGGCGAGGTGAGGACCACCCAGCCGTACTCCCCGTCGGCCAGACGCTCGACCGCGCCCGCGAGCGCGACACCGCCGTCGGCAGGGTCGCGGATGGAGATCGCGGGCGCCTGGACGATCGCGGCCCCCTGGGCCGCCAGTCGGTCGACCAGCATGCTCGCCTGCGCCCGCGCTCGGGTGACGACGATGCGGCGACCGAAGAGCGGCCGGTTCTCGAACCATGCCAGGTCGCACGCGGCGACGTCACCCACCACGATGGTCGACGGGGTGCCGAGTTCGGCCGCGCCGATCGTGGCCAGGGTGGCCCGCACCGTGCGCTGCTCGGGCCGGGTCCCCCATTGCACCGCGGCGACCGGGGTGTCGGGCGACCGCCCGCCCGCCATCAGCGCTGTCGGCGATGCGGGCGATCCGGGCCACGCCCATGAGCACCACGATCGTGCCGCCCACGCGGGCGACCGCCCCCCAGTCGACCGTGCCGTCGTCGCCCGCGCCCGGCTCCTCGTGGCCGGTGACGATGGTGACGCTCGTGGACGAGTGGCGCAGCGTGACCGGGATGCCTGCGTAGGCGGGAGCGGCGATGGCAGACGTGATGCCCGGCACGACCTCGAACGGGACGCCGGCGGCGGCCAGCGAGGCCGCCTCCTCTCCCCCACGGGCGAACACGAAGGGGTCGCCGCCCTTGAGGCGCACGACCCGGGCACCCGTGCGGCCGCGCTCGACGAGCAGGGCGTTGATGTCCTCCTGCCCCATGCGGACGTGGCCGGGCGCCTTGCCCACGTCGATGCGCTCGGCATCGGGAGGTGCGAGGTCGAGCAGCGACTCCTGCGACAGGCGGTCGTACACGACGACGTCCGCGCGCGAGAGGACGAAGAACGCCCGCACGGTCAGGAGCCCGGGGTCGCCGGGCCCGGCCCCGACCAGGTGGACGGTCATCGCCGTCGCCCGCAGAGGATTTCCCCGCGGATCTGGTCGCTGGAGCGACCGATCTCGCGGGGGAAATCGGTCTGGGGGCCATCAGCGGCCCAGCAGGGCGGCGCCGCCCTGGTCGTCGAGGAGGTGGCGGGCCACGGACCGGCCCAGCGCCTCGCCCTCGGCCGCCGGTCCGGTCGCCTCGTGGCGCACCACGGTGGCGCCGTCGGCCGTGGCGAGCAGGCCCCGCACCGCGAGGGTGAGCCCGGCCTCGGCGCCGGCCACCTCGGCGAAGGCGGCGGCGGGCAGCGAGCAGTCGCCCCCCAGCTCGGCCAGGAAGCCGCGCTCGGCGTCGACCGCCAGGCGCGAGGGCCCGTCCTCGACGGCGGCCAGGGCGGCACGCACGTCGGCGTCGTCGACCCGGCACTCGACCGCCAGCGCCGCCTGCCCGACCTGCGGGAGCACGACGTCGACGGAGAGCCGCTCGGCGATGCGATCGGCCCACGCCAGGCGGTCGAGGGCGGCGGCTGCCACCACGACGGCGTCGACGCCGTCGGCGCCGGCGCGGGCCACGCGCGTCGCCATGTTGCCCCGCAGCCCCTCGAAGCGAAGGTCGGGCCGGGCGTGGGCGAGCTGGGCCTGCCGGCGAAGCGACCCGGTGGCCACCACGGCGCCCTCGCGCAGGTCGGCGAGCGCCGCCCCGACCAGGGCGTCGCGGACGTCGGCCCGCTCGGGCACCGCCGCGATCACCAGCCCGTCGGGCGTGGCCGACGGCAGGTCCTTGGCCGAGTGCACCGCGAGGTCGGCCCGACCGTCGAGCACGGCGGCCTGCACCTCCTTCACGAACACGCCCTTGCCGCCGAGCTCCCAGATCGGCACGTCGAGCCGGCGGTCGCCGCTGGTCTCGACCACGACGACCTCGGCCTCGAGCGCGGGGTCGGCCTTGTGGAGCAGAGCCGCCACGTGGTCGGCCTGCCAGCGGGCCAGAGCCGAGCCGCGGGTAGCGATGCGGAGGCGGGTCACGTCGTCCTCCTCGACCGGCGCCGCGCGGCGGTCAGCCCTCGATCTCGAACAGCTCTCGCAGCGCGGCCACGAGGCGGTCGCCGCGGGCGCTGCCCGCCGCGTCCTTCAGCACCACGGTGGGCTGGTGCAACAGCTTGGCCACCACGCCGCGGGTCACGGCGTCGACCATGTCGAGCTGCCGGGGGTCGAGGTCGTCGTAGCGGGTGCGGTGGCGATCGAGCTCGGCGGTGCGCATCGACTCGGCGCGCTCGCGCAGCGCCACGATCATCGGTGCCACCTCGCGGGCCGACGTGGCCACCAGGTACCGGTCGAGCTCGTCGGCGAGGATCGCCTCGACCGCGTCGACCTCGCGGCGGCGCTCGGCGACGCCGGCGGCCGCGAACGCCCGCACGTCGTCCATGTCGAGCAGCGTCACCCCGGCGATCTCGGCGACCGCGGGGTCGACGTCGCGCGGCACGGCGATGTCGACGACGAGCAGCGGGCGCCCCGCCCGGGCGGCCATGACGGCCGCGACGTCGGCCTTCTCGATGAGCGGCGCCTGCGACCCCGTGGACGTCAGCAGCACGTCGACACGACCGAGCTCCTCGGGCAGGTCGAGCACCGGCACGGCCCGGCCGCCGACGCGGGCGGCGAGGTCGTGGGCACGCCGGCTGGTGCGGTTGGCCACGGCCACGTCGGCCACCCCCGCCCCGGCGAGGGCGACGGCCATGCCCTCGCCCATCTCGCCCGCGCCGAGCACCAGCACGCGGGCGCCGGCGATGCCGCCGAGGCGCTCGTCGGCCATCGCCACCGCGGCCTGCGACACCGACGCGACGCTGCGGGCGATGCCGGTCTCGGTGCGGGCCCGCTTGCCGGCCTCGAGGGCGTGGCGCATCAGCAGGTTGAGCGCAGGTCCGGCGGCGCCCTCGTCGCGCGCACGCTCCCAGGCGACCTTGATCTGGCCCTGGATCTCGCTCTCGCCGAGCACCGCCGAGTCGAGTCCGGCGGTCACGGCCATGAGGTGCTGCGCGGCCGCCGAGTCGTAGTGGACGTAGAGGTGGTCGGAGAAGTCTTCGGGCGGCAGGAACGAGAACTCGGCGAGGAAGCCCCGGATGTCGCTGTAGGCGCCGTGGAACCGCTCGGCGACCGCGTACACCTCGGTGCGGTTGCAGGTCGACAGCACCAGCGCCTCGCTGATGTTGGCCCGCGTCGTGAGGTCGTGCAGCGCCTTGGGAAGCTGACCGTCGCCGACCGTCATCCGCTCGAGGAGGTCGAGCGGAGCCGTGCGGTGGTTCAGTCCGATGACGACGACAGACACGCGCGCAAGCGCTCCTTGGCATCTTCGAGCCGGCCGGCCCGGATCAGGTCCAGGATTCCCGAATCGAGCGCCTGTTGCCAATCGAAACGCTCGGTCCCGACACCCTGGGCGCGGACCTCTTCACGTGCCTCTGACAACAGGCCGATGAGCTCGTCGTATTCCGGCCCGTAGGTGTCGGCGAGACCCTTGCGGATCCACGCGGCGACGGCCGGGCTGTGACCACCGGTGGACACGGTGAGCGTGAGCCGGCCCTGGCGCACCCGGGCGGGGAGGATGGCGCTGCAGCGCTCGGGGTCGTCGGCGCTGTTCACCCACACGCCGGCCGCGTCGCCGTCGTCGTAGACCTGCTGGTTGACCGCGGGGTCGCCCGTGGCGGCGATCACGAACCGGTAGGCCGCGGCCTCGCCGGGGCGGTACGGCCGCACCTCGGACTCGTCGGCCAGGCGCGACGACGTCGGGGGCGATGTCGGGTGCCACCACGGTGACGTGGGCGCCGGCCTCGACGAGCCCCCGGACCTTGGTCAACGCCACCCGCCCTCCGCCCACGACCAGGCACGGGCGGCCCGCCAGCACCAGGTTGACCGGGTAGAGCGGCTGGTCGACCGGCACGGTGGGCCCGCTAGCCGATCGGCGGGGCGGCGGCCGGCGCGGGCGGCGCCCCGGCGTCGCTGCCGCGGCGCTGCTGGTAGAAGCTGAGGATCTGCAGCTCGACCGCGAGGTCGACCTTGCGCAGGGAGACCTCGGGCGGCACCGTCACGATGGTGGGGGCGAAGTTGAGGATCGACGTCACCCCCGCGGCGATCATGCGGTCGGCCACCTCTTGGGCGGCGCTCGCCGGCGTGGCGATGATGCCGATGGCGATCTGGTGCTCGGCGGCGATGGCCCCGAGGTCGTCGACGTGGCGCACCGTGATGCCGTTGATGTCGGTGCCGACGACCTTGGGGTCGGCGTCGACGAGCGCGGCCACCGGGAAGCCCCGCTCGGTGAACCCGCCGTAGTTGGCGAGGGCGTGACCGAGGTTGCCGAGCCCGGCGATGACGACGTGCCACTCCTGCGTGAGTCCCAGCTCGCGGCTCATCTGGAACACGAGGTACTCGACGTCGTAGCCGACGCCCCGGGTGCCGTAGCTGCCGAGGTAGCTGAGGTCCTTGCGGACCTTGGCGGCGTTGAACCCCGACAGCTCGGCGAGGCGCTCGGACGAGATCGTGGGCGTGCCGTCGCCCGCGGCCTCGAGCAGGCTGCGCAGGTAGATCGGCAGGCGGGTCACGGTCGCCTCGGGGATCTTGCGGACGTGCCGTTTGCCCTCAGCCATACGGCGGGATGCTACCGCCGCTTGTTCACGTGCTCACAAGCACAGCGGCGTGACCTGCGCCTGCGCTGTCGGGCACGTAGCGCGGCCGCACCGGCACGCACACGGGTGTCACGCCAGGCGAGGAGCGCCATCAGCTCGGTGGCCGGGCGATGGTGGACGGCGGTCACGATGCGGCCTGCGGCCGGTCGGGTCGGGAGGGCGATCCGGTGTCAGCGCAACGCGCGGCGCAGCAGCTTCCCCGTCAACCCGTGGGGCAGCTCGTCGACGAAGGCGACGCTCGACGGACACTTGTACCGGGCGAGGTGCCGACCGGCGTGGTCGACGAGGGCGTCCTCGTCGACATGGCACCCCTCACGCACCACCACGTAGGCGCGCACCGCCTCGCCCGAGTGGGGGTGCGGCACCCCGACCACCGCCGCGGCCTCGACCGCCGGGTGGCCGGCGAGCACGTCCTCGACCTCCCCGGGGAACACGTTGAAGCCCGACACGATGATCACGTCCTTCGTGCGGTCGACGAGGCACAGGAACCCGTCGTCGTCGACGACCGCGGTGTCGCCCGTCCGCAGCCAGCCGTCGGGGGTCAGCGCGGCCGCGGTGGCCTCGTCGTCGCCCCAGTAGCCGGGGAAGACGTTCGGCCCCCGCACCCAGACCTCGCCGGGGTCGCCCACCAGGGCGTCCTCGCCCTCGCCGTCGACCAGGCGCACCTCGACGCCGGGCAACGGCACCCCGATGCTGCCGTCGGGGGCGTCGTGGCCCAGGCCGCTCGTCACCGCCGGCGACGCCTCGGTCAGGCCGTAGCCCTCGGTCAGGTCGAGCCCGAACCGGTCACGCACCGCCCGCCGCGTGGCCGGGTCGAGCGGGGCGGCACCGGACACCGCGTAGCGCACGCTGGCGAAGGCGTCGAGCGGTGCGTCGCGCAGCTCGGCCCAGGCCGCCCACATGGTCGGCACCCCGCTCAGCACGGTCACGCCGTGCTCGGCCACGGTGGCCAGCGTCGAGTGCGGATCGAACCGCTCGACGAGGACGACGGTCCCGCCGACCCGCAACGTCAGCCCGAGCAGGGCGTTGAGCCCGAACACGTGGAACAGCGGCAGCACCGCCAGCGCCACGTCGTCGACGCCGTCGGGGCGGGACGGGTTGGCGAGGATCTGGTCGAGGTTGGCCGACAGGTTCCCGTGCGTGAGCATCGCCGGGCGGGGTGCGCCCACCGTCCCGCTGGTGAACAGCAGCACGGCCACGTCGTCGGGAGCGCGATCGACCAGAGGGGCCGGATCGGCGGCGAGCAGGTCGGCCACGTCGACGTCGCCCTCGTAGCCGGGAACCGCCGAGGGATCGACGGCGTCGACCACCTGGCGGCCCGCCGGGTCCACGAGCGTGAGCTTCACGCCCGTGTCTGCGAGCTCGCGCTCGATCTCGGCCGCCGGGCTCTGCGGGTTCAGCGGGACGGCGATCGCCCCCACGCCGAGCACGGCCAGGTAGGCCGCCACGAAGTACCAGTTGTTGGCGGCGACGATCGCCACCCGGTCGCCGGGCGCGATGCCCCGGCCCGCCGAGGCCGCCTCGCATGCAGGCGACCTGGTCGCGGAGCGTGCCGTAGGTGGTGACCCGCCCGCGGCTGACGAGCGCGGGGCGGTCGGCGTCGTGCCCCTCGACGATGGTCGCCAGGTTCATGTGGGCGAATTCTTGCAGGAGACTGGCGGCGGACCCGCACGTTCCGCTCCCGCGGCCTCCTGACGGGGCTACCGGGCGAAGAGGAGCAGCTGGATGGCGGAGGCCCCGAGGATCAGCGCGAGGAGGATGGCGAGGACGATCGTGGTTCCGGGTCTCATGACGGCCTTCGGGGCTGGAGGGTGACGGGGGACGAGTGGCCGCGCCCGGCCTCGCCGTCGCCGGCGGGCTCGGCGTCGCGGTCGTCGAGCGGCACGAGGGTGATCTCGTCGCCCGCCTCGAGGCCCAACGTCTCGGAGGCCGAGCCTCGGGCGACGGAGACGGCGAGCAGCCCGTAGCTGTCGACCACCAGGCCCACCTGGCTGGGCTGCAGCTCGCCGTACGTCGCGGCGCGGACCGCGGTGCGCACGCCCTCGCGGGGCCGGGTCCACCGGAGCTGCACGCGGGCTCCCCACGTCTCGACGGCCTCGGGGTCGACGTTGATCTGGCAGTTGCCGTACCGGTCCACCCACAGGATCTCGCCGATGATCGTGCCCGCCTCGTCGCGGGGCAGAGGCACGATGCCGGGGACCAGCTCGTGCGGGTCGACCCTCGGGCCGAGCTCGTCGAGGGGCACGCCGGCGCACAGGTGGGCGGCCGCCGGGGCGAAGATGTCGCGGCCCGCGAACGTCGGGCCGGGCGCGGGCAGGTGGTACTCGGTGTTGGTCAGCTCGACCGCGCCGGTGGCGCCCCCGACCATGCCGACCGCCGAGGCGAGCATCCCGTTGTCGGGCCCGACCAGGAACGACTGGCCGTCGCCCACCTCGATCGCCACGGCCCGCCGGTCGGTGCCGACGCCCGGATCGACGATGCCGAGCACGACCCCGGGGCACAGGTACTGGACGCTGCGGGCGAGGGCCAGTGACGCGCCCTTGGTGTCGTAGGGGCGGATGTCGTGGGTGATGTCGACGACCGTGACGTGCGGCGCGATCGAGCGGATGACCGACTTGACCACCCCGACGAACTCGTCGCTGGTGCCGTAGTCGGACAGGAAGCTGATCGTGTCGAAGCGCGGGGACATGCGGCCCCGAGTGTGCCGGAGCGGACGCCGTGGGAGCGAAGCGGGGAGGTGAGGACGGGCGGCCGGCCCTCAGCCAGCCTGGGTGAACCGGGCGGCGAGGTAGGCATCGACGTCGTCTTCGAGGATGCGGTAGGCCTTGCCGACACGCACCGCGCGCATCTCACCGGCCTTGATCAGCCGGTAGACGGTCATCGACGAGACCCGCAGCAGGTCGGCGACCTCCTGCGGGGTCAGGAACCGGGCGCGCGACACAGCCATGTGGAAGACCCCTTCCAACTCCGCTGCGGTCACTGTACGCAAGCGTGGCTGGTGAGGACAGTGGCGGCGTGTGGGGTGCGGGGAGGAGGTGCCGCTGTCGCGCCTCAGCCCGCGCCGAGTGCGCGGCTGCGCTCGGTGGCGGCCATGACCGCGTCCATGAAGGCGGCCCGCACCCCATGGCCCTCGAGCGCCCGCAGCCCGGCGGCCGTCGTCCCACCGGGGGAGGTCACGGCGGCCCGCAGAGCCTCGGGCCCGTCGGGCGACTCGTCGAGAAGCCGGGCCGCGCCGAGCAGCGTGCGGACGGCGAGGGCCTGGCTCACGGGGCGGGGCAGCCCGGCCAGCACGCCGCCCTCGATCAGCGCCTCGGCCACGAGGAACACGTACGCGGGGCCCGACCCCGAGAGCCCGGTCACCGCATCGAGCGAGCCCTCGTCGACGCGCACGACGGTGCCCACCGCGCCGAGCACCTCCTCGGCCCAGGCCATGTCGGCCTCGCCCGCCGCAGCCCCGGGGGCGACCGCGGCGGCCCCGGCCCCCACCAGCGCAGGGGTGTTGGGCATCGCCCGGACGACAGGGGTGCCCGGCGCCAGCGCGGCCTCGAGGCGGGCGAGCGTGACCCCGGCGGCGATCGACAGCACCGGTGCCGTCGACCCGCCGTCGGCCAGCGCCTGGCAGGCGCCCGCCACGTCGGCCGGCTTCACGGCCAGCACGTGGCCCGCGGCGGGCGCGACGTCGGCGCCGACGTCGAGCCCGGGGAACCGCTCGGCCAGCTCGGCCGCCCGCCCCGGCAGCCGCTCGACGACGCGCACCTCGTCGACGGGCGCCCACCCGCCGGCCACGAGGCCCGCGAGCAGCGCCTCACCCATCTTCCCGCCGCCGATCACCTGGAGCTTGGGCATCGCCATGCCGGCGACGTTAGAGCGGATGCCCGGCGGGGCCGCGACCCCGACGGTCGCCCCGACGACTTCCCCGATCGTGGTCGCCCGCGGGGCCGCGGCTCCGGGGCACGAACCTAGCCGTCGGTGCACTGATAATCAATGAAACAGGCTGAAAGTGTTCAAGGCGTGAACCGCGAGGCGAAGCCGATGCGGATGGCCGTCGGGAAGAACCGCTCGACCCACACGTACAGCGACCCGAGCACGCGGTCGAGCTCGTCGTCGTCGATGGCGTCGTTGCCGAGCTGCCCCGTCAGGAAGACCGCGTCCTCGACCCCGATGCCGAACGCCGCGCCGTAGAGCTTGGAGTTCTGCCGCAGCAGGTACTCGTAGAGCCGCCCGGCGTTCTCCTCGGGCGCGGGCATCACATAGGTCTCGTAGCGCAGCGTGCGCTGGTCGAGGTGGAACCAGATCGTGAACACGTCCTTGGCCTCGCCCCGCACCCGCACGAACCACCGACGCTCGCCCGACTCCTCGTCGCGCTCGACGGCCGCGACCACGGGGTTCTCGGTGCGCTGCACCGCCAGCCAGGCCTCCACCCGCGCGGCGAGGGCGGCCAGCTCGGTGTCCGACGAGGGTCGCTGCGTCATGGCGCGCACGCTACCGGCGGGCCCGACGCGCTCGACCTCAGTCGGTGCAGGTGACGAGCGAGCGGGCCGCGAGGTCCGCGTAGATGCGCCGCAGGCGACCGGCCGCGGTCGACCACGTGAACTCGCGGGCGCGTGCCGCCGCCTGCGCCCCCAGCTGGGCGGCGAGCGGTGGGTTGGTGAGGATCTGCTCGGCGTACGCCGCGAACACCGCGGGATCGCGCCCCTCGACCAGGAACCCCGTCCGCCCGTGGTCCACGAGGGTGCGCAGGCCGCCGACCGCGGCGGCGACCACCGGGGTCCCGCACGCGGCCGCCTCGAGCGCCACCAGCCCGAACGACTCGCTGCGGCTCGGCACCAGCACGACGTCGGCGGCCCGGTAGTACGTCGACAGCATGTGGTGCGGCTGCGGGGCGGCGAACCGCACGCGGTCGCTCACCCCCAGATCGGCGGCCAACTTCTCGATGCGCTCGACCTCGGGGCGGCCATCGGTGCCGCTGGCCCCGCCGACCACGAGCAGCACCGCCGTCGGATCGTCGAGCTCGGCCAGCGCCCGGATGGCGACGCCCAGCCCCTTCAGGGGCTGGATGCGGCCGACGAACAGGAGCACCGGACCGTCGGTCGGGTGGACCTGGGGCAGCGCGGCGCGGGCGCCGGCCCGGTCGCCGGGCGAGAAGAAGGCGTGGATCACCCCGGGGGCCACGATCTCGATGCGGGCGGGATCGGCGCCGTAGAGCCGCTCGAGCTGCGCCGCCTCGGCAGTGCAGTTGGCGAGGATCACATCGGAGCAGCCGATGACCTCGGCCTCGGCGTCGACGCGCCGCTGGGGCTCGCGGTCGCCCGTCTCGGCCTTCACCCGGGCGAGCGTGTGGAACGTCGACACCAGCGGCAGGTCGAGCTCGTGCTTGAGCCGGTGGCCGGCCACGCCCGACAGCCAGTAGTTGGCGTGCAGCGCCTCGACGCCGTCGAGGTCGGGGGCGGTGACCAGCCGGTCGAGCACGCCCTCGGCGAACTCGTCGACCACCTCGGGAAGCGCCTCCTTGGGCAGGTCGACGGGGCCGGCGGGCACGTGCACGACGCGGAACCCGGGCTCGACCTCGACCACGTCGGGAAGGTCGGGCGCCCACCGCCGGGTGTACACGTCGCTGGTCACGCCGGCCTGGGCCAGCGCCGACACGAGCTCGCGCACGTACACGTTCATGCCGCCACTGTCGCCGGCGCCGGGTTGGGCCAAGGGCGACGTGTGCAGAGAGAGGACAGCGAGTCGGCGCACCATCAGTTGGAGAACACCGTTCCGGGGGAACTGATTCCCGACGCAACAGATGGGGTTTCCGGTTCGTCAGGGGGTCGGCAAGGAACGTGTGTCAGCGCATCTGCGCTGCGGGTAGCTTCGGAGCGGTTCGCCCACGACCCCAAGGAGAGCCGATGGCTTTCGAGCTTCCTCCGCTGCCGTACGAGAAGGACGCGCTGGCGCCGCACATGAGCGAGCAGACGCTCAACTTCCACTACGGCAAGCACCACCAGACCTACGTCACGAACCTCAACGGCCTCGTCGACGGCACCGAGTACGCGGGCAAGTCGCTCGAGGAGATCATCCTCGCCGCCGAGCCCGGGGGCCTCTTCAACAACTCGGCCCAGGTGTGGAACCACACGTTCTTCTGGAGCTCCATGTCGCCCGGTGGCGGCGGCGACCCCGACGGCGACCTGAAGACCGCCATCGAGCAGGCGTTCGGGTCGGTCGACGAGTTCAAGCAGACCTTCACCGACAAGGCCAAGACGCTGTTCGGCTCGGGCTGGACCTGGCTCGCCAAGGGCGACGACGGCCTCGAGATCCTGCAGACGAAGGACGCCGACCTGCCGCTCAAGCACGGCAAGACGGCCATCCTGACGCTCGACGTCTGGGAGCACGCCTACTACCTCGACTTCCAGAACGCCCGCCCGGCGTACATCGAGACGTGGCTCACCAACCTGGTGAACTGGGAGTTCGCCGCGGAGAACCTGGCGAAGGCCTGACAGCAGGCTTCTCGGGCTGACCCACAACGGCCCATCCGTCGCCATCGGAGCCCGGCCGCGTGCCGGGCTCCGGCGCGTCGGGCCGCAGGCCGCCGGCTCAGAAGGCCGCGGCGGCCGCGGCCCAGATGAGGGCCAGCACCACCAGCGTGTCGATGCGCCGCAACGCCGGGGCGGGTGCGCCGGCACCGGGCAGCGCGGCCGACGCCACGATCTGCCCGAACGGGCAGGCCAGGGCAGCGAACACCAGCAGCGCCACACCGCCGGTGTCGTAGGGCTCGACCAGAACGAGGGCCAGCGGCAGCGCAACGAGCGTCGCGGTGGTCATGCCGGCGAGCGGGCCCTCGACGGGGTTCGACGCCCCCGAGCCCACGATGTAGTCGCCGAGCTCGTAGGCACTCGCCACGAGGACCAGCACGACCGCCGCGATCATGGAGTGGGCCCGGACCAGGACGACGGAGGCGGCGCCGAGCGCGGGGACGAGGGCCAGCACCATGATGCCGGCGGCGGCCAGGCGGCCGCCGCCACCGGGGAATCGAGCGCCGTCCGGCGAGCACGCCGCACCGATCGCGACCACGACGCCGAGCACCGCGGCTCCGATGGCACCGGGCGCGCCGGCCACGGCCGCGGCCAGGACCGGGAGCGCGGCGATCCCCGCGGCGACATCGGCCTGCCAGCTCACCGAGCCCCACGCCCGCACGATCTGGCGACCGGCGAAGCCCGCGGCGATCGCGAACGCCACCGCGGCGGTGTACGGGCTGACCACGGTGGCGGCGAGGGCGCCGACGAACCACGCCACGCCGAGGCGGACGCGGTGGGCCGTCGATGTCGTAGACGACGGCCAGCCGCTTGCGGTCGATGCGCGTCGGCCGCGGGCGCGCCGGGCGGGTGTCCGGCGGGGTGTGGCCCACCGCCGGCGGGGGGCTCGTGGCGCCGGCGGCGAGGACCGGGGCGTCGGGGATGGGGTCGTCACGGTGCAGCGGGGGGGCCACGGCCGCCCCGACGAGCTCGTCCTCGAACGGGGGCAGCTCCTCGGGCGGGGGGACGAACATCTGGCGTGGCGCCGACGACGGCGGCCCGGGCTCCACGACCGGAGGCCCACGCCGAGGGGCGCGGTCGCCGACCGGACCCGGCGCGGCGACGGGCCGCGGGTCGGGGGGCGGCGTCGGGGCCGGGCCGGGGTCGGGCAGATCGGCGGGTGCCCACGGGTCGGCCGGCGGCGCCGGCACCGGGCCGCGCTGCGCCGTTGCGAGCGGATCCGTTCCCGCCGGCGACGCGCTCGCGCCGTCGGTCGGTACCGATCGGTGACTCGTCGCCCCACCAGGCGTCGGGGATGTCGCGGTCGCTCACGCGGCGCCTCCGGACACCGGGGGCATCACGGCCACCTCGTCGTCGGCGCGCACCGGGTCGGCCCCGGCCGCCTGCTCGCCGTTCAGCCACACCCGGCACGATCCGAGAAGCGCCGCGAAGCCGGGGCCGTAGCGGGCGCGCGCCTCGGACAGGACCTCGTCGACGGTGGCGCCGTCGACCAGGTCACGGCCGGTGCCTGCGGCCTCGCGGGCCTGAGCGAAGAGCCGGAGCACGGCCACCCTCGGTCAGACCACCTCGGCCAGGCCGTGCTTGACGACGAGCGCGCCGTCGCTGGCGGCCTCGAACGCGTAGACCGTGGCGCCGTCGGCCGGGCCGACCTCGTACACGGTCGTCACGACGTCGTTGCCGGGGAACACGTTGGCCGCGAACCGCACGGCGAGCCGGCGCAGGCGGGTGGGATCGCCGTCGGCGACGGTGGCGATCACCGACTGGCTGCACATCGCCATCGTGCACAGGCCGTGGGCGATGATGCCGGGTAGCCCCACCGACCGGGCGAAGTCGTCGTCGACGTGGATCGGCATCATGTCGCCCGAGGCGTCGCGGTACCGGAAGGTCTGGTCGTCGTCGACGTGGACCGAGTGCTCGCCCACCTCGCGGGCCCGGGCCGCCTCGGGGAAGTCGTGCGCCGGCTTGGCCGGACCACCCGACTCGCCGTCGGACAGGCCCCGGATGAAGATCGTCACGTACTGGGTGAGGACCGGCTCGCCCGTCTCGGCGTCGGCGCTGCCCACCTCGACCGTGAGGCGGGTGCCCGAGCCCCCGACCCGCACGCTGTGGGGGCTGGCGGTCGTGGTGATCGACCGGCCCGGCACGAGCGGCTGGTGGAAGTGCATGTCCTGCTCGCCGTGCACGATGAACATGGCCGCCTCGCCCGGGACCACGTCGCCGACCGCCTCGAACATGGTGCTCCACACCGGCACCACCCCGAACACGGGCGGCGCCAGCTTGCCGGCCTCGTAGGCGGGGTTGGGGTCGTTGGTCGCCGCCGCGTAGGCGCGAGCGCGGTCGCCGTCGATCTCCGTGGTGAACGGGCCGTAGGTGCTGCCCAGCTTGTCGAGCGGCAGGGCCATCGTGGGTCGTCTCCTCGAGCGGCGGGACGGCGGCGGAGCGACGCGCTCCGCGGCGCTCCCCAGTGAACGCCCATGCAGGATAGTGGCGCGGCCCTCCGAGGCCGAGCCCGCGCCCGCGATCCTCTAGCGTCCCATGCCCATGACCCCGCCTTCTCCCGACGCGGCCGCGTCCACCCGCATGCTGCTCGTCCGGCACGGGCAGTCCGAGTGGAACGCCATCGGGCGCTGGCAGGGGCAGGCCGATCCCCCGCTCACCGACCTCGGCCGCCTCCAGGCCCGCGAGGCGGCCCGCGCCCTCGGCACGGTGGACGCGGTGTGGGCGTCGGACCTGCAGCGGGCGGTCGAGACCGCCACGATCATCGCCGGCGACCTCGGCGTCGGACCGGTGGTGCTCGACCCCGACCTGCGCGAGCGCGACGCGGGCGGGTTCTCGGGGCTGACGCGCGCCGAGATCGCCGCCCGGTTCCCCGGCTACCTCGACGACGGCCGCCGCCCACCCGGCTGGGAGGCCGACGAGGCGCTCGTGGACCGGGCGGTGCGGGCCCTGCACCGGATCGCGGCCGAGGTGCCCGGCGGCGAGGTCCTGGTGGTCACTCACGGTGGCCTCGTGTACGCCGTCGAGGCGCACCTCGGCGAGGAGTTCGCCCGCCTCGCCAACACCGAGGGGCGTTGGCTCGACGTGGGCCCGGGGCCTGCGCTGCGCCTGGGCGAGCGTGTCCTGCTGTCCGCCCCCGAGGACACCACCGTCCCCAACCAGATCTGAGGGCGGACCCGCGAGGCTCAGGTCTCGACGTCCGCCTGGTGCTCGACGCAGAAGCGCGCGGCGGGCACGACCTCGAGGCGGGCATCCGCGATCGGCTCTCCGCACGCGTCGCACCGCCCGTAGGCGCCGTTCGACAGGCGCTCGAGGGCGCGGTCGACGGCGGCGAGATCGGACTCGACCTGATCGAGCAGGGCGAACTCCTTCTCGCGCTCGAACGCGTCGCTGGCCGCGTCGGCCAGGTGCTGCCCGGCGTGCGACAGCTCGCCCGAGGCGTCCTCCTCGGGCTCGGCGTCGAGGTGCTCGCCGTCGAGCGTCGCCCGCAGCCGCTGCAGGCGGTCGCGCTCGTCGGTGAGGTGGCGGCGGGCGTCGTCGTCGTCCACGGCCTTAGCGTACGCATCGCGTCACAGGGGTGGGGGTGGAGGGCCTCGAACCCTCGCGCATCCGCTTAAAAGGCGGCCGCTCTGCCAGCTGAGCTACACCCCCGCAGGCGGGGCCCGTCGGAGTCAGCGTAGGCTTTCACGTGGGAGAACGGGGGCGGTCACGACGCGTGGGTTAAGGGACCGCGAACTCACCGACCGCGACCGCTTGTGCAGGCAAGCACGCGTGTTAGGGTCGCTCACGGACAGAACGGTTGGGGGCGCGTGCCTCCGTGCGGCAACGCAGGAGACGGACAGATGGTGAAGCGAGTGGTCGTGGCGGCGGCCGTTGTCCTGGTGTTCTTGGCGGCCCCGGCGGCCGCGCAGCAGTACCCCCCGGCCGCGAACAGCCTGACGGTCAGCGACACGACGCCGACGCCGGGCCAGACCATCGACATCGTGGCGCAGACGTTCGTCGCCGGGTCCGACGTCACGGTGACCCTGAACCCCGAGTCCGTGCTGCTCGGCACCACCGCGGCCGACGCCGCGGGTGTCGCCAGCATGTCGGCCACCATCCCCGCCAGCACGTCGCTCGGCGCCCACACGATCGTCGCCCAGGGCACGGCGGCCGACGACACGCCGCTCACGCTGACGGTGAGCATCAACGTGGTCGCGGCTGACGGCACGAGTGCCGGAGCCGATGGAGGCGCCCTGCCCCGCACCGGCGACGACTCGTCGCTGCCGCTCGCCCGCATCGGTCTTGCCCTCGCCGCCGTCGGTGGCGTGGTCACCGCCGTCGCAGCCAAGCGCCGCAACGCCGCCGCCGCCGTCTGAGGCGCCGGCCGGCCGGGGCCGGGGCCGGCACCGGCCACGAACGCCCGAGGCCCCGGGGAATCCCCCGGGGCCTCGTCGCGTCATGGGACCTGACCGGACCCCACCCGATGCGGTGCGGATTCGGCCGGCGCGTGCTCAGGCGCCGGTGTCCTGCACCTGGGCCTTGGCCCAGCGGTAGTCGGCCTTGCCCGACGGGCTGCGCTGGATGACGTCGAGGAACAGCACGTCCTTCGGCAGCTTGTACCGGGCGACGTGCTGGGCGGCGTGGGTGACGATGTCGTCGGCGGTCGCGGTCTGGCCGTCGGACAGCTCGACGAGGGCCACGACCTCCTGACCCCACCGCTCGCTGGGGCGCCCGACGACCACCACGTCGTGCACCGCCGGGTGGCCGGCGATGGCCCGCTCGACCTCCTCGGCAAAGATCTTCTCGCCGCCCGAGTTGATCGTCACCGAGTCGCGGCCGAGCAGCTCGACCTCACCGTCGGGCAGCAGCCGCGCCCGGTCGCCCGGCACCGAGTAGCGCACGCCGTCGATGACGGGGAACGTGCGGGCCGTCTTGTCGGGGTCGGCGAAGTAGCCGAGCGGCACCCAACCCGTCTGGGCGAGCCATCCGATGCCGTCGTGGCCCGGCTCGAGCACCTTGTCGAGGTCCTCGCTGACGACGACCGTGCCGGGACCCGGGTTGAAGCGCCCGCTCGACGTGTCGGCGGCGCTGGACATGTGGCTCATCTGGGCGCCGGTCTCGGACGAGCCCACGGCATCGGTGAGGAAGATGTCGGGGAGCTGCTCGAGCAGACGCTGCTTGATGGTCGGGGTGAGCGGCGCGCCGCCGTTGCCCACGCTCAGCAGCGAGCTGGTGTCGTAGCTGCCCGACTCGAGCTCCTCGACCAGGGGTCGGGCGATGGCATCGCCGACGACGGTGAGGGTCGTGCAGCGCTCGGCCTCGATGGTGCGCCAGGCCTCGGCCGGGTCGAACCTCGTGGTGTCCGGAGGCAGGACGAGGGCGTGGCCGTTGTTCAGCGCGATGAAGGCCACCCACTGGGCGGCCCCGTGCATCAGCGGCGGGATGATGAAGAACTTGAGTGGTTCGGGGAACGCCGCCGCCTGGGCCGCCAGGTCGTCGTACGTCTCCACCCGCTCCTGGGTGAGGATGTTCCGGCCGCCCATGGCCGACAGGAAGATGTCGTGCTGGCGCCACAGCACGCCCTTCGGCATGCCGGTGGTGCCGCCCGTGTAGAGGATGTAGAGATCGTCGGACGTGGGGCGCTCGTCGATCGTCGGCTCGGTCTCGGCCAGCACCGCTTCGTAGTCGACGGCACCGGGGAGCAGGTCGTGGCCCGAGTCGTCGGCCACCTGGATCAGCACCTCCAACCGGGGGAGCTGCCCGCGGATCTCGGCCAGGGTGGGGGCGAAGGCGGCGTGGTAGACGAGCGCCCGGCACTGCGAGTTGTCGAGCAGGTAGAGCAGCTCGTCGGCGACGTAGCGGTAGTTCACGTTGAACGGCGCCACGCGGCCCATGAAGGCGCCGATCATCGACTCGATGTACTCGTTGCCGTTGTAGAGGTAGATGCCGAGGTGGTCCTGGCCCGACTCGTGACCGGCCAGCTCGGCTCGCTCGGTCTGGGCGCCCAGGCCCCGGCTGCGCAGGTAGGCGCCGAGGCGCCGGCTGCGGTCGGCGACCTGCGAGAACGTCAGCCGCTTGTCGCCCCAGATGAGGCACTCGCGGTCGGGGTTGACCCCGGCGACCGTCTCGAACGCATCGGCCAGGTTGAACTGCGTGGTCGGCACGGTGCCCCCTCGGGATCGACGTGCCGTCAGGGAGACCGCTCCTGACGGTGTGTCAGGGGACGGTAGTCGCCGGGGTGCCCCGAGCCGTAGCCGCCGGTGCGCGGGGCGTCCGGGGCCCCGGACGCGGCAGGGCCCCGCAGGCGTCGTGCGCGCCGCGGGGCCCGTCGTGCGGTCGGTGCGCCGGTCAGCGCTTGTTGCCCACCGGCTGGGTCAGGAACTGGCCGGCGGCCAGCGCGATCCAGCCGATCAGGCCGACCCAGGCCCCGATGGCCGGCGAGGTCGAGATCTCGAACCCGCCCGGCACCTCGGGCTTGGCGAACATCGCCAGCAGGTGCCACAGCGCGAACACACCGCACACCGCGGCGGCGATGATCGGCAGGTTCGGGATGTTGTTGAGCTGAGGGATCTGCGGCAGCTTGAGGATGGCGAGGATGGCCGCCACCACCACGAGCAGGCCGAGGATGCGACCGATGCTCGAGTAGAGGTCGAGCTGCGCCGGAACGCCCTCACCGTTGGCGTCGCCCAACGGGCCGCTGTCGGAGAAGCCGCCTCCGCTGACCTTGATGAAGTCGAGGACGAACAGCGACAGGAGGACGAACAGGGCGCCGACGCCGCCGACGATCAGGCCGATGGTCGGCGTGATGCCACCGCTGGTCGAGGAGCCGTAGCCGTACGCGGGCTGACCGAATCCGCCCGGCTGCTGGCCGTAGCCCTGCTGCCCGTAGCCCTGCTGGCCATAGCCCTGCTGGCCGTAGCCCTGCTGCTGCTGGCCGCCCTGGGCCGGCCACCCCTGGCCGCTCGACGGCTGCGCGCCCTGGGCGGGCCAGCCCTGCCCGCTCGACGGCTGGCCGTAGCCCTGCTGGCCGTAGCCCTGGTCGGCGGGCTGGCCGCCGTAGCCGGGCTGGCCGCCCTGGGCCGGCCATCCCTCGCCGCTCGACTGCTGGGGCTGCTGGGGCTGCTGGGGCTGCTGGGCGTAGCCACCCTGGGGGCCCCAGCTCTGGCCGCTGGCCTGCTGCTCGCCCCCGTACGGGTTGGCGGCCGGCGCGGACTGGCCCTCGGGGTTGTCGACGCTGCGCTGGCCGCCCGCGTCTGCGACGTGTTCGGTCCACCGGGTGCCGTCGTGGTACCGCTGGGCGAAGCGTCCGGACGGATCCGGATACCAGCCGGGACTGACCTGGGACATCGAATGTGCTCCTCTGGGATGAAGTCTCCGCCGAAGCTAGGACGCTAGCCCTCCGCGCGGGGTCGACCGGACGTTCGCGCCGCCCGCGTCCGTGACCGCTCGGACCGTCGGGAGATGCGGTCCCGCTCGACCGGAACGCGGTCAGAGCCAGACGAGCCCGTCGCCGGGGGTCGGGCCGTCCGCCGGGTGTGCGGCGGCGTCACCGGGGGCCTGGGGCGCGTGCGGGGCATCGACGGAACGCTCGCACGTCGGGCAGTACCACCGTGCCGTCAGGGCCGAGCCGCAGGCGCCGTGCCGAGGCACGCCGGGGTCGTCGCCGCCGGCGCGCCCGGCCGCCCATCCCGCCAGCATGCGCAGGGCATCGACCAGCTCCGCGCCGGGGGCGGTGAGGCGGTACGCGTGGCGGACGGGCCGGGTCGAGTACGGCTCGCCGACCACGAGGCCGTCCGCTTCGAGGCGGGCCAGCCGCCGCGACAGGATGTTCGGGGCCAGGCCGTCGAGCTCGTCGAGCAGCTCGCCGAAGCGGCGGGGCCCGTGGAGCAGGCGGGCGACGACGAGCAGCGACCAGCGGTCGCCCATCACCTCGGCGGCGCGGACGAGGGCGGCGTCGGCGGGGGCCGGGGGCGCGACGGACGGGGCGATCGGCCCGCGCCGGGAGGATCCGGGCGGGCGCGGCCGGGGCGACATGCGCAAAGAGTAGCGTCCTCCAGATCGTCACTTGCTATTTGCAAGTCACTACCGATACAACGGCACCGAGGACAGCAGACGGAGGAACCAGGGATGAGCGAGTCAGCGAGCACCGGCGGCGAGCGGACGGCGGCCCAGCGGGTGGCCGACGCCGTCGCACCCGCCGTCGTCCGCATCGGGCGCGGCGGCGGCCGAGGTTGCGGCATCGTCGTGGGCGAGGGCCTGGTCGCCACGAACGCCCACAACCTCCGCGACCGCACCACCGAGGTGACCTTCGCCGACGGGCGGGCGACCCAGGGCCGGGCCACCGCCGTCGACCCCGATGGCGACCTGACCGTGCTCGCCGTCGACACCGCCGGCATCGCCCCGCCCGCCTGGGCGGAGGCCGCTCCGGCCGAGGGCACGGCGGTCTACGCGGTGGCGGCCATCCCGGGCGGCCGGCGCGTCACCCAGGGCACGGTGTCGGCGGTCGACCGGTCGTTCCGCGGACCGCGCGGCCGGCTGGTCACCGGGGCCATCGAGCACACCGCGCCGCTGGGCAAGGGCACGTCGGGCAGCCCGGTGGTCGACGGCGATGGTCGCATCGTGGGTCTCACCACCCTGCGCCTCGGCGACGGCCTCGCGCTCGCCCAACCCGTCGGCGAGGCGCTGCGCCGTCGCGTCGACGACCTCGCGGCCGGCCAGGCGCCGCACCGCCGGGTGCTCGGCGTCGGCATCGCACCCGCCAGCGCCGCCCGACGCATGCGTCGGGCGGTCGGCCTGCCCGACCGGGACGGCGCCCTGGTACGGGGCGTCGCCGACGACAGCCCGGCCGCCGTTGCCGGCCTGGTGACCGGCGACCTGATCACGATGGTGGGCGATCGCGACGTCTCCGGCCCCGCCGACCTCGAGTCGGCGCTGGCCGACCCGGACGTGGGCGCCGAGCTCACCGTCCACGTCGTCCGGGGCGCCGACGAGCTCGACCTCACGGTGACGTTCGTCGAGGACGGCGAGAACGACGACGGCACCCCCGAGGACGCACCCACCGACGCCTGAGCCGCCGCCCACGACGCGGTCGCCTGCGATGCGGTCCCAAGCAATCGGTGAGCCGTCGTCAAGCGGTGCGCGCGACGCTCCTACCCATGAAGCGCACACGATCTCGACAGACCCCCGCCTACTACCTCGGCCGACCTGCGAAGACCTGGCAGGCCGCGCTGGCCCGCCCCCGCACTCGATGACACGGTGACCTCGGGCGGACCGGACGACGTCCGGCCCGGCCGAGGTCGATGCGCCATCCGTCCCGCCTCATAGGCTGCCGCCCGTGGCGGTCCCCCCCATGAAGGCCACCAGTGGCCCGCTGCCCACGGGCGACGGGTGGGTCTACGAGATCAAGTGGGACGGCATGCGCGTGCTCGCCGACGTCACGCCCGACCGGTTGCGGGCCTGGAGCACGACCGGCCGCGACGTCGCCGTCTCGTTCCCCGAGCTCGCCTCGCTCCCCGCCGCGCTCGCGCCGCTCGACGCCGTGCTCGACGGTGAGGTGGTGGCGCTCGACGAGGCGGGGCGCCCCAGCTTCGAGCGCCTGCAACATCGCATGCACGTGACCTCGGCGGCCGACGCGGCGCGCCGGGCGGTCGACGTTCCCGTCGCCTACGTGGTGTTCGACCTCTTGCGCCTGGGGGGCCACGACGTGGTGGCGCGGCCCTGGCACGAGCGCCGGCACCTCCTCGACCAGATCGCCGACGACCTGCCCGCCGGGATCGACGTGGCGAGGGTGTACGACGACGGCGAGGACCTGCTGGCCGCAGCCGACAGGCAGGGCCTCGAGGGCGTCGTGGCCAAGCGCCGCGACGCTCCGTACGTGCCCGGCGCCCGCACCCGCCAGTGGGTGAAGGTCAAGGTGCGCCGGCACGACGAGTGGGTCGTCGGCGGGTGGAGCGGCGGGGCCGGAAACCGCGAGGGCGGTCTCGGGTCGCTGCTCGTCGGCGCGTACGACCGCCCCGGCGACGGCGTGCTCCGGTACGCCGGCCGGGTCGGGTCCGGGTTCACGGTCCCCGAGCTCGCCCGCATGGGTCGCCGGCTGGCGCCGCTCGCCACCCCCGACTGCCCGTTCGATCCCCCGCCACCGGCGCTGCACCGCAAGGGGGCGCACTGGGTCCGGCCCGAGGTGGTGGTCGAGATCTCCTACGGCGAGATCACATCCGAGGGCCGCATCCGCCATCCCGTGTACATGGGCGAGCGCACCGACGTCGATCCGGCGCGTGTCGTCCCACCGGATCGGCAGGGCTGACCTCGGCGTACGGGCTGCCGCGGGCGACCCCCACTATCCTCCGCCGCGGCGTGGAGCCCACAGCGACGGAACGGATACGCCTCTCGGTGCCGGCCGCCACCTCCGCGGTGCGCATCGCCCGTGCGGGGGCCGCTGGCCTGGCCACCCGCGCCGGCTTCACGTACCACGAGGTCGAGCAGATCCAGCTCGCGGTCGGCGAGGCCGCGGCGCTGCTCGCCCCCGAGCCCGATGGTGACGGCACGCTGACGGTGACGTTCGACATCACCGACACGGCGCTGGTCGTCGGCATCGACCTCACCGATCCCGGGCCGGACGGCGGCCGTCGACCGTCGCGGCCGGGGGACGCGCCGCGGTGCCGGCGATCGCGGCGGCGGTGCTCGACGCGGCCGCCGACGAGTGGCGGGTCGAGCGCGGCGGCCGGCGGATCGTGTTGCGCAAGGACCTGCTCGAGCCCGACGCCGACGACGACTGACGCGGCGTGCGGGCCGGACGGGCGCGGCCCTCCCTGGCTGCGCTCAGCCGGGCGGCGCGGCGTCCACCGCGTCGACGCGGCGCCGGCCGCGGGTGCCGGTGGCGGCGAACACGACGGCGAACAGCGCCGCCCCCATGAGCACCACGGCCGCACCGGACGAGACGTCGAGGTGGTAGCTCGCCACCATCCCGACGAACCCGCACGCCGCCCCGAGCAGGGTCGACAGCCACAGCAGGCGGGCGAACCGGGTCGTCAGCATGCGGGCCACGGTCGCCGGGATCACGAGCGCGGCGGACACGAGCACGACCCCGAGGACCTGCGTCGTGGCGAGGATGACGACAGCCAGGACCACCATGAGCAACGCGTCGATGCGGTCGACCCGCAGCCCCGACACCTCCGCCACGTCGGGGTCGAAGGTCGAGAACAGCAGCGCGCGGTACCCGAGGGTCACGGTGACGGCGGTCGCCACCGCCACGCCGACCACGACGGCGATGTCGGTCTCGTCGACACCCAGGATGCTGCCGAAGAGCAGCGCATCCGTGCTGCGGCGCGCCTGGCCGTAGAGGCCGAACAGGGCGAGCCCCACGGCGAAGCTGGCCATCGTGACCACGCCGATGGCGGCGTCGCTGCCGACGATGCGGCGCCGCGCGACCCGCCCGATCAGCAGCGCGGACGCCACCCCCCACAGCCCCGCCCCGACGTAGAAGTCCACCCCCACCACCGCCGCCACCGCGGCGCCGCCGAACACGGCGTGCGACAGCCCGTGGCCGATCGAGCTCATGCGGCGCAGCACGACGAACGGGCCGACCAGCCCGCACAGCGCACCGGCCACGGTGGCGACGAGCACACCGTTGCGGAAGAACTCGAACCGGAACGGCTCCCAGAACCCGTCCACCTCAGGCCCCTGGAACGACCGCGGGTGCGGTCCGTCGGGACACGTCGCGGCGTCCGTGGGCTCGGGGGAGGGGCGTCCCGCCGTGGTCGACGACCACCGGCATCCCTCCGTGCACCAGGACGTCGAGAGGGGCGCCGTACGTGGCCTCGAGTACCGCCGGGGTGAGGACGTCGAGCGGCGCCCCCTCGGCGATCACCCGCCGGTGCAGGCACACCAGCCGGGGCAGGTGGGCGGCCATCCCGTTCAGGTCGTGGGTGCTGAGGACGATGGCGAGCCCGTCGCCGTGCAGCTCACCCAGGAGGTGCAGCAGCTCGTGACGGGTGCGCACGTCCACGCCCGAGGTCGGTTCGTCCATCACCAGCAGCTGCGGACGCCGGAGCAGGGCCCGGCCGATGAACACGCGCTGCTGCTGGCCGCCCGACAGATCCCGGATGTGGCGGCCGCCCAGCCCCGCGAGCCCGAGGCGGTCGAGCACCTCGGCCGCCTCCCGGCGCTCGTCCGCGCTGGACCACGGCGCCCACCGGCCCCGGGCCCGCGGGCGCGCCATCAGCACCGCCTCGGTCACCGTCACCGGGAAGGTCCAGTCGACGGCCTCGCGCTGGGGCACGTAGCCGAGCCGCAGCCCGGGCACCCGGGTGACCGATCCCCGGCGCGGCGGCAGGGTCCCCAGCAGGGCGCGCAGCAACGTCGTCTTGCCCGACCCCGACGGGCCGACGATGCCGACGAACTCCCCCGGGCCGACCACCAGCGACGCGTCGACGACGACCGGGTCGGCGTCGTACGCGCAGGTGACGCCGTCGAGCCGGACCAGCGCCCCGGCGGCGGGCGGGTGCGCGACGGGCGGACGGCGTGCGCTCACTGCGGGTACTCGGCCTCGTCGGGGGCGGTCGGGGTCAGCGGCACCGCCTCGAGGGCGGTGGCATCGCCCCCGAGCGCCTCGACCATGGTGATGTAGTCGAACCGCATCAGCCCGAGCCACGAGTGCTCGGCGTCGCCCGGCTCGCCGGGCAGGTCGTCGTCCCGGAGCACGTCGACGTAGCGCACGCCGGCTTCCGCCCCGACCTGCTCGAGCACCGGGCTGGGGAACACCTCCGACCCGAAGATCGCCGGCACCCCGGCGTCGCGGACCTGGGAGATGAGGCCGGCCACCTCGCGGGCCGACGGCTCCGCGAAGTCACTGGGCTGGATCGCTCCGATGACCTCCCAGCCGTACTCGTCGGCGAAGTAGGCGTAGGCATCGTGGTAGGTCAGCAGCGTCCGATGGTCGGCATCGACGGTCTCGGTGGCGGTACGCACCGCGGCGTCGAGCTCGTCGACCCGGGCGGAGAACGCCGCGTGGTTGTCCTCGTAGGCCTCGGCGTTGGCGGGGTCGAGCTCGACCAGCGCGTCCTTCACGACCTCGGCGTAGCGGGCGGCCATCGGCGGGTTGGTCCAGAGGTGGGGGTTGGGCTTGCCGCCCGACTCGGGGAACGAGAAGTCGTAGCAGGTACTCGTCGGGGTCGATGGTCTCGTCGCCCAGCTCGACGAGGCGCGCCCCGTCGGCCAGGTTGGCGTCGGCGAGGTCCTCCGTCGGCTCCTCGAGCTCGAGGCCGTTGACGAACAGCACGTCGGCCTGCGCCAGGATCGCGGCGGCACTGGGGGGCGGTTCGAACGTGTGGCTGTTGGTGCCCTCGGGGACGAGCCCCTCGATGGCGACGAGGTCGCCGCCGACCGCGGCCACGATGCTCGTGATCGGGGCGACCGTCGTCACGACCCGCAGGCGGCCGTCGTCGGCGGCCGCGAACCCGCCCTCGCCGCCGCAACCCGCCGCGGCCAGGGCGGCCACGACGGCCGCGCCTGCGACGCCCGACACGCGACGGCGTCGGGGCGGTGCGGGGAGGACATGCGATCGACCATAGTGCGACTGATTCGCAACTAGACCGGGTCGCGGATGTCCTCACCGCCCGGTGTGGCCGAAGCCCCCTGTGCCCCGATCGCTGGCGTCCAGCGCCTCCACGGGTGCGAACGTGACGTGCTCGACCCGTTGCACGACGAGCTGCGCGATGCGGTCGCCCCGCTCGATGGAGTAGTCGTCGTCGGGGTCGGTGTTGACCAGCAGCACCCGCAGCTCGTCCCGGAAGCCGCTGTCGATGAGCCCCGGCGTGTTCAGGCACGTGACGCCGTGGCGCAGCGCGAGCCCGCTGCGCGGCTGGACGAACCCGGCGTAGCCCGCCGGCAGCGCGAGCGCGATGCCGGTCGGCACGGCCGCGCGGCCACCGCCTCGGCGCAGCAGCGCCGGCTCGCGGGCCACGAGGTCGGCACCTGCGTCGCCGGGCCGGGCGTAGGCGGGCAGCGGCAGGTCGGCGTCGAGACGGATCACCGGGATCTCCAGCACGCCGCCATCATCGCCCCAGGAGGCTGCTCGATGGCGGCATCGCGCTCGACGGATAGCCTCCCCATCGTGCTCGTGTGGATGGACCTCGAGATGACCGGGCTCGATCCGGCGACCGACGTCATCGTCGAGATCGCCACGCTCGTCACCGACGACGCGCTCGACATCGTGGCCGAGGGTCCCGACCTGGTGGTCCACCAGCCACCGACCGCCCTCGCCGCCATGGGCGACGTCGTGCGTGAGATGCACACCCGCAGCGGCCTGCTACCCGCCATCGAGGCGTCGACCATCAGCCTGGCCGACGCCGGCGATGCCACCCTGGCGTTCATCCGCGAGCACGTGCCCGCGGCGCGCACCGTCCCCCTGTGCGGCAACTCGATCGGCACCGACCGGCGGTTCCTCGCGGCCTACCTGCCCGACATCGAGAACTACCTGCACTACCGGTCGGTCGACGTGTCCACCATCAAGGAGCTCGCCCGCCGGTGGGCGCCCGACGTGGTCGGCGGCGCCCCCCGCAAGGAGACCGCGCACCGGGCCCTCGACGACATCCGCGAGAGCGTCACCGAGCTGCGCTGGTACCGCGACAACCTGTTCAAGCTGAGCAGCGACCCCGCCGTCGCGCCGACTTCCGCCTAGTCGCGCTCGTCGCCCGTCGGCGGCCGGCACACCATTTCTGCCGTCGAACGAACGAATCGCGCCACATCCGATTAATTGGTTGACGCAGGGTCGCGCCGCGTGATGGCCTATTCCCCGTGGGAAGGCCAGCCTTCCCACACGTCTTGCGAGGCGACTCGCGAGGCAGATCGACCAGAGCCCCGGTTGCGGGGCACAGAGAGGACGGACCAGGACCAATGACGAACGGCACCATGCATATGGGTGGCAACGCCGCCGGTGCCGCGCGTCTTGGCGCGGGCTGCTCGAGCCTCGTCCTCTACGTCGGCACCACCCTCCCGTCTATTGCCTTCCCCTGGCACGCCACGACGGGCAAGCAGGTGTCCCCGGTGTTCGCCACCGACCGACCCACCCGACGGCCGTTGGAGCGCTTCCCCTGAAATCGCTCAGGGCGCACGAAGCGCAACCCTCCGAAGGCCGTCGGGATCACCCGGCGGCCTTTTTGTTTCCCCCGACACAGACCACATGACCGTGACCCCAGCGCAGCAACGACGACGACGGACCTCCGACACACCACACGAGGGGATTGGGCAGATGATCGCCCCCACCGCAACCGAACCCGATCAGATCATCGACCTGACCAGACCCGCTGATCACGGGCCCGGTGAGGCCGAAGAGCCAGAAACCGAGCTCCTCGCCAGCGAGGACACCTGGTGGGCGCACGCCCGCTGCAACGACGGCAGCGGCCAGCTCGCCGAGATGTTCTTCAGCGAGGAGCTGCAAGACATCGCCCGGGCCAAGCACATCTGCGCCACCTGCCCGGCCCTCATCCCCTGCCTCGAGGGTGCCCTCGAGCGGCGTGAGCCGTGGGGTGTGTGGGGCGGGCAGCTCTTCCTCAACGGGAAGATCCTCGCCACCAAGCGGCGGCGGGGACGGCCACCGAAGCGCCCCCGGCCCGAGGACCAGTTGCCCGACATCCCGATCCCCGAGCACCTCCAGTCCGTTGCGATCGTCCGCATCGCCTGAGGTGACGAACGAGACACCGGGTCAGAAGCACCGCTAGCTGCGCCGACCGGAGCGCCCACGACGGGTCGCCGGCACTGCGGCGAAGGCGGCGAACGACCCGCTCCGGACGATCGGTGATGACACGAGAACGGTGGGGGCACCGCGCGGCGGCGGTGCTCCCACGGCGGGCGGGCGGCCCAGGCCGCCGCCCGCCACTCCCGGGACGCGTGCCGGAGGGGCCCCCACCCCTCCGGCCGCCCAGGGCCCACCCGGCGATTGCCGGTGCTCGTCCCGGCGGCGATACCGTCGCGGCGTGGCGTCGCGCCGCCTCCCCCTCCTCGCAGTGATCGTCGCGACCGCGTTCGCCCTGGTCGCGGCGCTGGGCGTCGTCGCGCTGCTCGACAGCAGCGACGATGGCGACGCACCGGCGGGCGACGAGAGCGCGGCCAGCGACGGCGGCTACGAGCTGGCCCCGCAGGGCGAGCTGCCCGGCTCGGTGGCCGATGTGCGGCTGGTCTCGCTGGCGGACGAGCCCGACGGTGCGCTCGGCGACCTCCTCACGGGCGCGCCTGTGGTCGTGAACTTCTTCGCCTCCTGGTGCGTCCCGTGCGTCGAGGAGATGCCGTCCATCGACGCGGTGCACCAGTCGCTCGGCGACCGTGTCACGTTCGTCGGGCTCGCCAACCGCGACGAGGCCGAGAACGCGCTCGCCACGGTCGCGGCCACCGGCGTGACCTACCCGACGTTCGCCGACCCCGACGGCAGCGCCATCACCTACTTCGGCGCGATCGCCATGCCCGCCACGGTCTTCATCGCGGCCGACGGGACGGTCGTCGACGTCGTCAACGGCGAGCTCAGCCAGGCCGAGCTGCGCGCCAAGCTGACCGACCTGTTCGGGATCACGGCATGAGCGGCGGTCTGCCGATGCTGGCGGCCATCGGACCCCGGGGCGCCTGGGGCTACTACCTCACGGTCGGCATGGTGGCGACGGTCAATCCCTGCGGGTTCGCCATGCTCCCCGCCTACCTGTCGTACTTCCTCGGTCTCGAGGACCGGGAGGCCGAGGATCCGCGCGCCAGCGTCGCCCAGGCGATCCGGGTCGCGCTCGCGGTCGCAGCCGGGTTCCTGGCCGTGTTCGCGGTCGTCGGCGCCCTCGTCGAGCTCACGTCGCTGCCGGTGTACGAGAACGTGCCCTGGATCTCGATCGTCATCGGCGTGGCGCTGTTCGTGCTCGGCACGGCGATGTTGTTCGGCTTCGAGCCCAGCGTGCGGCTGCCGCGGCTCGACCGGGGTGGCCGCGAGCGCACGGTTGGCTCGATGTTCGTGTTCGGCGTGTCCTACGCCATCGCCTCGATCGGGTGCACCCTCCCCCTCTTCCTCACGGTGGTCGCCGGGACGATCAGCAGCGACTCGCTGATCGGCGGCCTCGGCGTGTTCGCCGTGTACGGGCTCGGCATGACGCTGGTGCTGCTGGCGCTGACGGTGGCGGTCGCGCTGGCCCGCACGTCGATCGTCCGGTTCCTGCGGCGGGCGCAGCCGTACATCGGGCGGGTGTCGGGCGGGCTCGTGGCGCTGGCCGGCGCGTACGTCGCCTACTACGGCTGGCTGGAGGTCCGGCTGGGCCGCACCGGCGCCGTCAGCGGGTCGAACGTGACCGACACGGTCGTCGGCTGGTCGGACGACGTCACCCAGTGGATCAGCGACGTCGGCTCGGTGCGCATCGCGGTCGTGGTCGTCATCCTGCTGGCGGGCACGGTCGCAGCGGTGCGCGCCACCCGCTCTCCGGGCGGTGCCGGCGATGCGGGCGGATCCGACTCGTCCTCCCCGGTGGCCAGCGCCCGCCCGCGGCCGACGGGCGTCGCCACGTCCCCGTCCTCCGACCCGAGGTCATAGGTTCCGTCCGACCGAGGGCGAGGCACGGGTTCCACATGTGGAACGCATCGCCTCGGGCTCCCGCCGTCGGAACCCATTGCCTCGGGACCTCGGCCGCGCCGCAGAGGCGCGGGGTCAGGGGGCGAGGCGTTCGATGCGCCAGCCCGTCGGCCGCGACCCCTCGCGGTGGTAGACGAGGCGGTCGTGCATGCGCTTCTCGCGTCCCTGCCAGAACTCGATCCGCTCGTGGGCGACGCGGATGCCGCCCCAGTTCGTCGGGCCGGGGCACGTCGTGTCCCGCCAGTTCGGCCTCGAGGTCGGCCCACCGGCGCTCGAAGCCGGCCCGGTCGGGGATCACCTGGCTCTGCGGCGACGCCAGCGCCGCGATCTGGCTGCCCCGGGGACGGGTGACCCAGTAGGCGTCGGAGGCGGCGGCGTCGAGCGGGGTGGCCGTCCCCTCGACGATCACCTGGCGGCCGAGCGGGTGCCACGGGAACAGCAGCGCGGCGTGCGGGTTGGCCGCCAGCTCGCGGCCCTTGCGGCTCTCGTGGTTGGAGAAGAACACGAAGCCGTCGCCGTCGAGGGCCCGCAGCAGCACGGTGCGCACCGACGGCCGCCCGTCGGGGCGTGGCGGTGGTGACCACCATGGCGTTGGGATCGCCGACCGCCACCTCGTGCCAGGCGGCGAACCAGCGCCGGAACTGCTCGACGGGATCGTCGGCCAGATCGGACTCGTCGAGCCCGGCCCACGTGTACTCCTGGCGCAGGTCGGCCAGCTCGGAGAGGTCCATCGCCCTCGGGTCTAACGCGAACCGGCGTCCCCCACCGGCGATATTGCCGGTGGGAGACGCCGGAAGCGTCAGGACGACGGCGTCAGCCGCCGAAGCCGTTGTCGGCGAGCCACTCGTTCGCGATGTCCTCGGCGTCCTCGCGGTCGACGTCGTAGCTCTTGTTCATCTCGATGAGGTCCTCGGTCGTGAGCGCGGCCGACACGTCGTCCAGCAGCGTGATCAGGTCGTCGCCGTAGGCGTCGGCCACGTCCTGGCTGAGGATCGGGAAGACGTTGTCGGCGGCCAGCATCTGCTGGTCGTCCTCGAGGAGGACCCAGCCCTCGGACGCGATCCGGCCGTCGGTCGAGAAGAGCACGCCGACGTCGATGGCGCCCTCGCCCAGCGACGTGGCGACCACGCCGGCGTCGAGGGGCGTGAAGTTGGCCGTGAAGTCGACGCCGTAGACCCGCTGCAGGCCCGGGATGCAGAAGCCGTTGGACTCGCAGTCCTGCGGGCCCCCGAGCGTGAGGTCGGCACCCTTCTCGGCCAGGTCGGACAGCGTGGTGATGCCCAGGTCGTCGGAGGTCTCCTGCGTGATGACGAACGCGTTCGTGTCGACCGCGTCCGACGGCGCGGCAGCGACGATCCCCTGCGGCTCGAGCAGCGGCTCGAGGACGCCGAGCGTCTCGTCGACGTCGCTCGTCGCCTCGCCGGCCCCGTCGTTGAGGAACTCGAGCTGCGACGCGACGTAGTCGATCGCCATGTTGATGTCGCCCGACTCGAACGCGCCGAACAGCAGGTCGCGGAACCCGCCGACCGCAGTCGTGTCGGCCGGGTAGCCGGCGTCGTCGAGCGCACCGGCGTAGATCTCGGAGAGGATCAGCGACTCGCCGAAGTCCTGCGCACCGAGCGTGATGTCGGGCCCGTCCGGGATGTCTGCGGCGGCGGCGTCGTCGTCGGTGGAGGCGTCGTCATCGTCGTCGTCGCCGCACGCCGCCCCCAGCAGGCTGAGGGCCAGCAGGCCGGCGAGGACCTTGGTGTGTCGTTGCATCGGGTCTGTCCTTTCCCCCGCAGGGGGCTGTCGGTTGGAGGGTGATCGGAGAGGGTGGAGGCGCGTCAGCCGCTCGCTCCGGCCGGCACGGCGCCGTCGAGCTCGTCGGCGGCCAGCGTGACGTCCTCGGCACGCCGAGCCATGCGCCGCCAGGGGACGAGGCGCCGCTCCGCCCAGGCGAGCGACGGCGTCGGTGAGGAGCGCCAGCAGGGCGACGGCGATGGCCCCCGCCAGCATGCGGGCCCTTGTCCGGGCTGGTGAACCCGCTGACGATCGGGGTGCCGAGGTCGCGGTAGCCGACCAGGGCCCCGAGGGTGGCGGTCGCCACGACCTGGACGGACGACACCCGCAGGCCGGTCAGGATCAGCGGGATCGCCACCGGCACCTCGACCTTCCGCACCAGCTCGTCGGCCGCGCATGCCCATGCCACGCGCGGCCTCGACCGCCTCGTCGGGGACGTCGCGCACGCCGGTGTAGGTGTTGGTGAAGATCGGCGGGATGGCCAGCAGGACCAGCGCCACGATCGTCGGCCAGAACCCGAGGCCGAACCCGTAGCGCAGCGAGAGCGGCAGCAGCAGGGCGAGGATGGCGAACGACGGGATCGCCCGGCCGATGTTCACCACCGACACCGCGACGAACGCGCCCCGGCGCACGTGGCCCAGCAGGACGCCGGTGGGGATGGCGATGGCCGCGGCGATCAGGATGGCGACCAGTGAGACGCGGATGTGCGCCCACGTGAGCGCGGGCAGGCCGTTGCGGCCCGACCAGGCGGCGTCGGAGCCGAGGTAGTCCCACATCTGGCGCAGCGATTCACTCACGGGCGCACCCTTCGATCCCCGTGCGCTCGACCGGCGGGTACCCACTGTGCTCGCTCGCTGCTCCCTGCGGCCGCGGCGGTCGTCGGCCTGCAGCGGTCGCCGGCCGTGCCGGACGGACCCCGACCCCGTCGGCGTCTTGGCCCGCGTCCACGGCGTGATGAGCCACTCGACGCATCACGAACGCCAGGTCGAAGGTGATGGCCAGTGCGACCGAGCCCACGGTCCCCACCACGATCGGCGTCGAGAAGTCCCGGGACAGCCCGTCGTTGATGAGGCGGCCGAACCCGCCCTCGCCGACGAGCGCGGTCACGGTGACGAGCCCGACGGTGGTCACGGTGGCGATGCGCAGGCCCGCGACGATCGACGGCGTGGCCAGAGGCAGGTCCACCCGCAGCACCCGGCGCCACCGCTCGTAGCCCATGCCGTCGGACGCCTCGCGGACGGCCGGGGGCACGCCGTCGAGCCCGGCGACGATGTTCCGCAGCAGGATCAGCAGCGTGTAGCTGACCAGCGCCACGAGCGACGTCCGGTACCCCAGCCCGAAGAACGGGATGGAGACCAGCACGGCGAACAGCGCCAGGCTGGGGATGGCGTACATCACGCTGCAGATGCCGGCCAGCGGCTCGTAGGTCCACCGCCAGCGCACGGCGACGAGGCCGAGCACGAGCGAGATGACGAAGCCGATGGCGACCGACGTCACCGTGAGCTGGACGTGCTGGCGGAGCGCCTCGTTGATCTCCTCGGTGTGGTCGGCGACCCAGCTCCAGTCGACGAACGGCTCGTCGGCCGCCAGCACGCCCGACGGTCACCGGGTGACCCCCTCGGCCAGCTGGTCGAGGGTGAGCATGCCGAGGTACCGGCGGCCTCGGCGGGCCGCCACCCTCGCCCGGCTCGGCCGCGCCGTCGTCGGGCTCGACCACCACCGCCACCCGCGTGCGTGACGTGACGATGCCGTCGAGCGCGTTCTTGAGCGTCGTGTCGGGATGGACGACGGCGACGAACTCGCGGGGCGTGGCGTCCGCCAGCGTCGCCACGCGGTCGACCTCGTCCGCGCCGACCCAGCCGCGCAGCCGGTCGCCGTCGCACACGGCCACCCAGTCGGTGCCCTCGGCGGCCATGACCGCACGCGCCTCCTGGGGGCGTCGCCGTCGGGGGCACCACCGGACCGTGGCTGAGCGGGACCTGGGCCACGGTCATCAGCGACAGGCGCTTGATGCCGCGGTCGTCACCGAGGAAGTCGGCCACGAACGCGTTGGCCGGCTCGCGCAGCAGGTCCTCGGGGGTTCCCACCTGCTCGAGCACGCCGCCGATGTTCAGGATGGCGATGCGGTCGGCCAGCTTGATCGCCTCGTCGATGTCGTGGGTGACGAGCACGATCGTCTTGTGCACCCGGCGCTGCAGGTCGAGCAGCTCGTCCTGCAGCCGGGCGCGCACGATCGGGTCGACCGCGGAGTAGGGCTCGTCCATGAGCAGCACGGGTGGATCGGCCGCCAGGGCGCGGGCGACGCCGACCCGCTGCTGCTGCCCGCCGGACAGCGCAGCCGGGTAGCGGCCGAGCAGGCCCGGCTCGAGGTCGAGCAGCGCGGCCAGCTCGTCGACCCGGGCGCGGATGCGGTCCTTGGGCCAGCCGAGGAGCTGGGGGACCGTGGCGATGTTGTCGCGGACCTTGCGGTGCGGGAACAGACCCGCCTGCTGGATCACGTAGCCGATCCCCCGCCGCAGCTCGTGGAGAGGCAGGGTGCGGATGTCGGTGCCCTCGAGCCACACGGTCCCGCCCGTCGGCTCGACGAGGCGGTTGATCATCTTCAGCGTCGTGGTCTTGCCGCAGCCCGACGGCCCGACGAGAGCGACGAGCTCGCCCCGCGGGATCGTGAGGTCGAGACCTCCGACCGCCGGACGGGCGGCGCCGGGATAGACCTTGGTCAGATCTTCGAGCCGGATGGCGACGCCGGCCGGCGGCGCGTCGACGGCGCGCCGACGGATCCGCCTCGACCGACTCGCCGCGGCGATCGACCTCGGTGCGGGCGCGCGACCGCGCGCCCTCGGCAGGGGCGTCGGTCGAAGCCGACGCCGACGGCTCACTCACGTGCCCTGGACTCGCCGTTCCGTGTCGTGGGCTCTCGAGCGCATCACGAACCCCTCCCCGCTGGTGCGGCCCCGGGACTTCCGTCGGGCCGCTCGGGCGGCCCTGGGTCTTGATCGATGGCGGTCACGCTACCGCCGCCCCTGCGCCGCGCGGCGCACGTTTCGACCGAGGCCGGCCGCTCAGGCCTGCTCGGTCGCCTGGGGCTGGACCTGCTCGACGTGGATGGTGGGTGCGTGGTGGGCCTTGAGACCCCGGGTGACCCATCCGCGCTCCTCGGCCCACACCAGCATCGGCGGGAGGAACACCAGCGCCGAGAGCAGGGCGACGGC
>CAWJFG010000023.1:0-99361 GCA_963842015.1 uncultured Acidimicrobiales bacterium | reverse complement strand
CGCCTCGATGTCCCCCTCGCGAGCGGGACGGAGGTCGACCTGGACCGCCCCGCGCCCGGCGGCAACGGACGACGGTGCGCCGCCCATCTCAGACCACCACCGGGCGGGTGCCGGTGTGAGGCTCGTCGCGGGGCGCGTACGCGTCCCAGGCCTGGGCGAGCCGGCGGATCGTCTCGGCCAGCATCGGCGGTTCGGCCGTGTACGGCAGCCGCAGCCGGCGCTGGTCGCCGCCGGTGGGCGACATCTGGTCGCCCGGGATCACCTCGACGCCGAAGCGCAGCGCCACCTGCGTGTACGCCGACGCCGTGCCGTACGGCAGCTCGATCCACAGCGACGGACCGCCCTTGGGCCGGGCCCAGGTCCACCGGGGGAGCAGCTCGTGCAGCATGTCGCTCACGAGCGCGAGGTTGCGGTTGAGCATGTCGCGGTGGTCGATGCGCATCTCGTCGAGGTGGGGCACGAGGCGGGCCGCGATGGCCTGGTCGACCAGCGGCGACCCCAGGTCGTTCATCGCCTTGATCTCGGTGAGCCGGTTGATGAGGGGCACCGGGCCCCGCATCCACCCGACCCGCAGCCCGCCCCACGCGGCCTTGCTGAACGAGCCGGCGCTGAGGACCGGGGCGTCGGGCGGGGCGTAGGCCGCGATCGGGGGGAGCACCTCGTCGTCGAGGGGGGCGTTCTCGAGGGCGTTGTCCTCGATGAGCGGGACGCCGTGCTCGACGACGAGCTCGGCCAGGTCGCGCCGCCGGTTGGCGGCGAGCAGGGCGCCGGTGGGGTTGTGGTAGGTCGGCATGAGGTAGATCGCGGCCGGTCGGCCGTTGGTGAGCGCCCGCCGCACCCCGTGGACGTCGACGCCGTCGTCGTCGACCGGCACCACGGTGAAGCGCGCCCCGCGGGCGATCACGAGGTCGAGGGTGCCGCTGAAGCTCGGCGACTCGACCACGACCTCGTCGCCGGGGCGGACGAGCATCTGCGCGGCGAGGTTGACCGCCTGCTGGGCGCCCGTCGTCACGAGCACCTGATCGGGCGTCGTGGGCGTGCCCCGCGCGGTGAGGCGTTCGGCCAGGGCGAGCCGCAGGCTCGGCAGCCCGCCCGGCAGGTAGCCGTGGTGGGCGAGCAGCTTGTCGCCGTCCTCGGTCATGACCTCGCCGGCCGCCTGGGCGACGCGGGGGTGGGCCGGGAACGTGGCGCAGGCGAGCGAGATCACGTCGTCGCGCACGTCGATCAGCGTCCGGTAGATGGGGCTGACGACGAGCGGCGCGGGGCCGTGGCCCACGGGGCGACGCCGGATGCGGGTGCCGCTTCCCTGCCGGCTCTCGACCACGCCCTCGGACCGCAGCGTGTCGTAGGCCGTGACCACGGTGCTGCGGCTCAGCGCCAGCCGGGCGGCCAGGTCGCGCTCTGAGGGCAGCCGCTCGCCGGCGGGCAGGCGACCGTCGTCGACGGCGGCGCGCACGGCGTCGCTGAGCTTGCGGTGGAGCGGGCCGGGCCCGTCGGACCACACGCCGAGGACGGACTCGATCGATTGGCTCATACCAATCCTCCGAAAATGGCTATGGAACGCCGGCGGGTTCCAGGAGAATCTACAGACCAATTCTGCGAATGTCCAGCAACCACCTGGTCAATTGGATTGGACAAATGGACTGGACGAGGGAGGCGGAGCCATGTTCGCGATCGATTGCCACATCCACGAGTCCCGGGTCCTGCTCGACTGGTCCCGCGTCGAAGGGGTGCACGACAGCCCCGAGGGCCCCGTCCTGGACTGGCACTGCTGGTGTGGGGCGCGTGGGCGGCTGATCGCGGGCGAGCGGTCCGAGCCCCGCGAGGTCGAGCTCATCGTGGCCGGTGATCGCCCCCGGTCCCCGGCCCGCCGCGATGCGCCACCCGACAAGGTGGCCAGCTGAGCCCGGCTGCCCCGCGACAGGTCGATCCGCCGCCCCTCCGGCCTGAGGGGCGGCGGGTCAGCCTCGCCGCTCGCCGAAGAAGTCGGTGAGCAGCGCGGCGGATTCGCCGGCCCGGACACCCGCCACGACCTCGACCTCGTGGTTGAGCCGCGGGTCGGCGCACAGGTTGTAGAGCGACCCGGAGGCGCCCGCCTTGGGGTCGGCCGCCCCGAACACCACCTGGTCGACCCGCGCCGCCACCAGCGCCCCGGCGCACATCGGGCACGGCTCGAGCGTCACGACGAGGGTTGTGCCCGAGAGGCGCCACGAGCCGACGACGACCGCGGCGTCGCGCAGGGCCAGCACCTCGGCGTGCGCGGTCGGGTCGCCGGTCAGCTCGCGCTCGTTGTGGCGCTGCGCGATGACCTCGCCGTCGCGCAGCACGACCGCGCCGACGGGGACGTCGCCGTGGGCGCTCGCGGCGGTGGCTTCCTCGAGGGCGAGACCCATGGCGGCGTCGAGATCCACGGCCCGCGACGCTACCGGCTCGCGACCGTCCCCCGAACCGGGCACCGGTGTCCGTTCGGCGGGCGGGGCGGGCCGAGTCAGCCGGTCGGCACGTCGGCCAGGCGGGCGGCAGCCGGACCGACCACCGACTCGATCCACTCGGCGGGGCGGTCGCCGGGCGGCATGACGTAGATGGTCTCGACCCCGACCTTGCCCAGGTCGGCCACGTCGGCCACGAAGGCGTCGAGATCCTGGCCGAGCGACCCGCCGTGATAGAGCGTGGTGACCCGGATCTCGCTCGTGTCCCGCCCCACGTCCTCGCCGTGCCGGCGGAGCACGTCGAGCAGGCGTGCGACGTCGTCGGGCGTGTCGGCGAACAGGTTGCACGCGTCGGCGTACTGGGCGACCAGGCGCAGCGTCTTCCGCTCGCCGCTGCCGCCGATGAGGATGGGCGGGCGGGGCCGGCTGAGCGGCGGAGGCACGCACAGCGTCTCGGCGAGCTGGTAGTGGCGGCCCTCGTAGGGCCCGTCGTTGTCGGGGTCCCACATCTGCAGGCAGATCTGCAGTGCCTCCTCCAGCCGCTCGAAGCGCTCGGCCGTGGGCGGGAACGGCACGCCCAGGCCCTTGTGCTCACGCTCGTACCAGGCGGCGCCGATGCCCAGTTGGGCCCGGCCCTCGGACAGCACGTCGAGCGTCGTCACGGTCTTGGCCAGCAGGCCGGGGTGGCGATAGGTCACGCCGGTGACGAGCAGGCCGAGCCGCACCGTCTCGGTGTGGGCGGCGAGGAAGGCGAGGGTCGTGTACCCCTCCATCATCGGGTCGGTGACCGGCCACATCGCCTCCATCTGGAACCAGTGGTCCATGACGGACAGGTCGGACACGCCGACGGTCTCGGCCGCGGCGCCCACTCGGCGCAGCTCGTCGGCGATGCCGGCGGGGCCGTCGGGAACGGTGAACTGCGGGACGTGCACACCGATGTGCATGGGAGCCTCCAGGGTCGGCGCCGGGCGGGCGGGTGCGCCGGCACGGAAGCGACCGTACGGGTTCGAGCGCGCTCGAAGTCAAGGGGTGGTCGGGGTCGACCCGGCCTGCATCGGCCGGCCGGGTCGCGTCCACGACCACGGGCACCGGGACTGTCACGATGGCGCCGTGCGTCGATTCGTCCGCGAGCACAGCCTCTCGATCGTCACGCTCACCGCCTTCGTCGTCATCTGGCTCGGTGGCCAGGCCTGGTCCGGCCACCGCACCTACAACGAGGAGCAGCGCAGCCACGGCGAGCCCACCGTCGGCATCGGCGAGTACCTCACGAGTGCCCACTTCGGCGAGGCGACGTTCGAGAACTGGGAGTCCGAGTTCCTCCAGATGGGGGTCTACGTGGTCCTGACGGCCTGGCTGGTGCAGAAGGGATCGGCCGAGTCGAAGCCGCCCGGGGGTGATCCCGTCCTCGACGAGGACCCGCGCCACCACAGCCACGACCCCGACGCGCCGTGGCCCGTGCGGCACGGCGGCTGGATCCTCCGGGTCTACGAGCACTCGCTGGGCCTCGCCCTGCTCGGGCTCTTCCTGCTCGCGTTCGCCGGCCATCTCGTCACCGGCGCCCACGAGTTCAACGCCGAGCAGCTCGCGCACGGCGAGGCCCAGGTCTCGACGATCGGGTACCTGGCCCGCTCGCAGTTCTGGTTCGAGTCGCTGCAGAACTGGCAGTCCGAGTTCCTCGCCGTCGGCACGCTCGTGATCCTCAGCGTCTTCCTGCGCCAGCGGGGCTCGCCCGAGTCCAAGGCCGTGCACGAGCCCCATCACGCCACGGGCGCGGACTGAAGCCCGCGACCGGCGGCCGCCACCGTGGGGTTCGGCCACCGGCGGCGTCAGCCCGCCGTCGGGTCGATGACGGTCTCGGTGAGGTCGTCGAGCGAGGCGATCACCGCGTCGGCCCGGGCGAGCTCGTCGGGCTCCGGGGGGTAGCTGCGGGTCGGCACCGCGACGACCCGCATCCCGGCGGCGCGGGCCGCGCGCAGGCCGTTGGTCGAGTCCTCGACGGCGGCCCACCGGTCGGCCGCGATGCCGAGCCGCCGCGCCACTTCGAGGTACACGTCGGGGGCGGGCTTGCCGGCGCCGACCTCCTCGGTGGACAGCGTCACCTGGAAGCAGGCGCGCAGGTCGGCGCCGTCGAGCGTGTGCTCGATGAGGGCCGAGGGCGACGACGACGCCAGGGCGAGCGGCCAGCGGCGAGCCAGACGCCGCACCGCCTCGACCGCGCCCGGCAGGAGGGGCGGGCGGGCGCCGACCCGGGCCGCCATGTCGGCGACGACGCGCGCCGCGATCTCCGGCTCGGGCAGCGTGACGCCGAGGTCGTCGTGCAGGTAGGCCGCCCACTCCATCGTGGCCATGCCCATCATCCGGCGATCCGCTCCGTCGGGCCACCGGCCGCCGTTGGCCAGCACGAAGGCGCGGCGCACCGCGGTCCACGTGGGCTCGGAGTCCACGAGCACGCCGTCGAGGTCGAAGGCCACGGCGTCGATCACCGCACCGTCGTAGCACGGGCCGTGCGCACGCCGAGGTCCGCCCTCCGGCGCCTGCCCCAACAATGCCTGTTGCAACGACTATCGGTGCAACGTATGGTTCGGTCCATGCGATCGACCGTCCACCGGCTCCGTGAGCCCCGGCAGGTGCGGCTGGCGCGCGACGCCCACGTCAACGTGCTCGTCGCAGCCAACCGGTTCGCCGACGAGATGGAGCGGCGGTGCCGCGCCGACGGCATCAGCCATGCCCAGTACGTGGCGCTGTGGGTGCTGTGCCTGTCCGACGACGCCGACGACGGCCTGCCCATGCGGGCCCTCGCCGACGGACTGCTCAACCGGGCGTCCGACACCACCCGCCTCGTCGACCGGCTGGTCGATGCCGGCCTCGCCGAGCGGTTTCCCAGCCCCGGCGACCGGCGGCTCGTGCTGGTGCGGGCCACGGCCGCGGGCCACGACGTGTTCGCCCGGGTCACCCGGCGGGTGCGCGAGTTCCACCGGTCGCAGTGGGCCGGGCTCACCGAGGGCGAGCTCGAGGACCTCGGCCACCTGCTGGCCAAGGCGCTGTGGGGTCCCGCCGGCGACGCCGAGATCGCCGACGACGGGCCCGAGAGCGGCCCGGTGGTTGGTGCGGCCGCGGTGGGCGCCGGACGAGGAGGGCAGCGATGAGGCTGGCGAACGTCAAGGGCCGGGCGACGATCCTGACCGAGGCGGGCGGGCTCGACGTGGCCACGGCCTCCGGTGGGCGCTTCCCGTCTGAGGTCCAGCCGCTGTACGACGAATGGGACGCGCTGGCGACCCTGGCGGGCGAGCTGACCGCAGGCGACGCCGCACGGATCGGTGCGGTCGCCGTGGACGAAGCCGACCTGCTGTCGCCGGTCCCCGCCCCGCGGCAGGTGTTCGCCATCGGCCTCAACTACCGGTCGCACGCCGCGGAGACCGGTGTCGACCTCCCGGCGGTGCCGGCCACGTTCACCAAGTTCCCCGCCTCCCTGGCCGGCCCCTACGACGACGTGACGCTGTCGGGCGACACGGTCGACTGGGAGGTCGAGCTGGTCGTGGTGATCGGCCGTCGGGCCGACCGCGTCGCCGAGGCCGACGGCTGGGACCACGTGGCGGGCCTCACCGTGGGGCAGGACGTGTCCGATCGCACGCTCCAGTTCGCGGCCGGGGGCCAGTTCTCGCTGGGCAAGTCCCACCGCGGCTACGGCCCGCTCGGCCCCGTGCTCGTCACGCCCGACGAGCTGCCCGATCGTGACGACCTCGCCCTCGGATGCCGCGTGAACGGCGAGACCATGCAGGACGCCCGCACCGGCGACATGGTGTTCGGGGTCGCCCGGCTCGTCGCCGAGCTGTCGGCGGTCGTCTCGCTGCTGCCGGGCGACGTCATCTTCACCGGCACGCCCGCCGGCGTCGGCATCGCCCGGCAGCCGGCCCGCTTCCTGCAGCCCGGCGACGTGCTCGAGAGCTGGATCGACGGGATCGGCACCATCCGCAACCGGCTCGTGGGCGCAGGAGGCTGACGTCGTGACCGGCGACCTGGCCGAGCGGCCGCACCTGGAGCTGGCCTACGTCTGCGTCGAGGTGGACGACCCCGACGCCCTCGGCGTCTTCCTCACCGAGGTCATGGGCCTCGTGCCCGGCGCGCCCACGACCGACGGCGACGCCACCTGGCGCAACGACGACCGGGCCCACCGCATCGTGGCGCGCCGCGGTCCCGCGAACGACGTCGTCGCCATCGGGTTCGCGGCACCGACCGGCGACGCCTTCGCCGCCGCGGTCGATCGGGTCGGCGCCGCCGGCTACGACGTCGTCGAAGCCACGTCCGACGAGCGGGCGGCCCGCCGGGTCGCCGCCATGGCCCACACCGTGGCGCCCTTCGGCGTGCGGGTCGAGCTGGTCCACGGCCTGGCCGACGCCGGCACGCCGTTCGCGTCGCCGCAGGTGCCCGGCGGCTTCCTCACCGAGGGGGTCGGCTTCGGCCACGTCGTCGTGGCCACCACGGCATTCGACGAGACCCACCGGTTCGTCACCGAGGGGTTGGGCCTCGTGCAGACCGACTGGCTGGCGACCGAGATCGGGCCGGGGGTCGAGCTCGAGGTGCGCTTCTTCCACGGCAACGCCCGGCATCACAGCCTGGCCGTCGCCCGTGCGCCGTTCGAGCTGCCGCAGACACTGCACCACGTCATGGTCGAGGCCCGGGAACGGGACGACGTCGGCCGGGCCTTCGACCGGGCGTGGAACGCCGAGGTCGTCATCGCCAACGGCCTGGGCCTGCACGACAACGACGGGATGTTCAGCTTCTACGCCGTCACCCCGGCTGGCTTCCAGGTCGAGTTCGGGCATGGCGCCCGCGTGGTCGGCGACGACTGGCGAGACGATCGCCGCTACGACCGCATCAGCCGGTGGGGGCACCAACCGGTGCCCCCGCGGTGACCGGCGGCCGGCCAGGGGACCTGACCGAGATGGGTGGCGACACCGCCGGCGGCCTCGTGGCTGACGGCATCACCGAGGGCACGGGCGGCGAGGTCGTCGACGTGGCCATCGTCGGGTACGGGCCCGTCGGGAACGCTCTCGCCATCCTCCTGGCCCAACGTGGCCACCAGGTCGTCGTGCTGGAACGGCAGCCTCGGCCCTACGCCCTGCCGCGGGCGGTGCACTTCGACCACGAGGTCGCGCGCATCCTCCAGGCCTGCGGCATCGGCGACGACCTGGCGGGCATCACCGAACCGGCCGACATCTACGAATGGCGCAACGCCGCGGGCACCACGCTGCTGCGCATCGGAGGCGCCGGTCGCGGCGTGTCGGGGTGGCCGCGGTCGTCCATGTTCTGCCAGCCCGACCTCGAGGCCCTGCTCGACCGTCGGGCCCAGGCGCTCCCCGGTGTGACGGTGCGGCGCGGCGTCGAGGTGACGGGCCTGGCCGACGACGGGGACGTCGTGACGTTGCGGACGTCCGGAGGTTCGGACTCCGGGGTGGTGCGCGCCCGGTTCGTGGTGGGCTGCGACGGAGCCAACAGCACGGTCCGCAGCCTCGTCGACCTGGCCGTGCGCGACCTCGGGTTCTTCTACGACTGGCTCATCGTCGACGTGGTGCTGCACGACGGGCGGGTCTTCGACCCGGTGAACGTGCAGGTGTGCGATCCGGCGCGTCCGACGACCGCCGTGTCGGGTGGGCCGGGGCGCCGCCGGTGGGAGTTCATGCGCCTGCCCGACGAGCCCCGCGCCGACCTCGACCGCGAGGAGGCGGCCTGGCGCCTGCTCGCCCCCTGGGACGTCACCCCCGCCAACGCCACGCTCGAACGCCACGCCGTCTACACGTTCCAGGCGCGCTGCGTCGAACAGTGGCGCCGCGGCTCGGTGCTCGTGGCCGGCGACGCCGCCCACCAGATGCCGCCGTTCGCCGGGCAGGGGATGTGCTCGGGCCTGCGCGACGCCGCCAACCTGGCGTGGAAGCTCGACCTCGTCCTCCGTGGAGAGGCGGGCGGTGCGCTGCTCGACGCGTACGGTGAGGAGCGCGGGCCCCAGGTCGCCGCGGTGATCCGCACCTCGATGGAGCTCGGCGAGATCATCTGCGTGCCCGACGCGGCCCAGGCGGCCGACCGGGACGCGCTCATGACGGCGGCCCGCCCCGAGGACTCGGTGACCGAGCAACCGCCGCTGCCCGGGCTGGCCGGTGGGGTCCGGCACCCGACGTCGCCGCACGCCGGCGAGCTGTTCGTCCAGGGCGACGTGGCGATCGGGGGCCTGCGGCTGCGCTTCGACGACCACGCCGGCACAGGTTGGCGCCTCGTCGCCCGGGCGGGCGCAGTCCCGCCCCTCGTCCCCGAGCTCGCCGCGTGGTTCGAACGGATCGGGGGCCGCATCGTGGTCGTCGCCGACCCCGACGCGGGCGACGGAGCCCGCCGGGACCCGGCCGCCGTGGACGATCCCGACGGCACCTACGGCGCCTGGTTCGCCACGCACGAGGCGGTGGCCGCGCTGCAGCGGCCCGACTTCCACCTCTACGGCACGGCCGCCGACGCGCACGCCGTGGTCGACCTGCTCGGCCACCTGCGCGCCTCGCTCGACACGGCGGCGGCGCCCGCCGAGCGGGGCCCCGAGGCCTTCCGCCCATGACCACCACCGTGACGCTCACCGGCACGGGCGTGCCCATCCCCGCGCCCGGCCGGGCCGGAGCCGGCGCCCTCGTCCGCTGCGGCGACGTCTCCCTGCAGTTCGACGCGGGGCGCGCCACCACCACCCGGCTCGTCGACGCCGGCGTGCCGCCGCACGCCCTCACGGCCCTGCTGCTGACCCACGTCCACAGCGACCACGTCGTCGACCTGGCCGACGTGGTCATCACCCGGTGGATCGAGCAGCAGCTCCACCCCAGCGGTCCGCTCACGATCGTGGCGCCCGAGGGGGCCACGGCCCGCTTCGCCCGCCGGGTCCTCGACCCCTACGACGACGACATCGCCGTCCGCGTGGCGCACGTGGGCACGGCCCCGCCCGAGACCGACCTGCGGACGTTCGCCCCGACGGGCACGCCCGAGATCGTGTGGTCGAGCGACGACGGCTCGATCGCCGTCCGGGCCGTCGCCGTCCACCACGAGCCGGTCGAGGACGCCGTCGGCTACCGGGTCGACACGCCCGACGGTGCCGTCGTGATCTCGGGCGACACCCGCGTGTGCGACGAGATCGAGGCCTTGTGCGCCGGTGCCGACGTGCTGGTGCACGAGGCGTGCCGCACCACGCCGCTCCGCGACGTGATCGCGGGAACGACGTTCGAGCGCATCTTCAGCTACCACGCCGACACGGTTGCGCTCGGCGCCCTGGCCGAGCGGGCAGGCGTGCCCCATGTGGTGCTCACCCACCTGATCCCGCCTCCGGGCACGCCCGAGGACGAGGCCGCGTTCGCCCAGGACCTCCGGGACGGGGGCTACACCGGCCGCGTCACCGTGGGCACCGACCTGGTCTCCGTCACGGTCGGCGCCGCCGGCGACGACAGCTGAGCCCGCGGACGCTCCGTCCCGTACGGTCGGTGGGACCCTCGATGATGAGGAGCCACAGCATGGGATCACCGCTGATCGTCGGCGAGGCGAGCGCCACGGTGCGCGCCACCCCGAGCGACGTGTTCGACTTCGTGATCGACCTCGAGCGCTACCGCCGAGCCGACCACAAGATCGGGCGGGTGGGCGAGGTCGTGCGCTCGGGTGACGGGGGCACGGCCCGGTTCTCGGGGCGGATCCGTGGCCTCCCCGGCCCGTCGGGGACCTACCCGTTCACGCTGACCGCACGCCGCCTGGCGTTCGGCACCCCGGTCGCCGGCCCCGCCCGCTGGTTCCTCGACCACTTCGAGGGCACGTTCGACTGCGAGGACACCCCCGAGGGCACCCACGTGACCCACCGGGAGGTGTACCGGTTCCGCCGCCCGTGGAGCTGGCTCGCGGGCCCGCTGCTCCGCAGCTGGCTGGAGCGCGACACCGCCGCGGAGATGGTTCGCTTCACGTCACTCGTCGAGGACGACGCCGCCTCGGGTGGGGACGGGGAGGACGCGTCGCCGGCCTGAACGTCAGCGCGGCTGCGCCCATCGGCGCAGCCTCTCAGGCGGACGGCTCGATCTCGGCGATCGACGCCATGCCCGCCATCTCGATCGCGTGGCGGGCCGCCGAGCCCTCGGGCGCGATGACGCGCATGTCGATCTGCAACCGCCGCAGCGTGACCGTCAGGGCGAACACGACCTGGAGGCCGGCGCTGTCGATGTAGGTGACCCCGCTGAGGTCGAGCGTCACCCCGGTGGCGCGGTTGCCGATGGCGGCCGTGATCTCGGCCTCGATGTCCGCCGCGTTGGCCAGATCGACGTCCCCGGAGACCGTGAAGTGGACACGGTCGCCGCTCGTCGTCACGTCCACGCTGGCGTCGGTCACGCTGCGCCCCTGCGGAAGCGGAGGCGCACCTCGGTGCCCGCCTCGGTGGCATCGACCGTGACCTCGGCTGCGCACCGCTCCATGATGTTCATCCCTCGACCACGGTTGGTGCCACGGGGCAGCCGCCAGCGGCCCGTGTCCCGGACCGTGGCCACGATCTCGGTCGCCGTGCAGGACATGTCCACGTCCATCGTGCCGCCGCGCGGCCCGTAGGCGTGCGAGACGACGTTGGCCATGGCCTCGCCCACCGCGAGCATCACGTCGAACTCCTCCCGTTCGCTGAGCTCGAGCGGCGACAGCCAGCGGCGCAGCGCCGTCCGGACGAGGACGAGCGACGTGGCGACGGCGGGGATCGTGACGTGCAGCGGCGGCTCGTCGCCCCTGTCCTCGCGGCGGGCGACGAGCAGCGCGACATCGTCCTCGGGGGCGGCTCCGCCGAGCATGGTGCGGATCGCCGTCGCGCAGCGCTGCTCGGCCGAGCCGGCCCCCAACGACCTGCGCAGCCGCTCGAGCCCGTCGGTGATCGTCTCGCCCCGTCGTTCGACCAGACCGTCGGTGAACAGCGCGAGCACCGCCCCGGGCGGCACATCGAGGGTGGTCGTCCGGCGGCGCACGCCGGAGTCCACGCCCAGCGGGGGATCGACGTCGGCGATGACCGTGACGACCGGGGAGTCCGGCGTGGACATCATCGGCAGGGGATGCCCGGCCGACGACAACGACACGGTCGTGAGGTCGGTGTCGAGGGAGGCGTAGAGGACCGTGGTCATCTGCCCCGCCTCGAAGTGCTGGAGCTTGCGATCGAGCCGTTCGAGCACCTCGCCCGGCTCGGCCGCCTCGAGCGCATAGGCGCGCAGCGCGCTGCGCAGGCGGCCCATGACCACTGCCGCCCGCAGGCCGCGGCCGAGGACGTCCCCCATGACGACGCCCACCCGGCCTGTCGGAAGCAGGAACACGTCGTACCAGTCGCCGCCCACCTCGCCGGCGCCGGCGGGCAGGTAGCGGCCTGCGAGCTCGAGACCGGGGATGGTGGGGAGTCGGTCGGGTATCAGGCTGCGTTGCAGGGCGGTTGCGGCCGCGCGCTCGACGTTGGAGCGCCGAGCCTCGATGGCGAGCGCGACGCGGGCGCCGACCAGCTGGACGAACTCGACGTCGCCGGGCTCGAACTGGCGGGGCGTCACCCTCCCGACGTGGAGCACCCCGATGACCCGGCTCTCGACCACCAGGGGCACCCCGACGAGCGTCTGGACGCCCCGTTCCCGCAGGATGGGGTCGAGCACATCGGCGTGGTCGACGTCCCGGACGACGACGGGGGTGACCTCGGCGGCGATGCGACCCGCGAAGCCATGGCCCATCGGGACGCGCACCCCCTGCCACATCTCCGCCTCGATGCCGCTCGCGGCGGACGCGACCAGGTCGCCGGTCGCGTCGTCGAGCAGCAGCACGGTGGCCGTGTCGACGTCGAGGATCTCGCGCACGCGTTCGAGCAGCTCCACGAGCAGGTCGGGGACGTCGAGATGGGCGAGAGCCGCATCGGTGACAGACTCGATGCGTCGCAGCCTTTCGGTGTCGTCCAGCCGCTCTGCGAGTCCTCCGGGCGCCACCTCGGCGAGCGTAGTGTCGGGGCCGTCCTCGACCGGATCTGGGCCGGGGCGTCGGGCCGTCACCGCATCCCGTCTCGAACAGCCGAGGGCACGTGCGCCACGGCGATCGGACCGTGGCGCCAGGCGTGACCCGGGCTCCGGGCGAACGCATCCAGGCCCGCCGACTCGGACCGGGAGGACGGCAAGGGCAACGGCCTCACCGTCCGGTCGGTCACGCCGGCCGTTCTACCCGACCGGCGCGACGCCAAACCGGTTTCTGGCGCAGGGTCGGTGAGCAGGACGATCAGAGTCGGCGCTCGATGACGCCTCCGACGGCCGCCGGGAGTCGACCCATCACGACGGGTCCGTCGGCGCGTCGGCGGCGGCGACGACCTCGACGGTCGGGCGGGCCGGCACCGAGTCGGCGAGGAACCAGCGGAACGCGAGCGCGCCGTCGTCGCGCCCCGCGGTGGACACGGCGTTCGGGTGCGCCAGCCGGTCGTGGCTGATCACGATCGTGACGGTGCCGTCGGCGTTCGGCACCGCAGCGCCGATGTTGATGGACGTCCGGGCGTCGAGGAGGGATTCGGTGGCCATGAAGGCGTTCCACACGACCAGGTTCCAGAACCGGCACGTGGGCGGGCGATGGGTGACGACCATCGCCTGACCGGGCTCGATGGCGAACGTCGCCAGCCCGTACACCGCGTCGAGCGCCGACCACCCGTAGCTCGCCCCGACGACCTGGTACGGCTCGGCGAACTCGTTGAGCACGACCGGCGCGTTGTGGCCCTGCGTCGCCTGCGCGTCCTTCGGGGCCAGTGCGATCGGGACGATGTCGAACAGGGTCCGGATCCAGCGCAACGCGGCCCGGAGAGCGGCGGCGGTGGCCTCGTCGGAGCGGTCGAGCGGCTCGGGCGGGTCGAGCGCCTCGATCTCCCAGGTCACCGGCCGTCCGTGCACCGGGTCGACCTGGTAGTCGCGGGTGAAGGCGATGGCGGCGTCGTCGTCGAGCGGCACGAACAGGCCGTCATGGCCGACGGGGGCGCTCGGGCCGATCACGAACGAGAAGCGGCCCGTCGGCGTCGAGGTCGAGGTCGGTGTCGTTGACGTTCGCGACGATGCGGTTCGACCACTCGCCCGGCGCCGGCTCGTTGTAGATCGTCAGGCAGAAGTACGTGCTGTCGCCGCGCTGACCGCTGATGCGGTAGGTCCGCCGCGGGATCGATCGGCGTGAAGCTGTACCAGCTGTCGGTGTTGTCACCGCCCCATCGGCGGTCCCGCTGCACGGGGCTGGCCACGTCGACGAACAACGGTCGGCGCGGGTCGGCGAACAGGTACGTGTCGAGGGCGACGCCGAGCGCGGTGAGCGCCATGCGATATCCGTCCGCGGCGCCGCGCGACCCGCCGACGGCACGGGGGCCGTCGAGGAAACCGGCATCGATGGTGCGAAGCCCGTCGAGCAGCTCGTGCCACGCGGTGGTCACGTCCCGTTCGGGAGCGGTCATGGTGCGATTCCTTCCATCAGGACCGACACGGCCGACTGGACCCACCGCTCGTCGAGGTCGTCGGGGCCCCGGGTCAGCACGGCCATCAGGGCCGCGCCGCCCACCAGCTCGAGCACGACCGACGAGTCGACCCCCGGCCGGAGCTCCCCACGATCGGTGGCGAGGGCGACGCGGTCACGCATGGCCCCCCAGACCTGGTCGGAGAACCGCTCGAGGAGCCGGCCGTGCAGGTCGGGATCGGTCGCGAACTCGGCGAGCAGGCCCGGCACCGCGGCCCGCACGACGGGACGGGCGAACAGCTCGACCGCCCCCCGGACCATCGACGTCAGATCGTCGCGGAGGTCTCCGGTGTCGGGGATGAGGGTCGTGCCGTCGTCGGGGAACGCGGCCTCGTGGACCAGCTGGGCCTTGGACGGCCAGCGCCGGTAGATCGCCGGCTTGTGCGTTCCCGCCCGAGCCGCGACCGCGGCGATCGAGAGCCGGGCGTAGCCCACCTCTTCGAGCAGCTCGGCCGTTGCGGCGAGGACCGCGTCGTCGATGCGCCGGTCGCGGGGACGCCCGGCTGGCCGCGGTATCGGTGGGTTGGACACATTTCGGTTCGCACCGTATTTTAATCAAGCCGGTAGCGCAACCGCCTCGACGAGCGGGGCGGGGACGAGGGGGACCTGATGGCCGACATCCACATCGACGACCTGGCCGAGCCACGGTTCACGCCCGAGGTCGTCGAGATCCTCGAGGCGATGGCGGCGATGGGGGCCGCCTGCGAGCTCGACGCCGACGCGCTGCGTCGGCAGGCGATCGCCGACACCGGCCTCGACGACTTCGGCGACCGCGACTACGAGCCGCGCCTCGACGTGCTGCTCGCCGCTCTCCGCGACGTGCCCGGGCTCACCGACGCCGGCGTGCTCAGCTTCCACAGCCAGGTCCTCCAACTGCTGAAGAACCGGCTGCTGCTCGATCGACCTCCTCACCCGCGAGCCGGGCATCGTCGACCTCGACCTCGACCCGCCGATCATCATCGTCGGCCTCCCGCGCACCGGCACCACGCACCTGCACCAGCTGCTCGCCACCGACACCTCGCTGCGCACGCTCCCGTACTGGGAGAGCGTCGAGCCCTTCCCCCTCGCGTCCGAGGCCGGCATCGAGCCCGACCCGCGCCGGGCGCGCACCGACGCGTCCGTGTGGTTCATCAACGAGGCGATGCCCCTGTTCCCGCTGATGCACGAGATGACGACCGACCACATCCACGAGGAGATCCAGCTCCTCGCCATCGACTTCTCCACCATGTTCTTCGAGTCGCTCGCCTCGGTCCCCGCCTGGGCCGACCACTACCGGGCCCACGACCAGCGGCCCCACTACCGGTTCCTCCGCACGACGCTCCAGGCCCTCGCCCACCTCCGCGGCGGCCACCGGTGGCTCCTCAAGTCGCCGCAACACCTCGAGCAGCTCCCCGTCCTCGCCGACGTGTTCCCCGACGCCACCGTCGTCGTGACCCACCGCGACCCGGTCGCGGTCACGGTGTCGATGGCGACGATGGTCGCCTACACCGCCCGCACCCATGCCTTCCCCGTCGACCCCGTCCGCATCGGGCGGTCGTGGGCCGATCGCATCGAGGGGATGCTCGCCGCCTGCCTCCGCGACCGCGACGTGCTCCCCGCCGAGCGCTCCCTCGACATCCGCTTCGACGACTTCATGGCCGACGACCTCGCCACGGCGCGCCGCGTCCTCGAGCTGGCCGGTCAACCGTTCGACCCCCGACGTCGACGCCGCCATGCGCACCTACCTGGACACCCACCAGCGGGGCCGGCTCGGCCGCATCGACTACCGGGCCGCCGACGTGGGCCTCGACCTCGACGACCTCCGCGCCCGCTTCGCCCCCTACGTCGAGCGCTTCCTCTGAGCCCGCCGACAGCAGGCGCGGTCTGTCACTCGCCCGTGCAGGTCCAGGCGGCTGTCTGGTGGATGGCTCGTGAGGACGATCCGACCAGGATCTCGTAGGCGCCAGACGGCACGTGCCACCCCGGGCGGTCTGTGTCCCAGTAGGAGAACGCCCGCCGGTCGAGGGCGACCGTGACGGTGGTGGTCTCGCCCGGGTCGAGCGCGACCTTCTCGAACGCCTTGAGCTCGCGGTCGGGCCGCGGGACAGTGGCGTCGACGTCGCGCACGTACACCTGCACGACCTCGCAGCCCGGGCGGTCGCCGGTGTTGGTGACGTCGACCGACACCCGCACGACGGTGCCATCGTCGCCGATCTCGGACCGACCGCCGTGGTGAGGGGCGAGTAGGCGAACGTCGTGTACGACAGGCCGTGCCCGAAGCACCAGCGCGGGTCGACCCCGTGCGTGTCGTAGTGGCGGTAGCCGACGAAGACGCCCTCGGCGTACTCGACCGTGCCGTCCCGGCCGGGGAAGTTCGGGAAGGCGGGGCTGTCCTCGAGCCGGCGGGGGTAGGTGGTCGTCAGGCGGCCCGAGGCGTCGGCGTCGCCGAACAGCACGGCGGCCAGCGCGGCGCCGGTCTCCTGACCCAGGTACGACATCTGGACGATCGCGGCCACGTCGTCGGCCCAGTCCATCGTGACGGGCGAGGCGGCGTTGACGACGACGACGGTCCGGGGGTTGGCGGCCGCCACCTGCCGGACGAGGGCGACCTGCTCGGGCGGCAGGTCCATCGACGCGGCGTCCTGGCCCTCGGTCTCGCGGTCGTCCTGGCCGACCACGACGACGGCGACGTCGGCGCCGGCCGCGGCCTGCACGGCGCGCTCGACGGCGTCGGGCTGGGCGGGCGGGCGGGCCTCGACGGTGAGGCCCGCGAGGGGGATCGGGCCCTCGGCGGCGGCGGCGTCCAGCTCGGCGGCCACCTCGTAGACGGCGCCCGCCGCCAGCTCGACCTCCGCCTCGACCGGCACGGTGAAGAGGCCGAAGAACTCGGTGCCGGGCGGCGCGTCGGTCGTGTCGACCAGCAGCTCGCCGTCGAGGAACAGGCGGGCCGTGCCGACGCCCGACACCGACAGGGTCCACGGCCCCGACACGTCGGGGGTGAACGCCGCGGTCAGGCGGGCCGAGAAGTCGCCTGCGGTCACGCCCGGGGCGGGCTCCCCGAGCCACACAGCCATGGTCTCGCGGACGGTCTCGGTGCGGAGCGGCGTTCCCGCGAGGTCGCCGGCGGGGAAGTAGTCGAGCCGGACCCCGGGCGCATCGCCGGCGCCGCCGTCGGTCGCCAGCAGGCGGCCGCCGAGCGGCGCGGACCGGGGGGCGGTCCGCCCGGCCTCGAAGGTGACCACGCCGTCGCCGGCGCGGTCGCTGATCCCCTGCAGCGGGGTGATCACGTACGGCGGCGTCACCTGGGCGCTGCCGCCGCCCTGGAACTCGGGCTGGTCGGCCCGCCACCCGATCACGGCGAGGCGCTGCTCTGCCTGTCAAGCGGCAGCACCCCGTCGTTGGCCAGCAGCACGATCGCCTCGGTGGCGGCGGCGCGGGCGACGGCGGGGGCGTCGGCGGGCCGCTCCGGCCGGTCGCCGCCGGCGGACACCCGCGACGGGGCGGTGCGGTCGATCAGGTCGAGCACCCGCTGCGCGGCCTGCTCGACCGCCTCGGCGGTGACCTCGCCCGCCTCGACGGCGGCGGCCAGGTGGTGGCCGAGCGCGTTCGCCGGCCCCGGCATCTCGAGGTCGAGCCCGGCCGCGAGCGCGGCCGTGCCGTGGGTGCCGAACCAGTCGGACATCACCAGGCCGTCGAAGCCCCACTCGCCCCGCAGCAGGTCGGTGAGCAGGCCGGGGTGCTCGCTGCAGTACCGGCCGTCGACGCGGTTGTAGGCGGCCATGACCGCCCAGACGCCCGCCCGGCGCACGGCGGCCTCGAACGGCGGCAGGTAGATCTCGCGTCGGGTGCGCTCGTCGACCGCGACGTCGATCTCCATGCGGTCGGTCTCCTGGTCGTTGAACGCGAAGTGCTTGACCGCGCAGCCGACCCCCCGGCTCTGCACCCCCTCGATGAACGCCACGGCGATCTCGGCCGTCAGGTAGGGGTCCTCGGAGTAGCACTCGAAGTTCCGCCCACCGAGCGGATGGCGGTGGATGTTGACGGTGGGCGCCAGCAGCACGCTGGCGCCCTTCGACCGCGCCTCGTCGCCGAGCAGCCGGCCGACGCGGCCGATCAGCGCCCGGTTCCACGTCGAGGCCAGGCGCGGTGCCGCAGGGCAGCGACGTCGAGCTCGTGCCCGTGAACTGCGACCCCCGCGCCCCGCTCGGCCCGTCGGTGACGCCGATGCCGGCGAGGCCCAGCCGGTCGACGCCGACCGTGTGCCACATGTCGGCGCCTGCCGTGAGCGCCGCCTGCTCGTCGGCGCTCAGGTCGGACGCCGCCGGAACGGGGCCGGCCCCGGGGCTGCTGGGCGCGGTCGTCGTCATGTCAGGTGGTGCCTTCCGTCTCGGGTGCGGGGGAGGGTGCGCTGGGGAGCGCGTCGAGGAACGTGGTGAGGGTCGCCCACCAGGCGTCGGGGGTCTCGAGCTGCGGGTTGTGGGCCGCGCCGGGAAGGACCGCGAGGGTGGCGCCCGGGATGGCGTCGGCCATGCGCTGCGACCCGTCGACGAAGCCGGGGATGTCGTGCTCGCCGGCGATCACGAGGACCGGCAGGTCGAGCGACCGCAGCTCGGGCACGCGGTCGGCGAGGGTGGCCAGCTCGGCCATCACGGCCCGGGCCATCACCGGCGAGGTGGCGAGCACCTTCGACCGGGTCCACTCGCCGTAGCCGGGCCGCTCGGCGTAGAGGCGCTTGACGGATTCGGGCGAGCCGGGCGGCGGCTTGCGCAGCAGGCGGGCCATCGCCTTCATGCCGAAGACGCCGCGCCGCCACCTTGAACACCAGCATGGCGGCGCCGCCGCCGACCGAGGGCGCATCGGGCACCGTGTCCATCAGCACCAGCCCGTCGAGCCGGCCGGGGTCGTGGAGGGCGATCGCCTGGCTGATCATGCCGCCCATCGAGTGGCCGAGCAGCACGAAGCGGTCCCAGCCGAGGTCGTCGACGAGGGCCAGCACGTCGGCCTCGAACAGGTCGAGGCTGTAGTCCTGCGGGCGGGAGGGGTGGTCGCTGGCGCCGTGGCCCCGGAGGTCGGGGGCGACGACGTGCCAGCCGCGCTCGGCCAGCCGGTCGAACCAGTCCGCGAAGTCCTCCTTGGCCCCCGTGAACCCGTGGACCATCAGCAGGGGCCGGCCGCCGGCACCCGCCTCGGCGATCTCGAGGCTGACGTCGCCGACGCGCACCGACCGGATCGTGGCGGTCATCGCGGCCTCCTCGGCCGGGCGGAGGCGAACGCCTCTCGGAGCGCGGCGCCGGCCTCGTCGACCGCCCGCTGGGCGTCGTCGAACGTGCCGGCCGCGGTGAAGAAGCCGTGCACCATCCCGTCGTACTGGCTGAGGGTCACGGGCACGCCGGCCTGGCGCAGGCGGGCCGCGTACGCCTCGCCGTCGAGGCACAGCGCGTCGTACTCGGCGGTGACGATCAGTGCCGGCGGCAACCCGCCCAGGTCGGCGTCGATCGGGGCGATGTCGGGGTGGTGCAGATCGCCGTCGCCCACGTAGATGCGCAGGGCCTCGACCCCTGCGCCGACCCACAGCACGTGGAACTCGCGCCGCGAGTCGGTGTCGTCGGACGCGAGCAGCACCGGGTAGACGAGGATCTGGAAGCGCAGGGCGGGGCCACCGGCGTCGCGGGCCCGCAGGGCGACGACGGCGGCGAGGTTGCCGCCCGCCGAGTCGCCGGCGACGGCCAGCCGGTCGGGGTCGCCGCCGATCTCGGGCGCGTGGTCGGCCACCCAGCGGAGGGCGGCGAAGCAGTCGTCGGCCGCCGCGGGGTAGCGGTGCTCGGGCGCCAGCCGGTAGCCGACGCTGACGACGATCGACCCGCGCCGCCTCGGCCAGTTGGCGGCACGCGGTGTCGTGCTCGTCGATGCTGCCCGAGAAGAACCCGCCGCCGTGGAACCACATCGTGACCGGCAGCGGCGCGTCGCCGTCGGGCGTGTAGATGCGGATCGGGCAGGTCGCCGCCGGGGCCGGCGATCGTGCGGTCCTCGACCGCTCGCCAGCTCCGGGCCGGTGCCCGCCATGCTGGCGTTGACGGCGGCCATGAGCTCGCGCACGGGGCCGACCGTTTCCGGGGTGACCTCCTGCATCGCGAAGCCCTCGGGCATCTGGTCGACCATCGCCTGGGCGACGGGGTGCAGCGGCATCAGGGGCTCCCGGTGGTGGTGGACGTGGCGGAGGCGGCGGACGTCGACAGGGACGTGTCCGTCGGCGCGACGGCGGCGCCGGAGCGGTGGATCGTCCGCTCGTCGGTGCCGAGGTAGGAGGCGACGACCCGGGGGTCGTGGCGCACCTGGTCGGGCGGGCCCTCGGCGATGATCCTGCCGGTCTCGAGGCAGTAGACCCGGTCGCTGATCGACATCACGAACGGCATGTCGTGCTCGATGACGAGCAGCGACGCCCCCAGCTCGGCCTGGATGCGGGTGATGAGCGGGGCGAACGCCTCGGTCTCGCGCTGGGCGACGCCGGCGGTCGGCTCGTCGAGGCAGATGACCCGGGGCTCGAGGGCGAGGATGCACGCCAGCTCGCAGATGCGGCGGGTGCCGGTGGACAGCGTGCCGACGAAGTGGTCGGCGAAGCCACCGAGGCCCAGGTAGTCGATCAGCTCGCGGGCCCGTGCGAGCTGCTCGCGGTCGCGGCGGCGCCAGGTGGGGAGGCCGGTGAGCACCGCCAGCATCCGGGTCGGCAGCACCCGCTCGTGGGCCAGCGCCACGGTCTCGAGCACGGTCAGGTCACCGAACAGGCGGGCGTTCTGGAAGGCCCGCCCGAGGCCGCGCTCGGCCCGCTTGGCGGCGGACAGCGAGCTGATGCCGTGGCCGAGCAGCTCGACGCGGCCCTCGGCGGGGACGAAGCCGCCGATGGCGTTCATGATCGTGGTCTTGCCGGCGCCGTTGGCGCCGATGAGGCCGACGACCTCGTCGCGGTCGACGTGCAGGTCGACCCCGTCGACCACCCGCCGTTCGCCGAACGTGACCCCGAGCCCGCGCACGACCAGGTCGGGGGGGCCGGCCGGCGTCGCCTCGAGGTCGCCACGCCGGTCGCCGCGGGACGAGGCGGCGAGCCGGACCGCGCCCGATGCCGCCGGAGCCGGGGGCAGCCGCCGCTCGACCGCCCGGACGATGCCGTCACGGATGGCGTACCCCACCTGCACGAGGCCGCCGGGGAAGTACATGATCAGCACGAGCAGCCCGACGCCCGAGGTGAGCAGGCCGACGGTCTCGTTGGTGCCGAAGATGGCCGGCAGCCCGACGACCCACAGCGTGCCGATGACGGCCCCCGACACCGACGCCAGGCCGCCGATCACCGCCATCGAGATGACCGACAGCGACATGTCGACCGGGAACAGGTCGGCCCGCGCGTTCGTGACGAGGGCCATGATCAAGCGCGCCCGCGAACCCCGCCAGCCCGCCGGCGAGGGCGAAGGCCGACAGCTTCGTCGCCCGGGGGGCGATGGTGTACGCCGCCGCCGACGGCTCGTTGTCCCGCACCGCCACGAGGGCCCGACCCACACCCGAGCGGCGCAGCCGGTTGGCCATGAGCACGATCGTCACCAGCGCGGCGAGGCAGACGAGGTAGTAGCGTGCGGCGGTCGCTGAGATCGAGCGAGCCGATGCGCAGGTGGTCGGGCTCGTAGCGGGAGGCGTCGCGGCCGCCGTTGAAGATGCGCTGGTGGAACAGCCACGCGTAGGCGGCGTTGGCGAAGGCCAGGGTGACGATCGCCAGGTACATCCCCCGCACCCGGAACGACGGGATGCCCATCACCACGGCGGCCGCGGCGCACACGGCGACCGCGAAGAGCACGGCCGGCAGGAACTGCAGGTTCAGGTGGAGGTCGGCGCCCGCCATGGTCATGGCGCCCAGGCCGGCCAGCGCGAACTGGGCGAGCGAGAGCTGCCCGGCCCATCCGGTCAGGATGGTCACCGACACGACGACGATCGCGATCAGCGCCATGCGCGAGTAGAGGAAGTACCGGGCGTTGGTGTCGATCATCAGCGGGACGACGACGGCCACGGCGAGGGCGAGCAGGGCCGGCACCCAGGGCATCCGCCGCACCAGCAGGTGCGACCGCAGCCGGTCGGGCAGCGGCGCCACCCGGCTCGACAGCGCCCAGGCGCCGCCGTCACCGCCGGACGCCCCCCGGTGGGCGAACAGCACGGCGCCGAGCACGATGCCGAACAGCACGAACTCGATGAGGCCCGACTGGTTGGCCCAGTTGTAGAAGACCACCCGCTCGAGCATGCCCACGACCACGCCCGCGACGACCGCCAGCACCAGCGACCGCATCCGGGCCAGGAGCGCCACCGCCAGCGCGATGACGAGCAGCTGGATGCCGCTGCCCGCGGCGAGGTTGTTCACGGGGGTGGAGCGCAACGGCACGGCCAGCACGGTGGTGACGGCGGCGAGCGCACCGGCCAGCACCCACACGAGCGTCGACACCCGCCGGGTGCTCAGCCCGGCCAGGCGGCTGGCGTCGGGGTTGGCCGCGGTGGCGGTGATGGCGATGCCCCAGATGGTGCGGTTGAGGAACCAGCCGAGCCCGAACGCCACCAGCGGGATCGCCACGAGCGCCATGACCTGGGGCGCGTGCACGGTGATGTCGTCGCCGAGCTGCCAGGTGCCGCGGAGCGGCGTCGGGAACGGCGTGCCGACGCCCTCGACGCGGGGCACGTTGATCGACAGCACCGTCACCAGCTGCGCCGCGCCGATGGTGGCGACGAACAGGGTGATGCGCGCCGAGTCGAACAGCCGGCGCACGACGGTCATCTCGATCGCCCCGGCCACCGCGGCCGAGGCGGCCACCCCGACGAGGAGCGCGGGCACGTACGGCCAGTTCCAGTCGATGACCATCTTGGCCACGAGCACCGCGGCCAGGGTCCCGGTGGCGCCGTAGGCGAAGTTGACGACGCCGCTCGCCCGGTAGAGCAGGATCACGCCGATGGCGAGGAAGCCGTAGACGAGTCCGGTGACGGCGCCGTCGAACAGGTCCTGCGGGTTGAAGTCGACGCCGAACAGGGTGACGACCCCCACGAGCGAGCTCATGCGTCACCGCCGGGGGCCGGGTCGGACGGTGTGGTCGCCGCCCAGGAACACGGCCCGCAGCAGGTCGCCCCGCTCGAGCAGGTCGGCGGCCGGGCCGTCGAAGCGCACCTGGCCCTTCTCCATGAACACGGCCCGGTCCGCGATCGACAGGGCGACGTTCACGCTCTGCTCGACGATCACGATCGTCAGCCCCTCGTCGCGGAGCTGCTCGACCTTGGCCAGCACCTCCTGCGCGGCGATGGGCGACAGGCCCAGCGACAGCTCGTCGATGAGCAGGACCTCGGGCTCGAGCAGCATCGACTTGGCCAGCGCCACCATCTGCTTCTGCCCGCCCGACAGCGTGCCGGCCGGCTGGTCGAGGCGGTCGCGCAGCTCGGGGAACAGCGTGAGCACCCGGTCGAGCCGCCGTTGGCGCTCGTCGTCGTCGTTGCGCAGCACGAAGGCGCCGAGGCGCAGGTTCTCCTCGACGGTGAGCGGGTCCCACAGGGCGTTGCCACCCGGCATCATCACGATGCCCAGACGCACCCGGCTCTCGGGCTCGGCGTAGGTGACCGTGTGCCCGTGCAGGCGCACCACGCCGCGGCTGGGCACGCCGAGGCCGCAGATGCAGCGCAGCAAGGTCGACTTGCCCGCGCCGTTGGTGCCGAGCAGGGCGAGCACCTCACCGCGGCGCACGTCGAGGTCGACCCCGAAGAGCACCTGGACGGTGCCGTAGGAGAAGTCCAGGTTCCGCACCTGCAGGACGTGGTCCTCGGCGTCGTGGTCGCGCACGCGGACGGCCTCGGCCCGCTCCTCGGTGAGCTCGTCCATCACCCGCCCGATGTCGCCCCGGATGTGGGCGGCGCCGCTCGCCAGCAGCGCGCCGCCGATGATGGCCGAGGGGATGCAGAGCAGCGACAGGCCGGTGCGGACACCCCAGGCGTCGCTCAACAGCCCGCCCAGGACCGAGCCCAGGAAGGCGCCGGTCAGGAAGATGTACACGCCGACCATGGCGTAGCCCTGCGACCGCAACCGGTAGGGCACCACGGCGGCCACGATCGGCCCGATCAGCATGAACCCGGCGTTGGCGCACGTCATGGCCAGGGCGAGCACGGCGGCGAACGACGCCCGGTTCGGCATGAACAGGGCCACGGTCACGAACAGGCCGAACAGCGAGATCAGCCCGGCGCACAGCAGCAGGGACTGCGGCGGCGACTGGCGGAACAGCCGGTCGTTGAGCTTCCCCACGATCGGCAGCACCAGCAGCGACGGCACCACGACGAGCGAGCCGACGATCCCCCGCTCGAAGGCGCTCAGCCCGAACGTGTCCTCCATGAAGATGTTGAGGAAGATGGGCACGCTGAACAGGCCGAAGCCGAGCGCCCCGATGCCGATGAGCATGAAGCGGAACGTGCGGATCTTCGAGAGGCGGGCGAACGCGATGGACGTCGAGATCGGCACCGGGCTGTGCTCGACCTCGATGGTCTCGCCGAGCACGGCGATCTGCTCGTTGGCGCCGCGGGCCGGCTCGCGTCGGGTGCCCACGAACAGCGCCAACCCCACCGCGGGCACGCCGACGGCGACGAAGGCCCAGCGCCAGCCCTCGATCCCGCCGGCCAGGCCGGCGATGCCGCCGACGGTCACCGGCCCGACCAGCTGGCCGATGGGCAGGCCCAGGCCGTAGACCGAGAAGATGCGGCCTCGCGCCTTGATCGGGTAGGCGTCGGCCAGCAGCGAGTTGTGCACGGGCAGGATGTGCGAGGCGGCCAGGCCCGAGCCCATGCGGGCCACGAACAGCCCGAACGCGTTCCCGACGGCCGCCGTGGCGATCGACAGCAACCCGTAGGCCAGGGTGCAGACGCCGGCGATCGGGGTGCGCCGCCGGCGGTCGGCCAGGGCGGCGATGGGGATGCCTCCCATGACGAACAGCACGCCGTACGCCCCGCCGATGGCGCCGAGCACGGCGCTCGACACCCCGAGCGAGTCCTGGATGTCGGGGGCCAGCACGGCCATCGCCACGTTGTCGACGCCCTGGACCACGGACACGGCCATCAGCGCGACCAGCAGGCTCGCCCCGCCCTGGCGGACGGCGTCGCCCAAGCTGACGTCGTCGCCGCCGACGACCATGAGGTCCTCGTCGGTGTAGGTGCGCTCGGGACGGCCGTGGGCGGCGTGGCGCCGCGCCTCCTCGTCGAGGACCAGCGCCGCCAGGGCCGCCGGGTCGGCCGGCCCCCCGTCGGCGGCGCCGACGCCGGCGCCCGCGCCGGGGGGCGGCGCGGGCGCCGGTGCGTCGGAACCCGGGGCCGACGGCCCGCGGTCACCCATCGACGTCGATCCAGTCGCCCTCGAAGGCCCAGCACTGACAACCCTCGAGGTCGAAGCGCACCAGGCGCACCTGGTCGGGCATCGTGTGGTTGTCGGGCCCGTAGCTGCCCTGGCCGCCGCCGCTGGTGGTGAAGTCGCCGATGCCCTCCATCGCCTCGACGAAGCCGCCGCGGGTGGGCGTGTCGCCGGCGCCCTCGAGGCCCTGGCGGATGAGTCGAGGAGCTCGCAGATCTGCGCCGCGCCGCTCTCCTGGGTGACCGATCCCCGGGCGTCGGGGGCGTAGGTGTCGATGCACGTCTGGTCCGCCTCGGTCGGCGCCGGCTCGGGCACCTTGCCCTTCCAGCTCGCCCCGATGGCGTTGGCGAGCTGCTCGGGCAGGGGCGAAGGCCAGGATGAGGTCGTCGGTGCCCTCGGACATGTCGGACATGACGTAGGTCGGGTGGTAGTCCTGCCGCTCCGCCTCGGTCATGAACGCGCCGTTGTAGAAGAAGCTGCCGACGGCGAACACCGCGTCGACGTCCTCGGACTTGAACCGGCTGACCACGGCGGCCACCGCCGCGTTGTCGACCGGCACGCCGAAGGGGATCAGGCCGTCGACGGCGATCTCGGTGCCGGCCTCCTCGAGCGCGGGCTCGAGGCCGTCGTCGACGGCCTCCTGCATGCCCGGCTCGAGCGGTCCGAACACCCCGAGGCGCTCGAAGCCGTCGAGCTCGCCGGCCTCGTCGAGCACGCGCACCGAGCTGCGCATCGCTTCCTCCCACATGAAGTTGGCGAGGATGATGTTGTCGTCGCCGGTGTCGAGCACCGTGCTCGGCAACGAGGTCATGGTGACGAGCGGGGTGCCGTGGTCGCCCGCCATGCACGTGACCGCGTCGCCGAACCAGGCGAACGCGGCGGTGGCGAAGACCTGCTCGTCCTCGGTCAGCGTCGAGGCACGTCGCCTGCATCTCGGGGAGGAGGTTGGCGATGTCGGTGCCGTACGTGCGCGTGACCAGCTCGACCTGTCGCCCGTTGACGCCGCCGTCGGCGTTCCAGTCGTCGACGATCCCCTGCGCGATCGCGGTCGGGGTCGCCGAAGTCGGTGGCCAGCCCCGCCTCGACGAGCGCGGCCTGGTCGAGGGAGGGCCACCCGATCTTGATCGTGTCGTCGGTGACCCCGGTGCTGTCGCCGGCGGCGTCGGCGCCGTCGGACGCCGTCGGAGCCGCCCCCGGCGGAGTCCTCGTTGGTGCAGGCCCCCGCCGCCACCAACGCCGCGGCGCACAGTGCAGCCGTCACCCTGGTCGCGTGCCGTCGTCCGCGCATCGTTCCCCCTCGATCGCCCGCCCCCTCGTGGAGCCTGGCGCGGTCAAGGTAAGCGGCTCGCTTAATCGTGTCAATCGAGGTCGATACGGTTGCAGCGCTGCGCTGTCGAACACCGGCTCTGGGCGCCCGACGCGGGTAGTGTCCGACCGCACGACCCCGGCCGACGAGGACACGGATGCCACGCGCACAGCGAGTGACCGGCCAGGACGTGGCCGACCGAGCGGGAGTCTCCAGGGCCACCGTCAGCTACGTCCTCAACGACGCCCCGGCCAACCGATCTCGGCCGACACCCGCGCCCGCGTCCTCGCCGCGGCCGCCGAGCTCGGCTACACCCCCCACGCCGCGGCCCGCCAGCTCCGCACGGGCGTGAGCGACCTCGTCCTCCTGGCCCACCCGCCGTGGCCGAACAGCCACGCCCTCAGCCTGTGCATCTCCGCGTTCACCCAGCGGCTCGGCGGGCTCGGCTACACCGCCCTCGTGGACCCGGCCACCCAGGAGGTGGCCCGCCTCGCCCACACGCTCGCCCGCCTGCAACCGGTCGCGTTGGTCGCCAGCGGTGACCTCCTCACCGAGCCGCTCGTCGCCCGGTTGCGGTCCGCCGGCACGCGGGCGGTGCTCGGCTTCGCCGACCGCCCGCTGGGCCTCGTTCCCACGGTGGTGTTCGATCAGTCCGCGGTCACCCGCGTGGCCATGGCCCACCTCGCCCGCCGGGGGCACCGTTCCGTCGTCGCCGTCATGCCGGCAGATCCGGCGTTCGAGTGGTTCCGCGCCGGGCGCCAGGCGGGCGCCCAGGAGGCCGCCGACGAGCACGGCATGGCGTTGACCGTCGTCGAGAGCCCGCTCGATCACGATCGCATCGGCAGCGGTCGTCGCGGGCGCACTGGCCGGCCCGACGCACCCCGACGCGGTGCTGGCCTACAACGACGACTACGCCCTCCTCGCGCTCCGGGCCCTCGTCGACGCGGGCATCCGCGTGCCCGACGACGTCGCGGTGATCGGGTGCGACAACCTGCCCGTGGCCGAGCTGTTCACCCCGCGCCTCACCACGGTCGACGTCGACATGAACGTGTCTGGGCACGCTGATCGCCGACAGGCTGCACCAGGTCCTGTGCACCGGCGAGGGGCCCGATGTCATCCCGGCGCCGACGCCGGTGGTCGTCGTGCGCGACTCCGCGTGACCGTGGTTCACCGGGCGAGGATGCGGCGGAGCGCCTCGATCATCGCCGCGCGTCGGCGGGCGAGCGCCCGTGTCCCCCGACCGGGGGGTCGGCGGACACGGGGGAGCGGTGTCGGGACGGGCGGCCCGAGAGCGGGTGGGGACTAACGCTGCTTCCAGCTCGGGCGGTCGGCCTGCTCCTTCACCGCCACGTTGAGGCGGTTGAACAGGTTGAGCGTGCCGATCTGCAGCAGGAGCGCCGAGACCTGCCGCTCGTCGTAGCGGGCCGTCACCGCCGCCCACAGGTCGTCGGGCACGGGGTCGTCCGACCGGTCGGCCATGCGGGTGAGGGAGTCGGCGAGCGCGAGCGCCACGCGCTGGTCATCGTCGAAGTAGGGCGACTCGATCCAGACGGCCACGGAGGAGATCTGGTCGTCGCTGGCCCCGGCCTTGCGGGCTTCCTCGACGTGTCCCTGCACGCAGGCGCTGCACCCGTTGATCTGGCTGACCCGCAGCCCGACCAGCTCGAGCGTGGCCCGCGGCACCCCGCCCTCGCCGACGGCCCCGAGGAGCTGGCCGATGCCCGCGAAGGCCTTGGGCAGCACGGCCGCCGGGTTGCGCTGGCGCATCTCGGTGTGGGCGGTGGTGGCGGTCACCGTCGCGGTGCCGGTGATGGTCGTCATGTCGTCCTCCAGGGGATGTGGGGCGCCGGCGTGGACCTCGACGCCCGTTCGGCGGACCGGGACGGTCCGGTTCGCCTGGTCGACCCGTCAGCCCTGCGCGATGTGACACGGCCGTCGTGATCGCCCGGCGGTGTCACATCCGTCGGGACCCAGGGGTCGAGGTGACAGGACTGGTCGGCGACGCGACGGTGGGGCCCGCCCCGCCGGTCACGACACCGGACCACATCCGACCGGACGGAGGACGTGTGCAGGACGACGACGTGATCACCCGGCGCTTCGAGGAGCACCGCTCCGAGCTCCGCTCGGTCGCCTATCGGATGCTCGGCTCGGCCACCGAGGCCGACGACGCCGTGCAGGAGGCGTGGCTGCGCCTGCAACGGACGGACGCCACCGACGTCGACAACCTCGGCGCCTGGCTCACCACCGTCGTGTCCCGGGTGTGCCTCAACGTCCTGCGGGCGCGTGCCGTCCGCCGGGCCGAGCCGCTCGACGACGTCGTCGAGCGCCTGCCGGACATGGTCGTGTCGTTCGACGTCGACGGTCCCGAGGACGCGGCCGCGCTCGCCGACTCGGTCGGGCTCGCCCTCCTCGTCGTGCTCGACTCACTGACCCCGGCCGAGCGGCTCGCCTTCGTGCTCCACGACATGTTCGGCGTGCCGTTCGACGAGATCGCCCCCGTCCTCGAGCGTTCCGAGGCCGCCACCCGCCAGCTCGCCAGCCGGGCCCGCCGCCGGGTCCGGGGCGCGCCGGTCACCCCCGACCGCGACCTCGGCCGTCAGCGCGAGGTCGTCGACGCGTTCTTCGCCGCCGCCCGGGACGGCGACTTCGACCGCCTCGTGGGCGTGCTCCATCCCGACGTCGTCGTGCGGGCCGATGCCGGTCCGCGGGCGGGCCTGCCTCTGGTGGTGCGGGGCGCGGCGGGGGTGGCCGCCCGGGCGTCGAGCTTCGCCGACCCGGCGCGGGTCGTCGTGCCGGCCCTGGTGAACGGGGATGCCGGTGTCGTGATCACGAAGGCCGACCGGGTCGTCACCGTGATGGCGTTCACCGTGGTGGACGGCCGGATCGTCGAGATCGACAGCCTCGCCGACCCCGAACGCCTGGCGTCCGTCCAGGCGTCGCTCCCGACCGGCCGGCCCGACACCGCAGGGCCGACCGGGCTCGCCGGTGGTCGCGGGTGACGCCTGCAGCGTCCGGTGTCAGGCGGGTCGATCCACCGGGCCTGGCTCCTCAGCCGGGTCGGCCGTCCCAGCGGTTCATGAACACCCGGATCCCGCGCGTGGTGTTCTGCACGTAGTCCGGCTTGCCGTCGCCGTCGAGGTCGCCGACCAGGCCCGGCTGCGCCGCGGTCCGGGTCAGCACGTGCGACCCGGTGAACTGCCCCGTGCCGTCGCCGAACGAGATCGGCTCGCCGGCCGCCGCGCCGGCGGGGTCGGTTGCGACAAGGAGGTCGACGAGCCCGTCGACGTCGAAGTCGGCTGCCACCGCCCCGGTCATACCAGGGGCGAGCTCGGGCCGCGACTCCTCCCAGGCGAAGCCGCCGGCACCGTCGCCCCGGAAGACCGACATCCTCGGGCCCGGCCCAGAGGCGCCACCGTCCTGATCCGAGGCCGAGTTCGCGCCGATGAGGTCGAGGTCACCGTCCTCGTCGACGTCGGCCAGCGCGCTGTCGGGTATCCCGTCCACGGCCGGGTCAGCGGCGGCGAAGCCCGTCGCTCCCCAGAACCCACCCGCGCGGTTGGCCAGGTGAACGTGCACACAGCCCTCCAACCGTGCCTCTCCGGCTTCGCCGCTGTGCACGCAGGTGCCGTTGATGACGAGGTCGGCGTACCCGTTGTCGTCGAGGTCGGCCAGGTGGACCTCCCCGACGCGGAGGCTCCCGGCCCGGGGTGTCGACACTGCGCCCCCGAAACCACCGAGGCCGTTCCCCCGGTAGACGTCGACCTTGGGGAAGGCGATGGCGGTCGTCACGTCGATCACGACCATGTCGAGCAGGCTGTCGCCGGTGACGTCGGCGAAGTGGACCTCGGGCACGGACGGTGCAGGGTAGGTGGCCACCTGGGACGATGCCGTGAAGTGGTCGCCGAGCGATCCACGGGCGCGGAGTTCGGTGGTCGCCACGCCGTTCACCGTGCGCCGGTACGAGATGACGACGTCGGCGCGTCCGTCGCGGGTGACGTCCTCGACGGCGGCCACCTGGAACGAGTCGCAGGTCGCGGCCGGGATGCTGTTCTGGCAATGGTCCTCGTGACGGAACGTCGCGGGCGTGTAGCCGCCGCTGCCGTCGCTGAGGAGCGCGCCGAAGTGCGTGTCGTTGCCCTCCGTCACGATGTCGAGGTCGCCGTCCCCGTTGACGTCGCCGAGGCCCACGGCATCGCCGCTCGCATTGGTGGGCGACGGGTACCCCGTGGGTGGCGTTCCGAGGTTGCAGGCAGCCAGTATCCCGGCCGTGACGGTGAGCGCGCCGCATGCGACCCAGCGCGAACGAGCGATTCGCCCCATGTCTCCCCCCAGAGCCCCAGCGTTGGCGTCGTTGCCGACCGGACCGTACTGCATCGATGCCGGGCTGTGGCACGGCACGAGGGCTGAGCGACCGGGACGCCATCGGCGTCGGATCTGTGGAGCGGGTGCAACGGTCGGGGGTGGTGCCCAGCACTCTCTGCGCGCCCCGCTCACTTGATCCGAGGCTGGCCACCAGCGTGCTCATCGTGGTCGCGCTCGCCGCCGGCACCTGCGGCGCCTCGCGACCTGACGCGCCGTGGGAAGGGCAGCACGACATCCGGCGTCGGGACCTTCGCCGGTGTCGACGTGCGAGCGTCCGGGGCGACGATGATCTCGTGCTCGTGCACGCGTCACCGCGCCGCATGGCGGTTCGCATCGTCGCCGTCGCCATCGCCCTCGTCCTGGCTGCAGTCGGGATCACCTACCGGGACCAGATCGTCCGCTACGCCACCCACCGCAAGGGCAGCCCCACCGAGACCGCGGCCTGGCATCCGTTCCCTGCGGGCGAGCCACTGCAGCTGCACCTGGCGGTCGTCGGGGACGTCGGCGACAGCGGGCCCCGACTCGACGCCACCGCCCGGGCGGTCGAGCAGCTCGATGCGCTCGAGCCCATCGACGGCCTGCTGCTCACCGGCGACAACGTCTATCCCGCGGGCGACCCCGCCCGGCTGAACGAGACGGTGTTCGGCCCGTTCGCCGAGGTCCTCGAGGGCGCCTCCCTCTTTGCGGTGCTCGGCAACCACGACGTGAAGGAGGGGCACGGCGAGGCACAGCTGGCCGCGCTGGGCATGCCGGGCCCGTGGTCGTCTCGCGATCTCGGCGACGTCCTGCTCGTCGGGCTGGACTCCAACCGCGCCGACAACCCCGAGCAACGGGCCTGGCTCGAGCGCACCCTTCGCGCCGCCACCGAGCGCTGGCGCATCGTCGTGGTGCACCACCCGCCCTACTCGGCGGGCTACCAGGGCTCCAGCACCGACGTCCGCGCCGCGTTCGCCCCGCTCTTCGAGCGCTACCACGTGCAGCTCGTGATCTCCGGCCACGACCATGACTACCAGCGCAGCGTTCCCATCAACGGCGTCACCTACCTCGTCACCGGAGGCGCCGCCGGCACCCGGCGGACCGGCGAAGCCGACTTCACCGCCGTCTCGTTCTCGTGGCACCACTTCGTCGAGCTGGGTGTGTTCCCGGACCGGATCGTCATCCGCGCCGTCAACCAGGACGAGCGCGTCGCCGACGAGGCGACCATCCACCCGTGACCCCAGCGAGCGCCCCACGGTCGACCTGGCCCGGACCGTCGGGGACCGTCCGGGTCACGCCAAGACCTTCGACCACGGCCGGCTACGTGAAGGGTCTCGGTCGGCGTCCGCAGTCGGTGGCGGTGGTCCTTCAAGCGCCGCCGTGCGCGCGGATGAACGTGTCGATCCGGTCGATCAGGTCGGGCTGCGAGTTGAACAGCTCCACTCCGTGGCCGCCGTCCGGGTACATGTGCAGCTCGCGTGGCTCGTTGGCCGCGTCGTACATCTCTTGTGTGCTCTCGGCGAAGTCGTCGTTCTCGCTGTTGACGTACAGGCTCGGCGCGGTCACGGCGGCGACGGCCGCTGGGCCATCGGCTGGTGGGGGCGCCGAGAGGGTGATGACCCCGTCGACGGGTGTCTGCATGGCCGCGGTGAGCGAGAGGGCTCCGCCGCGGCTCGCGCCGAGCAGGAACACCTTCGTCGCGCCACGCGACCGCACGAGGTCGATGGCGGCGATCGGGTCTTGCACGCGCTGGGCGGGGTCCCCTTGGCTCGATGCGCCGTCGCCCCGGCCGTCGTAGGCGAGCACCGTGAATCCCGCGGCTGCCAGGTGCGGGGCGGACGCCGCGTAGTCGGCCTTGGACTTGTTCGCCATGTGCGAGGCCACGATGGCGGTGGTGCCGGTGCCGTAGATGCGGCCCGTCAGCTCGACGCCGTCAGCAGTGGTGAACGTGACGTCCTCGGTGGGGACGTCAGGGGCGCTCGTGGTGGTCGTCGCCTCCGTCGTCGAGGTGGTGGCCGTCGGTTCGTCGGCGGCCTGGCCGTCGCCGCCGTCGTCGGATCCGCAGGCCGCGAGTGGGGTCGCGGCGAGAAGAAGGAGCGCAACTGCGGCACCGAGCGGCCGCTCACGTCTGGGCATGCTGTCGTCCCCCCCGGCGTTGACGGCACGGCTTCTTGGAGCGGTGATCGTAATTCCACGGGCCGAGCTGACGGGCGCACCCCTCGGGCGCGACAGTCGCCGCAGATCCACGGCGAGCTCGATCGCGGAGAGGGCAGGTTCAGGACAGGTCGAACAGCGGCTCGGTGATCGTGAGGCCGAGCTCGGGACCGACGTAGGCCACCAACGCGAACAACGCCAAGCACGCGCCCGTGATCGACACGTTCTTCATGAACTGCGCCTGCTCGACGCTGGCCTGCTGGGGATCGTCCACCTTCCAGAAGTCGTGGAAGATCACTCCGGCCGTCACCAGGAACGCCGCGAGGAGCAGGAACCCCAGATCCATCCAGACGCCGAGCACCACCATCAGGCCACCGACGACCATCCACACACCCGATGCCCGTACGAGCAGCGACGGGTTGGGCAGCCCCTTGCTGCTCGCGTAGCCCACCATGTTGCCCGTCTGTGTCAGGTGCGCGACGCCCGAGCCGAGGAAGACCAACGCGAAGAGAACACGACCGATCAGGACGATCACGTCCATGGAAACACCCCTCTGAAAGACAGGCCCGGGTCCCCCCTGCCGACTCCGGGCACGTTGCGAATTCGCTGCTGTACGTCAACCGGAACCGGCCGACCCCCTCGCGCCCTCCAGCGGCTGACGGTGCTGATCCGCGGTCGCGACGGGAGGTGACCCCGTCCACGTCGCCGTGTCCACGGGTCACCTCCACGCGGTGGAGCGGCCGAGCGGCCCCTCCCGTCAGTCCTGGACGGTCTCCTTCGGTTGCCAGAGCGCGCCGAGGAAGAACCCGTAGATGAGGTGCCACACGAGGATGGCGAACGGCAGCTTCCAGCCGTCCGGCCCGTCGAACAGGAACAGCCCGTAGCCCTGCTCGGGGAGGTAGGCGTAGGGCACCAGCAGGCCGACGCTGATGATCGTCATGATGACGCCGTAGAGCAGGCCCTTGCCGATGTTGCCGGACGGCGTGTTCCGTCCGGGCAGCATGTCGCGCGCCAGGATCCCGAAGAGGATGCCGAACACGATGCCGTTGACGAAGTGCAGCGTGTGGCCGACGAAGAACGCGTTCGACGAGACGGCGAACGCCTCGTCGACGACGGCGCCGTTGACACCGTCGGCGATCGTCGAGCCGAGGATGCCGTTGTAGAGCGGCCACGGCAGCACCGGCAGCCCCACCGCCGGGAAGACGTAGCCGAAGTAGGTGCCGAGCTGGGTGGCGATCACCGAAACCAGTGCCAGGCTGCCGATCGGCCTGGTATCGACGAAGCGCTGCCACACCGCGGCCGGTTGGCCGACGGTCGCGGCCGGCCGCCCGGTCGCCGTGGCCGTCTGGTCGGGTGCCGCTGTCGTACTTGCCATAGGACCCCCTCCTCCTGTCGTGGGCCCCGTGCCCACTGTGCGGGCAAACTACCACTAAGCGGACACCCGCTGAAGGGGTCCTCCGCCGCGACGAGGTCAGCCGACGCCCGTGCCGCCGTCGGGCACGTAGTCGGTGTGACGGTCGACCTCGGTGTAGACGTCCATGCCGATCGGGTCGGTCATCTCCTCGGCGAGGTGCCCGAGCAGGCCGGCGCAGCGGGCGAGCAGGGCGATGCCACGCGGATGCCCAGCGGCAGGTCCAGGTCGGCGATGACCGCGCCGCACACGCCCGCGCCGTTGAGAGGGAGCGTGCGCCCGAGCACGGTCGGGTGCACCCGGCCCACAGCCGCGAACAGCTCGAGGTGCGGACCGAACGTGCCGTTGTCGCGGGCGAGCTGCATGAGCACCGGGGTGCGCGGGTCGGTCACCTTGTGGACCGGGTGACCCAGCCCGGGCACGAACCGCCCCTCGGACCGGGTGGCCGCCACGACGCCGGTCGCGACGTCGTCCCAGCCGGCGTCGTCGGCGGGGGGCTCGTCGAGCACCTCGACCGCCGCGTGGAGGAAGTGGGCCGTGTCCTCGGTCACGCCGAGGAACCGGGAGCCTCCGCCGAGCAGACCCGCCGCCAACGCACCCTGGATCGAGTCGGGCGCGCTGAGGTAGGTGAGCCGGGCGGCGATGGCGGTGGGCGTGAAGCCGTGGTCGGCCAGGGCCACGAGGACCGCCTCGAAGACGGTAGCTCCTCGGGCGCCGGCGTGCGCCGGGCGACGAGCCGGAAGGCGAGCTCGCCGAAGCCGACCTTGCCGAGGAGGTCGGCCGCGAGGTCCTGTCCCAGCAGCGTGATCGTGTCGGCGTCGGAGGCGCCGATGCCGGTCCGGTACGAGCGGGGGGTCTCGGTCATGATCGGTCCGCTCGTGCTCGGTCGAGCGGTGTCGACAGCCAGGCCCGGATGCTCTCGGAGTCGGCTCGCCGAGCGCCGGCGGGGGTCGGTCGTAGCGGACATCGGCGGCGCTGAAGCCGATCGGGTTGCGCACGAGGTCGACGGCGCCGCCGCCCTCGCCGAGCGTGACCCGGGGCTCGAGGCCGAGTCGCTCGGCCAGCTCGACCCCCTCGCCGATCGAGTTGATCGGTCCGCACGGCACGCCCGCCTTGTTGAGGGCGATGAACAGGTCGTCGGCCGACCACTCGGCCAGCCGCTCGAGCAGGAGCGGGTGGAGCTCGGCGCGGTTGGCGGTGCGGTCGGCGTTGAGCCGGAACCGCTCGTCGTCGGCGACCTCGGGGATGCCGAGCACCTCGCACAGCGCCCGGAACTGGCGATCGTTGGCGGCGGTGATGATCACGTCCCGGTCGGCGGTCGGCATCACCTCGTACGGGTAGACGCTCGGGTGGGCGTTGCCCATCCGGTGCGGCACCACCCCGCCCGCCGTGTAGGCGGCGGTCTGGTTCACGAGCCCCGACAGCGCGGACGACAGCAGGTTGACCTCGACGTGCTGGCCCTCGCCGGTCGTCGTCGCGCTGGTGGAGCGCGGCGAGCACGCCGATCGTGCCGTGCAGCCCGGTCATGACGTCGAACACCGAGATGCCGGCGCGGTACGCCGGACCGTCGGCTTCACCGGTCAGGCTCATCAGCCCGGACACCGCCTGCACGACCAGGTCGTAGCCGGGAAGCCATGCGCCCTCGGCGGTGCCGAACCCGCTGATCGACAGGTAGATGAGCGCCGGGTTCAGCGCGCGCGGCCGATCTCGTAGTCGAGCCCGAACCGGGCCAGCCCGCCGGGCTTGAAGTTCTCGATGGCGACGTCGGCCCGCCGGAACAGCTCGTGGACGAGCTCGACGTCGTCGGGGTCGCGGAAGTCGAGCACGACGGACCGCTTGTTGCGATTGATCGACAGGAAGTACGTCGACACGCCGTCCTTCTCCGGTGGCATCCACGTACGGGTGTCGTCGCCGGCCGGGCTCTCGACCTTGATCACGGTGGCGCCCATGTCGGCCAGCAGCATCGAGCAGTACGGCCCGGCCAGCACCCGGGAGAGGTCGGCGACGATCAGGCCGTCGAGCGGCCCGCGGCGGTCCGACGGCTCCGGCCGGCGTCGAGGGGAGAACGGTCGGTCGGCATGGTGATGTCACTTTCGGGGCAGAGGTGGGTGAAGCGTGCGCGGCCGGCGGGGTGAGTGCGTCGACGGCGCGGGGAGAGAACGGCGAGTTCGTCGAGGCGCTGGCCCGCGGCCTCGACGTCCTCACGACCTTCAGCCCGACGGCCATGGAGCTGACGGTGAGCGAGGTCGCGGCGCGCACCGGCCTGGCCCGCCCCACGGCCCGGCGCCTCTGATGACGCTCGAGCAGCTGGGCTACCTCCGGTCGACCGACGGCGTGTACTCGCTGACGACCCGTGTGCTCGAGATCGGTACGTCGTGATCGCCGCGCCAAGGCATCTGGGAGATCGCCCGCCCGCACCTGGTGGCGCTGGTGGCCCGGACGGGCGAGTCGAGCTCGATGTCGCAGCTCGACGGCAGCGACATCGTGTACACGGCGCGGGTGCCGGTGGCGAAGATCATCGCCCTCGTCCGTCAGCATCGGCACCCGCTTCCCGGCGGTGGCGACGTCGATGGGACGGGTGCTGCTGGCGGACCTCGCGCGCCGAGCTCGACGAGGTCCTGGCCACCCCGTCCCGGTCCAGCGTCATCCCGAGGGTCACGCCCACGCGGCGCGAGCTCGACGCGGACGCTGGCCGAGGTCCGCGAGCGCGGGCTGGGCGCTGTCCGACGAGCAGCTCTCGGTCGGCATCCGCTCGGTCGCCGCCCCCGGTCCGCGACCACGACGGGCGGGCCGTCGCAGCGATGAACGTGACCGTGCACGCCGCCGAGACGTCGATCGACCACCTGACGACGTCTACCTGCCGCTGCTGCTCGATGCCGCGGCGGCCGTGACCGAGGAGTGGTCGAACCTGGCGATGCTGCCGGTGGCCCAGACCCGGACCGCACCGCCGGGCCTGCCCCGTCGGGTCGACACAGCGACCATCACGGCGACTCAGCGGTACGTGTTGTTCGACGTGTGGTCGCCGGCGAGCCAGCGCCGAGCGTCTCGTGGGCATCGGCGGCGCGGTCCCCGGCGATCTCGTCGGCCCCGGGCACGTCCAGGGTGAACTCGAGCAGCATCCCGTTCGGGTCCTCGGTGTAGAGCGAGCGGCAGTAGCCGTGCTCGAGCACGTAGGTGCCCTCGGGCTTCCACTTGGCCTCGGCCAGGCGACGCTCCAGCGCCGCCTGGGTGTCGGCGTCGACCTTCATGGCGATGTGGCGGAACGGCGACGGGGCCAGATCGGGGTCGAACATCGCCTGGTCCTCCTCGTTGGCGAACTGGAAGAACGCCAGGGCGCTGCCGTCGGCCAACCCGAAGAACGTGTGGCAGTACACCCGCATCGGCGCCGAAGAGCTCGTCGGCCTCGGACCAGGTGGCGAGGAGGGGGAACCCCAGGACGTCCTCGTAGAAGGCGCGCGTGGCCTCCTGGTCCTTGGTGACGTAGGCGGTGTGGTGCAGTCGCTGCAGGTGATGGGTCATGGTCCCCCTCCGTCCTGCCGGATGGTGCGGATCATGCTGACCCGCCTGCCTGCTGTGACCGCTGCGGACAACTGCCGGTGTACGTACACTGCCTGCACTGCACGGACGAGTCTACCGCTCGTCGCGGCGTGAGATCGCCGGACATCCTCGACGACCGACTGGACGACCGCCGACCGGCCCGGAGGAGCCACCGATGACGAGCGAATCCTGAGCACCCACACCGGCAGCCTCCCCGCCCCTCGACCTGTCCAGATCATGTGGGCGCTCGGCGACGGCGTCCCGGTGGACCGGGCGGCGCTCGACGCGCGAGTCGAGTCCGCCGTCGACGAGATCGGTCGACCGCCAGGTCGAGGCCGGCTCTCGGTCGTCAACGACGGCGAGATGTCGAAGCCGTCGTACAGCACCTACGTCAAGGACCGGCTGCCGGGATTCGACGGCGAGTCCCCCGAGAGTACTTCTTCGCCGACCTCGCCGACTTCCCGCGAGCGCCGACTCGTCGCCGCCAACCCGGGGCGCCGCAAGCGTCCGCCCCGGCCTGCACCGGCCCGATCGGCGTCAAGGACCCCGAGGCGGCCGACAACGACATGGTCAACCTCACGCGGTCGCTGCGCCCGCCCACGCCGACCGGCACGTTCATGAGCGCGGCGTCGCCCGGCGTGGTCGTCGACTTCTTCGCCAACGAGCACTACCCCACCGCGAGGACTACGTGTTCGCCATCGCCGAGGCGATGCGCCCCGAGTACGAGGCCATCGCCGCCGCCGGAGCACCGTGCAGCTCGACTGCCCCGACCTGGCGATGGGCCGTCACGTCGGCCTACGCCGACCTCGAGCTCGACGAGTTCCGCGCCGCGATCGCCGTCAACGTCGAGGCGCTCAACCATGCCGTGCGCAACATCCCCGCCGAGCAGCTGCGCATGCACCTCTGCTGGGGCAACTATCCGGGCCGCACCACCGCGACGTGCCGCTGGCCGACATCATCGACATCGTCTGGAAGGCCAAGCCGCAGACGATGCTCTTCGAGGCCGCCAACCCCCGCCACGCCCACGAGTGGGCGCTCTTCGACGACGACCGACGTCCCCGACGACAAGATCCTGTGCCCGGCGTGATCGAGCCGCAGTCGCAACTACATCGAGCACCCCGAGCTCGTCGCGCAGCGCATCGAGCGCTGGCGCGGCTCGTCGGCCCCGACCGGATCATGGCCGGCGTCGACTGCGGCTTCTCGATCCACGTCGGCATGGCAGGGCATCGACCCCGACGTGGCGTGGGCCAAGCTCGCATCGCTCGCGGCCGGCTGCGAGATCGCCAGCGACCGGTTGCTCGGCGGGTGATCGTCGGCGGCGGTGCACCGAGGCACGCTCTCGAGAAGCGCCGAGACTGGTTGGTCACCAGCCGATCGAGCTCCCGGACCGTCGGGGCCCGGCGTCGTGGTTCGGGTGGCGGAAGCCGTCGAGCGTGCCGAGGAGCCGTGCCGCGGCAGCGACCTCCTCGTCGCAGATCTCGTGGCCCATGCCCTCGAACACGGTGAGTTGCACGTCGGCGCACCGGTCGGCCAAGACGGTCGCGGACTCCTGGACCCGCGGCAGGGGCACCGATCCGTCGACGTCGCTCGTGCCGAGGTACACGGGGGTGCCGGCGAGGAGCCGCCCCGCCACGTCGTGCCCGGCGGGCCGATCAGCCCGCCGGTCAGCCCGATGATGGCGCCGTAGCGCGCCGGGTGACGCGCGGCGTACTCCAGGATGGCGCAGGCGCCCTGGGAGAACCCGACGAGGGCAACCCGGGACTCCGGCACCCCGCCCGCCACCGCCTCGGCGACGAGCGCGCCGATGCGCTCGAGGGTCCATGACAGCCATGGTTCGTTGGTCTCCAACGGATCCATGAACCGGCCGGGGTACCAGCTGGCTCCGGCCGCCGTCGGGACCAGGAAGGAGACGGGCAGCGCCGGGAGGCGGTCGACCAGGTGCTCCCGCATGAAGTCGGCGTCCTGGTCCCGCCGTGCAGGACGACCGCGACCGTGTCGGCGGTGTCCGCGCCCGAGGCGCTGCACCCCCTCGGCCAGGTGGGGGTTCTGGCACCAGGACCCGTCAGTACCGCAACGGGCTCGAGGTAGCCCTTGATCCACTCGGCCTGCTCGGCGAAGACCGGCGGCACCTGGAACTCGCGGCCGAGCTGCGTCGTAGGGCTCGTCGATCGTGAAGCCCTCCGGCTTCGAGACCGTCGCCTCGAACAGCGCGCCGCCCGGCGTGCGCACGTAGACCGAGTCGAAGTAGCCCCGGTCCTTGCGGTCGGACACGTCGGTGTAGCCGAGGCCCTCGAGGTACGCCTTGACGTCGTCCTGCACGTCGAAGCGTCGACCTGGAAGGCGACGTGGTGGACGGTGCCCTCGCCGAACGTCCACGTGCCCGGCGCCAGGTCCGGTCGCGACGAAGTCGACGATCCTGCCGGTGCCCCCTTCGCCGACCTCGTAGCGGAGTGGCCGTCCTCGGCGCGTCGTGCCCGTTCCAGCCGTCCTGCATGAACTCCATCGACGTCTCGAAATCGTGCACCGACACGGTCACGCCGTGGGTGCCTCGGACGGCGTGCTCGGTCGGCACGCGACCCGCGTGCGGCGTGCGCTCGTCGTCGGCGACGCCGACCAGCTCGTACTCGATGCCGCCAGGATTCGCGAACCGGAGCATCTTCTCCCCGAAGCGCTCGTCCTCGGGCCTCGATGCCAGCCTCGGAAGCCGGCGCGCCAGTAGCCGAGGCGCCGCGGGCACCGACAGGCAGATGGCCTTGGTCTGGCCGTGCCCCTGCGGCCCATCCGGCCGGACTGGCGCATCGGGAAGCAGTGATGATCGTGCTCTCGTCGCCCATGTCGTTGGCGTAGTACAGGTGGTAGATCGGCACGGTGCCGTCGTAGAGCGCTGTCTTCTTGACGCTCTTCATGCCGAGGACCTGGGTGTGGAAGTCGTAGTCCTCCTGGGCGTCACCCATGCAGAGCGTCAGGTGATGGTGCCGCTGGATCGCCGTGTTCGCGGTCATGTCGTTCCCCCGTGGTCGTCTACCTCGTCGATGGTGCGGGCGGTCGGGTCATGGGGCAGCCGGACGCGATGCGACGGCAGGGTGGTGAGCGCGTCGAGCGTGCCGCAGGCGATCTCCAGGTCGAACCGCTGTGTGCGTGGGCCGAAGATCGTCCCGATCATCGCTCCCTAGTGTACGTACAGTGGCAATACGTCCGCTAGACGGTCAACCCCACCGGTGGACATGGCGCAGCTCACTCGACCTCGGTCTCCTACGCAACGAGATCGAGTTGGGCTCGTTTGCCGCGGTCGTGGCGTCCCGACGCCCGGGACTCTGGCAGCAACGCTGCAGTAAACCGCCGCCCCTGGGCGTGATCACCCGTCTCGACTCCCGAAGGCAGGAACCCCAGGTCATGGCCACTGTCCCGGACGGGGCGAGCCGTCCGGGACCCACGGGGCGGAGGGAGTGGGATTCGAACCCACGGTGGGTTGCCCCACACACGCTTTCCAAGCGTGCCGATTCGGCCGCTCTCGCATCCCTCCGTGGGACCTCGACCACGCCGTCGCCGGGGATCCGGCGGGGCGGCGGGGGCAGTGGGACCCGGGGTCCGACAGGCTATCGTCTACGGCGCCCGTGATCGCAGGTGGCGGCCGGGTCCTGTGCAACTGCAGCCCGTGAACCGAGTCAGGGCCGGGAGGCAGCAGCTCTCAGCGGAGCCTGTGGTGTGCCGCAGACAGCCTGGCCGTCACCTCCGATCCCGGGACGGGATCGGAGGTGACGGCTCGTTCCTGGCCTTCGGTCGAAGCGACGCCTTCGGCGCCGCCTCCCTCCGGCACCTTCAACGCCTCGCATCGCCGCTGTACGTCGTCCTGGGTGCCTACGTCGGTGCGCCGCTGCGGATGCGCCGACCTGGTGCCGCCGCCATCTCGCCGAGGGACGGGCACTCACGCCGGTAGCATCGCCCGCGATGGCCTCCTACCAGTCGCTCTACCGCCGCTACCGACCGCAGCGGTTCGACGAGGTGCTCGGCCAGGATCACGTCACCCGGGCGTTGCGCAACGCCGTGCGTGACGGCCGGGTCGGCCACGCCTACCTGTTCAGCGGGCCGCGGGGCACGGGGAAGACCTCGACCGCCCGCATCCTGGCCAAGGTGCTCAACTGCGCAGCGCCGGTCGACGGCGAGCCGTGCGGGAAGTGCGAGAACTGCGTCGCCGTCGCCGACGGGCGGGTCGTCGACTGGCTCCTCGAGCAGGACGCCGCGTCGAAGAGCAAGGTCGACGACATGCGCGACCTGCTGGAACGGGTCCCGCTCGGCACGTCGGGCAACCGCAAGGTGATCATCCTCGACGAGGTCCACATGCTCAGCCAGGGTGCCGAGAACGCCCTGCTCAAGACGCTCGAGGAACCGCCCGCCCACGTCGTGTTCGTGCTGGCCACCACGGACCCGCAGAAGGTCAGGCCCACCATCCGCAGCCGGACGCAGCACTTCGAGTTCCGGCTGCTGCCCCCCGACGTGCTCGGCGACCACGTGCGCCACGTCATCGCCGACGCCGGCCTCGGGCTCGACGACGCCGCCATCGACGGGGCGGTCGACCACGTGATCCGCAGCGGCGGGGGATCGGCCCGCGACACCCTCTCGGCGCTCGACCAGGTGGCGGCGCTCGGCGAGGTGCTCGACGAGGTCGAGCCGGTCGATTCGGTGGTCGATGGCCTCGTCGCCGCCGACGCCGGCCAGGTGCTGGTGGCGGTGGCCGACGCCCTGGCGTCGGGGCGCGACCCCCGCACGCTCGGGGAAGGCGTCATCGCCGCGCTGCGCGACGCCTTCCTCTCCGTGATGGGCGCCGGCGACAAGCACCTCGCCCCGGCCGCCCGCGACCGGGCCGCGGCGGTGGGCGAGGCGCTCGGCCCGGCGGGGCTGACGAGGGCGCTCGACGTCCTCGGCGAGGCGCTGACAGAGCTGTCCCGCAAGCCCGATCCCCGGGTCGTCGTCGAGGTCGCCCTCGTGCGTCTGACCGAGCCCGCCGCCGACCGCACGCTCGACGCCGTCCTGGCGCGACTCGACCGCCTCGAGCGCACCGTCGCCGCCGGCGGAGCCGCCCCTGGGGCGGCCCCGGGAGGTGCGGGCGGCGGCGCGGCGAATGCCGGGCCGGACCGGGGCGGGACGGGCACGACCGCAGCCCCCAGAGGGGCGCCCGCCGCCGTCGCCGGCGAGCCGACGACGGCCCCGCCGTCGGCCGATCCGCCCGCCACGCCGTCCGCCCCGCCGCGCCGGCCGGATGCTGGCGGCGCCGGCTCCGCCGCGGCCCGCGATGCGCTGAGCTCGGCCCGCACCGGTCGGTCCCGCGGCCGAGGCGCCGACGACGCGGCCGCCCCGGGCCCAGGGGGAGCAGCGCCCGATGCGACAGGGCCCCGTCCCACCCTCGGAGCGGTGACCCGCGGCCGGAAGGGCGCGGCGGCCGCCCCCGTCGACGCCGCCTCCCCCTCCCCGACGGACCCCGAGCCGGCCGTCGCTCCGGGCCCGACCGCGACGGCCGGCACCACGGCCTCAGCTCCCGCGTCCGCCGCCGCGACGGTCGCCCCCGCGGACGCCTCGGAAGGTGCGCCCACCGTCGGCGAGCTCGAGGCCGTGTGGACCACGGGTGTCCTGGCCGGCCTGCCCGTGAAGATCCGCAGCAAGTGGCGCGCCGGCCGGTGGGTCGACCCCGAGGGCGGCGAGCTGCGCTTCTCGGTGCCGAACGCCTGGCACAAGAGCGCCTGCGACGACGCCCGGCTCCAGGTCGAGCAGGCGCTCGCCCGACATTTCGGCCGGCCGTTGACGGTGGGCGTCGTCGTCGACGGAGACGCCGCGCCCCCGGGGCCGCTGCCCGGCGACCCAGCGTGGACTCCGGGCGCCACGCCGGCCGAGGCGGGCACGTCACCCGGGGCCGACGACGACGAGGTCGTCGATCCCAACGAGCTTCGCGACGCGGGCGACGTGGCGACCGGCGGCGTCGACCTGCTGCTCCGCGAGTTCGGCGGCGGCGATGTGCTCCAGGAGGACGAATGAGCGACACCCCCGACAGGCCCGAGGTCCCCGAGGTGGTGGCCGGGCCCGGCAGCCCCGGCATGGGTGGCGAGATGGGCGACCTCGGAGGACTGCTGGCGTCTGCTCAGCAGGCCATCTCCGCCCAGGCCGAGGCCGGCGCGGGCCACGGTCGAGGGCTCGGCCGGAGGCGGCGTGGTCACCGTCACGATGACGGGAACCGGCGAGATCACCGACGTGACCCTCGCCCCCGAGGTGGTCGACCCCGACGACGTCGAGATGCTGCAGGACCTCATCGTCGCCGCGCTGCACGACGCCGGACTCAAGGTCACCGAGATGCAGCGCGAGGCGATGGGGGCTCTGGGCGGGCTCGACCTCGGCAGCCTCGGCGACATGTTCGGAGGGCTGGCGGGCGGCGCCGGCCCCGACGAGACCCCGTCCTAGGGCCCGGGTGGCGGTCTACGCCGGTCCGGTCCAGGACCTCATCGACGAGCTCGGGCGGCTTCCGGGGGTCGGCCCCAAGTCGGCGCAGCGCATCGCCTTCCACCTGCTCAAGGTCGACGCACCCGACGCCCTGCGCCTCGCCCGTGCCATCGCCGAGGTGAAGGAGAAGGTCTCGTTCTGCCGCACGTGCTTCAACGTGGCCGAGGGCGAGCTGTGCGGCATCTGCGCCGACGGTCGGCGCGACACCACGGTCGTGTGCGTGGTCGAAGAGCCCCGTGACCTGGTCGCGGTCGAGAAGACGGGCGAGTTCTCGGGCCGCTACCACGTGCTGCAGGGCGCGATCAGCCCGATCGAGGGCGTGGGCCCCGACCAACTGCGGGTGCGCGAGCTGCTCGACCGCATCGGCCGGGAAGCCGTCGCCGAGGTCATCCTGTGCACCAACCCGAACCTCGAGGGCGAGGCGACCGCCATGTACCTCGGTCGCCTGCTCAAACCGCTCGGGCTGAAGGTGACCCGCATCGCCAGCGGGCTCCCGGTCGGCGGCGACCTCGAGTACGCCGACGAGCTCACGCTCGGGCGGGCCCTCGAGGGGCGGCGCGAGGTCGACGGGTAGGCGCTCGCCGCCACCCGGGGGCCGTGCCGACAGGTGCGCCGGCCCGACGGTCGAGGCGGGCGGACGGGACCGACCAACGGACCAGCGCACCTGAGGGCACGGCCGTCACCCTGCGACGACCCCTCCTCACCTGAGCCTTGGCTCGGCGAAGGAGCTCTCCAGCGGATGAGCCTCGCCGTGCCGACGAGGTTGCGTTGACGTTACACCTGTAACGCCCGCACGCCAAACCGACGCAGAGAGCGGTGATAGCTGTACTGAAAGTGCAGGCCCCAGTGCGGGTCCGTGCATCAGGACGCCAGCTGCGACCGCAAGGCCGCCAGCATCTCGGCCCGGGTCGAGGCCCCCAGCTTCTGGCGGATCTTGGCCACGTGGTGCTCGACCGTCTTGGGGGAGATGTAGAGCTGCGCCCCGATCTCCTTGTGGGTGAGCCCGTCGACGATGTACTGCGCCACCATCTGCTCGCGCTCGGACAGGACGCTGGCGGTGACGGCGGCCTCGGACGTGTCGGACGCGGGCAAGGCCGCCTTCAGGTCACGGGCCTGCTCGAGCAGAGAACGCGTGACCGCCGGGTCGGTGGACCGGATGGCGGCCTGGCCCGTGAGGCGCGACGCCTCCCACGTGAGCCCGAGGTCGGCCAGGCCGGAGGCCGCAGCCGCCACCTGGTCGGGCTCGGCCGAACCGCCGAGGATGGCCACCCATGTGCGGGCCGCCTCGGCCAGGGCGCCGAGCCGAGGGTGGACCGGCTTGGTCGCCTCGACCTCGGCGGCGCGGCGCTCGACGGCATCGCGGTCGTCGACCGCCAGCGCCACCTGCAGACCCGTCCATCGGAGGGGCAGCAGCCACAGCGGCGGCTCGCCGAGCGATCGCACCACGTCGCCGAGCTCGCGGGCCTTGGGAGCCATGCGGTCCCACAGTCCGAGTCGCGAGGCCGTGATGGCGAGCTCGCCGACGACCTCCAGTGAGAACAGGTCGGCCGGATGCCGGAGCAGCACCCCCTCGGCGCGGGTCCATGCCTCGCCCAGGCGGCCCAGGTCGCCGGATCGCCGGGCCAGCCCGGCCTCGATGGCCGCTGCGGTCAACACCTCGCGCGGCGCCAGGGTCGTCGACGCCGCCTCGTCGACCGCCTGCTGCGCCGCCGCCCACCGTCCGCTGCGCAGGGCGACCCAACCGAGACCCAGGCGGTGGTGCGCGGCGAGTGCCGGGCCGCCGACCTCGTGGTCGCGGGCGCGGGTCAGCAGGTGCTCGGCCGTCGACAGCTCGCTGAGCGCGAGCGCGACGGTCGCTCCGATCGCATGCGGGCTCGTCGGGAGCACGAGAGTGGAGTGCGCGGACTCGAGCAGCTCGGCGGCCTCGAGCACGATGCGCAACGAGTCGCCGGCGTCGGGAGCCACCGACGCCGCGAGGGCGTCACGGGTGAGGCGCAGCGCCTCGACCTCGAGGCCCGAGGGGACGTCGGTGGCCGCCGCGCCCGCACCGTCGCCCTCCGAGCGGGCGCCCGCGGTCGACGCCTGCCGTTCGCCGGTCGGCGCCGGCACGGCGAGCGGGCCGCCGGTGGCGATGCTGCCCAGCGCGGCGAGCAGCGGCCACGCCCCGGCGCGGCGGTCGACGGCCGGCGCCGGTGCAGGACCCGTGGCGTCCGGCCGAGCACGGCCGGCGAGCTCGGTGTACGCGGCGGCGGAGCGCCGCCAGAGCCCTCGGCCCGGCAGAACGGCGGCCACCACGGCCAACGCCCGGTCGCGGTCGACGCCTGCCGCGCCCGCCATCACCCCGTCGGCGAGGCGGAGCGCCGTGCTGGGGTCGCCCGTGAGGGCAGCCGCCTCGGCCCGCCGAGCCGCGAGCTCGTCGGCGGGCGCGCCGGCCGCGATCGCCCGGTCGTACCACTCGACGGCCAGCTCGGGCGCCTCGGCCAGGGTTGCGTCGCCCGCGGCGGCGTAGGCCGCCGCCGCGTCGGGACCCTGGGCGCCGGCCGCGGCGAGGTGGTCGCCCGTCCGGGTGGCCGGGGCACCCCGTTCGCGCAGTGCCGCCGCCAGCCGAGCGTGGAAGCGGCGCCGGTCGGCGACGGGCACCATCGCCGTCACCACCGCAGCCACGAGCGGCACGACGTCGCCGGCGTCGCCGACCAGCAGCCCGGCCGCCCCGAGGTCGTCGATGGCGTCGCCGAGGTCGTCGGGAGCGATGTCGGTCGTGGCGCTCAGCAGGTCGTCGTCGAGGTCGGCCCCGGCGCTCAGCGCCTCGAGCAGCGTGCGCGTGGCAGGCGCCAGCTCGTCGATCCGAGGTCGCAGCGCGGCGACCAGCGCCGGCGGTGGGATCGGTGGCGGCGCGGCCAGCCGGCCCCGCTCGATCGTGCCGTCGGCGGCCCAGGCCGCGACCAGCGCGTCGACGAGGTCGGCCATCCCCTGCGTCTGCTCGTGCACGGCATCGACCAGGCGCTCGTCGACGGCGGACCCGAGCAGGATGGCGCAGGTCTCGGCCACCTCGGGCTCGTCGAGCACGCCCAGCGACACCAGCGGCTGGCTGCGGCCCAGCACCGCGTCGAGTGCGGCCAGGTCGGCGTCGCCGGTGACGGGGCGGTGCGCGACGACGACGCGCAGGCCACGCTCGGCGGCCCGTTCGGAAATCCCGACGACGACGCGTCGAGATGGTTCGTCGAGCCATTGCGCGTCCTCGACCACCAGGGCCGCGCCCTCGCCCGTCAGGCGGGCGGTCAGCGCGTCGCGCCACGCCCACACCTCGGTGGCCGGATCGGGCGTCGTCAAGAGGTCGCGCACCGCCCCGAACGGGTCGTCGCGCTCGCGCCGCCGTCCCGCGAGCCGCACGACGCCCACGCCCTGGGCGTGGCACCGGTCGACGACGGCGGCGACCACGGCTGCGGCCCCCGCCGTTCCGGGGGCGACCACCCCCAGCTGCGTGGCATCGCCGCCCTCGGGGACGGCCAGCCCGGCCACGCGCGCCACTCGGGAAGGAAGACGGGGCGGCATGACGCCGCAGATGCTAGTGCCGTGTCAGGCGACCCTTGCGCCCCGCCGGACCGAGGATGTGGGACGACGGCCCGGCCGTCGCGGCAGCGCTTGCGCCACGGGTCGGGATCGACGCGGTGATCACTGCAAGCTTCGTCCGGCGGCGGCTACGGTTGCGCCCGGCCGCCGGGCAGCGAGGCGCTCGGCCCATCGGGGGGATCATGGCGATGACGAGGCGCATCCAGATGACGTCGCTGGCTCTTTCGCTGGCCGTCACCGTGGCGCTGGCGGGCTGCGGGGGCGGAGGGGGCGACGAGGGCGACAGCGCAGAGTCCGCTGGCGAGTCGTCCACGACGACCGAGGCGACCGCGACCGAGACGACCGGCGAGGCGACCACGACGACAGCGCCCGGCGGCGGTGCCCCCGCCCCGGGCTCGGGCACCCCTGGGGATGTCGGCACCCAGCTCGAGGTCGACCGCACGTTCACGGGCGAGGGCAGCGAGGACTTCTGCGGCCAGGTGCGGGCGCTGCAGGAGTCGGTCAGTGGCAGCGACCCGACCCGCATCGACGAAGCCACCGTGACCGGGCAGATGGCGGCCCTCTCGCCTCCCGCCGAGATCGCGGGCGACTGGCGCGTGATGGTCGCGGTGCAGCAGTCCATGACCGACTCGCCCGAGGATCCCTTCGCGGGCATCGACCAGGCCCAGCTCGACGCCTACGGCCAGGCCAGCGCGGTGATCGCCGCCTACCTGGGTGACGTGTGCCGGCTCTCGCTCTCGGGGTGACCGTGGCGGAGTGACCGTGTCCTGCCCGTCCGGTTAGGGTCGGCGGTTTCCCCGCCGAGAACCAGGAACGAGGCGCAGGCATGCGACGCACGATCATCGGGCTCACCATCGCCGGGGCGGTCGCGCTCGTCGGGTGCAGCGACAGCGAGGACGGCGTCGGCGGCGAAGCGGCTGGAGCCGGATCGAGCGATGCGTTCTGTGCCGAGTTCGCGTCCCTCAACGAGCGCTTCTCGTCGGACCCCGAGGCGGCAGCCGACCCCAACGCGGTGGTCGAGGCGTTGGAGCAGCTCGACCCGCCGGCCGAGGTCGCCGACGACTTCGAGACGGTTGTCGATGCGGCGCGCGGCCTGGCCGAGCTGGATCCGAGCGACCCCGACGCCGCCGACGAGGCGCAGGAGCTGAACGACGGGGCAGCCGACGCCCAGGGGCGCGTCTCCGATTACCTGGACGCCAACTGCGAGCTCGACGTGGACACGTCCGAAGGGGACGACGGTGGCGTGACCGATCCGTCGTCCACCGAGAGCGACGGGGCCTCCACGACCGCGCCCTCAGGATGACCGACGCGCGTCAGCCGGGCGGTCGGTAGACCGTCAGGGCCACCGTCGTCCCGTTCACCGCGCGGGTGAAGGCGACCTCGTCGGCCAGGGTGCGCATCAACGGGATGCCGAGGCCGCTCTCGTGGCGCAGGCGCCGCGGGTCGGTGGCGGCGGGCAGCCGGGTGACACGGTCGGGGTCGAACCCCTGGCCGCGGTCGACGACCTCCACGGTGACGTGGTCGTCGTCGACCGTGCAGCGCACGACGACCGGGCCGTCCGCACCGGTGGTCTCGTGCGCCTCGATGGCGTTGGCGCAGGCCTCGGTGACGGCGATCTTGAGGTCGTCGAGGCGGGCCGGGCTGAGCCCGGGCGCCAGCGAGCCGACGGCGGCGTCGACGACCAGGCGCACGAGCGAGAGGTAGGCGGGCCGGGCCGGGATCTCCAGCTCGACGACCGCCACCGGGTCAGCCCCCGGCGACGGCCGCGTCGAGCGTGGGCAGGAGCGGCACCGCCTTGTCGAGACCCGTGATCTCGAACAGGCGCGTGATCCGCGCCTCGGTGCAGACCAGGCGCAGATCGCCGCCGTGCGTCCGCACCCGCTTGAGCGCGCCGACCACGGTGCCGAGTCCCGTGGAATCGAGGAAGTCGACGCCGTCGAGATCGAGCACGAGCCGCACTCGGCCCTCGCCGACCAGGTGGATGAGGCGCTCGCGGAGCTCGGGAGACGTGGCGACGTCGAGCTCGCCGTAGACGCTGACGACCGTCCAGCCGGCGATCTCGGACACCTCGGTGCGCAGTTGCATGGCGGGGTGACACTACCGTCCGGCTCCTGGCCACGGACGGTTCCCGGCTCGCACCCTGCGCGCGGCGCCCCCGTTTCCACTGCGCACTACACACGTGGAATTCCACAGGCGTAACCTGAGCGCGGCCATGGCCCTCGTCGCCCTCGATCCGTTCGATCAGGTCGTCCCGCTCGACCGGCGCGATCCCTCGGGCGCCCGCGACCCCCTCGATCCGCTCGCCGAGGTGCTGACGGGGCGAGCCGGTGACGCCGCCGAGGCGTGCGCCCCTGGTGACGGAGCTGACGCCGCGGGGGCCGCTCGTCCACGTCCACCGCGTCGGGCCGCGGGGCGCGGTGACCGGCGCTCTCGAACGCCCGTTGCCGTCGGAGGTGGCCGCCCGCCTCGGCGTCGAGTCGCTGTGGGCCCACCAGGCGCGGGCCATCGACCTCGCCCGAGAGGGTCGGTCGGTCGTCGTCGCCACCGGAACGGCGTCGGGCAAGTCGCTCTGCTACCAGGCGCCGCTGGCCGAGGCGGCGGCCCTGCCCGTACGCCGCGGCACCTCGCTGCTCGTCTTCCCGACGAAGGCCCTGGCCCACGACCAGTTGCGGGCACTGGTCGCCCGCGACTTCCCGGGGGTGGTGGCGGGCGCCTACGACGGGGACACCGGCAACGAGGAGCGGGCGTGGATCCGGCGCCACGCGACCACGGTGCTCACCAACCCCGAGATGCTCCACAGCGGGGTGCTGCCCCACCACGACCGGTGGGCGACCTTCCTGGGGCGGCTGCGCTACGTCGTGGTCGACGAGTTGCACGTGTTCCGGGGCATCTTCGGCTCGCACGTGGCCCACCTCCTGCGGCGGTTGCGACGCCTGTGCCATCACTACGGGTCGGACCCGACGTTCGTGTGCTGCTCGGCGACGATCGGCCAGCCCGATCGACTGGCGGCCGCGCTGTGCGGCGTGCCGGTCGAGGCCGTCGTGGACGACGGGTCGCCCGCCGGCGAACGCCTGGTGGCCGTGTGGAACCCCCCGCCCCTCGACGAGGTCACCGGGGCCCGGGTCTCGCCGAACGGCGAGACCGCGGGGCTGGTCGCCGAGCTCGTGCGCTCGGGCCAGAAGACCATCGCGTTCTGCCGCGGGCGCCGGGCGACCGAGGTCGTGGCGGCCGACGTGCGGCGGCGGCTGCCGTCGCGCCTGCGCCGGCGTGTGGCCCCCTATCGCGGCGGCTACCTGGCCGAGGAGCGACGGGCGATCGAGGACCAGCTCTTCGGTGGCCACCTCGACGGGGTCGTGGCCACCAGCGCGCTCGAGCTGGGCATCGACGTGGCCGGTCTCGACGCGGTGGTGCTGAACGGCTTCCCGGGCACGATCGCGTCGTTCCGCCAGCAGGCCGGGCGCGCGGGCCGGGCGGGCCGGCCGTCGGCCGCCGTGCTGGTCGCCGGATCCGATCAGCTCGACCAGTGGATGGCCGCCCACCCCCACGAGCTGGTCGAACGTCCGCCCGAGCCCGTGGTCGTGAACCCTGCGAACCCGTTCGTGGCCGACGCTCACCTGCGCTGTGCGGCCCACGAGAAGCCCCTGACCCACGCCGACGAGCGGTACTGGCCGGGCCTGCTGGACGACGTGGTGCGGCGGCTGGCGCTCGACGACCAGGTCGTCGTGCACGAGCGGGGCCGCGGTCGCGGGCCGCAGGCCCTCTACACCGGCGGCGGGTGGCCGTCGCATGGCGTGGGGCTGCGGGTCGGGGCCGGCGGGCAGGTGGCGTTGCGCACGGCCGACGGCGACGCGGTGGGCACGGTCGAGCTGGCGCGTGCCTGCGAGCAGGCGCACCCCGGCGCGTCCTACCTGCACGCGGGACAGTCGTGGCGGGTCGTGGACCTCGACCTCGAGGGCCGCACCGCGATGGTCGAACCCGATGACGGCGGCACCTACACGGTGGCTCGCACCGAGGTCGCGATCCACGTCACCGAGTGCGAGTCCCGGCGTCGCGTGGGTGCCCTCGAGGTGGGCCTCGGCCCGGTCGAGGTGCACCAGCAGGTCACGGGCTACCAACGCAAGGACGCGTTGACGGGCGAGTCGCTGGGCGTCGTGCCCCTCGACCTGCCGCGGTCGACGCTGACGACGCGGGCCTTCTGGTACCACGTGCCCGAAGACCTGCTCGACGCGGCCGGCGTGGACCGGCGGGCCGCACCGGGGGCGCTCCACGCCGCCGAGCACGCCGGCATCGGCGTGCTGCCGCTGTTCACGATCTGCGACCGCTGGGACGTCGGCGGCGTGTCGACCTTGCACCAGCCCGACATCGGCGGGCCGGCGATCGTGATCTACGACGGATACCAGGGCGGCGCCGGCGTGGCCGAGCTGGGCTACGAGGCGGCCGATCGCCACGTGCGCACGACCGCCGACGTCATCGAGGCGTGCCCGTGCCGCGACGGCTGCCCGTCGTGCGTGCAGTCGCCCAAGTGCGGCAACGGCAACGATCCGCTGGACAAGGCCGGAGCCCTCGCGCTCTTGCGCCAGGTCTGGACCTGATCGGCGGCACGCTCGACCGGGGAGGGCCGTCACCGCTCGACCCGCATGGTGGCGTCTGAGCGGAGCTCGACATCACCCACCGCGCCGCCGACCAGCGGCAGGCGCAGCGGGACCCGGTACCGGACGACGACCCGCACCCGGCTGCCCACCCCGTCGCGGCCGGACACCTCGACCTCGAGGCGGTCGGCCGCCAGCGGCCCGGCCCGCTCGGCGGCACGTCGGGCGGCGTCGACGTCGTCGTCGACGGCCACCGCCCGCACCGCCTCGCGCGCCGCGTGCGCCACCAGGACCTGGTCGCGGGCGACGACAGCCACCTGGACCAGGGCGAGGAGCAGCAGGGCGACGAGCGGCAGAAGGAGCGCGAGCTCGACCGTCGCCTGACCGTCCTGCCGGTGGTGGCCTCGCCCCCTCACCCGGCGGGCCGCCCGAGCGGGTCGTCGTCTCGGGGTCACAGGCTCTCGGACAGCTTGTCGACGACCGACTCGAACATGTCGGTGAAGGTGCCGGTGCCGCTGGCCCAGGCGATGACGCCGAGGGCGATGCCCCCGGCGGCCAGGATGATCAGCCCGTACTCGGCGGTGGCCTGGCCGCGGTCGCCGCGCCCGGCGAGCCGGGCGGCCGCGCCGCGGGTGACGGTGGCCGCCCGCCGGGACAGGGCCTGCATGGGCCGCGGTGCCGGGCCGGACGGGCGGGTGGTGCCACCGGTGGTCGTGGCGAAGGTGGGTCGGGTCATGGTGCGTGTCTCCTCGGGGGGTCGGCGGGGCGGGCCCGCCGGGTCAGGTCGGTGTGAGGCTCAGCGAGCCGAGCGATCCCGCCAGCAGCGGGATGACCGTGAGCAGCACGAACGCCGGAAACGTCGTGAGCACGAGCGGGAGCAGCAGGGTGACGGGCAGGCGCCGCGCCGCCTCCTCGGCCCGCCGGCGCCTGCGGGCGCGGGCCTCGATCGCCACGCGATCGAGGGCGGGGACCAGGGGCGAGCCGTAGCGGTCGTGCTGGGCGAGGGCGTCGACGAGGGGACGGGTGGCCGGACCTGCCGCCCCGAGCAGGGCGAGCGCCTCGGCGGTGCTGCCGCCGTGGCGAACGTGCGCCCCGGCGCGGGCCAGCGCCTCGCCGAGCGGTCCACCCGGCCGGTCGCCGAGCGCCACGACGGCGGCGCCGACCGGCAGACCGGCCCCTGCGGTGAGCGCGAGCAGGTCGACGACGTCGGGGAGCTGGTCGTGGAGCCGTGCCTCCTCGACCGCCTGCCGGCGGCGGGCGGTCACGGCGGGCGCGGCGACGGACCAGACGAGGGGCACGGCGGCCAGCGGCGGCGCCACGGCGAGCAGGCCGACGCCCGCGAGCACCGCCCATCCGGCCCGCCGGTCGGCGCCGTCGTCGCCCGCCTGGTCGTCGGTCACGGCGACGTCGTGGCCCGACGTCGGGGGCGCGACCCGAGCGGTCGACAGCCGGCGGGCGGTGCGTCCCAGCGCGGCGATCGGTGAGCGTGGTCGACGGGAGGGTCGGGCCAGGGCGACCGCAGCACGCGGGGAACCCGTTGGGACCCTGCCTGTCGGATCGCGCCCGTCGGTCGAGAACGGAGCGTTCCTGGGCCCGGTCGACGGAGGGGCGCGGAACGGGCGACGTCCGCCCGGGTCGTTCGGTCGGCGGTGGGTGCGTCGACGGACGGCGCCGGTCGCGGCAACCGCCACCACCACCGCCCACCCCGTGCCGAGGAGAGCGGCGAGGACGGCGGTGCCGCGTCCGCCACCGGTGACGGCCACCGGCGGCGCGCCCGGCAGGGCGCCGGCCAGGAGGGGCAGGCGGGCGGGCACGACACCCCCGACGGCGAGGGCCCGTGGTGCCAGCCGCGCGAGGGCGACCGGGCTCACCAGCCGTCGCTCCGGCTGAGGCGGGTCATCCACCAGGCACCCGCCGCATCGAGCAGCAGGCCGAGCGCGAGGCACGCCCACCCGGCGGGTGTCGCCAGCAGAAAGCCGGCCGCGGCCGTGTCGCCGACCACCAGCAGGACCGCGAAGCCGACCGGAGCGACCGACAGCACCAGCGCGCTCGTGCGGGCCTGCACGGCGAGGGCCCGCCGCTCGGCGGCGAGGTCGAGCCGTTCGCGGAGGGTGGCCGCCACCCCGTCGATGGCGCGTGCGGGGGTCGAGCCCACGACCGCGGCGAGCACCAGTGCGGTGGCTGCCAGCCGGGTGCCCGGGTCGTCGTGGGTGGCCGACCACTCGTCGAGCGCCTCCCGGAGCGGCCGGCCGCGCTCGGCCGCCCGGGCCAGGGTGGCCACCTCGGGCCCCAACGGCGGCTCGAGCGCGTCGCCGACCTCGCGCAGGGCCTGCGTCAGCGACGCGCCGGAGCGCAGCGAGGTGGCCAGCCGGTCGAGCGCGCCCGGCATCTGCTGGTCGCGCCGCACGCGGTCCGCGGCCCGGCGCCGGACCCGGGCGGACACCGGGACCACGAACGCAGCGGCGGCCAGGGCCAGGGCCGCGTTCGGCCCGGCCACGATCCACGCCGTGGCCAGCCCGCCGGCTGCGATCGCCACCGAGATGGGGGCGGGCGCGGGGGCGGTCGCCCGGACCGCGGGTGCCGAACCAGGCGCCGCCAGCCTGGCCCGGGTCCGACGACGTGCCGTCGCGGCCCCGGGACGAAGGCCCGCGGCCAGCAGCACCGCCAGCGCCGCGACCACCAGGATCGAGATGACCGTCATCGCGCCGCCCCGCCCGGACGAGCCACCACGCCGTCGGGGAGTGGGGCACCGCTGTGGGCCACCACGCCGTCACGGGCCACCGCACGGCTGTCGGCCGCCTCACCGACGTGCGCTGGCGCACCCCGCCGTCGCGGTCGTGACCACGCCGCGACCACCTGGCCGCCGTCGGTCAGGTGCCGGACCGCGACCTCGTGGTCGACCGATCCGGGCGCGTCGACCACCTCGGCGACGGCCGCCACCCGGCGCCGGGGCCCGTCGGCCCGGACCACGTGCACGATGAGGTCGAGCGCCCCGGCCATCTGGCTGCGCACCGCCGCCAGCGGCACGCCGCCGTCACCCAGCAGCGCCATCGTCTCGACGCGGCGCAGGGCGTCGGCCGGGCCGTTGGCATGGCAGGTCGACAGGCACCCGCCGTGACCCGTGTTCATGGCCTGCACCATGTCGAGCGCCTCGGAGCCGCGGACCTCGCCGACCACGATGCGGTCGGGCCGCATGCGGAGGGCGGCCCGCACGAGGGCGCGGACGCCCACCGCCGCCAGCCCGTCGGCCGTCGCCGGCCGGGTTTCGAGGCGCACCACGTGGTCGCCGGGCAACCGCAGCTCGGCCGCGTCCTCGACGGTCACGACCCGTTCGGATCGGGGCAGCAGGCGGCACAGCGCGTTCAGCAGCGTGGTCTTCCCGGCCCCGGTGCCGCCCGACACCACGATGTTGAGCCCGGCCGCCATGGCCTCGGCGAGGAGCCCGGCCACCGCGGGCCCGCAGAAGTCGGCCAGGGGCACGGCGACGGCGCCGAAGCGGCGGATGGTCACCACCGGCCCGTCGACCGCCAGCGGGGGCAGCACCACGTGCACCCGCGACCCGTCGGGCAGGCGGGCGTCGACCACTGGTGTCGCCCGGTCGGCTCGCAGCCCCAGCGGGGCGGTGACGCGTTCGATCAGGAGGTCGATCGCCGGCCGCCCCAGGCGGACGTCGGTGCGCTCGAGCCGGCCGGCCCGTTCCACCCACACGGGACCCGGGCCGTTGACGAGGACGTCGCTGACCTCGGGGTCGGCGAGGAGGGGCTCGATCGGGCCGAGCCCGCCGATGCGGGCCCGCACCCGTCCGACGACCTGCGTGACGTCGGCCGCGTCGAGCAGGGGAGCCTCGACGCGCACCAGGGCGGCGAGGGCATCGTCGTCGAGCGGCTGGTCGGCGGTGGACCGCAGCACCCGCTGGTGCACCCGGGCGTCGATGGTCGGCATGGTCAGGCGGCGGCGCGCAGCGCGTGGAGCGAGCGTGGGAGGCGGCCGGCGAGCAGGCCGGAGTCGACGAGGCGGGCCACCTGGGGGTCGAGCGGCACCTCGGCGACGACCGGGGCGTCGGCGGCCGCGGCGACGTCGTCGCTCGACAGCACCCGTCCGGGCTCGGTGACGAGCACGACACCCGACGGTCGCACGGGCGCGGCCTGGAGGCGCCGCAGGGCGACGAAGCACGAGCGGGTGACGAGCAACGAGCGGGAAGCGCGACCCACCACCGCCGCCACCGCCGGGTCGTCGACCCGGCCGCAGTCGGCGACAGCCGCGCGGGTGGCCCCGTCGAGCACCGCGGCCAGCACCTCGGCGCGGTCGGCCGCCAGGGGGCCGTCGCCGCGGGGCAGGAGCGCGAGGCCGGGCGCGACCTCGACCTCGATGCGGGTGAGGGCATCGGCGGGGACGCGGCTGCCCGCGGACAGCCAGCCCGCCAGGCCCGGAGAGGACGGCTCGGGAAGGCCGAGCACGGCCGGGCCGTCGCCGGCCAGATCGGCGAGGACGACGCCACGGTCGGCGGTACGCCCCAACAGGAGGGCGAGCGCCGCAGCCACGACGCTGGTGCCGACCCCACCCTTGGTCGACCAGCACGCGATGAGCACGGGGGAACCTCCACGACAGGCAGCGATCACGACGGAGGCGTGAGCAACGCGAGGGCCTGTCGGCAGGCGGGAGAGCCCGGGGACACGGCGAAGGGGACAGGACTATACGCGGTCCCGCGGACGGGCGGTCAAGGGCTCCCGCCGGAAATCCCGGGCCGGCCACCGGCGGGGTCGTGCGCTCGTGGTCTGCGACGGCCGGTAGGGTCGCCGGTCGTGGAGGCCGCCTTCTTCGACCTCGACAAGACGGTCATCGCCAAGGCGTCGATGGTGGCGTTCAGCGGTCCGCTCCACCGCGCCGGCATGCTCACCCGCCGGATGCTCCTCCGGGCCGCCTGGGGCCAGCTCGTCTACGCGCAGTTCGGCGCGACGCCCGCCAAGCTGGCCAAGCTCCGCGACTCGGTGCTGCGGCTCACCGTGGGGTGGGACCAGGCCGAGATCGGACAGATCGTGCGCGAGACGCTGGTCGACGTCGTCGAGCCGATCGTCTACGACGAGGCGCTCGAGCTGATCCGTGAGCACCGGGCCGCCGGGCGGAAGGTGTTCCTGGTGTCGGCATCTCCCGAGGAGATCGTGGCGCCGCTGGCGCAGTACCTCGGGGTCGACGAGGCGATCGCCACCCGCGCCGAGCTCGACGCCGACGGCCGCTACACCGGGAGGACCGAGCGCTACTGCTACGGGCCCGAGAAGGTGGTGGCGATCACCGAGGTGGCCGAGCGCGACGGCATCGACCTCGCGGCCTCCTACGGGTACAGCGACTCGGGCACCGACGTGCCGATGCTGCAGGCGGTGGGGCACGCCGTGGCCGTGAACCCCGATCGCGAGCTGCTGCGCGCGGCCAAGCTGCACGACTGGGAGGTGCGCCGCTTCACGAACCGCGTGCCGCTGCGAGACCGCGTGCCCATGCCGGCGCCGCGCCACGCCGCGTTGGGGGGCGGTGCCGTGCTGGCCGCCGTGGGTGCGGGGGTGGTGGCCAGATGGCTGTGGGACAAGCGACGGCCCCCGCCCCCGTCACGGCGCCGGCTGGGCGCGATGACGAGGGCGGGGGCCGCCCCCGACGTCAGGCGCTCCGCATCTTCTTCGTGGCAAGGGTGGCGAGCGCAGCGATCACGATGAGCAGCAGCAACTTCTTCATGGCGGCGATGGTAGCGGGCGATGGACGGCTGTCCGACGCGAGATGTGACGCCTGACCCCGTGTGATGCGCCGCTGCGTAGCGGCGTGACCGCCTGACGCACCGGCGGTCAGAGGGCCTGCCAGGGCGTTCTAAGGTCGTGCGTCATGCCCACGTCACGCTGGCTTCCCGCAGACCGGCAGGAAGAGGCGCGGGCGATCGGCCGCCGCACCCACCAGACCCTGCTGTTCGCGGCCGCCACCGGCGTGGTGGTGGGCCTCGTCGTGTTGGCGATCGAGCGCGTCACGGTCGACGGGCTCCTCGACGCGCTGGCGGAGCAGCCGCTGTGGATGCAGGCGCTGGCCCCGACGGTCGGCCTGCTGGTGGCGGCGGCCTGCCTGCGCTGGGTGGCGGGTGGCGCGTCGCCGAGCACCAGCGACGAGTACGTGGCGGCCTTCCACGACCAGGGCGACGAGCCGGTGCCGCTGCGCCCGGTGTTCGGCCGCATCGTCGCCAGCATCGCCACCATCGGTTACGGCGGTGCGCTCGGCCTCGAGGGCCCGTCGATCTACGCCGGATCCGTGATCGGGTCGACGGCCCAGCGCCGCTTCGCCCGATTCTTCTCCCGCGAGGACGCCAAGCTCCTGCTGGTCGCGGGGGCGGCCGCGGGCGTGTCGGCCATCTTCAAGGCACCGGCCACCGGCGCCCTGTTCGCCATCGAGGTGCCCTACCGGGCCGATGTGGCCCGTCGGAACATCCTGCCCGCCATGGTGGCGGCCGCCAGCAGCTACGTCGCCTTCGCCGCGGTCGACGGCACCACGCCCATCCTGCCGGTGGACGGCCAGGGATCGTTCGGGTGGGCCGAGATCGGCGGTGCCCTCGTCGTCGGCCTCCTCTGCGGGGTCGGGGCCCGACTGTTCAGCGCCGCCCTCCGCTTCCTCCGCGGGCGCTCGGTCACCGCCACCCCGCTCCTGACCCGCGTGGTCCTGGCGGGCGCCACCCTGGCGGTGCTGGCGTGGCTGTCCGACGTCGTGGTCGACGCCCCGCTCTCGCTCGGACCCGGCTACGACGTGATCCAGTGGGCCACCGACCCGGGGAACGGGTTCTGGCTGGTCGTCTTCCTGCTCATCGTGCGGGTGGTGGCGGTGCTCGCCACCTACGCGGGCGGCGGCGCCGGCGGGTTGTTCGTCCCTCTCGTGGTGCTGGGCGCCCTGTCCGGGCGTCTCGTCGGCGACGTGTTCGACATGAGCGACACCGCCCTGCTCGTGGTGGTGGGCATGGCCGCCTTCCTGGGGGCCGGGTACCGGACGCCGCTCGCCGGCGTGGTGTTCGTCGCCGAGACGACGGGCAGCCCGGCGTTCGTGGTTCCGGCGCTGCTGGCGACGGCGGCGTCCCAGCTGCTGCTCAGCGACTCGTCGGTGGCGGTCGGCCAGCGTGCCGGCCGCCTCGGTCACCTCGAGCGGCGCTTCGAGCTGCCGATCAGCGCGGTGGTGACCACCGACGTCCACACCGTGCCCCCCGACGCCACCATCGAGGAGTTCCTGTCGGTCCACCTCGTGGGCCAGCGCCGGCGCTCGGTGCCGGTGGTCGACGACGCCAACCGCTACCTGGGCATGGCGGTGCTCGACGAGGTGGTCGCGGTGCGGCGTGAGGCGTGGGCCACCACCGACGTCCGCACCATCGCCCGCACGATCGCGCCGCGTGGCCGCATCACCTGGTTGGTGCGCGACGCGGTGACGGCGATGGAGCGCGGCGACACCGACGTCTTGCCGGTGGTCGACGGTGACGACCGCTTCGTGGGCGTCGTCACGACCGACGAGGTGCTGCGGCTCGACGAGATCCTCGAGCGCACCGGCATGGCCTGACCGGGCGCGCCCGGCGGCCCGCGCCGTCAGACGGCGAGCAGGTCGCGGGCGCCGGTGTCGGACGAGGGGTGCCGCAGCTTCGACATCGCCCGCGCCTCGATCTGCCGGATGCGCTCGCGCGTGAGGTTGAAGTGCTCGCCGACCTCTTCGAGGGTCCGTGGCTCGCCGCGATCGAGCCCGAAGCGGAGCTTGAGGATCTCGCGCTCGCGCTCGTCGAGCGGGGCCAGGAGGCGGTTGATCTCCTCGGGGAGGAGGGCGGTGGCGGCCACCTCGAACGGCGACTCGGCCGAACGGTCCTCGACCACGTCGCCCAGCTCGGCGTCGCCGTCTTCGCGCAGGGGCTCGGAGAGCGAGAGGGGCTCGGCGGCGAAGCGCAGCGCCTCGGTCACCTTGTCCTCGGGCATCTCGACCTCGGCCGACAGCTCGGCGAGCGTCGCCGGCCGGCCGAGCTTGAGCTCGAGCCGGGCGCGCGCCTTCTGCAGGCGGGCGAGCGTGTCGCCGGCGTGGACGGGGAGCCGGATGGTGCGGCCGGTGTTGGCGATGCCGCGGGTGATCGCCTGGCGGATCCACCACGTGGCGTAGGTCGAGAACTTGAAGCCCTTCCGCCAGTCGAACTTCTCGACGGCGTGCATCAGGCCGAGGTTGCCCTCTTGGATGAGGTCGAGCAGCGGGAGGCCCGACGCCTGGTACTTCTTGGCGATCGACACCACGAGGCGCAGGTTGGACTGCACGAACGTGCGCTCGGCGTTCTCGCCCTCGCGCGACGACCGGCGCAGCTCGCGCTTGCGCGCGGGGGTGAGCGCCCGACCCTCGGCCTCGAGCTCGAGCCGGGCGGCGTTGCCGGCCTCGATGGCCTGGGCGAGGCGAACCTCGTCGTCCTTGGTGAGCAGTGGGTACTGCCCTATGTCGGTGAGATACAGCCGGACGAGATCTTCCTCGTCGCGCTCGACGCGCTCCTTGGGCAACGGAACGTCCTTCTTGCGTGTGGTTGCTCGGTCCGTGGAGGAGCCTCGCAGCGACCCGTGGGTGGCACCCCGGGACCGAGCGTTCGGCTCGATGCGTCAGGATCCCCGTCCGGGAACCCTGAGCGCGATAAAGGATACCGGTGCGGTCAAGAGTGGCCACCTTCTGGCCAAAGTTCCGGTCGGCGGGTCTGTCGACAGGCCACTTTGTGCGTCCCCCGGCGACGGGCCGCGCGTTTGGCTAGTGTGCCCGCGGGGAGAAACGGTGAGGCGCTGAGCTCCCGACATCTGTCAGCGACCGACGCGCGAAGACTCCGGGGGGAGGACGCGACGTGCCATCCACCGATCGAGGGACGGAACCGGCCCCGGCCAGGGCGGCCAGACCGGCCGACGGGGGTGGGCCGGACTCCGACAACGTCCCACCATCGCTCGGTGCCCTGGTGGCAGACGCCAGGGCAGGGTGCCCACGGGCGTTCGAGCGCATCTACACGTCCCTGGCCGGACAGGTCGCGTCGTACCTGCGCTGGCACCGGGCCTCCGACCCGGACGGGCTGACCAACGACGTGTTCGTGCAGGTCCACCGGAACCTGGCGACCTTCGAGGGCGACGTGCAGGGGTTCCGGTCGTGGCTGTTCACGATCGCCCACCACCGCATGATCGACGATCGACGCCGGGCGAACCGGCAGCCGTCGGTGCAGCGCGAGATCGGCGACGACGCCGACCTCGGGCTCGGCGACGTCGAGGAGGACGCCTTCGCGGTGCTCGCCCACGACGAGGTGCGCGGGATGCTGGCCGTCCTGTCTCCCGACCAGCGCGACGTCGTCCTGCTGCGCATCGTCGCCGATCTGTCGGTCGAGGACGTGGCCCGGTTGATGGGCAAGCGCGAGGGGGCGGTGAAGGCCCTGCAGCACCGGGCCCTCGCGGCTCTGCGGCGTCATCTCGACAGCCGGCCTGCGTACGCCTGACCCGGCCCGCTCGGCCGGTCCGGCCCGGTGCGTTCGCTCGCGGAAAACCGCGCTTTGCCGTAACCGCGACACGCTCCGTGGCGTTTGCCCATGTGAATGAGCTTTATCGTCCTGACAGCCCGCGACGCCGAGGACATCATCGACGGCAGCCCCGTCCCGGGTCGTGACGACCTCGACGACGTGCGCGCCGTCGCCGAGCTCCTCCGGGCCAGCCGGGAGGTCGAGCCCGCGCCGCCGATGCGCGCCAACCTCGTCCGTCAGATCGACCTGGGAACGCCGCCGGCCAACTGAGCAGCCCCGTCGCGGCGCGGTCGGGGTCAGCCGGCGGCGCGGGAGCCGGTGAGAAGGGCGGCCAGCGCGTCGCGGTCGTTCCCGAGATCGACGAGCGCGAGCCGGAGGGCCCGCTGCGTGGGGGCGTCGGTGACCGGCACCGTGCGGTCGAGGTGGGCGGAGAGGCGATCGATCACGTGGGGGAGGGCGACGTCGACCAACGCGGCGAGCCGGTCGGCGGTCGGGACGTCGTCCAGGTCGTCGAGTGCCGCCACCACCGCCGCGGCGCCGTCGTCGGGGGCGATCAGGTCGGCGGCGGGGAGGTGGGGCAGGCCGGGGAGCAGGTCGACCCACAGCTCCGCGTGCCAGGCGAGGCGGCGGCTGGTGGCGGCGAGCAGGACACGGGCGCGGGGCACGTCGACGACCCCCGACCAGCGGCCGAGCTTCTCGAACAGCCGCATCTCGACCCAGGCGTGCCCCCCGACCAGGCGCCCGTTCTCCTCGATCGTCAGTGCTGTCGTCGCCATGGGGCGCGGTCCTCGTGTCGCGGCCGGGTCGGATCAGTATGACCCGCCGCCGCCCCTCCCCCCGGCTCGTCGGCCGGTGGGCGGGACCCGAGCCACGGAGGCACCACCTCGGCCACCACGACCGCGGCCAGGATCAGCGTGGCGCCGGCCAGCGCACCGCCGGACAGGCCGTCACCGGTGGCCGCCGCCAACAGCGCGGCGAACACCGGCTCGAGCAGCAGGATCAGCGCCGCACGGGACGGGCTCACCACCCGCTGGGCCCACACCATGGCGAAGAAGGCGAGCGCGGTGGCGAACACGCCCGTGAACGCGGCGGCCGCGACCGCCGGCCACGGCATCCGCAGCCCGCCGGTCACCAGGCTGACCGCGAGACAGGCGACGCCGACGAACGTCACCTGGATGCAGGTGAGGCGCACCGGGTCGTGGCGTCCGGCCGTCTCGCCGAGCAGGACGATGTGCGCGGCGAACGCCACGGCGCAGCCCAGCGTCAACACCTCGCCCCGTCCGAGGGCGGCGTCCGCGCCGCCGGTCAGCAGGACGAGCCCGGCCACCGCCAGGACCAGCCCGACCAGGGTGAGCGGATGGGGTCGCCGCCGCAGCACGGCGAACGAGATGAGCGGCACGAACACGACCAGCAGGTAGGTGATGAAGGCCGACGTCGACGGGGACGTGTACTGCAGCCCGACGGTCTGCAGCACGTAGCCCGCGAACAGCAGCAGGCCGGCGGCGACGCCGTGGCGCATCTCGTGGGGGGTGCCCGCCCGCCCGCGGGCCAACACCGCCAGGACGGCCCCGGCGATCAGGAAGCGGACGGCGAGGAACGGCACCGGGTCCGCGTCCTCGACCGCGTCCTGCACGACGAGGAACGTCGTGCCGAAGAAGAACGCCGCCACCACCAGGGCGAGGTCGGCGCGGCGCCGCGCGGCGACGGGGACGGTCTCTGCCGGCCCGGGCTGCCCCGGCAGCGGGACGGCGGCCTCGGACACGACGACGCGACGCGGCGGCCGTCAGCCCGCCGGCTCGGACCGGCCGAGCAGGAGGTCGAGCTCGAGCAGCGCCGGGCCGGGCGGGTCCTCGACGAGGATCGTGAGCAGGCCGGCGAGCCGCGCGCCCACGAGGTTCCCCTCGACGTCGTCGAGGAACACGCCCCGCTCGGGCGCGATGCCCCCGAGGAGGTCGAGGGTGTGCGTGTAGATGGCGGGGTCGGGCTTGCGCATCCCGACCGCCGAGCTGTCGACCACGACGTCGAACAGGTCGTCGACCGGGATCATCGCCCGCCACGTCGCCGACCCCTCGCGCACGTTGTTGGTCACGAGCGCCGTGCGATAGCCGTCGGCCCGCAGGGCTCCGATGTGGGCGACGACGTCGTCGTGCACGGTCAGCTCGGACAGCAGCGACTGCATCGGGGTGAGGTCGAGCGTCCGGCCCGATTCGGCGGCGGCGGCCTGGATGGCGGTCAGCCACTCCTCGATGGTGATCTCGCCCCGCTCGAGCCGGTGCCAGGGATGGTCGGTGTCCTCGTGGTACGGCCCGACGAGGAAGTCGAGGTCACCGTCGGCGGATGCGCTCAACGCCGGCCACGGGGACGTGGTGAGCACGCCGGAGAAGTCGAACAGCACGGCCTGGATCTCGGCGGGTCCGCCGGAGGGCTGGGTCACGGGCGACAGCATCGCCCCTGGCGCCCCCCGCCGCGCAACCGGGGCGGCCTGCGCCGCGCCGCGGGACGCTCCTGGAGCTGGCCCGGAAGTCAGCCCCGGTAGCGGTTGGTGATCGGCACCCGGCGGTCCTTGCCGAACGCCTTCGGGGTGACCCGCACGCCGGGCGGGGTCTGCCTTCGCTTGTACTCGGCGGTGTCGACGAGGCGGGTGATCCGCTCGACCACCTCGGGGTCGTACCCCATGCCGACCAGCTCGGCGCGCGTGCGGTCGTCCTCGACGTAGGCCTCGAGGATCGGGTCGAGCACCTCGTAGGGCGGCAGCGACTGGTCGTCGCGCTGGTCGGGGCGCAGCTCGGCCGACGGGGGCTTCGTGAGCACCGACTCGGGGATGATCTCGCGCCCGGCCCGGGCGTTCCGCTCGCGGCACAGGTCGTAGACGAGCAGCTTCGGCACGTCCTTGATCACGGCGAAGCCGCCGGCCGTGTCGCCGTAGAGGGTCGAGTAGCCGACCGCCATCTCGCTCTTGTTGCCCGTGGTCAGCACCAGCCAGCCCCGGAACTTGTTCGACAGGGCCATCATCACGACGCCGCGGACGCGCGACTGCAGGTTCTCCTCGGTGATGTCGGCTTCGAGGCCCTCGAAGCTCGGCGCCAGCATCTCGAGGAACGCGGCGTGTGCGGGCTCGATGGGGATCACACGGTGCTCGATGCCGAGCTCGCCGGCCAGCTTCTCCGCGTCGGACAGCGAGTGGTCGGACGAGTAGCGCGACGGCATCAGCACACCGTGGACGTGGTCGGGCCCCACGGCGTCGGCTGCGATGGCGGCCACGAGCGACGAGTCGATGCCCCCCGACAGCGCGATGGCCACGTCGGTGAAGCCGTTCTTGTGCACGTAGTCGCGGGTGCCGGTGACCAGCGCCTCGTAGACCTCCTGCACGGGCGGCAGGGGTGTGGCGACCTCGCCGCGGCAGACATCGTCGGGGTCGTCGATCCGGGGCGCGGACGACACGTCGACCACCGGGAGGGCCGGTTCGACGATCCGGCCCCGGGGGTCGAGCAGCCGCTTGCGGAACACCGGCAGCACCTCGAGGTCGCAGACCAGCGTCTCCTCGGCGAACTGCCCTGCCCGGGCGACGAGGCCGCCGTGGGCGTCGAAGACCATCGACGCGCCGTCGAACACGAGCTCGTCCTGGCCGCCGACCTGGTTCACGTACACGAGGGCGCACGACGCGTCGGACGCCCTCGTCGCCAGCATGCGCTCGCGTTCGACCAGCCGGTCGGCGTAGTACGGCGAGGCGTTGATGTTGACCACCAGCTCGGCCCCGCCGGCGGCCTGGGTGGCGATGGGGCCGGTCGGGCTGAAGGCGTCCTCGCAGATCGACACCCCGACGCGCACCCCGGCGACCTCGACGAGCGGGGACACGCCCGTGCCCGGGGCGAAGTAGCGCTGCTCGTCGAACACCGCGTAGTTGGGCAGGTTGCGCTTGTGGTACACGGCCTGGACCTGGCCGTAGGCGCACACGGCGGCCGCGTTGTAGAGGTCGCGGCCGACGTCGACGAAGCCGACCACCGCGGCGCAGGCGCCCGACGCCCGGGCCACGCGGTCGAGCGCGCGGCGGTTGTCGCCGACGAAGCCCGGCTTGAGCAGCAGGTCCTCGGGTGGATAGCCGGTGAGCGCCAGCTCGGGGAGCACGGCGAGGTCGCAGCCACGCTCCTCGGCCCGCTCCAACGCAGCCACCACGCGGTCGACGTTGCCGTCGAGATCGCCGACCGTCGTGTTGATCTGGCACAGGGCGACACGCAGGCGAGCCACGCCGTCAGGGTACCGGCCCCCACCGACGGCCCCCGCCGACAGAAGTCACGAGGCGCAGGACGGACGAGTCGTGCGCCGGATCGAGAGGCGGGGCGGGTGGGGCGTTCGCCGCAGCCCACGCGTGGAGATTTGGGAGCGTGCCCAGCGGCGACGCAGCCCCGCCGACCAAGACAACACGTCAGACTGACGACGTGGACGGAGTGGTTGCTCCCACCCCCCTCGGCGAGTTGGTCGAGCACAGCGCCGATCCCGGCGCGGTGCGCAACGCGCTCGATCGGGTGGGAGCCGGTGTCCGCGACCGCTTGGCGGCCGATCCCGACCTGGCGCGGGCGGTGGTGGCGCTGATGGGGGCGAGCCGGAGCGGGACGAGGCTGATCGAGACGGATCCGACCGCCCTCGACGTGCTGGCCGACCTGGACGGGCCGGCCCCGTCCGGTCCGGGCGTGGCCGCCGCCGGCGACGCCGACGAGCTCGTCCGGGCCAAGCGCCTCGCCCTCCTGCGCATCACCGCCCGCGACCTCCTCGGGCTCGCCGATCTCGAGGCGACGACGGCCGACCTCGCCGACGTGGCGACGGCCGTGCTGGCCGCCTCGGTGCGCCTGGCCAGGGCCGAGGGCCTGGTGGTGATCGGCATGGGCAAGCTCGGTGGACGCGAGCTCAACTACGCCAGCGACATCGACCTGATGTTCGTCGACGGCGACGCCCGGGGCGCCCGGGCGGTGATGGACCTCGCCCGGCGCTGCTACCGGGTCGACGCCAACCTGCGGCCCGAGGGACGCGACGGTGCCCTCACCCGGACCGTCGAGGGCTACCGGGCGTACTGGGAGCGGTGGGCGCAGCCGTGGGAGTTCCAGGCCCTGCTGAAGGCGGTGCCCGTGGCGGGCGATCCCGAGGTCGGCCGGGCGTGGGCCGAGGCCGCGGCGGCGACGTTGTGGGGTCGCCGGTGGACGGCCGACGACCTGCGCTCGCTCCGCGCCCTGCGCCAGCGGTCGACGGGCGAGCTGCGGCGGCAGGGTGCGCCCGAGCGCGACGTCAAGCGCGGCCCCGGCGGCATCCGGGACATCGAGTTCGCGGTGCAGACCCTCCAGATCGTGCACGGTGCGGCGGACGCCGAGCTGCGGTCGCCCACCACGCTGACCGCGCTGGCCGAGATGGCCCGGGGCGGCTACGTCGCCACCGACGACGCCGACGGACTGTCGGCGGCGTACCGGTTCCTCCGCCGAGTCGAGCACGCGTTGCAGGTCGAGGACGACCAGCAGACCCACACCGTGCCCGCCGACCGGGCACAGCGACGCCGCCTGGCCCGGGTGCTCGGCTATCGGGGTCGCCCCGACGCGGGGCCGACCGAGGCGTTCGACCGTGACCTCGCCCGCCAGCGCAACCTCGTCCGCGCCGTCCACGAGCGCCTGTACTTCCGCCCGCTGCTCGACTCGCTGGCGGGGGCGGGGCGGCTGTCGCCCGAGGCGGCGGCGGGCGCCCTGGCCAGCTTCGGCTTCGCCGACGCGGAGCGGACCCGGGCCGCGGTGCGCGAGCTGACCCGCGGCCTGACGCGCACGTCACGGATGATGCAGCAGCTCCTGCCGTTGCTCCTCGACTGGCTGTCGGTGTCGCCCGACCCCGAGCTGGGGCTGCTCGGCCTGCGCAAGCTGGCGTCGGGGGACCGGCGGGCCTCCGCGCTGGCGCACGTCTTCCGCGACAGCCCCGACGTCGCCCGGCGCCTGTGTGACCTGCTGGGCACGAGCGCCCTGCTGGGCGACGTCCTCGGTGCGAACCCCGACCTGATCCCGCGCCTCGCGGACCCCGAGCGCCTGCAGACGCTCGATCGCGCGGAGCTGGTCACGTCAGCCACCGGCACGCTGTCGTGGCGGTCCGACCTCGACGAGCGGCAGCGGGCGCTGCGCCGGTGGCGCGGCCGGCACCTGCTGGGCGTCGCCGCTCGCGACGTGTTCGGCCAGGCCGATGTCGCCACCGTCGGCCGGGATCTGACCGCGCAGGCCGAGGCGTGCCTCGAGACGGCGCTCGCGCAGGTCGACCCGCAGGTGCCGTTCGCGGTCGTCGCCATGGGCCGGTTCGCCGGCGGCGAGCTGTCGTACGCCAGCGACCTCGACGTGCTGTTCGTCCACGACGTGCGCGGGGGCGACGACGAGCGCGCCGAGCACGACGAGGGGCTCAGGGCGGCGGGAGGCGTGCTGCGGTTCCTGTCGGGGACCACCCCTGCGCACCGCATCTACGAGATCGACGCCACGTTGCGTCCCGAGGGTCGGCAGGGGGCGCTCTCCCGCAGCCTCGACGGGTACCGGGCCTACCTCGACCGGTGGGCCGAGACGTGGGAGCGCCAGGCGCTGGCCCGCGCCCGGCCCGTGGCCGGCGACCCCGAGCTGGGCGAGCGGTTCCTCGACCTGCTGGCCGAGGCGGTGTGGGACCGGCCGCTCACGGACGACCACGAGCGCGAGGTCCGCCGCATGAAGGCCCGCATCGAGCGCGAGCGCATCCCTCCCGGCGAGGATCCCGAGTTCCACCTCAAGTTGGGCCGGGGCTCGCTGTCCGACGTCGAGTGGACGGTGCAGCTCCTCCAGCTGCGGACCGGGGTCCGGGTGCCGTCGACCATGGGTGCGCTCGACGCCCTCGAGGCGGACGGTGCCGTGGTGCCGGCCGACGCCGAGGTGCTGCGGGCGGCCTACCGGTTCTGCGAGCACGCCCGGAACCGCTGGTGGCTCGTGGGTTCCGCCCCCGCGGCTCCCGACTCGCTGCCCGTGCGCCCCGACGACCTGCTGCACCTGGCGCGGTCGCTGGGCACGGCGCCGAGCACCCTGCGCGAGGACTACCGCCGGGTGACCCGACGGGCCCGGCGGGTGGTCGAGCGCCTGTTCTACGGCTCGGGGTGACGGACGCGGGCCTCGGTGTGGCGCGCGTCACGGCTGCTTGCGATGATGACGCCCACGTCAGCGAGCGCTGGAGGGAACATGCCGGTCACCCCCGAGGTCCAATCGATCCTCGACCTGTTGGAAGCCCTGGGGGAGACACCCCGCGAGCAGTTGACGCCGGCTGAGCTGCGCGAGGACTACGCGGCGATGAGCATGGTCGAGTCGAAGGCCGAAATGGCCTCGGTGACCGACCGCACGATCCCGGGCCCGGCCGGCGACATCCCGGTGCGGATCTACGTGCCCACCACCGAGCCCGGGCCGCGGCCGGTCCTCGTGTACTTCCACGGCGGTGGCTGGGTCATCGGCGACCTCGACACGCACGACGGCACGGTCCGGGCGATCGCGGAAGGCAGCGGCGCGACCGTGGTGTCGGTCGACTACCGCCTCGCCCCCGAGAACCCCTGCCCCGCGGCCATCGACGACTGCGTCGCCGCGGTGCGGTGGGTGGCCGACAACGCGGCGGAGCTCGGCGTCGACCCGGCCCGCCTGGCGGTGGGGGGCGACTCGGCCGGTGGGAACCTGGCCGCCGTGGCCGCCGTCGAGCTGCGGGACACCCCCGTCGACGTGCGTTTCCAGCTGCTGATCTACCCCGTCACCGACGGGGCGATGACCCGGCCGTCGATCGACGCCAACGCCGAGGGGTACTTCCTCACCAAGGACACCATGGACTGGTTCTGGGAGCAGTACGTCGGGGTCGGCGACCGCATGGGCCCGCGGGTCTCGCCGGTCCACCTGCCCGACGACGCCCTCGCGGGCCTTCCGCCGGCGCTGATCCTCACGGCCGAGTACGACCCGCTGCGCGACGAGGGCGAGGCCTACGGCGCCCGCCTGGTCGGCGCAGGCGTACCGGTCACGACCAGCCGGTACGACGGTGTGATCCACGGGTTCTTCTCGATGCGCGACCTCGTGCCCGAGGGCAAGGCGGCGGTCGACCAGGCCTGCGAGGCGCTGCGCCGCGAGTGCCGTTGACGCGAGCCGCGCCGGATCCGGCGCCACCGGCCGGTCAGCACGCAGCGGACGAGGGCGGGAACGGTCTGTAGTAGGCATACCTACCGTGCCAGGACACGCCGGGGAGGATGACGGTGCCGCCGTGGCGCTGCGCGCCATCCACGACGAGCTGGCCGCGTGCCCCGACCTGCGGCCCGGACCCGTCGTGGACGCCGCGTTCCACCGTCTCGTCCGCCTGGCGGTCGACACCCCGCCCGAGCGGGCGGGCGCGGTGCTCGCCCACGCGGCGGTCGGCGACGTGGTCGACGACCTCCGGACGCTCTGCTTCGAGGGCGAGTACCAGCTCGAGGTGGCCTGGGCCCGCCGCATCGCCGCGAGCGCCGACCCGGTGGCCGAGCTCGCGCGCTTCCCCTTCGCGGCCAACTACCGCCAGCTCCACGCCCTCGAGCGGGACGCGGTGGCACGGCTCGCCGAGGGCGACGGCCACCGGCCCCCGCGAGACCACGTGGCGTTCGTCGGCTCCGGGCCGCTCCCGCTCACCGCGTTCCTCCTCGCCGGCGAGGGGACGAGGGTCGACAACCTCGACCGCGATCCGTCGGCGCTGGCCGCCTCGCAGCGGGTCGCCGACGCCCTGGGCGTGACCGGGCTCGGCTTCCTGCGGATGGACGCCGGTGCCAGCGCCGAGGCCGGACCCGCCGCCGATCTCGGTGCCTACGGCCTGGTGATCCTCGCCGCCCTCGTCGGCCGCACGCCCGAGGAGAAGTCCCGGGTGATCGCCCACCTGGCCCGGGCCATGGTCCCCGGCGCCGTCCTCGTCGTGCGCAGCGCACGCGGGCTGCGCACCTTGCTGTACCCCGAGGTCGATCCCGGCGCCCTCGCCGGTTTCGACGTGCTCGGGACCGTCCACCCCACGGGTGAGGTCATCAACTCGGTGATCATCGCCCGCAAGCCTGCGAAGGGCCGGTGAGCCGCGATGGCGACCCTCCTCATGATCGAGAGCTGGCTGCAGTCGACGGGCGAGGGCCTGCCGCCACTGTTGCGCGCCCTCGGCCACGACTACGCGCTCGTCACCCGCGATCCCGCCCTCTACGGGGCCGGGTCGGCGACGCCCCACCCGGCGCTCGCCGGGGCATCGGAGGTGGTGGTCGTCGACACGAACGACACCGGTGCCCTCGTCGAGCGGATGGCCGGCCTCGCCTCCACCCGCCGCATCGACGGCGTGCTCACGACCTGCGACTACTACCTGGCGGCGACCGCGGCGGTCGCGGCGCGGCTGGGGCTGCCGGGGGCCTCGCCCGACGTGATGGTGCGGGCGGTGCGCAAGCACGACGTCCGTGCCGCGCTCGACGCCGCGGGGCTCCCGAGCGTCCGCCACGCGGTGGCCTCCACGCTCGACGACGCGCTCGCGGCCGCGCGGGACCTCGGCTATCCCCTCGTCGCCAAGCCGGTCGACCTCAACGCCGGGACCTCGGTGCGCCGCGTCGACGAGGAGGCCCACCTCAAGGACGCGTGGGCCGAGATCAGCGCGCTGCACGCACAACACGCGCGGGCAGGCACTCGCCGGCGTGGCGCTGATCGAGGAGGTCCTGACGGGAACCGAGGTCAGCGTCGAGGCCGTGACGATCGACGGTCGCACCACCGTCGTCGGCATCACCGACAAGTCCGTCGCCGGACCGCCGGCGTTCGTCGAGGCGGGGCACATGTTCCCCGCCGCCCTCCCGCCGGACGTGGCCGACGAGGTGGCCGGCTTCGCCTGCGCCGCACTCGCGGCCGTCGGCCTCACCCGCGGGCTCAGCCACACCGAGGTCATGGTCACCGACGCGGGGCCGCGCCTCGTCGAGATCAACCCCCGCCAGGGCGGCGGCTACATCTTCGACCTCGTGCACCTCGTGACCGGGACCCACCCGCTACAGGTCCTCGTGGACCTCGCCCTCGGCGATCCGCCCGCCCTCGGCACGGCGGCGTCACCGCTGGCCACGGCCGCCGTGCCCCGGGGCAGCGCCGCGGTGATGTTCGCGATGGCGCCGCACGCCGGGCGGGTCGTGGCGGTGGACGGCATCGACCGCCTCGACGCCGACCCGCGCGTCCACCGGTGGGTGCTGCCGGTGCCGGTCGAGGCGGCCCTCCCCGTGGACAACGAGGCCTACCTCGGTCATGTCGTCGTCGTGGATCCCGGCGGCCTCGGCGCGCGAGCCCACGCCGAGTCCCTCGTCGAGTCGCTGCGGCTCCGCTTCGCCGACGGGACGACGGCCCGTCCGCTGCCGGTCGCGGCCGGGTGAGGCGGCGAGCGGCGGGGAGGGTGGGCCCAGCCGCGAGAATGGCGGCGCCATGAGCGCCCCCCTCGACCTCCGCTTCCTCCTGTCGGCCGACGACATCGACCGCTTGCCCGACACCCCGGCCGAGGTCGCGGTGGTGGGTCGGTCGAACGTCGGGAAGTCGTCGCTGCTCAACGCCGTCGCCAACCGCACCAAGCTGGCCCACACCTCGAAGACCCCCGGGCGCACGCAGCTGCTCAACTGCTACACGGTCGGCGAGCCCGACGGGCGCGCTCCCGTGCCCACGGTGATCGACTGCCCGGGCTATGGGTACGCGTCGGTGTCCAAGTCCACGCGGTCGTCGTGGCAGGCGATGATCGAGGGCTACCTCGTCGAGCGCGACGACCTGACCATGGTCATGGCGCTGGTCGACGGCGAGATCGGGCCCACCAAGCTGGACGTGCAGATGCTCGGCTGGCTGCGGGCCAACGCGCTGCCGCACACGGTGGTGGCGACGAAGCACGACAAGATCCGCTCGTCGCAGCGGGAGAAGCGCAAGCGCGACCTGGCGGCAGCATGCGACCTCGAGCGGGGCGACGTGGTGTGGACCAGCGCGTCCAAGGGCGTCGGCATCGACCGGCTCCGCGACCTCGCCCGGATGTGGCTCGACCTCGCGTGACGGCCCCGGTGCCGAGGCGTAACGTCGCCGGTACCCACATGCGAAGGGGTCGGACATGGCCTTCGTCCAGATCATCGAGTACCGCTCGTCGCGCTACGACGAGATGCACGAGCTCGACGCCGAGTGGGAGGCGGCTGCCGGCGACGACTCGACCGTGCGCCGGGTGATCGTCGGTCGCGACCGCAACGATCCCGAGCGCTACATGACGCTGGCGTTCTTCGACTCGTACGAGGCGGCGATGGAGAACTCGAAGCTGCCCGTCACCCAGGAGTTCTCGCAGCGCATGATGGCGCTGGCCGACGGCCCGCCCACCTTCCACGACCTCGACGTCGTCGACGATCAGACGCCCGGCTGACGGGCGGTCACCCGGGGCGCGGGGCGAACATGATCACGCCGACCCCCACGAGGCAGATGGCCGCGCCCGCCAGGTCGTAGCGGTCGGGGCGGAAGCCGTCCGCCACCACGCCCCAGGCCAGCGAGCCGGCGACGAAGATCCCGCCGTACGCGGCGAGGATGCGCCCGAAGTGCGGGTCCTCCTGCAGCGTGGCGACGAACCCGTAGGCCGCGAGCGCGGCGATGCCGGCCCCGACCCACGCGACGCCCCGGTGCTCGCGCACGCCCTGCCAGATCAGCCACGCGCCGCCGATCTCGGCCACGGCGGCGACGGCGAACAGCACGAGGGCACGCACGACCGACATCGCGCCGACGCTACGCCGCGCCCGACGGCGTCTCGACGACGCACGCTAGACGTCGATCTCGGTGGCGGCGCCGATCGGGAGCCAGCGCAGCGCGGCGCGGACCTCGGGTGGGGCGGAGGCGAACACCTCCTCCATCGCCGGGCGCGCCTCCTGGAAGTGCGACCAGCCCTCGTAGTGCACCGGGATCGCCGTGCGCGGGCGCAGCAGGCCGCACAGGTCGACCCCGTCCTCGGCCGTCATCGTGTAGCGGATCGGCCCGGTCACCGGGAACCGCACCCCGCCGAGGTGCAGCAGCGCGGTGCCGACGTCGAGGCGATCGGCCACCTCGCGGACGCCGCCGTAGAGCACGGTGTCGCCCGAGAACCACACGTCGCCGTGGGCCTGTCCCTCCCACCGCAGGGCGAACCCGACGACGTGACCGACGATCGGTGTGCTCGCGGGCGGGCCGTGGCGGCACGGCGTGGCCGTCACCTCGATCGTGGGGCGGTCGGGCGCCTCGAGCCGCGTGGTCGCCCACGGTTCGAGCCCGAGCGCCCCGCCGCCGAGCCGGCCGGCGGCGGCCACCGTGGTGAGCACCGTGCCGGCGGCGGGCAGCAGGGCCCGGCCCGCGTCGTCGAGGTTGTCGGCGTGGTGGTCGTGCGTGAGCAGCACGGCGTCGATCGGGGGGAGGTCGCCCGAGGCGACGGCCGGCCCGGCGACCTTCGTCGACGCCGTCCCCCAGCCGAAGTGGTACCGCTTGCCCGGCGGGTCGAACGTCGGGTCGACGAGGACGGTCCAGCCCTCGACCTCGAGCAGGACGGTCGGCCCGCCGATGTGCGTGACGCTGACCGTCGTCACGGGCGGACGGCGTGCTCGACCGCCCAGGCGAGGACGTCGTCGGCGATCTCCTCCCACCCCTCCTGGGCGGTCAAGAGGTGGGCGCGGCCGGGGTACTCCTTGACCTCGGTGACCGTGGTCTTGCCCTTGTAGTGCTTGGCGTTCGACCGCTGGATGCTCGGCGGCATGATGTGGTCCTCGCCGCCCGAGACGAACAGCAGGGGCGCCCGGTCCTCGTTGTGGTAGTCGACCGCCACGTCCTGCTTCCCCGGCTCGAAGTTGGCGAGCACGCTGCCCCACAGGATCCCGCCCGACGCGGGGATCGCATAGCGCTCGTAGAGGCGCCGCGCCTCGTCCTCGGTGAACCCGGTGTTGGTGAAGGCGTAGTTGAACTGCTCGAACGTGAAGCCCACGGCCTTGTGCCGGTTGGCGGGCGACTTGAGCACCGGGAAGGTCGACTTCACCTGGGACGGCGGCACGATTCGCACACCCTCGGTGGGGGCCGAGTTGAGGGCGACGCCGGCGGCGCCTCGCCCGTGGTCGAGCAGGATCTGCGTGAACGCTCCGCCGGCCGAGTGGCCGATGATGATCGGCGGCGCCGCGAGGGCGTCGATCACCGACTCGAAGTGCTCGATGATCTGGGGGACCGTCACCTGGGCCACGGGGGTGGGATCGGCGTTGAGCGCCTCGACCTCGACCTCGAAGCCCGGGTAGGCGGGCGCCACGACCGTGTAGCCCTGCTTCTCGTAGTGGGTGATCCAGTCCTCCCAGCTGCGGGGCGTGACCCAGAAGCCGTGGACGAGGACGATCGTGTCGGGGGAGCCGGGGGAGATGGTCATGCCCGGACCGTAGGCAGCCGGCCCGCCGCCGTCATCAGTCACGTGACTGATCTCGGCTGGCCTCGACCGTCCTCCCCTGGTCAGGGGATGATGGCCCGATGCGGACAGGCGAGCTGCTGCACGGGCGCGACCCGCGAGATGGCGCGCCTGCGGGCGGCTCTCGACGCGTCCGCACGGCGGGGTTCGTGCGTGCTCGTGCACGGGGATGCGGGGATCGGGAAGTCGGCCCTCGTCGAGGCGCTCGCCGACGAGGCGCGGGCCCGGGGTCGCGCGGTGCTGGCCACGGCCGGCGTGCCGTCCGAGGCCCACCTCCCGTTCGCGGGCCTGCACCAGCTCCTGGACCCGGTCCTCGGGCACGTCGACGACCTGCCCGCCGAGCTGCGGGCCGCGCTGCTCGGCGCTCTCGGTCGCGAGGACGCCGACGTGCGGGACGTCATGGCCATCGCCCTCGCGGCACTCGCGCTCGTGCGCGAGCGGGCCGCGGCCGGCGGCGCGCTGCTCGTGGTCGAGGACGTGCGGTGGCTCGACCGCCCGTCGGCCAACGTCCTCAGCTTCGTGGCCCGCCGGATCGACCTCGACCCCGTGATGGTCGTGGCGACCGCCCGCGAGGTCCCGGCGCCCGCGCTGGCGGACGTCCGCTTCACCCCCGTGGCGCTCGGCCCGATCGACGATGCCGCGGCGCGGGACCTGGTCGCCGCGCACGGGCCGACACTCGATCCCCACCTCGCCGACCAGCTGATCCGCGAGGCTGCCGGCAACCCGCTGGCGCTGCTCGAGCTGGCGGCGGCGTGGTCGGTGCTGCCTGCCGGCACGATCGTCCAGCCGCTCGTGCCGGTGACGACGCGATTGGTCGAGACGTTCGCCTCGCGGGTGGACACCCTCCCGGAGCCCTGCCGCGACCTGCTGCTGGTGGCCGCGGTCGACGAGGGCCACGGGCTGCGGGAGATCCTGGCCGCCACCGCCGCGCTCGGGCACCCCCAGGTCACCCACGACGACCTGTACCCGGCCGTCGAGGCCCGGCTGGTCGAGATCGACGCACGTGGCGTGCGGTTCCGCCACCCGCTCGTTCGCTCGACGACCTACCGGCGAGCCGGCGAGGTCGCCCGGCGGGCCGCGCACGCGGCGCTGGCGGAGGTCATCGACGACCCCGACCGTGCGGCCTGGCACCGGGCCGCCGCGCTGGTCGAGCCCGACGAGGGCGCGGCCGCGGCCCTCGAACGGGCCGGCGACCGGGCCCGCCGCCGCGGGGCGCCGCTCGTGGCCGCCACCGCGTTCGAGCGCGCTGCCGATCTCAGCCCCGACCCGCAACGTCGAGGTCGCCGCCTCGTCCGGGCGGCCTACCACGCCCACGAGCTCGGGCGGAACGACGTGGTCGTCCGCCTCCTCGACCAGGCCGAACCGCTCGACCTGGCGCCCGTCGACCGGGCTCGGGCGGCGTGGCGGCGGCAGCTCCTCACCGGCGATGCGGTGGCCGACGAGGCGCACGTGCGAACGCTGGTCGACGTGATCGGCCGCATGCGCGACGCCGGCGACGTCGACCTGGCCCTCGACTCGCTCGTCGTCGTCGCCACGCAGGCGTACTGGCGGGGCCTCGACAGGCGCCAGCGTGAGCTGCTGGTCGGGGTCACCGAGTCGCTGGCGCTCGACGACGACCCGCGCCTGCTGCACGTCCTCGGGATGGTCGCCCCGATCGAGCGGGGCGCGCAGGTGCGGGCCGGGCTGGCGGCGCGAGGGCCGGCCGGCGTCGACGACCCGGGCCTGCAGGCGCTGCTGGGCGTGGCGGCCGGCACGGTGGGCGACCAGGAGGCCTCGGCCGCCTTCCTCGCCGCGGCCGTGCGTGCCCTGCGGGCCGCCGGCCGGCTCGGCGACCTCACGAACGCGCTGATCGCGCTGGCGTGGGCGGGCTGGCACCGGGGCACCTGGGACGCGGCCGCCGACCAGGCCGGCGAGGCCGCCCGCCTGGGCGAGCAGACCGAGCGGCCCGGCACGGTCATGGCGGCCGAGCTCCTCCGGGCCCAACTGGCGGCCGTGCGGGGCCACACGGCGAGCGCCCTCGCCGTGACCGACGAGCTGGGCGGGCCGCTGCGCGCCTGGGGGGCGGGCACGCTCGTCGCCATGACCGACTTCGTCCGGGCCACCGCCCTCCTGGCCGAAGGCCGCGCGGACGAGGCCTTCGACGTGATGCGGGCCGTCGAGGCGATCGCCGACGCCGACGAGGTCGCCGCGATCCACCAGGGGACCGCGCCCGCCTACCTCGACGCCGCGCTCGCCACCGGCCGGCTCGACGCGGCCCGCGCCGTGGTGGGCGATCTCGACGCGCTGGGAGCACGCTTCCGCTCACCCACGCTCGACGCCACGATCGCCTACGCCCGCCCGCTGGTCGCCGACGACGATCGGGCCGAGGCGTTGTTCGTGGCGGCCGATCGGGCCCTCGTGGCCTGGCCCTTCCTGCGGGCCCGCTCGCTGCTCGGCTACGGCACGTGGCTGCGGCGCCGGCGTCGGGCCGCCGACTCCCGGGCCCCCCTCCGCACGGCACGCGACCTGTGTGAGGACCTCGGCGCCCGTCCGTGGGCCGACCAGGCCCGTCGCGAGCTGCGCGCCGCCGGCGAGTCGAGCCCTGTGCGCGAGTCGTCGGGGTCCGAGGCGCTCACGGCCCAGGAGCTCGAGATCGCCCGGCTGGCGGCCTCGGGCCTGACGAACCGCGAGATCGCCCAGCGGCTCCACCTCTCGCACCGCACCGTCGGCTCGCACCTGTACCACGCCTTCCCCAAACTGGGGATCACGTCCCGCGGCGAGCTGGCCGGCGCGCTGGGCCGGCTCCCGCCGGGGGCGGCCGCGTCGTGATCCCTCGAGGGCGACTCCGAGTGATGCCGGCCGGGTAGCGACAGACGGTGGGGAAGCGAGGAGACATCGTCGACGGGCGCTACGTCCTGGGCGAGCAGTTGGGCCGCGGGGGCATGGGCGAGGTCTTCCGGGCGACCGACACCGACGCGGACCGCGCCGTCGCGCTCAAGGTGCTCACCAGCACCGAGCCCGGTGGCGCCCGGCGATTCCGGTCCGAGGCCGACCTGCTGGCGCGGCTCGACCACCCCGGGGTGGTGCGATTGCATGGCTCGGGGATCCACGACGGGGTGCCCTACCTGGTGCTCGACCTGGCGGACGGTCCGTCGCTCAGCCGTGAGCTGGCGGACGGGCCGCTCGAGCTCGATCGAGTGCGCCGCGCCGGCGCCGAGGTCGCCGACGGCCTGGCCCATGCCCACGAGCACGGCATCGTGCACCGGGACGTCAAGCCGTCGAACGTGCTGTTCGGTGCGGACGGCCGGGCCCGCCTGTCGGACTTCGGCATCGCCCGGCTGACCGATGGGCCGGGCGTGACGCGTCCGGGGCAGCTGGTCGGCACCGCGCCGTACCTCGCACCCGAACAGGTGGCCGGTGACGAGGTCGGCCCCGCCGCGGACGTGTACGCGCTCGGGCTGGTGGTGGCCGAGTGCCTGACGGGACGGCCGTGCTTCCCGGGCAACCACATCGAGGCGGCGCTCAGCCGCCTGCACCGTCCCCCGCCGCTCCCTCGGGACGTGCCCGCCTGGCTGCACCAGGTGCTCGCGGCGATGACGGCCCGCGAGCCCTCCGCCCGCCCTCCGGCCCGCGACGTCGCCTCCGCGCTCCGCCAGGCCGACGTCGGACCGGTCCTGGTCGGCACCGAGGTGCACGAGCGACCGCCGGTCGTCGAGCCGGCACCGACCCGTTTGGAGGCGACGGCCGTTCTCCCGGCCGAGGCGGCGCCGGTGTCGTTGTCCCGACGTCGGCCGCGGGCGATCCGGGCGCTGGCTGTGGTGGGGATCGTCGCCGCGTCCCTCGTCGGGCTGGTGCTGTCGACGGGCGCGGGCAGCGAGCAGCCCCCCGCACCGGCCGTCGACGCGGTGACGTCCGGATCGACGCCCGCCACGACGTCGACGCCGTCGACCGCTCCCACCGGTGCTCCCGCAGCCGGCGACCCGCAGCCGGAGGCCGGCGGTCAGGGCAACGGCGACAGCAACGGCAATGGCAACGGGAACGGTAAGGGGAACGGCAACGGACGTGGTCGCCGCTGAGGCCTACAGGTCGTAGTAGAGGGCGAACTCCCACGGGTGGGGGCGCAGGCGCAGCTCGTCGACCTCGTGGACCCGCTTGTACGACACCCACGTGTCGAGGAGGTCGTCGGTGAACACGCCGCCCACCTTCAGGAAGTCGCTGTCGGCTTCGAGGGCGTCGAGCACCGCTTCGAGCGAGCCGGGCACCTGCGGCACCGCGGCCAGCTCCTCGGGCGGCAGGTCGTAGAGGTCCTTGTCGACCGGCGCCGGGGGCTCGATGCGGTTGTTGATGCCGTCGAGCCCCGCCATGAGCATGGCGGAGAAGGCGAGGTAGGGGTTGGCCGACGGGTCGGGGCAGCGGAACTCGAGCCGCTTGGCCTTGGGGCTCTGGCTGTAGAGCGGGATGCGCACCGCGGCCGACCGGTTGCGCTGGCTGTAGACCAGGTTGACCGGGGCCTCGTAGCCGGGGACGAGGCGCTTGTAGCTGTTGGTCGTGGGGTTCGAGAACGCCAGCACCGCCGGCGCGTGGGTCAGCAGGCCGCCGATGTACCACCGGCCCATGTCGGACAGGCCCGCGTACCCCGCCTCGTCGTAGAACAGCGGCTCCCCGCCCTTCCACAGCGACTGGTGCACGTGCATGCCCGACCCGTTGTCCTGGAACACGGGCTTGGGCATGAACGTGGCGGTCTTGCCGTACTGGTGGGCGACGTTCTTCACGACGTACTTGAACAGCATCAGCTTGTCGGCCATGCGGGTGAGCTCGTCGAAGCGCACGTCGATCTCGGCCTGACCGGCGGTGCCGACCTCGTGGTGCTGCAGCTCCACCTCGATGCCGACCTGCTCGAGCGCCAGCATCATCTCGGTGCGCAGGTCCTGGAAGTGGTCGGCGGGCGGGAGGGGGAAGTAGCCCTCCTTGTAGCGGATCTTGTAGCCCAGGTTGGGCTGCTCGTCGCGGGCCGTGTTCCAGGCGCCCTCGACCGAGTCGACCCGGTGGCTCGACGAGTTGGCGTCCTGGTGGAAGCGCACGTCGTCGAAGATGAAGAACTCGGCCTCGGGCCCGATGTAGCAGGTGTCGGCCAGCCCGGTGGACTGCAGGTGCTCGGCGGCCTTGCGGACGACGTAGCGCGGGTCGCGGCTGTACGACTCGCCGGTGAGGGGGTCGTGGACGAAGGCGTTGATCGCCAGCGTCTTGCGGGTGCGGAACGGGTCGATGAACGCCGTGTCCGAGTCGGGGATCAGGATCATGTCCGATTCCTGGATCTCCTGGAACCCGCGGATCGACGACCCGTCGAACCCGAGGCCCTCGTCGAACACCTCGGTCGTGAGCTGCGACGCGGGGATGGAGAAGTGCTGCATCAGGCCCGGCAGGTCGCAGAACCGGACGTCGACGACCTCGACCTCCTGGTCGGCGATGAGGCCGAGCACCTCGTCGGGGGTCCGCTGGTCCACGGTCGCTACCTCCGGGTCGTTTCGCCGCACGCTAACAACTGGCTTCACCCCGAAGTGGGGCGAACACGCAGAAGGGCGCCTCCGGAGAGGCGCCCTTCCGTGGTTCCCCCAGCGGAACCCTGTCGAGTGCCGGTCAGGTCACTCCCCCGCGGCGGCGCCGCAGATGGTGCTGACCAGCAGTCGGGTGGTGACGTACGGATCGCAGTTGGCGTTGGGCCGGCGATCCTCGAGGTAGCCCTTCTTGTCGACCTCGACCTGCCACGGGATGCGCACCGAGGCGCCCCGGTCGGACACGCCGTAGCTGTACTCGTTGTACGGCGCGGTCTCGTGCTGGCCGGTGAGGCGGTCCTCGATGCCGTGGCCGTAGCCGGCGATGTGTTCGTCGATCTTCTTCCCGAGGGCCTCGGCGCCCGCGATCACGGCCTCGAAGCCGCCCTCGTCGCGCATGGCCTTGGTCGAGAAGTTGGTGTGCGCACCGGCGCCGTTCCAGTCGCCCTTGACCGGCTTGGGGTCGAGGGTGGCGGCGACGTCGAAGTCCTCGGCGAGGCGGTAGAGCAGCCAGCGGGCCACCCACAGCTCGTCGGCGACCTGCGGCGGCCCCACGGGGCCGACCTGGAACTCCCACTGGCCGGGCATGACCTCGGCGTTGATGCCCGAGATGTGGAGCCCGGCGGTGAGGCAGGCGTCGAGGTGCGCCTCGACGATGTCACGACCGAACACCTCGTCGGCGCCGACGCCGCAGTAGTAGCCGCCCTGCGGGGCGGGGAAGCCGCCCTGGGGGAAGCCGTAGGGCCGGCCTTCCTTGAAGAAGTTGTACTCCTGCTCGATGCCGAAGACAGGCTCCTGGTCCTTGTACTTGTCGGCCACGGCGACGCAGGCGGCGCGGGTGTTCGTGACGTGCGGCGTCATGTCGATGTACAGGACCTCGCAGAGGACCAGGACGTCGTCGCCACCACGGATCGGGTCGGGGCAGGAGAAGACGGGCTGCAGCACGCAGTCGGACTTGTCGCCGGGCGCCTGGTTCGTGCTCGAGCCGTCGAAGCCCCAGATGGGGAGCTCGACGCCGTCGGCGAGGATCTTGGTCTTCGACCGCAGCTTGGCCGTCGGCTCGGTGCCGTCGATCCAGATGTATTCGGCCTTGTAGGTCATCGGGGGCGTGTCCTCCGGTCGAGCGCACGTGTGAGGCACGGTGGGAACGCGTACCTGTCCAGCTGTCGGTCAGAAACGCTGTCAGCAGGCCGTTTCCGACCTGTTGCCCCTTTGTGAACGCACTGTGAACCGGATCGCGCCAACTTGCGGGTCTGCGCACGCCGCCCCAACATTCCCGTCATGGACAGCTCCGAGCGCCAGCGAGAATACGTGCTCCGCACGGTCGAGGAGCGCGGTGTGCGCATGGTGCGCCTGTGGTTCACGGACGTGTTGGGCCAGCTCAAGTCCTTCGCGATCTCACCGGTCGAGCTCGAGGGCGCCTTCGAGGAGGGCATGCGGTTCGACGGCTCGTCGATCGACGGCTACTCCCGCGTGCAGGAGTCCGACGTCCTCGCCAGGCCCGACCCCAACAGCTTCGAGATCCTGCCGTGGGCCGACGGCGTCGGCACCTCCGCTCGGGTGTTCTGCGACATCGTCAACCTCGACGGCACCGCCTTCGAGGGCGACCCGCGCCAGGTCCTCCGGCGCAACCTCGACAAGGCCCGCGAGAAGGGCTTCAGCTTCTACGCCGCCCCCGAGATGGAGTTCTTCTACTTCGGCGAGAGCGACCCGTCGGTGCCGCCGAGGCCGCTCGACAACGCCTCGTACTTCGACCTCACGACCGCGGACGTGGCCACCGACCTGCGCCAGCGCACCATCCACACGCTCGAGGCGATGGGCATCCCGGTCGAGTACAGCCACCACGAGGACGCCCCCAGCCAGCACGAGATCGACCTGCGCTACACCGACGCGCTGACGATGGCCGACAGCGTGATGACGTTCCGGCTGGTGGTGAAGGAGGTCGCCCTCGAGGGCGGGGTGCACGCCACGTTCATGCCCAAGCCGCTCACGGGCGTGCAGGGCTCGGGCATGCACACCCACTTCTCGCTGTTCGAGGGCGACACCAACGCCTTCTACGACCCGGGCGACCCGCGCGGCCTGTCGAAGGTGGCGCAGCACTTCATCGCCGGCCTGCTCCGCCACGCCAGCGAGATCACCGCGGTCACGAACCAGTGGGTCAACTCCTACAAGCGCCTGGTCGTGGGCTACGAGGCGCCGATCTACACGTCGTGGGCCCGCAACAACCGGTCGGTCATCGTCAACGTGCCCCCCATCAAGCACGGCAAGGCCGACAGCGCCCGCCTGGAGTTCCGGGCGCCCGACCCCGCCTGCAACCCGTACCTGGCGTTCTCGGTCATCCTCGCCGCCGGCCTGAAGGGCATCGAGGAGGGCTATCCGCTCGCCGACGAGACAGCCGCCAACCTCTACGAGCTGACCGAGGCCGAGCGGCGGGCCGAGGGCATCGACACGCTGCCCCAGTCCCTGTCCGAGGCCCTCGACGCGATGGAACGGTCCGACCTGGTGGTCGACGCGCTCGGCGAGCACGTCTTCGAGTGGTTCATCCGCAACAAGCGCAACGAGTGGATGGAGTACAAGACCCACGTGACCCAGTTCGAGCTCGACCGCTACCTCGCCCGGCTCTGACCGCTCACCCGCCACCGCCGCCGATGGAACCCCTCCTCGTCTACCCCGACCCCGTGCCGCCCGAGCTGGCCCAGGCCCTCGACCTGGCCGGCTACCCGTGGAAGGCCGTCACCGACGAGCGCACGGCGGTGCGCAACGAGCCCGACGACGGGTGGGCCGGCGGCCTCATCGTGGCGGCCAACGACCCGGACAGCGCGTTCGCCCTGTGCCGCACGCTGCGCAAGCGCGACCTGCCGCTCGAGCCGATGCTGCTGCTCGTGTCGGGCGGCCAGCTCGGCGACCTCGAGCTCCGCGACGACCTGTTCGACGACTTCTGCCTCTACCCGTTCCAGCCCCTGGAGCTCGAGGCCCGGCTCAAGCACCTGTTCTGGCGCACCGGGCGGGGCACCCGACCCGAGCTGGTCGAGTACGGCCCGCTGGTCCTCAACCTCGAGACCTACCAGGCCGCCATCGAGGGCGCCCCGCTCGACCTCACCTACATGGAGTACGAGCTGCTCAAGTTCCTCGCGTCGCACCCCGGCCGGGTGTTCACGCGCGAGACGCTGCTCAGCCGGGTGTGGGGCTACGAGTACTACGGCGGCGCCCGCACGGTCGACGTGCACATCCGCCGCCTCCGGGCCAAGCTCGGCGAGGAGCACGCCAACCTCATCCAGACCGTGCGCTCGGTCGGTTACCGCTTCGGCCAGAGCCGCTGGGGCGTCTAGCCGGGTGGCCTACCGGTAGACCTCGCCCCGCGGCGCCACGTTGACGACGACGACCACGAGCTGGTGGTCGTCGACCTCGTACACGATGCGATAGTCGCCGACCCTGACCCGCCACGCGGGTGGGTCGAACGCGGTCAGCTTCGTCGAACCGGCGGGCCGAGCGTCGTCGGCGAGGGCTCGGATCGCGGCGACGATCCTCTGGTAGCCACGAGGATCACCCGACCGGATGGCGCGCAGCCCGCGTTCAGCCCGCCTGGCGAGCCGGACGTCGTACATCGGCCTGCTCGGCTTCGATCGCGGCGAAGACGTTCTCGGCCGGGGTCGCTGCATCCGGGTCAGCGCGATGATCGATGACGGCGACGGCGTCGTGCAGGTCCTCGAGTGTCTCCTGCAGTGCGTTCCAGCGGTCGATCGACACCAGCACGGCGGTGGGACGGCCGCGGTCGGTCACGACGAGCGTGTCGTCACCGAGATCGGCGAGCTCGTCACGGATGCGATCGCGCAGGTGCGTCTTGGGGACGATGCGTGCAGCCACCTCCCAACCGTACGCTTGAACGTACGGTTGGGCAACTAGTTGTTGAGGGCGATGAGCTCGCTGCCCTCGTGGGTGGCCTCGGCGTCGTCCTTGAGCGCCCACCCGAGGGCCCCGGCGATGACCGGGCCGGTCATCATCACGGCCACCGGGATGACGACGACGAGCACGATCACCATGAGGATGCCACCGAGCATGGCTCCATCATCCCCCGACCCAGGCCCACGCCTCCACTTCGACGAGCGCGCCGAGCGGTAGCTCGGCGACGCCGATGGCGGAGCGGGCCGGGCGGTGGTCGCCGAAGGCGGCGACGTAGGTCTCGTTCATGGCGGCGTAGTCGCTCATGTGGCGGAGGAAGACCGTGGTCTTCACCACGTCACCGACGCCGGCGCCTTCGGTGGCGAGCTGGGCCTCGAGGTTGGCCAGCGCCTGGCGCAGCTCGCCGGCGACGCCCCCGCCGACCAGCTTCCCGTCGACGACGCCGACCTGGCCGGACACGACGAGCCAGCCGCCGGCCCGCACGATGGGCGTGTACGGCCCGACGGGCTTCGCAGGGGAGGTCATGGCGGGGACCGTACCCTCCAGGGCGCTAGCGAGCCGTCACGCCCGTGGGCCACGCCGGGGGCGCACCCTGCGCCAGCCAGGCGGCCGCGGCCGTGGCGGCGAACACGGCGTCCGACCCGTTGACCGCCGGACCGGTGGCCGCGAGGTCGACGACCACGTCGATCGGCGGCGTGTCGACCGCCCGGAGGACGCCGAAGCTGCGGATGGTGAGGTCGTGCACCTCGCCCGTCTCGTCCACGGCCAGACCCTCGTTCGTCACCCAGCCGAGCGCCATGTGCACCGCACCGACGCAGTAGGACCGCACCACCACCTCGTCCAGAACCTCGCCGCAGCTCACCTGCACCGCGACCCGGGCCGCGGGACCGAGGGCGACGTCCGCGGTGGCGATGGCGCCGTCGGGCGAGCGGACGGTCACACGGGCGGACCGATCGCCGGCGTCGGCGGCCAGCACGCCCGCGCGGTCGCCGGCCTCGTCCACCAGCACCCCGGCCGCGGCGGACAGGGCGAGCCCCTCGGCCCAGCCGGTGGCCCGAAGGTCCGCCGACGTCGGCGGACCGGGCGCCGTGACGGCCTCGACCCGAAGGCCGGGGGCGACCAGCGCGACGGCGTCGGCGACCTCGCCCGCCACCGCCTCGGACGCCACGACCCGCAGCACGCCCGTGCCGTCGGGCGCCATCCCGGCCGCCACGGGGGGCCGCTTCGGGCCGAGCCGGACCGCGTCCTCGCGGGCGAGCACCACCCGCACGGTCCGCCCGTGTCGGTCGGCCAGCGCCCGCGCGGCCGTCGGCGCGATCGACGCGACCTTCCCCCCGAAGGCGCCGCCGTTGGCCAGCGGCGTCGCCGGCTCGCCGCCGGGCGCGCACCACGAGGCGTCGAGCTCGAGGTAGGCGGGCTCGACCCAGGTCGTGCGCAGCGTCGCCACCCAGTCGCCGTCGGGAACGGCCAGCGGGTGGCGGAGATCGGCCGTCGTCCGGCGGCCCTGCACCTTGCCCGCCACGGCGCGCGCCTCGGCCAACGTGTCGCCCACCGCCCACCCTCCCACCGGGTCGGGCACCGCGACCAGCGCCCCGGCCGGCGCCTCGTCGTCCGCGAACCCGCCGTGGCCGAGGGCGACGTCGGGGGCGACCCGCTGCGTCGAGCGGCCCTCGACCGCCGCTCGGGCGGCCGCGGCCGCCAGGTCGCGACTGCCTGCCGCGGCGCTCGAGCCGGCGTCCGCCCCTGTTCGGACCGTCCAGGCGTCGAGGATCGTGCGCCACCCGGTGCAGCGGCACAGGTGGGCCAGCAGGGCCTGCTCGACGGCGGCCGTGTCGTCGGGCCCGGCGCCCTTGGCAGCCAGGCCCGCCAGCCGGACCACGATGCCCGGCGTGCAGAACCCGCACTGGCTGGCGCCGGTGGCGCAGAAGGCCTCGCCCCAGGCGTCCCTGTCGGCCGCGTCGAGCCCGTCGAGCGTGGTCACGGCGCGGCCGCGCACCCGGCGGGCGGGGGTCACGCACGCCACCCGGGGCTGGCCGTCGACGAGCACCGTGCAGCACCCGCACTGGCCCTGGGGGCTGCACCCGTCCTTCGCGGACCGGACGCCCAGCCGCTCGCGCAGCACCTCCAGGAGGGTGGCCCCGTCGTCGGGCACGTCGACGGGCCGCCCGTCCACGGTCAGGCTGATCGGCGGGCGCTCGACGGTCACCCGGCAAGGATAGGGACGCGGGCCCGGCGCTCAGCCGTCGCCGACGGCGTAGAAGCGCCCGCCGCGGGCGCCGACGAACAGGCGCCCCTTCCACACGGCCGGGGTCGACTCGATGCACCCTTCGAGCTGCACCGTCCACAGCTCGGGGGGCTCGACGGTCGTATCGGACACGTCGTAGGCGTGCAGCACGCCGTTGCAGTCGCCCTGGATCAGCGTGTCGTCGACGATCACAGCCGACTGCCAGGTCGGCCCGGGCAGGTCGAGCGTCCAGCGGGTGGCGCCGGTCTGGCGGTCGACCGCGTACACGGTGCCCCCGTCGGACGCAGCGATGACGACGTCGTCGTGGAGCGCGGGCGTGGTCCAGAACCCCCCGGGGTCCTGCAACGACCACACGATGGGGTCGTCGGGCTGGCGCGGGTCGAGCTTCACCAACTGCCCGACCTCGGCGGCGCGGGCGTTGCCGCGCTCGTTCTCGACGCCGACGTAGAGGAACCCCTCGTCGTCGATGACCACCGAGGCGTCGGTGTCGTCGCCGGTCCAGAAGCGGAACACCCGAGTCGGCTCGACGCCCTCCGCGAGACCGGACACGTCCCACCCCTGGACGAGCCCACCGGAGTTGGCGAAGTAGATCACGCCCTCGTGGAAGGCGACCGAGTTCTCGATCGACACGTCGTTCTGGCGGGTGTTGAGCGACGAGGTCAGCTCGTCGTCCCAGCCGGGGGCGTTGAACACCAGCTCGGGGGCCACCTGGGCCAGGCCGTCGGGCCCGGTGGTGCGGTTGAGCTTGACGATGTGGAACTGCGAGTTCTCGCCGCCCTCGTAGAGGTAGTCGTCCATCACCAGCGGCGAGCCGTCCCAGTCGTCGTTCCACTTGGTGGGGCTGACGGCGTCGGCGTCGAGCGCCCACAGCTCGGTGGCCTCGGGCCGGTCGATGGCGATCACCCGGAGCTTGTTGTCGCGACTGCCCGTGTAGACGAGGGGCAGGCCGTCGGGGTCGATCGACACCGAGCCCTTGATGATGTCGCCGGTCTCGAACGGGGGGAGGATGTCCTCGCCCGTCTCGTAGTCGACGAAGTGGACCTTGCGGTCGTAGGCGCCGAACACCACCCAGGTCCGCCCGTCCCGCTCGAACACCGCGGGCTGTCCGGTCCAGCCGCTTCCGCACCACGTGCGGGTCTCGTTGCCCTCCGCCGACTCGGCGCACATGCCGCCCGACTCGCCCGGGTAGCTCCACAACACCTCGGGCGCCGTGGGGAGCGGTCCCTCGCCGTAGTAGCTGCGGGTCGGGCTGCCCCGGAAGGTGAGCAGCCCCGGTGTGGCGAAGCCGGACGCCGGCCCGGCCGGGGGAGGGGCGGTGGTGGGTGGCGCGGTCGTGCTCGCGGCCGAGTCGGGCGGCGCGGCCACGTCGAGGGCCTCGTCGGAATCGCCCGTGTCGTCGAGGACGAACTGCTGCACACCGACCGCCGCGGCGACCAGGACGAGGGCGCCGAGCAGGAGCGCACCGAGGCGCCGCCTGTCGTGCCGCGGTGTCATGTGCGCGGGCGCGCTCGTCCTCGTGCGGACGCGCTGCCCGATGGGGTCGACGATGCGGTCGCGCTGGCCGGGAACGGGCTCGGTCCTCGGCTGGCCCGGCCGTCTCGGCGCTGCGGCGGTCGTCGTCATCGCCGTACGCGGAGCGCCGGCCGGAGTCGTCGCCGTACGCGGAGCGCCGGTCAGGGTCGGACCGGCCGTACGCGCGCGGCCGTGTCATCCCAGTACGGGTCTCCCCGTCGCGTCCCCTCGTCGCGCCCCAACGGTCGATCTCGACCCCCAACCGGAGGTCAGGTCAGCTGAAGCTCTGACCGCAGCCGCACGTGCGCTGCGCGTTGGGGTTGTCGATCGCGAACCCGGCGCCCTGCAGCCCGTCCTTGTAGTCGAGCGTGGCGCCGTCGAGCAGCGAGGCGCTCGACGGGTCGACGACCACCTTGACGCCCGAGTAGTCGAGCGTGGTGTCGTCGTCGGCGACGTCGGTGTCGAAGAACATCTCGTAGCTGAAGCCGGAGCAGCCACCAGGACGCACGGCCACGCGCAGGGCGAGGTCGTCGACGCCCTCCTGCTCCATGAGCGAGCGGACCTTGTCGGTTGCGGTATCGGTGAGGACGATCACGTGACAGCTGCCTCCTGCGGGCGTCCCGAGAACTCCACCAGAGTATCGGCGCTGGGCCGAACTCGGCGACACGGCGGGATCCGGACTGCGGTCACGTCCCGGTGAGGGCGAGGTCGACCTGGCAGGGGGTGCGGTCGGTGAGCGGGTGGAACTCGTCGACGGCGGCACCGCCCAGGCCATCCACGATGCCCTCGACGAGGCCCTGATGGAGGGCGCACACGATCTCGGGGTTGGACTCGGCGAGCTCGCGGAAGGGGCAGTGGGCGAACCCGACCGTGACCTCGGTGTCGTCCCCGGCCAGCTCGGGGTCGAACCCGAGCGCGTCGAGGCGGGCCATCAGGCCACCGACGCAGGTCCCCGCGTCGGCGGTGTCGGTGGCGGCGTCGCGGGGGAGGCCGAGGGCCCGGGCCAGCGCCTCGGCGTCGGCCGTGCCCTGCTCGCGCCCGGCCTCGACCACCTCGTCGCGGCCCAGGCCGCCGGCCGCGGCCACCCGGAGCAACATGCGGGCGAGCACGGGGAACGTGGCGGGCTCGAGCCCGAGGGACGGGGCGTCGGACGCCACGGAGTAACGGTGCTGCGGCCGGCCCACCGCGCCCCGGGCGTCGGCCTCGACGGCGAGCAGGCCGACGTCGCGCATGCGCTCGAGGTGGGGGCGCACCGTGTTGGGGTGCAGGTCGAGCGACTCGGCGATCTCGGCGGTGGCCAGAGGGCGGGGCGACGCGGGCGAGCTCGAGGTAGATGGCGTAGCGGGTGTTGTCGCCGAGCGCCTTGAGCACGGCGAGCCGGGGTTCGGCGAGCCGCGGCTCGGTGGACCCCTCTGAGGTGCCCTCGGTCACGATCCGTAGCCTACCGGCGGACCGGGTTTCCCCGGCCCGCGCCGGTAGAATCTCGGGCGTGGAGGAGACAGCCGTGCCCACCAGCGACGATGTCCTGGCCGTGCTGCGCGGCGTGATCGATCCCGAGCTCGGCAGCGACATCGTCGACCTCGGCATGGCCCGGGCCGCCCACGTCGACCCCGACGGCGCGGTGGTCGTGACCATCGCCCTCACGACCGCCGGCTGCCCGCTCCGGGCCCAGATCCAGCAGGACGTGCGAGCCCGTGTCGGCTCCCTCCCGGGCGTCACCTCGGTGAAGCTCGACTGGACCGAGATGACCGACGAGCAGCGCAGCACGGCGATGAGCAAGGCGCGGTTCAACGTGTCGCAGCGCGCCGAGGAGACCTCGGTCCCGCTGGCGGCCAAGGTGATCCTCATCGCCTCGGGCAAGGGCGGCGTCGGGAAGTCGTCGGTCACGGTCAACCTGGCCGCCGCGCTCGCCGCCAGGGGTCTCACGGTCGGCGTCCTCGACGCCGACATCTGGGGCTTCTCCGTGCCGCGCATGCTCGGCGTCGAGGGTCGGCTGGCGGGCGTCGCGCACGAGGGCCGCAAGCAGATGACGCCGATCGAGCGCCGCATCGGCGACGGTGTCGTGCGCGTGGTGTCGATGGGGCTGCTCGTCGACGACGAGGAGACCGCGCTCATGTGGCGGGGACTCATGCTCAACCGTGGCGTCCAGCACTTCCTGCAGGACGTCCGCTGGGGCGACGACCTCGACTACCTGCTCGTCGACATGCCGCCGGGCACCGGCGACGTGCAGATGGGCGTGGCCAAGCTCATCCCCCGCGCCGAGGTCATCGTGGTCACGACCCCGGCTCGGGCCGCGCAGAAGGTCGCCATCCGGGCCGTCGGCATGGCCCGCAAGAGCTTCCTCCGCGTGGCCGGCGTCATCGAGAACATGAGCGCCTTCCACTGCGACCACGGCGAGACCTACGCCCTCTTCGGCGAGGGCGGTGGGCGGCAGCTCGCCACCGACGCCGGGGCGCCGCTGCTCGGTGAGATCCCGCTCGAGCCCTCGGTGTCCGTCGGAGGCGACGTCGGCACCCCCGTGGCGCTCGGCGACGGCCCGGCTGCCGAGGCGTTCCGGGCGATCGCCGACCACATCGTCGAGGAGGCGGTGCCGCTCACGGCCATGGCCGGGTGCAGCGCCCGCATGCTCGACGCGGCCGTGGCCGCCCTCGACGCACGTGATGTCGACGGCGGGTCGTCCGGCTCGGCCGAACCGTCGGTCACTCCGGTCCCGGCCCCCTCGCCGCGCTGAACCGCGGCTCTTGCGGAGCCGGCTAGCTGTCGGCGGCGTCGGGGTCGAGCACGCGCTCGGCCGCCTGCTCGGCGGCCCGGGCCAGCGCGATGTCGAACAGGCTGGCCACCGATGTGGCCGACAGCGGGCGCAGGCGCGCCACGGCCGTCGTCAGCGCCACCCACTCGTCGGGATCGTCCCCGGCCGTCTCGCCGGGGCGCCACAGGTAATCGACGAACAGCTCGACCACCGCCTGCGCCATTTCGTCGGTGTGCTGCTGGAACACGCGGCTCAGCCGGATGCGGGCGTCCATCGGCACGCCCAGCCGGGCCAGCTCGGCCGAGGCCTCGAACGCTGCCGGCGCGGTGATCTGCCAACGGCCGTCGGGAAGGGCGCGGGCGATGCCCAGCTCGCCCAGGATGGCGGGGTCGGCCAGCTCGCCGGGCGGCAGGCCGAGGCGCTCGGCCACCTCGTCGGCGGTGACGACGTGGCTGCCCGGGGCGACCGACTGCGCCACGGCTGTCTTGACGAAGGCCAGCGCCGTCGGCCCCGCGCTCCCCGGCGCCCGGTCGAGCAGCCGGCGGATGGCCGTGAGCGTGAGCCCGTGGGCCTGCAGGTCCCGGATCGCCTCGAGGCGCGACAGGTGGTCGGCGTCGTAGATGGCCACCCGCCCCGCCCGCCGCGGCGGCGGCAGCAGGCCCTCGGACTGGTACCAGCGGATGGTCCTGACCGTCGTCTGCGTCAGCTCCGCGACCTCGTCGACCGTGTACTCGTCCGGATCGGAGGACGCGAGATCGGATGTGGCGGCGGTCACGCGGGGCAGGCTAGTGGCCCCACTGGGCAAACGGTCATGTGGAGGACCACTCACCGTCGAGGTCGTCGCCCTTCGCCGCGCCCTCGTCGGCCAGCTTGCGGAGGTGCGCCCACACGGTGCGGCGGGCCACCGGGTGCAGCTCGGGGGCGACGTCGGCGTAGATCACCTCGACGAGGTCGGGGATCGTCGTGGGGCCCCGGTCGCGGAGCGCGTCGAGCACCTGTGCCTCGCGGGCGAGCCGGTGGGCGATCGTCTCGTCCACCACCGCGAGGGGGTCGTCGATGACGTGGCCGTGGCCCGGGGCGATCGCCTTGAGGCGCGGCCGGATCGTCTTCAGTCGCTCGAGCGAGGCGAGGTAGGCGGCCATGTCACCATCGGGCGGGCTGATGACCACGGTCGACCCCTGCATGATGTGGTCGCCCGTGAACAGCGTGCGCTCCTCGTTCAGGAGGTAGCACAGGTGGTTGGAGGCGTGGCCGGGCGTGTGCAGGGCGGTGAGGTGGAACTCGGTCGCCTCGATGACGGCCCCGTCCCCCAGGGTGCCGTCGAGCCGGACCTTGCCGCGGCCCTCGCCGGGCCCGAACGCCAGGATCTCCGCCCCGGTGCGCTTCTTGAGGCCGGCCGCGCCCGGGGAGTGGTCCTCGTGGGTGTGGGTGAGGAGGATCCAGCGGATGCGGTCGCCGCCACAGCCCGCGATGGCGTCGAGGTGGGACTCGTCGCCCGGCCCGGGGTCGATGACCGCGATCTCGTCGATGCCGACCAGGTACGTGTTGGTTCCGGGGCCGGTCATCATGCCCGGGTTGTCGGCGACGATGCGGCGGACCATCGGCGACAGCGCCCCGGCCACCCCGTAGACGAGCGGCTTCGGCCCCTCGACGGCGGTGTCGTCAGTCACGACCACCGCCCAACTCGCCGCTCAGTCGAGACGGCGGGGGGTCCTCCCAGCTCTCGACGTCCCAGACGTCGACGCGGCCGTCGTCGCGGACGCGTGCGCCGCTGGCGCTGAAACCCCCGAACCGGTTGCCGACGGCCACCCGGCCGCGGCGGGACACGTAACGCAGCACGGGCAACCGGACGATCGCCCGGGTCAGCGGGAAGAGCAACAACAGGGCCAGCACGTCGGAGATGAACCCGGGGGCGATCATCGAGCGCGCCGGCGAGGAGGATGAGGCCGCCGTCGACGACCTCGGTGCTGGGCGCCTGCCCGCGGTCGAGGGCGGCCTGGATGCGCCGGAGCACGCCGAGGCCCTCGCGCTTGGCGAGCCAGGCGCCGAGGAGGGACACGGCGATGAGCAGGCCGATCGTGTTGGCGATGCCGACGGAGTCGGCGACCTGGACGATGACGGCCAGCTCGACGAGGGGGGCGACGAGGAAGACGAGGATGAGGACGAGTGCCATGCAAGTGGGGCCTGACCGGGTGGGCGGGGTGCACCGGAGGACCGGGTGATGCGGTGGGGTGCGTCGGCCGGCTGTCCCCGCAGCCTACCGCCGGGCCCGTTCCGCCCGGCGCCGGCCACGCTGCCCGCCTGGGGATACACGATCCGTGATGTGACCCTCTTCACATTGAGGTGACGGTCGGGTAACATACGGCGCACCACGCAGGAACCGAGGGGGGTTCCTCGTAAGGCGTGGCTGGAGCGATGCGAACGATAGGGGGGAGCAATGGCGCCGCTCGCGCAACCGGGTCGGCCGCCGGGGGGTTGCTCGACGCACTGCTCCAGTCACGCCACCTTCTCCCGGGGGTGTCCTCGGAGGCGGCGACCGCCTCGGCCACAGGGCGCACGGCGGCCACCGCCCCGAAAACGAACGACGCAGCGCCTCCACCCCCCGGTGTCGGCGCTGCGTCGGTGCCGTGCTCGTCGGCCGCAGCTAGTTGTGCTGGGCCAGCGATGCTCTGCGCTCGGCCTCGCTCAGACCTCCCCAGATACCGTGAGGCTCACGGATGCGCAGTGCGTAGTCGAGACAGGGCTCGCGCACCGCACACGTGGCGCAGATGGTCTTGGCTTGCTCTTCCCGTCGCAGCTTCTCGCTCTTCCGCTCGAAGTGCGACGGCGGAAAGAAGACGGCAGCCTGCGGACCGCGACATGCAGCCCGAACCTGCCAGTCTTCCTCGACGCGCTGTGCACTCACAGACACACCCCCCTTCCACGGCGGACCATACAGCCGGTCCTTACCTGATACAAGGAAAAATTTGCGGTGTGTCGACCACGTAAACCCGGGCGATATCCCAGGTCAGCGCGGTTGTGAACACGGGGTAACCACTACCTGCGGGTCATATGACGCGCCGTGGCGAGGCACGAAATACGCACGGGCACATCGGCCCGCCGCCACGAAATGTCACTCGCCGGACCGCGCTCGCTCCCGATAGTCACGCGCCGCCCCCTCCTCGGGCTCGACCTCGAGCACGAGACCCTCGATCGCGACCACGCGCGCCGGCTCGTCCTTGCGAATCGGAGTGGCCCGGTTGGTGCGGGCCCGCCATGGCGCGTCACGTAGCGTGATGACGCCGTCGGGGTCGATGTCGGTGCGCGCCGAGCCCAGCTCGCCGATCATCCAGTCACGCCCGATCGTCGGCGTCGAGAACCGGCTGCGGACCATCGTCGGCATCCCCGCCACCATGCCGAGGGTGATGCCGACGAAGGCGATGAGCAGTGTCAGCCAGCTGATGGACACGCCGTCGTACAGGATCAGCGAGCCGACGACGAAGCTGACCGTGGCGATGCCGGTCCACAGCCGGGGCACGCCGGTCTGCACGTCGACGCCGTACCCGAACATGGCGAACAGCAGCAGGGCGACGCCGATCGGTCGGGTCGGCAGCACGGCGAGGCCGTAGCACCCGAGCACGAGGGAGCCGGCGCCCACCATGCCGGCGATGCCGACCCCGGCGGTGAACAGCTCGAACAGCAGCAACGACAGCCCGATGACGAAGAGCAGGTAGGCCACCGCGGGGCTCGCCACCGTGTGCATGAGCTGGCCGACGAGGCTCACCCCGCCGAAGGTCACCTCGGTGACGGGCTGGCGCCGACCGTCCACCACCTGCGTCTCGAACCCCTCGATCTGCACCACGTACTCGAGGATCGTGGGGGCGTCGTTGTCCACCAGGCCGAGCTCGACCGCCCGGTTGGCGCCCACCCTGTCGCCCACGTCGGTGGCGCCGAGGTCGCTCGCGGTGAGTCCTCGGGCCTCGAGCAGCGCCGGGGTGACCTCGATGCTCGAGCCCGGCGCCACACCCGTCAGGTCGGCCGCGGCCAACAGCCGCACGGCGTCGCCGGTCGCCCGGCTGCCCGACGGGCCCACCCAGACCCCGACGGGGACGTCCGAACCCTCGACCTCCGCGACCAGCCGGTCGAGGCGGTCGTCGGAGACCACCACCCCGCCGCTGTCGAACTGGAGGACGAGCGCCAGCGCGCACGTCTCGGCGGCCCGGTCGAGCTGGTCCTCCACGAGGTCGACGAGCACGGGGTCGATGAGGCCGTCGACCTCGACCACGGCGACGGGGCCCGAATCCGGCTCACATGTCGGCTGGGCGCCGGCGGGGCGGGGGGCGGCGAGCGTGACGACCGCCTGCGACCGCGGCCGCCAGCCCGGCCGCGACGCGCCATCGAGGCCGCCCTGCGGGCCGGTCTGCGTCGCCTCGCGGCTTCGCTACAGTCCCGCGGACCCCCCGTTGCGGGGCGGAGGACGACGTGCGCTGTGGATCCTGAACAGTTCTTCGCTGCATCTCGGCTGGTCATCGTGGCCGGGAAGGGCGGGGTCGGCAAGACGACGGTCAGCGCCACGCTGGCTCGCGCCGCCGCCCTCGCCGGCTTGTCGACCCTGATCGTCGAGGTCGAAGGCAAATCCGGCCTCCCCGCGATCTTCGGCCAGAGCGAGCTGGGCTACGACGAGGTGGTCCTGGCGGCGGGGGGCGGCCCCGACGGCTCGGCCGACGTGCGGGCCCGCACCCTCACCGCCGACTCGGCGCTGGTCGAGTACCTCCGCGACCACGGGCTGTCGCGCGTCTCGCGCCGGCTCGTCTCGTCGGGGGCCCTCGACGTGGTGGCCACCGCCGCCCCGGGCATCAAGGACATCCTGCTGCTCGGAAAGGTCAAGCAGTTGGTGCGCGAGGAGGTCGCCGACCTGATCGTGCTCGACGCGCCCGCCGCGGGTCACGCCATCACGTTCCTCCAGTCGGCTCGCAGCCTCATCGACACCGTCAGCGTCGGTCCGATCAACGCCCAGGCCCGCGACGTGCTGTCGCTGCTCGAGGACCATCGCCAGTGCCAGGTGGTGCTGGTCACCATCCCCGAGGAGACGCCGGTGAACGAGGCGGTCGAGACCGCGTTCTCGCTCGAGGACCGGGTCGGCATCGGCCTCGGTCCGATCGTCGTCAACGGCCTCTACCCCCAGGTCGCCGGGCTCGTCCCGAACGAGGCCGCGGTCGCCGCCGCGGCCACCGACGCCGACGTGGCCCTCCGGCCGGGCGAGGCCGCGGCGCTGGCATCGGCCGCCCGCTTCCGCCTCGACCGCACGGCGCTCCAGGAGGAGCAGGTGGCCCGCCTCGAGGCGCAGCTGCCATTGCCCCAGCTGCGTCTCCCGTTCCTGTTCCCGGCCGAGATCGGCCCGAGCGAGCTCGACGAGCTGGCCCGGGCGATGCTGGGCGAGATCGAGGCCCTCGCCGGGCTGCCCCAATGACGGGCCCGACCGCCGGCTCCGCGGCCCACGCCCCTGCCGCCGACGGGCACGAGGCCCTCGCCGATCTCGTCGCCGAGCGCAGCATCATCGTGTGCTGCGGCTCCGGGGGCGTGGGCAAGACCACGACGGCGGCCGTGGTGGCCCTCGAGGGCGCCCGAGTGGGTCGCAAGACCGTCGTGGTCACCATCGACCCCGCCAAGCGGCTGGCCGACGCCCTCGGCCTGCAGGGCCTGACCGACACGCCGAGCCGCATCGCCGGCGACTGGCCCGGCGAGCTGTGGGCCACGATGCTCGACACCAAGTCGACGTTCGACGCGCTGGTCACGAAGCACGCCGCCAGCCCCGAGCAGGGCGAGCGGATCCTCTCCAACCGCTTCTACCGGAACATCTCCGGCGCCCTGTCGGGCACCCAGGAGTACATGGCGATGGAGAAGCTCTACGAGCTGCACGACGAGACCGACTTCGACCTCGTGGTGGTGGACACGCCGCCGAGCCGGCACGCCCTCGACTTCCTCGACGCGCCGCGCCGGCTGTCCCGCTTCCTCGACCACCGGTTGTTCCGCCTGCTCATCGTGCCCAGCCGAGGCATCGTGAAGGCGGTCAACGTGGCCGCCCAGACGTTCCTGCGCACCGTGTCGCGGGTGGTGGGCGGCGAGGTGGTCGACGACGCCGTGGCGTTCTTCCAGGCGTTCGAGGGCATGGAGGAGGGGTTCCGGCAGCGAGCGGCTCGGGTCAACGAGCTGCTGGCGGCCGACGGCACCGCGTTCGTGCTCGTGGCGTCGCCGCGGCGCGACACCGTCGACGAGGCCCACTTCTTCGCCGAGCGCCTGCACGAGGCCGGCATCGCCGTGCGGGGGCTGGTGGTGAACCGGGTGCACCCGTCGTTCGTCCCTGCCGGCGACGGTGGCGGTGACCTGTTCGCAGACGGGGCGGGCGGCGTCACCGCCGGGGCTGCCGCCGCCACCGCCCGCCGCGCCGAGACCCTGGCAGACACGCCCATCGGCGGCCTGTACCGCAACCTCGCCGACTTCCAGGCGGTCGCCAGCCGCGAGCAGGCCCACCTCTCGGGGCTGGCCGAGGCCGTGGCGCCGGCGCCCGTGGTGTGGGTGCCGTTCCTGCGCACCGACGTGCACGACCTCGCCGGGCTGGGCGAGGTCGCGGCGCACGTGTTCTCGCGCCCGGGCTGAGCGCCCGCCCCGGGGCCGGTGGACGACTACTGCTCGTCGAGTGAGGCGGCCGCGTCGTCGAGGGCCGCGACGGCCGACTCGACCGTCTCGGTGACCGGCACGATGCGGTCGAAGCCCGTGGTGTGCAGCAGGCGGGTGAGGGTGGGCCGGCTGCAGGCGACGGCGACGTCGCCGCCCGCCTCGCGGGCCCGCCGGATGCCGCCGATCAGCGCGCCGAGGCCCGCCGAGTCCATGAACGGCACCGACGACAGGTCGATGAGCAGGTAGCGCTTGTCGGCCAGCTCGCCGAGCGCATCGCGGAACTGGCCGACGGTGTAGGCGTCGAGCTCGCCGACGGGGCGACAGACGGTGTAGCTGTCGGCCTCGTCAACCTGGATGTCGAGCAATGCTTCTTCCTCCCGGGACCCGCCGGGCGATCGTAGCGGCGGGCAGACAGCCGGGACGCCCGTGAAACGTCACTGGCATCGTCCTGTCACAGCCCGTCCCATCGTCGCCCTCGTCGCCCGCGTCGTCGCCGCTGGCACCCCACTGTTCCCGGGCCGTAGCCTCCGCAACCGTGCCCGATGTGCTGATCGCCACCGACGCCGACTGGATCTTCGACGACGTCGACGCGGCGCTGTCCGACGAGAACACCGGGGTGTTCCGGGTGCGCCGCGGGCGCGACGTCAGCGCGGCGGTCCGCAAGGTCCAGCCCGACCTGATCGTCCTCGACCTGCAGATCGGCAACATGGGCGGCATCGCCACCGCCCTCAACCTCGAGCAGGAGTTCGAAGAGGGCTCCACCCCCGACGCCCCGATCCTGCTGCTGCTCGATCGGCCGGCCGACGTTCCCCTCGCCCGCCGGTGGGCGGTCGACGGTTGGCTGGTCAAGCCGCTCGACTCGTTCCGCCTCCGCCGGGCCGCCAAGGCACTGCGCGCCGGCGACTCCTACGAGGAGTCCTCGGGCCTCGCCGTCTGACGGCGCCGGGGTTGCCGGCCGACGCCGGATCCGATGTCGAAGCCAGGGGGCACAGCGGATAGAGTCGCGTCTCCGACAGACCGGGTGGTGGCTCAGCTTGGCAGAGCGCTGCGTTCGGGACGCAGAGGTCGGGAGTTCAAATCTCCCCCACCC
>CAWJFG010000022.1:0-5933 GCA_963842015.1 uncultured Acidimicrobiales bacterium | reverse complement strand
CGGCCCAGTCAGACTTCATCGAGGTGGGCCCGGCGACCGTCCCGGGAGCGCCGTGAGGGGGCAGGACGGCCGCCATCGGACACGGACGGCGTCATGTTGCCGGTGCTTCTCCGACGTCGCTGGCGCCTCTGTGATCGGCGGCGCCGACCGACCTGTCACCTAAGGCCGGGCGGGTGGACAACTACTCGCTCGGTCGGCCAGCGCTCAGCGGCGCTCGGCTCGCAGGGCCAGCAGGCGCGGGATCGTGGCCGCGTCCTGGTACTGCGGGGCCAGGGCCAGGAACCGGGGCGGTGGGGCGGGCTCGGTCATGCGGGTGAGGTACAGCCCACGCTCGGCGAGTGCGTTGACGTAGCGGCCCAGGGGCCGGTGGAAGAAGGGCAGCCGCACGTCGCGGTCGACCTCCTCGACCGTGACCGTCTCGGGCAGGTACGGGCCCACCCGCCAGTACTGCTCGGGCGGGTCGAGGACCTGGTCGTCGACCCAGCCGCTGCCCGGGGTCTGGAACAGGGGGTGGTTGACGAACACCACGAACCGCCCACCGGGTCGGACCACGCGGGCGACCTCGTCGAGGGCGCCGTCGAGGTCCTCCAGGTGCTCGAGCACGAGGCACGCCACCACGGCGTCGCACCAGCCCGACCGGACGGGCAGACGGGTGGCCGACCCCCGCAGGTAGCTCGGACCGCCCCCGCGGCGCCGGGCCTCGCGGATCTGGGCGTCGGAGGCGTCGACGCCGACCACCCGCGCCGCGCCCCCCGCCGCCGCCAGGCGGGCGATCTGCCCCTCGCCGCAGCCGAGGTCGAGGACGTGGGACGCTCCTGCCAGGTGGCGGGCGGCCATGGGCAGGATCTGCTCGTCGTACTCGACGTCGGCGCCACCCGTGAAGCCGGCCTGCCACCAGGCGGCGTGCTGCTCCCAGACGCCGGCCAGGTCGAGCGGGTCGGACCGCTCGGACGGCTCGGTCACGACCCGTCCCCCCGGCCGACCCGCTCGCCGTGGATCTTCCCGTACACCGCGAAGGCCACGTCGTCGGGCAGCCAGGACAGGCCCCGGAGGTCGTCGAGCGACGCGTCCTTCACCGCCGCCACGCCCCCGAGCTCCTTCGTCAGGCGCTTGCGCCGGGTCGGGCCGAGGCCCTTGATGTCGTCGAGCACCGACTTCGTCATGCGCTTGCCGCGCAGCTGGCGGTGGTACGTGATGGCGAAGCGGTGGGCCTCGTCGCGGATGCGCTGCAGCATGTACAGCGCCTCGGAGCCCCGCGGCACACGCACCGGATCCGCCTCGCCGGGCACGTAGACCTCCTCGAACCGCTTGGCCAGCGACGCCACCGGGATCTCCTCGTCGAGCCCCAGCTCCTCGAGGACCCGCACGGCGACGTTGAGCTGACCCTTCCCGCCGTCGACGAGCAGGAGCTGGGGCGGGTACGAGAACTTCCCCGATCGCTCCCCCACGGGCTGCGACCGCTCGGCGAGGTACGCGCTCAGCCGGCGCGTCAGCACCTCCTCCATGGCCGCGAAGTCGTCGTTGCCAGGGACCGAACGGACCTTGAAGCGCCGGTAGTCGGACTTCTTGGGCAGCCCGTCCTCCATGACCACCATCGAGCCGACGTAGTCGCTGCCCTGGATATGGCTCATGTCGTAGCACTCGATGCGCAGGGGGGCCTCGGGCAGCCCGAGGGCGTCCTGCAGCTCGTCGAGGGCGCGGGCCCGGGCGTTGTGGTCGCTGGCCCGCCGCAGCCGGTGGCGGGTGAACTCCTCGCTGGCGTTGCGGGTGACGGTGGCCTGCAGCTCGCGCTTGGCCCCCCGCTGCGGGACCCGGACGGCCACGCGCGAGTCCCGCAGGTGCGACAGCCAGTCGACGTACAGCTCGGGGTCGTCGGGCTCGGTGGGCACGAGCACCGTCCTCGGCACGCCGAGCGGCGGGTCGTCGTAGAGCCCCTCGAGGACGTCGCCCACGAGCTCGCCGGGCGCCACGTCCTCGACCTTGTCGAGCACGAACCCCTTGCGGCCCACCACCCTGCCCTTGCGGACGAAGAACACCTGCACCGCGGCCTCGAGGTCGTCCCCGGCGATGCCGATGATGTCGATGTCCTCGTTCCGGTCGGCGACCATCTGCTGGCGCTCGATGGCCTTGCGCACGCTGGTGAGCCGGTCGCGCAGGCGGGCGGCCCGCTCGAACTCCAGCTCCGACGCCGCCGACCGCATCTCGCCCTCCAGCCGGCGCACGATCGTGTCGGTGTCGCCGTCGAGGAACTCGAGGAGCTCGCCGACCAGGCCGTCGTAGGCGGCGTGGTCGATCTCGCCCACGCACGGTCCGGAGCACTTCTCGATGTGGAACAGCAGGCAGGGACGGCCGAGGCGCTCGTGCCGCCCGAACTTGTTGTCGCTGCACGTGCGCAGGGGGAACGTGCGCAGCAGCAGGTCGAGCGTCTCGCGGATGGCGTACGCGTGGCCGTAGGGCCCGAAGTAGCGCACCCCCTTGCGCTTCCGCCCCCGCATGACCATGGGTCGCGGCCAGTCGTCGCCCACGGTCACCGCCAGGAACGGATAGCTCTTGTCGTCGCGCAGCCGGATGTTGAACCGCGGCCGGTGCTGCTTGATGAGGCTGTACTCGAGCATGAGCGCCTCGACCTCGTTGCGGACCTGGATCCACTCGACGGTCTCGGCGGCGGCCACCATCGCCGCCGTGCGGGGCGGCAGGTGGCGGGGGTCCTGGAAGTAGTTGGACAGGCGCTGGCGGAGCGAGCGCGCCTTGCCCACGTAGATGACGCGGCCCTGGGCGTCCTTGAACTGGTAGGAGCCTGGGGCTTCGGGGATCGTGCCGGTCGGCGGGCGCTGCACCACGACGCCGAGGGTAGAGGCTGCCGTCGCCGTCCCGACCGTGTGACGAGCACCCCGTTGACACTCTCCGTCGTCAGGACGATGCTCTGTGCGGCGGTGGCGACCGGGCGGCGGTCTCCCGCCGGGAGCGGACACATGCCGACGCTCGCGTTGGTCCTCGAAGAGGGCTTCGACGGAGATGAGGTGACCGTGCGGGTCGGCGACGACGTGGTGCTGTCGTCGGACTCGGTCACCACGCGCCCGCAGGTGGGTGTGGCCCAGCGGGCGACGCTGGACCTCCCTGCGGGCGAGATCGTCCTGTCGGTCGACGTGACCTCGCGTGGCGTGGTGGCCGACGTCCCGGTCGAGGTGCGTGACGGCACGCACCTCGGGATCTCCATCGTCGGAGACCAGGTGGTCCACCGCACGGCGGGTGAGCCCTTCCGCTACGCCTGACCGTGCGCTCGGGCCGCTGCGGCGACCGGGAGGTCCGACATGAGCCACACGATCGACGATGCGATGGCGATGGATGCCGCGCAGCGGGAGCACGCCGCGGCCCAGGGAGCTGCTGCACTCCCGCCATGGCGACTGGCCGAGGTGAGCGGCCTGTACGAGGCCCGCCGGCCGCTCCCCCACGGCCCGCTGAGCCCTGGCCTCCCCGGCCCGGGTGGACACCTCGGGACCGACGGGCACGCCGCGGACGCGGCGTTCGACGGTCTCGACGGCGCCGAAGACGCGCTCGCTCCCGGGGCGCAGCTCGGCTTCAGCGGGCAGCTCCGCCTCGACGTCGACGGCCGCTACCCGCAGATGGTGGCCAGCGGCACGCTGCGCAGCGGCCTGTTCCTCCGCATCCACTGGATCGCCCGCGTCTCGCGCATCGGCCCGCGGACCTGGGCCGGCTCCATCTTCTACCGCGACGGCTCGGGCGCGGGCAGCGCCTACACCGACGTCCGCGTCACGGTGGTGCGGCCGGCGCTGTTCGGTCCCCCGATCGCGGCGACCGTGCGGTTCACGGGCGGCGGCACGTCCGGCATGACCATGCTGTACGGCTACCGGTCGCCGTACGCCCACGAGGTCGAGCTCGAGTACGACGCGGCCACGGGCGTCTCCCCCGTGACGTCGTTCGACATCGGCTCGCACCCCAACCGACCGGCGACGATCACGGCCGAGACGATCGCGATCGAGGACGTCTACCGCCGGGCCGGCTTCCGGGTCACGCGCAGCAACGGCGACGACATCGTGCCCCTCGGCGGCGCCGGGGCGGATGCGCTGTGGTCCGACGCCGAGATGCACGACGCCATGCAGACCTACTGGAGCCGCTTCGCCGACGTGCCCCAGTGGGCCGTGTGGACCTTCTTCGCCGCCCTGTCCGACCAGGGCACGGGCCTCGGCGGGATCATGTTCGACGACATCGGGCCCAACCACCGCCAGGGCACCGCCATCTTCCACGACTCGTTCATCTCCGAGCCCCCTCCCGGCGACCCCGATGCCGACGCGGCCGTCGCCCGCATCCGGTTCTGGACCGCCGTCCACGAGCTCGGCCACGCGTTCAACCTGGCGCACGCCTGGCAGAAGTCCCTCGGCATCGGCGGCGGCGGCCCGTGGGTGCCGCTGGTCGACCAACCCGAGGCACGGTCGTTCATGAACTACCCGTACAGGGTGTCCGGGGGTGCGTCGGCCTTCTTCGCCGACTTCGGCTACCGCTTCACCGATGACGAGCTGCTCTTCCTGCGCCACGCACCCGAGCGGTTCGTCCAGCAGGGGAACGCGGCCTGGTTCGACCACCACGGGTTCGAGCAGGCGAACATGTCGCCCGAGCCGGAGCTCGCGCTCGAGCTGCGGGTCCACCGCCAGGACTGGCACGGCGTGCCCACGTTCGGGTTCCTCGAGCCCGTCTACCTCGAGCTGAAGCTGTCGAACGTGGGCGGCGCACCCGTCGTCGTCGACGAGCACATCCTGCTCGACCGGTCCGCCATGGTGGTCGTGGTGAAGCGCGAGGGGCGCGAGGCGACCATGCGGCTGCCGTACGCGGCGTACTGCAACCACCCGTCGGCCCGGTCGCTCGCCCCCGGCGAGGCCCTGTACGAGAGCATGCTGGCCTCGGTGACACGCGGCGGGTTCATGATCGACGAGCCGGGCCGGTACGTGGCGCAGATGGCCCTCGAGCTGCCGTCGGGCGAGCACCTCGTGTCGAACCGGCTGCAGTTCCGGGTGGCGCCACCCAAGCGCGTGGAGCACGAGCGGCTGGCGAGCGACTACCTCACCGACGATGTCGGCCGGGTGTACGCGTTCGGCGGCAGCCGCGTCCTGGACGCGGCCAACGACACGCTCGAGGAGGTGGCGGCGCGCATGGCGGACGAGCCGGTGGCCCGGCACGCCCACCTCATGCTCGGGCGTCCGGCCGCCCGACCCCACAAGCTGCTCGACCTGCCCGGCGGCGTCTCCCGGCCCGAGCCCGCGCACCGGCTCGGCGGGGCGATCTCGGTGAAGAGGGCCGAGCCCAAGGTGGCGGAGGAGCACCTCCACGCGGCGCTGGACGACGCCCCGGTGGCCGCCGAGACCCTCGGCCACATCCGGTTCAACCGGGCGGTCGAGCGCTTCGCCACCGTCCTCGAGGAGCAGGGCGAGCTGGCGGTGGCGGCCGCGGTCGTGGGGCAGGCGCAACGGGCGCTCAGCACCCGCGGCGTCCTCGACTCCGTCATCGAGGACCTCGCCGAGCGCAAGCGCCGCCTCGAGGCCGAGGGCGGGAAGCGGTCGCGCGGCTCGGGGTCCGCCGGCTCCTCGCGCACGGCCCGCGCCGGCTCGGCTCGCAAGGGCGGATCGTCGCGGAAGGGCGGATCGTCGCGGTCCGGCGCCAAGCGGGCCGGCACCACGAAGCGTTGACCAGGGCGCGGCACCGGGCGACCGCCGTGCGGTCGCCCGGTGCCGGGTCGCGCACGCGCCGTCGCCGGTCACGCGGTGTTGTCAGATCCCGGCATGGTCTCCGTAAACTGCCGTTCAAGCCGGCCCGGCATTCCGGCTGCATATGGGTTCCGGGGACGACATCCCCGTGGGAGAGGCGACCGGGCTGTCCCCACCGTCCGCCAACCGGAGCCACCACGGAGGAGACCCCACATG
>CAWJFG010000021.1:0-573181 GCA_963842015.1 uncultured Acidimicrobiales bacterium | reverse complement strand
GCGGCCATGTTGCCGCCGACCGAGTCGCCGGCGACCGCGAGACGTGACCCGTCGAGGCCCTGGTTTGGCCCTCATGCACGATCCAGCGGGCCGTCGTGTAGGCCTGCTCGATCGCGACCGGGTAGGCGCGCTCGGGGGAACGGTCGTACTCCACGAACACCAGCGCGGCGTCCGCCCCGACCGCCAGCTCGCGCACGAGACGATCATGGGTCCCCGCATTGCCGAGCACCCAGCCGCCGCCGTGCACGTAGAGCACAACCGGAAGCGGGCCGGTGGCGCCGTGGGGCTTGACGATGCGGACCCGGACATCGCCGACCTCCGCCGCGACGGTGATCCACGTCTCGTCGACTTCGGGTTTGGCGATCGGCGCGGCCTGGATGTCGTCGAGGACCTTGCGGCGCCGTCGAGCCCGAGCTCGTAGAGGAACGGGGCTTCGAGGTAGCGTCGGCGATCTCCTGGGCCGCCGTCTCGAGGTGTGCTTGGCTCATCGGGGCTCCGTTCGGGATCTTTCACGGTGCAGCGTCCCCCGGGGCGCTCGCAGCTGTGGAAGTCCCGAGTGCGGATCCCCGGTCGAGCCCTCGCCGTCCCGTGGATGCCCTCAGCTGGTGCGCAGTTCCAGCTGCGCCAGGCGGCCTCGGAGCTGCCGGCGGGAGCCGATGTCGAGCTTGGAGAACACCTTGTGCAGGTGGTACTCCGCGGTCCGCGGGCTGATGAACAGCTGGGCGCCGATCTCGGGGTTGGTGTGACCATCGGCCGCCAGCCGGGCGACCTGCGCCTCCTGCGCGGTGAGCACGTCGTGGGCCTCGACGGTGCGCTTGCGCACCGTCTCGCCCGTGGCCTGCAGCTCCCGGCGGGCCCGTTCGGCGAACGCCTCGGCCCCGAACCGACCGAACATGTCGTGGGCAGTACGCAGCGGCTTCGCGTGCGTCCACACGCCGCCGCTCGCGACGCAGCCACTCGCCGTAGAGCAGATGGGCCCGGCCTAGCTCCATCCGTACCCGCGTTCGGCCGAGGTGCTCGATCGCCTTGCGATAAAGACGCTCCGCGGCTCGCCGTCGCTCAGCAGCGCGCGTGAGCGGGCTCAACGCCCAGCGCCCAGTCGGTGCTGCTGGCCCGTGTCATCTCCGAGAGCTGCTCGAGGGCATCGGCCGCTAGCTCGGGTCATGCCGCGTCCGTGCGGCCGCCTCGATCAACTCGGCCAACGCCCCAGTTCGGTGCGCCCAGCTCATGCGGGTACTCCGCGGCCTGTCGGGCCGCTGACCAGCGCCTCGTTGTACCGGCCAAGGCCGTTGGAGAGCAACGCGCTCGCCCAGCTGCGTCGACGGTCACCCCGATTCCCTCGCCCCGGGCCACGGCCTCGCTCATGGTGGCCTCGAACAGCTCCCCGGCCTCGCCTTCGCGGCCCCGCCAAGCGGCGAGTGCCAGCGCACCGTACGGCGCGAGGCCTGCTCCCGGTCGCCTCCGTCACCGCTCGCGCCTCCTCGACCAGCGACGCGGCCGCCGTCAGCTCGCCGGCGAACAGGTGGACGACGGTACGCGTGAGTTGAGCGCGAGGGAAAGCTCGCTGAGTGCGCCGGCGTCACGGGCGATCTTCACGTGGCGGGCGGAAAGGACGTACCAGCTCTCGTCGTCCCACAGATCCGCCGCGATGACTGACGCGAGCCAGAGCCAGCGCAGCCCCTCCTCGACGGAGATGTCCTCGCTGCAGAACGCCCGCAGCGCTCGCCGTGAAATCGGCATCGCAGCCGCGTACCCGTCCGTGAACAGCACGGCCAGACCATCGAGCAGCATGTCGCCCTCGCGCGACCGGTGCGGCCGCGGCGCCCCCGTGCGGCCAGCGCCACCTCCAGCAGGCCGGGGCCGCTCGGCCAGGCGGCCGGCGAACATCGCGGCGGAGAACGCGTCCAGATAGGTCTCGTGAGCAAGTTCGACGTCGAGCGGCTCGAGCCGACGGGCGGCGGCCAGCAGCAACGGAGTAGCCTCATTGCCGCGGCTCGAGGCGAACGCGATCTGGGCGCGCAGCAGATCGATCCGTGCCCGCTGGAGCTCGTCGAGCGGTCCCGCCTCGGCGGTGGCGAGCAGGACCAGGGCCTGGTCGAACGCGCCGGCCTGGAGCTTGGCCTGTGCGGCATCCAGCGCGCGCTGCACCCGCCGGCCCGGATCCGGCGTCAGCTCGGTTGCCCGCTCCAGGAACGCGGCGGCCGCAGCGAGTCCGCCGCGAGCCTGTGCCCGGCCAGCGGAGCGCTCGAGCTCGCCGGCCACCGCCTCGTCGGGGCCGCACCGCCGAGTGGGCGCGATGCCACGCTCGACGATCGGGGTCGGCCACGGGATCGGTCGCCTCAGCCAGCGCGCGATGTACCGCCGGCGGTCGGGCGGTGTCGCCGCCCAGTAGGCGGCGGTGCGCACCAGCGGGTGGCGGAAGCGCACCCGGGCGCCGAACTCGATCAACCCCGCGGCCTCGGCCGGGGCCGCGGCATCGGCCCCGATCCCGAGCCGCTCGGCCGCGCGCCACAACAAGGTCACGTCGCCAACCGGTTCGGCTGCGGCTATCAGCAGCAGCCGTCGGGTCTCGGTCGGAAGCGACTCGAGCTGTCGCCGGAAGCTCTGCTCGATGCGGCTCGCCAGCGGCCGCGCGTCGGGACGGCCGAACCCGCCCGCCAGCTCCGCCGCCGTCAATCCCCGAGGCAACTCCACCAACGCCAGCGGGTTACCCCGTGTCTCGGCGACGATCCGGTCCCGCACCCGCTCGTCGAGCCGACCAGGGATCGACGGAGTCCAGCAAAGCTCGGGCATCGGCGTCGCTCAGGCCCAACACCACAAGCTCCGGAAGCCCCGCCAACTCCTGGTCTTCGCTGGGCTCACGCACCGAGAACACCACGGCGACTGATTCCGCCAAGAGGCGCCGCGCGACGAACGCAAGCGCCTGCGCCGAGGCATGGTCGAGCCACTGTGCATCATCGACCAGGCAGACGAGCGGCCGCTCCTCGGCCGCCTCGGACAGCAGTCCGAGCGCCGCCAGGCCGACCAGCAAGCGGTCCGGCGCCTCGCCGGCGCTCAGGCCGAAAGCCGTGCTCAGCGCGTCGCGTTGCGGGCCGGGCAGGCGCTCCAGGCTGCCCAGCATCGGTGCGCATAGCTGATGCAGGCCGGCGAACGCGATCTCCATCTCGGACTCCACGCCCGCCGCTCGCGGACAACGCGACACCCAGACGCCTGCCCCTGCAGGTAGTCCAACAGCGCGGTCTTGCCGATGCCCGCTTCGCCGCGCAGGACCAGCACCCGGCTCTGCCCGCCCGCAGCCGCGTCCAGGAGCCGGTCCAGCGCCTCGCACTCGTCGCGCCGGCCACGAAGTCGAGGCCCCGCGTGACGATCGGGCATGCCCACCACCCTCCTCGGGGGGACCGTCCGACCACCCTCCAGGACCAGCTCGCACAGCCTACCGACCGACCAGCGTGGGCGGACTCGGGGACTTCGACGGAGTGGAGCTCCCCGGTGTTCCGGACACCTTGATGTTCCCCCGGTTGGCCGCGTTCGGGTTTCTGGAATGGTGATGCCTCGATCCCAGGAGGGTCACCTTGCCGAAGAGGTATCCAGGGGAGTTCCGTCGCCGTGTACTCGCGCTGCTCGACGAGGGCCGATCGGTCGCCGAAGTCGCGCATGACCTCGAGATCGGTGCGTCGACGATCTACAACTGGCGCCGACAGCACGGGGCCGACACAGGCCAACGACCGGGGCTAACGACCGCCGAGTCAGCCAGTTGGCCGCCGCCCGCAAGGAACTCGCGGCGCTGCGGATGGAGAACCGGATCCTGCGCCGAGCCAACGACCTGCTCCGAACCACATCGCCCCCCAAAAGGCGCTTCGAGGCGATCGCCGTGATGTCCGAGGAGGGCCTAGCGGTCAAGACCGCCTGCCGGGTCCTGGAGGTCACCACCGCCTGGACATCGATGGCACCCCTAGCCGCCGAGGCTCGTCGGGGTGGCTTCGACCTCGACCGTGGGGTTGTCCTCCGTCTCAGAGGTCCGAAGGGACACGAGGAGGCCAAAGACCAGGATCGGGACGACGATGGCGATCGCGCCTAAGACCACGCCACGGTCCCTTTGCGTTGGTCTTGCTGACGGGCTTAGCGGCGTGCGCGAACACCAATGATTACAGCAACGATCCCCGAGCGCGACACCGATCGGTTGCCACAGAATGAGGATCACTTGCAGCACCCCGAGGACACCCGCCAGAATGCCTGAAGAGCCGACCTCGGCGGGAGGCGCCGCGGCGCCGACGATGTCGGCGGGGTCGCCTAGGTCGTCCAGCATGTTCCTTACGTCTGCCTCGGACCGGGCGGCGCTGACGCCGGCGGCGCCATGTGCCGACACTTCGGCGACGAGTTCCCGCCGTTGGGCGCGGGGCAACCTGGTGGCGGCACGCCGGAGATCGGCTAGGTACCGGTCCGCGAGCGGATCACGGGTGCTCATGTCCTGCCTCCTCAACGAGCGAATCGACCGCAGTCCGGAACCGCCGCCACTCGACCTGGAAGGCGTCGAGCACGGCGTGTCCCTGCCGGGTGATCGCGTAGTACTTGCGGGGAGGGCCCTCCTCGGACTCCCGCCATGTCGTGGTCACGTGGCCTTCCCTTCTCAGTCGAGATAGGAGCGGGTAGATCGTTCCCTCGCTCGTCACCAGCCCATCAACGCCGCCCAGTGTGCGCACGAGCTCGAAGCCGTACCGCTCGGTGTCAGCTAGCAGGGCGAGCACGCAGTACTCGAGCACGCCCTTGCGTAGCTGAGCCGCCAGACCGGGATCGGCTGCCATGCCAGGCACGCTACCTTGCAAAGCAAGGTAAGGAACACCGGACGTCAGGTGAGGACCCTCTCACTCCGTAGGCGCGGCTCAATCACTTCTGACCGCCCAGATCTGCCGATCTCGCGCGCCCTTCGGATCTACGGAGACGCGCAGAACGTGTGCACAGATCACCCGCGCCAGAACGTCGGGCCGTCGCTCCCTGGGGACTGAGCACCGAACGGCGCTTCTGTCGCCGGGCGTCCGCCGCGGCCAGCCAGCTCCACCGAACGACAGCAGCACGCGGCGGACTGCCTCGGACGGGCACAGAACGTCGGCCAGCTCCCGTAACCCAGGACCGCAGACCCGTCGCCGTAGGCGTCATCCGGTGTGACCGATGTTGGTCGCCGCGTCCGGCTCGACGGTGGGGGTACAACTCGGGGAGGCGACTCGTCTCCTGCCCACCAACCCACTCTGACGGGCTCAAACGCTGGGTTCTACGTGTCGGAGGGGGGACTTGAACCCCCACGTCCTTAACGGACACTAGGCCCTCAACCTAGCGCGTCTGCCAATTCCGCCACTCCGACGTGGCTGCCCGGGTGGCCCGGGCAAGGGGGAACACTCTAGCGCGAGCGCGCGCGGCGCCCAATCGGGGCTCGGCGGGCTCAGGAGCTGCGACGACGGCGCCGCCGGCGCCGGATGAACAGGCTCAGCAGCCACAGGAACGTGAGGGCCGCGACGGCCGGGATGGCCCGCTTGGCGACCGGGGCGCCGGCGGCCTCGAGCAGGTCGACCGGCTCGGGGTCGGGGCTGTCGACGACCTTCACCGCGGGGCCCGACGTGCCGTCGAGGCGGTCACCCGGGGAGGGCTGAGACGTGGCGGGCGACGCCTCGACCTCGTCGGCCGCGAGATCGACCGCCCGGGCGGCCGCGGCGCCCTCGGACGCCAGGTCGAGCGGGCCGTGAGCGGCCGGGCCCTCGGTGAGCTGGTGCGACGCCGCTTCCCTGGCCTTGACCTCCGCCGCCGACGGCAGGTCGCCGACGTCGGCCACGTCCACCAGCAGCTTGTTCTCGAGGCAGTCCACGAACTGGCCGAGCAGCTTGGCCGACACGTCGGCCATCACGCCCCGGCCGAACTGGGCGACCCGCCCGGTCACCGTGAGGTCGGTGGCCACCGTGACCGCGGTGCCCTCGCCGTCGGGCGTCAGCGTGGCGGTGATCGTGGCGTTGGCGTTGCCCTGGCCCCGCGTGTCGCGCCCCTCGGCGCGCAACACCGCCCGGTGCACCTCGTCGTCGCGCTCCACGAACTTGGCGGTGCCCTTGTACTGGGCGGTGATCGGGCCGACCTTGATCTTCACGATGCCCCGGTACTCGTCACCCTCGACCTCCTGGAGCTGGGCGCCCGGCATGCACGGGGCGATCAGCTCGACGTCGGTGAGCACGGCCCACGCCCGCCCCACCGGTACGCCCACCCGGAAGTCGTTGGTCAGCTCCATGGGGTTCCTCCAGGGTCGGTCCACGTCGCGAGGTCGTCCACCGTATCGATGTCGGCGGCCCGCCCTGGACACGGTACTTCCACCACCAGATCGGGTCGGCGGCGCATCACCACCCTGGCCCCCTCGTCCCCTGCGGCCGGCAGCAGCGGCCACGCCATCGACGACAGCCTGACCGGGTTGCCGCGCTCGCCCTGGTAGGTGGCGACGGCGAGCGGCGAGGTGGCGGCCCGGGCGACGCGGCGCCAGGCCTCGGTCTGGACGAGCGGCTGGTCGCCCAGCCCGACGACCACGGCGGCGTGGCCGTCCTGGCGGGCCCGGGCCACCCCCGCCTGCAGGGACGTGGCGATCCCCTCGCGCCACCGGTCGTTGCGGACGAAGACCACCGCCCCCCGGGCGAGCGTGGGCACCGGGAGGTCGGTGGCCCCCCGCACCACGTACGTGGCGTCGAGCCCGGCCGCGGCGGCCGCCTCGATGGACCACTCGACGACCGTCCGCCCGAGGTACGGCGCCAGCAGCTTGTGGCCCTCGCCGCCCGAGGCCGTGTAGCGCGACCCTCCCCCGGCGGCGAGCACGATGGCAGCGGTCGTCACGGCTCAGGGCTCCCGGTGGATCGGGCCCTCGGTGTCGCGGAGGGGGCGGGCGTCGACCCGACCTGTTCGGTGGGCGATGATCTCCGCGCAGATCGACACCGCCGTCTCCTCGGGGGTGCGGGCGCCGACGTCGAGCCCGATCGGCGCCCGGATGCGGGCGAGCCCCGCGTCGTCGACGCCCGCCTCGCGCAGGCGGGCGACGCGGTCGGCGTGCGTGCGCCGGCTGCCCATCGCCCCCACGTACCCGACCTCGGTGGCGAGGGCGGCCACCAGTGCGGGGACGTCGAACTTGGCGTCGTGGGTCAGGACGCACACGGCGTCGCGCGGGGTGAGCGAGCCGCCGACCCTGCCGAGCAGCCGGTCGGGCCAGTCGACCACCACCTCGTCGGCCTGCGGGAAGCGGGCGCGGGTGGCGAACACCTCGCGGGCGTCGCACACGGTGATCCGGTAGCCGAGCACCTTCGCCACGCGGACGAGCGCCGCGGTGAAGTCGACGGCACCGAACACCAGCATGCGGGGCGGCGGGGCGAAGGCTTCGACGAACACGGCCACCACCGCCTCGCGCGCCTCGCCGTGAGGGCCGTAGTGGCGCACCGCGGTGGTGCCGGCGGCCAGCTCACCCTCGGCGTCCCGCGCCACGACCCGGTCGAGGTCGGGGTCGCCGAGGGAGCCCTCGGCGGGCCGGCCGGGACGGACCAGGAGCTTCCCGCCGGTGCCCGGCCCCGCGATCACGGTCGCCAGGGCCACCGGCTGCTCGGACCGGACCGCGGCCGACAGCAGGTCGTACAGGCCCGTCGGTCACCAGTCGAGCGGCTCGAGGTACAGGTGGATCGTGCCGCCGCACGTCAGGCCCACGGCGAAGGCGTCGTCGTCGGAGTAGCCGAAGCTGACGACCTTGCGGTCGCCGGTGCGCAGGACCTCGAGCGCCTCGGTCACGACCGCGCCCTCGACGCACCCACCCGACACCGAGCCGACCACCTCGCCCCGCTCGTTCACCGCCATCGCCGCGCCCGGGGCCCGTGGCCCCGACCCGTCGAGGTCGACGACGCGGGCCACCGCCACGCTCACCCCCTCGGCGCGCCACCGGTCCAGCTCGTCCAGCAGGTCTCTCATGGGCTGCGCTCCTCGGCTCTCGCTCGGCCGCGCCGGCCCTGGCCGTTCGGGCGCGACTCGGTGCGGTCCGTCATGGTTCGCCCACCACGTCGGCCAGGGCTTCGAGCGAGGCGACGGAATGACCCTCGACGAAGCGATCGACGTGCGGCAGCGCGGCGGCCATGCCGCCCGCGAGCGGCGCGTAGCCGGGTGACGCCTTCAACGGGTTCACCCACACGATGCGGTGGGCCACCCGCCGCAGCCGGGCCATCTCGGCGCCGAGCAGCGCCGGGTCGCCGCGATCCCACCCGTCGGACAGGATCACCACCGTGGCGCCCCGGCCGAGGCCGCGGACGCCCCACCGGTCGTTGAACCGGCGAAGCCCCTCCCCCAGCCGGGTGCCGCCCGACCAGTCGACGACGGCATCGGCCGCCCGGCGCAGCGCGGCATCGGGGTCGTGCGTGGCCAGCTCGCGGGTCAGGCGCGTGACCCGGGTACCGACCGCGAACACCTCCACCTGGCCGCGCCGGCGCCCCGCCACCGCCGCGTGGGCGAAGCGGGCCAGCGTCCGGGCGTAGGGCTCCATCGACCCGCTGACGTCCAGGAGCAGGATCAGCCGTCGCGCCCGCTCCCCCGGCTCGACCGCGGCCCGGTGGAGCACCTCGCCGCCGGTGCGCAGCGAGCGGCGGACGGTGCGGCGCAGGTCGAGCTCGCCGCGCCCGGCCGGGGCCGGCCGGCGCCTGCGACTGCGGCGACGGGCCGCGCCCACCCGCAGCCGGGCCATCAGCCGGTGCGCCTCGGCCAGCTCGTCGGGCGTGCACGCAGCCAGGTCGCGGTGGCGCAGCAGCTCGACGGCGCTCCAGCGCACGGTGAGGACGTCGCCGTCGGGACCGGCATCGTCGGCGGACGGCTCGGCGGCAGCGGGGTCCTCGGCATCGAGGTGGACCTCGACCACCTGCGGGGCGGCGCGGACCTCGGCCGTGCGCAATCCGCCCATCACCGCGCCGAACGCCTGGTCGTAGGCGGGGACGTCCTCGGGGCGGTGGATCAGGGTCGCCCGCCCCGCCCAGTAGGCGCCCGTCGGCGTGCCGCCCGCGAGGGCCAGCGCCCGGGCGTAGCTGACCGTGGCCCCGGTGGGGACGGGCACACCGCGCTCACGCAGCGCCGACGCCAGCTCGACCGCCGTCTCCTGGAGCGCCGCCGAGGCATCGACGACGACGTCAGGCACTGCTGGCCACCGCCTCGCGCACCAGCGCGTCGATGCCGTGGTCGCGGACCCGCTGCTCGTCCTCGCGGTACTTCACGATCGACCCGAGCGTGGCTCCGGCGCCGAGGGCGTCGAGATCGCCCGACCCGAGCAGGGCCAGCGCCCGAGCCCAGTCGATCGTCTCGGCGATGCCCGGTGGCTTGTAGAGCCCGAGCGTGCGGATCTCGGCCACGGCGGCCGCCACCTGCCGCGCCAGCGGGTCGGCGACCTCGGGGGCGCGCAGGCGCACGATCGCCACCTCCCGCTCGACGCTGGGCTGGTCGACCCAGTGGTAGAGGCACCGGCGCTTGAGGGCGTCGTGCACGTCACGCGTGCGGTTCGACGTGAGGACCGCGACGGGCGGCGTCGTCGCCCGCACCGTGCCCAGCTCGGGGATGGTGACCGCCCAGTCGGACAGCAGCTCGAGCAGGAACGCCTCGAACTCGTCGTCGGCCCGGTCGATCTCGTCGATGAGCAGCACCGGCGGCGGGTCACCGTCGGGGGTGTACAGCGCCTGGAGGAGCGGGCGGCGCACGAGGAACCGCTCGTCGTACAGCTCGCCCTCGAGGGCGTCGACGCCCGCGGTGGCCGCCCGGCCGGCGGCCTCCGCGGCGCGGAGGTGGAGGAGCTGGCGGGCGTGGTCCCACTCGAACAGGGCCTGGTTGGCGTCGATGCCCTCGTAGCACTGCAGCCGCACGAGGCGGCCCCCGGTCCACGCGGCCAGCGCCTTGGCGACCTCGGTCTTGCCCACGCCGGCGTCGCCCTCGAGGAACAGTGGCCGCTGCAGGCGCAGGGCGAGGAACACCGCGGTGGCCAGGCCCTCGTCGGCCAGGTAGTCGTACGCGGCGAGGCCGTCGACGACGGCGCGGACGTCAGGGGGCTCGCTCGGCACGCACACAGCCTACGGCCAGTCCTTCCGGCGACCCGTGGGCGCCGGCGTTCGTTCGTCGGGGGCAACCCCGACGGACGAACGCCGCAACAACAGCGCCGGGGGTCAGGCGCCCGCTCGCTCCAGGGCGCGGCGGACGAGGACCTGGGCCAGGTGCCGCCGGTACTCGGGCGAGGCGTTGAGGTCGTCGGGAGGCTCGCTGCCCTCGTCGGCCCGACCCGCGGCGGCGGACGCCGACGCTCCGGACCGCAGCGCCTCCTCGACGCCCGCGGCCCGCAGCGGCGACGGAGCCCATGTTGACCAGGCCGACGCCGGGCCCCGTCGACCCGTTCGTCAGCACCGCGGCGACGCCGACGATGGCCCAGTCCTGGGCGCGGCGGCTGAACTTCTCGAACGCCCACCCCACGCCGGGCACGGCCGGGACCCGGATCTCGGTGAGCACCTCGTCGGGCGCCAACGTGGTCTCGAGGAAGCCGGTGAAGAACTCGTCGGCCGGCACCTCGCGTTCGCCGCCCGGACCCCGCATGACGAGCGTTCCCCGCAGCGCCAGCAGCGCCGCGGGCAGGTCGGAGGCGGGGTCGCCGTGGGCGATCGAGCCGCCGACGGTGCCGCGGTGGCGCACCTGCGGGTCGCCGATCTGCCCGGCCACCTCGGCCAGCAGCGGCACCTGCTCCCGCACGAGATCGGACGAGGCCACGTCGTGGTGCCGGGTCATCGCTCCGATGCGCACGGTGCCGCTGCCGTCCTCGACGTAGGAGAGGTCGCCGATCCGGCCGATGTCCACCAGCACGGTGGGCTGGGCCAGGCGCAGCTTCATGAGCGGCAGCAGCGAGTGCCCGCCGGCCAGCAGCTTGGCCTCGTCGCCGTCTGGCGGTCAGCAGCTCGATCGCCTCGTCGACCGAGGCGGCCCGCTGGTAGTCGAACGGTGCGGGGATCATGCCTGCGCCTCCTGGATCGCGGTCCACACCCGTTCGGGATGGGCGGGCATCGCCATGTCGGTGATCCCCATCGGCGACAGTGCGTCGACGATGGCGTTGATGACGGTCGGCGTCGAGCCGATCGTCCCGGCCTCGCCGATGCCCTTGACCCCGAGCAGGTTCGTCGGGCTCGGCGTGACCGTGTGGTCGAGCCGCAGGTTCGGCACCTCGGCCGCGCTCGGCACGCCGTAGTCGATGAGGCTGGGGTTGCGGAGGTTGCCGTCGGCGTCGTACTCGGCCCCCTCCCACAGCGCCTGGGCGACGCCCTGCACGATGCCGCCGTGGATCTGCCCCTCGACGATCATCGGGTTGACCTGGGGGCCGCAGTCGTCGACCGCCACGTAGTCGCGCAGCTCGACCTCGCCCGTGTCCTCGTCGACCTCGACGACCGCCACGTGGGTGCCGAACGGGAACACGAAGTTGGGCGGGTCGTAGGTGACCTGGGCCGTCAGGTTGGGGTCGGTCCCGTCGGGCAGGTCGTGGGCGCTGAACGCCTCGAACGCCACGGCCTGCAGCGTCATGGACTTCGACGGGGTGCCCCGGACGCGCAGCTCGCCGTCGACGAGCTCGAGGTCGTCCTCCGCGCACTCGAGCTGGTGGGCGGCGATGGTGCGGGCCTTGGCGATGACCCCGTCGGTGGCCATGGCCACCGCCACGCCCCCGACGGGCAGCGACCGGCTGCCGTAGGTGTCCATGCCGATGGGGCTGAGCGCGGTGTCGCTGTGCAGCACCTCGATGTCGCCGGGGTCAACGCCCAGCCGGTCGGCGACGATCTGCGACCAGCACGTCTCGTGGCCCTGGCCGTGCGGCGTCGCGCCGCTGACGACCTGGACCTTGCCGGTCGGCAGCACGCTGACCGTGGCCGCCTCCCAGCCGCCGGCCGCGTAGTTCAGGGAGGCGAGGACGCGGCTCGGTGCGAGCCCGCACATCTCGACGTAGGTGGCGACGCCGATGCCGAGGTGCTTCCTCTCGCCCGCGTCACGGCGTCGCTGCTGCTCGGCCCGGAGGTCGTCGTAGCCGACCATCTCGAGCGCCCGGTCGAGGGTGGGCTCGTAGTTGCCCGAGTCGTAGGTGAGCCCGGCGATGGAGGCGTACGGGAACTTGTCGGGCGGGATGTAGTTGCGGCGGCGGATCTCGGCCCCGTCGACGCCGACCGCCCGGGCCAGGCTGTCCATCGCCCGCTCGACGGCGTACGTCGCCTCGGGCCGCCCGGCGCCCCGGTAGGCATCGGTGGGCGTGCAGTTGGTGAACACGCCGGTGCACTCGAAGTGGTACGCCGGCACGTCGTACACGCCGTGGTAGAGGAACGCCCCGAGCAGCGGGATGCCGGGCGTGACGAGCTGCATGTAGGCGCCCATGTCGGCGGTGAGCCGGGCCCGCACCGCCGTCACCTTCCCGTCGGCGTCGGCGGCCAGCTCCATGTGTTGGACCTGCCCCCGGCCCTGGATCGTGGCCACCGCGTTCTCGCTGCGCCCCTCGGTCCACCGGGTGGCGGCGCCGAGGCGGCGGGCCAGGGCGACCGCGATCAGCTCCTCGGCGTAGACGTTGAGCTTCGACCCGAACGCCCCGCCGACCGCTGGCGCGATGACCCGCAGCTTCTGCTCGGGCACGCCGCACGTGGCCGCGATCATCACCTTGAGGATGTGAGGGATCTGCGTCGCCGAGTACACGGTCACGTCGCCGCCGTAGACGCCGGGCACGACCGCGACGCCGCGGGTCTCCATGGCCACCGGGATGAGGCGCTGCTGGACGTAACGCTCGCTGACGGTGTGGGCCGCCTCGGCGAAGGCCCGGTCGACGGCGTCGCCGTCTGGTGACAGCGTCCAGGTGTAGCTGCGGTTGGTGCCGAGGTCGTCGTGGATGACGATGCGGTCGCTCGCCGCGTCCTCGAGGTCGACGATGGGTTCGAGGGGGTCGTAGTCGACCACCACCGCGTCGACGGCGTCGGCCGCCTGGTACCGGGTGTCGGCCACCACGACGGCCACGATGTCGCCCACGTAGCACGCCTTGCCCTTGGCCACCGGCCAGTGGTCGGGCGCCTTCATGTCGTCGGTGACGGGCCAGGCGCACGGCATGGCCGCGGCCCACTCGCCGGCCAGGTCGTCGCCCGTGAACACGTGGCGCACGCCGGGCATGCCGAGTGCCTCGCTGGCGTCGACGTTCCCGATGCGGGCGTGGGCGAACGGGCTGCGCACCATGCCCATCCACAGCGCCCCGGGGATCTGCAGGTCGTCGACGAAGCGCCCCTCGCCCGAGAGCAGCCGGGCGTCCTCCTTGCGCAGCATGCGCTGCCCGAACGCGCCGCCGCTCGCGGCCTCCGGCGGGTTCTCGACGGCCGTCATGCGGGCACCTCCTCGCCGACCGGCGGCGGCCAGCACGGACCGCACGATGTTGTGGTAGCCGGTGCAGCGGCACAGGTTGCCCTCCAGCCCGAGCCGGACGTCGGCCTCGGTCGGGTGGGGGTTCTCCTTCAGCAGCGACACCGCGGCCATGACCATGCCCGGCGTGCAGAAGCCGCACTGCAGCCCGTGCTGCTCGTGGAACGCCTGCTGCATCGGGTGCAGCGGGGCGCCGCCGTTCCCCCCGGCCGCGCCGGGGCCGCCGTCGCGGCCAGGCCCTCGATGGTCGTGACCTCGTGCCCGTCGGCCTGGACGGCGAGGACGGTGCACGACTTGATCGACTCGCCGTCGAGCAGCACCGTGCAGGCACCGCACGACGTCGTGTCGCACCCGATGTTCGTCCCGGTCAGCCCGAGGTCGTCGCGCAGGTGGTGGACGAGGAGGCGTCTGGGTTCGACTTCGGCCGACCGCTCCACGCCGTTGACGGACAGGGTGATCTCCACGCGTGGTCCCTCCCTCGTTCACGCCCGGCGTGACCGCGCCGAGGCGGTGTGACCCGCGCCACACTACTGGGGCGGTCACCCCCTTGCGTGGGCAACTTTCGTCAGTCGCCGGGCGCCGCAGCGCGGATCGCGCGCCACACCCGCTCGGGGGTGCAGGGCATGTCGACGTGGCGGACGCCGAGGGGCGCGAGCGCGTCGCACACCGCGTTCTGGACGGCGGGGGTGGCACCGATCGTGCCCGATTCGCCGATGCCCTTGGCCCCCAACGGGTTCACCCATGTCGGCGTCTCCATGTCCACCAGCTCGAACGTCGGGAGCTCGGCCGCCGACGGGATGGCGTAGTCGGCGAAGTTGGTTGTCAGCGGGTTGCCGTCGGGGTCGAACGCCACCTGCTCGTAGAGGGCCTGCGCCGCGCCCTGCGCCAGCCCGCCGTGCCGTTGGCCGTCGGCGAGCAGCGGGTTGAGCACACGTCCCGCGTCGTCGCAGGCCACGAGCCGCACGAGCCGGACGGCTCCCGTCTCGGTGTCGACCTCGACGACCGCCACGTGGGCGCCGAACGGGTAGGTGGGCTGTGTCGTGGTGAAGTCCCGTTCGGCGGCGAGCCCCTGCGCACCGTCGGGACCCGCGCGCGGCGGGTCGGCCGTCGGGCCCGACGACGTCAGCCCACGACCGCCCGAACGCCGGCGAGCCGACGACGTGGAACCGGCCCGTGGCGGGGTCGAGCACGACGTCGTCGACGGACGCCTCGAGCTGCTCGGCCGCCCGCCGCCGCGCCTCGGCGACCACCGCCCGGGTGGACTCGAGCGCGGCCGACCCCCCGAGCTGGAGCGAGCGCGACCCGAACGTGCCCGTGCCACGAGCCACGGCGTCGGTGTCGCCGTGCACGACCCGCACCGCCTCGACCGGCAGGCCTGTCTCGTCGGCCACCACCATGGCCAGGGCGGTGGCGAGGCCCTGCCCGTGGGGCGACGAACCGGTGGTCACCACCGCCTCGACCGCGGGCTGGTCGCCCGCTCCGGAGTCGTCGGTCGGGCGGATCTCGACCCGGCCGAACTCGCTCCCGGCCCGGAGGCCGCTCGTGACCTCGACGTAGCACGACACCCCGATGCCCAGCACCCGGTGGTCGCCGGCGCGCCGCCGGCGGGCCTGCTCGGCGCGCAGGTCGTCGTACCCGGCGGCGGCCAACACGCGCTCGAGCGCCGCCGGGTAGTCGCCGCAGTCGTAGGTGGCACCCGCCGGCGTGGTGTGCGCCTCGGCGAACGCGGGCAAGAGGTTCCGCCGGCGCACGTCGGCCGGGTCGAGGCCCACCTCGGCGGCGAACAGGTCGACCGCCCGTTCGATCGCGGCCGTGGCCTCGGGCCGGCCCGCCCCGCGGTACGACGCCACCGGCGTGGTGGTGGTCAGCGCCACGCGGGCCGACGACGTGACCACCGGGACGGCGTACGTGCCGGCCGCCATCGCCCGCGTGAGGCGCGGCAGGAACGCCCCCATCGACGGGTAGGCGCCGGCATCCTGGACGATGTCGAGGTGGTAGGCCTCGATCGTGCCGTCGCGGCGACCACCGATGGTCACCTCGTGGACCTGCGCCCGGCCGTGCACCATGGCGGTCAGGTTCTCGGTGCGGGTCTCGGTCCAGCGCACCGGACGCCCGCAGCGCCGGGCGAGCCAGCCGAGCACGAGGTCCTCGGGGTGCCCGCCGATCTTGGCGCCGAACCCGCCGCCCACGTCGGGGGCGACGACCCGCACGCCCGCCTCGTCCAGCCCGTAGGTGGACGCCACCGCGTGCCGCAGCCCGTGGGCGTTCTGCGTCGAGCACCACAGCACGAGGCGGCCGTCGACCCACGCCGCCGCCGCAGACCGGCCCTCGAGCGGTGCCGGGGCCAGTCGCTGGTTCACGATCCTCTGCCGGACGACGACCTCGCACCCCGCCGGTCCGCCCGGCGCGTCCGCCCCGCCCCCGTCGCCGAGCGCGGTCACCAGGTTCGTGCCGAGCTCGGGGAACAGCACCGTCTCGCCCCGCAGGCCGTCGACCGGATCGACGACCGGCGGCAGCGGGTCGTAGTCGACGACGACCCACTCGGCGGCGTCGGCGCCCTGCTCGGGCGTCTCGCTGAGCACGATGGCCACCGGCTCGCCGACGAAGCGCACCCGGTCGGCCGCCACGAGCGGCCGGGCCATGTCGCGGTTGCTCACGCCGGGCACCGGAGGAAGGTCGACCTCGGCCCCGGCGATGACGTCGACGACGCCCGGCAGGCGGCGCGCCTCCTCGACGGCGACCCCGGCCACGAGGGCGTGCGCCACGGTCGAGCGCACGAACGTGGCGTGCACCGCACCCTCGAGCGCCCGGTCGCGCAGGTCGGCCACGTACCGCCCGCCCTCGGTCAGCAACCGCGGGTCCTCGACGCGCGTGACCCGCGTCCCGAGGATGCTCACGGGGATGTCAGCCGAGCATGAGCGAGAGCGCGCACACCGTGAAGCCCCACACCAGGGCGACCACCACGGTCAGGCGGTCGAGGTTGCGCTCCATCACCGTCGAACCCATGGCGCTCGCGCCCATGCCGCCACCGAACATGTCGGACAGGCCGCCGCCCTTGCCGCTGTGGAGCAGCACGAGGACGATGAGGATCAGCGAGGCCACGACGTTCAGGACGGCGGTGATGGCGGTGAGCACGGGGGCACTCCTGCGACGGTCGGAGAGGCGAGGCTAGGCGACGGCCACGATCGGAGAGGAAAGGCTAGACGACGGCCACGGTCTTGGCGAAGTGGCACGCCACCGGGTGATCGGCCCCGCTGCTGCCGCGGATCTCGAGCACCGGCTCCTGCTCGACGCACGCCGAGGTGTCGACACCGGCCTCGTCGAGCTCGCGCTTGCGCCAGCACCGGGTGCGGAACCGGCACCCCGACGGCGGGTTGGCCGGGCTGGGGACGTCGCCCTGGTCAGGATGATGCGCTCGCGGGTCTTCTCGGCCCGGGGGTCGGGCAGCGGGATGGCGGACAGCAGCGCCTGGGTGTAGGGGTGGCCGGGGTTCTCGTAGATCTCCTTGCGGATCCCCGACTCGACGATCTTGCCCAGGTACATGACCGACACCCGATCGGAGATGTGGCGCACCACCGACAGGTCGTGGGCGATGAACACGTAGGCGAGGCCGAGCTCGTCCTGCAGCCGCTGGAGCAGGTTGACCACGCCCGCCTGGATCGACACGTCGAGGGCCGACACCGGCTCGTCGAGCACGATCAGCTCGGGCTCGAGCGCCAGGGCCCGGGCGATGCCGACGCGCTGGCGCTGCCCACCCGAGAACTCGTGCGGGAAGCGGTTCGTGTGCTCGGGGGCCAGCCCGACCGTGCGCAGCAGATCGCGGACCCGGGCCTCGATCTCGGCGTCCTTCAGCCCGAGGTGCACCTTGAGCGGCTCACCCAGGATGGCGCCCACCGTCATGCGGGGGTTGAGCGAGGCGTAGGGGTCCTGGAACACGATCTGGAACCGGCGCCGCATGGCTGCGAGCTGCTTGCCGCGCATGCGGTTGATGGGCAGGCCGTCGAACAGCACCGTGCCCTCGGTGGGCGTGATGAGGTTGAGCAGCATGCGGCCGGTCGTCGACTTGCCGCAGCCCGACTCGCCGACCAGGCCGAGGGTCTCGCCCTTGTCGACCTCGAGGTCGACCCCCGCGACCGCCGACACGATGCCGACGGTGCGTGACAGCACCCCGCCGCGGATCGGGAAGTCCTTGACCAGGCCCTCGGCCCGGAGGAGGGGGCCCTCGCCGTTGGTCGGTGCGGGCGGCGCGTCGTCGAGGATCTCTGTCATGTGTTCACCTCGGGGTCGCGCGGGCCGGAGTCTCGGGCGGGCCACTCCTCGACGACGTCCTCGGCGAAGTCGGTGACGCCCGGGTGGGCGGTGCCCTCGGCCACGGCCACGTCGCCGACGCTGATCGTGTCCTCCTCGCCGGCCGGGACGAAGAGCTCGGAGGGCACGATGGCGTCGATCAGCTCGCTGTCGGCGATGACGTCGACCTTGTCGCGCAACGACTCGACGGTGACACCGGCGAGCTCCTCGGAGTAGTGGCAGGCCGCCAGATGGGCGTCGCCCGCCACCAGGCGCAGCGCCGGGTCGTCGGTCTCGCAGTTCCCGGGCACGCGGGCGAAGCGACAGCGCGGGTGGAACGAGCAGCCGGTGGGCCGGCGGATCAGCGACGGCGGGTTGCCGACGATGGGCACGAGCGGCTCGTCGCCCACGTCGTCGAGGCGGGGCAGGCTGGCCAGCAGGCCCAGCGTGTACGGATGCCGGGACTCGTAGAAGATCTCGTCGGTGGTGCCCATCTCGATGGGCCGCCCGGCGTACATGACCATGACGCGATGGGCCAGGCCGGCCACGACGCCCAGGTCGTGGGTGATGAGGATGATCGCCGAGTCGATCTCGTCCTTGATGTCGAGGAGCACCTCGAGCACCTGGGCCTGCACGGTCACGTCGAGGGCGGTCGTGGGCTCGTCGGCGATGAGCAGGTCGGGCTTGCACGTGATCGCCATGGCGATCATGGCCCGCTGGCGCATGCCGCCCGAGAACTCGTGCGGGAACATCTTCGCCCGCTTGCGGGCCTCGGGGATGCCGACGAGGTCGAGCATCTCGACGGCCCGCTCGAAGGCCTGCTTCTTGTTGAGACCCTCGTGGATCTGGGCCATCTCGCCGATCTGACGGCCGATCGTGTGGACGGGGTTCAACGCGGTGAGCGGGTCCTGGAAGATCATGGCGATCTCCTTGCCCCGCACGTGCCGCCGCAGGTCCTCGGGCATGGTCAGGAGGTCGACGCCCTTCCACAGGATCTCGCCCTGCGTGACGTCCAGCGTCGGCTGCAGCCCGAGGATCGACATCGCGGTCACCGACTTGCCCGAGCCCGACTCGCCGACGATCGCGAACACCTCGCCCCGGCTGACGTCGAACGACACGCCGTCGACGGCCTGGACCCGTCCGTCGTCGGTGTCGAACCCGGCCCGCAGGTCGCGCATCGACAGCAGGACGTCCTTGGGAACCGGGGTGGTTCCGTGCGATGAGGTCAGCACATCTGCCATCGGGTCACTTCAGCTTCGGGTCGAGGGCGTCTCGCAGGCCGTCGCCCACGAACACGAACGCCAGGACGGTCAGGAAGATCGCCGCGCCGGGGAAGAACAGCAGGTGGGGGGCGCTGGTGAGCGCGCCCTTGCCGTCGGCGACCATCAGACCCCACGCCGGCGTGGGCGGCTGCGGCCCGACGTTGAGGAACGACAACGCCGCCTCGGCCAGGATCACGCTGCCGACCGCGATGGTGCCGTAGACGATGATCGGCTGCAGCGCGTTGGGCAGGATGTGCCGGAACATGATGCGGAACTTCGAGAACCCCAGTGCGGTGGCGGCCTCGATGTACTCGTAGCGCTTGAGCGACATGAAGCTCGACCGCACGATGCGGGCCATCGCCAGCCAGCCGGTGAGCCCGAGCACCAGGATGATGGCGTTCTCGCTGCGGCCGAAGACCGAGGCGATGGCCACGGCGAGGACGATGTAGGGGATGGCCAGGAACACGTCGATGATCCGCGTGACGGCGGTGTCGGTGAGTCCGCCGAAGAAGCCCGACGAGCGCGCCGAGCAGGAGCCCGATGAAGAGGGAGATCGCCGTCGCGATGAACCCGATGCGCAGCGAGACCCGCGCTCCGTACACGACGCGGCTGAAGACGTCGCGCCCGATGTCGTCGGTGCCGAACCAGTGGTCGGCCGACGGGCCCTGCCGGAAGGAGGATGTGCGCTCGGTGATGCTGTAGGGAGCGATGAGCGGGGCGAACACCGCCACCAGAACGATGAGCACCAGGAAGATCAGACCCACCATGGCCAGCCGGTTCCTGCGGAACCGGCGCCAGACATCGGCCCGCAGCGGGCGGGCCTCGCCCAGGTCGGCGGCGCCGCCTTCAGGGCCGGTGGGGATGGCGACCGGAGGGGCGCCGGGTTCGACGATGGCCATCAGGTGCCTCCCTTGCCGTACCGGATCCGGGGATCGAACCAGGCGTAGGAGATGTCGACGAGCAGGTTGATGAACGCGAAGGCGATGACCACGACGAGCGTGAGCCCGAGGATGACCGGCAGGTCGCGCTGGGCGACCGCGTTCGCGATCTCTGACCCGAGCCCCGGCCACGAGAACGTGGTCTCGGTGAGGACCGCCGCGCCGATGACCGTGCCGAAGTCGATGCCGATGAGGGTGACGACCGGCAGCATGGCGTTGCGCAGCCCGTGCTTGTACACGACCCCGCGCTCGGTCAGGCCCTTGGCGCGCGCCGTGCGCATGTAGTCGGCCCGCATCACCTCGAGCATCGAGCCGCGGGTCATGCGGGCGGCCAGGGCGGTGGAGACCGACGCCAGCGTGATGGCGGGCAGGATCAGGTAGCGCCATTGCTCCCCGGTGGGGATGAAGAAGAAGGTCCAGGTGTCGGGGCCGAGTCCCTGGGTTTTCAGCTGGGCCCACTCGGGCCAGCCCCACTTGTTGGGTTGGACGGCGAACAGCCATTGCAGGAGGAACCCCAGGACGAACACGGGGATGGCCGAGGCGGCGGCCGTGATGATCGTCGTGAACCTGTCGCTCAGCGAATAGCGGCGCAGCGCGGACAGCAGCCCGACGGAGATGCCGATGACGATCTCGATGATGATCGCCCAGATGCCGAGGCGAAGGCTGTTGACCGCCTTCTCGCCCAGGATCTCGTTGACGCTGCGGCGGTTGAGGAACGACTCGCCGAGGTCCCACTGGACCGTGCGCTCCCAGTAGTTGACGAACTGGGTGGGGATGGGGTCGTCGAGGCCGTAGCGCTCGTTGATGCGCTCGATCACGCCCGAGTCGATGCTGCGGTCGGCGCCGCCCGCGATGAGGCGCGCCGGGTCACCCGGCAGGGTGAAGAACAGGACGAAGAGGAACGACAGTGCGAGGAACACCGTCGGGATGATGAGGAGCAGGCGGCGGATGATGTAGCTGGTCATCGTGATCCTCGAGGAGAGAGGAGGGGGAGGCCGGGGGCGCTCACGCGCCCCCGGCCACCACGCTTACCGGCCCTGCGAGGCAGGGTCAGCTATGGCTAGCCCTGCTTGCTGAACACGTTCTCCCAGGTGATGAGACCGAAGTTCGTCTGGGTGAAGTTACCGATCTGGTCCTCGTTGTAGACGTAGTCGCCGCGGTACCAGACGATCGGGATGACCCCGACCTCGTCGAGCAGGATGGTCTCGGCCTGGTGGAACAGGTCGGCCTGCTCTTCGGGATCGACCGTCTCCTTGGCCTGGTCGACCAGCTCGTCGAACTCGGCGTTCTCGAACCCGTAGTTGTTCCCACCGAGCGAGTCGGAGTGGTACAGGTCGTACATGAAGTTGTCGTACGTCGGGTAGTCGGCGAACCAGCCCGCCCGGCAGATGGTGCAGGCACCGTCGGCCATCTGGGTGAAGTACGTCTCGGTGTCGATGCCTTCCTCGACGGCCTCGATGCCGATCTGGCTGAGGTTGTCGATGATGATCGCCACGACGTCCTCGTGCCCGGCGCCCAGGTTGTACTGGATGCGGAGGGGCTCCGCGAGCTCGTTGCCCGCAGCCTTCCACTCGTCGAACGCCTCCTGGGCGGCGTCGGCGTCGTAGGCGCAGTCGTCGCACAGGTCGGCCTGCCAGCCGGGGATGCCCTCGGGCGTCACGCCGTTGGACACCGTGCGGCTGTCCTCGTAGACCGCGGTGTTGATCTCGTCACGGTTGATCGCCTGCGAGATGGCCTTGCGGAGCAGCAGGTTCTCCTCGCCACCCAGCACGGGGTCGCGCAGGTTCACGTCGAAGTGGTACGAGCCGAGGATCGACACGTCGAGCGTGTTGGCGTAGGCGCTCGTCGCCTCGGTGACGCGGCCCGGCGGGATCTGCGCCGTCTGGCCCTCGCCCGCCTCGAACGAGTTGTACGAGGTGTCGGGGTCGGAGCTCACCTGGAAGGTGAGCTTGTCGAGGTACGGCTGCTCGGGCAGGTCGAGATCCTCGTACACCGTGCCGTCCCACTCGGGGTTCGGCACGAGCACGATCTCGGTGTCCGTGCGGGGCGCCTCGAGCATGAACGGGCCGTTGCCGAACATCTCGCCGTTCTCCCACTCGGCGGCGGTGGCGGCATCGGTGCCGGCAGCCTCGGGGACCGGCATGAACAGCTGGAACCCGGCGACGGCGTCGAAGTTCGAGTACGGGGCCGACAGCGTGACCGTCAGGGTCATCGCCTCGTCGTCGGCCTCGACGCCGGCCAGCGTGTCGGCGGTGCCGTCGAGCTTCTCGGCGCCGCCCTCGATGAAGTTGAAGAGGTACGAGTAGTCACCCGCGAACTCGGGGTCGCTCGCACGCTCCCACGACCGCACGAACGTGCTGGGCAGGATCTCTTCGCCGTCGGCGAACGTCAGACCGTCGCGGATCGTGAACGTCCACTCGGTGGCGTCGTCGTTGGCCTCGAACGACTCGGCGACCTGGGGCACGATCTCGGGGTTGTCGGGATCGCTGGCGTCGATGTCGGTCAGGCCGTCGTACACGGCGTTCACGACCTGGTAGGCGTCCAGGGTCGTGTTCAGGGCCGGGTCGATGTGCTCGGGCGGGTCACCGACGAAGGTGCCCAGGTCGACCATTTCGCCGCCCTGCTGGGCTTCTTCGCTGCCACCGGTATCACCGCTGTCGCTGCTCTCGTCGTCATCGTCGCCACCACAGGCACCGGCGATGAGAGAGAGCCCCGCGATGAGAGCAAGGAGCTTGATGCCCCTGCGCTGTCGTCTCACTTGGAGGACCTCCTGATGATGGTCAAGGGGCGCAGGGAGTCCCGGCGAGGCGACTGGTCGACTCGTCACGACGGCCGCGTACACGGCCCCCGTGCGAGGAGCGAGCCACGGCTGTCGTCACGGCGACTCTCCCTGCGGTGTTCGCACCCGGGCGCATCAGTTCGCTCCCGGTGAACGGGCCGAACTTAGCAGGATCGTCTGGCGTGTCGCGCTTTCGGTGACCCGCGTGGCCAGCCGAGGGGCCTCGCCCTGGGCATTTCCGGCAGTCTGTCACCACATCTTCACGCAACCTGCCATCTCGGCGCTTCGCCACGTGCGGTGCGCCCCACGGTGCGGGGCCGAGCGGCCCCACCACCGTCCTAGCAGGTTGTGGCGGGCGTCACACGCGGTCGCGGTAGCGAACGATCCCCGCGAACGACGCCGCCTCGAGGCTCGCGCCGCCGACGAGGGCCCCGTCGACGTCGGGGCACGCCATCAGGTCGGCTGCGTTCTCGGCCTTGACCGAGCCCCCGTACTGGATGCGCACCGCGTCCGCAGCCTCGGCCCCCGCCACCGACGCCACCGTGGCGCGAATCGTCGCGCACACGGCCTGGGCGTCGTCGGGCGTGGCCGTGCGACCGGTGCCGATCGCCCAGATCGGTTCGTACGCGATGACCAGCGCCCCGACCTGTTCGGTGGACAATCCGGCCAACCCGGCGGTCACCTGGCCGGTCACCTTGGCCTCGGTCGTGCCCGCCTCGCGCTCGTCGAGGGTCTCGCCGACGCACAGGATCGGCGTCATCTCGTGGGCGTAGATCGCCCGGACCTTCAGGTTCACGGTCTCGTCGGTCTCGCCGAACAGCTCGCGCCGCTCGGAGTGCCCGGCGATCACGTAGGCCACGTCCAGCTTGGCCAGCATCGCCGGCGACACCTCGCCGGTGAACGCCCCCGCTGCCTCCCAGTGGCAGTTCTGCGCCCCGATGGCGATGGGCACCGGCTCCTTCTCCGCCAGGAAGTACGTCTGCACCGTGCGGATGTCGGTGAAGGGCGGGTGGATCGACACGTCGACCGCATCGAAGTCCTCGGGGGTCAGCTCGTACACCAGCTTCTGGACGAGCGCGGTCGCCTCGAAGTGGTTGAGGTTCATCTTCCAGTTGCCGCTGATGAGCGGCTTGCGGGCCTCAGCCATCGTCACCCTTCCACTCGCCGCGCAGCGCGGCGAGGCCGGGCAGGTCGCCGTGCTCGAGCAGCTCGAGCGAGGCGCCGCCTCCCGTCGACACGTGGTCGACCTCGTCGTCGAGGCCGAACTGGGCGAGCGCGGCGGCGCTGTCGCCGCCGCCCACCACCGTGAACCCGCGGGTGTCGGCGGCCGCCTGGGCCACGGCCCGGGTGCCGGCCTCGAACCGCGGGTCCTCGAACACACCCATCGGACCGTTCCAGAACACCGTGCGGGCCTCGGCGATGCGGTCGCCGAAGTCGGCCGCGGTGCCGGGCCCGATGTCGACGCCCATCCACCCCTCGGGCACGGTCGTGCCGACCTGGCGGACGTCGCCGCCCGCCTCGGGATCCATCAGCTTGCCGCCGGGGCCGAGGGCGGTGATGTCGGTCGGCAGCACGAGGCGGTCGCCGTGCTCGTCGAGGAGCGTGCGGCAGGTCGTCACCATGTCCTCTTCGAGCAGGCTCGCCCCGACCCCGTTGCCCCGGGCGGCCAGGAACGTGAAGCACATGCCGCCACCGATCAGCAGCTGGTCGGCGACCCCGAGCAGCGCCTCGATCACCTTGAGCTTGTCGCTCACCTTCGAGCCGCCGAGGATCGCCACGAACGGCCGCCGCGGGTCGGTGCGCAGCCCGAGGAGCACGTCGACCTCCTTGGCCAGGAGCCGTCCGGCGGCGGACGGCAGGAACTGCGGCGGCCCCACGATCGAGGCGTGCGCCCGGTGCGACGCCCCGAAGGCGTCGTTCACGTAGGCGTCGAACCCGTCGACGAGCCGGCGGACGAAGGCGGGGTCGTTGCCCTCCTCGCCCGGGTCGTACCGCAGGTTCTCCAGCAGCTCGACGCCCGGGGCCAGCTCGGCCAGCCGGGCGCGGACGGGCGCCACCGAGTACTTCGGGTCGGGCGTGCCCTTCGGCCGGCCGAGGTGGGTGCAGGCGACCACGGTGGCGCCGTGGTCCTGCAGCCACCCGATGGTGGGCAGGGCGGCCCGGATGCGCAGATCGTCGGTGATCTCGCCGTCGCGCAGCGGCACGTTGAAATCGGCGCGGAGGAGCACCCGCTTGCCCTCGAGGGTCGGCAGGTCCTCGAGGGTCGGGACGCGGTCGGTCACGTCAGCCTGGTTGGCGGCGCCGACGATCTCGACGAGGTCGACGAGGCGGTTCGAGTAGCCCCACTCGTTGTCGTACCAGCCGAAGACCTTGACCAGGTTGCCGATCGCCTGCGTGAGCTGGCTGTCGAAGGTGCACGAGGCCGGTGACCCGACGATGTCGGACGACACCAGCGGCTCGGTCGAGTACTCGAGGACGTCGGCCAGCGGGCCCGACTCGGCCGCCGCCTTGAACGCCTCGTTGACCTCGTCGGGCGTGACCTCGCGGTTGAGCACCCCGGTGAAGTCGGTCAGCGACCCGTCGGGCGTGGGCACGCGGATCGACTGGCCGTCGAGGCGGCCCTGCATGGCCTCGAGCACGAGGCCCGTGGCGCGGGCGGCGCCGGTCGACGACGGCACCATGTTGATGGCGGCGGCACGGGCGCGGCGCAGGTCGCTGTGCGGGCCGTCGACCAGCATCTGGTCGCCGGTGTACGAGTGGATCGTCGTCATCAGGCCCTTGTCGACGCCGAAGGCGTCGTCGAGCACCTTGATCATCGGCACGAAGCAGTTGGTCGTGCACGAGGCGTTCGACACGACCTTGTGGGCCTCGGCGTCGAAGATGCCGTCGTTGACGCCCACCACCAACGTGGCGTCGGCCCCCGACGACGGGGCGGAGACGATCACGAACGGCGCCCCGCCCTCGAGGTGCAACGCGGCCTTGTCGCGGCTGGTGAAGATGCCGGTCGACTCGACGACGACGTCGACGCCCAGGTCGCCCCACGGCAGCTCCTTGGGGTCGCGTACCGCCAGCACCTTCAGGGTGTCGCCGTCGACCTTGATGCCCTCGTCGGTGGCCGCGATGTCGTAGTCGAGCCGGCCGAGCACCGAGTCGTACTTGAGCAGGTGCGCCATCGTCTCGACCGAGCCGAGGTCGTTGACCGCCACGAAGTCGATGTCGGCCCCCGCCTTCTTGGCTGCCCGGAAGAAGTTGCGCCCGATGCGCCCGAAGCCGTTGATCCCCACGCGGATGGTCATGTCGGTAGGCCCTCTCTCTGGTCGTCGCCGATGACGCCTCCGACCCTAGTGGGCCTGCGTCGATGCACACCCAGGGCCGGCCGGGCCGGCGGGCCGCGGGACCACGAGGTGGGCATCGGCGGCGACGCGGTCAGCCCACCAGCCCGGCCAGCACACGGCCCAGCAGCACCGGGTCGTGGGCCAGCCCGTGCGGCCGCACGACATCCGCCTCGACGACGTCGATGCCGGGATCGCCCACGGCCAGCGCGCCCCGCTGCGCCACCACCACGTCGGGCTCGATGCCGTGCCGGCGCAGGGCCGCGACGTGGGCGGCCACGTCGTAGCCGCGGGTCTCCCCCGCCTCGGCCCGCACGTTGCAGACATAGACGGTCCGCCCCGACGAACGCTTGACCGCGTCCCGCACGTCGTCGACGACCGCGGCGGCGAGGACCGACGTGAACAGCGATCCGGGACCGAGCACCACCTGGTCGGCGTCGGCGATCGCGCCCACCACCTCGTCGGGGACGCGGGCGGTGCCGGGCTCGACGACGACCCGCTCGACCCCCACCGTGCGGGCGATGGCGACCTGGCCGGCGATGCGCCGTCCGCCGCTGGCCTCGGCCCGCAGGACGACGGGGTCGGCCGTGGCCGGCAGCACCCGCTGCGCCGAGGGGTCGAGGCCCACCATGCGGCTGAGCTCGTCGACGGCCGCGACGAAGTCGCCGGAGGTGGCGTGCAGGCCCGCGAGCAGCAGGTTGCCGAGGGCGTGACCTTCGACGTCGCTGCCGGCGAAGCGGTACTCGAGTGCAGCGGCGAGCGGGGTGCCGTCGTCGCCGGCCATGGCCTCGACGCAGCGCCGGAGGTCGCCGGGGGCGGGCATGTCGAGGGCGCTGCGCAGCCGCCCGGTCGAACCGCCGTCGTCGGCCGTCGCCACCACCGCCGTGATGTGGCACGCGTAGTGGCGGACGGCGCGCAGCGTGGCCGCCAGGCCGTGCCCGCCGCCGACCGCCACGACCCGGGGGCCGCGGGCGGCCGGCGTCACTTGTCGACGTCCCGATGGATGACGCCGACGCGGTGGCCGTCGCCGCGCAGCCGGGTGGCGACCTCCTCGGCGATGGCGACCGAGCGGTGGCGGCCGCCGGTGCAGCCCAGGGCGATCGTCAGATACGCCTTGCCCTCGGCGACGAAGGCCGGGAGCAGCTGCTCCAGCAGCGGGAGCAGGTTGTCGAGGAACTGCCTGGCCGCCTGCTGGCCGAGCACGTAGTCGCGGACGGGGACGTCGAGCCCGGTCAGGGGCCGCAGCTCGTCGACCCAGTAGGGGTTGGGCAGGAAGCGGCAGTCGAACACGAGGTCGGCGTCGAGGGGCAGCCCGTTCTTGTAGCCGAACGACAGCAGCGTGGTCTGCATCGCCGCCTCGGACCCCTCGTCGCCGAACAGGCCGCGCATGCGCCGCCGCAGCTCGTGCACGTTGAGGTCGCTCGTGTCGACCACGACGTCGGCTTCGTCCTTCACCGGCTCGAGCAGCAGCCGCTCGCGCTCGATCGCCGGAGCCAGGCGCTCGGTGCTGTCGTCGCCCGACAGCGGATGGCGGCGGCGCGAGCTCTCGTAGCGACGCACGAGCGTGTCGGTCGAGGCGTCCAGGTAGAGGACGCGTACCCGGGCGCCCGTCGAGCGCAGCCACGCCAACGTCGGCATGATCTCGTCCTGGTAGTGGCCGGTGCCGACGACGAGGGCGACACGCTGGACCTGCGATCCGGGCGTCTGCGCCAGCTCGACCACCTTGGGCACCAGCTCGGGGGGCAGGTTGTCGATGACGAACCACCCCAGGTCCTCGAGGTCGTCGGCGGCCAGGCTGCGCCCGGCTCCCGACAGTCCCGTGATCACGACGAACTCGCCCACAGGCCCAGCGTACGGTTCGGCCCGTGGGTCGCGGTCGTGGTCGATCGCTTCGCCTCGTCGTCGCGGTCGGGCGATCGGTTCGGCCCGTACAGTCGCGGTCGTGGTCGACGTCGACGAGGTGGCCGGGCTGGCCCTGGCCCTGCCCGAGACCACCGAGGGCGAGAGCCGAGGCTGGCGCACCTGGGCCGTCGGCGGCAAGGCGTTCGCGTGGGAGCGGCCGTTCAGCAAGGCGGACGTCCGGCGGTTCGGGGACGCGGAGCCGCCGTCCGGACCGATCCTGGCGGTGCGGGTCGAGGACCTGTCCGAGAAGGAGGCCGTGCTCGCCGCGGGCGTGCCGGGCGTCTTCACCATCCCGCACTTCAACGGGTACCCGGCCGTGCTCATCCAGCTCGAGGCGGTGGACGGGGACGCGCTCCGCGAGGCGCTCGTCGACGGGTGGCTGGCGTGCGCGCCGCCGGCGCTCGGCCAGGCCTACGTGGATCAGGCGGAGGCGGGGCACCGCGACGACCGATGAGATCGCGGCGCGGCCCCGGTCAGACTCTCATCGATGTGGGCCCGGCGACCGTCCCGGGCGCCTTCCGAAGGCGGCCCCGGTCAGACTCTCGTCGATGTGGGCCCGGCGACCGTCCCCGGTGCGCCGTGAGGAGGGCAGCACGGCCGCCACGGCGGGGCGACGGACGGACGTCACGTCGCCGGTGTGTATCTCCGACGTCGCTGGCGCCTCTCCGAACGTAGACAGACGGGCAACGGCGGTCTCGGGTGGGGCGGGCGACCCGTCGAGAGGACGGCGACCATGGAACCCGACGTGGAGCTCAACCCGCGCGACCTCGGCGAGCTCGTGGCCGACCTGCTGGACAAGCAGCAGCTGATCTTCTTCAAGCGAGCCGTCAGCGGCACGTACCGGAACGCCGAGCCCGCGCAGAGCGGGCGCATCGTCGAGCTGCGCGTCGACGTCGACGGCAACCGACCCCAGCAGCGCCTGAGCGGCGACGTCTTCTTCCGCTTCTCCATCTGGGGCATCGACATCACCTTCTACCTCGAGTCGTTCGTGGTCGAGAGCCCCGTGGTCGGAGGCAGCGCCGCGGAGATGACGATCACGGGGGCGGCGACCATCTACGGCCAGCCCGGACGGACGGGCGAGTCCATCGAGGTGCACATCCCGCGCGTGTGGATCTTCTCGGACCCGGCGCCGGCGTGCGTGAACTGGAAGGTCAACGGGGCGACCACCGCCATCTACGCGTGCCCGAAGACCTCCGACCACTTCCGCACGGCGACGATCGAGGTGGACCGCTTCCAGGGGACGGTGTTCCCGCCGCAGCTCGATCCGTCGATCTCGCCGTCGCCCGCCGGGCTCCCCTCGTCGGTGAGCGTGCGCGAGGTGTTCCAGCGGTCGGGGCTCGACGTCACGGTCGTGCACGACGACGTCCTCAACGATCCCGACAGCTCCGACGTGGGCGCGAACTGGAGCGAGGTCGAGCTGCACGACCTGATGGAGGCCCGGTTCGACAGCTTCGCCGACACGTTGCAGTGGCGGATGTACGGCGTGGTCGTCCCGCGCTTCGGCGACCCCGGCTACGCCTCGGGCTACTACGGCACGATGTTCGACTGGGGTGGCTGGCAGGCGGGCGACACCTTCCTCCGCCAGGGCTGCGCCATCGCCGAGGACGCGATCCGCGGCCGCGAGGTCGGCACGCTGTACGAGACGTCGCCGAAGAAGGACCGGCTCATCCTCCAGACGTTCATCCACGAGGTCGGGCACACGTGGAACCTGCCCCACGCCTGGCAGCGCACGATCGCCCCCGAACAGCGCGTCGACCTCGTTCATGAACTATCCGTGGGGCTTCACTGGCGGCACCGGCGGCGAGACGGCGTTCTGGACGAGCTTCGCGTGGACGTTCGACGACGTGGAGCTGCGCTGGATGCGCCACGCCGACCGCGCCGACGTCATCTTCGGCGGGCGTGACTGGGTCGGGAACAACCTCAGCCGCTTCCTCGACCCGGCGACGAACGCCGCCGCGGCCCCGGTGCGGGTGGTGCTCGACGGGCCGGCGCTGGTGGACGCGTCCGAGCCGGTCGTCGTGTCGATCACCGTCGTCAACGACGGGCCGGTGCCGATCGCGGTGCCGACCGACCTGTCACCCGAGGCCGGGCGGGTGGAGATCTACCTCGAGCGTCCCGACGGCCAGGTCGTGCAGCACCGCGCCCCGACGTACCGGCTCGTCGCGCCCGAGGACGTCGTGACCCTGGCGCCGGGCGAGGCCCACGGGCCGCGGTGCAGCTCTCCTTCCCGTCGACCGGGCCGGAGTTCGTGAACCCGGGGCAGTACCGGGTGCGGGCACTGCTCACGCCTGGCGGGCAGGCGATGTTGCCCTCGAACGACCTGCGCATCCGCGTCGCCCCGCCCATGAGCCGAGCCGCCGAGGAGCTCACCGCGGTGGTCACGACGCCCGACGGTCGCCAAGTTCCTGTACTTCGGGGGGACGGCCCGCCGCCCCGAGCTGGCCGACGACCTGACCGAGGTGGCCGAGCGCTTCGCGGAGACGAGCCCCGCGACGGTCGCCCACCTGCGCACGGCGCTCGGTCTGCACGCGGCCCGGGACACGAAGTACGTCGGCCTCCGCGACGGCGCCCGCACGATCTCGGTCCGTCCCGGCGATCCCGCCGCCGCGGCGCAGAACCTCGAGGTGGGCATCACGCTCGCGGCCGAGACCGACACGCTGCCGCCCGCCTCGCTCGACCGGTTGGCGGGCGAGCTCGACCAGGTCCGAAAGGCGACGGGCAAGGGCGGGCGGCGTCGCGCGCCGGCCGCCAAGAAGAGCCGGGCCCGCAAGCGCTGACAGGGCCCTCCGCTCGGTCGGCCAGCGCTCAGCGGCGCTCGGCGCGCAGGGCCAGCAGGCGCGGGATCGTGGCCGCGTCCTGGTACTGCGGGGCCAGGGCCAGGAACCGGGGCGGTGGGGCGGGCTCGGTCATGCGGGTGAGGTACAGCCCGCGCTCGGCGAGGGCGTTGACGTAGCGGCCCAGGGGCCGGTGGAAGAAGGGCAGCCGCACGTCGCGGTCGACCTCCTCGACCGTGACCGTCTCGGGCAGGTACGGGCCCACCCGCCAGTACTGCTCGGGCGGGTCGAGGACCTGGTCGTCGACCCAGCCGCTGCCCGGGGTCTGGAACAGGGGGTGGTTGACGAACACCACGAACCGCCCACCGGGTCGGACCACGCGGGCGACCTCGTCGAGGGCGCCGTCGAGGTCCTCCAGGTGCTCGAGCACGAGGCACGCCACCACGGCGTCGCACCAGCCCGACCGGACGGGCAGACGGGTGGCCGACCCCCGCAGGTAGCTCGGACCGCCCCCGCGGCGCCGGGCCTCGCGGATCTGGGCGTCGGAGGCGTCGACGCCGACCACCCGCGCCGCGCCCCCCGCCGCCGCCAGGCGGGCGATCTGCCCCTCGCCGCAGCCGAGGTCGAGGACGTGGGACGCTCCCGCCAGGTGGCGGGCGGCCATGGGCAGGATCTGCTCGTCGTACTCGACGTCGGCGCCACCCGTGAAGCCGGCCTGCCACCAGGCGGCGTGCTGCTCCCAGACGCCGGCCAGGTCGAGCGGGTCGGACCGCTCGGACGGCTCGGTCACGACCCGTCCCCCCGGCCGACCCGCTCGCCGTGGATCTTGCCGTACACCGCGAAGGCCACGTCGTCGGGCAGCCAGGACAGGCCCCGCAGGTCGTCGAGCGACGCGTCCTTCACCGCCGCCACGCCCCCGAGCTCCTTCGTCAGGCGCTTGCGCCGGGTCGGGCCGAGGCCCTTGATGTCGTCGAGCACCGACTTCGTCATGCGCTTGCCGCGCAGCTGGCGGTGGTACGTGATGGCGAAGCGGTGGGCCTCGTCGCGGATGCGCTGCAGCATGTACAGCGCCTCGGAGCCCCGCGGCACACGCACCGGATCCGCCTCGCCGGGCACGTAGACCTCCTCGAACCGCTTGGCCAGCGACGCCACCGGGATCTCCTCGTCGAGCCCCAGCTCCTCGAGGACCCGCACGGCGACGTTGAGCTGACCCTTCCCGCCGTCGACGAGCAGGAGCTGGGGCGGGTACGAGAACTTCCCCGATCGCTCCCCCACGGGCTGCGACCGCTCGGCGAGGTACGCGCTCAGCCGGCGCGTCAGCACCTCCTCCATGGCCGCGAAGTCGTCGTTGCCAGGGACCGAACGGACCTTGAAGCGCCGGTAGTCGGACTTCTTGGGCAGCCCGTCCTCCATGACCACCATCGAGCCGACGTAGTCGCTGCCCTGGATGTGGCTCATGTCGTAGCACTCGATGCGCAGGGGGGCCTCGGGCAGCCCGAGGGCGTCCTGCAGCTCGTTGAGGGCGCGGGCCCGGGCGTTGTGGTCGCTGGCCCGCCGCAGCCGGTGGCGGGTGAACTCCTCGCTGGCGTTGCGGGTGACGGTGGCCTGCAGCTCGCGCTTGGCCCCCCGCTGCGGGACCCGGACGGCCACGCGCGAGTCCCGCAGGTGCGACAGCCAGTCGACGTACAGCTCGGGGTCGTCGGGCTCGGTGGGCACGAGCACCGTCCTCGGCACGCCGAGCGGCGGGTCGTCGTAGAGCCCCTCGAGGACGTCGCCCACGAGCTCGCCGGGCGCCACGTCCTCGACCTTGTCGAGCACGAACCCCTTGCGGCCCACCACCCGGCCCTTGCGGACGAAGAACACCTGCACCGCGGCCTCGAGGTCGTCCTCGGCGATGCCGATGATGTCGATGTCCTCGTTCCGGTCGGCGACCATCTGCTGGCGCTCGATGGCCTTGCGCACGCTGGTGAGCCGGTCGCGCAGGCGGGCGGCCCGCTCGAACTCCAGCTCGGACGCCGCCGACCGCATCTCGCCCTCCAGCCGGCGCACGATCGTGTCGGTGTCGCCGTCGAGGAACTCGAGGAGCTCGCCGACCAGGCCGTCGTAGGCGGCGTGGTCGATCTCGCCCACGCACGGTCCGGAGCACTTCTCGATGTGGAACAGCAGGCAGGGACGGCCGAGGCGCTCGTGCCGCCCGAACTTGTTGTCGCTGCACGTGCGCAGGGGGAACGTGCGCAGCAGCAGGTCGAGCGTCTCGCGGATGGCGTACGCGTGGCCGTAGGGCCCGAAGTAGCGCACCCCCTTGCGCTTCCGCCCCCGCATGACCATGGGTCGCGGCCAGTCGTCGCCCACGGTCACCGCCAGGAACGGATAGCTCTTGTCGTCGCGCAGCCGGATGTTGAACCGCGGCCGGTGCTGCTTGATGAGGCTGTACTCGAGCATGAGCGCCTCGACCTCGTTGCGGACCTGGATCCACTCGACGGTCTCGGCGGCGGCCACCATCGCCGCCGTGCGGGGCGGCAGGTGGCGGGGGTCCTGGAAGTAGTTGGACAGGCGCTGGCGGAGCGAGCGCGCCTTGCCCACGTAGATGACGCGGCCCTGGGCGTCCTTGAACTGGTAGGAGCCTGGGGCTTCGGGGATCGTGCCGGTCGGCGGGCGCTGCACCACGACGCCGAGGGTAGAGGCTGCCGTCGCGGCCCGACCGTGTGACGAGCACGCCGGCTCGCGCACGCCCGCCGCTCGGCCGAACGGTCGCGGTGCAAGGGCGGATCGGCTCCGGCGCCGGGCCGAGCGTTGACCAGGGCGCGGCACGGCGACGCCGTGCGGTCGCCCGTCGCGCATGCGTCCGACGCGGTGTTGTCAGATCCCGGCATGGTCTCCGTAAACTGCCGTTCAAGCCGGCCCGGCATTCCGGCTGCATATGGGTTCCGGGGACGACATCCCCGTGGGAGAGGCGACCGGGCTGTCCCCACCGTCCGCCAACCGGAGCCACCACGGAGGAGACCCCACATGCTTCGGCTCCAGAGCCCGCTCGACGAGCGGTACACCGCAGCGGACCCCGACGACCTGGCGACACGCATCGCAGCCGCCAAGACCACGCTCGGTGACCGCCTGTTCATCCTCGGCCACCACTACCAGCGGGACGAGATCATCCGCTGGGCCGACGCCCGCGGCGACTCGTATCGCCTGTCGGTGCTGGCCCAGGAGCGTCCCCAGGCCCAGTACATCGTGTTCTGCGGCGTGCACTTCATGGCCGAGTCGGCCGACATCCTCACGGCAGACCACCAGACGGTGGTCCTGCCCGACCTCAACGCCGGCTGCTCGATGGCCGACATGGCCGACATCGACGAGGTCGAGGAGGCGTGGGAGTCGCTCGGCGCGGTCACCGACATCGACCGCATCGTGCCGATCACGTACATGAACAGCTCCGCCGCCATCAAGGCCTTCGTCGGCCGTCACGGCGGTGCCGTGTGCACGTCGACCAACGCCCGTGCCGTGCTCGAGTGGGCGCTCGGCGGCGGGCCCGGGGCGAGTGGCGGGCAGGGCGACAAGGTCCTGTTCTTCCCCGACCAGCACCTCGGCCGCAACACGGGCGTGGCCATGGGCTACGGGCTCGACGACATGCGCGTCTGGGATCCCCGCAAGGACCTCGGCGGCCTCAGCGAGCGCGACGCCAAGGAGGCCACGTTCCTGTTGTGGCGGGGCCACTGCTCGATCCACCAGCGGTTCCGGCCCTCCCAGATCGCCGCCTTCCGGGCCGAGCACCCCGACGGCATCGTGGTCGTCCACCCCGAGGTCCCCCACGAGACCGTCGAGCTCGCCGACCAGGTCGGGTCGACCGACTACATCATCCGGGCCCTCGCGGACGCCCCGTCCGGATCGACGATCGCGGTCGGGACCGAGGTCCACCTCGTCAACCGGCTGGCGCAGGAGCATCCCGACAAGACCGTCGTGTCGCTCGACCCGCTGATCTGCCCGTGCTCGACGATGAACCGCATCGACGAGCCGCACCTCGCCTGGGTGCTCGACGAGCTGGTCGCGGGGCGCGTGGTCAACCAGATCTCGGTCGATCCCGACACGGCCGAGTCGGCCCGCGTCGCCCTCCAGCGGATGCTCGACATCACCTGACGCGCCCGCCGCCCCGGATCGACCCCCGGGGCGGCCGTCGCCTCCGTGTCCACACCCGCGATGTCTGTGGCGCGGGACGAGCGCGGTCGACCGACCGTCACCCCTGGCCGCGCCGCAACGGCTCCCGGCCCGGCGGCTGGGTGGGCCGTGGCTTGTGCGGCACCGGCGTCACCGAGCGGACGACATCGGCGCCCGCCTCGAGGACGAAGGCCTCGCCCTCGTGGTGGACGGTGCGCGGTGGGCCGTCCCGCAGCCGGTACGTGGCGGAGAGCCCGTCGGTCTCGACCTCGATGCCGCTCCCCCGGTAACGCACCTGGAAGCGCAGGCGGCCGAGGTCGCTCGGCAGGCGCGGGGTGAACCAGAGCTTGCCGTCACGCGCCCGCATCCCGCCCAGCCCTTCGACCAGGGCCGTCCACGCCCCCGCGAGCGACGCCATGTGGAGGCCGTCGCGGGTGTTGTGGTTGCGGTCCTCGAGGTCCATCAGGGCGGCCTCGGCCAGGTAGTCGTACGCCAGCTCGAGGTAGCCGAGCTCGGCGGCCACCACCGACTGGGTGGCGGCCGACAGCGACGAGTCCCGCACGGTGATCGCCTCGTAGTAGCGGAAGTTGCGCTCCATCTCCGCGGCCGTGAACGCGTCGCCCCGCAGCTGCATCGCCAGCACGAGGTCGGGTTGCTTCACGACCTGCTTGCGGTACAGGTCGAAGTACGGCACGTGCAGGAGGAGCGGGTACATGTCGGGGCCGGTGTCGGTGAAGTCCCACATGGCGTGGTCGGTGAAGCCCTCGCTCTGGGGGTGCACCCCGAGGGCGCGGTCGAAGGGGATCACCATGGCGTCCGCCGCGTCCCGCCACGACGCCATCTCCTCGGTCGTGACGCCGCGCTCCTCGGCGAGATCGGGGTGACGGGCCGTGATGTCGGCCGCGGCCCGCAGGTTCTGCTGGGCCATCAGGTTCGTGTACACGTTGTTGTCGACGATCGCGGTGTACTCGTCGGGCCCGGTCACCCCGTCGATGCGGAACGCGCCCTGGCGGTCGTGGTGACCCAGGCTCCGCCACAGGCGGGCGGTGCAGACCAGCAGGTCCACCCCCACCTCCCGCTCGAACACGGCGTCCTGCGTGACGTCCAGGTAGCGCACGACCGCGTCGGCGATGTCGGCGTTGATGTGGAAGGCGGCCGTGCTGGCCGGCCAGTAGCCCGACGACTCGCGGCCGCGGATCGTCCGCCACGGGAAGGCCGCCCCCTCGAGGCCCAGCTCGCCGGCCCGATCCTCGGCGACCGGCATGGTCAGCTTCCGCCACAGGAGCGGGTCGGCCGCGGTCTCGGGCGTGGTGAACATGAGCACCGGCAGCACGAACGTCTCGGTGTCCCAGAACGTGTGGCCGTCGTAGCCCGGGCCGGTGAGGCCCTTGCCGGGGATCGGGCGCTGCTCGGCCCGTGCCGCCGACTGGACGATGTGGAACAGGCCGAAGCGCACGGCCTGCTGGATCTCGGCGTCGCCCTCCAGCTCGACGTCCGCCCCCGCCCAGAAGTCGTCCAGGTAGGCGCGCTGCTCGGCCAACAGGCCGTGCCACCCGGTCAGCCGAGCCGCGGCCATCGCCGCCACGACCTGGTCGTGGATCGCCGGCCGGGTCCGCTGGCTCGACCAGCCGTAGGCGAGGTACTTGACGACCCGCAGCTTCTCGCCCGGCTGCAGCCGGGTGGCGATCGTCAGCCGGCAGACGTCCTCGGAGCTCCAGATGTCGAGGTCGGTGTTCTCGGGCCCGTCGACCTGGTGGCGCATGCCCGCCGCCATGCGCAGCCCGCTCTGGCGGGTGTGGTGCACCATGAGCGCCTCGGTGCCGGACGCGGTGTGCTCCTCGCCGACGAGGGGCCGCTCGAGGACCGCGGCCGTGCGCGGGTCGGGACCCAGGTCGGGCATGTCCTCGTTGGCCACCAGCTCGGACTGCAGGACGATGCGCAGGGAGCGGTCGATCGGCTCCACCACGTACTCGATGGCGGCGATCGCCCGCTGGGTGAGCGACACCAGGCGGGTCGTCCGCAGCCGGATGCCGTCGCCCGCCGGCGAGTGCCACTCGACGGTGCGCTCGAGCGTGCCGGCGCGCAGGTCGAGGCGGCGCTGGTGCGAGTCGAGGACGCCGTACCGGACGTCGAACGGCTCGTCGTCGACGAGCAGGCGGAAGATCTTGCCGTCGGTCACGTTGATGACCGTCTGGCCCGATTCGGAGAACCCGTAGCCTCGCTCGCCGTATTCGAGCGGGCGCAGCTCGTAGAACGAGTTGAGGTAGGTGCCGGGGACCCCGTGGGGGTCGCCCTCGTCGAGGTTGCCGCGCAGGCCGATGTGCCCGTTCGAGAGGGCGAAGACCGACTCGGAGCTGGCGATCTCGTCGAGGTCGAGCTCGTCCTCGGTCACGCACCACGGCTCGACCGTGAACAGCCGCCGCCCCATGGTCGTGACGTGCTCGGCCTCGTGGGCGGTCGTGTCGGGTCATCGGGGGCCGTCGCCCTCGTCGTCGGGCTCCAGCAGCTCGGCCAGGTCGTCGACCACCACGTCGGCGCCGTGGGCCAGCAGGGCCTCGCGCTGGCCCACCCGGTCCACGCCGACCACGAAGCCGAACCCTCCCGCCGCGACCGGCCGCCACTCCTGCGAGCGCATCCTCGAACACCGCGGCGGCCGCGGGCGCAACGCCCAGCGCCTCCGCGCCGGCCAGGAAGGTGTCGGGTGCGGGCTTGCCGGCCAGCCCGCGCTGCGCAGCCACCACGCCGTCGACCCGGGCCTCGAACAGATCGGCGATGCCCGCCGCAGCCAGGACCTGTGCGGTGTTGGCGCTCGACGACACCACGGCGGTGCGGAGCCCGCGTGCGCGCACGGCCCGCACGAACCGCACGGAGCCCTCGAAGACCGTCACCCCGCCCTCCGCGAGCAGGCGCAGGGCCAGTGCGTTCTTCGCGTTGCTCAGACCGTGCACGGTCGGGCTGTCCGGGGGATCGTCGGGCGTGCCCTCGGGCAGGTCGATGCCCCGGGAGGCGAGGAACCCCCGCGTGCCGTCGAGCCGCTGCCGGCCGTCCACGTACCGCTCGTAGTCGGCGGCCTCGAAGGGGCGGAAGGGCTCGCCCACCTCCTCGGCGCGGTGCCGGAGGAACGCGTCGAACGTCGCCTTCCACGCCCGGGCGTGGACGCTGGCCGTGTCGGTCAGCACGCCGTCGAGATCGAACAGGCACGCCGTCACGGTTTCGGGAAGCTTGGGCACCTGTCCTCCGTAGCGACGGGACGTGGTCACCGTGTTGGTTACCCGATCGGCGCGTCGAAGGGAACCGTTCCCGCGTTCGGGCATCGGGATCGCCCGGAGGGACGCTGGTACCGCCGTCCGCCGGTCAGACTGGCCCGATGCCGGACCCGACCACCGCCGACGACGTCATCGCCCGGCTCGGCCTGCAGCCGCATCCCGAGGGTGGCTGGTACGCCGAGACGTGGCGGCACGAGCCCGGGCCCGGTCGACGCCCCGCCGGCACCGCCATCTACTACCTCCTCGCCGCGGGTCAGCGGTCTCACTGGCACCGGGTCGACGCCACCGAGATCTGGCACTTCTACGCCGGCGACCCGCTCGAGCTGTCGATCAGCGACACCGACGCCGGCCCGACCCGCACGCTCCTGCTCGGCCCCGACCTCGCCGCGGGCCAGGTGCCGCAGGGCATCGTGCCCGAGGGTGCATGGCAGGCGGCCGCGCCCGCGGGCTCCTGGGCCCTGGTGGGCTGCACCGTGTCGCCGGGGTTCAGCTTCGAGGGCTTCGAGCTGGCCGCGCCCGGCTGGTCACCCGCGAGCTGACGCTCCTCCGGCGACGGTGCGCCTGTCGCCCGCCAGGAGCGGGGCCAGGTACTGGCCGGTCCAGCTGGCGGACTCGGCCGCCACCTCCTCGGGGGTGCCCGTGGCCACGACCGTGCCGCCGCCGCTGCCGCCCTCGGGCCCGAGGTCGATGATGTGGTCGGCGGTCTTGATGACGTCGAGGTTGTGCTCGATGACCAGCACGGTGTTGCCCTGGTCCACCAGGCGGGACAGCACTGTGAGCAGCTTGCGGATGTCCTCGAAGTGGAGGCCCGTCGTGGGCTCGTCGAGGATGTAGATGGTGTGGCCGGTCGAGCGCTTGGCCAGCTCGCTCGACAGCTTGACCCGCTGCGCCTCGCCGCCCGAGAGCGTGGTCGCCGGCTGCCCGAGCCGCACGTAGCCCAGCCCCACGTCGACCAGCGTCTGCATGTGGCGCGCGATCGCGGGCTGGTTGGCGAAGAACGCGAGCGCCTCCTCGCAGCTCAGGTCGAGCACGTCGGCGATGTTCTTGTCCTTGAACGTGATGTCGAGCGTGTCGCGGTTGTAGCGGGCGCCCTTGCACACCTCGCACGGCACGTAGACGTCGGGCAGGAAGTGCATCTCGATCTTGATCGTGCCGTCGCCGGAACAGGCCTCGCAGCGCCCGCCGCTGACGTTGAAGCTGAACCGGCCGGGCAGGTAGCCGCGCACCTTCGCCTCGTGGGTCTGGGCGAACAGCTTGCGGATGTGGTCGAACACCCCCGTGTAGGTGGCGGGGTTCGACCGGGGCGTGCGCCCGATCGGCGACTGGTCGATGTCGATGACCTTGTCGAGCTGATCGATGCCGTCGACACCGGTGTGCAGGCCGGGCGGCGTCTTCGACCGGTACACCTTCTGCATGAGCGACCGGAAGAGGATGTCGTTCACCAGGGTGGACTTGCCCGACCCCGACACGCCGGTGACCGCCACGAAGCAGCCGAGGGGGAACGCCACGTCGATGTTCTTGAGGTTGTTCTGCCGGGCGCCCCGCACCGTGAGCCACTGGTCGCCCGTCGGCCGGCGCTGGGCGGGGACGGGGATCGACCGCTTGCCCGCCAGGTACTGCCCGGTGACCGACTTGCGGTTGCGGAGCAGACCCTTGACCGAGCCGGTGTGGACGATCTCGCCGCCGTGCTCGCCGGCGCCGGGGCCGATGTCGACCACGTGGTCGGCCACCATGATCGTCTCCTCGTCGTGCTCGACGACGAGCACGGTGTTGCCCAGCTCGCGCAGGCGGATCAGCGTGTCGATGAGCCTGCGGTTGTCGCGCTGGTGCAGCCCGATCGAGGGCTCGTCGAGCACGTACAGCACGCCGACCAGGCCCGAGCCGATCTGGGAGGCCAGGCGGATGCGCTGCGCCTCGCCGCCGGCCAGCGTGCCGGCCGAGCGGGACAGGGTGAGGTAGTCGAGCCCGACGTCGAGCAGGAAGCCCATCCGGGCGTTGATCTCCTTCACGACGCGCTCGGCGATGAGCCGGTCGCGCTCGGACAGCTCGAGGGCGGCCAGGGCCTTGGCCGCCTCGCCGATCGACATGTTGCCGATGTCGGCGATCGAGAAGCCGTCGATCGTGACCGCCAGCGAGAGCGGCTTGAGGCGGGCGCCGCCGCACGCGTTGCACGGCACCTCGCGCATGTAGCCCTCGATCTGCTCGCGGGCACTGTCGCTCTCGGCCTCGGCGTGGCGGCGCTGCAGGTACGGGATCACGCCCTCGTAGTTGGCGTTGTAGGTGCGCTCGCGGCCGTAGCGGTTCTTGAACCGCACCCACACCTTGCCGACCCCCTTGCCGTACAGCACCGCCTGGCGCTGCTTGGCGGTGAACGACGAGAACGGGGCGTCCATGTCGATGCCCAGCTCGTCGGCCACGGCGACGACCAGGCGCTGGAAGTAGCGCTGGTGGCCACCGGCCCACGGCGCGATGGCGCCGGCCTCGAGGCTGAGGGCGGGGTCGGGGACGATGAGCTCGGGGTCGACCTCGTAGCGGGTGCCCAGGCCGTCGCACGTCTCGCAGGCCCCGTACGGCGAGTTGAACGAGAAGTTGCGGGGCGCCAGCTCGTCGAAGCTGCCGTGCCCGTTGGGGCAGGCCAGGTGCTGGCTGAACGTGAGCGTCTCGGGCCCGGCGTCCGCGTCGCTGTCGGGCGCGCCGCCGTCGTGGCCCGAGCGGTCGGCCCGGTCGCCCTCGCCCCCACCGGGGATGCGGTCGGCGCCGCTGCCGTTGCGCGGCACGATCTGCACCTCGGCCACGCCGTCGGCGAGCTTCAGCGCCGTCTCGAGCGACTCGGTGAGCCGTCGCTCGATGCCGTCGCGCCGCACCAGCCGGTCGACGATGACCTCGATGGTGTGCTGCTCGTAGCGGGCGAGCTCGACCTTGTCGGACGTCTCGTGGACCTCGCCGTCGACCCGCGCCCGGGTGAACCCCTGGGCCGACAGGTCGGCGAGCAGGGTCTCGTAGGTGCCCTTGCGCCCGCGCACGACCGGCGCCAGCACCTGGAACCGGGTGCCGTCGGGCAGCTCCATGATGCGGTCGACGATCTGCTGCGGGGTCTGCCGGGTGACCTCGGCCCCGCACTCGGGGCAGTGGGCGACGCCGATGCGGGCGTACAGCAGCCGCAGGTAGTCGTAGACCTCGGTGATGGTGCCGACGGTCGAGCGGGGGTTGCGCGACGCGCTCTTCTGGTCGATCGAGATGGCCGGTGACAGGCCCTCGATGAAGTCGACGTCGGGCTTGTCCATCTGGCCGAGGAACTGGCGTGCGTACGCGGACAGAGACTCGACGTAGCGGCGTTGGCCCTCGGCGTAGATCGTGTCGAACGCCAGCGACGACTTCCCCGAGCCCGACAGCCCCGTGAACACGATCAGCTTGTCGCGGGGCAGCTCGAGGCTGACGTTGCGGAGGTTGTGCTCGCGGGCACCACGGATCACCAGCGAATCAGCCACGACGTCTCAGGCTATCGGGCGCGCGCAACTCGCGAACGGATGTTCGTGTGCGGCATCGTGACCAGGGCATTCATCGTACCCTGGTCGCCCGCCGGCGCTCAGCGCAGGACCAGCAGGTCCTGCCCCAGCGGCCACGGGGTCTCGCCGGCGGCCAGGGCCCGTTCGATGGCCGCGACGCCCTTGGCCCAGCCCTCGTCGTCGATGCCGACCAGCGCGGTGTCGCTGCGTCGCATCACGGCGAGGTGGTCGAGCATCTCGTCGTAGGTCGCGAAGGCCGGCTCGCGGACACGTTCGAGCGCCACGACCGCGAACCCGGCGTCCTCGAAGGCCGTGATCACGACGCCCAGCCGGGGCCACGTCTCGGCGAGTCGCATGGCGTCGGGGAACAGGTGGAACAGCTCGATCTCCTCCTGGCGACCGGGGTAGCCCCCGCGGATCAGGACGGTGCCGCCGGGCTCGACCACGCGGCGGATCTCCGCCGCCGCGGCCGCCAGGTCGGGGAACTGGTGGACGACCGTCGACAGCCATGCCGCGCCGACGGCGTCGTCATCGAGCGGCAGGCGCTCGACCGAGCCCTCGGCGTAGGTGACGAGGCGGTGCGGACGTGCTGCCTCCGCACGAGCCCGCATCCCACGGGACGGCTCGACCGCACGCACGCGCATGCCAAGCGTCTCCGCGAAGGCCACAGCCCAGATGCCGGTGCCGGCGCCGATGTCGACAACGTCGGGCGGAGGCGCGTCGGGCAGGTAGGCGGCGGCGTGACGACACCACACGGCCTGCGCCTCGGGGGTGCGGTCGCGGACCTTGTCGAAGTCCTCGGCCACCGCGATCTCTTCGTAGCGGACGTTGCTCATCGCTCGTTCCTCCAGCTCGGGACATCCATCGCTCCCGGCAGCAGCGCGGTGCCCGGCATCGCTCGCCGCAGGGGCCGGACGGAGCACGACACGGCAGCGAGGTTCGCCTCGAGGACACCTCACAGCCAGCTGGAGTTCACCTATCATGCCCCGGATCGCGCCGCCCCGGTGCGGGTTTCGCGGGAGATCGCGCGCCGACCAGCCGGCGCGGTCCCGGGGTTCGACGCAACCGGACGGCGCAGCCGTCCGGCGACCGGGCCGCGGCCCGGGATCAGCCCGCGTCGCCCATGAACCCGAGGGTGGGGCCGTCCTCGGTCGAGGGCGGTGGTGCCGGATCCAACGCGAACACACGTGTCGTGCGGCCCTCGGCGGTCGCCTCGTACACGACCCGCAACCCCGCATCGGGCCGGTCGTCGAGGAGCGGCAACAACTGAGGTCGCACCCGGCTGGCGCTCGTCTCGTCGACCGCGAGGTACCGCACGCCGTAGTGGCGGGCCAGCGAGACGATGCCGTCGAGGTCGGTGTACGGCACCGCCACCGCGTCCCGCCGAGCGAAGTGCGCGACCACGAAGCTGCGGGTCATGAGCCGGTCGCCTGGCTCGGTCCGCGCCGCGATCCATTCGCCGGCGGCCTGCTGGTCGGTGTGGTCGGTCGGGTGCCACCACCCTGCCGGGCCGACGAACGTGACGAGGGACGCGGCCAGGGACAGACCCAGCACACCCGCCAAGGCGACCCGGCGCCACCGACGGCCGAGGGTGGCGACGCCGACGCCCACCAACACGCAGGCCATCGCCCCCGTGACCACCAGGTAGCGGGGCTGCACGAAGAAGGCCAGCGCGGTGACGACCGGCATCGCCCCGACCGCCACGACGACGGTGACGCCACGATGGCGACGATGGCGGACGGCCGCCCACGCCGCCAGGCCCCACAGCGGCAGCGGCAGGAGCCACCAGCCGGCCAGGTCCTTGCCGAGCATCGAGACGTTGGTGGCCACGATGCGGCCGTAGCCCGCCGGGTCACGCCGGGCCAGCGTGGTGAGCGGCGCCCGCTCGCCGTCGAACCGGAGCCCGGTCTCGTCGAGCGCGTACAGCACCCGGTCGCGGGCCTCGCGGTCGCCGCGGGCCACCGCGTGCCACGCCTCGATGGACGCATCCTGGGACTTCGCCGTGAGCTGCCACTCGCCCGTGTGCGTGTGGAGGTAGCTGGCGTAGGGCACGACGCAGACCAGGAGCGGGAGGGCGAAGACGAGTGCGGCCCGCGTCGCGCCCGCCACCGACGCACCCCGCACGGGTCCGCGAGCCCAGCCGCCGCGGCGGGTACCGGCCTCCGCCTCTCGCCTTCTCGACGCCCGCGAGCCGGCGAACGCCGCCACGGCGCCCAGCGGCAGGGCGAGGGCGAGGCCCTCGGGACGGGTCAGGTACGCGAGGCCCACGAGCAGACCCGCCCCGGCCAGGTGCGCGTCCGACCGCCACCTCGGCGCCGTCGCCCCGGACGGCGGCCACGCCCCGGCGATCGCCAGCGCGACCGCGGCCACGACGAGCAGCGTGTACTCGGCTTCCGACCCGGCGCCCCGGGTCGCCGGGAGGGTGGCGAGGCCAGGAGCCACCGCAGCCGTCCACGCCGCGGCCACACCCCCGACGTCGCCGGCCAGCCGGCGGCCCAGCACCGCCACGGGGACGACGACGGCTGCCCCGGCGAGGCACGTGAGCACGACAGCCGCGGTGTGCGGGTCGCCCAGCACCCGGCCCACGCTCCCGAGCAGCCACGGGACCAGCGGCGGGAAGTGGAGCTCGGGATGGCCGGCGCGGACGAACCCGTCGCCGTCGACGAGCGCCGTGCCCGACGCGATGTAGGCCACCTCGTCGGTGGTCGGCGCGTCGTCGGTGAGCCCGATCGAGGCCCGCAGAGCGAGCCCGACCAGGACGGCCCCCACCACCGACCAGCCGTAGCCCGGCCGGGGCAGCCGTCGCTCGGGCCGGTCGGGCCGGGCTCCCGTGGAAGCCGGGGCCGGCGTGGTCGGGCGGGGCACCGCCGGCGCGGCCGTGTCGACGAGCTCCACCATCGAGGGACCGGACATGCCGGCCGGACGCTACGAACGCCCGATGAGGCGCCGGCGACGCCCGAGTGCCGGCCAGGCGGCTCCCCGATGACGGCTGGTCGAACTCCCCTGTGCTCGCCACTGCCGCGACGATCGAGCGCGTCGACGAGGACGAGCGCGTCGCCGACGCCGGTCTGCTGGAGGAGATGCTGGAGGCGGGCTGACTCGCCGAGGGGTCAGCCCGACGCCGCGGCGACGGGGATCGCCGCCAGGTGGCCCGACGCCACCGGTGTGCAGCCACCGGCGAGCGGCCCACCGGAGCTGCTTGCGATGCCACGGAACGTCAGAGCCACGTTCTCCCCGGCTCCGACCGTCACGGTGATCGGAGTCGACGGCGACACGTAGCCGGTGCCCGACGGCACGGTGGCCCCGGAGACCTCGATCCCGTAGTAGGCGCTGCCCGGCACGTCGACCGCCAGGTCGGAGAGCGTGAACGTCTCGCCCGGGCTGACGTGCGTGGGTGCGGACACGGACACCCGAGAGCTGCCGGGCTCGTCGTACGAGCCCAGAGGGGTGCTCCCCGTGCACCACGTGAAGAACGAGACGTCGACGGGAGTCGACCCGGCGTCCGAGGGCGGCTGCGGTGCCGTCGTCGCGATCGAGCCCACCTCGGTCTGCCCGATCGGCGAGCACATGACCTGCCGCCAGCCCGAATCGTTCGGGTTGGTCGGTTCGACCTGGACAGCAGTGTGCACACGGCTCAAGGCCAGCGAGATCTCGGCATCGGCAGCACCGGTGGACACCACCTGGACCGTGCTCGTCCCGCGCACCGCCACGACCTCCGGTGTCGCGTTGGTCAACGACAGCACCAGGGCGCCGTTCACGCCGGTGGTCTCGATCGTCAGGGGGAAGGCCGATCCCGAGGGCACGGAACGGGGCATCGTCGCGGCGACCGTCACGGACCCGGGCGTGCCGGCGCAGTCGAGTGGGACGGTGATCGCCACGTTCTGCGGGCACCCGACGAGGGTTGCCGCCGCGGTCACCGCGAGCACCATCAGGATCGCACGCCGCACGAACACCACCACCCCACTACGGTCCGTCGCCGAACGTCACGGCAGCGTAGTGCACGCCCACGCACCGGGGCGGGTGGATCGCCGCCCGCCCCGGGGGCGTATCGAGGGTCAGACCCCGGCTTCGCGCAGCTCGCGCTTGAGCTCGTTCACCTCGTCGCGCAGGCGGGCCGCGTACTCGAAGCGCAGGTCGGCCGCGGCCTCGTGCATCTCTTCCTCGAGCGTCTGGATGAGGCGGCCCAGCTCGGTGGGCGGCAGATCGCCCAGCTCGTCGCGCAGCGTGCGGCCCGCCCGGCCCCGGCCGCGGCGACCGTCGCCCGGCACCGGCGCACCTTCGGCGGGGCGCAGGTGGGCGAGGATGTCGTTGACCGCCTTGCGGATGGTCTGGGGCTCGATGCCGTGTTCGGCGTTGTAGGCGATCTGCAGCTGGCGGCGCCGCTGCGTCTCGCCGATGGCCCGCTGCATCGAGTCGGTCACCGTGTCGGCGTACATGACGACCTGGCCGTCGACGTTGCGGGCCGCCCGGCCGATCGTCTGGATGAGCGACGTCTCGCTGCGGAGGAACCCCTCCTTGTCGGCGTCGAGGATGGCGACGAGCGACACCTCGGGCAGGTCGAGGCCCTCACGCAGCAGGTTGATGCCCACGAGCACGTCGAACTCGCCGAGGCGCAGCGCGCGCAGGATCTCGATGCGCTCGATCGTGTCGATGTTCGAGTGCAGGTAGCGGACCCGCAGGCCCTGCTCGAGCAGGTACTCGGACAGGTCCTCGGCCATCTTCTTGGTCAACGTGGTGACGAGGACCCGCTGGTCGAGGTCGATGCGCTTGCGCACCTCGGTGAGCAGGTCGTCGATCTGGCCCTTCGTGGGTCGGACGATGACCTCGGGGTCGACCAGGCCCGTCGGGCGCACGATCTGCTCGACGACGGTGGACGAGATGTCGAGCTCGTACGACGACGGCGTCGCCGAGAGGAACACCACCTGGTTCACGCGCTCGACGAACTCGTCGAACTTGAGCGGGCGGTTGTCGGCCGCCGACGGCAGGCGGAAGCCGTGCTCGATGAGCTGCTCCTTGCGGCTGCGGTCGCCCTCGTACTGGCCGTGGAGCTGCGGCACCGCCACGTGGCTCTCGTCGATGACCACCAGGAAGTCGTCGGGGAAGAAGTCGAGCAGCGTGTTGGGGGCCTCGCCGCGCCCACGGCCGTCGATGGGGCCCGAGTAGTTCTCGATGCCGTTGCAGAAGCCGACCTCTTGCATCATCTCGAGGTCGTACTGCGTGCGCATGCGCAGCCGCTGGGCCTCGAGCAGCTTCCCCTCGCGCTCGAAGTACTGCAGCCGTTCGGCCAGCTCGGACTCGATGCGCCCGATGGCGGCCTGCATCCGCTCGTCGCCCGCCACGTAGTGGGTCGCCGGGTAGATCCACAGGTCGTCGAGGGAGCGGATCTGCTCGCCCGTGGTGGGGTCGACCTCGGTGATGCGCTCGATCTCGTCGCCGAACAGCTCGATGCGCAGGATCGTCTGCTCGTAGGCCGGGTGCACCTCGATGGTGTCGCCCCGCACCCGGAACCGACCCCGTTCGAGGTACGTGTCGTTGCGGTCGTACTGCATGTCGACGAGGCGCCGCAGGAACGCCCGCTGGTCGATCTGGTCGCCGACCAGCTGGTAGAGGACGTTCTCCTTGTACTCGGCCGGCGAGCCCAGGCCGTAGATGCACGACACCGAGGCGACGACGATGACGTCGCGCCGGGTGAGCAGGGCCGCCGTGGCCGAGTGCCGCAGGCGGTCGATCTCGTCGTTGACCGACGAGTCCTTCTCGATGTAGGTGTCGCTCGAGGCGATGTACGCCTCGGGCTGGTAGTAGTCGTAGTAGCTGACGAAGTACTCGACACGGTTGTCGGGGAAGAACTCGCGGAACTCGTTGGCGAGCTGGGCCGCCAGCGACTTGTTGGGCGCGAGGACCAGCGTGGGCTTCTGCACCTGCTCGATCGTCCAGGCGATCGTGGCGCTCTTGCCCGAGCCGGTGATGCCGAGGAGCGTCTGGTAGCGCTCGCCGTTGGTGATGCCGGCGCTGAGCGCGGCGACAGCCGCGGGTTGGTCACCCGCGGGCTCGAAATCGGAGACCATCCGGAACGGGTTCGGCTTCGCCGGCATCGCGTCAGGACTGTATCGGCGGCCTGTGACATCGACGCCGGTGAAGAGGCGCCCGTGCGGTCACCCGTCGCGCAGGGTGCGCACCCCGAGCAGGGTGCCGAAGCCGACCAGCCCCAGCCCGGCGACCGCGTCGGCGGCCTGCAGGGAGCGGTCACCGAGGCGGCGGCCCGCGAGCAGGACGCCTGTCGTCAGCACGGCGAACCACCCGACGCTGCCCGCGGCGATGCCGCACAGCAGCGCCACCGCGTCGGCCCAGCCCCCGATGACCGACGCCGTCGAGGCCGCGGCGAACGCGGTGGCCCACGACGCGATCGTCAGCGGGTTGGAGGCCGTGGCGGCCAGGGACGTGCGCAGCGCCCGTGCAGGCGTGACGACCTCGGACGGGACCTCGAGCCCGAGCCGGACCCGCTGGGCGGCCGTCAGGGTGCGCACGCCCATCACCACGAGCACCACGGCGCCCACCGCCCCCATCGCCACGCGCACGGGCGCCACGGTGACGAGAGCACCGGCGCCCAGCATCCCCAGCGCCCCGTAGAACGTGTCGACCGTGGCCGCACCCGCGCCGACCGCCAGCCCGGGGCCGAACCCGTACCGCAGGGTCGTACGGATGCACAGCAGCGACACCGGCCCCACCTGCGCGGCGACGAGGGCACCGAGGCCGAGGCCGGTGAGCAGCGCAGGAGCCAGGGGGAACGACATCGAGCCAGTGAAGCACCAGACGATGCCACCCCTGGAAGTGATTCCCCGCATGGGGCACGGTGGGGACATGGCTCGTTCACACGAGCGTCACACACGGCGAACAGCCGCGACACAGGTGACGGCGACACTTCACCGCGTGTCACTCGCCGACCACACCGCCTCCCGGGCCAAGGCCACCGCCCAGGACGCCGAGGCGGCGCTGTGGGACGAGCTGCTCCAGGCCGACGGGCGGGCGCGACGGGCCGCGGCCCCGCTCGTCGAGCACCTCGAGAGCCTCGGGATGGCCGAGCTGGCCGCCCGTCAGGACGCCGCCGACCTGGACATGCTGGCAATGGGCGTCACGTTCACCGTCTACTCCGACGGGCGCGGCATCGACCGCGCCTGGCCGTTCGACGTCATCCCGCGTGTCATCGACGCCACCGAGTGGCGGCGCATCGAGGCGGGCCTCGTGCAGCGGCTGCAGGCGCTGAACCAGTTCATCGACGACCTGTACAACGAGCAACAGGTGATCGCCGACGGCGTCTTCCCGGCCGAGCTGCTGGCCGACGCCACCAACTTCCGGCCCGAGTGCGTGGGGGTCCGGCCGCGCTACGGCGTGTGGGCCCACATCAGCGGAAGCGACCTGGTGCGCGACTGCGACGGCCGGGTCTACGTCCTCGAGGACAACCTGCGGGTGCCGTCGGGCGTCAGCTACCTGCTCGAGAACCGCCTCGTGTCCAAGCGGGCGTTCGCCGACCTGTTCGCCCACCAGAGCATCCAACCCGTCGACGACTACCCCGACCAGCTCTTCCGCCTGCTGACCTCGCTCGCCCCCGACGAGGTCGTCGACCCCACGGTCGTCGTCCTCACCCCGGGGGTGTTCAACTCGGCGTACTTCGAGCACAGCTTCCTCGCCCACCGCATGGGGCTGCCCCTCGTCGAGGGCCGCGACCTGTTCGTGGGCGCCGACTCGTGCGTCTACATGCGCACCGTGAGCGGGCCCCAGCAGGTCGACGTCATCTACCGCCGGGTGGACGACGTGTTCCTCGACCCCGACGAGCTGCGCCCCGACTCCGCCCTCGGCGTGCGGGGCCTGATGCGGGCGTGGCGGGCCGGGAACGTGGCCATCGCCAACGCGCCCGGCGCCGGCGTCGCCGACGACAAGGTCGTCTACGCCTGGGTTCCCGACCTCATCCGCTACTACCTCGACGACGAGCCGATCCTCCCCAACGTCCCCACCTACCGCTGCCTGTACGAGGACGAGCGGCGGTTCGTGCTCGACAACCTGCGCGACCTGGTCATCAAGCCGGCCAACGAGAGCGGCGGCTACGGCCTGGTGATCGGCGACCGCGCCACCGACGAGGACCTGGCCGGCGTGGCCCGGGCGATCGAGGCCGACCCGCGCCGCTGGGTGGCGCAGCCGATCGTGGCCCTCTCGACGGCCCCCACCCTCGTCGACGAGGGCGTCGAAGCCCGCCACGTCGACCTGCGGCCGTTCATCCTCACCGGGCGCTCGAGCTACGTGACCCGCGGCGGCCTGACCCGGGTGGCGCTGCGGAAGGGCTCGTTGGTCGTCAACTCGTCCCAGGGCGGCGGCAGCAAGGACACCTGGGTGGTCGAGTGCTGAGCCCACGCCCCGCCGACGTGCCCCGCGCCTGATGTTGCTCTCGCGCGTCGCCGAGCACCTGTACTGGGCGGCGCGCTACCTCGAGCGGGCCGAGGACACCGCCCGCGTGATCGGCGAGCACACCCACCTCCTGGTCGACCTGCCGACCTCGGTCCCGCTGACCTGGGAGCCGCTGCTCGCCGTCACCGGCAGCGGTGCGACGTTCCGCGAGCGGTACCCGACCGCGGACGAGCACAACATCATCACCTTCCTGCTGGCCGACCGCGAGAACACGTCGAGCGTCGTGTCCTCGGTCGTGTCCGCGCGCGAGAACCTGCGCACCACCCGCGAGGTGATCCCGCGCGAGGCCTGGCAGGCGCTCAACGACCTCTACCTGTACGCCACCAGCCACCACACCGAAGCGGTCGACCGACGGAGCCGCGGGCGCTTCCTCGACAAGGTCATCGGGGAGTGCCAGCGCTTCGTGGGCATCGTGTCGGGCACCATGAGCCGCGACGAGGCCTACCAGATGCTGCGCCTGGGCCGGCACATCGAGCGGGCCGACATGACGAGCCGGGTGCTCGACGTGCGGGCCGTCGCCCTGCTGTCCCAGTCGGCGGAGGGTGACGAGGCTGCGGCCGCCCACGACGAGGTGCAGTGGGCGGCGGTGCTGCGCTCGCTGTCCGGGTTGCAGGCCTACCACCGGCGGCGGCGAGGGCCCGCCGCGGGTCACCCGACCGTCACGTTCCTGCTCCGCGACCCCGACTTCCCCGGCTCGATCGCCCACTGCCTGGCCGAGATCGAGACGGTGGTGGGCGGCCTGCCGCGGTCGGAGGCGGTCGACATGGCGGCCCGGTCGGCCATGCGCACCCTGGTCACGGTGGCCAACGGTTCGCTCGGCGCCCTCCACGACGGGCTCGACGACGTGCAGGTGGCGATCGCCGACGTGCACGACGAGCTCCGGGCGACGTACTTCCCGCCGCCCCCCGAGGAGCCCGCCACCATCGACGTGCGCGACGACGAGTTCGGTCCCGGTGCGGAGGCTCGGACAGAGTAGTGATCGTGACGACGACGACCGGGGTGCGGTCCCCGGGGGCCGGAGACAGCCGGGGGAACCGGGAGCCGGCGGTCGGCGGTCTCTCCTACCCCACGGCCGACCGGCTCGACCTCGCGGCCGGCGCCGACGGTGCGTGGCGTCCCGCCTGGGACCACGTCATGGGGTCGCTGCTCGGGCTCGGCGGTGACGAGCTCGACCGCCGCCAGCGAGCCGCCGACCGGCTGATGGCCGCCGAGGGCGCCAGCGCGGTCCTCAACGCCGACGTCGCCACCGCGGTGAGCCCCTGGCGCCTCGACATCGTCCCGTTCGTGATGGACGCGGCCGTGTGGGCCGAGCTCGCCGCCGGGCTGGTGGCCCGGGCCGAGGTCCTGGCCGACGTCGTCGCCGATCTCCATGGACCCCGCCGGCTGCTGCAGGCCGGCGTGATCCCCATCGAGGCGCTCGCGGGGCACACCAGCCTGCTGGCGTCGTCCTGGGGGACGGACCCGAGGGCGCGGCTGTGCGTGGTCGGCGCCGACGTGGTGGTCGACGACGAGGGCCGGGCCCGCGTCGCGGCCGACGTCACCGACGTCCCGTCGGGGGACGGGCACGCGCTGCTCGCCCGGTCCGTCAGCGCCCGCGTCCTGCCGCCGGTCGACCCGTCCGTCGGCCTGGTCCCGCACCGGGCCTACACCGCGGCCTTGCGGGCCACGCTCGCCGCCGCCGCCCCGTCGGGGCGATCCAGCCCCCGTGCGGTGGTCGTGACCGGTGCGCCCGACGACGCCGGGTACGTCGAGGACTCGTACCTCGCCACCCAGCTCGGCTACGACCTCGCCGAGCGGGCCGACGTGGCGGTGCGCGACGGCCGGGTGTGGCTGCGGTCGCTGGACGGGCTCGAGCCGGTCGACGTGCTGCTGCGCCGCGTGCCCGAGACCGCGTTCGACCCGGTGGAGGACGCGTCGTACACGGGCGCCGGCGTGGCGGGGGCCGTCGAGGTCGAGCGCGGGGGCGGCGTGGCCATCGTCAACCCGCACGGCTCGGGCGCTGCGGCGAGCGTCGCCCTGCAGCCGTTCCTCGACGACGCCGCCCGGTTCCTGACCGGCCGGCCGCTCGACCTGCCGTCCGTCCCCACGCTGTGGTGCGGCGACCCCGACCGGCGCCGGGTGGTCGAGTCCGACCCCGGGCGCTACGTGCTGCACGACACCGACCCGCGAACGCCCGCCGCGCCCGCGGCGGCCGCGGACCTGTCCGACGTGGACCTGGCGACCTGGCTGGCACGCATCGCGGCCCGGCCCGAGCGCTACGTCGCCCAAGAGGTCGTCAGCGCGGCGACGGCGCCCCGACTGGTGGACGGCGGGCTCCGCCCGGGTCCCCTGGTGCTGCGGACCCAGGTCGCGCTCGCCCCCGACGGACCGGTGGCGCTGCCCGGTGGTCACGCCCGCCTGCTCGACGGCCGCACCCCGTTCGCCGGGCGGCCCACGGGTACCGGCAAGGACGTGTGGGTGCTCGACCCCGACAGCCGTGACCGCCGACCGCGGTCCGCCACGCGTGCGATCCCCCAGATCGACCTGCGCCGGTCGTTGCCGACCCGTGCCGCGGAGGCGATGTACTGGACGGGTCGCATGGCCGAGCGGGCCGAGATGGCCGCCAGAACCGCAGTGATCGCACTGACGCGGGTGGCGGGGTCCGCCCCCGAGCCGACCGACCTCGACGCCGCCGCCCGGGCCTTGCGCGCCGTCAGCGGCGGCCTGGGCGAGGCCGAACGCGACACGGCGGACGGCCCCGCGGCGGCCCACGACCTGGACAGCGACGTGCGCCGCGCCCTCGGCGGGCGGGCGGGTGCGGTGGTTCCCAGCCTGCGGGCGACCGTCGCCAACGCCCGGACCGCGCGACAGCTGCTGTCCGCTCGGACGTGGAACCTGCTCACCCTGCTCGATGCCGAGGCCGCCGCCCTCGACAGGGTCACGACCGACGCCGAGTCGCTGGCCACGTTCGACATCACCGAGGCGCTCGACCGCGTCCTGGTGGCGTTGGCGGCGCTGGCCGGCCTGGCCAACGAGACGGTCGTCCGCGGCCCCGGCTGGCGCTTCTTCGACATCGGGCGGCGGCTCGAACGGGCACTCCTCGTCCTCGGCCTCGTGGAGGCGCTGTTCGAGCCCGCGGTCGACGACGACGCCCTGGCCATGCGGGGCGAGATCGCGCTGGCGGCCAACGAGAGCCTGGTCGCCTACCGGCGGCGGCACCGCACCGACATCACCCTCGACGCGCTCGGCGACCTGCTCCTCGCCGATCGCGACAACCCGCGGTCGGTGCGGTTCCAGCTCGACGGCCTGGCCCTCGACCTCCACGACCTGCCCGACCGGTCGGCCCGCCGAGCCCAGCTCGCCGCGGTGCGCTCGGCCCAGCACCGCCTCGATGCCCGGCTCCCGCTGGGCTCCGGCGGCGGTCACGACGGGCTGGGGCCGGTGGGCGCCCTCGTGGTGTCGGTGCGCCAGCCCGTCCTCGAGGTGGGAGACCTGGTGCCGCGTGGGTGGTTCAGCGAGCGGCCGCGACGGGTACGGTGACCGCCCCCGAGCCGGCGACGATCCCGCCGCTCCGCACCATGGACACCGACACCCGACCCCCCACCGCCGGCACCACCCGTCGCTACCGGGTGACGCACCGCACGACGTACTCCTACGACACCCCGGTGGCATCGGGCCACACCATCGCCCGCCTGACGCCGCGGTCGCTCCCCTACCAGGATGTCGGCTCGTCCGACGTGACCGCGGTGCCCGAGCCCACCTTGGGGCGCAGCCACGTCGACGGCTTCGGCAACACCGTCACGTACCTGGCGCTCGACGGCCCCCACGACCACCTCGAGGTCACCGCGGCCAGCGAGGTGGCGATCCGCACCCGCGGTCTCCCGGGGGGCCTGTGGGACCGGCCCTGGGAGGAGGCCGTCGCCGCCACCACCACGAGCGACGGTCCCGATGGCCTGCTGGCCCGCCTGTGCCGCCTCGACTCACCGCTCGTGGTCCGGGGACCCGAGCTCCTCGCCTTCGCGGCCGACGACCTCACCCCGGGCCGCCCGCTCGGCGAGGCCGTGGCCGCGCTGTCGCACCGCATCTTCGCCTCCTTCGAGTTCGTGCCGGGCGCCACCGACGTCAGCACCCCGGTGACCGAGGTCCTGGCCGAGCGGCGGGGCGTCTGCCAGGACTTCGCCCACCTGCTGCTGGGTGCGCTGCGGGCGATGGGGCTCGGCGCCCGCTACGTCAGCGGCTACCTCGAGACCGTGCCCCCGCCCGGCCAGATCCGCCTGGTCGGCGCCGACGCCTCGCACGCCTGGGTGGGCGTGTTCGTCCCCGGCGGCGGATGGGTCGACCTCGATCCCACGAACGGCCTGGTGCAGCCCGACCGCCACGTGACCGTCGGTTGGGGTCGCGACTACACCGATGTGGTGCCCGTCCGGGGAGTGGTCTTCGGGCCGCCCGCGGAGCAGCACCTCACCGTGTCGGTCGACGTCGCCCCGGCCTGAGGCTCAGAGCCCGGGCCGACAGGGCGTTCGCCACAGCCCACGCGGGGGAATTCGGCGGGGAAGCACCTGCTCCACAGCCGGCCGACGGGCAACGCCGCGACTAAACCCGGGGCGGCCGTGCGGCGAGTGAGCAGTGTGGGCACTGACCGGGAGGGAGACAGGGCGGTGACCGACGCGGGACGAGGGCCCGGGGCGACCCAGCAGCCCGGCGGCGCGGAACCGGCGAGCGAGCGGGCCTTCGAGGAGCTCTACAGGAGCGACTACCGCCGGCTCGTCGCCCTGGCACACGGGCTCTCCGGCAGCCGCGCCGCCGCCGAGGAGCTGGCGCAGGAGGCGTTCCTGGCCGCGCACCGCCGCTGGGACGAGATCGGCACGTACGCCGACCCGGCGGCATGGCTGCGCCGCGTCGTCGTCAACCGCGCGGTGAGCGTGGTGCGCCGGCGGGTCGCCGAGGGGCTCGCGCTGGCCAGGCTCGGCGCCCGGCGGGAGCTTCCCGACGCGCTGCCCGAGCACGACGAGGCGGTGTGGCGGGCGGTCCGCGCCCTGCCCCGGCGCCAGGCACAGGTGGTGGCCCTCCACTACGTCGACGACCGGGCGGTGGTCGAGATCGCCGCCATCCTCGGGTGCGCCGAGGGAACGGTGAAGGCCCACCTCCACCAGGCCAGGCGGTCGCTGGCCCGCACGCTCGGCCACGACGTCGGCGGTCCCGGCGAGCCGGCCCGCCCCGACCGCACCGGCCGAACCGGCTGCTGGCGCCCGCCCCACCGACCCGCCGTCGCTCGGCGACCGGACCGTAGAGGAGCTGGATCGATGACCGTGGACCTCGACACCCGCATGCGTGCTGCCGGCGACTCCCTCGTCCGGGCGTCGGAGCGGCTCTCCCCCGCCGCTCCGCCCCGTAGCCTCCGCCCCCTCGCCGGCGTGGTCGCCGGGTGGTGGCCGTGGCGGCGCTGACGGCGGGCACGGTCACGGTCCTGGCCGTGCGCGACGGTGACGGCGAGAGCACGGTGGCCAGCGGATCGGCGGTGGCCCGGCTGGTCCCCGACGTCGTGCCCGGAGGGCGTCGCGACCCGCCGGCGTCGTCGAGCTGCCCGACCGACGCCGACGCCGGGCCGGGGCAGTCGATCAGCGTGTACGGCGATCCCTCGGCGGACGACCCCTTCGCCGAGAGCCGACCTGGCGCTCTACATCACTGACTGACCCCGTCGACCCCGACTCACTGTACCAGCGACGGCGGCGACTGACCCCGTCCACGGTCCGCGGCCACGACCGGGCTCGTCGACGGACGTGCATGCCCGTAGGCGTCGTCCGCCTGCTCTGGGAGGAGGCTCCGAGGGCCTCACGGTCAGCGTCGCGATCGCGGACCCTCGACCTCTGGACCAGCTCCAGGTCGATCGCCGAGGGCCTGGCCGTCGATGCCGACGCCGGCACGGTCGACCTCGAGCCCACTGCCCGACGGCCTTCGCCGGGCCCCTGGCGCCGGTCGCCGCCGTCCGGTCGACGACGTGTCTTCGGGACCTCACCGGCGCTCGGACCGCCGGTGCAGCGACCCCAACGACCAGCGACGGCCACGTGGCCGCCTACCATGCCCGACGAGTACAGCGCTTCGGGGCACGCGTTCGTGGCGGAGTTCAGCGGAGATGCGAGCGGATCTCGCCGTCCTCCGCTGGGTCAGCGGGGCCGGCACCGCGACGGAGCTGCGCGGCCGCCCGGGATGGGTCCGGCTCGTACGAGCTGCCGCGGGTTCGACGACGGCGAGGGCATCGTTCCGGGGTCCGAGGGCCTGTCTCGTCTCGACGCTCGTCTGGGAGGAGGCCCCGGGCATGTTGATCCTCGTGCAGACCTTCGGGCCCGAGCGAGGACGAGGCCCGGGCGATGGCCGAGAGCCTCCGGCCGGCGGCCGAGGACGAGTGGGCCCGCCTGGTCCGCCTCGGGAGAAGCGGCGACACGCTGCTGTCCGACGAGGAGATGGTCGCCGCCGGCCAGGTCCCGGTGCAGGACCGCTTCGAGTGATGCCCGACGGCGCCGTCGGCCGGTACACGACCGACGGCGAGATCGAGGAGGCCCAGACCGTCACGGGCCCCGACGAGGCGCCGCCGTACTACGTCATGGCGATCGCCGACGGCGCCGCTCCCCGTGCGGTCACGTTCGTCGACGTCGACGGGACGGAGATGTCCACCGTCCCGGTCGACCCCTGACGGTCGACGGACGGGGTCTCACCCCGCCCGCAGGGTCTCGATCCAGCGCCACGCCTCGTCGACCTGCTTCTGCAGGTCGGTGGGGGTGCCGCTGTTGTCCACGACGTGGTCGGCCCGGGCCAGCCGCTCGGCGCGGGTGGCCTGGCGGGCCATGCGGGCCCGGACGTCGCCCTCGCGCATGCCCCGGTGCTCGACGAGGCGCCGCACCGCCACCTCGGGATCGACGTCGACCACCAGCAGGCCGGCGACGGGGTAGGCGTTCTTCGACTCGACGAGCAGCGGCACGTCGAGGACCACGATCTCGTCGGTCTCGGCCAGCGCCGCCATGCGGTCGGCGATCTCCTTGCCGACGGCCGGGTGCACGATGTCGTTGAGGTCGGCCAGCGCCTGGCTGTCGTTGAACACCACGTCGGCCACCGCCGCCCGGTCGAGCGCGCCGCCGGCGTCGACGATCCCCGGACCGAACCGCTCGACCATGGCCGGCGAACACAGGGCGTGCCGGGCTGCTGCACCTCCCGCACGATGGCATCGGCGTCGACCACCACCGCTCCCCGTTCGGCCAGCAGGGCCGACACCGACGACTTCCCCGACCCGATTCCCCCGGTGAGCCCGATGACCAGCACGGCAGCGGACGCTAGTGCCCTGGCCCCGACGCGACGAAGCGGGGGCCGAGGCCCCCGCTTCGAACGAGACGGTGTGGGACCGCCTACTCCTCGTCGGCCGCTTCGGCCACGTCGGCGGCGGGCTCGTCAGCCGCCGCGGCGGGCGCGGGCTCGTCGGCACTCGCGGCGGGCGCGGGCTCGTCGGCAGTCGCGCCGGGCGCAGGCTCGGCCGCGGGGGGCTGCTCGCCCGACTCGGCGTAGTACTCGGCCCAGGCCTCGTCGGCCTCGGGCGAGTGCTCGGCAGGGACGCCGATGTAGTTGCCCTGGTCGTCGTAGGCGTGCTCGCCGAAGTGCTCCTGGTACTCGGCCGCCACGATGCCGCCCTCGGCCGCCTGCTTGATCGACAGGCTGATGCGGCGACGCTGCAGGTCGAGGTCGATGATCTTGACCCACAGCTCCTCGCCGGGGGTGACCACCTGCTCGGGCAGGTCGACGTGGTGGGCCGACATCTCGGAGATGTGGACCAGGCCCTCGATGCCGTCGCCCACCTGGACGAACGCACCGAACGGCACGAGCTTGGTGACCCGGCCGTAGACCAGCTCGCCGACGCGGTGGCTGGTGGCGAACTCCTGCCACGGATCCTGCTGGGTGGCCTTGAGCGACAGGCTGATGCGCTCGCGGGACAGGTCGACGTCGAGCACCTGCACCTCGACCTCGTCGCCGACGGCCACGACCGAGCCGGGGTGGTCGACGTGCTTCCAGGACAGCTCGGACACGTGGATCAGGCCGTCCATGCCGCCCAGGTCGACGAAGGCGCCGAAGTTCACGACGCTCGACACGACACCCTTGCGGACCTCGCCCGGCTTGAGGTTGGCGAGGAAGTCCTCGCGCTGCTCGCGCTGGGTCTCCTCGAGCCACGCCCGGCGCGACAGGACGACGTTGTTGCGGTTCTTGTCGAGCTCGATGATCTTGGCCTCGAGCGACTTGCCGACGTACGGCTGCAGGTCGCGGACCCGGCGCAGCTCGACGAGCGAGGCGGGCAGGAAGCCGCGCAGGCCGATGTCGAGGATGAGGCCGCCCTTGACGACCTCGATGACCGGACCCGAGACGACCCCGTCCTCTTCCTTGATGCGCTCGATGTCGCCCCAGGCCCGCTCGTACTGCGCCCGCTTCTTCGACAGGACGAGACGGCCGTCCTTGTCCTCCTTGGTGAGGACCAGCGCCTCGATCTCGTCGCCCATCGACACGACCTCGTTGGGGTCGACGTCGTTGCGGATCGACAGCTCGCGGCTGGGGATCACGCCCTCGGACTTGTACCCGATGTCGAGGAGGACCTCGTCACGGTCGACCCGCACCACCGTGCCGGTCACGATCGCGCCGTCCTCGACGGAGACGAGGGTGGCGTCGATGGCGTCGGCGAAGCTGACGCCCAGATCGTCGTCGACGATCTGGCGGGGGGTGTAGCCGTTCTCGGGCGCCTGCGCCTCCTCGGCGGGCGCGGCCGGCGCGGTGCCGGGCTCGGGAGCGGTGGGGTCGGTGGGCTGGACGTCGGACACGAACAAACAGGCTTTCGTTGGGAACAGGGGATAGGTTGCGGCACCGCCTCGCGGGGCGCGACGGATGGCAGGGGCGCGCTCGTCGAGCGCGGACGGCAAGGCTAGCAGGCACTTCCCATCGGCCGCTACGGCCCGTGGCGGACTTTCGACGCCTCTCGTTCGCAGCGACCTGCGGTCCCCGCTCGGCCGGCCGTCAAGCACCGGGGCGTTCGGCCACCAGGAGGAACTCGGGCGTCTCGATCGACGGTGGCGCCGCGGCGTACTCCCCGGGGGTGACCGACCACAGGTCCCGCACCCGCAGCCCGGCCCGGTCGGCCAGCAGGCGGAGCTCCCGCGGGGTGAAGCAGGTGGTCCACAGGTCGACCTCGGTCGCGCTCCCCTGCTCGTCCCGCACCTCGGTGCGCTCGTGGTTCACGCCTGCCTCGGCGCCGAAGCTGTCGGCGTCCTCGAGGTACCGCAGCTGGAAGTAGGCCGAGAACGCCGACACGGCGACGACGCCTCCCGGTCGTAGCGCCCTGGCGATGCCGTCGAGCACGGCGCCGTCTCCGTCGAGCGGGGCGCCAGGGCCACCGGCCAGACCGAAGGCGCCCTGGCACAGCGAGATGGCGGCGTCGAACTCGGCGTCGAACGCCAGGGCCCGGGCGTCGGCCCGCAGGAACGTGGCGCCGGGCGGCGCACCCTGCGCCGCCAGGTCGACGAACCGCTGGCTGATGTCGACGCCGACGACCTCGATCCCCCGGGCGGCCAGCGCGTGGGCGTGCCGGCCGGGGCCGCACCCCACGTCGAGCACCCGCATGCCCGGGCCGAGCTGCAGCGCCTCGACGAGGAACCCGACCTCCTGCTCCGTGCCCTTGGTGAACGAGTAGCGCAGGTAGGCGCCGCCCAGGTGGTCGGCGACGGGCTCGAACCAGTGATCGTGGGACTCGGGCACGCCCCGATCCTGGCACCCATGCCCGCCAGGCCTGACGGAGCACCCCTCGCGCCTGGCAGGCTGGCGGGCATGGACGTCGCCATCGCCGGAGGCCACGGGAAGATCGCCCTGCGCCTCGAGCGCCTGCTGTCGGGCGCCGGACACCGGGTGCGGGCGATCATCCGCAACCCCGACCACGCCGCGGACGTCGAGGCCGCGGGCGCCGAGCCCGTGGTGCTCGACCTGGAGGCGCTGGCCGGCGTGACCGAGCTGGCCGACGCGGTGCGCGGCGCCGACGCCGTCGTGTTCGCGGCGGGCGCCGGCCCGGGCAGCGGGCCCGAGCGCAAGCGCACGGTCGACTACGGGTCGGCGGTGAAGCTGATCGCCGCCGCGCAGGCCGCTGACGTCGACCGCTACGTGATCGTGTCGTCGATCGGGGCGGACCGGCCCGAGGAGGGCCAGGGACCGATGCGCGAGTACCTGCAGGCCAAGGCCGACGCCGACGAGGCGCTCCGGGCGAGCGACCTGGCGTGGACGATCGTGCGGCCGGTGTCGCTGACCGACGAACCGGGGACCGGCCGCGTCACGGTGGCGGAGCACCTCGACCACCGCGGCACGGTGCCCCGCGACGACGTCGCCGCCGCGCTGGCGTCGCTGCTCACCGAGGGTCTGGCTGTCCGCCGCACGTTCGAGGTGAGCTCGGGCGACACCCCGATCGCCGACGCGCTGGCCACGTCGGGCTGACGACGCCGGAACGAGCCGGTCAGCCCTTGGCGTCGGCCCAGGTCTTGCCGAAGGAGAGGTTGACCTCCAACGGCACGCTGAGCTCGACCGCCCCCGACATGGCCTCGACGACGAGCTTGGCGGCCGCGTCGTGCTCGGCCGGCGGCACGTCGAGCAGGACCTCGTCGTGGACCTGGAGGATGAGCGTGCTGTCCATGCCGGTGTCCTCGATCGCCGTCTCGATGCGGACGAGCGCCACCTTGAAGATGTCGGCGGCGAGGCCCTGGATGCCGGCGTTCATCGCCTGGCGCTCGCCGGCCTGGCGGATGCGGAAGTTCGGGGACGACAGCTCGGGGATCTGCCGGCGCCGGCCGAAGAGGGTCTCGGTGTAGCCCCGCTCGCGGGCCTCGGCCACCGTGCGGTCCATGTAGTCGCGCACCGACGGGAAGGCCTCGAAGTAGGCGCCGAGGATGACCGCCGCGTCCTCGGTGGGGATGTTCAGCCGCTGGCCGAGCCCGTAGGCCTCCATGCCGTAGGCCAGCCCGTAGCTGACCATCTTGGCCTTGGACCGCTGGTCGATCGTGACGTCGCCCGGCTCGACCGAGAACACCCGCGACGCCGTCTCGGTGTGGATGTCGCGGCCGGCGTTGAAGCTCTCGATGAGGCCGGGATCCTGCGCCAGGTGGGCGATGCAGCGCAGCTCGATCTGGTTGTAGTCGGCCACCAGCAGCTCGCAGCCCGGCGCCGGCACGAACGCCCGCCGGAACTCGCGACCCACGTCGCTGCGGACCGGGATGTTGTGCAGGTTGGGTTGGTCGGACGAGAGCCGGCCGGTGCGGGCCACGGTCTGGTTGAACGTGGCGTGGATGCGGCCGTCGGGCGCCACCTCGGCCAGGAGGCCGTCGCCGTACGTCGACCGCAGCTTCTCGACCTCGCGGTAGGCGAGCAGGTGGTCGATGATCGGGTGCTGGCCGGCCAGCTTCTCGAGCGACGACGCGTCGGTGGAGTACCCCGTCTTCGTCTTCTTCTGCGGCGCGAGGCCCAACTTGTCGAAGAGGATCTCGCGGAGCTGCGGCGTCGAGTTCACGTTGAACTCGCCGACGCCGGCGTCGTCCCAGATGGCCTGGCGCAGCCGCTCGACCTCGGACGTGAGCTTGTCGCGCAACGCCCGCAGCTCGGCGGCGTCGACCCCGACGCCGGCGTGCTCCATGCGGGCGAGGACGCGGACGAGCGGCACCTCGATGTCGTCGTAGAGCTGGCGCAGCGACTGGTCCTCGAGCGCCCGGGTCAGCGGCTCGATCAGGCGCTCGACCGCCAGGGCGTGCCGGGCGGTGCGCAGCGCCACGCTGATGCCCGAGCCGTCGAGGTCGAGCTGGCCCTCGGCGGCGGCGCCGTCGGTGGGCAGCTCGACCTTGGCGTAGCGGCGCAGCACCTCGTCGAGCAGGTAGCGCGACTCGGCCGGGTCGAGCAGGTAGGCGGCGATGGCGGTGTCGAGGGCCAGCGCCCGGACGTCGACACCGGTGTCGAGCAGCGACCGCATGACCGCCTTGGCCTGGTGGGCGGCGAGGGGCCGGCCGCCGGCGCCGGGCGCCGCCACCAGGTCGCGCAGGGCGGCCTTGACCTCGCCGTCGGCCAGCATCTGGGCGGAGAGCCAGGCCACGTCGCCGGTGCCGGGGTCGGTGACCACCGCGAGGCCCTCGAGCGGCGTGCGGCCCTCGCTGCCCTCCCACGCCGCGGCGACCGCCAGCGGCTCGCCGGCTCCCCCCGCTCGCACCTCGCCGAGGATGCGCACCGCGTCGGCGGGTGTCTCGACGGTCGTGACCTCGGCCTCGAGCACCTCGGTCGGCGGCCCGCCCACCCCGAGGTCCTCGCCCAGGGCCTCGGTCAGCCGCTCGGCGAGGCTGTGGAACTCGAGGAAGTCGAACAGCCGGCGGACCTCGTCGACGTCGGGGTCCTTGCGGTCGAGGTCGTCGACGGTGACACCGATCGGGACGTCGCAGATCAGCTGCATCAGCTCGGCGTTCTGGCGGATGCTCGGCTCGTGCTCGGCGAGGTTCGTGCGCAGCTTGGGCGTCTGCTCGTCGAGGTGCTCGAAGATGCCGTCGATGCCGCCGTACGAGTTGATGAGCTTGGCCGCCGTCTTCTCGCCCACGCCGGGCACGCCCGGCAGGTTGTCGGACGGATCGCCGCGGAGCGCGGCGTACTGGAGGTACAGGCGAGGGTGTACGCCGGTGCGGCCCTCGATGCCCTCTTCGTCGTACATCACGTAGTCGGACACGCCGCGGCGGTTGTAGAGCACCTTGACGTGGGGGTCCTCGACGAGCTGGTACACGTCGCGGTCGCCGGTGACGACGATGACGTCGAGCCCGGCGTCGCGGCCCTGGGTCGCCAGCGTGGCGATGATGTCGTCGGCCTCGTAGCCGGCCAGGTCGAGCACCGTGATGCCCAGCGTCTCGACGACCTCGCGCACGAGCCCCATCTGCTGGCGCAGGATGTCGGGGGCCGCGGAGCGGTTGGCCTTGTACTCGTCGTAGCGCTCGTGGCGGAACGTCGGCTCGGGCCGGTCGAACGCCACGGCCATGCGCCGGTGCCCGTGGTCGCGCATCAGGTTGATGAGCATCGACGTGAACCCGAACACCGCGTTCGTGACCTGCCCCGACGCGGTGGCCAGGTCGGTCGGCAGGGCGAAGAAGGCGCGGTAGGTGAGGGAGTTCCCGTCGATCAGGAGCAGCGGATCGCCGGCCATGCAGGCAGGCTAGGCGTCGGGCTTGATGTCGCCGTCGATCACCCGCTGGCTGATCGCCCGCATGGTCACCCGCTCGGACATCGCCCGCTTCTGGATGAAGGCGAACGCGGCGCTCTCGTTCAGGGCGAACTCGTCCATCAGCTTGCCCTTGGCCCGGTCGACGACCTTGCGGGTCTCGAGCTGCTCCTCGAGGCTGGCGGTCTGGTCGTGCAGCGCCCGGATCTCCTTGAACCGGCCCAGCGCCACCTCGACCGCGGGGACGAGCTCGCTGCGCTCGAACGGCTTGACCAGGTACGCGAGCGCCCCGGCATCGCGGGCCTGCTCGATGAGGTCGCGCTGGCTGAACGCGGTGAGGATCAGGACCGCGGCGCGGCGCTCGCCGGCGATCTCGCGGGCCGCAGCGAGCCCGTCGAGGCCCGGCATCTTGATGTCGAGGATGGCGAGGTCGGGCTCGAGCTCGCGCACGAGCCTCACCGCCTCGTCGCCACGACCCGTCTCGCCGACGACCTCGTAGCCCTCCTCCTCGAGGGTCTCCTTCAGGTCGAGGCGGATGATGGCCTCGTCCTCGGCGATGACGACGCGTGTTGCCAAGGCGTTCCTTTCGATCTCCGTGATGCGTTCTAGCGCGACTTGGACTCGGCCACGAACCGGTCGAGCAGCGCGTCCTGATCGCGCTCCAGCCGCGCGATCTCGGCCTCGACCTTGGCGCGGTGGCGGCGCATGGCGTCGGCGTGACGCTCGGCCTCGCGGTGGTCGTGGTCGGCGACGGGGGTCTCGGACACGAGCGAGCGCAGGCGCGCGTCGTCGGCGGCGTCGGCGAGGTGATCGAGCTGCTCGGCGCTGACCGCCAGCTCGTCGCGCAGCTGCCGGAGCCGCAGGGAGACCTGACTGAGCCGCCGCTCCACGGACGACCGGGACATGCAGGTGAGTCTAGGAGCCTGCGGAGCCATGCCTGCGCACGTCTCGCCGGCGACCCGCACGCCGCGTGATCAGCACCCCCCAGTGGTGGCGCCGTCCGGCGCTCGGTCGGACGGGAACCCGGTACCGTGCGCGCCGATGGCCACGGACCCCTGGGGCATCGACGACGGGTACTTCGACGTGCACGGCACCTGGCACGCCACGGCACCCGAGACGCGCACCGCCCTGCGGCTGGCCATGACCGGCGATCCCGAACGGCCCCCCGAGCCGTCCCGGCCGCTGTGGGTCGTCCGCACCGGCGTGGCGGAACCGCTGCTCGGCCCGTGCGAGCTGCGCCTCGAGGACGGGAGCGCCGTCCGCGCCGAGGGAGCTCTGCCGCCCGACCTCCCCATCGGCTACCACGACCTGCACCCGCTGGACGGCGGTCCGACCACGCGCCTGATCGTCACGCCCGGGCGCTGCCACCTTCCCGACGACCTGCGTACCTGGGTCCTGGCCGTCCAGCTGCCCGCCTGCCGCTCGGCCGGGAGCTGGGGCATCGGCGACCTCGCCGACCTGCGCTCGGTGGGCACGTGGGCCGCCGGGCGCGGCGCCGGCATGGTGGCCGTCAGCCCGCTCCACGCACCCCTGCCGCTCGACCGGGTGGAGCCCAGCCCCTACTTCCCGTCGAGCCGGCGGTGGGGCAACCCGCTGGCGCTGCGGATCGAGGACGTCGCCGGTGCCGCGGGCACCCCGGCGGTCGCCGCGCTCGGCGCCTCGGGTCGCAAGCTCAACGACGGACCGCTCGTCGATCGGGACGCGGTCTGGGCCCTCAAGCGGCGGGCCCTCGAGGCGCTGTGGGCCGACCGCCACGCCGACCTGCGGTTCGACCGCTGGCGGACGCAGATGGGCGCCGACCTCGAGACGTACGCCCGCTTCTGCGCCCTCGCGGAGCACCACGCCACCGGCTGGCACGCCTGGCCCGAGGACCACCGCCACCCCGACAGCCGGGCGGTGGCCGAGTTCGCCACAGCTCGTGCGGACCGGGTGGCCTTCTGGGCGTGGCTCCAGTTCCTGCTCGACGACCAGCTCCAGCGGGCCCAGGAGCCGTTGCCCCTGCTCACCGACCTCGCCATCGGGGTCGATCCCGACGGGGCCGATGCCTGGGTCATGCAGGACCTGCTGGCCCACGGCGTGCGGGTCGGTGCTCCGCCCGACGAGTTCAACCGCGCCGGACAGGACTGGGGCCTGCCGCCGTTCGTGCCCCACGCCCTGCGCGATGCCGGGTACGCCCCCCTCGCCCGCCTCTGGGGTGCGGCGACGGGGGGCCGTGGCGGCGGGCTGCGCATCGACCACGTCATGGGGCTGTTCCGCCTGTACTGGATCCCGCCGGGGGGCGGGCCGGCCGACGGCGCCTACGTGCGGTACCGAGGTGACGAGCTGCTGTCCACCCTCGCCGTCGAGAGCGTCCGTGCCGGTGCCGTGGTGGTCGGCGAGGACCTCGGCACCGTCGAGCCCGAGGTGCGCTCGGCGCTGGCCGACGCCGGCCTGCTGTCGTACCGGCTCGTCTGGTTCGAGGACGTCCCGCCCGAGGAGTACCCCCGCCAGACCTTCGCCACCGTCACCACGCACGACCTGCCCACGCTGGCCGGCGTGTGGTCGGGCGACGATGCGGCCGACCAGCGGGCCGCGGGCATCGAGCCCGACGAGCCCGCCCTCGAGCGCCTCCGGAGCCGGCTCATGGGCCTGACCGACCTCGGGCCCGACGCCCCGATCGACGAGGTGGTCGTGGCGGCCCATCGCCGGCTCGCGGCGGCCCCCAGCGCGCTGGTCGGCGCCACCCTCGAGGACGCCCTCGCGCTGCGGCGCCGCCCCAACCTGCCGGGCACCACCGACGAGCGCCCGAACTGGTCGACGACGCTCCCGGTCCCCCTCGGCGAGGTGTTCAGCGACCCGCTGGTCTCACGCGTCGTCGACGCCCTCCACCGCCCCTGACCGGGGCGCGGCGAGCAGAGCCCGCACCTCGCCGTCGGTGACCTGGGTGAAGTCGGCGTACCACTGGCCCACGGCGTGGAAGTCGCGAGGGGTCAGCACGCAGACGACCCGGTCGGCTGACGGGGCCACGGCCCCCGCGGCGTCGAGGGCGGCGACGGGCACGGCCACGACGAGCCGGCGCGGACCCTGGTGGCGCACGACCTCGACGGCGACGCGCATGGTGGCGCCGGTCGCCATGCCGTCGTCGACGACGACGACGGTGCGGCCGGCCAGGTCGACGGCGGCGCCGCCCGGTCGCAGCTCGGCGCCCCGGCGGGCCAGGGCGGCGACGTGGCGGGACACGAGCGCGTCGACCTCGCGGCCGTCCAGCCCGGTCGCCGCCTGGACCTGGGTGTTCACCACGACTGTCCCGTCGTCGGCCACCGCGGCCAGCGCCAGCTCCTCGTGACCGGGCACCCCGACCTTGCCGACGACCAGGATGTCGAGCGGGGCCCCGAGAGCCGTCGCCACCTCGGCTGCCACCGGGACACCTCCCCGCGGCAGCCCGAGGACGACGAGGTCGTCGGGCGCGTGTCCGGCGCGGGTCCCGTCGATCGCCTGGTCACGTCGATCGTCGCCCGGGTCGCCCAGGTCGCCCAGCCGGTGGGCGAGCCGCCGACCGGCGTCGCGACGGTCGGCGAACACCCGGGCCATGACCTCCCAGTGTTCACCGTCCCGGCACCGGTTGCCACGGCACCCTGGGCGCGGTCATCCGGCTCGCAGCGCGGCGTCGAGGGCTCTGATGTTGTCGCCCAGGGGATCCACGGCGTCGAGGCACAGGTCCCCCACGGGCGGCTCCCACCCGGCGACGAACCTCGAGACGTGGTCCCAGTCGAGCTCGTGCCATCCGGGGATGCCACGCACCCGCCCCTCGACGCGGGACCGGTGCACGCCCGCGTCGCGGCAGCTGGTCACGGCCACGACGCACCGCGCGTCCGCCTCGCCGGCCGTGCGGCGCGTGCCGCCGACCTCGGGCACCCGTGCGCAGCCGTCGAGGACGACCGACCGTCCCTGGCGCAGCTGGGCCACCGCCACGTTCCACATGATCGACCACCCGACCGACCGGTGTGCGGCACGGTCCATGGCGCGGAGCGCCTCCTGGACGCCGTCGAACCCGGTGAGGCCGGCCATCACCCAGTCCCAGGCCAGCACCGGCGCACCCAGGGTGCGGGCCGCCGCCTCGGCCAGGGTCGACTTCCCGGTCCCCGGCGGGCCGGTGACCAGCAGCAGCGTCGCTCGCTCCGCCATGCCCCGATGTTGGCCGATGCCGAGCGGACCCGTCGCGTACCCTCGGCCCGTGGCGGCACGCTGGGCGGCGGGTGAGGTGCTCGTGCGGCGCGAGGTGCTCGGCCTGTGGCCCGTCACCACGCCGGACGAGCCGGCCGAGTGGTGGGGCCGCCCCTGGCTGGGTGTCCCCGTGCGCGTCGTCGAGGACTCGTCCGACCGCCTCGTCACCTACGTCGAGACGGGCGCGCCGTTCGGCTTCCCGGATGGCCCGTGGCCGACCCCCGACGGGCGCCACCCGTGGCACGAGCGCACGGGGTGGGAGGGGCACGAGTGCCTCATGATCCAGCACCCGGGTGACGACCACGCCGTGTGGCACTTCTGGACCGGCGAGGAACGCACGTTCGCGTGCTGGTACATCAACCTCCAGACCGCGTTCGTCCGCACCGCGATCGGGTTCGACACGATGGACCTCGAGCTCGATCTCGTGGTCTTCCCCGACGGGACCTGGGTGGTGAAGGACCTCGACGTGCTTCCCGAGCGGGTGGCCGAGGGACGGCTGACCCAGACGGTCGTCGACCACGTCCTCCGGCTCGGCGACCGGCTGGGGGCCGAGCTCGACTCGGGACGATGGTGGTGGGACACCGCCTGGGTCGAGTGGCGCCCCGACCGGCTCGAGGACGTGCCGATCCTCTCGGCGGGGTGGGATCGCCCGCTCCGATGAGTCGGTGCCCGGCGTCGAGTGGCGGCCGAGAACCGGGACGACATGTCCGTCGCGCGTCGAGCCCGTGTGAACCTGCTCGACGCGATCGTCGGACCTCAGCGGTGAGGAACGTGCCCGGAGCGGGATTCGAACCCGCACGCCCTTTCGAGCGGACGCGTTTGAGGCGTCTATGTCTGCCAGTTCCATCATCCGGGCAGGCGGGTCAGCCTACCCTGCTCGCATGCGACGGCTCTTCCTGCTCCTCGTGCTCGCGGCCATCGGCCTCGCGGTGTACCGCAACCGGATCATCGACCGGCGCGAGCAGGAGCTGGCCATCGGGCGCTACGCCGACGACACGGCCGCCTGACCCCGCTCAGCTCAGCAGCGCGCCCTCGTGGCGCAGCAGCCACGCCTTGGTGTCGAGGCCGCCGCCGTAGCCGCCGAGGCCGCCACCGGTGCGCAGCACGCGGTGGCAGGGAACGACGATCGGGATCGGGTTCGTCGCCATGGCGGTGCCCACGGCCCGGCTGGCCTTGGGGTGGCCGGTGCGCTCGGCCAGGTCCTTGTAGCTGACCGTCTCGCCGAAGCGAACGCGGCTCAGCTCCTCGAGCACGGCCAGGCGGTAGCCGTGCGACAAGCGACGGTCGAGGGGGACGTCGAAGTCGTGTCGCCGACCCGCGAAGTACTCGTCGAGCTCGCGACGCACGACGTCGAGCCGGCGGGGCAGACGGACGACCCGGGGCGACACGGTCGCCGCGATCTCGTCCACCTCGGCGTCGTCGGCGCCGAAGGCGATCTTCACCACGCCCGCCTCGGTGGCGGCCAGGGTGAGCGGCCCGATGGGCGTGTCCTGGACCTCCCACGCCACGTCGACGAGCCCGTCGGCGTCGGCGCGGGCGAGCGCCGCCGCCACCAGGTCGGCCACCGCAGGGCCGACCTCGTCGGAGTCTGCCGTCGCGAGCGCACCCAGCCGGGCGCCGATGTCGTCGGTCGTGATCATGCCGTCACCTCCGTGGACAGGTCCTGGCGAAGACGCTGCAACCCCGCCCGCACGTTCTGCCGGGCCGCGTCCTCGCTGCACCCGACGACCGCGGCCACCTCGGCGTACGGCCGATCGAGCAGGTAGCGCTGGACGACGGCCGTGCGCTGCTTCGGGGGCAGCTCACGCACCGCGGCGAGCAGCGTGGCGTCGCCGTCCAGCGACAGGTCGTCGTCGCCGGCGGCGACGATCTCGGGCGGTTCGGCGACCGGCACCGCGTGGCGCCCGACGCGCCGGGCGTGGTCGACGATCTTGTGGTGGGCGATCGTGAACAGCCAGCCGCGCAGGTTGTCGGCGTGGCGCAGGTCGGGGTAGCCCCGCAGCGCCGAGATCACCGTCTCCTGGAAGCAGTCGGCCCCGTCGTGCGGGCCGACCGACGCCACCAGGAACCGGTGGAGATCGGCGGCGTGCTCGTCGAGCAGCGTCTGGAAGGGTGGCAGCGTCACCGTGGAGTCAACGCCGGGGAGCGCGGCGCCGTGAGATCGCCCGCGCCGTCAGGCGCCCAGGGCCTTCAGGAGCTTCGTCGGCGTGTCCTTGGGGCTGATCTTCGGCCACGCCTCGGCCAGGTTGCCGTCCTCGTCGACGAGGAACGCCGAGCGGATGATGCCCATGTACTTGCGGCCGTACATCGCCTTCTCGCCCCAGGACCCGTAGGCCTCGGCGACCGAGTGGTCCTCGTCGGACAGCAGCGGGAAGCCGAGCCCGTACTTCTCGTCGAAGCGCTTCTGCTTGCCCGGCTTGTCGGGGCTGATGCCGAGCACTGCGGTGTCACCGATGTCACCGAGCACGTCGCGCAGACCACACGCCTGGGTCGTGCAGCCGGGCGTATCGGCCTTGGGATAGAAGTACACGAGCACTTTGCGGCCCTTGAAGTCGGCCAGCGAGACGGTGTTCTCGTCCTGGTCGGAGAGCTCGAAGGTGGGTGCCGGTTCGCCTGCGGAGACCATGGCGCCGACCCTACCGGCGTGGCGACGGGACCCGCCGCCGGTTGCGCCGGGTCGATCGCCGACCGCCGAACCGGTCGGGCCCGGGCCGCGCACCCGGGCTCAGCGGGCGTTGATCATGCCGTCGGCCGCCATGCCGAAGTAGTCGAGCATGCGGGCCTCGATGGCGGGGTGGATGTCGCGCTCGTCGACCAGGGTGTCGAGCGCGGCGCACATGTGGCGCAGCCACGCGTCACGCTCGGCCTCGCCGATCACGAAGGGCACGTGCCGCATCCGCAGGCGCGGGTGCCCCCGCTCGTCGGAGTAGGTGGTCGGCCCACCCCAGTACTGGCCGAGGAACAGGGCGAGGTGGCGCTTCGGCCCGGTCAGGTCGTCGGGGTACAGCGGCCGGAGGACCGGGTCGGCGTCGACACCCCGGTAGAACCGCTCGACCAGCTCGTCGAAGAACGGCTGGCCCCCGACGGCGTCGAACAGGTTCACCGCGGGCTGGGCGGGCCCGCCCGACCGGGTGGGCTGCGCGCCGACCGGGATGAGCCGCCGCGCCGGACCGGCGCCGGCGCTCGGGGCGGGATCGGCGGGGCGACCGCCCGGGTCGGTCATGTCGGCTCGGGCCGGCGATCCCGCCGGAAGCCGTGCCCGAAGAAGCCCCCCTCGGGGCGGGCGTGCATGTGGAAGTGGTCGGGGATGTTGCGCATGTTTCCGTCGAGGTAGTGGCCGTCGAACACCTGGTCGGCGGCCACCGCGAGGCGGCTCAGCATGTGGTCGAGGTCGTCCGGGGACGGCTCGGTGCCGTGCCATCGCCACACGACCATCGGGGTGGCGCAGATCTCGCAGTCGGCCACCCAGCACACGTCGTCCTCGTGGTACCAGGGGGTGATCTTGTCGGCCGCACAGAGCAGGCAGGTGTCGTCTCGGTCGCCGGTGGCCACGACGTGCGAGCGTATCGGGGCGCCGGACGGGGGCCGACCACCGGCGCCGGGGGCACCGGGTACGGTCCCCGTGATGGCCTCCCGCTCCGCCGGATCCGGCTACGTCACCGTGCCCGATTCTGGTGAGGGCCCCGGGGTGCTCGTGCTCCACGCCTGGTGGGGCCTCACCCCGTTCTTCCGCGGCGTCTGCGACCGGCTCGCGGAGGCCGGCTTCGTCGCCCTGGCCCCCGACCTGTTCGACGGGCGCACCGCCGACACCCCCGACGAGGCCGAGACGCTGCTGGGCGACAGCGACATGGACGCCATGGCACACCTCGTCCGCTCCAGCCTGTTCACGTTGCGCGGGATGCCCGCGACCCCCGACGCGCCGGTCGGCACGCTCGGGTTCTCGATGGGGGCGTCGTGGGCGCTGTGGCTCGCCGGTCGCATCCCCGACCTCGTGGGGGCGACCGTGGCCTTCTACGGCACGCAGAGCATCGACATGACGCCGGCCACGGCGGCCTTCCTCGGCCACTTCGCCGAGACCGACGCGTACGTCGACGACGACGAGCGCACACTGCTCGAGGCCGATCTGCACGTGCTCGACAAGGACGTCGAGTTCCACCACTACCCCGGCACCGCGCACTGGTTCTTCGAGGCCGACCGCGACGCCTACGACGAGCCCGCAGCCACCTTGGCGTGGGACCGCACGATCGCGTTCCTGCGCGACCGCCTCGGAGGTCAGGGCGCCGGCAGGTAGCGGGCGGTCACGCCGGTCCAGCCCGGGGGCACCACGACCTCGTGGGTGCGCGCCCCACCGTCCGACCACGACTGGAACACGACGGTGCCCGACCCGGACGTCACCGAGGTCGGGGCCGACACCGTGACGGTGCCGCCCTCGGGCAGCGTCCGGGTGAGCGGCGAGGGGCCGGACGTCCCCGCCAGCGTCAGCTGGGCGCCCGGGGCGCCGTCGGCGACCAGCGTGACCGCGGCCGTCGTGTAGTCGATGCGCCGCACGGCCGTCACCGTCTCCCCGGCCCAGGTCGCCGACAGGCGCAGCTCGACCGCGGCCGGGTACTCGTGGTCGGGCATCGTGAACCCGCCGCCGGCCACGCCACCGGCGGTGAACACGTCGGGGTGACGGTGGCATTGGTCGAGCGTGGTCGGGCAGTGCAAGAGGTCGACGCCCCAGGTCAGGGCGGATTCGGGCAGGGTGCCCACGCCGGGGACGGTGGCGCCGCCGGAGAACTCGACGGTGGCACCCACCGGCACGGTCGCGCCGGGCGCCGGGTCGGCGATGGCCGGCTGCGGCGGCGCAGTGCCCACCCGCACGGTCGCGGTCGCGGTGTCGGACGCGCCTGCGGTGTCCGTGACGCGGACCCGAACAGTGCGTGTGCCGGGCGAGTCGTACGTGACGGTGACCGTGCGCTCCGTCCCGTCGTCGAGCTCGCCGTCTCCGTCGGCGTCCCAGGCGTAGCTGAGGACGTCACCGGGATCAGCGTCGGTCGACCCGCTCGCGTCCAGGGAGACCGTCAGGGGGGCGTCACCGGACGAAGGGGTCGCGACGACCGCGGCCTGCGGCGCCTGATTGGTGGCCGAGTACCCGAGCCGGTGGATCTTGCCGCCGTACAGGTCGACGTACCAGAGCTCGCCACCCGGGCCGAACTCGAGCTCGACCGGCGTACCTGCGCTCTGGTGGAACCACGTGACCTGGGCTGGGTCGGGGACACCCTGGGCGTCGGCGCCCATCGCCCAGATGCAGCCCCGGGTGGCGTCCGCGAAGAACAGGGCGTTGCGGTACTGGGCGGGATACGGCGAGTCCGCGGGGGCGAAGTCGATGCCCGAGATCGACGACCCGTCGTCCAACCTGCAACTCTCGCCGTTGAGGGCCTGGCCATGCCGATAGGTGTACACGGGCGCCACGGTGTCGCCCGCCTGGTACAGGGCCTCGCACAGGGGAAGGTCGAGGATGTCGAAGGCCGGGTTGCGGCCGCGCCCGTCCATGCATGGCCACCCGAAGTCGTCGACTGCGCCGTCGGTGCCGACGGTGCGGTTGATCTCCTCCCACGTGTTCGAGCCGACGTCGCCGATCCACAGGTCGTCGGTGCCCGGCTTGAAGGTGAATCGGAACGGGTTGCGCAGCCCGATGGCCACGACGCGGCGAGCGTTGGGGTCGGGCGACGCCGCGAGCGGGTTGGTGGCGACCCCCTCGCCGGTGAGGGGGTCGATCCGGATGATGGTGCCGTCGAGGCCGAGGGGATCCCCCGCGCTGCGCAGGTCCAGTGAGCGGAGCGAGCCGCCCTCCCCCGCCGGGTCGGCGCACGGGTTCCCGCGCTGCCCGTGGTCGACGAAGGTGTAGCTGGCGCCGTCGCCGGCGCCCGCATAGAGGGCGCCATCGGCGCCGAAGGCCACCGTGCCGATGGAGTGACTGGGGAACTGCTGGCACCAGTCCTCGACGAGCACGTGCTCGACGCCGTCCCACGACGACCCTGTGAGCCGTAGACGCGAGACGCGCGCGCCGACCACGCAGCCGTCGTCCGTCGGCCCAGGAGGGGTCGGACAGTTGTCGCTGTCGACGCCGGGTCTCCCCCACTGCGGCGGCGTGCCGCCGGGCGCGGCGTCGAGGGTGTAGGCCACGAAGATGTCGGGAACGGACGGGAAATCGGGGTGCAGGGCGAGGCCGAGCATCCCCCTGTCCCAGCCGTTGAACGTGTTCGTGCGCAGGTCGGCCACGATGCTGGCCGTCGTGTCGTGGATGCCGTCGAACACCTTCAGGACGCCGCTCTTCTCGGTCACGAACACGCGCCCGTCGCTCGAGAACTCGACCGACGTCGGGCGGGTGAGGCCGTCGAACACGACGTAGTCGTTGAACCCGGACGGGAGGTTGCACCCCACCAGGCCGAGCAGGCCGAGGATGAGCAACGCGGCGAGCGGGAGGCGGAGCCGGCCGGCTACCGGCCGTCCGGTGGTGCGGTCGTCGGGACGAGTCGCCGTCGCCATCCGCCATCATCTCCCGAGGCGATCCCGCCCGATCAGGTCAGATGACTCCGTAGCGTAGCCGTGTGCTCACCGACGGCCGCGGCACCCTCACCGTGCGTCGAGACCGGCCCGCAGCTCGGTGACGAACGCGCCCGCCGCCTCGGCGCCGCCGCCGTCGAGGAGGCGGCGGACCAGCGCCGAGCCGACGATCACACCGTCGGCCACCTCGGCCACCTCGGCGGCCTGGGCGGCGTTCGACACCCCGATGCCGATGAGCACCGGCATGTCGGTCAGGGCCTTGAGCCGGCGGGCGATGTCGAGGGCGCTGCGGGCCAGCGAGGCCCGCTCGCCCGTGACGCCGAGCAGCCCGACGCCGTAGACCCAACCCCGCGAGCGAGCGCAGATGCGGGCGAGCCGCTCGTCCGACCCGGTGGGGGCCGCCAGCAGGATCGTCGTCGACGCCGGCGGCGTCGGCGGCGTCGGCCCACGGGCCGATCTCCTCGAGGGGCAGGTCGGGGACGATCGCGCCGGCGACGCCCGCGTCCGCCAGCGAACGGGCGAAGCGCTCGTGGCCGTAGCGGTGGACCGTGTTGTAGTAGGTCATCACGACCAGCGGGACGCCGCCGGTGTCGAGGTCGCGCAGCGACCCGATGATCCCCTGCGGGGTGGCCCCGTCGGCCAGGGCGCGCTCGGAGGCCTCCTGGATCGTGGGGCCGTCGATCACCGGGTCGGAGAACGGGATGCCGAGCTCGATGGCGTCGGCGCCGGAGGCGGCGCAGGCCTCGACCGCCCGCTCCCAGCCCGGGTACCCGCCGGTCACGTAGGGGACGAGCAGCTTGCGGCCGCCGTCGCGGGCGGCCCGCAGCCCCGCCTCGAGCGGGCCGACGGTGGCGGCGGCGGAGGGCGCGGGAGACGTCATCCTGCCTCCGTCCCCGTCAGGTCGGCGCCCAGCAGCCGGGCCACCTGCGCCACGTCCTTGTCGCCGCGGCCCGACAGGTTCACGAGCACGACCTTGTCGCGCAGCCGCTCGCGCTCGCGGCTGACCCAGGCCAGCGCGTGCGCCGACTCGAGGGCCGGGATGATGCCCTCGGTGCGGGCCAGCAGCTCGAAGGCGGCCAGCACCTCGGGGTCGGCCACCGCCTCGTAGCGGGCGCGGCCCAGCGTGGCCAGGTGGGCGTGCTCGGGTCCGACGCCGGGGTAGTCGAGACCGGCCGACACCGATTCGGCCTCGAGCACCTGACCCTCCTCGTCCTGCAGCAGGAACGACTTCGACCCGTGGACGACGCCCGGGATGCCGTGCCCGATGGCCGCCCCACCGGCGGGCTCGGCCCCGACCAGCTCGACGCCGGGCAGGTCGGCGAAGCCCGAGAAGATGCCGATGGCGTTCGACCCACCCCCGACGCACGCCACGACGACGTCGGGGTCGCCGCCGGTGAGCGCCCGGCACTGCTCGCGGGCCTCGTCACCGATGACCCGGTGCAGCTCGCGCACCATGAACGGGTACGGGTGCGGCCCCATCGCCGACCCCAGGCAGTACGCCGTGTCCTCCACGGTCGCCACCCAGTGGCGCAGGGCCTCGTTGGTGGCGTCCTTCAGCGTCCGGCTGCCCGATGTCGCCGCGCGCACCTCGGCACCGAGGAGGCGCATGCGGAACACGTTGAGCGCCTGGCGGGACATGTCGACCTCGCCCATGAACACGATGCAGTCGAGCCCGAGCAGCGCGGCCGCGGTGGCGGCGGCCACGCCGTGCTGCCCGGCGCCGGTCTCGGCGACGATGCGCTTCTTGCCCATGCGGCGGGCCAACAGCGTCTGACCGAGCACGTTGTTGATCTTGTGGGAGCCCGTGTGGTTCAGGTCCTCGCGCTTGAGCAGCAACCGGCAGCCCAGCTCGTCGGACAGGTTGGCGCACTCGGTGAGCAGCGACGGCCGGCCGGCGTAGTCGCGCAGCAGGCGGTCGAGCTCGGCGCGGAACGCGGGGTCGGCCCACGCCTCGCGGAACGCGACCTCGAGCTCCTGGCACGCGGGCACGAGGGTCTCGGGGACGAACTGGCCGCCGAAGTCGCCGAAGCGACCGGTGGCGCCGGGGTCGCCCATCACGGGCACGGCGGGGTCAGTCATGTGGTGGTCCAGGATGGGAGGCGGGGGCGGTCACGGGCGCTCGTCGAGCATCCAGTCGAACGGGCGGACCTCGCGGTCGCCCTGCTCGGGAGGCGAGGCGGGCTCGGCCGCCTTGGCGGCCTCGACGAAGGCGCGCATCTTGCGGGCGTCCTTGCGCCCCGGCGCCGCCTCGACCCCGGTCGACACGTCGACGCCCCACGGTCGGACGACCCGCACGGCGTCGGCCACGTTCCCGGGGGTCAGGCCGCCGGCGAGGATGATGCGCCGGTTGGACGGGGCGCCCTCGGCCAGCGACCAGTCGAACACCTCGCCCGAGCCGGGCGTGGCCGAGTCGACCAGGAACGCGTCGGCCGCGTAGTCGTCGGCGTCGTCGAGGTGCGGATCGCCGGCGGCGAACGCCTTGATGAGCAGCGGGACCCGCTGCCTGATCCAGTGGCTGTCGGCCGACGTCTCGCGCCCGTGCAGCTGCACGGCCCGCAGCCGCGCCCCGTGCGCGATGTCGACGACCCGCTGGCGCGTCTCGTCGCGGAACACGCCGACGGTGACGATCTCCGCGGGCAGGCGCTTCACGATGTCGGCGGCCTTCTGTGGAGCGATCTGCCGGGGCGAGGGCGCGAACACGAAGCCGACCGCGTCGGCGCCCATCGCCACGGCGAGGAGGGCGTCCTCCTCGCTCGTGATCCCGCAGATCTTGACGAACACCGTGGCGAGGCTACCGAGCCGGTTCCGCGCGGCCGAACCCGATACCGAGGTCAGCCGGCCGGCTCGGCCCGGCGCAGGGCGGCGCAGGCCGCCGCGGGGTCGCCCGAGGTGACGAGCAGCTCGCCCACGAGCACCGCGTCGAACCCCGCGGCCGCGAGGGCCGCCGCGTCCTCGGGGCCGCGGATCCCGGACTCGGCGACCCGCACGGCAGACTCGGGGATGGCGGCGCCCACCCGGGCGGCACGGGCGTCGTCGACCTCGAACGTGACCAGGTCGCGCTGGTTCACCCCGATCAGTGACGCCTCGATCGCCACCGCCCGCTCGAGCTCGGCCTCGTCGTGGACCTCGACCAGCACGTCGAGCCCCACGTCGACGGCCAAGGTGTGCAGCTCGACCAGCTCGTCGTCGTCGAGCGCAGCGGCGATCAGCAGCACGGCGTCGGCGCCCATGATGCGGGCGTCGCACACGTCGGCCGGCGCCACCGTGAAGTCCTTGCGCAGCACCGGCAGGCGGGTGGCCTCCCGAGCCGCACGCAGGTCGTCGGGGGAGCCCCCGAAGAACTCACGGTCGGTGAGCACGGACAGGCAGGTGGCCCCGCCCCGCTCGTAGGCCAGCGCCAGCTCGGCGGGGTCGAGGTCGGCCGCCAGGTCGCCCTTCGAGGGCGAGCGGCGCTTGACCTCCGCGATCACTCCCAGACCCGTCGGCCGCCCGCAGCGCCGCCGCGAACCCGCGGGCCACCGACTGGGCCCGCGCCTCGGCGACGAGCGGCGCCAAGGCCCGGTGGTCGGCCCGCGCCGCCGCCCGGTGGGCGGCGAGGATGCGGTCGAGGTAGGTGGCGGACACGGGCGGCTCGCCGACGAGCCCGGCCTCAGCCGCCCTTGCGCTCGGCGATCGAGAGGACGTGCATCTCGGGGGCGCCGCCGAGCAGCCCGCCGAACGCCCCCATCGCCTCGGCCATGGCCGTGCTGCCGGCATGGGCGTCGAGCGCCGCCTGGTCGGCGTACAGCTCGTAGAACCACACCGCGTGCGGGTCGGCGGCGTCGCGATGGACGACGTACTGCAGGGTGCCGGGCTCGTCCTCGGTGGCCGCCACCAGCTTGGCCACGGCCTCCAGCAGCTCCTCGGTCTTCCCCTCGGCCGCCGGGAGCTTCACGATCATCGCGATCTCTGCCATGTGCCGGACCCTACTCGGGGCCCCATCCGGGTGGTACGGCTTGCGGAGCTGCGCATGGCCGATCTCACCGTCGCCACTGGAATCTTGTGGTGGTCACGTTCCACCTCCAGGTCAGGCCGAGACCCGGAGGCCGGAGCGACAGGCCCCAGCAAACATGTTGACGGCATCAACGTACGCACGAGCTGTCGCCCGATCGCCGCGATCGACCATCCTCCCGAACGCGACCTACCGCCGAATCGGCCGAGCCGACTGTCACACACTGCTGCATCGCGCTCTCGAAAGGTTGCTGCAGCCGGAACGGCACTCATGCGCGCTGCCCTCGCGCTCTGCTCGGTTCGCGGTCAGCGGCGGCGAGGCACGGCGGTCAGCCCGACGATCATCGCGCCGGCGAGACGAGCGATGGTCAGCCAGCTACGGCTGTCGCCTCGATGGCCTGCAGGATGAGTTGGGTCGCGGCCTCGGGCTGGGACACGAACGACACGTGCGAAGCCGGGACCTCCACGATCGTGGCGTTCGCGCGCTCGGCCATGAACCGCTGCAGCGCCGGCGGGATCGCCTTGTCCTCGGTACCGAGCAAATACCAGCACGGCAGTGTCTTCCACGCTGGTGGGGCCGCGGGCGTGGCTGCGAACGCGGCGGCGGCGTAGGGCCGCTGTGCCGCGGCCATCACTGCGGCCGTGTCAGGATCGACGTCGGCGGCGAAGGCTTCGTGGAACGCCTCGGGGGCGAGGTAGAGATCGATGCCCTCGCTCCCGTCGGGGTTGGTGAACGGAACGGGCCTGATCGAAGGCCCCACAAGGCTGCCTTCGAACGTCTCGAGGAGCTGCTGCTGGCTCTCGCCCACGTCGCACATCCAGCCGTTGAGGTAGACGAGCGCCTGGACCTGCTCGTTGCCGATCGCGGCGGTCGAGATCACATTGCCGCCGTAGGAGTGGCCCACGAGCACGATCGGCCCGCTCAGGGTCCGCAGGAACTCGGCCAGGTACGCGGCGTCGCCAGCGAGGTCGCGAAGCGGGTTGCCGAACCCGATGGCGGAATAGCCGCGGTCCCGGAGGGCACGGATCTCGGCGTCGAAACCAGTCGCGTCGGCCCACGCACCGTGGACCAGGACGACCGTCGGGGTCTCAGCAGCCATTGTCGTCTCCTCTACCACGTTGAACACTTGCCGACGCCGGACTGTAGCCCTGCGGGCGTCCCAGCCAAGGCGAGCGAAACGTATTGGTATGTCGTGGTACCCCCCTTCCGCACCCGCGTCCACGGCCCCTCACGATCACCAGCGGCGGGGCCCGCAACCGCCCAGAACGACGGCTCGGGGTGCTCTCGACGAAGCAGCAGGTGTCCCTGAACACGCGCCCCAGAACATGCAGGCGCCAGCTGCCAGCGTGTGGCCGAAGTGCCGATCAGTGACGGTCCTCAGGCGATCTGCCCGAGCGCTACCGGAGCGGAGCACGAGGCAGGATGCCCCGTTGAATGCCGGCATGGGATTTCGTCGCCGGACGCGTGGGTCGTTTTCCGAGGCGGCCGTTCCGACCCTGGTCAGACCTGATCCTCGACGAGCGCGTCCAGGTCGGTCAGTCCTTGCGGCTCATCGCTCGCAGCGGGGCCAGGACGAACAGGCCGAGCGAGAGCAGCAGCAGGCCGCCGGCCAGGGCCAGGAGGCTGGGAGCGGCGAAGATGAAGGCCCCGAAGATGCACGCGAGCGCGGACAGGAGCGTGGCGGGCGGCACGAGGGCCCACCACCCCTCGATCGAGCGGGCCGGCCGCAGGGGCTCGTCGTCGACCAGCTCGGCCCACTCCTCGGCCGTGCGGAACACGCCCGACGTCGAGTCCCAGGCCCCGCCGACACCGGGGCCCTCGGTCGGGCGCGGCCCGACCACTCCGGGGTGTGCCGGGCGCCGGGCCAGCTCGTGGTCGTAGGCGGCGCGGCGGACGGGGTCACCCAGCACGTGCCAGGCCGCGTTGAGGTCGGTCATGCGGACCGCATCGCCGCCCGCGTCGGGGTGGTGGTCCCGGGCGGCGCGCCGGTAGGCGGCGCGCACCTCGTCCGCGGTCGCGGTCATCGAGACGCCCAACACCTCGTAGTGCGACCGGTCCCCCACCCCCGCCACCGATCAGTCCGTGAGCGGCAGTGCGAGGACGGTGCCGGCCGAGCCGGCCACGGTCGCTTCGACCGGGGGCTCGACCGCCCGCTTGACGAACGCCAGCGCCACCGAGCCGCCGCCGGGCGCGGGAGCCGCGGAGGTGACGGCGCCGACCTCGGCCCCGTCGACCACCACCGGGGCCCCGACGGGAGGCGGCGCACCGGGGAGGACGAGGCCACGCAGGTGACGCGGCACGTTGCCGCCGCGGCTTTCGATGCGGGCGACCAGCTCCTGGCCCGTGAAGCAGCCCTTCGTGAAGTTGACGGACGCATCGATGATCCGCTGCCCCACCTCGGCCGGGATCGTCCCAGCGGTCAGCTCGGCCCCCATGGCGGGGATCCCGCTGCGGATGCGCAGGGACTCGTAGGCGTCGAGGCTCGCCACCGGCACCCCTGCGGGAGGCTCGACGGCCGGCCCGACCAGGTCGAAGCCCTCGACGCCCGGCCACTCGGCCGGCACGCGCAGGTCGGCCGTCTCGGAGCTCCGCGCCGCGGCCTCGGCCCCCGGGCCCCGGAGCGCCACGACCCGCCAGTCGACGGGATCGACGTCGGCCTTGGTCCGGAGCAGGAACCGCCGGAGGCGGGCGATGAGCGCCTCGCCGTAGCCGCCGTCGACGTCGAGGACGACCTCGTCGTCGGCCGTGCGGACGAGGCGGGCCCAGGCGTCGACCTTGCCCGTCGGCTGCAGCACGAACGTCCACCCGACCTCGCCGGGCGCGAGGTCGGCGACGTCGTGGCTGAGCTGGCCCTGCAGGTAGGTGATGGCGTCGGGCCCGGACACCCGCACGACGTCGCGGGCGACCTCGACGGCGTGCAGCGTCGTGCGCAGGTCGGCGGTCATGGGCTCAGTCTGGCAGCCGCGCGTGCGAATCCCTGTGGCCCGGTCGCACCCGGAGCCGGCGGCGGTCGGGAAGGATGGGGTCGTGCCTGCGCCGCTGCTGCTCGCCGAACCGCCCGTCACCGACCTCGCCGACCACGAGGCCCGCGGCGGGCTCGCCGGGCTGCGGCGGGCCTACGAGCTCGGGCCGGGGGCCACGATCCAGGAGGTGATCCTCTCGGGGCTGCGCGGCCGGGGCGGCGGTGGCTTCCCGACCGGCCGCAAGTGGCAGTCGGTGCGCGACGCCGTCGACGTCGACGACGAGGACCTCGGCGCCGATCGGGCCTTCGTCGTGTGCAACGGCGCCGAGGGCGAGCCGGCGACGTTCAAGGACCGCGCCATCATCCGCGCCAACCCGTACGCGGTGGTCGAGGGGGTGGCGATCGCCGCGCTGGCCGTCGGCGCCGAGCGGGCGTTCATCGGCATCAAGGAGCGCTTCGCCGTCGAGGCCGAACGCCTCGCCGCGGCCGTCGACGAGTTCACGGCGGCCGGCCTGCTGGAGCACACACTCGTGCAGGTGGTGCTCGGGCCCGACCACTACCTCTACGGCGAGGAGACCGGTCTGCTGCAGGTGATCGAGGGCGAGGCGCCGCTGCCGCGCAACGTCCCCCCGTACATCCACGGGCTGTTCGCGACGGTGCCCGCCGCCGGGTGGACGTCGTCCGGCGGGGTGGCCACCGAGTTCGCGGCGTCCAACCCGACGGTGGTCAACAACGTCGAGACGCTGGCCACCGTGCCGTTGGTGCTGGCGCGCGGGCCCGAGTGGTACCGGTCGCTCGGCACCGAGCGGTCCCCGGGCGCCGTCGTCGCCACCGTGGTCGGCGACGTCGTGCGGCCCGGGGTGGGCGAGGTCGAGCTGGGCACGCCGCTGCGCCGGGTCATCGAGGAGGTGGGCGGCGGGGTCGCGCCCGGCCGCTCGATCAAGGCGGTCCTCTCGGGCACCGCCAACCCGGTCGTCACCGCCGACCAGCTCGACGTCCCGCTCAGCTACGAGGCGTTCGAGGCGATCGGGTCGGGAATGGGCGCCGCGGGGTTCTGGGTCCTCGACGACACGACGTCGATGCTCGAGGTGGCGCAGGTGGTGTCGCGGTTCCTCGCCGTCGAGTCGTGCGGCCAGTGCCCCGCCTGCAAGCTGGGCTGCCTGGCGGTGACCGACGGCCTCGACCGGCTCGTCGCGGGAGACGCCGTGCCCGAGGACGTCGAGACCGTCGCCTACCGGCTGCGCACGGTCACGGACGGCAACCGTTGCTACCTGCCGGTGCAGGAGCAGCGGGTCGTCGGCAGCATCGTGACCGCCTTCGCCGACGAGGTGAACGCGGCCCTCGACGGTGCGCCGCTCCCCGGGCGCGGCCTCGTGGTGCCCAAGCTGGTCGACCTCGCCGCCGGCATCGCCACGTCCGACGACCGCCAACCTCTCAAGCAGCCCGACTGGACCTACGCCGAGGGGTGAGGCGGCGTCAGCCGCCGGCCCGCGCTCGGCGGGCCGCGGTCATGCGGCGAGCCGCCGGGACCGCGGCGAGCAGGGCGCGGGCCTTGTTGCGGCACTCGAGGTCCTCGTGCTCGGGGACCGAGTCGGCCACGATGCCCGCGCCGGCCTGCACCGAGGCCCGGCCCTCGTCGTCGACCACCATCGTGCGGATGGCGATGGCGGTGTCGACGTTGCCCGAGAAGTCGAGGTAGCCGACCACCCCGGCGTAGGGGCCGCGCTTGGTCGGCTCGAGGTCGTCGATGATCTCCATCGCCCGCACCTTGGGCGCCCCGGACACGGTGCCCGCGGGCAGCGTGGCCCGCAGCACGTCGATGGCGGTGCGGCCCTCGGCCAGGTCGCCGGCCACCTGCGACGTCAGGTGCATCACGTGGCTGTAGCGCTCGAGCGTGAGGTACTCCTCGACCTGCTCGGTGCCGAAGCGCACCACCCGTCCCACGTCGTTGCGGGCGAGGTCGACGAGCATCACGTGCTCGGCGATCTCCTTCGGGTGCTCGCGCAGCTCGCCGGCCAGGCGGGCGTCCTCCTCGTCGGTGGCGCCCCGGCGGCGGGTGCCCGCGATCGGACGGGACACGACCCGGCCGTCGGTCACCCGCACCATCGGCTCGGGGGACGCCCCCACCAGCGTCAGGCCCGGCTGGCGCACGTAGTACATGTACGGGCTCGGGTTGACCTGGCGGAGCACGCGGTAGAGGTCGAACGGCTCGGCGTCGAGGTCGAAGTCGAACCGCTGGGCGAGCACCACCTGGAAGATGTCGCCGGCCAGGATGTGCTCGCGGGCCACCTCGACGGCGCGGGCGTACAGGTCGGTGCCCATCGTCGAATGGACCTTCGGCAGGTCGTCGTCGCCCGGGGGCGGTTCGACGAGCAGCTCGTCGAGCGGGCGGGCGCCGTCGGCGGCGAGCTCGTCGAGCCGGGCGACGGCGGCGGCGTACAGCGCGTCGAGCTCGTCGTCGGTCGCCCCCTCGGGCGCGACGACGTTCTCGATCAGCACGACCCGTTGCCGCCAGTGGTCGTAGGCGGCGAGCTGCCCGATGACCGACACCACCGCGTCGGCGTGGCCCTGGTCGTCCTTCGGGACGTTCGGCAGGTGCTCGACCTCACGGACGACGTCGTAGCCCAGGTAGCCGAGGACGCCGCCGTGGAGCGGCGGGAGGTCGGGGAGGGCGGGCGCGTGCCAGGCGGCGAGCAGCGCCTCGAGGGCGGCGAGGATGCCCCGATCGCGGGGGACGTCGGCCGGCACCGTGCCGTCGACCTGGACGTCGAGACCACGAGCGGTGAGCGTGGCGAGCGGGTTGCGGCCGACGAACGACCACCGGCTCCACCGGGCCTCGCCGTGTTCGACCGACTCGAGGAGGAAGCCGGTGCCGTCGCCCACCAGCCGGTTGTAGGCGGCGACGGGGGTGGTGAGGTCGGCGAGCAGCTCGCGCCACACGGGGATGACCGTGTGGGTGCGGGCCAGCGTGCGGAACTCGTCGAGGCCGGGCCGGATCATCGGCGTCGCCCGCTCAGGCGGAGGTCGGGCCGGCCGCGGGCGTGCCGTCCGCGCCGAACGACCGGTAGAAGCACGACCGGTTCCCGGTGTGGCAGGCACCACGGCCCTGCTGGTCCACCAGGAACAGCAGCGTGTCGCCGTCGCAGTCGTACGCGGCCTCGCGGACGTGCTGCACCTCGCCGGACGTGTCGCCCTTGCGCCACACCTCCTGCCGGCTGCGGCTCCAGAACACCGTGCGCCCCTCGGCCAGGGTGAGCGCGAGCGTCTCCGCGTTCATCCACGCCATCATCAGCACCTCGCGGGTGGTGGCGTCCTGCACGATGGCCGGGACCAGGCCGTCGGCGTCGTACGCCACCCGGGCCAGCTCGTCGTCGGAGGCGATGATCGGCCGGGCGGCGGGTCGGGCGTCGGGATGTCGGTCGCGTCGGTCGTCGGGGTGGGGGACGGCACGCGGCCATCGTACGGCGGCCCCGCCCCAGGCCAGGCATCGGTTCCGCGTCGTTCGCCCTGCCCGCGCCGGGTAGCTTCACGCCCTCGTGGAACCGTCCGCCGTCCTCCGCTACCTGGCCGACCTGGCGGCGACCGCCACGTCGACCGGCAACGGCAACGGGCTGCCCGATGGGGTCACGCCCGAGATGCTCGACCTCACCCGCACCGGCGAGCCGGCGGAATGGCTGGGCACCAAGGTCGAGGCCCCCCTGCGCGCCACCGCCCCGGGTTCCCTCCCGTCGTGGAGCGTCGACGACCAGCGCCAGACGCCGGCGGTGCGGCGGACGACCGTGGTGCGTCACCTGGCGGCGCTCGACGCCCTGCAGCCCACCGCGCAGTTGTTGCGCCTGGGGTGGGTGACCGTCGCCGGCACCGCCGCCGTCGGCGGCAAGGACCGCACGGTCTGCTTCCCGCTGGTGAGCCAGCCGACCCGCGTCGTCGGCAAGGGCTTCCAGCAGGGCCTCGTGGTCCCCCACGGCCCGGCCGAGCTGACGCCGCTCGTCCGCGACCCCGACACCGCCGCCCAACTGGAGGCGAACGCCCAGTACGGCGGCGGAGCGCTCGTCGAGGAGTTCGGCGCAGAACCGACGGCCGCCCTCATCGCCCGCCTGCCGCGGCTCCAGAGCTGGGTCCGCGAGGTCGTGGCCGCGGCCGGCCTTCCGCCGGTGCGGGCGGTGCTGCCGCCGACCGAGAACCCGCTCGATCACCGCAGCGGCGAGGGCCTGGTCGCCGTCGTCGGCGCCATCCTCTACGTGAGCCGTGACCAGTTCCGCCCGAACGTCGAGGCGTCGCTGCGGCACTGGTCCGAAGGCAGCGCGGCGCTGGGCGACACGGCCTTCGCCCGGCTCTACCGGACCGACGGCCACTCCTCCGACGGTGAGCTCCCCGACGCGGCGGCCGACAGCGAGCCGGTGTGCACCCCGCTCCCCCTCGACCACAGCCAGGTCGAGGCCGTGCGTCGCGCCCGCCACGAGCCGATCCTCGCCATCTCCGGGCCGCCCGGCAGCGGCAAGAGCCACACGGTCGCCGCCATCGCCAGCGATGCGGTGACGCGGGGTGGATCGGTGCTCATCGCCACGCGGTCCGAGCACGCCGCCGCGGTCGTGGCCGGGATGCTCGACCGGCAGGCCGGCCCCGACCCCGTGCTGTTCGCCACGACGAACCGCGACGACCTCGTCCGCCAGGTGACGAACCGCGGCCCCGGCGACCTCGACGTGCGCCGGGCCCACGCCGCGCTCGACGAGGCGCGCGCCGCCCAGGACGTGGCCGAGCGAGCGGTGACCCGCGCCCTGCACCTCGAGACCAGCGTCGACCGTGCCGCGGCCTGGGACGGGCTGGTCACCGAGCTGGCGGCGCTGGCGCCCGGCGCCTTCGCTCCCGAACGCGACCTCGCAGCCCTGACGGCACTCGCCGACCGGGCGGCGGCCGGGGCCCCGTCGTGGTGGGGGAGGTGGCGGGCTCGGCGAGCGGAACGCCGGCTCCGCCGCTCGCTCGGAGCCGACCCGGCGACGCCGATCGCCGACCTGCGCACCGCGCTCCGCTGCGCCACCGATCGCCGCGACGCCGCCGAGCTGGCCGCAGGCGACGGCACCGCGCTGGCTCCGCTGTGGGACCACCTGCTGCGGGCGGACGCCACCGTCCACGCCGCGGCGGGGCGGGTCGCCGAGGTCGAGGCCGCACGCGACGACCGGCGCCGGCGGGGCCGGGCGGCGGCCGGCGCCCTGGCTGTCGCGCTGCGGGCCGGACGGCGCCAGCGCCGGGCCCTGCTCCGCCAGATCGACGGTCCGGCCGTCGTGGGTGCGCTCCCGCTGTGGGTCGGCACGCTGCGCGACATCGAGGACCTGCTCCCCGACACGCCCGGCCTGTTCGACCTCGTGATCCTGGACGAGGCCAGCCAGATCGACCAGGTGTCGGCGGCGAGCGCCCTCCTGCGCGGTCGGCGGGCCGTCGTGGTCGGCGACCCGCGCCAGCTCCGGCACGTGTCGTTCGTGGGCGACGACCAGAGTCGCGCCGCGTTGGCGGCGCACGACCTCACCGGGATGGCCGGCACGCTCGACGTCCGGCGGGCCAGCATCCTCGACGTCGCCTCGGGCGCCACGGCGGTCACCTGGCTCGACGAGCACTACCGCTCGGTCCCGCACCTGATCGAGTTCTCGGCTCGCCGCTTCTACGACGGCCGCCTGACGATCGCCACCCGCCATCCCCGCAACGAGGTGACCGACGTGATCGACGTCGTGCGAACCGGGCCCGGCCCCGACGCCGAGCTGGCGGCGGCTCTCACGGTCGTCCGCCGCCTGTGCGCCGACGGTCGCACGGACATCGCACTGATCACACCGTTCCGCGACCTGGCCGACAAGGCGCAGTCGGAGATCCTGGCCGCGTACCCCGTGGAAGAGGTCGAGCGGCTGCGCCTGCGGGTCGGCACGGTGCATGCCTTCCAGGGTGCGGAGGCCGACCACGCGGTGCTGGTGCTCGGCGTCGAGCCCGACGACCCGCCGGGGCGCCGCCGCTTCGTCGAGGATCCCCACCTGTTCAACGTGCTGGTCACGCGGGCCCGCCTCTCGATCACGGTGGTCACCGGCCTGCCACCCCGGGACGCCTCACCGTCCGACACGCTGATCGAGCAGTACCTCGTCCACGCCGATCACCCGCCGAACCCACCCCGCGGCGGCCCGGCCCCGTCGCCGTGGGCCTCGGCGCTCGAGCGCGAGCTCGCCGCCGCCGGGCTCGCCGTTCGGCCCGGCTACCCGGTGGGCCACTGGACGGTCGACCTGTGCGTGGGCGACGAGGACGCGGTGGCTGTCGAGGCGGGCGTGCACCCCGACGGGCCGCAGGCCCACGTCGCCCGGCACCGGACGCTGGCGGCCGCCGGTTGGCGGATCGTCGACGGCTACCCGAGCCGCTGGGACGGCGACCCCACCCGTGCTGCGGTCGAGCTGGCCGGAGACCTCCGACCACCGGGGTTGCCGTCGCCATAATCAGACGGTAGATATCCGGTTATGCGGATGAGCGAAGGCGTCGAGTGGGCGACACACACGTGCGTGCTGCTCGACTGGCTGGGCCGTAGCGAGCCGGTGCCCACGGCCCGGCTCGCCGCCGCCTACGACCTACCGGCGCCCTACCTCAACAAGCAGCTCCAGGCGCTGGTGCGGGCCGGCATCCTCACCTCCACCCGCGGCAAGGGCGGCGGCTTCCAGCTCGCCCGCTCGCTGCGCGACGTCACCCTGTTCGACGTCGTGCAGGCCATCGAGGGCCCCGACCCCGCCTTCCGGTGCCGCGAGATCCGCCGGTGCGGCATGGGCGCCGGGTCGCCCCCGTCGGGTTTCCGGTCCCCGTGTGCCATCGCGGCGGCGATGCACGAAGCCGAGGAGTCCTGGCGCCAGGCCCTGCGCGCCCGGACGCTGGCCTCGGTGCGAGACGACGCGGAGCGGCAGCAGCCGGCGCTCGTCGACGCCGCCCGACGCTGGTACGACTCGACCGGGACCTGAGCACTGGAGCACCGGAGCACGGCCACATCACGCTTACATAATCGGACATTCGACCTACGAATAAAGGAGAGGACATGCAACCACGTCTCGACCCGGCGCAGGCCACGCCCGAGAGCTACCGAGCCATGCTCGGATTCGAGCGGTCGGTGCGGCAGCGGCTGCCCCACACGTTGCACGACCTGGTCAAGCTGCGAGCCAGCCAGATCAACGGCTGCGCCTACTGCGTCGACATGCACGCCCACGACGCCAAGGCCGCGGGCGAGACCGACGAGCGACTGTTCGCCCTGGCCGCGTGGCGGGAGGCGCCGTACTACACCGAGCCCGAGCGGGCCGCCCTGGCGCTGACCGAGGCTGTCACGCGCCTCGCCGACCGTGTCGACCCCGTCCCCGACGACGTGTGGCACGAGGCCGCCCGCCACTTCGACGACGAGACGCTCGCCACCCTGGTGATGGCGATCGCGGCCATCAACTCGTGGAACCGCATCGCCATCTCCACCCGGCAGATCGCCGGGTCGCACCGGGTGGCCGCCCGCTGACGCCCCGATCCCGGACCGCTACAGGTACAGGCCCGTCGACGCCTCGCCCAGGCGGCTGGCGGCCACGGCGTGGACGTCGCGCTCGCGCAGGATGATGTAGTCGTCGCCCCGAACCTCGACCTCGTAGCGGTCCTCGGGGTTGAACAGCACGTGGTCGCCACCCTGCATCGCCCGGACGTTGGGACCGACGGCGACGACCTCGGCCCAGGCCAGGCGCTTCGAGATCTGGGCCGTGGCGGGGATCAGGATGCCCCCCGACGAGGTGCGCTCGCCCTCGCCCTGGTCGAGCCGCACCAGCACCCGGTCGTTGAGCATCTTGATGGCGAGCTTGTCGCCGCGATCGCGGCCGTTGCTCGAGGAGGGGGCGGCGGTCGTGTCGTCGGGGACGTTCGCCGTGGCGGGCTCTGGCACCCCCTCGACGCTACCGTCCCCCCTCCGTGACCCACGACTCCGCCGAGCACATCTCGCTGCTGACGGCCGACGGCCACACGCTGGCGGGCGACCTGCGGGTCCCCGCCGGCGCCCGCGCCGCCGCGGTGGTGTGCCACCCGCACCCGGCCTACGGCGGAGACCGGCGGAACGTGGTGGTCGACGCCCTGTTCCGCAGCCTGGCCGGCGCGGGCGTGGCGGTGCTGCGCTTCGACTTCCGTCGCACCGAGCGGACCGCCGCCCGCGAGGGCGTGGACGAGCGAGCCGACGTGGTGGCGGCCGTCCACCGGCTGGCGACCGAGGTCGACCTCGACGTCCCGCTGTACCTGGTGGGCTACTCGTTCGGGGCGGACGTGGCCGTCGCCGTGGGCGACGACCGCCACGCCGGCTGGGCGCTGGTGGCCCCGCCCTTCCGGTTCTCGGGACCCGCCTGCCCGGGGGCGGGCGACGAGCGGCCGGCACTGGTCGTCGTGGCCGAGCACGACCAGTTCGCGCCGCCCGCATGGGTCGCTCGCGCCACGTCGGGGTGGCCCGACGTCACCGTCGAGGTGGCCGCGATGGCCGACCATTTCATGGCGGGGGCCACGGCAGGCGTCGCCCGCACGGTCACCGACTGGGTGGTCGACCAGGCCACCCGCCGCCGGGCCTGACCGGGCGGCGGCTCACACCGGGCGGACGATGACCCCGGCCCGCTCGAGCTCGTTCTTGGCCTCGGCCACCGTGTGCTCGCCGAAGTGGAAGATCGAGGCGGCGAGCACGGCGTCGGCGCCGCCCTCGATCACGCCGTCGACGAGGTGGTCGAGCGTGCCGACGCCGCCGCTGGCGATGACGGGCACGTGCACCGCGTCGGCCACGGCCCGCGTGAGCTCGAGGTCGAAGCCCTCCTTGGTGCCGTCGCGGTCCATCGACGTGAGCAGGATCTCGCCGGCCCCGAGATCGGCCGCCCGCTGCGCCCACTCGACGGCGTCGAGGTCGGTCGGCGTGCGGCCGCCGTGGGTGTACACGCCGAAGCCACCCGACGCCCGCCGGCGGGCGTCGATGGCGACGACCACGCACTGGGCCCCGAACTCGTCGGCCATCTCGGCCACGAGGTCGGGCCGGTCGATGGCGGCGGTGTTGACCGACACCTTCTCCGCGCCGGCCCGCAGCAGCCTGCGGGCATCCTCCACCGAGCGCACGCCGCCGCCCACGGTGAACGGGATGAAGACGTTCTCGGCCGTGCGCCGGGCGACGTCGACCATCGTGTCTCGGGCGTCGGACGAGGCCGTGATGTCGAGGAAGACCAGCTCGTCGGCGCCCTCGGCGTCGTAGCGGGCGGCCAGTTCGACGGGGTCGCCGGCGTCGCGGAGCCCGACGAAGTTCACGCCCTTGACCACCCGGCCGGCGTCGACGTCGAGGCACGGGATGACCCGGACGCTACGCACCGGCGGTCACCTCGACGGCCTCGGTCACGGCGAAGGCGCCCTCGTAGAGCGCCTTGCCGACGATCACCCCGGCGAGGCGGCGGCCGTCGACGTCGAGGGCGGCGAGCGTCCGCACGTCGTCGAGCGTCCCGACGCCTCCCGACGCCACGACGTCGAGGTGCGTGGCGGCCAGCACCGCCGACAGCTGGCCGACGTCGGGCCCCGCCAGGGTGCCGTCCCGGCCGATCTCGGTGACCACGAGGGCGGCCACGCCGGCATCGTCGAAGCTGCGGGCGACGTCGACGAGGTCGCGCCCGGATCCCTCGGTCCACCCGTGGACCGCAACGTCGCGCCCCCGGGCGTCGAGCCCGACCGCGACCGCGGCCGGGGTGGCGGGCGGCCAGGCGGCGGACCCAGTCGGGGTCGGCGAGCGCCGCGGTCCCGACCACCACCCGCCGGACGCCGGCGTCGAGCAGCGCGTCGGCGGCGGCGTCGTCGCGCACCCCGCCCCCGGTCTGGACCGGCACGTCGACCGCGGCGGCGATGGCGGCGACGACGCCGCGGTTGCGGGGATCGCCCGTGCGGGCGGCATCGAGGTCCACCACGTGGATCCACGGCGCACCGGCCGCGGCGAACGCCCGGGCCTGGGCGACGGGGTCGTCGCCGTACACGGTCTCCTGCCCGTAGTCGCCCTGATAGAGGCGCACGCAGCGCCCGTCGCGCAGGTCGATCGCCGGGTAGAGGTCGAACCCGGCCATCACGCGGCCTCGGCGGCCGCGGTGGCACGGCCGACGAAGTTGCGCAGGATGCCGAGCCCGTAGCGCGACGACTTCTCGGGGTGGAACTGCGTGGCCCACAGGGCGTCGCGCTCGACGGCGGCGACCACCGGCCCGCCGTAGTCGCAGGTGGCCACCGCGTGGTCGGTGCGCTCGGCCGAGAAGGAGTGCACGAAGTAGGCCCAGACGGGATCGGGCAGGTCGGCGAGCAGGCCGCTCTCGCCGGAGCGCACGAGCAGGTTCCACTGCATCTGCGGCCTCTTCACCCCGTCGGGCAGCCGCCGGACGATGCCGGGCAGGACGCCGAGGCCCGGCACGTCGGGGCTCTCCTCGGAGCCCTCGTAGAGCATCTGCATGCCGACGCAGACCCCGAGGAACGGGCGGCCCGACCCGGCGCACTCGATGGCCAGCTCGTCGAGCCCGCTCTCCTCGAGCGCCTGGATGCAGCGGCCGAAGTTGCCGACGCCCGGCAGCACGACCCCGGCGGCGTCCCGGATCACCCCGGGGTCGGCCGTCAGCCGGGCGTCGGCCCCGACGTGCTGCAGGGCCTTCTGGGCGGAGTGCAGGTTGCCGATGCCGTAGTCGAGGACCGCGATGACCGTCATGAGACGTTCGATCCTAGGGGGTGACGTTCCAGCGGCCGATGGCCCTTTCCTCGCGCTGCCAGCCGAGGACGGACAGGGTGGCGGTGTCGAGCAGCAGGCGGCCGCCGAAGGCCGGCTCCTCCTCGATCCACCGCGCCGCCAGCACGCGGAGGAAGTGGGCGTGCGAGAACACGAGCGCCCGGGTGGTCGACTCCGCGATCAGCCGCTGGATCACCCCGTCCGCCCGGGCGGCGACGCGGTCGGCCGGCTCGCCCCCGGGCGTGGGGTGCGTGAACACGCTCCAGCCCGCCACGTGCTCGCGGATCTCGGGCGTGGTCCGGCCCTCGTAGTCGCCGTAGTCCCACTCGGCGAGCGCGGGGTCGCGCCGGGCCTCGGGGAACCCGACCAACGTGGCGGTGTCCACGGCCCGGCGCAGCGGGCTGGTGATCACGAAGTCGAACGACACGCCGGCGAGAGCGTCCGCTATCCGGCGCGCCTCGGCTTCGCCGTCGGACGTCAGGGGCACGTCGCTGTGGCTCGTGTGGCGCCCGTCGCGGCTCCACTCGGTCTCGCCGTGGCGGCACAGCCACACGTCTGGTCGGGGCACGGACACAGACTGCCGCATCGCGCTGCTGAGCGCCTGGAGTGACCTGAGGATCACTCTCCGGGCATCATGTCCTGATGCTCCTGGTCGGAACCGCGGACGGACTGCTCGATCTCACCCTCGACGGCACCGAGGAACGGCGCACGCTCGAAGGGGCGAACGTCAGCGCCGTCTCGGGTGACTGGGCGATCGCGGACGGCTGGGTGATGGCGCTCGACACGGGCACCCCGGTCGAGCTGCCCGACGGCCTGGTGCCCCGCTGCCTCCTCGCACTCGACGGGGGACGGGCGCTGGTGGGCACCAGCGACGCCCGCCTGCTCGTCGTCGGCGGTCCCGAGGGAACGGCCCGCGACGTCGCCTTCGACGACATCCCCACCCGCGACGGCTGGTCGACCCCGTGGGGCGGTCCGGCCGACACCCGTTCGATCTCGCTCGCCGGCGAGACGCCCTTCGTCGGGGTGCACGTCGGGGGCGTGTGGCGACGCGACGACGCCGGCTGGATCGAGGTGGTGCCCGCCGAGGCCGACGACCACCAGGTCGCGTGTTCCGCCGACGTGATCGCGGTGGCGGCCGGGATCGGGGTCGGCCAGAGCCACGACCGGGGCGAGTCCTGGCAGTGGAGCGACGACGGCCTGCACGGGCGCTACTGCCGCTCGGTCGCCGTGGCCGGCGACTGGCTGCTGGCGGGCGCCTCCACCGGTCCGGCGACGAACGAGGCCGCGGTCTACCGCCGCCCGCTCGCCGACCCCGAGGCACCGTTCGCCCGCTGCGGCGACGACGCCCTCCCCCACGCCTTCCCGCGCAACATCGACACCGGGGAGCTGATGGCCACCGGGACGCTGGCGGCCGTGGGCACGCCGACGGGGGACCTGTTCCTGTCCGAGGACAGCGGGGGCACGTGGCGGCGGCTCGCCTCCGCCCTGCCGGGCGTTCGCTGCCTCGCGTTCGCCGGGTGACCGACCCGGGTCACGCCGGCCGCACGCTGCCTACAGCGTGCCCTTGGTCGAGGGGACGGCCGCCCCCTCGACGCGGACCGCGTCGCGCAGGCAGCGCGACACGCCCTTGAACGTGGCCTCGACGATGTGGTGGGTGTTGCGCCCGGCCCGCAGCGTCACGTGCAGCGTGATGCCCGCCTGGGTGGCGAACGACTGCCAGAAGTGCTCGGCCATCTCGGGGTTGAACGGCGGGTCGCCGAGCGGCAGCACGTCGCCGAACGGCACGTCGTAGGCCACGAACGGCCGTCCGGACAGGTCGAGCGCCACCTCGACGAGGGCCTCGTCGAGGGGGTACGCCCCGCTGGCGAAGCGCCGGATCCCGGCCTTGTCGCCCAACGCTTCGCCGAAGCACTCGCCCAGCACGATGGCGACGTCCTCGACCGTGTGGTGGCCGTCGACGTGCAGGTCGCCCTGGGCCTCGACGGTGAGGTCGAACCCGCCGTGGCGGCCGACCTGGTCGAGCATGTGGTCGAAGAACGGCAGGCCGGTGGCCGCGTGGACCTTGCCTTCGGGGCCGTCGAGGTCGATGGCGACCGAGACCGAGGTCTCCTTGGTCGTGCGCTGCCGGCGGGCGGATCGGGGGGCGCGGGACGGATCGGTCATGCGAGCACCTCGCGGAGGGCGCCGAGGAAGGCGTCGTCCTCGTCGGGCGTGCCGATCGTGACACGCAGGCAACCCTCGAGGCGAGGCCACGAGGCGCAGTTCCGCACGAGCACCCCGCGCTCGACGAGACGCTTCCACACCTCGTCGCCCGCCACGGCCTGCGGCCGGAACAGCACGAAGTTGGCCCCGGACGGCCAAGCGTCGACCGGTAGGTCGGCGAGGGCGCCGGCGATACGCCCCCGTTCCTCGACGATGTGCGCCACCCGAGCCTGCATCTCGTCGACGAACCCCAGCGCGGCCACGCCCGCGGCCTGCTTGAACGCGTCGAGGTGGTAGGGCAGCACGACCTTGTCGAGCTGCTCGACCAGCCAGGCCGGCCCGACGAGGTAGCCCAGCCGGGCGGCGGCCATCGACCAGGTCTTCGAGAAGGTGCGGGTGACCACGAGCGGCCGCTCGCCGTCGACCAGCTCGAGCGCCGACCAGGGCGCGAACTGGCCGTACGCCTCGTCGACCACGACCAGCCCGGGGGCCTCGTCGGCCACCGTGCGGACCAGCTCCTCGGGCTCGACCATGCCGGTGGGGTTGTTGGGCGAGCACAGGAACGTGACCTCGGGCGCCACCTCGGCGAGGACGCTGCGCACCTCGTCGAGGTCGAGGGCGAAGTCGGCGCCGCGCTCGCCCACTGCGACGCCCGTGCCCGTGATGCGGGCGATGTGGCTGTGCAGGGCATAGGTGGGCTCGAACACCGCCGCGGTGCGCCCCGGGCCGCCGTAGGTGAGCAGCAGCGTCTGCAGCACCTCGTTGGAACCGTTGGCCGCGAACACCTGGTCCGGCGCCACACCGTGCAGGTCGGCGATGGCGGTGCGCAGCGCGGTGTACGACCGGTCGGGGTAGCGGTGCCAGTCGACCCTGGTCAGAGCCTCGGCGAGCCGCGCGCCGAACGCCGCCGGGGGCGGCCCCGGCGCCTCGTTGGTGTTCAGCCGCACCGTGACGTCGAGCTGGGGCGAGTGGTAGCCCTCCATGAGCGCCACGTCGGCGCGCGGCTCGATGATCACGGTGCCGCCTGGGGGGCGTCGGCGGTGCGGAGCCGGATCGAGTCGGCGTGGGCGGGCAGGCCCTCGTAGGTGGCGAGCGCGACCACGTGGGGCGCCACCTGGGCGAGGCCCTTGTCGTCGACGGTCACGACGTGGACGTGCTTGCGGAAGTCGTCGACCCGGAGCGCTCCGGAGAACCGGGCGGAGCCGTAGGTGGGGAGCACGTGGTTGGGGCCGGCCAGGTAGTCGCCGATGGACGCGGGCGCGAGCGGGCCGCAGAACACCGCGCCCGCGTGGCGGACGAGCGGAAGCAGGGCCTCGGGGTCGTCGACCAGCAGCTCGAGGTGCTCGGGGGCGATGGCGTTGGCCACCGCCATGGCCTGTCGCGCATCGTCGCACACCACGGCGTGGCCCCCGTCGGCCAGGGTCGCCTCGAGGTGCTCGCGGCGGGGGGACGCGGGTACGAGCCGGGCCACCGCGTCGGCGACGGCGTCGGCGACGGCCTCGTCCCACGTGATGAGCCAGGCCAGTCCGTCGGGGCCGTGCTCGGCCTGGAGGATGACGTCGATCGCCGCCCACTCGGCGGGCGTGGAGGCGTCGGCGACGACCACGACCTCGGACGGCCCGGCGAACGAGGACGGGACACCGACCAGCCCCTGGCCGGCGACCTCGCGCTTGGCCTGCGCCACGCGGGCCGAGCCCGGTCCGACGATCACGTCCACGGGCCGGATCGACTCGGTGCCGTAGGCCAGGGCCCCGATCGCGGCCGGACCGCCGATGCGGTACACCTCGTCGGCCCCCGCCAGGGCCGCAGCCGCGAGGATGCCCTCGGGAACCCGGCCATCGGGCCGCGCCGGGCTCACCAGCACGACCTCGGGCACGCCGGCCACCTTGGCCGGCACGAGCGTCATCAGGGCCGTCGACACGAGCGGGGCCAGGGCGTTGGGGACGTAGCAGCCGGCCCGGTCGACCGGTCGGACGAGCTCGCGGATCTCGATCGCGCCGTTGTGGTGCACGACCTCGTCGCCCCGCTGGGCGGCGTGATAGGCGGCGATGTTGTCGTGCGCCGCCTCGAGGGCGTCGCGCAGCTCGGTGGGGAGGGCGTCGAGCGCGGCCCGCACCTCGGCGTCGGGCACCCGCAGGTCGCCCAGCACCACACCGTCGAACCGCTCGGCGAACCGGCGGAGCGCGGCGTCGCCGTCGGCCCGCACCTCGGCCAGGACCGACCGCACCTCGTCGATGGGCGGCTCGGTCTGGGCGGCGGGGCGCGGCAGGCGACGGCGCAGGTCGTCGGCACCGGTTCCACGCAGGTCGAGTCGGCGGAGCACGACCGACAACGGTACTGGTCACCCGGAGCGCACCGGCAGCCGGTTCCCGCGCCGGGCCGTCCCCCCACGCGGGTAGAACGCTGCCATGGAGAACGACAGGGCCGAGCTGTCCGCACTGGCGACCAGCCTCGACGACCTGGCGGCGCGGGTCACCGCGACCGCCGACCGCCTCCGGGGCACGCCGCGCTCCGATGTGGCCGACGGCCTGTACGAGGTGGAGCGGTCGCTGCTCAGCGCGTCCCGGAAGCTCGACCAGGTCCTGCGCACGATGCGGTGACCGCGTCCGGACGACCGCAGCGAAAATCGACGACGGCGCCCCGATGGGGCGCCGTCGCGGCGACGTCAGGCGGCGGATCCCGACGTCGCATGGAACCAGGTGGCGGGAACCTGGTTGCGTTACACACGTTATCGCCTCCGGACCCGTCGAGGGGTACGCCCGACCGAACTGATGTCACCTTTCGTTCACCGCACGGTGACCCAGGCGTGACGCGATCGTCCCCCGGACGGGTCAGCCCCACCCTCCCGATCGGGGGCGAGCTCACCTCCCCCGAACGGGTCAGCTCCACAGCGTGACGTGGACCGGCGGCCGGAACCGGGAGACGGGCACGCTGCCGTCCGCCCGGTGCATGGCCTGCAGGGCGTCGGGCGTGTCGAGGAAGCGGCAGAGCTTGGCCGCGATCGGCGCGCGCCGCTGCGCCCCGATCGTGTTGACGTGCCACATCAGGTCGACAGGGGTGCCGTCGACCGGCAGCACGGCCAGCCGCCCCCGCTCGACGTCACCGGCGACGAGGTGGGCGACGCCGGGCGCCACGCCCTCCCCCTGGGCCGCGGCGCGCCACGCCGCCCCGAGGCTCGGGAACACCCGGACGCGGTCGTCGGGCACCCCGAGCCGATCCAGGAGCGTGCCGACCTCGGTGGCGGGGTCGGCACCGCTGCCGTCGACCAGCCAGTCGACGGCGGCCAGGGCGCCGAGCGAGACGTGCGGCTGCCGGGCCAACTGGTGCCGCGGGCCCGCCACCACCACCAACCGGTGCCGGAGCACCGGGGCCGTGTCGAAGCCGCCGAGTCGTGGGCCGAGCGCCAGGTCCGCCAGGCGCTCCATCAGCAGCGCCGGCATCTCGGCCGCGGTCGTGACCCGGAGGGTCGCCTCGACCGGACCCACGCGCGAGGTGAAGGCGGTCAGCAGCGGCCGGGCCACGTACTCCGCCACGGTGCTGGTGGCGATCACCCGCAGGACCTCGGGTGCGCCCTGGGCCCGGCGGATCGCCCCGTCGGCCTCGGCGGCCAGGTTCACCATCTGCGACGCGATCGGCACGAGCCGTTGGCCGCCCGCGGTGAGGTCCATCCCGCCGTTCGCTCGCACGACGAGCGGGTCCCCGAGGTGCTGGCGCAGGGCGGCCAGGGCGCCCGAGACGGCCGGCTCGCTCACCCCCAGCACCTGGGCGGCCGCCTTCACCGACCCGAGGCGCGCCACGAGCACGAACGCCTCGAGCTGGGTCAGGGTCACGCTCGGGCACCTCGGCCGCGGGCCACGCCGGCACGGTACCCACAGCGATAAGCGTTCGCTTAGGTGCGCGTGGACATCCTCGGCGGCCGAGGCGCACACTCGACCCCGGTGGGGCCGCCGCGCCCGCGCCACGTGCAGCTCGAGGGGGGTTGAACGTGCAGACACCCGCACCGTTCGAATACGAGCGGGCCACCAGCGTCGACGACGCGCTGGCCCTGCTCCTGCGCCACGGTCCCGAGGCCCGGCTCGTCGCGGGGGGACACAGCCTCCTCCCGATGATGAAGCTGCGGCTCGCCCGGCCCGAGGTGCTGGTCGACATCAACGACCTGACGGACCTGTCCTACATCCGCCTCGACGGCGACGCGATCGCCATCGGGGCCATGACCCGGCACGCCGAGCTGCTCGACTCGCCGCTGCTCGGCGAGCACTACGCCGTGTTCGCCGACGCCGAGCGGGTCATCGCCGACCCGGTGGTCCGCAACCGGGGCTCGATCGGCGGGTCGCTCTGCCAGGCCGATCCGTCCGAGGACCTGGCGGCCGTGGCCTCGGCGCTGCGCGCCGAGGTCGTCGTCCGGTCATCCGAAGGCACCCGCACGGTGCCGGCCCGCGAGCTGCACGACGGCCCCTACGAGACCGTGGTCGGGCCGGCCGAGATCGTGACCGAGGTGCGTGTCCCCGTCCGACCGGGGGCGGGCAGCGCCTACGAGAAGGTCGAGCGCCGGGTCGGCGACTGGGCGGTCGCCGCCGCGGGCGCCTTCGTCACGCTCGACGGCGACGTGGTCAGCGACGTCGGCATCGGCCTGACCGCGGTCGGCGCCCCGCACTTCTGCGCCCCCGGCGCCGAGGACGTGCTGCGGGGCCGGCCGGCGACCGAGGAGAGCCTGGCCGCAGCCGCCCAGGCGGCGGGCGAGGGCTGCAACCCGTCGGCCGACCAGCGCGGACCGGTGGACTACAAGCGCCACCTGGCGCAGGAGCTGACACTGCGGGCGCTGCGCCGTTCGGTGGCGCGGGCACGGGGAGAAGGGTGACCACCATGCAGGTGACCATGACCGTCAACGGCACCGAGGTGACCCGCGACATCGAGCCCCGGCTGCTGCTGGTGCACTTCGTCCGCGACCACCTCGGCCTGACCGGGACGCACTGGGGATGTGACACGTCCAACTGCGGCACGTGCGTCCTGTGGATGGACGGCGAGCCCGTCAAGAGCTGCACGGTGCTGGCCGCCATGGCCGACGGCCGCGAGGTGCGCACGGTCGAGGACCTCGACCGCGACGGCGAGCTCGATCCCATCCAGCAGGGGTTCATGCAGTGCCACGGCCTGCAGTGCGGGTTCTGCACCCCCGGGATGCTGATGATGGGCCGCTGGTTGCTCGACCGCGATCCCGACCCCGGAGAGGACACGATCCGCGAGGCGATCTCGGGCCAGTTCTGCCGCTGCACCGGCTACGAGAACATCGTGCGCTCCATCCGCTGGGCAGCCGAGCACCCTGCGGGCGCCGCCGCCGACGCCGCCGGCGCCGACGAGGAGGTGCCCGCATGACGACCGCCGACGCCACCACCGACGCCGCCCCCGGCGCGGCCACCGATCCGACCGACGAGGCCGCGACGCCCGCTCAGCGAGGCCGGCAACCCGATCGGCTTCGGCCGCATGCTCCGCAAGGAGGACGCCCGCTTCCTGCGGGGCCAGGGCAACTACATCGACGACATCCAGCTGCCGGGCATGCTCCACGGCGCCATCCTGCGCAGCCCGTTCGCGCACGCCCGCATCGTGTCGATCGACACCTCGGCGGCCGAGGCGCACCCCAAGGTCAAGGCGGTGATCACCGGCGCCACCCTCGAGGGCCTCGGCCTGGCGTGGATGCCCACGCTGTCGAACGACGTCCAGGCCGTGCTCGCCACCGACAAGGTGCGCTTCCAGGGCCAGGAGGTGGCGTTCGTCGTCGCCGACGACCGCTACGCGGCCCGCGACGCCCTCGAGCTCATCGACGTCGACTACGAGCCGCTCGAGCCCGTGGTCGACGGCCGCCGGGCGCTCGACGACGACGCGCCCGTCATCCGCGACGACATCGACGGCAAGGCCGACAACCACATCTTCGACTGGACCTCGGGCGACGCCGCCGAGTGCGACGAGGTGTTCGGCCGGGCCGACGTCGTCGTCACCCAGGACATCCTCTATCCCCGCTCGCACCCGGCGCCGCTCGAGACGTGCGGGTCGGTCGCCCACATGGACAAGGTGACCGGCAAGCTCACGGCCTGGATCACCAGCCAGGCCCCGCACGCCCACCGCACGGTGTACGCCATGGTGGCGGGCCTGCCCGAGCACAAGATCCAGGTGATCTCGCCCGACATCGGCGGCGGGTTCGGCAACAAGGTGCCGATCTACCCGGGCTACGTGCTGGTCGTGGTCGGCTCGATCGTCACGGGCAAGCCGGTCAAGTGGGTCGAGGACCGCTCCGAGAACCTGATGTCGACGGGGTTCGCCCGCGACTACCACATGCACGGCGAGATCGCCGCCACCCGCGACGGCACGATCACTCGGCCTGCGGGTCGACGTCATCGCCGACCACGGCGCCTTCAACGCCAGCGCCAACCCCACCAAGTTCCCGGCCGGGTTCTTCAACATCTTCACCGGCAGCTACGCGCTCGAGGCCGCCTACTGCAAGGTCACGGGCGTCTACTCCAACAAGGCGCCCGGCGGGGTGGCGTACGCCTGCTCGTTCCGCATCACCGAGGCCGTGTACCTCGTCGAGCGGATCGTCGACGTGCTGGCCGACGAGCTGGGCATGGACCCGGCCGAGCTGCGGATGCGCAACCTGCTGCGGCCCGAGCAGTTCCCCTACATGACGAAGACGGGGTGGGAGTACGACTCGGGCGACTACCCGCGGGCGCTGGAGCTGGCCCTCGAGATGGCGGGCTACGACGAGCTGCGCCGCGAGCAGGCGGCCAAGCGCGAGCGGGGCGAGCTCATGGGCATCGGGCTCAGCTTCTTCACCGAGGGCGTCGGCGCCGGGCCCCGCAAGCACATGGACATCCTCGGCCTCGGCATGGCCGACGGGTGCGAGCTGCGGGTCCACCCGACGGGCAAGGCCGTCGTGCGCCTCAGCGTGCAGACGCAGGGCCAGGGCCACGAGACGACGTTCGCCCAGATCGTGGCCAGCCAGCTCGGCATCCCGCCCGAGGACATCGAGGTCGTGCACGGCGACACCGACCAGACCCCGTTCGGGCTGGGCACCTACGGCTCGCGGTCGACGCCGGTGTCGGGCGCGGCCGCCGCGGTGGTCGCCCAGCGGGTGCGGGACAAGGCCCGGATCGTGGCTGCCGCCGCTCTCGAGTGCTCACCCGACGACCTCGAGTGGGAGCAGGGGCGCTGGTTCGTGAAGGGCGACCCCAGCCAGGGCAAGACGATCCAGGAGATCGCGCTGCTCGCCCACAGCAGCCTCGAGCTCCCCGAGGGGGTCGAGGGCCACCTCGACGCCAGCGCCGTCTACAACCCGCCCAACCTCACCTACCCGTTCGGGGCCTACCTGTGCGTGGTCGACGTCGACCCGGGCACGGGGCAGGTGGCCGTGCGGCGGTTCGTGGCCGTCGACGACTGCGGCCCGCGCATCAACCCGATGATCGTCGAGGGCCAGATCCACGGCGGCCTGGCCGACGGCGTCGGCATGGCGCTCATGGAGGCCATCGCCTTCGACGAGGACGGCAACTGCCTCGGCGGGTCGTTCATGGACTACCTGCTGCCCACCGCGCTCGAATGCCCGACCTGGGAGCTCGGCGAGACCGTCACCCCGTCGCCGCACCACCCGCTCGGGTGCAAGGGCGTGGGCGAGTCGGCCACGGTGGGCTCGCCGGCCGCGGTGGTGAACGCGGTGGTCGACGCGCTCGAGCCGTTCGGCGTCCGCCACGCCGACATGCCCCTGACCCCGGCCCAGGTGTGGCTGGCCATGCAGGGCCGCCCGGCCCGCACCGACATGGCGATCTCGTGACGGTGTCCCTCCGGCTCTGCCGTCCCTCGTGTATCGCCTCGGCAGGGAGGGCCCCGGAACGGTCGGCGCCGTGCCACCCCACGGTTCCGGCGTCTCTCGGGCACCCTGGTGGTAGTGAGGGACGCCAGACGGACGGACGACCCGTCGTGAACCCCGAGGTCGAGGACCGGGCCGCCGAGCTCCGGCGCCAGCGCCTGCCGTTCGTGCACGCCCGGGTGGTCCGGGCCGAGCGGCCCACCTCGGCCAAGCCCGGCGACGAGGCGGTGGTCCTGCCCGACGGTTCGATCGACGGCTTCGTCGGGGGCGCGTGCGCCGAGTCCACGGTGCGCGCCCAGAGCCTGTCGCTGCTCGATTCGGGGCAGTCGCTGCTGCTGCGGATCCTGCCCGAGGGTGCGGCGGTCGAGGCCGACGCCGCCGGCACGTTGACGGTGGTGAACCCGTGCCTGTCGGGCGGGACGCTCGAGATCTTCCTCGAGCCGGTGGTCCCCGATCCCCTCGTTGCCGTCGTGGGTGAGTCACCCATCGCCGCCGCCCTGGTGGCGCTGGGCGACGGCACCGGGTTCCGGATGGAGGCGTCGACCAGCGGACCGCTCGAGATCACCGCCGGCCTGACGGCGGTGGTCGTCGCCTCACACGGGCGTGACGAGGAGGCGGCGCTGACCGCCGCGGTGCGGGCCGGCGTGCCGTACGTCGGGCTCGTGGCCAGCCGCAAGCGGGGCGAGGCCGTGGTCGCCGCCCTCGACCTCGACCCTGCCCAGCGCACGTCGGTGCACACACCGGCCGGGCTCGACATCGGCGCCCGCACCCCGCGCGAGGTGGCGCTGTCGATCCTCGCCGAGATCGTGGCGCTGAGACCCCGTCCGGCGGGCGGTGCGGGCGCGGCTCCCACGGCCGCGTACCGCGAGGACGAGGCCGGTGTCCCGCCCCGGGCGGCGGTGGCCACCGATCCCGTGTGCGGCATGGTGGTCGTGGCCGACGACGCCGCCCTCCACCTCGACCACGAGGGCGTCCGCTGGTGGTTCTGCGGGTCGGGCTGCCTGCGGGCGTTCGCCGCAGACGCCAGCGCCTACCTTCCCGACCCGGCGGGGTGACGATGCCCGACGGCGGGCCCGACGGGCCGATCCCCGACGTCGACGCCATGCGGCGGCAGCTCGACGGCGCCGACTACCTGGCCGACCTCGGCCTCGCCACCGCACTGTTCTGCGCCGTGCGGATGCCGCAGCCCGTGCTGCTGGAGGGCGAGGCCGGCGTGGGCAAGACCGAGGCCGCCAAGGCGCTGGCCCGCGTGCTCGACACCCCGCTCGTCCGCCTCCAGTGCTACGAGGGCATCGACGCCGCGGAGGCCCTCTACGAGTGGAACTACCCGCGGCAGCTCCTCGGCATCCGCCTGGCCGAGTCCGCGGGGCGCGAGCTCACCGAGCACGACCTCTTCGGCCCCGACTACCTGGTCGAGCGGCCGCTGCTGCGGGCGATCCGCCACCCCGGGCCCCGGCCGGTCGTGCTCCTCGTCGACGAGGTCGACCGGGCCGACGACGAGTTCGAGGCCTTCCTGCTCGAGATGCTGGCGGAAGCGTCGGTCACGATCCCCGAGCTGGGCACGGTGCGGGCGGCCCACCCCCCGGTCGTCGTGCTCACGTCGAACCGGACGCGCGACCTGCACGACGCCCTCAAGCGGCGCTGCCTGTACCACTGGATCGACTACCCCGACCTCGCCCGCGCGGTGGCGGTCATCCGGCGGCGGGTGCCGGCGGCCTCGACGACCGTGGCGGAGCAGGTGGCGGGAGCGGTGGAGCGGCTGCGGTCGCTCGACGTGCAGAAGCCGCCGGGCCTGGCCGAGGCCATCAACTGGGTGGCGACGCTCGATCTGCTGGGCCTCGACGCGCTCGACAGCCCCGCCGTCGACGCCACGCTCGGGTCGGTGCTGAAGTACCGCGAGGACCTCGACCTCGCCCGCCAGCGGGGGACGGGCTGGGTGGCGAGCGGCGGGTGACCCCCGCCGACCGCGGGCGGCCCCTGGCCCGGTCGCACCCGTCGTGGACCCGGCCACGCCGATGCCCCGCCCGGGCACCCGCACCGGGCAGCCGAGGGTCGAGCCCCGAGGCAATGGGTTCCATCCCTGCGAGGTCGAGGCGATGAGTTCCGCATGTGCGACCCATGACCTCGACCTCGGAACCTTGGAACCCATTGCCTCGCCACGCCAGGCCAGGACGCGGACGACGTGACCGGACCGGGTCGACGCGATGCGGTCGACCTGGCCGACGTGGTGGCGGCCGTCGGACACCGCCTGCACGCGGCAGGCGTGCCGGTGACCCCCGAGCGCAGCGGCCGGTTCGCCACCGCGCTGGCCCTCGGGCGGTCGGCGACCGTCGACGAGGTCTACTGGGCCGGGCGGGTCACGCTGCTGAGCGGGCCCGAGCAGATCACGACGTACGACGCCGTGTTCGACCAGGTGTTCCGCGGCATCGCCGACGCCGCCGAGTGGCGGGGCCAGGCCCCGTCGGCCCTCGCCCACCGCGAGCGGCCCACGCCTCCGGCGGGAACGGGCAGGCCACCGAGTCCGCCCGCGGGCGGCGAGCACTCGCCGGCCCCGCCGCTCCCGCCCGGCGGTCCGGGCGACGAGGACCGGGCACGCGCCGAGGGCGCCGACCTGCTCGCCGCGGCCAGCCCGGACGAACGGCTGGGCCACACGGACCTCGCCGATCTCACGCCCGACGAGCTGGCCGACCTCCGGCGCCTCCTGGCGGCCCGACCGTGGACGACCCCGCCCCGGGCGTCCCGCCGCACCGTCCGGCACCCGCGCGGCCGCGAGCTCGACCTGCGGGCGTCGCTCCGCCGGGCGCGGGCCACGGGGGGCGATCCGGTGCGCCGGGCCTATCGCCACCGGCGGCGGCGGCCGCGGCGCCTGGTCCTGCTGGCCGACGTCTCGGGGTCGATGGCGCCGTACGCCCGTGCCTACCTGCACCTGCTGCACGGTGCGGTGCGCGCCTCACGGGCCGAGGCCTTCGTGTTCGCCACCCGCCTGACCCGGCTGACCCGAGCGCTCGGGGCGGCCACCCCCGAGGTCGCGCTGGCGCGGGCGACGGAGGCGGCGCCCGACTGGTCCGGCGGCACGCGCATCGGGGCCGCCCTGGCGACGTTCCTCGACGACTTCGGCCGCCGGGGGATGGCCCGCGGGGCGGTGGTCGTGATCGTGTCGGATGGCTGGGACACGGGCGACCCGGCCGCCGTCGGCGAGCAGATGGCCCGGCTGGCTCGGCTGGCCCACCGGGTCGTGTGGGTCAACCCCCGCAGCGCCGCGCCGGGCTACGCACCCCTCGTGGCGGGGATGGCCGCCGCCCTCCCCCACGTCGACGCCCTGGTCAGCGGCCAGTCGGTCTCGGCCCTCGACGAGGTCTTCGCCGCGGTCGCCGCCCCCGATCGGTGACCGCGCCGAGGGTCGAGGTCAGACCTTGAACGCGGACGGGCAGATGTCGGCCAGCACGCAGGCGTCGCACAGCGGCTTGCGGGCCTTGCACACCGCCCGCCCGTGGAGGATGAGGCGCAGGCTCAGGGCCCCCCGCTCGTCGGCCCGCACCATCGGGTTGAGCTCGAGCTCGATCTTCACCGGGTCGGTCTGCTTGGTGAGCCCGAGGCGGGCCGACAGCCGCTGCACGTGGGTGTCGACGGGCAGGCCGGGCTCGCCCAGCGCCACGCTGCGCACCACGTTCGCCGTCTTCCGCCCGACGCCGGGGATGGTGACGAGGTCGGCCATGCGGTGCGGTACCTCGCCGCCGAACCGTTCGACCAGGGCGGACGCCATGCCCATGATGCTCTTGGTCTTGTTGCGGAAGAAGCCCGTGGTGCGGATCAGCTCCTCGACCTCGGCCGGATCCGCGGCCGCCAGGTCGGCGGGCGTGGGGTACCGGGCGAAGAGCTGCGGGGTCACCATGTTCACCCGCTCGTCGGTGGTCTGCGCCGACAGGATCGTGGCGGCGAGCAGCTCGTAGGGGTTGCGGTGGTGCAGCGCGCACAGCTCGGTGGCCGAGCCGGGGTACTCGAGCGCGAGCCGGTCGGCGACGACACGGGCACGGCCCTTGGGGCTGCGGGGGCGACCGGTGGCCATCGGGCCGGGACACTACCGGCCGCTCGGACCGCTGCGAGGACGACCGCCTCGGTGGTACACCGTCGCCCATGGCGCCCCCGGCTCGCCGGCGATCAGCAGCCGCCCTGGCGCTGACCGCGGCGGCCGTGCTGCTCGGGCTGGCGGGCGCGGCCTGGCCCGAGGGCGACGGGCCGTCCGCGGCGTCGCACGGCAGGCCCGACGAGCGCCTCGATCCGTCCGGGCGCCACGGTTCCCCCCGGCGCGACGGCGCCGACCCCGCGCTCGTTCACGCTCGTGGCCGGCGGCGACGTGCTGCTGCACCCGCCGTTGTGGGAGCAGGCCGCGGCCGACGCGGCCGCGGCCGGCACGCCCCGGGCCGCGACTTCCGGCCTCTGCTGGCCGGGGTCGAGCCGCTCGTGCGCGGGGCCGACCTCGCGGTCTGCCACCTCGAGACCCCGGTGGCCGGCGCCGGAGAGGCCCCGGCGGGCTACCCCTCGTTCTCGGTGCCGCCCGAGATCGTGCCCGCCCTCGCGGACATCGGGTTCGACGCCTGCACCACGGCGTCGAACCACACCTACGACCGCGGCGCGGCGGGCGTGGACCGCACGCTCGCCGCCCTCGACGCCGCCGGCATCGCCCACGCCGGGTCGGCCCGCGACCCCGCCGAGGCGGCGACGACCACGCTCCTGCCGGTCGAGGGCGCGGACGTGGCCCTGCTGTCGTACACGTTCGGCTTCAACGGGGTCCCCCCGCCCGCCGGCGAGTCCTGGCGCTCGAACACGATCGACGAGGCGCGCATCCGTGCCGACGCCGCCGCGGCCCGGGCCGGCGGGGCGGAGGTGGTCGTCGTCGCCCTGCACTGGGGCGAGGAGTACGACCCGGCGCCGACCGCCGGGCAACGGGCCCTCGGGCCCGCGCTGGTGCGGTCGCCCGACGTCGACCTCGTGCTCGGGCACCACACCCACGTCGTGCAGCCCGTCGAGCGCGTCGACGGCGAGTGGGTCGTCTACGGCATGGGCAACTTCGTCGCCCACCACGCCACGCCGGGCCCGCCCAACGAGGAGGGCGTTCTGGTCCGCTTCACGTTCACCGAGGGCGCCGGCGGGTGGCGGGTCACGGACGCCGGGTACGCCCCGCTGATCGTCGCCCGGGGTGACCCGGTCCGCCTCGTCGACGTCGGGGCGAGCGCCTCCGCCGGCGCCGGCGCGCCCGCCCCACGGGCCCGGCTCCAGGAGGCATGGGATCGAACCACCACGGTCGTCGAGTCGCTCGGCGCCGCCGGCGGTGGCCTCCGCCCGATCGGGCGCCGCCCGTGACCGCGGCGGCGCGGCCCGGGCGTAGGGTGCCCGCCGTGACGCGGTACCCGACCTCCGTGCCCCGGTCCGCCGACGACGTGGCCGCGGTCACCGCCCTCGTCCGGTCGGCCGAGGAGGCCGTCGGGCAGGCGCTCGTCTCCGACCACCACGCCCACGACGAGGCCGCCGGCCGCCACGACGTCGTCGGCGCTCGCGGCCTGGGACCGCGACCACACCCACCCCCTCGCCTACGCCCAGGCCGTCCGGGGTGCCCAGCGGTGGGAGCTGGAGCTCGCCTACGACCACGACCCGGCGACGACCGGCGAGGGCCTCGAGGCCGCGTCGGCCGCCCTCGGCGCCACGCTGGACGGGGTGGCGCGGGCCGGCGGTGGCCCGGTGAACCTGTGGATCACGCAGGCCGAACCCGCCCACGACCGCCTCGCCGAGGCGGTCGGGCTCGCCCCGGTGCGCGACCTCTGGCAGGTTCGGCGTCCCCTCCCGGTCGACGAGCCGTGGTCGCTGACCACCCGACCGTTCGTCGTCGGCCACGACGAGGAGGCGTGGCTGGCCGTCAACAACCGGGCGTTCGACTGGCACCCCGAACAGGGCGGGTGGACCCTCGCCGACCTGCGGGCCCGCGAGGCCGAACCCTGGTTCGACCCCGACGGCTTCCTCGTGCACACCGACGACGGCGAGATGACCGGCTTCTGCTGGACCAAGGTGCACGCCGACCACGACCCGCCGCTCGGCGAGATCTACGTCATCGCCGTCGACCCCGCCCGGCACAAGCGCGGCCTGGGCCGGGCGCTGGTGCTGGCCGGGCTCGACCACCTGGCCCGCGGCGGGCCTCACGATCGGGATGCTGTACGTCGACGCCGACAACACGCCCGCCACCCGCCTGTACGACAGCCTCGGCTTCCGCCTCCACCACGTCGACCGGGCCTACACGGCCGACGTCCCGCCCGGCGTGAGGTGTGGCCGCGGCGCCCCGTCCGGTTCCGGCGACCGAACGTGCGACACCAGCGGTGCTCCAGCGTGCAGAACCGTCGCAAGAACGGTGAGCGCAGGAACGGGAGATCTAGGCGGTGCCGACGCCCAGGGCCGAGCCGATGGCGAACGTGATGGCGGCCGGGACCACGGTGAACACCACCTGCCGCCCGACCGTCCGCATGGTGGGCCGCCCGGTCGAGCGGGCGACGAGCACCCCGACGATCACGGCGGCCACCACGCCGAGGAGCAGCGAGGTCACCTTGGCCGCCGCCCCCGACCCGAAGAACCACGGCGCCAGCGGCACGATCGCCCCGATCGAGAACGCCACGAACGACGACACCGCCGCGCCCATGGGCGAGCCCAGCTGGGCGGGATCGATGCCGAGCTCCTCGCGGGCGTGGGTCTCGAGCGCGACCTCGGGGTCGCGCATCATCGCCTCGGCGATGTGCCGCGCCTCGGCCGCCGGCACCCCACGGCCCTCGTAGATGCCGGCCAGCTCGGCGGTCTCGTGCTCGGGCCGCCGCCGCAGCTCGTGCTCCTCGATCGCCAGCTCGCGCTCCAGCAGCTCGGCCTGGACCTTCATCGAGTTGTACTCGCCGGCCGCCATCGAGATCGCTCCCGACACGAGCCCCGCGAGGCCGGCGAGCCGCACGACCGCCGGCGCGGGATCGGCGCCCGCCACGCCGAGGATCAGCCCCATGTTCGACACGAGCCCGTCGCTCACCCCGAACACGGCGGCCCGAGCCGACCCACCCTGGATGTCCCGGTGGTGGTGCTCGGGGTGGACCGAGGGCACGTGAGGGATCACAAGCGGAACGGTACCCATCGACGCGCCGCGGCCGTACCCTTGTCCGCCGTGCCCACCCGCTACGACCTCGATCGCGGACGCGCTCGCCGAGCTGCTGGCCGGCGAGCCCCGCTACCGCGTCGACCAGGTGTGGGACGGGCTGTACCGCCAGCTCGCCGAGCCGGGCGAGCTCACGGCGCTGCCGAAGGCGCTGCGGGCCCGGCTCGACGACGAGGCCCCACCTGCGCTCACCCCGGTCACCGAATCCACCGACGCCGCCGGCGACACGGTGAAGTGGCTGTTCGGACTGGACGGCGGCGCCCGGGTCGAGACCGTCCTGATGCACTACCCCGACCGCACCACCGTGTGCGTGTCGAGCCAGGCCGGGTGCGCCATGGGCTGCGGGTTCTGCGCCACCGGCCAGGCCGGGTTCCAGCGCCAGCTCACGACCGGCGAGATCGTCGAGCAGGTCGTGCGGGCGGCCCGCCGTTCCCGCGACGGCGGTCGCCGCCTCGGCAACGTCGTGTTCATGGGCATGGGCGAACCGCTCGCCAACCTCGACCAGGTGTGGCCCGCGGTCGAGCGGCTGCACGCCGACGTGGGCCTGTCGGCTCGGCACCTCACGATCTCGACGGTGGGCATGGTCCCCGGCATCCGGCGCCTGGCCGCGAGCGAGCTGCCGGTGAACCTGGCCGTGTCGCTGCACGCCGCCAACGACGACCTCCGCGACGAGCTCGTCCCGATCAACAGGCGCTATCCGCTGTCGGTGCTGATGGGCGCGTGCGCTGACCACCTGCGGGCCAAGGGCCGGCGCCTGTCGTTCGAGTGGGCGCTGATCGACGGCACCAACGACCGGGAGCAGGACGCCCGCGAGCTGGCCGAGCTGTGCCGCAGCCTGCCGCTCCCCGCACACGTGAACCTGATCCCCCTCAACCCCACCCCCGGCTACCCGACCCAGGGCACACCCCGCGAGGGCGTCCGCCGGTTCCGCAACCAGCTCGACGCCCTGGGCGTCAACGCCACCGTGCGCCGCAACCGCGGCACCGACATCGACGCCGCCTGCGGTCAGCTGGCGGCCCGCGTCGAGCTGCGGACCCGCGAGGCGACCGAGGTCACCGCACCAGCACGGTGACGCCGTCGGCCCGCACGGCGTCGACCAGCGCCTCGCCCCGGCGCACCACCGTCCCGGGCCAGAGGACCGACCGCTCGACAGAGCCCTCGACCGTGCAGCCCTCGCCGACGACCGGCGCCCCCTCGCTGCTGGCGAGGTTGGCCGCCAGGTAGCGGGCGGGGGTGCCGCAGTCGAGGCACGGCCCGTCCCACCGGACCACGTCCAGGCGGCCGGCCGCGTGCAGCGCCCGCCACGACACCTCCCACAGCCCCGACGGCACCGGATCGAGCCCGACCACCTCGGTCCAGGGCAGGAACGCGGCGGCGATGCGGCTGGTCGGTCTGAGCCGCTCCTCGCCGGCGACGAGCAGGCGGACCCGCTGACGGTCCCACCCGGTCGTCGCCGCCGCCAGGTCGCCGGGCGCCCACGTGTCCCCGTTGAGGACGAGGACCCCGCGCCCGTCGATCCAGTCGCGCAGGTGCGCCACCGCTCCCGCGGTGCCGAGCGCTTCGGCCGCCTCGACAGAGACGTGCACCCCCGCGCCCGCGGGCGTCGTCGCGAGGTGGTCCTCGATCGGAGCGCGCCCGTGGTGCACGTTGACGGCCACGGACGACGTCGCGGTGCAGGCGCGATCGATGGCGAGATCGACGAGCGGCCGACCGCCGATCGGGCAGAGGGGCTTCGGGCGCAGACGGGTGAGCGGCTGCAGGCGGCGCCCCTCCCCCGCCGCCAGGACCAGTGCGCACACGTCGGTTGGGTGCGCGTCGGGGACCTGGGGCATGATCGCCGGCATGACCACCATCGTGCAGGGAATCCAGGGCCTCCGCGACCTCGTGGGTCAGCACCTCGGCTACAGCGACTACACCGAGGTCACGCAGGAGCAGGTCAACCTGTTCGCGGAGGCCACGGGCGATCACCAGTGGATCCACGTCGACGTCGAGCGGGCCGAGAAGGAGAGCCCGTTCGGCGGGCCCATCGCCCACGGCTACCTGACCCTGTCGATGGGGCCGCGCCTGGTCCCGCAGGTCGTGCGGGTCGACGGCATCAAGATGGCGGTCAACTACGGCTGCGACAAGGTGCGCTTCCCCTCGCCGGTGCCGGTCGGCTCGAAGCTGCGGGTCGGCGTCGAGCTGGTGGACGTCAGCGACGTGAGCGGCGGCGTGCAGGTCACGATGCGCTTCACCTTCGAGTGCGAGGGTGCTCCCAAGCCGGCGTGCGTCGCCGACAACCTGTTCCGCTACTACGAGTGAGCTGAGTCGCCGGAACCGGCTCGGACCAGGCCCGGACTCAGGCCGACAGGCGGGCCCGTACGGCGGGCCAGCCGGGCAGCGCCCGGACCGAGGCGAGGTCGGGCTCACCGTCGAGCACCCCGGGGGCCCGGAACCCGGCGTCGACCGCGGCATCGACCCACCGCAACGCCTCGTCGGCCGACCCGGCGCGGGCCCACGAGCACCCCACCTCGAACGCCGTCTGGGCGGGGCTGCGCGGCCCGGCCGCGAACACCTGCTCGCCGACCTCGGCCGCGGCCTGGAAGCGCTCGGCGTAGTGCAGGTGGGTCTGCAGCCCGCTGGCGGCCTCGATGCCGGTCGCACCGGACGCCACCAGACCGGCGACCACCGGGACCGCCCGGCCCCGGTCGGCCAGCAGGGTCGCGGGCACGAGGTTGGGCGGGCCGCCCGGCTCGGCCCGGTAGGCCGACTCGAACAGGTCGTCGGCCATCTCGACCGGGCCGGTGAGCAGGGCGATGCTCGCCCGCAGGAAGGCGTTCCCGCCGCCCCCGGCCTGGCGCATGATCGACGCGGCGCGGCCGCCGTCGCCCGAGCGCAGGGCGTTCCACGCCCGTGTCTCCGCCTCGGGGGTCGACAGGCGGGGGCTCAGGTCGGGGACCGCGTCGCTGGGCCGCACGACCTGCAGGTCGGGCGACCCGCGGCGGCGTCCGCGCCGCGTGCGCGTGCGGCGACCGCCGCCCCCGCCCTCGGGCGCGTCGACGTCGAAGGCGCCCGTGCTCATGCCGTTCCGCAGGTCCTGCCAGTTCATGTAGGCGAACAGGCCGAAGAACAGGAGGCCGATGAGGCCGATGAACCCGACGCGGAAGGCGAGGACGCCGGCCACGATCGCCGCGCCGATCGACAGCTTGCACGCCATCTCGAAGCCGAACAGCGTCTCGGCGACGTGCCCGCCGTCGAGGGGTCGGATGGGCAACAGGTTGAACACGGCCCACCAGATGCTGACGAACTGCGTGTAGTAGATGATCGGCGCCCAGCTGAAGCCCTGGCCGTCCCACTGGACCAGCTGGTCGAACCACCAGTCGCTCTTCCAGAGCAGCCAGGCCGGCAGCCCGAGGAGGAGCAGCTGGGCGAGCGCACCCGAGATGCTGACGATGATCGACTTGGACTTGGACAGCACCCGCCGCCCGCCGCCGGTCGGCACGGTGAACCCGCCGAAGCCGTGCAGCACGATCGCCGAGCGCTGACCGAGCACCCGATAGGTGAGCGCATGGCCGAGCTCGTGCACCAGCACGGACACGAACACGATCACCACCCAGGCGAACACCATCCACAGCGGCTCGAGCCGGATGCCGAACAGCGCGATGACGATCACGAAGAACGGCTCGACGCGGATGGGGATGCCGAACAGGCGGAAGTGCGGCTTCACGCACCGGCAGCGTAGGCGCGTCCCTGCCGCGCCAGCGTTTCGGGGTCCCGGCACCCCGCCCGTACCATGCGATCGATGCCCGAGTTCTCGACAGGGAAAGGCACGCGCAAGCCGTCCGCGACGGCGCACGAGGTGCCCTCCCGCATCGATTCGATGCCGGACACGCTCCCACAGGGTGAGGAGAAGGCCGCCGCGGTCCGGGGCATGTTCGACGCCATCGCCCCCCGGTACGACCTCGTGAACCGCATCATGACGTTCCGGCTCGACGTGCGGTGGCGGCGCCTCGCGGTCGGATCGCTGGCGCTGCGGCGCGACTCGCTCGTCGTCGACCTGGCCTGCGGGACCGGCGACCTGTGCCGCGAGCTCGACGCCGCCGGGCTGCGGGCGGTCGGCGTCGACCTGTCGTTCGGCATGCTGGCGGCCGCCCGCACCGACGCCCCCCTGCTGCAGGGCGACGCCTTGCGCCTGCCCGTCCGCGACGGCTCGGTCGACGGCGTGACCTGCGGCTTCGCCCTGCGCAACCTCGTCGACCTGGCGCCGTTCTTCGCCGAGCTGTACCGCGTGCTGCGCCCCGGCGGGCGCATCGCGCTCCTCGAGGTGGCCGAGCCCGCCAACCCGGTGCTCCGCTGGGGGCACGGGATCTACTTCGGCAAGGTGGTCCCGGTCATCGGCGGGCTGCTGTCCGACGCCTCGGCCTACCGCTACCTGCCCCGGTCGGTCGCGTACCTCCCCGACCCCGAGGACCTGCGGGCGATGATCGCGGCCGCGGGGTTCACCGCCGTCGAGCGGCGGCTGCTGTCGGGTGGCATCTCCCAGCTCCTGACGGCCACGAGGCGGTCGTGAGCGTCCCGGCGGGCGCGCCGCTCGTCGCCCGGACGCGGCGCCTCGACGCCGACGTCGACCTGCTGGCGTTCGCGGGCGACGACGGGCTCGTGTTCGAAAAGGGCCGCGCCGGTGTCGCCGGCCGGGGCGCGGCGCTGGTCGTCGACTGGCCGCCGGGCGACCCGGCCACCGCCGCGGCCGCGGTGACCCACGCCCTGGCCACGATCGGGGTCGACGACGCCGTCGGGGCGCCCGGCACCGGTGCCGTGGGGTTCGGGGCCTTGCCGTTCCTGCCCGGCGGGGCGGCGAGCCTGGTGGTGCCCGAGGTCATCGTGGGTCGCGCCGAGGACGGGACGCGCTGGGTCACGACCGTGTCCCCCGCCGACGGGCCCGAGCCCCCCACCCCCGACCTCACCGGCCCCCGGACCGACCGGCGCCAGCCGCAGACCTACACGCTCACCGGTGCCCACAGCCCCGAGTGGTGGTGCGACCTGGTGCAGCGGGCGACCAAGACGATGGCCGACGGCGCCTTCGAGAAGGTGGTGCTGGCCCGCCAGGTCGACGTGACCACCGACCAGCCGATCGACCGCCTCGCGGTTCTCGAACGGCTGCGGGCGTCGTACCCGGGTTGCCACATCGTGGGCATCGGGCCGTTCGTGGCCGCCAGTCCCGAGCTGCTGGTGTCCGTGGCCGGCGACATCGTGCGTGCCCACCCCATGGCCGGCACCGCCCCCCGCGGCGGCGACCCTGCGGCCGACCAGCGGCTGGCCGCCTCGTTGCTGGCGTCGCCCACGTACCGCCACGAGCACCAGGTCACCATCGACGTCGTCCACGACACGTTGCTCAACTGGTGCTCGTACGTGGATTACGAGGCCGAGCCGTCGGTCGTGGCGGTGGCCAACCTGCAGCACCTGGCGACGCTGGTCGAGGGCCGCCTCTCACAGCCCACGCCGTCGGTGCTCGACCTCGTGGCCGCGCTGCACCCGACCCCGGCGGTGGCCGGACGCCCCCGCGGCGTGGCGGTCGACTGGATCTCCCGGCACGAGGGCATCGACCGCGGGCGCTACGCCGGCGCCGCCGGGTGGGTCGACGCCGCGGGCAACGGCGCGTGGGCCGTGTCGGTGCGCTGCGCGGAGATCGACGGCAACACCGCCCGGGTCTGGGCCGGCAACGGCATCGTGGCCGACAGCGACCCCGTGACCGAGCTGTCGGAGACCCGCATCAAGTTCCAGGCGATGCTCTCGGCGCTCGTGCGGCCGTAGGTGTCGCGAGCCCGCCGTCCGCCCTCGTGCGATCCTGACCCTACGATTCGGCCATGAAGATCGACTTCAGCTCGTCGGCGGGGCCCAGCCTCGGCGTCGAGTGGGAGCTCGCGCTGGTCGACCTCGACACCCGCGAGCTGACCTCCGCCTCCAACGAGATCCTGGCCGAGATCGCCCCCGCGACCGGCGGCGCGCACCCGAAGGCCAAGCACGAGCTGCTGCAGTCCTGCGTCGAGATCATCACCGACGTGTGCACCACCGTGGCCGAGGCGCGCGACGACCTGGCGCGGACGGCGGCCGAGGTGCAGGCCGCGGCCGGGCGCCGGGGCCTGGGGATCCTGTGCTCGGGCAGCCACCCGATCACCGACTGGGCGACCCAGGACATCTCCGACGACGAGCGCTACCGGGCCCTCGTCGAGCGCAACCAGTGGGTCGCCCGTCAGCTGCAGATCTTCGGGGTGCACGTGCACGTGGGCGTGCGCGAGCCCGACAAGGTGATGCCGATCGTCAACGCCCTCCTCGCCTACGTGCCGCACTTCCTGGCCCTGTCGGCGTCGAGCCCGTACTGGATCGGCTGCGACACCGGGCTGGCGTCCTACCGCTCGAAGGTCTTCGAGGCCCTGCCGACGGCCGGCCTGCCCTACCAGCTGTCGGGGTGGGACCAGTTCGAGCGGTACATGGAGCTGCTGATCTCGACGCAGGCCATCCAGACCGTGCGCGAGGTGTGGTGGGACATCCGGCCCCACCCCGGCTTCGGCACGGTCGAGCTGCGCATCTGCGACGGCCTGCCGACCCTCGACGAGGTCACCGCCGTCGCCGCCCTCGCCCAGTGCCTGGTCGACCAGATGGACACCCAGCTCGACCGGGGGTACCAGCTGCCCGAGCCACGGGCGTGGATCGTGCGGGAGAACAAGTGGCGAGCGGCGCGCTACGGCCTCGAGGCCGAGATCGTGGTCGACGCCCGCGGCACCGTGCAGCCAGTGCGGCAGGCGCTCGACGACGTCGTCGAGGAGCTCATGCCCACGGCGCGGCGCCTCGGGTGCACCGACGAGCTGGCCGTGGTCCCCCGCGTCATGGCCGAGGGGGCGAGCTACGAGCGCCAGCGCCGCGTGGCGACCGAGAACGACGGCGACCTGCGGGCCGTGGTCGACGCCCTGCTGGCGGAGATGCGCGTGGGCCTTCCGTGACGGTCCGCCCCGCCTGGGTCGACCCCGCCTGGCCCGCGGCGTGGGTCGGTGTGCACGCCTCCGAGGTCGTCGACCTGCGGCGCCGCATCCACAGCAGGCCCGAGCTCGGGTTCCACGAGCACGAGACCACCGCGACCGTGGTCGACGAGCTGCTGGGGGCCGGACTGGCGCCGACGGTGCTGCCGGGCGGCACGGGCGTGATCTGCGACGTCGGATCGGGCCCGCGCACCGTTGCCCTCCGGGCGGACATCGACGCCCTGCCCCTGCACGACACCAAGGACGTTTCCTACCGGTCGACGGCGGCGGGCGTCTGCCACGCCTGCGGCCACGACGCGCACACCGCCATCCTCGTCGGCGCGGCCCGGGCGCTGGCCGAGGCGGGCGACCTGCCCGGGCGTGTCCGGCTCGTCTTCCAGCCTGCGGAGGAGTCGCTCCCAGGCGGCGCCCTGGTCGCCATCGACGGCGGTGCCCTGAAGGAGGTGCAGCAGATCTTCGCCCTCCACTGTGACCCCCGCCTCGAGACCGGCAGGGTGGGCCTACGGCCGGGGCCCATCACCTCGGCGTGCGACATGGTCGAGGTCCGCCTCACCGGGCCCGGCGGGCACACCGCCCGGCCGCACCTGACCGTCGACGTGGTCGATGCCCTCGGGCGGGTCATCACCGAGGTGCCGGGTCTGCTGTCGCGCCGGGTCGACCCGCGCCACGCCCTGTCGCTCGTGTGGGGGACGGTGCGGGCGGGCGGGGCCCCCAACGCCATCCCTCGTGACGGGACCGTGCGCGGGACGGTTCGGATGCTGAGCGGTGACGCCTGGCAGCAGGCCGAGGACCTGGTGCGGGAGATCGTCGCCGACGTCGTGCGGCCGACCGGGGCCGGGGTCGACGTCACGTACGTCCAGGGCGTGCCGCCGGTGGCGAACGACCCGACGGCGGTCGAGGTGCTGCGCGCGGCGACGAGCACGGCCGTCGGCCGTGAGGCGGCCAGCGCCGCCGAGCAGAGCCTGGGGGGCGAGGACTTCGCCTGGTACCTCCAACACGTCCCCGGAGCGCTGGCGCGGCTCGGCGTGCGCCGCCCCGGTGCCCTCGGTCCGCCGCACGATCTGCACCGGCCCGACTTCGACATCGACGAGGATGCCCTCGCGGTGGGCGTGCGCCTGCTGGCCCGGACGGCGATCATCGCGCTGGGCGGGTCCGGCGTGACTGCGTGACCGTTGTCACGCAAACAGATCGAGACCAACTGAACCATCAGCGTTGTCGATGGAAGGGCGCGGTGTTCTCGATCGATGTGAACTATTGATGTTGCGGGTTTGCATCTAGGGTGTCGATGTCCAGACGACCACCCCCTGCTGGAGGTTCCACCCGCAATGCCGCTGATCAACAGCGAGATCAAGCCCTTCTCGGCCACCGCCTTCCACAACGGCGCCTTCGTCGACGTCACCGACGCCGATCTCAAGGGCAAGTGGTCGGTCGTGTTCTTCTACCCGGCCGACTTCACGTTCGTGTGCCCGACCGAGCTCGGTGACCTCGCCGACAACTACGCCGAGTTCCAGCGGCTCGGGGTCGAGATCTACTCGGTGTCGACCGACACGCACTTCAGCCACAAGGCGTGGCACGAGAGCTCCGACACGATCGGCAAGATCCAGTACCTGATGCTGGGCGACCCGACCAACGAGATCTCGCGCAACTTCGACGTGCTGCGTGACGGCCAGGGCCTGGCCGACCGGGGCACCTTCCTCGTCGACCCCGACGGCGTGATCCAGCTCGTCGAGGTCACCCCCGAGGGCGTCGGCCGCAACGCCGTCGAGCTGCTGCGCAAGGTCAAGGCCGCGCAGTACGTGCGGGCGCACCCGAACGAGGTGTGCCCCGCCAAGTGGGAAGAGGGCGACGACACCCTCGCCCCGTCGCTCGACCTCGTCGGCAAGATCTGATCCGGCGGCGGCGCGGGCCGGCCACCCGGCCCGCGCCGCCCTCGATCCACCTCCCCCTCCCCTCCGACGATTTCCACAGCAGTTCCGGTCGTCCTGACCCCCGAACCTGCTGTGGAAATCCCGGATCCCCTTCCGCCTCCCCCGGCCTGCTGGAGCACCGATGCTGGACGACGCCCTCACCGCGCAGCTCACGACCCACTTCGAGAAGATCACCCGTCCCGTCGAGCTCGCCGCCTCGCTCGACGACAGCCCCAAGTCGCGCGACCTCGAGGCGCTGCTCGACCAGCTCGCCTCCCTGTCCGACCGCATCACCGTGGCACGGACCGACGACGACGACCGCCGCCCCTCGTTCGCCATCCGCCGCGTCGGCACCGACGTCGAGGTCCGCTTCGCAGGCCTGCCCCTCGGCCACGAGCTGACCTCGCTCGTCCTGGCGATCCTGCAGGTCGGCGGTCACCCGTCGACCGCCTCGCCCGAGCTCGTCCAGCAGATCGAGGACCTCGAGGGCTCCTTCGCCTTCGAGACCTACTTCTCGTTGACCTGCCAGAACTGCCCCGACGTGGTGCAGGCGCTCAACCTCATGAGCGTGATCAACCCCGACATCACGCACGTCGCCATCGACGGCGCCCTGTTCCAGGACGAGGTCGACGCCCGCCAGGTGATGGCCGTGCCGTCGATCTTCCTCAACGGCGAGCCCTTCGACCAGGGCCGCATGACCCTCGAGCAGATCGTCGCCAAGCTCGACGCCGGCGGCGCCGAGCGGACCGCGGCGGCGATCGACGCCAAGGAGCCCTTCGACGTGCTCGTCGTCGGCGGCGGCCCCGCCGGGGCGTCGGCGGCGGTGTACGCGGCCCGCAAGGGCATCCGCACCGGCGTCGTCTCCGAGCGGTTCGGCGGCCAGGTGCTCGACACCATGGCCATCGAGAACTTCATCTCTGTGCCCTACACCGAGGGCCCACAGCTCGCCGCGGCGCTCGAGCAGCACGTCAAGGAGTACGAGGTCGACGTCATGGACCTCCAGCGGGCGCAACGCCTCGTGCCTGCCGCCGAGCCCGGCGGCCTGGTGACCCTCGAGCTCGAGAGCGGCGCCTCGCTGGCGGCCCGGTCGGTCGTGCTGAGCACCGGCGCCCGCTGGCGCCAGACCGGCGTGCCGGGCGAGGCCGAGTACCGGAACAAGGGCGTGACCTACTGCCCCCACTGCGACGGTCCGCTGTTCAAGGGCAAGCGCGTGGCGGTCATCGGCGGCGGCAACTCGGGTGTCGAGGCCGCCATCGACCTGGCGGGCATCGTCACCCACGTCACCCTGATCGAGTTCGACGACACGCTGCGGGCCGACGAGGTCCTCCAGCGCAAGCTGCGCAGCCTCCGCAACGTCGACGTGGTCGTGAGCGCCCTCACCACCGAGATGCTCGGCGACGGCGACAAGCTCACCGGGCTCACCTACGACGACCGCGCCACCGGCGCCGCCCACGAGATCGCGATCGACGGCGTGTTCGTGCAGATCGGGCTGCTGCCCAACACCGAGTGGCTGGCCGGCGCCGTGGAGCTGTCGGCCCGCGGCGAGGTGGTCGTGGACGAGCGGGGCCACACGTCTGTGCCGGGCGTGTTCGCCGCCGGCGACTGCACGACCGTGCCGTTCAAGCAGATCGTCATCGCCATGGGCACCGGGTCGACGGCGGCGCTGAGCGCCTTCGACCACCTCATCCGCACCTCGGCGCCCGCCGAGGATCCCGCCGCCGTGGCGGTCGCCTGACGCCCGCCACGGCGCGCCTCGTGCGCCGTAACCTCCGGCGTGGGGGCGGCGTCCGGAGGCACCACCCATGAACCTGCGTGAGCTCGAGTACCTCGTGGCCGTGGCCGAGTACCGGCACTTCGGCCGGGCGGCCGAGGCGACGTTCGTCACCCAGCCCACGCTGTCGATGCAGCTCAAGAAGCTCGAGCGCGAGCTCGGCGTCGAGCTCGTCGAGCGCAACCCGGGCAACGTCCTGCTGACCGACGCCGGCCGGCGCGTGGTCGAGCGGGCCCAGGTCATCCTGGCCGAGGTCGACAACATCCGGGGCATCGCCCGCCAGGCGGCCGATCCCGAGTCGGGCACGCTCCGCATGGGCCTGTTCCCGACCCTGGCGCCGTACCTCCTGCCCCACGTGGTGCCCGAGCTGCACCGCCGGTTCCCGCACCTCGAGCTGCTCCTCGTCGAGGAGAAGACCGAGGTCGTCCACCGGCGGTTGCGGGACGGGCGGCTCGACGTCGCGCTGATGGCGCTGCCCGTGGACGACGACCAGCTGGACAGCGAGGTCCTCTTCGCCGAGGACTTCGTGCTCGCCGTGCCCGCCGACCACCCGCTGGCCGACGTCGACGGGCCCGTCGACCCGTCGGTGCTCGCCACGGAGCACGTGCTGCTCCTCGAGGAGGGGCACTGCCTACGCCAGCAGGCCCTCGACGTGTGCCAGCTGGCCGGCGCCACCGAGCGGACCGGGTTCCGGGCCACGAGCCTCGAGACCCTGCGGCAGATGGTGGCGGCCGGCGTGGGCGTGACGCTCCTGCCCCGGCTGGCGGTGCAGCCGCCGGTGGCGCCCTCGCCCGACATCCGGCTCCTGCGCTTCGCCCCGCCGGTCCCCCGCCGCGAGATCGCCATGTTCTGGCGGCCGACGAGCGTCTACCGCGACCTGCTGCCCCGGGTGGCCTCGGTGCTGCGCGAGATCCCGACGGCCCTGGCGAGCGCGGCGTAGAGCCGCAGCCCGACGAGCGCCTGCGGCTCGCCGTCAGCCGGCCAGGGCCGCCTCGACCGCGGCCGCCACCGCGTCGTCGACGCGCCGGTGAGCCTCGACGTTGGCGGTCCGGTCGGTGCGCACGACCAGCACCTGGACCCCGCCCTCGGCCGCCGCCTCGGCCACGGCCCCCGTCACGTCCTCACGAGGGTCGAGGCGGCGGGCCCGCACGCCGTAGGCCGCGGCGAGCCCCACGAGGTCGAGGCCGTGCGGCGTGCCGAACAGCGCCTCGAACCGGTCGGCGGCGAGGGCACGGGCCTGGGGCAGGAACGAGAAGATGCCCCCGCCGTCGTTGTCGACCACCAGGCACACGAGGTCGATGCCCCGGCCGGCCGCCCCGAGCAGGCCGTTGCTGTCGTGGAGGAAGGCCACGTCGCCGATCAGCAGCGCGGCGGGCACTCCGCTCCCCACCGCCACGCCGACCGCGGTCGAGACGACGCCGTCGATGCCGTTGGCGCCGCGGTTGGCGACCACGCGCACCTCGCGGCGGGGCACGGCGTAGCGCTCGACGTCACGGATCGGCATCGACGACGAGACGACCAGCGTCGTCCCGGCGCCGACCCCCCGCACGACGGCGCGGGCGACGGCGGGCTCGGTGTGGCCGTCCGCCGCACGGGCCACGGCGCCGAGCTCGCCGTCGGCGGCGGCTCGCGCCGCGCCGGCGACCGTGCGCCAGCGGTCGAGCCAGCCCGAGGGCGGCGCCGCCTCTGCGGCGGCGGCGGTGAGGGCGGCGACCAGCGGACCGGCCTGATCGACCACCACGGCGGCGGTGGCGGACGGATCGGACCACCCTGGTGCGCCCGCGACGACTTCCCGCGCCGACGCGCCCGAGAGCCACTCGTTGACGACCCGGGACGCCCCCGGCGGGCCGAGGCGCACGATCACTTCGGGGCGGAGCAGGTCGACGGCCTGCGGCGAGCGCAGGACCGCGTCGAGGTGCGGGACCAGCGTGTCGGCCGGACACCAGGCCGGCGAGCGGGGCTCGGCCACGACCGGCCAGCCGAGGGCGGCCGCCGCGGCGTGCACCGCGTCGCCGTCGACGGGCCCGGAGGGGCCGGCGCCGGCCGAGCCGCCCCCGGCCGGGAGGTGGCCCGCGACGATGATCCCCCGCCGCCCCGCCAGGTCCGCGGCCAGCGCGGCGAGCGCCGGCGCCCGCTCGCCCGGCGCGGCCACGGTGCGGGTCCAGGGGGCACCGTCGGGTCGGCCCTGCGGCAGGGCGTCGGCCGCACCCACCAGCGGTTCACGGAACGGCAGGTTCAGGTGGACCGGCCCCGCAGGATCGCCCGACGCCGCGGCGTGGGCCCGCGCCGCGAACGCCCGCCACCGGTCACGTCCGCCGTCGTCGGGCACGCCCGGGTCGCCGTACCAGCGCACCGAGCGGCCGAACAGGTGCACCTGGTCGATGGCCTGCGGCGCGCCCACGTCACGCAGCTCGGGCGGCCGGTCGGCCGTGCAGACGAGCAGTGGCACCGCCGCCAGGTCGGCCTCCACCACCGCGGGGTGGAGCTCGGCTGCGGCGGTCCCGCTGGTGACGAGCACGAGCGCCGGCCGGCCGGTGGCGAGCCCGAGGCCGAGCGCCAGGAACGCGCCCGACCGCTCGTCGTGGTGGATGTGCAGGCGCAGCCGCCCGGCGTCGGCCGCGTCGGCCAGGGCGAGGGCCAGCGGGGTCGAGCGCGAGCCCGGACAGACGACCGCGTCGGTCGACCCGGCGCGGAGCCACTCGTCCACGAGCGTGGCCGCGAACGTGGCCTGCAGGGCGGCCGGGCCGGACGATGGCCCGGGAGTTGGTGGGGCGGGGCGCGGAGTCGTCATCGCAGCGACAAGAATTCCCCGCCGTGGTGCTGCACGGCGAACGCGACGGCTCCGGGCCCCCGGTGGTCCTGCTCCACGGCTTCGGGCAGACGGGCCGCTGCTGGGGCCCGCTCGCCGCCGCGCTCGCGCGCGACCACGACGTCCTCCGCCTCGACGCCCCCGGCCACGGCGGGTCGACCGCCGTGGCCGCCGACCTGCCGACGACGGGACGGCTGGTGGCCGCCGCCGGCGGGCCCGCCGTGTACCTCGGCTACTCGATGGGGGCACGGATGGCCCTGCACGTGGCCGGCGCGGTTCCCGACGTGGTGCGCGGCCTGGTGCTGCTCGGGGGGACCCCCGGCATCGAGGACGACGGCGAGCGGGCCGAGCGCCACGCGGCCGACCTGGCGCTCGCGGCGCGGATCCGCACCGACGGCGTGCCGGCGTTCGTCGACCACTGGTTGGCGCTGCCGATGTTCGCCGGGCTGCCGCCCGAGGGCCGCTTCGTCGACGAGCGGCGCCGCAACACGGCCGAGGGCCTGGCCACCAGCCTCGAGCTCGCGGGGACCGGCGCGCAGGCCCCGCTCTGGTCGGTGCTTCCCGAGATCGACGTGCCCGTGCTGGTGCTGGCGGGGGCGGACGACCACCGCTACGCGGCGATCGCCGAGCGCACGGCGGCCGCCATCGGGCCCAACGCCAGCGTGGACCTGATACCGGGAGCGGGCCACAGCGCCCACCTCGAGCAGCCGGCACGGTTCGTCGACATCGTCCGGCCGTGGCTGCGCGCCGTCGCCTGACGACCGTGCTGGAATGGCGGCGGGTGACAGGGGGAAACCATGGCCGAGCTGTCCCGACGCGCGTTCATCACACGGTCGTCCGCCGCCGCGGGCGGGCTGGCGCTCGGCGTCGGCACCGCCTGCTCGGGGTCCGACGCCGGCCGCGACGCGGGCTCGGCGGACGGCAGCGGGACCGACGCCCCGGCCGAGGCCGGAGCCGGCGAGCCGTTCGACCCGGCCGACTGGGCGTCGGTGCGGGCCCAGTTCCCGCTCCGGTCGGACGTCGCCGCGTTCTCCGCCTACGTGCTCGCCTCGCACCCCGCGCCCGTGGCCGACGCGATCGCCCGGCACCGCGCCGGCCTCGACGAGGACACCCACGCCTACCTCGGCGAGACCGAGACCGACGCCGAGACGGCGGTCCGGGACAGCGCGGCCGAGTACCTCGGCGCGGCACCGACCGAGATCGCGCTGACCGACAGCACGACCATGGGCCTCGGCCTCCTGTACGGCGGCCTGCGCGTCCCGGCCGGGCGCGAGGTGCTCACCACCGAGCACGACTTCTACTCGACCCACCAGGCGTGGGCGCTGCGGGCGGCGCGCGACGGCGTCGTGGTCCGCCGGGCCCGGCTCTACGACGACCCCGCGGCCGCCACGGCCGACGACGTGGTCGCCCGGTTGATGGCCCAGGTCACCCCCGCGACGCGGGTCGTGGCCGTGACGTGGGTGCACTCGGGCACCGGGGTCCGCCTCCCCGTGGGCGCGATCGCGGACGCCCTCGCGGCGGCCAACGCGGGCCGCGGTCCCGACGAGCGCGCCCTGCTGTGCGTCGACGGCGTCCACGGCCTGGGTGCGGTCGACGCGGGCGTGCGCGACCTCGGCTGCGACTTCCTCGTGGCGGGGACGCACAAGTGGCTGTTCGGGCCGCGTGGCACCGGCATCGTGTGGGGTCGGGCCGATGCGTGGGGACAGGTCGACCCGGCGATCCCGGCCTTCGAGCCGAACAGCTTCGGCGAGTGGCGCAACGGCCTGCCGCCCGCGCCCACCGACGGCCTGCGGTTCACGCCGGGCGGCTATCACACCTTCGAGCACCGGTGGGCACTGGCCGAGGCGTTCCGCTTCCACCTCGACATCGGCCGCGACCGGGTGGCCGCCCGCACCACCGAGCAGGCGACCGCGATCAAGGCGGGCCTGGCGGAGATCCCCGGTGCGCGGCTGGTGACGCCGACCGCCGAGGACCTCTCGGCCGGGATCGTCTGCTTCGACATCGAGGGGACCGAGCCCGTCGAGGTCGTCGGTCGGCTGGCCGAGGCCGGGTTCGACACGTCGGTCACGCCCTACGCCGAAGAGCACGTGCGGGTGGGCCCCAGCATCGTCACCACCCCCGACGAGGTCGACGGCCTCCTCGAGGCGCTGCGGGGCTGAGCGTCAGCCCGAGATCCAGAGGCCGGCGGCCAGGAGCGCCCCGAACACGAGCTGGAGCTGGCCCGTCGCCCCCAACACCGGGATGAGCGCCGGCCCGCGGGCCCCGCTCAGCACCGCGATCACCGGACGGCGGGCGAGCGGGATGGCCGCCAGCGCCAGCGCGGCGGCGGGCCGGTCCCCCAGCCCGGCCACGAGCGGCACCATCACCACGGCGCCCACGAGCAGCGCCACGTACAGCCAGCGGGTGCGGGCGTCGCCCAGCCGCACCGCGAGCGTGCGCTTCCCCGACTGCGTGTCGCCGGGGATGTCCCGCAGGTTGTTCACCACGAGCAGCGCGGTGGCGAGGAGGCCGACGGGCACGCTGGCGCCGAGGGCGAGCCACGACAGCGCCTCCTCCTGCACGTACGCGGACCCCGCCGTGGCGACCACCCCGAAGAACACGAACACGAACGCCTCGCCCAGCCCCAGGTAGCCGTAGGGCTTCGGCCCGCCCGTGTAGAACCAGCCGGCGGCGATGGCCGCGGCGCCGACGACCACCAGCTCGGGGCCCACCGCGACCGCGAGGGCCAGCCCGGCCACCCCGGCGACGAGGAACGACGCCAGCGCGGCACGCTTGACGGCCCCCGGCGACCGCAGGCCCGAGCCGACCAGGCGGACCGGTCCGACCCGGCGTTCGTCGCTGTCGGTGCCGCGCACCCCGTCGCTGTAGTCGTTGGCGTAGTTGGTGCCGATCTGCAGGGCGAGGGCGACCACGCCGGCGGCGACGGCGCGCCAGGCCACGACCTCGGTCCGCCCGACGGCGCACGCCGTGCCGACGAGCACGGGGACGACGGCCGCCGGCAGGGTCCTCGGCCGGGCACCCGCGAGCCACACCCGCCACCCGGTCGGAGCCGGGGCATCGAGCGGTGTCCGGGGCGGGTCCTCCACGGGCCGCAGGTTGGCACGGCGCCACCCCGGGGCGCACGCCGGCCGCCATCGCTCTGGCGGCGGTGCCGCCCCACGGCCATCATCTCCCCGCATGCCGGCGCCCGCTGCGCACCCCCGACGAGCTGATCGCGGTCCTCCACGCCGCCTTCCCGCCGCCCGACCCCGACATGGCGATCCGCATCGAGGCCCTCGACGACACGACCATCCGCATGCGGGTCCCGGTCGCCGACCGGCCGCTGCGCCCCGGTGACACGCTGTCGGGACCCACGCTGTTCGCGGTCGCCGACGCCGTGGCCTGGATGCTCACGCTCGCCCACCTCGAGCCCGGGCGCGACGCCGTGACCTCCAGCGTGACCATGCAGTTCCTCCGCCGGCCCCTGCCGGTCGACCTCGTGGGCGAGGGCCGGCTGCTGCGGATGGGACGCCGGTTGTCGGTCACCGACGTCCTGCTGTTCAGCGACGGCACCGAGGACCCGGTGGCGCAGGCGACGGTGACCTACGCCCCGATCTGAACCGGCCGCGGCGGCCCGGTCTGCTAGGCAGGCGCCGTGCACGTCGACGAGATCTGGCGCTACCCGGTGAAGTCCATGATCGGCGCGCCCGTCGACGCCGCGGACCTCGACGAGCAGGGGATCGTCGGCGATCGCACCTGGGCGGTGCGCGACCAGGTGCGGGGCGGCATCCGGGGCGCCAAGGTGCTGGGCGGCCTGATGCGGCTGTCGGCCCGGTACGCCGACGGCGCCGGCGGCCCGGTCGTCATCACGCTGCCCGACGGGGGCAGCGTCTCGACCGACGACCCCGGGGCGGCCGCCGCGGTGTCGGCGGCCATCGACCACGAGGTCACGCTCGAAGCCCTCCGCCCGGCGGACGACCTCGAGCACTTCCGCCGGGGCGCCGCCTACCACGACGACCCGATGGAGGAGCTGCGCTCGATCTTCGGCCGGACCGAGGACGAGCCGCTGCCCGACCTGTCGGTGTTCCCTCCGGTGATCTTCGAGCACGAGTCGCCGCCGGGGACGTACCACGACGCCTTCCCGCTGCTGCTGGTGTCGACGTCGGGGCTGCGGTCGCTGCAGCAGGCCCTGCCCGGCAGCTCGATCGACGTCCGCCGGTTCCGGCCGAGCATCGTCGTCGACACGGGCGACGCCGAGGGCCACCCCGAGTTCGACTGGGTGGGACGCCGGATGGCGGTGGGCGACGCGGTGCTCGACATCCCCGCGGCCTGCCCGCGGTGCGTGATGGTGACGCGCGGGATCGACGACGACACGCCGCAGGACCGCACGATCCTGCGCCACGTCGTGAAGGAGCTCGGCCAGAACGTCGGGGTCTACGCCACCGTCGCCGTGCCCGCCACGGTCCGCCCGGGCGACCCGGTCACGCTGCTCGACTGACTCCTGCACCCGTTCTTGCACCCGTTCTTGCGACGGTTCTCGCCGCTGGAGCCACCCACCTGTCGCATGTTCGGTCGCCGGAAACGGGCCGGCGTTAGCGTGAGCCCGTGCGACGGCTGATCGTGGTCGAGGCCCGGGGCGGCGCCGGGTTCGTCGACCGGCTGCGCCGGGCCTGGGACGACGGCGACGCGGTCTTCCCGCTCGATCCACGCCTGCCCGCGCCGGCCCGCGCCCGGGTGCTCGCCGCGGCCCGGCCCGACGAGCCCGTGGACGACGGGGACGCGCTCGTCGTGGCGACCAGCGGCACCTCCGGCGAGCCCAAGGCCGCCGTGCTCACCCACGACGCCGTCGCCGCGTCGGCGCGCGCCACCAGCGACCGGCTGGCCGTCGACCCCGCCGCGGACCGGTGGCTGGCCTGCCTGCCGCTCTCCCACGTCGGCGGGCTGTCGGTCGTGACCCGGGCGCTCGTCACCGACACGCCGCTCACCGTCCACGACGGCTTCGATGCCGCGACCGTCACCGCCGCCGCCCGGGCCGGCGTGACCCTCGTGTCGTTGGTGCCCACGGCCCTTCGTCGCGTCGATCCCGCGCGGTTCCGCACGGTGGTGCTGGGCGGCTCGGCCATGCCAGCTGACCTGCCACCCAACGCCGTGACGACCTACGGCATGACGGAGACCGGCAGCGGCGTGGTGTACGACGGCGTGCCGCTGGACGGGGTCGAGGTCGCCGTCGGCGACGTCGACGGCAACGTCCATGTCAGCGGCGGCGGCGGCGTCCACCGCGACGGCGAGGTCCGGCTGCGGTGCCCGATGCTGCTCCGGGCCTACCGCGACGGCACGGACCCCCGGGACGCCGACGGGTGGTTCGCCACCGGCGATGCGGGCGGGTGGGACGAGCGCACAGGCCGGCTGCGCGTGCACGGGCGCATGGCCGACGTGATCGTCACCGGCGGCGAGAAGGTGTGGCCGGCGGCGGTGGAGCGGGCTCTCGGCGCCCGACCCGACGTCGCCGAGGTCGCGGTCGTGGGCGTCGCCGACCCCGAGTGGGGAGCCCGGGTGGTGGCGGTCGTGGTCCCCCGGGATCCGGCCCGGCCGCCCTCCCTCGCCGCCGTGCGGGACGCGGTCAAGGCCGAGCTCCCGGCCTACGCGGCTCCCCGTGAGCTCATGATCGTCGCCGCTCTCCCCCGCACCGGATCGGGCAAGGTCGCCCGGACCCAGCTCGCCGCCTCGTTCGCCGGCGGCCCCGCTGGCGCCGCGCCCTCGGGATAGGTCCACCCACCGCCGACCCGGCCACCCCGGCGACCGTTCTTGCGACAGATCTCGGGGCTGGAGACGCGCACCTGTCGCACGTTCCGTCGCCAGAACCCCGGTTTCCGCCGAGCGGCGCCGGCACCCCCGGGCTCAGCCGAGCGACGCCCCCAGCAGCGCGCCGCCGTCGACCACGATCGTCTGGCCGGTGATCCACGACGCCAGATCGCTCGACAGGAACAGGGCGGCGTTGGCGATGTCGGTGGGCTCGCCGAGCCGCCGCAGCGGCATCCGCTTGGCGATCTGCTCCTCGGCCGGCTCCCACAGGGCCCTGGCCATGTCGGTCTTCACGAGGCCGGGACAGATGGCGTTGACGCGCACGCCGGGGGCCAGGTCGGCCGCGAACGTGCGGGTGAGGTGCAGCAGCGCCGCCTTGGTCACGTTGTAGTGGCCGATCGAGGCCTCGACCGACAGGCCGCCGATCGAGGAGATGTTGATGACCGAACCGCCGTGGGCGGCCATCGAGGCCCGCCAGGCCTCCTGGATCCACACGACCGGGCCGCGGTAGTTGACCTGCCAGGTCTTGTCGAAGCGGGGCAGGTCGATGTCGATGGACCGCCCCATGTAGGGGTTGGTGGCGGCGTTGTTGACGAGGACGTCGATGCGCCCGAACCGCTCGACCGTGGCCGCGACGCAGGCGGCGATCTGGTCGGGCTCGCCGGCGTTGGCCGCGAACACCGCGGTCTGGCCGCCGGCTGTCCCGATCTCGTCGGCGGCCGCCTCGAGCGCGTCCTGCTTGCGCGACGAGAGCATGACGTCGGCGCCCGCTCCGGCGAAGGCGGTGGCGATCGCCTTGCCGATCCCGCGGCTGGCGCCGGTGACCAGGGCGACCTTCCCCTCCAGGCTGATCTGCATCCGCAGGAACCTAACGGTCGGCCGCCGCAGGCGGCGAGACGGCGGGCCGACGACGGCTCAGCGCGGGCGGAGGACCATCTGGGTCTGCGTCGTCTTGGCGACCGGGCGGCCGGCCCCGTCCGACACGACCGTCTCGACGACGATCGTCGACCCGCCCACGTGGAGCGGCGTGGCGACGGCCGTGGCGGTGCCGTCGCGCACGGCACCGAGGAAGTTGGTCTTCGACTCGAGCGTGGTGGTGCCGGACGCGCCGTCGGGCAGGTTGAGGTAGGCGCACGTGGCGCCCGCCGAGTCGGCCAGCGCCATGACCACCCCGCCGTGCAGCACCCCGCCGGCCGTGCACAGCCCGGGGGCGTGGTCGATCTCGAGGCGGACCTCGCCGGGGGCCGCGGCGACGGCACGCACGTCGAGCGTGTCGCACAGCGGCATGGACGTGCGGACGAGGTCGGTGGCCTGCTCGGGCGTCATGACCACGATCGTCGTCGGCCGGACCGACGCGAGACAACGACGTCGCAGGTCATGGCGGCGCGCCAGGCCGCCCGGGGGCGGCCGGGCCGGCAGCCCGTAGGTTGGGCGGCATGAACCGCGGCACGAACCGCCTGGCGGACGAGACCAGCCCGTACCTGCGCCAACACGCGGACAACCCGGTCGACTGGTACCCCTGGGGCGAGGAGGCGTTCGCCGCGGCACGCGACCGCGACCGGCCGATCATGCTCTCGGTCGGCTACTCGGCCTGCCACTGGTGCCACGTCATGGCGCACGAGTCGTTCGAGGACGACGGCACCGCGGCGCTGATGAACGAGCTGTTCGTCAACATCAAGGTCGACCGTGAGGAGCGGCCCGACGTCGACGAGATCTACATGGAGGCCGTCCAGGCCATGAGCGGCAACGGCGGCTGGCCGATGACCGTGTTCCTCACCCCCGACGGGCGCCCGTTCTTCGGCGGCACGTACTTCCCGCGCGACGCCCGCGGCGGCATGATCGTCGTTCCCCGACCTGTGCCGCCGCATCGACACGCTGTGGCGCACCCGGCGCGACGACGTCGACGCACAGGCCGGCCAGCTCACCGGCGCCCTCGGCCGCACCGCGCTGCTCGAGCCCGGCGAGCAGGTGCCGGGGATCGAGGCACTGGCCGGGGCGCTCCACGACCTCGGTCGGCTGCACGACGCCACCTACGGCGGGTTCGGCGGCGCCCCCAAGTTCCCGCAGGCCATGAGCCTCGACGTGCTCGTCCGGGCCCTGGCGGTGCCGCCCGGCGACGAGGGGCTCGCCGCCGACGTCGACCACGACGCCGTGCGGCAGGTGGTCGAGACCTCCCTCGATGCCATGGCGTCCGGGGGCATCTACGACCACCTGGGCGGCGGGTTCGCCCGCTACTCGGTCGACCAGGCGTGGCTCGTCCCCCACTTCGAGAAGATGCTGTACGACCAGGCGCTGCTCGTCCGCGTCTACCTGCACGCCTGGCAGGTCACCGGGCTCGACCGCTACCGGCGGGTGGTGGACGAGACGGTCGGGTACGTGCTGCGCGACCTGCGCCACCCCGAGGGCGGCTTCTTCTCCGCCGAGGACGCCGACAGCGAGGGCGAGGAGGGCCTGTTCTACGTGTGGACGCCCGACCAGGTCGTGGCCGCGCTCGACGGCGACGCCGACCTGGCCGACGAGGTCATGGCCTTCTACGGCGTGTCCCCGGGCGGCAACTTCGAGGGCCGCACGATCCTCAACCGCCTCGCCCACCGCGGCGACCTCGACCGCCCGCCCCAGGTCGAGGACGCCGGCCCGGCGGATGTTCACCGCGCGTGAGCGGCGGGTCCGCCCCGGGCTCGACGACAAGGTCCTGACCGAGTGGAACGCGCTCATGCTCGGCCGCGCTGGCCGAGGCGGCCGCGGCCACGGGGCGGGACGACTGGCGGGCCGCGGCCGTCGCCAACGGCGAGTTCCTGCTGCGGGAGCTGCGGCGGCGACGACGGCCGCTGGCTGCGGTCGTGGCAGGCCGACGGCGGCTGCCCGCCACCTGGCCTACGCGGCCGACCACGGCGCGCTGGTCGACGCGTTCGTGCGGCTGGCCGAGGCGACCGGCGAGGCCCGCTGGATCGACGCGGCCCGCACGACCGCCGACGCGCTGCTCGACCTGTTCTGGGACGCCGAGCGGGGCGGCGTCTTCACCACCGGCAGCGACGCCGAGCGGCTCATCACCCGCAACAAGGACCTGATGGACAACGCCACGCCGGGAGCCAACAGCCTGGCGGCCGTGGGCCTCTACCGGCTGGGCGCGCTCACCGGCGAGGCCCGCTACCGCAACCACGCCGACCAGATCCTCCGGCTCGCCGGCCCCGTGGCGGCACGGCACCCGACGGCCTTCGGCCACATGCTCGTGGCCGTCGACCTCGCCGCCCACGGCGTCGACGAGGTGGTCGTGGCGGGTGACCGGCCCGACCTCGTGGAGGCGGTGCAGCGCACGTTCCTCCCCCGGGCGGTGCTGGCGTGGGGCGAGCGCTACGACTCGCCGCTGTGGGAAGGCCGCCCCGACGGGGCCGCCTACGTCTGCCGTGACTACGCCTGCGGACTGCCCGCCGCCGATCCCGGCGCGCTGGCCGCCCAGCTCGCCGGCGTGGGCTGAACCGCTGCCCGCCGCCGTCAGGCGGGGAGCTGCTCCGCTACGTCGACGGGGCTCGACCGGACCGGCACGTCGACCGGCGACACGGGCACGGCGTCGGATGCGGACCAGGGCGTCGGTCCGCTCGCTCGCGACCGGGGCAGCAGCTTCGCCGCCGCCACGGCGGTGACCAGCGCCAGCCCGGCGGCCACGAGCGCGGCCAGGCCGAACCCGTCGAGGAACGCCTGCCGGGCGGCGCCCGCCAACCCCTGCCCGGCCGGGCCCATGCCCTCCGCCACCCGCATGGCGCCGGCCAGCCCCGACGTGGCCGCGTTCCGGGCCTGCTCGGGAAGGTCGGCCACGGCGGGGGCCAGGGCGGAGCCGTAGCGGGTCGTCAGCACCGACCCGAGCACGGCCACACCGAGGGCCCCGCCGAGCTCCCGGCTGGTGTCGTTCATCGCCGACCCGACCCCGGCCCGTCCCGCCGGCACGGCGGACATCAGCACGGTCGTCAGCGGCGCGCTGGTCGCCGCCACCCCGAACGCCATCGGGATGATGGCCAGCCACACGGTCAGCGGGTGGCTGGAGGCGTCCAGTTGCGAGAGCACGATGAGCCCGGCCGCGACGAAGCCCAGGCCGACCGGCACGACGCGTGCCACGCCGTAGCGGGCGCTGACGCGCGGCACCCGCGGCGCCACGAGCAGCATGACGGCCGACATCGGCAGCTGCAGCAGCCCCGCCTGCGAGCGGCCGACAGGCCCAGCACGAGCTGGAGGAACTGCGCCGACAGGAAGAACGTGCCGAACATGGCGAAGAACGTGAGGGAGATGCCGCCCGAGGCGACGCTGAACCGCCGGTCGCGGAACAGGCGCAGGTCGAGCATCGGATCGCGGGCGGTGGTCTCGCGCCAGGCGAACAGGCCGAGGACGACGGCGGCGCGCGCCGAACGCCGCCAGCGTGACCGGGTCGGCCCAGCCGTGGACCGGCGCCTCGATGATGGCGTAGACGAGCGCGCCCACGCCGACGATCGACAGCAGCGCGCCGGGCACGTCGAGGGGGTGACCGTCGGGGTCACGCGACGTCGGGACCCAGCGGACCCCGGCGATGAGCGCCGCCACCACCAACGGCACGTTGACGAGGAAGACCGAGCCCCACCAGAAGTGCTCGAGCAGGAGGCCCGACCCGGTGGGCCCGAGGGCGGCCGTGCCGGCGGCGACGCCGGCCCACGTGGCGATGGCCTTGCCCCGCTCCGCGGGCGGGAACACGCTCGTGATGATCGACAGCGTCGAGGGCATGACGAACGCGGCCGCCACCCCCATCACGCCCGCGGCCGGCGATCACCATGCCCGACGTCTCCGCGGTGGCGGCGATCGCGCGCGCCGACGAGGAACACCGCCAGCCCTGCCTGGAGCGCGCCCTTGCGCCCGAACCGGTCGCCGAGCGTTCCCGCGGTGAACAGGAGGCCGGCGAACACGAGGGCGTAGGCGTCGACCATCCACTGCAGAGCGGTGGTCGAGGCGTCGAGGTCGCGAGCGATGCTCGGCAGCGCCAGGTTCAGGCTCATGTTCGCCACCATGACGATCGTGAGGCTGAGGCAGAGGACGCCGAGCGTCCGCCACCGGCGGGCGTAGACGTCGGGGTCGATGCCGCCGAGATCGACGCCGTCAGGCGGCGTCGACGGCGGCACCGGGTGGCCGGCGGCGGGGGCGAGGGTGGAGGTTGTTCGGCGCACGGGAGGGACGGTAAGGCCTCAAGTCAACTTGAGATCAAGTGGGTCGAGCCGGATGTCACGGCTTGGACTCGATCTCGACCGCCGCGGGGTAGGCGTCCGCCACGTCGGGGCCGAGGCCCACCGGATCGGCGTCGAGGCCGAGGGCCTGGCGCAGCCACGCGGTCACGACGTGGCGGACGACGGGGAACGTCTCGACCACCGGGACCGCCGGTGGGATGCACCCGTCCTCGCCCAGGGCCCGGAACTGCGGCTGGGCGTCCAGGAACGAGCCGAGTCCCGACGCCTCGGCCACGCCGATGATCCCGGTGCCGCCGCCGAAGGTGCAGAAGTCGTCGAAGCCGTTGTGGCCGACGCCGTCGAGCACCCACAGCTCGCTGGGCGGGGGTGCCGCCTCGTAGGCGGCCCGGGTCACCGCATCCCACGGGACGACCCCGTCGAGGCGGCCCGGCCACGAACAGGCTGGCGGTGTCGGGGAGAGTGGGGCTCGGTGTCGGCCTCGTCGTCGGCGCCGCCGACGCCCGCACCCGACGCGAGCGACACGTAGCCGACCACGCCGTCGTCGCCCGCGAAGCGGACGACCGTGCCCCCACCGGCCGAGTGCCCGACCGCGGCCACCTCGTCGCGTGCCGACGTGGCCGGCGAGCAGCGAGTCCGTCGGACGCGTCCTCGGCGGCGAGCAGGTCCCGCGTCAGGCGCAGGTCCTCGACGTCGTCGCGCTCGGGCGCCGGAGGCTCGCCGAGGAACTGGCCCAGCACGTGGGCCAGGTCGCGGCTCCAGTGGTCGGGGGCGGCGACGACCATCCCCCAGCTCGCGAGGTGCGCGGTGAGGAACGACGACTGCTGCCGGATCCCGGTGAAGCCGTGGCTGAACAGCACCAGGGGGAACTCGCCGTCGGCGACCTCGGCGTCGCGGCCCGCCGTCGATGGTGTAGCTCGGCCGGCACGTCGGCGGTGAGCAGCGCCTCGACCGACGGCGGGACGAGGTCCCGCACGTCGTAGGTGACCTGGCCCGACGTGCCCTCGACGGCCGGGTACCACACCTCGACCGGCACCCCGCCCTCGAGCTCGAGGGTGGTGACGCCGACGGGGTGGGGCCCCGCCTCGGTGTAGGCGACGGCCGCCTCCTCGGTGGTGAGCGAGGTCGTGGTGGTGTCGTCGGCGACCGCACCGCTCGCCTCGTCCCCGTCGGCGCCCGAACAGGCGCCGGCGAGCGCGGCGAGCACGAGGACCGTGGCGAGCACCCGGTGGCGGTGCCCGGTGGAGCCCGTCCTCACAGGCGGATGACCGTCTTGCCGGTGTTGGCCCCCGTGAACAGGGCGTTGAGGGCGTCCACCGCCGAGCCGAGGCCGTCGTACTGCTCGGTCCGGTACTGCAGCTTCCCCTCGGCCATCCAGGTGCCGAGCGTGCCCGCCACCTCGCCGAAGCGGTCCCAGTGATCGAGCGACAGGAAGCCCTCCATCCGGGCCCGGCGGTTGATGAGCTGGAAGTAGTTGGACGGACCCGGGGGGCGGCCGTGCTCGTTGTAGATGGCGATCGCTCCGCACAGCACGACCCGGGCGTGCATGGCCAGGCGGTCGAGCACGGCGTCGAGGATGGGGCCGCCGACGTTGTCGAAGTAGACGTCGACGCGGTCGGGGCAGAGCTCCTTGAGCCGGGCCCGGACGTCGTCGACCCGGTGGTTGATGGCCCCGTCGAGACCCAGGTCGTCGACCAGCCAGCGGGCCTTCTCGGCGCTGCCGCAGATGCCGATGACCCGGCAGCCCCTGATCTTGGCGATCTGTGCGGCGAGGGAGCCCGTCGCCCCCGCGGCGGCGGACACGACCACCGTCTGCCCGGCCTCGGCCTTGCCGATGTCGACCACCCCGACGTAGGCGGTCAGCCCGGTGGCTCCGTAGACCGACAGCATGGCGGGGGCGTCCACCTCGCCGCCCAGGTGGGTGGCGAGCGGGTCGTCCCGGACGACGCCGTAGCGCTGCCACCCCGGCAGTCCGTAGACGAAGTCGCCCAGCGGAAAGGTCTCGCACCGGGTGGCGACCACGCGGCCGATGCCGCTGGCCCGCACGGTCTCGCCGATCTCGACCGCCGGCAGGTAGCCCTCGGCCTTCGACAGCCACGTGCGGACCGTGGCGTCGACGCCCAGCCAGCCGACCTCGATCAGCGCCTCGCCGTCGGCGAGCTCGGGCAGGGCCACCCCGTCCTCGAGCTCGACGTCGTCCTTGCTCAGCAGGCCCTCGGGACGGCGGCGGAGGACGACGCGCTCGTTGGTGGTGGCGTCGAGATCGATGGCTGTCTGCAGGTCCACACGGGCACGCTAACTGACGAGGTGTCAGGTGTGCCGGATGTCACGCAGCCCGTTCTCCGGTTCTCCGCCGTTCTGTCAGACCTCACAGGCAATGCGACGGCTCACGTCTGACAGAACGGTCGGCCAACGGCGGTCACCACGCGCCCCGGTGGACCACCGAGTCCAGAGGCGGACGCCGGCGCCCCGCCGACCGTCCGGGCTCGTCGTCGTCGGCCGGCCAGCCCAGCGCCACCGCGCCCAGAGCCCGGTGCCCGGCGGGGACGCCGAACGAGTCGAGCACCGCACGCCTCGTGGTCGAACAGCCCGAAGAAGAGGGCCCCCAGGCCGGCATCCACCGCGGCGAGCAACAGGCCGTGCACCGCCATGCCCCCGTCGACCCACCAGTAGGGCACGGACCAGGCATCGGCGCCCTCGCCGAGGCCCGTGGCCGCCTTGTCGCCCTCGGCGTAGCGCTCCACGTAGGCGTCGGGGTCGATCACCGGCACGACGACCGCAGGTGCGCTCAGCAGCGCCTGCCAGCGGAAACCCGCCCGGCGTTCGGGAGGGAGCGTGACGTCCCAGAGCCGAGCCGTGTCCGCACCCTCGAGGACCACGAACTGCCACGGCTGCGTGTTGCCCGCAGACGGCGCCCGGCGGGCGAGATCGATCAGCTCGTCGACGAGGGCCGGCGCGACCGGCTGATCGGTGAAGGCCCGCACCATGTGGCGGGCACGGATGGCGGTGCGCAGGTCCACGTCAGCTCCGCGGACCGGAGGCGAGGCCGCCGGCGGCTGCCGGTCGGCCGGCTGTCGAGCTTGTGGTCGACCGCCAGATCCCCACGCGTCGGCAGCGACGAACGCGCCTCCGCTCGGCCTGTCAGGCGAGCTTGCGCAGGTCCTCTTCCATCGCCCAGCCGAACGCCACGAGGCTGTCGCCCTTGTGGGGGTGCAGCCCGTCGAAGCGCTCGACCACCTCGCCGTCGATCTGCTCGGGACGCAGGGTCTCGTGGTCGAACACGGCGGCGTGGCCGCCCCCGTCGCCCTTGGCCACGAAGGCCCGCTGGTCGTAGGCGCGGGTCTCGATGCCGTAGCGCTTGGCCAGCCGGCCGCCCCAGGCACGCTCCTCACCCGAGGCCCGGTGACCGGCCCGCGGGACGATGTCGTTGAGGGAGCGGAAGGCGTCGAACCCGCCCGGCTGGCCGAAGCGGGCCGAGATGAGGACGTCTTCGTCGGGGAAGGCCAGCACGGCGCGTCGCAGGAGGTCCTGCACCAGCGCCCGCAGCACGGTGTCGCGCTTGGATGTGCGGCGCACGGAGGCGAGCCCGACCAGCACGCACGGCGTGCCGCCGATGCGCTCGAGCGTCGAGAAGGCGAAGCCCTTGAGCCGGCCCTCGTCGCGGACCTGCGTGATGAGCACCCACGTCTCCGCCTGCTTGGACAGGGTGCCGACCTCGTGCGGATGCGTGCCCTCGGCGCACAGATCGGCCATCTCGACCAGCTCTGCGTCGCTCAGCGCCGTGCAGTCCTTGGTGTCTACAGCGATCGACATCTCCTGCAAAGCCCCCGTTCTGCGACGGACAACGAGCCACTAGTCCAGTCAAATGGCACGGCGCGTGCAACTCCGGTAGCCGAACACGCGCGCGCCGCGTTCGCGTCACACCATGATCGCGCCCGCTCCCAGCACCACCTTGAGCTGGCCCAGCAGGCCGTTGGACGTGTCGACGTTCCACTGTTCGGGCAAGCGAACGACCTGCCGCTCGCCGAGATGGAGGTACACGGCAGCGCCGCCGGGATGGTCGGCGAGGATCTGCTTCAGGTGAGCGACCGTGGCCTGCGACAGCAACTGCGGCGGGACGCGGACGCGCAGCGGCTCGGCGTCGCCGCCGCCCACCTCGAGGACGTCGATGCTCTGGGCGATCAGCTTGGGGGCGTCGTCGCGCTTGTCGACCCGGCCCTTCACGATGACCACGGCGTCGTCGGCCAGCTTGTGGCCCTGTTCCTGCATGGTGCGGGGGAACACCATCACCTCGACCGACGAGCGCAGGTCCTCGAGGGCGAACACGGCCATCAGGTCGCCCTTGCGGGTCCACTTGCGCTGCAGGCCGGTGATGACGCCGCCGATCGACTTCATGGCCCCGTCGTCGAACGAGTCGAGCTCGTCGATGGCGCCGTCGGCCCTGCGGGACAGCGTCGCCTCGGCGCCGAGCAGCGGGTGATCGCTGACGTACAGCCCGAGCATCTCCTTCTCGAAGGCCAGGCGGTCGCGCTTGTCGAACTCGAGGTCGGGGATGGCGGTCCGCTCGAAGTCGTCGCCGGGCCCACCGTCGTCGCCGCCACCGAACAGGGTCATGATCCCCATGTCGCCGCTCGCGCCGGCGGGCGACCGTGTGGTCGACGATCTGCTCGAACACCGTGAGCAGGCCCTTGCGTGGGTGGCCGACGTCGTCGAAGGCGCCGGCCTTGATCAACGACTCGACCGTGCGCTTGTTGAGGACCTGGGTGTCGACCCGCTGGCAGAAGTCGTAGAAGTCGGCGTACGGCCCGCCGGCCTCGCGCTCGGCCACGATGTGGGCGACGAGGCCCTCGCCGACGTTCCGCACCGCCGACAGCCCGAAGATGATGCTGAGCGACGGCTCGCCCGCCTCGTCGGTCTCGATCACGGGGGTGAAGTCGCTCTCGGACCGGTTGATGTCGGGCACCTCGACCGAGATCCCCATCGTGCGGCACTCGGCGAGGTAGATCGCAGCCTTGTCGAGGTTGGCCTTGACCGATGTCAGCAGCGCGGCGAGGTATTCGGCCGGGTAGTTCGCTTTGAGGAATGCGGTCTGGTAGGCGACGAATCCATAGCCGAATGAGTGCGACTTGTTGAAGGCGTAGTCGGCGAAAGGCTCGATGATGTCGAACCACTGTTTCCCCAGCTCAGCGCCGTACCCATTGGCCTCGCACCCGGCGGTGAACTTCTCCCGCTCCTTGGCGATGAGCGCCCGGTTCTTCTTCCCGCAGTTGTGGACGAGGAAGTCCTCGACGACCGCATACGGACGCTCGCCATTGGTCATCTGGAAGTCGAAGCATTCGACCTCTCCGACGTACTCGACGGACCGCACCGTGTCCCACGTGAGGTCGCCCGTGCGCAGATCCTCGAGCCGCTCGGAGTAGAGCAACCCGTCGAGCGTGTCGCGGTGCAGCACGCGGGATCGGGCGTAGCCGGACGTCTCGATCCCCAGCTGTCGGGGGGTGCGGCCGGTGACCCGGTGCCGTCGCTCCAGCTCGCGACACGAGGAAGGAGCTCGGGATGCCGATGTTCGTGGCGCTGGCACGGTCGCCCCACTCGAGGAGCCACCGGTCGACCTTGGCGGCCTTGATCGTCGTGAGGTGTGGCCCGACGAGGCGGGCGAACTCTTTCGCCTGGCCCTTGTCGGCGACCGAGAGGGTCCAGTGGGTGCCGTGCCCGTCGATCTCGCGCCGGTGGAGGTTCGACACGATGCCGCACCGCAGCAGCATGCGCTTCAGCGCGCGGCACACCTTCCGGCTCTTGGACCCGAAGTGGACCCCAGAGCGATCAGCCCAACCATCGGCGCAGAAGTACAGGCCGAGGAACCGTCGTACCCGGTGGAGCGGAGCGTTGACGATGCGGAACGGGATGTCCTTGTCAGCCGCGAGACCGAGCGTGCCCAGAGGCCGGAACGAGCGCGAGCAGCTCCGCCTTGGTCAGACGCAGCTGGGTGACGGATCGCGGTCACGCTCGCCCGTTGGTGCGGGTAGCCGAAGTGCCGTTCGAAGGCCCTGCGGAACGTGTCGAGCAGTTCGGGATCGGTGTTGCAGAAGTGGGCGTTGCGATGGATGCCCGTGCGCAGGTCCGGTGTGTAGCCCTCGGAGATCAACAGCGCGGCCAGGTCGACCTCTGCGTCGGTGACCTTGCTGCCACCGTCCGTCATCGTCCGTCTGCGCCACCCCGACGAGGTCGCCCGGCGTGATGTCGCGCAGCTCGCGCCACTCGCCCTCGACGAGGAACGGGTGGTTGTCGGTCGCCTCGATCTCGTAGCCGGTCGACGTGGTGAGCCGGTACACCGGCTTGACCCCCACGGACCACACATCCGTCGACGGGCTCGTACCGGCTCGTGCACGATGTCGTGTCGATCGTCTGGACCCGCGGATCGGCCAGGCGCGCCAGTCTGCTCGATCGGCACGTAGCCACGCGACCTTGGTGAGCATCGCGCGTGCCCTTCGGGCAGGCAGGCCTTGCGGAGGTTGTCGGCCTCGGCCAGCGAATAGCCCGCGAACTTCTGGGCGATCCGCATCACGCCCTCCTGGTAGATCATCAACCCCCAGGTGTCGCCCAGGATGTCCTCGGCGTCGGGGTGCAGGTAGCCGACCGGCTTGCGGCCGTTCTTCCGGTCGGCGTAGTCGTTGTGCATGTTGGCCGCCATGGGGCCCGGCCGGTACAGGGCGACGAGGGCGGCGACGTCTTCGAACGAGGTGGGCGCCAGCGACCGGATGAGCGCCCGCATGGGCCCGCCCTCGAGCTGGAACACGCCGATGGTGTCGCCCCGCCTGAGCAGCTCGTAGGTCTTGGGATCGTCGAGCGCCACGTTGTCGATGTCGAGCTCGACGCCCCGCGACTCGCGGATGACGTCGACCGTGTCGGTGATGACGTCGAGGTTGCGCAGGCCGAGGAAGTCCATCTTGAGCAGGCCCAGCTCTTCGACCCCGTGCATCTCGTACTGGGTGACGACGGGCGCCTCCTCGACGGGCACGCCGTTCTCGGGCTTGCGCTGGATGGGCAGGTACTCGGTGAGCGGCTCCTTGGTGATCACCACCGCGGCGGCGTGGATGCCGTCCTGCCGGCGCAGGCCCTCGAGCCCCTTGGCCACGTCGATCACCTGGCGGGTGTCGGGGTCGGCCTCGTACATCTCGCGCAGCTCGCCGGCCATCTTGTAGCCGTCCTCGAACTTGGGGTGCGGCTCGAGGCAGGCGTACAGCGGCGTGTCACGACCCATGATCAGCGGCGGCATGGCCTTGGCCACCTTGTCGCCGACGATGTACGGGTGGCCGAGCACCCGGGCGGCGTCGCGCACCGCGGCCCGGGCCTTGATGGTCGAGAACGTGACGATCTGGGCGACGTGGTCGCGGCCGTAGCGCTCGGCCGCGTAGCGGATCATCTCGTCCCGGAAGCGGGAGTCGAAGTCCATGTCGATGTCGGGCATCGAGATGCGCGACGGGTTGAGGAACCGCTCGAACAGCAGGTCGTACTTGATGGGGTCGAGGTCGGTGATGCGCAGCGTGTAGGCCACCGCGCAGCCCGCCGCGCTCCCCCGTCCCGGGCCCGACGCGGATGCCGCTGCGGCGGGCGTGGGCGATGAGGTCCCACACGATGAGGAAGTACGAGCTGAAGCCCATGTCCTCGATGACCTTGAGCTCGTACGCGAGGCGCTCGACCGCCGCATCGGGGAGCTGCTCGCCCCACCGCTCGCGGGCCCCCTCGAAGGTGAGGTGACGCAGGTAGTCGCCGTCGGTCTCGAAGCCCTCGGGCAGCGGGAAGTTCGGGAGCTGCGGCTTGCCGAAGTCGATCTCGACGTCGCACCGCTCGGCGATCCACAGCGAGTTGTCGCACGACTCGGGCACCTCGCCGAACAGCGAGCGCATCTCGGCCGCGGTCTTGAGGTAGTGCTCGTCGCCGTGGAACTTGAACCGGTTGGGGTCGCTCATCAGCGACCCGGTCTGCACGCACAGCAGGGCGTCGTGGGCGACGGCGTGGTCGCGGTGGACGTAGTGGCTGTCGTTGGTGGCGAGCAGCGGGGCGCCGATGCGCTTGGCCAGGTCGAGCAGCTGGGGGTTGGTCTTGTGCTGCTCGGGGATGCCGTGGTCCTGCAGCTCGACGAACAGGTTGTCCTTGCCGAAGATGTCCTGCAGCCGGGCGGCCTTGGCGGTGGCCCCCTCGACGTCGCCCTGCATGAGCGACTGGAGCACGTGGCCGCCGAGGCACCCGGTGGTGGCGATCAGCCCGCTGGCGTGGTCGGAGAGCGTCTCCCAGTCGACGCGGGGCTTGTAGTAGTAGCCCTCCATGAACGCACGGCTGGCGAGCTGGATCAGGTTCCTGTAGCCGGTGTTGTCCTCGGCGAGCAGGGTCAGGTGGTAGTAGAGCTTCTTGCCGCCGTCGGCGTCGCCACCCGAGTCGTCGACCCGGCCCCGCCGGGCGGGCCGCTCGTGGCGCGAGTCGTGCGCCATGTAGGCCTCGGTGCCGAGGATGGGCTTGATCCCCTGCTTCCGGCACTCCTTGTAGAAGTCGAGGATGCCGTACATGTTCCCGTGGTCGGTGATGCCGATCGCGGGCTGCCCGTCGGCCACCGCGGCCCCGACCACCTCGCCGATGCGGGCCGCGCCGTCGAGCATCGAGTACTCGGTGTGGACGTGGAGGTGGGTGAAGCTTCCTCGACCCGTCACCCCGGCCGACTCCCTGTGTCATGGCGAATGCGGTCGTCACGACGGCGACCACTGTCCACAGGAGGCTGTGGGGAGCCTGTGGACAAATGACACCGGTGTGATTTCCCCGACCGTAGCCGACGGACGCCGGTGGGGCGAGCGTTAGTAGCCGAGCCCGACCGAGTCGGGGCCGCCGTCCTCGGGGCCGATGAGGGCCTCCCAGATCTGACCCATGGCCGGGTCGTCGTCGGGGGCGGTGAGCGACGCGCTCTCGAGGTCGCGCAGGCGCAGGCCCCGGCTCGACAGATAGCCGCCGATGCCGAGTCGCAGCCGCCGCTCGAGCACCTGCGCACCCGACCGGTCGGTGTCGGGAAGGATCACGGCGAACCAGTGCTGCGACTGGTCGGGAACGTGCACCAGGTGGTCGACGACCCCACCCGCGACGAACTGGTAGCCGAGCTCGCGCAGCAGGGTGACCTGACGGCGGTACGGGAGCTGGGCCAGCGGGCCGTCGGGGACCTGCACCAGCACCAGCGAGAACGGCCGGCCGGACCGGCGGCTGCGAGAGCGCTCGGACGACAGCCGGTCACGCAGGAACTTGGCGGTCCACAGCCCCGTCTCGGGGTCGACCGCCGGCAGGGTGACGGGCGCGGGCCGAGGCGCGGGCGCCGCCGCGAAGGAGTCGGCGTGGCCTCCGGGCGCGCCGGCGCGCCGGCCATCCGGTGGCCGCGGGCACGGACCCACTCGGCGGCCCCGACGGCGGACCCCAGGTATCGCTCGTCGCCGGTGCCACGGCAGGGTCGTCCCACTGCGGGCGCGCCTCGCCGGTCGCGGGTGCGGCCCAGGCGTCGGCCGCCTGGCCGCTCCACGGCCCCGCGGCACCGCCGTGCGCAGGGGCCGCGGGAGGCGCATCCCAGGCCTGCGTCGCGTCGCCGGTACCGCCCCACGGATCGGCAGCAGCCGGCGCGGACGGCCCGATGGGCGTGCCCCAGGGATCGGTCTCGGGTCCCGCGCTGTGCGCCGGCGGCGTGCCCCACGGATCGGAGTGACGCCCCGCACCGTTGCCCGTGGGCGTGCCCCACGCATCGGAGGCGGGTCCGCGCTGTGCGCCGGCGGCGTGCCCCACGGTCGGACGCGGGGGAGGCGCTGTGCGCCGGCGGCGTGCCCCACGGATCGGAGTGACGCCCCGCACCGTTCCCCGCAGGCGTGCCCCACGGGTCGGACGCGGGCCCGGCGCTGTGCGCCGGCGGCGTGCCCCACGGATCGGAGTGACGCCCCGCACCGTTCCCCGCAGGCGTGCCCCACGGGTCGGAGGGCGGCCCGGCCGGCCCCGGCCCCGGTGGGCCCCACGGATCGGCCCCCGCCGACGCCCGCGGGTCCGGGCGGACGTCGTCGCGGGCCCCACGCCGGCGCGGCAACGCCGGCCCCGCGGGGTCCTCCTCGTCGGGCAGGCCGTTCTGCCGCCGCCACGAGGCCTGCACGGCCTCCCAGTCGTCGTCGGACGCCGGGCGGGTGTCGGGCGGCCAGCCACCGTCGTGGCCGCCGGAGCCGTTGGGACCGTCGGGCCACGCCGCGGCGCCCGCGTCGCCCCATCCGGCCGAGTGCGCGCCGACGTGCTCGCCTGGCGCCTGCTCGTGCGGCGGGTCCGGTGGCCATCCTCCCGACGTCGTCATCGCAGCGTCACCGTACCCGTCCTCCCCGTCGACAGCCGCCGCGTCCCACCGCGACGAGCCCACCCCGACCAGCACCGGCCGGGTGCGGTCGTCCCGCGCCGGCACGTGCGACCGGCCGGTCGCCCCCGGCTCGTCCCACGCCACCGCCCGCGTGCGAGGCGCACCTCCGGCCGTTCCGGATCGACCCGCGGCGCGGCCACGGGGTGCGCCGGCGCCACTGCCGACCAACGTCTGTGCGAGCGCGCCGACGTGGCCGGCCACGGCGTAGGCGCCGCCGCGGGCCAACGTCAGGACCCCTGCGCTGGCCAGTCCGGCACCGGACAGGTCGCTGCGCCGCAGGAGGACGTAGACGAGGGTGGCCAGGGCGGCCGCGCCGTACCCCGCCGTGCGGCCGACCATCAGGCCCGCCGCGAACACCGGGAGGAAGAGGAGGGTGGCGACGACCTCGCCGCTGGCCACGCCGGTGGCGGCCAGCACGAGCGCGACCGAGACGACCGCGCCGGCGGCCGCGCCCAGAAGCGCGCCGCGTGCGTTGAGCCTGTCGGTCATCGCCTGCCCCATCGAGGCAAGCCTAGGGGGCGACCCCGCTATCTGTCGCCCCTGCTCACGCTGGGCGTGTGGCGCACTACCCAGCGGGCGTCAGAGGTAGGTGCCCGGGCGGGTCTCGGAATCGGCGCCGGGTCCGGGTGCGCCGGGGGGCAGGCGGCGGCGCATGTCGTCGAGCTGTTGGCGGGCCGCCATCTGCTGGGCGAACAGCGTGGCCTGGATGCCGTGGAACAGCCCCTCGAGCCACCCGACGAGCTGGGCCTTGGCGATGCGCAGCTCGGCGCCGCTGGGCGCCGCGGTGCCCGCGAACGGGTGGGCGAGCCGGCCAAGCTCCTCGCGGAGGTCGGGCGAGAGGGCCGACGACAGCTCGGCGACCGACGTCTCGTAGATCTCGCGGAGGCGGTCGCGGCTCGCCTCGTCGAGCTCGGTGTCGGTCTGCCGCACCTCCTCGAGGAGCAGCTTGATCATCGAGCCGATGCGCATGACCTTGGCCGGCTGCTCGACCGCTTCGGTCTGCGAGTCGCCGGCATCGGCCTGCTGGCCGGGCGTGACGACCTCCGCGTGCTCGACCTGTGGGACGACCGTGCCTTCCCCCGCGTCGGGGGCGGCGCCGTTCGCCGAGGGGGACTGCTCGGGTTGCGACATAGGGAGCCATCCTGCCACGCCCGGAGACGGATGCGGACCCGTCCGAGCCCCGTCCCCTGCGCCGCTCAGCGGGCGGCAGCGAGCAGCGGCACCAGCATCTCGGCCGAGGTCAGCGCCCCGTGCCGTCCGACCAGGTGATACGGCCCCGTGTCCTGCGGGTCGTGGAAGGCAACGTCCCGCCGGGCCACGAGGGCCACGTCGCCCAGGCGGGAGAGGGCGACGTCGTTCACCTCGGGCCCGAACCAGCAGTCGGAGACCGCCTGGTCGCGGGTGACCACCCAGGCGTCGCCCTCGTGCGCAGCCCGGGCCGCGTCGCACAACGCCGTGGCACGGCCGGCGCGGGCGTGCAGCCAGCGGAAGCGCCCCTCGCCGGACTGCATCGAGCACAGGCTCAGGACGTCGGAGCGCAGCTCGACCACGTTGGCGCCGACGTCGACCTGGCCGTGGTCGGCGGTGACGACCAGCGCCGCCCGCCGGGGCAGCACCGCGAGCAGGCGGTCGATCGTGTGGTCGATCCACTCCAGCTCGGCGTCGTAGTGCTCGCCCAGCCCGTACTCGTGGGCCACCTTGTCGAGCCCGTCGTAGTACGCGTACACGAACGGCTCGGACGCACGCAGGCGGCGGTCGACCTCGGTCACCATCGTCGACAGCGTGCGGTAGCCCCAGTAGCGCGCGGGGTCGAGGTGGGCGCCGGTGAACCCCGAGGTGCGGTACTCGGCGCGGGTCACCACGGGCGGCCGCTCGCCGAGGAACGGCGCCGTCGGCTGGAACTTGCCGGGCGGGATGCTCTGACGGGCGTCGCCCGCCGCGGTCGACCAGCGCAGGATGTTGAGCACCTCGCCGTGGACCGCGACGCGGTAGCCGACGACCCCGTGCCGGCCCGGCGGCAGGCCCGTCGTCAGCGACGTGAGCGCGGTGGCCGTCGTCGACGGCGCCACCGTGGTGATCGACCGGCCCTCCATCGTGGCGATGGTGGGAACGCGGGCCAGCCGCGCCTGCAGCTGCTCCCACCCCAGGCCGTCGACCACGAACAGCACGACCTGGTCCGCGTCGGCCAGCAACGGCGGGACCCACGGCGGGAGCTCGTCGGGTGGCCCGAGCAACGCCGGCACGATGTTGGTGATGCAGGGCCCGCCGTAGTCGGGCAGTACGAGGTCGTCCACGCAGGTTCGGTTCTCCTCCGGCCACCGTAACCGGCGGATCCCTCGAAGGGACCAGCGGCCGGGCGACGGGGCTCCGAGGTTCACCTGTCCGCAACCCGTACAGTTGTGCCCCGTGAAGGTGTCGACCCGAGGTGACTACGCCAGCCGGGCCCTGCTCTCGCTGGCTCTGCACGCCTCCGAGTCGGGTCCCACGTCGGTGCGGGACATCGCAGAGCGCACCGGCCTGCCCCAGCCCTACCTCGAGCAGATCCTCCTGGCGCTCAAGGGCGCCGGCCTCGTCCGCTCCAAGCGGGGGGTCGGCGGCGGCTACGTCCTCGCCCGCGAGCCCTCCGCCATCACCCTCGGCGACATCGTGTCCGCCGTCGACGGCCCGATCGCGGTGGGCGACTTCGGTGAGCCGCACCAGAACGGCGCCTGCGACCATGAGGGCCAGTGCGTGCTGCTGTCGATCTGGGCGATGGTCAGCCACCACATGCGCCGCCACCTCGACGAGCTGACGCTGGCCGACATCGCGCTGATGGCGCAGGGCGAGCGTGAGTGGCCCCTCGTCGAGACCGCCGACAGCCTCGACTGACCCCGCGCTCACGACAGGCCGGCGAGGACCTCGGTCAGGTCGTCGGGCAGAGGTGACGTGAACCGCAGCGCCTCGCCGCTGATCGGGTGCGCGAAGGCCAGCTCCTCGGCGTGCAGGAAGGGGCGCGGCAGCGGCAGCGACTGCCGATCGCCCCCGTAGCGGGCATCGCCGACGACCCGGTGCCCGATCGACGCGAGGTGCACACGGATCTGGTGGGTGCGCCCGGTCTCGAGGCGACAGCGGAGCTCGGTGACCTCCACCGGCTGGTGGAACGTGCGCACGACCTCGTAGCGGGTCCGTGCCGGCTTGCCCCGCACGGTCACGGCCATGCGGGTGCGCTCGCGTCCCGAGCGGCCGACCGGGGCGTCGATCAGCCCGGTCGGCGACTCCAGGGTGCCCCACACGAGGGTCCGGTACCGCCGGTCGACCTCCCGGTCGGCGAGCATGGCCACCAGGCGGTCGTAGGCCGGCGGGCGACGGGCGACGACCATCAGGCCCGACGTGCCCTTGTCGAGGCGGTGGACGATGCCCGGTCGGTCGGGCTGCCCGACGGCGCGGATCTCGGGATAGCGGGCCAGCAGCCCGTGCACCAGGGTCCCGGAGGTCTGGCCGGCCCCAGGGTGCACGACGAGGCCGGCGGGCTTGTCGATGACGAGGAGGTCGGCGTCCTCGTGCACCACGGGCACCGGGACGGCGGGATCGGCCGCCAGGTCGGCGTCGGGCGGCCGTTCGGGGACCTCGATGTCGACGACGTCGCCCTCGGCGAGCCGGTGGGACCGCACCGTGACGGGGCTGCCGCCGACGGTCACCGCACCGTCGTCGACGAGCGAGGCCGCCTCGGCCCGGCTGCCGCCGGTGACGAGGGCGACCACCCGGTCGAGCCGCTGGCCGTCGAGCGCCCGCGGCACGACCTCGCGCATCAGGCCGGCTCGGCGGGTCGCGGCGGCTCGGCGTCGGGCTCGGCCTCGCGCCACTGCACGGCGAACAGCAGGATCGCCCCGAGGACGATCGCCGAGTCGGCGAGGTTGAACACCGGCCACCACTGCAGGTCGACGAAGTCGACCACCCCACCGCCGAGCAGGCCGGCGCCTTCCCGGAACGCCCGGTCGATCAGGTTGCCGAACGCACCCCCGACCACGAGGCCGAGCGCCACGGCCATCAGCGGGCTGCGGGACCGACGGCCCGTGGCCAGCAGCACCGCCACGACCGCGAGCGCAAGCAGCGAGATGAGCGCACCGCGGCCGTTGGCGATGCTGAACGCCGAGCCGTAGTTCATGGTCAGCCGCAGGCGCAACGACCCCACCAGCTCGACGATCCGGCCGTCGGCGAGCTCGGACACGACCCAGGCCTTGGACAGCTGGTCGAGCGCGAGCACGCCCACGGCGACGCCGAACAGCAACCCCCACCTCGCCTGCCGCGGCGCGTCGGCCTCGGCGGGTGCGTGACCCGTCGACCGCGCCGTCGCCGGCCGCAGGAGCGTCGTCCTCGCGGTCCTCGCGCACCGGCGCGGCCCTCTCGGTCACCGGAGGCCCAGGCCCCCGCTCTTGCACTTCACGCAGAGCGCAGCATACGGCAGCGCCTTGAGGCGTTCCTTGGGGATGTTGGTGCCGCAGTTCTCGCACTGGCCGTAGGTGCCGGCGTGGATCTTCTCGACGGCGAGGTCGATCTGCTCGATGGCGGCGCGGGCCTGCGCCGACAGGGCCAGGTCGCGCTCGCGCTCGACGGCCAGCGTGTCGCCCTCGCCCGACTCCTCGTCGAACTGCACGTCGCCGGGCTCGCGGTCCTCGGTGAGCGAGTCGGCCTCGGCCTGGAGGGACTCGGCCTGGCGCAGGTAGTTGGCGCGCTCGGTCTCGAGCTCGGCGAGCTGGCCCTCGAGGAACTTGTCGAGGGTCACCTTCTTCTTGGCGCCGGTGGCCTTCTTGGCCGGCGCCGCCTTCTTGGCGGCGGACTTCACGGGAGCATCCTTGGTGGCTCTGGGCATGAGATCTCGCCGTCCTCGGGGAAAAGGGTGCCGGATGGTACGCCGACCAGTACGGCCGGTCAAGGAGTTCGTGCAGGCTAGAGCCGCCGGAGCCGGATTCCACCGCGGAAGTTGCATTGCTGTGGTTCGGGGCTCTGACCTGGTGGTTTTCTGCTTCGAGTGGCGTGGGCGGCATGCCGTAGCCTTGACGTCATGCCGTTCGGCCCCGTCGATCCCGATCTCGACCTGCCCGCCCTGGAAGAGCGCACGCTGGCGCGCTGGCGCGAGCGCGAGGTCATCGCGGAGACCGCCCGCCTCCGCAAGGGCGGCGAGCCCTGGATCTTCTACGAGGGCCCGCCGACCGCCAACGGGCGACCCGGCCTGCACCACGTCTGGGCGCGGGCGTTCAAGGACCTGTTCCCCCGGTTCCAGACCATGCGGGGCCGCGACGTCCCCCGCAAGGGCGGCTGGGACTGCCACGGCCTGCCCGTCGAGCTCGAGGTCGAAAAGGAGCTCGGCCTCCACAACAAGCACGAGATCGAGGCGTACGGCATCGAGGCGTTCAACGCCCGCTGCCGGGCCTCGGTGCTGCGCTACGTCGAGGACTGGTCCTCGCTGACGAGCCGCAGCGGCGTCTGGATCGACACGGCTGACGCCTACTGGACGATGGACAACGACTTCGTCGAGTCCGTCTGGTGGCTGATCCGCCAGCTGTGGGACGAGGGCCTGCTGTACGAGGGCCACCGCGTCACGCCCTACTGCGGGCGCTGCGGCACCGCCCTCAGCTCGCACGAGGTGGCGCAGGGCTACCAGGACGTGGTCGACCCCTCGATCTACGTCCGCTTCCCCCTGGTGGGCGCCGACGTCCCCGACGCCGACCTGCTCGTGTGGACGACGACGCCCTGGACCCTCATCTCCAACGTGGCCGCCGCCGTCGGCCCCGGCTTCGCCTACGTGCGGATCGCCGACCCCGAGGGAGGCCGAGACCTGGTCCTCGGCGAGCGGGCGGCGAGCCGCCTGTACCCCGACGCCCCGGTGCTCGAGCGCTGGACCGGCGCCGAGATGGCCGCGGCCGGCTGGCACTACCAGCGCCCGTTCGAGCTCCTCGAGCCCGTCGTCGGCAAGGACGCCTGGCGGGTGGTGGCAGCCGACTACGTCACCGACGACGACGGCTCGGGCATCGTCCACATCGCTCCCGCCTTCGGCGAGGACGACGCCCAGGTCGGCCGCGCCGAGAACCTGCCGGTCCTCAACCCCGTCGATGCCGATGCCACGTTCGACCACCGGGTGCCGCCGTGGAACGGCCGCTTCGTCAAGGACGCCGACCCCGAGATCATCGCCGACCTGCGCGCCCGGGGCCTGCTCGTGGCCGAGCATCCCTACGAGCACAGCTACCCCCACTGCTGGCGATGCGGCACGCCGCTCATCTACTGGGCCAAGACGTCGTGGTTCGTCCGCACCGAGGAGAAGCGGGCCGACCTGCTCGCCCAGAACGAGACGATCGGCTGGTACCCCGAGCACATCAAGCACGGCCGGTTCGGGCGCTGGCTCGAGGGCAACATCGACTGGGCGCTGTCGCGCGACCGCTACTGGGGATCGCCACTGCCGATCTGGCGGTGCCACGGCTGCGGCCGCGACACGTGCGTGGGGTCGGTGGCCGAGCTGTCCGAGCTCGCCGGGCGCGACCTGACCGACCTCGACCTGCACCGGCCCTTCGTCGACGAGGTGACCTGGACGTGCGGCCGCGACGGCTGCGAGGGCACCGTCCGCCGCCTGCCGCCGGTGCTCGACGCCTGGTTCGACTCGGGATCGATGCCGTCGGCCCAGGCGCACCACCCGTTCGCCACCGCGGTGCGGCCCGACGACGGGCTGCCCCCCGCCTTCCCCGCCGACTTCATCTGCGAGGCGATCGACCAGACGCGGGGCTGGTTCTACTCGTTGCTGGCGGTGAACACGCTCGTGTTCGGCCAGACGCCCTACCGCAACGTCGTCTGCCTCGGGCACATCGTCGACGAGGACGGGCAGAAGATGTCCAAGTCCAAGGGCAACGTCATCGACCCCTGGCAGATCTTCTCCTCCGTCGGCGCCGACAGCCTGCGGTGGTACTTCTTCTCGGCCGCGCAGCCGTGGACGCCCCGCCGCGTGTTCGAGGACGGCATCCGCGAGTCGACCCGGCAGACGCTGCTGACGCTGTGGAACGTGTTCAGCTTCTTCGTCACCTACGCCGACCTCGACGGCTGGGAGCCGCCGTCGGCCGACGGAGACGCCGGCCCCGCCACCCCGCCGCGCCCCGACCACGTCCTCGACCGCTGGGTGCTCGGCGAGCTCGACGCCACCGTCGCCGAGGTCACCGAGGCGCTCGAGGGCTTCGACGCCCTGCGCGGGCGCCACCCGGCTGGCCCGGTTCATCGACGACCTCTCCAACTGGTACGTCCGGCGCAGCCGCCCCCGCTTCTGGAAGGCCAGCGATCCCCAGGCGCACACCACGCTGCACCACGCCCTCGTCGTCACCAGCCAGCTGCTGGCGCCCTTCTGCCCGTTCCTGGCCGACGAGCTCTACGTGGCCCTGACCGGCGCGGCGTCCGTCCACCTGTCCGACTGGCCGGCGGCCACGGCCGCCGCCGACGCCCACCTGTCGGCGCAGATGGCCGCGGCGCGGCGCCTGGTGGCGCTCGGGCGGGCCGCGCGCACCGACGCCAAGGTGAAGGTGCGCCAGCCCCTCCCCCGGGCCCTGGTGCTGCACCCCGGCGTCACCCTCGACGCCGATGTGGTCGGCGAGGTCTCCTCCGAGCTCAACGTCAAGGTGATCGACGACGTCGACACGCTGTCGGGCCTGATGTCGTGGACCGTCGTGCCCAACTTCCGGGCCCTCGGCCCGCGCCTCGGCCCGCGGGTCAACGAGGTGAAGGCGGCGCTGGCCGCCGCCGACGGCTCCGCCCTGCAGGCCCAGCTCGAGGCCGACGGGTTCATCGAGGTGGCCGGCGAGCGCCTCACGGCCGACGACGTCGAGGTGCGGGCGACCCGCCACGAGGCGTTCGCCCTCGCCGAGGAGGGCGGATGGGCCGTGGCCCTCGACCTCGAGCTCGACGACGACCTGCGCCGCGAGGGCCTGGCCCGCGAGATCGTGCGCAGCCTCAACGACCTCCGCAAGGAGATCGGCCTCGCGGTGTCCGACCGCGTGGCCGTGACCGTGGCGGCCGACGGCCCCGTCGGCGAGTCGGTGGCCCGCCACCACGACTACGTGGCGGCCGAGATCCTCGCGGTCGAGCTGACGGTCGTGGCGCCCGACGCCGGGGCCGCGGTCGACCGGGCGCACGACCTGACCATCGACGGGCATCCGGTGCGCGTCACCGTCGCCCCCCGCTGAGGCGCCCGCGGGTTCTCCCGGGGCTCAGACCGCGGTTCCCGGCTCGGCGAACGTCCGACGCCGCGCCTCGAGGCCGGGACGAGGGTCAGTGGCGACGACCGAAGCGGGAGTGCTCGTCGGTGGGCTCGGGCTCGAACACCGCCCGGCCCCACTCGCTGGGCCGGCTGTTGGGGTCGGGCGCGGCGGGCGCCGAGCCATCGCCCGGGCCCGGCGGGGCGGGCGGCGGGCCGAGCGGCTCGTCGGACGGCGAACGCAGCTCGGACGGCAGCCATCCGCCGCGGGTGTCGCCCGAGAGGGCGAACGGAACCGGCTGGGTCGGCGGCCCGAGGTCGACCGGCGGCGCCGGCGCCTCTTGCAGCGCGGTCACGTCAGCCTGAGCCTCGTCCTCGTGGTGTCCGTTGCCGTTGCCGTTGCGCTCGTCGACCGGCTCGGGCACCGGGGGCAGCGGGGTGGGCACGTCGACCTCGGCCAGCGAGAGCGGCGGCAGGGGCTTCAGGGCGGAGGGATCGTCGAGCAGCCGCTGCATCTCGTTGATGCCCGACCGCAGCTGGTTGCGCTGGTCGTCGATGCGGCGCGTGAGGGCATCGAGGTCGGACTTGAGCTTGTCGCGGTTCGCCAGGAGCGTCTCGACCTCGGCCTGGGCGTTGACGCGTGCGCTGTCGGCCCCCCGGCGAGCCTCGGCCTCGGCCTCGGCACGGGTGCGGGCCGCCTCTTCGCGCGCCTCGCTGAGCACGCGGTTGGCCTCTTCCTTCGCCTCCTTGATGGTGGCGTCGGCGGTGCGCTGCGCCAGCACGAGGGTGCGCCGCAGCGTGTCGTCGGTCTCGGAGGGCTCGGGTGCCGCCGGGCGCCGCCGGACCTCGTCGATCTCGTGCTGCAGGTCGGCGATCCGCGCCTCTGCGGCCTCGGCACGCGCCTGGGCGTCGCGCACCCGCTCGTTGAGGTGACCGACGCCCGCGGCGACGCGCTCGATGAAGTCGTCGACGTCGCGCGTGTTGTACCCGCCGCGGCGTGCCTCGCGGAACTCGACGGAGTGGAGCGACTGCGGAGTCAGATCCATGCCGGAGAGAGTAACGAATCCGCAGCACGACCCGGGGGACCGCTACGCAGTGCGCGCACGTCATCACCGCGGTGAGCAGTCGCCGACCGCCCGTGCGGTCACCCGCAGATCACTCGCTGAAGCACGATGGCGAGCAGGAACACGACGATCGGCGACAGGTCGAGGCTCATCGCACCGGTGCGGACGGGCGGGATGACGGCCCGAACCGGCGCCAGGACGGGCTCGGTCACGCGGACGAAGCCGTCGAAGATCTGCGCGTAGGTGGTACCGGGGGTGGGCGGGAACCAGCTCATGATGAGGCGGACGAAGATCACCAGCATGTAGAGCTGGATGATCAGGCAGACGATCTCGGCCATCGATGGGTGGACTCCCGGCGGTGGTGGGGGTGGTCAGGCTTCGTAGCCTCGCTCGCGGAGCCGGCGGCGCTCCTCGGGCGAGACCTCGACGTCGCTGGGAGTCAGAAGATAGACCTGGTTCGCCACGCGCTCCATCTGGCCCCCCAGGCCGTAGCAGAGGCCGCTGGCGAAGTCGATGATGCGCCGGGCGAGATCGCGCTCGACGCCCTGCAGGTTCAGGATGACCGGCACGTTGATCTTGAACTTGTCGGCCACCTCTTGCGCGTCGTTGAACGAGGACGGGCCGACCACGAACGGCTTGGAGCCGGCCGCCGACGGCAGGGGGCGCACGACGGCGCTGCGCTCACGCCCCGGACGGTCACCCGCAGTGGCGGTGGCGCGCCGGGCGGGTCCGCGGGCCGGGTCAGCGCCACGGTCCGCGCCACGGTCCGTGGTGCGGGCGGCGGCGCTGCGCCCGTTCTCGTGGCGGTGGTCGCTGCCGTGATCGTGGCCGTTGCGCCCGCTCTCGTGGGCGTCGTGGTCGTCGGAGGGAGACAGGGTGCGGACCGAGCCCGACGGCTCGGGGTCGTGCTGGACGTCGCCGGGGGTGCGACGGACGACCGGGCGCGGCTGCACGGCGCGCTGGTGCTCGCCGGTCACATCGAAGTCGTCGTACTCCTCGTCGGGGCCGAGCCCCAGGTAGAGCATCGCCTTGCGCCACATCGATGCCATGTGTCCTCCACGGCTGGTAGCTGGCCTCAGTCTCGCACTCCGCCCTGCGACGGGCGCGGACCGAACAGCCCGCTGCCGACGCGCACGAGCGTGGCCCCCTCCTGGAGGGCCACCTCGAGATCGCCGGACATGCCCATCGAGAGCTCGGTCAACCCCAGCCGATCGCGCAGCGCGCGCGCCGTGCGGAACGCCGATCGGGCCGCCTCGGGCGGGCCGTACGGCGCGATCGTCATGATGCCCCGGACGTCGAGCCCGAGGTCGCGCAGCCCCTCGACGAGGCCCGGCGCCATCGTCGGCGCGCACCCGCCCTTCTGTTCCTCACCCGACGCGTTCACCTGTGCGAGGACCGCGGCGCCCGGCGCGTGGCGCGCGATCTCGGCGCCGAGCGAGAGGCGGTCGACGCTGTGCCACAGCGTCACGAAGGGTGCCGCCTTGCGCACCTTGTTGCGCTGGAGCCGCCCGATGGCGTGCCACCGGGGGTGCGGCCGATCGGCGGGCGCGGTGCCGTCGTCGATCTCCGCGTCGAGCTCGACCGCCTTGGCCACGAGCTCCTGGACGTAGCTCTCACCGATGTCGGCCAGGCCTGCGTCGAGCGCGGCGCGCACGGTGTCGACACCGAACCCCTTGGTGACCGCCACGAGGCGGACCGCCGCCGGATCGGGCGCCGCGGCCGCGATCCGCCCTCTCACCGCCTCGACGCGGCCCGGCAGGAGCACCGGATCGCGCCGAGCCGTCGGGGTCATGCGGTCGCTACTTGAGGAAGGACGGGACGTCGAACTCGTCGTCCCCGTCGAGGTCGAGGTCGTCGACCGAGGGCCCGCGGGTCAGAGCCTCGAGCTCGTCGTCGACGGTGCGGCCGCCGTTCGTGCCCGAGCGTGACAGCGAGTGCCCGGAGGTCGTGTCGCGGTCGTCCCACCGGTCGAAGCCCGCGGCGATGACCGTGACCCGCACCTCGTCGCCCATCTCGTCGTCGATGATCGAGCCGAAGATGATGTTCGCGTCGGGGTGGGCGACGCCGTGGATGACCTCGGCCGCCTCGTTCACCTCGAACAGGCCGATGTCGCTGCCGCCGGCGATGGTGAGCAGGATGCCGCGGGCCCCTTCGATCGACGCCTCGAGCAGCGGGCTCGAGATGGCGTTGCGGGCGGCAGACAGCGCCCGGCCCTCGCCCGAGCCGTAGCCGATGCCCATGAGCGCCGAGCCGGCGTTGCTCATGATCATCTTCACGTCGGCGAAGTCGGTGTTGATGAGGCCCGGCGTCGTGATGAGGTCGGTGATGCCCTGCACGCCCTGCAGCAGCACCTCGTCGGCCATCTTGAACGCGTTGACCATCGACGTCTTCTCGTTGGACACGCTGAGCAGGCGGTCGTTCGGGATGACGATGAGGGTGTCGACCTTCTCCTTCAGCCGCTGGATGCCCTGCTCGGCCTGCACGGCGCGCCGGCGGCCCTCGAAGCTGAACGGACGGGTGACCACGCCGATGGTGAGAGCGCCGATGCTCTTGGCGATCTCCGCGACCACGGGCGCCCCGCCCGTGCCGGTGCCGCCGCCCTTGCCGGCCGTGATGAACACCATGTCCGCGCCCTTGAGGATCTCCTCGATCTCGTCGCGGTGCTCTTCGGCGGCCTGCCGGCCGACCTCGGGGTCGCTGCCCGCGCCGAGCCCCCGCGTGAGCTCGCGGCCGATGTCGAGCTTGGCGTCGGCGTCGCTCATCAGCAGGGCCTGGGCGTCGGTGTTGACGGCGATGAACTCGACGCCCTTCAGGCCGGCGTCGATCATGCGGTTCACCGCGTTGACGCCACCTCCCCCGATCCCGACCACTTTGATCACGGCCAAGTAGTTCTGCGGATTGCCGGCCATGGGTCGTGCCACCTCACGTTTTCGGGGATTCAGGGGAGAAAAGGACGCTCGCCGGACCGCCAGACCCGTGCGAATCGCCAGAAGCTACCAAGGCTGAAGGCCCCCTCGACAGCGCTTCTATCTCAAGTTAAGGTCGATACTTTTCCTCAACCTCTGGTAGTTCTCGCAGCCTACGGACACCCTTGGTTCCTGGTCAAGGCCGGGCTGCCCGGAACGCGCACGTCGAGGAGGGCCATACAGGCCGTGTCGACATCGCTGAGCACGGTCTTCACCGCGGTGATCTTCTCGGCCAGATCTTCCGTCGAACCGAACCGCACCACGCCCCCGTCGGCCAGCTCGGCGTCGAGGTCCGTGGACACCGCCACCACCGCGTCGGGCATGCGCTCGGCGACCGCCGCGGCGACGGTCAGCGCGTCACGGGCCTCGCCGTCGAGGCGTCCGCCTTCCGAGATCGGGCCCTCGATGCCCGTGAGGACCAGGGCCCCGTCGCCGTCACCTCCCGCCTCGCCGGCAGCATCCGGCGGGTCGACCTCGCCCCGCTCGACGGCGACGACGTACCCGTCGACATCGACCAGGGCCAGGCGATCCTCGGTCACCTGCACGGCCGCCACGACCACGCGCGGGGTGACCCGCACGTCGACGGTGGCCGGCCACGACCGGCCGACCTGGGCCGACTCCACCCACGGCAGCTCCTCGACCCGAGCGGCGACCGCGCCGGTGTCGAGGCTGGCGAGCGGCTGGTCGGCCGGCACCGCCGCGGCCTCGCGCACCTGCTCGGTCCGGGCGCCACCGACCCCGCTCACCCGCACGTGGTCGACGTCGAGGAGGGGCGTGCGCGTGACGGCGATCGCCAGCACCACCGCCGCCACCACGGCGAGCGCCACGGTCAGGCGCCGGAGGCGGCGACGTCCGGCGGATCGCCGCACGTGGATGCGACGCGAGCGGATGCGTGGGTCGATGACCGCGCCCGGGCCGGCAGGGCCGTCGCCGGACCCCGGGCCATCAGACCCGCCGCCGTCGCCACCCCCGTCGCCACCCGCGCCGCCGCCGGACCCCGGCCTCGACCCCGAGGACTGTCCCGGCTCGGCACTCTGAGCAGGGATGATGCGGATGATCGCGTCCCCGGGAGCCGAGTCGCCGTCGCCGTCAGCCACGGTCCGCAACCCTCAAGTCTCGACCTGAGGTAGAGGTACATGGTCGGGGAACCCGACGAGGCGCGTCTCGGGGTGGAGGTCGACGCCGGCGTGGTCGCGGACCCGGCGCCGCACCTCGGCCATCAGGGTCACGACGTCGTCGGCCGACCCGCCCGCGTCGGCCTGGAAGAAGTTGGCGTGCTTCGTCGAGACCGCGGCGGTGCCGACGCGCAGGCCCTTGCAGCCCGCCGCGTCGATGAGTCGGCCGGCCGAGTCGCCCGGCGGGTTGGTGAACACCGACCCCGCGTTCTGTCCCCCGGGCTGGTTGGCCCGCCGCCACGTCACGATCTCCGACAGGGTCCGCTCCCCCGCCGAGCGGTCGCCGGCGGCCAGGCCGAGCGTCGCCTCGACCACCACCCGCGAAGCGGTCACGTTCGACCTCCGGTAGCCGAGATCGAGGTCGCCGGCCGCGACCCGCTCGTCGGCCCCGGTCCGCAGGTCCACGATGCGGGCGTCGACGAGCGACGCCGCCATGTCCGAGCCGTGACCCCCGGCGTTCATCCGGACCGCGCCGCCGATCGAGCCCGGCACGCCCACCGCCCACTCGAAGCCGGTCAGGCCGGCCCGCACCGTGCGCCGGGCGACGACCGGCAGCGCGGCCGCGCCCCCCGCCCGCACCGCGGTGCCGACGACGTCGATCGCCGCGAGCTCCTCCCCCAGAACCAGCGCCAGGCCCGGGAACCCCGCGTCGGCGACGAGCAGGTTCGAGCCCTTCCCGACGACGAGGGTCGGCACGCCGGTCGCCGCCACCGCCGCCGCCGCGGCGGTCAGGTCCTCGATCGAGCGGGCCTCGACGAACAGCGCGGCGGCTCCCCCGACCCGATAGGTCGTCAGTGGGCCGAGGGGCACGTCGCGCTGGGCCCGGTCGCCGAGCAGACCGGCCGCCCGGTCGAGCTCGCCACGCCGGCGTGCTCACGGCCTGGCCTCGAGCATGGCGACGATGCGGGGCGCGAGGGAGGTCAGATCACCCGCCCCCAGCGTCAGGCACAGGTCGCCCGGGCACAGGGTCGCCGACAGCCACGACAGCACGTCGTCGAGGGTCGGCAGCCACGCCACGCCGGCCCAGGGATGGGCGTCGAGCACCGCGTCGACCACGAGCTTGCCGGACACGCCCGGGCGCGGCGCCTCCCCGGCGGCGTACACGTCGGTCACCGCCAACACGTCGGCCGCGCCGAAGGCGTCGGCGAAGTCGCGCCACAGGGACTCGGTGCGGCTGTAGCGATGGGGCTGGAAGACCGCCACCACCCGCCGCCACGGGCCCGACGCACCCGCCTCGAGGGCGGCCGCCACCTCGGTCGGAAGGTGGGCGTAGTCGTCGACCACGGTGACGCCGCCGGCCTCGCCGCGGCGCTCGAACCGGCGGGCGACGCCTCGGAACCCCGCCAGCGCCGCGGCCCCCTCGGCCAGGGGCACCCCGAGGCGATGGGCGACGGCCAGCGCTCCCGTGGCGTTCGTGGCGTTGTGGACCCCGGGCGCCGACGGCAGCTCCACGCGCACCTGCTCGTCGCCGTGGCGCAGGTCGAACGCCACACCCGTGCTCCACGAGCCGGGCGCGACGGCCTGGTAGTCGGCCGCGGGGTCGAGCCCGTAGGTGACGCGGTCGCCGGCGTCGACCGCCAGGGCGCGGGCGCCGGGGTCGTCGACGCACAGCACGGCGGGGCCGGGGAGGGCCCGGACGAAGTCGCGGAAAGCCGCCCGCAGCGCGGCCTCGCCACCCCAGTTCTCGAGGTGGTCGGGCTCGACGTTGGTGACGACGGCCAGGTCGGCCCCCAGGGCGAGGAAGGTGCCGTCGCTCTCGTCTGCCTCGACCACCAGAGGGCCGTGGCCGCCCCAGGCCGCACTGCGCCCGAGCTGCGGGATCGGCGAACCGACCACCCAGCCGGGCGCGCGGCCCGTGGCGGCGAGGATCGTGGTCAGCAGGGCCGACGTCGTGGTCTTGCCGTGGGTGCCGGCCACCGCCACCGTGGTGCGGCGGGCGCAGAGGGCCGCCAGGGCCGCGGCGCGGTGCAGCACCGGGACGCCGCGGTCGGCGCGCGGCCACCACGGCGGGGTCGTCGTCGGGCGTGGCCGTCGACACCACCACCGCCTCGACGTCCGCGCTCAGCGCGAGCCCGGCGAGGGCCTCCTCGCCGGTCGCCAGCTCGACGCCGAGGGCCCGCAGCATCGGCAGGAACGGGGTGTCCGCGGCCCGGTCGTGGCCGCTCACCCGGTGGCCGCTCTCGGCCAGCAGCGTGGCCACCGCGCTCATGCCCGCGCCGCCCACGTTGGCCACGTGGACGCGACGCGGGCCCGACAGGTCGAGCGTGCCCCCCCGGCGGAGGGCTGCGGGCCGCTCGGCGGCGGGCAGGTCAGTCACGGGCGTACCTCTCGACGAGGGCGGCGATCTCGTCCGCGGCGCGGGGAGCGGACGCCGCCACCGCGGCGTGGGACATGGCGGCCAGGCGGCGCCGGTCGGCCAGCAGGGCGTCGACCTCGGCCGTGAGGCGGGCTCCGTCGAGCTCGGCGTCGGGCACGACCACCGCCGCCCCCGCCCGCTCGAGGTAGCGGGCGTTGGCCGTCTGGTGGTCGGCGGTCACGAAGGGCGACGGCACGAGGATCGACGGCAGCGCCGCGGCCAGCAGCTCGAAGCTGGTGCTGGCGCCCGAGCGGCAGACGACGACGTCCGCGGCCGCCAGAGACGTGGGCATGTCGTCGTCGTACTCGATGGCCTCGTAGCGCAGCGGCGCCCCGGGCGGGACCGGCGAACCACCGGCGGTGAGCTCGGCCCAGTCGCGGGAGCCCACCACGTGCCGGACGTGGAGGTCGCCCCGGCCCGCCCACCGCCGGGCGGCGTCGATCGCCGCCGTGTTGATGCGGAGCGCGCCCAGCGATCCGCCGAAGATCAGCACGACCTTGCGACCGGGCTCGATGCCGAGCTTGCTGCGCGCCGGTTGGGCGTCACGGGCCCGGTCGATGGCCAGGACCTCGGGCCGCACCGGGTTCCCGGTCACGACGGCACGGGGCAGCGGCGTGTCGGGGAAGGACACCGCGCACGCCTTGGCCCAGCGGCTGACCAGGCGGTTGGCCGCCCCGGGGGCGGCGTTCTGCTCGGCCACCACGATCGGCACGCGCCGGACCACCGCGGCCAGGGCGCACGGCACGCTCGCGTAGCCGCCGACCGAGACCACGACGCGGGGCCGGCGGCGGCCGACGAGGCGCCACGCACGCCGGAAGGCCACGAACAGCGACCCCACCGACTTCACGTTCTGCCAGCTCAGCTTGCGCTGGATGCCCCGCCCCGGCAGCAGGGTCAGCTCGAAGCCGGCCTCGGGGACCAGGCGCGCCTCGATGCCCCGCTCGCTGCCCACCAGCTCGACCGCGCTCTGCCGGTGCCCGCGCGCCACGAGGGCGCGGGCGATGGCGATGGCCGGCTGCACGTGCCCGGCCGTGCCGCCTCCGGCGACGAGGGCGAAGCACCGGCGGGCGTGCTGCGCATCGGCCTGGCGGGGGCTCATCGGGCCCGCGCCGGCGCCCGGCGTCCCGCGGCACGGGTGGACGAGCCGGCCGGCGGCCGGGGCGAGAGGGGGCGGACGGTCGCCTGGCGGGCCACGGACAGCAACAGCCCGGCCGCGGCCATGCCGAAGACCAGCGACGACCCGCCCGCGCTGACGAACGGGAGGGGCACACCGGTGATGGGGAGGATGCCGATCACGGCTCCGATGTTGACGAACGCCTGCATGCAGAACCAAGCCGTGACGCCGACCGCCAGCAACAGGCCGAACCGGTCGGGCGCGTGCAGTGCGATGCGCACGCCGATGATGCAGAGCAACACGAACAGGCCGACGACGACGATCGAGCCGACGAGGCCCAGCTCCTCGCCGATGATGGCGAAGATGAAGTCGGAGTGGGCGTACGGCAGGTAGCCCCACTTGGCCCGGCTCGCGCCCAGTCCCTCGCCGAACACGCCGCCCGAGCCCAGGCCCACCAGCGACTGGATGTTCTGGTACCCCTTGTCCATCGGGTCGGCCCACGGGTCGAGGAACGTCAGCACCCGGACCCGCCGGTAGGGCTCGGCGAGGGCGAGCGCGATGGCTGCGGCCAGGCTGCACGTCGCCCAACCGGCGAGCGCGCCGAGCGGGGTGCCGGCCACGAAGCACAGCGAGAGGGCGATGGCGGCGATGACCATCGTCGTTCCCAGGTTGGGCTGCAGCATCACGAGCGTGGCCACCGCGGCCAGCACGACGATCACCGGGCGCAGCGTGGCCTGGGTGTTGTGCATGTAGGCGGCCCGCCGCGCCAACAGGTCGGCCACCCACACGAGCACGGCCAGCTTCGCCAGCTCGGACGGCTGGAAGGTGAACGTGCCGGAGCCGATCCACCGGGAGGCACCGTTCACATTGACCCCGATGCCGGGCACGAGGCACAGGCCGAGCAGCAGCAGCGCCAGCGCGAGGAGCGGCCCGGCCGGGCGGCGCCACCGGTGGTAGTCGGTGCGGGCGATGACCAGCAGCGCCACTGCGCCCGCGGCGGCCCAGGCCGCCTGGCGCACGACGAAGTACCACGCCGAGCCGTGGTCGTCGCGGGCGACCACCGATGACGCCGACATCACCATGACCAGCCCGAGCAGGTTGAACACCGCGACGAGGAACGCCAGGCCCAGGAAGAGGCCCGGTCGCCCGGTGGCGGCCCGCGCCGCCCGCGGCGCCCGCGCCGTCGGGTGCCGCCCGCGGGCGTCGGCCGCGGTCATGCGTCCTCCCGGCGCCCGTGCACCTCACCAGACTCGCCCACCACCACCGGCCGGTGGGGGACGGTGACGGGCCGCACGGTCAGTCCAGGATGCCGGCGGAGATCGAGTCGGCGTAGAACAGGCCGAGGGCCACCGCCATCGACATGATGGCCAGGATCCAGAAGCGGATGATGACGGTGGTCTCGGGCCATCCGCCCAGCTCGAAGTGGTGGTGCACCGGTGCCATGCGGAACACCCGGCGACCGGTCAACCGGAAGCTCCCGACCTGCACGATCACCGACAGCGCCTCGAACACGAACAGCGCCCCCACGATCGGCAGGAGCAGCTGCACGTTGAGCGTGAGCGCCAGCGTGGCGAGGCCGGCGCCGATGGCCAGCGAGCCGGTGTCGCCCATGAAGATCTGGGCCGGCGGCGCGTTCCACCACAGGAACCCGGTGATGCCGCCCACCATGGCGGCGGCGATGACCGCCAGGTCGAGGGCGTGGTTGATCTCGTAGACGCTCTCGTGGCGGAACGCCCAGAACGCCACCACCGTCATGAAGATGAAGGCGTAGATCGACGACCCGGCGGCCAGGCCGTCCAGGCCGTCTGTGAGGTTGACCGCGTTGGTGGTCGCCGCGATGAGCAGCACGGCGAACAGCACCCAGCCGGGCTCGGTGAGCTGCCACCCCGGCTCGTCCCAGCGGGTGAAGCTGACGGTCGTCTCGACGTCGGTCCACGCCACGCAGGCCACGGCGAACCCGACCGCCACCACGAGCAGCCCGCTCATCTTGGCCCGCTTCGAGAGCCCGAGGTTGCGCTCGTGGCTGACCTTGATCCAGTCGTCGAACGCGCCGACCACGGCCGCGCCCGCGATGGCGAGCATGACCAGCACCCCTGAGCGGGTGAAGACGGCGCCGGCGTGCACGTGGGCGGCGGCGTAGCCGATCACCGCGGACACGACGATGGCGACGCCGCCCATGGTGGGCGTGCCGGCCTTGGTGATGTGCCCGTCGGGCACGTCCTCGTGGATGGGTTGGCCGACCCGGTGTGCCTTGAGCCAGTCGATGAGGTAGCGGGTGCCGAGCAGTGAGGCCACGAGGCTGAGGCCTCCGGCGATGAGCAGGGGAACCACGGGGTGTCACGAACCTTTCGGGGGGCGGCGGGCCCCCGGGACGGCATCGAGGACCGCGGTGCGGGCGAGCGCCGCTCTCGCCACCACGCGGTCGTCGAAGGGGAGGCTCTGGCCCGCGACCACCTGGGTGGTCTCGTGGCCCTTGCCGGCGACGACGACGACGTCGCCGGGGCGCGCCGCGGTCACCGCCCGCTCGATGGCGGCGCGCCGGTCGGGGAGGACGTCGACCCGATCGCCGGCGGCGCCGGCGGGCACCCCCGCCACGATCTCGCCGATGATGGCGGCGGGATCCTCGGCGCGGGGGTTGTCGGAGGTCACGATCGTGTGGTCGGCGAGGCGGGCCGCCACCTCGCCCATCACCGGACGCTTGGCCCGGTCGCGGTCGCCACCGCACCCGAACACCACGGTCAGCCGGCCCGAGCCGGTCACCAGCTCGCGGGCGGCGCGCAGCGCCTGGTCGAGGGCGTCGGGCTTGTGGGCGTAGTCGACGAGGACCGTGAACGGCTGGCCGGCGTCGACCGCCTCGAAGCGCCCCGGGACCGGGGCGGCCTGCGACAGGCCGCGGGCGATGTCGGCCGGCGCCAGCCCGACGACCGCCGCCAGCGTGGCGGCCCCGACGGCGTTGCGGACGTTGAACCGGCCCGCCAGCGACGACGCCACGTCCTGGCCCCGCCAGCGGAACGTCGCCCCGGCGGGGGTCAGCCGCAGGCCCGTGGCGTCGGCGAGCGAGTAGCGGTGGAGGCGCACGTCGCCCCCCGCCGCCACCTCGTCGGCCAGGCGGCGGCCCCAGGGCTCGTCGACGCACACGATGGCGTCGGTCGTGTACTCCCGGCGGAACAGGCCGGCCTTGGCCCGGAAGTACGCCTCCATCGTGCCGTGGTAGTCGAGGTGGTCCTGCGAGAGGTTGGTGAACAGCGCGGCCGCGAAGTGCGTCGCCACCACCCGACCCTGGTCCAGCCCGTGCGACGACACCTCCATGGCGACGGCGGCGTCGCCGCGCCGGACGTGGTCGGCCAGCACGGCCTGGAGCTCGGGCGCCTCGGGGGTGGTGCGTGCCCCTGACAGCGTGCCGATGACGCCGCACGGCCGGCCGGCGGCGGCGAACACCGCGGCGAGCAGGTGGGTCACGGTGGTCTTGCCGGACGTGCCGGTCACGCCGAGGACGTCGAGGTGACGCGAGGGGTGGTCCCAGAAGGCGTCGGACACGGGCCCGAGCGCCGCCCGCACGTCGTCGACGACGAGCTGGGGGACGTCCAGCGGCAGCTCGTGGTCGACGAGCAGGGCGACGGCCCCCGCGGCCACCGCGGCCGGCGCGAGGTCGTGCCCGTCGGTGTGCGAGCCGCGCACACAGCAGAACAGCGCGCCGTCGGCGACGGCGCGCGTGTCGTGCACGACCGCGTTCACGTCGGGATCACGATCGGGCCCGGCGACCCGGATGCGCACTCCCTCGGCGGCGGCCACGAGGTCGGCGAGGTGCACGCCCTATCCCCCGGGCGACCCGGGTCTCGTCGTGGGGGGCGCGGACGGGGTGGGGGCTGCCGCGGCTGCGGCGTCGGGGGGAGGAACCGTCGTCGTCGGCGGCACCGTGGTGGGCGGCACCGAGGTGGGGGCGCCCGCCGGCGCGGCCCGCACCCGGCCGTCGTCCGTCTCGATCGCCAGCGGCGGCCGGGGCGGGGCCAGGCCGGGGGCGACGCCCATCGTGCGGGCGGCGAACCGGCCGATCTCGGCGAACGCCGGCGCCGCCACCGTCGCCGCGTACGGCGACGTGGTGGGCTCGTCGATCACGACGATCACCGACAGCTTGGGGTCGTCGGCCGGCAGGAAGCCGGCGAAGGTCGAGATGTAGTGGTAGTTGCCGGGGGTGCCGTAGCCCCCGCCCTCTTGCGGCTTGCGCGCGGTGCCGGTCTTGCCGGCGGCCTCGTAGCCGTCGATGGCGGCGGCGGTGCCGGTGCCGTGGTCGATCACTTCGGCCAGCATGGCACGCAACTGCGCGGCGGTCGTCGGGGACACGACCCGGTGCGACTCGCCCGCGAGGGTGTCGTGGCGCTCGCCCTCGCTGTCGCGCGTGGCCGTCACCAGGGACGGAGGCATGTAGACGCCGTCGTTGGCGATCACGTTGTAGGCGAACAGCATCTGCATGGCGGTGACCGAGACGCCCTGGCCGAGGGGGATCGACCCGATCGACGTGCCCGACCAGTCGTCCACCGCCGGCACGTGCCCGTTCTCCTCGTGCGGCAGGCCGAGGCCGGTGTCCTGCGCGAAGCCGAACCGGCGCAGGTACTCGTCGAGTCGCTCCTCGCCGAGCATCTGGGCGATCTTGATCGTGCCCACGTTGGACGACTTGGCGAGGATGTCGGTGACCGTCAGGTTCCCCGGGTGCGAGTCGTTGTAGGTGTGGTCGGCGACCTGGAGGGAGGGCGGGACGTTGACGACCTGCTCGGGGGTGACGAGACCCTCCTCGAGCGCGGCGGCCAGCGTGATCACCTTGTTGACCGACCCCGGCTCGTAGTTGGCCGTCACGGCGACGTCGTTGGTGCTGTTGTGGACGGCGCCGGTGGTCGGATCGGCCTCCTGGTTGGCCATCGCCAGGATCTCGCCGGTCTCGGGGTTCGACACGATGACGATGCCGCCCTTCGCCCCGACCGCGCTGATCTGCTGCGACAGGATCCGCTCGACCTCGGTCTGCAAGCCGCGGTCGAGCGTCAGGATGAGGTCGTCGCCGGGCCGGGCCGGGTCGATCTGGTGGCGGCCGGCCGGGATCGTGCGCCCCTCGGGGTCGCGCTCGACCACGAGGTGACCCGGTTCGCCGGAGAGCTGGTCCTCGTAGGCCTGCTCGACCCCGGAGACGCCGTCGTTGTCGAGGCCGACCTGACCCAGCAGGGCGCGGGCCAGCTCGCCCGACGGGTTGAACCGGGCCTGCTCGCTGAACAGCAGGACGCCGGGGATGTCGAGCGCCCGCACGGCGTCGGCCACGTCGTCGGGGACCTGGCGCTCCAGGTAGACGAAGCGCACCTGCTCGGTGAGTTGGCGCAGCAGCGCGACCTCGTCGAGGCCGAGGACGGGCGCCAGACGGCGGGCAGCGTCCTGCGGGTCGTCCACGATGCTGGGGTCGGCGGCGATCGTCGTCTGGGGGATCGAGATGGCGAGCTGGTCGCCGTTGCGGTCGTAGATCGCGCCCCGCCCACCGGCGAGCTCGATCGGCTCGATGCGCTGGTCGACGCCGTAGGCCACGTACTGCGACGCCCCGATCGTCTGCACGTACACCAGCCGGACCACCACGACCAGGAACAGCACGAGGAGAAAGGTCAGCAGGGCGAACGAGCGGGTGCGCGGGGTGTTGCCCCGCAGCCGATCCGTCGGGCGACGGCGCCCGCGGGGCGCGAGCCGCTCGGCCCACGGCCGCGCGGGCCGGACGATCGCCCGCCGGTCTCGGCGCTCGCCCGCCGCGACGACGGGCGGGACGCCCCCGCGTCGCGGCGGGACGCAGGGCGCGACCCCGACGTGCGCGTGCGGGTGGCCGTGCCGCGGGCGGTGCCACCCGTGGCCGAGCGGGCGGAGCCGCCCGAGCCGGACCGACCCGTGGTGGAGCGACCCGAACCGGAGCGGCCCGAGCGGAGCGGCCCGAGCGTCCGGAGGGTTGGGTGCGGGCGGAGCGTGTGGCCGATCGGGTGCTGGTGCGCCCCGATCGCCCGGTCCGGTCGCTGCGCCCGCCAGCGGTGCGCCCGGACCCCGCCCGCGAGGTCATGGCGTGGCCTCGAGGTAGGGCTTGACCCGGGCCGCGCTCGTGTCGGGCGACTCGTCGTCCTCGGCCGGCGGGTCGTCCGCCGGGGGTGCGGGCTCGTCGGGGGTGAGCCAGACGACCTCACCCGAGGGCACCATGCCCAGGCGCTCGGTCGCCTCGCTGCGGATGCGCTCGGGCGACTTGAGCTGCGCGACCTCGAGGCTCAGCTCCTCGTAGCGGGCCTGCTGCTCGGCCACGGACGTGTCGAGGTCGTCGACGCTCGCCTGGCGCTCGATCAGCAGGGCGTGGCTGGCCGCCACCGCGAACAGGGCGGCGAAGGCAACCACGGTCAGCAGCACGCCGGCGCGCGGGCTGAGGCGCAGGCCCCACCCCAGCCGTGCGGGGCGCACCACGCGCAGGTGGCGCGACCGGTCGGCGCCGTCGCGCCGCGGGTGGACGAGGGGCAGGCGAACGACACGGGCTGTGGCCATCAGGCGACCTCCTGCAGGTCGAGCTTCTCGACCGCGCGGAGGCGGGCGGCCTCGGAGCGCGGGTTGTCGGCGATCTCGGCGTCGGTGGGCCGCCACGCACCGCGGCGCAGCAGCTGCACCACCGGACGCACGTCGGGTGGGGTGGGCAGGTGCGACGGGCCGGTCCACCCGCCCGTGGCGGCATGGCGGAAGCGGTCCTTGACGATCCGGTCCTCGCCCGAGTGGTAGGCGATGGCGACGCAGCGGCCCCCCGGGACCAGCACGTCGATGGCGTCGTCGAGGGTGGCCGGCAGGATGGCGAGCTCGTCGTTGACGGCGATGCGGATCGCCTGGAACGTGCGCCGTGCCGGATGGCCGCCGCGCCGGCGGGCCGGGGCGGGCACCGCGTCCCGCACGATGTCGGCGAGCTCGTCGGTGGTGGTGATCGGGCGGTGGGCGACGATCGCCCGGGCGATGCGCCCCGCGTGCCGCTCGTCGCCGTACGCCCGCAGCAGCCGCACGAGCTCGGTCTCGGCCGCCCCGTTGACCAGGTCCGCCGCGCTGACCGGCCGGGACGGGTCCATGCGCATGTCGAGCGGGCCGGCACCGCGGTAGCTGAAGCCCCGCTCGGGCCGGTCGAGCTGCGGCGAGCTGACGCCGAGGTCGAACAGGGCGCCGCTGGCGCCGGCGTGGCCGAGGCCGGGAAGCACCTCGGCCACGACACGGGCGATCTCGTCGAAGCGGGTCCGGCGCACGGTGACCCGGTCGCCGAAGCGGGCCAGGCGTGCCGTGGCAGCCGCGATGGCGTCGGGGTCCTGGTCGAGGCCGAGGACCGACAGGTGGGGGTGGGCCTCGAGCAGGGCCTCTGCGTGACCCCCGCCCCCGAGCGTGGCGTCGACGACGACGCCCGCGGGCACGGGAGCGAACAGCTCGACCACCAGGTCGACCAGCACCGGGCGGTGCGAGAAGGCAGGTGCGGGCCCGCTCACCGTGCGACCTCGGACGCGACGGCACCCGCCGGGATGTCTCCCCGGAACGGGCTCGATGGCAAGCAAGCGGAGTCGGTGCAGAAGGGCACCTGTCGGCGACTCGCGAACGATCCGCCGGTGCCTTTCTGTATCGAGGAAGGGCCTTCCACCGCGTCTGCCGGAGGCAACGCGGCGAACGGGCCCGCACCCGGGTTGGAGAGATTTCCCCGCGAGATCGGTCGCTGGAGCGACCGATCTCGCGGGGGAAATCCTGAGAGGGGGGACGGGGCGAGGCGGGGCTCACAGCTTGAGGTCCCTCGCGCCCTGCCGGAGGGCCGCGTCGGGCCCCTCGGGGATGGCGTCCATGCGGCGGGCCCAGCGGTCGCGGGACCACACGGCCACGCGGCGGCGGGCCCCCACGACCATGACCGGGCCGGCGAGATCGCCGAAGGTCCGCAGCGACTTGTGCACCACGATGCGGCCCTGCCCGTCGGGCTGGACGGGGAAGGTGGAGGCGACGAACGCCTCGGCCGCCTCCTCGGACACGATGCCGAGGGCGACGCCGTCGTCCCACTTGGCGAACACGGCCTCGATCTCGTCGTCGGGCCACAGGCCGAGGTAGCCGTCGAGCGGTCCGAGGTAGGCGCCGCCGGTCAGCCGCGCCCGGAACGGGGCCGGCAGGACGAGCCGGCTCTTGTCGTCGACCGAGTGCTCGAACGAGCCCGTGAAGAACCGCGGGCCGGCCGGGCGCGCGGCTGCGACGACGGCGCCACCGGCCGCCTGATCGACGCCCGCTTCGGCGCCTCGGGGGAAGGGGGAGTCCTCCACTTCGTGGGAAAGTACCCCACTTCCCTCCCCTCGACAAGGCACCCCTCCCCGTTTCCCCAGGTCGCGCCCCCACGTGGGCGCGCCTCGGCGTCGATCCGTGTCGGTCTCCGACCCGGATCGACGCCGGAACGAGGGGTGCGCCGGTCAGGCGGGGAGGCGCGCCAGGAAGGCGTCGATCGCGGCGGCCGGCGGGAGGCCGGTGCCGACCGCGGCGCCGTCCAGCGAGCGGGCGCCGTCACCGTCGAGGCGCAAGAGGTCGACGAGGGGGGCCGGGTCCCACCGCGAGTACGCCGCGCACTGGAACCGGGCCGCCGCCCGGGTGCGCCGCTGGCTCACCCCGACCACCTTGCGACCGTCGGGGGTCGTCACCTCCCCCGCTCCCACGGTGCCGAAGCACACCAGCCTGCCCAGGGGCCCACAGGCCAGCGCCCCGTCGTGCACGACCAATGGGCCGACCCCGAGGTCGGCCAGCGCCGATCGCCACGCCTCGCCCACCCACAGCGCAGCCCGGCCGACGTCGTCGTCCCACAGCGGATCGCCGGACGGCACGATCACGTCGACCCAGGCGGTCGTCGCCGGGTCGACGTAGACCGCTCCCCCTCCGGATCGCCGGCGCACCACGGCCACGCCGCCCGACTCCGCCCGAGCGCCGTCCACCAGCTCGGGCCCCTGGGTCGACCCGAGCACCAGCGCCGGCGCCTCGGCCTCGAGCACCCACGCCGCCCGCACCGGGGCCTCGGGGACCGGGGCCGCGTGGAGGTCCGCGGCCGAGCCACGCCGGCGCTCGACGCGCCACCCGGCCGGGCCGGGCCGGGGGGTCACGCCGCGATCTGCAGGTACGGCGTCCACGTGTCGGGCACGACGCCCAGCGCGAACGTGAGCCAGCTCGTGCCCCGCGGCTCGGCCGGCGGGTGCCGCAACGTCATCGACGTCTCGGACAGCATGCGATCGCGCTTGCGCACGTTGCACGTCCGGCACGCGGCGACGACGTTGTCCCACGAGTGGAGGCCACCCCGGCTGCGCGGGACGACGTGGTCGATGCTCTCGGCGGGGCCGTCGCAGTACTGGCACCGGTGACCGTCGCGGGCGAACACCGACCGGCGGTTGAGCGGTGTCGTCCACCGGTACGGCACGCGGACGTAGCGCCGGAGGCGCACCACCGACGGCACGGCCATGACCAGGTGGGCCGAGTGCATGAGCGCGTCGCTGGCGTGCAGCATCTCCGCGGTCTGACCCAGCACGAGGACGACCGCCCTGCGGTCGCTCACGACGCAGAGGGGCTCGAACGTGGCATTGAGCACGAGCGCCCGGCTCATCGCCGCAACGCTACAAGCGCCGACGTGGGTCCGGTCGGCACAATGGCTCGGCCGGTGACAGAGCCGAGAGTCGCACGCCAAATCCCCACGCGTGGGCCGCGTCCACGTCCCACCCGCCCGGCCTCGGCACAATGAGGTCAGCGGAGGTCGCGGATCCAGCGCAGGTAGGTGACGAGGTCGTCGGGATCGGGCGCGCCCTCGCCCGTCCCGCCGTAGGCCGTCTGCAGGCGGAACCGCAGGTAGTCGGGCGCCGGCAGCGGCAGGAACGGCCGGCGCCGCCACCACCCCGGGGCGGCGAGGACGCGGGCCTGACGCACCCCTGTGACCCAGAGCGACGGGTGCCGGGCGACCGCCAGCACGGCGGCGCGCACCCACCCCGCGTCGGAGGTCCCCGTCTCGGCCACGGCCGGAATCTATCGACGGCGGCGTCGTGCCCGTGCGCTCAGCGGACGCCGACGTCGACGCCCTCCCCCCGCCACCCCACGGCCGCCGCGCCGACCAGCGGCCCGCCGTCCCCCAGGCCCGCCGGCACGATGCGGGTGCCGCGGGCGAACTCGATCCGGCAGCGGAGGTCGATCTCGGCCTGGGCGGCGGCGAAGAACACCTCGCCGTACCCCAGGGCCACCGAACCGGCCACGACGGCCAGCTGCAGGTCGAGCAGGTTGGCCACCGACGACACGGCGCGTCCGACGAGCATGCCGGTGCGCCGCCGCAGGCCCTCGTCGGCCTCGGCGGGATCCCGGCCGGTGGCCCCCCGGATGCCGATGCCCGACGCCTCGGCCTCGAGGCAACCGCGGCCGCCGCACCCGCACGTGCGGCCGTCGGGCTCGACGATGACGTGACCCACGTGCCCGGCGTTGCCGCCCGCCCCGTCGAGCAGCCGGCCGTCGAGCACGATGCCTCCGCCGACGCCCGTCGACACCACCATGGCGATGAAGTCGCGCACACCGCGGGCCGCGCCCACCCACCCCTCGCCGAGGGCGAGGGCCTTGGCGTCGTTGTCGACGTGGACAGGCAGCCCCGTGAGGTCGCCCAGGCGGTCCCGGAGGGGGAAGTCGACCCACGCCGGGATGTTCAGGGGCGACACGCGGGCGCCGTCGCGCGTCATCGGCCCGCCGCACCCGACCCCGACGACGACCTCGTCGCCCCGGCGCACCTCGTCGGCCAACGCGGCCAGCCGTGCCCACATCTGCTCGGCCTCGCCGTGGGCGGGCGTGGGCGCCGTGCGCCGATCGGACAGGCGCCCGGCGCCGTCCACGCGGCCGACGGCGAGCTTGGTCCCGCCGATGTCGACCGCCAACGCCGTGTCCGATGTGCTCGCCATGGCGGTGCGGACCGTAGCGGGCGCCCGCCGCTCCGCGGACCCTCGAGTGGCGTCCGAAGTCAGGTCGGGTCCACGAGCGCGTAACCTGGCCTCGCTCGCAGAGGCGACGGAGGGAGATCCGGGCTGTGGCCAGCATCGAGACTGTGGCACCCCGGGGGGCGGCGACGTTCACCGATCTGTACGAGAGCGTGGTCACCAACGTCGAGCGCGTCATCCAGGGCAAGCGCGAGGTCGTGGAGCTGGTGCTGCTGTGCCTCGTGTCCGAGGGCCACCTGCTGCTCGAGGACGTCCCCGGGGTCGGCAAGACGAACCTGGCGAAGTCGCTGGCCACGTCCATCGAGTGCAGCTTCGGCCGGGTGCAGTTCACCCCCGACCTGCTGCCCTCCGACGTCGTCGGACTCACGGTGTGGAACCGGGGCGACAACACGTTCGACTTCCGGCCGGGGCCGGTGTTCAACAACGTCGTGCTGGCCGACGAGATCAACCGGGCCTCCCCCAAGACGCAGGCCGCGCTGCTCGAGGCGATGGGCGAGGTCCAGGTGACCGTCGACGGCGTCACCTATCCCCTGACGCCGCCGTTCATGGTCATCGCCACGCAGAACCCCATCGAGCACGAGGGCACCTATCCGCTGCCCGAGTCGCAGCTCGACCGCTTCCTCATGCGGGTGTCGGTCGGCTACCCCGCGCCGCAGGCCGAGCTCGAGATCCTCGATCGCCACGGCGACCACGACCCGTTCCGCGACATCTCCGCCGTCGTCACCACCTCCGACATCGACATGATGGCGGCCGCCACCCGGCAGGTCCACGTGGCGCCCAGCCTCAAGGCGTACCTGGTCGACCTGGCCAACGCCACGCGCCACAACACCCACCTGTCCCTCGGCGTGTCCCCCCGCGCCACCCTCGCCCTGCAACGGGTGGCCAAGGCCCGGGCCGCGGCGGGGGGCCGGGGCTACGTCATCCCCGACGACGTCAAGGCGCTGGCGGTCCCCGTCCTCGCCCACCGGCTGCTGGTCACGCCCGAGGCCCAGCTCCAGGGCATCACGCCCGCCGACGCGCTGGGCGAGGTCCTGCGAGCGGTGCCCGTCCCCGGCGGTCACTAGTGCCACCGCACCGGCACCTCATGCCATGCTGACGCGCCAGGGGTGGCTGTGCCTCTGGGGTGGCCTCGGCCTCCTCGCGGCCGCGCGCCTGCTGGGCATCGGCGAGCTCTACGTGCTCGGCGCGGTGATGCTCGGGTTGCTCGGCGTCGCCACCGCCTATGTGCGCGCCACCCGCCTCGACATCCACGTCGATCGGGTCGTGCACCCGGCCCGTGTCCACGCCGGTCAGCTCAGCCGCGTCGAGGTCAGGGTCCGCAACCTACGGCCGAAGGACACACCGGTGCTCCGCCTGCGCGACGCCGTCACCGGCACCGCGGGCGCCGAGCTGCTGATCCCGCCGCTCGACCACGGGGCCGCCTCCGTCGCGTCGTACCGGCTCCCGACCGAGCGGCGCGGCATCGTGCACGTCGGACCGCTGCAGGTCGTCGTCGGCGATCCCTTCGGCCTCGTGCAGGCGAGCGTCGAGGCGGCGCCCCGGGTGGACGTGACCGTGCTGCCCAAGGTCGACGAGGTGCGGCCCGTGCCGTTCACCACCGGCCACGACCCGCTGGCCGGCGTGCAGCACCCGCACGCCCTCGGCCGGGTGGGCGACGACTTCTACGCCCTGCGCGCCTACGTGGTCGGCGACGACCTGCGGCGCATCCACTGGCCGTCGACGGCCCGGCACGACGAGCTGCTCGTCCGCCAGCAGGAGCAGCCGTGGCAGGGCCGCACGACCGTGGTGCTCGACGTGCGCCGGGCCGCGCACGACAGCCGCTCGCTCGAGGCGGCGGTGTCGGCCGCGGCCAGCATCGTGTCGGCCAACAGCGCCCGCCGCGACCTGGTGCGCCTGGCCACCACCGACGGCGCCGACTCGGGCTTCGGGTCGGGCACTCCGCACCTGCACGCCCTGCTCGAGCACCTGGCGGTGGTCGAGGCCACGGGCAGCGCCAGCCTGCGGACGATGATCGACCTGGTCCAGCGCGACGGCCAGGGCGCCCTCGTGCTGGTGGTGGGCCAGACGGCCGACGACGAGCTGTCGTCCACCGCCCGCCTGCGGCAGCGGTTCGGGATCGTCAGCGTCGTCCGCGTGGGCAGCCCGGGCGCCAGCCCGCACGCGACGCCGGTGGCGGCCTCGGCGACGGCGTCGGTGATCCGCGTCACCGACGACACCCCGTTCGCCCCCGCGTGGAACCAGGCGATGGCCGCCACCCGCTCGCGGCCCGGCGTGGCCCGGAGCGTGCGGTGAGCACCCCCGAGACGACGCGCCGGCCCGTCGACCGGCTGCGGGTGGCCACCGAGGTGGCCCTGTGCGGGGTCACCCTGGCCGCCATCGTGGGCATGCACCGGCTCTTCGTCGACGGGTCGTACCGCGGCGCCCTGGTGCTGCAGGCGATCATGGCGCACCTCGTCGTGACGGTGCTCCGCCGGGCCGGCGTGCGCCTGCTGCCCGCCGCCGCCACCACCGCCGTCGCCGCCGTGCTCGTGATCGCGTGGGCCCGCTTCCCCGAGACCACGATGTGGGGGCTCCCGACAGCCGACACGTTCGGGTCCGTCGGCGACGACGTCAGGTCGGCCTGGTCGCTGTTCGGCGACGTCCGCGCCCCCGCCCCGGTCGAGAACGGCTTCGTGGTGACCACGGCCGTCGTGATCTGGGTCATCGCCTTCCTCGCCGACTGGGCCGCCTTCCGGCTGTCCGCGACGTTCGAGGCCGTGCTGCCCGCGACGACGTTGTTCGTCTTCTCGGCCGCGCTGGGCGGCGACGGCAGCCCGGTGGCCAGCGCTGCGCTGTTCTCGGTCGCCGCCCTGGTGTACGTGCTCCTCCACCGCACCGCAGCCCAGGAGCGCACGTCACGCTGGGCGGGCGGCCACCGTCGCCAGGGTCGCTGGTCGCTCGTCGGCACGGGCGTCGCGATCAGCCTGGGCGCCGTGCTCGCCGGCTCGATCGCCGGACCGCGGCTGCCGGGGGCCGACGCCGACGCGATGGTGGCGTGGCGCGACCTCAACGAGGACGATCCCACCCGGGTCGTGGTCAGCCCCATGGTGTCGCTGCAGACCAAGCTGCTCGATCAACCCCAGTTGCAGGTCTTCACCGTGCGCAGCGAGCGCAGCTCGTACTGGCGGCTCACCGCCCTGGACGAGTTCGACGGCGAGATCTGGCGGTCGTCGTACAGCACCGACGAGGCCGACGGCGAGCTGCCCCGGGCCATCGACCCCGCCACCGAGAGCGAGACCGTGTCGCAAGAGGTCACGATCGACGCGCTGGCCTCGGTGTGGCTGCCCGCCGCGCTCCAGCCCGTCGCGCTCGAGCCCGGGCCCGACGAGGAGGTCGTCTTCGACGAGCGGTCGAGCACCCTCATGGTCGACCGCGACGTCACCACGTCCGACGGCTACTCGTACACGGTCACGTCCGAGATCGCCGACTGGACGGAGGAGGAGCTGCGCACCGCCTCCGACGAGGTGCCCGACGAGATCGCGACCCGCTACACGCAGCTCCCGGGCGACTTCCCGCAGGAGGCGGTGGCCGAGGCGGCCGAGATCACCCAAGACGCCGCCACCCCCTACGACAAGGCGCTCGCGCTGCAGAGCTACTTCCGCAGCGACCGCTTCACCTACGACAAGCTCGTCGGGCCGGGTCACAGCAACCAGGCGCTGCTGACGTTCCTGTTCGAGACGCGGCGTGGGTACTGCGAGCAGTTCTCGGCCGCGTTCGCCGCCCTCGCCCGCTCCGCAGGGCTGCCCGCGCGGGTGGCCGTGGGCTTCACGCCCGGCGTGCAGGACCGCAACGACCCCACGCTGTTCCGGGTGCGGGGCGTCCACGCCCACGCCTGGCCCGAGGTCTACCTGGGCGAATACGGGTGGGTGCCGTTCGAGCCGACGATCGACCGCGGTCCGCCGCGGGCGCAGGAGTGGCTGGGCATCTCCGAGCAGCAGGACACGAGCACCGGGGGCGCGGCCGTCACCGATCCCGCCCTCGGCGGCAGCGAGGGGGACGGCTCCGGGACCACGTCGGCGGCCGGCGACGACCAGCGCGACCCCGGCGGAGGGTTGGGCGAGGGTTCGGTGGCCAGCGGTTCGCCCGCCAGCGAGGCCGGCGACCCGTTCCTGGCGCGCCTCGTCGACGACACCGCACCGGCCGCCGGCATCGCGATCGTCGGCTACCTCCTGCTCGTCCCGCTGGCGCTCGCGGCGCAACAGGTGGTGCGCCGCCGGCGGGCCCGGGCGCCGGCCGACCGCGTGCGGCTGGACTGGCGCCGCACGGTCGACGGGGCGGTGGACGCGGGCCTGCGCCTGCCGCCGTGGATGACGATCGCCGAGAAGGCCGACACGATGGCGGCGGCGTTCCCCCGCAGTGCGCCCGCCATCGCCGACCTCGCCCGTCGGATGGAGGAGGTCGCCTACGCCGAGGCCACGCCCGAGGCCGAGCAGTTGGCGGCGGCCGAGCGCGACTGGGCGGCCATCCGGGCCGACATCAACCGGCAGCAGGGATGGCCGCACCGGGTCGTCCGCTGGTTCGACATCCGCCGGCTGCTGGGCTCGACGAGCCGGACGCGGATCGTCACCGGAGCCCGCACCGCCGCCACCCCGGCCTGAGCGCCGAACCTCGCCTGGGAACGCCCGCCGGCTCTGCCGGCTGGGGGCTACTCGTCCTCGGGTCCGGCGTCTTCCTCGCGGCGGAAGCGCTCTCGCATCCGACGCCCGGCGCCGCCCAACGCGTCACGCATGCCGTTGGCGCGGACGGTGCGACTCAGCTGCTCGAGGCCCAGCGCGGCCGAGCTTTCGGAGGTTCCGCTCGAACACGAGCGCCGACACGAGCATCAGCAGGAAGCCGGCGAACGACAGCCAGAAGGATGTCGACAGGGTGAACACCAGGAACGCGGCCCCGGCGACGAGCCCGACCACCGCCCACTTCATGCGACGGACGGTGTGCCGGTACAGCGTGGTCTCGCTGACCTCGCGTGCGAAAGTCGGATCGTCCTCGTAGAAGCGCTGTGCGATCTCCTGGAGGATGCGTTCCTCGTCCTCGGAAAGCGGCACGTGAACCCCTTGTCGCCCCGGTCGACCGAACCGGCACGCACAAGTGTTCCACAGGGTTCGACGAACGACAACGCGTGACAGCTGGGGAAACAGTCAATTTCCGGGCATTTCGCCCGATTTCTCGTCGTCTGGGCCGCCGATCGGCCGGTCGGGGCCCCACTGCGCCTCGCCGCGGCGCTTGACCCGCAGGCCACGGCGGCCGACGGAGGACGCCGGACCGATGGCGGCGTCGCCGAAGCGCTCGCGGATGGCGTCCACCGCACCGCTCGCGTCGTGCCAGTCAGGACCCTCGACGTCGTCGAAGCTGAGCTGCCGGACGTCGGCCTCGACGAGGGCGTTGCCGGTCACCCCCAGCAGCCGGACGCCCGGGGCGGGGTCGACCTCGCCGAGGAGCCCGCGAGCGGCGGCGGCCAGCGCCGGGCCGTCGTCGACGGGCACCGGGACGGTGACAGAGCGGGTGATCGTGCGGAAGTCGCCGAAGCGCACCTTGAGGGTGACCGTGCGGGCGGCGCGCCGGTCGCGCCGCAGCCGCCAGGCCACGGCGTCCGCCATGCGGACGACCTCGCGCTCGAGGTCGGCGCGATCGTGGAGGTCGGCGGGGAACGTCTCCTCGTGGCCGATCGACTTGGCCCGCAGGTCGGGGACGACGGGCCGGGGATCGATGCCGCGTGCGAGGCGGCCGAGGTGGCGCCCGTTGGCCTGACCGATCGCGCCCACGAGGGCGGGCTCGGGGAGGTCGGCGATGTCGCCGACGGTGCGGACCCCGAGCCGTTCGAGACGGGCGAGGGTGGCGGGGCCGACCCCCCACAGGGCCCGGGCGGGCAGGGGGCGGAGGAAGCTGGCCTCGGTCCCCGGAGCCACGACGTGCACGCCCGTGCCCGGTTCGGGCCCGGTGGTGGCGGCCCGGGGCTTGGCCGCCTCGGACGCCAGCTTGGCCACCATCTTGGTGGCGGCCACCCCGACCGAGCACGTGAGGCCCTCCTCGCCCAGCACCTCCTCGCGGATGGCCCGCCCGATGCGCGGCCCGTCCCCCAGGGCCCGCAGCGCACCGGTGACGTCGAGGAAGGCCTCGTCGAGGCTCAGCGGCTCGACGAGCGGCGTGTACGACCGGAAGATCGCCATCACGCGCCCGCTGACCTCGCCGTAGTGGGCGTGATCCCCGGGCAGGAACACCGCGTGGGGGCACAGGCGGCGCGCCCGGACGCTCGACATGGCGGAGAAGACCCCGTAGGCGCGGGCCTCGTAGCTGGCCGCGGCGACCACGCCCCGGTCGCCGGTCCCGCCCACGACGACCGGTTGGCCGCGCAGCTCGGGGCGGCGCAGCAGCTCGACGGACACGAAGAACGCGTCCATGTCGACGTGCAGGATCGTGCGCGCCGGGCCGTCGCCGCCGTCGACCGGCCGGCCGGGTCCGCCGTCGGGCACGCGGTCGGTCACGGTGCCGTCACCGCCGGGTGACGACCGCCCGGGCCGGGTCGTCCCCGTCGAGCAGGTAGCGGAACGTGGGGGCCGTCGCCCACCGCTCGGCCAGCCAGGCGGACAGCGGCTCGCCCACCCACGGGTGGCACCCCGCGAGGTGCTCGCCGCACGCGTCGGGGTCGACGAAGGCCGCATCGACGACGATGCCGTCGGGGTCGTCGACGCGGACCGCGCCCGCGAAGTCGAGGGCGACGTGGGCCTCGACCCGCAGGTTCCACCCGAGGCCGGGCGCGGCGACCTCGACCTCGTACGCCGGCCCGTCCCAGCGGGACACCACGAGGCCGGTCTCCTCCTCGACCTCGCGGGTGAGCCCGGCCAGCACGGTCTCACCCTCGTCGATGACGCCGCCGGGCGGGCTCCAGTCGAGGGCGCCGTTGCGGCGCCGGTTGCGGACGAGCAGCAGCCCGTCGTCGCCCAGGATCAGCCCGCCGGCCACCAACCACTGCTTCACCGGCCCAGTGTGGCACCGTGGCCCGGTGGACGAACCGTCTCCGCCGCCCCCGCCCGCCGACCTGCACCGCAACGCCCGCGCCGTGGCCGACGCCGCCCGCGCCCTCGGGCTCGACGTCGAGGTCCGCGAGTTCCCCGAGGGCACCCGCACGGCCGAGGACGCCGCCAACGCGATCGGCGTCACGGTCGGGCAGATCGTGAAGAGCCTGATCTTCCGCCTCGACGGCGACGTCGTGGTGGCGCTGGTCAGCGGGCCGAACCGCCTCGACGCCGGTCGGTTGGCCGCCGCGTCGGGCGCGCCCGGCGCCCCCGTCGACCGGGTCGACGCCGACTCGGTGCGCGCCGCGACGGGCTTCCCCATCGGTGGGGTGCCCCCGTTCGGTCACCCGCAGCCCATCCCCACCTACGTCGACGAGGACCTGCTCGCCTTCGACGAGGTGTGGGCCGCCGCAGGGACGCCGCGCCACGTCTTCGCCCTCCGCCCCGACGACCTCGTGCGGGTGACCGGCGGCGTCGTGTCGGAGCTGCGCGAGGGCTGACCCTACGATGGCGGACCGCATGGCCGAAGACCCCGACCGCCGCCGATCCGCCCCCGATCAGCCGCCCGCCGCGGCAGACGCCTACGCCCCGAGCGCGCTGCCCTCGACGGGCGCGCGGGTGCTCGCGTTCGTGGCGATCCTGGTCGGCGGCCTCTGTGGCGGCCTGATCGGGTGGGCGTTCGTCGACCTGCAGTGCACCGGCGACTGCGGCACGCTGGCCGGTGCCGCGGGGTTGTTCGGCGCGGTGATGGGCGCGGGGGGCGTGGCGGTGGTGGCCGTGCTCGCGCTGCGGGCCATGGGCGAGTGGCGCACGATCCAGCACCGCCAACCCGGCAAGCCCGACTAGCGGCGGCGCCGCCGGGCAGCCGGGCCGTGGTGCGCCTGGGCCTCGACCGCCGTGACGCCGCGGGTGCACGCCGACCGCGATGTCACCGCGATTCGCCCGACTCCCACCGGAGCGGGGCGGTCGACTAGCCGAAGCGCAGCCGGCGGAAGCTCTCGGCGTGGGCGACGCCCGCCTCGGCGCCGGTCTCCGCGGTGCGGGCGCGGAGCAGCTCGGCCACCAGATCGGGATCGCCGGCCATGCGGCTCTCGTGGCAGGCGACCGCCCTGATCTTGGCGTCGACCGCGTCGCCGACGTCGACCCAGGCGTCGGCCTGGAACGTCCCCGACAGCAGCAGGGCGCCGACCTGGTGCGCCTCCCCGGCCTCGGGGAAGTAGAGCGGGCCGCCCGCCGCCGGGGCGACGGCGTCGACGGTCGCCCAGCCCACCTCGCGGTGGTCGCGGTGGTTGACGTAGCTGTCGCCGAAGAAGATCGCGGTCGGGTCGGGGCACACCACCACGTCGGGCCGGTGCCGCCGGACCAGGGCCACGAGCCGACCGCGGAGCTCGAGGTCGTTGGTGACCTCGCCGTCGGGCAACCCGAGCAGCTCGACGCCGGCGAGGCCGAGGACCTCGGCCGCCGCCTGCACCTCGGCCGCCCGCCGTCGGGTGAGCTCGGCCGGGTCGATGTCGCGGTCGGAGGCACCCTTGTCCCCCGCGTTGACGACCACGAGGCGCACCTCGGCGCCGTGCGCCGCCCAGTGCGCGAGCGTCCCGCCACACGAGACCTCGGGATCGTCGGGATGCGCGTAGACCGCCAGGACCCGGTCGGGGATCTCGCCGAGCAGGGTCACGGAGCCGCCTCGATGGCCGCCACGGCCCGGGCCAGGGCGTCGTCGTCGATGCCGAGGTGGGTGACGAACCGCATCGTGCGGGGGCCGAGCGTCACCGCACCGACGCCCCGGTCGGCGAGGGCGGCGAGCAGCGCGACGGGGTCGTCGTGGCGGAACAGCACGACGTTCGTGTGGACCTCGGCGGGGTCGCACCCCGACGCGGGCCACCGGGCGGCCACGGCCTCGGCGAGGGCGCGGGCCCGCCGGTGGTCGTGGGCGAGGCGGTGGACCATGGTGTCGAGCGCCAGCAGACCTGCGGCGGCGAGGATCCCGGCCTGGCGCATGCCGCCGCCCATCCGCTTGCGCTCGACCCGCGCCCGGGCGATGACGTCGGCGGGGCCGGCGAGCACCGAGCCGACCGGGGCGCCCAGCCCCTTCGACAGGCAGCTCGTGACGGTCGTCGCGACCGCGGCCCGCTCGGCCGGCGTGGTGCCCGTGGCCACGGTGGCGTTGAACAGCCGGGCGCCGTCGAGGTGGACGGGAACACCGGCCGCCGCCACCTCGGCCAGCCGCTCGAGCGGCCACGGTCGGCCGCCGGAGGCGAGGTGGGTGTCCTCGACGCACACGACCGAGGGCGCCGGCCACCGGTGGGCGGCCGCCTCGACCAGGTGCGCAACCTCCGCCGGGTCGATCGTGCCGTCGCCGTCGTCGAGGAGGTGGAGCTGGGCCACCTGGTTCACGCCGAAGGCCCCGCCCTCGTGCGTCACCACGTGCTGGCGCCGCCCCGCGACCACCGACGTGCCCGGTCCGGCCAGGGCCCGGAGGGCGATCTGGTTGGCCATCGTGCCCGACGGGACGAACACTGCGGCCTCCTTGCCGGTCGCCTCGGCGTAGCGGCGCTCGAGCGCCCACACGGTGGGGTCGTCGCCGAACCCGTCGTCGCCGACCTCGGCCTCGGCCATGGCGCGGCGCATGGGCGCGGTCGGTCGGGTGACGGTGTCGCTGCGCAGGTCGACCGCGGGCGGACGGGGCGGCCCGGCGGGGGGAGGCGTGGCGGCCGGCATCACGACGCACCGTACCGAGGCCGAGGGGGTGCGGCGTTCGCCGCCGCCCACGCGTGGGCATTCGGAACGCAAGCCACAGCCATCCACCCGGCCGAGCAGCGACACGCCGAGGGGTGCGGCCCCCGGGTGGCCCTCGCGCGGGCGGCGGAGGTACGGTCGGGACGGTGCCCGACACTCCCGACGGCGGCCGCTCCCCCGCCGTGCCGCCGCCCGCGCCGCCCGATCCCGCCGACCTCGTCGCCCTGGCGTCGGTCGTGGCGGGGCAGGCCGTCGACCTGCTGCTCGACGGGGTGGCGCACGGCCGCGCCACGGTCCGGTCGAAGTCGACGGCCACCGACATGGTCAGCGAGATGGACCATGCCGCCGAGCGGCTCATCGTCGAGGGCCTGCTGGCCGCCCGACCCGACGACGGCCTGGTCGGCGAGGAGGGGGCGGCCCGCGCCGGCACCAGCGGGCTGCGCTGGGTGATCGACCCGCTCGACGGCACCACGAACTACCTGTACGGCCTGCCCGGGTGGGGGGTGTCGATCGCGGCAGAGGATGCGGCCGGTGTGGTGGCGGGTGTGGTGGTCGACGCCGTCCGCGCCGAGGTGTACACCGCCACGCGGGGCGGCGGGGCCTTCCGGGACGGCGTGCCGATCGCCTGTGCCGACGCCGACGACCTTGCCACCGCGCTGGTCGGCACCGGGTTCGGCTATGACGCCGAGGTGCGGCGCGCCCAGGGTCGCGTGGTGGCGGGTCTGCTGCCCGAGGTGCGGGACATCCGCCGCCTGGGCGCGGCGGCCGTCGACCTGTGCCTGGTGGCCTGCGGACGCCTGGACGCCTACTTCGAGCGTGGACTCCAGTGGTGGGATCTCGCCGCGGGTGGTCTCATCGCCACGGAGGCGGGTGCCGAGCTGTCCTCCCTCGACGGCGGGCCGGTGGAGGCCGGGTCGGTGATCGCGGCCCCTCCCGCGCTCGCCGCTTCGCTGCGTGAGCTTCTGCGCTCTCTGAGCGCACAGAATGTGTCGTGAGTCACCGAGAATCACAGTCGACACCGGATCGCAACGCGGTTGAACCGCGCGCTGACACGAACAGTCGGCAGACTAGGACCGATGTCCGCCGCAACCGCAGGGGCCCCCTTCCGCCCCACCGCCGCCGGTAGCGATGCCCCCGTCGACGCTCCGACCCTCGACCCCGCGCCCTCCCCGATCGCGGTCTCGTCCGATGGCCGGACCGTCGTGCTGGCCGTCGTCCAGTGCCTCGACGAGACCGCCGGTGGCGCCCTGATCGACGCCGCCTCCGCCGCCGTCGACGCGCAGACCGAGCGCATCGACGTCGACCTCCGGTCCCTCGAGTCGTTCACCGACGCCGGGGCCCGAGCCCTGGTGAGCTGCCGCGACCTCTGCTCCCACCTCCCCGAGGGCCTGCACTACCGCACGGGCCGCGGGCCCGGCCGCGACGCCCTCATGGCCGCGTACACCGAGGTCCCGGCCCCCGACAACGGCAGGTGACCGCCCTCCACCCCGGGGCGACCTGCGTCCGTGCGCGTGGTCGTCTGCGCGCGCGCCGTCCGGATGAGGCACGATCTTGATCGTGGGTACCCGCATCCTGTCGGTCGAAGACGATGAGCGCATCCGCACCGCGGTGAAGCTGGCGCTCGAGGACGAGGGGTGGTCGGTCGAAGAGGCCGACACCGGCGAAGAGGCGCTGAACGCCTTTCAGCGCCAACCGTCCGACGTCGTGCTGATCGACATCATGCTCCCCGGGATCGACGGCTTCGACGTGTGCCGCGCCATCCGCCGGGTGTCCGACGTGCCGATCGTCATGGTGACGGCGCGGGCCGACACACACGACGTGGTGGCCGGGCTCGAGGCGGGCGCCGACGACTACCTCACCAAGCCGTTCGCCCCGAAGGAGCTGTCGGCTCGCATCCGCGCGCTGCTGCGGCGGGCCCGCACCAGCGACTCGGTCAGTGCCCACCTGCGCTTCGGCGACCTGGAGATCATCCCCGACGAGGGCGTGGTCCGCCGCGGCGGCGAGGAGATCCACCTCACGAAGACCGAGTTCCGCCTCCTGGTCGAGCTGGCGTCGACCCCCGGGCGGGTGTTCAGCCGCGAGACGCTGCTCGAGCGCGTCTGGGGCTACGGCTACTTCGGCGACGGGCGCCTGGTCGACGTCCACGTGCGCCGCCTGCGCACCAAGGTCGAGGCCGACGCCGCCAACCCGCGCCACGTCGTCACCGTGCGAGGCCTCGGCTACAAGCTCCAGGCCTAGTGGGCCTTCGCGCTCGGATGCGCTGGCCGCGCCCCGTGTCCCGCCTGTTCCCTCGTCTGGGCCTCCGGGCCCGGATCACGATCGCGTTCGCGGTCGGCGCCCTGTTCATGGCCGTCGTCCTCGCCGTGGCCACCCTCGGCCTGACCCGACAGAACCTGCTCGACCAGCGCGAGTCGTCGGCCAGGGCCCGCACCTACCAGAACGCGGCGAGCGCCGCCCTGCAGCTCCCGTCCACCAGCGCCGGCGAGGACACGCCGGCGGCCGACCCCACCGAGCTGCTCGAGTCGATCCAGACCCCGACCGGCTCGAACCCGGTGCTCGTCGTCGGCGACAGCTGGTACGCCCGCTCGCCCGAGTTCGGCGAGGAGTCCTTGCCGGCCTCGCTCCGCACCACGGTGCGATCGGGCCAGCCGGCGCTGATGCGCTTCGACCACGAGGGCGAGACGCAGCTGGCGGTCGGCGTCCCGCTGCCGTCGATCGACGGCGCCTACTTCGAGATCGTGTCGCTCGGCGAGCTGGAGCAGACGCTCGAGTCGATCAGCATCTCGCTCCTCGCCGCCGCCCTCCTGTCCACGCTCGCCGGCGCCGGGGTCGGGTGGTGGGCGTCGCGCCGGGTGCTGCGCCCGCTGCGCGGCATCGGCGACGCCGCCCACGCCATCGCCACCGGGCACTTCGAGACCCGGGTCGAGGCCAGCACCGACGCCGACCTCGCGCCACTGGCCGAGTCCTTCAACGAGATGGCGATCGCGCTCGAGGAGCGCATCCAGCGTGACGCCCGCTTCGCGTCCAACGTCAGCCACGAGCTGCGGTCGCCGCTGATGACCCTGGCGGCGGCGGTCGAGGTGCTGGAGAACCAGCGCGACGACATGCCGATCCGTGCTCGGGCCGCGCTCGACCTGATGGTCGCCGACATCGAGCGCTTCCAGCAGCTCGTCGAAGACCTGCTCGAGATCTCGCGGTTCGACGCGGGCGTGATGTACCTCGACCTCGAGGAGGTCCGCGTCGACGAGCTGGTGCTGCAGGCGGTGCAGAATTCGACCGACGTCGACGTGCCCGTGGACATCGACTCCGACCTGGCCGGCGTCGTGGTCAAGGCCGACAAGCGCCGCCTGTCCCGGGTCATCGCCAACCTGCTCGACAACGCGGCGAAGTACGGGGACGGCGCCACCCGCGTCGAGCTGCGCAAGCGGGGCGACGCGGTGCTGATCGCCGTCGAGGACGACGGCCCCGGCGTCCCCGTCGACGACCGTGAGGCCATCTTCCACCGCTTCAACCGCGGCAGCTCGGCAGGGCACCGGCGCGGCATCGACGGCGTCGGGCTCGGCCTGTCGCTCGTCGCCGAGCACATCCGGCTGCACGGCGGCGAGGTGTGGGTCGAGGACCGGGCCGACGGGCAGGACGGCGCCCGCTTCGTCATCGAGCTGCCCGCGGAGGCGTCGTGACCGGATCGCCCAGCCGTCGCCGGTCCACCCGCGTGCTCGCACTCGCCGCCGTCCTCGCGGTGGGCGTGGTCGGCGCCTGCGGCATCCCGGCCGACGACGAGCCCCGGAGCATCACGCAGGACCAGCTGCCCGGCGCGTCCACCACCACGCTGGAGGTGGGCGAGGACGGCCAGACGCGAGCGGTCGAGCTGTACTTCACCCGCTTCGACGGAGATCGCGACGTGCTCACCACCGTCGAGCTCGAGGTCCCGACCGGCGGCGAGTCGGGGCTCCCCACGCCGGCGACCGTGCTCGATGCCCTGCTGAGCGGCGTGCCCACCGACGAGGCCATCGATCCCGGGGTGGTGACCAAGATCCCGCCCGACACGGCCCTGGCCGGCCAGCCCGAGCTCCTCAACGGCATCCTGACCGTCGACCTGGACAGCGGGATCAGCGGGGTGCAGGGGGACGGGGCTCGGCTCGCCTTCGGGCAGATGGTGTGCACGGTCGACGCGCTGGACGGCGTCGAGGGCGTGGTGTTCGAGATCGAGGGCGACCCCGTGAACCCGCTCGGCGGCGACGGCGTGACCAGCAGCGCCCCGCTGACGTGCGACGAGTACGACAACCTCCACGGCGGTTGACGCCGCCATTCCGGGCGTCTGCACGCGGAAAATCGGCTCGGACGGGCGGGGTAGCCTGACCGGTCGCGCCGGGAGGCACCCGGTTGGGGGATGACGGGAAACCCATGAGATGAGCTACTACCTCGGCATCGACCTCGGGACGACGTACACCGCGGCGGCGGTGCACGACGGCACGCCCGGACGCGGGCCCGAGATGATCACCCTCGGCGAGCGGGGCCCGACCGCCCCCTCCGTCCTCTGGCTGCAACCCGACGGCCGCTTCGTGGCCGGTGACGCGGCCGAGCGCCACGCCGTGACCGACCCGCGACGCGTCGCCCGCCAGTTCAAGCGCCGCCTCGGCGACCCCACCCCCCTTCTCGTCGGCGACAGCAGCATCCCGGCCGAGGTGCTCACCGGGCAGCTGCTGCGCTGGGTGGTCGAGGCGACGATCCACGCCCGGGGCGGTGAGAGGCCGGGCACCATCGTGCTCACGCACCCCGCCAACTGGGGCCCCTACAAGCGGGACCTGCTCGAGAAGGCGGCCGAGATCGCCGGGGTCCCCGCCGTCGTGCTCGTCACCGAGCCCCAGGCCGCAGCCATCGCCTACGCCGCGCAGGAGCGCGTCGACGAGGGGTCCGTCGTCGCCGTGTACGACCTCGGCGGCGGCACGTTCGACGCCGCGGTCCTCCGCAAGGAGGCCGACGGCGGCTTCACCGTGCTGGGATCGCCCGAGGGCATCGAGCGCCTGGGCGGCATCGACGTCGACGCCGCCGTCTTCGCGCACGTGTGCTCCGCGATCGACGACGCACAGGAACAGCTCGACCCCGACGATCCCCAGGCCATCGCCGCCGTCGCCCGCCTCCGCGAGGAGTGCACGATCGCCAAGGAGGGCCTCTCGCTCGACAGCGAGGCGCGGGTTCCGGTGCTGCTGCCGTCGGTGCAGACCGAGGTCCGCGTGACCCGCGGCGAGCTCGAGTCGCTGATCCGACCCACCCTGGCCGAGACCGTCACCGCGCTCGAGCGGGCGCTGCGGTCGGCGGGCCTGTCGGGCGCCGACGTCGACCACGTGCTCTTGGTCGGCGGGTCGTCGCGCATCCCCCTCGTGTCCGAGCTCGTGTCGTCGGGCCTGGGCCGTCCGGTGGCGGTCGACGCCCACCCGAAGCACGCGATCGCGCTCGGCGCCGCCATCGTCGCCGCCCGTGCGGGCGGCGCGCTGCGGCCCGAGCGGACGCTCCCGCCACCGCCTGGGGCCGCGGCCGCCGCCCCGATCGCGGCCCCCGCTCCCCCGTCGCCCGCCCCCGGTCCCGGCACCGCACCGCCTCCGGCGGGCCCCCCTGCGTCGCCGCCCGCCGCCCCGCCCGCCGCCGCATCGGGGCCGCTCCCGCCTCCGCCGGGCTCCCGCCCGGCCACCGCCGCGTCCGCGGCTCCGCCTCCCCCGCCCGGCGCCGCGCCCGCCGCCGGGCGATCCGCGCCACCTCCGCCTCCGGCGGCCTACGCGGCGCCCCCGCCCGGGGCCCCGTCGCCCGGTGGCCCGTCCGCGCCGCCCCCACCGGCCGGGTACGCGGGGCCTCCACCGGGGCCGGGGTCGTCCGACCCCAGCTTCGCCGAGGCCTCGTCGCCGGCCCCGCCCGCGGGCGGCTACCGAGGTGCGCCGCTGCCGCCCCCGCCCGGACAGTCGGGCGAGCTCCCGCCGGGCTACCTGACCGGCGACGCCAAGGTGCAGCGGCAGCGGTCCGACCGCCGGCGCCGGCGGCTCTCGGTCCTGCTCGGCATCGTCGTCCTGCTCGTGGCGCTCCTGGCCACGTTCGCGCTGACGGCCAACGGTGAGGACGACACCACCCTCGCCGACATCGAGTCGGGCGAGTGCTTCAACGGCGACGACTTCAACGACATCAGCCCGGTCGACTGCGCCGAGCAGCACCAGACGCAGGTGTACGAGGTCGTCGCGGCGCCCGATCCGCAGGCCGCGTTCCCGGCCGACACGGTGCAACCCGACGGCGACGCCGCGTGCAGCGCCGCGTTCGAGGCGTTCTACGGGGCGCCGAACGACGTCGCCGCCCAGAACGGCCTCGGCATCAAGGCGATCGCCCCCACCGAGGAGCAGTGGAACGACGGGGTGACCGACACCTACTGCCTGGTCCAGGACATCGACGGCAATGCCCTGCAGGGCTCGATGGCGGGCAAGGGCGCCGGCTGAACACCGTTCGGCGCAGGATCAGCCGAAGAAGACCTCGGCCACGTCGTAGATCGCCGGGTCGATCAGCTTGAGCTCAGCGGTGGCGTCGGCGAGCGGGACCCGCACGATCTCACCTGCCCGCAGCGCGACCATCGACCCGAACGCCCCGTCGTGCACCGCGTCGATGGCGGCGATGCCGAATCGGGTCGCCAGCACCCGGTCGAACGCCGTGGGCGTGCCGCCCCGCTGGACGTGCCCGAGCACGATGGCCCGGGTCTCGTAGCCCGTGCGGTCCTCGATCGCCCGGGCCAGCGCGTCGCCGATGCCGCCGAGTCCGCGCGTGCCCGAAGGCGTCGATCTCGCCCGACGCCACCGCGAAGCTCCCCTCCACCGGCGTGGCGCCCTCGGCCACGACCACGATCGAGGCGAAGCGCTTGCGGGACTCGTGACGGTGTTGGAGCACCCGGCACACCTCGTCGATGTCGAAGGGGCGCTCGGGGACCAGCACCATCGTCGCCCCGCCGGCGATGCCCGCCCACGTGGCGATGTGCCCCGCGTGGCGGCCCATGACCTCGACGACCATGACCCGGTCGTGCGACTCGGCGGTGGTGTGGAGCCGGTCGATGGCGTCGACGCACACCTGCACGGCGGTGTCGAACCCGAAGGTCAGCTCGGTGGCCGACAGGTCGTTGTCGATGGTCTTCGGCACGCCGACGACGGCGACCCCCTCGTCCGCCAGGCGGGCCGCGACGCCGAGCGTGTCCTCGCCGCCGATGGCGACGAGCGCGTCGATGCCGTGGTCGGCGAGGGTCGCCCGCACCGCGTCGGCGCCGCCGTCGACCTTGTACGGGTTGGTGCGTGACGAGCCGAGGATGGTGCCGCCCCGTGGGAGCGTCCCCCGGAACGACTCGACCCCGAGCGGCACCACGTCGTTGTCGACGGCGCCGCGCCACCCGTCGCGCAGGCCGACCATCTCGTCGCCGTGCACCCGCTCGCCCTTGCGCACGACGGCGCGCATGACCGCGTTCAGTCCGGGGCAGTCGCCGCCGCCCGTGAGCATCGCCACCTTCATGGGCGCGACGTTACCGACCACGCCGGCGGATCTCGCCCGCATCCGGCACCTCCCGGCCAGCTTCCGGCGCCCGCCGGTGGGTCCGTGTCGCCGGTTAGGGTCCGGCGGATGTCCGTCGTGATCGCCATCGACGCGGGGACGACCGGCGTCCGCAGCTTCGCCGTCCGGGCCGACGGGACATCCGTCGGCTACGCCTATCGCGAGTTCCCGCAGCACTTCCCGGCTCCCGGGCTGGTCGAGCACGACGCCGACGACATCTGGGCGGCGACCGAGCGGACGCTGGCCGAGCTCGTCGCCCGGCTCGACGGCGAGACGGTGGCGGCCATCGGCATCACCAACCAGCGCGAGACCACGGTGGTGTGGGACCGCCGGAGCGGGCGGCCCCGCCACCGCGCCCTCGTCTGGCAGGACCGGCGCACCGCGGCACGCTGCGAAGCCCTCGCCGCGGCGGGGCACCTCCCGCTCGTCCGCCGCACGACAGGGCTGGTGCTCGACCCCTACTTCTCGGCCACCAAGCTCGAGTGGCTGCTCACCGAGGGCGGCGTCGAGGCCGGGCCCGACCTGGCGTTCGGGACGGTCGACTCGTGGCTGCTGTGGAAGCTCACCGGCGGGCCCGAGGGCGGTGTGCACGCCACGGAGCCGTCGAACGCCAGCCGCACGATGCTGTTCGACATCACGTCCCTCGACTGGTCGGACGAGCTGACGGGGCTCTTCGGGGTGCCGGCGTCGTGCCTCCCCGAGGTCCGGCCGTCGGCCGGGAGCCTCGGCGTCACCGCACCGGGCACGCCGCTGCCCGGCATCCCGGTGGCGGGCATCCTCGGCGATCAGCAGGCCGCGCTGTTCGGGCAGGCGTGCTTCACGCCGGGGATGACGAAGAACACCTACGGCACCGGCAGCTTCGTGCTGATGAACGTGGGGCCCGACTGCCCCGATCCGGTCGAGGGCCTCCTGTCGACGGTGGCGTGGACGGGCGTCGACGACGGCGCCACCTACGCGCTCGAAGGCGCCATCTTCGTCACCGGGGCCACGGTCCAGTGGCTGCGCGACGGCCTCGGCGTGATCGACGACAGCGCGGCCATGGGGCCGCTGGCCGCGTCCTGCGCCGACACCGAGGGCGTCTTCCTGGTGCCCGCGTTCACGGGGCTCGGCAGCCCGTGGTGGGATCCGTACGCACGCGGCACCATCGTCGGGATCACCCGGGGCACCACGGCCGCCCACCTGGCGCGGGCCGGGGTCGAGGCGATGGCCTACCAGACCCGCGACGTGGTCGAGGCCATGACCGCGGCCGCAGGCCAGACCATCGGCGAGCTGCGGGTGGACGGCGGGGCGTCGGCCATGGACATGCTCGTGCAGATGCAGGCCGACCAGCTCGGCGTCCCGGTGGCCCGGCCCGTCGTCCACGAGACGACCGCACTCGGCGCCGCCTACGTCGCGGGCTTGGCCGAAGGCGTGTGGTCGTCGACCGACGAGCTGGCGGGCCTCTGGCAGCTCGACCTGCGCTGCGAACCAGCGGGCGAGCGCGACGACGCCGATCGCCGGCACCTCCGCTGGCGGGAGGCGGTCACCCGCTCCCGGGGCTGGGCCCGCCCCGACTGACGGAGCCATGGGGGAACTCGAGGGGAGAGGTTTCCCTCTCCCCTCGAGTCCCCGTGCATCGGGCGAGGAGGAGCATGGAGGGGACACGCTGCTCTTCGCCCGACGATCTGTCGCCTCGATCAGCGGCTCGGGTGACGGGATCTGCTGCGGGCCCGGTGCAGCTCGCGGAGGCGGGTGTCGACGACCCGGGCGAGCGCCGCGACCTGCCGGCGCTCCCGGGCCCGGTACGGCATGTCGTCGCGCCCGAGCACGAGCGCCAGGCCCGAGCCGGGCAGCGGCGCCCACACGACGTCGGACCCGGTGCCCCCGGGTGAGCGGTTCGAGCTCTCGGCCGCCCGGCTGCCGGCGAGGTAGGCCTCGAGCCAGGCGGGGCTGGGTGCGGCCTCGTCGGCCGCCAGCACCCCGTCGCCCCGGCCGTCGATGTCGACGACCGCGACCCAGGTGGCGCCGACGACCCGCCGGGCGTGGACGACGACCGACGACAGCAGCGAGTCGACGTCGTTGGCGCCGACGAGCTGGGCGGCGGCCTCGAGGGCGTCGAGGCGGGGATCGTGGAGGGCGTCGGCGACCGGGCGCACCTCTTCGACCGCCACGCCGTCGACCTGGCGCACCTCGGCGACGAGCAGATCGACGAGCGTGTCGTCGGGAAGCTCGACCACGAGCTCGTCGACCGCCTGGCCGCCGTCACGCTCGAGGATGTCGATGCCCACGACGTCGCCGCGCACGGCGCCGATGCGGGAGGCCACCTGGCCCAGGGCACCGGGCCGATCTGGCAGCCACATCCGGATCACGAACGTTTCCACGCAGCGCACCGTAAGGGTGAGGTGTGAACCGATTGTTTCGGATGCGAGACGAACGCGTGAGCAGCCGGCCACGCCTGGAGGCGTCGAACGACCCGCCGGTGACGCGTCGGGAGGGTCGGCTCGGGTTCTGCGAGCCTGCTGAGCGTGGCGGCGCGACGCCCACCGTGCGCGTTGAATGCGCGCGGGTGGACGAACGCGCGAGACTCCTTGTAACGCAACTGTCGTGACAGACCGATCCTGGGGGATCGGACGACGATGCGGTCAGCTGACTGGGGAGGACCCCGCCGGTGAGCGCATCCAGCACCACCGATACCACGTCGACGCACATGAGTACTACGGGCGAGCTTCCTGGCCTGCACGGGCGGTTGACCGTCCTGCCCGCAGGCCCCGACGACCGCGCCGAGCTGACCGAGCGGCTGGCGCGCCTGATGGCCCGCGCCCAGGGCGACGCTCCCACGTCGCCGAGCATCGCCGTCGGGCCCGCCGACTTCGACGCCGCCAGCCGCGAGGCCGCGCTCCGGCGGGTCGAGGACCACGAGCGTGTGCGCAGCGAGCTCGCCGCCCGCCTGCGGCGGGCCCGTGAGCTGCAGGCGGTCACCGCCAACCGCCGCGACGAGGCGGCCGCCCGTGCCCGGCGCATGAACGCCCACCTCGAGGACTGCGACGGCCTCCTCGAGCGCGCCGGCGAGCTCACCAACGCCGCCGAGGAGGCTCGCCGCACCCTCGACGCCCGCCGCGCCGACGTCGAGGCCGCGCACGGCAAGCTCGTGCTCGTCGAGGAGCAGCGCGACGCCGCCGGCCAGATGATCGACGACGCGGCGCGCCAGCTCCGCGACCTCGAGACCTCCGAGCTCGACGAGACCACGCTGCGCCGCGAGCTCGAGAACGCGCGGCACGCCCTGCGCGACGCCGAGGAGGAGCACGCCCAGGCCAACGACGCGGTCCGCGCCATCGAGCAGTCCGCCGCGACCCGGGCCGGCATCCGCGACCACATCCTCCACGAGCGCGCCGAGCTCGTGGCGCGCATCGAGGCCCCGATGCCCGACAGCTGGGCGGTCCGCGAGGCCCTGTCCTCGTTCGACAACGAGACGCGGGTGGGCGAGCCCGACCTCGTCGCCCGCGACCTCGCGCGCGAGTGGATCGAGGTCGACGGCGAGATCGAGCGCATCGAGTCCGCCCTGCCCGAGGCGCCCTCGGCCGACGAGATGGCCGCCGCCGAGCGCCGGCTGGACCAGATCGAGCAGACCATCGTCGACCTCGAGTCGGCCGACCGGCGCGACGCGCTCGATGCCCGACGCCCGGGACGAGATCGAGGCCGCGCACGAGTCCGTGCTCGCCGCGGAAGAGGACGTCGACCAGTCCGGCGGCCACGGGGACGACCTGGCCCGGCTGCACGAGGCCCGCGAGATCGAGCACGCGGTGTTGCGCCACCACGGTTACGACACCTACCTCGACGTGATCCTCGCCGCTCCCCGCCCCGACGGCGACGCCCAGGCCGACCTGCTCGACGCCCTGCGGGCCCGACGCGTCGCCGAGGACACGCTCGCCTCTCTGCGGGCGGCCACCGAGCCGCCGCCGATCGTGACGACGCTGCGCACGCGGCGGGACCGCATCTACCGCGAGGCCGCCGACCTGCTCGGATGCGATCCGGGCGAGAACGTGGCCGAGCTGCTGTACGCCCACCCCGTGGTCCCGCCCAGCCGCACCCGGAACCTCGCCGCCGTGCTCGCCGGCCTCGACATCCTGCCGGCCGGCGTGGCCGTCCGCGAGGCGGCCGTCTCGTGGCTGGTCGGACAGGACCAGGAGATGGCGGTCCGCGACGAGTGCCGCCGCGACGTCGACCGGCTCGACCGCGACCTCGCCAGCCTCGACGACGAGGACCTGCGGGCGGGCGACGAGTCCCGCCGCCTGCTCGAGCTGGTCAGCAGCACCCACGCCGACGTCGGCGCCACGCTGCACCGCGTCCGCATGCTCGAGGACGAGCTCTCCGACCGTGCCAGCCAGGACGAGCGCCGCCTCCAGCGCATCGCCGCGGCCGAGCAGCTGCGCTCCCAGATCGCGGCCGTCAGCGAGGCGCTCGAGCGCTCCGAGGACGAGTACAGCTCGTCGCTCGGCGCCGCCGAGGCCGCCGTGATCGGGGCCGAGGCCAGCGTCGAGCGGGCGACCGCCGCGCTGTCCGACGCCGTGCGTCGCCTGCGCCGCATCTCCGAGGCGCTGCCCCCGGCGCTGCGCCCCCGCGCCGGGGACGACCCGCTCGGCGAGCTCCCGCGGCTGCGCGAGACGCTCGCCGCCGAGGTGGAGCGCGCCGAGGTCGCCCTGGCGGGCGCCACCGAGGACCTCGAGCGGGCGCGCCACGACATCGACGACACCCAGGAGCAGCTCGACGACCACCTGACCGTCGTGCCCACCGACGACATCGGTGACGACGACCGTCGCCGGGCGCTGCTCGAGCTCGTGGGCGCGGGCGACGTCCCCGCCGTGCTCGACGACCCGATCTCGGGCCATCCCGACGAGCGCGACGCCCTCCTCGACCAGCTCACGTTGGCCTCGGAGAAGCGCCCGGTCGTGCTGCTGACCGACGACCCCGACATCCTGGGGTGGGCCATCAGCCTCCCCGACGACATCGGCGCCGTGACCCGCTTGGCGGCGGACACCGGCGTCTCCCGACCATCGCCCAACGCCGGCACCTACCGCAGGCCAGATCCGGTCACCTGATCTCCCCGAGGAACCGCACCGTGCCCAGACGCATCCCCATCCGAACCAAGTTGGCCGCCGCTCTCGCGGTGCCCATCTGTGCCCTCCTGCTGGTCTCCGTGCTGGAGGTTCGCCAGAGTGCGGCCTCCGCCCGCGAGACGAAGTCGCAGACCGAGCTGGCCACCGCGTCGATCGGTCCGGGCGGCATCATCACGACGCTGCAGAACGAGCGCAACTACGGCAGCGTGTGGCTGCTCGGGTTCGAGGCGACCCTGCAGCTGCCGGTGACGTCGTTCGAAGAGGCGGCCGCCGCCACCGACGAGGCCATCGAGACCTTCCGCGCCGACCTCGAGGACAAGCCCCAGTCGGTCGAGGACACGTACGCGCCTGCGCTCGACCACATCACGACGCAGCTCGAAGAGCTCCGCCCGATGGTCGAGACCTACACGGGCGAGCGCAATCCCGAGGCGGCGCAGCCGGTGTCCGACCCCTTCTTCCGCGGCTACACCGCGCTGATCGACGAGCTGTTCCGGGCCAACGGCCAGGCGGCGCTCGCCATCGACGACCCCACCCTGCGCCGCGGCGTCGAGCTGACCGACCTGGCGTCGCACCAGATCGAGAACGTCGCCCGCCTGACCCGGGTCCTGCTGCTGGCCGGCGTGTCGGGTGGCCTCACCGAGCCGCCCGACGTCGCCGAGGCGGCGGGGCTCCTGGGCCAGGTCGAGACCGGCGTCGAACAGGTGCGCCAGCTCGGCACCGGCCGCTACCAGCCCGCGGCCGCCAAGGTCGACGAGGAGTTCGCGACCTCGGGGTTCACCGAGCTGGCCCGCTCGGCCATCGAGACCGGCACCGTGCAGGTCGCCGACACGATGGCGTCGCTGTCCCGCGAGGACGACGAGGGCTACAACGGCTTCCGCAACACCGTGAACGGCGAGATCGAGGATCGCGCCGACGAGCTGCTCGACGAGTCCGCCGCCACCCAGCGCCGCTACCTGGCACTCGGCGTCCTCGCCCTCGTGGTGGCCGGCATCGTCACCTGGCTGGTCTCGCGGTCGATCACCAAGCCGCTGCGGTCGCTGACCGAGCAGGCCAAGTCGATGGCCGAGGAGCGCCTCCCCGCCGCGGTCACCGACATCCTCGAGACGCCCCTCGGCGACGACGTCACGGTGCCCACGGTGGAACCGGTGCGCGTCAACACCCGCGACGAGGTGTCCGACGTCGCCGACGCCCTCAACACCGTCCAGGACTCGGCCCTCGACCTCGCCGTCGAGCAGGCGGTCCTGCGCCGCAACATCGCCGACAGCTTCGTCAACCTCGGCCGCCGCAACCAGAACCTCCTCGGCCGCCAGCTCGACTTCATCACCGAGCTCGAAACCAACGAGACCAACGCCGACGCGCTCTCCAACCTCTTCCGCCTCGACCACCTCGCCACCCGCATGCGCCGCAACGCCGAGTCCCTCCTCGTGCTGGCCGGCATCGAGCCACCCCGCCAGTGGGCCGCCCCCGTGCGCCTCACCGACGTCATCCGCGCCGCCCTCGGCGAGGTCGAGGACTACCAGCGCGTCACCGTGCGCGGCGTCGAGCCCGCCACCATCATCGGCTCCGCCGCCGCCGACCTCGCCCACCTCCTCGCCGAGCTGGTCGAGAACGCCCTCGTGTTCTCACCGCCCGACCAGACGGTGGACATCCGGGGCCGCAACCGGCCGGGGCGGCCCGGTGACGACGCGGTCTCACCCGGCTACACGCTCGCCATCATCGACTCGGGCCTCGGCATGCCGGCCGGCGACATCGCGTCGGCGAACCGTCGCCTCGCGGGCGCCGAGAGCTTCACGGTGGCGCCGTCGAAGTACCTCGGGCACTACGTGGCCGGCAACCTCGCCGCCCGCCACGACATCCGGGTCACGCTCGACAACTCGCCCGGCAACGGGGTCACCGCCACGCTCGACCTGCCCCCGGCCCTGCTCACGAGCGACAGCGATCTGGCCTCCGTCCCCGCACCCCCGGGGCGCGAAGGCGTCGGCGAGCCCGCCGCGTTCGCACCGGTGCCGGCGCTGCCGGTCGGGGCCGGCCGGGCGGCGCCCGTCGACGTCCCCGCCGCCCCTGCGCTCGACGCCGCCAACCTCGACGCCCTGGCCCCGTTCGGTGCCCCGCCGGCGGTCACCGGGTTCCCGCCGGCCGCCGACGCTGCGCCGCCCACCCGCACGGCCAGCGGCCTGGTCAAGCGCTCGCGCCGCAACGACGACACGGCGCCGGCCGCCGCGGTGCCCGACGGCGAGCTGCTGGCCAACCTGTCCAGCATCGCCAGCAACCTGCCGAGGATGGCGCCACCGGTCCCGCCGGCGCCCGCGATGCCCGCGGCCCCGGCGGCGCGGCACACCGCCCAGCCCACCAACCCGTGGACGCCGCCCACCCACGCCGACCGCCCGACGACGAGCCGCTCGTGGCCGGCCCCACCCGATCTCGGGCGACCTGCGCCGCCTCCCGCCGACACCCGCCGCCCCCCGCTGCCGACCCGCGGCGGGAACGGCCTGTCCGGTGGTCCCCGCCCCCTCGACCCCGCGGCGGGCGACGCCGCCGGCGGGGCCACGGCGAGCGGGCTGGCCCGGCGCGTCCGGGGCGCGCAGCTGCCTGCGACGCAGCCGCTGAACCTCCGACGCCGGCAAGACCACCCATCGGACCCGCCCGCCGGATATCGTCTCGACGATCACAACGACGCGATCGGTCACACCCTGGGGAACGGGAACACCAATGGCTACACGAACGGGCTGGCGAACGGGCATGACCGCGGTCGCGCCCCCGCGGGCGCGGCGGGCAACGGTGATCACGACAACAGTGCGGCCACCAGCGTCTACGGGTTCCTGACCAGCTTCACCCAGGGCGTCCAACGCGGACTCGAAGAGACCCGGCGCGACCCGAACGGCCCCAAGGAGAATCCATGACCCTGAGCGACGAGGCACGCAATTTCAACTGGCTGCTCAACAGCTTCGTCGACCAGACCGCGGGCGTGACCGACGCCGTCGCCGTGTCATCCGACGGCCTGCTCATGGCGGCCTCCAGCTCGCTCGACCGTGCGTCGGCCGAGCAGCTCGCCGCCATCATCTCGGGCTTCGTGAGCCTGGGGCACGGTGCATCGAGGTGCTTCGACTTCGCCGGGCTCGAACAGATCATCGTGGCCATGCGCCAGGGGTTCCTGTTCGTGTCGTCGATCTCCGACGGCAGCTGCCTCGGCGTGGTCGCCACCCGCAACTGCGACATCGGGCTGGTGGGCTACCAGACGACGCTCCTTGTCGAGCGCGCCGGGCAGGTCCTGTCTCCTGCTCTGGTCGCCGAGTTGAAGGCAGGGGTCGTCGCATGAACGAAGGTCACGATCTGGTCCGCCCGTACATCATGACGGGGGGTCGTACACGCGCCCAGAGGCGTGACCTACGTGTGGAGACGCTGCTCCAGACCAAGAGCGAGCACATCCCTCCCTACCTGCCCGACGAGCAGCAGCTCGTCCTCGACCGGTGCGTCCGCGCCTTGTCCGTCGCCGAGGTCGCCGCCCACCTGAACCTGGTGGTCGGCGTGGTCATGATCCTCGCTGACGACCTCATCTCCGCCGGGTTGCTCGACGTGCACCACACCGACCCGGTCGAGATCGAGCTGTCGATGCTCACCAAGATGATCGAACGCGTCCGGGCCATCTGAGCCGCCCCGGACGCACCACGACCCACACGAGGTTCCGCGACGTGCAATCCACTGCCGAGAGCGCCGCCACGCGCATCACATCGGTCAAGTTCGTCATCGCCGGCGGTTTCGGCGTCGGCAAGACGACGTTCGTCGGGGCGATCTCCGAGATCGAACCGCTCCGCACCGAAGCTGCCATGACGAGTGCCTCGACCGGCATCGACGACACGCGCCACATCGGGGCGAAGACCACCACCACCGTGGCCATGGACTTCGGGCGCATCACCGTCGACGACACCCTGGTCATGTACCTGTTCGGCACCCCCGGGCAGGACCGGTTCGGCTTCATGTGGGACGACATCTGCCTCGGCGCCCTCGGCGCCGTCGTGCTCGTCGACCCGCGCCGCATCACCGACAGCTTCCCGGGCATCGACTACTTCGAGGCCAACGCCATCCCGTTCGTCATCGGCGTCAACGTGTTCGACGGCGCCCCGCGCTACCCCACGAACGAGATCCGCGAGGCGCTCGGCGTCGCCGGCGACACCCCGATCGTCGACTGCGACGCCCGCAACAAGGACTCGGTGAAGATGGTCCTGCTCACGCTGCTCGAGAGCCTGGTCGCCAAGGCCCAGGCCCGGGCACACATGCGCTGACCCGCAGCGTCCCTCCGGGGACGCGGCAGAAATACGGCGCGAGGCTGCGCCGGGACCGCTCGTGAGCGTGCGATGATGTCGCATCGAAGCTGCTGGGGCTTCGGATCGACCCCGGGGGATCGTCCTTGCGCCGCGTACCCATCCGCCTGAAGCTCGCCGCCGCCCTGTCCATCCCACTGTTCGCCCTCGGTGTGGTGACGGTGCTCGAGGTGGTCAAGTCGATCGACGACGGGCGCGAGGTGCGCGAGCAGACCGACCTGGCGATCTCGGCCACCGGGCCGTCCGGGCTGATCACCGCCCTCCAGAACGAGCGCACCTGGCCGGGCATCGACCTGGTGGGGTACTCGGGGGCAGTGACCGTGATGGTCGAGGGCTACGAGCAGACGCGGGCCGACACCGACGAGGCGATCGTGCAGTTCCGCGAGCTGATCGACTCCAAGGGCGGCGAGATCGCCGCCGCCTACAGCCCGGTCCTCGAGCAGCTCGACCAGCTCGACCAGCTCCGAACCGACATCGACGCCAACGTGGCGGCCAACCCCGACCGGAGCATCACCAACAACGGCGAGTTCAGTGAGCAGGCGTTCGACCGCTACACGGCCCTGATCGACCCGATCTTCGACGCCACCACCCGCATCTCGCTCGCCATCAACGACCCCGAGCTGCGCCAGGGCACCGAGCTGGCCGACGCCGCCGCCCGCCAGATCGAGGTGCTGTCCCAGCTCGCCAGCGCCGTGATCCGCGACGTCACGGCACCCGACGGCTCGGGGCTCGACACCGCGGCCGAGGTCACGCGGGCCGCGACGTACGAGTCGGCGTTCATCCGCTACGCCGACACCATGCGCAACGCGACCGGCGTCTACGCCGACATCGCGGCCACGACGTTCCCCAACGAGCTGACCGACGACATCGTCGCCGCGGTCGACACCGCCATCAACGAGGGCACGGTCGACATCAACACCCTGCTGGGCGCGCTCAACATCCCGCAGGAGGACAGCTACGGGGCCTACCAGGAGGCGGTGGCCGACCAGATCGACGCCCGCAGCGACTCGCTGCGCGCCGCGGCCTGGAACCGGCAGGTGTGGTTCATCGTTCTGGCGGTCGTGGTCCTCGGCACGGCCATCGTCCTGACGTGGTTGGTGTCGCGGTCGATCACCAAGCCGTTGCGGTCGCTGACCCGCCAGGCCAAGGAGATGGCCGAACGCCGCCTCCCCGACGCCGTCATCGACATCCTCGAAACGCCCCTCGGCGACGACGTCCAGGTCCCCACCGTCGAGCCCGTCGTCGTCCACACCCGCGACGAAGTCGCCGACGTCTCCCTCGCCCTCAACACCGTCCAGGACACCGCCCTCGACCTCGCCGTCGAACAAGCCGTCCTGCGCCGCAACATCGCCGACAGCTTCGTCAACCTCGGCCGCCGCAACCAGAACCTCCTCGGCCGCCAACTCGACTTCATCACCGAACTCGAAACCAACGAAACCGACCCCGACACCCTCGCCAACCTCTTCCGCCTCGACCACCTCGCCACCCGCATGCGCCGCAACGCCGAGTCCCTCCTCGTGCTCGCCGGCATCGAACCACCCCGCAAATGGGCCGCCCCCGTCCGCCTCACCGACGTCATCCGCGCCGCCCTCGGCGAGGTCGAGGACTACCAACGCGTCACCGTCCGCGGCGTCGAACCCGCCACCATCATCGGCAACGCCGCCGCCGACCTCGCCCACCTCCTCGCCGAGCTCATCGAGAACGCCCTCGTCTTCTCACCCCCCGACCAAACCGTCGACATCCGCGGCCGCCAAAACCCCAACGGCTACACCCTCGCCGTCATCGACAGCGGCCTCGGCATGCCCCAAACCGACATCACCTCCGCCAACCGCCGCCTCGCCGGCGCCGAATCCTTCACCATCGCCCCCAGCAAATACCTCGGCCACTACGTCGCCGGAAACCTCGCCGCCCGCCACAACATCCACGTCACCCTCGACAACTCCCCCGGCAACGGCATCACCGCCACCATCGACCTCCCCCCCACCCTCCTCACCACCGACAGCGCACTGCCCTCGCCCGACGAGCCCCACGCCGCCCGCGACGTGTGGCCTCCCGCCCCTGTGCTCGGCGGCCCACCCCCGGCCCTCCCCCGGACCGGGGGCCCCGCACCCGCCGCGCCGCCGGCCCGACCCGGCGGCCCCGGCGGCCCCGTGAACCCGGGCGGCTGGACGCCCGGACCCGTCCCCGGCAACGGGCGGCCTGCCGCCGCTCGGCCCGGCCCCGCCGCGCCGCCTCCGTTCGCGCCCGGCCCGACCTGGCCCGCCACCCCGTCCCCGGCCGGCGCCGCGCCGCCGGCCGGGGGGTTGCCGCACCGCCAGCCCGCCGCCGCGGCCGACGACATCGCCCGGCGGACGCCGAGCGGGCTGGTCAAGCGCACCCCACGCGTCGTGGACACGGGCGAGATGCAGGCGATCGGCCGCAGCCCCGACGACGACCTGCTCGCCTCGCTCAGCCGGCTCACCCGCGGCGGCCACCCGCCCGAGGGACCGACGGGCCGCCAGGCGCCTCCCGCCCAGCCGCCCGTGCAGCCGCCGGCCCAGCCGCCGGCTCAGCCGCCCGGCTCGTTCGCGCCGCCGTGGCCGCCGGCCGGCCCCCCACCGGCCGGCCCCATCCGCCGGCGACGCCCTCCGGCCCCTTCGCCATGCCCTCCGGCCCGCCGCCGACGCCCCGCCGGCCGAGCGGAGCGCCTCTCGGGGGCCTGGCCGCGGGCCTGAGCGGGCTGTCACCGTTCGACCCCCGCGGGGCCAGCGGCGACCGACCCGGCGCACGCGACGGCGATCCCGGGACCGGTACCACGACCGGGGGCCTCGCCCGCAGGGTCCGGGGTGCCCAGCTGCCGAGCACGAACCCGCTGTCCCTGCGGCGCGCCGACGGCCCACCGTCCGGCGGATCCGCCGCAGCCGGCGGTCCGACCGGGCCGGGGCCGGCCGCCCCTCCTGCCCGCACCCCTCAGCAGAAGCAGTCGGCCGACGCCGTGTACAGCTTCCTCACCAACTTCACGGCCGGCGTGCAGCGCGGCCTCGACGAGTCGCGCGGCAACTGAACCGGCGCCCGTCGGGGCGACGCTCGCGTTCGCGGCGGAGTCACTACCCAGCGTGTGGGACACGTGTCACCACGCGCTGAGCGTGACGTGGACCCTCCGCGTCCGCGATGATGTGGCGCTACCACGGCTGCTGGGAACCGCTCGCCCCGCAGGTGTCGCCCCCGGGGCGCCGCCGGCCAGGGCCCGTCGTGCCCAGCACCGGCACCTGTCCCTCGTCCCTCGGAGCCGTCGTGCGCCGGATCCCGATCCGCATGAAGCTGGCCGGCGCGCTGGCCGTGCCGCTCATCGCCCTCGTCGTGGTGACGGTGCTCGAGGTGGTGCAATCGGCGCGCGACGCGGACCAGGCCCGCGAGCAGCGCGCCCTCGCCGAGGCGACCATCGGCCCGATCAGCCTGCTCAGCACGCTGGAGAACGAGCGCAACGCGGCCGCGGTGTACCTGCTCGACGCCGTCGACGCCTTCGCCCTCCCGGTCGAGGACAACGCGGAGGCGCGGGCCGTCACCGACGAGTCGGTCACCGCGCTCCGCAGCCAGGTGCAGGACCTCGGCGGCGCGGTCGGGGAGGCCTACCAGCCGTCGCTCGACCGGCTCGACGAGCTGGAACAGCTGCGGAACGAGATCGACACGTCGCCGGGCAACCGGGGCCTGTTCAACATCGACGCGGTCTCCGAGTACTTCAATCGCTACACGGCGCTGATGGACGACCTGTTCGCCGCCAACAGGCGGGTGGCGCTGGCCGTCGACGACCCCGAGCTGCGGCGCGGCGCCGAGCTGATCGACCTCAGCGGCCACCAGACCAACCTCATCGCCATCCTGGTGCGCGACATGCTGCTCGCCGAGGTCGGCGGCGAGGCGCCGAACGGCATCGACACCCCGCAGGAGGTCTCGGCGATCGCGGCCACGCTGAGCGAGCTGCGCGCCAACGAGGATCTCATTGCCACGAAGGCGACCGGTGAGTACCGCCAGCTCGCCGCCGACCTGTTCGCCGCACCCGAGATCGTCGCGTTCCCACAGGTGGTGGACGAGGCGCTGGCAACCGGGCACGCAGACCTCGACGCCGTGGTGACCAACTCCGCCGGCGAGGACCCCGAGACCTACGGCTACACGGTCTTCCGCGAGTCGGTGACGAGCGCGCTGTCCGATCGGGCCGACGAGCTCCAGTCCGCGGCCGAGGCCCGCCAGATGTGGTTCGCGGTGCTGGCCCTCACGGCGGTCGTCGTCGCCGGCGCCGTCACGTGGTTGGTGTCGCGGTCGATCACCAAGCCGTTGCGGTCGCTGACCCGCCAGGCCAAGGAGATGGCCGAACGCCGCCTCCCCGACGCCGTCATCGACATCCTCGAAACGCCCCTCGGCGACGACGTCCAGGTCCCCACCGTCGAGCCCGTCGTCGTCCACACCCGCGACGAAGTCGCCGACGTCTCCCTCGCCCTCAACACCGTCCAGGACACCGCCCTCGACCTCGCCGTCGAACAAGCCGTCCTGCGCCGCAACATCGCCGACAGCTTCGTCAACCTCGGCCGCCGCAACCAGAACCTCCTCGGCCGCCAACTCGACTTCATCACCGAACTCGAAACCAACGAAACCGACCCCGACACCCTCGCCAACCTCTTCCGCCTCGACCACCTCGCCACCCGCATGCGCCGCAACGCCGAGTCCCTCCTCGTGCTCGCCGGCATCGAACCACCCCGCAAATGGGCCGCCCCCGTCCGCCTCACCGACGTCATCCGCGCCGCCCTCGGCGAGGTCGAGGACTACCAACGCGTCACCGTCCGCGGCGTCGAACCCGCCACCATCATCGGCAACGCCGCCGCCGACCTCGCCCACCTCCTCGCCGAGCTCATCGAGAACGCCCTCGTCTTCTCACCCCCCGACCAAACCGTCGACATCCGCGGCCGCCAAAACCCCAACGGCTACACCCTCGCCGTCATCGACAGCGGCCTCGGCATGCCCCAAACCGACATCACCTCCGCCAACCGCCGCCTCGCCGGCGCCGAATCCTTCACCATCGCCCCCAGCAAATACCTCGGCCACTACGTCGCCGGAAACCTCGCCGCCCGCCACAACATCCACGTCACCCTCGACAACTCCCCCGGCAACGGCATCACCGCCACCATCGACCTCCCCCCCACCCTCCTCAGCGCCGAGCAGGACCTCGCCCCCGAGGTCACGCCCCCGCACGGCCACCGTCCCGTGCTGCCGGGCACGCCCGCGGCGCTGGCGCCGCCCCCGCGGCCGGCGGTGTCCGCCCTCCCTGGGCCGCTCGCCGGGCAGGGCCCGGCCTTCGCCGGCCTCGGCACCGGGGCACCACCCGCCCGCACGCAGAGCGGACTCGTCAAGCGCAGCACCCGTGACGGCGCGGGGACGACCATCGGCGCCGACCGGCCGACCGGCGACCTGCTCGACAGCCTGAGCCGGCACACGACGAACCTGCAGGGGCGGGACACCCCGTACCCGTCCGCGCCGCCGGCCCGGCCGGCGTCGCCCACCCCGAACGGCCCCTGGGGCACGCCGCCGAGCACCTCGGGGCAACGAGGGCCCGCACGCGCCGTCCGGGGCACCGCTGGCGCGGCGCCGCCCGGCGCCCGACGGACCCGTCGCACCCCCGCCGACCGCCCTTCCGCCCGTGTCCCTCCCGCCGCGGGGCATGCCGCCCGCGGCGCCGGCGCCGGGATCCGCTCCCCCGGCCGGCGCAGGCGGACAGACGACCGGCGGTCTGGCCCGCCGCGTCCGCGGTGCCCAGCTGCCGGCCACGCAGCCCCTCACGCTGCGCCGCTCGGGCGGGACGGAGCCGTCGCCCGCCGCCGGGCCCCCGCCCCCCGCCCGACCGCCGGCCGGGCCACCGCCCGCGGGGCCACCGCCCGCCGCACCGGCGCCGGGGCCCGGGTTGCGCCGCGGCCCCGCGCCCCAACCCGCGCCCCCCACCGGGCGTAGCGCCCGGACCCGGGATGGCCGGCACGCCCGAGTCCCAGCAGCGTGCCGACGACGTCTACAGCTTCCTCAACAGCTTCACGGCCGGCGTGCGCCGTGGCCTCGAGGCCAACTCGGGCCAGCAGCCCGACCCCGAGCGCGACGATCGGCGCTGATCGTCAGCCCAGCTTGATGAGGGTGCGCCGCAGGTTGCGCAGCGCCTGCTGCGTGCGCTGCTCGTTCTCGATGAGGGCGAAGCGCACGTAGCCCTCGCCACCGGGGCCGAAGCCGACGCCCGGCGACAGCGCGACCTGCGCCTCGCGCACCAGCATCGAGGCGAACTCGACCGACCCGAGGTCGGCATACGCCTCGGGGATGGGGGCCCAGGCGAACATCGTGCCCCGTGGCCGGGGCACCTCCCACCCCATGCGGTGCAGCCCGTCGATGAGCACGTCACGCCGACCCTGGTAGACCGCCTGCACCTCGAGCGGGACGTCGACCGCCTCGTTCATCGTGACGGTGGCGGCGATCTGGATGGGCTGGAAGGTGCCGTAGTCGAGGTAGGACTTCAGCTTGGCCAGCGCCTGCACCACGTCGGCGTTGCCGGCCAGGAAGGCGACCCGCCACCCGGCCATCGAGAACGACTTGGTGAGCGAGTACAGCTCGACCGCGCATTCCTTGGCCCCCTCCGCCTGCAGGATCGACGGCGGCTGGTAACCGTCGTAGCCCAGCTCGGCGTAGGCGTTGTCGTGGACGACCACCACCTCGTGCTCGCGGGCGAAGTCGACCACCTGCTGGAAGAACTCGAGGTCGACGGTGGCCGTCGTGGGGTTGTGCGGGAAGCTGAGCACGATCACCCGCGGCTTGGGCCACGAGTACTCCCAGGCCTCGCGCACCCGCTCGATGAAGTTGCCGTCGGTCGACATCGGGATCTCGCGCGCCGACGTGCCGGCGAACAGCGGGGCGAAGATGTGGATCGGGTAGGACGGAGACGGCACCAGCGCCGCGTCACCCGGGCCCAGCAGCACCCACATGAGGTGCGAGAAGCCCTCCTTGGCACCGATGGTGGTGATGACCTCGCGTTCGGGGTCGAGGTCGACGCCGAAGCGCCGCTGGTAGAGGTCGGCGAGAGCCTGGCGCAGCTTGGGGATGCCACGGCTCGCCGAGTACCGGTGGTTGCGGGTGTTGCGGGCCGCCTCGGCCAGCTTCTCGACCGCCAGCTCGGGCGACGGGATGTCGGGGTTGCCGAACCCGAGGTCGATGACGTCGAGCCCGGCGCGACGGGCCTCCACCTTCAGACCGTCGATGATCGTGAAGACGTAAGGGGGCAGGCCGGTGATCCGCCGGAACTCCATGGCGCCCCACGGTACCCGTGTGGTCGCGACCGCCCGGCCGGGTTGTGACCGATGCGATCGGCCCGCGGTTGGCCGCCAGGGCCGCGGTCGAGGATCATCTGCACGTGACCACCGAGATCGACGTCGTCATCGAGATCCCCCGCGGCAGCCGCAACAAGTACGAGTTCGACCACGAGGCCCACGTCTTCCGCCTCGATCGCCGCCTCTTCACCGCGACCACCTATCCCGCCGACTACGGCTTCATCCCCGACACGCTGTCCGAGGACAGCGACCCGCTCGACGCCCTCGTCATCCTGGAGGAGCCCACGTTCCCCGGCTGCTGGATCACGGCCCGCCCGGTCGGCGTGTTCTGGATGGAGGACGACGCCGGACCCGACGCCAAGATCCTCTGCGTGCCCGCCGGCGATCCCCGGTGGGAGCAGGTGACCGACATGTCCGACCTGCCCGCGCACCTGGTGGACGAGATCGAGCACTTCTTCGAGGTCTACAAGGTGCTCGAGCCCGAGAAGCACTCGAGCGTGCGGGGCTGGGAGGGCGCCTCCGCCGCGGTCGACGAGATCGCCGCCTGCCGCAAGCGCTACGCCGACACGCCGCACTGAGGCGACCGCGAGGGCGCAGCCCGGTCAGCCCGACCGCTCGGAGGCCTCGCGGTCGCCCAGCAGGGCGGCGCCGATGGCCCCGGCCCGCTCGCCCAGCTCGGCGGCCACGATGCGCACGTCGGTGCGCTCCTCGGGCGCCATCACCTGGTCGGGCAGTGCGGTCCGCACCGGGTCGAGCAGCAGGTCACCGGCCTCGACCAGGCCGCCGCCGATGACCACGAGCGAGCTGTCGAGGATGGCCAGCAGGTTGCCGATGCCGAGCGCCACCCACTCGCCGAAGCGCTGCATGATGGCCAGCGCGTCGGGGTCCCCCTCGGCCGCGGCCCGGGTGACGTGCTCGCCCCGCACCTCGTCGGCTTCGCCGGCCAGCGCCACACCCCGGGAGAACCGGTAGGCGACGGCGGCCTCGCGACCCAGCATGCCGAGCCCACTTCCCGACGCGAACCGCTCCCAGCAGCCCTCGCGCCCGCACGGGCAAGGCGGTCCGTTCGGGTCGACCACCATGTGCCCGGCCTCGCCTCCGAACCCGTGCGCACCTCGGACGAGCTCGCCGTCGGCGATCACCCCGGCGCCGATCCCGGTGCCGAGCGTGACCATCAGCGCGTCGCGCACACCGCGGGCCGCGCCGGCCACGTGCTCACCCCACGTGGCACAGGTGGCGTCGTTGTCGACCCGGACGGGCAGCCCCAACCGGGCGTCGAGCTCCTCGCCGACCCGGACGCCGTACAACCCGGGCAGGTTGGGACCGACCCGCAGGACGCCCCCGCGGTCCACCAGGCCGGCGATCCCGATGCCGAGGGCGCCGATCTCGCGGTCCTTGCCCAGCGTGCGCACCACGTCGGCCATGGCGTCGAGCAGCGGGGCCGTGCCGTCGGGCGTCGGAACCCGCGCCTCGTCGACCACCGTCGTGGGGTCGTCGGGGTCGAGCGCGACCCCCAGCACCTTCGTGCCGCCGACGTCGATGCCGGCGACGAGCGACCCGCTCAATATCGCAGCAAGGCGCCCGCACGCCCCATCACGTCGAGGTCGGCGTTGCCGATGCAGATCTCGACCTGGCACTGCTGCGCCAGGGCCTCCTCGACCGCGTCCTCGACGAGGTCGTCGACCTCGACCATGTCCCCTCCGCAGCTGGGGCAGCGCCGGCCCATGGCCGCCAGCCGGTCGCAGCCCTCGCACCGCCATCCGGGCGCCGAGTACCCCGACGACACCAGCAGCGTGTCGACCCGGTGCTCGCCGAGGGCCTCGACCACGTCGCCGAGGCCGCCGACGCCCCGGCGACCGGCGGACACCGCCGCCCGCAGCCGGTCGACGATGCCGGCCTGGCGCGCCCGCTCGACGTCGGCCTCGATCTGCTGGGCGGCCGCCATGACCTGCTCGTGGCTGGCGGTCACCGGCACGGACAGCCGCCCGGCGAGCCGCTCGCGCAGGTACGGGTGCAGAGCGGCCTCGAGCTGACCGGCGAGGTCGTCGGGCGCGGCGATGACCAGGTGGGCGAACGGGTGCTGCCCCCACGCCGTGAAGGCCACGTGCGCGGCGGTGCGGACGTGCTGGTGGTTGCGGGCCTCGAGCGCCTGGGCGTGGTCGCCCCGGTCACGGTCGCCCCGGCCGTCGATGTCGCGCAGCGCCTCCTCGAACAGCTCGGACCGCTCGACGAGCTCACCGACCTCGAAGACGAACATGCGGGCCCGCTGGCGATCGGCCAGCAGGACCCCGATCGACTCGTGCTCGCGCAGCACCGACTCGAGCTGACCCACCGCCGGCGTGTGGTTGACGACCACGCGGGTGCGCACCGGCACCGGCAGCTCGACGACCCGCCACATGTCGTCCGCGGCGCAGGCGAAGATGGCGACACCCCGCACCCGCGACCGGTTCAGGTCGTCGCGCACGTAGGCCTCGATGCGCCGCAGGTCGGCGGTCACCGAGGCGTCGCCGTCGGCGCGGGACCTGGCCCCCTTCAGCAGGACGTCGACCTCGTGGGTCAGGTCGCGGTGGCGAGCCACCCGGCGGCCGTCGACGTCGAGGTAGCACGACGTGATCGGCGCGTTCACGCCCTTGATCGATGCGAGCTCCCGGATCGCGGCCTCGGTGATTGCCGCCACGGCGCCTCCTCTGCGATCACCCGATCGGGGTCGGTCCAGCCGGGTGGGGCCCCGACCGGAGGGGTGCGGACGACGGCGATGGTAGGCGACCGCGGGCCGGCTCGCAGCGGGTCAGGTGACGGTGATCCGCTGCACCCGGGGCGCGTCGTCGTCGGCCGCGCTCGCGCCGTCGCCGCCGTGGCGCACCGGGCCGGCACCCGGCGCCGGCCAGCCGCCGGCCCCCGTGACCCGTCGCGCCACGTCACCCACCGTCGCCAGGGTGCCGGCCAGCGTCGCGAGCGTCTCGGGGTCGTTCACGACCTCCTCGGCGACGTCGAGCGCGGCACGGGCGGCCTCGATGAGCTCGCGGCGCCGCGGTCTGCAGGTGCTCGACACCCTCGCGGGCGCGCGCCTGCGCGCCGGCCGCCGTGTCGCCGTCGAGGTTGCTGGGGCTCATCGTGCGCTCCTCGCTCGTGTGCGATGCGGCCTACCGGACCGGCTCGGTCGCCGGGGCCACGCCCGGGACCGCGGCGGCGGTGGCGACGACCGCGGGCTCGTCGCCCGCAGGCGCGGCCGCGCCGAACGTCACCGTCAGCCGTCCGCTGCGCAGCCGGGCCGCCCCGACCTGCCGGCGCCGCAGGCTGTCGGGCAGCACGACCGCCCGGCGGTACGGGCCCACGCGGACGAGCAGCTCGTCGCCCACCCGGCCGAGCTCGAGCTCGTCACGGTCGGAGAACGGCAGGTCGATCTCGAGGACCATCTCGCTCCCGCGCTGGCGCACCCGCAGGGGCTCGCGGCGCCCGAACCGCGCCGTGGGGTCCTCGTCGCCGTAGAGGGCGTCCGCGAACCCGCGCAGCGCCTCGTGACCCACCTGCTCGGCCGGCTGCAGCGGGACCCGCAGGACGGGTACCGGTGCGAAGCCGTCGTCGATCGCCGCGAGGTGCTCGGCGTGGGCGGCCTTCCAGCGGGCGAACCACGGGTCGCTGACCTCGTCGGGCAACACGCGGTTCGCGATCACCGCATCGACGTGGTAGCCGAACAGCGACAGGTACGTGTGGGTGCGGCGCGCCTCGGCGATGACCACGCGCTCGGGGTTCACCACCAGGCGCACGCTGGTGCGGCGCCCGTCGGTGAGCAGCTCCCGCACACCGGCCAGCCGCTGGTGGAAGCGCTCGGTGGCCGCCCACACGTCGTCTCCGGCCACGGGCAGGCTGGTCATCCGGGACACCAGCGGGGACACCACCTTGTTGAGCCGGCGGCCCATCGGGAACACGCGCTCCATGTAGCGACCCAGCACGTCCGGCAGCGACAGCAACCGGATCGTCTCGGCCGTCGGCGCGCAGTCGACGACGAGGACGTCCCAGTCGCCGGTGGTGGCGTGCTGCTTGATGTCGCTGAGGGCGAAGATCTCGTCGAGGCCGGGGACGACCGACAGCTCCTCGGCCTCGAGGCCCTCGACCCCGGCCCAGCGGAAGACCTCGACGAGGTAGCGCTGGATCTCGGACCACGCCTCCTCCATGCGGTCCTGCGCGTCGAGCTGCTGGGCCCACAGGTTGTCGGCCACGGGGGCGACGAGCGGGCCGAGCGGGACGTCGAAGGCGTCGCCGAGCGAGTGCGCCGGGTCGGTGGACAGGGCGAGCGTGCGCAGGCCGGCGTCGGCGCAGCGCAGCGCGGTGGCCGCCGCCGCGGTGGTCTTGCCGACGCCGCCCTTGCCCGTGAACAGCAGGATCCGCGTGGGTCCGCCTGCCGTCGCCCCAACCGCCCCCATCCTTCGGCTAGCTCTCGAGGTGCGTGCGGAGCGAGCGGAGGGCCGTGGACACGATGCGGCTCTCGGCCCGTCGCTTGACGAAGCCGGGGAGCGGCAGGAGCAGGTCGACCTCGAGGTGGTAGGTCAGCAGCGTGCTGTCGGGATCGCCGTCGACCGCGGCGAGCACGTACGAACCGTCGAGCTTGCGCGTGATGTCGCCCTCGACCAGCTTCCACGCCAGCACATCGGGCGCCTCGGCGTAGTCGTAGCGCAGGCGGTAGCTGGTGGAACGGCCCATGGCGGCCGCCCGGAAGGCCACCTCGAGCGGACGTCCCTCGTCGTCGCGGGCCACGACCTCGGCCGACTTCAGGTCGGTCGCCCAGGTCGGGTACTCGTCGAAGTCGACGAGCACCTTCCAGGTCTGCTCGGGCGACGCGCCGACCACCATCTGCTGCGTCGCCTCGTCAGCCATCGCGTCGGGCCCCCTGACCTGTGTCGAACGAACGCAGGAACGTTAGTGCGCGCCGCGGGGCCGCCCGGTCACGACCGGTCACGACCCGTCGAGGCGTGCCGCCTTGGCGGGGAACACGCCGTGGCGGGCGCCCCACAGCGCCATGAGCCCGAGGCCGAGGACGGGGACGAGCACGCCGAAGGCCAGGGCCGTGAACGGGCGGGCCGCCGCGGTCGCGAACGCCACGACGACCTGGACCGCCAGCAGCACCCGGAAGGTGCGTGTGACCCGCGCCGGCGCGACCCGGTCGCTGAGGAAGAACACCCCGGCCATCGTCAGGTCGTCGTACCGGCTGCGGCCGATGGCCACCGCGTAGGCCCACAGGAACGCCGAGCACCCGACGACGAACAGCACCAGGTCGACCGGCACCGCCACGTACTCGAGGGGATCGGGCGCCACGGCCGCCGCGGTGGAGGCCACGGCGAAGACGACCGTCGCCCACACGTCGGCCCGCACGATCGCCTCGCCTGCGCCCGCATCGGGGGGCCATGGACGCCGCGGGCGACGGACGGCGCCGACCACCTCGTCGTCGTCGGCGTCCGCGTCGATGGCGTCGGCATCGACCACCTCGTCGTCGGCATCCTCCTCCGCCTCGATGTCGTCGGTCGCGTCCGCGTCGACCGCCTCGTCGTCGGGCCGGCCGGTCCCGCGGCTCACCACCGGTCCAGCACTCCGGCGAGCCGCGCCGCCAGCACGTCGTAGCCGAACTCGCGCACCGCCCGCTCGCGTCCGGCCGCGCCCATCTCCTGGCGTCGCCCGTCGTCGTCGAGCAGCCCCGCCAGCGCCCGGGCGACCGCCGCCGGGTCGTCGGGCGGGTCGACCACGAGCCCGGTCCGCCCGTCGGCGACGGCCTCGGCCGCACCCCCGCTCTCCCCCGCCACCTGCGGCACGGCGCACGCCGCCGCCTCGAGGAACACGATCCCGAAGCCCTCCTGCTCGAGGCCTCCCCAACGGTTGCGGCACAGCATGGCCGACACGTCGGCGCACCCGTAGAGGGCGGGCAGGTCGGGTTCGGGGACCCGGCCCACCAGCCGCACCGGGGCGCCGCGGCGGGCGACGAGCCGGTCGAGCCGCTCCCGGTCGCGCCCCGAGCCCCCGATGACGACGACCAGGTCGGGGTGGTCGGGTGCCAGGCGGGCGGCCGCCTCGATCAGCACGTCCATGCCCTTCCGTGGCACCAGACGGCTGACGCTCACCACGACGCGGGCGTCGGCGGGCAGGTCGAACAGGGCCCGGCCCTTGGCCCGCGCCTCGGCGTCGAGGGGCACGAAGCGATCGACGTCGACCCCGGGCGGCACCACCGTGACCGGCAGGGACCGCCCCGCCGCCCGCTCGCCCTCGGCCGCCGGGTAGCCGCCGGCCGCGATCACCTCGGACGCACCGCGCAGGACCCGTCCCAGCAGGGAGCGGAGGCCCGGGATCCGGCCAGGGACCGTCACCTCGGCGCCGTGCAGGACGAGGCCGTACGGCGTGGACAGGCGGGGGCCCAGCAGCCCGACGGGCAGCGCCGGGTCGAGCACCACGAGCGTGGCCCCCACCTCGGCCGCCAGGGCATCGATGCGACGCGCCAGCGACGCCCTGGGCAGCAACACGCGCTCGGGCGTGCGCACCACCCGGAACGGCTGGTCCGCGTCCCAGGCGTCCGCGCCCTCGTACGGGGTGGTCAGCACCGTGAACGTGGACGGGTCGAGCCGGCGCCACAGCTCCCACAGGTAGGACTGGATGCCGCCGACCTTCGGCGGGAAGTCGTTGGTCACGAGCAGGTGGGGCACGGCGGGCGGTCCTCGCTCAGCGGGGGTCGAGCGGCGCGTCGAGCTCGGCGCGCACCAGCGGATCGGCGTCCATCCTCGCTCCCGAGGCCCCCACGAGGTCGTCGCGGCCGAGGCGGCGCGCCGCCCACACGGCATGGGACCGGATCAGGGGATCGGGAGCGGCCAGGGCCTCGACCAGGGCGGATGCGACCCGGGGGTCGGCCGGGTCGCCCACGTTGCCCAGCACGACGAGGGCGTTGCGGCGCAGGTAGCGGGGCTCGCGTGCGGGGATGTACCACCGGCCGTGCCGGGCCATCAGCTCGTCGTCGGTGGCCGCCAGCAGGTCGAGGACGTCGACCGTCGCGTGCGCCCCCTCCCCCGCCCGGGCGGCCTGGGTCGGGGGCGCCGCCGCGCCGCCCCGATCGAGGCGCCGGTTCGGCGGGCACACCTCCTGGCAGTCGTCACAGCCGTAGATGCGGTCGCCCAGGGCCACCCGGTGCTCGCGGGGGAACGGGCCCTCGACCTGCAGCAGCCAGGCGAGGCACCGGCGGGCGTCGACGACGCCCGGCGCGACGATCGCGCCCGTGGGGCACGCGTCGAGGCAGCGGGAGCACGTCCCGCACCCGTCGGGGACGGGTGCCGGCGGGGGCCTGCCGGCGACAAGGGGCGCGTCGGTGACGACCGAGCCGAGCACGAACCAACTGCCCTCACCCGGGAGCAGCAGGTTGGCGTTCTTGCCGTACCAGCCGAGCCCGGCTCGGTACGCCGCCTCGCGATCGACCAGGGCGTTGTCGTCGGCCACGACCCGGGCCCGCCACCCCGCGGCCTTGAGCTGGCGGGCCACCGCGGTGAGGGCGGCCTTCAGTGGGCCGTAGTGGTCCTCCCACGCGTACCGGGCCACGCGGGCCACCGGTCGGCCGGCGGCGGGTCCGTCCCCCCGGGCGCCGACCTCGACCGGTGATCCGAGGGCCCGGCGGTAGCTGCGGGCGCCGACCACCAGGGACCGGGCGTCGGGCAGGGCCGACGTGGGATCCGCGGAACGGTCGGGGTGCAGGTAGGTGAAGCGCATGCCGCCGTGGAGCCCGGCCGCCTTGCGGTCGGTGAGGTGGCGGTGGGTGGTGGCGAACGGGACCGCTGCGGTCACGCCGACGGCGTCGAGGCCTGCGGCCCGGCCCGTGGCGACGAGGTCGTCGACCGCGGGGATGCGTCGAGGCGGCAGGACGGCCGTGGGCACCGGGCCATCGTGCCGACACCCGGCCCCGGCGGCAACTCAGCCGCCCGCGACGGGCGTGCCGGCTCAGCCGGTACGGCGGACGTGGCGCAGCCCGGGGAGCAGGCCGGCCCCCGACAGCAGGCGCAGCGCCCGCTCCTCGGCGACGTCGACGACGACGGCCTCGCCCGGCTCGCGCGAGCAGATGAACGTGACCACGCAGTCGGTGCAGGCGCTCGTGCCCTGCATGGCGCACTCGTCGCAGTCGATGGTGAGGGGCTCGCCCTCGGCTCGGGGGATGTGGGGGTGTGACACGTGTGGTCTCCTCGTGACGATCGGGCACCGGACCGGCGACCCGTGGCCGTCCCACGAGCGACCCTACGCAGGGGGTGTGACACCGAGACGGCCGTCAGCGGCGGAGGACCGCGACGAGCTGGCGGGCGTGGAGCACGTTGGCGCCGCGGCGGCGCACGCCCGTCCGCACCCGGTTGTCGCTCGACGCGACGATGACGGGCGTCGCCGCCGGGATGCGGCCGACCATGTCGATGATCACGTCGTCGGCCTCGACACCGGGGTCCGAGAACCGCACCCGCACCAGCGAGCGCATCGGCGCCGGAATCGACAGCGGCTCGACCTCGGCGCCGTCGAACACGACCTCGACGGCGGTGGCGGTGCGATGGGCCAGGTCGGACACCGCGGCGACCAGCCGCCGGCGCTGCTCGGCGGCCGACAGGTCGGGCCAACCCGTCATCGTCACGTTGTAGCCGTCGACCAGCAGCACGGCGCCCGGGGCCCGCAGCAGGTGTTCGGCCGCCTCGACCGAGTCGTCGAACACCCCGCCCGGCAGGGTCAGCGGCACCCGCTGCGGCGTGTCGGCGGTCGCGCCGGGCGCGGACGGCGCGGACCCCGCGGCTGTCCCTGCGACCGACGCCGGGGCGGACGCGCGGGCGTCCTCGCGGGCCTGTTCCAGCGCCTCGGCCACCGCGGCCAGCGCGTCGGCGAGCGAGGCGGCGGCCGCGGCGGCGTGCGCCACCCCGGTGACCACGACGGCGGGCACGGCGACCGGGGGCGGCGCCAGGGGGGCGGACGCCGCCGGTGGGCCAGGGGCGGGCGTCGGGTCGCCTGCGGGCGCGGGCACGTCCGCCTGCTCCACCGGCGGCGACGCGGCGCGCAGCTCCGCCTCGAGCGCCCTGATGCGGGCCCGGGCCGCGTTGAGCTGGGTCCCCCGCTCGACCAGGCGCGAGTCGGTGTCCTTCAGGCTGCGGACCGCGTCGCGGCGCTCGACGGTGAGCTGGTCCACGTGCGCCTCGAGCTCGGCGAGCCGGGCGTCGGCGCCGTGCCGGGCGGCCTGCTCGACGGCCAGCCCGTTCCGGAGGGCGTCGACCTCGGCGGCGAGATCGGCGGCCGACTCCTCGGCGCGGGCCAGGGCCGCCTGGGCGGCCGCGAGCCGGCGCGTGGCGGCCCGCTCCTCGCGCTGCTCGGCCGCGTCGGCCGCACGGGCGGACGAATCGGCCTCGAGCGCGGCGAGCTCGTCGCCCCAGCCGTCGGGACGAGCGAGCCACAGCCAACCGGCCCGGCCCACGTCGTCCTCGTCCACGGCCGCCGCCACCCGGGCCCGGAACGCGTCGTCGCCGTCGACGACCCGGGCGATGGCGTCGAGCGACCGCGGGTTCAGCTTGGCGAAGGCGAGGTACGGCCGCAGCGCCGTGGGCGGCGGCACGACGGGGTCGGCGGTCAGGCCGGCGCGGGCGACGGCGAACGCCGCCTCCACCGCGCGGCGGATGACGCCGGCCGCGTCGCTCAGCTCGCCCCCACGTCGGGTACGGCCGAAGCCGAGCCCGCCGCCGACTCGGCCGTGCCGGCCTCGAGGCGTTCGACCGCGGTCCCCGTGCCACACCAGCGGCACGTGACCTGCTCGACCTGCTCGTCGAGCACCGCCTCGTCCTCGATGCGCAGGTCGCCACCCACCGTGAAGTGGTGGTAGGCCCGGGTGCGTCGGGACGTCACCACGTCGAACCGGGTGAGGTTCCCGCAGGCGGTGCAGCGGTATCGGTTGGCCACGGGCGCAGCCTACCGAGCGCCCACGAGCTCGCCGGGAGACCGGGACGCGCTCACGGACCACGTCCCGGAGCGAACGCTTGTCCGCCGGAACACACGTTCGCTAAGGTCGGGACCCGATGGAGGGCAGCGCCGACGATCTCGCCACGCCGCTGCACGAGGTGACGTTCTGCGTGGTCGACCTCGAGACCACCGGCGCGTCGGCCGCCACCTGCGCGATCACCGAGGTCGGCGCGGCGCGGTACCGGGGTGGCGAGTGCCTGGGCACGTTCCGGACCTTCGTCGCCGCCACCGCGCCCGTCGAGCCGGCCGTGACCGCGCTGACCGGCATCGACGACGAGATGCTGCGCGGCGCGCCGCCCGTCGAGGCCGTGCTGCCCGCGCTGGCCGAGTTCGCGGCCGGGGCCGTCCTCGTCGGCCACAACCTGCGCTTCGACGTGTCGTTCCTCGATGCGGCCCTCGCCGCCACCGACCGCGCCACCGTCGGTGCCCGCACGGTCGACACGCTGGCCCTGGCTCGTCGCCTGGTGGGCGACGACGCCGTCGACCTCCGGCTCGCCACGCTCGCCGAGGCCCTGGCGCTCGCCCACCGCCCGTGCCACCGCGCCCTGTCCGACGTGCTGGCCACCGCCGACCTGCTGCACGCGCTGCTCGAACGGGCCGCGGGCCTGGGCGTGACCCTCCTCGACGACCTCATCGAGCTGCCCGCGCTGGCCCGCCACGCGCCGGCTGCGAAGTTGCGCCTCACCACCCACCTGCCGCGGGGCCCCGGCGTCTACGTGCTGCGCGACGCGCAGGGGGCGGCCCTGCGCGTCGACGCCGCCCCCGACGTGCGACGGTCCGTCCGGGCGCTGTTCGCCACCGACGCAGGGCCCGGCGTCCGCCACCTGCTGCGCACCGTCCACACCGTCGACCACGTCCCCTGCGGGTCGCCGGCTGACGCCGCGCAGCGTGCCGCCCAGCTGGCCGCAGAGCTGCTCCCGCCGCGCCGGCGGCGGCGCCGACCGGCGGCGGGCGCGGGTCTACGCTGCGCGTCGTGCTGACCGCGTTCGTGCTCATCCACGCCGCCCCCGACCGCATCGCGGACCTCGGGCCCGAGATCGCCGACGTCGACGGCGTCGCCGAGGTCTACTCGGTCACCGGCGACCTCGACCTCGTGGCCATCGTGCGGGTCCGCGAGCACGAGCGGCTCGCCGAGGTCGTGACCCGCCACATCTCGTCGCTCGACGGCGTCGTCCACACCACGACGATGATCGCCTTCCAGGCCTACTCGCGCCACGACCTCGACTCGATGTGGGACCTCGGCATCGAGTGAGCGCGTCGCGCTCGCCTCAGGGCGCGTCCGGCCGGCCGACCGCCCGCACGAGGCGGGTGATCAGCTCCTCCCACGGCTCGTCGCCCGGCCGCTCGAGGTCGACGGCCCCGAACAGCAGGAACCCGAACGCCACGGCGTGGCAGAACCGCACGATCGACAGCGTGTCGAGCTCGGGGTCGACGTCGCCCGTGGCCTTGGCCTCCTCGACCAGGTCGGTGAGCTGCCGTCGGCGCTCCTCGACGGCGCCGCGCAGCAGCGTGGCCACCTCGGGGTCGCGCCGGGCCGCGACGAACGCCTCGAGCAGCAGGGCCTGGCCGTTGTCGAACTCCTCGGTCACGAGGTGCGAGCCGACGGTGGTGAGGATGTCGGTCGCCGCCCCCGCGAAGCGGTGCTCGGCGAAGAGCTGCTCGAACTCGTCGTCGGACTGAGCCTCGATGGCCGCCGCCAGCAGCTCGGCCTTGCCCCGGAACCGCCCGTAGATGGCACCGGTGGTGAACCCGGCGCGCCGGGCGATCTCCTGCACGCCGGCGCGGTCGTAGCCCTTCTCGGCGAACACCTCGGCTGCGGCGGCGACCAACCGGTCGCGCGTGGGGTCGCCGCTCACGGCGGCTGGATCGGTTCCCACGTCGTCAGTCAAGGGCAGGGTGTGACGAGCGTCAAGCGGCGGGGCCAGAAGCGGTGTCCGCGTTCGACACCGCGACCAGTGCGTCGAGCGCACCGTGCAGCCCGCCCGTCGTCGATCGCAGCCCGCGCGGCCGCCAGGCCCGCCTCGAGATCGTCGGCGAGACCGGCCGTGACCAGGCCGGCGCCGGCGTTGAGCGTGACGATGTCGCGATGCGGGCCGTGCTCGCCCGACAGCACCCGCCGCGCCAGGGCGGCATTGGTGGCCGGATCGCCCCCCACCACGGATCCGGCGGGGGCGCGCTCGATCCCCAGGGCGGTGGGATCGACCGTGTAGGTCTCGACCGACCCCGCTCGCACGTCGACCACGCGGGATGTCGTCGAGATGGTGAGCTCGTCGAGGCCGTCGTCGCCGTGCACGATCAGCGCCCGCTCGGCGCCCCGGCGGGCCAGCACGCCCGCCATCCGCTCGGCCATGGTCCCGTCGGCCACGCCGATCATGAGCCGCCGCGCACCGGCCGGGTTGGCCAGCGGTCCGAGGATGTTGAAGGCCGTGGGCACGCCCAGCTCGCGCCGGGTGGGCCCGGCGTGACGCATGGCGGGGTGGTACCGCGGCGCGAAGCAGAACCCGATGCCGGCCTCGCGCACGCACCGGGCCACCTCGTCGGGCCCGCAGTCGATGCGGACGCCGAGCGCCTCGAGCACGTCGGCGCTGCCGGCGGACGACGAGGCCGCCCTGTTGCCGTGCTTGCACACGCGTCCGCCCGCACCGGCCACCACCAGGGCCGCCAGCGTCGAGACGTTGATCGTGTGGGCTCGGTCACCCCCGGTGCCCACGATGTCGACCACCGACACATCGGCCGGCAGGTCGACCCGTTCGGCCGCGGCGAGCATGGCGTCGAGCAGGCCGGTGAGCTCGTCGACGGTCTCGCCCTTCATGCGCAGGGCCACGATGAACCCCGCGATCTGGGCCGGTGTCGCCGCGCCGTCGAGGATCTCGGCCATCGCGGCGTGCGCCCGGTCGGCCGTCAGGTCGGCCCCCGACGACAGCGTGCCGATGACGGGAGCCCACCCCTCGAACGTCATCCGCGGCTACGAGGCCCGGCGGCGCTGGCGGATGATGCGCCGGCGCTCGCGCTCGGTGGCTCCGCCCCAGACGCCTTCCTTCTCGCGTACGGCGAGCGCGTGCTCGAGGCAGGTCTCACGGACGGGACACCCTCCGCACACCCCCTTCGCATCGTCGGCCTCGTCGTCGGTGACGGGGTAGAAGATCAGCGGGTCGAGCCCGCGGCAGGCAGCGTGCTGTCGCCATGTCAGCTTCATGATGGCGGGAATGTCTCCCTGTGACTGATTCGTGTCGTACGCGATCGACGGGCAGCGCCGCAACGGCGTGCCACGAGATCGGAGTCTCTGTTCCCCAGATGGCCGCGCGCAAACCCGCACGCAACGGAGTGGCCCACGGGCTCCGCAGCCGGAGGACGGCCGATCTTGGCACCCGATCCAGGCGGTCGCAAGGGCCTATTGGCGCAGGTCCGGAGCCCACCGGGCCGGGTGCCACCAGCACGGGCCGCTCGGCGACGTGACGTATGCCTCACGCGGCCATGACCAGGCGGAACCCTGGCAGCACCCAGAGCGCCCGCCGTTAGTCTCGGACGAGGACCCAGGAGACCTCCCCCATGCCCCTCGGCACGTTCGACCGCACCGACAACCTCACCCGCCTCGGCGTCGGCACGTTCGACGTGCTCGTGGTCGGCGGCGGGATCACCGGCGCCGGCGTCGCCCTCGACGCCGCCGCACGCGGGCTGCGCACCGCCCTCGTCGAACGCGACGACTTCGCCTCCGGCACGTCGTCGAAGTCGTCGAAGCTCGTCCACGGGGGGCTGCGCTACCTGCAGAACGGCGACGTCCGCCTCGTCTACGAAGCCCTGCACGAGCGCCAGCGCCTGCTGCGCAACGCCCCCCACCTGGTGAAGGTCCTGCCGTTCCTGATCCCGGTGTTCACCGGCAAGGGCGGCATCATCCCCAAGCAGGTCGCCCGCGCGCTCGGCTCGGCCATGTGGATGTACGACCTGACCGGAGGGCTGCGCATCGGCAAGGTCCACCGCCGCCTGAAGGCCGAGGCCGCCCGGGCACACATGCCGACCCTCGGTGACCGCCTGGCCTGGGCCTACCTGTACTACGACGCCCAGACCGACGATGCCCGCCTGACCCTCACGCTGGCACGGACCGCCGCACTCGACTTCGGCGCCACCGTCGTCAACCACGCAGGGGTGACCCGCCTGGTCAAGACCGACGACAGGGTGACCGGGGCGGTGGTCGACGCCGGGCCCGACAGCGGCGAGATCGAGGTGCGCGCCCGGGTCGTGGTCAACGCCACCGGGGTGTGGGCCGACGACGTCCGCGCCCTGGACGAGGGCGCGCACCCCGACAGCATCCGGCCGGCCAAGGGCATCCACATCACGGTGCCGTGGGACAAGGTGCGCAACGACATCGCCGCGGTCGTCCCGGTCCCGAAGGACCGGCGGTCGGTGTTCGTCGTGCCGTGGCCGGGCGCCGACGGCACCGTGGGCGGGCCGGGCTCGGTCACCTACATCGGCACCACCGACACCGACTACGACGGCGCCGTCGACGATCCGCAGTGCACAGCCGACGACATCGCCTACCTGCTCTCCGCCATCAACCACTCGGTCACGGACCCGCTCGACGAGAGCGACGTGCTCGGCACCTGGGCGGGGCTCCGTCCCCTGGTGAGCGACGCGACCAGCACGCGGACGGCGGACATGTCGCGGCGCCACCGTGTGTCGACCTCGCCGTCGGGGCTGGTCACGGTCGTCGGGGGCAAGCTCACGACCTACCGCGAGATGGCCGAGGACGCGGTCGACGCCGCGCTGGCCGCCGCCGCGGACGCCGGCAACCCGCTCCCCCGCCTCGCCGGCCGCAGCCGCACCCGGAAGCTGCGTCTCCGCGGGGCCGACGGCTGGGCCGAGGCCAGCGCCACCCACCGCCACCTCGCCGAGCGCTACGGAGGCGAGACCGGGGTGCTCACCGCCATGGTGGCGGCCGAGCCGAGCCTCGGCGAACCGCTGGTCCCCGGCCTCCCGTACATCCGGGCCGAGGCCGTCTACGCGACGCGCTACGAGATGGCGACGACGCTCGACGACGTCCTCGCCCGGAGGACCCGGGCCCGGCTGCGCGACGCGGCCGCCACCGCGGCGGCGGCCGCCGACGTCGCCGCGCTCGTCGCCGCCGAGCTCGGGTGGACGCCGGCCGAGCAGGCAGAGCAGGTGGCGCGGTACGTCGCCGCGGCTGCCCGCGAGCGCGAGGTCCCCGGCCTGCCAGATGTGGCCGTGTTCGCCGCCGGCGGCTGACCGGACGGCCGGTCGGAGCCACGCCGGCGTCTGCTCGTCGCAGCCCACCTGGCGCGATCGGTGCCGGAGCACCAGCGCCACAGGCAGCCGACAGGCAGCACGCGTGCCAGGATCGGACCGATGACCGCGCCCCACGCCCTCCCCACTGCCGGTCCCGGCGCTCCCACACCGCCGATCGCCATCGCGGGCGGCGCCGCGGCGGCCACACCCCGGCTCGACGCCGAGCGGGTGGCGGTCGGCGACGACCTGCTCACCCGCCTCCGCTCGGTCTGCGCCGACGTCACCGTCGAGGCCGGGGCGGTGGCCGAGGCGAGCCGCGACTGGTGGCCGCTCGCCATGTCGTGGGCGACCACGGGGCAGGTCGCGGGTTTGGCGGCCGCAGTCGCCCGACCGACCGACGCTGCCCAGGTGGCCGCGGTGCTGGCGCGGTGCCACGAGGCCCGCGTCCCGGTGACGGCCGCCGGCGGCCGCAGCGGGGTGTGCGGAGCCTCGGTGCCGCTCCACGGGGGCGTGGTCCTCGACCTCACCGGGATGGCCGGCATCGTGGACGTCGACCCGACCTCGCTCGTGCTCGACGTCCTCCCCGGCACGTTCGGCGATGTCCTCGAGAGGGACCTGCGCGCCGACCACGACGTCACCGTCGGCCACTGGCCGCAGTCGGTGGCGCTGTCGACGGTCGGAGGGTGGCTCGCCTGCCGGGGTGCCGGCCAGCTCTCCGGCCGCTACGGGAAGATCGAGGACATCGTCCTCGGCCTCGACGTCGCCCTCGCGGACGGCACCCGCATCACGACCGGCGGCTGGCCACGGGCCGCGGTCGGGCCCGACCTCACGCAGGTCTTCGTCGGCAGCGAGGGCACGCTCGGCGTCATCACCGGCGCCCGCCTCCGCCTGCACACCGCCCCCGCCCGGGAGCGCCGTGGGGCGTGGTTGCTCGGCTCGTTCGAGGTCGGCCTCGAGGTGATGCGCCGGGTCGTCCAGCGCGGGGCTCACCCGGCGGTCCTCCGGCTCTACGACGCCGCCGAGGCCGACCGCACGTACCACACGGGCGACAAGGCGCTGCTCCTGGCGCTCGACGAGGGAGACGGCACGCTGGTCGACGCCTCGTTCGAGCTGCTGGCCGAGGAGTGCCTGCGGGTCGGGGGCCACCGCGGCGACGAGGCCCACGTCGAGCACTGGCTGTCCCACCGCAACGACGTGACGGCCCTCGAGGCGCTGACGTCGAAGGGCTACACGGTGGACACGATGGAGGTGGCCGGCTCGTGGGCCGACCTCCCGACCATCTACCGGGCGACGCTCGACGCACTGCAGGGCGTCGAGGGGACGCTCGCGGCCTCGGCGCACCAGTCGCACAGCTACCCGTCGGGTGGGTGCCTGTACTTCACGTTCGCCGGCCAGGTCGACGCCGAGCGGCGCGATGCGTACTACCGCGAGCTGTGGGACGCCGGGCAGCGCGCGGTGCTCGCCCACGGCGGGGCGCTCAGCCACCACCACGGCGTCGGGCTCAACCGGGGTCGCTTCATGCCCGAGGCGCTCGGGCCGGCCCACCAGGTGCTCGTGGCCATGAAGGCGGCCCTCGACCCCCACGGAATCCTCAACCCCGGCAAGCTCGGGCTCCCGTCGCCCTGGGCCGCCCCCACGGGCTGGTGACGCACGTCGACGCGGACCTCGGGCAGACTGTCGTGCCGTGTCACCAGCCGTGAGCGCAGAGGCAGGCCCCATCCTGGTCGTGGACGTCGGGACGTCCGGCGTGCGGGCTGCGGTCGTGCGCCCCGACGCCACGGTCACCGCGGTCGAGCACCGCCCGGTCCTGCCGTCCTCCCCGGCTCCCGGGCTGGTCGAGTTCGACCCGGCCACCCTCGCCCACGCGGCCCTCGACGTGGCCCGCGCCGCGCTGGCGGCCGGCGGGCCGGTGGCGGCCGTGGGGGTCACCAACCAGCGGGCCTCGACGATCGCCTGGGACCGCGCCACCGGTGAACCGGTCGGCCCCGGTCTCGGCTGGCAGGACCTGCGCACGGTCGGCGACTGCCTCGTCTGGCAGGGCGAGGGGCTGCGGTTCGCGCCGAACGAGACGGCGACCAAGGCCGCCCACCTGCTCGAGGCGGCCGACCCCGATCGCACCCGCGACCTCTGCGTCGGCACCGTCGACGCCTGGGTGGCGTGGCACCTGTCGGGCGGCGACGTGTTCGCCACCGACGCATCCAACGCCGGGGTCACGGGGCTGCTGGACGCCCGCCACACGGGGTGGGACGGCAAGGTGCTCGACGCGCTGCGCATCCCCGTCCGGGCGCTGCCGGCCATCGTGGACTCGAGCGGGATCGTCGGCGTCGCCACCGCCCTCGACGGGTCGCCCCCGATCGCCGCCCTCGTGGGCGACCAGCAGGCGTCGCTGGTCGGGCAGGGGTGCGTCCTGCCCGGCATGGCCAAGATCACGTTCGGCACCGGCGGGATGCTCGACGTGTGCGTCGGGCCCGAGCCGCCCGTCGCCGACCGGCAGGGCCCCCAGGGCACGTTCCCGATCATCGCCTGGCGCCGCGCCGGCGAGACGATGTGGGGCACCGAGGCCGTCATGCTGGCGGCCGGGACCAACGTCGAGTGGCTGCGCGACGACCTCGGCGTCATCGACACGGCCGAGCAGTCCCACGACGTCGCCTCCGCCTGCGAGACGTCCGACGGCGTCGTGTACGTGCCCGCCCTGCTCGGTCTCGGCACCCCGCGGTGGGACTACGGCGCTCGCGGCGCCCTGTTCGGCATCACCCGCGGGACCGGGCGGCCCCAGCTCGTGCGGGCCGTCCTCGAGGGCGTGGCCCAACGCGGCGCCGACCTGGTCGAGGCCGCCGAGGCCGACACGGGCCTGGCGCTCGACCGGCTCCGCATCGACGGGGGCATGAGCGGCAACCCGACCTTCGTGCAGGCCGTGGCCGATGCCGCCGGACGCCCGGTCGAGGTGTCGCCCGAGCGGGAGGCGACGACCCTCGGGGCGGGCTTCCTCGCCGGGCTCGCCATCGGGACGTGGTCGGACTGGGACGAGATCGCAGCCACGTGGCGCCCGGCGAGCGTCGTCGAGCCCGCCCGCGCCCTCGACCGCGACCGGTGGCGCGAGGCTGTCGACCGGGCCGCCCGGTGGGAGCCCGACCTCAGCGCGATCCGATTCTGACGCCGCGACGTATTGCCACACGGACCGGCGATTCGGACACCCCAGGAGGACACATGGCACGTTCACGACGACGGACGCTCGGCATCATCGCGGGCGTCGCCGTCCTCGTGGTGGCGGTGGCGGGGTTCGCAGGGTGGTGGTTCCTGATCCGCGACGACGCCCCACCCGAGGCCGACATCGCGACCGCGGGCGAGACCCTCGACGAGGCGTCCGGAGACGCCGCGGCCGGGGACGGGATCGAGGGCGACTGGTCGGTCGACACGTCCATCGGTTCCTTCGACGACTTCTCGGGCACCTGGGCCGGCTACCGCGTCGAGGAGGAGCTGGCCAGCATCGGCAGCAACACCGCCGTCGGCCGCACCCCCGACGTGACCGGCACGATGACCGTGACCGGCGACGAGGTCACCGCCGTCGACATCGAGGTCGACCTGACCACGCTCCAGAGCGACAGCGGCACCCGCGACGGCGCCCTCGGGTCGCGAGGCCTCGAGTCCGACCAGTTCCCGACGGCGACGTTCTCGCTGACCGGGCCGATCGCCCTGCCCGCGGGGGCCGCCGGCGGCGAGCGCGTGTCGGCCGAGGCGACCGGTGACCTCACGATCCACGGGGTCACGCGACCGGTGACGCTCACGGTCGACGCCGAGCTGTCGGGCGGCACCGCCGCGGTGGTCGGCCAGGCACCGGTGACGCTGACCGACTTCGACATCGACCCGCCGACCGGATTCTCGGTCGTGTCGATCAAGGACCAGGGCACCTTCGAGTTCCAGATCTTCTTCACCAAGGGGTGACCGCGGCGGGCGACCAGGGTGGTGTGAACCGAACGGGCCGGCCGGTGGGTCGCCCCATTGGCCACGGCGCCGATCCGGCCGACGATGGGTCCATGGTGACTCCCCTCGCCCCGGCGCCGGCGCCCCATCCGGGCGCCGGCGGCGACCCCGCCGCCCCGCCGCCGTCCCCGTCTCGGCCACCGCTCTGGCGCACACTCCGCCACGCCCCCGTCAGCGCCCGTGCGTGGCGCGACTACGCCTACCTGATGGTCGGCTCGATCCTGGCGGCCTTCGCCTTCGGGACTCTGGCGACCCTGGTCTGGCTGTCGATCGTGCTCATCCCCGTGCTGGTCGGCCTCCTGCTGTTCGGGCTGACCGTCCGGGCCGCTCGCACGTATGCCGCCGTGCCTCGTCGCCTGGCGGGGGCCCTGCTCGACGAGCCGGTGGCGACGCCGCGCCGGCGCGCTCGCCGTCGGGGCCTCCTCGGCTGGCTCGGCGCCAGCTACGGCGACGTCGACGGGTGGCGGGCGATCGCGTTCATCCTGCTGTCGACGCCCGTGACGATCGCTGGTGCCTACTCGCTCGTGCTCGTTTGGGGCATCTCGGCCACCTGGGTCACGTACCCGATCTGGTGGAGCGTGTTCGACCCCGAGAACACCGACCGGGCCGGGGTCGTCCGCCACTCCGGCCTGCAGATCGGCGAGTTCTACTTCGACACGTGGCCTCGGGCGCTGGCGCTGTCGGCCGCCGGCATCGTCCTGCTGTTCGTCATTCCCTGGGTCGCCCGGGTGTTCGCCACCGCCGACCGGCTGCTCGTCCGGGGCCTGCTCGGCCCCACCCGCACGTCCGATCGCGTCGACGACCTCGAGGTGACGCGGGCGCAGGCCGTCGACCAGTCGGCCGCCACGCTGCGACGCATCGAGCGCGACCTCCACGACGGCACGCAGGCACGGCTGGTCGCCCTCGCCATGCATCTGGACATGGCCCGCGACCGGCTCGCCAACATCCCGTCCGCACCCGACACGGCCGGCGGAGGTCCCCGCGACCGCGACCCCGGGGACGACGCCACCGAGGTCCTCGACCCCACCCTGGTCGCCGGGCCCGCCGCAGGGCCCGACACCGGGCCCGCCGCGGGGCCGGACAGTGCCGAGCTGGCCCGGGCCCGCGAGCTGCTCGAACGGGCCCATCGCGACGCCATCGACGCCATCGCCGAGCTACGCGAGGTCACGCGGTCCATCCACCCGCCCGCGCTCGACCGCGGCCTCGGCGACGCGCTCGCCACGCTGGCCGCCCGCAGCGGCGTCCCGACGGACCTCCAGGTCCGGATCGCCAGCCGCCCGTCACCGGCCATCGAGACGATCGCCTACTACTGCGCCGCCGAGCTGCTCACGAACGTGGCCAAGCACGCCGGGGCGAGCCGGGCCGCCATCGTCGTCACGGCCGAGGCCGGCATCCTGCGGGTGCAGGTCTCCGACGACGGCCGCGGCGGGGCGCACGTCGCCGACGACGGTGGGCTCGCCGGGCTGGCCGAGCGCGTCGGGACCGTCGACGGCCACCTGACCCTGTCCAGCCCCCGGGGCGGCCCGACCGACGCCGTCGTCGAGCTGCCCCTCGCGGCCGGATGACGCAGGATGGCGGGATGATCGACCGGCCCGACGCCCCCCGGCCCCGCGTGACGATCGCCGAGGACTCGGTGGTGCTGCGCGAGGGCCTCGCCGGGCTGCTCGCCGAGCGGGGGTTCGACGTGGTGGCGGCCGTCGGCGACGCCCGGGCCCTGCTGGCGGCCGTCGACGCCGACCCTCCCGACGCCACCGTCGTCGACATCCGCATGCCACCGACCCACACGGACGAGGGGCTGCGTGCCGCCATCGAGCTGCGCCGGCGGCATCCGTCGGTGGCCGTGCTCGTGTTCTCGCAGTACGTCGAGACCCGGTACGCGGCCGACCTGCTGGCCGACCGATCGGACGGCGTCGGCTACCTGCTGAAGGACCGCGTCGCACACGTCGGCGAGTTCGTCGACGCGCTCCGCCGGGTGGTCGGCGGCGGCACGGCCCTCGATCCCGAGGTGGTGAGCCAGCTGCTGGCCGCGTCGCGTCGAACCGACGGGCTCGCCGCGCTCACGCCCCGCGAGCGCGAGGTCCTGGCGCTGATGGCCGAGGGCCGCACCAACGCGGCCATCGCGTCGGCGCTGGTCGTGACGCCACGGGCGGTCGAGAAGCACGTGGGCAACATCTTCATGAAGCTCGACCTGCCCGAGTCCGACACCGACCACCGCCGCGTCCTCGCCGTCCTCCGCTGGCTCCGCTCGTAGCCGCCCGTGACGCCTCACCGTCGGCGCCCGACCGCCGGTTGGCGAGGCAATGGGTTCCATCTGACCGAGGGCGAGGCAATGGTCGCGCCAACGGAACCCATCGCCTCACCCTCCCCCGACCGGAACCCATCGCCTCGGGACCGACCGGGTCGGGTCGGGACTCGTCAGCGCCGGTACCGCCCGTACACTGGTGGTGACGGTGAGCCGGCCAGGTGGCCGCGGTCCGGTCGCTCCGGCGGCCGGGTCGAGGAAAGTCCGGACTCCACAGGGCACGGGTGCTGGCGAGAGCCAGGACGGGGCGACCTGCCGGTTCAGGGCAACAGAGAGCAGACCGCCGATGGCGGGGCGCCGGGAGACCGGTGGCCCGCACAGGCAAGGGTGAAACGGTGCGGTAAGAGCGCACCAGCGTCGGGGGCGACCCCGGCGGCTGGCAACCCCCACCCGGAGCAAGGCCAAGCGTGGGACGGCCGGCCCGGCCGATGTCCCCAGGTAGGCCGCAAAGATGGATGGCCACCGGGCGGCGACCGCAAGGGAACCGCCTACAGAATCCGGCTTACAGGCCGGCTCACCGTCACTCATCCCTCCTTGTCGTTCTTGGGTGTCGTGAGCCGCCATACACCGTGCTCGTCAGGCTGCAACTGTTCGTCGACGGCCACCCGGCGACGGTCGACGTCGACGCGGCGCACCGTCATGCCGAGAACCTCGCCCACCCGCAGCCCGGCGATCCCGAGGGCGACGGCGGCGCGGAAGGGGCCGGGAGTCGGGGATGGCCAGCGCCTCGGCCACGGTTGGAACGTCGTCCGGCCCCACGCAGTCCGAGTCCCCGGCCCGCGCCCGGGGTGGGAGCACGTCGACGGTCGGGTCGCGACCGATCAACCCGTCGTGGAACGCCGATCGCAGGCCTCGAGTGGCGATGCTCCAGCTGGACCTCCCGCCCGACGAGCCCTGACCGACGCTCCTGACCTCCGGCCAGCGGGACGATGTCGCCGCCGCATGGCCGCGGACTCGTGATCGATGGACCGGCGGCCGAAGCGTGAACCGCTGGCTGACGGGCGCTGCACGGCTCACACTCGATCCGTGCGAACCACGTCGGTCGAACTCAGGAGCTGCCACAGTGCCGTCTTTCAAGGTTGACAACTACGCCGTGCTGATGTGGTCCTCCAGACCCATCACGAGCGCCGGGGCCGTCGTAGGGATCCAGCTCTTCGAGAAGCGCGCTCGACTCCGCAGGCTTCAACTGGAGGGGCTACGCGTACTTCTTCGGTGACGGAGTCCCGGTGCCTCCGCCAGCCTTCGAGAGCGAGTTCGACCTGATCGCCCTCCACTACAACTTGTCGCTGTTCGCGCCCATGCTCCAGCTGTTGCGGGAAGAATCGCCGGTGTTCATGTACTGGTTCGACGAGATGAATGCGGGCCTGCAGACGCATCTGGAGCCCACAGGCGAGGAAGAACACGTGCCGGGGTGAGACGGTCGGCGGGCCTGTCGTTCTGTGATCGCAGGCGGCGACCTTGTGGGGGCAAACGCGCGCGAAGGCCGCACCTGCACCCCCATCCGAGGCGTCCATCTGCCCTCTACGGTTCCGTAGAGGGGCAGTAGTCAGCTCGCCCGGAACACTCCGTCATCGCACTCGCGCATCACCACCATCCGGCGAGGATCCGACGGCTGGTAGCGGACAACCTCGAGCGATGGGGCGATGGTGTGCCTCTGATGCCATGCGGCGTCACGGCGAGCGCACCATCGGACGAAGAGGGCACCCCAGGTGCCGCCGAGCAGTCCGGCGAGGATCCAGTGCCCCATCATCGGTCTCCGCGGGGTTGGCGCAGGGCCTGACCAAGTCTCGGCGGTGCCAGGTCGAATTGGCCAGCGAGGAACGCGGCTACGGCCGAGAGACCGCCGACCAGCACCAACGCTCCGGCTACTCGCGACCAGCTCAACCATTCCCACGCCCAACTGATCCGGTCCCAACTCACGGGTACACAGCGTGTCACGCTCCGACGTCGTCGCCCGGGATTCGGCGCATTGGGGCAACGACACCGACGGCGTGACGAGCTGCGGGTCCACCCGGATCGACCGCTGCAGGAAGGATGTATCCGGCGACGTAGGTGGCCTGCCGCGATGATGGCCGACGTGGAGGAGGTCGAGGTCGTCGTCGCCCATTTCGAGCGCGCGACCCTGCGCGTCGGCGACGTGTTCCTCAAGATCGACGCTGATCAGGCACGCACCGACGTCGAGGTCGAGGCGATGGCCGTGGCTCCGGTCCCGACGCCGGAGATCCTCTGGCGGAAGCCGCCGGTGCTCGCGCTGGCCGCCGTCCCGGGGACGGCACTCGGTCGCCTCGAGGAGCCGTCGACCGCCTCGCCCGCGGCGTGGGCCGCGGCGGGCGCCTCCGTCCGAAGGGTGCACGACGCTCCGCTGCCGCCATGGCCCGGTCGGAGCGTCGACGAGCTTGCAACGCAGCTCGACGTCGAGTGCGAGTGGCTCGTCGCCAACGACGTCCTGCCCGCCGACGTCGTCACGCGCCACCGCCGGCTCGCCGAGACCGTGCTCCGTCCGTGGACACCGGTGTTCATCCACGGCGACCTGCAGATCACCCACATCTTCGTCGACGGCGACGAGGTCACCGGCATCATCGACTGGTCCGAGGCGTCCCAGGGCGACGCGCTGTTCGACCTCGCCACACTCACGCTCGCACACGAGGAACACCTGGGCGACGTCATCGCCGGCTACGGCAGCGACGTCGACCGCGACCTGATCCGCGCATGGTGGTCGATGCGATGCCTCCTTGTGATCCGCTGGCTGGTCAAGGCCGGCTACGGCTCGCCGGAGGAGTTCCCCGAGGTCGCCGTGCTCAGATCGAGAACCTGACGCAGCACGAGGGATCGGTGGGTAGACCCCCGATGCCTCCGGTTGCGCGATGCCTCGCGCCCTACCAGCAGATCCGACCGGGGACCGATGAGAACTGGCGGCGGTGCCGGCCTGATCAGGGTCCGCCAGGTGCCTGCGACCGCAGCAAGGGAGAGCAACCCATGAGACCGCTCCGCTACGCCATCAACGTCACCCTCGACGGCTGCTGCGATCACCGGGTGGGCCACCCGGACGACGAGTCGCATCGCTATTGGGCCGCCAACCTGGAACGAGCCGATGCCCTTCTCTACGGCCGGGTGACCTACGAGATGATGGAGGCAGCGTGGCGGCGGCCGGCGACGGGAACGTGGCCTGACTGGATGGATGACGGGATGATCCCCTTCGCCCGGACGATCGACAGGGCGAAGAAGTACGTCGTGTCGAGCACCCTGGACCGGGTCGATTGGAACGCGGAGCTCGTGCAGGGTGACCTGGAGAAAGCCGTTCAGCAGCTCAAGCGGGAGCCTGGCCGAGGCCTGTCCGTGGGCGGCCTGACCCTCCCGCTGGCCTTGGCGGATCTGGGATTGATCGACGAGTACGAGTTCGTCGTGCAGCCCATCGTGGCGGGCCACGGCCCGACGTTGTTCGCCGGCCTGAGCGAGCGGCTCGAGCTGAAGCTCGTGGGGCGCCAGGAATTCCGGTCGGGGGCGGTCGCTCTGCGTTACCAGCCCAGTCGAGGCACGCACCGGGATATGATCGCGCAGCACCGCACGTGCACCCGGCCCGCTCCGAACTCCTTGACAACCGATGCTGGCCAGCGCTCGCTGGCAAGATGGGCGCATGGCTGGAATCGCGAAGATGCGCGCGGTCGTCCTCGATTGCCCGAAGCCGCGTGAGTTGGCGGAGTTCTACAGGGAGCTCGTCGGTGGTGACATCACCTATGCAGACGAGGAATGGGTCAGCTTGCGTGATGGGGAGACCGTGCTGCTCAGCTTCCAGTTGGCGACGGACTACCAGCCACCGCGCTGGCCCGACCCGGCCTACCCGCAGCAGTTCCACATCGACGTGACGGTGGACGAGGCGATGCTCGACGAGGCCGAGCGGAAGGTGCTCGCCCTCGGTGCGACCAAGCCCGAGCTCCAGTACGGCGGGAACTGGCGGGTGTACGTCGACCCCGTCGGCCACCCGTTCTGCCTCTGCTGGGACTGAGTCACCGCCGGGGGTGACGACGGTGCCTGCCGGCCTCGGCACTCTGGCGGCGTGGGATTCGCCGACGAGCTCCAGGTGCATGGTCGCCTGGGCCCCACGGTGCAGCGTGACCCTCGCGTTCCCCGGCGCAGATCCGGTCCATCCCCTGGGCATGGAACCGATGGCACGGCGCGTGTCGAGAACGCGTCGGTGGCTCCGACTCAGGGGTGCAGAACCTGGGTCGGCGATGACCCGAATGCCGCGACCGACCTCGGTTTCCGCACCACCGACGAGCACTCACCCTCCGACGACCGAAGGAGCACGAGCCATGTCACTCGCCCGCGTCCAACAGATCTCCGTCTCACTCGACGGGTTCGCCACCGGCGACGGTCTGAGCCACGACGCACCGTTCGGCCACGCCGGCGACAGGCTGCACGAGTGGATGTTCGCCACCCGGTGGTGGCACGAGCGGCAGGGCCAACCCGGCGGCACCGGCGGCATCGACGACGCCTTCTTGCGGCTGTTCAGTCCTGGGATCGGCGCCGAGATCATGGGCGCCGGGAAGTTCGGCCCGCCCGGATGGCACGAGGACCCGGATTGGAAGGGCTGGTGGGGTCCCAACCCGCCGTTCCACACACCGACCTTCATCATCACCCACCACCCACGCCCGTCGATCGAGATGGAGGGCGGCACCACGTACCACTTCATCGACGCCTCGCCCGCCGACGTGCTCGAGACGGCCCGCGACGCTGCGGGCGGCCAGGACGTCCGCATCGGCGGGGGTCCCACCGTGATCCGCGACCTCCTTGCTGCCGGGCTCGTCGACCACATGCACGTCGCGGTGGTCCCGATCCTGCTCGGCCGAGGCGTCGGCCTCTGGGACGGACTGGAGGGCCTCGAGGAGGACTACGAGATCGAGGCCACCTCCTCGCCCAGCGGGGTCACGCATGTGACCTTCACCCGTGCCGGTGCCTGAACCGCCTCGGTGACCGGAGGAGGGCCTGCTCCTGATCGTGACACCCGATGGCGAGATCGCCTGCGCAGCGATCAGCCCGGAGCATGACCCGCAGGGCGGGGCGTCACCAGCGGCAGAGGCAGAAGGGATGCCCGACCGGATCGGCGTAGACCCGGAACTTCTCCTGGCTGTCGAGGTGGCGGGCGCCCAGGGCGACGGCCCGCTCGTGAGCGGCGTCGAGGTCGTCGACCGCGAGGTCGAGGTGCAGTTGCTGCTGCACGTTGGGATCGGGCCACGTCGGGGCCACGAAGCCGGGCGGGTCAGAACGCGGCGAGCACGAGCCGGGCGACCGCTCACCCCGCCGGGCGGTCGACCTGCACCACCAGGGCGGGCGGGGCGAGCGTGCAGTAGCTCTCGGTCAGCAGCTCCGTGACCTCGTCCCAGTCGGGGTCGTCGGGCAGCACCATCCCGACGGCCTCGGGGTGCCAGGGCGGGCGGAAGAACGGCGGGCCGACGGCCCCCAGGGCCTCGAGCTCGGGACCGCGGGCCCGGAACGTCAGCACCGTCGCCGGGCCGTCGATCCCGGCGGCGCGGGCGTAGGCCGGCGGCCATCCGTCGGCGACGGCGAGCACGTGGGCGAAGGTCCTGGTGCGGACCCGCCAGCGCGTGCCCACCCACGCCTCCTCCTCCCGCACCTCGGGCAGGGCCACACAGATCGCTCGCAGGCTGGCCACGACGGCGGGGGCGACCTCGGCACGGTCGGGCACGGGACCTCCTCCTGTCTCGGCGCGGCCGAGCGTACCGGTGACCGTGGCGGCGATCGGGTAGGGAGACGACGTGACCTTCTTCGTCGTGCTCCGCCGCCGCGGGCCGCACTGGGATCCGTCGTCACCCCTCGAGCAGCAGTCGGGCTGGGACGACCACGCCGACTTCATGGACGGCCTCGTCGAGTCGGGGCTCGTCGTGCTCGGGGGCCCGCTGGCCGACGAGCACCGCGTCGTGCTGGCCATGGAGGCCGCGTCCGAGGATGACGTGCGGGCCACCCTGGCGCGCGATCCCTGGAGCGGCTCCCACCTGATCGTCGACAGCGTCGATCGGTGGACGATCCGCCTGGACGGCCGCCGGCCCTGACCCGTCTACCGCACGCCACCCTCGCGCTGCGCCAGCAGGCGGGTCACGAGGTCGGCGATCAGGTCGTGCGGGATCGGTTCGGCGAGGGGGAACCGCGCCGTGCCCTTCCCGGCGAGGTAGGGCGCGAGCCGGTCGGCGTCGGCGCCGTCCACCTCGGGCAGCGGGTAGAGGCCGACGTGGTGCCTCCACCCCCCGAAGTACACGAGGTTCCGGCCGTCGACCCGGAACGCGGGCATGCCGTAGCCGATCGTCTCGTCGGCCCCGGGCGCGGCGCCGCGTATCGTCTCACGCACGTCCTCGAGGATCGGCTGGACCTCGGGCGGGAACGAGCCGATGTACTCGTCGATGGTCGCGAACGTCTTCGCCACGCCGTCCAGCGGACCGTCCGCGTCCGCCCTCTGTCAACCGCCTCGGGAACCTGTGCCCGCGCTCCGGGAGTCGAATCGGCCCGGCCGAGCGGTCAGATCACCTTCGAGAGCGACGCCCCAGGGCCTCGACCCCCCGATCGAGGCGGTCCCGCGCCTGCGCTGGCGACAGCGGGCGTCAGTCGGACCCGGCGAGGTGAGCGAGGTCGTTGAAGCCGCGCAGCGCCGGCGATCCGTCGGGCCCGACGCCGATGCGGGTGATCGACGCCGGTGCCACCCACATGCGCCAGGCGACCTCGTCACCCACGCCCAGGGCCCAGGCGACGGCGGCCTTGATCGGCGACACGTGGCTGACGACCACGACGTCGCGGTGGGCGGCCTGACCGGCCAGGTCGGCGCATGCGGCTCGCACCCGGGACCCGAGGGCGGCCAGCGACTCGCCACCGGGCGGCGCCCACGTCACGTCGGCTCGCCAGGCCGCCCACGTCGTGGCGGGCACGTCGCGGAGCGGGCGCCCGTCCAGCTCGCCGTAGTCGAGCTCGATCCACCGGTCGTCCACCTCGACCGGCGCGGCCTGTCCGAGGCCCGCGGCCACCGCGTCGGCGGTCGCCCGGCACCGGGTCAAGGGGCTGGTGACCACCCGGGCGACGTCGAGCGCGGCACAGGCCGTGGCCAGCGCGGCGGCCTGCCGCACGCCCGCGTCGTCGAGCGGCGGGTCGGCGTGACCGAGCAGGAGCCCACCCGCGTTGGCCGCCGTGCGCCCGTGGCGGACGACGACGATCACAGGACGGCGCCCGTCACGGCCCGACCACGTCCCGGTCGAGCTGCCCGGTGTGCAGGAACCGGCGCCGACGGTCCGGCTCGTCGAGCCGGAACCGTCGCCAGCACCACCACAGCGCAGCCGCCCCGAACACCTCGAGCACGATGGCGAAGCCGCCGCGCGCCAACTCGGGCAGGGGGGCGTCGCTCCAGGCCAGGCCGGCGAACGGCCACCAGAACGCCTGCGTGTCGGTCCAGATCCCGTCGAGCAGCAGGTGCACGAACACGCCGATCGGCACGGCCACCAACCGGCGCTGCACCAGGCGCCGGCGTGGCGTCAGCACCATGGCCAGGGCGAGGAGCGCCACCGCCCCCGTGATGCTGTGCAGGACCCGGGGCGACCCGAACGGCAGCTCGCCCAGCGGAAGCAGCGCACCCACCACGACCAGTCGGTAGTCGACGGCCGGGCTGCGGAACACCAGCCAGACCAGGACGAACGCGCCGCCTGCGAACCAGAGGAACACCGGAGCGGGCGCGCGTCAGTCGCGCACGAGCAGGCGACCGCACTCCTCGCAGTGCACCTTCTCTTCGGGGCTGAGCTTGCGGATGCGGTCGACCTCCACGGCGGACAGCCCCAGGTGGCACCCCTGGCAGGTCGAGCCCACGAGCCGGGCGATCGCCACGCCGCCGAGCTGGGCCCGGAGCGTGTCGTACTCGGACCACAGCTCGTCGGGGACCGCCTCGGCCGCAGTGGTCCGCTCGCGGCGGACCGCGTCGAGGTCACCGCCGATGGCCGCCTCGGACTCGGCGAGCGCGGCCGTCACCTGCCGGCCCTCCGCGTCGAGCCGCTCGCGTTCGGCGCCGAGAGTGGCGAGCTCGGCGTCGACCGGCTCGGACAGCTCCATGATCTCGAGCTCCTGGTCCTCGATCTGGCCGATGCGCCGCCGGATCGACGCGATGTCGTCCTGCAGGGCCTGGAGCTCACGCGGGTTGGTGACCGTGCCCGAGTACAGCTGCTTCTCGGCCTGGTTGGCCCGCTCGGTGAGCGACGCCACCTCGTCCTCCAGGCGCTGCTGGCTGCGCGACAGCTCGCCGCGGCGCGCCTCGACGCCGGCGACCTTGGCGTCGAGCGCCGCGACCTGGTCGCCCACCTCGACCAGCCGGGCCCGCTCGGGCAACGTCTCGAGACGGTGGGTGAGCTGGTCGACACGGGTGTCGTGCCCTTGGACGACGAGGAGCGAGTCCCAGCGACTCATCAGGCGGCGACCCTACCCGCGATGTGCAGCAACGCCGTCATCAGCCCGGACCACCGCCGCCACCGCCGCCGTTCCCGTCACCGTCGCCGCCACCATCCGGAGCCTGGACGTCCTGGGTCGGCTGCGCCGCAGGCGGCGCGGGCGGCGGCGGTGGTGCGGGCTGGTGGGGCGGACCGGGGGGCGGCGGGGCGGGCGGCGCAGGCGCCGGCGGCGGCGACAGGTCGACGCCGCCGGGAACGGTCAAGGTCTTGCCACCGGGACGGCCCGGCGGGCCGGGGAAGCCGGCCGTGGGCCTGCCCTGCTGCCAGGCGTTCATGAACGCGCCCCAGATCCGCGCCGGGTACTGGCCGCCGGTGATCGGCGCCCCACCCGAGATCCTGATCTGGTACTCGTGCCCGAGGCCGCCCAGCCAGACAGCGGTCGACAGGGCCGGCGTATAGCCGACGAACCACGCGTCGGTGGAGTTCTGGTTCGTGCCCGTCTTTCCGGCCGCCGGCTGCCCCGAGATCCGGGCCCGGGTGCCGGTTCCGCCCTGCACGTTCTGCTGGAGGATGCTCGTCACCAGGCGGGCCGTCTCGGGGGCGATGCGCTGCTCGGGTGTCGCCTGGTGCTGGAAGATCACGTGGCCGTTGCGATCCTCGACGCGGTCGACGAGGTACGGCGGGTTGTACACGCCGTCGTTGGCGAGGGTGGCGTAGGCCGAGGCCATCTCGAGCGGAGTGATCCGCGCCACGCCGAGCGGCAGGGACTTGACCGGCAGCACCACCGGCGTGGGCTCCGCGCCTTCGGCCGCGGGGCGCGTGCGCGGGATGCCGAGGCGGTACGCCATCTCGGCCACGCTCTCGCTGCCGGCGATCAACCCCAGCCGCACGAAGGCGCAGTTCGACGAGGCGAGCGTTGCGGCGGTGATGGTGCCCATCGACCCACCGCCGTCGGCGAAGTTGCTGACGTCGTAGACCCCGCCCTCCTCGTACTGGTCGGCGAAGTTGCAGGGGGCGATGCCGTTGATGATGTCGTCCGGCGAGTAACCCTGCTCCATGATCGTGGCCAGCACGAACGTCTTCATCGACGACCCGACGCCCCGCGGGTTCTGGGTGGCGAGGTTGTACTTGTAGCTGTCGAAGCCCGGCCCGCCCACCATCGTGCGCACCGCCCCGGTGGCCGGCTCGACGGAGACGACCGCGGCCGTCGCCCGGTTCGGCTCGCCGGTCTCGGGGTTGACCCCCGGTTGGGGGACGACGCCGTTCTCGAGCGGGAGCTCGGAGTCGCGTGCCGCCAGGGCCTGCTGCTGCGCCGCCGGGTCGAGGGTCGTGTACACCCGCAGGCCACCCTGGTAGACGGCGGCGCGTCGCTCGGCCTCGGTCTCGCCGAGGACCGCGAACTGCGGGGAGGTCAGGAGCTGCTTCTCGACCTCGGACGGGAAGTAGTCGTTGGGCTTGGGCAGCACCTGGTGGAAACTGGGCGCGGTCGGCGCCGCCTCCCAGAAGGCGCCCTCCTCCTCGGTGAGCCAGCCCGCGTCGACCATGCGGCGCAGGGCCACGATGCGACGCTCGGCGGCCCGCTCGGGATAGCGCACCGGGTTGTACTGGATCGGGTTGCGGATGATGCCCGCGAGCATCGCCGCCTGCCCCACGTCGAGCTCCCTCACGCTCACGCCGAAGTAGGTCTCGGCCGCGGCCTGCACACCGTAGGCGTGGTTCCCGAAATAGACCGTGTTGAGGTAGCGGTCGAGGATCTCTTCCTTCGACATCTGCTGCTCGAGCCGTTGGGCGAGGATGACCTCCTGAACCTTGCGGTCGAGGGTCTGGTCGTCGTCGAGGAGGTTCAGCTTCACGAGCTGCTGGGTGATCGTCGAGCCGCCCTGGCTGATGCCGCCCGAGTCGACGTTGGCCCGGAAGGCGCGCAGCATGCCCCGCACGTCGTAGCCGTCGTGGATCCAGAACCCGGCGTCCTCGACGGCGAGGATGGCGTTGACGACGTGCGGTGGCACGTCGGCGAGCAGGACGGGCTGGCGGTTCTCCTCGTCCTTCAGCGCCGCCATGAGCTGACCGTCGGCTGAGTACACGTACGAGCGCTGGGCGAGCGCGCCGAGCTCGATCGGCTCGGGCTCGCCCGAGCCGACGTGATCGATCATCGTCGCGGGCACCGCCATCGCCGCGACGGACAGCGCCATGACGACACCTGCGGCGAGGATGACTGCTACGAAGCGGGGAAGGAGGCGGCGCATTACGTCCAGGGAGCGGGAGGCGTCAAAGACTACCCAACCCGCTCACCGCTCCACCCGTCACACCGGGCCGGGGCACCGGTCGGCGTCGTCACCGTAGGGTGAGGCCATGCCGCACACACGACGGTTCCGCTTCGGCATCCAGCTGAGCACGGCCGGCTCCGCGGGCGAGTGGGCCGACCTCGCCCGCGAGGCCGAGGACCTGGGGTATTCGACCCTGTTCGTCCCCGACCACTTCGGCGAGCAGCTCGCCCCCGGCCCCGCTCTCACCGCAGCCGCCGACGCCACGAGCACCCTGAGGGTCGGCACGCTCGTGCTCGACAACGACTACAAGCACCCGGTCGTGACCGCCAAGGAGATGGCGACTCTCGACCTGCTGTCGTCGGGCCGCCTCGAGCTCGGCGTCGGCGCCGGCTGGATGGCGAGCGACTACGAGCAGTCGGGCATCCCGATGGACGACGCGGGCACCCGCGTCGACCGCCTCGAGGAGGGCCTCGCCGTGCTCAAGGGCCTCTTCGCCCCTGGGGCCTTCTCGTTCGCGGGGAAGCACTACCAGGTCACCGACCTCGACGGCCTGCCGAAGCCGGCGCAGGCACCCCACCCGCCGTTCATCATCGGGGGCGGCGGCCCCCGGGTGCTGGCCGTGGCCGGCCGCGAGGCCGACATCGTGGGCGTCAACCCCGCCATCCGCTCGGGACGGGTCGACGCCGCCGCGGCCAAGGACGGCGTCGCCGAGCTCACCGACCGGAAGGTCGGTTGGGTGAAGGCGGCGGCGGGCGACCGCTACGACGACATCGAGATGCAGATGCTGATGTACGGGTGCGTGGTGACCGACGACCGGGCCGGCACCCTCGACATGATGGCCCCGCTGTTCGGGCTGACCCCCGACGAGCTGGCGGCCTACCCGTACGCCTGGGTGGGCTCGATCGACCACATCGCCGACGACCTCGTGGCCCGGCGCGAACGGTGGGACACGTCCTACCTGGTCGTCCAGGGCGCCGACGCCATGCGCGCCGCGGCGCCCCTCGTCGCCCGGCTCACCGGCTCCTGACCTCGGCGTGGCCGACACACCGACCACGGTGGGGTTCGCCGGCGCCGGCTGGGTGACGGTGATCCACGGCATGGCCGCGGGCGTCTTCGACGACGTCCGGGTCGGACCGGTGGCGTCGCGCCAGGCCCCCCACGCGGCCCGGCGGGTCGCCCAGGCCGGCGGCGAGCCCGTCGGCTACCAGGACCTGCCGGGGGACGCCGACGCGGTGATCGTCGCCACGCCGCCTCCCCTGCACCGGCGCGAGGCCGAGCGGGCGGTCGACGGCGGCGCCACCGTGCTGGTCGAGACCCCGTTGGCCGCCACCCTGGCCGACGCCGACGCGCTCGTGGCCGAGGCGGCGACGGGCAGGTTGGCCTACGGCGAGAACCTGGTCCACTCCCCCGTCGTGGCCGAGGCCGTCGCCGCCTGCCGCCGCATGGGCGAGCTGACCCACCTCGAGGTGCGCCTGTCCCAGGGCCGACCCGAGGGCGGGCCCGAGCGCACGAGCGCGGCGTGGGGCGGCGGCGCCGGGTTCGACCTGGGCGTCCACGCGGTGGCCCTCGCCCTGCTGATGGCCGCGCCGGCCCGGGTCACCAGCGTCACGGCCACGCTGCTCGACGGCGGTGACATCGAGGTCGACGACGACGCCACGATCACGCTCGCCTTCGACACGGGCCTCACCGCCCAGGTGCGGGCCACGTGGCGGGCGGCCGCGCCCGTCTGGGACGCCCAGGCGGCCAGCGCCACCAGCGCCGTGCGGGTCGAGCTCGTGCCCGATCCGACGGTCGAGCTGAACGGCTCGCCGCTGCGGGTCCCCCGCCCGCCGAGCGGGCTGCCCACCGACCAGCTCCACCACCTGGGCTACCTCGACCAGATGGGTGCCCTGGCCGCAGACGCGGCCGCGCGACGGACGCCCCGGGTCGGGCCGCTCCTCGGCCGGCTGCTGCTCGAGATCGTGTGCGCCGCCTACACGTCGGCGCGCACGGGCGAGCCCGAGGCGGTGCCGTTCACCGGGCCGCGCGATCGCACCCCGCACGAGCTCTGGACCGAGAGCTGAACCCCCGGCCGGGGCGCGCCCGCGTGGGCGCGCCTACGCTGCGTCGACGTGGCGTCGCTCGACGATGTGCGGACGTTGATCCCACTCGACAACGGGTTGGCGTCGGTGGCGATCCCCCGGCGTGACGGTGCGCCCCAGGCCACGGTGGTGAACGCGGGGGTCGTGCCCCATCCCGTCAGCAGTCAGCCGATCGCCGCCTTCGTGGCCCGCCGCGGCACCCGCAAGCTGGACCTGCTGCGGGCCGACCCGCGCGCCACGCTGACGTGGCGGGCCGGCTGGGCGTGGGTGACGGTCGAGGGGTCGATCCAGCTGTGCGGACCCGACGACCCGCTGCCCGGCATCGACGCCGAGGGCCTGCGTCTGCTGCTGCGCGAGATCTACGCCGCGGCCGGTGGCGCCCACGAGGACTGGGCGGAGTACGACCGGGTGATGGTGGCCGAGGGGCGCACGGCCGTCCTCGTCACCCCTGTGCGCGTGTACCAGAATCCCTGAACGGGTCCTCGGACGGCGCGCCGCCGCGCCACCGCTGCACCTGTCGGCCGCGTCCTCTAACCGGCATCGACCCACCCCCAGTCGACCAGGTCGGGGACCTGCCGCAGCAACGCGGGCACGCCCGACGGCGGCGTCGACCCCAGCTCGAGGGCCTCGAGATCGCCGACGGACACCCCGACGCGCCGGGCGAAGTCGACCCGGTCGTCACCCGCCACCCCGCGGAGCAGCAGCACGGCCGCCGCCACCCGGGGCCAGTGCGCCCCGCGGCGGCCCGCACGCTCGGCCAGTCGCTCGAGCAGCCGCGCCCGGTCGGGCACCCAGGTCCGCGCCGCGGGGTGCCGGCTGCGCGCCGCGGCGCGGGCGGCCGCGCGCGCCCCGATCAGCGGGACGACATGGCCGCTCATGCCAACAACGGGAGCTCGGCCAGCGGGGCGAAGTACTCGTCGGTGGCCGCGAGCGACAGCAGCTTGCGGCGGGCCCGCCCGGCCGCCTGGCGCACCGTGACCTCGCGGATGCCGAACACCGACCCCACCGTGGCGGCGGGCGCCCGGTTCCCCGAGTGCTTCTCGTACTGGTACTCGAGCATCAGCTCGCGATCGCGCATGCTGATGGCGGCACGGTCGAGCCCCTCGGCCAGCAGGCGTGCGCTGGCGAGGTCGGGGACCACCCGGTCGAGGGCGTCGAGCATCGAGCCGTCGGCCACGGGCTCGGCCCCCTCGACAGGGCGGTCGTCGAGGCGCGCCAGCCGAGCGTCGTCGAGCGGCTCGGCCCAGGGACCGATGAACCGGTCGACCACGTTGGCGACGCGGTGCCGGGCCCAGACCCACGGAAGAGCCCCGCCGGCGGGAGACCAGTGCCCGGCCACCTTCTTCAGCTCGAAGCACACGTCGATCACCAGGCTGTCGACCTCGTCGCGATCGATGCGCGCCCGGCGCTGCCGCGCCGCCCGGTGCACCGCCGCCGCCAGCGGCGCCTGGTAGCGCTCGATCATCGTCACCACGGCGGCCTCGTCGCCGTCGGCCATGCGCCGCATGATGCGGGCGAGCTCGTCGGGCCGGTCGTCACCGTCGTCCCGATCGTCATCGTTCCACCCCACTGTCTGCCGCCTCCTCGCTCGGGGGGCCACTGCGGCCCCGATCCACGTCTGGGATCATCCCGAGGGGGTCTGACAAACAACATCGGTGTGATTTGGTTTCCGAGCCGGTTCCCTGCTCCGCGGGCCGGTGGGCGCACCATCTCCACGTCCGGACCTACGGCGCGGCCGTGACATCGGACGCGCTCTGAGCGCCTGCGCTACTCGCCCGGTGGATCGTCCGGCAGCTCGCCGAAGCGCTCGGTCGGCGCGGGCTGGCGGTTGCTCGGGAAGTCGCGCAGGTCGCCCTGGGGCTCGAGGTCCCACCGGGCGAACGTCAGGGGCGACAGCAGGTAGGCGCAGAGCAGCCGGGCGACGGCCTCGAGCGAGTCGATGTGCGTGCGCTCGGCGCCGTGGCTGGCGTCCACGCCGAAGGCGACCAGCGCGGCGCGGGTCTCCGCCCCGGCCTCGAGCGCCGCGGCCACGTCGGAGCGGTAGTAGCGGAACACGTCGCGGGCGTAGCGGATGTCGTGCTGCTCGCACAGCCGACACAGGTAGCGGGTGAAGTGGTAGTCGAACGGCCCGGTCTGGTCGAGCATCGGGATCGTGACGCCGTTCTCGATCGAGTGGTTGCCCGGCGCGCACACCGCGTTGTCGAGCGACACCATCTCGGCCACGTCCTCCTGCAGCCCGTGGCTCGCCCCCTGCCCGACCTCCTCCGCGATGGTGATGAGCAGGTGCACCTCGTGAGGAACCCGCAGGCCGTCGCGGCACAGGGCGTGCAGCGCCCCGAGCGCGGCGGCGACGCCCGCCTTGCCGTCGAGGTGCCGGGCGTTGACGTACCCGCTCTCGGTCACGATCGGCAGCGAGTCGAGGGCGACGAAGTCGCCGACCGCGATGCCGAGGGCGGCGAGGTCGGCGGCGTCGTCGCACGGCTCGTCGACGCGCACCTCGACGTGCTCCCAGCCCGTGGGTTGGCTGTCGATGTCGTCGCCGTAGGCGTGGCCGCTGGCCAGCAGCGGCAGGACGGTGCCGGTGTAGGTGCGGGCGGGGTCGTCGGTCAGGATCGTGACCCGGCAGCCCTCGGCGAAGCGCGAGCTGTGCGTGCCGACCGGCACCACGGCCAGACGACCGTTGGGCTTCAGGTCGCGGACCATGCAGCCGATCGTGTCGGCGTGCGCCACCACCGCACGGGCGCCCTCGTGCTCGCCGGGCAGGCGGGCCAGCAGGGAGCCCCGCCGGGTGACCGCCAGCTCGACCGGCAGGTCGGCCAGCTCGTCTCCGAGCAGCTGCATGACCGCGTCGGTGCGTCCCGCCGGGCTGGGCGTGCGCAGCAGCCGGAGGAGCAGGTCGAGCATCCACGCCACGTCGATCTTGGGGAGAAGCACCATGGCCGCAAGTATCTCCCCTGACCGGGGACGGTCACACCCGGTCGGCGAGCTCGGACGGTGGGTCGGGGCGCCAGCCCCAGGGCAGCGCCCGGGTGGTCGGGAAGAGCAGGTCGACGAACCGCTCGGCGGTGGGCTGCGGCTCGTGGTTGGCGAGCCCCGGCCGCTCGTTGGCCTCGATGAACACGCCGTCGGGCCCTTCGGGAGTGGGCACGATCATGTCGAGCCCGGTGACGGGGATGCCGATGGCGCGCGATGCCGCCACGGCCACGCCGGCCAGATCGGGGTGCAGCTCGGCCGTGACGTCGTGGATGGTGCCGCCGGTGTGCAGGTTGGCCGTGCGCCGCACCGCGAGCCGCTCGCCCTCGGGCAGCACCTCGTCGAGCGTGCGCCCGGCGCTCTCGACGGTGCGGGCGGTCTCGTCGTCGACGGGGATCGTCGACTCGCCGCCCGTGGCCGCGGCCCGGCGGCGGCTCTGCGCCTCGACGAGGTCGCGCACCGTGTGGCGGCCGGTCCCCACCACCGTGGCCGGCCGGCGCACCGCGGCGGCCACCACCTCGTGGTCGATCACGACGATGCGCAGGTCCTCGCCGACCACCCGCTGCTCGACCAACACGTCGGGGCAGTGGGCGCGGGCGCTGGCGAGGGCGGCGTCGAGCTCGTCGTCGGTGGTGACGCCGACCGTGATGCCCGCCCCCTGCTCGCCCCGGGCGGGCTTGACGACCACCTCGCCCACCTCGTGGAGGAAGGCGTGGTCGTCGTGGTCGAACGTGGCGTCGCGGCCGGCCGCCACCGGGAGGCCCGCCCGGGCGAGGATGCGCCGGGTGTGGCGCTTGTCGTCGCACCGGCTCATCGCCACCGCGGTGGTCAGCTCGGACAGCGACTCGCGGGTGACGATGCTGCGCCCGCCGTGGGACAGGCGCAGCTCGCCGGCCCGGGCGTCGACCACGTCGACCGTCACGCCGCGGCGCAGGGCCTCGTCGGCGATGATGCGGGCGTAGGGGTTGAGGTCGTCGAGGCCCTCGTGCTCGCCGACGAACAGCCGCTCGTTGATGGCGTTCTTGCGCTTCACCGCGAACACCGGCACCCGCTCGAAGCCGAGCTTGTCGTACAGGGCGATGGCGGGCGTGTTGTCGTGCATGACCGACAGGTCGAGGTAGGCGCGGCCGCGGGTGTGGAAGCGCTCGACGAGCGCCCGCACCAGCGCCTCGCCCACGCCCGGGACCTGTGACGCCGGGTCGACGGCCAGCGTCCACAGCGACGTCCCGCCCTCGGGGTCGTCGAAGGCGAGGGCGTGGTCGATGCCGGCCACGGTGCCGATCGGCGCGCCCGTGCGGACGTCCTCGGCGACGAGGTACGTGATGTGCCGGGCCTGCTGGTTCTCCCACAGCACCTCGGCCGGCGCGGGGACCATGCCGCACCGCACGTAGATGCGGTTGACCGCGTCGGCGTCCTCGCGGGTGGCGAGTGCCCGCACGACGACGCCGCGCAGCGGATCGCGGCGGGGCATCGCCCGGTGCAGCCAGAACCGGTAGGTGTACGAGGGGTCGACGAACAGCTCCTGCGGAGCCTTGGCCACCAGCACGTGGGGATCGCGGGCGTACAGGCAGATGTCGCGCCGCCCCTCGGCCTCGTCGCGCAGGTGGGCGACGATCGCCGCGGCCGAGCGGAACGTCTGGCCGAACAGGACCCGCCCCCAGCCCATGTCGACCACGACGTCGCGGGCCATGGAGGCCACGAGGTGCTCGGGAGGCTCCTGCCAGCTCGTCGTGGAGATTGCGTCGTGCCGGTCCCACCCGCCGACCAGCCGGTGCGGCATGGCGATGCCCTCGGCGTCCTCGCGGCGGCCCCGCTCGTAGGTGGCGGGTGCGTCGTCGCCGAGGCGCCGGTCGGGACGGTCGCCCCCGGCGATCACGGAGCGATCCCGTGGCTCTGCAGCCACAGCTCGAGCAACCCGAGCTGCCACAGCTTGTTGCCGCGCAGCGGGGTGAGCTCGCCGTTGGGATCGGCCAGCAGGCGGTCGACGTAGCTCGGCTCGTACAGGCCGCGCTGCTTGGCCGCCGGGTCGGTGAGGGCGTCGCGCACCATGTCGAACAGCGGGCCCTCGAGGTGGGTGAGCGCCGGCACGGGGAAGTAGCCCTTCGGCCGGTCGATGACCTCGGCGGGGATGACGCGCCGGGCGGCCTCCTTCAGCACGCCCTTGCCGCCCTGGGCCACCTTGAGCTCGGGCGGACAGGCCGCCGCCAGCTCGACGAGGTCGTGGTCGAGGAACGGCACGCGTGCCTCGAGCCCCCAGGCCATCGTCATGTTGTCGACCCGCTTGACCGGGTCGTCGACGAGCATCACCTCCGAGTCGATGCGCAGCGCCCGGTCGATCGGCGTCGAGGCACCCGGGCGGGCGAAGTGCCCGCTGACGAACGTTCCCGCCGCGTCGTCGGGACAGCGGTGGGCGGCGGCCACGACCTCGTCCATGGCCTCGTCGGGCCGGTCGAAGAACGCCCGGGAGTAGGCGAGCACACCGCCGTCGGCCGCCGCGCCCGGCTCGAGCATCGGCGGGTACCAGTGGTAGCCGGCGAACACCTCGTCGGCGCCCTGTCCTGACTGCACGACCTTCACGTGCTTCGCCACCTCCTGCGACAGCAGGTAGAAGGCGACGACGTCGTGGCTGACCATCGGCTCGCTCATGGCCGCGATGGCACCACCCAGGGCCGGGAGCAGGCGGTCGCTGGGGATGCGGATGCGGTGGTGGTCGGTGGCGAACCGCTCGGCGACCACGTCGGACCAGCGGAACTCGTCGCCCTCGATGCCACCGTGCGACTCGAAGCCGATGCTGAACGTGAGCAGGTCGCGGACCCCGGCCTCGGCCAGCAGGCCGACGACCAGGCTCGAGTCGAGCCCGCCCGACAGCAGGCAGCCGACGGGCACGTCGGCCACCATGCGCCGGTCGACGGCCGTGCGCAGCGACGAGAGGATGGCGTCCTCCCAGTCGCGGGCCGACCAGCCCTCGTGCTCGGGGCGGCGGCCGAAGTCGGTGCGCCAGTAGGTGGTCTCGTGACGGCGGCCGTCGGGCTCGATGACCAGGAGCGTCGCCGGCGGAAGCTTGCGCACGCCCCGCAGGATCGTGCGCGGCGCCGGCACGACCGAGTGGAACGTCAGGTACTGGTGCAGCGCCACGGGGTCGATCGACGTGTCGACGCCGCCGCCCGCGAGCAGCGCGGGGACGGTGGAGGCGAACCGCAGCTTGCCCCCCACCTCGGCGAGGTACAGCGGCTTGATGCCGAGCCGGTCGCGCCCGAGCACCACCCGGCCCGAGTCGCGCTCGACGAGGCAGAAGGCGAACATGCCCGTCAGGTGCTCGACGAAGCTGTCGCCCCACTGCCGATACGCCTTGACGATGACCTCGGTGTCGCCGGTGGAGAAGAAGCGATGCCCCGCGGCCTCGAGCTCGCGGCGGAGCTCGTGGTGGTTGTAGATGCAGCCGTTGAACACGATCGTGACGCCGAGGTCGGCGTCGACCATGGGCTGGGCAGCCCGCTCGGACAGATCGATGATCTTGAGGCGACGGTGCCCCAACGCCACCGGCCCCTGCGCCCACAGGCCGGCGCCATCGGGGCCGCGGTCGGCCATCGTGTCGGTCATGTGCGCGACAGCGACGGCATCCGCCGCCACCCGCGCGAGGTCGAGCTCACCGCTGAATCCACACACGCGCAAACGACGGTACCCACCGCGGGGGACCCGGAGACACCCCGCGGCTCGGACCGCTCGTGACATGCAGCACGCGCGCGGGGCCGGGCCCCGGCCCGTGCGACCCCGTCAGGCCTCGGGCTGCGCCTCTGGTTCCGCCTCGTCCGGGGCGTCGTCGGGGGCCTCGTCCGGGGCGTCCGTCGCGGCCTCGACGCCGAGGAACGCCGCCAGCGCCTCGTTGAAGGCGACGGGGTCCTCGACGTTCGGCACGTGGCCGACGTCGGGGACAACCACCAGCTCGCCCTTGAGCAGCGACCGCAGGCTCATCGCCTCGGCGATGGGCGTGACCCGGTCGAGCTCGCCGACGATCACGAGCGCCCGCACGTCGGCCTGCCGGAGCAGGAGCATCGAGTCGGGCCGGTCCTTCATGGCCTCGAGCGCCGCGATCCACCCGTCGGCGTCCGCGCCGGCAGCCAGTGCGTGGACGTACTCGACAAGATCGGGCCGCGACATCGATCCGGACGACAGCAACCTCTCGACCGTCTCCTTGGCCAGGACCTCGGGCTCGGTGCCCTCGCGCAGCTGCGCCTGCTGGGCGCTGCGGCGCTGCGCCACGCCGGGATCGTCGGACCGCGCCCGCGAGTCGGCGAGGACCAGCTGGCGAACCCGCTCGGGGTGGTGGCGCAGCAGCGCCATCGCGAGGTAACCGCCCATCGAGGCGCCGACGAACGTCGCCTCGGCGACGCCCAGCTGATCGAGCACGCCGACGACGAGGCCGGCCCAGCTCTGCATCGAGGCGTCGCCCGGTGACGCCGGCGGGGCCGACTCGCCGAACCCCGGCATGTCGATGGCGATGCATCGGTGGCTACCGTCGAGCGCGTCGAACTGGTAGTCCCACATGGCGGCTTGGAGCGGGAACGCATGAAGGAAGACGACGGCCTCGCCCTCACCCCGATCGATGACGTTGACAGCCTGACCATGGACTTCGAGCAACGGCACGGACACGCTCCTAGGGCGGACGGGGCACGGGGTACCCCCTACGAGTACCGCATCAGGCAGGGTTCAGGCGAAACGAGCGCGATCGTCATCGAGATGCGCCCACACAGGGTGAATCCGGGTGCCTGAGACGCGCGGTGCGTGGGGGTCGGCGTGACCTACGAGGCCCTCGAGGCCTACGGCTGGGGCGACCGTTGGGCCGCCCTCCTCGCCGAGGTCGACACCCCCGGGGCCCTGCCCGGCCGGGTCGTGCGCCACGACGGCGTCGCCCTCGCGCTGGCCCTGCCCGACGGCGTGCGCCAGGTCCACTTCGCCCGCACCCTCGACCCGGCACCCGCCGTCGGCGACTGGGTGGTGGTGGCCGACGGCGCCCCGGTCGCGGTCCTGCCCCGGACGTCGCTGCTCACCCGGCGCGCCGCCATCGGTGACGCCACCCAGCAGCTGGCGGCCAACGTCGACGGCGTGCTCGTCGTGTGCGGGCTGGATCGGCCGGTGCGGGCGGGGCGCATCGACCGGTTCGTCACCCTGGCGTGGGACGCCGGCGCCGTCCCGACCGTGATCCTCGCCAAGGCCGACCTCGCAGAGGACGCCACCGCGGTCGCCGAGGAGATCGCCGCGGCCCACCCGGGCGTCGACGTCGTGACCGCGTCGGTCGTCGACGACCACGGCATCGACGCCGTGCGCGCCCTCGCCACGGGCCGCACGGTCGTGCTGGTCGGCGAATCGGGGGCCGGGAAGTCGTCGCTCGCCAACGCCCTGCTGGGCGACGAGGTCATGGCGACGGGCGCGGTCCGGGCCCGCGACGCCAAGGGCCGGCACACGACCACGACCCGTGAGGCGCACCCCCTCCCGGGGGGTGGCGTGTTGATCGACACGCCGGGCATCCGCGCCGTCGGGCTGACCGCCGACCCCGACGCGGTCGCCGCCACCTACGCCGACATCGACGACCTGGCGGCGGGCTGCCGGTTCTCCGACTGCGGCCATGCCGGCGAGCCGGGATGCGCGGTGGCCGACGCCGTCGCCGCCGGGGAGCTGGCCCCCGAGCGCCTCGACGGGTGGCGGGCGCTCGAGCGAGAGGCCGCCGCCGCCGAGCTGCGCGCGGCGCCGCACCTGCTCCGGGCCCGCAACCGGCGCTTCGGTCGGATCGTGAAGGACGCGCAGCGCCGCAAGGGCCGCTAGTGCCCTGTCCATGAACGTTCGCTACGTCCAGGGCGAGTCAGATTCATCGCTCGCAAGGACGCAGGAGGAAGGCGCAGCCGTAGCTGCGGTGACGACGAGGACGCCGCGAGCGGTGAATCTGGCCGGCCTGGCGGGGCGCAAACGTTCGTGGACAGGGCACTCGTAGGAGGTCGCGGGTCGGCTCAGGACCGGGCGAGGCGACGGAACGACTCGAGCTCGAGCCCCAGCTCGCCGACCTCCTCCAGGGCTGCGTGGACGTCGGACGACGTGGCACCCGCCCGTCGCAGGACGGTCATCGGGCCGCGCTGCTCGACCTGCCAACCCGTGAACCCGACGGTGAGTCGGGGCGCCGCCCGACACCGAAGCGTGATCTCGGCCATGTCGGGCATCGCGGCATCATGACCGCGGGCCGGGTGACGCCAGTCCACCCTGCGGGGGTGATGTCCGCGGTGTCCCCCGCAGCGACGGCGACGCCGTCAGATGAGGCCCATCTGGCGGGCGCGCCGCACCGCATCGTCGCGGCGCTCGACGTCGAGCTTGCGGTAGATCGTCTTCAGGTGCGACTTCACAGTGTTCAGCGACACGTACAGCTCGTCGCCGATCTCGCGGTTCGACAGGCGGCTGGGCAGGTAGCGGAGCACCGACAGCTCGCGCTCGCTCAGCGGCTCGATCACCCCGACGTGCCCGTTCGGACGGGCGTGCCCCACCGCCGCCGGTGCGGCACCGGGGTCGAGCAGGTCGAACCCCTCCTCGAGGAAGGTCCGGCGCGCCCCCTCTCGGCGGGCGGTCTCCGCGACGTCGCCGAGCACCCGGCGCGCCCTCGCCTGGTCGCCGGCCTCGGCGGCGGCCCGTGCGGACAGCGCCGCCGCCTCGAACCACCGCCGGCGGTCGTCGGGCCCGGCGCGCAGGTCGGCCAAGGCGTCCCACGCCTGTTCCGGCCGGCCGGCCGCGAGGTCGGCCCGGGCCGAGAGGAGCGTGCGCTCCGGCCCCTCCGCGATGTCGACGAGCAGGTCCGTGGCGCGCTCGAGGTCGCCGAGCTGCAGCCGCAACCGACACTCGGCCACGTCGAGCAGCGACGAGACGAAGCGGGGCATCCCCCGGCCGGCGCGATCGCCCCGCACCCGCAGCAGGCGGGCGATGGCGTCGTCGCCGTCGCCCAGCGCGTACTCCACCCGAGCGAGCTCGACCTCGCCGAGTGTGCAGATGGCGACGTGCCCTTCGCGCAGCGCCGCACCGATGTGGGGCTCGAGCACGTCGGCGGCGCGGTCGAGCTCGTCGCGCTCGCGGTGGACGTGGGCGAGGGTCACCCGGGCACCGATCATCGCCCGGCGGGCGCCCCGTCCGTGCGCCGCGCCCAGCGCGAGCGCCTGCCCGGCCAGCTCGGTGGCGGCCCGCAGCCGCCCGTTCCGCGCCTCGGCCCACGCCTCGGCACCGAGGACGCCCACCAGGTCGCCCGGGAGCCGGGGCCCCTGGCGGCGCATGACGGATGCCCAGCGCCGAACGCCGGTGCGGTCGTCGAGCAGGGCGTAGGCGCGGGCCAGCGCCGCGGGCAGGTAACCCCACAGCTCGCGCACGGCCGTCGCCATCCCGGGCGACATCGCGGCCATGTCGATCTCGTCGCGCCGGGCCCAGGCGGCGAGCCCGAGGGAGATGGACGACTCGGGGTCCCCGAGGATGGCCGTCATGGCCACGTCCGTCACGTCGTAGTGCACGGCGACCTCGTCGAGCTGCTCGGGCGTGGCGGTGGCACGCGCCCGTTCGATGACGCGCCGCCCGACCTCGATCTCACCCGACCGCGCGTAGGCCAGCGTCAGGAGGAGCTGGTGCTCTGGCGTGGCGTCGACGAACGACTCGGGGAACCGGGCGAGCCACGACCGCACGGTCTCGTGGCGGCCCGAGCCGAGCTGCTCGCCGAGCTGGGTCGTGATGAGGTCGAACGCCGCGTCGAGCTGGCCGGCGTCGAGGTGGTGGTCGATGGCACGCGTGGGCTGGCCGTGGGCGACGAACCACTCGGCCGCCCGCTGGTGGCCCTGCCGCTCGAGGTCGGGACCGGTCAGGCGCAGCTCTCGCCGCAGCAGCTGGCCGAACAGGTGGTGGTAGCGGAACCACTCACGCTCGTTGTCGAGGGGGACGACGAACAGGTTCTCGGATTCGACGCGGCGGAGCAGGGCATCGGCGTCGTCGCGCCCGGTGACGTGGGCGCACAGGTCGGACCGGAGGCGCTCGAGCACCGAGGTGGCGAGCAGGAAGTCGCGCACGTCGGCCGGCTGGCGCGTGAGCACCTCGTCGAGCAGGAAGTCGGCGACGTGCCGGTCGCTGCCGGCGAACCGCTCCACGAACCCTTCGGGGTCCTCGCGCCCGCGCAGCGAAAGGGCGGCGAACTGCAGGCCCGCGGCCCATCCTTCGGTGCGCTCGGCCAGCCGGTCGACCTGATCGACCGCCAGGTCGACCTCGGGGAACCGTTCGAAGAACTCCTCGGCCTCGGCCCGACGGAACCGCAGGTCGCTCTCCCGCAGCTCGACGAGCTCGCCCGCCAGCCGGAACCGGTGGAGCTGGAGCGGCGGGTCGGACCGGCTGCAGATCACGAGGCGCAGGTTCGTGGCGGCCATCGCCGCGACGAGCCGGCTCAGCAGGTCGGTGGTGCGGCTGCGGTCGATCATGTGCAGGTCGTCGAGCACCACGGTGGCGGGCGGGCCCTCGGACAGGTGGCGCACCGCCCGGACCACGGCCCGGTCGGCGGCCCGGTCGCTGGGGTCGTCGTCGAACGTCGCCTCGAGGACGCCCGGCACGAGCTCCTCGAGCGCGATCAGGATCGCGTCGAGGAAGTGCTCGGGGTCGGTGTGGCGGGAGTCGAGGGACAGCCAGGCCACCGGGTCGGACGTGGCGGCGGCCCACTGCCGCACGGCGACGGTCTTGCCGGACCCCGCGGGACCCGTGACGACGACGAGGCGGGCACCGGGGCGCCCGAGGGCGTCGACGAGGCGGTCGCGGCCGACCGCGTGGGGCGGCAGGTGAGACGACAAGCGCGCGGAGATCATCGATGGCCAACGCCGTGTCGAGGCATGCATGCTCCCTGCCCCACCCCCCACGGGTGAGGTGTGGCCACCTTACGGCGTCGTCACACTGCGTGACGGCTCGACCGCCGGACCGCCGGGGCGGCTGCCGTATCCCGTCCGTCCGGCTTTGACGACCCAGCGTGGTCGTGGTCTGATCGTGGCTGGTGGTGGATCAGACGGCGGCGCGAAGGGGACTGGACGCGGGCCTGCCCCGGTCCCCCGACGACGTCGACGGCACGTGGCTCACGAACGTCATCGGTCCCACGGTCGGCCCGTTCGCCCGCGTCGCCGACGTGCGGGTCCGCCCGGTCGGCGTGGGCATCGGACTTCTCGGTCAGCTCCGCCGCTACACGCTGCGGTGGGAAGGCGGAGACGGGCCCACCAGCGTGGTGGTCAAGTTCCCCGCGGCCGGCGACAAGAGCCGAGCGCTGGCCGAGGCGCTCGCCATGTATCCCCGCGAGGTGGCGTTCTACCGGGACCTCGGCGCCACCACCCCGCTGTCCGTCGACTGCTACCACGCCGTCGTCGACGCGAGCACCCACGACTTCGCCCTCGTCCTCGAGGACATGGGCGGCGCGACCACGGTCGACCAGCTTGCCGGTTGTCCCTGCGAGCGGGCAGAGCAGGTGGTGACCGCGCTGGCCGACCACCACGCCCGCCACTGGGACGGAGCCGGGCTCGACCGAGCGCCCTGGCTCGAGCGCTTTGTCGACCAGGGCCTCCCCGGGCAGATCGCGGCGGCGGTCCGGGTGTGTTGGCCGGGGATCCGGGCCCGGTTCCGCGACGAGCTGGCTCCGGCGACGCTGTCGCTGGGCGACGGGCTGGCGGACGCGCTCCCCCTCATCGCCGAGACGCTGTCCCGCCGACCCGTCACCCTCAGCCACGGCGACGTGCGCCTGGACAACGTGTTCTTCGCCGACGGCGGCGTGCGGCTGTGCGACTGGCAGCTCACCGGGCGGTCACGGGGCATGCGCGACGTGGCGTACTTCGTGACCCAGAGCCTGTCGCCGGGCGACCGGCGCGCAGCCGAGGCCGGCCTCGTCGCGCGTTACCTCGGGCGCCTGGCGAGCCAGGGCGTGCGGGGGTACGACGAGGACGCCGCGTGGGAGGACTACCGCACTGCCACGCTGTTGGGGTTCGCGTACGCCATCGTCGCCCTCGGCGGCCTGGACCAGGACGACGAGCGCAGTGCCGCGCTGCCTCGCGCCATGCTCGATCGATCTGTGCAGGCGATGGCTGATCTCGGGTGTTCCCTACCCCAGCGATAGGTGACACCAGCCGGTTGACCACGTAATCACCCGGATGGAATGACGTTACGTCACCCGGTGAACGCATAGCGTCCCAGATCGTGACGACGAGTGGACCCGTCCAGGCGACCCGACCGACCCCAACGGTCGCGGGCCGGATGCAGGTCCAGGGCGTCCCCAGCCGCCCCCGTCGTCACGACCCCGCTCGCGATCCCCAGCCGCGAGCGAGCGAGGGCGTGGCCGACCTCGCCTCCCCCATGGCCGGCCACGCCTCCGCTCATCTCTCGGGTCGTCCCGTTCTCCCCGCCGCACGGCTGTCGCCCGACGGCTGACATCCGCCGGTCAGCCGTCGGGCACGCCGCGGCCCTGCATCGTGGCCGGGGACACCCCGGGCCCCGGCCACGGCAGCGGGGGCCTCGCGGTCGTTCGGAACGACGGTCTCGTCGACCACCGGATCAGCCAGGAGCGGTCGTCGACCCCGCGAGCCGTCGGTCGATCTCCATGCCCATGATGCGACACTCGGTCGCCGGGTGGTCGTACCGGCAGAGCAGGGCGCCCTCGAGGTAGCCCCGCGCTTGCCGGAGGCGAGCGATCTCCGCGTCGAGGGCGGCGAGGCGTCGCTCGGCGATCGCCTTCCAGTCGGCGACCCGCTCGGCGTCGAGCACGCCCGCGATGTCGTCGAGCGACAGCCCGGCGTCCTGGAGCATCCCGATGAACACGAGACGGCGCAGCGTCTCGGCCCGATACCGGCGTTGTCCGGAGCGCCGGGTGTCCGCGACCAGCAGGCCTCGCCGTTCGTAGTACCGCACGGTCGAGGTCGCGACGTCGGCGCGTCGCGCCACCTCCCCGATGGTCAGCAGAGCGTCGTCCATACGGCCACCTTGACTTGAACTCGGGTTCAACTGTCAAGGTCGATCCATGAGCGAACCCACGGACGCTGCGACCCTGCCGCCGAACCACCATGCCCACCACCCGGGCTTCGCCGGCATCGGCGGCCTGGTGGCGGCGATCGGCTTCACCATCGGGCGGACCGCCGACGCCGACCTCGCCGTCCGGTTGACCGGCACCGGTCCCGGGGACGACGTCGTCGACATCGGCTGCGGCCCTGGTGTCGCGGTCCGTCGCGCCGCCGCCTGCGGAGCGGCGTCGGTGGTGGGCGTCGACCCCGCGACGGTGATGCTCCGTGTCGCCCGAGCCGCGACCCGAGGGAGGCGGGGCGCAACGCCGGTGATCGGCTATCGCGCGGGCACGGCCGAGGCGCTGCCGCTCCCCGACGGGTCCGCCACCGTGGCGTGGTCCCTCGCGACCGTGCACCACTGGCACGACCTCGACGCCGGGCTCGAGGAGGCCCGCCGGGTGCTCCGGCCGGCGGGCCGGTTCCTCGCGCTCGAGCGTCGGGTCGAACCCGGAGCGACCGGCCTCGGCAGCCACGGCTGGACCGACGAGCAGGCCCACCTGTTCGCCCGACGGTGCCGCACCTTCGGCTTCGCCGACCTCTCGATCGACCACCACCGGCTGGGCCGGCGCCGCGTGGTCTCGGTCCTCGCTCAGGCCACCTAGGGACGTCCCCGCACCACACCCACCGCGAAGTGACCGGCAGCACGATGTCACTGTCTCCCGAGACTCTGTCGGGAGCACTCGGAACGAGGCTCGGGCCTCGTGGACGGGAGGGACGGCGGTGAAGAGACCGGCATTGCCTTGCACGGTGTTGTTCGTCGGACTGGTGGGGTCGTTGGCGGGACCCGCAGGCGGCGCAGACCGCGGTGTGCGGGCCACCGGGGAAGAGGTCCCGGTGACGATCGTGGGGTCGGGAAACATCGTGGGCACCCAGGGCGACGACGTCATCCTCGGCAGCGGCGAGAACGACACGATCCACGGCCTCGGCGGCGACGACGTCATCTGCGGGGAGGCCGGCAACGATCGCCTCGTCGCGGGTCGGGCAACGACGTGCTCATCGGGGACGGCGCTGATCTCCCGCCCTCGCTCCGTCCACGGAGCGAACGACGACACGCTGGTGGGGGGTCCCGGCGACGATGTGCTGGGCGGCTCGGCGGAACGACGACCTGCAGGGAGGGCCGGGCACGACGAGATCATCGGTTCGGCGGGGTCGACCGGATCGGCGGTGGCCCCGGTGACGACACCGCCTTCGGTGCCTCTCGACGACCCCATCGACGGGGGCCCGGGCAACGTCACCTGTGGGGGAACTTCGGGAGCGACACGATCACGGGTGGTCCCGGTGACGACGCCATCGACGGGACAACCGCCCCGCGCCGCCACGGCCCTCCCGCCACGAACGTCGACGACCCGGACCGCCGACCGTCGACGCGAGACGAGCAGTAGCCCGCCGCCGCCGTCGCCCCCGTCCCGCCTCTCAGTGGTCGAGCAGTGCCATGGCTCGGAGCCGCTGCTGCGATGCCTCGGCCCGAAACAGAGCCGCGTTGTCGTCGTCGCCCATGAGCTCGGCGGTGTCAGCGAGCGCCTCGAGTCTGTCCGCGGCGCTCATCAACTCCTCGAGGGAAAGCTTCCGGCGCTCGTCATCCATCCAGCTCCTTCCTAGCGGAGTCCGGGGAGCCGGAAGGAGGAGGCGGGCATGCGCTCACGCCCGGGCGGCGCCGTGAGGGCCCGGTCGGGGGCACGGTCCTCACGGGGTCCAGGCCCGGGGGGCGAGGAATTCGTCGAGGTCGACGTGGTCGGCGAGGTTGTCGATCGTGCCGACGAGACCGGCGAACGAGGCCTCGAGGACGATCTCGAGGATGGCTTCGGTGTCGAGGCCGGCCGCGGTCGCCCGCGTGACGGTGGCGTCGGAGACCGTGCCTCGTCCGAGCGTGACCTCGCGGGCGAGCTGGTGCGTGGCGGCTGCGCCCTCGCCCGATGGGGCGCGTCCTCGCGCATGGCATCGATGTCGCCGTCGTCGAGGCCGAGGCCGGCGAGCATCGTCGAGTGGAACGCCACGCCGTAGCGGTTGTCGACGGCGACCCCGACCGCCAGGCCGGCCACCTCGCGGAGCACGGGGTCGAGCTTCGTGGAGCCCACCGCCCGTCGGAGCCCGTCGAATCCGGCCAGGAGGGCAGGTGAGGTCGCCGCGGTGGCGGCGAGGTTCGGCACCAACCCGAGATCCGCGGCGATGGACTGCATGATCGGGCGGGAGTCGGCGGGTGCGCTGTCGAGGGTCTGGATGGTCAGCTGCATGTGGTCGTGTCCTCGATGTGGTCGGACGTCCCGGCACGTGCCGGCTGGTGGCAGCCTCTCCCCGCCACGGTGTCCCGGCGATTCCCCGGCTGGGAAGGGACACGCCCCGATCGCCGCCGTAGCGTTCGGTGCCGATGCCGTCGTCCTCCGCTGCCGCCGCTCGCGGCGGGCTCGGTGATCTTCTGCGCCATTGGCGTTCCGTGCGGGCCAAGAGCCAGCTCGACCTGGCCGGTGACGCCGACACCACGCCGCGCTACGTCAGCTTCCTGGAGACGGGTCGGGCCCAGCCGAGCCGGCAGATGGTGGTCCGCCTCGCTCGGGCGCTGGACGTGCCGCTGCGGGAGCGCAACGACCTGCTCCTCGCAGCCGGCTTCGCGCCTCTCTACTCGCTCGAACCACTGACCAGTCCGCTGATGGCCCGGGTCGACGAGGCGCTCACGAGCCTGCTCGCCGGCCACGAGCCCTTCCCCGCGGTGGTGATGGACCGCGCGTGGAACCTCCAGCGGGCCAACGACGGCGCCGCACGCCTCTTCGGCCGTCTCTTCGCACCGGAACCCGTGCCGACCGACGCCAACGTCCTGCGGCTGATCATCGAGCCGGGCCCCGTCCGTGACAGCGTTCGCAACTGGGCCGCGGTGGCGCCGGCGCTCCTCGAGCGGGCGCGGCGGGAGGCGATCAGCGGTGTGCTCGACCCGCACACCGCCGAGCTCGTCGCCACCCTGCGCGAGCGGTCCGATGTCGCGGAGCTGCTCGCCACGCCCGACCCGTCGACCTCGGATGGGCCGGTGGTCGATCTGCGCTTCGCCATCGGCGATGTCGAGCTGGCCTTCTTCTCGGTGATATCGACGATCGGCACGCCCATCGACGTCACGGCTCAGGAGCTCCGGGTCGAATCCTTCTTCCCCGCCGATGGCGCCACTCGCCGGCGCTGGCCCGAGCTCACCAGCGAATGGACCGACGGTTCCGCCTGACCGTCCCGTGCCGCGAAGCGGGGGGCCGGCGCGTCAGTCGATCTGGTCCCGTCGAGGACCCCCGGCCGGGTCGATCGGGCTGCGGCGGGAGAGACCGCCGTCGCACACGACGATCTGCCCGGTCGTCCACCGCATGTCGTGGACCGCGAGGATGGCCTCGGCGATGTCGTCGGGCGTCCCGAGCCGGCCGAGGGCGGTGCGGTCGGCGACGCCGCGGAGCCAGCCCCGGTCGCGGGGCGCCGGTCCGAGCATCGGGGTGTCGGTGACCCCGGGGGCGACCGCGTTGACCCGCACCGTCGGCGCCCACTCGAGGGCTGCGACCTTGACGACCATGTCCAGCGCCGCCTTCGAGGCGCAGTAGAGCCCCATCGACCGGTCGGCCAGGCAGGGCGCTGACGCTGCTCGTCACCACGATCGACCCGCCGCCCTGCTCGAGCATCGGCCGAGCGAGCGCCCGCATCGCCAGCCACGCGCCCTTGGCGTTGGTGCCCACGACGTGGTCCCAGTCGTCGGCGGGCGCGTCGAGCAGCATCCCGCCGTGCCCGATCCCGGCGGTGACGGTCACGACGTCGGGGCACCCGAAGCGCTCGAGCGTGGCGGCCGCCGCCGCGTCGACCTGCTCCGGCGTGGTGATGTCGCAGCGCGACGTCGGCGCCGTCGCCGAGGTCCCACACGACGACCTCGAGGCCCCGCGCCAGCTGCGCGGCGACGACGGCTGCGCCGATGCCCGACCCGCCACCGACGACGACGCGCGGTCACGACGACACCCCGCCGAGGACGAAGCCGACGACCTCGTCGGCGACCTCGTCGACCGAGCGGCGCGGCCCGAGCGTGAGGGCGTTGATGCCCACCGTCGTCACGGCGCCGAGGATGGCGACGGCGACGAGCCGGGGGTGCTCGACGGCGCGGAGGCTGCCGTCGGCGGCGCCGTCGTCGAGCAGCTCGGCGGATGGGCCTGCGGTAGGCGGCCTCGATCCGCTCGTCGATGTGGGGGATCCGCGCCGCTCGGCCGAGGTCGAACTGGAGCGCCCGGCTGGCGGCGGGAAAGGCCTCGAAGATCCGGAGGTGGGCGACGATCGCGACACGCAGCCGATCGGCCGCGGTGCCGTCGGTCCGGAGGGCGGCGTCGACGGCCCGCGCGACCTCGTCGAGGATCTCGTTGAACAGGAAGGCGAGGATGTCCTCCTTGCCGTCGAAGTAGTAGTAGAGCGTCGCCTTCGGCACGCCGGTGGCGGCGGCGATGTCCTCCATCTTCGTGGCGTCGAGGCCGTGGTCGGCGATCAGCTCGGCCGCGGCCAGCACCTTCTCGCGCATGCCGGCGGGCATCGGTCGCACGCGGCGACCTCCTCGGTGGCGAGACCTTGTACTCAGAGTCTAAACTCCGATTCAGTGCCGGCCATCCACCACTCCGCATCGCGTCCGACGTCGACGCCAGCCTCCGGTTCTGGCGTGACGGGCTCGGCTCGAGGTCCTGATGGACCACGCTTCGAGGGCGACTGGCCCACGTTGCTCCGGGCGCCGTCGCCGCTCGGGCGGTGTTCCTCGGCGACCCGGCCACCCGCGCCGGCATCGTCGAGCTGGTCGACCTCGGCGAGGTCCCGACGCCGGCCGGCGACGGCCGCGACGCGGGGTTCCTGCTGCTGTCGGTCACGACCGACGTCGAGGCCGCCTCGCCGGCTCGACCGCTCGGCCTCGGCGGCGCGCCGCGCCGGTCGAGGCCACGGCGTCGCCATGGCCGTCGTACCGGCCCGACGGCGTGCAGTCGAGCTGGTCGACACCGGCGGCGGCCGACCTCGACCTCACCGCCCGAGCGGGACGAGCCGTGACGCGCGGTCGAGGTCGCCGTCCTCGGCGCCGGGTTCGGCGGCCTGGCCGTCGCCCACCGCCTCGCCCAGGACGGCATCGACGACGTCGTCATCCTCGAGCGGGGCGACGGCGTGGGCGGCACGTGGCGGGCCAACACCTACCCGGGCGCGGCGTGCGACGTGCCGTCGCACCTCTACAGCCTCTCGTTCGCCCCCAACCCCAGCTGGTCGCGGGCCTACGCCGCCCAGCCCGAGATCCTCGCGCTACGTCGAGGACTGCTACGACCGCTTCGACGTCCGCCGCAAGGTGCGGACCGGCACCGAGGTCGTGGCCGCCACCTGGTCGGACGACGGACGGGCGCTGGCACCTGCGCGACCAGCGCGGCGAGCGTGCACGAGGCCCGGGTCGTCGTCTCGGCCATCGGCATGTTCCACACCCCGTCGATCCCGGCGATCCCGGGCCTCGACGACTTCGAGGGGACGATGTTCCACTCGGCCCGCTGGGACCACGACCACGACCTCACCGGCCGGCGGGTCGCGGTCGTCGGCACCGGCGCCAGCGCCATCCAGATCGTGCCGGCGATCGCCGAGCGCGCCGCCCACGTCGACGTCTACCAGCGCAGCGCCCCGTGGATCCTGCCGCGCAAGGACCCGCCCTACACCGACGAGCAGCAGCGCCAGTTCGCCGACGCACCCCGACGACGCCGCCCGGCACCGCCAGGAGCTCCACGACCTGTTCGAGCGGCACCACCGCGTTCGTCGCCGGCGACCCGTCGATGCGACGCCATCGCCGACGTCGCCCGCGGGCTACCTCGAGCACAAGGTCCCCGACCCCGAGCTGCGGGCGCGGCTGACCCCCGACCAGCCGTTCGGCTGCAAGCGCACCGCTGATCTCCAGCGACTACCTCCCGGCGGTCCAGCGCGACGACGTCGAGCTCGTCACCGACGCCATCGAGCGCGATCACGCCGACGGGCATCCGCACGGTCGACGGCGTCGAGCGCCCGGCCGACACCATCGTCCTGTGCACCGGCTTCCGCGCCAGCGACTACCTGTGCGGCATCGACGTGGTCGGCCGGGGCGGCACGTCCATCCACGAGCGTGGGCGGGCGTGCCCCGCGCCTACCACGGCATCGCCGTCCCCGGCTTCCCGAACCTCTTCATGCTCTACGGGCCCAACACCAACCAGGGCGGCAACTCGATCCTGCTCATCCTGGAGGCCCAGGCGCAGTTCGTGGCCAGCGCCCTCGCCGCCATGCGGCGAGGCGGGCGCCGGTCGGTCGAGGTGACGGCCGAGGCGATGGCCCGCTACGCCGGCGAGCTCCGAGCGCGACCTGGCCGGCACGATCTGGGCCGACGCCGGCTGCACGCAGCTACTTCCACAACGCCGCCGGCGACATCGTCACCCAGCTCCCGCACACCGTCGGGCTGGTACCGGGAGGCGACCGAGCGCGATCGACCGCGACGACTTCACCTTCGGAGGTGCGCCATGCACGACCTCGTGATCCGCGGCGGCACCGTCGTCGACGGCACCGGCGCGCCCGCCCGCACCGCCGACGTCGCCGTCACGGACGGCCTCATCACCGAGGTCGGCGCGGTCGACGGCCGCGCCCGCCGGGAGATCGACGCCGACGGCCTGCTGGTGACGCCCGGCTTCGTCGACATCCACACCCACTTCGACGGCCAGGTCACCTGGGACGCCGACCTCACCCCGTCGTGCTGGCACGGCGTCACGACCGCCGTGCTGGGCAACTGCGGCGTCGGCTTCGCCCCCGTGCGGCCCGACGGCGCACGACCGAGCTGATCGAGCTGATGGAGGGCGTCGAGGACATCCCCGGCACGCGCCCTGTCCGAGGGCATCCGGTGGGCGTGGGAGACCTTCCCCGAGTACCTCGACGCGCTCGAGCGGCCGGCCGCTGGCCCTCGACGTCGGCACCCACGTGCCCCACGCCGCCGTCCGGGCCTACGTGATGGGCGAGCGCGGCGCCTCGACGACGCCACCGACGCCGACCTCGACGCGATGCTGCGCCATCGTGCGCGACGGCATGCGAGGCCGGCGCGCTCGGCTTCTCGACCGGCCGCACGGCCGGGCACCGCGACGTCCGACGGCGAGCCCGTGCCCGGCACCTTCGCCCCCGAGGACGAGCTCGCCGCCATCGCTGGCGACGCTGGACGAGGTCGGCAGCGGGCGTGTTCGAGGTGGTGCCCGCCGGCGTCGGCGGCGAGATCACCGGCGACGCCGCCGACGCCATGGAGCCCGAGCTGGAGTGGCTCGTCCGCCAGGGCGAGCGCACCGACCCGCCCGATCACGTTCCTCGTCATGGAGACGGCCCGAGGTCGACCACTGGCGGCCGTGGTTCGACGCCGTCCGCGAGGCCAACGCCCGCGGCGCCCAGCTCCGCCCGCAGGTCGGCAACCGCTGCTTCGGCGTGCTGATGGGGCACCAGTCGAAGCTCAACCCGTTCCAGTACCGGCCCACCTACCGCGACGAGCTCGCCCACCTGCCGCTCCCCGAGCGGGTCGCGCGGCTGCGCGACCCCGAGATCCGGCCGCGCATCCTCGCCGAGGAGCCCGACTTCAGCGGGCCGTTCCTATGGACCAGATCGGGCGCCGCGCCCTCGACCACGTGTTCGCCGCTCGGCGACCCGCTCGACTACGAGCCCACGCCCGACGACGAGCATCCGGGCGATCGCGAGCGCGACGGGGCGTCGACCCGTGGGAGGTCGCCTACGACGTGCTGCTCGAGGCCGACGGCCACGAGTTCCTGCTGTGGCCGCTGCTCAACTACGGCAGCCACTCCTACGACGGCCTCCTCGACATGATGGAGGACCCCGACACGGTGCACGGCCTCGGCGACGGCGGCGCCCACGTCGGGCTCGTCTGCGACGCCAGCATGACCACCTACATGCTCACCCACTGGGTGCGCGACCGCACCCGTGGCCGCAGGCTCCCGCTCGAGCACGCGGTGCGGCGCCTCACCAGCGAACCGGCCGAGCCTCTACGGCCTCGGCGACCGCGGCGTGCTCGCGCCCGGGCCAGCGGGCCGACTCAACGTGATCGACCTCGACGGCCTGCGCCTCGTCCGGCCCGAGCAGCTCCACGACCTGCCCGGCGGCGCCGGCCGCCTCGTCCAGCGGGCGACGGCTACGTGGCCACGTTCGTGGCCGGCGTGCAGACGATCGACCACGACGAGCGCACCGACGCGCTGCCCGGCCGGCTCGTCCGCGGCGCCCGCTAGGCCGAGGAGGCACCGATGCTACCGTCCGCCGCCCCGACTTCGACTTCTCCGCAGCGTCCCGCACTGGGGCGACAACGTCGAGGCCGTGCACGTCATCAACGCCGGGGCGATCATCCCGCCGCCCATCGAGCGCTACCTGATCAAGGTGATGCGCCTGGCCAAGCAGGAGCTCGACCCGGTCGCCGACGCCGACCTGTTGGAGGACATCGCCTCTTCAACAAGCAGGAGGGCCAGCACTACAAGCTCCACAACGGCCTGACTGGAGATGCTGACGCACCGGCTACCCGCGCATCCGCGACTTCGAGGCCGCGTTCGAGGCCGACCTCGACGAGTTCCTGGCCACCGCTCGCTGGCCTGGAACCTGGCTACGGCGAGGGCTTCGAGTCCTCCGGCCGCGCGCTGGCCGAGGCCTTGCTCGACGGCCACATCGCAGCATGTGCGGCGACCACGGCTCCGAGCCCATGCGGCTGTGGATGTGGCACCTGGCCGAGGAGTTCGAGCACCGCAGCGTCGTGCACGACGTGCTGCACCGGCTCTTCGGCCCCGAGGAGGCGTTCCGGCTCCGGACCGAGGGGGCCACCTTCAACCGTCGACACAACGCCGAGCACGTCCTGGCCGCCGCCGTCCACATCACCGGGATCGACCAGGCGGGGATGGCCGACGAAGAACGGGAGGCGTCCGACCAGCGTGCGCTGGAGGCGGCCGCCGCGGTGGCGGCGCTCTCCGCCGAGGCGCGCGAGTGGGTGTACCAGCCCGACTACGACCCGTCCGCCGTGGCCCCGCCCCGGCACTACGAGCGGTTGCTGGACAGCCATCCCCGCGCGCAGGTGGCGCCGGTTGACCGACCCGTTCACCACGCCGGTCGACCCGCTCGCCGTTCACCCGGCCGGTTTTCTCGTCGGAGTTGTCGATTCGGGGTGGTCCGGCGCGTCATGGTGGTGCCGGCGGTGGTCGCCGGCGCTGAGGGAGAGGAGTTGCGATGAAGTATTTCGTTCTGCTCGCGGGCTTCGGTGAGCTGCCGTCATGGGATGCGCTGACGGCCGACGAGCAGGAGGCACTGATGGCCAAGCACGTCGCCTTCGACGAGGCGTGCGCGGCCGAGCCGGGAGTGGAGATCCTGAGTGAAGAGTCGTTGGGGGACGGCTCGATGGCCACGACGTTGCGCACTCGCAGCGGTGAGATGACCATCACCGACGGGCCGTTCGCCGAGGCCGCGGAGCAGATCGGTGGCTACTACCTTCTCGATGCGCCCGGCCTCGACACCGTCATCGAGTTGTGCAGGATCCTGCCCGCCTATGACATCGACATCCGACCGGTCCTCGACGTGTCCTGATCGAGTCATCGAGCAGATCTTTCGGGCCGAGTGGGGCCGCCTGTTGTCGCTGCTCGTATCGCGGACCCGTCGTCTCGATCTGGCCGAAGACGCCTTGGGTGAGGCCTTCGCCCGGGCATCGGACCGCTGGAGGGACGAAGGAGTGCCGGCCAATCCCGCCGGTTGGCTGTACGCCACCGCCTACCGGCACGTCGTCGGGCGGCTCCGGACCGAGGCCGTCGCGGGGCGCAAGGCGCCGCTCCTCGCCGTCCGACCCGGATGGGTGCCAACCGGCGATCCACTGGAGGAGTTGGCCGACGATCGTCTGCAGCTCATCTTGTCGTGCTGTCACCCGGCACTCCCGCGCGAATCACGGTCAGCGCTGGCGCTCCGCCTCGTCATCGGGACACCGACCGAGCAGATCGCCCGCCTGTTCCTCGTGTCGCCATCGACGATGGCGGCGCGCCTGACCCGAGCGAAGAAGAAGATCGTGCTCGCCGGCATCCCGCTCGGCGCCCCGCTCGAGGACGAGCTCCGTTCACGTCTCGACGAGGTGTGCCGCACGATCTATCTCGCCTTCACCGCCGGGTACACCCCCGGCGCCGGGCCTAACCTGTTGCGTGCTGACCTGGCGGGTGATGCCGTGCGGCTCGCCGCCATCCTGCACGACCTCGTCCCCCACGCCACCCAGGTCCGAGCGACGTTCGCACTCTTGCTGCTCCAACACTCGCGTCGCGACGCCCGCCTACGAGACGGCCGGCTGGTGACCCTCGCCGACCAGGACCGCTCGATCTGGAACCACGACGAGATCCGGGCCGGGCTCGGGCTCGCCGCCGGGCTCCCGCCAGATGAGGGTTTCGCCGAGGAGCTCCGACTCCAGGCCCTCATCGCGGCCGAGCACGCGCGGGCACCCACCGCCGCGGCGACGGACTGGAACGCGATCGCCGGGCACTACGCAGACCTCGAAGCACGAACCGGCTCCGCGATCGTTCGGCTCAACCGCGCGGTCGCGGTCGCCGAGGCCCAGGGTCCCCGGGCCGGCCTCGCCCTGATCGCGGGACTCGACGATGTCTTGCGCGACAACCACCGTGTCCCCGCCGTGCGCGCCGAACTCGCTCGACGCGCCGGCGACATCGAGCTCGCCCGGGCCTCCTACCGCGAGGCGATCGGCCTGTGCTCCAACGACGTCGAACGGACGCATCTGCGAGCCCGGCTCGACGCGATCCACGCCCGCCCGAGTCGGGAGGACCGACCAGACGTCGCCCGCTGCCGCGCTCATCCGCGGCGGCGGTACGTGAGGAACAGCGACCCCGCAGGCGTGCGTTCGACCTCGTCCAGGTCGAGCCGCTGCATCGGCGCGTCGTCGTCGAACAGGCGCCGACCGCGGCCGGCGACCGTCGGGGCCACGACGAGCCGCAGCTCGTCGACGAGGCCCGCCCTCAGCAGCGAGCGGGCGACCGAGATGCTCCCGTGGATGCCGATGTCCCCGCCGTCTCCCTGCTTGATCTCGGCGACGTGATCGACCGCCGAGGTCGTGACGAAGGTCGTGTTCGGCCACGCATCGGACGGTGGGTGCGAGGTGAACACGTGCTTGTCGGTTCCGTTGACGAAGCTGGCGAACGGCTCGAGATCCCGACGTTGGCCACAAGTCCACCCAGTAGTCGTAGGTCCCGCGGCCGAGCAGCACGGTCTCCTGCGGCTCGATCACGGCACGCAGGTTGTCGAACATCTCGGGGCCGTCGTCGGCGAACCAGTCCCCCGGGCTCTTCGGCCACTCCGTCGAGCGAGAGCAGTTGGTACAGCACGACCGTGCGCATGGTGGTCTCCCTTCGTTCCTGTGGTGACGACCAACGAGGCCCGCCGAGATCGACAGGCCACGGGAGAAATCCCCACGACGGCGGCGCCGGGCGTGGCACCCCACCTGTTCGTTTCGTCCAAGACCGCTCCCCGGGCATGGCTCATCCCCGGATGTACCAGGACGACGACCCGTATCTGGCGGGACTCCGCGAGGTGCTCCTGGCCTTCCCCGAGTCGGTCGAGGTCGAGGCGCGGGGCCGGCCCACCTTCCGTGCCGGCAAGAAGATCTTCGGCGTGTTCTCCGGAACGGAAGAACGCCCCTGGGGCCGGATCTTCAAGCCGGACAGCGACGAGCGGGCGCCCCTGCTCGAGGACGAGCGCTTCTACTCGCCGCCGTACTTCGGTCCGAGCGGCTGGCTTGCTCTCGATTCCAGGCCGCTCCCGTCGACTGGGACGAGGTGCGCGCGGAGCTCGCGGATGCGTCGTACCGCCTGGGTTGTGCGAAGCGCATGCTCAAAGCCCTGGACGGCTGAGCCGTTCGCCGAGATCTTCGATGCAGCCGTTGTCCGTGGCACGTTTCGCCTCATCATCCCTCCGATCGAAGGCTAGCCACGTCGTATCTTCCGCGGCTGGCGAGCACCTCGTCCATGTGCGCCTCCGCCCACAGCTTGAGGTCGCGCATCACGTCGTGGAGCGAGGACCCGAGGTCGGTCAGCTCGTAGGTGACCGTGACGGGCACGGTCGGCGTCACCGTGCGGCCGACCAGGCCGTCGCGTTCCAGCGAGCGCAGCGTCTGGGTCAGCATCTTCTGGCTTACCCCGGCCAGCCGGCGGGCCAGCTCGGAATAGCGCATCGACCGCGGCTCGCCCGCGCAGTCTCCCCCGGGGTGCGGCCCGTCGCCGCCCAGCGTGGCGAGGACCAGCGCCACCCACTTGTCGGAGATCCGGTCGAGCAGCTGCCGGCTGGGGCAGCCGGCCAGGAACGCGTCGTAGTCCGCCTTCGCCTGCGCCCGCTTCTGGGCTGCCGTCATCGACGCCATCGACCGCTCCTCCCGCACCGCTCGGTGCGAAACGCACCTCGAGGTGCCTACTTCCCAAAGGAGAGTAACAGGTCCATCGTGGGGGACCAACACCGACCCTTCCACAGGAGACGAACATGGGAAGCACCTTCCGCGCCGCCCTCGTCCGCACCCCCGGACGGCCCCGACTCCATCGAGATCATCGACGTCCCCGTCGTCGAACCCGGGCGGGCCAGGTTCGGGTCGAGATCGCCGTTGCCGCGGTCAACCCCGTCGACGTGGCCGTCGCCGCCGGTCTGTTCCACCGGCGCGGGTGAGCCACCAGCCCGATCACACCGGCCTGGGCTGGGACTTCGCCGGCACCGTCACCGCCTTCGGTCTCGCGTCGACCTCCCGCTCGGCAGCCGGGTCGCGGGGCTGATCGACGGGTTTGACCGCGACTTCGGCACCTACGCCGAGCAGCTCGTCCTCCCGGCGAGCGACGTGGCCCTCGTGCCCGACGGTCTCGACCTGACCACGGCCGCGACGGTCCCCCTCAACGGCCTGGCCGCCGCCCAGATGGTCGACCTGCTCGGCGACGGCGAAGGCCGGCGCCTGCTGGTCACCGGGGCCGCCGGTGCGGTCGGCGGCTACGTGATCCCGCTCGCCCAGGACCGTGGCTGGCGGGTCACCGGACTGGCCCGGGCCGACGACGAGACGTTCGTCCGCAGCCTCGGCGCCGACTTCACCGCACAGGCCGCGTCCGGCTGGGACGTGGTCGGCGACGGCGCTGTGCTCCAGGAGCGCGGCTTCGCGCTGGTCCGCGACGGCGGCCTCTTCGTCGGCATACAGCCCGGTGCGGCCCCCGCAGGGAACGCGGCGTCACGGTCCGGGTGGTGGTCACCGCGCCCGACGGTGCCCGGCTCGCCCCGCTCCTTGATGTCACCGCGAGCGGCCGCCTGCCGGCCCGGGTGCACGCCGTCGTACCGCTCGACCAGGTCGCCGCCACCCACCGCGTGGTCGCCGAACGGCGGCGTGCGCGGAAGGTATGTCCTCCAACCGTGATGTCCGCCCCGCGCACCGGCGCTACCGGGAGGCCCTCAACGGGGGGAAGCGGCGCACGAGTCCCGGGGCCGCGACCTGGGAGAGCTCGACGTCCTCGGGCAGGCCCCGGAGCGTGTACGTCCCGAGCTTCTGCAGCGCACGCCGTCCGGCAGGTGGCCTCGGATCGTGGTGCCGAGTCGCCGGACACGACGATCTGCCCACCGTGCGACGCGTCGCAGTTCCGCGCTGCCACGTGGACGGCGAGGCCGAGGTAGTTCGCCTTGGCCAGCGTCGGGTAGCCGCTGTGGATCCCGACCCGGACGCGGACGTCCTCGTCGCCGGCGAGCGTCCTCGCCCGCAGCTCCCGCGGCACGGCCAACGCCGTGGCGAGGCCGACCGCGGGTCGTTCGAACACGGCGAAGAACTCGTCGGCGTGGGTCTCGACCACCTGGCCACCGGTCCCGAGCCGCCGAGTCCCGAGTAGGGCCCTGACGCGCTCGAGCAGGTCGCCATAGCTGTCGCCGAGGCGACGGACCAGCGCAGTCGATCCCTCGATGTCGGTGAGGAGCATGGTCACGAACCCCGAGGGCAACCGCCTCGGCTCGTGGTCCCGGCGCCCGAGCTCGCGCTCGGAGCGAAGCTCGTTGGAGATGAACCCGACCGGCACGATCCTGAACCTCTTGGCCGCGTTGAGGAGCCGCTTGCGGGCACGATCCCGGGCGGCGTCGTTCTCGAACCTGACCTGGTTGAACCGAGCGAGGGCATTGCGGACGTGGCTGGCGTCATGGATCGGCAGCAGCCGCCGGCCATGGCCGTCGACGTGCGCGAAGGCACGATCCGGGAGCCTCGCCCGCTCTCCCGAGCCGAGTCGCACCACGCCGTGAACGATAAGGCCCGCGAGACGGGGCCCGAATGAGAAGCGCCGCCGTGTGGCTGGAGCTGCTGTCCGCCGAGGTTCGTGGGAGGGCTGCGCTCACGGTGCAGTTGTCAGGATCTGGCGCAGGAGCTCGGCCTGCCGCTCGATGGTGGCGGCCGATTCGGTCTCGCCGATCGAGCGGTGGTGCCGGGTGGCTGCGTGTCAGGTCGTCCATCTCGCCGGCGACGAGAGCTCGTGCCCCCCCTCGTTGATGTCGAACTCGTTGCCTTCGGGATCCGACAGCGCCACCGCGGTCGTGGTCCAAACCCTCCTCGACGATCGTGTGCAGCCGCGTCGGCACCCAGCGACACGAGACGCGCCCCCTCGGCCTCGACCCGCTCGCGCCGAAGCTCGGCCACGAAGCTGCGATCACCGCTCGCGTGCACGTCGATGTGGATGCGGTTCTTGATCCGGATCTTCTTCTCGGGGACGATCTGGAACCAGATGCTCGGACCCTCACCCTTGGGATCCTCGATCCGATCGATGCCGCGGCCGAGCTCGTCCTCGGGCACACCGAGTGACCTGAAGTAGTCGTCCCACGAGTCGAAGCCCGGCGGCGGAGGTGCGACGACGTAGTGCAACGCCTCGGCCCGTAAGAGCGCCAGCGGTTCGGGTGACGTGCAGTCGATCACCAACTGGTACGAGACGGCCATCTGACACCTCCAGCGGGTTCGGTCCCGATCAGGAGGGCCGATCGGGGAAGGGCATTGTCGCTCTCGCGGGTGTGCCGAACCAGTCGGAGAGCGCCTCTCGCAGCGCGGGCGCGGCGGTGTCGGTGGGTTCGTCGATGGTCGCGGCCCAGGCGATGTGGGCGTCCGGGCGGATCAGGATGGCGTCGGCTGGTCGGTGATCGGTTTCGGCGGTGTGGATGTCGATGCGATGCCGCCAGTCTCGGGCGATCTCGCGGAGGTCGGCGCGGTCGGCGAGGTCGAGGAAGATGGGCCGTGCGGTGTGCATGAGCTCCGCGACGCTCGTTGCGCCCTGGTCGGTGCGCAGGGCGAGGTCGGGTGCGAAGGTGCCGATCAAGGCGTGGTGGTCGTGGCCGGGTGGCGGGTAGCGGACGTCGGAGCCGGCCATGAGGGCGCCGATGCGGCGCAGCGGCTGCTCGTCGACGAGCAGTTCCTGGAAGAGCTCCCGGAGTGCGTCGGCGGCCGGGTCGTGGCCGCGCCGCAGCGCCACCTGGGCTCGGGTGTGGAGCAAGGTGCGTTCGCCGGCGAGGTGGCGTTCGTCGTGATACGTGTCCAGCAGGCCGGCCGGCGCCCAGCCGTGGATGGCGGCGGCCAGCTTCCAGCCGAGGTTGACGGTGTCGAGCAGGCCGGCGTTGAGGGCCACGCCGGGGGCGGGGAACAGGTGGGCGGCATCGCCGGCCAGCAGGATCCGCCCGTCGCGGTATCGCTCGACCTGTCGGGCGTGAAAGGTGAAGCGCGTCAGCCGCGTCGGTTCTCCCAAGGGCAGATCCACGCCGAGCACGCGGCGGATGCTGTCCCGGAGCTCGGTCACGGTCATCGGCTCGTCGTCGTCGTAGTCGGCGGACTCGTCCTCGCTGGTGAACAGCCCCAGGAGCGCGGGGTCGGTCGACCCGAGGGCGAACTCACCGCGCTCGGTCCGTGTGAAGCCGAAGGTGATCCTGCCCACGCCGGCGACGTCGATGTCGCCGTTGTCGAGCACGGTCACCGAGTCGGGCACGGTGACCTGGGCGAGCCGCTGGACCTCCGGGTACGTGATGCCGGGGAACGGGATGCCGGCCAGGTCGCGCACCCGGCTGCTGCGCGCCGTCGCAGCCGACGAGGTAGCGGGCGGTCACCCGATACGGCCCGTCCGGGCCGCGCACGTCCGCGGTCACCGTGGCGTCGTCCTGGCTCAGCCCGATGACCTCGCTGCCCGCGGCGGATCTCGGCACCGAGCTCGCCGGCGAGCTCGGCGAGCAGGCGCTCGAGCAGCGGTTGTGGGAGCGGCATCGCCTCCATCGGGGGATCGGCCAGCTGGGTGAAGTCCACGTGCATGCCGCCCCACGGGAATCGGGGAGCCGGCCGGGGGCCGGTGCTGGCGGCTTCGAATCGCTCGAGCACGCCTCGGTAGCGCAACAGCTCCAGGATCTGCCCGCTGAGACCGCCGGCCTTCGGGATCTCGCTGGGCTGCGGCCGCCGCTCGAGCACCAGCGGTCGCACGCCGGCCAGGCCCAGCTCACCGGCCAGCATCAGGCCGATCGGGCCGGCGCCCACGATGATCACGTCGGCGTCCAGCTCGTCGGAGGCGCTGGTGAGGTCCATGACGTTCTCCCCCGGACTCTCGGACGCGCGACCGCTCGGCGCGCGGTGGATGTGTCCCGTGCTCTCCGACCGATCACGAGCACGACCCGTCGAGTGAAGCGGCAAACCCGACTTGCAGCAATCCCCCCGCCCCGTCGTACGTTGAGGGTGGCGGGAGGCAAGGCGGCGCTGGAACCGCTGGTGGTGGAGCGTCTGACGTCGCACGGTCTCCGTGCCGAGCCAGCCGGGCCGCCGAGGTGGTCGACTACGGGCCGCCCAGCCCCTGCCAGCGCACTTCGTCGAGCCCCGGCCCCACGTCACGTCGGCTTCAAGGCTCTTCCTGGACTGATCGCGCGAAGAGCCATTGCCGGACCCGTCAGGCGTTCAGACCGGCCAGATCGGCGACCTGAGGCAAGCAGCCCGATCGGGTCGGCCCGCGCCCGCGGCAAGCCGTTGCAGTTGAGTAGGTGCTGCAGGACGTCGTAGTGGGGATCGCCGACGTACGGCTTGGGGTCGATGAGCAGCCATGGGCAGCGCTGGCCGGACAGCGCATAGACCACATGGAGGTCGGTGAACGGCCGGACCTCGGTCGGTCCAGTTCCGGGCAGCTCGCGGAACAGCGCAGACTCCCTCGCGAGCCGGCCCCCGGCGTCGGGATCGACTCCGGGTACGCGTCGAGGTGCGCGCTTAACCACGCCCGCGACCCAGTCGTCGGCCATCACCGAAAGGGGACGGAACGGGTGGTAGCGCCACGGCAGGCCGACGGTCCAGACGGACCGGAGCCGGTTGGTGATGACGACGTCTGCTCGGCCTCGGGGCGAGCCGCGCAGCTCGGGTGGGCGACGTGCAGCGCTGGAGCGGCAGCGCAGTGGTGTTAGAGTCGGCGTTTGAGATGCTGGACCGCGTGCACCTCGACCGCGCCCTGGCCCCCCAGTAACCCGCGCTGCCCCTCCGCCTCGTGCGACGCTTCGGTGTGCCGCCACGCCGCCTTTTAGACAGCCGGCACATGCCGAGGTTCGTTCTCGATACCCGGCGGGCGACCCATGGGCGCTCCCCCAGGGCTGGACGGGTCGTCGAGGCTGACCCAGCACGCCGACGACCCCCCAGCCGCTCGGAGCCCGGTCCAGCGGCGCGGCCAGCCGCACCTCCCGCTCCGGTCCACCGACGTCGATCGAGGCCTGCAGGTAGGTCATGGCGCCGCGCAGGTCGCCGGTCATGCGGACCACCGTACGGTTCGGGTCGACCGGCGGCCCCGACGATGTCAGCCGGCGGCGCGGCGGCCGTGCTCGCCTCGGTGACGATCTTGGCGATGCGGCTGGCCCGGGTCTCGGGCCTGCCGGCGCTGACGATCCACCAGAGCATCTGCTTGCGGGCCGACGGCGGGAAGCCGTCCCACGCGGCACGGGCCGCGGGGGAGGCGTCGAGCGCCGCGGCCAGGTCGTCGGGCTCGATCAGGTCCTCGACCGCGTCGTAGATCGTCCACCAGCCGTTGGCCTTGGCGACCTCGACGGCCCGGCGACCGGCGTCGGTCATCCGCCCCTGCGCCTCCAGCGCCGGCGAAGCGCCGCCGGTTGAGCCGGGTCCAGCCGCTCTTGGGCTTGCGGGGCGTCATGAGCTGCAGGCCGCGCTCGTCGTCGAGGGTGTTCACCGTCGAGTCGATCCAGCCGAAGCAGATCGCCTCCTCGACGAGCTGCTCGTAGGGGACCCGGTCGCGCCCGCTGGCCTTCCTCCACGACGCGACCCACACGCCGCGGGCGGTCTCGTGGTTCGCGCCAGCCACGCCCGCCAGGCCGCCAGGTCCGGCGGGTGGTAGATCGGGAAGTCGAACTTCCAGGTGGCCGGGTGGTCCGACGCCGTGGCCGGGAACCCGGGGTCGACGTGGCCTCCTCGCACGGGCTCACTCGGGACGTTGCGACGCGCAGACGGCACCGTGGAATCGTACGGTGGCGCGCCACGGGTCCGACCGATGTCCCGCGCCCAGGCGGCTGCCGAACGGCGTGTGATGTCCCACCCCTCGATTGCGGGATGTCCTACCGGCGGTCAGGCGGGAATGCTGGCGACACGTATGGGTCGGAACCAACTCGATGCTGGAGTCCCGAGCCCTGCTCGAACACCCTGGTGCACGAGAAGCGTCGGCAAGGAGGTCGAGGTGCCGATCCGGTTCTTCAAGCAAAGCATCGCGTATCCTCGCGACGACGAGCGACACCGACGGCTCCGTCGGTGCTGTCGAAATCGCCGGTCCGAGAGGGTCCGTCCCCCCTCTCCACGTGCATCACCGCGAGGACGAAGCGTTCTACGTCCTCGAGGGTGACTACCGCGTGTTCGTCGGCGACGACGTGATCACGGCGTCCCCAGGCACCTGGGTGTGGGGACCGCGAGGTGTGCCGCACGGCTACCAGGTCCATTCGGACCACGGCCGGCACCTGAGCCTCGCCATGCCAGGAGGCTTCGAGGCGTTCTTCGAGGAGGTCGCGGCGATCGCGACGCCGGACGCCGATCCCCGGAAGCGAGATGGGCAGGCTCTCGGCCGATCGCCGCCCGCTACGGCGTCGAGCTCCTCGGGCCCGCTCCGCGCCGACCTGACCGGCGTCAGCGGAGGGCGGCGGCGAACTCGGTCGTGGTGGTCGCATCCACCAGCGGCGCCGGCGGTCGTAGCGCTCGCTGCCACCGGTCCGGTTCCACATGCGCGACGGCGTTCGGGTCGCCGGCGTCGACGCTGCGCCGGACGGCCGCTTCGATGCGGTCGATGGCATCGTCCATGGCGCCGAGCAGCTCCGCGCCGACCGTCGCCGGTCCAGTCCGTAGGCGTCGGCGACGAGTCGGAGCCGGGCCGGCCGGTCGGCGGGGCGCCAGCCGAGCCGGGCCTGGTCGAGCGTCGTCGTCGATCGGCACGCAGAGGCGGGCGAGCTGGGCGAGGTCGTAGACGGGGCGGCCGGGGGCCGCGAACTCGAAGTCGAGCAGCGCCACCGCGATGCCGTCACGGAAGACGACGTTCGAGAGCTCGACGTCGTTGTGGCACACGAGCGAGCCGCCCGCCGGGTCGGCCAGCGCGTCGTTCCAGGTGAGACCTCGAGGGTCGAACCCGCGAGCGGCGTCGTGCAGCCCGCGCAGCAGCCGGGCGATGGACGCCAGCGCGGCGTCGGACTGGCTCCAGTCCGGATAGGGCGCCACGGGGACGTCGCCGTCGATGAACACGAGGCGCTCGCGTCCGTCCTCGTCGATGCCGACCGGCAACGAGCGCGCCCTCGAACCCGGCGTGTCTCACCGCCCGCAGGAAGGCGTGGATCGAACCGGTGTGTGGACTCGACGGGCGAAGCACGTGCGGACCGACGAATACAACCAGGCCCGCGTCCGCGATCCCGCCATCGAGGCGCTGCTCGGCCAGCACGGCCACCCTGGCAGACGGCTGGTCCAGCCGCTCACGCCGACGCCGCGGACCTGACCGAGGGTTGCGCCAGCGGGAGCCTGCACGCCTTGGAGAACCCCTGGGACTCGATGCCCAAGGCCGTGTTGCCCCTCGTCGAGGAGTTCGCGAACCCGACCACAGCCGTGAGCTCCACCAGGGCCGGCACCACAGAGCTTCTTCAGCAGCCGGGCGGACAGCTCGTCGGTGACCCGCGGCGGCGTCTCGCTCATCGCTTCGGCGTACTCCATGACGTCACGCTCGAGCGGCGAGAACACGGTCGACTCGCGCCACCAGGGGCACCTCGCTGGCCTTCGCTTCGTCGAGTCCCTCGTTGTGGGCCTTGAAGTAGTTGAAGTCGACGCCCCTGGAGCAACCGACCAGCGAGGCGACCGCCATGTGGGCGTACGTCGTGAGATCGGCATCGAGCTGGTCCCACTTCTCGACCTTGCGACCGAACCCCATGGAGCTGAAGAGGACGGCACGGTTGTGCCACATCACTCCCGGCGGCCTCGGGGACCTGGCCGAGGTGCTTTCGGCTGAGTCGCTTCAACAACCACCCGTACACACCGGTGATCTCGGCCTGCGGAACCCGTGGGGTGCTGGACATGTGTCCTCCTTGCGTCGGTGTTTCGCCATGAAGACACCGCTCCCCCGTCGGACGTGACACCATCGGCAGTGCCCACGAACCCGGCCGCGACTGCCCGTAGTGTCAGCACATGGACCTCGACGCCTATCGCCATCGCTCGTCGACCACCATCGACCGGCCGCCAGGCGCCGTCTACGACCTCCTCGCTGACGTGTCGCGCATGGGGAGGTGAAGTCCGTGTGCACCGGTGGGCGCTACGACGACGACAGCCGCGAGTGGTTCACGGGCACCAACACGATCGGTGACACCGCGTGGGAGACCCGCTGCCGGGTCGTCGCCGCCGATCAGGGCCGCCAGTTCGCCTTCGTGAACCACGGCCGCGACGGTCGCTTCGAGATGGTGCGGTGGGGCTTTTCCTGGAGCCGTCGCCTGGCGGCGGCACCGAGGTCACGCAGACCTGGGACGTGCTTCCCGCCTATGTCGACGGCTTCGGCGCCGAGGAGAACCCCGGGATGACGCTCGAGCAGCGCCTCGACTTCATGAAAGCGATGGCGGAGAGCGGGATGCCCGAGACGCTGGCCAACCTGAACCGCGAAGCAGAGTCGACCCTGTCCGACACGCCATGAGCGATGCGGTGGGTCGACCGCCGAGAGTCCCGCCGCCGTGGTTCGTGCACACGGCCTGGCGCGCTCACCGCGCCTTGTACCGGCTCAGTGGCGGCCGGTTCCTGTGGACCACCTCGAACGAGCGCGGCTGGGGTGCGCTCCTCCTCACGACCACCGGGCGGAGATCCGGGCAGGAGCAGCGTCATCGTCGGCTACATCGAAGACGGTCCTCACCTCGTCGCGCTCACGATGAACGGCTGGGACGAGGGCCATCCCGCCTGGTGGCTCAACCTCGAGGCGCACCACGATGCCGTCGTTCGATTGGCGCACCAGCACCCGCGCCGGGCGCACGCCCACCCGCGGGCGAGGAGCACGACCGGCTGTGGCAACGCTGGGTGGCGGTCGACCCGAAGCTCGACGCGTATGCGGTTCGGCGGTCGACCGAAACGCCCGTGGTCGTCTTCGAAGCTCGCCGACGGGACGGCGTGACACCAGGCGTTGGCGTGTCGGATACGCGCTGGCGGCTCCGACTCAGGGGTGAAGAACCTGGGTCAGCGATGACCCGACGACCGAAGGAGCAACAGCCATGTCACTCGCCCGCGTCCAATCTTCTCCGTCTCGCTCGACGGCTTTGGCACCGGCGAGGGCCTGAGCCGCGACGCACCGTTCGGTCACGCCGGCGACGGCTGCACGAGTGGATGTTCGCCACCCGGTGGTGGCACGAGAGGTCGGCGAGCCCGGCGGCACCGGCGGCATCGACGACGCCTTCCTGCGGCAGTTCGCTCCGGGGATCGGCGCCGAGATCATGGGCGCCGGGAAGTTCGGCCCGCCCGGATGGCACGAGGACCCGGAGTGGAAGGGCTGGTGGGGTCCCAACCCGCCGTTCCACACGCCGACGTTCGTCCTCACCCATCACCCGCGCCCGTCGATCGAGATGGAGGGCGGCACGACGTTCCACTTCATCGACGCCTCGCCGGCCGAGGCGCTCGAGACGGCCCGCGAGGCTGCCGGCGGCCAGGACGTACGCCTCGGCGGGGGTCCCACCATGATCCGCGACTTCCTCGCGGCCGGGCTCGTCGACCACATGCACATCGTCGGTGGTCCCGATCCTGCTCGGCCGAGGCGTGCGCCTCTGGGACGGGCTGGAGGGCCTCGAGAAGGACTACGACATCGAGGCCACGTCCTCGCCCAGCGGAGTCACGCACGTGACGTTCACCCGTGCGGCCGCCTGAACCGCCTCGGTCGAGAACCCGGTCGCGGCCACGTGGTCACCACACGCTCGAGGCGTGGCCGTGCCCGGCGCCCAAGCGGCACGGCCGGACACGCAGGACTGGACGGCCCGGACTGCGAGACTCGCCGGATGAGCGACCAGCTCCTCCGTGCCCTCGACCGAACGGCGGCGACGTTCCGGGGACACCTCGTCGCGGTCTCCGCCGGGGACTGGGCCCGGGCGACGCCCTGCACGGAGTGGGACGTGCGCTACCTCGTGGCTCACGTCGTGGGTGGCAACCGGTTCGCCTCGATGATCCTGGGTGGCGACACGGCCGCCGAGGCGATGGAGTCCGTGATGGGCTCGGCCCAGCTCGGAACCGACCCGCTCGGCGACTACGACGACAGCGCCGAGGCCCAGCGGACTCGGTTCCGTGCAGACGGCGCACTCGGGGGGATCGTCAGCCATCCCCTCGGCGACATGCCCGGCGTGCGCTTCCTCGGCATCCGCGTCTTCGACGTCACCGTCCACGTGTGGGATCTCGCGGCAGCGCTCGGTCGGGACGCCGGCCTCGACGACGACCTGGTCGACGACGTGCTCGACGTGATCGAACGAGAGGCGCCCGGCATGGGCTTCGGCATCGAACCCTGCGGACGTGTCGGGGTCGGGGCCAGCCCGCTGGACCGGCTGCTGGATCTGACCGGTCGGTGCGCTGGAGCTGCGCTCGAGGCGACCTGATGGTGAGCCGGGCCCATCCCGGGACTGCGTGGCCGGGCGGGGACACTGGGGGCATGGCATTCGGACAGCAGGCAGGGCCGCCGGCGTCCGGCGCGAGGTGGAGAAGTTGCTCACGTTGCTCCAGGACGCCGGACACACCGACTTTCGCGACGCCCGAGGGCCGATGGGGTTCACCCAGCGTCAGGCGGCGGGCAAGTTCACCCGCGACGAGGCAGCGGCGTTCATCGCCCAGCTGGAGGAGGCCGAGGCGTCGGGCGAGCCCGCCGCACCTCCGCCCTCGAACCCTCGGCAGTCGGCCGCCGAGCAGGCACTGCGCCACATGCCGGCCGAGCTGTTGGCCGCCGAGCTGCAGCGGCGCGGCTGGGTCGTCGTGCAGCCCTGATCCCCGCCGCTCGCCCTCGGTGGAGCTCATTCGGCGACCCGAGCATCGGCCGGACGCCGGTCGTTAGGGTCGATCCCATGACCCAGGGTCTCCGAACCTTCCTGACGTTCCAGGATGGCGCCGCCACTGCAGCACTCGATCTCTACCGCGACGTCTTCGACGACTTCGAACTCATCGAGATCGACCACTACGGCCCGGGGGACGGCGGACCCGAGGGCACCGTCAAGGTCGCGATGTTCCGTCTCGCCGGCAGCGACTTCAGCTGTTCCGACAGCCCCGTCCGTCACCAATGGGGCTTCACCCCTGCAGTGTCACTCTGGATCGACTGCGACGACAACGACGAACTTCAGCGACTCTTCGATCGACTCAGCGATGGCGGCCAGGTGTTCATGCCTCTCGACAACTACGGGTTCAGCACCCGTTTCGGCTGGGTCGGTGATCGCTATGGGGTGACCTGGCAGCTCAGCCTGCCGTGATGACGAGAACCTCGCCCCACAACCCCACCGCGGGGTGCCGACCGACGATGGAGAGCCGATGAGCGACCGCACGAACTCGAGCGACAAGAGGTCCCGGACCCGTCCTGCGAAGTCCGGCTCGGGACCCAGGCTGTTGTCGGGCGGCAACCCGCAGATCCCCAAAGGGGAAGGTGACGGCCCCGTTCAGGACTACATCGCCGCCATGCCCGGATGGAAACGAGGCATCGGCCAGCGTCTCGACGACCTCATCGTTCGCACGGTCCCGCACGTGCACAAGGCCGTGAAGTGGAACCAACCGTTCTACGGCTTCGAGGGAGAAGGCTGGTTCCTCGCGTTCTCGCTGCTACACCCAGTACGTCCAGCTGACGTTCTTCCGAGGGACATCACTCGACCCGGCCCCGCCCAAGGCCTCGAAGCACGACGAGGTGCGCTACTTCGACATCCACGAGGCCGACGACATCGACGAAGACCGACTCGTCCTCCTGGATCGAGCAGGCCAGCAGGCTGCCCGGCGAGATGACGTGATCTGTGGTGGATCAGCTGCAGCCGCTGGTGCTGCCGCAGGACGGGCAGGCGTGGCACGAGCCGGCCCGCTGCATCTGCACACCACATTGCATGCAGTACGGGGCGTCGATGCTGGTGGCCGCGGGCGGCTTGATGGCCGGCGACTGGCGCTCGACCACCGGCTTCTCGGCGTCGGTGACGCCCGCCCGCTCGAGCAGCGAGGGCTCCTTCGGAGCGCCCGCCGTGTCGAACAGCGTGGGCGACGACGAGTCGATCGACGGCGGGTCGGCGGGCACGTCCTGGCCCTGGCGGGTCTGCACCACCGTCTCCTCGACGCCGGGCAGCGTGGGCTGCGTGCGCTCGCCGGTGGTGAGGATGCCGAGCTCGGCCCGCTCCTCGAAGCTGAGGTAGTCGACCGCCAGGCGGCGGAAGATGTAGTCGAGGATCGACGTGGCGATGCGCAGGTCGGCGTCGTCGGTGATGCCGGCCGGCTCGAAGCGTGTGTTGGTGAACGCCTCGACGAAGTTGCGCAGCGGCACGCCGTACTGCAGGCCGTAGCTCACGGAGATCGAGAAGGCGTCCATGATGCCGGCGAGGGTCGAGCCCTGCTTCGACACCTTCAGGAAGATCTCGCCCGGGCGGCCGTTCTCGTATTCGCCGATGGTGACGAATCCCTTGCAGTCGGCCACCCGGAACTCGAACGTGTGCGAGTTGCGGTTGCGGGGCAGCTTCTCGCGCACCGGCACCTTGATGATCTTCTCGATCACCTGCGTCGCCGCCTGCGCGGGCGTGGCTGCGAGGGACGCGTCGGGCGAGGCCGCCGTGTCCTTCTTGGCCGTCGACAGCGGCTGGCCGACCTTGCAGTTGTCCCGGTAGATGGCGATGGCCTTGACGCCGAGCTTCCAGGCGTCGATGTGGAGCTGCTCGACCTCTTCGACCGTGGCCTCCTCGGGCATGTTCACGGTCTTCGAGATGGCCCCGCTGATGAACGGCTGCACTGCCGCCATCATCCGCACGTGGCCCGAGTAGTGGATCGTGTTGTCGCCCATCGAGCAGGCGAACACGGGCAGGTGCTCGGCCAGCAGGTGCGGGGCACCGACGATCGACTTGTGCTCGTCGATGTAGGCGACGATGTCGTCGATCTCGCCGGGGCCGTAGCCGAGCTGCTCGAGGGCCCGCGGCACCGTCTGGTTGACGATCGACATCGTGCCGCCGCCGACCAGCTTCTTCATCTTCACGAGGCCGAGGTCGGGCTCGATGCCGGTGGTGTCGCAGTCCATCATCAGGCCGATCGTGCCGGTGGGAGCCAGCACCGACGCCTGGCTGTTGCGCACGCCGTAGCGCTCGCCCAGCTCGCACGCCATGTCCCAGCTCTCCTGCGCGGCCGAGAGCAGCTCGGGCGGCACCAGCTCCTCGTCGATCTGCGCCGCGGCCTCCTGGTGCTGGCGCAGCACACGGAGCATGTGGTCGCGGTTGTCGGCGAAGCCCGCGAAGGGGCCCATGCGCGACGCGGTGCGGGCCGACACCTCGTAGGAGTGCCCGGTCATGAGCGAGGTGATGGCCGCGGCGTAGGCCCGGCCGCCGTCGCTGTCGTAGGGCAGGCCCAGCGCCATCAGCAGGGCGCCGATGTTGGCGTAGCCGATGCCCAGCTGGCGGAACCGACGGGAGGTGTCGGCGATGCCCTCGGTCGGGTAGTCGGCCCGGCCGACCAGGATCTCCTGGCCCGTGAAGACGACGTCGACCGCGTGGCGGAAGCCCTCGACGTCGAACGTCTCGTCGTCGTTGAGGAACTTGAGCACGTTGAGGCTGGCGAGGTTGCACGCCGAGTCGTCGAGGTGCATGTACTCGCTGCAGGGGTTCGACCCGTTGATGCGGCCGGTGTTGGCCGCGGTGTGCCAGCGGTTGATGGTCGTGTCGAACTGCATGCCGGGGTCGGCGCACTCCCATGCCGCCTGGCTGAGCTGACGGAACAGCTCGCGTGCTCGAACGGTGCGCACGACCTGGCCGCTCGTCACCTCGCGGAGCGACCAGTCGCCGTCGTCGACGACCGCCTGCATGAACTCGTCGGTGACGCGCACCGAGTTGTTGGCGTTCTGGTACTGGAGGGAGTGGCTGTCGCGGCCGTCGAGGTCCATGTCGAACCCGGCCTTCTCGAGCACACGGGCCTTGCGCTCCTCGAGCGCCTTGCACCAGATGAACTCCTCGACGTCGGGGTGGGACACGTCGAGGATGACCATCTTGGCGGCGCGCCGGGTCTTGCCGCCCGACTTGATGGTGCCGGCCGAGGCGTCCGCGCCCCGCATGAAGCTCACCGGACCCGAGGCGGTGCCGCCGCCCTTGAGCAGTTCGACCGAGCTGCGGATGCGGGACAGGTTGACGCCGGCGCCCGAGCCGCCCTTGAAGATGACGCCCTCTTCCCGATACCAGTTCAGGATCGAGTCCATGCTGTCGTCGACCGACAGGATGAAGCAGGCCGACGCCTGCTGCGGGACGCCCTTCACGCCGATGTTGAACCACACCGGGCTGTTGAACGCCGCCTTCTGGGTGACGAGCAGGTGCTTGAGCTCGGCGTTGAACGTGTCGGCCTCGTCGTCGTCGACGAAGTAGCCGCCTTCGACGCCCCATCGGGAGATCGTGTCGGCGACCCGGTCGACGACCTGGCGGAGCGACCACTCGCGCTCGGGGGTGCCGAGCGTGCCGCGGAAGTACTTCTGGGCCACGATGTTCGTGGCGTTGAGCGACCAGGTGGACGGGAACTCGACCCCGAGCTGTTCGAAGGCCACCGACCCGTCACGGAAGTTGGTGATCCGGGCGTCGCGCCGGTCCCACTCGACCTCGTCGTACGGGTGGACGCCGGCGACCGTGAAGTGGCGCCGGATGCCGATGCCCGCCTGCTCGGGAGCGAGAGCCATGGGGATTCCTCCAGGTCGTTCGGAGATCGCGGTGGGGAGAGTTGCGACCTGAGCCAGCTACCAGGGCTTGTGGTAGCTGACCGGGGAGCCACAAGATGTGGGTGGAAACTACAGCCGTGTAACTACATCGTCAAGGGCTTCCGACATCGTCGCCCACCCGTTCCGGACAGCACTTGTTCAACGCTGCGGGGACCCTGAACCTTCCCGGATCGGTGCCCCTGTCCCCGGCGCGGACGGCGTCGAGCGCACGAGACGCGGCGGTGTGGCGACGGCGCAGACACCCCCGAAGGATGCCCCCCGTCGACCCAACCCAGCTCTCGTGCGACCGGCCCGGCGCGGACTCGCAGGTTGAAGACCGCAACCCCCCACCACCCGGTGGACGGCTCGCCCTCAGGAGTCGCTCAGCCCACCACAGACTCGGAAGCGACAACCGCCATTCCGCTCGTCCGCGCCGGAGCACAGTTGCACGAGGGGCAACCTACGGGGAATGGGCTGTGGACGACTAGAGGATGAACCTGTGAATTGGAGGTGGAAAGGTCACCGCGATTTCCCCAGCCGGCCATCTTGTCCACCGGTCCGGCCGGCCTCGCTACCGTGCACGCTGCATGCGGATGCTGTGGCCGGCCCCTCCGACCGACGACGACCGGGGAGACGACGACCCGCTCGATCCGGTGGCGGTCGTCGCCGCCGACGATCGCCCCGCACCCTCGGGCCGCCCGTGGGTCCTCGCCAACATGATCGCATCGATCGACGGCAGCGCCACCGACACGGAGGGCCGCTCGGGTGGACTCGCGGGGCAGGACGACAAGGCCATGTTCGGCGCCATCCGCGGGGTGGCCGACGTCATCGTCGCCGGAGCCGCCACGGTCACGACCGAGGACTACGGGCCCAGCCGCCCGGCGGCCCGCGTCCGCGAGCAGCGGGTCGCCCGGGGTCAGTCGCCGACGCCGCGCATCGCGGTCACGTCGGCGTCGCTCGCCATCGAGCCGACACGCCGGTTCTTCGCCGAGGCGACGCCCGACGCCCGCCCCCTCGTCCTCACCGTGGCGTCCGCCGACCCGGCTCGGCGCCGCGCTCTCGAGGAGGTGGCCGACGTCCACGTCGTCGGCGACGAGCAGGTCGACTGGGCACGCGCCTTCGCGCTGCTCCACGACGAGCTGGGCGCCCGTGTCGTGGTGTGCGAAGGCGGGCCCCGCACGCTCGGCCAGCTCGTGACCGACGACCTGCTCGACGAGCTGTGCCTGACGATCGCGCCCTCGATGGTGGCGGGCACCGGAGCGCGCATCGCCCACGGCCCGGCGCCCGTGGTCGGCCGTCACCACTCCCTCGCCCGCGTGCTCCTGGCCGACGACAACCTCTTCCTGCGGTACGTGCGCGCCCGCTGAGCCGGCGCGATCAGTGCCGCTTGGGCGCAGTCCGCTTGGTCAGCAGCGTCAGCTCGCGTTCGAAGTCGGCGAGGTCGTCGAACCCCTTGTAGACCGAGGCGAACCGCACCGCGGCGATGACGTCGAGCTCGCGCAGGCCCTCGAGCACGGCCCGACCGATGCGCTCGCTCGTGACCTCGCCGCTCGGCAGCCCCCGCATCTCGTCCTCGACCGAGAGCGCGAGGGCCTCGGCCTCGCCCGAGCCGACCGGGCGGGACTTCACCGCGGCCTGGATGCCGGACACGACCTTGGCGCGGTCGAACGCCTCGCGATCGCCCGAACGCTTGAGCACCGTCAGGCCCGACGACTCGGGCCGCTCGAAGGTCGTGAACCGGGTGCCGCACGCCAGGCACTGACGACGGCGACGGATCGCCCCGCCGTCGTCGGACTGGCGCGAGTCGACCACCTTCGAGTCGAGATGCCCACAGGCGGCGCAGCGCACGTCTGCAAGCTATACGCCAGGTAACACCTCCCCGTCCCGCCCACGCGCAGCGTTTGGCTCGGCACCCCGGGGAGTGCGGTAGCGTCCTCTTCGGGCGTTGCCGCGACGCTCACGGACTGAGTGCTGGGAGGTCCACCCATGGTTGGCGAGACGACCGACGCGTCCACGACCCCTGAGAGCCACTACGACCGGGTCGGCGGGGCGCCGGCGATCCGCGAGGTCGTCGAGCAGTTCTACGCCCGCGTCCTCGCCGACGACGAGCTGGCGCCGTACTTCACCGACGCCGACGTCTCCCGGGTGAAGCGCCACCAGGTCCTGCTCCTGTCGCAGGTGTTCGGCGGCCCGGCCGAGTACGACGGCCGCGACCTCGGCGAGGCCCATCGCGGCCTCGGCATCACGAGCGACCACTACGACAAGGTGGTCGGCCACCTGGTCGCCGTGCTCACCGAGCTCGGCGCCGACGACGAGCTGCTGGCCGCGGCCGGGGGCGTCGTGGCAGGGGTCAAGGCCGACATCGTCGAGAACCCCGCCACCGCGTAGGCGTGGTCGACCCGATACGCCTGAAGAAGAGCTGGGGCCTGGTCGCCGCGCACGGCGACCAGGTCCCGCTGTTCTTCTACTCGTACCTCTTCCTCCACCATCCCCACACGCGCGAGATGTTCCCCGTCAGCATGGCGAACCAGCGCGACAAGCTCGTCACCGCCCTCGGACAGGTGGTCAGCCGCGTCGACGACCTCGATTCGGTCGTGCCGGTCCTGCAGCAGCTCGGGCGCGACCACCGGAAGTTCGCGGTCGTCCGCGACCACTACCCCGCGGTCGGCCAGGCCCTGTTGGCCACCCTCGAGCACTTCAGCGGCTCCGATTGGACCACCGACGTGGCACAGGACTGGGCGAGCGCCTACGGCATCGTCGCCGAGGTGATGATCGGCGCCGCCGACGCCGTCGTCGACCAGCCGCCGTGGTGGGACCTCACGGTGGTCGACGTCGAGCGGCGCAGCGTCGACGTCGCGGTACTGCGGCTGGCGCCGCACGCCCCGCTCCCCTACCTCGCCGGGCAGTCGATCGCCGTGGAGGTGCCGCAACGCCCGCGGCTGTGGCGGTACTACACGCCCGCGTCCCTGCCGGCGCCCGACGGCTCGTTCGAGCTGCACGTGCGCCTCGTGGGCGGCGGCCCCGTCAGCACGGCCATCGTGCAGAGCACGCACACCGGTGACGTCCTGCGCGGGGGCGCGGCCGTGGGCACCAGCCTCACGATGCCGCCCGGCCCCGGGCGTGACGTCGTGATGCTGGCGGGAGGGACGGGGCTGGCCCCCATGAAGGCGCTGATCGCCCAGATCGAGTCCGACGGCGGGTTCCGCCGCGTGCACCTGTTCTGGGGCGCCCGCCACCACCGCGAGCTCTACGACCTGCCGGCCATGGCCGCGCTGGCCGACAGGCTCGACTGGCTGCGCCTCGTGCCGTGCGTGTCGGAGGAGCCGAGTCGCAGCGGGCCCGTCGAGTCGGGCACGGTGGTCGACGTGGCGCTGAGCACCGGGGCTTGGCCCGACCACGAGATCTACATCTGCGGGTCGCCCGAGATGGTGCGCGGTACCCGTGAGGCGGTGATGCAGGCGGGCGCCACAGGCACGCTCGTCCATGTCGAGGAGTTCGGGAGCCAGGAGACGACGCCATGACCGATGCCGCCGACGAGCAGTACGCCAGGCGGACGGTCCAGCGCCTCACCCCCGACCGAGTGCGGTCCATGCAGTTCTCGCGCACCCCGATCGGGCGCCGCGGCCTGGCCGACGACGAGGTGGCGTCGTTCCTCCAGCGCGTCGCCGACGAGATCGCCACCCGCGACGCGGCCGAGACGTCGCTGCGGGCCAAGGTCACGCACTACAAGAACACGCTGGTGCAGTGGCAGCGGGAGCAGAGCGAGTCGCGCACCGAGGACGTGAACGGTCGATCGCCCGACACCTCGTCGGCCACCGTCGACGCCGTGAACATCCTGTCGCGGGCGCAGCAGGAAGCCGACGCCTACGTCGCCCAGACGCAGGAGTACTGCCGCCGCCTGGCGGCGGAGGCGCATGACCACGCGCAACAGGTGCTCGACGATGCGACGTCGCGGGCCGACGCCGCGGCGGAGCAGGCGGTCGTCGAGCTACGAGCCCGCGAGGGCGAGAACCACTCGCCGGAGCTCGAGGACCTCGAGCGCCGCCTCGCCTGGGCCCGCACGTTCCTCGCCTCGCTCGAATCGGTCGAGACCCAGCTCCGCACCGCACGAGAGGCGCTCTCGTACGAGTTCGAGAAGCTGACGCCCAAGCCCTGATCAGCCGACCGCGAGGTCGAGCCGCGTCCCCACCTCGAGCTCCGCGCGGCCACCGTTGGCGGCTCGGAGCGCATCGACGACCGCCCGCGGATCGTCATCGGGCGCGATGCGCCCCGCGATCGACCACAGCGTGTCGCCCGGCTGGACGACGTACTCGGTGCCCGAGATCGGCTCGGGCCGGGGCGAGCCGTCGACCGATGCGAGGCCCGACACCGCCCGCACGGCGGCGACGAGGGCGAACGCGAGCACGACGACGGCGAGCAGGGCCACGAGCCGCCGTCGGCGGACGCGGGTGGCCCGGTCGGGCAGGCGGCGGGCGGGGCGGCGCGACGGGGCGACCCCGGGTGCGACGTCGGGCGAGGGTTGGGGGACCGGAGCCCATTCGACTGCCGGGCGGGGGATCTGGATGGCGACCATGGGCCCAGTCTCCTGAGGGGGTGTGACACTTTGCGGGCCGAACGCCCGTTCGACTGCCACCAAACCACGAACCTGCGTTCGCCGTCAACCGTTTCCCCCGAACGGGTGTTTGTCTTCGCGAGGGGCCGATGGTACGTTCCCGCCAGAACGTGCGTTCGCCGTTCTGCGTGAAGGAGCGCACCATGGCCCAGCAGCAGACACTCACCGCCCGCCAACGTGAGGTCCTCGAGATCATCGAGCAGCACATGCGCGAGCGGGGGTACCCGCCGTCGGTGCGCGAGATCGGCGAAGCCGTCGGCCTCACCTCGCCCTCCACCGTCCACGCCCACCTGGCCGCCCTGCAGAAGCGCGGCTACCTCCGGCGCGACCCGACCAAGCCGCGCGCCCTCGAGGTCCGGTGGGACCCGACGTCCGACGCGGTCGTCGACCGGCGCCCGGTCCGCCACGTCCCGCTCGTGGGCGACGTGGCCGCCGGCACCGACGTCCTCGCCCAGGAGAACGTCGAGGAGGTGCTGCCGCTCCCGGCCGACTTCACGGGCGAGGGCGACCTCTTCATGCTCAGGGTGCGCGGTGACTCGATGATCGAGGCGGGCATCCTCGACGGCGACTACGTCGTGTGCCGCTCGCAGTCGACCGCCGACGAGGGCGACATCGTCGTCGCGGGCATCCCCGGCGACGAGGCCACGGTCAAGACCTTCACCACCGACGGCAGCCGGGTCGTCCTGCAACCGGCGAACCCGCGCCTCGGTCCGATGGTCTACTCGCCCGCCGAGGTCCAGGTGTTCGGACGGGTGGTCACGGTGATGCGTCGCCTCTGAACGGCGCGGCCCGGTCTCGTGGGGACCGGCGCCGCTGGTCCACGGCGCCGGTCCCACACGTGCAGGTCAGGCCCCGCGGCGCAGCAGGTCGCCCAGCGCGTCGCGGACGACCTCGAGCGACGAGCGTTCGACACGCTCGTCGCGTGTGTGCGCCAACGCCGAGTCGCCGGGGCCGAAGTTCGCGGCCGGGATGCCGGCCGCTGCGAACCGGCTGACGTCGGTCCAACCCAGCTTGGCCCGCACGTCGAGGTCGTTGCGCGCCCGCAGCGCAGCCAGCAGCGGGTGGCCCAACCCCGGCGGGGCCGCGTCGGCCACGTCGACCAGCTCGACGTCGTCGCCCGGCTCGAGGTGCGGTGCGATGACCTGCTCGACGTGCGCACGGGCCTCGGCCGGCGTGCGATCGGGAGCGAACCGATGGTTCACCGTCACGACGGCGAGGTCGGGCACGACGTTGCCCGCCACGCCACCACGGACGAACACCGCCTGGAGGGCCTCGCGGTACTCGCAGCCGTCGAGCACCGGGCGGCGGCCCTCGTAGGCGTCGAGCGCCGCCAGCAGGTGGCCGGCCCGGTGCAGGGCGTTGCGGCCCATCCACGGGCGGGCGGTGTGGGCCCGCGCCCCGCGCAGCGTCACCTCGAGGCGCATCGAGCCCTGGCACCCGACCTCGAGCACGCCGTCGGTGGGCTCGCCCAGCAGGGCCGCGTCGCCGTCGACGAGGTCGGGCCGCTCTGCCAGCAGGGCGCGGAGGCCGTTGTGCTCCGCCGCCACCTCTTCGCCCGCGTAGAACACCCACGTGACGTCGACCGCGGGCTCGGCGATCGTGGTGGCGAGCTCGATCATGACGGCGAGGCCGCCCTTCATGTCCGCGGACCCCAGGCCCCACAGGACGTCACCGTCGACGCGGGGGCTGCCGTTGCCGTCGGCGGGCACGGTGTCGAGGTGGCCGGCGACGACGAGTCGCTGCTCACGCCCGAGGTCGGTGCGGGCCACCACGTTGTCGCCGACCCGGTCGACGCGCAGGTGGGCAGCGGCCCCGAGCCGCTGCTCGACGAGGTCGGCCAGCGCACCCTCGTGATGGCTCTCGGACGGCACGGCGACGAGGGCGGCGGTCGCCTCGATCAGGTCGGTCACGGCGATCGAGGCTAGTGCCGTGCCAGGTGCGGTCAGGCGGGGTCGACGGGCGCGACATCTGTGTCGCCGGTCGGGACGGCGCCCGAATACCGTGTTCGGCCGTGACTGACTCCTCGACGAACGCCGGCGCCTGGGGCGTCGGCCTGGCCACCGTGACCGGCGATGGCCTGGTCCTCGACACCTGGTACCCCTCCCCCGCCCTCGTGGACGGCGGCGCCGGCGACGTCGACCGGGCGGTCTCCGACGCGGGCGGAGCCGCCCTCGGCGACGGCGGGGCCCCGGGCACCGCCCGCCTCGATGCCGCGGCGGCATCGGCCCAGCTCGGTGTCGACGTCGACCGGCTCTGCGGTCCCGACGAGGCGCGGGGCGTCGACCGCGTGGCCGTGGTGACCGGCATCGCCTCGCTCGCCGACCCGCCGGTGGACGCGCACGACGCGTACCTGCGCCTCCACCTGCTGTCGCACCGGCTCGTCCGCCCCCGGGCCATGAACCTCGACGGCCTCTTCGGCGTGCTCAACAACGTGGTGTGGACCAGCGCGGGGCCGTGCTCGCCCGACGGGTTCGAGCGCACCCGGCTGGCGCTCCGGGCCTCGGGAGCCCCGGTGCAGGTCTTCGGCCTCGACAAGTTCCCCCGGATGACCGACTACGTGGTGCCGACGGGCGTGCGCATCGCGGACGCCGACCGCGTCCGGCTGGGGGCGCACCTGGCCGAGGGCACGACGGTCATGCACGAGGGCTACGTGAACTTCAACGCCGGCACCCTCGGCACGGCGATGATCGAGGGCCGCATCAGCGCGGCGGTCATCGTCGACGACGGGTCGGACGTCGGGGGCGGCGCGTCGATCATGGGCACGCTGTCGGGCGGGGGCAAGGAGGTGATCCGCGTCGGCAAGCGGTGCCTCATCGGCGCGAACGCCGGCATCGGCATCTCACTCGGTGACGACTGCGTGGTCGAGGCGGGCCTCTACGTCACCGCCGGGACACGTGTCACCCTCCCCGACGGCACCGTGGTGAAGGCGGCCGAGCTCAGCGGCGCCGACGGGCTGCTGTTCCGGCGCAACAGCACGAGCGGCGCCGTGGAGGCGCTCAACCGTGCCGGCGGCCAGGTCGAGCTCAACGCCGCCCTGCACAGCAACGACTGACCGTCCTCAGGCGCGGTCGCCCCACGTGGCGTCGGGCGGCGACGCGTCGCCCGGTGGGGCGTCGCGCCCGGGGGCGTCCACGGGTGGACCGGGAGGCGGCGGTGGCGCCGGGTACGACCAGGCTCCCGGGGTCGAGGAGGTGGGAGCTCCGGGCGCCCACCCGGGTGCTGCGGGCGCCGCCGGCCAGGCGGGCGGCCCCCACTGGCCGGCCGGCGGACCCCACCCGATGACCGGCGGAGGCATCGCCGCACGACGGCGGCGCCCCCGCATCACCCCGACCACGATGGCGATGACGATGCCCGCGACGACACCCAGACCGATCAGGGCGATGCCCACGACGATGGCGACCGCCAGGCCCGTGCCGAGCCCGGGCCCCACGGCGATCACGTCGCCGCTCGTGTCCGAGAACGGCATCGAGGCCTCGACCTCGTAGGTCCCGGGCTGGTCGGCCCGGAACGTGTACACGCCGACGCCGTCGTGGCCGCTCACGGCGTAGCTCACCGACGAGCTGTAGGGCCGGACGGGCACGTCACGCCCGGACGGATCGGTGACCACCACGTTCGGGTCGTCCCGGAGCTCGACCGACGAGATCCCGTCGAACTCGTGGTAGATCGAGTAGCCGCCGGGATCGGTGATCTCGACCTCGAGGGTCGTGGGCATGAAGGCGCGATCGAAGTCCTCGACCTTGTCGGCGAAGCCGACGGCGCCGGCCACGATCACGGCCACCCCGACGGCCACGCCGAGGGCAGCCACCAGTCCGGCGACCGCGAACCACCACCCCGATGGCCCCACCGGCGGGCGTGCGTGCCGCGACAGGGGCGGTCGATGCGGGCCAGCCCGGCGGTGCGGCGGAGCCGGTCGGCGATGGGTACATCGCGGTCAGCTCGTCACTGCGACCCGGCGAGTCGCTGCGCGACGAGGGCGATCTTGTCGTCGGGCTGCACGACGGCGATGCGCACGTGACCGGCGCCGGCCTCGCCGTACAGCTCGCCGGGCGCCACGATGGCCCCGCCCTCGGCCGCGAGCCGGTGGGCCAGCGCCCAGGCGTCGCCGCCCGGTGCGGGCGCCCACAGGTAGAACGCCCCGTCGGGCGGCGGGCAGTCGACCCCGGCCGCGGCGAGGGCGTCGACCATGAGAGCGAGGCGGCGCTGGTAGCGGGCCCGCTGGTCGTCCACGTGAGCGTCGTCGCCGAAGGCGGCCACCGCCGCGGCCTGCACGGGCCCCGGCACCATGAACCCGGCGTGCTTGCGCACCTCGGACAGGTAGTGGACGAGGTCGGGGTCGCCGGCGTAGAAGCCGGCCCGGGCGCCCGCGAGGTTGGAGCGCTTCGAGAGCGAATGGACCGCCAGCACGCCGTCGAGGCCCTCGGCCACGATCGTGCGACCGGGTCCGCGCCAGGTGAACTCGATGTAGCACTCGTCGGACAGGACCGGGACGTCGTGCGACCGGCCCCACGCCGCAGCGGCGGCGAGGTCGTCGAGCTCGCCGGTCGGGTTGGCCGGAGAGTTCACCCAGACGCACAGCGCCCGCGCCGCGTCACCGGGGTCGATGTCGGCGAGCGTGGCGTAGGGCACGGCCCGGCACCCCGCCAGAGTGGCCCCCATGGCGTAGGACGGGTAGCTGATCCGTGGGTACAGCACGGTGTCGCGCTCGGGCGAGCGGAGGCGCAGCCAGTGGGGGACGCCGGCCACGAACTCCTTCGTGCCCATGCAGGCGGCCAGGTGCTGTGGATCGACGGCGGCGCCGAAGCGTCGGTCGAGCCAGCCCGCAGCCGCCTCGCGAAACGCTGCGGTGCCGACCGACGGCGGGTAGCCGCGCTCGGCGCCCGACGACCCGAGCGCCTCGACGACGACCGCCGGCGGCGGGTCGTACGGGGTGCCGATGGACAGGTCGACGACACCACCGGCGACCTTCTCGGCCTCCTTGTAGAGCACGTCGAGGCGGTCGTACGGATACGGCGGCGGCTCGAAGCCGCGGGGTGCGCCCACGTCAGCCGACCACGTACTCGCGGAAGCGGCCGACCGAGGCGTCGTCGAAGCGGCCGCGCAGGCGCATGCCGCCCTCGCCGGCCTCCTCCTCGAGCACCTCACCGGCCCGGTGGACGGCGGCCATCAGATCGCCGCGGTCGAAGGGGATCACGAGCTCGACCACGGTCGTCAGCGAGCGGAGCCGGTCGCCGATCGTGGCCACCAGCCGGTCGATGCCCTCGCCGGTCACGGCGCTGACCGCCACCGACCCCTCGTGGGTGGTCCGCAGCCGCTCGGCCTCGTCGGGCGCCAGGTCGGACTTGTTGAACGCCACCATCTCGGGGACATGATCGGCGCCGATCTCGGCGAGGACGTCGCGGACGGCCCGCATGTTGCCGCCGACGTCGGGAGCGCTGGCGTCGACCACGTGCACCAGGAGGTCGGCGTCGACCGCCACGTCGAGCGTCGACCGGAACGCCTCGACGAGCTGGTGGGGCAGCTTGCGGATGAAGCCGACGGTGTCGGTGAGCAGCACGGCCTCGCCGCCCGGCAGCTCGAGCCGGCGGGTGGTGGCGTCGAGCGTGGCGAACAGGCGGTCCTCGACCAGCACCCCGGCGTCGGTCATGCGGTTGAGCAGCGTCGACTTCCCGGCGTTCGTGTACCCGACGATGACGACCTTGGCCAGCTGGCCCCGGCGTTGCGCCCGCCGCTGGGTCGAGCGGTGGCGGTCGATCTCGCGCAGGTCGCCCTCGAGCTTGTGGATGCGGCGCACGATGCGCCGCCGGTCGACCTCGAGCTGCGTCTCGCCCGGGCCCCGGGTGCCGATGCGGGCCCCGCCGGCGGCCGACATGCCGCCGGCCTGCTGTGACAGCGCGCCGGCCCGGCGCCGCAGCCGCGGCAGCCGGTAGCGCAGCTGGGCCAGCTCGACCTGGGCCTTGCCCTCCTGGCTGTGGGCGTTCTGAGCGAAGATGTCGAGGATCACGGCCGTGCGGTCGATGGCGGTGCGACCGAGCATCTTCTCGAGGTTGAACTGCTGGGCGGGCGTGAGCTCGTTGTCGAACACGACCGTGTCGCAGTCGGTGGCGAGCGCCACCTCGCGCAGCTCCTCGGCCTTGCCCTTGCCCACGTAGGTGGGCGGATCGGGGGACTGCCGGCGCTGGTACACCCGTCCGACCTCGTCGGCGCCGGCGGTGTCGACCAGCAGGGCCAGCTCGTCGACCGACTGCTCGGTGCCTTCGACCGTCTCGGGAGGGATGGTGACGCCGACCAGCACGATCTTCTCGCGGAAGGACCGTTCGATCAGCGCCACGGCGTCGCTCCGAGGATGATCTCGCCCACGTAGGTGGCCGGCCCCCGCAGGACGACGTCGTCGCCGGGGCCCGTCCCGAGTGTGACCTCGGCGGTGCCGCCCGGCTGGGCGACCGGCACCCGGTCGCCGGCCAGGCCCCAGACCCGGGCGGCGGCCGCGGCCGCGCACGCCCCGGTGCCGCAGGCCAGCGTGGGCCCGACCCCGCGCTCATAGGTGCGGATCGCGACGGCTCCGGGCTCGTCGGCCACGGTGAGCAGGTGCACGTTGGCGCCCCCCGGCACCTTGCCGTTGACCGTGTCGCCCAGCTCGACGAGGTCGACGGCGTCGAGCGCCCCCGGACCGGCGGCTGACACGTCGAGCACCAGGTGCGGGTTGCCCATGTCGACGAGCAGCGTGCGGCCGACCGCGCCGCCTTCCCACTCGGGGGCCTCCCCCTCGACTCGGGCGGCGCCCATCGCCACGGACAGGCTGTGGGTCACGGCGTCGACCTGGCCGTGGACGGTGACCGTGCGCAACCCGGCGTCGGTGGCGATGGGGATGGTGGGGCCGAGCCCGGCATCGGCGAGCAGGAGCGCCTGGGCCAGGCACCGGATGCCGTTGCCGCTCATCTCGGCCCGGGAGCCGTCGGCGTTGCGCAGCTCCATCCGCGTCGGCGCGCCCTCGCCCGCCGCCGCCGGGGTGGCCCGGATCACGCCGTCGGCGCCGATGCCCGTGTGCCGCTCGCACAGGGCGCGCGCCATCTCGGCATCGAGGGGGTGGGAGGCGTCGGGGTCGAGCAGGACGAGGAAGTCGTTGCCCAGGCCGTGGTGCTTGGTCAGACGCATGTCGGGGTTCAGTCTGCCCGACGGCGGGCGGCGTGCGTGCCCGTTTCCCCTCCGTCGCCCGCGGCCGCCACCTCGCCCTCGAGGGCGCCCAGCAGCGTCGACGGGTCGGCAGCCGCGTCCAGCCAGCGGATCCGGGGATCGCGGCGGAACCACGATGCCTGGCGCCGGGCGAACCGTCGCGTCCGCCGGACTGCCAGATCGAGTGCTTCGGCGAGTGGCACGCCGTCGGTGACGTGCGCCGCCAGCTCGCGGTACCCGAGCGCCTGCCGGGCCGTGCGCGACAGGCCCCGGGGATCGGCCAGCAGCCGCTCGACCTCGGCCAGGAAGCCGGCCGCCATCTGCTGCTCGTAGCGAGCGGAGATGCGGGCGGCGACGACGTCGTGCGGCAGGCGCACGCCGACCAGGTGGAACGGGCTCGGCGGGTACGCCCCGAGGCCGGGCCCGAAGGAGGAGAACCGACGGCCGCTGCCCAGCGTCACCTCCAGTGCCCGGACGACCCGGCGGCGGTTGGTCGGTTCCATCCGCCCGGCGGCGGTGGGGTCGAGGGCGGCGAGCCGCCGATGCAGGGCGACGGTGTCGGGCTCGGCGTCGAGGGTCGCGCGCACGTCGGGGAACCGACCCGGCACCTGCAGGTCGTCCACGATGGCCTGCAGGTACAGCCCCGTGCCGCCGACGAGCAGCGCCCGCCGACCCCGTGAGGCGATGTCGTCGACGGCCGCCCGGGCCTCGGCGGCGAACGAGGTCACCGTGAACTCGTCCCACGGGTCGGCGATGTCGAGCAGGTGGTGCCGGACCTCGGCCCGCTCGGCGGGGGTCGGCTTGGCGGTCCCGATGTCCATGCCCCGGTAGACCTGCATCGAGTCGACCGACACGATCTCCACGACCGCGTCGCGCCGGGCCAGGGCCAGGGCGAGCGCCGACTTCCCCGACGCCGTCGTGCCGACGAGGGCGACGGGCCGGGGGGCGGAGGGGGCCGAGGCCATCGCCGACGGACCGTACCCGTCGCGACACGGCCTGCCCCTTTCGGAACCCGCCGGGCGCGCCCTACGCTCGCGTGGCAACGGGCACCGCGGACCTCCCATCTGTCGCAGGAGGTGACCATGGAAGCGCATGTCGGCGACCACCTCGTGGTCGAAGGCGCCAGGGTCGGCCAGGGCCGCCGGCGCGGCGAGGTCGTCGAGATCCTGCAGGGCGCCAGCGGGCCGCGCCTGCGCGTGCGGTGGGACGACACGGCCCACGAGACCGTGCTGGCACCTGGGCCCGACACGTACATCGAGGCGGGCGACGCGCCGCCGCTCGAGAGGGCGACCATGCACGTCGACGTCAGCGTGGCCGAGGACTCCCACCACTGCGAGGCCGTGGCCCGCCTCCACGTGCGGGGCCGCGAGTTCTCCGGCTGGGGCCGCGCCCGCCGGCACCCGGCCGACCCCGAGATGCCGGTCGTGGGCGAGGAGCTGGCGGTGGCCCGCGCCCTGGCCGACGTCTCGCACCAGCTCGTCGTGGCCGCGGCCGATTCGCTCGAATCGGCGCTCGGCCGATCGGTGGCGCTCCACGTCTGAGCGCCGACCCAGGTTCGCGGTCGCCCGGCCGGGCCCCAAGCCCTGACCGGCAGCCGCACCCCAGAGGTGCGGTAGGCATGGCCGGGCGACCGCCCCTCGCCGGTGCGCGACCGCGCCGGGGGCGCGACCAGACTGGGGGCGGTGAGCCGTCCGGGACAGACCGTCGTCTTCGTGCACGCCCATCCCGACGACGAGGCGATCTTCACGGGCGGGACGATGCGGCGGCTCGCGTCGGCCGGTCACCGGGTCGTGCTCGTCGTCGCCACGGGCGGCGAGCTCGGGCTCGTCCCTGACGGCGTCGCCAGGGGTGTCCGGGGCCGGGCGGCGGCGGCGCTGGCGGCCCGGCGGACCGCAGAGACGGACACGGCGGCCGCCCTCCTGGGCGTCGCCCGCGTGGCCTGGCTCGGCTACCACGACTCGGGCATGGCGGGCGACCCCGCCAACCACGCCGACGGATCGTTCTGGTCGGCCGACGAGGCCGAGGCTGCGGGCCGCCTGGGGGCGGTGCTCGCGGAGGAGGATCCGGCCGCCGTCGTCGTCTACGACGCCGAGGGGATCTACGGGCACCCCGACCACGTGCAGGTCCATCGCGTTGGACGCCGCGCCGCCACGTCTGCCGGCGTGACCACCGTCTACGAGGCGACGGTCGACCGCGAGTACCTGCACTTCGTCGAGACCCACCTGGTGGAGGAGGCGATCCTCGCCGGCGACCTGGGACTCGTCCGCTCGCACATCGGGGTGGCGTCGGTCGAGATCGGCGCCACGGTCGACGTGCGCGCCGTGCTCGACGTCAAGCGGGAGGCGATGGGCGCCCACGCCAGCCAGATCCCCGAGTCGACCTCGGCCCTGCAGCTCCCCGCCCACCACTTCGCCGAGGTCTACGGGTGGGAGTGGTACGTGCGCACGGGGCCACCCGGGCCGATCGACGAGCTCCCCTGATCCGGAGGGGCCGGGGCGGGGCCGTCAGCGATCGACGGCCCCGGCCACGACCGCCACCGCGGCGTCACCGTTGGCGCGCATCGCCTCGGGGGTCCGGGCCGTCCGGCACAGCAGGAACCCACCCTCGACCAACGAGATGAAGGCGATGGCGGCGGACCGCGCCGCCGCGGGCGGCGCACCCCCGGCCTCCATCCGCCCCGCGAGCGTGTCGATCCAGTCGGCGAAGACCGCGTCGCAGGCGGCCCGCAGCGGCTCGCTGGTGCTCGCCACCTCGAGGGCGACGGTGGCGACGGGGCACACGTCCGCGTAGTCGGTGGCCTCGAGGACGGCGGCGGCCGCGTCGAAGACCGCCCGCGTCCCGGTCACCACGTCGTCCTCCGCGTCCAGAATCTCGAGGACGAGGTCCCGATAGACGACGCCGGCCCGCTCGATGGCCGCCGCCGCCAGCTCCTCCTTGCCGCCGCGGAAGTGGTGGTACACCGAGCCGAACGGCGCGTCGGCCGCGGCGACGACCTGCTTCATGGCCGTGCCCGTGTAACCGTGCACCCGGAACAGGTCGACGGCCGCGTCGACGATGCGGTCGCGGGTCTCGGTCACGGCCGGGGCTCGACCCACGCGTGCACCGCGGGGCGAGGGGGCCGCGGATCGGCCAGGGGATGGTCGGAGATGAAGGTGCGGATCATGCCGGCGACGGTGCCGGGCTGGTCGAGCTGGACGAGGACGCGACCGTCGGGGATCTCCGCGTAGTGGCCGTGCGGCAGCAGCTCGGCGAGGCGCGGACCGTGCTCGGCGGGCATGACCCGACCGTCAGTGGTCCAGGCGACGAGGGTCGGGATGTCGAGCGCGGCCAGGTCGTCGACGATGGCGTCGAGCACGCCGCGCTCGGTGGAGCGGATGTAGGTCTCGAGGTCGTGGCGCACGGCCCGCTGGTGGCGGGCAGAAGAGATCCAGCCGGCCGCGAGGTCGCCCGGGATCGGGGAGGCGGCCATCGGCCCGAAGGTCGTCGGCAGGCGGCGCAGCGCCGGCACCCGCAGCGCCTGGACGGCGAGGAAGACGCCGCCCGGCATCTTCCCCGCGATCTCGGCGAACCGGCCCGGGAGGCCCGGGGGCATGTTGTCGAACGCCTCGCACGGCGTCACGACCAGGCGGTCGACGAGGTCGGCATGCCGCACCGCGGTGACGAGCGGGCCGCCCCAGTCGTTGGCGACCAGCGTGAGGTCGTCGAGGCCGAGGCGCTCGATGAGCTCGCCGAGCAGGTCGGCCTGGCCGGTCATCGACAGGTCGGCGCCGGGCCGCATCGGCCGGCGATGGGCGCCGAGCGGCAGGGTCGGGACGACGCAGCGGTGGTCGGTGCGCAGGTCGGCGACCACCTCTCGCCAGACCGTGGCGTCCATCATCACACCGTGCACCGGGACCACGACCGGGCCGTCGCCCCCGGTGTCGAGGTAGTCGATCGTGCCGGCGGACAGCTCGATGGCGGGCATGGGTTCGCTCCTCGGCTCGTCGGCGACCGCAGGTAGAGCGATCGCTCTAGAGCGGACACTCTAGAGCGAACGCTCTAGAGACGCAAGGGTGCGAGGTCCTTGGCGAAGCAGACCGACAGGTCGTCCCCCTGGTACTGCCCGTACGACGCGATGCGGTGGTACCCGGCCGTCTCGTACAGGGCGATGGCCTCGGGCTGCCGCAACCCGGTCTCGAGCTGCAGGCTGGTGTAGCCCAGCGCAGCGGCCTCGGCCTCGAGGCTGACCAGCAGGGCGCGGCTGACCCCCCTGCGCCGGGCCTCCGGCACCGTGTACATGCGCTTGATCTCGCCGGCCTCGGCCGGACCGCCGATCACCCGGCGCACCGCCCCGCACCCCGCCGGCTCGCCGTCGAGCCGGGCCACCAGGAAGATCCCCACCGGCGGGGTGACCTGGTCGGCCCGCACGGCGAACTGCGCCATCATCTCGTGGCTGTCGCCGTCGCCCGCACCGTCCGCCGCGTAGCGCTCGTCCAGGTCGCCCATCAGCGCCCCGACCAGCGCCTGCGAGACCGGACCGTCGAAGGGCTCCGCGGTGATCTCCAGCACGGGTTGCGGGTCGGCGACGCCGCCCGCCGCACTCACGCCGAGGCCACCGGGATCCGCGTGCGATGGCGGGCCGGCACCGTGACCTCGGTGAGGTCGCCGGTGAGGTGGTGTGGCGCGGCGCCGGTCACGCGGACCGTCGCGTACGTCCCCGCCCGCAGCGGCTCGGGCGATGCGAAGTGCACCAGCTTGTTGTGCTCGGTGCGCCCGGTGGTCATCGCGGGATCCTTGCGGGACGGCCCCTCGACCATGACCTCTTCCACCCGGCCGACCCGCGCCCGGTGCCGGGCCAGCGCCGAGCGCTCGACCACCACCCGCAGGCGCTCGAAGCGCTCGCGGGTCACCTCGGCCGGAACGAACTCGTCGACGCGCTCGGCCGCCTCGGTGCCCGGCCGAGGGCTGTAGATGAACGTGTAGGCGCTGTCGTAGCCCGCCTCGGCCGTGACCTCGAGGGTGCGCTCGAAGTCGTCCTCGGTCTCGCCGGGGAAGCCCACGATGATGTCGGTGGTGACGGCGAGGTCGGGCATGGCGGCCCGAGCCGCGGCCAGACGCTCGAGGTAGCGCTCGGCCGTGTAGCCCCGGTGCATGGCGGCCAGCACCCGGTCGCTCCCCGCCTGCAGCGGCAGGTGCAGGTGCTCGCACACCTCGGGCACCTCGGCCATCGCCGCGATCGTCTCGGGGCGCAGGTCCTTGGGGTGCGGGCTCGTGTAGCGGACCCGGCGGATGCCCTCGATCTCGCCCACCGCCCGCAGCAGGTCGGCGAACAGCGGGCGGACCCGGACGTCGTCGCCGGCCTGCCGGCGGGCCAGCGTCAGGTCGCGCCCGTAGCTGTTGACGTTCTGACCGAGCAGCGTCACCTCGGTCACGCCGTCGGCCGCCAGCACCTCGACCTCGCCGACCACGTCGTCGAACGTGCGGCTGATCTCGCGACCCCGGACCGCGGGCACGATGCAGAACGCGCACGAGTTGTCGCACCCGATCTGGATCGTGACCCAGCCCGCGTACGGCACCTCGCGGCGCGCCGGCAGCGCGCTCGGGAACGATTCGTGGTCGTCGGCCGCCGTCTCCTCGAGGATCTCGACGATCGATCTGCCCGCCGCCCGCTGCTCGCCCAGCAGCTCGGCCGCCCGGCCGACGTTGTGGGTGCCGAGCACCACGTCGACATGGGGCGCCCGCTCGACGATGAGGTCGCGGTCCTTCTGGGCGAGGCACCCGCCGACGACGATCTGCATGTCGGGGCGCTCGGCCTTCATCGCCTTCAGCTGCCCGAGGTGGCCGTACAGCTTGTTGTCGGCGTTCTCGCGGATGCAGCAGGTGTTGAGGACCACGACGTCGGCGTCGTCGACGCCCAGCCGCCGGACGCAGGCCGTCGGCCTCGAGCAGCCCGGCGATGCGCTCGGAGTCGTGCTCGTTCATCTGACACCCGTAGGTGCGGACGATGTAGGTCTTGTCGCTCATGGGTCGCTTCGGGCGGGAGGAGCGGCCGGGTTCGGCCGCAGGGACCGCCCCAGGCTACGCGACCCGCTCCGCCGCCCCTCAGCCCGCGGGCGGCGGGTAATCGGGCGGGATCTCGGCCGCCGGCGGGTCGACGATCTGGGTCACCGACCGCTCGCGATCGAACACCTCGATCTCGGACGTGTAGTCGCTCGGCAGGTACCGCTGCCCGTCGTTCACATACCGGTACAGCCCGGTTCCCTCGGCACCCGTCTCGTCGGGGCCCTCGGCCTCGGCGTCCCACCAGAGCTCGACCATGTCGTCGATGCCCTCGTAGTCACCCTCGTACTCGTCGCGGGGCTTGGTGGGGTCGTGCCAGATGCCGAAGCCGTAGTCGACCGACGGCTGGGTGCGGGCGTCGGGTGTGGGTGGGAAGGCGAACAGGGCGTCGCGGTAGTGCTCGGCGGTGAGGTCGGGACCTGCGAGGTGCAGCGCGGTGAAGAACAGGGCCACCTGCGGGTAGGTGAGGATCAGGCTGTCGTCGGCCGGCGGCGGCTCGCCGTGGAACCACTGGTACAGGCTGTACGCCGGGGTGATGTCGGGGGGTGCCGACGGCGGCAGGAAGCTGAGGCCGAAGGCGTGGGCCCACTGCTCCTGGTCGAACGTGCGGGCGAACGTGGACGTGTCGGTGAACTGGAAGCCCCCGATGACCCACTCGGGGTACCAGCCCTGCTTCGTCGCCTCGCGGGTGAACGCCGGCAGCGTGATCGGGTCGGCCCGGACGATCACGGTCGTCACCCCCGCGTCCTTCATGCGGGCGATGATGCCGGTGGCCAGCTCCTGCGCCCGGCCGGGGTCGAGCGGGAACATGCCGGTCTCGGCGATCTCGATCCCCTCCTCGTCGAACGCCTCGACGTAGCGGTCGACCCGGCGCTCGTCGGCGTCGTTCTGGGTGAGGTAGAGCAGGCCGAACACACGCTCGTCGCCCTGGCTGCCCTCCCCCGCGAACTCGGCGGTGCCACCCGCCAACTTCTCGGTCACGTAGGACACGACGTGCGCCTGGATCTGCGACTGGCTGGGCTGGATGCCGAACGAGGTGGGCGCCGAGTCGTCGATGCCCGGGCAGGCCATGCACACGATGCCGCGAGCGTGCAGCTCCTCGGTCCACGTCGACGCGAGCAGAGGACCGCCCCAGACCGCGAACGGCTCGTACTCGGCCGCCCGGATGGCGTCGGCCCGCGCGGCCACGGGGTCGAGCATCGTGCCCGACGCCTGCACGAACTCGAGCTCGACGGTGCGACCGTAGGTCTCGTACGACGCCTGGAAGACCTCGGCCAGCCCCTCGTAGGTGGCGCGGATCTCGTCGACCGAGTCGTCGATGCCGAGCGCCTGGCGGACGATGCCGTAGATCGGATCGGAGTCGTTGGGCAGCCAGGCGACCACGGTGATCGTGTCGCCCGTGACCCCGGGCGCCGTGGCGCCGTCGTTCTCGTCGCCGCCGGCCACGCACTCGGCGCGGAAGAAGAACGGGATGGCGACCCGGCCGGTCTCGGTGTCGCACGTCGCGGGCCAGTCGACCTCGAGGCCCTGCTGCTCGGCCATGGTCCAGGTCGTGACGCCCTCGGGCAGCTCGCCCTCGGCCGTGGCCGTCGGCGCCGTGGTGGCGGAGCTCGTCGACGACGGCTCGTCGTCGCCGAGGAACGACACCCCCACGAGCGCGGCGACGACCACCATCACCGCCCCGATGGGGCCGTAGCGACGCAGGAGGTGCCGATCGGGCCCGGGCGGTGGTTGCTGCTCGGGCCGTGACTCGGTCTCGGGCTGTGGTTGCTGGTCGGGCCGTGACTCGGACTCGGGCTGTGGTTGCTGCTCGGGCTGTGACTCGGACTCGCTCATCGTCGGATCGCTCCCCCGCTCACGGTGCCTGGCCTGCGCCGATCGGACCCGACCGGCTCGCGGCGCGCACGTCGTCACCGATGTAGGCGGCCACCACCTCGGGTGCGGACAACACCGCTGTCGGGCGCGCCGTCGGCCAGCACCCTGCCCTGGTCCATCGCCACCACACGATCGGCGATCGCCCGCACGAACGGCAGGTCGTGCTCGACGACGACCAGGCTGGCACCGGTCTCGTCCCGGATGCGGCGCACCAGCGGCGCGAGCTGCTCGACCTCGCGCTGGGCGATGCCCGCGGCCGGCTCGTCGAGCAGCACCACACGGGGCCGGAACGCCAGCAGGCACGCGAGGTCGACGACGCGCCGGGTGCCCGTCGACAGCTCGCGCACGAACAGGGGACGCACGTCCCCCAGGCCGAGCAGCTCGACCAGCTCGTCGACCCGCGTGCCGACGGCCAGCTCGCTGCTGACCGCATTCGGAAGGTGGAAGGCGGCCGACAGCGGATCGCCGACCTCGACCCAGCGTTCGAGGGCCAGTGCGATCGTCTCGTCGACCGTGAGCGCCGGGAACAACCGGGCGTCCTGGAACGAGCGGCCCAGACCCCGGCGGGCCCGGGCGGCGGCCGGCAGCGCGGTGACGTCGTCACCCGCCAGGACGACCCGACCTGCGTCGACGGGCTGCGCCCCGCCGAGCAGGTTGAACACGGTGGTCTTCCCCGCCCCGTTGGGCCCGATGATCCCGACCACCTCGCCCGGCGCCACGTCGAACGAGACGCCGTCGACCGCCCGCACGCCGCCGAACGAGGCGCTGAGCTCGACCGCCCGCAGCAACGCGCCGCCCGACGCGGGCTGCACCTCGGCAGGCGCGGCGGAAGCATCGTGCGCCGGCGGGGCGGCGGCCATCGGGGCTGACGAGGCCGAGCCGAGGAACACCGAGCGCAGCAGGTCGGTGCGGCCGAGGAGGTCGGACGCGGGCCCCGAGAAGCGGACGCGGCCCCGCTCGAGGAACACCGCCCGGTCGGCGAGCTCGAGCGCGACGTTCACGGACTGCTCGACGATCAGCAGCGTCGTGCCCTCGTCGCGCAGGCGGTCGACGAAGCGCAGCAGGTCGGCCACCACGGCCGGGGCCAGGCCGAGGGACAGCTCGTCGATCATGAGCAGTCGCGGCCGCATGAGGACGGCCATCGCCAGGGCCAGCATCTGCTGCTGGCCACCGGACAGGTTGGCCGCGTGCTCGTCGGCACGGGCGTCGAGGATGGGGAACAGCTCGCCGAGGTCGGCGCTCAGCGGGTCGGCCACGGCGTCGTGGCGGTGGAGCCACCCGGCCACCCGCAGGTTCTCCGCCACGGTCAACGACGGGAACACGCCCGCGCCGCCGGGCATCTGCACGACGCCGCGGGCCGCCACCAGGTGCGGTGCCAGCCCCGTGATGTCGTCGCCGTCGAAGACGATCGAGCCCTCGGTGACGGGGACCAGCCCCGAGACGGCGCGGAGCAGGGTCGACTTGCCGGCCCCGTTCGTGCCGAGCAGGGCCACGGCCTCGCCCTCGTGCACCGACCAGGTCGACACCCGTGAGGACCGGCACGCCGCCGTACCCCGCCTCGACGCCCTGGACCCGCAGGAGCACGGCGCCGGAGCCGGAGCCGTGGCCGGCCGGTTCGGCGACGGGCGCGCGGACGTCGGCCGTGTCGGCCGTCGCCTCGGACGCCGGACCGGGTGCCGGCGCTCCGAAGCCGGGGACCCGCAGACCGCCTCGGATCGCGACGAGGCGCAGCCACGCGTCACGGGCCCGGTAGGCCAGGCCCGCGAGGCCGCCCGGCGCCAACAGCAGGATCAGCAGCACGCCGAGGCCCGAGGCGAGGAACTGCCACTCGGGATCGAGGAACCACCGGGAGCCCAGCAGCGCCAGGGCACCGAGCAGCGCGCCGGCGACGGAGGTCATGCCCCCGATCACGACCATCGTGAGCACGACGAGGTTCTCGACGGACGAGTACGACGACGGGTCGAAAGCGCGCTCGTGGTGGACGAAGAGCCCACCGGCCAGGGCGGCGATCGCGCCCGACAGGCTGAAGGCCACCAGGCGGAGGCGGATCGGGTCGACGGCGTACGACTCGGCGGCCGGCTCGTTGTCGCGCACCGCCACGAGCGCGCGGCCGAAGCGGCCGGTCCGCACGCCGCGCAGGCCGAGGCCGACCAGCACGAACACCCCGAGGGCGAGGTAGTAGGTCGCGGCCTCGGACGAGACCTCGAACCCGCCCAGCAACGGGGCGCGCTCGATGCGTGCGTCGGGCACCCAGCCGAACCGGTCGTCGTCGAGCAGGTAGGACGTCGTCGCCAGCGCGAACGCGAACGTGGTCACCGCCAGGTAGAGGCCACGGAGCCGGAGGGCCGGTATGCCGACGAGTGCGGCCACCACGGCCCCCACGACCATGGCGATCACCAGCCCGCCGAAGAGGTCGGCCCCCCACTCGGAGACCACGAAGCCGGTCACGGCGGCGCCGATGGCGAAGAAGGCGACCTGCCCGAGGGACACGATGCCGCCCCACCCGGCGAGCAGCACCAGGGACAGCCCCAGCACGGCGTACACCAGGACGGCCGCGGCCTTGAACTCTTGATCCGCGCTGAGGACGGCAGGCAGGGCCAGGGCCACCACGGCCGCGACGGCGACGACGCCCCAACGGGCGGCCCGGGCACCGCCCGCGGCGGCCAGCACGGCCGGGACCGGCCGGACCTCGTCGGCCGCCCGCCAGGCCGCGGCGTCGGCCAGGTCGACCCGACCGACCTCGCGCCGCCGCCACACCAGCGCGGCGATCACGACCAGACCGAGAACGGGGTCGATCAGAGAGATGTCGTGGTCCCACCCGATGCCGAGCTCGAGCACGCCGAGGGCGACGGCCGCCGAGGCGACCCCGGGCAGGTCGGTGAGGCGCCCGAGCACGAGGGCGACGAGGGCGCGCAGCAGCACGCCGAAGCCCAGCGCCGTGGTCGTCGGCAGGTCGAGGATGCCGCTGCGCAGGAACACGGCCGTGAAGGCGAGCGCCCCGGCGACGGACCACACGAGCGTCTGCAGCCGCGCCACCGGCACGCCGAGCAGAGCGGCCCGATCGGCGCTGTCGGCGCTGGCCCGGATGGCCGTGCCGGCGGCGCTGCGCCGGAGGAAGGCGGTCACCGCCACGAGGACGATCGGGGTGACGACGAGCCCGAGCAGGTCGTTGGCGTCGAAGGTGATCGCCCCGATCTGGCGGGTGGCGTCGAACGGCGGCGCGATGCGCCCGGCCACGAGGTCGAGGTCCCAGAGCCGCGGCAGCAGCATGGCGACGGCCACCAGCACCTGGCTGAGGCCGATGGTCGCCACCGTGACGAGCAGGCGGGGCGAGTGCGAGAAGCGCCGGATCACGACCCGCTCGGTCGTGGCCCCGAGGAGGACCGCGGCCGCCAGGCCGACGACCACGGCCACCGGGTACGGCACGTCCGACTGGTCGATGAGCAGGAACGCCAGGATCGTCGGCGCCAGCCCCAGGTCGGCCTGGGCGAAGTTGATGATGTGGTTGGCCCGGTAGACGAGCGCCATGCCCAGGGCGATCAATGCCGTGAGCCCGCCCACCACGAGCCCGCGCACGACGATCCCCGCAGGCGCCGGGAAGAAGATCTGCTGCACCGCCACGATGGCGATGGCCGGCCCGTAGGACCGGAGTGCGGCCGCCGAAGCGGTGCCGCGCGTCGCAGTGCTCACGACGGTCATCGTCCCCCAGAGCCACGCTCGTCGTACGTCGGGGGACCTTAGTGGCCCCGAGAGCCCCACTCGGGGTCACCGCACGGGTGTGGAGGCGGCCGCCGCGCCACCCCCACACCCGCGAGCGGATCAGTCGTCGAGCGTGATGGGCACGTCGTCGACGGCCGTCATCGTGTCGGCGGCCGCCGGCTCGCCGGACGCCGGTTCGCTGGACGCCCCGATGCCGAGCTGCGAGCGGATGCGCTCGGAGATCTCGACCATGACCTCGGGGTGCTCGAGCAGGAAGAGCTTGGCGTTCTCACGGCCCTGGCCGAGCTGCTCGCCGTCGTACGTGTACCAGGCACCCGACTTCTTCACGAGGCCGAGGTCGACACCGATGTCGAGCAGCGAGCCCTCACGGCTGATGCCCTTGCCGTACATGATGTCGAACTCGGCCTGCTTGAAGGGCGGGGCGCACTTGTTCTTCACCACCTTGACCCGGGTGCGGTTGCCCACCACTTCGACCCCGTCCTTGATGGACTCGATGCGCCGGATGTCGAGCCGCACGGAGGAGTAGAACTTGAGCGCCCGACCGCCCGGCGTGGTCTCGGGCGACCCGAACATCACGCCGATCTTCTCGCGGAGCTGGTTGATGAAGACGGCGATGGTGCGGGACTTGTTGAGGTTGCCCGTGAGCTTGCGCAGGGCCTGGGACATCAGGCGGGCCTGGAGGCCCACGTGTGAGTCGCCCATCTCGCCCTCGATCTCGGCGCGGGGCGTCAACGCCGCCACCGAGTCGATGACCACCACGTCGATGGCGCCGGACCGGATCAGCATGTCGGTGATCTCGAGCGCCTGCTCGCCGGTGTCGGGCTGGGAGATGAGCAGCTCGTCGACGTCGACCCCGATGGCCCGGGCGTAGACGGGATCCATGGCGTGCTCGGCGTCGATGTAGGCGCAGATGCCGCCGTTGCGCTGGGCCTCGGCCACGACGTGCATGGCGAGCGTGGACTTGCCCGACGACTCGGGCCCGTAGATCTCGGTGACACGGCCCCGGGGCAGGCCGCCGATGCCGAGGGCGAGGTCGAGGGAGAGGGCACCGGTCGGCACGGCCTCGATGGCCATGGTGCCCTTCTCGCCCATCTTCATGACGGAGCCCTTGCCGAACTGCTTCTCGATCTGCCCGAGGGCCATGTCGAGGTTCTTCTGACGGTCCACCGGTGTGGTCCTTTCGTGCGGTGGTGCAGGTGTGAGGCGGAGCTCGACCCGAAGGCCGACCTTGCGAGGACGGAGGGCGGCGGGCGCCCGACCGACTGCTGCCGACCCTAAGGACGGGGTGTGACACTTTGCGGCCGCCGGAACCGCGGAACACCGGAACACCGGAGGATCCGAGAGCACCGACCGACAGCTTTCGAGGAACGACACGACTGTAGTTTCGAACGCCTGTTCGTTCAAGGACCTCGTCGGGTTCCTTCGCCGAGCCGCCGGACGTGCACGTCCTCGTACCGAGAGCCGCCGGGCCCGAGACGGCTCCGCACCAGCCGCACCTCGTCCACCGGGAACGTGCCCGCCACCGCCGCTCCGGCCAGCGCCCGCACCGTGGTCCCCCGGCGTGCGCGGGCGAGGGTGAGGTGCCCGTGGAACGGACGATCCGCCGCCGGTCGCCCGATGCCCGCGGTGGCGGCCACCACCGCCCCGGCCAGGGCGTCGAGCCCCGTGACCGGCACCACCAGCACCCCTCGCCCGAGGGCGGTCACACGGGGGCCGAGCGTCGCGGTGGTCGGCGCCAGGGCGGCGGCGTCGAGCGCGGCGGCGACGGGGCCCGGGTCCTCGACCTCACCGAGGAACCGCAGCGTGACGTGCCACTGGTCGGCGGTCGTCCAGCGCACACCCGGCGCCTCGGGGCGATCGAGCGCCGCCACCGCCGCCAGGACACGCTCGTGCGGGACGACGGCGACGAACAGGCGCACCCCCGCAGTGTGCACCTGCGCACCCGGCGTGCGGTGGTGATTGGCGTCATGACGGCCGCCCGCGCCACTCTCATCGCCCGTGACCGGTGAACCGACCCCGATCGGGCCGCGGGCCCGCCTCACGGCCCTCCTGTCGACGCCCCGCGGAAAGGTCGTGACGGGTGTCGTCGCCGTCGTCGTCCTGGCGGTGTGCGCGGTGACCGCGGTGAGCCTGACGTCGTCCGAGGCGAGCGCGCCGACCACGACGACGACCACCTCGTCGTCGACCACCACCACCACCACCGCTCCGCCCCCTCCCCCGCCGCCGCCCGTCTACCCGCTCACCGGCCTGCCGGTCACCGACCCCGCCGCCCTCGCCCGGCCGACGCTGATCGTGAAGATCGACAACGCCGAACCGGCATCTCGCCCGCAGGCGGGCATCAACAACGCCGACGTCGTGTACGAGGAGCGGGTCGAGGGCGCCGTGACGCGCTTCATGGCCATCTACCACTCCCACGACGCCATGCCGATCGGTCCCGTGCGCTCGGCGCGCACGTCCGACATCGGCCTGTTCCAGCCGCTCCACCGGCCGCTCTTCGCCTGGTCGGGCGCCAACGCCATCTTCGAGGCGCGGCATCAGGTCCGCGGGGATCGTCGACGTCGGCGCGCCGGTCGCGCCGCAGTTCTACGCCCGGGCGGGCGACCGCAGGGCGCCGCACAACCTCATGCTCGAGAGCACGATGGAGGTGTGGGCCGGCAGCTATCCCGCGGCGACGCGGCCTCCCACCCCGCTGTTCGCCCACCGCGCCGTCGGCGCGGCACCGGCGCCCGGGGGCACCTCGATCAAGGGCGTGCGCATCGTGTTCGCCGTCGGGGCCGGGTCGGCCCCCGTCGACTACGCGTGGAACGGCACCGGGTGGGCCCGGTGGCAGAACGGCACGCCCCACGTCGACTCCGAGGGCCACCAGATCGCTCCCGAGAACGTGATCGTGCAGTACACCCCCTACGCCAGCAGCGGCACCAACGACCAGTTCGGCGTGCCGATCCGCGAGGCCCAGCTCGTCGGCCAGGGCGAGGCGCTGGTGCTGACCGGTGGCGTCGCCTACACGGCCCGCTGGGTGAAGACGGCGGCCAACTCGCCGACGCGGTACCTCGACGCGGCCGGCACGCCGATCCGCCTCACGCCCGGGCGCACGTGGGTCGAGCTGCCCGAGCCCGGCACCACCGCCATCCTGCCCTGATCGCCGTCGTTCCCACTAGGTTCCCGGGGCGAGGCGGGGCCCGGTCGGGCGCCCGCCCGGCTCGAGGGGGTCAGATGGGTCGTCACCGCACGCCGGGCCGCCGGCTGCTCACGAGCGCCGCAGCCGTGGTGCTCGCACTGGTGCTGGTCGGGTGCGACCCGCTGGCCACGCCGGAGGGCGACGCGCCGCTGCGCTACCGCGACGACGTGTTCACCTCGGTGACCAAGTCGTCGAACATCACCTATGGCCGCGCCGTCAACCAGGACGGGCAGACCGTCACGCTGCGCCTCGACATGTACCAGCCGGCCGGCGACACGGTCACCGCACGCCCGGCGATCGTGTGGGTGCACGGCGGCAGCTTCTGCTGCGGGTCGAAGACCTCCACCGAGATCGTCGACGAGGCCAACGTGTTCGCCCGCAAGGGCTACGTGACGGTGTCCATCGACTACCGGTTGGCGTCCGGCGGCTGCACCGGCACCGCCGACATCGTCCGCTGCGTGACCGCCATCGGCCACGCCCGCGAGGACGCCCAGACGGCGGTGCGGTTCCTCCGCTCGCAGGCGACGACGTACGGCATCGACCCCGACCGCATCGCCATCGGTGGGTCGTCCGCCGGCGCCATCACGGCCCTCAACGTGGGCTACAGCCCCGAGAACCCGGGGCCGGGTGACCACCAGGGCTTCTCGTCAGCGGTGCGGGCGGTCCAGTCGATCTCGGGCGCGCAGCTCGCCAGCGGGCCCATCAACGCCGGCGACGCGCCGGCCCTGATGTTCCACAACACACAGGACCCGCTCGTGGCCTACTCGTGGGCGACCACGACCGTCGACCAGGCGAGGGCGGCGGGCCTGATGGTCGTGCTCCGCACCTGGGAGGGCACCGGCCACGTGCCCTACACCACGCACCGGACGCAGATCCTCGACGAGACCCGCAACTTCTTCTACGGGCGGCTCGACCTGGCCAACGCGGCCCGCTGACCCGGCGGGCACGCGCCGTCAGAGCAGGCGGCGCAGCATGTCGAGCAGCGAGATGCAGGCGAACTGCCGCACCCGGACACGGTCGCCGGGCAGCATGACCTGCGCCGTCACCGGGTCGGCGTCGCCCACCACCGCGCCCAGGTAGACCGTGCCGGGCGGGTGACCCTCGGCGCTCTCGGGCCCGGCCACGCCGGTGACGCCCAGGCCCACCTCGGCGCCGAGCAGGTTGCGCACGCCCGAGGCCATCGCCGCGGCCGCCTCGGACGTGACGACCGGCCCCTCGGGCACGCCGAGGACCGAGACCTTCACGTCGGACGCGTACGAGACGACGCCGCCCCGGAACCAGGCGCTGGCTCCGGGCACGTCGACCAGCCGGGCCGCCACGAGCCCGCCGGTGAGCGACTCGGCCACCGCCAGCGTGAGGCCCCGCGCCTCCAGCGCCTGCCCGACGGCGTGCTCCATCGTCTCGCCGTCGACCCCGAACACGATGTCACCGACGATGCCGCGGACGACCGCGTCCTCGGCGTCGAGACGAGCCAGCGCCGTGGCTTCGTCGTCGGCCTTGACGGTGATCCGCACCTTGAGGCCCTCGATGCCGCTGGCGAGGAACGCCAACGTGGGGGCGGTGGGCCCGCCCTCGTCGAGGGCGGCCATGTGGTCGGCCAGCTTCTCGGCCAGGCCGGACTCGCTGTCGCCCCAGGTCCGCAGCGTGCGCGAGCGGATGACGGCCACGGTCCCGGCTCGCCGTGCCAGGTCGGGCAGGACCGCGCCCCGCACGATCTCCTGCATCTCGTAGGGGACGCCCGGCACCGCGTAGACGACCTTGTCGCCCACCGGGCAGATCAGCCCGGGGGCGGTGCCCGGCTGCGGGTCGGCGATGGCGGTGGCGCCGGCGGGCACGAGCGCCTGCCGCAGGTTGTTGGCGGGCATGCGCCGCCCCCGCGCCGCGAAGCGCTCGAGGATGCGGTCGGCGGCGGCATCGTCGGTGACCAGGTCGACGCCCATGACAGCGGCGAGGGCGTCACGGGTGATGTCGTCCTGGGTCGGCCCGAGGCCCCCGCACACGATCACCGCGTCCGCGCGGCTCAGCGCCAGCTCGAGCGCCGCCACGATGCGGTCGAGGTTGTCCCCCACCACCTGCCCGTGCGTGCGGTCGATGCCGGCGAGGGCGAGGTGTTCGCCCAGCCAGGCCGAGTTGGTGTCCACGATCTGGCCGAGCAACAGCTCGGTGCCGACGGCCACCACCTCACACCGCACGAACCCCTCCTCCTCGGGCCACCCGTGCCGGGACGCCGGTCAGGTCCGGACCCCACCGGACGCGGTGGCCCGGCTGCCCTCGGCCAGGTACTGGAAGCCGGTGGCGAGCGTGAGCGCGACCGCCACCCACAGGGCCGTCGACGCCAGCCAGGCGTGGTCCTCGGCCACGGGGGGCAGCAGCGCCAGGCCCACCGCCACCGCCTGGACGACGGTCTTGACCTTGGCCCAGTACGACGCCGGCACGGCGAGCCCCCGGCGACCCCAGTACGAGCGGAACACGGAGATGCCGAGCTCGCGAGCGGTGATGAGCGCGACGGGCAGCCACCCGAAGGTGTCGGCGGCCACGAGCGCCCACATCGCCCCGAGCACGAGGGCCTTGTCGGCCAGCGGGTCGAGGAAGGCGCCGGACCGCGTGGTGCCGTGGCGGCGGGCCAGGTAGCCGTCGACCCCGTCGGTGGCGGCCAGCACGATCCACACCGCGAGCACGGCGTAGGACGGGGCCGAGGCGAGGATCAGCAGCCACAGCGCGGGCGCGCACAGCAGCCGGGCGAAGGTGACGGCGTTGGCGGGGGTGGCGAGGGCGGACGGCCCGAACGAGGTGGCCACAGCTCCGCTCACAACGGTGCGGCGTCGAGGTCGGGGCCGGCCGCCCCCTCGAACCGCACCTTGGTGAGCTCGCCGACGCGCAACGTTTCGGGCACGACGACGATGCCGTCGATCTCAGGGGCCTCACGGTGGCTGCGTGCCACTCCGGGCGCGTCGACCAGCACCTCCGCGACCGTGCCGATGAGCGCGTCACGCTTGCGCGCCGTGATGCCGTCCTGCAGGTCGCGCAGCTCTGCCAGGCGCTCGGCCATCAGGTCGGGGGCGACGTGGCCGTCGAGGTCGGCGGCGTACGTGCCGTCCTCGCGGCTGTAGGCGAAGAAGCCCGCCCAGTCGAGGTCGGCCGCGGCCACGAAGTCGAGGAGCTCGTCGTGGTGCTCCTCGGTCTCGCCCGGGTAGCCGACGATGAAGCTCGACCGGAAGGCGGCGTCGGGCTCGTGGGCCCGGATCTGCTCGATGCGGCGGAGGAAGCGGTCGCCGTCGCCCCAGCGGCGCATGCGCCGCAGCAGCGGGGCGGCGACGTGCTGCAGCGACAGGTCGAAGTACGGCACGCCCGTGGCGCAGATCGTGTCGACGAGCGCCGGCGTGAGGTCGGAGGGGTACAGGTACAGCAGGCGGACACGATCGACCCGCCGGGCCAGCGTCTGGACCAGCGGGACGATGCGCCGCTCACCCTGGCCCTGGTCCCGGCCGTAGGCGGCCAGGTCCTGCGCGACCAGGACGACCTCCCGCACGCCCGACGCGGCCAGCGCGTCGACCTCGTCGACGACGGCCTGGTCGGGGCGGCTGCGCTGCTTGCCCCGGAAGGACGGGATGGCGCAGAACCCGCAGGCGCGGTCGCAGCCCTCGGCCACCTTCACGTAGGCCCACGGGGCGGCCGCGGCCGGGCGGGGCAGGTTCAACAGGTCGAGCGACGGCGCCGTGACCCGGTCGCGGGTCGGCCCGAGCGTGACCGGGACCCCGAAGCCCACGACGGCATCGGCCTCGGGCAGGGCGTCGGCCAGCTCGCCGGAGTAGCGCTCGGCCATGCAGCCCGTGACGACCAGCTCGGCCCCGGCGGACCGGCGATCGGACAGCTCGAGGATGACGTCGATCGACTCGCGGCGCGCCTCGTCGATGAAGGCGCACGTGTTGACGACGACCAGGTCGGCGGCTTCGGGCGCGCCGGCCGGGACCAGCCCGTCTCGGAGCATCGTGCCCGTGAGCTTGTCCGAGTCCACCTGGTTCTTCGGACAGCCCAGCGTCTCGATCCAGAAGGAGCGGGACATCGAGCGCAGGCTACTTGTCGAGGCCGGGACGGCGGGCATCCGCAGGGCGGCGCCGTCGCCGCGTCACGTGACGACCCAGCCCGTCTTCAGGGGTTGCGGGCCGTCCACCACCACGCAGAACGGTCGGCAGGCCAGCTCGTCGATCCGGAACCGGCCGGACTCGTCGGCCGGCACGGTCGTGCGGCCGGCGGTCGACACGACGACGACCGTGGCGCGGCGGGCGGGACGGACGTGGCCGAGCAGGCGCACCTTGTCGGCGCCGACGTCGAGCTCGAGCTCGACCTCGACCCGGGCCGGGCCGGCCCCCGCGGTGAAGCGCACGGTGCGCTGCGCGGGACCGCCGAGGAGGACGTCTCCCCGGCGTCCGGCCGCCGACCGCGAGTCGTAGGTGAGGCGAGCCTCCAGGCCGGGGACGCCCGCCCAGGCGAAGGCGTCGTGCGCCGTTCCCGCCCACCCCGGGGGCACCGGGTCGGCGACACCTGCGACGCGACCGAGCTCGGCGACGAGCAGGTCGTCGGCGTCGTCGGCCGGCAGGTCGGCGGAGGCGGCGTTGTCGGTCATCGGGATGGCTCCTGGGCGGCGGGCCCACCGAGGTCAAAGAGACTGCTGTGCGGCCCGTGATACATGTCCGCCATCATCCGAGCAGGTGGCGGAGCTGCTCGAGGCATCGTCCCCGCGTCGGGCCGATGCTGCCGACCGGCATGTCGAGGGCAGCCGCGATCTCGTCGTACGCCGGGGCAGGATCGGCCATGAGCAGGCGCAACAGCTGCTGGCACCGGTCGCCGAGCCGTCCGAACGCCGTCATCAGCGCCCGGTCGCGTTCGTACACCAGCAGGCCCGTGTCGATGCCGGCGTCGCGGACGTCGGCGACGTCGAGGCTGGCCTCGTCGCCGGTGGGCACGCAGCGACCCGAGGTGCGGAGGATCGCGCAGGCACTCGTTGCGGGTGGTGGCCGCGATCCAGCCGCCGACGGCATCGGGCGTGTGGATGCGATCGAGGTGCTCGACGAGGCGCAGCCACACCACCTGGTTGACGTCGGCGGCATCGTCGCCCGCGAGACGGTGCCCACGGCAGATGGCGTGCACCATGCCGAGGTACCGCTCGACCAGGTCGTCCCACGCCCGCTGGTCGCCCTCGCGAGCCCGCGAGACGAGGTCGCCGACCGCCACAGTCTCCACGGGGGCTGATACTACGCTGCGCGGCTGACCGCGCACGCAAGGTTCGGACTCGTCGGGGGCGGCCGCAGCAGTGGACGGCCGCCCCCGGGGAGCTCACTCGGTCGAGATGGCGTCGAGGACGTTCATCCGGCTGGCCCGCCAGGCGGGCAGGACACTGGCCAGGACGCCGATCACGGCACCCAGGAACGCGACCGCGATGAACGGCACCACGGGGACCTCGAACACGCCGAACCCCTCGTCACGCAGGGCTCGGACCAGGCCCCACCCGCCGACCAGGCCGAAGGCCAGGCCGAGGACCGTCCCGTAGAGCGAGATGATCACGGCTTCCCATCGCACGGTCGCCCGCACCTGGCGACGACGCATCCCCACGGCCCGGAGCAGGCCGATCTCGCGGGTGCGCTCGAGGACGGACAGGGCGATCGTGTTGGCGATCCCGAGCACGGCGATCACCACCGAGAGCAGCAGCAACCCGATGAGCAGCAGCAGGAAGACGTTCAGCTGGCTCTTGATGCTGTCCTTGTACTCGTCGACGCTCTGCACGTCGGCCGCCGCGTACGGCGCCACGATCTGCTCGATCTCGGGCTCGACCTCGGCGATCGTCGCCCCGTCGGCGATCTGCACGAAGATCTGCGCGTCGCTCGAGCTCGGGGCGGCGGCGGTGAAGTCGTCGAGCCCGATGATGAAGGCACCCAGGTCGGGAGCCCCCTCCGGCGCCTCGTAGATGCCCGCGACGGTGGCGTTCTGTGCCGACGCAGGCCGGTCGTCGTCGACGAGGGTGACGGGGATCTCGTCGCCGATGGAGAGCCCGCTGTCGTCGGCCCGGCCCTTCGTGATCACGATCTCGCCGGACGCCAGGTCCGCGTTCCCCTCGACCAGGGTCAGGTCCAGCAGCTCGAACGCGCCCTCGTTGGTGCCGGTCACGCCCTCGTCGTCGCCGTCGACCGTCGCCGGCGAGAACCGCACCGGCGCCACGATCGAGACGTCGGGGATCTGCTCGATGTCGGCGGCCACGGTGGGCGGCAGGCCGATCATCCCGAACGCCCCCGACTGGATGACGAAGTCGCCCGCGAAGCTGTCGTCGAGCGTCTTGTCGATCGAGGCCCGGATCGACGAGTTCACCACGAGGAGCAGGGCCACCAGGCCGACGCCGATCATCAACGCCTGCGCGGTGGCGGAGGTGCGCCGCGGGTTGCGGCTGGCGTTGTCGCGGGCGATGCGCCCGGAGGCACCCCGGAACCGCTGGACCGGCGCTCCGATGGCTCGGCTCACCGGCCGGGCCAGCCCGGGGCAGACGAGGATGAGGCCGAGGAACACCAGCCCGACGCCCAGCCCCACGGTCTCGATCGTGCTGCCCGTGGCCCCGACGACGACCGCGACGAGGCCGGCAGCCAGGACGGCGAGCCCGACGACGAACCGGACCCGGGATCGACCCGTCCGGTCGACGGCGACCTCGCGCATGGCGGCGAGGGGCGGCACGCGGGATGCCCGCCACGCCGGCAGCAGAGCCGACACGACCGTCACGATCACGCCGGTGACGATCGCCACGGCGACCGACGTCGGCACGATGGCGAGGCCGTCGCCGGGTATGCCCAGCACCGACCCGAGCAGGGTGGCCACGCCCAACCCCATGACGAAGCCCACGGACGCGCCGACCAGGCCGACGACCACGGCCTCGACCATCACCGCCCGCCGCACCTGGCGGCGACGGGCGCCGATCGCTCGCAGCAGGGCCATCTCACGGGTGCGCTGGGCCACGATGATCGAGAACGAGTTGTAGATCACGAAGGTGCCCACGACGAGGGCGATCACGGCGAACACGAGGAAGAACGTCGTGATGAAGGACAGCGACTGCTTGATGTCGCTCTGGGTCTCCTCGGTGATCTCGGTGCCGGTGACGACCTCGACGCCCGAGACGTCCTCGGCCTGCAGCGTCGTGTCGATCGAGTCGGCCACCTCCTGCTGGGACACGCCGTCGTCGGCCGACACCGAGATGGACGAGAAGCGGCCGGCCTCGCCCACCCACCGCATGGCGGCCTCCTCGGTCCACATCACGTACGACGCGCCGCCCGGGCTGTCGGTGGTGCCGAAGCGGGCGATGCCGACGAGCTCGAAGTCGCTGACGCCACCCGGCGACTGCACGGTCACCGTGTCGCCGACCTGGTAGCCGGTGTCCTTGGCGGACTTGCGATCGATCACGATCTCGTCGTCGGCCTCGGGAGCGTGTCCGTCGGTGAGGTCGAACGGGTTGAGCTCGTCGTCGGCGATCCACGTGGACCCGAACGTCGGGGCCCCGAACGCGGGGTCGCCCACGGGGTCCCCCTGCTTGTCGATGATCTGGGCGAAGCCGTCGCTGCTGCCGGCCGCGGCGCGCACGCCATCGGCCGACTCGACGTCGGGCAGGAGGTCGGCGTCGATCAGGCCACGGATGTCGCCGAAGTCGCTGGAGAACGTCTGGTTCGACCGGACCACGGCGTCGGTGTCGCGGAACACGTCCGCGAACAGATCGTCGAACGACCGGTTCATGGTGTCGGTGAGCACGAGGACACCGCCCATGAACGCCACGCCCAGCGCCACCGCGGCGAACGTCGTGAGCATGCGCCCCTTGTGGGCCATCAGGCCCCGGAGTGCGACCTTGAGCACGACTACTCCCCGAACTGCTTGAGCCGGTCGAGCACCCGCTCGGCCGTCGGGGCGTCCATCTGGTCGACGATCTTGCCGTCGGCGAGGAACAGCGCCGAGTCCGCGTACGACGCGGCCACCGGGTCGTGGGTGACCATCACGATCGTCTGGCCCATCTCGCGGACGGCACGGCGCATGAAGTCGAGGATCTCGGTGCCGCTGCGCGAGTCGAGGTTGCCGGTGGGCTCGTCGGCGAAGATGATCTGCGGCCGGCTGGCGAGGGCGCGCGCCACCGCCACGCGCTGCTGCTGGCCGCCCGAGAGCTCGCTCGGGCGGTGCCCGAGGCGGTCGCCCAGCCCGGTCGTCTTGACCACTGTGGCCAGCCACTCGTCGTCGGGCGAGCGGCCGGCGAGGGTGAGCGGCAGCGTGATGTTCTCATTGGCGGTCAGGGTCGGGATCAGGTTGTACGCCTGGAACACGAAGCCGACGCTGTCGCGGCGCAGCAGGGTCAGCTCGTCCTCGGTGAGCTGGCCGAGGTCCTGATCGCCGATGAACACCTGGCCGCGGGTGAGGTCGTCGAGCCCGGCCATGCAGTGCATGAGGGTCGACTTGCCCGAGCCCGACGGGCCCATGACGGCGGTGAACCGACCGCTCGGCATCTCGACCGTGACGTCGTCGAGGGCGATCACGGCGGTGTCGCCGGAGCCGTAGATCTTGGTGGCCCCGAAGGCGCGGGCAGCGGGGACGGGTGCGGTACCGACGGCGCCGGGGGCGGCGCCGTCGTCGGGAAGGGGCGAATCCGCCGTCGTATCCATTCCAGCGACGGTAGGCCGCGCGCGAGGGGGTGTCGTCACCATTCACGCTGATGCGCGTCATCCGGAAGGACGACGTCGAGCCCCCCGGCAACGTGGCGCGGCCGATCGGCGACCGGGTGTGACCACCACTGCGTCGTCCCCTCGCGGTCGGTGAGCGTCGCCGGCGCGCGCCGGCGGTCCGGGCCTACCCCTCGCCGCCGTCGAGGAGCTCTTCGAGCTCTTCGACGGTCATCAGCACGGCCCGGGCCTTCGAGCCCTCGGACGGGCCGACGACACCGCGCTGCTCGAGAAGGTCCATCAGCCGTCCGGCCCGCGCAAAACCCACCCGGAGCTTGCGCTGCAGCATCGACGTCGACCCCAGCTGGCTGCGCACCACCAGCTCCATGGCCTGCCAGAGCATGTCGTCATCGTCGTCGCCGCCACCGGCTCCGCCGCCCGACGACGACCCGCCCGGGCCGTCGTCCGTGCCCTGCACCGAGTCGTCGAAGCGCACGTCGGGCGCCTGGCGCTTCCACACCGAGGCGACCTTGCGCACCTCCTCCTCGGTGACCCAGGCACCCTGGATGCGACGGGCGACCGACGAGCCGCCGTCGAGGACGAGCATGTCGCCCTTGCCGATGAGGCGCTCGGCTCCGCCCTGGTCGAGGATCACCCGGCTGTCGGTCACGGAGGACACGGCGAAGGCGATGCGGGCCGGCACGTTGGCCTTGATGAGGCCGGTGATCACGTTGACCGACGGCCGCTGCGTGGCGATGACGAGGTGGATGCCCACGGCCCGCGCCATCTGGGCCAGGCGGGCGATCGACTCCTCGACGTCGCGGGCGGCGACCATCATCAGGTCGGCCAGCTCGTCGATCACCACCAGGACGAACGGCAGGCGCGGGTACTTCGTGCCCGCCGGCACGCCCGCCGGCGGGGCGTCGGGATCGCCGTCGCCCGAGGTCTTGTCGTCGCCCCCGTGGCCGGAGAGCAGCATCGACGCCTCGTCGGCCAGATCGCCCTTGTCGACGGCCGAGTTGTACCCGGTGATGTCGCGGAAGCCGACCTCGGCCAGCAGGTCGTAGCGCCGCTCCATCTCCTTGACCGCCCACGCGAGGGCGTTGGCCGCCTTCTTGGGGTTGGTCACGACCTGCGTGAGGAGGTGGGGCAGGCGGTCGTACTGGCCCATCTCGACCCGCTTGGGGTCGACGAGGATCATGCGCACCTGGTCGGGCGTCGACCGCATCAGGATCGATGTCAGCAGCGAGTTCAGGCAGCTCGACTTGCCGGCGCCCGTGGCCCCCGCGATCAGCACGTGGGGCATGGCCGCCAGGTTCATCATGATCGAGCGGCCGTTGATGTCGCGCCCGATCGCGACCTCGAGCGGATGGGTGGCCCGGCGGGCCTCCTCGCTGATGAGGATGTCGCCGAGGGCGACGATCTGCCGCCGGGCGTTCGGCACCTCGACGCCGATGGCCTGCTTGCCCGGGATCGGGGCCAGGATGCGGACGTCTGGCGTCGCCATCGCGTAGGCGATGTCCTTGTGGAGGCTCGTGACCCGGTTGACCTTGACGCCGGGGCCCAGCTCGAGCTCGTAGCGGGTGACCGTGGGCCCGACCACCATGCCGACCAGGCGGGTCTCGACGCCGTGGTCGGCGAGGGCCTTCTCGAGCGTGCGGCCCGTGTCCTCGATCATCTTCCGGTCGACCTGGTGCGACCCCGATCGGTCGAGCAGGGTGATCGGCGGCAGCTTCCACGGCGAGCCCTTGGCCGCGGGGCCGAGGGCGATCTCGAGCTGCTCGGGCTCGAGGCTGTCGGGCTGGGGCGCCTCGAACTTGGGTGCCTTGCGCCGTTTGGGCTTGGCCGCCCTGGTGGCGTCGGCCCCGGGCTCTGGCGTCTCGACGAGCGTGGGGTCGTCGGGCACGAGCGCCGGGTCGACCCCGTCGCCGAACGGCGCCCCACCCTGCTCGTCGTTGTCGTAGGGCAGGCGGAACAGGGTGGCCAGACGCTGGTTGAGCCGGGCCGTGATCGGACGCACGCCGGCCACGGTGCGGTCGGCGGCGTCACGCAGCGGCGTGCGCGTCAGCACCACGAGGCCGCCCGTCGCCAGCAGCGCCAGGACCGCGACCGCGCCTCCGTGGCCGAGCGTGCCCTCGATCGGCGTGCCGACCCCCGCACCCAGCCAGCCACCCGCGGCGCGCAGGTCCTCGATCGGAGCGTCGAACGCGGGGCTGCCCCCGAGCACGTGGGCGAGCCCGGCCACCGTCACCACCAGCAGCGTGGCCCCGACGGCGACGTGGGCGCCGGCCGAGGCGCGCTCGTCGTCGCCGGCGGGCTCGGCCGGTGCCCGGCGGGCGATGAGCGAGACGCCGATCGCGGCGAGAGCGAGCGGCAGGCCGTAGCGCAGCCAGCCGAAGGCGTCGGCCGAGAGATCGGCGAGGCCGCGACCCGCGGGACCGCCGCCACCGGCGTAGATGCCGAGGCCCGTGACGACCGCCACCGCGAGCAGCAGCAGGCCGGTGACGTCGTCGGCGTGGTCGCCGAGCACCCGCGACGACGACCGCAGGGCGCGTGATGTCAGGGTGGGCGTCGGCTGCCGGCGCGACGTCGACTTGCGGCTCGAGCCCGACCGCGAGCTACCGCCCCGCCCGCTGGAGGAGGAGGTGCGGGTCGAGCGGCCCGACCCGCTCGAGCGGGATGACCCCCCGGAGCGGGAGCGGGACGTCGAGCGGGAGCCCTGACGCGTGCTCACAACGACAACAAAGCTACCAGGAGCCTCATGTGCAACATCAGCATCAGCCGACGGCGGCACCTGCCGGGCAGACCGCGGCGAGACGAGGAGCGCACGGTGCGATCTTGGCGTCCGAGCGGCGCCGGCCGGTGGACCCCCGGATTACGGTCGGCCCGTGCCCGAGAGCATCGCCCCGATCTTCCGCGTGGCGGACGGCCACGCGACCGCCGCGTGGTACGCCCGGCTCGGCTTCACGGTGACCGGCGAGCACCGGTTCGCGCCCGACCTGCCGCTCTACCTGTTCCTCCAGCGAGGCGAGGACGTGTTCATCCACCTGTCCGAGCACACGGGCGACGCCCGGCCGGGCACGTTGGTGTACCTCGTCGTGGACGACCTCGACGCGGTGGCCGACGAGTTCGGCGTGGGCGTCACCACCCAGCCGTGGGGGCGCGAGGTCGAGCTCACCGACCCCGACGGCAACCGGCTGCGCGTCGGCGGACCTGCGCCGGCGGGGTCCGCGGAGTGAACGGGCGCGGCACGGCCGTCGTCACCGGCGCGAGCTCGGGCATCGGCGCCGCCACGGCGCGGGCGTTGGCGGCCGACGGGTGGGACGTCGTCGTGGGCGCCCGGCGCGTCGACCGCCTCGACGCGCTGGCGGCCGAGATCGGCGGGCGGGCCCACCGGCTCGACGTCACCGACCCCGGGTCGGTCGACGCCTTCGTCGCCACGGTGCCGGCCTGCAGCCTGCTGGTGAACAACGCGGGCGGCGCCCTCGGCCTCAGCCCGATCGCCGAGGCCGACGAGGCCGAGTGGCGCACGATGTACGACACGAACGTGCTCGGCGTCCTGCGCGTGACCCAACGCCTGCTGCCCGCGCTCGAGGCCAGCGGTGACGGCCAGGTCGTGACCATCGGGTCGATCGCCGGGTCCGAGCCCTACCCCGGCGGGGCGGGCTACAACGCGGCCAAGTTCGCCGTGCGGGCGTTCACGGGGGTCCTCCGCCAGGAGCTGCTCGGGCGCCCGGTCCGGGTGTGCGAGATCGACCCCGGCATGGTCGAGACCGAGTTCAGCCTCGTGCGCTTCGACGGGGACGCCGAGCGGGCCGCCGCCGTCTACGCGGGCGTCGAGCCGCTGTCGGCCGACGACGTCGCCGAGTGCGTCCGCTGGGTCGCCTCGCGTCCGTCGCACGTGAACATCGACCAGCTGATCGTGCTGGCCCGCGACCAGGCCGGCGCCCGCCAGGTCCACCGCCGCCCCACCTGAGCCCGGCGCCCGCGGCACCCATCGCCTCGGGTCAGCGGGGCTGGCAGGTCGGGCACCACGTCGCGGTGCGGCCGTCGAGGGTGCGAGAGCGCAGCTCCGTGCCGCAGCGCGGGCACGGCAGGCCCGCCTGTCCGTACACGTCGAGCCGCTGCTGGTTCCGGCCTTCGCGCCCCTCGACCGTGCGGTAGTCGGACAGCGTGGTGCCGCCGTAGCGCAGGCTCCCGGCCAGGACGTCTCGCAGCGCGTCGAGCAGCGCGCCCGCCTGCGCTCGCGTGACGGTCCGGCGGGCAGGGTTGATGCGCGCCCGCCACAGCGCCTCGTCGGCGTAGATGTTGCCCACGCCGGCGATCGGACGCTGGCTGAGCAGCTGGGTCTTCACGGCCCGCCGGCTGGACCGCAACGACCGCCAGAACGCCTCGGCGGTGAGCGACCGGTCGAGCGCGTCGGGGCCCTGCACGGCCAGCGTTCCGGCGTAGCGCCCGCCCTCGGCCACGGCGAGGCGCCCGAAGCGGCGGACGTCCCGGTACTCGAGCGCCTCTCCCCCGTCGTCGAGCGCCCACCAGGCGCGCACGTACTCGTCGCCGCCGTCGCCGGGTGGGCGGACGCGCAGCGAGCCGGTCATGCCGAGGTGGACGACCAGCTCGCGGTCGTCGTCGAGGCCGATCAGCAGGTACTTGCCGCGCCGGCCCACGCCCTCGACCGCCGCCCCCGGCACCTCGAGCGCGGGGGTGAACTTGGGGTGGGCGAAGGCCCACGCCTCGCCCAGTCGGCGCCCGACCACCAGCGGCTCGAGCTGCCGGCGGATCGTCTCGACCTCGGGCAGCTCGGGCACAGGTGCGACGCCGCCGACCGCGGGCGGCTCAGGCCTCGGTGACGACGGGCACGATCATCGGGCGTCGCTTCGTCGACTCGTTGACGAACTTGCCGGCCGCCCGTCGGACGACCTTCTGGAGCGCCTCGATGTCGGCCGCCCCGGTGGCGACCGACTCCTTCACCGCCTGGCGCACGGCGTCGGCGCACTCGGACAGCAGGGGCTCGGCCTCGGGGGCGTACACCCACCCCCGGGTGATGACCTCGGGGCCGACGAGGATGGCGCCGGTCTTCACGTCGACGGTGACCACCACCACGACGACGCCCTCGTCGGCCAGCACGCGCCGGTCGCGCAGCACACCCTGGCCGACGTCGCCGATGATGCCGTCGACGAACAGGTAGCCCGACGGCACCGCCTGGCGCTCGACCCGCAGCCCGTCGTCCTCGAGCACGAGCTGGTCGCCGTCGGTGCACACGTGGATCTCGGACTCGGCGACCGCGCCCACGGCCCTGGCCAGCTTGGCGTGGGCCACCATGTGCCGGTACTCGCCGTGGACAGGGACGAAGTGGTCGGGGCGCACGATCGACAGCAGGGTCTTGAGCTCCTCCTGCTTGGCGTGGCCCGAGGCGTGGACGTCGGAGATGCCCGAGTGGACGACCTCGGCGCCGAGGCGCACCAGGCCGTCGATCACCTTCGACACGTTCATCTCGTTGCCCGGGATCGGGTGCGACGACAGGATCACCGTGTCGTCGGCGTCGATCTCGAGCCAGCGGTTGTTGCGCTGCGCCATGAGCGACAGCGCCGACATCGGCTCGCCCTGGCTGCCCGTCGAGATCACGCACACCTGGCCGGGCGGCAGGTCGCGCACGTCGTCGATGTCGACGAGGGCGTGGTCGGGGATGCGCAGCAGCCCCATCTCGCGCGCCAGCCGCACGTTCTTCTTCATCGACAGCCCGAGGGTGGCCACCTTGCGCCCGAAGGCCACCGCGGCGTCGGCGATCTGCTGCACGCGGTGCACGTGGCTGGCGAAGCAGGCGATGACGATGCGCCGGCCCTCGTGCTCGTGGAAGAGGTTGTAGAGGACCTTGCCCACCGACGTCTCGCTGCGGGCGTGGCCCGGCTCGTCGGCGTTGGTCGAGTCGCTCAGCAGCAGGCGGATGCCGTCGCCCGACGACAGGGCCCCGATGCGCGCCAGGTCGGTGAGGCGGCCGTCGACCGGCGTGAGATCGAGCTTGAAGTCGCCCGAGTGCAGGATCGTGCCCTGCGGCGTGTGGAAGGCGGTGGCGAACCCCTGCGGCACCGAGTGCGTCACGGGGATGAACTCGACCTGGCACGGACCGATGCGCCGGCGCTCGCCGTCGCGCACCGGGATCAGCTCGGTGCGGTCGAGCAGGCCCGCCTCCTCGATGCGGTTGCGGGCGAGGCCGAGGGTGAGCACGGACCCGTAGATGGGGAACGACAGCTCGCGCAGCAGGTAGCTGAGGCCCCCCATGTGGTCCTCGTGGCCGTGCGTGATGATCGCCGCGTCGACCCGGTCGGCGTTGTCCCGCAGGTAGGTGAAGTCGGGCAGGACCAGGTCCACGCCGAGCATGTCGATGTCGGGGAACATGAGCCCGACGTCGAGCAGCAGGATGCGCCCGTCGACCTCGATGCAGGCGCAGTTGCGCCCGATCTCGCCCAGCCCACCCAGGAACGTGATCTTGACCGGCTCAGCCACGGGCGATCCCCAGGCCGTCGAGCACGTGCGCAACGGCCGTGCGGACAGCGTCGTCGAGCGGTGGCAGCGGCAGGCGCACCGGGCCCGCCGGCTGGCCGAGGGCCGCCATCGCCGCCTTGGCCGCGCTGGTCTGGACCCAGGTGTCGCCCACCTCGACCTCGAACGACGGCACGAGCCGGGCGTTGATCTCGCGGGCGCCGTCGACGTCGTTCTTGTCGTGAGCGGCGATCATCTCGGCGTGCAGTCCCGCGGTCCAGTGGGTGGCGACGCCGATCACCCCGACCGCGCCGACGGCCAGCAGCGGCAGCGTGAGGCCGTCGTCGCCCGAGTAGACGTCGAAGTCGTCGGGTGCCCCGGCCACGATGGCGGCCGCCTCGCCGGGGCGGCCCCGGGCGTCCTTGAGGCCGGCGATCGCGGGCACCTCGTCGGCCAGCCGCACGATCGTGTCGACGGCCATCGTCCGCCCCGTGCGGATGGGCACGTCGTACATGACGATGGGCAGATCCGTGGCGTCGGCCACGGCGCGGAAGTGCGCCTCGATGCCGGCCTGCGGTGGCCGGTTGTAGTACGGCGACACGACGAGCAGCCCGTCGACACCGGTCTCGGCGGCCCGCTGCGACAGCGCGATCGTGTGGCGGGTGTCGTTGCTGCCGGTGCCGGCCAGCAGGGGCACGTCGACGGCCGCGCGAACGGCCCGCCAGAGCTCGACCACCTCGTCGTCGGACAGCGTCGGCGCCTCGCCGGTGGTGCCGGCGACGACGAGGCCGTCGTTGCCCTGGGCCACCAGCCAGCGGGCGAGGGCGGCGGCGCCCTCGAGGTCGAGGCTCCCGTCGTCGTGGAACGGGGTGACCATGGCGGTCAGGACCTTGCCGAAGCGAGCGGTGCCCATGTCTACGGCGCTCCTGTCGGGGTGGGTGGGCGGGAAGGTGTGCAGATTACGGCGTGGTGACGCGTCGGCGGGCGGCCCGGGCGCCGGGCCGGGAAGACGCGTCGGTGGCGGGGCGGGGCTCGGCGTCGGGCGGGGATTCGTCGCTGCGCTCGAGGCCGAGGGTGGTCAGCAGGTCTTCGTGCAGCTCGAACCAGACCGTGTGGTAGCTCGGCAGCGACGGCTTGGTGAACCAGTCGCCCTCGCCGGCCTCGATGCGCTCGACGGCACGCCGGAGGCGGGGCCCGTAGACGCCGTAGCGGGCGAGGGTGCCCGCCAGATCGTCGACCACCGGTTCGGCGCGCCGCTGCAGCCGGGCCAGGTCGCCGACGACACCGGCGTCGTAGGCCGCATCACGATGGTCGTTGAGGACCGGCGTGCCGGCGACGTCGCGCACCTGCCACCGGCTGCAGGCGTCGAGCACCGCGGCGTTGAGGGCCCGGAACCGGCCGTACGCGTGGGCGACCGCGGGCCGGGCCCCGGTCGCGTCGACCTCGGCGGCCACGAGGCGCGACACGGCCTCCCGGCCGGAGGGTGTGAGCCCCCACCCCACGGGGCGGGAGGTGCGCTCGACGACGAGCCCCTCGTCGGCGAGTGATCGCAGCTCGCCCTCGACGTCGTCGAGGGGGAGGTCGACCGTCTCGGCCACCGCCGGCGCCGACGCGCTGCCCTTGAGCTGCAGGCCGTGCAGCACGAGCAGGCGCGGATCGGACGGCGGGGACATCGGGCGAAGGGTACCGCGGCGCCTGGCGCGGTCCGCGCCCCGTGACGACGGGCCGCCCGCGCTCGGCCGGGCCGCGGTCAGCTGCGCTCCCTGGCCCGGTGGACGATCTCGCCGGCCAGCCGCTCGGCCGCCTCGGGCGCCATCTCGAGGTAGAGGTAGGGCTCGACCAGCTCGAGCTCCACGACGCGCGGCCCCTCGCGGTCGAACAGGACGTCGACGCGGGCGTAGAGGGGGGTGCTGCGCAGGGACTCGAGCGTCTTGTGTGCGAGCTCGACGACGGCCGGCTCGGGCTCGACCAGCTCGGCCGTCCCGCCCCAGTGGTCGTGGATGCGGAACTCGCCCTCGGCGGGCAGCTTCTGCACCGCGTGCGTGATCACCCGGCCGATGCTGACGACGGAGACCTCCCCCCGGTGCTCGACGTCCCAGAGGTAGGGCTGCACGACGGCGTCCACCGGATCGGCGGCGGCCAGCGTGAGCGCGTCCAGGTCGGCCTGCTGCGCCTCGCGCACGGCCCCCACGCCACCCGCGCCGACCGCGGGCTTGACCACCGACGACGGCCAGCGCAGGCGGGTGAGGTCGAGCGTCATCCCGGCGGGCACCACGACCGTCGGCACCGCCAGGTCGCCCAGGTCAGCGAGGTATCCCTTGTGGAGGTTGCCGAGCACCAGCGTGGGGGTGTTGACCAGGCGGGTCGCCACCGCCGGCGACTTCACCCAGGCCCGGAACTGGTCGACGTGGTCGGGGTAGTCCCACGTGCACCGCAGGACGATCAGCGCGTACTCGGTCCAGTCGACGCCGGGGTCGTTCCACACGACCCATTCGGGCCGGGCGTCGCGGGTCAGCAACGCCTTGACCAGCAACGCCTCGCCGCCGAGCCCCTCGGGATGGTCGGCCGACGTCGCGAGCGCGATGCGGGGAGAGATCACGTCACCTCACGGATGGCGGAAAGCCGGGGGTGGCCGCCCGCGCTCCGACAGCATCGCACGAACACGCAGGTCCCCGCCGTTCACCGCGCCGGCGGCCGAGGTGCAGCAGGGCCACGTCCGAGTCTCTCCGCACCGCTCGACCACGCGCACTCGGGTCTCGGCGTCAGCGCTGGTCGCGTGCTGGGCGAGCGTCGCGTCGCGCCTGGGACAGGCCGTCACGATTCGCACGTCGGCGACGCGGCCGGGAGAAGGGCGTCGACGTCGGGGCCGCAGGTCGGCGTGGAGTCCTCGGGGTCCTCGTCGGTCCGGGTCACGCCCCGACGTGTCGGTCGATCTGCTCGACGCGCTCCACCAAGTCGTCCTTCGTGCCGCGCTGCCGGATCCCGACCGGCAGGCGGACGACCGTGGCGTTCCCGGAGCGCAGGTCACCGCCGTTCACCGCGCCGGCGGCCGAGGTGCAGCAGGGATGTTTCCCGTCGTTTCCAGCGCACGCCGTAAAGTGTCACACCCCTTGAGTACGGTTGGAGCCATGCCCGCCCTGGCCGAGACCGACGGACCCGCCCCGCCGCCCGCCGGCGCGGGCCGCTCGCCGCAGGAAGCGGCGTGGGACTTCGCCGCGTCCGAGGCCATCGATGTCATGGGCACGGTGAACCTGGCGGTGGCCCGGCTGGTCGCCGCCGTGCAGGTGCTGCTGGACGCCGACGGCTGGGAAGGCGTCGGCATCCGCTCCCCCGAGCACTGGCTGTGCTGGAAGGCCGGTGTGTCCCGGCCCCGGGCCGAGGGCCTGGTGACCATCGCCCGCCGGGCCCGCGAGCTGCCCGCCTGCTGGGGGCTGTTCGCCGCCGGGCGCCTGAGCGAGGACGCGATGGTTCGCATCGCCCGCCGGGTGCCCCCGTCGCGCGACGGCGAGGTCGCGGCTCTGGCACCGACGTTGTTGATCGCCCAGCTCGACCGGCTGCTGCGCTCACTGCCCGAACAGCCCGACGGTTCCGACGGGCCCGTATCCTCCGGGCCCGAACGAGTGCTGCAGATGCACGACAGCCGCGACGGCTGGCTGCGGGGCCGGTTCTGCCTCCCGGCCGACGAAGGCGCGCTGGTGCGACTCGGCCTCACCAGCGCCCGCGACGCCGAGTTCCGCGACCGCAACGACCTGCCCGACACCAACCCCGCCGACGACCCCGAGGTCCTGGCCAACGGCGCCCGGTCGGTGTCGTGGGCGGACGGGCTGGTGCGCATGGCGTCCGAAGCCGCCGACGCCCTCGACTCCACCTTCCGGCGCACCGGGACCCGCGGCGAACGCAACACCGTCGTGTTGCACATCGACGTCGATCAGCACGGCGATGTCGGTCCCGCCCAGTTGGAGAACGGCCCGGTGCTGCCCGATCCGGTGGCCCGCTACCTGTCGTGCGACGCCCAGGTCCAGGTCATGGCCCATCGGCTCGGCCAGCTCGTCGGCATCCACCCCACTCACCGCACTCCCGACCGGGCCATGCGCCGATACCTCGCTCGCCGCGACCAGGGCTGCACCCATCCCCTGTGCACCCAACGACTCTGGCTCCACGCCCATCACCTGGTCTTCTGGGAACACGGGGGCCTGACCGAGCCCCACAACCTCGTGTTGTTGTGCCCGTCGCACCACCGGGCACTCCACCACGGCGAGTTCTCGATCGACGGCAACCCCGAGGCCCGCACCCTCCGCTTCCTCGACCGCTTCGGCCAAGCGATCGCCCCGCCCGGCCTCGACCCGCCTCCCGGCACCCGGCCACCCCGCGACGGCCCACCCCCACCGCCGTCGCCCTACACGCCGCCGCTCGCCGAACGGCTCACCGCCGACACCTTCTCCTGGAACTGATCGACGGTCGCGGCTGGACGGGGCGCCGGAGTCAGCTCCGCGGAAGTCGATTCCGGGCTGCGGAGACCGCCGCGTGTTGAAGCTGGGAGGCACGAGGGGTGGCTACCTCGACGTGGTCCTCCTGGACTTCGCGAGCACGCGTCCGACGTGCTGACCGAGCTCACCGACGCGTCGACGAGGAACCGACCAGCGGGTCCGGGCCTGATCATCGGTGAGCTGGCCGAGTCCGCTGACCACCGCCTCGTCGGCTTCTTCGAGCGCCTGCTGGACGACCCGAACGAGAGCGTCGCGACTGGGCAGAGGTCGGTCTCCGGCACATCGACACCAAGGACGCGCGCGGCGTGTTCCAGCACGGCTGTCCGCGCTGACGCCGAGCCCGCCGACGCCGACGACCCTCCGCAGTCAGTCGGGTGCGGCCACCAGACGCTCGAGCGCCGCGACCCACGCCTCGTAGTACGGGGTGCCGGCGGGGAGCTCGGCGATGGCGGCGACGAGGTGGGTGCGGAACGCGGCCCAGCCGACGCCGGTGGCGTCGACGTACGCCGCGGCCAGGCCGAACGCCCGGCCCTCCCACGGCGCGGCGAACACGAGCTCGCCGTTGTGGCGGGGCACGCCGTCGGGCACGCCGTCGGGTCCGTTCTCGACGAGCCCGGCGCTCATCGCGCCACCCCGATCATGTGGTCACGGGTGACGAGGGGGACGAGGGCGTCTTCGTCGAGGTCGTCGGTGCCCGGCGGGCGCAGCGGCAGCACCAGGTAGCGCACCTCGGCGCTCGAGTCCCACACCCGTACGTCGACGTCGTCGGGCACGACGGTCCCGAGCTCGGCCATCACCGCTCGCGGCTCGCGCACGGCCCGCGTCCGGTAGGCGAAGCTCTTGTACCAGGTGGGCGGCAGGCCCAGCACCGGCCACGGGTAGCAGGAGCACAGCGTGCACACGACCAGGTTGTGCACCGCGGGCGTGTTCTCGAGCACGACGAGGTGCTCGCCCTCGGCTCCCCCGAAGCCGAGCTCACCGATCGCCCGGGTGCCGTCGGCCAGGAGCCGGGCGCGGTAGGCGGGGTCGGTCCACGCCCGGGCGACGACCCGGGCGCCGTTGAGGGGGCCGACGTGGCGCTCGTAGGTCTCGACCACCGCGTCGACGACGTCGGAGGTGATGAGCCCGCGCTCGACGAGAAGCGATTCGAGGGCGGCCACCCGCCGCTCGATCGGCGACGGCTCGGACGCGTGGTGCTCGGCCTCGGTCACGTCAGGTACCGCTCCCACAGGTCGATGAACAGGGAGCCCGGCTCCGCGTCGTCGCCCCACAGGTCGCGCATGGCGAAGCGCACCGTGTAGGTCGCCTCGGCGTCGCCCTCCTCCCCCGGCGGCGGCCACCCGCCGGGGACGCGCACGACCTCCCCGGTGACGCCCCGCACGTAGCGCGGGCAGCGATGGTGGTCCGCGGGGGCCATGCGGTCGACCGTCACCCGGTCGCCGACCGCGAACCGGCCGGTGACAAGCTCTCCCGACGGCTGCTGCGGCGCGTCGAGGACGGCGCGCACGATTGCCACCAGCTCGGGGTCGGTGGCGTCGGAGCGCACCGGCTCGGCGCCACCGGACGCAGCCCGCTCGTCGACCTCGGCGTGCGAGAGGCTGCCCGCGGCCACGACCTGGGCCTCGATGGCGCGGGCCCAGCGCTCGTAGTAGCTCGACGCCAGGTAGGTGGCGGGGTCGATCTGCTCGATGGCGGGCCGGATCGACCCGTGGCGCAACCCGCGGGCCTCGGTGGCGACCATCAGGCCGAGCGTCCGGCCCTCCCACGGCGCGTGGAACACGGGCTCGTCGGCCTCGGGCTCGACCCGACCGAACCCGTGCATGCCACCCATGTCATGGACGCCGTCCACCACGGGCGAGGCTAACGCCCCTCAGCCGGCGATCTCGCCCTGGGCGAGCTGGAACATCGAGTATTCCTCGCCCGTGTCGGGGTTGTCCTCGAAGCCGATGACGCCCAGCTCGGTGAACTTGGTGCGCAGCCAGCCGCCGTTGGCGTCGAGCAACCCCAGCTTCTTGCAGTTGGGCACGATCTTGCTGAACAGCATCGACTGGAACAGCTGCCGCTGGGGCGAGTTCATGACGAGCGGCATGACCGCCTTCACGTCGAGGCCCATGCGGTCCCAGACCTCCTGCTGGAGGAACCGGTCGCGCATGCGCACCGCGGCCTCGAAGGCGAACGCCTGCCGCTCGGCCAGCTCGGCGTCGGTGAGCTCGGCGTAGTACTCCTTCAGCGACAGCACGCCGAACGCCACGTGGCGGGCCTCGTCGCTCATCACGTAGCGGAGGAGCTGCTTGAGCAGCGGCTCGGTCGTGAGCTGGTGGATGAACCCGAAGGCGGCCAGGGCCAGGCCCTCGACCATGATCTGCATGCCGAGGTAGGTCATGTCCCAGCGGCTGTCGGTGACGATGTCGTCGAGCAGCAGCCGCAGGTGGGCGTTGATCGGGTAGTGGCCCGAGAGCTTGTCGTCGAGGTACCTGGCGAAGACCTCGACGTGGCGGGCCTCGTCCATCACCTGGGTCGACGCGTAGTACTTGGCGTCGATCCACGGCACCGTCTCGACGATCTTCGCCGTGCACACGAGGGCGCCCTGCTCGCCGTGCATGAACTGGCTGAGGGTCCAGTTCTGGCTCTCGACCCCGACCTGGATCCACTCCTTCTCGCCCCACGACGCGAAGGGCGAGTCGGCGATCAGCGACGGGTCGATCCCGCCGGCCAGGCCGCCCATGTTGGCGGCGGCGTTGGCCATGACCACGGCCTCCTGGTCGACCTCGGTCTCCCACGGCAGGTCGGTCTCACCGTTCCACTGCGACGTCTTCGCCTTCTCGTACAGGCGGTTGAGGGCGGGGCGCGACCCCTTCTCGTAGTCCCAGGTGAAGATGGCGTCGGCGTTGTCCTGCACCGTGTGGATGGCCTCGTCCACGTCGGTGTTGGTGACCGCGAGGATGGCCTCGAGGTCGTTGACGTCGGCGCGGCCGATCAGCTCGTCGTTCGTGGCACTCATGGGTTCTCCTGGGCGAGGGTGCGTCGGGGGACAGTGCGGGCACGAGGTACGTGCGGACGAGACGGCGGACGGAGTCGGGGTCGTGCGGGTCGACCCACGGGGCGGGCCGGAAGGCGAGGCTGACGACGGTGCGCGCCAGGAGCTCGGACGGCGCCTCGGATCTGCCCGTCGGGCAGGAAGCGCGCCAGGTGCGGGCGGCACAGGGCGTCGGTCACGGCGAACACGCGGTCGAGCCGGTCGAAGGCGAAGTGGGGCACGACGAGCTCGGGCTCGTGGGCGATGAGCGACCCGGATGAGCTCGTCGTCCAGTCGGGAGCCGACAGGGCCGCGCCGATGCCCACGACCAGGAGGTCCTCGAGCGTCTCCGCCGCCTGCCAGCTCGACGCTCCACTCGTGGAACAGCACACCGGCCTCGATGCTGGAACAGGACCTCGACGCACGCGGTCCTTCCCGCCGGGAACACGCGGTAGGCCGTGGCCCGGCTGACGCCGGCCTCGCGGGCGATGTCGTCGAGCGACGTCTTGCGGATGCCCCAACGGGCCGACGCAGCGAGCCGCGGCATCGATCAGGGGCCGGTCGCGCGTCGTCGCCGACGGCGCAGTCGGCCCACGTGCCCGATCTCTACGGCGAGCGTGTCGCGGTGCCCGAGGTCACGGCGAGACACTAGGCACGAATTCGTCTCACCGTCCAGAAGTCCTGGTCGGCGGGCCCGCCCCGGCTGCTCAGTCGGCGGGCGCCTCCGCCAGCACCCCCGCCAGCAGCTGGTCCCGCACCAGGCGGCGCACGGCGGCCGGATCGTCCAGGTCCCACGATCCCTGGGCTGCCCATCCACGACAGGGTCATGCGGGCCAGCAGGTCGGCGGCCTCGGCCGGCTCGACCCCCGGACGCAGGCGCTCGTGCCGCAGCCTGCCCCACCAGCTCGGCCCGCAGCAGCTCGATCACCATCGGCATCACCGAGGCCAGCTGCGGCACGATCTGATCGGCCTCGTCCCGCAGCGCCCGCTGCAGGGCGGCGTGGTCGCCGAGCCGGCGGTGTCCGGCGAGGAGCCCCCGCTCCAGCAGTGTGGCCACGTCGACGACGCTCGCCGATCGTCGTCGTCGAGCGCCGGCGAAGAAGTCGACGACGGCCCAGCGTCACCGCCGCGGACACCAGCTCGTCGCGGCCCCCGGGGAACCACCGGTACACCGTGGCCCGGCTGACGCCCGCCTCGCGGGCGATGTCCTCGACCGTGGTCGACCCGATCCCGTCGCGCGCTCGATGCACGCGTACGCCGCCGTCGATGACGCGCCGCCGCGTGCCGCGCCGGCCTCGTCGGGAGCGGCGACGCTCAGCCCCCCTGGCGCAACAGCTCGTCCAGCTCGGCGTCGAGGTCGTCGTCACCGGCCGGGTCGTCGTCGACCTCCTTGCCCCGCCGGATCACGACCCGGCGCAGCACGATCGGGTACCCGACGATCGCGATCGTCGAGAAGATGAACCACTGCACCGCGTACCCGAGGTGCGGGCCCTCGGACAGCTCGGGCGGGGGCACGACCACGATCGACCCGGCGTCGAAAGCGTCGGGCGACGCCCCGTCGGGTTCGGGCGGTGTCGACGTCTCCGCCAGCACCAGGCCGGGGAGGGTGTCCTGCTCGGCGAGCAGGCCCTCGAGGTCCTTCGGGGCGGTGCCGTCGAAGCTGCCCGGGTCGACGACCAGGCCCTCGACCGTCACCTCCCCGTCGGGCGCCGCCGCCGGGACCGCCTCGTTGTCGGCGCCGATGGCGACGAACCCCCGGAGCACCCCCACCTGCGTGCCGTCGGCCAGGGCCAGCGGCGTGACCAGCCACGCCCCGGCCACACCGTCCTGGCTGCGGTTGCGGACGAGGACCGTGGCGTCGTCGTCGTAGGTCCCCGTGGCGGTGACCTTGCGGAACCGGGCGTCGCCGACGCCGGTGTCGCCTGCGGGGTCGAGGATGTCCTCGACGGGCACGACCGGCTGCTCGGTGCGGGACTCGATGAGCGCGTTGCGCTCGCGCTTCTCGTCGAGGCGGCGGAGCTGCCAGAACCCCAGTGCCACCATCGTGACCACGAGCAGCACCACGAGCAGGTGCGACAGCAGCCACCGGGGGCGCAGGAGGAAGCGGGCCTTGGCCACGCGGCAAGGCTACGAGCGCGCATCGCCGGGCGGCCATTCCCGTCCGGGCCGCGGCGGCGAGCGTGAACCGCGCGAGAACGGCGGCCGCCCCCGGTTCCGATCGCGACCGCGACCCGGGATACTGCCCGCATGGTCGACGTCTCCCCGCGTGGGCGTGCCTCCGTCGCGCAGCACGCGGCGCCGACCGACGCGAACGACGAGCTCCGCACCGACATCCGGCTGCTCGGGCGCGTGCTCGGTGACGTCATCCGCGACCAGGCGGGCGAGGCCGTCTTCGGCCTCGTCGAGCGGACTCGGGTCGAGGCTCTGCGCCTGCGCCGCGAGGGCGGCGACGCCCACGCGCTGATCGCCCACCTCGGGGCGCTCGACCACCGCGATGCCCTGCACGTCGTGCGGGCGTTCAGCCACTTCTCCCTGCTGGCGAACCTGGCCGAGGACCTCGACGAGGACCGGCGCGCCCGTCGCCACCGGCTCGCCGGCCTCCCCCCGCCGCCCGGGACCGTCGCCGCCGCCCTCGCCCGGATCGACGCCTTGCCGGTGGACGGAGGCGCGGTCGAGGAGGCGCTCCGGGACGCCCTCGTGAGCCCCGTGATGACCGCCCACCCCACCGAGGTGCGGCGGAAGACGGTGTTCGAGGTCCAGCGGCGGGTCGTCGAGCTCGTCCACCGGCGCGACCGCACCGACCTGGATCCGAGCGAGCGGGCCGCGTGGGACGGTGCGCTGTGGCGGGCGGTGCTGACCCTCTGGCAGACCGCCCTGCTGCGACTCCAGCGCCTGCGCCTGTCCGACGAGATCACCGAGGGGCTGCAGTACTACGACCTGTCGCTGTTCGAGGTCGTGCCCGACCTCGACCACGCGGTGCGCCAGGCGCTGCAGGCCCGCTGGCCCGACTGCGACCTGCTCCCCCGGCCGCTCCTGCGGCCCGGGTCGTGGATCGGCGGCGACCGCGACGGCAACCCCTACGTCGACGCCGCGTCGCTCGAGCTCGCCGTCCACCGCCACGCCGCCACCGCACTCCGCCACTACCTCCACGAGATCGACCGCCTCGGCGTCGAGCTGTCGATGTCGATCCGCCTCGTCCGACCGACGCCCGCGCTCCTGGCGTTGGCCCGGGCCGCCGCCCCCTCGACCTTCAGCGCCGACGAGCCGTACCGGCAGGCGCTGCGAGGGCATCCACGCCCGCGTGGCCGCGACCGCGGCGCGGGTCCTCGGCGAGGTGCCCGGTGTCCACCGACCCCACGCGGACCTGCCGCCCTACGGCGCGCCCGCCGACCTGCGCGCCGACCTCGACGCCGTCGACACGTCGCTGCGCGGCCACGGCGCCGCGGCGCTGGCCGACGATCGCCTGGCCCGGCTGCGCCGCACGGTCGACGTTTTCGGGTTCCACCTCGCGGGGCTCGACCTCCGCCAGAACGCGGCGGTGCACGAGCAGGTCGTCGCCGATCTGCTGCGCTGGGCAGGCGTCACGGCCGACTACCTCGCGCTCGACGAGCCCGAGCGGGTCGAGATCCTGTCGTCCGAGCTGCGCACCCGCCGACCCCTCGTCGCCCCCGGTGCCGCCCTCGACCCGCGCACCGGTGACGAGCTCGCGGTCGTGCGGGCGGCGGCGGGCGCCATCGAGGACCTCGGGCCCGAGGCCGTGCCCAACTACGTGATCTCCAAGTGCGAGACGGTCAGCGACGTGCTCGAGGTGGCGCTCCTGCTGAAGGAGGCCGGCCTCGTGCACGCCGGTGACCGGCCCGATCTGCGGCCCGGCATCGTGCCCCTGTTCGAGACCATCGACGACCTGCGAGCCGCCGGAGCGACGATGGCGGAGCTCCTCGCGCTCCCCCGCTACCGCGCCCTGCTGCGCTCGCGCGGCGACGTGCAGGAGGTCATGCTCGGGTACTCCGACTCGAACAAGGACGGCGGATACCTGGCGGCCAACTGGGCGCTCTACCGGGCCGAGGTCGATCTCGTCGACGTGTTCCGGGCCGCCGGCGTGCGCCTGCGGCTGTTCCACGGCCGGGGCGGCACCGTCGGCCGGGGTGGAGGACCGAGCTACGAGGCGATCCTCGCCCAGCCCCAGGGCAGCGTCCGCGGCTGCCTGCGCCTCACCGAGCAGGGGGAGGTCCGGGCGGCCAAGTACGCCGACCCCGAGATGGCGCGCCGCAACCTCGAGTCGCTGGTGGCGGCCACGCTCGAGTCGAGCCTGCTCGACGTCGAGGGCCTCGGCGACGATGCCCCCGCCGCGTACGCCCTGATGGACGATCTCGCCGACTCCGCCCGGCGCGCCTACCGCGCCCTCGTGTACGAGACCCCCGGGTTCGCCACGTGGTTCGGCGAGGCGACGCCGCTCACCGAGATCGCCGAGCTCAACCTCGGCAGCCGCCCCGCCTCGCGCACCGCGTCCGGCCGCATCGAGGATCTGCGAGCCATTCCCTGGGTCTTCTCGTGGTCGCAGTCGCGCATCATGCTGCCGGGCTGGTACGGCACCGGCACGGCCCTGGCCGACTGGGTCGGCGACGACGCGGACCGGCTGGCCCGGCTGCGCGACCTGCACGACCGGTGGCCGTTCCTCCGCACGGTGATGTCGAACATGGACATGGTGCTGGCCAAGTCCGACCTCAGCATCGCCCGCCGCTACGCCGGCCTCGTCACCGACGCCGAGCTCCGCGACAGGGTGCTCGACGTGATCGTGGCCGAGCACGAGCGGTCGGTGGCGATGGTGCTGGCGGTGACCGGGCGGCCGACGCTGCTGGCCGACAACCCGGCGATGACCCGCAGCCTGCGCCACAGGTTCCCCTACGTCGACGCCCTCAACCACCTGCAGGTCGAGCTGCTGCGGCGCTGGCGTTCGGGCGACCACCACGAGCTGACCAAGCGCGGCATCCAGCTCACGATCAACGGCCTGGCCACCGCCCTGCGCAACAGCGGCTGACGATACGTGGGCCCTACGGGTGCCAGGCGTCGGCTCGCAGGAAGCGGCTGGCGGCGAACAGCCACACCACCACCAGGATCGCCACGAGGATCAGCCCGAAGAGCCAGGGCGCGGGGTGGGCCCAGCCGGCGACGAGCGCGGCGACGGCGCCGACCGCCAACGCGATCCGGAGGGGCCGGTACACCGTGTCGAGCCGCACCGCGTCGACCAGCGCCTGCTCGGTGAGGACGAGTGAGACCAGACCCACCGCGACCGCGCCGGCCAGCAGCCAGGCGGTGCCGGACGGTGTGCGGTCGTCGCCGGCGTGGCCGATCAGGCTGACCATCGCGGCGCCGGCAGCGGCGATCGACAGCGTGATCGGCAGGTGGCTGAGCATCCACGTGACGAGAGGCCCGCCCTCGTCGCGGGGCGGCCTCCGCCCGACCAGGTCGAAGTAGATCCACCAGAAGCCGAAGCCGATGACGAGGGCGATCAGCCCCGTCACGATCACGAGCGCGCCGCGGTCGGGCGTGGACAGGCCGTCGACGACGCCGAAGACCACCTCACCGAGGACGATGATCGTGAACAGCCCGAACCGCTCCACCAGCGAGTCGGTGGGCGGCAGGCCGTCCTGGGTGACCGCCAACCGCGCGATCAGCGCGATGCCCACCAGCCAGGCGACGCAGAAGCCGGTCCAGACGATGAGCCGCGGCGCATCGGGCAGGAAGGCGCTGGCGACGATCACCAGCACCGCCACCGACATGCCGAGCACGTAGCGGCCGGCGGGGGCCACGAACTCGGTGTGGTCCTGGCGATCCTGGCGTCGGACGCTGTACCAGAGCCAGGTCATCACCGCGAGGAACACGGCGTAGACCATGGCGAAGCCGGTGCCGCCGTCGCCTGCGGCATCGCCCGTGTACACCGCCAGCAGCACCAGGATCCCCATCTGGACGAACACGGCGATCCGCGTCCGGCCGTCCTCTCGGCCGTGGAGCTCGAGGTAGAGCGACCCGTTGATCCACGCAGCCCAGATCATGCCGAAGACGACCGCGAACTCGGCGACCCCCCGGGCCGTGACGTGCTCCGCGAGGTGGTGGGCCGCCTGCCCGATGACGGCCACGTAGACCAGGTCGTAGAACAGCTCGAGGAAGCTGACCGTGCGATCGGTGATCGTCTCGCCGTGGGCGCGTGGCGGGCGCCAGAACCACCGCCGCAGCCCGCTCGACGTGTGGGTCCCTTCCGTCACGGCGCCAAGGTAGCGATCCGGCCCGGGTCGAACGACGACCCGGACGACCTCGTCAGGCGGTCGGCAGCGTGTAGTCGGCGAACTGGGTGCGCAGGTCCTTCTTCGAGAACTTGCCCACGCTCGTCTTGGGGATCTCGGCCACGAAGACCACGTCGTCGGGCAGCCACCACTTGGCGACGCGGCCGTCGAGGAAGGTGACGATCTCGTCCTTCGTGGCCGTCTCACCCTCGCGCAGCACCACGCAGGCCAGCGGACGCTCGCTCCACTTGGGGTGGGGCAGGCCGATGACAGCGGCCTCGGCGACCGCCGGATGGCCCATGATCTCGTTCTCGAGCTCGACCGAGCTGATCCACTCGCCGCCCGACTTGATCACGTCCTTCGTGCGGTCGCGCAGCTGGATGTACCCGTGCGGGTCGATGGTGGCGACGTCGCCGGTCTTGAGCCAGCCGTCGTCGGTGAAGGACTCGGACGCCCGCTCGTCGTTGTAGTAGGTCGACGCGATCCACGGTCCGCGCACCTGCAGCTCGCCCGACGACTCGCCGTCCCACGGCTGCTCCTCGCTCGAGCCCGGCTGCACGATGCGCGCCTCGACGCCGAACAGCGGCTGGCCCACCGTGGTGCGCAGGTCGGCCTTGGCCTCGTCGTCGAGCGCGGCGGCGAGCGTCGACTTGATGTGGCCGCTCGAGGCCACCGGCGAGGTCTCGGTCATGCCCCATGCCTGGGTGATGGGCAGGCCGACCTTCTCGCGGTACGCCTCGGACAGGGAGCGCGGCACGGCCGAGCCGCCGCACGGGATGGCGCGCAGGCTGGACGTGTCGCGTCCCTCGAGCTCGGGGAGCACCCCCATCCAGATGGTGGGCACGCCGGCGGCGAGGGTCACCCGCTCGGACTCGATGAGCGCCGCCAGGCCCTTCGGCGACAGGTCGGGCCCGGGCATGACGAGGTCGGCGCCGCAGGCCACGGCGGCGTGGGCGAGGCCCCAGGCGTTGGCGTGGAACATGGGCACGACCGGCAGGACCCGGTCCTCCTCGGTGGGCCCGAGCCCGCCCGAGGTCAGCACCCCGTAGGTGTGCAGGAACGTCGAGCGGTGCGAGTACGACGACGCCCTTGGGGTTGCCGGTGGTGCCGCTCGTGTAACACATCGAGGCGGCCTGGTTCTCGTCGCGCACGTCGAACGCGACCGGGGATGCCGCGGCCAGCAGCTCCTCGTAGTCGTGCACGTCCTTGCCGGCTGGCGCGTCGGGGACCTCGCCTGCGCCGTCGTCCATGACCACGATGTTGCGGACGGTCTTGAAGTGCTCGAACAGCGGCCACACGAGCTTGGCCAGCGACTTGTCGACGAAGACGACCTCGTCCTCCGCGTGGTTGGCCACGTAGACCATCTGCTCGGGGAACAGGCGGATGTTGAGTGCGTGCAGCACGCGGTTGGTGCACGGCGCGGCGAAGTAGAGCTCGAGGTGGCGGGCCGTGTTCCACCCGAACGTGCCCACGCGGCCGTCGGCGCTGATGCCCAGCGTGTCGAGGACCCCGCCCAGCCGGCGGGTGCGGTCGGCCCACTCGCCGTAGGTGACCGTCTGCTTCCCCGCGGCCGTGACGGTCACCACCTGCTTGTCGGCGAAGAGTCGCTCGGCCCGCGTGTGCAGGTGCGGGAGCGTCAGCGGAAAGTCCTGCATGAGCCCGTGCATTGGTCCCCTCTTGTCCTCGTTCTGTACGCGGGCAGCCTAGTTGCGGGTCGGCCGGAGCGGAGCCGGGAGGGGGCGCCGGCCGAGCGCCCAGCTGACATGCCCTGTCAGGGGCGGCCGGGCACGATGGGGGCATGTCCCCCTCCGCCCGCCTGCCGTGGGCCGTCGACCGGCTCGCGCTGGCGCCCGACGACCACGTCCTCGAGATCGGGTGCGGGCACGGCGTGGCGGCCACCGAGGCCCTGCGGGTGCTCACGGACGGCCGCTACCTCGGCGTCGACCGGTCGCCGACCATGGTCGAGGCCGCGGTCCGGCGCAACGCCGCGGGTGTGGAGGAGGGCCGGGCGACCTTCCTCGTCGGCGAGGTCCCTGACGTGGACCTCGGGCGCGCCAGGTTCGACCGTGTCCTCGCCGCCCGCGTGGCCGCCATGGCCCGACCGGCCGCGCTGGCGTTCGCGGCCGACCACCTCCGCCCCGGCGGCCGCCTTGCGCTCGTCGTCGACTCGCCGGGCGAGGACCGCACCCGCGAGGCGGTGGCCGCGCTCGCCGCGTCGCTTCCCGCGGCGGGGTTGGCCGCGCCCACCGTGGAGGTGGCGGTGGTCGACGGCGCGCTCGTCGCCTGCGTCTGGACCACCCTCGCCTGAGCGTGCGTAGGCTCGCGCGCTCATGGCGGAGGACGACCACAGCGAGACACCGACGCGGCGCCGCCCGTCGCGTCGGGCCATCACGCTGGTCAGCATCCCCCTCATCTTCCTGGTCATCATCAGCTACGTCGGCGACGCCATGGCGCCGTCGCTCGTCGACCGGCACCCGGCCTGGCTGATCGCCCTCAACGCCCGCACCCGCAACCTGGCGCTCGTCACCAACGAGCTCGACGCGTGGACCTACTACGGCATCGGGTTCGTGCGGCTGGTCATCAGCGACCCGCTGTTCTTCCTGCTCGGCTACTGGTACGGCGACGCCGCGGTCGAGTGGATGGAGCGGCGCACCCGCACCTGGGGCCAGATGCTGCGCCAGGTCGAGAGGTGGTTCAGCAAGGCCGCGTACCCGATCGTCTTCGTCGCCCCGAACAACTACATCTGCCTCTTCGCGGGGGCGTCCGGCATGTCGCTGCGCGCCTTCGTGATCCTGAACGTGACCGGGTCGATGTTCCGCCTGTGGCTGGTGCGCGTGTTCGGGCGGGCCTTCGAGGCACCGATCGACGCGGTGGTCGACTGGATCGGCGAGAACCGCACGATCCTGCTCGTGGTGACCGTGGGGCTCGTGCTGCTCTCGATCGTCCTCGAGGCCCGGTCGGGCGAGACCGAGGTCGGATCGCTCGCCCACCTCGACGAGGAGCTGGAGGAGGCCGACGAGGCTCGGCGGCACCACGACGACCAGGAGTCGCCCGACACGCCGGACACCCCTGGTTGACGCGTCACCACCGCGGGGGGCGGCTCCCGCTGTAGGACGACGACGCGCCGCGGCGACCGCCCGACCGGTGCACCACGTCCTCGTTGGTGCCGAGGTACGAGCTGATCACGCGGGGGTTCGACAGCACCTGCGCCGGCGTGCCCCCGGCGATCACGGCCCCCTGCTCGAGCGCCACGAACCCGTCGCACAGCGACGACAGCAGCGCCATGTCGTGCTCGATGATGACGAGCGAGCACCCGGTCTCGGCCTGCACGCGGCGCAGGAGCGGGCCGAGCGCCTCGGTCTCGCGCTGGGCCACGCCGGCTGACGGCTCGTCGAGCAGCACCACGGCCGGGTCCTGCGCCAGCAGGCAGGCCAGCTCGACGATGCGTCGCATGCCGGTCGACAGCTCGCCCGTGGGGCGGTCGGCGTACGGCGCCAGGCCGAGCAGGTCGACGAGCTGGTCGACCCGCTCGCGCGCCGACGCCTCGGAGTCGACCGACGCCGGCAGGCGCAGGGCCGCGGCCAGCGGGTCGCGGTTGGCGAGGTGCTGCTCGAGCGCCACCGCGATGGCGTCCTCCACGGACAGCGACGGGTAGAGCCGCGCCTCCTGGAACGTCCGGCCCACCTCGGCGACGGCCCGCCTGTACGGGGGCCACCTGGTGATGTCGACGCCGTCGAGCAGGACCTGACCGCCGTCGGCGGGGAGGAACCCGGTCATCACGTCGAACAGGGTCGTCTTGCCCGCGCCGTTGTGGCCGATCAGGCCGACGATGGTCGCCGGGTGGATGGTCAGGTGGACGTCGTCGAGCGCCCGGATGCCGCCGAAGCGCTTGGTCAGGCCGCGGGCCTCGAGCGTGACGCCACGGGTGGGGCGCTCCCACGGCGGCGGCACGGCGTGCGGCGCGGCCGGGAGGCCCGACCCCGGCTGGCCGTTTTCGGCGCCGATGAACACGGCGCGCAGGATGTCGGGCCGATCGAGCAGCCCCGCCGTCGGGCCCCGGAACCGCACCTGGCCCTTCTCGAGGAACACGGCACGGTGGCAGAGCAGCAGGGCCACGTTCACCGACTGCTCGACCACCACGACCGTCGTGCCCCGGGCGTGGATCTCGCGGACCTTGTCGACCAGGCGGTCGACGACCGTCGGGGCCAGGCCGAGCGAGAGCTCGTCGATGCAGAGCAGCTTGGGCCGGGTGACGAACGCCATCGCCAGCGACAGCTGCTGCTGCTCGCCGCCCGACAGGTCGCCGGCGAGCTGGTCGTGGCGCTCGCCGAGGATCGGGAACATCGAGATCGCCTCGTCGCGCATCCGCTGGCTCGGCGTCGGGGTCCTGGCGCAGCATCCAGCACGCGAGCCGCAGGTTCTCGGCCACGGTGAGCGTGGGGAACACGCCCTTGCCGCCCGGCATGAGCGACAGGCCCAGCCGGGCGATCTCCTCGGCCGGGAGGTGGGTGATGTCGCGCCCGTCGAAGGTGATGCGGCCCTTGTCGGCCGGCAGCAGGCCGGCGATCGACTTGAGGACCGTCGACTTCCCTGCGCCGTTCGTGCCCAGCAGGGCCAGGAGCTCGTTGCGCTCGACACCCATGTCGATGCCGAACAGCACCTGGAGCGACCCGTAGGACGCCTCGACCCCCTCGCTGACGAGCAGGTTGGTGCCCAGCCGCTCGCGGCGCACGCTGCCCACCATCAGCCCGGCGCCCGCGGCGTCCCGGTGGATGGCCCGGTGCCCGGGGTCGACCGGTTGCTCGACCGTCTCGACGTCGTCGTGCTCGACCAGCCCGTGGCGCCGCGCCACCATGCGGACGTAGCGGTCGCGCCACATCTCGAACGCCTGGGCGAGACCACCCGGGATGACCAGCAGGATGGCGAGGAGGCCGACGCCGGTGAGCAGGAGCTGGGCCTTCGGGAACATGTAGCCGGCCCACTGGACGACGGCGACGCCGGCCAGGGTGCCTCCGATCGACGTGACGCCGCCGATCACGGCCATCGAGAACACGAGCAGGCTCATCGACGCCGGGTAGGTCGACTGCCCGATGCCGCGCAGGGCGACGGCGTGCAGGCCGCCCGCCACGCCGGCCAGCATGCCCGCGAAGATGAACGCGGCCAGCCGGGTCTCGGTGGTGTTGATGCCGGCGGCGGCCGCGCCGCGCTCGTTGTCACGCGTGGCCGAGATCGACCGGCCGGCACGCGCCGCCCTTGAGGTTGCGGACGATGTACACCCCGCCGACGAGCAGGGCCACGGCCAGGGCGTAGAGCCATCGCTCGTTGGACAGGTCGAGCGCACCCCACAGCTCGGGGCGCTGGTAGGCGGACGGCAGGAGCTGGTCGTAGTTCGCCGGGTTGAGGAAGTACAGCTCCATCGCCACGGCGAAGGCGAGCGTGGTGACGGCCAGGAACTGGCCGGACACGCGCAGCGCCGGGAGCCCGACCAGCAGCGCGATGACGCCGCCGGCGACGCCCGACAGCGCCAGGCAGACGAACAGGTCCATGTTGCGGTCGGCGATGAGGTTGGCGGTGACCACGGCCCCGGCGCCCATGACGCCGACCTGGCCGAGGCTGACCACGCCGCCCCACCCGGTCAGCACGACGAGCGACAGGGCCACGAGCGCGTAGGCCAGGGTGATCGTGCCGAAGTTGACCTGCGAGTCGGACCCGAGGACCGGCAGCGCCAGGACCGCGACCACGACGAGCCCCGCCAGCACGACCTTGGCCGTGCGGACCTCGCGGAGCCGCCCGTAGGTGCGGGACAGCCCGTGCCCGACGCCGACCACCGACCAGGACGACTCGCCGGTCTCGGCCCGGTGAGCCCGAGCGCCGCTGCACGAGCAGGGCGACCACGATGACCGCCAGCAGGACGACCGATGTCGGTGCGGCGCTGTCGACGTTCCACAGCACGAGCTGGTCGAGGACGCCGAGCAGGACGCCCGCCACGAACGCTCCCGACATCGACCGCATGCCCACGATGACCGCGGCGGCGAGCGCCGGCAGCAGCACCGTGGGGCCCGCCACCGCGGTGAGCGGCACGCCCTCGGTCGGGGCCCGCAGCACGACGGTCAGCGCGGCGAGGCCGCCGGCCACCGACCACAGCAGCAGCGACAGCTGGTTGACGGGGATGCCGAGCAGCCGCGCCCTGTCCATGTTCTCGGCCATGCCCCGCACGGCCATGCCGGCCTCGGTGCGCAGCAGGAACCACGACAGCACGGCCAGCACGATCGGCACGACCGCCAGCAGCAGCATGTCGTTGCCGGTGAACGTCACGGGGTCGACGTTGAACGTCGAGTCGGTGAGCGACGTCTCGACCCGCGGGATGAACGCCGGCGCGTCGAGCCACGTCGGCAGGTAGATGGCGAGGCCGCCGAGCAGCTGGGCCAGGCCGATGGTGGCCACGGTCAGCACGAGCCGGGGGGCGGTGGCGAAGCGGCGCACGACGAGTCGCTCGACCAGCGCGCCGGCCGCCACGCCCGTGGCGACGCCGACCAGGGCGGCCTGGCCCCAGTTCCACCCCTTGCCCTCGGCCAGTGCCGCGGCGAGCCCGCCGCCGAGGCTGCCCATGGCGCCGTAGGAGAAGTTGATGATCCGCGTCGTGCGGTACGTGAGCACGAGGCCGACGGCGAGAAGGCCGGTGGCCGAACCGAACAGGGCGCCCTTGAGGACGATGCCGGCGGGCACGGTGTCGGGGAACAGGATCGTCGCCAGTGCGAGGGCGACGATCACGCCGCCCAGGATCGGGATGCTGCGCTGGTTCACGGGAACACCTCCGGCTCGCCCTCGGGAATGTCCTGTTGCAGGTACCGCTGGCCGTTGTCGACGTACGTCCCGGGCTGCCCGTTGAACGCCGAGATCGTGTCGGGGTCCCACCAGATCTCGCGGATGTCGGTGATCGGCGTGTAGTGACCCGGCCCGAAGTCCCAGGCGCCCACCTGCCCCGTGCCGCCCGGGTACGAGAACAGGCCGGTCTCGAACGTCTCGGGCGTCAGGTCCGGGCCCGCCATCTGGAGGCCCAGGGCGAGCACGAGCAGCTCGTGGAACAGCTCCTCCACCAGCAGCGACGGCTCGTCGTCGCGGACGCTGCGGTAGGCGGCGTGGGCGAAGCTGCGCTCGGGCGGCGTCGGGGCCGCCGAGGGGCTGCCACCGAACGCCCGGACCCACTGGTCGGGGGCGTTCTTGGAGATGATCTGGCCGCCGAGGTCCCAGTCGATGAAGCCGACGCCGGCGATCAGCCACTCGGGGTAGTACCCGATGGCCGTGGCCTCCTGGCCCAGGTACATCTGCATGACCGGGTCGCAGGCGCACGACACCGACGTCGTGCCCTCGTCCTTGAGCTTGGCCATGAGGCTGGCCGCCTGGGTCTTGAGCTGGGCCGGGTCGAGCGTGTAGTCCAGTCGCAGCGCGACCTCGTTCCCCTCGGTCGCGATCTGCTCCTCGAACGAGTCGACGCACTGCTGGTACTCGAGGTTGTTGGGGGCGATCACCGCCAGCGAGCGCTCCTCGCCCGACAGGTCGTCGCCCGCGAAGTCGGCGGTGCGGCCGAACAGCCGGCCGTTGGCGTAGACGGCGGACGCCTCGGCGGTGATCGTGCAGTCGGGCACGATGCTCCACGCGAACGGCCGACGCGCCTCGAACCACTCGCGGGACATGTAGGGCGCACCCACCGCGACGACCTCGTTGCGGGCCAGGGCGTCGGCGTAGGGCTGGGTGATGCCGGTGAGGTCGGCGAAGGCCCCGATCTCGTTGGCGACCTTGATGCTGTCGTTGGTCGCCGCGTCCTGCCCACCGCCGGTGAACTCGGGGAGGATCTGCCCGCGACCGTCGTAGCGCACCAGCTCGATCTGCCGCCCGTAGAGCTGGAAGTTGGCGTTGACCCATTCGACCAACGCCTCCATGGTCCGGTACATCTCCTCGTTCGACTCGTCCAGCGGCACGCCGCCGAGCTGGCCGAGGAGCAGGAGCAGGTTGGGGTCGGACGTGACCCGGTAGGACACCCGGATGGTGTCGGCCGTGACGCCGCGGGCGGTCTCGCCGCCGTTGGCGCCCGAGAACGCGAAGCACGGGGGCGAGTACCCGAGGTCGGGGATCTGGAGGGGGCGATCGGGGCAGGCCGTGACCGTGTCGTTCCAGCCGGTCGCCGGCTCCCCCGACGCGACCTCGGTGGCCTCGCCCTGGCCGGTGGCGGCGAGCTCTGCGGGCACCTTGCTCGGCACGACCGCCACCATGACCACGAGCGCTGCCACCAGCACGACCAACGGCGCGTACCCCTTGAGCAGGCGTCTCTCGGCCCCGCGGAGCCGTCGCCGGTCACCGGCCATCTCTCCCCCTCGATTCCCCCAACGGTGACTGTGACACCGTTCACCGCGACCGTACTCGCTGGCGGCTCACGCTTGCAGCACGACCCGCGCTGATCCGACCGCGCTACCGATCGGTAATCGCTAGCAAAGACACGTGTCCGGCGTCACGTCAAGCCTTGGCGCGCTTGGCCGACCGGGCTCGATGCGTCTGGTCGAGGGTGACCTTGCGCAGGCGGACCGACTTGGGGGTGACCTCGACGCACTCGTCGTCGGCGATGTGCTCCAGCGCCTGCTCGAGCGACAGGGGGCGCGGCGGGATCAGCTTCTCGAAGCTCTCGGCCGTCGACGACCGGATGTTGTTGAGCTTCTTCTCCTTGGTGGGGTTGATGTCCATGTCGTCCTGCCGGGCGTTCTCGCCGACGACCATGCCCTCGTAGACGGCGACCCCCGGGCCCACGAAGAGCTGACCGCGGTCCTGCAGGTTGAGCAGGGAGAACCCGGTCGTGACCCCGGTGCGGTCGGCGACGAGCGAGCCGTTGCGCCGGGGCCGGATCTCGCCGGCCCACGGCTCCATGCGCTCGAACACGTGGTGGATCAGCCCGGTGCCGCGGGTCTCGGTCAGCAGCTCGGTGCGGAACCCGACGAGGCCACGGGCGGGGACGAGGTGCTCGAGGCGCACCCACCCCGTGCCGTGGTTGATGATCTGCTCCATCCGGCCCTTGCGGAGGGCGAGCAGCTGGGTGACGACGCCCAGGTACTCCTCGGGCACGTCGACGGTGACCCGGTCGACGGGCTCGTGGACCTTGCCGTCGATCTCGCGGGTCAGGACCTGGGGCTTGCCGACCGTCAGCTCGAAGCCCTCGCGCCGCATCATCTCGACGAGCACGGCGAGCTGCAGCTCGCCCCGCCCCTGCACCTCCCAGGTGTCGGGGCGCTCGGTGGGCACGACGCGGATGCTGACGTTGCCCACCAGCTCCTGCTCGAGCCGGTTCTTGACCAGGCGGGCGGTGAGGGCGGTGCCCTCGCGGCCCGACAGCGGTGCGGTGTTGATGCCGATGGTCATCGAGAGGCTGGGCTCGTCGATCGTGATGACGGGCAGCGGCCGGGGGTCCTCGGGGTCGGCCAGCGTCTCGCCGATCGTGATCTCGGGGATGCCGGCGATGGCCACGATCTCGCCCGGCCCGGCCTCGTCGGCCGGCACCCGCTCGAGGGCGTCGGTCACGTAGAGCTCGGTCAGCTTGGCGCGCTCGATGGTGCCGTCGGTGCGGCACCAGGCCACCGCCTTGCCCTTGCGCAAGCGGCCGCTGCGCACGCGGAGCAGCGCCAGGCGGCCGACGTACGGCGACGCGTCGAGGTTGGTGACGAGCGCCTGCAACGGCATGTCGGGGTCGTAGGTGGGGGCGGGGATGCGCTCGACGAGCAGGTCGAGCAGCGGCGTGAGGTCGGCGCGCCTCGGGGAGGCCCGCCCCGTCGGCGGGCCGGTCGAGGCTGGCGCGCCCGGCTCGGGCGACGCAGTAGACGATCGGGAAGTCGAGCTGGTCGACGTCGGCGTCGAGGTCGAGGAACAGCTCCTCGACCTCGTGGACCACCTCGGCCACGCGCGAGTCGGGCCGGTCGACCTTGTTGACGACGAGGATCACCGGCAGCTTCGCCTCGAGCGCCTTGCGCAGCACGAACCGGGTCTGCGGCAGCGGGCCCTCGGAGGCGTCGACGAGCAGCAGCACCCCGTCCACCATCGACAGCCCGCGCTCGACCTCGCCGCCGAAGTCGGCGTGGCCCGGGGTGTCGACGATGTTGATCTTCGTGTCGCCGTACTGGACCGCCGTGTTCTTGGCGAGGATCGTGATGCCCTTCTCGCGCTCGAGGTCCATCGAGTCCATCACGCGCTCGCCGACGTCCTGGTTCTCCCGGAACGCGCCCGACTGCCAGAGCATCTGGTCGACGAGGGTGGTCTTGCCGTGGTCGACGTGGGCCACGATGGCCACGTTGCGCAGGTCGGCGCGGGTCTGCACTGGGGGTTCCTCTTGTCGCGGGGGTGCCGGAGGCGTTCCGGGGGACGGATCAGCCTACGGCTACAAAGGGGGGCATGGACACCCTGGAAGCGCTGTACACGACCCGGGCGATGCGCCGCGTCACCACCGAACCGATCCCGCCGGACGTGCAGGCGGCCATCCTCGACGCCGCCATCCGGGCCCCCAGCGGCGGCAACACGCAGAACTGGCGCTTCCTGCTGGTCGACGACCCCGAGGTCAAGGCCGGCGTCGGGCCGCTGTATCGCGACGCCATCGCCCAGCTGTGGGTCACGGTGTACGCCGATCGGCTGGCGGCCGCCGCCGCCGACCCCGACGACCCCGAGAGCGTTCAGATGGTCAAGGTGCAGCGCTCGGCCCAGTGGCTGGCCGACCACTTCGAGCAGGTGCCGCTCTTCCTGTTCGGGTTCGTGCAGCACGATCCCACCGGCGGGTCGATCTACCCCGCGGTGTGGAGCGCCATGCTCGCGGCGCGCGCCCACGGGGTCGGCAGCTCGCTGACGAGCGTGCTCGGCTTCTTCCACCCGAGGGAGACCCTCGACATCCTCGGGGTGCCCGACGGCGAGGGCTGGATCATGGCCTGCTGCGTGTCGTTCGGCTATCCCACCGGCCGCTGGGGCGTGGCGGGCCGCCGGCCGGTGCACGAGGTGTCGTACCGCAACCGCTGGGGCACCGCGGTCGGGTTCGAGGTGCCGGAACCGCTGTGGTCTCCCCGGGTGACGGCGACTTTCCGCGGGCGAGGGTGCCCGACCTGACCTGTCGGGGCCAACCCCGTAACGTCTGCGCTCGTGCCCGTCCACATGCCTGGTCTCCCCAAGCCGCGCTGGCGCGGGCGCCTGCACCAGATCGCCTTCTTCGCCTCGCTCCCCGCGGGCATCGCGTTGATCGCCCTGGCCAGCGGGGTCGAGGCCCGGGTGGCGGCCTCGATCTTCGCCGCCTGCCTGTCGGGCCTCTACGGCGTCAGCGCGCTGTACCACCGGCGCGACTGGTCCGAGCGCGCCACCCGGGTGATGCGCCACCTCGACCACTCGATGATCTTCGTGTTCATCGCCGCGTCGTACACGCCGGTCACGCTGCTGGCTTTGCGCCCCGCGTGGGGCATCACCCTGCTGGCCCTGGCGTGGAGCGGGGCCGCGATCGGCGTCGTCATCACGGTGCTGCGGCTCGAGCGGTGGCGCGCCGTCGGCTTCGTCCTCTACCTCGTGTTGGGATGGCTCGCCATCCTCGCCTTCCCGCAGCTCGTCCGATCGCTGTCGGCGGTCGAGATGACGCTGCTGATCGCCGGCGGGCTGCTGTACACGGTCGGCGCCGTCGTGCTGGCCCGGAACCGCCCCGACCCGCGGCCGCTGGTGTTCGGCTACCACGAGATCTGGCACTCGTTCGTGGTCGGTGCGAGCGGCTGCCACTTCACCCTCGTCCTGCTGCTCATCCGCGCCTGAGCGTCACACCTCGCGGAACACGAGGACGGCGGGGTCCCCCGCCAGGTCGGAGGCGGCGAGGTCGACCCGGTAGCCCGAGGGGTGCTCCCAGCCGTCCAGATCCTCTGGGCCCGCCGGGCGCTCGGTCAACAGGTGACGGACGAGGGCGCCCTTGAGCAGCTTGTTCCAGTGGCTCACCGTGCGGCCCTGCCGATCGAGGAACCGGACCGTGACCCGCCGCCGCGTGCGCACGTCCTCGGGCCGCCACGCGGCCGCGTGCTCGCCCGGCAGCAGGTCCCACACGAGCCGGCCGGCGAGGTGCGGGGCCAGCGCGGCGGTCAGCCGGGGGCGCCACCAGGCGGCCATCCGGCCGACCGACGGCAGCGTCGCCGACATCTTCAACCGGTACGCCGGGATCGGATCGCCGGGCGCGGACACGCCCCACAGCCCCGACGCGATGAGCACGGTCCGGCTGCCGAGCTGCTTGGCGGCCGCGGGGAGCGAGGGCCAGTCGAGCTGCCCGTAGAGGACGCCCGTGTAGCGGTCGATGGCCCGCATGGTCGGCGCGTCCGCCACCCCGTCGCCGAGGGCCGCCAGCGTCTCGGACCGCGCCCCGTCGAGCTCGGGCAGAACCCCCGTCCCGGGCCGCCACGGCCGGCCCCGTCCGCCCGCGGCCTTGCCCTCGGACGGTGGCAGCAGGATGACGGGGGCGCGGCGGCCGGCCGAGCGGCTACTCGGCGCCACCGGGGGCTCCGGCCGGGGCATCGGGCCAGCGGTTCTCGCCCACGAGCTCGGCCAGCACGCGGCGCTCGTCCCAGCCCTCCTGCTCGAGCATCGGCCGCTCGTAGAACTCGTCCACGTAGCCGAGGCACAGGATGGCGAGCGGCTTCGCCCCGTCGGGCATGCCCAGCAGCCGGGCGAGCTCGTCGGGATCGAAGATCGACACCCACCCCATCCCCAGGCCCTCGACCCGAGCGGTCAGCCACACGTTCTGGATGGCGCAGGCGGCCGAGGCGACGTCCATCTCGGGGAGCGTGCGCCGGCCGAACACGTAGCGTTCGCGGCCGTCCATGAGGGCCACCACCAGCACTTCGCCGCAGTCGAGGATGCCCTCGACCTTCAGCCGCAGGAACTCGGCCCGCCGTGGCCCCAGATCCTCGGCCGTGCGCTGCCGCTCGGCCTCGACGACCCCGTGCACCGCGCCGCGCAGCTCTGGATCGGTGATGCGGACGAAGCGCCAGGGCTGCATGAACCCCACGCTGGGCGCCCGGTGCGCGGCGTCGAGCAGGCGCTGGAGCACGTCGGGCGGCACGGGATCCGGACGGAAGTGGCGCATGTCGCGCCGCAGGGCGATCGCCCGGTACACGGCGGCGGCCTCGTCGGCGGTGAAGTCGAGATCGTCGGAGATGCGGTGCCCCTCGGGTCGGCGCCGCCCCTCGCGGCCGGCGGGAGACGGACGGCCGCAGCGTATCTCCGGTGCCCCGCCCGCCCTGCGGGCCTGCCCGCCCACGCACACGGGCACCGGTATCGTCCTGGCATGGACGCCGCCGACCCGCCGTTCACCGGCGTGGGTGTCGCGCTCGTCACGCTGTTCGACAGCCAAGGCGAGCTCGACGCCGAGGCCACCGCCCGCCACGCCGGCCACCTGGTCGACCGGGGTGTCCGGGCCGTCCTCGTGGCCGGGTCGACGGGCGAGGCGGCGGCCCTCGACGGCGACGAGCGCTCGCGGCTCCTCGTCGCGGTGCGCGACGCGGTCGCCGGCCGGGTGCCGGTGATCGCGGGCACGGGTGCCCCGTCCGCCCGCCAGGCGGCGGCGCTGTCCCGGCGGGCCGTCGACGACGGAGCCGACGCCCTGCTCGCCCTCTCGCCCCCGGCGACCGACGACCCGCGGCCGTACTACGAGGCCGTCGGCTCCGCCGTCGACACGCCGCTGCTCGCCTACCACTACCCCGCCCGCTCGGCGCCCGGCATCCCGGTCGACCTGGTGTGCGAGCTGCCGGTGGTCGGCATCAAGGACTCGACCGGCGACCCCGCGCGCCTGGCGATCGAGATCGACCAGACCCGCAGCGGCGTCTACACGGGCAGCGCCGCGCTGACGCTGCAGGCCGCGGCGATGGGGGCGTCGGGAGCGATCCTGGCGTTGGCCAACGTCGACCCCGAGGGCTGCACCCAGGCGTGGGAGGGCGACGGCAACTGCCAGCGCGAGCTCGTGAACGGGCACCGCTCGGGCGCCCTCAGCGGGGTCCGCGGGCTGAAGTGGGTGCTCAACCAGCGCTACGGCACGTCGACCGTCACCCGCCTGGCCTGAGGCTCAGCCCCCGTACTGCTTCTGGAGCTGCGCCTTGACGATCTTGCCCGACGGGTTGCGGGGCAGGGCGTCGACGATCTCGAGCTGCTCGGGCAGCTTGCGGGTGATGAGGCCCGCGTCGACCAGGTGCCGCGTCATCTCGTCGAAGCTGATCGGCTCGGCCCCGGCCGCGGTGACGACGACCGCGCAGGCGCGCTCACCGCTGTCGGGGTCGGGCAGGCCGACCACCGCCACGTCGCCCACCTGGGGGTGGGTGAACAGCAGGTCCTCGACCTCCTTGGCCGAGATGTTCTCGCCCTTGCGGATGATGATGTCCTTCAGGCGCCCGGTGATGGTGAGGTTGCCGTCGGCGTCGAGCGTGCCCAGGTCGCCGGTGCGGAACCAGCCGTCGTCGTCGAACGCCTCGGCGTCGAGGGCGGGGTCGGCGTAGCCCAGCGTGACCTGCGGGCCCTTGGCCCGGATCTCCCCCTCCTCGCCCACGCCGGCGTCCTTGCCGTCGAGGGTGACGATGCGCAGGGCCGTGTCGGCCACCGCCGGGCCCTCGGTGTTGGCCAGGACGTCGTCGGACGACCGGTGGTCGTTCATCGTGAGGATCGGGGCCTCGGTCATGCCGTAGCCCGACACCACGCCGACGCCGAACGCCGCCTTGAGCTCGTGGTGCAGGCTGGGCGGCTTGGGTGCGCCGCCGCCGGGGAAGGTGCGGACGTTCGGGAACAGCTTCTCCCCCGCCGGCAGGTCCTGCTGGGCCTTCAGGTACATCTGGTGGAAGAAGGTGCCCGCCCCGCCCTGGGTGATGTCCTCGCGCCGCAGCAGGTTGAGCGTGGTCGCGGGGTCGAACGCCTCGTCGAGGACGAACGTCAGCCCGTAGGCCACCGCCGCGTAGATGTACACGCCGCCCGCGATGTGGGTGAACGGGAAGACGAGGGCGAAGCGGTCGTCGTCGGCGAGGCCCAGGCGTTCGGACATGCCGACCGACGCGGACATGAGGGAGCGGTCGCCGTGACGGGCGCCCTTGGGGTCGGCCGTGGTCCCCGACGTGTAGTACAGGAAGCGCACGGGAACCGGCTGGCCGGTGGGCGCGTGCATGTCGTCGTCGGGCGGCGGCGGCAGGGTGGCCGGGTCGCCGTCGGGCAACGAGCGGTCGCTGACCAGCACCTGCGTGTCGGTGCCCGCGGTGACGTCGGCGGCCATCGCCTCGTAGTCGAAGCCCTTCCACGTCGAGGGCACCACCAGCAGCGACGAGCCGGCCTGGCGGATGATGAAGCCGACCTCCCGCTCGCGGTAGATCGGCAGGATCGGGTTCTGCACCGCGCCGAGCCGGCGGAGCGCCCCGAAGAGCACCATCGCCTCGAGCGTGGTGGGCTGCACCCACGACACGACCGTGCCGTCCGCCACCCCGAGGGCGGCGAGGCCGGCGGCGGCCCGCTCGCAGCGGTCGCGGTACTCGCCGAAGGTCAGCCGGCGGCCGGTCTCGTCGACCGCCATCTCGCGGTCGGGCGACTCGTCGGCCCTGGCGACGATCAGGTCCCAGATGTTGCGGGCCTGCAGCATGGCGCTCGCTCCCCTCTCGCGCCGACGATCGACCCCCGATCCCTGACGCGCCGTCAGATGTTAGCCGCCGGTGTGCGCCCGCTCAGAGGCCGAGCAGCCCGTCGAGGCCGATCGTGAGGCCCGGGTGATCGGCCACCTGCTTCACCGCCAGCACGACCCCGGGCATGAAGCTGTCGCGGTCGTAGCTGTCGTGGCGGATGGACAGGGACTGGCCGGCCGTCCCGAACAGGACCTCCTGGTGGGCGATCAGGCCCCGTAGGCGCACCGAGTGCACGTGGATGCCGCCCGGCCCGGTCGCCCCCCGGGCGCCGGCCAGGACCTCCTTCTCGGTGGGGTCGTCGCCCCACCGGTCGGAGGCCGCCGCCATCCGCTCGACCGTGAGCATGGCGGTGCCGGACGGGGCGTCGACCTTGCGGTCGTGGTGCAGCTCGATCACCTCGGCGGTCTCGAACCACGGCGCGGCGAGCTCGGCGAAGCGCATCATCAGCACCGCGCCGATGGCGAAGTTGGGGGCGATGAGGCAGTTGCTGCGGGTGAACTGCCCCCGGAACCGCTCGTGGTCCTCGGCCGTGAAGCCGGTGGTGCCCACGACGGCGTGGATGCCGTGCTCGGCCGCCCACGTCAGGTTCCGGCGGGACGCGTCGAGCACGGTGAAGTCGACGACGACCTCGGCGCCCGCGGCGAGCAGGGCCGCGGGATCGGGGTCGATGTGCAGGTCGGGGACGTCGACCCCGGTGGCGTGGCGCAGGTCGAGCCCGGCGTGGTGGGGGTCGATCGCCCCGACCAGCTCGAGGTCGGGGTCGGCGGCGACGGCCCGGCACACCGTGCTTCCCATGCGCCCACCCGCGCCGAACACGCCAACACGCACCGTCATCGGCACGAACAGTACCGGCGACGACCTCACCGACGGAGAAACGCGGGGCGGAGGTGCCGCGAGCGACCTGTAGCCTGGTCGACGATGTAGCGACACGGCCCCCCACCAGCGTCCCGATCCCCTCTCGAGCCACTGGAGTGCCGTTGTCCTCGTCTCCTGCCACACTCACCGTGCGCGACCTCGACGTCGCCGCCGGGCCCCGGCCGCTGCTGGCCGGCGTCGATCTCGTCCTCGCGCCCGGAACGCGGGTCGGGCTGGTCGGCCCGAACGGCTCCGGCAAGTCGACGCTGCTCCGGGTGCTCGCCGGGCTCCGCCCGGCCGAGGGCGGGACGGTCCGGCTGGCCCCTCCCACGGCCACGGTCGGCTACCTCCCGCAGGAGCCCGATCCGCGCCCCGGCGAGACCGTGCGAGCCATGCTCTCGCGCCGCACGGGCGTCGCCGACGCCTCGGCCGCGCTCGACGACGCCACGGCCGCCCTGGCCGACGACGACCCCGCCGCCACCGACCGCTACGCCGCCGCGCTCGACCGGTGGATGGCGCTCGGTGGCGCCGACCTCGACGCCCGCATCGCCACGGTCGCCGCCGACCTCGGCCTGCCGTCCACGACGCTCCACCGCGAGGTGGCCCGTCTGTCGGGTGGCCAGGCGGCCCGCGCCCAGCTCGCCGGCCTGCTCCTCGCCCGGTTCGACGTGTTCCTGTTGGACGAGCCGACCAACGACCTCGATCTCGACGGCCTCGACCGGCTCGAGCAGTTCGTGCTCGGGCTCGAATCGCCGTCGATGGTGGTGTCGCACGACCGCGCCTTCCTCGAACGGACGGTCACGGCGGTCGCCGAGATCGACGACCACGCCCACACCCTGACGCGCTTCGAGGGTGGCTGGCTGGCGTACCTCGACGAGCGGGCGCTGACCCGGCAGCACGCCGAGCAGGCCTACCGGGTCTACTCCGACCAGCGGGCCAGCCTGACCGACCGGGCGCGCACGCAGCGTCAGTGGGCCAACCAGGGCGTCCGCCGGGCCAAGAAGTCGGGCGAGACCGACAAGTTCATCCGCCATCGCAACATGCAGAGCTCCGAGCACGTGGCGGCCAAGGCGAAGATCACCGACAAGGCGCTCGCCCGGCTCGAGACCGTCGACAAGCCCTGGGAGGGCTGGGACCTGCGGCTGGCGATCGCCGACGCCGGCCGTGGCGGCGACGTCGTGGCCCGGCTGTCCGACGCGGTCGTCGAGCGCCCCGGTGTCGACGGCGACGCCGGCTTCCGGCTCGGTCCGGTGTCGCTCGAGGTGGCGTGGGGCGACCGGCTGGCCGTCGTCGGGCGCAACGGCTCGGGCAAGTCGACGCTGCTGGCCGCGCTCTTCGGCAGGCTGCCGCTCGTCTCGGGCACCCAGTGGTCCGGACCCAGCGTCGTCGTGGGCGAGATCAGCCAGCGGCGCGACCTGTTCGCGGGTGCGCCCTCGCTGATCGCCGGCTTCCACGCGGCCACCGGCGTCGAGGACCGGGCCGCCGCCCGGTCGGCGCTGGCCAAGTTCGGGCTGTCGGCCGAACACGTCGAGAGGCCGCCCGAGTCGCTGTCACCCGGCGAGCGCACCCGCGCCACGCTGGCGGTGCTCCAGGTCCGGGGCGTCAACGTCCTCGTGCTCGACGAGCCCACCAACCACCTCGACCTCGAGGCGGTCGAGCAGCTCGAGCAGGCCGTCGAGTCGTTCGGCGGCACGCTCGTGCTCGTCACCCACGACCGCACGATGCTCGACGCCGTCGGCATCGACAGGGTCGTCGAGGTCACCGCCGGCCAGGTGATCGAGCGCCGCTGACGGTCGGCGTCAGGGCAGCAGCGACGGGTCGACGTGGCCGACCACGGCCAGCGACCGGGGGCTGCCGAACACGCGGGACGACACGGCGGCCACGTCGTCGGTGGTCACGGCGCGGATGCGGGCCAGCTGCACGTCGACGCCGACGATCTCGTCGCGCGCCATCAGGCTGCGGCCCAGTCGGGCCATGCGCGAGCCGGAGTCCTCGAGGCCCAGCACCATCGAGCCCTCGATGAACCCCTTGGCCACGTCCAGCTCGGACTCGGTGACCCCCGTGGCCACCAGCTTGGCGACCTCGTCGTCGACCACCTGCAGCAGCTCGGGCACGCGGGCCGGGGCGGTGCCGGCGTAGATGCCCGCGGTGCCGGCGTCGCCGTACGACGACGCCCACGAGTAGACGGAGTAGCACAGCCCGCGCTCCTCGCGGACCTGCTGGAACAGCCGGCTCGACATGCCGCCGCCCAGGATCTGGTTGGCGACCGACAAGGCGTAGCGGTCGTCGTCGAAGTGATCGACGCCGCGCCATCCCATGGCCACGTGCACCTGCTCGGTGTCGTCGTCGAGCACGGCCACCGGCTCGACCGACGCGGCGGGGCGGGACCGCTCGGGCCGCTCCCCGCCCTCGAGGCGACCGACGGTGCCGGCGAACGCCTCGACGAGCCGCTCGTGCTCGAGGTCGCCGGCGGCGACCACGACCAGGTTGCGCGGCAGGTACCAGCGGCCGAAGAAGTCGGCGATCTGGTCGCGGGTGGCGGCCTCGACGGACTCGCGGGTGCCGAGCACCTCACGCCCGAGCGGGTGGCCCGGGAAGAGGGCCTCGGCCAGGAGGGTGTGGACGTGGTCCTCGGGCACGTCGAGGTTCATGAGGATCTCCTCGACGATCACCTGGCGCTCGGCGTCGACCTCGTGGGGCCGGAACGCCGGGTCGGTGAGCACGTCGCCGAGGATGTCCACCCCGAGGTCGGCCCGGTCGGCCGGCAGCCGCGTGTAGTACGCGGTGTGCTCGCGGTTGGTGAAGGCGTTCATCTCGCCGCCCACCGCGTCGATCGCCTCGGCGATCTGGCGCGCCGAGCGCGTGGACGTGCCCTTGAACAGCAGGTGCTCGAGGAAGTGGGACGCGCCCGCCAGGACGGCGGGCTCGTCGCGCCCGCCGACCCCGACCCAGACGCCGAGGGACACCGACCGGGCCTCGGGCATGCGCTCGGTGACGATGCGCACGCCGTTGGCCAGGCGTGTCTCTCGGATCTCTTCGGACGGTGCGGCGGGCGCCATGAGCGGGCGGATCAGCGGCGCTGACGGCGACGGCGGTCGCCGCCCCGGTCGCCACGGCCACCGCGGCTCTCGCCCGAGGCGGCGGTGGCCGGCCCCAGGTCGCCCAGGTCGCCGCGGAGCTCGGCGTCGAAGCTGTCCTCGAAGCTGACCGACTCGGCGCCCGAGGTCGCCTCGCTGCGCTCGCTGCGGTCACCCCGGTCGCCGCGGTCACCCCGGTCGCTGCGATCGCGGCCGCGGTCGCCACGGCCGCCACCCTCGCCCTCGGCGGGCGGGGGCGACGAGGCCAGGCTGAGCGACACCTTGCCGCCGGGGTCGACGTCGTCGACCCGCACCTCGACCTGATCGCCGAGGTCGAGCACGTCCTCGACCCGATCGATGCGCTTGCCGCCACCGATCTTGGAGATGTGCAGCAGGCCGTCGCGGCCCGGGAGGATGTTCACGAACGCACCGAACTTGGTGATGTTCACGACACGGCCCGGGTACACCTGGCCGACCTCGGCCGTGGGCGGGTTGAGGATGAGCTGGATCTGGCGCTTGGCCTCTTCCACCGCACCCTTGTCGGACGACCCGATCGACACGCGGCCGACCATGCCGTCGTCGTCGACGCTGACGTCGGCGCCGGTCTCGGTGGTGATGGCGTTGATGACCTTGCCCTTGGGCCCGATCACCTCGCCGATCTTGTCCATCGGGATCTCGAAGCTGACGATCTTCGGGGCGGTCTCGCCCACCTCGTCACGCGGGGCCGGGATGGCCTCGTGCATGACCTCGAGGATCTGCGTGCGGGCCTCGTAGGCCTGCTGCAGGGCGCTCGCCAGCACGTCGGCGGGGAGCCCCTCGATCTTGGTGTCGAGCTGCAGGGCGGTGACGAAGTCGGAGGTGCCGGCGACCTTGAAGTCCATGTCGCCGAACGCGTCCTCCGCACCGAGGATGTCGGTGAGCGTGGTGTAGGCGCCCTCGGCGTAGACGAGGCCCATGGCGATGCCGGCCACCGGCGCCTTGATCGGCACGCCGGCGTCCATCAGCGACAGGCTCGACGAGCAGACCGACGCCATCGACGTCGAACCGTTCGACGCCAGCACCTCGGACACGAGGCGCAGCACGTACGGGAACTCGTCCTGGCTGGGCACCACGGGCAGCAGGGCCCGCTCGGCCAGCAGGCCGTGGCCGATCTCGCGGCGCTTCGGGCTGCCCACGCGGCCGGTCTCGCCGTTGGCGTGGGGCGGCATGTTGTAGTGGTGCATGTACCGCTTGCGGTCGCGGTTGCCCAGGTTGTCGAGGATCTGGTCGGTCTTCGGCATGCCCAGCGTGGTGACGTTGAGCACCTGGGTCTCGCCCCGCTGGAACAGGCCCGAGCCGTGGGCGGTGGGCAGCACGCCGACCTCGGCCGACAGCGGCCGGATGTCGGTGGGCGTGCGCCCGTCCATGCGGGCGCCCTCGGTGACGATGCGCCGGCGCACGATCTTCTTCAGCAGCGCCTTGGCCGCGTTGTTGATCTCGCGCTGCTGCTCGGGGAACTCGGGCAGCAGGGTGTCGATGATGGCCTTGGCGGCCTCGCCCTGGGCGGCCTCGCGCTCGGCCTTGACGGTGATGCCCGCCACCTTGGTGAGGCTCTCGGTGCCGATGGCCTCGACCCGGGCGGCGATCTCGTCGGTGTAGTCGACCTGCGGCTCCCACTCGAGCTCGTGGATCAGCCCGGCCTGGCAGGCCTTGGCGACCAGCTCGCGCTGGGCGTCGATCGACTCGCGGATCCAGGTCTTGGCGGCCTCGAGACCACCGGCGATGACCTCTTCGGTGACGAACGGCGTGCCGTCCTGGTAGAGGTCCCACGCCTTCTCGGTGCCGCCGGCCTCGACCATCATGATGGCGATGTCGCCGTCGTCGTTCTGACGACCGGCGACGACGAGCTCGAAGGTCGAGTCGTCGCCCTGGGTGTAGGTGGGGTGCGGGACCCACTTGCCCTCGGCCGACCAGGCGATGCGCACGGCGCCGATGGGGCCCTCGAACGGCAGGCCCGACAGCATGAGGGCGGCCGAGGCGCCGTTGATGGCGACGACGTCGTAGGGGTTCTCGCCGTCGACGCCCATGACCGTCACCACGACCTGGGTCTCGTTGCGGTAGCCGTCGGCGAAGCTCGGCCGCAGGGGGCGGTCGATGAGGCGGCAGGTGAGGATGGCGAGGTCGGTGGGCCGGCCTTCACGCCGGAAGAAGCTGCCGGGGATGCGCCCGGCGGCGTACATGCGCTCTTCGACGTCGACCGTCAGGGGAAAGAAGTCGATGCCCTCGCGGATGTTGCGGGCGCCGTTGGCGGTGACGAGCACCTCGGTCTTGCCGAGGCGGGCGAGAACCGAACCCTGGCTCTGGAAGGCCAGCTTTCCGGTCTCGAAGGTGAGGGTGTCCTCCATTCCCGTGAGGGATGCGGACACGACGATGGGATCAGCCATGTGGCTGCACTCCTTCCCGGCGGATCCTCCGCCGGATCGGGCGGCGGGGCCAGTTCCCAGTCGGCAACCACCGCGGATCTGCGGAGGACGGCGACTGGCAGCTGACCTTCTCGCTGCCTGTTTTCTGTTGTCAGGCCCGTCGCCGGATCGGCCGGCGGCGGACGGATGGGGGCCAGATGCGGCAGGAGCGGCCCGTGGGGGCCGCTCCTGAGCGTTCTGGCGTCAGCGGCGCAGACCGTTCTTGGCGATGATCGCCCGGTAGCGCTCGACGTCGTTCGACCGCACGTAGTCGAGCAGTCGGCGACGGCGGCCCACCAGCATCAGCAGGCCGCGCCGGCTGTGGTGGTCCTTCTTGTGCTTCGACAGGTGGTCGTTGAGGTGGTTGATGCGTGCGGTGAGCAGCGCGATCTGCACCTCGGGCGACCCGGTGTCGGAGTCGTGGAGCTTGTTCTCGTCGATGATCCCGCCCTTGGCGGCATCGATCTGGTCTGACACGCGTGATTTCCTTCGTTCGGGTGACTGTTTACCCTGCTCCGCGACCGGCTCGGCTGGGAGTGCCGAGGGCGAACGCAGCTCGCGCTGCTCATGCAACGCGCCTGCGGCGACCTGCGCCTGGTCCAGAGCGTCGAGTCAGGGTACCAGCAGCGCGCGCTGAGCGGCGATTTCCGCTCGCCGCGCCGTCATGCGGGTTGTTCGACGGTCCACTCGTAGCGGGCCACCCGGTGGTGCTCGGTGCCGGTCCGCAGCTCGAGCGGCGGGGTCAGGCGCCGGACCCAGGCGTGCGGCCCGAGGAACGCCGACTCGATCTGCTCGGGCGTGGCGTCGGACCGGAGCCCCGCGGCGCCGAGCGCCGCGGCGCGGACCCGGGCCAGCGGCCCGTCGAGCAGCTGGGCGATGATGGCCGGCAGCGTCTCGGGGTCCTTCAGCACCCACGAATGGGTGCCGCCCTTCACCGTGACCAGGGTGCCCGACGAGCGGCGGGCGGCGTCGACCGCGGTGGCGTACGGGACGGGCATGTCGCGGTCGCCGTGGATCACGACGACGGGTATGCCCGCCTCTCCGAGGCCCTCGAGCATCTCGCCGCTGGGCTCGGAGCGCATCATCGAGATCGCCGGGCCGAGCATGCGCCACGGGTGGGTGGCGTGGCCGAGGAGGGTCGGCCAGATGAGGCGCCCGAGCTTGGCGGCCTGCGCCGGGTTGCGCAGCCACGGCAGCGTCGAGAGGGTGTCGGCCACGAGCAGGGCCGCCAGCCCGATCAGCACCGGCGGCGCGAAGCGCGAGACCTTGATCAGCCGGTCCCAGCAGTCGCCCACCACCGCGTCGATGAGCACCACCGCGATCGCCCGGTCGGGGTCGCGGGCGGCGAGCTGGGTCACGAGCCGCCCGCCCATCGAGTGCCCGGCGAACACGGCCCGGCGGATGCCGAGCTCGGCGAGCACCCGGGCCAGCAGCTGGGTGTAGGACTCGAGGTCGTCGCCGCCGGTGGGAAGCCCCTGCGTCGCCCCGTGGCCGGCGACGTCGACGGCCACCACCTTGAAGCCCATGCCCACGAGGCGCGACAGCGTCTGGGCGTAGAGGATGCCCTCGGCCGTGAAGCCGTGGACGAGCACCACGGGCAGCCCGCGACCGCACACCGCGACCCCGACCCGGTGGTCGTCGTCGAGCACGATCTCGTGGCGAGCGAGCCGGGGTACGGCCACCAGCTGGTCGGTCTCGGCGGCTCGGCCGGGCCCCTCGATCGGGTCGCCGGGGTCGCCCGGCAGCTCCTCGACCGGCAGCAGCGCCCCGCGTGGGACGTCGGATCCCGGCGACCCGGGCGGCGGCGGGGACGCAGGCTGCGCCAGCGGGATGACGTCGGCCAGCGACTCGCCTTCGTCGCCGCTGGTTTCGTCCTGCGCCACGATCTGCCCTCGGGTGCCCGCGCCGCCCGTGGCGGCGATGGCTTACACGATAAGCCGTGACAGGAACGGGTTCGCGTTCCGTCGGCGTGACGACTCGATGTCGACCGTCCGGGGCGCACGGCCACGCCCGGGGTCGCGGGGCGCGCTCAGGGCGGCGGGGCGACGCCCAGGACGCGGCGGGCCTCGTCGCAGTCGCGCCCGATCTGGGCGATCAGCTCGTCGACCGAGTCGAACTTGGCCTCGCCGCGCAGCCAGGCCACGAACCGCACCTTGGCGTGCTCGTCGTACAAACCTCCGGAGAAGTCGAGGAGGTGGGCCTCGAGCAGGCTGGCGTGGGCCTCGGCGTAGAACGTGGGCCGCCGGCCCAACGAGATCGCGGTGGGATGGACCGAACCGTCGGGCCGCTCGAACCAGCCGGCGTAGATGCCGTCGGCGGGCAGCAGCACGTCGCCGGGCACCGACACGTTGGCGGTGGGGAACCCCAGCTCACGACCCCGCTTGTCGCCCCGGGCGACGACGCCCCGGACTTCGTAGGGCCGGCCGAGCAGGACGTTGGCGAGCGCCAGGTCGCCCTCGGCGAGCGCGTGGCGGATGCGGGTCGACGACACCCGGTCGGCATCGCCTGCGGGACGCCCGTCGGTGCCGACGAGGTCGAGCCCCTCGACGTCGAACCCGAGGTCGGCGCCCATCTCACGCAGGAGGGCCACGTTGCCGGATCGGCCGTGCCCGAAGTGGAAGTCGTCGCCGACCACGACGACCCGGGCGCCGAGGCACCGCCCGAGGACCTCGCGCACGAACTCGGCGGCCGTCTCGCGGCTGCGGGCCTCGTCGAACGTGATGACCAGGCAGTAGTCGACGCCGGTCTCGGCCAGCAGCTCGAGCTTCTGGTCGAGGTCGGTGAGGAGGCGGGGCGCGGACTCGGGCCGCACGACCGACGCCGGGTGGCGATCGAAGGTCACGACCGCCGTGGCGAGGCCGCGCGCCCCGGCCCGTCGACGCACCTCGGCGATGACGGCCCGGTGGCCGAGGTGGACGCCGTCGTAGGCCCCGATGGTCACCGCCGTGCCCTCGGGGGACGCGGGCAGGCGGACGGGTCGCGCAGCACCTCCATCGGGGCGGCAGCGTACCGGGCGCCGCTCGCCGCCCCCGCACGCGATCGGGTTAGGTCACCCCGTGTAGCGCCTGGCGGACGTCGGCGACGAGGTCGGACACCGACTCGATGCCGACCGAGAGGCGCACCAGCCCCGCCGGGACCTCGAGCGGCGACCCGGCGGCGGACGCGTGGGTCATCCGGGCCGGGTGCTCGACGAGGGACTCGACCGCACCCAACGACTCGGCCAGCGTGAAGACCTCGGTGCGCTCGCAGAACGCCACCGCGGCGTCCTCACCGCCCCGCGCCACGAACGAGACCATCCCGCCGAAGTCGCGCATCTGCCGCTTGGCCACGTCGTGGCCCGGGTGCTCGGGCAGCCCGGGCCACAGCACCCGCTCGACCGCGGGGTGGCCGACGAGCGCCTCGGCGACGGCACGGGCGTTGTCGCAGTGGCGGTCCATGCGGACCCCCAGCGTCTTGACCCCCCGTTGGACGAGGTAGCAGTCGACGGGCGACGGGATGCCGCCCACCGCGTTCTGGGTGAACCCCAGCCCGAACGCCAGGTCTTCGTCGTTCAGCGCCGCGAAGCCCCCGACGACGTCGGAGTGACCGCCGAGGTACTTGGTCGACGAGTGGACCACCACGTCGGCGCCGAGGGCCAGGGGCTGTTGCAGGTACGGCGTGGCGAACGTGTTGTCGACCACGAGCAGGGCTCCGTGGTCGTGGGCGACCTCGGCCACCGCGGCGATGTCGACGACCGCCATCGCCGGGTTGGTGGGCGTCTCGGCCCACACCATCGCGGTGCCCTCGGGCCAGGCCCGCGCCAGACCGACGGGATCGGTCAGGTCGACCGCGTGCCACGGGTGCCCGGCGGCCCCGTACACCTTGTCGATGAGGCGGAACGTGCCCCCGTAGGCGTCGCCGCCCAGCACCACGCCGGCGCCGGGCCGGAGCTGGCGGAGCACCGCATCCTCGGCCGCCAGCCCCGACGCGAACGCGAACCCGTGGCGGGCGCCCTCGAGCGAGGCGAGGCACGCCTCGAGCGCGGCGCGGGTGGGGTTGGCGCTGCGCGAGTACTCGTAGCCCGCGTGTCGGCCGACGCCCCCCTGGGCGAACGTGGTCGACAGGCTGATGGGCGGCACCACCGCGCCCGTGACCGGGTCGGGCTCCTGGCCCGCGTGGATGGCGCGGGTCTCGAAGCCCCAGCGCTCGGATGTCCGGTCGGCCCGGTCGCTCACGACGCCCTCGACAGGTGCTCGAGCACGTCGGCCCGCCCCAGCACCGCCCGCGGTCGCCCGCCGGCCAGCACCACCAGCGCGGGGGCCCGGTCGAGCAGCTCGACCGCCAGCGCGATCGGTTGGCCGATGCCGATGGTGGGCAACCGGTCCCCCATGACCTTCTCGACCGGCTCGTCGAGCACGTGCGGGTCACGGAACGCCAGCTCCATCAGGGCGAGCTCGTCGACCGCCCCCACGATCTCGGCCGCGGCCAGGGGCATCTCGCCCTTGGCCACCGGCAGTTGCGACAGCCCGTAGCCCCGCATCATGTTCACCGCCCGCTGGCCGCTGTCGGTGGGGTACACGTAGACGAGCGGCGGGATGGCACCACCCCGCGTCTCGAGGACGTCGGCGACCGTGTGGCCCTCGGCCCGCACGAACCCGTAGCCCGCCATCCAGTCCTCGTCGAACACCCGGGACAGGTAGCCGCGCCCCGAGTCGGGGATGAGCACGACCACCAGGTCGTCGGGGCCGAGCTCGCGCCCGACCTCGAGGGCGGCGGCCACCGCGGTGCCGCCCGAGCCGCCGATGAGCAGGCCTTCCTCGCACGTCACCCGCCGGGCCATGAGGAAGCTGTCCTCGTCGGTGATCGGCACCACCCGATCGACCAGCGAGGGGTCGTAGGTGGTGGGCCAGAAGTCCTCGCCGATGCCCTCCACCAGGTACGGGCGACCCGACCCGCCCGAGTACACCGATCCCGCCGGGTCGGCGCCGACGATCTGCACGCCCGGGCTCTGCGCCTTGAGGTACCGGCCGACGCCGGTGATGGTGCCGCCGGTGCCCACGCCGGCCACGAAGTGGGTGATGCGGCCCGCGGTCTGCCGCCAGATCTCGGGGCCGGTGGTCTGCTCGTGCGCCCAGGGGTTCCACTCGTTGCCGTACTGGTTGGGGCGGAAGGCGCCGGGCGTCTCGGCCACCAGCCGCTCGGCCACCGAGTAGTAGGACTGCGGATCCTCGGGGGCGACGGCCACGGGGCACACGATCACGCGGGCCCCGTACGCCTCGAGCAGGTGGATCTTCTCGGGCGCCACCTTGTCGGTGACCACGAAGATGCAGTCGTACCCGCGCTGGGCCGCCACGATGGCGAGCCCGACCCCGGTGTTGCCCGACGTCGGCTCGACGATGGTGCCGCCCGGCTTCAGCTCGCCGGCGCGCTCGGCCTGTTCGATCATGGCCAGGGCCGGGCGGTCCTTCACGCTCCCGCCGGGGTTGAGCATCTCGAGCTTGACCGCCACGGTGCACGTCAGGCCGTCGGTCACCCGGTTCAGCCGCAACAGCGGCGTGTCCCCGATGAGGTCGACGAGCGAGTCGGCGATCTGCGGCGTTGCAGACGGTTCGGACATGACGCCTCCCGGGTCGGCTGGAAGCGCCACCGACCCTACCCAGCGGGACCGACCCCGCGGTGCGACGCTGCGAGCGGGGCCATCGGTCCAGGTCAGGACCGCTCGGACGGGGTCGGCCTCACTCGACGAGCACGCAGCGGGTGCCGCGGTAGATCGTGGCCATGCACTTGTTGCAGTGCACGCAGAGCGACTCGTGGGTGGCGCCGGCCCGCCACCGGTTCACGAGATCGGGCTCGCGCAGCAGCGCCCGGCCCATCGCCACGAACTCGAAGCCCTCGGCCATCGCGCCCTGCACCGTGTCGATCCGGTTGACGCCGCCGAGCAGCACGAGCGGCATCGACAGCGCGGCCCGGAACTGGCGGGCGTAGGGCAGCAGGTACGCCTCCGTGTAGGGGTACTCGTGGAGGAACGCCTTGCCGAACAGCCGGAACGCCGGGCGGATGGCCTTGGGCATGGCCCGGGACATCTCCGCCACCGGTGCCTCGCCCCGGAACAGGTACATCGGGTTCTGCAGCGAGCTGCCGGCGGTCAGCTCGATGGCGTCGAGCCCGCCGTCGGCCTCGAGCATGCGGGCGACCTCGACGCTCTCGTCGAGCCACAGCCCGCCCCGGACGCCGTCGGCCATGTTCAGCTTGGCCAGCACCGCCAGCCGGTCCCCCACCGCCTCCCGCACGGCGGTGACGATCGCCCGCGGGAAGCGGGCGCGGTTCTCGAGCGACCCGCCCCACTCGTCGGTGCGCTTGTTGAGGCGGGGGCTGAGGAACTCGCTCGGCAGGTAGCCGTGCCCGAGGTGGACCTCGACGGCGTCGAACCCCGCGTCGGCCACGACCCGGGCCGCGGCGGCGAAGTCGTCGACGATCCCGCGCAGCCGATCGACCGACACCGCCTTGGTGCGCTTCATGGCCAGCGGGCTGAACACGGGCGACGGGGACAGCCCCGGCAGCCCGGTGCCGGCCGCCACCGCGCCGGCGTGCCCGAGCTGGGCCGACACCGCCGCGCCCTCGTCGTGCACGGCGTCGGCCAGGCGGGCCAGACCAGAGGTCATCTCGGGGGTGAGGATCAGCTCGTTGGGGGTGCCGCAGCCGTCGGGTGCCACCGCGCAGTAGGCCAGGGTCGTCATGCCGACGCCCCCGGCGGCCACCTTCCGGTGGAAGGCGATCAGCTCGTCGTTGACCACGTGCTCGCGGGTCAGGCCCTCGAACGTGGCCGCCTTGACGATGCGGTTGCGCAGCCGCACGGGGCCGAGGGTGGCGGGCGCGAACGGATCGGGTGCCTGGGCGTCGGTCACGGTCGTCCCTCCTCCGGCTCCGGACCGTGGAGCCGGGGCGACCCTACCGAAACCTGACGGTGTGTCACATCTGGGTCCAGCGCCTGGCCTCGTGCGGGATGCGAACCGTCCGGTGTGATCTGCGGGCTCAGGTGGCCAGGACCACCGCCGGCTTCACCGTGCCGGGACGGTGGCGCTCGTACACGGCGAGCAGCGAACCATCGGCGCCGAGCACCCCCCACGGCCCCTCCCCCGTCGCGCCGAGAACCGCGTCGTCGAAGACCCGGCCGTTGCGGACCAGCGCGGCGACGTCGTCGTCGACGGTCACCTGCGGGCGACCGCGCAGCGCCTCGGCCGGCGGGAGGAGGCGCTCGGGCGCCAGCTCCTCGAGGGCCAGCGCCTCGTCGAGGCCGTACGGACCGACCGACAGCCTCCGCAGGGCCCGCAGATGGGCGCCGCCGCCCAGCCCGGCCCCGACGTCGGCAGCCAGCGAGCGGACGTAGGTGCCCGACGAGCAGGTCACGTCGATCGGGTAGACACCGGGCGCCACCGGCTCGCCCACCGAGAACGCCTCGACCCGCACCGGCACCGCCGCCCGCTCGACCTCGACGCCCGCCCGGGCCAGCTCGTGGAGCCGGCGCCCGTCGACCTTCTTGGCCGACACCATCGGCGGCACCTGCTCGATCGCCCCGGTCAGGCGGGCTGCGGCCGCCCGCACGTCGGCCAGGCCGACCGCGGCCATGTCCCACGTGCCGGTGACCTCGCCGGAGGCGTCGAGCGTCGACGTGGCCGTGCCCAGCACGACCTCGCCGACATAGCGCTTGTCGAGCCCCGACAGGAACGTGAGCAACCGGGTGGCCCGCCCGACGCCCAGCACCAACACACCCGTGGCGTCGGGGTCGAGGGTGCCCGAGTGCCCGACCTTGCGCGTGCCGAGCAGGCCGCGGGCCTTGGCCACGACGTCGTGCGACGTCCATCCGGCCGGCTTGTCCACGACGGCGACGCCGTCGGGCCCGTCGGGGCCCCGGCGGGCCGTCACGGGGTGCCGGCGCCGCCCTCGCGGGCCTGCTCGTCGACCGGCCGCTCGGCCTCGTCGCCGATGTCGCGCAGGATCTGCTCGACCCGCTCGGCCTGGCGGATCACCGCGTCGGGACGGAACGAGAGCTCGGGGGTGCGCTTGATCCGCGTCTGGCGGCCGATCGCCCGTTGGAGGCGGGCCCGGTGCTCGTGCAGGGCCTCGGCCAGCTGGGCGCTCGCCGCGGCGTCCGCGCCGTCGTCGTCCCCGGAGTCCAACGCCGTGTACCACACCACCGCGTGACGCAGGTCGGGATCGACCTCGACTCCGACGACCGTGAAGAAGCCGAGCCGCTCGTCGTCGAGCCGTTCGATCTCCTCGGCCACGATCTCCTGGAGGAGCTGGTTCAGCCGGGCCGTGCGTGGATAGTCCCGAGCGGTTCCCGATGAGCGCTTCATGTCGTCTCCTCCTCCTCGATCCACAACCGATCGATCCGCAGCACCTCGACCTCGGGGAACGACCACACGAACCGCTCGACATCGTCGAGCAGGTCGCCCAGGTGGGCGTGCGACGGGGCCACCGCCGCCACCCCCACCGTGGCCAGGTGCCAGGCGTCGTGGTGCGCGACCTCGGACACCGACACGCGGTGCCGCCGGGCCAGCCCCTCGATCACGGGCCGGATCAGCGCCCGCTTCGCCTTCAGCGAGCGGCACTCGCGCAAGTAGAGCTCGATACGGAGAGCCGCCGCATGCACATCATCAGCGTACGGCGGGACGGGGTCGCTACCGGCCTCGTCCCGCCCACGCCGATCGGTCAGGTGCGCGGGATCTCGCGCTCCTCGAACGTCTCGATGATGTCGCCCTGCTTGAGGTCCTGGAAGTCGGACAGCCCGATGCCGCACTCGAAGCCCGACTGCACCTCGCGGGCATCGTCCTTGAAGCGCTTGAGCGACGTGATCGTGCCCTTCCAGATGATGGTTCCCTCGCGCAGGAACCGCACCTTCGAGTTGCGGGTGATGACGCCGTTGGTGACGTAGCACCCGGCGATCTTGCCCACGCGGGGCACCGAGAAGATCTCTCGGACCTCGGCCTCGCCCGTGACCACCTCTTCGTACTCGGGGGCGAGGAGGCCCAGGAGGGCGTTCTCGATGTCCTCGAGGACCTGGTAGATGATCTCGTAGGTGCGGATCTCGACGTCCTCGGCGAGCGCCAGCTCGCGCGAGGTGCGGTCGGGTCGCACGTTGAAGCCGATGATGGTGGCGTTGGACGCCGCCGCCAGCTGCACGTCGCTCTTGGTGATGCCGCCGACGCCACGCTGCACGAACGACAGCTTGACGTCGTCGCGCTCGAGCTTGCGCAGCGCCTCGGTGAGCGCCTCGAGCGAGCCGGTCACGTCGGCCTTGAGCACCAGGTTCAGCGTGGCGGCCTCGCCCTGCTGGATCTGCTCGAAGATGTCCTCGAGCTTGGCGCCGCCGCTGGTGACCGCGGCCTCGCGGCCGAGGCTGGCGACGCGCTGCCAGTGCTCGCGGGTCTGCGCCGCAGAGCGGGCGAGCTTCTCGTCGGGGGCCACCACGAACTGGTCGCCGGCGTCGGCGACCTCGTTGAGGCCCAGGACCTGCACCGGGGTCGACGGACCCGCGGCCCGCACGTTGTTGCCGTGGTCGTCGATGAGTGCCCGGACACGTCCCCAGGCGGCGCCGGCCACGAGCGGGTCGCCGACCGAGAGCGTGCCGCGCTGGACCAGCACGGACGCCACCGGGCCGCGGCCCACGTCGAGGTTGGCCTCGAGCACCACGCCGGCGGCGCGGCCGTCGGGGCTGGCCTCGAGCGGCGGGTCCTGCACGTCGGCCACGAGCAGCAGGGTCTCGAGCAGGTCGTCGATGCCGATGCCCTGCAGTGCGGAGACCGGCACCATCTCGACGTCGCCGCCCCAGTCGCTCGGGATGAGGCCCTGGTCGGACAGCTGCTGCTTGACCCGGTCGATGTTGGCCTGCTCGCGGTCGACCTTGTTGATGGCCACCACGATCGGCACCTCGGCCACCTTGGCGTGGTTGAGCGCCTCGATGGTCTGCGGCATCACACCGTCGTCGGCGGCCACGACCAGCACGACGATGTCGGTGGCCTCGGCGCCACGGGCACGCATGGCGGTGAACGCTTCGTGGCCCGGGGTGTCGATGAACGTGATGCGCCGACCGTTCTTCTCGGTCTGGTAGGCGCCGATGTGCTGGGTGATGCCGCCGGCCTCGCCCTCGACCACGTTCGCGTTGCGGATGCGGTCGAGCAGCTTGGTCTTGCCGTGGTCGACGTGACCCATGACGGTGATGACCGGCGGTCGGGGCTCGGTGTCGTCGCCGGCGGCCGAGTCGAACAGCTCGTCGAACCCGAGCTGGCGCTGCAGCTCGACCTCTTGCTCCTCGCCGGGGTCGACGAGGCGGATATCCCCGCCGATCTCGGCCGCGAACAGCTCGATCATGTCGTCGGTGAGCGACTGCGTGGCCGTCACCATCTCGCCCTGCTGCAGCAGGAACCGGACCACGTCGGCCGCGGTGCGGTTCAGCTTGGGGCCGAGGTCCTGCGGCGTCGAGGCGCGCTCGACGACGATCGTGCCCTCGGGGACGGGAGCGGACGCCGGGGTGTAGCTCGGCGCCTCCATCGGCTGCAGCTCCTCACGGCTGCGACGCCGCCGGCCGCGTCGACGCGGCGGGCGCTGGCCGCCACCGCGCGGACCGCCACCGGGACGGCCACCGCCGCCGGGAGCGCCACCGGGACCACCACCAGGACCGCCGAAACCGCCACCCGGGCGGCCGCCGCCACCGCCACCGCCGCCGAAGCCGCCGCCGGGACGGCCACCGCCGCCGCTGGGCGGGCCGCCGGGGCGGGTGCCGCCGCGACCGGGGGGGCCACCGCCGGGACGGCCGCCGCGCGAGGGCGCGGGACCACGGCCACCGAGGCCGGGCGGGGGCGGGATGGGCTTGCCGGTCAGCGAGGCAGGCGGGCCGGGGGGCGGCGGGATGGGCTTGCCGGACGACGAGGCGGGGTTGGGCCGGCCGGGCGCGGGCGCGCTGGGGCGGGGCGGGCCGCCGGCCGGGGGCCGAGGCGCCCCGGGCGGGGGCGCCGCGGGGCGACCGGTCGGCGGAGGAGTCGGCCGCGGGGCACGCGGCGCGGGACGCTCCGGGGCGCGGGGCGCCTCGGTCGGCGCCGCGGACGCGGCCGGGACCTCCTCACGGCGGGGAGGCGGCGGTCGCTCGCTGCCCGACGACGTGACGAGCCGACCCGGGGGCGGCGGCGGCGCGGGACGGCCGGCCGTGCGCTGGGGAGGCGCAGCCGGGGGCGACGACGGGCGGGGGTTCCACCCTTCGGAGGACCCGCCTGCGGCCGGACGTGCCGGCTCCTGCGTGCTCGGGCGAGACGGCGCCTCGGGCGCGGGGGCGGGCGCGTCGGCGCGAGCCGCCACCGGCTCGGGCGCGGCGGGGGCGGGGGCCTCGGCCGGACCAGCGGTGGAGGGCGTGTCGACCGCGGGCGCGGGCGCCTCGGCCGGCGCCTCGGCCGGCGCCTTCGCCGCCTTCTTCGTGCTCTTGGCCGCCTTCGTGGCCTTGGTGGCCTTGACGGGCTTGGGCTCTTCAGGCTGCTCGGCCCGGGTGCGGCCCTCGCGCTCGGCCCGCCGCCGGACGCGATCGGCTTGCGCCTCCTCGATGCCGGAGGAGTGCGTCTTCACCCCGATGCCCAGGTCCAGGGACAGGTCGAGGGTTTCCTTGTTCGTCATCCCGAGCTCCTTGGCGAGCTCGTGGATACGGATCTTCGCTGCCAAAGTTGTCTCTGACCAGCCCTTCATCTTGCTCGGGGGCGCGATCCGCGCACGTGGCGGTGCGGATCACGGCCCTCCATCCTCGCGCAGCCCGCGGCCCGGGCACGAACATCGATTGCGAAACACCTGCGGCTCAGTGCCCACCGGACCGTCGTCGACCCTCGCGGAACGCTCGTGGGAACGCCCCGCGACGGACGGCGAGCGCCCGACAGGCGTCGATCGTGGCCCGGCAGAGCCACGCGCCGCGACCAGCAAGTGTACGGCCCTCGACCGGAGTTCCATCAGGACCACGGACGAAGCGGACCAGGTCGGACTGGCTCGCCGTGCGCCTGCAGCCGACGCAGGTGCGCTGCGGCTCGCCCGGCCCGGGTCGGCTACCGCTCGCCCGGCTCGTCATCGGCGGGCTCGCCCGCCTCGGCCGCGCTCGCGGCCTCTTCGTCGGTCTCTGTGAGCTCGGCCACGTCCTCGGCCACCTCGTCCTCGGCGTCGAGCTCGGCCTCGACGTCCTCGGTGGAGGTGTCGGCTCCGGCGCCGTCGGACGCGGCCTCGGACGCAGAGTCGTCGGTGGCAGCCTCGGGTGCAGCGGCCGCGCCCGTCGCAGCCTCGGTGACCGCGGCCACCTCGGGTGCGGCCTCGGGTGCAGCGGCCTCCTCGGTCGCGGGCTGCTCGGCCGCCTCGCCCTCGGCCGGGGTCTCGGACACCGCCGCCTCCCAGTCCTCGGCCTTGAGCGCCGGGCCGCCCTCGGCGGGCTGCCACACCTGCTCGCCGGTCTCGGCGTCGACGACCCACTCGCCCTCGGCCCAGTCCTGCTGGCCGTAGGTCTCTTCCTCGGCGAGCTGGCTCTCGCTCTTGATGTCGACGCGCCACCCGGTCAGCCGGGCCGACAGGCGGGCGTTCTGGCCCTCCTTCCCGATGGCCAGCGACAGCTGGTAGTCGGGCACGATGACCTCGGCGACGCCGGTGTCCTCGTTGATGCGGACCTCTTTGACCTTGGCCGGCGAGAGCGCCTTGGCGACGAACTCGAACGGGTCGTCGCTGAACGGCACGATGTCGATCTTCTCGCCGCGCAGCTCGTTGACGACCTGGCGGACGCGGGCACCGCGGGCGCCCACGCAGGCGCCGACCGGGTCGACGTTGTTGTCGTTCGACCACACGGCGATCTTCGTGCGGTGCCCTGGCTCGCGGGCGCACGCCTTGATCTCGACGACGCCGTCGGCGATCTCGGGGACCTCGAGCTTGAACAGCTCGAGGACCAGGCCCGGATGGGTGCGGGACACGACGATCTGTGGGCCCTTCGACGTGCGCCGGACCTCGACGATGTAGGCCTTGAGGCGGGTGTTGGCCTCGGGCCGCTCGTGCGGCACCTGCTCGGCCTGCGGCAGCAGCGCCTCGACCGGCCCCAGGCTGAGCAGCGTGTAGCGGCTGTCGCCCTGCTGGACGGTGCCCGTCACGATGTCGCCCTCGCGCCCGGCGTACTCCTCGTAGCGGAGCTCGCGCTCGGCCTCGCGGATGCGCTGGGTCATGACCTGGCGGGCCGTCTGGGCGGCGATGCGGCCGAAGTCCTTCGGCGTCGCGTCGAGCTCAGGGCCGTACGGCTCGCCGTCCTCGTCGATCTCCTGCGCGTACACGCGGATGTTGAAGTTCGTCGGGTCGATCGTCACCCAGGCGTACTCGTGCGCGCCGGGCATGCGCTTGTAGGCCGATTCGAGGGCGTCGGCCAGTGCGGCCATGAGCGTGTCGACAGAGATGCCCTTCTCGGCGGCAAGCGCCTGCAGGGCGTCCATCATCTCGGTCTCACTCATGGCGTCTCGTCCCTCTTGTCGTCGTCGATGGTGGTGGCGGGGGCGCCGCCGGCCTTCGCCGCGGCCGGGCGCCGGCCCTTGCCGGGCTTCTCGGGCGGACCCCACGCGAACACGGTGCGCGCCCGGTCGATGTCGTCGAAGGCCAGCCTCTCGTCGCCGTCGGCGGTGCGCAGCGTGACGCCGTCGTCGTCGGCGGCCACGACCTCGCCCTCGAGGCGGCGCTCGCCGCCGCGGGCGGCGCCACCGGCCGGCGTGAGCTTCACCTTCACGGACTCGCCCACCGCGCGGGCGAAGTGGCGCGGCGTGCGCAGGCTGCGCTCGAGGCCGGGGCTGCTGACCTCGAGGGTGTAGGCCCCGGCGATGGGGTCGGCCTCGTCGAGGGCCCGGGACACCGCGCGCGTGGCCTCGGCCAGCACGTCGAGGTCGAGGCCGGCCGGGCGGTCGACGACCACCTTGAGCACCGGACCGGCGACCTCGATGTCGTACAGGTCGAGATCGCGCTCGGTCAGGAGGGGCAGCACGATGGCACGCACGCGGTCGGCGACGGTCATGGGGGCTGGCCTCCTTCCTTTCATACGAAAGGCGTGGGCACCGGGCCCACGCCTTCGCTCGAACCTCTCGAACGGTGACGAATCCGTAACGAAACGGACGCTGGAGTATAGCGGTGCCACGCCCGTCACGGACCGTGGCATACCGCACTCGACCGGCGCACTCAATAGGCGCGCGCCACCACCGCCACGAGATCGCCGTCCTCCTCGGACGAGGGGAGCTCGCCGTCGGGCCCGAGCAGGCACCGCACGGTGATGCCCTTGCCGGCCAGCGTCGCCTCGCCCTCACCCCGCACCACCGACCATGGGAGGCGCGCGAAGCCGACCTGGGCCGCCTCGGCCGCCTCGTCGACCGTCGCCACGTCCACCGTCGCCGCGTCGCGCCGCTCGGTGGCCGCCGCCAGCAGGTCGGCCTGGATCTGCTCGACCAGCGCCGCCACCCGCGTCGCCGCCTCGGCGAGAGGCGCCTGGACCTTCTCGCCGGTGTCGCGTCGCACCAGCGTCACCAGCCCCTGCGCCAGGTCGCGGGGGCCGACCTCGACCCGCACGGGCACGCCCTTGAGCTCCCAGTCGGTGGCCCGCCGGCCGAAGCTGGTGGCGACCCGGTCGTCGAGGCGCACACGCACGCCCGTGCCCTCGATCTCGGTGGCGAGGGCGGCTGCCCGCTCCCCCGCGCCGTCGTCGTCCTTGACCAGCAGGACCACCACCTGGATGGGCGCGAGGCGAGGCGGCACCACGATGCCGGCGTCGTCGCCGTGGACCATGATCAGCCCGCCGATCATGCGGGTCGTGGAGCCCCACGAGGTGGTCCAGCACAGCTGGGTCTCGCCGTCGGCGTCGAGGTAGCTGATGTCGAACACCTTGGCGAAGTTCTGGCCGAGCTCGTGGCTGGTGCCCATCTGCAGCGCCTTGCCGTCGCGCATCATCGCCTCGCACGTCATCGTGTTGATGGCGCCCGCGAACCGCTCGGCCGACGTCTTCCAGCCCACGAGCACCGGCATGGCCAGCACGTCGACCATGAAGTCGCGGTACACGTCGTGGAGGATGCGGGTGGCGTACGCCGCCGCGTCCTCGCGGCTGGCGTGCGCCGTGTGGCCCTCCTGCCAGAGGAACTCGGTGGTGCGGAGGAAGAGGCGCGGGCGCAGCTCCCACCGCACGACGTTGTTCCAACTGTTGAGCAGCAGGGGCAGGTCGCGGTAGCTCTGCACCCACTTGCCCATGTACTCGCCGATGACCGTCTCGCTCGTGGGGCGCACGACGATGGGCTCGTCGAGGGCTTTGCCACCCGCGTGGGTGACCACCGCGAGCTCGGGGCTGAACCCCTCGACGTGGTCGGCCTCTCGCTGCAGGTAGCTCTCGGGGATGAACAGCGGGAAGTAGGCGTTCTCGGCCCCGGCCGCCTTGATCCGGCCGTCGATGTCGGCCTGCATGTGCTCCCAGATGGCGTAGCCGTACGGCCGGATGACCATGGTCCCCCGCACCGGGCCGTTCTCGGCCAGCTGGGCCTTGGACAGCACGTCCTGGTACCACCGGGGGAAGTCGTCGGCCTGCGCCGTGAGCACCTTCGCCATAGGGGTACGGATCGTACCGGCCGGCCCGCGCCCGGCCCGCAGCGGTTCACCGGGCGGGCATCGAGGGGCAGGACCGGCCGACCCCTCGGGGCGGTCCGCTAGTCGATCGGATCGACCTGCGGGCGCCCGACGACCGAGAGCCCGCCGTCGAGCTCGTAGGTCACCACGGCCTGCCCTGTCGGGCAGCAGTGCGGCGCATCGTCGTCGTAGACCCCGTAGGTCACCAGCACCTCGTCGCCGTCGAGGGCCACGTCGAGCAGCTCCGGGGGGAAGCGGCTGTCGTCGGCCACCGAGTCGGGGGCGCCGGTGATCGTGTCGATCAGCAGGGGCAGGCGCCCGGACGCCGACCAGACCTGCACCGTGTCCTCGGCGCCGTTGGCCCCGTACGCACACGTCGCCCGCACGACGGCCTCGTCTCGCCCGTCACCGTCGAGGTCGCCGTAGAGCACCACGGGATCGACGATGAGCTGGGCGAACGTGGCCTGGTCGAGCAGCGCGCTCTCGCCTGCGGACACGCCGATGGAACGTGGCGTGGCGTCGGGGAGGGCGTCGGCGCAGGCGACGCCGGGTTGCGCCAGGGTGGAGAAGTCGACGGTGCGGACGGCGTCGGTGGGCGCCGGGTCGCCGGGGGCGGCGGCTGCCGGCCGAGCCGGCTGGGCGTCGCCGGCGACGGCGACCACCGCGGCGAGGACGCCGAGTGCGAGGAGGGTGACGCTGGAGCGGCGGGAGCGGGAGGGAGTACGCACGACCGGCGGACGATACCGAACGTCGTGTGACGGTTCCGTTGCGTCAGCGTTCCGATCGCGCGCCACGGTCCGCCCCCCTCGAACCTCAGTCCCGCCCGCCCGGTGGGCCGACGAGCACGACCCAGGCCACGACCCCGAACAGCGCGACGAGCAGCGCGGCCCGGACGACGGCGAAGACCATGCCGAGCACGAACTGCAGGACGATCCACACGACGGCGAGCACCACGATGCCGAGGAGGACGCGACTCGCGATCCCACCGCTCGGACGTTCCACTTGCCGCGCCATGACCTCAGGCTACTGCGGTCGGGCGCGGGTCGGCCGTCGGGTTCGGGAGGCGATCGCGTTTCCGGCCCGGCGGCGGGTCAGAGCTTGCGGATGACCTCGACGCGCTGCTCGCTGTGGTTGGCGTCGGCGCCCTGCTCGTCGAGCAGCTCGGCCCGGTCGCGCTCGGCCGCCCGTCGGGCCGCGTCGCTGGTGCTGCGGGCCCGCTCGAGCGCGGCGTCGATGCCGTTCTCCCCGATGAACGTGGCCCACTCGACCAGCGCGTCGACCATCTCGGCCTCGGGCACGACGGCGACGTTCTGCCCGCGCACGAACAGGTGGCCCTTGTTCTTGCCGGCCGCGATGCCGATGTCGGCGTCACGGGCTTCGCCCGGGCCGTTCACCACGCAGCCCATGACCGCCACCTGCAGCGGGATCTCCTTGTCACCGAACGCGTCCTGCGCCCGGCGGGCCACGTCGATGACGTCGATCTCGGCGCGGCCGCACGACGGGCAGGCGATCAGGTCGACGTTCTTGCGCTCGCGCAGGCCCATCGACTCGAGCAGTGCCCGCCCCGCCCGCGCCTCCTCCACCGGGTCGGCCGTGAGGCTGTAGCGGATCGTGTCGCCGATGCCCTCGGCCAGCAGCGTGGCGATGCCGGCCGTGGCCTTGATGATGCCTCCGGGCAGCGGACCGGCCTCGGTGACGCCGAGGTGCAGCGGGTGGTCGACGGCGTCGGACAGCTGCCGGTACGCCTCGATCATCAGCGGCACCGACGACGCCTTCACCGAGATCTTCACGTCCTCGAAGCCGACCTCGTCGAAGTACGCCAGCTCCATCTGGGCCGACTCGACCATGGCCTCGGGCGTGACCTTGCCGCCGTACTTCTTGTACAGGTCGGGGTGGAGGGAGCCGCCGTTCACGCCGATGCGGATGGGAACGCCCCGGGCCTTGGCCTCCTGCGCCACCAGCTTGATGTGCTCGGGCCGCCGGATGTTGCCCGGGTTGAGCCGCAGGCAGTGGACCCCGGCCTCGAGCGCGGCCAGCGCCATGCGGTGCTGGTGGTGGATGTCGGCGACGATCGGCACCGGCGACCGCGGGACGATGCGGGCGAGCCCCTCGGCCGCCTCGGTCTCGTTGCACGTGCACCGCACGATGTCGCAGCCGGCCATGGCCAGGTCGTAGATCTGCTGCAGCGTGCCGTCGACGTCGGCCGTCTTGGTGGTCGTCATCGACTGCACCGTGATCGGTGCGTCGCCGCCGACGGGCACGTCCCCCACCGTGATCTGGCGGGTCTTGCGGCGCGGGTACGAGGACTCGCCCAGTTCCATCAGAGTTCGATGGGGTTGACGAGGTCGAGGTAGATCGTGGTGATGCCGATCAGCCCGAGGACGAGCACCACCGCGTAGGTCAGCGGCAGGAGCTTGGCGAAGTCGGCGTGGTAGCGGCTCCCGGCGCGGGACCGGACACGTTCGTAGATGGCGACGGCCGCGTGCCCGCCGTCGAGCGGCGGCAACGGCAGCATGTTGAACAGCCCCAGCAGCAGGTTGACCTGGAAGAACAGCACGAGGATGAAGGCGGCGCGGTGCTCGACGTCGTGCGAGCCGATCTGGACGAGGCCCACGATCGAGATCAGGCCTTCGGGGTTGCGCCCGCTGTCGGACGCCTGGGCGCCGCCGCCGCCTCCGGAGCTCTCGGCCCGGTCGTCGCGGGCGCTGCCCACGTCCTCGGCGAAGCCGCCCAGGCCCGACGGGCTGAAGAACCGGCCCAGCGCACCGACGCTCGCGGTCGTGACCTCCCACATCTCGCCAGGGGTCTGGGCGATCGCCGTGCCGACCCCGACCGGTTCGGCCTCGAACCTCGCGTCGGTGCCCACCCCGAGGAACGGGCTCCCGACCTCGCCGCCGGGCTTGCCCTCGGGGCGGGGCCCCAGCGTGGCGTCGGTCGTGCGCTCGTCACCGTCCCGCACGACCGTGAGCTCGATCTCGTCGCCCACCTCGTAGGTGGAGAGCGCGTCGGTCAGCGAGCCGTAGTCGGACGCCGGCCGCCCGCCGACCGCGACGATCCGGTCGTCGTCCTGGAGCCCGGCGGCGTCGGCCGCGCTGTCTCGCTCGACGTTCGTGACCGTCCAGTACTCGGCCCGGGGGTCGGTGATGCTGCCACCGGGGATGCCGACCACGCCCAGCAGCACGACCCCGATCACGAACGCCTGCAGCAGGTGCGACAGCGACCCGGCGCTGACGACGAGCAGCCGCTTCGGGAACGACTGCTGGCGGTAGGTCCGGGGCTCGTCGGCGGGCTCGGACTCGTCGAGGTTGTTCATGCCGATGATGCGGACGTACGCGCCCGCCGGGATCACCTTGAACCCGTACTCGGTCTCGCCCCGTTGGAACGACCAGATCTTCGGCCCGAACCCGATGAAGAACTCGGTGACCTTCATGCCCGACCTCTTGGCCGTCACGTAGTGGCCGAGCTCGTGGAGGAAGATCGTGACCACGATCCCGAGGATCATGACCAGCGCCGGCCACCCCGCCCGCAGCCCGACGGCGACGAGCACCGCGATCAACAGAGCCAGGCGCAGGCCCCCGGTCTCGTAGGACGGCCTGTCGTCCGCCGGCCCCGGCGGCGCGGGCGTCGGGGGTGCGTCCGCCGGGCCCGGGTGCGCCGCCTGCGCGTCGACCGGAACCCCGTGAGGGGCCCCGTCCTGTCGGCGCATGTCGGTCACTGGTGCACCCTTCGGGCGCACCGGTGACCGAATCGCCACTTCGTGGCGCAGGGCCGACTGTGCTGTTCGACCTCGCTGCGCTCGGTCATGCCGCGATCCTCTCGATCTCGTGACGGGCGGCCTCGCGGCCACGACGGTCGGCGTCGATCACGGAGTCGACCCCGTCGGCCGTGCCCCCATCATGCCGGGAGAGCACCGCGTTGAGGACGTCAGGGATGGCTGACCAGGCGATCCTGCCCCCGAGAAAGGCCCCGACCGCCTCCTCGTTGGCCGCGTTCAGCACCGCCGGCGCCAGGCCTCCGGCCCGACCCGCGGCGTAGGCCAGGCCCAGGCACGGGAAGGCGTCGTGGTCGGGCGGTTCGAACTCGAGCGGCCCGCAGGCGGCCCAGTCGATGCGGCCGAACGGCGTGGCGATGCGGTCGGGCCACGCCAGCGCGTACCCGATCGGCAGGCGCATGTCGGGGTTGCTGAGCTGGGCGATGGTCGAGCCGTCGCTCATCTCCACCATCGAGTGGACGATCGACTGCGGGTGCACGACCACCTCGATGTGGTCGTAGTCGAGGCCGAACGCGGTGCCGAACAGCTCGTGCGCCTCGATGACCTCGAGGCCCTTGTTCATGAGGGTCGACGAGTCGACGGTGATCTTCGGTCCCATCGACCACGTCGGGTGGGCGAGGGCGTCGTCGACGGTCACGTCGGCCAGCTCGGCCCGGGTGCGGCCCCGGAACGGACCGCCGCTGGCGGTGAGCACCACGCGCGCCACCCGCCCGGGGTCACCGCCCGCGTTGGCGGCCAGGCACTGGTGCACCGCGCCGTGCTCGGAGTCGACCGGCACGATCTGCCCTGCGCCCGGCCGGGCGAGCACCTCACGGACCACCGGCCCGCCTGCGATCAGCGACTCCTTGTTGGCCAGCGCGAGGCGTCGACCGGCCGCCAGCGTGGCCAGCGTCAGTCGCAGGCCGGCGAACCCGACCACACCGTTCACGCAGACGTCGGCCACCGTGCCCATCTCGGCGAGGGCGTCGGCCCCCGCCCGGACCTCGGTGCCCGGCGGGACCGCCTCGGCCACGTCGGGGGCGCAGGTCTCGTCGCCGACGACCACCAGCTTCGGGCGCAGGTCGCGGGCCTGGGCGACCAGACGGTCGACCGACGACCACGCCCCCAGGGCGACCACCTCGAAGCGATCGGGCTCGGCCCGGACCACGTCGATGGTCTGAGTGCCGATCGACCCGGTCGAACCGGCGACGGCGACGGTCGTCACGGCCACCCGCCCAGGGTAGCTGTCGGTTCTCTGGCGACCGAGGTCGCCTCCCCGCGCCTCTCCGGTCGACCTGTCAGGTGAGGAAGAAGTCGCTGATGCGCGACAGGTACCACACCGCGGGGAGCACGAACAGCAGGGCGTCGAAGCGGTCGAGCAGACCGCCGTGACCCGGCAGGACGCTGCCCATGTCCTTGATGCCGAGGTCGCGCTTGACCAGCGACTCGGCCAGGTCGCCGAGCGGGGCGACGAGGGCGACGAGGATGCCGAGCTTCAGGCCCTCCTGCCAGTCGTCGAAGGGGTACACCCCGAGGATCGCGAACACGACCGCGGCGACGACCGCCAGCAGCATGCCGCCGGCCAGGCCCTCGATCGTCTTGTTCGGGCTCGCGGCCGACAGCGGGCGCGAACCGGCGCTGCGGCCCACGAACAGGGCGCCCACGTCGTAGGCCACCGTGGGGATGACCGCCGCCAGGAGGAACGCGACACCGTGCCCGAGCGGTGCGGCGAGCAGCAGCCCGGCGAACGAGCCGAACAACCCGATCCAGCACACACCCAGCAGGGTCACCCCGATGTTGGCCACCGGACGGTCGCCACCGGCGCCGACGAGGTACCACAGGAAGCTCACGGCCACCGCCAGCACGAGCACGAGTGGGATCGCCGCCTCCCCGTAGTTGTAGGCCGCGATGATCGCACCGGCCGCCGCCGCCACCCCCACCGGCATCGGTGCTTCGAACCCGGCCGTGTTCACGGCCACGAAGAACTCGTACGTCGCGTACGACAGGATCGGGACCGCGACGATCATCCCGCCCAGTGGGCCCAGCACGGCGAAGGCCGCCAGCGCCGCGGCGAGGAAGCCGACCCCCACGAGGACAGCCGTACGCAGGTCGCGGTCGGGCGCCTTGCGGGTCGCCCGTCGAGGCGCGGTGCCCACCGGCGCGCCACCCCTGCGGCGCGCGTCGGGGAACCCGGCCGCCGGTTCGTCGTAGACCTCGTCGTCGTAGACGTCGTCGTACGTCTCGGAGTACCCGGCGTCGTAGCCCTCCTCCTCGTAGCCGGCGTCGCCGTACGGGTCGTCGTAGGAGGGCGGGGCGCCCTGGGGCGGGCCGTCGAACACCGAGCGGCCGGGCGACGGGTCGACCCCCGCCTCGTACGGCTGCGGCGCGCCTCGACCGCCACCCGTCTGCTCGGACGGCGCCGGAGCGGGCCATCCCGAGGGCCCCTGCGCCGGCGCACGCGTCGGCTCGTCGCGCCATCGGGGGTCGGTCTCGTACCCCGACCACGTGTCGTCACCCTGGCGCGGGTCGCGTCCGCTCATGTGCGGGACCTCCTCTGCGGCCGAGCCGGCCCAGTGCGACAGCTCGGGTGCGTCCGTCGGCCGTTGGACGGGCACCACGGGCGGACGCTCGATCGAATTCGGGTCGTCGTAGGACCCGAGGGGGAAGCGGAGCGCCGGTCGCGGGCCCTCCGCCGGCGGGGAGGCGGGTCGGTCGCCGAAGCGCGGCTGACCCTCGGCGAAGCGGTGCCGGATGTCGTCGCGCTCGAGCGCCTCGGCCGCCTCGTCGGCGCCGAGGAGGCGCACGCCCTCGGTGGGATCACGGTGGCGCTGGTCGCGGCGGTCATCCCGATCGGTCACGTCGTCTTCCTTCCGTCGAACCCGCCCTCGATGAAGCTGGCACCTCGCCGGCGTCGTTCTGCATGGTGGCGCGACATGCGGTGCCGCCCCACCATCCTGACCGCGTCGGCCCCCCAGGTGGTGGCAAAGGCTGCGGGCGCAGGGCTGCAACGGCCGCCGGAGGAGGGGGCGCGACGCCTGTTCACACCTCGAGGAGCTCCTGTTCCTTGTGCTCGAGCGCCGCGTCGACGCCGGCCTCGTACTTCTGCGTGAGCTTGTCGAGCTCCTTCTCGGCCCGGGTGAGGTCGTCGGCCGAGATGTCACCGTCGTGCTCGAGCCCCTCGAGATCGTGGCGCGCGCCCCGCCGGGCGTGCCGGATGCTGATCCGCCCCTCCTCGGCCATGCCGCGCACGACCCGCACGAGCTCCTTGCGACGCTCTTCCGTCAGCGGCGGGAAGTTGAGGCGGATGACCTGGCCGTCGTTGTTGGGCGACAGCCCCAGGCGGCTGTTCTGGAGCGCCTTCTCGATGGCGCCGATCGCCCCCTTGTCGTAGGGGCTGATCACGAGCATCCGCGCTTCGGGCACTGTGAACCCCGCGATCTGCTGCATCGGCACCTCGGTGCCGTAGTAGTCGACGGGCAGCTTCTCGACCAGTGCGGGCGCGGCCCGCCCGGTGCGGACCCCGGTGAACTCGGCCCGGGCGTGGTCGACCGCCTTCGCCATCTTGTCGCGGGCCTCGTCGAGGACCATCGCGATCATGTCGTCGTCAGGCACGGGTGCTCCTGGATCGAGAGCGGCGACGAACACGCGAGCAGCGCCCCGGGTCGGCCGGTGTGCCCGGCGGCCCCTCCTGCTGCCTGCTGTCGTCGATTGCTCGTGGTACTGCTCGCAGTACGTCGTACCACTAGTGGATCAGCGTACCGATCTGCTCACCCTCGACGATGCGGCGGATGTTCCCGGACCCGAGCAGGTCGAACACCACGATCGGCAGCTTGTTGTCCATGCACAGGGTGATGGCGGTCGAGTCCATCGCCTTGAGCTCCCGATTCAGCACCTCGAGGTAGCTGACCTCGTCGATCCGGGTGGCGTCGGGCGTGGTGCGGGGATCGGCGGTGTAGAGACCGTCGACGCCCGAGTGCGTGCCGCGCAGCATCCCGTCGGCCTCGATCTCGACCGCACGGAGGGCGGCCGCGGTGTCGGTCGTGAAGAACGGGTTCCCGGTGCCACCAGCGAAGATCACCACCCGCCCCTTCTCGAGGTGCCGGATGGCGCGACGGCGGATGTAGGGCTCGGCGACCTGGGCCATGTGGATGGCCGTCTGCACCCGGGTCGGCTGGCTGAGCCGCTCGAGCGTGTCCTGCAGGGCCAGGGCGTTGATGACGGTGGCCAGCATGCCCATGTAGTCGGCCTGGGCGCGATCCATGCCGGCGCCGGCGCCGGTCATCCCCCGCCAGATGTTGCCGCCACCGACCACCACCGCCACGTCGACGCCCGCGTTGCGGACGTCGACGATCTCGTTGGCGATGAACTCGGCGAAGGTGCCGTCGATGCCGTAACCGACATCGCCGGCGAAGGCCTCGCCCGACAGCTTGAGCAGGACGCGTTGGTAGGTCATCGGCACACCTTCCCGCCCTTCCCGGCGACGCCGGATGGGGTCGCCAGGGCTGGCCTCACCCGCCGATGAACAGCTGGGCGAAGCGAACGATCGAGGCCTTGCCGCCTTCGGCGAGCTGGGCCACTGTCAGCTTGTCGTCGCGCACGAACGGCTGGTCGACGAGCACACGCTCTTTGTACCAGCCGGTGAGGCGTCCCTCGACGATCTTCGGCCACGCCGCCTCGGGCTTGCCCTCGGCCTTCGTGATGCTGAGCAGCGTCTCGCGCTCGTCCGCCACCAGGTCTTCGGGGACCTCGTCGCGGGTGAGGTACTGGGGCTTGGCGAACGCGATGTGGACCGCGATGTCGTGAGCCAGCTCGGGCGTGCCGCCCTGGAGGACCACGACGACGCCGTTCACGCCCCGACCGTCCTGCCGGTGGAGGTAGGTGTCCACGGTCTCGCCCTCGGACAGCTTGAGCTGCACGGCGCCACCGACCTCGATGTTCTCCTTGAGGGTCACCTTGAGGTCGTCGATGGCGTGCTGGTGGGTCGCCACCCCCGACTCGCCCGCGGCGGCCACCGAGTCGGCGAGCTCCTGGGTGAGGTGGATGAAGTTCTCGGACTTGGCGACGAAGTCGGTCTCGCACTTGAGCTCGACCATGCCGACCGTGCCCACGTTGGTGGCGATCGCGATGGCGCCCTGCGCGTTCTCGCGGCCGGCGCGGTCGTCGGCCTTGGCCAGGCCCTTCTCGCGCAGCAGCTTGCGGGCGGCGTCCATGTCGCCGTCGGTCTCGGTGAGCGCCTTCTTGGCGTCCATCATCCCGGCGCCCGTGGACTGGCGCAGGGCTTGTACATCCTTGGCGGTGAAGTCGGCCATCGTGGCTCAGGACTCCTGGGTGTCGGTGGGGGTCGTTTCGGAGGAGGTGGTGTCGGCGGGGGCGGCCTCGTCGGCGGCGGCGGGCTCGGGCGTGAGGTCCACGCCGGCCTCGGCCTCGGCCTCGGCGACCTCGGGGGCGATCGACTCGCTCAGGGGCTCCTCGCCGACCGGGGTGACCGGGGCGGGGCGGGGAGCCGGCCGACCGGCTGCCACCCGGCTCTCGCGCTGCTGCGCCTCGAGCAGGGCCAGACGGCGGGCCTCGGCCTGCTCGGCGGCCACACGCGCCTCGTCGTTGGTCGAGCGCGGCGCCACCGGGGTGGCGAGCGAGGCCATGTGCTTGCCCTCGATCACGGCGTCGGAGATCACACGGCACAGCAGGGTGCCGGAGCGGATGGCGTCGTCGTTGCCCGGGATCACGTAGTCGATGACGTCGGGGTCGCAGTTCGTGTCGACCACCGCCACGACCGGGATGCCCAGCTTGTTGGCCTCGGTGACCGCGATGTGCTCCTTCTTGGTGTCGAGCACGAACACGGCCTGGGGCAGCTTCTCCATCGCGCGGATGCCGCCGAGGTAGCGAGCCAGCTTGTCGAGCTCGCGGGTCTTCAGCAGCGCTTCCTTCTTGGGCATCGCCGCGAACTCACCCGAGTCGCGCTGACGCTCGAGCTCGAGCATCTTGGCGACGCGCTTGCTCATGGTCTGGTAGTTGGTGAGCATGCCGCCGAGCCAGCGCTCGTTGACGAACGGCATGCCGCTCTTCTCGGCGTACTGCTCGATGGGGTCCTGCGCCTGCTTCTTGGTGCCGACGAAGAGGACGGAACCGCCCTTGGCGGTGATGTCGCGCACGAAGGTGTACGCGGACTCGATCCGGGTCAGCGTCTGCTGGAGATCGATGATGTAGATGCCGTTGCGCTCGCCGAAGATGAACCGCTTCATCTTCGGGTTCCACCGGCGGGTCTGGTGCCCGAAGTGGACACCGGCCTCGAGGAGCTGCTTCATGCTGACGACGGCCACGATGTGGTCCTTTCCCAGGGTTCGACGTCGCCGGCCCGGCGCCCGGAGGCGACCATGGGATGGACCGGCTGTGAGGTGTGGATGTGATCGACGGGCGCGACCAGGGGTTCCTGGCCGGCGTGACAGCCTATCGGGCGCCCGGCGGTGCTCGCACACCCGGCCCGACGGCCGGCGCCGGTCACCCGGCGGCCCGGACCACCAGGCCGAGGTGGTCCTCGGCCGCGGCGATGGTGTGGCCGGTCACCACGTCGGCGACGACATCCTCCCACCGCTCGCATCCCGGCGGCCGGCCGGCGAGGGCCCGGGCGATCTCGGTGGTGGCCTCGTCCGAGCCCACGACGGTGCTGTGCGCCGACACGCCGGAGACGGGGACCGTGACCTCGACGGCGCCGTCGACCCGCGTGCGCGGTGACGCGACCACGAGGTCGCCGCGAGCGGCGATCGACAGGAACCTGACGCCCGCGGGCAGGCCGATCGCGGCCAGCCCGTCGACGAGATCGGAGCGCTCGCTCAGCTGCTCGACGACCGGCGCATCGGGGTCGAGCCCGAGACCGAGCAGGTCGGAGGCGGCGTCGAGGGCGGGGCCGGCCCGCGGGGCGTCGGCCGCGGCCGCCACCGCGGTGGCCAGGTCGGCCCCGCCGTGCGGTGCGGCGATCGTGGCCACCAGGCCGAGGCGGGACATGGTGAAGCCCCGCCGCTCGAGCTCGACCAGCGCGAGCCGGGTGACCAGGCCGCCCAGCGAGTGGGCGTAGAGGTCGACGGTGGCGCCCGGCTCGGCGGCGGCCGCCTGTTCGACCAGGTCGGCCAGGCGGGCGGCGGCGCCGGCCACGTCACCCTGCGTGTCGGCCGACGAGTAGCGGGACGTCGGGATGCCCGGCACGTCGGACCCTGACGCCGGCGTGCGCCCACCGGCATAGCTGAAGCGCACCACCCGGCCGGCCTCGTAGCCGAGGTCGGCCGTGCGCAGGCCGTCGATGGCGGCCGACGCGCTGGTCGAGCCGAGCCCCGCCACCGTGATCGCCACCCGCCGGTCACGGGCCACCGGGCGGACCGGTGGTGGGTCGGTCGAGCACGGGGGCGGGAACACCAGTCGATCGACGAGGTCGGAGGCCACCGACAGGCCGTGGCCGAGGGGGCCGCCGCCGGCGAGCCCCGGGCCGGCCGCCAGCACGGACGCACCGTCGATCGCCCGGTCGCGAAGCCATCCCATCGCCGGGCCCAGGGCCGTCGACGGACAGCCCGCGACCGTCGGAGAACGCGATCCCGACCAGGGCCCGGGCCTCGGCGTCGGGCGTCGACCCCGGAGGCACCTCGAACGGCAGCAGCTCGACGGTCGCCGCGCCGCCGAACAGGGCAGCAGGGTCGAAGTAGGCGTCGCCCGCCCGTGCGCCGAAGTGCAGGTGCTCGCCGGCGGTCCCGACCGGATCGCCGGCCGCCACGGTGGCGCCGACGATCGTGCTCACGGCCTCGAGGAACGAGTAGCTCGTGCGCACCCCGTCGGCGTGACGCACCGTCACGTGGAGCGAGCCCGCCACCGGCCCGGCGAACACCACCGTGCCGGCCGCACTCGCCCGCACGACGTCGCCCGCCGTCGTGTCGTAGTCGAGACCCCGGTTCCCGGCCCCGTAGGGCCCGGTCGGAGGTCGGAACGGATCGGCGATCGGCGCGTCGACCGGCGGGAGGTGGATCGGGGACGGGGACGGTTGGGCGGGCCTGCGCTCGCGCCCGTCGGCCGGCCGGCTCGGGGTCGCGACCAGGGCGACCACCGTGGCCGTCATCGCCAGCACCGCCCCGAGGACGCGCCGGCGAACCGGCGACCACCGGGGAGCGGTCGCTCGAGGCCGGGCGCGGTGCCGCCGGCCGGCCGCGACCTCGGGCCACACCGGACCCCGTCGGCCGCGACGGGCACGACGGCGGGGGCGCACGCGGGGAACGGTGCGGTGGACGTGGAGCATGGGGCCTCCTCTGTGGTGCCTGGGCGGCGACCACAGAGGTCGCGAGGCGCCGCAGAGGGCGACGCTGGGAGGCGCCCGTCGGGGCGCGAGCGACGAAGCGAACGGGCGTCGTCAGGACGCGCGGGTCGGGGACGGCGCCTCGCAGGCGCGGTCGAGGCCCGTCAGGCGGGCTCGCGCTCGGCGGCGGTCAGCCACCGGCGCAGGTGCCCCACGGCCTTGCCGTGGATCTGGCAGACGCGGCTCTCGGTCACGCCGAGGACCTCGCCGATCTCGGCCAGCGTGAGGCCGTCGTGGTAGTAGAGCGCCACCACGTCGCGCTCTCGTTCGCCGAGCTGGTCGATGGCCGTGGCCAGCGCTCGCCGGAGCTCGTCGAGCTCGATCTGGTGGCCGGGGGCGACGTCGGGCGCGGCCAGCACCTCGCCGATCGTCAGTGGTTGGTCGCTGTCGGCCGCCGCCCCGAGGGAGGCGTCGAAGTTGACGAGGTTGACGAGCGCCACCTGGGCCAGCGCCCGTTGCAGCTCGGCCTCGCTCATGCCGAGGGCCGCGGCCAGCTCGTCGTCGGTGGGAGCCCGGCACAGCTCGGACTCGAGCGTCCGGATCGCGCCGTCGATGGCGCGGGCCTTGGCGCGCACCGATCGCGGCACCCAGTCGAACGAGCGCAGCTCGTCGACGATGTGGCCCCGGATGCGAGCGATGGCGTAGGTCTCGAACCGGTGACCGCGGTCGAGGTCGAACTTGTCGATGGCGTCGATCAGCCCGAACACGCCGTAGCTCACGAGGTCGGCACGATCGACGTGGCTGGGGGCACCCGCGGCGAGCCGGCCGGCCACGAGGTGGACCAGCGGTGCGTAGTGCAAGATCAGTTCGTCTCTCGCCGGTCGCTGGCCAGCACGCTTGTATGCGTGCCACACCGTGGCGATCTCGACCTCGACGTTTGTCACGTACGCGTCCCTATGCCCGCGGGTGGGTGGCGTCGAAAACTGTCCTCAGCCGTTCCTTCGAGACGTGAGTGTAACGCTGGGTGGTCGCCACGTCTGAATGGCCGAGGAGCTCTTGGACGACTCGCAGGTCAGCGCCCCCGTCGAGCAGGTGCGTTGCGAACGTGTGGCGCAGTGCGTGCGGATGGGTGGGCGCGATGGCGCGCCGGTCGAGCACGCGCCGGGCGTCACGAGGGGTGAGCCGGCGGCCTCGACGGTTGAGGAAGACGGCGCCCCCGGGAGACGCCTCGGTCGCCATCTGGGGCCGCCCGTCGCCGAGCCAGCGGCCGAGAGCGGCCGCCGCCGGATCGCTGAGGGGCACGGTGCGCTGCTTGCCACCCTTGCCCCAGACCACGACCCGGGCGCGGGCGAGGTCGACCTCGTCGACGTCGAGGCCCGTGGCCTCGGCGATGCGCAGGCCGCTTCCGTACAGCAGCTCGAGCAGCGCGGTGTCACGGAGTTCGACCGCGGCCTGGAGGACGCCGGCCGCCGGCGGGGCGGGCTCGTCGCCCTCGCCGAGCAACGCCCGGAGCTCGTCGGGGCGCAGCACCCGGGGCAGGCGGGCCTCTCCCTTGGGGGCGCTGAGACCGACCGTCGGGTCGCGGTCGAGGCGCCCGGTGCGGACCAGCCAGCCGAAGTAGCGCCGCAGGGCGGACGCCCGGCGGGCGATCGTGCGGCGGGCCTGGCCCCGCGTGGCCAGGTAGGCCAGGTAGCGCCGCAGCACCTGGCGGTCGACGCCGCCGGGGCCGTCGAGCCCCAGGCGGCCGGCCCACGTGGTGAAGGATCGGAGGTCGCGGGCGTAGGCCTCGACGGTCGACGGCGCCACGGCGGTGAGCGACCGCGAGAACTCGTCGAGGTGCCACCCCATGGGGATCACCGTACCCAGCGACGGTGGCGCGCCCGGGGCATGGGGCCCCACGGGGTTCATCGCGCCGCTCCCGGCTCGGCGAGCCGCTCGTACCACCCGCCGGCCCGGCTCACCCACCCGGCGTCGCAGAGCCGGTCGAGTGCGGGGGCCAGCCGACCGAGGTCGCGGCCGGTGCGCACCGCGAGCTGGTCCAGCGTCGCCGCCTCCCAGCCGACGTGCTCGAGCACCTCTCGGTCGGCGGCGTCGGGTTCGGCCCGACCGTCGCGCGACCGACGACGACGGCCCGTGCCGAGATCGAGGGCGACCAGGACGTCGTCGGCCGAGCACGCGGGCGCCCGCCCTTCGGCGAGCAGGGCGTTGGTGCCCCCCGCTGCGGGGTTGCGCACCGACCCCGGCACGGCGAACACGTCGCGCCCCCGCCGATCGGCCTCGTCGACCGTGTGGAGGGACCCGCCCCGCACGTGCGACTCGACCACGACCACGACGTCGGCGAGCGCGGCGATGATGCGATTGCGCGCCGGGAAGCGCCAGCGCTCGGGCCGGGTGCCCGGTGGCGCCTCGGACAGCAGCACGCCGGCCGACGCGACCGCGTGCCACAGCTCGTGCTGGTGGGGCGGGTAGACGACGTCGTGCCCGCAGGCCACCACGCCGATGGGCGGAGCAGCGCCCGCCGCCAGCGCGCCCCGGTGCGCGGCGCCGTCGATGCCGGCCGCCAGGCCCGACACGACCGCCACGCCGGCCGCGGCCAGCTCGCGGCCCAGCTCGAAGGCCACGCCCCGCCCCGTGGCCGAACAGCGCCGGGTGCCGACGACGGCCACCCGCGGACCCGCGATCACCGCGAGGTCACCCTGGTGGAACACCACCGCCGGCGGCTCGACGTCGGCCCCCAGCAGCGCGGGGTACGCCGGCGACCCGCGCCACGCGACCTGCACACCCAGCTCGCCCGTGCGCCGCCACAGCTGCCCGACGTCGACCTCGCTCGCCGCGGTGCGCCACGCACCGATCAGCTCGTCCGCCCCGGCGCCCAGCGCACCGGCCACGTCGCCCTCGCGCCACGGCTCGCCCGCGCGCAGCCGCCGCCACGCCTCGGGCGGCGGCGCGGCGGCGAGGATCGCGGTCAGGCGGGCCGGGCCCATGCGACGCAACCCCGCCATCGCGGCCGCGTACGCCGCGGGCGGCAGGCCGTCGCCGTCGGGGGCGGCGGCCCCGGTCACGCCGCCCGCCCGTCGAGGAAGGTCGGCTCGGCCCGCAGCGCCAGCGCCGCGCTGACGTGCTCGACGGCGAGCGCCCCGTCGTGACCCGCGAGGTCGGCGATCGTGCGGGCGACGCGACGCACCCGACCGAGACCGCGGCCGGTCAACCGCCCGGCCCGCAACGTGCGCTCGACCAACCGCGTCGCGGGCTTGTCGAGGGGCGCCATGTCGTCGAGGCGCCAGGCGGGGAGCTGGCCGTTGCCGGCGACGCCGCGCTCGGCCGCCCGCGCCCGCACCGCCGCCACCCTGGCGGCCACTGCGGCGGTGGGCTCGCCGCCCTCGACCGCCAACAGCTCGGCCACGTCGGGCCGACCGACCTCGACCCGCAGGTCGAACCGGTCGACCAGCGGTCCCGAGAGGCGCCGTGCATAGCGAGCCCGCGCCGCCGGGGTGCACCGGCACCCGCTGGGCACGGTGCCCTCGCCACACGGGCACGGGTTCATCGCGCCCACGAGCAGCAGGCGCGCCGGGAAGGCCACCTTGGCCATCGCCCGGGCCACGCGGATGACCCCCTCCTCGAGCGGCTGGCGCAGGTTGTCGAGCACGCCGGGCTCGAACTCGCCCAGCTCGTCGAGGAACAGGACACCCCGGTGGGCGAGGCTGATCTCGCCCGGCTGGAGCGTGTGTGAACCGCCGCCCACCAGCGAGACGGCGGACGCCCCGTGGTGCGGGGCCCGGAACGGCGGACGGCGGATGAGCCCGCCCGGTGGCAGCGGCAGGCCGGCAGCCGAGTGGATGCAGGTGACCTCGAGGGCGTCGCCGGGGCCGAGGTCGGGAAGCAGGCCGGCGAGGCGGCGGGCGAGCATGGTCTTGCCGGAGCCGGGCGGGCCGACGAGGAGCAGGTGGTGCCCGCCCGCCGCCGCCACCTCGAGGGCGTACCGGGCCACCGGCTGACCACGCACGTCGGCGAGATCGGGCCCCGGCGGCGAGGGCGGTGGTGGGACGGGATCGGGGGCGTCGGGCCACGGATCGACGCCCTGCAGGGCACGGACCATCGCCCCGAGCGTGGCCACGGGCCGGACGACGTGGCGGCCGACGAGCTGCGCCTCGACCGTGCACCCCTCGGGCACGACCACCTCGCCCTCACCCAGAGCGTCGATGAGCGGCAGCGCGCCCGACACGGCGCGCACCGAGCCGTCGAGGCCGAGCTCGCCGACGAAGGCGCGCCCGACCAGGGCACCGGCGGGAACCTGCTCGCTGGCGGCCAGCAACGCGCCCGCGATGGCCAGGTCGAGCCCCGCCCCGACCTTGCGCAGGCCCGGCGGGGCGAGGTTGACCGTGACCCGGCACATCGGCCAGGTCAGCCCGGTGGACAGCAGCGCCGCACGGACCCGGTCGCGCGCCTCGCGACAGGTGGTGTCGGGCAGGCCCACCACGGTGAAGCCGGGCAGGCCCTGGGAGACGTGGACCTCGACCCGGACGGGTCGGCCCTCGACGCCGAGGAGGGTGGCGGACTGGGCGGATGCGAGCACGGCGGCCGCTCCTCACATGTGGGATGCGTGAGGCGGTCGCCGCCGGGCGGGCGACCACGAGCGCCACCGCCGCCGGTCTCGGGTGCCGAGCCCTGGCTCAGGTGCGTGCGGTCACCATAGTGGCGGGGGGTGACAGCGACGGACGCGGCCCGGTCGCCCCCGGGTCGCGGATCGCGCCGATCTGTGCGGATCAGGGTCGGGGGACGATACTGACCACGTGGGCCTCAACCCGTTCCGCCAGCAACGCCGCTCGCCCGCCGACATCGCCATGGTGGTCGGCGCGCTGCTCGTCTGCGCGGCGCTCGTGGCCTGGGCCTTGTTCGCCTGACCGGGCAGAGAACCCGTCAGAAGGCGGCCACGATCACCTCCACCCGGCCGGCGGTCACCGAGGCCACGTCGAAGCGCAGCCCGCGACGACCGGCGACCTCGGCCTCGTGGGCCGCGAGGAACCGCATGGCGAGGGTGCGCAGGCGCTGCTGCTTGGCGGGCGTGACCGCCTCGGCGGGCACGCCGAACCGGGCGGACGACCTGGTCTTCACTTCGCAGAACACCAGGTCACGGCGCCGTGACCACAGGACCAGGTCGATCTCGCCCTCGCGGCAGCGCCAGTTGCGGGCGACGACGCGGTATCCGCGTGCCACGTACCAGTCGGCCACGGCCTGCTCGCCGCGGGCGCCGAGCCGCTGCCGGTAGCCGGTCCCCTGCGAGCGGCCGCCGGCACGCGGCGTGCGGCCGCGCTCGACCACCACCGCCTACGTCTCCTTGGAGGGGAGCTCCTCGACGTTCACGTCCTTGAACGTGACGATCCGTACGCTCTGGACGAAGCGGCTGGTGCGGTACATGTCCCACACCCAGGCGTCGCGCAGTTCCAGCTCGACGTACGTGCGCCCGTCGTCGCTCCGGACCGTCTGGTTCACCTCGTTGGCCAGGTAGAACCGCCGCTCGGTCTCGACGACGTAGGAGAACATCGGACTGACGTCCTTGTACTCCTTGTAGAGCTGGAGCTCGATGTCGGCCTCGTACCGCTCGAGGTCCTCAGCACTCATGGGCGCACACTATCGGCCGCGCCGACCGCCAGACGCCGCCGTGGCCATTGCCCAGATCGGTCCCAGAGGCCACCATCGTGGACGTGGAACAGGTGGGCGCGGTCGCCGCGGTGCGCCGCTACCCGGTCAAGTCGATGCTCGGCGAGGACCTACCGGCCGGCGAGTTCGATGCGGGCGGTCTGCTGGGCGATCGGGCCTACGCCCTGGTCGATCGCGAGTCGGGCAAGGTCGTGAGCGTGAAGCGGCCCAAGCGGTGGGCCCGGATGTTCGAGCTGGCGGCCTCGACGGGCGGTGAGCCCTCCGGTGGCTCCGTGTCGGTGACCTTCCCCGACGGGTCGTCGACAGCGATCGACGACCCCGCGCTCGCCGGGCGGCTCAGCGCCTTCTTCGCCCGGGACGTCGCGGTGGTCGACCGGCCGCCCGAGGGGGCGACGTTCGACGAGGTCTGGCTGCGCGACCTCAAGGACGGGGTCGAGCCCTACTTCGGCGCCGCCTCACGGGTCGAGGACGGCGACGAGATGGTCGACGGCGGCTCGGAGATGAGCACGCACGGCAACCTGTTCAACTACGGCACGGTGCACCTGGTCACGACGAGCTCGACGAACGCGCTGTCGGCGGCCGCACCGGGCAGCCGGTTCGATCCGCACCGGTTCCGCCCGAACGTCGTGGTCGACACGCCCGACGCCGGCTTCGCCGAGACCGCGTGGCAGGGCCGCACCCTGGCGATCGGCGGGACCCGGTTGGCGGTGACGTTCACGGTTCCGCGCTGCGTCATGACGACCCTCGCCCAGGGGGACCTGCCCGCCGACCGCGCGGTGCTGCGCACGATCACCCGCGAGAACGCGGTGGACGTGCTCGAGAACGGGACCCGCTACCCGTGCGTTGGTGTCTACGCCGACGTGGCGGACCCCGGCCGGATCACCGTGGGCGACCCGGTGTACCTCGTGTGAGCGGTCTGCGGACGGGTGCGCCGCTGCGGATTCGACGGCTTCGCCGCCGAAGGTCAAACGATGCTGTGCCTCCGCTCATGGCGCCTCCGGCGCCGGGCCGCTGGGCCACGGCTGCGCCTGGCGGCACAGCCTCTGTGAGCCGAGGTCAGTTCTCGCGCTTCTCGCGGACCTTGGCGGCCTTCCCGATGCGGTCGCGCAGGTAGTAGAGCTTGGCCCGCCGCACGTCGCCCCGGCTGACGCGCTCGATCTTGGCGATCGTCGGTGCGTGCAGCGGGAAGGTGCGCTCGACACCCACCCCGTAGCTGACCTTGCGGACCTTGAAGGTCTCGCGCACGCCCGAGCCCGAGCGTCCGATGACGACGCCCTGGAACACCTGCACGCGCTCCTTCTGGCCCTCGACCACGCGCACGTGGACCTTGAGGGTGTCGCCCGGGGAGAAGTCGGGGACGTCGTTGCGCAGGTTCGTGTTGTCGACGAGGTCGGTGGTGTTCATCGCGCGTTCGCTCCGGCGGGGGCGGTAGTCAGGCGGACAGGAGATGCTACCCGGCGGCCGCGAAGCGGCACAAAGCACGCAGCCAGGGAGACGTGGTGGTGAGGTGGATGTCGAGCGAGGTCAGTCGGGCTCGGCCGACGGCGGCACACCCTCCGCGTCCAGGCCGAACTCGGCCAACAGCTTACGCTCCGATTCGTCGATCCCACCACGCGCCACGACCAGGTCGGGACGGCGGTCGAGCGTGCGCCGCAGCGCCTGGGCCCGCCGCCAGCGGGCCACCCGACCGTGGTCGCCGCTGCGCAGCACCTCGGGCACGGCCCAGCCTCGATACTCGGCGGGGCGCGTGTAGTGCGGGTACTCGAGCAGGCCGTCGCTGAACGACTCGTCGTCGGCCGACGTGTCGTTGCCCATCACCCCGGGGATCAGCCGCCCGACGGCCTCGACGACGACCATGGCGGCCACCTCGCCGCCCGACAGCACCACGTCGCCGACGGACAGCTCGCCGTCGCAGAGGTGCTCGCGGATGCGCTCGTCGACCCCTTCGTAGCGCCCGCACAGCAGGCTGAACCCGTCGCCGGCCGCCAGCTCGCGGGCGACGGACTGGTCGAACGTCCGCCCCGCCGGGCTCAGGTAGAGCAGCGGGCGGGGCGGATCGACGGCCTCGACGGCCGCGAACACCGGCTCGGGCATGAGCACCATGCCCGCGCCCCCGCCGAACGGGGCGTCGTCGACCGACCGGTGGGGGTCGGAGGCGCGCGACCGCAGGTCGTGGACCCGGACATCGAGAGCTCCCGCCGCCCGGGCCCGCCCGAGCAGGCTCTGGGCCGCGAAGTGGTCCACCATGTCCGGGAAGATCGTGAAGACGTCGATGCGCATGCGGGCTCGTCTCCCCGCCGGGGCGTCGGACAGCGGGCGGTCAGCGGGTATCGGTCACCAGGCGTCGGTCACCAGGCGTGCTGCCGCCGGGTCTCGGTCAGCCGGGGCTCGGTCAGAGGTCGAACAGCCCTTCGGGCGGGTCGATCGTCACACGGTCGCGCGTGTGGTCGACGACGAAGGTCACGGGAACGAGGGCGCCCGTGTCGAGCTCGAGAAGGTCGGCGGCCGGGTTGGCCACCACCCCCGAGCAGCGGCCCACCGACTCGCCGTCGACGGTGACCACCTCGGCCCCGATCAGGTCGTGGACCCACATCTCGTCGGGGTCCTCGACAGCCTCGGCCCGCAGGATCAGCCCCCGCAGCCGGTCTGCGTCCTCGCGCGTGTCGCTGCCGGCGAACGCCACGATCCACCGATCCTGGTGCGCCCGGGCCGACCGGACCTCGAGGTCGCCCGTGTCGGTCGCCAGCACCGCTCCGGGGGCCAGGCGCTCGACGCGGTCGGTGGTGAGCGTCACCACCACGTCACCCCGCAGGCCGTGTGCGCGCCCGATGCGCCCGACCTCGAGCAGGGTGGGCCGGGACGGCGAGGGCACTCAGTCCTCGAACTCGACCTCGACGTCGCTGCCGTCGCGGGCGGCCGCGGCGCGCACGACCGTGCGGATCGCCTGGGCGACCCGGCCACGCTTGCCGATGACGCGTCCCATGTCGGACGGGCCGACACGGACGGTCAGGCGAGGCAGCGAGCGACCATCGGACAGGTCGATGCGCACGGCGTCGCGGTCCTCGACCAGCGAGCCGACCAGGTGCTCGAGCACCGCCTGGGCGGTGGGCACCTCGATCGTGGCGGTGCCGTCGCTCACCCGGCCGCCTCGTCGGTCGCGGCCGCCGTCTCGTCGGCGACCGGCGTGTCCGCGACCTCGGCCGCGGTCTCGTCGGCCTCGGCGTCGGCCTGTGCAGCGGTGGGCTCGGCCACCGGCTCGGTGGCCTTGGCTGCCGGCTTGGGGGTGGGGGCGGGGCGGGTCGACGCCTTCCCGCTGTAGGTCTCCCACGCGCCCGAGATCTCGAGCAGCTTGCGCACCGAGTCGGTCGGCTGGGCGCCCTTGCGCAGCCAGTCGACGGCCTTGTCGTTGTCGATGCGGATGGCGGACGGGTCGGGACGGGGGTCGTAGACGCCCACGATCTCGATGAACCGACCGTTGCGCGGCGACCGGGCGTCGGCCGCGACCACGCGGTAGGTCGGCTGCTTCTTCTTGCCCATCCGCATGAGGCGGAGCTTGACGGCCACTCGTGTCTTCTTTCGTGTCGGGGTGTCACCCGGCCGCGCGCTCGGGGACGAGCGGCGCAGCCTCGTGCGGAGCGACCGACGATGATGCGCTGCGCGCGCGTGTCGGGGCAAACCGCAGGCCGGCGACCAGGGTACTTGTCGCGGCGGTGGTTAGTTGAGACCGGGGAGGGTGAAGGGCTGCTTGGGGGTCGTGCGCCCGGTGCCGGCGGGGGTGACCCGGCCGCCTCCACCCCCCTTGCGCCCGCCGCCCTTCTTGCCCTTGCGGCCCTTGAGCGCCTTGGTGCCCGAGAGGCCGGGCATGCGCTTCATCATCTTCTGCATCTCGCGGAACTGCTTGATGAGCTGGCTGACGTCGGACGTCTGGGTCCCGCTGCCGTTGGCGATGCGCAGCCGCCGCGACCCGTCGATGATCGTGGGGTCGACCCGCTCGGCGCGGGTCATCGACCGGATGATGGCCTCGACCCGATTGACCTGACCCTCGTCGATCTCGGCGTTGCGCATCTCCTTGGGCATGCCGGGCATCATCCCCATGAGGTTCTGGAGGGGGCCCATCTTGCGCACCTGCTGGAGCTGGTCGAGGAAGTCGTCGAGGGTGAACTTGCCTTCGAGCAGCTTGGCGGCCGCGGCCTCGGCCTCTTCCTTCTCGTAGACCTGCTCGGCCTTGTCGATGAGGGTGAGGACGTCGCCCATGCCGAGGATGCGGCTGGCGAGGCGGTCGGGGTGGAACAGGTCGAAGTCCTCGACCTTCTCACCGGTCGATGCGAAGGCGATGGGCTTGCCCACGACCTCCTTCACCGACAGCGCGGCGCCGCCCCGGGCGTCGCCGTCGAGCTTGGTGAGGATCACGCCGTCGAGTGCCAACGTCGAGTCGAACGACTCGGCGACGGTGACCGCGTCCTGGCCGGTCATGGCGTCGACGACGAGGAACGTGTAGTCGGGCCCGGTCGCCTGCGAGATGCGCCGGACCTGGTCCATCATCTCGACGTCGATGGCGAGGCGGCCCGCGGTGTCGACGATGCACACGTCGCGACCGAGGCGCTGGGCCTCGGCGACGCCGGCCCGGGCGGTCTCGACCGGGTCGCCCGGCTGGCTGAACACCGGTACGCCCACGCGCTCGCCCATCGTGCGGAGCTGCTCGACGGCGGCCGGACGCTGCAGGTCGGCGCCCACGAGCAGGGGGTTGCGGCCCTGCTGGAGGAACCAGCGGGCGAGCTTGGCCGAGTTGGTGGTCTTGCCCGAGCCCTGGAGGCCGGCCATGAGCACGACCGTCGGGGGCTTGGAGGCGTACTGGATGCGCATCGTCTCGCCGCCGAGCGCCTCGACGAGCGCGTCGTTGACGAGCTTGATGACCTGTTGGGCGGGGTTGAGGGCCTCGTGGATGCGGGCGCCGACCGCGGCCTCGCGGATGCGGGTGAGCATCGACTTGACGACGACGAAGTTGACGTCGGCCTCGAGGAGGGCGAGGCGGATCTCGCGGAGCACCTCGTCGACGTCGGATTCGCGCAGCGTGCCCTTGCTGCGCAGCCGGGCGAAGATGCCCTCGAAGCGATCGGAAAGCGACTCGAACATGAGTCACAGAGCGTATCGGGCGGCCGGAGGTGTGCTCAGGCTCGGCGCTTGGTGACCAGGTCGAGCACCGCGTACGACCCCGGCACGCCGACGATCGCCGCCACGGCCCCGACGAGCAGGCGCTCGACGAGGGCGAGCTCGTCGGGCGTACACGTCTCGCCCCAGATGCCGCACAGGCTGGTCGCGAAGGCCGCGAACGTCAGGAGAGCGCCGGCGACCACGCCGAGGAGCACCGACGTGCCGTACCCGACCTGCCGCCGGCCCCGTTCGGACCAGCCGGCGGCCTGCCGGTACACCACGAGCACCGTGAGCCCGAACGCGATCACACCGACGGGCGCCGTCGCCGGCTCGGTCAGCACCCTGTTCGCGGCGATGGACGCGGCATAGAGCCCGGTGCAGATCGCCAGGGGGATGGCCGGCAGGGCGCGCCGCACGTCGAACATGAGGCCAGCGTGCGATCCCGGCCGCTTCCCCACCATGGGGGGCGGCCCCCATACGTGCCCGGGGCGGCGCTCGGGACGGCGCAGCATGCCGTCAGGCGCCGACGCGGGCGGCGCTCCCCCGGCGGTGGCCGTGGTCATGATCCGACCGTGACCGAGGCGACGGCGGGCATCGGCGCGGCCACGGGATCATCGGGATGGCATGCTGATGGGGTCACCACGCGTGGCGATGGGCTCGGGGGGAACCGCTGGCCATGGCGATCCGGATCATCGTGTGCGACGACCATCCCGTCTTTCGCGCCGGGCTCGTCACCGCGCTCGCCGCCGAGCCCGACATCGATCTCGTCGGTGAGGCGGACACGCTCCGCGAGCTACGCGACTGCCTGCTGCGCACGAGGGCAGACCTGGTGCTCCTGGACGTGGAGCTGCCCGACGGGGCCGCCATCGACGCGGTCGCCGAGATCGCGGACGACGCGGCGGTGGTCGTGATCTCGGCGCACGACCACGCCGATCTCGTCCGGCGGGCGCTGCGCGACGGCGCACTGGGCTACATCCGCAAGGATGCCGAACCGGCCGAGGTCCTCCGACTCGTCCGGCGGGCGGCCGAGGGCAAGACCGCGCTCAGCGCGGACATGGCGCTCCGTCTGGCCGAGTCGCTGCGCGACAGGCGCGACAAGGCCACCGTCGATCATGCGCTGGCGTCTCTGTCGCCCCGCCAGCGCGAGGTGGTGGCGCTCGTCGCCGAGGGCCACACCAACCGTGAGATCGCCGCCCACCTGTTCCTCAGCGAGCGCACCGTCAGGAACCACGTGACGCGGATCCTCGACGTGCTCGGCGTCGCCGACCGCACCAAGCTTGCCGTCCTCCTGGTGCGCCACCAGATGACGGTCGATCGCCGCGTCCTCGGCTGAGCTGAGTTGGGCACGCGTCACGCGCCGTCGACGCGCGGCGGGCGAGGCCATCCGCACCCGCCGCTCCCCAGACCTCGCGGACCTGCTGCCGGCCCCCGCCTCGCGTTCGGTTCAGGCGTCGATGTCGCCGTTGCCGGTGGCGCCGACGACCAGGTGGCTCTCGACCTCGGCCACGCCCGGCACCGCAGCGGTGGCCCGCTCGATGTCGGCCTTGCCGGTCTCGTGGGGGGCGCCCCCGCTGAGGATGGCCACGCCACCGGAGACCTCGACCGACGGCTGCGGCAGGTGCCACGTGCGGGGCGAGTGGGACAGCTCGTAGCGCACCCGCTCGGCGACGGCGTCGTCGCTGGCCGGCGCCTTGCGGGCCGCCAGCTTGCGCTGGAGCGTGTCGCGCAGCTCGCGGCCCGAGGTGGGGGCCACCAGCATCCCGATGCCGACGCCTGCGCCCAGCGCCAGCAACCGGCTGACGCCGACGAACCGGCCGACCCTGTAGGTCGAGCCGACGGACAGCTTCCCGGCGGCGTAGCCGGTCTTCACACCCGCCTTGCCGACCCCGTACGTGATCCGCACGGGCAACGTCACCACTCGGACAACCATGTCTCGCCTCCCTCGGCCCGACCGCCGCTCACGCAAACAGGGCGTCGACGAACTCGTCGGGATCGAACTCCACAAGATCTTCCACCGTTTCGCCGAGCCCCACCAGCTTGATCGGGATGCCCAGGCTGGCCTGGATGGCGAGGGCGATCCCGCCCTTGGCCGACCCGTCGAGCTTGGTGAGGACCACGCCCGTCACGTCGACGGCGTCGGTGAACTGCTGCGCCTGGGACAACCCGTTCTGGCCGGTGGTGGCGTCGAGGACGAGCAGCACCTCTGTCACGTTCCCCGGATCGCGGTCGGCCACACGTCGGACCTTGCGGAGCTCCTCCATCAGGTTGGTCTTGGTGTGGAGGCGGCCGGCCGTGTCGGCCAGCACGAGGTCGTTGCCACGGGCGGCGGCGCGCTCGACGGCGTCGAACACGACGGCCGACGGGTCGCCGCCCTCGTTGCCGCGCACGATGTCGCTGCCCGTGCGCTCGGCCCACATGCCGAGCTGCTCGGCCGCCGCGGCTCGGAACGTGTCGCCGGCGGCCATGACGACCGACCGCCCCTCGTCTCGCTGCTGGCGGGCGACCTTGCCGATCGTGGTCGTCTTGCCGACGCCGTTGACGCCGACGAACAGCCACACGTTGGGCCCGCCGGGCTCGTGCCGGAGGCTGCGATCGCCCGGGGCCAGCAGGTCCTTGAGCTGGGCCTTGAGGCGGTCGAGCAGCACCTCGGGGTCGGAGATCGCCTCGGCCTTGGCGGTCGTGCGCAGCTCGTCGAGGATCTCCTGCGTGGCGGCCACGCCCACGTCGGCCCTGATGAGGGCTTCTTCGAGCTCGTCCCAGGTCTCGGCGTCGACCTTGCGCGAGCGGATCGAGCCGAGGTAGCCGCCCAGCGTGCCGCGGGCCTTGGACAGCCGGTCCCGGAAGGTGGGCCGGACCGCCGGGGCGACCGGGGCCTCCACCGGGTCGACCACCTCGGCCCCGGGCTCGGCCACCTGCGGTTCGGTGACCGGCCTCTCCTCGACCGCCACGCCGCCGCCGGTCGGAACCTCGGGAGCGCTCGGGGGCGGCTCGAGGGCGGTGCCTCCTCGGGACCGGAGGCCCACGAAGGCGAGGCCGCCGAGGACCACGACGGCGAGCACGACGAGCAGGATGACGATCTCCATGGCCGGGCGAGCCTACCGCTCCCCCGTGATCGCCCTGTCAGGCACGGGGGCGTCCCCCATCCGCCGGCGCCAGGGCGTCCGTACGGTCGACGGCATGCCCGATCCCCGCCCCGGCACCGACGACGCCACGCTGCTCGAGCACGCCCTGTTCGAGGTGCGCAAGGTGATCGTCGGTCAGGACCGCCTCGTCGAGCGCCTCGTCGTGGCGCTGCTCGCCGGTGGCCACATGCTGCTCGAAGGACCGCCCGGCGTCGCCAAGACCCTGGCCGCCGAGACGCTCGCCACCGTGGTGGGCGGCACGTTCGCCCGGGTGCAGTTCACCCCCGACCTGCTTCCGGCCGACATCACGGGCACCCGCGTCTACCGCGCCTCGACCGAGAGCTTCGACGTCGAGCTGGGCCCGGTGTTCGTGAACCTCCTCCTGGCGGACGAGATCAACCGGGCGCCGGCCAAGGTGCAGTCCGCCCTGCTGGAGGTCATGGCCGAGCGCCAGGTGTCGATCGGGGGCACCACCTACCCGGTCCCCGCCCCCTTCCTCGTGGTCGCCACCCAGAACCCGGCCGAGTCCGAAGGCGTCTACCCGCTGCCCGAGGCCCAGCGCGACCGGTTCCTCATGAAGGTGCGGGTCGACCACCCGTCGAGTGCGGACGAGCTCGAGATCCTGCGGCGCATGGGCACCGAGCCACCGCGGGCCGAGGAGCGGCTGTCGCTGGACGACCTGATCCGCCTCCAGGCCGCGGCGCGCACGGTCGTCTACGTCGACCACGGCGTCCAGCAGTACGCCGTCGACCTGGTCAGCGCCACCCGCGACCCGGCCCGCCACGGCCTCTCGGCGCTGGTGCCGTTCATCGCCTCGGGAGTGTCGTCGCGGGCCACGCTCGGCCTGGTGGCCGCCGCCCGCGCCCTGGCCCTTCTGCGTCGGCGCTCCTACGTGCTGCCCCAGGACGTGTGGGACGTCGCGCCCGACGTGCTCACCCACCGGCTCGTCGTGTCGTACGACGCCCTGGCCCAAGGGGTCGAAGCCGACCAGGTCGTGGCCACGCTCCTCGCCACGGTCCCGGCGCCGCGCCTGACGCCGACGCAGGACCCCTCGGCCCGCCCGGTCCCCCCGGCCCCGGATCCCTCGGGCGGCCTGCCCGCCATCCCCGTGCCCAGCGGCGACGGCCTGCACCTGGTGCGCCCGGCATGACCGCCGCGACCACGACGCCCGGGCCGCCCCTGCCCGCCGAGATCGTCCGCCGGCTCGAGCTCACCCTCGGGCGGAGGGTCGACGGGCTTCTGCACGGCGACCACGGGGGCCGGGTGCCCGGACTCGGCACCGAGGCCGGCGAGAGCCGCCTCTACATCCCCGGCGACGACCCCCGGCGGATCGACTGGAACGTCACGGCCCGGGCCCAGGCGCCCCACGTCCGGGATGCCATCGCCGAGCGGGAGGTCGAGACGTGGCTGGTGGTGGACCTGTCACCGTCGACCGACTTCGGCACGGCGCGCTGCACCAAGCGCGACCTCGTGGTCGGCGCCGCCGGGGCGCTGGCCCTGCTCGCCTCCCGGGCCGGTGACCGCGTCGGGGCCCACGTGCTCACGTCCGACGGCATCGCCACCTTGCCCCCGCGGGCGGGGTCCGCCCACGCCCGTGCGCTGCTCGAGGCGCTGGCGGCCGGCACGGCACGAGACGGCGCCGCCGGGTCGAAGGCCGCCGGCCCCGACGTCGGCGACGCCCTCGACCTGCTGGCCCGGGCGACTCGCCGGCGCGGGGTGGCCGCGCTGGTCTCCGACCTCCCCGGCACCGCCGAGTGGGTCCCCGCCCTGCGGAGCGTCGCCGCCCGGCACGAGACGCTGGCGGTCGAGGTGCTCGACCCCCGGGAGCTGGACCTCCCCGCCGTCGGCCTGCTGGTCGTCGCCGACCCGGAGACGGGCGAGCAGCGCGAGGTCCGCACCGGCGATGCCGGGCTCCGCCGGCGCTACGCCGAGACCGCGAGGGCCCGCCGCGCCGCGACGGCGGCGACGCTCCGATCGCTCGCCGTCGACCACGTCGTGCTCCGCACCGACCGCGACGCCACCGCCGACCTGGTCGGCTGGATCGCTCGGCGCCCCCGGCGCCTCGGCCACCTCCGTCGTCAGCACGCGCTCGGCACGGCACGGGGAGGGCGGGCATGAGGTTCCTCGTCGAGTGGCGGCTGTTCCTCCTCGTCGGCGTGGGCGCCATGGCCGGCGCCTGGATCGCCGTGTCGCTCCAGCGCCGCCGGGACGTCGTGCGCTTCACCAACGTCGAGCTGCTCGACGTGATCGCCCCACGCGACCCGGGCTGGCGGCGGCACGCGCCCGCCGTGCTGTTCCTCGTGGCGCTGGTGGCGCTGGTCGTCGGGTTCGCCCGCCCGGTCCGGGCGGTGCAGGTCGGCGACGAGCGGGCCACCGTCCTCCTCGCCTTGGACACGTCACTGTCGATGGAGGCCGACGACGTCGAGCCGAACCGGCTCGAGGTGGCCCAGGAAGCGGCCCGGGCCTTCGTATCCGACCTGCCCGACCAGCTCTACGTCGGGCTGGTCGTGTTCAACGGGACCACGGCGGTGGCGGTCTCCCCCACCCGCGACCGCGAGGCGCTCGTCGCCGCCATCGACGCAGTGGAGCTGGGCGAGGGCACCGCCATCGGCGACGCCATCTTCACGTCGCTCGACGCGATCGCCGCCGCCCCCCGAGGCGAGGACGACGAGCCGGCCCCCGCCCGCATCGTGGTCATGTCCGACGGCGAGACCACGGTCGGGCGGGACAACGCCGAGGCCGCGGCCGCCGCGGCCGACGCCGGTGTCCCCGTCGACACCATCGCCTTCGGGACCCCCGACGGCACGATCGAGGCCGACGACGGTGGGACCGAGCCCGTGCCGGTCGCCCCCGAGCCGCTCGCCGAGATCGCGGCGACGACCGGGGGGACCACCTTCCTCGCCGACTCGCTGGACGAGCTCGGCTCGGCGTACGCGGACATCGGCGGCGTCGTCGGCGACGACGAGGTCGACCGGGACGTCAGCGGGTGGTTCGTCGGCACCGGGATCCTGCTGCTGGCAGCGGCCGGTGCGCTCAGCCTGGCCTGGTCGCAGCGCCTACCGTGACCGGGTGCGACCCCTCGTCCCCGTCGAGGTCGAGACCGAGCGCCTGGTGATGCGGCGCCCTGTCGAGGCCGACGTCGACGGGCTGCTCCCCCTGTTCGACGCGGAGGTCGTGCGCTACCTCGACGGACGCGTGCCCGAGCCCGACGACATGTGGCGCGCCGTCGCCACGTGGATCGGCCACTGGGAGATGCGGGGCTACGGGATCACGACCTGGGTCGAGAAGGCGACGGACACCGTCGTCGGGCGTGGCGGCCTCTGGTACCCGCGGGGCTGGCCACAGGTCGAGGTGGGGTGGGCCGTCGGTCGGGCGTGGTGGGGCCGGGGCTACGCCCGCGAGGCCGGCGCCGCGGCGCTGGCGCTGGCGTGGACGCACCTCGACCCGCCGTGGGTGTGCAGCGTGATCCACCCCGACAACGTCCGCTCGCAGCGCGTGGCACGAGCGCTCGGGGCGGTCCGGCTCGCCGAGCGCCAGCACCTGCGCGGCCAGCCCGTCGACGTCTGGCGCTACGACCGCCTGCCGGGGTGAGCACGCGGCCCGCGCCGACGACCGGCGGCCGCTTGCGAACCCGCTCGGCGCGTGCGCGAACCGGCCGGGTGGGTTCCCGGTGAACGAAACGCGATCCGCAGGTGACGCGGACGTGCACCGGCGATGAAAGGCGGGTCGGTCGCTTGAACCGCGGGCAGGACGTGACCCACCCTCGGCGTCCGACCGGTTCGCCCGCCCGCCGGTCGCGCCGCTGGGAGCCATGCGCCGCGCCACGTCGATCAGAACGAAGCTCGCCCTCCTTCTCGCGATCCCGCTCATCGCCCTCGTCGTGCTCGCGGGCCTGGGCGTGCGCTGGACATCCGACACGGCCGCGCGCAGCCAGGCCACCGTGCGCGGCGCCGAGGTGGCCCTGGCGTCGACCCGCGCCGCGCTGGAGGTGGCCCGGGAACGGGGGCTGGCGGCGGCCGTGATCGCCAACCCCGAGACCGGGTCGTACGCCCAGGAGCTGCGGTTCCAGCGGGGGCAGACCGACGTGGTGCTCGACGAGCTCGCAGGCTCGATCGCGGGGGCCGGCGGCGGCCTCGTCGACGAGGGCGTCGTCGACGAGGTCGTCGCGGCCCTGGTGGAGGCTCGCGAACGCACCGACGGTGGCCAGGCGACGACCGACACCAGCCTCACCGACCACTCGAACGTCGTCGACCGCCTGCTGGCGACCGGCGGGGCCGGCGTGGCCGCCATCGACGACGCCGACCTGCGCGCCACCGCGTGGTCGTACACCGCGCTGACCCACCTCACCGACGCCATCGCCCAGCAGCAGAGCCTCCTCGTGTCGGCCTACGCGGCGGGGCACCTCGACGGCACCGTGCGCGACCGCACGGTCGCCGCGGCCGCGCTCGAGGACGGGTGGAGGACCCAGTTCGAGCACGGCGCCGCCGCCGGGGCGCAGGCCGCCTACGAGGCCGCTCGCCGGTCGCCGTCGGTGGCCGCGGCCGACCGGCTGCGCGGCGAGGTCCTCGCCCTCCCACCGGGCAGCCCCATGCCCGACGACGGGGACCTGTGGTTGAGCTCGACGACCCGCAAGGTCGACCTGCTGGCCGCCCTGGCCGACGACGTCGGCTCCGACATGAGCAGCACCGCGGAGGCCCGAGGTGCGTCCGCCGAGCGGACCCGGGTGCTGCTGCTCGTGCTCGGGGCCGCGGCGTTGGCCCTCATCGCCGTCCTGGCGGCGCTGCTGCACCGCGTCGTCGTCCGCCCGATCCGGGACCTGACCGCGGCCGCCCACACCGTCGCCCGCGACGTCCTCCCCCGGGCGGTCGCCGTCGCCCACAGCAACGGGCCCGAGGCCGCCGACGACGTCGCCGTGCCGATCGAGGCGCCCAGCCGCGACGAGCTCGGCGACCTCACCGACGCCTTCAACGCGGTGCAGCGCACCGCGGTCGGCCTGGCGGCCGAGCAGGCGACGCTGCGCCGCAACGTCAGCGAGGTGTTCGTGAACCTGGGGCGGCGGACGCAGAACCTCATCACGCGCCAGATCGACCAGATCGACCACCTCGAGGAGCGGACCGACGATCCCGACACCCTGTCGGACCTGTTCCTCCTCGACCACCTCGCCACGCGCCTGCGCCGCAACGCCGAGAACATGCTCGTCCTCGCCGGGGCGGAGTCCCCCGGCCGTGGGTCCGGCCGGTGTCGATCGTCAACGTCGTCCGGGCCGCGCTCGCCGAGTCGACCGACTACTCGCGGGTGGACCTCGTGCGGCTGGAACAGGCGGCCGTGATGGGCGCCGCAGTGAGCGACATCTCGCATCTGGTGGCCGAGCTGGTGGACAACGCGCTCGCCTTCTCGCCACCGACCGAACGGGTGGTGGTCACCGGCCGTCACCTCGTCGACGGCCGTTACGGGGTGGTGGTCGAGGACGCCGGCCTCGGCATGGCGCCCGACCGCCTGGCCCAGGCCAACGCCCGGATCGCGGCACCACCGGTCGACGACTTCGCGGTGTCCCGGTTCCTCGGCCTGTACGTCGTCGGCCGTCTGGCCGGGCGCCACGGGGCCGAGGTCCGCCTCAGCGGGTCGCGCTTCGGTGGGGTGGCGGCCCACGTGCTGCTGCCCGCCCGGGTGATGGTGGCGGCGGGGGCGCGGGCCGGCGCGGCCGACAGCGCCATGGCCCCGACCGACGCCGGCGGCTCGCCGCGCCCCGCTCCCTCCCCCTCCCCCGCGTACAACTCGCTCACCACGGGTGCGGGCGATGCCTGACACCGGCGGCCACGACGACGCCTGGGAGCTGGAGGCGGGCATCGTCCGGCCGTACCTGTTCACCAAGGGTCGCACCCAACCCTCCCGCGCCGTCGACCTGCCGCTGGAGGCGATGCTCACGTCCACGGCACTGGCTCGGAGCGACGTCCGCCACCCTGCCCGCCGAGCAGCGACGCATCGTCGAGTGCTGCGCCACGGCGCGGTCGGTCGCCGAGCTGGCCGTGGAGATCTGCGCCCCGGTCACGGTGACCCGCGTGCTGGTCGCGGACCTCTACACGGTGGGCATGATCGACGTGCACGAGGTGGCGGACCCGCGGGTGTCGGTCGACATCGCGCTCCTCCACCGCCTGATCGATCGCGTCAAGGCGATCGCGTGACGCCTGCGATCAGGCGCCCGCGCCGACCTTCTCGCTGACCACCTTCGACGACCCGCCCGACTGCATCGTGACGCCGTACAGGCAGTCGGCGGCCTCCATCGTGCGCTTCTGGTGGCTCACGATGATGAGCTGGGCCTCGCGTCGGAACTCGGCCACGAGGTCGAGGAACCGGTGCAGGTTCATGTCGTCGAGGGCCGCCTCGACCTCGTCCATCACGTAGAAGGGCGACGGCCGGCTGCGGAACACCGAGAACAGGTAGGCGAGCGCGGTCAGCGACCGCTCGCCGCCCGACAGCAGCGACAGCTTCTTCACGTTCTTGCCCGACGGCTTGGCCTCGATCTCGAGCCCGGTGTTCAACAGGTCGTCGGGGTCGGTGAGGCGCAGGCGCCCCACGCCGCCGGGGAACAGCGTGGCGAACAGCTGCTCGAAGTTCTCGCTGACATCCGCAAACGCGGCGGCGAACACCCGCACGATCTCGTCGTCGATCGCCCGGATGACCTTCGAGAGCTCGCGGCGGCTGCTCTTCACGTCGTCGAGCTGCTCGGTGAGGAAGGTGTGCCGTTCGGACAGCGCCTCGAACTCCTCGAGCGCCAGCGGGTTCACCGGTCCCATGACCCGCAGCTCGCGCTCGAGCTCGCGCACCCGCACCGTCGGCGTCATGCCGTCGGCCAGCTCGGGCTGCGGAGCGGACACCGCGGCTTCGGGCTCGACGTCGAGCTGGGTGCGGCACAGCTCGATCGCCTGCTCGAGGCGCAGGCGGATCTCGGCCTCGTCGAGCTCGAGGCGCTGGAGGCGCTCGCGCTTCTCCGCCAGGGACTTCTCGGCCGTCGACCGCTCTCGCCGCTGGCCGTCGAGCTGGGTCGACAGTGTGCGCTGCGCGGCGGTCTCCCGCTCGCGCCGCGCCTGCATGTCGGCCAGGCGGTCCTCGACGAGGGTCAGGCGCTCGTCGACGAACGCCGTCAGCCGGTCGAGCGCGGTGCCCGCCACCTCGAGCTCGACGCGGCGCTCCTCGGCCTCGCGGCGCGCCACCACCGAGCCGGCGAGTCGGTCCTCGACCTCGGCGAGCCGGCGGCGCAGGAACGTGTTGCGGTCGGCGATGGCGGTGCGCCGCTTGTCGAGCTCGGTGCGGCGCTGCGCCACCTGGCGGACCTGCTCGTCGAGCCGGTGGCGGGCATCGGCCATCGCCTGGGCCCGTTCACGGCGCGCCGCTTCCTCCGCGTCGAGCAGGGGCAGCTCGGCGGCCAGCTCGGCGGCCCGCTCCCGGTCGCGGGACAGGCGCTCGGCGGTGTCGTCGCCCTGCTCGGCGACGAGGTCGAGCTCGGCGAGCGTGTCGTCACGATCGGCCGCCGCCCGCTCCGCCGCGGCCGTCGCGGCCGCGAGGGTGCGCTGGCGGCGATCGCGCACGGCAGCCGCCTCGGTCTCGGCGGCGCGGGCCGCGCCCAGGGCGGCCGCGGCCTCGCGATGGGCGGCGTCGGCGGCCGACGCGGCCTCCTCGGCCGACGCGGCGCGGGCGCGGGCCTCGTCGAGGGCGGCGCCGGTGGCGCCGGTGGTGTCGGTGGAGACACGCCAGCCGCCGGGCCCGAATCGGCCGCCCGTGCGGGTGACGACCACGGCCTCGGGGTGGGCGAGCGCGGCGTCGACGGCCACGGTCCAGCCGCCGTCGACCGCCACGGCCGCACCGAGCAGGCGGTCGAGGAGGGGCGCGACCTCGGGACGGCGGGGACGGACGTGGGCGAGCACGGGCTCGCCCGCAGGCGGTGGCGTGCGGCGGGCGGACGCCACACCCAGGGCGAGCACCGCGCCCGGGACGTCGCCCTCGGCCAGCACGTCGAGGGCCCGGCGGCCGGAGGCCACGGAGTCGACAACCACCGCGGTGAGCGCCTCGCCGCAGGCGGCCTCGGCTGCGGCCTCCCACCCGGGATCGATGTCGACCAGGTCGAGCAGCGTGCCCACCACGCCGTCGACCGCGGCCAGGCGGGTGGCGCCGGCCCGGGAGCGGGCGGCGTCGAGGGCCTGGCCGAGGGCATCGGCGCGGGCGGTCCACGTGTGGCGCTCGGCCCGGGTCGCGTCGCGCCGCTGCTCGGCGGCGCGGGCCGCGTGCTCTGCGGACTCCCGCGTGGCCGCCGCCGTCGCGACCGCCCCCACCACGTCGGCCTCGGGCGGCAGGGAGGCCATCTGCTCGGCGGCGCGCGCCGCCTCGGCGTCGAGGCGCTCGAGCTTGGCCCGAAGGTTGGCCACCCGGCGCTGCGCCTTGTCGGCGTCGGCGTCGGCGCGGTCGAGCACGCGGCGCAACGTGCCGAGCTCGCCCCGCACCTCGGACGCCCGGCCGGACGGCGCGGGCACGCCCTCGCCCCACTCGGCGTCGTACGCCTCGTGCGCCGCGGCGAGCTCGGCCTCGGCTCCCGCCAGCGCGGCCGCGTCGGGGTCGAGGCCCTCGGCCTCGACGGCCAGCGCGCCGATGTCGGCCTCCAGCCGGGCGGCGTCGGCCTCGAGGCTGGCGACGACCCCCTGGTCGACGGACGCGGCCCGCTCGCGGTCGACGCTGCGGCGGCGCTCCGCCAGGAGGGCCAGCTGGCCCCGCGCCTTCTCGCGCAGCGCCTGGGCCCGCGCCAACGCGTCGCCGACCTCGCTGCCCCCGAGCGTGGCCAGGTCGGACTCGGCCGCCATCACGGACAGGTCCAGCTCGGACAGCCGGGTCGTGAGCAGGCGCTCCTCGTTGCGGAGCTCGGACTTGGCCGCGGTGGCGTCGCCGAGACGGCGCTTGAGGGTCGACAGCTCGCGGCCGGCGACGAACACCTGCAAGGCCCGCAGCTCGGCCACGAGATCGCCGTGGCGGCGGGCCGCGTCGGCCTGCCGTTCGAGCGGGCGGAGCTGGCGCCGCACCTCGCGGAGCAGGTCGTTCAGGCGGGTGAGGTTGCCTTCGGTGGCCGCCAGGCGGCGCTCGGACCGCTCCTTGCGCTTGCGGTGCTTCAGCACGCCCGCGGCCTCTTCGATGATCAGGCGCCGGTCCTCGGGGCGGGCGTTGAGCACCGCGTCGATCTGCCCCTGGCCCACGATCACGTGCTGCTGGCGACCGACGCCGGTGTCGCTGAACAGCTCCTGCACGTCGAGCAGGCGGCAGGGCACGTTGTTGATGGCGTACTCGCTCTCGCCCGATCGCCACAGGGTGCGGGTGACCGTCACCTCGCTGAACTCGATGGGAAGCAGCCCGGCGCCGTTGTCGATGGTGAGGCTGACCTCGGCTCGCCCGAGCGCCTGGCGCTTGGACGTGCCTGCGAAGATGACGTCCTCCATCTTCTGGCTGCGGACAGCGGACGGGGCCTGCGCCCCGAGCACCCAGCCGATGGCGTCCACCACGTTCGACTTCCCCGAGCCGTTCGGGCCCACCACGACGGTGACGCCCGGCTGCATCTCGAGCACGGTCGACTCCGCGAAGGACTTGAACCCCTTGAGGGTCAGCGCCTTGAGGAACATCGCAGACGAGGCTAGGTGAGCGCGCGGGCCGGCCCGGGGGATGCCACGGGGAGTGGTGGGCTCACCGGGGTGAGGGGACCCAGGGTCAGACCTGGCAACTCGGGCACCAGTAGGTGACCCGACCGCCGCTGCGCTGCTTGGTCACCGTCTGCCGGCAGCGCCGGCACGGCTCGCCGTCGCGACCCCACACCTGCAGCTCGTCCTGGTAGCTGCCCTCCTTGCCGAGCAGGTCGGCGAAGGGGTGCTGCTCGGTGGACGTGCCGTGGTGCTTGGTGGCCTCGTGGAGGATCTCGACGAGCGACCGGTAGAGCCGCCGGATCTCCATGGTCGACACGGTCGACACCTCGCGGTCGGGCCGGAGGCCGGCGTCGTGGAGGATCTCGTCCGCGTAGAGCCCGCCGAGCCCGACCACGAACGACTGGTCCATGAGCAGCGGCTTGAGCTTCTCGGTGCGGTGGTTGACCAACGACTGGGCGAAGGCGGTCCAGGACACGGGGGAGGCCACGGGATCGAGCCCGAGGTGCGCCAGCGCGGGCGCCTCCTCGACGAGCAGGTCGGGCGTCACGACGAACGCCTCGGCCGTGCCCTCGGAGTCGGCCATGCGGAGCTGGCCGCCCTGGGTGAAGGACATCACGATCTGCGTGTCCTTGGTGATCTCGTCCTTGGGCGCGGCCCGCTGCAGGCGGCCCGTGGAGCCGATGTCGACGACCAGCAGCTCGCCGCTGTCGAGCGTGAACACGAGCAGCGAGCCGCGCCGGTCCACCCCCTTCATCTTCACGCCCTCGAGCCGGGCCTGGAACGCCTTGCGCGAACCGTTGCGGTGGATCGCCTTGGCGACCGGTACATCGACCGATTTGACGCGCCGCCCCACCGTCTCGCGTTCGAGACCTCGGCGGAGGGTCTCGATCTCGGGGAGCTCAGGCATCTTCGTTCTCCAACTCGGCCACCAGCGTGGTGTAGGCGTCGCGCGCGGCGACCTGTTCGGCCTGCTTCTTCGACCGGCCGTCGCCGATGCCTCGGGGCATGCCGCCGACGTTCACGGTGACGTGGAACCGCCGAGCATGGTCGGGCCCTTCGGCCAGGGTCTCGTACTTGGGCTGCTCGTCGAACCGGCGGGCCGCCAGCTCCTGCAGCCGACTCTTGTAGTCCTGCCCGCCGGGCCCCCCGGCGTGGGCCTCGGCCACCCGCGTGCCCAGGAGGCGGAGCACGAGGGCGTGCGCCTCCTGCATGCCGGCCGAGATGTACACCGAGCCGAGCACGGCCTCGAGGGCGTCGGCCAGGATCGAGGGCTTCTCACGACCGCCCGACTGCTCCTCCCCCTTGCCGAGGAGCAGGTAGTCGCCGAGGCTCAGCTCGTCGGCCACCTCGGCGAGGGTCACTGCGTTCACGACGGCCTTGCGGACGTCGGTCAGCTCGCCCTCGCTGAGGTCGGGATAGGCGTGGAAGGCGTGGTCGGTGATGATCACCCCCAGCACCGCGTCACCGAGGAACTCGAGCCGCTCGTTCGAGTCGTGGCCGGGGTTCTCGGCGCACCACGACCTGTGGACGAGCGACGGTGCCAGGACGTCGGGGCTGTCGAGGGTGACGCCCAGACGTTCGGCGAGTTCGTCGAGTCGGTTGACGGGGAGTGGGATGGTGCTGGTCCTACAGCCGGGCGAGGACGTAGTCGACGGCGTCGCGCACCGTCTTGATGTCCTCGAGATCTTCGTCCTCGATGCGGAAGCCGACGCTGCGTTCGCCGAGCTCCTCCTCGAGCGCCTCGGCCAGCTCGATCAGGGCCAGCGAGTCGGCGTCGAGGTCGTCGGTGAACGAGTCGCCCTCGTGGATCGTCGCGGGCTCGACCTCGAGGATGTCGGAGAGGCGGTCGCGGATCAGGTCGAAGACCTGCTGACGATCCATCGGACTGCGTTCGACATGGGTCTCGGCGGGCACTCGGCTACTCCTGGTCTTGGACGAGGTTTCGGATCGGTCACGACGTCTTGTCGTCGGCGGCTTCGCCGCCGACAGCGCAACGAGGTTGCTTCCCGCGGGGACGAGAACGGCGGGCAGTGTAGCGAGGCTCGACTTTGTGCGCTTGTGAAGGATCGGGTCGGTCAGCGCGGCGCGACGGCCGCGCGCAGGTGGCCGACCACGTCGGCCTCGACCAGCTCCCGCGCCACGCGGGTGGCGTTCACCATCGCCGTCGCCGAGGACGATCCGTGGCTGATGATGCACACCCCGTCGACCCCGAGCAGCATGGCGCCGCCGGTGTTGTCGGGGTCGAGCGTGGCGTAGAGCGGCAGCAGCGACTCGAACGCCCGATCGGCCACTTCAGTGGTGCCGAGAGCGTCGAGCACCGCCTTGACCAGGGCCTTCATGCCGCCTTCGAGGGTCTTCAGGGCGACGTTGCCCGTGAAGCCGTCGGTCACGACCACGTCGATGTCGGCCGTCATGATGTCGCGGCCCTCGACGTTGCCGATGAACCGGGCGCCGGCCCGGTCGAGGGCCCCGTCCTCGGCCAGCAGGGCGTGGGCCTCCTTGACCAGGGGGTTGCCCTTCGAGGACTCCTCGCCGATCGACAGCAGGCCGACCCGGGGCGCGGCGATGCCATACCGCTCGCGGGCGAAGACCGCCCCCATCTGGGCGAACTGGACCAGCCAGGCCGGCTGGCACTCGGCGTTGGCGCCGGCGTCGAGCAGCACCGTGGGCGTCGAGCCGGGCACCGGGATCGGCGTGGCGATCGCCGGGCGTGACACGCCCTTGATGCGGCCCATGCGCAGCAGCGCCGACGCCATCGTGGCGCCGGTGTTGCCGGCCGAGATCATGGCGGAGGCCCGCCCGTCGCGCACCGCCTCGGCGGCCCGGACCAGAGACGAGTCCTTCATCGTGCGGACGCTCGACCCGGGGTCGGCGTCCATCCCGATGACCTGCGATGCCGCAATGAGCTCGAGGTCGCCGCGGAGCGGGTCGACCACCTCGGGCCGACCGACCAGCACGACGCCGACACCCAGCTCGGCCGCCGCCTGGATGGCGCCCTCGACGATGGCCCCGGGCGCGTTGTCGCCGCCCATGGCGTCGATGGCGATGGGCAGCGAGTCGGTGCCCGCGCTCGTGGTGTCTGGCGCGCTCAGCGGAGTGACCGTGGGCGTGGAGCGATCAGTCGACCTCGACGGCCACTCGGCCGCCGTACCAACCGCAGTTGCCGCACACGACGTGGGGCACCTTCGCGGAGTTGCAGCGCGGGCAGACGCTGCGGGCCGGCTTGTCGAGGCGCCAGGCGCTGGCCCGACGGCTGCGGCTCTTGGCCTTGGAGGTCTTCTTCTTGGGGACGGCCATGGGAGTCTTCCTGCGACGTCTCGTGGTGGGGGCGCCGGAGGGCGCGCGCCTCGCCCGCCTCGCGGGCACGGAGAGGAAAGACTAGCGGCGCTCAGCCCGAACCGTCGAACCGACGGTGGGCGACGCACCGGCCCGTCCCGCGACCCGGGCCACACCGCGCCGGGCGAGGTCGCGGTGGTCGGCGACCACGGTGTCGCCCGGACCGGGCGAGCTCAGTTGGTGTCGAAGTGCAGGGCGTCGAGTGCGGCCCAGCGCGGGTCCGCCGGGGCCGGCTCGTCGTCCGGCGCGGAGGGGTCGGGGGCCGTGGTGACCGGATGGGACTCGGGGTCGGGGCCCGGGCAGTCCTCGCGGCAGAGCGGGGCGAGCGGGAGGGCGAGGGCGAGCGCCTCGCGGACGGCGGGTTGCAGGTCGACGTCGTCGCGTCCCATCGGGTACGTCTCGCCCTCGACCGGGTCGGGCTCGAAGACCTCGCTCAGCTCGACGGTCACGACGCCTTCGGTCACCTCGAGGCAACGGCGGCACTCCCCCACCCAGTGGGCCGTCACGGTGCCGGTGGCGGTCACGGCCTCGCCCTGGGCCTCGAGCACGACCTCGACGACCACGTCGTCGTCGGCCAGCCGGGTGGTCGACAAGGCGAGATCGGGCAGTCGCCCGGCCAGGGTCAGCGGATGGCGGGCCCCGGGATGCCGGAACAGCTCGCCCGTGGAGACGGCGAAGGGGGCGGGCACGGCGATCAGGCTAGTGCCGTGTAAGGGGACGTCCGTTGGCTCAGGCCGAGTCAGGATCGTCGCTCGCGAGGACGCAGGACGACGGCACACGCGTTGTGCGGCGAGGACGAGGACGCCGCGAGCGGCGAACCTGGCCGGCCTGAGGCAGCGCAAACGTCGCCTGACACGGCACTGGTGGTCGCCGAACGCGGGATGGATGCCGCCGCACACTCGCCCAGGGGGCTCCCTCATTCAGCGGACCCGATCAACAAGGTCCATCGTCACTACACCTCGGCCGAGGCATCGGGGAGGGGAGCTTCCTCGGGCGGGTCGGGCTGGCCAGCCAGCTCGCGGGAGGTGGTCCAGTCGAGGAGCTCGTCGCGGTCGAGGAGGTAGACCCGCAGGGTCGCCTCCTCGGGGGCGTCCAGCTTGTGGTCCCAGTGGGCGAAATAGGAGAAACCCATGGGGACCTCCTCCTCGGCGATCACCTCGCCGGGCGGCGCCGGCTCGGGCTCGATGCCGTAGACAGGCGAGTCGAGCACGAGGACCAGGCCGTTCTGCACCTCGTCGGGGTTCACCAGCCACTCGTCGTCGACGAACAGACCCTGGTAGTCCGGGTAGCGCAGGTCCATGCCCCGCTGGTGGAGGGTGAGGTTGAGGGCCGAGTCGATGCCGATGTCGAACGCCGGCTTGCGGGACATGAGCACGGTCTGGCCCTCAAGGTCGAGTTCGCGGGTGTTGTCCAGCACCTGGTCGGCCACGGCGTCGAGAACCTCGGCGGGGAAGGGGTCGTAGGCCGCGTACGTCGAGTTGGACCACCGGTCGATGTGGGGGTTGACCAGGGCGGGCACGGCCACGACGGCGATGGCGGCGCCGAAGGCCAGCGGACGCGCCCGCTGCAGCAAGGCCGGGCGGTCGTCGAGCACCTGGCGCAGGAGGTCCCGTCCGCCCAGGCCGATCAGGATGGCGATGAAGGCCACCAGCGGGAAGATCCACCAGTAGAAGACGATCCGGCGCTCCTCGTGACCGGCGGGGACGGCGGCGCTGCCGACCAGTCCGGCCAGCACCAGCGCCAGGGTCATCATCCCGAGGCGCGCCTGCTGCGGGTGGGAGGTGCGCCACCGCCAGGTCACGTAGGCGACCAGGGCAAGCACGGCGAGGGCGCTCAGCCACGTCCCCGGCCCGGGTTGGGCGAACAGGTCGTCGCCCATCAGATCGGTCTGTCCCAGCGACGGCGGCAGTCCGATGGCGTGGGCGACGTGGCGGGCCGCCATCTTGTAGCCCAGCTTGGGCCGCTCGGAGCTTCCGGCGAAACGGACCAGCGCGTTCAGGTTCGGCGCGTTCCCCACCAGGTTCTGCAGCAACACCGGTCCCCACAGGACCACCGCTGCCCCGACCGCACCGAGCAGCCAGGGCAGCAGTCGGCGCCGCTCCTCGGCCGAGGCGCGCACACGAGGGATGACCACCAGCCACAGCGCCAGCGCCGTGCCCAGGGCCACCATCACGACCAGCGCCGGGAGCACCGACAGGTGCTGCAGCGCCGTGAACGACACCACGGCCACCGCTAGGGGCACCAGGCGCAGGTCACCGCACACGAGCGCCCACATGAGGAAGGCCGAGAGCAGAAACGGGTAGCCGGCGATGTTCGAGCTGACCGGGTTCACCAGCGCCGAAGCCCCGGTGGTGAAGCTCACCGCGCCGAGCACCACCGCCGTGATGGCACCACCGGCCGGTCCCAGCTGGCGGAACCCCACCCAGCCCGCCACCAGCAGGCAGGCGCCGGTGATGAGCACCGACACCACGATCATCCCCAGGCGCACGCCCAGCAGGTGCACGAACGGCGCCATCAGGTAGAAATGCACGCCACCCAGGTGGCTCACCGTCTGGCCGTCCACGTAGGTGAACGACAGCGAGGGCTGGCCGATCAGCGGCGTGCGGCTGGTCCCCACGTCGAGCGAGCGCAGGCCCATGAGCGCCGGATCGCCGGCCGGGTACCAGTGGGGTGCGTAGTGGATCAGGGCGACCAGCGGCGCCAGCGCCAGGGCTATGCCGAGGCCCAGGGCGAAGAGCCGCTGATTGCGATCGAGGTCCCGCAAGCGATGGACGCGAACGTCCGATGCGACGGGACCGCCCGAACCGTCCGATGCGTCGGCTGCCACCGAAACGTCCGTTGCGACCACTGCAGCCCCCGCTGTCCGCTCGTCCCCAGCTTCTCCGCCGCCGCCAGACGGGATCCGCGGACTCTACAGGAGAGCTAGGCGGGCGTGTCCTGTGAGTCCGGTGTGCGGATCTCCGAGCCAGATTCGTCGCTGGCAAGGACGCTGGACGAAGGCCTAGCCGAAGCCAAGTCGAGGACGAGGACGCCGCCAGCGGCGAATCTGGCCGGAGAGACGTGCACCATGACTCAGGACACGCCCTAGTGGCGATCCTGGTCGAAGAAGCCCGACGTGGCTCCGTCGTCGTCGGCGGCGTCGGGCTCGGCCGCACTGCGTCGGGACGGCTCGCCCGGGGTCACCGTGGGTGGAAGGCCCTCGCCCGCGGGGCCACGCAGCTTGGCCCGGCCCGAGGCGATGATCGTCATCGTGCGCTCGAGCACGGTCTCGAGCTGGGCCAGGCGCTTGTCGCAGAAGTCGTCGGCCTCGTTGCGCTGGCGGCTGGCCTCGGTCCGAGCGTTCTCGACGATGCGGCGGGCCTTGGCCTCGGCTGCCTTCATCACCTCGGACCGCTGCACCATCCGCTCGGCCTGCCCCCGCGCCGCGGCCAGGATGTCGTCGGCCTCGCGCTGGGTGCGGTCGAGGAAGTCCTCGCGATCCTTGAGCAGCCACCGCGAGGCGCGCACCTCCTCGGGCAGCCGCTCGATGGCCTGGTCGAGCAAGTCGAGCGCCTCGTCGCGGTCGACCTTGACCTGCGTGGACAGGGGCGCGGGGCGGGCGGTGTCGATCAGGCTGTGCAGCTCGTGCAGCAGCGCCTCGACATCGCCGCCGGGTGCGCGCTCGGCCACGCGGGCGTCGAAGTTGTGTTCGAAGGAGTGATCGTGGTCGTCGTCGCCCGTCAACCGACCTCTCCCGCCTGATACTTGTCGGTGAGCAGCTTGGCGACCGACGCGGGCACCATCGACGAGATGTCACCCCCGTAGCGGGCGATCTCGCGGATGAGCTTCGACGCCAGGTAGGAGTGCGACGAGCCCGACGGGATGAACAGCGTGTCCACCCCCGACACCCGCTTGTTCATCTGGGCCATCATCAGCTCGGACTCGAAGTCGGACACGACCCGCAGGCCCTTCACGATGAAGTCGGCACCCACCTCACGGGCCAGGTCGACCACCAGGCTCGAGAACATGGTGATGCGCACGTTGTCGAGGTGGGCCGTGGCGTCCGCGATCAGTCCCTGACGCTCCTCGAGCGTGAACAGCGGCGTGCCCTTCTGCGGGTTCCGGACCGCGGCGACGACGACCTCGTCGAACAGGCGGGAGGCGACCTCGATGATCTCGATGTGCCCGTTGTGGATCGGGTCGAACGACCCGGGGTAGAGGACGGTCGTCACTGATCGGCTCCTGGTCACGGCGCACGCGGCGGGCCGCGGGTGGACGGGTCCAACGTAATCCACGTCACCCCGCGCACCCCGACATGGAGGTCACCGGCGTCACACGGCGGGGGGCTCGGCGAAGCCGACCCAGGTACCGCCGTATCGGGCCTCGCGGTCGAACGTCCAGCCGTGCGGCAGCTCGACAGGCCCGTCCGACTCGACCACGACGAGGGCCGCGGGCAGCGCGGCGAGCAGGCCCGCCCATCCGTCGTAGGCGTACGGCGGGTCGCAGAAGGCCAGGTCGAACCGGGTGCCCGGAGCCAGCGCCGCCAGCCACCGCTCGGCCCGGTCCGCCACGACCGTGGCCCGGTCCGCGACGCCGCAGGCGTCCACGTTGCGCCGCACGGCGTGGAGCGCACCGCGGTCGTCGTCGACGAACGTGACGTGCGCCGCACCCCGCGACAGCGCCTCGACCCCGAGGGCGCCGCTGCCGGCGAACAGGTCGACGGCCGCCGCGCCGTCGAGGACGCCGCGGCTCCACAGGGCGTTGAAGATCGCCTCGCGCACGCGGTCGGTGGTCGGACGGGTGCGATCGCCGGGTGGTGCCACCAGGGGCCGACCCCGGGCGCTCCCGGCCACGACGCGCATGGCGGGGAAGGTACCCGGCTTCCCGCGGTCCGCCGGTGGGCGGGGTGGCATCCTCGTGGCATGACGGGCCCGGTGCGCGTGATCAGGATCGACCAGCCGAAGGTGCGCAACGCCATCAACACGGCGACCGCGCAGCGGTTGCACGACGAGCTCGTGGCGTTCGACTACGACGAGGACGCCCGGGTGGCGGTGCTCACGGGCGACACCGCGGCGTTCTGTGCGGGTGCCAACCTGCGGGACCTGCCCCGCCTGCGCGACAGCGGCCCGCTCGGTCCGACTCGCCTCGCGCTGTCCAAGCCGGTGATCGCCGCCATCGAGGGCTGGTGCGTGGCCGGCGGGATGGAGCTGGCCGCGTGGTGCGACCTGCGCGTCGCCGGCGAGGGGGCGCGCTTCGGCTGCCTCGAGCGGCGCTGGGGTGTGCCCCTCGTCGACGGCGGCACGTACCGCCTGCCGCGCATCGTCGGGCTGGGGCGTGCGCTCGACCTCATCCTGACCGGGCGCGAGCTCGGTGCGGCCGAGGCCGAGCGGATGGGCTTCGTCGACCGGCTGGTGCCCGACGGCACGGCCCTCGACGCCGCGGTCGAGCTGGCCGAGGGCATCGCCGCGGCGCCGTGGGCGTGCGTGGTGAGCGACCGTCGGGCGGTGTACGACGGCCTGGGCCTCGGCGTGGCCGAGGCGCTCGCCAACGAGGACCGCCTCGGCCGCGAGGTGATCCTCGCCGGTGACCTCGGCGCGGGCGTCGAGCGGTTCTCCGAGCACCAGCGACGCCGCCGCGGCGGGACCTGAGGCCGCCGCGGCCAGGGCGGGCGTCCGCCCGTGGCGCGGTCCACTAGCGTGCGCGCCGGTGGAGGTCGATCCGGTGATCACGTGCGTCGACTGCGGCGGACGGGCGCACCTGATCTCCTACCCACCGTCCGAACGCTCGTGGGAGCCCGGTGACCTGGTCGTCTACCGCTGCGAAGACTGCCTCGACCGCTGGGACCTCCTCGTCCCCGAGGACGAATGATCTCGGCGAGCCCCGACGCACGTCCGCCGGTCCGGGGGTCTTCCCCGTCGCCGGGGCCCACGCGTCGTGATCAGGTACCCGAGTCCGCAACACGACAGCCAACGGAGCACACCCGATGAACACATCCCGCTCGACCCTCGCCCGCCGTGTCCTCGGCCTCGCGGCCGTGCCGGCGCTGCTGGTCGGCCTCGCCGCCTGCGGCGACGACGACGACGACACCGCCAGCGGCGGCGGCGACGACTTCTGCGACCAGGCCGACTCGCTGAACGAGACGTTCGACTCGATCGACGATCCCACCAGCGAGCAGTTCAGCGAGGCTCTCGATCGCATCCGCTCGATGGATCCGCCCGCCGAGATCGCCGACGACTGGGACCAGCTCGTGTCGGCCCTCGACGGCCTCGAGGACATCGATCTCGAGAACCCCGACCCCGAAGCCCTCGCCGCCTTCGACACCGAGGCGATGCAGGAAGCCTCCGACCGGGTCGACGAGTACATGGCCGAGGAGTGCGGCCTCGAGTGATCGTCGGGCGGTCGGTGGGCCTGGGCCCGCCGACCGCCGCAGACGGGCATCGGTGGCTGACGGCCGGTGCCGTCCTTGGGCTCGCGCCCGGTCAGCCCAGACCGGGGAAGAAGGTCAGGTCGTCGAGCCCGAAGTAGTCCCGCGTGGCGGGGTCGCCGTCGTTGGCGTTGATCTCGAGGCGGTCGATGCTCTCGAAGCGTTGGCCGTCGTTGGCATCGTCGAAGCCGAACCAGGTGGGTCCGTTCCTGTCGACCGAGATGACCTGCTGGCCGACGAGCACCCCGTCGTCGTAGGCGCTGACCGTGACGGGCAGGTCCTCCCGCTGCGCCGAGGAGAACCAGGCGCCGACGAAGGCCATGTCACCCTCGATCAGTGCCGGCGAGCCGGCCGGTGACGGGTAGCCCGCCACCTCGAAGGTCGATGCCTCGGCGATGAAGGCGAGGTTCGACTCGGACTTGACGGCGTACCCCCACACACCGTTCGGGTTGTAGATGCCGACCTGGTCCCACGCCAGTCCGCCGTAGCCGGCGGCGACGGGCTGCTCTGCGCCGTCGGCCAGGGTGACCTCGTCGAAGGTGAGCACCGTGGGAAGCAACGCGACGTCGGTGTAGCTCGACCAGTTCGCCCCCGGGAACCCGGTGCCCTCGGCCCACGCCGAGTCGGTCTCGCCCGTGGGCATGACCACGTCGGCGTGGACGGCGACGTAGATGGGTTGTCCCGGGACGTAGCCGGGGATGCCCGACAACGGCACGAAGACCTCGGCCTCGGTCGTGCAGGGCGTGTACTCCCGGGCGATCGGGAACCGGCCGGGGATGGCGTTGCCCCGCTTCGTCTGCGGGATCAACTGCGGCGAGCCGGCGACGGCCGCGTGCAGCCCGGCGATGCAGGCGCCGTCGGTGCGGGTCAGGAGTCGGACCCGGGTGCCGTCGCTCTGGACGGTGACGTCTCCGACGTCGGCCGACTGCCCGGCCAGGAGGTCGATGGGCGCCGTCGTCGCCCCGGCGCTCGCCCCGGCGGTCACCACGACGAGCGCAGCTACCGCCAGCGGTGCGAACAGAGACACCAGTCGTCTTGGCATGGTCCCACTGTCGGTGCGCGAGCTGAAGCGATCCCACGCTCGGCCTGAGGATTGGCTGAAGATTGCGTTCAGGTTCTCCCCACACAAGGCCGTGATCAGCCCTTGAGTAGCGACTGGTGGCCCGAGCGCTCCAACGGCTGCCACGACGAAGCGTGGTGACGCCGCGCTGCCGTCGGCGGGTCGGCGGCTCGCGAGCAGCCTCGGCTCTGTGCACGGCGGTGCGTGGGATCGACGATGTGGGTGCGGAGAGTGTCCGTGGTGTGGCCCGGGAGGCAGCGATGGCGACAACGACGACGTGCGGATGCGGTCCGGCGTGCGACCCCGGCGACACGACAGTTGCGCCCGCCGTAGCGCTGCCCATCGTCTGGCAGCGACTGGTCAGCGGTGGCGAGACATGCCCGCGTTGCGGTTCGACACAGGCGGCCGTCGAGCACGCCGTGGCCAGACTCACTGACGTGCTTCGACCGCTCGACATCCAGCCCACCGCTCGAGACGGCCGCTCTACGACCAGGACACGTTCGATCAGGCACCGACCGAATCCAACCGGATCTGGATCGCGGGGCGGCCGCTCGAGGAATCGGGTCGGCGCGGAGGTCTTCCGGAAGCCGGTGCTGCTCCGTCTGCGGCACCAACACCTGCCGGACACTCGAGATCGACGGCGCAACCTACGAAGCCGTGCCCGAGTCACTGATCGTCAGAGCAGGCCTCGCCGCCGCAGCCACCCTGGTCACGGCCTGACCCTCCCGACCTCGTCAGGCTCAGCCCTTGAGCAGGAAAGGCGCGATGTGGCGTTGACACCGCCTCTGACCTGGGCATCCGGCTACTCCGGCTCCGTTCCGGTCCTCAGCCGGTCCTCAGCACGCCGGATGAGGTGCGCGTCGTCGGGGGTGACGGCCGACCGGATGTCGACCAGGTGCCGCTCAGCGTCGACCTTCCGGGCGAAGTGCTGCGACCGTTGAGGCCCACCGGGGTACTCGCGCCACCGGGCCCGGGTGCGCCGGCTCGTCGACGAACTCGACCAACACGCGGAACCGTCCCCCGACCAGTAGGCCGACGGGGCGGTGTCCCTGCTGAACTGGGTGGGCCGGCTTGGCGAGACGCGCAGCGTCCCCGGGCCTGGGAGTCCGGGGACGCTGGACGTCGCTGGGGACGTCCTCACGTCGTACCCGTCGGAACGCGCTGCCAGACCTGCTAGAGGTCGAGCAGCCAGTTGAGCGCAGCGAGCTGGTCCTCGGTGGTCACCGACCGGCCGCCATGTCGTCGAGCAGGTCGACCGCGTCGGCGAGCACGGCGACGAGGCGGGTGCAACGTGCGCCCGCTTGTTGCGCCGTGCATCGGTCCTCACCAGGTCCTCAGCACGACGAGAAACGACGCCAAACGTCGAACAGCGACGAAAGGCGAAAGTGCTGGTCAGGCGCCATATCAGGCGCTCGACCGCAGGTGGGAGAACCCCGCCTAGCCCTTGAGCAGGAAGTCCTGGTCCTCGTCGTCGAGGAACAGGGCCACCTCGTCGAGCAGGTCGGGGTGCCGTTCGAGCCCGCCGCCGTCCCCGCCCTCGCCGTCGACGATGGCGAACGCCGCCTCTCGGGCCCGCTCGACCCACTCGCGGTCACGGCGGAGCGAGGCCAGCTTGAGGTCGCTGCGGCCCTTCTGCCGCTCGCCCATGATCGTGCCCTCGCCCCGCAGGTCGAGGTCGACCTCGGCGAGGGCGAACCCGTCGGTCGACTCGACCAGCGCGCCCAGCCGGGCCTCGGCCTCGGGAGTGTCGGACGCGCTCACCAGGTAGCACCACGACTGCTCGCTCCCCCGCCCGACGCGGCCGCGGAGCTGGTGGAGCTGGGCGATCCCGAAGCGGTCGGCGTCGAGGATCACCATCACGGTCGCGTTGGGCACGTCCACCCCCACCTCGATGACCGTGGTGGCGACCAGCACGTCGAGGCGCCCCTCGCGGAACTGGTGCATGGTCGCGTCCTTGTCGGCCGAGCCGAGGCGGCCGTGCAGCAGGCCGAGCCGCAGCCCCTCGAGCTCGTCCGCGGCGAGCTCGGCGAACGTGTCCTCGGCCGACCGCACCTCGAGCTTGTCCGACTCCTCGATGAGCGGCGTGACCACGTAGGCCTGCCGCCCCGCGGCGACCTCGCGGCGCACCGCGGCCCACGTCTCCGACTCGTCGGCCTCGGTGCGGGCCCAGGTCGTGACGATGGGCTGGCGGCCCGCGGGAAGCGAGCGGATCACCGTCACGTCGAGGTCGCCGTAGACCGTCATGGCCGCGGTGCGCGGGATCGGCGTGGCCGTCATGACGAGGACGTCGGGCACGGGTCCGCCACCGGCCTTGTCACGCAGCGCCGCCCGCTGCTCGACACCGAAGCGGTGCTGTTCGTCGATGACGACCGCACCCAGCGAGGCGAACTCGACGCCCTCCTGGATGAGGGCGTGGGTGCCGATGGCGACGTCGACCTCACCCGCGGCCAGGGCGGCGAGGATGCGACGACGGTCGGCCGCGCCGACCTTGTTGGTCAGCAGCTCGACCCGCACGGGCCGGGCACCGAACAGCGACGTGCCGGCGTCGGGCACCTCGACGTCGGCCAGCAGCGCACGGATGCCGAGGGCGTGCTGCTCGGCCAGCACCTCGGTCGGCGCCATGAACGCCCCCTGGTGGCCACCCTGCACGGCGGCGAGCAGCGTCCACACGGCGACGACCGTCTTGCCGCTGCCGACGTCGCCCTGCAGCAGCCGGTGCATCGGGTGGGCCGCCGCCAGGTCGGCGCCGATCTCGGTGACGGCCGCCCGCTGGTCGGCGGTGAGGTCGAACGGCAGGCGCTCGAGGAACGCGTCGAGCAGCGGGCCGTCGGTGACCTGGGCGATGCCGCGGGTGGTGCGCTCGATGTGCCGCTTGCGCTGGACGAGGGCGAGCTGGACGCGCAGCAGCTCGTCGAGCACGAGCCGGCGACGGGCCACCTCCTTGTGCGCCATCGACTCGGGGGCGTGGATGCCGGCGAACGCCTCGGGCCGGGTCACGAGGTCGTACCGGTCGAGCACCCACTCGGGCACCGGATCGGCCAGCCCCCGCCGCGCCGACCGGCGCAGGGCCTCGGCCACCCAGTCGCCGATCTCCCACGTCGACAGGCGGGCCTTCTCGGACTGCGGGTAGATCGGCACGATGCGCCCCGTCCGGTTGCCGATGAGGTCGACGACCGGGTTGGTCATCTGCTTGCGCCCGCTGAACAGCTCGACCTTGCCGAACAGCGCGACGGTCAGCCCCTCGGCCAGCTGGCGCTCGCGCCACGCCTGGTTGAAGAACGTGACCCGCAGCGTCCCGCTGTCGTCGCGCACGTCGGCGGTGACCAGCACCTTGGGCGGGCGACCCCGCGTCCGGCGCGAGGTCGCCCGCACGACGGTGACCAGCACCATCGCTTCCTCGCCCACCACCAGGTCGCGGATGCGGGCCTCGTGCGTGCGGTCGACGTAACGCCGGGGGTAGTAGGTGAGCAGGTCGAACATCGAGGTGACCCCGAGCGTGGCCAGCCCCTCGGCCTTGCGGTCGCCCACCCCGTTGAGGCGGGTGACCGGCCAGGTGGCCAGCTCGCCGAGGGTGATGGGCCCGTCGGTCATCGGGTCGCGTGTCCCGCCGGGCTACTCGACGCCGAGCAGGTACGGGTACAGCGGCTGCCCCCCGTGGTGGACCTCGGGCGAGACGCCCGGACGGTGCTCGCCCAGCCACTCGGTGATCGCGCGGGTGTCGGCCGGGGTGGCGCCGTCGCCCTCGATCACGGTCACGATCTCGTGGTCGTCGGTCACCAGCACGTCGAGCAGCCGGATGGCGGCGTCGGCCACGGTCGACTCGACCGCCCGGATGCCGTCGCGGGCGATGCCGAGGTAGTCGCCCTCCTTGATCGGCCCGACGTCGCTGGTCGAGTCACGCACGGCCCGCGTGATCTCGCCGGCGAGCACGTTGCCCGACAGCGCCGTCATCTCCTTGGCGTTGTCGTCGGCCGGCGCCTCGGGGTCGTAGCCCATGAGGGCGGCGAACCCCTCGGCGATGCCCCGGGTCGCCACGACGCGGACCGTGCGGTCGGTGTGGGCGTCGACCTGCTCGGCCACGGGGATGATGTTCTTGTTGTTGGGCAGGATGACGACCTCGTCGGCCGGCACGGCTTCGACCGCGGCGAGCAGGTCGGCGGTCGACGGGTTCATCGACTGGCCGCCCGCCACGATGCCCTGGACGCCGAGGCTGTAGAAGATCCGCTTGATACCGTCGCCCGCCGCCACGGCGACGACCGCCGTGGTCACGGGCTCGCTGATGTGGGGCGGCACCTCGACCATGTCGTCGACGCCCGCGTCGCGGACCCAGCGCTCCTCCTCGATCTGCTCCATGAGGTCGGTCACGCGGATCTGCCGGGGCCGGCCGCAGTCGACCGCGGCCTCGATGGCGGCGCCGATGTCGTCGGTGTGGATGTGGCAGTTCCAGATGCCGTCGCCGCCGACGACCACGATCGAGTCGCCGATGCCGGCCCACACGTCCTTGAACGCCGGGATGGCCTCGTCGTTCGCCTCGAGGAAGTACATGACCTCGTAGCGCAGGTCGGACACGCTGTCGTGGGCCTCGTCGACCGACGCGTGCACGAGGTGGGCATCGGGCCGCACCGCCCCCTCCCCCACCCTCGGCTCGGGGATCGGCCGCCCGTCGGACACATGGAGCATGGCGTCGATCAGCAGCAGGAACCCCGTGCCCCCGGCGTCGACGACCCCCGCCTCGGCGAGGACGGGCAGCAGGTCGGGGGTCTTGTCGAGCGCCACCTGCCCCGCGTCGCGGGCGGTCTCGAGCACGGGGACCAGGCCGGCGTCTCCGTCGTCGGCCACGAGGGCTTCGGCCGCCTCGGTCGCCTCGCGCACGACCGTGAGGATGGTGCCCTCGACGGGCCGCATGACGGCCTGGTAGGCGGCGTCGGTGGCCGCCCGCAACGCCCGGGCCACCGTGGGCCCGCCGGCGCCGCCCTCGTCGGCCACGACCGAGACGAGGCCTCGCAGCACCTGCGACAGGATCACGCCCGAGTTGCCCCGGGCCCCCATGAGCGATCCCTTGGAGATGGCCGCGCAGACGTCGGCCAGGCCGTCGCCGGCGGCTTCGACGTCGTCGCACACCGAGACGAGGGTGAGCGACATGTTCGTGCCCGTGTCGCCGTCGGGCACGGGGTAGACGTTCAAGCGGTTGATCGGCTCGCGGTGGGCGGCCAGGGCATCGCGGTAGGCCTGTACGGTCGCCCGCAGTTCGGTGGCCCCCAGGTGGTCGAGCGCGGTCACGGAGGCGAATGGTAGGTGACGCGCTGCGGCCGTCCCGCCAGACGGGCCACGGCGCCGCGGGCCGACGGCGCGTGCGGCCATCGTCCCCGGAAGCGGCCGGCGCGGGCCCCTGGCGAGAGGTGTCTCCAGCTGCTCTCCACGTCTGCTCCAAGCGTGCGCGCGGGGACGGGCGCATCGTCGTCGGAGAGGCGTCGGTGCCTCACCCTCAGGACAGGAGACCTGGCGATGCGCTCCCCCACCCGCCCAGCCGAGCGGCACGACGTGATCGTGGTCGGCGCCCGCTGCGCCGGGGCGGCCACCGCCCTGCTGCTCGCCCGCGCCGGCCACGACGTCGTGCTCGTCGACCGCGCCACCTTCCCGGCGGACACGCTGTCGACCCACGCGATCGCCCGGAGCGGCGTCGTGCAGCTGCAGCGCTGGGGCCTGCTCGACCGGGTGCTCGCATCCGGTGCTCCCGCCCTCCGTGACATCTCGTTCCACGACGCCGACGGCGTCGTGACCCGCCGGCTCGCGGCGCGCCACGGGGTCGACGCCCTGGTCGCGCCTCGGCGCACGGTGCTGGACGCGCTGCTCGTCGACGCGGCCCGCGCCGCGGGCGCCGACGTCCGGACGGGCGTCACGGTCGAGGATGTGACGCGGACGGGCTCGGGCCGGGTCTCGGGGGTGGTGGCCCGGGACGGCGCCGGCCGCCACGAGCTCGGCGGGCGCCTCGTCGTCGGGGCCGACGGGCTGCGGTCGCGGATCGCCCGGGCGGTGGGCGCGCGCACGCTCCGCGCCGAGGAGCCCCTCGGCTCGACCCACTACACCTACGTGGCGGGCGACTGGCCGCGCCTCGAGTACCACCTCGGCGACCGGGCGTTCGGCGGGGTGTTCCCGACGCACGGTGGCGAGGCGTGCGTGTGGGTCTGCGGGCCCGCCGAGGCGGCGCGCGCGGCGCCGACGCGCGGCCGCGGACGTCGACGAGGCGTTCGACGTCCTGCTGCGAGACGTGCCGACGCTGGCCGCTCGCCTCCCGGGCCGCAGGCGCACGACCCGGGCGCGAGGCGCCGTCGCCCTGCCCAACCTGGTGCGGGCCGGAGCGGGACCGGGTTGGGCGCTGGTGGGAGATGCCGCGTACCACCGCGATCCGGTGACGGGGCACGGCATGAGCGACGCCTTCCGCGACGCCGACCTGCTGGCCGAGGCCGTCGACGACGTGCTGGCCGGCGAGGACGAAGCGGTGGCGCTCGCCCGCTACGAGCAGCGCCGCCTCACCCTGCTCACACCGTTGCTCGACGTGGCGTGCCAGATGATCCGCTTCCCCGGTCGCGACCGCTTCCGCGGCCTCCAGATTCGCCTCGGCGACCTGATCGACGCCGAATCCGCCGTCCTGGCCGCTCGCCCGACCCCGCTGCGCCTCGCGGCCTGATCACGGCGGCCGCATGCGAGGCGGCCGGCCCCGGGCGGCCGGTACGCTCCCGCGCACATGCGATTCCGCTTCGGCGACCACACGCTCGACACGGGCACGCTGCAACTCCTCGACGGGTCCACCGAGGTCGAGCTCGAGCCGCAGGTGTTCGCGGTCCTCGCCCATCTGGTGCACCACCGCGACCGTGTGGTGGCGAAGGAGGAGCTGCTCGACGAGGTGTGGGGCAGCCGGTTCGTGTCGGAGTCGGCGCTGACGACCCGGATCAAGCAGGTGCGCCGCGCCGTGGGCGACACCGGGCGCGACCAGCGGGTGGTGCGGACCTATCACGGCCGCGGCTACCGGTTCGTCGCGGCCATCGACGCGCCGGCGGCGGACGCGTCGCCGGGCGCACGCGTCGCCGACGCCCGAGGGAGACCGGGGCGGCCGGCACCCCGGACCCGCTACGCAGAGAGCGACGGTGCGTCGATCGCCTATCAGACCTTCGGCGACGGGCCGGACCTGGCGCTGATCGCGGGCTTCGCCACCAACGTCGAGGCGCAGTGGGACCACCCGGCGATGGCGGACTTCCTCACCCGGCTGGGGCGCTTCGCCCGGGTCACCGTCCTGGACAAGCGGGGCGTGGGGCTGTCCGACCGCGTGTCGCACGACAGCGCTCCCCCGCTCGAGACGCGGGCCGACGACCTGGCGGCGGTGCTCGACGCGGTCGGGATCGAGCACGCGACGGTCCTCGGGTCGTCGGAGGGCGGTTCGCTGGGCGCGGTGTTCGCGGCCGCCCACCCCGAGCGGGTCGACGGCCTGATCCTGCACAACAGCTGGGTGAAGGGTCCCGACTTCTCGCAGGGGCAACCGTCCGACCTCGACCTCGTGATCGAGCGGTGGGGATCGGGCCGCATCTACGCCTACCTCGGGCCGAGCCTGGCGGCCGACCCCGCCGGCCGCGACATCATGGCCCGCTACGAGCGGCAGTCGGCCACGCCCCGCGCGGCTCGCCACCTGCTCGAGATGATCGGTCGCATCGACATCGGGGGCATCCTCGGAGCGATCATGGTCCCGACGCTCGTGCTGCACCGGGCGGATGACCGCGTGGTGCCGGCCGCCCACGGGCGGCAGCTCGCCGCATCCATCCCCGGTGCCCGGTTGGTGATCCTGGACGGGGCCGACCACTACCTCTTCTCGGGGGAGGCGACGCCCACCCTGATCGCCATCGAGGAGTTCGTGGCGGGCACGCGGACTCCGCCCTCGAGTCGGCAGCGCGTGCTGGCCACGGTGGCGTTCGTCGACGTCGTCGACCCCGACGGCCGCCTCCGGGAGAGCGGGCAGCGATCTCGGCTCCTCGACCGCTTCGGGGCCCTCGCCGAGGCGGCGGTGGGCAGGGAGCGGGGCCACCTCGTGACCACCACGCGCGACGGCGTGATGGCGACGTTCGACGGCCCCGGGCGGGCCGTGCGGGCGGCCGCCGACCTGCGCGACACCGTCCGGCCCCTGCACCTGTCCGTGCGTGCCGGTGTCCACACGGCGGAGATCCAGGTTCGTGGGGACGATGTCGCCGGCATCGGCGTCGACATCGCGGCGCGGGTGGCGGACGCCGCCCAGCCCGGCGAGGTGTGGGTGTCGCGCACCGTCACGGACCTGGTGGCGGGCACCGGGCTGCGCTTCGAGGCGCGTGGCGAGCACGCCCTGGCGGGCGTCGACGAGCCCTGGCAGCTGTACGCAGCCGTCGTGTGAGCGCCGCGTCGAGCGGGCGGGCCCGGCGGCTGCGTCAGGTCGCCGCGGCCACGGCGGGGTCGCGCCACACCACGGCGTCGCCGTCGAGGACGACGGTCCCGTCGGCCAGCGCCACCGTCGTCCGCAACCGCACGACGGGCTTGTCGTCCCGGGTCTCCACCACCTCGACCTCGGCCGTGATCTCGTCACCCGGCCGCACCGGGGCGAGGAAGCGCCAGTGCGTCTCGAGGAAGACGCTGCCCGGGCCCGGGAGGTCCTCGGCGACCACGGCGTTGAGCAGCCCCGATGTGACGCCCCCCTGCACGATGATGGCGCCGAAGCGGCTGGCGGCCGCGATCTCGGGGTCGTAGTGGACCGGGTTGCGATCGCCGGTGAGCTCGGTGAACAGCTCGATGTCCCGGGAGCGGACCCGCCGCGTCCGGCGGGCGTGGTCGCCCACCTGCGGCGAGCGCTGCGGGTCGGTGGTCCATGGCTCCTCCTGGGATCAGTCCCGAGCGGCGGAGGGTGCCGCCGCGGCCAGGGCGGGCGCGGTGCGCAGGCGGGGCGCGGCGACGAACCACTCGGTCGCCCACCACTCCCGCAGGGTGTCGTGGCCGACCGCCTCGGCGAGGGCCGCGGTCTGCGACGCGTGCGCGTCGAGCGCCGCCACCTTCCGGTCGATGACGGCGGCACAGTCGACGGTCAGCCCGAGGTCGGCCTCCGCGGTGGACGGCGGCGGCCGCTCCCACAGCCCCACCTGGTCGTTGAGCTGACCCCAGCGGGCGTGGAAGGCCGGGGTCAGCGTGGCGTAGAGGAGCGTCCCGGGCTCGCCGGACTGGCGCCAGGCGTCGGTGACCCACCGGTGGACGGCACGGTGGTCGTCGTGGCCGGTCATGCCTTCGGGCCCGAACGTCACGATCGTGTCGGGCCGCACCGCGGCGATCCAGCGCCGCACGAGCGCGGCGCCGTGCGCCGGGGGAAGCGCACGGCACCCGCCGTCGGGAAGGCCGAGGACCGCGTGCTCGCGGACGCCGACCGCGGCCAGGGCGGCCCGCAGCTCGCGGCGCCGGTGGCGGGCGAGTGCCGGCCCCCGGTCGGCCGCGTCGGCCGCCCCCTGCTCTCCGGCGGTGGCCGTCACGACCACGACCCGCTGACCCGCGGCGCGGGCCCGCGCCATCAGCCCGGCAGAGAGGAACGCCTCGTCGTCGGGGTGGGCCCAGACGCCGAGCACGGTGCCGCAGCCCGGGACTCCCGCTGGCGAGCCAGGTGCGGTCACGACGGGCGCCAGCCGCCCGGGGGCGGGCCGGGGCGCCGCAGCCAGGGGCGGCGGCCCGGTTGCCGGATCCCGCCCAGGGCCCGCGCCGCCTCCAGGCGTTCCCGGTGGGTGGCGCGGGCCAGCTCGAGCACGATGTCGGGGTGCACGAACCTCACCCCTCGCTCGCGGCGGGCGGGGAGAACAGCTCGAGCGCGATGCCGTCCGGGTCTCGGAACGACAGCCCCGAGCCGTAGCCGGCGTCGCTGATGTCGCCGTGGGGGAGGCCGAGCTCGTCGAGCCGTGCCTCCCACTTCTCGAGCTCAGCGCGGGCACCGACGCCGAACGCCACGTGGTCCAGCCCGGCGCGGCGCTCGTCGAACGTGCCGGGCCGGGGGTCGGGGAACTGGTGGAGGCCGAACAGCGTCCCGCCGACGGCGAACACGACGTGGCGGAACGGGCCGGTGTCCTCGTCGAGGACGGGCTCCGCGTCGAACAGGGTGCGATACCAGGGCACCGAGCGTTCGAGGTCGGACACGGTGACGGCGACGTGGGTGATCGGGGGGAACGGGATCATCAGGGCTCCTGTGCAGTTTGGGTCGCCCCGATCGTCCGCCTCCGGCCGACGCTCAGGCTTGGAGCCGGTGTGGAGCGCGCGTGGAGAACGCCGCCGTGGGCACAGGCTGCGCGAAGCTGGCGACGGTGCGGGTGAGATTCGGAGACGTGGCGCTCGACGCCGACGCGATGGAGCTCGAGCGGGGCGGCCAGCAGGTCGCGATCGAGCCCCAGGTCATGGACGTGCTCGACTACCTCGTCCGGCACCGCGACCGGGTCGTCCCGAAGACCGAGCTGCTGGACGAGATCTGGGGCGACCGGTTCGTCTCCGAGTCGGCCCTGTCGAGCCGCATCAAGTCCGCCCGGCGGGCGATCGGCGACAACGGGCGCGATCAGCGCCTGATCCGCACGGTCCACGGGCGGGGCTTCCGGTTCGTCGGCGACGTGGTCGAGGGCAGTGCCCGCGGGGTCGCCGAGGCGCCGGCGGCCCCCAGCCGCGGCCGCGCCGCCGTCGCCGCACCTGCTCGTGTCCGGGATCGTGGCGGGCCTGGCGGCCGGGGCCGGGCGCGCCGTGGCGATCACCGGGTCCGGACAGGCGTGCCGCCACCTCGTCGAGGACCTCCTCCACGCCGCGGACGACGCGGGCGTGGTGTCCGGGCGGGGCCGCGGCGTGGGCGAGCTGCGGGTGTTCGCCAGCGTGGCCGAGGCGCTCGACGAGGTCGTGAGCCGGAGGCCCGGCCTGCTGGCCGACGTCCCCGACCGCTGCCGCGCCGAGCTGGAGGCGCTGCTCGGCGGGGGTCCGCCCACGGCCGCCAACCGTGTCTTCGTGGCCGCCCGCGCGCTGGTGCGCGCCGCGGCGGCCGACGGGGTCGTCATCGTGGTCGAGGACGTCCACCTGGTCGACCCGCACACGGTCGACCTGTTGCGCCACCTGGCGCGGGCGTCGCGCCGCCAGCCCGTCGCGGTGGTCGTGACCCTCCGCACCGGGGCGGGTCCCGGGGAGCCCTTCGAGACCGTCGTGATCGACGCCGCGGAGCCGGCGACCGAGCACCTCCCCGCGGACGTGCTCACCATCCTGCGCACCGCGGCCGTGCTGGGCGAGATCGTGGAGCTCGACGATCTCGGCGCGGCCACCGAGCTCGAGCGAACCGACGCGGCGCGCGCGGTGGCGCTGGCCGAGGCGGCGGGCCACCTGGAACGGACGCCACGCGGCCACCGGTTCGTGGATCCGGCCGAGGCCACCAAGCTGGCCGACGAGGTGTCGCCCGGCGACCGCGTCGACATCTGGCGGGCGGTGGCCGACGCCCGCGTCACCCGCGCCGCCGACCCCGGGGCGATCGCGGATGCGCTCGAGGCCGCCGGGGCCGGGGCCGAGGCCGCCACGTACCAGCTGCGGGCGGCCCGGGCCGCGTGGGACGCGCAGCTGCACGGCGAGGTCCTCCGGCGCACCGCCGACGCCGACATCGCCGACGAAGCCACCCGGTTCGGGCTGCTCGAGATCCGGGCCGACGCCCTCGCCCAGCAGGGCGACCCGGCCGCCGTCCCGTGCTACCGCCGGGCACTGCGCCAGGCGCCACCCGACGCGGTCCCCTGGCTGCTGGCCCGCATGGCCCGGGCGCACCTCCGCAACGGCGACGTCGCCGCCGCGGCCGACGCCCTGGCGGGCGTGGCCGACGACCCGCACCCGGGGGTGCGCCTGGTCTCCGCGGCGCTCGCCTACTTCCAGGGCGACCTCGACACGGCGGAGACGTTGCTCGACAGCGTGCGCGACGTGGCCCTGGCGCCGGGGGCCCCGGCCCAGATGCTCGACGTGATCACCCTCCAGGGCATGATCGCCCACTCGCGTGGCCAGTGGTCCGACCGGCTGCGCCAGGAGCTGCGGCTGGCGGGGGCATCGGTCGACCTCGCCCAGGTGGTGTTCGACTCGCACGTGTGCGTCGCCCAGTACCTGCTGTACGGGCCGACCGGACCGGTCGACGTCATCCGCGTCGCCGACGAGCTGCGATCCAGCGCCGAGGCGATCGGATCGCTGCCGGCGGTGGCGTTCGCCACGACCCTCGGGGGCGAGGCCCGCATGCTCTCGGGCGACCTCGACGAGGGCCGAGACCGCCTCGCCGAGGCCGTGCGCCTGCACCGGGCGCTCGACACCGACACCGGTCTCGCCCACGCGCTGCAACGCCTCGCGGAGGCCCACCTCCACCTCGGCGAGCGGGCCGAGGCCGAGCGGGTGGCCACCGAGGCGCTCACGCGGGCCCGGTGGTCACCGCTCTCCCAGCACCTGCTGCAGCGCACCTACGGCACGCTGATCGCGGCGGCACCGGACCCCGAGGCCGCCGCCGCCGTCGCGGACGACGCCCTGGCGACGGGCGACGGACAGGACGCCTGCCACTTCTGCCACGTGATGGTGGCCGCCCCCGCCGCGGTCGCCTACGCGGCCGTCGGACGCCTCGACGACTCACGGACGCAGCTCGCCGCGGCCCGCCGGTCCGCCGCCCGGTGGGAGGGCCCGGCGTGGCCGGCGGCGGTGGACGAGGCCGAGGCGATGCTGGCCCGGGCCGAGGGCCGCGACGACCAGGCGGTGGCCCTGCTCGAGCGGGCGGCCCGGGCGTTCGACCAGGCGGCCCTGCCGCTGGAGGCGGCGCGGTGCCGAGAGGCGATGTGACCGCCGGCGCCCGGATCCGCACCGCGTCTCTCAGCCGACGGTGACCTCGACCGCGGTGCCGTTGGTCAGCACGTCGAAGACGGCCGACCGGGCCTGCGACTGGGCGACGACGGCCCGGACGTCGGCCGCGGGCGCCGGGCTGTCGATGTCGAAGTGGACGCGGATGCCCCGGTACCCGTTGCGGACCTCGTCCGACAGGCCGAGGATGCCGCGCAGGTCGATGTCGCCCTCGACGGTGGACGTCACCGAGCGCAGCTCGACCCCGCGGGCCGCGGCCACGTTGGCGATGCCGGCGGTCAGGCAGCAGGCGATCGCGTGGAGCAGGTACTCCACGGGGGTGGGCGCCTGATCGTTCCCGGTGAGGACGACGGGGTGGTCGGCCCCGGCGACGTAGGTGGCCTTGTGCTCGTGGTCGCCGCCCGCGCCCGAGAAGGCGCCGAACGCGCTGCGGCTGTGGGTGCCGTCGACCCACGTGTTGGCGGCGCGGAACGTGAACTCGGCGAGCTCGGGCTGCGCCTTCACCACGCCGATGGTGGCGAAGAGCGCATCGACGTCCACGCCGTTCCGGCTGGTGGGCTCGGTCATCGTCATCTCAGGGTCCTCCTGGTCCGTGTCATCGGGAATCGATGACACGCACGAGCATCTGCCCGTCCGCTCGACGGCGCTTGGAGGCCGCCTGGAGACGTCGTGGAGACGAAGCGCGCGCCGGCCCGCCCGCCAGGTTGTGACCCCGTCCCGCCTGCCAGTACAGTTTCCCGGTCCTACCCAGCCCGATTCCGAGGTGACGCGTCATGGCAGCCGTTTGCGAGGTGTGCGGCAAGCACCCGTCGTGGGGCATGAGTGTCAGCCACTCGCACCGGCGCACGAAGCGTCGGTGGAACCCCAACATCCAGCGTGTGCGCGCCATGGTCAACGGCGCGCCCAAGCGGGTCCAGGCCTGCACCGGCTGCATCAAGGCGGGCAAGGTCCAGAAGGTCGTGCACTGACGACGAGCTGACCCGCGGTCGGCCTCGGCCGCCCATCGTGCACGGGCGCCCCGCGGGGCGCCCTTGTCGCGTCCGGAGGACTTGCGAACGCTGGCGTCTGCGCTTTGGGCCGCCGCCGAAACGGTCCGATACGGTGACAGAACCCCACCCGCAGAGCTTGGCGAACCAGGGAGACCGATCCGGTGCAAGGCGTCATCAAAGCGTACGACCCCGGTTCCAAGGACGGGATCGTGGTGCGTGACACCGACCTCACCGAGGTCGACCTCGCACCCGACGCGCTCGACGGCTCGGTCTTCCGGCTGCTCCGCCAGGGGCAGCGCGTGATCTTCGACCTGGACAGCGAGGGTCGAGCCACGCGCCTGCGACTGGGGTCGGAGGTCGACATGGGCACCCCGGGTCTCGATCCGGAGCGCTTCCCCCCAGGGGACGACCCGACCTCCGCGTGACCCGCCACATCCAGGACATCGTCGACGGAGGATCATGGCTGCAACGACCGACAACCAGAAGCTGAAGGACTGGGTCGATCACTGGGTGGAGATCTTCCAGCCGGAGGCGGTCGAGTGGTGTGACGGATCCGACGAGGAGTGGGATCGCCTGTCGCAGCTGCTCACCGACGGGGGCACGTTCGAGCGCCTCGCCGAGGACAAGCGTCCGAACAGCTTCCTCGCCCTCTCCGACCCCGGCGACGTCGCCCGCGTCGAGGACCGCACGTTCATCTGCTCCGAGCGCGAGATCGACGCCGGCCCCACCAACAACTGGCGGGCCCCCGCCGAGATGAAGGCCGAGCTCACCGGCCTGTTCACGGGGGCGATGAAGGGCCGCACCCTCTACGTGGTGCCGTTCTCGATGGGCCCTCTGGGATCGCCCATCGCCCACATCGGCGTGCAGCTCACCGACTCGGCGTACGTGGCCGTGAACATGAAGATCATGACCCGCATGGGCCAGGGCCCCCTCGACGTGCTGGGCGCCGACGGCGAGTTCGTGCCGTGCGTCCACTCGGTCGGCTACCCGCTGCTCGCCGCCGACGGCACGCGCCGCGACGACGTCGCCTGGCCGTGCGATGCCGACAACAAGTACATCGTCCACTTCCCCGAGACCCGCGAGATCTGGTCCTACGGCTCGGGCTACGGCGGCAACGCCCTGCTGGGCAAGAAGTGCTTCGCGCTGCGCATCGCCTCGACCATGGCCCGCGACGACGGTTGGATGGCCGAGCACATGCTCATCCTCGGCGTGACCCCGCCGGACGGCGAGAAGCGGTACGTGGCCGCCGCCTTCCCGTCGGCCTGCGGCAAGACGAACATGGCGATGATGATCCCGACCCTCCCCGGGTGGAAGGTCGAGACGGTCGGCGACGACATCGCCTGGATGAAGTTCGGCGACGACGGGCGGCTGTACGCCATCAACCCCGAGGCGGGCTTCTTCGGCGTCGCCCCGGGCACCGGTGAGGACACCAACCCCAACGCGGTCGCCACGCTGCACAGCAACTCGATCTTCACGAACGTGGCCCTGACCGACGACGGCGACGTGTGGTGGGAGGGGCTCTCGGCCCCGCCGGCCCACGCCATCGACTGGAAGCGCAGGGACTGGACGCCCGAGAGCGACGCCCCGGCGGCGCACCCGAACGCCCGGTTCACCACGCCGGCGTCGCAGTGCCCGTCGATCGCCCCCGAGTGGGAGGACCCGAAGGGTGTGCCGATCTCGGCCATCCTCTTCGGCGGCCGCCGCGCCACGAACGTGCCGCTGGTGACCGAGTCGGTCGACTGGGACCACGGCGTCTTCCTCGGGTCGATCATGAGCTCCGAGAAGACGGCGGCGGCGGCGGGCACCGTCGGTGAGCTGCGGTTCGACCCCTTCGCGATGCTCCCGTTCTGCGGGTACAACATGGGCGACTACTTCGCCCACTGGCTCGACATCGGGCGGGCCACCGATGCCGACAAGCTGCCCAAGCTGTTCTGGGTCAACTGGTTCCGCAAGGGCGACGACGGCTCGTTCCTGTGGCCGGGCTTCGGCGACAACAGCCGGGTGCTCAAGTGGGTCATCGAGCGGGTCGCCGGCGACGGCGAGGCCGTCGACACCCCGATCGGGCGGGTGCCCGCAACGGGGGCGGTCGACATCGCGGGCCTCGACGTCGACGAGGCGACCATGGCCAAGCTGGTCGAGGTCGAGCCCGAGTCGTGGCGGGCCGAGCTGCCCCAGCTCGAGGCCCACTACGCGAGCCTGGGCGAGACGGTGCCCGCGGCGCTGCGCGAGCAGCTCGAGAAGCTCGAGAAGCGGCTCGCCGCCACCTGACGCCCGTCCGAACGCGATCCGGGTCGGTGACAGGTGCCGCTCCCGTCGGGGAGCGGCACCACCGCGTGCGGGCCCGGAGCGCCGACGCGGAGCGCATGTCAGGCTCAGCCGAAGGCGGCCATCTGCCCGAGCGCCGACAGGGCGTCGTCGGGCACGTCGTGGCCGAGGTCGCGGTAGACGGCGGCGACGTTGACCACGAACCGCTCGTGCTCGCCCAGGCCGGCGTAGGGCCCGAGGTCGATGTCGCGGGCCGCGTCGAGCGGCGACAGGCCGGCCTCGGCCCGGGGCGGGACCTCGCGCTGCAGGAACCGGAAGTAGTCGCGCTCGTCGGCCACGGCCTCGGCGCCACAGACCGGGCCGTGCCCGGGCACGACCACCTCGGGGCCCATGTCGAGGATGGCGTCGCACGCGGCGATCCAGTTGTCGACGGGCCCGGCCCACACGATCGGGTGACCGCCGTGGAACAGGATGTCGCCGGTGAACACGGTGCGCTGCGCCGGGACGTGCACCAGCACGTCGCCGCGGGTGTGGGCCGGACCGACCTCGGTGAGCCGCACCTCGGTGTCGCCGACCGCGAGGGTGAGCGTGCCGTCGAAGGTGGTGGTGGGCGGCACGATCTCGATGTCACCGAACTCGAACGGACCGAACATGCGGCGCAGCAGGTCGCCGTCGGGCCCCGGCGGCGGATCGGCCATGACGCCGGCGAGCAGCGACGGGGGCAGCTCGACCATCTCCTCGGCACAGGCCCGTGACGCCACGATCTCGGCGTCGCGCACGAGCTGGTTGCCCCAGCAGTGGTCGCCGTTGGCGTGGGTGTTCACCACGACGTCGATCGCCTCGGCGGCGGGGCTCGCCCGCCGCATGGCGTCGAGCATCTCGCCGGTGATGCGCAGGTCGTAGAGCGTGTCGACCAGCAGCGAGGCGTCGCCGTCGACCACCAGGCCGGCGTTGCTCCACCCCCAGCTGCCGTCGGGCTGCAGGTAGGCGAACACGCCGGCGCCGACCTCGTGGAGCCCGCGGGTGAACGGTGGACGCGTCTGCACGACGTCATGGTGGCACAGTCGACCGCCTGAATCCGCACAACGATGGCATGATCAAACTTGAGTTGACAGCACTCATGTTTCTTGTACACTGAGGGTGTTGCTCGGGGCGTTGTTCCGAGCGTCACCAGCGATCAGGAGGACATCCACGATGCTCATGCGCTTCGACCCGTTCCGCGAGCTCGACCGGGTCGCCGACCAGGCGTTCCGCCGCAGCCCGACCACCCCGATGGACGCCGTGCGCCACGGCGACCAGGTCTTCGTCAACTTCGACCTCCCGGGCGTCGACCCCGACGCCATCGACGTGACCGTCGAGCGCGACGTCCTCACCGTCAACGCCACCCGCCGCTTCGAGCGGTCCGAGGGTGACGAGGTGCTGGCCAGCGAGCGGCCGCAGGGCACGTTCACCCGCCGCGTGTTCCTCGGCGAGAGCCTCGACATCGGCCGGCTCGAGGCCGCCTACGACCACGGCGTGCTGTCGATCACCATCCCGGTGGCCGAGAAGGCGCAGCCGCGCAAGATCAGCGTCGGCGGCGGCCAGACCGCCCAGGCGATCGAGGCACAGGCCCACGAGCCCAGCTCGGCCGGCTGACGGCCGCCGGCATCGCCCTTCCTCGGGGCCCGGTGGCAGAGCAGCCACCGGGCCCCGTCGCGTCCGTGGTCGAGCCCCGGCACGGGGCCGCAGTAACGTGCTCGACCAGCCCAGAGGCATTGAGGGAGGCCCCGATGGCAGTGAGCGCGTACATCCTCATCCAGACCGAGGTCGGAAAGGCGGCGCAGGTCGCGAGGGAGGTCGGCGGCATCGACGGCGTGGTGTCCGCCGAGGACGTCACCGGCCCCTACGACGTCGTGGCCCGCGCCGAGTCCGAGACGGTCGACGACCTCGGGAAGATGGTCGTCAGCCGGGTGCAGATGATCGAGGGCATCACGCGCACCCTCACCTGCCCCGTCGTCCACCTCTGACCGTCACCGCCCCGGCGGGCCCGCGGCTCAGCGCGTCGGGCCGATGACCATCGCCCGGATGGCCAGGCCCATGAGGAACAGGCCCCCCAGCCCGTAGAGCAGGTACACCTGGCGCCGCAGCTGCTGCCGGTAGCTGTAGATGATGCCCACCGACGCCAGCGCCACGAATCCGTAGAACATGTGGAACTGTGGGATCTCGCGCCCCTCGCGGGTCACCAGCAGCACCCCGAGCACGATCTCGACGACGATCGTCAGCTCGGCCGCGACCGTGAACCACCACAGCTCCCGGCGGCGCAGCACGGGCAGCCAGTGGGCACCGAGCGCCCACAGGCCGGCCAGCGCGTTCGACACGATGACGATCCACGCGACGACGACGTGGGCGTCGTGAACGGTCAACGAGGTGCGACGGGCTCAGGACTTGCCGGGCGACGAGGTCGAGACCTCGTACGACCAGAGCTCGCTCGACACCGAGACCGGGCCGCCCTGCGGGTGCGGGCGGTCGGTGCCCTGGTGGCCGTGGCCGAAGGCCGGGCTGTTGACCCACGCCTGGAACGCCTCCTCGTCGCGCCAACGCGTGACGACGAGCCAGGTGGTGCGCTCATCGGTCGGCTGCAGGAGCTCGAAGCCCTCGAAGCCCTCCTGGTCGTCCACGGCGCCGGCCCGCGCCGCGAAGCGCTTGCCGAGCTCGTCGCCTGACCCTTCGGGCACCGTGATGGCGTTGATCTTGATCACCTGGGGCATGACCCCATCATGCGCGGCCCGCCGCCCCGCCGACCAATGCGCCCAGGCGCACCCGGTCACGTGAGGGCCAGCGCCACCAGCGAGACCACGGCCACCGGCAGGCCGAGGACCAGCGTGCCGAGCGAGACCCACACCGCCGCCATCGTCACGCCCAACCTGTCGGGGTGGACGGGCTCGACGAGCGCCTCGAGCCGCTCGACCGCCGGCGAGCTGTCCCACACGTCCTGCAGGGCCGTGAGCGAACGCCACGTGCCGATCACCCGTCGCAGACCGCGACCTCGCTGGTCGACCACGCCCTGCAGGGCGGCGGTGGCCTCGTGCAGCGCGCCGGGCACCGTCTCGAGGGCCTGCTCGATCTGGCCGGGGTCCCCAGAACCCTCCGCCCGCTGCGGGCCGGACGCTAGCCCGGGCTGTGGGACGGCTCGGCGAACACGTCGTCGTCGCGGTGGTCGGACGGCACGCCGCGGCGGATGAAGTACTCGGTGCCCATCGACTCGCGGAACACGTCGAGCGGCATGGCGAGGAACGGGGCCAGGTCACCCACCTGGGTCTCGTGCGCCTCCATCGCCGCCCGCTTGCGCTCGGCCCAGGGCCGCACGTCGACCCGGGTCGTGATGACCTCGTCGGGCATGGCGAACTGGACGTCGGGGTCGTCGAGGTCGGGGACGTCGTCCCAGCTGGCGTCGCCGTTCTCGACCAGCATCGCCACGAAGGCCCGGATGACGTCACGGTTCATGGTGGCCTCGAGGACGTGGGGCACGCCGGCGAGCTCGCCCGCCCGGACGCCCACGCGGTGCACCTGGATGTGGTCGGGGTGCCCGTAGTTGCCGTTCACGTCGTAGACGAGCAGCACCTCGGGCCGCTCGTCTCGCAGGATGGCGGTCAGCCGACCGGCCGCGTCGTCGACGTCGGCCTGCCAGAACGCGGCCGGGTCGTCGTTCTCGGGCGTGCCCATCATCCCCGAGTCGCCGTAGCCGAGGAACTCGACGCGGTGCACGCCGATGGCCTCGGTCGACCGCCGGACCTCGTCCATCCGCCGCTCGACGAGGGACTCGCCGGGCCGCAGCAGCCCTTCGGGAACCTCGCCGTGCTCGCCGCGGGTGGCGTAGACGACCACCACGCGGTGCCCGGCGTCGACGGCCTTGGCGAGGGTCCCGGCCGTGGTGATGCACTCGTCGTCGGGATGGGCGTGGAAGGCGACCAGCGTGGGCACGCCCGTGGTCCTACCACGGCCACGCCGACACGTCCGAGCGCGTTCCGCGGCCGATCGTGGGCGACGCCAACGGTCTTCGGTACCCTCGCCGCCGATGGAGATCGAGTCCGCCCCTGCCCGCCTGCGCGTGCTGCCGACGTGGTTGCTCAGCCAAGCCGCGCGGCAGGGCCAGCGCATCGGCGCGGAGATCCTCGCCGCCACCGGGGCCCACCGCACCCACTACGCGGTGCTCGCGGCCCTCGACGAGTTCGGGCCGGCGAGCCAGGCGGCGCTCGGCCGGCGCTGCGGCATCGACCCGAGTGACATGGTGGCGCTGATGACCCGGCTCACCGGCGACGGGCTGGTCGAGCGCCAGCCCGATCCGGCGGACCGGCGCCGCAACCTCGTGTCGATCTCCCCGGCGGGGCGTCGTCGGCTCGACGACCTGGCCGCCGCGGTGACGGCAGCCCAGGACGCTTTGCTCGAGCCGCTGTCGGCCGCCGAACGGGCCCAGCTGGTCGACCTGCTGACGCGCGTCGTCGACCGTCGCGCCTGAACGGCCGAGCAGATAGCGCTCGCACAGCCCACACGGGGATTTGGTGATCGACCCCCAGCTCCACAGCCTCCGACATGCAGCACACTAGCGGCAACCCTAGACGCTGTCCTATCCACGCACCTTCTGAACGGCGGAGCGCCGAGCGCGCCGCACCGGCAGGGGCGCCTCGAGAGTTCCGTTGACGTCACCAACGATTCGCCCTACGTTGGCGACACCAACATTGGTGCTGCCAACGAAAGGCGTCGCGATGCCTGTCACCGCTGTCCTCGACACGACCATCCACCACATCGAGGCCGGTGCCGGCGCGCCGGTGGTCCTCCTCCACGGGAACCCCACCTCGTCCCATGCCTGGCGCAACGTCCTGCCCCACCTCGGCGACGGCCTTCGGGTCCTCGCTCCCGACCTCGTCGGCATGGGCGGATCTGGCAAGCCCGACATCCCCTACCGCTTCGTCGACCACGCTCGCTACCTCGACGCCTGGTTCGACGCCCTCGACCTCGGTGAGGTCGTGCTCGTCGGCCACGACTGGGAGGCGCCCTCGCCCTCGACCGCGCCGCCCGCCACCCCGACCGTGTCCGGGGAGTCGCCCTGATGGAGACGATCATCCGGCCGCTGACCTGGGCAGACTTCCCGAACGCGGCGCGGCCCCGCTACGAGGCGCTGCGCGGCCCGGCGGGCGAGCAGAAGGTGCTGGAGGAGAACTTCTTCATCGACCAGGCCCTGTTCGCCACGGTGCTGTCGGGTCTGCGCGACGAGGACCACGCCGCCTACGCCGCGCCCTACCCGACCCCGGCCAGCCGCCGACCGCTGCTGGCCTGGCCCCGCGAGATGCCGATCGACGGCGAGCCCGCCGACGTCGTCGCCCACGTCGAGGGCTACGACGCGTGGCTGGCGTCGAGCCCCGAGGTGCCCAAGCTGCTGCTCACGTTCGACGGAACCGAGGACACGCTGATGATCGGCACCCGATCGCCGCCTGAGCGCCGAGCACATCGCCGGCCTCGAGATCGTCGGCTGCGGCCGGCCGCCCCGTGGTGCAGGAGACCAGCCCCTGGCCATCGCCGCGGCCGTCGGCGCCTGGCTCGACCGCCACGGCCTGCGGGTCGGCGCCCCGGACGGCGCGTCGACCAGCTCCGGCGCTGATCCGGGTCGGCAACAGTCGCGGATCGCCGCCGCGACGAGGGGCGCCGCGGCGGCGCCCCCCTCCCCCGAGGTCAGGCGATGGCGCCGGCCTCCCGCAGCTTGGCCAGGCGGTCGGCATCGACGCCCGCCTCGGTCAGCACCTCGTCGGTGTGCTGGCCGGCGTGCGCCGGCGGCCGGCGGACCTCGCCCGGGGTCCGGCTGAAGCGCGGGGCCGGGCCCGGCTGGGTGATGCCGGCCACGTCGACGAACGTGCCCCGGTGGACGTTGTGCGGGTGCTCGGGGGCCTCGGCCATCGTGAGCACCGGCGCGAAGCACACGTCGGACCCCTCCATCAGCGCGCACCACTCGTCTCGGGTCTTCGACCGGAAGATGCCGGCGAGGCGCTCCTTCATCGCCGGCCACTCGTTCCGGTCCTGCTGCCAGGGCAGCTCCTCGCCCTCCAGCCCGGTCAGCCGCAGCAGCTCGGCGTAGAACTGCGGCTCGATCGAGCCGATCGACACGTACTTGCCGTCGGCGGTCTCGTAGACGTCGTAGTAGTGGGCACCGGTGTCGAGCATGTTGGTGCCCCGCTCGTCGTTCCACACGCCCATGGCGCGGAACGAGTGCGTCATCGTCATCAGCGACGCGGCGCCGTCCACCATGGCGGCGTCGATGACCTGGCCCTGACCCGACCGCTGCGCCTCGAGGAGGGCGGCCACCAGTCCGAAGGCAAGCATGAGACCGCCGCCACCGAAGTCGCCGACCAGGTTCAGGGGCGGAACGGGCGCCTCCCCCCGACGCCCGATCGGATCGAGCGCGCCGGCGAGGGCGATGTAGTTGATGTCGTGGCCCGCAGTCGACGCGTAGGGGCCGTCCTGGCCCCACCCGGTCATCCGCCCGTACACGAGCCGCGGGTTGCGGGCGAGGCAGTCGTCGGGGCCGACGCCGAGGCGCTCGGTGACGCCGGGCCGGAAGCCCTCGATCAGCGCGTCGGCCTGCTCGACCAGCGCCAGCACGACCTCGACCCCGTCGGGGTTCTTGAGGTCGACGCCCACCGATCGGCGACCACGGGCCAGCAGGTCCGCGGGCGGCCGCTCGGGATCGCCGCCGTTGACCGCCTGGGCCCGGTCGATGCGGATGACGTCGGCGCCGAGGTCGGCGAGCAACATGCCGCAGAACGGGCCGGGGCCGATGCCCGCGATCTCGATGACGGTGATTCCGGCGAGGGGTCCCATGGTGCTCCTGTCGGCGTGTCAGGCGTGTTCGGCGGCGTGGGCGGTCACCGCGTCGATGATCTGCGGCCACAGAGGGGGTGCGAGGTCGTGGCCCATGCCCTCGACCACCAGCAGCTTGGCATCGGGGATCACCTCGGCGGTGCGCTCGCCGCCCGACGGCTGGACCAGCGTGTCGGCCGTGCCGTGGATGACGAGCGTCGGGACGGCGAGCGACGGCCAGGTCCGCCGATCGGCTGCCGGAGGACATGATGGCCACGAGCTGCCGGGCGGTGCCCGCCGGGTCGTAGCCGCGGTCCCAGGCGCGGCCCGCGGTGTCGCGCAGCCGCGCCTCGTCGAACAGGCCGGGGCTGCCCCACACGTGGGCATGGTGGACGGCGGCGTCCTGGTAGGCCTCGCGCGTCGTGGCGGGCGGGCCCATGAGCGCGGCCATCGCCTCACCCGTGGGCGCCCCCACGTCGGGGTCGCCGGTCGTCGACATGACCGACGTCAGCGACGCCACGCGAGCGGGATGCCGGATGGCGACGGTCTGGGCGATCATGCCGCCCATCGACACCCCGAACACGTGGGCCCGGTCGACGCCCAGGTGGTCGAGCAGGCCGACGGCGTCGTCGGCCATGTCGGCCAGCAGGTAGGGCACGGTGACGTCGCCCCCGCCGATGGCGGCGGACACGTTGGCGGGCACCCCGTCGAACCGGGTGGACCCGCCGGTGTCGCGGTTGTCGAAGCGCACCACGTGGTAGCCGCGGTCCGCGAGGGCGGCGCAGAAGTCGTCGGGCCAGTGGACCATCTGGCTGCCGAGGCCCATCACCAGCAGCATCGTCGGGTCGCCGGGATCACCGGCGGCGTCGAAGCAGATCTCGATCCCATTGCTCGCGGCGGTCGGCACGGCGGTCATCGTGTTCGGGATTGACCGGCCGGTCAAGCTGCCGGTGGACCCCGGTCCCCTACGGTGCGGTCCGTGACGACGTTCGGGGTCCACACCGGGGTGCAGAACACCTCGATCGACGAGCTGCGCGACCTGTGGGCCGGCGCCGAGGAGCTGGGGTTCGACGCCGTGTCGGTGTGGGACCACCTCTACTCCTCCGACCTGTCGACCTACGCCTGCCACGAGGCCGTCGCCGTGCACGCCGCACTCGCGTGTGCGACCACGAGTGTGCGGTGTGGCTGCCTCGTGTACTGCGCCGGCTACCGGCACCCCGGCGTGCTGGCCAAGGCCGTCACGACGATCGACCACCTGTCCGGGGGACGGGCCGAGATCGGGCTCGGCGCGGGCTGGGCCGATGCCGAGTACGCCGCGTTCGGCATCCCGTTCCCACCGGTCGGCGAACGGCTCGACCTGCTGGCCGAGACAGCCCGAGCCGTCCGCGGCCTCCTCCGGGACGAGGCGACGACGACCGCCGGCGACCACGTCACCCTCACCGACGCCCGCAACGAGCCGCGTCCGGTGCAGCCCGACCTGCCCATCTGGATCGGCGGCGCCGGCGAGCGCCGCACCGCCCGCATCGTCGCCGAGCACGCCGACGGGTGGAACCTGCCCTTCGTGCCGCCCGACGCCCTGGCCGGCAAGCGGGCAGCCCTCGCGGCCCACTGCGCGGCGGTCGGACGCGACCCGGGCGAGATCCGCGTCGGCGTCAACGTCATCGTGTGCGACGACGAGGCGTCGCTGCAGGCCCAGTTCGGGCCCCGCGCCGAGGCCGTCCGGCAAGGCGCGGTGGTCGGGACCAGCGTCGACCACCTCGCCGAGGGCCTGGCCCGCTACGTTTCGGCCGGGGCCGACACGGTCAACGTCGCCCTCCGGGCACCCTGGAACCCAGCCGCGCTCACCCGGGCGGCTGCGGCCGTGGCCTCCCTGCGCTGAGCGCCCGCCCACCGCCCCTCCACCCACCGCCGACGGCGAGCCTCACCACCATGTCCGACGACCGCATCGACGAGCTCTCCGGCGCCCACGTGGTCGTCGCCGGCACCCGCCAGCAGCGCCCGAACCGCCCCGGGTCCGCCGCCTGCCCGTTCTGCGTGGGCGGGCTCGAGGCACCCGAGCCGTACGACGTGAAGGCGTTCCCGAACCGCTGGCCGTCCTTCCCCCACGAGCGGTGCGAGGTCGTCCTCTACACCCCCGAGCACGACCTGGCGTTCCCCGACCTCGGCGTGGACGGCGCCCGCCGGGTCGTCGACCTCTGGGCCGAGCGCACCGCCGCGCTCGGGGCACGCGACGACGTCGACTACGTGCTCGTCTTCGAGAACCGCGGCGAGGAGGTGGGCGCCACGATCGCCCACCCGCACGGGCAGATCTACGCCTACGACCACGTGCCCGACGTCCCCCTCACCGAGCTGCGGCGCGCCGCCGGCGGGGCGTGCGCCGTCTGCGACCCCGCCGACGACGCCCTCACCGTGACGGCAGCCAGCGGGTGGCGGGCCTGGGTGCCGCACGCCAGCGCCTACCCGTACGCCCTGCTGCTGGCCCCCGACGTGCACCGGCCCGACCTCCCGTCGCTCGACGGGCCCCGAGCGCGACGGGCTCGCCGCCGTGCTGGTCGACGCTCTCGCCCGGCTCGACCGGCTGTTCGGCACCCCGCTGCCCTACATGCTGTGGATCCACCAGCGGCCCAGCGACGGCGGCGCCTGGCCCGAGGCCCACGTCCACGTGCACGTGGTCTCGCCGATGCGGTCGCCAGACGTGCAACGCTACGTGGCCGCCGCCGAGCTGGGCAGCGGCGCCTACGTCAACCCGGTGGTCCCCGAGGACGCGGCGGCCGCACTGCGAGGAGCGTGAATGGGATTGCGAGCCTGGGCGCCCGGTCGGGTCAACCTGATCGGGGACCACACCGACTACATGGGCGGCCTCGCGCTGCCCATGGCGATCGGACTCGGCACCGAGATCACCGGCGACCGGGGCGGGAACTGGGTGATGCTCGGCTCCGACGGCTTCGAGGGGGTGGCCGAGATCCCGCTCGAGGGTGGGCCCGATCCCGCCACCGTGGAGCCCCTGTGGGCGCGCTACGTCGCCGCCGTGGTCCGCGAGGTGCGCCCGCGCGACGGGCTGGTCGGAATGGTCCACTCGACATTGCCGGCCGGCAGCGGCCTGGCCTCCTCGGCCGCCCTCGAGGTGGCCGTCGCCACGGCCCTCGGCGCCGACCGGCTCAACCCGGTGCGGGCCGCTCAGGCCTGCCAGCGGGCCGAGGAAGCGGCGGTCGGCGTGCCGTGCGGGATCATGGACCAGCTCGTGTCGATCGCCGCGGTCGAAGGGACGGCCCTGCGCATCGACTGCGACACGATGGAGATCGAGACGGTGCCGTTCCCCGAGGACGCCGAGGTCGTCGTCATCCACTCGGGCCAGCACCGCCAGCTGTCCGCGTCCGCCTATGCCGAGCGCCGCGCCGAGTGCGAGGCCGCCGAGCAGATCGTGGGGCGGTTGCGCGAGGCCTCGCCTGTCGACGTCGAGCGCATCGACGACCCCGTCCTGCGCCGGCGGGCCCGGCACGTCACCACCGAGAACGAGCGGGTCGACGCGTTCACCAGCGCCCTCGCCAAGGGCCAGCTCGCCTTCGCCGGCGAGCTCCTGGTGGCCAGCCATGCCAGCATGCGCGACGACTTCGAGGTCTCGACGCCCGCTCTCGACGAGGTCGTGGGTGCGGTCCGCGGGGTCCCGGGGGTGTACGGCGCCCGCGTGACCGGCGCCGGGTTCGGGGGGTGCGTGGTCGTGCTGTGCCGCCCCAAGACGCGGCTGAACATGCCGGTCGTCTGGCGTGGACGCCCCGCGGCGGGCGCCTCGCTGACGACGACCTGACGGTCAGTCGGCCGGTCCGAGCGTGGCCACCAGGGCGGCGAGACGGGCCCGTGCTCCTGCGGTGCGGACGCCCCACCAGAACAGGTCCTGGCCGTCCACGAGGACGACCGGGGCCACGTCGTCGAACAGCGGGACGTGCCGCTCGGCGAACGGGTACGGCTCGCTGGGCGCGAGGACGACGTCGGGCCGGCGCGCCCGCACCTCGTCGAGCGTCACCGTCGGGTATCTGGCGGCGGCGTCGGCGAACACGTTGGCGACACCGACCGACGCGAGCAGGGACGACCCGTAGGTGCCGCCCGACATGGTCATCCACGGCCGCTTCCAGATCGGGACGAACGCTCGCAGCGGGGTGGGCCGCGTCTCGGCGATCGGGTCGGTGATCGCGGCGGCCTCGGCCACGTCCTGCGCCGCCGCGGCGTCGGCGCCGACGAGCGCGGCCAGCATGCGCAGTGCGGTCGGCACGTCGCCGAGCCCGTCGATCGACAGGGAGGCGGTGGTCACGCCCGCCGCGGCCAGGGCGTCGGCGTCCTCGCGCCGGTTCTCCTCGACGCACATCACCACGAGGTCGGGGGCGAGCGCCACGATGGCGTCCACGTCGGGGTCCTTGGTGCCGCCGACGTGCGGAAGGTCGGGCTGCTCGCAGAAGCGGGTGCACGCCACCGGCGTCACCCCCCAGGCCAGGAGCGTCTCGGTGGCAGACGGGACGAGGCTGACGACGCGCGGGGCCGCGGGCGCCCCCGTCGGCTCGCTGCGCTCGCTCACATGCGGTCGAGGAGCTGCTGCTTCTTGGCCGCGAACTCGGCGTCGGTGAGCAGACCCTGGCGGCGCAGCTCGTCGAGCTCGCGGATCTGCGCGGGGATCGAGCTGTCGCCCTGATCGTCGCCGGCGTTGCCCGCCGCCACCGACAGGCCGACACGGTCGTACTTGCGGTTCTCGTTGGCCTCGATCTGCCGGTAGACCTCGTTCTGGACCGCCGACGGGTGGCGCACGTTCGAGAACGCCTGGCGCCCCATCTCACCGGCCGACTCGATCACGAGATCGCCCGACCCGACGATGCGCTCGAACACCGACTGGCGGAAGAACACCGTGTTCACCCGGTCGAGCGGGATCTCGATGCCGTGCTTGGCGAGGACCCCGTGTCGGTAGATGAGGCGGTCGGTGGTCACCACGAAGTTGGTGGTGATCCAGCGGGAGTAGCGCAGGCCGAACCAGACGAGGCACCCGAGGATCACGACGCCGATCGGGATCTGCAGCCAATCGACGCTCCCGACGGCGACCAGACCGCCCAGCACGATCGCCCCGATGAGGGCGAACATCGGTGGCGCGAAGAACCACCAGTGCGGGTGCAGGTCGAGGACGATGTCCTCGTTGTCGTTCAGCAGCTTCCGGGGAAACGGCACCGCGGCAGCGTATCCCCGCCGCGTGACACGGGCGTGACACCGTGGGCTGCCTGCGACCCGTCAGCCGTACCCGAGCTCGGTCAGTCGGTGGTCGTCGATGCCGAAGTGGTGGGCGATCTCGTGCACGACCGTGATGCGCACCTGCTCGACGACCTCGTCGTGGGTCGAGCACCGGGCGCAGATCGGCAGCCGGTAGATCGTGATGCGGTCGGGCATCGTCACGCCGAGGCCGTAGCCGGCGTCCCGGTGCGTCAGCGGCACGCCCCGGTAGAGGCCGAGCAGACCGCTGTCGGCCCGCCCGTCCTCGACGATGACCGCCACGTTGCTCATCAGGCGGGCCAGCTCGTCGGGGACGCCGTCGAGCGCGTCGCCCACCAGGTCCTCGAACGTGTCCTCGTCGACCTCGATCACTGCGACGATCGTATTCACGCGTGGGGAAACGAGACGGCCGGGTCACGTCGTCGGGTGCTGCGGTCGACGTGCTGCCTGGCGACCGGCTGTCGAGCGCGGGTCGACCACCAGGTTCCCACGCGTGGGCCGGTCCGAACGCTCGATCCGCCCGGCCTCTAACGTCTGCTCTCGGTGGCCCCGGACGACCTGCTGCACGACCTCGACGAGGCTCAGCGGCGCGCCGTCACGTCGCCGGCCCGCCCGCTGGCCATCGTGGCGCCTGCGGGGTCGGGCAAGACCCGGGTGCTGACCCGCCGGATCGCCTGGCGGGTGGCCTCGGGCGACGCCGACGCCAGCCACGTCCTCGCGCTCACGTTCACCCGGCGGGCGGCGGGCGAGCTGCGTGACCGCCTGGCCGGGCTGGGACTGCGGTCGGGAGTGGCGGCCGGGACGTTCCACGGCGTGGCCCTCGCCCAGCTGCGGGCCCGCTGGGCCGACGAGGGGCGCACCCCGCCGGGGCTGCTGGCCCGGAAGGGGACGCTGCTGGCCGGCGTCGTGGCCGACGCGCCGCTGACCGTCTCGCAGCTCGCGGGCGAGATCGAGTGGGCGAAGGCCCGGTTGGTCGGTCCCGACGGCTACGCCGAGGCCGCCGCCGCGGCGCGGCGCCGCCCGCCCACGGCCCCCGACCGCATCGCCGAGCTGTACCGCGCCTACGAGGCCGAGAAGCAGCGGGCACGCCTGGTGGACTTCGACGACCTGCTGCGGTCGTGCAGCCACCTGCTCGAGACCGATCGTGCGCTTCGCCGCGGCGCAGCGGTGGCGGTTCCAGCACCTCTTCGTCGACGAGTTCCAGGACGTGAACCCCCTGCAACTCGCCCTGCTCGACGCCTGGCGCGGCACCAGCACCGATCTGTGCGTCGTCGGCGATCCCCACCAGGCGATCTACGGCTGGAACGGAGCCGACGCCGGGTTCCTGTCGGGCTTCCGCCGCCTCTACCCGTCGGCCGACATGGTGGTGCTCGACGGCAACTACCGCTCGACACCCCAGGTCCTCGGCGCCGCGGCCGACGTGCTGCGGCGCGCCGGTGTCGAGGACCGGACGGTGCGCCCGGCTCGTCACGACGGGCTGCGCGTCCGGCTCGAACGCCACCCCACCGACCGGGCCGAGGCCGTCGCGGTCGCTCGGGCCGTCCGGGACGGGCGGGCTCCGGGAGCGGCCTGGTCGGCGCAGGCGGTCCTGGTCCGCACGCACGCGCAGATCGAGGTCATCGCCGAGGCGTTCCGGGGGGCCGGCATCCCCCACCGCGTCCGGGGCGGCGAATCGCTGCTCGACCGACCGGCCACGCGAGCCGCGCTCGACCTGCTCCGCCGCTCCCCCGGGCCGCTGACGGCCTGCCTGCCGGATCTCGACGCGCTCGCCGACGGGGAGGACGACGGCAACGGCGACGGCGGAGCGGCGCAGGCCATCGGCGCGCTCGTCCGCCTCGCCCACGACCACCTGCGCCTCGACCCGGGGGCGACCACGTCGGGGTTCGTCTCGTGGCTCGTGGCCACGCTGCAGTCCGAGGGCGGTGACGACGCCCGCGACGCCGTCACGATCGCCACGTTCCACGCGGCCAAGGGGCTCGAGTGGCCGATCGTCCACCTGGCGGGGCTCGAGGACGGCCTCGTGCCCATCACGCACGCCCGCACCCCGGGGCGGCGCGAGGAGGAGGCGCGGCTGCTGTACGTGGCCATGACCCGGGCCGCCGACGAGCTGCGCTGCACCTGGGCGGCCGAGCGCATGGTCGGGACCAAGCCGACAGAGCGGCGGGTGACCCCCTGGCTCCGGGGGCTCGCCGAGGACCAGCGGCACGTCCCCGAGGTGGCACCGGGGGCGCCCGAGGACTGGCGGGAGCGCCTCGCCGACCAGCGAGCCCTGCTCTCCGTCGCCTCGGCCCCCCTCTCGCCGCGACTCGCCGCCCTGCAGGCGTGGCGAGAGGAGCAGGCCCGGGCCGCCCGGGTCGAGCCGGCCGCGCTGGTCGACGACCGCCTCCTCGAGATGATCGCCGACGCCCGGCCGGCGACCCACGACGAGCTGATCGCGGTCCCCGGCATGGCGCCGGTCCTGGCCGCCCGCGTGGGCGAGGGCCTGCTGGCCGCCCTGTCGTCGGCCCCACCCGAGGGCGACCCGGCCTGAGCGCCCGACGAGCGCACTGATCCCGACGAGGCACCGACCATGGACTTCAGCGTCACGCAGAGCTACGCCGCCCCCGCCGACGCCGTGGCCCGCGCCTACGCCTCCAGCGAGCTGTACGGCGAGCTGGCGGGCCTGCCCAAGCTCGGCCCGCCCGACGTGCTCGACCGCGCGGTCGGCGGCGACGTGGTGCGGCTGCAGATCCGGTACCGCTTCATCGGCGACCTGTCCCCCGCGGTCACGGCCGTGATCGACCCGGCCAAGCTGACGTGGGTCGAGCACAGCACGCACGACCTGGTGCGGCGGACCGTGACCTACCGCCTGGTCCCCGACCACTACCCCGACCGCTTCCAGTCGTCGGGAACCTGCGCCCTCGCCTCCGACGCGACCGGGACCGAGCGCACCGTCCGCGGCCGCCTCAAGGTCAGGGCGCTGGTCGTCGGCGGGGCCGTCGAGCGGGCCATCGTGTCGGGTCTCCGTGAGTACCTCCTGGCCGAGGCGGGTGCCGTGGACCGGTTCGCCTCGGCGACGCACTGACGACCCGGCCGGCGCACAGCCGGTGTGGATCGCCCGACGAACGAACGCCGGTTCGGCGGCCCTTGACCGCAGAGGGTGGCGGGCGCGACAACCGGTTCATGGGTGATCGCCTCGATCTCGTGGACCTGATGGACGAAGGCGGCTGGCCCTACGCCGACCAGTCCATGGGCATGGTCGGGCCCGAGCCGATCGACCTACGGTCGGACGCCGACGACGACCTGGTCGCCCTGCACGCGCTGCGGCGAGGGGCGCTCTCCCAGCTCTCCGACGACGAGCGCCACGCCGTTCTCGCCCGGTTCGGATTGGGTGGCGCCCCACCCATGTCGATGGTCGAGCTTCGCTCCGAGCTCGGACTGTCGCGGGACCGCACCCGCCTCGCGCTGTCGGGCGGGCTCACCAAGCTGCGCCACGCCCTCGGCGACGACGGTCGCTGACGGTCGCCACGGCGACCCGCACGTCGCTCAGGTGGCGGCGTCGGGGCCGAAGGCCGCGTCGCGCTGCCGGCGGAGGTCGGCCAGCTTGAGGAAGTCGATGGCGACGAACAGGCCCTCGCTCTCCGCGCACAGGCGGTCGCCCGCGTGCAGCGTGCCTTCGGTGAACGTCTTGCGCCCCTCGACGTCGACCACCCGACCGGCGAAGGTCAGCTCGGTGTGCAACGGCGTCGGGCTCCGGTAGTTGATCGTGAGCCGGGCGGTCATGCCGGGCCGGCCCGCCAGCGACTGGGCCGACCCGAGCACCTCGTCGAAGGCGGCCGCCACGTAGCCGCCGTGGACGCAGCCCGGCGGGCCCTCGTAGGCCGACCCGAACGTGGCCCGGCCGCGCAGCACGTCGTCCTCGGCCCACAGGTCGAGCGGAGGCGCCAGGGGGTTGGCCCGGCCCAGCATCGGGCTGTGGTCGAAGAAGGCGTGCGGGTCCCGGCCGGCCAGGGGCGACTCGCCGAAGCCCTCGTACACCGACGCGTTGGGGAAGGCGTCGAGGCGGTCGGCCAGGCGCTCCAGCTCGTCGGCCGCCGCGGCCAGCTCGTCGTCGGGGGCCGGGCTGCCGTGGACCCGGTGGACGATGCGGCGGAGCGCCTCGCCCATGCGGTGCATCTCGGCCCGCCGGGGCGAGGGCGGGGCGGTGGCGAACTCGTGCAGGAGCCGGGGCCACTCGGCCGAGCCGGGCCCCGCGGGGCCGGTGAGGGCGGCGGGGTCGGGACCGCCGGTGGGCTCCGGGGGGAGATCGGGCATGGCCAGATCCTGGTCGACGCAACGTCGCGCGTGCGACCTCGGGTCAGCCGCCCCGCGGGCCGGCCACGTCGACGAAGAGGGGCGCGTGGTCGCTCGGCTTCTGACCCTTGCGGGCGTTGCGGTCGATCAGGGCCCAGGTCACCTTGTCGGCGAGACCCGACGACAGCAGGACGAGGTCGATGCGCATGCCCCGGTGGTTGGGGAAGTTCCCGGCGCGGTAGTCCCACCAGCTGAAGAGGCCCTCGGTCGCGGGGTACTGCTCGCGGAACGCGTCACGGAGCCCCAGCGCCTCGAGCTCGCCGATCGCGGCGCGCTCTTCGGGGGTCACGTGCGTCGAGCCCTCGAACGCAGCCACGCTCCACACGTCGATGTCGTCGGGCGCGACGTTGACGTCGCCGCACACCGCCCGCGGCACCGCCGCGCCGCCGTCGGCCACGAGGTGGTCGCGCAGCCGGGCCAGCCACCGCAGCTTGTACCGGAAGTGCTCGTGGCCCACGGCGCGACCGTTGGGGACGTACACCGACGACACCCGCACACCCCCGCACGTCGCCGTCACGAGTCGGGCCTCGTGGTCGTCGGGTGCGCCGTCGGCGAAGCCCGCGACCGCGTCGTCGAGGCCGACACGGCTGAGGATCGCCACACCGTTCCAGCGCCCCTCGCCGTGGTGGACCGCGTCGTAGCCGCGGGAGTGGAACTCGAGGGCCGGGAACGCCGCGTCGGCGAGCTTCGTCTCCTGCAGGCACAGCACGTCGGGCTCGGCGATGTCGAGCCATCCGGTGACGCGGTCGATGCGCTCGCCGGTGAGCGAGTTGACGTTCCAGGTGGCGATGCGCACTGTCAGCCTTCGGCGGCCTCGGGACGTGCCTCGGCATCCGTCACGAGGGGCACGACGCTGGCCTCGGGCCCCGGCTCCGCCGCGCCGCCCGCCTTCCTGGACCCCGCCCGTCTGGCCGCCGTCCTCTTGGCGGTGGCCTTGTCGGCCGGCGCCTTCTTCGCGGTCGCCTTCTTGTTGGCGGATCTCCTCGCCGGCTTCTCGGCCGGCGGTTCCTCGGGTGACACCTGCTCCGCCGCCGCCTTCTTCGCGGGCGCCCTCCTCGTGGTCGCCTTCTTCGCGGGCGCCGACTTCGCGGCCTGCTCCGCCGTCGCCTTCTTCGCGGACGCCCTCCTGGCGGACGTCTTCCTCGCCGTCCCGTGCTCGACGGGCTCACCCGCGGCCTCGACCTGGCCGGCCGGCACGTCGGCGGGCACCGACTCGTCGCCGGCCGTCGCCGCAGGCCGTGCCTCGCCGGTGGGGAGCTCGTCGGAGGCACGCTCGTCGGCCGGTGCCACGGCGGCGGACCTCGCGGGGGCCTTCCTGGCGGCAGACTTCCTCGCGGCCGCCTTCTTGGCGGGAGACTTCTTGGCGGCCGCCTTCCTGGCGGCCGATGCCTTCGTCCCCTTCTCGGCCGGCGCCTTCGCCGCCCTCCGGGACCGGGACCGCGACGGCGTCTCCGCGACCTCGGCCGCGGCGTCGTCGCCCTGGGCGGCCGCGTCGGTCACGTCGACCGCCAGCTCGGCGAGCAGGTCGGCCGTGTCGGAGGGCTGGGCTGCCGGGACGTCGACCACCCCGGGCAGGGCGAGGTCGATGCCGCGGCGCGGCGTGTCGACGGCGACGACGACGAACCGCCGCTCCTCGCCGAGGCGGACGACCTCCTTGGCGCTGCGCGGCGCGGGGTCGGCCAGGTGCCGCAGCGGGACGTACGCCCTCGCCGAGTCGACCAGGACGTAGGCCCCGTGGGAGCTGAAGCGCTCGATCGTCGCCTCGACCTCGCTGCCGACCGGGTGCGCGCCCACGAACTCGATGAACGGCAACGCCTCGTTGTACGGCTCGGGCGAGCGTCCGCCCTTCGCCCGGACGGCCCCCTCGGTCGCGGCCTCGTCGTCGAGCTGGGCGAGCTCGACCGGGTCTGGACGGTCGCCGTCGTCGGTCGCCGTCGTGGGTGGGGCCTCGGGTGGGTCTGTGACCGGCGCCTTGGCCCGGGTCCGGCGCCGGCGCGCCGGCGGGGCCTCGTCGCGCGCCTCGGCCCGGTCGGTGTCGACGGGCTCGTCCACGACCTTCGCCACCTTGGCCTTGGAGACCTTGGCGGCCTTGGAGACCTTGGCGACCTTGGAGACCTTGGCCACCTTGCGAGCCTCGCTGACCGCCCGACGGCTGGTCGGGCCGCGCACGGGAGCCCGGTCCATGAACACCCAGCCCACGTGGGGTACGGGCTTGCCGCCGATGAGGCGGCCCCGCTCGAAGAGCCACGGGTAGTCGCCGTGGAACTCCTGGAACGAATCGTTCGAGAGGATGGCGGCGCCGGCGCGGCGGGCGATCTGCAGGATGAAGGCATCGCCACGACCGATGGCGCCCGCCGGCGGGGTGATCAGCTCGTTGGCGTTGACGGCGTCCTCGTAGGTCTGCCGTTCCTTGCGATCGATGCGATTGGGGAACGTGGCGTCGACGACGACGGTCACGTGCTCCGGCGCGTACTCCTCGATGAAGGCCTGCACCGCCTCGTCGAGCTGGGCGAGGCTGGGCGCGTCGCGGCCCTCGGTGGCGATGTTCGATCCGTCGACGACGACGTGGGTGATGATCATGTCCAAGTGCATTCAACCAAACGGGCAGGGCGCTCCGAGGGACGCCTCCCGCTACGGTGCCGGGCCGTGACCGACCTCGCGGCCGAGGTCACCGACCTGCTGCAGCACCTCATCCGGAACGCTTGCGTGAACGACGGCATGCCGTCGTCGGGGGGCGAGGTCCGCAGCGCGGACCTCCTGGCAGGCTACTTCGACGGCTCCGGAGTCGGCGTCGAGCGCTTCGAACCGGCCCCTGGCCGGACGAGCCTGGTGGCGCGCATCGAGGGGCGCCGGTCCGACGCGCCGACGCTCCTCCTCATGGGCCACACCGACGTCGTGCCGGTCACGGCCGACCGCTGGCGGCGCGACCCGTTCGGCGGTGACCTCGTCGACGGCGAGGTGTGGGGGCGGGGCGCCATCGACATGCTCAACCTCACGGCGTCGATGGCGGTGGCCACCCGCCGCCTCGCCGCCGAGGGGTTCCGTCCCGAGGGGACGCTCGTGTTCCTCGCCGTCGCCGACGAGGAGGCCCTCGGCGAGTGGGGCACCGACCACCTGACCCGCCACGAGCCCGACGCGGTGCGAGCGGACTACGTGGTGACCGAGTCGGGCGGCATCCCGGTCACCGGGCGCGACGGCGGGGTGCGCCTGCCCGTGATGGTGGCCGAGAAGGGCTCGTGCTGGTGCACCATCCGGGTGTCGGGGACGCCGGGCCATGCGTCGCTGCCGTACGCCACCGACAACGCCCTGGTCACGGCCGCACGCGTCGTCGAATGCCTGGCCGCCTACCGGCCCACGGCCCGGATCGACGACAGCTGGCGCCGGTTCCTCGCCGACCTCGCCCTGTCCGACGAGTTGGCGGCCGCCCTCGCCGATCCCGCCCGGATCGACCAGGCGCTGGCCGATCTGCCGGTCGGCATGGCCCAGCAGTTCCACGCCTGCACCCACACCACGATCGCTCCCACGGTGATCCACGGCGGCACCAAGACCAACGTGATCCCCGACCGGGTCGACCTGGAGCTCGACATCCGGACGCTCCCCGGACCGCCGACCGACCTCCGGTCCCTGCTCGACGACGCGCTCGGCGATCTCGCACCGCGCGTCGAGGTCGTCTCGTCGTTCGACGACCCCGCCACCGGCTCACCGGTCGACACGCCCCTGTGGGACAGCCTCGACCGGGTGTCACAGGCGTTCTACGCCGGCAGCCACCTCGTGCCCATGCTCAGCGTCGGCGCCACCGACGCCCGCTTCTTCCGCCGGCTGGGCACGACGTCCTACGGCTTCGGGCTGTTCAGCCGGAAGCTGAGCTTCGAGGAGTTCGGTCGCATGTTCCACGGCGACGACGAGCGGGTCGACGTCGAGTCGCTGCGCCTGTCGACCGAGATGTGGCACGCCCTGGCGCGCGACCTCCTGGGCGGGTGAGGGTCAGGCGCGCGACGATCCGCCCGTTCGCAGGGGCGCCCTCGGCGGCGCCCGACGAACCGCCGGCCGCCCCCTACTCTCGGCTCTCATGCCCGTGCGTGCCGTGATCTTCGACTTCGGTGGGGTCATCCTGACCAGCCCGTTCGACGCCTTCGCTCGCTACGAGGCCGACCACGGCCTGCCGGCCGGCCTGCTCCGGCAGCTGAACGCCACTGATCCCGACACCAACGCCTGGGCCCGGCTCGAGCGCAACGAGGTCGACCTGGCCGGCTTCGCCGACCTGTTCGAGGCCGAGGCCGAGGCCGCCGGGCACCGGGTCGACGGCCGGGCAGTGCTGGCGCTGCTCGCCGGCCAGCTGCGCCCGCCGATGGTCGAAGCCCTCCGCCGCTGCCACGACCGCCTGAAGACCGCCCTGCTCACCAACAACTTCGTGCCCCACGAGCCCGTCGACGTCGCGACCCGGGCGAACCCGATGGCCGAGGTCCTCACCCACTTCGACGTGATCGTCGAGTCCAGCCGGGTCGGGCTGCGCAAGCCCGACCCGGCGATCTACCACCTCGTGTGCGACGAGCTGGGCGTCGAGCCCGCCGAGGCCGTGTTCCTCGACGACCTCGGCGTCAACCTCAAGCCCGCCCGGGCCCTGGGCATCACCACGATCAAGGTCGTCGACCCCGACGAGGCCATCGCCGCGCTCGAGGCGGTGGTCGGCTTCCCGCTGCGCTGAGCGCCCGGGACGTCACGAGTCCTGCAGCAGCCCGATGACGTTGCCGTCGGCGTCGGTCACGGTGGCGATCTGCCGCCCGGGGCCCACCTGGGTGACGGGCTGGCCCGCCTCGGCCCCGGCCTCGACCAGGGCCGCGACCGCCGCGGCGATGTCGTCGACGTGCCAGTAGCCGACGGGGCCGGTCAGACCCTCCTCGTGGCCGCGCGGGTTCAGCCCGACGTGCTGGCCGTCGCCGGCGGTGTAGCTCACGTAGTAAGCCTCGTCCATGTCCGGGCCGGTGCCCAACAGGGTGGTGAACACCGCCTTGGCCCGATCGAGGTCCTTGACGGGGAAGATCACGGTCTTGAGTGCGGGGGTGGTCATGGCATGTCCTCTCGGTCTTTGCGTCACATTCGGCGGGCGGCGCCCGTCAGAGCGATGACGGATCGCAACGGAGGAATGTGACGAGTGGAGCGAGAACAGTTCGTGACCGGCGAGTTCGAGGCTCACCGCCACCACCTGCGGGCGGTCGCCTACCGGATGCTCGGCTCGACGGCCGAGGCCGACGACGCGGTGCAGGAGGCATGGTTCCGGCTCGCCCGAGCGGACACCAGCGGCGTCGAGAACATGGGCGGGTGGCTGACGACGGTGGTCGCCCGCGTCTGCCTCGACATGCTGCGCTCCCGCACGTCCCGCCGCGAGGACCCCATCGGGGACGCGGCCCCCGAGGAGATCCCGAGCCCCGTCGGCGCCGCCGACCCCGAGCACGAGGCGATGCTGACCGACTCTGTCGGCCTCGCCATGCTCGTCGTGCTCGACACCCTCGCCCCGGCCGAGCGGCTCGCCCTCGTGCTGCACGACATGTTCGGCGTGCCGTTCGACGAGATCGCCACGGTCATCGGCTGCTCCCCCGCCGCCGCCCGCCAGCACGCCAGCCGCGCCCGTCGGCGGGTCCGAGGGGTCGACCCCACCACCGGCGCGGCCGACCTGGCGCGCCGGCAGCAGATCGTCGAGGCGTTCCTCGCCGCCGCCCGCGGCGGCGACTTCGACGCCCTGCTGTCGCTTCTCGCCCCCGACGCCGTGCTGCAGGCCGACGCGGTGGCGGTGGCCGCCGGCGCCACGGGCGAGGCCACGGGAGCGGCGGCCGTGGCCGAGGTGTTCGCCGGCCGGGCGCAGGTGGCGCGGCCGGCGCTCCTCGACGGCGCCGCCGGGGCGGCCTGGGCGCAGGCGGGCAACGTGCGCGTGGTGTTCGACTTCACGATCGTCGACGGTCGCATCGTCGGCATCGACCTCATCATGGACCCGGCGACCATCGCCGAGATCGACGTGCAGGTGGCGGGCGCGTGAGCGGACCCGACGACCTGACGCTGCGCCCGGTCGGACGGGTGGCGTCGCCGCTCGTGGATCCGGGCGAGGCGCCCCGTCAGCCCGACGAGGGGGCGCCCGCGGCGTGGCTGGTCTTCGACCCTGCGGTGGCCGACGCGTTCCGCGACCTGGTGGTCGGCGAGCAGATCGTCGTGCTGACCTGGCTCGACCGTGCCCGGCGGGACGTCCTGACCACACGGCCCCGCAGCGACCCGAACGCGCCCGAGCTGGGCGTCTTCAGCACCCGCGGCGCCCGACCGCCCCAACCCGGTCGGCCTGCACACGGTGCGGATCACGGCGATCGACGGGGCCCGGGTGCGGGTCGACGGGCTCGAGGCGCTCGACGGGACGCCGATCCTCGACGTGAAGCCCGTGCTCGGCCCCATCCCCGATCGTTGACCCCAGGACGCGCCGACGGCCCGCACCGGGTGGCGCGGGCCGTCGCAGACGCAGGTCGGGCTCGGATCAGCCGGTCGCCTGCAGCGACTCGTACTCCGCGCCGGTGTCCTGCCAGTCCTCGAACTGGATGACGCCCATCTCGGTGAACTTCGTGCGCAGCCACCCGTCGCCGGCGTCGAGCAGCCCCAGCTTCTTGCAGTTGGGCACGATCTTCGAGAACAGCATCTGCTGGAACATCTGCCGGCCCGGGTCCTGGATGACGGCGGGCAGGATCTCCCTGGGCTTGATGCCCATGCGCTCCCACACCTCTTGCTGCAGGAAGCGGTCCCGCATGCGGATCGCGGCCTCGAAGGCGAACTCCTGCCGCTCCTTGAGCTCGGCGTCGCTCAATCCGGCGTAGTACTCCTTCAGCGACAGCACCCCGAAGGCCACGTGCCGGGCCTCGTCGCTCATCACGTACCGGAGCAGCTGCTTGAGCAGCGGGTCGGGCGTCATCTGCTGCATGAAGCCGAACGCGGCCAGCGCCAGGCCCTCGACCATGATCTGCATGCCGAGGTAGGTCATGTCCCACCGGCTGTCCGAGATGATGTCGTCGAGCAGCATCTTGAGGTGGGCGTTGATCGGGTAGAAGCCGTTCTGCTTGTCCTGCAGGTACTTGGCGAAGACCTCGACGTGGCGGGCCTCGTCCATGACCTGGGTCGACGCGTAGTACTTGGCGTCGATCCACGGCACGGTCTCGACGATCTTGGCCGTGCAGATGAGTGCGCCCTGCTCGCCGTGCATGAACTGGCTGAGCGTCCAGTTGTCGGACTCGATCGAGAGCTTGATGAAGTCCTTCTCGGTGAACTTCTCCAGCGGCGTGCCCGTCACGTCGGTCTCGAGCTCGGCGAACTGCATGCGCTGCAGCTCCGCGTTCTTCTCGAGGTCGACCTCGGTCTCCCACGGCAGGTCGGTCTCGCCGTTCCACTGCGCGTGCTTGGCCTTCTCGTAGAGCTTGTTGAGCGCCGGGCGTTCGCCCTTCTCGTAGTCCCACGTGAAGATGGCGTCGGCGTTGTCCTCGACCGTGTGGATCGCCTCGTTGACGTCGGTGTTGCTGACGGAGAGGATCGCCTCGAGGTCGTTGATTTCGTCGCGGCCGATGATCTCGGCGTTGGCGGAGTACTCGTCGAGCGCCATGGGACCCCCTCGGTCGGGTGGCTCGGGGCGAGCGGCGAACCGGCCACCCGCGTCGGATAACGAGCATTATCGACGAGCCGGACCGCAGAGGGAAGGCGAGGGTTACGTGACGTTGGTCACGCGTCAGGCGTGAGGGGCTTGCGGGCCACGACCCAGAACACGTTGCTCAGCTTGGGGTCGAACCGCACGAGCGGCGCGATGACCAGGTTGTCGACCACCAGGGCGGCCACCATCAGGGGTGCACCCGCCGCCAGCCCCACGAGGCGGGCGAGGCGATGCCCCCGCGTGCGGGGTGGGGTCCACGGCGCGTTCGGGCCGGGCACCAACCGGGTGATGGCCTGGAACGACGCCCACGACGCGTCCCAGGGCTGGCGGGGCGCACGGCGGTCGGCGTGCACCACCTCGAACCCGCGCCGCTCGAGCTGGTCGACCAAGGTGTCGAGCGGCAGCAGGTTCAGGTGCTGGGGCTGCATCCACGGTCCCCACGCCCAGCCGAACCACGACGCCGGCCGGCAGTCGGGCGCCGGCACCTCGACGACGAGGTGGCCGCCGGGCTCGAGCACCCGCTCGGCGGCGTCGAGCTCGGCGAGCGGGTCGACCGTGTGCTCGAGGTAGTGGAACATGCTGACCACGTCGTACGACGCGCCCAGCCACTCGGCGGCCTTGGGGAAGTCGTCGCCGTGGGCCGCGGCCGCCCACCCACGCCGGAGCGCCTCGGTGACCGGCGTCGGCTGGTCGAGCAGCTCGAAGCGGGTGTCGGGGTGCTCGGACGACGCCACCAGGCAGAAGTGGCCGTGACCGCCCCCCACGTCGAGCCACCGGCGCGGGGTGGCATGGCCGTCGACGAGATGGGCGCGGCGCTGGTAGAGCGGCCAGTCGGCGCTGAACATCATCTCGGTGTCCATCTCGCCGGACCCGTCGTAGAAGTCCCGGTAGTAGAAGGCCAGCCCCTCGGGGGTGAGCTGCGGGTTCTGGAAGTTGGTGCCGCAGTCGTCGCACGTGTCGACGCGGAACATGCCGGGCTTGCACTGGATCATGTCGGGAGCCCGCAGGCGGAACCGGATGGCGACGCTGCCGCACACGGGGCAGTCGTCGCGCCGCGGTCCGAGGAACCGGTCGACCCCGCGGGCCAGGTCGGCGGCGTAGTGGCGAGCCCGCTCGTCCTCGATGAACCGGGGATCGGTGTGGGCGGGGTGCGCCGGACGCCAGCCTCCACGCGCCGAGCGGGCCAGGCGCACGGGGACGCCCACCACGCGGGCCGCAGCCGCCCACGGCGACCACCGGTCACGGGGCCGGACGGCGGTGCCGGCCGCGACGATGGTCGGCTGGAGGGCGGTCGCCACGGCCACCCCCAGCGCGGCCATGACCCCGCCTGTCGCAGCCACCGCGGCGCCCACCGCCGGGGCGACCCGCGTGCTGGCGATGAGCGGCAGCGGGCGCCCGTACTGGGTGCGCCACACCGCCAGGGTCTGGTCGGTGCGCAACGGCACCGCCGCCAGGCCGGGGGCGACGACCTGGTCGACGCCGTGCGGCGCGTAGCGCTTGGCCTGGGTGAAGACCCGGCGGACGTCGACCGTGTCGGCCGCCCCACCTGCGATGTCGGCCCGCTCGGCGAGATCGCGGGTCATGACCACGGCCTGACCCGCGCCGAAGGCGAGGAAGATCGGGTTCTGCCGCAGGCGGACCGGATCGGCGATGCGCAGGTGGTCGAGCAGCTCCTCCACCGGCAGGTCGCCGGGCAGCAGGTCGACGGCCTGCAGCCCGGTGTCCCGCAGGCGGGCGACCGCGGCGGCGACGATCGCCGGCGGGACCTCGAGGCCCGTGACGTGGACGACCACGTGATCGGCGTGGTCGCCGTGGGCGGGTTGGTCCGCGTCGTTCCCGGCATGAGGCCCAGGCCGCGCCGCGTCGTCGTCGAGCACGCCGAGCGCCGCCAGCCGCCGCCTGAGCCGGATGCCGTTCCCCACCAGGGCGGCGACGGACACGAGGCTGATCGAACGACCCAGCAGTCTGGCTCGATTTACTGACCCCACGGTCGGTAAGCCTAGACCGACCGCGCGGACCGATGTCAGCCCACCGACAGCGCGGCGTCGATGATCGCTTCCTGCTCCTGCACGTGGATGGTGTGCGACCCGGTGGCAGGGCTGCCCGACTCGTAGCGGCTCACCCGCAGCACCGTGTGGGTGTCGGCGAACCGCTCGGCCAGCCGATCCTGAGCGAACGCCCAGGCGCCCATGTTGGCCGGCTCCTCCTGCAGCCACACGATCTCGCGGGCCTCGGGGTACCGGGCCGCGATGGCCGTGAGCTGCTCGTGGGGCCAGGGGTAGAGCTGCTCGACCCTGATGATCGCCACAGGCACCTCGCGCTTGTCGCGCTCGGCCAGCGCCTCCTGGCCGATCTTCCCCGAGCAGAGCACGATGCGCCGCACGGCGGTCGCGTCGCTGACGCCGGGGTCGTCGAGCACCTCGCGGAAGTGCCCCGTCGTGAGCTCGTCGATCGACGACCGCGCCGTCTTGGCCCGCAGCAGGGACTTGGGCGTGAACACGATCAGGGGCTTGCGCAGGTCACGGTGCATCTGCCGCCGCAGCAGGTGGAAGTACTGGGCGGCGGTCGTGGCGTTGGCGACCTGGATGTTGTCCTCGGCGCACAGGGTGAGGAAGCGCTCGATGCGGCCCGAGCTGTGCTCGGGGCCCTGGCCCTCGTAGCCGTGCGGCAGCAGCATGACCAGGCCGGACGACTGGTCCCACTTGTCCTCGGCCGCCACCAGGAACTGGTCGATGATCGTGCTGGCGCCGTTGACGAAGTCACCGAACTGCGCCTCCCAGCACACGAGCGCGTCCTTGTTCGCCACCGAGTAGCCGTACTCGAAGCCCACGGCCGCGTACTCGGACAGCAGCGAGTCGTAGATCCAGAACTTGGCCTGATCGGGGCCGAGGTGGGCCAGCGGGGCCCACTCGCTTCCGTTGGTGTGATCGACGAGGACCGAGTGGCGCTGGCTGAACGTGCCCCGCCGCGAGTCCTGTCCCGCGAACCGGATGTCGGTGCCCTCGAGCAGCAGCGACCCGAACGCCATCGCCTCGGCCGTGGCCCAGTCGACCTGCCCCTCCTCGCGGACCACCTTGTCGCGGGCGGCGAACTGCTTGGCCAGCTTGGGGTGGACGTTGAAGCCGTCGGGCCACCCGCCCAGCGTGTCGTAGATGCGGTCGAGCGTGGCGCGCTCGACCCCGGTCTCGACGGGCGGGAGGCAGCCGACGGGCGGCGGCGGCTCGGCGGCCCGCAGGTTCGACGGAGGCGCAGACTGGCGGGTCTCCTCGAGGGCCTGCTGCAGCTTCTTCTGGAAGTCGTCGAGCGACTGCTCCGCCTCCTCGAGGCTGAGCTGACCCCGCTTGACCAGTGACTCGGTGAAGAGCTTGCGCACCGACCGCCGCTCGTCGATCTTGGCGTACATGAGCGGCTGCGTGTAGCTGGGATCGTCGCCCTCGTTGTGGCCGTAACGCCGGTAGCTGACGAGGTCGATGACGACGTCCTTGTGGAACCGCTGCCGGTAGGCGTAAGCCAGCCGGGCCACCCGCACGCAGGCCTCGGGATCGTCGCCGTTCACGTGGAAGATCGGCGCCTGCACGATCTTGGCCACGTCGGTGGAGTAGAAGCCCGACCGCGCCGCCTCGGGGGTGGTGGTGAACCCGATCTGGTTGTTCACCACGATGTGGATGGTGCCGCCGACGCGGTAGCCCTTGATGTCGCTCATGTTGAGGGTTTCGGCGACGACACCCTGGCCGGCGAAGGCGGCGTCGCCGTGCATGAGGATGGGCAGCACCGAGAAGGCGTCGGGCACGTTGATCTGGTCCTGTTGGGCCCGCACCATGCCCTCGACCACCGGGTCCACGGCCTCGAGGTGGCTGGGGTTGGCCGCCAGCTCCACCTTGATGCTGTTGCCGGCGCGACTCTGGAACTTGCCGACCTGGCCGAGGTGGTACTTCACGTCGCCCGAGCCCTGGACGGCCGCGGGGTCGAGCGTGCCCTCGAACTCCTTGAAGACCTGGTCGTAGTTCTTGCCGACGATCGTGGCGAGCACGTTGAGCCGCCCGCGGTGGGGCATGCCCATGACGGCGCCGTCGAGCTTCTCGTCGGCGGCGAGCTCGAGGATGGCGTCGAGGATCGGGACGAGGCTCTCACCGCCCTCGATGCCGAAGCGCTTCTGGCCGATCCACTTGGTGCCGAGGAACTTCTCGAACGCCTCGGCGGCGTTGAGCCGGTCGAGGATGTACCGCTGGTCGTCGACGTCGAGCTGCTGTTCGCTCTGGCTCTCGACGTGCTCCTGGATCCAGTGCTGCTCGTCGAGGTCCTGGATGTGCATGTACTCGATGCCGGTGGTGCGGCAGTAGGCGTCGCGCAGCACCCGCAGGATCTCGCTGAGGATCGCCTTGTCCCTGCCGCCGAGCCCACCGGTGAGGAACTCGCGGTCGAGGTCCCAGATCGTGAGCCCGTAGGTGGCCGGGTCGAGCTCGGGCGCCATGCGCGCCTCTTTCCACCGCAGCGGGTCGAGGTCGGCGATCAGGTGCCCGCGGACCCGGTACACCCGGATCAGCGTGGCGACGGCCATCTGCTTCTCGAGGGCGGTGTGCTCGCTGTCGAGGGGGTTGACGTCGCGCCGCCACTTGATGGCCTCGTAGGGCACGCCGAGGCTCGAGAAGATGTCGTCGTAGAACCCGTCGGCCCCGAGCAGCAGCTCCTCGATGCGCTTGAGGAAGAGGCCCGACTCGGCGCCCTGGATGATGCGGTGGTCGTAGGTCGACGTGACGGTGATGACCTTGGACGCCCCGAGGTCGGCCAGCATGGCGGGGTCGGCGCCGCGCCACTCGGCGGGGAAGTCGATGGCGCCCACGCCCACGATCACGCCCTGGCCCGGCATGAGGCGCGGCACCGACTGCTTGGTGCCGATGGTGCCGGGGTTGGTGAGGGTGATGGTGGCGCCCGCGAAGTCGTCGACGGTCAGCTTGTTGGAGCGGACCTTGCGGATGATCTCCTCGTAGGTGCCCCAGAAGGCCCGGAAGTCGAGCGTGTCGGCGTCGCGGATGACCGGGACGAGCAGGCTGCGGCTGCCGTCGGACTTCTCCATGTCGACGGCCAGGCCGAGGCCGACGTGCTCGTGGCGGACGACCCGGGGCTTGCCGTCGGCGCCCTCGACGAACGTCGAGTTCATCCGCGGCATGGTCTCGTGGATGGCCCGGACGATGGCGTAGCCGATGATGTGGGTGAAGCTGACCTTGCCGCCCCGGGTGCGGCCCAGGTAGCCGTTGATGACGCGGCGGTTGACCTCGAGCAGCTTCGCCGGGACGTCACGGAAGCTCGTGGCGGTCGGGACGCCGAGGCACGCCTCCATGTTCTCGACGATCCGGGCAGCGACGCCGCGCAGGGGCTCGCCCTCGTCGGCCTTCCGGTCGGCCTTCTGATCGGCCTTCGCCGGTGCCGTGGGCGCGCCCGCGGGGGCGGCGGCCTCGCCACCCTGCGTGGGGGCAGGCGCCGTCGGTGCGGCGGGCGCGGGCGCGAGGTTGCGGGTCGTCGCAGTGGTGACGCCGTTGGTGGCCGCGGTCGCGCCGTTGCCCGCGGGCGCCGCGGCGGACGTCGCCCCTGGCGTGGGCGGCGCCATGTGATCGGCGTCGCGGCGGTAGTCGGCGAAGAAGTCGCGCCAGCTCTCGCTCACCGAGCCCGGGTCGGCGAGGTACTGCTCGTACATCTCGTCGACGAGCCAGGCGTTCGGACCGAGCGCAGCGGTGCTTCGGGTCGTCGGTTGCGGTTCGTCACCCACGGTGCCGATCGTACCGGCCGTGGGTGGGGGTCAGACCATGCCGCCGCGGCCCGGCGGGCCGCTCGTCACCGTTCACTCGGGAGGCAGCCAGACGGGCGTCCACGCCGTGCCACCGACGTCCACCTCCCACAGGTCACCGGCCCCCCACCTGGTCCTGTACCGCCGTGCCTTGCGTCACCTTCGGCATCCACCGCTGGCTGACGCCTCGGATGTAGACCAGACCGTGACAGCGTTCGGCCAAGGGAGGCAGCCATGACCCCCACCGTCGTCGAGTCCCCCGCCGTGACCGCTCGTGTGCTCCGCCCCCTGGTCGGGGCCAGCGTCGTCGTGCACACCACCACCTCCCTGTGGCGGGGCACCCTCCTGTCCTGCGTGAAGGACAGCGCCTGGTTCGTCGTCGACGACGCCGACGTCGTGGTGCACGTGCACGACCTCGTGTCCGTCCGCGTCGCCTGACCGGCGGGTTCCCCCTGCGCTGACGACACGCCGGCCGCAGGGCGTGCCATCGTGCCCCGATGCCCGGTGACGGTCGCTCGTGGGCCCAGAGGTTCGACGATTCGGTGCGGCCCGCGCTGGGGCCTGACGAGCGGTTGCTGGCCGCCTCACCGCTGACGGCCGATCCGGGCACGACCGCGGACGTGTCGCGTGCGCGACGAGCTGGCGAACCTCGCCGACCCGACGATCTGGATCGGCCTCGGCGCCCATCCGGGCACCGCGGGCCAGCGCGTGATCTTCGGCCGGGGCGTGTTCGGGCCCGAGGACGGCGTCGCCCACCAGGTGTTCGCGGCAGTCGACGCCGCCGGCAGCCCGTTCCTCGCACTCACCGAGCGGCGGCTCCTGGTCGTCGACAGGGTCACCGTCCCCCGGCCCGGCACCGGGCGGCTGGCCCGCCTGCTCGGGTCCGGCGACGTCGTGGTGCGCCCGGTCGTCGAGGTCCCACGCTCGTCCGTCGTGGGCGCCGTGGCCGCGCCGAAGGGTGCGCTCCGCCGCAGCCGCCTGCTCGTCCGCTTCGTGGACGAATCGGTGTGCGCGCTGAACTGCGCCCTTCCGGCTGTCCGCGACGAGGTCGTGGCGGCCATCTCCCCGCCGGGCTGACCCGGGACCCCCGGTTCGGGCACCTTCGCCGCGGCCCGATACCGTCGGGCTCCATGTCCGCGCAGTTCATCTACACGATGCGCAAGCTGAGCCGGTTCCACCCTCCCGACAAGGAGGTGCTGAAGGACGTCAGCCTGTCGTTCTTCCCGGGGGCCAAGATCGGCGTGCTCGGCGCCAACGGCGCCGGCAAGTCGTCGCTGCTGCGCGTGATGGCGGGCGTCGACGACGGGTTCACCGGCGAGGCGCGCCTCACCCCGGGCTTCACCGTCGGCATGCTCGAGCAGGAGCCCCAGCTCGACTCGGCGAAGGACGTCCACGGCAACGTGATGGACGGTGTCGGCCAGGTGGCGGCGCTGCTGGCCACCTACGACGAGGTCATGGCCGGCTGGGCCGACCCCGAGGCCGACTACGAGAAGCTCGGCGCCCGCCAGGCCGACCTCGAGTCGAAGATCGAGGCCGCCGGCGCCTGGGACCTGCAGCGCACCACCGAGATCGCCATGGACGCCCTGCGCCTGCCGCCGGGGGACGCCGATGTCACCACGCTCTCGGGCGGCGAGCGCCGCCGGGTGGCTCTGTGCCGGCTGCTGCTGTCGCGCCCCGACCTCCTGCTGCTCGACGAGCCCACGAACCACCTCGACGCCGAGTCGGTGGCGTGGCTCGAGCGCTTCCTGCGCGACTACGCCGGCACCGTCGTCGCCATCACCCACGACCGCTACTTCCTGGACAACGTGGCCGGCTGGATCCTCGAGCTCGACCGGGGCCGCGGCTACCCGTTCGAGGGCAACTACTCGGGGTGGCTCGAGCAGAAGCGGGCCCGGCTCGACGCCGAGGAGAAGGCCGACTCGGCCCGGCGCCGCACGCTCGACCGCGAGCTCGAGTGGGTGCGCATGGCCCCCAAGGCCCGCCAGGCCAAGGGCAAGGCCCGCCTCGCCGCCTACGAGAAGCTGCAGGCCGAGGCCGAGGCCGCCGAGCGCGGGCCCGATCGGCTGCAGATCCACATCCCGCCCGGCCCGCACCTCGGCGACCAGGTCATCGAGGCGGCGGGGCTGTCCAAGGGCTACGGCGACCGGCTGCTCATCGACGACCTGTCGTTCTCGCTGCCGCGGGCCGGCATCGTCGGCATCATCGGCCCGAACGGGGCGGGCAAGACGACGCTGTTCCGGATGATCACGGGCAGCGAGGAACCCGACGGCGGCAAGATCACGATCGGGTCCTCGGTCGACCTCGCCTACGTCGACCAGTCGCGCGACGCCCTCGACGCCGACAGGACCGTCTACGAGGAGATCACCGACGGCCAGGACCTGCTGAAGGTGGGCACGCGGGAGGTCAACGGGCGGGCCTACGTGGCCTCGTTCAACTTCCGGGGGTCCGACCAGCAGAAGAAGGTCGGCGTGCTGTCGGGCGGCGAGCGCAACCGCGTGCACCTGGCGAAGATGCTGCGCACGGGCGGCAACGTGCTGCTGCTCGACGAGCCGACGAACGACCTCGACGTCGACACGCTGCGCGCCCTCGAGGACGCGCTCGAGAGCTACCCCGGGTGCGCGGTGGTGATCAGCCACGATCGCTGGTTCCTCGACCGCATCGCCACGCACATCCTGGCCTTCGAGGGCGACAGCCAGGTCCGGTGGTTCGAGGGCAACTTCAGCGAGTACGAGGCGTGGCGGCACAAGCAGCTGGGCGCCGAGGCCGACCAGCCCCACCGCATCAAGTACAAGCCCCTCGTCCGCTGAGCGCCGCCGGGGGTCGAGGTCGGCGGCACCCCGTAGGCGATCAGTCGGCGCGGCGCGTCGACGCCGGCTCGAGGACGCTCGGCTCGACGTGCGAGGACAGGTGGCGCTCGGCGCCGCGGTCTCATACGTCCAAGTACGGGTGGGCGGACGGGCGTACCGGTCGCGGCATGGCACGCGAGACCAACGTCATCATCCAACCCGTCCTGCACTACCGCGAGCCCGAGAAGGCCCTCCGTTTCCTCTCGGAGGCCTTCGGGTTCGAGGAGGAGGCCGTGCACCGCGACCCGCAGGGCGAGATCGCCTACGTCGAGCTCGAGTTCGGCGGCTGCCACTTCGGCTTCGGCCGCACCTCCGACGGCGACAGCCCCTTCGACCTCGGGCCGACCGCGGTGTACGTGGCCCTCGACGACCCCGATGCCCACTACGGGCGGGCGGTCGCCGCAGGCGCCGAGATCGTGATGGAGCTCACCGACCAGGACTACGGATCGCGTGACTACGCGGCCCGCGACCCCGAGGGCAACGTCTGGTGCTTCGGCACCTTCCGACCCGGCCAGTCGTGACCGCGCCCGCCCGACCGTTCAGTCAGACCTCAGGCGTCGCATCGCCCGTGACGTCTGACAGAACCGGGGGCAGCCTCAGCCCAGGAGGGCGAGCACCCGGGCGGCCTGGGCCGCGGGGTCGCCGTCGGCCGGCGTGAGGCGCAGGTCGGGGTGCGTCGGGCGCCTCGTACGGGTCGTCGATGCCCGTGAACCCGCGGATCTCGCCCGCCCGGGCCTTGGCGTAGAGGCCCTTGGGGTCGCGGGCCTCGCACACGCTCGAGGGGGTGTCGACGAACACCTCGACGAACCGGAGGCCGACGGCCTCGTGGATGGCCCGGGCCCGGTCGCGGTCGGCCCGGTAGGGGCTGATGACCGGGACGAGCGCCACCACGCCGGCGTCGGCGAAGAGGCGAGCCACCTCGCCGATGCGGCGGATGTTCTCGGTGCGGTCGGCCGCCGAGAAGCCGAGGTCGGCGTTGAGCCCGTGGCGCACGTTGTCGCCGTCGAGCAGGTACGCGGCCCGCCCGGCGCCCACCACAGCCCGCTCGACCTCGACCGCCACCGTCGACTTCCCCGAGCCCGACAGGCCGGTGAACCACACGGTGGCGCCGGTGAACGGACGCTCGCCGCGCCCGACGGCGCCCTCGTGCCAGACGACGTTCGTTCCGGTCACGCCACCTCGGTCGGGCCGAGGATGATGCCGGCGCCGACGGTGTTCTGCGTCGACTCGTCGACCAGCAGGAAGCTGCCGGTCGTGCGGTTGCGGCGGTAATCGTCGAAGAAGAGCGGCACCGTGGTCCGCACCTGGATGCGACCGATCTCGTTCAGCGTCAGCTCGGTCGCCGCCTCGTCGCGGTGGAGCGTGTTGACGTCGAGCCGGTACTGCAGGTCCTTGACCACCGCCCGACCCCAGCGGGTCGTGTGCTTGATCGCCAGCTTGGACCCCGGGCGCAGCGACGCATCGGCCGTCAGCCAGCACACCATCGCCTCGATGTCCTGCCCGCAGTGGGGGCGGTTGCGGACCCGGGCGATCATGTCGCCCCGCGACACGTCCACGTCGTCGGTGAGCCGGATCGTCACGGCCATCGGGGCGAAGGCCTCGTCGACCGGACCGTCGGCGGTGTCGATGGCGGACACGGTCGAGGTCAGGCCCGACGGCAGGACGACGACCTCGTCGCCCGGCTTGAACACCCCGCCGGCAACGGTGCCGGCGTAGCCGCGGTAGTCGTGCAGCTCGGCGCTCGACTGGTCCTGTGGGCGGATGACGTACTGCACCGGGAAGCGGGCGTCGATGAGGTTGCGATCGCTGGCGATGTACACCTCTTCGAGCTGGTGCAGCAGCGACGCCCCCTCGTACCACGGCATGTTGGCCGACCGCTCGACGACGTTGTCGCCGTGCAGCGCCGAGATGGGCACGAAGGTGAGGTCGTGCGACGTCGAGCTTCATGGCGAAGCTGCGGAACTCGGCCTTGATCTCGTCGTAGCGCTCCTGCGACCAGTCGACGAGGTCCATCTTGTTCACGCACACGACGAGGTGCGGGATGCCGAGCAGCGAGGCCAGGAAGGCGTGGCGCCGCGACTGCTCGAGGACGCCCTTGCGGGCGTCGACCAGCACCAGCGCCAGGTCGGCGGTCGAGGCGCCGGTGACCATGTTGCGCGTGTACTGGATGTGGCCCGGGGTGTCGGCGATGATGAACTTCCGCCTGGGCGTGGCGAAGTACCGGTAGGCGACATCGATCGTGATGCCCTGCTCGCGCTCGGCCCGCAGGCCGTCGGTCAGCAGGGCCAGGTCGGTGTGGACGTCGCCGCGCTCGCGGCTGGTGCGCTCGACCGACTCGAGCTGGTCCTCGAAGATCGCCTTCGAGTCGTACAGCAACCGCCCGATGAGGGTCGACTTGCCGTCGTCGACGGATCCAGCCGTTGCAAAACGCAGTAGCTCCATCGTGTCAGCAAGCTCCCTGGTCGCCGTGAGCGGGCTCGTCGTGAGGCGCCGTAAGGTGCCAGCGAGGCACCGATGCATCGAGCTGGCAGGACGCGGAGGCGCTTCGAGCTCGCATGTCAGAAGTACCCCTCGCGCTTGCGGTCTTCCATGCCGGCCTCGCTGATGCGGTCGTCGGCCCGGGTGGCGCCGCGCTCGGTGACGCGGGTGACGGCGGTCTCCTCGATGATGGTGGCCACGTCGGCCGCCGCCGACTCGACGGCGCCGGTGCAGCTGGCGTCGCCGACCGTGCGGAACCGCACCATGCGCTCCTCGACCTCCTCGCCGTCGCCCAGCGTCACGAACGGCGTGTCGGCCAGCCACATGCCGTCGCGCTCGAACACCCGGCGGGTGTGGGCGAAGTAGATCGACGGCAGCTCGATGCCCTCCTCGGCCACGTACTGCCAGATGTCGAGCTCGGTCCAGTTCGAGATCGGGAACACGCGGATGTGCTCGCCCTGCCGGTGGCGCCCGTTGTAGAGGCTCCACAGCTCGGGGCGCTGGTTCTTCGGGTCCCACTGACCGAACTCGTCCCGGAAGCTGAACACCCGCTCCTTGGCCCGTGCCTTCTCCTCGTCGCGGCGGGCGCCGCCGAACACCGCGTCGAAGCGGTTCTCCTCGATGGCTTCGAGCAGCGGCACGGTCTGCAGCCGGTTGCGGCTGGCCCGCGGGCCGGTCTCCTCGACGACCTTCCCGGCGTCGATGGCGTCCTGCACGCTGGCGACCACCAGGCGGGCGCCGAGCTCGGCCACCCGTCGGTCGCGGTAGTCGATGACCTCGGAGAAGTTGTGCCCCGTGTCGATGTGCATGACCGGGAACGGCAGCCGGGCGGGGGCGAAGGCCTTGACCGCCAGGTGCAGCATCACGGCCGAGTCCTTGCCGCCCGAGAACAGCATGACGGGCCGCTCGAACTCGGCCGCGACCTCGCGGATGATGTGGATGGCCTCGGCCTCGAGCGCCTGGAGGTGGGTGAGCTCGTAGGTCGTCGAGGGCCCGTGGGGTGGCGTGCTCGGCGCATCGGTGGTCGACATGGACCGCCAAGGCTAAATCCGACCAAGTTGGTAAGCAATTCCGACCGAGGTGGTAGCAATTGGCCATGACCGACCACCCGCGCCCCGACGCCTCCGCCGACGACCACGCCCTCGCGGCCCGGCTCGCCACCGAGGCCGGCGACCTGCTGGTCGCACTGCGCCGGCGGGCGGTCGCAGAGTCCGAGGCGACGGGCGACCCGGTCGACGGCAAGGCCCTGGGTGGCGCCGGCGACCGGCAGGCCCACGAGCTCCTGATGGCCGGGCTGGCGGCGGCGCGACCCGGCGACGCGGTGCTGTCCGAGGAGGGGGTGGCCGATCCCGCCCGACTGTCGGCCGAACGGGTCTGGATCGTCGATCCGCTCGACGGCACCCGCGAGTACGGCGAGGTCCCGCGGGAGGACTGGGCGGTGCACGTGGCGCTGGTCGTCGGCGGCGTGCCCGTCGCCGGTGCGGTGGCGCTGCCGGCCCGCGGGCTGACGCTCGCCACCCGGCCCGCCCCGCCGACGCCTCCCGCCTGGGCGGCGCCGCCGCGGGTCGTGGTGAGCCGCAGCCGCCCGCCGGCGGAGGCCACGCTGATCGCCGACGCCCTCGGCGGCGAGCTGGTCACGCTGGGGTCGGCCGGCGCGAAGACGATGGCCGTCGTGCTGGGCGACGCCGACGTGTACCCCCACAGCGGCGGCCAGTACGAGTGGGACTCGGCCGCGCCCGTGGCGGTGGCCGCGGCGGCCGGGCTGCACGTGTCGCGCCTCGACGGCTCGCCGCTCGTCTACAACCGGCCCGACCCGTACCTGCCCGACCTGCTCGTGTGCCGCCCCGACCTGGCCGACCGGGCCATCGCCGCGGCCGCCGGCCGCGCCGACTGACGGCGTCGTCGACCGACCGCGCTGGGTCCGCCCCGGGACGAGCGGGTAGGGAGGGGGCATGACCGACGCCAGGACCTATCCCCCGGGCGTGCCCTCGTGGATCGACACCGAGCCGCCCGATCGTGACGCCGCGATCGACTTCTACGGCGGCCTGTTCGGGTGGACCTTCGAGGACGTCATGCCGCCGGGCCTCCCGGGCTACTACGTCATCGCCCGGCTGGACGGGCAGGACGTCGCCGGGCTGGGGCCGCCGGCGGCGACGCCGACCTCGTCCTGGAACACCTACGTCGCCGTCGAGGACGCCGACGACGCCGCCCGTGCCGTGGCCGACGCGGGTGGGACGGTCACGACCCCGCCCGAGGACGGCGGGCCCGGGGGCCGGGGCGCAGCCTTCCTCGACCCCTCCGGCGCGCCCTTCCGCGTCTGGCAGGCCCGCCGCCGACTCGGTGCGCAGCTCGTGAACGCACCGGGGACCTGGAACTTCAGCGACCTGCACACCACCGACCCTGCGACGGCGCGGACGTTCTACGGCACGGTGTTCGGCTGGGAAGCCGACGCGCTCGATCCCAGCGGCGACGGCCCGGCGATGTGGCGGCGCCCGGGGTACGGCGACCACCTGGCGGCGACGATCGACCCCGACATCCACCGTCGCCAGGCCGAGGCGTCGGCCCCGCCCGGGTTCGCCGACGCCGTCGGGTGGTTGGCGCCGGTCGCGGGCGACGAGCGACCCCACTGGCACGTCACCTTCGCCGTCGCAGACCGCGACGACGCGGTGGCGACTGCGTTGCGACTCGGGGCGACCGACCTGAGCGGGCCCGTCGACAGTCCCTGGTCCCGAGCGGCGACGGTGCGCGAGCCCCAAGGCGCCACGTTCACGCTCAGCCAGTTCACCCCGCCGTCCTGACCACGGCGCCTGGCGCGACTAGAGCACGTCCCAGACCATGCCGGACGGCGGGGCGTCGCCGAGCAGCTCGATCGGGTCGTGCTTGTCGATGTGGCCGATGAGCCCGCTGTAGATGCCGTAGCCGCACAGGCGGGCCAGGCGCCGGTCGAAGCCGCGGGCGATCTCACGCGGGACGCCGAGCTGCTGGTTCTCCTGCTGGCGGACGTAGCCCGCGCAGTAGTTGCACGCCAGGCCGATCCGGCGCTCGGACGTCGTGTTCTCACCCCCGCCGTGCCACAGGCTCCCGTGCCACACGAGCACGCTGCCCCGGCCCATCACGGCCGGGATCGACTCGTACCGCTGGGTCAGATCGGGGGAGTCCTCCCGGTGCGAGCCCGGGACCAGCCGGGTGGCGCCGTTGGCCTCGGTGAACTCGGTGAGGGCCCACATGCTGTTGCACACGACGGCCGGGTGGGGCTTGGGCAGCGGGATGATCTGGTCGTCGGCGTGGATGGGCTGGGGCGTCTCGTCGGGGCCGATGGCGATCGACGACAGCGACGACAGCAGGCAGCCGGGATCGAGCACGCCCTCGACGAGCGGCAGGACGTTGCCGTGCACCGGCACCCGGGCGAACACGTCGCCGTGCACGAGCAGGTTGTAGATGCGCGTGGTGTGCCGCCCCTCGAACGCGTTGGCGGCCGGCACGATCCCGAGGTCGCGCTCGAGCCGGGCGAGCGCCTCGACCAGCGCGTCGACGAGGTCGGGTTCGATGGCATCCTCGACCACCGTGTACCCCTGGTCGGCGATGTGGCCGAGGTGCTCGGCCACCTCCGCCTCGGTGAGCGTCCTCACGGCGACAGGTCTCCCTCGACGACGGGCGGTTCGGGGGCATCGGGCGCGTCGGCCAGGCGGGCCCGCTGCCGAGCGGAGAAGATCGACCCGACGGCGGGCCGCATCGGGGCGAACGTCGCCATCCCGAGGGGCCGGGCCACGTCGTCGAACACCGCCTCCATCCCACCACGGGCGCAGTAGGTCTCGTGCCAGAACCCGGTGCCCCCCGAGTCGCGCACGAAGTTGCGCCACCAGGTCCGGTGCGGGTCCGACCGCGCCCATCGCTCGAGCGAGTCGAAGTCGCGCCAGTACTGCCGCATGCCGACGTGGGGCGGGAACAGCGACCACAGGATGCTCTCGTGCAGCAGGAGACCGTCGGGCTCGTCGCCCACCGCGCCCGAGATCCTCGGCCCGAAGCCGATCAGGGTCTTGAGCCCGTACCAGGCCCGCACCTGCATGCCCAGGTAGATCACCACCATGTCCGGGTAGTCGGACAGGTCTGGCGCCAATCGCTCCACCTTCGCCATGTCGAGCTCCTCCCACTCGCGCGGTGTGCCCGATCCTCCCGCGAACCGGAGCCGGCCGCTATCACGACCGCCGTGGCTCGTCGGGCACCCGCAGCACGACCGTGTCCTCGGGGAGCGGGTCGGTCAGCAGGGCGAGGATGTGGTCGGCGACCCAGGCGGGGCTGTTGTAGGCGTCGTCGCGCTTCATCTGCAGGAAGCGTTCGACGGTCGGGAAGCGGTCGGCCGGGGTGTCCCGGATGGCGGCCTGCATCGCCGTGTCGACGACGCCGGGCGCCACGGCGTAGGCCCGCAGCCCGGCCTCGGCCTCCTCGGCGGCGACGACCCGCGTGGCGTGGTCGACCGCGGCCTTCGAGGCGCAGTACGGGGCCCACCCCGCGTACGGCCTGGTGGCGGCACCGCTGGAGATGTTGGCCAGCACCCCGCCGCCGGGGCGGCTGCGCACGTGGCGAGCGAAGGCGCCGCTCCCGAACAGCACCCCGGTCACGTTGACGGCCACGTTGGCCGCCACCGCGGCGGGGTCGGCGTCCCGCAGGGGTCCGATGGGGTCGAGCAGGCCGGCGTTGTTGATCCACAGGTCGATCCGGCCGAAGCGTTCGACCACCGCCGCCGTGAAGCGGTCGACCGCCGCCGCGTCGGTCACGTCCACCGCGGCGACGACGACCCGGGCGGCGTCCACGCCCGCGGGTGGCGCGGGCTCGGTGCGGGCGCACAGGCCGACGTTCATCCCGGCCTCGGCGCACCGCTCGGCCATCCCCGCCCCCAGGCCCCGACTGGCACCGGTGATCACCGCCACCCGCCCGTCGAGGGCGGGTGCGGCTGCCACTCTGGGTTCCATGCGCCCGGATTCGAGCAGGCCGTGGTGGGGGTGCTCCAGTCCCTTCGCCCGGGCGAGGTGGTCACCTACGGCGAGGTGGCCGCCGAGGCCGGCTACCCGGGCCGGGCCCGGGCCGTCGGGAACATCCTGGCGGGCTCCGACGGCGACCTGCCGTGGTGGCGGGTGGTCACCGCCACGGGTCGCCTCGTCCCCGGCCACGAGGAGGAGCACGCCCGCCGGCTGCGGGCCGAGGGGGTCACCGTGGTCGACGGCCGCGTCCCCGCCGGTGCCGGCCGGAGCTGAGCGGACCGGACCCGGCGCGGTGGGGCCACGCGGCCGGTACGGCAGACTCGAACCGATGCCTCCGGCCTCGAGCGCCCTCGACCCCACCGATCTCGACCGGGGCAGCTTCAGCGACACCCCGCCCTGGACGATCGACGACGCCGACGCCCTCCCCTGGCGACAGGGCCTGGCCGAGGTGCGGGCTCGCGTCGTGGCCGAGGTGCCCGCGCTCACGACACCCGAGCGGTGGCCACCCGGCCGCCGCCTCGTCACGGTCTCCCGCCACCTCGGTGCCGCCGTCGGGCTCTGGGCGCTGCGCGAGAAGCGCGCCGGCGGTGCCGCCAGCCGAGCCGGCATCTCGCGCCGGCTGCGGATGGCGGCCGAGCGGCTCGGTCCCACCTACATCAAGCTCGGGCAGATCATCTCGTCGGGCCAGGGCATCTTCCCCGAGGAGCTCGTCGGCGAGTTCTCGCTCCTGCGGGACAAGGTGCCGGCCGAGCCCTTCCGCGTGGTGCGCGAGGTCATCGAGTCCGATCTGGGGCGCCCGCTCGACGAGGTGTTCCGCTGGGTCGATCGCACGCCGCTGGCGGCCGCGTCGATCGCCCAGGTCCACGCGGCGACGCTGCGCACCGGCGAGCAGGTCGTGGTCAAGGTCCAGCGCCCGACCGTCGCCGCCCTCGTGCGCGAGGACCTGCGGGTGATGGCGTGGCTCGCCCCCAAGCTGGTCGGCCGCATCCCCATCGCCGCGCTGGCCAACCCGCCGGCGCTCGTCGAGCTCTTCGCCCAGACCATCACCGAGGAGCTCGACTTCCGGCTCGAGGCCGAGAACATGCTCGACATCGCCCGCACGTTCGCGGAGCTGGGCCAGCGCGGCTACGTGATCCCCCGCCCCCACCCCGAGCTCGTGACCCCGCGCGTGCTGGTGATGGAGCGCCTCGACGGCTTCCGCTTCGACGACGTCGTCGGCATGCGCGACGCCGGCGTGGACACCGAGGCGGTCGTCCGCACCGGGATGATCGGGTTCGTCGAGGGCGCCATCCTCCACGGGATCTTCCACGGCGACCTGCACGGCGGCAACCTGTTCGTCCTGCCCGACGGCCGCACCGCGCTGCTCGACTTCGGTATCACCGGGCGCCTCGACGAGGTCAAGCGGGTGGCGTTCCTGCGCCTGCTGATGGCGGGGTCGGTCAACGACGTGATGGCCCAGCTGGGCGCCATGCGCGACCTGGGCGTGCTGCCGCCCGACGCCGACCTCGACGAGGTGGTGCGGCTGCTGAAGCTCGACCAGCCGGCCGTCGATCCCACCGAGCTGAGCGGCGAACAGCTTGTCGGCGAGCTGCAGCAGATCATCAAGGCCCTGCTGGGCCTCGGCGTCCACATGCCGAAGGAGCTGATGCTCTTCGTGAAGAACATGGTGTTCATCGACGGGGCGATCGCCACGCTGGCGCCCGACCTCGACCTGTTCGCGGAGATCGCCCAGCTCTCGCTGTACTTCGCCACCCGTCACGGCGATCGGATCTTCGCCGACGTCGGCATCGACCCCCGCGGCGTCGAGCTCGACCTCAGCGGCGTCAAGGCCAGCTTCGGCCTCGACGACGACGCCGAGGGGCTGACGCACCGCCAGCTCCAGGAGCGCCGTGCGACGATCCGCCGCAACCTGAGCCGGCGCGACCGCCCCCGCCGCCCCTGACACCCCGACGACGATTTCCCCCGCGAGATCGGTCGCTGGAGCGACCGATCTCGCGGGGGAAATCCGTGTCGTGCGGGGGAAAGCCGTCCACGGGTGGTGGGGATGCCGGCGCTAGCGTCGCCGCCGATGCGTCTCGTCGTGGCCCACTGCACCGTCGACTACGCCGGGCGGCTCACCGCGCACCTCCCGCTGGCACCGCGGCTGGTGATGGTCAAGGCCGACGGATGTGTGGCCATCCACGCCGATGGCGGCGCCTACAAGCCCCTCAACTGGATGAACGCGCCGAACACGGTGACCGAGTCGGTCGACGCCGACGGGCTCACCGTGTGGAGCGTGCGGTCGCCCAAGGGCGAGACGCTGACGATCACCCTGCACGAGGTGCTCAGCGACTCGAGCCACGAGCTCGGCATCGATCCGGGGCTGTGGAAGGACGGGGTCGAGGCCCACCTGCAGGAGCTGCTCGCCGCGGACTGCACCGCCATCGCCCCCGGTCTGCGCCTGGTGCGGCGCGAGTACCCGACCGACATCGGGCCCGTCGACCTGCTGTGCCGTGACGCCGCCGGCAACGCCGTGGCCATCGAGGTCAAGCGGCGCGGCGAGATCGACGGCGTCGAGCAGCTCAGTCGCTACGTCGAGTTCCTCGAGCGCGACCCGATGCTGCGCCCGGTGCGTGGCGTCTTCGTGGCCCAGCAGATCAAGCCCCAGGCCAAGGTGCTGGCCGGCCAGCGCGACATCGCCTGCGTCGAGGTCGACTACGACACCCTGCGCGGCATCGAGCGCGACGAGCTGCGCCTGTTCTGAGGCACCCCCAGGATTTCCACAGCTGTTTCGGGGGTCAGGACCCCCGAAACAGCTGTGGAAATCGTGTCCTGGGTCAGGCGGGGCCGAACGCGGCCCGGCCGGCGTCGAGGACGACGCGACCGTCGCCCCCCACCGTCTGGAACAACGCTGTCGCCGTCGCCCTCGACCCAGACGCGGATCGTCAGCGACTCGCCCGGGAGCACCGGGCTCGAGAACCGCCCGGTCATCGACCGGAACAGCGCGGGGTCGCCGCCGCACAGGACCTGCAGCAACCCCCGTCCGGTGAACCCGTAGGTGCACAGCCCGTGGAGGATCGGCCGGTCGAAGCCGGCCATCGCCGCGAACTTCGGGTCGGAGTGCAGCGGGTTGCGGTCGCCCGACAGCCGGTAGAGGAGCGCCTGGTCGGTGCGGGTGAGGTAGGTGACCTCGTCGTCGGGATCGCGGTCGGGGACCTGGAACGACGACGACGGCCCGCGGTCGCCGCCGAAGCCGCCCTCGCCGCGGATGAACGCGCCGGAACGGGTGGTGAAGAGGGGCTCGCCGTCGTCGACCAGGTTGGCCGTGGTCTCGGTGACCACGAGCGCACCCGAGCCCTTGTCGTGGACCCCGACCACCTCGGTCACGGCTTCGAGCTCGCCCTCGACGGGCAGCTCGCGCGCCAGCGACACGTACTGCTCGCCGTGCACGAGCATCGCCGGGTTGAACGAGCCGATGCCCGCGTAGGCACCGGCGACGCCCGCGCCGAGCACGACGGGCATCGTCGGCAGGGCCCGCTGGGTGACGTCCTGGCTGTTCTCGGTCGTGAACTCGAGCCCGTCGAGCGGATCGTCGGCGCCGGCGCCGACCCCGAGGGCGTAGATCAGGCTGTCCTTCGAGCTCCACCGCCGCCGCTCGGGCTGCGACCGGGTGCCGACGGCATCGGGGTTGATGGGCATGGTGCGCTCCCTACTTCTCGTCGTAGCCGCTCATGCCCGCGTTCGGGCGGGCCTGCGCCACGAGGTCGAGCACGGCGTGACCGAGCACCTCGGGATCGTCGTCGGGGTCCTCGACCGACGGGCCCCGGTGCCACCCCTCGGACACCGACAGCATGCGACCGGACACGTCGAACACCCGACCCGTCACCGAGGCCGAGAGGGGGCTGGCGAGCCAGCACGCGATCGGGGCGATGTGCCGCGGCGAGAGCTGCTCTTTGATCTCGTCGGTCGCCTGGCCCATGCCGAGGTCCTCGGTCATGCGGGTGAGGGCGGCGGGGGCGATGGCGTTGACCGTGACCCCGTACCGGGCCAGCTCCTTGGCGGCGATGATCGTGAAGCTGGCGATGCCGGCCTTGGCCGTGCCGTAGTTGGTCTGGCCGACGTTGCCGTAGATGCCCGAAGGCGACGACGTGTTGATGATGCGGCCGTCGACCTCGTCCCCCGCCTTCGAGCGGTCGCGGAAGTGGTTGGCGACGAAGTGCGACGGGCCGAACGTGCCCTTGAGGTGCACCTTGATGACGGCGTCCCACTCGGCCTCGGTCATGTTGACCAGCATGCGATCGCGGAGGATGCCGGCGTTGTTGATCAGCACGTCGACCTTGCCGAAGGCCTCGACGCCCGTGGCGACCAGCTTCTCGGCGCCGGCGAAGTCGCTGATGTCGTCGGTGTTGGCCACCGCCTGCCCGCCGGCGGCCGTGATCTCGTCGACCACCTGCTGGGCCGGGCCGGTGTCGTCACCGGTGCCGTCCATCGAGCCGCCGAGGTCGTTGACCACGATGCTCGCGCCCTGCGCGGCCAGCAGCAGGGCGTGCTCGCGGCCGATGCCGCGGCCCGCGCCGGTCACGATGGCCACTCGTCCGTCACAGATGCCCATGGGCGGTGTCTCCCTCTCTCGGGCAGGTCTCCGCCCTGCCTCGGGACTGCCGGGTGGTGCTCAGCCGACCCCCGCCGGCGGAATCCGTCGGTCCGGAACGTAGCAGCGCGACACTGGACCCGTGATCGACGTGCACCAGTGCCCGTACTGCGAGCTGCGCTTCGTGTCACGCAACGAGGTCGAGGACCACGTGGCCCTCGAGCATCGGCACGGGGTCGACGACGACGACACCCTGCCCGCCGACCGCGGCCCCGACGCGTGAGCACCCGCAGACCGTCGACCGCCGCCCGATGGCCAGCGCAGCGCCGGGGGCGGCTAGCTCCCGCGCGCGGGCACGTGGCAGGGTAGGTGGTCGTGGACGGGAACGAGAGCACCCCCGCGCGCCCGCACGGGGACGCTGGGACGAAGGCAGCCACAGCTGAGGACGGGAAGGCCACCGGGGTAACCGAACCCGTCGCGCCCGGCGGCGCGCCGGCGCCGTCCGAACCCGACGCCGGCTCGACCGGATCCGCTCCGCAGCAGGCCACCGCAGGCGACGCGACCGACGCGACCCCGAAGCCGCCCGCGGCGTCGACACCGCAGACCCCGCCGGCCGCGCCCGACCCCCCCACCCCACCCGCAACGACCGCCGCGCCCACGCCGCCGGCAGCGACCGCGGCGACCCGCGCCACCTGCGCCGACCGGGCCACCGGGGGCACCCGGGGCCGGCCCGGCCCCGGTCCCGACACCGTGCCCGCACCCGGCCCGCCGGCCTACGGAGCCGCGAAGCCCGAGGCCCCGAGGATCTTCGACCTGCCCGACCACGAGTCGGGCCGACGGGGCAACGGGGCAGACCGTCCTCTCGTGCTCGGCGGCGCCGCCGCAGCCGAGGGGCGCACGTCCGGTTCGCATCCCCGCATCGCCGGTCCGGCCACGGCCCCCGGCGGGACCGGCGACGGTGACGAGGGCGACGACGAGCCCCGCGGCCGGCACTTCCTGGCGGCCGGAAGCCGGGCCACCGAGCGGTGGCCCCTCCTGCTCGCCGCGGTACCGATCCTCGCCCTCGTCCTGCTCGTCGGCGCCTGGGCCATCGACACCGCGGCGCTGTCCGGGCAGGTCATGCGGAACGTCCATGTCGCAGGCCGCGACGTGGGCGGGCTGGGCGAGGCCTCTCTGCCCGAGGTCATGGACGAGGTGAACTCCGACCTCGCCTCCCGCCCCGTCGTCGTCACCAGCGGCGACCGCCGCTACGAGACGACGGCGGGCGACATCGGCCTGACCGTCGACACCGAGGCCACCGCCCAGGCCGCTCTCGACGCCGGCCGCAGCGACTCGCTGCTCACCCGCCCGTTCTCGTGGCTCGGCTCGTTCTTCGGCAGCCGCGAGGTCGACGTCCAGTACTCCGTGAAGGAATCGCAGGTCGTGGCGAAGATGCTCGAGCTGCAGGGCCCCGAGCTGCTGACGCCCCACGACCCCACGATCGCGCCGAGCTGAGACGGGGTGGGTGGCCGTGCCCGGCACGCCGGGCCAGGGTGTCGACACCGACGACATCGTCGCCGAGCTGCCGGCCGCGGCCGACGGTGGTGGCGGCGACGAGGGCGGCGACGGCGGCGACGGCCAGGGCAGCGACGAGGGCGACGACGGTGGGTCGGACGACGGCGACGGTCCCATCCACATCGAGGCCCCGCTGGTCGAGGTCGCCCCCCGCTTCACCGACGCCGAGGCCCAGGAGCTCGCCGACCGGGCCAACGCCATGACCGCGAACGGCCTCACGCTGACGGCCGGCGACGTGTCCAAGCAGGTCGACGCGGCCACGCTGCGGGCCTGGATCGGCCCCACCACCGCCGAGGGCACCCTCGACCTGGCGATCGTTCCCGACAAGGTGAACGCCGGGGTCGCCGCGATCTTCTCCGACCTGTCGGCCGACCCGAAGGACGCGACGTTCGACCTCCAGAACGGGACGCCGGTCGTGGTGCCGTCCCAGCAGGGCGTGGTGTGCTGCGGCCCCACGAGTCCCGACCTCGTGTGGCAGGCCCTGGACGGCGGCACGGGCACCGCGGCGCTCGAGGTGCAGGTCACCGAGCCCGAGCTCACGACCGAAGCGGCCCAGGGTCTCGGCATCACGCAGGCCGTGGGCGGCAACCACGCCTGGCGCAACGGCGGTCCCACGACCGCCGGGCCCGGGTTCACGACCTACCACGACTGCTGCGCGGCGCGGGTGACCAACATCCACCGCATGGCCGACATCGTCCGAGGCTCCGTCGTCCTGCCGGGCGAGACGTTCTCGGTCAACGACGTCGTCGGCGAGCGCACGGCTGCCGACGGATTCGTGGCGGCCGGCGCCATCCGCGAGGGAGAGCACGTCGACGAGATCGGCGGCGGCGTGTCGCAGTTCGCCACGACGACGTTCAACGCCGCCTACTTCGCCGGCCTGGACATCCCCGTCTACCAGTCCCACAGCGAGTACTTCTCGCGCTATCCCGTCGGTCGCGAGGCCACGATGGGCTACCCGAACCCCGACCTGCAGTTCACCAACGACACGCCCTACGGGATCATGGTCTGGACGTCCTACACCGACACCAGCCTGACGGTGACCCTCTACTCGACACCCCACGCCACCGGCGAGCAGACCGGGATCAGCGAGTCGAGGAACGGCCAGTGCCGGACCGTCACGACGACCCGCACCCGCACCTGGCCCGACGGGCGGACGGAGAACGACACCTTCCGGGCGACCTACCGCCCCGGGCCGAACCTGGGCTGCGACGGCCAACCGATCAACCCCCCGTGAGCCCCCGGTAGCGTTGCCCCTCTGATGCGCTCCGCCGACGTCGTCGTCGTGGGCGCCGGCCCGGCCGGCGCCGCGGCCGCCGTCACCCTCGCTCGCGCCGGTCGCGACGTGGTGGTGGTCGACAAGGCGCGCTTCCCCCGCGACAAGATCTGCGGGGACGGTCTGACCGCCGGGGCGTTGCGCCTGCTCGAGGGCCTCGGCCTCGATCCGGCCACCGTGCCGTCCTGGCAGCGGGTCGACGACGTCGTGGTGCGCGGGCCGTCGGGCCACGAGGTGACGTTCCCGCTCCCCCGCGACCGGGGCACGTATGCGGCGATCGCCCGGCGCACCGACCTCGATTCCGCCCTGGTCGAGCGCGCCCGCGCCGCGGGCGCCAAGGTGCTCGACGGGCACGCCTGCACCGGGGTCGTCGAGACCGACGGCGCGGTCACCGTGACGGTCGCCGGCCTCGGCGAGGTGTCGGCCGAGTTCCTCGTGGCGGCCGACGGCATGTGGTCGCCGGTGCGCAAGCACCTGGGCCTGGCCACGCCCGGATACCGGGGCGAGTGGCACGCGTTCCGGCAGTACTTCACCGACGTCGGGCCGCGAGCCGCATCCGAGCTGACCGTGTGGTTCGAGCCCGATCTGCTGCCGGGCTACGCGTGGTCGTTCCCCCTGCCCGGCAACCGGGCCAACGTCGGCTTCGGCATCCAGCGTGGGGGCAAGGTCGGCCGGGTGCAGGACATGGCGGCGATCTGGCCCGACATCCTGGCCCGTCCGCACGTGCGCGCGGTGCTCGGCGACCACGCCTGCCCCGAATCGCCGCACCGCGCCTGGCCGATCCCGGCCCGCGTCGACGACGCCGTCCTCGCCGGGGGGCGCACGATGTTCGTCGGCGACGCCGCCACCGCCACCGATCCGCTCACCGGCGAGGGCATCGGTCAGGCCCTGCTCACCGGGGTGCTGGCGGCCGAGTCGGTGCTCGACCACGGGCCCGACGCCGCCGCCGTGGTGCAGGCCTACCGCACGGCGGCCGTCCAGGCGCTCGTGGCCGACCACAAGATGTCGACGCTGCTGATCCGAGCCGTCCGTCACCGCAAGGGCGTGCGCATCGGGTTGCGGCTGGCGGGCGCCACCGGCTGGACGCGGCGCAACTTCGGGCGCTGGCTGTTCGAGGACTACCCGCGGGCGATGGCGGTCACGCCCCGCCGCTGGCACCGGGGGATGTTCAACGGTCCCGGGGCCTACCGCGCCGCCGACGACCGTTCCGCTTGACCCGCCGGTCAAGTCCGGTCAGCATCACGCCATGCTCTCGACCCGCCTGACCGACGCACTCCAGATCGAGCACCCCGTGATGCTGGCCGGCATGGGCGGGGTGTCGTACCACCGGCTCGTCACCGCCGTCAGCGAGGCCGGCGGCTTCGGGTGCCTCGGTGCGTCGACGATGGGCGACGACGAGATGCGCGCCGAGATCGCGGCCGTGGCCGGCGCCACGTCGAGGCCGTTCGGCGTCGACCTGCTCACGGCCCTGCCGCGCGGCCTCGAGGAGAAGGTGGGCGACATCATCGCCGGAGGCGCCACCGCCTTCGTCGCCGGGCTCGGGGTGCCCCGCGAGGTCGTCGACCAGTGCCACGCGAGCGGGCTGCTGGTCGTGAACATGTGCGGCAAGGTCCGCCACGCGATCGAGGCCGTCGAGGCCGGGTGCGACATCGTCGTCGCCCAGGGCACCGAGGCCGGTGGGCACACCGGCCGCATCGCCACCATGGCGCTGGTCCCCCAGGTCGTCGACGCGGTGGGCGACCGCGTGCCGGTGGTGGCTGCCGGGGGCATCGTCGACGGTCGCGGCCTCGCCGCCGCTCTCGCCCTCGGGGCGGACGGCGTGTGGATCGGCACCCGGTTCATCGCCACGCCCGAGGCCCGCAGCGTCACGGGCTACAAGGACGCGCTGCTGCGCAGCCACGAGGACGACACCGTCGTCACACGGGCCTACACCGGCAAGACCTGCCGGGTGATCGCCAACCGCTACACGGCGCAGTACGAGGACGGCGTGCTCGAGGCCGAGCGCTTCCCGGCCCAGATCCTGCGGTCGATGCAGGACGGCGCCAACCACCTCGGCGGCGACGAGTCGACGCCCGAGGTCGACCCCGACCGCGAGTTCATGCCCGCCGGACAGGGCGTCGGGGCGATCGACGAGCTGATGCCCGCGGCGGACCTCGTCCACCGGATCGTGGACGAGGCCCAGAGCGTGCTGGCCAAGCTGCGCCCGTAGACTCGCCCCGGATGTCACCCGAGAGCTACGTCGAGGCCCACCTGGTCGACGCCGAACGCAGCGACGTCGGCAACGGAATCGTCGTCCACCGCCTCTACCGCTCGGGCCCCGAGCCCACCGCCCGGCGGGCGCTGCTCGTGCGCTTCCCACCCGGCTCGCAGTGGCCGGGCGACGACGTGCACGAACCGGGGCCCGAGGACGTCTACGTCGCGTCGGGCACGTTCCACGGGCTCACGGGCGACGGGTCGACCCACGGTCAGGGCACGTTCCTGCACTTCGAGCGGGGCACGAGCCACTCGCCGTCCACCGAGACCGGTGGCGACCTGTTCGTCTACTACCCCGAGGGCTGAACGCCCGGAGTCGGCCGGCGCCGCCGTCAGGCGTGCGTGGCCCAGTCCTTGAGCTGGGTGATCAGCGCCGGGACGTCGGCCGCGATCGGTGTGACGTTCAGGGAGGTGACGCCGGCCGCCTTGTAGGCCGCGATGCGGTCGCGCACGTACCCCTCGGGCCCGCAGATCGTCGCGGCCTCGAGCAGGCCGTCCGGCACCGCCGCCGCGGCCTCGTCCTTCTTGCCGTCGAGGTACAGGTCCTGGATCTTCACCGCCTCGGCCTCGAAGCCGTACCGCCGGGCCAGGTCGTTGTAGAAGTTGCGGCCCCGAGCGCCCATCCCGCCCACGTAGAGGGCGATCATCGGGCGGGCGAGGTCGCGCATCTGCGCGACATCGTCACCCACCGCCAGCAGGCCACCGGCGACGATCTCGAGCGGGGCGAGGTCGCCCGAGCGCGCCCCGGCCCCGGCGGCGAGGTCGTCGCCCCACACGTCCTCGACCTTCTCGGGCAGGTAGAAGAGCGGCAGCCAGCCGTCGGCCACCTCGGCGGTCATCCGGACGTTCTTGGGGCCGAGGGCGGCGACGTAGATCGGGATCCGGTCACGCACCGGATGGGTGATGAGCTTCAGCGGCTTGCCCAGGCCGGTGCCCTGCTCGGGCGGCAGGGGCAGCGTGTAGGCCTTGCCGTCGTAGGTGACCCGCTCGCGGGCCCACACCTTCCGGCAGATCTCGATGATCTCGCGGGTGCGGGTGAGCGGCTGCGTGTACGGCACGCCGTGGAAGCCCTCGATGACCTGGGGCCCCGATGCGCCGAGACCGAGGATGCACCGCCCGTCCGACAGGGCGTCGACGCCGGCGGCGGTCATGCCGAGGAGTGAGGGAGTGCGGGTGTAGATCGGGAGGATCGCGGCGCCGATCTCGACGGTCTCGGTGACCGCCGCCAGGTAGCCCATCAGGCTGACCGCGTCGAAGCCGTAGGCCTCGGCCACCCACACCGTGTCGAGCCCGGCCTTCTCGAGGGCGACGGCCTGCGACGCCGCCTCCTTGAGACCGCCGGCGTAGCTGAGCGACGTGCTGACCTTCATCGGACTTCCCCTCCGCGGCCCGGGCCGCGCTCTCGGAACGTCAGGCGGCCGACAACCGCTCGCGCGCCCGCTTGGAGCGGTCGAGCAGCAGGGCGGGCACCACGACGCCGTTCACGGTCTTGTCGCCGCCCCCACCGCCGGCGGCCGCACCCTCGTCCGCGGCCTCGGCGCCGACGGCGGCTTCGGCCTGGACCGCGGCCGTCTCGCGGCGTTCGAGCGCGGCCTCGAAGTCCCGCGGGCGGGCGAGCGACGAGCCGTCGAGCGAGCCGACGTCGATGCCGTTGTCGAACAGCACCCGGTACCGGGTCCAGGCGAACCCGTCGACGAGGTAGACCCGCCCGCCGGTGCCCTGCGGGACGCCGGGCAGCGCGTTGAGGGTCTTCACGGTCTCGTTGCGCTTGAACTCGTCGGGTGCCAGACGCTTCGCCACGCCCGAATCCTGCCAAATCGCACCACGGGGCGCGAATCACCGGGAGAGCGACGAGCCCAGGAATACTTCGCCGAGCTAACTAGTTCGGAGAAGTGATGCCTTCTCTGCCCGTCCGTCGATGACCCGCCGCATGCGCCTGGCGGCCCACGACACGTTCCGCTCCTTCGACAGCCGCAACTTCCGCCTGTTCTTCGGCGGCCAGATCGTCAGCCAGGCGGGCACGTGGATGCAGTCGGTCGCGATCGTGTGGGTCGTCCTCGACCTCACCGGCAGCGGCGTCGCCCTCGGCCTCGTCACTGCCGCGGAGTTCCTCCCGATCCTGCTGCTGGGCGCCTGGGCCGGCGTGGTCGCCGACCGCGTCGACCACCACCGCATGATGCTGGCCACCCAGACGGCGTTCCTCGCCCTGGCGACCACCCTCTCGATCCTGGTGCTGACCGGCCACGCCACCGTCCCGGGCCTCTTCGCGCTGTCCCTGGTCTTCGGCACGATCAACGCCTTCGACAACCCCGTCCGCCGATCGCTCGTCACCGAGCTCGTCCCGCAGGCCGACGTCCCCAACGCCGTCGGGCTGAACAGCGCCCTCATGACCGGGTCCCGGGTCGTCGGCCCCGCGCTGGCCGGCGTGCTCATCGCCGGGCCCGGCGCCGGCGTCGCCTTCGCCCTCAACGCCGTCACCTACCTGGCCGTCCTCGCCGCTCTCGTGCGGATGGACCGGTCGCGGTTCCGCCCCGCGCCCCGCGTCGCCCGCGCCCGGGGGCAGCTGCGGGACGGGCTCCGCTACGTCCGCCGCACCGCAGAGCTGCGGCTGCCGCTCGTCCTGCTGGCGGTCGTCGGCATGTTCGCCTTCAACTACCAGGTGACGCTGCCGCTGCTGGCCGAGCGCACGTTCGGCGGCACGGCCACGACGTTCACGCTGCTCTTCGCCACGATGAGCCTCGGCTCCGTCGCCGGTGCGCTGCTCGTGGCGCGCAAGACCGACCTCGGGCTGGGGTTCCTCGTGCGGGCCGGAGCGGGGCTGGCCGCGTCGACGACCGCCCTGGCACTCGCCCCGACCCTGCCCCTGGCGCTGCTGGCCGCCGTCGCGGTGGGCTTCACCAACGTCGGGATCATCACCGGCGCCAATGCCGTCGTGCAGCTCCGGGCGGCTGCGGCCATGCGGGGTCGCGTGCTGGCCCTGCTCAGCGTGGTCTTCCTCGGCTCGACGCCGATCGGCAGCCCGATCGTGGGCTGGATCGGCCAGGAGGTCGGCCCCCGAGCCGCTCTCGCCGTCGGCGCCCTGGCCACCGCCCTCGTCGTGGCCTGGATCGCCCACGCCGCCCGACGAGCCGAGGACGCCACGGTCGCCGACGAGCCCGCCGACACGGTCGCGGACCTCGACGCGATGCCGGAGCTGCGGCCGCTGGCGGCCTGAGGCCCGCTCCGGCGCGCCCGCCGCCGCGCGGGGCGGGCCCGGGACCGTCGGGTTTGACGGGGACCTGCGGCCGATGGGCAACACTTGTCCCTCATGCGCGGCATCATCCTCGCCGGCGGGTCGGGCACGCGGCTGCACCCAATCACGCAGGGCATCAGCAAGCAGCTCGTCCCCGTCTACGACAAGCCGATGATCTACTACCCGCTGTCGACCCTGATGCTGGCGGGCATCGACGACGTGCTCGTCATCACGACACCGCACGACGCCGACCAGTTCACCCGCCTCCTCGGCGACGGTTCGCAGTTCGGCATCTCGATCGGCTACGCCACCCAGCCGAGCCCCGACGGCCTGGCCCAGGCGTTCCTGATCGGCGCCGACTTCATCGGTGACGACTCGGCGGCCCTGGTCCTCGGCGACAACATCTTCTACGGCCCCGGCCTCGGCCAGCAGCTCGACCGGTTCACCGACATCAAGGGCGGCGCGGTCTTCGCCTACTGGGTCAGCGACCCGACGGCCTACGGCGTGGTCGAGTTCGACGACGACCTCCGGGCGCTGTCGCTCGAGGAGAAGCCCACCGACCCGCGCAGCAACTACGCCGTGCCCGGCCTGTACTTCTACGACAACGACGTGGTCGACATCGCCCGCGAGCTGAAGCCGTCGGCCCGGGGCGAGTACGAGATCACCGATCTCAACCGGGTCTACCTCGAGGCCGGTCGGCTGCAGGTCGAGGTGCTCCCCCGGGGCACGGCGTGGCTCGACACCGGCACGTTCGACTCGCTGCTCGACGCCGGCAACTACGTGCACACCCTCGAGGCCCGGCAGGGCCTCAAGATCGGCTGCCCGGAGGAGATCGCCTGGCGCCAGGGCTGGATCGACGACGCCGGCCTCCAGCAGCGGGCCGAGGGCCTCGCCAAGAGCGGCTACGGCTCCTACCTGCTCGAGGTCCTGCGCCGCGGTCGCTGAGCGGCCCGCTCCCGGGCTGGTCCGGGACGGGTCGATGCGCCCGGTCGACGGCCCGGGTCGACGCCCTACCGGGTCGACGCGGGCCGGTCGACCTCGGGCTCGTGCGGGAGGCCGAGCACCCGCTCACCGATGATGTTGCGCTGCACCTCGCCCGTCCCGCCCCCCACGGTCAGCGCCGGGCGCGAACAGGAAGCCGTGGTGCCACAGGTCGGCCGGCGCGCCCAGCGGCCCCTGGTCGGTCAACATCCCCGCCGCACCGGTCAGGTCCTTGGCCAGGCCGAACACCCGTTGACCGTGCTCGTCGGCCAGCACCTTGCGGACGGACGCCTCGGGGCCCGGCGCCTCGCCCCGGATGGCGGCGCTGACCGTGCGCAGCCGGATGAGCCGCAGGATCTCGTCCTCGATGTGCAGGTCCACCACCCGCTGGCGGAGCACCGGGTCCTCGACACCGCCCCGGGCCCGCACCAGGTCGACGAGATCGCCGCCCGTGGGCCCCTGCCCCCACAGTGCGCCGCCCGACGACAGCGAGACCCGCTCGTTCGCCAGCGTCACCTTGGCGAGGCTCCACCCCTCCCCCTCGGCGCCCACCAGGTTCTCGGCGGGCAGGCGGACCTCGTCGAGGAACACCTCGTTGAACGTGTGCGACCCGGTCATCTCGATGATGGGCCGGATCGTGATGCCCGGCAGGTCCATCGGGCACACGAAGTACGAGATGCCCGTGTGCTTCGACGCCGTCGGGTCGGTGCCCGTGCGGGCGATGAGGATGCCGTAGCGGGCGTGCTGGGCGAGCGAGGTCCAGATCTTCTGCCCGGTCACCACCCACTCGTCGCCGTCCCGGACGGCCCGGGTGGACAGAGCGGCGAGGTCGGACCCGGCACCCGGCTCGCTGAAGAGCTGGCACCACATGTCCTCGCCGGCGAGCAGCGGCATGAGGTAGCGGTCCCTCTGCTCCTGCGTTCCGGCGTGGAGCAGCGTCGGCCCGGCCCAGCCGATGCCGATCGGGTTGACCGGACGTCGGACGCCGGCGGCCCGCAGCTCGGCGTCGATGACGAGCTGGTGCACCGGGTCGGCCTCGAGCCCCCACGGCCGGGGCCAGTGCGGGGCCACCAGGCCCGCCTCGGCCAGCTCGCGCCCGGACGGCGAGCGGTGCTCGGCCAGCCAGGCCCGCACGTCGGTGCGGCGAGGGTCGTCGTCGGACGGCAGCTCGAAGTCCACGGACGCGGACGTTAGGAGATCGGCGGCGAGCGGCACCCGTTCGGCCCGACGGCCCCGGGGCTCGACCCTTTCGGTGTCCGGGAACGTCCGTTCCCTGGCCCGGCAGTAGAGTCACCGGCCGTGGGGGCTCTCCGGGACATGCCGAAGTACGCGCTCGCCTCGGCGTTCAGCTTCGCCTTCATCATCGCCGCGACCGCGACCCTCCACGAGGTGCTCGGGGTCTCCGAGACGCTGTCGCCCGCCATCGCGATGGTCGCCGCGCTCGTGGTCAACTTCGTGATCCTGCGGGTGTGGGTGTTCCCGGGGCAGGCCGTGCACTGGGCACGGCAGCTCGCGGAGACCGTGGTCACCTCGGCCGCGTTCCGGGGCCTCGAGTACGCGATCTTCCTCGCCCTCCACCTGGGGTTGGACGTCAACTACCTCGTCGCCACGGGGGCATCCGTGTGCATCTCGGCGCTGGGCAAGTTCGGCGTCTACCGCGAGGTCGTCTTCCGGCGCGGGCGAACAGACCCCGCCGCCGACGCGGGCGCGGCGACCGACCGGGACGGTGTGAGCTCGACCTGAGCCCGGACGTCCGCCGGGTCGGGGGGTGGACGACCCTCGTGGCGGCCGGCGGACCCGTCTCGGCCCCTCCCCCGCGGTCGAGGGAGCACGTTCCGACCACGGTCACCTCGCCGTTGGTGCGCCGCGTGGGCGTTTCCTGCGCGTTTCGGGTGTTGACTACCCTCCCGCGGACCCCGCCGCGTGACACGAAGGGACCATCGATGCCGGGTTGGAACTTCGCCGATGTCTGGGAAGTCGTCGCCGAGCAGATCCCCGACGCCCAGGCCCAGGTCCACGGCGACCGGCGCGTGACGTGGGCCGACTTCGACCGGCGGGCCAACGGCATCGCCGCCACGCTGCTCGACCGCGGCGCCACCGAGCAGGACAAGGTGGCCCAGTACCTCTACAACGGCACCGAATACGTCGAGTCGCTGTTCGGCACGTTCAAGGCCGGCCTGGTGCCGATCAACACCAACTACCGCTACCAGGACGACGAGCTCGTCTACCTGTGGGACAACGCCGACTGCGTCGCCGTCGTGTTCCACGGCACGTTCACCGGCACGATCGAGCGCATCCGGGACCGGGTCCCCAAGGTGGCGACCTGGCTGTGGGTCGACGACGGCGACGGCCTCTGCCCCGAGTGGGCCACGCCGTACGAGCAGGCCGCCGACAGCCACGCCGACCGCGTCGTGCCCCCGTGGGGCCGCGGCGGCGACCAGCTGCTCATGACCTACACCGGCGGCACGACCGGCATGCCCAAGGGTGTGATGTGGCGCCAGGACGACCTGTTCCGCAACATCGTGGGGCAGATGAACCCGACGGTGCGCGAGGCCGAGGCCGACGCCGAGACCGTGCGGCAGATGGTCACGGTGGCCGGCCCCGTCGGCATGCCGGCGTGCCCGCTGATGCACGGCACCGGCCTGTACACGCAGCTCATCATCCTGTCGCTGGGCGGCAGCTCGGTCACGCTCACGTCCCGGAAGTTCGACGTCGTCGAGATGTTCGACACGATCGAGCGCGAGCGGGTGAACCAGATCGCCATCGTGGGCGACGCCTTCGGCAAGCCGATGCTCAAGGCGCTCGACGAGAACCCCGGGCGCTGGGACCTCGCCAGCCTGTTCCTCGTGGCGTCGTCGGGCGTGATGTTCAGCGAGCCCGTCAAGCAGGGCCTGCTCAAGCACCACCCCGGCATGATGCTGGTCGATGCGTTCTCGTCGTCCGAGGCGGTCGGCATGGGCCAGTCGGTCTCGTCGGGCGGCAACGCCAGCCAGACCGCCACCTTCCAGCTCGGCGAGAACACGATCGTGGTCACCGAGGACGGCCGCCGCGTCGAGCCCGGCTCGGGCGAGATCGGGCGGGTGGCGGTGGGTGGGCACCAGCCCATCGGCTATTACAAGGACCCCGAGAAGACCGCGGCCACGTTCATCGAGTTCGAGGGCCGGCGCTACTCGTGCCCGGGCGACTTCGCCATGGTCGAGTCCGACGGGTCGCTCACGCTGCTCGGGCGCGGGTCGGTGGTCATCAACACCGGCGGCGAGAAGGTCTTCCCCGAGGAGGTCGAGGAGGCGCTCAAGACGTTCCCCGGCGTGCGGGACGCGGTGGCCGTGGGTGTCCCCGACGAGAAGTTCGGCGAGGTGGTCGCCGCCGTGGTCGAGGTGGGGCCGACCGATTCCGTCGACAGCACCGAGCTGATCGCGCACGTGCGCTCGAAACTGGCGGCCTACAAGGCCCCCAAGCACGTCTTCGTCGTCGACACGATCGGCCGCGCCCCGAACGGCAAGGTCGACTACAAGCGCCTCAAGGCCTACGCCGCCGACGCCCAGGGCTCCTGAGCCAGACCGGGCGGAGCGGCCGACCGCGTTGTGGTCGCGTTGCGCCACGGCATCCGCAATGTGACCTGGCGGCGACCCCCGGGTACCGTTCGGCCGTGACCGAGCAGGGTTCGGAGCTACGTCGTCGCTTCCACCACGAGTTGGACGCGATCGACGCCAAGGTGATCCGCCTGTTCGCACTCGTCACCGAGAGCGTGGCGGCCGCGACCGACGCCCTGCTCGCAGACGATGTCGAGGCGGCCCGCGAGCTGAGCCGCCGCGACTCGCTGGTCGACCAGCTCGAGGTCGATCTGGAGCAGGTGGCCGAGCGCGAGCTGCTCATGCAGACGCCGATGGCCGGTGACATGCGCTACCTCGTGTCGGTGCTTCGGGTCGTGCCCGAGCTCGAGCGCAGCGGGGACCTCGCCGAGCACATCGCCCAGCGAGCCGCGGCCGGGCTCGCCGGCCGCCTGACGCCGACCGTGCGCGGGCGGCTCGAGCAGATGGGCACGATCGCGGTCGACCTGTGGCGGCGGGCCGCCGACGCCTGGGCCGAGCGCGACAGCGGCGCCGCTGCTCAGCTGGAGATCGCCGACGACCGTCTCGACGACCTGCACGACCAACTGGTGTCCGAGCTCGGACAGGCGGACATCGCGTTGGCCGACGCCATGCAGACGACCCTCGTGGCGCGGTTCTACGAGCGGCTGGGCGATCACGCCGTCCACATCGCGGAGCGCGTCCGCTACCTCGCCGACGGCGGCTAGCGCACCCTCACCAGGTTCAGGCCGATGCGGTTCCGCCTCATCCCCACCGACGACGCCTTCTTCGGCCTGTTCGACGAATCCGCCTCGAACGTGGCCGAGTGCGCGGTGCGCCTGCGCGACCTGCTGGCCGATCCGACCAACGCCGCGCTCCACGAGGCCGTCTCGCGATGCGAGCGCGAAGGCGACCGCATCGTGTCGGGCATCCTGCAGAGGCTCAACACCACGTTCGTGACACCGTTCGACCGCGAGGATCGCCTGGCTCTCGTTCCTCGTCGTCGACCTGCTGTCATGAGGAGGGAGATGGATCGTCGAGCCGCCTTCTTCCTCGGTGCCGCCGTCGTGTGCTTCGTGCTCGTGCCGCTCTCCGAGGGCTACGCGTGGGTGTCGACGACGGTGGGTGTGGTGTACGTGATCCTCGCCCTGGGGTCGTGGCTCGACGCTCGCGGCCGCCGGCGCGCGTGACCCGGCAACGGCACGTCGCCGCCCCTCCGCACCGATTCGGAGGCCCCGCGAGGTGCCTTCTACGCTGGCCCGATGGCTGATCTCGGATTCGACGGCAAGGTCGCGATCATCACCGGCGCGGGCGGCGGGCTCGGCCGGTCGCACGCACTCGAGCTCGCCCGGCGGGGCGCCCTGGTCGTGGTCAACGACCTCGGGGGCTCGGTCGACGGCACCGGCAGCGGCAACACCGCGGCCCAGGCCGTGGTCGACGAGATCGCCGCCGCCGGCGGCGAGGCGGTCGCCAACTACGACTCGGTGGCCACGCCCGAGGGGGGCGAGGCGATCGTGCAGACCGCCCTCGACGCCTGGGGCCGGGTCGACGTGATCATCAACAACGCCGGCATCCTGCGCGACGCCTCGTTCAAGAACATGGACCCCGACAAGGTGAACGCGGTGCTCGACGTCCACCTCCGCGGTGCGTTCAACGTCACGCAGCCCGCGTGGGAGCACATGCGCAACCAGGGCTACGGGCGCATCGTCAACACGAGCTCGGGCGCCGGCGTGTTCGGCAACTTCGGCCAGGCCAACTACGGCGCAGCCAAGATGGGGCTGGTCGGGCTCACCCGGGTGCTCGCCGTCGAAGGCGCCAAGAACAACATCAAGGCCAACGCCATCGCCCCGGTGGCCAAGACGCGCATGACCGAGGACCTGCTGGGCCCGGCGGCCGACAAGCTGCTGCCCGAGCTGGTCACCCCGCTGGTCGCGTTCCTGGCCCACGAGGACGTGCCGGTGAGCGGCGAGGTGTACTCGGTGGGCGGCGGGCGGGTGGCCCGGGTGTTCGTCGGCGTCACGAAGGGCATCGTCGACCACGAGCTCACCGTCGAGGCCGTGCGCGACCGCTTCGACGAGATCCGCGACGAAGAGGGCTACGAGGTCCCGGCGAACCTGAACGAGGAGCTGATGCTGGCGCTCAAGTCGCTCGGCTGAGCGACTCCCGGGTCTTCGGACCGCCAGCTCGACCGCGGCCCCCGCTCACGGCGGGGGCCGCGGCGCGTCCCCCCACGTGACTGCCCCCGATGCGACGTTCGTCACAGGTGTTGCCGTCGATGCATTATCGATATATCGTCAATGCATCACGAATGATCGTTGATCGAGCGCCTGAGGAGGCACACATGCACCGTCACTTCACCCACGACGAACGAGACCACGACCGCGGCCCTCGCCGCGCTCATGGCGACTGGCCGCCCATCTTCGGGCCCGGCTTCGGCCGCGGTCCCTGGGGCGGGGGGCGCGGCCGAGGCCCCCGCGGGGGCGGCCGCAGGGGCCGGCGCGGCGACGTGCGCAGCGCGCTCCTCGCCCTCCTGTCCGAGCGACCCATGCACGGCTACGAGATGATCCAGCAGCTCGACGAGCGCACCGGCGGCATCTGGCGGCCGAGCCCGGGCTCGGTCTATCCCACCCTGCAGATGCTCGAGGACGAGGGGCTGGTCGCCAGCTCCAAGTCCGAGGGCCGCAAGCTGTTCACCCTCACCGACGAGGGCGCGACGGTGGCCGCCAAGGCGGCGGAGGACCCGCCGTGGGCCAAGATCGCCGACGAGACCGTCGCCGAGGCCCACGACGTCCGCGAGGCCGCCTTCGGCCTCATGAACGCCCTGCGCGAGGTCGGCACGCAGGGCAGCGAGGACCAGCGGGCCCGCGCCCTCGAGGTCCTGGCCGAGGCCCGTCGCAAGCTCTACGCCATCCTCGCCGAGGAGAGCTGACCCTCCGTGCCTCGGGCGGCCTGGTCCGCCCTCCCGGGGCCCGGTGGACGCCGGCGGCTGCCCAGCGGCCGCCGGCGTCCACGCGTCCGGGCCGTTCCGCCTGGCTCGCTCAGCCGGCGCGGGCGACCCGCACGGCGCGCATCACCATCGGGACCTGCAACGGCAGCCGAGCCAAGCCCACGGCCCGGTACAGCGCCGGCGGGACGTTGGGCGCCGCCTGGCGGTCGGTCCCGGCGTCGAGGACCATCTGGACGTTCGCCGGGAACACGCTGACCATGGTGGCCGCGGCCAGCCAGCCGCCGAACCGGCTGGTCCGCCGGCTCAGCATGAGGGCCCCCGATGCGATCTCGGCCACGCCGCTGGCGTACACGAGCCGGCGGGCGTCGCCGAGCTGCGGCGGCACCGTCTTCTCGAACGGGTCGGGCCGCACGAAGTGCAGCGCCCCCATGCCGAGCATCATGGTGGCCAACCCGAGGCGGGACCTGCGGTCGGCGGGGTTCTCGGTCGCAACCACGGCGGAGAAGCTAGCGCCGGGCGTCCGGTCCGGAAGGCTCACCCCGGCGCGTTCGGCGCCGGAGCGTAGATGTAGAGATCGCTGGCGACCTCGATCGACGCCGGGTTCCTCGCCCTGACCGCGAACTCGGTGCCCGCCGGCGGGGGCTCGGACAGGAACACCACGAAGCCGCGCCCGTCCACCCCTTCGGTCGCCGGTGCGAGCTCTGGCGTGATGATCCCCATGCCCGGGATGTCGACGACGACGGTCAACCCGTCCGCCACCAGCCCGTACACCACGGTCGTCGTCCACGTCCCGCCGGACGACATGCCGGACACCAGCGGCGGCGTCGGCTCGTCCTCGCGCCAGCCCGTGCCACCAGAGCTGCCGCGGAACCACAGCGCCAGCTCCCGTAGCTCGCCGGCGTCGCCGAGCACCAGACGCCATTGCTGACCCTCGTGCTGCCCCTCGGCGAGCACGATCCCGCTGTCGCCCGCTCCGGCCGACCCGGAGACCTCCTCGCTCGACAGGCCGTCCGCGTCGCGCAGGCGGTCGATCTCCCCGGTCTCGGCGGGGCGGAGACCCTCGGCGATGCGGAGAACGGTGGCCTCGTCGACGCCCGAGCCCGCCACCGTGGTCACGAGGCCGGACGGCTCCCGCCACTGCACGAACGGCTCGGGGGACTCGGGCCCGGCACCGGAGTCGCCGACCACGGCGTGACGGCCCCGCACCTCCGCCGCAGAGGTCGGCGCGCTCGTGAGGCGGACGAGGTCGACGGCGCTCTCGGGTCCCTCACGTTGGAAGACGCTCACCACCGCGTCGGGCACGGACGGGGTCGCGTCGGGCACCGACGGCGTGCCGGCCGAGTACCCGAGGACGAGCCCGTCTCGCCGACCGACGTAGCCCGGCCCGCCGGCACCCATCATGGCGTCGAGCGGGCCTCGGCCGATCTCGACGAAGCCCGGCGGCAGCGCGTCCGGCGCGATCGACGGCGAGGAGTCCGCCCCTCCCGCCGCGGCCACCACCGTGGGTCGGTCGAGCTCAGCGCTCCCCCGCACCACGATGCGGCGACCGTCGTCCTCCCACGTGATGCGCACCCCGCCGGCATCCTGCTCGACCACGGCGTCGTGGCCGTTCACCGAGATCGTCTCGCCCCCCTGGTCCTCGTCGGCGTGGTCCCCCTCGGGCGCCACGTCCTCGGCGATCACGCTGATCGTGGGTCCGGCCCACGGATCGGCCGCGGCCCCGTCGCCGTACGCGACCACCTCTCCCCCGACCGGCTCGGGCGCGTCGGCGGAAAGACCGCCCAGCGTCGTGGCCGACGTCGCGGCCATCCCCTCGGGCAACCAGCCCGCGACCAGGTAGTCGGTCTGGGCCCCCGCCACCGTGGTGGGCGCGTCGCCGCTGGCCAGCCCGAACGCGATTCCCGCCACGACGACGGCGACGGCGGCCGCGGCGCCCACGAGCACACGACGCCGCGAGCGCCGGATCCGGGCCGGCCGGTCGCGGTCGACGACGAGAGCGACCTCCGCGGGGCGGTCCTCGCTCGGAAGGCGACCGTCTGCTCGTGGTGTGCCCGGCAGCGCCGTGGCGAGCGATCGAGCGGCCGCCCTCCCCCGCTGGTCCACCCGGGCGAGGACGAGGCGGTCGGCGGCCGACGGGGCGTCGAGCGTCCCCGGGTCGAGGTCGCGGTCGTCGTCGGTCATGGCGCGTCCCCTTCCGTGAGCTGCAGCGTCCGGGCGAGCGCGAGGCGCCCGCGGTGCAGGTGGACCTTGACCGTGGCCTCGGCGCAGCCGAGGACCGTGGCGATGTCGGCGACCGACCGGTCCTCGAGGTAGTGGAGCGCCACGGCCTGCGCCTGGCGATCGGGAAGCAGCCGGACCGCCTGCCAGAACGCCTCGTCGAGGGGGCCGAGATCGACGGTCGCCGCCGACGCCCGCCCGAACCAGCGGCCATTGGCCCGCAGCTCGCGCCCCGAGCGCCGCGCCCGTCCGGCCGCCCGATTGGCGACGACCCGCCGGACCCACACGTCGGGACGGTCGAACCCGGCGACCTCGTCCCATCGCTGCCACGCCACGATGAGCGCCTCCTGGGCCACGTCCTCGGCGGCGCCGAGATCGCCTGTCAGCGACCAGGCGAAGCGCACCAGCCGCGGCCGCTCGGCATGGGCGAACGCGTCGTAACCGGCACCGCGTGCCCCGTGCCGAGCTGCCGGCTCGAGCGCCGGCCCTCCTCCCCCGTCCATGCCCTGTACTCCCCGATCAGGGCCCGGAGGTTTACCCCGGCGCGTTCGGGCCGGCCAGAAGGGCCGTGAGCAGGCGGCTGAGCACGACCCGGGCCTGCTCGGGCGTGTCGCCGGCATCGGCGCGCAGGCCGTCCCACACCCCCCACGACGTCGCCGCGGCCAGGGTGTCGACCAGCTGGCGCCGGTCGCCCGGGGCCGCCGCTTCGATCTCGGGTGCGAACGCCACCTCGACCTCCTGGCGGAGGAAGGCGCTGCCCTGGGCGACGGCGTCGCGCAGCTCGGGGGCGAACGGGCTGTGGACCGCGGCCGCCCGCCGGAACGGGGTGACCGCCTCGAGCAGCGCGGCCCGGTTGTGCGCGAACGCGTCGATGCGGTCGGCGAGCGGACGCGCCGGGTCGGCGGGCACGACGAGGACCGCGAGCCGCTCGACCACCCGCTGCACGACGGCGGTGTGCAGCGCGGGCAGGTCGTCGAAGTGCTGGAACACCGAGCGGACCGACACCCCGGCCCGGTCCGCGATGCGCGGCGCGGTGGGGCGGACGTCCCCCTCTTCGACCAGGGCCACCGTGGCTTCCACGATGGCGTCGCGGGTGCGGGCGGCCCGGGCGGCCCGGCCGTCGGTGGGAACGGCAGATTCTTGCACTGGACCTGCAGGTTACTCGGGCGCCGTGGGCGCGACCGGCGAGCCGTGGTGCAGCACCATCCGCCAGCCGCCGTCGACCCGCCGGAAGATGTTCACCGCGGCCACCGTGGCGCCGACCTGCTCGCTGATCAGGTTCTCGTCGACCGTCACCCAGGCCACCTCGCCGGACACCCGGATCCGCTCGTCGGTGAGGATGAACTGCAGGTGTTGCGGACCACCGAACAGGGCGAACCACGATCCGGCCACCGCGCCCCACCCGTGCAACGTCTTCCAACCGGGATGCGTGCACACGACGCCGTCGTCGTGGTGCCACACGTCGGACATGGCGTCGAGGTCGCGGGCCTCGAACGCGTCGTAGTAGCGCCGGTTGGCGGCGCGCACCGCCTCGATGTCCACCGTGTCGGGCATTGGCCGCCGACCCTACCGGCCGCCCGGCCTGCCTCCGATCGCCATGCCGCCCGTCGCCCTGGACGGGCCGCGGGTTGGGCCGCTGCCGGCACCCGCTGCCAGCATGAGCGGATGGCCCCCTCTCCGTCGGCGCGCCCGGTGCCCTCCACCGACGGCGTGACCGTCGCCCTCCACGACCTCGGAGGTGACGGCCCGCCCCTCCTGATGTGCCACCCGACGGGCTTCCTGGCGATGACGTGGTCGCCGATGGCGCAGCAGCTCGCCGGGGTCGCCCGCTGCTGGGCGCTCGACTTCCGCGGGCACGGGCAGAGCACCGCGCCCGAGTCGGGCGACTTCACCTGGCGCGGCATGTGCGACGACGTTCTGGCCGTCGTCGACGCCCTCGGCCTCGACGAGGTGCGGGCCGTCGGCCACTCGATGGGCGGCGCCGCACTGCTGATGGCCGAGCAGCGCCGACCCGGGACCTTCAGCCGGATGTGGCTGTACGAGCCGATCGTGTTCCCCCCGCTCGAGGGCGGCGGCCACCGTGAGAACCCGCTCGCGGCGGCGGCTCGCCGACGACGCCCCCGGTTCGTCGACCGCGACGCCGCCTACGCCAACTTCGCGTCGAAGCCGCCGCTCGACGGCATCGACCCGACGGCGCTGCGGGCCTACGTCGACCACGGCTTGCGGGATGCGCCCGACGGCGACGGCGTCGAGCTGGTGTGCACCCCCGAGACCGAGGCCAGCGTGTTCGACAACGGCATGACGCACGACACCTTCGCCCACCTCGGCGAGGTGACCTGCCCGGTGACGATCGCCGCCAGCGGTGACGTCGGCTACGGCCCCGCCCAGATGGCTCCCGCCATCGTCGCCGCGCTCCCCCACGGCGCGCTCGAGCGCCATCCGACGGCCACCCACTTCGGCCCGATGGCGGATCCGGCCGGCATGGCCGAGGCGGTCCGCACCGCCCTCCACCTGGGCTGACGGCCCCGCATCCGCGGAACCTGTCGTACCCCGGGCGTACGCTCGCACCCATGGCCTTCCCGGTGCCGAGCACGCTCAGCCCTTCCAAGGTGACGTCGTTCACCGACTGCGCGCTGGCGTTCCGGTTCTCCGCCATCGACCGGCTGCCCGAGCCGCCCACCGTCGCCGCCACCCGTGGCACCCTCGTCCACGCCGCGCTCGAGTCCCTGCACTGCCTCGAGCCCGGCGACCGCACGCCCGACGCCGCCCTCGCCTGCCTCGACGAGGCGGCGATCGCCCTGCGCGACGACCCCGAGTACGCCGCCCTCGACCTCGACGACGAGGCGGCCGCCGCCTTCCAGGCCGAGGCGGCCGACCTCGTGCGCAACTACTTCCGGCTGGAGGACCCCACCACCGTCCGCGCCATCGGCCTCGAGCTGCGGGTCGAGGCCGAGGTCGACGGCATCCGCCTGCGCGGCATCATCGACCGGCTCGAGCTCGACGCCGACGGCGAGCTCGTGGTCACCGACTACAAGACCGGGGCCGCACCCTCGACCCAGTACGAGCGCAAGCGCCTGTCGGGCGTGCACATCTACTCGCTGCTGTGCGAGCAGCTGCTCGGGCGGCGCCCGCGCACGGTCCAGCTGCTGTACCTGAAGGACCCGCTGGCCCTGACGACCACCCCCAGCGACCGGTCGACCCGCGGCACCCGCCGCACGCTCGGGGCGGTGTGGCAGGCGGTCGAGCGGGCCTGCGAGCGCGAAGACTTCCGCCCGCAGCCCTCGCGGCTCTGCTCGTACTGCGCCTTCCAGGCCTACTGCCCGTCCTTCGGCGGCGACCCGGCCGAGGCCCGCCGCGTCGCCGAGCAGCTCGCGGCCGACCGCGAGGCCGCACGGGACGCGGCGCGCGCGGGCGAGGGTCAGCTCGTCGGCACGTAGGCTCGCCCGCTCATGAGTGCGCCCGCGCGGCCGACGTCGCCTTCATCGCCACACCCCCTGCACGCGCTCACGAAGGCGGTGGCGCGGTTCGACACGGCGATCGACACGCGGGTCGACCGCCTGCGTGGCCACCCCCACCTGGACCGCCTGATGTACGCCGCCTCCGAGCTGGGCGACTTCAGCCTGATCTGGCACCTCACGTCGTCCACCCGGGCGCTCGCGCCCGACCGGCGCCTCGTGCACGCGGCGCGGGTGTCCGCCGTGCTGGGCGTCGAGTCCGCCCTCGTGAACGGCCCGGTCAAGAGCGTGTTCCGCCGCCACCGGCCGGCATGGGAGCAGGAGCGACCCCGCAAGCTGCGGCGCCCCCGGACGTCGAGCTTCCCGTCCGGCCACGCCTCCGCCGCCATGACCGCCGCCGGCCTCCTGGCCCAGAACGACCCGCTGTGGCCCCTGTACTACGCCATCGGTGCGGTCGTGGCGTCGAGCCGGGTCTACGTGAAGATCCACCACCCCTCCGACGTGGTGGCCGGCGCCCTCGTCGGCGTCGTGCTGGCGCGGGCGGCCCGCAAGGTGTGGCCGTTCCCCGCGGTCACGCCGCCTGGCACCACCGGGTCCCCCGGACAGGGCTGACATCATGACCGTCGTGGACCGTGCACACGTCCGGCGGTGGGTGGCGGCATACGAGCGGGCGTGGCGCACGGCGGGAACCGACGCGCTGGCCGAGCTGTTCGCCGCCGATGCGACGTACCGACCCTCGCCGTGGGCCCGCCCCGTCGAGGGGCTCACGGCCATCGCCGCCTTCTGGGAGGAGGGGCGCGACGGGCCCGACGAGACCTTCACCCTCACCTCCGAGATCGTCTCCGTCGACGGCGACACGGCCGTGGTGCGGGTCGCGGTCGACTACGCCCCACCCGACGGTGGTCGGTGGCGCGACCTCTGGGTGATGCGCTTCGACGCCGGCGGACGGTGTTCGGCGTTCGAGGAGTGGCCGTTCGCTCCCGGCCAGCACGACGGCCACGAGGAGGACGGCGCGTCGGGGTCGGCGGGCTCGCACGGCGCCCCCTAGGGGCCGAGCGGACAGGGCGCTCGCCGCAGCCCACGCGTGGGAATTTGGGCCTCGACCCCCAGCTCCACAGCTGGCCGACCGGCAACACGGCAACGGTGACCCACGAGTGGCGCACCTGTGCGCGGATGTTCTCAGCTGCGTCCCGTCACGTGCCGGGAATGCCTGGTGCGATCGACGCGTTCCAACGGACGTGACCGACTTCTCCGTGACCTGGGACTACCGCTGCCCGTTCGCCCGCAATGCGCACGAACACGTGATCGAGGGCCTGCGGGGCGGCGCCGGGTGGAACGTGCGCTTCGTGCCGTTCTCGCTGGGGCAGGTGCACGTGGCCGAGGGCGAGCCCGACGTGTGGCTGCGCCCCGAATCCGACTCGGGCCTGCTCGCCCTGCAGGTGGGCGTCGTCGTGCGCGACCGGCACCCCGAGCGGTTCCTCGACGTGCACGAGGCGCTGTTCGCGCTGCGCCACGACGCCGGACGCCACCTCGAGGACCCGGCCGAGCTGCGGGCGGTGCTGAGCGAGCAAGGCGTCGACGCCGACGCCGTGTTCGACGAGATCGCCACGGGCCGTCCTCTGACGACCGTGCGGGACGAGCACACCGCCGCGGCCGACGACGACGACGTCTGGGGTGTGCCCACGTTCGTCCAGGGCGACCGCGCCGTGTTCGTCCGCCTCATGGAGCGCCCGCGGGGTGACCAGGCGGTCGCCACGCGCACGATCGAGCGGGTCGTCGACCTGCTCGGCGATTTCCCCGAGCTCAACGAGTTCAAGCACACGTCGCTCAAGCGCTGAGCGGAGCGCCGGCTCGACGAGCGGGCCTGGACGCGCCGCGCTCGGTGGAACGTCGCGGACCGGCGGCCGCGCGCGTGCGCCGAGGTGAAACGCCCTGGCGGCCCGGCCTCCGACGTCAGCCCGGAACGGGCACGTCGTCGCGCTCGGCAGGCACCGGGGCGGCCAGCAGCGTGCGCACATCGAGCAGCAGGTCGGCCACCTCGTTGGAGGACACCAGCTCACGGTGCCCCAGGTCGCCCAAGCCCTTGTCGATGACGGCCAAGGCCTCGCTGATCATCTCGTCGAGCGCACGGGTCTCGGTCACGTCGCCCACCATACCGGTGTCGGGGCGTCCCACGACGACATGACACAAGTGTGACGCATCGAGAGGGTGCCACCACGCGGCGCGAGCGTGCCGCGTTCGAGCCGGACCGAGGCCGCGTCCAGGCGCACCGTCCAGTCGTCGTAGCCTCACACCCCGGTGAGCGATCGCAGCTACGACCTGATCGCCCGGCTCGGCCGAGGCGGCATGGGCGTCGTCGACCTGGCGCGTGACGAGAGCGGCAACAAGGTCGCGCTCAAGCGCCTGACCCTGACGGGGTCGGCGAGCGAGATCGCCCGGTCGCGCCAGCGCCTCCTGCGCGAGGCCGAGGTGTTGCGCAAGCTGCACCACCCCAACGTCGTCGGGCTGCTCGACGTCGTCGACGAGGGCGACGAGATCGTCCTCGTCATGCCGTACATGTCGGGCGGCAGCCTCGCCGAGCGCGTCACCCAGCACGGCCCCGCCCCGGCCGACGAGGTCGAGCGGCAGGCGCGCCGCCTGCTGGGGGCGCTGTCGTCGGCCCACCGGGCGGGCATCGTGCACCGCGACATCAAGCCCGCCAACATCCTGTTCGACGAGCGGGGCGAGCCGTGCCTGGCCGACTTCGGGGTGGCGCTCAGCCGCGACCAGACGCACGGGCTCACGGTGGCGGGCATGGTGGTCGGCACCCCGGGCTTCATGGCCCCGGAACAGGCCCGCGGCGAGCCGGTCTCCCCCGCCACCGACGTGTTCTCGCTCGGTGCCACCCTGCTCTTCGCGGCCACCGGCGAGGGGCCCTACGGGCAGGGAGACCCCGGCCTGCTCATGGTGCGGGCCGCCGGCGGCAAGGTGGGCAAGGTGCCGCGGTCGCTCCCCTCGTCCCTGCGCCGGTTGTTGCTGGCGATGCTGGCGGCGCGTCCCGACCGTCGGCCGACGGCGGCCGCCCTGGCGGGCACCGGCGAGGACGGGACCATGGTCCGCACGCTCGCGGGAGCGCTCCCGGGGCGCGGGCGGCGCTCGGCGGCCGTGCTCGGCGGCGCGCTGGCGGCAGCCGCCCTGGCCGTCGCGGGCGTCGCGGTGGCCACGGGTGGGGCGGACCCGGCCGAGGGGCCGGGGGCGGCCGGCTCCGAGGACGCGGCCGGCAGCGCAGGCCCGTGCGAGGACCTTCCCTACCGACCCTGCGGCGAGGACCCGTCCCCGTACACCGACGGCGAGTCGTGCATCGACGACCACGCCGACTACGACGCCGATCCGACCAACGGCTGCGAGGCGGCGCCCGACGACGTGGACGGGCAGCCGCTCGCCGACTCGCTCGAGGCCAACATCGTGCCCGCCGACGACATCGACACCTACACGATGGAGGTCGAGGACCACCTCCAGCTGCTCTGCGACGGACAGGTCACCGTGACCCTCGAGGCGCCGCCCGGTGTCGTCCTGCGCCTCGAGGTGCGCGACAGCGAGGGCATCATCACCGAGGCCACGGCCAGCGCCGGCACACCGGGGGTGATCACCATCGCCGAGCAGGAGTGCGGCGCCGACGACAAGGAGATCCTCGAGGTCGTCGTCCGCGGCATCGGCAGCGATCGCGTCGCCGACGACTACGTCCTCACGCGCACGGGCAGCTTCTAGCCCCCCGACCTGCGCCGGCGGGTCTCCCGGACGCTCGGCGCGCGGCTCGACGCGTCGCTCACCGCAGTGCGCCGAGCTCGGCCTCGATGCGGGCCAGGCGCCGCTCGATGTCGGTGAGGCGCGCGGCCACCTCGTCGGCGTCGGTGCCCGGCGTGGGCGGTACGGAGGACAGGGCGCCGCGGCCGAGGCGGTTCTCGTCGCGGCGGTCGTCGACCGTGCGGGCCACGAGCCGGGCGGGGGGCGTCACCTCGACCGGCGGCGGAGGCGGGGGGTACGGCGCGGGTGACCACTCGGGGTTGCCGCTCCCCCGGCGCTCGAGCGCCGCGGTGAGGCGCTGCTCGAGGTCGGCGACGCGGGCGACGAGAGCGGCGTACGACGGCGCCGCCAGCTCCGCGGCGACCCGGTCGGCCCGGTCGAGCGCCGCCGTGCTCGACGCGCCGGCGCCGAGGCCGGTCCCGGCGCCCGGAGCGTCGGCCGGGGCCGGGCCCGTGAGCACCTGCACCCAGCGCGTCTCGCGGCCGCCGTTGCCGCCGACCCGCGCCGCGAACGGACGGGGCGTGCGGGCGGCCAGGGCGTCGAGGACGGCCTCGACCTCGGCCGGGGTGATGAGCGGGTGGAGGCGCTGGGCCTGGGCGCGCACGTGGCCCACGGTCTGGACGCCGCCGAGGAGCAGGACGGCGAGCACGGCCAGCTCGGCCGAGCCCATGCGCCAGCGCTCGTCGGCCCGGTGGCGGTAGCGGGTGGTCCGGGCCTCGGCCGACGGCGCCACGAACCGGGCCAGCCCGCGGGACTTCAGCGAGAGCAGCGTGTCCTCGACGGTGCGGTCGTCGTAGGCCACGACCGGGTCTCGGCCCGAGGTCTGGTTGCAGGCCAGCCGGAGCGTGTTGAGCGTGAGCGGGCCGGCGTCGGGCGCCGCCGCCTCCTGCTCGATCAGGCATGCGAGCACGCGGCCCTCGGCCGCCGTCAGCTCCATGGCTTGCGATGCTATGACCCCGCGCCCGTCCGTGCGGTCACCCTTCCCGCCCGTGGCGCCCGTGGGCCGGGGCGCGGGATCGTCCGTCCAGGGCCGAGGCACTAGACAGTCGGCCCATGGGGATGGAACGCGCCGGTGTCACCTTCGCCTCGCTCATGGCCCTCGGGCCCGACCTCGCCGTGACGACCGCCCGCGCCGCCGAGGACCTGGGCTACACGAGCTTCTGGACGGCCGAGACCACGGGTCCCGAGGCGTTCTCGCTGCTGGCGGCGGCGGGAGCCGCGGCGCCGGGTCTCGACCTCGGCACGGGCGTGCTGGCGCTGCAGCTGCGCACGCCGATGGTCGTGGCGATGGCGGGGGCGACGCTGCAGGCCCTCCACCCCGAGCGCGAGATCCTGCTCGGCGTCGGCATCTCGTCGCCCGTCGTCACGCAGCGGTGGCACGGGGTGCCCTACGGGGACCGCCCGCTCGATCGGGTGCGCGAGTACGTCACGCTGCTGCGCGCGTGCCTCTCGGGCGAGAAGGTCGACTTCGCCGGCGACTTCTACCAGGTCAAGGGGTTCCGCCTCGGGGTCCGCCTGGGCGAGCGGCGCCCCAGGATCGTCGTCGGCGCGCTCAACCCGCGCATGCTCGCCCTCGCCGGCGAGCTCGCGGACGGGGTCCTGCTCAACTACCTGCCCGCCTCGCACGTGCCGTGGTCGATCGAGCAGGTGCGGGCCGGCGGCGACGCCACCGTGTACGCGTACGTGCACGCCGGTGTGTGCGAGCGCGAGGAGGGCATCGACAACGCCCGGCGCGACCTGTACTCGTACGCCGTCGTCGACAGCTACGCCCGCAACTTCGAGCGGGCGGGCTTCGCCGACGAGGTGGCCGAGATCCGAGGGCGGTTCGCGGACGGCGACCGGGCGGGCGCGGTGGCGGCCGTGAGCGACCGCATGGTCGACGCCATCGACGTCATGGGCGACCCGGACACGGTGCACGCCACCATGCGGGCCTACGCCGACGCGGGCGTCGACGTCCCGGTGTTGATGCCCCTGCCCTGGGGGGCCGATCGCCGCGCCTCGGCCGCGGCGACGATCCGGGCAGCGGTCGGCGCCGGCTGAGCTCGCCCCCGGTCACCGGGGTTGTCGGTGGGCGTGCGTACGATGCGCGGCATGGAGCTTCGCGATCGGATCTGCGTCGTCACGGGGGGCGCCAGCGGCATCGGCCGCGCCCTCTGCCTCCGGTTCGCCGCCGAGGGCGCCCAGGCGGTCGTCGTGGTCGACCGCGACGCGGACGGCGCCGTGGCCACGGCGACAGCGATCGGTGAGGTGGCCACGCCGATGACCGCCGACGTCACCGTCGAGGCCGACATCGAGGCGGTGGTCGACCGCACCGAGGCCGAGATCGGGCCGGTCGAGCTCTTCGCCTCGAACGCCGGCATCCTCGGGTTCGGGGGCATCGAGGCGACCGACGAGACGTGGGACCTCGTCTGGCGGGTGAACGTGCTGGCCCACCTGTTCGCAGCTCGGGCGGTCGTCCCGCGCATGCTCGAGCGGGGTCACGGCTACCTGTTGAACACGGCCTCGGCGGCGGGGCTGCTGACCCAGCCGGGCGACGCGCCCTACTCGGTGACCAAGCACGCCGCCGTGGCGCTGGCGGAGTGGCTGTCGATGACGTACGGCGACCAGGGCATCGGGGTGTCGTGCCTGTGCCCGATGGCGGTGGCGACCGCCATGCTCGGCATGCCGGCAGACGCCGACGAGGCGTCCGCGGTGCCCGGCGAGCTGGACGCGGCGGCCGGCGCCGCCGCGGTGCAGGGCATCCTGCCGGCGAGCGCGGTGGCCGACGCCGCCGTCGCGGGCCTGCGCGAGGGCCGGTTCCTGATCCTGCCCCATCCCGAGGTGGCCACGTTCGAGCAGCGCCGGGCCTCCGACCACGACCGCTGGCTGGCGGGGATGCGCCGGCTCAACAGCGCGCTGGCAGGCGGGCCGGCGCCGGCGGGTCCCCCCGTCTCGTGACCGTGCGCCCCGACCTGCCGGACGACGCCCTGGTGCCGGACGGCCTCGCCGACCTCGGCCTCGTGCTCGGCGACCGGGTCAGGTGGCGCGACCGACCGGGGGCGCGCTGGCGCGATGGGCGGGTCGTGGGACGCGAGCGGGACGGCAGCGTCGCGGTGCGCGACGGGCGTGGCGCCAGCCGGGCCCTGCGCCACGAGCGCCTCGAGGTCGCCACCCGGGGGCCACGGGGCGCGGCGACGTGGGAACCAGTGGCGGAGCGCGCCGGCCGCACCGAGCAGCTCGGTCTGTGGGCCCGGGCGCCGAGCGGTCCTCCGTCGCGTCCGAAGTGAACGCTCGTCGTTCCGTCTGACCTCGGTCGTTCGGTCTGACGAATGTCGTTGCGTGTGACCAACGTCACCGCTAGCGTCCCGTGCCGCGGCCCGGGGGCAGGTCGCGACGAGGGGGAATGCATGCGAGGGACCGCGGGGCGACGCCACCTCCGGGCCATGGGCTGGACGGCACGCCGCGGCCGATACCGCAAGATGGCGGCCGGCGTGGCCGCAGTGGTCGCCGCGGTCGCCGCCGGCACCGGTCCCGGAGGAGCCACCCCCCGAGCCGCTGGTGAGGGCGGTGAGGGCGACCGGTTCGCCGTCACGGTGCTGTCGGGCCGGCTCGACCAGGTGTCCGGCGGCGACGCTCTCGTGCAGGTGACCTTGCCCCGGCGGACGGGCGTCGCCGACCTGAGGGTCGACGTCGACGGCACCGACGTCACCGCCGCGTTCGCCGATCCCGAGGGCGACGGCACGGCCGTCGGCCTCGTCGAGGGCCTCGCCGAGGGCGAGAACACGGTGCGGGCGGTGATCGACAAGTCGAGGGGCCACGATCCCAGCACCACGGCCACCCTCGTGAACCACCCGATCGGCGGCCCCATCTTCTCGGGGCCGCAGCAGCAGCCCTTCGTCTGCACCACCGCCCGGGGTCGCTTCGACGGCCGCCCGATCCTCGACCAGCCCCTGGTCGACAACCAGGACAGCTTCGGCATCCCGGTGGCCGCGGAGGCCACCGACGGCAGCTACCCGCAGGACGGACGGGGCTACCCCACCGCGGCTGCGCAGATCGTGGGCTGGAGCGGCAACTGCGCCGCCGAGACCCGCTACGGCTACGTGTACCGCTCGACCACCGACAACCGCTTCCACTGGCTCGACGACCCGGCCACGCCGCCCGCCGACACCGCCAGCACCACGACGCTCGACGGCCACACCGTGCCGTTCGTCGTCCGCTGGGAGCGGGGCACGATCAACCGGTTCGTCTACAGCGTCGCCATGCTGGCGCCCGTGGGCGAGGCGGACCCCGCCGCGCCCGACGACTCGCTGTGGAACCGCCGGCTCGTGTTCAACTTCCAGGGCGGCGTGGGCATCGGCCACTTCCAGGGCACGACCAGCGACGGGGCCATGCTCCCGCCCGACCTGCTCGGCCAGGGCTACGGGGTGATGTGGTCGAGCGGCACCCGCACCAGCACGCACTACAACCTGCAGGTGGGCGGCGAGACGGCGCTGATGGTCAAGGAGCACACGGTGGAGGCACACGGGGTCCCCGACCACACGGTCGGCTTGGGCGGGTCGGGCGGCGCGATCCAGCAGTACGTCTACGCCCAGAACCACCCGGGGCTCATCGACGCCGCCATCGCCCAGTACTCGTACCCCGACATGGTCACCCAGACCATCCACGTCGGCGACTGCGAGCTGCTCGAGCACTACTTCGACGCCACCGACCGCGACAACCCGACGTGGAAGGACCCCGAGGTCCGCCAGGCGATCCTGGGCCTGAACGGCACCGACTTCCCGAAGAACCTCAGCGCGGGTGACATCGAGCAGTGGAACGGCCTCTACTTCCTGATGGGCGCGTTCGGCTACCAGGTCATGGACCGCGACCCCGCCTCGCCCGCCCCGGCGCTGATGGAGTGCAAGCCCGCCTGGTTCGGGCTCACCCCGCTGGCGCTGAACCCGACGTTCACCGATGTCGACGACCTCGACAAGCTGGCCCAGGGCGCCGCGGGGGTCGAGTGGACCCACTGGGGCGACACCCGCAACATCTACGGCACCGGCGACGACGGCTTCGCCCGCAACCCGTGGGACAACGTCGGCGTGCAGTACGGGCTCCAGGCCCTCGTCGAGGGCGTCATCACTCCCGAGGAGTTCCTCGATCTCAACGCCGGGATCGGCGGGTGGAAGCGGACCTCCGAGATGGTTCCCGAGGGCTTCCCGTTCGCCGGGTCGCCGACGCCCGAGAACTTCGATCCGTGGAGCTCGCGCAACATGAACCTCAGCCCCGACGGGGTGACCCCCGCGGCCCGCACCGAGGGGAACCTCGAGGCCATGAACGCGGCGTACACGTCGGGCATGGAGTTCCAGGGCGACATCGACATCCCGGTGATCGACTGGCGGCACTACCTCGAGGACGAGCTCGACATGCACCACAGCCACGAGTCGTTCGCCGCCCGCCAGCGCATGCTCAACGTCGACGAGGACGCCGGCAACCAGGTCATCTGGTTCACCGACGCCCGCCCGGCGGTGGCGTTCGACCAGACCCCGATGGCGTTCGAGGTCATCGAGGAGTGGATGGCGAACATCGCCGCCGACCCGCACCGCAGCGTGGCCCGCAACCGGCCCGCGCGGGCCGTCGACTCGTGCTTCGCCACCGACGGCTCGCTGATCGCGTCGGGCCGGCGCGTGTGGGACGGCGTTCTCGACGACGAGCGCGCCGCCGGCGCCTGCACGCAGCAGTTCCCGATCTACTCGTCCTCGCGGCGGGTCGCCGGCGGGCCCTACGAGGGCGGCGTGTGGAAGTGCGCCCTCCAGTCCGTCGACGACGCCCTCGACGACGACGTCTACGGCGACTGGGAGCCCGACGCCGCCCAGCGGGCCCGGCTCGAGCAGATCTTCCCCGACGGTGTGTGCGACTGGCGCCAGCCCGACGTCGGCCGACCGGCCGGCGACCCCTAGGGACGAGCGCCGACCCGCACGACGCCCGCACGACAGCCCCGCCGGCGCCGGCGAAGGGGACGACAGCCTCCTTGGCCGGCCGCCGACGGGTCACACGATCCGTGCCGCCGCGTCGCGGGCCAGGCGGATGAAGCGGTCGGTCGCCACCGGCGTCACCTCGCCCAGCGGACCGGCGGGACGGGCGACGTGCACCTGCCGGTGGGCCGCCACGTCCCGGACGGGGCGCAGCACGATGTCGGGCCGCATCGCCGCGGCCGCCAGGCGGGGCACCAGGGTCACCCCCAGGCCCGCGGCGACGAAGCCCTGCTTGGCCGTCCAGCCCGGCACGGTGATGTCGGTCCGCGGCACGAAGCCGGCCCGGGCGGCCAGCAGGTTCACCGTGGCGCTGTCGACGGCGAGCCGGCCGGCCTCGATCCACGACTCGTCGGCGAGGTCGGCGAGGTCGACCGTCGGCTCGCCCGCCAGCCGGTGCTGGGCCGGGAGCGCCACCAGCAGCTCGTCGTCGCACAGGTGCTCGAGCACGAGGCCGCTGTCGTCGACCGGCCCGTCGGGGTAGTCGCTGACGACGGCGACGTCGAGCGCACCCGCCCGCAACCCCGCCACCAGGTCGCCGGTGAGCCCCTCGGTCACGGTCGTGGTCAGGTCGGGCGCGGTGCGGCGCAGCTCGGCGACCACCGCCGGCACGAGGACGGCGTCGGCGGTGGCGAACGAGCCGACGCGCAGCCGCCCGCCGGTCCCCCGACGCACGGCCGCCACCGCGTCGACGGCCGCGTCCATCGCCTGGAGCAGGACCGCGGCGTGGCCCGAGAGGGCCGCGCCGGCGGGCGCCAGCCGCACGCCACGCGGCAGGCGCTGGAACAGCGGCGCGCCCGCAGCCCGTTCGAGCGCCGCGATGCGCCGGGACACGCCCGACTGCGTGTACCCGGTCACCTCGGCGGCCGCGGTGAACGACCCGGCGTGCGCCACCGCGACGAAGACGCGCAGGTCCTCGATCGCGAGGTCGGCCGGGGACACCGCTGAAGCATGCGAGATTGTCATCGCAATCATGCAACATCATCGCTGGTGGCATGTCGAGGCGGTCCGTACGGTGAGCGCATGCAGCTCGGACTGTTCCTCATCAACATCGACGTCTGCGCCACCGACCCCGCGGCCGCCGTCCGCATCGCCCGGGCGGCCGAGGACGCGGGGTGGGAGAGCGTCTGGACCGGCGAGCACTACGCGCTGCCCGACCCGCCCGCGGCGGCGTCGCCGGCCGGCGCCGACCTGCCCGTCCTCGACCCGTTCGTGGCGCTCGCCCACCTCGCAGCCCACACCCGGACGCTGCACCTCGGAACGGGGGTCACGGTCGTGCCGTGGCACCATCCGCTCGTGCTGGCCAAGCAGGTGGCCTCGCTGGACCGCGTGTCGGGCGGCCGGCTCCTGTTCGGCATCGGGGTGGGCTACCTCGCGCCCGAGTTCGAGGCGCTCGGTGTGCCGCTCGCGCACCGCGGCCGCCGCACCGACGAGTCCCTGGACGCGATGCAGGTCGTCTGGGACGGCGGCGACCGGTACCACGGCGTGGACGTGTCGTTCTCCGGGGTCCGGGCCGAACCGCGGCCGCTGCACCCCGGCGGCCCACCCCTGCACGTCGGCGGGTACGTCACGTCGTCCTTCCGCCGGGCCGTGACCCGCGGTCACGGTTGGTACGGGTACGGCCTCTCCCCGGACGCCACCGCCCAGGCGCTCGGCGAGCTGCGCGAGGCGCGGGCGCGCCACGAGCGGCCGTCCCACCTCGGCGACCTGGAGGTGTCGGTGTCCCCACCCGCCGGCACCGACCTCGACGACCGCACGCTCGCCGCGTACGCCGAGGCCGGCGTGACCCGCCTGATCGCGCTCCCGCCCCGGGCGGGGGCACGGGACGCCGACGTCCAGGTGCGCTTCGTCGAGGAGCTCGGCGCCCGGATCGACCGGCACGAGGCGCTGTCCGCCGCCTGACCCCACGCACCCGGCCGCGGAGGCGTGCATGGCACGCTGCCCGGCATGGATCGCCGCACGATCGAGGTGTACGAGCGGGGCGCGCACGCCTACGGCGAGCGGCGCCGGGCGTACGCGCCCGACCGGGCCGAGGCGTTCGCGGCCGCGGTCCGCCCCGGTGGCGTGCGCCTCGACCTCGGGTCGGGTCCCGGCCACTACCTGCCGTTCCTGGGTGGGCCGGTCGTCGCCGCCGACGCCGCCGTGCCCATGCTGGTCGAGGCCCGGCGCCGGTACGGGCGGGTGCCGGCGCTCGCCTGCGACCTCGAAGCGCTCGCGATCCGGCCGCGGTCCCTGGCCGGCGTGTGGGCGAGCAAGTGCCTGCAGCACGTCCCCGGCGTGCGCCTCCCCCTCGCCCTCGCCGGCCTGCACCGGGCGCTCGAGGTCGGCGGGCTGCTCGATCTCCGCGTGTTCGGCGGCGAGGGCGAGGCACGCACCGACGCCGACGACGACTTCCCCGACCGGCTGTTCGCCCACTGGCGGCCCGACGTCCTCGTCGACCTGCTCGTCGGCGCCGGCTTCACCGTCGACGACCTGACGGTGTCCCCGCGCCCCGACGGCGAGGACGCCATCGCGCTCCGGGCGACCCGCGCCCGCACGCTGCCCGACACGGTCGGGCCCGGCATGCGGGTGCTCGTGTGCGGCCTCAACCCGAGCGTCTACTCGGCCGACGCCGGCGTCGGCTTCGCCCGCCCCGGGAACCGGTTCTGGCCCGCGGCCCTGGCCGCGGGGATCGTCACCACCGACCGCTCGCCCGACCGGGCGCTCGCCGACCACGGCGTGGGCATGACCGACCTCGTGAAGCGGGCCACGCCGCGGGCCGACGAGCTCACCGCCGACGAGTACCGGGCCGGCGTTGGCGCGGGTCGAACGCCTCGTGTCGTGGCTGCGACCCGGTGCGGTGTGCTTCGTCGGGCTGGCCGGGTGGCGGGCCGCGGTCGACCGGAAGGCCGCGGCGGGTGTGCAACCCGGCGACCTCGGCGGCGTCCCCGTCTACGTGATGCCCTCGACCAGCGGGCTCAACGCCCGGGTCCCGCCGGCCGAGTTGGCCGACCACCTCCGCACCGCCGCCCGCCTGGCCGACGGCGGCTGAGCCCGATCGTGGCTCCGCCGACCCCGCCGCGACCGACGCCCGTCGGAGGCCGTTCACGGCCCGGCCACCCTGCCGAGGTAGCTTCCCGGCCGCCCGATGTGCACCATCGGGCGACCAGACGGCCGGCGCACGTGCTCGCGCCGGCCCGCACGCCTGGGGAGGCGCTGTGTCCGAGACCACGTCGCGACGCCAGGTCCTGAAGGGCCTGGCCGTGGGCACCGGCCTCGCGCTCGCCGGCTGCCACGGGTGGCCCGGGCGGCCGGGCCGCGCGGGCCCGCTCCGCAGAGCCGGCGATCGCCCCGACCCCCGCCGGCCCGAGGGCATCGACCTGCTCCCCCAGATCGAGCACATCGTCGTGTACATGCAGGAGAACCACTCGTACGACTCGTACTTCGGCATGTTCCCCCGGGGGGACGGTTATCGCGTGCGTCACGGTCGGCCGCAGAACAGCAACCCGTTGACCACGGGCGAGCCGGTGTACGCCTTCCACGCCCCCGACACCTGCCAGAGCGGCCCCGGCGTGTCCCAGCGCTGGGAGGCCACCCACACCCAGATCAACGGCGGCCGCATGGACGGCTTCCTCTACGCGGACAACACCAACGCCATGCGCTACTGGGACCGGTCGGACATCCCCTTCTACTGGTCGCTCGCCGAGACGTTCCCGTCGTGCGACCGGTGGTTCGCGTCCGCGCCGGCACAGACGTACCCGAACCGCATGTACCTCCAGGCCGCCACCTGCCAGGACCTCGTCACGACCGACGTGGCGAGGGCGTTCGCCATGCCCCACCCGGCCGGCGGCACCATCTGGGAGAAGCTCGACGACTTCGGGATCTCGTGGCTCGACTACGCGTGGGACCTCCCCGACATCGCCCTGTTCCCGTCGGTGTGGAACGCCCGGCGCGACCGGGTGCGCACGTTCCCGCAGTTCCTCACCGACTGCCGCGCGGGGACGTTGCCCGCCGTGTCGATCGTCAGCCCGGGCATCACGGCGTACACCGAGGAGAACCCCCGGGACATCCAGCTCGGCGAGGCCTACGAGCGCGTCGGTGATCAACGCCGTCCTCGGGAGCCCCGCCTGGCCGCGCACGGTCCTCGTGTTCACCTACGACGAGCACGGCGGCTACTACGACCACGTGCGCCCGCCGTGGGCCGTGACTCCCGACGACATCCCCCCCGACGTGGAGGCGACGCCCGACACCCCTGCGGCGTGGGACCACTACGGGCTGCGGGTGCCCGGGTTCGTCATCTCCCCGTTCGCCCGGCGCGACTACGTGTCACACGTCGTCCACGACCACACATCGATCCTCCGACTGATCGAGACGAAGTACAACCTCGGCGCGCTGACGCGGCGCGACGCCAACGCCTCGAACCTCCTCGACTGCCTGGACCTGCGCAGGCCCCCCGCGCACCTCGACCCGCCCGAGCTGGCCGCGCCCGGCCTACCGGCCACCGGGAGCACCTGTCAGCCCCAGACACCGCCCCCACCCGGCTTCCTCGCGTCGGGCGACCCGCTCGTGGGCGCGGCGGCGCCGGCGGTCGCCGGATTGGGCGTCCTGCCCGGGACCGAGGCCCACGCGGCCGTGAGCGGCGCGGCGCTCACCGACTCCCAGGACGAGCGGCTCCGCCACCTCGAGCTCCTCGCACGGTCGTAGCCCCGGGGCGACGCGCGCGGGCCCGCGGTCAGGCGCCCAGCTCGCCGAGGCGGGCCTGCGACTCGTCGGCCGCCCACGAGAACACGCCCTTCGACATCGTCGACAGCTCCTCGCCGGCCCGCGCCGAGAACACCTCGGCGCGCACCCGATGGGCGCCGGCGTCGGCGGGCGCCGCCTGGACGGCCAGCTCGGCCAGGTGTCCCGCCAGGCGCAGGTCACCCTCGGCCGCCAGCGCCGCCGCCCGGTCGGCGAGCACCCCCGGGCCGCCGGCCAGCGCGGCCAGCTCGGCCGCCAGCGCGGCGTCGGGCGCCGGCTTGAGGTGGGCCGGGTTCCCGTCGTACCACCCGCCGTACAGGCGCCACACCGTGCGGACCACGAACTCGGGCTCGTCGTACACGGGGCGCAGGTAGGGGCGCTCGAGCAGCTCGGGCGGCGCCTGCACCGTGTGGACGATGTCGTCGAGCCGCGCCCCCTGGTTCATCAGCGCGAGCGTGGCGTCGACGAGGTGGTCGAGCAGGGCCGCGGTGTCGCCGAGCGCCTGCTGGATGCGGTCGGCCCCCGCGATCGGCCAGCCGTGCCCGGGCAGCAGGAGCTCGGGCTCGAGGGCCGCCATCTCGCGCAGGGCCATCGCCCACTCGCGGGGATAGCGCTGCACCTTCTGGGGATTGCCGCAGTTGGGCGAGGCCCAGATGAAGAGGTCGCCGGTGCACAGGGCCTTGCGGTCGGGCAGCCAGATCCACGTGTGGTCGTCGGTCTCGCCCTTGCCGTGGCGCAGCTCGAAGCGCTCGCCCCCGATCGTGACGTCGTGGCGCAGCGTGTAGGTCTCGTCGGGGTAGCGGTACTCGGTCGGCCACCGGAACCCGGGCATCTTGAACTGCCGGGCGTTGATGACGCCGTTGTACCCGGCGGTCAGCTTGTAGCGGTCGAAGCGGGCGGGCACCAGCTCGTGGGCGATCACCCGGGGTCGCGGGTGGCCGGCCGCGGCCGCCTCCTCCTCGAACGGCGCCATGCCGAAGACGTGGTCGATGTGGCCGTGCGTGTAGACGACCGTGTCGAGCGGCAGGTCGGTCCACCCCCGGACAGCCTCGTGGTTGGTGCCCGCCAGGACCTGGTTGCCGGTGTCGACGAGCACGAGCGCGTCGTCGGTCGTGAAGGCGACGACGTTCCCGAAGCTGGCGATGAACCCGGTGCGGTCTCCGACCTCGTCGAGACCACGATGGCCGCCCACGGGGTGGACCTCGCCGACGGTCACCTCACCGGTCCACAGCTTGTCGGTCAGGTCGAGCACGCTGGCAGCCATGCCGGCGACTGTAGAGAGCGTCCGCGGCCGGGGCACGGGTGCGTCGCCGGCGGCGGCACGACCGTCAGGTCGAACGACGCTGTGCCTTCGCCCTCGGCGCCATCGGGGCCGGGGGCCGGGCGCGGGTCCGCGCGGGTCAGGCGGCGATGTCGTCGGCGTCGCCGAGCGCCACCTCGGCGATGCTCTGGCGCCGGCGCTCGACCCGGGACATGACGAGCTCGACCAGCCCGGCGAAGCCGAGGGCGAGCAGCACGCCGAGGCCCGTGGCCAGCAGCGTCTGGTCGTGGAAGGCCTGACCGCCGATGTAGCCGAGCATCGTGGCGAACGAGGCCCAGAGGACACCCGCGGCGACGACCGGGGGCGTGAACCGCGCCAGCGGGTAGGCGGTGCGCCCGGCCATGAACGTGCTGGCGGTGCGACCCCCGGGGATGAAGCGGGCCACGATCAGGAGCATCGGGCCCCGCCGGTCGAGCTGGCGGGCCGCCCAGAGCTGCAGGCGCTCGGCCTTGCCCATGCGCCTGTCGCCCCGGCGGTTGGGCTGGGGCCGGCCGCGCTGGGTCCAGCGGCCGATGCCGTAGGACAGGTGGTCGCCCGCGATGGCGCCGACGGCGGCCGCCACGATCAGTGGCACCGGGTGCAGGCGTCCCTGCCAGGCCAGGACGCCGCCGAGGATCACGGCGCTCTCGCTCGGGAGCACGGGCACGACGACGTCGAACGCGGCCAGCGCCAGCACGAGGAGGTAGGCCAGGGCCGCCATGTCGGCGAGCAGGTCGAGGGTGATCACGGCAGCCATCCCTCCCCTCGTGCGATCCGGCGCGTTGACATGGTCGTCACCCTACGGACAGCAACCCCCCGGGGGCATCGGGGATTCCCCGCAGACCGAGCGGGGGTGCCCGAGGTCGCCACGTTCGCCTCCATGACGGCGAAGCTACGGACACGCGCTTGCATCCGACATGGCGCAGGCTTGCGTCGTCGGGGTGGGGCTGTCCCCACCCCACCGGATCCTCGCCGGTCAGCGGGGGGCGAGGTCGCGCACGGCCTGGCGCACGTCGAACCCGAAGGGCAGCACGGCCAGGGCGGGCGTGGTCACCCCGTTGTCGACGTACCGCTGCACGTGCTCGCGGCACTTCTCGGGCGGTCCCCACACGATCAGCTCGTCGACCACCGAGTCGGGGATGGCGGCGAGCGCGGCCTTGCGATCGCCTTCCTTCCACAGCCGCCACATCTCGCCCAGCCGCTCGCCCCGTCCCAGCCACTCGTGGAAGGCGGCGTACACCGGCACGTTGAGGTAGGCGGCGATGGCGAACCGGCCCATGCCCCGCACGGTGTCGGCATCGTCGGTGGGCGCCACGAAGATGCGGGCCACCACCTCGCGGGGCGTCCCGTCGCCCGCCTCGTGCACGATGGGCGCCACCGTCGCCACGTCGTCGGCCGAGAGCCAGTTGATGATGGCGCCGTCGCCCTCGCGCCCCGCGAGCCGCAGCATCCCCTCGCGCAGGGCCGCCACCAGGATCGGGACGGGCTGCTCGGGCAGCATGCCCAGCTTGAACCCGCGGACCGAGAACGTGTCGAACTCGCCGGTGACCTTCTCCCCCGCGAGCGCCTGGCGCAGGAAGCGGACGACGTCTCGCGTCCGCTTGTAGGGCTCGTCGAACGGGATGCCGTTCCAGCCCTCGACGATCACGTTCGACGACGTGCCCACGCCGAGCGCGAACCGACCGGGCGCCGCCTGGGCCAGGGTGCCGACGCTCTGGGCCAGCAGGCCGGGCCCGCGGGTGAACGCCGGGACGATGGCGGTGCCGAGGCGCAGCGACGGCGCCCACGTCGAGGCGAGGGCGAGTGGCGTGAACGCGTCGGCGCCGTTGGCCTCGGACGACCACACGTCGGTGTAGCCGAGGTCGGCCAGCTCGACGATCCAGTCACGCTGGGCGTGGAGCGGGACCCCGTCGAACGGGATGGTCATGCCGTGGCGCTGCATGACCGGATGCTGTCACACGGGTGCGGGCGGGTCCTCGGTGGGGGCCATGTCAGCCGCCCGGGACCTCATCGCCTCCAGCAGCTCGGGGGGCATCATCCGCACGATGGTCGACTGGCTGGCGGTCGCGAGCAGCGTGCCGTCCTCGGACCACAGGTGCACGACCCCGTGGCCGAACCCGTTGGCCACCGCGTGGATGCGGATGTCGAGCAACACCCACTGGGTCGGCACCAACCGGTAGACGCGCAACGTGTTGTCGAGGCTGTTCCCGCCACCCATGCGACCCAACGCCTGGCCGATGCCGAAGGGGACGTAGTCGCCGAGGATGGCGAGGCTGGCCCCCGACTGCGGGTCGAGGAGGTCGGGCATGCGGGCCCACAGCAGCGAGCGGCCACCGGGTGCCGGGTGACCCTCGATCTCGTCCCAACCGCGGGCGTCGGCGAGGCGGACGTCGATGCGGTCCTGGATGGACTGGATCCCGGGGACGCGCAGCCCTCGCACGGGGCACTCGTCGGGCGGCGGAACGTCGGGGCGCTCGACCCACACACCCCCGAGATCGAAGTCACGGGAGCCGAGGGCGGCGTTGACGGTCAGGATCTCGGTTTCGGCCACGTGCCCGACGACGCGGCCCTGCGTGATGCTGCGCCCCGTCGCCGCCAGCGTGACGTCGATGTCGAGCACCGAGGGCGGATGGGCGTAGGACAGGTACTGCGCGGTGGCCCAGACCACGGGTCGCCCGCTCGTGGCCTCGAGGGCGGCGATGGCCGCGCCCAGCGCACACCCGCCGAACAGGAACGGCCCGGGCGTCGAGATGTCCGGGGTCACGGGCAGGACCCACCGCGTGGGGTTGTGGGTGGGCTCGAGGCCGAGCCAGGTGCGGGCGTCCATCGGCCGTGGACTCTAGGAGCGTGCTGAGCAATGCAGGAAGCTGTTCCCGTCGGCCAGACTGCTGCACCATGACGGACACGCCGTGGTTGGGTGACGCCTGCTCGCTGGTCGATGCCTTCCGCTCCGGGGAGCGGAAGCCGAGCGACGAGGTCGAGGCGGTGCTGGGGGCCATCGAGGCGAGCGACCTGAACGCCATCGCCTTCCTGGACGCCGACGCGGCGAGGGCGGCGGCCGACGACGCGGACGTGTCGCTGCCGTTCGGCGGCGTGCCGTTGGGCGTCAAGGAGCTCGAGCCGGTCGCCGGCTGGCCCGCCACCGAGGCGAGCCTGGTCTTCGCCGACCGGGTCGCCGACCACACGGCCACCATGATCCGCCGGGCCGAGGCCGCGGGCGTGGTGAAGGTCGGGCAGACGACGGCGAGCGAGTTCGGCGGCCTCAACGTCAGCGTCACCCGGTTGCACGGGGTGACCCACAACCCCTGGCAGCACGGCCGCACCGCCGGTGGCTCGTCGGGCGGGTCGGCTGCGGCGGTCGCCGGGGGCCTGCTGCCGATCGCCTCGGGCGGGGACGGGGGCGGCTCGATCCGCATACCTGCCGGGTTCTGCGGGCTCGTGGGCATGAAGGGAACGGCCGGCCGCATCCCCCGGGGGCCCCGCACCGAGATCGCCCCCCTGACCGTGGTGATCGGCTGCCTGGCCCGATCGGTCCGCGACGTCGCCCGCTGGTACGACGTGTGCTCGGGCTACGACAGCCGCGACCCCTACAGCCTCCCCCGCATCGACGGGTGGGAGCGCGACCTCGGGGCCCACGCCCTGGCCGGGAAGACGGCGGTCATCGCCCCCGACCTCGGCAACGCCGTCGTCCACCCCGACGTCGAGGAGACGGTGCGGGCCGCCGGCGAGGCCCTCGCCCGCGACGCCGGCCTGCGCCTGGTGGAGGTGCCCGTGCGCCTGCCGGGCATCGGCTACGAGTGGGCGATGACCAACCTGGCGCAGCTGCGCCGGGCCCTCGGCGACCGGTGGCCCGACTGCAAGGACGACATGACGGTCGAGATGGCCTTCGGCATGGACCTGGCCGACCAGGTCTTCAACCTCGAGCTGGCGGCCCGCTGCGAGCAGCAGCGCACCGACGCCAACGAGCGCATGGCCGAGGTGTTCGACCAGGTCGACTTCGTCATCTGCGCCACCAACCCCGACGTGGCCTACCCCGCCGAGGTCACGCTGAACACGCGGGTGGGCGACCGGGGCGTGGGACCCGAGAACAACGGGGCGCTCACGATCCCGGCCAACGTCGTGGGCAACCCGGCCATCTCGATCCCGGCCGGAACCGTCGCCGGCCTGCCCGTGGGCATGCAGGTCATCGGCCGCCACCACGCCGACGCCCTGCTGCTGGACCTGGCGAGGATCGTCGAGCGCGAGCGCCCCTGGCCGCTCGTGGCGCCCGGGGCGCCCGGCTGAGGCGGTTTCGGGGCCTGCTGCGGGGGTAGCCGACCCAAAGTGTCACACCCCCTGCGGATACTGGCCCCATGACCGAGAACGCCCAGCTCACCCTCATCGACACCCCCCGCTCGTGGAAGCTCGACGAGCGCACCCGCGAGGTCGGGCGCGAGGGCATCGCCCGTGCCCGCGCCGCCCTGCGGGACGGCCGGCGTGCCGCGCCGGCCGCGTCGGGGGCGCCGCCCCCCGGCCGGCGCCGCGGCACCGCGCCGCAGCGGCACGCTGCCTGACGACCAGCCGCTAGCCTTCCCGCGCCATGGGCATCCTGGCGTGGTTGGTGGTGGGCTTCGTGGCCGGTGCGCTGGCCCGCTGGGTCACGGGTGCGACGACGCAGGGCTGCGTCGCCACCATCGTGGTCGGCATCCTCGGCGCCTTCATCGGCGGTGCCCTGTACCGGTGGGCGACCGGTGACGAATCGTCGACCTTCGACGACTTCGACCTCGGCTCGGTCGTCATCGCCTTCCTCGGCGCCGTCCTCTTGCTGCTCGTGCTGCAGGCGCTCGGCCCCCGCTTCCGCCGCTGACCCTTCCTGTCGCCTCCTGTCGCCGATCCGTCCCGTCGCTGACCTGTCCCGGCCATTGACCCCGGGTCAGTCCTGCCCTGTAGGTTGAGCACATGACCGACGTCGTCATCGTCGAAGCCGTCCGCTCGCCCATCGGCCGCCGCAACGGCGGGCTGGCGAGCGTCCATCCTGCCGACCTGCTCGGCACCGTCCTCACCGAGGTCGTCACCCGCTCGGGCATCGACCCCACCGAGGTCGACCAGGTCGTGACGGGTTGCGTCAGCCAGGTGGGCGAGCAGTCGTTCAACGTCGGGCGCACCGCCTGGCTCAGCGCCGGCCTGCCCCTCACCACCGCGGCGACGACCGTCGACACCCAGTGCGGGTCGTCGCAGCAGGCCACCAACCTCGCCACGAGCCTGGTCGGCTCGGGCGTGGTCGACGTGGCGATCGCCTGCGGCGTCGAGCTGATGTCCCGGGTGCCCATCGGGTCGAACTCGTCGAAGAAGCTGGGCCTCGGCGTGCCCATCCCCAAGCCGTACTTCGGGCACTACGAGTTCACGTCGCAGTTCGAGGGGGCCGAGCGCATCGCCGACAAGTGGGGCGTCACCCGGGCCGACACCGATGCCTTCGGCCTCGCCTCCCAGCAGCGGGCGGCCACCGCCTGGGCCGAGGGGCGGTTCGACGGCCAGGTCGTTGCGGTCGACGCCCCCGACGTCGACGACGAGGGCAAGCCCACTGGCACGACCCACCGCGTCCAGCGCGACGAGGGCCTGCGCGAGTCGAGCCTCGAGGCGCTCGGCAACCTCAAGCCGGTGGCCCGCCCCGACGGCGTGCACACGGCGGGCAACTCGTCGCAGATCAGCGACGGCGCCTCGGCGGTGCTGATGATGACCGCCGAGAAGGCGGCCGCCCTCGGCCTCACGCCACGGGCCCGCGTCGTCGACACGTGCCTCGTCGGGGTCGACCCGGTGCTCATGCTCACGGGCCCGATCGACGCCACGCAGCGCCTCCTCGAGCGCACCGGCATGGCCATCGACGACATCGACGTGTTCGAGATCAACGAGGCCTTCGCCTCGGTCGTGCTCGCCTGGCAGCGCGAGGTGGGGGCCGACCCCGAGCGCACCAACCCCAACGGCGGCGCCATCGCCCTCGGCCACCCGCTCGGCGGCACCGGGGCGTTCCTCGTCACCAAGGCCGTCCACGAGCTCGAGCGCACCGACGGCTCGACCGCCCTCGTCAGCATGTGCTGCGGCGGCGGGCTGGGCACCGGCACCATCCTCGAGCGCATCTGATCGCCGGCGCCTTCGGGCGCCGACCCTCCGTGCCCCCCGGGCGCGGCTCGCGGCCTGGCCGCCTCCACTGCGTCGTTCCTCGGAGGTCCGTCATGGCCGCTGCCCCGCGCCCTCGCCTGCCCGCTCGTCCCGCACCCACCCCATCCCGCGCTCGCGCCGCCTCGTCGTGGCGGGTCGCCGCCGCGGTCGTCGGGCTCGCGGGGCTCGTCGCCGTCGCCGTGGTCGCCTTCGCCCTCGCGACGGGCACGCCGAGGCGGGGCGGTGGTCGAGCCGACGGCGAGGCCGTCGTCGTCCGGGTCGTCGACGGCGACACCGTGGTCGTCGAGGTGGGCGGGGCCGAGGAGAACGTGCGCCTCATCGGCATCGACACGCCCGAGAGCGTCGCTCGAGACCGCCCGAACGAGTGCTTCGGCATCGAGGCGTCGCACCGCCTCGCCGAGCTGCTGCCGCCCGGCACCGTCGTCCGCCTCACCCGCGACGTCGAGCCTCGCGACATCTACGACCGGTTGCTGGCGTACGTGCAGCGCCAGACCGACGGCCTGTTCATCAACGCCGCGCAGGTCGGCGACGGCTACGCCGTGGCCAAGGACTACCCGCCCAACACCACCTACCGCGCCGACCTCGAGCGGGCCGAGGCGGCGGCCCGGGCCGCCGGGCTCGGTCTGTGGCCGGCCTGCGGTGGCGCCGACACGCCGCTCGACGGGGCGGCCCGCGCCCCATGACCGACGAATCCGACCGGCTCGGGCCCCCGCCATTTCGACAGCGCACCACTAGCCTCCACCTCGATGGCCTCGCTCGCAGAACGCCTCGGGTACCCCTCCGACGCCCGCCTGCTGATCGTGACGGCTGACGCCCTCGGCTCGAGCCACGCCGCCAACATCGGCGTCTACGAGGCGCTGCGCGACGGGATCGCCACCAGCGCGTCGCTGATGGTCCCGTGCCCGTGGGCGCGCGAGGCGGCGTCGCGCTACCGGGGTGAAGACGTGGGCGTCGAGCTGACCCTCAACGCCGAGCACGACCTCTACCGGTGGGGCCCCATCACCCAGGCGCCGTCGCTGCTCGACGGCGACGGCGGGTTCCCTCGCACGGTCGCCGACCTGTGGGACCACGCCGACCTCGACGAGGCCCGGCGCGAGCTGCGGGCCCAGGTCGAACGGGCGATCCTGTGGGGGTTCGACATCAGCCACCTCGACAGCCACCTCGGCGCGCTCCAGGCCAAGCCCGAGTTCTTCGACATCCTGCTCGACCTGGCCATCGACTTCGGGCTGCCCCTCCGGTTGCCCAGCGCCGACCGCGAGCGCAGCATCGGCTTCCCGCTGCGTTCGCTCGCGGCCGACGAGGGTGTCGTCGCGCCCGACCGGTTCGTCCGGGTGCGTCCCGTCGGCAGCCGCCGGGCGATCGAACGGCTGCTGGCGGACCTGCCCGCCGGCGTCACCGAGGTCCACGTCCGCCCCGCGGTCGACACCCCCGAGCTCCGCGCCCACTCGGCCGACTGGCCGGCGCGGGTCGACGACCACGACCTGGTCGTCAACGACCACAGCCTGCGGGCGCTGCTCAGCCGGGTCGGCGCGAAGCTGATCGGCTACCGCGAGCTCCGCGACCTCCAGCGCGCCGGCGGCTGACCCCGGCCCGTCAGGCGGCCGTGCGGTCGGCGACGCGTGCGGTCGCGGCCCGGTAGGCCGGCGTGGCCATCACGGCGAGCACGCGGAGCAGCGCCGCCTGATCGCCCGCGACCTTGGTGCGGCCCTGCATGAAGGCGACCGACGGGTCCGCCGCTCCGGTGGCCAACTGGGAGGCCAGCGTGTACGGCGAGGTCATGGTCACCGTCGGATCGGCGTGGTGGCCGGCGCCCGCGGCCACCAGGCGACCGTCCTCGAAGGCCGTCCAGTAGACGACCGCGCCGTCGGGCCCGCCCGTGCCGGTGTGCTCCACCACCGCGGTGACCCCCGCCGAGGGCGGCAGGTCGGCGTAGGCGCCGGCCAGGCCCGCCGCCCAGTCCTCGCCGCCGAACGCCGCCTCGTCGGCCACGACGCCCCTCAGGACCGCTCGGCCGGGGTGGTCACCCCGGCGAACAGGTCGTCCTCGGGCACCTCGGTGTCGACGAGGCTGCGGGCCAGGATGTAGTCGTCGTAGGGGTGGATGGCGGCCTGGTCCTCGCGCGGCAGCCCGAACCAGAACGGTGACGTCGGGTCGATCTGCGTCTCGTGGGCGAGCAGGGCGTCGAGCCGCACCTCGTTGAACCCGTCCAGGGCGACGGCGGTGGTGACGCGGTCGTCGTGCGACGGCCGCTCGAACCACTTGTCGTCGAACGGCGATTCGAGCCCCAGCTCCTCGAACCGCACGTGCATCGCCTCGATCCGCCTGCGGGACCAGACGGAGTAGTACATCTTCAGCGGCTGCCACGGCTCACCCGCCTCGGGGTGCGCGTCGGGGTCACCTGCCTGCTCGAACGCCAGGACCGAGATGTCGTGCACCCGCAGGTGGTCGGGGTGCGGGTAGCCGCTCTGGTCGTCGGGGTAGGTGACGATCACCTGCGGGCGCTCGCGCCGGATCACCTCGACGAGCGCGCCGACCGCCTCGTCGAGCGGTGCGTTGGCGAAGGCCCGCGGATCCGCGTTGGCCGGCGTGTCGGGCATGCCCGAGTCGCGGTACCCCAGCAGCACCACCTCGTCGTACCCGATGATCTCGGCGGCCCGCGCCAGCTCGCGGATGCGCACCGCCGGCAGGTCGGACACGATCTCGGGCCGGTCCATGGCGGGGTTGAGGATGTCGCCCGCCTCGCCGCCCGTGCAGGTCACGAGCACCGTGCGGATCCCCGCGTCGTGGTAGCGGGCGACCGTGCCGGCGCCCTTGGACGCCTCGTCGTCGGGGTGGGCGTGCACGGTCAGCAGGCACAGATGTGGGTCTGACATCGCCGGCCACGCTACCGGCCGGCCCGATGGGTCCCGCCCCGAACTCGGGTGGTCGACCGGTGGGCAGGTTGGGCCGGAGCGTGCCGTCATCCGCTCCGACAGCGCGGAGTACATTCAGGGTCGATGGACACACCCGAAGAGTGGCGCTGGATCTGGTTGGTCGCCACCGCGGTGTTCGCGATCGGCGAGATGGCGTCACCCGGGTCGTTCTTCCTCGCACCGTTCGCGGTGGGCGCGCTCGTGGCGAGCATCCTCGCCTTCGCGGGCGTGAGCGTCGGCATCGAGTGGATCGTGTTCCTCCTGGTGTCGATCGCCACCCTCGCCGCCCTCCGCCCGCTGGCCCACCGGCTCGACCGCAACGCGCTCGACCATGGCGTGGGCGCGCGTCGGCTGGTCGGCAGCCGGGCCACCGTCCTGCGGGACATCCCCGGCAACAGCGAGCTGGGCATGGTCCGGGTCGACCGCGAGCAGTGGCGGGCCCAGTCCACCGACGGCACCCCCATCGCCGCCGGCACGGTCGTCCGCGTCGCCGAGGTCCAGGGCACGCGGGTGATCGTCGCCGCCGACACCACGCTGCCCGAGCCGACATGAGCCCGACCGCAGCGACCGCGCTCCTCTCATCCCTGGAGGCCATCCCATGGCCGTGGTGATCCTGCTGGCCGTCATCGGCCTGATCCTGTTCGTGTACGTCCTCGCGGGCGTCAAGATCGTGCGCCCGTTCCAGAAGGGGCTGGTCGAGCAGCTGGGGAAGTACAAGGAGACGGTCGAGCCCGGCCTGCGCCTCATCATCCCCTGGATCCAGAGCCTGCGGCTCGTCGACATGCGCGAGCAGGTCGTCGACGTGCCCCCACAAGAGGTCATCACGTCCGACAACGTGGTCGTCTCCGTCGACGCGGTCATCTACTACGAGCCCACCGAGCCGCAGCGGCTCGTCTACAACGTCGCCAACTTCATGCTCGCGATCACGAAGATCGCCCAGACCAACCTGCGCAACGTCATCGGCGACATGCAGCTCGACGAGGCGCTGACCTCCCGCGACAAGATCAACACCGAGCTGCGCGAGATCCTCGACGACGCCACCGACAAGTGGGGCGTGCGAGTCGGCCGGGTCGAGATCCAGCGCATCGACCCCCCGCCCGACGTCATGCACTCGATGCACGAGCAGATGAAGGCCGAGCGGACCCGGCGAGCCGTGGTCACCCAGGCAGACGGCGAGCGCCAGGCCGCCATCACCCGGGCCGAGGGCGACCAGAAGGCCGTCATCCTGCGGGCCGAGGGCGACAAGCAGCAGCAGGTCCTCCGGGCCGAGGGCCAGGCCACCGCCATCCAGCGGGTGGCCGAGGCCGAGCGGTTCCGGCAGGAGGTGGTGGCGCAGGGCGAGGCCGAGGCGATCACGTCGGTGTACGGGGCCATCCACGACGCCGCACCCGACACGGCGCTGCTCACGATCAAGTACCTCGATGCGCTGGCGGCGATGGCCGACGGCAAGGCGACCAAGATCGTGGTGCCCACCGAGCTGGCCGGCATCGCCGGCTCGCTCACCGCCGTGGCCGACCTGCTCGGCGGGAACGGGGGCAACAGCGGCGCGACCGACGCCCCGTCGCCCCCGGCGCCCGACCCGGCCCGCCCGACCCCGCCCCGGCGCATCGGCGATCCGCCCCGGCCCGCGCCGCCCGCGGTGAGCCCGCCTCCCGCCGACGGCACCTGAGCCCGTCCGAGGCGACGGTCGCCAGCCGGTCGCGGCGACGCGCCGGCCCGGTGTGCGGGTCAGCGTCCGGCGATGCCGGCCAACGGCTCCAGCCGCTCGCCGCCGGTGTCCTCGTCCTCCTCGAGCCGCCACCCCAGGCGGGCGGCGAGCAGCGGGTGGCCCTCGTCGGGCCCGCTCGCGATCAGCTCGTCGCCCTCGGCCAGGGTGACGTGGCCCCGGGGGCGGTAGACGTAGCGCCCGCCGCGGCGCACCGCCATGACGTGGAAGCCGGGGTCGACGTCGAGCTGCAGCTCCTGCAGCGTGGCGCCGTCCGCCGACGAGCCGGCGGCCACCGGGACGCGCACGACGACCTCGTCGCTGTCGCCGAGGGCGATCTTGATGATCGGGTGCACCTCCTCGCGCTTCTCGATGAGCCACACCATCTGCTGAGCCGAGTCGCCCAGGTCCTCCGCGGCCTGGGAGAGGTGCAGCAGGCCGCGCAGGGGCGACGGGTCGATGTCGTTGGACGCCGCCCGCAGCACCCACAGCTCGAGGCGGTCCTTCATCTCGTCGAGCCGGTCCTCGAGGTGGCGCACCTCGGCCGCCAGACCCAGGTCGCGCAGCACGAGGGCCGAGTAGGCCAGCCCGACCGCGGTCTCGGACACGTTCTTCATCTCGACCAGGACGTCGACGGCCCGGTCGAGGTCGGTCAGGGTGCCGTCCTCGGGGGGCGTGGGTGGCTCCCACCGCGGCGCGGCGGCCAGCTCACGCAGCCGGGGGATGCCGGCGGGCGAGCCCCGGAGGAACAGCACGTCGCCCGGGAGCATGATCTCCTCGCCCTCGACGTCGGTGATCCACTCGCGCTCGCGGCGGATGGCGACGATCCGCATCCCGGTCTGCACGGGGAGCTCGAGGTCGACCAGCGGGCGCCGGGCCAGGTGCGAGCCCTCGCGGACGCGGACGCGGTGCGAGACCTCCTCGGCGTTGGAGAGGTCGGCCACCAGCTCGCGCGGGATGCCGAGGCGGTGGGTCACGATGCGGGCGATGTCGACCGCGGCGTTGGCGATGCGCTCGATCGACGAGATGACCTGGAGCACCGATGCCATGGCGTCGGCCTCGCGCTGGGTGCGGGCGGCCATGACGCACACCGAGCGCATGTCGTGCACGAGGTCGTCCATGCGCTCCTCGAGCTCGCCGACCTCCTCGGCCATGCCGGGGTCGCCGAAGTACAGGGCGGCGTATGCGAGATCGACCATGAGCTCGGAGAGGTCCTTGGCCTCGGCGAGCATGGCGCGCAGGTTGCGGGGTCTGTCGTCCATGGCGGGTTTCGGTGTCAACGATATGCGGTCGGAGGGCGGGCAGCGGACCTGTCGGCCACCCGTCAGGACAAGCCGAGCAGGGAGATGCCGATGATGAGCGTGAACGCCCCGATGAGGTCGACCGACGAGCTGACGACCGGGATGCCGTAGGTGTCGGGGTCGACGCCCGTGCGGTAGGCGGCGATGGTGCCGTAGTACGCGACCGCGACGACGAAGACGAGCGCCAGCGCGCCGCCGATCAGCGAGAGCAAGACCATCTGACCGAGCCCGGGCGTGGCCTCGCCCAGCGCCCGCGCCACGAGGTCGGCCCCGGCGCCGTTGATGATGTACACCGGGACGGCGAGCAGCACGATCAGCGAGATGTCGCGCCGCGCCTCGCGGTTCGGGCGCGGCCGTCGGCGGCACGAGGCCGAGGAACAGCTTCGAGGACAGCCGGCCCGACAGGATGCCGCCGAGCGCACCCGAGCTCGACAGGTGGGCGGGGACGAGCACGAGCAGGGCCGGCAGGTCGGCGAAGCGGGCGAACGACTTCTCGAGCGTCACGCCGGCGCCGGCGCTGATGCACCCGGCGACGAGCAGCACGGGCACCGATTCGTGGACGATGCGGCGCAGGCCCTCGGTCGACGACCGCCACCCCGCGACGAGGAACACGAGCGACGCCGCCACCAGCACGAGGCCCACCACCGAGCTGACCACCGAGATACCGAGCAGGAACGTGGCGAGGTACAGCGCGGGCAGGGTGAGCACGTCCCCGAGGGTCGACACGAGGGGTGCGGTCACGTTGTCGAGGTCCCAGCCGAAGCGGACCGCCCCTGCCGTCAATCCGAGCGACGCGGCGAGCACCACGATCGAACCCAGCAGGCCGCCCACGATCGACACCGTGGCCATGGCGAGCAGGTCGATCGACCCGGTCAGGCCGAGGCCGACCGCCACCGCCTTGGCGACGACCGCGAGCGCCAACGAGATGCCCATCGTGAGCACCATCGAGGCGAGCACGTTCTGGCCGAGCACGGCCTCGCGCCGCAGCGACCACCGGAAGATGCCGGCGTGGATGGCCGTCGACAGGCGGTTGCCGAAGGCGCCGAAGATGTTGCCGCGCAGGCCGATCGCGGGCGGGACGAGGACCAACAGGCCGGGGTACTTCGCCAGCGTCGGCGTGATGGCACCGAGGAAGGCGCCGGCCACCAGGCTGGTCGACGAGTTGAGCCCGAGCGCGACCAGGCTCTGCCGGGCGCCGGCGGCGTCCGGCCCCAACAGGGCGCGCAACGGCGCCACGGTTGCGAGGTTGGGTCGCATCGATGACCTGGTGGGAGCGCGGGCCGGCCGGCCCACTCGTCGAAGGTGGGGACAGTTTGCAACACTCGTGCCCCGTGCCGAGAGACCCGATGCGTGAGCCCACCGCGGCGTCGAGGCCGGTCCGGCACTCGGTGGTGCTGGCGGGCGTGGTGCTGGCCGTCGTCGTGGCGGTGGCCGCGTGCGGCGACTCCGCCGACGGCCGGTCGCTGCGCACCCCACAACCCGACCAGACGACGACCACCGTGGCCACCAGCGGGGCCACCGCGGGCGTCGACGCGGGCTCGGCGAGCGCCGACGGCGACGCGGCGTCGACCACGGCGCCGGCCGTGCAGCCGCTGGCGCTGTCGAGCTCGGCGATCGCCGCGGACGGTGTGGTGCCCGCCCGGTTCACGTGCCGGGCCGAGGACGTGTCGCCCCCGCTGCTGTGGCAGGGCGTGCCGGCCGGGACCGTCGAGCTGGCGCTCGTCGTGCGTGACGTCGACGCCGAGGGCTTCGTCCACTGGGTGGTCACCGGGTTGCCGCCCGAGCTCGGCGGGCTGGCCGAGGACACGCCCCCGGCCGGCGCCGTCGAGGCGGCCAACGACTTCGGCCGCCCCGGCTGGTCCGGCCCGTGCCCGCCGGCGGGCACGCACAACTACGAGTTCCGGATCTACGCGCTGGCCGAGCCGTCGGGCGTCGTGGTGGGCGAACCCGGCACCGATGCAGCGGCGCGCGTGGAGGCGACGCCGGCGCTGGCCTCTGCCGTCCTCGCCGCCACGGCCAGCGCCGGCTGATCTCCGGCTGGATCCCTCACCGGCACCGCCACCGAGGCGGTCGCCAGGCGGTCGCCAGATCAGCGAGCGACGCGGAAGCCCCGCTCGTCACGCGGGGGCAGGTCCTCGACGGTCACCTGCGCCACCCGGGCCGCGGGCGGCCCCACGTGTGCCCACCGCAGCAGGGCGTCGACGGCCGCGGGCGATCCCTGGGCCTCGATCTCGACGGCCCCGGTCGGCGTGTTGCGAACCCCGCCGGTGACCCCGAGCGCCTCGGCCTCGCGCCGGCAGCTCTCGCGGAACCAGACGCCCTGGACGCGCCCCGTCACGACGGCCCGGACCCGGACCTGGCCGCGGGGCGCAGGTCCGGCGTGCGTCACCCGGGGCGCCGCCCGCGGCCGTTGTCCGACGGGGAGTCGTCGTCGGAGGCGTCGGCCGGCGGCCCGGCATCGTCATCGGCTTCCGCGGCCAGCTCGGCCTCGAGCTGGGCGAGAGGATCGTCGCCGGGCGCGGCATCCTCTGGCGCCGGTGCCGCGTCGCCGTCCACGACCTCGACCTCGAGCACGTCATCGTCGGCGTCGTCCGCCACGTCGGCGTCGGACCGCGCGCCGCGTGCGCCGGCACCACCGGCCGCGCCCGGGCCGAGCAGGCGCTGGAGCAACGACTTCGGGGCGGCCTCGCCGGCCTCGGTCGCCACGTCGGCGTCGGACCGCGCGCCGCGTGCGCCGGCACCACCGGCCGCGCCCGGGCCGAGCAGGCGCTGGAGCAACGACTTCGGGGCGGCCTCGCCGGCCTCGGTCGCCTCGGCATCGATCACCCCGCCGCCGGTTGCCGGGGCGGCGGCCATCCCCGCCTCCATGTCGGCCTTGCGGATGCGGAACACGCCGACGCCGAGCGCGATCAGCGCACTGAACGAGAAGATCGACTGGATGAGCGACGTGCCCCCGCCCGAGAGCATCGTGGCGACCGCCATGGCGATGAGCACGAACGTGAGCACCCTCGCCCGGTCGACGCGCCGGTTCACCCACAGCGCGTAGCCGGTGATGGCCACGGGGGTCAGGACGAGGAGGATGATGATCGGCCCGTAGGCGCTGATCATCGACTCCGACCGGACGGTGGCGTCGCCGCCGGCCGCCTCGCGGGCGAGCAGCGTCAGCGCCCGGTACGAGAACGGCAGCGGCTCGCCACGGTCGTCGACGTCGACCCGCACGACGAACAGCGTGAACAGCGCCGACACGATCGCCAGGCCGAACGCCGCCAGCAGGGCGCGATCGCCCGGGCGCCGGCTCTGCAGCATCTCCCTGAAGCCCTGCGGGGCGGGGCCGACGGCCACCGGGAGCGGGCGCGCCGCGCGCCCCGGCCGCCTCCACCTCGCGCCGCGCCCTTGGTCGAGGTGGGCGAGGTCGACCCGCCCGAGGGGGCGGCCTTGGCGGAGCCCGGGGCCGCGGACGACGTGGTGGGCACCGCGTTGTCGCGGCGGGCGGCGAGCGTGTCGCGGCTCGCCCGGTTGCGGGCAGCCCGGCGCTGCTTCGAGGTATTGCGCTTGTCCGGCACGGCCGCCACGGTAGATCCGGCGCGGGGCCGCCAGCGACCCGGAGCCCTGGGACGCCGCCCGCGGTGCACGTGGTAGGCCTGGTGCGCGGGGCACACGACCGCGGGGGCACGCCGACACCATGACCGCCAGCTGGGACATCCGAGCGGACAGCCCGCTCCTCCCGATCGCGGCCGACGGGCCCCGGCGCGCTCGGTTCTCGCTGCCGGTCCGGGCCTCCGACGAGCCGCCTCTCCCGGTCGCGGGCCTGCTGGCTGGTGCGGTCGAGGTCGACATCACCCCACCGCCCGGCCTGCCGAAAGCCGGATACTCGCGCAACGCCCACACGGGCACCGGGTTCCGCTCACGCCTGCGGGCCCGGGTGCTGCACCTGCGGTCGGGCCGCGGGTCGGTGGCGCTCGTGCAGTGCGACCTGCTGGGCGGGTCGGCCGTCGTCCAGCGCCTCGTCGCCCGCGCGGTGGCGGAGCGCACGGACGTGCCGGCCGCCGGCGTGGCGATCGGGGCCACCCACACCCACGGCGGGCCCGGGCAGTTCCTGGGCACCGACTTCTACAACCGGTTCGCGTCCAACAAGCCGGGGTTCGACGCCGGCTGGGCCCAGGAGCTGGCCACCCGCATCGCCGACGGGGTGGTCGAGGCGGTCGAGCAGCGTCGTCCCGCCTGCCTGGCCTGGGGCCGCGCCGAGGTGTGGGGCCTGACCCGGAACCGCTCCCTGGCGTCGTACGTCCGCAACGACGGCGCCGACCCGCGCCGCGGGGCACAGCGCACCTACGTCTCGGTCAACCCCGACCTCCACCTGCTGCGGGTCGACGCCGAGGCGCCCGACGGGGGCCGGGAGCCGCTGGCGGCGATGGCCGTGTTCTCGGTGCACGGCACCGGGGTGCCGATGCGGTCGCCGACCTACAACGCCGACCTGTGGGCCTACGTGACCGACGAGATCGCCCACCGGGTCGAGCGCACCCACGGCCGGCGTCCCGTCGTCGGCGCGATCGAGGGGACCCATGCGGACGTGGCCCCGGCGCTCCATCCCGACACGGCCGGTCACCTCGAGGCGCGGCGGGTGGGCCGGGCCGTCGGCGCCCGGGCCGCCGAGCTGTACGCATCGCTCGACGGGCAGTTGCGGGGTGACGGCGTGCGGGTGGCGTGCGGGCTGCGCGAGGTCGACCTCGAGCGCGACCCGTCGATCGGCGGCGTGACGCTGCCCGGGCGGCCGGCCGTGGGGGCCGCGCTGGTGGCGGGCGCGTTCGAGAACGAGACGCCGGTCATCCATCGGCTCCCGCCGTTCCGGCCGGGCGTGCCCCGCCGGCGCGCGGATGGGCCCCAGGGCGGCAAGCGCGTCCTGGGCGGCCCGCTCCAGCGCCTGGTGCTCCCGCTGTCGGGCTTCCCCCGCGTGTTGCCCCTCCAGGTGGTGCAGGTGGGCGAGGCCGCGGTCGTCGGCCTGCCGTTCGAGCTGACGGTCGAGACGGGCCGCCGCATCGCCGACGCGGTGGCGGCCGCGACCCGTCGGCGCGGCGTCGAGCAGATCGTCGTGTCGTCGGTGGCGAACGAGTACTCGGGGTACTGCACCACGCCCGAGGAGTACGAGGAGCAGCGCTACGAGGGGGGTCACACGCTGTACGGCCCCCGCACCCAGCCGTTCCTGGCCGCCCACGCCGCCCGTCTGGCCGGGGAGGTGGTGCGCGCCGGGCTGGTCAGTGCTCTGCTGCCCGACCGGTCCTTCGACCTGCACCACCGCTCGTACCTGCCGTCGCCGTCGGTGGCGTCGACCGTCCGCGCCGTGACGGGGCCCGCCGACTTCACCGACGCCACGTCGGCCACCGACCCGGTCTGGGAGCAGGCCTGGACCGACATGGCCCCCGGCGGCCTCCGGTGGGACCGGCCGCTGGTCCGGGTCGAGATGGCCGACGGCCACGGGGACTGGCGGCCTGCGGTGGCCCACGGGCGCCCGGTCGACGACGGCGGCTGCGACATCGAGGTCGTCCACCTGGGTCCGGGAGACCAGGACCGCCACCGGTACGCGGCCCGCTGGTGGGACCCCGGGTTCCGCGCCGGTCGGCGTCACCGCTTCGTGCTGGTGGGCCAGTACGGCCGGGCCGAGGTGGCCGGGGTCCCGTTCGACTGAGCCCGCTCCCCGCCAGCCCGGGTTCACCAGGGCGGCATCACCTCGACGAGGCGGGCGGCAGCCGCGAGGTAGGCAGGGTCGGGCTGTCGCGCGTGCTCGCGCAGGCAGGCCTCGGTGAACTTCACCACGTGCACGTCCCCGTGGTCGGCCGCACGCGCCGCGAGCTCCTCCGGGGCCGGCGCCCCGGTCGTGTCCGCCTGCCCGGCCGCCACGGCGCCGGCGCCCGGGGGCAGGAACGACGCCGCGATCGCCGCGTCGACGTGCCACAGGTGTCGGTAGACGACGGCCGAACCGCCGGGAACGAACGGCACGAGGGTGCGTGCCGCCGCGACCGGCGTGATGGCGTGCAGGAGCGCGAACGGGTGCACCTCGGGATGGGCGACCAGCATGCGCGGCGTACGTGGCGGTCAGCTCGCCGAGCGCGAGGTCGGGATCGCGGGGCGCGCCGAGCTCTTCGACCGCCCCCGCGAAGCCGTCCAGCTCGTGCAGGTGGACGAACCGGCCGGCGTCCTCGGGCGACCACGGCGTCGCGGGGCGCGGGAGGACACCGATCGCCTCGTCGAGCGTGAGCGTGCCGGCGAGGCCCGGTCGCCCGGGCAGCTCGGTGTAGGTGCCCGCCCACCACGCCAGCGCGCGGGCGAGCTCCCGCCGGGCGGCCGGGGTGGACCCGACCGCGTCGATCGTGCGCACGGCGTGGGCCGTGCGCAGGAGGCCGTGGGTGAACGCTCCGCCGTAGCCCGGGAGCAGCCGGGGCACCCAGGCACGGACGACGTCGGGCCACAGCTGCTCGTGCAGCAGGTGATCGAAGAGCACCGCCCAGTCGCCGAGGCGCGAGGGATCGCCGAGGGCCGCGGCCGACGCGGCGTCGTCCCCCGGGGTGAGCGGGTGGTCGGCGCCGGGTACGTCCATCGGGTCGTGCCGCTGGTTGTAGGCGTCGACCCAGGAGGCGACCTGGTCGTGGTAGCCGAGGGCGCTGAGCGCCTCGGCGCCCATCGGGGCGTGGTGGGCCAGGCCGCCGCCGTCGGTGAACCCGTGGTGCGCGAGGCGGTCGAGGGCGTCGGCCAGGGCGTCGGCGCGACGGGCGTCGTCCGCGTCGGCCACCGCCTCCGCACCGGCGACCGCGGTGTCGACGGCGCGCCGGCCCGGGGCTCGGTCAGGTCCCGTCGCGTGTGCGGGCGCGGCGTTCGGGGTGGTCGGATGGTCGTTCATGGCTTCTGCTCCTCGCTGGGGGTGGGGGACGTGACGAGGTCGCCGAGCGACGCGAGGATCCGTCGCAGCTCGGCCCGGGAGGGTCGGGGGTAGAGGTCGCCGGCGGCCAGCAGGTTGTGCACGGCGCCCGCGATCAGGAACCCGACGGCGGCGACGTCGACCGGGCCGGCGACGCGCCCCAGGCGCTGCTCGGCCGCCAGGTAGTCGACGACCGAACCCTCGATGCCGGTGACGAGGCCGAGGTCGCGGGCGACCGCGTCGGTGACGGCCGCCACCCTCTCGACGTCGGCGATGTCGGCGACGTCGCGAGCGAGGGCGATGGCGGGCGAGTCGAGCAACAGAGCCGCCCAGGCGGCGAGGTTGTCGCCGACGGTCCCGCTGCCGGCGGCGTCGACGAGCGCGTCGAACCCCCGGGTGAGGCGCACGTACTCGGCGGCGATGACGGCGGCGACCAGGTCGGCTCGATCGTCGAACACCTTGTAGACGAGGCCGACCGAGCAGCCCGCCTCGGCGGCGACGCTGCGCATGGTCAGGCCGGCAGGCCCCTCGCGGGCGACGATGTCTCGGGCCGCGGCCGCCAGCTCGGCGCGGTCGTTCGGCGGTGGCCTCGGGGGCGCGCCGTGCGGGGGTCACGGGTGGCGCGTCCGGTGCGCAGCTATCTGTGAACTCATGTTCACGACTCTATCGTGAACGTGAGTTCACGCAAGGGCTTTCTTCGCCCGCCCTCGCACCGGCTGCGACCCACGGGCCACCCCCGACGGCGGCCCGGCGTCACCCGGTCACGTCGCCGCCATGTCCACCCGGTCGAGCCAGTCGTCCAGGAGCGCGTCGAGCAGGGCCGGCCGCTCGTGGGGCAGGGCGTGGCCCGCCATGTCGAGCGCCGCATACGTGGCGTGCGGATACTGCTCGCGCAGGTCCCACTGGCCGACGTAGCCCACCACGGTGTCCTGCCGGCCGGTCGCGATCAGCGTGGGGGCCGAGAAGGCCGGGCCGTCGTCGGGACCAGGGTCGAGGCGGCCCTCCATGATCCGCTCCACCGCCGGGCCGTCGAACCGACCCAGCACCGGGGCGACGGCGTCGACGAAGCGCCGCGCGGTCTCGGGTGTCTGGATGACGAAGTAGCCGCGGTACTCGGCGTCCTCCTCGGGGGTGAGCATCCCCTCGATGTCACCGGCCACGTGGGCGGCGGCATGCTCGCCGGCGAGCTCGCCGCTGATCAGCAACGGGCAGATCAGGGCGAGGCCGGCCACCTGCGCCGGACGGCGGTCGACCAGGCCGCGGGCCAGGTAGCAGCCGTACGACTGGGCGACCACGAGGAACGGGTCGTCGCCGATGCGGTCGTCGATCACGGCGGCGACGGCGTCGAGCGCGTCGTCGGGCCCGCTGATGCCGTCGGCGGAGCTGGCCCCCATGCCCGGCAGGTCGACGTAGATGCGGCGGTGACCGGGCCGGGTCCGGAAGAACGGTTCGAGGTAGCCGACCATCTCCTCATGCGCCGAGTACGCGCCGTGGATCACCAGCACCGGGATCCCGCGGCCGTGCTCCACGTGGTGCAACCGGGGAACGCCTGCGTCGGGACGCGTCGGGACGGGACCGGAGGTGCTCGGCATGCCCGCCATGGTCGTCGCCCTCCGCGAACGGCACCACGGAGTTCCCGGACGGGCGCGGCGGCCTCGCGGCGTGCCGGCGTGACCGCTCCGCCGTCGGGCCGGCACTGCGGGCAGATGACGGCCGGCGTCAGGCTGCCTGCGCCGTCGCGGCCAGGCCCTCGCGGGCGCTGCGGTAGCGGGGCGCCCAGCCCGTGGCCTCGCGGAACCTCCCGTTGGCGACCCGCAGCGAGCGGGTCAGCGAGGTCGATCGGTCGCCCAGCAGCAGGGCGGCCCGCCCGGGGGCTCGGATCCACGGCCTCACCCCGACCGCGGCTCCCAGGGCATCGGCGAAGGCACGCTTGGTCAGCGGCTCGTCGTCGACGACGTTCCAGGCCCCGGCCGGCGCGGCGAGGGCAGCGGCGACGGCGGCGCCCCCGTCGGCGACGTGGATGGACGACACGAACCCATCGGCTGGGCCGAGCATCGTGGCGACGTGCCGGCGGGCGAGGGCGAGCAGCTCTTCGCTGTGGGCGGCGCCCGGGCCGTGGAACCAGCCGAAGCGCAGTACCGTTCCCCTGCCCCCGGACCCGGTGAAGCGCCGGGCGCTCGCCTCGGCGGCCAGGTTGCCCTCGGCCAACGGGTAGCGGTCGGGCGGGACGTCCTCGTCGATCCACTCGGCGCCCTGGTCGGGGTAGACCATCGCCACCGACTCCTGCACCAGTGCGCCGACCCCGGCCGCCAGGGCCGCGTCGACCACTGCTGCCGACCCCTCGGTGCGGATGCGCTGGTTGTCGGTCCACGCCGACTGGCGCATGAAATGACTCGTCGGCGGAATGGCCGTCGCCAGGTTGACCACGGCATCGTGTCCGGCGAAGGCGAGGGCGAGGCCCTCGCGGTCGAACAGCGACACCGCCACGGGCCGGGCGCCCTGCGCTCTCGAGCGCCGCGGCGCGCTCGGGAGTGCGGGCCAGCGCCGACACCGCGTGCCCGGCGGCGACCAGGGCCGCGACGGCGGGCCGGCCGATCGCGCCGGTGCCTCCCGTCACGAAGACCTGCATGGCGCGGACCGTAGCGCCGGGCCGACATCGCCGGCCGGCAAGGTTCAGCGGAAGTCGCGGCTCTGCAGGTGCGCCCGGATCGGGAGCGCCTCGATGCGCTCGGCGATCACGTTGGTCACGCCCTCGACCCGCTCGAGCCGCCCTCGCACCAGCAGCGCCGCCGCCGTGCGCACCACCCGGCGGTGGTGGGCCCAGCAGCCCTTGGACACGACGATGTTGAGCAGGCCGCTCTCGTCCTCGAGGTTGACGAACGTGGTGCCGCCGGCCGTCGCCGGCCGCTGGCGGTGGGTGACCACGCCGCCCACGGTCACCTTCGACCCGTGGTCGTGGTGGACGAGGTCGGCGGCCGCCACCACGCCCAGCCGGTCGAGCACGTCGCGCAGGAACCTGGTGGGGTGGCCCTCGGGGCTGATGCCGGTGGCCCACAGGTCGGCTCGGGCCTCGTCGAGGGGGTCGAGCCCCGGCAGCGTGGGGGCGTCGACGCCGGTGACGATGCCGTCGAGCCGGTCGGCCCCGGTCCGGGCCACCGCTCCCGCCACCCACAGGGCCCGGCGGCGGTCGAGCCCGAAGCACCCGAACGCGCCCGCGGTGGCCAGGGCCTCGAGGTGGGCGACGGACAGGCCCGGCACGCGGCGCACCAGGTCCTCGGGGCTGGCGTAGGCGCCGTGCGCGTCGCGCTCGGCCACGATGCGGCCGGCCAGGTCGGCGCCCAGTCCCCGCACCGCCCCCAGCCCGACCCGCACAGCCGGCCCATCCTTCCCCCACGTGTCGGGCGGCGCCCCCGCCCCGGGCGCCTTCCCGGGGCGGGTGGGTGGCGCCGCCCCGTCCCCCGACGCCCCCCCCCTCCCCCGGCGCCTCCCCCGGCGAGGCAATGGGTTCCACCGGACCGAGGTCGAGGTCATGGGTCGCGCATGCGGAACCCATTGCCTCGTCCTCCTCGGGACGGAACCCATTGCCTCGGGCCTTCTCGCGGTCGCGGCGGGCCGGAGGGAAGCCGTCGACCTCGAGGGTGGCGCCCGCGGCCGACAGGGCCAGGTCGGGGGTGCGGACCTCGACGCCGTGGCGGCGGGCGTCCTGCGTCAGCGAATGGGGCGAGTAGAACCCCATGGGCTGGGCGTCGAGCAGCCCGGCGCAGAACGCGGCCGGGTAGTACCGCTTGAGCCACGACGACGCGTACACCAGGTAGGCGAAGCTCACCGAGTGGCTCTCGGGGAAGCCGTAGCTGGCGAACGCGGCCAGCTTCTCCCACACCCGGTCGGCCACCTCGCCGGTGACGCCGCGCTCGGCCATCCCGTCGTAGAGCCGCTGGCGCAGGCGCTCCATGCGCTCGAGGCTGCGCTTCGAGCCCATGGCCTGGCGCAGCTCGTCGGCCTCACCGGGCGAGAAGCCGGCGACGTCGATGGCGATCTGCATGAGCTGCTCCTGGAACAGGGGCACGCCCAGCGTCTTCTCGAGCGCCTTCTCCATGAGCGGGTGGGGGTAGGTGATCGGCTCGAGGCCCTTGCGCCGCCGGATGTAGGGGTGCACCGACCCGCCCTGGATGGGCCCCGGCCGGATGAGCGCCACCTCGACCACCAGGTCGTAGAACGTCTCGGGCCGCAGCCGGGGCAGCGTGGCCATCTGCGCCCGCGACTCGACCTGGAACACGCCCACCGAGTCGGCCCGGCACAGCATGGCGTAGACCTCGTCGTCCTGGTCGAGGAAGGCCAGGTCGATCTCGTGGCCGTGGGCGGCCCGCACGAAGTCGACGCAGTGGTGCAGGGCCTCGAGCATCCCGAGGCCCAGCAGGTCGAACTTCACGAGGCCGACCGCCGCGCAGTCGTCCTTGTCCCACTGGAGGACGGTGCGCAGCGGCACGGTGGTGTCGCCGCCCGGGCCGGCCTCGTCGGCCCCCTCCCCGATGCCCACCGGCGAGCCCCGTCGGCCCCCTCCCCGATGCCCACCGGCGAGCCGTCGTCGGCCCCCTCCCCGATGCCCACCGGCGAGCCGTCGGTGCGGGCCCGGCCGTCGCGCACCGCGGCGCTGCCCTGGAACCGGCCCCACTCGACCGGGCACACGTCGACGATGGGCCGGTCGCAGATGACCATGCCCCCCGAGTGGATGCCCAGGTGGCGGGGCGCCCGCTCGACCTCGCGGGCCAGCGCCAGCACCGACTCGGGGATGTCGTGGCCCGGTGGGGACGGCCCCGGCCCGCGGCCCTGCTCGTCCATCGTCGACGCCACGGTCGACCACATGTCCATCTGCTTCGACCAGGCGTCCTGCTGGCCGGGTGAGTAGCCGAGCGCCTTGGCCATGTCGCGCACCGCCGAGCGGGCCCGGTAGCTGATGACGTTGGCCACCTGGGCCGCGTGCCGGCGTCCGTGGCGGCGGTACACGTGCTGGATGGCCTCCTCCCGCCGCCCGCTCTCGATGTCGATGTCGATGTCGGGAGGACCGTCGCGCTCGGGCGACAGGAACCGCTCGAACAGCAGGCCGAGCGCCACCGCGTCGGCGTTCGTGACGCCGAGGGCGTAGCAGACCGCCGAGTTGGCGGCGCTGCCCCGACCCTGGCAGTAGATGTCGGACCGGCGGCAGAACTCGACGATGTCCCACACCACGAGGAAGTAGCCCGGGAACCCCAGCGCCTCGATGACGGCGAGCTCGTGATCGATCTGGGCCCAGGCCTTGTGGTTGCGGGCGCGGTCGCCGTCGGGGGCGACCCCGCCGCGGGGCCCGTAGCGACGGGCGCCGCCGTCCTCGACCAGCCGGCGCAGGTAGGTCATCTCGTCGAGGCCGTCGGGGCACGGGAACGGCGGGAGCTGCGGCGCCACCAGCGCCAGGTCGAAGGCGCAGGCCCGCCCCAGCTCGGCCGCCAGCTCGACCGCCCCGGGCCAGCGGGCGAAGCGTCGGGACTGCTCGTCCCCCGAGCGCAGGTGGGCGCCGCCGGCCGCCGGCAGCCAGCCGGCCAGGTCGTCGAGGCTGCGCCGGGCCCGCACCGCGGCCAGGGCGGTGGCGAGCCGGCGCCGGGCGGGCGCCGAGTAGTGGACGTTGTTGGTGGCCACCAGCGGCAGGCCCGCCCGCACGGCCAGCGTGGCCAGGGCGTCGTTGCGGGCCGAGTCGAGCGGATCGCCGTGGTCGCACAGCTCGACCACCACGTTGTCGTCGCCGAACACGTCGACCAGCCGGGCGAGCTCGCGGGCCGCGGCCGCCGGCCCGTGCTCGATCAGCGCGTGCGGCACCGCCCCCTTGCGGCACCCCGTCAGCACCAGCCAGTGGCCGCCGTGGACGGTCGCCCAGTCGACGCCCGCGTAGTCGGGCCTGCCCTTCTCTCCCCCGGCCAGGTGCCCGGTGCTGATGGTGGAGGCCAGCCGGGCGTAGCCCTCGGGGTCGCGGGCCAGCACCAGCAGGTGGTGGCCCGCGGGGTCGGCCTCGCCGTTCTGGGGGCGGGACAGCCCCAACGACAGCTCGGCGCCGAACACGGTCGGCATGCCCACCGCGCGGGCCGCCTCGGCGAAGCGGACGACGCCGTAGAACCCGTCGTGGTCGGTGAGGGCGAGCGCCTCGAGGCCGAGGCGGGCGGCTTCCTCGGCCAGCTCCTCGGGGTGGCTGGCGCCGTCGAGGAAGCTGAAGTTCGAGTGGCAGTGCAGCTCGGCGTAGGGGGTGGCGCTGACGCGACGCTCGAGATCGGACGGCGGGACGTAGGTGGGCCGGTGCCACGACCAGGCCGGGCTGTCGCCGCCGTCGGCCCCCTCGGGACGGTCGGAGTCGCCGGGCCGGTTCTCGCGCCGGGTGCCCCCGTGCGACCACCAGCGGCGCGGATCGGCACCGGGCCGGCGGCCCGAGAGCGTGCGCTCGATCTCGCTCCACGGGACGTCGGGGTTGTTGAAGCCCACGCCGCCGAGTGTACGAACGTACGTTCGTAGGCGCATCCGCGCGCAGCGCGCGGATGCGCGCAAACCCAGGTCAGGAGGGGTCTCAGCCCGCGAGCTCGGGGGCGTCGGACGGGGCGCCCGGCCGGTCGTCCGCGGCCGCCGCGGCGACGTCGGGGCAGTCGCCCATCGCCTTGGCGACGCCGGAGGCCGCCGCCCGCTCGCCCCGGAAGTACCCGAGCCCCCACTCGGCGACCAGGGCGGCGTACCGGAACCGGTCGTCGTCGTAGCCCGGACCGCACGGCCCCCAACTCGGCGAGCATCCGGTCGCACCACGCCCGGTGGGACTCGATCGCCGCTCGCAGGTCCTCGGGCGCCAGGAGGTGGCCGAAGAACACCCGTAGCGCCACCGGGTGGCGCAGAACGGGCGGCTCGGGCGGCGAGGCCAGCCACGCCCGCACCGCAGTGTCCCCCGCGGCGGTGAGCCGGTAGACCTTGGTCGACCGCGTGCCGTCGCGCACCACGCTGCGCTGCGCCACGAGGCCCGCCGCGGCCAGCCGCTCGACCTCGCGGTACACCTGGCTCATCGCCGGGGCCGACCAGAAGAACCGCAGGTTCTCGGCCATCTGCTTCAGCTCGTAGCCCGACAGCTCGCGCCCGAACGACAGCAGACCGAGCAGCGTGTAGCCGGTCTGGGTCGTGGCGTCGGGAGCGGGGTCGGGGGCGGCGGCCATCGCTGCCAGCCTATGTTCCCTCCGGGAAGACGGGCACACCGTTACGGACCTGGCACACGCCCTTGCGACGCCTTTCGCAAAACCCTGTTGCCTGTCGATGTCACCTCGGTAGCGTGAGCCGAGTCGTAGGAGCTGGGCGGAGCACCACCACCTCGAGAAGCGGGCGCAGACGCGCCCCGACGCGTGTTGCGGAAGGACAGGCAGTGCGACGAACGAAGATCGTGGCGTCCATCGGACCGGCCTCGTGGGACGAGCCCGTCCTGCGCAAGGTGATCGCCGCGGGCGCCGACGTGATCCGGGTGAACCTGTCGCACGGCGATCCCGACACGCAGCTCGCGCTCGTCGACCGGGTCCGGCGCGTGAGCGCCGACGATCACCGCGCCGTCGGCGTGCTCGTCGACCTGCCCGGCCCCAAGCTGCGCATGGCCCCGTTCCCCGACCGCGGCGTCCAGGTGACGCCCGGCGACCGGCTCGAGCTGCGCTGCGGCGCGCCCGAGAGCGGCGACCGGGTCATCGGCGTCGACCTCGACCGGCTCGGACTGCTGACCGGCGACCGGGTCGTGGCGGGCGACGGCGGGATCGTGTTCGAGGTCGTGGCGGCCGAGCCCGCCGGCAGCCCCCAGGGTCGCGTCGAGGTCGTCGTCCAGCGGGGCGGGCGGCTCCAGGGCCGACCCGGCCTCCACCTGCCCGACGGCGTCGGCGGCATCGCCGGCCCCACCGCCCGCGACCTCGACCTCGCCCGGGCCGCCCAGGCGGCCGGCGCCGACGCGGTGGCCGCCTCGTTCGTCCAGCGGGCCGCCGACGTGCAGCGCCTCATCGACGCCCTCGGGCCCGACCGCCCACAGGTGGTGGCGAAGATCGAGACGGCCTCCGCGGTCGAGCAGGGCGACGAGATCCTCGCCGTCGCCGACGCGGTCATGGTCGCCCGCGGCGACCTGGGCATCCGCCTGCCCCTCGAAGACGTGCCCCACGTCCAGAAGCGCCTCGTGCGAGCCGCCATCGCCGCGGGCCGCCCCGTCATCACGGCCACGCAGATGCTCGAGTCGATGGTGACCGCCGCCTACCCCACCCGGGCCGAGGTGTCCGACGTCGCCAACGCCGTGTTCGACGGCACCGACGCCGTGATGCTGTCCGCCGAGACCGCGGTCGGCGCCGACCCGGCCGAGGCGGTGGCCGTGATGGCCGCCGTCGTGGCCCGGGCCGAACGCGAGGCCGACTACCTCCAGTGGGGCGCCAAGCTGGGCAAGCTCCGGCGCTCCCGCCCCCTGTCGACCACCGCCAAGATCACCGACGCCACCAGCGAGGGCGCCTGGCGGGCGGCCACCAACGTGGGCGCCGCGGCCATCGTCTGCTGCACGCCGTCGGGCGACACCGCCCGGGCCGTCGCCCGGTTCCGGCCCACCGTGCCGGTGCTGGCGGTGACGCCGTACGAGTCGACCGCCCGTGGGCTGTCACTGACCTGGGGCGTGTCCGCCGTGGTCGGCCCGGCGTGGACCACCACCGACGAGATGGTGTGGTTCGCCACCGAATCGGCCGTGGCCGCCGGCGTCGCCAGCCCGGGCGACGTCATCGTGGTCATCGGCGGGTACCCCGGCGACCCCGATCCCGCAGCCGACGTCCTCCGCGTCGTCCGCCTCCGCTGACCCCGGGGGCGGCCCGCGCCTCGGCCGGCTCGCCATCCCCGCCGCGGCCCTTCGAGAACCCGAGGCAATGGGTTCCGTTCCGTCGAGGTCGAGGCAATGGGTTCCGGATCCGGAACTGTGGCCTCGACCCCGGCTGGCCGGAACCCATGACCTCGCCATCCCGTCGCCCTCGCCCTCGCCGTCGCTCTCGCCCTCGTCGGGCGGCCACGGCAGGACCCGGAGGCGGGGCCAGCCGGCTACCGGCTGCCGGCCACCTCAGGGACCGCCGTAGGCCCGGGCGAAGGCCCGCGCTCGCTCGACGTCGCCGCCGTAGGTGACGGTGGGGGCGGGACGTCCGAGCAGGAGGGCCAACAGGTCGGCGGCGGTGCCCTCGACGACGGCGTCGGGCGCCCGGGCGCCGGTGGCGGGTCGGACGTCGGTGCGGTCGGGTCCGAGGGTCACGGCGTGGGCCGGCCCGTCGACCGGTCGCAGCCACCACGTCGTGCCCACGAGCGGATCGTCGGGCCCGACCCGCCGCTGACGGTCGAGCCGGGCCAGGCGGACCGGCAACGCCGCGGCCACGAAGGCGTCGCTCCACCGGTCGAGGCCGACGTCCAGGTCGGCGCCGTGGACCTCGACCTCGGTCAGCCGGAGCAGTGCCAGGGTGGCCAGGTCGATGTCCCCGAGGTCGGGGTTCCCGGCGGGCTCGCGGACAACGGTGCCCCACTCCCCGTCCGGCACCGACGACCACAGCCGCCCCAGCCGCCCGCTCTCGGCCCGGAGCGACCGGCAGGCGTCGGCCGCCGACTCGCCGGATGCCAAAGCCAGCGTCCCGGGACGCTGCCGGTCGCGGCCGTCCGGATAGAAGGCTGTGACTCGGCCGGCCAACGCGTCCTCGGTCATGCGGGCGCTGGCGGCGGCGCCGTAGCGGAGGTGGCAGACGATCGTGCAACGCGACCACCCGGGAAGCCGGCTGGGCGCCACGATGTCCGCCGGGGACAGGGCCTCGAGGACGCGGAGCAGGTCGGTGGTCGCCCGCTCGACCGCGTCCACGAGCTCGGGGGGCGACGGGGCCGGTGCCGGCATGGCCCGATCCTCGCAGGGCGGGCAGGCGAGGGACGGCGCGTGTCCGAGGACGAGGCTGAGGACGAGGCCGGCAGCGGCGACGGCCGCGATCAGTCGTACGTCGCCTCGGCGGACCAGCGGCTGCCCTCGATGGCGAGCAGGTAGGCGGCGCCGCCGACCGTCGTGACCTGGAGGCGGGCCCGGCGGCGGTGACCCTGCGAGTCCCACCAGCGCTCGTCGTACGGCCAGGGGCCGGCCCAGGCCGCCACGTCGACCAGGGTCCGGGCGCCGGGCCGGTCGACCCGCACCTGGGCCGGCGGAGCGCTGAGCTCGCCCCGGCCGCTGACGAGCACCGCGTGGCCGGCGGCGTCGACCACCTCGGCCCGCAGCGGCGGATCGTGGACGGTGGCGGGGGCAGGGGCGGGCACGGCACCCGGCCACGGCTCGGCGACCCAGCCCTCCTGCGCCGCCGGGCGGACCTCGGTGACGTCGTCGGCCGCCACGGCCACCAGGTCGACGCGCTCGGCGGGCCCGCGGCCGCCCCGCCACTCGGGCACCCGCACCGCCTCGACGCCGAGCAGGCCCTGCACCCGCGCCAGCGCTCGAGCGGCACGATCGCCCGCCTCGATGGCGTCGACCGCTCCGGGCGCCCCGGTCCCGAAGGCGAGCTGCCGGCCGCCCGCCGGGACGATCTCGTCGGGCGCCAGCCACAGCCGGGTCAACCCGGCCGACGGACGGTTGGCCCCGGCGTTCAGCCACCCGTCGAGCTGCCACCGCACCCGATCGGCGATGGCCAGAGCGGTGAAGGTGCCCTCGGTGCGCCACACCCGCTCGTGCGCCTCGCCGTGCTCGGTCTCGGCCCCGATCACCAGGCGGGTGCAGGCGCTGCCCCGGGCGGCCAGGCGGGCCTGCAGGTCGTCGACCAGCCGGCGGGCCACGAAGGCGGCGGCCTCGACCCGCTCGGCGGGCGGGTCGATCTCGGTCGACAGGCCCCACTCCTCGGGCGGGGGGGCGGTCACCGGCGGGCGCTCGTCGAGCCCGCTGGCCAGCCGGTGCGCGGCCAGCCCCTCGGCCCCGAAGCGTCCGACGACCTCGGCGACGGGCAACGCCGCCAGGGCGCCCAGGGTGCGCACGCCCAGCCGCTCCAGCACGTCCACCAGCTCGGGCCCGGCCGGGCCGCCGGGCTCGGCCAGCACGGTCACCGGCACCGGGGCGAGGAAGGCGGGGCTCGCCCCGGGCGGCACCACCACGGCGGGCCCCCGGCCGGGCCCGGCACCAGAACCCGAACCGCCACCGGCACCAGCACCGGCACCAGCACCGCCACGGACACCGGCACCGGCACCGGAACCGGCAGCAGGCACCGCCGGGCCCGACGACGCGGACGACCGTGGCCCGGCCGGCGGGAGGCGCCCGGCCGACGGGAGGCGCCCGGCCGACGGGTGGCGCCCCCGGTCAGCCGGGGACGGGCCCGGGAGCGGGCCCGACGACGTGGACGACCGTTGGCGGCGGGCGGCCAGCGCGGCGGCGAAGGGACCGTCGGCCACCCCCACCCGCACGGGAGCCCGCCCGGCCAGCGCCTCGGACGCCACCGCCGTGGCCAGCTCGGCCAGCGCCTCGTCGCCACCGTGGTAGCGGGACGGCCCACGGGTGGGGAAGGCGCACGCCCCCGGGTAGGTGATCTCGATGCGGGGCGTGAGCGCCTCGAGGGCGGCGGGGATGGGCTCGAACGCCCGGGCCTCGCTGGCCGGGTCGTGGGCCAGCACGACCAGCTCGGGGCAGCGGGCCTGCGCGTCGCGCCGGCGCAGGTGGCGCTCGACCCCCTCGGCCCGGGCCGCGGGCGAGCAGGCCACCACCCGGTTGGCGTGGAACACGGCGGCGGGGACGTCGAGCGGCACCCCGGCGGCCACCACCGGCCAGTCGGGGCACCACACCACGAGGGTGCGGGTCACCTCGATCCGCCCGGTCACCGGTGCACCCTTCGGGCGCACCGGTGACCGAATCGCCACGTCGTGGCGCAGGGCCGACCGTGCCTCTGGACCTCGCTCCGCTCGGTCATGCGCTCTCCCGCGGGGGTGGCGGAGCCGGCGCCGGGGACGACCGGCGACGACCGGCAGCCGGCACCACGGGCGCACGGGCGGACCCTGCCGGCGCCCCGGGTGAACGAGCGGCAGAGGACGGCCGGCGGGACCCGAGCGGGATGGGCTCGGCCACCGGCTCGACCGCCGCCACCGTGCCGTCGGGGCCGGGCAGCCACAGCTCGGCCCGGCGCCCGCGGGACGCCTCGCCCCGGCCCCCGCCCTCGACGGTCACCCGCCGGCCCTGCAGGTACCCCCACCCCTCCCCCAGCCCCTCCCACCGCGGACGACGTGACGGTGAGCCGCAGGGCGCTGCGCTCGCCGGGCAGCTCGCCGCCCACCGCCACCAGCACCGCGCCGCGCTCGCGCACGCGGGCCACGAGACGCCGGGTGTCGGGCGCCCGCAGCCGGCAGTCGGCGGCGACCAGCACCACGTCGAACCCGTCGACGAGAGCGGCCACCACCGACGCCCATCCGGCCCGCTCGCGGCCGGGATCGGCCACCAGGGCGAGGCGCTCGAAGGCCACCCCCAGTTCGGACGCCGCCACCAGCCCCAGCGAGCCCAGGCCCACGGCCGCCACCCACGAGCCCGCCCGGGACGCCCCGGCGGCCAGGGCCAGCGCCATCGACGTCGCCCCGGCCACCCCCGGCCGGGCGTCGACGGCGGCGGTGGTGCCCCGCCGCAGCCCGGATGCGGGCAGGAGGACCTCCAGCGCGGGGAGCACCGGTAGCCGCCGGTCGCGGGCCAGGTCGGTGGGCCGCACCCGCTCGGCCAGGGCCTCGACCCCGGGCGCGGGAGGTCGCTCATCCGCACGATCCCCGGGCACGGGGTCGCGAGCGAGCTCCTCCGCTCGAGCCACAGGCACCATGATCGAACACCTGTTCGATCATGGCAAGGGCGGTGCCGCCGGCGGCACCGTGCGTCCCGGGCGGCCTCCGCCGCGACGCCGACGATGCCATGCTTCCCCGCCATGGCGGCCGACGTGCTCACCGACCGGGCGCTCAACCGGGCCACGCTGGCCCGCCAGATGCTGCTCGAGCGGTCGACCACGGTCGATCCGCTGACCGCCGTCGACCACCTCGTCGGGTTGCAGGCGCAGAACCCGCTCGACCCCTACCTGGCCCTGTGGTCGCGCCTGGCGGGCTTCGACCCCGACGTCGTCGGTCGGGCCGTCGAGGACCGGCACCTCGTCCGGGCCGTGGTCATGCGGGGGACGATCCACCTCCTGACCGCGGACGACGCGCTCGCCCTCCCCGCCGTCGTCCAGCCGGTGCTCGACGCCGAGATCGCCCGCCACTCCGAGTTCGCCCCCCACCTGCGCGACGTCGACATCGCCCCGGTCGTGGCGTACGCCCGCGGGGTGCTGGCGGAGCAGCCGGCCACGATGACCCGGCTGCGGGCCGCCATCGCCGAGCGGTTCCCCGACGTCCACCCGGCAGCGGCGGCCTACGCGACCCGCTGCCTCGTGCCGCTCGTGCAGGTGCCGCCCCGCGGCGTGTGGGGACGGAAGGGCCAGGTGACGCTCACCCCGGTCGACGCCTGGCTGGGCCGCCCGCTCGGCACCGCCCCTGCGCCGGACGGCGCGGTGCTGCGGTACCTGGCGGCGTTCGGGCCGGCCACCGTGGCCGACGTCGCCGCCTGGTGCCGGCTCACCGGCATGCGCGAGGTGCTCGACCGCCTGGCCCCGGGCCTGCGCACCTTCGCCGACGAGCGGGGCCGCACGCTCTACGACGTGCCCGACGGCCCGCTCCCCGACCCCGACGTCGAGTCACCCGTGCGCTTCCTGCCCGAGTACGACAACTCGCTCCTGTCGTTCGCCGACCGCAGCCGGTTCGGGTCCGACGACGACCGCCGCTTCTCCGGCGGGCGCGACCCGTTCAAGGGCAGCGTCCTGGTGGACGGCCGGGTCCGGGCGATCTGGTCGCCCGTGCCGGGGGCGCCGAAGGGTCGTCCGGCCGTCTCCGTCACCCACCACCCGCTGACCGCGCCGCAGGTGGCGGACGTGGAGGCCGAGGGCCGGCGGATGGCCGTGTTCTGGCTGGGGGCGACCGACGAGGACGCGGCGGACGTCCGCCTCGTCCCCCTGTCGACCGGCTGACCGGCTGACCGGCTGACCGGCTACTCGACCGTCACGCTCTTGGCCAGGTTGCGGGGCCGGTCGACGTCGCGCCCCAGCGCCACCGCCGCGTGGTAGGCGAGGAGCTGCAGCGGGATGCCGAGCACGACCGGCGCCAGCTCGGGCTCGGCCCGCGGCACCCGCAGGACCGCCGCGAACCGGTCGTCGTCGGGCACGGCGTCGGCGCCCGCGTCGGTCACCGCGACGACCGGGCCCCGCCGGGCGCGGATCTCCTCCACCGAGGAGAGGTTCTTCTCCAGCAGGTGGTCGTCGGGCAGCACCACCACGGTCGGCACGTCGGGGCCGACCAGGGCCAGGGGCCCGTGCTTCAGCTCGGCGGCGGGGTAGGCCTCGGCGTGGACGTACGAGACCTCCTTCAGCTTCTGCGCCCCTTCCAGCGCCACCGCGTACCCGCCGACGCGGCCGACGAAGAACATGCTCGCCGCCGGAGCCACGACGTCGCGGGCCACCGCGGCGATGGCGTCCTCGCCCGCCAGCACGGCCGCGATGTGGTCGGGCAGGGCGTCGAGGCCGTCGATGAGCCGGGCGCCGTCGCCCGGCCCCAGGTCGCGCACCCGCCCGAGGTGCAGGGCGAGCAGCGCGAACGCCACCACGGTCGACGTGTAGCTCTTGGTCGAGGTGACCGACAGCTCGGACCCGGCGTGGATGTAGACGCCCGACCCGCACTCCCCCGCGATCGTGCTGCCGGGGGCGTTCACGACGCCGATGACGTCACCGCCCTTGCGCTTGACCTCCTGCACCGCGGCGAGGGTGTCGAACGTCTCGCCCGACTGGCTGACCGCCACGTACAGGGTGTCGGGGTCGATGACCGGATTGCGGTAGCGGAACTCGGACGCCGTCTCCGCGTCGGCCGGGAGCCGGCTGAGGTCCTCGACGAGCAGCGCTCCGGCCAGCCCGGCGTAGTAGGCCGAGCCGCAGCCCAGGATCTTCACCCGCCGCACGCCCAGCAGGTCGCGGGCCGACAGGTCCAGGCCGCCGAGGTGCGCGGTGGCGAAGCGGCGGTCGAGCCGGCCCCGCAACGTCTGGGCGACGGTGGTCGGCTGCTCGTGCATCTCCTTGTGCATGTAGTGCTCGTGGCCGGCGAGGTCGAAGGCGGTGGCGGTCACCGCGGTGGTGGCCGGCGCCTTGTCGGTGGGGCGGGCGTCGAGCGTGAAGGTGCGGTAGGCGTCGCCGTGCAGGACCGCCATCTCGTGGTCGTCGAGGTGCACGACCTGATCGGTGTGGCGGACCAGCGCGGCCGCATCGGACGCCACGTAGTGGGCCCGCCGTCCGACGCCGAGCACCACGGGGCTGCCGTTGCGGGCCACGACGATGCGATCGGGCTGGCGGTCGTCGACCACGGCCAGCCCGTACGTGCCGACGACCATCGACAGGGCCTCGCGCACCGCCTCCTCGAGGGGCAGGTCGGCGGCCCGCAGGCCGATGAGCTGGGCGACGACCTCGGTGTCGGTGTCGGACACCATCTCGATGCCCTCGGTGGCCAGCTTGGCCCGCAGCTCGGCGGCGTTCTCGACGATGCCGTTGTGGACGACGGCGACGTGGCCCGACGCATCGGTGTGCGGGTGGGCGTTGCCGTCGGTGGGCTCGCCGTGGGTTGCCCACCGGGTGTGGCCGATGCCGACCGGTCCCTTCAGGCGCTTGGGCAGCGCGGCGACGAGGTCGTCGACCCGCCCGGCCCGCTTGTGGACCTTGAGGCCGGACGGGGCGAGCACCGCGACGCCGGCCGAGTCGTAGCCCCGGTACTCGAGGCGGGCCAGGCCCTCGACGAGGACGGGGACGGCGTCGCCCGTCCCGATGTAGCCGACGATCCCGCACATGGTCGTGTCTCCCTTCGGCCCGGTGGGCCGGTCGTTCAGCCGTAGACGATCCGGCGGAGCTGCCGCGCCGACAGCGAGGGCGCGGCCACGGGCCGCGCCCCCAGCTCGGCGGCGATGCAGTCGAAGATCTCGGTGTTCGACCGGCCGGCGGCCTGGAGCTCGCGGTGCCGGCGGCGCACGAGCGCCTCGACCGGCTCGTCGAAGTAGGCGACGACGTCGTCGACCACCCGCTGGGCGACCCCGACGGGAAGCCGCGTGGTGCGCACGAGGTGGTCGACGAGATCGCCGTGGTGCTCCGCCATGACGGGCAATCCTGCCGACGATCACACCCGAACGCAACGATCCTGCCCGATTTCGGGCAGGATCATCGGTGATCGCCACCCCAGAACGGATTTCCCCCGCGAGATTGGTCGCTGGAGCGACCGATCTCGCGGGGGAAATCGTCCCTCGGGGTGGGGAGGGGCTACGGGAAGAGGCCGCGGGCCGTGATGGCGGCGGCGACGCGCTCGACCGCCACCACGTGGGCGGCGGTGCGGACGTTCACGCTCAGCGTCTCGGCCCGGGCCCACACCTCGTTGAATGCCGTCTCCATGCGCGACCGCAGGCGCTCGGCCACCACCTGGTCCTCCCAGGGGTAGCCCTGCTGGGCCTGGGCCCACTCGAAGTAGCTGGCCGTGACACCGCCGGCGTTGGCCAGGATGTCGGGCACGACCACGATGCCGCGCCGGTCGAGCACCGGCTGGGCCTCGACGGTGGTCGGCCCGTTGGCCGCCTCGACCACGAGCTTGGCCCGGAGGCGCCCGGCCACGTCGGCGTCGATCACCCCGCCGAGCGCCGCGGGCACCAACAGTTCGCAGTCGACGTCCCACACCGCGTCGGCACTGAGCGGCTCGCCCCCCGGGAACCCGGCCACCGAGCCCGTCTCGGCCACGTGGTCGGCCAGCGCACCCACGTCGAGCCCGCCCTCGTTGAGCACGGCCCCCCCGATGTCGCTGACCGCCACCACCCGCATGCCGGCCGACGCCAGCAGGAAGGCGAGCGGCCCGCCGACCTTGCCGAAGCCCTGCAGCACCGCCCGGCCGCCCACGAGCGGGATGCCCAGCTCGCGCAGGGCGACGCGGGCGCAGGCCAGGCAGCCGGCCGACGTGGCGCCCGAGTGGTTCCGGGTGCCGCCGATCGACAGCGGCTTGCCCGTCACCGAGCCGGGCAGCATGCGGCCCTGCACCATCGACAGCGTGTCCATCAGCCAGGCCATCACCCGGCCGTCGGTGTTGACGTCGGGGGCCGGGATGTCGTTCTCGGGGCCCAGGATGGGGCTGATCTCGTAGGTGAACCGGCGCGTCACCCGCTCGAGCTCGGTCAACGACATGCGGCGCGGGTCGCACCGCACCCCGCCCTTGGCGCCGCCGAAGGGCAGGTCCACCAGGGCGGTCTTGAAGGTCATCATGGCGGCGAGGGCCTTGACCTCGTCGGCGTCGAGGTCGGGGTGGAACCGGATCCCCCCCTTGCCGGGCCCCCGGGTGGTGTCGTGGTGGACCCGCCACCCGGTGAACACCTCGACCGACCCGTCGTCGAGGCGAACGGGCACCGCGACCTCGAGCACACGCCGCGGCGTGCGCAGCATGCGGTGGACGTCGTCGTCGAGCTTCGCCAGCTCGGCGGCCTCGTCCAGGTGATCGAGGACGGCCTGCCAGGCCCTTGCACTCATCGTCTCTCCCTCTACCGACCGACGTCGTTGGCGGTCGACCCCCCCAGCATGCCCGCTCGGCGGGGAAGGGCAGACGCTAACCGGCAGATGTGGGTTCGTCGGCCTCGGGGCGCGGAGCGTTCGGGGTGGTCACGCGCTCGTCGACCGGCTCGGTGACGGCCTCGGACGACGCCACTGCGGCATCGGCGTCGGTGACCGACTCGGGGGCGGCCTCGGCGTCGGGGTCGGGGTCGACCGCCGGCTCGGCACCCGCGGGGGCCGGGCCGTCGCCGGCGGGCGGGTAGTAGATGTACAGCCCGCGGATCACGTCGAGCAGCTTCTCGCCCGTCCACCCCTCGGTGAGGTGCACGGTGACCATGCTGCCGTTGGCGTGGACGTCGGTGACGCCGCCGCTGTCGAACAGGCGGCGGGCCAGCTCGTCGACGGGTCGGTCGTCGAGGACGTCGTCGACCGACGCGTAGCGCTCGTGGCCCATGCCGGTGAGCGACCGGTTGGTCTCGAACCGGGCGACGCCGGGCGTGGAGGATGGCTTCTCGACGACTGTGATCGGCTGTCCCATGGCGGGCGGCATGATATCCCTGTCGCATGGCGACCGAGACCATCGAGGTCACCGGCCACATCGTCGACTCGCTGTTGCTGGCCAAGATCCTCGACACCATCCTCGAGGCGGGCTGCGACTACGAGATCGCCGACGTGTCGATCGGCAAGACCAGCCTCGACCCGTCGAGTGCCCGCATCGCGGTCACCGGCGACGACGACATGTTGGGCCCGTTGCTCGACGAGCTGCAGGTGCACGGGGCCAACCGCACCGAGCAGGAGGACGCGGCCATCGAGGTGGCCGACCGCGACGGCGTGCTGCCGACGGGCTTCTACTCGACGACCAACCTGGCCGGCGCGGTGCGGGTCGACGGCGAGTGGCTGCCGGTCGACAACCCCGAGATGGACTGCGGCCTCGTCCTGCGCGACGGCCACGCCGAGACGGTGCCGATGCACAGGGTCCGCGCCGGCGACCGGGTGATCGTGGGCAGCGAGGGCGTGCGGGTGCAGGCACCCTCCACCGCCCGCGACACCCACATGTTCGAGTTCATGGCCTCCGAGGTCTCCTCCGAGAAGCCCAAGGCGCTGCTCGTGGCCCGCGTGGCCGACCGGCTGCGGGCGGCCCGCGACCGGGGCGGGAAGGTGCTGGTCGTGGCCGGGCCAGCGGTCGTCCACACCGGCGGCGCCCCCGACCTGGCCCGTCTCGTCGAGGCCGGCTGGGTCGACCTGCTGTTCGCCGGCAACGGGTTCGCCACCCACGACATCGAGGCGAACGTGCTCGGCACGTCCCTCGGCGTGTCGGTGGACGAGGGCACACCCACCGAGGGCGGCCACGCCAACCACCTGCGGGTCATCAACGAGGTGCGCCGGTACGGGTCGATCACGGCAGCCGTGGACGCAGGCTTCGTGACCGGCGGGGTGATGCGCGCCTGCGTCGGGCAGCGGGTGCCGTTCGTGCTCGGCGGCTCGATCCGCGACGACGGGCCGCTGCCCGACGTCCTCACCGACACCGTGGCGGCGGCCGACACCATGCGGGCGCACCTTCCCGGCGTGCAGGTGGCGCTCATGCTGGCGTCGACCCTCCACGCCATCGCCACCGGGAACTGCCTGCCGGCGGGGGTCGAGACGTTCTGCGTCGACATCAACCAGGCGGTGGTGACGAAGCTGGCCGACCGGGGCAGCCACCAGGCGGTCGGGGTGGTCACCGACGTGGGGCCGTTCGTCCGCCAGCTCGCCGATCAGCTGGTGGGAGCCGCGTGACCGCCCCGCTGTCCTGGGGCCGGCGGTACGTCATGTGCCCGCCGGTGCACTTCGGGGTGCTGTACGAGATCAACCCGTGGATGCACCGCGAGGTCACCGTCGACCCCGACAAGGCCCGTGCCCAGTGGGACCGGCTGGTGGCGACGCTGCGACAGGCCGGGGCCGAGGTCGAGGTGATGGACCCGCATCCTGACGTGCCCGACCTCGTGTTCACGGCCAACGCCGGGCTGGTGAACGCGGCGCCGAGGGCCGCGGCGGACGGCGGCAAGTTCGTGCCGAGCAACTTCCGCCATCCCGAGCGCCAGCCCGAGACCCCGGTGAACGCCGCCTGGTTCGGCGAGCGAGGGTGGCGGGTCGACGCCCTGCCCGACGACCTCGACCACGAGGGCGCAGGCGACGCCCTGCCGTTCACGCCCGAGAGCGGGCGGACGGTGCTGCTGTCGGGATACTCGTTCCGGTCCGACGCCTCGGCCGCGACCGCGCTGTCCCGCCTGCTCGGCTGCCCGGTGCGCCCCGTCCAGCTCGTGGACCCGCGGCTGTACCACCTCGACCTGACGTTCTGCCCGCTCGACGGCCGCCGGGCCATCGCCGCGCCGCTCGGCTGGGACGCCTACGGGCTGAAGGTCGTGGAGGCGCTCGTGCCCGAGCTGCTGGTGCTGACCGACGACGAGGCGCTGTCTTTCTGCGCCAACTCGGTGGTCGTCGACCGCACGGTCGTCATGCCGACCACGCCGCCGCGGGTCGGCCGCCTGCTCGAGGACTGGGGGTTCGACGTCGTCGAGTGCCGGGTCGACGAGTTCCTCAAGGCGGGCGGGGGCTGCCGGTGCCTGACGCTGGCGCTGGACACCGTGCTCGCGGCGCGGTCCGAGCCGACCGGGCGGGCGGATCAGGCCGTGGGCGCGTAGGTCGGGTCGGCGTCGCCCGCGGGCGACACGCTCCTGGTGGCGCGGCGCACCTCGCGCCAGGCGAGCGCCGACAGCACGATCGACACGACGGCCAGCACGGTGTGGACCACCTTGAACCCGACCTCGTGGTCCGCCACGAGGATGCTCACGTCACGCACCACCCACACGGCCGTCGACCAGGCCGCCAGCGCCCCGACCGCCACGAGCCGCGTGCGTTCGGAGCCCCGCCAGAGGGCGACCACCACCGCGACGGCCAGCAGCGTGAAGCTCAGCGCCAGGCCGGTGCGGCCGATCTTCTCGCCCGTGTCGAGGTCGGCGTCGCGCCAGATGTTGCCGATGCGGGTGGTCCAGACGAAGAAGGTCCAGGCCACCAGGGCGAGCGCGAACGGACGGCGGGGCATGGCGCCAGGGTAGGGAGCGACCCGCTCCCGCTCCAGACGGCGGCGGGTCAGCCGCGACTCGGGGTCAGCCGGACTCGGGGTCAGCCGGACTCGAAGTCGGAGTCGTCGACCGGGGTCTCGCGCCGCTCGTCGCCGCGGGGGAAGGCACCGGGGGCGATGGGCGGCCCGTCGGTCACGTCGCCGTCGAACTCGGGGAGGAGGTCGTCGGCCTCGGCCTGCCGGCGAGCGGCCTCGATCCCCTCGCCGAGGTGGTCGAGGCGCTCCTGCATCTCGTCCGGCTTGCTGCTCACCTCGGCGAGGTGATCGTGCAGGCGTTCGACGGGCTGCTGATCGTCGGAGTCGTCGGAGACGTCGGGTGAGTCGGCCACGTGGTGTGAGTACACCCGCGACCGCTCCCCGTCAATCGAACAGCGTGCCCTGCGGGTCGGGCCGTACCAGCCGCGGGACCCCGCCCCACGGGAGCGAGTCCATGAACACCCAGCTCCGGCGGTGGATCGCCGACGGACCGACCCCGCGGAGCGAGGCCTTGTGGCGCGGGCACGGGTACCCCTTGTTCTGGTCGAACCACCACAGCGGGTAGTGCTCGGCCTCGGCCCGCATGATGCGGTCGCGGGTCACCTTGGCCAGGATCGAGGCGGCCGAGATCGACAGGCAGCGGGCGTCGCCCTTGACGATCCGCTGCGCGATGCCGCCGCCGACGAAGTCCCACTTGCCGTCGAGCAGCACGCGGTCGGGCCGGACGCCGAGGCCCTCGATGGCCCGGCGGGCGGCGAGGCGCTGGGCCTCGCTCATGCCGAGGTCGTCACACTCCTCGGCGGTGGCGTGGCCGACGGCCCACGTGGTGCACCACGAGCCGATGCGGTCGAACAGCGCCTCGCGCTCGGCCTCGGTGAGCTGCTTCGAGTCTCGGATCTTGTACACGCGCCGGTCTCGGGGCAACACCGCGGCGCCGAGCGTCAGCGGCCCGGCCCACGCGCCCCGGCCGACCTCGTCCATGCCCACCACGACCTCGTGCCCGGCGTCCCACAGGGCGCGCTCGTAGGCGAGCGACGGCGACCGCCCCTGCAACGCCTTGCGCAGCGTGGGAGCGGTGACGGCCATCGGGGCCGAGGCTAACCCTCGCGACCCATCGCCGCGATCACCCCAACTTGGCGATGTTGGCCGCCTCGTCGCCCTCGGCCTCGGTGGCGAGGAAGGCGTCGAGCATCTCGTCGGCCAGTGCCGGCGAGGTGAGCCGCAGCCCGAGCGCGAGCACGTTGGCGTCGTTCCACTTGCGGGCGCCGGCCGCGGTCTCGGGGTCGGTGCACAGCGCGGCCCGCACGCCCGGCACCTTGTTGGCCGCCATCGACACGCCGGTGCCGGTCCAGCAGCACACGACGCCCCGGTCGGCGTCGCCCCCCGCCACGACCTCGCCGACCCTGCGGCCGACGTCGGGCCACGGGTCCCCCTCCCCCACGACGGCCACCTCGTGGCCGCGCTCGGCCAGCGCGGCCTTGATGCGGTCGGTGAGGGCGGTCCGCTCGTCGGTGCCGAACGCGATGCGCACCCGTGCAGCGTACGGCGCCCCGGCCCGCCCGACCCCCTGCGCCCAGCGGCCACACGGGGGCGGCTCTCGCCACCGGAGTCGGCCCGCGGTAGACCACCCGCCATGACCCCCTACGAGGTGACCCACGGCAAGGGATTCCGCCTGGCGGACCACGACCCCCGGGCCGACAGCGGCCTCGGGGGCAAGCAGGAGGGCCGGGCCGAGGTGGCGGAGCTGACCGCCCGGCTCGAGGAGCTGCACGAGAAGCTGTACGCCGACGGGCGCCACAAGGTGCTGATCGTGCTGCAGGGGATGGACACGTCGGGGAAGGGCGGCGCGGTCCGCAAGGCGTTCGAGGGGCTGGATCCCACCGGGGTCCACGTCGCCACGTTCAAGGCGCCCACCGAGACCGAGCTCGCCCACGACTTCCTGTGGCGGATCCACCCCCACGCCCCCCAGGACGGCCACATCTCGATCTTCGATCGCAGCCACTACGAGGACGTGCTGATCGTGCGCGTCCACGGCCTCGTGCCGAAGGCGCGCTGGAAGGCCCGCTACGCCCACATCCGCAACTTCGAGCAGATGCTGGTCGACGAGGGGACGGTGATCCGCAAGTTCTTCCTGCACATCTCGAAGGAGGAGCAGGCGGAGCGCCTCCAGGCCCGGATCGACGACCCGCACAAGCACTGGAAGTTCCGCAAGGAGGACCTGGCCGAGCGGGAGCGGTGGGACGACTACCAGGAGGCCTACGAGGAGGCCATCCGGCGCACGGCCACCCGCGACGCCCCGTGGATCGTGGTGCCCGCCGACCGGAAGTGGCACCGGGACTACGTGATCTGCCGCACCATGGTCGAGACGCTCGAGAGCCTCGACCTGCGCTACCCCGAACCCGTGGAGGAACTGTCGGGCATCACGGTCACGTGACGGTTCAGCCCGCCTTGCCCGGCCGCCCGGGGGCCAGCAGGCCGCGGCGGCGCCCTCGACGGGCTGGCCGGCACGCTGATGAACCTGCTGCGGGCGGGCGGCGCCAACGGCAACGGCAGCGGTGACGGGCCGGCGGCGCACCTGCCGCTCCCCGAGGCGCCGGTCGAGCGCCCGGTCGAGCGGCCCGCCGAGCCGGTCGGCCCCGCCGGCTGAGCCCGCGACCCGGTCCGGCGTCCGCTCGTCTCGCCCAACCCGACGGACGGACGCCGGTTCGGCGCGCCCTGTGACATGAGCCATATTGGCGATTTCGGGTAATCCCGATAAACATGATCGGACTTATCAGGATTACCTCCACGGAGTCGCCGCCAATGCCACGAAGCACTCTGCCGGGAACGCTCCTGGCCGCCCTCCTGTCCCTCGTCGCGGTGACCGCGTGCAGCGCCGACGCCTCGACGCGGGCAGGCGACGAGAACGCAGGGCCCAGCACCACCGCGGCCGCGGTCGAGCTGCCCGACGAGGTCCCGCCCGGCACGACGCTGCGCGTCGGCGACCAGCTCGAGTACCTCCAGACCGTCCTCGAGCTCGCCGGCGAGGACGAGGCCTTCCCCTACGAGGTCGAGTACTCGTCGTTCGTCGGCGGTCCGCCGATGCTCCAGGCCTTCCAGGGCGGTGCGCTCGACACCGGGTTCGTCGGCAGCACCCCGCTGATCTTCGCCCAGGCCCAGGGGCAGGACATCGTGGCCGTCGCCGGGTGGGCCGGCGAGGGCAGCGCCTACAACCTCGTGACCGCCCCCGGGGTCGACGACATCGGCGGGTGGGACGATCTGGCCGGCGCCCGCGTCGCCTACCAGCGGGGGACGGCCGCCGAGGCGGTGCTGCTGCAGGCGCTCGACGCCGCCGGCATCGATCCGTCCGAGGTCACCACCGTCGACCTGCCGATCACCCAGATCAGCGCCGCCCTGCAGGGCGGCTCGGCCGACGCCGGGATCTCGGTCGAGCCCCTCACGAGTGCGTACCTCGCAGCCAACCCCACGGCCGCCGCGGTCGACGACGCCACCGAGATCACCGACCGCTCGTCGTTCGTGATCGCCACCACCGAGACGCTCGACGACCCCGCCCGGTCGGCGGCGCTCGCCGACTACGTCTCCCGCCTGGTCCGCGCCTTCTCGTACCTGCAGGACCACCCCGACCTCATCGCCCAGACCGTCTACGTCGACCAGTACGGGCTGACGCCCGAGCGGGCGGCCGAGATCGTCGAGGCCCAGGGGGTGGGGTCGTTCGTCGACCTGCCGGGCGAGGTGCTCGACCAGCAGCAGGTCCTCGCCGACCTGTTCGTCGACGCCGGCCAGATCCCGCGGGCCATCGACGTCGCCGCCGAGTTCGACGGCCGGTTCAACGACCTCGTGCAGCAGGTGCAGGCCGGATGACCGACGTCCTCGACGAGGCGCGCCCCGCCGCCTCTCCCCCGCCGTCCCGCCGCGGCCGCCGCGCCGACCCTCACCCGCCTCCCGACGCGCACGGCCGGCGACGCCGACGGGCGGCGGCTCCGTGTCCCCCGCGGCCTCGAGCGCCTCGCCGGCGTGGCCGCACTGTTCGCCGTGTGGGAGCTGGCCTCGCGCCTGGGGTGGCTGCCGGCGGACATCCTGGCCGGGCCGTCCGCGGTGCTCACCGCCGGGTGGGACCTCCTCCGCGACGGCACCCTCGGCGAGGCCCTCGGTGCCTCGGTCACGCGCGTGGCGTGGGGCCTCGGCATCGGCATCCCCCTCGGCACCGTGCTCGCCCTGCTCGCCGGCCTGTCCCGGGTGGGCGACGACGTGGTGGACGCCAACCTGCAGATGCTCCGGTTCGTGCCCATCATCGGCCTGCAGCCGCTGCTGATCGTGTGGCTGGGGGTGGGCGAGGCCACGAAGGTGACGATGATCGTGCTGGGCGTCGCCTTCCCGGTCTACGTGAACACCAGCGCGGCGATCCGCGCCATCGACCCCGGGTACGTCGAGCTGGCCCGCGTCGTGGGGCTGGGAACGGCCGCCCGCATCCGGCGGATCGTGCTGCCCGGGGCGCGGGCCGGGTTCCTCGTGGGGCTGCGCCTGGCGACCGGCGTGGCCTGGCTGCTGCTCGTCTTCGCCGAGCAGATCAACGCCAGCAGCGGCATCGGCTACCTCATGGTGCGCGCCCAGACGTTCTTCCAGACCGACGTGATCGTCGTGTGCCTCGTCATCTACGCGGTCCTGGGCCTGCTGTCCGATGCCGGCGTGCGGGCCCTCGAGCGGAGGTTGCTGCGGTGGCAGCCGGGACGCTGACCGACCACGCCCTCGAGCGGGCCACGGCCGGCGGGCTCGCCGTCGCCATCCGCGGCGTCCGGCGTGACTTCGGCGACCGGTCGGTGCTGCGCGGGCTCGACCTCGACGTGGCCGCCGGCGAGTTCGTGGCCCTCCTCGGCCGGTCGGGCTCGGGCAAGACCACCCTGCTGCGGATCCTGGCCGGGCTCGACGGCGGGGCCGAGGGCGACGTCCTCGTTCCCGAGCGGCGCTCGGTGGTGTTCCAGGACGCCCGCCTGCTGCCCTGGGCCAGCGTCCTCGACAACGTGGTGCTCGGCCTGGCCGGGGCGGACGCCGACGCCCGCGGCCGGCATGCCGTGTCCGAGGTCGGGCTGGCCGGCCACGAGGACGACTGGCCGAAGACGCTGTCGGGTGGCGAGGCCCAGCGGGCCGCCCTCGCCCGGGCGCTGGTGCGCGACCCCGAGCTGCTCCTCCTCGACGAACCGTTCGGCGCCCTCGACGCGCTGACACGGGTGCGGATGCACGCGCTCGTCCAGGAGCTGTGCGCCCGGCACCGCCCGGCGGTGCTGCTCGTCACCCACGACGTCGACGAGGCGGTGCTGCTGGCCGACCGGGTGCTCGTGCTCACCGGCGGCGCCATCTCCCTCGACGAGCGCGTCGACGTCCCCGTCCCGCGCCGGCGCGGCCACCCCGCGTTCCTGTCCCTGCGCTCGCGCCTGTTGGCCGAGCTCGGCGTCGACGAGGTGGCCGAGGGCGCCCACGGCGACCCGGACCTGTTCACCGATTCCCTTCCCGACCACAAGGAGCAGCCATGACCCTCACCGCGCCCACAGCCTCGGCGGCCCCGCCCACCGTCGACCTCGACGTCGTCCCGCTCTCCGGCACGATCGGGGCCGAGATCCGCGGCCTCGACCTGCGCGCCCTCGACGATGCCACGGTCGCCGCCGTCCGCCAGGTGTGGCTCGACCGCAAGGTCGTGTTCTTCCCGGGGCAGGACCTCGGTCCCGACGAGCACCTCGCCTTCGCCGCCCGCTTCGGCGAGCCGACCGAGGGCCACCCGGTCATCCCGGGGATCGAAGGCCACCCCGAGGTGTTCGAGATCGACTACACCGCGGCCCGCGAGCTCTACGCCAGCTACGGCGACGTGAGCACGCGGTCCCGGGGGATCCACTGGCACACCGACGTCACCTTCGTGAAGCGCCCGCCCCTGGGGTCGATCCTGCGGGCCGTCGCGGTGCCGCCGGCCGGCGGCGACACGCTGTTCTCCGACCAGCAGGCGGCGTTCGAGAGCCTGAGCCCGGCGTTGCAGGGGTTCCTGTCGACCCTCACCGCCGTCCACGACGGCCGCGCCCAGTTCAAGGGCGTGCTCGACCTCGTCGGCGAGGGGACCTGGGAGGGCGAGACGTTCACGGCGCTCGAGCCCGTCGAACATCCCGTCGTGCGGACGCACCCCGAGACCGGGGCCCGCACCCTGTTCGTGAACCCCGGCTTCACGTCGCACATCAAGGAGCTCGAGCGGGCCGAGAGCGACGCGCTCCTCCACTTCCTCTACACCCACGCGGTGAAGCCCGAGCACACCGTGCGCTACCACTGGCACCCGGGCGACATCGGGTTCTGGGACAACCGGACCACCCAGCACGCGGTGGCGGGCGACTTCGGCGACCAGCACCGCGTCATCCAGCGGGTCACCCTGCGGGGCGACGAGCCCCGCTGACGTCGCATCCGGCGGGGACGGCGGGGACGGCGGGTCGGCGGCGGGCGGGCGGCGGGGGCGGCGGGTCGGCGGGGCGGCGGGTCGGCGGGTCGGCGGCGACGGCCCCGAAACCCGAGGCGATGAGTTCCGCCGGCGAACGGCTGAGGCAATCGGTTCCACATCCGGAACCCACGCCTCGACCTCGTCGGGACGGAACTCATCGCCTCGCCCCCCGACCGACGGCGCCGGGGTCAGTCCTGCAGCAGCGGGGCGACCTCGGCGCCGAAGCGCTCGATCTGGTCGACCAGCTCGGCCCGCTCACGCGACCGGAACCGGACCTGGACCTGGCGGGCGCCGGCCTCGACCCAGGGCCGCAGCGAGGCGGCGATCTCGTCGGGCGAGCCCGTGGGGAAGTGCGGCCCCACGTCCCATTCGGGATCGCCCACGTAGCAGCCGACGAGCGCCCCCACGTCGAACGCCTCGGGCCGGCCGGCGTCGGCTCGCAGCCCACCGATGCGCTCGACCACGCCCGGCAGGTCGCGCAGCCGCACCCCCTGCGGCAGCCAGCCGTCGCCGTACTGCGCCGCCCGCCGGACGGCGACGGCCGACGACCCACCCACCCAGATCGGCACCGACGGCTGGACCGGGCGGGGGGCCAGGCCGGCCGAGCCGTCGAGCCCCCAGTCACCGTCGGGCAGCGCCGGGTACTCCTCGTCGAGGGCGGCGCGAAGGGCGGGCAGCGACCGCTCCACCCAGTCGCCCCGCCCGGCGAAGTCCACGCCCAGCAGGGCGAACTCGGGCTCGACGTGACCCGCACCGACGCCGGCGATCGCCCGCCCGCCCGACAGGGCGTCGAGGGTGCCGAACGCCTTGGCCACCTCGAGCGGGTGGTGGTACGGCAGGGCGATCACGTGGCTGAGCAGCCGCACCCGTTCGGTGGCCGCGGCGAGGAAGCCGAGCGTGACGAACGGGTGGTACCAGGTGGTGCCCATCTTCTCGTCGAACGGCTCGGGGATGGCGACGTGCTCGCACACGCCGACGTAGAGCGCCCCCGCCCGGTCCGCCGCCTGGGCGACCGCCACCAGGTCGTCGGTGGTGGCCGTCGCCTCCCACGGCTCGACGAAGATCGTGCTCTGGGCCTGGATCGGCAGCTGCAGCCCCCAGGCCACGGTCCCGCTCGGGATGATGGCGGTCATCGCGTCGCCCTCACTTCACGGCGGTCGGGGCCACGGGCCCGCCGACCGAGCGGGTCAGCGGCAGCGGCGTGGCGCACAGCAGGAAGTCGTACTGGCCGTCGGCCGCGCAGTCGGCGGCCAGGTCGTCGAGCGCCCACAGCTGGCCCTGCAGCATGCCCATGTCGACGAGGTGGAGCAGGTGCACCGGGAGCAGCACGGCCGGGTCCTCCCCGGGGAACACCTCGAACGGCAGCGTGTCGGTGGCGACGGCCGCGACGTCGTGGTCGTGCAGCCACTCGACCGACTGGGTGGACAGCCCGGGCGTCGGGTAGGTGAAGCGCTGGCGATCGCCCTGCCGCAGGAAGTGCATCTGGCCGGTGCGGACGAGCAGCACGTCGCCGGGCTCGACCGACAGGCCGCCGGCGGCGACCGCGGCGTCGAGGTCGTCGCCGGTGACGGCGTGACCGTCGTCGAAGTGGTCGACGCCGTGCACGCGGGCCACGTCGGCCAGCACTCCTCGGGTGACGAGCGGGCCGACGTTCTCGATGCCGAGCCGGGCCGCGCCCCGCTCGTCGATGACCGCCGCCTCGACCCCGTTGTAGAGCCGGCCCTCGTAGCTGACGTGGGCGAGCGCGTCCCAGTGGGTGGCGGCCTGCACGCCCATGGTCAGCGCGTCGTCGTTGGCGCAGAAGTCGGTGGGGTCGCCGGTGTACGCCTCGTTGACCGCCAGCATCCGTCGCTCGGGGTTGTCGCGCCCGGGCACGGCGCCGGTCTGCGGGCCGTCCTCGTCGAACGGGATGGCGAGCGAGAACACCTTGCCCTGCCGGGCGGCCGCCACCCCCCGCAGCACCGCGGCCGTGTCGACGAGGTTGAGCGTGCCGCGCTGGTCGTCGGCGCCCCAGCGGCCGGCGTTGGACACGCGCGCCGCGAGCTGCTTGAGGTGGTCGGGCAACGCCAATGGGATCCCCTCGGTCGGCGGGCGCGGCGACGATGTGAAACGTGTTCTAGTTCGCGGCCGGGGCGGGCGTCGAGCGGATCCTGCCGGGAGCACCCATCCGGGAGACCGATGAGATCCGAGCCCGTCTGGGGTCACCCTCGCATGGAAGCGAAGAACCTGGCCGACCTGTACGACCTGCCGGTGCTGGACTGGGCTCCCATCGCCGCCCGGCTCGTCGAGGGCGTGACCCAGGCGCCCGGCACCGGCGGGCCCGACCGCCACACCTTCTGGCTGGCCACGATCGACGCCGACGGCAGCCCGCACGTCACCGGCATCGGCGCGCTGTGGCACGACGGTGCGTTCTGGTTCGAGACCGGCGAGACCACCCGCAAGGGCCGGAACGTCGCCCGTGACCCGCGCTGCACGCTGACCCTCGCCACCCACGAGTTCGACCTCGTGGTCGAGGGCGAGGCGCACAAGGTGACCGACCCGCACACCGTCGCCGACATGGCGGCCCGCTGGGCGGCGGAGGGATGGCCCGCCCGCGTCGACGAGAGCGGCACCGCGCTCACGGCCGAGTTCAGCGCCCCGTCCGCCGGGCCCCCGCCCTGGCACGTCTACCGGGTGACGCCCCTGCGGGCCACGGCCCTGCAGACCGTCGAGCCCGGCGGCGCCACCCGGTGGACCTTCGACTGACCCTGTCGGGCCGCCGGCGACCGACCCCTCCACCGAACTTGCCCCTCCACCGAACTTGCGACGGTCACGCACCTCTGGCGTGCGGATCCGTCGCACGTTCGGTCGCCGGAACCCTCAGTCGGCCGGACTCCCGGCCTCGTCGCCGTCGGCCTCGTCGCCCTCGGGCGGGGCGGTGTAGAACCCGATCGTCGCGGCCGCGGCCCGCTCGACGGCGTCGGCGGGGTCGAGTCCCGACGCCAGGTGCGCGTCGCCCCACGCCCTCCCCGACGCCGCCATGAAGGCCACACCGTCGGGCGACGCCGACCACGCCGCGACCTCGGCGGGGTCGACCGTCACTCCCCCGCCGGCGAAGTGAAGGGTGAGGCCGATCAGCGCCAGGTCCCATCCGATGCCCACCGCGGCCGGGCCGAACTGGGCCCACCGCTCGTCGTCGACGTGCGCGATGTGGGTGAGCACGAAGCGGGTGCGGTCGTCGCCCTCGGCGGTGAGCCGCAGCTCGATCCAGCTGACCTCTCCGCCGAACTCCCAGGTGGCGTCGAACCCGGTGGGCGGATCGCATCGCTCGACCGTGCCCGACGCGTTGCCCTCGAGCTGGTAGTGCCCGCCCACCTTCAGGTCGCCCTCGACCGGGAGGAACCACCGGGGGATGCGCTCGGGGTTGGTGCAGGCGTCCCACACGTCCTCGAGCGGGGCGTCGTAGGTGCGGGCGATATCGATCACGCGTGCCTCGCCGGCGGGCAGCGTGCGGGCGGCGACCGTGCGGTCGACCGAGCTGATCTGGTGGGTGACGTCGATCATGTCTCTCTCCTGTCGTCGGACTCGGATGTGCGCACGGGTGCGGCGGCTGCGCCCTCTGCGGCTGCGGCGGCCTCCCGCCGCCCCCGCACCAGCTCGGTGGCCAGAGCGTCGAGCGGCTGCTCCCAGAAGCCACGGAAGCGGTCGACCCAGACGTCGACCTCGCGCAGGGCGTCGGGCTGCACGGCGTAGAGGCGCCGCCGCCCGTCGGCCCGCGCCACCGCGAACCCGGTCTCGCGCAGCACCCGCAGGTGCTGGGACACCGCCGGTTGCGAGATGCCGTGCTCGGCCCGGATGACCTCGACGAGATCGCCTGCGGCCGTCTCGCCGTCGGCGAGGAGCTCGAGGATGCGGCGCCGGACGGGATCGCCCAGCACGTCGAACGCGTGCACGGCGACAACATATCAGACTCGACTTATATGAGAACACGACGCCTGCGCCAGCCGGGCCTACGTCTCGGCGACCTGGTGCAGCTCGACGAGGTTGCCCGACGGGTCGGTGACGAACGCTTGGAGGCTCGACCCGACGGGCTTGGGGTCGCTCACCTCGACGCCCCGCTCACGGAGCTCGGCGACGGTGCCGTCGAGGTCACCGACGAGCAGCGCGAAGTGCTGACCGAGCCCGGCGGGTGGTGAGCCCTCGATCAGGTGGACCTGTTGGCCACCCGCGTCGAGCCAGGCTCCGCCGAACGCGAAGTCGGGACGGTCGGTGCGGGGCGAGAGGCCGAGCAGGTCGGTGTAGAAGGCCAGCGCCGCCTCGACGTCATCGACGTTGACGGACACGTGGTGCACAGCCAGTGGTCGCATGCGCCCAGTGTCGCCTCCGCCGTCACGCATCGCTCCCCGTGCCTGCCGCGGATGTGCGGCTCGAGGTGCACGTTCGCTCGTGGGCGCACCTGAGAAGATCAGACATGGACATCGCTTCGGTGCTGTCGGCGTCGGCCGCGAGCGTTGCTGCCCTTCTCGCGGGCCTCAACCTGGTTGTGTCGGGCAGGCGTGAGGACCGCCGATGGGCAAGGGAAACCGCGACCGAGGCGTTCGTCGCCTTCATGCACGCCAGCTTTCAAACCGGAGCAGCGTGCAGGGATGCGGTCCGTCTTCGCGAGTCGGGTAGCGACGACGACCTCGGGCCGCTGAAGCGCCGCATCGACGACGCCCACGACGCTCAGATGGTCAGCCTCACGCGGCTGCGCCTGCTCTCGACTGCCGAGGTCGTCGTCGCTGCCGATCGGCTGCACGACGTCGGAGATGAGCTCACCACGCTCTCGCTCGATGACGGCGGCGAGCGCGAGATCGAGCAGACCAGGGAGCGACTCCGAGAGGCCCGGAGTCAGATGGTCGTCGCAGCTCGTCAGGCGATGCGTGTTCCGGATCCGGGTGGCACGTCACAGGCTGGTCTGTAGAACCGCTTCCGTCCCCGAGGAGGACGAGGAGAAAGGTCTCACCGGCCGTCGTAGCTCCGCGTGTCCGATTCGCTTGACGGGTAACGGCTCCGGGTGGCAACACCGACGAGTCACTCGAGTGGCCATCGGATGATGCAGAACTCGTTGTCGAACGGGTACGTCTCGGACCTTCAGTCGACAGTCGCCCACTCGAGGAGGTCGCATGCCGTCGGGGGCGTACATGCCCGGCGGCTTCACCACAACGCCACCGATCTCTTCGATCTCTGCAACCGCCCTGGCGACGTCGTCGACCCGGAAGTTCCGACATGGGTCCCACCCGGGCCGCTCTGCTCAGAAACCAGCTGGAGCAGGACGCCACCCGCTCCCTCACCACGGTCATCCGCGTCGAGAACCGAGAACTGACCATGCCGTCCCTGAGGCGACAGCCCGGACACCGCCGACCAGAACCGCTCTCCTTCGTCCAGGTCGGTCGACGTTGATGAACGGGCTTCCCAGCAGCTGTCGCGATGCGGCCATCGCAACGCCACGCATGCTCCGGCGATCACGTGTCCTCAACGTGCCGGGGCGCATGCGCCCGTCGTCCGGCCCTGTGCGTCGGAGGGGTACAGGGTTCAAGACGCTGCTGCGCACGTACGCGCACGTGATCCGCCAGGATGAGGACCGGGTTCGGGCGATCGTGGACGTGACCCTCGGCGGCGACGCTGAGGACTGGTCGAGGAGTGAGGTGGTCTGATGGGCACGGCAGACGTCAGAGCCAACGAGGCAGCCGCAGGTCACACCACCCGCCGCCGGGTCCACATCGTCCCCCACACCCACTGGGACCGCGAGTGGTACTCGTCGTTCCAGACCTTCCGCCTCCGGCTCGTCGACCTGCTCGACGACCTGCTGCCCCGCATGGAGGCCGACCCCTCGTACGCCCGGTTCCTGCTCGACGGGCAGCTGGCCGTCGTCGACGACTACCTGGCCGTGCGGCCCGAGGCCGAGGCCCGGCTGCGCCGCCTCGTCGGCAGCGGCCGCGTCGCCGTCGGCCCCTGGTACACCCTGCCCGACGAGTTCCTCGTCGGCGGCGAGACGCTCGTCCGCAACCTGCAGCTCGGCCTCCGGCGGGCCGACCACTTCGGCGGGGCCATGCCCGTCGGCTACCTGCCCGACATGTTCGGCCACGTCGCCCAGATGCCCCAGATCCTCGCCGGCTTCGGGTTCGAGCACGCGGTCGTGTGGCGGGGCGTGCCCGCGGCCGTCGAGCGCAGCGGGTTCTGGTGGGAGGCGCTCGACGGCACGGCCGTGCGCGCCGAGTACATGCCGCAGGGGTACGGCAACGGATCGGCGCTGCCCGACGACGCCAAGGCGTTCGCCCGGGCGGTCGGGGCGTTCGTCGACCTGTGGGGCGACCTGCTGACCGGACCGGTCCTGTGGATGAACGGCACCGACCACCAGCTGCCGCAGCCCTGGCTCGGCCGGGTCGTGACCGAGGCCAACGACGTGCAGGACGACCTCGACCTGCGCGTCGCCTCGCTCGAGGAGCACCTGCGCACCGCGCCCGACGGAGGGCCTGGCCACCTGGCGCGGCGAGCTCCGCTCGGGCGCCCGCGCCAACCTGCTGATGGGGGTCGTGTCGAACCGGGTCGACGTGCGCGTCGCCTCGGCCCGCGCCGAGCGGTCGCTCCTCGCCGAGGCCGAGCCGCTGTCGGCGCTGTTCCTCCCGCCCGGCCGCTGGCCCGGCGCGCTGCTCGACGAGGCCTGGCGGCGGCGTGATCCTCAACTCGGCCCACGACTCGGTGTGCGCCTGCTCGATCGACGACGTCTGCACCGCCGTGCTGCACCGCTACAGCGAGGCCGCCGACATCGCCGAAGGCCTGGCCGACCGCGCCGTTGCCCACCTGGCCGCCCGCGTCGACCACGACGGCCCGGTCGTCGTCAACCCCTCGGCGGCGCCCCGCGGCGGCATCGTCGAGCTGTCACTCCCGGGCACCGAGGCACCCGCCGGCACCCAGCTGCTCCGGACCCAGCAGCGGAGGCGGTGCTGCACCGCGGGCCCGCCGCCATCGTGCTGCCGGCGGCCGAGGAGGTCGACTGGGTGCCCGGGCTCACGGCGTTCTCGCTCGAGACGCCCGACGGCACGGTGCTCGTCGCCGGCCAGCGTGAGGGCACGGGCCAGATGGTCACGGGCGACGTGCGGTCCGCGATCGCCGCCGTCGAGGAGACGGGCGAGCTGGTGCTGAAGGTCCGCCAGCAGCCGCGGGTCACGTTCCTGGCGTCGGTGGCCGAGGTGCCGGGCCTGGGGTGGCGGGGCTGGTCGCCGGGCGACGCCGCCGCAGCCGCACCGGTCAGCGTCCAGGACGGAGCGGACGGCGACGACGGGGCCGACGGTGCCGGGCCGGTGCTGACCAACGAGCACGTCACCGTCGCCGTCGACGCGGCCGACGGCACGTTCTCGGTGAACGGGACGCCGGGGTTCGGGCGCCTGGTCGACGGCGGCGACGTGGGCGACACCTACAACTGGTGCCCCCCGGCCGCCGACACGCTCGTCGAGGAGCCCGACGGCGTCGACGTGGCGGTGCTGGAACGCGGTCCGGTGCGGGCCCGTGTGCTGGTGGTCGCCCGGTACCGGTGGCCCGGGGGCCGCAAGCGTCTCGACCGGCGCGTCGGCGAGGTGGCCCACGAGGTG
>CAWJFG010000020.1:0-247798 GCA_963842015.1 uncultured Acidimicrobiales bacterium | reverse complement strand
GGAGGAGATGTGCATAAATACCTACTGCGCCGTTTTCTCGTCGCCATTCCGACGATGATCGGTATCAGCCTCGTACTGTTCACGGTGCTGGCCATGGCGCCGGGGGATCCCTTCGAGGAACTGGCGCTGAATCCCAATATCCCCGCTGAGGTCCGCCTCAACCTCCGCCAACAATTCGGTCTCGATGACCCCATTCCGGTGCGCTATGTGCGCTGGTTCACCTCCATGCTGCGTGGCGATTGGGGCTATTCCTTTGCGAGCCGAGTCGATGTCGATCGCTTGATTCTGCAGCGGCTGCCGACCACACTATTCGTGCTCGGCACGGCCTATGGTCTGGCGCTGCTGATCGCCCTGCCGGTGGGCGTGATACCGGCAGTACGGCCGTATTACGCTCTTCGATCAAATCGCCACGACGCTTGCGTTTGTCGGCCATTCCCTGCCGGCCGTTCTTCACCGGCCTGCTGTTTATCCTGCTCTTCAGCCTGTATTCTGTAGACTGGCTGCCGTTTATCTACAGCACAACCATCGAGGCCAGCGGCATACGTTGGGTCGTAGAACATTTCAGACAAGCGGCCATGCCCATCGCCGTCCTTGGCCTCTTTGAGGCCGCCTCGTTGACTCGCTTTCTACGGGCATCGATGCTGGATGTCATTCATCAGGACTTCGTTACTACCGCGCGGGCCAAAGGCCTCACGGAGCAACGCACGGTCCTTCTGGCATGTGCTGCGCAATGCGCTCATTCCGGTGATCACCATCGTGGCTCTGCAACTGCCAGGGATTTTTACCGGGGCAGTGATCACAGAGCAGATCTTTCGCGTGCCTGGCATCGGTTCGCTGCTGATCACGGCGATTCAAAGCACGGACACGCCGGTGGTGATGGCCATCACCTTTGTTTACGCCATGCTGGTCGTGGTATTAAACTTCGTCGCCGACATCATCTATGGCTTTCCTCGATCCCCGTATTACCTACAGATAGGAGGGAAAAAAGGCTATGGAGCACCCAGCACAAGGTCGACAGTTGTCGATTACACCCCCTACTTCCACTGCCAAGATATTTGAAGGCCTATCCTCCACGCACCCTTGTGGGGCGATGTTTGGCGGCGCTATTATTGCCGACATCGCCTGGCTATGGTTGGCATCCAGGTTGTCATGCTGCTCCTCAGCGTCCGCCACGCTAGTGGGGCCGGCGATCTATCCGAGTGCCGATCGACGGCATCGATTTCGCTGTCAAGCTCACCGGTCCCAGTTTGGTGCATCCATTCGGCACCGACGATCTGGGGCAAGATTTACTGGCACGTATCCTCTACGGGGGGCGGATCTCCATGGCCGTCGGCCTGGCCGCCATGTTCATCGCCATCCTATTCGGCATGGTCATCGGTGCTTTGGCCGGCTTCTTTTGGCGGCTGGGCGGCGTGCTCGATGAGCATTCTGATGCGGCTGGCCGATCTCTTCCTTGTCGCTGCCACCGTTGCCCTTACTGTTGCTGGTGGTGTTTCTGTTCCGTGACCGGATGGGTCAGGGTGTTTGGGCCGGAGTTGGGGATTTTTATTCTGATCGTCTGGCGTCATCGGCGGCCTGCGCTGGATGCAACCCGCACGCTTGGTGCGCGCCTCCTTTTTCTGGCGCTGAAAGAGAAGGAGTTTGTCGAAGCTTGGCCCGCTGTGTTGGGTGTGCCGAGTGTGCATGGCTGATCGTCCGTCACATCCTGCCCAATGCCCTCAGCCCGGTCATAGTAGCCGCCACCTTGGGCGTCGGCTCGGCGATTCTCGCCGAGTCGTCGATTTCGTTTCTGGGGCTCGGGTTTCCACCGGACATGCCGACATGGGGGCGGATTTCTTGTCGGATGCCAGAGATTATCTGGATCTCGCACCACACTGGGCACTCTTCCCAGGCCTTGATGATTTTTCTCGCCGTGATTTCCATTAACTACATCGGTGATGGCTTGCGCGATGCCCTCGACCCTCGGAAGATCCTATGAGGTAGTGCGCCCTACTACAGGGACCATACCATCTCAGCAGGTCTCAATGCCCTGCAGGTGGGGATATTGTTTGACAAACCGAGTGACGACCTCTATGCTCTCACATAGTGGCTACCGATCTTCCATGCATGCAACCCTATGGCAAGATGGCAGTTGCCTGTGATCGCTGCGTGGTGCACGCGATCTTACCTCCCGAGGCCATGATGAGGGCACTTCATGCAGCTGGGTAGACGAGATGCTGGGCCGATAGGAAGCGACCAGCCATGCATGGCGTGGCGTCGATATCGACCCTGACAGAGGTAGGCAGGGCTGTGGAGGACTCGATCGTTCCCGCCGCCACCGAGGTCGAGCTCATGGGCGTCGACCGGGCCCCCGTGGTGGTGAGCTCGCCTCGCAGCCGTGGCGCCCGGGCCTACACGGCGCTGTGGGCCGAGCTGCGCGAGCGGCTGGCGATCTGACGAGCGGCCGACCGGATCACGCCTCGTCGCTGTCGCGTTCGAGGTCGAGGCTGGCCGAGTTCATGCAGTAGCGCAGGCCCGTGGGCTGCGGGCCGTCCTCGAACACGTGCCCGAGGTGCGAGCCGCAGCGGGCGCAGCGCACCTCGGTGCGCACCATGCCGTGGCCCACGTCGCGCACCAGCGTGACCTTGTCGTCGGCCAGCGGCTCCCAGAAGCTGGGCCACCCGCTGCCCGAGTCGTACTTCGCGTCGGACGAGAACAACGCCTGGCCACAGGCGATGCAGCGGTAGGTGCCCTCGTCCTTGGTGTCCCAGTAGATGCCGGTGAAGGCCCGCTCGGTCCCGCCCTTGCGGGCCACGTCGAACTGCAGCGGATCGAGCCGCGCGCGCCACTCCTCGTCGGTGGTGGGCAGCTCGTCGATGGGGATCTCGCGGGCGTCGGCCATGCGCCCAGGATGCCGTGCCGGACGGCGGGCGCAAAGGCCCGGTCGCGGGTCAGTGCGGCCGGGGGACGAGGGCGTCCACCATACGGGTCAGGATCCGGTCGGTGGGCAGGCTGGCCGCCCGCTCCATCGCCTCCAGCGTGAGGAACGCCTCGGTGCCGTGGGCGCGCCCCTGGAGGGTCACGACCAGGGAGCAGGTCTCGTCGTCCTGGCGGACCACCGCCTCGAAGATGGCGCAGCTGCGGTCGACGTAGCTGACGTTGCCGACCCGGTGGGCGGCCTCGAGCAGCAGGGCGAACGCCTCGTCGGGCGGCGCCGCCAGCAGCAGCGTGTCGTTGCCGGCGACCGCCACGCCGACCGGAGGCGGCGAGGCCGGCGGGGGCGGAGGCGCGGGCGCCGGCGGCGGGGGAGGAGCGTCGAGCGTGCCCGCCTGCCGAGCACGGCGCAGGACGGCGTAGGCCTCGTTGAGGCGCACCGCGGTGGCCGTGGCGGCCCGCCCGTGCGTGTCGGGATGGGCCGCTCGGATGGCCCGCCGGTACGCCGTGCGGACCTCGGCCCACCCCTCGCCGGCCGCCACCCCGAGCACGGTGCGGGCCTCGGCGACGTCCATGGGGCGATCCTGTCAGGCGGGGGCGAGGAAGGCGGCCATCAGCGCCCGGTAGCGGCCGGGGTCGCGGCTCCCGGCGTACTCGCGGGCCGCGTGCATGGCGAGCTGCGGCATGCCGACGTCGACGGTCGTGATGCCGAGCTGGGCGGCGGTGAGCGGGCCGATGGTCGAGCCGCACGGCAGGTCGCTGCGCATGGCGAAGCGCTGCAGCGGCACCTTGGCCGTCTCGGCCGCCAGGGCGACGAGCGCCCCGCCGGGGGCGTCGGTGGCGTAGCGGACGTTGGCGTTCGACTTGAGCACCGGGCCGCCGTTGAGGGCGATGCGGTGCTCGGGGTCGTGCCGGTCGGCGTAGTTGGGGTGGGTGGCGTGCGCCATGTCGGCCGACAGGCACGCGGAGCGGGCGAGCGCCCGGTGCAGCGCCTGCCGGTCACCGCCACGGGCGAGGACCGACCGCTCGAGCAGCGTGGGCAGAAGCGACGACGCCGCGCCCCGGTCGGACGTCGAGCCGACCTCCTCGTGGTCGAAGAGGCACACCATCGGCACCGCCCCCTCGGCAGCGGTCGGCGCCACGTCGGCCAGGGCCTCGACGGCGGCCCAGCACGACGCCAGGTTGTCGAGGCGCGCCGAGCCGATCAGCTCGTCGTCGCGGCCCACGATCGCCCCGGGGGCCAGGTCGTGGAGCATGAGGTCCCAGCCGAGCACGTCGGCGGCGTCGACCCCGAGCTCGTGGGCGACGAAGCCCGCGAACCCGGCGACGCCGGTGGCCGCGCTGGGCGTCGCCCCGGCGGGCGGCTCGATGCCCCACAGCGGCGTGAGGTGGTGCTGCGCGTCGACGACCAGGCCGGCGGTGTTCACCTCGCGGTCGAGGTGGATGGCGAGCTGGGGGATGGCGCACACCGGCCGGTCGACCCGCAGCAACCGGACCATCGCCCCCGTGCCGTTGCGCCGGACGGCGACCCTGCCGGACAGGCCGAGATCGCGGTTCATCCAGCTCGTGAGCAGCACACCGCCGTAGGCCTCGACGCCGATCTGGCGGACGCCCGCCCGCACCACGTCGGGCTGGGGCTTGACCCGCAGGTTCGGGCTGTCGGTGTGGGCGCCGACGATGCGGAAGCCGTCGTGGGGCTTGTGCCCGCCGGCGGTGGCCCAGGCGACCAGCGTGCCCCCGCGCACGACGAACCACCGCCCCGGCTCCCCCGGCCACGCCGCCTCTTCGGCCAGGCGGGTGAACCCGGCCTCGCCGAGCAGCGCCGCCGCGGTCGCGCACGCGTGGTACGGCGACGGCGAGGCGTCGCAGAACGCCAGGAGGCGGCGGGCGGGATCGAGGTCGGCAGCGGGCACGCTCACGAACCGGCGAGCCTACCGGTGCCGCTCGGCGCCCCGTGCCACCGCGGCGTGCCGGGCGGGGCGGGTGCGCCTGGCGGGACGGGTGCAGGTCGACCCCGACCGTTCTGGCGGCGCTGCCTGCCGTCGCGGCGGCGGACGGCCGCAGAAGGGTGGAGGTGCCGGCAGCCGGGTTGGCGCCGCCCGGCGGTGGCCGCCAGGATCGCGGCCGTGGCACCCCCGGCCGTCGACCTCGTGATCGTGCACCGCGAGACCCCCGGCCCGGTGCTGCGCACAGTCAGCGACTTCCTCGACCAGAGCGTGGTCCCGCGCATCGTCGTCGTCGACAACGGCTCGACGCCGGCGACGCTGGCCCGGTTGCGGTCGGAGCTGCCCCTCGGCGTCGAGTTCGTCGAGGCGGGCGCCAACACCGGGTTCGGGCCGGGGGCCAACATCGGGTTCCGCTGGTTCCTGGCCCACGACCCCGCACCGTGGCTCGCGGTGTGCCCCCACGATGCCCACCCGCTGCCGGGCTGCGTCGAGCGCCTGGTGGCCGTGTCGGCCGCCCAGCCCCGGGCCGGGCTGGCCTCGGCCGACGTCGGCGACAACCTCACCCCCGTCCTCGACCGCTACTTCGGCGCCATCCCCGCTGCGGCCACGGTCGGCGAGGGGTGGGAGCCGGCCGGCTACCCGCACGGGACGCTGATGCTCGCCCGACGCGAGTGCCTCGCCGACGTCGGCCTGTTCGACGAGCGCTACTTCGCGTACTGCGAGGAGGCCGAGCTGGCCATCCGGGCCAAGCAGGCCGGCTGGCAGGTCGGGGTGGTGCGGGGCGCCGACGTCCGCAACACGCACGTGGGCTCGCGCGCCGCCGTCGTCGACTACCTGCAGCTCCGTAACACGCTGCTGATGGTGCGCGAGCACTCGGGGCTGTACCACGCCACGATCCGCCTGCTCATCGCCCTCGGTGACCTGGTGGTGGGTCTGGTCGACCCGTCCCGTCGCGGCCCGTACTGGGCCCCGCGCGCCCGCGTGCTGGCCATCGCGCACCACCTGCGCCGACGCTACGGGCCGCCGCCCGAGGGCCTGTTCGGCCCGCCGTCCCCGGTGCCGGACAGCCTTCCCGACTCGGCGGCGCCGATCTCGGGGCGCACCCGCAGCAGGTAGACGCTCGACACCAGGAGGCCGACGACGAGGGTCATCCCCCCGAACAGGATCGCGGCCAGCCACACCACGCGGCGGCGCCCCGCCAGCGCCCAGGCCCACTCGGGACGGCGGGCCGCGTCGAGCAGCGCCCACGCCGTCAGCGCGATCGGGAGGGCGCTCACCACCAGGAGACCGGCGGTGGCGGCGGTGGCGGACCGGTCGATGCGGTGAGACTAGGGCCGGCGCACCCGTCGCCGGGTCGGCCGGCGACGAGGCCCGGGCGGGGGAGCACCCGGACGGGACACTACGAGGGAGGGAGCGGGCCGTCCCCGGGGCGGACGCGGCGCAGGCGGTTCGAGGCGTCCTCGAACCCCGGCAGCGGCGCCTGGAGCGACAGGCCGAGCTCGGTGACACGGGCGCCGACGAGGTCCTCGACGCCGGTCCAGTCGCTGGCCCGCGGCCCGTCGACAGCCCGGTTGTACGGCTGTTCGTACACGATCACGTGGGCCCCGTTCTCGCGCAGCGCGATCACGTTGTGCGGGGCGTCCTCGACGTAGCAGTCGGCCTCGACCTGCGGCTTGGCCCCGAGGAAGCACAGGTCGCGGTAGGGGATGCCGGTGGCGTCGAGCCAGTCGACGGTGTCGGCGACGGCGGTCGCATGGCCCCAGTTCACGTAGAGCCGGTGGGTGATGATGCGGATCCAGACGCCGGCGTCGGACAACCGCCACAGCGCCTCGGCGACGCCGGGCATCGGCGGCATGGTGCGGAAGATGCGGTGCTCGAGCACCGCCGCCTGGTGCAGCGCCTCGAACTCGGCCGGGCTCAGACCCCACTCGCTGAAGTCCCACGAGCGCTCGAGGGGCAGGCGGTCGAGCGTGACCCCGGTCCGCTCGGCGACCACGTCACGCAGCGCCGCCGTGTAGTCGCCGCACACCCCGTCGAGGTCGACACCGAGGATGAACCCGTCGGACACCGTCATGTCGTGTCCGTGCGGCGTGATTGCCACACGCGATCGACGATGACGTCGGCGACGAGCACGAGCACCGCCAGCCATCCCAACGGGTGCGGCCGCTTCATCTCGATCGGCCAGTCGAAGCTGGGCGTCGGTGACCACCGCACCTGGATGTAGATCACGTACGCCGCGCACAGCGCGAGCGCCACCGGGCTGGCCAGCAGCAGGTAGCGGCGGAACGCCTCGTGGCGGGCGCCGATGCCGGCGACGACGCCGAGCGCGAGCCCGACGCCGGGCCCGGCGAGCACCAGCCCGAGCACGCCGACGCCCACCCCGGTCCACACCGCGGTCCGGCGGGTCGGGAGCGCGCCGTCGTAGCGGTAGGCGAGCACCGAGGAGTAGGGCTCGGCGAGCGACGAGGGCGCCTCGACGACGACGCGCGGGCGGCGGATCAGCAGGGCCAGGCACACCAGCGCGGCGATCGCCGAGACGACGATGGCGAGGTCGACGCGGCGCTGGGGCGCGAACCGGAGGTCGACGTCGAACGACGCCGAGGTGGGCGTGACGAGCCACCCGTTGGCGAACCCGTCGACCAGCTCGGGCTCGCCGAGGGCCTCGCCGTCGGCGGTGGCCGTCCAGCCCACGTTGTGGCTCTGCCCGAGGACGAGCCAGAACGGCTCTCCTGGCGTCGCGCCGGTGACCTCGACGTGGGCGCGGTCGTGGTCGTCCGACACCACCTCGACGGTGGGCTGCGGGGTGCGCTCCTCGCCGGCGGTCGCCTCCTGGGTGATGGTGCCGGCGTCCGCCGCCGAGGCCGCCCCGCCGGGGGCCGAGCGCAGCACGAGCCGGTCGAGGTCGAGGCCGGTGTCCTGGCCGTCGACGGCATCGATCTCGTGGTCGCCGGCGCCCAGGGAAACCGGTGCGTCGCCGCACACCCGGAGGGGGAGCGGGCCGCCCGCCAGCAGGTCGGCGGTGGGCCCGGTGACCCGCACGGGCAGCGGCTCGCCGTCGACCGTCAGCAGGTCGGAGCGGCACCCCGAGTCGAACGTCTCCGGCAACGGCGGCACGGGCTCGGCCGGAAGGCCGATCTCGGCGACGGCCGCGGGCTGGTCGACCTCGTCGTCGCTGACCCAGTCGTTGGTCGTCACCGGGCGCACACCGGTGAACCGGAGGCGGAAGGCGGAGCCGGTCACCCCCTCGGGGAGGGGGACGTCGACGGTCTCGACGGCGTTGTCGAACTCGCTGTCGACGATCTCGGGCAGCGGGACACGGGCGACGACCGAGCCGTCGACCGACACCTCGACCTCGGTGGGCACCGAGTGGTGGCCGTCGGCGATGACCGTGAGCGGGATGTTGGTGACCGTGACGGGCTCGGGCAGCAGCACCTCGACCCACTGACGCTGGGGCAGGCTGCGCACGGTCGTCCAGGCGGTGGCCGGGTCGCCGTCGAACGCCGCGGACGCGGTGTGCACGTCGCCGTTCAGCCGGGAGCTCGAGCGCGCCCATGTGACCGACCCGTCGTGGGGCCGTCCGAGCACCTCGTCGATGATGTAGGCCGGGTTGCGGCGGTACAGCCGGACGTCGCCCTCGACCGCGAACGACCGGGTGGACGGCAGGGAGATCAGGCGCTCGAGGCGCTGCTCCTCGTCGATGCGCGTGGTGTCGGTGGCGTCCTGCCGCTGCCGGGTGAGGCTGAACGCCAGCGGGTGGTCGACGTCGTCGTCTCCGACCGCGTCGAGCAGGTCGGTGGGCACGGCGATGGCGTCGTCCTGCATCGGCGGGTCGTCGCCGATCGCGATCTCGGCGAAGCCGAGGCTCGACTGACCCGCGTAGCGGGGGACCACACCGGCCGAGTCGGCCAGGATCTCGACCGACAGCGTGTCGAAGGTGCGGCTCGGGAACGAGACGATCTGGCCGGGTTCGTCGCGCGACTCACGGCCCAGCTCGACGTCCATCGCGTCGCCCCCGTCGAACCGGAGCCGCACCTCGGTGATGAAGCGGTTGCGGCCCCCGTTCGTGGGCTGGGTGAGCGTGACGTGGTCGGTCGTCGTCGTGTCGGCGAGCGTCAGCTCGATTCGCTCGCCGCGGGCGTCGGAGAACGCCGCGGTGCGCCAGGCGGTCTCCATGTCGCCGTCGACCGCCAGCGACGGCCGCTCCTCGGTGGTGAACGTGATCGGGTTGCCGTAGCTCGTCGCCCGGGCCTCGACGTCGCCGCCCTCGGCCGCGACCGTCATGGCATCGTCGCCCTGCTCGGGGAACAGGGGCAGGCGGTTGTCGGTCGGATCGGTCGACAGCGCCTCCTCGCCGGCCGTCTCGGTGTACCCCCGCGTGTGGCGCACGGTCGTCCAGCGCTCGCCCCGGTTGCGGTTGGAGTCGGTCACCACGAGCGTCGCGCCGGCGTCGACGGCGTCGGCGATCTCGCCGTCGGTCATCGACGCCGAGTACTGGATCAGCTCGCTGCCGTCGATGAGGCCGGCCGCCGCCGCGTCCACCACCCCCGCACCGTCACCCGCCACCAGCACCGGGGTGTCGGTGGGGTGGGTCGTGACGATCTCGACCGGGTCGGTGACGGGGAAGGCCGCCAGCTCGGGAGGATCCTGCAGGTCGGTGGGCGTCTGGAACATCAGCTCGTCCTCGAGCTGGACGTCGTCGACCGTGAGGTTCGGGGTGGCGGGGCCGAACCCCGTCGGCGTCCCCAACCCCGGCGCGCTCGTGATGAACTCCCAGAAGTTCCGGGGCCGCGGGGTGTTGTACCGCTCGTACTGCAGGTCGCTCTGCACGAGCACCTCGCCGGCACGCAGCAGCCGGGCGATCGGGGCCACGGTGGCGGGATCGGCGGTGTGCTCCTGGAGCCCGAGGTCGAAGGCGTTGAGGAGGTTCGCCGAGGCCGGCGAGCCGTAGGGGATGAGCTCGCGCTGCACGGACGGCCGGTCCATGAGGCCCGGGAGGACGGGGTCGACGGTGTTCCCCCAGCGGTAGCTGGCGAAGTCGCTGCCCGGCACGACCAGCACCCGCGTGGCGTCGCCCTGGCGGTCGAGGTGGTCGGCCGCCTCGTTCCAGTAGTCGGGCACGGCCTCGGGGCGGCGCAGGTTCTCGGGGACGAAGCGTCCCATCCACAGCGGCGGCAGCGCCAGGAGCGCGATCAGCACCACCGCGGCCGGCACCAGGAACGCACGCTTGGTCCAGCGGCGCGTCACGGCGGTGACCCCCGCCCCGAGCAGCACGGCCAGGCTGAGCGCCACCAGGGGAACGGCCCGGGGCAGGCTCCGCATCGACAGCCCGACATCGGAGAGCAGGAAGACCTTGAGCGCCCGCGACCAGGGCGACCCGCCGTTCCACGGATACGCGCCGACCGCCAGCGCCAGGCCGACGGCCAGCAGCAGCACGAAGTAGGCGCGGTGGCGCCAGCGGGCGACCACGCCACCCATCAGGCCGAGGACCGGGAGGAGGTACGTGAGCGCGATCAGCGGGAGGAACTGCGTGTAGTCCTCGCTGGGCTCGATCCACGGGCCCAGGCGGTCGCCGCCGTAGAAGAACCAGTAGCCGAGCCCCCGCAGCACCTCGTGGCTGACCGACACCGCGGCCACGGTGCGGGCCGTCTCGGTGTACCGGAGGATCTCGATGCCGTTCGTGCCCTGCACCGACAGGCCGGCGATCCACCACGCCGACAAGGGCACGGTCACCGCGCCGAGCCGCAGGACGGCCCGGACGGCGGTGCGCAACGAGATCTCGCGTGCCACCCACACGGCGTGGGCCAGCCACAGGGCCGGGGCGACCCCGACGAGCAACAGCGCGGTGGCGTTGACGCTCCCGCACGTCGCCACGGTCAGCGCGAACAGCGCCGGGTAGCGCCATCCCTTCGTGCGCGCGGTGCGGATGGTCGAGCGCGACGAGCCAGGGCAGCGCCACGAACGGGAGCAGGATCGCCGACAGTCGGGCCACGAGGGTGAGCAGGTACGGCGTCAGCGCGTAGACGAACGTGGCGCTGGTGACCCCGGGGCCGTCGCCCCAGCCGAGGGTGCGGAGGAGGTACACGACCCCGGCGCCCGCCGCGAAGATGATCGTGCCCCACCAGATGCGCTGGGCGGCCCAGTCGGGCACCCCGATCCTGTCGAGCGCCCAGTAGAACGGCCCCATCGGCCACAGGTAGCCGACGTTCTGGTGGGTGACCGTGCCGAGGCCGATCGACGGGTCCCACATCGACCAGGCCCGGCTCATGAGCTTGGACGGGTCGAGGTAGAGGTAGGTCTTCGTGTCCGCGCTCACCCAGCCCCGCTGCGTGAGCAGCAGGGGGACGTAGGCCACCAGCGCGAGCCCGCCGAGCAGGCGGAGCAGCGGGCCCCGGTCGGGGCGCCGCGACGTGCGGGCCGATGCCCGGCTCGCCCGGGCCGCCGGAGCGGGGGTCGGTGCGGGCGCGACGGTGGCCAGCAGCGGCCGCCGGTGGCGGACCGCCTGCGCCAGCCGGGGGAACGGGATCCTCATCGAGGCGAGCGGCGCCGCGCCACCTCGTCGGCGACCACCCGCATGAGGCGCGTCGCCGTGTTCGACCACGTGAGCTCGCCGGCCCAGGCGAGCGCACCCTCGCCGAGGCGGGCCCGCAGTGCCTGGTCGCCGAGCACCCGGGCCATGGCGTCGCCGAGGCTGGCGGGGTCGTGGTCGGCCAGCAGGCCGGACCGCCCGTCGCGGACGGCGTCGGCGTGGCCTGCGATGCGGGTGGCGACGGCGGGCGTGCCGCACGCCGCCGCCTCGGTCATGGTCATACCCCACCCCTCGCGCGCCGAGGCGGACGCGACGATCCAGGTGCGACGGTACAGGTCGACCAGCTCGCTGTCCGTCACGTGGCCGCGCAGCGCCACCCAGTCGCCGGCGTCGAGCTCGTCGATGACCGCCTCGACCCGCGGCTTCTCGTACCCGTCGCCCACGATGACGAGGCGCAGGCCGGGGACCTGCTGGCGGGCGTGGTGGGCGGCGCGGACGAGCACGTCGTAGCGCTTCACGGGCGCGAGGCGACCGACGGCGACCACCATCGGCTCGGGGTTGCGCTCGCCGCCCGGCGAGAAGCGCGGGTCGATCCCGGGGTGCACGACCGTGACCCGGTCGTCGCGGAACCCCAGCTCGTCGACCAGCTCGCGCTTCGACGACTCGGACAGGGTGGCGATCGCCGAGCTGCGGTAGAGCGGTGGCGCCACCTTGGCCTCGAACATGGCGCCGATCGGCCCGAGCGTGTCGCCGAGGGTCATGTTCCACATCTCGGCGTGCACGTGGTGCAGGAGGATGACCCGCGGACCCCGGTTCCAGATCGGGCTGAGGAACGGCATGCCGTTCCAGATCTCGACCAGCACGTCGCGGGGGCCGGTGCGGCCGAGGATCTCGGCCAGCGCCGCTCGGGGGAAGACCATGTGGCGGCCGGCGCGCCGGACGACCTTGTAGCCGTCGCGCACCGTCTCGGTGGGCTGGCCCTGGGCCCACGACGTGCGCATCGTCACGTCGAGCCCGGCGGTGGCCCACAGCTTCGCCACCTCCGCGATGTGGACCTCGGAGCCCCCGGCCTCGACGTCTTCGAGGTCGCGCCAGGCGAGCACGTGGATGCGCCGGACACCGGCCGCTGCGGCGAGATCACCGATCTTGGCGACGGGGTCGATGGCATCAGGCACGGCGTCGCTCACAGGTGGTCGTCCTTCTCATCCCCAGTGCCGGTCGCCGTGCGCTCGGCCGAATGTTGCGCCCGCCATGGTAGGTGGCACAGCGGGCCCGTTCGTGGTTGAGCCTCGGGTACCGGATCGGCCGTATGCTACGGACTTCCGCGCCAGCGCACCAACGCTCGGGGGAGTGCGCCCGACTCGACGGAGCAGCCATGTCCAGCAGCGACGACGTCGTCATGTCCGACCTCGACCAGGCCCTCGAGGGGGTCGAGGGGTGGTTCAGCCCCGAGCAGGTGGCACGCGTCGTCGCGCTCGCCTCGGCGGTGCCCGCCACGGGTCGGATCGTCGAGATCGGCAGCTTCCGCGGGCGCTCCATGATCGCCATCGCCCGCTCCGCACCCGAGGGTGCCGAGATCGTGGCGATCGACCCGCACGCGGGCAACGATCGGGGCCCGCAGGAGATCGAGGGCTTCGAGGACGAGGCTGCGGTCGACAGCAAGGTCTTCCTCACCAACCTCGAGCGCGCCGGGGTGCGCGAGCGGGTCACCTACGTCCGCAAGTTCAGCCACGACGCCCTCGACGACGTGCCGGGGCCGATCGACCTGCTGCACATCGACGGCGCGCACCGCTACAAGCCGGCGAGCGACGACATCGCCACGTGGGGCGCGAAGGTGGTCGACGGTGGGTCCGTGCTCGTGCACGACTCGTTCTCGTCGGTCGGGGTCACGCTGGCCCTGGCGACCACGCTCGCCTTCTCGGGCAGGTGGCGCTACGCGGGGCGCAGCCGCTCGCTGGCCCAGTACGTGCGCGAACCCGTCACCGGCACGGCGCGGCTCGCCAACGTCGGCCGCCAGCTGGCGCAGCTGCCCTGGTTCGCCCGCAACGTCGCCATCAAGGTGCTGATCGTCGCCAAGCTGCCGAAGGCCACGCGCCTGCTGGGCCACTCGGGCGAGAACTGGCCGTACTGACCTGCGTCCGCCGGCGGCCTCGCAGCCAGCCGGCGCACCCGGGGCCGCCGGTCAGTTGGCGGCGGCCTCGACGTCGGGCTCGCGGGCGGCCGGGTTGTCGGGCACCCCACCCGTGGCCACGCCGGCGGGCACGTCGTCGGCCACGGTCACCGCAGGGGAGCCCCCCTCCACGGCCCGAGCCGGGCGCTTGGCGATCGGGCCGCTCCGCCGCAGCACGCGGTCGCGCAGCGCCCACCAGGCGACGAGCGACATGGCCTCGCCGATGATGTGCCAGGACATCTTCGACACGCCGCGGACACGGTCGTTGAAGGTGATGGGCACCTCGACGATGGTCGCCCCCAGCCGGTGGGCGCGGTACGACAGCTCGAGCTGGAACCCGTAGCCGGTGGCCTTGGTCGCGCTCGCCTCGACCTCGGAGAGGATGTCGGCCCGGTAGGCCCGGAACCCGGCCGTGGCGTCGCGCACGCCGAGCCCCAGCATCAGCGAGGCGTAGACGTTGGCCGACCGCGACAGCACCTTGCGCACGAGGGGCCAGTTGGCGGTGGCGCCCCCTTTGACGTAGCGCGACCCGATGGCGATGTCGGCGCCCTGGTCGACCTCGGCGAGCAGCGCCGGCAGGCGGTCGGGCGGGTGCGACAGGTCGGCGTCCATCTGCACGACCACCTCGTAGCCGTGGGAGAAGGCATGCTGGAACCCGGCCCGGTAGGCGCCCCCGAGCCCGCCCTTGCCGGGGCGGGCCAGCACCTCGATCTGGCCCAGCTCGTCGGCGGCGGCCCGGGCGAGGTCGGCGGTGCCGTCGGGACTGGCGTCGTCGACGACGAGGATGTCGGCGTGCGGCGCCGCCGTACGCACCTTCCCGAGCACATCCGCGATGTTCTCGGCTTCGAGGTACGTCGGGATGATGACGAGCGTTTTCATGCGAATCCCCAGACGTCGTTGCTCGTGCGAACGGTACTCGTCACGTCGCGTCTCTGTCCCGTGGTGTCACCCTGCGTGGGAGACCACTGATGTTCGTCGTCGGGGGCGGTGCGCGCGCCGCCGGTCGATGCCCCCGTCACTCGCCGTCCACCCCCTGGTCACAGCGGATGTAGAGCTCGAAGATGGGAGCGTCCGGTCGCCCTGTCGACGCCGAGTTGTCGCCGTAGCTGTCGACGAGGCAGAACTCGTCGTCGAGCACCTGGTTCGGTGCGTCCGAGCCGGGGTCCATCGACGTGTTCGGCTCGTGCCAGTTGTCGTACATCGTCGAGAGGATCACGACGTCGGCGGCCCGCAGCTCGTCGTCCAGGCCCGAGTCGTCGGCGTTGGCGACGCCCGGGTCCATCTCGATGTAGCGGGTACCCGGCTCGAGGTCGGGCAGCAGGTAATAGAGGTACGACTCGCTGTAGGGCGTGACCGCGAGGTCGCCGGGGCCGACGATCAGCCGGTCGCCGGGCTCGGTCAGGCGGTCGATGTCGGCGAACATCTCCTCGGCGGCGACGCCCACGTCCCTGCGCCCGTAGTAGAAGCTGCGCCCGTCGTGGTCGACGGAGTAGAAGTGCCGGTCGTAGCCGACGCTCTGACCTGCGTAGTCGGCGTACCAGCGGTACGTGAAGTGGGGGAACAGCAGCATGAGCGCCAGCGGCGCCAGCACCACGGTGTGGGCCACGACCGGGCGCACGCCCCGCAGGCGGGCGGCCTCGGCCAGGAACATCGGCAGCAAGCCCAGGCCGACGCAGCCGACCCACGACATGTGGGCCGTGTCGGCCCGCTGCACGGTCTGCGGCAACAGGCCGACGGCCAGCAGGCTGAGGGCGATGAGGCGCCAACCGTGCTCGCTGCCCCGTCGCTTGGCCCACACGGCGATCGCGAGGAGCAGCACGGCGATCCCGAACACCGCGCAGAAGAACAGGAAGATCTGCATCGGCTGCTCGGGCGCGGGCAGGGGCCAGGGAAACTTGCGGAAGGCGAAGGCCCGGTTGAGGAAGCTCGTGTACTCGTCGTGTGGGGGCGGGAACGGCAGCCGGCGCCCCGACCGCAGGTCGAAGACGGGCTCGAGGACCATGCCCCGGATGGCGTTGCCCGGCCCGGCCAGCGCCAGGTGCACCAGGTAGGGGCTCACGCCGAGGGCCGCACCCAGCGCCAGTCGCTTCCGACCGGCACCGTCGAGGGCGAACACGAACAGCACGCCGAGCGAGAGGCCGAGGCACAGGACGAGGTCGGGGCGGAACAGCAGAGCCGCCCCGGCCAGCAGCCCGGCCACGGTGAGGCCGCGGGCCCGGTTGCGGCCGGGGTCGAGGGCCCGCGCCGCCGTGCCCACCGACCACACCGCGAAGCCGATGCCCCCGACCCAGGCCAGGGCCGTCACGCCGATCGGCGGGATGATGACGATGGCGGTGATCGTGCCGCTCAGCGCGGCGATGTAGCGACCCCACCGGTACCCGATCACGGTCACGCCCGAGATCAGCAGAACCAGCTGCAGCAGGCCCACCAGCCGCTCGGTCCACATGGAGACGCCGAACACCTCGAAGAAGCCGGCGATCGTCCAGATGCTGCCCGGGCCGTAGAGGTGCAGGAAGTCGCGGTTGGGGATGTCCCCGTGCAGGAGGCGCTCGGGGAACACGATCATGAACCCCTCCTCCATCGGCGGGCCGGGGGCCCGGAACACGCCGCGGAGGGGGATGGCGATGACGATGCCGACGATGACGGTGGGGACCAGCCAGCGGTGACGGCCGAGCCAGCCGACGAACCCTCCTCCGGGCGCCTGGTCGTCCGGCGGATCTCCGGTCACCGGTTCGTCGTCCGCCGGGCCGTCCGGCACCCGGCCGTCCCTCGGCGGTTCCTCGTCGACCGGTTCCTCGGTCACCTGGTCTTCGGTCACTGGCTCCTCGGTCACCGGGTCCTCGGTGGCGGGCACCTCGGTCGCCGTCTCGTCGGTCATGGCGCCGCCGCCGGCTCGGGTGTCGCTGCGGGCAGGCCCACGGGTCGCCACTCGTCGAACAGGTGCCGCCGCCGGTCCTTCAGCGTCAGCGCCGGTCGCTCGACCAGCACGTAGGACACGGCCGCCGCGACCACGCTGCCGCAGATCGTGGCCACGAGGGCCGCGGGCATCGAGCCGGTGAACACCGGGAGGTCGCGGATGTCGCGGTAGATGTCGAGTACCCCCTCGTGCCACAGGTAGATGCCGTACGACAGCACCCCGAGCACCACCATCGGACGGCTGCCCAGCCAGCGGAGCGAGCGGGGAAGCGTGGCACCTGCCAGGGCGACCGGCAAGACGACGAGGAACCCGACGGCCGCGTACAGGCCCTCCTTCACCATCGACGTGGCCGGGTCGTTCGTGCCCACCTCGAAGCCGAGCCCGAGCGGCTCGGACACGACCCAGAAGCAGGCCGCCGCGCCGACCCAGCAGACCAGGGGGTGGCGACGGGGCCAGTCGAGCAGGCGCAGGGGCTCGTCACGTCGGCGCGACCACTCGAGGACGAGGGCCAGGGCCATCCCGGGCACGAACATGTGGAAGTTGGCCGGCAGCCAGTGGATGCGGGGGTCGATCGTCCCCTGCGTCACGTCGCTGGCGTCGATGGTGTGCACCCAGTACCGGAACGCCAGCGCCCCCGCGGCGGCGAGGCCGAGTGCACCGAGCTCCCCGATGAACGCCCGGCGGGCGGCGAGCCGGCGCCCCAGACGTGACGCGGCGTACGCCCACACCGGCAGCAGCAGGTAGAACGCGACCTCGTTGGTGAGGGTCCAGGCCTGCTGCAACCCGCCGAGGGCGGTGTGCGCCGAGTAGCTCTGCAGCAGCCCGTAGTACGTGACGAAGTCCCACAGGCCCTGGATGTCGTCGCGGCCCCGCACGTCGAGGACCACGACGAGCACCGTCAACGCCAGCCAGTACGCCGGGTAGATGCGCAGGGCGCGGTTGCGCAGGTACGTGCGGGTGTCCAGACGCGGGCGCCGGTCGAGCCGGCGGGCGACGAAGGGCCGGTACAGCAGGAAGCCGGACAGCACGAAGAAGATGGCCACGCCGACGTCGAGCCGGGCGAGGTAGTTGCCGGTGACGTCCCGCGTGGTGAACCCGACCTTCAGTCCGACGTGCGTGACCAGCACGCCGAGCGCGGCGAGCCCCCGCACGCCGTCGAAGCCCGCGAACCGCCCGCTCGACGAACCCAGCCCGCCCGGTGGATCGGCGGGGGTGTCGTCGGACGCGCCCACGGCGTCGGTGCGCCCGGAGGTGTCTTCGGGTCGGGCGCCGTCCGCGTCGTCGGTGCCAGGGGCCGGTGGGTTGGCGATGGCGGCCGCGCCGACGGCGCGGCGCTCGGCGTTCCAGGCGTCCCAGCGGCGACGCATCCCGCCGAGGGCGGCGTCGAGCGACACTGCGGCAGGGATCATCAGCGCCAGCTCCGCGGGGAGGCGGAACCGGGTGTTGCCGTACACGACGGCGACCACCACCACGACGCTGCCCACGATGGCCAGGATCGGGAAGATCGGGCGCCCGGCGCGGCGCAGGCCGATCAGCCCGATGGCTCCCGCGACCGCGATGCCGTACCAGACCACCATGCCGATCTGCCCGAGCACGGTCTCCTTCTGGTCGACCGAGCGGTCGAGCTGCAGCTGCTCCTGGGGCTGGTACAGCCCGAACGTCCGGCCCACCCGGGCGGCCACCACGTACGGGAGCCGGTCGCGGTGCTCGCGGGCGTAGCGGAAGGCGATCTCGCGGAACCCCTTGCCCTGGGCCGAGGCGTCGCCCTCGGGGACGAGGTGCTCGGTCTCCTGGATGCAGGCGAGCGACCAGTACCCGACGCGGTCGCCCTCGTAGACCGACTCGCAGTTGGCGGTGCCGAAGGTCTGGTCGAGCTGGGCCGACAGCGTGGTCGGCTCCTCGAAGCGGGACATGTTGTACCCGACCCACGGCGCGACGACGACGAGCGCCACGAGGCCGGCGGCCGCGAGCTGCGGGACCCATGCCGCCCACCCCCGGCGCGGCTCGCCGCCTGCGGGGTCCGCGCCGTCGGGGCCGGACTCGTCGGGGGCCGTCCTGTCGTCCCGGACGGCCCGGCGGCGCCACCACACGAGGGGGACCGCGAGCAGCGGGCCGAGCAGGATCGACTCGGACCGCACCAGGGCCGCCACCCCGATCACCAGGCCGAACACCGCGGCGCTGCGCACCGAGGGCCGGTCCCACCAGCGGTAGACCGCCCACAGGATGGCGGCCGTGGTGGCGACCATCATCGACTCGGACACGACCATGGCGTCGAAGTAGAAGAGGTTGGGGCTGAGGGCGGCGAGCACCGCCACGATGAGCCCGACCCGTTCGCCGGCGATGCGCCGCCCCGCGACGCCCATGGCCGCCACACCCGTGGCGCCGATGATGCACGAGATCACCTGGTGCTGGAAGAACGAGCGGAAGCCGAGCCACGAGAACCCGGCCAGCACCGTCATGAACCCGGGCGGGTGGTCCGCGCCCGGCATGCGCACCCCGAACAGGAGGTACTGGTACGGGTGCACGTAGCCCTCGCCGTCGGCGAGCAGGTTGGCGCCCTGGTGGTAGTAGTAGGGGTCGCCGACGACCAGCCAGGGCGTGCGCCAGCCCACGAGGTAGATCAGGCGCACGGCCAGTCCCGCGAGGGTGATGCCGGCGAGCCACCACCAGAACCGGCGGACTCCGGGGCGCGCCGCGGCGGTCGCGGTCCGCGGGGCGCGCTCGGCGCGTGGCCCCTCGGGACCGGCGTCGTCCCCGTGTGGCGGTGGGACGGTCTCCGGTGTGGTCGCGGTGGTGCTCATCGGATGGTGCCGCGCCGCTCCCCCTGCGGTTGGCGCCGGGGCCTTCAGCCCGAGCGGTCGGCTTGGGAACCTTAGTTCCGGGCGAGGTCCCGCCGAGGGTTCGACGCCGCCGCCCCCGTTCGCGGCGGTCGCTGTCACGGGCGCGGTGGCTGGAGTGGGAGGTGGCTACTGTGGCGCGCCATGTCTCATGCGCTCCTGAGTTGGGGGAGGCGAGCGCTGCCGCCGGTGCCTGCCGCGTCTCGCCGCGTGCGGTGGGCCCTGCTCGCCGTCGTGGTCGTGGGCACCGTCCTGCGGATCGCGTGGGCCCTGCGCATGAAGCAGCCGGTCGAGCTGCGCGACCCGGTGCTGTACCTGATCCTGGCCGACCACCTGGCCGCGGGCGACGGCTACCGCTACGGCTTCGGGGCCGACCAGGGGCTCACCGCGTACTACCCGCCGGGCTACCCGCTGGCGCTCGGCGGCGCCGCCTGGCTGGCGCGCCTCGTGCTGCCCGGCACGGTCTCGGCGTTCGACGTGGCCGTCTGGCTCAACGTGGGCCTCTCCGTCGCCACGATCGGGCTCGTCTACGTGCTCGGTCGGCGGCTGGCCGGCCCCGCCGTGGGCCTCGTCGCGGCCGGCATCTGGGCGGTGTGGCCGAACCTCGTGTTCCACAGCGGCATCGTGCTGACCGAGACGCTGTTCCTCTTCCTCCTCGTGCTGCTGCTGATCGTGCTGCTCGGCGATCGCGCCGCGGCCGAGGCGCCCGGCGTGGCCCGCCTCGCCGTGGTGGGCGGCCTGTTCGGCCTGGTGCTGCTCGTGCGCCCGGTGTCGGCGGTGATGGCGCCGTTCCTCCTGCTGTTGTGGTGGGGCCGGGGCGCCAAGGCGGCTTTGTGGCGCCTGGGGGTGGTGCTGGCGACGGCGCTCGTGGTGCTGGTCCCGTGGTCGATCCGCAGCACCGCGGTGATGGACGAGCCGGTGGCGCTGTCGCTGAACTTCGGCGACAACCTGTGCCTCGGCCACAACCCCGGCGCCACGGGCGGCTTCGGCGATCTCGGCGCCCACTGCTACACGGCCGAGGGCTTGCGCCGGCCCGAGTCCGAGACCCGTCGCAACTCCGAGAACATCGACCGCGCCCTGACCTACATGCGCGAGAACCCCGGCGAGACGCTGCGCCGCACGCCGTCCAAGCTGCGCTACACGCTGCAGAACGACTGGGACGGGCTCCTGGTGGCCGAGGACTTCGGGGCGCGCCCCTTGTTCTCCGACTCGACCCGGGGGGTGCTGCGGGCCACGGCGACCGGCTTCTACGCGGTCGTGGGCGTGTTCGCCATCGGTGGGGGCGTCGTGCTGCTGCGTCGGCGCCACCATGCCCGCGCCCTGTTCCTCGTGGCCGGGGGCCTGGCCCAGCTCATCTCGCCGCTGGCGACGTTCGGCGACCCGCGGTTCAAGATGCCGCTGTACCCGACGCTCGCGGTGTGCGCGGCCGCCGGCGTCGTCGCCCTGTGGGAGTCGCGGGCCGGCAACGAGACGGCGACGCCGGACGCCGAGGGAGGCGCCGGGACCGGCGGCTCCGAGGACGACACGGGCGGGTCGGCGGGGGAGCGGTCTCCCGATCCGTCGCCGGCCACCGCCTAGCTGTCCCGACAGGGCGCCGGGTGGCGGCGGCCCCCCGATCCGTCGCCGGCGCCCCGGCGGCGGTCAGACCCGCGGCTTGCGGGGCAGGATCGGAGCGTCGCGCCCCGTGCCCTTGGCCCCGGCGGCAGCCTCGGTCGGGTCGTCGCCCTCTTCGTGGTACTCCTCTTCGACGTTGACCGCCCAGATGTCGTGGTCGGCCCCGTCGACGATGTTCTCGACCGTGAGCATGGCCGTGTACATCGAGTGATCCTGGTTGTTGTACCGGTGCATGCCGTTGCGCCCGATCGGGTGCACGTTCGGCGTGCTCTCGGTGAGCCAGGCCTTCAGCACCTCGACGTTGGCCTGGTAGGCGTCGTCATAGACCGGATAGGCCTTGGGCATGCGCACCACGTAGCCGGCCTCGACGTCGGCGGCGTCGACCAGGCCCAGGGCCTCGAGCTCGACCTTGCCCTTCTCGATGAGCTCGTCGTCGGAGGCGGACCACCACTCGTCGCCCTCCTCGACCGTGTACTCGAGGCCGAGCACGTTGCGGCCCTCGCTGACCATGTACGGCGACCACGAGCCGAAGTTCTGCACGCGCATGGTCTTGACCTCGGGGGCGTGGATGTAGATCCAGTTGTCGGTCCACGGCACCTTGTCGGCCGGGACGACGAGCGCCACCGACAGGAAGTCGCGGAACGCCAGGTCGTCGGCGGCGGCCTGCACCTCGGCGGGGGCCGGCGGGTCCATCGCCTTGACGAGCAGCGAGAACGGCATCGACGACACGACGTGGTCGGCGCGGTACTCGGTGGTGACCCCGTCGGTCTCGGCCACGACGGCCATGGCCCGCCCACCCTCGTGGCGGATCTTCGTCACCGGGGTCTCCATGATGACCTTGGTGCCGGCCGCCTCGACGACCTCGCGGCAGCGCTCCCACATCATGCCGGGGCCGTACTTGGGGTACTGGAACTGCTCGATCAGGCTGGTGACCTGCTTCGACTTGTCCTGACGGGCACCGGCCAGCCGGGCCCGCAGGGGCTCCCACACGGCGCTCCAGAGCGTCATGCCCTTGATGCGCTGGGCGCCCCACTCGGCGCTGATCTCGGAGGGCGGGACACCCCAGACCTTGGTGCTGTAGGCCTTGAAGAAGTGCCCGTAGAGCCGCCAGCCGTAGTTGGAGACCACGTAGCCCTCGAGCGTCGACTGGTCCTTCGGCGGCCGCACCCGCACCCACAGGAACGACAACCCGCACCGCACGGCCTCGATCGGACCGAGGTTGCGCAGGGCGTTGCCGAGCTTGATGGGGTAGTCGTAGAACTTGCCCTCGTAGTAGATGCGGCTCGAGCGGGGCCGCAGCATGAAGTCGTCGTCGTCGAGGATCTCGTGCCAGAAGTCGTCGACCCGCTTCACCTTGGTGAAGAAGCGGTGCCCGCCGATGTCGAAGCGCCACCGATCGCGCTGCACCGTGCGGCTGATGCCCCCGACGACGTCGTCGGCCTCGAGCACCGTGGACGTCACGCCGGACCGGGCCAGCTCCTGTGCCGCGGTCAGACCGGCCGGGCCTGCACCGATGATGACGATGCTGCCGGCGCCGTCGCCCTGCGCCGAGGGCGCGGCGGTGCTGGTCTCGTGCTCACTCACGTATCGCTCTCCCTCAGCGCGGCGGACGTGGCTGGCCACTGTACCGAAGTCCCCGATCCGAGGTCCCATTCCTGGCGGGGCGCCGCGGGCCGTGCCGCGGGGATGCCGTGCCGGGGATGCCGAGGGCGACCGGAACCGTTGCTACGCTCCGCGGCTCATGCGCACGGTGGTCAACGGCGACGTCGACTCCGACGGGGTCGGCGCGTCAGAGGAGGGTGGTGAGGGGGCCGAGCGCGGTGCTGCTGCCACCGCGAGGCGGCTCCCTGCGTGGGCCGGCACGGCGGCTCTCGTCGCCGTCGTCGCGGTGGGGGTCGTCGCCCGGTTCGTGCAGCGCTCGCCGCTGTGGCTCGACGAGGCCCTGAGCGTCAACATCGCCCGCCTTCACGTCTCCGACCTGCTCGAAGCCCTGTGGCACGACGGTCACCCTCCGCTCTACTACCTGGTCCTCCACTTCTGGATGCGGGTGGTCGGCGAGTCCGACGCCGCCGTGCGGGCGCTTTCGGGGATCATCTCGGTGGCCACCCTGCCCCTGGCCTGGATCGCCGGCCGCCGCCTCGCCGGCACTGCCGGCGCCCGCTGGGCCCTGGTCGGCTTGGCCCTGTCGCCGTTCGCGGTGCGCTACGCCACCGAGACCCGCATGTACTCGCTGGTCATGCTGCTCGTTCTGGCCGGGTACCTGCTGCTGACCGACGCTCTCGAACGGCCGTCCTGGGCGCGGCTCGGGGGCGTCACCCTGATCTCGGGCCTCCTGCTCCTCACGCACTACTGGGCCTTCTACCTGGTCGCCGCCGTCGGGCTGATCCTCGTGTTGCGCGCGTGGCGGCGCCCCGAAGACCGGCCGGCGACCGTCCGCGTCGTCGCGGCCGTGGCCGCGGGAGGTGTGTTGTTCCTGCCGTGGATCGGCGGCTTCCTCTACCAGTCGGCGCACACGGGCACGCCGTGGGGCTCGCCGTTCCGGCCCACGGCCATCGTCCAGACCACGCTGATGGACATGGGCGGTGGCACCGTCACCGAGGCGTCGCTGTACGGCGCGGTCGTGCTGGTCCTGGCCCTGCTCGGCCTCTTCGCGGTCCGTGCCGCCGGCTCGATCGTCGACCTCGACGTGCGCACCGGCCCGACCGTGCGGTGGGAGCTGGCGGTGGTCGCCCTCGTCATCACCGTCGGGACGCTCGTCGGCTACGCCACCAACGCCACGTTCCAGGGCCGCTACGCGGCAACCGTCGTACCGCTCATACTCCTCGCCGTCGCGGTCGGCCTCGCCCGGCTCCCGGCCCGGGCGACCCTCGTCGCCGGGGGAGTGTTCGTCGCCCTGTCGATGTTCGGCGTGGTCTGGGTGAACTACTTCCAGCGCACCCAGTCGGCCGACGTGGCCGCGGCGGTGCGCGACCGGGCCCAGCCCGGAGACGTGGTCGTCTACTGCCCCGACCAGCTCGGTCCGGCCTACGCGCGTGACATGCCCGACGACCTCGTCGAGATGGCGTACCCGACGCTCGCCGCGCCCGAGCGGGTCGACTGGGTCGACTACGGCGAGCGCAACGGCTCGTTCGATCCCGCCGAGCGGGCCGAGGAGATCCTGGCCGAGGCCGACGGGCACGCCGTGTTCATGGTCTGGATGTCCGACTACAACACGTTCGGGACCCAGTGCGAGCAGCTGGTCACCGAGCTGGACCTGAGCGAGAACCTCGTGGTGCCCGACGAGGAGAAGTTCTTCGAGCCGGCCTACCTGCACTGGCGTCCGGCGCAGGACCCGGCCGGCTGAGCCGGCGGGTGGCCCGGCGGCTCGGCGTCAGCCCGCGACCGCCCGCAGACCGGCCGGCTCGCAGCGGCGGACGACCGTGAGGTCGGCGGTGCGGAAGCTGGCCATCCGCGTGCTCCACGAGTCGATCACGTCGCGGCCGTCGCCACGGCGGAAGAACGTGGTCATCGGGCCCTCTTGCTGGTAGCTGTCGGCGCCGTCGACCGTCGTGACGGCTCCGTCTCGCAGGGTCACCTCGAAGGTCGGCATGCCGGGAACGGTACGGCGACGCCCCTGTGCGCTACGAGAGGGGCAACCCTGTGGATTTGCTGTCGGCACCCTGTGGACTGTGGACAACCGCCCATGTCGCCGTCACCGGCGACGGGCACCGCAGGCCCCGCCAGGCGGGACGTCGACGCGGAGGCCGGCGCGGCCGTGCGCCCCGGGGGATGCGCGTGCGGGGGAGGGGGCGCGTGCCATCCTCGGGTGCGTGACCGACCTGCTCTCGTTCACCTGCCCGCGCTGCGGTACCGACGCCGACGACCGGTACTACGGCCCGTGCGCCACCTGCCGCGCCGCCTTGCGCCGGGACGTCGCCGGGGAGGCCCGTGCGGTCGAGGACGCCGCGTACGAGCCGAAGATGAACGTCACGCCCAACGCAGTGGCGCTGAAGGACGACTGACGGCGACCCCGGCCAGGCGCAGGACCTGGCCCGCCGGGGCCTGACCGTCACCGCCGTCGCCTCCGACGTCTGGCGCGTCTACCGGCCGGAATCGTCCATGTCAGACGTGTGACGAACGTCAACTGGTTGCGCGACAACCGGAGGAGTAGAAAACTGCCCTCCGTACCGGCGCGTGTCCGCGCCGTGAACGCTGGGGATGCTGGGATCCCGTCGAGGTCCTCGGCTCCGACGAACGACGAAACGGAGCTGACGGTGCTACGACGGATCCCGATCCGGGCAAAGGTCGCCGGGGCGTTGGCCCTCCCGCTCGTGGGCCTCGTCGCGGCCGTCGTCATCGGCGTGTCGGCCACCACGTCGGTGTCCGACAGCGTCAGCCGTCAGACCGGCCTCGCCAACGCCTCCGTGGGCCATGCCGGCCTCATCGGCGCCCTGCAGGACGAGCGCAACCTCGCCCTCCTCGCCATGATCGGCGTCGGCGACGCCCTCACGCTCGAAGTGACCGACAGCAACTCGGCCCGCCAGCGCACCGACACCGCCGCGACGGCCCTGCACCACTCGATCTCGGGCCAGCGCGACCGCCTGCGCGACGACTACGCGGCCGCCCTCGAGTCGCTGGTCGACCTCCCCGGCCTGCGGGATCAGGCGGACGCGGCCAGCGCCACGCCCGGCCCGTGGAACCGCGAGGCGGCGCACACCGTGTTCGCCGGGTACACGAGCATGATCGCCACGCTGTTCGCCTCGCACGACCGGTTCTCCCTCGAGGTCGTCGACCCCGAGATCCGCCAGGGCGACGACCTCGTCCACTACGGCTCGCACGCCACCGACGCCGTCGCCCAGCTCGCCGAGCGCCTCATCTACGTCGGCACCGGTCCCGGCGGCGTCGACCAGCCCGTCGAGGCGGCCGAGATCGCGTCGCTGCGACGCGACGTCGAGCGCAACAACACCGCGGTCCAGGTGCGGGGCACCGGGCCCTACACCGCGGCCGCGGCGGACCTGGCCGCCAACCCCAGGGTGACGGCCCTGCCCGACCTCGCCGACCAGATCATCCGCGACACCGGAGTCGTCGACCCGCGGGCGGTGCTGGCGGCCACGCCGCTCGGTGCCGAGGGCGGCTACCCCGCTTTCCGCGACGACGTCGTCGCCGTGCTCGACGAGCGGGCGGGCGAGCTGCGCGCCGACGCCGACCAGCGCCGGCGGCTCTACCTCGGCGGCGCCCTGGCGCTCGTCGTGGCGGCCCTCCTCGTCGCCTGGCTGGTCAGCCGCTCGATCACCCGGCCGCTGCGCGACCTCAGCGTCAAGGCCCGCGCCATGGCCAACTACCGCCTTCCGGTCGCGGTCCAGGACATCCTCGACGCCCCGTCGGGCGAGGACCTCGTCGTGCCCGAGGCCGATCCCATCCGGGTCAACGCCCGCGACGAGGTCGCGGATGTGGCCCGGGCCTTCAACGACGTGCAGGACTCGGCGATCGGCCTCGCGGTCGAGCAGGCGGCCCTGCGCCGCAACGTCGCCGAGTCGTACGTCAACCTCGGCCGGCGCAACCAGAACCTGCTCAGCCGCCTGCTCGACGTCGTCGGCGAGCTCGAGCGCGACGAGCACGACCCCAAGCACCTCGCCAAGCTGTACAAGCTCGACCACCTGGCCACCCGCCTCCGGCGCAACGCCGAGTCGCTCCTGGTGCTCTCCGACGCCCCCGCCTCGGCGTCGTGGCAGCCGCCCGTCCACGTGTCCGACGTCGTGCGCGCCGCGCTCGGCGAGGTCGAGAACTACGAGCGGGTGCTCGTCCGCACCCTCGACCCCGCCATGGTGCTCGGCGGCGCCTCGGCCGACCTCGCCCACCTGCTGGCCGAGCTGATCGAGAACGGCCTGCGGCACTCGCCGCCCCGCGAGCTGGTGGAGGTGTCGGGCGTCGCCGGGCCCGACGGCTACACGGTCACGATCGTCGACCACGGGCTCGGCATGTCGCCCGAAGAGATCGAGCACGCCAACCAGCGCCTGGCCGGCAAGGAGTCCGTCACCGTCACCCCGGCCCGCTACCTCGGCCACTACGTGACGGCCGTGCTGGCGGCCCGACACGGCGTCGCGGTCAGCCTGCGCGGCTCGGTCGTCGTGGGCATCGCCGCCATCGTCGAGCTGCCGGCGAGCCTGCTCGCCGAGGGGACGGTGGACGCGCTGCCCGCCGGGCCCCGCACGGTGGCACCGGTGCCGCCGCCCCCACCACCGCCGCCGCCGCCGGCACCTCGGGGCTTCGCCGACCTCCACTTCATCCCCGACGAGCCGATGGAGCACGTCGGCCCCACGGTCGAGGCGGTGCGCACCGCCGTGGCGATCCTCCAGGGCACCTCCCTCCAGCCGACGGTCAGCCCGGCGGCGTCGGCGTCACGGCCGATCCCGACCTCCGTGGCGCCGCCGCGGGCGAACGTCACGCGGGTCGAGACGGCCCAGGTCACGACGCATGCGGAGGCACCGCCCACCCGCTGGCCCGCCACGCCTCCGGCCGGCCTGGCGCTGCCGATCCCGGGTCCCGGACGGCCGGCCGCCGCGGCGCCGACGGCCGCTCCGGCCCGTACCGCCAGCGGGCTCGTGCGGAGGGTCCGAGGCGCCAACGTCCCGGTCGGCGCGGCCGCCACGCGGGGCGCGCCGGTCGGTGTCACAGCAGTGGTCGTGCCGGATGAGGCATCATCGGCACCCGTGGACGGGGCCGAGATCCAGCGCTTCCTCACTGACCTGGCCGGGGGCGTGCAACGAAGCCTCGACGAACAGGACACCGGAGATCTGGGCGACGAGAGGTGACGATGCTGACCGACGAGGCCCGCAACTTCAACTGGCTGCTCACGAGCTTCGTCGAGGAGACAGCCGGCGTCACCGACGCGGTGGCCGTGTCGTCGGACGGGGTGCTCATCGCCCGGTCGAACAACCTCGACCAGGCCGAGGGCGAGCAGCTCTGCGCCATCATCTCGGGCTGCACCAGCCTGGCGCTGGCGGCCGACCGCGCCATGGACGGTGACGGGCTCGAGCGCGTGATCATCGCCATGCAGCGCGGCTTCCTGTTCGTCAGCGCCATCGCCGACGGCAGCTGCCTCGGCGTGGTGGCCACCCGCGATTGCGATGTCGGCTCGGTCGGGTACCAGACCACCGACCTGGTGGCCCGGGTCGGCCTGCTCCTCACGCCGGCGCTGCGCGAGGAGCTGAAGCAGTTCGCTTCCTCGGGCTGACCGGTCGAACCGATCGGCGGTCGACGCCGGCACCCACGCCTCGATGACGCCTGTCGGTCGGGCGCTGCGAGGGATACCGTCGGGTTCGTGGACGGCCCGACCGCGGCCCTGTTCCCGACGCGCCACTGGCACGCCCTCGACGACGGGCGGGTGCAGTGCGACGTCTGTCCCCGAGCCTGCAAGATGCGGCCCGGCCAGCGAGGGGTCTGCTTCGTGCGGGGCCGGGCCGACGCCGACGAGGTGGCCGCCGGCGCCGACGACGGCGTGGTGCTCCGCACCTACGGACGGTCGTCGGGGTACTGCGTCGACCCGGTCGAGAAGAAGCCGCTCGACCACTTCCTGCCGGGGTCGTCGGTGCTGTCGTTCGGCACGGCAGGGTGCAACCTGGCCTGCCGGTTCTGCCAGAACTGGGACATCTCCAAGTCCAAGGAGATCGACACGCTCGCCGACGCCGCCAGCCCCGAGGACATCGCCCGGGCCGCCGTCCGCCTGGGCTGCCGCAGCGTGGCGTTCACCTACAACGACCCCACCATCTTCATGGAGTACGCGGCCGACGTCGCCGACGCGTGCCACGAGGTGGGGGTGCAGGCCATCGCGGTCACGGCGGGCTACATCTGCCCCGAGCCACGGCGCGAGCTCTACGCCCACCTCGACGCCCTGAACGTCGACCTCAAGGGCTTCACCGAGGAGTTCTACCGGCACACGTGCGGGGGCCACCTCGAGCCGGTGCTGGAGACGCTCGAGTACCTGCGCCACGAGACCGACCTGTGGTTCGAGATCACCACGCTGCTGATCCCCGGGCGCAACGACGGCGACGACGAGCTGCACGAGCTGACCGGCTGGGTGGCCGACCACCTGGGCCCCGACGTGCCGCTGCACTTCACCGCCTTCCATCCCGACTTCAAGATGACCGACGTCCCGCACACGCCTCCGGCCACGCTCACCCGCGCCCGGCGGATCGGGCTCGAGCACGGGCTGCGCTACGTCTACACGGGCAACGTCCACGACGCGGCGGGGTCGAGCACGTGGTGCCCCGGGTGCGACGCCCTGCTGATCGAGCGGGACTGGTACGACCTGGGGACCTGGGCCGTCGACGGGGGCGGGCGATGCCTCGGCTGCGGCTGGCAGCTCCCCGGGCGGTTCGACGGCCCGCCCGGGACGTGGGGCCGTCGCCGGGTGCCTGTCCGCCTGGCGGTCGAGGCCCGGTGACATGCCGGCCTCTTCGACGGGCTGGGTGCGCGAACCGGCGGTCGCCGGGCGGTTCTACCCCGACGACCCGGAGCAGCTGCGCGGCGTGGTGCGCCGCCACTTGCGCGCGGACCGGTCCGACGCGCCGGCGGGACCTGCGCCTGCGGCGCTGATCGCCCCCCACGCCGGCTACCGCTACTCGGGGCCGACGGCGGGGGCGGGATGGGCGGCGCTGGCCGGGACGGACGCACCGCCCGAACGCGTCGTGCTGGTCGGCCCGTCGCATCGGGTGCCGGTGGGCGGGCCCGGTGTCGGCGTCAGCTCGGCGATCGCCTGGCGCACGCCGCTGGGCGACGTGCCGCTCGACGGGGACGCGGCGGCCGCCCTCGTCGACGACGGGCTCGCCGTGGTGGCCGACGACGCCCACGCCCCCGAGCACAGCATCGAGGTCCACCTGCCGTTCCTCCTGGAAGCCATCGGCCCGGTGCCGGTGGTGCCGCTCGTCACCGGGCGGTGCCCGCCCGAGGCGGCGGCCGCCGCGCTGCGCGGGCTGTGGGACGGCGATCGCACCGTCGTGGTCGTGTCGTCCGACCTGAGCCACTACCTGCCCGACGACGAGGCCCGCGCCCGCGACGACCTCACGCTGGGCGCCATCGTCGAGGGGCGGGTCGACGACATCGGGCCCGACGACGCCTGCGGGCGGGTGGCGGTCGGCGCCCTGTTGCTGGCGGCCCGGTCGCACGGGATCGCGCCGTCCGTCGTGGCGGTGGCGACGTCGGCCGACACCGCCGGCGACACCGCCCGCGTGGTCGGGTACGCGAGCGTCGGCGTTCGCGGCCCCGCCGCCTCTGACCGACGACGAGCGGGCCTGGCTGGTCGAGCGGGCCCGGGCCGCCCTCGTCCACGAGGTCGGGACGGGTGCGCCCGACCCCCTCGACGACTCCGACGTCCCGGCGCGCCTGCGCCTGCTCGGTGCCTCGTTCGTGACCCTTCGGCGGGCCGGGCAGCTCACCGGGTGCATCGGGTCGCTCGAGGCGTCCCGGCCGCTGTGGCGCGACGTCGTGCACAACGCCCGCGCCGCCGCGTTCGAGGACCCGCGCTTCCCGCCGCTGGCCACCGACGACCTGCCCGACCTGGGGCTCAAGGTCTCGGTCCTCTCCGCCACCGAGCGCCTCCCCGCCGAGCGCGACGCCCTGGCGGCGGCACTGCGTCCCGGTGTCGACGGCGTGCTGATCGAAGCCGAGGGTCGCCGGGGCACCTTCCTCCCGTCGGTGTGGGAGGCCGTGCCGTCCACCGACCGGTTCCTCGCCGCCCTGGCGACCAAGGCCGGACTGCCCGACGGCGCCTGGCCCGCGGAGCTGCGAGCGGCCCGCTACACCACCGACGAGTTCGGCGACTGATCCCCCGGTCGAGCACCCGCGGCGACGTCCCGCGCCCAGGCGTAGTCGGGCTTGCCGGCGGGGGAGCGCTCGACCCTGTCCACCCAGCGGAACGCCTTCGGGACCTTGTAGCCGGCCAGCGTGCCGCGGCAGTGGGCGCGCAGCTCGTCGTCGTCGGGGGGCGCAACCCCGGGCCGGGCCGCGAGCACGGCCACGACCTCGGACCCCCACCGCTCGCTCGGCCGCCCCGCGACCACGGCGTCCGCCACGGCGGGGTGGGCGGTGAGCACCTGCTCGACCTCCTCGGCGAAGACCTTCTCGCCGCCCGTGTTGATCGTGACCGAGTCGCGGCCCAGCAGCTCGATCGAGCCGTCGGCCAGCAGCCGCACCCGGTCGCCGGCGACGGCGTGCCGCACCCCGTCGACGACGGGGAAGGTGGCCCGAGACTTGGCCTCGTCGCCCAGGTAGCCGAGCGGCACCCGCCCCGACTGGGCGAGCCAGCCGATCTCTCCGTCCCCCGCGGCCAGGTGGTGGGTGCGGTCGGCCGAGAGCACGACCGCGGAGCGCTCGGGCCGGAACGCCGTCTCGCGTCCCGCCACCGCCTGCCGCCCGGTCTCGGACGAGCCGAGCACGTCGACGATCCGCAGGCCGGGGAGCGCGGTGACCAGCCGGGCCTTCACCGGTGCCGACAGGACGGCCCCGCCCGACAGCAGGAATCGCAGGTGGGACAGGTCGTGGTCGTGCGCGCCGAGCTCGTCGAGCAGCGGCCGCGCGAACGGGTCGCCCACGATCTGGAGCGCGCTCACGCGCTCGCGGGCGCAGGTGGCCAGCACGTCCGCCGCGTCGAGGCGGGTGGGGTCGTCCTGCACCACGACCGTGCCCCCCGAGATCCACGCCGAGATGGCGTTCCAGTGGGCGGCTCCGTGCATGAACGGCGCCGACGGCAGGGTGCGCAGCCCGGCGCGCGTCCGCGCGGTGGCGACGATCTCCTCGAGCGGTGCGGTGACGCCGAGCGCGGCGGCGAGGAAGTCGCCCTGCCGCCACAGGGTCCCCTTGGGCATGCCGGTGGTCCCGCCCGTGTAGAGGATGTAGCGGTCGTCGGCCGACAGGCCCGTCGGGGCGACGGGGCGTGGCCGCGGCCAGCGCCTCCTCGTAGCGCACCGCCCCCGGCAGCAGGTCCGCGCCCGAGTCGTCCTCGACCTGGAGCAGCAGCTCGACCGCCGGGAGGTCGGGCAGCACCTCGGCGAGCGTGGCGGCGAAGGCACCGTGGAAGATCACGGCCCGCGCCGCGCTGTCGGCGAGCACGTAGCGCAGCTCGGTGGCGACGTAGCGGTAGTTGACGTTCACCCCGACGGCCCGGGCCTTCCAGGCGCCCAGCATGCCCTCGAGGTACTCGTGGCCGTTGTGGAGGTAGAGGGCCACGTGGTCGTGCGGCGACTCCCACGGCGCCAGCGCCGCTGGGTCGACGACGTCGGCGCGCAGGCCGATGCCGGCGTCGGCGAGCACGGCCGCCAGCCGCCGGGAGCGGTCGGTGACTTCGGCCCACGTGCGCCGGATGCCGCCGGCCACGATGCACTCGCGCTCGGGCACCACCGCGGCGATGGCCTCGTGCAGCGCCGCGACGTTGTGGTCGCCCGCGGCGCGTGGGCCGGGGTCGGTCACCGGCGGCGGGTCTGCCCGCTGCGCCCGCTCACCGGTCGCGCCGCTGCAGCAGCAGGCTCTGGGCGGCCCGGCCGAGGCGGCCGTCTTCGTCGTAGACACCCGACTCGGCCATGGCCATGCCCTGGTCGCTCGGCAGCGTGAGGGCGTCGAGACCGATCCACTCGCCCTGGGGCTCGCGGGCCAGGTGCAGCGTGAGGTCGGGGTTGAGGAAGATCCAGTCGTCGAACGGCAGCACCCAGGAGACGCCGTTGCCGAAGTCGGCCGCGGCGGCGGCCCGCTGGACGCCGGTCGGCTCTTCGTCCCCCACGACGGGGCGGCGCAGGCGGAACCAGGCGCGGGCCGGGCCGGGCCGGTCGGCGCCGCCCCCCACGAAGCGCACCTCCATGCCGGTGCGGTGGAACGCCGGCGCGTCGTCGTCGGAGAAACCGAACGGCAGCTCGAGCCCCTCCCCGGGCCCGGGCTCGAGGTAGGAGGTGTGGCCCTCGCCCGTCGGCAGGTCGGCCCGTCGGATCGCGACGGCGTGCGCCCGCACCACCTCGACCTCGAGGTCGCCGGCGCTGAGCGAGACGGTGATGCCGAGCACGCGGCGGCCCGGGCGGGGCACGGCCACGTCGACCGCCAGCCGTTCCAGCGGGACGGGCCTCATCAGCTCGACCGTCAGGCGCGTGAGGCAGAACTCGGGACCCGCCCGCCGCTCGACGGCGCGCGCCACCGAGCGCGGCGACCGCCCCTCCGTGCTGGTGGCGCGGGTCCCACGGGCCGCGGGTGTGCTCGGACGGGACGAAGTCGGCGCCGCGGGGGATGAACAGCGGCTCCTCGGACATCTGCACGAGATTAGTGACGTCGAGGACGGGGACGGGAACCGCGATCCGGGAGTGGCGACCGGGGTCGGTCAGCTCCGGGGCTTCTCGGCGATGGACACGGTCCGCATGACGTCGCCCTGGGCGATCTGCCCGGTGACATCGAGGCCCGACGTGACGTAGCCGAACAGGTTGTAGGCCTTGTCGAGCTTGCGGGTGCAGTCGTCGATGCAGATGAAGAACTGTGAGCCGTTCGTGTCGGGCCCGGCGTTGGCCATGGCCACCGCGCCGTGGGTGTACTCGCCCTTCACGGGCTCGTCGGCGAAGCGGTAGCCGGGGCCACCCCGACCCGAGCCCTCGGGGTCGCCGCCCTGGATCACGAAGCCGGGGACGACCCGATGGAAGGTCACGTTGTCGTAGAAGCCCTGGCGGGCCAGCGCCACGAAGTTGTTCACCGAAGTGGGCGCCAGCTCGGGGTCGAGCTCGAGCACGATGTCACCCTTGTCGGTGGCGATGGTGACCTCGTAGAGGGCGCGCTCATCGATCTCGAAGGCAGGAGGAGAAGCCATGCCGCGTACCCTACTGCCGTGACCGATCAACCCCTCGACGCCACCGAGCGGGCGCAGCTGTGCGACCTGTTCGTCGCCAGTGGGCCCGACGCACCCACGCTCTGCAGGGGCTGGTCGACCCTCGACCTGGCCGCTCACCTCGTCATCCGCGAGCACGACCCCCGCGCCGGCCTGGCGATCATCGGCGGGGACCGCTTCGCCGGCCTCGAGCGCAAGCTCATGGACGGGGCCCGCGCCAAGGGCTACCAATCGCTCGTCGAGCGCCTGCGCGGCGGTCCGCCGGCCGTGCCGTGGCGCCTGCCCGGCCTGCGCCCGCTGCTCAACGCGAACGAGTGGTTCATCCACCACGAGGACGTCCGCCGGGCCAACGGCCACGGCCCCCGCGAGGATCCCGAGCTCGACGCCGCGCTCTGGCCGATGGTGCGCCGCACGGCGCCGATGATGGTGCGCCGGATCAAGGGGGCCGGCGTGGCGCTGGCCGCCCCGGGCTACGGCGAGGTGCCCGCCAAGGGCACCGGCCCGAGCGCCCGCATCGAGGGCGGCCCGCAGGAGCTGACGCTGTTCCTCAACGGCCGCCGGTCGGCCGCCCGGGTCGAGATCACCGGCCCCGACGACGCCCTGGCCGCGGTGGACGGCGCCAACCTCGGCATCTGACCCGGGCCGCGGCGCCGGGGCGCCGGGGGGCGAGGCGATAGGTTCCGTCCGCCCGAGGATGAGGCGGGGGTTCCGGATGTGGAACCGATTGCCTCGCCCTCCGGATCTCGGAACCCATTGCCTCGGCGGGCGGACGCCGGCGAGCGGGCGCCGAGCGAGCGGCGCCGGCTGGCGGGCGGCCGCCTGGGTCCCGCAGCCGTCAGCCCGTCAGGGGGAAGTGGCAGGCCACGTACTGGTCGGGGCCGACCTGGCGGATCGTCGGCTCCTCGCTGGCGCACTGCGCCTGGGCCCGCGGGCAGCGGGTGCGGAACCGGCAACCCGACGGTGGATCGACCGGCGACGGCAGGTCGCCGGTGAGCAGGTCGGCGTCGTCGGGCCGGACGTCGGGGTCGGGCACCGGGATCGACGCCAGCAGCGCCGCCGTGTACGGGTGCGCCGGCTGCGCGTACAGGGCGTCGGGGTCGCCGACCTCGCAGATCTTGCCCAGGTACATCACCGCCACCCGGGTCGACACGTGCTTCACGACCGCCAGGTCGTGGGCGATGAACACCAGGGTGAGGTCGTAGCGGGCCTTGAGGTCGTCGAGCAGGTTGAGGATCTGGGCCTGCACCGACACGTCGAGCGCCGACACGGGCTCGTCGCAGATGATGAGGTCGGGCTCCATCACGAGTGCCCGGGCGATCGAGATGCGCTGGCACTGGCCGCCCGAGAACTGGTGGGGCCGCTTGTCGAGCGCCACGTCGGGGTCGAGGCCCACGGCGTCGAGCGTCTCGCGGACCTTGGCCTCCTGCTCCTTGCGGCTGCCGCGGCCCCAGATCCGCAGCGGCTCGGCCAGGATGTCGCGCACCTTGCGGCGAGGGTTCAGCGACGAGATCGGGTCCTGGAAGATCAGCTGGAGGCGGGTGCGGACCTGCCGCAGCCGCTTGCCCGAGAGGCCGGTCAGGTCCTGCCCGTCGAACCGCACGCGGCCCGACGTGGGCGCCGGCAGCTGGATGACGGCCTTGCCGGTGGTCGACTTCCCGCACCCGGACTCGCCGACGAGGCCCAGCGTCTCGCCCTTGCGGATGTCGATCGACACGCCCGACACGGCGTGCACCTTCTGGCGCCCGGCGGGGAACTCGACGACCAGGTCCTCGACCCGCAGCAGCGTGTCGGCCGCCGGGCGGAGGTGAGCGGTGCCGGTGCCGGCCATCTACTGCGCTCCTGTGTCGTTGTAGGCGGGGGAGAGGGGCGTGGCGCTGTGGCCGTTGCCGCCCGGGGTGGGACCCGAGCCGACCGGGAACCAGCAGCGGTACTCGTGTCCCGGCTCGCTCTCGACGAGCGGCGGCGCCTCGGCGTGGCACTTGGCCTGGGCGTACGGGCAGCGGGGCGCGAACCGGCACCCCTGCGGCGGGTTCACGAGCTGCGGCGGGCGCCCCGGGATGGCCTGCAGCCGGGCGTGGCGGGGCTCGTCCAGCTTGGGGATCGAGCGCAGCAGCGCCTCGGTGTACGGCATGCGCACGTTGCGGAACAGGGACGCGGTCGGGGCCTTCTCGACGATCTGGCCGGCGTACATCACGGCGATGTCGTCGGCCCGTCCCGCCACGACGCCGAGGTCGTGGGTGACCAGGATCATCGCCATGTTCCGCTCGCGCTGCTGGCGGGCCAGCAGGTTGAGGATCTGCGCCTGGACCGTCACGTCGAGCGCGGTCGTGGGCTCGTCGGCGAACAGCAGCTTGGGCCCGCACGCCAGCGCCACCGCGATCATCACCCGCTGGCGCATGCCGCCGGACAGCTCGTGCGGGTACTGCGACAGGCGCCGCTCGGGCTCGGGGATGCCGACCGACCGCAGCAGCGCGACGGCGTTCTGGTTGGCGGTGCGCCGGTCGACGCCCAGGTGGTGACGCAGGCCCTCGGTGATCTGGTTGCCGATCTTGAGCACCGGGTTGAGGGCGGTCATCGGGTCCTGGAAGACCATCGACATCTCGGCGCCCCACAGCTGGCGCTGGGCCTTGCCGGCCAGGGCGGTCAGGTCCTGGCCGTCGTACACGACACGCCCCTCGCGCACGACGTTCCGCTTGGGGAGCAGGCCCATGATCGACCGGCTGAGGACCGACTTGCCCGAGCCCGACTCGCCGACGATGCCGAGGGTGCGGCCCCGGTCGAGCGTGAGCGACACGCCGTCGACCGCCCGCACGAGCCCGCCGGAGGTGCGGAACCCGGTGCGCAGGTCGGTGACCTCGAGCAACCGCCCGTAGGCGCGCTCGTTGACCTTGAAGCCGACGGGGGAGTCGGCGGCGCTGCGGTGCGGGTGCGGTCAACAGCGCGGCCTCCCGCACGTCGAAGCGGGCCCGCACGACGTCGCCCAGGTAGTTGAGCGCCAGCACGGTGAAGAAGATGGCGATCGACGGGACGGCCACGATGTGGGGCGCCCGGGCCAGATCGGACCGGCCGAAGGCGATCATGTTCCCCCACGACGGCACCTCGGTGATGCCGACGCCGAGCAGCGCCAGGCTGCCCTCGGCCACGATGGCCACGGCCACGCCCAGCAGGGCGATCGACACCATGGCCGGCAGCACGTTGGGCAGCACCTCACGCCACAGGATGCGGAGGTGGCCGGCCCCGAGGACCTCGGCCGCCTTCACGAACTCGCGCTCGGACCACGCCATCGTGGAGGCCCGGGCGATGCGGCCGATGAGCGGCACGGTGACGATGGCCAGGGCGGCGACCAGCACCCCCGACTTGCGGCCGTTCGACACGTCCTCCTGGGCGCTGGCGAAGATGGCGACGAGCGACAGGGCGAGCACCAGGGCGGGGATCGACAGCAACACGTTGAACACCGTGGTGAGCACGGCGTCCGCCGCGCCGCGGAAGTAGCCGGCCAGCAGGCCCAGGGCCCCGCCCACGACGAAGCCGATGAAGACGGCCGACACGCTGATCCCGAGCGACGCCCGCGCCCCGAAGATCACCCGGCTGAGCATGTCGCGCCCGCTGCCGTCGCCGCCGAGCCAGTGCCCCGGCTGCACCGGCCCGATGCGCACGATCTCGAGGAAGCTCTTGTCGGGGTCGGGCAGGGGCAGCCACGGGGCGACGAGGGCGAGCAGCGTGATGCCACCGAGCCACAGGATCGAGAACCACCCGAGCACCCCGAGACGCTTGGTGGGGCTGGCCTCGAGGGCTTCGAGGGCCGCGGCGAGCGAGGTTCCGGAGCCCTCGCTCGGGCTGCCCACGCCCTCGGAGGCGCCGGGCGGGGCCATCACGGCGCCCACGGGGGCCGCGTAGCGGTCAGCTGCGGGCTCGGGCATGGCGGATCCTCGGGTCGACGATCGTGTAGAGGACGTCCACCGCGAAGTTCACGAGGACGTACAGGATGGCGAGCACGGCCACGAAGCTCTGCAGGGCGACGTACTGGCGCTCGAAGATGGCCTGGCTGATGGCGAGGCCCATGCCGGGGATGCTGAAGATCACCTCGACGACCACCGCCCCGCCGATGAGGGTGCCGACGTTCAGCCCGGCCACCGTCAGCAGCGTCAGGCTCGACGGCCGCAGCGCGTGGCGCCACAGCACCCGCTGGTCGGAGATGCCCTTCGACCGGGCCATCTGGATGAAGTCCTCCTGCAGGGTGGCGACCATGTCGCTGCGCAGCAGCCGCATGTACACCGCGACCTGGGCCGCGGCCAGCGTGGTCGCGGGCAGGATCATCCGCCGGATGTGCTCGCCCGCGTCCTCGCTGAACGGGACGTACCCCGACGGGGGCAGCCAGTTCAGCCAGACACCCAGGTAGTAGGCCAGGCCGAGCCCGAGCACGAAGTTGGGGATGGCCAGCAGGGCGAACGCCCCCGTGTTGGCGGCCTTGTCGAGCTTCGAGCCGGCCCGGTAGGCGGTGAGCACACCGAGCGGGATGGCGATGACCAGCGCCAGCACCTGGGCGTACACCATGAGCTGCAGCGAGATCGGCAGCGCCTCGGACAGCCGGGCGCTCACCGGGTCGCGCCCCGACACGCGGAAGTACTCGCCGAAGTGCTCGCCGTTCTCGTCACCGGTGACGAAGTCGCTGACCCAGTTCAGGTAGCGCTGCGGCAGGGACTCGTCGAGCTCGAGGTCCTCGCGGACCTGCGCCTTGATGGCGTCGGCCTCCTCGGACGGAGCGAGCGGCACCAGCGTGTCCACCGGGTCACCGGGCACGAGGCTCAGGAGCAACGCGGAGAACAGCGTCACGAGGAAGAGCACGAGGACGAGCGACAGCAGCCGCTTGCCCAGCTCGCGTGCGACCTTCACGACTGCTCCTTCCACATGTACGCCATGTCGTGGCCGAGGGCGAGGCCCGTGTAGTCGCTGGTGCCGTCGGTCGGGCGGGCGCCGACCACGCCGTGGAACTCCGGGTCCATCGGCACCGCCCAGGTGGTCCAGGTCGACCACAGGAAGTAGCCCCGCTCGGCCAGGACCCGGTTGAGCTCGCCGTAGATCTCCTGCCGTGCGGCGGGGTCGGGCGTGGCGCGACCGGCGTCGAGCAGCCGGTTGACGTCGGGGTCGTCGAAGCCCGGGAAGTTCACGGGGTTCCCGCCCCCGTACCACCAGACGTAGTTGTTGTCGGGGTCGAGGCCCGGGTAGTTCCGGAACGTCATGAGCTGGAAGTCCTTGCTGATCGCCGACGAGATCAGCGAGGACTGGTCGAGGCTGGTGATGCTCACGTCCATGCCCGCCTCCTCGAACATCTGGGCGGCGAACTGGGCCGACGCCAGCGTGTCGGGCTCGGGGGTCGACGTGATCTGGAACGAGAGCGGCTGGCCGGTCTCGGCCTCGTACTGCGCCACCAGCTCGCGGGCCCGCTCCTGATCGCCACGGGGCATGCCCGTGTCCTCGACGTAGCCGAGGGACCCGGGGGCGAAGGGCCCGTTGGCGATGACCGGGATGCCCTTGCCGTTGATCTCGTTGCCCAGCTCGATGAGCAGGGCGTTGGCGATGGCCGACCGGGCGGTCTGGTTGTCGAACGGCGGCTTGGTGGCGTTGGTCATGAGCATCGACACCTCGGCCGCATCGGCCGACTCGGCCATGTTCACCTGCTCCGCCTCGTCGAGCGCCCGCATCTCGTCGATGGTGAGCGCCGTCGACGTGTGGAAGGCGTCGATCTCGCCCGACTTCAGGCCGTTGATGCGCTGCTGCTGCTCGATCACCGGGCGGAACTCGAGCTCGTCGAGGTACGGGAGCTGGTTGCCGTCGGCGTCGGTGCGCCAGTAGTCGTCGTTCCGCTCGAGCGACAGGTGGTCGTTGACCTGCCACTCGACCAGCTTGAACGGGCCGGTGCCGATGAGGTCGGTGGCGCAGTGGTCGGGATCGTCGAGCTGCGACTGGGCGATGATCCCGAGGCGGCCGCTCGAGTACAGGAACGAGGGGAACGACGACCACGGGACCGCCGTCGTCACCCGCACGGTGAGCGGGTCGACCACGTCGACAGCGGCGATGTTCGCCAGCACGAACTGGAACAGCAGCGACGTGCGGCCCGGGTACTGGCCCCGGTAGGCGTCGAGGTTGTTCTTGACGACCTCGGCCGTGAGCGGCGACCCGTCGTGGAACGTGACGCCGTCGCGCAGGGCGATGGTCCACTCGGTGAACTCGGGGTTCGACGTCACGGACTCGGCCAGGAACGGGACGAACGCGCCGTCGCCGTTGGGGACGGTCAACGTGTCGTAGATCGAGCGCGCCACCTGGATGCCGGCGATGGCGAGCTGGCCCTCGGGCAGGCACCACCCGTTGGTGGTCTCGGCCTCGAGCCCGTAGACGAGGCTGCCCCCGTACTGGGGTGCCCCGGCGTCGGCGTCGTCGTCGTCGCCCCCCGACACCTGCGTCGACCCGCTCTCGACGCTCGCGCACGAGGTGGCGAGGAGCGCGATGGCGGCCAGGACGAGGACCCAGCGGCGCCGTCGTCTCGTCGTGTCGCGATCGACCCTTGGTCGCACTCCGGGCTCCCCGATCTGTTTGCGGCGTCGGCAAAGCAGAGGTGGTGACCCGCGGGTGACCAGGGTCACGTTCTCCAGCGGCGGCAACGGTAGGAGCGCAGTTGGACAGCTGTCAACGAGGGACATCGGTGCTGGTCACAGGTGTGCGCCGAGGGGTCCGTGACGACCGTCGCCCGCCGATGAGGACGCGCTCCGCCTCTCTTCGTGCCGCGGGCCGGCACGCAGCGTGGCGACGCGTCGGGTCGGGGGCGGTCCGCCGCTCCGACGGGCCCCGGCAGTCGTCGGGCCCGGTCAGTCGTCGGCCCCGGCGACCCGTCGGGCCCGGTCAGTCGCCGACGACGTCGAGCAGGCGCTCGGGCGGGCGCGCGATCACGGCCCGGTCGCCCACGATCACGATCGGCCGCTCGATCAGGATCGGATGGGCGGCCATGGCGTCGAACAGCGCCTCGCGGTCGGCCCCCTTGAGGCCCAGCTCGCGGTAGACGGCCTCGCCGGTGCGCATCATCTGGCGGGGGTCGTCGGCCATGCCCAGCAGGCCGGCGATGCGCACGATCTCGGCGCGGCTCGGCGTGTCGTCCAGGTAGTGGACGAGATCCGCGTCGACGCCGCGCTCGGCCAGCAGGTCGCGGGCCTGCCGGCACTTGGAACAGCGGGGGTTGTAGAGCACGGTGCAGGTCTCGTCGGCCATGGCCGGCGACCGTAGCGAACCCGCACCGTGCCGGGACCGCCTCCCGGGAACGGCGGGGCTACGCGGGGCCGGCACCGTGTGGGCCGGGATTGGGCTCCAGCGCCGGCGTTCTCGGTCACGTTGTGGTTGCCGGGACACCGCAACGTCACGGAGTTCGTGGACGGGCATCGGCGCGGTGTGCCAGGAATGCGGAGCGACGGCGGACCGAGGTCCGGGGGCACGGCGTTCTCGGTGACGTTGTGGTTGCCGGGACACCAGCATCGTCACGGAGTTCGGGGCTTCATTCGAGCGGCCAGGTGGGCGGCGATCGTTGCCACCACGTACTCGGGACGCTCGGTCACGTCCTCGTAGGTGAACGAGATGACGCGCCATCCCGCGAGCTCGAGGGCGGCCGCCCGCTCGGCGCCGGCCTGACGGTCTCGCCGTGTGGCGTGGGTCGCGTGGCCGTCGAGCTCGGCGACGAGCCGGGCACGGTCCCAGAACAGATCGACCCGGGCTCGCCGACCCCCCGGTCGGGCGAGCACGACCTGGCACCGTGGCAGCGGCAGCCCTGCCTCGGCGATGCGCCGGTAGCCCTCGGTCTCGAGCCACGACTCGCCGTTGCCCCAGCGGTCGCCCCGGTCGACGAGCGCTCGCACACGAGGAATGTCCCGTCGACCGCGGATCTGCAGGTCGTCGAGGCGCCATCGCAGATGCGGCAGCCAGATCAACCCGCGCCGACACGCGTGGTCGAGGACGGCCTCGAGCTGGCGTTCGGACAGGGTCGGCGCGATGTCGCACAAGGTGCGCGCGGGACTGGTGACGGGGATCGGGCCGGCGACGGCGAGGTCCGCCCGATCGAGAGCCGCCGGGCGGTGCACCCTCACGCCGCGGGGTGCGCGCCGTTGAGCCGGCGGGATCAGAGACACGTCGATCGTCCCATCGAGGTCGGCGCCCTCGAATCGCCAGACGCCGGCCGCCGTCGCGTGGGACGCGGCGGACGACTCGCCCGCGGCCAGAACGGCGGCGAGGACGCGCTGACGAGGAGATTCAGGGTGGGCGGCATGCCGGTACACGCCACGGTGGACGGGGACGAGCGCCCCGGAGGCGACCAGGGTCCGCCGGTGTTGTCGGGTCACGCCGAGGTGATCGAGGTGGGCAACGGTGAGGAGGCCGAGCAACTTTCGGGACCGCACGGCGATGGTCCCGTCGAGCGCACGGGCCATGGCCGCGCACCGTACGGATGGGGTGTGACACGTCGGGAAGCGCAGGCGTCGGGCCACCACAACGTCACGCGTTCTGGTGGAGCGTCGGAGGGAACTGCGTCACGTTGTGGTTGATCTGCCACCGCAACGTCACGGAGTTCGGATGCAGGGGGCAGCGCGGGGGACATCAGAGCGGCAAAGGTGGTCCGACCCGGAACATCTGACTAAGGTCAGGTAAATGGACGCCGGGATGGTCGCACAGGTGCGGCGGTTCAACCGCCGCTACACGCAGCGGATCGGTGCGCTCGAGACGCGGTACCTCGCCCGCGACAGGCCGCTGGGCGAGGCCCGGGTGTTGTGGGAGATCGGCGACGACGGGCGGGACGTCAAGGACCTGCGCCAGCAGCTCGACCTCGACTCGGGCTACCTCAGCCGGTTGCTCCGCTCGCTGGAGGCGGCGGGGCTCGTCACCGTCGGGCCGAGCGCCGCCGACCGGCGCGTGCGCACCGCTCGCCTGACGGCGGCGGGTCGGGCCGAGCGGGCGGTGCTCGACCGGGGGAGCGACGAGCTGGCCGGGTCGGTCCTCGAACCGCTGTCGGTGCGCCAGCGCGAGCGGCTCGTCCGGGCGCTCGACGAGGTCGAGCGGCTGCTGGACGCCGGCCTCGTCGCCGTCGACGTGGTCGACCCCGGCCTGCCGGTCGCGCAGTCGTGCCTGCAGGCCTACTACGACGAGCTCGACCGGCGGTTCGCCACCGGCTTCGACCCCGCGCGGGCCCGGCCGACCGCAGTGGACGACATGCGACCGCCGGTGGGCGCCTTCCTCGTCGCCACCCTCCGGGGCGAGCCCGTGGGGTGCGGTGCCCTCAAGTTCCACCCCGACGGCGTGGCCGAGCTGAAGCGGCTGTGGGTCGACGACTCGGCCCGGGGCCTCGGGGTCGGCCGGCGGCTCGTCGCCCGGCTCGAGGAGCACGCGGCGGCCAACGGCGCGACCGTGGTCCGGCTCGACACCAACGCGGCGCTCACCGAGGCCATCGCCCTCTACGAGAGCGCCGGGTACCGCGAGATCCCGGCGTTCAACGACGAGGCCTACGCCGACCACTGGTTCGAGAAGCACCTCGACATTTCCCCCGCGAGATCGGCCGCTCAAGCGGCCGATCTCGCGGGGAAATCGCGGCTGCCGACGGGTGACCGGCCCGGACAGCCGGGCCGGGCAGCACACGCTAGCGCTTGCGGGCGACGGTGAGGCCGTCGAAGGCGGGCAGCATGACCGCCTCGACCCGGGCGTCGGCGGCCACGTGGTCGTTGAAGGCCCGCAGGGCGGCCAGGTTGGCGTCGTCGCCCGGCTCGTCGGTGATGCGACCCGACCACAGGACGTTGTCGGCGAGCAGCAGCCCGCCGGGCCGCACGCGGGGGACCAGCTCGTCCCAGTAGGCGACGTACCCGGGCTTGTCGGCGTCGATGAACACCAGGTCGATCGGCACGTCGGTCGGCAGCGCCTGCAGGGTCTCGAGCGCGGGCGCGAGGCGCAGCTCGATGCGCTCGGCCAGGCCGGCGCGCTCCCACGCCCGGCGGGCCAGCGCGGTCCACTCCTCGCTGACGTCGCAGCACAGCAGCCGGCCGTCGTCGGCCAGGCCGCGGGCGATGCAGAGCGACGAGTACCCCGTGAACGTGCCGACCTCGACCGCACGGCCGGCGCCGGAGATGCGCGTGAGCAGCGTGAGGAGCTGGCCCTGGTCGGCCCCGATCTGCATCCGCGCGGCACCGCCGAGGGCCTGGGTCTCGGCGCGGAGGTCGGCCAGCACCTCGTCGACCGGCCACGACCCGTGGTCGACGACGTAGTCGATGAGCTCGGCGGTCACGGGGAGGCTGCGGATGTCGGTCATCGTCGCCGACGCTAACCCGCGCACCGCTACGGTCGGCGGGCATGAGGACAGGCGTCTTCCTCCCGATCTTCGACGAGCTGGCCGATCCCGCCACCCTCGCCCGGCTCGCCGTGCGCGCCGAGGACCGGGGGTGGGACGGGGTGTTCCTGTGGGACCACGTGATGTACCGGCCGCCGGTCACCTCGGCGACCGACCCGTGGATCGCCCTCGCCGCCATGGCGGCGGCCACCGAGCGGGTGCGGATCGGGCCGATGGTCACCCCGCTGGCCCGCCGCCGTCCCTGGATCGTGGCCCGCCAGGCCGTGGCGATCGACCACCTGTCGGGCGGGCGGTTCGTGCTCGGCCTCGGGTTGGGCCTCGACTCGAGCGGGGGCGAGCTGTCGCGCTTCGGCGAGGAGGTCGACGACCGCCGCCGGGCGGGGATGCTCGACGAGGGCCTCGACGTGCTGACCGGCCTCCTGCGGGGCGAACGGGTCGACCACCACGGCGAGCACTACACGGTCGACGACGTGACCTTCCTGCCCGCACCGGTCCGGGCCGACGGCATCCCGATCTGGCTGGCGGCCCGGTGGCCGAACCGACGGCCGGTGGCCCGGGCGCTGCGCCACGACGGCGTGTTCCTCATCGACACCGACGACCCGGATTCCCTGGCGGGCATCGTGGCCGACGCCGCAGAGCTGGGCCGGCCCTTCGACGTCGTGGTGGAGGACGACGCCGGCGCGGACGCCGCGCCGTGGCGGGCCGCCGGGGCGACGTGGTGGTTGGCCGGGTTCGAACCCTTCGGCGTCACGGCGGCCGCGGTGGAGGCGGCCATCGACGCCGGCCCCCGGCTCTGAGGGACGCCCCCGGCGCGGGCGAGTGGCGCGCGCCCGCGGCGCCGTGGGGCAGAGTGGTCGGCGACGACCAGGAGGTCCCGATGTCCGACCGCGTGACCGTGCAGATCACCGACGGCGTGGCCGACGTGCGGCTCAACCGCCCCGACAAGCTCAACGCCCTCGACGGCGACATGTTCGTGGCCCTCGTCGACGCCAGCAGCCGCCTGGCGCGCGACGCCTCGGTGCGGGCGGTCGTCCTGTCCGGCGAGGGGCGGGCGTTCTCGGCCGGCCTCGACTTCTCGGGGTTTCTGACCATGGCGGGGGGCCGGGTCACGGTCGACTCCGGGGGCCCGGCCGACGGGGCCGACACGGCCGAGGCCGGCGCGGGCGCTTCGGGGCAGGCGGGCGGCGATCTCGGCGCCATCGGCCGCACCGACGGGCGCATCACGCACCTCGCGCAGCAGGCCGCCCACGGATGGTCCGAGGTCCCCGTCCCGGTGATCGCCGCCGTCCAGGGGCACTGTCTCGGTGGCGGCCTGCAGATCGCCCTCGGGGCCGACATCCGCATCGTCCACCCCGACGCCAAGCTGTCGGTGCTCGAGATCCGCTGGGGCCTGTCGCCCGACATGACCGCCACCGCCACGCTGCCCCGCCTCGTGGGCATCGACGTGGCCAAGGAGCTGACCTGGACGGGTCGGAACGTGTCGGGCGCAGAAGCCGTGGCGCTCGGCCTGTGCACCCGCACCAGCGACGATCCGCTGGCCGACGCCCTGGCCCTGGCCCGGGACATCGCCGGCCGGAGCCCCGCCGCCATCCGGGGGACGAAGCGGCTGCTCGAGCAGTCGGGCCAGGTGCCGCTCGCGCAGCAGTACGCCGACGAGCGCCACACGATCGCCTCCCTCATCGGGACACCCAACCAGGTCGAGGCGGTGGCGGCCTTCTTCGAGAAGCGCGCCCCGTCCTTCGCCGACCCCGTCTGATCCGGCCGGTCCGGCCGACGCGGCGGCACTGCCTGCGGCGAGCCGTGCCGGCCGGGAGCCCGGTCAGCCGCCGCGATGCAGCTCGGCCGCGAGGTGGTGCTGGTGGGGCTGACCGACGGCGGCCATGGCGACTTCGTAGCGCAGCACGTCGCCCTCGACGGTGATCGTGCGCTCGACGCGGGTGACGTCCTTCGCCGTGGCCGTCCGGGCGACCGAGACCGTGGCGAGGTGCAGCTCGATGCGCCCCGCCGTCGCCACGACCTCGCCCTCGGACAGCTCGGCGATGCCGGTCGGATGGGCGAGCACGAGCTCGAGGCGACCGCCGCCGGTGCCGCGCAGGTAGCCGGCCTCGGCGTGGGCGGGCAGGCCCGTGTCGAGCCGGACGGTCGCCTGGCGGTAGGCGAGGAAGGGCTTGCCGGCGTGGCCGAACACGATGTCCTCGCGGTAGCGGAACGGCTCGATCGTCGGGTAGCTGCCGGCGCCGGTACCGGACCATGCGCCGAGCAGCGGGGCCAGGACGTCGACGTCGGGGTGCAGGTCGTGGTCCACGGGCTACTGGAACAGCACGCTGATGCTCTCGCGGCGGTCGATCCGGCGGACCGCCTCGCCGAGCAACCCCGCCACCGACACCACCTCGATGCGGTCGGAGAAGGCCACGGGCTGCGTCTCGACGGAGTCGGTCATGAACAGGCGCTCGATGCCGCTGCCGTCGAGCCGCTCGACGGCCCGCTCGGTGAGCAGTCCGTGGCTCACGGCGGCGAACACCGAGGCGGCCCCACGCTCGCGGAGGACGCGCGCCGCGTCGACCAGCGTCCCCGCCGAGATCGTGAAGTCGTCGACGACGAGGGCGGTGCGGCCCTCCACCTCGCCGATGAGGTCGACCACCGCGGCCGTCTCGGAGTGGTCGGCTCGCTCCTTGTCGGCGATGGCGAGCGGAGCGCCGAGCCGCTTGGCGTAGAGCTTGGCCTTCTTGGCGAAGCCGGCGTCGGGCGACACGACCACGAGGTCGGGGAGCGCCTTGGAGGCGATCGCCTCGCACAGCACCGGCACGGCGTACAGGTCGTCGACCGGGATGCGGAAGAAGCCCTGCACCTGCGGGGCGTGCAGGTCCATGGTGATGATGCGGTCGGCGCCGGCGGCCTCGATGGCGTCGGCGCAGACCCGGGCCCGGATCGACACCCGGGGCTCGTCCTTCTTGTCGCCCTTGGCGTAGCTGAAGTACGGCATCACGACCGTCACCGACATGGCGCTGGCCCGCTTGAGGGCGTCGATCCAGAACAACAGCTCGACGAAGTTGTCGTTGGCCGGGAACGCCGTGCCCTGCACGAGGAAGACGTCTCGCCCCCGCACGTTGTCGGGCACCCGGACGAACAGGTTGCCCTCGGAGAACCGCAGGGTCTCGCCCTGGCACAGCGGGTGGTCGAGGTAGGCGGCGATGGACTGCGCCAGGTGGGGGTTGGCGGACCCGGCCAGCAGGACGAAGTCGTCGCGCACGGGGCGAACGTAGCGCCCGTTCGACGCCTGCGCTCGCGCGATCACCCGCGACTCGGCGTCAGTAACCGGCGGCGGCGCCGTCGAGCGACCGGGGGTCGGCGATGCCGGCCAGGACGCCGTCGCTGAGGGCGATCACCTGGGCGTGGCCGAAGCCGTGGTCGACGGCGGCGCGACTGCGCCGCACGTCGTGGCCCCGCGCCGTCAGCCCGGCGTCCCACGCCGCGGGCGCGTGGGCCTCGACCTCGACCCGGTCGGGTCCGTCGCCCGCCCACGTGTCGAACCCGCCGTGCTCGCCGTCGGGCACGCGGCGGCCGAGCACCCAGCGGCCGGCCCGCACGGCGCGGCCGGGGGTCTGGTCGTGGCGCAGCAGGCGGGCCAGGAGCTGGACGAGGATCTGGGGCTGCGAGTCGCCGCCCATCGAGCCGAGCACCGCCCGGAGCGAGCCGTCAGGCCGCGTGACGAGGGCGGGGGACAGGGTGTGCGGGGGCCGGCGGCCGGGCGCCCACATGGCGGGGTGGCCGTCGCCGAGGGTGAAGCCGATGCCGCGGTCGTGGAGGAAGACGCCTGTCGCCGGTTCGACGATGTGCGCCCCCCACCCCGACGCGTTCGACTGGATGAGGGTGATGCCCATGCGGTCGCGGTCGACCGCACACGCGACGGTGGTGCCCCCGGACCGGAGCGCGGTGGCGATCTCGGCGCGGCGGTCGGGGTCGACGCGGGATCGCTGCTCGTCGAGCCGGGCCGGGTCGAGCAGCTCGGCCGGGTCGGCCGTCTCGTGGAGGACGGCGTCGCGGTCGCTCCCGGTCACCCGGGCGGCCTCGACGAGGAGGTGCGCCCACGCGGCGTCGTCGGGGTCGTCGGGCAGGTCCAGCCCCTCGGCCACGACGGCAGCCGCGAGGGTGAGGTACCCCTGCGACGGCGGCGGGGTCGTGTGGATGGTGTGGCCCCAGGCGTCGACCGCCACGGGTTCGACCCACTCGGCCTGGCTCCGGGCGAGGTCGTCGCGGGTGAACAGGCCCCTCCCGAGGTGCAGCAGGCCCTCGCCGAACGGGCCGAGGTAGAAGCCGGCGCGCCCCTGGGCGGCGACGGCGTCCAGCGCGGCGGCCACGCCCGGCCGGCGCAGCAGGGTGCCCGGGGGCAGCCGGCCGCCGGCGGCCATGGCGGGCTCGAGGTAGTCGTCGACGCCGTCGAGCTCGAGCACGAGCGGCGCCATCAGCGACAGCAGGGGCGACACGGGGAACCCGGTGGCCGCGTAGGTGATCGCGGCCTCGAGCACCTGGTCGAGCGGCAGCCGCCCGTGGCGGCGGTGGAGCTCGATCCAGCCGTCGACGCAGCCGGGCACCGTGACGGCGCGGATGTCGCCGGTCAGCGGCAGGCGGTCGATGCCCTCGACCCGGGCCTGCAGGGCATCGGCGCCGCTGCCCGCCCGCCCCGCGCCGCACAGCGCCTCGACCGCGTCGCCGGGCCGATGGACGAGGGCGAACATGTCGCCGCCCATGCCGCACTGGTGCTGGTTCGTGACCGCGAGCACGGCACCGGCGGCCACGGCCGCGTCGGCCGCGCTGCCCCCGGCCCGGAGGATCGCCACGCCGGCCGACGACGCCAGGTGGTCGGCCGTCGCCACCATCCCCGACGGCGCGTGCGCCGTCGCTGCTCCGAACCCGCCCATCGTCATCGGGCGGAGGTTAGGGCAGGCCCGGCGAGACGGGCGTTCACCACGGATCGGCGGCCGGGGGGTCGGGCGTCCGTCGCGGCCCACGCAGGGGATCTGCCGGCTGACCACCGGCTCCATCTCCGGCCGACGCAGCTACTCGAGCAGCGCCCCGGCGGCCCGCCAGGCGTCCTCGACGGCGTCCAGGCGGTCGGTGGCGCTGCGCCGCAGCCGGGCGGCCGCGCCGGTCACGAGCGCGTTGACGAGGGCGAGGGTCCCGACGTGGCTGTCGAACACGCCGGCGCCCTCGGCGGCCACGGTGAACGCGGCCTCGGCCCGGGCCGCGAGGGGGGAGAGCGGGCTGTCGGACACCGCCACCACCGCGGCGCCGGCGCCGGCGGCCCGGGTCACGTGCTCGACGACCCAGCGCTCGTACCGCCGCAGGTCCACGGCCACGACCACCGTGCTGGCGCCGGCGGCGGCCATCTGCCGGGCGACGGCGACGTCGGACCCGGCCACCTGGTGGACGTCGTCGCGCACGAGGGCCAGGCCGGCGGCGAGCATGGCGCCGACGCCCGACTCGGCGTCGCCGGCCACGACGAGGACGCGCCGGCGGCGGTCGGCCAGCAGGGCGACCGCGCGGGCGAAGGCCTCGGGGTCGACGGCCAGCAGGGTGCGCTGCACGTTGTCGAGCTCGGCCCGCAGGGTGCGTGACACGACGTCGTCGCCCTGCTCGGCCCGGATGCGCTCGACCGCCGGGCGCAGCCGTTGCCCGATGCCGGCCTGGACGGCGGCCTGGAGGCCGCTGTAGCCGGCGAAGCCCAGCCGCGACGCGAGCCGGACGACCGAGGCGCCGGAGGTGTCGGCCAGCTCGGCGATGCGGGCGACCGTCCCGAAGGCCACGGCCTCGGGATCGCGGAGGACGACCTCGGCCACCCGCCGTTCGGCGGGGGAGAGGAGCTCCCGGTTCTGCTCGATGCGGGACGCCACGTCGGCCATGAACGGGATGATACGTTCATCCGAATCACCGGAACGTTTGTTACAGCCCGGTGGAGGAACGCGCAGCCAGACCCGACGCAGAGACACGACGCAAAGACAAACGACGCAGAGAGGCACCCGAGGCAGACAGATGACGACGACCTTCCGCTCGGTCAACCCCGCCCGGCCCGACGACGTCGTCGGCGAGTACCCGGTGCACGATGCCGCGGCGGTCGACGCCGCGGTGGCCGCCGCCGCCGAGGCCCAACGGGCGTGGCGCCGCCGGCCGATCCCGGCCCGGGCCGACGTCATCGCCGCCGCCGGCGACGTCCTCGCCCGCGACAAGGCCGTCCTCACCGACCTCGTCTCGCACGAGGCCGGCAAGGTGCTCGTCGAGGCGGGCGGCGACGTGCAGGAGGCCGTCGACATGGCCTACTTCGTCGCCGGCCAGGGGAGGAGCGCCTGGGGCGAGACCGTGCCGTCCGAGCTCGGCGACAAGCTGGCCTGGACCACCCGCCAGCCCGTGGGGGTGGTCGGCATGATCACGCCCTGGAACTTCCCGGTCGCCATCCCGTCGTGGAAGATCTTCCCGGCCCTGCTGGCCGGCAACGGCATCGTCATCAAGCCCAGCGAGCACGCGCCGGCGTGCTGCGAGGCCTTCGTGGCCGCGTGCGTCGAGGGCGGGGTTCCTGCCGACCTCATCCGGGTGGTCCACGGGTTCGCCGAGCCGGCCGCCGCCCTGGCGGTCCACCCCGGGGTCGGGGCGATCAGCTTCACCGGCTCCGTGCCCACCGGCCGCAAGGTGGCCGCGTCGGCGATGGAGACCGGGCCCCGGCTCCTGTCGCTCGAGCTCGGCGGGAAGAACGCGATGGTGGTGCGCGACGACGCCGACCTCGACCTCGCGGTCGACGGGGCGGTGTTCGGTGCGTTCGGCACCGCGGGCCAGCGCTGCACGTCGACCTCCCGGCTGATCGTGCACCCCGAGGTGGCCGGCGAGCTGGTCGAGCGCATCGTGAAGCGCACCGGCGAGCTGCGGCTCGGCGACCCGCGGGACCCCGGTGTCGACGTCGGCCCGGTCATCACGGGCTCGTCGGCCGAGCGCATCGCCGGCATGGTGGCCGCCGCGGTCGACGAGGGGGCCACCGTCGCCGCCGGCGGCGAGGCCGTCACGGTCGAGGGCTGCCAGGGTGGCGCCTTCTACGCCCCCACGGTCCTGACAGGCGTGCGGCCCGGCCACCGCATCGCCCGCGAGGAGGTGTTCGGTCCCGTGCTCGCCGTGCTCGAGGTCGCCGACCTCGACGACGCCCTCGAGGTGGTCAACAGCGTCGAGTACGGGCTGTCGGCCGCCATCTACTCGCGCGACATCGGCACCGCGCTGCGGGCGGTCGACGGCATCGACACCGGGATCGTCTACGTCAACGCCCCCACCATCGGCGCCGAGATCCCCCTTCCCTTCGGCGGCACCAAGCACACCGGCAACGGGTTCCGCGAGGCGGGGACGCGGGGCATCGAGCAGTTCAGCCAGCTCAAGACCGTCTACGTCGACTACTCGGGTCGTCTGCAGAAGGCGCAGATCGACACGCACCCGCGTGACGACGACGACCAGGAGGCCCGATGACGACCGCAACGGCCGACGCCACGTCCACGTGGCTGGCTCGCGACCACGCCGCGCTGGCCGGGGTGCTGCCCCGGTACTACGACGTCGTCGCCGAGCGGGGCGAGGGGTCGTGGATCGTCGACGTCGCCGGGCGCCGGTACCTCGACCTCGGGGCGGGCATCGCGGTGAACACCACCGGCCACTGCCACCCGCGCGTCGTCGACGCCATCGCCGAGCAGGCCCGCACGCTCATCCACACGTCGGTGGTCGTGCACAACACGCTGAACGTCGCCCTGGCCGAGCGCATCGGTGCGCTGTGCCCGTTCCTCGCCGACCCGCAGGTGTTCTTCTGCAACTCGGGCGCCGAGGCGGTCGACGGGGTGCTCAAGCTGGCCCGCAAGGTCACCGGCAAGCCGGGCGTGATCGCCTTCCGCCGCGCCTTTCACGGCCGCACGCTGGCCGCCACCACCCTGACCACGGCGAAGGGGCGGTACCGCGAGGGCTACGAGCCCCTCCTGTCCGGGGTGTACCACGCCCCCTACTGCGTGCCCCACGAGCACGCCACGCCCGACGAGGCCGTCGCGACCTCGCTGGCCGAGCTCGACCGGGTGCTCACCCTGCAGGCGCCGCCCGCCAACGTGGGCGCCATGATCGTCGAGCCGGTGCTGGGCGAGGGCGGCTACGTGCCCCCGCCGCGCCACTGGCTGGCCGGGCTGCGCGACCGGTGCGACGAGCACGGCATCCTGCTCGTGTTCGACGAGGTGCAGTGCGGCATCGGGCGCACGGGCCGGCCCTTCGCGGCCGAGGCCTACGACGTGCGCCCCGACGTGGTGCTGTTCGCCAAGGGCATCGCCTCGGGCCTGCCGCTCGGCGGGATCGTGGCGCCGCGGGCGCTGATGGAGCGGTGGCCGACGGGCGCCCACGGGTCGACGTTCGGCGGCAACCCGGTGGCCTGCGCGGCGGCCCTGGCGACGCTCGACGTGCTCGACGAGACCGACGGCTACCGGCGCACCGCCGAGCTGGGCGAGCGCGCCGTCACCCACCTCCGTCGCGAGGTGGGCGGGCACCGCCTGGTGCGCGACATCCGGGGCATCGGCCTGATGGTGGGCGTCGAGCTGGCCGACAAGGCGGTCACCGACCGGGTCTGCGCCGCCTGCCTCGACGCCGGCGTGATCGTCCTGTCGTGCGGGCCCGACGAGAACGTGCTGCGCCTCGTCCCGCCGCTCACCATCACCGCCGACGAGCTCGACCAGGGCCTCGCCGTGCTCTGCGACGCCATCCGAGCGGCCTAGGACGACGACGATTTCCCCGCGAGATCGGTCGCTCCAGCGACCGATCTCGCGGGGAAATCCTTTCCTGGGCTCTCAGAAGGCCAGGAGGGCGTCGAGGGCCGGGCGGAGGCGCGACTCCGCCGACCACACCGCTTCGAGGGGCGGGGCGAACGGGATCGGGGTGTCCAACCCGCCGACCCGGGCCACGGGCGCGTCCAGCCAGGCGAAGGCCTCGGTGCCGATGGTGGCGGCCAGCTCGGCCCCGAACCCGCCGGTGACGGCCGCCTCGTGCAGGACCAGCGCCCGCGAGGTGCGGCGCACCGACTCGAGCACGGTCTCGCGGTCCCACGGCGTCAGCGAGCGCAGGTCGATCACCTCCACGTCGCCCCCGCCGTCGGCGGCCACGGCGTCGGCGGCGGCGACCGCCCAGCCGACGCCCGCCCCGTACGTCACGATCGTGGCGTCGCGGCCCGGCCGGGCGATGCGGGCGCGGCCGAGCGGCTCGACGTGGTGGCCGGGCGGCACGGGGCCGCGGGCGCTGCGGTACAGCCGCTTGTGCTCGAGCACCAGCACCGGGTTGCCGTCGTCGAGCGCCGCGAGCAACAGACCCTTGGCGTCGGCGGGCGTGGCGGGGGCGACGACCTTGAGCCCGGGGACGTGGCAGAACCACGCCTCGACGTTCTGCGAGTGGAACGGCCCGGCTCCCAGGCCGCCGCCGATCGGCAGGCGCACGACCAGCGGCACGGGCGCGCCCCACCGGTATCGGGTGGTGGCGACGTTGTTCACGAGCTGGTTGAAGCCACAGGACACGAAGTCGCCGAACTGCATCTCGAGCACCGGCCGGAACCCGTCGAGCGCCAGCCCCAGCGCCGCGCCCACGGCGCCCGACTCGATGATCGGCGTGTTGCGCACCCGGTCGGTGCCGAACTCGGCGGCGAGGCCCTCGGTGGCCTTGAACACCCCGCCGTACCCGGCGATGTCCTGGCCCAGCAGCACGACCCGGTCGTCGCCGGCCAGCGCCACGTGGAGGGCGTCGCGCACCGCGTCGACGTAGCGAGCCTCGGGCGCGTGCCCGGGCACGCCCGCCGGCGAGGCCGCGGCGCGACGGATCGGGCTCGCCGGGGCGAACACGCGGTCGAGCTCGACCGCGGCGGTCGAGGCGGGGGTGGCGTCGGCCAGGGCGTCGGCCACGAGGCGGTCCACCTCGGCCCGCAGATCGTCCCGCACCAGGTCCCGCTCGTCGCGGCTCATCAGGCCCGAGTCGTCGAGGTGGGCCTCGAAGCGGGCGATCGGGTCGCGCCCCACCCAGGCGGCCAGCTGCTCGGCGGGGACGTAGTCGGTGCCCGACGCCTCCTCGTGGCCGCGCATGCGGAAGGTCTTGCACTCGAGCAGGGCCGGGCCCTCGCCCGCCCGCGCCCGCTCCGCCGCCCATGCCACCGCGTCGCGCACGGCCACGACGTCGTTGCCGTCGACGATGCGCCCCGGCATGCCGTAGCCGGCGGCGCGGTCGGCCAGGTCGGCGCACGCGTACTGCTCGCTCGCCGGCGTCGACAGGCCCCACTGGTTGTTCTCGACCACGAACAGCACCCCGAGCCGCCACACGGCGGCCAGGTTCATCGCCTCGTGGACGTCCCCCTCGCTCGTCGCCCCGTCGCCGACCAGCACCGCGGCGACCCGGTCCTCGCCGCGCAGGCGGGCGGCCAGCGCCAGCCCGTCGGCCACGGGCGCCATCGCCCCCAGGTGGCTGATCATGCCGACCACGTGGTGGTCGAGCGTGCCGAAGTGGAACGTGCGGTCGCGCCCGCCCGTGTAGCCGCCGGCCCGCCCGAGGATCTGGCGGAAGAGCACGCCGAGGTCGAGCCCGCGGCCGGTGAACACCGCCAGGTTGCGGTGCACCGGCAGCAGCCAGTCGTCGGGCCGCAGGGCAGCGACCAGGCCCACCGACACGGCCTCCTGGCCGATGCCCGAGAACCACTTCGACACCTGGCCCCTGCGCAGCAGGGTCAGCATGCGCTCCTCGATGGTCCGCGGCAGCACCAGCGCCTCGAACAGCGAGCGGGCCTCGTCCGCCGACAGGCCCGGAGTGGCGGGCGCGACCGTCACGTCGTCCACTGGTCCCGCTCCTGCAGCACCGTCTTCAGCACGTCGGCCCGGTCGGTCATGATGCCGTCGACGCCGAGGTCGAGCAGCGACCGCATCTCGCCGGGGTCGTTCACGGTCCACACGTGGACCTGCAGGTCCCGCCCGTGCGCGGCGGCCACGACCCTGTCGGTCACGAGGGGCAGCGGGCCCCGCTTGACCGGCACCTGGAGGCACCCCGCGCTGAACGTCCCCGCGGGCAGGCCCCGGCTGGCCGCCAGGAACCGCGCCACCTGCCGGGGACCCATCGACGTGCACACCCGTGGGCCGAGGCGCTCGCGCACCCGGGCCAGCCGGCGGTCGGAGAAGGCGCCGATGCACACGCGGTCCACCGTGCCGGTGCGCTCGATCAGGTCGACGAGGGGGTCGACCGCGGCGTCGTGCTTCGGATCGATGTTGATGCGCACGTCGGGCCAGGCCGTCAGCAGGTCCTCGAGGAGCGGGATCTCCTCGCGGTCGCGGACGAGCGCCTCCTTCACCGCGGCGTACGGCAGGTCGCCGAGGACGCCGGTACCGCCGGTCAGGTGGTCGAGGTGGTCGTCGTGGAAGGCGACCAGCACCCCGTCGCTGGTGGCGTGGGCATCGGTCTCGAGGTACCGGTAGCCGAGGGCGACGGCGGCCTCGAACGCGGCCATCGTGTTCTCGCCCGGGCCGTCGGGGGAGTGCGCGCCCTGGTGGGCGAACGCGAGGGGGCCGGGCCAGTCGAGGAACGGCAGGGGCACCCGCCGGACGGTAGCCGCCCCGGGTCGGCGCGGTCGGGGTGGGGCGGGGGCGGCGAGGCAGTAGACCGGAGGGACCGCAGCGGGCCGGTTCGGCCGGCCGGGAGCCCGAGGGAGCGTGCCATGACCGAGCGGAGCGAGGTCCAGAGGTCCAGTCGGCCCTGCGCCACGAAGTGGCGATTCGGTCACTGGTGCGCCCGAAGGTGCACCAGTGACCGACGTGACACCCGTGCGCATCGGCGACGAGAAGGTCACGACCGACGACGTGATCGTCGTGTCGTCGCCGTACGACGGTCACGAGGTGGGGAGGGTCCCGTCATGCGGGGCGGCCGAGGTCGACCGGGCGGTCGCCGCCGCTCGCACCCGCCTGCTGGCCGCGGCCGACGGTGCCGAGCCGTTCGCCGCCGCCGAGCGGGCGGCCGTGCTCGACCGGGCCGCCGTGCTGCTCGACGAGAGGGCCGAGCAGTTCGCCCGGATCATCGCGGAGGAGGCCGCCAAGCCGATCCGCACCGCCCTCGTCGAGGCGCGCCGGGCGGTCGACACGTTCCGCTTCAGCGCCGCCGAGGCCCGGACGCTCGCCGGCGACGTCGTCCCGCTGGAGGCCAGCGCGCCGGGCGCGGGCAAGATCGGCTTCACGTTGCGGGTGCCGATCGGCGTCGTGGGCGCCATCAGCCCCTTCAACTTCCCGCTGAACCTCGTGGCTCACAAGGTGGCGCCGGCGATCGCCGCGGGGTGCCCGGTCGTCCTCAAGCCCGCCAGCCAGACCCCGCTGTCGGCGCTTGCGCTCGCCGCCCTGCTCCTCGACGAGTGCGGCCTGCCGGCGGGCTGGCTCAACGTGGTGACCGGGTCGGGTCGGGCGGTCGGCGACCCCCTCGTCGACCACCCCGACGTGGCCATGATCACCTTCACGGGGTCTCCCGACGTCGGCTGGGGGATCCGGGCGCGGGCCCCTCGCAAGAAGGTGAACCTCGAGCTGGGCAACAACACGCCCGTGATCGTCGAGGGCGACGCCGACTGGCGTGCCGCGGTCGCCAAGCTGAAGGTCGCCGGGTTCTCGCACGCCGGCCAGTCGTGCATCTCGTCCCAGCGCCTCTACGTCCATCGCTCGATCCACGACGACGTGGTGGCGGCCCTCGTCGACGCGGTCGGCTCGCTTGTCGTCGGCGATCCGCTCGACGACGCCACCGACGTGTCGGCGCTCATCTCGCCCGGGGAGACCGACCGGGTGGTCGAGTGGATCGCCGAGGCGGTGGCAGGCGGCGCCAAGGTGGCGGTCGGGGGCGAGCGCGTCGACGACGGCGTGCTGCGCCCGACGGTGCTGACCGGAGTGGCCGCCGACATGAAGGTGTGCCGCGACGAGGTGTTCGGCCCGGTGATCGCGGTGGCCGCCTACGACGAGCTGGACGAGGCGCTGGCCCTGGCCAACGACACCCGCTACGGGCTGCAGGCGGGCATCTTCACCGCGCGGCTGGACGCCGCGCTGGCGGCGGCGCGGCGCCTCGACTTCGGCGGCGTCGTCGTCAACGAGGTCCCGACGTGGCGCGCCGACCAGCAGCCCTATGGCGGCCTGCGCGACAGCGGGAACACCCGCGAGGGCCCGCACTACGCGGTGCGGGAGATGACCGAGCTGCGCCTCGTCGTGCTCCAGACCTGACCAGCGCAGCGCTCGGACGCGCTGGCCGGAACGCTCGGACCGTGCGGCGCGGCCCGGCTGGCGGGTCAGGTCTGCGGGTACCGCCCCGCCTCGACCGGCGACCGCTCGGCGCGCAGGCGGGCCTCTTCGAGGCCACGCTGCACGCCGGCGGTGAAGCTCGACAGCAGCGTCTGCACGTCGGTCGCCTTGCTGGCGCCTCCTGCGGGTGTGGGCCGGGGATCGACCCCGCGTCCGGGTGCGGGCGCAGGGGCGGAACCGCTGCCGCGCAGCGAGATCACCTGCGCCTGCGGGAGCTGGGCCCCCGGCACACGCCGGGCGAGCGCGTCGGGCGGGGTGAGCGGCGACGCCCCGCGCTCGACGAGCGGCGGGCGAGCGGCCACCGGAGGCCGCGACGTGAGGGGCGGACCCTGCGGCACGCCGGGCTGCGGCGCCCGGGCGGGTGCGGGCGAGGTCGGCGGCGCGTAACGGCCCAGGGCCTGCAACAGCGTCTGGTCGTCGACGGGCGACGAGGCCGTCGACCGCGGCGTGCCGGGTGCTCGCCGGGCCAGGCCGCCCGGGGTGGCGGGCAGGGCGCCGGTCGTGCCGCCGGATGCCGGGCGGGGGCCGCCGACGACCCGCGGGCCGCCGGCGTGGTTCGGTTGCCGTGGCCAGATCCCGCCGGCCGATCCGCCGGGCCTGGCGGGCGGAGCGAGCCGCGGGCCCGGGAGGCTGCGGCTCGGACGGCGCCGACGCCGCGGGCATGGGGATGGGCGCCGACGGCAGCGGCGGGAACCCTGGCGCCTGAGCCGCGGGGGCCTGGGCCCAGCTCGGGGGCGCCTCGTTCCACGGTCCCGCCGCCGCGGGCGGCGGGCGTCTGGGGCTGCGGCGGTGGGGCGTCCCACGACCCGGCAGGGGGCGGCGACGGGACCGGGGCCGGTGGCGCACCCCATGGAGCGGCCGCCGGCGCGGCGGGAAGGGCGGCCGGGGGCTCGGGGGCCGGCGGCACCCGGACGGGCCGTTGACCGTGTGGCGGGGTGACCGGCGCACTGGTCACCTGATCGGTCGTGAGCAGCGTCGGGGGCAGCGTGAGGGTGGCGGTGATGCCCTGGCCGGGCGACGTGTCGAGCCGGACGTTGATGTCGTGGCGGGCGGCGAGGTTGCCGGCCACGTAGTGCCCGAGGTACTTCGACGGCGCCACCGTGAAGCTCTCGGCGCCCGCGAGGCGACGGTTGGCCGCGGTCACGTCCTTGGCCGCCATGCCCAGGCCGGTGTCGATGACCGCCAGCGTGTACCCGCCGTCCTCGCGGTTGCGCCCGCGGATGTCGACGCTCTGGTCGGGCGGTGAGAACACGAGGGCGTTCTCGACCAGCTCGGCGAGGAGGTGGGCGAGGTCGGCGGCGGCGGAGCCGATGATGGTGGCGGGCTCGACGCCGCGGACCGCCACGCGCTGGTAGTTCTCCACCTCGCCGAGGGCGGCGCGGATGACGTCGGTGAGGCGCACGGGGGCGGCCCACTGGCGGGGTGGCTCGATGCCGGCCAGCACGAGGAGGGACTCGGCGTTGCGGCGCATGCGGGTGGCGAGGTGGTCGAGGCGGAAGAGGTTGGAGAGCGCGTCGGCGTTGGTCTCGTTGGTTTCGAGCTCGGTGATGAAGTCGAGCTGGCGGCCGAGGAGGTTCTGGTTGCGGCGGCCGAGGTTGACGAAGCTGTCGGCGATGTTGCGGCGCAGGACCGCCTGCTCGACGGCGAGGTCCAGCGCGGTGTCCTGGACGGTGTTGAGGGCGTCGGCGACGTCGGACACCTCGTCGCGGGTGCGTATGCGCACGGGGTCGACCTGCGGCACGGTGATGTTCTCGCCCAGGGGGGTCTCGAGGATGTCGGTCACGGCGTCGGGCAGCCGGTTGTCGGCCATGTCCTTCGCCTGCCGGGTGAGCGCCCGCAGCGGCCGGGTGATCGAGCGCGACACGATCCAGGTCAGGCCGATGGCGATCACCAGGGTCAGGACCGCCATCACGACGTAGATCCGCTCGCGGCGCTCGGCGGCCGCGTTCAGCTCGTCGGCCCGGTCGTTGAGCGACTGCACCAGCGCGTTGCGCACGCCCATGTAGCCCCCGTCCGCGGGAACGTTCAGCGTGCTGAGCAGCGAGGCCATGTCGGGCGGCTCGCCGGTGAGCGCCTTGTCGAGCTCGCCGGTGAAGCCGTCGACGAGATCGGACGGGTACTCGGGGCCCACGACCGCGTCGAACGGCGCGGGGGCCTCGACCAGGCGCCGGTTTCCCGCGTCGAAGGTCGACCGCAGGCGCGCGATGGTGGCGATCTCCGTGGAGGAGTCGAGGCCCCCGCCGACCGTGATCTCGAGGATCGACGTGCGGGCCAGCTCGGACAGGACCTCGAGCTGGCGTGTCGTGGTGTCGACCAGCGAGGTGGCCTGGCGCAGCTCGGCGTCGTCGATGGCCAGCGCCACCCGGCTGTTGGCGTCGAGGAACGGACGGATGAGGGCGAGGTAGTCCTGGTAGACGTCGTTGGCGGCGGCGACGTTGGCGAGGTCGCGCGGGCGGGTGTTGGCGTCGATCATGTCCCGCAGCTCACCGAGGTCGTCGAGGTTCTCGAGCGACGGCGCGTACGCCTGGGCCGCGGTCTCGCTGCCGCTCTGGAGCGTCTCCCGGAACGACGCGATCGCGTCGTCGGTGATGGCGCGCGATTCCTCGTAGCCGACGACGGGCGGCTGGATGGCGTTCTCCTGGCCGATCAGCTCGACGACGGCCCAGGTGCGTTCGTTCTGGATGCCGGTGATGACGCCCGACGGCCCCACCGATGCCCGCGCCAGGGCGGTCTGGGCCCGCACGTCGTCGACGTCGGACGCGGTCTCGGCCACCTCGACGGCGGTGATGAAGAAGAGGCCGATCAGCGGCACGGCGAGAGCCGCCGCCAGCTTCATCCGGATAGGGATCCGGCGCATGTGCATCCCCCTCGCCACGAATCGACGCGTGCCGACCCTGGCGTCGGCAGTGGCGGCGATTGAGCGATCCTTCGTCGACTGTCCCCCACGCGTCGAGGGCGCCCCAACACGCCTGGTCATCATGCCAGACCGGTGCGCGCTGTGCCGCGATGACGCCGATCCGCGGTCGGGCGGGCCTGACGGGCCGGTCGCAGGTGGCGAGCGCCGCCTGTCAGCGGCAACGCTGCGGCTGTGGCCCCCGCCGAACCTCCGCGTCCCGACCCCGAGCCCGTGCGCTCGTGGACGGTGGACGAGGCCAACGCCGCGCTCGGGTGGGTCGGCGACGTCGTGGAGCGTGCGCAGGACCTGTGGCAGCGCTACCGGGGCCAGGCGACGCGCCGGGCGCGCCTCGTGCGCCAGAACGGACACGGGCTCGTGCCCGCCGACCCGGCGGCGATCCAGGCCTGCCTCGACGAGCTCGCCGTCGAGGGGGTCGTGCTGCGTGACATCGAACGCGGGCTCATCGACTTCCCCGCACAGGCCGCGAGCGGCCGCTGGTACTGGCTGTGCTGGTTGGTGGGCGAGGAGGCGGTGACCTGGTGGCACTGGCCCGAGGACGGGTTCGCCGGGCGGACGCCACTCGACCGGCCGCCGGACTGAGAGCCGGCGCGGCGACGGCGTGATCGTGGCCGGTCAGATGATGCCGCTGGTGTGACCCTCCCAGTACTCGTCCTTCAGCAGGCGCTTGTAGAGCTTGCCGGTCGGGTGGCGCGGGAGCTCGGGGCGGAAGTCCACCGAACGCGGGCACTTGACGTCGGCCAGGTGCTCGCGGCAGTAGGCGATCAGCTCGCGTTCGAGGTCGGGACCGGCGTCGTCCATCGAGATCGGCTCGACGACGGCCTTGACCTCCTCGCCGAAGTCGTCGTTGGGCACGCCGAGGACGGCCACGTCGGCCACCTTGGGGTGGAGGGCGAGCACGTTCTCCGCCTCCTGCGGGTACACGTTCACGCCGCCGGTGATGATCATGTACGCCTTGCGGTCGGTGAGGTAGAGGAACCCGTCGCCGTCGAGGTAGCCCACGTCGCCGAGGGTCGACCACCCCCGCCCCCGTGGGTCGCGCGACGCCGCGGTCTTCTCGGGGTCGTTGTGGTAGCTGAACTCGGGGCCGCCGCTGAAGTACACCGTGCCCGGCTGCCCCGCGGGCAGCTCCTCGCCCTCGTCGTCGACGATGTGGACGGTGCCCGTCAGGGCCGAGCCGACCGTGCCGGGGTGGGCCAGCCAGGCCGTGCTGTCGCAATACACGAACCCGTTGCCCTCGGTGCCGGCGTAGTACTCGTGCAGGACCGGGCCCCACCAGTCGATCATCTGCTGCTTGACCTGCACCGGGCACGGCGCGGCGGCGTGGATGGCGACCTGGAGCGACGACACGTCGTAGCGCTGGCGCACCTCGGCGGGGAGCTTGAGCATCCGGATGAACATCGTGGGCACCCACTGGCTGTGGGTCACTCGGTGGCGTTCGATGAGGGCGAGCGCCTCGGTGGGGTCGAACCGCTCCATGACGATCACGGTGGCGCCGACCCGGTGGAACCCCATGCAGAAGCGGAGCGGGGCCGCGTGGTACAGCGGTGCCGGCGAGAGGTACACGCTGGCGGCGGTCGCGCCGAACAGGGCGGTCACCAGCAGGTAGATCGGGTCGGGGGTGCCGAGCGGGGCGTCGGGCAGCGGCACCTCCACGCCCTTGGGGCGGCCGGTGGTGCCCGACGAGTAGAGCATGTCGCGGCCCTCCACCCGGTCCTCGGCCAGGGGGGTGGCGGGTTGGGCGTCGAGCGCGTCCTCCCAGCTGTCGTAGCCCTCGACGGCGCCGTCCATCATGTAGAGCGCCATGTCGCCGCCGACCAGGGAGGCGATCTCGGCCGCCTGGTCGGCCTTGTAGGCGGAGGTCACGAACGCCCGCGCCCCGCAGTCCCCGATGATGTACGCCATCTCCTCGGTGGTGAGCCGTGAGCTCATCGCCGTGTAGTAGAGGCCGGCGTAGTGGGCGCCCCAGACGAGGGCGAAGTACCGCGGGTGGTTCTCGAGGCACAGGGCGACGTGGTCGCCGGGCTGCAGCCCGAGGGACCGGAACACCTGCGACACCTGGTTGGCCTCGGCGTCGAGCTCGGCGTACGTGATGACACGGCCGGAACCGGCCACGATCACGGCAGGGGCGTCGGGGGTCGTCTCGGCGTGGGCTCCCGGGAACATGGGCGGCACCGTAGCTGGCTCCCTGTTCGGGTGGTGCCCTCCGTCACACCTCACGGGCGGCCGGGGGCGGGACGGGAGGACCTCGCCGGTAGCGTGAACACCAGTGGACATCACAGACCGGTTCGCCGAGCTGGTGCGCGGCCCGGACGGGGGATGCCGTCTCGACCTCGGGGCGCTGCTCATCGCGGCCCACGCACGGCGCGACCTCGATCTCGACCACGAGCTCGAGCGGCTCGACGCGATCGCGGCGGGGTGCCCCGACGGCACGCTGGCCGGCGTCACGCACCACCTCTTCGACGACCTCGGCTTCGCCGGCGACACCGACGACTACGGCAACCCGCGGAACTCGCTGCTCGACGTCGTGATCGAGCGGCGCCGCGGCATCCCCATCACGCTCGCCGTGGTGCTCATCGAGGTGGCCCGGCGGCGCGGCCTCGACCTGGTCGGCGTCGGGATGCCCGGGCACTTCGTCGTGCGCTCGGCCACCGATCCCGACCTGTTCGTCGACCCGTTCGACCGCGCCGTCCTCGATCGCGAGGGCTGCGAGAAGCTGTTCACGACCCTGCACGGTGACAAGGCACGGTTCGAGGACCGCTACCTCGACCCCGTCGGGCCCCGAGCGGTCATCGCCCGCATGCTCACCAACCTGCAGCGTTCCTACATCGCCTGCGGCGACCGGGCCGGTGGCCTGTGGGCCCAGTGCCTGCGGGTGCTGGTGCCGGGGACGACCGTGCAGGACCGCCGCCAGCTGGCGGCCATGCTGGCGGCCAACGGCCGGTTCGACGCGGCCGCGATCGAGCTCGACGCCATCGCGAGCGAGGGCGGCGGCGCCCGCGACCGCCTGGCGGCCCGGGCACTGCGCGCCAAGCTCAACTGACCGCGTCCCACCGGCGTGCGCCAGGATCGACGACGTGATCGACCGCGACCTCAAGCGCAGCCTCGGCCAGATGATGAAGGGCGTGCAGGTGGTGGGCGCGGCGCACGGCGGGGTGGTGCGGGCGTACACCAGCCACTGGGTGACCCAGGTCAGCTTCGAGGAGCCGGTGCTGATGGCCTCGGTCTCGCCGCGGCACGACACGCACCCGCTGATCGCGGCGAGCGGGCGGTTCTCGGTCTCGGTCCTCGCGGGGGACCAGATCGAGCAGGGCCAGTACTTCTCGTACCCCGGCCGGAAGATGCGCCACGTGGCGACCGAGTACCTCGACGACGTCGACGGCCTGCCCCGGGTGCGCGACTGCGTGTCCTGGCTGGCGTGCACGGTGGAGGACCGCATCACGGGCCGCTATGACCACGATCTGTTCTTCGCCCGCGTCACGGGCTGGCGTGCGGGCCGGCTCGGCGAGCCGCCGCTGCTGTACTCGTCCCGCCTCGGGTGGCGGGCGGCCGGCGGCAGGGTGCGCGAGCCCGGCGGCGCCGTGCGGGACCGCCTGCTGGCGAGGGTCGAGAACCCGGCCGACGGGTGAGGTCGTGCGGCCCGAGCGATCGCACGCCCGGCTCCCCACCCGGTCGACCGGCGGGAGGAGCGACGTGCGCCTCGCACCTTGACCGGCCGGTCAAGTACCGTGCCTGGCCATGGCGATCACCGAGTCCGTCCGGTCCGACAGCCCCGGCGAGCCCATCGACGACGAGGCCCGCGTGCTGGATCTCTGCCGGCGCCTGCTGGCCGACGCCCCGCCCGCGGAGACCTCCCCGGTCGAGTTCCTCGGGCGCCAGTTCGACCTCGGCCTCGCCTGGGTGCACTTCCCCGAGGGCCACGGCGGCCTGGGGCTGTCGCCCAAGCTGCAGAAGACCGTCAACGAGACGCTCGCCCGCGCCAGGGCACCCCGCGCCGGGGCGATGAACCCGATCGGCCACGGCATGGGCGCGCCCACGATCGTCACCCACGGCAGCGAGGAGCAGAAGCGCCGCTACCTGCGACCGCTGTTCACCAACGAGGAGATCTGGTGCCAGCTCTTCTCCGAGCCGGGGGCCGGTTCCGACGTGGCCGGGCTGTCGAGCCGGGCGGTGCGCGACGGCGACGAGTGGCTGGTGAACGGCCAGAAGGTGTGGACCACCCTGGCGCACATGTCCCGGTTCGGGATGCTCGTCGCCCGCACCGATCCCGATGCCCCCAAGCACAAGGGCCTCACCTACTTCGTCGTCGACATGCAGGCGCCGGGCGTCGAGGTGCGGCCGCTCTACCAGATCACCGGTGAGGCCGAGTTCAACGAGGTCTACTTCACCGACGTCCGCATTCCCGACGCCGAGCGCCTCGGCGAGGTGGGGGAGGGCTGGCGGGTCTCGCTCACGACGCTCATGAACGAGCGGGTGTCGATCGGCGGCCAGATCCCGCCCCGCGGCAGCGGCTTCGCGGGCGAGCTGATGAAGACGTTCACCGCGACCGCTCCCCACGACGCCGCCACCCGCGACCGGGTGATGCGCCTGTGGATCCGGGCGGAGGTGCTGCGGCTCACCAACATCCGGGCCAGCCAGAACCGGTCGCAGGGCACGCCGGGCCCCGAGGGCTCGATCGGCAAGATGGCCATGGCCGAGGTGCACAAGGACATCAGCGAGTGCGCGGTCGACCTGTTGGGCGCGGCGGGCACGCTGTTCCCCGCCGGCTACCCGATGGCCCGGCCCGAGACGACCGCGCTGTGGAGCAACCCCCAGCAGGCGTTCCTGCGGTCGCGGGCCAACTCGATCGAGGGCGGCACGACCGAGATCATGAAGAACATCCTCGGCGAGCGCGTGCTGGGCCTGCCCGGCGACATCCGCACCGACAAGGATCGACCCTGGATCGAGGTCCCCCGGTCGTAGCGTCCTCGCCGCGGGCCCGACCGGCGGGCCTGCGTACGCTGACGCCATGGCCACGACCGGCGACGCCGCGCCGCGGCGGCGCGGGCGACCGCCCGACCGGCGCAGCGAGGAGACGCTGGCCCGCATCCTGCGGGCCGCCCGCGACTGCTTCAGCCGGCTCGGCTACGCCCAGACGTCGATGGCCGACATCGCCGACGCCGCCGGCGTCACCCCGCGGGCCATCTACCACTACGCCGCCTCGAAGCCGCGCCTGTTCGCCCTCGCCGCCGAGCACGCGTACCGGCGGTTCGGCGACGAGATCGTGGCCCGGGTGCTGGCGCACGACGACACGGCCGCCCGCCTGCGCGGCTACGTGGACGTGTTCCGCGTGCTCTACCAGGACGACCCGAGCCTCGTGGCGTTCGTCAGCCGGTCGGCGCTCGAGGCCGACCGCGTGCCCGAACTGCTCGCGGAGCTCCCGACCTGGGCCGCCGGCGTCCTCGACGTGAACGAGCTCGTCGTCCGCGACAGCGTCGAGCGGGGCGAGCTGGCGCCGGGGGTGGAGCCCGCGGGCGCCGTCGCCCTGCTCGAGGTGTTCGGTGCCGGTCTGACGCTGCTGGCCGGCGGCGACCGTGGGCCCGAGTACCTGGCGATGCTCGACGCGCTGGAGCACCTCATCGACGGCTCGCTCCTCGTGGCGCCCCCGCAGGCGAGTTGATCCCGCCGCCAAATTCCACTAGCAACGAATTATCAGCTCGGCCGGTCGCGAGCTGTACGAGGGGGGAGTTGGCTGTGGGAAGTGCGCGGACGTGGACCCGGCGGGTCGGGGCGGTCGTGCTGGCGGCGCTCGTGGCCGCCGGCTGCAGCGGAGACCAGGGGGACGACGAGGGCGGCGACGGCGGGGGCGCCGACGGCGCCGGGCTCAGCGTCGAGGTCGTGTCGTCCCGACCCGAGTACGTGTCCGGGGGCGACGCTGTCGTCGCCGTGGCGGTACCCGACGGCGTGGACGCCGCCGACGTGTCCGTCGACGCGGCGGGTGACGACGTGACGGACGCCTTCGTCCCCGATCCCGACGACGATGCCCGGCTGGTCGGGTTGGTCGACGGACTGCCGTCGGGGGAGTCCGAGATCGTCGCCACGGCCGGCGACGACTCGGCCTCCGTCACCGTCACCGACCACCCGATCACCGGCCCGATGTTCTCGGGCGAGCAGCTTCCGCTCTACGCCTGCACGACCGAGTCGTTCGGGCTGGCGCCGTCCACCCCTGACGACGCGTGCGCCGCCCCCACGAAGGTGACCTGGCAGTACGTCGACGCCGCCGGCCAGGCCCACGACCTCGCCGACCCGACCGCCCCACCGGCCGACGCCGCGGTCGTCGACGTCGACGGGGCAGAGGTGCCGTTCGTGATCCGCACCGAGCGGGGCACGATCAACCGGGCCGTCTACACGGTCACCGCCCTCGATCCGGCCCCCGACCCGACGGGCGCCAGCGTCGACACCAGCGCCTGGAACGGCCGTCTCGTCTACCGCTTCGGCGGGGGTTGCGGCGTGTCGTTCACGCAGGGCTTCCAGCTGCTCGACCTGCCGTCGCTCGACCTGCTGCGGGCGGGCTACGTCACCGCCACGTCGACGTTCAACACCTTCCAGGTGCTGTGCAACGACGTGATCTCGGCCGAGAGCGCGTCGATGGTCAAGGAGCACGTCGTCGAGACCTACGGCGAGCCCGTGCACACGATCGGCGAAGGGGGCTCGGGCGGTGCCATCCAGCAGATCCTGATCGCGCAGGACTACCCGGGCCTGCTCGACGCCATCGCGCCCACGGTGCCGTTCCCCGACGCCCTGTCGATCTCGGGCGGGGTGTACGACTGCGCACTGCTCGAGAACTACTACGCCACCCCGGCGGGCCGCGCGCTCACCCCCGAGCAGCGGACGGCGATCAACGGCCACGCCGTCGCCGACACGTGCGGGCTGTGGAACAGCACGTTCGCGTCGGGCATCAACCCGTCCACGGGCTGCCTCACCGACTTCTCGAGCTTCGGAGGCGGCGCGGCGACGCCGTTCGCCACCATCCCACCAGCGGAGATCTACGACCCGGTGACGAACCCCGACGGCTGGCGGTGCACGGTGTGGGAGAGCAACGTCCAGGTCACGGGCACCGACCCCGACACCGGGTTCGCCCGCTCCGGCTACGACAACGAGGGCATCCAGTACGGGCTCGACGCCCTCAACGCCGGCACCGTCACGCCCGACCAGTTCCTCGACCTCAACGCCACCATCGGCGGCTTCACCGAGGACGGCGTGCCCGGTCCCGAGCGCTCGGTGGTCGACGCCGACCTGCCCCAGCGGGCCTACGAGACGGGCCGCGTCGCGGGGGCGCACGGTGGGCTACCGGACACGCCGATGATCCTGGTCAACGTCTACACCGACGAGATGGGCGACATCCACGACCGCGTGCGGTCGTTCTCGATCCTCGACCGGCTGGCCGACGAGGACGGCGACTGGCCCGACACGGCGTCGCTGTGGACCATCGGCATGCCCGAGGGCTCGAGCCTCGTCGACACGCTCACCGGGGCGCTGGGCGACTTCGCCGCCGAGCCGACCGTCGTCCTCGACGAGTGGATGACGGCGGCCGAGGAGCACCAGGCCAGCGAGGGCGGCTCGTGGCAGGAGGCGCTCTCGGCCACCAAGCCCGAGGCCGCCCGCTCGCGATGCGTCCCCGTGGGGGCCGAGCCGATCCGGGGCGACGACGCCAACGACGACCCCGCGTGCGCGGCCGCCTTCCCGGTGCACGAGGAGCCCCGCATGGCCGCCGGCGGGCCCCGGTCGGGCGACGTGCTCAAGTGTGCGCTCGTCCCCGTCGACGAGGCGTCCGACCAGTACGAGGTCGACCTGACCGACGCCCAGCTCGACCGGCTCGCCGAGGTCTTCCCGACCGGCGTGTGCGACTGGTCGCAGCCGAGCGAGGGGTACGTGGCCTTCGACGAGACCTGGTACGACTTCGGCACCGGCTAGCTGTCGGCGACCACGACACCGAACTTGCGACAGTCTTGCGGCCAGGAGCCGCGCACCTGTCGCCCGTTCTGTCGCAGGAAGCGGCGTGCCCGGCGTCGCCCCGCCAGTCGGCGCCGGCACGGGCGCGGCGGTCGCTACGGTTTGTGCTCCCATCCTCCTTCGGCGGAGAGCGTCCCCCATGCGCCGCACCAAGATCGTCGCCACCCTCGGCCCGGCGTCCGGCTCGCCCGCGGTCATCGGCGCGCTGCTCGACGCGGGCGCGGACATGGTGCGTCTGGGCCTCGCCCACGGCACCGTCGACGAGCACCTCGCCGCCATCGAGATCGTGCGCGCCGCCGCCCGCGACCGGGGACGGCAGGTGGGCGTGCTCGCCGACCTGCCCGGGCCGAAGGTGCGCACGGGCCCGTTCCCCGAGGGCGGGGCCTTCCTGGCCGAGGGCGCCGAGGTCACGCTGTCTCCCGGCGACGGCGAGAGCGGCAGCACCCACATCAGCGTCGACGAGCCGCGCCTGACCGACATCGCGTCCCCCGGCGCCACGATCGTCCTCGGCGACGGGACCGTGACCCTGACGGTCGCCGAGGTCGACGACGGCTTGGTCCGCACCCGCGTCGAGAGCGGTGGCCGCCTCCAGGGGCGCCCCGGCGCCCACCTGCCCTCCGACCGCTGGCTGCCCTCGGTGCCCACCGACGACGACCTCCACCTCATCGAGGCCGTGGCCCGCCACGCGGACTGGGTGGCGGTGTCGTTCGTGCGCACGCCCGAGGAGCTGGTCAAGGTGCGCGACGCGCTCGGCCCCGACGGGCCGCGCCTCATGGCCAAGATCGAGACCCGGGCCGCGGTCGCCCACCTCGAGGCCCTGCTCGACGTCGCCGACGGCGTCATGGTGGCGCGCGGTGACCTGGGCATCGATCTGCCGATCGAGGACGTGCCGCACCTGCAGAAGCGGATCATCCGGGCCTGTGGCGCCCGCGGCCTCCCCGTGCTGACCGCCACGCAGATGCTCGAGTCGATGGTGTCGGCCCCCTCGCCGACCCGCGCCGAGGCCACCGACGTCGCCAACGCGGTCGGCGACGGCACCGACGCGCTGATGCTGTCGGCCGAGACCGCCATCGGCCACGACCCCGCCCTCACGGTGGCCACGATGGCGCGCATCGCGGCCCGCGCCGAGCAGTTCCACGAGCTGCACTCCGACACGTACGAGCGGGGCCTCACCCACCGGCGGGCCCCGTCCACCAAGGCGGTGACGGTGGCCATGGCCCACGCTGCGCTGCGCGCCGCCGACGAGCTCGGCCTCGCCGCCATCGTGTGCTGCACCCGTGCCGGCCCCACCGCGCGGGCGATGGCCGCGCTGCGGCCGAGCTGCCGGCTGATCGGCGCCAGCCCGTCGCCGGCGACTGCCCGCCAGCTCACGCTCTCGTGGGGTGTCGAACCGCTCGTGGTCGACGAGTACGCCACCACCGACCAGATGGTGTGGTGCGTGGTCGAGGCCGCCGTCGCCAACGGGCTCGTGCGGCACGGCGACTCGATCGCCGTCCTGGCCGGCGCCCCCGACGCCACCACGCGCACGACCGACGTGCTGCGGGTCGTGAGCGTCGAGTAGACGCGGAACGATGAGCGTGCGCGGCAGCTTCACGACCGCCGACGGCATCTGGGCGCAAGAGCTGGGCGAGGGACCGCTCGTGGCGCTGGTCCACGGCGCCATGGACCGATCGGGCGGGATGTTGCGGGTGCGGCGCGCCCTGCAGTCGACGTGCCTCGTGTTGCGCTACGACCGTCGGGGCTACGCCCGCTCGTTGCCTGCCGGCCCGCCCGCGAGCTTCGACCAGCAGGTCGACGACCTGGCCGGCCTGCTGGCCGGTCGCCCGGCCGTGCTGGCCGGCCACAGCTTCGGCGGTCTGGTCTGCCTCGCCCTCGCCGAGCGCCGCCCCGACCTCGTGCGGGCCGTCGTCGCCTACGAGGCCCCCGAGATGTGGGCCACCTGGTGGCCGGGGTCGTCGCCGGGCAACGAGGCGATGGCGCTGCCCGACCCCGAGGACGCGGCCGAAGGGTTCCTGCGCCGCATGATCGGCGACGCCACGTGGGAGCGCCTGCCGGCTGCGATGCGGGCCGAGCGTCGGGCGGAGGGGCACGCGCTCCTGGCCGAGATGCGCTCGGTCCGGCCGCCGAAGCCCCCGCCCTACACCGCCGCCGACATCACCGTCCCGGTCGTGGCGGCCTTCGGCTCCGAGACCCGGGCTCACCACATGCGGGCGACCGACGACCTGGCCCGCAGCGCCCCTCTGGGCGAGCTGCGGGTCGTCGAGGGTGCGAACCACGGCGCCCACCTCACCCACCCGAACGAGTTCGCCGACCTCGTGCGCCGGGCCCTCGAGCGGGCCGGCGAGCCGATCCTCGGAGGAACCTGATGGCGATCATGGCGCGGTGGCGTCGCAAGCGGGGGCGGGGCCCGGTGGCCTTCGTGCTGTCGGGCGGCGGCAACCTCGGTGCGCTGCAGATCGGGATGCTCCGGGCGCTCGTCGAGCGCGACATCCGCCCCGACTTCATCCTCGGCTGCTCGGTCGGGGCCATCAACGGCGCCGGGTTGGCCGAGGACCCGACCTCGGCAGGCGTCGGGCGGATGGAGCGGTTGTGGCGCGAGCTCGACGGGAAGGAGCTGATGCCGCGCAGCGTTCTGCCCCAGCCGGTGGCGCTGGCCCGCAGGGGCGAGGCGATCAGCGACAACTCCGGCCTCCGGCGCGCCCTCGAGGAGCGCCTGACGGCGCGGACGTTCGAGGAGCTCGCGGTCCCGTTCCAGTGCGTCGCCACCGACGTCATCGGCGTCCGCGAGGTGTGGTTCACCTCGGGGCCGCTCATCGAGCCGATCCTCGCGTCGGCCGCGCTGCCGGCGGTGTTCCCGTCGGTCGTGATCGACGGCGTGCGCTACCTCGACGGGGCGATCGTCGACGACGTGCCGGTGGGTCGGGCCGTCGAGCTGGGCGCCCGCACGATCTACGTGCTCCAGGTCAGCGGTTTCGCCCGCCCGCGGCCCGAGCCGCGGCGCCCGCTCGACGTCGCCATCCAGTCGTACTGGATCGCCCGCCACCACCGCTTCAAGCGCGAGCTCGACGCGGTCCCGAACGACGTCGACGTGCACCTGCTCCCCACGGGCCAGACGCCGACCATGCGCTTCAACGACTTCACCCGGTCGGCCGAGCTGATGTCGCTCGCCTACGAGGCGTCGAGCGACTACCTGGCCGGCCGCCCCGCCCGGCCGGCCCTGCCCGAGGGCCCGGTCGACCCGAGCGGTGTCGCCGGGGAGCTGACGACAGGCGTGGGCGCGGCGGGCGGCGAGGGGGTCGCGGCGTCGCCGAGCACAATGGACCTCGATGACTGACTCTCCGGTCCACCTGACCGCCAGCGGCCCACCCGAGACGATCCTCGACGACGAGCCCGACGAGGCCCAGTCCGCCCTCGCCGACGCCCTGGCCCAGCCGATCGACCGCCAGCGCGACGCGGTCGCCGCGGTGGTGGCCCGCTGGCCCCGGTACCTCGACGCGTGGGCGCAGCTCGGCCAGCTGGGCCGCGACGACGTCGAGGGCTACGCCTACCACCGCGTCGGTTACCACCGCGGGCTGGACCGGCTGCGTGCCAACGGCTGGCGGGGCTCGGGGTACGTCCGATGGGGTCACCCGCAGAACCGTGGCTTCCTGCGGGCGCTCGACGGGTTGCGGGCGTCGGCCCAGGCGATCGGCGAGCACGACGAGGCCGAGCGTTGCGCCCAGTTCCTGCGCCAGCTCGACCCCGACTGGCCCGCGACGTCGGGCTGAGCCCGCCACGTCGGGCTGAGCCTGCCGCGTCGGGCTGAGCCCACCCCGACGACGGCTGTCCGCCCGGAGGACCGGTCGGGATCCCGTCGCTACGCACCGTGCGGTCCGGCCCGACGCGTCCGTCACCCCGTGCGGGTGATGCCCCCCGTCGGCCTCGTCGTACCGTGACCGTGTGACGGGCAACCCTGCGCGTGAGCTGACCAGCCTCTCGTCGCCTCCGCTCCTTCGAGCGAAGCTTCGCCCGCCGGCGCCCGTGCCGCACTACGTCAGGCGTCCGCGGCTCCTCGACCTGGTCGACGAGGCGGTGGGAGTGCCGCTGACGTTCGTCGTGGCGCCGGCGGGCGCCGGCAAGACCTCACTCGTCGCGGGGTGGGCGACCGAGTCGACCCGGCCGACAGCGTGGCTGTCGCTGGACGAAGGCGACCGTGACGCCGCGCAGCTGTGGCGGGGCGTGATCGCCGGCCTCGACCCGCTGGCCCCCGGGTGCGGCACGCGGGCCGTGACCGCCCTGCGCGGGCCCGGAACGGTCACCCGGGCCGTCGCCCTTCTCCTGGACGACCTCGACGAGGGCTCGTGTCCGGGCGGGGTGCTCGTCCTCGACGACCTGCACCTGGTCGATGCGGACCCGGTGGTCCTGGAGTCCCTGGCGATGTTCCTCGCTCACCTGCCGCGGTGGCTCCATGCCGTCGTGGTGTCGCGCCGCGATCTGGCGCTCCCGCTGGATCGGTTGCGGGCACGGGGGCAGCTGCGGGAGATCCGGTTCCCCGAGCTGAGGTTCTCGACCGACGAGGCGGGCGATCTGCTGACACGGTTGGCGCCGTCGCTGGTGGAGGACCAGGTCGACGTGGCCGTCGAGCGCGCCGACGGGTGGGCCGCCAGCCTGCAGCTCGCCGCCCTCGGGGCCCGGACCGCGGCGGCGACCGACGCGCCGGCCGCCACCGGGGCCGACGACATCGCGCTCGTGCAGGACTACATCGTGCACGAGGTGTTGGCGGCCGAGGATCCCGACGTCGTCGACGCGCTGGCCGACCTCGCCGTCGTCGACCGGGTGAACCCGAGCCTCGCCCGGGCGCTCACGGGCCGGCAGGACGCCGGCGAGGTGCTCCGCCATGCCGAGCAGCGCGGGCTGTTCGTGACCCGCTTGCCGTCACCCGGATGGTACGAGATCCACGCGTTGGTACGGGCTGCGCTGATCGCGGAGGCAGAGGAACGGTCGCCAGGACGGCTGGCCGAACGGCACGTGCGGGCCGCCCGTTGGTACGAGGATTACGACGAGCCCACCGCCGCCCTCGACCACTGGCTCCGTCGCCGGCCGCCCCCGCGAGGCCCTTCGCCTGCTCGCGGTCAAGACGACCGAGCTCTACGACCGTGGCCGCGAGGTGACCCTGCGGCGGACCATCGCCGCCATCCCGCCCGAGGTGGCGGCCGCGGACCTGACGGCGATGCTCGAGTTCGCGTGGTGCCATCTCCTGGTCGATCGGCACCAGTTCATCGAGCAGGTGGACAAGCTGGCCTGGTGGGCGGACCGTCCGGGCACGGACGCCGCGATCCTGCCGCGGGTGACGATGCTCCGCTCGATGGCGGCGACCGTGTCGGGTCGTGCGGTCGAGGGCGGCGTGCTGGCGCGCCAGGCGATGGCGGACATGGGCGGGTCGTGGTGGCGCGATCCGCTCGGGCGCTTCGGGTGGAACATGGTGGCGCGGGACGTGGCGCTGTCCGAGCGGTGGGACGCGGGCGGGGGCGACGTGCGGGAGGCCGAGCTGGCGCTGAGCCGGGACGCCGAGCGCCGCCTGGGCTTCGAGGGGACCCGGGCCCTCGGCGAGGCCCTGGCCGGACGGCCCGTCGACGCCTTGCGCATCGCGGCCGGGGTGCGCCACGCCGCGTCGGCGGCCAAGATGACGGTCATCCGGGCCGAGCTCGGCGTCGCCGAGGCGATCGCCCACCGGGAGATCGGGGACAGGACGGCGGCGCTCGACGAGCTCGAGGCGCTGGCGGAGAGCTCCGGTGGCACGATGCTGTTCTGCCAGATCCTGGCCATGCGCGAGCTCATCGAGGCGCGCCTCGACGGCGGTGAGGTGACGAAGGCGAGGCAGGAGCTGGCGCGGGCCGAGGACCTCGTGGAGCGGGAGGGCTTCGGGCCCGACGGTCGCGACTGGGTGGCCCGAGCGGGCACCCTCGTGGCCCTGGCCGAGGGCGAGACCGACGAGGCCCGCGGGTGGTCCGACCGCATCGAGGACGCGTTCTGGCGGAGGGTCAGCGCCGCCCGGGTCGACCTCGCGGTGGACGAGCGGGCCGACGCGGCCGCCGCGCTCGGGGCGGCCGAGCCGCGCTGCGGCCGCCACCGGGTCGTGCAGTCACTGCTCCAGGCCCGAGCGGCCGAGGAGGTCGAGCAGTCCGACCGCCACGTGGCGGCGGCCGTCGAGGCGGCGGCCGGGCTCGGGCTGCTGCAGACGGTGGCATCCGAGGGCGCAGAGGTGCTCCGACTCGTCGAGCGGGCCGCGTGGCGTGCTCCCCGCCACTGGATGGACAGGTTGCGCCGCGCCGCGGTGCCCACGGGCTCGGTGCCCACGGGGGCGGGCGACCCGGCCGCCGCCCTGACCAGCCGAGAGCGCGACGTGCTCCGGCTGCTGGCCGGACGGCTCACGGTCCGGGAGATCGCGGGCGAGCTCTACATCTCGCCCAACACCCTCAAGTTCCACCTGAAGACGATCTACCGCAAGCTGGGGGTGGGATCGCGAGCCGAGGCCGCGGACGTGGCGCGTCACATGACGACGGTCTCGCCTCGGCCGGGCCGCCGGGAGGTTCTGGGTGGATGACCTTCGCCTTCTGGCGCTCGTACTCGTGGGCCGAGATGAGCCCCCGGCGCCGCAGCTCGGCCAGCTCCACCAGGGGCGTGACGGGGTCGAGGACCACCGTGGCCCAGGCGCCGACGGCGCTGTCGCTGCGCGCGGGCGGCCGCGTCAACAGGTCCGGCTGCTCGCCTCGTGGGGTCGCTCGTCGGCGCATGGTCATCCTCCTTGGTCGTCGGACTCCGGCGAGTCGGCGAGAGCGGCCTCGACGCGGGGCGACGAGATGCGCTCGCCGCCGACGACGCGGCCGCCGGCGCCGCGGGCGGCGGCGGACAGCCGTTCCGCCCATCGGTCCTCGGCCACGAGGACGAGTGCGGCCTCACCGGCTCGCACGGCACGCGCCGCGAGCTGGAGGTCGTTCTCGCTCAGCAGCCCGAGGTCCCCGTCCAGGTCGGCGAGAGGAGCCAGCACGTCGACGTCGCCGAGCTCGAGCACGTCGAGGCGCCCGTCGGGGTGGCGGACGACGACGACGATGTCCAGGACCCGGATCCTCTCCGCGGTCACCATCTCCTCGACGGCAGGTACGACGCTGCCGAGCGCGGACCGGTCGGGAAAGACGACGAGCAGGTACTCGACCAGGTCGGTCGTGACGTCGTCGGGCCGATGCGCGGGCTCTGGCACGTCGCTCGATGCCTCCTGACTCGTCACGTGATGGTCGCCGAATCGTTGCGCCACCGCGAGTGGTGGCACACCACCCGATCGCGGGTAGTCGTCGTCGATCCACCCGCGGCGGGGTGGTGCCGACCCACCCCGGAACCGCGGACCATCTGACGTCAGGACGGATGTGACGGAGGATGGTGGCGATGGACAGCGCAGAGGCCGGACCCGTCGACCTGATCATGCTCAGCTTCCCCGGGAGCGGGTTCAACGGGGAGATCGCACCGGCGCTGCGCCAGCTCGTGGTCGACGGCCTCGTGCGCGTGGTCGACCTGCTGTTCGTGTCGAAGGACGTCGACGGGACGGTGAGCTCGCTGGAGCTGGCGGGCCTCGGCTCGGAGCTCGAGCCGGCGTTCGTCGACCTCGACGGGCAGCTCGGCGGTGGGCTCCTCGACGCTGACGACGTGGAGGACGCCGCAGCCGGGATCGAACCCGGCAGCTCGGTGGCGGTCGTGGCGGTCGAGAACCTGTGGGCGATCCCGTTCATCCGCGCCGTGCGGGCGTCGGGCGGCGAGCTCGTCGATCAGATCCGGGTTCCGTCGGAGGTCGTGGCCGAGGTCCGTGACGCGGCCGCTCGGTCCCTGTGAACCGAAAGGGGTGGTGACGATGGGTCTCCTTCGGGGGATGGCCAGGACTGCCGTGGTCGCGGGCACCGCGACGGCGGTGTCGAACCGGGTCTCACGGCGGCAGGCGGATCGCTGGCAGCGGCAGGAAGCCGAGCAGTACCCGGACCAGTACGCGGACCCCTACGCCGCGGCACCGCCGCCCGCGCCGGCACCCCCTCCGCCGCCACCCGCCGGCGGCGACGCCACGACGGCCGAGCTCGAGCGCCTGGCCAACCTGCGCGGCCAGGGGATGCTGACCGACGCGGAGTTCGCGGCGGCGAAGGCGAAGCTCCTCGGCCTCTGACAGGCCGCGGCCCCCGGCCGCTTCCACCCGCCCGGGGGTGGTGCCCGCCCACCCGGGTGCGCGCCATCGTCGCAGCAGGCCGCCGTGGCGGCCTCGATGCACACGTCGAAGGGATGAGCAATGGTCTACGCCGAGTTCGGGACCGGCCAGGTGTTCTGGTCCTTGGTCTGGTTCACCCTGTTCGTCATCTGGATCTGGCTGCTCTTCACCATCTTCGGTGACATCTTCCGCAGCGAGGACCTGTCGGGGTGGGGCAAGGCGCTGTGGTCGATCTTCGTGATCGTGGTGCCCTACCTGGGTGTCTTCGTCTACCTGATCGCCCGCGGCCACAAGATGCAGGAGCACGCTCTGGAGCGGGCCCAAGCGCAGGACGCGGCGATGCGCGACTACGTGCGCAACGTCACCGGGTCGAGCGGAAGCCCCGCCGAGGAGCTCGCACGCCTGGCGGAGCTCCGCGACAGCGGCGCCATCAGCGAGGCCGAGTTCCAGCAGCTCAAGGCGAAGGTGATCGCCTGAGCCTCGACGCCACCAGCGACGCCCCCACCACCGGGGGGCCGGGCGATCGGCGCCTCGCCCTCCTGCTGGCCATGGCGATGTTCGTGCTGGTGGTGGACACGTCGCTGATGAACGTGTCGATCTCGGCGGTGGTCCAGGACCTCGGGACGACCGTGAGCGGCGTGCAGTCGGCCATCGCCCTCGAGGCGCTGGTGTCCGCGGCGTTCATCCTGATCGGCGGCAAGGTCGGCGATCTCATCGGGCGCAAGCGGGCCTACGTCCTCGGCCTCCTCGGCTACGCGGTCGGAGCCGTGGCCATGACCCTGGCCCAGAGCCTGGTCGCGATCGTCGTGTTCTGGTCCGTGATCGGGGGGCTGGGGGCGTCCCTGCTGCTCCCGTCGATGCAGTCGCTCATCCACGGCAACTTCGACGGCGAGGACCGCAAGCGGGTCTACGCCCTGGTGGGGGCGGCCGCGGCCATCGCCGCGGCCGTCGGCCCGCTGCTCGGCGGGTTCATCACCACCTACCTGTCGTGGCGGGTGGCGTTCTTCCTCGAGGCGGTCGTCATCGCCATCGTGCTCTCGGGGATCGGGCTGGTCCGGGACGCGCCCTACACGGGCCCGCGCGGCGTGGACGTGGTCGGCGCCGCCCTGTCGGTGGTGGGGATGGGCGGCATCGTGCTCGGCATCCTCGTCTGGCAGGAGGGGGGCGAGGCGGTGCTGGCGCTCATCGCGCTCGGGGCGGCGGCGATGGCCGGCCTGGTGTGGTGGCTGGGCCGGGCCAAGCGGCGGGGCCGGCCCACCCTGCTCGAGCCCGACCTGTTCGCCTCGGCCCCCTTCCGGCTCGGGATCACCCAGCAGATGCTCCAGCAGATCGCCCTGGGCGGCACGATGATCGCCCTGCCGATCTTCCTGCAGATCGTGCTCGAGTACGACGCCATGCGGGCGGGCCTCTCGCTGGCCCCGCTGTCGCTGAGCATGTTCGCGGCCGCCATGGTGGCCGGGAAGAAGGCCGGCGGGCGCCGCCCCAGCGCCATCATCCGGGCCGGCTTCGCCATGGTGGCCCTCGGCCTCGTGGCGCTGCTCCCCGTCGTGCCGCGCGCCGACTCGGGGTGGGACCTGCTGCTGCCGCTCGTCGTCGCCGGGACCGGCCTCGGCCTGCTCGTGTCGCAGCTCAACAACTACACGCTGGCCCCGATCTCGGACGAGCGGGTGAGCGAGGCCGCCGGGGTGAACTCGGCGGCCGGCTCGTTCGGCCTGTCCTTCGGGCTGGCGTTCGCCGGCGCCATCCTGCTGGCCACGCTGTCGATCGCCTTCACGTCGATGGCCGAGGACAGCGAGGTCCTCGCTCCCGCCGAGCAGCAACAGGTGGCGGACGCGCTCGAGGAGGACGCCGAGGTGGTGAGCAACACCCAGCTCGACGAGCTGCTCGTCGGGCAGCCCCAGGACGTCCAGGACGAGATCCTGCGCATCAACACCGACGCCCGCCCGCTCGCCCTCCAGGTGGCCCTGGCCGTGCCGATCCTGGCCGCCCTGCTCGGCCTGGCCAACTCGTTCCGGATGATCCGGCTTCCCGATCCCGAGCCCGCCGGCGGGGCCGAGGAGCGCATGGCCCTCGGCTAGTGGGGGTGGCTCGGCCGGCCGCTCAGTGGCCGAGGGCGACGCTCAAGGCCACGATGGCGAGGCCGACGGCGGCCGTGGAGATGGCGTACGTCCAGCGCGCGGCCTGGCCAGTGGGGGCGGATGCCGCGACCACCGCGCCGATGCCGGCGAGCTGCAGGATCGCGACCACGATGGCGAGGACGCGGGCGGTGTCGTCGGCCAGCACGTCGACCCTGGCCAGCAGGAGGATCGTCGCCGGCAGGACGGTGGCGGCGAGGATCGGGCTGCCGTCGACCACCGCCCGGCCGATCTCCGTTCGCCCGCGGGGGGTGACGTGCAGGACGTGGCCGCCGAGGACCTCGGCGAACAGGTGGGCCAGCCACGTCGCCACGCCCACCCCGGCGACCAGCTCGGCGCCATGGCCGTGCGCCACGTCCGAGACGCCGAGGACGCTCAGCGCGGCGAGGACGAGGACCGTGCCGTAGGAGGCGGCGCTCACCAGCTCCGCGAGCCGCTCGCGGGGGATCTCATCTGTGATCGCGTGCCGTCGCCCCATGGGCCGACGCTAGGTCGTGGCGGTGTCGTCGTCGATGCGGCGGAGGATGAACTTCCCGAGCTCGGCGAGCACGAAGTAGCCGAGCACGATGAGCAGGCACACCCGCCACTGGGGTCCGTCGAGGTCGACCGTGTCGAAGATCCGCTGCAGCCCCGGGATCGTCGTGACGAGGAAGGTCAGCACCAGCGCACCGATCATGAGCAGGTTGAAGCGGCCGTTGGCGATCGTGTCGCGCGTGAAGATGGTGCGACGCGGATCGCGCCACTCGAGCGCGGCCGCGATGTGGAGCAGCGCCGTCGTCGTCAACCCCATCGTGGTGGCGACGGCGAGCCCGTAGCGGTCCTCTCCGTAGGCGACCGCGATCAGGGTCCCGGTGGCGACCAGCAGCCCGGCGAACCCGAGCCGGACGCCGAGCGCCCGCGGGATCACCGGGTCGTCGGGCGACCGCGGGCGCCGGCGCATGAGGCCGGGCGTCGGCGCGTCGAATCCGAGTCCGACCGCCAACAGGACGTCGATGGCGAAGTTGATCCAGAGGATCTGCAGGGGGAGCAGGGGGATGCCGTCGGCGATGGTGAAGATGCCCGCACCGACGAACGTGAGGATGAAGCCGGCCAGCATGATCATCTGGACGCGGATGTACTTCATCAGGTTGTCGTAGAGGCCCCGCCCGCCCTCGACCGCGGTCACGATCGTGGCGAAGTTGTCGTCGGTCAGGATCATCTCGGCCGCGTCCTTGGTGACCTCGGTCCCCGTGATGCCCATGGCCACGCCGATGTCGGCGCGGGTCAGCGCCGGGGCGTCGTTCACGCCGTCCCCGGTCATGGCGACGATGTTCCCCTGCTCCTTCAGGATGCTGACCAGCCGGACCTTGTCCTCGGGAGCGACGCGGGCGACCACCCCGATGCCGTCGACCCGGGCGTGCAGCTCGTCGTCGGAGAGCGCGGCGAACTCGGCCCCGGTGAGGGCCTCGCCCTCGATGCCGAGCTGGCCGGCGATCGCACCGGCCGTCGTGGCGTGGTCGCCCGTGATCATCCGGACGCGGATGCCCGCGTCCTTGCACAGCGCGATGGCGTCGCCGGCCTCCTTGCGCGGCGGGTCGACGATGCCGACCAGGGCCAGCAGCTCGAGCTGCTCCACGAGGGCGAGGAGGTCCGCCTGCGGGTCGAACGTGGCCGGATCGAAGTCCCGCCGGGCCACCGCGAGGACGCGCAGGCCCTCGCCCGCCATGCGGTCGTTCTCGGACGCGACCAGATCGGTCCCGTCGCCGGCCAGCGGGGCCGTCGCCCCGTGCTCGTCCATGTAGCGCGTCGACCGGGCGAGCAGCACGTCGGGCGCGCCCTTCACGAAGCACCGCACGACGTCGCGGCCGTCGTCGTCCATCCGGTGGAACGTGGCCATGAGCTTGTACTCGGTGTCGAAGGGCACCTCGCCCAGGCGGGGGAGCTCACGTCGGGTCTCCTCGACGTCGAGCCCGCTCTTGGCCGCCAGGACGACGAGGGCACCTTCCGTCGGGTCCCCGATGCAGGCGCCGTCGCGGATGACGGCGTCGTTGGCGAGCGCCATCGGGAGCATGAGGGGCTCGAGCACGCCGTCGTCGCTCCCGGCGATCCGCAGGATGCGCCCGGTGGTCGAGTAGCCCTCGCCGTCGACGCTGAACCGGCGGCCGACGACGACGAGCTGGCGGGCGGTCATCTGGTTCAGGGTGAGCGTGCCGGTCTTGTCGGAGCAGATGGCCGACGTCGAGCCCAGCGTCTCCACCGACCGCAGCCGCTTCACGATGGCGCCCTGGTCGGCGAGCTCCCGCGTCCCCATCGACAGGAGCATCGTCACCACGGCGGGCAGGCCGGTGGGGATGGCGGAGATCGCCAGGCTGATGCCGACGAGGAACAGCGTGTCGAAGTCCTCGCCGCGGGCCAGGCCGAGGATCACGACCAGCACCAGCGCCGCGGCCGCCATGATCGTGATCAGCACCGTGATCTGGTCGAGCTGGCGGGTGAGCGGGGTCTTCTCCTGCTCGACCCCGCTGAGCATCCCCGAGATGTGGCCCACCTCGCTGTCCATGCCCGTGGCCGTCACGACCATCTCGCCCCGCCCGCGGGTGACCTGGGAGTTCATGTAGGCCATGTCGACCCGGTCGCCGAGCGGCACGTCGGTGCCCGCCACCGGGTCGACCGACTTGGCCACCGGTGTGCTCTCACCGGTCAGCCCCGCCTCCTCGATCTCGAGCGTCGCGGCCACCAGCATCCGGCCGTCGGCGGGCACCTTGTCGCCCGCCTCGAAGGTCACGACGTCCCCCGGCACCAGCTCCTCGGCGGGGATCTCGACGATCTGGCCGTCGCGCCGGACGCTCGCGGTGATGATGAGCATCTGCCGCAGTGCGGCCACGCTCTCGGCCGCCTTTCCCTCCTGGTGGAGGCCCATCACGGCGTTGAGCACGGTCAGCCCCAGGACCACGAGGCCGGTCGAGACGTCCTGGAGCGCGACGATGCTCACGAGGGCCGCCCCGACCAGCACGAGCTGCATCAGGTCGCGGTACTGCCGCAGCCACGCCCGCCAGGCGGGCTCCTTGGCCTCCTCGGCCAGCTTGTTCGGCCCGTACCGGGCCCGGCGCTCCTCGACCTCCGCCGAGCTCAGGCCGACCGCGGGGTCGACCGCGAGACGTCCGCACGCCTCGTCGCTCGTCAGCCCGTACCAGTCGACGGGGCCCTCCTGGTCGCGGAGCGGGGTGACCGTTGCTGCCATCCGATGCCTCCCGTCTCAGGCGATCGCGCGGGGGCCGGGGTCGCCGCCCGCCGTAGGTGGCGAGGGCGTAGACCGCCATGACGGCCAGGCTCACGCTCAGGATCGTCCACAGCGGCTGGTAGTAGATCCAGGGCAGGAAGCTGATCGCCGCCAGGCTGGCGGCCACGATCCCGACCCAGCGGGCCCACTGGACCCGGCTCACCACGGCGATCCCTGCCGCCACCAGGACGATGCCGACGATCAGCCAGACCCAGCCCCACGACGCCAGGTCGTTCTCGAACACGATCGTCTGGACCTCCTCGGAGACCTCGTCGTCGTACTTGAACGCCCACAGCGCGTCGAAGATCTTGAAGGCGCCGCCGATCACGAGCAGGGCGCCGGCGAAGGCGAGCCAGTTCGCGGCTCGCTCCAGTTGGCGTGGGGGGCAGGTCGTGGTCGGCCACGAAGACCTCCTCGGTCACACCGGCGGCGATGTCTGGGGGCCGGAGCGGCACCAGCGGAGCCGGAGTCGTCGCGACGCTCGCGCCGGCGCGGGTGGGCCGGCACCACCCGTGCACGGGTGGTGCGCCGCCTCGTGGCCCGCGTCTGGCCCGGTGACGGACAACCACCCCCCCTCGGGTGGGCCTGTACCACCCGGCGGCGGACGCATCGTTGGCGGTGCGAGGGGGGCGCGCGGGTCTCCCCGGCCACGAGGAGCGAGCGAGATGTTCAACCTCCGCAACCGCAGCTTCCTGAAGGAGATCGACTTCACGCCCCAGGAGCTGCGGCACCTGCTCCAGCTCTCGGAGGCGGTGAAGATCGCCAAGTACGCCGGCACCGAGGCGAAGCGGCTCGCCGGCAAGGAGATCGCTCTCATCTTCGAGAAGACCTCCACCCGCACGCGCTCGGCCTTCGAGGTCGCGGCGTTCGACCAGGGCGCCCACGTGACCTACCTCGATCCCTCGGGGTCGCAGCTCGGGCACAAGGAGTCGGTGGCGGACACGGCCCGCGTGCTGGGCCGCATGTACGACGCCATCGAGTTCCGGGGCAACGAGCAGACCGACGTCGAGACGCTGGCCGAGTACGCCGGCGTTCCCGTCTACAACGGGCTGACCAACGAGTGGCACCCGACCCAGATGCTGGCCGACTTCCTCACCATGCGCGAGGCGAGCGGCAAGCCGTACGACGCCCTGGTGTACGCGTTCGTCGGCGACTGCCGGTTCAACATGGGTCGCTCCCTCCTGGTCATGGGGGCGCTGATGGGCGCGGACGTGCGGTTGGCGGGGCCCACGGCACTGGCGCCGCCCGACGACGTCGTCGCGGTCGCCCAGGAGATCGCGGGACGCACCGGCGCGCAGATCACGATCACCGACGACGTCGCGCAGGCGGTCGCCGGCGTCGACTTCGTGCACACCGACGTGTGGGTGTCGATGGGGGAGGCGAAGGACGTCTGGAAGGAGCGGGTCGAGCTGCTCACGCCCTACCAGGTCAACGCCGGGCTCCTCGGCAAGACGGGCAACCCGAAGGTGAAGTTCATGCACTGCCTGCCGGCGTTCCACGATCCGAACACGGTCGTCGGCCGGGAGATGATGGAGCACACCGGCATGACCGAGGGCCTCGAGGTCACGGGCGAGGTGTTCGAGTCGCCGGCCAGCATCGTGTTCGACCAGGCCGAGAACCGCCTGCACACCATCAAGGCGCTCCTCGTGGCGACCCTCGGCTGAGCGGATCGATGCGAGTCCTCGTGGCACTCGGTGGCAACGCCCTGCTGAAGCGGGGCGAGCCGATGACGGCGGAGGCGCAGCGCGCCAACGTCGGGTCGCGGCGCAAGCGCTCGGCCCCGTGGCCGAGCGCCACCAGCTCGTGATCTCCCACGGGAACGGTCCCCAGGTGGGCCTGCTCGCCCTGCAGGCCGCGGCGTACCGCGAGGTCGAGGCGTACCCGCTCGACGTGCTGGGGGCGCAGACCGAGGGGATGATCGGCTACCTGATCGAGCAGGAGCTCGGGAACGTCCTCCCGCCCGAGGTGCCCTTCGCCACGCTCCTGACGATGATCGAGGTCGACACCGACGATCCCGCGTTCGACGACCCCACCAAGTTCGTCGGCCCGATCTACACCGATGCCGAGGCCGAGGCGCTGGCCGCGGAGAAGGGCTGGGCCTTCAAGCGGGACGGTGAGCACCTGCGGCGGGTCGTCCCGTCCCCGGCGCCCAAGCGGATCTTCGAGATCCGGCCGATCCGATGGCTGCTCGAACGGGGCGTGCTCGTCATCTGCGCCGGCGGTGGGGGCATCCCGACGGCCTGGGTCCCCGGGCGGGAGCGCACCCTCGGCGGCATCGAGGCGGTGATCGACAAGGACCAGGCCAGCGTGCTCCTCGCCCGTGACCTCGACATCGACCTCCTCGTGATGGCCACCGACGTCGACGGCGTCTACGCGGACTGGGGGACGGCGGACCAGCGCAAGCTCGGCCGCGTCACCCCCGACGACCTGCGCGGCCAGGGGTTCGCCGCCGGGTCGATGGGCCCGAAGGTCGACGCCGCCGTGCGGTTCGTGGAGGCGACGGGCAAGCGGGCCGCCATCGGGGCGCTGGCCGACATCGAGCAGATCGTGGACGGGGAGGCCGGCACGTCCGTCGTGGCGACGGCCCCGGAGTTGACGAAGGAGGACGTGGGATGAGCGAGCTCGGCGCACACTCCGAGGTCGGGAAGCTGCGGAAGGTCATGGTCCACCGACCGGGCCTCGAGCTGCAGCGGTTGACGCCGTCGAACCACGACGACCTGCTGTTCGACGACGTCCTGTGGGTCGAGCGGGCCCAGTACGAGCACGACCAGTTCGTCGCCCGCATGCGCGAGCGGGGCGTCGAGGTGTACCTCCTCACCGAGCTGCTCGGCGAGGCGTTGGCCGCCAGCGAGCAGGCCCGGACGCGGCTCATCGAGCTGGTGGCGTCCGAGCACACGGTGGGGTGGGCCCTCGTCGACGAGATCCGCGAGCTGCTCGGCTCCATGGCGCCCGACCGGCTGGCCCGGCACCTCGTGGGCGGGCTGACCGTGGCCGAGGCCGACCTCGACGTGCCGGCAATCGCCCGCGTCTCGCTCATCGGCGCCGCCCTCGAGGACACCAGCCAGTTCGTCCTTCCCCCGCTACCGAACACCCTGTTCACGCGGGACTCGTCGTGCTGGATCTACGGGGGCGTGACGGTCAACCCGATGTTCTGGCCGGCCCGGCGTCGTGAGGCCTTCAACGTGGCCGCCATCTACAAGGCGCACCCGATGTTCGCGGGAGCGGACTTCGAGTTCTGGTACCCGCACGAGGGCGACGACGGCCGGCTCGAGACCACGGACTTCGGGCTCGCCTCGCTCGAGGGTGGCGACGTGATGCCGATCGGCAACGGCGCGGTGCTCATCGGCATGAGCGAGCGGTCGCAGGGTCGCATGATCGAGCAGGTCGCCAAGGCGCTGTTCGAGGCGGGCGCGGCCGAGCGCGTCATCGCCTGCGTGATGTCCCGCGACCGGGCCCACATGCACCTCGACACCGTCTTCACGCTGCTCGACCGCGACAAGGCGACGGCGTACCCGCAGGTGGTGAACAACATCCGGGCGATCAGCCTGCGCCCCGGGGCCACGGCCGGCGACTTCCACGTCACCGTCGAGGACGACTTCGCGTCGGCCGTCGCCGACGCCCTCGGCGTGGACAAGCTCCAGGTCGTCGAGACCGGCGGCGACGCCTACCAGCAGGAGCGGGAGCAGTGGGACGACGGCAACAACGTCGTCGCCCTCGAGCCGGGCGTGGTGGTCGCCTACGAGCGCAACACCTACACGATCGCCAAGATGCGGGAGGCGGGGGTCGAGGTCGTGGAGATCGCCGGCTTCGAGCTGGGCAAGGGCCGGGGCGGCGGCCACTGCATGACGTGCCCGCTCCTGCGGGACCCGGTGTAGGAGGCCTCGATGCCACGGTCGAACGTGGTCCCGTGGGTGATCGGGGCGCTCGCCGCGCTGGCGGTCGTCGCGCTGCTGGCCTACTCCCGCAACGACCCCGGGGTCGGCGGGCGGTTCCCGGATCCCGAGGACGTGACCAGGGTCGTGGTGGTGGTCGACAGCGGAGGACAAGATGGCGACTGACGTCCAGGCGTCGGGAGAGGGCTCGGTCCCCACCGGTCCCGCCGAGGAGGACACCGACGGGCACAAGCCCCGGTTCACGCTGCCCTCGGCCTACACGATCCTGTTCGCGCTCATCGTCCTCACCGCCATCGCCACCTGGATCATCCCCGCCGGCCAGTACGCGCTCGACGCCGAGGGCTCGCCGATCCCCGGGACGTACCAGGAGGTCGACGCCAGCCCCCAGGGCATCCTCACCGACTCGCTCGACGCGCCGATCAACGGCATGTACGGCATCGAGGACGCGGCGACCGGGAACGTCGACGTGTTCAACAGCGGCACGCTGTTCGGCGCCATCGACGTCGCGCTGTTCATCCTCGTGATCGGCGGCTTCATCGGCATCACGATGCGGACCGGCGCCATCCAGGCCGGGATCGCCCTGCTGGTCGGGCGCCTGCGGGGCCACGAACGGTTGATGATCCCGATCCTCATGACGGTGTTCGCCATCGGCGGGACGACGTTCGGCATGGCCGAGGAGAGCCTGGCGTTCTACGTCCTCGTCATCACGGTGATGATCGCCGCGGGCTACGACGCCCTCGTCGGCGCGCTCGTCATCCTCCTCGGCGCGGGGATCGGGGTCCTCGGCTCGACCGTCAACCCCTTCGCCACCGGCATCGCGTCGGGCTTCGCGGACGTGCCCCTGAGCGACGGCCTCGGCCTGCGCCTCGTGATCCTCGTCGCGGGCTTGGCCCTCGGCATCTGGTTCGTGCTCCGGTACGCCGAGCGCGTGCGCCGGGATCCGTCGACGTCGATGGTGTACGACTTGAAGGAGGACAACGAGCGCCACTTCGCGGCCACCTCCGACGCATCGACGGGCACGGTGGTGATGACCGGCACCCACAAGGTGGTGCTCGCCCTCTTCGGGGCCGCCTTCGCGGTGATGGTCTACGGGGTGATCCCCTGGGAAGACCTCGGGATCGGGCTCCCCACGCTCTGGTGGTGGTTCCCCGAGATGACCGCGTCGTTCCTGTTCTTCGCCATCATCATCGGCCTCGTGGGCCGGATGGGCGAGGGCGAGCTCACGTCGACGTTCGTCGACGGGGCCCGCGATCTGCTCGGGGTGGCGCTGATCATCGGCATCGCCCGGGGCATCACGGTCGTGATGAACAACGGTCAGATCACCGACACCGTGCTGCACTGGGCCGAGGAAGCCTTGGGAGACGTGGGCGAGGCGGCCTTCGCGGTCGTGATGTACGTGCTGTTCCTCCCGCTGTCGTTCCTGATCCCGTCCACGTCGGGGCTGGCGACGGTGGCGATGCCGATCATGGCGCCGCTGGCCGACTTCGCGGGCGCCGACCGCAGCCTCGTGGTCACGGCGTACCAGAGCGCGTCCGGTCTCCTGAACCTCGTCACCCCGACGTCGGCGGTCGTCATGGGCGGGCTGGCCATCGCCCGCGTCCCGTACGGCCGCTACCTGCGCTTCGTGTGGCCGCTCCTGGCGATGCTGGCGGCGCTCACGGTCGTTGTCCTCGTCCTCGGGTCACTCGTGGACTAGCGCGCCGCGGGCGCACGGGAGAGGACGCACGCATGTCGGACGGAACACCGACCACCGAGTCGGAGGCGGAGGAGCCCCGGAAGCTGGGCGTGCGCCAGGCGGCGTTCATCGGCGTCGGGGCGATGGTCGGCGCCGGGATCTTCGCACTTCTCGGGGCGGCTGGGGAGGTCGCCGGGGCCGCGGTGTGGCTGTCGTTCCTGTGCGCGGGCGCGGTCGCCGGCCTGCAGGGCTACTCGTTCGCCAAGTTCGGTGCCCGCTACCCGTCGGCGGGCGGCCTGCTCGAATACGTCAGCCGTGGGTTCGGGGACGGGCACGTCACGGGCGTCCTGGCGTGGCTGATCCTCGGGGCCAACGCCATCATCACCGGCATGGTCGCCGTCTCGTTCGGCAGCTATGCGAGCAGTGCCGTGGCCGACGGCGACACCGGATGGGTCAAGCCCTTCGCGGTGCTCGTGGTGGTCGTCATGTCGTTCCTCAACGTGCTGGGCTCGCACGTGGTGGCGCGGGCCCAGACCGTCGTCGTCATCGTCGTGATCGGCATCCTCACGGTGTTCGCGGTGTCGACGCTGGCCAACATCGACCTCGACCTCCTCGCCTTCTCCGGGTACCCGCCGGTGCGCGACATCGTGTCGAGCGTGGCGCTGACGTTCTTCGCCTTCCTGGGCTTCGGCGTGATCACCTTCACGGCGAAGGACCTCGCGGATCCGGCGCGCCAGCTGCCGCGGGCCGTGTTCCTGGCGCTCGGCATCGCCACCGTCATCTACCTCGCCGTGGCGCTCGGCGTGTTCGGCACCCTCACGGTCGACGAGGTGGTGGCCTCGGGCGGGACGGCGCTGGCGGTGGCCGCCGAGCCGGTGCTCGGCCGGGCCGGCTACTGGCTCATGACCGTGACGGCCTTGTTCGCCACCGCCGGGGCCACCAACGCGGGTCTGTACCCGGCCGGTGGGCTGTGCGAGCAGATGGCGTCGACGGGCCAGTTCCCGCCCCGCCTCGGCGGTCGGGTCGCGGGCCGGGCTCCCGCGGGCCTCGTCGTCACCGCGGCGGTCGCCATCGTGCTGGCGTTGGGGTTCGACCTGACGGCCATCGCCTCGATCGGGAGCGCGGTCGCGCTGATCGTGTTCGCCCTCGTCACCTTCGGCCACCTGCGGGTCCGGGAGGAGACGGGGGCGCGCACGTCGCTGCTCGTGCTGGCCATCGTGACCACGGTCGTGGTGCTGGCCGCATTCGCGGTCACCACCCTCGTCGAGGAGCCGGGGACGGCGGTCGCCCTCGTCGCCATCCTCGTGCTGAGCATCGTCCTCGACGTGGTGTGGAAGCGGGCGCGCGATCGCCCGCCCGCGGCCGACGGCGTCCGGCTCTAACCGCGGACGGGCGGCGCGGCCGCTGGTCCGCCGTTGCCTGTCACGGCACTAGGTTCGGCGCATGGCTGCACCAGGTGGAACCGGCCCGATCGGCCCCTTCCCGCCCCGCGTCCAGGGTGACGAGGCGCAGGAGGAGTACGACAGGATGCGCCGGCGCCTGCTGTGGACGCTGCCGTACGGGCTCTACGTGGTCGGCAGCCGGGCCGGTGAGCACCGCAACCTGATGACGCTCAACTGGGCGACCCAGGTGAGCTTCGAGCCCAAGCTGCTCGGCGTCGGCGTCGAGAAGACCGCGCTCACGCATCAGCTCATCGCCGACGGCGGGTCGTTCACGCTCAACACGGTCGCCCGCGACGACAGGGCCATCATCCGCAGGTTCACCAAGCCGGTCGAGCACGACCCCGACGCCCGCACCCTCAACGGGTTCCCGTACCACGACGGGCCCACCGGGGCGCCGGTCCTGGACCAGGCGGCGGCCTGGATCGCCTGCGAGGTCCGCAACCCCGTCGACTGCGGCGGGCACACGTTCTTCATCGGCGAGCTCGTCGACTGCGGGTTCAGCGGCGCCGAGGACACCGAGGTCCTGCGCATGGAGGACACCCGCATGAGCTACGGGGGCTGACGTGGCCGACGACGACCAGCCGCGGTTCCCCGCCACCGGCCGCCCGGCCGACGACGTCATCGCCGCCATGCGCGGCGGCCGCGCCGACGACGCCGACTGGCGCGCCGGCCGCACCTTCAGCCTCGTGTACAACCCGGTCGACCCCGAGCTCGAACGGCTGCAGGACGCCGTGGCGCACGAGTACCTGCACGAGAACTACCTCAACCCGTTCGCCTTCCCCAGCCTGCTGCGCATGGAGCGCCAGGTCGTGGCCATGGGTGCCGACCTCGTGCACGGCAATCCCCGGGGCGGCAAGCTGACGAGCGGCGGCACCGAGAGCCTGTTCCTCGCCGTGCAGGTCGCGCGCGACCATGCCCGCACGGTGCGGGGCATCGGCGAGCCGACGATCGTCCTGCCGTCGACGGCGCACCCGGCCTTCGCCAAGGCGTGCCACTACCTGGACGTGGCCGAGGTGCGCGTGCCGGTCGGCCCCGACGGTCGGGCCGACGTCGCCGCCACCGCGGCCGCGGCCGACGAGCGCACCGCGCTCGTGGTCGGCTCGGCCCCGTGCTACCCGTACGGCGTCGTCGACCCGATCCCCGAGCTGGCGGCGCTGGCGGGGGAGCGGGGCGCGCTGTGCCACGTCGACGCCTGCCTCGGTGGCTGGCTGCTGCCGTTCCTCGAGCGGCTGGGGGAGCCCCTGCCGCCGTGGGACTTCCGGGTCGACGGCGTCACCTCGTTGTCGGCCGACATCCACAAGTACGGCTGGTGCTTCAAGGGAGCGTCGCTGCTCCTCCACCGCGACGAGGACATGCTGCCGCTGCAGTACTTCCTGTTCGACGGCTGGCCGGGCGGCCTGTACGGGTCGGCGACCACCGCGGGGACCCGTCCGGCGGCGCCGATCGCCGCCGCCTGGGCCACCATCACGCACCTCGGCATGGAGGGCTACCTCCGGCTGGCCGAGCAGGTGCGGTCCGCGTCGGCGGCGCTGCGGGCCGGGGTCGCGGCCGTCCCGGGCCTGCACGTGACCGGCGACCCGGTCCCCGGGGTGCTGGAGATCGCGGCCGACGACGAGGTCGACATCGGCGCGGTCGCCGACGTGCTGGAGGACCGCGGCTGGCACCTCGACCGCCAGCAGGGCGGGCTGCACGCCATCGTGTCGCCGTCCCACGTCGGTGCCGCCCCCGACCTGCTCGCCGACCTGGCCGACGCGGTGGCCCGCCACGGCGAGAGCCGCGGCGTCGAGGCCCGCTACGGCGGCATCGGCTGACCATGGCGACCGAGCCCGCTCCCGCGATCGCGGCCTTCGCCGGCGCCGTCCTGTGCGGGGGTGCCAGCCGCCGGATGGGCTCGGACAAGGCGCTGCTCGTGGTCGACGGCCGGCCCATGGCCGTCCGGGTGGCCGACGCCCTGGCCACCGCCGGAGCCCGGCCCGTGCGGGCGGTGGGCGGCGACCCTGACGCCCTCGCCGCGGTCGGGCTGGAGGTGGTCCCCGATCTCGACCCGGGGGAGGGCCCGCTCGGCGGCATCGTCACCGCGCTCGCCGCCCTGCCGTCCGATGTCGTGTTCGTGGCGTCGTGCGACCTGGTGGACCCGTCGTCCGAAGCCGTCGCCGCCACCGTCGCGGCGCTGGCCAACGCGCCCACGGCGTCGGTGGCGGTCCCGCTGGTGGGGGGCCGCCGTCAGTGGATGCACACGGCGTGGCGGGCGGGAGCCGGGGCGCCGCTGCGGGCCGCGTTCGCGGCGGGGGAGCGGGCCGTCCACGCCGCGGTGGCCGCTGGGGGACTGCCCGTCGTCGAGCTCGCCCTCCCCGGCGCCACGGTGGCCGACGCCGACACCCCGGCCGACCTCCTCGGGCCCTGACCGGCGTCGGGCGAGGCAATCGGTTCCGTCGAGACGAGGTCGAGGCCACAGTTCCGGATGCGGAACCGATTGCCTCGACCTCGGCCGGACGGAAACCATTGCCTCGGCACCCGTCACCCTTGGCCCCGCCCGTTGGGGTGCCGCCCGGCGCGGCGGGGTTGGCCAGACGTCACATGCCGCCGGGTAGCCTCGGCGGCATGGAGGTCCCCGAGATCGACGTCGCCGAGCTGGCCCGCCTGCGGGCCGAGGGCGCCCCTCTCATCGATGTGCGCGAGCCCGACGAGTTCACGGCCGCCCACGTGCCCGGAGCGACGCTCATCCCGCTCGCCACGGTGCCCGACGAGGTGGGGCAGGTGCCCGCCGACGGCACGGTCTACGTGATCTGCGCCAAGGGCGGTCGCAGCATGCGGGCCGCCGAGTTCTACCGGGCGCAGGGCATCGACGCGGTGAACGTGGCCGGGGGCACGACCGCCTGGGTCGACGCCGGCCAGCCGGTCTCGACGGGGATGGAGCCGTAACGCCCGCGCCCGCCCCACCCGGCTACCGCTGGGTCGACTCCCAGCGCGAGTTCGACGCCTTCCTCGATGCGGCGGCGGACACCGACGCCTTCGCGCTCGACACCGAGTTCCACCGCGAGCGCACCTACTACGCCCGGCTGGCGCTGCTGCAGCTCACCGCGGGCGAGGAGATCGTGCTCGTCGACCCGTTGGCCGTCGACATCGGCCCCCTGCGCCGCCTGCTCGAGAGCGACGCCGAGTGCATCATGCACGCCGCCAGCCAGGACCTCGAGATCCTCGAACGGGCCTGCGGCGTGGTGCCCCGCCGCCTCGTCGACACGCAGATCGCGGCGGGGTTCGTCGGGCTGGGCTCTCCCGGGCTGGGGGTCCTCCTCCAGCGGCGGCTGGGGGTGAACCTGCCGAAGGCCGACCGGCTCGCCGACTGGTTGCGACGCCCACTCGGCGAGGACGCCCTCACGTACGCGGCGGCGGACGTGGCCTACCTGCACGCCCTGTGGGCGTCCGAGCGCGACGAGCTCGTCGACCGCGGGCGCCTGACGTGGGCGCTCGACGAGTGCGCACAGGCGCGGGACCGCTACGGCGAGCCGGCCGACCCCGAGGTGGCGTGGTGGCGCATCAAGGAGGCCCGTCGCCTCAAGGGCCGGGCCCGGGGCGTGGCCCAGACGGTGGCCGCGTGGCGCGAGGAGCGCGCTCGGGAGGTCGACCGGCCGGTCCGCCACGTGCTGCCCGACCTGTCCGTCGTCGCCATCGCCGAGCGCCCACCGCGCTCACGCGGCGACCTCGGACGGGTGCGCGGCCTCGACGGCCGGCACGTCAAGGGCTCCGCGGGCGAGGACCTGCTGGCCGCGGTCGAGGCGGGCCTGCGCCTCGACGATGACGAGCTGCGGCCGCCGCCCCGCGACGGGGTCGACTCGACGTACCGGCCGGCGGTGACGCTGGCATCGGCGTGGGTCAGCCAGCTGTCCCGCGACGCCGACCTCGACGCTTCGCTGGTGGCCACCCGGGCCGACATCGAGGCGCTGGTGCGGGGGGACGGGACGTCCCGGTTGCTCACCGGGTGGCGGGCCGACGTCGCCGGCCGCCCGGTCCAGGATCTCCTCAAGGGTGAGGCCGCCCTCGCCTTCGACGGCGACGGGCAGCTCGTGCTCGAGGCCCGCTCGCACGTCCCGGCGCCGTCCACCCGCTGAGGCGCGCGGGGTCCTCGGCCGGGGGGCGGCGGTTCAGCCCGACGGTCGGAGCAGGACCGCGTGGTCGGGGGCCAGGGTGCCGGTGAACGGCCCGCCCTCGCCGGCGCCGTCGCTCGCCACCAGCACGGTGCCCGCCAGGTCGGCGGTGGCCGGCTCGGATCCCATGTTCACCACGACGACGCGGTCGTCGGGCCCGTGCGCGCCCGCCGGGTCGGCGGTGCGGCGCCAGGCGATCAGGTCGCCCGGGGCCTCGACGGGCTCGTGCGCCCCCAGGGTCAGCGCGGGTGACGCCCGCCGCGCCGCGAGCAGCCGCCGGTAGAGGTGCACGATGGCGGCGTCGTCGGCCACCTGCGCCTCGACGTTGCGGCCGGCGGCGTCGGGGGGCCAGGGCAGCCAGGCGTCGACGACGCCCCACCCGTGGTCGGGGGCGCCGGTCCACGGGATCGGTGCCCGGCACCCGTCGCGCCCTCCTGGATCGACGACCCGGTCGGGCGGGACGACGGCGTCCTCGAGCCCCAGCTCCTCGCCCGCGTACAGCACCGGCGAGCCCCGCAGCCCGAGCAGCAGGAACAGGGCGGCGCGGGCGCGGTCCTCGCTGCCGTAGCGGGTCCGGTGCCGGGCGTTGTCGTGGTTCGACAGCACCCACGTGGGCCAGGCCCCGCGCTCGGCGACCAGGCGGTGGGTGTCGGCGATCTGGTCGCGCCAACGGCCGGCACGCCAGGGGGTGAGCAGGGGCGGGAAGTTGAACGACAGGTGCAGCTCGTCCCCGTCGCCGTAGTACTCGGCGACCTGCTCGGTGGTCAGCAGGTAGACCTCGCCGAGGATGAGCCGGTCGCCGGGGTACGAGTCGACCAGCTTGCGCATGCCGCGGATCAGCTCGTGGGTCTCGGGCCGGTCGTTGACGATGCAGTGGGGGAGGCCTGCGACCTCGGGTGGGTCGTCGGCCAGGGCCGGATCCTTGCCGATGCCGTGGATCACGTCGATGCGGAACCCGTCGACCCCACGGTCGAGCCAGAAGCGCATGACCCCGTGCATGGCGTCGACGACCTCGGGGTTGGCCCAGTCGAGGTCGGGCTGGGCGGCGAGGAACTGGTGGAGGTACCACTGGCCGGTGGCCTCGTCCCACGTCCACGCCGGGCCGTCGGTGAACGCCGCCCGCCAGTTGTTGGGCGGGGTGTCGGGGTCGCCGTCGCGCCAGATGTACCAGTCGCGCTTCGGGTCGTCGCGGCTCGACCGTGACGCCACGAACCACGGGTGCTGGTCGGACGTGTGGTTGGGGACGAAGTCGACGAGCAGCCGCAGCCCCCGCTCGTGGCAGGCCGCCAGGAGGCGGTCGAACGCGGCGAGGTCGCCGAAGGTCGGGTCGACGTCGCAGAAGTCGGCCACGTCGTAGCCGAAGTCGGCCTGGGGCGACGGGTAGAACGGCGAGATCCACACGGCGTCGACGCCGAGCCAGGCCAGGTGGTCGAGGTGCGCCTCGATGCCGGCGAGGTCGCCCGTCGGACTCCCGGCGCTGGTCGCGAACGACCGTGGATAGATCTGGTAGAAGACGGCCGATCGCCACCAGGGTGCTGTCACGGCGGCATCCTACGGGCGTCGCCACCGCTGCGTCCCAGGGTGGCGGGGCCGCCGATGCGGGCCACGAGGTACGTTCCGGTCGGCGGACGTGCTAGGAAAGTGGTCGGGACACCCCGAGCGGCATGCCGACGGGGACATCAGCCGGGCCGGGCGGCGATACACTTCCCGGCCGGACGCAACAACGTGGGAGCTGGCCCGTGAAGAAGGGTCGACATCGACGATTCGAGGAAGCGCGCGCACTCAAGCGCAGCAACGACCTCGACATCTCTGACATCTTCGCTCCGGCGGAAACCGAGCCCTGTGCCGAGTGCGGCGCAGAGCCCGGTACCGACCATGCCTCGTGGTGCATGGCCGATTCCGCCGAGGACGACTAGCGAGCTCCCGCAGTCGTCTCTCGCCTGGCGAGGTTGGCCTCGGTCAACTCCGTCGCAGCGCTGGATGGGGCAGGAAGCTCTCGGTTCCGCGCGCCCGGGTGGCCGCATCGACGTGCTCGACGAAGCGCTGGTAGGCCCACTCGCCGACCATCTCGATGATCTCGTCGCGCAGCTCGACGTACACGGGCCGGTGCCCGACGAAGGCGTCGGGGGCGTCGGTGCACCACCAGTGGAACTCGAAGCCGCCGGCCCCCCAGTCGCGGCGCTTCCACTCACGCAGCGTCGAGGTCACCTGGCCCGACTCGTCGGTGGTCTCGACGAGGCGCAGCGGTAGCTGCCAGCACACGGCCGGCTTCCAGTCGAGGGGCCGCTCGCCGGCGTCGAGCGCGGCGCGGTGCAGGGCGCACCCCGCGCCGCCGGGGAAGTCGGGCCGGTTGAGGAAGATGCAGGCGTCGCCGACCAGGCGGGTGACGAGGGTGCCGTCGCCCTTGCGACGGATCGGGCCGCCCCGCCGCACGGCGGCTCGACGGTGCTGCCACTGCTCGTCGGTGAGCCGGTCGGCGTAGCCGAGGGTGCTGTTGGCGTCGTCCTCGTCGATGAAGTGGGCGCCGTAGCTGCAGCAGCCCTGCTCCATGTCGGTGGCATCGGCCGTGAGCACCCCCTGGCAGCCCGCGCCGTAGATGCAGGTCCACGAGCTGGTCAGGAACGTGACGTCGAACGCGTAGGTCCGGTGCTCGTCGGGAGAGTCGAACGTCACGTACTCGTGGACGTCGGGCGGGGGAGAAGGCGGGGAGGCCATCGCCGTCACGTTGTCACAGACGCCGCACCGGCGTCTGCCATGCTGAGCCGGTGGCCGGGGAGTTCGACGAGATCCGCCAGCGGCTCGAGGCGATCAGCGAGGAGCTGGCCGACCTGGCCATCCAGCGCCTGCGCGAGTCGATCGATGCCGGGGGCGACGAGCTGCCGGTCGACGAGCGGCGGCTGACACGTGCCCGACGGGCGGTCGACAAGGCGGTCGGCCTGCTGCGCGAGCCCGACGACCACGACGGGCTCGACGGCGTCTGACCCGTCACGCCCCCGGTGGCGGCCCGTCGGTGGCGGCCAGCGGCGGGGCCGAGTGGAGGCGGTTGACCGCGCCGATGAGCTCGCGGAACCGGCCGCCCTTGCGGGGGTCGAATGTCAGCACCAGGCGGTGCAGGTCGAGCGCGTCGCCGTCGGACACCTCGGCGTTCAACGGCCCGGTCGTCTCGATGCGCCCCTCGAGCAGCAGGTCGGCGAACTCCTCGTTGAGCGCCGCCACCTCGTCGCTCGTGGGCTCGCCCCGAAGGCGGACGACGAGGCGGGGTCCGACCCAGCGGATCCCCTGGTAGTTGCGCCAGAACCCCCGGATGGCCCCCACCGCCTCGTCGAGGTCGTCGGTGATCGTGTACAGGTTCACGTCGCCCGGGGAGACCCACCCCGCGCCGACGAGCTCGTCGGCGACGAAGGTCTCCCACCCCTTCCAGAAGGTCTGGCCCGGCACGTCGAGCAGGACCAGCGGGGCCGGGGTGGCCTTGCCGGTCTGCATGAGGGTGAGGAGCTCGAGGGTCTCGTCGAGCGTCCCGAAGCCACCCGGCAGGGCGACGAACCCGCTCGACTCCTTCACCAGCATCAGCTTGCGGGTGAAGAAGTACTTCATGCTGACGACGCGGTCGGACCCGCTGAGCGGGCCGACGCTCGTCTCCTCGAACGGCAGGCGGATCGTGACGCCGAGGCTGCGGTCGGGGCCGGCTCCCTCGGTCGCAGCGGCCATGATGCCGGGCCCGGCCCCGGTGACGACCATCCAGCCGGCGTCGGCCAGCTGGCCGGCGAGCCCGCGTGCGTGGTCGTAGAGCGGATCGGTGGTCAGCGTGCGGGCGGAGCCGAAGACCGTCACCTTCCGCACGCCGGCGTAGGGGAGGAACAGCCGGTAGGCCGAGCGCATCTCCTTGAGGGCGTCACGGGTGATCTTGAGGTCGAGGCGGTCGGCCCCGTCGGTGCTGAGGTCGTAGGTGGCGCGGTAGATGTCCGCCAACACGTCGCGGTTGCGGGTGGCGCCTGCCTCGTCCAGCAGGTTCTGGATGATGTCTCGTTTCATGTCGGGTTCAGCCTGCCATGCTCGCGGCGTGGACCCGACCCCCTCCACGTGCGCCCGGTGCGGCACGACCGCCGACGCGCCGGCGGACGGGTTGCCCGAGGGCTGGTCGCTGGCGTCGTCCGACCGGGGTGTCGACCGGCTGTGCGCCACCTGCACGCGCGAGAACGTGCGGGCGATCGAGGCCAGGCTCGACGAGGACTGGTGGTGAGCGCCCGCGGTCAGGCGGGCGCAGGGGCGGCGGCGACCGGGCCGTACAGCGTCGTCCGTTGCCGGAGCGTGCGCCCCAACGGCTCGACCATGCCCCGGAAGTCGTCGGCCGTCATCTCCTGGCCGTGGCTGGCGCCCGCGGCCCGCGAGATGTTCTCGTCCATGAGCGTGCCGCCCAGGTCGTTGCAGCCGGCCTGGAGGAGCTGCATGCCGGCCGTGCGCCCGAGCTTCACCCAGGAGAACTGGATGTTGTCGATCAGGCCCCGGTACACGATGCGGGCGACGGCGTGCATGAGCAGCACCTCGCGGAACGTGGGACCGCGCCGGGCCTTGCGCTGCAGGTAGAGCGGGGTCGCCATGTGCACGAAGGGCAGCCCGACGAACTCGGTGAAGCCGCCCGTCTCCGCCTGGAGGGCCCGGGTGCGCAGGAGGTGCCGCGCCCACGACACCGGCGCCTCGACCGCGCCGAACATGATCGTCACGTTCGACCGCAGGCCGACCCCGTGGGCGGTGCGATGGGCCTCGAGCCACTCGTCGGTCGTGATCTTGTCGGGGCAGAGGATCTGGCGCACGGGGTCGTCGAGGATCTCGGCCGCCGTGCCGGGCAGCGACCGCAGGCCGGCGTCCATCAGGCGGCGCAGGTAGCTGTCGAGCGGCTCGCCGAGGCGCTTGGCCCCCTCGGTCACCTCGAGCGCGGTGAAGCCGTGCACGTGGATGTCGGGAACCGCCTGCTTCACCGCCCGGGCGACGTCGATGTAGTAGTCGCCGTCGAAGTCGGGGTGGATGCCCCCCTGGAGGCAGACCTCGGTGGCGCCGATCTCCCAGGCCTCCCGCGACCGCTGCGCGATGTCGTCCAGCGTGAGCAGGTACGGCGTGCCCCGGAGGTTGAGCGACAGCGGCCCCTTGGAGAACCCGCAGAACTTGCACTTGAACGTGCACACGTTCGTGTAGTTGATGTTGCGGTTCCGGACGAACGTGACCGTGTCGCCCACCGCTTCGCGGCGCAGCTCGTCGGCCGCCTCGGCCACGGCCACCACCTCGGGGCCGCGGGCGGCGAACAGGGCGACGATCTCGTCCTCGCCGACCGTCTGGCCCGCCCGTACCCCCTCCAGGATCTCGGCCACCCGGCCGCGCACCGCACCACGCGGGCGGTTCGTCCCGCTCTCCGGCGCTCCGCGCCTGGGCCGCTCGGGCCCGGGCACCAGCGTGGCCGGCTCGGCGTCGGCGCCCGAGTACCAGGCCGTCGACCGGACGCCGGTGAGCACGATCTCGGCCCCCGTGCCGGCCTTGGCGTTCTCGAGGGTGCGCTCGGGGAACACCGAGCCGGGATCGTCGCGCCCGAGGCTCTCGGCGTCAGCCCGATCGCCGACCGGGAACACCAGGCCGGGATCGAGCCAGCGGTCGGGGTCGGCGACGAACTCGGGATAGATCGTGAGGCGGGGGGCCAGTGCGAACCCGCGGGCCTCGGTGACCTCGCGCAGTCGGTCGAGCGCCGGCCACGGCCGCTCGGGGTTGACGTGGTCGGCGGTCACCGGCGACACGCCGCCCCAGTCGTCGATGCCGGCGTCGAGCAGGACGCCGAAGTCGTCGGCCAGGTTCGGCGGCGCCTGGACGTGCACCTCGGGCGGCAACACCAGCCGGGCGAGGGCGATGGCCTCGAGGTGGTCGTCGACCGGGCACGGCTCGGCCCGGTGCATGGCCGTGCCGGGCTTGGGCAGGAAGTTCTGGACGATCACCTCCTGCACGTGGCCGTGGCGGCGGTGGGCGTCGGCGATGGCCTCGAGCGCGGCCAGGCGGTCGGCCCGACCCTCGCCGATGCCGACGAGGATGCCCGTGGTGAACGGGATGCCGAGCCGGCCGGCGGCGTCGAGGGTGGCCAGGCGGCGCTCGGGCAGCTTGTCGGGCGCCCCGTGGTGGGCGGCGAGGTCGGCCCGCAGCGTCTCGACCATCATCCCCTGGCTGGGCGCCACCGGGCGCAGGGCCGCCAGCTCGTCGTCGAACAGCGCCCCCGCGTTGGCGTGGGGCAGCAGGCCCGTCTGGTCGAGCACCAGCCGGCACATGGCCGCCAGGTAGTCGACCGTGGACGTGTACCCGTTCTCGGCCAGCCACTCGGCCGCGGCCGGGTAGCGCTCCTCGGGCCGCTCGCCGAGGGTGAACAGCGCCTCGTGGCACCCCGCCGCCGCACCGGCCCGGGCGATGGCGAGGACCTGGTCGGGCGACAGGTAGGGCGACTCGAGCCGGGCCGGCGGCTGGGCGAACGTGCAGTAGCCACAGCGGTCGCGACACAACATGGTCAGCGGGATGAAGACCTTGGGCGAGTAGGTGACCCTGGTGCCCGTGGCGGCGTCGCGCACCCGGCGCGCCTCGCCCATCAACACCTCGAGCGGCAGGTCGAGCAGGTCGGTGTGCCCCATCGGCGACGAGACTATCGGCGGCCCGGGCCAACCCTCCCCGGCGCGCCCGACGTGACGGTGTTCGATCCTGCGGAGCGGGGAGACGCGGACCCTGGGCGTCAGGCCGGGTCGGGCGCCCGGATCGTCGCCGGGGCCGGCTCGTCGACCAGCGGGGCGAAGATCGGGGTGGGGGCGGCCCGGCCCCGCAGGGCCACCGAGCCCACGTCGTGCCAGCGGGCCGCCTCACCCGCGGCGCGGCGGACGGTCTCGCCCGAGGCCAGCACCTTCACGTCGCGCCCCTTGGCGACCTCGGTCAGCCGGGCGGCCTCGTTCACCGCCGGCCCGATCACGGTGTACTCGTAGCGGGCCTCGGTGCCGACGTTGCCGGCGACGACCCGGCCCGACGACACGCCGATGCCGGCGGCCAGGCCGGGGTGGCGCTCGGTCAGGTTCTCCAACCCGAGGTGCAGCAGCCGCGCCGCCCGCAGCGCCCGGTCGGCGTGGTCGGGCTGTGTCCCGGGCACGCCGAACACGCACAGCGCGCCGTCGCCCTCGAACTTGTTGACCCAGCCGCCCTGCCCGTCGACCGCCCGCACGACGACGTCGAAGAAGTCGTTGAGCGTCTCCACCACGTCGTCGGGCGGCAGAACCTCGGCCATGGCCGTCGACCCCACGATGTCGACGAACACGGCGCTGGCGTCGGCATCCTCCGCTCCCAGGCCCGTGCCCCGCTCGAGGGCCTGGGTGGCGACCGCCTGCCCGACGTGGCGGCCGAACAGGTCCTGGATCTGGCGGCGCTCCCTCAGCCCGTCCACCATGCGGTTGAAGCCGGCCTGCACCTCGCCGACCTCGCCCCCGTCGTCGACGACCAGGCCGACGTCGAGGTCGTCGTCGCGGACCCGGGCCAGGGCGTGCCGCACGCCGTCGAGCGGTTCGGCCACCGAGCGGGCCGAGGCCACGGTGGCGAGGAAGCCCGCGCGCCAGGCCGACCAGGGACAGCGTGGCCAGCGCAATCGGCTCGATCTGGGTGCCGTCGAGGAACAGGACGAGCGCCATCGCCAGCAGCGGCACCCCCGACCCGACCGCCCAGGTCAGCAGCAGGCGGAGGCGGATTCCCGGCGTGCGTGGCCGCCGGTCGGGCACACGGTCGAGCACCTGGGCGAACAGCGGCCGGAACGACCGCTCGATGAGCAGGTAGCCGAGGGCGCACGTGGTCACGCCGCCGAGCACGGTGCCCATGACCACCCGTGCCACCGTCAGGAACGAGGCGCCGAAGAGCGCCGAGATCCCCCCGTAGATGAAGGCGGCGAGCACCCAGAACAGCAGGGGCCGCAACGCCTGGCGCCAGGGCTCGCGCAGCACGGCGAACCGCTCCGCCAGGCGTGGGGGACCGACCCTCGAGCGCCCAGGCGATCGCCCGGGTGAAGGCCCGGTGACCCCACAGGTAGCCGGGAAGGATCAGGACGGCGGCGGGGGCGATGGGCCCGACCAGCCGCAACCAGAGCGGCACCTCGGGGGCGAGGTCGTTCGCCCGAGGCCAGCTGGACGAACGTGAACACCGCCACCGCCCCGGCCACGTTGGCGAAGAGGAGCCGCCGACGGATGCTGCGGCGGACGCGCTCGGCCGTCACCTGGAGGGACGAGCGCCCCGTGTCGACCGGCCGTCGCATCGCCGCGTCGGGCGTCAGGCCAGGTCGCCGGCGGCCGCCGGGTCGACGATCCACAGCACCCGGTCGGCCCGGACCCGCGCCGCGGGCGTGTCGGAGTCGTCGGCGGCCACCCGGGCGAGCGCGTCGCGCTTGGCCTCGCCCGCGACGGTGAACAGCACGAGCCGGGCGCGGGCGATGCCCCCGAGCGTCAGGGTCATGCGGGGGAACGGGTTGGTGCCGGTGGAGTCGGAGTTCATGGCGACGAGGCGGCCGGGGTCGGCGTCGAGGGCCGGCGAGCCCGGGAACAGGGACGCGACGTGGCCGTCGGGGCCCATGCCGAGGTGGACCACGTCGAGCTTGCCCAGCTCGCCCAGCCGGAGCTGGTAGGGGTCGGGGCCCTCGTCGCAGCGCATCGGGTAGTTGGCGTTGACCGCGCCCACCTTCTCGAGCAACGCCTCGCGCCCGAGCCGGTAGTTCGAGCTCTCGTCGTCGAGAGGGACGCAGCGCTCGTCGCCCCAGTAGACGTCGACCTTCCACCAGTCGATCTGGCTGCCGGCGTCGTCGGCCAGGCGCTCGTAGGAGCGCCGCGCCAGCTCGCCGCCGGAGAGGGCGAAGGAGAAGGCGTCGTGCGGGCGGGCGTGGAAGGCCTCGATGACGCGCTCGGCGAACTCACCGGGGACGTCGTCGACCACCACCAGTTCGCCGTGCACCCGCCGCACGCTACCCGACGGCGCAGCGTCGTCGGGGCGCCGCCGGTGGCCGCTGTCGGCGCGGCTCACCGTCCCCCGCGACCGTGGTGGTGGCCCCGGCTACCGCAGGTCGGACGACTTGGCTTCGAGCGCGGTGATGAGCTCGTCGAAGCTCTTGGCGAACGACGCCACGCCCTGGTCCTCGAGCACACGGCTCACGTCGTCGAGGTCGACCCCGGCGGCGGTGAGGGCGTCGAGCGTGGCCTGGGCCCCCGCCGGGTCGGCGTCGACCGTGCGGGCGAGCGTGCCGTGGTCCTCGAAGGCCTCGAGCGTCGCCTCGGGCATCGTGTTGACCGTGTCGGGCCCGATCAGGGTGTCGACGTACAGCGTGTCGACGTAGTCGGGGTTCTTGGTCGACGTCGACGCCCACAGCGGCCGCTGCACGCGGGCGCCGCGGGCGGCGAGGGCCGCCCAGCGCGGCCCGCCGAACGCCTCGCGGAAGCGGGCGTAGGCCACCTGGGCGTTGGCCACCGCCGCCTTGCCCCGCAGCGCGAGCGCCTCGTCGGTGCCGATGGCCTCGAGGCGCTGGTCGACCTCGGTGTCGACCCGGCTGACGAAGAACGACGCCACGCTGGACACCGTCGACAGGTCGCCGTCGTAGGCCTCGAGCCCGCCGATGTACGCCTCCATCACGTCGGCGTAGCGATCGAGGCCGAAGATCAGGGTCACGTTGATGCTGTGGCCCTCGCCGATGAGGGTGCGGATGGCCTCGACGCCCTCGGCGGTCGCCGGCACCTTCACGTAGAGGTTGGGCTCGTCGATGCGGGCGTGCAGCTCGCGCGCCGAGGCGATGGTGGCGTCGCGGTCGCGGGCCAGGTCGGGCGCGACCTCGAGCGAGACGTAGCCGTCGAGCCCGCCGCTCTCGTCGTGGACGGGCCGCAGGATGCGCAGGGCGGCCTCGATGTCGTCGGTCACCATCGTCCAGTAGGAGTCGTCGACCGAGGTGCCGGCTCGGGCCAGGTCCCGGAACTGGGCGTCGTACTCGTCGGACGCGGAGATCGCCTTCTGGAAGATCGTGGGGTTGGACGTGATGCCACGCACGCCGCGCTCGACCCAGTCGGTGAGCTCGCCGCCGGTGATCCACCCGCGGTGCAGGTTGTCGAGCCACGGGCTCTGGCCCTGCTCGAGGGAGAGGTCGTGGAGCTTGGTCATCCGTCGTCCTCCTGCAGATCGCGGACCAGCTGGCGGGCCCGATCGGTCACGTTCTCGGGGGTGTAGCCCAGGTTGGCCAGGGCGATGCCGCCCGGCGCCGAGGCGCCGAACCGGTCGAGGCTGACGCTGTCGTCGGCCCACCGGTCCCAGCCGAGGCTGGCGCCGGCCTCGACGGCCAGCGTGGGCATCTCGGGGGGAAGCACGACCGTCTGGTACCCGTCTTCCTGCGCTTCGAACAGATCCCAGGACGGCATCGACACGACCCGGGCCGCGATGCCCTCGTCGGCGAGCATGCCGGCCGCGTCCACGCACACGGAGACCTCGCTGCCCGTGCCGATGAGCACGACGTCGGGCGACTCGGCGTCGACGAGCACGTAGGCCCCGCGCGCCACCCCTTCCGGGTCGGTGCCCGGCAGCACGGGGACGTCCTGGCGCGTGAGGACGAGCGCGGTGGGCCCGTCGGACTCGATGGCGACGCGCCACGCGGCCGCGGTCTCGTTGGCGTCGGCGGGGCGGATCAGCCGGAGCTGGGGCATCGCCCGGAGCGACGCCAGGTGCTCGATCGGCTGGTGGGTCGGGCCGTCCTGGCCGAGGCCGACCGAGTCGTGCGTGAAGGAGAAGATCTCCTTGTACTCGGACATGGCGGCCAGGCGGACGGCGGGGCGCATGTAGTCGCTGAACACGAAGAACGTGCCGCCGATCGGGATGACGCCGCCGTGGGCGGACATGCCGTTCATCACGCCGGCCATGCCGTGCTCGCGCACCCCGAAGTGGATCTGGCGGCCGGCCGGATCGTCGGGTGAGAAGAGGCCGTGGTCCTTGATCAGCGTGCCCGTGTTGCCGGTCAGGTCGGCGCCGCCGCCCATGAGGCCGGGCACCTCGTCGATCAGCGCCTGCAGGCAGGCGCCGCTGGCCTTGCGGGTGGCGACCTTGTCGCCCGGCGTCCACGACGGCAGGGCCTCCTGCCAGCCGGGCAGCCCACGCAGGTGGATGCACGCCTCGTAGGCCTCGCGGTCGCCGTCCCACTCGGCCAGCCGCTTCTCCCACGCCTCGCGGGCCTCGCGGCCGCGCCGGCCCGCGGCGCGGTACAGCTCGAGCACGTCGTCGGGGACCCAGAACGTCTCGTCGGGCGGGAGGCCCAGGATCTCCTTCGTGGTCCGCACCTCGTCCTCGCCCAGCGGGTTGCCGTGGGCGTCGGCGGTGTCGGTGTACTTGGGCGAGGGCCACCCGATGTGGCTGCGCAGCACCAGCAGCGACGGGGCCTCGTCGTCGGCCGCGGCGCGGCGCAGCGCGGCCTCGAGCCCGTCGACGTCGTTGGCCATCTCGCCGAGCTGGTCGACGTGCCAGCCGTAGCCCTGGAACCGTTCGACCACGTCGTCGGACAGGGCGAGCTCGGTCTCGCCGTCGATGCTGATGTGGTTGTCGTCGTAGACGTAGACGAGCCGACCGAGCCGGAGGTGCCCGGCGAGCGAGGCGGCCTCGTGGCTGATGCCCTCCATCAGGTCGCCGTCGCTGCAGATCACGTACGTGTGGTGGTCGCACACGTCGGGGCTGAACCGGGCCCGGAGCCAGCGCTCGGCGACGCCCATGCCGACGGCGTTGGCGAACCCCTGGCCCAGCGGGCCGGTGGTGACCTCGACCCCGGTCGTGTGGTGGACCTCGGGGTGACCGGGGGTCTGCGACCCCCACTGCCGGAAGTCGCGCAGGTCGTCGAGGGTCAGCCCGTAGCCCGTGAGGTGGAGCATCGAGTAGAGCAGGATCGACGCGTGCCCGGCCGACAGGACGAAGCGGTCACGGTCGGGCCAGTGGGGCGCCTCCGCGTCGTAGTCCATGATCCGGGTCCACAGGACGTGGGCCAGCGGGGCCAGCGCCATGGCGGTGCCGGGGTGCCCGTTCTTGGCGGCCTGCGGACCGTCCATGGCCAGCCCGCGGATCACGTTGACGGCACGCTGCTCGAGGTCGGGATCGGGGGACATGCACGCGCCACCCTAGTGGGCAGCGGGAACGGTCCCGATCCGGCGCGCGCCCTGTTCGCGGGCCGTTCACCAGGGTGGGTTCACCCGTCGCGGAACAGCACCACGCTGGCGGTGAACCCGTGCACGAAGCTGCGGTCGTCCACCGGCCCGATCTCTCCCGCGCAGAACATGCCGGCGAGGGCGTCCGAGCGCAGGACCGCGGCCACGGCGGCCGCGTCGTGGTCGGGCGCGCCGAACAGCCGCCGGCCGCGCCCGTTGCAGGTGAACAGGAGAGCGCCGTCGGCCACCCCGTCGGCCGCCGCCTCGGCGAGCAGGGCGTGCAGGTCGTCGTCGGCGGTGTCGGCGTCCCGCACCTGGAACTGCACGGTCGTGCCGACCGGCACGACCTCGGTGGTGACGAGCGCGCCCGCGTCCCGGTCGGCGCCGACCAGGTTCCTGACGAGGAAGTCACCCCGCCCGAACGTGGCCCGGTGCTCGTCGACCGCGATGCCGATGTGCAGGCCCTCGGCCATCCGGGTGCGCTCGTCGGGATCGGCGGCGCGGGCCAGCGACTCGAGCCGGTCGAGGGCGGGGCGCCCGGCCAGCCCCAGGAGGCGGTTCCGGTCGGCCGCCGTCACGATCATCGGCTCGCCGACGGGACGGCAGCCCTGCGACACGACGAGCGTGGTCGCCACCGTGGCCGGCAGGACGACCCCGACCGCCCCGTCGCTCGTCACCTCGCCGTCGAGCACGAGGCGGTTGCCGCCGGGCCCGCGGGCCGCGGAGGCCGAGCCCCCGACGACCACCACGGGCGGGTCGAGCCGGCCGAGCATCTCCACCACCGCGTCGACGGGCACCGAGAACGGGTCGGCGAGCAGCACGAGCACCTCGCCCGGACCGCACGTGTCGGCGGACAGGCCTCCGAGCGCCACGCCCGACGGCGTCCGGGCGGCCGTGACCCGCACCGGCCGGGGCGGGGCGGCCAGCCGCCCGGCCCAGAGGGCGACGGCGGGGTCGTCCTCGACCTCGCGCTCGCCCCCGACGACGGCCACCCCGGTGGCGCCCACGAGCACGGTGGGGGCGAGCAGCGTCCGCACCGCGCCGGCGATCTCGCCGACCGCGTCGACGTGGTGGGGGGAGCAGAACAGGACCGCGAGGTCGGCCCCCGTGCCGATCTCCTCCAGCAGGCGCCCGGCCACCTCGCCGGTGGCCTCGACGGGGTCGGGGTGCAGCGACAGGGCGCTGGCGAACGGCACGGCGACCTCCGGGTCAGGCCTCGTCCGGGCGCGGGACGAGCGTGTACGGCACCACCGTCGCGTGCCCCTGGTCGACCCGGCAGTGGGCCTCGACCGTGCCGTAGTCGGCGAAGTCGACCTCGGCCCGCACCAGCCGGTAGGTGAACTTGCCGGGCTCGACCTGGAGCGGCTGGACGTTGCGGGCCACCTGGTCGCCGTCGCGGCGGAAGATCACCTCGAGCACGCCGGTGCCGGTCTCGTCGGGCGCGCACCGCACGAGCACCACCAGGTGGGGGGCCACGGTGCACGGCGGCGGCTCGGGCGGGGCCGCGGAGAAGTGGACGCCCGTGAGGTCGATCTGCGTGGGGCCTCCGGGGAAGGCCGGCTTCAGCTCGATGTTCTCGACGAACAGGGCGGCAACGATGTCCATGCGGCCAACGTTACGGTCCGCGCCGCGGTCTGCCGGGCGGTGGGCCCGGCGCGTCAGCCGGCGCCGACGGGGATCCGCACCGGGGCGGGCTCGTGGCGCACCGTCGCCCAGCCGAGTCGCCGGAACAGCCGGATGACCGGCCAGGCCGGGTCGATCTCGCCCCGCCGCCGTGACAACCGCGCCGCGGTCGGTGCCGCGTGGTGGTTGTTGTGGAGGCCCTCGCCGCCCGTCAGGAAGGCCAGCCACTGCAGGTTGGTGGCCGAGTTGTCGTGGGGGCGGGCGCCGAAGGTGTGGGTCACGGCGTTCACGGCCCCGTTGAGACCCAGGTAGGCGACCACGTGCCAGGCGGCCGCGACCAGGCCCCAGACCGGGCCCAGCACCGCGACCAACAGGGCGACGCCGATGCCCAGGCCGAGCCACGAGCGATCGAACAGCACCCGGTCCCAGCGGTCGGCGGGGATGTCTCGCCCGTAGCGGGCCACCGTGACGCCGTCGCGTGCCGCCCGCCGGTAGAGGGCGGCGTTGAAGACCTGGACCCGCACCCAGCCGAGCTGGGCGGGGGAGTGGGGGTCCTCGGGGGCATCGGTGAACGCGTGGTGGCGACGGTGCACCGCGGCCCACTCGCGGGGCTTGATCCCGGTGGTCATCCAGATGACGGCACGGCAGGCGAACGTCAGCGCGGGGGCCAGGCGGACAGCCTTGTGGGCCAGCGATCGATGCAGGTAGATCGTGGTGGCGAACGTCGCGATCTGGGCGGTCGCGAACCCGATGAGCAGGGCGGAGAGGGGTTCCGGCACCGGCAGGAGGGTACCTACCGACTGGTCGGTAGACAACGCGACGTCGAGGCCCTCGCGGCCTCCCGGTGTCGGAATCCCTCCGCGTGGGAGGCCGCTTGGACCGGTAGCCTCACGGCCGTGGCGTACGAGGGAGAGGCGAGCTCCACGCGGGAGGCGATCCTCCTCGAGGCGCGCCGCTGCTTCGCCGAGCACGGGTACGAGGGCACGTCCCTCAACGACATCGCTGCGGGGGTGGGCATCCGCCGGGCGAGCGTGCTGCACCACTTCCCCTCGAAGGAGGCCGTCTACCAGTCGGTGTTCGAGCGGGCCCTGGCCGACTGGGGCGAGCGCATCAACAAGTCGGTCGACGACCCGCCCGCCGGCGTCGAGGAGGGCTGGACCCACGTCGACCGGGTGTTGACCGAGGCCGTGCGCTGGTTCTTCGAGAACCCCGAGTTCGTGCGCCTGGTCCGCCACGAGTCGCTGGCGGCCGGGAGCCACCTCGGCTTCGATCTCGGCGAGGCCATCCGCCCCTACTTCCAGCGGGCCGTGAACTACTTCGACCGCGAGATGGGCGCGGGGCGGCTGCGCAAGCACGACCCCGAGCAGCTCATCATCAGCGGCTACGGGGCGATCCTGAACTACTTCAGCGACGTGCACTTCCTCGAGGGGCTGCTCGGCCGCGACCCCATGGCCGAAGACGCCATCGAGACCCGCATCCAGGCCGTGCGCGACTTCTTCCGCGCCGCCCTCGAACCCTGACCTGCCTCCGGCCACGCACCCCGGGGCCGACTTCGGGGGCCTGACCCGCGGTCACTAGCCTGACCGGCCATGCCCACGCTCTCCGAAGCGGCGTCGAAGGAGCTGCTCGCCACCTTCGGTGTGCCGTTCCCGACCGAGCGCGTCGTGTCGACCGCCGCCGACGCGGTGGACGCCGCCGCCGAGATCGGGTTCCCGGTCGTGGTCAAGCTGGGGGGCGACGCCATCGCCCACAAGACCGAGCGGGGGCTCGTGCGCCTGGGCCTCGGCGCAGCCGAGCAGGTGCGTGACGCGGCCGAGGCGCTGCTGGCGGCGGCGACGCCCGCGGACGGCGAGGTCCACCTGCTGGTGGCCCCGATGCTGCGGGCGACCCGCGAGCTCATCGCCGGGTTGCACGACGACCCGCAGTTCGGCATGACGGTCATGCTCGGGGTGGGCGGCATCCTCGCCGAGGCCGTCGCCGACGTCAGCTTCCGCCTGGTGCCGATCACCCGGCTCGACGCCGAGGACATGATCGACGACCTGGCGCTGCAGGCCCTGCTCGGGCCGTTCCGCGGCGAGCCGGCCGTCGACCGCGGCGCCGTGGCCGACGTGCTCGTCGGCCTGTCCGAGGCCGCGGCCCGACGCGACGACATCGCCTCGGCCGACCTCAACCCGCTCCTCGTGGTCGACGGGCGGCCCGTCGCGGTCGACGCCCTCGTGGAGGTGCGGTGATGAGCGCCGGCGACGCCCGCGCCCCCCTCGCGCCCGAGCGGTTCCGGGCTCTGTTCGAGCCCCGCGGCGTGCTCGTCGCCGGCGCGTCGACGCACCCGGGCAAGTTCGGGTTCGTGAGCCTCCACAACATCCTCGCCTGCGGCTACCGGGGCAAGGTGTTCGCCACCAACCGCGACGGCGCCGAGGTCCTCGGCGTGCAGTCCGTGGCCGACGTCGACGAGCTGCCCGACGGCGAGATCGACCTCGTCTTCGTGTGCACGCCCGCGGCCGCCAACCCCGACCTGCTGCGTGCCTGCGCCAAGAAGGGCGTCACGGCCGCCTTCATCGCCTCGGCCGGCTACGGAGAGGCGGGGGAGGAGGGCCTGGCCGCCCAGGCCGACCTGGTGGCGCTGGCCGACGAGCTGGGCATCCTGCTGGCCGGCCCCAACGGTCAGGGTGTGGTCTCGCCCCCGGTCGGGTTGTGCGCCCAGATCGTCGGGCCCTTCCCGCCCGCCGGCCACATCGGCATCGCCAGCCAGTCGGGCAACTTCGTCAGCTCGTTCGAGAACTACGCCCAGCTGACGGGTGTCGGCGTCAGCCGGGCCGTGTCCGCGGGCAACGCCGCCGCCGTCACCGTCCCCGACTACCTCGAGTACTTCGCCGGCGACCCCGAGACCCGCGTCGCCCTGGCCTACGTCGAGAGCGTCGGCGACGGGCGCGCCTTCGCCGAGCGGCTCCGGGGCGTGGCCGAGCGCAAGCCGGTCGTCGTCGTCAAGGGCGGGGCCACGGCCGGGGGGCAGAAGGCCGCGGCCAGCCACACGGGCGCCCTGGCCAGCGACGACCGGGTGTTCGACGGCGCCGCCCGCCAGGCCGGCGTGGCGCGCGCCCGCACGGTGGAGGAGGGGTTCGAGGTGGCCGCCACCTTCGCCTCCCAGCCGCTGCCCCGGGGCAACCGGGTCGTCGTCGTGACCACGGTGGGCGGCTGGGGCGTCGTGGCCGCGGACGCCATCGCCGGCACCGACCTCGAGCTCGCGTCGCTGCCCGACGACCTCATGGCCGCCATCGACGCCGAGCTCCCGCCGCGCTGGAGCCGCAACAACCCGGTCGACATGGCCGGCGGCGAGACCCGCGACACGGTCCCGAAGATCCTCGAGCTGGCGGCGTCGCACCCCGACGTCGACGCCGTCATCTTCCTCGGCATGGGCATCCAGTCGAACCAGGCCAGGCTGATGCGTGAGGGACCGTTCTGGCCCGACCACGGGCTCGAGCGGATCGTCTCGTTCCACGAGCGCCAGGACGCCCGCTACGCCGAGGCCGCCGCCGAGGTCAGCGACGCCACCGGCAAGCCCGTGCTCGTCGCCACCGAGCTCGCGGTCACGTCGCCCGACAATCCCGGCCCCGCCGGCGTCCGGGCCACCGGTCGCGTCTGCTACCCGTCGGCCAACCGGGCCGTGGTCGCCCTCGACCACCTGTGGCGGCGGTCCCGCTGGCTCCAGCGCCGCGGGCTGGCGTGAGTCGATGACCGACGGGGGAGCGGAGGGGCCCCGGCACATGGCCGGCCGGTCCCGCGCCCGCCCCGCGGCGAGCGGGGCCGAGCGAGGACGGGCGAGCGATCCCGACACGGCCACGACACCGCGGCCCGGCCGGGCCGAGCCGGCCCGTGACCAACAGACGCCCGCGCCACCCGCGTCGACCGGCGCGGCGGGCCGGCCCGACGCACCCGCGACCGCCCGCCCCGACGGTCGGGCCACACCCGGTCCCCCCGCCACCACGGGCCCCGACGACGGCGCCGGCCCGCCCGGTCGATGGCGCCGGTGGGTGCTGCCGGGGGTGCTCGCGGCGGTGGCCATCGGCGCCGGTGCCGCGGCGGTGGCCCTCTCGGCGGACGATCCCGCCCCGGCCCTCGGCATCGACCAGGTGGCGACGACGCCGGTCCTGTCGGCCCGGCGGGCGCCCGAGGTCATCGCCGCCCCGGTCGCCGACCGGCGCCTCGACGCCGACCTCGCCACCTGGCTGGCGGCGTCGCCCGCGGACACCTGCCTCGTCGTGGCGTCCGAAGGGCGCGATGTGTTCGAGCACAACCCGACCCTCCCGGTCACCGGTGCCTCGACGCAGAAGCTGCTCACGGCCACCGGGCTGCTGCTCGCCCTCGGCCCCGACGCCACGTTCACCACCGAGGCGGTGACGGCCGCCGCGCCCCAGGGCGGCGTCGTGGCCGGAGACCTGTTCCTCGTCGGCGGTGGTCCCGCCGACCTGGGCACGCCCGAGTGGCCGGCCATGAGCCCGGGCACCCGCCAGCGTGTCGTGCACGACATCGGCGGGCTCGTCGACGCCATCGCCGCCGCGGGCATCACGCGCATCGAGGGCAGCGTCGTCGGGGACGGCACCCGCTTCGACGACCAGCGCTACAACCCCTCGCTGGCGACGCGCCTCATCGACCAGGACCAGGTGGGGCCGATCTCGGGGCTGATGGTCAACGACGGCTTCGCCCAGTTCGCCCCGACCCGCACCAACGCGGACACCGTCCCGGCCGTCGACCCCGCGGCCGACGCCGCCCGGGTGCTCACCGAGCGCCTCGTGGCCCGGGGCGTCGCGGTCGGCGGCGCCCCGCGATCGGGCGCCGCGCCCGACGGGGCCACCGCCGTGGCGTCCCTGGCGTCGCCCCCCGTGAGCCAGCTCGTCGCCGACATGCTGACCACCAGCGACAACGAGGCGGCCGAGTCGGCGCTGAAGGAGATCGGGTACCAGACACAGGATGCGGGCTCGTGGGCCGCCGGGGCGGCGGGGCTGGCGGGCCTGTTGGAGGAGGCGGGCGTCCCGGTCGACGGGGTCGAGGTCGCGGACGGCAGCGGACTCTCGATCGAGGACCGCTTCACCTGCACGACCCTGGTCGACGTGCTGACGCTGGAGGGCACCGGCCCCGTGGTCCGTGCCGGCCTGCCCGTGGCCGGGGAGACCGGCACGCTCGCGGATCGGTTCCTCGGCACCGAGATCGCCGGTCGGTTGCGGGCCAAGACCGGCACGCTGCGGAACGTGACCGCGCTGGCCGGGGAGATCGACCCGCTGCAGGGTGGGTCGCTCACGTTCGCCTACGTCGCCAACGTGCCCGATCCCGGCGAGGTGAGCGCGGGCGAGGTCGGCATCACCGGGCTGGCCGAGATCCTGCTCGCGTACCCGCGGGGCGTCGACCTCGCCGCCCTCGGTCCGCTTCCCCCCGGCCCCGCCCCGAGCTGACACCCACCGCCGCCCGCCGGCGCAGCGCACCGCCAGGCCCGTCTGGCTCGGTGCCCGACGTGCCAAGGTGGGGGCGTGCCCGTGTCGCCCATGTTCCCGCTGGGCTCGGTCCTCGTCCCCGGGATGATCCTGCCGCTCCACGTGTTCGAGCCGCGCTACCGGGCCCTCGTGCGCGACTGCACCGCAGGCGCCGGCGAGTTCGGCGTCGTGCTCATCGAGCGCGGCTCCGAGGTCGGCGGCGGCGACGCCCGCAGCGACGTCGGCACCATGGCCCGCATCGTGCAGGCCGACGAGCTCTCCGACGGGCGCTACGCGGTCGGGGCGGTGGGCATGCGGCGCATCCGTGTCACGTCCTGGCTGGCCGACGAGCCCTACCCGCGCGCCGACGTGGTCGACTGGCCCGACGACGAGGCCGAGGGCGCGGACGGGATCGCTGATGGTTCCGAGCCCGGGTCCGGGGTCGCGGCGCTCGTCGCCGAGGTCGCCGGGCTGTTGCGCCGGACAGCCGCGCTGCAGATCGAGCTGGGCGAGCCGGCCCCGCCGCTCGACGTCGCCCTGGCGGACGACCCGCTCGTGGCGGGGTACCAGGCCACGGCCCTCGGCCCCCTCGGCGCGTTCGACAAGCAGTCGCTGCTCGCGGCGCGGTCGGTGCTCGCCCGGCTGGAGATGCTGCGCCGCATGCTCGGCGAACACGTCGAGCTGGCGCAGGCCCGCCTGGCCGGCGGCTGACGCCGGGGAGCGGAGCGCCGGCCCATCGTCCATCGACCGGGGGTGCGCGTGGTACAACCTGGTCCCCGCCGTCTACAGGAGATGGTTCGCGGTGCCCGAGCCCGAGTCGAAGTCCATGCCCGAGGTGGCCAACGAGCTGTGGGGCCTCACCAAGGACTACGCCCGCCAGGAGACGGTCGACCCGCTCAAGGGCGTCGGCCGCTACCTGGCCTACGGCGGCGTCGGCGCCCTCCTGGGCAGCATCGGCGTGATCCTGCTCATGCTGTCGCTGCTCCGGGCCCTGCAGACCGAGACGGGCGACACGTTCCGCGGCAACTGGTCGTGGGCCCCGTACATCATCGTGCTGGTGGTCGCCGGCGCAGTCGCGGCCTACGCGTTCTCGCGCATCTCCCGCGCCCCCGGCAAGTGAACAGGTGATCACGATGACCGCACCCAACGCCCCGCGCCAACGCATCACCCGCGACGACATCGAGGACAAGTTCCGCGAGCTCGAGGGCGGCGCCCGCGAGCAGGCCGAGTCCGCCCGGTCCACCGTCGTCACCGCGGGGGTCGTCGCTGCCCTGCTGCTGTTCCTGCTGGCCTTCCTGCTCGGGGCGCGCAAGGGCCGCAAGCGCAGCACCGTGGTCGAGATCCGTCGGGTCTGACCGTGCCGTCCCAGAACGGCCGCATCGATCGCGGCCTCTCCTTCTTCCAGCGCCTCGGCATGAGCAAGGGCGTCCTCGGCAGCTCCCGCCCGTGGCTCTACGTGTTCGTGGTCTCGTTCGTCCTGCGCAGGTTTCGCCAGGCGATGGGCAGCGACTACGAGGTCGTCTGGCGGGGCGAGGTGCGGCCGGGCGAGACGATCCGCATCGGTCACCTGGCCGAGACCTACGACGGCAAGCCCGTCAGGTCGCGCCGCCGCAAGATCTCGGGGTGACCGACGCGTGCGGGACGTGCCGTCCCGGCACGCGACAATGGGCGCGCCATGCGAGTGCTCCTCCGCAACCCCCGCCGCGAGCTCGACGTCGCCGGTCCGATGACGGTCGGCAAGCTCCTCGGGCGGCTCGACCTCGACCGCGAGTCCGTCCTGGTCGTGCGGGGTGACACGCTCGTCCCCGGCGATGCAGTGCTGGCCGACGACGACGTCGTCGAGATCCGTCCGGTGATCTCGGGAGGCGCCTCGTGAAGTGCGCCGTGTGCCGGGGTCCGGCGATCATCGACCTGCGCCGTCACAACGCCAACTTCTGCGCCGACCACTTCCTGAAGCTCTGCCGCGACCAGGTGACCAAGGCGATCGAGCAGCACGGGATGCTCGTGCCCGGCGAGCGGGTGCTGGTGGCCGTGTCGGGCGGGAAGGACAGCCTGGCCCTGTGGGACCTGCTGCTCGAGCTCGGCTACGAGGCCGAGGGCATGACGATCGGGCTGGGCATCGGCGACTACAGCGAGGCGAGCACGGCCGCGTCCGTGGCCTTCGCCGACGAGCGCGGCCTCACGCTGCACCGCATCGACCTCCGCGGCGACTACGGCTATGACATCCCCACCGCAGCTGCGGTGACCCGGCGGGTGCCGTGCTCGTCGTGCGGCATGTCGAAGCGCCACCTCATCGACAAGGCGGCGCTCGACGGCGGGTTCGACGTGGTCGCCACGGGTCACAACCTCGACGACGAGGCCGCGGTCCTGCTGGGCAACGTGCTGCGCTGGCAGACCGAGTACCTCGGCCGGCAGGCGCCGGTGCTCCCGGCCCGCAACGGCTTCCCCCGCAAGGTCAAGCCGCTGGTGCGGCTGGGCGAGCGGGAGACCGCGGCGTACTGCGTGGTGCGGGGCATCGACTACATCGTCGACGAGTGCCCGATGGCCGAGGGCAACCGGCACCTCCGCTACAAGGAGGCGCTGAACTCGATCGAGGCGGGGTCGCCGGGCACCAAGCACGCCTTCTACTTCGAGTTCCTCGACAAGGCCGCCGACCGGTTCCGCCCCGAGGCCGCCGAGGCCCAGGACGGGTTGCAGGCGTGCCGGTCGTGCGGGGCGCCCACCACGGGCGACGTCTGCGCCTTCTGCCGGCTCGTGGATCGGGTGTCCGACGCCGACCCGGTGCCGGTCGAGCTGCTGGGCCGGGCCGGGGACCGCCGGCGCCGGCGGGCGGGCGCTCCGACCGGGGGACGAACGTGAGCCGGGCCTTCTCCGAGGGTGACCAGGTCCTCCTCATCGACGTCAAGAAGCGGCGCTACCTGGTGACGCTCGCCGCCGGGGGCGAGTTCCACACCCACGCAGGCGTGGTCGCCCACGACGACCTGATCGGGGCGGTCGAGGGCTCGTCCTTCGCGTCCAACCGCGGTGCGGCGATGCTGGCCATCCGGCCGACCCTCGCCGACTTCGTGCTGAAGATGCCCCGCGGCGCCCAGGTGATCTACCCCAAGGACCTGGGCCCGATCCTGATGCTGGCCGACATCTTCCCGGGGGCCCGCGTCCTCGAGTCGGGCGTCGGGTCGGGGGCGCTGTCGATGACGCTCGTGCGGGCCGGGGCCGTCGTCCACGGCTACGAGCTGCGCGAGGACTTCGCCAACCGGGCCGTCAAGAACGTGAACACGTTCCTCGGGGCCGACGCGCTCGACCGCTACACGGTCGAGCAGCGCGACGTGTACGAGGGCATCGACGAGACCGACCTCGACCGGGTCGTGCTCGACCTGCCCGAGCCGTGGCGGGCGGTCAAGCACGCCGCCAAGGCGATGCACCGCGGTGGGGTGCTGGTCGCCTACACGCCGCAGATCACGCAGGCCGTGCAGCTCCGCGACGAGCTGTCCGGGGCCGGCTTCGGCATGATCGACACGATCGAGGTGCTCAACCGCGGGTGGCACATCGAGGGCCAGTCCGTGCGGCCCGATCACCGCATGGTCGCCCACACCGGATTCCTCACGAGTGCGAGGTTGCTGAGCTGATCATCCGACGGCGGGCGCGAGTCGCTGGGGAGCAGCAAGGTTGAACATGTTCGACATCGTCGTGGTGCTGGTCGCGCTGAGCGCGGCGGTGGGCGGGTACCGCCTCGGGTTCGTCGCACGCGCCACGTCGTGGTTCGGCCTGGTCGCGGGCCTCGTCGTGGGCGTCCTGCTGCTGCACCGGGTGGTTCCCGAGGTGCAGGACGCAGGCCAGGTGACCGTGACGCTCGTGGCCGTCGGGTTGCTCGTCGGCGCGGCCCTCATCGGGCTGTCGCTGGGGCTCGTCCTCGGCAGCAAGCTCCACGCCGAGGTGCCCCCCGGGCCAGCCCGCCAGGCCGACCAGGTGGCCGGCGGGCTGATCGGTGTGGTCGGGGTGCTGGTCGTCGTCTGGCTGCTGCTGCCCGTGCTGGCGCACATCCCCGGCGTCATGGCCACGCAGGCACGCGGCTCGGCGATCGCCCGTGAGGTCAGCGACCGGTTCCCCGACCCACCCGACACGCTGGCCGTGCTCCGTCGCGTCGTCGGCGACGAGCCGTTCCCCCAGGTGTTCGACGCCCTGCGCCCTGCGCCCGACACGGGGGCCGCGCCGGGTCAGAGCGGCCTGTCGACGGCGGTGGCCAACCAGGTCGTGCAGTCGACCGTGAAGGTCACGGGCCAGGCGTGCTCGCGCATCCAGGAGGGCAGCGGGTTCTTCGTCGACACCGACCTGGTGGTGACCAACGCCCACGTCGTCGCCGGCGAGGACGGCTCCGAGGTCACGCTGGCCGACGGGCAGAGCTTCGACGCGGAGGTGGTGGCGTTCGACCCCGAGCGCGACCTGGCGGTGCTCCGCACCGACGGCGAGGCGCCCGCCCTCGCCCTCCGCGACGGCGAGACCGGCGACACGGGCGGGGTGTTCGGGCACCCCGGTGGCGGGGGGCTGGAGGTCAGTCCGTTCCGGGTGGCCGAAGAGATCACAGCCGTGGGCCGCGACATCTACGACAGCGGCAGCACGAGCCGCGACGTCCTGGTGCTGGCGTCCGAGCTGGCCCCCGGTGACTCGGGCTCGGCGCTGGTCGACCCGCAGGGGCAGGTGGTCGGCGTGGCGTTCGCCGTCGCGCCCGACAAGCCGGGCGTCGCCTACGCGCTGGCGATCTCCGAGCTGCGCGACGTGCTGGCGGGCGATCTGAGCCGTGAGCGCGACACCGGCGGCTGCCTGGTCTGAGCGACAGGCGGCCGCCGGAGGGTGCGAGGTCGACGACCCGTGTGAATGCGAGGTCAGCCGACCCCGGTGCCGCGCGAGGTCACCGACCCCGCGGCGGCCGAGGGTCAGTCGACCTCGATGAAGATGCACTCGCCCGGGCACTCTTCGGCCGACTCGATGGTCGCCTCTTCCTGCCCGGCGGGGACCACGGCGAGACCCTCGGCCCCACCCGGGTCGGAGAACACCTTGTCGCCCTCCTTGACGTAGGCCAAGCCGTCGTCCAGCAGGGTGAAGACGTCGGGCGCGATCTCTTCGCAGAGGCCGTCGCCGGTGCACAGATCCTGGTCGATCCAGACCTTCATACCGTGTCTCGCTCCTGGCTCGGATGGCGGAGGGCCGTGGCCCCGGCTGCGCCCCCACCCCGCGGAGGGGCGGGACGCGACATCGACAGCCAAGACTAGCCACCGGTCGGATAAACGCGGCAATCCCGGAAGAAACTCGCCCCGAGTCACCCCCAAGTGGTGCGGAGTCGCAACATCTCCGGTGTAGGGTCCGAGCGATCGAGGAGGTGGTCGCCGTGGCCGAGCACGATGACAGTGGTCCCGAGGTCACGCCTGATCCTGACGGGCCGGCCTACATCGATCAGGTGCGTGCGCTGGAGGAAGAGGTCCTCGCGCTGCGCCGCCGCCTGCAGGACGCGCCCAAGCGTGTGCGCACGCTCGAGGAACGGCTGCTCGAGACCAAGGGCCAGCTCGCCCAGGCGGTGGCCCAGAACGAGAAGCTCACCTACACCCTGCGCGAGGCGCGCGACCACATCGGCGCCCTGCGCGAAGAGGTCGACAAGCTGACGCAGCCGCCGTCGGCGTACGGCACGCTGCTCGCCGTCAACGACGACGGCACGGTCGACGTCTACTCCGGCGGGCGGAAGATGCGGGTGGCCGTGCACCCGGCGCTCGACGCCGAGGAGCTCGAGCGGGGCGGCGAGGTCGTCCTCAACGAGTCGCTGAACGTGGTGATGGCCCGCACGCCCGAGACGAACGGCGAGGTCGTCACGCTCAAGGAGATCCTCGAGGACGGGCACCGCGCCATCATCCTCGGGCGGGCGGACGAGGAGCGGGTCGCCGACCTGGCCGAGAGCCTCGTCGGCTCGACGCTCCGCTCGGGCGACTCGGTGCTCATGGACACCCGGTCCGGCCTGCTGCTCGAGAAGCTGCCGCGGCCCGAGGTCGAAGAGCTCGTGCTCGAGGAGGTGCCCGACATCTCCTACGGCGACATCGGCGGCCTCGACGACCAGATCGAGCAGATCGCCGACGCGGTCGAGCTGCCGTTCCTGCACCAGGACCTGTTCGCCGAGCACAAGCTGCCGGCGCCCAAGGGCATCCTGCTCTACGGCCCTCCGGGCTGCGGCAAGACGCTCATCGCCAAGGCCGTGGCGAACAGCCTGGCGAAGAAGGTCGGCGCTCGCTCCGTCGACATGAACGCCAAGAGCTACTTCCTCAACATCAAGGGCCCCGAGCTGCTCAACAAGTACGTCGGTGAGACCGAGCGCCAGATCCGCCTGGTCTTCCAGCGGGCCCGCGAGAAGTCCGAGGAGGGCTGGCCCGTCATCGTCTTCTTCGACGAGATGGACTCGATGTTCCGCACCCGTGGCACCGGGATCAGCTCCGACGTCGAGTCGACGATCGTGCCCCAGCTCCTGGCCGAGATCGACGGCGTCGAGTCCCTGCGCAACGTCATCGTCATCGGGGCGTCCAACCGCGAGGACCTCATCGACCCGGCCATCCTCCGCCCGGGCCGCCTCGACGTGAAGATCAAGATCGAGCGACCCAACGAGACCGCCGCCTCGCAGATCTTCGCCCGCTACCTCACGGCCGACCTGCCGATCGATGCCGACGCCGTGCGCGACATCGGCGGGGGCGACGCGCAGAAGTGCGTGCAGGGCATCATCGAGCGCACGGTCGACGAGATGTACCGCACCGACAAGGAGAACGAGTTCCTCGAGGTGACGTACCAGAACGGCGACAAGGAGATCATGTACTTCAAGGACTTCGCGTCCGGGGCCATGATCGAGAACATCGTCCGCCGGGCCAAGAAGCTGGCCATCAAGCGCGTCCTCGCCGACGGCCCCAAGGGGATCCGGCTCGCCGACATGGTCGAGTCGATCCACCAGGAGTACAAGGAGCACGAGGACCTGCCCAACACGACGAACCCCGACGACTGGGCCAAGATCTCGGGCAAGAAGGGCGAGCGCATCATCTACGTGCGCACGATCGTCAACCGCGACGAGGGTGGCGGCACCACGGGTGGCCGCTCCATCGAGCGGGTGGCCACCGGGCAGTACCTGTAGGCGAACTGCGCCGCACCGTCGGCGCACCCGGTCGACCCCGACGCCGTCTCCACCTGGTAGACCAGGCCGCGTGGCGACGGCGACGCAGGGCCTGACCGACACCAAGGAGGGCCGGTTCGTCGTCATCGCGGTCGTCGGCGGCACGCTCATGCTCGCCGTGGCGGTGGGAAACCTGCTGATGGCCGGCGCCGCCGAGTCCGCCGCAGAGGACGTGCGGGTGGCCTTGCGGCGGGACCTGGCCGCGGTGTCCGACGAGATGATCGAGGGCTACCCGGCGACGCGCCAGGCCGTCGAGGCCGTCGCCACCGACGCCGTCGCGGGCCGCCCCGGACAGGTCGTCGGCTCGGCGCAGCTGGACGACCACGAGGTCGTCGTGGCCGTGCAGTCCGGATGGGGCTGGCAGATCCGCTGCGTCGAGGCCGAGCTGCGGGGCGACGCCACCGTGCTCACCTACGTGCGGGCCCGGCCGTGCTGAGGGCGACCGGGCGGGCGGTCGTGATCCACGTCCTGCGGGTCCGGGGCCACCCCACGTGGCGACACTCGCCCGCGGCGTGCGCCGGATGCGCGCCCAGAGGCGGGTAGGGTCCACCACGTGGCGCTGCGCAAGATCATCGGTGTCGAGACCGAGTTCGGCATCATCGTGCGCGGCGCGATCGAGTCCAACCCCATCGCCGCCTCGTCGGTGTTGATCAACGCCTACGTCCAGGAGATGGCTCGGGCCAACGAGGGTTCACGGGCCCACGCCAAGGTCGGGTGGGACTTCGAGGACGAGCACCCCGACATCGACGCCCGCGGCTTCAGCGCCGAGGGGACGATGGCTCCCGAGGTCGAGACCCATCTGGTGAACGCGGTGCTCACCAACGGCGCCCGTTACTACGTCGACCACGCCCACCCCGAGTGCTCGACGCCCGAGTGCGCCGATCCCCGCAGCGTCGTCGTCTACGACAAGGCGGCCGAGCTGATCCTGCAGCGGTCGATGGCGGCCGCGGTGTCGCTCCTGCCCGAGGGGCAGGAGATCGTCGTCTACAAGAACAACTCCGACGGCAAGGGCAACAGCTACGGCTGCCACGAGAACTACCTGATGGACCGCCAGGTGCCGTTCGGGCGCATCGTGGCCAACGTCATGCCGCACTTCATCAGCCGGCAGGTGTACACCGGCGCCGGCAAGGTCGGCACCGAGGTCGTGGGCCTCACCTCCGACGACGTGCCGTTCCAGATCACGCAGCGGGCCGACTTCTTCGAGGAGGAGGTCGGGCTCGAGACCACCCTGAAGCGGCCGATCGTCAACACCCGCGACGAGCCGCACGCCGACGCGCAGCGGTACCGCCGGCTCCACGTCATCGTGGGCGACGCCAACCTGTCCGAGGTGGCCACGTTCCTCAAGGTGGGCACCACCGCGCTGGTGCTGGCGATGATCGAGGACGAGTTCCTGCCCCGCGACCTCATGCCGGCGGCGCCGGTGGCCGCGCTGCGCAAGGTGTCCTACGACATGTCGCTGCGCCAGCCCCTCGACCTGGCCGACGGCACGACGATGACCGCGGTCGACATGCAGTGGGAGTACCTCGACCGGGCCAAGAAGTACGCGGAGGAGCACGGCCTCGAGTGCCTCGGTGCGGCCGAGGTGGGCGACGAGGTCCTGCGGTTGTGGGAGCACGTGCTCGCCGGCCTCGAGACCGACCCCATGTCGCTGTCGCACCAGCTCGACTGGGTGGCCAAGTACCGGGTGGTCGACGGCTACCGCACCAAGCACGGGTTGCGGTGGGACGACGCCAAGCTGCGGGCGATGGACCTCCAGTACCACGACCTGCGGCCGGCCAAGAGCTTGGCCTCGCGCGTCGGGCTGGAGCGCCTCACCACCGACGACGAGGTGGCCCGCGCCGTGACCGAGCCGCCGTCCGACACGCGGGCGTGGTTCCGGGGCAAGTGCCTGCAGCGGTGGGCCTCACAGATCGTGGCGGCCAACTGGGATTCGATGGTGTTCGACATCGGAGGCGATCCGCTACGGCGGGTGCCGATGATGGACCCGACACGTGGAACCGAGGCCCATGTGGGTAGGTTGATGGCGGAAAGCACGACGAGCGCTGAGTTGTTGGACCGATTGGGCCAGTGAGCAGACGAGGTGCAGGGGCATGGCTGAACGGGAAATGAAGAAGAAGTCCACCCCCGCTCGTGAGGAGCAGGAGGTCGTCGACGAGGCGCCCGCCACCTCCGAGCAAGGCGAGAAGATCAAGGCCGAGCTCGACGACCTCTTGGACGAGATCGACGAGGTGCTCGAGTCGAACGCGGAAGATTTTGTGAAAAGCTACGTCCAGAAAGGCGGCGAGTAGGCACGAAATGTGCTGAAACGCTGACTCTCGGACTCGCTGCGAGTCTCACCGACCGGGCGCCCCCGTTCATCGATGGGAGGCGCCCGTGTCGCGTCCCGGCTCCCGACCCGCCGGTCGCGGGTGCCCCGGCTCCGATCCGGCGGCGCTCAGTGCCGTGGTCGTCCCTGCGCGCCGCCGGTTGCTGCGAAGGCGTAACGCGAGGGGTGACGGGGGACGGGGGGTGAGCCGGTAGCCTCCGCCCCGATGACCCTGCCCACATTTCGCGCCGACGACGACCCCGGGCCGTCGTTCCTCCACGTGCTGCGGCGCGCCGGGGCCGAGCCCCGGTGGGGCGACCTGCCGCACGACGCCGCCCGGCCCGACATCGCCCACGGCACCACGGTGGTCGCCATCCGCTACGCCGACGGCGTGGTCATGGCCGGCGACCGGCGGGCCACGTCGGGCAACCTGATCGCGCACCGTTCGATGGAGAAGGTGTTCCCCGCCGACCGGCACTCGGGCGTGGCCATCGCCGGCGCCGCCGGGCCCGCGGTCGAGATGGTGAAGCTGTTCCAGCTCCAGCTCGAGCACTACGAGAAGGTCGAGGGCGCCGAGCTGTCGCTCGAGGGCAAGGCCAACCAGCTCGGCCAGATGGTGCGCGGGCACCTGCCGGCCGCCATGCAGGGCTTCGTCGTGGTGCCGCTGTTCGCCGGCTACGACGTGCGCCGGGGCACCGGCCGTCTGTTCGAATACGACGTCACGGGTGGCCGCTACGAGGAGAGCGACTTCGCCGCCACCGGCTCGGGCAGCCTGCACGCCGGCACGGTCATCAAGTTGGGATTCCGCCCGTCGCTCGACCGCACCGACGCCGTCGAGCTGGCCATCAACTCGCTGTTCCAGGCGGCCGACGAGGACTCGGCCACCGGGGGTCCCGACCTGGTCCGGGGCATCTATCCGGTCATCGCCACCATCACCGCCGACGGCTTCACCCGCCTCGACGACACCGAGATCGCCGAGCGGTTCCGGGCCCTGCTCGACCGCCTCTCCGCCACGAACAGCACCACCACCGCGGGCACCAGCCCCACGATGCCGGAGGGCAGCGCCCGATGAGCATGCCCTTCTACGTCCCGGCCGAGCAGATGATGAAGGACAAGGCCGACTTCGCGCGCAAGGGCATCGCCCGCGGCCGCGCCCTCGTCGCCCTGGCCTACGCCGACGGCATCGTCATCTGCGCCGAGAACTCGTCGTCGACACTGCGCAAGGTGAGCGAGATCTACGACCGCATCGCGTTCGCCGGGGCGGGCAAGTACAACGAGTACGACCGCCTGCGCATCGCGGGCGTGCGCCACGCCGACCTCAAGGGCTACTCGTTCAGCCGAGAGGATGTCGACGCCCAGAGCCTGGCCAACGCCTACGCCCAGATGCTCGGCGACGTGTTCACCCACGAGATCAAGCCCATGGAGGTCGAGATCGTCGTGGCCGAGCTCGGCTCCGAACCGGACGGCGACCGGCTGTTCCACATCCTCTACGACGGCACGGTGGTCGACGAGCAGGGCTACACGGTGCTGGGCGGCGAGGCCGACGCCATCCTCGAGCGGGTGAAGGCCAGCTACGAGGCGGGCCAGTCGCTCGACGCCGCGCTGCGCACCGCGGTGGCCGCGCTGGCAGGTCCCGACAAGCAGCTCGCCCCGGGCGAGCTCGAGGTGGCGGTGCTCAGCCGGGGCAACGGCCGCCGGTCGTTCCGCCGGCTCACCGACGACGACGTGACGAGCGCGCTCGGCGGGGGAGCGGTGGCGGTCGAGGCGTCCGAGGACGTGCCCACGGCCGAGACCACCACCACCGAGGTCGCCGCCGAGCAGGCCGACACCGCGGCCGACGAGGCCGACGGCGGCGAGTCGGACGGCAACTCCGAGGGCTGACCTCCGGCCTGGCCGGCCGTCGGGGCCGTCAGTGCCAGGTGAGCGTCAGGAGACGGCCGAGAAGGGTCGCGGCCGCCACCAGGACCAACGCGAGCACCACCCACAGGGCTCGGGTCGGAGCCGCCCGTCGGCGCGCCGCCGTCCGGCCCGCCGAGGCCATCGGCGGCCTCGAGGTGCTGCTCGCTGACGACCTCGCGGGCGACGTCCAGGTCGTCCTCGGCCACCAGCACGACCACCGGACCGACCGGGTACGGGCCGTCGACGCCGCCGCGCAGCTCCCACACGATGCCCTCGGCGCCCAGGTGGGCGGCGAGGACACGGGCCTCGAAGGAGCTCGCGGCCGTGGTGAGCGGCACCATGGGCCCGATGGTCACGGCCCCACCGTATCGACGGGCGTCGTCCGTGGTCCCGGTGACCGTGACCGGCCCCGGGACGGGCGGGTCGTGGAGGGCCGGCATCTGTCGCCCCTCTGTCGCCTCCGCGTGGCCGGAACCGACACGCGCGGCAGTGGCGCGCAGAGGTTCCCTGGTCACGGGCGATGCTCGCGGGCGTCGACCCCGGACGCGAGGCACGGCGGTAGCGTGCGCCCATGGAGCGGCGCATCTTCGGGCTCGAGAACGAGTACGGGGTCACCTGCACGCTCCGCGGCCAGCGCCGGCTCAGCCCCGACGAGGTCGCCCGGTACCTCTTCCGCCGGGTCGTGTCGTGGGGCCGGTCCTCCAACGTCTTCCTGGCCAACGGCGCCCGCCTCTACCTCGACGTGGGCAGCCACCCCGAGTACGCCACCCCCGAGTGCGACTCGATCCTCGACCTCGTCACCCACGACAAGGCGGGCGAGCGCATCCTCGAGCAGCTGTTGGTCTCGGCCGAGGCCCGCCTGCGCGAGGAGGGCATCCGGGGCGTCATCTACCTGTTCAAGAACAACACCGACTCGGCGGGCAACAGCTACGGCTGCCACGAGAACTACCTGACCTCGCGGCGCGACGACTTCGCCCACTACGCCGAGGTGCTCATCCCGTTCTTCGTGTCCCGTCAGATCTACGCCGGGGCCGGGAAGGTCCTCCAGACGGCCCGGGGCGCCATGTACTGCATCGCCCAGCGCGCCGAGCACATCTGGGAGGGCGTGTCGTCGGCGACGACCCGCAGCCGCCCGATCATCAACACCCGCGACGAGCCCCACGCCGACGCCGAGCGCTACCGCCGCCTGCACGTCATCGTCGGTGACTCGAACATGAGCGAGTACGCCACGTTCCTCAAGGTCGGGGCGACGTCGATCCTGCTGCGGATGCTCGAGGACCCGTCGTTCGTCCTGCGCGACATGACCCTCGAGAACCCGATCCGGGCCATCCGCGAGATCAGCCACGACCTGACGTGCAAGCGCACCGTCCGCCTGGCCAACGGCCGCGAGGCCTCGGCCCTCGACATCCAGGCCGAGTACCTCGACCGGGCCAAGCGCTACGCCGAGACGAAGGGCCTCTCGCCGCTCGAGGAGAAGGCGCTCGGCATGTGGGAGTACTGCCTGACCGGCCTCGAGTCCGACCCGTTCAAGCTCGACCGCGAGGTCGACTGGGTCATCAAGCACAAGCTCATCGAGGCCTACTCCGACAAGCACGACCTCCCCCTCAGCCACCCGCGGGTGGCGCTCATCGACCTCCAGTACCACGACGTCAACCGCGAGCGCGGGCTGTTCTACCGCCTGCAGCAGCGCGACATGGTCGAGCGCCTGACCACCGACGAGGCCATCGACGAGGCGGTCGAGACGCCGCCGCAGACCACCCGGGCCCGGCTGCGGGGCGAGTTCATCCGCCGGGCCAAGGAGCGCAAGCGCGACTACACGGTCGACTGGGTCCACCTGAAGCTGAACGACCAGGCGCAGCGAACGGTGCTGTGCAAGGACCCCTTCAAAGCCCGCGACGAGCGGGTCGAGCGCCTGATCGCCAGCCTCTAGCGGTCCCGTTCGCGTTCCGCGCCCTCCGGGCAGATTTCCCCGCGGAACTGGTCGCGCCAACGACCGATCTCGCGGGGAAATCGCGACGGAGCTCGCCGGCAGTACCTTCGGCGGCCATGCCGAGCTTCGTGAGCGCGACCGTGACCGAGGTCCTGACGGCACGTTCCGGGCTGCAGCGCGTCGCCACCGATGCGGGGCGCGCCTACGTGCTGACCGACCTCGTCGGGCCCGTCGGGCCGGGTGACCGCGTGGTGCTGAACACGACGGCGGTCGACCTCGGGCTCGGAACCGGGGGCTGGCACGTCGTGCACTGGAACCTCGCCCGCGAGGCGTGGTCGCAGCCCGGCCCGGGCCACATCATGAAGCTGCGGTACACGAGCCTGCAGGTCGACACCGGCGCCGCCGAGGAGGACCACCCCGACCTGCCGGCCACGGTGGCCGGGCTCCCGGTCGTGGCCTGCTCGTTGCACAGCCAGGTGGCGGTGGTGGCTGCCGTCGCCCGCCACCTGCGCCCCGACGCCCGGATCGCGTACGTGATGACCGACGGCGCCGCCCTGCCGCTGGCCCTGTCCGACCTCGCCCACGACCTGCGGGCGCGCGGCATCGTCGACGCCGCGATCACCGCGGGACACGCCTTCGGCGGCGACCTGGAGGCCGTGGCGGTGCCGTCCGCCCTGGCCCTCGCGGGCCACGTGGTCGGGGCGGACCTCGTGATCGTCGGCATGGGCCCGGGGGTCGTGGGCACCGCCTCGTCGCTCGGCACGACGGCCGTCGAGGTGGCCGGCGTCGTCGACGCCGCGGCCCGGATGGGCGCCCGCGTGGCGCTGTGCTGCCGGGCGTCCGGCGCCGACCCTCGCGCCCGGCACCGCGGCGTGAGCCACCACGTCCGCACGATCCTCGACCTGTCGGCCACCGACCCCGCGGTTCCACTGCCGGCCGACCTGGCCACCGACCTGCCGCCGGCGGTGCCCGGCCTCGTGGTGGTGGAGGCCCCCGACGCGGCGGCGGTGCTGGAGGACGCCGGCGTCCGGGTCACGACCATGGGCCGCGGGCCCGCCGATGACCCGCCGTTCTTCGCCGCCGCGGCCGCCGCCGGGCGGTGGGCCGCCGACGCGGTGGGAGAGGCGCCGCCGGCTGGGCAGTAGCCTGCGCCCCGATGTCCGGGGTGAAGCTGGAACGCCTGCTCAACCTGACGGCACTCCTCCTCGAGACGCCGCGCCCCTCTCGGCCTCCGAGATCCACGACCGGCTCGACGCCTACCCGCGCGAGACCGAGGCGTTCCGCCGGGCCTTCGAGCGCGACAAGGACGACCTGCGGGGCATGGGCGTGCCGATCGAGGTCCAACCCGTGCCCGCGGTGGATCCTCCGGTCGACGGCTACCGCATCCCCAAGGACCGCTACTACCTGCGCGACCCCGGCCTGACGCCCGACGAGCTCGCGGCCCTGCGCCTCGCCGCCTCCCTGGTGCAGCTCGACGGGGTGTCCGCCAGCGAGGGCCTGCTCAAGCTGGGCGGGCTGGTCGGCGGCGATGGCGACGGCGAGGCCGGTGCGTCAGGGCTGGCCGTCGGCAGCCTGCCCGGAGGGAACGTGGCGCCGCTGTTCGGGGCGATCACCGCGCATGTGGCGGTGCGCTTCACCTACCGCGGCGAGGTGCGCACCATCGACCCGTACCGCCTCGACTTCGCCCGGGGGCGCTGGTACCTCAGCGGCTACGACCACGCGCGTCGGGCCGAGCGGGTCTTCCGCCTCGATCGGTTCGAGAGCGGCACCGAGGCCCTGCCCGACGCCCGGTTCGAGCGGCCGGCCGTGTCCGTTCCCGGCGTGCAGCTCGACCCGTGGAAGCTGGGGGAGGGCGAGCCGGTCGAGGCGCGGGTCCTCGTCGACGCCCCGCAGGCGCCCTGGATCGTCCAGCACCTCGGCCCGGGCGCGGTGGCCGAGGAGCGCCCCGACGGCTCGGTGGTCGTCACGATGGCCGTGACCAACCGCGACAACTTCCGGTCGTTCGTGCTGACGTTCCTCGACCACGCCGAGGTGCTCGAGCCGGCCGACCTGCGCGCCGACATCGTGCGTTGGCTCGAGGAGCAGGCCGCGTGACGCCGCCGGTCCGCCGATGAGCGCCCGGGCCCCCGCCACGCGCACGTCCGCCTCCGATCGGGTGGCGCGGCTGCTGGCCGTGATCCCCTGGATCGCGGCCAACGACGGCCCGACCCTCGACGAGATCTGCGAACGCTTCGCCGTGTCGCGGGTCAAGCTGACCGAGGACCTCAACGCCATCGAGTTCGTGGGTGTCCCGCCCTACACCCCCGACACGCTCATCGAGGTCACCCTCGAGGGCGAGCGGGTGTGGCTGCGCTTCGCGGACGTGTTCGCCCGGCCATTGCACCTCACGCCCGAACAGGGCCTCGCGCTGGTGGCCGCCGGAGCGGCCTCGCAGGGCCTGCCGGGCAGCGACCGCGAGGGTCCCCTGGCCACGGCGTTGGCGAAGCTGGCGGGCGTGCTGGGCGTCGATCCCGCCGAGGCCGTGTCGGTCACGCTGGGCGAGACCCGGCCGGGCGTGCTCGACGCGCTGCGCTCGGCCGTCGCCGAGCGGCGGCGCGTGCGCCTCGACTACTACGCGTACGGGCGTGACGAACGCAGCTCGCGGGCCGTCGATCCGTTCGCCGTCGTGGCCGACAACGGGGCGTGGTACGTGCACGGCTACTGCCACCAGGCGAAGGCTCCCCGCTCGTTCCGGGTCGACCGCGTGGTCGACGTCGACGTGCTCGACGAGACGTTCGACCCGCCGTCGGACGGGGCGAAGGAGCCGTCGTTCGCCCTCGGACCCGAGATCCCCCGGGTGACGCTCGAGCTGGCCCCGGCGGCCCGGTGGGTGGCAGAGACCTATCCGATGGACGAGGTGGCCGAGGCCGACGGCGGGTGGCTGCGGGTCCGCATGGCGGTCACCGCGACGCCGTGGCTGGAGCGGCTGCTCGTCCGTCTCGGCGACGGCGTCCGCGTCCTCACGGCCGACGACCCCGCGCACGAGACCGCCGGGCGCGACGCGGCCCACCGGATCCTGGCGCGCTATCGCGCCGGCTGAGATCCGCGTCGCAGCGCCCACCCGAGGGGCGGGCCGAGGCGCGTCCGGGCGATCGCAGGGGGTAACGTCCACTCGCCGTGCGCGACATGTCCACTCCCTCTGGTCTCCCCGGCGACGGCCAGCACCGTGCCCGCTCCGACGAGCCTGCGACGGGTCCCACGACCGCCGCCCGTTCGGGGCCCCGCCACCTCGCCGCGCCCCCGGTCGACGACGGCCGCGCCCCGGGCGACGAGCCCGCTGACGACGGCGAGGGCGACGACCAGCCCGGCCACGGCATCGGCCGCATCGTCATCGAGTGGCTGGCCGTGGTGGCGTGCGGCGTGCTCATCGCGCTGACGGCGCAGGCATTCCTGGTCCAGGCGTTCTGGATCCCCTCCGAGTCGATGGTGCCGACGCTCGAGATCGGCGACCGGGTCCTGGTCAACAAGCTGGCCTACAAGACGCACGACGTGAACCACGGTGACCTCATCGTGTTCGAGCGCCCGCCCGAGGCCGCCCAGGCCGGTCAGGACGACATCAAGGACCTGATCAAGCGGGTGATCGCGGTGGGCGGTGACACCGTGGAGAGCCGGAACGGCCTCGTCTACGTGAACGGCGAGCGCATCGACGAGCCCTACCTGGTGGAGGGCACCCCCACCGAACGGCTGCCCCTGACCGGGGTGCCCGAGGGTCACGTGTTCGTGATGGGTGACAACCGCACGAACAGCGAGGACAGCCGCGACTTCGGTCCGATCGACGAGGACACGATCGTCGGACGCGCCGTCGTCAAGGTGCTGCCGCTCTCCGACATCGGCTGGCTCTGACCGCGGCCCCCGGGCGCGCCGGTGCGCCATGGTCACCCGGTCGCCGGGTACGCCCCCGCGACCGCGCTGACCATCCGGTCGACGTGATCGCTGTACAACCCGTCGATCCCGAGGTCGACGAGCTCGTCGAGCACCCGCGGGATCTGCGCGTCCCACGCGAAGGCCAGCACGCCGAAGCGGTGGAACAGCGTCGTCAGGCCCCCGGTCCAGTCGAGGTGGTGCATGTTGACGGCGTCGATGCCCTTGGACGCCAGCGTGGCGGCCCGGCGCTCGGCCCCCTCCTTGATGCGCCCGAGTCGGGTCGAGTCGACGAGGCGGACGTCGGCGCACCGGGCACGCCACTCGACGGCCTGCTCCCAGCGGTGGTGGCACAGCCACAGGTTCTCGAGGGCCCGGCCGCCCGCGGCCCGGGCCACGTCGATGACGCGGTCGAACGCGGCGACGTCCTTCATGTCGAGCGACACAGCGACGTCGGTGCCGCACGTTGCGTAGAGGTCGTCGAGGGTGGGGATGTGGCCCGGGAGCTCGGCGCGGGTCACCTGTCCGATGGCCCGCCGGCGCACCCGCCCACCGGCGACGCCGTCGTGGTCGAGGACCGCCTCGCCGTCGGCGGTGAGCCACACGTCGCTCTCCAGTCCGGTGGCGCCGAGGCGCAGGGCCAGCGTGAAGGCCTCGAGGGTGTTCTCGGGGGCGTGGGCGCGCGCTCCGCGGTGAGCAAATGCGTAGGGTGGTGCAATGATCGCTGGGACCCGCGTGGGCATCGACGTCCTCGCATTCGAGAAGGTTTTCTCGTGAACGCCGTCATCATGACGCGTGACCGGGCTCTCATCGGGTAGAGCCGAACGAGGAGAGTCATGGCCACCCTGATCCGAGCCACGTGCAGCGACTGCGGCGACGTCGAGCTGGGGACGCACGACCTGATCGTCAGGTTGTGCGAGGAGACGGAGTCGGGGACGTACGTGTTCCGTTGCCCACGGTGCGACACCCCGGTCGTCCGTGACGCCGACCGCCCCACGATCGACCTGCTCGTGTCGTCGGGATGCCGGCTCGAGGTCTGGAACACGCCGGCCGAGCTGTGCGAGGGGCGCCCGACGGGCCAACCGTTCACGCACGACGACCTCATCGACTTCCACGAGATGCTGCGCGGGCCCGACTGGTTCGGCGCGTTGCTGGCGGCGCACCGACCCGACGTGTGACCGACATCTCGACCGACGCCTGACGGGCGTGGGAGCCGGCGCGCGACACCACGGGCGCTCGGGGCTCGCCGCCTCGCGTCGGTCGGCAGCAGGACGGGACCACGAGAGACGGCGACCGCTCTCGCCCGGTGCTGGGGACCGGACGGTAGCGTGCCCGCCGTGACGCTGGTCTGGGCGGTTCCGGTGGTGGCGGCCGCGGTGGCGACGATCGTCGTCGCCGCCGCGGCGCGCCCGGTGGGCGACGAGATGGCCGGGCTGGTCGAGGACGTCCGGGCACTGCGCCGGCTCCGCGATCCCCTGGCCAGGGTGCGGACCGCGACGGCCGACACCGAGGCGCTCGCGGCCGCCTACCGACGACGCCATGCGCCGACCGAGACCGACGGCCTCCCCGACGACGGGCCCGACGGCCCGACGCACCGGACGAACGGCACGGCGCCCGACCAGGATTGACGTCGGCGGTGCCGGTGGTCTCCCCGGCCCGCCCGCCCTCTACACTCCAACCCATGTTCAACGTCGGCGGCGGCGAGCTGCTGGTGATCCTGCTTGTGGCGCTGATCGTGCTCGGTCCGCAGCGCCTCCCCGAAGCCGCGCGCCAGGTCGGGCGGGTGATGGGCGACATCCGTCGCATCTCGGGCGGGTTCCAGCAAGAGCTGAAGGACGCATTCGACGCCGACGGCGAGCCGACACGGCGCGCCGAGCCGGTGCCCCTGGCCAAGGCCGTGGCCGACGCCGACGACGAGGCGACCAAGCCGGTGGCCGACAGGACCGATCCCGGGCCGCGAGCGCTGCGCGAGGTCGAGCCGGCCGACGAGACGTCCTCGGTCGCCCCCGCGGTGGCCGACGCCCTCGACGAGATCGTGTCGCCCCGCCCCGCACCGGTCGATCCCCCCGCGGGTGACGCCGGCGACGCGGGGCTCGGCGGCGAACGTGCCGCGTCCTAGCGGCGGCCGCCCCGCCGTCACGGCAGGCGAGGGCAGCGAGAGGTGAGCGCACAGCCGTCCTCCTCCGCCGAGACCGGCATGACGCTGGTCGAGCACCTCACCGAGCTGCGCAAGCGGTTGATCATCTGCGTGCTGGCCGTGGCCATCGGCATGCTGATCGCCTTCCTGGCCTACGACTGGATCTTCAGCTTCCTCATCGCGCCGTACCGCGACATCGCGACGAGCAGCAACGCCGCCTTCGGGGGAGACCTGCTGCAGACCGACCCGCTCGAGGGGTTCGGTGTGCGCCTCAAGACGTCGGGCTACGCCGGCATCGCCCTCGCCATGCCGGTGCTGTTGTGGCAGGTGTGGCGGTTCGTGACGCCCGGCCTCTACCCGCACGAGCGGCGCTACGCGATCCCGTTCGTCGCGTCAGCGCTGGTGCTGTTCGTGCTGGGGGCGGGGATCGCCTACTACACGCTGCCCCGGGCCCTCGAGTTCCTCATCGACATCGCGGGCGAAGGGTTCGTCACCGCCTTCACCGCCGGCAAGTACTTCCAGCTCATCACCTACATGATGTTGGCGTTCGGCATCGGCTTCGAGTTCCCGATCGTGCTGGTGTTCCTCCAGCTCGCAGGGGTGGTCGACGCCGGGGCACTGCGCCGGGCCCGCCGGTTCGCCATCGTCGGCATCTGCGTGCTGGTGGCCGTCATCACCCCGTCGGGCGACCCGTACAGCATGTTGATGCTGTCGGTCCCGATGGTGATCTTCTACGAGATCTCCATCCTCATCGGCAGCTTCATCGCCAAGCGCCGGGCGGCGCACGAGGCGTGACGCCGCTCCCGCCGGCTCGCGCCGGCGGTCCTGGCTCCGGCAGCGCGTACCCCTTCGAGCTCGACGACTTCCAGCGCCGGGCGGTGCAGGCGCTCGACGAGGGCGCATCGGTGCTGGTGGCGGCGCCCACCGGCTCGGGGAAGACCGTGGTGGCCGAGCACGCCGTGGCCCGCGCCCTCGCCGAGGGGGGCAAGGCCTTCTACACGACGCCGATCAAGGCCCTGTCGAACCAGAAGTTCGCAGACCTCGCCCGCCGGCACGGCCCACGGAACGTCGGCCTGCTCACCGGCGACAACAGCATCAACGGCGACGCCCCTGTGGTGGTCATGACCACCGAGGTGCTGCGCAACATGATCTACGCCCGCTCGCCCGCGCTGTCCGGGCTCCGCTTCGTCGTGCTCGACGAGGTGCACTACCTGCAGGACACCTACCGGGGCCCGGTGTGGGAGGAGGTCATCATCCACCTGCCCCCCTCGGTCTCGCTGGTGTGCCTGTCGGCCACCGTGTCCAACGCCGAGGAGGTGGCCGACTGGCTGACCACCGTGCGGGGGCCGACCCGGTTGGTCCTCGAGGAGCGGCGCCCGGTCGAGCTGCGCAACCTCTACCTCGTGGGTGACCGCCAGAGCGAGGAGCCCCACCTCCTCCCCACGTTGGTGGACGGCCACCCGAACCGCGAGGCCGAACGCCTCGACGACGAGGTCGTCCGCCAGCGGGGCGGGCGCCAGCGGGGCCATCGGCGGCCCCGCCGCCGGCTGTTCACGCCGCGCCGCCCCGAGGTGATCGAGATGCTCGACGAGCGCGACATGCTCCCCGCGCTCTACTTCATCTTCAGCCGCATCGGCTGCGAGGAGGCGGTGGCGGCGTGCCTCGACGCCGGGCTGCGCCTCACGACGCCCGACGAGCGGGTCCGCATCCGGGCCATCGTCGACGAGCACACGGCCGCCCTGTCCGACGACGACCTCGACGTGCTCGGGTACGACCGCTGGTCGGCGGCGCTGGAGATGGGCCTGGCCGCCCACCACGCGGGCATGGTGCCGCCGTTCAAGGAGGCGGTCGAGGCGTGCTTCGTCGAGGGGCTGGTCAAGGCCGTGTTCGCCACCGAGACCCTCGCCCTCGGGGTGAACATGCCGGCCCGCTCGGTCGTCATCGAGCGGCTGACGAAGTTCACGGGGGAAGCCCGGGCCTTCCTCACGCCGGGGGAGTACACGCAGCTCACCGGGCGGGCCGGGCGCCGCGGCATCGACGAGCTCGGCTACGCCATCGTGCTCTGGTCGCCGTTCGTGCCGTTCGACCAGGTGGCGTCGCTGGCGTCCAGCCGCACGTACGGTCTGCGCTCCGCCTTCCGGCCGACCTACAACATGGCCGCCAACCTCGTGCACCGCTACGAGCCGCCCGAGGCCCACCACCTCCTGAACCTGTCGTTCGCCCAGTTCCAGGCCGACAAGGCGGTCGTGCGGTTCGAGGCGCGGATCGAGCGCCAGGAGGGGCGCCTCGCCGCTCTGGAGCAGGACGCTCGCTGCGAGCGCGGCGACGTGGGCGAGTACCGGGCGCTCGTCCAGGCCGAGCGAGCCGCCAACGCGCCGACCGAGGCCGAGCGGGGAGCCGTCGCCTTCACGCTGGCCCGCCTCGTGCCCGGGGACGTCGTCGTCGTCGGCCGCCAGCGCGTCGCCGTGCTGTCGGTGGCGCACCGCAAGGGCGGCGATCTGCGCCTGAAGGGCATCGACGCCACCGGCGAACCGGTGACCGTCACCCTCGACGACCTGCCCGTGCCGCCCCCGCGGATCGGACGCCTCGACCTGCCCCGCCCGTACCAGCCGAACAACCGGGCCTTCCAGCACAAGGTGGCCGACGAGCTCCGCCGCGCCCGGCTGGAGGACCCCGAGCCCGACGCGGGGGCGGGCGGCCGGCCATCGGGCGACCGGCCCCAGGCCCGGTCGCCCGTCGACGCCCACCCCGTCGACGGGTGCCCCGACCGCGAGGGCCACGTCCGCGCCCACGCCCAGATGGAGCGGGCCCGGCGCGAGCTGGCCGACATGCGGCGCGAGGTCCGGTCCCGCACCGGCTCGCTGGCCCGCCGCTTCGACCGCGTGCTGCGCCTCATGGAGGCGTGGGGCTACCTCGAGGGGTGGGCGCTGACGTCGAAGGGCGAGGTGCTGGCGCGCACGTACCACGAGTCCGACCTGCTGGTGGCCGAGGCGCTCACGTCGGGCCTGCTCGACGGGCTCGATCCCGCCGCCCTCGCCGGCCTGCTGTCCTGCTTCACCTACGAGCATCGCGGGCCGGGCGAGCCCGAGGCGCCGTGGTTCCCGTCGCGCCAGGTCCGGTCCCGCTGGTCCGAGCTCGAACGGCTGGCGGACGACCTCGCGGCCGACGAGGAGGCGGCGGGCCTCCCCCCGACCCGGACGCCCGACCCGGGCTTCGCCGCGCTCGCCCACGCCTGGGCGGCCGGCGAGCCGCTGGGCGAGGTGCTCGGCGACGAGGACCTGTCCGGCGGCGACTTCGTCCGCAACGTCAAGACCCTCATCGACCTGGTGCGCCAGGTCGGCGACGTGGCGCCCGACCCCGCGACCGCCCGGGTCGCCCGCCAGGCGGCCGAGGCGCTGTACCGCGGGGTCGTCTCGATCTCGTCGACGCTCGACGACGTGACGGGCGATGGCGTGACGGACGACGACGAACCAGCCGAGGACGGCACCGGCGAGGACGGCACCGACGAGGGGGCGGTGGACGACGAGGCGGCCCGGGGTGCCCCCGGCGTCGTCCCGGGCCGGGCAGGCGAGGGGCGCGGTGGCGCCCCGCAGGCGCGACGTCCCGGCGGGGCGGTGGCCCGACCGGCCCCGGACGCGCGCGTGCCACGCGACATGCCGTGACCGTGCGCAAGGGCGAGGCATGGGGCGAGGCGGGCGCGCTCCCGGCGGACGGGGTCGTCGTGGCGAACGACGCCCAGGCGCGCGCCGTCGTCACCGCCGCCCGGCGGGCCGGTGCGCCCGTGCCGGCCCTGGGACTGCTCGGCGGCGACCTGTGCCGGACGGTCGGTGGGCGCGGCGACGAGGGCCGGCTCCGGTCCGACGCTGCGGTGCGCCTGCCGGTCGACCTCGGCTCTGTGCTCGTCGACGGGCGCCAGCACTGGTTCGTGGCGCACCTCGTGGCGCGTCGGGGGTGGTGGCGAGGCCGGGTGGTGGCGGCCATGAACGCCGAGTTCCTCGGCGCGTGGGACGTGGCCCCGCGCGCCCACCCGGGCGACGGCCTGCTCGACGTCCTCGACGTCTCGCCGGAGATGACCCTCCGGGACCGGTGGACGGCCCGGGCCCGGCTGCCGGCCGGGGGGCACCTGCCCCACCCCGCCATCGCGGTCAGCCGCCGGGCGGCCGTGCAGATCGACCTCGACGTGCCGACCCCGGTGTGGCTCGACGGCGAGCGGGTGGGGGACGCCCGGCGCCTGTCGGTGCGGGTCGAGCCCGACGCGCTCGTCTGCGTCGTCTGAGGACGCACCCCGCCGCCTCCCGTGAGGGGCGTGGGGCCGCAGTACGGTCGCCCCGTGCGCGCCTGGATCCTGGACGAGTCACCCGGCAGCTACCGCGACGGCGAGATCGACGATCCGCCGGTGGGGCCCGACGACGTACGCGTCCGGCCCGTGGCATCGGCCCTGAACCACATGGACCTCTGGATGACGCGCGGGCTGCCCCGACCCCACCTGCCTCACGTGCCAGGGTGCGACGTGGCCGGCATGGTCGAGGGCGTCGGCGACGCGGTGGCGCACGTCGCTCCCGGCGACGAGGTGGTCGTCAACCCGGCCGTCGCTCCGCTCGACGCCGTGGTGGAGCTCGGGATCGACTCGCCGCTCGGGCGCGGCTTCGGCATCGTCGGCGAGCAGCGGTGGGGTGGCCACGCCGACCTCGTGGTGGTGCCCGGGCGCAACGTGGTGCCGCGGCCGGCGGACCGGACCTGGGAGGAGTGCGCCGCCTACCCGCTCGCCACCCTCACCGCCTGGCGCATGCTGCGCCGCGCCCGGCTGACGGCGGGGGAGTCGGTCCTGATCGTCGGGATCGGGGGCGGCGTCAGCGCAGCCGCTCTCGCCCTGGCCGTGCGCATGGGGGCCTCGGTGTTCGCGACGTCCCGCGACGAGGGGAAGCGGCGACGGGCGCTGGACGCCGGGGCCGCCGACGCCTTCGACTCCGAGGCCGACTGGCCGGTGAAGGTCGACGTCGTGGTCGAGAGCGTCGGCCCGGCCACGTGGGACCGCTCGGTCGGGGCGCTCCGCCCGGGCGGGCGCCTCGTCGTGTGCGGGGGCACATCGGGCCCGAAGGTCGAGCTGAACCTGCCGCGCCTGTTCTTCAAGCAGATCGAGATCATCGGATCGACGATGGGCTCGTACCCCGAGTTCGACGACGTGACCCGGCTCGTCGGCCAGGGCCTGCCGGTGCAGGTCGACGAGGTGTTCGACCGGGCCGACTACCCACAGGCGCTCGAACGCCTCCGCCGGGGGGAGCAGCTGGGCAAGGTCGTGCTCCGCCACCCGACCTGACCACCACCGCCACCACCCCGTTCTGTCAGCCGCAGTCGATGCGACGGGTGAGGTCTGACAGAACGGGCGGCAGCACCAGGCGCCACTAGCGTGGCCGCCCATGGAGCCGACCCCGCTGAGCGACGCCAAGGCCCGGCTCGCCGCCGAGATCGACCGCCGAGCCGACCTGCTGGTCGACGTGTCGCGCCAGATCCACGGCCGACCCGAGCTCGGGTTCGAGGAGCGCTTCGCCCACGAGCTGCTGACCGGCGTCCTCGAGGACGCCGGCCTCGCCGTCACCCGGTCGGCGCACGGCGTCGAGACCGCGTTCGAGGCCCGGGCCGGCTCGGCGGGGCCCCTCGTCGCCGTCGTTTGCGAGTACGACGCGCTCCCGGTCATCGGGCACGCGTGCGGGCACAACATCATCGCCTCGGCCGGCCTCGGCGCCGGGCTGGCCGCGGCGGCGCTGGCCGACGAGCTCGGCGGGCGCGTCGTGGTGGTGGGCAGCCCGGCCGAGGAGGGCGGCGGCGGCAAGGTGCCGCTCATCGAGGGTGGGTCCTTCGCCGGCGTCGACGCGGCGATGATGGTCCACCCCGCGGACGCCGACCTGCTGAACATGGACGTCGTCGCGCTCCACCAGGCGCACGTCACCTACACGGGCCAGGCGGCGCACGCCGCCGCCGCTCCCCACAAGGGGCGCAACGCGCTCGACGCCGCCGTGCTCGGCTACGTGAACGTGGCGGCCCTGCGTCAGCACATCGAGTCGGGCGAGCGCATCCACGGCGTCATCACCGAGGGCGGCGACAAGGCCAACATCGTCCCCGCCCGCACCCGGGCCGAGTGGATCGTCCGGTCGACCACGGTCGCCCGCCTCGAGGAGCTGAAGGCGCGCTTCCTCGCCTGCCTGCGCGCGGGGGCCGACGCCGCCGGGTGCACGATGGAGATCGACTGGATCGAGCCCGTGTACGCCGACATGATCGACAACGCCGCCCTGGCCGAGCGCTACCGGGCCAACGCCGAGGCCCTGGGCCGGCTCGTGCGGGCTCCGTCCGCCTCCAGCCGGGTGGTGGGCAGCACCGACATGGGCAACGTGAGCTATGCGGTGCCGTCGATCCACCCCATGATCCAGGTCGCCCCTCCCGGCGTGCCGATCCACACCCCGGCGTTCGCCGGCTTCGCGGGCGGACCCGAGGGCGACCGGGCGGTCGTGGAGGGGGCCAAGGCGCTGGCCTGGACCCTGGCGGACGTGTGGCTCGACGGCGGGCTGGCCGGCCTGGCCCGGTCCGAGTGGGAGGCGTCGGTGGCGGCCCGCGCGGCCGACGGCCACGGCACGTGACGGTCGTCGCCGCTCCGTCGGGGCATCACCGCTTCCGGGCCGCGGCCCCCGTACGATCTGGCTCCCTATGACGGTCTACGTCAGCGAGGAGTACACCCCCGCCGAGGCCGACGTCCTGCGGCGGTACTTCACGAACCTCGACGGGCCCGTGTTCGCCCTCGTGAACCTGCCCGAGGTGGTGAAGGGCGCGCTGTTCGCCCGGTACTCCCGCTCGCCCAAGAGCCTGCGCCGCCTCTTCCTCGACGAGTTCGTGGGCGACCTCGACATCGCCGGCGACGCCTCGGTCGACGCCACCGTCGGGCTGCAGCGCGCCGAGGAGCTCTACGACCGGGTGTTCTTCGAGTACGGCGACGACTCGGTGGCCCAGCTCGGCGGCGTGCACCTGGCGTGCGAGCAGGCGTCGAACCTTCTGACCAAGGTGCTCGAGTGGGGCCGGCTGATGTCGTACCTCGAGCAGAGCACCCGCTACATCGCCTACGACGCCCGGCTGGGCGGCCGCTACCGGTACCACCGCGACCCCGAGGTGCTGGGCAGCCCGATGGGGCTGCGGTACGTGGGCGATCTCGACCGCATGTTCGACACGTACGCCGAGATGGCCGAGACGATGCTCGCCTACTACCGCGAGCGGTTCCCCAAGGACCCGGGCGACAGCGACTTCGTGCACAGGATGGCGCTGAAGGCCAAGGCGCTCGACGCGGTGCGGGGCGCCCTGCCGGCCGCGGCGCTGTCGAACGTGGGCATCTACGGCACGGGTCAGGCGTACGAGGCGCTGCTGTTGCGCATGCGGGCCCACCCGCTGCCCGAGGCCCGCAGCTACGCCGACCTGATGCTGACCGAGCTGCGCAAGGTCATCCCGAGCTTCCTCAAGAGGGTGGACCTCACCGATCGGGGCGTCGCGGCCAGCACCTACCTGGCGACGACCCGGGCCTCCATGGAGGACATCGCCGACAAGCTGTTCCCCGAGGCGCCGGCGGACGACGAGGGGCCGAGCGTCGAGCTGGTCGAGTTCGACCCCGACGCCGAGGTGCGCCTCGTCACCGCCATGCTCTACCCGTACACCGACCAGCCCGAGTCGGTGATCGAGGCGAAGGTCCGCTCGCTGCCCGCGCGCGACCGGGTGGCGATCGTGCGGGCGTACGTCGGGAAGCGCTCCAACCGCCGGCACCGGCCGGGCCGGGCGTTCGAGCGGCCCATGTACCGCTTCGACGTGCTCGCCGACTACGGGGCGTTCCGGGACCTCCAGCGCCATCGGATGCTGACCGTCGAGTGGCAGCCCCTGTCGCCGGGACACGGGTACACACGCCCCGAAGCGATCGACGACGCCGGGTGCGCCGGCGCGTTCGACGAGACGATGGCCCGCTCGCGCGAACTCCACGACGCGCTGGCCGAGCGGTTCCCTGCCCAGGCGCCCTACGCGGTGGCGCTGGCCTACCGTGTGCGGTTCTCGATGCAGATGAACGCCCGCGAGGCCATGCACCTGATCGAGCTCCGCAGCGCCCCGCAGGGCCACGCGGCGTACCGGCGGGTGGCCCAGGAGATGCACCGGCTCATCGCCGAGAAGGCCGGGCACCACGCCGTCGCGGCGGCGATGCGGTACGTCGACCACTCGCCCGAGCCGCAGCTCGAGCGCCTCGCAGGCGAACGCCGGGCCGAGCAGCGCCGCATGTCGCGCTGACGCGCGGCTCGAGATCGTCACCGTCGCGCACGGTGTGTTCTGTGTCACACCGCGTTGCCGTGCCGATGTGGCTACCCTGACCCGCCGCACACGTCGGGCGACCTGCGGCTGAGCCTGCCACCTACCCCTGGTGAGCCGGTCTGCCGACCGCCCGTTCTGATCGCGGTGACCGGCATGTCTAATATCCGGCCGCGCAAGGCCGACCCCGGTGAAGGGACCTGATGGCTGACGACGAAATCTCCGAAGACGACCTGGACGAAAGCGCCGAGGACGACGACTTCACCGACGAGCCCGAGGAGATCGGCGACGTCATCGAGGAGGACCTCGACGACGACATCGCAGACGACGGCGAGGAGGCCGCTGTCGAGTTCGGCGACGACGAGTTCGGTGGCGCCGAGGAGGAAGAAGCGGCGCCGGTCGCGCCTGCCGCCAAGCCGGCCAAGGCGACGGGGACCAAGACCCGCAAGGCGGCCGACGACGACGAGGAAGAGGAGGACGACGACGACGTCGACCCCGACGACGTCGAAGCCGACCTCGACGCCATCCTGAAGGACCGCATCGCCGCGCAGCCCGAGGACGAGGACGACGACGAGGACGAGGTCCCCGAGGTCGACGACCGGGGCGACGGTTCCGGCCGCATCCAGCCCAAGAAGGCCGACGAGTTCGTCTGCCAGTCCTGCTTCCTCGTCAAGCACCGCCGCCAGCTCGCCGACGAAGACCTCATGCTCTGCGTCGACTGCGTCTGAGAAGACTGCGAGGATCGGTCCCTGATGCCGGACGACGACAAGACCCCACTCGACCAGCTGGTCGACCAGGCCGCAGACCTCTTCGTCTTCGCGCCGATCGGGCTGTTCTTCGAAGGCCCCGCGCTGCTGCCCAAGCTGGCCGAACAGGGCAGGGTGCACGCCCGCAACGCCCGGCTCTTCGGGCAGTTCGCCGTGCGCCACGGCGAGGCCGAGCTGCGGCGACGCGTGGGTGGCATCGAGCAGCAGGCCGAGGGCGTGCTGCGCATGTTCGGGGTGCTCCCCGAAGACGAGCCGGCGCCGCCGCCCGGGCAGAGCCCGCCCGACGGCGCCCGCCCGGTGGTCGACGAGCCCGTCTCGGGCAACGGCCACGTCCCCACCACGGTCCCGACTGCCGGGCCCGACGTCAGCGATCTGGCGATCCCCGACTACGACAGCCTGTCGGCGTCGCAGGTGGTCACCCGGCTCGAGGGCCTGACCGACACCGAGCTCGAGGCGGTGCGGTCGTACGAGTCGGCCAACCGCGGTCGCAAGACGATCCTCAACAAGGTCGCTCAGCTCCAGGCGTGACCGAGCGACTCGAGGTGCCGACAACCGCCGCCTCCGCCGCGCCCGACGAGGGCGCCCGTACCGCCACAGCCGCCGACGTCGTCGCCATCGTCCCGCTCGTGGCCGCGGCCGGCGACGAGAAGCGGCAGCAGAAGGGGGGACCGCTGTGGTTCCGTCGGGAGCGCCGCTGGGGCGATCCCGAGGCCGAGCTGCTGGCGTCCCTCGACGTCGACGACCACGAGGTGGCGGTCGGCACGATCGACGGCGTCGTCGTCGGCTACGGGTTCGTGCGGGCCGAACGGCTGGGTGACGGCAGCGTGCTCGGCGTGATCGACGACATCTACGTCGACCCCCGGGCCCGGTCGATCGGCGTCGGCGAGGCGGTGATGGATCACCTCATCGCCTGGTGCCGGGCGCACGGCTGCTTCGGCGTCGACAGCCTGGCGCTGCCCGGTGACCGGGCGACCAAGAACTTCTTCGAGTCGTTCGGCCTGGTGGCGCGGGCCATCGTCGTGCACCGGCCGCTCGGGTGACCGACCCGACCGGCGCTCCCGACGGCCCCGGACCCGGCCGCCCGCAGGTCGCGGCCAGCACCGTCGTGGTGGCCGGGGGTCGTCTCCTCCTCGTGCGGCGCGGCCCGGCCTCGACCAGCGCCGGCCGCTGGGCGCTGCCCGGCGGGCGCGTGGAGCCGGGGGAGCGGGTGCGTGACGCGGCGGCGCGCGAGCTCCGTGAGGAGACGGGCCTGTCGGGCCGGGCGGGCGGCTTCGTGGGATGGACCGAGAGGATCACCGCCCAGGGGCACTTCGTGATCCTGTCGTTCCGGGTCGACGGGGCCGACCCCCGCGCCCGGCTGGTGCCCGGCGACGACGTCGACGACGCGGCCTGGGTGCCCCTCGCCGACGTCGCCGGCCACGACCTGGTGGAGGGGTTGGCCGACTTCCTCGTCGACCACGGGGTCGTCACCCCCGGGTGATCACGCCGTCAGCGGCCCGTCCACTTCGGTGGGCGCTTCTCGATGAAGGCCGTGAGGCCCTCGCTGAAGTCTTCGCTCGACATGGCCTTGGCCATGCCCTCCATCGACATCTTCCACCCGATCTCGTCGGGCGCGGTGGTCGCCTCGAGCAGGATCTTGCGGGTCTCGCGCACCGCCACCGGGGCGTTGGCGCAGATCTGCTCGGCCAGCGCGATGGCGGTGTCGAGCGCCTCGCCCGGCTCGCACAGGCGGTTGACCAGGCCGTGGTGGTGGGCGAGCTGGGCCGAGATGGGGTCGCCGGTCAGCGCCAGCTCCATGGCGACGTTGAACGGGATCTTGCGCGGCAGGCGGAACAGCCCGCCGGCGGCCGCCACCAGCGACCGCTTCACCTCGGGGATGCCGAACGTGGCGTTGGTCGAGGCGACGACCAGGTCGCACGAGAGCACGATCTCGGTGCCACCGGCCAGAGCAGGCCCGTCGACGGCGGCGATGATGGGCTTGGTGCGCTCGCGCTGCGTGATGCCGCCGAAGCCACCCCGCTGGGTCTGCAGGGCACCCGCGTTGCCCGAGTTGATCTCCTTCAGGTCGGCCCCGGCGCAGAACACCGGCGGCTCGCCCGTGAGGATGCCCACCCAGATGCTGTCGTCGGCCTCGATCTTGTCGATCGCGTCCTCGATGCCCTGGGCGACCGCGCCGTTGACCGCGTTGCGGGCCTCGGGCCGGTTGATCTTGACGACCGCGAACGGTCCCCTCTGGTCGAAATCGACTGCCATGCCGGGCACCTTAGTGGCGTCCCGATTCGTCGCACTCATCGTGCAAGCACCTCACCATCACCCAGCGCGCGCACGCCGCGCTGGCACCATGGCATGAAACCTTCGCTATGGTGGCCGAGTCGAAGCTGGTGTGAGCAGGTGGAGCTCGGGGCGCCATCCCGGCCGCGACAGGGGGACGACGACGACCGACATGGACGACAGCACCGGACACCTGCAGTGCCCGTTCTGTGAGGCCTACGAGGTAGACCGCCTGTTCATCGGCTCGCTCGGCGTCGACTCCTGCACCTGCCAGGGCTGCGGAGCACGGTGGGACGAAGACGTGTCGACCGGCCGGTATCGCGGCCGGGGCAGCGTCGAGTCCGTGCTGGCTCCGCGCAAGCACTAGCTCCGGCGACCTCCCCGACGGCGCGAGTCGCGTCCGCGCCGACGTGGTGGAGGCGTGTCCACCACCACGGCACGTGGTTGCGCGAGCAACGACCCCCGCTGACGTGGGGGCCCGCGCCTCTACCGGTTGGCGACCTCGTCGTCGGCCGGCGCGTCGACCGCAGCGTCGTCGCCCTCGCCCTCGGCCGTGGCCTCGGCGGTCTCGGCGGGCTCCGGCTCGGCCACGGCGTCGGCGGACGCGGCAGCCGGAGCGGCCGCGGACTCGGCGGGCGCCACCTCGGCCTCGGGCTCGGCCGCAGCGGTCGGAGCCTCGGGCGGGGCGGCGGCGGGCGTCGCGGAGCCGTTGGCCTCGGGCCCGGACGTGACCGCGTCTGACACCGGCTCGGACGCGGCGGCCGCCGCGTCGGGGGTCGGTGCCGACTCGGGTGCCGCGGCGGTCTCGGCCGGCTCGGCGACGTCGGGAGTCGGTGCCGACTCGGGTGCGACAGCGGGCTGCGTCGCGGGTGCGGGCGTCGCGGCGTCGGGGGTCGGTGCCGACTCGGGCTGCGGCTGCGCTCGGGGGTGCGGCGTCGCGGCGTCGGGGGTCGGTGCCGACTCGGCTGCGGCGGCCTCGGGGGCGCGGCGTCGCGGCGTCGGGGGTCGGTGCCGACTCGGGTGCGGCGGAGGTCTCGGCCGCGTCGGGGGCGGGCGTCGCCTCGACGGCATCCGCGGCGTCGGGTGCGGGCGTCGCCTCGGTCGCCGGTGCCGCCTTCGCCTCGGGGGCGCCGGCCTTGTCGCCGGGCTTGCCGCCCTTGTCGGCCTTGCCGCCCTTGGCGCCGCCCTTGTCCCCGCCCTTGGCGCCGCGGGTGCGGCCCTTGCCGCCCTTGGCGCGGTCGTCGCCCTTGCGGCCGCCGCGGCGGCCGGCGTTGCGGGCGGCTCGCTCGGCGGCGGGGTCGGGCTCGATGTCGAAGATGTGGGCGATCTCGGGCAGGCGGGTGGCGAGCCGGGCGATCGTGGCCCGGAGGTCGGCGTTGAGCTTGTCGGGGAGCGACTGGGGCACGACCCGCCGCCGTACGGGGGAGTAGGCGAGCGCGTCGAGCACGGTCGCCCACCGGTCGGGGCCGGTCTCGCTGGTCAGCGAGGCCGCCGTGGCCTCGGCCAGCTGCGTGGCGACGTCGCCGGGGATCGGGGCGCCCGCCTTGGGCGGGCGCGAGCTGAGGCGCAGGGCGCGGACGACCCGGCCGGCCTTGACGGTGTCGGCCAGCTCGGCCAGCCACGCCGAGTGCTCCTTCTCGACGCGGTTGGCGAGGGCCTCGCGCAGCTGTGCGGCGAGGGCCTTGGCCTCGTCGTCGCGGCCGGCGTCGCCCGCCGCGTTGACGACCGAGCGGAGGTCGCGGAGGTCGAGATCGTCGACGATGGCGGCGGCGGCCTCGGCCCGGTCGCGCCAGGCCGCGGCGGCGGCCTTGCCCCGCAGGTCTTCGGCGACGCGCAGGAGGGCGTCGGGCTTGACCTCGGTCTTGCCCGCGGCCTTGAGCTCCTCGTTCTGCTTCTCGATGGCCTGGCGCACCGCAGGGATGCCGCCGGCGAGCAGCTGCTCGGCGATCGGGCGCTGCTCGGCGGGTACCGACTCGAGGAGCGCCGAGCGGTGGACCTTGCCCGGCCGCAGGCGCTTGGGCTTCGGCTTCTCCTCGACGGGCGGGGGAGCGGGCCGCGCCGATCGCTCGTGGCGGCCCTCCTGGCGGTCGCGCCCGCGGCGATCGCGCCGAGCCGGGCCACCGTCGCGCCCACCGTCGCGCCCGCCGCTCGCGCCCACCGTCGCGGTCGCGGTCGCGCCCACGGTCGTTGCGGCGACCGCGCTCGCCCGACCGGCGGGGGGCCAGCGTGGAGGTGACGAGCGGCTGGTCGGCGCCGGCCGAGGACTTGAGCTCGAGGCGCTCGGGCTCGGTGCGGGGGTTCTTGGGTGGCAGGACGGCGACCACGCTCAGACCGTCGAGGTGGCCCTCGATCTCGGCCCGCAGGATCTGGCCGACGGCGGCGCCGGCGGGGAGGATCTCGCTTTCGATGGTGCCCCTGGGCTCGCGGGCCCCAGCGGCCCGCCAGGTCCAGGAACCATCCTCTCGGGTGCTGGTCAGCTCGATGTCGATCCGGCGGGACATAGGTGGTCAACGCTAGCGCGCCGGTGGGGTCGCGGCCCCAGCCGCGGCCGAGGGCCTCGGGAAACGGCGCCCTCAGCGACGAGCCCAGGCCCCGGGCTCGTCGAGGAACCGGGCGGCGGAGGGCGGCAGCGTGCCGGCCACCACGTCGGCCACGGTCACCTCCTCGAGCACGGCCCGCAGCGCGGACCGGGTGGCGACCCACACGGCCTGGAGGTGGGTGGCCGCGCCGCCGTACTCGACGGTCTCGGGTGGAGTGCCGTGCACGTCCGCCAGGGGACCCTCGACGGCCCGGATGATGTCGGCCACCGTGATGGCGCCGGCGGGACGGGCCAACCGGTACCCGCCTTCGGCACCGCGCTGGCTGCGGACGAGCCCCGCGCGTCGGAGGTCGGCCAGGATGTTCTCGAGGAACTTGGGCGGGATCTGCTGGCGGTCGGCGAGGGCCTCGCCCTTGACGGGGCCGTCGGGATCGGCGGCCATCTCGGCCGCGGCACGAACGGCGTAGTCGACCTTCGCGGTGATCCGCACGGCGCCTTCCTACCGCTTCGGACCGAGGCGTGCAGGTGGACGGGCCGCCCGATCTGCCGCTTCGACACGAATCTGACGGACCGTTAGATTCGCGCCTCGTTCTGCTACCAGGGGGTCCCGTGAGAAGACGACGCAGCGCCATCGCCGTCCTGGCCGTCCTGTCGCTGGCCGTCGCGGCCTGCACCCGAGCCGCGGGCGAGACCGAGGTCGGGGGCTCCGCCGCGCCGGCGCCCGAGGACGGCGGAAGCGCCGCGACCGAGCCGTCGTCCTCGGGCAGCCGGCTCGACCAGGGTGGGTTCGGCGACCTCGAGGAGGTGTGCTCCGAGGGCGAGCCGGGCACGACGACGGAGGTCGGCCTCACCGCCGACGAGATCCGCCTCGGCACCGTGACCGACAAGGGCTCGGCCGAGCGTCCCGGGCTCACCCAGGAGATGTACGACTCCGCCGTGGCGTTCGCCGCGTGGTGCAACGAGCAGGGCGGCATCGGTGGCCGCACGGTCGTCATCGACGACCTCGACGCCAAGCTGTTCGAGTACGGCCAGCGGGTGGGCGAGGCGTGCCAGCAGGACTTCGCCCTCGTCGGCGGCGGCGCGGTGTTCGACGCCCAGGACAACGGCGCCCGGGTGGCGTGCGGGCTGATCAACGTGCCCGGCTACACGGTGACGCCGCAGGCGCGGGTCGGCGAGCTCCAGGTGCAACCGGTCCCGAACCCCGTGTACTCGTTCGCCTCCCACGGCTACCGGTGGCTGCTCGACGCGCACCCCGACGTCGACAAGCTCGGCATCCTCTGGGTGAACCTCGACGGCCCGGCCACCATCCACGCCCAGACGGTCGAGATGGCGGAGCAGCGCGGGATGGAGGTCGTCTTCGACGAGCAGTACCGGCCGATCGGCGAGACGGGCTGGCGCGGCTACGTGCAGAAGATGCGCGACGACGGAGTCGAGGCGTTCGAGATGATCGGCGAGCCCGAGAACATGGTCGCCCTGCAGCAGGCCATGCAGACCGAGGGCTGGTACCCGACGTTCACGGTGCTCCAGCCCAACTACTTCGACGCCAAGTTCGTGGAGGAGGGTGGCGCCAGCGTGAGCGAGGCGACCTACATGCGCTCGCCGTTCCCGACCTTCGAGATGGCCGACGAGGTGCCGGCCATGGCCGACTACCTCGAGCTGATGGAGCGGTACAACCCCGAGGGCAAGACCGCCATGCTCGGCATGCAGGGCCTGTCGGCGTTCCTGCTCTTCGCCACCGCGGCCAAGGCGTGCGGGGCCGACCTGTCGCGCCAGTGCGTGCTCGACCAGGCCGCGGCCCAGGACGGGTGGACCGCCGGCGGCCTGCACTCGCCGCAGACCCCCGGGAACGTCGTCGCCACCGAGTGCAGCCTCGCCATCAGGGTCACACCCGACGGCTTCGAGTACGACGAGGAGCTCACGGGCCCGAACGAGGGCATCTACAACTGCGACCCCGCCAACGTGGCCGAGCTCACCGACGACTACGGGGTGCCGCAGCCGGCCGCCTGACGGCGCGGCTCGACGCCATGGACCAGTTCCTGCAAGCGACCCTCACCGGTCTCGCCACCGCCGCCGTGCTGGCGGTGGCGGCCAGCGGCCTCGTGCTCACCTACACGACCACGGGGATCTTCAACTTCGCCCACGGCGCGGTCGGCATGCTCGGGGCGTTCGCCTACTGGCAGCTGCACGTCGGGTGGGGGTGGTCGACGCCCGTCGCCCTCGTCGTCGTGCTCGGCGTGCTGGCCCCGCTGCTCGGGGTGGTGATCGAACGGGTGGTGATGCGGGGGCTCGACGACGCCCCCGAGTCGTCGCGGGTCGTGGTCAGCATCGGCCTGCTCGCCGCCCTGCTCGGCCTGGGCCTGTGGGTGTGGCCGACCGACGTGGCCCGGCCCGTCACCCGGTTCTGGGGCAACGAGAGCGTGTCGGTGCTCGGCGTGAACGTGACCTGGCACGACATCATCGCCATGGCCACGGCGATCGGCCTCGCGGTCGGGCTGCGGCTGCTGCTCCACCGGTCGCGGCCCGGCCTCGCCATGCGGGCCGCGGTCGACGATCGGCCGCTGGCCATGCTCAACGGCGCCCGGCCGCACCGCTCGGCGATGCTCGCCTGGGCCATCGGGTGCACGTCGGCCGCGGTGGCCGGCGTGCTCGTCGCCCCGACCGTGGGCCTGTCGCACGTCAACCTCACGCTCATGATCGTGAACGCCTACGCGGCGGCGATGATCGGGCGGCTGCGCAGCCTGCCGATGACGTTCGTCGGCGCCGTCCTCGTGGGCCTGCTCGACGCCTACGCCCTCGCCTACCTGCCGACCGACAGCGTGCTGCTGGCGCAGTTCCGCTTCGCCATCCCGGTCATCCTCCTCTTCGTCGTCCTGCTGGCGTTGCCGCAGAGCCGCCTGCGAGGCCACAGCACGCGTACCACCCGCGAGACGATCCCGCGCCCGCCGTGGTCGGGGGCGCTGGCCACGGCCGCCCTGTTCGTGGCGGCCGGTGTGGTGGCCGCGCAGATCACGTCCGGCCCGGACGCCGTGGGCCTCCAGAAGATCGTCGCCGTCGCCATCATCGGCCTGTCGCTCGTGCCGCTCGTGGGGTTCGCCGGCCAGCTGTCGCTCTGCCAGATGAGCTTCGCCGGCATCGGCGCGGTGCTCATGGCCCACCACGGGCAGGGTGGCAGCCTGACCGGTCTGGTCGTGGCCACCGTGGTCACGGGGGCGATCGGCGCGCTGGTCGCACTGCCCACGCTGCGGATGGCCGGCATCTACCTGGCGCTGGCCACCGCGGCGTTCGCCATGCTGCTCGACCAGTGGATCTTCGGTCTCGCCGACTTCGACGTCGGATCGACGCGGATCAGCATCTTCGGCACCGGCTCGGTGGCCGTCGACCAGCTCGACGTGCCGGGGGTGAGCACCCCGCAACAGATGCTCGTGTTCCTCAGCGGCGTGTTCGCCGTGCTGTACCTGGCCGTCGTGGGCGTGCGCCGCAGCACGTTCGGTCAGCGGCTGCTGGCGCTGAAGGACAGCCCGGCGGCGTCCGCGACCCTGGGCATCAACACCACGCTCGTCCGCCTGGCCGTGTTCACCCTGTCGGCGGCCATCGCCGGGTTCGGCGGCGCCCTGTACGGCGGGGCGCTCGGCGCGGCCAGCCCGCAGAACTTCGCCTTCGTGCAGAGCCTGCCGCTGCTGCTCCTCGGGGTCGTCGGCGGCATCGGCAGCGCCGCCGGTGCGCTGGTGGCCGGCATCATGATCGGCGGCCTCCCGCTGCTCGTGGACGCCGCCCCGTGGTTCGAGAACGTGAACCGGGTGCTGCCCGGCACGTTGGGCATCACGCTCGGCCGCAACCCGAACGGCCTCGCCTTCACGCTGCGCCAAGGGCTCGCGCCGCTGCGGCGCGCAGCCGGTGCTGCTGGCGGGCACCGCGGTCGGGGTCGTCGCGGTCGTGGCTCTCCGCCTCGGCGAGGTGATCGACGGCGGCTTGTTCGCCCTGGCGCTCGTCGCCGAGGTGGCGGCCGGTGGACTGGCGGCGCAGTTCCGCGCCGCCCGACGGCGCCCGCCCGAGCCGGGGGTCGACGGGGGAGTGCCCGAGCCCGAGGACGTGCCCCTCGAGTGGGCGGGCATCGTGCGGCCGTTCACCGACGACGAGGTCGCCTCACTCGACCGCGTGCTCGGTCTCGAGGCACCGGTGGGGGCGTCCCGATGACGGCCCCGATGCTGGACGTGAGCGACGTCACCGTGCGGTTCGGCGGCCACATCGCCCTCGACGAGGTGCGGCTCACCGCGGCCCCCGGCGAGGTCACCGGGCTCATCGGTCCCAACGGCGCGGGCAAGACGACGCTGTTCAACGTCATCACGGGGCTCCAGGCGCCCCAGCGGGGCCGTGTGCGCCTCGACGGCGACGACGTGACGAAGCTGGCCCCGTACCGCCGGGCCCGTCGGGGGCTGGCCCGCACGTTCCAGCGGCTCGAGCTCTTCGGGCTGTTGACCGTCCGCGAGAACGTGGAGCTGGCGGCCTCCGTCCGGGGCCGCCGCCCCGGGCGATCGGCCGACGAGGCCCTCGACCTCGTGGGGCTCGGCGGCATGGCCGAGGTCCGGTCCGACGAGTTGCCGACCGGCAAGGCCCGGCTCGTGGAGCTGGCGCGGGCGCTCGCCACCGGTCCCCGGGTGCTGCTGCTGGACGAGCCGGCCTCCGGGCAGGACGACGGCGAGACCGAGGCGTTCCGCGAGGTGTTGCTGACCGTGGCGGGGGAGGGGATCGCGGTCGTGCTGGTCGAGCACGACGTGCACCTGGTCATGCGCACGTGCACCAAGGTGCACGTCCTCGACTTCGGCCGTGTGCTGGCCGCGGGCACCGCTGCCGAGGTCCAGTCGAACCAGGCGGTGCTCGACGCCTACCTCGGTGCCGCGCCGGAGGCCGCACGGTGACGCGCGCGACCTCGCTCACCCCCGCCATCCCCGCCACCGGCGGCAGGACGGACACGTCGACGACGCCGGTCGTCGAGCTCCGGGGGGTGCGGGCCGCCTACGGTCCGATCGAGGTCCTGCACGGCGTGGACCTGGCCCTGATGCCGGGCGAAGTGCTGGCCGTGCTCGGACCGAACGGCGCGGGGAAGACGACCGCGCTCAACGTCCTCGCCGGCCTGCACCCCCTGTCGGGCGGCGACGTGTTCGTCGCGGGCCGGCGGACGAACGGCGCGACGGCCACCGACCTCGCTCGAGTGGGCCTGTGCCTGATCCCCGAGGGGCGAGGCATCTTCCCCAACCTCACCGTGCGGGAGAACCTGCGCATGGCGAGCCACGCCCGCGGCCGTGCCGCGGACATCGAGGCCGCCGCCTACGCCCGCTTCCCCCGCCTCGGCGATCGGCGCAGGCAGGTGGCGGGCACGATGTCGGGCGGCGAGCAGCAGATGCTCGCTCTCGCCCGGGGGCTGTCCACCGACCCGGCGGTGCTGGTGCTCGACGAGCTGTCGATGGGCCTGGCACCGCTGGTGGTCGAAGAGCTGTACGCGCACGTGGGCGAGCTGGCCCGCACCGGCGTCTCGGTGCTGGTCGTCGAGCAGTTCGCCCGCGTGGTCCTCGGCGTCGCCGATCGCGCCGCCATCATGCTGCACGGGTGCGTGGTCTCCGTCGGGAGCCCGCACGAGATCGAGTCCGAGCTGTCCTCGGCATACCTGGGTGGTTGACCAGCCATGAACGACAACACGCAACGCATCGAGCAGTTCCGGGCCGAGGTGGCCGACATGAAGCTGCGCGACCCCGCCACCGGCATCGACCGCCTGCTCGTGCGCCTCGGCGTCGTGGGCCTCGTCACCGGCCTCGGCTTCGGCGTGGCGGCCTGGTTCATCTCGCACGGCACCCGCAACCCCCTGCAGCAGCGCGACGCCATCGTGGTCGCCATCCTGGGGCTCACCATCGCCGTCGTGGGTGGGGCGCTGTTCGTCAAGGGCGCGATGGCCGGCTTCCTACGCTTCTGGATGGCCCGGCTCTGCTACGAGCAACAGGCACAGGCCGATCGCATCGCCGCGTCGCTGGCCACGGGCAACGGCAACGGCCGCGACCACGAGGAGCGCTCCGCGGTCGGCTGAGCGCAGGCGGAGAGGTCGCGCCGGCTCGCGGCGGTCAGCTCACCCGGCGCCGGCCGGGTCGGGGGGTGCCTTCTTCGCCGTCGTCTCGGCCGCGGGCTTCTTCGCCCCGGCCTTGCCCCGTGGCTTCGCCTTCGCCGGCCTCGCCTTCGTCGGCCTCGACTTCGCCGGCCTCGCCTTCGTCGGCCTCGGCACCGCGGAACGGTCGTCGGGCGCGCTGGTCGGCGTCGACCCGTTGCGGTGGGCGAGGGTCGCCGCGTCCGCGGCCGGCGGCGCGGGCGGGTCGAGCTCGTCGGCGGCAGCCAGCAGGTCGGCCATGACCTCCTCGACGACGTCGGCCATGTCCCACACGTCGGGCACCAGCTCGGCGCTGGCGAGGAACCCGAAGTCGACGTTGTCCAGGTAGGACAGGACCGTGACGTTGAGCCCGGCTCCCTCCATGATCGGGCCCATCGGGTAGGTGGCGACGAGCTCGGCCCCGTCGAGGTACAAGGGGAAGTCGGGCCCCGGGACGTTCGAGACCACGAGGTTGTAGATGGGCGGGTGGCGGTCGGCGAGGTTGAGCCGCGAGTACAGCCGGGTGGCGAGCACGAACGTGCTGGGAGCGGCGTGCTCGGCCCAGTTCTGGATGAACTTCGCCCCGACCGCGTTGTGGTCGGCCTTGGCGCCCTTCGTGGCCCGGGCGATGGCCCGGAGCTGCTTGGCCGGGTCGGCGATGTCGGTGCGCATGTGCACGAACATGCCCGAGCACCCGGTTGTCGGGGCGGCCCTGCTCGTCCTCGGTCCGGACCGAGACCGGGCACATGCCGATGAGTGGTTCCCTGGGCAGCGTCGACCGGTCGATCAGGTACTTCCGCAGGGTGCCGGACACGATGGAGAGCACCACGTCGTTGACCTTGACGCCGAACGCGGCCCGCACGCGCCTGATGTCGCTGAGGCGGACGCGGGCGAAGGCCACCGACCGGTGCGGGGTGATGGCCGACGACCAGGGCGTGCGCGGCGCCCGGAGGGGGACCGCGCCCACGGTCGCCTCGGGATCGCGGTGCCGGCTGACCAGGTGGCTGGCGGTGCGCACCGTGCGGCCGAGCAGGGCCGGAAGCGACACCACCCGCCGGGCCTGCGACAGCAGGGCGTGGCCGACCATCTCGACGTCGCTCGGGATGCGCTCGGCCGGGCGGGGAGCCACCCCGGCGGGGTCGTCGCCCGTGACGGGCCCGGTGCCCTGCACCGCGTCGTCGCCCGTGGCCTCGGCTTCGGTCTCGTCGGGTGGCTGCGGGGTGACGTCGAACAGGTGGATGAACAGCTCGGCGCCCGACACCCCGTCGACGGCGGCGTGGTGGATCTTGCCGATCAGCGCCACGTTGCCGTCGTAGAGGCCCTCGACCACGTGGATCTCCCACAGGGGGCGCGCCCGGTCGAGCGGCACGCCGACGATCGCGCCGGTCAGATCGGTCAGCTCCCGAGGTCCGCCGGGGGCGGGTAGGACGTGGCGGCGGATGTGGTAGTCGAGGTCGAGGTGGGGATCCTCGACCCACAGCGGGTGGTTCAGCCGGAACGGCACCTCGACCACCCGCCGCCGGAAGGTGGCGTCGCGCATCAGGCGGCGCGCCACGAACGCCTTGAGGCCGTCGAACGTGTACGGCGTCGTCATGGTGGACGGATCGATGACCGCGGCGATGGCGACGTGGAGGTGCATCGACGGGCGTCTCGAACGAGAGGAACGCCGAGTCCAGACCTGACAACCGCTCCATCTCGGGTCCTCCCCCCGGGCACCGGACGCAGGCGCCGTGCAGGAAGGATGCCACCACCCGTGCCCGCGCGCCCGCGAGACGTGCCCGCCCGAGGTTGCCGGCCCGTGAAAATCGCCCACGTGGCCGGCGGAGGAGTCCGGTACGGTCATCACCCCCCGCCCGGGAGCGCCGGGCGGGCTCCGACGCGCGCAGGGACCGTCATGCCCCATCCCGACCTCGACGACGAGCAGGCCTACATCGACCAGGCGTATGTGTGCCTCGCCGCCATGCGGGCCCGCACCGCGTACGCCGCCGACATCGCCGAGTCCGCCGCCCAGGCGGTCGACTCGGCCATCGCCCAGGCCCACCTGCGGCGCCGGCTGGCGAGCCTCGACGCCGACGTGCCCGGGCTGAGCTTCGGCCGGCTCGACGAGGAAGGCGGCGACCGCTGGTACGTCGGCCGGCGCCACGTCGAGGACGCCCGCGGCGACGCGGTGGTCGTCGACTGGCGGGCGGACGTGGCGACGCCGTTCTACCGCGCCACCGCGGTCGACCCCCAGGGCCTGCGGCGGCGGCGCCGGTTCATGATGACCGACCACCGCCTCGACGACCTGTTCGACGAGGTCTTCGACGACCCGGACAGCGTCGACGCCGCCCACCACGGCGGCATCCCCGACCCGCTGCTCGCGGAGCTCGAGCGTGAGCGCACGGGCGAGATGCGCGACATCGTCGCCACGATCGCCGGCGAGCAGGACGTGGTGATCCGGGCGCCGCTCGAGACCTGCCTGGTCGTGCAGGGCGGTCCGGGCACGGGCAAGACGGCCGTGGGGCTGCACCGGGCCGCGTTCCTGCTCTACGAGCACCGCGCCCGCCTCGACGCCGAGGGGGTGCTGGTCATCGGGCCCAACCCGATCTTCCTGCGCTACATCGCCCAGGTGCTGCCGTCGCTGGGCGAGGCGGCCACCCGCCAGACGACCCTCGAACGCCTGCTGGCCGGCACCGCCTACCGGGTGCGGGGGGTCGACGACGACGCCGCGGCCGCGGTCAAGGGCGACGAGCGCATGGCCGCGGTGGTGGCGGCCGCGGTGCGGGCGTCGCTGCGGCCGCCCGAGGATGGGCTGGCCGTGACGACGACCTGGGGGACGGCCCGCGTCGACCCCGCACGACGTGATGGCGGCGATCGCCGACGTGCGGGCGCGGGAGGTGCCGCACAACGTCGGGCGGTCCGCGCTCCGCACGCAGCTCACGCGTGCCGCGTGCGGGCGGACCTGGTGCGGCGCCGCAGCGAGGAGGTGGTCACGACCGAGGCGGTCGAGGCCGACCTCCGGCGGGACCGGAGCTGGGCCGCCGCCGTCGACCGCCTGTGGCCCGCCCTCAGCGCCCCTGCGCTCGTCCGCCGGCTGCTGACCAACCGCGCCGCGCTGGCCACCGCCGCCGGCGGGCTCCTCTCCGCCGACGAGCAGGCGGCCATCCGTCGCCCGCCCACCCGGCGCGCCGCGGACGAGCCGTGGACGGCGGCCGACCTGGCGCTCGTCGACGAGGCCGAGGCCGCCATCACCGGCCCGCCGCGGGTCTACGGCCACATCGTGGTGGACGAGGCCCAGGACCTGTCGACGATGGGGCTGCGGGCGCTGGCCCGCCGCAGCCGGGCCGCCTCCATGACCGTCCTGGGTGACCTGGCGCAGGCGACGGCGCCCGCCGCCCAGGAGTCGTGGGAAGGAGCCGTCGCCGCGTTGGGCGGGCCACCGACGGCGCAACGGGCGGACCTCGACCTCGGCTACCGGGTCCCGGCGTCGATCATGGACGCGGCCAACGGGCTGCTGGCCGAGGCCGCCCCGGGGGTGACGCCGACGCGTTCGGTGCGGATCGGTGGCCGCCCGCCCGGCGTGGTCCGCGTCGGCGACGCCGCCGCGCTCGGCGCCCGAGGTGGCGGCCGCGGCGACCCGGCTCGCCGGCGCGTACGCCTCGGTGGCGGTGATCGTTCCTCCCGCCTCGGCCGCACAGGTGGGTGGTGCGTTGGCCGGCCTCCCCGACGCGGCGCGAGCCCGCGTCACGACGCTCGACCCGCCCGAGGCCAAGGGCCTCGAGTTCGACGCGGTCGTGGTCGTCGAGCCCGCGGCGATCGCGGGCGGCACGGCCCGCGGGTCGCGGATGCTGTACGTCGCGCTCACGTGGGCCGTGCAGGAGCTGGTCGTCGTCCACCGGCTGCCGCTGCCGGGCGGCCTCGATCTCGCGCGGGGCGAGGCCGCGGCCTGAAGCCGAGGCGCCGACCGGCGGGCCAGACCCGCGGTGGCGCCGCCGCCGACGTCCGGCACCCAGATCCGCGCGAACGGTTCACCGTGGTGTCGTCGCCGGGCCAGGCCGTGGCCACCCCGCCGTGAGACGGCGTCGCCAGGCTCGCCGCATGCACAGGAAACCCTTCGCTCGTGTCGTCCTCGCGGCCGCCGTCGCGGCCGCGATCGCCCTCGCCGGTCTGGCCCCGGCGGGCGCCGACGGCGGCGGTGGCGCCCACCCCGGACACCCCGACGGCCCCCGGCGCAGCTTCGACCTCCAGGCCCATCGCGGCGGGATCTCGCTGGTCGTCGAGAACACGCTGCCGGCCTTCGCCAACGCGCTCGAGCTCGGGGTCAGCACGCTCGAGCTCGACGTGCAGATCACCGAGGACGGCCATGCGATCGTGACCCACGACCGCGACCTGTCGCCGGCCAAGTGCGTCGACACCGCACCGGCGTTCCCGGGCGATCCCGAGTTCCCGTACGTGCCGGGGCGCACCTACGTGAAGGACCTGACGCTGGCGCAGGTCCGGACCATCGACTGCGGGTCCCTCCGGGCGCCTGCGTACCCGGGCCAGCAGCTGTCGCCGGGCGAGCGCATGCCGCTGCTCTCCGAGGTGCTCGGCCTCGTGAACGCCTACCGGGCCCGTGACGTGACCCTGAACATCGAGCCCAAGGTCGAGGCCGGCGCCCCCGAGCAGACGGCGCCCCGCGAGCTGTTCGTCCAGGAGGTGGCCGCCGAGGTCCGCGCCGCCGGCCTGCGCCGGCAGGTGACGATCCAGAGCTTCGACTGGGGGACCCTCATGCGCATGGGCGAGGTCGACCCCCGGCTGCCGCTCGTGGCGCTGACCAACGGGCAGCAGTTCCTCCAGGCCGGCCAGCCCGGCGCGTCGCCGTGGCTCGGCGGCCTCGACATCGACGACTTCGCCGGGTCGCTGCAGCAGCGGTTCGTGGCTGCGGCGGCCTCGTTCGGGGCGGACGCGGTGTCGCCCGTCCACGGCGACCCGCAGGGCGGCACGGTGACCGATCCGGGCTACGTCCCGTTCACCACGCCCGAGCTGGTGCAGGCCGCGCACGCCGCCCGGATCGACGTCGTGCCGTGGACGGTGAACGACCGGGCCACCATGGAGTCGCTCATCGACATCGGGGTGGACGGCCTCATCACCGACCGGCCCGACCTCCTGCGCCAGGTGATGGCCGAGCACGGCTTCCGTCTGCCGTGGGCCTACCGCCCGCCGCGCTGAGCCGGCCTCGGCGGTCGAGCCGGCGCGGGGCTCAGGTCCCGATCGCCGACGGGGGCGTCACGGTGTTGGGCACGTCGTCGCCCGGCAGCGTGACGCCCCGCGCCGCGCAGGCCGCGGCGACGTCCTCGGGGAACACGTTCTGCAGCAGGTAGAGGTCGCGGGCCATGTTGTAGGCGGGCGCCAGCTCCTTGGCGTAGCGCTCGAAGTACATGAGCTGCTTGCTGACCAGCACCAGCTCGCGGGCGGCCCGGGCCCCGTACTCGCGTTGCAGCTCGATCTGCTGGCGGAGCAGCTCGGCCAGGCTGACCTCGCCGATGGCGAGGTCGAACATCGGGTCGAGCACCGACTTCAGGCGGGCGGCCACCTCGTCGACCGGGCCGACGTCGGCGTCGAGGATCCCGATGTCCTGCCACGAGCGCACGACGCGCGTGTAGTCGCCGTCGATCATGACCGTGTACTGACTGGCGCGGACCGCGTCGCGGTGGGCGGGGGGCAGCTCGCCCATGATCCCGAAGTCGAGGTAGGCGGCGCGACCGTCGTCGAGCACCCAGATGTTGCCGGCGTGCACGTCGCCGTGGAAGGGGCCGTGCACGAGGGCGGCCTCCATCCACACCTTCAGCCCCCGCCGCAGCACCAGCTCTCCGTCGATGCCTCGGGCCCGCACGTCGGCGAAGCGGTCCATCGGCGTGCCGAACAGGCGCTCCATGCAGATGACGCGCGGCCCGCACAGCTCCTCGTGGACCTCGGGCGCGGTGATCCAGGCGTTGTCGCCGAAGGCGCCGATGTTGGCCCGGAAGCGGATCTGGCGGTTCGCTTCGAGCGTGAAGTCGAGCTCCTCGTTGGTGACCTGGTGCAGGTCCTCGACGATGCCGGTGGCGTTGAGCAGGTGGCCCGTGCGGGTGCGGTCGATCAGGCGGGCGATGCGGTAGACGATCCGCAGGTCGCGGTTCATGCGGGCGGCGATGGCGGGCCGCTGCACCTTCAGCACGGCGGGGCGACCGTCGCGCAGGACGCACGCGTGCACCTGGGCGATCGAGGCCGCCGACAGCGGCTCGGGGTCGACCTCGGCGAACAGCTCGGAGATCGGCGACCCGAGGTCGTCCTCGACGATGGCCAGGGCCTCGGCGGCGGGGAACGGCGGCACGTCGTCGAGCGTGCGGAGACAGGCGTCGGCCAGGGGCGCCGGGAACATGCCCGGGGACGACGCGATCATCTGACCGAGCTTCACGTAGGTCGGGCCGAGGGCCATGAACGCCTCGACCAGGCCGGTGGCGACGGCGTCGGCGAGGGCACGGCGGGCCGCCCGGTCGCGGCGCAGGCGCAGGAGGTCGCGGGGGCGCTGCGCGACGTGGCGCCCGGTCGCCCGGGCGAGGAACAGGCCGATCACGAGCCAGATCTCGGCTCCTCGGACCGCCTCACGCCAGCCGAAGCGGGTCAGGCTCGGCGGTTCGGCGAGCTGGGGGGAGCGGATCGCCGCGGGCACCCCCGCAGCATGACACCGCCGCGACCTCGCCCGGAGAGTAGAACGCGTTCTAGTGTTGCCCCGTGGACTTCGACGACACGCCAGAGGAAGCCGCCTTCCGCGCCGAAGCGCGAGCGTGGCTCGACGCCCACGCCATCCCGAAGGGGCACCCCGACGACTTCTCGCTGGGGCTGTGGACCGGCGCCTACGACGAGCCCACGTACATCGAGCGCTGCCAGCGCTGGCAGCGGACCCTGTTCGACGGCGGGTGGGCGGGCGTCACCTGGCCGAAGGAGTACGGCGGCCGCGGCGGCAAGTCCATCGAGCAGGTGATCTTCAACCAGGAGCAGGCGCAGTTCGGCGTGTCGAACGGCGCCTTCATGATCTCCATCGGCATGGCGGGGCCGACCATCCTCGCCCACGGCACCGACGAGCAGAAGGACCGCTTCCTGCCGCCGATGCTGCGCGGCGACGAGATGTGGTGCCAGCTCTTCAGCGAGCCCGGCGCGGGGTCCGACCTCGCCAACCTGTCGACGAAGGCCGAGCGCGACGGCGACGAGTGGGTCGTCACGGGCCAGAAGGTGTGGACGTCGTCGCCCGACCGCGCCCGCTGGGGCATGCTGCTCGCCCGCACCGACGGCGGCGTGCCCAAGCACAGGGGCATCAGCTACTTCCTCGTCGACATGGCGACGCCCGGCATCGACGTGCGGCCGCTGCGCCAGATGACCGGCGAGAGCCACTTCTCCGAGGTCTTCCTCGACGGCGTGCGCATTCCCGCGAGCCACCTGCTCGGCGGCGAGGGCGAGGGCTGGCGGGTCACCCAGACGACGCTCAACAGCGAGCGCTCCTCGATCGCCGGCGGCATGGGCGCCACGCCCGCGTCGCTGATCGAGTTCGCCCGCCGGTTCGAGGGCGCCACCACCGACCCCCTCGCCCGTCAGCGCCTGGTGGACACGCACATCCGCTTCGAGCTCCTGCGCTTCCTCCGCTACCGCAGCCAGACCGCCCTCAGCCAGGGCCGCCGTCCGGGCGGCGAGGCGTCGGTCATGAAGCTCGCGTTCGCCCGCTACATGAAGGCGCTGAGCGAAGCCGCCCTCGACACGCAGGGTGCCTACGGCCTGCTGGGCGGCGACGACGTGGTCGACGACGGCATGTGGCTGCGGCGGTTCCTCCACTCGCCGTCGCTGCGCATCGCCGGAGGCAGCGACCAGGTGCAGGCCAACATCATGGGCGAGCGGGTGCTCGGCCTGCCGTCCGAGCCCCGCACCGACAAGGACGTCGCCTTCCGCGATCTCGCCCGCGGCCCGCAGTAGTTTCCGGCCGATGACCGAGGTCCCCTCCGCGCCCACGCTGACCAAGAGCCAGGCGGCGCGGCGCGAGCGGGTGGTGCGGGCCGCCCTCGAGCTGGGGGCCGACGGGGGCTACGACGCCGTGCAGATGCGCGACGTCGCCACGCGGGCCGAGGTGGCGCTCGGGACGATCTACCGCTACTTCCCGTCGAAGGACTCGCTGCTGCTCGCGGTCATGGTGCACTGGCTCGGCGACCTCGAGCAGCGCGTCTCGCGCCGCCCGCCCACGGGCGACACGACCGTCGAGCGGATCATGGACGTGCTGGGTCGCGCCCTCGCCTCCATGGACCGCGACCCGCGCCTCACCGCGGCCGTCATCGGGGCGATGACCGCGGGCGACCCCGCCAGCGTGCCCGCCATCAACGACGTGACCCGGGCGATAGCCCGCATCATGCAGTCGGCGTTCCCGATCGACGTCGACCCCGACCTCGAGGCCGCGACGGCCAAGGTGCTCGGCCACGTGTGGTGGTCCGCCACGATCTCCTGGGCCAACGGCATGGGCGACATCGACTGGGTCGCGGGCGAGCTGCGCGTCGCCGCCGAGTTGCTGGCCGACCGCTTCGAGTGACGGGGGATTCCCGGGGGCCGGCGGCCCCGGGAACCCGCGGCGGCGGTCAGCGCGCCAGGTCGACCGTGGTGGACGCCAGCTCGACGCCGGCGTCGACGACCCGGACCTGCGCCGTCTGACCCGAGCCGAGCACGGCGAGGGGCAGCGACACCGTGGTGGCGTCGCTGGGCCCGATGGCGCCCAGCCCGCACGTGAGCGAGCCGAGCAGGCTCAGGACGGCGCCGACCAGCCCGGGGTCGGTGGCGTGGCACGTCGTCCCGAGCAGGCTCGTCGGGCGGGCGCCGGGGGAGAGGTCGACCACCAGCCGGGCGTCGACCAGTGCGTCGGCATCGGGGTTGGCGACATCGAGCGCGAGCGTGCCGGTGCCGAGGGCGCCCGCACGCCACGTGGCGTGGAGGTCGACCCCCGTTGCAAGCCCTGCGCCGACCTGGGCGTCGACGCCGCCGCCGGGGATCGGGGCCAGCGGGACCTCGACCCCGAGGTCGAGTTCGACGTCGCCACCCCCGAGGTCGACGTCGGCCTCGACGGCGAGCCCGGACCCCCCGGTGGCGGAGGGGGCGGGCGCCGGTGCGGACGGCGCCGGGTCGGGCGCCCCCGGTGCGGTGGTGGGTGGCGAGGCGCCCGTCCCCGCCGGGGGCCGGCCAGCGCCCGACCCGACGGACGCCGGTCCGGACACCTCCACGCTCGGGCGGTCGGGGTCGTCACGCAGATCGATCGGGGACACGGCCACGATCCCCACGACGGCGACCACCGCGGCGGCCACCTTGGCCACCGCGGCTGCCCCGATCGCGGACCCGGCCGCGCCCACGGCGGCACCTCCGGCCCCGACACCCCCGCCCACGGCTCCGGTTGTCGCGGAGCTGCCCGTCGCCGAGCCTCCGGTGGCGCCCGACCCGGCCGCCGACCCGGCGACCGGGCCTGCGGTGCCGCTGCCGATCGTCGTGGGCCCGGTGCCGCCCGCGACGGACCCCAGGAGGGACGAGCCGCCCCCGGCCAGGACGAAGGCCGGGGCCACGGCGCGGGCGAGCAGGCGGTTCACGTCGACGAGCTCGTCGACGAGGCGGCGGCACTCGGCGCACTCGGCCAGGTGCTCGTCCACGGCGCCGCTGTGCCGGCGCGTGAGGCCGCCTCGGAGGTGGGCTCCGAGCCGGGCGCGGTGCGGGGCGCACGCGGCCGGGCAGGCCGCCTGGATGTGGGCCTGGAGGTAGCGCTGGCGCAGCCGCTCCCGAGCCCGGTGGGCCAGCACGGCGACGGTGTTGGCCGGCATGCCCACGGCCCGGGCGACGTCGCGGGGGCGGCGTCCTTCGACGGCGGTGTGCCACAGGACGGTCTGCCAGCGGTCGGGAAGCGTGGCGAACGCCGCGGCGACCAGCGCTCGTTCGGCCACGTCGGCGTCGTTCCCGTCCTCTGCGGCGACGACCGCGTCGGGCAGCTCGTCGAGGCTGCCGTGCTCGCCGTCTCGCCGACCGGCCGCGAGGCGGCGGATGGTGACGAACAGGTACGGCCGGAAGGCCTCGGCCGGCCCACGTCCGTTCCGCAGCGCGCCGAGCATCCGCTCGAACGCCTCGTTGACGAGGTCCTCGGCGTCGGCCGCCCTGCCGTACCCACGGGCCACCCGCAGGCCGGCCGGGCGGTGGCGCACGTACAGCTCGCCGAGCGCGGCCTCGTCGCCGTCTCGCGCCTGCACCAGCAGCTCGGCGTCAGAACGTATGGTCACCGTCATCGTCGACGTGCGCTCCCAGTGCCCCGGGGCCCAGTGTGCCGCACGGTCGCCGTCGTTGCCTCGCCACGGGCCCTGACCGGGCGGTCAACGGTCGTGACCACGACTTCCTGAGACGGTGTCAGACCGATACGCTGCGCCGAGATCGTCCGTGAAGTCTGATGAGGGGAACAGCCATGCGCGCAGCCGTGCTCCGCAACACCGGTGACGACAAGCTCGAGATCGTCGACGACGTCGAGCTCGGCCCGGTCGGCCCGGGCGAGGTGAAGGTCAAGATCCACGCCACGGGCGTGTGCCACTCCGACGTGTCGGGCATGAACGGCACCATCCCGCAGCCCGCACCGTTCGTGCCGGGCCACGAGGGTGCGGGCGTGGTCAGCGAGGTGGGCGAGGGCGTGACCAGCGTCCAGCCTGGCGACCACGTCATCATCGCCTGGAGTGCGCCCTGCGGCACCTGCAAGTTCTGCGTCGACCGCAAGCAGCCCAACCTGTGCATCAACGTGCAGATGGCCGCGTTCGGGGCCATGCACTTCTCGCAGGCCGGCACCCCGATCTTCGGCTTCGCCGGCTCGGGCACGTGGGCCGAGGAGATGATCATGCCCCAGCAGGGCGTGGTGAAGATCGATCCCGAGACCCCGCACGAGATCGCCTCCCTCGTCGGCTGCGGCGTCATGACCGGCGTGGGCGCAGCCCTCAACACCGCCAAGGTCACGCCGGGCTCGTCGGTCGTGGTCTTCGGCTGCGGCGGTGTCGGCATCTCGGCCATCCAGGGCGCCCGCGTCGCCGGTGCCTCCGAGATCGTCGCCGTCGACCTCGTCGACTCGAAGCTCGAGGACGCCCAGCGCTTCGGGGCGACCCACGCGGTCAAGCCCGACGACCTCGAGTCCGCCAAGGCGTCGATCACCGGCGGCGACGGCTTCGACTACGCCTTCGAGGCCATCGGCCTCCCCGCCACCATGCGGGCCGCCTACGACGTCACCCGCCGCGGCGGCACCACCTGCGTGATCGGCGTGGGCGGCATGGACAAGAAGGTCGAGTTCAACGCCTTCGAGCTGTTCTACGACGAGAAGAAGTTCACGGGCTCGTACTACGGCTCGGCCGACGTCCGCAGCGACTTCTCCCGGATGCTCAACCTGTGGAAGCACGGCCGTCTCGACCTCGAGGGGATGATCTCGAAGAAGATCCACATCGACGACGTCAACGACGCCGTCGAGGACCTCAAGGCCGGCACCGTGATCCGCTCGGTCATCACGTTCGATGACGCCGCGTCGACGGGAACAGCTGCGGAGAGCGCGAGCTCCACCACCGCCTGAAACCATCGAGATGCGCACGAGGGGCTCGCTGTTCGCGGGCCCTTCGGCGCGTTCGGGGTGCGTTCTCCCAGCGTGGAGTGCTTCTTCCCGGGGGATGTCATGCGGCCCGCGAGCGGCGTGTTAGCTTCCCCGCTGGCGCTACCGGACAGGAGCGCCAGGGCAGGCGTTGATCCACGAGTCGAACTGGTCGCTGCGGCCGTGGGGAGCCATTGCGAAACCGGGCCCAACGCAGTCCCGTGGTGCCGAGCGGCGGCACCGACGAGTTCTGGGGAGAGTGATGATCACAGCGCAACGCCAACGTGGGCGTCGTCGCGCCGCGGCAACGATCGTGGCGATGGCGGCTGCAGCCGGACTGATCGCGGGTGCGGCCTTGCCGGCCGGCGCGGCCACCGCCGACTTCCTCGGCCAGGCCACCGACGAGAGCGGCTGGCCCCACGGCACGGCCCACGGCCGGACCGGCGCCTGGGAGGGCGGGCTGTTCGACATCGAGATCGACGGCGAGACGCCCAGCCAGGCCTACTGCATCGACATCAGCACCGACATCGACGGGAACCCGACCTACGACGAGGTCGACTGGGCGACGTCGGGTGTCGAGAACCTCGCGACCGTCGAGGCCATCCTGCGCCACTACTACCCGAACGGCGACGGGCCCGAGGGCTTCACGCTGGTCGGGACAGACGCCCACAAGGCGATGGCGACCCAGTCGGCGATCTGGCACTTCACCGACGGCTTCACGCTGACCGACTCGGCGGAGAACCCGGCCGACGTGATCACGAACTACGAGACGATCCTCGCGGCAGTCGAGGCCGGTCTCGAAGGCTTCGGCGAGCCGACCGTCACGCTGGCCATCACGCCGCCGGCCTCGACGGAAGGGTCGGTCGGCGAGGTCGTCGGGCCGTACGTGGTCGACACGACCGCCGACGCCGTGACCGTCATCCCGTCGGAAGGCGTCTCGCTGGTCGACAGCGAGGGCAACCCGCTCACCGACGAGATCGTCGACGGCACCGAGTTCTGGCTGACGTCCGACACGGCCGGCTCGGGCACCGCGTCGGCGACCGCCTCCGCGACGGCGACCGCCGGGCGGGTGTTCATGGCGCAGGGCCAGCAGACCCTCATCCTGGCTGCGCCGGTGACCGTCGAAGCCGCGGCCGAGGCTGCGGTGTCGTTCGTGCCGTCGACCACGACCACCACGCCAGAGACCACGACGACCACGGCGCCCGAGACCACGACGACGACGGTGCCGACCACGCCCGACACGTCGATCGTGCCGCCGCCTCCCACCACCGTGCCGGTCACGCCGAACGAGGGTGAGGGAGGCGGCCTGCCCGTCACCGGCGCCCAGTCGGTGATCCTCGCGGCGGTGGCGCTGCTGCTCGTCGCCATCGGCGTCGGGTTCCGGATCGTGAGCAAGCGGGCCCAGGCGAACGGCTGATCCGCCACCACCACAACAGATGATCCCGGCGATGGGGGCCTACGGGCCCCCATCGCCGCGTCCGGGGGGATGTGGTCCCCGCGCGCGGGCGGGCGCTCGCCATCCTGGCCGCCATCGTCGCGGTCCTCGCCGTCGCGGATGCGCTCGCCGCGCCGGCCGGGGCCGCGTCCGCGCACCGTTTTCCGGGCTCCGGGCAAAGCTGCTAGAACCCTCCGAGGTAGAACCTGTTTCAGTTCGAGGCAGGTCTGGCTGAGTCCCGTGGGGGAGGTGGCATGTCCGAGGCCCGGATCCTGTCGGCGCCGCTCGTGCTCGAATACCCGTTCTCCCGGACGGTCGGTGCGGTCCAGAGCGCGTTCCTGACGGGGCTGCGCGAAGGGCTCGTGCTCGGTGTCCGGGGAGCGGACGGCCGGGTGATCTGCCCGCCCGTCGAGTACGACCCTGTCACCAGCGAGGAGCTGAGCGAGCTCGTCGAGCTGCCGACGACCGGCACGGTCACCACCTGGTCGTGGGAGCCCGAGCCGCGCTCCGACCAGCCGCTCGACCGGCCCTTCGCCTGGGCGCTCGTCCAGCTCGACGGCGCCGACACCGGCCTGCTGCACGCGGTCGACGCCGGGTCGCCCGACGCCATGCGCACCGGCATGGCCGTCCAGGTCCGCTGGAGCGACGACCGCGAGGGCGCCATCACCGACATCGCGTGCTTCGAGCCGGTCGAGGAGGGGTCCGAATGACCGACATCGTGCTGCCCGAGGCGCTGCGGGACGTCGAGCCCGTCCGCTCGATCCGCACCCCCGCCCGGCTCGAATACCGGTTCACGGCCGGCGCCGCCACCTCACGGTTCCTCCGCGGCATCGCCGACAAGAAGATCTTCGGCGAGCGCTGCGGCGTGTGCGGGAACGTCATCCTCCCACCCCGGGGGTCGTGCCCGATCGACGGCGTGCCGACGACCGAGCAGGTCGAGCTGCCCGACCGGGGGGTCGTCACCTCGTACTGCGTCGTGAACGTCAAGTTCTCGGGCTCCGCCATGGAGCTGCCCTACGTGTGCGCCACGATCGTGCCCGACGGCGGCGACATGGGGCTGTTCGGGCTGGTGCAGGAGATCCCGTTCGACGAGATCCGCATGGGCCTGCGGGTCGAGGCGGTCTGGGTCGACGACGACGAGCTCAAGCCCGACCTCGCCTCCATCAAGTGGTGGAAGCCCACGGGGGAGCCCGACGCCGACTACGAGAGCTACAGGGAGCACGTCTGATGCGTGACGTCGCGGTTGTCGCCTTCGCCCAGTCGCCGCTCGTGCGCCGGGAGGAGCAGCGCAACGAGGTCGAGATCCTCATGCCGGTGCTGCACCAGGTCAAGGCCGACACCGGGCTCGACCAGTCGCAGATCGACTTCACCTGCTCCGGCAGCACCGACTACCTGGCCGGCTCCGCCTTCAGCTTCGTGATGACGCTCGACGGCGTGGGCCCGGTGCCGCCCATCAGCGAGAGCCACGTCGAGATGGACGGCGCCTGGGCGCTGTACGAGGCCTGGGTCAAGATCCAGACCGGGGTGGCCGACACCGCCCTGGTGTACGGGTACGGCAAGTCGTCGCCCGGCGATCTTCCGATGGTGCTGACCCGCCAGCTCGATCCGTACTACCAGGCCCCTCTGTGGCCCGACAGCATCGCCATGGCGGCGCTGCAGGCCCGGGCGTGCATCGAGGGCGGCGTCACCTCGGTCGAGGAGATGGCCGAGATCGCGGCCCGCAACCGGCGGTCGGCGGCCGACAACCCCTTCGCCTACCTGCAGGGGTCCGACGACCCGGCCGTGCTGCTGAAGGAGCCCGAGATCGCGGCGCCGCTGCGCAAGCACGACTGCGCGCCGATCACCGACGGCGCGGCCGCGGTCATCCTGGCCGCGGGGGACAGAGCGCGCGAGATCACCGACACCCCGGCGTGGATCCGGGGCCTCGACCACCGCATCGACGCCCACGGCATCGGCCTGCGCGACCTCACGACCGCGACGTCGGCGCGCATCGCGGCCGAGAAGGCGGGCGTCGGCGCCGGACCGGTCGACGTGGCCGAGCTGCATGCCCCGTTCACCCACCAGGAGGTCCTGGTGCGGTCGGCCCTCGGGCTCGGCGACGACGTGAGCGTCAACCCGTCGGGCGGCCCGCTGGCCGCCAACCCGATGATGGCCGCCGGCCTCATCCGCATCGGCGAGGCGGCCAGCCGCATCAGCCGGGGCGAGGCCGGGCGGGCGGTGGCCCACGCCACGAGCGGGCCCTGCCTGCAGCAGAACCTGGTCTGCGTCCTCGAGGGGAGCAACTGAGCCATGGGAAAGAACCTGGTTGCCGTCGTCGGCATCGGCCAGACCCACCACCAGGCCACCCGCGGCGACGTATCGATGGGCGGGCTCGTCCGCGAGGCCGCGCTCGAGGCGCTCGAGGACGCCGGGATGACCTGGGCCGACATCGACGCCGTCGTGATCGGCAAGGCGCCCGACTTCTTCGAGGGCGTCATGATGCCCGAGCTGTACCTGGCCGATGCGCTCGGCGCGGTGGGCAAGCCCATGCTGCGGGTCCACACTGCCGGCTCGGTCGGCGGCTCGACCGCCCTGGTGGCGGCCAGCCTGGTCCAGGCGGGCATCCACCAGCGGGTGCTGACCGTCGCCTACGAGAAGCAGTCCGAGAGCGAGGCGATGTGGGCGCTCACGCTGCCCATCCCGTTCTCGCCGCCGCTCGTGGCCGGGGCCGGCGGGTTCTTCGCCCCCCACATCCGGGCCTACATGCGCCGGTCGGGCGCTCCCGACCACATCGGCGTGCTCGTCGCCCTCAAGGACCGGCAGAACGCCTGGAAGAACCCCAAGGCCCACCTCCACGAGGAGAACCTCAGCTTCGAGTCGGTGAAGGACTCGATCATGCTGTGGGACCCGATCCGCTACTCCGAGACCTGCCCGTCCTCCGACGGGGCCTGCGCCATGGTGCTCACCGACGAGTCGGTGGGCGATGCCGCCACCGATCCGGCCTGGATGCTGGGCGGCGCCATGCGCTCCGAGCCGACGATGGCGCCGGGCCGTGACCACGTGAACCCGCAGGCCGGCCGCGACTGCGCGGCCGACGTGTACGCCCAGGCGGGCATCACCGACCCGCGGCGCGACATCGACGTGGCCGAGGTCTACGTGCCGTTCTCGTGGTACGAGCCGATGTGGCTCGAGAACCTCGGCTTCGCCGAGGAGGGCTCGGGCTGGAAGCTGGTCGAGGAGGGGGCGACCGCCATGGACGGCGACATCCCCTGGAACTGCTCGGGCGGGGTGCTGTCCTCGAACCCGATCGGCGCCTCGGGCATGATCCGCTTCGCCGAGGCCGCTCTCCAGGTGCGGGGCCGGGCCGGCGAGCACCAGATCGACGGTGCCCGCGTGGCCCTCGGCCACGCCTACGGCGGGGGCTCGCAGTTCTTCGCCATGTGGGCCGTCGGGTCCGAGAAGCCGACGTCCTGATGGCCGGTCGGCTGGACGGCAAGGTCGCCATCGTCACGGGCGCGGCCCGTGGCCAGGGCGAGGCCGAGGCGCGGCTGTTCGCCGCCTCGGGCGCGAAGGTCGTGCTGGCCGACGTGCTCGACGAGGAGGGCGAGAAGGCGGCGGCCGACATCGGCGACGCCGCCACGTTCACCCACCTCGACGTCACCGACGAGGCGCAGTGGACCGCGGCCGTCGCCCTGGCCGAGGAGCGGTTCGGCCCGGTGTCGGTGCTGGTCAACAACGCCGGCGTCCTGCACTTCCAGGCGGTGCACAAGATCGACGCCGACGACTTCGACCGGGTCATGCGCATCAACGTGCGCGGCGTCTTCCTCGGGATGAAGACGGTGACGCCGTCGATGGTCCGGGCGGGCGGCGGGTCGATCGTGAACATCTCGTCGACCGCGGGACTGCAGGGCCAGCCGTTCCTGGGTGCCTACGTGGCCAGCAAGTGGGCGGTGCGCGGACTGTCGAAGACCGCGGCGATCGACCTCGGCCCCAAGGGCATCCGCGTGAACTCGGTGCACCCCGGCGGCATCGACACGCCGATGATCGCCGGCACCGACAGCGAGGCGCCGTTCTACAAGCGCCTCCCGGTGTCGCGCATCGGGCAGCCGTCCGAGGTGGCCGGCGCCGTGCTGTTCCTCGCCTCCGACGAGGCCAGCTACGTCACGGGGGCCGAGCTGGCGGTCGACGGCGGGGCCACCTGCGGCGACCTCGGCCTGCTGAGCTGACCGGGGGCCACGGCGTGGCGACGGTCTGCATCACCGGGGCGGCGGGCGGCATCGGCCTCGCCACCCGCCGTGTGCTCGAGGCGCGGGGTGACACGGTCGTCGGCGTCGACCTGCGGGGGGCCGAGGTCGACGCCGACCTCTCCACCGACGCGGGCCGCGCCGCGATGGTCGCCGGCGTCACCGAGCTGACGGGCGGGGCGCTCGACGGGCTCGTCGTCGGGGCGGGGGTGCAGGGCGCGGCGCCGTCGCTCGTCGTGTCCGTGAACTACTTCGGGGCGATCGCCACGCTCGAGGGGCTGCGGCCGCTGCTGGCCGCGGGCGCCGACGCGTCGGCGGTGGCCATCAGCTCGAACTCGGCGACGGCGATGCCGGGGCTGGTGCCCGCGGTCGTCGACGCCTGCCTGGCCGGCGACGAGCAGGCCGCCCGGGCGGCCGCCGAGGCCGCGGGTCCGTACGTCGACTACCCGTCGACCAAGCTGGCGCTGGCCCGATGGGTGCGGCGCGCCGCGCCGACGAGCGACTGGATCGGCGCCGGCATCCGGCTCAACGCGGTGGCCCCCGGTCCGACGGCCACCGCCATGACCGACGCGCTGGAGATGCCGGTGCTCGAGCTCGGCGACGTCTACCCCGTCCCGATCCAACGCCTGGCCACGGCCGAGGAGCAGGCGGCGGTCATCGCCTTCCTGCTGTCCCCGGCGGCGTCGTACGTGGTCGGCGCGTTCCTCCCGGTCGACGGCGGCGGTGACGCGGCCGCCCGCGGCGACGACTGGCCCACCCCCCGCCCCTGACCCCACCCTGAACGCGTTTCCCCCGCGAGATCGGTCGCTCCAGCGACCGATCTCGCGGGGGAAATCGTTGTCTACGGCAGGATGAGGTGGCTGTCGCCGAACTCGTGCCAGCGGTAGTGCTCGGCGACGGCGGCCTCGTAGGAGCGCTCGAGGAGGGCGCGGCCGGCGATCGTCTCCAACATCGCCAGGTGGGACGACTCGGGCTCGTGCCAGCCCGTGAGCAGGCCGTCGACCACGCGCACGCCCCGCTCGGGCGTCACCACGGTCTCGGTCCAACCCTGGCCCGGGTGGCATCGGCCGCGGTCGTCGGCCGTCGTCTCCAGCGCCCGCACCACGGTGGTGCCGACCGCCACCACCCGGCGACCGTCGGCGCGGGCCGCGTTGACGACCTGTGCCGTCGCCGGCGGAACGGCGTACCGCTCGGCATACGGCGCCTCACCGGCCTCCTGCGACGACACGCCGGTGTGCAGCGTGACGGGGGCGACGACGACGCCGCGGGCGACGAGGTCGGTCACCAGGGCGTGGGTGAACGGCCGCGCCGCGCTCGGCATCTCGGCCGATCCGGGGACCCGCGAGAACACCGACTGGTAGGCGGCCAGCGGCCAGGCGCCCTCGATGTGGGCGTACCGGATCGGCTGTCCGTGGGCGTCGAGGTAGCGCAGGGCGTCGGTGGGCAGGTCGAGGCGGGCGAGCCACAGCCGTGGTGTGCGCGTCCCGGCCGGGTAGCGAGACAGCAGGGTGGCCTCCCCGCCTCCGGAGAGGAGCAGCCGCCGGGGCGGGTCGCCCTCGTAGCGGGTGGTGCCCACACCGGCGCGGCGGCGGGGCTCGACGACCCAGAACCCGCCCGGCTGCTCGGTCGACAGGTGGAGGCGCAGCTCGCGGCCGTCGAGGCCCATCGCCTCGACGGCGGCGGGGATCACGGCCGACGTGTTGACGACGAGGACGTCGCCGGGCGCGAGGGCCCCGCCGATGTCGCCGAACCGGCGGTGGGTGACCTGGCCGGTGGCTCGACGGGCGACCATCAGCCGCACGTCGGCTCGGGCGTCCGACCCGACGAGGCCGTCGCCGCGGGCCAGCTCGACCGGGGTGCCGGCCTCGCCGCCGGCGGGGATGCGGAAGGGCCGGGCCGTCGTCCGCGCCGCGGTCCGGGTCGCGGGGCCGCCGGTCACGGGGGCGAGTCCGGTCGCCGCCGCCTCGGGCTCGAGGGTGTCGATCGCCCTCATCGGGCGGCCTCCGCCGCGTCGGCGAGCACCAGCACGGGTGCCGGCGGGTCGGTGCCCGCCGCAGGGTCGAGCAGGTCGTCGACGCGGTACCGGCCGCTCGGCGGGCGCCACTGCACGAGGGTGAGCAGCCCGGGCACCCGCTCGGCGGGGGTGGGCCGGTCGGAGATGTCCTCACCGGGGAAGGCGTCCTGGTGCATGCGGGTACGCATGTCGCCCGGGTCGACCCAGTAGACGCGGACGGCGGGCTCCTCGGCTGCGAGCACCCGGCTGAGCTGCTCGAAGGCCGCCTTCGACGCCCCGTAGCCTCCCCACCCCTCGTACCCCTCGACCGCGGCGTCCGACGTGACGTTGACGACCGTGCCGCGGGTGCGGCGCAGGTGGGGGAGGGCCGCCTGGATGATCCGCAGGGGGGCGACGACGTTCGTGCGGAGGGTGCGCTCGAGGTCGTCGGCCCGCAGGCGGGACACCGGCGGCAGCGGGCTGGGCCCGAGGGTGCCCGCGTTGTTCACGAGCAGGTCGAAGCGACCCTGATCGACGGCGGCGCCGACGAGCCCGGCGACGTGGATCGGGTCGTCGATGTCGCCGGTGAGGGCGACCACGTCGCCGGGGCCGGCGGCGTCGATCTCGGCGCGGGCGGCGTCGAGGGCGTGGCCGTCGCGGGCGTCGACCACGAGGTTCCAGCCGTCCGCGGCGAGGGCGGTGGCGAGGGCCCGTCCGAGGCCTCGGCTGGCACCGGTGACGAGTGCGGTTCTGCGCATCTGGCACTCCGTTTCGTGACGTTCTTCCTGGTCACGAACCTACGGAGGGCCGAGCGGGACGCCGTCGGTCTCGGGATGGTTTCGCCTCGGTCGCGAGACCTAGGACTGTGGGCCCTCGTCGTGTGGCGCGTCGAGGGACACGTCGCGCAGAGCGAGCAGCAGGACGACCATCACCACCACCACGGCGAGGACCACGAGCGTGACCGTCACGGCGTACCCCTCGCGGAGCCCGACGCCGTTGAGCGGTCCCTGGTCGATCGTGCGGATCGTCCGCGGCCCGCCGACCACCACGACCAGCGCGCCGACCCCTGCCACGGCCGCCAGCGGCACGTACGCCCAGGTCCGCCCCGGTGGGTGCGGCGGACCGACGCCCCGCCAGGCCACGAGGGCGGCGCAGGCCCACAGCGCCAGGCCCCCGACCAGGAAGATGGCGCCGAGCGCATCGCTGGTGCGGTGCCAGCCGGCCTCGAGGGTCGACGCCGCCAGGGCTGCCGCGTAGACCGCGCCGGCCACGGCCGCCGGCCCGCGCCACCGGTACGGGACGACCAGCAGGAACGCCACGGCGGTCGCCATCCCGATGGTCGTGTGACCGCTGGGGAACACGTTCGCGAGATGCCACGGGGGCGCGTCGGGGTCGAGGCGGGGACGAGGCAGCACCACCAGCTTGAGCACCTCGGTCGTCACGATCGACACGCCGATCACCGCCCCGGCGCCGAGGGCGAGGCGGGGCCGACCGCGGGCGATCGCGACCGCCATGACCGCGGCGATGGCCGCCACCAGCGACCACACCGACACCGTGGCCAGGATCTCGATGGCCGTCGACGGTGCGCCGTACAGCTCCTCCCGGCGGGCGTCGAACAGGGCGTTCTCGAGCTTCTGCCCGCGGATCGTGTGGGCGCTGAGCGCGTACACAACGCCGACGGTGGCCAGGGCGACCGTGCCGAGGGCCGCCAGGCGCGCCGTCACGAGCCGCGCCCGGTCGCCGGAGCGCGCCCGGGCCGCGGTGGCGGTCGTCACCGACGAGGGTCCGCCAGCCCGGTGCGCACCGCGAACAGCGCGGCCTGGGTGCGGTCGGGGACGCGGAGCTTGGCCAGGACGTTCGACACGTGGGTCTTGATCGTCTTCTCGGCCACGTACAGCTCGTCGGCGAGCTGGCGGTTGGTGAGGCCGCGGCCGAGACCGGCCAGGACCTCCCGCTCGCGCGGTGTGAGACGGGCGAGATCGGGGTGGTCCGCCACGGGGGGCGAGCCGGCGTCCCCGGCCGGCTCGTCGGTCCCCGCGGCCACCCGCGCCATCACGACGGCCGCGGCCTCGGGGGCCAGCATCGGCTCGCCGCGGTGGACGGCCCGGATGGCGTCCTCGAGGGCCGACGGGCCGGCGTCCTTGAGGAGGTAGCCGTCGGCCCCGGCGCGGATGGCGGGGATGACCTGGTCGGCGCCGCTGAAGCTGGTGAGCACCAGGATCCCGAGCGGCGCGCCGCCGGCGCGCAGGCGGCGGATGGCCTCGATGCCGTCGACACCGGGCATGACGAGGTCGGTCAGCAGCACGTCGGGGTGGGTGGACTCCACCACCCTGACCGCCTCGGCGCCGTCGCCCGCCTCCCCGACGACGGCGAAGCCGCGTGTCTCGAGGAACGAACGCAACCCCTGGCGGACGACCGGGTGATCGTCGCTGATGACGACGCGGATGGGGACCGCGTCGGCCGCGGCAGCACCGTGCGCCGCCTCCGCCGTCACCGGCGCACCCCTCGGGCGCACCCGTGACCGCGTCGCCGCTCGGTGGCGCTGGGCCGGATGTGCTCGTGGACCTCGCTCGGCTCGGTCATGCCGGCACCCGCAGCTCGACCGTCGTGCCCTCGCCCGGCGCCGACGTGATCGTCAGGCGCCCGCCGAGCGACCCGGCCCGCTCGTGCATCGACGTCAGCCCGAGCCGGCGGGACCTGATGGCGCGGGCCTCGGGGTCGAAGCCGCGCCCGTCGTCCACCACCCGCAGCACCGCCTCGCGCCGGCCGTCGTCGGTGCTCCCCGCCAGCCTGACGCGGACGCACGATGCGCCGGCGTGCCGCAGGGCGTTCGTGACGGCCTCCTGGGCCACCCGGAGCACCTCGTGCTCGGCGTCGGGATCGAGGTCGGGTGGGTCGTCGACGCGGAGCTCGACGTCGACGCCGTGTGCCCGCCCGGCCAGCGTGAGCTGGGCGCCCATGACCGCCGCCAGTCCGTCGCGCTCGAGGTCGGCCGGGCGCAGGCCCTCGACGGTGGTGCGCAGCTCCGCGGCGACCTGCGTCGAGAGGGTGCGCACGATGGCGAGCTGGGCGGCGGCGCCGATCGGGTCGCCGGGCAGCAGCCGCTCGGCGGTGTCGGCGGCCAGCTGCAGGCTGAACAGGGACTGGCTCATGGCGTCGTGCAGCTCGCGGGCGAGGCGCCCGCGCTCCTGCGTCAGCGCCAGCTCGCGGCTGTCCTCGAACAGCCGGGCCTGGTCGATGGCGATGGCCGCGTGCGACGCGAGCAGCACGACCGCGGCCTCGTCGGCGGCGGTGAACTCGGGCCCGGTCTCCTTGTCGGTCAGGTAGAAGGCGCCGATCACGTCGCCTGCCGACACGATCGGCACGCCGAGGAACGAGTGCATCGTCGGGTGCGCAGAGGGCCACCAGCCGCGAAAGCGCGGGTCCTGCGTGATGTCAGCGGTCCGGTAGGGCGACGGGTCCGCCAGCATGGCGTCGAGCAGGCCGTGGGTGCGGGGGAGCGGGCCGAGGCGGGCGATCAGCTCGTCGCTCATGCCCACGGTCACGAACCGGGCGAACTCGTCGCCCTCGGGCTCGGGGATGCCGATGGCGGCGTAGCGGGCGTCGACGAGGTCGCGCGCCCCGCCGGCCAGCTCGGTCAGCACCCGCTCGAGCGACGCACCGAGCGTGATGGCCCGGCCGGCGGCCGACAGGGCGGCCAGCACGGCATGCGTGGCCTCGCCCTCCACCTCGGCGGGGGCGGCGCGGGGGTCATCGACGGTCGCCATCGCCCTCGAACCTACCGGCGCCGGGGTGTCCGGCCGCCCCGCCGGCGGTCCGACGGCCGGCCGCTCGGTCGCCACGCGCGGTGGCGACGGGTACGCGATCCGCGGGCTCTGCGCGGGTGAGGCCCTCAGGCGTCGGCGCCGGCCGCGCCGGTGTAGCGGGCGGACGCGGTCGCCTTCGCCGGCGCGTCGTCCACCCGGTCGGGCCAGAACGGAGGCGGGTACACGAGGCGGTCGTCGGCCACGGGCTCGGCGTAGAACTGCGCCGCCCACTTGCGGAACTTCATGAACGGACCGTCGTTGTCGGCGAGCGCGGGGCGGACCAGGTGCGCCTTGTGCTCCCAGATCGGCTTGTCCTCGCGGACCTGCTTGTCGACCTCGGCGACGAACGCCTTGCCCACGTTGCGCGTCGTCGTCTCGTCGCCCATCGTCTTGAAGCGGAAGCTGAACCGCACGATGCAGCGGTCGGCCTCGATGGGCGTGGTCACCGCCAGGTTGAGCGTGTCGACGATGCCCGAGAAGCTCACCAGCGAGAGGCCGGGACCCCAGGCGTGGGTGTCGATCTTCCCCTCCATCACGCCCCGCGGCGTCGGGAACTTCTGCGACGACCGCATGACCGCCTCGGGGAACCCGGTCGTGTACTCCTCGAGCTCGGGCACTTCCGCCGTGTTGTGCACGAAGCGGAAGTGCGCCGAGTCGACGGCATTCTCGGCCATCTCCTGCACCGAGGCGTCGATGGTGTGCTCGGTGCGGATGACGGTCGACCACTCGGGGTCGCCGTTCATCTCGGGGAACTCGGGCACCTCCCACATCGGCGCCTCGCCGTCGGGGTGGTACCAGACGAAGGCGACCCCGTTGCGCTCGACGGTGGGGTAGGTCTTGAGGCGGGCCTTGCGGTTGAGGCGCTCGCTGTAGGGGATGGCCGTGTTCGCCCCCTCGGCGTCGAACTGCCAGCCGTGGAAGGGGCAGACGATCTCGCAGCCGTCGACCGAGCCGCCGTGGCCGAGGTGGGCGCCGAGGTGGGGGCAGAAGGCGTCCTGGACGTGCAGCTCGCCCTGCTCGTCGCGCCAGGCCACCATGTGCGTGGCCCAGTAGTAGATGGCCTTCGGCTCGCCGGCGGGGAAGTCCTCGGGGTAGCCGACGCAGAACCATCCGAAGGGCACGGGGAACGGGTAGCGCTGCGACATGTCGGCTCCTGGGGAGGCGGGCGGGCGCCACGGGGCGGCCGCCCCCACACTAGAACACGTTCCAGTTGTGGATCGAGTGCCGGTGCGGGATGCGCGATACTCGAGGAAGTATGTGGTGCGACGGTCATCCAGTGTGGCGGTCGCACCGAATGTCTGTTACGACATCGCGCGACCTACCGGGAACGGGCCCGAGAGCCTGCCTGGTCTGACATAGTTGGGGACCTATGGGTACAACCACTTCGCCGTCGCCGGCCAACGGCGGCACTCCTGACTTCACCATCGTGCTCAGGGGTTACGAGCGGACACAGGTCGACATGTTCATCGAGCGACTGCACAGTCGCATCGAGGAGCTCAGCAGCACGGCCACCAAGGCCAAGACCGGGACGACCGACGCCCGCGATCGAATCACCGAGCTCGAGCGCAAGGTCGCCGACCAGTCGAAGCAGCTCGAGGAGCGCGCCCAGCCGACCCTGTCGGGTCTCGGCACGCGGGTCGAGCAGCTCCTCCGGCTGGCCGAGGAGCAGGCGAAGGAGCACCGCGGCGAGTCCAAGCGCGAAGCCGAGAAGCTGATCGCCGCCGCCCACCTCGAGTCGAAAGAGGTGGTCGAGAAGGCCCGCGCGGTCGCCACCGCGGTCAAGACCGCGGCCGAGCGCGAGGCCAAGGCCAGCCGTGACTCGGCCGAGCGCGAGGCCAACGAGCTGCGCAACAACACGCGCCGCGAGGTCGAGAGCCAGCGCTCCGAGGCCGAGCGCGAGACGTCTCAGCTCCGCACCACCACCGACCACGAGGTCGCCGAGCACCGCGCCACCGCCGAGCGCGAGATCGCCACCGTGCGGGCCACGGCCGAGCGCGAGATCATCGAGCTGCGCAACGTCGCGTCCCGCGAGGCGGAGGAGAAGCGGGCCGCCGCCTCCAAGCTGCTCACCAAGGCGAAGGAGAAGCGCGAGGCCGAGCTGCAGGCGCTCGAGCTCGAGCTGGCCGAGCGCCGCGAGCGGGCCGAGCGCGAAGAGGGCGAGCGCCACGACGCCGCCATGGCCGCCACGCAGAAGCTGGTGGCCGAGGCCGAGCAGCGGGCCAAGAACGCCGACACCCGCGCCAAGGAGATCGACACCGCCGCCGAGCAGCGCCGGAAGGACAGCGAGGCGCAGTCGAGCGACATCGTCGAGAAGGCCAAGTCGTTCGCCGACCGCACCGTCACCGACGCCCGCTCCGAGGCCGAGCAGCTCGTGTTCGAGGCCAAGACCCACGCCGAGGTGACCAAGCAGGCCGCCGAGCGCGAGGTCGCCGAGCTCACCCGCCAGCGCGACGCCGTCACCGGTCAGCTCACCCAGCTGCGCGAGATGCTCACCGGCCTGGCCGGCCTCGGCAACCTGCCGGGCACCGAGCAGAAGACGGTCGAAGAGGCCGCCGACAAGGCCGAGGAGATCCAAGAGGCCGTCGAGGACGTCGTCGACCAGGCCGTCGAGGCGGGCGAGGCCAAGGCCGAGGCCGAGGCGGCGGGCGACACGAACGGCGCCGGGCCCAACGTCCGAGTGGGCGGGTGAAGCTCGGCCTCATCGTCGGGTACTGGCAGTCCAGTGGGCCGCCGGCGGACGCCCTCGACCAGATCACAGCCGCCGAGGATCTCGGGTTCGACTCGATCTGGACGTCCGAGGCCTACGGGTCCGACTGCTTCACGCCACTGGCCTGGTGGGGTTCGCAGACCGAGCGCGTGAAGCTGGGGACGGCCATCACGCAGATCTCGGCGCGCACGCCGGCGTCGACGGCCATGACCGCCATCACGCTCGACCACCTGTCGGGCGGGCGGCTCATCCTCGGTCTCGGTGTGTCGGGGCCGCAGGTCGTCGAGGGCTGGTACGGGCAGGAGTACGCCAAGCCGCTGGCCCGCACCCGCGAGTACATCGACATCGTCCGGCGCATCATCGCCCGCGAGGAACCGGTCGAGTACGTGGGCGAGCACTACGCCATGCCCCTCCAGGGCGGCACGGGCCTCGGCAAGCCGCTCAAGTCGATCGTGCGCCCGGTGCGCACCGACATCCCCATCTACCTCGGCGCCGAAGGCCCGAAGAACGTGGCGCTGGCGGCCGAGATCGCCGACGGCTGGCTGCCCATGTTCTTCTCACCCAAGGCCGACGGCTTCTACCGCGAGGCGCTGGCCGAGGGCTTCGCCCGGCCCGGCGCACGGCGCACCGCCGACGACTTCGAGGTCGCCTGCGTCGTCCCGACCGTGCCGGGCGACGACGTCGAGGCGTGCGCCGACCTGCTGCGTCCCAACCTCGCCCTCTACATCGGCGGCATGGGCGCCCGCGATCGCAACTTCCACAAGGACGTGTTCGAGCGGCTCGGCTACGGCGCCGAGTGCGAGAAGATCCAGGACGCCTACCTCGACGGTCGCAAGGCCGACGCCGCCGCGGCGGTGCCCACGAAGATGGTCGAGGACGTCTACCTGGTCGGCCCGCCCGCCAAGATCCGCGACGACCTCGAGCGGTGGCGCGAGACGTGCATCACGTCACTCCTGGTCGCCGGCCCCCGCCCGCTGCTCGAGCAGATCGCCGACCTGGTCAACGGCTGACCCGTTCCCCGGTGCCGGCGGGTGACGTCGCCCCGGCTCCACGCCAGAACGAGCTCAATCCTCGAAGGCCTCGGGGGGCGGGCAGGCGCAGACGAGGTTGCGGTCGCCGTAGCCGCCGTCGATGCGGCTGACCGGGGGCCAGTACTTGCCCCGCCGCAGGCTGCGCACCGGGTACGCCGCCTGCTCGCGGCTGTACGGGCGGTCCCAGTCGGCGGCCAGCAGGTCTTCCGCCGTGTGGGGCGCATGGGCGAGGGCGCTGTCGTCGTGGGCGATCGCGCCCGACGCCACCTCGTCGACCTCGGCCTTGATGGCGATCATGGCGTCGCAGAACCGGTCGATCTCGACCAGCGGCTCGGACTCGGTGGGCTCGATCATCAGCGTGCCCGCCACGGGGAAGCTCATCGTGGGGGCGTGGAAGCCGTAGTCGATGAGGCGCTTGGCCACGTCGTCGACGGTCACGCCCGTCGCCTTCGTGATCGGGCGCAGGTCGATGATGCACTCGTGGGCCACGCGACCGTGCTCGCCGGTGTAGAGCACCGGGTAGTGCTCGCCGAGGCGGGCGGCCACGTAGTTGGCGCTCAGGATGGCGACGGCGGTGGCGCGGCGCAGTCCGTCGGGCCCCATCATCTTGGTGTACGTGTAGCTGATCGGCAGGATGCCGGCGGACCCCCAGGGGGCAGCCGAGATCGGTCCGGGCCCTGTGGCGGGGCCGGCCTCGGCCGCGGCCGGGTGGTTGGGCAGGAACGGCGCCAGGTGCGCACGGGCGGCGACGGGCCCGACCCCGGGTCCACCACCGCCGTGGGGGATGCAGAACGTCTTGTGCAGGTTGAGGTGGCTGACGTCGCCGCCGAACCACCCCGGCCGGGCCACCCCGACGAGGGCGTTGAGGTTGGCCCCGTCGACGTAGACCTGGCCGCCGTGGGCGTGGACGATGTCGCAGATCTCGCCGATGCGCTCCTCGAACACACCATGGGTCGACGGGTAGGTGACCATGAGCGCGGCGAGGCGGTCGGCGTGCTCGTCGGCCTTGGCCCGGAAGTCGTCGACGTCGACGTTGCCCTGCTCGTCGCACGCCACGACCACGACCCGCATGCCCGCCATCACGGCCGAGGCGGCGTTGGTGCCGTGGGCCGAGGCGGGGATGAGGCACACGTCGCGCTGCTCGTCACCCCGGCTCAGGTGGTAGGCGCGGATGGCGAGCAGTCCGGCCAGCTCGCCCTGAGAGCCCGCGTTGGGCTGGAGCGAGACCGCGTCGTAGCCCGTGATCTGGGCCAGGGTCTCCTCGAGGTCGTGGATGAGCGTGAGGTAGCCCTCGACCTGGTCGAGAGGCGCGAACGGGTGGATGTCTCCGAACTCGGGCCACGTCACCGGCTCCATCTCGGTGGTGGAGTTGAGCTTCATCGTGCACGAGCCGAGCGGGATCATCGCCCGGTCGAGGGCGACGTCCATGTCGGCGAGCCGGCGGAGGTATCGCAGCATCTCGGTCTCGGACCGGTGCTCGTGGAACACGGGATGGGTCAGGTAGTCGCTGGTCCGGCGCTCGGCGTCGGGCAGTCCGGGTTCGCCCACGACCGCCACCCACCCGGCGGCGAGGCCGAACACCTCGACGAGGTCGGTCAGCACGGCGTACGTCGTGGTCTCGTCGAACGACACCGACACGGTGTCGCCGTCGAGCCGCCGGAGGTTGATGCGGCGCTGGCGGGCCCGCTCGCAGATCTCGGCGGCTTGGCCGGGCACGTGGACGGTCAGCGTGTCGAACCACGTGTCGTTGACGAGCTCGTGGCCGGCGGTGCGCAGGCGGGTGGCGAGGTCGGTCGTCAGGGTCTGCACACGTCCCGCGATCGATCGCAGCCCGTCGGGCCCGTGGTAGACGGCGTACATCGAGGCCATCACCGCCAGCAGCACCTGGGCGGTGCAGATGTTCGACGTCGCCTTCTCGCGCCGGATGTGCTGCTCGCGCGTCTGCAGGGCCAGGCGGTGGGCGGGGCGACCGGCGGCATCGACCGAGACACCCACGAGCCGGCCCGGCAGGGCCCGGCGGAACTCGTTGCGCGTGGCCAGGAAGCCCGCGTGCGGCCCGCCGAAGCCCATGGGCACGCCGAAGCGCTGCGACGACCCCACCGCGGCGTCGGCCCCGAGCTCGCCCGGCGGGACGAGCAGGGTGCAGGCCAGCAGGTCGGTGGCCACGACGGTCAGGCCGCCGGCTGCGTGCACCGCGTCGACGACCGGGCGCAGGTCGCGGATCACGCCCGACGTGCCCGGGTGCTGCAGCAGGGCGCCGTAGGCGTCGGCGGGGGAGAGGTCGGTCGTCGGGTCGCCGACCACGACCTCGATGTCGAGGGGTTCGGCACGGGCCGCGACCACGGCGATGGTCTGGGGGTGGCATTCGGCGTCGACGAAGAACACCTTCCCCGCATGGCGCGTCGAGCGGCGCAGCAGGGTCATCGCCTCGGCGGCCGCCGTGCCCTCGTCGAGCATGGAGGCGTTGGTGATCTCCATGCCGGTGAGGTCGCACACCATCGTCTGGAAGTTGAGCAGTGCCTCGAGCCGGCCCTGGCTGATCTCCGGCTGGTAGGGCGTGTACGCGGTGTACCACGCGGGATTCTCGAGGACGTTGCGCAGGATCACGCCCGGCGTGTGGGTGCCGTGGTACCCCTGGCCGATCAGTGAGGTGAAGACCTGGTTGCGGTCGGCCAGCGAGCGCAGGCGGGCGATGGCCTCGGGCTCGGACAGGGCGTCCTCGAGCTCGAGAGGCTTGCCGTCGCGGATCGTGGCGGGGACCGCCTGGTCGAGCAGGTCGTCGAGCGACGCCACCCCCAGCGCGCGGAGCATGCGGTCGACGTCGTCGGGCGACGGACCGATGTGGCGGTCGGCGAACTGCTCGGCGCTGATGCTCACGTGCGTGCTCCGGGTGCTCGAGGGGCGTGTGGCGACGGCACGCCCGGCCGGCGGTGCCTCCTGATGCTGCCCCCTCTGTCACCGGTCACGGCTCCAGAGCTGCCTCGCCCCTGTGGTCCCTTGTGCCTGAGAGGTTCCGGGGTGTTGCCCCTTCGGCGCCCGGGAGGGGTGATGCCACCCCGCCACCGGGACTCTCCCACGGAGGTCGTCAGCGGCCTCAGGCTAGCCCGCGGCCGCCGGTGCTCCGTAGATGACGACGGTCACGTGGCGCTCGTCTCGGTGGGCGCCGCCGAGGCCCGCGCCAGGCGCTCGGCCAACCCTGCGAGGTGGGTGCGCAGCTCGTCGGGCGCCTCGACCGTGAAGTCGAGCCCCGTCTCCTGCAGGTAGTGCGCGAGGTCGGCGATCGAGCGGGCCCCGGTGTGGAGGGTGCAGGTCTGCTCGTCGCGGGCCTCGAGCAGTCCGGCGGCGGGGGAGACGTGGGCGGCGACCACGGCCAGCGGCGCGTGCACGACGACCCGGGCCTTGACCGGGTAGGCCTCGACCGCGGTCCCACGCGACACGAAGGCGGCGATGTCGTCGGTGGGCGGCGGCCGGGGCACGAAGCGGTCGACCGGCGCCGGCCGGCCGCCGATGCGGTCGACCCGGAAGGTCCGCCAGTCGTGCCGGTCGCGATCCCACCCCACGAGGTACCAGAGCCGCCCCGTGTGGACGAGCCGGAGGGGCTCGACCGTGCGCCGCGCGGTCGAACCGTCCTTGGTGCGGTAGTCGAAGCGGAGGACCTCGTGGTCACGGCAGGCGGCGGCGATGGTGGCCAGATCGTCCGCGTCGAGCACGGGCCGCTGGCCGGTCATCGCCACCGTGGCCGCCGAGAGGGCGCCGGCCCGGCCGCGTAGGCGGGTGGGCAGCAGCCGGTCGAGCTTGGCGAGCGCTCGGAGCGCCGCCTCCTCGATGCCGGCGACGGTGCCGCCGGCGGCGGTGCGGAGGCAGACCGCGACGGCGACCGCCTCCTCGTCGTCGAGCAGCAGCGGGGGCAGGTCGGTGCCGGGCTCCAGCCGGTACCCGCCGGCGGCGCCCGCGGTCGAGCCCACCGGGTACCCGAGCGCCCGCAGCCGGTCGACGTCGCGGCGGACGGTGCGCACGTCGACCTCGAGGCGCGCGGCCAGCTCGGGACCGGGCCAGTCGCGCCGGAGCTGGAGCAGCGACAGCAGGCGCAGGAGCCGGCCCGGGGTGTCCCACATGTCCGCCAGCTTCGCGCCGAATGAGGGCAAGATCTGTCCTCAATGGCACGTACGGTCCCGGACATGACCACCGACGACGTGATCCGCCCGTTCGAGATCGACGTTCCGCAGCGCGACCTGGACGACCTCACCGAACGACTCGCCCGCACGCGCTGGGCGTCGGAGCTGCCGGGCGACGACCCGTGGGCCCGCGGCGTGCCGACCGCGTACCTGCGCGAGCTCGTGACCTACTGGCTCGACGAGTACGACTGGCGCACGCACGAAGCCCGCCTCAACGAGATGCCGGGCTTCATGACCGACATCGACGGTCAACCGATCCACTTCCTGCACGTGCGGTCGTCCGCGGAGGGAGCGCTGCCGCTGATGCTCGTCCACGGCTGGCCGGGATCGATCGTCGAGTTCCTCGACGTGATCGGCCCGCTGACCGATCCGGCGGCCCACGGCGGCGATCCCGCGGACGCCTTCGACGTGGTCGTGCCGTCGATCCCCGGGTTCGGGTGGTCGTCGCCGCTGACGGACACCGGTTGGACCGCGGACCGGGTGGCGTCCGCGTTCGTCGACCTGATGGCCCGGCTGGGGTACGCGCGGTACGGGGTCCAGGGCGGGGACTACGGCGCCATCATCACGCCGGCGATGGGCCGCCAGGCCCCCGGGGCCGTCGTCGGGGTGCACGTCAACGCGGCGACAGGCGGGTTCGTGTCGTTCGCGCCGCCGAGCGAGGACGACCTCGCCACGATGACCGACGCGGAGAAGGGGCGACTGGCGCGGCTGGCGAACTACGCCCGGGAGCAGATGGGGTACGCGCAGATCCAGTCGACCCGCCCGCAGACACTCGCTCACGGGTTGGTCGACTCGCCCGCAGGGCAGCTCGCCTGGATCGCCGAGAAGTTCAAGGAGTGGACCGGCGACCCCGCCGGGCTGCCCGAGCAGTCGGTCGACCGCGACCACCTCCTCACCAACGTGATGCTCTACTGGCTGACCGGTACCGCCGGTTCGTCGGCCGACATGTACTACGAGGGTGCCCACGACGCCGGCGGCGGATGGGGGGCCGAGATCGAGCGTGGCCCCGTGCCGACCGGGGTGGCCGTGTTCCCGCAGGACATCGCCATCCGCCGGCACGCGGAGGCGGCCAACACGATCACGCACTGGAGCGAGTACGACGACGGGGGGCACTTCGCGGCGATGGAGGTGCCCGAGCTGCTGATCGACGACGTGCGTACGTTCTTCCGCACGGTGCGCTGAGAGAACGGAGACCGAGCGCATGGCGACGTCGACGACCACCCTCCCCGCGCTGAGCCCGCGCGCCCTCAACCGCGCGCTGCTCGCCCGACAGATGCTGCTGGAACGGGCCGGCAGGTCGGTGGCCGACGCCGTGCGGGACCTGTACGGGCTCCAGGCCCAGGCGCCCTGGAGCCCGTACACCGCTCTCTGGTCCCGCCTCGCCGGGTTCGACCCGCACGATCTGGGGGCGATGCTCACCGAGCGGCGCGCCGTCCGCATCGTCGTCATGCGGGGCACGGTCCACCTGCTCACGACCGACGACGCCCTCGCCCTGCGGGCACTGCACGCCGGGTACCTGGCCCGGAACCTGCGCACGTCGCAGTGGCAATCGGGCCTGGCCGACCTCGATCTGACCGAGGTCGAGGCCGCGGGGCGTGCCCTCGTGGAGGAGGCGCCGCGCCCGTTCGGCCAGCTCGGCCGGCTGCTCGCCGAACGCTGGCCCGATCGCGACCCTGCCGCCCTCTCCCAGGTGGCTCGCGCCGTTGTGCCGCTGGTCCAGGTCCCACCCCGCGCCGTCTGGGGCCGCTCCGGGCAGGTGACGGTCACCAGCCTCGAACACTGGGCCGGTCGGCCGCTCGACGACGCCGCCACCCTCGACGACATGGTGCTGCGCTACCTCGCCGTGTACGGCCCGGCCTCGGTGATGGACGTCCAGGCCTGGTCGGGGCTCACCCGCCTGCGCGAGGTCACCGATCGCCTGGGCGACCGGGTGGTGCGGTTCCGCAACGATGCCGGCCGCGAGCTGCTCGACCTGCCGGACGCGCCCCGCCCCGACCCCGACACGCCCGCGCCCGTCCGCTTCCTGCCCGACTTCGACAACGTGTCGCTGTCGCACGCCGACCGCACCCGCCTGGTCGACGACGACGTCCGCAAGCGCCTGATGCGGGCCAACGGGCTGCTCCCCGGGACGGTGCTCGTCGACGGGCGCGTCGAGGCCGAGTGGTCCATCGACCGCGCCGGCGACCGGGCCACCATCGTCGTCACGCCTTTCCGGCCGCTCACCGCGGCCGAGAGGGCGGACGTCGAGCACGAGGCCGCGGCGCTGCTGAGGTTCCTCGCCGCCGTCGCCGGCGAGCACGACGTGGTGGTGGCACCGCACGGCGCCGAGTGACGGTGGTGCGCGGGCCGCCGAGCCCCGTGGCGGCTCGGCGGCGCACGCAGTCCAGCGGCTACTCGTCGCCGCCGGTCGGGCGGAGGTGCGCCAGCCGCCACGACGCCAGCGCCAGGGTCACGACGAGGATGGTCGCCAGCCGGACCACCGCAGCCCAGCCGTTGGGGGTGCCGTCTCGCAGCAGCTCGTCGGCGACCTCGCCGCCGGCCAGGCCGGCGTAGACCTGCTGCGTCTCCCACATCGGGGAGATCTGGGCGATGCCCGACAGCACGCCGCCCAGCAGGCGCTCGCCGAGGAACACGACCGCCAGGGCCCACACCGCGGAGCGGCGGGCCATGGCGCCCAGCATCACGAACAGGCCGATGTAGGCGGCCGACCCGGTGGCCGCGGCGAGGGCCATCGGCCCGGCCGTGTCGGGCACGCCCGCCACGACGGTGGCGAGCACGAGCGCCGGGACCAGGGTGACGAGGGCCACGAGCCAGCCGCCGAGCCAGCGCCCGACGGCGATCGACGGGAAGCTCACGGGCGACAGCCACGTGAACGCGAACGTGCCCGCCCGCAGGTCCGCGCCCAGCACGGCGTCACCGATCACCAGGCACGTGAGCGGGACGACGAGGCCGAACAGTCCCTGCTCCGCGACGACGCCGAACGCCTCCTCGGTCGACGTGTCGGCCAGCGTGCCGAGCCAGGCGAACAGCAGGGCGCCGAGGCAGGGCAGGACGACTCCCCACCACCGCCGGGCCGGGAGGCAGGCCCGCAGCGTGTACCCGACGATCGCCACGAACGGGCGGGGGAGCGGGCGTCGGTCGACCACCGCGACGGCCACCCCCTGCTGGGGCGCATCGGTGGGCTCGGGCGCGGCGGCCGGAGCACTGGGGGTCGACGGGGCGGGAGCGGACGATGCGGTCGGCGGCGGGGGAGGGGGCGGGAGGGGAGCGGCCGGGCCCGTGTCGTCTGCGACGGTCTCTCCGTCGGTCGGCAGCGGGGGAGGGGGCGGCGGGGCGGCGGGCGGCGGATCGGTCGCGCCCGACGCCTCGGGCGGCAGCGTCATCGCAGGAGCTCCCGGAACACGCTCTCGAGCGAGTCGTCGAGCGGTCGCACCTCGAGCAACCGGGCTCCCGCGTCCCGGGCGGCCACCGGGAGGACCTCGGCCAGCTCGCCCGCGTTCTGCGACGACACGACGACCGTGGCGCCGTCGACGGTGACGCCCCGAACGACGTCGAGCGCCATCAGCCGGGCGGCCAGCGCCCGGGCGGCGGGCGTGCGCACGCTCACCGCCCGCGGCCGGTCGGCGAGGGCGTCGCGGATGGCGTGGTGGTCGCCGGCGGCGGCGAGCCGACCACGGATCACCACGATCTGACGGGAGGCCAACCGCTCGACCTCGTTGAGCACGTGCGAGCTGACGATCACCGTGCGTCCCTGCGCGCCGAGCGCCTGGAACAGGCCGATCAACGCCAGCCGCTGGACCGGATCGGCACCGTTGAGCGGCTCGTCGAGCACCAGCACGCGCGGGGCCGTGACCAGCGACGACGCCACCTTGGCCCGCTGGCGCATGCCCTTGCTGAACCCGCCGACCTTGCGGTCGGCCACGTCGAGCAGCCCGACGGTGTCGAGGCAGCGGTCGGGCATCTCGCGGTCCTGCACGCCGTGGAGCGCCGCCGTGTAGCGAACGAGCTGGCGGGCGGTGAGGGCGGGCGGGACCGCTTCGTCCTCGGGCACGAGCGAGATGCCCCGCTGGACCTCGCGGTCCCGGTGGGGGTCGCCTCCCAGCACCTCCACGCGGCCCTCGTTCAGCGGCAGGAGCCCGGTGAGCGCCCGCATCAACGTGGTCTTCCCGGCCCCGTTGGGGCCGAGCAGGCCGGTCACACCCGGGCCCGAAGGAGCACGAGAGCTCGGTCAACGCGACCTTCTGCCCGAACCACACCGAGGCCTGCTGGACGGTGACCGTGGCGTCGGGGGCGAACGCGGGGTCGAGGCGCGCCGGGGGAGCCGGAGGAGGGACGGCGGGCGCCGGCGGAGCGGTCACAGCGCGACCTCGCGGTAGCGGTGCTGCAGCACGGCGATCGATGACGTCAGCACCAGCAGGTAGGCGAGCACGGCGAGCACCCCGCCGCCCGACACGCCCGACAGGTCGGAGTCGGTGCTCAGGTGCCCGAGGAACACCAGGTCGCGGACCTCGAGGGGCAGCGCCAGCACGTTGAGGACCGCGAACGGCGTGCCGCCGTCGCCGGCGGACTCGATGATGATGGCCGCCACGACCGAGGTGACGAGGGCGACGCCGAGGATGGCGACCCCACCCACGATCCGGCGGTCGGTGAGCGACGCGAGCGCCACGCCCACCGCGCCGTAGTACAGGGCGAGCAGGGCGACCGACACCGGCACCTGCCACAGCACCTCGGCGTTGTCGGTGAAGTACTCGAGCGCGGCGTCGCTCACCAGCATCTGCCCCACGAACAGCACGACCTGAGGCAGGAACCCGAACCCGAACACGATGGCGGCGATGGCTCCCACCTTGGCGGTGACGTAGTCGGTGCCGGTGAGCGGGCGCGAGAACAGCAGCGGCAGCACGCGTTGCTGGCGGTCGGGGCACACGACGTCGGGGGCGGTCAACGCCACGAAGAGCAGCAACGCGGTCGAGACGCCGACGTACTCGCGGTAGGTGATGAACGCGAAGTCGGGGATCTCGAGCGGGTCGTTCCTGATGGCGTAGCCGATGCCCACGTTGACCACCGCGGGCACGGTCGTGATGGCGAGCAGCGTCCACGGGAAGACCTTCTGCCGCCACGATCGGCGCAGGCCGAGCGCCCGGCGCACCGACAGCCGCCACAGCGCCCACGTCGCCTCGCGGCGCCCGCCGCGGGGGCCGGTGTAGGGCCGGTAGCCCCGGTCGTACACCGCGCCGGACAGCGGTGGCGCGCTCATCGGCCTGCCTGCTGGAGGAACACGTCGTCGAGCGAGCGGTGGCGGCTCGACAGGGCGTAGAGCCGCAGGCCCAGGTCGGCGACCGCGTCGCGCACGGTGTCCGCGGCGGCGTCACCCTGGTCGCGGGTGTCGAGATCGAGGGTGAGCTCGTCGAGCGCCCGCGCGAAGAGGCCCTGCCCGGCGAGCGCCTCGGCCAGCGCGGCGACGGCACCCGGGCGGCCACCGACCTCGACCCGGAGCTGGCCGGTCGTCTGCATGAGCTGGTCGATCGGCCCGGCGAGGACCAGTTGGCCGTGATCGATCATCACGACGTGCTCGCACACCCGCTGCACGTCGTCCAGCAGGTGGGTGGCCAGGATCACCGAGATCCCGAACCCGGCCAGCCGGGCGACGAGGTCGAGCATCTCCTCACGCCCGAGCGGGTCGAGGCCCGCGGTCGGCTCGTCGAGCAGCACGAGGTGCGGGTCGGCCACGAGGGCCTGGGCGAGCTTGGTCCGCTGGCGCATGCCCGTCGAGAACCCGCCGACCGGGCGGAACCGCGCCTCGTCGAGCCCCACGAGGTCGAGCACGTCGGAGGCGCGCTGGCGGGCGGCCCGGACCGGGAGGCCGGCCAGCTCGCCGAACGTCGCCACGATGTCGGACGCGGTCTGGTCGAGGGGCAGGCAGTCGTGTTCGGGCATGTAGCCGAGGCGGCCGCGGATGCCGACGGGGTCGGTGGCGACGTCGCGACCCGCCACCTCGATCCGCCCCGAGGTCGGCTGCATCAGCCCGAGCATCAGGCGGAACAGCGTGGTCTTCCCGGCACCGTTGGCGCCGACGAGCCCGACGGAGCCGGCCGGGACCGCGAGCGACAGGCCCGCGAGCGCAGGTGGCCCGCTGGCGTAGGACATCGTGAGCTGATCGGTGCGCAGCACGAGCGGAGGGGGTGCCTGCTGCATCTGCGGCAGTCTCGCGCGGGCGGGGCACCCCGCAACGTCACCGGATCCACCGGTCGTGCCCCGAGCATCGCTACGTTCCGTCACCGTGACGCAAACAGCCTCGGAGGGAACCGGCGGCGGGGCCGCGCCGCGGCGCGGGACGGATCGGTCGTGCGGCGCTGCCGGTGGTGTGCCCGCCCGTTCACGGTCGTCGCCGGCCCGGGCCGGCCACGGGTGTACTGCCGCCGGAGCTGCCGGCAGCGCGACTACGAGGCGCGGCGGCAGTCCGCCGACCTCGGCCTCGGCGACAGCCGCCTCGTCGTGGCCCGGTCCGAGCTCGACGCCCTGCACGACCGCCTCTACGAGCTCGAGGCCGCCATCGAGGACGTCGACCGCGATCTCGCGGCGGCGGGAAGTCCCGACTCCCGCGACTACCGCGAGGCCCTCGAATGGGTCCTCCGGGTGGCGCGGCCGCTGACGTCCCTGCGGTTCGGGGAGCCGTGAGGCCGAGCCGATCCGACCCGCCAGACTGGCGGCCATGACCACCTTCGGGCCCCGGCTCGCCGTCGTGCAGCACGAGGACGCCTGCCCTCTCGGGCTGTTCGACGGCTGGCTGCGCACGACCGGCGTCGACGTGGAGATCGCCCGGCCGTACCGCGGCGAGGGCGTGCCCGACGTGGCCGGCATCGACGGCCTGATCGTGCTCGGTGGTTCGATGTCGGCGACCGACGACGGCCGCTGTCCGTGGCTTCCGGCGGTCCGCCAGCTGCTGGGCGCGGCCGTCGACTCGACCCTGCCCACGCTGGGCATCTGCCTCGGCCACCAGATGCTGGCGGTCGCCTGCGGCGGGGAGGTGACGCCGAACCCGGCGGGCAAGCAGATGGGCGTGCTCCCGATCGGGGTCCTCGCCGCCGCGGTCGACGACGGCGTGCTCGGATCGTTGCCGACCGGGCGGACGCCGGTCTCGCTCCAGTGGAACGACGACATCGTCGTGCGCCTCCCGTCGGGCGCGGAGCTGCTCGCCGCCACGCCCGACGGCGTCCCGCAGGCGTTCCGCGTCGGAGAGGCGGCCTGGGGCGTCCAGTTCCACCCCGAGGTCGACCACGCCGTCGTCACCGCGTGGGCCGAGGAGCACGGGCCGCCCACGCCCGCACAGGCCGCGGCACTCGCCGACATGGCCGCTCGCTCCGAGGCGATTGCGGCCACGGGGCGCGCGCTCGCCACCCGGTTCGCCGCGGTCGTCGCCGAACGAGCGAGGCTGTCGAGATGAAGTACGTGCTCCTGATCTGCGACGACGAGTCCGAGGTCCTCAGCCCCGACGACATCGCCGCCCACCCCGGTCACCGCGCCTGGACCGACGAGATGGTGGCCCGCGGGGTGTTCGACGGCGGCAACCGCCTCCGCCCGGTGGCGGACGCCACCTCGGTGCGTGTGCGCGACGGCGAGACGCTGGTATCGGACGGGCCGTTCGCCGAGACGAAGGAGTTCGTCGCCGGTTACGCGGTGATCGAGTGCGCCGACCTCGACGAAGCGCTCGAGGTGGCGGCCAAGCACCCGGTGGCGGCCTCGGGCACCATCGAGGTGCGGCCGGTCTGGGAACGGTGAGCCCCGACCCGGACCTCCGGGCCGGCGTCGACGATGCGGTGGCAACGGCCTTTCGCCGCGAGTGGGGACAGGTCGTGGCGACGCTCATCCGCGTCACGGACGACTGGGACCTGGCCGAGGAGTGCGCGCAGGAAGCCTTCGCCGCCGCCGTGCGCGCCTGGCGCCGCGACGGGGTGCCCAGGTCCCCGGGAGCCTGGCTGACCACGACCGCCCGCAACGCCGCCACCGACCGGCTGCGCCGGCGGGTGGTCGGCGACGCGAAGCTGCGGGACGCGGCGACACTCGGGCGCGCCCGGCCGGGCGCGGACGAAGTGGACCCGGAGTCCGACCCCGCCCGAGTCAGCTTGGCCGTGACGTCCGGCGCCGATCGTGCCAACCCCGTCCCCGACGACCGGCTCCGCCTCATCTTCACGTGCTGCCATCCGGCGCTCCCCCTCGAGGGACGGGTGGCGCTGACGCTGCGGACGCTCGCCGGCCTGACGACAGCCGAGATCGCCCGGGCCTTCCTCGTCTCCGAGGAGGCGATGTCCCAGCGGCTCGTGCGGGCGAAACGGAAGATCCGCCACGCCGGCATCCCGTATCGCGTGCCGCCCGCGCACCTGCTCCCGGGCCGGACCTCGGGCGTGCTCGGGGTCGTGTATCTGCTGTTCAACGAGGGTTACGCCGCCTCGTCCGGGACGGACCTCCTGCGCCAACAGCTCAGCGCCGAGGCCATCCGCCTGGCGGGGGTGCTGCACGAGCTGATGCCGCGGGACGCCGAGGTCGGCGGCCTGCTCGCCCTCCTCCTGCTGCACGACGCTCGGCGCGCCGCGCGACTCGACGAGCTCGGCGACATCGTCACGCTCGAGGACCAGGACCGCGGTCGGTGGGACGAGTCGCAGATCGGCGACGGACTGCGCCTCCTCGCCGCGGCGCGGCGGGTGGCGCCCGCCGACTGGGGCCCGTACCTGCTGCAGGCCGAGATCGCTGCGTGCCACGCGAGGGCGGCTCGGGCCGCCGAGACCGACTGGGAGCGCATCGCCCACCTCTACGGCGAGCTCGGGGATGTGGCGCCGTCGCCCGTCGTCGAGTTGAACCGCGCCGTGGCCGTCGGCATGGCCCACGGCCCGGCGGCCGGGCTGGCGCTCGTCGCCGACCTCGAGGCCACGGGCGCGCTGGACGGCTACCACCTGCTGGCGGCGACCCGCGCCGACCTGCTGCGCCGCGGGGGAGACGTCGAGGCGGCCGTCCCCGCGTACCACGCGGCGCTCGCGCTGGCGCCGACGGACGCCGAACGGCGCTACCTGGCTCGACGGCTGGCCGAGGTGACCGCGGGCTGACGTCGTGCGGTGGCGGGGGAGGGGTGTCGGTCCGGCCGATCCCGTTCGTCGGTGGGGTGAGGCTCCCCCGCCGGGGGAGCGGAAGCGAACGGAGGTTCGACAGTGCTCCTTCAGGACAAATCCGCAGTCGTGTACGGCGGTGCGGGTGCGATCGGCGCCACGGTGGCTCGCACGTTCGCCCGCGAGGGCGCCCGGGTGTTCCTCGCCGGTCGGACGGCCGAACGTCTGAGCGCCGTGGCCGACGAGATCATGGACGCCGGCGGCAAGGCCGAGTGGGCTGTCGTCGACGCCCTCGACCCCGCGGCCGTCGCGCGTCACGCCGACGACGTCGTCGAGGCCGCGGGGGCCGTCGACGTGTCCTTCAACGCCATCGGCGTGGACCACGTGCAGGGCAAGCCCCTGACCGAGCTGACGCCCGAGGACTTCGCGCTGCCCATCGCCACCTACACGACAACGCAGTTCCTCACGGCGACCGCGGCGGCCCGCCACATGCAGGCACGGGGGACGGGCGTGATCCTCCTGCTGTCGACGACGGCCTCACAGGTCGCCGTCCCGACCGACGGGTTCGGGCCCGCCTGTGCCGCGGTCGAGGCGCTGTCGATCCAGCTCGCCGGTGAGCTGGGCCCACGCGGGGTGCGGGTCGTGTGCCTGCGCCCCGACGGCATCGCCGAGTCCGTCGAACACGGGTCGCACGCACGGGCGGTGTGGACCCGAGCCGCCGGGTTCGCCGGCATGACCCTCGACGACCTCATGGCGACGTCGCCGGGCGCGTCCGGGGCGATGCTCGGCCCGCCGGTCCGGCTGGCGGACGTGGCGGAGACCGCCGCGTTCCTGGCGTCCGACCGGGCGTCCGCCATCACCGCCACGGTCGCCAACATCAGCCGCGGCGCGGTCATCGACACCTGACCCGTTCCGCGCGCCACGGGTCCAGGGGCCTCGCATCGCCGATGGTTGCGTCACTGTGACGTAACCATCGGCGATGGGCAGGGGCGGGTGCACGGTCGACGCAACGGCCGGCAGCACCGCCGACCTCGTGATGGCTGGCCGTCATGTCGGATCTGTGCTTGTCCCCAGAGCGCGTCGTCGCCGACGCCAGTGCGATTCGAGGGGCGAGCCGGGGTGGCGGGGAAGCACCGGGTGGTGGGCCAAACGGGAGCGCGGCCTCGTCTTGGGCCGCCTGTCTCCGTTACTTAACAGAACGAGGATTCTGGGCGTTGCGTGCGGACGCACGCGCTGACACGTCGTGTCGTTTTCATCGTGTGCAGCGACACGTGGATGTCAGTGGAAACGACACGGTTCTGTCAGTGGAAAACGACACCAGGAGCCGCTCAGCTTCGCGAACGCCGCTTCGGACCGGACCCGGTCGGTGTTGTCGCCGGCGGCGGCAGAGGAGCTCGCGTACCAACCTCGACGATCACCACGTCGACCTACACCACACCGCGGGGCACGATCCCGGCCCCCGGGGACTGTCACAGGGGGGCCGGTCATCTCGTCTCAGTAGGTGACCGAAACGAGGAGGAGCTGACATGAAGGTTTTCGTCGCCGGAGCCTCCGGTGCCCTGGGCGTACAGTTGGTGCCGGAGCTCGTCGCCGCCGGCCACGAGGTTGTCGCGATGACCAGGACCCCCGCCAAGCAGGACATGCTACGAACGCTGGGCGCGCGACCGGTCGTGGCCGACGCCCTCGACCCCGACGCCGTGGCCCGGGTCGTGGGCGAAGCCGAGCCGGAGGTGATCGTGCACCAGCTCACGGCGCTCTCCGGGAGGATGGGCCTCCGCGATGCGCGCCACCCAGATCGCTCCCCGATGGCGATCACGACCAACCGCCTGCGAACCGAGGCGACCGACTACCTGCTCGCCGCCGGCCGCGGCCGTCGGGGCCCGGCGGTTCGTTGCGCAGAGCTTCGGCGCCTTCCGCTACGCCCCCACAGGCCCGCCGGTGATGACCGAGGACGAGCCCCTGTATCCCGATCCCCCCGGAGCGCTGCGCCCGGTGGTGCAAGCGCTGCTCCACCTGGAGAAGGCGGTGACCTCGATCGACTGGGGCGAGGGCCTCGCGCTGCGCTACGGCGGGTTCTACGGCCCGGGCACCGGGATCAGCCTCGACCCCGACGCCGAGATGGCCGGCCCCGTCCGCAAGCGGCAGTTCCCGATCATCGGCGACGGCGGAGGCGTGTGGTCGCACATCCACATCGAGGACGCCGCGGCCGCGACGGCCATTGCGGTCGAGCGCGGCGGCCCGAGGCATCTACTACATCGTCGACGACGAGCCCGCCACCGTGCGGGACTGGCTGCCGACGCTGGCGAGCGCGCTCGACGCCAAGCCCCCGCGGCGCATCCCGCGGTGGCTCGGGCGCCTCGTGGCCGGCGAGATGGCGACCATCATGATGACGGATGTGCACGGGGCGCTCGAACGCCAAGGCCAAGCGCGAGCTCGGCTGGGACCTCCGGTATCCGAGCTGGCGGCAGGGTCTCGCCAAGGGGCTGGCCTGACCGATGCCGGGAACGCCGACGCCCGGGATGCCGACCCTGGAGGAGCTGCGGCCCCGGGCGTTCGCGGTCGCCTACCGGATGCTCGGCAGTGTCGAGCGATGCCGAGGACATCGTGCAGGAGGCGCTGCTGCGCTTCCACCTCGCCCGCGAGCGCGACGAGCAGATCGAATCGCCGCGTGCCTACGTGTCCACCGTCGTCACCCGGCTCTGCATCGACCAGCTGCGCTCGGCAAGGGTGCGCGCGTGAGAAGCTACGTCGGCGAGTGGCTGCCCGAGCCGCTGGTCGACGACCGCGTCATCGACCCCGCCGACGCCGCCGAGGTGGCGGACTCGCTGTCGTTGGCGTTCCTGGTGCTGCTCGAGAACCTCTACGCCCGAGCAGCGGGCTGCGTTCCTGCTCCGCGAGGTCTTCGCCTACCCGTACGCCGACATTGCCGGCATCATCGGCACGAGCGAGGACAACACCCGCCAGCTCGTGGCACGGGGCCGACGGCACGTGGAGGAGGGCCGTCCCCGGTTCGAGGCGTCACCGGAACAGCCGCGACGAGCTGGCCAGCCGCTTCCTGGCTGCGGTCCGCGGCGGCGACCTGGGCGAGCTCGAAGAGCTGCTGGCAGACGACGTCGTCTTCCACGGTGACGGCGGAGGCGTCGTGCGGGCCATCGCCCGCCCCGTCCAGGGCCGGACCAGGGTCGCCCGGATGCTCGTCACGGGCATGCGGACCGGCGGTGCGTACGCCGGCCTGTCCCTCCACCAGGCGCAGGTCAACGGCCAGCCCGGCGCGACCATCACCGATGCCGACGGGAACGTCGTCGCCGTCATGGAGCTCGACATCGTCGACGGTCACATCGCGGCGGTGCACACGGTCGTGAACCCGGACAAGCTGCGCCACCTCGACCCGGAGGCGATCCGTCAGGCGCCGGTCGTGGCCCCGGCCTCGGTCAGCGCCTCGGACCGGCACGCGGGGCAACATCCCCAGTAGGCGACCTCGGCCTCGTCGAGAGCGGCAAGAAGTTCGCCGCCAGCTCTGTGGTGAGCCCACCGGATCGCTCGTGCCAGCCCAGGTTGCTGGTCGGGAACGTCGCCGCCGACGGAAAGCTCTATCCTGTGCGCCATCAAGGACGCCTGGTCGAACCGGATCGTGGGCTGGTCGATCGACTCCCGGATGAAGACCGGTACCAGTCGGCGCACACGGAAACGCGGCGCATCTCGACCTGCTTCTCGACCAGGACGCTGATGACCAGGCCTGGGCAGTGCAACTGGGCCCTCTCCCCCATCGGTCATCGAACGACGTTCGCTGACAGTCGCTGTCGTTTCACTGTCAGTTTCCTGTCGCTGCACACTACGACGCCGGTGTGACGGCCCGGGCGAGTCGCCCAGCAGGATCTACACCTAGCCGGGCTTTCGCCTCGCACCAGCACGCGCGCGGCGGCGGTGGGAAACGCGATCTGACCGGAGGTCGCGCCGTCGAGCCTTAGGCTTACGGGGTCGATGTGGCGGCGAGAGCGGAAGGACGGGCGCCATGCCAACGGACGAGGTGAGCGCGACCGTGCCGGACGCCGGCAGCGCTGGCCACGACGGCGACCGCGCCGCCGAGGATCCCCCGGTGATGCTGCTCGCCACCACCGACGACGAGACGAGGTCGATCCTCGACGGCGAGCTGCGGCGCCGCTACGGCGCCGACTACGAGATCGTCACCTGTCGCGGCTACGACCACGCCCGGGCCGTCCTCGATGGGCTGCGCCACTGGCGGCGCGACGTCGCGCTCATCGTGGCGCACTACGGCGCCGCCGACCGCGACGCCCTGCGGTTCCTGCGGCGGGCCCGTGTGATCCACCCCTCGGCCAAGCGGGCGGTGGTGGTGCGGTGGGGCGAGTTCGACGCCTCGCGGGCCGGTGTTCCAGGCCATCGCGGAGGGGCAGGCGGACATCACGCTGATCCGCCCTGAGCGCCCCCGTGACGAGGAGTTCCATGGGTCGGTGACCGATCTCCTCGACGACTGGAACTGGGCTCAGGACCGCGGGTTCGAGGCGGTGCGAATGGTGGGCGCCCACGACGAGCGCACGCACCTGCTGCGCGATGCGTTCGCCCGCAATCACATCCCGGTGGGGTTCTATGCCGGCGCACACCGAGGCGGCGCACCGGATCCTGTCAGACCTCGGGCCTGCACGACCCCGAGCTGCCGGTCATGGTCCTGCAGTTCACGTCTCCGCCGACGACACTGGTCAACCCGACTGACATCGAGCTGGCCGACGCTTTCGGGGTGATGCACCCGCCGCGCTCCGATGCCGGCTATGACCTCGACATCGTCGGGGCCGGCCCGGCGGGGCTGGCCGCGGCCGTGTACGCGGCCTCCGAGGGGCTGTCGACTCTGGTGGTCGAGCGGCAGGCGATCGGCGGGCAGGCCGGCACCAGCTCGCTCATCCGCAACTACCCCGGCTTCGCCCGGGGAGTGAGCGGCCAGCACTTGGCGTTCCGGTCGTTTCAGCAGGCGTGGACGTTCGGCGCCGAGTTCCTGTTCTTCCGCGAGGCGGTGAGCCTCGAGGTCGAGCCGGACGGCCGGCACCTCCTGACCCTGTCCGACGGCACCGTCGTGCAATCGCGCACCACGGTGATCGCCAATGGGGTCGACTACCGGCGGCTCGATGTGCCCGAGCTTGAAGCGCTGGTCGGCCGGGGCGTGTTCTACGGCGCCGCCGTCACCGAAGCCCCGGCGATGGCTGGCCGGCCGGTGTTCGTGATCGGTGGCGGGAACTCCGCCGGCCAGGCCGCCCTCCACCTGGCCAAGTACGCACGCCACGTCACGCTCCTCGTCCGCAGCGCCAGCCTGGCGGCGAGCATGTCCGAATACCTCATCGAGCAGCTCCAGAGCACCCGCAACGTCGACATCCGGCACCGTGCCCAGGTGGTGGGCGGGGCGGCGATCGACGACGTGCTCGCCGAGATCGAGATCGCCGATCTCGACGCCGGGACGACCGAGCGGGTGCCGGCCGGCGGGCTGTTCGTGCTCATCGGCTCGAGACCCCACACGGCCTGGCTGGGATCAGTCGTGCAGCGCGACGAGTCCGGGTTCGTCGTCGTCGGCCCCGAGGTCGACCGGTCGGCCGCTCGCCGACCCGACCGCGTCCCCCTTGCCCCTCGAGACCAGCGCGCCGGGCGTCTTCGCCATCGGCGACGCCCGCCGTGGCTCGGTCAAGCGGGTGGCCACGGCGGTGGGCGACGGTGCCGCGGTCGTGCAGCTGGTGCACCAGTACCTGGCCGAGGCGCCCGATCCCTTCGCCGAGGACGTGGCGAGGTGAGCGCCGACGACGGGAGGGGCGCCGCGTCGGTTCCGCCCCCGGCAGGGCGGCGGCCCCGGTGGTGCCGACCATGCGCCGGCTGCTGGTCGCCGCGGCCGTCCTCGTGTTCCTGGCCGGCGTGCAACTGTTCGTGTTCCCGCTCCGCACCGAGCGCTACTTCGCCTGGACGATCGGGTCGCCGATGACGGCGGTCTTCCTCGGGGCGTCGTACTGGTCGGCGATCGGGCTCGAGCTCGGCGCCGCTCGCGCCCGCCTATGGGCCGACGCCCGCGTCGCCGTGCCCGCAGTGTTCGTGTTCACGGCGTTGACGCTGGTCGTCACGCTCGTGCACCTCGAGACCTTCCACCTCGGCGACGAACATCGACCTCAGCACCCGGGCCGTCACCTGGGCCTGGCTCGCTGTGTACACGGCGGTGCCCGTGCTGATGGTCGTCGCCGCCGTCGCCCAGCGGCGGGCGTCCACCGCCGTGCCGCCCCCGGGTGGGCTCCCGTGGCTCGTCCGGATGGTGCTGTTCGGGCTCGCTGTGCTGCTGCTCGGGCTGGGCGTGGCCCTGCTCGTGTCGCCGGCGTGGGCCGACGCCGCCTGGCCGTGGCCGCTCACGCCCCTGACCGGTCGGGCGATCGGCGCCTGGCTCGTGGGGCTCGGCATCGCAGCGGGGCACGCCGTGCTGCTGGACGACCGCCCCTCGCTGCGGCCCCTCGCCATCACCGGAGTGGCGTTCGGCGTGCTGCAGGCCATCGCGCTCGCCCGCCACGGCGACGAGCTCGACTGGGGCGGCGCCCCCGCCGCAGGCTACGTGGTGTTGCTGGTGGCCCTCACGGCGGTGAGCCTGTGGGCGCTGCTCCCGGCGGGTCCGGCGGCCGACGGCCAGGCGACAGCCGCTCGACGAGCCGGGTCACCAGCCGCTCGAGGTGCGCCTGGTGCGATCCCGCCCAGTACGCCCGGCCGCATCGGGCGCACCGGCGGAACACCTGATTGACGGTCCCAGGCACCCGCCGAACCGTGCCGACGACCGTCCCTGGCCGATGGACGACGTCGCAGCGTGTCGGGAGAACCGAGCACACCGATCGAGAGCGCCAACGCCACTCCTCCAGAAGGCCGAGGGCTGATGTTGGAGGCCCGACTGTGTTCGGCGTTTCTGCGTGGGAGAGGGCCGTCGCGGCGCCCGCCTGGGGGGCGCTGCCGTGGCCGCACGGTGACTTGCACCCGGCAAACGTGGTCGTCAGGGACGGGGTGCTCGCTGGGTGATCGAATTCGCTGCACAGGGCTGTGCAGCGACATCGATTGTTAGTGAAAACGACAGGGCACTGTCGGTAGAAACGGGCGCTTCGGATGTGAGCGGGGTGTGGCCGGGGTAGGCGGGTGTGGGTGGCCAACGAGATCTGCCCGCTGACGGGGGCCACCGACCTCCCGGCGATGGTGACGACGGGGCGTGGTTAAGCAGAAGGAGAGCAGCGACGACTCCGGATCGCCATCGTGACCTGGATCGAACGCACCTACAACCGACGCCGACGCCAAGCCGTTCTCGGCCGCCTTGCCCCGATCGAGTACGAGATGATCAACTCCCCACCGGCCGCGCTGGCCGCCTAATCCAAACCTGTCACCTCAACGCGCGGCAGTCCCGTCGCGGACGCTTGGGGACTACGTTCTGGGGCGGTCACCTTCCGCGCTGCATTGCGGCACTTCGGGGATGGTCAGCGGTTCTCCACGAACGTCCCTCGGGTCAGCACTGAGGCGATGAACTCTCGATTCGGGTGGCGACGGCGGTCCAGCGCATCGACCACCGCTGCCACGTCGAAGTCGACCGCCCGATGCTCGACGGTGGCGCCATCGTCATGGCTGTCGATGAGCATCCACGAGGCGGCACCGAGTGTCCGCGGCAAGCCGACGCTGCCCGGGTTCAGCACACGGCGGCCGCCGACCACGCGATCGGTGGGGTCGTGCGTATGGCCACCCACGACCCAGTCGGCGTCGACCCCTGCGAGCAGGCGAGCGATCTCCTCGTCCGAGGACACCGAGTCGAACCCAGGTCCGTCATCGGATCGTGGTGACGCGTGGACACCCAACACGGACGTGCCGTCCGCCAGCATCGTGGACTGGTTGCCAGGAAGGGCGTCGAGCATCCCAAGGACTCCGGCCTGGTCGAGCACACCGCGAGTCCACGCCGCGCCCGCCGCCATCCGTCCGTAGCGCCATACGAGATCGACCTCGGCGGCCGCGGCCTCGGCTGTCGCGTGGGAAGAGGGTTGGTCATCGGTGAGCACGTAGCGGTCGGTGTTCCCGGCGACGAGCCCGACGTCATCGAGCCCGCCGAGCATTTCGAGCACCTCGACCGGGTGCGGTCCGAAGAGCACGAGATCACCGAGCCCCCACCAACGATCGACCCCCACACGGCGTCCGTCATGGAGAACCGCCCTCAACGCGTCGGAAACGCCGTGGATGTCAGCGATGACCCCGATGCGCATCGCGCAACGGTATGCGTCATCCCGTCCCGGACGGAGGGAGGGTGTGCTCGGCTGCCTCGAATCGCCGGGCGTATGGCGGCGTGTTCGGTGGAGGATGTCCCGGTTATCGGACTGCTGCGATGACTGCGGCCGGGCCTGACCGCCAGACGACACCGGCTTCCACGAAGCCTGCGTCCCGCATCGCCGCGATGTGCCAGTCCGCTGGCGGCGAGAACTCCTCGGTCGGATAGGTGGTCTCGAACACCGCGCGCCGCTGCGTCATGGCGGGTTGGAGTGCTGGCTCGCGGGATGCCTGTTCCCACCAGGCGTCCCAACGTGCCCGGCGATCTTCGCGCTCAGCCCGGCGTTGCCGCTCGATCTTGGCGAGTGCGGGCCCGATACGGGGGAGGTGCGTCAACGGCATCTGTTCGCTGTGCGCTACGACGCCACCTCGACCGACCAGACCTGCGAGGTCGCGGTACAGCCGGCGAACAGCCTCCTCGGGGAGCCAATGCAGCGCCGTCGACGTGAGGATGGCGTCGATCTGGGACTCAGGTAAGGCATCGCGCCACCCTCGGTCGCGCAGGTCCGCCCGCACGACCCGCACACGGTCGTCGTGGGCGAACGTCGCTGACGCGATGGTTAGCAGCACCGGATCGACGTCGACTGCGATCGAGCGTGCCCGGGGCAACCGATCGAGAAGTCGGGAGGTGATCGAGCCTGGGCCGCAGGCCAGATCGACGACGGTCGGGGCGGTGCCGGCCATGGCCTCCACTACGTCCAGCAGCGTCCTGATCAGGCGCTCCCGGTCGGAGACGAGGGCCTCTTCGAGCCGATCCCACGATCGCTGCCACCGTTCGGCCCACTCCAACGGCGCTCGCGGCGGAACCCCCACGAGCGGATGCTAGGCCGACCACCGAACGCGCCCTCGTTGCCCCTATCGCCGGGACGGTTCGTCACGGTTCACGCGGTCAAGAGCAGGTCTTGGAGCTCCTCGAGGTGTGCGTCGAACTCGGTGCACATGTGGTCGACGTAGTTCCTGTATCGATCGTCCGTGAGCTCGTCGGCTTCCAGTGACTCAATGAGCGACATGAACACGGCGTGCCCCGCGTCGAGCCGAGCAACCACCTCTGCTGCGCTTCGCGACCTCGCCCACGAGGCTTCACGGGCATTGTGGGCATCGGCGATAGGCCAGGGAGCGTCGGGATCCGGGACGTAGCCGCTCTCGAATGCGAAGTCGTCGCGGAGCGGCTCGCCTAGGAACATCCCGACGATGACTCCCTCGGTCGCCTCGAGCCAGAAGCCGAGGTGCCCGAGCATCTCCTTCGCTGTCCAGCCGACCCGGGTGGGAGATTCCATCTGTGCATCGCCCAGGTCGTCGACGGCCGCACGGAACCTGAGCCAGGTGGCGTCGAACTGCTCCGCGAGATCGTTCACGCCAGAAGCCTCGCGGTCGCGACGCACGCTGTCACCTACCGCCGGCTGAGTCCGCCAGCCTCGATGCGACCAGCGCGAGGGCCTCTCCCCCATTTCCTGCGCAGCGACCGAACGACTGTTCGCTGACACTCCCTGTCGTTTTCACTGTCAGTTTCGTGTCGGAGCACACGGGGGACGTGGCACCCTTCGCCCATTTCCTTGGCCATGAGCGAGCACGAGCGGCAGGAGTTCCTCGCCGGTCTCCACGTCGGCGTCCCGTAGCGTGTCGCCATGAGCGACACGGCAGGAGACGGCATCACGATCGTTCCCGCCAACGAGGCGAGCTGGGACGACATCCAGGCGGTGTTCGGCACCCGAGGCACACCGGCCAGGTGCCAGTGCCAATCGTTCAAGATCCGCGACAAGGACTGGCGCTCGGTCCCGGTCGAGGTCCGGGCCGACCACCTACGGGATCAGACGCACTGCGGCGACCCGGGCGCAGACACGACGAGCGGCCTCGTCGCCTACCTCGACGGCGAGCCCGCTGGCTGGTGCGCGGTCGAACCGCGCACCGGCTACATCCGCCTTCTCAAGATGCGAGTGCCGTGGACGGGACGGGATGAGGACCGCACCGACGATGGTGTCTGGGCGATCACCTGCTTCGTGACCCGCACAGGGTTCCGACGGCGCGGCGTGAGCCGGGCGCTGGCCCGGGCGGCGGCCGAGCACGCCCGCGGTCGCGGCGCCCAGGCCGTCGAGGGCTACGCCATGATCACCGAGCCCGGCCAGGTGGTGCAGTGGGGCGAGCTGTACGTCGGCAGCCGCAGCGTGTACGAGGCAGCGGGCTTCACCGAGGTCAGCCACCCGACCCCCCGCCGCGCAGTCATGCGGATCGACTTCTGACGCCGCATGACCTGGGGCGCTGCCTCCTGCGCCTCCCTGACCGCCGCCAAGCCGAGGTCCATCATCCCGCCGATCATCGATGCGCGTCGCCCGGACCACGGCGGCCCGCCGCCAGTCGTGTTCGCGCCATCGTGGACGAGACCTGCCGGTCACCCGGCGTCGGCCGTCTCGACGCGAGCGACAACTGTTTCGGTGAGTTGTCGAGCCTCTTCGGGATCGAAGGACGTCTCCTCCGACTGAAAGCTCATGTTGATGCCGACGCGACCGACCCTCGCCAGCACGAAGTCGAGCTCGATCTGAGAGTCGAAGCCCTGGTACTCGAATGGGAGCGTCGTTCGGAAGGCGATCGACTCGTCGCCGATCTGATCCGTCGACAAGCGGTTGAACGTGACCTCTCCGAAGTCGAGGCCCTCGGGCACATCGTCGCTCGACAGCAGGCTCTGCATGACGAGCGCCTCCACCGCTTGCGCGTAGCAGCCGGGTACGGCGTCACCCGACAGGCGTTCGAGCGCTTGCTGGGCGTCCTCGGACGATGGCGTCACGGTCACACGCGATGACACCTCCTCGTCCTGCGGGGAGGTGAAGGTCGGCGATGTCGCCTGAGGGTTGTCTGGGTAGAGCTCGTCTACGGGGACATCGAGACACTCAGCGATTCCGGCCTCGATCTCTGGATTGTCCGACGGTCGCTCGACGGGTCCTTCCTCCCAGCCTGGGGGGAAGTCGTTGATCGTCAGGACAGCGCTCTCCGCGATCGCGAGATCCTCGGCTCGGCTCGCTTCCGATCCGCTGGTCGTCGCCGGTGACTCCGACTGGGTGGTGTTCGAAGGTTGGTCATCGTCGTCATCGCCGCACGAGGGCACGACCACGATGAGCAGCAGTGAGATCCACCGGTACGAGCGTCCGCCGCGCATGTCCTCTCCCCCTGTCGTAGAGGAACGGGACGGTACTCATCAGATCGCACGCCGCGGTGCGATGGGAATGCTGGATGGCTGGGTTGTAGCGCTGCCAGTCCTCGGGCACGCCCCGCAGCACGTGGACGCCCCGGTCCTCGAACACGATGCCCGAGCCGACCACGAGGTCGAACCTCCTACGAACCCCAGAACTCGATGACCCGGCGAGCGACCGCGAACGTGCTCCACGACCCGGCTAACGCAGGTGACGACGACGCGGCGTCCGAGCGCCCACCGGGCTTCGGTCATCATCCGCCAGTGTCCCTCACGTGCCGTTCTGGGACCCGGGCAGACACTGATCGTCGTCGTCGTAGGGCGGAGTGCGACGAGGAATTCGCGCAGCGGACCCGCGCTCCCCCATCATCGAGGTGCTCACGAACGCCGGTTCGCTGACACCCGTGTCGTTTTCACTGTCGTTTTCGTGTCGCTGCACACAGTGGAAAACGAGTCGACGATCGGTCCCTCGACGCTGACGTACTTGTAGAAGGGCGGCTCCTCCGTCTGCGCGCAGAGGCTGAAGCGCCGGGCGGCGTTCAACAGCCTTCCCTTGAGGGATTCGGCGGCGGTGATGATCCACACGAGCCCCCCGGGCTCGTAGCCGTACCAGATCGGGACGGTGAGCGGCGGGCCGTCGGCTCGCTCGATCGAGATGACGCCGACGTGGACAGCGGCGAGGAACTCCTGCCGCTCGTGCTCGCTCGTGGCCAAGGACATGGGCGAAGGGTGTCACGTCGCCCGACACGTCGCGTTCGGAGATCAGCCAGCGGGGTGCCGAGATTGCCCATCGCGGCCGCCGCGACGATGACCGACGTTCGCTGACATCCCACTGTCGTTCACCGTCGGTCTTGTGTCGCTGCGCCGTCGGTTTGGCCCTCGGCGAGATTGAAGTCGGCAACCAGCGCCGCGTGGTCGGACGGCCGGGGCAGCGATCGCTCGACGTGGTCGATCCACGTCGTGTCCAGGCGGGCCGCCAGCGCCCGATCGGCCGCAATGACGTCGAGACGCATGCCCAGGTCGCGCGCGTACCCGATGCCGAGGTCCCACCACGTGAACCGCCCGGCCTGCGGGCCCCACCGGGCGACGTCGACATCGACGAGGCCGGCATCGAGCATCCGGGTGAGCGCATCCCGCACTCGCGGCGTCACGTACACGGAACCGGTGAAGGCATCCGGGTGGAACACGTCGCTGTCCGACGCCGCGACGTTGACGTCGCCGGCGACGAGCAGGTGCGCATCGTCGAGCAGCCACTGCCGGACCCGCTCGGCCAGGGCGTCGAGGAAGCCCAGCTTGAAGTCGTAGTGCCAGTGGTCGACGGCCCGACCGTGTGGGACGTACACCGACGCCACCCGCACCGGCACCGGAGCGTCGACCAGGCACGTGATGATCCGCGGCTCGCTGTCGAGGTGCTCGTCACCGAGCGCACCGGACGCCTGGACGTCAGCGATGGGGTGGCGCGCCACCACCGCCACGCCGTTGTACGACCGCCCGCCCACGTGAACCGCGGTGTAGCCGTGCCGCTCGAACATCGAGACCGCCGGCTCGGACAGCTGCCCGGTCTTGGTCTCCTGAAGGCAGAGCACGTCCGGACAGGCCCGCTCGAGGAACCGGTCGACGGCGCCGACCCTCACTCGGAGCGAGTTCAGGTTCCACGAGGCCACCCGCAAGCGATCGGGGGCCGGCCCCGGCGGCGACATGGACACGCGCCGCCCGAGCGCGGCCTGGCGCCTCTCGAGTCGCGCCGCCTGGGTCACCGACGTCCGGGAGCCACTCGCTGTCACCGCCCTGGCATACCCGCTCGACACGGTGGGAACGCGTCGCAGCCCTGCTCGTCCGTCAATGTCGCCGGATCACGATCGGGTCGTCGGTCGGCGAGCCGTCGGGGCGGTGGCGCACCAGCGGCACCGGCCGTCCGCCCGGAGGTGTGGCGGCGAAGGGCACGATCGTCAGCGCCTCGGGGGCGACCTGCACGAGCAGGCAATGCGGTGCGGCCGCCCAGGACAGCGTGCCCGCCTCGTCGGTGCGCGGCGGGGGTCGGGTATCGACCTTTCCGCCCGCCCCCGAGACGACGTAGTCGAGGTCGTCGAGGCACCCGTGCTGGAAGTTGTGCTCGTGCCCGTGCAGCACGAGGCGGGCACCGCCCCGCCGGTAGCGCGGCACGAGCCGCTCGATCTGCGCCTGCATGCTCTCGTGGTGGGGGCCGGCCGACCAGGCGGGATGGTGGCAGAACGGCACCCGCCACGTGACGTCCCCGCCCGACGCGAGCGCGTCGTCGAGCCAGGCGCTGTGGTCGGGATCGTCGAACCAGTGCTCGCCTCGCTCGGCGCCCCACGTCGTGTCGACGCACAGCAGCTCGAGGAGCGCGCCCACCTGCAGGCGGTAGAACAACCCCGGCCCGAGCGAGGCGCGGCCGGCCTCGGCCCGGGGGGCGAACCGGGTGGTCAGGTAGAGGTTGTCCTCGAGCTGGCCGCGGTCGTCGGCGGCCTCCTCGTCGGACCCGTCGTGGTTGCCGGCCGTCGGGTAGAAGGCCAGGTGGTCGATCAGGTAGCGGTACGGCTGGAAGTAGGTGAGCCACCAGTCGTCGTCGTGGGCGCCGCTGTGGTCGGTGCGTCCGCCGGGCCCGTGGTAGATCGTGTCGCCCAGCGTGACCACGAAGCGCACGTCGAAGGCGTCGGCCAGGCGCTGCATGGTGCGAGCCACCGCCAGCTGGCGGATCCCGTCGTCGCCGGAAGCGATGCCCACGCCGGTGTCGCCCACGGCCAGGAAGGTGACCGGGTCGGGGTCGTCGGCCGCGGCGTGGGTGCGCAGGCGCAGGTCGAGGGCGCGGGTGGCCGCCGCGAGGTCGCCGGGCGCCCAGTCGTGCCGGTCGGCCTCGCCCCACCGCTTGCCGTCGACAAGGACGCGGTAGCGGTACGTGGTCGACGGTCGGAGGCCCTCGACCCACACGTGGTTGGCGTCGTCGGTGGCCTCCCGGGCCACGACGGCCCCGTCGCCGTCGAGCACCTCGACCGCGGCCCGACCGATCGGGACCGAGCGGACCCCGAACGTCTCACCCGTGCGCCGGGCCCGCCACGAGCCGCCGTGCTCCTCGAGGACGAACCCGCCCCAGGCGACCAGGGCGGCCGTCGCCGTGACGTCGACGAGCTGCACGTACGGCTCGAACAGCGAGGTCACCGGACCGGAGGTTAGGGCGCCGGCGGCCGCCACGACGTTGCGGGACCCCGGCGGACGGGTAGCCCTCGACCGTGGCCGCTCGACGCTCCCTCCGCTTCCGTGGCGAGATCGCCGGCTTCGGCACGACCTCGGGAGATCGCGTCGTCGTCGGCCGCTGGTCCTCGTCCGTTCGGGCCGTTCGCCGACGTGATGCACGAGGCGCCCGACGGCGTGCGCACCCTCCTGCCCCCGAGCGACCCAATCGCCGAGTTCGTGGCCGGGACCTACACGTTCGACCGGGCCGTGGTCGTGTGCTCACCCGGAAGCCGCTCGGACCCAGCCTCTCCACCACAGCCAGGCGGCACCGATCAGTCCTGGGCGCGTAGCGAGCGGACGAGGTGCCTGAGTCCGTACTCAAACTGCTCCGGCGATGCGACGGTGGTGAGTTGTGGACGAAGGGCGTGGAGGTTTGGGTAGGCGGAGGGGTCGAGGCGATCGAGGGCGTCGTTCCAGGCTGCTGTGTAGGCCGCGGCGGGCTGTTGGTGAACGCGGGGCAGCTCCCAGGCAATGAAGCCGAAGACGTAGCTGAGCAGCGTGTAGAAGGTTCGGACGGCGTCGAGGTCGGAGAAGCCGGCGGCCCGCAGGATGGCGTGGACGGCCTCGAGTTGCTCGAAGACGGGCCCTACCGTGAGCCCTCGTTGGGCGAGGATCCGTGACAGCGCGGGATGGGCGATTGCCGCGTCCCGCAGGGCTCGCAGGTAGCCGACCACGCGGCCTTCCCAGTCGAGCGGGTCTCCGTCGGGCACGGCCACGCCGCTCAGCACCCGCTCGCCGACCGCGTTGATGAGGTCGTCCTTGTCCGCCACGTGCCGGTATAGCGACATGGTTCCCACGCCCAGGCGCTTGGCGAGCGACGGCATCGTGACCGCGTCGAATCCCTCCGCGTCGAGCAACGCCAGGGCGGCGTCGACGATGCGGTCGCGCGACAGCGTGTTGCGGGGCACCCGGCTCGCTCGTCGGCTCGCCGCGGTCGTGGCCTGACGCTTGTTGGGCATCTCGCCTCCCGATCTCGGTTGCGTACCTCATACGCTATCGCTAGCGTATCCAATACGCTAACACTGGCGAGGAGACCCCATGCCAACCCCCATCACGCGCGTCGCCAGGTTCAGCACTGGCACCGTCGACATCCACCCCGAGCACGCCCACCGGGGACGCTCACCGATGTACTGGTGGATCCTCACGTCGCGACGGTGGCTGACCGGCCGCCCGATCAACGTCTATGTCATCGAGCACACCGACGGGATCGTGCTTTTCGACACCGGCCAGGACCGAGCCTCGGTCACCGACCCCCGCTACTTCCCCGACGGCCCCAACGGGCTGATCTACCGCCGCCTCGCCCGATTCCACATCAGCGACGACGAGACCCTCACCGCCGGCCTGGCGCGGGTCGGCTACCACCCCCAGGACGTGGCCACCGCGGTGATCTCCCATCTCCACCAAGACCACATCGGCGGCGTACGCGAGATCCCCGACGCAGACCTCTTGGTGTCCGCCGAGGAATGGCGGTCCCTCCACCGGCCGATGGCCGAAGCACGAGGCTTCCTCCGCGACCACATCGACGTGCCAGGTCTGCGATGGTCGCCCGTGGAGCTCACCCCACTCGAGGACCCATCGCTGGCGCCCTTCACGACCGGACGTGACCTGTTCGGCGACGGCTCGCTCGTCCTGCTCCCCACCCCGGGACACACCCACGGCTCGATGTCCATGCTGGTTCGCCGCCGTGAAACGGTGCCCCTCTTGCTCGTGGGCGATCTGACCTACGACATCCACGCCTTCGAACGCGGCCGAACCGGAGGCGTCGGCAGCCGAAACCAGCTTCGCAAGACACGCGACAAGGTGCTCGAGCTGCGGGCGAACAACCCCGGACTCCAGATCCTCGCCGCCCACGACCCCGCGGCCGCCGGGCTTCTCGACGCGGTCGCCCAACCAGCCGCCCCGTGAACTCCACAAACCAAACACGTTCACAAAGGAGACACGAGCATGGGCACATTTCACACCACCGTCGACATCAGCCGTCCCCCCGACGAGGTGTTCGCCTTCGTCGCCGAACCCCACAACATGCCGCTGTGGTACGACGCAGTCGACCATGTCGCCAGGACGACGAACGGGCCAAGCGGCCCCGGCGCGCGCTACGACGTCACGCGTTCGCTGCCAGGCGGTCAAGTCCACAACGACGTCGAGCTCACCGATCACCAGCCCGATCGGCTCGTCACGTTGGAGAGCCTCAGTGGGCCAACCCCGTTCCGGTATCGCTACGCGCTCGAGCCGACCAGCCAGGGAACGCGTCTCACCCTCGACGGGTCAATCAGCAGCGCCGGCCTCCCGGGACCGATGGGTCACCTCGATGAGCTAGCGACGCAGCTCTTCAAGCGGGGCATGCGGGACAATCTGAACCAGCTCAAGCGGATCATCGAAGCCTCCTAACTTGAATGGCCAACACCCCGTCGGCGAGTCCCTCGTTTCCCGCGAGCGCGCCCACGAGCTCGGCGACGACGAGGCGGCCAAGGCCCTGGCGGCGGTGCCGGCGGTCAACGGCCACGCGGAGGATGCGGCCCTGCCCTGGGTCACCGGTCGCCAGCGTGCCGGTCGCCAGAATGCGACCGTCCGACTCTGACAGTCGCTGTCGCTTTTCCACTGACAGTCGCGGTCGTTTTCACTGTCAGTTTCGTGTCGCTGCACAGCTGTTGTGCAGCGACACGTGGATGTCAGTGAAAACGACACGGTTCTGTCAGTGGAAAACGACAGCGGTGTCAGTGAATTGCGACAAGCGATGTCAGCAGATGGCAGCGTCGTTACGCGCGCGAACCCCCGCTCCCCGCCTGGGCGTACTCTCTTAGCCCGCTGCTAGCGATCCCACTGAGAAACGGTAGACCGCGCGAGTTGGGGACCAATCGGAGTAGCTGCGCCGCGCATCTACTCCCGAGCAGAGGGTCAGATGTCTGCTCGGCGTCAGTGGCGCTACTCGTAGGTTCAACTCCTACCCCCGCCACTACCGCAGGTCAGACCACACTTCGCCGGCACCCACCATTCGTATGCGCGAGTTGGCCAAAGGCGAGACCGTCGCCGTGACAACTCCGTGACACGAACCCGATGATCACGTCGCCGCTCCAGGCGAGAAGGGCGGCGCGGGATTCGTTTCGTTGAGCTCCGTGCGGAAGCGCATTCACTGCGCTAAAGAACGAGCCGGGTTCAGAGGCGACGGAGGCATCTTGATCAACCAGGCCCGGCCGAGCCAACTACCCGACGTCGCGACGTATCGTCCGAACGACACCGGCGGCGAGCGGGACCGCCACCCAGAAGACGATCGAGAACGAGATCTGCGGCACGTGACCAGCCCAGTCGTTCTCGAGCACCCAGTTCCAGGTTGTGGACATGTCGATCCAGTCCGACACCAGCGTCGATGTCGTGCCGAGTACAGCAAAGGCGGCGGGGAGAGCGAAGGAGGCGGCGATGGCAGTCGCCGAGCTCTGCAGCAGCGCCCCGAGCGCGACGCCGGCGAGGACATTGAGGAGCACGAAGAGCAGATAGCCGGTGATGGCGCCGACGGTCAGGTTTGCCTCCAGGGCGCGGCCCGAGGCCGCCGCCAGCCCGAGGCCGGCGGCGGTGACCACTCCGCCGAAGACTGCAGCGCCACCACCCAGCACCATCGACACCGCCAGCTTGGCGTTCAGGACTCGGATGCGTCGCGGTTCCTGGGTGAACGTGGTCATGACGCTGCGTTGGCTCCATTCGCCGGTGAGCATCAGGATCGCCACCACGGGCAGGAGGATCGTCAGCCCGAGAGCGGCAACGCGGAGGTAGCTCGCGTAGGTCTGATCGAAGGTCGTTGGGGCGAGGACCGGCACCAGCATCATCCCAGCGGTCGACAGGGCTAAGAGAGCGAGGAGCCAGCGGGCAGCGCGGGTATCGGTGGCCTTGGCCCACTCGACCCGGACAAGCCGTGAGAACGGGATAGGTCCTGGGGCCGACGGTGCCGCGTCGATGCCGAGGGTTCGGGGGGAGAGTGACGTGGTCATGCTGCAGCCTCCTGGGGCGGAGCCGCCTTGGCGGCGGTGAGAGAGAAGAACAGCTGTTCCAGCCCGTTTGTCTCGGACTGACGCAACTCGGTGAGCAGCACCTGGTGGTCGCGGGCGACCCCCGCCAGCACCTCGGTCGTGACCCGACCTCCGGAGACGTCCACGGTGAGCGCATCTCCCGGCCCGGCGACGTAGTCGATCCGCGCAACCTGGAGCGCCGCGGCAAGTGCACCGGGGTCGGGGCTGCGCACGAGGATCGTGGAGCTGGCAAGCAGATCGTCCAGCCGACCGGCAGCCACCACGGCACCGTCGGAGATGACGACGAGATGATCAGCGGTGGCCTGCACCTCGGGGAGCAGGTGACTCGACAACAGCACCGTGCCGCCACGGTCGGCGAAGTCGCGCAGGAGCGTTCGCATCCAGGCGATGCCCTCGGGATCGAGCCCGTTCGCCGGTTCATCGAGGATCAACGCAGCCGGATCACCAACGAGCGCCTGGGCGACGCCGAGGCGCTGGCGCATGCCAAGTGAGTAGGTCCCGACCCGCTTCTCCGCCGCATCGGCAATCCCGACGAGGTCCAACATGTGCTCGACCCGCCTCGTGTGAACGGCTGCCAGCCGCGCTGCGATCGTGAGCGTCGCCCGGCCACTACGCCCGGGATGCATCGCAGACGCGTCGAGCAGCGTCCCGACCACGCGCGTCGGGTTGGGCAGCTCGACGAACGGTCGGCCGTCGATGGTCGCCGTACCGCGATCGGGTCGCACCAGCCCGACGATCATCTTCAGCGTGGTGGACTTCCCGGCGCCGTTGGCCCCGAGGAAACCGGTGATGGTCCCGGCTTCGCAGCGCAACGAGACGTCGCGGACGACCGGAACCTTCTTGTAGCTCTTGGTGAGAGCGGTTGTCGTGATCATGTGGCCACCCTGAACCGCCCGGTGCGCCGCCGCATCGGGCGGACGGCCACGATCCGATGTCCGAAGGGACGCCCGGCCACTTCCGACTTCGCGCCTTTCGTTGGTTGCAGTGTCGACTTTCGTCGATGTTGCACGGGGGCCCTGAGCCGTACGCTCGAACTATGTCCTGGCTTCGCAGATGGTGGGCTCAGACCGGCCCCACGGCGATGCTGGCACCGAGCGACTCGGCTCATCCCGACAAGGTGGCGCCCAGGACTGCGCGCGATTGGTCCGTCGACGCCGGTGCCTTCGTCATCGCCGCCGCTCTCGGCGCTCTCATCCTGAGCGTCACCGTGGATGACGCCGCCAATCGGATGGCCTCGGGGCGGGTGGCCACCGACGCCGCGTTCGGAGCCCTTTGCTGCATCTCACTGTGGTGGCGGCGGCGCTGGCCGCTCGGTGTGGCGCTGGTTTGCGTCCTGTTGGGCGCATTCTCGACGTTTGGCACGGTGGCCGGCCTGCTCGCACTGTCCTCGCTGGCTGTCCACCGCCACGTCCGGCCCGCCCTGCTCGTCGCCGCGCTGTTCGTTCCGTCCGCAGTGGTGTGCTCGATCTGGCTCGGGCGGACCAATACCTGGTCGGTGATGCTGCCGACGGCGGCGCTTGCCGCCGCCGCAACCGCATGGGGCATGTTCGTCCGCGCCCGGCGTCAGCTCCTCTCCACCCTGCGCGACCGTGCCCAACGGGCCGAGGCTGATCAGCTCGTCCGCGTCGAACGTGCGCGCCTGGCCGAGCGGACGCGCATCGCACGGGAGATGCACGACGTGCTCGCCCACCGCATCTCCCTGGTGGCGCTGCACGCCGGGGCGCTCGAGGTCGCACTCGACCTGCCTCCCGCCCAGGTGCGGGAGAGCGCAGCGCTGTTGCGGTTGACGGCCCACCAAGCGCTGGAAGAGCTGCGGGACGTGATCGGCGTGCTGCGGGAGGAGCCGGGGCAGGAGCGGCCGTCGACGGTGCCACAACCGACGCTGGCTGACATTCCACGCTTGGTGGAGGAGACTCGCCGCTCCGGCGCAAAGATCGACTTCGAGATGCAGGTGGACGGTGCAGCTGCCGCACCCGGCGCCTTGGGTCGCGACGCATACCGCATCGTGCAGGAAGCGCTGACCAACATCAGCAAGCACGCTCGCGGCACCCTCGCCCAGGTTCGGGTGGCGGGGGCGCCGAACCGCGGCCTGCACGTATGGGTTCGAAACCCACCCGCAGTGGGCGCCCACGACCGTCCGGCTCCGCCGGGTTCCGGCACGGGCCTCCTTGGTCTGCAGGAGCGAGTGACCTTGGCCAATGGCGTCCTGGTGCACGGACCAGACGCTTCCGGTGACTTCGTCGTCGAGGCCGACCTGCCGTGGTGAAAATCCGGGTGCTGTTGGTCGACGACGACGCGTTGGTGCGTGCCGGTCTCCGGATGATCCTGTCGTCGTCCGAGGAGATGGAGGTGGTGGGCGAGGCTGCCGACGGGGCCGACGCCGTCGCAACCGCGCAGGCGCATCGACCCGATGTCGTCCTGATGGACATCCGGATGCCCGGGATGGACGGCATTGCCGCCACGTCGGCCCTCCGCCGCCTTGCGACTCCGCCGCACGTGATCGTCCTGACCACATTCCAGGCCGACGAGCATGTCCTGAGCGCGCTTCGGGCCGGAGCCGACGGATTCCTGTTGAAAGACACCGCGCCCGCGGAGATCGTCCATGCAGTGCGCCTTGTGGCTGCAGGAGAAGCGATGCTCTCACCGTCGGTCACCCGCACACTTCTCTCTCACCTCGGCAACGACGAAATGACAGATCGCCGTCGCTTCGCTGCCCAGCGCCTGACGTCGCTCACAGACCGGGAACGGGAGGTCGCGACTGCGGTGGGGTCCGGCGCATCCAACGCCGAGGTTGCGGCATCCCTGTTCATGAGCGAGGCCACCGTCAAGGCGCACGTCTCGCGTCTTCTCACCAAGCTCGCAGTCACAAACCGGGTGCACATCGCGATTCTCGTGCACGACGCGCAATGGTGACTTGACCGCCGCCTTGCCCGAGCGCCTCGCAACGACGGCCCGGCCTGGAGAACTCGTGGGCGCGAGGAGCCACCCGCCGTGCGCGGCGTCGCCGCAGAATGACACGCGTTCACTGAGCGTGTCGCTTTCGCTGTCACTTTCGTGTCGCTGCACATCAGAGTCCGGTCGGCCGCGTCCACCGGATCTTGACGGCGGCTTGTCGCTGTAGATCCTCAGCCCTGCCGCGGCCGCCGGCGGAGTCCCCGGGGCGATGCAGGCGTGGGCAACGGGTGGGACGGACACGGTCGACATCCGCTCCAACGGGCTGCCGTTCCGGGCTCGGGTCGCGGGTCCGGATGACGGGCGGGTCGTGCTCCTGCTGCACGGCTTCCCGCAGACGTCCCGATGCTGGGCCGCGCAACTGGACGGCCTCGCGGCGGCGGTACACCGAGCCGTCGCGGTCGACCAGCTCGGCTACTCCCCCGCCGCCGCCCCGACGACCCGAGTTCGACACCACACCGCCGATCGCAAGGGACCCCACCGCCGCGACCGCAACCGCGACGTACCCGCTCCGGCGCAGGGTCCGGCCACGATCAGTTCTGGCCCTCTCCTGTCGATTAGGCGTGCGCGCCACAACCTGCAATCGCTAGACGGTGGCCGCCGTTGCCCTAGCGGATGCTCAGAGCTGGACGTCGAACCCGACCGGCCAACGCCCCGGCCCAACTTCCCGAACGATAGTTCGCTGACACCCGCTGTCGTTTTCACTGTCGGTTTCGTGTCGCTGCACACTCCACGTTGTGAAGCGACACGTGGAACTGTCAGTTTCGTGTCGCTGCACACCAGAGCTGTCGTTCCGTCGCGAGGCAACGGCCAACGTGCTCGGACAAGTTACGTCAAGCCGAGCTCGCGTGGGCCGGTATCGCAGGGCGACCGCCCCCGACCGGAACTCCTGGCGATCCACGAGCTCGAGCTGGATGCGCTCGCGCAGACCGGCGAGCAACGTCGGCCCGTGTCCGGCAAGGACCGGCTGCACAAGGAACTCGTACTCGTCGATCAGTCCCAGATCTGCCAACGCCAGGGGGAGCGTCACGCCACCCACCCACAGGCCCTCGCCTGGCTCCTGCTTGAGCCGCTGAACCGCTTGCCCCAAGTCGCCTCGCACCAGCTCGGCATTCCATTCGACCCCGCTCAGCGTGCTCGACACGACGTACTTCTTCGCCCGGTCGATGGTCTCGGCGAACGGGATCTGCCACTCATCCATCCAGTCAGGCCACGTGCCCGTGGCCGGCTGCCGCCACGCCGACTCCATCATCTCGTAGGTCACCCGGCCGAACAGCAGGGCATCGGCTCGTTCCATCTCCGCGGTCCAGTAGCGCATCGACTCCTCATCCGGCGGGAGCCCTGCCTCGTGATGGCAGCAGCCGTCGAGCGTGACGTTGATCGAGTATCGAAGTGGTCTCACCGAGATGTCCCCCTTGTTGCGGCCGCCCAGAAGCCGGCGAACTCGGCGGTGAGGTGGGACTGGGCGGCGAGCTCGGGCGACGTCTCCCACGGGGACATGGTCTCGTTGAGTCGCCGTCCGTAGAGGTGGGTCCCGAGCGGGCGGATGACGTTCCTGGGGTGAACGAACAGCTCGTCGGACGGCGCCCTCCAGTCGAGGCTGCCGTGCTCGTCCTCGATCAGGAGGTCGAGGTAGACGTTGGTGAGGTAGACGAGCTTGCCCATGCTCACGACACCGCCGTCGTCGCCAAGTGGGCGTCGAGCTCGGCGAAGCTCTGGCGCCAGCCCTCCTCGGTTGCTCCGGTCACGTGCGCCGGCAGCCACTGGCGCACCTCGAGGCGGGTGCGCCCGTTGGGCTCGTCGTGGAACTCGAACCGGAACCGTGTCTCGAACGGCTCGAAGCCCCCCGGCAGGCGGCCACGCACGCGCATCACGCCGTCGAGCACCCTGCCCTCGGCGACGTCGGCGAGGTCGATGTGCACATCCGCCCGGATGGACGGGTCGTCGGGGAACACCTCCACGAACCGCTGGAAGCCGCCGGGTCGGACATCGAACTCCATCTCGTCGAGCGGCCGCACACTGCCGGTCGGCCCCCACCAGGCCGCCAGCTGCTCCGGGTCGGTGAAGGCCCGGTAGACGAGGGCCCGGGGCGCGTCGAATACGCGCGAGATGGAGAGGTCGGGTGTTTCGGTGGTCATCGGTTCTCCTGCTCCTGTTGCAGCGTGGCGAGGTGGGCGTCGAGGCGGTCGAAGGACGAGTCCCAGAACCCCCGGAAACGCTCGATCCAGACGGCCGCCTCCCGGAGCGGCGCCGCCTCCAGGTGGCTCCGCTGCCACTTCCCCTCGCGCGAGCGGGAGATCAGGGCGGCGCCCTCGAGCACCTTCAGGTGCCGCGACACCGCCGGCATCGAGATCGGCAGCGGCGCCGTGAGCTGCGTCACGGTGGCGTCGCCGACGGTGAGCTCGGCGAGGATCGCTCGCCGGGTGGGGTCGGCCAGCGCCGCGAACACGAGGCTGAGCTGGTCGGTGGCGGTCACGCAGTTCACTTAACCAAGTCGTGAAGTGTTTCGTCAAGGCAATACCGGCGCAAGATCCCGCCTCCGCTCGATCCTCACCGACGAACGTGCCGCCGAGGCCGACAACGTGTCAGCCGTTAGGACATCGGCTGTCATCAGCCAACATCGTCTAGGCAGTCACCCGCGGACTCACCAATGGAGGAGGCGAACATGGCACAAACGCATGAGCCGGTTGCGGTGCTGGGTATCGGCACGATGGGCCACGGAATGGCGGCCAGCGCGTTGCGCGCCGGTATCCCGACGATCGTCTGGAACCGCGAGCCGAACGCGACCCGAGACCTCGCCGACCTCGGCGCGGAGGTCGCGCCTACCGCGGCCGACGCCGCGCGGCGAGCGGCGATCGTCGTCACGATGGTGACTGATGCCGACGCAGTCATCTCCATCGCCCACGAGCAGGGAATGCTTGGAGCTCTCGCGCCGGGCGCGATCTGGGCGCAGATGAGCACGATCGGCGTCGAAGGCATCGAGCGGGTCGCGGCCCTCGCAGAAGAGGAACGTCCTGACATCACGCTCCTCGACGCGCCGGTCTCGGGGAGTAAGGAACCGGCAGCGCAGGGCCAGTTGACGATCTTCGCGTCGGGGCCCGACGTGGTCCGGGTCCGTGTCACGCCTCTCTTCGACGCGCTCGGTCAGCGGACCGTCTGGGTCGGTCCGGTCGGGAGCGGCACGCGACTGAAGGTTGTGAACAACACGTGGCTCGCGTTCGGTGCCGAGGCGGTGGACGCGTCGGTTGCGCTCGCGCACCGGTTGGGGCTCGAGACCGAGACGGTCGTCGGCGCGCTCGGCGGCGGCCCGCTCGTGTCTCCGTGGCAGGCCGCCAAGCTCCAGCGCATCCTCGAGGATGACTTCTCGCCGCAGTTCCCCCTGTCGCTCGCGCTCAAGGACGTGCACCTCGCGCTCGACGCAGCAGACGAGGACCGATTCACCGCGCTGGCCTCCTTGGCCGACGAATGGCAACGGGTTGTCGACCAAGGACTCGGCGGCCAAGACCTCACCGTCGTGACGCGAGCACTGGAACGACACGGAGGAACACGATGACGCTGATCGGTTACACGATGATGTGCGAGCAGGCCGGTCCGAAGCAGTTGGTGCGCGCCCCGCGCTCGCTGAGCAAGCAGGATTCGACTTCGCGGTCATCAGCGACCACTACTTCCCCTGGCTCGACTCCCAAGGCCACTCGCCCGTACGCGTGGAGCGGCCTCGGTGCCGCGGCCCAGGCGTGTGTCAGGGGCTGGTAAGCGCCTGCGTCATCCCTTCGAGATCCTCGACGGTGACCGTCAGCGCGGAGTGGCCGCTGCGCCGGAGCGGCGACGGCACCTTCTCGTGGAAGTGGATGCACACGCCCGCGTCCGCGTTCGTGCCGAACGTGAGCCCGTCGTCCTTCATCGAGCCCCGGGCCCCGGCCGCCGTCCACCAGCGGTAGTTCCGAGTGATGTGGGCGCCGTCGACATTCTCGAGCGTGGTCTCGAGCTTGAGGAGCCCGAACGTCGCCCGCAGCCGACCGTCGTCGGTGAGGGTGACGCCGTCCGTCGCGGGACGCACCCCGAAGACGCCCCAGAAGGCGACCAGCCGCTTGTCGAACGAGTATCGGTACAACGTGGTCATGGGCTCCTGCCTCCGTTCACGGTAGGGGACGGCGTCAGGGCCGTGGTGAGGCCGCGGAGTCCGTGCAGCACGTCAGATCGGCTCGCCACGGAGAAGAAGGTCCACGGTGATGTTGCCGCGGGTGGCGTTGGAGTACGGGAACACCTGGTGGGCTTCTCGGACGAGTCCGGCGGCCGTCTCGCGGTCGTCGACCGACGGCAGCGCCACGTCGCGAAGCCGCTGACGAGTGCAGGCGGACCCGTCCCAGACACCTCTGTGACCGCCGCCTGAGGACTACGCCTCGTCGGTCGCGAGGTCGGCCGGTCGGTCGAGGGCGTTCAGGAAGGTCGTGACCGCGGCGTCGACCCGATCGAGGTCGCCGGTGGCAAGCAGGTCGAGCAGCGCGCCCCGGAGCACGGCCAGCACCACCGTGCGCTGGGCCCGAGCCGCAGGCGTGTCGGGAGTGGGCTGGTCGTCGGCGAGCACTCGCAACCAGTCGTCGACGGTGTCGCGGGCGAAACCTCCCCACGGCCCGTCGGGCTCGACGAGCGACCGGGCATACGCCTCGACCCACAGGGTCAGCAGATCGCGGTGGTCGGGACGTGCGAGCCACGTCCACACCCGTGCCGCGACAGCCGCCGGGCCGCCGTCCTCGTCGGGTCGCGCCGTGACCCGCTCCAGGAGGGCGAGCTCGTCGGCTCGCGCCCGGGCGAGCAGGGCACGCACGAGACCCTCCTTGCTGCCGAAGAGGTAGAGCAGCACCCGAGGGCTCGATCCGATCGCCGTGGCGAGCGGGCGCAACGACATCCCGGTCAACCCGTGGGTCCGCACCTGGTGGTACGCAGCCTCGAGCAGCTCGTCGCGTCGTGCCGACGGCGCGGGCGATCCGCTCGTGCTCACGCCGCCGGCCCGGTCGGGCCGGCCCCGCGGGGCAGGTCGACCGCCCAGGTCTGCCCCACGAGGTCGTGCCCGAAGCTGTGGTGGGGCGCCTGGTCGGCGAGCGTGAACCCCGCCGCCTCGTAGATCCGCCGTGCCGAGGTCAGCACGTCGTTGGTCCACAACGTGACGTGCCGGTAGCCGGCCGTCTCGGCGAACTGCAGGCACTCGTCGACGAGCCGGCGACCGACGCCGTGCCCGCGGGCCTCGGGCGCGACCAGCAGGATCCGCAGCTTCGCGACGGCGGGTACGTCGCCGGCGACGCAGAAGACGCACCCGACCCGCCGGCCGTCGAGCTCGGCGATCCACGCGGCCTCGCGACGCTCGTCATGGCCGACGGCGAAGTCGGCCACGATCTGGGCCACCAACGACTCGAAGCTGCGGTCCCACCCGAACTGCTCGGCGTAGACCTCGCCGTGGGCCATCACGACCCAGCCGAGGTCGCCCGGTTGGTCGGCGGGGCGGATCATCACCTCGAGATCATCGGCAACCACGGACACGGCGACCCCCTGGGGCAGCGACTGAAACGACTGTTTCAGTCTCGCGCCGCCGAGGCGCCTCGTACAAGCGCGGCGGCCGCCGACGGTCGAGCCGCGTCATGCCGGCTCCACCGCGGCCGTCGGGTGCCGCGGGGGCGCCCTCCGCCGGCTCGAACGGCGCGGTCGAGCACGACCAAGCGACCGACGAGGTATCTCCCAGGCAGGTTTCGTCTCGCGCCGCACGGATCGAGTGGGCCCTCGAGCGCCAGATCGCGCACGACAGCCTGGTCACCACGATCGAACTCCCGGAGCACCCAGCGATCCTCGCTGACGCCCGGGCCCAGCCGGTGGACCCCTCGAGCGTGTCGTGGACCTCGGGCGCACCATTGGCGAGCGCCGCCGCTCCCCACTCCCCCGTCGGTGATCGAAGGTCCGTTCGCTGTCACTCGCTGTCGTTTTCACTGTCAGTTTCGTGTCGCGGCACTTGTTGTGCAGCGACACTCGGATGTCAGTGAAAACGACATCGGTCTGTCAGTAGAAAGCGACGGCGTTGTTGAGTGGGTTGCGAGAGCGATGGGAGCAGCTTGGCATCATCGTGACGCGGACGAGCCCCGGCTCCCGGCCTGGCGGACTTTCTGAAGTCCCTCGGCCCGGCACTCCGCCCCCCTCGACGTGGCCGCGACCGCAGAGCAACACCATCCGGACTGGGCGCAGCTCGCAGCCGACTTCGAACCCGTCTGCAACGAGCTCGACGCCCTACTCCGTCGGGCCGGAGCCCCGAGCCACGATTGATGGCAATCCCTCGTTGCCGGCGTCCGTGGCTGCAGGGCAGCGCGGACGCAATGGGGTCGATCGGGGTGCCGCTGACTTCAGTTTTCTGGTAACGGCGACGTATTCGGGCTTGCCGTATCGGGGCATTGTGGGGGCCGTGCTCGTCAGGCTGGGTACTCCCAGGCTGTGAGGGCGGGCCGGTCGTCGGCGCCGGCTGGTGCCTCGCGGACGGGCATGAAGCCGGCTCGGGACAACCGTTCGGTGCCGGCCGGACCGGCGGTCATGACGAGGCAGGTGTGGCGCATCGCCTGGGCATGGCGGACGAGCTGGTCGAGCGGCTCGGCTCTGGCGTCGTCGTTGGCGGCGCCCCAGATCTGGACGAGGAAGGTGCGACGGCTGGCTGTCCGGAGCCTGAGGCCGGCGGTGCTGGCGGCTAGGAGGCGTTGCTGGCAGGCGGCGGGAAGATCGGGGTAGGAGAACGGGCCTCTGGTGGCATTCATTTCGCCGTGGTCGGGATGCGGGAGTCGCAGCCGGTCGGAGAACCGGAGGCGTAGGCGGCGTCCACCTGCCACGGTGCCTTCGTCGCCGAGCCAGATGTGTCCGATCCGCAGGAGCCCGGCGACGAGCCAGCGCGAGTAGGCGAGGTGGGCCTCGATCAGGTCGGGCGCGGGTGCCAGGGCCCAGGCTGTGACTGCCGGCAGGGGCAAGTTGCGGACCCTGGCGACGGCGTCATCGAAGTCTTCCGGTCCTGCAGCCCGCACCGCCACGACGTGAAGGTAGCTCCTACATCCGCACGTCCCGGGGAGTCGACCCAGGGAGGTGGGTCGGGGGCCCTAGCGACCGGCGACGCGGTGGAGCAGCGGGAGGTGGACCACCTGCCGCCCGCGGCGGTGACCCAGCGGGAGGCGGTGTTGCCGTGGATGCCGAGGCTGTCTCGGAGGATCGAGGCGGGGAGTTCTCGGGCGAGGTCGAAACAGGGCGGAGCTGCCGTTCGCTGACACTCGCTGTCGTTTTCACTGTCAGTTTCGAGCTCGATGGTGAAGCCCGTTGGAACAGCTGCGGATCGCCGAAGGCCGTAACCCGCAGCCCAGCGCAGGGCTGATCCACTCCCAGATGGTGACGGGTGCCGACACTGTCGGGCGCGAGTCCCGCGGTCAGAATGTGGCGATCGGGTTGACCGGGCTGCCGGACGTACCGGCGAAGCGGACCGGCACGACTGCGAGGTGGAAGTCCCACTGGCCGAGCTCGGCAGCCGTCGTCGCGCACACCTCCAGGTCGCAGTTGTCGAGCAGCCACAGACCCATCGCGACGAGGCTCACGGCGTGAACCGGCATCAACACGTCTTCGTACCCCGACGGCTGAACGTCCTGGGGGGTGTCAGCGCCGATCAGCGCGACCTCCCGCTCATGCAGCCACGGCAGGCAGGATGCGTGCCAGCCGGCCTGCGTGAAACCGCTGGCCTCATCGGCCTCGTGCCGGACGCGGCCATAGCCGGTCCGCAGGAGTACCGCATCGCCGGATCGCACCCGCACACCCTGGCGACGCTCGGCCTCCTCGAGATCGTCGGGAAACACACCCTGCCCTGGTTCCAACCACGGCACATCGCGGACCCTCGCAATGTCCAGCAGGACACCACGCGTGATGATCCCGTTCGCCGCCGCGGTGACGGCCGCCCACGCCGATCCCGTTGCGGCGTCGACCAATGAGTGCGACCGTCCGTTGTACATCGTGCCGTCCCAGAAGATGTGGCACGGCGAGTCGACGTGGGTGAGGGTGTTGCCGTGGAACGTGATGCCGAGCCGCTCGGACGAAAAGCCCCAGCGCCGGTCGTTGCGGAATCCGGGCACCGGCATGTCCTCGGCACCCGGCATGTCGGCGGCGCACGGGCACGTCGTCGTCGACCGCTCCATGTCTTGCGGTACGGCAACCTCCCATGCGCACGACACGCTCCTGCCGTGGCGCACGGCCCGCGCCGCCGCCAGCCGGACGTCGTCGGTGATGTGGTTCAGAGTGCCGAGCTCGTCGTCGTCGCCCCACCGTCCCCAGTTCGACAGCGTGTTGAAGTACCCGAGCACGTCGTCCTGTGTGGGCATCGGTCGCCCTGCCGTCATCCCGGCATCGACTCCTCCGGTCACGCAGTTCGAGGCACCAAGGCCCGCTGAACTGGCATGACACTAGATCAGCGGGCCGTCGCCGAGACCGCCCAGCACGCGGGTCATGCCGACATCGTCAGAGAGTTGATCGATGGGAAGGCCGGGACCGATCGTGACCAGGTGAGCGAGCCGTCTGCAACGAGCTCGACGCCCTACTCGGTCTGGCCGGAGCCCCGAGTCACGACTGATGGCCATCCGTCGTTGCGGGCTCCTTGGTCCTTGTCGTAAGTGGGGAGCCACCAGATCCCTCGGTAGACCTCGGTTTATGTCCGCGCTCTACGGACCGGACCGCTCGAACCGGCCAGCACCGTCCCCGGCGCCTGTCGGTCAGCTCCCGAAGGACTCGGGGCCGAAGCGTGCCACCGCCACGACGGCGGCTATGGCGAGGTAGGCCGTGTCGATCGCGATGGCCTTGGTCCCGCCGTGGCGGAGGCGTGTGATCACCGCGCCGGCCATCAGCAACACGATGCCGACGGCAGCCAGCGGGACCAGGACCGGTGCGATGTCGAGCGCGGCCGGCAGGACCAGGCCCGCGGCGGCCAGGAGGTCGAGGGCGCCGAGGGCCTTGACGGCACCTGGGCTGAACCCGTCGACCCACTGCCCGCCGGGGGCGGTGGCGATCTTGTCCTTGGGGACGGCCAGCTTGGCGATGCCGCCGGCGGCGAAGACAGTGGCCAGCAGGCCGGTGATCATCCACAGCGTGATGTTCATGAGCCCTTCTCCGGGGTCGCTCGGGACTCCGGCCTCGGGGGCCGGAGTGGTGATGGGGGTTGTGGGGTCGTGTTCAGGCCGGCGGGTGTGCCGGCCCTGGCTCGTCGCCGGGGCGGCCGTGGTGGCCGTGGCGGCCGAGGGGGCTGAGGTCGGCCAGCGGGCCCAGGTGCCGGAGCTTGTCGGGGTCGCTCACCGAGGTGATGGCCTGGATCCGGCCGCCCTCGGTGATGTCGAGGGCGATGACGCCGATCAGCCGTTCGGAGGGGTCGAGGATCATCGCTCCGGGCTGCCCGTTGACCCAGGCCTGGCGCAGCGAGACGCCGCCGAGGCGGGCCTGGGCGATCCGCATCCCGGCCCGCAGGGTGCGGGCCGCCCGCACGCGGCCCGTGACCGGCCGGGGCAGGCCCCCGCCGTGCAGGGTCACGTCGTGGGCCAGGAGCTCCTCGAGCCCGCCGAGGTCGCCGTCCTCGACGGCGGCGAAGAACCGCCGGGCCAGCCGCTCGCGGCGCTCCCGTGACGGCTCGAAGCGGGGCCGTCGCTGCTCGACGTGCCGCCGCGCCCGGGCCACGAGCTGGCGGGCGTTGTCCTCGCTGGTCGCCACGATCGCGGCGATCCGGTCGTAGGGGTAGTCGAACACCTCGCGCAACAGGAACGCCGCCCGCTGCTCCGGCGACAGGCTCTCGAGCAGCACGAGGAACGCCAGCGACAACGAGTCGGCCACCTCGGCGCGGCCGGCCGGGTCGCCGCCACCGGTCGGGTCGGCCGGCAGGTCGCCGACGAGTGGTTCGGGCAGGGCCTCGACGTAGGCCTCGCGCCGGTGGCGGGCCGAGCGCAGGTGGCCGATGCACAGCCGGGTGACCACCGTCGCGAGGTAGGCGCGGGGTGACTCGATCCGCTCGCCGCGGGCGAGCGTGTTGTGGACACGCAGGAGCGCCTCCTGGACGATGTCCTCGGCCTCGCTCACGCTGCCGAGCATTCGGTAGGCGACCGCGAACCCGACGGGGCGCAGCTCCTCGATGAGCTGGGCGTCTAGGCGGGCGTTCACTCGTCCAGCCCCTTGGCGAAGCCGAGGCGCCACGTCGGCCAGCGGGAGCCGGTTGCCGACGCACCGGTCGCTCCGGGGACGAATACCTTCATCGGATGCCTCCTTCACGGTCCGCCTCGGGCGGACACCACTGGAGACGCGACAGGCCTGCTGCCTGTGACACTCACCGTCCGTACTAGCGGGCCGCGGGAAACGCATCCAGTAGGCCTCGGGCTCGTCCCTCCGCCGAGAAAGCCGAATACCTGAGTCGGGGTTACGTCGCGACCGCTCCGGCGAGCAGTTCACGCCGCGGGCCGCGAGCTACGTACGCCGGCGAACGATCCTTCGCTGACAGCGTCTGTCACCGAAAACCTCAGCCACTGACGGACAGGTCTGCATCCGACGCACCGGCCGGCCGTGCCTCCCTCGCAAGCAACGGTCAGCACCCGGCTTCATACGTCAGACCGGGTGGCGCGGCGCTGAGGCGCGAGAGTCGCAGGGGAAGCGACGGCATCTGAACCAGGAGCGTCCTCGCCTACGCCCACCCGAAGGTCTTCAGATGAGCGGCTATGCGTGCGTCGAGTTCATGTCGTTCTGAGGTGGTCAGCGGGTCGCGAGCATGGCGATCGTACGCGTTCACGTAGGCAGTTCGGACGCTCTCGCTGGTCGGTCCCCAGTCCCGGTAGCGGGTGGCGAGGAGCACGGCTGACTTGGCGATGTCGGCGACCCGCGTGTCGCACGTGATCTCTTCGAAGTCCAGCACGGCCGAGATCTTGGCTCCGTCATGGAGGATGTTCGCTGAGCGGAAGTCGTTGTGCAGGAGCTGCGTATGCGCTCCTCGGCCACGACGGCCGGCCTGCCCTGGATAGGCAGCGAGGGCTTGATGCATCGTCGCCAGCATCCGGCCCGCGTCCTCGACTTGTCCGGGGTCATCGACAGCGAGAAGGTCACCCTCGACAACCGGAAGAACTCCGACAAGGAACCGGCTGCCCGGCAGAGGCAGCCGGGACCTGAGCCGCCCCCTCGCGTCGTTGCCGAGCTCGACCAACAGGCGGCCGTCAGTCGCCGCGATAGGAGCGGCGACAGGTACCGCCTGGGTGTCGAGCCACGCCACCAAGTGCGCGGCGTCCTCGAGGTGTGCGAAGCGGTGTGGCAGCGACGACCACTTCGCGATGACGGGCCGGCCTCCCGCCAGAACCCACGCCATCACGTTCCGGCCGCTGATCACGAGACGGTCACAGCGCACCACGTCGAGCTCCCAGTACCGCTCGAGCACGTCAGCGACCCACTCGGCGGCGCAGGCACTGTCACGGAACCCGAAGCGCCTCATGAGCTCCTGGCTGGGGTCTGCCGACTCCCACAGCATGTCGACGGCGGGCAAGTCGTTCACGACCGGAAGTCAACCACTGCCGTCCGGTTGCCGTGATCCGGGCACGTCCGTGTTGCCAGGCGACGGTCACAGAACGCTCGCTACCGCCACCTGTCCGAGGTGCCATCCAACGCAACTGTTCGCTGACATTCGATGTCGACGAGCGGCCCGACAACGCACGGAGGCGATGCACATTGTCGTTTGCGCTGTCAGTGGAAGCCCAGCTGGGAGTGGCCGGGGTCCGCGGCAGACGGTCACCACGATGGTGGTCAGGAGTTGAATGCGGCGGTGAACCCGGCGGGTGTGCGGTGCCCGCTACGCTTGACTATCGAAGTTCGATATATCAGAATTCGAGCGTGACCCGACCGAAGCCGCTCCCCGCAGCGTCGCTGCACATCGTGCTCGCCCTCCTCGATGGCGAGCTCCACGGCTACGCCCTCATGCGCCGCGTCGAGGAGCTCAGCGACGGCGCCGTCCGCATGGGCCCCGGCACGCTCTACGGCACGCTCAACCGCCTCGTCGACACCGGTCTCATCCAGGAGACCACCGACCGGTCGCCCCGCGGCGACAACGAACGGCGCCGCTACTACGAGCTCACCCGCAACGGTCGCCTCGTCGCGGTCGACGAGCTCACCCGGCTCCACACCCTCGTGCACCGGACCGCCGGTCACCTGCCCGGCGGAGCACCGGCATGACCACACCCCCGCGCACGCTCCGGGTCTACCGGCTGCTCGTCCGCCTCTACCCCGAGCGGTTTCGCGAGGAGTACGGCCCCGACCTCGTCGCGCTCGTTGCCGACCAGCTCCGCGACGAACCCACCGGGCGCGTGCTGGCCCGCAGCGCCGTCGACCTCGCCCTCACCCTTCCCACCCGACACCTGGAGGCCCACATGGACCGCGCACCGACCCCCGTCGTCCCCGCACTGTTCGGCGCGCTCGCACTCAGCGCCGTCATCGTCGGGGCAACCGTCGGACATCCCCTCGTTCTGCTGGCCTGCATCGCCGTCGGGGTCACCGCCGGATGGCTGGGGTTGCTCGCCAGGCACCGGGCCCGCCCGCTCACCCGACCCCGCCCGGCGACCGATCACTGGTGGAAGCTCCTGGCCGGCGGCGCCGGTCTGCTGGCCGCGCTGATCGCCATAACCACCGCCACCGGCGAACTACCCGAGGGCGGCTGGCTCATCGCGATGGTCACCGGGCTCACGGCCATCCTGCTCCTCGGGGCCGGCATCGTGCTCGGCATCGCCCACCTCGCCGCCCGAACCCGGCGAGGCGCCCCCGCCTAGTCCCGGCTGATGCGACCCCGGGGGACGGACCCGGAGTCGTGGACCAGGTGATCGCCGACCTCCGCGTGTCCGGCTGACACTGCCCCCCACCGCCGGATCGGAAGTCAAGGCGGCGGTCTGACGCCCACGCCGCCGCGGCGTCTGCTCGCGGCTTCTCGAGGTGCCGCCTCACCTGGGCATCTACTGTTGCCACGGGATTGCCACAGGGCAGGCGCAGGATGGCATCGGCGTGCAACCCCGTTCTGGCGGACGGGGTTGCACGACGCACGGGCGAGCGGAGGCGGGCAATGGTCGAGTTCCACGTATTGGGTGCAGTGCGCGCGGTCGGCGACGGCGGGGAGGTCGACATCGGTGGGCCTCGCCAGCGGCGGCTGCTCGCCGCGCTGGTCCTCCACCGCAACGGGGTCGTGTCCACCGACCGGCTCGCCGAGGCGGTTTTCGCCGGGGTCCCGACCGCGGCGGCCGCCACGACGCTGCGCAGCTACGTCGCGCGGTTGCGCCGGGCGCTCGCCGACGGCGGGGCCGCCGAGCCGGCGCTGACGACCCGAGCCCCCGGATACTCGCTCCTGGTCACCGACGAGGCGCTCGATTCCGCCCGCTTCGAGCGACTGCTCGGCGACGGCCGGGCGCGAGCGCGTGACGACGACGCCGTGGGGGCTGCCGCAGCCCTCAAGCAGGCGCTCGACCTGTGGGGCGGCGACGCCTACGCCGAGTTCGCGGACGAGGACTGGGCCCGACCCGAGGCCCAGCGCCTCGGCGAGCTCCGGCTCGTCACCCACGAGCTCCTGATCGACGCGGAGCTCGCGTGTGGCCACGCGGTCGAGCTGGTGTCCCCGCTGGAGTCGCTCGTCGCCGAGGACCCGCTGCGCGAGGCGTTCCGGACGAGGCTGATGATCGCCCTCTACCGCAGTGGCCGGCAGGTCGAGGCGCTGCGGGTGGCCCGGCAGTACCGCCAGGTGCTTGCTGAGGAGGTCGGCCTCGAGCCGTCCCCCGACCTCGTCGAGCTCGAAGGCAAGATCCTGGACCACGACGAGGACCTTCGGGTCACCGAACCCGCCGGGCGGCAACTGCGCGGGTACCGGCTCGGTGCGCGGCTCGGCACCGGGCGCGACGGGACGGTCCACGCGGCTCGGCTGCCGGGCGTCCGCCGCGACCTCGCGATCCGGATCTCCCCCGCCGACATCGCGGATCGACCCGACGTCGTCCGGTCGTTCGACACGGGGGTTCGCCGGGTCGCCGCGCTGCGGCACGAGGCGATCGTTCCGATCCACGACCACTGGCGCGAGCCCGGGGCGGCCTACGTCGTGATGCGCCGCATGGGCGGCGGCACGCTCCGCGACCGCCTCGACGAGGGTCCGCTCCCCGCTCCGGAGGTCGCGACCCTCGCGGCGCGGGTCGGCGGTGCGCTCGCGGCCGCGGCCGAGCAGGGCGTCGTCCACGGCCGGGTCGGGCCCGAGAGCGTGTTCTTCGACGACGCCGGGACGCCGTACGTGGGCGACTTCGCGCTCGGCGACCCCGCAGGTGGGCCGGCCGACGACGCCCGGGCGTTCGCCGCGCTCGTCGGCGAGGCGCTCACCGGGAACCGGCCGATCGGCGGCGAGGTCACCGGAGCACCGCCGTCGGTCGCGCCCGTCCTCGCCACCTCCCTCGACGGTGTCGAGCCGCCCCCGATGGCGGACCTCGTGTCGCGGCTGCTCGTGAGCCTGGACGCGACCGACGAGGTCGACCCCGCGACGCGCCGCGCCGAGCGGCCCAACCCGTACAAGGCCCTCCGGGCGTTCGACGAGTCCGACGCCGCCGACTTCTTCGGCCGCACGGCGCTCGTCGACGAGATGCTGCGGCGGCTCGGCGGCGACGGTGTCGCCTCGCGGCTGATCGTCGTCGTGGGCGCGTCGGGCAGCGGGAAGTCGAGCGTGGTCCGCGCCGGCCTTCTCCCCCGCGTTCGAGCGGGCGACGTCCCCAGCTCCCGGCAGTGGTACGTGACGACGACGGTACCCGGCGACGCGCCCTTCAAGGAGCTGGCCGAGGCGCTGGCACGGGTCGCCACCACACCGGCGTCGACGAACGGATCTCCGACTCCCACCGGCGATCTGGCGGACGAGCTGGCCGCAGACGCCCACGGGCTCGACCGTGTGCTGCGCCGCGTCGTGCCCGAGGGCGGGCAGCTGCTGCTCGTCGTCGATCAGCTCGAGGAGCTGTTCACGCTGGCCGACGAGGACGTCCAACGCCGCTTCCTCGCCGCCCTCATGGTCGCGGTGACCGCCGACGACAGCCGCCTGCGGGTCGTCGCCACCCTGCGGGCCGACCTCTACGACCGGCCCCTCCGCTTCCAGCCCATCGGGTCCGCGATGCGCGACGCCACGCTGCCCGTACCGGCGATGACCGCCGCCGAGCTCGAGGCGGCGATCGTGAGACCGGCGGCCCGGGTCGGCGTCGTGGTCGAACCGCAGCTCGTCGCCGAGCTCATCGTGGCGGTGGTCGACGAGCCGGCCGCGCTGCCGTCGCTGCAGTTCACCCTCTACGAGCTGGCCGAGCACGCCGCGGGCGGGCCGCTCACGCTGGCGGCGTACGAGGCGCTGGGCGGCGTGGGCGGGGCGGTCGCCGCCCGGGCCGAGGCGCTCTACACGTCCCTGGACGACGAGGACCGAGCCACGGTCCGCCGCCTGTTCGAGCAGCTCGTCGTCGTCGGCACCGAAGGCGAGCCGACGCGGCGGCGAGCGCGCCGCGCCGAGCTGTCGTCGCTGTCGCTCGGAAGCTCCGTCGACGACGTGGTGGAGGTGTGGGCCGCGGCCCGCCTGCTCGCCCACGACCGCCACGCCGGGACGCGCGAGCCCACGGTCGAGATCGCGCACGAGGCGTTGGTCCGGGCCTGGCCGCGGCTGCGAGCGTGGATCGAAGAGGACCGCGGCGCACTCGTCGCCGTCGGCCAGCTTCGCGAGGCCGCCGCCGGGTGGGACGCGCTCGACCGGGACCCGGGGGCGCTCTACCGCGGGTCGCGCCTCGATGCCGCGTTGGCCCAGGTCGACGGCCGGGTCGACACCCTTCCGGAACCCGCCCGCGAGTTCCTCGACACCAGCCGGGCCGCCCACGACGAGGAGCGGGACCGCGAGGCCGACCGCGTGGCCCGCCAGGCCCGAGCCAACCGGCGGCTGCGGGTGCAGTTGGTGGCACTGGCGATCACCCTCGTCGTCGCCCTCGTCGGCGGCGTGCTCGCCCTCGACCAGCGAGGGCGGGCACAGGACGAGGAGCGGGTCGCGGTCGCCCGTGAGCTGGCGGCGGCCTCGGTCGCCAGCCTCGACGAGGACCCCGAGCGCAGCGTGCTGCTGGCGCTCGAGGCGATCGACCGGACTCGCGGCGACGACGGGTCGGCGCTGCCCGAGGCGGAGGACGCCCTCCACCGCGCCGTGGGAGCGTCGCGCATCATCCTGCGGGTGCCCGACCTCGGGGGGAATCTCGACTGGAGCCCCGACGGGTCGGTGTTCGTGACCGAGGGCCCCGAGGAGACCGGGCTGGTCGACGTCCGCGACGCACGCACGGGCGAGTCCGTCCTTGCCTTCACCGGCCACGAGATCGACGTGAACGACGTCGCGTTCAGCGCCGACGGGTCGATGCTGGCCACCACCGGCGACGACGGGGCGGCGCGGGTCTGGGACCCCTCGACCGGCGAGGAGCTCGCAACCTTGGAGGGATCCGGACAGGTGTGGGGTCCGTCGTTCAGCCCCGACGGCTCCCGCCTCGCGGCCGCGTGGTCCGACGAGGAGGTGGTGCGCGTGCTCGACCTGACCACCGGCACGACCGTGCTCGAGGTCCCGATGTGGGCCAACGCCACGGCGTTCGACCCCGACGGCACCCGGCTCGCGATCGCGTCCGACGTCGGGGTCGTCGTCGACGCGACCACCGGCGGCGAGCTGGCGCTCCTCGAGGGCCATGACCGAGCGCTGATGGACATCGTGTGGAGCCCCGACGGTGAACGCCTCGCGACCGCGAGCGAGGACACGACGGTCCGGATCTGGAACGCGGACACGGGCGTCCCGCAGACGCTGCTCGGCAGCCACACCGGCCGGGTGGCCAGCCTGGATTGGGGCTCGGACGCCGGCGTGCTCGCGACCGGCAGCGAGGACGGGACGGCACGCGTGTGGGAGCTCGTCGGACCCGGCGCGCGCGAGATCCTCACGATTCCGGGCGGTGGCGGCGCGGTGGCCTTCTCGCCGGACGACGAGCGTCTGCTGAGCGGGGGCTGGGACATCTCGGCGGCGAGCATCTGGGATGTCCGCACCTCGGGCGGCGCCGAGTGGGCCAAGCTGCCGACCACCGAGGGCTACGCGGCCACGGCCGCGTTCACACCCGGCGGGGGCACCGTGATCGCCACCGCCGCCGACGGCCAGCTCACCGAATGGGACGCGACCACCGGCGAGGCGATTCGCACCGTGGGCGAGGCCCGACCTGGCGAGGACCCGTTCGACGTCGACGCGGTCGTGATCGAGACGAGCCCGGACGGCCAGCTCTTCGCGAGCTCGAGCACCTCTGGCCCCGTGCGGGTGTGGGACGCCCGCACCGGCGAGGAGGTGTTCACGGCCGGCCCGGACGCGTGGATCTTCCACGCGGCGTGGAGCCCCGACGGCGAGCTTCTGGCGATCGCCGGCGTCGACGAGGAGGACGGAGGCGTGGTGCAGATCGTCGACCGGTCGGGCGAGGACGTGGTGGTGCTGCGCGACGAAGCGGGCGTGGCGCCGAAATCGGTCAGCTTCAGCGCCGACGGCAAGCGTCTCATGACGGCCCGATCGAGCATCGAGCGGGCGGACCCCAGCCTCACGGCCGTGCACATCTGGGACTGGGAGGCGGAGGAGATCGTCGACAACTTCGCCATCCCTGCGGACCACGCGGTGTTCGATCCGACCGGGACGCGGATCGCCGCGACTCTCTCGACGTCCTTCGGCGCCGGGGTGTGGGATGCGGAGAGCGGACGCCGCCTGGCGACCCTGTCCGGCCACCGGTCGCCGGTGTTCGACGTCACGTTCAGCCCCGACGGGACGACCGTGGCGTCGGCCGGACAGGACGGCACGGTGCGACTGTGGTCGGCGACGACGGGGGCCCAGCTCGTCGTCATGCGGGGGCACACGGGCCCGGCTGAAACCGTTGCGTTCAGCCCGGACGGCGCTCGGCTGGTGTCGGCCGGCCCCGACGGCACCGCCCGGGTGTGGGCGGTCGACCTCGACGACCTGATCGACATCGCCACCGGCCGGTTGACGCGGAACCTCACCGACGACGAGTGCCGGCAGTACCTGCACGTCGACCGCTGCCGCCGCTCGTGAGCGCGGGCGGACCCGCCCGGTCCACCCGAGCCGCGTCGTCGCAGGTCACGTGGCCGAGGACGGTGCCACGGAACTGCCACACCACCACCACGGGACCACCATCGGGCCGTTCGACGCTGACCGTGTCATCCAGCGCTGCTCCCGGCAGCCGACACGGAGGAACCAGCACATGGCAACCGACCTCGACACCCCGCACCCCCGGCACCGACACCCGGACCGCCGACCCCTCTCCCGCCCCGTCCCCGCCCCGCCGTACCTCGTCCGCCGGCTCGTTCGTGGCGTGGGCGATCGTCGGCGGCCTTGGTCCTGGCGTCGATCGCCTTCCTCGTCGCCGTCCTCGCCGGCGGTGGGGACGGCGCCGACGAACCCACCCCCGGGCCGGTCACGGTCGACGACGTCTCCGGCAGCGACCGGCACCTCGAGAACCTGGCGGACGAGCTCGAAGCGCAGGCCCGCAGCCGGCACCTCGACGCCACCGCGGAGGCGATGGCCCAGCAGGCCCGTGAGCGAGGGATCCCCACCCCGACCGAGTCCGGCGCCGCGGTGCCCGTCGCTCCCGACGGCAGCGACCAGCACCTCGAGAACCTGGCGGACGAGCTCGAAGCCGGGACGGCGGCCCCGACGGAAGCCGGCGCCGAAAACGGCACCGCCAGCAGCGGTGGCGACCGCGAGGACGCCCAGCGCGTCGAGATCATGGCCGACAAGGACGGGAGCCTCGAGCCCTAGAGCGTCGGGTCTCCCGTGGTGACCATCACCCCGCCCCAACCCTCGGCCCCCGGTGTCATGCACGCCGGGGGCCGAGGTCGCCCAACCTGGCGGATCCGTCGAATTGGCGACACCCGGCTACGGGGTGGGGCGCCGATCGGCGGCGACGGTGATGGAGCGGGGACCGTTGTGGAGCGGGTCTCGGACAACGGCCACGACCGGCACGCCGATGCCGTAGGTGTGGATGCGGCGGGTGGGTTCGATGCGCAGGAAGCAGCCGTCGGGCTCATCGAGCTCGCCGTGGGAGACGATCCTCCGCAGCTCGTTGCGTGCGAGCAGGGCGGTGATCTCGGGATCGTCTTGCGCCAGCAGCGCGGCGGTGCCCTGGAACTGGACGTTGAACGGCGGCCCGACCGGCAGGCGCCGCACTGGGATGACGACACCGACCCGCCCGTCGGCGGCCACGTTGCGCGCCTTGCGGCTGGTCCGGTGGGTGTTGACGTAGAGCCGTTCGTCCACTGCGCAGTAGGAGACGCCTGCGGCGTGGGGGTGGCCGACGGGCGACACCGTGGACAGGACGGCGAAGTGGCGGCGGTGGATCGCCCGCCAGGTCCGCTCGATCTGGCGGGGGTCGTCGACCGGGTTCGAATCGGTCGTGGTCGGGTGATCGTGAGTTGTGGTGTTCATAGGTCCACCGTGCACCGGATTCGCCGGACGAGCCATGACCAGTGGTCCCGGATCGATGCTTGATCGTCCACGACACTGGATGATCGGTCGATCCCGGGAGAGAATGGCGTCATGGACGGATCGGGGCCGGGTCCGGCACTGGCCGAAGTGCTGCGCCAGCTCCACGTGTCGAGCGTGTTCTGCTGCCCATCGGTGCTGACCGAGCCCTGGGGGCTGTCGGTCCCTCCCATGGAGGGCTGCCTGTGGTTCCACGTGATCACCTCGGGCACGGCGACGGTCGAAGTCGTAACGGGCGACACCCGCACCGTCGTCGCTGGCGACCTCGTCCTGGTGCCGCACGGCACCGGCCATCGCGCCTGGGGCGCCGAGCCGGCGCCGACGCCGTCGGTCTTCGACCTGCCACACGATCACCTCAACGAGCGCTACGGCGTGCTGCGCCACGGTGGCGGCGGAGCCCGCACCGACGTGGTCTGCGGCGGTGTGCGGTTCGAGCAGACCGCCGCCCGCCACCTCCTCGACGCCCTGCCGACCACCATCCACCTGGAGGGCGCCCGTATGCCGCGCTCCGACTGGTTGCGGGCGACCCTCGAGCTGATGGCCGACGAGACGAGCGTCGTCCGGCCGGGCAGCGACGCCGTCGTCAGCCGGCTGTGCGACATCCTTGTCATCCAGGGCATCCGGGCGTGGATCGAGCGCGACCCCCGTGCCCGGACGGGTTGGCTCGGCGCCCTCCGCGACGACCACCTCGGGGCGGCGATCGCCGCCGTCCACCACGACCCGCGCCGCCGGTGGACCGTCGGCGCCCTCGCCGCCGAGGCCGCCATGTCCCGGTCGGCCTTCGCCGCTCGCTTCACCGAGCTGGTCGGCGAACCCGCCATGCAGTACGTCTCCCGCTGGCGGATGTACCACGCCGCCGAGCTGCTCGCCGACGGTGGGGTGTCCGTCCGCGAAGCGGGCCGCCGCGTGGGCTACGACTCGGAGGCGGCGTTCAGCCGGGCGTTCACCCGGGTGCTCGGCGCGCCACCCAGCACCATCCGGGCCTCCGCCGGGTCTGACGCCGCCCTCGTGGGCCTCGGTTTGCCGTAGCCCCGTCGTGTCCGCGGACCGCCGGGGGCAGTGTCAGCGGTTGGGACGCCGCGGGGGTAGCGAGCGTGCGAATGCAGGGATCACGATCGCGCCGGCCACGACGTGGGTGGTGACCAGGACGACCTTGGTCGCGGTGTCGGTGTCGGCGGCGAGCGGGAGGATGACCGATGCGAAGGTCAGCGCCACTGCGGCCCAGACGAACGTGGCCCGGGGCTGTGGTGCCCAACGGGCCAGGCCACCGGCGAGGAGCAGGCCGATGGAGCACGCCAGCACGGTCATGGTGACGAAGCCGGCGACGGGGATCTGCTCGCCGTCGATGGTCAGGGGCACGTCGGCGGCGCGTGCTGTGGCGGCAACCAGGGCGGTGGCCGCGGCGGCGATGGCGATGGCGATCGGGCCGTAGCGCCACAGGCGATACGTCGCCCGCGTGCCGTGCTGGTGGGGAACGGAGGTCGTGGTCATGGCAGGATTCCTTCTTTCCGGGTTGGGTACGTGGCCAGACCGGCCTGGATGAGCTCGCGGTCGAGCGCGGCGCCCCGGTTCTTCTGAACCGGGGCGCCTCGCTGGAAACGAACTCGCGCTGAGGAGTCCGGCTAGCCGTCGATGCGCAGCATCTCGGCTGGGACGCCGGGGGCCTCGATCTGACGCCAGATCGTGCGCCAGCGCGGGAGTTCGTGGTAGCGCCGCAGCTCGGCGATGCCACTGAGCCACCCGGCCCAGCCCGAGTAGGGCGGGTTGTCCGGGTCGAACCCGCTCGACACAAGTGTGAGCCGGGTCTTGCCGTCCGAGCCCGCCAGCTCCCAGCTGTCGGTTTGGCCGTCGGCGAACCGCAGTGTCGCCTTGCGGCCCGGCTCGAACTCGACGAACTTCATCCCCCCGGGGTCCAGCTCGAAGCCGCCCATCGCGAACCGGCCGCCCACATAGGGCTCGATGTCGCAGTGGGCGCCGAACCACTTGCAGAACTGCTCCGGCTGGGTGAGCGAGTCGAACACCGCCTCCGGTGTGGCGTCGATGACCACCGAGGCGCGCAGCTCGGCTGAGGTGTAGTCGCACTTCGGCGTCAGCTCGCGGCCCGCAAGATAGTCGGACAGGTTCGCGATCGCGAGCGACCAGAACGTCTCCAGCTCACCGCGCGGCCCCGCCGTGTCGGCCAGGATCTCGTCGAAGCTCGGCAGGTCGCCGCTCTGCGTCAGCGTGAGCAGCGTGCCGCCCGCATCCTCGTGCTCGGCTTCGTGCTCGGGTTCGTTCTCGGTCAGGGTGAGCTCGACCGTGGTCTCGGACCCGTCGACGGTCCAGGCGAACCGCAGGGTGCGCTCGCCGGCGTACAGCACGCGCTGGTGCGGCTCGGCGCCGTCGGGCGTGTGACGGCCCCAGAACTCGTACCGGTCGGGCAGCGCCACCTCGGCGTGCTCGGTCAGCCACACGCGCAGCGCGGCGGCGTCGGTCAGCGCGGCGTGCACCGCCTCGGGTGGCGCCGGCATGACCGCGCACAGGCGCAGCTCACTCAGCTCTGTCATCGGAATCTCCTTCGGTGGTAGTAGCGAAACTCGGGGCGACGTCGGTGCTTGTGGCGACGTCCGGGGCGACGTCGGTCCGGCGGGGCAGGTTCGGGTAGCAGGCGAGGGCCAGGCGGAACGCGTCGCCCTCGGCGCCGCCATAGCGGGTGAACAGGTCCCGCAGCAGGTGCTGCAGCTCGTCGAGGAACGCGGCGCGCTGCTCGGGCCGCACCCGGATGTCACCGGACACCCCGATCGAGGGCAGGTCGGACCGGGACAGGTCGAGCGCGGCGACGTCGGCCTGCACGTCTTCCATCAGGTCCAGCAGGTAGCCCAGGCTGAGCCGGTCGCGCGTCTGGCGCACCCCGATCCGGCCCACAAGGCGTGGCGACAGCCAGTAGGACCGGCCGGTCGCCTGATAGATGCCCTCGTTGATGCCGCGCACCCGGCGTTCGCGGACCTGGCTCACCAGGCTGGCGTCCACCAGGCGCTTGACGTGGTAGTAGACGCGCTGTGGGGTCTGGTCGAGCTTGGCCGCCACCTCGGTGCACGACCGGGGCTCGGCGAGCTGGCGCAGCACTTCGATCCGCTGCGGCTTGAGCAGGGCCTCGGCCTGCTCGATCTGATCGAGGTAGACGACGTCTCTCATGACAAAATCAGTCTTTACGTAAAATCTGCTTTTGTCAATGGTGGTAGGAGGCGTGCAGACCGACCCGTCACGAAGCCCTCGGCCGGGGAACCGGGCGAGCGCCATGCGGCTGGGCAGCCGTCGCCGGCCACATCGAGCGCCGAAAGGGGCGGCTACCACGGCCGCGGTACCGAGCAAATGCCGCGACGGTCGGATGCGTGGTGGCTGGCTCATGGTCACGCTCGACGCCATGCGATGCAGAGCCCTCGCCCTGACCGCGCTGGCCTTCGGCACAACCCTCACGTCGGTCGTCGTCGCCTCGCCCACCGCCGCCGCACCGGACGACCGTCAGCCGGGGCATCCCCGACCCGCGATCGTTCGCCCCCACCCCGCTCGCGATCGACCACCACTGTGACTTCTGGGCGTCCCTCTGAGACCCATTACCGTCCCGAGGGGACGGCCAGCCGAGAGCCGCCGGACCGAAGCGAGAGGAGGCCCGTGGGACTGGGAGTCGAGCATCGACCGTCGCCGTCGCCGTACGTCACCCGGGTGTGGCGCGCAACGGGCGAGCAGACGGTCGCCGAGATGACCGCGGTGGCGTACGCCCGCTGGGACCTCGTCTTCTGGGACGTCGACGGCGCCATGCACGTGTCGGTGGTCGGTCCGTCGGCCCGGGCGTCCACGATGCCCGTCCCCGACGCCACCGTCTCGTTCGGCATCAACTTCGAGCTCGGCACGGTCCTCCCCCAGATCCCGGCGAGCCGCGCGGTCGACGGGGTCACGCACCTCCCCGACGTGACCCGGCGTCGCTTCCACCTGGCCGGCTCGACGTGGGACCTGCCCACCTACGACAACGCCGAGGCGTTCGTCGCGGCCCTGGTGCGCGAAGAGGTGGTCGTGCGGGACCCGCTCGTCGCCGACCTGCACCGCGACGCGGCGATCGACCGTGTCGTCGCGCACCGCGCAGCGTCGCTTCCTCGCCGCCACCGGCCTGACCCGGAGCACCGCACGCCAGATCGACCGGGCCCGCGATGCCGCCGTGCGCCTCCGGGACGGCGGCGTGATCAACGACGTCATCGCCGAGCTCGGCTACTACGACCACGCCCACCTCGGGCGCTCGTTGCGGCGCTACATCGGCCGGATCCGCCACCGAGCTGCGCGTGAACACGCCGGACCGACCGCTGTCGCTTCTGTACAAGACCGCCGAGAACGACGGTTCGTACCATCGCCGTCCATGCGAGTAGTGATCAGCGAGTTCATCAGTCTCGACGGCGTGGTCCAGGCCCCGGGCGGTGCCGACGAGGATCCATCCGGCGGTTTCCGGCACGGCGGCTGGTCGATGCCGTACTTCGATCCCGAGGTCATGGGAACCGCGCTCATGGAGGCGGTCCAGCAGACCGACGCCATGCTGCAGGGCCGGCGGACCTACGAGATCTCGGCGGCCTCGTGGCCCGAGCGGACCGACGACGACGATCCGTTCTCCACCCTGCTGAACAAGATGCAGAAGTACGTCGTGTCCGACACCCTCACCGACGACGACCTGACCTGGGGCCCGGCCACGCTCGTCCGCCCCGCCGCCCTCCTCGACGCGGTGGCCGAACTGCGCGACCAGCCCGGCCGCGACCTCTCGGTCACCGGCAGCACCGAGGTCGCCCGCGCCCTGCTGGCCGCCGACCTCGTCGACGAGCTGTCCCTCGTGGTCGAGCCGATCGTGCTCGGCGGCGGCAAGACGATCTTCCCCGACGGTGGCGAAGCCCGCGCGTTCGAACTGGTGTCGACCGTCGCGGCCAACACCGGCGTCCTGCTCAACCGCTACCAACGGCTCCGCTGAGCACGCCCCCGGCGATCGCACGCTTCCAGTCGGCCTACCCGCCGGTTGTGGACGACGCGACCTGGCGCCGTGCCCGTGGCTGGGCCGTGTGGCGGGCCCTCGGCAGCCTCCTCATCGCAGCGGCTGGTCACCCCGGGGGGAAGCCGAGCTCGGGTCCGCCCGCCCTCGCCTCCCTGCAACGTCTCACCGCATCAGTCACGTAGCGACCTCGGTGCGCGACGTTCCGATCGAACATGCCCCGCCGACGAGCAACGACCACGTCGGCAGGTCGAGGATGTCCGGCGAGCGACGTCACACGCGTGCCAACACGCTCACGCGACCGGGCTCGCCGTTGCACTCGACGACCGTCAGGCCCTGGTTCTCGACGAGGTGCGGGAGGGAGTTCGTGTCGTAGAAGCGGACGACGCCGGGCACACGGTGGTAGCACGCTGCGCGGAGCCGCCAGTACAGGTTCTGGGACGTGAGCGACGTGCTGTCGCGGGCGGGAGCGATGATCAACAGGTGCCCGCCCGGCCGGAGGCAGCGCCGGATCTCGGCGATGAAAGCCGCAGGATGCGGGAGGTGCTGGAGGACGAGGATCGCGAGGACACCTCCGAGCGACGCGTCCCCGAAGCGGAGCGGCGCGCTGACGTCGTGCACGTCGAACATCGCGTCGACTTCGTCCCGCGCGGCTCGTGTCCGCGCGACCTCGACCATGCGAGGTGACCCGTCGACACCGACGACGTCGTACCCGCGCCGTGCGAGTGCGAGCGCGTCCGCGCCAGGTCCGCATCCGAGGTCGGCGACAGGTCCGGGCGTTGCAACCACGTTCGCGAGCTCATCGGCCGTCCGTTGGACCAGCGCACGATGCTCCGGCTCGTCGCGGCGCCGCTGCCAGGCCGCGCTCTCGCGGTCGTACATGAAGCGAAAGAACCAGTGCGGGGCGGGCATGGCGGCGACGCTACGCGGGCGGCAACTCGCTGTGACTCGCTGTCGTTGCACCGTCAGGTTCGTGTCACTGCTCGAGCAGCACGTGTGCGCGTGCGAGGACCTCGTTGAGGACGCGTGTCGTGGCCTCGATGTCGGCGGCAGGGTGGTCGCGCCAGATTCCACCGGTCTCGCGCTCGCTCGTCGCCAGCACCGTGCTGATCACGTCCCGTCCGCGGGCGTGAGCCGGCCGGCCTCGAGCAGGCCGCGATCAGTCAGTGACCCGACGAGGTCGCTCGCGTCGGGGAAATGCGCGCGATCGGAGACCGCGGCGACGAGCCCCTCGGTGTCGTCCGCGCCGTAGAGCTGAGCCACGCGCAGCGTCACCCACTGCGGTTCGCTGAGGCCGGTGTCTGCCAGGAACCGGCGGAGCAGCGCGGTCAGCGTCTTCTCCGTCTCACCGATCAGTTGAGGGCCGAATGGAGCGGTCATCGTTGCCTCCAGAGGGATTCATTGGTATGACCAACAGTAGCATTCCGTTGGTGTAACCAACGATCTCTGGACCTCATTCCCGTGACGCCGGCCGATGCGACGAGACCGACACAGCTGGCCGGGCCCAACCGCGGAACAGCAGCCATGGGCGCGGATCATGAGCAGCGGCCGCTCGTCGGCCGGAGGCGTATTCGGTCGGTGGTTGAAGGAGCGCCACGCCAGTTCACTGACGCTCGTGTCGCCTCCATCGCCAGTTGCCACCGTCAGTCAGTCGCCGGTGACTGTCACAGGGCGAGGCGCCATCCGTCTCAGTGGGTGAACGAGACGAGAAGGAGTTCCCATGAAGGTCTTCGTTGCCGGAGCGTCGGGTGCGCTGGGAGTGCAGCTGGTCCCCCAGCTCGTGGCCGCTGGCCACGAGGTAGTCGCCATGACCAGGACGCCGTCGAAGCAGGAGGGGCTGCGGGCCTTGGGGGCGCGGCCGGTCGTCGCCGACGCTCTCGACCCGACGCCGGTTGCGTCGGTGGTGGGCGAGGCCGAACCTGAGGTGATCGTGCACCAGCTGACGGCGCTGTCCGGGAAGATGAGCATGCGAGACGCGCGGTACCCCGACCGCTCGTCCATGGCGAAGATGACCAACCGGCTGCGTACCGAGGCGACGGACCATCTGTTGGCCGCCGGCCGCGCCGTGGGGGCACGGCGCTTCGTTGCGCAGAGCTTCGGGGCCTTCCGATACGCCCGCACGGGCGGGCCGGTGCAGACCGAGGACGATCCCCTCGATCCCAACCCGCCGGGGGCGATGCGGCCCGTCGTGGAGGCGCTCCTGTACCTGGAGGCGGCGGTGACCACGATCGACTGGGGCGAGGGCCTGGCGTTGCGCTATGGCGGCTTCTACGGTCCGGGGACCTCGGTCAGCCTGGACCCGGATGCGCAGATGGCCGGGCCGATCCGCAAGCGGCAGTTCCCGATCGGGGCGGGGGCGGTGGCGTGATGTCGTTCGTCCAGGTCGAAGACGCCGCGGCGGCGACCGCCATCGCGGTCGAGCGGGCGAGCCGGGCATCTACAACATCGTGGACGACGAGCCTGCGCCCATGCGGGAGTGGCTGCCGGTGCTGGCAGACACTTTGGGTGCCAAGCCCCCGAGGCGCATCCCACGCTGGCTGGGGCGGCTGGTGGCCGGTGAGATGGCAACGCTGATGATGACGGAGGTGCGGGGTGCCTCGAACGCCAAGGCCAAGCGCGGCTCGGCTGGCAGCTCCGGATCCGAGCTGGCGGCTGGGCTTCCCAAAGGGCTCGGCTGACGCCATGTCGGGAGTGCCGATCCTGGAGGAGCTTCGGCCGCGGGCGTTCGCGGTCGCCTACCGGATGCTGGGCAGCGTGAGCGAGGCAGAGGACATCGTGCAAGAGGCGTTGCTGCGCCTGCACCTCGCGCTGGGGCGGGGCGAGCGGATCGAGTCGCCCCGGGCCTATGTCTCGACCGTGGTCACCCGGCTGTGCATCGATCAGCTGCGATGGGCGCGGGTCCGGCGCGAGAGCTACGTGGGCGAATGGCTGCCCGAGCCGCTGGTCGACGACGGTCGCAGCGACCCGGCCGACAAAGCCGAGTTGGCGGACTCGTTGTCCTTGGCGTTCCTGGTGTTGCTCGAGAGCCTGACGCCCGAGCAGCGGGCGCGTTCGTGCTGCGCGAGGTCTTCGACTACCCCTACGAGCAGATCGCCGGCATCCTCCGCACGGGCGAGGACAACGCCCGCCAGCTCGTGTCCCGGGCGCGCAAGCACGTGGACGAGGGCAGGCCCCGCTTCGAGGCGTCACACGAGCAGCGTGAGCGGCTGGCGAGCAGCTTCCTGGCCGCGTTCAGCAACGGCGACCTGCAAGCTCTCGAGGAGCTGCTGGCGGATGACGTCGTGGCCCACGGCGACGGTGGCGGCCGGGTCCGTGCCATCACCCGCCCCGTCAATGGGCGGGCCAAGGTTGCCCGGATGCTGGTGTCGGGGCTGCGGGCCGCCGAGGCCCTCGGCGGCTGGTCTCTGAGCCAGGTACAGGTCAACGGCCAACCCGGCGCCATGGTGTCCGATGCCGCCGGCAAGCTGATCGCCGTCATCGTGCTCGACATCGCAGACGGCCACATCCAAGCGCTGCGCCCGCGATCGCCAACCCGGACAAGCTGCGCCACCTCGACCACGAGACGTCGTGAAGCCGCTCGTCTCCCCTCCCCCGTCCGTGACCGAACGACCGTTCGCTCGGCGAGCAGTGCTCAGGCGTCCGTCGAACCAGGGCGGCCGACCGCTGGTCTGCATGAGTTCCGCTCGACGATCTAGTGGGCCCCGCTCGGGGACGATGCCTGCGGCGTGCCGGGAAGTCGAACCGTGACGACGAGGCCGCCGGCGGGGCGGGGTGTGAGGTCGAGGGTCCCGTCGTGGGCCTGGACGATGCTGTGCACGATCGCCAGCCCGAGGCCGACGCCGGCATGCTCGTCGGTGCGTATGCGCTCTGTTCCGCGTGGAAGGGTTCGGTGAGGGTCGGGACGAGGGCCGAGGGAGCGGATGGCCCGTGTTCCGACCCGCACGCACGCTCGCGCCGTCCTGCGATTCGGTGTGGACGGTGACGGTGCCGCCGTCGGGGAGGTTGTGGACGATGGCGTTCTGGACGAGGTTCGTCACCATCCGCAGCACGAGCGCCGCGGAGCCGACGGTCGGGTCGGGTCGCCGGTGACGTCGAGCGTGATCCCCCGCCGCTCGGCGAGCGGAAGCAGCGTTTCGGTGGCCTCTTCGGCGACGAGGGAGAGGTCGACGGCCTCGCGGGTGAAGGTCCCGCGGTCGGCGCGGCTGAGCAGCAGCAGCGCCTCGGTGAGGTCGATCGCCCGCGTGTTGACCGTGTGGAGGCGCTCGATGAGCACGCCCTGGTCGCGCGGGGGGTCGTTGCGGGCGACGTCGAGGAGCGTCTGCGAGATCGCCAGCGGGGTGCGCAGCTCGTGCGAGGCGTTGGCGGCGAACCGTTGCTGTTCGGCGACCTGGGATTCGAGCTGCTCGAGCATGGTGTCGAACACGTCGGCGAGCTCGCGGAACTCGTCCTTCGGGCCTTCCATGCGGATCCGGTGGGACAGCGATCCGTTCGCGGCCATGCGTGCCGCGTCGGTGATCCGGGTGAGCGGGGCGAGCATCCGGCCGGCGAGGATCCATCCTCCCAGGAGACCGAACACGAGGAGGAAGGCCATCGCCTGGGCGGCGCGGGGGGCGAAGGCACGCGCAGGAGGTCGGAGTGCCCGGTTGGGGCTGAACGGGACGAGGCCCGCCGCCTGGGCGACCGCGGGTCGCCATCGACGACCGCCCTCGGGGACGTACCGCAGCAGGAACACCCAGACCACGGCCAGCAGGAGCGCGCCGGCGAGCAGGACGACCCCGGCGTAGCTGAGGGTGAGCTTCAGGCGAGCGCTGAGCCCGGGCGCCTATTCATCGGCGGCCTGGGGTCGCGGGGTCGTGCCGGTGTCGATCCGGTAACCGACGCCGGGCACCGTGGCGATGAGCCATGGTTCGCCGAGTCGTTTGCGCAGCGCGGAGACGGTGATGCGGACGGCGTTGGTGAAGGGGTCGGCGTGCTGGTCCCAGGCCCGCTCCAGCAGCTCTTCGGCGCTGACGACACCGCCTTCGGCGGCGACGAGGACCTCGAGCACGGCGAACTGCTTCCGGGTGAGCGCGACGTAGCGTCCGTCGCGGAAGACCTCCCGGCGGAACGGATCCAGCCGGAGGCCCGCGATCTCGCGGACCGGGGGTCGGGCGTGGGCGCGCCGGCGGTCGAGCGCCCGCAGCCGCATCACGAGCTCGCGGAGCTCGAACGGCTTGGTGAGGTAGTCGTCGGCGCCGAGCTCGAACCCGGACGCCTTGTCGTCGATCCGGTCGGCCGCGGTGAGCATGAGGATCGGCATGCCGCTGCCGGAGGCGACGATCTGTCGGGCGATCTCGTCGCCGGACGGGCCGGGGATGTCGCGATCGAGGACCGCGAGGTCGTAGGAGTTGATGCGGAGCAGCTCCAGGGCGGTGTCGCCGTCGCCGGCGATGTCGGCGGCGATCGCCTCCAGCCGGAGACCGTCACGGACGGCCTCGGCCAGGTAGGGCTCGTCCTCCACGATCAGCACGCGCACATCCGAAGCCTAAGGAGCACGGCATATCGCCGACGTACCCGGACCGGGCACGGTGGCCGCGTCGACCAGGCGCGCGACCAGCTGCTCGTAGGGCAGTCCGGCGGCGGCGAACATCCTCGGCACCTGGGACTCGGCCGTCATCCCCGGCATGGTGTTGACCTCGTTGAGGACGGGTCCGTCCTCGGTGAGGAAGAAGTCGATGCGGGCGACACCGGCGCAGCCGAGCGCGTCGAACATCCGCAGCGCCGCCCCGGCCAGGGCGGCGCGGTCGGCGCCGTCGATGTCGGCGGGCACGCTGAACCGGGCGGAGCCGTCGTACTTCGACCGGGTGTCGAACAGGCCGTCGGTGTGGATCTCCAGCGGCGGCGACGCCCATCGACAGCCATCGGCCTCACGCAGGACGGCCACGTCGATCTCCCGGCCCGGGACGACGTCCTCGATCAGGATCCGGTCGTCGAATCGCGCCGCACCGCGCAGCGCGTCGCGCAGCTGGCGAGGCGTCGCGCGCCAGGGCGACGCCGAAGCTCGACCCGGCCGAGGCCGGCTTCACCACCACGTCCGTCTCGAACTCGATGCCGGCGATCTCGGCCGCCGCCACCAGCCGGCCGGGAGCGGTGCGGATCCCGACGGCCTCCGCCACGAGCTTGGTCGCCCACTTGTCCATGCCGAGCGCGCCGGCGCGCAGGCCCGAGCCGACCATCGGCGTGTGCGCGAGGGCGCACAGCGCGGCGAGGGTCCCGTCCTCGCCGGACGGGCCGTGGACGGCGGGGAAGACGACGTCGGCACGTTCGATGACGCGCAGTGCCGCCGCCAGGGAACGCGATGGCCTGCGACCCGAGCGCATCCGCTCCTCGCCTCCACACCCCGTCGCGGCCGATGGTCAGCTCGTCGACCTCGAACCCGCTGGAACGCAGCGCCTCTGCGACCGCGGCGGCCGTGGCCAGGGAGACGTCGTGCTCGGCGTTCTCCCCGCCGCCGATCACCACGATTCGCCGTGTCACGCGACGCTCCTCGTGCACGCGCGGCCCGATGCCGGTGACGATGGTGTGCGGGATGGTCCCGGCCCAACGAGCCCAGTCCTGGATGGTCGGGGTCGCGCCCCCGTCCGGGCCGAACACCGTCGCGGACGTGCCGACCGGGAAGGACTCGGCACCGGTGTCGATCACGATCTGGTCCATCGAGACCTGTCCGACGACCGGGAACCGGCGCCCGCAGATCTCGACGCCGGCCCGGGGCGAGCACTCTCGTGGGATCCCATCGGCGTACCCGACCGGGAGGACGCTGAGGTGGGTGGCGCGATCGGTGACGTGCGTGCCGGCGTAGCCGACCGGCGTGCCGGCCCCGACCGCCGCCGTGTGCACGATCGGTGCGGTCAGGCGGGACGCGCCGTGCATCTCCACGGTCCCGGAGGGATCGATGCCGACCAGTCCCGCCCCGACGCGGACCATGTCGAGGTGGGTCGCCGGGTCGGTCAGCGTCCCCGACGTGGCCGCGAGGTGGGCGAGCGGCGAGCCGAGCCCCGCCGCCCGGACCGCCTGCTGCGCCTCGGCATGCGAGCAACCGCCGACGCGTTCGCCGCGGGGTCGGCCCGGTCGGCCAGCGGCAGTGCCCCATGACCCCCACGACGCGGACCTTCCGAGCCTGTTGACCACGCTGGGCGAGACCGATGAGCTCGTCCCACTGCCCGCGGGGGCAGCCGCCCCGGGACATCCCGGTGTCCACGTGGAGGTGGACCCGCACCGTCGACGCGGCGTGCGCGAGCAGCGCGCCGAGCTCGTCCACCGACCCGACCGCGACATCGACCTGGCCGGCTGCCGCCGCCTCCGCGTCGATCCCGGAGGGGTGCAGCCAGGTGAGGATCGGCACCGCCAACCGCGCGGCGCGCAACGCACGCGGCCTCCGCGACGCTCGTCGTCCCGAGCCACCCGGCCCCGGCGGCAACCGCAGCTCTGGCGACCGTGACGGCGCCGTGGCCGTAGCCGTCGGCCTTGACCACGGCCATGATCGTGCTCCGCGTCCGCGCCCGAACCTCGACCACGTTCGCCGCCACCGCCCCAGGCAGCGTCTGCAAGGTCGGCGGTGGAAGGGCGCCTGATCGGCGCGGCGCGCGACCGGCACCCGATTCACGGCTGCATCCTCGGGTCCTCGGTCGGATCCGCGTACATCGGCGGGCAACCGTCGTCGACCGCATCGGGACGCAGCTCGAAGTGCCAGGGCTCGTTGCCGTAGATCTGGCACAGCCCGGACGCGGCACCGTGCTCGGACAGCCACGCCGCGGCCTCGGACGGGCCGATGTCGACCGCGTCACCCGACACGTGAGCAGACGTCTCCGGCAGTGGACACCCACCGCGCGGCCTCTTCCTGCGAGCCGTGCTCGACGACCGCCTCCTGCAACAACTGCTGCTGATACTCGGGCGACCGCCAACCGCTGTTGACCCGAAGCCCGACGCCGTCGGCTTCTGCGTCGTCGCCGTCCGACGCAGGGCATCGAGGAGATCCGGGTCGAGGTTGCCCACCGCCGGCATCTCGTCGTCGAACACCGAGACCGCCACCCCGTCGGGAATGACGCCGTCGGCCTCGTCCACCACGCCGTCGGGAATGACCCGTCACCCTCGTCCACCACGCCGTCGGGAATCACCGTCAGCCTCGTCCAGCGCGGCTGCGCTACCGGTCGACTGGCCGACCTCGGCCGACGAGCCCGACTGAGCGGACGCCACGAGCGACGGCTGCACGACGAACGCAGCGATCGCTGACACCGAGGATCGCCAGACTGACGAGCACGATCCTGCGCGTACGACGGGCTGGCGCCGACAGGGAGGCGCGGTGGTCCATGCCGCCACTGAAGACGGAAGCCTGTTGCGGTGGCGTACGCGATTTTCGATACGCCGGCGATACACGGCACCCCCGGCATCGCCAGATCCGATCCCACCGGCGCGAGGATTCCTCCGTGAGCCGACCGAACGACGGAAGGGTCTCGTTCGACCAGGTCGCCGAGACCTACGACAAGGTGCGGCCCACGTACCCCGCCGGCCTGTTCGACGCGCTCTTCGACCTGCTGCCAGCCGATCCCGAGATCCTGGAAGTCGGGCCCGGGACAGGGCAGGCGACCAGGGATCTCCTCGCCCGAGGTGGTTCGGTCCGCGCCATCGAGATCGGCCCTGCGATGGCCGCCAAGCTGCACGCGAACCTTCCCTCCGAACGGCTCCGAGTCACCGTCGGTGACTTCGAGGTGCTGAACATCGACCCGAGCAGCGCGACACGCCGTGCTCTCTGCCACGGCCTTCCACTGGATCTCTCGCCGGGCGCCGTAGGATCGGCCGGCCGCGATCCTGCGAGGGGGTGGTGTCCTCGCGATCGTCGATCTGATCCAGGTCGACTCACCCGAGGATCAGGGGTTCTTCGCCGCAGCCAAACCGATCTACGAACGATACGGACAGGGTCATGCGGGGCCTCCGGCGCCGACTCGTGGCGGTGTCGACCCGCCGATCCGTGGGGTGCTGGAGGCGGATCGTCGGTTCGAGCGTGTCGCCGTCCGCCGGTACGACTGGAACCAGAGCTACAGCGCCGCCGGCTACCGGAAGCTCATGTCGACCTACTTGGGCACTCAGACGATGGACGAGCCCGACCGGCGCGGATTGCTCGATGACATCGAGGCGTTCGTTCGGAGCGACTTCGGCGGCGTGGTCACCAGGCCACTCGTCGTCACGCTGACGACTGCCATCCTGACCTGAGGGGCTCCGGTCGCCGGGAGTGTTCTGCACAGGGAGAAGGACTGCCTCGGCCTCTCGCTTCAGGGCCGTGGCCAGGCGCACCAACCTCGCCATGCCGACATGCTCGGCCCCGGCGAGCGCCTGCTCCGCCAGATCGAGAGCATCCACGGCCTCGCCTCGCTGCAGGAGCATCGACGCGAAGTCGAGCTGTGTCTGTGCGAGGAAGGGAGGTGCGCCCGGCGTGGCGCGCTGTTCGCATCGCCTCGCCGAAGTGCCCCGCCGCGTCGTCCCAACGCTCGAGGACGGTCGCGAGGTTGCCGAGGCAGGCCGAGACCGGTCCGACGCACACGGTCGCCCACCCGCTGCACACGAA
>CAWJFG010000019.1:0-722613 GCA_963842015.1 uncultured Acidimicrobiales bacterium | reverse complement strand
GTGGTCGTAGCCGCGCCGCACCGGGTCCTGGATCAGCATCAGCTCGTGGTGGCGCTCGTTGCAGGTGAGGTAGCTCACGCCTGCGCTGCGCTCGGTCTCGACCATCCCGAGCACGTCCTGCTGGAACGCGACGGAGGCGTCCAGATCCGGGACGCGTAAAGCGATGTGGCCCATCCGTGTGACCATCGGTGTCATGTGCCTTTCTCGTCTTTGAAGAACTGCTCGAGCGACCGCGGCGGGCGGCCGGTCAGCCGGCGGACGTCGTTCGTCGGGGCGCCGTCGGCGCCCGAGGCCAGATATGCCGCCATGCCGATGGCGTGCTCGACCTCGAACGCCGACGCTCCGCGCCTGCGCATGGCTGCCGCCGCGACCTTCCTCGGGAGGTTCAGGTAGCGCCGCGCCCCAAGATGCGGCGCGACATCGGCGAACGTCACCCCCGCGGGTCCCGTAAGGTGCCAGGCGCCGTCGCCGTCGCTCCCCGTCAGGGCCGCGACCGCACAGGCGGCGACGTCGCGCGCGTCGACCATGGCGACCGGCGCATGGCCCATCGGCGCGAGAAGCAGGCCGCCGGTCAGCGGCAGCGACAGCAGGTTCTGCATCAGGAAGCTCGGCCGCAGGAACGTCCAGCGCAGGCCCGACGCCTCGATCAGCCGCTCGGTGCGCCAGTGGCCGACCGCCGTCGGCGACGGACCGTTCGGCCCGAGCGAGGGGGCCCCGCCGGACACCTTCACGATCCGCTGCACCCCGGCGGCGACCGCGGCCTCGACCGCCGCCGCCTCGTGCAGATCCTGATCGGGACCGTGCGGTGTCAGGAGCAGCAGCCGCTCGGCTCCGTCGAACGCCGCGCGGAGCGTCTGCGGCCGCGTCAGGTCTCCGTGCACCACCGGCAGCGGCACATCGCTTCGGCTCGGGTCGCGCACGACCGCGCGCGCATCGGCGCCGCGCTCGGCGAGGTCAGCGGCGACGTGCCGCCCGATCGTGCCCGTCGCGCCGAGCAGCGCGATCACGCCGCCACCGCCCCGCGCGAGGCAATCGCTGCGCTTCGCAGCCCATCCCCAACCAGCCGCCGGGCGGCGGCTGCCGCGGCTCCGGCCTCCGCCGCGGCCCCGCACGCGAAGACGTACCGGTCGGGGCGCAGGAGCGCGAAGTCGAGCGAGTGGCGGCGAAGCCAGGCGTCGTCCGGGCCATCGAGCACGGTGAGTCCCGCCGCGCGCAGGCGCGCACTGGCTTCGGGGGAGGCCGACACAGCGCCCCATCCCGTCCCAAGCCGGTCGTCGAGGCGGACGCCGTCGATCACGGGCTGCGGGAACAGCGCCCCGACCTTGCGGTTCGGCGGAAACGGATGGGGACGGTTCGCAAACGCTCCGGCGGCCGCGGTCGGCAGCGGCTTTGCGCGCGACTGGAGCCAATCGAGCACGCCGGTGCTCTCGAGCCCGCCGATCGCCGAGTCGCGCAGCCGGGCCAGCCCGGGCCGCCGCGTCTGCACCGCCGCGCCCCAGCGGATTGCGAAGTTCTGCATCTTCGTCACGTGCCGGCATCGCTCGACCTGGTAGCTGTCCAGCAGCCGCTCCGGTGCGCCGCGCAGAACCGCGTCGAGCTTCCACGCCAGGTTCCCCGCGTCGCGCGCCCCCGAGCTGAAGCCTTGGCCGACGAACGGCGGCATGGTGTGAGCGGCGTCGCCCGCGAGCAGCACCCGCCCGGCACGCCACCGCTCCGCTCGCCGCGCATGGAACGTGTAGACAACCGCCCGCTCGACCTCGACCCGTTCGTCCGTGATCCACGGCTCCATCAGCTCGCGGATCCGCCCCGGCGCGAGAAAGCGCTCCGCGTCCTCCCCCGGGTGGATCATCCACTCCCAGCGGTGCCTGCCGGGCGACATCGGCAGACAGACGGCCGGCCGCGCCGGATCGCCGACGAAATGGGGGTGCGGCGCGCGCGCGAGCGGCCGGTCGAGCGTGCCGTCCACGACGAGCCAGCGCTGAGCGAACGTCGACCCGCCGAACGCGACGCCCAGCCGGGCGCGCACGGCGCTGCGGGCCCCGTCGCAACCGACGAGGTAGCGCGCGCGCAGCTCGGTGGCGGGCCCGCCGCCCGAGGGCCGCACCCAGGCGCTGACATCGCGGCCGCGGCGGTCCAGCGAGTCGAGCCGTCGCTCCCAGCGCAGGTCGACGCCACGCCGTTCGAGCGCCGCGACCATCACGCGCTCGAACGACGGCTGGTGGATCGAGACGAGCGGCGGGTGCCCGAGCTCGCTGTCGCCGAAGCGGAACACCTCCGTCGCCCGCCCCCTGCGATCGACGAGGCTCACCACCGGCGCGACCTGCGCGGCTCGCATGACCTCCCGGTCCACGCCGGCGGCCTGGAAGATGCGCATGACCTCGTCGTCCACGACGGCCGCGCGCGGCAGGTCGTAGGGCTCGCTCGCCTTATCGAAGGCGATGACCGACACCCCGAGGTCGTCGAGCAGCAGCGCGAGCAGCTGGCCCACCGGGCCGAGGCCGCAGATGAGCACGTCGCAGTCGGCCATCACACGGGCACCGCGGTCGGGCTGATCCGGTTGGTGAGCGTGCCGATCCCGTCGATCTCGAGCTCGACGGTCTGTCCCGGCTGGATCCAGCGGTCGAGCTCGAGCCCGCAGCAGCCGGGCATCGTGCCCGTCGAGATCACGTCACCCGCGTCGAGCTTCTCGCCGGCGGACGCGTAGGCGAGCATCGCGCCGAGCGTGTGCTGCGGATTCGCCGTCGTTCCCTCGCACCAGAGCTCGCCGTCGACGCGCACGCGGCCGCGCATCGCGGTCCAGTCCGGCACCGCGTCCGCGGTCACGACGTCGAAGCCGATCGAATTGGCGAACGTCTTCGACTTGATGACGGGGCCGAAGATGTTGCGCCGCGCGTCGTCCGCCTGAACGTCGCGCGCGCTCCAGTCGTTCAGGATGAACCAGCCGCCCACCGCGTCGATCGCCTCCTCCGGCGTCGCGTCGACGAGCGGCTTCGCGAGCACGCAGGCGAGCTCGAGCTCGAAGTCGAGGTACTTCGTGTGCGACGGCCACCACATGTCCTCGCCGTCGGCGAGCACCGACGTGTGGTTCGCGACGTAGAATGTCGGCGCCTCTCGGAAGCGGTCGTTCGGCTTGAGCTTCGGGAACGTCCTGCCGGTGAGCCGCTCGTACCCCAGGATGACCTTCGCCATCGGTGCCGGGAAGAACCTCTTCACGAGCATCCGGCTCGAGTCGATCACGTGCTGCTCCCACAGCATGAACGCCCGGATCGAGCGCGGGTGGAAGGGCAGCAAGGCGGTGCTCGGATCGGCCTGCGGCGCGCTTGCCATCGCGGCCTCGGCCCGCGCCCACGCCTCGTCGCCGCCCGCCAGGAAAGACAGCAGGTCCTCAGAGCCCGGAAGGCGTACCCAGCGCCCTCGCTCGGCGTCCTCGCCGATCAGTCCTTGGGCTGTCACGCGGAGCTTCACGGGCGTTCTCCCTCGATCACAGCTTCCTTCCTGAGCGCCGGCTTGTCGATCTTGCCGACGTGATTCTTGGGGATCTCGTCGAGGAGCTCGATCGCCACCGGGCGCTTGTACTTGGCGAGCCGCTCGGCGCACAGCGCCTCGAGCTCCTCGACCGTGACAGTCGCCCCGGGCCGGACCGAGACGTAGGCGACGACGACCTCACCGAGCACGTCGTCCGCCTGTCCGACGACCGCGGCCTCGAGCACGGCATCGTTGCTGTAGAGGACCGTCTCGATCTCCTTGGGGTAGATGTTCTCGCCGCCGCGGATGATCATGTCCTTGATGCGGTCGACGATCCGCAGGTAGCCGTCCTCGTCGAAGATGCCGACGTCGCCGGTATGGAGCCAGCCATCGATGATCGTCTTGGCGGTGTCCTCGGGCCGGTTGAGGTAGCCGCGCATCACGTTGGCGCCGCGGATGACGATCTCCCCGCGCTCTCCCTGCGGAACAGAATTGCCGAGCTGGTCGACGACGCGCACCTCCTGGCCGGGCAGCGGGAGGCCGACCGTGCCGGGCTTGCGGACGCCGTCGAAGGGGTTGAGCGTCGAGGCGCAAGAACCCTCGGAGAGCCCGTAGCCTTCGACGAGCGCGACGCCGAGGACGTCCTCGACGCGGGCGATCAGCTCGGCGGGCATCGGGGCCGCGCCGCACACGACGAGCCGCAGCGATGACGTGTCGGCCGTCTCGGCCTCGGGCATCGAGGTCAGCATCGCGTAGATCGCCGGCACGGCCGAGAAGTACGTCGGGCGGATCCGCTCGACGAGCCCGAAGAAGGTCTTCGGGCTGAAGCGGCCCGCGACCGTCACGCGGCCACCGGCGAGCAACGGCGTCAGCGTCCCGACGACGATGCCGTTGACGTGGAAGAGCGGAAGGATCAGCAGGCTGTGGTCGACAGCCGTGATGCCGAGACCCGCGCGCGTCATGTCGCACATCGCGGCGATGTTGGCGTGGTCGAGCATTACGCCCTTCGGCTTGCCGGTCGTTCCGCTGGTGTAGATCAGCAGCGCCAGCGAGTCGGGTCGGATGTCGGCGGCCGCCCGGTAGGCGGACGGCTCCGCCGCGAGCGCGTCGACGTCGACGACTGTGGCGTCGAGCTCGAGGCCGTCGCCGATCACGACCTTGGCGCCGGCGTCATCCACCTGATACTGCATCTCGGTCGGAGTGAGCGCGGGGTTTACGGGCGTCGCGGCTGCGCCCAGACGCCAGGCCGCGAAGAGGGCGACGATCAGCTCGACCCGGTTCGGCATTGCGATCGCAACGACATCGCCGGCGCGAACGCCGAGGCGGTCGAGCAGCGCGGCCGCGCGGGCGACGCGGTCGGCGAACGCGGCGTTGTCGAGTGTGACCGCGTCGTCGGCGAGCGCGGGCGCGTGCGGCTCGGCGCCGGCGCGCGCCTCCGGGAGGTCGGCCAGGGGGACGTTCACGATCTGGGTGGCGGACATCGGTTCCTCGTATCGATTGCTGGTTCGCACATCGGAACCTACGGACGTCCGGCGCCGCGGCCTATGGGCGCAGGCGACGAAGTTCCGCGGCGCGTTGTGATCGCGCCACAAGACGCTTGGATGACTCAGCGAGCGGCGACCTCGTCGGCCAGCACGGCGGCTCCAAGGGCGGCGGCCAGCGTGAGCGCGCAAACCAGTTCGACCGGGTCGTGGTTGACCCGCCGCCCCATCAGCTCCTCCGCGCGCTTGACGCGATAGGTCACGGTGTTCTGGTGCACGTAGAGCTCCTTGGCGGCGCGGGTGCCGCTGCCCCCGGCGACGAGGAACGCGAGAACGGTCTCGCGCAGCCGCTCCGCGGGCTCGGCTGTCGACGCGAGCGGGCCGAGCTGCGCCGCGACGAACCTGCGCGCCCTCGGCAGGTCGCCCGCCAGCAGCGACACGAGCTCGACGCGCTGGTAGCTCGTCACCGCCGTAGCCGAATCGCCGGCGAGTGCGGCCACGCGCGCAGCCTGCATGGCCTCGGCATGAGTCCGGCGGAATCCGGCGACGTCCCGGCCGGCCCCGCCGAACGCAACGCGCACCCCATCGGGCGGCACGTAGCCCTCGAGGGCCGCGGCCGTAGGAGGATCGTACGAGCCGCACCACACATCCAGGCTCGCCACGCCGGACGGAATCACGAGCGGCTCACCCGGTCCCAGGGCGGCCGCCGCCTCGCGCGCGGCCCGCTCCAGCCCGCGGACCTCACTCCCACTGCTCGACACCCGCAGCGCCACGTGGTGCCGGCGCAGCTCGTAGCCGAGCCTCTGTACGGCGAGCTCCTCGTCGATCGGCTCGCCGGCGAGGATCGAGCGGACGGTGTCTCCGCGCAGCTGCGCAGCGCCGCGTGCCATTCGCTCGCGCTCGCTGCCGTACTTCTCCACGAGGATGCCGGAGATGCGGTCCACGTAGGCGAACATGAACGCCGAGCTCTGCTCCTGCGCCGCGAGGAGATCCTCGAAGCTGTCGATGCGGTCGTGCAGCGCCTGCGACCAGCGATCCCAGAACCACGCGTGCCCGAGGCGATAGGAGCGCAGCAGCACCGGCAGCGTGACCCCGCGGCGTACGAGGCCGCGGACGAACTGGGCGACCTCGATCGGCACCACGAGCGCGTCGGCATCCGCGCCGGCGCGCAGGAGTCGCAGCACCTGATCGATGTTCGCCTCAGCGCTGGCGAGCATCTCTTCGCGCAGCTCGTCGTCGCCCGCCGCCAGCTCGGGCAGCGCGGCGGTGAGATGCTCTACGAGGTCTTGCGAGATCTCTCGCGTCGACGGCAGCAGGTCAGCGGCGAGCTCCCGCACCGCGCGCGCCGCGGCATCCGTCGCGGACGGCGTCCCGTTCGGCTGACGCCGAGGTGGCCATGTCGCCATCGATCGTACCCCCATCCGCCCGGCCCGCGGGCGGGCATGGTCACGCGAACGCGCCTACGCCGGTGATGTCGCGCCCGACGATCAGGGCCTGCATCGTCTCGGTGCCCTCAAAGGTGTGGATGACCTCGACGTCGCCCATGTGGCGGATCACGTGGTTAGCCAGCAGGACGCCGTTGCCGCCCGAGCATGTCGCGCGCGTCGGCGATCACCGCGCGTGCCTTGCGGGTGTTGTTGAACTTCGCCAGCCCGGCGATCGTGTCGGTCGAGCTGCCCGGCCTCCTCGAGGCGGGCGAGCTGCATGCAGTACAGCTGCATGCCGGTGATTTCCGAGAGCATGCGGACGAGGCGCTCCTGGACGATCTGGAAGCTGCAGAGGGGCTTCCCGAACTGGACGCGCTCCTTGGCGTAGGTAAGAGCCGCGTCGTACGCCGCCACGGCGTGCCCGAGCGCGGCCCACGCGCACGTCGAGCGGGTCGTCACGAGCACGCGTCCCGCGTCCTTGAACGTGTTCGCCCCCGGCAGCCGGGCGCTGTCGGGGACGCGCACACCGTGGAGCTCTATCTCCGCCTGCCAGATCGCGCGCGCGGCGCCCTTCCCCGTCATCGTCTCGGCCTCGAACCCCGGCGTGTCGGTCTCGACCAGGAAGCCCTTGACCTGACCGTCCTCTTCCGAGCGGGCCCAGACGACGACGACGTCGGCGATGGAGCCGTTGCCGATCCAACGCTTGGCGCCGTCCAGCACCCACTCGCCGCCATTGCGGCGAGCGGTCGTCTCGAGCGCGACCGAGTCGGAGCCGTGGGCGGGCTCGGTGAGCGCGAAGGCGCCGATCGCATCCAGGCTTGCCATGGCCGGCAGCCAGCGCTCCTTCTGCTCCTCGCTGCCGAGCAGATCGATCGACTTCATGGCGAGCCCCGACTGGACGCCGAGGAACGTGCCGAGGCTGCCGTCGCCACGGTGGAGCTCCATGTTGACGAGGCCGCGCGCGAGCGGGCTCATGCCCGGGCACCCGTAGCCGGTGATGTCCTCGCCGTAGAGGCCCAGGTCCGCAAGGCGGCGCATGAGCGGCCAGGGCAGCTCCGCGGCCTCCCAGTAGTCGTTGATCGCCGGCAGCACCTCCTCGTCGACGAAGCGGCGCGTGGTGATGAAGTGGTCCCACTGCTCGTCCGTGAACTGCTCGCGGACCTGGAAGTAGTCCGTGGCGAGCGCCTCGCCGAGGTGGGCATAGGGCAGGGACCGGGTCGTCATCGGACTCCTCTCAGGCTGCGTGGACGTACGTGCCCGGCGCCTTCGCAATCGCCTTGAAGCCGCCGCCGCCGAGTCGCTTCGGGGCGGGCTTCAGCTCGCCGGAGCGCGCGGCCAGCCACCCGTCGTAGTCGGGCCACCAGCTCCCGGGCTGCTTCGGCGCCGACCGCGCCCATCCCTCGGCGTCGGCGGGCGGGTCGTCGGTCACGCGGTATGTCGAGCGGCTATCCGGGGCGGGCGGATTCACGAGGGCCTGGATGTGGCCGCTCGTCGAGAGCACGAACCGCGACGAGCCGCCGAGCAGCTGCGTGCTGCGATAAGCGTTCTCCCACGGGATGATGTGGTCGGTCAGGCCGGCGACGACATAGCTGTCGAGGTCGACGGCGCCGAGGTCGACCGGCGTGCCGAGCACCTCGAGCGCGCCGGGCTCCGCGAAGGCGTTCTCGAGCCCGATCCTGATGAAGTCGCGGTGCAAGCCCGCGGCGAGCCGGACGCTGTCCTGGTTCCAGTACAGGACGTCGAACGCCGGCGGCGCCTTCCCCATGAGGTAGTTGTTGACGACGTAGTTCCACACCAGGTCGTTCGGGCGCAGCCATGTGAACACGCCGGCGAGCGCCTGGCCGTCGACGTAGCCACGGCGCGCGGACTCTGCGACGGCCGCCGCCGCGACGTCGCGGCCGGCGAACGCGGCAGCCGTCCCGGCGCGCTCGTTGTCGAGCGCTACCACCATCAGCGTCAGCGACGCGATCTCACCGAGCCGGTCCTCCGCGGCCAGATGTCCCAGCGCGCCCGCCGCGATCATGCCGCCGGAGCACGCGGCGTTGACGTGAACCGCGCTCTGCCCGGTGATCGCGGCGACCGCGTCGCGCGCCTCGAGCACCGCCGCGGCGTAGGTGTCGAAGTCGAAGTGGCCCTGGTCGGCGTCCGGATTGCGCCACGAGATGGCGAAGACCTGCTGGCCCTGGCGCAGCAGCCATTCGACCATGCTCCGCTCGGGGGCGAGGTCCAGCACGTAGAACTTGTTGATGGTCGGCGGCGCGAAGAGCAGCGGAACCTCGCGCACCTCCTTCGTCTGCGGGGCGTACTGGATGAGCTCGAAGACCTCGGTGCGGAGCACGACCGACCCCTTCGTCACCGCGAGGTTCTCGCCCACGGCGAACTTCGTGGTGTCGACCGTGGCCGGCAGGTGCGGAAAGTCCTCCGCGAAGCGGCGAGCGCCGCGCGCCAGGTTCACGCCGCCCTGATCCACGGTCTCCTTGATCACGGCCGGGTTCGACCAGGCGTAGTTGCTCGGCGCCAGTGCGTCGAGGACGTTGCTCGCCGCGAGCCGCGCCTGGCGCTCGCGGGGCCAGTCGAGAGAGGCCTCGGAGATCAAGCCGTCGACCGTCTCCTCGACGGCGAGATGGCTCTGCATCAGCCGACGGAACAGCCAGCTCGACTCCCACGCCGGGTCGGCGAAGCGCCGGTCGCGGCGGCTCGCGCGCAGCTGCGAACGCCCGGTCGCCACCCGGGTCAGCTCGGTGCCGAGCGACGCGACGCGCCGCGCCGTCCGCACGGGCCGCCGCGCAAGGCCGCCGGCGACGCGAAGGGCCGGCCCTGGGGTGACGAACGGGACGCGCCGGTCGAGAGCGGCGTCTGCCAGCAGCACGTCCACGGCCGCGCTCACCGCCTCGGACGCGCCGCGGGCCGTGCGGCTGCCGTCGCACTGAGGTAACTGTGTCGGCTGAGGTCATGCGCTCACCTTCGCCCAGCGCGGCGGCCGTGTCATTCCCTTGGGAGAACAACCTTGCGCACGCGCGTTGTGGGCCGCCCACAATCCTCCGGAACAGAGGGCGCAGTCAGGCGGCGTCGAGAAACGCGCGTATAGGGCGCGCGACGCTCTCGGGCTCGTCGAGCAGGAAGAGGTGACCGCCCCCCTCGACGATGTGCAGGCGGCTGTCCGGGATGCGTGCGGCGAGCATCCGGCCGTTGCGCAGCGGCACGCTCGGGTCGTCCTCCCCCGCGACGACCAGCGTCGGCTGCGATATCCGGTGCAGCCATGGCAGGCTCGACCAGCCGCCGGCCGCGTACAGCTGGTAGGCGTAACCGAGCGGCGACGGGGGGTGCAGCAGGCGCTCCCCCGCGTGCTGAGCCAGCACGCCGGGCTCGCGCCGCGTGCGTCCGCCGGCGATGTGCGCGAGGCTCAGCTCGAGCAGTCGCGGGTGGTAGTAGCGCGCGGGCGTGGCGAGCATGAGCGCCGCCATCGGCTTGGGTGGCACGCCGCCGAGTCCCGGGGCCGTGGCGCATAGCACCAGGCGTCGGACGCGCTCGGGCGCACGGTAGGCCAGCTCCTGCGCGAGGCCGCCGCCGAACGAGTAGCCGAGCACGTCGACGCGCTCGAGCCCGAGGCCGTCCAGCAGCGCCGTTACCACGCGCGCAAGCGCTTTCATCCGCAGCGGGCGACGCGGCCGCTGTGAAAGCCCAGCGCCAGGCGGGTCGAACGCGATCAGCTCGCGCTCGCCGGCGTGAGGTGCGAACGGCGCCCACATGTCCAGGTGAGCGCCGATTCCGGTGATGAGGAACAGCGGCGGCCCAGATCCATGGCGCCCGACGCGGAGGCGCAGGCCGTCGGCGTCCACGTACGCGTGCTCGAACCGCCCGCCCGAGCGCTTCATTGCCGCCGCAGTGTATGCGCCTGCCAGAACGCGAGTATCCGCGCCGGCTTTGATCGTGCCCTCACCTGCCGTATCCCGATGCGAGAAACTCTCACCGTGCTTGAGTGACCGGCCAAAGGCGGGTTCCCACCTACTCCCGCAGTCCGGCGGCTTCCAGGGCCTCGTCCCGATCTGAAAGTCCACGGCGCATCGCATGGCGCCTTGCCGGGCTGGCGGGCGACCAAGCACCCGCACCCAGCTCCGCTCAGATGTGAATGACGCGCAACCTCGGGCGTGCTATACCCGGATCTCCTTCCATCATCCACCTCGGAGGAGGAGTCGCGGACATGTCGGCGTCAGACCGCTTCACAGAACTCAAACAGCATGTCGAGCAGGCCGAGAGCGAGATCAAGGAGGCGGCTGCGCAGGACAAAGCCGAGTTGAGCGCGACGGCTGAGCAGGCGCGCAAGGCGGCTGACGATCGCGCCGCCGAGTTGCGCGCCAAGGCACAGGACACGTCCGACAAGGCTGAAGCTCACTGGAACGAGGTCCAGAGCAGCTGGGACCAGCACGTCCAGCGAATCCGAACGCGCATCACGGAGAAGAAGACCGAGCACGACATCGACAGCGCCAAGCGCGACGCCGACTGGGCGGAGGCTGACGCGCTCGACGCAGTCGACTTCGCCGAGGCGGCGGCCGTGGAAGCCGAGTACGCCGTGCTAGACGCGGCCGTGGCAAGGAAGAACGCGGACGAGCTGGCGGCCTCCGCGTAGCGCCCTGCGCCGCTCCTAGCGGCATCGCTGACGCGAAATCCGCCTACTCCCGCAGCCCGGCGGCTTCGAGGGCGTCGCCCTCACTGCTGCAGGCTGCGCCTCTTGCACGCCTGGGAGCGGTCGGGCGAGTTGTGCGTTTCCGAGCTGGCGGCGGCGGAAGCCGCGAGCTAACCAGCGGACGGGTGCGTGAACGACGCCTTGCCTTCGGCGTCGGTCGGAACGAGCCACCAGCCGGCGACTTGCGCAAGTCGGATGCGAAGCAGCGGCACGTCGTAGCGCGGCGACCCCGGAGGGAACACGGTCGCGTCGGTCAGTGTCACGGTTGTGTCGCCGTCCTCGATCGCCTTGCGAATTTCCTGATCCGACCAGCTCTCGGCACCGTGTGCGCGACCGCGCGCGATCATCTTCGCGTTCTCCTCGTTGATCCGCGCGAATAAATCTACGGGCGAGGTCGTGCGTCCATAGATCGTCATACCGCTCACCAGCATGCCGAGCATGTAGGCGTCGCCTATGGACGCGCGACCCGCGAGCGCGGCGAGGGTTCCATCCAGTCGCACCGCAGCGGCAAGTTCGGCCAGGTCACGATCCAACGACGAGATAGGCATGCGGTATCGATACCACAGGTGGCACGAACGACTCCTGCTTTCGCCTGGTTGGGAGCGAGTCGCAGGTCGGGCGCCAGACGACTGGAACGGACGAACCCAAGCGTCAGTGCCTCCCGCGTCACTGCCGCTCCTATGGACGAGCGGCGCGAGGCGCCGCGTCGATGTGGGCCGGGAATCGCTGGGCGAGGGCCCGTCGTAGCGGGAGCGGCCAGGAAGCCGGCTGAGGCTCGAAGCAAGGAGGGCTCTGCGAGGACCAAATGGCCGCCTCGTTGCTAGTCCGGTCGCCGTCCGCATCGCTCATTGTCCGTTCATTGTCTAAACCCCCGGTATCTGCGCACAATTCCTGGAACGCATGCGCGCGGTCCAGGCGCTCGGAAACGCCGATTTGCAGGCATTTCTGGATCCTGGGTGCCGTAGATCTACTGCTTGCCATGCAGAAGGTCGAGGGTTCAAATCCCTTCAGCCGCTCTCCGGATCCAGCTCTACAGAGCCTCAAACGGCGTCTCGGCGGTGCTGCTGGCCACGGTCCTGCGTGGCGATTTCCGGGCCGGGTGCCCATTGGGTGCCCCAAGCCGCTCAGAGTGCACGGACGTCGAGGGCGGCCGCGGCGTCTTCTTCTTGCATGGCGCCGCTCCGCCGGGGTTGGTCCCCGTCCGGGCCATCTCGGTGCGGCGGCCGGCGTGGGCGCCCCTCTGGCGCGGGTCCACCACGGGTCCACCAGCGCGAATACGGGCGGGTCCACCCGGCGCGCACGACTTCCCGCGAACCGGGCGTTTCCAGGCGTTTCTCGCGCTCCCATGCCCGCCTCAGCCCGCCCTTCACACGGCGGAGAACCACTCATAAACGTGAGGTCATGGGTGTGCCCTTCAGCCGCTCGGCCAGAAGCCCGCTTCATGAGCGGGCTTCTGGGTTCCTTGACTCGCGTCTCGGCCAGCGGCATCCTTGGCTACCGCAGGCCGCACTTCTTGCCGTTCAGCGCACCCATCTTCTTCCCATGGGTGGCTCCCTTGTGCTTGCCGCTGTGGCTCTTGGTCGGGCACGGTGTGGTGCTATGCGGCTGACCACCCGTGTTCGCGAGTCCGGTCGCGGGCACCGAGACTGCAAGTGCCGCGGCGATGATCCCCGCGAGAACCGCGCGTCTATACCGGGACATTTCGTCACCTCCTTCTCGCCGACCGGGCGCGTCTGCCCGGATTCGCGCCGGAGGCTAGGCATCGGCGATGAGACGGCGGTGAGGTCTGAGACGGGGCCGCGCCCGAAACCGCGCGGTCGTGTGGGCGCCCGCTGAATACTGACCCCCTCTCGCCAGTCGAAAACTTTCAACCGGCGCAAGAGGGCCAGTTTTCGACCGGGCTTCAACACGAGCGGCCACCCTTGACGTTTCGAGGTGCCGACTCGGTGAGCTGAGAGCCGGCCGCGATCAAGGAGTCCCGGACCAGGAGCAGAACCGGCTAAACCTGCGCTCGGTTAGGAGCGAGTAGAGCGCCAGAGCATCCGCTGCGAGCAAGGCGTGCGACGACCTCGCCGGCGCGAGAGGAGCGGGAAGCGTACGGGTCGCCTCTCACGTGGTGCTCATTCTGGTTGGGAAAGCTACGGGTCATGCGGATCCTGGTCGTCGAGGACGAGCCGACGGTCGCGTGGGCTATCGAGCGGCGGCTACACACGCGGAAGCTGATCGCCGCGCTGACGATCTGCCTGGCGACGATGCCCCTGGCCGCCTGCGGCGGCTCCGGGTCGGAGTCGGAGCCTGCGCCAACGACGGCGACCGAGATCGACCCGAGCCACTACGAACTTCCGGTTGACAACCCCTACTTTCCCTTGAAGCCGGGGACGACATATCGGCACGAGGGCCTGAAGGAAGGGGAGCGGGCCGTCGACGTGTTCAGCGTCAGCCACCACACCAAGAAGATCCTGGGCGTGGCGAACACTGTCGTCGTGGACAAGCTCTACGTCAACGGCCGGCTCGAGGAGATCGCGCACGATTGGTACACGCAGGACCGCCAGGGCAACGTGTGGTACTTCGGCGAGACGACCAAGGAGTACGACCCGCGTGGGAAGCAGATCCCGGCACAGGGGGCGTGGGAGGCGGGCGTCGACGGAGCCCGACCAGGGATCGTGATGCCGGCCCACCCCAAGGTCGGTGTGGTCTTCCGGCCCGAGTACTACAAGGGGACGGCAGAGGACCGCTACCGCATCCTCGACCTCACGGCCAAGGTGACCACGCCCTACCGCGCGTTCTCGGACGTGCTCGTCATGAGCGAACAGTCTCGACTCGAGCCAGGAGTCAAGGGGCTCAAGTTCCACGCACGCGGGTTCGGCCAGATCAAGGAATCGGTCCCCAAGGGTCCACCCGAGACACTCAGCCTCGTGTCGATCACCCCGCCACGCTAAGCGACTTGCCCCGGCGATCCCGCCGGGGTGCTCACCACCTTCCCCCCACCCGGTCGGGCGCCGGCGTCACAGTAGCTGGAGGCCAGCTCATTGACCCTCGCCAGTAGCGCCGCCGGCCGCGTCGAGCGTAGGCATGTCGCGGTACTTCACCGTGAGCTGGATGCCCGCACGGTAGACCGCCACCGCATCGCCCAGTGGCGGGGGCAGGCGAAGGCGCTCATCAACGCGTACACCATGGCAACATGGCCGCCTATGCCACCCTCATAAGCGGGGTGGCGGCGGCTAACGCTGCCCGAGCGCGCGCCGCCAGGGAGATCGATCGCGCTCCCATTCGGACCTCGGCCACGGACGCCCCTCGTGCTCCCAGCGGCGCGATCCACCGTTCTGGTGCCAGCGCTCGATCGCCTCGGCTTCATGCTCGTCACCGGCCTGCCAGAGCCAGTTCAAGCGCAGCGGCCACGCTAGCTGCACTGCTATCAGCGTGTCAGCCGCCGAGAAAGTCCACGTGCCACCACTCGCCGGGAGCGTGGGCTTTTCCCCAGCCGTACTTCCAGCCGATCTCGTCGATGACCGAGCGCATCTCGGGACTCTGGACATCGACCGCGACTCCGAGTTCGTGTGAGGAGCTGCCCGGCGGGTTGGCCGGCGCGCCATAGCCCGCGAGGAAGGCGCGGTAGAGCTCCGCCTGCTGCTCGTACGTGCGGTAGGCGGAGAGCGTGCCCCCGGGGTAAATGTCGGTTCCGAATGTGCCAAGCGCCTCCGCCCGCATCGCGTTCCAGGCGTCCGCGGCCGCAGGCAGCAGGTGGAGCTCACCGTAAGGCGAAGGAATGTGACCCATGCCCGGGGCGGGAGCTACCGTCGTGGTCGAGGTCTCGGCCGGAGCCGTGCCCGGGGCAGGGTTTGCCGGAGCCGCGCCGCTGATGGTCGGCGGCCCGACGGCCGGCGCCCCCGATGCGAGAGCTGCCGCGCCCTCCGCGACGCTCGGCACATGGATGGTCGTCCCGACGAGTAGTTGCGCGGTCTCGGGAAGGCCGTTGTAGACGGCGACCGTGCGCGTAGTCAGATTGTTCGCCGCGGAGATCGACCAGAGCGTCTCCCCCGGCAGCACCGTATGCGGGACCGCCGCGAACGCGGTTGAGCTCGCGGACAGCCCCGCGCCGATCGAGACGCAAAGCCATCGCGCGATGGCTCGAACGGACATGAGATCTCTCCTCTGGCCGAAGCAGGGTCGCTCGGTCCTCCTTCGTTCCATCCCCAGTAGCCCCTGCCGCGGCGCTCCACCCTGCAAGCTCCGGCCCAACAGAGCGACGACGAGCTGCTCTCGCGGAGCATCGAACCCGAATGCATCGCGCCCGATTCTCAGCAGACGAGCGAGACCCGTACATCAAGCACAGACAGCTCTCGGTTGAGGACGCCGCCGAGGATCAGCAGCTCAGCACACAAGGAGATCACCTCGGGGGACGAGAGCTGGGAGCGCGTCTAGGCGGTGGGCGGCGCGGCCGTGAGCCCGAAGCGCACGGCCTTCGCGCTCGCCTCGCCGCGTGTGTGCACGTCGAGCTTGCGCAGGATCACCGAGACGTGATGACCCACCGTGCGCTCGGAGATAACAGCCGGGAGGGCTCTGCGAGGACCAAATCGCCGCCTCGTCAGTAGTCGGCCGCCATCCGCATCGCTCATTGTCACTTCATTGTCTAAACCGCCGGTATCTCCGCACAATTCCTGGAACGCAAGCGCGTGATCCACGCGCCCGGGACACGTCGATTTGCAGGCATTTCTGCATCCTAGGTGCCGCGGATCTACTGCTTGCCATGCAGAAGGTCGAGGGTTCGAATCCCTTCAGCCGCTCTACGAAAAGGCTTGCATTTGCAGGTCTTTTTCGTTGTCGCCAGTCGGCTGGTGCGTCTGCGTCGCCGGACAATCTTCGGACAATGGCGCCCATCTCAGCCGTGTGACCGCCCTGGGAAGGTGGTCATGTGCAGGGATTTTGGTGGCGACTCGAACCGCTGACCTTCTGCAGGCCCGCGGACTGCCAGAGGTTCGGTTCTCATCATGTGCTACCCGACAGCGGCTTCGCCGAGGTCGAATGAGGGGACGCAGAGCGGCGATCGTCGGTCGTTCTCCTGACCCGATTGTCTATTCAGTGTCTAAACCAGGTGAGGGCGCCTGCGCCCGCGGTGCTGGCTGGGGCCGACAGCGGCCGGCGGAGGCCCACAGAACGACGGAACCCGCGGCCCCTCAGCCAGGAAGCTCGTCCCAGAGCACAACCGCGCGCTGAGCGAATGGCAACGCGAAAACCTACGTCTCGCATGGGTCGGCCCCGCGCCTTCACGAGGAGCTCGTCCTGACTCAGCTTCGGCTTGCTTCCTCGCTCGAAGGTGTCGCCAGATAGGCCGGCATCTCGCCGCGAGGCGCGGGGATCTTCGCCTCGGTCACTCGCTCTTGAATGGCCTTGGTACCGGCGAGGGGTTGGCGCAACGGTGTCCATCACCCACAGCCAGAGGGGGCGGCCGCCTAGCCTCGTCGGTCGCGTACACGATCTAGCCGCCGTCCGGCGAGCACGCGGGGCGACGCTGAACCCCGCGGGGCCGCGTGAGCCGCTTGAGCCATCAGCTCGGAGGTCAATGACGCCGACGAGGCGCGCATGAGCCCCGCATCGCTAGGGCATTCCGCTAACCGGGCCGGCAAGGAGCGGCAATCGCATTAGGCGTTCGCTAGAAGCGGCCCGCACCTCCGCTGGAGCACCATCGACCACCGGTCATGCGATCTGAACCAACTGCTCAAGGAGGAACGATGAGACACACGAACGCCCTGCACCGCCGCGTCGCCAGCGCGCTGGCCATTGCCGCGCTGGCGTCGGCCGTCATCAGCGCCGGCGCCTCGGCCGGGCCGGCACACGACGCGGTCGCGAAGCCCGGCTTCCCGGCCGGCGCCTGGACCGGCAAGGGAGTCATCAGCGGCAGCTCGAGCGAGTACGGCCAGACCACCCGCACCACCGGGAGGGCGACCTTCACGCTCAAGGTCACCCGCGGCGGACGCGTGAGCGGCACCGGCAGGTGGGTCACCAGAGAAGTCGGGAGCGGCGCCATCTCTTCAACGATCACGGGTGTAGCGCCCGTTCGCTTCGCCGGCACCGCCACGCTCCCCACCTACCGGGGGACGCAGACCATCAAGACATCGTTCTCCGACGGCGACTTCCGCAGCGGCAACACTTTCCAGGCCGAGAAGCCGTTCAAGGGCGCACTTCGGATCACGCGCGCAGGGCACTGCCGCGTCACCGGCGGCCGCAGGGTCGACGGGGTCTCCTTCAAGTGGACAGCGCTTCTCAAGGGCAGCGGCACCTGCAACACCTGAGCTGCGCAACACCTGAGCCGCCCCGAACATCGACTCGCAGAAAGGCGCACCAAGGGGAACTCCGCAAGCTAATCACCGCCGCGCTCCCCAGCCGACCCCAGCGACGGCCATCGCCCGCGATGGCCGTCGCATGCCTCGCGTTGCTCGTCGCCCTCGGAGGCACGAGCGTCGCGGCCGTGGCCGTGATCCCGAAGAACAGCGTGGGGACCTCGCAGTCTCTAACCGCCGCCGGCCGGCAGAAACCTGGCGGAGAGATCTCGCGGGTCGCGACTCGATTACTCCGCGCGTCGCAGGGTCAGCGTGCCGCTTCCGACCGCCAGCCTCGGTGTCTCGTCTCGCCGTGAGATGGGCGCCGTGATCGTCTCGGCGCCGACAATGCTCAACGGGAACCGCGCCGCGCCGATCGTCGTGACCTCGCCGAGCCGGGTGATCGTGCCGCAGCCGTTGCTGGTGCTCTGCCAGCCGAAGGTGATGACGGTCGCCTCGACCGTTGAGCCCTTGACGTCGAAGAACACGATCCCCTCCGACCCGTCCGCGCGTCTCTGCATGCCGGTGGAGCAGCCAGCTGTCTGCGCCGGTTCGCACGGGTCCAGGGTGTACGTGCCGCTCCCAGTCTCGTTGTAGGCCTGTGCGCCCCCACCCTCGAGCTCGGCGCCGGAGCCTTGGACGATCGCGAAGGGCCGCGCGGACCCGCTCGAGCTGAAGTCGCGCAGGTTCGCGCTGTAGCTGTACTGCTCGTGGTCGGCGCACTCGCCCTGCTCGTCGATGCGCAGCGAGCCGCTGACCTCGCCGAGGTACAGCGGGCTCTCGTCGCAGATCAGGCGCGCGAGCTTCCCGGCGAGCTCCTGCTCGAGCGCGAAGATCTGGCTCACAGAGCCCTGGACGCTAACGGTTCCGCGCTTGCCGCTCCTCCTGTTGACGTACGTCGCCGAAAGCGTCACCTGGCCGCCGCGCTCGGTGAGGGTCCCGGTGACCGACGAGTTGTCCCTGATGAGGCGGCCGGTCGGGACCCTGGTGCTCGGGTCGAAGCCTGGCAGCTGCTGCAGCCTCTGCTCGTTGACGACATCGCCGATCCTCTCCCGTTCGACGATCACGGCCCGGCAGCTCGGCCTGAACGCGTGGATGTTGTCGTAGAGATCGGTGGTCACCATGGCCGCGAGGCCCTTGCGGAGAACGCCCAGCTCGGGGTCCGTCGAGTTCACGTTGAAGTCGTGCACCCAAACCGCCGGATAGCTGACGCTCACGTCGCCGAAGCCCGGGCTCACCGCGGCTCGCGCCCGCCGCTTCCTCGGCATGCGCTTGAGGCTGAGCCGAAGCGTGCGTGTTCGTCCCGAGCGCGCGCGTACCAGCGCCACCGGCCGGTTCAGCACCTCCCCACCGTTGAACCGCATCACCGCGGCCATGAGCGCATAGCTCCCCGCTGGCGCCTGGATCCGCCAGCTCCCATGGCGGCCGGTGTAATCCGCCGCCGCCATCACGCCACTGCCGAGCCGCACGGCGCGCACGCTCGCCACACCCTTGCCGACGGCGGGCAGGTGGGCACCGATGAGACTGCCCTTGAGCGTCGCGGGAGCTGCCGCCCAGACTCCCCCGGGCGCCGCCACCAGGGAAACCGCCGCGCCGATGATCGCCGCGCACGCGCGGGCGCGGTTCCGCCCGGCTCGTCTCATCGGCAAGGTCTCCGCGAGAAGACCATAATCCAGCCGGGAGGCGACGTCGAGCCGCGCCGGCAAGCGCCGCGCACCAGCGGAGAGTCTTGATCCGCGCGGGCAATAGCTCCCGCGGAGTTCGGGCCGGTCGATCACCCCCATCCGGAGGGACTGCGTCTCCGTGCGAATGCAGCAACTCGAGCTTGACCGGGCGGGACTCTGGCATCGTGGAAGCGAAGTGATGGCTGCCCGGTCGGCGCCGAGCAGGTATGCCGCGACTCGATGTAGTCCTCGAGGGGCGGCTACCAGCGCGGCGGCATTTGGGCCGCCCTTTGGCGAGCCGGTAGAACGTCTCTCGGTGCTCCTCGGTAAAGCGCTTCGCGAACTCGATGTTCTCGGCGCTGGGCGCGCCGGTGGAGTCCGCGAGCCGCGAGCCCAGCGCGCGCATGCCCTCCTCGTCGAGGCCGTAGCGGGCGCGCAGGTCGTTGGCGACCTGCCGAACCAGCTCGTCGGTGATGCCCTTGGCGCTCACGGATCAAGTGTATGTGTGCGGGGATCAGCCCATGGCCACTGCGACCGGTGCGCTCGTCAGCTCGAACTCGGCCGGGTCGAACCGCGCGAGCCGCCTCTTGTACTCGTTGGCGAACGCGGGCCAGATCGTGAAGTTCCGCCCGTCGGGGCCCACGTACCACGAGTGACAGCCGCCGCTGTTCCAGACGGTCGGGGCGAGCCGCCGCTGGATCTCGTCGTCGAAGCGCTCCATGACGTCCCGGCGCACGTCGACCGCCGTCGCGCCCCGCGCGTCCATCGCGCGCAGCGCGTCGATCGCGAACCCGATCTGGGCCTCGATCGGCTGCAGCGCGGAGTTGTTGCCGCTCGCGGTGTTCGGGCCCAGCAGGACGAAGTGGTTGGGGAACCCGGGGATCACGGTCCCGAGGTAGGCGCGGATGCCGTCCTCGTCCCAGACGTCGCGGATGCTCCGCCCGCCGCGGCCGACGACGTGGCGGAAGTGGGGCGGGTTCATGACGTCGAACCCGGTGGCGAAGACGATCGTGTCCAACTCGATCTTGCGGCCGTCCTGCGTGACGATGCCGTCCGGCACGATCTCCCGGATCCCCTCGGTCACGAGCTCGACGTTGGGCTTCATGAACGTCCCGAGGAAGTCGCTGCTGATGATGATCCGCTTGCAGCCGATCCGGTAGTCGGGGGTCAGCTTCGCGCGGATCTCCGTGTTCGGAACCTGCCGCTTCAGGTAGCCGAGCGCGAGGCGCTCGAGCCCGGCCAGCAGCCGCGGGCGCCGGACGAGGCCGAGGATGAGGAGCTCGTTGTTGTAGTAGATGGCGGACCGGATCGCGCGCTGCAGCGCCGGGAACCGGCGCAGCAGCAGCTTCTGGAGGTCGCTGTGCGGATGGTCCAGGCGGGGGAGCACCCACCCGGGGCTGCGCTGGAAGACGGTCAGCCGCGCGGCGTGCTTTTGAACCTCGGGGACGATCTGCGACGCCGTCGACCCGGTCCCGATCACGCCCACGCGCTCGCCGCTCAGGTCGTGCCCGTGGTCCCACCGCGCAGAGTGGAACATCGCCCCGGCGAAGCTGTCGAGACCGGGCACGGCGGGCAGCTTCGGCTCGGTGAGGCCGCCAGCGGCGGACACCAGCACCTGCGCCGACAAGGCCCCGCGATCGGTCTCCACGCGCCAGCGGCTCGCGTGCTCGTCCCACCTCGCCCCCGTCACCTCCGTGCCGAACCTGATCAGGGGCTCGATCCCGCGGTCGCGCGCGACGCGCCGGAGGTAGTCGAGGATCTCGGCCTGCGGAGCGAAGAAGCGGCTCCAGTCCGGGTTCAGCGCGAACGAGAACGAGTACAGGTGCGCCGCGACGTCGCACGCACAGCCCGGGTATGTGTTCGCCCACCACGTCCCGCCGAGCCCGTCGTCGCGCTCGAGAATCACGAGGTCCTCGTATCCAGCCTCGCGCAGCCTGATCGCGGTGCCGATGCCGCCGAATCCCGCGCCGACGATCGCGACGCGAACGTCCCGGAGCCCGTTCTCGGCACGCGGCTCGAGCACCACACTCGCGATCGTAATCCAGTCGGCGCCGGCGGGCGAGTCTCTCGTGCCACGCATTTCTCCGCTCCACGGCGCTGCGAGGAGTTCCGCGATAGCAGGCGGTTCTCGGATGGCGAGACCCGGACTCGAACCGGGGACACCACGACTTCAGTCGCGTGCTCCGCCACCAGAGCAACGTCTAAGTGCTCGGCGGCTGCCTCCACCACGAGAAGGCAACCGGCTCTTGAACGATGTCGCGATCGCATTCACAGCCAAGCGATCGCACCGGTGCGAAGTCGCCTCGTGACCGCTTGGGACGAATCCCAGGCGTCAGTCAGCGGATCATTGCGCTCCCGGTCACTGCTGCTCTGTGGACGAGCGGAGTGAAGCGGCCGCCGTCGATGTGGGCCGGGAATCGCTGGGCGAGCGCCCGTCTTAGCGGGAGCGGCCAGGAAGCCGGCTGACGCTCGAAGCCGGGAGGGCGCTGCGACCAAATGGCCGCCTCGTCGCTAGTCCGCCCGCCGTCCGCATCGCTCATTGTCCGTTGATTGTCTAAACCCCCGGTATCCCCCACAATTCCTGGAACGCAAGCGTGCGGTCCAGGCGCCCGGAAACTGCGATTTGCAGGCGTTTCGGCATCCTGGGTGCCGCAGATCTACTGATTGCGATGCAGAAGGTCGAGGGTTCGAATCCCTTCAGCCGCTTCAGAAAGGTCCCCTTTTTGCAGGCCCTTTTTTGTGCTCGCAGTCGGCTGGTGCGTTTGCGTCAACGGGTAGCCAGTGGGTACCACTGCGGCCAACGCGCGGCGAAAGCGTCTGGAACATACGTCCTTGATTCCAGCGCGGCCATGACGGACGTGTACTCGATGCTCGGGTCCGAGAGTGCGACAAGCGCCTCGACGGCGGCCTCCAGGTCGTCGGACCGGTTCGCCTCGATGGCCCGGTGCACAACCTCCACGTTCTGCTGCGACATCGCCTACTCGCGCAGTCCGACGGCTTCGAGGGCTTCTTCTCTGTTGGTGAAGCTCGCGAATCGATGAACCTTGCCGTCGCGTACCGAGGCAACCCAGCCTGTGGCCGCCTCGACCGGGATCCACTCCCCTCGCCGCGCGCGAAAAATCGACCGAGGACCAGCACTGTGGCGCCCAGATCGCGGATCTCTCGACCTCGATCCGGAAATCAGCCCAGGCCGCCTCGACGTCGGCCAGAAACTTCCTGACGCCATCACGGCCGCGATAGACGTTGCTCTCGGGACCTCCGACAATGCTCGGGCGCACCTCGATGTCGGGATGGGCGAGCTCTTCAACTGCGGCGTCGATGGCATGCCGACGGTACGCATCGAAAAACCCGCGTACGATCTCCACGTTCTCCGCCGACATCGCCCGCCCAGTATCCCGCGCCGCCGAAGGCAGGGTCGACGCCGCAGAGCGCGGCGAGCAGGCCCGCGTCGTGACGTCAGCGCCCCGAACCTCCGGGTAGCTTTGCACCGATGCCAACCGTGATCCTCACCGGTGCCACGCGCGGGATCGGCCGGGCGGCCGCCATCGAGCTGGCCGGCCGCGGCGCCGAGCTGGGCGTCGTCGGCCGCGACCCGGTGCGCGTGCGGGCGACCGCGGAGGAGGCGCGCGCCGCCGGCGGCGGCGCGCCCGTGCACGAGCACGTGGCCGACCTCGAACGGATGGACGAGGTACGCCGGCTCGCCGCCGAGGTGCTCGAGGCCTACCCGCGCATCGACGTGCTCGCGAACAACGCTGGCGCCATGTTCACCTCGCGCCATGTGACGCCCGACGGCTTCGAGCAGACCTTCGCGCTCAACCACCTCGCCCCGTTCCTGCTCACGAACCTGCTGCTCGAGCGGCTCACCGCCTCGCGCGGGCGCGTGGTGACCACGGCGAGCGACGCCCACAAGGGCGGCCTGCTCGACCTCGACGACCTCCAGTCCGAGCGCGGCCGCTTCCGCCCCGGCCGCGTCTACGGCACAAGCAAGCTCTGCAACGTCCTCTTTACGCGCGAGCTGCAGCGCCGCAACCCCGCCATCGCGGCCAACTGCTTCCACCCGGGCGTGATCCGCACCGGCTTCGGCAAGAACGACGGCGCGCTGGCGCGAATCAGCCTCACCCTGGCCGGGCCGTTCCTGCGCTCGCCCGAGAGCGGCGCCAGCTCGCTGGTGTGGCTCGCACTCGACCCCGCCGCGGGCGAGCTGCGCGGCCAGTACGTCGAGAAGCAGCGGCCGGTGCAGCCGAGCGCCCAGGCGCAAGACGACCGCCTCGCCGCCGAGCTATGGGAGCGCTCGGAGACGCTGTCCGCGCCGGCGCACGCAACCTGACGCGAGCCGGCTGACTATGGGCCGGGCCGCCATCCGCGTGGGGTCATTCCGGCACGGGAACTCGCGCACCGCGAAGGAGCTAGGCGAGACCATGCCTGCTGCTCCGCGCCAGATGCGAGCGTCTCAACTGCAATTCAGCAGACGCTCGGTCCGGATTCGCGCTCGCCTCGCCGCCAGCTCTCTGGGGCAGCGAGGAGCACGTGCGCCGGCTTTCGCCGGCAGGCACCGTACACCTCGAGTTCGCGCACCGGGCGGTTTCCGCCCGGCCAGGCTGGACGTGAATGGCGTACGGTTCGCCGTCGAGTTCGAGCTGGTAGCTCTCTTCGACCTCGCCGGCGAGCTCGGGCCGAAAGCTCGCGCGCAGCGACAGAACCAAGGCGTCGCTAGTGATGTCCTCGTCGGGGTCCGGAGTGCTAAGGAGGGCGAGACCGACCCGGCCCAGCGCCAAGACCACGGCCTTGAGCTGCTGGCCGGGGTCTGTGAGCTCGTGGTGAAGACCTCGAGCGGCTCCGCCAGCTGCGGTCGCACGGTCGCATAGCTCAGGTTGCGGATCACGTCTCCGGAGATCGCGACGCGATCCGACTCGCGGAAGAAGATGACCTCACCCGGGCTGTGACCGGGGGCGTGGATCACGCGAAGCCGGCCGCCTCGTCTCCGTCTGACAGGACGCGGTCCACCGGGTGGGCCGGACCTCCCCATGCACGCCAGACGAACCGGGCCCACAAACCCATTTCGGCGAGTTCCTCCCGGGTCGGCCCTCCTCTCCATGACGTTCACGTCGCCTGCGTGGACGGCGAGTGGGATACCCCTCGCCTCGCAGACGTCCTTGGCAACGTCGTTGTGGTCGCCGTGGACGTGGGTGAGCCGACCAAGGCGAGCTCGCGGCCCTCGATCGCCTTGAAGATCCGTTTTCGGTCCCAGCGCCGAGCGGCGTCGATCAACACGTCCTCGACGACGTAGGCGTTGATCACAGGGGCGAACTCGTCTATGCGCGAGACGCCCGGCGCGAGCTCCTCGCCGCGACCTCCTCGGTGGATCGCTGCAAGAGCATGGCGACTAGCGGCCTTCTCGCAGCTGCAGCCGGTTGCCATCAGGATCCTGGAACACCGCGAGATAGGCAAACGGGTATTCGAGCACCTCCGTGTCGAACTTCACGCCGCGCGATTCCAGCGCCTCGACCGCCTTCCGGATATCCCCTGCCTCGATGGTGTACGCGGCCGGGACGCGGCCGGCTACCGGCTGGGCCTCCCCGGGCGTCCCTGGCCAGAGAACCAGCTGAAAGTCCTGACCCTCGACGCCGACTGACAGGAACCGCGGTCCGGTGGGCGTCGGATTGTCGGCGCGCTGCTCGAGGCCCAGGACGTTCGTATAGAAGTCGAGCGCCTCGTCCTGATCGCTGACGAACACAGTCGTGTAGACGATTCGGTCCAACATTGTTGTTCCCCCATCGTTTGTAGTCATCAACTGGATGACGGCTGGCGACGAGCGGTTGTGACAGCCGACGGTGGGAGTCAGGCCGCGTACCGGCCTCGGAACCAGTCGACCGTGCGGCTCACCGCTGCAGCGTGCGGGGTCGGCTCGAACGGCCCGAAGGCGACTTGGAACTTCGAGGCATCCGAGACGAAGGGCCGTTCGAATTGGTAGAGCGTCTCGTTCAACTCTCGTAGGAGAGCGTTGAACAGGCCGCCGATCCTGATCATCGGTCGCGAGACGACTGCCGTCTTAGGGGGCTTGCCGGCCTCCTCGAACAACAGCTCGAGGAACTGCCGGCCGGTGAGTGGCTCCGCGGCCGGGAGGTGCCAGATCTGACCGTCGGCCTCGTCGCGTTCGCCCAGCGTCACGAGACTGCGGCCAATGTCGTCGAGATAGTTGAGCGTGTGGGGCTGGTCGAGTGAGCCGAGCCAACGCACCCGCTTGCCGCGCAGCAGCGGCTTCATGATGTTCTCGCCGACCGTCGAGGTGGTGCCACGCGGGCCGTAGTAGTCGGAGGAGCGGCCGATCGTGACCCGCAGCCGCCCGTCGGCGTGCGCGCGGAGGAGTGCGTTGGCCATCTCGATGCGCACGCGGCCCTTCTTGCCCTGCGCCCGCTGCGGCGTGTCCTCGGTCATCGGCCCGTCGGGCGGCCCGTACACGTACAGGTTGTCCGCGAACACGAGCTTTGCGCCCGCCTCCGCCGCTGCATCGAGCACAGCCTTCGTCATCGGCGGGAACTGCTCGGGCCACTTCGTGTAGGGAGGCTGGGCGCAGTGGTATACGACGGCCGCGCCCGCGCATGCCTGCCGAGCCCCTTCGGGCGTGCCGATGTCCGCCGCCATCTGCCGGACACCCTCTTGGACATCACCCTTGCCCGAGCGTGTGACGGCACGCACGCGCAGGCCCCGGCCCGCGAGCTCGCGGACAACCGCCGAGCCGGTGCCGCCGCCGGCTCCGATCACGACGTGCTCGCCGGCCACGTTCACGACGTCAGGTGCCGCAGCTTGTCCGGGTTGCGCATTGCCCAGATCGTCTTGATCCGGCCGTCGACGACGTCGATCGAGAAGACGGACGCGATCGCGCCATCCGACGAGCGCCGGATCCCTGCGGGCTGTCCTCCGATGTGGACGCGCTGATACGTGAATGGTCCGTAGCGGCGCGCCGTGCGCTCGATCCCGACGATGACGCGCGCCAGGCGCGCACGCCCGAAGATCGACGCAGCGGCGGGGACCTTTCCGCCGCCGTCCGAGTAGAGCGCGGCGTCCTCGGCGAGGATGCTCTCGAGCGCCTCGAGATCGCCGGCCTCGGAAGCGGCGATGAAACGCTCGAGCAGCCGGTCGCGTACGGCTTCATCGGCGTCGAAGCGGGGCCGATTCGCGTCCAGGTGCTTCTTCGCGCGGGCCACGAGCTGGCGGGTGTTGACCTCGCTGCGGTCGATGACCGCCGCGATCTGCGAATAGTTGTATTCGAAGATCTCGCGCAGCAGGAACGCCGCTCGCTCGACTGGATTCAGACGCTCGAGCATGACGAGAAAGGCCTGTGAGAGCGAGTCCGCCATCTCGGCGCGCTCACCCACGTCAACGGTCTCGTCATCGATCAGCGGCTCAGGAAGCCAGGGGCCGACGTAGCTCTCGCGACGCTTCCGCGCGAGCCGCAACACGTCGATCGAGAGGCGCGTGGCGACGGTCGTGATCCAGGCCATCGGCTCCTCGATCGCTTGCTCCGTCCGCGCCAGCCGCAGCATCGCGTCCTGGGCGACATCTTCGGCTTCGGCGACGCTCCCAAGCATCCGGTAGGCGACGCCGAAGCTTCGCTGTCTTACAGCCTCCAGTTCCCGTTCGTCCGCCGTCACTGCCACCGCCATCGGTCAGTCATCCTCTCAACGGACCGATTGTGAGCCTGTCCGCTCGGCTTGTCATCTCGAACACTTGACGGATGACGAGCTCTTCTCGTGACATGTTGTGCGCTAAGCCACTGTGCGGGTCGCTCTCATCGGGTCCTGTTCCTATGACGCCGCACTTGGGAGCGGTGTGACACATGGACGAGCGGGGAAGCGAGCGCGGGCGGGCCGACGTGCAGGGCTCGGCACCGCAGCGAACGGATTGAAGAAGAGTGTGGTGGTCGTGGAGGCGTGGGGAAGTTGCGCGGATCCGAGACGTAATCGAAGACGTCTTCGATCGGACGCTCTATCTCGACCCTGTCTCGACGCCGATCATGCGGCAACCTCCACCGCCGCCGGGCCGAGCACCCGGCGCTCGGCGAGCCGGACGCCCGTGTCGGGGTCGTGTGCGACCAGATACACGGTCGGATGCGTCGCGGCGTAGGCGCGCACGCGCTCCTGCGCCACCCGTTCGCCCTGCTCGTCGGGGCCGACGCCGTCGACGACGCCACGCAGCAGGATGTCCTGCGTATAGGAGGTGTCGCCGGCCAAGAGAACGCTGTGGTCGCCCTCGTCGACCAGGACGCCCATGTGGCCGGGGCTGTGCCCGGGCAGCGGCACGAGGGTGACGTCGCCGGGCTGCGTCAGCCGCAGGCTCTCCGGGAATGGGCCCAGCGGCTCGGGCTCGAGGTCGACCGGGGTCGGGTCGAACCAGCTCGGCCAGCGCGTGTTCGGATAAGCGCGAAGCCGTCCGAGCAAGCCGCTCGCGTACGCGATCTCCGCTCGGCCGACGAGGATCTCGGTGTCCGGGAAGTGATGGAGCCCGCCCGCGTGGTCGGTGTGGAGATGCGTCATAACCACCTTGCGGATGTCGCCGCGCGCGATGCCGAGCTGCTCCAGCTGCGGGCCGATCTCCTGCTCGGGCTCCACCCACTCGCGAACCGCGAGCCGGAACACGGGATGCCAGCGCGGGAAGTAGCCGGGCTGGGAGGCGCGAGCGGTCTCGCCGGTGTCGACGACGATCACCCCTTCCGGATGCTCGATCGCGAATGCGTAGATCGGAAGCGGCTCGGTCCAGTTACGGTCGGCAATCGCGTGCAACAGGCGGCGCCGGCCGTGCCCGACCCCTTCGCGCCAAGCGTGCGTTATCGCAACCGTGCCGGTCTGTATTGCATGGATCTTCATGTCCTTCGTCCCTTCGTGGAGTGCTTCGCGGCTCGAGTCCCGGCGCGCTGCTTGCGTGACGGGGCGTAGCCCTTGAGGATCAGGTCGACGACTCCGGCGGCCAGGCGGTCGTCGAGCGCGCCGCCCGTGATTAGCAGCCGGTAGAAGAGGGGGCCGCCGAGGAGGTCGAGGGCAAGCTCGATATCGATGCTCGGATCGAGATCGCCACGCTCGACACCACGGCGCAACACCTCAGCTAAAGCCGCACGACGGCCGGCAAGGAAGCCTTCGCGGATGAGGCGCCTCAGCTCCGGATCGCGCCGCATCGCCTCGACGAGCGCCGGCATCATCGGTCCAGCCGCCGTATCGCGGTACAGCGTCACCGCTTCGTCCATCAACACGCGAAGGTCGGCTGCTGTGGAGCCGGTGTCCGGAATCGCGATTTCGGTGCTTACGAGGTTGCTGACCACGCGCGCAACGAGCTCGTCCTTCGAGTCGAAGCGCCGGTAGATCGCGGCCTTGCCGACACCGGCTTGCTCCGCGACGGCGTCCACTCGCAGGTCGGCGATGCCGTGCTCTGCCATCAGCTCGAGGGCCGCCTGGGCGATCGCTTTGTCTACGCGCTCGTCGCGCGGTCTGCCGGTAGGGCTTACGGAACTCATTGGTTCCGTAACCGTAGCACATAACGGCACTGTCTAGTTCCGCAATATGAACGCGAGAGACGACGCGTCGATCTGTCACAGGCAGGCGGGGCGTTCCGTCAACCAGCCAGACGCTTGAAGTCCAAAGACCCGAAGGAGAAGAACATGCGAGTGTTCGTAACAGGCGCGAGCGGAGCCATCGGAACACGACTGGTCCCGCAGCTGATTGATGCCGGGCACGAAGTGATCGGCACCCACAACTCACCGTCGAGCGCGGAGCTGTTGCGGACGTTGGGCGCGAAGCCGGTCAACCTCGACTTGCTCGACGCGCGTTCCGTGCGCAAGGCCGTGCTCGAGAACGAGCCCGAAGCGATCGTCCACGAGGCGACCGCACTCGCGAACGTGAAGTTCAGCCGCGACATGGACAAGGTGACGGCCAAGACCAGCGAGCTGCGAACGAAGGGCACGGACGCGCTGCTGGCGGCCGCGCGCGAGGCCGGCGTGCGCCGGTTCGTCGCGCAAAGCGTCGCGGTCTTCTCGCGGTACGCCCGCGAGGGCGGACCCGTCAAGACCGAGGACGATCCCGTCGACCCCACGCCGCCGACGAAGATGCGGCAGGGAGCCGCCGCGATGGCCTATCTCGAACAGGCCGTCACCGACTTCGGCGGGATCGCTTTGCGCTACGGCGCCTTCTACGGCGCCCCCAACGACGGCACATTGGAGCCCGTTCGCAAGCGGCAGTTTCCGATCGTCGGCGACGGCGGCGGCATCTGGTCCTGGATCCATTTGGACGACGCCGCCGCCGCAACCGTTCTCGCTGTGGAACATGACGGCCCGGCGATCTACAACATCGTCGACGACGAGCCCGCTGCGGTGCGTGAATGGCTGCCGGTGCTCGCCCAATCCCTCGGCGCTAAGCCTCCGCGGCATTTCCCGATCTGGCTCGCGCGGTCTCTCGCAGGCGAGTTCGTGGTTGTGCTCTCTACCGAGGCACGCGGTGCATCGAACGCGAAGGCCAAGCGCGAGCTCGGCTGGACGCCGCGCTATCCGACCTGGCGACAGGGATTCGTCGCGGCCTACGGGCAAGCGGCTACCGCCGATGCAGCCGAAGCCCATCCGGCCGACAGTCCGGCCGCGACCGCAGCGTAAGGAGAATTTCGCCCCAAATGTCAACGATCCAGGAAACGAGCAACAAGACGACGGTCAGGCGCTTGCTTGACGCCGCCAATGCCGGCGATGTGGAGCTGATCTCCAAGACGATCGACGAGCTCGTCGAGCCGGACGCGAAGATCCACACGCCGTTGCCGATCGAAGCGACAGGCGCGCAATTGCAGAAGGAGGTGTTCGCGCGACTCCTTCGGGCTTACCCCGACCTTCACATCACGGTCGAGGATCTGATCGAAGAGGGCGACAAGATCGTCAGCCGCAACACGGTCACCGGGACTCATCAGGGCGAATACATGCGCGTCCCAGCAACCGGCAAGTCCGTCACGTGGAACGAGATCTTCGTCATGCGCTTCGCAGGCGATCGAATCGCTGAGACCTGGGGGGTCGTCGACGTTCTCTCGCAGTTGAGACAGCTCGGCCTGATTCCGGGTGGGAAGTGATGGCCACTACCGAATCCCACAGACACAAAGGAAGAAAGAGATAAATCCCAAGCCGTCAACCTTGTCGCTGGCCCGTCACATCGCCCTGGCGGCACTCGTCAATTCAGTGACGGCAGCGACGAAGGGACTCCGCAGATGGAGCGACGTGATTGGCTGGACGACGGGTTCGACGAGCACCGTGAGCACCTGCGCGAGGTCGCCGAGCGGATCCTCGGCTCACTGAGTGAGGCGGACGAGGCCGTCCAGGAGGCTTGGCTGCGGCTGAGCCGCTCCGAAGCGAACCCGAGCGAGGACCTCGCCGAGTGGCTGGCAGCCATGGTCACGCGCATCTGCCACGACAAACTGCGCCGGCGTAGCGGCCGGCCGCCGCTCACCGGACGCGACAAGTGCGACCCTCACGGATTGCTGGCCGACTCGCTCGGCCTGGCGCTGGTCACGGTGCTGGAGTCCATGCCGCCGGCGGAGCGTCTCGCGTTCGTGCTGCACGAGTTCTTCGCGCTGCCTGTCAGCGAAACGGCGACCCGCGTGAGCCAGTCGACCGAGGTAACGCAGGAACTCGTGAGCCGCGCTCGGGAGCGCCTGCGCGGGACAATCCCGTAGGTCTGTTTCAAGCAGGTACGTGGCGCAGCTTGGCGCGATCGGCGATCAGGTCGATCTCCACGATCCGGCCGCCGCGCGCGGTGAAGCTGACAACAGCGACCGGCCGCTCGCGCGGGACGATGACCAGCCCGGGTGCGCCATTGACCAGCGCGGGACGTGCCGAGCTTGCCAGCCGTCGATAGACGTTGGTCGCCACGTTGCGTGCGACCGCTTCGGCCCCGACCACCGGCTCGACGGCGCGTTCCGCGCCTGGGCCGCGATCGACGCGGAAGACCACATCGGGGTCGAGGATGGAGACGAGTGCCTCGAAGTCGCCGTCGCGTGCCGCGTTGAGGAACGCGTCGACCAATTCGCGTTGCTCCGAGAGGTCCGCGTCGGGATCCGGTGTCACGCGCTGCACTCGCCGACGTGCGCGGCTCGCCAGCTGACGTGTAGCGGCCGGTGACTTCTCGAGGATGGGCGCGATCTCGTCGAAGGGCACGGAGAACATGTCGTGCAGCACGAAGGCCACGCGCTCAGCCGGCGCCAGCGAATCAAGTATCACGAGCACAGCGAGGCCGGCCGAGTCGGCAAACAGCGCCTCCTCCTCCGGGTTGCGCTGGCCATCGGCGGTCACGATGGGCTCGGGCAGAAAGCTGCCGACGTAGTCCTCCCGACGCGCGCGGCGGCTGCGCAGCAGGTCGAGCGCAATACGCGTGACCACCGTCGTGAGCCAGCCGCCCAGGTTCTCGATCTCCGAGTCATCGGAGCGCTGGAGGCGCAGCCAGGTCTCTTGGACGGCGTCGTCGGCTTCGCTGCGCGAGCCGAGCATCCGGTAGGCGACAGCGCGCAGACGCGGCCGCTGGCGCTCGAACTCCTCGGTCACCGGATCAGTGCGTTGCCTTGTCACATCGGCTCCATTGATCGCGTCAAACGAGATGACGCACCACATGAACCGTATGTGACCGAAGGAGACTCCGATGGGATCCAGGCCCGTGCACTCGGCACCTCTGCGCGCGTCCACGGAGTGAGAATGGACACCGGGGTTCCACTGGGATGACATCCGCAGAACAGGCGTCAAGGGTCGCGATCGTCACCGGTGCGAACCAAGGTCTCGGATTCGCCCTGGCGGAAGGCCTCGCTCAGCAGCTCGGGCCCGAGGACGTGGTGTATCTGACGGGACGCGACTCGATACGCGTTCGAGCGGCCGTCGCTCGGATCGCCGGCGCACGGGCTGCCGTTCGCGGGGAACTCCTCGACGTGCGCGACAGCGCAGCCGTGAGCGCCTTTGCGGATGCGATCCGCGCGCGCCACGGGGGCGCGGACGTCGTTTTCTCCAACGCTGCAGCGCGACTTGTCCCCGCGACGCCGTCGGCAGAACTGGTGGCGCCGTTCGTCGAGACCAACAACCTCGGCACGACCAGGATGCTCCGCGCGTTCAGCCCGATCCTGCACCCGGGCGGGCGGCTGCTGGTGGTGGCAAGCGCCTTCGGTTCGTTGCGGGAGCTGCCGCGCAATCTCCATCCGCGCTTCGACACCGACGTGATGAGCCTCGATGATGTCGATGCGACGATGCTGGCCTGGAGCGATGCCGTCGTAGAGGAGCGTGCTCGCGCGGAGGGCTGGCCGGAGTGGATCAACATTCCGTCGAAGATCGGCCAGGTCGCCGCCGTACGGGTGTTGGCGCGCGAGCGGCACGCGGCGGACGCGATCGACGGGACTCTCGTTGCGGCGATCTGCCCAGGATTGGTTGACACCATTGCCTCGCGGCCGTGGTTTGAGGACATGAGTGCCGCGCAGACGCCGGCCGAGGCCGCGGTCGCCCCGCTGCGCCTCGCTCTCGATCGCGGCACGGATCCGAGCTTCTACGGCGAGCTCGTGCAATTCGGCAAGGTCATTCCCTGGCGCTAGACGCGGCCTCGGCTGGCCTGTCACATCGCGGCGCGCGCTCGCGTCAACCCTGTAAAGCGACAACACGGCGAGGCGACCACGTCGCCAAAGGAGCCAACAGGTGAACACGCATCGAAACGGAAACTCAGCCACCGCAACGACCGAATCGACGTCGAGCAGGTGGTGGACGCTCGCCGCAGCATCGATCGGGCTGTCCATGCTCTTGCTCGACATCACCATCGTCAACGTCGCGCTACCCGACATCCAGAAGGAGCTGCATGCGTCGCTGACCGACCTGCAGTGGATCATCGATGCCTACGCGCTGAGTCTGGCGGCGCTACTGCTCACCGCGGGGGTGCTGGCCGACCGCTTTGGCCGCAGAATGGTCTTCGCGGTCGGGATCGGCATCTTCGCGCTGTTCTCTCTCTTGAGCGGGGTCGCAGAGAGCCCGCTGTTCCTCTCGCTGGCTCGGGCCGGCCAGGGCGTCGGTGGCGCGGTGATGTTCGCCACCTCCTTCGCGCTGGTTGCGCAAACCTTCCGCGGAAGGGAGCGCGGGGTCGCCTTCGGCGTGCTCGGTGCGCTCACCGGAGTCGCGGTGGCGGTGGGCCCGGTGCTTGGCGGCGCCTTGACCAGCGGCATCTCGTGGCGCTGGATCTTCTTCGTCAACCTCCCGATCGCCGCCGTCGCCATCGCCATCACGTTGCTACGGGTCGACGAGTCGCGCGATCCCAACGCCGGTCGCCCGGACTGGATGGGCTTCTTGACCTTCAGCGCAGCACTCGCCTCGCTCGTCTATGGGCTGATCGAGTCCAACTCGCACTCGTGGGGGTCGGGTGTGGTCGTCGCCTCACTGGTGAGCGCGGCAGTCCTGCTGATCGCCTTCGTCGCCACCGAGCTCCGTCAGCGTCGGCCGATGTTCGATCTCTCGCTGCTGCGCAATCCAACCTTCGTGGGCGGGCTCGCCGCGGCGTTCGCGATCTCCGCCTCGCTGTTCACGTTGATCACCTTCCTGGTTCTCTACCTCCAGAACGTCCTCGGCTACTCGGCAATCGGCACGGGTGTACGGCTGCTCGCGCTGACCGGGGCGATCTTCCTCTCGGCGGGCATGGCTGGGCGGCTGACCGCCAAGGTGCCCGTGCGGTTCCTCGTCGGACCGGGCTTCGTGCTCGTGGGCATCGGCCTGCTGTTGATGCGCGGCATCTCAGCCGACTCAGAATGGACCGATTTGCTGCCGGGAATGATCGTGGCCGGCTTTGGCTCTGGCTTCGTCAACGTCCCGGTGGCGGCGATCGCGGTGGGCGTTGTTCATCCGAGCCGGGCGGGCATGGGCTCTGGGATCAACTCGACCTTGCGCCAAGTCGGCCTGGCGGCGGGTATCGCCACGATCGGCTCGATCTTCGCGGCGAAGGTCCGCGACGGTGTGATCTCCGGCCTGGCCGGCTCGCCGCTTGCCGATCACTCGCACACGCTGGCCCATGACATCGGCGCCGGTCACGCGGCACAAGTGATCGCACACGCGCCGCCTGGCCTGCGCGAACAGCTCGCCGCTGTCTCGACCAGTGCTTTCGTGAACGGCCTCAACGACATCCTGCTGATCGGCGCGGTGATCGCCTTCGCCGGCGCTGCTCTCGGGCTCGTCCTGATCCGCCAGAGGGACTTCGTCGATTCCTCGGCGCTGGAAACAGTTCCGGATGCGGCACTGGCGCCGGCGGGTGCACGGTGACCTCGATGGAGGCGGTCGTAGCCAGGGAAAAGGTTCATTTCCCGAGCGGCGAGACGACGTGCGCGGCGTGGCATTACCCCGGGAGCAACGGGGGCTGCGTGGTAATGGCCGCCGGGGCCGGTGTCATCAAGGAGCCGGGGACCGATCGGTTCGCCAAGCGCTTCAACGAGGCCGGCTTCACGGTGCTCGCTATCGACTTCCGCCATCTGGGCGAAAGCGGTGGTGAACCGCGGCAGGTCGTGCGAATTCGCGAGCAGCAGAGTGACTACCGGGCAGCGTTCGAGTTCGCGGGCACGCTTCCGGGCGTTGATCCCGCCAAGATCGCCATCTGGGGCTTCTCGCTCGCAGGCGGCCACGTGATCGCCGTCGCCGCTCGGAACCCTGATGTCGCTGCGGCAATCGCGCAGACACCATTGGCGGACGCGCGGGCGGCGGCACCCAACGCCATCCGCCACGCAACGCTCCCGACATTCCTGCGCCTTGTCGCCCGAGGCATCGTCGATGCCATCGGCGGCGTGTTCGGCCGCGAGCCGTTGTTGGTGCCGCTCGCGGCCGAGCCCGGCGTCGTCGCCGCGGTGAACAGCCCGGACGGCCAACACGGCCAGGCCGCGCTCGATCCCCACGGCAACTATCCGGAGTGGCAACAGGAAATCGCCGCGCGCTTTGCGATCACGGTTGGCTCCTACCGGCCTGTGCGCGCCGCTCCGCGCATCCAGTCCCCACTGCTGGTCGTTGCCTGCGACGGCGACCAGGCCGTCCTCCCTGGTCCCGCGATCCGTGCGGCGGAGCAGGCACCGCGGGGAGAACTCGCCCGCCTCCCCGGAGGGCACTACTCGCCGTTCCTCGGCTGTCATGAGCAGGCGGTCGAAGCCGAGCTGGATTTCCTCCGCCGGCATCTGCTCGCTCCGCGCAGGTAGGCGAAACTTCTCGGACCACCCACCGGAGCCTGCCGCATCGAAACAGAAACGAGCGCCGCCAGGGTGCGAGAAGCGGTAGCGAACTCGTGAGTGCGCGAATGTAGGGGGTCAGCGAGGCGTGATGCCGGTCTTATTCGTTCGCGCCGGAATCAGTTAGTCGATTTCGCGGCGGTCCGCCATGCCAGTCAAGGCACATGACCGTCGCGTCGTCTTCAGGCGTACCGGCGGTGGCCTCAAGTACGGCATGCACGAGATGCTGCACCGCTTCTCGCGGATGCATCTCCGCCCCGGTCTCGATCAGTGCTTCGATGTTCACAGCGTTGCGTTCCGTCATGCCGTCGGTAAGGAACATCAGTCGGTCACCTGGCTCTAGCGGCAATCGTTGAACCCGGTGTTCGATGTCGCGCACGATCCCGAAGGGTGCGTCGGCCTCCAACGCGACGCAGGCGACGCGGCCGTTGCGAAGCCGGAGCGGCAGTGGGTGACCCGCGTTGACGATGGTCGCGGTTTGGGTGCGTAGATCGATGCGCGCGACTTGGCCGGTTACGAAGTCACCGCCCCACTCGGTGTAGCCCCCAAGCCCAGCATTAGCGAGGCGGGCCTGCTCGCCGAGATCGACTCCGGCCCGCCTAGCGTTGCGGAGTGCGCCGACGAGGATGGTCGCGAGCATGGAGGCGTTGATCGCGTGGCCCATCGCATCGGTGATCGAAACATGCAGGGTGTCGCGTTCGATCGCGAAGTCGAACGTGTCTCCGGCGATCTCGCCAGAGGGCTCTAACCAAGCCGCGAGCGTGAATTGTCCGGCCTCGCACGTGTACGAGCCGGGCAGCAACCGATGCTGGATCTCGGCGGCGAGCGACAGGCGGACGGAGCGTTGGCCCCATTCGAAGAGGTCGGTGAACCGGCGGTTAGCGATGATGACGTACGCGAGCGTGTGCGCGGCCAGCGCGACGTCCGTCAGCGTCTGCTCGTCGGGAAGCTGAGCAAGGCTCAGTTGGAGCACGCCGATGGCCTCCCCGCGGTTGGTCACTGGCGCGAACAGACGGACACCGTGAGCGTCGGTTTCTACCTCAAGCGTTTGGCCAGCCAGCGCGCGGCCATGCGGGCTTCCCACCAAGGGCACGCGCTCCGCCGTTTCGCGCCCCTGGGTCCGGCTTGCCGCCGCGCTGTCGGCGTGGCCCAGTCGAACGAGCGCCCGGCCGCTGAAGTCCGCGACGAGAAAGGAAACCTCCGAGGCGCCAAGCGCGTCCGTGAGGCGCTCGGCGAGGACATCAGCCGCAGCGACCGGCGATGCGTTCTCCACGGCTGCCAGCAGCCCCACCAAATCCAATCGCACGTCCTGATCCCTGCGCACCGGCTGCAGCGTAGACGGCTCCCAGCGGAGAACTCGTGAGCAGCGGCTTGCGCATGTTCCGCAATCCGGTCGTCGTCGGTGGCGGCACGCCGTTCCTGCCGCCGGTCACCGAAGACGTCCCGCTGGAGCTCATCGAGACCAGGACGTTCGGCTCGCGCGTGATCCACGAGCGCTACGGGCGCGCCCGCGATGAGTCGGACTGACACCGCCGTCCGAGTCATCAGCGCCTCGCCGGACCGGGTAGGAAGCGGGCTGAGGCTCGAAGCCGGGAGGGCTCTGCGAGGACCAACTCGCCGCCTCGTCGCTAGTCCGGCCGCCATCCGCATCGCTCATTGTCCGTTCATTGTCTAAACCCCCGGTATCTCCGCATAATTCCTGGAACCCAAGCGCGCGGTCCACGCGCCCGGAAACGCCGATTTGCAGGCATTTCTGCATCCTCGGTGCCGCAGATCTACTGCTTGCCATGCAGAAGGTCGAGGGTTCGAATCCCATCAGCCGCTCTCGAAAAGGCCTGCATTTGCAGGTCTTTTTCGTTGTCGCAGTCGAGTAATGCGTCTGCGTCGCCGGACAATGGCTGGACAATCGTGTCCGGGGCGACTCGCATTCGCGGTCGGAAGGTGCCCGTTAGCAGGCGATTCCGAGCCACCAGCACCTTCCGTCGAGGAGCAGCACCCTCAGCCTGCGCTCCTGCTCGTCGTCCAAGCCGGTCCGCCGGACTCGATCGCCGGGGCGCCCGCTCGCCTCTGAAGCGGGAGTGGCCGGGTGTCCGTTTGAACGCCACCGAGAAGGCGCTGCATCGGGCCTGTAACCGGTGAGACTACGGCGCTCCCCGTTGCGCAGCGGTCTACGAGTCCGCGGGAGCCGGCCTCCGGGGCGAGCCCGAGGTCGGCGAGCGCGCGCTCGCGGTCGAAGTACTGGACGAGCCTCGCCACCTTGCCGCCGCGGAGGTGAAACAGGCTTGCTCCCTTGGTCGAGATCTGCCCGACGTCCAGTCCGCTTGTCTTGCCGCGCGCACTGAAGCGAAAGAGCACGAGCACACGCTTGCCGTCGAGCTCACGGTACTCCTCCGCCTCGACGCGCCATTCCTCCCAGGCGCTCAGCCAGTCACGGAAGACCTTCGCCATCCCGGCCAGCCCCGTCGAGCTGCCGGGTGCGGGCCCGTCGGCGGACACGTACTCGATCTCGGGGTGCGCCCACTCGGCCGAGCTGTAGTCGCCACGCTCCCAGGCCGCGTAGATCGAGCAAACGAGGTCGAGGTTCGCCGACGCCACGAACCCGTTACGCGTCCGGGAAGCCAGTCTCCGGTGCGAGCCCCAGGTCGGCAAGCGCCCGGTCGCGATCGAGATAGGTGACGAGGTGCGCGAGACTCATGCGCTGGCCGGCGTGACCGTGTGACGGTCGGCCAACTCACCCTCGGCGAGCCGCCCGCGAAGTACCTTCTTGTCGAACTTGCCGACGCTGGTCTTCGGGACCTCGTCGATGAACGCGTACTCGTCGGGAATCCACCACTTCGCCACGCGGTCGCGCAGGAAGTCGGCAAGCTCCTCGGCGCTGACCTGCTCGCCCTCCTCGACGACCACGCAGGCCAGCGGGCGCTCCTGCCAGCGCTCGTCTGGCTTGGCGATGACCGCAACCTCGGCAATCTTTGGGTGTGCGGACAACTCGTTCTCGAGGCCCACGGATGAGATCCACTCGCCGCCGGATTTGATGACGTCCTTCGCGCGGTCGGTGATGCGGATGTAGCCGCCGGGCCCGATCGCGGCGACGTCACCGGTGCGCAGCCAGTCGTCGTCGAACTTCTCGGGAGCGGGGTCCTTGAAGTAGGCGCTGCAGATCCACGGCCCGCGGATCTCGACCTCGCCAGTCTGCTCGCCGTCCCACGGCACCTCGCTCCCGTCGTCGGCGACGATCCGGACCTCGACGCCCGAGACGATCTTGCCGGCGCACGCGCGCTGCTGCCAGGCGTCCTCCCCGGTCGCGCGCGAGGACGCCCGCGCAACTGAGCCGAGCGGACTGGTCTCCGTCATCCCCCACGCCTGGACGATCGTGACGCCGTGACGCTCCTCGAAGGCCTCGATCAGCGCCCGCGGGACCGCCGACCCGCCGCACGGCACGCACCTCAGGGACGAGAGGTCCGGCTTGTGCTCGTCGGCGTAGCGCAGCACGTCGCTCCAGATCGTGGGTACGGCGCTGGCGATCGTCGGACGCTCGCTCTCGATGAGCGCGACGATCGGGCCGGCCTGCAGGTACTTCGACGGCAGGACGAGATCGGCGCCCGACAGCGCCGCCGCGTACGGCAGCCCCCACGCGTTCGCGTGGAACATGGGCACGACCGGAAGGATCTTGTCGCGGGCCGAGACGCCAAGCGTGTCGGACATCTGCGACGCCATCGCGTGCAAGTAGGCCGAGCGGTGGGAGTACAGGACGCCCTTCGGGCTGCCCGTCGTGCCGCTGGTGTAGCAGAGCGCGGCGGCAGCGCGATCGTCGATCTCGGGGTAGTCGAACCCGCCTTCCTGGGCGGCGAGCAACTCCTCGTAGCGCAGGACGTCGGCGGGTAGCGCGCTCGCGTCGCCGTCGCCGACCACGATGTAGCGCTCGACGCACTCGAACGTGCCGGCCACTGACGCGAGCAACCCGACGAGCGAGTCATCGAGAATGATGATCCGGTCCTCGGCATGGTTGACGATGTAGGCGAGCTGCTCGGGGAAGAGACGGAGGTTCAGGGTGTGCAGAACGGCACCCATCGAGGGAACCCCCATGTAGGCCTCGTAATGCTCCTGCGAGTTCCACATGAACGTCGCGACGCGATCGCCCTCGTCGATCCCGAGAGCGCGCAGGGAGCCGGCAAGGCGATCGGCGCGCTCGGCGACCTGCGCGTAGCTGGCCCGGTCGATCTCTCCGGGGTCCCGAAGGGTCGCCACCTCGGAGGCGGCATTGACCGTCCGCATCCGCCGCAACATGCTCCCGATGCTCAGCTGGTAGTCGTGCTGCATCAGACCCTCGAGCATTGGTTCCTCCTCGTTCCTCGCCAGCGAGGATTCTGGACTGCTTTGCGAATTGGTGCGGCTCAGCGGGTGTCCTTAACGGCATCGAGGATTGCGTCGATGACGAGCTGCGGGTCTTCCTCCTCGACCGCGTGGCCCGTTTCCGCCAGGATCTGCTCCGCGCGAGGGCTGAGGACGAGCCAGCCCTTCTGGTCCCTGACGCTGTTTCGAATCGCTCTCCGCTCCGACGGGTAGGGCGATTCCTTTATCGCTTCGGCCGAGGGCTTGGCGGTGACGACCTTCACGGGGATGTCCCCGATCCGCTCGCGGGCCGCCCAGGCGTCCTTCTCGACCTGTAGGTAGTCGCGCTTCTCGATGTTCTGCGGGTTGGACGGGTCGGTCGCCTCCACGATCTCCTGAGGCGGGTTTCGGAAGGGAGCGGCGGTGTCGATGAAGACGAGGCCCGCGATCTGCTGCGGATGCGCCTCGGCATAGCCCGCCGTGATATAGCCGCCTCCAGAGGTCCCCACCAGCACGTATGGCGGCGGGATCTTGGCGACTTGGACCAGCCGCTCGAGGTCGCCGACCAGCTCGGACAGACCGCGCGGACCGGGAGCCCGATCGCTCTGCCCGAGATTGGCGCGGTCGTAGGCGCACACCCGTGTCGACTTCGAGACGCTCGGCTCGGCGAACGCGTAGGAGTCGCTCGTGTCCTCGTCGCCTCCCTCCATGATCACTGTGGGCGACCCTGTCCCCGTGCACCTGAAGTAGAGGCCGCGATCGCCATCGATCTTCACAACGCGGTCGAGTTGCTTGGACGCCGAGGGCGTGGTCGTCGCCTGGTTCGGAGCGGTGCCTTGCTCAGGCGAGCCGGAAGAGTCGTCGTCGTCCCCGCAGCCGGCGACAACGGCAACGACCGCGGCCACGGCGGCAGCTCTCCGCGCCACGATGATGAGCCGGTCAGGCGCGGCGCGGGTCATCGCGACCCCCAGTCCGGCCGTACGTTCGGCTTGGGCCCGTGTGTGACCTGGCGTAGGCGCTTGCCGTCGCTGGTCATCGTCCAGATGTGCGGGATCCGTGTGCGCGTGGCGTGCACGAATGCGAGGCGCCTGCCGCCGGGCGACCAGGTCGGCTCGAAGGAGAAGCTGTCCTTGGGCTCCTTGCGCAGCCGCCGCAGGCCGCTGCCGTTCGGACGGACGGTGTAGATCTCGACGGCCGCCTGGCCCTCGTAGGACGAGTTGAAGGCGATCCGCTTGCCGTTGGGAGACCAGTCCGGGCTGCCCGCATTGAGGCGGCGCGGAGTGACTCGGTGGAACTCGGACCCGTCCGCGTCCAGCACGTAGATGGCCGAGCCATTGCGAGGCTTGACCATGACGTTGAGCAGGTTGACCGCGATCCGGGTCCCGTCGGGCGACCACTGCGCATCGTGCGGCTCCCTGCCCTGCGAGCCTCGCGGAAGCACTCGCTCGCCGCTCCCGTCCGCATTCGTGACCACGAGGTCGAGGCCGCCCGTGGCCTCGTCCTTGACGATCGGCCCGAAGGCGCGCTCGAACACAAACCGGGATCCATCGGGCGACCAGGCGGGGCTGTTGTCACCGAGGCACGGGTCGGCGACGCAGGTCGTATGGACAACTACCGGCGACGAGCCGTCGGCACCCACCGAGACGATCGCGTCCGGCTTGACACCGCCGAAGCGGCGCTCGAACACTATCCGCTGGCCGTCCGGCGAATAGTCGGGGTTGAAGCCGTTGCCACCCGAGGTCAGCTTGCCTGCCTTCGCGCCCGGGCGAGCCACCGTGAAGATTTGAGAGCTCTCCTCATCCCGCGGATCGACAATGCGCTGAAAGGCGATCGGCCCCGGCTTGCCCGGGAAGGTCGCTTGAGCGGGCGAAGCAGCCAAGATCACGGCGGCGAGAACGGCCATCACGACCGTGCTACGCGTGAGTCCCGGTCGGTTCATTTCCTACTCCTTCCGATTGGGTCTCCCAGTTCGATCTCGGGATCGCAGTCGTCGAGGAAGCCGTCGACATCGCGAGCGTTGAACGCATCGAGTAGCCGACCGAACACCTCCACGTTCTCCTGCGACATCGCCTAGCGGCAGGTCAGGTGGCCGTCGTCGATCTCCACGACCGCTGTTCCATCGACGATGGTTGTGCGGAACCGAGCGTTGAACATGCCATAGCCGATCACCATGCCGTTGACGTCATAGAGCGTGCCCTTGTCGAGGAGGGTCCCGCCAAATGTCGCGTGCCCGTCGTTGCCGCTGAACGTGAGGCGCTCGATCTGTGAGCTGATGACATACGAGCCGTCCGGGAAGTCGACCCGGTACGCGAGCGTGAGCGAACCCGCGAAGTGGAACCCGGTTTCGGTTTCGACCGTTCGCCCGGTGAGGGTCTCGGTCCCCGTCAGTATGCCGACGACGCCCGGCCCGACGCAGGTGTCGTCCACCGGATCCGGCCCCACCGGCGAGGTGATCGAGACCGCGTCCACCGTGGCCTGAGCAAATGAGGTCGCGGGTAGTGCCAGCAGACCCACTGCTGCCAGTACGGCGATAACAGCGACTGTCGGCGCCCGAGGGCTGTGGAGACGCGCCGCAACGACCCGCTGCGCACCGCCTGGAAGGGTGATCATGGCTCCTCCTTGGATCGAGAACGATTGCTCGGCGACGCTAAGCGCGCGAGGCCGGCGGGGCGACGGGGCCCACCCTGGAATCGCGTCAGGGCTGGCACCGATCCTGCGCGATGAAGATCGGGGCACGGCCCGATGCGGGTGCCGGGTCTCCGCGCTTACGCTGGGGTTGTCGAGTCGAGGCGACCGTTCGAGTGAAGGAGACCGTTGTGGTCCGGAGGTGGGTTGTCGGAGCGTTAGCCGTGGTAGCGGCTCTTGCCGGCGGCTGCAGCTTGGGCGGGAACTCGGACAAGGCGGGTGGCGAGGAGCGGCCCGACGCCGTTGTGCTGACGCTCGCAAACCACGAGCCCGACGTCATCGACCTGGACGAGTTCGCGCGCGAGGTGGCGCGCGAGTCGAACGGATCCGTGCGGATCGAGTTCAAGCATCGTTGGCGCGAAGGAGAGATCGACTACGAGCCACGGACAATCGAGGACGTGCGCGACGGGAGGGTCGACCTCGCCAAGGTGAGCGCTCGCGCTTTCGACCTAGCCGGGGTCAACACCCTGCAGCCTCTCGTCGCCCCGTTCGCCGTGGACAGCTACGCACTGCAGCGCAGGGTGCTGCGCAGCCCCCTCGCCGGACGAATGCTGCGCGGCGTCGAGCAACTCGACGTGGTCGGCATCGCATTGCTTCCTGGCGAGCTACGCAAGCCGCTCGGCGTCTCGCGTGCGCTCGTTGAGGCATCCGACTACCGCGGCGCGACGATCGGGACACGCCCGTCCGAACTGGGCGCGCGTACCTTTCGCGCGCTCGGCGCGAGCCCCGCGAGCTACGAACCGGGCGGCGACATCACCTCGTTCGACGGTACCGAGGGTGGACTTGCCGGCATCGAGGGCGACCGCTATGACGGTCCAGCGCGGATGCTCGCCGCCAACGTCAACCTCTGGCCGCGCGCCCTGGCGATCGTCATCAACCGAGATGCCTACGAAACGCTGAGCGACGACCAGCGCGAGGCGCTGCGGGCCGCCGGCCGTGCCGCGGTCGACCCAGCGATCAAGGACATCGAGGGGCGCGAGGAGGAGGCACTGGACGTCCTCTGCAACCGTGCTCAGCTCGCCCTCCGCTCGGCGACCCGGTCGCAGCTTGACGCGCTTCGCGCGGCCACCAGCCCGGTCTCGCGAGCCCTGGAGCGTGACCCGGACACGCGGGGCGCCGCGCGTGAGATCGCCGCGATGCGCGCCGAGGTCGAGCCAGAACCGGCACCCACCTGCACCACCGAGAATGGCGAGGGGGCCACCGGGGGCGCGACCCCGGTCGACGGCCTCTGGAGCATGGAGACCACGGCGGACGAGTTTGCCGAGATCGCGCCGCCCGGCGACGTCGTGCCGGAGAACTGGGGCAAGCTGACGGTTGCCGTCGCCGCGGGCCGCTTCGCGTTCACGAACGAGAACCGCGAGGCCTGCATCTGGGCCTACGGCGGCTACACGGTTAAGCGGAACATCGTCGAGTGGACCGTCGAGGACGGCGGCGGCGACGCTCCCACCGGTGCGGCCAACCGGCCAGGCGAGGTCTACAGCTACCGCTGGAGCCGCTACCGCGACCGGCTCACACTGAGTCCCGTGAGGGGGGCAATCTCGCCAGAGGGCTTCCGCGTCAAGCCGTGGCGTCACGTCGAGGGGAGACCCTCGCTGAGCGCCCTGAGCAGCCGCTGCCCCCCGCCCGCCAAGGCCCTTCAGCCCTGAGCTTCGCGCAGGAAGGCGAGAACCGCGCTCACCCGCCGGTGCCGCTCGGTGACCTCGCGCAGGTCCAGCTTGAGGAAGATCTGACGCACGTGGGACTCCACGGTCTTCGGGCTCAGGAAGAGCCGCTGGCAGATGGCCGGGTTGGAACAGCCCTCCGCCATCAGCGCGAGCACCTCGCGCTCGCGCGCGGTCAGCTCGCTCAACGGACCGCTCTCCCGCCGCCGCGACATCAGCCGCGACACGATCGTCGGGTCGACGACGCATTCGCCCTCGTGCACCCGGCGTACGGCGTCGACGAGCACGGCGACGTCCGACACCCGTTCCTTCAGCAGGTAACCCGCGCCGCCGGGAAGCTCGTCCAGCAAGCGCATCGCGTAGCGCGAGTCGAGGTAATGCGAGAGCACAAGCACGCCGATGCCCGGGTACAGCCGGCGGATCTCCTGCGCTGCGACGAGGCCCTCGTCGGTGTGCGTGGGGGGCATCTTGATGTCGACGATCGCGACATCGGGGCGCGTCAGCCCGACCCGGCGGATCAGCTCGCGTGGCTCACCCGCGGTGGCCACGACCTTGACGCCTGCCTCCGCCAGCAGCCGCGAGAGTCCTTCCCGCACCAGCACCTCGTCGTCGGCGACCGCTACGCGCATGGCAGCTCCGCCCGCAGGCGCGTGACCCCCTCCGCCGAGCCCTCCAACCGGAGCTGTCCGCCGACCGCCCCGATGCGGTCCTCCAGGTGAACGAGCTCGGCGGGTGGCCCGCCGTCGGCCGCTACCTCCAGCACCAGCCGGCCGCCTTCGCGAATGGTGTCGACCGACGTCCAGCGGCGCCCCTCGTTCCTCACCATCTCGTGGATGACCAGGTAGGCCGCCGTCTCGACCGGCGGGTCGAGCCGCTCATCGGGGAGCGGGCTCTCGAGCCGGAGGCTGACTCGCGACTGCTCGGCAAGTACCTCAACGGCGGCGGCGAGCCCCTCCTCGGCGAGAGCCACCGGATAGATCCCGTGAGCGAGCTCACGCAGCCCCGCGAGCAGCTGGCTCACCTCCTGCTGGGCGCGCCGCAGCTTTGGATCGTCGCTGCCCTGCTGGGCGATGGCGAGGCCGATCGAAAGCGACAGTGCCACGAGCCGCTGCTGAGCCCCGTCATGCAGGTCGCGCTCCAGTCGCCGGCGTTCTCGGTCGCCGGCCTCCACGATGCGAGCGCGCGAGGCGCGGAGGTCTTCGAGCTGCACACGGAGCTCGGCATGTAGACGCTCGTTGTCCAGCGCGAGGCGAGCAGCGGAGGCGACCTCCTCGGCGAGGGCTGGATCGTCGAAGAGCCCGGGCCGGTGGGCGACCAGCGCCAGATTGCGCCCTCCAGAGACGAGCGGCGTGAGCTGCTGGCTCGAACGCGGCACGCCTGGATGTCCCGCGGCGTCGATCATGCGCCCGTCCCCGAGACTGTGGAGCAGCTCCAGGGAAGGATCTCCCAGCCTGCCCGCCAGTGCCGCGCGGAGCCCGCCCGGGGCCGGGGAGCGTTGGAGCTCCACCACAACGGCCGCGAGCGCTGAGCGCGTGCGCCTGGCGCGCAGCCACTCCCAGGTCGCGCCCAGCGCAAGCAGGCACAGCCCCAGTCCCTCCGCGATCCAAAGCGAGAGGTCCAACGAATCGTTGCTGAGGAAACCCCGGTCCACGCTGTGCTGGAAGGCCCAGGCAACCGCGAGGAGGTAGATCCCGGCGGGCACGAGGACCGGCACGATCAGCCGGCGCTCGGCGACGGAGCCGCGGAACACCCGCCGAGCCGCGAGGGCGACGACGAGCGCCGCCCACACCGGGCCCAGCCGCAGGCCGAGGCGCTGAAGGCCCTCGGCGAGGTCGCCGTCGGCGGTGAGGAGGAGCAGGTTTTGTGGGCACTGGGCGCAGCCCTCCGCCCCCGGGTCGAAGAGGAGCGCGGGAAGGACACCGAGCAGGCCGATCGAGGCCAGGTAGGCCAGGCCTATCACCGCACGCTCCGCGCGCGAGCGCAGCCGGCCGCCCGGATAGGCCAGCGCGGCGTGCGCCACGAGCGGCGGACACGCCGCGAGCAGCACCAACCCAGCGGTGAAGGTCAGCGAGCCACCGACCTCGGGGTTGTTCCACTCGGGCGCGAACCAGACCAGTCCGGCCAGCGCGAGCAGAAGACCGAAGCGGCTGGCCGAGCGTCGCAGCCACGCAGCGGCGCCGGCCACGATCAAGCCCAGCCCGGCCACCAGCTCGAGCGCAGACGCCGCATCGGACTCGCCGGCGAACCACCAGCCCGGGTGGGCGCGACCGGCGGCCACAGACGCGATGCTGAGCGCGAGGCCGCTCGCGACGAGAGCGAGAGCGGCCGCACGCGGACGCATCAGCCCACCGTCCCCGCTACAACCGGCTCCGTCGCGACTGCATCGCCGGCGACCGGCAGTTCGGCGCGAAGCCGGGTGCCGGCACCAGGAGTGCTGTCCAAGAAGAACTCACCACCGAGCGCTTCGACCCGATCCGCGAGGCCACGCAGCCCGGAGCTCCGCCCCGGGTCGGCGCCGCCGACGCCGTCGTCTGCCACCTCGACGACCAGCCTTCCACCGAGACGCCGTGCCGCCAGGCGCACCCGGGTAGGGCGCGCATGCTTTGCTGCGTTGGCCAGGCCCTCCGAGCAGACGAAGTAGGCGGCCGCGGCCACAGCCGGGGGCAGGTGTTCAACCGCGGTGCTGACCTCGGTCGCACACGGAAAGCCCTCCGCGAGCTCCTCCAACGCCGCTGCCAGCCCGGACTCGGTCAACGCATGCGGATGAATGCCGCGGGCGAACTCGCGCAACTCGTCCTGCAACACCTCGAGCTCGCTCGTCATCTCGTCGGCCGGGCGCTCGGAGCTCTCGAGCAGTTCTGCAAGCAGGCGGAGCCGCGGCCCGGTCGCGTCCCGCAGCTCGCCCTCGAGCCGCCGGCGCTCCTCGTCGGCGGCCTTGACCAGCCTGCGTCGCGACGCGCGGACCTCCTCGACTTTCGCCAGAACCTGAGCCTGCAGCTCAACGTTCGCAACCGCGATCCGTACGGCGGCCGTCACCGCCTCCACGAGCTGCGGCTCGTCCAGCACCGCCGGATCGTGGACGACCGCCGCTGCTCGCCCTCCCGCGTCATCACCGATGAGGAGCACAGATCGCTCAGACGGCGGCTCCGAGAGTTCAATCGCCGCGCCGGTCTCGTCGACGTATTCCGCGCGCGCCGGATCCCAGTAGCCGAGCGCGAGCGACGGATCTCCCACCGACTGGGCAAGCCGGGTGCGTAGCGCAGCTTCGCGCTCGAGGTCGCCGAGATTGACCACCACGCCCATTACGGCGGCCTGGGTCCACCGCCCCCAGAGCATGTCGGCGCAGAGCCCGGCCGCGACGACCGCCAAGGCGACTTCGTACGCCCAGAGCATGGCGCTGTCCGCGCCCGCGTCGAGCACGCGGGCGATGGCGGCGACCGCGAGCACGGTCACAACCGCGCCCGTCGCGGCAAGGGCGGTAGCGCGCGCCCGGCGCTCGGGACCGCCGGCCCGGGAGTAACGCGCCACAGCGGCGATGAGTGCCGCCACCAGGAGAGCGAGCGTGGCCAGGTTGGAGCGTCCCAGCGGATACAGGATCGCCTCGGCGTACGCCACGGCCACCACCGTCCGCTCGAAGCGCGACTCGAGTCGCCCACGCGGGTAACTCAGCAGGAGGTGCACGAGCGGCCCACGGTGCAGGAACACCAGTCCGCTCGCGAAGCTTGCGAGGAACCACGCAACGCCAGTGGCGATCATCAGCGCAGCGGTGACAGCGAAGCGTCGCCACACCATGACACCGCCGGCGATGAACACCATCCCGACCGCGAAGTCGCCGGCAGCTGGGCCTGGACTGTCGGGCAGGTAGGACGACCATTCGGCCGCGACGCCGAGGGCAACACCGGCCACGACCAGGCCGACGGGAAGCCAGCGCACGGCTCAACCCACCAGTTCCGCGAGCGAAGCGCCAGAGAGCTCGCTCTTGGACAGAAACCCCAGCGCCGGCGAGCTCGCAAGGCGCCGGCGATAGGCGGTGCTGTCGCGCGTAGAGACCAGCACCGTGGCGACACCTATGCCCTCGTCGGCCAAGCGGCGAGCCACCTCGAACCCATCCAGATCCGGGAGCTGGACGTCGAGCAACACGATCGCGGGCCGCAGACGTCGTGCCGACTCCAAAGCCGAGGCACCGTCCTCGGCCTCCCCGATCACCTCGAACCCCGCCGCGTCGAGCAAACGACGCGCAAGCGAGCGAAAGTCCGCGTGATCGTCGACGATCAACACCGTCTCCACAGCAGGCCCATCCTCTCAGAGGCCCAGCGCCTCGACATCGGGGCCAACACCTACTCTGAGTGGCCTTCTCGGTATGCGCCGGGGAGGATTCGAACCTCCGGCCGACGGATTACGGCGGAGCGCGGGCGGCCGGGCCATCCTGCCAGATCCTGCCGCCGCAGATCCCGGGGTTCCGACGGTACTGCCCCTACACGCTCGACCCGACCCGAGCCGGCGCCTGGCGCGCCCCGGACCTCGCCACCGCGCGGCGACTCGTCTCCGCTTCGGGCACCCGCGGAATGCGGATCGGGGTGCTCGATACGGCCCAGCCGAGGATCTTCTTCGACGAGGGCCGAGCCGTCGTGGACGCGCTCACGCGACTCGGTTACAGGGCGTCCCTCCGCGTCGTGCCGGACGCGGCCTTCTTCCGAATCGCAAGCGATCCCCGAAACCGCGCCCAGGTGATCTCCGGAGGCTGGAACGCCGGATACCCGGCGGCCTCGGATCTCATCACGCAGCGCCTCAGCTGCCGCGGTCTTCGGGCAGGACGGAACGCTGGCAGATTCTGCGACCCGGCCATCGACCATTAGATCGCCCGAGCTCAGAACCTCCAGATCGTCAACCCGCAGGAGGCCGCCAGGCTCTGGGCGAGGATCGATCGCGAGCTTGTCGATCGCGCCGTGACTGTCTCCCTTGTAACTCCCAAAGACACGGACTTCGTGTCCAAGCGGGTGGGCAACTACGGTACCACCCACTCTGGGGCGTACTCATCGACCAGCTTTGGATTCGATAGATGCGGGACGCATCGACGATGACGTAGGTGGTTGCCGAGCAGCGCGCGGCGGCGGAGGGCGGCACTTCGGGTGCCCATTCGGTGCCCAAATCCCCGTGGTTTCCCGGTGAAAGCCGGGGAATCCTCGTCCGCCCCTCACAACTCGAAAACCTTCTGTTTCCAGCGACTTTGCGTACGAAATCGGGGCGGGCAGCGTCTGCTTGCCATGCAGAAGGTCGAGGGTTCGAATCCCTTCAGCCGCTCTGGAAAAGATCTGCATTTGCAGGGCTTTTTTACGTGCGCAGTGGGCTTGTGCGTCTGCGTCGGGTCGGACTGACTCCGGACTCGCCGGGGGCCGATCGTCGGCCGTTCCAAGAAAAACGCCTTGTTTGCAGGTCGATTCTGGTTCGTCCGAACCGAAGTCCTTCTGCGGGCCTGCAGAAGGTGAGGTGTTCGGCCTGCTGCGGCTGTTACGCCGACTCCTGCTGCAACGGCACGATCCTGCGGACAGCGCCCGCCGGCGCGATACCAGCGGTCGCGGTCCTTGGGGGCCCAGTCCGGTTTCAGTCCAGAAACCGGGGGGTCAACCTCGGCTCGCTCCGCCACCCCGACTAGCGCAGGTGGTAACCCGTCCGCCGGGCAGGCACGGCTGGAGACGCGCTCAGGGGCGCGCCGGCACCTGACTCTCGCGCTCGCTCGTGCGCTCCGCCCGGTAGCCGTACGCGGCCTCGCGCACGGCCTCGTCGCTCTCGAGGCCGGCGCCCAGGCCGCCGGCGATCGTGCCGAGCGAGCTCGCCATCCAGGCGAGGGCCGCGTAGTCGCCGATGCCCGCGTCATGCCCGAGCGCCTGCGCCATGACGCCGCTGTCGATGACCAGCGCCGCCCCCAAGAGCGTCATCGCGAACAGCGCTGCGTAGAGGAACGCGGCGCCCAGCAGCAGCGTGAGCGTCGTTGCGACGTTGAAGAGCACGGTCTGCTCACGGCTGGCCCGCTCCCGCGGCCGCTCCCACAGGCGGTGCGACACGATCAGCCAGAGCACCGTCGCGCCGACCGACAGCACCATGAGCGCGAGTAGGCGAATCCAGTCGAGCGCATCCGAGAGCTTCCAGAGGTCTGAGGTCACGAGCGCCAGCGCCACCGCCGCGGCAGCGGCCGCGAGCGCGCGCGAGAGGCGCACGATCAGGCGCCAGGGCCGGTTGGCGCGGATCATGCCGGTCAGTAGCCGAAGGTTCCCGCGCACGACCGCGGCGACGAAGCGCAGGTCCACGTCGTCGACATCGGGCGCCTCGACCGCGCGGATCGGTGCCGCGAGCTCGGCCAGCCGCCGCCCGACGCGGACGCGTCGTCCCGCCGCGCCGTGTCCTGTCTCGAGGCTCTCGCCGACCAAGCCGTCGACCAGCCGGATCACCGCGTCGCGAGCTCGCCGGCGCGTCTGCATCGCCCCGAGCGCCGGCAGCGAGATCAGCCCAACCCCGTGCGTGGCGCTCGCATCGGCCACGATCGGCCGCCTCTCCACGCGCAGCGGGGCGTCGGTCACGCAGACGGCGAGATCCCATCCGTAGCGCAGCATGCGCTCGCGACCCAGCTCGATCGCGTCCACGCCGCTCGTCAACTGAGTTACCTCGGGCTCCGTGACGACGGGGACGCGCCACGAGACCGCGTCGGTAACGTGCTCCGCGAGCAGGGCCGGCAGGTCGGCCGCGAGCTCCTCCGCGATCTCGGTGGGCAGCCCTGGAGCGGCCAGCAGGCCCAGCACCAGCTCGTCCTTGTCGAGCGGGGCCTGGGTGCGGCCCAGTGTGACGGTTTCCTCGCCTACCAGAGCACCACCCCTGGCCTACGTCACGGTTCCGGCGGCTTCGGCATGGCTGGTCGCTCGGGGATCGGACGCCTCCACGTGCAGCCGCCCGTCTCGCAGCTCGACGCGCACACCCTGCCCCGGGTCGATGTCGCCAGCCAGGAGCCGCTCCGAGAGCTCGTCCTCGAGCAGGCGCTGGATCGCGCGCCTGAGCGGCCGCGCCCCGTACTGCGGGTCGAAGCCCGCGTTCGCGAGGAACTCGACCGCCTCGTCCGAGACCTCGAGCTCGACACCCTGCGCGTGCATGCGCCGCTCCACCTTCGCGAGCAGCAGACGCGTGATCTGCTTCAGCTGCTCGCGGTCGAGGGCGCGGAACACGATGATCTCGTCGATCCGGTTGAGCAGCTCCGGCCGGAAGCTCTGGCGGAGCAGCTCCATCAGGTCGTCCTTCAGCTCCTCGAACGACTCGTCGCGGCGAGCATGTGCCTGGATCCGGTCGGCGCCGAGGTTCGAGGTCATGATCACGACGGTGTGCCTGAAGTCGACCGTCCGTCCCTGGCCGTCCGTCAGGCGACCGTCCTCGAGCAGCTGGAGCAGCAGGTTGAAGACGTCGGGATGCGCCTTCTCGATCTCGTCCAGCAGCAGCACCGAGTACGGGCGCCGGCGCACGGTCTCCGTGAGCTGGCCCGCCTCCTCGTAGCCGACGTAGCCCGGCGGAGCTCCCACCAGGCGCGACACGGTGTGGCGCTCCTGGAACTCGCTCATGTCGAGCCTGACCATCGCCTGCTCGTCTCCGAATAGCGTCTCGGCGAGCGCCCGCGCCAGCTCGGTCTTGCCGACGCCGGTCGGCCCCAGGAAGAGGAACGAGCCGACCGGCCGGTTCGGGTCGCCCAGCCCCGCGCGCCCGCGCCGGACGGCGCGCGCGACCGCGTCGACCGCCTCGTCCTGCCCGACCACGCGCTCGTGCAGCTGCGCCTCCAGGCCGAGCAGGCGCTCGCGTTCCTCCTGTGTCAGCTGCGCGACCGGAATGCCGGTGCGGCGTGACACGACCTCCGCGACATCGTCGGCGAGCACCTCCGCGGCGCGCCCCCGGCCGCCCGAGCGAGCCGCCTCGATGTCCTCGCGCAGCTCATCGATGCGCGGCTTCAGCTCGTTTGCGCGCTCGTAGTCCTCGGCCGCGATCGCCTGGTCGCGCTCGCGTTCGTTGCGGGCCAGGTCGTCGTCGAGCGCGCGCCGGTCCGCCGGCTTCGTCTTGGCGCGCAACCGCACCCGTGCGGCGGCCTGGTCGATCAGGTCGATCGCCTTGTCGGGGAGGTAGCGGTCGGTGATGTAGCGGTCCGACAGCTCCGCGGCCGCCACGATCGCCTCGGGGCTGATGCGAACGCGGTGGTAGGCCTCGTAGCGGTCCTTGAGGCCGCTTAGGATCTCGATCGTCTCCTCGACCGACGGCTCGTCGATCAGGACCGGCTGGAAGCGCCGCTCGAGCGCGGCGTCCTTTTCGATGTTCCGCCGGTACTCGTCGAGCGTCGTCGCGCCGATCATCCTCAGATCGCCGCGCGCCAGGGCCGGCTTCAGCATGTTGGAGGCGTCCATCGAGCCCTCGGCCGCGCCAGCACCCACGACCGTGTGCAGCTCGTCGATGAACAGGATCAGGTCGTCGCCGTGGTCGCTGACCTCGTCGATCACGGACTTCAGCCGCTCCTCGAACTCGCCGCGGTACTTCGTGCCCGCCACCATGCCGGCCAGGTCGAGCACGACCAGGCGCTTGCCCGCCAGCGTCTCAGGCACCTCGTCGTTCACGATCCGCTGTGCGATGCCCTCGGCGATCGCGGTCTTGCCGACGCCAGGGTCGCCGATCAGGACAGGGTTGTTCTTGGTACGGCGGGAGAGGATCTCGATCGTCTCCTCGATCTCGTCTGCGCGCCCGATTACCGGGTCGAGCCTGCCCTCGCGCGCGGCCTCGGTGAGATCGCGGCTGTACTCGTCGAGCGTCTTCGTTTGGCTCGCCGGCCGGCCGCCCTCCTCGGTAGACGTCACGCCCCGGATGACGGCACCTCGGAGCGCGGTGTGCGAGAGCCCGAAGCGTGCCAGGAGTCGCCCGGCGTCCGACTCCGTGTCGCGTGCCAGCGCGAGCAATACGTGCTCGGGTCCGAGGTACGACGAGCCCAGCTCACGCATCTCGTCGAACGCCCCGAGGAGCGCGCCCTTAGCCTCGGGCGAGAGCGACGGCGCCACGTCGGTCCGCCCTCCCCGCTCCGCCTCATCCTCGACCTGGGCCGCGATCGCCTGGGGATCCCCGTCCGCGTTGCGCACGATCTGCGCAACCAGCTCGTCCTGCATTGCACCCCAGAGCAGGTGCTCGGTGTCAAGGTCGAGGGAGCCCCACTCGAGCGCACGCTGCGCGGCCCGTTGAAGGAGCTCGCGCGTGGCGTCCGAGAAGAAGTCAGTGATGTCGACCTGTTCCACCGGGCGACGCGCAGCCGGCGCGGCCGTTCGCACACCGGGCGGACGCGCGCCCGTGTCGGCCCCGAAGGGGCGGTCGAAGAAGTCCGAGAAGAACTCGTCGAACAGGCTTCCGCGCCGACGGCGGAAGTCGCCGAATGGGTCATTTGTAGCCATATCGTGAAGGTACCCGGGGTGCTTCGCGCATACCGGGGTTGGACGAGCTCGTCAGCCGTCCGAGCAGTGCGACCACTGCTCGCATCGCGTTGTTCCGGCACCGCCGCTCGTCGCGCTAAGCGACAGTCCGCTACTCCTGCAGTCCGGCGGCTTCGAGGGCGTCGGCGCGGTTGAGGAAGCCCTCGGCCCTCGTCACCTTGGCGCGCCGGACCGTGAACACCCAGCCCGTCGGCGAGTCGAGTTCCAGCCCGCTCTCGCGACCCCACGCATGAATGTGTCCGAAGCCTAGGACGCGATCTCCTAGATCGCGGAACTCCGTCAGCTCGGTCTTGAGCTCCTTGAAGCTCTGCATCGACTCGGCGAACCACTGGCGAAAACCGTCATGGCCGCGGAAGACGTTTGCCTCGGCGCCGCCGATGATCGCCGAGTGAAGCTCGCCCTCCGGATCGACGTAGCAGAGCATCTCTTCGACGTCGCCGTCTGCGGAGGCCGCCAAGCACCGACGCACAACCTCGACGTTCTCCTGCGACATGACCGCGGGATGTACTCCCACCGATCGTGAGCGCAGTCGTCGGCCGAATCCACATGATCCCCAGTCCGGTTTCAGTCCGGAAACCCCCGCGATTTCGCGGTAAAAGCTGGGAAGCATCGCCAGCCACCTATAGCTCAGACACCGCTCTTTTCCAGGACTTTCCTGGGATGCTCGGGATCTCACGCTCTGCTTGCCATGCAGAAGGTCGAGGGTTCGAATCCCTTCAGCCCGCTTCCAAAAGCCCTGCAAATCGGCCACTTTTGCGAAGGAGTGGTCCGCGAGAACGCGGTACCGTGAGCATCGCTTCCGCGTGCAGAACGACCGCGCGCTAGCCGTGGGCTTCGAATAGCCCGACAGCTCGACCGGAAATCTCGGCTTCCGGGTGGCACGCCCGCGCTAGTCACCGGGCGCCGGCACGACCGGCGGCAGATACCCGGGCACCTCGCCGCTGGAGGGCGTCAGGCGCTTGGCGTCCAGTTGCTCGATCAGGAGTCTGAGCATCGTCTGCTGCAGTGCGCGCGAGCGGTCATCGGCGTGGCTGGGGTGTGCGAGGTTGCGCTCCTCGATCGGGTCGAGGGTGAGGTCGTAGAGCTCATACTCCTCGGGCTCGGGTTCGGTCACGGTGTCGGTGTTGCGGCCGCGCAGGCGCTCGTCGCGCTCGCCGGGGACGGTCCAGTACTGTGCGTTGTCGTAGTAGCGGGAGAACTTGACGAGGTGCTGCTCGCCGTCGACGTCGACCTCGGCGATGACGGTCTGCAGGTGGTTGGGCTGCTTGACGGTCGAGTAGCGGTGCAGGCGCCGGGCGACGCGCCCGAACGGGCTCTTCGTCGTCGCGCTGCCCTCGCTGATCTCTCGTCGGTGGTGAACAGGACCGGCTCGCTGGGCGCGGCCGATTCGGCGGCGCGGATCGCCGGCGAGAGGTCGCGCCCGACGAGCGGATGGGCGTCGCTGTGGCCGGACCGCAAGCGCACGAGCGTCTGGTCGGGCTCGATGCCGGTGAGGCCGAGCAGCGTCGGGATCAGGTCCGCGTGGTTGGTGGGGATGTCGAGTTCGCGGGCGCCGCCGGGCAGCAGCGGGCTGGAGACGATGAACGGCACGTGCAGCGCTTCCTCGTAGGCGACGTGCCACTTCTCGTGCATCCCGCCGTGGGCGCCCTGCATGTCGCCGTGATCGGAGCTGAAGATCACGATCGTGTTCTCGTAGGCCTCGGTATCGCGCAGGGCGTCGAGGACACGCGTGATCTGCTGGCCGACCTCGGCCTGCATCTGGTAGTAGAACTTCAGGTGGGTCTCGTTCCACGGCTGCGGCGCGATGATTGTGCCCCAGTTATCGACGTAGCTCTGCTGGCACGAAGGCTTCGTCGAGAGATCCTCCTTATGGGTCGGTGCCTGATCGACATGCGGCACCTGTGAGGGGTGGTAGCGCAGCCCCTGCTTGAGCGCGATGACGCCGAACAGCGAGTCGTCGTGCGGGTTCAGAAACGAGCACACGGTCAGCCACGGCACGTCGCCCGCTTCTGCGTCGAGCCGCTTGAGCAGCGCGATCGTCTCGTCGGCGGTGAACGGGTCCTTGATGACGCCGGTGTTGTGCTTGCCGAGTCCGTGCGGCTCGGGCCCCACCCACTCCGAGAAGCCGTAGTCGTCGAGCAGGTCGGCCTTAAGGTACTTCTGGATGTTGTCCTCGATCGGCGTGCCATCGTCGGCGATCGACAGCAGGAACCCGTCGCCATCCTCGGCGTCGAGATACGCGTGCGAGACGTGCCATTTGCCCTTGAAGAAGGTCCGGTAGCCGCCGGCCCGGAACCAGTCGCCCAGCGTCGGCACGGCGTCCGGCGCCAGCCAGAACATGTCGTCGCTATCGGCGGTCTTAGCGATTCCGTCGGTCTGCGTGACGCCGTGAAGCGAGGGATATTGGCCGGTGAGCAGCGACGCGCGGCTCGGGGCGCACGCCGCCGCCATCGGATAGTGATGACGAAACGACACGCCGTTCTGCCGCAGCCGCTCCACGCCGGGCAGATGCTCCCGCCGGTACGCGGCCAGCTCCTCGGACTCGTACGGCGGCGGGTACTGCTGCTGATCAGTAAGGATCACCAGGACGTTCGGGCGACGAGCCATGGGCGGCGAGCCTAATCGCTCGCATGGGCGGGTGCATCATCCAGATCAGGTGATCGGCAGACGACGTCGCGACACAGGTCTTGTTCGTGTGCGCAGTCGGCTGGTGCGTCGCCCGGTGCACCCGGGCGGGCGTGCGCGCCGAGCTGGTCCCGGTCAGGCGCCGGCCGAGTGGCCGGACTGCGCCAGCGGGATCTCAGCTGTAAGGCGAGTGCCGCCACCCGGCGGACTATCGACTTCGAGCCGGCCCTCGAGCACGGCGAGGCGGTCGGCGAGCCCCACCAGCCCGGTGCCGTCCGGGCTGGCCCCTCCCACCCCGTCGTCGCGCACCTCGACGCGGAGCACGCCGTCCTCGATCTGCGCGACGACCTCGGCTTGCCCTGCCGACGCGTGCTTGGTCATGTTCGTCAGCCCCTCGGCCACGACGAAGTAGGCGGTCGCCTCGACCTGCGCCGGGAGCCGGTCGACCGACACGTCGATCTCGACGGGAACCGGCGTCCGTGAGCCGAGCGCGTCGATGCCCGCGCGCAGGCCGCCGTGCGTGAGGACCGAAGGCAGGATCCCGTGCGCGAGCTCGCGCACCTCGGCAATCGCCTGCTCCGCGTGCCCGACCGCCTCCTGCACCAGCAGGGGCCCGTCCTCTGCTCCCTGCGCGAGCGCCTGCTCCACCAGCTTGAGCGTGATCACCGTGTGGACCAGGCGCTGCTGGGCGCCGTCGTGCAGATCGCGAACGATCCGGCGGCGCGCATTGTCCGAGGCGGCGACGATCCTTGTGCGCGACGCGGCGATCTCTGCCGAGTTTTCCGCGTTCGCGATCGCCGTCGCGACGAGCTCCGTGAACGAAGCGAGGCACGCCTCGGTGTCCGGTCGCATCGGCCCTTCGTTCGAGGTAGCCGTCATGACGCCCCAGAGACGGCCCTTGACGACGATCGGGCTTCCAACCGCCGACTTCATGCCCGCCTCCCTCGCCGCGACGCCGATCGGGTCGGTGGCAGCTGAGAAGTCGTCGATGCGAGCGGACCGGCCCGTCTGGAGCACCATCCACGCGACGTTCGTGCCCTCGGTCGGCCACCGCCCGCCGGTAGGAAAGGCAGCCTCGGTCGTGCTCCACGAGGCCAGCGTGGTAACGCTGCCGTCCGGTTCGAAGCGACCCATCGTGGCGCTTCCGACGGGTAACAGGCGGCCCACCTCCTCCGCGACGGCCTCGAAGAGATCGTGAGGCGATGCCCCTTGTGCGACCAGTGTCGCGACGCGTCGCAGCGCTGCCTGCTCATCGGCGAGCTCGGCAAGCGCCGCGTGCGACTCGGCGTTGGCGATCGCGGTCGCAACCAGCTCTGTGAAATCGGCGAGGCGGGTCTCGGCGTTCTCGGCCCATGGCTCGACGCGGCGAGACGCAGCCATCAACGCGCCCCAGAGCTTCCCCTCGACGAGGATCGGCGCCCCGACGGCCGAACGCACACGCAGACTCCGTGCGAGATCCGTCGCCTCATGCTCCCACGCCTCGTCGTCCCTGTACATCCGCGCTGACGCGCCAGTCGCGAAGATGCGGGCGGCGAGGTTGTCGCCATCCAGTGGAAACCGTGTCCCGATCGGCAGCATGGGGCCGTGGCCGCTCCAACTTGCGATCGTCGTCGCTCTGCCGTCCCCCGGGAAGACGTGCAGTACCGCAAGGTCGGCATCGAGGAGCAACCCGACCGCCTGGGTGACGGCCGTGAAGACCTCGCTGGGGGACGGCTGCTGCGCGACGAGTACCGCCACGCGACGCAGCGCCGCCTGCTCCTCGGCGAGCGCGCCGCGAACGGTCACGTCCCGCGCGATGCCGTATAGGACGCCCAAGTGCGGCAACGTGCGCGTGTTCCACTCAAACCGGCGAACCGAGCCGTCGACGCAGACGAGGCGGCACTCGAATCCGATGACGTCCTCGCCGGTGGCCAGATGGATGAACGCGTCGCGAGCGCGCTCCACGTCATCGGGATGCACGAACTCCAGGAACGGCCGCGACATGAGCTCCTCGCCCGAGTAGCCCAGCACGCGCTCGAACGACGGGTTCAACCGCTTGAAGTAGCCGTCGAAGCCGGCGATGCAGAGCAGGTCGGGCGAGAGATCGAAGAACTGGCCCAACTCGTAATCCGGCGCGGGCACCGGCATGCCGCGAGTATGACCCTCCGCGGCTCCAAGCAGGAGATCCCGCGTCGTCGTCCACGGAAGCCGGTAGCGATCCGCTACCCGAGCGCCAAGCAAACTGACTGGGCCCGCCACTGCTGCCTTGACGCGTCAATCAGCGCATATTGCGGTCCCGCGCGTCACTGGCGCTCCTGTGGACAAGCGGAGCGAAGCGGCCGCCCTCGATGTGTGCCGAGAATCGCTGGGCGAGGGCCCGTCGTAGCGGAAGCGGCCAGGAGGCCGGCTGACGCTCCAAGCCGGAAGGGCTCTGCGAGGGCCAACTGGCCGCCTGGTCGCTACGCCGGCCGCCATCCGCAGCGCTCATTGTCCGTTCATTGTCTTAACCCCCGGTATCTAACCTCGCCCCGCTCCGCGACCCGGCGAGCCATGGCCCCGAGAGCCGTGAGCTTTCTCCGGAGGACGGTGTCCGAGGCAGCGGCGCGGCGCCCATCACCAGGGGCTTGTCCCGCGGCAGTCACACGGGTCATCGCCGAAGGTGCCGCTTCCACCGGAGCCGACCGAGTCCCGCGGAGAGTGCCGAGTTCACGCGACAGCGCTAGGGGGCCGAGTTGCTACTGAGACTTGCGCATTCGTCCAGAGCAGCAGCCCGGCGCCACGCAGGACCGAGCAGAGCAGCTCGGCCTCGGCCTCGCTACCGGCGACCTCGACTGGGACCCCAGTCGTCCACCTCCGCTATCCGAACGCGAACGCGAAGTTCACGCGCACGACGCGCCGCCGCAGCTCGGCGGGGCGAGTGGCTCAGAGTTGAGCCACCCGGTCGCCCCGCCGAGCGTGGGCATTTGCACACGAGCGAGCACGGTCACCTAGCGGAGCGAGCGGAACGCCGCTCGGACCTCGGTCGAGAAGAGCTCCGGCTCCTCCCAGGCGGCGAAGTGGCCGCCCCTGTCGACTTCGTTGAAATAGCTGAGGGTGGGGTAGGCCACCTCGACCCAGCTCCGCGGGGCAGCCCAGACCTCCTCGGGGAACGTCGTGAAGCCGACCGGTACGGACGCCGGCGGAGGGGGCTCAACGGCGAAGCGGGCCCGTGCTCGTCCGTCCTCCCAGTAGTCCCGGGCGGCGGAGGCCCCAGTGCCCGTCAGCCAGTAGAGCGTGACGTTGTCGACGATGTGCTCCTTGGTCAGGTTCCCGGTCGGCCTGCCGTCGACGAACGCGCCGGCGATCTTGTAGTAGCCGTCCGTGTCGTGGTCGAGCATCCAGGCCGCGAGGGCGACGGGTGAGTCCAGCAGCGCGTAGCCGATCGTCTGCGGCCGGGTGGCCATCTCCAGGAAGTAGCCGGAGCCGTCCGTCGTGAACGTGTTGAGCGCATCGAACGCCGCGCGTTCCTGCTCGGATTCCCCTGGCAGCTGCTCGGCGACGCCGGGCACGACCACCGCCGTGAGCACGTTGATGTGGACGCCGAGCAGGCCCTCGGGAGCCTCGCGGGCCATCGCGTCGGTGACGACGGCTCCCCGGTCGCCGCCCTGGGCGACATAGCGGGTGTAGCCGATGCGGCGCATCAGCTCCGCCCAGGCTTGCCCAATGCGAGCCGCGTCCCAGCCGAGCTCTCTCGGCTCACCCGAGAAGCCGTAGCCGGGTATCGACGGCAAAACCAGGTGGAAGGCGTCCTCGGCGTCGCCGCCGTGCGCGGTCGGGTCGGTGAGCGGGCCGACGGTCTCGAGCAGCTCGACGACCGAGCCGGGCCACCCGTGCGTCATGATCAGCGGCATGGCGTCTTCGTGCGGCGAGCGCACGTGGATGAAGTGGATGTCCACCCCATCGATCTCGGTGGTGAACTGCGGCAGCGCGTTCAGCCGCGCCTCGCACGCGCGCCAGTCGTACTCGGTCGTCCAGTAGCGCGCCAGCTCCCGCATCGTGGCGAGTTGCACGCCCTGCGAGCGGTCGTCGACCAACTCGCCGGACGGCCAGCGCGTCGCGGCGATGCGCGCACGCAGGTCATCGAGGTCTCGCCTCGAGGATCTCGATCGTGAACGGCCGGATCGCTGTGCCGTCCGCTGACTTTGCGGTCGTGACAGCCATGTGGCTCCTAACGTTGGAGGTCGTGGCGTAGACCCTGTGAGTCGATACGCCCATACACCGACCAAGTGTCGGAGCCGGCAAAAAATCGCCCCGCCGAGGGGCTGAGGCAAAGCGAACACCCACCGTACATCCAGCGACGCAAGCGGCCGACGGCGGCCCCTGGGCGAAAGCCGCAAATAGCGGATATTGAGCATCTCCGGGTGCTGCAAGGATCGGACGAGCAGCGCCGGCTCCGTGTCCAAGTCGGGCTTCTGCAAAGTGACGAGACACATGTGACTGCCGGCGCTGAATCGGCTCGCTCGTCGCTGCTGCTCCTGTGGACAAGCAGACAGACCCATCGACTGCTTGCCATGCAGAAGGTCAAGCATTCGAATCCCTTCAGCCGCCGCATGGAGAGCGGTCGCGCCCAGCTACGCGCGGTCGTTTAGGTGTCGTCACTTGGCTTCGATCGTGACCTGCTTCAGGGTGCCGGTGAATTCGAACGGCGGTTGGTAGGTCGGAGAGACTGGCGTGCCCCAGTCCGCGCCAACGTCGAAGGTGTCGTCGGTCGAGAAGACGACCGGCACGGTTTTATCGATGCGGCCTTCGGCCACCTTGCTGTCGTTGATGGACAGCCGGCCGTCGAGTCCGTGAAGGCCACGTTGATCTCGCCCCGGAAGGGCGGGTCGGGCGGCGGCAGAATCGATCGCTCTTGGTCAGGTCCGTTCGTCATGCCTCTCTCTCAAGGACCGGTTGGGCCGCCAACCGTGAGTCGCCGCGGCATATCGGACTCAGGTTGTGGGCACGCGCTCGTCATCTCCGAGAACGATGATGCCGTAGACGATCCACACGCAGAGGAAGAAGATGGCCAGCGACCACCAGGGGTTCTGGCCGCCGATCGACAGCAGCGCGCCGATCGCTCCGAGGCTGCCGCCGACGATCCCGATCACCCGGCCGAAGGTGTTGCCGGCGAGCAGCGAGAACCCCCCGGTGAGCTGGATCACCCCGAGCACAATCAGCACCCAGCCCATCGTGTTGAGATCGGTGAAGATGTACCTGGTGTCGTTCGTGAAGATGTTCGCGCTGTCCAGCGCGCCGATGCCGTAGACGATGTTCAGCGTTCCCGCGATCAACAGCAGGATCGCCGCGAATGTGGCCCGACCCGCACCTCTCACCTCGTACCTCCTTGGTCGTTCGTCGTCCGCGCCTTCCGCCCGGATTCCTGCCAACCGTATGACCGCCCACCCTCTCGTCGCATCACCCCACTGGGATGAAACGGACGGCCACGGCCCTGCTCCGGGCACAAGTCACCTGACCGTGGGGCTCTCGGTCCTTGCGCATGGCCTCAGCGCGGCCCCGCTCGCGAACCGCTACGCGCGCTGGTATGAGCAGCACCCGCGCGACAAGGTGGCCCCGATGGAGAGTGCCCCCACCGACGTGACACGCTTCCGCGGACCGGTAGCTCGGTCAGCCGAGCTGACGTGACCGAGGGAATGGTCTGGATCGAGGGGAGTCGCTTCTTGATGGGAAGCGACTCGGCCTACCCCGAGGAGGGCCCGGTCCGGGAGGTCGAGGTTGGCGGGTTCTTCATCGATCCGTACACCGTCACGAACCGGGACTGGAACCGGTTCGTTCAGGACACCGGCCACGTGACGCTCGCCGAGCGCCCGCCCGAGCCCGCCGACTACCCCGATGCCGACCCCGCGCTGCTCGTGCCCGGCTCGAGCGTGTTCGTCCAGCCGCGACGCCCCGTCAGCCTCGACGACCCCTACCAGTGGTGGGCGTACGTGCCGGGCGCGGATTGGCGCCATCCGCGTGGCCCGGAGACATCGGCGAAGAAGCTCTCGAAGCACCCGGTCGTCCACGTCGCATACGAGGACGCCGCGGCGTACGCCGCCTGGGCGGGCAAAGACCTCCCGACCGAGGCGGAATGGGAGTTCGCGGCGCGCGGCGGCCTCGCCGGCACCGAGTACTCCTGGGGCGACGAGCTGAACCCCGGCGGGCGGCAGATGGCGAACACCTGGCAGGGCGAGTTCCCGGTTCACAACGAGCTCCTCGACGGGTTCGAGCGGACGGCTCCGGTGGGGTCATTCCCCCCCAACGGGTACGGGCTCTACGAGATGACCGGGAACGTGTGGGAGTGGACCGCGGACGCATATGAAGGGCCCGCGGAACGCATCCCACGCAAGGTCACGAAAGGCGGCTCGTACCTGTGCGCCGCCAACTACTGCCGCCGCTACCGGCCGGCGGCGCGGATGGCGCAGCCGGAGGACACCTCGACCTGCCACCTCGGCTTCCGCTGCGTCGTGAGACCCTGAGCGCTCACGCCCGGTCGTTCCCTCGGCCTTTTGCCTCAGGTATTGCTGCGCGAATTAAGGGCGATTCCTAGCGCCCAGCACCCGGGACCTTCTGCGTGGTACAGAGGATTGAGAGCGTGTCCGCTTCGGTCCGTGTACGGGCGCCGCCTGTTACGTCTCCGCGTTGCCCGTGCGCGCGGGCGGCCTCGATCGGCCAGGTAACGTACCTCGGCGCGGGAGTCGGATTTCAACCCCCGAGAGAAGGGACCACGCCGTGAGCCCCGAACCGACTGCCGCCGAGACCATCGTCTTGATCCACGGGTTCTGGGTGACCCCGCGCTCGTGGGAGCACTGGATCGCCAGGTACGAAGGGCGCGGCCACCGCGTGCTCGCCCCGGCGTATCCCGGCTTCGAGGTCGAGGTCGAGGCGCTCAACGCCGACCCGACGCCGATCGAGCAGGTCACCGTGCCGCAGATCATCGAGCACCTGGAGTCGGTCGTCAGCGCGCTCGACTCGCCGGCCATCCTGGTCGGCCACTCGGCCGGCGGCGTGTTCACGCAGGTCCTGCTCGACCACGGCTTCGGCGCCGCCGGCGTGGCGATTGACTCGGCCCCGACCGAGGGCGTCAAGCGGGTGCCGCTGTCGCAGATCCGGGCCTCGTTCCCGGTGCTCAAGAACCCGGCCAACCGCCACAGGGCCGTGGGCCTCACGTTCGAGCAGTGGAACTACGCGTTCACCAACGGCTTCCCCGAGGACGAGGCGCGGCGCCTGTACCAGCGTTACCACATCCCCGCGTCCGGGGAGATCTTCTGGGGCAGCGCGCTGGCCAACATCCACCCGGGCAAGGACGACACCTGGGTCGACTACGGCAACGACGACCGCGCGCCGCTTTTGTTCATCTCCGGCAGCAACGACCACCTGATGCCGCCGGCGATCCAGCGGTCCAACGCCAAGCACTACAAGTCCGACACGGTCACAGAGGTCAAGGAGTTCGAGGGGCCGCACCTGCTGCCCGCCTGGCCGGGCTGGGAGCAGGTCGCCGACTACGCGCTGGACTGGGCGCTGCGCCACGCCCGGCAGTCGAGTCCGGCGTGAGGATCACCCACATCGGCGCCACACAAGACCTGAAGGAGAACCAGCTCATGTCCGTTACCACACGCCTGCCGGTCGTGCTCGAGCCAGAGTCGCAGGCGTTCGTCGAGGCGACCGCCAAGCCGCCGTTCCTGTACGAGCTGACCCCCGCCGAGGCGCGCAAGGTGCTCTACGACGTCCAGGCCGCCGCGATCGACAAGCTGCCGGTCAAGGACCGCTGGGTCACCGTCCCGGCCGATGTCGGCGACGTGCGCGTACGGATCGTCCGGCCGCCCGACGCCGCGGGCACGCTGCCGGTGATCCTCTACATGCACGGCGGCGGCTGGGTTCTCGGCAACGCCGACACGCACGACCGCCTCGTCCGCGAACTGGCCGACGGCACGGAGGCCGCCGTCGCGTTCGTCGAATACGACCGCTCGCCGGAGGCGCACTACCCCGTGGCGATCGAGCAGGGCTACGCGACGGCCCAGTGGATCGTGCGCGAAGGGGACGCCAACCAGCTTGACCCCGAGCGCATGGCGGTCGCCGGCGACTCGGTCGGCGGCTGCATGGCCGCCGCGCTGGCTTTGATGGCGAACGAGCGCGGCGACGTGCGCTTCGTCCAGCAGTCGATGTACTACCCGGTCACCGACGCCGCCATGGACACCGGCTCGTACGAGCAATTCGCGGAGGGCTACTTCCTCACCGCGAAGGCGATGGCCTGGTTCTGGGACGCCTACCTGCCCCACGTCGAGCGGCGCTCGGAACCGTTCGCCTCGCCGCTACGGGCCAGCGACGAGCAGCTCGAAGGGCTGCCGCCGACGTTCCTGATCGTCGACGAGGCCGACGTGCTCCGCGACGAGGGCGAGGCATACGCGGCGCGCCTCCGCGCCGCGGGCGTCCCCGTCACGACGGTGCGCTACGACGGCATCACGCACGACTTCATGATGCTCAACCCGCTCAGCGGCACGCACGCGACACGGGCCGCCGTCGCGCAGGCCACCGCCTTCCTACGCAAGGCGCTCCACAGCGCCTGATGCCGGCCCCATACAGCGCGCCTGGTCGCTACGCCGGCCGCCATCCGGCCTGGACTCTCGGCGAGCTTGCGAGCTGATCCTCGAGGCGGCTGCGCTGCTCGTGACGGCCTGAACGACATGCACTCCGGAGCCCCGACCCGTGTCACCTCGATCGTTCCGGACCTGCCGATCATCCGGTCGCGCGCTGAGGGCGAACAGCGCGCGACCTTCTTCGAGCTGTTCTTCGACCTCGTCTACGTCTTCGCGGTCACCCAGGTGTCGCATCACCTCCTCGCGAACCTCACCTGGTCAGGCGCGGCCGAGACCGCCTTCATGCTGGTGGCCGTGTACTGGGCGTGGAACTACACCACCTGGATGACCAACTGGTTCGACCCGGACGCCGTGCCGGTTCGCCTCGTGCTGGTGTTCGTGATGCTGGCGAGCCTGCTCATGGCGATCGCGATCCCGGCGGGCTTCGGCGATCACGCGCTGCTGTTCGCGTGCGCGTACTCGGGTCTACAGATCGGGCGGAACGCCTTCGTCGTGTGGTCACGCCGCGCGGAGAGTTCAACCAGAACTTTCGCCAGATCCTGGCGTGGAGTCTCCTCTCGGCGCCGCTCTGGATCGCGGGTGGCTTCGCCGATTCCGAGTCGTCGCGCTGGGTCCTGTGGCTGGGTGCCCTCGGCCTCGATCTGGTGGCGCCGCTGTTGGCCTACTGGCTGCCGGGGGCCGGACGCACGCCAATGAGCAAGTGGCAGATCGAGGGGGCCCATTTCGGCGAGCGCTTCCAGCTCTTTGTGATCATCGCGCTCGGGGAGAGCGTCGTCCTGGCCGGCGCCACCGCGTCCGACACGGGCTTGAGCTTCGGCGTCGTCGCCGCCCTCCTGCTCGCGTTCCTCTCGTCGACGGCGCTCTGGTGGCTGTACTTCGGCCAGGTGGCCGGCACGGTCCTGGAGCGGATCCGCATGGCCACGGAGGAGGAGCGGGGTCAGATCGGCCGCGACATCTACACCTACCTGCACCTCCCGGTCATCGCGGGGATCGTGCTCGTCGCGGTCGGAGACGAGCTCGTCATCGCGCATCCGACGGACGACCTGACCGAGGCCGGTGCGCTGGTCGCGCTCGGCGGCGTCGCGCTCTTTCTGGGCGGCCTGATGGGCTGCGCTGCAAGGCTCGGGCATGCTCAGAGCCGCCCGCAGGCCATCGCCCTCGTCGCACTGCTCGCCGCCGTGCCGCTCGTCGGCGGCCTCGACGGGCTGGTGGTGTCAGCGCTGGTTACCGCGCTCCTGGCCGTGCTGGTGATCGCCGACCAGTCGCGAGGCGCCCACGGAGGCGCTCGGCCGGGCCGCGAAGAGCCAGGAGGGAGCCGCGCCACGGACCCGTAGGCAACGGTGCCGCGTGCGGACGGCGACCGCGAGGACGATCGCACGGACTCAAGGTCCGGGCCCGGGGCCGCCCTGTGGAGCCACGACGCCGGCGCGCACGTCGAGCAGTCCCCGCTCCTGGGCGGAGGCAATCACCTGCGCCACCCGTGCCAGCCGCCGGCCCTGCGACACCGCGACGGCCATCGTCTCGGGATCGGGCGGGCCCACTCGTGTCCCGCTCGTGAACGACGCGCCGTAGGGGTTACCGCCGCCCGCGAAGACCTCGTGGACGGTATAGCCGAGCGGCAGCACGATCGCTCCCCAGTGGTAGAAGGTGTTGGCGAGCGCCAGGATCGTCGACTCCTGGCCGCCGTGGTCGGTCTGCGAGGAGGTAAAAGCGGTCATCACCTTGTTGATCAGCTTTCCCTCCTGCCACAGCTGCCCCGCCTGGTCTACGAACATCTTCAGCTGCGCTGCCACGTTGCCGAATCTCGTCGGCGTCCCGAACGCGATCCCGTCGGCCCACTCGAGATCCCCGAGCGACGCGGTCGGCTCGTCGCTCACCTCGGAGCGGTGCCGTCCCCACGCCTGGTTCTGGGAGATCAGCATCTCGGGCGCGAGCTCCTCCACGTGACGGAGCCGCACGTCGGCACCCACCTGTTCCGCGCCCTCGGCGACGGCCTTGGCGAGGGCATGCACGTGGCCGGTCGCGCTGTAGTAGACGACGAGCACCCGCGCCGCGCGATCAAGCGTCTCGCCAGTCATCTGGTGAACCTCCTCGATGGTTCGTTAGTCGTGCGCAACGGGTGGAGCGTGGCACGCGAGCGTCAATCGCGAGGTCCCCGTTGCCGCCCTCGGATCGCCTTCGATAGGCGCGCGTGTTCGCGGACGAGCCAATCCGACACGGTCGCGCCCTGCTCGTACCAGTCGCCCCGAAGGCCGCCGCCAACCTCGCCCGCGCCCCGGCCGCCCGGACTCTGGCCTGCCCCTCATTGTCCGTTCATTGTCTAAACCCCTGCCATTCTGTGCAGACGGCGGCTCGCGCCTCCGTTCCGCGCGGAGCGGGTCCCGGCGTCGACCGGGCGGCAGATAGGTGCGAGGAGCAAAGGAGGACCCGTGGGAGTACTTCCGCACCGGCCGAAGAGCCCTCGGTCTGCGTTGCGTCTCCCTACCCGTTCGTGGGCGGGGGTTGGACGACGGCGATGCCGTACGGGCTGTTGCCCGTCGCGACGGTGGCCGTCGTCCTGAAGGTGGTCGGGTCGATGATCGACAGCGTGCTCGCCCCTTGGTTGGCCACGTAGAGGGCGTCGCGGGTTGCCCGCACGGTGAACGGGTCCGTGCCGTATGGCCCGACGGAGACGGTGGAGCGGACCCGATCGGTGCCCGTGTCGATGGCCGTCAGCGTGCCCGGACCGAGGCCGGTTACGTAGGCGCGGTCTCCGTTGGGGCTCATCGTGACGCTGAACGGGCTCGGCGACCGGAGCCTCGTTTGAACCGTCCCGTTGCCGGCGCTGATGACCGTGACGCCGGACAGCTCGTTGGTGACGTAGACGGACGCTCCGTCGCGCGTGACGGCCACGCCTGACGGGAACCGACCGGTCGGGATGGCGCGGACGACGCGGTTGGTCCGGGCGTCGATGACCGAGACGTCGCCGGATCCGCTGTTGGCGGCGTAGACCGTCTTGCCGTCAGGAGCGACCGCGACGCTCAGCGGCTGGGTGCCGACCCGCACGGACGTCACGACGCGCCCCACCCTGGTGTCGAGGACCGAGACGCGGTTCGCGCCCGCGTCGGCGGTGTAGAGATAGCGCCCGCTCGGGCTGAGGGCGACACCTATGGGCCTGCTTCGGCGAGGTAGCGCGATGGTCCTCGCGACGGTGTTGTTGTCGGTGTTGAGGACAGACACGGTGTTGCTGTCGGTGTTGGCGATGTAGACGGACCGGCGGTCCGGAGACACCGCCATCTGCGCCGGGGAGACACCGACCCGCACCGTCGCGACGCTCTTGTGGGTAGCGCCGTCGATGACCGAGACGGTGTTGTCGAGCTGGTTGCTGACGTAGATCCGTGCCGGAGCGGCGGGTTTCTCGGCGGAACGCGACGTCGCGCAGGCAAGACCCCCGAACGGCGCGAGCAGGACCGCGGCGCACAGCGTCACGGCGAGGGAACGCGGGATCATGCGGGCAGCCCGCGCAACAGCCCCGAGGCGTAGTAGTCCTGCGCATTGCGCACCCCGGGAACGGCGAAGAAGTAGCCGCCGCCGATGGGTGTGATGTAGCGGGCGAGCCTCTCGTTCTCAAGCCGGGTCTGCATCGCGATGTACGTGTTCAGCTCTTGCTGAAAGCAGCAGAACGTGTGCCCCATGTTCGGATTCCCACCCTCGTCGGGGCTTTGGTCGTACTGGAAGCTTCGGCGCAGGATGGTGCTGGTGGCCGCGGTTTCCGGGGTCTGGGGGTTGGCCAGCCGGATGTGGCAGTCCAGCGGAGTGAGCCGACCCTGCGGGTCGTTCGTGTACACGGGGTCGAGCTCGTCCGAGGCATGCGGGTCGGTCGCGTACAGCGGCGCGCCGCTGATCTTGCGCCGGCCGAAGACGCGCTCCTGCTGCTCGACGGGCACCTCGTCCCACTTCTCCAAATGCATCCGGATGATGCGCAGCACCTGGTAGGTCCCGCCCGCGGTCCAGGCCGGTTCTGGCCGGCCGCGCGGCACCCAGACAACCTGTTTCATCTGCGAGACGTCGGTGGTGTCGGGGTTGGCGACGCCGTCCTTGAACCCCATCCAATCGCGCGGAATGCCCACCGGTCGCGGCGGGAACCGGAACGCGTCCATGCGCCACCGCAGACGCATGCCGCCGCGCGTCTGGTTCACGATGTCGAGCATCGCGTTGCCGACGGTGTCGCGGTGGTTGGCGCACAGCTGCACCAGCAGATCTCCGTGGGTGATCTTCGGGTCGAGGTCGTCGTGGGAGAACGCACTCATCGTCTTGAGCTGTGCCGGCTTGCGCTGTGCCAGCCCGTAGCGACCGTCGAACAGCGACGCGCCGAGAGCCACCGTGACTGTCAGATCGTCGGGCACCACCGTCGCGCCGAGCAGGTGGCGTTGCTCGGGCGGCTTGCCCGGCCGGGGCGGCGGAGGAGTGCCGCCTTTGGTCAGGAACGCCGCACGCTCAGTGAGCGTGCGGAGCAGGTCGGTGAGCTCCCGACGGTTGCCTGCGGTCACATCGAAGGAGAGAAAGGCGGCCGCCGTCTGCGGAGGCGTGGCGATGCCCGCTTGGTGGTCCCCGTAGAACGGGATGCTCCGTGTGCTGTCTTCGGTTGCGACCTTGTTGTAGGCATCCTGGTAGGCGGTTCCCTGGGCGTGGGCCTGCCCGGTGGGCACCAGGTTCGCGCCCGCCGCCGCTGCGGCACCACCGAGGACGCCCCGTAGAAACGAGCGCCTCGGGACAGGGCACCAGCCGCCGCCGCTCTCTCGCCGTTCCCCTGAACCATGGCGTTGATCGGGAGTCATGCCGGCATCACATGTCGGACCCTGACCGGCTCGGCGACCGATGCAACCCGTGGCCGCGATGACGCGATCGTCCTCACTGATCGCCGGGCTCAAGCTCCTGTCTGTGGCGGCGGTGATCGCGCGCACCGATCGGTCGATCGGGCACCCGTTTCGTCGGTCGTCGCGGCGGGCCTCATTCTGCGGCGTTCGTGACATCGACGAACAGGGGTACCTCGTGATTCTTCGCTATGACCGACTTGGCGTTGAGATTCCTTCCGGCGATCCGGATCCGGCCGGCGCGATGGCGGTGCAGGAGCTGATGGGTGGGCGCTTCGGCGAGATGTCGACGCTGATGAACTACACGTTCCAGTCATTCAGCTTCCGCGGCCGCCGGGAGTTGCGGCCGTTTTACGACTTGATCGCCAACATCGCCGCCGAGGAGTACGGCCACATTGAGGCCGTCGGCGCGGCCATCACGACGATGCTCACGGGCGCGGACGCACGCGAGATCGTCGCCAACGGCAACCCCGCCCATGCGCTCAAGGCGGGCAAGGGCGTGCTGCCGGTCGACTCGGGCGGCGCGCCGTGGACGGGCGACTACGTCTTCTCGTCCGGTGACCTGGTCGAGAACCTGACCCACAACTACTTCCTGGAGACCGGCGCGCGCAACGGCAAGCTGAAGGTCTACGAGACGGTCGACCACCCGGCCGCCCGCGCGCTGACCGGCTATCTGATCGTCCGCGGCGGCGTGCACCAGGTCGCCTACGCCCGGGCGCTGGAGCTGCTCACCGGCGCCGACCTCACGAAGGCGTTCCCGATGCCGCGCATCCCGACCGACAAGATCCCCGAGTGCCGCCCGCACCTCGAACGCGGCTCGCATCTCAAGCTCTACCGCTTCACGCCGGACGACTACAAGGAGCTCGTCGCCGTCTTCAAGGGCACGCACCCTGAGACCGGCGAGGAGCTGCACGTCGAGCACCCGGCGCCGGAGGGCTTCCCGTGGCCCGAGGCACCCGCCGAGCAGGACGTATTTGCGCCCGACTACGCGCCCGCCGAGATTGCCGAGATCGCCCAAAAGCTGCGCAGGCAAGCCGGCTTCGGCGGCGAAGCAGCGGGGCGCGCCGCGTAGCAATCACGCGGCGGATGAGCCAGTCGTAGGCTTGGCCCGTGGGTCGCTACGGAAAGCGCGCTGACCTGATCGTCCACGAGGACGAGCCGTTCAATGCCGAGACCGGGCTCGCCGCGCTGGCCGAGGGTTCGCTGACCGGCACCGACGCGTTCTACGTAAGGGGGCACGGGCCTGTGCCGGAGGTCGACCCGGCCACGTGGCGGCTGCGCGTCCACGGGCTCGTGGAACGGGAGCTCGACCTCTCGCTCGCGACGCTGCGTGAGGCCTTCGTCGAGCGCGAGGAGATGGCGACGCTGCAGTGCGCCGGCAACCGCCGGGCGGGGCTGATGGCGATCCGCGACATCCCGGGCGAGGCGCCGTGGGGTCCCGGCGCGACCGGGACCGCGACCTGGACCGGCGTCGCGCTCGCCGACGTGCTGGCGCTCGCCGGCCCGCTGGACGAGGGCGCGCACGTGGGCTTTGTCGGCGCCGACGAGTGCCCGGAGGCCGAGCCGGCGGAGCGCTTCGGCGGCTCGATCCCGCTCGACAAGGCCTGCCGCCCCGAGGTCCTGCTCTCCTGGGCGATGAACGGGGAGCCGCTCGCGCCCGTCCACGGCGCGCCGCTGCGCGTGGTCGTTCCGGGCTACATCGGCGCGCGCAGCGTCAAATGGCTCGAGCGGATCGAGGTCCGCTCGGCACCGTGGGAGGGGTACTTCCAGCACGTCGTGTACCGGCTGCTGCCAGAGGACGACACGCCCGGACCCGGCGCCGGCATGCCGCTCGGCCTGGTCGCGCTCAACGCCGACGTGCTGTCCCCGGCCGACGGCGATACGGTCGACGCCGGGCCGGTCGAGGTGCGCGGCTATGCGTTCGCGGGCGGGGAGCGCCATGTCGCTCGGGTCGACGTCTCGCTCGACGGCGGCGCGAACTGGTCGCAGGCCGAGCTGCTCGAGGATCTCGGCCGCTGGGCCTGGCGGCACTGGCGGCTCACGGTTGAGCTCGCGCCCGGAGAGCACGAGATCCTCGTGCGGGCTTGGGACTCCTCGGCGGCCACGCAGCCGGAGGACGAGGCGGCGCTGTGGAACCCGAAGGGGTACGTGAACAACGCCCGCCCGCGGGTCCGGGTCCACGCCGCCCCGTAGCGCCATGGTCGCCAGCGAGGCGTCGGCTACCTGCTCAGGAGGCGCGTCTGCGACGCGGCGATCCTCGTGCGCTCCTCGCTGCGAGTGACGGAGCGATGGCCGTCGAGAAGGGCGAACCGCACCGCGTCGGCACGGGGTTCGGTCTTTCGATACGAAGCCGGCTGCAAGGCGTCAGCACGCCTCCGGTATCCGGCGCGCTCCGGGTGCTCGAGGAGCACCCGGAGCCGTTGGCCGGATCAGCGAGCACCCCAGTCCAAGAAGCGCGGCCTGAAGTCGGAAGCCGGGAGGATGGTCTGGAGGGCGCGGCCGTCCGGGCGCATCCGGTACAGGGTGTAGTTCCCATCGTCCTCGCCGCGGAACACGATCCAGCGCCCGTCGGGCGAATAGGAGCCGACGTATGCCCGCTGATCGGGTTGCACGTTGTCTGTCAAGTAGCGCAGGCCGGTCCCGTCGGGCCGGATCGTGGCAATGTTCGAGGGCCTCGACGTGTTGTTCGCGTTGTCCGTGAACACGATTCGCCGTCCGTCGGGGGCCCAGTCGTGCTTAAACGCAACACCGGAGGGTGACGTGACCTGGAACAGATCGCCGCCGTCGAGCGCGGTCGTGAAGATCGCCGAACTCTCCTCCGATGGCCCGCCGAGGAAGCTGACCTTCTCGCCATCGGGCGACACGTTGGGATCCGGAGCCCCCGCCGAGGTGATCGGCCGTCTGTCGCTGCCGTCGACGCTCATACTCCAGACCGCGTCGTCCTCGATCGAGGGGTCGTAGCGCTCATAGACCAGCCGCGCCCCGTCGGGCGTGAACGAAGGGTCGGTCTCGCATCCGTCGGGTGTCTCCGATTGAAGCACCGTCATGTCGGTCCCGTCCGGGTCCATGAGTGCGATGTTGCACTCGTTCCAGGCGAAGGCGATCCGGCTGCCGTCCGGCGACCAGTCCGGTGCGAGCGCCTCGCCGTCCACGTCCGTGATCTGCCGCAGCGCGTGGCCGTTCGGATGCACGGTATAGATTTGATTGCCGCTGCCGGTGTCGGCCACGAACGCCACCAGCCCGTTCCGGCCGGCGAATGTCGCACCGGCCGGCTGCGCGTATGCCACGGTCACCATCGCCGCCACCCCTGCGATTGCGGCCAGTCGCCTCACACTGCTCATGCTTCCTCCTCTCGGCTTCTACCGCGCGTGCGGTCGCCGTCATCGGATTGGTCGAGCGGAGGCTAGGAAGCAGCGGGCTGCGCCACATCGCAGCTAGCCTCACAGTCGGAGGTGGCCGACATGTGGCCAGCACGTAGCTGATCCCGTACCGACCGCTCGTCGCAGAGCGTGCATCAGCGGGCATCCCGTGCGCGGGATGGGTGTTGCGGTGGGTGCTTTCGTCGCCGCATCTCTTAGACAGCCCTAGGGGCCGGGCGGTCTGAGTCCGACTCGTCGCGGGCGCGCCCGTAGCGCTCGTAGACCACGCGCGAGCCGAACGTTCTGGTCTCGATCAGGTCCAACGGGACGTCTTCGCTGACCGGCGGCAGGAACGGCGTGCCGCCACCGACGACGACCGGATAGCGGAACATGCGCAACTCGTCGACGAGGCCGAGCTCGAACGCCGCCGCCGCCAGGCCGGCGCCGCCGATCGCGACGTCCTTGTCGGTCGCGTCGAGCGCAGCGGCGATCTCCTCGGCCAACGACGCATCGGCGAGCCGGGCGTTGCGCTGGACGCTCTCGAGCGTGCGACTGAAGACGACCTTCGGGATCGCGCGCCAGAGATCGGCGAACGCGGCCCCGAGCTCGTCGTCTCGCAACGACGGATCCGTCTCCCACACCAGCATCGTCTCGTAAAGCCTGCGGCCTAACAGATAGCCGCCGAGCTCGCTTACCAGCGCGGTGTGGAAAGAAACAGCTCCTCGCCAGGGGCCGTCCACTCGAACGCACCCTCGCGGTCGGCGATAAAGCCGTCCACCGAGGTGCTCATCGAGTAGATCAGCATGGCGTCAAGCTCGTCGCACGGGAGCGACGGACGATGATCGCGGTGAAGGTTGAGCTTGACATCAGAAGACCCCTACCGCCCTCGAGCCTGCTCCAGGTTCGACTGGTGGGGGCCGGAGAGCCAGTCCGCATCCGGCCCCAGACGCGCGTCGACCGGTTCCTCTCCCCGCCGCAGCGCGTCGATGTAGGCATGATCGGCGGCTAGGCGGGCCGCCACCTCGGGACCCTCGGCAACGGCGCCGTGGCCGGGGACCAGGACATCGACGTGTCTGGCGGCCTCTCCCAGCCGGTCGAGTGCCGTCTCGTAGGCGCCCACCTGATCGGGGCGGCGAGCGTCGAGGAGAGGGATCAGGACATCGGAGAACATGTCGCCGGCGAGCAGGACGCCACGGTCCGCGAGGAGGACCGCGGCGTGGCCCACGGCGTGCGCCTGATGCTCGATGATCTCGCCCGGCACGGGTCCGCCGTCCGCGGGCAGCGGGGTGACCAGCGCGATCAGCTCGAGAGGGATGCCCGACGCGCTCTCCGCCGCCATCGCCTGCGCCCGCTCTCGGGCTTCACCGGCAGCGTTGGCGCCGGCAGGGGTGGCGTAGCGCGGCACGTCGCCGAACCGGGCATGCCAGAGCAGGTGGTCCCAGTGGGGATGGGTCGAGAACCCGGCGAGCACCGGAATGCCGAGCCGGTCCAGGTCATCCGCGAGCTGGTTCAGCTCGGAACCATCGATGCCGGGATCGACCAGGATCAACCCATCCTCCCCGCGCACCACGATGGAATTGGTCCAGACCCACTCACTCTGCCGGACCCAGACGCCGTCGGCCACCTGATTCAGCATCGGTTCACTCTCTCAGGTATCCACCGTGTCCCGTCCTTGTCTAAACCCCTGGTATTTCGGCGCAAGTCTTGGAAGCCCATCCCGTGACGGAACGTGAATCGCCTGTGACCACGGCCGCCGACGCCGGTGGTGGAGAGACTGGCTCGAAGACGCGTTCGTGGAGCCTTGCGCTGCTTCTTCCCGCCGAGCCGGGGCGGAGGAATCGCCGGACGATCGACGGCGTTCTGGTCGCGGCCGCGGCCGCTCTGGCGGGTCTCGAAGCGGTGGTCGCTCGGTCGGCTCCCCAGATGGACGAAGAGATTGGACGGGCGGTGGCCACGCTGCTCGGTTGGGCGCCGGGGGTCTGGCGCGCGGTCATTGTTGTCACGCTCGCGCTTGCGTTTCTGATCGTCCTGGACGCTCTCGTTCGAAGACGGTGGCTGCTGGTTCGCGACGTGCTCATCGCCCTTGCTCTGGTTGCCGCCGTCGCCAGCGTGCTCGCGCAGGTGGTCGATTCGGAATGGGCTCACCTGGAGGTGGATCCCCTGTCCCTGTGGGGGTTCCCTGACGTCCGGATCGCGTGCGTCGCTGCGGTCATCGCGGTCGCTCGCCCGGAGCTGGTGCATCCGGTGCGGCTGCTTGCGATCTGGCTCGTCGGCCTGGCGTCACTCGGCGCTGTCGCGCTCGGGATCGCAGTGCCCGCGGACGTTCTCGCTGGGCTCGCGGTAGGTCTCGGCGCGGGTGCGGTGGTACGGCTCGCATTGGGGTCGCCGCTCGGAGCGCCTCCTATCGCTCGCGTGCGCGCGGCGCTCAGCTCACTTGGCGTGGATATCGGCGACCTGCGCATCGGTGAGCGCCAACAGCGCGGCGCCGCGGACTACTTCGGGCACGGCGAAGACGGACGACCGCTGAAAGTCCGTGTGCTGGGCCGAGACGCGCAGGACACGCAGCGCCTCGCGCGTCGCTGGCGCCTTCTCGCCTACCGCGATCCACCACGGAGCGCACCTGTCGGACGCCTCGAACAGGTCGAACACGAGGCGGTCACGACGCTGATGGCTGCGAAGGCGGGCGTCCGTGTGCCGGAGGTCGTCAGCGCCGGCCTCGGCCCCGACGACGATGCGGTGCTGGTCACCCGCCAGCCCGATCTCGCGCCGTTGGAGCTCGCGAGTCCCGAGCAGGTGAGCGACGAGCTGCTCGAGGAGCTGTGCCGGCAGGTCGGAAGGCTGCATGACGCCGGCATCTCGCACGGCAGGCTGAACCTGAGCAACGTGCTTGTCGTGGACGGCGGCCCGCTCTTGGTCGACCTGTCGGCGGCCAGTCTCGGCGCTCCGCAATCCACGCTCGACATAGACGTGGCCGAGCTGCTCGTCGCGTGCTGCGTCCTCGTGGGCCCGGAACGCGCGCTGCGGACCGCCGTGGATGCCGGATGGTCCGACTCGATCGCTCGCGCCTTGCCGTACCTGCAGCGCGCGGCGCTCACACCGCACCTGCGGGACCTCGCCCGGACCCACGAAGTCGGCCTCAAGGAGCTTCGCGCGGCTGCTGCCGCCGCCGCCGCCACCGCCGAGCCGGAGATTGCCCCCCTTCGCCGCGTCCGCCCGAAGGACGTATTGACCATGGCGGCCCTGATCGTCGCCGCATACATCCTCATCACCCGCTTGGCGGAGATCGGCTTCGACACGATCGGCCGCGAGCTCAAGCAGGCCGAGCCCGCATGGGTGGTCGTTGCGCTGCTCCTCGCTCAGTCCGCATTCGTCGGGTCTGGCATCTCCGTGCGGGGAGCCGTGGCGTCGCCGCTCGCACTCCTGCCCTGCGTCGTGCTGCAGTCGGCGATCAAGTTCATCAACCTGACCGTGCCGAGCTCCGCCGGTCGAATCGGGATGAACCTGCGCTTTCTCCAGCAAATGGGGGTTCCGCGCGCCCAGGCGCTGGCGGCCGGCGCCGTCGACGACGTGTCCGAGACGATGGTGCAAGCGGCGCTGCTGCTGATCTCGCTTCCCCTGGTGGGCGCGAGCGTGGACACGAGCCAATTCCATGGGCCCGATGGCCGCCTCCTAGTGGGTATTGCGGTCGCGCTCGTCGTCAGCGTCGTGGCCGTGCTGGCTGTGCCGAAGCTGCGCGACATGGTTCTGCCGGGAGTGAAGAGCGCACTTTCCGGCGTCTGGAGCGTCGCGCGGGATCGGCACAAGCGAATCGAGCTGTTCGGTGGAAACGTGCTCTCGGAGCTGACCTACGCGATCGCGCTGGGAGCGACCTGCCTCGCCTACGGGGTGCACCTCAACCTGGGTCAGCTCGTATTCGTCAACAGCTCGGCGGCCATCCTGTCGAGCGTGATCCCGTCCCCCGGAGGCATCGGCCCGGCCGAAGCGGCCCTCGCGGCCGGCCTCATCGCAATGGGTGTGGACGAGTCGACCGCGTTCGCCGTTGCGATCACGCAGCGCCTCTGCACCTTCTACCTCCCTCCCATCTGGGGGTACTTTTCGCTGCGCTGGCTCGGTCGTCATGGCTATGTCTGACGAAGCATCACGAGGGACTCGGAGCGCATCACTGCTGCATCCTTGGATCGTGCGTTGGGTCGGCGTACACGGCGAGGGCAGCCGTGATCGATGGCCTCCGGGCGCCGTTCGTAGTGCCAGCGTTCGTTGCCGTAGATCTGGCACAGCCCGTACTCGGCGCCGTGCTCGGACAGCCACGCGGCGGCATCGGAGGGCCCGATGTCGACCGCGTCCCCCGACACGTGAGCAGACGTGCTGGGGGTGGCCACCCACCGGGAAGCTTCCGCTTCTGAGCCGTACTTCAGGACCGCCTCACGGAGGAGTTGCTCCTGGTAATCCGGGGAACGCCAGCCGCTATCGACGTAGAACTCGACCCCGTCGCCTGCGGCATCAGTTGCAGCCTGGCGCAGGACACCGAGGAGAGCTGGATCGAGGTTGGCTACACCCGGAATCTCGTCATCGAAGACCGTCGTGCCGTCGGGAACGGCACCGTCAGCTTCGCCAAGCGCCCCACGGTGCTCACTCGCAAGGGATGGCGATAGGTGAGGTCGCCGTCGAGGACGAGGACGCCGGCAACTGGTTGCCGAGGGCTGCGGCGATCGCCGCGATGACGACCAGCAGGCCGGCGACACGGATTCCGCGAATCCGAATCCGACGGGTCGTTGCTCGTGCTGGTTCGCTGTAGGTCACGCCGCCATTCAAGGCAGCGTGGTGTTGCCAGCACGTATGCGATTTTCGATATGCCGGCGATATGTGCCGGCTCGTAGCATCCGGGCATGCGCGTGTTGCTCGTTGAGGACGAGCCCTATATGGCAGACGCGATCCGCGATGGCCTACGCCTGGAGGCGATCGCGGCGGATATCGCCCGTGACGGCGACGCCGCTCTGGAGCTGCTGAGCGTCAACGCCTACGACATCGCCGTCCTCGACCGAGACATTCCCGGACCTACCGGTGACGAGATCGCCGAACGCATCGTCGCCTCGGGCAGCGACATGCCGATCCTCATGCTGACCGCTGCCGACCGCCTCGACGACAAGGCCTCCGGGTTCGGGCTTGGCGCCGACGACTACCTCACGAAGCCCTTCGAGCTCCAAGAGCTCGTGCTCCGGCTCAGAGCGCTCGACCGCAGGCGCGCCCACAGCAGGCCACCCGTGCGAGAGATCGCCGGTCTGCGGCTCGATCCGTTCCGCCGCGAGGTCTACCGCGACGGCCGCTACGTCGCGCTGACCCGCAAGCAGTTCGCCGTGCTCGAAGTCCTCGTCGCCGCCGAAGGCGGCGTCGTCAGCGCCGAAGAACTACTCAAACGGGCGTGGGATCAGAACGCAGACCCGTTCACCAACGCCGTGCGCATCACCGTCTCGGCACTGCGCAAACGGCTCGGCGAGCCCTGGATCATCGTCACCGTGGCCGGCGCTGGGTACCGCATCGACGCCAGCTCCCGATAGCGGGCGTGAGGGAGGAGACCGTGGATAGAGCCCCTGGTCTGAGCGTTCGCCTCAAACTCACCCTCAGCTACGCCGGCTTCCTCATGCTCGCCGGTGCCGTACTGCTCGCCGCCGGGTACTTCTCCCTTTCGCGTGGTGTCCACCCTGGTGTGATCTTCCTAGTCCGCAGCCACGCCGACCTCCTGCGCAATTTCGCTCCGATCGCGGCCATCGTGATGGCGTTCCTGCTGGTATTCGGTCTGCTGGGAGGGTGGTTTCTCGCCGGCCGCATGCTCGCCCCCCTGGCCCTCATCACAGACGCCACACGCATGGCCTCGACCGGATCGCTCTCCCACCGAATCCAGTTGGAAGGCCGCACAGATGAGTTCCGCGAGCTCGCCGACGCCTTCGACGCCATGCTCGAGCGGCTCGAAGCACACATCGCCGAAGAGCAGCGATTCGCAGCCAACGCCTCCCACGAACTGCGCACCCCGCTGGCGGTCACGCAGACACTTCTCGACGTCGCCCGCAAGGATCCGAACCGCGACAACGGCGAGCTCGTCGACCGCCTCCACACCGTCAACACCCGAGCGATCGACCTCACCGAAGCGTTGCTCCTGCTCAGCCGCGCCGACCAGCGGTCCTTCGCCCGAGAGCACGTCGACCTGTCCCTCATAGCGGAAGAAGCCACTGAAACGCTTCTTCCTCTCGCAGAAGAACGCGGCGTCACAATCGAGACCTCCGGCGACATGACCCCCACCCTCGGCTCACGCGCGCTCCTGCTGCAGTTGAGCACGAACCTCGTGCACAACGCGATCGTGCACAACCTGCCTGAACAGGGCACCGTGTGGGTCACGACCAGCATTCACCCCAACAGCGTGGTGCTCACCGTCGAGAACACCAGTGTGAAGCTCACCCCACAGCTAGTTGCCACGCTTGGCGAGCCGTTTCAGCGCGGCACCCAACGCATACGCAGCGACCACGCAGGTGTCGGCCTCGGCCTGGCCATCGTCAAGAGCATCACCCAAGCACACGACGGAACCCTCACCCTCACCCCCCGGGCCGCCGGCGGGCTCTGTGTCACGGTGCAACTACCCGCGGCTTTGCGTGGGCCTATGCCGACGCGCCTGCCGCCGCGCCCGCCGCGGCGATAACCAGCTTCGCAGCGGCCTCGGGCTGCGACACCATCGACGCATGCGACGCCGGCACGTCCTCGATCGTCGACCCTGCGCGCTCGGCCATGAACCGCTGCGTCGCCGGAGGGATCGCCTTGTCCTCGGTGCCCAGCAGATACCACGACGGGACTGACTTCCACGCGGGTGATCCCGACTCCGCGCCGAGCGCTGCGGCGCTCCACGGGCGCAGGGCGGCCGCCATCACTCGCGCCGTCTCGTCATCAACGTCGCCAGCGAAGACCTCGGGAAACGCGTCCTGGTCCAGGTAGAGATCCACGCCCCCAGAGCCGTCGGAGTTCGTAAACGGCACCTCCCGCAGCGCGGTCGGAACCAGGCTGCCCTCGTTCAGCTCAAGGAGCTGTCCGATGCTTTCCCCTTCGTCCAACGCCCACCCGGCGAGATAGACGAGCCCAACGACCTGGTCGTTGCCGGCGGCCGCATTCGTGATGACCGCTCCGCCGTAGGAGTGACCGACGAGCACAATCGGTCCCTCGATCGTCTTCAGCAGGTCAGCGAGGTACTGCGCGTCGCTTTGCAGTCCTCGCAGCGGATTCGCAAAACCGATTGTGCGGTAGCCCTGGTCGTGCAGGATGCGGATGACGCCATCGAAGCCGGTGGCATCTCCCCAGGCACCGTGGACGAGGACGACCGTCGGCTGGGAGCCGCTGCCGCTGCTGTCCATCTTTCCTCCTTGATTGGGGACGGCCCGCCGGCCGGCAGCCTACCTAGCCGGCGTCGAACTCGTCGGCGAAATCCCAGATCCGGATGTGCTCGGGCTCGAGCCGGACGATGACGTCCAGGCCTCGGCGGGCCTCCGCGTCAGCCTCGGCTTCCTCGTCGCCGTACTTGGCCACGATGCGGCGCGTGGTTTCGGTGACGTCGTCGTCGATGAACTGTGCCGAGCCTCGGACCTCGACGCCACGCAGCGGCGGCTCGGACTCGGCCACCAAGACCGTCGCTCTGGGGTCGCGCCGCAGATGCCGAGCCTTCACATTCCGCCTCTCGATGACCACGTTGAATGCGCCCTCGCGCCATTCGTGGTAGACGGGAGAGAGCAAAACGGTTCCGTCGACCCTGAGGGTGGCCAACACCGCCACCCGCGGCTCGTCGAGGAAGGTGCCCAGGTCCTCAACGGACAGGTTCGTCCGCATCGGCCCAGCGTATCGGGGCTGCATCCGATCCTATGCTGCGGGGATATGACTCTCCAGCGGATGGACAACGTTCTCATCGTTGTCGACGACCTCGAGGCTGCCAAAGCGTTCTTCGCCGAGCTCGGTATGGAGCTGGAGGGCGAGGCGACGAACGAGGGGCGTTGGGTGGACCGCGTCGTCGGACTCAACAACGTCCGTGCCGACATCGCCATGATGCGGACCCCGGACGGCCACGGCCGGCTTGAGCTGACGAAGTTCCACACGCCGCCGGCGGTCAGAGCCGAGCCGGAAAGCGCGCCGGCGAACACGCTGGGCATACGCCGCATCATGTTCGCTGTCGACGACATCGACGACGTCGTTGCCCGCCTGCGCAGCCACGGTGGCGAACTCGTCGGCGAGATCGCGCAGTACGAGGACGTCTACCGGCTCTGCTTCCTACGTGGCCCCGAGGGCATCATCATCGGACTGGCCGAGCAGCTCAGCTGAAACCTCCATGACAATGGGGACCCCCGAACCTGTGAGGTCGAAATGACCCTTGGCGAAAACGCCGCCAACAGCGCAGTCGGTGCACTCGAGTCGGTCGAGGCGGTCGACGCGGCCGCGCTCAAGCTTGCCGGGGCGGTGACCAATGCCGTCCCCGTCGGTGCGACGCGGGACGCGCTATCCGGCACTTGGATCGGCCATGCGCTCCATCCATTGCTGACCGATGTGGTCATCGGGTCGTTTCTCAGCGCGACGCTGCTCGACCTGCTCGGCGGCGACGACACCGGCCGCGCGAGCGAGCGTCTCATCGAGATCGGTCTCGTGACCTCCGCGCCGACGGTCGCCAGCGGCCTGAGCGATTGGGCCATGACCGTCTACGGCGACCGCCGGGCCCGCCCGGTTGGGCTAGCGCACGCGAGCGCAAACCTGACCGCGTCCGCGCTGTATGCGGCGTCGCTCGCAGCGCGGCGCCGGGGCGCCCCGGGCCGGGGCAAGCTGATCGGCGTCGCGGGCGGCGCGGTGCTCTCGATCGGTGCCTTCCTCGGCGGTCACCTCTCGTTCACGCGCGGAGTCGGTGTCAATGAGACGACGTTCGACGAGGGGCCCCGCGACTGGACGACGATCGAGGCCGGCGAGCTTGAGGATGGCCAGCCGACCAGCGCGATGGCGGGCGACACGCCCGTTCTGCTGCTCAGGCACAACGGTCACCTGCATGCGATGCACGATCGCTGCTCGCATCGGGGCTGCCTGCTCAGCAGCGGTGAGGTCGAGGGCGAGTCCATCACCTGCCCCTGCCACGGCTCGCGCTTCGACCTTCGCGACGGCTCGATCGAGCGCGGCCCGGCGACGGCGCCGCAACCCGTGTTCGAGACCCGCGACCGCGAGGGCGGGATCGAGGTGAGGCTACCCGCGCCCGCTTAACTCGCTTATGCGGGTTTGGCGGCGTCGATCCACCCGCGGAAGACGGCGATGCGCTCCGCGGGCCATGCTCCGTCGCAAGGCATCGTGCCGGCCTCGAGCCGGTCGAGGATGGCGTCGGCGTGGGTCGAGACGTCGTCGAGGGACCAGAGATCGAACGCGAAGCGCATCGAATCGCGGTCGCGATCGCGAAACAGTGGCTTGATGTCCTCCTCGAAGTGCAGCGGCTCGTCCGGCCCCGACAGCTGAGCTGAGTCGCTCGCGATTGTGGCTGCCCCACCGCCATCGGTCAAGAAGCGACTCGCCGCGCCCCAGTCTGCGAAGTGCCGAGCAAGCGAGTCCGCCACGGCCGTCAGCGCGCCCTCAACAGGTCCGAGCGCGCTCGCGACGTCCTCCGGCGAGCTCTCTATGACCGCAGCGCAGAAGCTAGATGCATCGCGCAAGCGCTCCTCGAGCAGGACCCAGGCGGATTCCCGATGCGGCAGGAGGTCGTCGTCCTCGTAGAAGAGCTCGAAGCTCGGCCCGGCGGCGCGCCCCGGGTGGTCAGGTCCGACTGGCAGCGTCGTGATCAGGTTGCCGAGTGGCCTGAGCACGCCAGCCATCAAGGTGAACGCCGCGTTCGCCAGCGTTCCCAGCTGCGCGTCCGTCTCCTCCGTGTGCGCGAAGTACCGCTCCAGGAGCTGCAGGAGGATCTCGTAGCTGACGTTGAAGAGATCCGTGCACAGGGACGTCACGCGGTCGCCGATGAGGGGGATCGAGGCGTCCCGCTCGCCACGACGCACGGCCGCGAACATCACGGGGCGGACCAAATCGGCCGCCGGATTCTCCGCGAGCATCCCGCGGTACTCCTCGAGGATCTGGACGAACTGGCCGAAGTGGGCCGCCTCCCAATGCCCGCGCGCCCCCTCGCCCTGCTCGAGGATCGTGTCGAGCGCTCGCTGGGCCGACGCGAGATCGGTCACGGCCACGAGCTCGGGCCAGTGGAAGTCGGTGCTCGTCGCCTGTGCGCGCGGCGGCCCGACGAACAGGTTGCGCTCGCCGAACTTGTCAGCGAGGTGCGCCAGACCGTGCTCGATCGAGCGATACAGGTGGCCGATCGTCGCGAAGTCCTGCAGCTGGGGCACGATGTCGCCTTCGGCCATCAGGGGCACCGCATCGTGCACGGGCGCGTCGATGCCCTCTGCGCCCTCGAGCGCCATGCCCTCCGGGCGCTCGAGGAACAGGAAGTGCTGTAACGCCCGCTCGCCGAAGGGCACCAGTGTCAGGTTCACAGCGGCCGGATAGTGGTGCGCAGGTGCGGGCAGGTTCGGCCGGGTCAGATGAGGCGCCGCACCGATCGCGGAGAGCACGTTCTGGACGAGCGCAAGGTGCAGCATCTCCTCGGTGGCGACGTGGGCGACCGCGTGGCGCCAGCGGCTGACGGCTTCGAGTTCCTCCGACGTGAGCCCCTCGTCCGTGCTCTGCTTCAGCGAGAACGCCGCGAACAGGTACTGGCACATGATCCCGTGCTCGAGCTCGGCGGCCTGGCACAGCATGTAGATGAGCGCCTCGCGATGCTCGATGACGAACGGCGCCTCGGGCTCTGCCCGTCCGCCGCGCGTCGCCAACACCTCGGCGAGGCGACCCCGCCCGGCACTGCCGGTCGGATCAGTCATCTAGGGCGCCTTCCACGCAGCTATCGGTTGAGTGGATTCCGCAGCACCGGGCTGGCCGACTTCAACGCCGAGAACGGCAGCGGCAGGACGCCTCGGAACGGCCCCGCGTCGATCGCCACCGAGGCGGCCGACAGCCCCCGGTCGGCGATCATGTAGGTGAGCAGGCCGCCCGTGGAATGGCCCATCACGGCCGGCTTCTCGTCGAGCCGGCCGATCACGACCGACCCAGTTGTCCCAGCTGCTCGGCAGCAGCCAAAGCCCATGGATGAAGACAACCGGCGTCTTGCCGCTCGAGTTGGCTCGATCGATCTGGCGCTGCTCGCGCTCGGTGATCTCGGCTTCGGTAACGACGGTGTTCGGCGATGTGGACATGAGTCGAATCCTTCCGCACGCGAGACCCTCTCGCATCGCCAGGACGCCAGCCAGACTGGCTAGTCAGCCCACCAGTCGCGCTGTCCCTCGACGTCTTCACGCGGATCCTCGCCGAGATTGGGCGCGCCGATGACGAGGATCTCGAGGCCCTCCGGCCCGGCCTCGTAGCCTCGCCAGGTACCGGGCGGGACGCGCACCGCGTCCCATTCCTTGAGCTCGACGATCTCGTCGTCGAGCTTCATCCTCCCGCTCCCGCGCAGGACCACGTACACCTCCTCCTGCGTCTTGTGCGTGTGGCCGTACGGAAAGCGATAGCCGGGTGGGACGCGCTGGTAGCTCAGGCCGGATTGCTCGAGCTCCAGCGCCTGGGTCGCCATGCGGAACTCCAGGTCCGGCGCGCCGTCGAAATTGGACCCGACATCCTCCAGGTCCGCCCTGAGGTTGCTGAGCGTGAACGGCACGGCGCAATGCTATGGCACGCAAAAGGCGGCGGCGCGCCCGGGTTGAGCGCGCCGCCGCCTGCGATCGACGAGCCTATGTAGTCGCGCCTGCCCTGGACCGATGGAGCTTCGCCTTCATCTCCTCGACCTTGGCGTGTGCGTCTGCCTTGGTCTTGCTCGACGCGAGCCTTGTGCAGCTCCTTGCGAGCCTCGTCCTTGGCCTTTCGCTGCGCCTCCTCGGCCACGGCGATCTCCTCCTCGACCTCGACCGCCGGCCGGCGCAGGACCTCGCCTCCGAGGCGTGCCATCGCGGCGTCGATGACCTCGGGGGTCTGCTCGGTGACCTGAGCGAGGACCGCGGTCCTCGTCGGCTGGACCTGCTTCGAGATCTCGCCGAGAACCGATTCCGTCGTATCGACCTCATCGATGTCGAACAGCGCTCCGACGAGCATTCCGTACGCGCCGCCGATCAGCATGCCGAGCGGGCCGCCGATGATCCCGATCAGCAGGCCGATCAGGCCGCCGCTCGCGGTGCCGACGTAGGGATCCTCGCCAACATCGCTCTTGACGTCGATGCGGCCCTCGCTGTCACGCGTGACGACCGCAGCGCCCGCGATCTCGATCTGGTCCTGGGAATCGAGCTGCTTCAGGTCGGTGAGCGCCTGGTAGGCGTTCTCGTCCTTCTCCGGGTCCTCGCCGAAGGTGACGACCAGGACGTTGTCGGGTGAGAAGTAGTTGGGGCTCATGGTGCTTCCTTCCGTTGGGTGGTTTTTGGAACGCCACAAGGCTCCCGCCGACCTGCGTGAGCGGTCATCACCAACTTTATGTGATTGAGGGTTGGCCGCGGCCGCGACTTGTGGGAGAGTTTCTTCGGGATTGGCTCGGACTCACCAGCAGCCTCGATCCTCAGCCGATCGGTTCGTTTCGCGACCCGTTCTCTTCGAGCGGCTGTCAGCCCTCGCTCCGGGTAGCGTCACGGTCGTCTGCGCACCTGCGGGAAGCGGGAAGACCGTCCTGCTGCGGTCATGGGCCGCGGAAACCGACGAGGCTGTCGCGTGGGTCACCGCCGAGCGCGGCGAGCGTGATGCGCAACGGTTCTGGCTTCACGTGATCGACGCCCTCGCCGACGCCGCCGGCGACGACGTGATCGAGCGGGTCAGCCCGGCGCCGGGCTTCGCGGGCGCGGTGGTGGTAGAGCGGCTCCTGCACCAGCTGGAGCGGATCGAGGAGCCGCTCGCGCTGGTGATCGACGACCTGCACGAGCTCGACTCCGAAGACGCGCTCGCCTGGCTGGAGATGCTGATCACCCAGCCACCGGCACAGGTCCGGATCCTGCTCGTGACGCGCGAGGAGCCGTCGCTCGGCCTGCATCGCCTGAGGCTCGCGGGCGAGCTGACGGAGCTGCGTGGGCCCGACCTGCGCTTCTCGCTCGACGAAACCCGCGCGCTTTTCCGCGCCGGCGGGATCACTCTGTCGGATCAGGCCGTGGCCTCGCTGCACGAACGCACCGAGGGATGGGCGGCCGGTTTGCGGCTGGCGGCGATCTCGCTGGCCGCCCACCCCGACCCGGAGCGCTTTGTATCCGAGTTCTCCGGTAGCGAGCGGACAGTGGCGGGCTACCTCCTCGCGGAGGTGCTGGAGCGCCAGGCGCCGGAGGTGCGCGACCTGCTCTTGCGCACGTCGGTCCTGGAGCGCGTCAGCGGGGCGCTGGCCGACGTGCTCACCGGTGGCACGGGGGCCGAGGCGATCCTCCAGCGGCTCGAAGACCAGAACGCCTTCGTCACCGCACTGGACGCCGGCCGTACTTGGTTCCGCTACCACCACCTGTTCACCGATCTCTTGCGCCTCGAATTGCGGCGCGTCGCGCCGGCGACGATCCCCTCGCTGAACCGCGCCGCGGCCGCCTGGCACGAACAGGAGGGCGACGTCGTCGAAGCCGTGCGCCACTATCAAGCGGCTGGTGACTGGGCACCGGCTGGGCGCCTGCTCCTGGACAACTACTTCACGCTGACGATGGCCGGCCGGGGCGAGACGCTCCACGCGCTGCTTGGCGTGTTCCCGGCCGACGCCCATATGGGCGACGGGAACCTCGCGGCGACGCTTGCGATGGATAGCATCCTCCACGGCGTACTCGACGAGGCCGCCGCCCAATTCGCCGTCGCTCGGCGACTGGCGGCAGCGGCTCCGGCAGACAGACGGCGCGTCTTCGACGTGTACCTGGCCGTCATCGAGGGCGAGCTCGCCCGCCGGCGCAACGATCTGCCCGAGGCTCAGGAAGCACTGCGCGCGCTGGAGGCAGCGCTCGGCGCAACGGCAGACGCAGGCGAGCTGCCCGTACGGCCGGATTACTGGGCACTCGCACTGATGAACCTGGGCATCGCGGAACTGTGGGCCGGCCATCCCGACGACGCACGGCAGCACCTCGAGGACGCCCTCAACCGCACGCGTCAGCTTTCACGGCCGTTCATCGAGGTCGGTTGCCTCGCGCACCTCGCACTCGCCGCGCCGCTCACCGGACAGCCGCTGCCGCTCGCGCTCGAGCTGAGCGAGCGGGCACTCGCGATTGCCGAGGAGCATGGCTGGACCAGCCAATCGATGACGACCGGCGCGTTCGCGATGGCCGGCATGGCGCTCGTGCGGATGGGGCGCTTCGCCGAAGCCGAGCGCCATCTCACGCGCGCGGAGGAGTCCCTACGCACGGCAGCAGATCGCGGGACCGAGGTCGTGCTCCTACACGCCCGCGGCATGCTGCGCTTCGGCGAGGGCCGCTTCGACGAAGCGCTGGCGGAATTCGCGCGCGCGCAGAGCCTCGAGCGGCTGCTCGCCAGCGAGCACGTGTTCACTGTCGACGTGCAGGGGCGCGCTCTCCAGGTACGGGTCCGAATGGGCGACACGGAGTCCGCAGAACTCGAGGTCGCCCGTTTGAGCGCGGAACAGCGTAACCGCGCCGGAGTCCGCATCGCGCTCGCGGCGCTGGACCTCGAACAGAACAACCCGGAAGGGGCGATCGAGGCGCTGGCGCCCGTACTCGACGGTTCTGCGCCGGCCCTGTACGAGCGCTGGGCGCGCGCCGAGGCGCACTTGCTCCAGGCCATCGCCAGCGATCGGCTCGGCGAGCGCCGCGCGGCGGAGGAGGCGCTCGAGGCGACGCTCGAGCTCGCTGAGCCGGACGGCCTCATCCTGCCCTTCATGCTCTGGCCAAGCCGGGAGCTGCTCGAGCACCACCCGAAACATCGGACCGCCCATGCGACGCTCATCTCGACGATCCTCGACGCGCTGGCCGGCCGCGCCTCTCCTCAGCGCGGATTGAATGCGCCGCTGCGCGATGAATTGAGCGAGGCCGAGCTGCGCGTTGTCAGGTACCTGCCGAGCAACATGACCGCGTCGGAGATCGCGTCCCAGCTCGTCGTGTCCACCAACACCGTCCGGACGCACATCCGCCACATCTACGCGAAGCTCGACGCCCACTCGCGCAGCGAGGCCGTCGCTCGTGCGCGCGAGCTCGGGCTGGTTGCACCTGGAGCGGTGCGGCGCTGAGGCTCACCCTTCGACGGCCGACCAGCTCAGCTCCAGCTCGAGCTTCACCCGGTCGCCGTTCGACCTCAGGCACCGCTCCAAACGCAGCTCCTTCTCGACCGGGACCGTGATCCGGCGGCCCGCTGCGATCAGCTCGAGCGGGCCGCCGGCGGTCAGTGCGTACGCGATGTCGATCAGCCGCTCAGCGGCCTGCTGACGTGACAGCCATTCGTCTTGCTTGAACTCCGTCACAGCTCCTCGCGCAGCGCGCGGATCTGGAATGCGCGCACCATCGTGGTAATGCCCTGCATCAGCGCCCAGATCCCGGCGAGCACCAGGAGGACGTATGCCTTGTGGATGAAGAACTGGCCCGAGGTCCAGAAGGCAAGCGCCGTCATCAGGATCCCCGAGATCAGCCCCAGCCACCAGAGCGGGTTGATCGCGCGCTCGAGAAAAGCGCGAGTCATCCACCAGACACCGATGATCAGGAACAGAAAGCCGAGCGTGTCGGCCAGGCCGGCGAAGGTGTCCGCCGGGCTGGCGAAGCTGACGATCGCCGACACGGTGAACAGCCCGCCGAACAACGCCCAGGCCCAGCGCGCCGGCACGTCGAGCGTCGAGAGCGCGAAGTTCTCGACGCCGAGAGCCAGGAACATGAGCCCGACGAGGATGCCGACGGTGGTCACGGACGCCTGGTCGAATTGAAGAATGACCAGAGCGACGGCGACCCAGGCGATTCCGGCCGTCAGCAGTACCCACCAGTAGCCGGTGGCTTTGCGCACCGCATCGCGCACCGACGGGATGGAAGGGCTTGTGAATTGTGGTGTTGCAGCGTGTTCGCTCATGACTACCTCCAGGGTGTGGTTTGTTGTCGCGAGCGATGATCCGGCCCACATGCGTGAGCCGTCGTCACGCGTTTTGCGTGATTGACGAGCCGCGAACGGCGTCAGCGCTCGTCGCCCATGACGAAGCGGCGCACGAGGAGACGCCACGCCAGCGCGGCGGTGGCTGCGGGAACCACGAAGCCCAGCAGCCAGAAGGCGACCTGCGTGTCGATGCGGTCGACCATCCATCCGAAGTTCATGCCGAAGAACCCGGTGACGAACGTGAGCGGGACGAAGATGGTCGCCACGACGCTCACCAGATAAGCGCGCTCGTTCAGCTGAAGATCGAGCACCATCCCCATCACGTTCGACGCGGCGTCGATCGACCCCAGCAGGCGATCAGCCTGCTCATCCAGCCGGTCCAGGTAGCGCTCCTCAGGCTCGTCGAAGCCGCTCAGCGCACCGATGTCCAACCCGACCCGCTGGAAGACCGCCTGCTCGGCCCGCACCCAGCGCCTCATCGTCGCGAGCCTGGCAACGGGTGTCTGCAACCGCTCCCTCGGCACGCTTCCATCGCCTCTGCCCGCCAAGCTCGCGGCCAGGCTGTCGAGGCTGTCCTCCACCTCCTCGAGCGCATCGGAGGCACTGACGAGCATGGCGTCGAGGACCGAGTAGACGACGTACCCCTTGCTCCGCCCCTGCGGAAGGTCGATAGCCAGAACCGCCGGAAGCGCGACCCGCTCCTCGTGAAGCGTCAACAGGTAGTCGCTGGTCACGACGACCTGGACCTGTATGGGTGTGAGTCGGTACCCGGCCTTCTCGGCCGGACGCTCCATCGCGACGTAGCAGCGGAGCACAAAGTCGACGGACTCCCCGTCGGCGTGGACGCGCGACGGACCTCGACCCTCCCGCTCGGGGACGCCGAGCACGTCCACCAGCTCTTCGCGGCTCGTCTCACTGAGCGAGGCATCGAGCCAGAAGAACCGTCCCTGAGCGCGCAGTGCGGCAATGCGCTCTCGGGTGCCGGCGTCAAGCCCGGTCAGGACCTCCGTCACGGCCTCCAGGGTAGGGTCGGCGGAGGACGGTCGGCCGGTAAGACCATTCGTTGCCAGGCCCCGCCGGCGGGAGTAGTGTCGCAAGGGTCCCGACCCGAGAGGCCCGCCCCCCTCTCGGCCACCACAGCACGGAGGTTGTCATGGGTACCGCTGCCGAGACCGCCACCGACGTACGTCCTTTCCAGATCGATCTTCCCGAAGTGGAGCTGGCTGAGCTGCGACGCCGGATCGAGGCGACGCGTTGGCCCTCCAGCGAGCTCGTCGACGACCGCTCGCAGGGCGTGCAGCTCGCCGCGATGCAGGCGTTGGCGCGCTACTGGACGGCGGACTACGACTGGCGGAGGTGCGAGGAGCGACTGAACGCGCTGCCGCAGTTCATGACCGAGATCGACGGTTTGGACATCCACTTCATCCACGTGCGGTCGCCGCACGACGACGCCCTGCCGCTGGTCATGACGCACGGCTGGCCCGGCTCGGTCATCGAGCTGCTCGAGACGGTCGGTCCGCTCACGGACCCGACCGCGCACGGCGGCGACGCGGAGGACGCGTTCCACCTGGTCCTGCCGTCGCTGCCCGGCTACGGCCTCTCGGGAGAGCCGAGGGAGCTCGGCTGGGACGCGGGCCACATCGGAGTCGCCTGGGCGGAGCTGATGAACCGCCTCGGCTACACCCGCTACGTCGCCCAGGGCGGCGACGTGGGGGCCGCCGTCACCGACTTGATGAGCCGGCAGGCGCCCGACGGGCTGCTCGGCGTCCACACCAACCTGCTCGTGGCGGTGCTCGGCATCGGCGACCAGCTGCCTGCGGAGTCCGAGCAGGAGCGCGCGGCGCACGCCGCGCTCGCCGAATTCAGGGAGAGCGGCTTCGGCTATTTCCTGGAGATGGCCACGCGGCCGCAGACGATCGGCTACGCGCTGCTGGACTCACCCGTCGCCCTGGCCGCCTGGATGCTCGACCACGACACGGACAGCTACTACAAGATCGCCCGCGCCTTCGTCGACGATCAGCCGGTCGGCAACCTCACCCGGGACCACATCCTCGACAACATCACGCTCTACTGGCTGACCGGCACCGGGGCCTCGGCGGCCCGGAACTACTGGGATGACGGGCGAGCCCGCGCGCTCGCGGCCGGCCAGGCCCCACCGCCGGCGTCCGTGCCGGTCGGCTTCACGACGTTCCCCGGCGAGATCTGGGCTACCCCGCGCAGCTGGGCCGAGGCGGCCTACCCCGGCCTCGCGTACTTCAACGAGGTCGACAAGGGCGGCCACTTCGCCGCCTGGGAGGAGCCGGAACTGTTCTCCACCGAGTTGCGGGCTGCATTCCGCCCACTGCGCTAACGACGCCAGCGAGGTCTCGTCATGAGCGCGAGCAATGGCGCGCAGGGTCAGCGGGACAAGGTGGTCGTCATCGGCGGCGGGTTCGGCGGGCTGCAGGCCGCAAAGCACCTCGCCACCGCGCCCGTCGACCTCACGATCGTCGATCGACGCAACTTCCACCTGTTCCAGCCGCTCACCTACCAGGTCGCGACCGGCGCGCTCTCGCCCGGGGAGGTCGCCTACCCGCTTCGCGCCGTCTTCAGGCGCCACCGCAACGTGCGTGTCGTGATGGCGGAGGTCACCGGTTTCGAGCTCGAAGGGCGCCGGGTGCAGCTTGCCGAGGGCTCATTGCAATACGACACGCTGATCGTCGCCGGCGGCTCGCACTACTCCTACTTCGGCCACGACGAGTGGCGGATCTACGCGCCGGAGGTCAAATCGCTCGAGAGCGCGCTCGCAACACGTGCACGCCTTCTGAAGGCATTCGAGGACGCCGAGACCGAGCCGGATCCGGATAGGCGCCAGGCGCTGCTCACCTTCGTCGTCGTCGGCGCCGGCCCGACCGGCGTCGAGATGGCCGGCCAGATCGCCGAGCTCGCCCGCGGGACGCTGCGCGACGAGTTCCGCTCCATCGATTCTCACCAGTCCCGGGTCGTGTTGATCGAGACCTTCGACCGCGTGCTGACCACCTTCCCGCCCTCGCTGTCGCGCAAAGCCGCGCGCTCGCTCGAGACCCTCGGTGTGACGCTGCTGCTGGAGCGGACGGTCGTCGACATCGACGAGGAGTCGGTCACCGTCGCGCCGTCCGACGGCGCTACAAAGCGCATCCCCACGCGCAACGCGATCTGGGCCGCGGGGGTCGAGGCGTCGAGCCTAGCGTCCCAGCTCGGCGAGCTGTCCGGCGCGGACGTGGACCGCGCCGGCAGGGTGACCGTAGAGCCGGACCTGACCCTCCCCGGCCACCCCGAGGTCGTGGCGCTCGGCGACATGGTCCGCGTCCGCGGCCGCGACGGCGGAGTCCAAGAGCTCCTCGGGGTCGCGCCGGTCGCGATGCAACAGGGCCGCTACGCGGCCAAGCTCGTTCGCGCACGCCTCGAGGGTCAGGCAATCGGGCCGTTCCGCTACCTCGACAAGGGCAACCTCGCAACGATCGGCCGCGCCCGCGCGGTCGCCGACCTCCACGCCATCCGGCTGAGCGGCTTCCCCGCCTGGGCGGCCTGGCTGGTGGTGCACCTCTTCTACCTCGTCGGCTTCCAGAACCGGCTGATCGTCCTCATCCGCTGGTTCATCAGCTTCGTCACCCGCGGCCGCGGCGCCCGGCTCATCACCAACAGCCCCGCCGCCGAGGCCGATCGGCAGCCGCAGCGATCAACGGTGTAGCAGTCGGCTTGGTCGGAGAGCTGTTGCTGAATGGCGGCGAGGTCGATCCAGGCGCTTTCGCGGCTGATCAGGCCGTCGGTGAAGTCGAATATGTGCAGGAAGCGTGCTTGGACCGAGCGTCCGCGCCCTTCGAGCCCGAAGACGCTGCCCTTCACGGTTGCGTGCAGGATCGACTCGTCGACGAGGTGGTCGTCGCCGTACCGGCGTCGGACGGGTTCGAGACGGTCGATTCGTAGCTCGGCGAGCAGGGCGCGGTAGAAGCCCTCGATTTGGTCGGCGCCGTGGAGTGCGTCTCCGGGGCGTCCGACTACGTCGTGCTCGGCGTCGGGGGCGAATCCGTCGACGATCGCATCGAAATCGCCGTTTTTCTCGCCCTGGTAGTGGCCCTCCACGAGGGCGTCCATCTGCTCGCGGGTCGTGCTGTGTGCGGTCGCTTGGCCGGACATGTTGATGCCTCCTCTTCGGTGCGAGTCAGATATCAAGTTCCTGCGATTATGTCAGGGTCCTTATATCATGTCAAGGACTTGATATCGTGTTTCCATGAGCGTTCCAGCGATCGGGCAGAGCTTCCGCGGCGTCGAGGGCCACAGCAGCTACCTCCTGCGCCAGGCCGGGCAGGCGCTAGCCGGCGCCATGGAAATGGCCGTCCGCCCCCACGGCCTGACTCCGGCGCAGTACGGGGTGCTGAGCGTGCTCGCGCGCGAGCCCCGCGCATCGGGCGCCGATCTCGCGCGAGCCTGCAGCACCACCGCCCAGGCGATGAACGGGGTATTGGCGACGCTCGAACGCGGGGCCCTGATCGAGCGTCGTCCGCATCCGACGCATGGTCGAATCCTTCAAGTCACGCTGACGACCGAGGGCGAACGGCGGCTTGAGGCCGCACACCCGGCCATGCGATCGCTCAGACGGACGATCGAGCGGGACTTCACGTCGGACGAGATCGCGACCGTCAAGCGCTGGCTTGTTGCGACCGCCCAGCGTCTCGAACGGGCCACCGAGTCACGAGCCGCGTAGGTCAGCCGGACGTTGCGTACTCCGGGCGCCCCGCCGGCCGGTAGACCTGGATGATCACCCCGCCCGGAGTGGTTCGCGATTCGATCAGTTCGAATGCTCGGTCCGGGCCGGTGTCGGGGAATAGGCGCGTGCCCTGACCGACCACCACGGGATAGGTGAACAGGTTGATCTCGTCGACGAGGTCGTGCTCCATCAGCCACCGGATCAGGGCGCCGCTGCCCTGCACCTGCAGCTCGCCTCCCGGCTTCGCCTTCAGCTCGGCGACCGCGGCCGCGACGTCGTCGGAGAGCACGGTCGTGCCGTCCCACTCGGGCTCGGTGAGCGTGCTAGACGCAACGTACTTGGGCTTCGTGTTCAGAGCCTCGGCGATGGCGTTCTCGCTCGGATCCATCACCTTCCCCAGTAGCCGGCGAAGATGTCGTAGGTCTTTCGGCCGAACAGGAACGCGTCGGCGCGCCCGATCACCTCGAGCAGGAACGCCTCAGCCTGGTCGTCGAAGAGCGGTAGTGCCCATCCGCCGCGCTCGAAGCCGCCGCTGCGGTCCTCGTCCGCGCCGCCGAGTCCCTGCATCACCCCGTCGAGGGAGACGTGCGTGATGGTTGTCAGTTTCATGGTCCGGTCCCTTCTCTGTGCTTTCGTCGTCGCAAGTTGAGACCGCGCCGCGCCACCGATCTCATCGGTCGGCATCCGCGTGTTGACCCAGGCTAGGAAGACCGAGACACTAGGTGTGGACATGGGCAGCTTTCTTGACGAGCTGGCCCGATCGTTGGCGCAGCCGGTTCCTCGCCGCTCGGCACTCCGGCTCCTCGGCAGTGCGATCGTCGCCGCCGGCGTGCCGGGTCTGCTGCCCTCCCGCGCACGAGCCCAGGCGGCCGACGACCCGTGTCCTACGTGCTCCGATCGTCCGGGCACCCTGCCTTGCTGCGTGCGGCTGAGCGACACGACCGCGCGCGTCGCCGTCGGCCAGTGCTACTACACCGGGACCGAGCAGTGCTGCACGGGCCCCAGCGCCTACGACGGCCGGCCGACGGCCTGGATCTGCGCGAAGTACGAGAAGTGCGGCGCGGACGGGGCCGACCTCTGCATCGGTTGCCCTGACGGGCGCGATCCATGCAAGGACGTCTGCTGCAAGGAGGGCGAGCGGTGCATCGACGACGTATGCAAACGGGAGTGCGAGAACGAGCACGATCGCCACGCCACGCACATGTACGACCCGAAGACGCAGTGCTGCACTGAGTTCGGGATCGAGCCCAAGTACCCGATCCGGTACTACGGGCGTTGCGAGAAGACGCGGGTGCCCAAGGCCGGCTACAAGCCGACGTCCAACGGATGCGGGCCCGCGGGCGGCCCGAAGGTGCCCGACGGGTTCGGGAAGGCGAGCTTCCTGGACGCGTGCAACAAGCACGACCGCTGCTACGGGACCTGCAGGAGCAACCGGCGCCTCTGCGACGAGCGGTTTCACAAACGGCTCCGGCGAGCGTGCAGGAACGCGTACGGGGAGGGCACCAGAAAGCGCGCGAAGTGCCTCGATCGTGCGGAGTCCTACCACGACGCCGTGACCGCGCTCGGAAGCATCGCCTACGCCGACGCGCAGTCCGAGGCCTGCCAGTGCTGCCCGTGAGCGCCTGACACGGCTCCGCGGGCTAGACCCGGCCACGGATTCGAACAAGGACGCGTCGCGTCCGGCCCTTCATTCAGTCAGCGATGGCTCGTCCGGCGCAGACAGGCTGAGCACGGCGCCCGCCACCGCAGGAGACGCGTCGATCTTCGCTTCCAGCGCGCGGAGCCGGACGGCGACGTTCGACTCGGTGTCGTCTCCGGTCAGGTCGACGTCGCCGACGACCGAGACGAGATGCGGGCCGACGAACTCGAGGCGTAGGTAGGTCACGCGCGCGACCTCCGGCTCGTCGAGCAGCGCCCGGATCGCGGCCGCGCGGACTCGGGGATCGGCCTCTTCCCCGATCAGGAACTCGCGATTCCGGTCGATGAGAACCGTCGCGATCGCCGCGAGCAGGACGCCGACGAGAATGGATCCGACGGCATCGGGGGTCGAAGAGCCCGTCAGCTGGTGGGCGCCCAGTCCAACGGCTGCGATCGCCAGGCCGATGAGCGCGGCCGAGTCCTCGGCGAATACGGCCCGAAGCGTCGGGTCGCTGGTGGCCATCACCGCGCCGATCAGGTCTCGCTCCATCAACTCAGCCGTGGACCGAGCTTGCCGGACCGAGCGCAACAACGAGATTCCCTCGAGCACGAACGAGACCGCGAGCACGACGTAGCCCACGACGTAGTCGGTCGCCGGCGCGGGATGCGAGAGCTCGTGCACGCCGTGCGTCACCGAGACGGCGGCCCCGACCACGAACAAGCCAAGTGCTGCGAGCAGCGACCACACGTACGCCTCCCGGCCGTAGCCGAGGGGATGCGCGCGGTCGGGCGGTCGGCGCGACCGACGTGAAGCGATGATCAGGAAGACCTCGTTGCCTGTATCCGCCCAGGAGTGCGCCGCCTCAGCCAGCATCGACGCTGACCCAGTCACCACCGCTGCAACGGACTTCGCGACAGCGACGAGGAGGTTGGCGGCGAAGGCGACGAGAACCGTCGTAAGGCTCGCCGAGCCAGCGCCACGCGCCGCGAGCGAGAGTGGGCCGAGAAACCGCTCTGACTTCACAGCAGCATTAGGCGGCCGCCTGGAGCAATGCCGGAACGCTCGGCCGGCCGGCGGCCTGGGCCCTGAACTCCGCGACCGTGGGCTGCCGCTTGGTGGGATCGGGAGACAGCGCCTGGCCGAGCGCATCAGCGAGCGGAGGCGGCAGATCCGGCGTCAGGAGCGCCCTCGCGACGGCGGCGAGCGAGTACAGATCCGACCGTGGCGAGGGCGCCGCGCCCTCGAGCAGCTCGGGCGCCATGTACGCGAGCGTCCCCCCCACGTCTTGCGGCCCCCTCGGGCACGCGTCGAGCCGCTGCGCCAGGCCGAAATCCGCGAGCTTCGCCGTGCCGTCAGATTCCCTGATCACGACATTGCCGGGAGAGACGTCGGCATGGACGAGACCCCGATCGTGCGTGTACTGGAGCGCGTCGGCGACCTGCGCCACGACCCGGAGCGCAGCCGCCAGGGGCTGCCGGCCGCGCTGCTTCAGCAACCGCCCGGCGTTCTGGCCGAGCACCAGCTCCATGACGATGAACTCGTGCGGCTCCGCGCCGGCCCCGAGTACGGCGACGATGTTTGGATGCAACAGCCTGGCGCCGAGCTCCGCCTCGCCCCGGAACCGGCGCACGGCGAGCACGTCCTGGCGGAGGTGCCGCGCGATCACCTTGATCGCGACCTCTCGCCCGAGCCACTCGTCACGAGCGCGATGGACCACCGCCATCCCGCCGGCGCCGAGACGATCCAGCAGGCGGTAGCGCCCGCCGTAGAGCTCATCAGCGATCTCCACCCATCACATGGTGCGCCGGGCGGCGCCCGCCGTCGTCGGCCGGCGCGCGGCTATTTCACGTACCGCGCTGGGCGTAGCCGCCCCCATCTGCCCTTGCTCGGGCCGGACTCCGCGGCAGGGTCTATGCGAGGTGGAGGTTTCGCTTGACGGTCTGGACCACGTCGTCGAGGTGGCCGTTGAGCGCCTGCTTGGCGAGGCTCAGCGAGAACCCCTCCGCCTCTCCAAACGACACGTGCGACGGAAGGCTCAGCGCGTACGGGTCGACGACCGCGTCCAGCAGTGCCGGCCCCGGCGTGGCCAGAAGCTGGGCGACAGCGTCTCGGACCTCTCCCGGGTCTCTCGACCCGGATGCCAGTGAGGCCGATCGACTCCGCGACCTTGGCCAAATCCGGGTTGGCGAACTTGGTCCCGTACGGCTGGATTCCGGCCTCTTCCATCTCGATGTGCACGAATTCGAAGCCGCTGTTGTCGAGCACGACCAGTTTCACGGGAAGCTGGCGCTCGGCGATCGTGAGCAGGTCGCCCATCAGCATCGACAGGCCGCCGTCGCCGCAGATCCCGATCGCCTGACGGCCGGGGTAGGCAAGCGCGGCTCCGATCGTGTTCGGCATCGCGTTCGCCATCGATGCCCATGAGAACGAGCCGAAGATGCTCCGCTTCTCCTTGGCGGTGATGTAGCGCGCCGTCCAAATGCAGGCGGTGCCAGTGTCGGCACACACCACGGCGTCGTCACTGGCGAGCTCGTCGATGGTGGACACCAGGTACTCGGGGCGGATCGGTGCGACCTCCGGTCCGCGCGTCACGTAGTGGCTCAGGTTCTTGCGCCACTTCTCGGTCGTCTTCAGGGCGCGATCCAGATGCTGGGTCTTGTGTTTCTGGGCGACAAGCGGCAGCAGCGCGGCGACCGTGTCCTTGATGTCGCCGACCAGTCCCATGTCGACGTGTGTGCGGCGTCCGATGATCGATGGACGTCGGTCGACCTGAACCTTCTTCGGCTTCTTCGGGTAGAAGTCGTTCAGCGGGAAGTTCGTGCCGAGCAACAGGCACAGGTCACAATGCTGCATCGCCTCGTAGGCGCCACCCCAGCCGAGCAGCCCGGTCATCCCGACCGCGTTCGGGTTGCCCCACTCGAGCCACTGCTTGCCCCTATACGCGTATCCGACGGGCGCTTGCAGCTTCTCGGCCAACGCAACCACCTCGTCATGCGCATCGCGACATCCGTCGCCACCGAAGATCGTGACCGAACCGGCCTCGTCGATCATCTCGGCCAGCCTGCGCAGATCCTCATCGGTGGGCCGCAATAGCGGCGGGTTGTGCGTAACCGTCTGATACGAGTCTGCCGGGACGCTTCTGACGGCGACGTCGCCCGGCACAGCGATGACGGTGGGGCCGTGCTCACTCAGCGCAGTCCGGATCGCCGTCTGCACCACAGTCCGCGTCTGTGCGGGATTGACGAGCCGACCGGTGTACAGCGACGCGATCTGGAACGTCGTGTACGGGTTGATCTCTTCGAGCGTGCCGCTGTCGATCGAGCTCGAAACGGTGTCGCCAGCGATTGCGATAACAGGAACGCCCTCACGCTGGGCGTCCATCAGCCCGTTGAGCAGGTGCATGACACCCGGGCCGGCGGTGCCACACACCGCCACCAGATTCCCGGTCAGGGATGCCTCGGCGACCGCCGCGAACACCCCCGCCTCCTCGTTGCGCACCTGGATGAACTCGACGCGACCGTCGCGCCGAAGGGCGTCGATGACGGGATTCAACGCGTCGCCGACGATGCCGTAACAGCGCCTCACCCCGGCGCTCGCAAGCATCGACCACAACACATCGGCGACAGATTCAGACATTTCTCGACCTCCGCTGTGTTTGAGGCATGGGCGTCAGCATCGCTGCCGCGATCCGTGCGTCAGTACCGCTGCGCAACCAGGCGATAGCTACGAGTTATGAGCCGTATTCGGAGGCGAACAGGTAGCTCACCGCAAGGCTCCGGTACGGCCGCCAGCGATCTGACAACTGAGCCAGTTCGTCTTCGGTCGGAAGGTGGTCGAAGCCGTACGCTCGTTGGATCGCGCGCCGGAGCGCGAGGTCGCCGGAGAGAAAGACGTCCGGCCGGTCGAGAGCCACCAGCAGGAACCCGCGCGCGGTCCACAGCCCGATTCCGGAAACGTCGGTCAGGGTCGCCTCGACCTCGTCGTCGGTCATCCGCGCGAGCGCCTGGTCGCTCAGACGTCCGTCGACGAACCTCTCCGCGAGCGCGCGCAAGGTCTCGCCCTTTCGAGCCGAGAAGCCGCTGTCGCGCAGCACCTGAGGATCAGCCGCGAGCAGCTCGGCCGGCGAGGGCATATGCCCTCCGAAACGCTGCTGCAAATGCGAGACGATCGCCCGGGTCGAGCTGACCGACAGCTGTTGGCCCGCGACCTGGAAGACGAGCGTCCCGAACGCATCGAGCGGAGGAAGCTCGTCCAGCCACGCCCGCGGACGGAAGTCCGGCCGCGCGTCGATCAGCCGCGCGAGCACCGGGTCCGCCTTCCGAAGGAAGTCCCGCGCCTCAGGATCGGCAATCGCAGCTCGCTTGCGGGGTGGAGCCTGCACGCTCATGCTTTTAGCAGCCACTTCTGGGGTTGAGCCGTCTCGCAGCCATCACCGAGCGCATCCGGTGCCCGCCGCCGAAGTCATGCCTCCACCGCCGCGCCGGCGGGCGACCGCGCCGGGATCTCCGCGCGCATGAGCGCGACGTACGCGACGGCCGACAGCCCGAACGCCACGAACACGCCGTAGCGGTAGAGCTGGTCGAGGAAGTTCGGATCGGCGACGACGCCGCCCTCGGTCGTCGCGGCGTTGAGGAAGCCCGGGCAGCACCGGGATCACGCCCGCGGCGACGGCGACCAGCGCGCGCCAGTTGAAGCCCTTCGAGAACCAGTACTCGCCGCCCTCGCCGTAGCGGTAGAGCTCCTCCACGTTCAGCCGCGCCTTCCGCAGCAGCCAGTAGTCGAAGACCATCACCGCGAGGAAGCTGGCGAGCAGGCTGCCGTAGCCGACCAGCCACGTGAAGATGTAGGCGCCGACGTCCTCGTAGAGCTGCCACGGGAACGAGATCACGCCGATCACGGCCGTGATCAGGCCGCCGGTCCGGAACGAGATCTGGCGCGGCGACAGGTTCGAGAAGTCGTTCGACGGCGAGACGACGTTGGCCGCCATGTTCGTCGAGATCTGCGCGATCACGACGATGATCATCGCGAGCACGAGCAGGATCGGCAGGTCGTCGAGCAGCCGCGCGACGAGCGTCACCGGGTCCCAGATCGGCTCGCCGAACTCGACGATCGTCGCCGCACGTCACGGCGATGCCGATGAACGAGAAGCCGGTCATCGTCAGCGGCATCGCGATGCTCTGGCCGACGACCTGCGAGCGCTGGTCCTTCGCGTAGCGCGTGAAGTCGGGGATGTTCATCGACAGCGTGATCCAGTAGCCGACGTTCGCCGCCAGGCCCGGCCCGAACAGCGCCCAGAAGCTCTGGTCGTCGGTGATCAGCTGCGACGACGCCGAGAAGATGTTGCCGCCGACGCCGAAGCCCCAGATCAGCAGCGCGACGCTCGAGCCCAGCAGCAGCGGCGCGGCGATAGCTCTCGAGGAACTTGATGCCCTCGATGCCGCGCAGGATGATCGCCACCTGGATCAGCCAGAACACGGCGAACGCGATCGCCTTGTGGCCGCGTCACGTCCGCCCAGCCCGACGCGAGCGTGATCATCAGCGTGTCCAGCGCCAGCGCGCCGATCCACGTCTGGATCCCGAACCAGCCGCAGGCCACGAGCGCGCGCGCCATCGCCGCCACGTTCGCGCCGCGGATCCCGAAGCTCGACCGCACCAGCACCGGGAACGGGATCCCGTACTTGGTGCCCGGGATGCGAGTTCAGCAGGATCGGGATCAGCACGATGAAGTTGCCGAGCGAGACGGTCAGCAGCCCCTGCCACCACGTCATGCCGGCGGCGATCAGCCCGGACGCCAGCGTGTAGGTCGTGATCACGATCGAGAGCCCGACCCACAGCGCGGCGAGGTGGTAGGTCCCCCACGTGCGCTGCTCCGCGCCCGGTCGGCGCGAGGTCCTTGTTCGACAGATGCGACTCGGCGATTGTGCTCACGTGACTCAATCGTCTCCGGCTGCCCGTTTGAGGACAAGAGGGGAACCCCCACTGTTTTCCCGCGATCTCGAGGGCCAGGGCGGGCAACGACGTCCTACTCGGCCAGGCAGGGGCGGATCGCCTCGTTGGTGGACCCGGCGCCGACCGCCTGGTGGGCGGTGCAGGCCGGAACAGCGTCAGCGGCGGCCGGGGCAACGATCGCGTGAACGCCGCGAACGGTGTGCATGACCGCGTCGACTGCGGCCGCGGCCGCGACGCCGTCACGGCCGACCGGGCGGACCGCCTGCGCGGATGCGAGCGCGTACGCCGAGTGCGCGCGCGCCGCTGACGGCCGCCTGCTCAGTGCGCGCCAAAGGGGGGCGGCGGCAGTTTCGTGCAGCGGCGATCCGATGCTGCATAAAGGGCGCGGCAGCGCGGGCGGTGCCGCGACGTCAGTCCGCTCCCGGTCCGGCACCCGCGCCCTCGAAGGCGGCGGTGAGCGCGGCGGCGGCGCGCAGGTCACCGTCGATGGTGATCGCGCCGTCGGCCGTCGCCTCGGCGATCGTACGACGGCCCGCGCCGAGGGCAGCCATCGTCGCCGCGTCCATGGAGATCACCGCGTCTGGTGCGACTGATCCCTCCGGGAGCACCTCAGCGCGTCCCTCCTGCACGCGGAGGAGCGCAGAGGTTTCCCCGATACGGAGCTCGTAGGTCGCCTCGATGCCTGCGAGCATCCCCGGGTCGGCAGGGTGGGTGAAGGGCAATGCGGACCAGGTCGCCGACACCCGGCGGTCGCCCGGGGTCTCCGGAACGGCGTGGCGCAGCCCCCACGTAATCAACGGGCCCAGGGCGGCACCGAGCTCGTGGCCCGGCGGCGCGAGTTCGTAGACCGTCGACGCGGCCGGCGGGGGGAGCAGGTGTCGCTCAATGACGCCGTTGCGCTCGAGCTTGGCCAGTCGGCCGGCCAGCAGGCTGGTGCCGATCCCCGGCAGGCCGTCGGCGAGGTCCGAGTAGCGCTTCGGTCCGGACATGAGCTCGCGGACGATCAACAGGGTCCAGCGCTCACCGAGCAGATCGAGTGCACCGGCAAGGCCGCAGTATTGGTCATACGAGCGCTCGGTCACCAGTGTCCTCCAAAAACATATCTAATCACTTCTGTTTCTTATGTTAGGTTGCCATCGTGGAAAAACCCCCTGAACTGATCGTCGTCGGCGCAGGAATTGCCGGCCTCAATGCGCTGGCTGTGGCGAGTGGCTATCTCTCGGCGGATGACCGGGTCGTCCTGGTCGACAGCCGTCCCCGTGCAGGCGGGATGTGGGTGGACACCTACGATTTCGTCCGGCTGCACCAGCCGTACCGGATCTTCACGGCCGGCAATATCAGGTGGCAGCTCGACGAGCACGCGGGCCACCTGGCGACCCGCGATGAGGTACTCGATCACTTGCGCCACTGCGCTGAGGTGGCGCGCACGAAGGTCGATCTCGAGCAGCGTTTCGGCTGGGAGTACGTCGAGCATGCCGAGGCGAACGGCGCCGTGGCGGTCACCCTCCGTGGGCCGGATGGGCGGAGCGAAACACTGACGACCAAGCGGTTGATCAAGGCGTACGGCAACAACGTGGTGCCCAGCTCGCCGCTCCCGATCTCGAGCGCCGCCGTACGCTCAACCACCCCCGAGGAACTACGCTCGTGATCGCGAACCACCCCGAGGACAGTGGCCCGATCTGGATCATCGGCAGCGGCAAGACCGCGATGGATGTCGCACTGATGCTGCGGCGGGAGTGTCCCGGCCGCGAGCTCAACATGCTGGCCGGCTCGGGACGATGTTCAGCCGTCGCGAGACGTTTTCCCGACCGGCAAGAAGCGCTGGTATGGCGGTACCCGGATCAACGCGATGCTCCGCGAGGTCGCCCTCCGCTTTGATGGCACCAACGAGCGCGAGGTCGCCGCGTGGTTCCTCGGTGCCTACGGCATCAGTCCTTCAGGTGAGCCGGCCAACTTCTTCAGCGCCTACCTGTCTGACGCCGAGTGTGCGGACGTACGGGCGGCGTTGCACCGGATTGAACCCGGGCACCTCGAGGACGTGGTCGACACGACCGACGGACCCGCGCTCGTCTTCCGCCAGGGTCGATCGCTGGCGATCCCGGCCGACAGCTGGGTGGTGAAGTGCACTGGGTACCTGGCCCAGCCAGGGCATCCGTACGAGCCGTTCGTCTCCAGCTCGGGCAACGTGCTTTCGATCCAGCTGCGGTCGAGCGTGACGGGGCCCTTCACGTCGTTCGCGGGGTACTACCTGACGCACCTTCTGTTCCGGGGCAAGCTCGCCGCCGCAGGTCTGTATGAACTCGACGTCGAGGATCTCGGCACGAAGTCGCGGTCCGCGATCATCTGGGCCTCGATCACGCTGTCGATGTACAACCTCGGCCGCATCGCCCGCACCTTGCCACCGAAGGTCATGATGGACTGCGGCCTCGACTTCGACCGTTGGTACCCGAAGGTCCGGCAGATGGCTGGAGCCACTGCGCTGCTGGCCACGCAACGCTCGGATTCCTCCCACTACCGCGAGACCCTTGACACGCTTGGCAAGCGGTTCGGTGTGCGGGTTGGTCGCGCGGACCCCCCCGAGATCACTGCCCTCACGGCAGGGCAGCACTCCTAGGCAGGTGCCCCCGCCGCGCGCTCGAGTGCCGACATCAGGTCCTCGACTCGGATCGGCTTGCTGACGTAGTCGTTCATCCCGGCGGCGAGGCACTCGTCGCGGTCCTCGGCCATTGCGCTGGCGGTCATCGCGACGATGCACGGGCCACCTGCGCCGTGTCGGGCGCGGATCTCGCGTGTGGCCTCCAGGCCGTCCATGTCGGGCATCTGGACGTCCATCAGCACGAGGTCGTAGTGACCGGCGTCGACAGCGTCCACCGCCTCGACGCCGTTGCCGGCGACGTCGGCGGTGTAGCCCAGGCCGCGGAGAAGCCGGACCGCCAGCATCTGGTTGACCGAGTTGTCCTCGGCGAGCAGGATGCGCATGGGCAGCCGCTCACCCATCCCTGGATCCAGGGCAGGCCGGGTGTCGTCCGTGTCCGCCCGGTCCTCCCTCCCGGTCACAGCCGCGAGCAGCGCGGCATAGAGGCGCGTCGGCTTGAGCGGCACCTTGAGTCGCCCGCCGCCGCCCATGGTCGAGACCGTCAGAAGCGCGTGCGGCCCGATGCGCTCGCGCAACGCCGCGTCGAGGCCGGCCTCGGCGGCCAGATCGGCTTCGACCACTGCGACGTCGACCCGCTCCGCCTCGCGAACGTGCCCGCGCAGCTCTGCCGGCGAGCCCGCCTCGCGCACGTCGAGCCCCCAACCGCGTGCCAGCTCAGCCACCAGTCGCCGCGACGTCTCGTGGCGAAGCATGACCAGCAGCGCCTTCCCCGCGAGCTCGGCCTGCTCCCCGGCGGGCACCACCGGGCCGTCGCCCTCGGGCGCGGGCACGGCCTCGATCGTGAAACGGAAGACGCTGCCCTCGCCGGGCACCCCGGAGCTCTCGACCCACATCGTGCCGCCCATCAGCTCGGCCAGCCGCTTGGAGATCGCGAGGCCAAGGCCCGTGCCGCCGTAGCGGCGGCTCGTCGAGGCGTCGGCCTGGCTGAACGACCGGAAGAGGCGATCGCCGCGCTCGGGCGGGATCCCGATGCCGGTGTCGCGGACCGCGACGTAGTCCGCAGGCGGTCCTCACCGTCGGCGCTCGCCACGCCGAGCACGATCTCGCCCGCGTCGGTGAACTTGACGGCGTTGTTGAAGCAGGTTCAGCAGGATCTGCCGCAGCCGCGCTCGCGTCGCCGACGCACGCCGTCCGGGACGCCCGGCCCGAACTCGGTAGGCGAGGTCGATTCCCTTCCGCGGCCGCCAGCGGCGCCGATCAGGTCGAGCACGGCCTCGACGCACTCGCGCAGCGCGAACGGCGCCACCTCGAGCTCCATCTTCCCGGCCTCGATCTTCGAGAAGTCGAGGATGTCGTTGATGATCGCCGAGCAGCGCTTCGCCGCTCGAGCGGACGATCGTCGACGCGTACTCGCGCTGCTCGTCGTCGAGCCCGGTCTCCGCAGAGCAGACCGCTCATCCCGATGATCGCGTTCATCGGCGTGCGGATCTCGTGGCTCATCGTGGCGAGGAACGCGCCCTTCGCTGCGTTGGCGGCGTCGGCCGCCGCGCGCGCCTCCTGGGCCGCGCGCGTACAGGCGCGCGTTGTCGAGCGCGATCGACGCGAGCTGTGCGAAACGCTGGAGCAGTTCGACGTCCGACGTCGTCGAAGCGAGCGCTCGTCGCCACTGCTCGCGACGCGATGCCGAGCGCGCCGATCACGTCATCCGCCCGAAGGAAGCGGAACGCCCACGAGCGCCCGGATCTAGCCGCGCTCGGACCGTCTCGTCGCGCCCCTCCCAGTCGTCGTAGTCGTCGACGACGAGCGGCTCGCCGGTTTGCCCAGACTCGCCCGGCGAGGCCCTCGACCGGGCGCCATCCGCCGGCCGAGCTCCGCGCTGGAAGAACCCCGATCGCGACGCCGGCACTCGATCTCCGTGTGCGCCGGGCTCGCCCCAGGTAGATGTAGCCGTGCGGAGTCTCGAGCAGCTCGCCCGCCCGCTCGAGCAGCTCGTGCAGCAGATCGTCGAGGTCGAGCCGGTGCATCACGCCGAGCGTCGTCTCGTGCAGGGCCTCGAGCTCGGCGTTCTGGTTCGCGCAGTTCCTCGGTGCGCTCCGCCACGCGTTGCTCGAGCCCCTCGAGTGTCTCGCGCAACTGCGAGGTCATGGCGTTGAACGTGACCGCGAGGGTCCCGACCTCGTCGTCGGTCGTCACCGGCGCCTCGCGCGTCAGGTCGCCGGCGGCGACCGCGCTCGCGGTGTCGGTGATCGCGAGGATCGGGTCGGGCGATCCGGCGCGACGCGACGTAGATGCCGAAGCCGAGCAGCGCGACCACGCGCGAGGCCGATGGCGGCGATGGTCAGCGCGAGCCGGCGCGCGGGCGCGAACGCCTCGCTCCTGGCTCTGCTCCGCGACCAGTGCGGCTCCGATCTCCGGGAGCCATCTGGTAGACGCCGATCACGGGCACGCCCGCGTAGTTCTCGTAGAGCCCCCTGCCGTCGACGCCGTCGAGCGCCGCGGTCGATCCCGTCCGACGACGACCCCCTTCGCGAACTCCCCGCGCTGGAGCCTGGCGTGCACGAAGCGACGGTCCCTTCCGACGAGGTAGGTCTCGCCGGTCTCGCCGAGCCCGGTGCTCTGCAGCACGATCCGATCGAGCCGCTCCAGGTTCAGGTTCGCCGCGACGACACCGATCCGCTGCGCCGTCGCGGTCGAACAGCGGCGTGGCGATCGTGATCGTCGGCTCTCCGGTCAGTCCAGACGCTGCCGACCGGCTGCACGTACGGTCTTGGAGCTGCCACGTCGGAAGTACGCCTCGGTGGACTGCCGTCGCGGACTCGTGCGCCGGCGACCGTCGAGGCCGCCACCCGGCCGTCGAGATCGAGCACGAGGAACTCCTGCGCGTCCGCGGTCTGGACGACGACGTACCTGAGCACCGTCGCCGACTCGCTCGTGCGCCGCTGCGGCCGCGCGGCGCCTCCGCGACCCGCCAGCACCGCTCGCAGGTGCCGGCCCAGCTCGACCGAGCCGGACTTGTAGCCCCCGAGCAGGCCCCGCGACGAACACGACGTTGCGCCGCTGCTCGTCGATCCAGCGGTCCAGCGAATCCGCCTTCTGCTCGGCCGCCGTGTCGAGCCGGTCGAACACCGATCGCCTCGAGCGAGTCCCGCGCCCGCAGGTACGAGACGGTGCCGACGACGCCCGACCATCAGGACGGACAGGGCCAGGAACGTCAGCACCAGCCGCGCCATCAGGCTGCGCGTCGGCCCAGCAGCAACCGCAACCGGTCTCTCACTTAACCGTCTGGCCGACCGCGTCGATGTCGAAGTCCGCTGCCTCGCGCGCGTAGTCCTTGCCGAACCACTTCATCGAGAGCCGCTTCAGCGTGCCGTCGGCCTGGAAGCCCTGGATGATCTCGTTCACCCGATGCACGAAGGCCTGGACCTCCAGCCCGGAGCTCTTGTCCACGAAGCCCGAGGGTAGTAGGTGAACGCAACGTCTGGGATCTCCCTCAGCGGCTCGCCCTCCTCGATCGGGCGCCGCCCAACCGGGCTCGGCAGCCAGGAACGCGTCGATCTTCCCCTTCGCGGCGGCAACGAGCCCTGGCTCCTCGGTCTCGAAGGTCACCACCTTTGGGTCCTCGACGTCGAGCGTTACGTCCACGGTCGGAATCTCGAGCGCACCGTTCAGGTAGAGCTCGTGGGAGCAGTCGGCACGGCTCCGATCTCCTTGCCGTTGAGGTCAGCCGGCTTGCGGTACGCCGACTCCTTGGCGACGAAGTACATGTTGGGCACGGCGTAGTAGGGCTGGGTCATGTAGAGCCGCTGCATCCGGTCCGCGTTGATCGAGCCGGAGCCGTAGGCGATGTCCCAGCGGTCGCCCCAGTTCCCGGCGGTCACCTCGGTCCAGGTCGGCTCGACGAAACAGGCCTCGACGCCCAGCTCCTTTGCGATGAGCTTCGGGACCTCGTTGTCGTAGCCCGTGACCTCGGCGGCCGTGAGCTGGTTGTCCGCGCACTTGGTGCCCGCCGGCCTGGTCGCGCCCTTGACCTTGATCGACTGCGGCGGGTAGTCGTCCTCGAAGTACTCGACGAGCGTTCCCCGGGCCTGGATCTGCGCCAGCTTGTCCTTCGCCGGGTCGCCCTTGGCGGCGCTCTCGCCAGAGGCCTCGCCATCGTCCGAGTCACTCGAACCGCACGCGCCGACAGCGATCGCGACGAGCGCTACCGACACCAGCATCGTCAATCGGGCCAGCCGAGCAGGGATGCGAGATGCTCCCATACCCGGAGATGCGATGAAAGGGGAGCGGCGCTAGTGCCTGTGCTAACGGGCCGCGAGCCAGTCGACGACGTAGTCCGGCGGGTCGCCATGCCACTGATTCCGGACAGCGAGGTGAATCAGCTCATTCGGGTCCCGGTCGTAGTCGGGTTGCCCGCCCCTTCCCGCGAGGTAGAGCACCACCGCCGTCGCAACGGCCACACCAGGATCATCAACGTCGTAGTCGGCGCCCTCGGCCGCTAGCGCCAGACGCTCCTCGAGATTCTGGACAGCGGTCACCGGCTCGTCGTCGTCCTCCAGCTGCACCTGCAGTCGCGCCACTGAGGGATCGCGGCCCGCAGGGTCTGCCGCCTCCGCCGCGCGGCGAACCAGTTCGGCGACCGTTGGCGTGTGGCGATCCATCGCCAGGATTCTAAGCCGACGGCCGAGCCGTGATCGTCACCTACACCGGGCAGGCGAGCCAATGCCGCCCGCGACCCCCGCCATACTTCGCGGGCGTGTCGCAGGAGAACGTCGAGATCGTGCAACGCGCCTTCGAGGCGATTCGGCAGCGCGACATCGAGGGGCTGCTCCAGCTGTACGACCCCGACATCGAGTTCATGCCGCTCACGGGGACGCTCGTGGAGACCGGCGGCTACGCGGGACACGCGGGCGTTCGGGACTACTTCGACGAGGTCGCGCAGGTGTGGGAGGAGATGCGTCCCTACGCCCACACGACTCAACCGATCGGCGAGCACGTCGTCGTCATGGGCGGCTGCGCGGTGCGCGGTATCGGGAGCGGCCTGGCGTCGGACGACCCCATGGCCTGGGTGATCACAGTTCAGGACGGCAAGATCGTCCGTCACCGCGCCTTCGCCACGGCCGGGGAGGCCCTCGAAGCCGTCGGGCTCTAGCGGTCCGGTCAGCTCGCGTGACGAGGTGGTCCAGTTGGCGGCGGCCAGGTCGAGGACCGAACCGCACGATGGCACCACATAATCAAGCTTGCACCGGGCGGAAGGGCCGCTCCTCCAGTTCGCCGCGATGGTGCACAGTGACCGCGGTCGCCTCCGGAACCTCGTTCCAAAGGCCGGGGAGATCCGAGAACGGCTCCGAGACGACCAGGCGATCATCGTCAGTGAGGCGCTGAAGCCGGGGATTATCGGGGTGGAGCTGCTTCACCGCGTCCGCGTCGGCCGACGTGAACAGCGACCGTGCCGGGCCATCGCTCGCGTAGCGCACGGACCAGAGGCTCGTTCCATCCGACACGCCGAAGCTCCCCTGAACGGCAGCAGCGACCCCGTGACGGAGGGCCACGCTCTCGATGAGGCCTATCGTTCGTTCGAGCGCCTGGATCGGATCCTCCTCGAGGCCGAACGTCAACGCGAGGTAGAACACGACCTCGGTGTCGGTCGAGCCCCGAACCTCGGCGAACAGACTCGGGTCGATCGCCAGCATGAGATCTCTTCGAATCAGGTGGAAGTCGGCGATGAAGCCGTTGTGGACGAACAGCCAGCGTCCGCGGCGGAACGGGTGGCAGTTTGTCTCCTGCACCGGTGAGCCGATGGCCGCTCTCACGTGTGTGAGAAACAACCCGGACTCAATGTGCGCGGCCAGCTCGCGGAGGTTCGGGTCGGCCCAGGCCGGCGACACGCTCCGGTAGACCCCTGGGGTCGGGCCGGTTCCGTACCAGCCCAGGCCGAAACCGTCGCCGTTTGTCGGCTCGGCTCCCATCCGTGCGTGGAGGCTCTGATCCACGATCCCGTGCTGGGCCTTGAAGAGCAGCTCCTCTATCAGCACCGGCTCCCCGAGCCAGGCCATCCAGCGACACATCCCGGCCAGCCTGAACCGATGGCGCATCGCTGCCAAGGGTGTCGGCATCCACCCTGCGGTGGTGTGCACGCCCGCATATTCCGCGCGCCGGCCTCAGCGCGCCACTTGTTCCGAGTACCCGCGCAGGTAGAGCGGCCAGCCCTGGTCGCCCCCGACCCCCTCTCGCATCCCTTCCCACCCGTCGCCGTGGCGGTCGAGGTTGCGGTGCTCGAGCTCGACGCGGGTGCGGTCCGGCGTCTCAGCAGTGAAGCGCACCTCCACCTCGCTCGTCCGGTCGGGGTCCGTCTCGACCTGCCACATCGGGCTGATGTCCCAGCTGAACACGACGCGGTTCGGGGGCTCGAATGCGAGCACACGGGCCCAGCGGCACTCACTGCCGTCGACGCCGCGATCGTAGATGTGGCCGCCAACGCGCGTCTCGAAGACCGTCTCGGCGATGTCCACCTCGAGCATGTTGTGCTCGCGGGGCTTGAAGCCGTCGAAGCCCTCGGTGAAGACCGAAAACGCGATCTCGACGGGCGCCTCCACGACGATCGAATGCCGGACGGACGTCTCGGCGGCCTGCATGCTCATGAACTCTCCTTCTCCTTCATTGCCTGTTCGACGGCGGACCTGTAGCCGGCGAGGGCCTGGTCCCAGAAGTGGTCGAGGTATGCGCGCAGCCTTCCGAGCCCGTCGGGGTCCAGCTCATAGATGCGGCGGGTTCCGACCTTGCGGTCGACGACGAGGTTGGCGTCCTTCAGCACCTTCAGGTGTTGCGAGACGGCGGGGCGGCTGACGGGGAGGTCGGTCGCGAGCTCGCCGACCGCTCGTGGGCGGTCGGCGAGCCGCTCGAAGATCGCCCGCCGCGTGGGATCCCCGAGCGCCGTCCACCCGTCAGTTCGGTAAGTCTGCACGAACGGTAAGTTCGCACTTACGCTATGAGCTGTCAAGCCCGGCACGTGCCGAGATCTGCTGCACCGCCCAGCCGTTGCCGTCCGGATCGCTGAAGAAGACGAAGCCGACGTTGTCGAGCGGGTCGGGCTGGGATGTCGGGCTCTCCCCCATCACCTGGATGTCGCTGACCTCCACCCCGTGCTCCAGCAGCTGGTTGCGCGCGGCATGGAGGTCGGGCACCACGAGCTGAAGGCCCTTCAGCGAACCGGGCTCCATGTCCGGCACCAGGCCCTCCCCGACGACGATCGAGCAGCCGGAGCCGGGGGGCGTGAGCTGCACGATCCGGTTTCCCTCGCTCACCTTCGTGTCGTGGTCGACGGTGAAGCCAAGCTGGTCGGCGTAGAACGACTTCGCGCGGTCCACGTCCGAGACCGGGACCACCACCACCTCGAGTGTCCAGTTCATGACTAGATAGACCGACTCGGGTCGCGCAACTCATCGGGCGAGGACTCCACGAGGCCGGCGATCACCGATGCGTTGTGGCGGTGGCCGACCGCCTCGTAGCCGACGACGCTCACCCACGGGACGAGCGAGAGCACCAGCAAGCACCACTCGATGTCCACGCCCGCCGCCGCCATCGCCACCGACGCGCCCAGCACCGCGGCGGATATGCCCACCAGCCAGAAGTGGAACGGGTCCACCGCCCGGGTCAGGTATGAGTAGAGCAGGTAGACCCAACTGATGTAGATCGCGAGCGGGATGGCCGTCGTCAGCAGCGTGTCGAGAACGTCGAGCTTGGTCTTGTCCTCGACCAGGTAGGCGGCGACGTGCAGGCCGGCGCCGGTCGCCACCAGCGCGCCGAACAGCGGGATGTGGCCATAGCCCCAGCCGAACGAGCGCTCGCGGCGATGCTCGAGGATCTCGCCGCACGGCATCACGAAGTAGATCCACCACATCCCGAACGTGAGCGTCACGCCGGCGAACCCAACGACCGCGGCGTCCACGGCCCATCCCTGTCCCTCCGGCCCCACGATCGCCCCGAGGGCCGCGATCGTGCCGAGGATCGCCTCGCCCAGCGCGATGATCACGAGCAGGCCATAGCGCTCCGCGATGTGGTGCGGGTGCCACGGCGTCCCTCCTTTCCCGCGCTCGGCCAGCACCGGGCCGCCTAGCTCGATCAGGAGCAGCACCGCGGCCCAGGCGAACATCGTGCCGACGGACGTATGGGCCAGCAGCAGCGCGATCCAGCCAGCCTGCGCCACCGAGATGGTCACCGCGTAGGTGAGGCAGGCGTGCCTGCGGCCCGGATCCTGCCGGGCCGCCCGCAGCCACTGGGCCACCATCGCCACGCGCATGACGACGTACCCGGCGACCAGGACGCCGTTGTCCACGTGGTCCCCCTCGTCGATCGAGGCGAACACGTCCGCTATCCCGAGCGCGAACACGAGCACGCCGACCATCTGGATCAGCGTCAGGAGCCGGAAGACCCAGTCGTCGGTGTCGTACGCCGATGCGAACCAGGAGAAGTTGATCCACGCCCAGCTGATCCCGAACGCGACGAACCCGAAGGCCACCAGGCTCGTCTGGATGTGGTCCTCGGCGAGGTAGTGGGCGAGCTGGTCCGCCGCGATGCCGAACGCGACCACGAAGGTGAGGTCGAACAGCAACTCGAGCGGCGTGGCGGCGCGATGCTGCTCGTCCGGGTCGCGCCCGGACATCGGAGCGAGCCGATGGACAAGCGGGGAGGCCATGCGCCGGAAGTATCCCGGCGCGCGAACGGGGAGACTTGTTGCCGTGCTTCCGATCGGACGCTACGTCGCGAATCACCTCGACGGCCGTCAGGTCTCGCGCGTCGTCTACGGCTCGATCATCGGGCTCGCGCTGGTCGTAGGGCTGGAGGCTCACCCGCCCGGCGCTGGAGCGGTGATCGCCGCGCTCCTGGGGACGGCGCTCGCGGTCGGCCTGGCGGAGCTCTACAGCGAGCTCGTCGGCCTCCAGGTGCGTGGTCACCGGAGGGCTCGGGGAACGGAGCGCCGCCACCTCCTGGCCGACGTCGGCGCGGTGACATTCGGCATCGCCTTCCCAGCCGTCTTCTTCGTCTTGGCCGCCGCGGGCGCGCTCGACGACGACGCCGCGTTCACGATCGCCAAGTGGACGGGCCTCGGCCTGATCGGCTTCTACGGCTTCATCGGCGCGCGCGTGGCCGGCGGCAGCCTGCTCGTTTCGCTCGCCCAGGCCTCAGGAGTCGCGGTTATCGGCGGCTTCCTGATTGCGCTCAAGGCGCTTGTGCACTGACCGTCTCGACCGGCACCTCGTAGAACTCGACCGACGTGCGGCGCTCGCTGGCGCCGGGGCTCATAGCGTTCAGCGCCTCGTCGCCGCGGCGCATCGCGTCCTCGCTGTCGAAGAGCGTGACACCCAGGCCCTTCCCCGTCTCGCGGTCGATCAGCATCAGCATCTTCGCCCCCTCGAGGCCAGCCGGCGTCTCGCCCGACTCGACCTCACCGCGGACCATGCTGATGGCGTCGTCGATGGTCGACGGGTCGCTCTCGAACGTCGCTACTCGTGCGTACATACGTGCCTCCTTTCGGCCCACCTAGCGTAATCCGCGGAGGGTGACCCACACCAGTCCGCCCGCCACCGCCACACCCTGAGGGTGATGGCCGACCGAGATCATGTCCGTGATCTCGTTCGACTCTGAATCCACCCGCGCAACAGATTCGTCGCCCGAGTTGGCAACCCAGACCGCGCCGGCGCCGACCGCCACCGCGGCCGGGCTCTCGCCCACCGAGATGGCTCGCGTCACCGAGTTCGTCCCTGGATCGACGCGGGAGAGCGAGTTGTTCCCGCGGTTCGCCACCCACACCGCGCCCGCGCCCGCCGCGAGCGCGACGGGGTCGTTGCCGACGCTGATCGCGCGAATGGTCCTGCCGCTCTCGGGGTCAAGACGCCTGACCACGTTCTCCCGACTGTCGGTTGCCCACAGAGAGCCGAAGCCGACGGCGATCGCCTCAGGCGCGCGCGAGCGGGATGGCTCTCACGACTCGGGGCCGCGCCGCCACCCTGTCGTAGTCGACCCGAACGATGCCCTGGGGCACGTTGGTCGCCACCCAGGCGGAGGTGCCGGCGGCGGCGAGGCCACACACCGCCTCGGGAGGCTGTGCGGTGAGCCGCGGTCGCTCTTCGGCGAATGCCCGGTCGAGAGGGATCTCCTCGTCGAGCTCGACGCCGCCGGAGTAGCCCGTCCAGGGGTGGTCCACCTGGCCCGGCTTTCCTCCGATCGAGCAGCCGTCCGAAACCCAGACCTCCCCGGCCACGGCGACGTTGTCCGGGGTGTCGCCGAGGCCGAAGCTGCGGACCAGCCGTCGCGTCCTCGGATCGATGCGAGCCATCGTCCAGCTGCCGCGGCTCAGCACCCACAGCCCGCCGGTGCCGGCCGCCAGCGGACCGGGCGTGGGATCGAGCCGGATGCTCTTGACGATCGAATTGTCAGCGGGATCGATTGCGGTGACGGAGTTGCCGGGGATCGGCGGCGAATCCGAGCCGGTCAGCAGGACCGCGACCGCGATGGCAGCGCAGAGGGCGAGGGCGCCCGCCGCGAGCCAGATCGCTCGCCGCCGCGGCGCCGGAGCCCGGGCGCGGGCGAGCCGTTGCGGGTCGGGGTCGAGCGCCGGATCCTGAGCGAGCATCTGGCGTTCGAGCTCGCGAAGCGCCGGTCCGGGCTCGAGGCCGAGCTCTGCCACGAGCGTCGTCCGGGCGCGGCGATAGGCATCCAGCGCGTCGGCCTGCCGGCCGGCGCGATAGAGCGCCAGCATGAGCTGGGCCCAGAAGTGCTCCCTGAGCGGGTTTGCGGCGACCAGTCGCTCCAGCTCGTCGACCAGGTCCGCGCTCCTCCCGACGGCGAGCTCCGCGTCTATGCGGTCCTCGAGAGCGGCCAGGCGCAGATCCTCGAGTCGCGCCGCCTCGCCTTGGATCGAGGGCTCGAGGCCGATGTCGGCAAACGCCTCGCCGCGCCAAAGCGCGAGCGCCTCGCGCAGCTTCTCGGCGCCTGCGTCGGCGTCGCCCCGCTCCAGCGCGCGGCGCGCCTCGCCTCGCAGCCGCTCGAAGCGCCCGAGGTCGGTCTGCTCCGAGTCGAGCGCTATGAGGTATCCGGGCCGGCGCGTGGCGATGACGTCCGGACCGAGCGCCTTGCGGAGCGCCGAGATGTGCCCCTGCAGGGCAGTCGCAGCCGTCGCGGGCGGGTGCCCGTCCCAGAGCTGCTCGATCAGCCGGTCGCTCGAGACCACGCGGTTCGCGTCGAGCACGAGCAGCGCCAGGACGGATCGCTGCTGCCCGCCGCCTAGGGCGACGGGCCGACCGTCCGCCCACACTTCGATCGGGCCAAGGATGCGGAAGTCCATCGGGGGCTCCGGTCCAAGCTAACACCGCTGAACAGACGCGACCGGCCGCCCTTAGCGACGCCTTAGCGGAAGTTATGGGGCTCGTTGGCGACTCGCGCGACGCTCGCCGCAATCCAGTGGCAATCCGAGAGGAGCAGTCATGAGAGATGCCGCAGCACGGATGGTGGCGGGCGTGGCGATCGCGGGGATCTTCGCCGGAAGCCTTCAGACCGCCGCTCAGGACACCCCCGGGCCCGCGTGGAAGCGAGCGCTCTCGATCAGGAGCGAAGGGCTCAACCGGCTTCACCAGCTCGGAGAATTCGAGCCGGCCTGGCAGCGCGCGCTGCGCATCCGCGGCGAGCAGCTGAACCGGCGCTGAGAAGAGGCTTTATTGCCGGCGCTATCGGTCGAGGATCACCGAGAGCGGGCGCGTGTTGAGCACGTGCTCCGCCGTCGCCCATCCGCGGCGCGCGGTCCTGACAGCCAGCTCCATGTTCGCGAGCCCGCGCACCGAGTGAGAGTCGGTCGAGCAGACGATCTCGACGCCGGCCTCGAGCGCCGCGCGGACGTGCCCGCCGCTCAGGTCGAGCCGGTCCGGCAGGCCGTTGACCTCCAGCGCGACGCCCTCCTCGAGCGCCACCTCGAACACGCGCTCGAGGTCGAGCTCGTTCTCGGGCCGGCGGTTGATGTAGCGGCCCTTCGGATGGCTCAGGCAGCGCACGGACGGATTCCGCAGCGCCGCCTCGACCCGCTTCGTCATCTCGGTCCGCGGCATGCGCTGGCCGCCGTGAACGCTCGCCTGCACCCAGTCGAGCTCCGCGAGCACGTCGTCTGGGAGGTCGAGCCGCCCGTCGGGCAGGATGTCGCACTCGATCCCGCGGAGTACGCGGAAGGGGGCGAGCGCCTCGTTGGCGGCAGCGATCTCCTCGGCCTGGCGGCGGACGTCGTCGCCGGTGAGCCCCTGCACCGCTCCGACGGCCGGCGTGTGGTCGCAGATCGCCAGGTACTCGTAGCCGCGGTCGAGCGCCGCCCGGCCCATCTCCTCGACGCTCGCTCGCCCGTCCGACCAGGTCGTGTGGCTGTGGAGATCCCCGCGGATGTCGCTCAGCTCGACGAGCGGCGGCGGCTCCCCTCGGAACGCCCGCTCGCGCAGCTCGGGCGGGCACCAGGGAATGCCGAGCGCCCGGTAGACAGCCTCCTCGTCCGGGGCGTCCGGAAGCGGCTCCAGCGCCTCGACGTAGTCCGCCGAACCGGTCGCGCGGACGAGCGCCGTCCCGAAGCGCCCCGGCTCGGCGGCGATCAGCTCGACCGGCACGCCCTCGACCGTCACGCCGACGGCGCGCCGCTCCTCCCGCTCGACCATGGCGACGATCTGCTGGAGGGAGGCAAAGCGGCCGAGCGCGGCGTCCGGCTCGCCCGCCGTGCAGACAACAGCGAGCTGCTCGCATGAGTCGCGCCAGCGGCGCACGTCGCCGGCCGGCTCGCCGCCCACGGCATCGGCTATCGACGCCCACGAGCTCCCTCGCCCGGTTGAGCAGCAGGCCGCGCCTGGCGCGCGGCTCCGCGCCGCTCGCGAGCGCCTCGAGGAGCTGGCGCTCCGTCTTCGCCCCGATGCCCTTCACGGACCCGAGCCGGCCGGCCGCCGCCGCCTCGCGAAACTCGTCGGCTGTGTGCACGCCGAGCGCGCGCGCCACCTCCACCGAGCGGCGCGCCCCGAGCCCGAGGTAGCGGCCGAGACCCACGAGGTCCGGCGCGATCTCCCGTTCGAGCTCCTCCAGCTCCGCGATCCGGCCCGTCTCGACGAGCTCGCGGAGGCGCGACTCGATGCCCCGGCCGATGCCGCGCAGCTCGCGCACCCGCCCGGAGCGCACCAGCTCCGCGACGGGCGCGGCCGAGCCGCGGATCGTCTCGGCGGCACGGCGATATGCCCGCATCGTGTACGGGTTCGCGTCCGCCAGCTCGAGCAGCGCCGCGAACGCCTCGAGACGGTCGGCGATCTCGCCGTTCTCCATTGCCGCGCGACTGTACGGATCGCGCAGCCGCGGGGGCTGGTCGCACCAGACGACGCGGGAATACCGCATGGGAGATTCCCGAGTCGAAGCACACCGGCGGGATCGACGCGCGACCCGCCCAGTACGAGCGCCGCGTGGTCGGCTTCTTCGACGACGCGTTGCTCTAGACGAGCGCGAGCCGCGATACTCCCCCATTGTGGGGACAGAGCATGTGGACGTGCTGATAGTGGGGGCCGGCCTTTCGGGGGTCGGCGCCGCCTGTCATTTCGAGGCGAACTGCCCCGGCAAGAGCTACGCGATCCTCGAGGCGCGCGACGCGATCGGCGGGACGTGGGACCTGTTCCGCTACCCCGGCATCCGGTCCGACTCGGACATGTTCACACTCGGCTATTCGTTCCGGCCGTGGACGGAGGGCAAGGCGATCGCCGACGGTCCGGCGATCCGGGGCTACGTCCGCGAGACCGCCCGGGATCACGGCGTGGAGGACAGGATCCGCTTCAACCACCGCGTGGTGCGCGCGGACTGGTCGTCTGAGGAGTCGCGCTGGACCGTCGAGGCCGAGCGGACGGACACGGGCGAGACGGTCGAGCTGACCTGCTCCTTCCTGTTCGGCTGCACGGGCTACTACCGCTACGACGAGGGCTACCTCCCGCACTTCGAGGGCAGGGAGCGCTTCCCCGGGCCGATCATCCACCCACAGCACTGGCCCGAGGGCCTCGATTACGACGGTAAGCGGGTCGTCGTGATCGGCAGCGGCGCGACGGCCGTGACGCTCGTGCCCGCGATGGCCGAGCGCGCGGCGCACGTGACGATGCTCCAGCGCTCGCCCAGCTACGTGGTGACGCTGCCGGCGGAGGACCCGATCGCCAAGTTCCTCCAGCGCGTGTTGCCGGCGAAGGCCGCCTACGCCCTCGTCCGCTGGAAGAACGTCCTGCTGATGATGCTGAGCTTCAACCTCAGCCGCTGGAAGCCGCAGTTCATAAGGAACGTGATCCGCAAGGGCGTCATAAAGCGCCTCCCGGAGGGCTACGACGTCGACACCCACTTCAACCCGCGTTACAACCCGTGGCAGCAGCGCATGTGCCTCGTGCCGGACTCGGACCTCTTCGAGGCGATCGCGGCCGGCAGCGCCTCGGTGGTGACCGACGGCGTCGAGACCTTCACGGAGACCGGCGTCAAGCTCAGCTCCGGCGCGGAGCTCGACGCCGACGTGATCGTCACCGCCACGGGCCTCAACATGCTGCTGCTGGGCGGCATCGACGTCTCGCTCGACGGCGAGCCGGTCGACTTCTCGAAGAGGGTCGCCTACAAGGGCATGATGATCTGCGGCGTCCCGAACCTGGCCCTGACGTTCGGCTACACGAACGCGTCGTGGACGCTCAAGTGCGACCTCACCTCGCACTACGTGACCCGCCTGCTCAACCACATGGACGAGCACGGCCACACGGTCTGCATCCCGCGGCCGCCCGGCCCGTCGGTCGAAACCGAGCCGTTCATTGACTTCAACTCCGGCTACGTGCTCCGCTCGATCGACACGCTGCCGAGGCAGGGCGCGACATCGCCCTGGCGCCTCCACCAGAACTACTTCCGCGACGTGCGCCTCCTGAAGCGCGGCCCGGTGGACGACTCGATGGAGTTCGCCGCCTGACCGCCGCAGCGCAAGCTTGGCTTGCGGGGCGGCGTTCAAGCTAGCCTCGGTGGCATGTGCCGCAACATCCGAACGCTCCACAACTTCGAGCCGCCGGCGACCGAGGACGAGATCCGCGCGTCGGCGCATCCAATACGTCCGCAAGGTCAGCGGCTTCACAAAGCCGTCGCGCGCCAACGCCGAGGCCTTCGAGCAGGCCGTCGACGACGTCACTGCCGTGACCACGCGCCTGCTCGGCGAGCTCGTGACGAATGCGCCGCCGAAGGACCGCGAGGTCGAGGCCGCGAAGGCCAAGGCCCGCAGCGCCGCGCGCTACGCCGCCTGAGCTAGCCCGACGTAACGCGCAGCTCCAGCTCGGTGGACGGCGCCAGCAGCATCGTCAGGCCGTGGCGCGGGTCGCGCGGCGAGCGGCGCTGCTCGCGGAGGACGAGCGCCGACCAGGACCGGCCCTCGTCCAGCTCCGGCGCCAGCTCGGCGGCCAGCTCGCGCGGCACCCAGCCGACCTGGCGCCCGGCCCGCGTGGACGGCGATGGCGTTCGGGTCGTGCACGTTGGCGGGGTCGCGGCGCAGCTCCAGCGGGCTGCCCGGCGCCACGGCGTCGGAGGCGATCGCCTCCGCGTGGTGCCGGCCGGCGCCGGCCACGCCCGACGACGTGCAGGCCGCGTGCGGCGAGCTCGGGGGCGTCGCGGGCCAGGTAGCGACCCGACCTCTCGTCGACGAGCTGGTAGCCCGCGACCCAGACCTGCCCGCCGTCGTCGGGGTACCAGTAACGCTCCTCGTAGCCCGCGTCGACCAACACACCCTCAACCTAAAGGGGTCAGACCCCTTGAGGGTGGTTGAGGGTTGTTGCGGGTACGGGTTGCTCGTACCCGAGCAATGGAGCCACACGTGACGCTGAAGTTGGCACGAGGTGCCCGCCCCGAGCCCGCCCCAGCAGCCCCGAGCCGCCGCCCTCCCCGGCGCCTCAGCCGGACCCGAAGGGCCCTGAGACGCCCGACGATCCGATCAGGCCGGAGCCGCAGCCGCCGCCCGCCACCGGCGTCTAGGGAACGTCCTTCCCCGGCGGGTCGTACGGCGCCGGCTCGTTCTCGTGTGGGCTCCCGCCCTCCAGGTGGGGCGGCTCGTCGTCGTCCGGCTGCTCGTCCACGGGTGCGCCACGGTGGCCGGGCGGGCGATACCTCGTCCCGGTCGTCGAGGGGAACGTGAAGTGCTGCTCCACGCCGAGCTCCGCGAGGACATCCGCCACGCGCTGCAGCGCGTCCTCGCGGGTGTCCGCCTCGAACCGGACGTCGAACACGCCACCCTCGTCCGGTTCGGGAGCGCCGACATCGGCCTGGAGCCTCCGCGCCAGCTCCGCCCGCGTGTCCGCGCCCGTGTGCTGGTCGGGATCAAGGATCTCCAGTGTTATCTGATGGATTGGCACATGAGGTGTCTACCCGGGTAGGCAGAGCGAATGAACCTCGAGACGCCAAGCCCCGGACCCGGCCCGAGCCCGGCGCCGGGCCCCGACCCAGACGATCCCGTCCCGCCCGTGCCGGCGCCCGACCCCGGCGGTCCGCCGGAGGAGCCCGTCCCGCAGATCTAGCGGCGCGCGCAGCAAGCCTGAAGCGGGCGCGGTCCGGCGACGACACGTTGCCGGCGGCGTCGGTGGCGGTGAGCGATCAGGCGGTAGCGGCCCGGCTTCAGGCTCCGCCGCTTCGACAGCCGCCCCGCGAACCTGATCCGCCTCGCTCCCGCTGTTACGGGGAGCGACACCGAGCCGCGCACCGGCAGGATCCGCGTGCACCGCCGCCGCGAGCGGTTGAGCCGGGTCGGCTTCACGCACCTGCCGCCGACGAGCCGCCCAGCCGCGAGCCGCCTGAAGCGCAGCCTGACGGTGGCCGCCTCGGAGATCGTGAAGCGGATCGTGGTCCCCGTGCTCACGGCCGCGACCTTCGGCAGCGCGCCGCCGAGCCGGAAGCGGGTCCGCGTGAGTCGGAGCCCGGTCACGTCCGGATCCGTCGTGTCGGCCGGAGGCGGCGGCGGGTTCCCCCCTCCGCCCCCTCCGGGCGGCTGCGGCAGGTCGACGACCGCGGCCACCACCCGATTCGTGTTCGCGTCGTTGCCGGCCTGCTGGATGAACGCCGCGGCGGCGTAGGCGCCCGAGCCGGCGGACGCATCGAGCGCCGCCCAGCAGGCCCCGAAAGCGGGATTGGACAGCGCGATCTCGGCGCCGAGCCCGCCGAAGGTCGTCCTCGCCGTCGCCGTGTTGGCGCCCGTCCCCGACTTGAACGCGTAGGCGATCAGCCCGGAGCCGTTCTCGCCCAGCGCCGGGATCGCCGGGGGACGCTGCGCGTTGTCGCCGGGGTTCACGAGTCCATTCCGCGGTCCAGGTCCCTCCGGCGAGCGACGCCCACTCCAGGCCATTCGTCAGGTTGCCGTGATGGCTGATCAGACCCTGGCCCGCGCCGTTCACGTCGATCTGCTGGAAGTCGCGGCCCTCCGGTCGGAGCGTCGCCCATGTTGTCGACGACCTGCCCCGCGCCGACCGTCGTCGCCGGTGATCGGACGCGCGATCGCACGGTGGCTTCTGCGCTCGCGCCGTACTCGAAGTTCTGCCGGTAGACCACCCAGATCGTGCCGGCGCCATCCATGTCCACGGCCGGCTGGTCGGCCCCCTTGCCGGAACCGGGATCGGAGTTCGGCAGCGAGCCGCGCGGGAGGCGAGTGCCGTGAGCGTTGCCCGCGCGTCGAGCCGGTCAGGCGGCGGACGAACACGTCCACGTCGGTGTTCCCGCCCGCCAGGTCCTCTCCCCAGGCCATCGCGCCGCCCGTCCCGTCCGCGGACGCCGCGATTCGCACCTCGCGGTTGCTTCCGCCGGCCTCGTGCGTCTGATCGGAGTCGAGGGCGCCCGCCGCTGCGACCTCGCTCCAGGTCTCGCCTTCGAGCCTCTCGGCGAAGACGTCGTTCATTGGCCTCGACGACGACGTAGCCGTTGCCGCCCGGCGACAGGTCGACGTCCGCCCTGTTGCCGCCCGCCTGGACGATGTGCTCGGCGCCGAAGGGCGCCCCGGGCGACGGGCTGATGCGGGCGACGGCGTTGCCCAGGCGCGTGATGTAGGTGACGACGACCTTGCCGCCGTTCGCGACGGCGATGCGCGCGTTGAGGTCGCTGACGTTCGAATCCGTGTCGACTCGCTGCGGCGTGCCCCACGCGCCGCCGACGAAGCGCGAGACGAACGGGTGGACTTGCCCGCCGTCGCTCTTCAGGTACACGAGCGCGGCGGATGCCGTCCGGCGCCACGTCGACGTCCGGCCTGGCGGTCTCGATCAGGCTGGACGGGCCGTCCACGGCCACGCCGGGCAGGATCGCGGCGGTCGCCGGGCGCGGCCAGCCCGAGCGCGACGAGTGCGGCGGCTGCCTTAACCCAGTGCCTCGTCGAGGGCTTCGTTGACCAGTTCATCGGCGCGAGCGTTCTGTTCGCGGCGGACCGGGCGGACGGCCCACTTGTGGAAGCCTCTCAGCTCGCGCATGGCTTCGGCAAATAGCGGCTTCAGACCCGCGTTCTTCACCTTGTACTCGCCGCCGATCTGGCGGGCGATCAGCTCGGAGTCGTTGATCACCTCGACCTCCTCGGCGCCCAGGTCGCGAGCCAGCTCCAGGCCCAGCAGCAGCGCGCGGTACTCCGCGACGTTGTTCGTGGCCTCGCCGATGTAGAGCTTGCGCTCCGCCGAGCTCCTCGCCGTCGGGCGTGGTGGCGACGGCGGCGACGGCGGCAGGGCCCGGGTTGCCGCGCGCCCCGCCGTCCACGTGGACGACGACCTTCACTACTAGCGGGCGGCTCGATCTTCGGGAACGAGCCCTTCGGGCGCTGGCGGCGCTGTCCTCGTACGCCTCGTGGTCGCCGGGCTTCCCGCCCTGGGCGCGGCGGTCGATGATCACCTCGACGTGCGGGTCGTCGCGGTAGTAGTCGGCGAGCTTGTCGTACAGCTCGTCCGGCCAGCGCCTGCGGCACCACGCAGTAGATCACTCCTCAGAACCTCCGTCGTTGCTCGCGGGACCCGCCACAACTCGGCCGTCGTCGTCGAGCGCGGCGTTCCACGCGCGCAGCGACTCTTCGATCTGGTCGATCTCCTCGCCCTTGTCGAGCATCATCACCGGGTCCGCCTCGTCGCCCAGGTCCACGCGATAGCGATACCACGAAAGCTCCCACGCCACGAGCACGGACACCGCACTCGCCTGGTTCGGGTCCGGCAGGGCGCTCACCCAGGGCTGCCCGAGCGTGCGGGCGAGCCCGGCGACCGTGCGCTGGTGGCCCGAGCCGTTGAAGAGCTCGAGCGCTCGCTCCACCTTCACCTCGGCGGTGGTCGGCACGGCGCGCACGTGGCGCGGGCCCTGCGGCCGCGAGCGTGGCGCGCGGCGGGGGCGCGCGGCGCTCGGCTCGTCGCGGGACGCCTCAGGCTCGACGCCGTGCCGGCCCGTCATCCGGCGTCGTGCTCGGCCAGGCGCGACTCGTCCTCCGAGTGCTCGTGGGCGCCGCTTGCGCAGGCGCCCGAGCACGCCGCGGCGCGGCTCGTTGCGCGGCACGCGCGCCGGCATGTCGCCGGCCGCCGACTCGCGGATCCAGCCGTGGTGCTGGGCGCGCACGGCGCACAGGTCGCAGACCTGGCGGCGGTGGCCGCCAGGCGCGAGGTACCACTCGGCGCGCTCGCCCTTCAGGATGGTGCGCCCACAGACGTCGCAGCTGACGGCGTCGTGGACGGGCCGGAGCTCCTTCTTCACGGCCCCCAGGATAGATCAGGCCTTGACGGCCTCTTTCTCCTGCTGCGCCTGTTGCACGACCTGTTGCGCCACGTGGCCGGGCACCTCCTCGTAGCGGGCGAGGTCCATCGAGTACTCGCCCTGGCCGCCCGTGATCGCCCGCAGGTCGGGGGCGTAGTCGAGCATCTCCGCCATCGGGACCTCGGCCTGGATCTCGGTGACCGAGCCCTTCGGCTCCATGCCGAGCGGCCGCCCGCGGCGCGAGTTGAGGTCGCCGATCACGTCGCCCACGTACTCCTCGGGCACCGTGACCGTCACGGTCATGATCGGCTCCATCAGCGTGGGCTGGGCGTTCTCCATGGCGTCCTTGAACGCCATCGAGCCGGCCATCTTGAACGCCATCTCCGACGAGTCGACCGAGTGGTGCTGGCCGTCGAAGAGCGTGACCTTCACGTCCTGGATCGGGATATCCGGCGACGGTGCCGGCGCGCATCGCCTCGCGCACGCCCTTCTCGACGGCCGGGATGAACCCGCCGGGAATTACGCCGCCCTTGATGGCGTTGACGAACTCGAGCCCGGTGCCGTCCGGCGCCGGCTCGATCTCGATGTGGCAGTCGGCGAACTGGCCGCGCCCGCCGGTCTGCTTCTTGTAGCGGGCGTGCGCCTTCGCCGAGCCCTTGATGGCCTCGCGGTAGGGCACGTGCGGCGAGTGCAGCTCCACCTCGGCGCCGAAGCGCTCCTTCATCCGGTCGACGATCACCTCGACGTGGATCTGCGTGATCCCGGCGAGGATCTGCTCGCCGGTCTCCGAGTCGCGGTGGAAGTCGATGGTCGGGTCCTCCTCCTGGAGGCGGCGGAGCGCCTGGCCCATCTTCTCCTCGTCGCCCTTCGCCTTCGCCTCGATGGCGAACGCCATCACGGGCCGCGGCATCTGCGGGCAGGCTCAGCGGGCACTCCATGTCCTTCGCGGCGAGCACGTCGCCGGCGTGGGTCTCCTTCAGCTTCGCCACCGCGCCGATGTCGCCGGGGCCGAACTCGTCGGCCTGCTCGGTCTCCTTGCCCTGCGGGACGAGCAGCTGGCCGATGCGCTCCTTCACGTGGGCGCGGCAGTTGTGGACCTGCGAGTCGTGCGTCGAGCACGCCCTGGTAGACGCGGAAGAGGTTCACGCGGCCGGCGTACGGGTCGGCCAGCGTCTTGAAGACGAACGCGACCATGTCCTTCGACTCGTCCGGCTCGAGCTCGACGCCGTCGAGGTCGACCTTGCCGCGCTTCGCGGGCGAGGGCAGGTCCTCGACGAGCGCGTCGAGCAGGCGGTTGATGCCGAGGTTGCGCGTAGCCGCGCCGCAGGTGACCGGGAACACGTGGCCCTCGGTCACGCCCTGCTTCAGCGCGCTGACGGTCTCCTCGTGGGAGATCTCCTCGCCCTCGAGGTAGCGCTCCATGAGTGCCTCGGAGACCTCGGCCACCTCGTCCATCAGCTTCTCGCGGTACTCCTGCGCTGTCGGCGCGCAGGTCCTCGGGGATCTCGATCTCCTCGCAGTTCTCGCGGCCGCGCCGTCGTAGCGGTAGGCCTTCATGTCGATCAGGTCGACCACGCCCTGGAGCTCGTGCTCCTTGCCGATCGGTATCTCGGTGGCCACGACGTGCTGGCCGAAGGCCTGCTTGAGGGAGTCGAGCGTGCGGAAGAAGTCGGCGCGCTCGCGGTCGAGCATGTTCACGAACAGGATGCGGGCGAGGCCGAGCTCGGAGGCGCGCTCCCAGAGCCGGCTGGTGGTCACCTCGGCGCCCATCACGCCGTTCACGACGAACACGGCGCCCTCGACGACGCGCAGGGCGGCGAGCGCGTCCGCCATGAAGCTCGGCTCGCCGGGGGTGTCGATCAGGTTGATCTTGCGGTCGTCCCAGCGAAACGACGAGAGGCTCGCCGAGATCGACATCTCGCGCGCCTTCTCGTCGGGCGCCGAGTCCGAGACCGTCGTTCCGTCTGCCACCGAGCCGAGCCGGTTGATCGCGCCCGCTTCGAACAGAAGTGCCTCGTTCACGGACGTCTTCCCGCTGCCCCGGTGGCCCACCAACGCCACGTTGCGGATCCTCTTCGGCGATTCGTGCGCCATCCCGTCTCCTTCCCTCGAGGTGCGAGGGAGGCAGCCTACTCGCGTGAGCGCATCGTCCAGCGACTCGTAGACCGGGGCGGCGGTGTGCGACCTCCGTCAGCTCGATCACGCGCCGCAGCGGCGAGTCCGGCGGCATCACGAGCCGCAGCTCCTGGCGGCGCCGGCCGAGCCGCCGCGAGAGCGTCGAAGAGCACCTCGATCGCGGCCGAGTCGAGGTAGCGGCAGCCGGAGATGTCGAGCACGAGGGCGAGCGCGTCGTTCGGCATCGAGGCGAGCAGCTGGTCGCGCACGTACGACGCGTTCGACATGTCCACCTCGCCGCTGAGCCGCGCGACCACGTCGCCGCCGCGGCGGTCGAGGACGATCTCGGCGGGCGAGCTCACGCGGCGCGGTCCTCGCGCGACCCGCCGCCTCATCGACGAGCGTGCCGGCGTCGTCGCGCTCGACCGTCCACCTCGTCCATCAGGTCCTCGATGATGCTCAGGCCGCGGCCGCGGTGCTCGCCGCGCTTGCTCGCGCCAGCTGCCGCAGTCGCGCACGCTCGGCGGTGAGCTCGCCGCCGTCGAAGGCGACCTCGACCTCGTAGGTCGCGTCGCCGGGCCCGTAGGCGTGCTCGATCGCGTTGCCGGCCGCCTCGCAGATGGTGAGCGTGATCTCGTACTGCTCGAGCTCGGTCGCGCCCGTCGCGTGCAGGAAGCGCGCGAGCCGCCGCCGCAGCTGCGCGAGCGAGCCGGGCTCCGCCGGCAGCGTCAGGCTGATATGCTCGGGTCGGCCACGGGCAGCGGCCGCACGGCGAGCAGCGCGACGTCGTCGCCCGGCTCGGCGTCGCCGAGCACGCTCGGCGAGCACGTCGCTCGCAGAGGCTCGTCGAGCTCGCTCGCCGGCCGTCGCGGCGGCGGCGGCCAGCTGCGTCGAGCCGCTCCTCGAGCGGAGTGTCGCGCCGCTCCACGAGCCCGTCCGTGTAGAGCAGCAGCGACGGAGCCGGGCGGCAGGATCGCCGTGGCCTCGCGGAATACGGCGGGATCGGCCGCGCCGATCGGCACCGAGCGCCCGCCCTCGAGGAAGCGCGGCCCGTCCGGCGCGATCACGAGCGGCGGCGGGTGGCCCGCGGCGCTGAAGGCGACCTCGCCGGTCTCGCGGTCGAGCACCAGGTACAGCACGGTCGCCATCACCTGCTCCACGCCGCTCATCACGAGCCGGTTGATCCGCGCCACGACCTCGGCGGGCGAGGCCTCGACCATCCCGTAGGCGCGGAACGCGTTGCGGAGCTGGCCCATCGACGCGGCGGCGCGCAGCCCGTGGCCGACGACGTCGCCCACCACGAGCGCCACCCGGCCGTCCGGGCGCTCGAGCACGTCGTACCAGTCGCCGCCGATGGCCGCGCCGCGGGCGCCGGGCAGGTAGCGCGCCGCCATCTCGACGCCCTCGATCGGCGGCAGCCGCTCGGGCAGCAGGCTGCGCTGGAGCGTCTCGGCGATCCGGTGCTCGCGCTGGTAGACCTCGAGCAGGCGCGACTCCATCGTCTTCCGCTCGTGGATGTCGATCGCGGTGCCCACGTAGCCGACGAAGTGCTCGCCCACGTAGCGCGGCACGCCGCGGTCGTTGATCCAGCGGTACTCGCCCGGAGTGGTGCTGGAGCCGGTACTCGCCCTCCCAGGGGCGCCGCTCCGCGAGCGCCTCGTCCCAGGTCGAGAGCATCGAGCTCGGCGTCGTCGGGATGCACGCCGAGCGCCCAGCTCTCGCCCATCTCCTCCTGGAACGTCGTGCCCGTGAAGCGCAGCCAGCCCTCGTTCACGAACGTGATCAGGCCATCCGTGCCGGTCGTCCACATCATGGCCGGGGCGGTGTCGGCCAGCTCGCGGAAGCTCGCCTCGGACTCGCGCAGCGCCTCCTCCATCCTCGCGCCGCTCGTGGATGTCGGTGGCGGTGCCCACGTAGCCGATGAACTCGCCGTCCGGCAAAGCGCGGGACGCCGATCTCGAGCACCCAGCGATAGTCCGCCGGAGGCGGCGTGGCGCAGCCGGTACTCGCAGCGAAACTCCTCGCGGCGCGCTGGACGCCTCCTCCCAGCAGCAGCCGCGCGTCCTCGCGATCGTCCGGGTGGGCGCTCGCCGCGAACGTCACGCCGAAGTCGAGCTGCCCGCCCGTGAAGCGGCAGCCAGCCCTCGTTGACGAACGTCACGTCGCCCTCGGCGTCCGTCATCCACATCAGCGCGGGCGTCGTGTCCGCCAGCTCGCGGAACTGCGCCTCGCTGTCGCTCACCAGGTCCTCGTGCCTGCGCGCGGTCCACCGCCGCACCCAGCACGGCGGCGAGGCCGCCGAGGAGCTCCGTCCTCGTCCGACGTGAACTCGCGGGGCTCGCGGCTGTGACGCCTCGAGCCACGCCGAAGTGGCGGCCGCGGACGTCGATGGGCACGGCCCTCGTGCTCGCGGCCTCCAGATCCCGACCCAGCGGCGAGTGCCAGCCGCCCTCGACCGGCTCCACCGGCAGCACGCCGCCGAGCACGCCTCCGGGCAGCCCGACGCCGGCACGCGCCAGCATCCCCTCGCCGTCGCGCGGTCAGCTCGAGGATCGCGGCCTGCTCGACACCGAGCTCGCGCGCGGCGGTCTCGGCCACGACCCTCAACAGCCGGTCGAGGTCCAGCCCCTCGAGCGCGCGACGGGCGACATCCGCCAGCGCGGCCTGACGGCTTGCCGTGGCCCGCAGTCCCTCCCTCTGGCGGTGTGCACGGCGGCCGAGCATCCTGACCGCGCAGCCGCTAGTCGGCTTCGCCGATGGGGTCGCCCTGGAGGCGCGACTTCAGGCGCAGGACGGCCTTCGTGTGAAGCTGCGACACCCGCGACTCCGTGACCCCGAGCACCTCGCCGATCTCGCGCAGCGTCAGGTTCTCGTAGTAGTAGAGGGCCACGACGAGCTTCTCGCGCTCCGGCAGCCGCGCGATCGCGTCGGCCAGCCGGTCCTTCATCTCGGTCGTGTCCATCTCCATGGCGGGGTCGAGCGCCTGGGGATCCTGGATCGTGTCGAGCAGGGAGACCTGGTCGCCCGAGGCGTCGGAGACGGTCCAGAGCTCGTCGAGCGCCACCACGGACGAGTTGGAGATGCGGACGAGCGACTCCTGGAACTCCTCGACGGACACCTCGAGCTTGTCGGCCATCTCCTGGTCGGTCGGGGCGCGGTGCAGCTCGTGCTCGAGCTTGGCGTTCGCGCGCTCGATCTCGCGCGCCTTCGTCCGCACCGAGCGCGGCACCCAGTCGAGCGAGCGAAGCTCGTCGATGATCGAGCCCTTGATGCGGGTGATGGCGAAGGTCTCGAATTTGATCTCGCGCTCGGGCTCGAAGCGCTCGATCGCGGAGATCAGCCCGAGCAGGCCGTAGGAGATCAGGTCGGCCTCCTCCACGTGGGAGGGCAGCCCGCTGGACATCCGGCCCGCTACGTACTTGACGAGTGGCGCGTACGCGAGCACGAGTCGCTCGCGCGCCTTCTCGTCTCGTTCGTCCTTGTAGCGGCGCCAGAGGTCCTTTAGCTCAATCGCCTTGAGGTTTGTCTCCATCCGAGTCCTGGTTCACGCACGTGGGTGAGAGCGCGCGTACGCCTTCTTGAGGCGTTTCGACTCTACCCGAGTGTATGTCTGGGTCGTGCTGATACTGGAGTGTCCCAGCAGCTCCTGAATCGTGCGAAGGTCTGCGCCGCCCTCCAGCAGGTGGGTGGCGAACGAATGGCGGAGCGTATGCGGCGAGACGCCGGCGCGGCGCGTCTGGAGCCGCAGGCGGCGCCTGACGTCGGAGGTCGACAGCCGCTTCCCCGTCTTCGAGAGGAACAGGGCCTCGCTCTCGCCCGCGTTCAGGACCGTCCTGCCGCGCGCCAGGTAGCGGTCGAGCGCCCTCCAGGCGTGCTCGCCGACCGGCACGACGCGCGTCCGGCCGCCCTTTCCTTCCACGCGCACCTCCTCGGCATCCGGGTTCGAGGCTTCCGACGTCCAGGTTCACGAGCTCCTCGGCCCGGAGCCCCGCCGCGTAGGCGAGCTCGAGCAGCGCGCGGTCGCGCAGGTCGAGTGGCGTCGGGCCGGGGATCCGCTCGAGCAGCTCGGCGACCTCGTCCGGCTTCAGCACCTTCGGCAGGTAGGAGTCCTTCTTCGGGCTCGACACCAGCTCGGCGGGGTTGGCCTCAGCTCGCCGCGCTCGACGAGGTGCCGGTAGAAGGTCCGAATCGCGGCGAGCTTGCGGGCGACGGTCGACTTCATCGCCCCGCGCTCCGACACGACGCCGGCGAAGTGGCGGAGCTCCCGATGCGTCAGCGTCGCGCGGCTCGAGGTCGCGGCCCGAGGCCCACTCGGCAAGCTGCGCGAGGTCGACGCCGTAGGCGCGGCGGGTCTTCTCCCCCATGCCGCGGGCGAGCTGCCAGTCGTCGAAGCGGGCGAGCGCGTCCTGCCAGCTAGCCTCGACCGGAGTGGGTGTCTTCTTCGTCAACACGGAGGACGGGCGGGTGGCGACGCGGACTCAGCTCGTCGAGGCCGGGCTCGCGGACGAGCACGAACAGCCGCTGCGCCCCTGGCACCCGATCCAGGGGCCGAGCGACGCCTCGACGATGTGGTATTCGGTCTTGCGCAAGCAGGAGCGCGGCATCTTCATCGGCACCCTCTGCATTCGACACACGGACCGCCGGACCCTGCTTGCCGAGCAGGGCTGGGAGGAGATTCCTGTAGCCGAGATCGGTGTGTAACAAAACACACTACCTACGGGGTCAGACCCCTCTCGTGGGGTGATCAGTTACCTATGGGCGGGCCGACCACGGTCACCTCGGGCCAGGGTTCGAGCGCCTCGGGTGGCGGGTCGACGCCGGCCTCCTCGGCCGCGATGCGCTGGAAGTAGCGCTCGAAGCCCGCGGGCGTGCAGATCAGGAGCCAGTGAACGTCCGCGTCGCTTCTGTTCGAGAACGTGTGGTGCGCGCCGCGCGGAGCCCACACGAGCTCGCCGGGACCGCGGGTGACCAGCTCGTCGCCGAGGCGGAACGTGGCCTCTCCCTCGAGGATGTAGAACGCCTCGTCGAAGTCGTGGTGGTGGAGCGGCGGACCTGTCGTCCTCGCGGGGACGACGTTGTCCATGAGCGCGGTCCGCCCGCCACTCTCGGCGCCGCGTAGCAGGACCTTGACGCGGCCTGACACGTCCTCGACGCGTTTCGCGTCCAGCTCTGGACCACCCTCGGCGGGGGTCTCGATCAGCACGTACCGCGCCGGGGCGTCACCTGCATTGGCCACGATGTGCGGCACGCCCTGCGGCGCGAACGCGAACGCTCCCTTTCCGAGGCGCACGGTCTCGTCGCCGAGCCGGACTGTGAGCTCGCCGTCGATCACGTAGTAGCCGTGATCGGCGGCCTCGTGGTCGGGCGCGGCCCCCTCCCAGCCAGCGGGCACCTCGCAATCGTCCAGCGCCAGCACGCCACCGGAGTCCTCGAGCCGGAGCATGCCGGTCATCGTGTCACCTCGCTGGTCTTGAGGGACGCCTCCGGCAGGAACAGCACGATCAGGAGCGCCAGCGCAGCCAGCGGCGCGGCGACCATGAACACCGCCTGGACGCCGTTGACTACGCCCGCGCCCGCCTGGGCAGCGAACACCGCGCCGCAGCACCGCCGCGCCGACGGCTCCGCCGAGGGCCCGGAAGAAGCCCGTGGTGGCGGTGGCCACGCCGAGCTCGCGCCGCTCGACGCTGTTCTGGACGGCCACCACCAGCACCTGGCGTGACCATGCCGAAGCCGAGTCCGAACACGCGCCAGGCCCACGCCGGTCGCAGACCTGCGAGGTCTCGTCCCGCGAACGCGGCCAGCAGTGAAGAGCGCGACCGTCATCAGCGCCAGGCCGGCGACCGGGAAGCGCTTGTAGCGCCCAGTGCGGGCGATGATCCGCGCCCGACAAGCGTCGTCGAGACCGTGATCCCGAGCATCGCCGGCACCAGCAGCAGCCCGGCCTCGGTCGGGCTCGCGCCCGGTCGTCGACCTGGAGGAACAGCGGCACGAACACCGTGATCGCGAACAGCGCCGCCGTAGCCGAGGAAGAGCGCAGAGCTCGCCACGGCGACCGCCCGGCGTGCGCAGCAGGTGCAGCGGGCACGATCGGGTCCGCCGCGCGCCGCTCGCGCACGACGAGGGCGCCGGCAAGGCCCGAGCGTGGCCGCGATCAGGGCCGAGGATCGCGGCGGAATCCCAGGCGTAGCGGCTCGCCGCCCCAGATGCAGGTGAGCATCAAGGCGGTCGTGGCGCCGGCGAGGAGCGCCGGCGCCGGCGACATCCAGCGGCCGGTCCGCGCCGGCCGGCCTCGGGCGCCGGCAGCCGCAGGGTGAGCGCCGACCAGCGCGACGAGGCCGACGCGGCAGGTTCACGAGGAACACCCAGCGCCAGCTCGCATGCTCGACGAGCAGCGCCACCGATGAGCGGGCCGACGATCGTCGCAACCGCGAAGGTCGCGGCGATGTAGCCCTGGTAGCGGCCGCGCTCGCGCGGTGCGACGAGATCGCCGACGCGTCGCCATCGCCAGCGTCATCAGGCCGCCGGCGGCCGCGCCCTGGACGGCCCGCAACGACGATCAGCTGAGTGATGTCCTGCGCCGCCGCGCAGAGAGCGGAGGTGGCTTACGAAGGTCGCCAGCGAGAGCTGGAGCAGCAGCTTCCGGCCGTGCCGGTCGCCCAGCTTGCCCCACAGCGGCGTCGTCGCGGCGGCGGCAACGACGTAGCGCGGTGACCACCCAGGACACGTCGCTCAGGGCTGCCGAGGTCGCGCGGCGACCACCGGCAGGCCGGTGGCCAGGATCGTCTGGTCGAGCACCGCCGGCAGCATCGCCAGCACGATGGCCGCGAACGGAATGTCGCTGACTTCGGTGCGTCTCGATTCTCTGCCTCCTGCATCAGTTCTTACTGTCACTAGAAAATTATAGTAGCACGAACTCATACTACTGCATAGTGCGATACATGAACGCCGATGAGACGCCAGCAGGGCCTGCGGGAGCGCAAGAAGGAGCGGACGCGCCAGCTGATCGCCGACACGGCGCGGCGGCTGTTCGCGGAGCGCGGCTTCGAGCGCCGTCACGGTGGCCGAGATCGCGCGCGAGGCCGACGTGGCGGAGAAGACCGTCTTCAACTACTTCCCGACCAAGGAGGACCTCTTCTACAGCCGGCTCGAGGCCTTCGAGGAGGAGCTGCTCGACGGCGATCCGCGAGCGCGGACCCCGGCGAGAGCGCCCTGCGACGCGTTCGGCGAGCTTCATCCTCCAGCAGGCGCGGGGTGCTGGCCTTCGGGGGCACGCGCGACCCCGAGGCCACCGAGCAGCTGCGTCGACGATCACCCGCATGATCACCGACAGTCCCGGCGCTCCTGGCCCGCGAGCGGCAGGTGTTCGCGCGCTACACCGACTCGCTCGCGGCGCTGCTCGGCCGAGGAGACCGGAGCGCAGGCGCGGAAGACGTCGAGCCCGTGGTGGCCGCCACCGCGCTGCTCGGCGCCCACCGCGCCCTGATCGACTACGTGAGGCGGCGGGCGCTCGCGGGCGACAGCGCGTCCGCGATCGGCCGCGGCGTGCGCGGCGAGGCGAAGCGGGCCCTGGCCCTACTGGAACGCGGCCTGGGCGACTACGCCCGCCGTTAAGCGATGTAGATCGGCGCCCCGACCGGAACCTGGTCGTACAGCTCGATCACGTCCGGGATCGCCATCCGGATGCAGCCGTGGGAGGCGGCCGAGCCGAGCGAGTAGGTCTGGTCGGTGCCGTGGATGCCGGCGCCGTCGAAGATGCCGAGCCAGCGGGCCTTCAGCGGGTTCTCGGCCGTGCCGCCCGGCACCACCGTGCCGGCCAGGTCGCCGGCCCAGTCGCTGTTCGGCACGTGCCAGGCGGGGTCGACGGCCTTGTTCTGGATGTGGTAGATCCCGGCCGGGGTGTCGAACCCGACGGCCCCCACGGCCACCGTGTACTCCTTCTGGAGCGCGAGGTTCTTGTACAGCCGGAGCTTGAAGTTGTAGCGGTCGGCGATCAGCAGCGACGGGGTACTCGTCGGCGAGCTGCGCCTGGGTCACCTTCGGCTTCACGATCCGCACCGGCGCCCGCACGGTCCGCTCGACGCCCGGTACGGTGAGCGCCTGGGCTACCCGCTGCTCGAGCGCAGCGGCCTTGACCCTGCGGCCCTTCAGCTCCTTCACCTTCTCGAGTGAGGGGAAGTCGACCTCGGCGTCATGCGCCGGGCGGTTCAGCTTGCTCCGGACGCGCTTCACGAGGTCGCGCACAGCGCTGATCGAGTAGGTCACCCGCGGGGGCACCTGCGCGTCCTCCTCGCCGCCGGTGATGTCGCGCGCGACTCGGCTGAACATGCTGCCGTCGCGGCTCGCCTCAAGCGCCTCGTCGACCATGCCGCCGACGTCAGCCTGCACCCCGGCGTCCTGGGCGGAGAGCGTGAAGCGGGTCTGTCCCGCGGCGAACGACGATCGGCTGCTCGAGCGGCTTCTGGAGCTCGCGCTGGACCACCCGGTGGGCCTCCGCGGTGGTCATGTCGCCCACGTCGACGCCCGCGATCGTCACGCCCTTCGCGATCAGGTCGTCGCGAGAGTTGTCGTACGCGAAAGCAGCGACCGCCCCGCCGATCAGGACCAGGAGGACGACGGCCACGAGGATGAACCAACGATGCCTCATGGGGGGTTGCTTCAGGTTAGCTGCGCGACGCGGCGGGCGACGCCGCCTGGGCGCGCGATTGCGCTGCTCTACACCCGCGATCCGCGCCGCGCAAGCACCGAGTCGATGGCGCTCAGCACCCTGGCGCGATTGGCGTGATCGCGCTCGTATTCCCGCAGTGTCTGGAGGTCCCCGTGCTCAAGCGAGGCGAGCAGCGCGATCACCTCCTCGGCGGCGAGGTCGTCGTAGTGCTCGGCGGCCCGGCCGGAGCCCGCTCCGCCTCCCCGCGGGCGCGCTCCTCCGCCGCTTTCTCCGCGCGCGCGGCGCGCTCCTCCGCCGCCTGCTCGGCCCGGCCGGCTCGCTCCGCCGCCTCCCTGGCGGCCGCCTCCGCGGCGGTCGCCCGCCGCTCGGCCTCGGCCGCGCGGTCGGGGATGCCCTCGTCCAACTCCATCCCCGCCGTCTCCGCGAAGCCCGTGAGCAGGCGCTGGAGCTCGGCGAGCTGGCGCGGCTGAGCTGCGGACGCGGCCTTCCTGCGCGTGTTCTTCACATGCGGGCTCCAGCGCAGGAAGTCCTCCACCTCGCGCTCGTAGCGGTACGGCTCCTGCGCACCGCGCACCACAGGGTGCAGGCGCAGGTGCTCGCCGAGCTTGATCACCGTCTCGCGGCTCGTGTGCTGGTAGTGGAACCCGGCGGCCTTGTAGCGGCGGTTGTCCACCCCGCGCCCGAAGCGCATCTGCTCGAGCGCCTCAGGCGGGATCTCGACGCCGAGCCGCCGGATCACCGCGGTCGCGAGACCCGTGCCCCACGGCGGCAGCACGGGCGCATACGTCTTGCCGAGCAGCCCGGCGACCTCGCTGAGCGCGAGCACCCCGTCGCCCGCCACGTTGTAGGTGCCGGAGACGCGGTGCTTGACCGCGTGCTCGAGCGCGTGGACTACGTCGTCCTCGTGCACGAACTGGTAGCGCGGATCGAAGCCGAGGATCATCGGCACCACCGGCAGCGAGAACAGCTTCGTGTGCGAGGTCTCGACGTCGGGTCCGAGCACGTTCGCAAAGCGGAGGATCGTCACCGCCTTGTCCGGGTTCCGCTCGGCGAACTCGCCCAGCGACGCCTCGGCCTCCACGATGTCGCGCTCGATCCCGGTGCGCGGCGGGTGTGGCCTGCGCATGGTCTCGTCGAAGAAGGCCGGGTCGTCCTGGTGGCAGCCGTAGAAGTGAGTCGAGGACTTGAACACCACCTTCTTCACGGGCGACTCGGACCCGCTGCACGCGGCGAGGATGTTCATCGTCCCCATCACGTTGTTCTCGTGCGCCCTCGACGACGACATCACCGCGGAGTCCACGACCAGTCGCGCGTCGACCACGGTGTCGATCTCGGCCGCCTCGACCACGCGGCGGAGCAGCGCGTGCTGCGCGCCCACCTTCACGTACTCGGTTCGCTCGAGCTCGACCTGCGGCTCCTCGTTGTCCACGCCGATCACGGCCTCGATCTCAGGGAACGCCTCGAGCGCCTGGGCGAGCCTGCCGCCCCAGTAGTGCGAGATGCCGGTGATGAGGATGCGCTTCGAGTCCACGCCGCTATCCGAACCAGACCGACTTGCGCTTGGCGAGCATGTCCCAGAGGCCCTCCTGGATGCGCGCCCGCACCTCGTGGGCGACCGTCTGGACGAGCGCCTTGTCCTCGTGCATCCCCTCCTCCTCGAAGTGGATGGGCTCGAGGAAGCGGAGCTTGAACTTGGCCGGCAGGTATCCCAGCATCCCGAGCAGGCCGAGGTGCGGGAACGTGGGCGTGATCGGGAAGTACAGGAGCCCGGTGAGCCGCTGCATGATGCCCACCTGTGCGAACACGGGTGCGGACTCCTCGGCGCCCACCACGCAGACCGGCACGATCGGAGCCTGCGCGCGCATGGCCGCCTCGACGAAGCCTCCGCGCCCGAAGCGGCGCAGGCGGTAGCGGTCCTTGTAGAGCTTCTCGGTCGCCTTGCGGCCCTCGGGGAACACGAGCACCAGCTGCTCCTCGTCGTAGAGGAGGCGGTGCACGTTCGCCGGGTGGGCGGGCACGCAGCCGATCTTGGGGAGCAGCGTGCTGAAGCCGGGGTAGCCCTTGAAGAAGTGCTCGATGGTGATGTTGACCGGGCGCGGGTGCGCGTGCTCCTCGCGAATCGCCTTGGAGATCATCGCGGCGTCGGGCGGCAGGGCCCCGCCGTGGTTCGACACGAGCAGCGCGCCGCCGCTCGCCGGCACGTTCTCGATGCCCTCGACCTCGGCGCGGAACCAGTAGCGGTAGAAGAAATCGGCCACGAGCCGGTCGTAGACCCCCTCGATGCGCTCCGAACGGCCCCAATCGTTCAGCCGGCGCTCGGGCTCGACCCCGGGGAGGTGGCTCTTCAGCTCCTCGGCCGGGACGAGCGCCGTCGTGGGAGCCTCGCGGTCGCGGATCGACAGGGTTGTGCGCTGGCGGTCGGCCATGGGCGCCGATTCAAGCAGGCGCCGAGTCGAGGTGATCCAAGACCGGATCGAGAGCGGCTTTCAGGCCACGCCAGTCGGCCGCGCCGATCACGCCGTCCGCGGCGACGACCTCCTCGTTCCACGGGTGGATGATCGTCGCCGCCATCATTCCGGCCTCGCGCGCCTTTGCGATGTTCACGGGGCTGTCGTCAACCAGGACGTCGATGCCCAGCTCCACACATCGCGGGACCTTGTCGAACGAGCAGTGGAGGTCGTTCCACGGCATGCCGATCGAGTCGAGCCAGGCCGCGGTGGCCTCGTAGGTGCTGCGGCGGCGGTGGCTCGTCACATGGATCCAGTGGCCGGCGTCGTGCCACTCCCGAACGGTCTCCACGGCGTCCGGATAGGGCACGCCGGCGGCGATATTCTCATCGGAGTGCGACTCCTCGACGCAGTGCACGATCGCGTCGCGCTCGAGCACGGTGATGCCCCAGTCGCGCTGCTCCTCGTAGGGCAGGTCCACGCCGTAGCGCTCGCGCGCGATGCGCTGGAGCAGGTCCCAGTAGTGGTGCAGAGTCGAGTCGATGTCCAGCGCGATCCTCGCCACGGCTCCGTACAGTAGGGGTCATGGAACGGAGGCTGATGCGCCCCGGCGCGGCGCCGACGTCGCCGTGGCGGTACCACCACGCGGGCAGCGACTACGGCGCGACGGCGACGCCGAACTGGCGCGAGACCGACTGGTCGAAGGAGCTGAAGACCGTCGAGGTCGACGGCGTGCCGATGAACTACGTGGACGTCGGCTCGGACACGGGCGCCGAGGAGCCCGTGGTACTCGTGCACGGGCTGGGCGGCCAGTGGCAGAACTGGCTCGAGAACATCCCGCGGCTGGCGCTCGACCGGCGCGTCGTCGCGATGGACCTGCCGGGCAGCGGCCTCACGCCCGAGCCGGAGGACGACGAGGGGATCAGCATCCCGCGCTACGGCCGCTTCGTGAACGCGCTCTGCGACGAGCTCGGCCTCCGTGACGTCGAGCTGGTCGGGAACTCGATGGGCGGCTACATCGCGGCCGAGGTCGCCATCCAGTTCCCAAATCGGGTCAACCGGCTCGTGCTCGTCTCGGCAGCCGGGATCTCGAGCGCTGAGGCGCTCGCGGCGCCGATTCTGACCTTTGGCCGCGTGGCCACGGCAATCGCGACCAACACCGCCGCTCGCCACCGCAAGCTGGCGGCACGCCCGGTCACTCGCCACTGCTCGCTCGCGCTCGTCGCGCGCTACCCGCGGCTGATCAAGCCGGACCTGGCCTACGAGGGCTTCTTCAAGGGCGCCGGCAAGCCTGGCTTCGACGACGCGCTGCGCGCCTCGCTCGACTACGACTTCCGCGACCGGCTGCCCGAGGTGAAGGTGCCGACGCTGATCGTCTGGGGCGAGAAGGACTCCATCATCCCGGTGCGGGACGCGGACGAGTTCGAGCGCCTCATCGAGGACAGCCGCAAGGTGGTGATGAAGGACACGGGCCACATCCCGATGGCGGAGCGCCCGGTGACCTTCAACGACCTGCTGGTGGACTTCCTCGCCGAGACCGGCCCCGCTCAGGAGAAGGAGCCGGCCGAGGGCGAGTCACAGGCCGCCTAGTTCGTCACCGCTCCTTCGGCTGCCGATCCAACGAGTTTGCGGTACTTCCCCAGCACGCCGTTGGTGTAGGCGGTCGGCGGCGCCTCGTAGGCGGCCACCCGCGCTGCGATCTCGTCGTCGGGGAGCTCCACGTTCAGCTCGCGGCTCTCGACGTCGAAGACGATCGTGTCGCCGTCGCGCACGGCCGCGATCGGGCCGCCGTCGGGCGCCTCGGGCGCCACGTGGCCGGCCATGAACCCGTGCGTAGCGCCGGAGAAGCGCCCGTCGGTCAGGAGGGCGACGGAATCGCCGAGGCCCTCCCCCACGAGCGCCGCCGTCACGTGCAGCATCTCGCGCATGCCGGGACCGCCCTTCGGCCCCTCGTTGCGGATGACGACCACGTCGCCGGGCTCGATCGCCTTGGCCATCACGGCGGCGAACGCGTCCTCCTCCCGCTCGAAGACGCGCGCGGGGCCGCGGTGCTCCTTGCGGTCGTGGCCGGAGAGCTTGACCACGCAGCCGTCGGGCGCGAGGTTGCCGCGCAGAATGGCGAAGCCGCCATTGGGCTTGATCGGGTCGTCCACGGGGCGCACGACGTCCTGGCCCTCGGCCTCCTCGGCGGCGTCGGCCACGGCGCCGATCGTCTGGCCGGTCACGGTCAGCTCGTCCTCGTGGAGCGCGCCGAGCTCCTTGAGCCGGCGGATGACGAGCGGCACGCCGCCGGCGCGGTAGAGGTCGGTCGCGACGTAGCGCCCGCCGGGCTTGAGGTCGCAGAGGAGCGGTGTCTGCCAGGCGATCCGGTCGAAGTCCTCGAGCTCGAGCTCCACGCCCGCCTCGCGGGCCACGGCCAGCAGGTGCAGCACCAGGTTCGTCGAGCCGCCGGAGGTCGCCCCGGCCGCGATCGCGTTCTCGAGCGAGCGCCTCGTGATGATCTTGCTCGGACGGCGGTCCTCCTTCAGCACCTCGAGCACCAGCCGCCCGCACTCCTCGGCCACCTTGCCCTTCTTGCCGTCCTCGGCGGGGACCATCGAGCTCCCCATCGGGGAGATCCCCAGCACCTCGAACGCCATGGCCATCGTGTTCGCAGTGAACTGGCCGCCGCAGGCGCCCGCCCCGGGCGACGCGTGGTCCTCGAGGTCTGTGAGCTCCTCGTCGGTGAGGTCGCCGGCGGCGTGGGCGCCGATGCCCTCGAAGACGTCCTGGATCGTCACGTCCCTGCCACGCCACCTCCCGGGCGCGATCGAGCCGCCGTAGAGCATCAGGCCGGGTACGTCGAGCCGGGCCAGCGCCATGACGCAGCCGGGGATCGTCTTGTCGCAGCCGGAGAGGGCGACCACCGCGTCGAACATGTGGCCGCGGGCCACCAGCTCGATCGAGTCGGCGATCACCTCGCGGCTGACGAGCGAGGTCTTCATCCCCTCGGTGCCCATCGTGATGCCGTCCGATATTGCGACGGTGTTGAACTCCATCGGCGTGGCGCCGGCCGCGCGGACGCCCTCCTTCACCTTCTCCGCGAGGCGGCGGAGGTGGAAGTTGCACGGCATGGTCTCCGTCCAGGTGTTGGCGATCCCGACGATCGGGCGCTGGAGCGCGTCGTCGTCGAATCCGATGCCCTTCAGGTACGCGCGCGCCTGGGCGCGGTCCGGGCCATCGAGGATCGACCCGGCTGCGACTGCGGAGGTCGCGGCTCACCGCTGGCTCTGCGATACCTGCTCGCGATTGCCGCGCCGGCGCTCCCACTCGGCGAGGCGCCAGAGGTCGCGGCGCACGCGCGCGGGGTCGAGCTGGCGGCCCACGAGGTGCATGTTGGCGCGGCGGATCACGCGGTCCTCGTCGGACGTGAGGGCCATCCACTTGGCGAGGACGTCGTCGGACGCCGGCAGGCGGTGGCGGCCGCCGTTCCCGGTCAGGTCGGGGAACTCGACGCAGTATTCGGACAGGAGCTGTCCGGTCTCCGGCACGTAGGCCACGATCGGCTTGTGCGGGTACACGAGGTAGGCGTAGGCCGGCTGGCGGCCGCGGTCCCGGTCGAGCTCGCGGCGGGCATGGCGCCCGGCCACGCGGATGAAGCCGAGGTCGCGGTACATGCCCCACTCCTCGGCGTTCACGCACGAGCGGAGCAGCTCGCGGGCGCGCTGCTCGGCGCGGCGCTCGCGGCCGGGGTCGTAGAGCTCGAGGTCGAGCTCGCCGGCGCCGCTGTGCCGTGCCGGCCGCCGCGCGCGCCAGTCGGCCGCGCGCCGGAGCACGAGCGGCGCGGCGAGCACGATGGCGATCAGGGCGAGTGCGAGAAGCGCGAGCAGCATCGGCCTGTTGCGGCTATCCGCCCGAGGCGCGCGGGAAGAAGATCACGCGCTCGGAGTCGGGCGGGATGTCCGCGTACTCCTTGACCATCTGCGCCTCGCGCCGGCCGCTGCCCGCGTTCCTGACCGGCACCGCGGCCCACATCCCCTCGTCGAGCTGGCGGCGGAACTCCTCGACGAGGCGCTCCTCGTCCTCCTGGATGCGCGGATCGCCCTCGGCAAGCAGCACCTCGCCATGGCCGGGCTTCATCCGCAGGAACCTCACGCGCCCGATTATGTCACGCACCCGATCTAAGTCCCCCAGACTCAAGGGGTCAGACCCCTTGAGTCGACCACGCTTAAGGGGTCTGACCCCTTTGTCGTTTTTGCAGGGCGAATACGTCCACCGGGCCGGGGCCTTCGCCGATGGTCGTCAGGCCGTCGCGGACGGCTTCGGAGGCGATCTGCTTCGCCATCCTCGCCGCCTCCAGCGGGTCGAGGCCCAGGGCGAGGTGCGCGGCTAGAGCGGACGAGTGCGTGCAGCCGGAGCCGTGCGCCGCGCCGCTCTCGTAGCGCTCGCCGGGGATCTCCACGAGCTGCGTGCCGTCGAAGAAGAGGTCCGTCGCCTCCTCACGGTGTCCTCCGGTGAGGACCACCGCGCCCGGGCCGAGCGCGTGGACGGCGCGCACGAGCTCCTCGGCGGCCGGCTCCTCTCCCTCCTCCGCTCGCGCCAGCACCCGCGCCTCCGGCACGTTCGGCGTCACGACCGCCGCACGCGGGACCAGCTGCGTCCGGAGCGCCTCCTGAGCGTCCTCCTCGAGCAGCCGGGCGCCGGTCTCCGAAATCATCACGGGGTCGAGCACGATTGGGGCGTCGCCGACCAGGTCGAGCGCCTCCCCCACCGCTTCGATTGTCGCGACGCTCCCAAGCATCCCGATCTTGACCGCGTCGACCCCGATGTCACCGGCAACCGCCCTGACCTGCGCGACGATGACATCGCCCGGCACCGTGTGCACCGCGGTGACCGCCACGGTGTTCTGAGCGGTGATGGCGGTCACGGCCGTCATCCCGTGGACCCCGCAGCGGGCAAACGCCTTCAGATCGGCCTGGATGCCCGCACCCCCGCCGGAGTCGGAGCCGGCGATCGACAGCACCCGAGGTGGACGCTCCGAGGCCACGGGGACGGCAGGATAGGCGGCATGACCCACCACGACCTGCCCATGACGGAGTACCGTCGCGCCGGACTCGAGATCACCAGGGGCAATCCCGAGGTCTACAAGGCCCTGTGGTCCCGACGCGACGACGTCACACTGGCCAACCCGTTCGGACCCCCCGTCCGCGGCTGGCAGGAGGTATCGGACCGTCTCGACCTCGCTGCGAGCAAGTACCGCGACGGCCAGGACTACGAGTTCGAGAACATCGCCACGGTCGTCGCGCCGGAGCTTGCGTATACGGTCGAGGTCGAACGATTCCGTACGCGTGTGGGCGGATCCGACGAGTTGACTCCGATCGCGATCCGCGCGACGACCGTCTTTCGGCGCGAGGACGGCAAGTGGAAGGTGACACACCGCCACGGCGACCCCATCACGTCGATGCGACCCGCGGAATCGGTGCTGCAAAGTTAGGAGGAGTGCGAGCGAGCCGTGTTGTCGATCACCGTCCCGCCCTCCTTTTTCCGCCACGGCTTGAAGCAGACGATGTTGTCCCCGTTGTTGTTGACCCGGTCGAAGAGCACGGCCCCGTCAATCGCTAACGCCTCCTCACGCGTCACCACCGTAGCGTGGCTCCTGGCGCACTCGCCGACGGGTGGCCCCGCCGAGGTCCCGGCGGGCACCGCGGCTCCGACGATCAGCGCTCCCAGGACGGCCCCACCGGCGAACGTTCGAGATGTGCGGCTCATTGCGCCTCCTTCCGAGGTCGACACCGTCCCTCGTCCTCCTGCGTGCCCGGCACGGCTGTCGAGATAACTCCCTTGTTACCGACGCCGCGCCACCCGTGCGCGCGGAGCCGTCAGCGTCGGCGTGGTGCTCGCCGCCGTCGCGACCTTTGCTCTAGAGGGGGTTCATCCGCAAGAGGTGACGGTCGAGGTGGACGTTCGGCGCGGGCTCCCTGCGTTCACGCTCGTCGGGCTTCCGGACCGGGCGATCCGCGAGTCGCGCGAGCGCGTGCGGGCTGCGCTGCTCAACTCCGAGCTCGACTTTCCGCAGAAGCGGCTGACCGTCAACCTCGCACCCGCCCATGTGCGCAAGGCGGGTCCGAGCTTCGATCTCGCGATCGCCGTTGGGCTGCTGGCAGCCAGCGGGCAGGTACCTGCGGAACAGCTCGAGCAATGGGCGCTCGCCGGCGAGCTCTCGCTCAGCGGTGAGCTGCGCCCGGTGCGGGGCGCGCTGAATGCGGCGCTCGGCGCACGCCGGGCCGGCTACCGGCGGCTCTTGGTGCCGGAGCCGAATGCGCCCGAGGCGGCGCTCGTGGAGGGGATCGAGGTGAGCGCGATCCCGTCGCTGACGCGGCTCGCCGACCTGCTCCACGGGCGGTGGGCCCCGGAGCCCGCGCGCCCCGCCGTGCCCGATCCCGGCGAGCCGGCCCCCGAGGCGCCGGACCTCGCAGACGTTCGCGGGCAGGACGACGCCAAGCGCGCGCTCGAGATAGCGGCCGCGGGCGGCCACAACCTGCTGATGGTGGGGCCGCCGGGCGCCGGCAAGACGATGCTGGCGCGCCGCCTGCCCGGGATCCTCCCGCCGCCGAGCTTCGAGGAGGCGCTCGAGATCACCCAGGTCCACAGCGCAGCCGGGATCGGCACCGGCAGGCTGGCGACCGAGCGCCCCTTCCGCGCGCCGCACCACACCATCTCCGCGCAGGGGCTCGTCGGCGGCGGCAGCCGGCCGATGCCGGGGGAGATCACGCTCGCGCACCGCGGCGTCCTGTTCCTCGACGAGCTTCCCGAGTTCGCCCGAAGCGCCGTGGACGCGCTACGGCAGCCGCTCGAGGAGGGGCGAGTGGAGATCACGCGCGGGCAGCGAACGCTCGATTTTCCCGCGAACGCCATCGTGGTCGCCGCGTGCAACCGCTGCCCGTGTGCGCGGCCGCCCGACCGCTGTTCGTGCACGACGCTGGAGCTGGCGCGCTACCAGCGGCGCCTGAGCGGCCCGCTCGTGGATCGGATCGACCTCGTCTGCCAGGTCGAGCCCGTGCCGGCGGCCGAGCTGGTGGACGGCGCGCGCGAGGGCAGGACGGACTCGGGCGAGGTCCGGGCACGCGTCGCCGCGGCTCGGAGGCGCCAGCTCGTGCGCCTCGCCGGGACGGGCGTCCTGTGCAACGGGGACATGGACGGCCGGCTCACGCGGAGGCAGGTGCCGCTCGAGGCCAACCTCGCCGCGAGGCTCCTGGCGATCCGTGACCGCATCTCGCTGAGCGGGCGCGGCCACGACCGCGTGCTGCGGGTCGCGCGCACCATCGCGGACCTCGAGGGCCGCGAGCTGCTGGCGGAGCAGGACATCGATGAAGCGCTGTCCTACCGCCTCGACAGCTGGCAGCGGGTGGCCGCATGAAGGGAGCGACCGGTGTGAGGCGGCGGGTGGCCGCATGAAGGGAGCGACCGGCGTGAGGCAGCGGGTGGGCGCATGACGCCCGACGCCTGCGAGGCGTGCTTGCGGCGCGCCTTCCTGATCGCCCACCTGGCGCCGCGCATCGCCGGCCTGCTCGGGAGAGCAGACAGGCGGGCGCGCGGGCTGCTCGGGCTCCCCGAGAACGAGCTCGTCGCGGCCGCGGCGGGGCGCCAGGTCGAGCGGGCGCTCGCCTTTCTCGATGGCGTGAATGCCGACCTGGAGCGGGAGCGGGTGGCCGACGGCGGCTTCCTGGCGCTATGCGCGCACTCGCCCCGCTATCCCGCGCTCCTCCGGGACCTGTGCGACCCGCCGGCGGTGCTGTTCGGAGCCGGGCGCGGCGACACCCTGGCCCTGCTCGCCGAGGAGCCGGCGGTCACGGTCGTGGGCACGCGCCGGGCGAGCCCGTACGGCACGGAGGTCGCCTACGCCCTCGGGCGCGGCCTGGGCGCGCGTGGCGTGCCGGTCGTCAGCGGCCTCGCCCTCGGTATCGACGGCACGGCCCACCGCGGTTGCCTCGACGGCGGCGGCGTGCCCGTGGCCGTCGTGGCCGCAGGGCCGGATGTCGTCTATCCGCGGCGGCACCGCTCGCTGCACGAGCGCGTGCGCGACGCCGGGGTCGTGCTCTCCGAGCTGCCGCCGGGCACGGAGCCGTACCGCTGGAGCTTCCCGGCGCGGAACCGGATCATGGCCGGGCTGGCGCGGATCACGGTGGTCGTGGAGGCCGCGGATCCGAGCGGGAGCCTGATCACCGCCGAGTTCGCCAAGGATCTCGGCCGCTGCGTGGCGGCGGTCCCGGGACGGGTCACGTCGAGCCTCGCCCAAGGCACGAACAACCTGCTGAAGGACGGCGCGACCCCGATCAGCGGCACCGAGGACGTGCTCGACGAGCTGTTCGGCGTGGGCGTGCGCCGGGCGACCGAGGCGAGCGCGTCGCGGCCCACGCCGCCCGATCCCTTCCTGCGCGCGGTGCTGGAGTCCTCGGAGGGCAACCACTCCGTCGAGGCCGTGGCGGGCGACGCCGGCGGCACGGTCGCCGAGACCCGGGCGGCGCTGGGCCGGCTCGAGGGCGAGGGCTACCTGGTCCGCCGGGAGCTCGGCGGCTGGGAGCGGGCGGGGCGCTGATGGCGGCCGACGGAGACCCCAGGCGCAGGCTCGGCGCTCGTGGCGAGGAGCTCGCCGCCAGGCATCTCGAGGCGCGGGGGTATCAGGTGGTCGAGCGGAACTTCCGTACCAGGTATGGGGAGCTCGACGTGGTTGCGCGGGATGCGCGCTTTCTCGTCTTCTGCGAGGTGAAGACGCGGATCGTGCGCGGGCCGCCGGGAGAGGACGTGCTCGGGCCCTTCGCCGCGATCGGGGCGCGCAAGCAGCGTCAGGTCAGGGCGATTGCGCGCGAGTGGCTTACCCACGGCCGGCTCGAGGGCCGCGCGGCCGCCGGAGATGCGCTTCGACGCGATCGGCGTCAGCTTCGACGCGCGCGGCTGCCTGCTCATGCTCGAGCACCTCGAGGCCGCGTTCTGATAGACGGGACGCATGCCTGATCTCGCCGCCTACGCCAAGCGCATCATCGACGCCCACGTGTACATGACGCTCGCGACCGCGGATGTGGAGGGCCGTCCGTGGGCCTCGCCGGTCTGGTTTGCCCACGAGGACCACACGCGCTTCGTGTGGGTCTCGCGGCCCGAGCGGCGCCATTCGCGGAACCTCGCCGCGCGGCCACACGCGAGCATCGTGATCTTCGACTCGACTCCGCGGCCGCAGGGCGTGCCCGAGGCGGTCTACGTCGATGCAGAGGCGGAGCAGGTGGCCGACGCGGACGAGGAGCGCTGCGTCGAGATCTTCAGCCGCCGCTCAGAGGCGCTCGGCTGGCCCGGCCTGACCGTCGAGGACGTGCGCCCACCGGCCGCCCTCCGGGTCTACCGCGCCACCGCCTTCACGCTCTTCGTGCTCGACGAGAACGACGATCGGATCGCCGTGGACCTCGGCTAGCCCCCCAGGGCGAGCTGCGTGTAGGCGATCGACTGGAACGACATCCGGTGGAGCGGCGAGACGCCGTTGGCGGCGATGGCCGCGCGGTGCTCGGGGGTCGAGTAGCCGACGTTCATCTCGAAGTCCCAGCCGGGGTGGCGCTCGGCCGCGCGGCGCATGTAGCGGTCGCGGCTCACCTTCGCCAGCACGGAGGCAGCTGCGATCGCCGCGCTGCGGCAGTCGCCGTCGATGACCGCCCGCTGCTCGAACCCGAACTGCGGCACGTTGAAGCCGTCCACGAGGCAGACCGTGCCCGGCAGCGCAACGCCGAGGAGGGCGGTCCGCAGCGCCTCCAGATTCGTCTTGTGCAGCCCGCGCGCGTCGATCCCGCGCACGCAGCGCGACACGATCACCGAGCGCGCCGCCGCTCGCATCACGAGCGGGTAAAGCTCCTCGCGCATCTCGGCGGTGTGCTGCTTCGAGTCGTTCAGCCGGGTGAGCGCGCGCCGGTCGCCGAGCGTCAGCCGCTCGAGGTCGAACAGGACCGCGGCCGCCACGAGCGGGCCCGGCCAGCGAGCCGCGCCCCGCCTCGTCGGCGCCCGCCACGAAGCGGCAGCCGAGCTCACGGTCGAATGCGAAGAGCCGCCGCCCCGTACGCGGCCGGCCCTTCGGCCGGCGTGCGCTGCGTCGCGAAGGCGTGGTGGTCTGGGCTTCCCGCGGCATCCCCACTGGTGGCGCCGATCATAGGTGGGCACACGGCGGAAGCCTCTCCGCCCGTCGCCCTCGCACCTACAGTAAGCCGATTCGGCCCGGGGGCCAATAGGTCGCGAAGGCCTTGCCGATGATCCACTTCTTCGGCACGGGCCCCCACTCGCGGCTGTCCGCCGACTCGCCCCGGTTGTCGCCCATCATGTAGTACTCGCCGTCCGGGATCGTGATCTCCCGAGGCAGGTTGCAGGTGGCGCATGCGGCGTCGAGCCGGGCGAAGGGCTCGTCCTGGCGCTTGCCGTTGATGTAGACCGAGCCCTCGATCACCTTCAGGCGGTCGCCGGGCAGGCCCACGACCCGCTTGATGAAGTTCGTGTCGGAGCGCTCCGGCGTGCCCTCAGGACAGGGCTGGTCGCCTGCGCGCGCTCCACTCCGCAGGTGCTCGGCTGGCCCGCGGGCGGCTTGAAGACCACGATGTCGCCGCGGTCCGGGTCGCCGAAACGGAAGCTCACGCGGTCCACCAGCACGCGCTGGCCGATCTCGAGCGTCGGCACCATCGACTCGCTCGGGATCCGGAACGGCTTGACGAGGAACGCCTGGATCCCGAGCGCCAGGCCGAGCGCGACGGCGACGATCATCACCAGCTCGACCAGCGAGTTGTGCTGGCGCTTCTTCTCCTTGCTCCTCGCCACCGGCGGGCCCGTCTAGGGCCTGCTCGTCGTCGGCGGGCGCGTCGCCGGACTCGCCGGCGGGCTCGTCCCCGGCCGCCTCGGCATCCGGCTCCGGCTCCGCGGAGCCTCGTCGGCCTCCGCGGCCGGCTCGCCGGCATCCGCCTGGGCGTCTCCTCGGCCGCTTCCCCGCCGTCGGCCTGGGCCGTCTCCTCGGCGGCGGCTCTCCTCGGCCAGCTCCTCCTCGCCCGGGCGCGGCGCGTCGTCCGGCGGCATCGCGCCCTCCTCCGACGAGCCCCGGCTGGATGACCTCCTCGGCCCCGGACCAGCGGCGCTCGCGCACCCGCGAGGCGCGTCCCACCCGCTCGCGCAGGTAGTAGAGCTTGGCGCGCCGGACGTCGCCTCGCGCGGCCACCTCGATGCGCTCGATCTTGGGCGAGTGCACGCGGGAAGGTCCGCTCGACGCCCACCCCGAACGACTGCTTCCGGACGGTGAAGGTCTCGCGCACGCCGTTGCCCTGGCGCTTGATCACGATGCCCTCGAAGACCTGTGTGCGGCGGCGCGTGCCCTCGACGACCTGGAAGTGCACGCGCACGCGGTCGCCCGCCTGGAAGGAGGGGACACGGCGCAGCTGTGCGCGCTCGATGCTGTCGATTACGCCGGACATTGGGCACAAAAAACGCGACCGTCGGAGCCGTCGCGCGTGGACGGGCAATGGTAGCGAAGGTTTCTGCGGCGCCTTGCGCGAGGCCGCGGGCGGTGCCCGCGGCGGAGCGATGTTATTCGGAGCGCCGGTCGCGGCTCTGCGCGAGCCTCCACTCTCGTATCCGGGCGTGGTCGCCGGAGAGGAGGACCTCGGGCACCTGGTGCCCGCGCCACTCGTACGGGCGCGTGTAGTGCGGGTATTCGGGAGCGCCCTCGAGCGCCTCGCTGAACGACTCCTCGACCGCACTCTCCTCGTGCCCGAGCGCGCCGGGAAGCTTCCGGATCACCGCGTCCGCGACCACCATCGCGGCCAGCTCGCCGCCCGACAGGACGTACGGCCCGATCGAGACGACGTCGGTCGCCAGGTGCTCGTTCACGCGCTCGTCGAACCCCTCGTAGCGGCCGCAGAGCAGCGTGAGCCCGGGCTCGGCGGCCAGCTCGGCCGCGAGCGCGTCGTCGAACTGGCGGCCGCCCGGCGACAGCGCGATCGTCCGGTGAGGCGGCGGCGCCTGCGCCGTAGCGCGCCTCGAGCGCCGCCTCGACGACGTCGACGCGGATCACCATGCCGGCCCCGCCGCCGTACGGCGTGTCGTCCACCTGGCCCGCCTTGAGCGGCGTGGTCTCGCGGAGGTCGACGAGGGCCAGCTCGTGGCCGAGGCCGAGCGCATTCGTCACGTGGCGCTGCGTCTTGAACCACTCGAACCAGTGCGGGAAGAGCGTGAGGACGTCGATCTTCATGGCAGGAACTCCCGCTTCACCCGGATCTCGCCGGCCTCGCCGGTCGACGCTCTCGATCGCGTCGGCGACGAACGGGATGAGCGTGCCGTCGCCCAGCTCCAGGAGATGCACGACGGAGCATCGATGACGCGCGACACGGTGCCCATGCCGGGCACCTCGAGCCCCACAAGGTCGGCCGCCAGCCACTCGCCCTCGCCCAGCTCGTCCTCCACCAGGAGCAGCTCGCCCCGCAGCGAGCCGGGGTCCTCGACGCCCGCGAGCCGGATCAGCGGCCGGTCGTCCGTGCCCGCCCTCCGCTCGACGCGGTGCGTGCCGCCCGCGAGCACGAGCTCGGTCCCCTCAGCCAGCTCGTGCTGCGGCCGGTCCACGTAGAAGCTTCCGTCCAGGCCGTGCGGCTTGCCCACGCGGCCGGCTGTCACGAGGGTCAATCGACGACGTCGACGAGTACCCGCTGCCCATCGCGGACGGCGGCGGCCTTCACCACGGTCCTGAGCGCGGCGACCGTGCGCCCGCCGCGGCCGATCACCTTGCCGGCGTCGTCGTCGGCGACGTGCAGCTCCAGGACCAGCGTGCCGTCATCCTCCTCGAACGCCTCCACGCTCACCTCGTCCGGACGGTCGACGAGCGACCGGGCGAGGTACTCGAGGAGCTCCTCCACCTACTCGGATGCGGCTTCGTCGTCCGCGGCTGGAGCCTCGGCGGGCTCCTCCGCCGGAACCTCGGCGCGCTCCTCCACCGGAGCGTCGGCGGGGGCCTCGGCCGCCTCCTCGGCGGGCGCCTCCGCCGCGGGGGCCCGCCGCGCCACGCCGGCGCTGCCGGTCGAGCTGCCGCCGGCCACGCCCTTCGCGTGCGCCTTCACGAGCTGCTTCACCGTGTTCGTGGGCTGCGCCCCGCGCGCCACCCAGTGCTGGAAGCGCTCCTCGTCGATCATGATCGTCGAGGGGTTCGTCTGCGGGTTGTAGTGGCCGATCGTCTCGATGAAGCGGCCGTCGCGCGGCGAGCGCTGGTCGGCGACGACCACGCGCCAGATCGGATTCTTGTTGCTCCCCACGCGGGTGAGGCGGACTCGTACGGACATAGGTTCGAGGAGGTTAGCGACCGCCTGCGAGCTGCTGCAGCGACGGCATCTTGCCGCGCGAGATCTGCTTCATCACCTTGCGCATCTGGCCGAACTGCTTCACGAGCTGCGAGACCGCCTGCACGGAGGTCCCTGACCCGCGCGCGATCCGGCGCCGGCGCGACCCGTCGATGATCTTCGGGTTCGCCCGCTCCTCGGGCGTCATCGAGCGGATGATCGCCTCGAGCCGGTCGAGCTCCTTCTCGTCCACGTTCAGCGAGCCGAGCTGGGAGCCGATCCCCGGCATCATCTTCAGGAGCGAGCCGAGCGGCCCCATGTTCCGGACCTGCTGCATCTGCTCGAGGAAGTCGTCGAGCGTGAACTGCTCCTTGCGGATCTTCTTCTCGAGCTCGGCCGCCTGGCGCTCGTCCATCTGCTTCTCGGCCTTCTCGACGAGCGTCATCACGTCGCCCATGCCGAGGATCCGCTGCGCCATCCGGTCCGGGTGGAAGCGCTCGAAGTCGCCGAGCTTCTCGCCGGTCGAGGCGTACAGGATCGGCTTGCCGGTCACGGCCTTCACCGACAGCGCCGCGCCGCCGCGAGCGTCGCCGTCGAGCTTCGTGAGGATCACGCCGTCGAAGTTGGCCGTCTCCGCGAACTGCTCTGCCACGTTCACGGCGTCCTGGCCGGTCATCGCGTCGACCACGAGCAGCACGTTGTGCGGCTTCGTGCGCTTCTTGATCTCGGCGAGCTCCTTCATCAGCTCCTCGTCGATGTGGAGCCGGCCGCTCGTGTCCACGATCAGCGCGTCGCGGCGGTCCCGCTTCGCCTGGTCGAGCGCCCACTCGGCGATGTCCACGGGGTCGCGGCCCGTGCCCTGCTCGTACACGTGCGCGCCGGCCTGCTGGCCGACCTTGACGAGCTGGTCGACGGCGGCCGGCCGGTAGACGTCGCAGGCCGCCACGCCCACGTCCATCCCGTGCTCCTCGCGGAGGTGCCGCGCGAGCTTCCCGACCGCCGTCGTCTTGCCCGAGCCCTGAAGGCCGGCCATGAGGATCACCGTCGGGCCTGGCTCGCGCGATCGCGAGGTCGCGGCCGCTCCCGCCCATCAGCGCGGTCAGCTCGTCCGAGACGATCTTCACGACCTGCTGGCCGGGATTCAGCGACCCGAGCACGTCCTGCCCGAGCGCGCGCTCCTTCACCGCCGCGGTGAACTGCTTGACGACCTTGAAGTTCACGTCGGCCTCGAGCAGCGCGAGGCGCACCTGGCGCATCGCCTGGTTGATGTCGTCCTCGGTCAGCTTCCCGCGCGAGCGGACGTCGTCGAGGGCGGCCTGAAGCCGGTCGGAGAGAGCGTCGAACACTAATGAGAGGCTAGCTGTGTGACGAAGCGCCGCGCATCAACTTTTTTCACCGCGAAGGTCTTGAACCCGGTCGTGCGTGCCGCGGTGCGACTGGGCCTGCCCCTCCCGATCGTGGTCATCCTCGAGACCCGGCGGGCGGAAGAGCGGTCAGCCGCGCCAGATCCCGGTCGGCAAGGCGCTCGACGGCGACACGCTCTGGATAGTCGCCGAACACGGCCGGCGGGCCGCCTACGTCCGGAACATCGAGGCCGACCCGCACGTCCGGGTACGGATCGGAAGGAGGTGGAGAGCGGGCGTCGCCACGTCCTCCACGACGACGACTGGCGCGACCGTCAGCGGCGGTTGCCGAACAAGCTGAACTCGGCGCTGGTCCGCCTCGTGGGCACCGAGCACGTCACGGTGCGGGTCGATCTGGATCCGGCTTCGGGAGCGCCTCGCTCGAGCCGGCCCAGCGCCGCAGTGACCTCGCTCGGGATGATCCAGACCTTGTTCGACTCGCCCTGGGCGATCTGCGGCAGCACCTGGAGGTACTGGTAGGCGAGCAGCTTCGGGTCGGCGTCGCCGCGGTGGATCGCCTCGAACACCGTCTCGATCGCCTTCGACTGGCCCTCCGCCTCGAGGATCTGCGCCTCGCGCCGGCCCTCGGCGCGCAGGATCGCCGACTGCTTCTCGCCCTCGGCGGTGAGGATCTGCGACTGCTTGACGCCCTCGGCCGTCAGGATCGCCGCGCGGCGGTCGCGCTCGGCGCGCATCTGCTTCTCCATCGCCTCCTGGATCGAGGCGGGCGGGTCCACGGCCTTCAGCTCCACGCGGTTCACGCGGATGCCCCACTTGCCCGTCGCCTCGTCGAGCACGTGCCGCAGCGCGGCGCTGACCTTGTCGCGCGACGTGAGCGTGTCCTCGAGCGTCATCCCGCCGATCACGTTGCGCAGCGTGGTGACGGTGAGCTGCTCGATGGCGCGCGATGTAGTTCTGCGATCTCGTAGGTCGCGGCCTTGGGATCGGTCACCTGGAAGTAGATGACGGTGTCGATGTTGATCACGAGGTTGTCCTCGGTGATCACCGGCTGCGGCGGGAACGAGACCACCGTCTCGCGCAGGTCGATCAGCGGCTTCACCCGGTCGACGTAAGGGATGACCAGCGCGAGGCCCGCGTCGAGCGTGCGGTGGTAGCGGCCCAGCCGCTCGACGATGCCGGCGCGCGCCTGCGGCACGATCCGGATGCCGCGCGACAGCGTGATCAGCACGACCACCGCGACGACGACCAGCACGATCAGAGCGGCCATAAGGCTCCCGTCCTCTCTATTCCGCGACGAGCGCCGTGGCGCCGTCGATCTTCATCACCTCGACGCGCGCGCCGGGCTCGAATGCGTCGTCCTCGTCGTAGGCCCGGGCGCTCCAGACCTCCCCGCCGATCTTCACCTGGCCGCCGCGGCCGTCGACCCGCTCGAGAACCAGCGCGGGCGCGCCCACGAGCGCCGCGGTCCCGGTCCGGAGCTGCGAGGGCGTGCGCAGGTGCCGCTTCGCGATCGGCCGCAGGACCGCCAGAGAGCCGAGCGAGGCCGCGATGAAGACGATCCACTGGAGCAGCGACGCCCCCGCCCGCCAGCGACACGATCGCCGCGATGCACCGCCGCGATCGCGATCGGGCCGAGCGAAGAAGCCCATCGTGAACATCTCTCCCACCGCCAGCACCCCCGCGGCGATCATCCACAAGACCCACTCGTCCATACGCCGACGATCCTACGGTGTGGGCGCGGCGGCCCGCGACGTCCCGGCTACCGCGTCGCCGTGTCGAGCGCGCGCTCGACGTCGGCGAGCAGGTCGGCGGTGTCCTCGCAGCCCGCGGACAGGCGGATGAACCCCTCTGGCACGGCGTCGCCGCCCCAGCGGGCGCGGCGCTCGGCGACCGTGTGGACGCTGCCGAAGCTGGTCGCGTCGGTCACGAGCTCGGCGGCCGCCAGGAAGCGCTCCGCGCGGTCCGCGCTTCCGAGGTCGAACGAGACCACCATCCCGTAGCCGTCCATCTGGCGGCGGGCCACCTCGTGCCCGGGGTCGCCGGGCAGGCCGGGGTAGCGCACGCCCTCGACGTCGTCGCGCGCCGCGAGCAGCCGCGCGACGGCGAGCGCGTTGTCGCAGCCGCGCTCCAGCCGGAGCGCGAGCGTGGGCAGCGAGCGGTGGGCCAGCCACACCTCGAACGGGCCCGGGATCGCACCCGGCCTGCCGGCGCCAGTCGCGGAGCGCCTGCGCTCGATCGGCGTCGCGCGTCGTGACGTAGCCGAGCATCAGGTCGGCGTGGCCGCGACATCTGCTTCGTGGCGCTCGTCAGCGTGTATGTCGCGCCGAGGTCGAGCGGGCGCTGGAGCAGCGCGCCGGCCGTCGTGTTGTCCACGACCGTCGTGACGCCGAGCTCGGCCAGCGCGGCCAGGTCGTAGACCTCGAGCTCCGGGTTCGACGGCGACTCGAGCCACAGGAGGTCGGCGCCCCGCGCCGCCTCCGCCAGGCCCGGCGGGCGCCGCCAGCCGCACCTCCACCCCGCGCGGCTCGAGGTGCGCCTCGGTGAGCGCGCGGACGCCGTGGTAGCAGCCGGAGTCCATGGCCAGCACGGAGCCCGGCTTCAGGTTCGTCAGCAGCAGCGCCGCGGCCGCGGCCATGCCGGACGAGAACAGCACCGCCTCGGCGCCCTCGAGGCCGCCGACCGCCTCCTCGTAGCGCGCCCAGGTCGGATTCCCGTAGCGGGTGTACGAGGCGGGCGCCGCGTAGGGGTCGCCGCTCAGGTGGAAGGGCGCCGCGAACACCGGGCCGGGCAGGAACGGCTCGCCCTGCTCCGGCTCGGGCAGCCCGGCCCGGACGACGCGCGTGCTGGGCCCTGGCTCGCTCACGGCTCCAGGATCGCCTGCGCGAAGTCGTCCGGGTCGAACGGGCGCAGGTCCTCGAGCGCCTCGCCGATCCCGATCAGCTTCACCGGCACGCCGAGCTCCTGCGCGATCGCGAGCGCGATCCCGCCCTTGGCCGTGCCGTCGAGCTTCGTCAGCGCGATGCCGGTCACGTCCACCGCCTCGCGGAACAGCAGCGCCTGGCGCAGCCCGTTCTGGCCGGTCGTCGCGTCGATCGTCAGCAGCGTCTCGTGCGGCGCGCCAGGCGCCTGGCGCTCGATCACGTTCCGCACCTTGCGCAGCTCGTCCATCAGGTGCTGCTGCGTGTGGAGGCGCCCCGCGGTGTCGACGATCACCACGTCGTGCCCGCGCGCCTGCGCCGCCTCGATCGCGTCGAACACGACCGCGCCCGGGGTCGGATCCGGCCTGGCCGCGCACGATCTCCGTGCCGGCGCGCTCGGCCCAGAGCTCGAGCTGCTCGGCGGCGGCGGCGCGGAAGGTGTCGCCGGCGGCGAGCAGCACGGACTGGCCGAGCTCCTTCTGGAGGTGCCAGGCCATCTTGCCGATCGTGGTCGTCTTGCCGCTGCCGTTCACGCCCGTCACGAGGATCACGGTCGGGCTGCTCGCGTGAGCGGGATCGTGTCGCCGTCCACGCGCGCGGTCTCGGCGAGCAGCTCGCGCAGCCGGCGCGAGAGGTCCTCGCCGCCCTGGAGCTCGCCGCTCTCGGCCTCGGTCTCGAGTCGCTCGACGATCTTCGCGGTGGTCGGCGCGCCGACGTCGGCGTAGATCAGCGTCTCCTCCAGTCGCTCGAAGGCCTCGTCGTCGAGCGACTGGAAGAGCGTGCGTCTGGAGCTCGGCGCCGAGCGCCTGGCGCGTCTTCGACATGTTCTCGCGCAGGCGCCGGAAGAAGCCGCGGCGCTCGGCGTCGCCGTCGACGGGGTCAGGCTGGAGCCTGACCGCCATCCGCGTCAGGGCCTGTCGTCGAAGAGCTCCTGCCAGGTGCGGGCCATCGACCCGCGGAGGATAGGGGCGCCGCCGCCCAAGCGTGGCTTGGGGGGCGGCGGTTAACGCCCGCGCCTCTGCGCGGACGCCCCTCCTCGTGCTTCCTACTACTCGACGCCATCGGGCTCGGGCGCCTCGACCGGCGGATCCGGCTCGGGCTCGCCGGCGACCGGGTCGTCGCAGCCACGGGTGGTGGCCACGCACGGCTCCTCGGCTGGGTGCTCACAGCCGCCGTCGTTCGACCCGCACGGCATGCGGTCGTCCTCGACGCACTCGCGGGCGCTGGCCACGCAGGGCCGCCCGGCCCCTTCGCAGCCGCTGCCGTGCGACGCGCACACCTGCGGCGCACCCGGGCCCTTGACCTTCTCGCAGCCGTCGTCGTCGCCCGCCTCCGGCCCCTGGAGCGCCGGCTCGCCGGCCGGATCCTCCGACGCCGCGACCTCGACCAGGACCACGTCGTTCCTGCCGAGCACGACCACGTCGTAGCCGTCCCCGCAGACGATCCTGTCCTTGTCGCGGCCGTCGCCGCCGCCGTTCAGGTAGTCGTCGCCGTCGCCGCCGTCCAGGAGATCGTTGTCCTGGCCGCCGCGCAGGCGGTCGTCACCCTCGCTCGCCGGAGAGCACGTCGTCGCCCCTCCCGCCGCGGAGCCGGTCGTTGCCGCCGCCGCCGTCGACCGTGTCGTCGCCGCCGCCGCGCGAACACGCGGTTGGCGCCGTCGCCCATCGTCAGCTCGTCGCCTGCCCTTCGTGCCGAGCACGACCCGGTGGCCTGCCGGCCACCGCCGTCGCGCTCAGCAGGCTCAGAGCAGCGACAAGCGCAAAGAAAAGCGTCCTGCCCCTCACTGCCGCACCTCCATAGGGTCTGGTCTCCCACTGGGAGAATCGACCGGGAGCGCGGATTTCTTAGGCCGCGGCCTCTTCAGCGGACGACAAGGCGTGCTCCTCCGCGGGCCGCCCGGCCAGCTTGCGGGAGACCACGCGCGAGATGCCGTCGCCGCCCATGCTCACGCCGTAGAGCGTGTCGGCGGCGTCCATCGTCCGCTTCTGGTGCGTGACGACGATGAACTGGGCGCGGTCGGAGTAGCGCTTCACGAGCTGGAGGAAGCGGTCGATGTTGATGTCGTCGAGCGCCGCCTCGACCTCGTCGAGGATGTAGAACGGGCACGGGCGGGCGAGGAAGACGGCGAACATGAACGCCAGCGCGACGAGCGACTTCTCGCCGCCGGACAGCAGCGACAGCCGCTTCGTGGACTTGCCGGGCGGCGTGACCTCGATCTCGACGCCGGCCTCGGGCTGCTCGTCCTCCTCGCCGGAGTCCGGCTCGGGCGCCTCGCCCTCCGGCAGCTGCTCGCCCGCCCACGACCGGACGCGGGCCCATCTCCTCGTGCACGAGCCGCAGCGCGCCGCGGCCGCCGGGGAACAGGTGCTGCACGACGTCCTCGAAGTTCTTCGCGGCGGCCTCGAAGGTCTGCTCGAACGCCTCGCGGATGCGGCGGTCGGTCTCCTTGATGAGGCCCTCGAGCTCGGCGAGCGCGCTCTCGAGGTCGCCGCGCTGCGTCTCGAGCTCCTCGACGTGCGCCACGGCCTCGTCGTACTCCTGCTTCGCGAGCGGGTTCACCGGGCCGAGCTGCTCGCGGCGGCGGCAGCAGCCGCTCGACGCGCTGGCGCGAGCGCCTCGCGCTCCTCGTCGGGCAGCGGCTCGGCGGCGGGCTCCGGCTCGAGGCCGAGACGGCCGGCGAGCTCGGTCAGGTCGCGCTCGGCGTCGGCGGCGGAGTCGCGCACCTGCTGCGCGGCGACCTCGGCGCCGGTCACGGCCTCGCTCGCGCGCTTCAGCCGACCCTGGAGCTCGGCCTCCTCGTGCGCGCAGGCCTTGAGCGCGGCGGCGGTCTCCTCGCCCGCGGCGGCGCCCGCCTCGAGCTCGCGGCCGAGCGCGTCGCGGCGGGCAGCGACGGCGTCGCGCGCGGCCTCGAGCGCGGCGGCGGCGCGCTCGGCGTCGCCGGCCAGCTCGAGGTCGCGCTCGGCGCCGGTGCCGCAGAGCCGTCGAGCGCGCGGGCGCGCTCCTCGCGCTCGCGCTCGATGCGCTCCGCGAGCCGCTGCTCGGCGCGCAGGTCGCCGAGCAGCTCGGCGCGCCGGACCGCCTCGGGCCCGTCCTCGGGCGCCTCGCGGCGGCGCGCGATCAGCCACTCGGAGCGGCTCACGCCCTCGGCGGCCTCGGCGACGGCCCGCAGCGCCGTGCGGAGCGCGGACTCGGCGGCCTCGCGGGCGGCGTCGGCCTCGGCGACGGCCTTCGCCGTGACCGCTCTACCGCCGCGCGCGCTTCCGCCTCGTCGCGAACGGCCTGCTCTGAGATCTCGACCAGCTCGTCGCGCCGGCCGAGCTCCTCGAGCAGCCGCTCCGCGCCGCCGGCGGGCGCCTGCGAGAGCTCGCCGGTGCGGGCGTCGAAGAGCCGCCCCGCCCGCGTTACCGCAATGCCGCCGAACGTGTCCGGAAGCGCACCGAGCGAGTCCACGACCCACACGCCCGCGAGCAGCCGCTCCGCGAGCGCCGCGACCTCCCGCTCAGGACGCACAAGTTGCGCAAGTTGTTGCCCGCCTGGCACCGAAGGTGAGGCCGGAATCGCCGCCGGCAGCCGGGCTGTCCTGACTAGGGGCCCGCAGAGGGACCCTAAGCAGGACAGCTCCGCCGTTCTGGCCGGCCGCGTCGAGCAACGCGCTCACCCTCACCGCGGTCGTCCACGACCGCGGCGGTAAGCCGCGGGCCGAGCACAGCGGCCAGGCGAGCTCGTAGCCGGGCTCGACGTGCAGCCGCTCGGCCAGCGGGTGCGCGTTGCCATCCGGCCGCGGCCCGCCGCCGCACGCACGAACTGGTTCACCGCCGCGCAGCTCAGCGCCGACCTGCGCCGCCCGGGCCCGCGCCGCCTCGGCCGCGCGCTCGGCCTCACGGCGCGCCGCGCGTGCCTCGTCGCCGCCCGCTCGGCCCCTCCAGTGCGCCGCTGCGCTCGTCCGCCTCGGCCTCAAGCTCCGCCACCCGCGCCCGCGCGGCCGTCAGCTCCTCCTCCAGCCCGGCCAGCTCGCGCGCCAGGCGCTCCTCGCGCCCCGCGTCGAGCGCCGCCAGCTCGCTGCTCGATCGCGCGCGATCCGGTCCTCCGGGCGCTCCTCCTCGCCGGCCAGCTGGGCGTCGGCGGCGGCCTGCTGCTCCAGCACCTCCACCTGGCGCAGGCGGCGCTCGCGCCGCTCGCTGCGCCGCGACAGCCTGCTCACGAACGCGCTCCAACCTCATCGCAATCCGTTCGCTCGCCGAGCGCGCCGCGTACAGCCGTGCCTGGAGCCGCTCGCGGTCGCGCGTCTGCGCGGCGAACGCCTCCTCGGCCTGCCTCGCGCCGCCGCGCGACCTCGCCCAGCAGCCGTTCGGCCTCGTCGCGCTCTCGCGCGCACAGCGCGCGCCCGCTCCTCGGCCTCACCCAATGCCAGCCGTGCGCCACGCGCGGCATCGCGCGCCAGGGCATACGCGCGCCTCGAGCGTCTGGCGCTCGAGCCGCTCGTGCAGCTCGGCCGCCTCGGCCTGGCGCTTCAGCGGCCGCAGCCGCGAGCGCGCCTCGCGCTCCACGTCGAGCGCGCGCGAGAGGTTCTCCTCGGTCCGCTCCAGCTTGAGCTGCGCGCGGCGGCGGCGCTTGCGGTGCTTCCCGAGCCCGGCCGCCTCCTCGATCATCAGGCGCCGGTCGCGCGGGCGCGAGAGCACGATCTGCTCGACCTTGCCCTGCGAGACGACCGAGTGCATCTCCTTGCCGAGCCCCGAGTCCGAGAGCACCTCGACCACGTCCACCAGCCGGCAGCGCGCGCCGTTCAGGCGGTACTCGCCCTCGCCGTCGCGCTCGAGCCTGCGCACGATCGAGATCTCGGAGAAGTCGAGGTCGAGCGCGCCGTCGTCGTTGTCGATCACGACCTCGACCTCGGCGGCGTTCGAGCCCTGCACCCCGTGCGCGCCCGCGAAGATCACGTCCTTCATCGACTGACCGCGCACCGCCAGCGGCGACTGCTCGCCGAGCGCCCACAGCACGGCGTCGGTGATGTTCGACTTGCCCGACCCGTTCGGCCCGACGACGACGGACACGCCCGGGCCGAACTCCAGCTTGGTCCGGTTGGGGAAGGACTTGAAGCCCTTCATGGAGATGGAGCTCAGGTGCATCTATGACGCCGCCACGTCGTCGAGCGCGTCGAGCGCGTGCAGGGCCGCCTCCTGCTCCGCGGCCTTCTTCGTCTTTCCCTCCCCGCGGCCGAGCTCCTCCCCCGCCACCTCGGCGACCGCGATGAAGCTGCGGTCGTGCGCCGGGCCCTCCTCCGCGACCGTCCGGTACGCGACGACCTCGGCGCGCCGCGCCAGCCGCTCCTGGAGCACCGACTTGTAGTCCACGGGGTTCTCGAGCGCCTGCTCGATCTCGCCGCGGAACGACTCGACGACGGCGGGCGCCGTGCGCTCGAGGCCGAACGCCAGGTAGGCCGCGCCGATGATCGCCTCGCAGACCGAGGCGAGCACGCGCTCGGAGTCCGACGAGCATGTCGGCGCTGCGGCCCGGTGCCCTCGGGCGCCGGCCTCGCGCAGCTCGTCCGGCACACCCAGCGCGCGCGCCACGCGCGCGCACGACGGGCCGCTCACCGCCTGCGCGCGCACCTTGGTGAGCCGCCCCGCGCCGTAGCGCTCGAAGCGCGGGTACAGGTGGTCGGAGACCGCGAGGCTCAGGACCACGTCCCCCAGGAACGCGAGCCGCTCGTACGCCTCGGCGCGGTGCTCGACCCACGAGGAGTGCGTGAACGCCTGCCGGCGCAGGTCCTCGGGCAGCTCGGCGAGCAGCTCTTCAAGGGACTCAGGTCTCGATCCCGCTGGCATGGGCGGCGACGAAGTCGGCGGCCTGGCCAACCGTCAGGATCTTGGCCGCCTCCTCGTCCGGGATGCGGACGCCGTAGCTGTCCTCGAGCTCCACGACGAGCTCCACGAGGTCGAGCGAGTCCGCCTCGAGGTCCTCCCTGAAGCGGGTGGACTCCCCGATGCGGTCGCGATCCACCTCCAGCTCGGTGGCCAGGTGCTCGCGAATGCGCTCGAGAACCTCTTCGCGGGTCATCGCTGGGCGACGCTAGCAGCGGTCGCGGACCGCAAGGCCCCGGCCGCCTCGAGCGCCGCGGTGGTGCGCCCGACCATGTCCTCGTCCACCGCCCGCCGGGCCAGCTTCACGGCGTGCTCGATGCCCGCTCGGGCCGAAGCTGCCGTGCGCCACGACGACCGGCTTCCGCAGCCCGAGCAGGATCGCGCCGCCCACCTTCTCGGGGTCGAGGTCCTCGCGCAGCCCCGCCGAGCTTGCCGCGGACCAGCAGGCCGCCGAGGGTCGAGACCGGCCCCGAGCGGATCGCGCGAGCGGATCTCGCCGCCGACCACCTTGAGCGTGCCCTCGAGCACCTTCAGCGCGACGTTCCCGGTGAAGCCGTCCGCCACGACCACGTCGGCGCCGGCGGTCGGGATGTCGAAGCCCTCGACGTTGCCCACGAAGTTGAGCCCGCCCGCCTCGGCGATGCGCTCGTGCGCGGTGAGCACGTCCGGCGTGCCCTTGCCGGACTCCTCGCCCACGGACAGGAGCCCGACCGCGGGCCGCTCGATCCCCACCACCGCCTCCATGAAGCCGGCGCCCATGTAGGCGAACTGCACGAGGTGCTCGGGCCGCACCTCCACGCTCGCGCCGGCGTCGAGCAGCAGCACCGGGCCCGCCCGGGATCGGCATCAGCACCGCCAGCGCGGGCCGGTAGACGCCCTTGATGCGCTTCACCGCCAGCGTGGCCGCGGCCAGCGTCGGGCCGGTGCTGCCGGCGGAGACGAGCGCGTCGGCGCGCCCCTCGCCCACCGCCGCGGCGGCCTGGACGATCGAGGCGTCGCGCTTCGAGCGCACGGCCGCCACCGCCTCCTCGCCCGCCTTGACCGTCTCGGGCGCGTCGACGATCTCGGCGTGCGGGCCGGCCGCGCCCGCGATCTCGGCCGCCGGGCCGAACAGCAGCACGGGCAGGCCCGAGCGGGCGACGCCCTCGGCGACGGCGCGCCGGCCCCTGGTCGGCGCCGTTCGCGTCGACCGCGATCACTCGTCGTCTGGTCGACCCCGGGCTGCTGCACGACGACCTCGCGGCCGGCGTAGGTGCCGCAGTTCGGGCAGACCCGGTGCGGCAGGCGCGGCTCGTGGCAGCGCGGGCAATGGCGGAGGCCCGGCGCCTCGACCTTGTGCTGCGAGCGGCGCTTGTTCGTCCGCGAGTGGGACTGTCTCTGCTTGGGGACGGCCATGAAGGCGGGAAGGATAGCTGGCGAAGCCGGGCGCGCACGCCTTGAAGCCGCATCCGCGAGGGTTAGCGTCGCCCCATGTACGACTACGTGATCGTCGGCGCCGGCTCGGCCGGCTGCGTGCTGGCCAACCGTCTCACCGAGGACCCGGACGTCTGCGTGCTGCTGCTGGAGGCCGGCGGGCCGGACACGAACGAGCTCGTCCACCTGCCCGCCGCCTTCTCGGCGCTGTACCGGACCGCCCAGGACTGGGACCACTCGACGGTCTACGAGCCGTTCGCGAACGACCGCCGCATCTACCTCCCGCGCGGCAAGGTGCTCGGCGGCTCGTCGTCGATCAACGCGATGATCTACATCCGCGGCAACCCGCTCGACTACGACGAGTGGGGCCCGGGCTGGACCTGGGACGAGATGCTCCCCTACTTCAAGCGCGCCGAGGACAACGAGCGCGGCGAGAACGAGTTCCACGGGGCCGGCGGGCCGCTGCCGGTGTCCGAGGGCCGCTCGCGCAACCCGCTCGCGCAGGCACTTCCTGGACGCCGCGGCGGCGGCCGGGCTCCCCGCGAACGACGGACTTCAACGGCGCCGAGCAGGACGGCGTCGGCTGGTACCAGGTGACCCACCGGAACGGCGCCCGCGCGAGCGCGGCGGTCGCCTACCTGCACCCGGTCATGAGCCGGCCGAACCTCACGGTCGAGACGCACGTGCACGCGCTCTCGATCCTGTTCGAGGGCGAGCGCGCGGTCGGCGTGGTGGGCGCCCGCCTGAGCGAGATGATCGTGCACCGCGCCGAGCGCGAGGTGATCGTGTGCGGCGGCGCCTACAACTCGCCGCAGCTGCTCATGCTCTCCGGCCTCGGGCGGCCCGCGGAGCTCGAGGAGCTCCAGATCGAGGTGGTGGCCGAGCTGCCGGAGGTCGGGCTGAACCTTCACGACCATCCCGAACGCCGGCGCGGTCTACGCGATCGACGAGGAGATCTCGCTGTTCGGGGCCCTGAACGAGGAGAACCTGGCGCTGTTCGAGGCCGAGGGCCGCGGGCCGCTCACCTCGAACGTCGCCGAGGCGGGCGGCTTCATGCGCACCCGCGACGATCTCGACGCGCCGGACGTCCAGTTCCACTTCGCGCCCGGCGCGCTTCCAGTCCGAGGGCCTCGTGCCCGGGCGACGGGCACGGCTTCTCGGTCGGCGCCTGCGTGCTGAAGCCGAAGAGCCGCGGCTTCGTGGCGCTCGGCTCGCCGGACCCGACCGCCAAGCCGCTGATCGTCCACAACTACCTGGAGCACCCGGACGACGTGGCGTCGATGGTCGCCGGCGTGCGGACGGCGCATCGAGATCTGCGCAGACCGGCCGCCTCGGCGAGCTCTCGACCGGGATGCTGATCGGGCCCGACTCGCACTCCGACGAGGACATCGAGGCGCACTGCCGCCAGCGGCTCCAGACGCTCTACCACCCGGTCGGGCACCTGCCGCATGGGCGACGAGCCGACGCGCGTGGTGGACCGCGAGCTGCGGGTGCGCGGCGTCGAGGGGCTGCGGGTGGTGGACGCCTCGGTGATGCCGTCCGTCCCGCGCGGCAACACGAACGCGCCCGGTGATCGCGCTGGCCGAGCGGGCCGCCGACCTGATCAGGGGCGAGGTGCCGGTGGGCGCGCAGACGGAGCTGTCACAGACCAGTCTAGCCTCGTCAAGGGGTAAAGACCCCGACGAAGGAGACGCACATGAAGGTCCTGGTGGCAGGCGCCACCGGAGCGCTCGGCAAGCAGCTCGTCCCGCAGGCTGGTGGCGGACGGCCACGAGGTGGTCGGCACGACGCGCACGCGAGTCGAAGCTGCCTGCTGCTGGACGAGCTGGGCGCGACCGGCGTGGTCGCCGACCTGCTCGATCCCGGACCAGGTGGCGCGCGTGGTCGCCGAGGCCGAGCCCGACGTGATCATCCACCAGCTCACCGCGCTAAACCGGCCGCTTCGACGTCCGGCACTTCGACCGCACGTTCGAGGAGACCAACCGGCTGCGCACCGAGGCCACGGACCACCTGCTCGCCGCCGGCCGCGCGGTCGGCGTGAAGCGGTTCATCGCGCAGAGCTACGCCGGCTGGCCGTTCGCCCGCACGGGGGGGCCGGTCAAGACCGAGGACGACCCGCTCGACCCGGCGCCGCCCGGCGGCGATGCGCCAGACGCTCGACGCGATCCGCCACGTCGAGGAGGCCGTGACCGGCGCGGACTGGACCGAGGGCATCGTGCTGCGCTACGGCGGCTTCTACGGGCCGGGCACCTCGCTCAGCGCCGAGGGCGGCGAGCAGATCGAGGCGATCCGCGAGCGGAAGTTCCCGGTGGTCGGCGACGGCGGCGGCGTCTGGTCGTTCGTCCACATCGAGGACGCGGCGGAGGCCACCGCTGGCCGCGGTCGACGCGCGGCCGCCGCGGGCATCTACAACATCGTCGACGACGACCCGGCGCCGGTCGCGGAGTGGCTGCCGGCCGCGGCGAGCGCGGTCGGCGCGCCGCCGCCGCGGCACGTGCCGCGCTGGCTCGGCCGCATCGCTGGCCGGCGAGGCCGGGGCGGTCATGATGACCGAGGTGCGCGGAGCGTCGAACGCGAAGGCGAAGCGCGAGCTCGGCTGGCAGCCGCGGCACCCGAGCTGGCGCGAGGGCTTCGCCGAGGTGGCCGCGTGAGCGAGCGCCGCACGACGAGCTGCTCGAGGAGCTGCGCCCCGCCGCCTTCGCGATCGCCTACCGGATGCTCGGCAGCGTCGCGGAGGCGGAGGACGTGGTCCAGGAGGCGCTGCTGCGGCTCCACGACGCGCTCGAGCGCGGCGAGCGGATCGAGTCGCCGCGCGCGTACGTCGCGACGATCGCCACCCGGCTCTCGATCGACGTGCTGCGCTCCGCGCGGGTGCGCCGCGAGAGCTACGTGGGCGAGTGGCTGCCCGAGCCGCTCGTGACGCGACAGCTCGGCCGACCCGGCGCGCCAGGCCGAGATGGCCGACTCGCTGTCGCTCGCCTTCCTCGTGCTGCTGGAGAGCCTGTCGCCCGAGCAGCGCGCGGCCTTCCTGCTGCACGACGTGTTCGACTACGGCTACGGCGAGGTCGCGGAGATCGTCGGCAAGAGCGAGGCGAACGCGCGCCAGCTCGCCGCGCGGGCGCGCCGGCACGTCGAGGAGGGCAAGCCGCGCTTCGAGGCCTCGCGCGAGCAGCGCGACGAGCTGGCGCGCCGCTTCTTCGCGGCGGCCCAGGAGGGCGACGTCGCGGCGCTGGAGGCGCTGCTGGCCGACGACGTGGTGCTGCACGGCGACGGCGGCGGCAAGGTGCCGGCGCTGGCGCGGGCGCTGTTCGGCGCACGGCGCGTGGCGCGGACGCTCGGGCGTGGTTCCGGCAGGGCGCGAAGCTCCCGGACGCCGAGCTCCGCGAGGTCGAGGTGAACGGCCAGCCCGGCGCCGTCCTGATGGCCGGCGGCGGACGTGGTCGCGGTCATGGCGCTCGACATCGCCGACGGCCGCTCCAGGGAATCCGCTCGATCGTCAACCCGGACAAGCTGGGCCACGTCGGCGCCGGTGGCCGACTGGGCGGCGCTGCTCAGGGGTCAGACCCCTAACAAACCCTCAAGGGGTCAGACCCCTTGAGTGCTGAAGTCGAGCTTCAGCTCGCGCAGCGCCGCCCAGCGCGGGTCGGGCTCGCGCTCGTGCGCGTGGTCGGGCGAGCGGTTCAGGTTCTCGCCGCAGACGGCTGCAGAGCCCCGCGCAGTCCTCGCGGCAGACGATCTGCGTGGGCAGCGCGAGCGCCAGCGCGTCGCGCGCCCAGGAGCGCATGTCGAGCTCGGCCCTCGTCGAAGTAGGGCGAGCTCAGCTCCTCGCCGCCGCCGGGCTGGTCGATCTCGCGGGCGTCGACGTCCACCGCCCTGGTCGGCGGTCTCGAGGCAGCGCACGCAGGGGCCCTCGAGCGCCGGCGTCGAAGCGCAGCCGGAACGCGTAGCCGCTGACGGTGTGCGAGACGTCGAGCCGCGCATCCACCGCGCCGCCCTCGCACCTCGTAGCGCTGGCCGCCGAAGTCGAACGCGTCGACGGGCACGTCGAGGTCGAGGCTCCGCCCCTCGCCGGACGAGAGCCCCAGCTTCCCTACGTCGAAGATGTCCGTGCGCTGCGCCATGCCATCGAGGCTAGCGCCCGGATGGCGCGTCAGCGGCGCACGCCCAGCCGCTTGCTCGCTGGCGACATAGCCGGAGTGCGTCGCCCTCGCGGTCACGGGCCTGCGGGAGTTGATCGACAGCGTCACGCGGCCCTCTCCATTGGTCCGGCCCGACTCGCCGTCGGCCGTCACCCTCGCGCCCTGGACGGGGTCGCCGGCGTCGAGGACGGTGAAGCGCACCTCGGTCGGCTCGCCCCGCCGCACCCTGCTGGGGCGCGCCCGGAGCGTGAGGCCGGGCAGGATCCGCCGGTAGGAGGTCACCGCCCGTCGAGGTGGTGCCGATGTTGAAGTTGCCGAGGACGTCGAGCGCCCCACCCACGGCGCTTCGCGTCGAGCTTGTAGGCCTGCATGGCGTCCCTCGGGTGGCCGGCGTTCACGATGGCGCCGAACTTCCTCGCGCCGACGTTCGAGCGGCGCGCGAGCACGTCCGGGTCGCCGAAGCCCTCCGTCCACAGGACCCACAGGCGCCCGTCGGCCGTCGGGGCGATCGCCACCGCGGGGCTGCCGGAGCCACGCACGCGCCCGACGAGCCGGCGCGTTTCCGGCGCCGACTCGCCAGACGCGGATCTGGTTCGGAGTCGGGTACGCGACGTACGAGGCCGCGACCGAGGGGGGCGAGCGGCGTGCGGCCGAGCATGCCGACCTGCATGCCGCTTGTGCCCGGCATCGTGACCGCGCTCGCCGAGGGGCTGCCGTCCGCGGCTGACGACCTGCGCCAGCACACCGAGGTGGCCACTGCGCTCGAGTACCAGGCCATGACGCTCCGGCCACTCGCGTCCGTGGCGAGGTTCGGGTCATAGCCGTACGGCCCGAGCGGCGCCTGGTAGTCGTGGTTCGGCGTCGCCGGCGAGAGGCCGGCGTGGACCCACGTGCCGAGCGTGCCGGCGAAGGCCTGCAGCGTCGAGCCGTCGGGGCGGACGGTCGCCGCCGTGTTGCTTCGCGTACGACTGCGCGCCGTCCGGGTTCGACCGAGCCGGGCTGGAGCGCCCAGCTCGCGCCGCCGTCCGCCGAGAGCGCGGTGCTCGTCTCCCGCTGCGGGTCGTTCGGGTCCGTGCGTCCGGAAGCCGCCCCAGAAGGCGCGCAGCCCGCCCGGGTCGACCACGAGCGCCGCGTTGGTGAAGCCGGTCCAGCCGCTCTGGATCGGGGTGGTCGCACCGATCCTGCCGGCGGGCGTGATGACCGTGTGGTTGAGGTCCTCGGTGTTCGGGCCGGTGGGGTGCGACCAAGCGAGGTGGAGCACCCCGTCGCCGGTGCGCGCGAGCCCGACCTGGTCGGTGCTCCCACCGTCCGGCGTCGTGACCCGCTTCCAGGGCGCGGCGCTCGCGGACGATGCCGCGCAGACGGTCAACAGCACGGCAAGGGCGGCGGCACGAATCCTCATGCGCGCGATCCTGTTTTCAAGCCCGGCCGATCAGCTCGATGCGGTAGCCGTCGGGGTCGCGGACGAACGCGATGAACGGGCCCTCCGTTCGGCCGCCGGGGCGATAGGGCGGCTTCTCGGGCTCGATGCCGTCGTTCGACGAGCTCCCCGAGGGTGCCGTCGAGGTCGTCGACCGCGATCGCGATGTGGTTGTAGCCCGTGCCGAGGTCGTACGAGTCCACGCCGTGGTTGTAGGTCAGCTCCAGCACCGGGTCCTCGTCCGGGCAGCCCCATGAAGACGTTGATCGCCTCCTCGCCGATGTTCATCCGGCGCCGCTCCTCGAAGCCGAGCTTCTCGTAGAAGGAGACGGAGCGGTCGATGTCGCCGATGCGGTAGCAGGTGTGGAGGTAGGAAGCCATGCGCCGAATCTACTCCGCCTCGCGCTCGTGGCTCGGGACGCGCTCGTCCAGCTCGTAGTAGTCGCCGGCGCTCGCGACCCAGATCTGCCCCATCGTCCGCATGCCGGTCGGCTCGTCGAGGCAGCCCGCGGCGATGCTGACCGTCTCCCTGCCGGGCGCGTGCCAGAACAGCGACGACCCGCACTCGCCAGCAGAAGCCGCGCCGCGCGTCGTGAGCGCTGTCCGGACTGTCGATCCAGCGGAGCCCACGGTCCTCGGTGAACTCAGGTCCTCCATGCGCGCCGCGCGTCGCCGCCCACACATGCCCGGCCCACCGCCGGCACTCGGTGCAGTGACAGAGCACCACATCGCGAAGCGGCCCGTCGACCTCGAAACGCAACGGCCCCGCAAATGCACCGCCCAGAAGCCATGCGAGAACGCCACTTCCCCAGAGAGGGGAAGAGGCAGTCACGCAACGCCCGCGGCCGGCGTTACGACCCGCCGCCTGGGGCGCTTGGCTAGCCGACTTCGGCTTCTTCGCGGCCCTGTAGGCGGTCGCGGCCTCGCTGCACGGCCGCGATGAACTTCGTCAGGTTCACCTCGAGGGTGTTCAGGATGTCGTCGGCGTAGTCCTCGGCGCCCAGGCGGATCTCGCGCTCGCGTGCGCGTGCGTCCTCGATGATCTCGTCGGCCTGGCGCTCCGCCTGCTTCACGATCTCTTCCTCGCCGATCAGGCGGATCTGCTCCTCACGCGCCTCGCGGATGATCCGCTCGGCCTCGCGCTTCGCCTCGGCCAGCATCTCCTGGCGCTCCTTGACGATCCAGCGCGCCTGCTTGATCTCCTCGGGGATCGTCGCGCGCATCTGGTCGAGGATGTCGTAGACCTCCTCCTTGTCGACACGCACCTGGTCCGTCAGCGGCACGGGCTTAGCGTTGTGAATCGTGTCGTCAAGCTTGTCGATCAGGACCAGTACATCCATCCGCGCCTCAGTTCTTCACCGCTTCAGTTCTTCCTGCAAGCGCGCCGCCACGGGATCGGGCACGAGCCCGCTCAAATCGCCACCGAACATCGCCAACTCCTTCACTCCGCTGGAGCTCAGGAAGCTGAACTCTGGCGCCGCCATCATGTACATGCTCTCGATGTCGGGCGCCATTTTCCGATTCAGCTGGTAGCAATACGGGGCCTCCGCCGCCGCTTCAACGGCTCAACCGTATTGCTCTTCGGTGCTGTCGTGCCGCAGGGCGCCGGCCTCGAGGAAGCGTCGAGTGCCCTCGTCTTCGCCGGATCGCACGCGGCGTTCGGAACGGCCCTCGTCGACGGTCGCGAGCCCGATCCGGCCGCCGCGGACGAATTCGTCGGCACCCGATCGTTCGTGCGGGCGACGGGGGCGTCGCTCGGCGACCGGTTCGAACTCTGGGTGATTCCCCAGGGCCCCGCCGACGCGTCCGGCTTCGACGCCTCGGATCAGGCCACGCGGCTGCTCCGGGGCACGCTCGTCGGGATCATCGACGGACCCTCCGAGCTGCAGGACGGCTACCCCTTGGTCGCCTTTCCCGCGGTCGTGCTCGACCTCGGCGACGTAGGGGTGGCGGCCACGCAGAACGTCGTGTCGATCGCCCCCGGCAGGACGCTCGACGACCTGCGCGCCCAGCTCGACGAGCTGCCGGACGCCAGCCAGTTCGGCATCGACCGGGGCGACTGGGTGCCCAGCGTGGTCCGCTCGTCGGTGAGCGCCTATGGCCAGGGCCTGGCGGTCCTGGCCGGCATCGCCGCCGTCGCCACGATCGTGGTGGTCGGGCAGCTCCTGAGCCGCCAGGTACGCCTGTCGGAGGACGAGCGCCTCGTGCTGCGCTCGATGGGCATGACCCGCGGCCAGGTCGCGGGGGATCCGCTGCTCGGTGCAGCCGTTTCCACGGTGGTCGGGGCCGTGGCCGCCGTCGGTCTCGCCTACCTCGCGTCCGGCCTGTTCCCCACCGACTTCGTCCGCCACGTCGAGCCCGATCCCGGCCGCCGGTTCGAGACCCTGGCGCTGCTCGCCGGCGCCTTCGCCGTCGCCGTCCTCGTCCTCGCATGGGTGTTCGTGGCGATCGTCGTCTCCGGCAGGGAGCCGTCCGGTGCCAGGCAGTCGTCCGTCATCGATGCCCTCGCCCAGAGGGCGCCACGGCGTGCGGCCACCGCGCTCCGTCTCGCCTTCACCCGCCAGGCCCGCGACTCCACGAGGCCGAGGGCCGCGGTGGTGGGCGCGGCGGCCGTCGTCGCCGTGCTGTTCGGCGCCCTGACCTTCGGGGCCAGCCTCGCCGGGCTCCTCGATCGGCCGTCACGGTGGGGCCAGAACTTCGACCTGACCCTCGGCCAGGGCGGCGGCCCGCTGTCCGACGACGCCCGCGCCGCGCTCGAGGAGGATCCCGACGTCGCCGCGGTGTCGCTGTTCGGCACGGTCCTCACGACGGTGGGCGCGCAGGGCTTCGACGTCACGGGCGTGCTGTCGGTGCTCGGATCGACGGCGCCGCACGTCTTCGAGGGCCGCCTGGCCGACGGCGCGGACGAGATGGCCATCGGTCGTGTCGCCGCCCGCCGACTGGGCGTCGGGGTCGGCGACGACCTCACGGTGGTGGGACCCTCGGGCGCCCGGACGCTCACGATCACGGGTGTGGCGGTCATCCCGGGGGTCGAGGGCGGCGACGGCGTCGGCGAGGGCGGGCTGGTCACGCTCGACGGCCTCCTTCGGATCGACCCGTCGGCCGGACCGACGGCGGCCGGGATCCGGCTGCGTCCGGAGGCGTCGCCCGAGGCTGCCCGGCAGCGGCTGTCCGAGACCACCGGCATGGCGGTGGGGCCAGGGTTCGACCGGCCAGGCGTGATCCTCAACATCGGCCGTGTCCGCTCGATCCCGTACCTGGTCGCGGCCGTCCTCGGGGTCCTCCTGCTGCTGAACCTGGCGCACCACCTGGTCCTCTCGCTGCAGCGCCGGCGCCGTGACATCGCCGTCCTGCAGGCGCTGGGGGCGGACAGCCGGTGGGTCACCGGGGTCGTGCACTGGCAGGCGTCGCTGTTCACGCTGCTGGTCGTCGCCGTCGGCACCCCCGTCGGGATCATGGCGGGGCGCGTGGTGTACCGAGCCTTCGTCGCTCGCATCGGTGCGGTCGACACGGTGACGGTGCCGATCGGCGTCGTCGCCGGGGCGCTCGTCGGCCTGGTCCTCTTGGCCAACGTCATCGCCGCGCCGAGCGCCCACCGGGCCCGTCGACGACCTCCGTCCGGCGTCCTCACCGAGGAGTAGCTCCCACTCGCCGCCCGCCGAACGGGCGCGGGTGATCTGGGACTGAAGAAGGACGTGCCGGTCAGTTCCAGGTGAAGGTGTCGGAAGCGAGCCGTTCGCCGAGAGGTGGGGTGTAGGTGCCTCCGCCCGGGTCGTCCCCCGGTCGGCGGAGCTCGGGTGGGGCGATCGGTTGGCCCCACGAGTCGAGGAAGCGAACGGTGCCGGCTTCGGGGTCGCCCTCGACGCTGAAAGCGCCCATGTGGAGAGCCCGGTGGTGGAACGGGCAGAGGAGCAGGAGGTTCGCGGGCACCGTCGGGCCCCCGTGTTCCCAGTGGACGATGTGGTGGGCGTGGAGCCACAAACGCTGGGTGCACAGCGGATGGGTGCAGCCCTGGTCGCGGCGGGCCAGGTAGCGGCGCACCGCCCGGTTGGGGGTGCGCTCGGCAGGGTGGATGCCCACGAGCTGACCCAACTGGTGGGCCATCACCTGGACCTTGGCGTCACAGGACAGGTAGCGGGCAACGGTGTCGGGCACGACGGGGCCGAGCTCGAGTTGGGCGGGGCCGTGGGTGCCGTCGGGGTCGATGTCGATGTGGAGGACGACGGTGTTGCGTTCGCCGCGCTGGCCGGTGCGGGCGAGGGTGGGGTCCAAGGCGTCCGCCGCCTCGCTCGCCATGCGGACGAGCCCGTCGGCCCAGGTGACCTGGCGGGCGTCGATCGGGGCATCGTCGTCGGCGGGGTCGAGGTCGTTGCGGTCGCGGAACTCGGCGTCGCGGGCGGTGTCGAGGCCGAGGCGGACGACGGCGGCTTCGTCGGCGGGCAGGCAGAACTCGCCGCGCAGCCATCCGTCGGCGCCGTCGCGCAGGCGCATGACCCGCTCGGGCTCGGGCCGCGCCGTCGACCCGTCGGGCTGCTCGGGCAGCGACCGCAGGAGCCGATCGAGCTGGGAGACCAACAGGTCGGGGGCGAGGGCGGCGATCTCGGCGTCGCGCCGAGCCGGGACGCGGCGGGCGATGCGGACCATGGCGTCCTCCCCCAGGCGCCCTTCGGTGAAGAGGGCGAAGCACGCGGGGAGTTCGTCGACGCGGCGGGCGATGTGCACCAGCCCGTGGGCGCGAGCGGGAGACACACCGGCCTTCCAGGTGAGCCAGTGCTCGGGGGAGCGGATGCCGACACCGGCCCAGCCCTCGACCTCGAGCAGGCCGTGCACGGCCGCCACCAGCCGAGCGATCCCCGCGTTCACGGAGCCCATGACCGCGATGGCCTCGCCCTCGGCGAACCGCCAGGCCGCGTCTTGGGGTGACGGCAACTGCTCGGACGGTGGTGGGACCGGTGCCATCTCGACCACGGACATACGGTCAACCATAAAGAGAGGGTGTGACACTTTACGGCGGTGACTGAACGCCATCGTGCTCCATCGTCGAGAAGCTCAGACCGCCCGGCTGCCCGTCTGGAAGGGGTCGACCCTCGTAGGCGCGCCCGAGGGCAGCGCCGAGGTCGGTGCAACGCAGGAGCGTGCGGGACGGCACGTTCGCGCACACGAGCCCGAAACCAGTTCCCGGTGATGTGGCCACGCCGAGGTCCCCGACGGACAGGTCCGCGTCCGCGCGGGTGATCATGATGTCGCCGCACCACCAACCGGTGCTCGGAGACGTGTCGCAGAGGTCGTCGTAGAGCCAGTTCCGCTGCTCGGCGTGGTCGTAGCCGTACCAGTGGACGACTGCTGCGCCGAGGTCCGCGGCCTTCCGGGACAGGGCCACCGCCGACAGCCCGCCCGGTCCGACGGTGTGCTGTTCGAAGGGGTCGACGAAGACGAGCGAGCGGCGCCGATCGGGTGATCCCGACAGCGCGTCGCCGACGGCCGTCATGCCGTCGCCGTCGACCACCCGCGCACGTGATTCGAGACCGAGACGGGCTGCGGCTCGGCGAATGCTCGCCGTGCTGTCGTGGTCGAGATCACAGAAGAGGAACTCGCAGGACTCACCGAGTTCGAGCATCGCGATCATCGGCCCGGCGGGGTACTCGGTGAGCGCACCACCGGGCGGCACGTGGCGCCGAAGCAGGCGGACGTACCGGGATGTCGCCAGGTCGGAATGGTGGGGGACGAGATCGAGGAGGCCGAGCACGCCGTAGCACCGCTCGGCGTCTGTCGTCACGGCGTACTCCGCGTGCCCGGCGTGGGTGTCGTAGAAGCGCGCGGGCCGTTCGGCGTCGAGGACCTCGGCGAGCACCAGGTGCTTCCACACGTCAGCGAGCTTGCCGAAGTGCCGGTTCGCCATCGGCGCATCATGTCTCGGCTGCGCCCCGCCACGCGCTCACTTCCGGCGCCCGCGACCCGTGCGGCAGGTCGCGCTCAGGCGCCGTCGGTGAGGCCCGAAGCCAGAAGGTCGATGGCCTGGGAGACCCGTTCGGACAGGTCCTCGCCGGGGGATTCGAGCCAGATGTCCATGGCCACCCGGCGGCCGGCCAGCACCGCCGCGGCCAGCAGCCGGGGGCGCATGTCGGAGGGCGGGACGCCGAGCCGGGCCGCGGCCCAGTCGCGCAGGTCGGCCTCGACCATCGTGATCAGCGCCTCGTAGCGGCGACGCAGCGCGGGTTCGGTGTGGGCCAGCTTGAGCACGCGCCGCACGCGGTCCGCCTCCACCACCTCGCCCGCGATCAGGGCGTTGCCGATCTCCCGGAGGGACACGAGAAGCGGTTCGTCGGCGGGTCGGGAGGCGAGCAGGGCCCGGAACTGGTCCTGCACGTCGGGCGCCCGCTCGAACACGGCCTCGTCCTTGCTGGCGAAGTAGCGGAAGAACGTGCGGGGGGAGACATCGGCGGCCGCCGCGATGTCGTCGACGGTCGTGTGGTCGAAGCCGCGCGCCTCGAACAGGTCCAGGGCGACGTCGGCGAGCAGGCGGCGGGTGCGTTCCTTCTTGCGCTCGCGCAGGCCCGCCGTCTCGGGTGACGAAGGGCTGACGTCCAGTGACATACGACACTCCCTGCCTTATGGCAGTTACTGACATTTTCTTCGTAACCTTGATCCTATGTCGCGTGCCCTCCATCGCCTCGGACGATTTGCGGTCAACCGCAGATGGCTGGTCCTCCTCGGATGGCTCGTCGCCGCGGCCGTGCTGTGGGGCGCCGCGGGTGCGTCGGGCGGCGGGTACTCGTCCGACTTCCGCATCCCGAACGTCGAGTCGCAGAAGGCGCTGGACGTCCTCACCGAGCGGTTCCCCGAGGCGGCCGGCGGCAGCGCCCAGGTCGTCGTGCACACCGACGACGGCGACCTGCGCACGGGTGAAGGCCAGCAGGCCGTCGCGGACCTGGTCGAGCGCCTCGGCGAGCTGCCGCGCGTCTCGACCGTCGTCGATCCGGCGGCGGTCGGCCTGATCTCCGAGGGCGGCCACACCGCGCTGGCGCGGGTCCAGTACGAAGGTGACACCCAGGAGCTGGGCGCCGACGCCTACCACCAGCTCGAGGAGGCGGTCGCGCCCACCCGCGACGCCGGCCTCCAGGTCGAGCTGGGCGGCGACCTGCCGCAGTACGCAGAGTCGCCCGAGACCGGTTCGGCGGAGATGCTGGGCGTCCTCGGCGCCGTCGTCATCCTGCTCGTCGCCTTCGGGTCGGTCATCGCCATGGGCCTGCCGCTGGCCATCGCCGCCGTCGGCCTCGGCACGAGCACGGCGCTGATCCTGCTCGCCGGGATCGTGCTCGACATCCCGCCCGAGTCGGGCTCGCTGGCCGCGATGATCGGCATGGGCGTCGGTATCGACTACGCCCTGTTCATCGTCACCCGCTACCGAAGCGAGCTGCGCGGCGGCCTCACCGTGGCCGACGCCACGGGCCGGGCCATCGCCACCGCCGGGCAGGCCGTCGTGTTCGCCGGCGGCACGGTCGTCATCGCCATCAGCGGCCTCGCCCTCGCCGGCATCCCGGCCGTGACGGCCATGGGCCTGTCGTCCGCCGTCGTGGTGGCCGTGATGGTCGTGGCCTCGATCACGCTGCTGCCCGCCCTGCTCGGGTTCGCGGGCCTGCGCCTCCTCCGGGCCAGCCTGCCGTGGACGCGCCGGCGGGAAGCCGTCGACGACGAGTGGAACGAGCGGCTGAACCGCCTCGGGGCCTCTTCCGACCTGCGTCCCGACCGGTGGCAGCGGTGGGGCGATCTGGTCACCGCCCACCCCTGGCGCTGGATGATCTGCGGCACCGCGGCGCTGGTTCTGTTGGCGGTTCCCCTGCTGTCGATGCGCCTCGGTCAGACCGACGCCGGGACGAACCCACCGTCGAGCACGACGCGCAAGGCCTACGACCTCACCGCCGACGCGTTCGGTGACGGGTTCAACGGCCCGCTGCTGCTGTCGGTCGAGCTGACCGGCGACACGGCGGCCGACGCCGCCGCCCTCGACGCCCTCGCGGCAGGTCTCGACGCCGACCCGGCGGTGGACGTCGCCGCCCCGGCCGAGGTCAACGGCGCCGGCGACGCCGCGATCGTGATGGTCATCCCCACCGACGCCCCCCAGGACGAGGCGACGACCGAGCTCGTCCACCGCCTGCGCGGCGAGGTCGTGCCCGAGGCGCTCGAGGGCACCGGCGTCCGCGCCTACGTCGGCGGGCTCACCGCGGTCTTCATCGACCTGTCCGACAAGGTCGGCAGCCGGTTGCCGCTGTTCGTCGGCGCCGTGGTCGGGCTCAGCTTCCTGCTGCTCATGGTCGTGTTCCGCTCGGTGCTGGTGCCGCTGAAGGCCGCGCTCATGAACCTGCTGTCGATCGGTGCCGCCTACGGGGTGGTCGTGGCCGTGTTCCAGTGGGGCTGGGGAATGAGCCTGATCGGGCTCGACGAGACGGTGCCGATCGTGTCGTTCGTGCCGATGTTCATGTTCGCGGTGCTGTTCGGGTTGTCCATGGACTACGAGGTCTTCCTGCTGTCCCGCATCCGCGAGGAGCACCTCGACGGGCGCGACAACCGCACGTCCGTCATCAACGGCATCTCGTCCACCGCCCGGGTCATCACCTCGGCCGCGCTGATCATGATCTGCGTGTTCGCCGGGTTCGTCCTCGGACCGCAGCCGATCGTGAAGATGTTCGGCGTCGGCCTCGCCGTCGCGGTCCTGGTCGACGCCACGATCGTCCGTGTCATCCTGGTCCCGGCGACGATGCAGCTGCTGGGCGACGCCAACTGGTGGATGCCCCGCTGGCTCGACCGGCTGCTGCCGAGCCTCGACATCGAGGGCACCGGCGGCCTCCCGGCCCCCGAGATGCGCCCGCGGCCGGGGGGCGTGCGCCCGGCCGAGGCCGACGAGCGGGTGCCGGCCGCCGTCGGCTGACCGCTCTACCTGTCCGGCCGCCGGGGCATCTGCGCGGTCTGGTCGGGTGCGTCCGAGTCGGCGGGCATGGTGGTGGTGGCATCCGGGTCGGTCGGGACCGGGGACGGTGCGGGCGCCGACGGCTCGGCGTCGTCGCGCTCGCGCTCGGACGGGAGCCCGACAGGCCGGGTGGCGTCGGGATCGGACGGGTGCGGATCACCCGAGGCCGTGGTCATGTCCTGTGGGCGGCCGGCCGGGGCCGGCGGCGGGAACGGGGCGACCGGCTCGTCGCCCCCGGTCACGACCGGTGCGGCCAGGCCGCCGGGCGGGAAGGCCGTGGGGCCGGGACGGACACCGGAGTCGGCCGCGTGGGTCGGCGCCCACCACGGCGGCGGCGGCTCGGAGATCCGGGCGGCGGCGGCCGCCGGTCCGGGGGCAGGCGCCGCCGCGTACGCGGCATCCGGTGCGACGACGACCGCGGCGGCGGGCCGGGTCACGAGCGCCACGACGAGCGCCACCAGCCAGCCGGCCCACAGGCCGAAGGCCGCACCTCCGTTGACCGCCAGCACCAGGCCGTCGAAGTAGGTCGGAGCACCGGTGTCGCCGTCGAAGACGACGAGCACCTGGTACACGTACGACGCCGCGCCCGCCGTCGCCGCGGCCACGCCCACCGCGCCCCATGCGCCCAGGAACGCGGCCCCACGCGAGCGGGAACGGCCCACCAGGGCGCACAACAGGCCCGCCATGAGGACCAGCACGCCGAGGCGCAGGGCGACCAGGCCGGCGACGTCCCCCGGGGAGTCGGCCACGTCCCAGTCGGCGAACCCGACGAGCGTGGTCGCGATGGCCTGCTGGTCGCTGTCCCGTGCGGCGTCGACGGCGGCGGGGTTGCCGAGCGCGGCGACGACGACCGCCGTGGTCGCCGCTCCCGCCAGTGCCGTGCGGAGGGACATGCACTGCTTCTATACCGCATCTCACGCTCGGGGGCCACGCGTCACGGAGCGAGAGGGCCAATGGCCGCACGCCTCGGGGCCGGCGGTCAGCCGCCCGGACGATCGGCGACGTGCTCGGTCCAGCGCTGCCCGTCCCACCAACGGAGGCCACCGCTGCCCGGGTCGGGATACCACGCCGGAGGCGGCGACGGCGGACCGGCCGCGTCGCCCGGATACGGCGCCCCGTAGCCGGGGATGTGGTCGGCGACGCCCGACCGCTCGATGTCCTGCAGGCGGCCACGCTGGCTGAACCAGTAGATCAGGCCGCCGATCCACCCCGCGAGGGCGACGATCAGCACCCAGGTCACCTTCTCGGTGCCCGCCACCCGGTACGCCGCCTCGGGCCTGCGGACGCAGTCGACCAGTGCGATCACCCAGAACGCGAGGCCGCCGATGCCGACCACCATGCTGAGCAGGATGACGAGGCCGACCCCGACCCCGGCTGCGGCATCCATCGCCTGATCAGGACACCAGGTCGGCCGCGGCCACGGGATCGTGGGCCAGCCAGTCGAGGGCGACGGCCGCGGTCCACGACTGGGCGGCCGATCCGAGCGCTTCGCCGGCGATCGGATCGGCGTACTCGCTGCACCCGCTGTCGCGCAGCTGCGCCAGTGCCGCGCCGCGCAGCCTGTCCGCCGGTGCGTGGTGACCGTCCCGCTCGAGCGCCCACCACAGCAGCCAGGTGATGACGGGCCAGGTCGGGCCCCGCCAGTAGGACCGGCGATCGAACGCCGGATCCGTCACCGCGGTGGTGGGAGGCACGGCCCAGACCAGCGCGTCGGCGCCGGCGTAGCTGGGGCCGAGCAGCCGGTGGGCGAGCGCCTCGCTGCGGTCGCCGTCACAGCCCGAGACCAGCGGGGCGAACCCGGCGATCGTGTCGGCCGAGACCCACCGGTCGGCCACGAGGTCGCGATCGACGCACGCGCAGCGGTCGGGGTCCCAGCAGGCGTCGAGGCCCCGCCGGCTCAGCTCGGCGTCGGCCCGGTGGCGGGCGGCGGCGCCCGGCTGCCCGGCGACGACGGCCAGCTCGGCGAGCTCGTCGTCGGCCGCGGCGAGGATGGCGGTGAACAGCACGTCGGCCATGCGGAACGGGTGGGTGCGGTGCGAGCGGTCGGGGTCGTAGCCGGCCTCGACCAGCTCACGGACGAGGGTGAAGTACCGGCGGTACTCGTCGTCGGTCGGCCGTTCGGACGCGTCGGCCACGTGGGCGAGGTCGGGCCGGCTCCCCGGCGACTCCACCCGCATCGGCACGTTCGCCAGCGCGTCGTCCCAGCGCGGCGAGTTGTCGAGCCCGCTCTCCCAGGGGTGGAAGACCGTGACGAGCCCGGTGCCGTCGGGGTCGCGGGCCGAGTGCAGCCAGCGGTGCCACGCGGCCAACCGGGGGTACAGGTCGGCCACGGCGCGGTCGACCTCGGCGAGGGCGCCGTCGTCGCGTCCGGAGGCGATCGTGCGCACCCGGGCGAGGGCGATGGCGTGCACCGGCGGTTGGCAGATGCCGCTCGTCGGCACGGCGGGCGGGCAGAGCCCCGCGGTCCCCCATGTGGTGTGGCGTGGCTCGTAGGCACCGAGTGCCACCCCGTTGTCGAACACGATCTGCGGCACCATGCCGTTGGCCCACTGGCCCCGGAACAGCGACCGCAGCTCGGTCACCGCCCGCAGCGGCGCGAAGTGGGCCCAGCCGATGGCGACGAACGCCGCGTCCCAGCTCCACTGGTGCGGGTACAGGCGCGGCGACGGCCGCGTCCACGTGCCCCTGTCGTTGGTGCGCAGGACCCTGATCGCCTCGGCCGCCAGCTCGTCCACGGGCGAATCGTACCGGCGGGCGGGCCCGACGCCGGCACGACGACGACCGCGACCGGGTCGCCCGGGCCGGGTGTCGCTGCGGCAGTCCATGTCGCTCGACCACGACGAGATCGACGATGGCGCCACGCTGCGGTTCCACGCACTGCCCCGTGACATCCAGAACGCCGACGAGGATGCACTCGACCGCCGCGTGCGGCTCTACGACGCGTGCCGCGAGGAGCGGAGGTGGCCATTCGCGTCGACCGACCGCGGTGTGGCCCGCCGCGCTCGACGCCCACCGGAGGGACGTGGACGAGTGGTCGGAGGCGACCCTCGCTGACTTTCGACGCGACACGGTCCGGTACTTCATGACGATCGAGGTGACGGTGAACCGCGGCGCGGCGGTCGACGGCCGGGCTAGGTGGCCCAGACGCCGTCGCGCATGATCTCGCGACCGGCGAGCTCGTTGGCCTCGCGCCAGGCGCGGATGCGCACCGGGGTGACGACGATCCAGGCGGTCGCCGGGTCGTCGCGCGGGTCCCAGCCGGCGTGGGCGGCATAGGCGTCGGCCAGCGCGCCGTCGACGTCGCCGGCCGGGGCGACCTCGGCGCGGCCGTCGATCAGCACGACGTCTCGAGTTCCGTCGAGGGTGAGGCGGACCCGGGGGTCGCGCCGCACGTTGCGCACCGTGGTGCTCGTCTCGGGGGTGGCGAGGACGATGCGATCCTCGTGCCACAGGTAGGACAGCGGGATCAGGTAGGGCTCGCCGTCCTCGGCTGCCGTGGCGATCCAGAGGTCGACGTCGGCGGCCAGGCGCGCCCACGCGTGACGCACCCGCTCGGTGGTCGGTCGAGGCGGCGGCACGTCCACGGCCGTGTGCGATGTCGCCTCAGCGGGCGACGAAGTACTTGGCCTGCGGATGGTGGCAGACGAGGGCCGACGTGGTCTGCTCGGGCTGGTACTGGAAGCCCGTCTCCTCGCTGCACTCGAGGCCGATGCGCTCGCCGTCGAGCAGGGCGAGCACGGTCACGTTGTCCTCGAGGTCGGGGCACGCGGGGTAGCCCCACGAGTAGCGGCCGCCGCGGTACTGCTGGCGGAACAGCCCGGCGAGCGAGGGGCCGTCCTCGTGGGCGAAGCCCCACTCCTCGCGCATGCGCCGGTGCCAGTACTCGGCCAGCGCCTCGGCCATCTCGACGCCGAGGCCGTGGAGCAGCAGATATTCCTGGTAGCGGTCGTCGGCGAACAGCTTGGCCGTGCGCTCGGAGACGGCCGGACCCATCGTGACGATGGAGAAGGCGGCGTAGTCGACCTCGGGCCCGTCGACGGGCCGGAAGAAGTCGGCGATGCAGTAGTACGGCGCCTTCGTCTGCCGGGGATAGCTGAACCGGGCCTGCTCGGCGGTGCGGAGCTCGTCGGTCCAGATCACGAGGTCGTTGCCGTCGCTGTTGGCGGGGAAGTACCCGTACACGACCTGCGGGACCAGCAGCCCGTCGGCCTTGGCCTTGGCCAGCTCGTCGCGCAGCGTCGGGCGGATGCGGGCCTTGAACTCGTCGTCGCTCTCGCCGCCCTCGGGCCGGAACCGCCACTGGTTGCGGAACAGCGCGGTCTCGTTGAGGTAGCCGGCGATCTCGTCGATCGGCAGGCCCTTGACCACCCGCGAGCCGACGAACGGCGGGACGAACACCTCGTTGTCGGTCACGACGTCGGGCGAGCGCGCCGGCAGGTCGGCCGGCGGCTGGTCGCTCTTCTCGGCCAGGCCGAGCGACGCCCGCGACGGCACGCGCGAGTCGGACGGGACGCGGCCCCACTCGGGGTCGTCGTCTTCGGTACCGCGCTTGATGGCGCCGAGGCGGTCCATGACGTGGAGGCCCTCGAAGGCGTCCTTCCCGTAGAACAGCCGGCCGCCGTAGATGTCGCGGAGGTCGCGCTCGACGTAGCTGCGCGTCAGCGCGGCGCCGCCCAGCAGCACCGGGATCGTCGACAGCTCGCGGGAGTTCAGCTCCTCGAGGTTGTCGCGCATGATGAGCGTCGACTTCACCAGCAGGCCCGACATGCCGATGGCGTCGGCGCGGACCTCCTGCGCCTTCTCGATCATCTCGGCGATGCCGATCTTGATGCCGAGGTTGTGCACCTCGTAGCCGTTGTTGGTGAGGATGATGTCGACCAGGTTCTTGCCGATGTCGTGGACGTCGCCCTTGACCGTGGCGAGCACGATGCGGCCCTTGCCCGAGTCGCCCTCGACCTTCTCCATGTGTGGCTCGAGGTGGGCGACCGACGCCTTCATCGTCTGGGCGGACTGCAGCACGAACGGCAGCTGCATCTGGCCCGAGCCGAACAGCTCGCCGACGACCTTCATGCCCGACAGCAGGATGTCGTTGATGATGGAGAGCGGGGCGATGCCCTCGGCCATGGCCTCGTCGAGGTCGGCGGTCAGGCCCTCGCGGTCGCCGTCGATGATGCGGGCCTTCAGCCGCTCGTCGACCGGCCAGCCGCTGTGGTCCTCCTTCTCCGCCTTGGCCACCGTCACGTCGGCGAAGACGTCGAGCAGCTTGGCCAGCGGGTCGTAGCCGGCGGCCTCGTCGCGTCGGTCGTAGATGAGGTCGAGGCAGACCTGGGCCTGCTCCTCGGGGATCTTGTTGAGCGGCATGATGCGCGCCGCGTGGACGATCGCCGAGTCGAGGCCGGCCTCGACGCACTCGTGCAGGAACACCGAGTTGAGCACGTGCCTGGCGGCGGGGTTGAGGCCGAAGCTGACGTTCGACAGGCCGAGCACCGTGTTGACGCCCGGCAGCTCGGCCTTGATGCGCCGGATCGCCTCGATGGTGTTCATGGCGTCGTGGCGCAGGTCGTCGTCGCCGGTCGACAGGGGGAACGTGAGGGCGTCGAAGATCAGGTCCTCGGCCGGGATGCCGTAGCGCCGGGTCGCCAGGTCGTGGATGCGGTGGGCGACCCGCATCTTCCACTCGACGTCGCGGGCCTGGCCCTCCTCGTCGATGAGCAGCACGATGACCGCGGCCCCGTACTCGGCGGCGAGGGAGCACACCCGGTCGAACCGGCTGCCGGGCGCTTCGCCGTCCTCGAGGTTGGCCGAGTTGAGGATGGCCTTGCCGCCGAGGCGCTGGAGGCCGGCCTCGATGACCGGCGGCTCGGTCGAGTCGAGCACCAGCGGCACGGTGACCTGGGTGGCGAAGCGGCTGACCACCTCGTCCATGTCGAGCGTGCCGTCGCGGCCCACGTAGTCGACGCACACGTCGAGGACGTGGGCGCCCTCCCGCTCCTGGTCGCGGGCCATCTTCACGCAGGCGTCCCAGTCGCCCGCCAGCATCAGCTCGCGGAACTTCTTGGACCCGTTGGCGTTGGTGCGCTCGCCGATGATGAGGAAGCTGGCGTCCTGGTGGAACGGCACGGCGTTGAACATCGAGGCGGCGCCGGGCTCGGGCCGCGGCTGGCGGCGGGCGGGCGTCAGGTCCTTGGCCACGGCGGCGAGCTGGCGCAGGTGCTCGGGCGTCGAGCCGCAGCACCCGCCGACCACCTGCACGCCCAGCTCGGTGACGAACCGGGTCTGGTACTCGACGAACTCCTCGGGGGCGAGGTCGTAGTGCATCTTCCCGTCGACGACCGACGGCAGGCCCATGTTGGGCAGGCACGAGATCGGCATCGTGGCGTTGGCCGACAGGTGCCGCAGGTGCTCGTGCATCTCGGAGGGACCGGTGGCGCAGTTGAGCCCGAAGATGTCGGGCTTCAGCGCCCCGAGCGCCTGGAGCGCGGCCCCGATCTCGGAACCGAGCAGCATCGTGCCCGTCTGCTCCATCGTGACCTGGAGCTGGATCGGGACCGACGTGCCCAGGGCCGCCATGGCCCGCCGGGCGCCGATGACCGCGGCCTTGGCCGCGAGCATGTCGAAGTGGGTCTCGGTGATGAGCAGGTCGACGCCGCCCTCGATGAGGCCCCGAGCCATCACCTCGTAGGCGTCGCGCAGCTCGACGAAGCCGATCTGCCCGAGCGATGGCGACTTCGTGCCCGGGCCCATCGACCCGGCCACGAACCCGTCGTAGCCGGAGGCCACCTCGCGGGCGATGCGGGCCGAGGCGACGCAGATCTCGTGCGCCCGCTCGGGGATGGCGTACTCGCCGAGCGGCACCGCGAACGCGCCGAAGGTGTTGGTCTCGACCACGTCGGACCCGACCCGGAAGAACGATTCGTGCAGGTCGGCGATGACATCGGGCCGTGTCACCGACAGGATGTCGGTGCATCCCTCGAGGTCGGGCCCGCCGTAATCGTCGGCGGTGAGACCCAGCTCCTGGAGGTTGGTGCCGGTGGCCCCGTCGTAGACGACGACACGTTCGTTCACGAGGTCGAGGAAGCGACTCATCGGCGTGCCTCCGGCCCGCTGATGAGTCGTCGCCGCTGCGCGGCGGCAGGGACACTGTGCTGATGATTCGCTCGCACTTCGTGCTCACTCATAGTTGAATCGCCAATCTACCGACCCCCGGCAACCAGGGCCGAGTGGAAACGCCGGCGGGCCCCGCACGCAGGGTCAGAGGATCTCTGCGGCGTCCTGGATCAGGATCACCGAAGACAGCGCGGTCACGCCCACGCCCAGCACGCGACCGGCCACCGTGACCGGTGCCGACCACCACAGCCGACCGGCAGCGGGCCACTGCCGCAGCGCCGCCCACCCGAGGGTCCCGAGCGCCACGATGGCGGCCGCGGGGACGAACACGGCGATCGGGAGCAGCGCGACCAACGGGACGAGCACGGGCGGCTGCCGGTCGCTCGCCCACGGGATGAGCCGTTCGACACCCCGGGCCAGCGCGGCACCGAACGCGGCCGGCAGCGCGACGAACAGCGCCACCGCCAGCCACAACGGGTCGAGAACGGTGAAGTCGACCCCCACCGGGTCGATGATCGCCGCCCCGCCGACGGCGCCGAGCACCACAGCCGCGACGACGGGCCGGTGGTTCCGGGGCAGCCAGCGTCGGACCGCGACGTACGCGGCGCCGAGTGCAGCGCCGGCGATCGCCGTCAGCACGATGAGGAAGATGGTGTCGGACGTGAACGATCCGATGCGGAAGTCGTCGTCGGTCTGCAGGCCGATCACCGACGAGTCGGACGTCACTCGCAGGAGCAACATGGCCAGCCGCCCGCCGACCCCACCGATGAGGGCGCCTGCCACGAACCCGACACCCGACCCGACCCCCAGCCGGGTCAGCCCGTCCCTCGCCGTCTCGCCCGTCAGCCGCTCGGGCGCGAGCGGCCCGTCTTCCGTGACCGCACGTGCCGCCATGCAACCCGCTCTCGTCCGTCCTGCGGCGAGCGTAGCCGCAGGTGGTGGTCAGGCCGACGCCCCGTGGGCGCGCTGCCGGAGGAGACGCCCGGTCGGCCGCGACGGCGTCGACGACAGGAGGGCGGCGACCAGGTCGGTGAGATGGCTGACGAACAGCCGGTCGTCCTCGCGCGGCTCGGCGCCGGCCCGCCGGGACAGCTCGACGAAGGCGAAGCGGATGGCGGGGAAGCGGGTGTGCAGCATCACGCGCTCCTCGTCGGGCACGAGCGGGTCGAGCAGCTTGTGCCAGCGGGCGATGCTGTCGGCGGGGCCGAGCTCGGGGAGGCGGGTCGAGCGGTTGGCGCGGCTGTAGAACTCGGCCGAGACCTGGAGGTACTCGCGGCCGCCGTCGGGGTCGTTGAGCTTGGCGGCCGCCGGCGCGACGAGGGCGGCCGCGAGCGTCCGCAGGTCGTCGACGCCGACGTCCTCGTAGTGGTCGAGCAGGGCGTGGCGCCGCGGTTCGGTCGAGCGGCGGTGCTTGGCGATGATGGCGAGCACCAGCCCGTCGCGGTCGCCGAAGTGGTACTGCACGGCCCCGGTGTTGCTCTGCCCGGCCGACCGGTTGATCTCCCGCAACGACACGCCGTCGATGCCGTGGGCGGCGAAGAGCCGCTCGGCCGCGGAGATGATGGCCTGGCGTGTGGCGCCCGGCACGCTCGTGGCCATGGTCGTCGACCTCCTCCAACTCGCTCCGCCGCGGTGACCGAGCCGGTGAGACGACCGCTTGTGGGACCCAGCCACCCGTTCACGAGGTTATGTCAGCAGGCCCTGCAACGTTGACTCCGGGCGCGGCCGCCGCGATCCGGGTAGGGGTGGGGAGTGGCCCTGCTGGTCGGGACGTCGGGATGGCAGTACGCCGACTGGCGTGACGCCGTGTACCCGAAGGGCGTTCCCCAGCGGGCCTGGCTCGGGCACTACGCCCGCGAGCTCGCCACGGTCGAGGTGAACAACGCCTTCTACCGCCTGCCCGAGCGCTCGGTCTTCGAACGCTGGCGCGCCGAGACGCCCGACGGGTTCGTCGTGGCGGTGAAGGTGAGCCGCTACCTCACGCACATCCGTCGCCTGCGCGACCCACGCGAGCCGGTCGAGCGCCTCGTGGAGCGCGCCGCGGGCCTGGGCGACCGTCTCGGGCCCTACCTGCTCCAGCTGCCGCCGAACCTGCGCGCGGAGCCCGAGCGCCTCGACACCTGCCTGGCCGCCTTCCCGCCGGGGTCGCGGGTGGCCGTCGAGCCCCGGCACGAGTCGTGGTGGGCCGACGAGGTCCGTGGGGTGCTCGAGCGCCGCGGCGCCGCCCTGTGCTGGGCCGACCGCCGCGGCCGTCCGATCACCCCGCTGTGGCCGACCGCGGCGTGGGGGTACGTCCGCCTGCACGAGGGCACGGCCTCGCCCCCGCCGTCGTACGGGCGCGCGGCCCTCGGGACGTGGCTGGACCGCATCGACGCCGCCTGGCCCGGGGCCCGGCGAGCCGACGTGTTCGTGTACTTCAACAACGACCACGGCGCGGCGGCGGTGCGCAACGCCCGGACGCTGCGGCGGATGGCGGACCGGCGGGGGTTCCGTCTCGGGTGAGGGCGGCGGCGCCTGGTCCGGACCGACGGATCGGCGTGCCCGAGCCTGGGTGGGCGCGGCCTCCGGGTTCGCGCGCGCCACTAGCGTTCCGGTCATCGACATCATCGACGTGCTTCTCGCGGCCGGGCCGGTCGTGGTCGCCGGGCTCGGGTTGACGGTGACCGAGCGGGTGCTGGGGGACAGCACCCCGGCGCCGGTGCTGCTGGCACGGCGCGCGCAACCCGTCGGAGCCGTCGCGGCGGTGGTGGCGCTGCTGCTGCCCGAAGGGCCCGGCGCCGCGGCGGTCGCCACCCTGTGGTTCGCGGTGTGCGTGTGTGCCACCGCCGGCGGCGTCGTGGTGGTCGGCCGGGTCGCGTCCGGAGACTCGCCGTCGATCGACCTCGTGCGGTGGCCGCTGGCCATGGTCACGCTCGCCGTCGGCCTGGGGTACCTGAGCGTCGGCGGGGCCTGGCTCGTCATCAGCCGGCTCGGGCTCAACCCGTTCGACCTGTCGAGCGACATCGTGCGGCTCACCGCCGTGCACTTCCACTACGCCGGGTTCGGCATGTCGATCCTGGCGGCCACCGGCCTGGCGTGCGCCGACTGGATGGCGAGCCGGGTGGCGCTGTCGATCGGCAGCGTCGCCTCGATCGTCGGACCGCCGATCGTGGCCACCGGGTTCGTCACCGACTCGGGGGTGGCGCAGGTCGGGGGTGCTGTCGTCGTGACCGTGGCCGCCTGGACGGTCGGCTTCGGCACGTTCCTGCTGGCGACGTCCAACTCGCAGGCGCGCGTGGTGCCGTCGTGGGAGCACGGCCTGGCCCAGTGGGTCGGCCGCATCCTCCTCGTGATCTCGTCGCTGTCGCCGCTGGTGCCGATGTTGCTGGCCGTGCAGTGGGCACTCGCCCAGCACGTCGACGTGCCCGCCCTCAGCGTGCGCGACATGGCCAACACGCACGGGGTGCTCAACGGGGTGGGCTTCGTGATCGCCGGCCTGGCGGGCTGGCTGCTGGCCGGCGTCGTGTCGCCCGAGACCGAGCCCGCGCTGGCCTCGACGGGGTGAGCCGGTCGGGCGCCTAGGGTCGCGCGGTGACCACCGACGAGGCTCCCACCGTCGCCGTGCTGCCCCGTGCCGGATACCTCGCGAGGGCGGTCACCACCGGAGGCGGGCGGGTGGTCGATCCGGGTGGGGCGGAGGTGCTCGTGTGGACCGATCCCGCCGACGCCACCGGCCTCGCCGCGGTGCTCGACGAGCACCCGCAGCTCCGGTGGGTGCAGCTGCCCTGGGCCGGGATCGAGCCCTACCTCGACGTGGTGCGGGCGCACGCCGAGCGGACGTGGACGTGCGGCAAGGGCGTCTACGCCGAGCCGGTGGCCGAGCACGCCCTGGCGCTGTCCCTCGCCGGGCTCCGCGGCATCGATCGCTACGCCCGCGCCGGCCGGTGGACGGCGCCGCGGGGGGAGAACCTGTTGGGCGCCCGCGTCACGATCGTCGGTGGCGGCGGCATCGCGGCGTCGCTGCTGCGGTTGCTGGGGCCCTTCGGCTGCGAGGTCACGGTCGTGCGCCGCACGCCCGAGCCGATGGCCGGCGCCGCCCGCGTCGTCGCCGTCGACGATCTCGACGGCGCCCTGACCGGCGCCGCGCTGGTCGTGCTCGCCCTGCCGCTCACCCCGGGCACCGAGGGCCTCGTCGACGCCCGCCGCCTCGCTCTGCTGGCCGAGGGCGCGTGCCTGGTCAACGTCGCCCGAGGTCGCCACGTCGTGACCGACGACCTGGTGGCGGCCCTCCGCGACGGCACCCTCGGCAGTGCGGGCCTCGACGTCACCGATCCCGAGCCCCTGCCCGACGGGCATCCGCTGTGGGACCTGCCCAACGCCATCGTCACGCCCCACACGGCCAACACCGAGGAGATGGCCGAGCCGCTGCTGGCGGCGCGGATCACCGACAACGTCCGCCGCTGGAGAGCCGGCGCGCCGCTCGTCGGCCTCGTCGACGCGGCGGCGGGGTACTGACTGACGTGGCGGTCTCGCCCTGAGGTAGACGTCGAGGGTTGGCGCTGACCAGGGCCTCCCGGTGTTCGGCGGCGCAGGAGGTAGGGTCCGCCCCGTGACCCGCCTGTACACCGGCAAGGGCGACGACGGCACGACCGGCCTGCTGTTCGGCGGCCGCGTGCCCAAGGACTCGGCCCATCCCCGGGCGCTCGGTGCCGTCGACGAGGCCCAGGCGGTGATCGGGGTCGCCCGGTCGCAGTGCCCGCCGGGAAGCGAGCTCGACCAGCAGCTCACCCAGGCCTGTCGCGACCTGTGGGTGCTCATGGGCGAGCTGGCGACGCTGCCCGAGAACCACCACAAGCTGACCGATGACCAGACCCGGGTGTCGGCCGCCATGGTCGACGGCATCGCCGCCCTGGTCGACGCTCTCGGCGACCGGTTCGAGGCTCCGGCCAACTTCGTCGTGCCCGGCCAGACCCCGCTGGCCGCCCAGCTCGACGTGGCCCGCACGGTCGTGCGCCGCGCCGAGCGCGAGTCCGTGGGCGTGGCGGTCGACGGCTCGCACGTGCCGGCCTACCTGAACCGCCTGTCGTCGCTGCTGTGGGTCCAGGCCCGTTGGGTCGAGGGCGAGCACCTGCTCAGCCGCGACGTCCCGGTCGACGGCGGGTAGCTTCCGGCCATGGACCTCGGCCTCGCTGGTCGCACCGCGGCAGTCGCCGGCGCGTCGTCGGGCCTCGGCCTCGCCTCGGCGCGGGCGCTGGCGGCCGAGGGGGTGCGGGTCGCGATCTGCGGACGCGACCGCGCACGCGTGGACGCCGCGGCCGCGGGCATCGACGGTGCCGTGCCCCTCGTGGCAGACGTGTCGACGGCCGCGGGCGCCACCGGCTTCGTGGAGGCGGCGACCGAGGCCCTCGGGCAGGTCGACATCCTCGTGCCCAACGCCGGAGGGCCCCCGCCCGGATCGTTCGCCTCCACGCCGGTCGAGGCCTACCTGCCGGCGCTCGAGCTGAACCTGCTGTCGACCGTCGCCATGTGCGCGGCCGCGGTGCCCGCGATGTGCGAGCGGGGCTGGGGCCGGGTGGTGGCGATCACGTCGGTGTCGGTCCGCCAACCGATCCCGCACCTCATCCTGTCGAACACCGCCCGCGCCGGCGTGACCGCCTTCCTCAAGACGCTGGCGCTCGAGGTCGCGCCGAAGGGCGTGACCGTGAACTCGGTGCAGCCCGGCCTGCACGACACCGAACGGTTGCGGTCGCTCTACGGCGGCGACACCGCCGGCGCGGCCGACGGTGTGCCGGCCGGCGTCGTGGGGGACGCGGACGACTTCGGCGCCGTCGTGGCGTTCCTCTGCTCCGAGCACGCGCGCTTCGTGGTCGGCACGGCGGTCCCCGTCGACGGCGGCACCTACCGCGGCCTGCAATAGTCGGCGGCATGCCGATCCGTCACGCCGTGCTGTTCCGCTTCACCGACGACGCCTCCGAGGCGCAGATCGAGGCCCTGGCTGCGGGACTGACCACCATGCCCGAGGAGACCGGCGCGATCGAGCCCGCTCGCTACCAGCACGGGCGCGCCCTCGGCCTCAACGCCGGGTCCTGGGACTACGCCGTGGTCGGCGAGTTCGCCGACGCCAACGCGTACGAGGCCTATCGCGACCACCCAGCGCACCGGTCGCTGATCCGCGAGCTGGTCGAGCCGATCACCGCGGAGCGGGCGTCGGTGCAGTTCGAGCTCCCGTAATCACCCATCGCGGCGCAGCCACTCGTAGTGTTCAGGGCATGTCCATCGCCATCGAGCTGACGCGCGCCCTGCCCACCGCCACCGATGACGGCGACGGTCACCTCGCGGTCGACGCGGTGGGCGTGGGGGTGTTCGCCGACGCGATCGCGGCCGGGGACCTGCCCGACGGCTTCGATCGAGGCTTCCTCGAGGCGCAGGGGTTCACCGGCGAGGCCGGCTCGTCGTGCGTGGTTCCGGGCGCCGAGGGGAGGATCGTCGTGGCGCTGGGGCTCGGCCCGTCCGCCGACGTCGACGTCCCCACCTACCGCCGGGCGGCCGCGGCGCTGGCCCGGGCGGCCCGGCGCCAGACGCACCTCGCCATCGACGTGCTCGACGGCGTGCCCGAGGGGCTCGACCGGCCGGCCGTGGCGCAGGCCGTGGCCGAAGGGGCCCTGCTGGGGGCCTACCGCTACACCGCGCTCAAGTCCGATCCCGAGCCCAGCCACATCGAGTCGCTCATGGTGGTCGGCAAGGGCGGCAACCGGGTGCAGGCGGCGCTGAGCCGCGGGCGGGCCGTCGGCGAGGCCGTGCGCCTCGCCCGCGACCTCGTCAACCAGCCCGGCGGCACCCTCACCCCGTCGGCCTTCGCCACCCGGGCCGAGGAGCTCGCCGATCTCAAGGGCTTCGACATCGAGGTGCTCGACCGGGATGCCATCGAGGACGAGAAGCTCGGCGGGCTGCTCGGCGTCAACCGTGGCTCGATCGAGGAGCCCCGGTTCGTGAAGCTCACCTGGGATCCGCCGGGCAAGGTGCGCGGCACGGTCGCCCTGGTGGGCAAGGGCATCACGTTCGACTCGGGCGGGCTGTCGCTCAAGACCAGCGACTCGATGATCGGGATGAAGGGCGACATGGCGGGGGCCGCGGCCGTGCTGGCGGCCTTCACCGCCCTCGACGCCGTGCAGCCGCCCGTCCGGGTGCGGGGCTACCTGCCGCTGACCGACAACATGCCGGGCGGCGACGCCACCCGGGTGGGCGATGTCCTGCGCATCCGCAGCGGCACGACGGTCGAGGTGCTCAACACCGACGCCGAGGGCCGGCTCGTGCTGGCCGACGCGCTGGCGCTCGCCACCGAGGACGAGCCCGATGCGATCGTCGACCTGGCCACCCTGACCGGAGCGTGCATGGTGGCGCTCGGCATGAAGACCGCCGGGCTCATGGGCAACCACGAGGGATTCCTCGACCAGGTGCAGGCCGCGGCCGACGCCGAGGGCGAGCCCGTGTGGCCGCTGCCCCTGCCCCCCGACATGCGGGGGGAGCTCGACTCCGAGGTGGCCGACCTCAAGAACATCTCGGGCAAGCGCTGGGGCGGTGCCTCGGTGGCCGGCGTGTTCCTGCAGGAGTTCGTCGGCGACGGCATCCCCTGGGCCCACCTCGACATCGCCGGTCCGGCCGATTCGCCCGAGGACGACGTGCTCACCCGCAAGGGCGGCACGGGTTTCGGCGTCCGCACGCTGCTCCACCTGCTCTCCGCCTACCGCACGCCCGCGAAGGCCTCGCCCTCGCGTGCGGCGCCGGATCAGTAGCCGGCGTCCCGCCGGCGGAACCCGACGAAGCCGGCGGCGAGCAGGGCGGCGGCGACAGCCACGAGCGCGAGCGTGGAGCCGAGCGAGAAGCCCTCGACCGGCATCTGGGGCACGTGCTGGAACGGCGACACGTCCATGAGCCAGTCGGGCAGCCCGAACAGCTGGCCGAAGAGCCCGATCACGACGAACAGGCCGAGTGCCGCCCACGCGGCCGCCACCGCCCGTGGCGCCAGGCCGAACACCGCGAAGGCCAGCCCGACCACGACCCACAGAGGCGGGACGAAGGCGGCCGCCGCCCCCACGAGTCGCCCGACCTGCTCGGCGTCGCCGGCGATCACCGCGTACGTGACCCCCATCCCCAGGCCCGCGAGCAGCATGATGGCCGCCGAGCCGGCGATGGCGACGGTGAGGTGCGACGCCGCCCAGCGAGCGCGCGAGCACCGCGGTGGCCAGCAGCACCTCGGCCCGGCCGCCCGTCTCCTCGCTGCGCAGGCGCAGCACCGACGACACGGCGAACCCGCCGGTGATCAGGGACATCATCAGCAGCGACGTGTTGAAGAACGAGTCGGTCAGGCTGCCGCCGGCCTGGGCGATGATGTCCTCGAACGCGTCGTTGTCGCCGATGAGGTCGCCGACGTCCTGGCCGACGGAGCCGTAGGCGACACCCGTCAGCGCCAGCGCCGCCGCCCACCCGAGGACGGAGCCGCGCTGCAGGCGGGCGGCGAGCCCCAGCGGCCGGGTGAGGGCGGACGAGGCGCGGGCGGGACCGGGCCGGGGCGGCACCAGCCCGCCGCCGAGGTCACGGATGCCCAGCAGCGCGTACGCCACGCCGACGAGGACCAGGGTCGTCCCGGCGAGGAGCAGCAGCGTCCACGGGCGCTCGCCGGCGAACGGGCGGGACGCCATCGCCCACCCCATGGGGGACAACCACGAGAGCGTGCCGTCGCCGATGTCACCGATCGCCCGGATCACGTACGACGCCCCGAGGACGGCACCCGCGGTGCCGAGCGCGGTGCGGTTGTGCTCGGTCACCTGCGCGGTCACGGCGGTGACGCCGGCGAAGAAGAGGCCGAACCCGCCCATGGCGGCCCCGTAGACCACCGAGCCCTCGGTGGGGAGGTCCTGGCTCATGAGGGAGAGGGCGATGAGCGCGCCCAGCACGGCGAACGCGGCGGCCGCCACCAACAGCACCGCGGTGACCGGGGCGTTGCGGCCCAGCACGGTGGCGCGCAGCAGCTCGGTGCGCCCGTTCTCCTCGTCGGACCGGGTGTGCCGCCCGACGAGGAACATGCCCATGAGCGCCACGACCACGTAACCGAACGCGCCCATGTTGAACACGACCTGGCCGCCGAGGGTGTCGAGGCCGTAGTCGGGCCCCTGGAGGGCGAGGAGGGCGGCGTTGTCGGCCGCGGTGGCCGCCGCGGTGTCGAGGTCGGCCTGCGTCGGGTAGAGATCGCCGATGCTCGCTGCGGTGGACAGGACGAGCAGCACGATGCCGACGATCCAGACCGGGAGGCGCACGCGGTCGCGGCGCAGGATGAACCGCACGAGCGTCCACGTGCCGGTGAGGCCGCCGCCCTGCTCGGCGTCTCGGTGTCGGTCGGCGCGCGTGGGGGCGGGCGACGTGGTGACGCCGCCCGTGGCGTCGGCCGTGGTCATCCGCTCGCGCCCTCGAGGTCGGTGCCCTCGAGCAGCGCGATCTCGTCTCCGTAGTGCCGGAGGAACAGCTCCTCGAGCGTGGGCGGCTGGCTGGTGAGGGTGCGGATGCCGAACGTGGTGAGGTGCCGGACGGCCGCGTCGAGGTGGGCCGTGTCGACGTCGAACTTGGCGCGCAGGCCCTCCACGACCGGGTTGTGGATGCCGCGCAGGCCCTCCAGCCCGGTGACGGGACGCTCGGTCTCGACCGAGATCGCGGTGCGGGTGAGGTGGCGCAGGTCGGCGAGGGTGCCGTGCTCGACGGCGTGACCGGCGCGGATGATCGTGACCCGATCGCACAGGGCCTCGACCTGGGCGAGGATGTGGCTGGACAGCAGCACGGTGCGCCCGTCGTCGATGATCTCTCGGATGGTGTCCTGGAAGATCGCCTCCATCAGCGGGTCGAGGCCCGACGTGGGCTCGTCGAGGATGAGCAGCTCGACGTCGGATGCGAGGGCCGCGACCAGCGCGACCTTCTGCCGGTTCCCCTTGGAGTAGGTGCGGCCCTTCTTCGTCGGATCGAGCTCGAAGCGCTCGAGGAGCTTGTCGCGCCGGCCCCTGTCGAGCCCACCACGGAGCTTGGCGAGGAGGTCGATGACCTCGCCGCCGGACAGGTTGGGCCACAGCGTCACGTCGCCGGGGACGTAGGCGAGACGACGGTGGAGGACGACGGCATCGTGCCAGGGGTCGCCGCCGAGCAGCGTGGACTCGCCCGCATCGGCGCGGAGCAGACCGAGCAGCACCCGGATGGTGGTGGACTTCCCGGCCCCGTTCGGACCGAGGAAGCCGTGGACCTCGCCCGTGGCGACCTCGAGGTCCAGGTCGTCGAGGGCGCGCACGTGGCCGAACGTCTTGGTCAGCCCGGAGACGGAGATGGCGGACACGTTTCGACAGTAACGAGCGCTGCCGGCCGGCGGGAGGGACCGTGGCGGCGGACGTGTCCTCCGGCCGTCAGCCCAGGGTGTCCGCGGTGGCCAGGAAGTCGTCGAGCACGCCGTCGCCGACCCGCACGGGACCCTCGGGGCGGGTCTCGCCGGGGATCGTCCGGATCGCCTCGGCCTGGCCGACCAGCGCGTCGGACTCGGCGAAGGCGACGCCGGCCGTCGCCTCGTCCCCCGCCACCCGCGCCGTCAGGCCGTCGAGCGTGCGGACGAAGGCCCGGCCCCACAGCGCGGTGGCCTCGAGCCACGGCGCGCAGTCGGCCACGAACGCGTCGTCGGCGACGTTCGCCCGGATGAGGTCGGGAGCGCCGGCGACACGTTCGGCCACGGGCCGCAGGCCGGCGAGGGCCCCGGCGCGGTCGCCCGCCGACCACGCCGCCCGGAACGCGTCGAGGCTGCCGGCGAGGGCGGGGGCCTGCGGCTGGGAGACGATGCCCGAGCTGGCCGACGTGGGCGCCAGGTTCTCGAGGTCGAGGAACGCCAGCAGCGCGTCGACGGTGGCGGTGTCGTCGTCCGCCAGGAACGAGGCCGCGGCGCGATGGGCGCGCCCCGGGTCGTACGCCGAGTCGTTCCAGGCGAAGTCGGCCCCGCCCACGAGCTGGACCTTGCTCGCCGCCGCCTGGTTCATCGGGTTCAGCACGACGCCCGTGACCTGGCCCGACAGCCCGGGCTCGCGGCGGGCGTAGGGCGCCAGGATCAGGCGCCCCTCGGTGGGCGGGAAGTCGTTGACCGGCGTGTTGTCCCACACGTACAGCGACCGCCCGTAGGTCTCGGCGGCTGCCGTGGCGTGGGCGACGGTGATCTCGGCCGGCACGACGTACGGCCCCGTCCACATCACCTCGATGCCGGGGGCGAGGCCCGCCCGCAGGGCGGCTCGGTAGGGGCTGTCGCCGGTGCCGCGGTACTCGGTGGGCACCATCTGCAGCGGCATGACGTCGGGGTGGGCGGCGACGAATCCGGCCTGGACGGCGTTGAGCAGGTCGACCTGGGCGCGTGCCGAGGCCTCGGTCGACGGGGGCCCGTAACGGTCGCCGTCGGCCGGACAGTTCCACCGGGTGTGGTCGATGTCGTCGAGTGCGACCGAGAACGCCCGGACCCCCAGCGCGTACAGGGCCTCGAACTTGGCGGTCAGGGCGCTCAGGTCGGCCGGGTCGCTGTAGCAGACCGACACGCCGGGAGAGACGGCGAACGTGAACCGCACGTGGTTGGCGGCGGCCGCCTCGACCAGGACCCGCAGCCCTTCGGCCCGGTCGGGCGGGTACGGCTCGCGCCAGCGGTCGCGGTGGTACGGGTCGTCCTTGGGGGCGTAGATGTAGGTGTTGAGCTTGAACCGGCCCGCGAAGGCGAGGTGGTCGAGCCGTTCCTCGGTCGTCCAGGGGCTGCCGTAGAAGCCCTCGATCGTGCCCCGGTGGGCCATGGCGGGCTGGTCGGTGACGGCGACGCCGGCGATCGTGCCCTCGCCGGCGAGCTGGCGCAGCGTCTGCGCGGCGTAGAACGTCCCTGCGGCGTCGACCCCGGCCACCACCACCCGGGCCGAGCCGTCGGTGCGGGTGTAGGCGGCGAGGGCGTAGCCCTCGGGCCGCGGGTCCGCGGGCGGGGCGAGGCCGACGGTGGCGAGCTCCGGGAGCACGCCCGGGTCGGCCAGCGCTCCGACGTGGACCGTCAGGCCGCCGCCGTCCTCGTCGCCTCCGGGGGCGCGCAACTCCACCTCACCGGCTCCGGCTCCCCGCAGCACCTCGGTGACGACCTCGACGGCGGCCGGGTCCGTGCCGTCGGGCGCCTCGACGGTCACCGACGACGGCACGTCGACGTCCGGCCCGCTCCACGAGATGGCCTGGGGTGTCGGGGTCACGATCGGCAACGGGTCGTCGCGTGCCGCGACGATCGGCTCGGCGGGCTCGGTCACCGTCGTCTCCTCGGGCTCGTGCCGGGTCGTGTCGTCGTCGCCTGCCGACGTGCACCCCGTCGTGGCCAGGGCCACGACCACCGCCACCAGGACGGCGGGCGCCCGCAGCGAGATCGGTCGGGCGAGGGGAGCGCGGGCGGGCGAGGTCATGGGTTCCGGAACCAGCAGGACGAGGTCAGGGTTCCGGATCCGGAACCCATGACCTCGGGCGTTCACCTGTGGAACCTATGACCTCGCCGCCTGCCGGAGCACCTCGGGACCGGGCGGCGCGGCCGCGTCAGGCCGCCGTGTCGTCGGAGGCGGAGACGTGGCGGTCGAGCGCCCAGGCGGTGGCCTCGCTGGCGAGGGCCGGGTGAAAGCGCCACCGGTGCAGCTGACGTTCGGTGCCGGCGCCGTCCTCGCCCAGCTCGACGAGCGACAGCGCCAGGCGGCGCGCCCGGTCGCGCATGTCGTCGGCGATGGCGGCCGGCGGCGTGTCCATCCATCGGGCGTGGTCGGCGCGCAACGACTCGGGGAGGCGGGCGATCTGCCGCCTGGTCAGTGGCGGCAGGCGCCGACGGACCTGCAGCGTTCCCGCGTCGACGAGGCGGGTCGCCCCGAACTGGCAGCAGCGGGCCAGCGTGCGGGGGAACACGCCCTGGGCACCGGGGCGGCGGCCCAGGCCGAGGGCGGTGGCGCACTCGTCGAGGTCGAGCTGGCAGCCCTCGGGGGCGCGGTCGAGGCGATCGACGAGGTGGCGCACGAGCCACGTGGCGCTGGGGCCGAGGATGCCGAGCCAGAAGCGCTCGACGTAGACCGATCGGGGGTCGTGGCCCACCTGGTCGATGACCGGGTCGGGCCAGGGGACGACGAACAGCGATGGGATGTCGGACGGGATGTCGCGCGGGTGCATTGCGGTCTCCAGCAAGGAACGACTGAGGGCAGTCCGGGGAAGTCGTTCGTTGACTTTCAGTATTTCTCGTCACGCGGGTACTGTGTCAAGGGTGAGCGACGATCCGGACGCTCCCGACGCTCCCGACGAGCTCGACGCTCCCGACGAGCTCGACGCTCCCGACGAGCTCGAGCAGCAGGTCGACCAGGTCCGCGCCTGGGTCGACGAGAGCGATCGCATCGTGGTGCTGACCGGGGCGGGCATCAGCACCGACAGCGGCATCCCCGACTTCCGCGGCCCCGAGGGCGTGTGGACCCGCGACCCCGAGGCCGAGAAGCGGGCCACGCTGCAGCACTACATGGGCGACCCGCAGGTCCGCCGCCGGGCGTGGCGCGACCGGCTGGAGCACCCCGCGTGGGCGGCCGGGCCGAACGACGGGCACCGCGCCATCGTGACGCTCGAGGAGCGCGGCAAGCTCGACTCGGTCATCACCCAGAACGTCGACGGCCTGCAGCAGGCGGCGGGCACCGACCCGGCCAAGGTCGTCGAGGTCCACGGCACCGTGCACGAGGTGGTGTGCATGTCGTGCGACGAGCGGGCACCGATGCAGGTTGCCCTCGACCGCGTGCAGGCGGGCGAGGCCGACCCGCACTGCCTCACCTGTGGCGGCATCCTCAAGTCGGCCACGATCAGCTTCGGGCAGAACCTCGTGCCCGGCGACATCGAGTCCGCCGCGGCGGCCGCCCGCCGCGCCGACATGCTGCTGGCCGTCGGCTCGACGCTGGCGGTGTACCCGGTGGCCGACGTCGTGCCCGTCGCCCGCATCGCGGGGGCTCGCATCGTGATCGTCAACGGCAGCGAGACGGCGATGGACCACCTCGCCGACGTCGTGCTGCGCGGGTCGATCAGCGACCTCCTGCCGCGGGTTGTCGGGGGGTGATCGGGCCGCTCGTTACCGCCCGGTCACATCGAAGGCCCTGGTGGGGAGCGGTTTTTGTGCCTCGCGTCACCCGATGTGAGTACCCTCTCCCGTGATGGCTGCGCTGCTGGAGGCTGCGAGGCGCCGCAATCCCCTTCCTACCGGCACGGCCGCGGTCGGAGTGGGGTTGATCGTCGCTGGATTGTCGGCGTACGGCTTTCTGTTCTTCGCCGACAGGGCGCTGAGCAGGGCCCAGTACTCCCCGCTCGGGGTGCTGTGGAGCATGGTGTTCCTCATCGGGCCGGGGCTGTTCCTGCCGCTCGAGCAGGAGATCAGCCGTGCCCTCGCCGAGCGCCGCGCCCGCAACGAGGGCGGGCTGCCGGTCGTCCGCAGGGCCGCCACCATCGGCGTCGGGCTGTTCCTCGGCGTCAGCGTGCTGCTGATCTTCGGCGCCGGGTGGATCACCGAGCACCTCTTCGACGAGCAGTACCTGCTGCTCCTCGGCCTGGGTCTCGGTCTCGCCGGAGCGATGGCCGGCCACATCACCCGTGGCTGCCTGTCGGGCAGCGGTCGGTTCAACGGCTACGGCGTCTACATCGGCGCCGACGGGTTCATCCGCGTGCTCGGCGGCGTGCTGCTGCTCGTCATCGGCGTGAACACCGCCGGTCCCTTCGGCGTGGCCGTCGGCATCGCCGGGCTGCTCGCGGTGCCCGTGGCACTCGGGGTGCAGAAGCCCGACCTCGACGAGGGGCCCGACGCCTCGTTCTCCGAGGTGGGCAGCGCCCTCGGCATGCTGCTGGTGGCGTCGCTGTGCGCGTTCACCCTCATGAACGTCGGCCCGGTCATCGTCGAGCTGCTGGCATCCGACTCGCAGGCCGAGGCCGCCGGCCGCTTCGTCAACGGCGTGGTGATCGCCCGCATCCCGCTGTTCCTGTTCCAGGCCGTGCAGGCGTCGCTGCTGCCCAAGCTGTCGACGCTCGCCCACTCGGGCCACCTCGGCGACTTCCGCGTCGGGCTCAAGCGCCTGCTCGTGGCGGTGGCCGGCCTCGCCGCGATCGGCACCCTCGTGGGGGCGGTGCTCGGCCCGTTCATCGTCGAGATCATGTTCCCCACCGCCGACCTCGGCGCCCGCACGATGGCGCTCCTGGCCGCGGGGGCCGGGCTCTACATGCTCGCGATGGCCTGCGCCCAGGCCGTCATCGCGCTCGGGGGGCACGGCGACCAGGCCATCGGCTGGGGTGCCGGCATCGCCGCCCTGGCGGCGGCGATCGTCGCGGGCATGGGCCTCGACCTGTTCCTGCGGGTCGAGCTGGCGCTGCTCGCGGGCAGCGCGGTGGCCATGGTGGTCATGGGCGCGATGCTGCTGCGCCGGCTGCACGCCGCCGGCCCGCTGGAGGTCGACTCGGAGGACCTGATCGAGGCGATCCACGAGCTCCCGATCGAGCCCTGAGGGCGCACCGGACCGGGGAACACCCGGCCTGGCTCGATTGTTGATCACCTCGCTAGGCTTTTACGTCGCCGACAGGCGCGCGCCACATCCAAGCCAGAGAGGGTCCGATGCCGAGCTTCCGTGAGCTGCTCGCCGCCACCAAGTCCGAGATCCGCGAGGTCGACACCGCGACGGCCGACGAGCTGCGCCGCCGGCCCGGCGCGGTCGTGCTCGACGTGCGCGAGCCCGACGAGTACGAGCAGGGCGCCATCCCGGGGGCGGTCCACATCCCGCGCGGCACGCTCGAGGGCTCGGTCGAGAACCGCATCGCCGACAAGACGGCGCCTGTCATCATCCACTGCGCCAGCGGCGTGCGCTCGGCCTTCGCCGCCAAGACGCTCGCGGAGATGGGCTACGAGGACGTCGTCTCGGTGACCGGCGGTTTCAACAAGTGGAAGGACGAGGGCCGCGACTGGGCCGCGCCCCGCAAGCTGACCCCCGAGCAGCGCAACCGCTACCAGCGCCACCTGCTGCTGCCCGAGGTCGACGTCGAGGGCCAGCTGAAGCTGCTCGACGCCAAGGTGCTGCTGCTCGGCGCCGGCGGCCTCGGGTCGCCGGCCGCCCTCTACCTGGCCGCCGCCGGCGTCGGCACCGTCGGCATCGTCGACATGGACGTCGTCGACGAGTCGAACCTGCAGCGCCAGATCCTGCACAACCTCGATCGCATCGGCGAGCGCAAGGTCGACTCGGCCAAGAAGACGCTGACCGCCATCAACCCCGATGTGAACGTCGTGACCCACGACGTGCGCCTCGGCGCCGACAACGTGGTCGACATCCTCTCGGGCTACGACCTCGTCGTCGACGGCGCCGACAACTTCCCCGTGCGGTACCTGCTCAACGACGCGGCGCTGAAGGTCGGCATCCCGGTCGTGCACGGCTCGATCTTCCGCTTCGAGGGCCAGGCGACCGTGTTCACGCCCCACGACGGGCCGTGCTACCGGTGCTTCCTGCCCGAGCCCCCGCCGCCCGAGCTGGCACCGTCGTGCGCCGAGGCCGGCGTCCTCGGCGTGCTCCCCGGCATCGTCGGCTCGATCCAGGCCGTCGAGGCCATCAAGCTGATCCTCGGCATCGGCGACACGCTGTCGGGCCGCCTGCTGGCCTATGACTCGCTCGAGCAGTCGTTCCGCACCTACAAGATGCTGCGTGACCCGCAGTGCCCCGCGTGCTCGATCGACCCGGCCGACATCGTCATCGCCGAGTACGACGAGCTCTGCACCCCGCACCCCGTCGCCCCGCCGGCGGCGTAGCCGCCCGCCCGGGCGCTGGGCGATCGCCCCGGTCCAACAGCGAGTGGTCACCCGACCGTAGGGTGTGACCACGGTCGGCGCGCGGCGGGCGCGCCGTTCCGGGGCGGCCGGACGTGAGTCGATCACCGGCCGGGAGGGCAGACCGTGGGTCGGATCGTCGACACTGCGTGCGCTGGCTGTCCTCCTCGGAGACGCCGCTCTCGTGGTGGCGCTGGTGCATCCCAGCGGGGCGGCCGCCACGTCCGCCGCCGGCCTGGCCGGAGCCGCAGCCGGCTCCCGTCCCGCCGGCGTGTCACGCTCGACCCTCCGCCGGTCCCTCCCGCCGTACCAGAGGGTGTCGACGACGGCTCGGACCAGCCCGCCGGCGAGATCGCCGCGGCCGCCGTGCCCCAGACGGCCCCCGCGCCTTCGGGCGCCAGCCGTATGGGGACGTGATCGGCGGCGGCCGCTCAGGAGGCCGCAGCCCGGCGGTCGTCCGGGTGCGCCATCTCCGACGCCGTGCTCGCGGGCACGCTGCTGGCGATCACGTTCACGGAGGCGGGTCCGCTGGCCAGCTCGACGTCGGCCCCGTCCCCGATGACGCTCAGCCGGTGGGACACGAACGCGCGCCTGTACGCCTTCGCGAACCCGTCGACCCCCTACCCGCGGGCCTTCTGGCACCCGGGCGTCGGGCTCTGGCAGTTCGACCACCCGTGGCAGAACACGGCGGCCGAGCGCATCGACACCCGGAGCGCCGCCGCGCTGGCGGCGCAGGTCGTGGCGGGGAGGTGGTGCTCGTCGCCGGCGACGAACGACCTCGGGCGCTTCGTCGACGCGGTGGCGCCCTGGCACGGGTGCGATGACGGCGCCACCGGCGGCGTTCGCTGCCTCGAGATCCTCGCCCACCACCACCGGGCCAACGGCCCGGGCCTCGCCGACGACACGCTGGTCGACTTCACGCTGCTGGACGGGGTCACGCGGCTGGGTGGCGTCGCGGCCGACGCAGTGCCGGCTGGCGGGCGAGTCGACCGCGCGCGCCTGCACGTTCGTCGACCCGGCGGTCGCCCAGGGCAACCGCGGCCTGGGCGGGCTCGACCGGGATGCCGACACCGATCGCCGCGCCGTTCTACGTCGTCCGGGTCGGGGCCCAGGAGTGGCGCTACTGGCTGCGGGCGGACACCGGGTACGACCGGGACATCGTGGCCAAGGCCACGATCGGCGGCAACCCCCGGACGACCCTCGTGTGGCAGAACGGGTCCGGCCTGTGCGACGTCACCTCGCTCCGGGGGACGTGCGTGACGACGTCGCTCCCGTCCTCCGAGCCGTCGACCCCCGCGCTGACGTCGCTGCTGCCCGGCCGCCTGGACCTGTTCGCACGTTCGTCGAGCGGGGCGCTGACCCACCGGGCGAGGCCGGCCGGAGGGTCCTGGACCACGGCCGTCGGCCTGGGCGGCGCGCTCCGCTCGCAGCCGGCCGCGGTGGCGTGGTCGGCGGGCCACGTCGACGTCTTCGTGCGCGGCACCGACGACGCGCTGTGGCACCGGGGCCTCGGCTCGGGGACCTGGACGACGTGGCGGTCGTTCGGCGGAGGGCTGTCGTCGGCCCCGGCCGTCGCGTCCACCGGTCCCGGCCGGCTCGACGTGTTCGTGCGCGGCACCGACAACGCGCTGTGGACCCGCGGGTACATGTCGGGTCGCGGGTGGACCGGGTGGCGGTCGCTCGGTGGCGGGCTGACGTCGTCGCCGGCGGCGGTGTCGTGGGGACCCGATCGAGTCGCGGTCTTCGTGCGCGGCACGGGTGGTCGGGTGTTCCAGCGAACCCGTACGGGATCCGGCTGGTCGTCGTGGATCCACCTGGGTGGCGTCGGCACGTCGGCGCCGGCCGTGGCGTCGACGGGCCCGGACGGACTCGACCTCGTCGTACGCGGCACCGACGACGCGCTGTGGGCGCGGCACGCGGGCACGACCCCGCAGTGGACCAACTGGACGAGCCTCGGCGGCCGGTTCGCCTCGGGGCCGGGCGCGACCGCGACGGGGTCGGCGGTGTGGCTTGCCGGGCGCGCACCCGGCGGCTCGGTCTACACGTCCCAGCGCGCGGTGACGTCCGCCGGGTGGAGCGCCTGGCGGTCGATCGGACCGTAGTTGCCGTCCGGTCTCGCGCGGCGCGCTCCGCGCTGCCAGGCGACGGACGGCCGAATGCCCCTTCCGCGCGGGCTCGATCCGGTGTTGGCTTGTAGGCGAGGCCACCCTGGTCGGGAAAGGCGGGTGGGTCGGGATGTCACTCGTGCGTGCACGCTCGAGGTCGGGGCTCGTCGCCCTGGCCGTCGGGGCGTTGCTGGTCGCGACGGTCACTGCGCCGGTCGCCGACCTCCTGCACTCACCGGATGCCGCATCGGCGGCGCCCGCGCTCGCCGCGACCGAGCTGCCGTCGCCGGCCGTGACCTCGCTCGAGACCGGCCGACTCGACGTGTTCACGCGCTCGTCCGGCGGCGACCTCCTGCACCGGTACCGGCCCGCCGGCGGCTCGTGGACGCGGACCGTGAACCTCGGCGGCGACCTGGCGTCGCAGCCGGCGGCCGTGTCCTGGGCCCCCGGGCGGCTCGACGTGTTCGTGCGCGGCACCGACGATCAGCGTGTGGCAGCGGACCTTGACCGTCGCCGGCGGCTGGGGCGGTTGGGTCGCGTTGGGTGGCACCGTCACGTCGGCGCCGGCGGCCACGTCGTGGGGGCCCGGCCGCCTGGACGTGTTCGTGCGCGGCACCGACAGCGGCCTGTGGAAGCGCTCCTTCTCCGGCGGCGGCTGGACGACCTGGCAGCGCCTCGCCGGGACGCTCACCTCGTCGCCGGCCGCCGCGACGTGGGGCTCCGGGCGGCTCGACGTGTTCGTTCGGGGCACCGACAACGGCCTCTGGCAGCGGTCGTACACCGGCGCTGCCTGGTCGGCCTGGATCCGGCTGGGCGGGACGCTGGCGTCGCAGCCGGCAGCGACCTCGGCCGGTGACGGCGTGATCGACGTCGCCGTCCGCGGGCCCGACCAGCTGGCGCACGTGAGGAGGTTCACGCGTGGTGCCGGGTGGGGCGGCTGGACCGCGATGGGCGGCGCGCTCTCGTCGGGCCTCGGCGCGACCTCCCGGGGCGGCGTGGTGACGATCGTCGGGCTGTCGCCGAACGGGAACCTGTACGAGAAGGTCAGGGGCACGTCCGGGACGTGGACGGGGTGGATCCGGATCGATCCGTACGCGCCGTTCCGCCGGCTCGGCACCTGGGTCGACGTCTTCGACTACGCAGCCCTCGACCCCGCGACCGCCGTGCCGGCCATGCGGTCGGCCGGTGTCCGGGTGCTGTACCTCTCGACCGCCCGGTTCAACGGCACCACCGACCTGTTCGACGCGACCGAGGCCGGCCAGTGGCTCGACATCGCCCACCAGAACGGCATCGCGGTCGTCGGCTGGTACCTGCCCGCGTACGGCGACATGGCGCGCGACGTGCGCCGCACCGTGGCGATCGCGCGCTTCGTGAGCCCTGGCGGCCAGCGCTTCGATGCCGTCGGTGTGGACGTCGAGCGGCTCGACGAGGTCACGCTCGCGCAGTTCAACTCGCTGCTCGTGACGCACCTCGCACAGGTGCGGGCCCAGGTCGACGCGATGATCGCCGCCATCGTGCCCTCGCCGTTCGCCACCGACCCGGGCAATCGCTGGGAAGGCTTCCCGTGGGCCGCGGTCGGCAGCAACAGCGACGTGGTCGTGCCGATGGCGCTGTGGTCGTTCCGGTCGAACGCCGACGGTTCGGCCTTCACCGCGGACCAGGTCTACCTGTGGGTGCTCGACCAGACCCGCCGCGCCCGCTCGCTCACAGGTCGGCCGGTGACCGTCGAGGGCGGGGTGGACGACCCCGGCACCGAGCGCACGCCGATCACCGCGGACCGCGTGAGCCGGTTCGTAGACGCGGTGGTCGACGGCGGTGCCATCGGCGGCAGCCACTACGACTACGCGACGACGGGCAGCTCGCTGTGGGCCGTCCTCTCCCGACTGAACGGGCTCTAGCGACCACTCATCGGCCCCAGTTCATCCCACAAAGCGCGATCGTGTGCACGTAGGGTGTTGGAATGGTTGCCGCGACGCCGCGCTCCCCCCGGTTCCGTCCGCCTCGCACCATCCGCAAGATGCTGGCCGCCCAACTGGTGGTCGCGCTGCTGATCGGCGTCGCCGGTGTGATGGCGCCCTTGCCGCATCTCGTGACCGAGCGGGCGATGGCCACCGAGACCCGCCGTCCGCTCGGCGAGGGCGCCGCGGCGCGCCCGGCCACGCTGCCCCGGGTTCCCGCGCAGGACCCGGGCACCACGGTGACGACCGAGACGACCGACACCACGTCGCCCACGTCCGAGCAACCCACCACGTCGACGGCCCCCGAGGCGACCACGTCGACGACGACGTCGACCACGTCGACGACCGTCGCCGAGGACGAGCCGGCGCCCGACGAGCGGGTCGCCGTCGCCGAGGACACCCGCGATTTCAACATGATCGGTGTGACCCTGCCCGAGACGCCCGCGGCGCCGGTGTTCGTGCGGACCGCGGCGGCGGACACCGGCCCGTGGTCCGAGTGGCGACCGGTCGTGTTCGAGGACGACGAGGCGCTGCCGCCGGCCGGAGGCGGGCCCGCCCCCGAGGAGCCCGAGGAGGGCAATCCGGGGGCCCACAGCGAGCCCGTGTGGGTGGGTGACGCCACGCGCTACGAGCTGAACCTGACCGAGGAGGCGCTCGAGGCGGCGCAGGTCCACCTCGTCTACGAGACCACGCGGCAGGTGGCCGTGGCGGAGACCGCCCCCGCGGGCGTGGATCCGACGCGGCCGACCATCTACCCGCGCTCCTCCTGGGGCGCCCGGGCCCCCAAGGTGGCGCCGACGACTGCGTCGTCGTTCCAGTTCGCGGTCGTGCACCACTCGGCCGGCGTCAACGGCTACTCCGCCGCCCAGGTGCCCGCGCTGCTGCGGTCGATCCAGGCGTACCACATGGACGCGAACGGCTGGAACGACATCGGCTACAACTTCGCGGTCGACGGGTACGGGCGCATCTGGGAGGCCCGCGCTGGCGGCATCGACCGGGCGATCGTCGGCGGGCACGCCCAGGGGTTCAACACCGGTTCGACGGGTGTCGTGGTTCTGGGCAACTTCGAGTCGGCGGGGCCGACGGGCGCGTCGGTCAACGCCGTGGGCGGGCTGCTGGCGTGGAAGTTCGGCGTCCACCGGGTCGACCCCCGCACGGCGGTGACCTACCGGACGAGCACGGGCAGCCCGAAGTTCCCGCCCGGCAGCACGGTCCGGATGAATCGGATCGTCGGCCATCGCGACGTCGGGTCGACCGCGTGCCCGGGGCGCTACCTGTACGCGCAGCTCGGCGCCATCCGCAGTCGTGCCGCCGCCGGGTACCCGGCCTACGTTGCGACGGGCATCCCGATGGCCGGCAACTTCGTGGGGAGCGCGGCCGAAGACGTGTACGTGCGGCAACCCGGTCTGCTCAACGACCGTCTGATCGCGGGCGGTGGAGGCGGGTTCACCGCGGTGCGCCAGTTCGGGACCACCGGGACCGCGGCGTTCACGCCGTTCGCCGGAGACTTCGATCGCAACGGCTACGACGACATCTTCTGGTATGCGCGGGGCGTCGGCGTCGAGTACCTGTGGCGCAGTCGGGGCGACGGCACGTTCCTGTCGGTGCGCGCCCCGGCCGCGGGGTCTGGCTTCGTGCCGTTCCCCGGGGACTTCGACGGCGACGGGGACGACGACATCTTCTGGTACTCGCCGAACTCGGGCCGCGACTTCATCTGGCTGGCAACGAGCGGCGGGGCGTTCCGCTCGATGGTCACCAACTCGGCTGGGGCGGGGTTCCGGCCGGTCCCCGGCGACTACGACGGCGACGGCGATGACGACATCGTGTGGTACACGCCGAACTCCGGGCGGGACTTCGTCTGGGGCAGCCGCGGCAACGGGCTGTTCGTCGGCGCGACGGTGCCCGCGGTGAACCGTTCGTTCCGCACGACGGCCGACGACTTCGACCGCGACGGCGACGACGACATCCTGTGGTACTCGCCCGGCAGCGCGGGCGACTACCTGTGGCGGGCGAACGCCCGGCGCTTCACGTCGTCGGCCACCCCGGCGGCAGGAGGGTCGTTCCGGCCCGTGTCGGGCGACTTCGACGCCGACGGGGGTGGCGACGTCTACTGGTACACGTCACCGGGCCAGGACTGGATGTGGTGGTACGCGGGGCGGGCGTTCGGCCGCAGCGCGGCGGCCAACCTCGACGTGCCCTGAGCGCTCTGCGCTGCTCGGCCGGCGCCCCGGCCGCCGGCTCAGGCCCGCTTGCGCGCCGCGATGAAGTGGGCGACGCCGACGACCCGCAACGGGGAGCGCTCGATGGCGGTGAACGTGCGATCGAGGGAGCGCTTGACCGCGGGCCGCTGCACCTTGTCGAACGGCGGCATGACGTAGTCGTGTGCCAGCACGTCGAACCCCGACGCGTCGAGAAGGTCGAGGATGCGGCGCTTCGAGTAGATGCGGGCCTGGGCGTAGCGCTCGTGCACCGACGTGGGGAGCCACGACAGGAACGGCACCCGGTTCCACTTCATCCATGAGGGGGGCAGGTCGAAGCCGTGGGTCTCCATCAGGTACCACTTGTTCGGCACCGAGATCGTGATCGCCGCCCCGGGCCGCAGGACGCGGCGGATCTCGGCGAGCGACGCCGCGTCGTCGTTCGTGTGCTCGAGCACCTCGTACGACGTCAGGTGATCGAAGGTCTCGTCGTCGAACGGCAGCAGGTCGCCGTCGTAGGTGCGGTAGGTGACGTTGTCGATGCCCAGGTCGGCCGCGGCCGCCGTGGCCTCGTCGACCCGCTCCTGCTCGACGTCCACGCCGTCGATCGAGGCGAACTCGTCGGCGTACAGCGCCGTGTTCGCCCCGTTGCCGCACCCGAAGTCGAGCAGGCGGCCGCCGCCTTCCGGCAGGAACGGCCGGCTCAGCTCGTGGCGCACCCGCGGAAGTGCGAAGTCGTACTGCGTGGGTGTGCCGATGTTGATGCGGGTGGTCACGGGTCGATCTCCTCTTGGACCGTCTCTCGGCGGGCAGGGCCGGCGCCCCGGGTCACGGGGCCGGAGACGGGGAACGCCCTTCGGGCGTGAACAGGAACATGCTGACGTAGTCGCGGGTGCCGATCGCCTCGAGCTGCTGGTGCCCGACAGGATCGAACGCGGCGCCGTCGGTCCACCCCGAGTCACCGAGGCGGAAGGAGGCACCGTAGCCAAGGCCGCGCAGCCAGGCGATCACGTCGCCGACCGTGCGCCCCTCGCCGAGGTGGCGCTGCTCGATCTCGACCAGCAGCACGGGGACGTCGCGGCGCAGGAGCTGCTCGCCGCCCTGCAGGACCTCGAGCTCGTGGCCCTCGACGTCGACCTTCATGAGGCGCACGTCGGTGAGCCCCTGGTCGTCGAGCCGCTCGATCGGCACCTGCAGGACGTCGCAGTCGTCGGCGGCCCGACCCGGTGCGAGCCGGGCGTACCCGGTCATCGCGACACCGTGGAGCACGGGGACCGACAGCGTGCTCTCGCCCGCCCGGTCGGACAAAGCCACCGATCGGACGTCGACCCGCGACCCCGCCCAGCTGGTGAGCGTCTCGACGCACGCCGGCTGGGGCTCGAAGGCGACCACGGTGTCGAACTGGCGCACCATGAAGTAGCTGTAGATCCCGTGGTTGGCGCCGATGTCGACCGCGGTGCCGCCGGGCGGCACGAGGCGGGCCATGTCGTGGATCTCGGGCTCGAGATGCCCGCCGGCCCGCAACCACAGCACGCGCACCGGGAGCCGGGTGCGGCGGGGGAGGACGTCGAACGTGGCGCGCTTGAGGCGCAACGGCAGGGACCCGGAGGTCTGGTCGGGGAGCGCGGTCACCGTCGGCGTCGGGTCTCGTCGATCGATCGATCACGGGAGGGGGAGGTGGTGCCGTCGTCGACCCAGCCGAGGGCGGCGAGCTCGCGGCGGTAGGCACGGACGACGCGGGCGACGGCCTCGTCGGGTGCGGCGACGCCCCGCGGCCACGCACGGCCCGCCGCCTCGGCCACGAGCGCAGCCACGGTGGTCGACGAGGGGGCGACCAGGTCGTCGGGCCCGGCGTACTCGGGAGCCGAGCCCGTGTCGAGCATGGCGACCGGCGTGCCCAGAGCGTGCGCCATCACGAGGGGCCCGCTGGTCTCTCCGACCGAGTCGGACCGCGGCAGGAGCACGGCGTCGGCGGCGGCCAGGATGCGGCTGAACTCGGCGTCGTCGGCCCGCTCGATCACCGTCACGTTGGCGGGTCGGGCCGCGAGCGCCTCGGCGGTGGACGAGTCGGCGATTCGCCCGACCAGCAGGAGACGGGCGTCGGGGACGTCGCGCGGCGGCGACGACCTCGGCCACGCCCTTCGCGGCCTTGAGCACCCCTGCCAGCACCAACAGGGGACCGGCGGCGCCCGCGCGGAGCTCGTCGTGCGCGGCGCCCCGGGCCTGGGGCGACGGCGCCACGACCGGGAGGGCGAGGGGGACGACGCCGACAGGGCGGTCGTAGCCCTCCGCGCGCAGCAGGTCGGCCGCGTGCCGGCTGTGGACCACCACCCGGTGGCGGTCGAGGACCCGGCGCATCACCGGTTGGAGGAACGGGCGCACCCGGCGGTCGTGCGGAACGACGTCGTGCAGGGTCACGAGGCACCCACGCCGGCGGGCGAGCGGGACGAGCAACCCGCGGCTCGAGTTCGACAGGTGGACGTTCGCTCGTGGTCCCGCAGGGCGCTCGACCAGCACCGCGTCGACGCCGTCGGCCACGAGCCCGGTGCACAGCAGGTCGGCGGCGCGCCGCGGGCCGATGGAGGACAGCGGGACGGCGACCTCGACGCTCATGGACCGGCTGGCGCGGGCGGGGCCGCGTCGGTCGCGGGCAGGTCGCGCATCGCCAGAGTGTAGGAGCCGCTCCTCACCGTCGGGGACGGATCGGGCACGCGACCCGTCCGCCGTGGGTCGCCGTCGTCGGGACGTCGTCCGGGCCGGCCTCAGCCGGCGTCGGCCGGGTGCGCGCTCAGGCCGTCGGCCCCCGCGTCGCGCTCGTCGCCGTCGGAATCACCGGTCCCCTCGTCGGGTGCCGGTGCCGCGGTGAGGCCCGCCGCGCGCCGGCGACGCCTGGCGACGACCTGGTTGGTGACCGTGAGGGTCACCTCGGAGGCCAGCACGAGGAGCCTCTGGGCGAGCGACGCCCCGAGGAGGGCGGCCGGCCCGGCGTTCGGGACGATCGCCACCAGCACGGCCTCGCGGACACCGATGCCGCTCGGGAGCGGGAAGACCAGGAAGCCGACGACCCAGCTCAGGGCAAAGGCGCACACGGTGGTCGTGAAGCTGATGTCGTCGTCGAGGGCGTACAGGAGGACGGCGTACGCGACCGAGCCCGCGACGGCGTTGCCGAGCGACCACCCGAGCGTGACCAGCACCCGTCGCTGCGTCGGGAGGTTGTCGGGGTCGGGCACCCGCCGGACCACGCGGTGGGCGAGGTGCATCGCCGCGTCAACACCCGCCGGTGGAGGAGCACGGGCGCCAGCAGCCCGAGCAGCGAGAGCGCCCGCGCCCAGGTCGGGAGGGACGTGGCGAACACCAGGCCCGCCGAGAGGACGCAGCCGCCCACCACCGAGGTGAAGGCCCACACGGCCGCGGCGACGGCGGCCGCGCCGGACGCGGCGCCGGCGGTGACGCTCACGCCGACCTGCCCGGCGGCCTGCACGACGCCTCCGGCGGGCAGGTACTTGGTGAGCTGCGACGCGTAGAGCGACCCGGCCAGCGCCCGCCGGTCGTGCCCGGGCGGGAACAGCCCGGTCCAGGCGCGTGCGGCCATGACGATGCCCGAGATCGTGAGCAACCCCGCGATGGCCATCGCCGGCAGATCGGGCAGGACCTGCCCACGTGAGTCGTCGAGCGCCCGTCGGAACGCGATCGCCACGCCGACGATCCCGAGGACGAAGATGACGAGGCGGATGGTGCGCCGGTGGTCTGCGAGTCTCACCGGGTCGGGGTGCCGCTACCGTCAGGGCGCGGGGCAGGCGTGGTGCGCGATCACCGGGCGAGCCTACGAGCAGCCGGGACCGTGCGCGGAAGCCGTCGCGGTGCGCCGGTCAGACCGATGGTTTCCCCCGGGTGCGCGGTCGTGCCACGATCGGCGGGATGTCCGACAGAGGTGGAAGTCCGTGACGACAGCCAAGCCGGAGACGCAGTCGCTGCCCCGGCAGATCGAATACGCGCTCCGGCAGATCTTCGCGAACCCCGGAAACAAGGGTGAGCGCCTCCGCCGGACGGCCGAGGCGGTCATGTTCCCCGCCTGGACCCGGCTGACCGGCGGCTACTGGACCACGACGTACGCCGGGGGCCAGATCCTCGTGCGGAGGGGCCTCGGGTCCCAGCACGCCGTCTACGCCCGACTGCCCGACTACCGCGAGATGTCGTTCTGGCTCGAGACGCTCCGGCCCGGCGACCTCTTCGTCGACGTGGGAGCGAACATCGGGATCTACAGCCTGCTGATCGCCTCGCACGGATGCGACGTGATCTCGGTGGAGCCTGCGGCCGACGCCCGCCGTCTTCTCGAGACCAACCTCGGTCTCAACGGCGTCACGACCGAGATCGTGACGTGCGCGATCGGCCGGGAACCGGGCAAGAGCGTGCTCACGTCCGAGCTCGGGTCGATGAACTACCTCGTGGCCGACGCCGAGCAGCCGGCGTCGTCGGGCGTCACCGAGGTCGACGTGACGACCCTCGACGACCTCCTCGGCGAGCGCACCGCCGCGGGCGTCAAGATCGACGTCGAGGGGTTCGAGCTCGACGTCGTCCTCGGCGCGTCGCAGGCGCTCGCCGCTCAGCGGATCGGCGTCCTGCAGCTCGAGTGGAACCGCATGGCGCGCGAGCGCTACCGGAGGGAGCGTGGCGACGTGGCGGCCGCGCTCAGGCTGCCGACTACGTGCTGGCGCGGCCCGACGAGCAGGGGCGGCTGCACCGCTCGGCACCCGACGAGGGCACCGACATGTTCGCCGTGGCGCCTCGCCTCGCCGACCAGCTCGTGGGCGCCGGCGGCGAGCCGCCCCGCTCAGCTCGGGTCGATCCGCGCGGCCTTGACGACCGTGGCGGCCACGTCGTCCCAGGACTCGGCCACGGTCGTGGCCGCGGCCGCGAGGTCGGTGAGCTGCGCCGCGCACCGTTCGATGGCGTCGGCCAGCGAGTCGGCGTCGCCCGGCGTGGCCAGAGTGCCGTTGACGCCGTCCTCGACCACCTCAGCGATGCCGCCGACGGCGGTTGCCACGACCGGCCGGCCCGCGGCCAGCGCGATCGGCACGATGCCCGACTGGGTGTGCTGCGGTAGGGGAGCAGCACCGCGTGGCGTGGCGAGCAGGCGCTCGACCTCGTCGTCGGACGCGTACCCGAGGCGGAGGTCGACCTGTTCCGACAGCCCCCGCTCGGCCACGCGCTCGGCCCAGGGCTCGGCGGGGTCCCACGGCTCGCCGACCACCGTGAGCTTCGGGCGGACGCCACGCTGGCCGAGCTCGGCCAGGGCGTCAAGGGCCACGTCGAGGCCCTTGTACGGCCGGATGAACCCGAGGAACAGCAGCCGCAGGCCGTCGTCGAGCGGGGGAAGCGGCTTGCGCTCGACGCCGATGTTCGACGGGTGGGCGACCGTGACCGTGTCGACCTTGCCTCCGAGGAGCTCGTCGAGCTCGTCGGCGACGGTGGTGGCGTGGGCGATCAGGCCGTCGCACTGCCCGAGGACGACACGGGTCAACGTCCGCTGGAACGGCAGCGGCTCGTGGGGGAGCGCGTTGCGCACGATCGCGACCCGGCGGGTCCGGCGTGTGAGGGCCAGCACGACGAGGTAGGTCAGCGTGTGGAAGGGCGTCGTCCACACGAGCACGACGAGGTCGCTCTCCTGCCCCGTGCGGCCGGCTCGCCACCACGACACGGGGTCCCACCAGCGCAGCGTGAACCGGGCGTTCGGGTGCCGCTCGACGGTCGGGTCGACCTGGCTGCGCCGGAACAGCAGCCGCGGGTACTGGTGCTGCCAGGACAGGACGGTCACGTCGTGGTCGGTGCCAGGGTCTCGGTGAGGTGCCCGCCGTGTTGCGCGATCCCGCTGCGGATCGGCGGCACGGGGCCGATGAACGTGATGCGCGCCATCAGCGCACCAGCCCCCACACCGTGACCTCCTGCGAGTCGACGATCTCCTCGGACGGCCGCGTGTCGAGCCGCTCCTCCCAGATCGTCACGTCGCCCTCGACCGTGCGCGGTGCTCGAAGCGGTCGGCGGGCAGCTGGCTCGGGGCTCGGCCTCGTCGGTGACGAGGAACACCGGCTGGTCGGGGAACGCGTCGGCGTACTCGTCGAACGTGGCGATGTCGTAGTCGGCGGGGAGGCGCGCCGGCGACCTGGTCGAACAGGAACCACACGGCGCCGGGTGCGTTGCGGTTGGCCGAGTAGATGTTCCTGCCGCCCGGGGAACAGGAAGACACCCTGCTCGTCGCCGGACGCCCCGGCGATGCCCGCCGAGATGTCCCACGAGCCACCCATCTCGTCGTGGTCGCGGAGCGGCAACGACATCCTGGGCGTACTCGACGACGAGCGACAGCGCGGCGACCGCGCCGACGACCTTGACGACCTTCGACCGACGGGTCAGCGCCCAGGCCAGGGCGATGGCGATCAGAACCATCATCACGGGCTCCACGGCCGGGATGAACCGCCGGACCCACCACATGAGGCGCATCGACACACGGGCGTTGTAGAGGTACAGCGGGAGCAGCAGGGCACCCGGGCACGACCAGAGAGCAGCAGGCTGGCCCGCCAGCGGCGGATCATGACGACGCCGAACCCGATCGATCATGATCACGAGGCCGCGCTGTGGTCACGACCAGCTGCAGCCAGCGCCCGCTCGGCCCGTTGTACGACCGTTGGACCTCGCCCGTGAGTGATGTAGACGTGGGTCTGCTCGCCCCAGATGTCGGGGCTGAAGTAGAGCAGCACCAGCGCCAAACGCCCCACCCGACCCGCGGCGATGATGCCGACCGGCCGGCTCCATCGCGCGACGAGCGCGGACGGGTCGACCCACCGTCGAGTCCGGCCACCCGCTTCCGCGTGGCCCGGGAGGACGGTCCGCGCCACCAGCCCGCCGAGGAGGGCCCAGCGCGACCACGCCGACGAATGACCCGGGTCGCCGGGACGTCGGTTGACGCGGAGTAGTCGGGGCGCGCCTCGGCCGTGTTCCACAACGCGTAGGGGAGCGTGAGGGCCAGCCCGACGAGGAACGCTACCACGTGGCGGTCGGCGTGGTCGGCGGCGATCGCGAGGCCGACGACCCCTGCGCCGATGCACACGTGTACAGGAACCCGTCGGGCCGGGCCAGGAACCCGACGCCGATGAGCAGGCCCGCCGGCCAGAGCCCCCCCGGTCCACCGTCGTTGCACGGCGAGGACCCCGGCGAGCACCGTGCCCGCCAGGAAGAACTGGGCGGGAACCTCGCTCGAGGGGTACTTCGCCTGCCACACCTGCATCATCGACGTGACCATGCAGCGCCCCGGCGAGCGTGGCGACGAGCGTGCCCGCCGCCCGGCGGGCGGCCAGGACGACGCACGCACACCGCGCCGATCGCGAGCATGGGGTTCACGTTGAACAGGGCCCGCGCCCGCCGAGGTCGTGGGCGGTCGCGAGCAGGGCCGAGTACTGGTGGTAGAACTGCCCGGTCACCTCGCCGGGGTGGCCCGCCGTCGTACCACAGGCCGGGGAAGCGCCCGGCGGGGTCGATCGTCGGGGTGATGCCGTGCTGGAGCACGTCGTCGTCGATGTACACGTCGCCGTCGCGGGCGATGGCGACGCCGTGCAGCACGTAGACGCCGGGATCCTTGTCGTTCCCACGAGTAGTGGAACCCGGGCAGGAAGAAGAACGCGCCCCGCCGCGACCACGCACCACCAGGAGGGCGAGCTTGGCCCCGGTCGAACCCGCACGTGTGGCCGGCGGTCGACGGCGAGCAGGACAGACGCCGAGGACGGCAGACGGTCGCGATCCCGAGGCCCACCCGACGCCGAGGCCGTCGTGCCGGCCGAGCTGGGCGAGGGCGAGAGACCACGTGGCGACCGCGCCCGACGAAGACGACGCCGGCCACGGTGAGCCAGCCGCCCCGAGGCGGGGCTCCTCCGGGGCGCCGTTCGTCGGGCGTCCCGGTGGCCGGGGTTCCCGATGCCTCGGTGTCCACGGACGGGCTCGAGCTCACGGAGGGTGCTGAGGTCGAGGTCATCGGCCTTTGTTGACGAGCGGGTGCGCAGCGTCGCCCGACGCCGCCTCACAGCTGGTCGGCGACGGGGCCGGATCGGCGCGCCGGGCACCTCGCGTGGGTGGTGGATGTGACCCGCGGAAGATAGCTGCTCAGGATCGTCGGGCGCGGATCACGTGCTCACGGCACGCCCCTGTGGGCGGAAACGACCCGGTCCGCCTCCGGTCGTGCTGCTGGTTCCGGCCCCGTGCCCCGTGCGTGCGACCATGTCGGAATGCTCGGGAACCTGAGGGCGACGGTCGACGTTGCGCCGGACGTGTCGTCTTCGGCAGTCGCACCTGGGTCGAGAGCCAGGTCGCCGATCTGGCCGCCGACCTGCGGTCGGCCCGCATCCTCGAGATCGGCAGCGGGCGGCAGGACATGGAAGAGGACGCCTACTCGTTCCGGCGGCTCTTCGACGCGAGCAACGAGTTCGTCCAGTCCGACGTCGACCCCGGCCTACGGGCACCTGGTGGTGGACGTCACGACCATGGAGTTCGACGAGGAGTGGGACGTCATCCTCTGCGTCAGCGTGCTCGAGCACGTCCCCGACTTCATGGCCGCGGCCCGGCGCATCCACCGGGCGCTCCCGCCCCGGGGGCCGCGCCGTTATTCGTGGCCCCGATGTGCTTCCCGTACCACGACGAGCCGCACGACTACTGGCGGTTCACCGTCCACGGCGTGCGTCACATGCTCCGCGACTTCGCCACGGTCGACGTGCGGTCGCGGGGGCCCCGCCGGCTGCCCTTCACCTCGCTGGCGATCGCCCGCCGCTCCTGAGCAGTCGGGCGGGCCTCGCACGCGGACCGCCCGGGGGCCGCGTACGCGACCCCCGGGCGGCGCGGAGTCAGCTGAAGTACCCGACGACGTCGACGACGATGTGGGTCGTGGCGGGCGAGGGGACCCAGACGTCGATCTCGAACGCGGCACCCCACACAGGTGGAGAGCGGCACCGCGTTCGACGACACCAGCTTGTTGTTGAAGTTCAGGACGGTCGCTCCCGGCGCCGTCATGGTCGGGTCGTAGGCCGACGAGCGGACGTAGCCCGTGCCGACCGCGTTGACCGAGATCACGTTGGCCATGATCGCCGCGAACGGAGCCGTCGGTCGGCAGGCCGCAGGCAAGGCTCGGGCTGAGCGAATACCCGCCGCCGAACCCGAGCGGATCCTCGGCCCCACGCGTAGTCGCAACGCGGTGGCACGGTTCGACCGTCGTGTAGGTCAGGTTGGTGGCGGCCGCGGCCATCGCCGAGGCGCCGGCCTCGGCGGTGTCGGCCGCGGTCGGCACTCGGCACCGTGGTGCGGTCCCCGAATGCCTGGGCAGTCGGTCCCGAGGGTTCGCCGCCACCCTCCTGCAGGGGCCGTGCGGCCGCCGGCCAGGCGGCACCCAGCGCCAGTGCGGTACCCGCGAGCGTGGCGAGGCCCCAGCGGGCTCGGCCCGTGAGTGTTCGTGATGTGAACATCCGTCCTCCCAGACTTGAGTGGCGGACAGGTATTCGATCCTGTGTGCCGCCGGGCATCTCGGACCGGGCGTCACCCCTCGAGGAGGAAGACCATCGTGGGGATCGCGGCCGCGTAACGCTCCGAGCACACCGTCGGGCACCCGGCCGGCGACCCGCCCGACGATGCCGGGTTCGAGATCGGACGCGACCCGCAGCGTGTCGATCGTCACGTCGGTCGCCCGCAGCCCCGCCTCGTCGATGAGCGCGAACATCTCGGCCCGGGTGCGAGGGCTGATGTCGTAGACCTAGCCGCGACGGGTAAACCGCAGCGCCTTGGGCGTGCGCGCGGGGCAGCCAGCTGAGCATCGGCACCTTGAAGTGGGGTTCGACGAGCGCCCAGCGGTTCGGCGAGGCCAGGTAGGCGACGCCTCGGGCCGCACACCCGGGCGATCTCGCCCAGGTGCACCCGTTCCGCCGGTCGGGCCCGCCCACGTGCTCGATGTGTGGTTGGAGACGACGATGTCGAACGCGTCCTCGTCGAACGGCAGCTGCACGCCCTCGACGAGCTGGAACTCGTACCCGTCGGTCACCGTGCGGAGGTCGTCCACGTCGACCGACGCCACGGTCCCGGTGGCGCCGACGCGCTCGGCCAGCAACGACGTGATGATGCCGGCCCCGGTGCCGATCTCGAGCAGGGCGGCCCCGGCGAGCGGTCGCCGGTGCTCAACGATCGCGCGATCTTGGCCGCCTTGGCCCGCCGCGAACTCGCCGTCGAGGCTCGTTTCGGTTTCCAGCCACCTTCGGTGACCATGGGCCGCCCCCCTCCCGAGGTTGCGCGGGTGCGCGCCCGCCGGGCGAGCGAGGGTAACACCGCTGGAGATGTCGGCCTCAGGTCATCTCGCGAACGTCGACGACCACGCTGGCGGACTCGACGCTCTCCGCGGCCTGGTCCCGGGCGAGGAGCCGGTGAGGTCGCGCCACCGCAGCCCGTGAACGGTGCGCACAGGGGCAGGCCGACCTGTGACGCGACCCGGTCAACCGCTCTGGCGGCGACCGCCGCGGCGGCCGGCACGTCGACCGCTGCGGCGAGGCCGCCGGCGATGGCCTCGCGTAGCCCGAGGCCGGCGGGGGCGATGCCGACCATGGCGGCGATCACCGTCGAGCCCGAGATCGCCAGCGACGCCCCGAGCGACGCGGGCTGACTGATGGCCGCGAGCGCCATCCACACCTCGCCTGCCGGAGGTGACGACCAGTCCCATCTGGGTGACCAGCCCTCACCGAAGAGGCGTCGCCAGTGGGGCCCGGTGCGGCGCACCATGACCGCGGACGCGGCGACGACGACCGCGCCGGCCGTGGCGGTGATGCCCCCGCGGGCGAGGTCGGGGTCGACGAGCAGGGCCACCCCGGCTACCACCGCGGCGACGCCGGCCCACAGCACGCCGGTGATGGCGTTGATCGAGATGGCCGAACGGATGCTGCTGCCGCGCGGGCCAGCGCCGCGGTGCGCACCGCGATGCCGCCGGGGCGGGGATCGGCAGGTAGTTGACCAGCGTCGCGACGATGCTGACCCGCATCGCGCTGCGAAGCCCGATCCGGTGGTCGAGCGCAGCGGCCATCGTGCGGTACTGCACCGCGTTGAGGACGAGGGTCGACGGCGTGGCGACCAGCACGAGGATCAGCCGGAGGCCAGGTCGGACGGCCCTGTCCGAGGGCAGCGCCCGGAACGAGACGACCGCCAGTGCGACGAACAGAATGCGCAGATCATGAGCAGCCAGGGCCGCACCGACGGCCTGCTGCGATCCGCTGCAGTGCCGAACGGGGCGAGCCCCGCGCCGGGAAGTTGTGGCGGCGTGCCTGTTCGGTCTGGGCAGCGGTCACGGATAGCGTCATGCGTCCTCCTACCCGTCCCTTCGTGGTCGGGCTCCTGTGTCACAGCCGATGGATCCTACGCCGGTACCGAAGTCTGGCCCCCAACCCGCAGACCGTCCACCCCGGCCGTCGGTGCTGCTCGTGGCGACGACGTTGCCCGCGCGACCAGGCGACGGCACCCCCGAGTTCGTCCTCACCCTGGCGCGTCGATCCCCGGCCACGACGTCACGGTGATCGCTCCCCGGATGCCGGGCGCGGCGCCGACCGAGGTCGTTGACGGGGTGCGGATCCAGCGGGTGGGGTACTTCCTGCGCCGCTGGGAGGGCCTCGCCACCGAGGCGATCATGCCGACCCTCCGGGCGCACCCGTGGCGGGTCATCGAGGCCCCGTTCCTGTTCGGCGCCCTGGTGATGGCGACGTGGAGCGAGGTGGCCGGCACGGGGACCGGTCGCGGTCAACGCCCACTGGATCGTCCCCGCCGGCCTGATCGCCCTGGTGGTCCACCTCGGCCTGCACCCCTACGTCGTCACCGTGCACGGCGCAGACGCCTACACGACGTCCGGCGCGGCGGCTCGCCGCATCAAGGCGCTCGTGCTGGGCGGGGCGGCCGCCGTGCTGCCCGTGAGCGGGGACATCGCCACGACGCTCGGGCTGGATGGCGCTCCGGTCCTGCGGATGGGCGTGGACACCGGCGCGTCCGCGCCGCGGTCGACCTGGTCCCGAACCCGGCCTGCTGGTCTGCGATCGGGCGGCTGGCGGACAAGAAGGGTGTCGACGTCCTGATCGAGGCCTGGCCCCGCCCGGCGGCAGCCGCCTCGAGATCATCGGCGACGGGCCCGACCGTGCCGCCCTCGAGCGGCGCGCCGAGGCGGTTGGGGTGGCCGACCGCGTGCGGTTCCGCGGCAAGGTGCCCGGCCGCCGTGCTGCGGCCCTGGGCGGGCGCAGGCGGTGGTGATCCCGTCCCGAGTCGGTGCCGACGGGGACATGGAAGGCACCCCCGTGGTGCTCTGCGAGGCCATGGCCGCCGGCGTCCCGGTCGTGGCCTCCGACCTGGGTGGCCTCGGCGAGTGCATCCCGACGGTGTCGACGGCCTGCTGGTGCCGCCGGACGACGTGGACGCGCTGGTGGCGCGCTCGGACAGCTCCTCGCGGTGGATGGTGGACCTCGATTGCCCTTGGTGCCGCCGCGGGCGGCCGGGGCCGCCCTCGCTCGAGGCACGGGGCGGTGGGCGCGCTACATGCCGGTGTTGGCCGACTCGGCCGGGCTCGCCCTCGCCCCCGTTGATCGGCGTGCTCCACGCCTGAGACGGTCGGATCTCTGGGCGACGGTATCTCGTCGACCTCACCCTCCACCGCCTCGCCCGCTACGGCGTCCCGGTCCGAAGTCCTCCTGGTCGCGCTCGACCCCTCGACGTTCCCCGACGTCCCGCACCGGGTTGCCATGGGCGCGGGGCCGGGGCCCCGGCCGGGCGCCCGTCCCGGCCTCGACACGGTTCCGGGCGATCTGGCGAGTCGGCCGCGCGCGCCGCGACGAGCGGCGCCCGTCGCCGCGAAGGCTGGCGAGTGCCGGGGCCCTTCGTCGCCGTGGGCGGCGGCTACCTCCGCACCCTGACCCCCACTCGTCGATCGGCACCGCGCTCAACCACCTCCCGCAGCTCGCGCCGCGGGTCACTCGGACCGACCGCGCTGTACCTGCCGCAGAGCATCGGTCCCCTCGATGGGCCGGTGGGCTCCCCCATGTCCGCCGGCGGCCTCGCCCGATGTCGACGAGGTCTTCGTCCCGTGACGACGCGGTTGGGACGAGCTGCAGTGGTAGCGCAACGGTCTCACGCGCGCTCCTGGGATCTGGCGGTGCTCGACCTGGCCGAGCCCGGGGCGGGCCCCCCGGCACCCGGCGGTGCCGGCCCGAGCGGTCGCCGCTCGTTGGACGGGCGCGCTCGACGAGCTGCCGACCCCGCGGGGAAGCGGTTGGCGGAGCTGGCCCCCGGCACCTCCCGGCGCCGGTGCTCCTCGCCGTGCAAGCCACCGGGGGACCGCGGTGAAGAGCGACGCCGCGTTCGACGAGCGAAGCGCGCTCGAACCGGCGGGCCGCCTGTCGGAGCTGCTCGAGCAGGGCCAGGTCAGCCCCGCCGTCGTATCCGTGCGGCTCCACGGCGCCCTGATGTCGGTCCTCGCCGGGGTGCCAGCGGTGCACCTCGCCTACGACCGCAAGGGGCCCGCGGCCTTCGCCGACCTGGTCTCCCCGATCGTTGGTGCCTCGACGTCCGCTCGGTGCGCCCGAGGCGCTGGCCGACGCGGTCGCCGCCCTCGTCGCCGACCCCGGCGCGGTACTGGGACCGGCTGGCCGATCGGGCCGACGGGCTGCGGAAGCGATCGACCGAGCTCGACGACCTGGTCCGCCGCGGCCGTCCCCGGCTGAGCGCGCGCGTCGCCTCAGCCCTCGTCGAGCCGTTCGTCGACGATCTCGTCGGCCTCGTCGACCGGTGGGATCCCGGCATCGGACGGCGGGACGCCGGGCGCTCCGCCCGTGCCGTCCCCTCGTCGCCGGGCTGGCAGGGCCCGAGGCGGTACAGCACGAAGCCGTCGTCCCCGGCGACGCGGCAGAACAGCGGGCTCTCCGCCAGCATCGTCGGCTGGCGCGCGTGCAGGCCGTGGGCGGGGACCATCCACGTGTCGTGGTAGGTGATCTCGAGCAGCGGCAGCCGGCTGGACCAGGGCCCATCCGACGTCGTGGCGGTCGAGCGCCTCGACGACCTCTTCGTCGGACGGCCAGCTGAGGTAGGTCACGTACTCGTCCTCGGTCAGGAACTGACCGCCCCACGTCGGGATGTCGGCGGTGACGTTGACGAGTGCGTGCGACCGGGCGCCGATCACGCCCTTCCCGTCGTCGATCTCGGCCGCCAGGTCCCTGTAGGGCCCGTCCTCGGACTGGGCGCGGAACCCGTCCTCGTCGTCGGCGACCCACAGCGAACGAGACCGCCGCGGCGACCACGAGGGCACCCACGAGCCCGACCCCGGCGATCCGGGCGACGGCCGGACGCAGTCGGACGAGGCGCCCGACCCCGACCCCGACGAGGATGGCGAACCCCGGCCACATCGGCGAGTAGTACCGCGGAACGGCGGCACCTGTTTGACCGTGATCGCCAGCAGGAACCCGCCGGCGACGAGGCCCACGAACAACCGTCCGCGTCCGCGGCACGCCAGCAGCCAACCGGCGATCGCCAGCCAGATCACGATGCTGCCCTGCCCGCCGAACCCGTCGGCGAAGCGGATGGGCAGCCGCTCGAGGTAGTGGCCCAGGGTCTCGTCGATGCCCGCGTAGTGCCAGAGGTTCCGCTGGATGATCGGGAGGTAGCCCTCGGTGCTCCAGAAGTCGGTCCGGTAGCTGACCAGGTAGGACGTCCCACCCTCGGAGAGGTTGAGCAGCAGCCGGGGAACCGACACGACCGCCACGACCAGGTACGTGCGCAGCACGCCGCCGACCGCCGGCCGCCGCCACGTCGGTGCGAAGACCGTCACGAGCCGCCGTCGCCAGCACGAGACAGGACGCCGACCGGCTCGGGGCCTCGGGCGCGAGCGCGATGCACAGACGCCCGCGGCCACCGCCGGCCCCCGCCGCCGGTCGCGGCTCGGTGACGGCTCGGGTGGGCGAAACCAACCCCCGAGGTAGCCGAGGGCGAGCATCGCGGGGTACATCGGGACGAAGCCGCCCCGTTCGAGGAGGGACGGGATCGCCGGGGCCGCGATCGCGGCCGCTCTCCCGCCCCGACGAGCGAGAGGGTGACGCGGTAGGTCACGTAGGCGACCACGGCGCCGAGCGCGAGCATCGACAGCATCGCCACGAACTTCACGCCGCCCAGGCCCCACACCTCGACGACGGGACCGAAGACGACGTGGGGGAGGAGGTTCGACTGCGTGTCTGCGCAGGAACCCGATGCCGTGCTCGTTGACGCGGAGTGACCCCCGGCGACGATCCGCGCGCAGTCCGCGTCCGTGCGAGCAAGCACCCGGGTGTAGAGGGCGAACACCGGGATCGACGCACGACCGCGCCCTCGACCGCCGCCACCCAGGCGCCGGGCGGGATCGCTGCCAGAGCCTGCGTGAGGCGACCGGGGAGGTCCCGCAGGCGGGCACGGCGAAAGGCGATCAGCGCGTATCGTGGCGAGAGCCGTCACGGGCGGTCGCACACGATGGCCGCCACCCGGAGGCCGTCGGCGCGTCCGAGGCCGGTGTCCAGCATCGCCACGGTCGAGCTCCCGGACGCCGAACATCAGGGCCCCGAGCCAGGCGAGGCCGACGAGGTCCCACAGCCTCGACGCCCCGCCGCCGGGCGCGTGCGTACCGCACGTCGTCGGCGTCGGCCGTCGGCAGGGTGGGCTCGGCGCGGCGGTGCGCCGGCCTCGCCGGCGACCGTCACCGGCATCGTGCCGAGGGGTGGCGAGACATCGACTGCGCAGTTCGTGCCGTGACCAAGGAGCTCCCTGTCCCGTCCCAGGCCGAGGGCAGCGCCTGCCGCCAGGGGGAGAAGCCCTGGTCCTGGGCGCCTGCGATAGGTACCACCAGCGGCGGCGCAGGTCCATCCGTCGGGCCGGACGTCACTCCTCGAGTTGCCACAACACCAGGGGACGCCGGAGCACCTGCTCGTCGTCGGGACGGCGGTCGACGGTGCTCGGCTGGCCCACGTGGTGAGCTGCTCGGTCACCTCCGCCGCCCGCCGGAAGCGCTCGGCCGGCAGGTTGGCGGGCAGGTCGTCGCCCGTGGGTGACGAAGGTACACCGGCTGGCCGGGAACGCACTCCTGGTAGTCTGTCGATGTCGGTCACGTCGTAGTCCGGGGGGAAGGCGTGCCGCCAGCTCGTCGAAGAATGAACCACACCCCGCGCCCGGCTGGTTGCGCATGGGGTCGGCCACACCGTTCACCACTGGGGTGTAGAGGAACAAGTCCCGCTCGTCGCCCGCTATCGCCGACATCGGTCTCCGGCGGCTTCCCACGACCCCGCCATCTCGTGGTGGTCGCGAGCGGTAGCGACTGGCCTGCGTACTCGGCGATGAGCGTGGCTGCGATGGAAGATCGCCCCGACCACGCGGAGGGCGCTCGCGAAGCGATGCAGCAGCGCCCAAGGCGATGACCAGTGCGACCGAACAGCAGCAAGCGCGGGCAGGACGGCCGGGACGAACCTGCGGCACCCACCACATCAGCCGCATGGAGATCCGGGCGTCCCAGAGGTACACCGGCAGCAACACCGCCGCCGGGCAGGACCAGCACGTACAGGGCCGCCTTGGTGCTGGGTGAGGGCGAGGCGACCGCGAGGCCGAGCCACACTGCCCGAGGCCCGCGTGACCGTCGACGAACCAGGACAGCCACCGGACGTTCTGCCTCGTCCAGCGAGGGATTGTGGCTGTCCCGGATGTGCGAGTAGCACGTAGTCGGTCCCGAGCAGGGTCCTCCCGGTACCACAGGCACGAGCAGCACAGCGCCGGCCGCCCACCGGCCAGCGAACACGCCGACGACAGGCCGCCAGCGCCGGGCCGCCCCTGCTAGCTCGGCGTCCGCGTGGGCTGCGCTCTCCGCCGCGGGCGCTCCGGCGACGACGGCGAAGATGCCGCCCGGGCGGCGAGAGAGCCGCGCACCGGGCAAGCTTCAACAACAGCCGGCGGACCAGCCGGTGCCGAGGGCAGGGCGATGAGCCGCCCCCAGGCTCGGCACGTCGTTGCCGCGGCTATAGTTCGTTCGCAGCTCGTAGGCGTTCGCAAGGCCGGCGGTACGGGAACGTCATGGCCAGCCCCACCCCGAGCGCGGCCGCTGCTCGGTCGAAGCGCGCCTGCGGGCGAGCCGAACGCCACCGACCGCGGCCGCGGCCAGGACGTAGAGGAAACCGTCGGGTCGCGCGAGGAAGCCGGTTCCGAGCAGGACACCCGCGACGAACGCCCCGGCGGCCCATCGCCGATCGATGGCCAGGACTGCGGCGAGGAGCGCGCCGGACAGAAGCAGCTGGGCGAGGATCTCCGTCGAGGGGTACTTCGCCTGCCACACCTGCATCATCGACGTGACGAGGAGAGCACCGGCGACGGCGGCGACGACGGTGCCGCGCGCCGCGCGGCGCGTGGGACGAGACCGACGAGGCAGCGCGAGCCAAGGGCGTGCAGGGGGAACAGTGACCGCCGCGCCCACCGAGGTCATCGGCAGTTGCGAGCAACGACGAGTACAGGTGGAAGAACTGCGGCGTCACCTGGTTCGGGTGGTCCGGCTCGATCCAGATGCCCGGGAACCTGGAGCCACGGAAGAGGTCCGTGTTCAGGCCTCGCTCCAACACGGGGTCGTCGATGTAGACGTCGCCCTCGCGGGCGATTGCGAAGCCGTGTGCGACGTAGATACCAGGGTCCTTGTCCGCCGTACGCGTAGTGAAACCCGGGCAGGAAGAAGAAGGCGCCGGCGAGCGACGACCGCTGCGAGCAGCCCGAGCTCCGCGAGGTCGAATCGGATCCGTCGCGGGACACGGCCAGGACCACTGGCCGCCGCGGCGCCGACGCCCGTGCGACGAGGCCGAGACCAGTCGCCAGCCATCCGTCGTGATGGCCCGACTGGGCCAGCGCCAAGGACCACGTCGCGATCGCCGCCACGAGCACGACGCCGGCCAGCGCTCCCACCTCCCCGACGGTGAGGACGACCTCCCCGGGCGTCCGGGCTCCGTCGCGCCGTGACGGGCCACGCTCCGGCCTTCGGTTGCCACCGCCCGGCCGCGTGCCCGTTCCTGGATCGACTTCACTCCGGTGTTCCCCGTCACGCCGAGGCCGCTGAGACGTGCCACGAACCGTCCAGCGCCACCACGCCACCTATTGTCGCCGTCGTCGCCCGGCGTGACGTCGAGCCTCGCCGCCCGGTGCCGCGCGGTGTGGGTGCGCTGGAGGTGCTGGTCCAAGAGGGCGACCGAGACGTCGTAGGCGCCCCCGGCGAGCGCGAACCTGGCGACACGGTAATCGACCACGTGCCGGCCCGAACCGCTGGTCGAGAACGGGTGGATCGGACCGGCGACATGCACGCCGTCCGTGCGGTAGATGCTGATGGCGAGTGCCACCGGGGCGGCGGCCGGGGCGTCGACCGCGACCCGGATCGTGACCGGCGAGCCCGTCCTGAGGATGTCGATCGGATGCCCGGCGTCGTCGAGGAGCTGCACCTCGTCGATGCCCCAGCCCGGCGTCGCATCCGTCTCGGCGGACTGTGCCTCCGCCGCGTGCTGCGGGCGCGCCGGTCGTCGCGTACCGACTCGAGGTAGGCGGTCACGACGTCGTGCGCGTTTCCCTCCTTCAGGAGGCTTCCGTGGTCGAACCACGCCGCGCTGTCGCACATCGTGCGAACGGTGTCGAGGCGAGTGGCTGACGATGACGACCGTGCGTCCGCTGGTGCGCAGGTCGGCGAACTTCTCCAGGCACCGCTGCTGGAAGCTCGCGTCACCCACGGCCAGCACCTCGTCGACCAGGAGGATGTCGGGTTCGACCGTTATGGCCATGGAGAAGCCGAGCCGCACGTACATGCCCGACGAGTAGTTCTTCACCGGTGTGTCGATGAAGTGCTCGAGCCCGGCGAAGGCCACGATCTCGTCGAAGCGTCGTCGATGTCGCGCTTCGACATGCCGAGGATGCTGCCGTTGAGGTAGACGTTCTCACGGCCGGACAGCTCGGGATGGAAGCCGGCGCCGAGCTCCAGCAGCGCCGACACGCTTGCCCCGGTCACGATGCTGCCGCGGTCGGGCTGAGGATGCGCGCCATGCACTTGAGCAGCGTGCTCTTGCCGGAGCCGTTGTGGCCGATCAGCCCGAATGTCTCGCCCTCCGGGACCTGGAAGGACACGCCTTCGAGCGCCCAGAACTCCTCGTGCACGGTGCGGCGGAACCCGCTGAAGATCGTGGCCTTGAGGGTCGAGTTGCGCTCGTGGATAGAGGCGGAAGCGCTTGGCCACGTCGCTGACCTCGATGGCGGGATCGGCCATCTAGAGCTCCTCGGCGAGGCGCGGCTCGAGCCGGCGGAACACGACGGTGCCGATCGCCAAGGAAACCGACGGCCACGACGGCCATGGTCAGCCATTGCGTGACGGTGGGGAATCGAAGGTCGTAGAGGACGTCACGGTACGCATCGACGAAGCGGACATGGGGTTGATGTCGAGGAGATGGTGCGGACGGATCTCGAGGCCGCAGGACTGGTCGTCGGGGACAGTTCGGGCGGGTACAGGATCGGCGTGGCATAGAACCAGATGTTGAGGACGATGGCCAGGAAGTGCTCGACGTCGCGGAAGTAGACGTTGACGGCGCCGAGCAGCAGTCCGAGCCCGAAGACGAACCGGTTTGCAGCACGATCAGCACGACGACGACCGGGATCCACGGGATCACCATGTTGCCGACGACGAGCAGCACGACGCCGAGCACGATCAGCTCCACGCCGAAGCTGGCGAGCCAGGCCAGCGTCGACGCCCCCGGCAACACCACCGCGGGGAAGTAGACCTTCTTGATCAGGCCCTCGTTCCGGTCATCGACCGACGTCGCGCCGCCGAGGGCGTTGGTGAGGAACGTCCACGGCAGGAGGCCGCAGACGAGGAAGAACCCGTAGACGTGGAGCCGCTGGGATCGCCGACGGGCGGCGCGACGTCGAGGAACACCCCGAACACGACCGTGTAGATGGCGATGTTGGCCAGCGGGTTGATCACCGACCAGAGCCAGCCGAGCGCCGAGCGCTTGAACTTCCCGCGCAGCTCGCGCAGGGTCAGGTTCCACAGCAGCTCGGTGGGGAAGCTCGGTAGCCTCGGGGCGGGCGGACGGCCACGGCGGGCGACTGTACTGACGGGCCGTCCGGCGGCCCCGACCACCCGTGCGTCCCGATGACGTCCCTGCCGACGTCGCGCCGCGTCGCACCTACGCTGCCGCGTCGGCCAGGATGGACCGTGCCAGCCCCCCGCATCCGGCTCGTCGTGCTCAACTACAACGGCGGCGACCTGGTCGATCGCTGCGTCGAGCACCTCGAGCGCCTCGACTGGCCGGCCGACCGCCTCGAGGTCGTGGTGGTCGACAACGCCTCGCACCGACGGCTGCGACGGCGGCTCGCGGCGCCGTCCCCGGCGTGCGGCTGGTCCGGCTCGCCGCAGAACCTCGGGTTCCCGGCCAACAACCTCGGCCTGCGCGACCTCGACGGCGTCGACTACGTCGGCCTGGTCAACAACGACGCCTTCGTCGAGCCCGGCTACCTCGCGCCCGCTCGTCGAGGCGCTCGAGGCCGACGCCGACGCTCGGGCGCCGCCTGCCCGAAGATCGTGTTCGCCCCGCGTTCGTCGACGTCCGCATCGGCGCGCCGACGTCCGGCCGGCGCCCGGCGACGCCGCGACCTCGGGGTCCGCGTCAGCGGCGTCGAGGTCGACGGCGACGCGACGCTGGCGCGACGCCCGCGTTCGCCGACGGGCTTCCGACCGCCGGAGCACGGCGCCGCCGACGAGTCGCGAGTTCCGGTGGACCGCCGGCGAGGCGCTCGCTGCGGGTGCCCGGTCGCCGAGCGCGCGACGGCGCGGCTCGACGCGTGCGGCTCGGCCGCGCGACCGGCCCGTGAGGCGGCGTCGACGGCGGCGGCGCGAGGTGCGACGTCGACGGTCGGGACCGAGCCCGCGTGGGTCGACGTGCCGCTCGGCCGGCGAGCCCTACGACGTCATCAACAACGTCGGCTCGCGTCCTCATCGAGGGCGGCTGGGGCGGCGACCGCGGCTTCCTGGAGCGCCGACGACGGCCAGTACGACGAGCCCGCAGGACGTCTTCGCGTGGTGCGGCGCCGGCGTGCTGTTCCGGCCGGCGCTACCTCGACGACGTCGGGCCTCTTCGACGAGCGGTTCTTCATGTACTACGAGGACACCGACCTGGCGTGGCGCGGCCGCGCCCGGGGCTGGCGCTACCGCTACGTCCCCGACGCCGTGCTGCGTCACGTGCACGCGGCCACCAGCGTCGAGGGGTCGCCGCTGTTCCAGCACTTCGTCGAGCGCAACCGCCTGGTGATGCTGACCAAGAACGCCCGGCGCGCTTCGCGGGCCGGGCGTCGCGGCGGTTCCTGCTTCGACCGCCTCGCTACGCCCGGCGCGACGTCGTGCGGCCCGTTGCTCCGGCGGGCATCGGCCGCCCAGCCTCGTGCGGTCGCGGCTGCGGTCGCTTCGCGGCGTACCTGCGGCTGCTGCCCGACACCGCTCGCGAGCGCCGCCGGATCCGCGCCGGCGCCAGTCGGTGCACGACGAGGCGATCATCGGGCTGGGCGGTCGCACGTGAGGAGCGGCCGTCTACAACCGGTACTGGCCCACCGGTGGCGGTGGCGAGAAGTACGGCGGCGGCGATCGCCGCAGGTCCTGCTCGGCCGACGGACCGCTGACCTGCTCGTCGCACGACCCGGTCGACGTCGACTGGCTGGCCGAGCGCCTCCAGATCGACCTTCGCGGGTCGGCGTCGCGGCTGGTCGACGACGGCCGGCGCGGTGCACCGGGCCGCGCGCGGACTACGACCTGTTCGTCAACGTCTCGTTCATGAGCGCCGACCGGCGCCGCACCGCAGAGCCTCTACGTCGTCCACTTCCCGACCCGCTCGACGGCGACCTGTCGAAGCGCCGCGGAAGGCGTGGCCGCCGCGTCCGCGGCGCGCCGGGCGCAGCCGGTCCGCATCGAGTGGGGCGACGGGCTTCTACGACCGCGAGGCGCCGGCCGCGGCGGTCGCGTGGACCAACGGCGAGGCCGAGGCTGCGCTTCGTCACCGACCCGGGCCGACGCGCCGGTCGCCGTCGCGCTCGTGTTCGGCACCAGCGCCCGCCCGAGCTCAGCCGGTGACGTGAGCGTCGAGGCCGACGGCGCGGCGCGGCACCGAGCTGACGCTGGCGGCGCCGACGTCGCGGCTCGCCGCGCGCCGCGGCGGTCGCGCGTGCCCTCGAGGTGCGAGCGCCGGCCGACGGCGAGCGCGGTCCAGGTCGCGATCCCGTCCGACACGTTCATGCCCGCCGAGTCACGGCGGCACGACGACCGGCGCCGCTCGGCGTGCCGCTGTGCGGCCTGCACTCGGGCGCCGGCCGCCGCCCGCGCCGAGACGCTGGTTCCCGGTGCTGCTCGACCGCGGCGCGCGCCGACCGACTGGCTCGCACGCTACGGCGCTGGTCGTGGCCAACTCGGAGTTCACCCGCCGACTGGATCGCAGCGCTGGTGGCGACGGACAGCCAGTGCTGTACCCGCCGGTGACGCATGCACGCGCCGGGCGCCGAAGGAGCCGATGATCCTGACGTCGGGCGGTTCTTCGCCGCCGAGCAGGGGCACTCGAAGAAGCAGCTCGAGATGGTGCGAGGCGTTCCGCCGGCTGCGTCGACCCGGGCGTCCGCGGCTGGACGCTGCACCTCGTCGGTGGGTGCAGCCGAGGCCGGCCGACTACCTCGACAAGGTGCGTGCGCGGCGGCGCGGGCTACCCGGTCGAGCTCCACGTCGACGCGACCGGCGCCGAGCTCGCGGCCCTCTACGCCGAGGCGTCGCATCTACTGGCACGCCTCCGGCCTGGGCGAGGACGCCGAGCGCGCACCCCGACCGCCTCGAGCACTTCGGGATCACCACCGTCGAGGCGATGTCGGCGGGCGCCGTGCCCGTCGTGATCGGGCTGGCCGGCCAGCTCGAGACCGTCCGCCACGGCATCGACGGGTTCCACTTCCGCACGCTCGACGGGCTTGCTCGCTGACCGTGATGCTCATCCGTGACGAGCCCGCGCGCGCGCGGATGGCGGCCTCGGCGGCCGAGCGGGCCGTCGCTTCGCCGTCGATGCCTTCCCGGCAGCTCCGCGACCTCGTCGACGGGGTGCTCTCCCGCGACGGCGACAGCGTGCGGGCCCGCCGCTAGCCCGGCGGCCGGGTCACCCGTCGCCGTCGCAGCCGGCTCGCGGCCCAGTGCGGCCGGGCGCCTGGTGAGGCGGTAGATCCGGCTGGCGCGTGCGCCCGTCGAGGATGGCGGAGACCTCGGCGCGCTCGCCCTCGACCAGCTCGAGGCGGGCCTCGAGCGCCCGTTGCGAAGGCCCTCGAGGTGGGCCAGCGCGCCCCGCAGGTCGCGGTTCTCCACGCGCAGGCGCACCAGCTCGGCCTGGTTGCCGACCACCTCGGCCCGCTGGCTGGCGCGGCGGTGAGCACGCTGGCGAGGGTGGCCCGCAGGTCGTCGTGGGTGGGCTCGACGTCGGGGCGCCGGAGGCCCGGGACGGGGTCGATCGGGACGGGATTCACCTGGCGGGGCACCCGGCGGAGCGAGAGGTGGAGGCACGCCGCCGTGTCGTCCCAGGTCAGCGGGTCGAGAGGGACCGAGCGCCGTGCCTCGCACAGCTCGGCGACCCGGTCGAAGTGGGCGTCGATGCGGGCCTCGACGGCGCGGTCCGGTACGACGGGGCCAGCGGCGAGCCGGCGAACCACGGCGGCCGCGGCCGACTCGGGATCGTGGGCGATCCAGCCCCGCGTGCCGACGAGGTCCGCGAACCCCTCGAGCTTCGGGTGCCCGAAGGGGTCGAAGGTCACGTGCGGCCGCCCGTACGCGTGGGCGGTGATCGCCCCGTGCAGCGACACTCCGAGGAAGCAGTCCGCGCCGGCGATCGCCGCCGCGACCGCCTCGAGCGGAGAGTCGTCGGGCACGCGCCAGGCGCGGCCCGGGAGTGCCGCGGCGACCTCGTCGGCGAACCGCCCGTCCTCGTGGCACGGGCTGACCGACACGAGCACCACCCGGGCGCCGGGCACCTTGGCGGTGAGGGCTGCGGCGAGCGGGGCGGCGAACTCGCGTCATCGTGTGGTTGCCCTGGACGACGACCACCGGCCCGTCGGCCGGGTACCGGTCATCGGCCCGGAGGCGCTCGCGGTGCCCGGCGAGCGTCGCCGGCGTCAGGACGCGGGGGAGGAGGAGGGCCGAGTCGGGCACGACGGCGATCTCGCGCTCGACGCCCGCGGCCTCGAGCCGGGCGCGCGACAGCTCGTCCCGCACCGCCACGACGGCCCGGCCGGCGACCGCGGCCCGCACCCGCTCGGCGTCGCCGTCGTCGAGGTCGGCCGGCACGCCCGGTGCATGCCACACCACCGGGCAGGTGGCCTCGGCCGCACCCAGCACCTCGATGAACCAGCGGTCCATCCGCAGCTCGGCGGCGTCGGCGGGGTCGATGCCGTAGAAGGGGCGTAGATGCCGCCGTCGCCTTGGACGAACTCGCCGCCGCCGCACAGCACGAGGGTGGCCCGGCGGGCAACGGCCGCGGCCCGCTCGGGGCTCCACGGGCCGAGGGCCCAGGTTCGGGACCCGGGCCCGGACGGAGTCCCCGTCGACCCCACGGGGCCGAAGGGCACGAGTTCGACGCCGTCGAGGCGCCGCCCGAGCTCGTGGGCGGCCACGAGCGGGAAGATCTGGTCGCCGTAGCTGGCGAGGTCGAACGCGCCGATCTGGGCGACGACGGGCGTGGTGGGAGGGCTCGGGACGGTGGGCAAGGTGACCTGACTCTCGGCGGACGGTCAGCGACTGTAGCGGTGGCCGGCGGACGGCCGAGGGGTCGCTGTTCCACTCCTGTTCGGCGCCCCGCTGCGGGCGGCTACCGTCGTCTCCCGGCTCCATCGGGGAGGATTCGTGCAAGATCCCGTCGACAACTCGACCTGGCGCGTCACCCTGCGGAGGCGGCTGCGCGACCTGAGCCCGGTCGTGCCCCGCAGCCGCTACGTCCACCTCGCCAGGGTCCACCACCGGCTCGCCCTCGAGAAGGGCCACGTCGAAGGCGTGTTCGGCAGTTGGGTGCCACCGGGGCACTTCTACCGCCGTTCCCCGACCTGGCCGAGTTCGACAAGCGGTCGGCGCAGATCCTGGCGCTCGACGCGCAGCCTGCGGGCATCGACCTCCGCGAGGCCGAGCAGCTCGCCCTGTTCGACGAGCTGGCGGACATCCTCGCCGACGTCCCGTTCCCGACGACGAGCGCGGCGACAAGTTCCGCTACTACTTCGACAACCCGGCCTACGCCTGGGGCGACGGGTTGATCCTGCACGCGATGCTGCGCCACGTCCGGCCCCGGCGGGTGGTCGAGGTCGGGTCGGGCTACTCGTCGGCGATGATCCTCGACACGACCGAGCACTGGCTCGAGCCCGGGGTCGAGCTCACGTTCGTCGAGCCCTACGACGAGCTGCTCCGCAGCCTGCTGCGCCCGGGGGACGACGAACGGGTCGACATCCTCGACGTCGGCGTCCAGGACGTCCCGCTCGACGTGTTCGCCTCGCTCCAGGCCGGCGACGTGCTGTTCATCGACTCGACGCACGTGGTCAAGGCCGGGTCCGACGTCAACCACCTGTACTTCGAGGTGCTGCCCGCCCTGGCCCCGGGCGTGGTCATCCACATCCACGACATCTTCTTCCCCTTCGAGTACCCGGCGCCGTGGGTGCACGAGGGCCGGGCTTGGCAGGAGGCCACCTCCTGCGCGCGTTCCTGATGTACAACCCGGCCTTCGAGATCACCTGGTTCCAGCACCTGATGTGGTCGCGGCACCGGGCGGCGCTTGAGGCGCGGACCCCGGCATTGGCGCGAGAACGCCGGCGGCAACCTGTGGCTGCGAAAGGTCGCCTGACCCGGCGGCGCATGTCGCCTGGGGTGGCGGGATGCGTCACCATGGTGGCCGTGCCCTCACCCCTCCCGGCCCGTCTCCGCGGCCCGCCCTGACCTCCCGTTGGAACGTAGATGAAGCTCATCATCCAGATCCCGTGCCTCGACGAGGAGGCCCAGCTCCCGATCACGCTCGGCGAGCTCCCGCGCGAGGTGCCCGGGTTCGACACCGTCGAGTGGCTGATGATCGACGACGGGTCGACCGACCGCACCATCGAGGTGGCGCGGGCCCACGGCGTCGAGCACATCATCAAGCTGACGAACAACAAGGGCCTCGCCACCGCCTTCCAGGCAGGCCTCGACGCCTCGCTGAAGCTCGGGGCGGACGTCATCGTCAACACCGACGCCGACAACCAGTACGCCGCGGCCGACATCCCCGGCTCGTCGAGCCGATCGTCGCCGGCGAGGCCGACATGGTGATCGGCGACCGCCAGGTGATGTCCGATCGAGCACTTCTCGTCGGTCAAGAAGCGGCTCCAGCGCGTGGGCAGCTGGGTGGTGCGCCAGGCGTCGGGCACCAACGTGCCCGACGCGACCTCGGGCTTCCGTGCCTACAACCGCGAGGCGGCGCTGGGCTCACTGTGGTTTCGAAGTTCACCTACACCCTCGAGTCGCTCATCCAGGCAGGCAAGAGCCAGGTCGCGGTCGACCACGTCCCGGTGCGGACCAACGTCCAGCTACGCGAGTCGCGCTTGTTCGGCTCGATGTGGGCCTACGTCCGGCGCAACATGCTCGCCATCTTCCGCATCTACACCGGGTACGAGCCGCTGACGGTGTTCTCGATCCTGGCCGGGTTCCTGTTCGTCGCCGGCCTGGCGGCGTGGACCCCGTTCCTGTGGAGCTGGCTCGTCGATGGTGAACGGTCGGGTCACCTGCAGTCGATCATCCTCGGCGGTGTCCTGTTCATGGCGGCGGTGCAGGTGTTCGCCCTCGGCGTGATCGCCGACGTCGTCGCGGCCAACCGCTCGGTGTCGCAGATGACGCTGCAGCGCGTCCGCCGCCTCGAGCTGGCGATGGGCGTCGAGCCGACGCACTACCAGCGGGTCGGCGACACGGTCACCAACGGTGCGGCGCCCGACGCTGGCGAGGTCGCCCCTGCCGGCGACACCGAGCCGGCGGTCAGCGCGGGACGGCGCAGTCCCACGTGAGGTACATGTAGCCGGGGTCGATGCCGAGGCGGGTCGACGTCGCCCGGTCGGCCACGACCGTCAGGTCCTCGGCGATCGCCCCGGCGAGGATGTCGGGCACGTCGAACTCGCCCGACCACTCGGTCCACGGGTTCTCGCCCGAGCCGGCGGCGTCGGCCAGCGCCTCGGTGCACAGGAGCGTCGTCTCGAAGCCCTCGTCGCGCAGCCGGGCCGTGAGATCGAAGCCGAAGCGCCAGTAGACGGGCGTGTTGTCGCCGTGGAACTCGGGCTCGGTGGGGGCGCGGTGCGGCCCTGCAGCACCGGGACCTGCAGGAGCAGGTGGCCGCCCGGCGCGATCGTGCGCCGCAGCTCGCTCAGCGCCTTGCCGGTATCGGGCACGTGCTCGAGCACGTGCGCGCACAGGACGACGTCGAGGCACGCGTCCGGCAGGTCGATGGCCTGCAGGTCGAGGTGCAGGTTGCCCCGGTGGGCGCGCAGGTCGTAGTCGCTCGTGCGGTAGAAGAACCACGTCGACATCGCTTCTCGGTACGCCTCGCCCAGGCGGGGGCTGCACTCGATCACCCGCAGCGCGGCGTCGAGGTCGACCCGCTGGGTCAGGCACCAGTGGAGGAAGCGGTCGCGCCCGTTGCTGCCGCAGGCGGGGCACTGCGAGAACTCGACGTGCTGGCGCCCACCGAAGGCGTCGCCCTGCCAGCGACAGATGTTGCAGATCACGCCCGCGGCGTCGGGCAACGGCAGCCACGGCGGGTTGTCGGCATCGGGAGCGGCCGGGGCCGGCGGCGCCACGGGATCGGCGCCGGCCGCGGCGGCTGCGGGGGCCGGCGGGGCCGCCGGGGCCGCCGGATCCTCGCCGAGCACCTGGCGGCCCAGCGCACCGACCTTGCGGTACGACCTGACGGCGAGGCTGCGGGCGGCGGCTCGCAAATCAGTGCTCATCGGCGGGAGATCCTTCTGGGTCGGCGGTGCTGTCCCCCGATGTTGTCACCTCGGGCACTCGCGGTGACCCCGGGGAAGCCGCTACGGCTCGTCGTCGCTCGGGCAGCCCGTGGGCGGTGAGCAGGTCGTGGGCGCCGGTGGTGGGGGACAGGCGGCCGGCGCGCACGTCGGCCTCGGTCTCGGCCGTCCGCCCGGCCACGGCCGGTCGTGGGCGAAGTGGTCGAACAGCTGCTCGCGGACCTCGGCCCACATCCACTCGACGGCCTGGCCGGCCCGGAGCCGGTCGAGGCCGCCGTCGGCCCGCAGGTGGGCTTCGAACCGCTCGATCTGGCCCCACACGTCGTCGACGCCCGCGCCCCGCAGGGCCGACGCCGCCACCACGGGCACGGCCCAGCCCGGGTGCTTGGCCCGCAGCAGGTGCACGGCGTGGCGGTAGTCGGCGACGGCCCGGCCCGCCGCCGGTTCGAGGTCGCCGTCGGCCTTGTTGACCACGATCACGTCGGCCAGCTCCGTGATCCCCCGCTTGATGCCCTGGAGCTCGTCGCCGCCCCCGGGGGCGGCCAGCAGGACGAAGCAGTCGACCATGTCGGCGACCACGGTCTCGGACTGGCCGACGCCGACCGTCTCGACGAGCACGACGTCGAAACCGGCGGCCTCGCACAGCAGCATGGCCTCGCGCGTGCCGCCGGGCGACGCCCCCCAGCGTTCCCCCGACGGCGACGGGCGGATGAAGGCCGCCTCGTCGCGGGCGAGGCGTTCCATGCGGGTCTTGTCGCCCATGATCGACCCGCCGCTGCGCCGGCTCGAGGGGTCGACCGCCAGCACGGCCACGCGGTGCCCGCCCGCCGTGAGGTGCGAGCCCAGCTCGTCGATGAACGTCGACTTGCCGGCGCCCGGGGTGCCGCTGATGCCGACGCGGCCGCGCCGCCCGTCGCCGGCAACACGGCGTCGAGCAGCCCGGCGGCCGCGGCCCGTCGGTCGGCGCGGGTCGACTCGACGAGGGTGATCGAACGGGCCAGGGCGCGCCGGTTGCCCTGGGCCAGGCGGCGCGCGAGGTCGTCTGTGTCGGTCGTCACGGTGGTGTCGTCAGCGGCGGTGTCGTCAGCGGCGGTCGAGGCCCGGCGCAGCGGTGAGTCCCGGCGGAACCCGGCCCGAGTCTACGGACGAGCCGCGGTGCCAGGGGCCCGTCAGGACCGCCCCGGCGATGTCGACGACAAGGAACAGGAGGCGGCTGCCGACGGCGATGGTCGCGCCGAGCCCGGCAGGCAGGCCGGACGCGGCCACGAACACGGCCTCACGCACGCCGGCACCGGCCGGGACGGGGACCGCCACGAAGCCGGCCGTCCACGACAGCATCGTGGCGATGCCGGTGCGCAGCACCGGGGGATCAGGCATCAGCGCCCGGGCGCAGCACCACGTGGCCGCCCAGATGCACAGCCAGGCCGGCACGTAGCTCACGACCAGGCGGACCGTCGCCCCCCACGGAGGGATGACGACGTCGGCCCCCCGACCGGTGAGGCGGGCCACGTGGTCGCGGGCCCAGCCGAGCACCCGCGGGTGCAGCACGCCGAGACCGAGCGGCAGCAGCACCAGCAGCGCCAGCGCCGCCGGGGATTCGGCCTGCTCGGCGAGGTCCAGCGGCACGAGCGCGGCTGCCACGCCGAGGGCCGCCAGGTAGAGGGCCACGAGGGACAGGCCCACGCTCGGGTAGGCGCGCGTGCGGGCGACGCCGCCACGCCGGGCCAGCTCGCCCCGGCCCAGGACCGGCCACACGCCGCCGGGCACGTACTTGCCGATCTCGCCCCGTAGTACCAGGCCACCACGTGGCGGCGGCTCGGGACCGCGCCCGAGAGCGCCAACGCCCGCCGCCAGCACAGCAGCGATCCACGACATGCCCGCGGCCGCGCACACGAGAGCGGCGCCGATCCACGCGTACGAGGCGTCGGCGACCGCGTCCCGGACCTCGGCCCACTGGGACGCCAGGCGGGCGCCGACGAATCCGGCACACGTGAGCCCGATCGCCGCGCCCACGAGGCCAGTGACCGCCATCGTGCGACGCCGGACGCGGGGTCGGGCGTCGGTCGGGGGTTCGGGCACGGCGGTCATTCTGACCCACCCGGGTGGCCCCGTTGCACGCCCGAGCGTCCTCCTGACGAGCCGAAGGCGGCTCGTGAACGGGCGGCAACGTGCCTGTGAACGCTCGCGAACGAATCGGCGATACCTCGGTTACAGGGGGTCGGGAGCCAGCGGGTGCCAGCGGGAGCGTGGTAGCCCACCTTCATCGACAGCGTGCTTCAGGAGCGGCCGACGGTGACCGGGGTCGTCCCGACCGGCAACACCTACGACAAGTACGGGTCCACGAACCCGGTTGAGCGGCGCCTCATGCGCGGCTTCTTCGACGTGCTCGGCGGGGTCCTCCCGAACCGGGATCCGACGACCGTGCTCGACGTCGGCATCGGGGAGGGGGAGGTCGCTGTCCACGTGCGCGAGCGCTACCCCGGGGCGCTGGTCGTGGGGGTCGACCTGCCCGACCCGACGCTGGCGGCACACTGGACGGTGCGCGGCCTGCGCGGCGTCTACGGAAACATCGCCCGGCTGCCGTTCCCGTCCGCGAGCTTCGACCTGGTCATGGCCGTCGAGGTGCTCGAGCACGTGCCCGACCCGACCGCCGCCCTGGCCGAGCTCGACCGCGTGTGCCGCGGGGACCTCGTCGTCTCCGTCCCCGCGCGAGCCCGTGTGGCGGGCCGCCAACATGGCGCGGGGCAAGTACCTCGCCGCCATGGGCAACACGCCGGGTCACATCCAGCACTGGTCGGCCCGGCGGTTCTCCCGTCTCGTGGCCACGCGGTTCGACGTCGTCAGCGTCCGCACGCCGTTCCCGTGGACCGTGGTCGGTGCCCGTTCGCGCGCCGTTGCCGCCGCGTGAGGGACGAGTCCGCGCGTGACGACGACCCTCGACCCCACCGTCGCGCCCGCCCCCGGGTCCAGCGCCGACGAACGGGGATCGGCCGTCGACCGCCGCTTCTGGCTGCTGGTCCTCGCCGCCGTGGCCCTCGGCCTTGCGCTGCGCATCGCCATCAGCACGACCGACGGTGCTCCGGCCACCGACGAGACCGCCTACCTCCGGTCGGGCATGTCGCTCGTGGAGGGCGACGGGTTCGCCCGGGAGGGGCACCCCGAGCTGCACTTCCCACCGTTCGTCCCGCTCCTGCTGGGGCTGGCCGGTGAGGTGTTCGCCGATCCCCACGTCGGCACGGTCGTGCTGACCACGGTGGCCAGCACGGCGCTCATCCTCCCGCTGGCGCTCCTCGGTCGGCGAGTCGGCGGCCCGGCGGCCGGCGTCGCCGTCGCCTGGATCGCCGCCCTGACGCCCGGCATCTCGACGAGCCTGGTCAACCGCGGCGCCGGGTCCGAGGCCGAGTACATGCTCGTCGTCGTCCTCGCCCTGTGGTGGGTCGTGTCCGCCGCCGACCACCGTGGGGGCGCGCGCCTTTGGCGCATCGCCGGACGGCGGGTTGGTCGGGCTCGCCTATCTGACCCGGCCCGAGGGATTGTTCGTCGCCGTCCCGCTCGGCATCGCCGTCGTTGTGCTCGGCTGCCGGGCCCCCGGGCCACCCGGCCGTCGCCTGCGCTCGGCCGGGGTCCTCGTCGCCGCGTTCGCGGTCCCGATCGTGGCCTGCGTGGCCCCCTACGCCGCCTACCTGCACCGCCACACGGGCGAGTGGCAGCTCAGCGCCAAGACCCAGGACGCGTCGATCGAGGCGTGGCAGGCCGTCGCCAGCTCCGACCGTCGTGCCCGCGACGCCGTGCTGTACGAGCTGGACGACACGGGCTCGCGTTCGCCGCCGACCGCACGTCGCTGCCCGCGCTCGCCGCGACGACCCCGGCGGGTACCTCGGCATCGTCGGCACCAACGTCACCTCTCTGGGCGAGATCGTCGCCGACCCCGAGACCGGGCGCGTGCTGTCGTGGCTGCTGCTGCCGTTGCCGGTGTGGCCGCTCGCCGCCTGGGGCGCGTGGCGGCACCGGCGGGTCCGGACCATGCAGCTCTTGCTCGCGGTGGGGGCACTGCCGGTCGCCACCGCACTCGTGTTCTTCGTGCAGCCCCGGTACCTGATGCTCACCACTGCGCTGGCCACCGTGCCGGCCGGGGCCGCGCTCGTGGCGCTGCCGCAGCGGGGCGGCGCCCGGCGGCGCTCGCCGTCGTGGCGCTGCTCGTGCTGTCGTCCGTGCAGGGCTTCCGGGGCCCCGGCGGTGGCGGCACCCGAGCGACCACACGGACCAGCGGGCCGCGGGCGAGTGGCTCGCCGAGAACATCGACGCCGACGCACCGGGTCATGAGCCGCAGCATGGTCGTCGAGTACTACGCCGAGCGGCCGACGATGGCGATCCCCTACGCCGACCTCGACCAGATCATCGAGTACGGCCGGCATTACGGCGCCGAGTACCTCGTCGCCGACTGGTACACGGCCCGGCGCCTCCGGCCGCAGCTCATGCCGTTGCGGGAGGGCGAGGAGGTGCCCGGCCTGCGGCTCGTCCACGAGCTCCGGCGCGAGGGTCGCACGACGCAGATCTTCGCGTTCGACCCGGTCCCCGAGGTGCCCGAGGAGATCGGGCCGCCGCTCGGCTTCGTCGGCGACGGCTGACACACCGCCTGTGGGGGTCCGCGCTGGCGTCGACCAGAGCAATAGGGGCGCTGGCGGCGCTGGATGTATCGCGTCTGTCGCACCCGCTGTCGTGGTGATGTCAGGCGGTAGGCCCGGAGTCCGCCTACGCCGGCGCGTCGGATCGCAGCAGGCCCAGCACCTTGCGGGCGGCGGCGGGGATGTTGGTGCCGGGGCCGAACACCGCGGCCACCCCGGCGCGGTGCAGCGCGTCGTAGTCCTGCGGGGGGATCACGCCGCCGCACACGACCACCACGTCGCCGGCGCCGGCCGCCTTCAGCTCCTCGACGAGCTGCGGCACGAGCGTCTTGTGCCCCGCCGCCTGGCTCGACACGCCGACGACGTGCACGTCGTTCTCGACCGCGTCCCGGGCGGCCTCGGCGGGCGTCTGGAACAGCGGGCCGACGTCGACGTCGAAGCCGAGGTCGGCGAACGCGGTGGCGATGACCTTGGCGCCGCGGTCGTGGCCGTCCTGGCCCATCTTCACGACGAGCATGCGGGGCCGCCGGCCCTCGGCCTCGGCGAACGCCTCGACGTCGGCCTGCACGGCCTCGAACTCGTCGTCGCCCTCGTAGGCGGCGCCGTACACGCCGTGGATCGAGCGGATCTCGGCCTTGTGGCGGTCGAACACCTCCTCCATGGCGTCGCTCATCTCGCCGACGGTGGCCCGGGCGCGGGCGGCGTCGATGCACAGCGCCAGCAGGTTCGCCGTCGCCGGCCGGCGCCCTCGGTCAGCCGGCGGAGGGCGTCCTGGCAGGCCTGCTCGTCGCGGTTGGCGCGCACCCGCTCGAGCCGGGCGATCTGCTGGCGGCGCACGTCGGTGTTGTCGATCGACAGCACGTCGACGTGCTCGGGGTTCGTCGGCTGGTACTTGTTGACGCCGACGATGACCTCCTCGCCGCGGTCGACGCGGGCCTGGCGGCGGGCGGCCGACTCCTCGATGCGCAGCTTGGGCATGCCCGAGGCGACCGCCTTGGTCATGCCGCCGAGCTCCTCGACCTCTTCGATCAGGGCCCAGGCCTCGGTCGGCCAGCCGGTCGGTCAGCGCCTCGACGTAGTAGCTGCCCGCCAGCGGGTCGACCACGTGGGGGATGCCGGTCTCCTCGGCGAGGATCAGCTGGGTGTTGCGGGCGATGCGGGCCGAGAAGTCGGTCGGCAGGCCCAGGGCCTCGTCGAAGCTGTTGGTGTGCAGGCTCTGCGTGCCGCCGAGCACGGCCGCCATGGCCTCGACCGCGGTGCGCACCACGTTGTTGTACGGGTCCTGCTCGGTGAGCGACACGCCGCTCGTCTGGCAGTGCGTGCGCAGCATCACCGAGCGGGGATCCTTGGGGTCGAACTGCGAGATCACCCGGTGCCACAGCAGCCGGGCGGCGCGCAGCTTGGCGACCTCCATGAAGAAGTTCATGCCGATGGCGAAGAAGAACGACAGGCGACCGGCGAACTCGTCGATGTCGAGCCCCCGGTCGAGGGCGTAGCGCACGTACTCGAGGCCGTCGGCGATGGTGAACGCCAGCTCCTGGACGGCCGTCGCCCCCGCCTCCTGCATGTGGTAGCCGGAGATCGAGATCGAGTTGAACCGCGGCATGTTGTGCGCCGTGTACTCGATGATGTCGGCCACGATCCGCATGCTCGGCTCGGGCGGGTAGATGTACGTGTTGCGGACCATGAACTCCTTGAGGATGTCGTTCTGGATGGTGCCGCTGAGCTGGGCCTGGTCGACCCCCTGCTCCTCGCCGGCCACGACGTAGGCGGCCAGGCAGGGCAGCACCGCCCCGTTCATGGTCATCGAGACCGACATCTTCTCGAGGGGGATCTGGTCGAAGAGGATCTTCATGTCCTCGACCGAGTCGATCGCCACGCCGGCCTTGCCGACGTCCCCCTCGACGCGGGGGTGATCGCTGTCGTAGCCCCGGTGGGTGGCCAGGTCGAACGCGACCGACAGCCCCATCTGCCCGGCCGCCAGGTTGCGCCGGTAGAAGGCGTTCGACTCCTCGGCGGTGGAGAAGCCGGCGTACTGGCGGATCGTCCACGGCCGGTTGGCGTACATCGTCGCCCGCACACCCCGGGTGAACGGGGCGAAGCCGGGCAGCGAGTCGAGCCCCTCGATGCCCCCCAGGTCGTCCGGCCGTGTAGAGCGGCTTGACGTCGATGCCCTCGGGCGTCTGCCACACCAGGGTCTCGGGATCGGCGCCCTTCAGGTCCTTGGCCGCCAGCTCGCGCCAGTCGTCGAGTGTCGGCTTCTCGCTCGGCTTCTCGGTCGGCTCGCTCACGCGGCGAAGCCTAGGGGAGGACCTCGTTCAGCCCGAAGCCCGCTCGCGACCTAACATCGGCCGATCGTGACGTCGCCGATATTGCGATCGCCGGAGGTCCGCTGGGGTGAGTGAGTCCAACCGGCCGAGACCGTGCCTGTCCGTCGTGATCCCGTGCTTCAACGAGGTCACGACCGTCGAGACCGTCGTGGCCGCGGTCCTCGCCTCGCCCTGGACGGCCGAGGTGCTCGTCGTCGACGACGGGTCGACCGACGGCACCCGCGACGTTCTGGAGACCCTGTCCGACCCGCGCGTGCGGGTCCTGCTGCAGCCCGAGAACCGGGGGAAGGGCGCGGCCCTGCGCCGGGGCTTCGCCGAGGCCACCTCCGACTACGTCCTCGTGCAGGACGCCGACCTCGAGTACGACCCCCGTGAGTACGGGGTCCTGGTGCAGCCGCTCGAGGAGGGCCTGGCCGACGTGGTCTTCGGCTCGCGCTTCATCTCCAGCGCGCCCCACCGGGTCCTCTACTACTGGCACTCGGTCGGCAACCGGTTCCTCACGACGATGTCCAACATGTTCACCAACCTGAACCTCACCGACATGGAGACCTGCTACAAGGTCTTCCGCCGCGAGGTCATCCAGTCGCTCCACCTGGAGGAGGACCGCTTCGGGTTCGAGCCCGAGGTGACCGCCAAGGTGGCCCGCGCCGGGTGGCGGGTCTACGAGCTGGGCATCAGCTACAACGGCCGCACCTACGCCGAGGGCAAGAAGATCGGGTGGCGCGACGGCGTGCGGGCGGTCTGGTGCATCCTCAAGTACTCGGGCCCCGGTGACCGGGCCCGGACGCTGGCGGGTCTCGCACCGACTCCCGCTGACCCGGATGCCGAGGCCGCCCCGGCCTCCGACGCGGCGACGCGAGGCGACGGCTCCGACGGGCCCGCCAACGGCGCGCACGCGAACAGCCACCGGACGGTCTGACCGCCCGGCGCCAGATGACGTCCGCGCCGCTGTTCGAGCTGGCCGACGTGTCGCTCGAGATCGACGGCACGGTCATCATCGACCACCTCGACCTGGCGATCGCCGACGGGGGCATCACCGTGCTGGTCGGGCCCTCGGGTGCGGGCAAGACGACGGTCCTGCGCCTGCTCGACCGGCTCGAGGTGCCCACGTCGGGCGAGGTGCGGTTCCGCGGCCGACCGATGTCCGAGCTCGACGTGCTCGCGCTGCGCCGACGGGTGGGCATGGTGTTCCAGCGCCCCGCGCCGTTCCCCGGCACGGTGCGCGACAACCTGCACGTGGCCGACCCCCACGCCTCCGAGGACGCGCTGGTCGCCGCCCTGCGCGCCGCCCGGCTCGACGCCGCCTTCCTCGACCGGCCCGCCGACGAGCTGTCGGGAGGTGAGGCCCAGCGCATGTGCCTGGCCCGCACCCTCGTCACGCAGCCCGAGGTGCTGCTGATGGACGAGCCGACCTCGGCGCTCGACACCGACGCCCGACGCAGGCTCGAGCGCACCGCGCTCCGCCTGGCCGACGAGGGACACGACCTCGTGTGGGTGACCCACGACCTCGACCAGGCGCAGCGCCTGGGCGGCGACATCGTGGTCCTGATCGAGGGGCGGGTGGCGGGGGCGGACGCCCGGGCGCGGTTCCTGGCCGGCGAGTGGTCGACCGACGAGGACGCCGACGAATCGATCGACGAACCGTCCGACGCGCCGACCGGCGCACGGGACCGTGACGAACGGGGTGACCATGGCTGACGCCGCCATCGGCTGGAGCGGGCTGGCGCTGTCGTTCATCCTCGTCGCCGTCGCCGTCGGGCTGTCGATCTGGCAGGGCCTCCGGCTCGAGCGCGACATGTTGTGGGCCGCCGGGCGGGCGCTCGTCCAGCTCCTGGCCGTCGGGTACGTGCTGCTGTGGATCGTCGACCCCGACACCCCGGTCGCCTGGGCCTGGGCCTGGGTCGTCGTGATGCTGGGGGTGTCGGCGCTCACCGCCCGCCGCCGGGCGCCCGAGGTGCCGGGGATCACGTGGCTGACCCTGGCGGCGACGTCGGGCTCGGCGTTCCTCAGCCTGTTCGTCGTGTTCGGGCTGGGGGTGTACCCCCTGGTCGGGCGGGCGATCGTGCCCATCGCCGGGATGATGATCGGCAACTCGATCGGCAGCATCGTGGTCGCCTCGCGGCGCATCCTCGGCGAGCTCGCCGACCGACGGCCCGAGGTCGAGGCGAGGCTCGCGCTCGGCCAGCCGTGGCAGGAGGCGTCCAAGCCGTTCGTCCGGTCGGCGCTGCGAACGGCGCTCACGTCGCAGATCGAGAGCACCAAGGCGGTCGGCCTCGTGTTCCTCCCCGGAGCGATGACCGGCCTGATCCTGGCCGGGGCCGACCCTGTCGACGCCGTGCTCGTCCAGGCCGCGATCATGTACCTGATCCTCGGCTGCGTCGCCACCAACGTCGTCGTCATCGGGCTGGGCCTCACCCGCCGCCTGTTCACCCCCGACCACCGCCTCGTGCGGTTGGCCCGCACCGCCGGATGAATCCGATCGCGTCCCGCGCGGCGGTAGTCCACCCGAGTGGAGGGCCGCGCCCTTCGGCGCGCCCGCTTCGGAGGGACCACGAGGTGGAGGTGCAGCTCATGAGGGGAACCAGGTGGATCGCGTTCGCCGCGGGCGTGGGGCTCGCCGTCGCGGGGGTGATGGCGGCGAGCCCGGCCGACGCCAGCAGCGGCGGCAACGTGCCGGCCGGCAGCACGCTGTGCACCGACACGCTGCGGTCGGGCAACGGCGTGTGGTTCTACGGCCACGTCTACGACCCCGCGACGATGGGCGAGACCGGAACCTGGTCGGTGTTCCGGTCGGCCGCGCTGGGTGGACCCGAGACCGAGATCCTCCGGGCCACCGACGACGAGCTCCCCACGCACTACCTGGACAGGGGTCAGATCGGCACCTTCTTCTACCGCGCCTGCGTGGTCGTGCACGGCGGCACCAGCAGCAGCCGATCCGGGGTCGCGCTTCGCCTCGGACCGTGGCCACAGCCCCTGGTCGACGTCGAGTACGACATCGGTCCGTCGACGGCGACGCTCGGCCCCGGCGCCCGCTACTGCGACGACTTCGTCGCCAGCGATACCGCCCGCATCGCCGGCACGGCGAGCGTTCCCGTGCAGTGGAGCTTCAACGGCTTCGACGAGGACTACGGCTCGGTGACGAACGCCTGGGTGGGCCCGGTGACCACGTCGATCGACCAGGTCGCCACGGGCACCCGCAAGCCGGTCGTCGAGGTCCTGGGTTGTGTGACCAACGTGTCGTCGACGCCCGCCACGGTGGCCTTCGAGATGTCGCCGGTCTGAGCGGCGAGGGGTGAGGCCGGGGGCGTGCGCCCGTAACCTGGGCGCATGCCCCTGCGCTTCGTGATCATCGGTGGTGGCCCCGCGGGCAACACCGCCGCCACCACCGCCGCCCGCCTGGGCGCCGAGGTCACGATGATCGAGCGCGACATCGTCGGCGGCGCCGCCCACCTGCTCGACTGCATCCCGTCCAAGGCGATGATCGCCACCGCCGGGGCCATGGGCGACGTGAACGCCAGCGCCGGCATGGGCCTGGCGGTCGGCGACCCCCAGCTCGACCTCGAGGGCCTGCGGAACCGCATCAAGTCGATCGAGGCCCGGCTCGAGCACAACGTGGTCGACCTGCTGCGCAGCCAGCACGTGCGGATGATCCAGGGCACGGCCCGGCTCAAGGGCCCCCACGAGGTCGTGGTCGAGACGCCGGAAGGGGTGCGTGAGCTCGACGCCGACGCCGTGCTGCTCGCCACGGGCAGCAGGCCCCGCATCCCCGACTGGGCGCAGGTCGACGGCGAGCGGATCCTCACCACCCGCGACGCCTACCCGCCGCACGACATGCCCGAGCACCTGGTCGTCATCGGATCGGGCGTGACCGGCGTCGAGTTCGTGCACATGTTCTCGTCGCTCGGCAGCCAGGTCACGCTGATCGTCAGCCGCCAGCAGGTGCTGCCGCAGAAGGACCCCGAGGTGGCGGCCGCCCTCGAGTCCGAGCTGCTGCGCCGCGGCGTGCAGCTGTTCAAGGGCGCCCGGGCCGAGGGCATCGACCGCACCGACGACGGCGGCGTGGCCGTGCGGTGCTCCGACGGGCGCGTGGCGCGGGGCAGCCACGCCCTGCTGGCCATCGGCTCGATCCCCAACAGCGACGGGCTGGGCCTCGACGCCGCCGGGGTCGACGTCGACGACGGTGGCTACGTGCCCATCAACCACCACTGCGTCACGAACGTGTCGCACATCTACGCGGCGGGCGACCTGTCCGGGAAGCTGCCGCTGTCCTCGGTGGCGTCGATGCAGGGCCGCAAGATCGCCGAGCACGTGATGGGCCTGCACACCCGGGTGCACCGCCACCTCGACTACGACAAGGCCGCCTCGGCCATCTTCACCGAGCCCGAGATCGCCGACGTCGGCCTGGCCGAGGCCGACGCCTTCGCCGAGGGCCGCAAGCTGCGGGTGACCAAGGTGCCGTTCTCGGCGTCGGCCAAGCCGCCAAGGCCCTCATCAACAACGAGACGATGGGGTTCGTGAAGATCCTGTCCGACCCCGCCACCGGCGTGGTGCTGGGCGGCTCGATCGTGGGCCACTCGGCCGCCGAGCTGATCTCGGTGCTGGCGCTGGCGGTCACCAACGGCCTCAAGGTCAACGACATCGTCGAGAGCCTGCTGGTCCACCCCTCCCTGGCCGAGGCCCTGGCCGACGCCGCCGAGTAACCCCCCCAACCGTTCTGGCGTCTGTGAGTGCGCCATCGCGCTGTGAGAGACGCCAGAACGTGGGTTGCCTCACGCGAACGACCGCCGCCGGAGCTCGTAGAGCTCGCGTAGTTCGGCCCCGGTCGCGAGAGCGTCGCGGGTGACCTGGTCGTAGGTCACCTCGACGATGTCCCACCCGAGCCGCTTGAGCCGGCGGCGCCGGGCGCGGTCCCACTCGTGGGCTCGCTTGCCCGAGTGGTGCGCCAGGCTGTCGCACTCGACCGCCCACCGCACCGCTGGCCACGCGAGATCGAGGTAGGCGACGAAGTCGCCGGTCGCGGACGGCGTGCTGCAGCACTGGGTCGGGCAGCCCGGCCCGACGCACCAGCGTGACGGTCTTCGTCTCGAACCCGCTGCCGGCGAAGCGTCCCGTCCCGAGCCGCTCCTCGAGCAGGCGGTCCAGCAGCCGGACGCCGCGGCGACCACGCCGTGTCAGCTCGAGGTGCCGGGCCACGACCTCCTCGAGCGTGCCGGGCCGTCGCCGGCACGCGTGGTCCAGCGCCTGGGCGACGAGGAAGGGGTGCGACGTCGCCGGAAGGTCGATCAGCGTGCGGGCGATCGTCGTACACGGGATGCCGTCGACCTCGTCGACGTCAGCGCCGCGCAGGGTACGGCTCTCGTGCACGATCCAAGCGCTGCGCTTCCGGCGGCGGCCGTGCAGGGTGAGGACCTCGACCTGACGCGGCGGAAACCCGTCGAGCTCGCGCAACGCCGCCCCGGCGCGGTGGGATGCCAGCGCGCCGCCGGACACGGCGGCGACCGCCACCCGCTGCCGCCACGTCGGCGGCGCCCCGGCGACCACGAGCACGCCGGGTGCAGGACGGCGAACCCGTTCGAGCTCGACCCACCGGGCGATCGTGGACGCCGAGGCGCCGAGGCCAGCGGCGGCGCACGATCCGATCACGCCGTGGTGGCGCGCGGCATAGCCCGCGACCTGCGGCCACGCGTCGTTCGTCATCGTGTGCTCCTGGCAGAGGAAGCTGCGCAGGGGGAAGCACACAGAAGGCTATGTCATGCCATCAAGGTGCGCGAACCACTCGCATTCTGGCGTCTCTGACAGCGCGATCGCGCACTGAGAGACGCCAGAACGGTCGATGAACGGTTAGTCGATGACGACGACGACGTCGCCGGAGCCGACCGACTGGCCGGCCTCGACCTTGACCTCCTTGACCGTGCCGGACTTGTCGGCGGCGATGTTGTTCTCCATCTTCATCGCCTCGAGCACGCACACGGTCTGGCCCTCCTCGACGGCATCGCCGGCCGAGACGAGGACCTTGACGATCGTGCCCTGCATGGGCACGGCCACGTTCCCGCTGCCGGCCGCAGCGGCCGAGGCGCCGGCCGAGCGCCGGGGGCGGGGCGAGGACTTGCCGGCGCCGCCGCCGGCGGCGACCACGGCGCCCACCTGGGACTCGGGCACCCACACGGTGACCCCGAAGCGCCGTCCGTTCACCTCGACGTCGACGTCGCGGCGGACCTTCGGCTCGGGCTGCTCGCCCTCGGCGTCGGTGGCCGCGGGCGCGGTGGCCCCCGACGCGGTCGCCGACAGGTCGAGCCGTTCCTCGACCCACTTGGTGGAGTGATGGCCGGCGACGAAGTCGTCGTGGCGCAGGATCGCCAGGTCGGCCGGGATCGTGGTGGCGACGCCGGCGATCTCGAACTCCTCGAGCGCCCGGATCGTGCGGGCGATGGCGACCCCGCGGTCGGTGCCCCAGCAGATCAGCTTTCCGATCAGGTTGTCGTAGTACTGCGACACCTCGTCGCCGGCCTCGTAGCCGCCGTCCCAGCGCACGCCGTAGCCCTGCGGCACCCGCAGCTTGGCGATGGGGCCGGGGGAGGGGAGGAACCTGCCGCCTGCCGGGTCCTCGGCGTTGATGCGCACCTCGACGGCGTGGCCCCGCCGCACGATGTCGTCCTGCGTGAACGAGAGGGGCTCGCCCGACGCCACGCGGATCTGCTCGGCCACGAGGTCGAGGCCGGTCACCAGCTCGGTGACGGGGTGCTCGACCTGCAGCCGGGTGTTCATCTCGAGGAAGTAGAACTCGCCGTCCTGGAAGAGGAACTCGACGGTGCCGGCGTTGAGATAGCCGCACGCCTTGGTGACCTTGACCGCGGCCTCGCCCATGGCCTGGCGGACGTCGTCGGGGAAGAGCGCGGCGGGGCTCTCCTCGATCAGCTTCTGGTGGCGCCGCTGCGCCGAGCAGTCACGCTCGCCCAGCCACACGGCGTTGCCGTGGGTGTCGGCGAAGACCTGCATCTCGATGTGGCGCGGCCACGTGAGGTAGCGCTCGACGTAGCACTCGCTGCGGCCGAAGCCCTTGAGCGCCTCGGACTGGGCCGACTCCAGGGCCTCGGCCGCCGTGGCCGCCGACTCCACCACCCGCATGCCCCGCCCGCCGCCGCCGTAGGCGGCCTTGATGGCCACCGGCCAGCCGTGCTCCTCGCCGAAGGCGACGACCTGGTCCGCCGACGTGAGGAACTCGGTCGTGCCGGGCACGCCTTCGACCCCGGCCTCCTGGGCGGCGATGCGCGACGAGACCTTGTCGCCCATGACCTCGATGGCCTCGGGGGGCGGCCCGATGAACGTCACGCCACGGGCGGTGATGGCCCGGGCGAAGTCGGTGTTCTCGCTGAAGAACCCGTAGCCGGGGTGCACGCCGTCGACGCCCGAGCGCTCGATGATGTCGAGGATCTTGTCGGTGTCGAGGTAGCTCTCGGCCGCGGTCTGGCCGCCGAGCGCGTAGGCCTCGTCGGCCAGCCGGACGTGCAGGCTGTCGCGATCGAGGTCGGAGTAGACGGCGACGGAGGTGATGCCGAGCTCGCGGCAGGCGCGGATGACCCGTACGGCGATCTCCCCCCGGTTGGCGATCAGGATCTTCGAGAGCACGGCCATATGTTTACGGGTATGCCGGAGGGTGGTGCCATTTCCGACACGGGTGAAGGTCCTTCTACCGCGGGTCGTCGGGCCTCCGCGGCGCTCGGTGGCACGAGGTTCACCGACGTGCGGTGGTCGGCTGCCACCGGTTCGACGAACGCCGACGCGCTCGCCCTCGCCCGCGACGGTGCCTCCGAGGGCATCGTCGTGGTCACCGACCACCAGTCCGCGGGCCGGGGCCGGCGGGATCGGCGCTGGGTGGCCCCGCCCGGCGGATCACTCCTCGTCTCGGTGCTGCTGCGCCCGCCCACCGCCGTGACGGGGGCGGTGTCGATGGCGGCCGCGGTCGCGATGGCGGACGCGGTCGAGGCCGTCGCCGACGTGACGGCGCGGCTCAAGTGGCCCAACGACCTGGTCGTGTCGACCGCCGACGGCGAGAGGAAGCTGGCCGGCCTGCTGGCCGAGGCCGACTGGCCGGCCGGCAGCACGATCTCGGGCGGGTACCGCGCCCCGGCGGCCCACGAGCGCGCGGTCGTGGTCGTGGGCGTGGGCCTCAACGTCTCGTGGCCGGTCTGGGCCGACGACCCGGGCGACGGCGACGCCGCCATCGAACCCGCGCTGCACGAGGTGGCGGGCCTCGCCACGGCCCTGAACTGGCTCGGCGCCGAGGTCGACCGGGTCGACCTCCTCGTCGCGTTCCTGCGCGCCCTGGAGGACCGCTACGCCACCCTGCAGCGTGACGGCGCCGACACCCTGCTGGCCGCATGGCGCGACCGGTCCGCCACCCTCGGCCGGCGGGTCCGGGTGGACCTGGGGGCCGACGAGGTCGAGGGCACCGCGGTCGACGTCACCGGCGACGGCCACCTGGTGGTCGAGGCCGACACCGGCGAGCGCCGCACGCTGGCGGTCGGTGACGTGGTCCACCTCCGGCCCGCCTGAGCGTCCGGGGTCGAGCGTCGCCCGCTCGACGTCAGGGGTCGAGGTCGCGGGCCTGCAGGTCGGCCAACGCGGCCGCCGCCCGCTGTGCCCACGGCCCACCCGTGCCGGGCAGCGTCCGGCCGTCGAGCATGCGCAGCGGCTGGACGTCCCGCGTGGTGGACGTGAGCAGCACCTCGGAGGCCCGGGCGAGCACGTCGATCGGGACGTCCTCCTCGTCGGCCTCGGGCACGACCTCCAGCACGAGCGCCCGGGTGACACCGGGCAGGCAGCCCGACATGAGCGAGGGCGTGATGAGGACACCGTCCACGACCGCGAACACGTTCGTGCCCGTGCCCTCGCACAGGTTCCCCCTGGTGTTGGGAAGGATCGCCTCGTCCGCGTCGACCTTGTGCGCCTCCGCGAGGGCGTGGACGTTCTCCGCGAACGACGTGACCTTGACCCCGGCCAGCGCGGAGCGCTCGTTGCGCGGCCATGGCACCGTGACGGCGGTGGCCTCGGCCGCCCAGCCGGCGAGCGGTCCGGCGATCACGACGAGGGTGGGCGACCCGCCGCCGCGGCCCGACCCCGGGGCGCCGGTCCCGCCGGTGACGGTGATGCGGATCCGCGCCTCGGGGACCCCGGCGGCGCTGACCACGTCGTCGACCACCTCCCGCAGCGCCCGCTCGGACAGCGGCACGTCGAGGCCGAGGCGCTCGGCGCCGGACCGGAGCCGCTCCAGGTGGCGCCGCACGGCGAAGGGCCGCCCGCCGATCGTCCGGAGGGTCTCGAACACGCCGTCGCCGACCGTGAACCCGTGGTCGAACACCGACACCGACGCCGCATCCGGATCGACCAGCGCCCCGTCCATCCACACCGCCGTGCCCTGCTGCGCCATGGCCGCATGCAAGCGCACTCGGCCGGGCGCCGTCGAACGAGATGGGGCTACGATCCGTGCGTCCGACCGGGGGGATGGTCATGCGGGGATGGGTGCGGGGTGTGGCGACGGCCGTCGCCGCGGTGGCGTTGGCGGGGTGCTGGCCTGCGCCGGGCCAGGGGCCTCACCGGCAGGGGTACAACCCCTTCGAGCGCACCCTCACGATCGACAACGTCACGACGCTGCAGCCCGAGTGGGACGTGACGGGCCTCGGGAGCAACCTCGTGACGGCCGACGGCGTGGTGGTCGCAACCGGCGGGAACACGATGGGCGGGTTCGACGTCGCCACAGGGGCCTCCCGGTGGACCGTGCAGGGGGTCGGCCGCATCCCGCGAGGTGCCCCCGTGATCTCCGACGGGGCCGTCTACCAATCGCAGACCGTGCTCTCGTCAACGACGGGTTCGTACGACCTGCAGACCGGGCAATCCCAGCCGCAGGGCTTCGACGGCCAGGTCGCGGGCTTCGACGGCACGCGGGCCCTGGTGGAGCAGGCGGTCACGGACAGCAACTTCACCAGCGCGACGTATAGCTTCAGCGTCGAGGATCCCGACGCCCCCGACACGGAATGGGGCGGGGTGACGCTCATCACCGCCAACCCGTTCACCGAGTACGTGCGCACGTCCTTGGGCACGAACAGGGTGTATGCGTCCGGCTTCGGCCTGATGGCCACGACCCCGGGCGACGCGACCTCGGGGACCGCGATCCGGGCCTTCGGTCCCCACCAGCCGGCGACGTGTGGCCCCGCGGACAACCCGGTGTACGCCTGCCCCCTGTGGGTGACGCCCATCGCCGAGACGTCCGAGTTCCCGGAGGCCACCGCGCCGTTGATCGGGCCGGGCGAGGAGGTCGTCTACGTGGGCACCGACACCGGGGCCGTCTACGCCATCGACGCCGCGTCCGGCGCGGTGCGGTGGACCGCCTCCCTCGGCGCTCGGATCAGGACCCAGCCGTCCCTCGCCAATGGATTGCTGTACGTCCCGGTGTACTCCGGCGACGTGCAGGTCCTCGCGGCCGACGGCTGTGGCGCACCGACGTGTGGCCCCGTGTGGACGGCGTCGACGGGTGGCGTGACGTATTCGCAGCCGGCGATCGCGGGTGGTGTGCTCTACGTCGGCACCGACACCGGCGAGATCCAGGCGTTCGACGCTGCCGGGTGCGGCGCCGCCACCTGCGCTCCGGTGTGGTCGCACGCCCTCGGAAGCTCGGTGACGGGCCCGATCGTCAGCGGCGGCCGCCTCATCGTCGGGACATCGGGCGGGCGGCTGATGTCGTTCCGCCCGACGCCACCGCCAGCAGCCTCCGGGCCTTGAGCTCGGTTTCGGCCCACTCGCCGTCGGGGGTCGAGTCCCAGGTGATGCCGCCGCCGGTGCCGAAGTGCAGCCGCCCGTCCTCGACCCAGAACGTGCGGATGGCCACGTTGAGCTCGCCGCGGCGGGCCTCGGCGTCCACCCAGCCGACCGCGCCGCAGTAGACCCCCCGGGAGGCGGTCTCGAGCCGGGCGATGTGGTCGAGGGCGGCCAGCTTGGGCGCTCCGGTGACAGACCCCGGCGGGAACGTGGCGGCGACCACGTCGGCCCAGGTGACGCCGGCGCGCAGCCGGCCGGTGACGGTCGACACCAGGTGGACGAGGCCGGGGTGCTGCTCGACCGCGCACAGCGCCGGCACCTCGACCGACCCCCACTCGCACACGCGCCCCAGGTCGTTGCGCACGAGGTCGACGATCATCACGTTCTCGGCCCGGTCCTTGGGGAGGAACGCGGCGGCGTCGGCGGCGGTGCCCTTGATGGGCGACGACGTCACCCGGTCGCCGTCACGCCGGAGGAACCGCTCGGGCGAGGCCGACGCGACGTGGCAGCCCGCCGAGGGCACGCGCACGACGGCGGCATACGGGGCCGGGTTCCCGTACCCGAGGGCGGCCCCGAGGGCGGCGATGTCGGCGTCGGGCGGTAGCGGGGCCGACAGCCGGCGGGTGAGGTTGACCTGGTAGACGTCGCCCGCGGCGATGGCGCGACGGATCGCCTCGACCCCCGCGCAGAAGGCGGTGCGGTCGAGCGACGTCGTCCACGCCGACGGGTGGGGTCCCCGCCACGGGGCGCCTGGCCACGGGCGGGCCGGGCGGGACTCGGCGAAGCGGGCCAGCACCGGTCGTCCCTCGAACGGCAGCACCACGGCCCACAGCCCCCGGCCCTCGAGGGCGGCCAGGTCGGACGTCACGTCGACCAACCCGGTGAGGAGTCGGCCGCCGACGACGGCGAGAGGCGCAGGGTGATCGACCACGCGGCGAGGATAGGGGCGCCTCGCGCCACGGCCCGTGCCCGGTTTCGCGGCCCTACCATCGCCAGGGTGCACGTTGAGTTCACCGATGAGCAGCAGGCCGTTCGCAAGCTGGTGCGCGACTTCGCCGAGGGCGAGATCGCGCCGCACGCCGAGCGCTGGGACGCCGACCACACGTTCCCCACGGACGTCGTGCGGGGCATGGGCGACCTGGGCCTGTTCGGCATCCCGTTCCCCGAGGAGTACGGCGGCGGGGGCGCCGACCTCACCATCGCTGTGCATCGCCATCGAGGAGCTCGGGTCGGGTCGACCAGTCGCTCGCCATCACGCTCGAGGCCGGCGTCGGCCTCGGCGCCAACCCGATCTTCCGGTTCGGCACCGAGGAGCAGCGGCAGACGTGGCTGCCCGACCTCTGCACCGGTCGGGCCCTCGGCGGGTTCGGGCTCACCGAGCCCGACGCGGGCAGCGATGCCGGGGGGACCCGCACGACCGCCGTGCTCGAGGGCGACGTCGACGGCGAGGGCGAGGGCGACGGCCGCGCCGGCGAGTGGGTGATCAACGGCGAGAAGGCGTTCATCACCAACTCGGGCACCGACATCACCGCGCTCGTCACGGTCACCGCCCGCACCGGCGGGACGGGGGCCGGCACGCCCGAGATCTCGACGATCATCGTCCCCGCGGGGACGCCGGGCCTCACCGTGCAGCCGCCCTACCGCAAGATGGGCTGGCACGCCTCCGACACCCACGGGCTCACGTTCTCCGACTGCCGCGTGCCCGCCGGGAACCTGCTGGGCGAGCGCGGCCGGGGCTTCGCCCAGTTCCTCCAGATCCTGGACGAGGGGCGCATCGCCATCGCCGCGCTGGCGGTCGGGGTCATCCGGTGCTGCCTCGAGCAGTCGGTGGCCTACGCGGGCGAGCGCCACGCGTTCGGCCGCCCGATCGGGGCCAACCAGGCGGTGGCGTTCGCGTGTTCCGACATGGCCGTGATGGCCGAGACGGCGAGCCTGCTGACCTACCAGGCGGCCTGGTTGCGAGACGCCGGGCGCCCGTACAAGCGGGAGGCGGCGATGGCCAAGCTCTACGCCACCGAGGGGGCGGTGACGGCCACGCGCATGGCCACGCAGGTGTTCGGGGGCTACGGGTTCATGGACGAGACCCTCGTGGCCCGCCAGTACCGGGACGCCAAGATCCTCGAGATCGGCGAGGGCACCAGCGAGATCCAGCGGCTGGTCATCGCCCGTGACCTCGGCCTGCCGGTGGGCTGAGGACCACGCCGGCATGTAAGACTCGTCCGTCCGTCTTTCGAGGAGCGCACAGGCATGAAGCAGTTCGTCACCGGCGGCGCCGGGTTCATCGGCTCGAACTACGTCCGATGGGTCCTCGCCAACACCGACGACGAGGTCACCGTCTACGACGCCCTCACCTACGCGGGGAACCTCTCGACCCTCAAGGACGTCGACGACGACCCCCGGTACAGCTTCGCCAAGGGCAACATCTGCGACCCCGGCACGCTGGAAGACGCCATGGCGGGCCACGACGCCGTCGTGCACTTCGCGGCCGAGAGCCACGTCGACCGGTCGATCGCCGGTCCCGACGACTTCGTCAACACCAACTGCTTCGGCACGAACGTCGTGATGGACACCGCCCGGCGCCTCGAGGTGCCCCGCGTCGTCCACATCGGCACCGACGAGGTGTACGGATCGGTCGAGGACGGCTCGTCGCTCGAGACCGACCCGCTCGAGCCCCGGTCGCCGTACTCGGCGTCGAAGGCGGGGTCCGACCTCATCGCCCTGTCGTACTTCTCCACCTACGGCGTGCCGGTGACCGTCACCCGGTGCACCAACAACTTCGGGCCCTACCAGTTCCCCGAGAAGGCCCTGCCCCTGTTCGCCACGAACCTCATCGACGGCGGCAACATCCCGCTCTACGGCGACGGGCTGAACGAGCGCGACTGGCTCTACGTCGACGACCACTGCGCCGGCGTCGGCCTGGTGCTGGACAAGGGTGCGCCCGGCGAGATCTACAACATCGGCGCCGGCAACGAGACCCCCAACCGGGTGCTGGTCGACAAGTTGCTGGCCCTGTTCGGGGTGGGGGAGGAACGGGTCGACTACGTCACCGACCGGCTCGGCCACGACCGCCGGTACTCGGTGAACATCGACAAGATCGCCACCCTCGGCTGGGCCAGGCAGCGCACCCTCGACGAGGCCCTCGACGAGACGGTGGCGTGGTACAAGGCGAACGAGTGGTGGTGGCGCCCGCTGAAGGAGCGGGCGGGGCAGGCCTGAGGCGGGCGTCCCTGCCATGAAGGTCCTCATCACCGGAGCCGGCGGTCAGCTCGGCCGCGACCTGCAGATCCACTGCGAGTCCGAGGGCGACGACGTCGTCGCCACCACGCACGCCACGCTCGACATCGGCGACCGCGACGCCGTCTACCAGGCGATCACCGGGGTGCGCCCCGACGTGGTGCTGCACGCCGCCGCGTACACCGCGGTCGACGCCGCGGAGAGCGATCCCGACACGGCATACCGGGTCAACGCGCTGGCCACCCGGTGGGTGGCCGACGCCAGCCGCCGGGTCGGCGCCCACCTCGTGGCCGTGTCGACCGACTACGTGTTCGACGGGACCAAGGACGACCCCTACGTCGAGTGGGATCGACCCAACCCGCAGTCGGTGTACGGGCGTTCCAAGTGGGGTGGCGAGCACGAGATCGCCCTCCACGCTCCGGGAGCCGCCATCGCGCGGGTGTCGTGGGTCTGCGGCGAGTACGGGAACAACATGGTCAAGACCGTGCTCAAGCTGGCGGAGCGGCCCGAGCTCGCGTTCGTCGACGACCAGCGGGGCCATCCCACGTTCACGGCCGACCTGGCGGTCGGCATGCGCCGCCTGGCGGCGGCCCGGGTGCCCGGCCTGTTCCACATGACCAACCAGGGGGCGGTGAGCTGGTACGAGTTCGTCGCCGCCATCCTCGAGTCGGCCGGCCACGACCCGGCCAAGGTCCGCCCGATCAAGACGGCCGACCTCGACCCGCCCCGACCCGCGCCTCGTCCGGCCAACTCGGTGCTCGACAACGCCGCACTGCGCCTCGCCGGTCTCCCCCTGCTGCCGCACTACCGCGAGAGCCTCGACCGCCTGGTCGCCCGCATCACGACCTGAGCGCCCGGGCCGAGGCCGGCCGTCAGCCCAGCAGGTCGAGCCGGCGGGCCAGGTCGCTGGCCAAGCGGCGGTCGGGGTCCATGCGATCCCGCACCTGGCGCCACTCGTCGAGGCGGGGGTACATGGCCGGCACCAGCTCGGGGCGCATGCGGCTCTCCTTGGCCAGGTAGAGCCGCCCTCCGACGTCGGCGACCCGCCGGTCGAGGCGGTCGAGAAGCGGGAGGAGGCCGCCGACGCTGGTGGGCACGTCGAGGGTGAGCGTCCACCCTGGGCCGGGGAACGACAGCGGGCCCGGGTCGGCCTCGCCGAAGTACTTCAGCACCGACAGGAAGCTGGGGGCCTGGTGGTCGGACAGCGCCTCGACGATGCCGCGCAGCACCGCCTCCTCCCCGAAGGGAACCAGGCACTGCCACTGCAGGAAGCCGCGGGGCCCGTACAGGCGGTTCCACTCGCGCACCATGTCGAGCGGGTAGAAGAACTTGTCGATCGACTGCAGCTCGTCGCGCCGCGAGCGCGGGGCCTTGCGGTACCAGAGCTCGTTGAACGCCCGGATGCTCGGCCGGCTGAGGACCCCGCTCGGCACCACCGGCGGGGCGGTGATCGTGGGCGGCGCCGAGTACTCCAGGGGGCTCCGGTCACGCAGCCGCCGCGCCGGCAGGTCGGCCACGGTGGCGAAGTCGCCCTGCGTGAGAACCGAGCGGCCGAGCGACCGGCCGCGAGCCAGCAGGTCGACCCACGCCACCGAGTAGCGGTGCCGGCGGCCGCCCTCGGACAGCAGGGCCAGCAGCGTGTCGAGGTCGGGCACCCGGTCGCTGTCGACCGAGAGCAGGCTGGTCTCGATCGGGTGCAGGTCGATCGTGGCCTCGACCACCGTGCCGGTGAGGCCCATGCCGCCGCACGTGGCCCAGAACTCGTCGGGGTGGTCGTGGGGCGTGAGCGTCCGGCGGGTGCCGTCGGGCAGGGCGAGCACCATCGACCGCACGTGGGCGCCGAGGCTGCCGGTGGCGTGGTGGTCCTTGCCGTGGACGTCGGCCGCGATCGCCCCGCCGATGGTCACGTACTTGGTTCCAGGGGTGACCGGGACGAACCAGCCCTGCGGGACGATCGCCCGCAGCAGGTCGTCGATCGACGTGCCGGCCAGGACGCGGGCCGTGCCCGCGGTGTTGTCGAGCTCGAGCAGCCCGGAGACGTCGGTCGAGCACACGACCGTGCCTCCGGCGTTCATGGCGGCATCGCCGTACGAGGCTCCGAGGCCACGGGCGATCGCGCCGCGGGGGCCGGCGGCCTTGACGGCCATCGCCAGCTCGTCGGGGCTGGTCGCGTGCACCACGTGCGCGGCCGAGCGGGGGTTGCGCCCCCAACCGGTCACCACCTCGCGTCGCTCGCCCCCCGGTTCGACGGTCACCCCGTGTACACCCCCAGTGCGAACACCACCGCCCACGCGATGCCGATGAGCTGGAGCGGCCGGTCGGACAGCACGATCTCTTCGGGCGCCGACCCCTTCCCCTGGTCGAGCACGAGCGCGTAGCGGAGCACCGCCATCACGAACGGCAGGATCGAGAGCTGGTACCACGGCACGAACGACGGGTCGGCGACCGCCTCGGCCTTCTCGAACGCCCAGAGGCAGTAGGCCACGAGGACCGCCCCCGAGGTGACGGCCCGGAGGTACGCGGTGTAGCTCGGCGAGTACGCCTCGAGCACGGCCCGGAAGTCGCGGGCGCCCTCGCCCATCTCGCGAGACTCGGCGGCGCGCTTGCCCGAGATCATGAACAGCGCCCCGAAGCTCGTGACGATGAAGAACCAGTCGGAGATCGGTACCTCGGTGGCCGCGGCGCCCGCGACCGCCCGGAGCACGAAGCCGGCGGCCACCGCCACGAGGTCGACCACCGCGACGTGCTTGAGGTACGCCGAGTAGGCGGTCGTGAGCGCGATGTAGCCGAGCGTGGCGTAGACGAGGTTGGCGTTGACGGTGGACGCCAACGCCAGGGCCCCGGCCAGCAGCAGCACGCCGAGGCCGTACGCCAGCGGCACAGGGACCACACCCGCGGCGACCGGGCGCTTCGCCTTCTTGGGGTGCAGGCGGTCGGCTTCGGCGTCCCGGGCGTCGTTGATGTAGTACGTCCCCGCGGCGGCCAGGCAGAACGTCACGAAGGCGACGGTGGCGTCCAGCGCCCACTCGCGGTTGTCGAGCACGCCCGCGGCGGCGGGCGCCGCGAACACCAGCACGTTCTTCGCCCACTGCTTGGGGCGCGCCAGCTTCACGAGCCCCGCGATGAGCGACATGGACGGCGCCTCGGGGCCGTCGGACCGGTCGGCCGGCGCAGGCGGGGTGGACACGGTGCTCATCGAGGTGGGGTCTTCACATCCGGGCGGAGAGCTTGCGCCAGACCGGGCGGGGGAGGTGACGGAAGACGGCCATCACGTAGCGGAACGTACCCGGCACCCACACGGTGTGCTTGCCGGCGGCGATGCCGGCCGTGACGGCCTCGGCGACGGCCTCGGGGGTGGTGGACAGCGGGGGCGCCTCGCGCCCTTCGGTCATCGAGGTGTGGACGAAGCCGGGGCGGACCACGAGGACGTCGACACCGGTGCCCTCGAGCGAGTCGCCGAGCCCCTGGGCGAAGCCGTCGAGTGCCCCCTTGGAGGCGCCGTAGACGAAGTTCGAGCTGCGGATCCGCTCGCCGGCCACGGAGCTGAGGACGACGATCGTGCCGTGGCCCTGGTCGCGCAGGCGGCTGCTGACGTGCAGCAGCGTCGACACGGCGCCGGTGTAGTTGGCCGTGGTCAGCTCGGCCGCGGCGGCGGGATCCTCGACGAGGTGGTCCTGGTCGCCGAGCACGCCCGCCGCCAGCAGCACGCAGTCGACGTCGTCGGAGCCACCGCTGCCCGGGAGCGCGGCCCACGCCGCCTTGACCGCGTCGGCGTGACCGCTCAGGTCGGTGGCGTCCCAGGCCGTGATCGCCACGTCGGCGCCCGCCGCTCGCAGGCGTTCGGCGACCGGCTCCATCGCGTCGGGACGGCGACCGGCGAGCACGATGCGCCGGCAGCCGGTGCCGGCGAGCCGCTCGGCCACCGCCGCGCCGATGTCGGACGACCCCCCGAGCACGAGCAGCGATTGGATGGCTCCGAGGGCGTTGCGCACAGCCACTCCTGACGTGGGTCTCCAGCAGGTGAGGCGGCCCCACCCGCCCGGCACCGCCCCGACAGCGAACCCTGCGCGGGACGCGTTGGAGGGTACTCGACTCGTCTCCCGCCCTCTGCGTCGGGGCGCCGGATCACGCCTCGGCGTCCACATTGCGTCCCGAGAGGGGCGCGTCCACTACCGTTGCCACTTCTGAGCGCACCGCTTGTTGGGAGGTCGCAGATGGCGCAGATCGCGGTGATCGGGGCGGGGTACGTGGGTCTCACCACGGCCGCGTGCTTCTCGTCCCTCGGCCACGACGTGGTGTGCGCCGACATCGACGAGGAGCGGGTCGCCCGCCTCTCCGAGGGCGAGATCCCCATCGTGGAGGCGGGGCTCGAGGCGCTGGTCCGCGAGGGGATGGAGGGTGGTCGCCTGCGCTTCGTCGTCGGCGCCGAGGTCGCCGCCCGGTCCGTCGAGTTCGCCTACCTGTGCGTGCCGACGCCCCAGGGCGACGACGGCTCGGCCGACCTGTCCTACATCGAGACCGCGGCCCGCCAGATCGGGCCGGTGCTCCCGGCCGAGGCCGTCGTGGTCAACAAGTCCACCGTGCCGGTCGGGTCGACCCGGGCGGTCGAGCGGGTGCTGGGGCGCGACGACGTCGTCGTCGTGTCGAACCCCGAGTTCCTGCGCGAGGGCTCGGCGGTGCACGACTTCCTCAACCCCGACCGCATCGTGATCGGCAGCGACGACCAGTCCGCCGCCGTGCGGGTGGCGTCGCTGTACCTGAGCGTCACCGCCCCGATCATCGTCACCGATCCCGCATCGGCCGAGACGATCAAGTACGCGTCCAACGCCTTCCTCGCCACCAAGATCAGCTTCGTCAACGCCATCGCCGCCGTGTGCGAGGCCGTCGGGGCCGACGTCAAGGACGTCGTGCTCGGCATGGGCTACGACAAGCGGATCGGCCACGAGTTCCTGAAGCCGGGCCCGGGCTGGGGCGGCAGCTGCTTCCCCAAGGACTCGCGGGCGTTGGTGCACATCGCCGACTCGGCGGGATATTCGTTCGACCTGCTCCAGGGCGTCATCACCGTCAACGACGAGCAGTTCCACCGTGTCGTCGCCAAGGTGCGCGACGCGGTCGGTGGGCAGCTGGCCGGGGTCAAGGTCGGCGTGTGGGGCCTCACGTTCAAGGCCCGCACCGACGACACGCGTGATTCCCCCGCCCTGCGCATCGTGAGCCTCCTCACCGAGGCCGGCGCCGAGGTCCGCGCCTACGACCCGGCCATCAAGGCGCCGGTGGGCGGTGTCGATCCCGCGGTGGACCCGTACTCGGTGTGCGACGACGCCGACGTCCTCGTCCTGCTCACCGAGTGGGACGAGTTCCGCTGGCTCGACTTCGACAAGGTGGCCGGCCTCATGCGGCAGCCCCGCATCGTCGACGCCCGCAACCTGCTCGACAAGCCCGCGCTCGAGCGTCGGGGGTTCACCTACGCCGGCATCGGGCGCTGATGGCGCGAATCGTGGTCACCGGGGGCGCCGGTTTCCTCGGGTCCCACCTGTGCGACGCGCTGCTGGCGCGAGGTGACCACGTCGTCGCCATCGACAACATGCTGACGGGGTCGGTCGACAACATCGACCACCTGTTCGGCAGCCCGGGCTTCACGTTCGTCCAGCACGACGTCAGCCAGTACGTCTGGGTGCCCGGCGAGGTGGACGCGGTCATGCACTTCGCCAGCCCGGCGTCACCGGCCGACTTCGAGCGCATCCCCATCCAGATCCTGAAGGTCGGCAGCCTCGGCACGCACAACTGCCTGGGCCTGGCCCTGGCCAAGTCGGCGCGGTTCTTCCTGGCCTCGACGAGTGAGGTCTACGGCGACCCGCAGGTGCACCCCCAGCCCGAGTCGTACTGGGGTCATGTCAACCCGATCGGCCCGCGGGGTGTCTACGACGAGGCCAAGCGCTTCGCCGAGGCGATGACGATGGCGTATCACCGGTCGCACGGCCTCGACGTCCGGATCGTGCGGATCTTCAACACCTACGGCCCGCGGCTGCGGGTCGACGACGGGCGGGCCGTCAGCACCTTCCTGCACCAGGCGCTGCTGGGCAAGCCGATCACCGTGTACGGCGACGGCTCGCAGACCCGGAGCTTCTGCTACGTCGAAGACGAGGTCGCCGGCTTCCTCGCCCTGCTCGACGGCGAGATCACCGGACCCGTGAACATCGGGAACCCGCACGAGTTCACGGTCCGCGAGCTGGCCGAGATGGTCATCGAGGTGACCGGGTCGGCGTCCGAGATCGTGCACGAGCCGCTCCCGGTCGACGACCCCGCGCAACGCCAGCCCGACATCTCCCTGGCCCGTGACGCCCTCGGCTGGGAGCCGCGCACCGATCTGCGCACCGGCCTCCAGCGCACTGCGACCTGGTTCCACGAGATCGTCACCTGACCGCCGGGCGGCCGGTCAGTGGTCGCGGGCGAGCGCCTCGTCGCGGTGCGCGAGGTACCAGGCCACGGTGCGGCGCAGGCCCTCGGCGAACGGCACGTCGGCCTTGAACCCGAAGCTGGTGGCCGCCCGGCTGGGGTCGACACGGCGCCGCGGCTGACCGTCGGGCTTGGACGCGTCCCAGCGGATCTCGCCGGTGAACCCGGTGGCGTCGGCGATGAGCCCCACCAGGTCGCGGATGGGCAGTTCCTCGTCGGTGCCGAGGTTGACCGGATCGGCACCGTCGTAGCGCTCGGCCGCCAGGACCACGCCCTCGGCGGCGTCGTCGACGTAGAGGAACTCGCGCGACGCCGATCCGGTGCCCCACACCTCGACGTGGTCGTCGCCGGACTCGACCGCGTCGACGCACTTCTTGATGAGGGCGGGGATCACGTGGCTGACCGCAGGGTGGAACTTGTCGCCCGGCCCGTAGAGGTTGGTGGGCATGAGGTAGATGACGTCCTGGCCGTACTGGGCCCGGTTCGCCTGGGCCTGCACGAGCTGGGCCAGCTTGGCGATGCCGTACGGGGCGTTGGTCTCCTCGGGGTAGCCCTGCCACAGCGAGTCCTCGCTGAAGGGCACCGGCGTGTGCTTCGGGTACGAGCAGATCGTGCCCGCCACCACCGTCTTGGGGGTGCCCGAGACCCGCGCCTGCTCGATGACGTAGGTGCCCATGAGCAGGTTGTCGAGGTAGAGCGACGCGGGGTTGGCCATGTTGGCCCCGATGCCGCCGACGCGGGCTGCGAGGTGGATGACGAGGTCGGGGCGGGCGTCGTCGAACAGGCGGGCGACGTCGTCGGGACGGCGCAGGTCGTAGTCGGCGGAGCCGGGGGTCACGAGCCGCTCGACGCCGCGCTGGCGCAGCCGCTCGCACACCGCCCGCCCCAGGAAGCCGCGCCCACCGGTGACCACGACCGAGCGGTCGGACCAGGGGGGCGTCGGGCCGGAGAATGAATCGGGCATGGCCAGAGAGCGTACCGGCCGCTCGCCGCGCGCCTGATGTGCGATCGACGGCACCAGAGGTGGTCGGGTACCCCCGCGTGCCCACAGCGTGCGAGGATGCCCGGCCATGCGTGCCGCGGTCGTCATCGAACAGTGCTGGCACCGCGTGCCGGGCGGCACCGCGACGGCCACGCTCGACCAGGTGGCAGCGGTCGCGGCCACGGGACGCGTCGACCAGGTGGGGGTGGCCGCCCGCCACCCGGCGCCGCCGCCCGAGCCGTTCCGCCCGAGCATCCCGGTCTGCCACCTCCCCCTGCCACGCCAGGCGCTCTACCGCACGTGGCACCGGTGGCGCCGCCCGGCGGTCGAGCGGGCCACCGGTCCCGTCGACGTCGTCCACGCCACGGGCTACGCCATCCCGCCGCGCACGGCCCCCCTCGTGGTCACGATGCACGACCTGGCGTGGCGACGCGAACCCTCGATGTTCACCGCCAACGGCGTCCGCTTCTTCGAGGCGGGGCTCCGCTGCGTGCTGGACGACGCCGACCTGGTGCTGGCGCCATCGCAGGCGACGCTCGAGGACTGCGTGGGCGCGGGCATCGCCCGTTCGCGCCTGCGCCACGTGCCCTGGGGGATGACCGCGGTCGACGCCACCGAGGCCGAGGTCGACGGGGCGCGAGAGCGGCTCGGGGTCCCCGGGCGCTACGTGCTCTCGGTGGGGACCCTCGAGCCCCGCAAGAACCTCCCGCGCCTGATCGAGGCGTTCGCCCGGCTGCCGCAGCGGGACGTCACGCTGGTGGTCGTGGGTCCCGAGGGCTGGGGTGACTCGCCCACGCCGGCGGTCACCCGGTTGGGGACGCGGCTGCGGTTCACGGGCTTCGTCCCCCGGTCGCAGCTGGGGCCTCTCTACCGTGGAGCGGCAGTGGTGTGCTACCCGAGCCTGTGGGAGGGCTACGGCCTGCCGGTGGCCGAGGCGATGGGCGCGGGTGCTCCCGTCGTCACGTCCAAGGGCACGGCCACCGAGGAGCTGATCGCCGGCGGGGCCGGCCTCGCCGTCGACCCGTACGACGTCGACGCCATCGCCGGAGCCATGGCGTCCGTGCTCGACGACGACGACCTGGCCGATCGCCTGCGAGCGGCCGGGCGGGAGCGGGCCGCGTCCACGACGTGGGCGGGTACCGCGGCGGCGACGATCGCCGCCTACGAGGAGGTGCTGGGGAGATGAAGGTCGGGTGCAACCTGCTGTGGCTGGTGCCCGGGAGCGTCGGCGGGACCGAGACGGCGACCGTGTCGCTCCTGCGGGAGATCGCCGTGGATCCGCCCGACGACATCGAGCTGACGCTCTACGCCCTCGACTCGTTCGGCCAGACCTACCCCGACGTGGTGGCGGCGTTCCCCACCCACCTGGCCCGTCTGACCGGGCGCCTCCGGGGTGTGCGCGTCGCGGCCGAGAACTCGTGGCTCGCCCGCCAGGTGAAGGGCGAGGTCGACATGGTCCACCACATGGGCGGCGTGCTCCCGACCGTCCAGGGCGCACCCGGTCTCGTCACGATCCACGATCTCCAGCCCTTCGACATGCCCGAGAACTTCACGTCGACCAAGCGCACCTACCTGCACCGGTCGATCCCCCGCTCCGTCCGGCGCGCGGTAGGGGTCATCGCCCCCACCGAGTTCGTGCGCTCGGGTCTCGTCGACCGGTTCGGCATCGCCCGCGACCGGGTCGGACTGGCGCCGTGGGGGGTCGAGGCTCCGAGCAGCGATGTGAGCGTGGCCCAGGTCCAGGCCCGGTACGGGTTGCCGCGGCGGTGGTTCGTGTTCCCGTCGTTCACGTGGAACCACAAGAACCACGCCCTGCTCCTGCGGGCCTTCGCCGCGGTGGCGGCCCGCGAGCACGACGTCATGCTCGTGCTGACCGGTGGCGAGGGTCCGGCCGAGCAGCACGTGCGCGACCAGATCGCCGGCATGGGGCTGTCGGGGCGGGTCCGGCGCACCGGGCTGATCCCACGGCGGGACGTGCTGGCCATCGTGCGGGGGGCCGTCGCCATGACGTTCCCGTCCCGCTACGAGGGGTTCGGGCTGCCCGTCCTCGAGGCCATGAGCCTCGGCACGCCGGTGCTGTCGTCCGACGCCGGTGCCCTGCCCGAGGTGACGGGGGGCGCCGCCCGCCTCCTCCCGGTCGACGACCCCGAGGCGTGGGTCGACGGCATGCACCGCATGCTCGAGGACGGCGGGGAGCGACAGCGCCTGGTCGCCGCCGGTCTCGCCCGTGTCACCGGCTTCACCTGGCGCCACACGGCGAACTGCATCCTGGACGCCTACCGCGCGGCGGCGACGTCGCTGCCCACCGACGAGGAGGCGACGCCGTGAGGCTGCTGGTCCTGTGCCCCCACTTCGCCCCCGACACGGCACCGACCGGCGAGGTGATGACCAGCATCGCCACCGAGCTGGTGGCCCGCGGCCACGAGCTGCACGTCGTCACGTCGCTGCCCTGGTACCAGCACCACCGCGTGGAGCCGGGGTGGACGGGCAAGGTGGTCCGCCACGAGGACACCGAGTGGGGCCGCATCACCCGCGTCCACCCGTTCCCCACCGACAAGCGCAACATCCCGGCCCGGGCGGCGGGGTTCGCCGGCTTCACCGTCCTGTCGACGGCCCTGGGCCTCGCCGGCCGGCGGGATGCCCGCCCCGACGCGGTCCTCGCCATGTCGCCGCCGCTGACCCTCGGCGGCGCCGGCTGGTTGGCCGCACGTCGCTGGGGTGTTCCCTTCGTGTTCAACATCCAGGACGTGTTCCCCGACGTGGCGGTCGAGGTGGGCGCCATCAGCAACCCGCGGGTGATCCAGCTCGCGTCGTGGCTCGAGCGGTGGAGCTACCGGCGGTCGGACGCGGTGACCGTGCTGTCCGACGACCTGCGCGACAACCTCGTGGACAAGATCCGGGGCACGGTGCCCGATGCCCACGACCGCATCCGGGTGATCCCCAACTTCGTGGACACGGCCCGCATCACCCCTCGCGACCCCGACGAGGGTCCGTACCGCGCCGAGCACGGGCTCACCGGCAAGCGGGTGGTGATGTACGCGGGCAACGTGGGGTTCTCGCAGTCGCTCGAGCTCGTGGTGGGCGCCGCCCGCACGCTCGGGGCCCGCTCCGACATGGCCGACGTCGCGTTCGTCGTCAACGGCGGTGGCTCGGCCCGCGCCGCCCTCGAGGAGCAGGCCGCGGGGCTCGACAACGTCGTGTTCGTCGACTTCCAGCCCAAGGAGCGGCTGCCCGAGGTCCTCGCCGCCGCCGACATCCACGTGGTGCCGCTGCGCCGCGGCCTCGCCCGGTCGAGCGTGCCGTCGAAGACCTACTCGATCCTGGCCGCGGGCCGGCCGGTGGTCGCCAGCGTGGACGATGGCACCGAGGTCGCCCGCGTGGTGGAGCGGGCGCGGGCGGGTCTGGCCGTGCCGCCCGACGACCCCGAGGAGTTCACGAAAGCCCTGGCCACGCTCCTGGAGGACCCCGATCGGGCCCGCGAGATGGGCCGTGCCGGTCGAGCGTTCGTCGAGGACTGGGCGTCGCCGGCCGCCATCGCCGAGCGCTACGAGGCGCTCTTCGACGAGCTGCGTTCGCGTCGGGGCTGACCACGCGGATACCCTCGGAACCTCATGGGTAAGGCCTCCTCCTCCAAGAAGGTCGCGCGGGCCGCACGTGCTGGCGGCCGGACCGCGGCCAACAAGCAGCGCAACCTGCTCTTCCCGAGCGTGATCGGCGTGATCATGCTGCTCGGCGTCGGGCTCGTCGCCTTCGCGGCCAGCGACCGCAAGTCCGAGGACGACGTCCCGCCGGTGCTCGGCGACCACTGGCACGCGGCGGTCGGCTTCTTCATCTGCGACGAGTTCCAGCCGAACCTGGCCGAGTTCGAGAGCCGCGTGGGCATCCACACCCACGGCGACGGCGTCATCCACATCCACCCGTCGTCGGCCGGCGGTGCCGGCGAGAACGCCACCCTCGGCACGTTCCTCGAGGGCGCGGGCGTCACGCTCACCGGCACCGAGCTCAAGATGGGCGACCAGTCGTGGACCGAGGGCGAGCAGAAGTGCGGCGACGAGGACGGCGAGCTGGTGGTCGCCCAGTGGAAGGACGTCGAGAGCACCGACGAGAAGCCGGCTCTGATCCGCCGCGACTTCGACGACATCCGCTTCCGTGACGACGGCGAGGGCTACACGATCGCCTTCGTGCCCGAGGGCACGACCGACATCCCGAAGCCCGAGTCGGCTGCGCAGCTCCAGGCCCTCGGCGCGGCGGACGACCCGACCGCCACGACCGCACCGAGCAGCGGCGCGACCGACACCACGGTCCCGGGCGCGACCACGATCGCACCGAGCACCGCGCCGCCGACGACGGCGCCGGCAGGTTGACATGCGGGCGGTGGTGCTCGTCGGGGGCTTCGGCACGCGCCTGCGTCCGCTGACCTGCCAGCGGCCGAAGCAGATGCTGCCGATCGTGCAGCGGCCGATGCTCGACCACGTCGTCGGCCACCTCGTCGACCACGGCATCGACGATGTCGTCCTGTCGCTCGGGTTCCGCGCCGACACGTTCGCCGAGGGGTATCCCGACGGCACCTGCGCGGGGGCCACCCTGCACTACGCGGTCGAGCCCCACCCGCTCGACACCGCGGGGGCCATCCGCTTCGCCGCCGAGCACGCCGGCATCGACGAGCGGTTCCTGGTGCTCAACGGTGACGTGCTCACCGACCTCGACATCACCCGCTTCGTCGAGTTCCACGACTCGCGCGGCGCCGAGGCCACGATCGCCCTCCACAAGGTGGAGGACCCGTCGCGCTACGGCGTCGTGCCCTGCGACGGCGACGGCCGGGTGATCGAGTTCGTCGAGAAGCCGCCGAAGGGCGAGGCTCCGACCGATCTCATCAACGCCGGCACCTACGTCCTCGAGCCGTCCGTGCTGGCCCGCATCGACGACGGGAGGCCGGTCTCGGTCGAGCGCGAGGTCTTCCCGGCGCTCGTCGACGACCGCAGCCTGTTCGCCCTCGACGGCGAGACCTACTGGATCGACACCGGCACACCCGAGACGTACATCCAGGCTCAGCTCGATCTCACCGAGGGCCTCCGGGGGGAGCCCGTGCCGGCGGTCGACCCGTCGGCGCACGTCCATCCCGACGCCGTCGTGCGGCGCTCGGTCGTGGGGCCCGACGTGGTGGTCGAGGCCGGCGCCCGCGTCGAGGGCGCCGTGCTGCTCGCCGGATCCGCGGTCCGAGCGGGGGCCGAGGTCGAGGGATCGGCGGTCGGCTTCGGCGCCGAGGTGGCCCCCGGCGCCCGCCTGGGCCCGTGCTGCGTGATCGGCGACCACCACGTCGTGACCGCCGGCACGCGCCTCGACGGGGTGAGGCAGCCGGGCGACTGCCACCCCTGACCAGGCGGCCCGCATGCACACCCTGGTGACGGGCGGAGCCGGCTTCATCGGCTCGACGCTCGTCGACCGTCTGCTGGCCGAGGGCCACGAGGTCGACGTGCTCGACGACCTCAGCACGGGCTCGCTCGCCAACCTCGCGGAGGCGCGGGCCGACCGCACCCACCGGCTCACCTTCCAGCAGATCGACATCGCCGACGAGCACACGGTCGACCTGCTCGCCCGGCGGGCGCCCGAGATCGTGTTCCACCTGGCCGGACGGGCCGGGGTCCGGCGCTCGGTGCGTCGCCCGATCGACGACGCCGCGGTCAACGTCGTGGGCACGCTGACCGTGCTCGAGGGCGCCCGGCGGGCGGGGACGCGCAAGGTCGTGGTCGCGACCAGCGGTGGCACGGCCTACGGCGAGGTGCGCCCGCGCAACCTGCCGGCGAAGGAGTCGCACGCGCTCGCCCCGCGCTCGCCCCACGGCGTGTCGGCGCGGGTGACGCTCGAGTACCTCCGCCTGTACCGCCAGCTCCACGACCTCGAGTACACGGCCCTGGCGCTCGCCAACGTCTACGGGCCACGCCAGCGGCCGGCGGAGCCGGGCGGACCCGACGACCACGACGGCGGCGTGATCGCCTCGTTCGCGGCGCGACTCCTGGCCGGCGAGCCGTGCACCGTGCACGGCGACGGCGAGCAGACCCGCGACTTCGTGTACGTCGACGACTGCGTCGACGCCTTCGTGCGGGCCGTCGACCGCGGCGACGGGCTCGTCATCAACATCGGGACGGGGGTCGAGACGTCGGTCAACGACCTCTACGCGGCGATGGCCGGCGCCGCGGGCGTCGACCGTCCGGCCGCCCAGGCCGCGGCGTTCGCAGGAGAGGTCCAGCGCTCGGCCCTGGACGCCGGCCGGGCCGCCATCCAGCTCGGGTGGCGCCCGTGGACGCCGGTGGAGGAGGGCGTCGCGCGGGTGCTCGAGTGGCAGGCGGGTCGGCCCTGAGCGCCGGGCGCAACACGTTCTGTCACACCGAAGCCGCACGCCGCATCGCCGCTGCGGTCTGACAGAACGGACCTACGTCAGCGGAACAGGTCTTCCTGGGCCGGGCGGACGACCTCGCGGCCCACGTCGCCGCGGCCCATCCACGACGGGTCCACGCCCCGGATGACGGCGGCGCAGGTTCCGGTCGCCTTGCCCATCACGAGCTCGGCGGCGCCGGCGAGCTCGTCGACGACGCACACCTCGGTGACGGTCAGCTCGCGGCCGAGGCCGTCGGCCGTGCCCCGCAGGTCGACGACGGCGCGGATCCCGGCGCAGCCGATGGCCACGTCGGTGAGGCCGCGCCGCCACACACGGCCGAACGTGTCGCTGATGACCACGGCCACGTGCACGCCGAGCCGGGCGCGCAGGCCGTCGCGCAGCCGGCGGGCCGAGCGGTCGGGGTCCTCGGGGAGGAGGGCGGCCCAGCCGTCCTCGACGTTCGACAGGTCGACGCCGGCGTTGGCGCACACGAAGCCGTGCCGGGTCTCGCTGATGACCAGCTCGCCCCGGCGCCGCAGGACGCGCACGGACTCGCCCTCGACGATGCGGGCCTTGCTGTCGGGGTCGTTGGGGTCGATCGGCACGAGCTGCGCCTCGGCCTTCGACACGACCTTCTGGGTGACGACGAGCACGTCGCCGTCGACGAGGTCGGGGGCCGCCTCGGCCAGCAGGCTGGCGAGGTCGTCGCCCGGGCGCACCTCGCCGACGCCTTCGACGGGCAGGATCTCGAGACCGCGCGCCACTGTGGGTCCTTTCCTCACCGATCGAGCGCCACCGCGCACAGTGCGGCGGCAGCGCCGGGGTCACGCATGATCGTGTCGGTCACGACGCAGCGCAAACCGGCTGCTCGCACGGCATCGGCGTGCTCGGCATCCTGGTCGTCCACGACGAGGGTGCCGGCGAAGGGGGCGTAGAGCCGGGCGACGCCGACGACCGAGTCCTCGTGGCCGAGCTCGCGCATCAGCCGGTCGGCTGGCCCCTTGAGCGCCCGCCCGCCGACGAGCGGCGAGATGGCCACCACGTCGTCGCGCCGGGCCTGGACGGCCTCCCGCACCCCGTCGACGGCCAGCAGCGGCCCGATCGACACGATCGGGTTCGACGGGGCGATCAGCACGGTGTCGCCGGCGCCGATGGCCTCGCGCACCCCCGGGGCCGGCTCGGCCTCGGTGGCGCCCTCGAACCGCACGGCCGACACCGCCACGTCGTGGCGGCGTCGGACGAAGTAGTCCTGGAACGTGATCTCGCCGCCCTCGTCGGCGGGCGTCAGCATGGTGCGGACCCGATCGTCGGTGGCCGGCACGACCGTCAGCTCCAGCCCCCACCCGCGGGCGATCTCGCCCGAGACCACCGAGAGCGGTGCGCCCTCGGCGCGCCGGGCGGTGCGGTAGAGGTGGGTCCCCAGATCCCGGTCCCCCAATCCGAACCACGTGTCACCGCCGTAGCGCCCGAGGGTGGACATCGCCTGCCAGGACTCGTCGCGCAGGCCCCAGCCACGGTCGGGGTCGATGGCGCCGGCCACGGTGTAGACGATCGTGTCGAGGTCGGGGCTGATGGCCAGCCCGTGCATCTCCATGTCGTCGGCCACGTTGACGACGGCGGTCACCTCGGCGGGGGGGACCACCCGCACCAGCCCCGCGAGCAGGCGGGCAGCGCCGACGCCCCCGCACAGCACGGTGACGCTCACGTGCGTGAGGAAATCACGCGATGCCCTTGAGCTTCCCCTCGAGCAGGGCCACGTCCGCGTCGACCATCAGGTGGACGAGGCTCTCGAAGCTCGTCTTCGGCTCCCACCCGAGGACCCGGCGCGCCTTGGACGAGTCGCCGACGAGCAGGTCGACCTCGGCCGGGCGGAAGAACTTGTCGTCGATGACGACGTACTTCTCCCAGTCGAGCCCCACCCGATCGAACGCCAGCTCGCAGAAGTCGCGGACCGAGTGGGTCTCGCCCGTGGCGACCACGTAGTCGTCGGGCTCGTCCTGCTGCAGCATCAGCCACATCGCCTCGACGTAGTCGCCGGCGTAGCCCCAGTCGCGCTTGGCGTCGAGGTTGCCGAGCCGCAGCTCGGTGGCGAAGCCGAGCTTGATCTTGGCGACGGCGTTCGAGATCTTGCGGGTCACGAACTCGAGGCCCCGGCGCGGTCCCTCGTGGTTGAACAGGATGCCGCTGGTGGCGTGCAGGTCGTAGGACTCTCGGTAGTTGATGGTGATCCAGTGCCCATAGACCTTGGCGACCCCGTACGGCGACCGCGGGTAGAACGGCGTGGTCTCGCTCTGCGGCACCTCGACGACCTTGCCGAACATCTCGCTCGACGACGCCTGGTAGAAGCGGATCTCGGGGTTGGTGATGCGGATGGCGTCGAGCATGCGAGTGACCCCGATGGCGGTGAACTCGCCCGTCAGGACCGGCTGCTGCCACGACGTGGGCACGAACGACTGGGCCGCGAGGTTGTAGACCTCCTGCGGCTGGTACTCCTGCAGGATCGTCAGGATCGACACCTGGTCGAGCAGGTCGCCGTGCACGAACTGGATGCGGTCCTGGAAGTGCCCGATGCGCTCCCAGTTGACCGTGCTGGTGCGCCGGACCATCCCGAGCACCTCATAGCCCTGATCGAGCAGCAGTTCTGCGAGGTGCGAACCATCCTGCCCGGTGATGCCGGTCACGAGCGCTCTCTTGGTCACGATCAGGTCTCCTCTGCGAGATCCGCCAGGTTGTCAGCAGCCAAGGCGGGCCCGCCAGTCTGCCAGGACGTCGGCCAGGGTCTGGTCGAGCGGGATCGTCGGCTCCCACCCCGTCGCCGCCCGTAGCGCGGCGTTGTCGCCCACCAGCACCGGGATGTCCACGGGCCGCTGCAACCCCGGGTCGGACACGAGCCGCATCGGGCGCGCCGCCATGGCGAGGAGCGCCTCGGCGATCTGCTGCACCGAGACGGCGACGCCCCGGCACACGTTGTAGACGGCGCCAGGCTCGCCCTCCTCCATCAGCAGGCGGTAGGCCCGGACGACGTCGCGCACGTCGGTGACGTCGCGGCGAGGGGTCATGTTGCCGATCGGCACCTCGTCGCCGCCGTCGCGCTCGTTGCGGGCGATGCGGGCCGCCAGCGACGGGGCGAGGAAGCGGTCGCTCTGGCCGGGGCCGAGGTGGTTGAAGGCGCGGACCCGGATGACCGGGAGCCGGTGGCCGAGCCATGCCTGCTGCGCGAGGGCGTCGGCCGCCACCTTCGACGCCGCGTACGGCGACACGGGGCGCAGCGGGCGGTCCTCGCCCAGCGGGAGCTCGTCGCCGGTGACCCGGCCGTAGACGTCGGCGCTGGTGACGGCCAGCACGCGCTCGGCCCCGGCCTGACGGCTGGCCTCGAGCACGTTGAGCGTGCCGAGGGCGTTGGCGAGGAAGGTCTCGCGGGGCGCAGTCCAGCTGCCACCGACGTCCGCCGCGCCCGCCAGGTGGTAGACGGCTTCGGGCTTGGCCGCGACGACCGCCTCGGTCAGCGCGTCGGCGTCGGCGATGTCGATGCCGTCGACGCGCCGCTCGAGCTCGACCACCTCGTCACCCTGTCGTTCGAGGTGCCGGACAAGGTGAACACCGACGAACCCCCCAGCTCCGGTGACCAGCGCTCTCACGGCCGGTCATCGTAGGCGGTCGGCGCGCCCCCTCGTGAACCGAGTCACGCGAGAGGACCGGGCGGTCACCGCCGAGCGGCGGCAGCCCGCCGGAACACCTCTGCCAGCCGGTCGGCGGCCCGGGCCCAGTCGTAGCGCGCCGCGACCCGCCGCCCCCGCTCGACCAGCGCGGCCCGGTGGGCGGCGTCGCCGAGCACCTGTGCGAGCGCCTCCGCCAAGCCGTCCGCGTCCCCCGGCTCGACCAGGTCGGCGCCGTCGCCGCACACCTCGGGCAGGGCGCCGGCCCGGCTGGCCACCACCGGCACCCCTGCGCCCATCGCCTCGATCGGCGGCAGGCCGAAGCCCTCGTACACCGACGGGAACGCGTAGGCCGTCGCCGCCGCGAGCAGGTCGACCCTCGTCGTGTCGTCGACCCGTCCGAGCCGCACCACCCGGTCGCGGTGGCGGGCGGCCGCCACCGCGCCGGTGAGCGCCTCGGCTCCCCAGCCGTCGCTGCCGGCGATGACGAGGCGCACGTCGGGGTCGTCGGCCGCCACCACGTCGAAGGCCCGCACGAGCGTGGGCAGGTCCTTGCGCGGCTCGATCGTGCCGACGGCGAGGACGTAGCGGTCGCCACCGGCGAGCGCCCGCCCGCGGTCGGCGTCCCCGGCCCCCGTGCCCCCGGTCCCGCCGCCGTGGTGGATGGCGACGACGTGCTCGGGGTCGGCGCCGAACACGTCGATGACCTCGGCCCGCACGAACTCGGACGGCGTGTGGACCCACGCCCCCCGGGCCAGCGCCCGGCGGATCATCCCGGGGAAGGCCAGCGTGAACTCGTTGGCCAGCTCGGGGAACCGCACCGGCGTGAGGTCGTGGACGGTCACGACCTCGGCGGCCCGCGTGGGCGGCACGACGAAGTTCGGTCCCCACACCACGTCGTGGCGGCCGATCCAGTGGTCGATCAGCGGGTGGTCCGTGCGGCGCCACGCCTCGTGCAGGGGACGGGCCGCCATCGGGCGGTCGACGACCTCCACGCCGGCGGGGACCGCCTGGCGCAGCCGGCCGCGCCCGCGCCACGTCACCGCGAAGGCGGTGAGCGAGAGGTCGTCGCGCTCGGCGAGCCGGGCCACCAGCTCGCGCGCCATCACGCCGACCCCGGTGAGCGGGCTGAGCTGGGACGTCAGGTCGACCGCGACGCGTCGCACCGGCGGGAGGGACACGGCGGCGCGCCCGGCCGCGGTCAGTCGCCGCCGACGGTGCGCTCGACCTGGTCGCTGACCTGGCGCAGCGCGCCGGCCACCTGCTTCTCCAGCTCGCGCCGCTGCACCTGGAGGTGCTGGAAGCCGAGGATGCCGAGCCCCACAGCCGTGTAGACGGTGTTCTCGACGGCGTTGGTGACGTCGTCGACGGAGATCCCTGCGATGCCGGACATGCCGTCGCGACCCTACCAACACGACCCGGAGGGGGTCCGCGGTCCCGGAACGGGGCTCGGGTACCGTCCGCGCGTCGTGGAACCGCCCGTGGACCCCTCTCCGTCGCCGCGGCCCGTGGTCGCCGTCGTCGTGACCCACGATGCGCCGGCCGACCGCTTCGACCAGGTGCTCCACGCGCTCGCCGCCCAGGACTACCCGAACCTCGACGTCCTGGTGATCGACACGGGGTCCCACGATCCCACCGACCGCGTCCACGCCGTGCTGCCGGCGGCCCGGGTGCAGCGCGTCGACGGGGACCCCGGCTTCGGTGAGGCCGCCAACGTCGTCCTGGACCTCGTGTCCGGCGCGGAGTTCTTCGTCTTCGCCCACGACGATGCCGCGCCCGACCCCGGTGCGGTCCGCGCCCTCGTGGCGGCGGCCGACCAGTGGGACGCCGACATCGTGGGCCCGAAGCTCGTGCAGTGGGACGCCCCGCGGCGCTTCACCCAGTTCGGCCTGACCGTCGACAAGGTCGGCGTCGCGCTGCCGTTCGTCGAGCGGGGCGAGCTCGACCAGGGCCAGCACGACGGCCTCCGCGACGTGTTCGCGGTGCCGGGCGCGTTCACGCTGGTGCGGGCGACGCGCTTCGCCGAGGTCGGCGGGTTCGACGAGGCGATCTCGTTCCTCGGTGACGACCTCAGCCTCGCGTGGCGGGCGCGGGTGGCGGGCGGGAAGGTGCTCGTCACCTCGGCGGCACGCGTGCGCCACGCCGAGGCTTTCGTCGGCCGTCCCGACCGCGGGACGACGGCCGCCCGCCTGGCCGCGCGCCATCGGATCCGCGTGCTGCTCAGCTCGTACCGCATCTGGTCCCTCCTCACAATCGTCCCCCAGGCGCTCGTCCTGACGGTGGTCGAGGCGGTGGGCGCGGTGGTCACCGGCCGACCCGCGCGTGCCCGGGCGGCGCTCGGCGCGTGGCCGTGGAACGTGTGGAACATCCGGTCGCTCCTGGCCGCCCGGCGTGAGGTGCGCCGGTTCCGGGCGGTCGGCGATCGCGAGGTCCGGCGCCACCAGGTCCGCGGGCTGGTCGGTCCGCGCCTGACGTTGCGTCGCGTCGGGGCGGGCAGCGGTACGGCGCGGTTCGGGGCGTCGGCGCGCCGCGTGGCCGCGGTGCCGGTGCGGGGGAAGATGGACGTCGATCCGGCCGCCTGGTCGCCGGGAACCGCCCTCGTCGCGCTGGTGATCGCCGGGATCGTCGCCCTCGGGAGCCGGCACCTGGTGACCCAGTACGTGCCCGCTGTCGGCGAGATGGTGCCCGCCGGGGGCGGCGTGGGCGACCTGCTGGGGGCGTGGGCCGGTGGGTGGCGGCCCGTCGGGCTCGGCGCGGAGGGCGCCACCCCCGGCGTGTCCGGCGCGCTCGGGCTGCTGGGCGCCGTCCTGATGGGCCACGTCGGCCTGGCTCGCACCCTCCTGACCGTCGGCCTCATGGCGCTCGGCATCGTGGGCGCGCACCGTCTCCTCGCCCCCGCCGGGTCGAAGCGGGCCCAGGTGGCGGCCGCGGTGGCCTACGCGGCCGTCCCCCTCTCGTACGACGCGCTGGCCACGGGCCGGTGGTCGGCGCTCGCCGCGTACGCCGGCGCGCCCTGGATGCTCGGACGCCTGGCCCGCGCCTCGGGCGTCACCCCGTTCGCGCCCACGACCGACCCGCTCGACGCTCCGATCCTGCCGGCGGGCGTCGCCGACGAGCCCGTCGTCCGCCACCGGCTCTGGAAGCACGTCGCGGTCACGGGGGTGGTGACGGCGGCGACCGGTCTGCTCGTCCCGCAGGCGCCCCTGCTGCTCCTCCTCATGGCCGTCGGCCTCGTGCTGGGGTCCCTCCTCGCCGGCGAGGTGCAGGGCACGCTGCGGATCCTGGCCGCCGGGGCCGGCGGGGCCGTGGTGGCCGCCGTCCTGCTGGCACCGACGACCCTCGACGTCGTCACCACCCCGGGTGCCGTCGACGCCTGGCTGGGCGCCGACCCGGACCCCACCGGCCTGTCGGCCGTCGACATCGTGGCGTTCCGCACGGGTCCCGCAGAGCTGGCCGTCGCCGCCGTCGCCCTGCTCGGCGCGGCGGCGGTGCCCCTGCTGGTCGGGCGCCGCTGGCGGCTCGGCTGGGCCGCCCGCGGTTGGGTCGTCGCCGTGGCCGCCTGGGGCGTCGTGTGGGCGGGCGAGCGCGGCTGGCTGACGACGCGGCGACCCGACCCCGGCGTGGCGTTGGCGGCCGCGGCCGCAGGGCTGGCGCTGGCGGTCGGGCTCGGCCTGTCGGCCATCGAGCACGACGTGCGGGGGCGGTCGTGGCGGTTCGGTGCCCGCCGGCTCGTGGCCGCCGGGGGGTTGGTGGCGCTGGCGGGGTCGACGGTGGTGGTCGCGGTCGCCTCGACCGACGGCTGGTGGAACATGCCGCGCGACGACTTCTCCGGCATCGTCGGGTTCGCCGACGAGGACGTCCGCACCAACCCGGCCCGGGTGCTGTGGGTCGGTGACGACGAGCTGATCCCCGGCGGCGACGGGTGGCGCCTCGGCGAGGACCTGGCCTACACCGCGGCGACGGTCCAGGCCGTGCCCGGCGTCGCCGACCTGTGGCCCGCGACCGCCGACGGCGCGTCCGAGCGACTCGGTGACGCCCTCACGCTCGCCCTCGAGCACGACACGACGCGGCTGGGGCGGGTCCTCGCCCCGATGGGCGTGCGCTACATCGCCGTGCCCCGCCGGTTGGCGCCCGCCGACGCCTCGTCCCGCACCACGCCGCCGCAGGTGGCGGCCGACCGGGCGGCCGACGAGCTGGCCGGAGCGTTGGCCGAGCAGCTCGACCTGCAGCAGGTGCGGCTCGACCCCGGGCTCGTCCTCTACCGCAACACGGCCGCCCTGCCGCTGCGATCGGCGTTCCCGGGGGACGACGTGGACGATCTCTCGGACGCGCGCCCCGTGCTCGAGGACGACGTCGGCGCCCGGACGGCCAGCGGTGCCGTGCCCGGCGGGGTGACCGTGGTGCAGGGGTCGACCGCCTCCGACAACTGGCGCCTCCGCGTGACGGGCGGGGGCGACGCCGACCACGGGTCCGCCTACGGCTGGGCCGACGCGTTCACGATCGATCAGGGCGGGGACGCCCACCTGGCCTACCAGACGCCTCTCGGGGCCCGAGCGCTCGTGGTCGCGCAGGTCGGTCTGTGGCTGGCGGCGCTGGCCGTGGCGCTGCGGATGCGCTTCGGTGCGGGCGACGCGCCGCCGGCGCCCACCACCGCCGTCCCCGAGCCGGACCACGAGGCCGACCCGGCGCCGCCCGAGCGTGTGCTCGTCGGTCAGGCGAGCGAGGCATGACCGAGCGGAGCGAGGTCCAGAGGCACAGTCGGCCCTGCGCCACGAGGTGGCGATTCGGTCACTGCTGCGCCCGAAGGGTGTACCAGTGACCGGGAGCAACGGCCACCACCACACCGACGCGCCGCCCGCGCACGGTCGTCGCGACCGTCGTCGACCGGCCCGTGGCCGCCACGACCCGCGCAGCCTGGCCACCCGGGTCCCGGTCGTCCTGGTGCTGGCGGCGGCCGTGGCCGGAGCGGTCGCCTTCGATGCCGGCCAGGAACCACCCGACGAGGCCGGCGCGTCGGGCGGCGACCGTGCGCACTCGGTCGACGCGCCCGTGATGCCCGCCACCCCTGGAGCGTCCGCCGAGTCGTCCACCTGGTACTGCGCCGCGGGCACGTCCGAGGAGGGCGGGTTCGCCGACCACACGGTCACCATCCAGAACCCCTCCGACGACGACCTCGAGGCCACGCTCACCGTCTACCGGGGCGCCGTCCTCCCGCCCCCGTCCGCCGGTGAGGCGACGGCCGACGACGCGGCCACGGTCCCGGTCGTCGACCAGGTCCGGGTCCCGGCGGGGGAGCGGGTCGCCGTCCGGCTCGCCGACCTGGTGGCCGCGCCCCTCACCGCCGCCCTCGTCGAGGTCGACGGGGGCGACGTGGCGGTCGAGCACCGCGTGTCCGGCGAGCACGGTGAGGACGCCGCCCCGTGCGCCACGTTCGCCGCGCCGACATGGCACTTCGCCTGGGGGTCGACCGCTCGGGACGCCCGCGAGGTGGTCGTCCTGTTCAATCCCTTCCCGAGCGCGGCCACGGTCGACGCGACGTTCGTCACCGAGGACGGCCGGCGCGCCCCCGTGCGCTTCCAGGGGCTCCCCGTCCCGCCCGGCAGTGTGGTCGGGGTCGATCTCGGCGATGACGTCACGCGGGCCGACCAGGTGGCAACCACGTTCCGCGTCCGCAGCGGGCGGGTCGTGGCCGAGCGGTTGCAGCAGTACGACGGCTCGCTCGGACCCGAGGGCCTGGCGCTGACCCTCGGCACACCCGGCGCGGGTACGGGCTGGGTGTTCGCCGACGGCGAGGCGTCCGCCGCCAGCCCGGCGACCCCGGCGCCCGAAGATCGTCCCGACCCGCGCGAGGACCGGGACGCGCTCGTCACCACCGAGCGCATCGTGGTGTACAACCCCGGCGAGGAGCGGGCCGAGGTCGACGTCACGGCGGTCCCCACCGGTGGCGCCCTCGCCCCCCAGCCGTTCAGCCTCAGCATCGGCCCCGGTCGCTACGAGATCGTCGACTACGGGGGCCAGCAGCGCATCGAGCCCGGCGTCGCCCACGCGACCGTCGTCCGCTCGACCAACGGGCAGCCGGTCGTGGTCGAGCGGGTGCTGCTCGACGAGGGACCAGTCCCGTCCGAGGCGGCCCACGACGCGGCCCGCCCCGGCGAGCTGACGGCGGCGATCGGTGCCCGGGTCGCCGCCACCACCTGGCGGCTGCCGTCGGTGGGCGACGTCGGCGGCGACGGGCGCACCGCCGAGATCGTGGTGTTCAACCCCGACGCCGACGCCACGCGGTCCGTCGAGGTGACGACGACCGCCGGGGACCCCGGCGAGGCCCTGACTCCGTCCCCACCGGTCGCCGTGGCCCCCGGCCAGCGCGTGGCCATCGCCCTCGACGCGGACGCCGGGGAGGTGGCCGTGGCGGCCGACGGCCCGGTGGTGGTGGAACGCGTCGTGCGATCCGCGGACGGCCGGCGCGTGTCGGCGCAGCCGGCGATCCCCCTGGCCGCAGGGGCGGTGGTGGTGGACGGCCTTCTAACCTGACGGGTCGTGGAACGGTTGCTGCTGGTCGTCGCCCTCGTCGCCGTGGCGGTGGCCGTGGCCTTCGTCCTCCAGCGCCGCCGGCCGCAGCCCGTCCCGACGAACGTCGGCTACACGGTGCCCGCCCACGTCGATCGGGGCGACTTCCATCGGCCCGACGCCCCGTGGCTCGTGGCCGTGTTCACGTCGGCGAACTGCTCGACGTGCGCCGGCGTGTGGGACAAGGCGCGACTGCTCGCCAGCGACGACGTCGCCACCCAGGAGCTCGAGGTGACGGCCACCCGCGAGCTCCACCAGCGCTACCACGTGAACGCCGTGCCGTCGGTGGTCGTGGCCGACGCCGACGGCGTGGTGCGGGCCACGTTCGTCGGCCCGGTCACCGCCACCGACCTGTGGGCGAGCGTGGCCGAGCTGCGAGAGCCCGGCTCGCTGCCGGCCGACGGGTGCGACCACGGCACGACCGACCCGGCGGCGGGCGCCGCCTGATCGGACGAAGCTAGTTCGGCGGGGCCGGGGGCGGGGGCGTGGTCGGCGAGCTGGTGTAGGCGTCGCTCGGCGTGGTGACCGGCGCATCGGGACCCTGGCCCGGTCCGATGTCGACCGGCGTGCGCTCGCCGTCGCCGTCGGTGGGCTCGACGGTGCCGCCCGCCAGCCTGATGAGGCGGGTGACCTCGGAGCCGTCGATGGTCTCGTGCTCGAGCAGCGCCCGCGCCACGAGGTCGAGCCCGTTGCGGTGCTCGCTCAGGGTCTGCTTGCAGCGCTCCTCCTGCTTGCGGAGGATGGTCTCGACCTCTTCGTCGATGACCCGGGCGGTCTCGTCGGAGTAGTTGCGGGTGTGGATCAGGTCCTCGCCCAGGAACACCTCGCCGCTCGAGCCCCAGGCCATCGGGCCGACGCGCGGCGACATGCCCCACTCGGACACCATCTTGCGGGCCAGCTCGGTCGACCCGACGAGGTCGTTGTTGGCGCCCGTCGAGATGACCCCGAACACGAGGTCCTCGGCGCAGCGGCCGCCCATGCGGACGACCAGGCTGTCCTCGATGTAGTCCTGCCGGTAGATGTGCTTCTCGTCCACCGGGAGCTGCTGCGTGACGCCGAGCGCCATGCCGATGGGCAGGATCGTCACCTTGTGCACGGGGTCGGCCGTGGGCAGCACCGCGGCGCACACCGCGTGGCCGGCCTCGTGGTAGGCGATGACCTCCTTCTCGGGGTCGGACAGCGCCATCGATTCGCGCCGTGCGCCCATGAGCACCCGGTCTCGGGCCTGCTCGAAGTCGGTGGCCCGGATCTCGTCCTGCCCGGCCCGGACCGCGAAGAGGGCCGCCTCGTTGACCAGGTTGGACAGGTCGGCGCCGCTCATGCCGGGCGTGCCCCGGGCCACCACGTCGAGGTCGACGTCGCCGGCGAGGCGCTTGCTCTTGCTGTGCACCGCGAGGATCGCCCGACGCTCGTCGAGCTCGGGGAGCGGGACCACCACCTGGCGGTCGAAGCGGCCCGGGCGCAGCAGCGCCGGGTCGAGGATGTCGGGCCGGTTGGTGGCCGCCATCATCACGATGCCCTCGGTGGCCTCGAACCCGTCCATCTCGGACAGCATCTGGTTGAGGGTCTGCTCACGTTCGTCGTGGCCGCCGCCCAGGCCGGCGCCGCGCTTGCGGCCGATCGAGTCGATCTCGTCCACGAAGATGATGGCCCGGCCCAGCTTGCGGGCGTTCTGGAACAGGTCGCGCACCCGGCTGGCCCCGACGCCGACGAACATCTCCATGAAGTCGGAGCCCGTCACCGACAGGAACGGCACCCCGGCCTCGCCGGCGACGGCGCGGGCGATGAGGGTCTTGCCTGTGCCCGGCGGACCGACGAGCAGCACGCCCTTGGGGATGCGGGCGCCGATCTCGGCGAACCGCTCGGGGTGCTTCAGGAAGTCGACGACCTCGGTGATCTCCTGCTTGACGCCGTCGTAGCCGGCGACGTCCGCGAACGTGGTGCCCGGCCGCTCGGTCGAGTAGGTCTTCGCCTTCGACCGCCCGATGGACATGATGCCGCCCATCTGGCTCTGGGCTCGGCGCTGGAGCAGCCAGAAGATGCCGACGAACAGCACGACGGGGATCAGCAGCGGCAGGAACGCCTCGAAGATCGAGGGCTGCGGGTTCGAGAACTTGACCTCGACGTCGTGCTCGCGGAAGAGCGCCAGGTCGTCCTCGGGCGGCTCGTTCGGGCCGTTCGAGCTGAACTCGGTGCCGTCGGTGAGCTTGCCGGTGATCGAGCCGCCGTCGTTGGACCACGTGATCTCGTCGACCTGGTCGGCGGCCACCTTCGAGCGGAGGTCGGAGTAGGCGATCTTCTCGCGGTTGTCGCTCGACGAGAGGCTCATCAGCGCCACGAGCGCCAGCAGCGCACCGCCGAGGACCCAGATGGCCCAGCGCGGCATCTGCTGGCCCGTGCCGGACCCCGAGCCCGAGCCCGACCCCTGACCGCGCGACGAACGCCCCGGCGGCGGGGGCGGCGGAGGCGGCGGGGGAGACTGCTGGCTCATGGAATGACAGGATACGGGTGCGATCGGGGTGAGCGGCCATCGCCTGCCCAGCATCGCCACGCGCGCCTCCACGTTCCGTAGCGACGCCGTCGCTAGGTTGTGCGGCCATGACTCGAGGCTGCACCCGGCCCGATTGTGGTGAGGTCGCCACCGCGACGTTCGTCTACGACTACGGCGAGCGCACGACCTGGCTCGACCCGCTGGCCGGCCAGCGCCACCCGATGGCCTACGACCTGTGCCGTCACCATGCCGACAGCCTGACCGTGCCGCTCGGCTGGCGGCTCGTCGACCGGCGCCCGGCCCCGCCGCTCGAGGGCACGCTGGCCTCGTAGGCCGGGGCCCGCCTTCGGCTGCGGTGGCGTTCCCGCGTACCCTGGCACGGTGTCCGAGCCCGACCAGATCGAGCCGCGACGGCCGGAACGTGGCCGGGTCGTGCCCGTGCCACCCCCGCCGCCCGCTGTGCCGTCCGGCGCGGCCGCCGCGCCGGTGGGCAGCCGCCAGGTGCGCTGGGGTCTGCCCGACGCCGCCGCAGGCTGGCTTCTCGCCCAGGTGGGTGGCCTGGTGGCCTTCACCCTGGTCGTGGTCGCTCAGCGGCGTCGACGTCGATCACACCGATGACCTGTCGCTCGGTTGGGTGGCCGTCGCGCAGCTGGGGCTCTGGTTCGGGTTCATCGGGGTCCCGTGGTTCGCCGCCCGCGTCAAGGGCAACGGCCTCGTCCGCGACTTCTCGCTCCGTGCCGAGCGGAGGGATTCCCTCGTGGGCCTCGTGGTCGGGGTCGGGTCCCAGCTGGTTCTCCTTCCCCTCCTCTACATCCCCATCTACGTCCTGTTCGACAAGTCGACCGACGACGTCGCCGAGGTGGCCCGCGAGCTCACGGATCGGGCCACCGATCCCGTCGGCGTGATCCTGTTGGTCCTGATCGTGGGCATCGGCGCGCCGATCGCGGAGGAGATCTTCTATCGGGGCCTCCTGTTCCGATCGATGGAGAACCGCTTCGGGACATGGCCGGCCATCGTCGGCTCGGGGGTGATCTTCGGCGCGTCGCACTTCAACGCGCTCACGTTCGTCGGGCTCGCGGCGTTCGGCGGCGTCCTCGCCTACCTCACCCACCGCACCGGGCGGCTGGCGCCGGCCATCTTCGCCCACATGGCGTTCAACCTGGTGACCGTGATCCTCCTGGTCACGGACTGACCGTGGTGCACGACACGACCGACGTCGACGACGACGTCCACCGAAGGGCCCACCGACGTCGCGGTTCCGGCCGCGTACGCCACGCGCCCCGATCTGACCGAGGACTACCTCGACACCACGCGGCTCGAGGACCAGCGGCGCACCATCCAGACGATCGTCGACGTCGCCGTCGTCGCCGCGTGCGTCGGGTTCGTGCTCTGGCACCTGCAGCCCGACCTCCTGCTGCGCAACACCACCCCCGCCGGCGGCGACATGGGCGCCCACGTGTGGGGCCCGGCCTACCTGCGCGACAACCTGCTGCCCCACGGGCAGGTGGCCGGCTGGACGGGGGACTGGTACGCCGGCTTCCCCGCCTACCAGTTCTACATGGTGGTGCCGTCGCTGCTCATCGTCCTGTTGAACGCCGGGCTGCACGGTGCGGCGGCGATCATCCCTGCCGTGGGGGGCATCGTCGCCCTCGGGACGGCGGCGGCGTTCTGGTCGCAGCGCCGCGTGCGCAACCTCGCACTGGCCGGGGCGGTCGTGGCCTTCGCGCTCGTCGGGCTGCCGTACGGGGTGGCGTTCAAGCTGGTCACGGTCCTCGGGGTCACGTCGCTGCCCGTGTGTGCCTACGCGTTCGGGCGCATGGCCGGCACGCGCTTCCCCACCCCGGCGGTGTTCTCGGTGGCCACACTGCCGTTCCTCTTCTACCGGGGCTTCACGATCTACGGCGGGAACATCCCGTCCACGCTGGCGGGCGAGTTCGCGTTCTCGATCTCGCTCAGCCTGGCCCTGCTCTACCTCGGGGTCGTGTTCAAGGGCCTCGACACGGGCCGGTACCGCGCGCTCGCCGCGGTGCTCCTGGCGCTGACCGGGCTGTGCCACATCATCCCGGCGTTCTGGGCGCTCGGCGCCACCGCGGTCATCGTCGCGGTCCGGTTCCGGCTGGTGAGCTCGGCGCTCATCCCGGGCCTGCCGTTCGTGGGGGGCGGCGCGTTCCTCGGCGCGGCCGGCCTCCTTCTGGGGGCGCCGTCGTCGCTCCTCGGCCTCGCGTTGGCGCTGCCCGGTGCGGTCCTCGCCGGGGTGGGGCTGTGGCTGCTGTCCGAGAGCGTGCGCTGGGTCAGCCCCAGCCTGGTCGTGGGCGGGCTGCTGTCGATGTGGTGGGTCGGGCCCTTCTACCTGCGGTCCGACTACCTCAACGACATGGGGTGGGAGAAGCTCCCGTACGACGACCCCGAGATGTCGCGCTTCGACGAGTGGCGCCAGCACCTGATGCCGTACGCCACCCCCGACGTCGACCTCCGGTGGGTCTTCGGCCTCGCGCTCCTGGGGGTGGGGCTCAGCATCGCGTTGCGGCTGCGCGTCGGCATCTTCCTGACGCTCACGACGTTGGCCGTGGCGATCGCCTTCGTCGTCGTGCCCGAAGGGCGGCTGTGGAACGGGCGGCTGCTGCCGTTCTACTACCTGACGACGATGTTCCTCGCCGCGCTGGCGGTGTCCGAGGTGGTCCGCACGATCACGGAGGTCGTCCGCGACGGGCGACGTCCGCCGGTCGGCGCCGGCGTGCCGGTGGCGCTCGGGACCCTCGCCGCCGTCGTGGTCATCGTCGGCGTGCCGCTGGGGCAGCTCCCGGGCACCGAGCGGACCGAGGTGGGCGTGGCCTGGCCGCGCTTCTCGCCGTGGAAGGTCGAGGCCGCGCCCGCCAGCTTCATCCCGTCGTGGGCCGAGTGGAACTACACGGGTTACGAGGGCAAGGACGCCTACCGCGAGTACTTCGACATCGTGACCCGCATGGACGAGGTGGGTGAGCAGCGCGGGTGCGGGCGGGCGTTCTGGGAGTACGAGAAGGAGCTCGACCGCTACGGCACGCCGATGGCGCTGATGCTGTTGCCCCACTGGACCGACGGGTGCATCGGCTCGATGGAGGGCCTCTACTTCGAGGCGTCGTCCACCACGCCGTTCCACTTCCTCACCCAGGTCGAGCTGTCGACCGCGCCCAGCGCGGCCCAGCGCGACCTGCCCTACGGCACGTTCGACATCACGAAAGGCGTCGACCACCTCCAGATGATGGGCGTGCGGTACTACATGGCGACGTCGCCCAACGCCATCGCCTCCGCCCGCGGCAACCCCGAGCTGACCGAGGTCGCGTCCTCGGGTCCGTGGGTCGTCTTCGAGGTCGCCGACAGCGAGATCGTGACCCCGCTCGCCAACGAGCCCGCCGTGGTCGAAGGGGTCGACGACAGCCTGATCGAGTGGGTGGAGGAGCCCCTCGACGAGTCGGGGCGGTTCGGTGGCCCGGCGATCAGCTGGTTCAACGACGCGACGCAGTGGAACGTGCCGCTGGCCCGCAGCGGCCCCGACGAGTGGCAGCGCGTGGCGGTGGGCGAGCGCCCCGAGGAGGTGCCGCTCGACGAGGTCGAGGTGTCGAACGTCGACCTCGGGGAGCAGTCCATCTCGTTCGACGTGGACCAGGTCGGGGTCCCGGTGCTGGTGAAGATGTCGTACTTCCCCAACTGGCAGGCCACGGGCGCCTCAGGGCCCTACCGGGTGGCGCCCAACTTCATGGTCGTGATCCCGAACGACACCCACGTCGAGCTCACCTACGGCCGCACCGGCGTCGAGTACCTGTCGTACTCCCTGACCCTGCTCGGGCTCGTCGGCCTGGTGCTGCTCTGGCGCCGGCCGCCGTTCCGCTTCAGCCCGGAGGAGCGGTTCGTGCCGTCGGCCCGGGTTCCCTCGGACGACCACGATCCCGACCCGTCGCCGCCACCCGACGGGGACGCCGAACGAGAGGCACCGGGCTGAGCGGGCGGCTGCGGCGGCTGGCGATCCTGGCGCTGGTGCCGACGCTGGTCGACATCGGCCTGCTGGTGCTCTTCCGCCAGGAGCTCGGCTGGATCCTGGTCGTCGCCGACCTGGCGGCCATCGGCATCGCGAGCCTGCTGTCCTACGCCCTCCACCGGGCGGTGACGTTCCGCAGCGACCCGTACGTGCGGTGGGTGGAGGTGCCGCCCGCGTTCGTCGGGGTGGCGCTGGTCGCCGCCGCCGTCGACGTGATCGTGCTGCGGGCGCTGTTCGCGGGCACGGGGTTCTCGTCGACGACGGCGCTGGTGGAGGCGAAGCTGGTGGCGCTCGTCGTCGCCGGGGCGGTGCGCCTCGTCGGCTACCGGTGGGTGCTCCTGGGTGAGCTGACCGAGGCGCGCATGGTGCGCTGGGCGCGCCCGCCGGCGCCCGGGATGCTGCGCCTCAGCGTCGTGGTGCCGGCGTTCCGCGAAGCCGACCGCATCGGCGCCACGGTCCGCCGGCTGCGAGCGGGGCTGGACGGGGTGGCCGAGGACGGCGGCGTCGAGATCGTGGTCGTCGACGACGGTTCCGATGACGCCACCGCGGACGCCGCGCTCGCCGCCGGCGCGAGCCAGGTGGTCGTCCAACCGCGCAACCGGGGCAAGGGCGCCGCGGTCCGGGTCGGGGTGCTGGCCGCTCGCGGCCGGACGGTCGCCTTCACCGACGCCGACCTGGCCTACGGCCCCGACCAGGTGGCGCGGGTCCTCGCCGCGGTCGAGGACGGGTGGGACGTCGCCATCGGCGACCGCGGCCACCCCGAGTCACGGATGCTGGTGCCGCCGTCGCGGCTGCGGTCGTGGGGCAGTCGGGCGATCAACTGGCTGGGCTTCGCCGTGCTGCTGGGCAGTTACCGGGACACCCAGAGCGGGCTCAAGGCGTTCCGCTCGGACGTGGCCCGCTTCGTGTTCGCCCGCACCCGGGTGGACGGCTTCGCGTTCGACATCGAGGTCCTGCACCTGGCCGAGCGCCACCAGCTGTCGCTCGTCGAGGTCCCCGTCGACGTCGCCAACTCGTCGCGCTCGACCGTCCACGCCGCCCGCGACGCAGGCCGGCTGATCGTCGACCTGTTCCGCATCCGCCACTGGTCGGCCGCCGGCGCCTACGAGGCCGCGAACGACATGCCGCCGCTCGCCGAGGAGGGCGTCGAGGGCGTGCTCGGGTGACCACACGATCTCCATACTGGTGAGGTGACCGACGACGCGACCGTCGACTCGAGCGCCGACAGGTGGGCCGACCTCGGGGCGCGGTTCGTCGGAGATCACTACGGCTCGTTGCGCGGGCATGTGCGCACCCACGTGATCCACCAGCATCTCCGCAGCCACCTCGAGCCACCGCCGCGGCCGATCGTCGACGTCGGCGGCGGCGCGGGTCACCAGAGCATCCCTCTGGCGGTGGAGGGCTACGCGGTCACGATCGTCGATCCGTCCCCGTGGATGCTCGCGCGGGCCGCCGAGCGGGCGGAGGACGCGGGCGTCGCCGACCGGGTCCGCCTGGTCGAGGCCCCGGGCGAGGAGGCACCGGCCGCCGTCGGCGGCGCCCGGTACGCGGCCGTCCTCTGCCACGGCGTCCTCATGTACCTGGACGACCCGGAGCCGATGCTCGACGCCCTCGCCGCGCTCGCGGCGCCGGGTGGCATCGTGTCGATCGTGGCCAAGAACGTCGAGGTCATGGCGATGCGGCCGGCGCTCGCCGGCGACTGGAACGCCGCCCTGGCGGCCTTCGACGACGACCGCCAGGTCAACGGGCTCGGGGTCGACACCCGCGGCGACGACGTCGACGCGCTGTCGCGCGCGCTCCAGCAGCGCGGCGTCGACCCGATCGCCTGGTACGGGGTGCGGCTGTTCACCGACGGGTGGGTGCCCGAGCGGCCGGTGACCGATCCCGAGGACCTCGTCCTCGCCGTCGAGCTCGAGGCGAGCCGCCGCGATCCCTACCGCCGGCTCAGCCGCCTGTTCCACCACGTCGGCCGGAGGCGGGCGCCGTGACCGTGGTCGGGACGCTCGTGGCCGAGAGCCTGCGCGACGACGCCGTCCTGCGGGACCTGCGGCTCGAGGTCCGGGCCATCATCCGCACGCGGGCCGGCGATCCGACCGTCGGGCAGCCGCTCTTGTGGACGATGATCGAGCTGGAGGCGCCCGACGACGCCTTCGACGACCTGGTGGCCCAGCTGTCGGACGCCATCCGATCGGGCCCGTGGTACTGCGACCTCCGGACCGAGCTCGAGATCGCCGTCGTGTTCGCCGGCCGGGCCTTCCGCTACCGGCGAGGTGACGGCGCGGGCCGGGCGGAGGCCGAGCGGCACGCACGGGCGTCCGGCGTGCCCGATGGCCAGACCGACTGGCCGGACTGAGCCCGCCTCGGTCGGTGCTCCGGCGGGCACACCGGCCGCGGCGGCCACCGGGTCGGGCCGTCGTGCCCCGACGACCGTTGGACGACGCCCGCACCTCACCCGTCGTTCAGAGCCGGGTCGCCTGGTGCGACTAGCGTGAGACGCCCATGGCCAACCTCGATTCCCTCGCCGCGATCTTCAAGGCCTATGACGTGCGCGGCACGGTTCCCGACCAGCTCGACGCCGATCTGGCCGAGCGCATCGGGGCGGCCTTCGCCCGCTTCGTCGCCGGTGCCGAGGACGCCGATCGGGTGCTCGTGGCCCGCGACATGCGCCCGAGCGGGGTCGAGCTGGCCGCGGCGTTCGCCGAGGGCGTGCAGCGCCAGGGCCTCGACGTGGTGGATCTCGGGCTGGCGTCCACCGACATGATGTACTTCGCGGCGGGCACGCTCGACGCCCCCGGCGCCATGTTCACGGCGTCACACAACCCGGCCCGGTACAACGGCATCAAGATGTGCCTGTCGGGCGCCCGCCCCATCGGCGAGGACACCGGGCTGGCCGACATCCGCACGCTCGCCCACGACGGCGTGCCGACCCCGCCGGTCAGCCCCGGCCGCCTCGACTCGGCCGACCTGCTCGGCGACTTCGCCCGCCACGTCCGAAGCTTCGTCGACGTCGGCGCCCTCACCCCGCTCCGGGTGGTGGCCGACACCGCCAACGGCATGGGCGGCCTCGTCGTGCCGCCGGTGTTCGACTCGCTGCCGTTCGACCTCGAGATCATGTACGGCGATCTCGACGGCACGTTTCCCAACCACCCGGCCGACCCGATCCAGCCCGAGAACCTGCGCGACCTCCAGGCTCGGGTGCGCGAGACGGGCGCCGACGTGGGCCTCGCATTCGACGGCGACGCCGACCGCGTCTTCCTCGTCGACGACCAGGGCGAGCCGCTGTCGGGGTCGACGACCACGGCGATCGTGGCCAAGGGCATCCTCGAGAAGCACCCGGGCTCGACGGTGCTCTACAACCTGATCTGCTCCAAGGCCGTGCCCGAGGTCGTCGCCGAGAACGGCGGCACGCCGGTGCGCACGCGGGTGGGCCACTCGTTCATCAAGGCGGTCATGGCCGAGACCGGCGCCGTGTTCGGCGGCGAGCACTCGGCCCACTACTACTTCCGCGACAACTTCCGGGCCGATTCGGGCAGCATCGCCGCCCTCGTCGTCCTCGAGCAGATCTGCCGGGCCGGCGTGCCGCTGTCGGCGCTGCGCAAGCCGTTCGACCGCTACGCGGCCTCGGGCGAGATCAACACGACCGTCGACGACGCCGCTGCGGTCATCGAGCGGGTGGCGGCGAACTACGCCGGCGCCACGCAGGATCGCGTCGACGGCCTGACCGTCGACCTGGGCGACTGGTGGTTCAACCTGCGCCCGTCCAACACCGAGCCGCTGCTGCGGCTGAACCTCGAGGCCCCCACCCGAGAGGCGTGCGACGCGCACGTCTCCGAGGTGCGGGCCCTGATCACCGACAAGGCTTGACCATGGCACTCGACACCCAGCTCCTCGAGATCCTCGCCTGCCCCGAGGACAAGGGCCCGCTGCTCTACTTCGAGGACGAGGACGCCCTCTACAACCCGCGGCTGAAGCGGCGCTACGCCATCCGCGAGGACATCCCGATCATGCTCGTCGACGAGGCCGAGACCGTCGACGACGCCGAGCACGAGCGCCTGCTGGCCAAGGCCGAGTCCGAGGCCATCAGCCCCACGTTCGAGGCCTGACGTGGCCGGCGTCACGGGGAAGGTGCTCGACAGCCTGGACATGTTCGGGGCGACCGCGCGCTTCCCCGAGCAGGTGGCCGAGGCGGTCAAGGTGGCGGCCGGCATCGAGGGTCTGCCGCCGGCCGACGAGGTCGACAACGTGCTCGTCCTCGGGATGGGCGGCAGCGGCATCGCCGGCGACGTCCTGGCGGCGATCGGTGGCCCGTTCGTCCCGGTCCCGATCCTCGTGTCGAAGGGCTACGCGCCGCCGTCGTTCGTCGGACCGGGCACGTTGTGCTTCGCGGTGTCGTTCTCGGGCAACACCGAGGAGACGCTCGAGGCCGCCCAGGCCGCGGCGGCCGCCGGCGCCCGCATGGTGGTCGTGACCGCCGGCGGCGAGCTGGGGGCGCTGGCGCCGACCTGGCAGGCCCCCCACGTGCCGCTGCCCGAGGGCGTCCCGCAGCCGCGTGCCGCACTGGGCGCCCTGTCGGTGCCGCTCATCCTCCTGCTCGAGAAGATCGGCCTGTTCCCCGGCGCGACCGGGTGGGTCGACGCTGCCGTCGAGCAGCTCACCGTGCGGAGGGCCGCACTCGACGCCGGTGACGCCGCCCAACAGATCGCCCGCACGATCGACGGCACGATCCCGCTGGTGTTCGGCGCCGGCCCCCTCGGCGGCGTGGCCGCCGCCCGGTGGAAGGCGCAGGTCAACGAGAACGCCAAGGCGCCCGCGTTCACGGGCATCTACCCCGAGCTGTGCCACAACGAGGTCGTGGGCTGGGGCCAGCACGGCGACGTGACCCGCCAGGTGTTCACCCTCGTCGAGCTGCGCCACGACGAGGAGCACCCCCAGGAGCAGCGGCGCTTCGAACTGGTGCGCGACCTCATGGCCGAGGTCGTGCACGACGTCATCGAGGTGCGCGCGGTCGGCGAGGGCCCGCTGGCCCAGCTGTTCGACCTGACGCTGATCGGCGACCACGTGTCGCTGCACATGGCCGTGCAGGCCGGCATCGACCCCGGTCCCATCCCGGTCCTCGACGACCTGAAGCGGGCGCTCGCGGGTCCCTGACGGGGCTGTGGGCAGGTGGTGGCGACAAGCCCGCCGCTCGTCACCCACCACCCGCGCACCGCAGTGCCGGAGCCTCCCGCCAGGCGCCGACCCCGCCCCCCGCTCAACCGTCCGGCCGACCGCCAGGATCCGGACGTGAGCGCAGGAACTCGAGGAGCTGGTCGGCGTCGCGGAACGGCGTCGAGGCTCCTGTGGCGACGTGTTCGACGACCCCCCGGAGGCTGTCGTCGGTCGTCGGTCCGGCGTCCGGGTTTCCCCGCCAGGCCCGAACGACGAACGTCTCCATGCCGTGCAGTCTGTCGACGACCCTTCGAGCGGCCTTCGGCTCAGGTTCGACCCGGGTCCTGAACCGCGGGCGCGAGGGCGGGGAAGGGGGCGGCCTCGACCCCGATCTCGCCCATCCGGGCGCCGTAGGCCGTGTAGGCGCGGCGGGCCTCGCCCTGCTGGCCGGCGCCGAGGTGGGCCCGCACGAGCCCGAGGCCGGCGTGCTCGTCGTAGGGGTCGTGCTCGAGCACCCGCAGGTAGCAGCGCACGCCGGTGGCCGGGTCGCCGGCCGCCACGCTGTCGTCGGCCAGGGCGCGGGCGACCCAGATGTAGGCGGCGCGCGTGCGCTCGCGGAGCGACACCGTCCAGTCCTCGTACGGGTCCTCGGGGAAGGCGTCGCCGACGTAGGCGGCCTCTGCCGCGGCCAGCGCATCGGTGGCGGACGGGGACGGGCCCGGCTTGCGGTCGGCGACGGCGCGGTCGGCCAGCTCGAGGAAGCGGTCGACGTCGATGTCGACGTGGGTGCCGTCGATCCACAGCGTGTCGTTGTCGGCGCCGAGGTACCAGCCGGCGGGGTGGCGCTTGGCGGGGTCGAGGACGGCTCGGGCGGTGCTGAGCGCGACGGAGAGCCGGCTCGCGGTCGGGGCCGGCGCCTCGCCGGGCCACAGGAGATCGCGGAGCGACTCGCGGTGGACCGGGCGGCCCCCGCGGGCGATCAGGATCTTCACCAGGTCGCGGGCCTTGCGGGACTTCCACTCCCCGACGGGGACCGGCACACCGTCGCGCAGCACCGCGAACCCGCCGAGGCACTGGACGGTCAGGGGCGCCGGGGCGGGCCTGGCCGAGGCGAGCGTCGCCGCGGTGGTGGCGAGCCGGCGGGCGCCGAGGGGGCGGAGGATGCGTTCGGCCCGGCGGGCGTACCCGGCGGCCTCGGGGCCCCCGAGCCGGGCGAGGGCCAGCAGCGTGCGGCCCTGGCCGAGCGGGCTGGCCAGCTCCTCCCACAGGGACAGCGCTTCGGCGAGGGCGGCCCGGGATCCCGGGTCGCCGTCGACGAGGGCGGCGTGCAGCTCGGCCGCCTCGGCCACGGCTGTCCGGTCGCGCCGGTCGCGGGCGATCGACACGGCGCGATCCGAGACGTCCCGCGCCCGGTCGAGGTCACCGGCGGCGTGGGCGACCCACGCCTGGGCCAGGAGGGCGCGGCTCTCCCCGAGGCCCCCGCCGGACGCGACGACGGCCTCGTCGGCGAGGGCGCGCGCCCGGTCGGGGTCGTCACCCGCCACCAGGCGGGCCAGCCCCGCCAGGGCGGGCACGAGGCCCTGCAGGTCCCCCGACCGGCGCGCCACCTCGACGGCCTCGGTGTACGCCGCGTAGGCGAGGGCGGTCTGCCCCCGGGCCGCGTGCAGGTCGCCGGCCTGGCCCAGCGGATAGGAGACGAGCAGCGACCCCATGCGCTGGAAGATCGCCTTCGAGCTCTGCACGTCGTCGAGCGCCTCGTCGAAGCGCCCGAGCGCGCCCCGGGCCTCACCGCGGTTGCACAGCGCGATGGCCTTGAACGACCCGTAGCCACCCAGGTCGGCGAGGCCGATGGCGAGGTCGAGCTCGGCGATCGCCTCGTCGTGGAAGCCCTCCTCGTTGAGGCGCGAGCCTCGGTTGAGCCGGATGCGGATGATCTGCAGCACGTCGCCGGCCCGCTCGGCGTGATCGAGGGCCCGGAGGTAGTGCGTGTCGTTCGCCAGGCGGTCGCCGTCCTGCGCGGCGACGAGCGCCTGGACGGTGTGCGCGGCGGCGAGCGCACGGTCGTCACCGCTGCGTCGAGCCCGCGCCTTGGCGTCGGCGGCCAGCGCGCGGCAGCGGTCGGCGTCGCCCCGCAGCCAGTGGGCGGTGGCCGTCCAGCACACGAGCAGCGCCTGGTCGGTCAGGGGTCCGGTCGGGGGGTCGCCCGCCCCGCCGGCGCCGGAGGACAGCTCGTCGAGCCGGCCGCGGCCGTACACGCCGAGCGCCACGTCGAGGTCGCCCCGCAGATGGTGGATGAGGCCCCAGCGCCACGCCAGCCCGGCGTCGAGCGGCCCGGACGGGTCGGGGGCCGCCGCCTCGTAGCAGGCCACGGCGGCGTCCCAGTCGCCGACGAGCTGGCGGGCATCGCCCTCGAGCCGGCGCAGGTCGGCTGTCCTCTCCGCGTCGGGCACGCGGGCGACGACGTCGAGCACGACGTCCGCCTCGCCGGAGCGGAGGAGGGCGGGACCCCACCCCGCCACGAGCCGGGCGGCATCGGCCTCGGTCCCGGCCCGCAGCGAGCAGCGCACCGCCGCCGCGGGCTGGTCGTGGTCCGCGAACCAGGCCGCGGCGGCCGCGAGCGTGGCCGCCCGGGCGTCACGGGCGGCGGGCGACTCGGCGATCACTTCCCGCAGCAGGGCGTTGACCCGGAGCCAGGACTGCCCGCGTCCCGGCGCGTCGACCACCATGCCCCGGCGCACCAGCCCGGTGAGCGCCGCGGTGTCGTCGGGCGCGAGGACCTCGGCCAGCTCGGGGGTGAAGCGGTCGAGCACGGCGAGCCGCACCAGCAGGGCGCGTGTGGGTGGCGGCTCGCCCGTGACCACCTCCTCCGCCAGGTAGTCGTGGAGGACCCCGCCGGGCCGGCGCAGGCGGTCGAGTGCGTGGCGACGGTCGGCGGGGTCGACGCGGGCCAGGGCCTCGGCCGCCAGGCGCACGGCCGCAGGCCACCCCGCCGTCATGGCGTGCACCTCGGCGGCGAGCCCGTCGGTGTCCGAGCCGCGCGGCACGCCGGCGCTGCGCCACCGCGAGCACCTCGGCCGTCTCCGCCGCGGTGAAGGCGAGGTCGGCGGCCGACAGCTCGGCGAGCAGCCCCTGGCCACGCAGCCGGGCGACCGGGAACGGGACGTCGCCACGCGAGGCCACGGCGATGTGGAGCGGCGGCGACGCCTGCCGGCACAGCCCGGCCAGGAAGGCCGTCGACTCGGCGGCCCCGTCGAGCATCTCGACGTCGTCGAGCACCAGGACCAGCGGCCGGGGGTGTGCCTCGGCCACCGCGGCGCAGATCCGCCCGGCGTAGGCCTCGGCCCGCCCGGCCTCGTCGGTGCCGGTGTCGGGACCGCGGGGACCGCTCACCGCGGTGACCAGATCGGCCGGCAGCCCGGGCGCGCACAGGCGCAGGGCGTCGGTGACCGCCCGGACGAGCGCGGACAGCGTCCGGTCGCCCGCGGTCATGCCGTGCCAGGCCGACATGGCGTGCGGCGTGGTCTCGGCCCAGTGGCTGAGCAGGGTCGTCTTCCCGAACCCGGGGCCGGCGACGACGCAGGTCAACCGCCGCTCGGCGAGCGCGGCGTCGAGTCGCTGCTCGAGGGCCGGGCGGCCGATCGTCGACGGCTGGAGCGGGCTGCGCCCGGGCACGTGGCCTCCGTTGTCGCGGACCTGCGCGCAACAACCTACGTCGCGGCGCGCCCCTGCCTGTCGACCGACCGATCCTGTCCATGACGTGGCGCGTCGTCGGCATCTCGCGGCGGGCGTGGCAGCATGGGTCCGCCACCGACGAGGGGAGCGACATGGGCGCGACGGCGACACGCACGGCCTTCCGCACCTGCCCGCTGTGCGAGGCGGGCTGCGGGCTCGAGATCGGGTTGACGGGCACGGACGGCGACACCCGGGTCACCCGCATCCGCGGCGATCGCGACGACGTCTTCAGCCAGGGGTTCATCTGCCCCAAGGGCTCGACGCTCAAGCAGCTCCACGAGGACCCCGACTGGCTGCGGCGGCCGCTGGTCAAGCGCGACGGCGCCTTCGTCGAGGTCGGCTGGGACGAGGCGTTCGCCGAGATCGAGCGCCGGCTCGGCGCGTTCGTCGACGTGCACGGCCGCGAGGCGCTGGCCGTCTACGTCGGCAACCCCAACGCCCACTCGCTCGCCGGGCTGCTGTACCTGCGTCCGCTCATCAAGGCGCTCGGCACCACGAACGTGTTCTCGGCCAGCACGGTCGACCAACGGCCGAAGGAGGTGGCATCCGGCCTGATGTTCGGGGGCGGGCTCACGGTCCCGGTACCCGACGTCGACCGCACCGACTTCCTGCTGATGCTCGGCGCCAACCCGTACGCCTCGAACGGCAGCCTGGCCACGGCCCCCGACTGGCCCGGTCGCATCGAGGCCCTGGTCGCCCGGGGCGGAACGCTGGTCGTCGTCGACCCACGCCGGTCGCGGACGGCCGAGGAGGCGACCCAGCACATCGCCATCCGGCCGGGCGCCGACGCGTTCCTCCTGATGGCGATGGTCAACGTGCTCGACGCCGACGGGCTCGTCGACGCGGGCGCGGCGGGGGAGTACCTGTCCGGCGTCGACGACGTGCTGGCCGCCGCCCGGCCCTTCACGCCCGAGGCCGTGGCGGGCGTGACCGGCGTCGAGGCCGACGTCGTCCGGCAGCTGGCCCGCGACCTCGCCGCCGCGCCCTCCGCCTGTGTGTACGGGCGCATCGGCACCACCACCGCGCTCTACGGCACCCTCACGTCGTGGCTGGTCGACGTGCTGAACGCGCTCACCGGCAACCTCGACCGACCGGGCGGTGCCATGTTCACCCGGGCCGCGGCGGGGGCGTCCAACACCCGCGGCACGCCGCGCGTGGGCCGCGGGGTCAAGCTCCACCGCCGGCGCAGCCGCGTCCGGGGCGCGGGCGAGACCCTCGGCGAGCTGCCGGTGGCGGTGCTGGCCGAGGAGATGGACACGCCGGGCGAGGGCCAGATCCGGGCCCTGGTGACCGTCGCCGGGAACCCGGTGCTGTCGACCCCCAACTCCCGGCGACTCGACGCCGCCATCGCCGGGCTCGAGCTCTACGTGGCCGTCGACCCGTACGTGAACGAGACGACCCGCCACGCCGACGTGATCCTGCCGCCCCCCACCGCCCTGCAGAAGGGCCACTACGACATCGCGCTGCTGCAGCTCGCCCTGCGGAACGTGGCCAACTACAGCCCGGCGGTGCTGCCGCTCGACGAGGGTCAGCTCGACGAGTGGAGGATCCTCGCCCGCCTCGCGCTCGTGGCGCAGGGCATGGGCGCCGACGCCGACCCGGCGGTCGTCGACGACCTGGTCGTCCGCACGCTCGTCGGCGCGGCCGTCGGCGACGAGACCGGTCCGATCGCGGGCCGCGACCCCGACGAGATCCTCGCCCTGCTGGGTGAGCGCACCGGCCCCGAGCGGTTGGTCGACCTGATGCTGCGCACGGGGCCGTACGGCGACGGGTTCGGCGCCACCCCCGGTGGGCTCTCGCTCGACGTGCTGCTGGCCCACCCCCACGGCATCGACCTGGGTGCGCTCGAGCCCCGCCTGCCCGACGTGCTGCGCACGCCGACGGGCATGGTCGAGCTGGCGCCCGCCCCGATCGTCGAGGACGTCGAGCGGCTGCGGGCCGCGCTCGACTCGCCGGCCGGCGGGATGACGCTCATCGGTCGCCGCGACCTGCGCTCGAACAACTCGTGGATGCACAACGTCGAGGTCCTGGTGAAGGGCAAGCCCCGGTGCACCCTGCACGTCCATCCCGACGACGCGGCGCGCCTCGGCCTGGTCGACGGCACCGACGCCACGGTGACGTCGCGCACCGGGACGGTCGACGTGCCGGTCGAGGTCACCGACGCCATCCGCCCGGGCGTGGTCAGCATCCCGCACGGTTGGGGCCACGATCTCGACGGGGTCGAGCTGGCGGTGGCCCGCCGGCACGCGGGGGTGAACAGCAACGTGCTCGCCGACGATCAGCTGATCGACCCGCTCTCGGGCAACGCCGTGCTCAACGGCATCCCGGTCGAGGTCGCCCCCGCCTGACACGCGTCAGGCGACGTCGACCACGCGGCCCTCGTCGAGCACGACGACCCGATCCGCCCGCTCCAGGACGTGGGGGCGGTGGCTGACGAGCAGCGCGGTGGCGAAGCCGCCGCCGGCCACCCGATCCCACAGGCGGGCCTCGGTGTCGACGTCGAGTGCGCTCGACAGGTCGTCGACGACCAGCAGCTCGGGCCGGCGCACGAGGGCGCGGGCCGCACCCGCCCGCTGGATCTGGCCGCCGGACAGCCGCAGCCCCCGCGGCCCGATGACCGTGGCCGCGCCGTGGGGCATCGAGGTCAGGTCCTCGTCCAGGCACGTGAGCCACAGGGCGTGGTCGAGCTCGTCGGCGGGCTCACCGAGCAGGATGGTGTCGGCCAGCGGCTCGCTGAACAGCCGCGGCACCTGCGGCAGGTAGGCCGCCCGCGGCGGCACCAGCACGCGGGACGGGTCGGCGACCGGCGTGCCGTTCCAGCGGATCGTGCCCGCGTCGGTGCCGACCAGTCCCAGCAGGGAGCGCAGCAGCGTCGTCTTCCCCGACCCGACCGGCCCGGTGACCACGACCAGCTCGCCCCGCCGCACCACCAGGTCGACGTCGGTGATGCCCCGGCCGGACACGGGGTGGCGCACGGTCACGCCGTCGAGCCGGATCTCGTCGAGCTCGCCGGATGCGCCGTCGGTCCCGAGGCGCGCGGGCGCCGGGGCCGCAGGCTCCAGTGCCGGGGGACCGTGGCGCAGCCAGGTCCGTGTGGGCGCGACCACACCACGGCGGTCGGGCGTCACCAGCAGCTCGGACAGGCGGTCGACCGACACGTCGGCCTGCCTCTGCACGACCAGGTAACGGCCGATCCACTTGGGCAGCTCCGCGATCATCGCCGCGTAGGTCACGAACAGGCCGAGGTCGCCGACCGAGAGGTCGCCGCCCCGGAACGTCGTCGCCACCACCACGAGGGCGACGCCGGCCGCCACCTCGCCGGTGCCGTACCCGAGCGACCGCACGAGCTCGGACCCGACCTGGTCGCGCCGGCCGACCCGGGCTCGCTGGGCGTTGAGCTGGGCGAAGCGCCGGCGCACCGCGATCTCGGCCCCGCCCGACTGCACGGCGAGCACGCCGCCGAAGGTGTCGCCGATGAAGCCCGTGACTCGGGCCGTGGCCTCACGCGCCTCGCGCCGCCAGACCCGCAGCCGGGGGCCCAGCCACGAGGTGCCGGCGATGGCGATGGCGACGGGCACCGCCACGGCGAGGGCGGCGGCGGGGTCGATCGAGACGAGCACGACGAGCGCGACGGTGGCGGCCACGGCGGCGCCGGACAGGTCGAGCCACACGTCCAACACCATCGCCAGGTCCTGCACGTCGTCGCGGAAGCGGCTGACCGCCTCGCCGGGCGCCCCGGGCAGCCGCCCGGCCGCGGGGCCGGGGTCGTCGACGAGCGACTGCAGCAGGTTCACCCGTGGGACGGTCTGCCAGCCGACCCAGCACCCGTGCCACTGCACGGCGATGGCCACCAGCCACGTCCACCGCACCGCCTCGATGCCGACCACACCGGCGATCAGCGCCCACACGCCGGACGTGCTGCCGTCGGCCACGCGATCGAGGGCCACCTTCACGAGGAGGCCGGTGACCAGGGGCAGGGAGAAGAACACGACCCAGCCGAACCAGGTCGTCAGATAGGCGACCGGCTCGTGCCGCGCCAGGCGGAGGGCGACGCGGGTGGTCGATCGGGCGCCCCGGGCGGAGGTGGCGCGGGCCCGGCTCTCCTGGGCGCGCGTCATGCCGACACCTCCTCGGGGCGGTCGGCGAGACCGTCGTCGAGGTCGGCGTCGGGGGCGGACGGGGCAGGGGTGGGGGCGTCGTCACCCGCGAGGGCGCCGGCGCTGGTCGCATCGGCCGCCCGCGCCGTGGTGCGGAGGCGGGCGTAGCGGCTGGCCGGGTCCGCGGCCAGGGTCGCCCGCGGGCCGTGCTCGACCACCCGGCCGCCCTCGAGCACGGCGATCTCGTCGACCCGGTCGAGCGTGTCGAGCCGGTGGGCGATCACGACCGCGGTGCGGCCGGCCAGGAGGCGCTGGGTGGCCCGGGTGATGCGGCGCTCGGTCGCCGGGTCGAGGCGGCTCGACGCCTCGTCGAGGACCACGACGGCGGGATCGGCGAGGAACGCCCGGGCGAACGCGAGGAGCTGGCCCTCGCCCGCCGACAGCCCGTGGCTCCCGGACAGGCGCGTGTCGAGCCCGTCGGGCAGCGCTGCGACCCAGGGGCCGAGGCCGACCTCGTCGAGGACGGCCCGCAGGTCGTCGTCGGAGACCTCGCGCCGGCCGAACAGCGTCAGGTTGTCGCGCACCGTGGTGCGGAACAGCTCGACGTCCTGGGTGACCACGGCGACCCGGCCGCGGAGGGCGTCGAGCGTGAGGTCGCGGACGTCGGTGCCCCCGATGCGCACCGCGCCGTCCCCGGCGGGCACGTCCCAGATGCGGGCGAGCAGGCGCCCGATCGTGGTCTTGCCGCTGCCCGTGCGTCCGACGAGTCCCAGGTGGACGCCGGCGGCCAGGTGCAGGTCGACCCTCCGCAGTGCCGGCGTCGCCTCGGTGTCGTCGGGGTCGTAGCGGAAGGTGACGTCGTCGAGGTCGACCGCCAGGGGGCCCGCGGGCAGCGCCGCGCCGTCGTCCGGACCGTCGGCGACCCCGGGCTCGGTGGCCAGCAGGGTCGAGGCGCGCCGGGCGCCGGCCATCGCCTTCTGGAACTCCTTGAGCTGTTCGGCGATCGTCTCGAGCGGTCGGCGCAGCATGTCGGCGTAGCGGTAGAGCGTGAGGACCGCGCCGATCGTGATGACGCCCCGCTGTTGCAGGACGATGCCGGTGACGAGCGTGCCCGCCGTCCCGATGGCGAACACCACGGCCGAGGCCGCGTAGCTGCCGTCGCCTCGCAGAGAGGCGACACGGGCGGCGCGCCACGAGCGCGCGCTGTGGGTGTGGAGGCGGTGCAGCGCGTAGCGCCCTGCGCCGTTGGCCCGCAGGTCCTCGAGCCCGCCGAGCCGCTCCTCGAGGTCGCCGTAGAGCTGGGCGTTGACCTCGCGCTCGTGCTCACGGGCGTCGACCGCGGCCATCCGCAGCCGGATCATCACCGCGGCACCGGTCACCGCGGTCACCGTGAGCACCAGGCCGGTCCACACGTCGATGGCCGTGGCCACGACGAGCATGCCGAGGATCAGGGCCACGTTGCCGGCGATCTGCACGGCCATGCCGGCGAAGAAGATCGCCATCGCCTCGACGTCGCCGTCGATGCGCTCGATCAGCTGACCGGGGCTGTGGCGCCCGTGCCATGCCTGCTCGAGCCGGAGGACGTGCGCCGCCAGCCGCTCGCGCAGGCGGTTTCCCGCCCGCCACGACACCCGCGCCGACCACCAGACCACCACGAGGTCGAGCGCGGCGCTGCCCAACGCCGCGGCCACGTAGGCCGCGGCGATGGCGGTGAGGGTCGAGGTCGAGGCGCCGCCCAGCGCATCGTCGGCGAACCGGCCGAGCAGGACCGGCAGCGCCAGGCGCAGGGCCATGGAGCCGCCGAGGATCGCCAAGATGCCCGCCATCGCCCTGGCCTCGGGCCGGAGCGTGGCGGCGAGCAAGCGCGTCGCCCGCCCATCGGGCTGGGGGAGTGGACGCGACACGGAGGTCCGACTGTACGGCTGGTGACCGCGCGGCCCCGAGCGAGTTTCGGGGCACGGTGGCGGCGCCCCGGGCCTCCGGTGTGCCCATCGTTCCCGCCTCTCCCGTGGACCGGGGACCGCCATCCCCGGCGAGAGCACATGCGTGGCCTGGGGCGCACGACCGGCCATCGCCGCTCGTGGCGACCGGAGGTCGTTCGCCCCACCGCGACCGCGTCGCTAGGGTGGACGGGCCTCGGGCTGACATGGGTGGCGCTGCTGCGCCCAGCCTGATGACGGACACGCCGCCCGGCAGCTCGTTCGGTCGGCCCGACGACTCACGTCATCCAGGAGATCCCATGACCACCCTGCACGACGGCGACTTCAAGGTCGCCGACCTGTCCCTGGCCGACTGGGGGCGCAAGGAGATCCGGCTCGCCGAGGTCGAGATGCCCGGCCTGATGGCCCTGCGCGCCGAGTTCGCCGACTCCCAGCCGCTGGCGGGCGCCCGCATCATGGGCTCGCTGCACATGACCATCCAGACGGCGGTGCTCATCGAGACGCTGACCGTCCTCGGCGCCGACGTGCGCTGGGTGTCGTGCAACATCTTCTCGACCCAGGACCAGGCGGCCGCGGCGGTCGTCGTCGGCCCCGCCGGCACGGTCGACGCCCCCGCCGGCACCCCCGTCTACGCCTGGAAGGGCGAGACGCTCGAGGAGTACTGGTGGTGCACCGACCAGGCCCTCCGGTGGCCCGACGGCGGCGGCCCCAACATGATCCTCGACGACGGCGGCGATGCCACGCTGCTCGTCCACAAGGGCGCCGAGTTCGAGAAGGCCGGCGCCGTGCCCGAGGCCACCGAGGACGACCCGCACGAGTGGCACGTCATCATCGACACGCTCAAGGCGACCATCGCCGAGAAGCCGGGCCGGTGGACCGAGACGGCGGCCGCCATCAAGGGCGTCACCGAGGAGACCACCACGGGCGTCCACCGGCTCTACCAGATGTTCGAGAACGGCACGCTGCAGTTCCCCGCGATCAACGTCAACGACTCGGTGACCAAGTCGAAGTTCGACAACCTCTACGGCTGCCGCCACAGCCTGATCGACGGCCTCAACCGGGCCACCGACGTGATGATCGGCGGCAAGGTCGCGGTCGTCTGCGGCTACGGCGACGTCGGCAAGGGCTGCGCGCAGTCGCTGCGCGGCCAGGGCGCCCGGGTGGTCGTCACCGAGGTCGACCCCATCAACGCCCTGCAGGCCGCCATGGAGGGCTTCCAGGTCGCGACCCTCGAGTCGGTGGTCGACTCGGCCGACATCTTCATCTCGACGACCGGCAACAAGGACATCATCTCGGCCGAGCACATGGCCCGGATGAAGCACAACGCCATCGTCGGGAACATCGGCCACTTCGACAACGAGATCGACATCGCCGGGCTCGACCGGCTGAGCGACGTGCAGAAGGTCGAGATCAAGCCGCAGGTCCACGAGTTCGTGTTCCCCGACGGGCACTCGATCATCATGCTGGCCGAGGGTCGCCTGCTGAACCTCGGCTGCGCCACGGGTCACCCCAGCTTCGTGATGTCGATGAGCTTCACCAACCAGGTGCTGGCCCAGATCGAGCTGTTCGGCAAGACCGACAACTACCCGCTCGGTGTGTACGTGCTGCCCAAGCAGCTCGACGAGAAGGTGGCTCGCCTCCACCTCGACGCCCTGGGCGTGAAGCTGACCAAGCTCACGCCCGACCAGGCCGACTACATCGGCGTGCCGGTCGAGGGACCGTACAAGCCCGACCACTACCGCTACTGATCGATCCCTGCGGGCGGTGGGTCCTCGGGCCCGCTGCCCGCGGCGGACCGGTCTCCGCGAGCATGGTGGCGTGCGCTCACTCATCGTGCCGTTCGACGGGTTCCTCGAGGTGGTCGCCCGCAACCACCTCTGGATGACCTGGAACCTGGTCCTCGCGGCCGTCCCGGCCGTGCTCGCCCCGTTCGTGTTCCGCCATCGCGGCCCGCGGTCGACAGGGTGGTGGGCCGGTCTGGTGGCGGTGCTGCTGTTCCTGCCCAACGCCCCGTACGTGGTCACCGATCTGGTGCACCTCCGCGGCGACGTGGTCCACGCCGGCAGCGACCTCGACGTCGTCGCCGGCGTCCTGCCCGCCTACGCGCTGTTCATCGCGGCGGGGTTCGCGTGCTACGCGTTCGTCATCAGCGAGGGGCGCCGGTTCCTCGAGGACCGAGGGCTGGCGACCTGGCGAGCGCCGGCCGAGCTGGCCCTGCACGCGGCCTGCGCCGTGGGGGTCGTCCTCGGCCGCGTCGCCCGCCTCAACAGCTGGGAGCCGGTCACCGAGCCGGTCGGCACGCTCGAACGGGTGGTGCTCACGCTGACGTGGCGGTGGGCGCCGGTGGCGATCGTCGCCACCTTCCTCGTGATCTGGGCCGGGCATGCAGTGACCCGCGCCGCGGGCCGCGCCGTGGTGTCGGGTGCGGCGTCGCTGAGTGCGGCCTGGCGGTCAGCCCTCGAGGGCGGGCCGCACTTCGGGCAGCCCTGACGCGGGGGCGACGTCCGCGCCGCCGGCGACCGCGAGCGCCGGAGCGTCGCCGATGGGATCGCCGATGGTGAGGCGGGGCAGGAAGAACTGCACGAGCGGGCCGATCGACACGGCGAACGCCACGGTGCCGAGCCCGACCGATCCGCCGAGCAGCCAGCCGGTGGCGAGGGCCGTGAGCTCGATGCCGGTGCGCACCAGGCGGATCGACCCCACGCCGCGGGCGGCGAGTCCGGTCATCAGGCCGTCCCGCGGGCCCGGCCCGAGGCCGGCACCGATGTAGAGGCCGGTTCCGGGGCCCCACAGGAAGACGCCGAAGGCCAGGTAGGCGACGCGGGCCGCGAGCGTGGCCGGCGTCTCGAGCACCAGGAGCGCGAGGTCGATGGTGGTGCCGATCAGCACCACGTTGAGCACGGTGCCGAGCCCCGGTCGCTCGCGGAGGGGCCACCAGGCCAGCAGCACCGCGGCGCCGACGATGATGCTGACGGTGCCGATGGGGATGCCGGTGCGCTGGGAGATGCCCTGGTCCAGGACCGACCACGGGGCGAGCCCGAGGTCGGCGGCGACCATGAAGGCGATGCCGAGCCCGCACAGGACGAGCCCCGCGACCAGCCGGGGGACGCGCCGGCGGGGCTCGACGACAGGGCGGAGGAGCGGCACGGCGGACACGGTACGGAGAGGTCGGCAGCGTGCCACGGTCCACTTCCCGGTCCATTGCGGGTGACATCCGGCGCGGTCCGTCGCCGTGCGCGCGGTCGTTCCGCCAGATGTGGCGTGTCGGTGGCCGTGGCGACACGGCGGCGTCCCGTGGTTGTCACACCCCGTCCGTACTGTCGGCCCATGGTGCTCCGCATGCTGCTGCCGGTCCGGTGTCCCGGCTGCGGCGCGTTCGGGGCCGCGCCCTGCGGGGCGTGCGTGGACGGCCTCGTGCTCGCCGGGCCGGGTCCCGTTCCCGCGGGCCTCGACGCGTGCCGGTCGCTGCTCGCGTACGACGGTGTCGGCCGGGCGCTCGTCACGCACCTGAAGTACCGCCGCGACCGGGCGGCGCTCGGCTGGCTGGCCGCCGGCATGGCGGCGCTGGTGGCCCCGCCGGCCGGTGCGATCGTCACGTGGGCGCCCACCACGGCGGCGCGCCGTCGCCAGCGCGGCTTCGACCAGGCCGAGCTCCTGGCACGGGCCGTCGCCCGCGCCTGGGGCGCGCCCTGCCACGGGCTGCTGTCGCGCCGGGCGGGCCCGCCGCAGACCGGGCGGTCGCTCGCCGACCGTCGGGCCGGTCCCCTGCTGATCGCCCGAGCGGGGTCGCGGGTCGCCGCGTCGGCCCCGGTCGTGATCGTCGACGACGTGATCACCACCGGGTCGACGCTGACCGCCGCGGCGCACGCTCTCCGGGTCGTCGACGTGGGGTGGACCGCCGGCCTCACGGCGGCGCGCACGCCCCGACGCGGTGCAGCGCCCCCCTGCGTGTTGCCGTCGCCACAGAAGGTCGAAGAATTCACTCAAGTTCCCGCCGCGGCTGGCCGATGAGGGCGGTGATGCGCACCCCACGGACGCATGCCACCCGGGCTCTCGACGCCGTCCGGCACCGGCGCGGGCGTGCGGGCCAGCGCCACGGGGTGCGGCCCTCGTCGAGCGTGATGGCGACCTCGCCGCGCACCATCGATCACGCCCTGCGCATCATCGACGCCCTGCCGCCGGTGCGCGTCGAGCTGGTCGAGGCCGCGTCGGCCCGCCTGGCCGCCGGCGAGCGGCCGTCGTCCGAGGCGATCGCCGACATGGCGATCCGCCGGGCGACCTGCGACCTCTCGGGCTGACCGCCTCAGCGCCCGGCGACGCGGGGCATCTCGAGCACGATGCGGGCGCCGCCCAGCTCGGACCGCTCCACGTGGAGGCGTCCGCCCGCGGCCTCGGCCGCCTGGCGGGCGATGTCGAGGCCGAGCCCGGTCGATCCCGCGGCGTCGCCCCACGGTCGAGGGCGTCCCGGGGGTGGTCGATCCCGGGTCCGGCGTCCTCGACCACGAGGCAGACCGTGTCGTCGTCGCCGTCGTCGCCGCCCCGCACCGCCACGGCGTAGGCGCTGCCGTCGGGAGTGTGGGCGAACACGTTGCCGACCAGCGCGTCGATCGCCGCCGCCGCCTCCCCAGGCGCGAGCCGCACGAGCCACGGGGCGTCCGCGCCCGGCGCGGCGATGTCGACCGCCCACGGCCGGCGGTCGTCCTCGGCCAGCGCGCTCCAGAACGCGGCGCGCTCCTGCGCCACCTCGGCCAGGTCGGTCGCCGCCGCCACCATGCCGGCGTGCAGCGGGCGGCGGGCGCTGTGGATCAGCTCGGAGATCGCCGCCTCGAGCCGCTCGACGTCGGCCGCGAGGCCCGGATCGCCCGCCGCCTCGGCGTCGAGGCGCAGGGCGGTGAGGGGCGTGCGCAGCCGGTGGGACAGGTCCGCGACGCGTTCCCGCTCGGCGGCCCGCAGCTCGTCGATGCGATCGGCCAGCAGGTTCAGGGCCCGCGCCGCGTCGGCCAGCTCGGGGGTGGGTCCGGGCTCGGCGCGCGCGTCGCCCTGGCCGGAGGCCAGCGCCCGGGCCGTGCCCGACAGCTCGGTGGCGTCGCGGGTGACCGACCGGGCGAGGCGGTCGGCGATGACCACCGCCGCGGCCACCAGGACGACGGCCACGCCGGCCAGCGCCAGCCAGGCCGTGCGCACGCCCTCGTCGAGCAGCTCGTCCGGGACCGTCGCTGCGACCACCGACGTGGTGCCGTCTCCGGTCACGACCGGGGTGTAGAGCACGAGCGACCCGTCGACATCCTGGCTGAACGCGCGCTTCTGGTCCCGGGCCAGCGCCAGCGCGGCCTCGTTCGCCCCGCGTGCGTCGCCCACCTCGGTTCCGTCGGGCAGCCACACTGCGATGCGCCCGTCCGCCCCGGTGCCCGTGCTGTCGATCGCCGTCGTCACCAGCTCGGGGGTGACCTCCGGCAGCGCCAGGGTGGGGGCCAGCGAGGCGACGTCCCGCTCGGCGGTGGCGATGGCCCGGTCGCGGGCCACCGAGCGGACCAGTGCCGCCAGCGGGAGAGCGAAGGCGACCACGACGAGGCTGGTGGTGGCCAGCACCACGAGCACGATCCGGCGACGCACGGCTCACCCGTCGCCGGCGGGCGCGGTGAGCTTGACCCCCACGCCCCGCACGGTGTGCAGGTAGGCGGGTGCGCTCCCGGTCTCGCCCAGCTTGCGGCGCAGCCACGACAGGTGGACGTCGACGGTCTTGTCGGCCCCGCCGAAGGGCTGGCGCCACACCTCGGCCAGCAGCTCGCGGCGGCCCACCACGTCAGGGCTGCGCCGAGCCAGGTGAGCGAGCAGGTCGAACTCGAGGCGGGTCAGGTCGAGCGGCCGGCCGTCGATGGCTGCCTCGCGGCGACCGGGCGACACGACCAGGCCGCCGACGACGAGCTCGTCTGCGTCGCCCGCCCCCGCGGTCTCGGCGCGCCGGAGCACGGCACGGATGCGTGCCTCGAGTTGCGCGGCCGCGTACGGCTTGACCACGTAGTCGTCCGCCCCGCCGTCGAGCAGGCGCACGATCTCGGCCTCGTCGTCGCGGGCCGTGGCCACGATCACCGGCACCGTCGAGACGCCGCGGAGCATCCGTAGGACGTCGGCGCCGTCGATGTCGGGCAGACCGAGGTCGAGCACGACGACGTCGGGGTGCCAGTCCAGGGTGGCGGTGAGCGCGGCCGCGCCCGAGGACTCGGAGCGCACCATGTGCCCCGCGTTCACCAGTGCGTGCGCCACCGACTCGCGTATGCGCAGGTCGTCCTCGACCACCAGGACAGAGGCCACGGCACCACCGTAGGGCCGCGGGTGGGCCGGGATCGCGCCGTGCGCGCGACATGTCCGAGGCTTGGGGCGCCCTTTGCCGGGGCTTAGGTCTGCGGCGCGAACATCTGGAGGTGCGGCGGCTGCTCACCTTCGGCCTCGCCTGGTTGGTCGCGGCGATCGTCGCCACGGCCGTGGCCTGGCAGGGCGTCGGCCTCGTCGGTGACCAGGTCACCGACGACCGCCCGGCGACGCTCACGGCCAGCGACGTCGACGCGGCGCTGGCGGCCGGGACCGGGGGCACGACGACCGACCCGACGGCGTCGAGCGTGCCCGGGGGACCGTCGACGACGGCGCCGACCACGACGACGGCGCAGGGGGACGCGGAGTCGTCACCCGCGACGCGTTCGTATGCGCTCACCGGCGGGTCGGCGGCCCTGCGCTTCTCACCCGAGGGGGTGTCGGTGCTGTTCGCGACACCCAACCCCGGGTACCAGGTGCGCTCCGAGCCCACCGACGGGGGCGGCTGGCGCGTCGAGTTCGACGGCGACGACGGCCGCAGCCGCGTCGAGGGCTGGTGGGACGGGGGTCCCCAGGATCGCGTCGACGACGACGGGTCCGACGACAGCGACGCCGACGGGTCGAGCCGCTCCGGCGACGACGGCCCGGATGGCGGCTGAATTAGCCGACGCTTAGGGGTGGGGCGACCCGCGGTTAGGCGGGTGGCCCCCAGGGTGAGGTCGTCACAGCGTCCACCCTGAGAGGACACCTCCCATGCAGCTCCCCCGTACCTCCCCCCGCCGCATCGGCGTCGGCGCCGGCCTCGCCGGCGGCCTCCTCGCCCTCGCCCTGGCCACCGGGGTGGGGCCGGCACCCGCCCTGTCGGGCACCTCGTCCGCCCGCGGGGACGACGACTCGACCACCAGCTCCACGGCCACGACCTCGACGACCGTCGCAGCGTCGGCGGGCGCGCCCGCAGCGGTGGGCACGCGGGTGGTCGACGCCGCCGGCGCGGGAACCGTCACGGTGACCGAGGCCGCGGGCCGGCTCTCGCTGGTCAGCGCCACCCCCACCGCCGGCTGGACGGTCGAGGTCGAGCAGTCCGCGGGGCCCGAGGTCGAGGTCGACTTCCGCCGGGGTGCCCAGCGCGTGCAGGTCAACGTGGAGCTCGAGGACGGTGCCGTCCGGGAGCGGGTGCGCTTCCGCGACGATGCGACCGGCACCGACGTCCGGTTCGAGAACGGCACGATCGTCGGCTTCGAGAGCGACGACGGCGGCGGGGTGAGCGGTTCGGACGACAGTGGCGACGACGCCACCGACGATCACGGGGGCGTGAGCGGTTCGGACGACGGCGGCGACGACGCCACCGACGATCACGGGGGCGACGACGGCGGCGGCGGGTCGGGTCGTGGCGGCGCCGACGACCCGCCGGGCGACGACCACGGCACGGACGACTGACCCTCGGTTCGCCCCTTGCCAGTCCCGCTCGACCCCGCTCGTCGAGCGGGCCTGGTCGCGTCACCCCTCCCGCCGGCGGCCACGACGTCGTAGCCTTCCGCCGAGGCATCCCCCTGTCGCCCGTCACCGGAGGTCGGCATGAGCGCCTACCTGGTCGTCGCCCACCGCACACTGGTCGAGGATCACCTTCTCGACCACGTCCGCTCGCTGTGCGCCGCCGGAGACTGCACGTTCCACCTCGTCGTGCCGGTGCACCACCCCCGCGACCGCGCCTGGACCGACGGCGAGGTCGACGCGGCCGGCCGCGAGCGCCTCGAGGAGGGACTGGCGGCGTTCCGCAGCATCAGCGCCGACGTCACCGGCGAAGTCGGCGACGCCAACCCGGTGTACGCCGTCGGCGCCGCGATGCGATCGCACCCCGACGAGGACTGGGCCGGCATCATCGTGTCGACGCTCCCGCGGCACCTGTCCCGCTGGCTGGGCCTCGATGTCGTCAGCAGGCTGGAGCGCGAGTACGGGGATCTGCCGGTCATCCATCTCGAGGCGGCCGAGGCCCCGGCTGAGGCCTGAGCCCGACGCCGCGTCAGGAGGTGACGGCGGGGCGGGTCGCCGGAATCACCTGGTCGACCAGCGCCGGGATGTCGGCGACGCCGACGGGCGGCCGGTGGAACAGGCGGGGGAGCACCACGGGGCCGATGAGGGCGTCGGCCAGCACCGCGGTGTCGGTCTCGGGAGGCAGCTCGCCGGCCTCCACGGCGTCGGCCAGCACGGCCTGCAGGGGTGCGGAGCTCTCGTCCGCCATCCGCTGGGCCAGGGCCGCCATCTCGTCGCTGCGCTCGGCGGCGTCGATCAGCGCCGGCATGAGGCACGCCAGCCGGCGAGGCTCGTCGACCGCGCAGGCCAGGTCGCTCAGGATGCCGACCACCCGGCCCCGCACAGGGCCGGGTGGCGGCAGGTCGGCGCCCCCACGGGCGTGGACCTCGGTGAACGCGTCGGAGACGAGGGCGGCCTTGCTGGCGTAGTGACGATAGATGGTGCTCTTGGCCACGCCCGACCGGGCGGCGACGGCCTCGATGGTGAGCGGGCCGTAGCCGACCTCGCGCAGCAGCTCGGCGGTCGCCTCGAGGACGCACATGCGGGAGCGCTCGATCCGGGGGTCGACCTCGTCGCGCGGTGGCACGTCGATCATTGTGCCCCCCCGGGGCTCCCGCTCGCTCACGGGCTCGTCGGAACGGGATCGAGGGCCGGCTCGCCGAGGTCGGCGTCGAACACCGCCTCGTCGGCGGGGGCGTCGGCCGTGTCGCCGCGGCCCGGGCGCAGCGCCGTCCACACGAAGGCGGCGGCCAGCAGCGCCACCGCCACCGACACGGCGTTGGTGAGCCGGAAGGCGTCGACGAACGCCGACTGGGCCTGGGCCAGCAGGGCGTCGCCGCCGGGCAGACCCTGGGCGACGCCCCAGGCGGCGCCGATGGACTCGTCGGCGACCCGGGCCGCGCCCGCCGGGACGTCGCTGCCGGCCAGGTCCATGTTGGACCGGTAGGCCGAACCGACGAGCGTTCCGAACACGGCGATGCCGAGGGCGCCGCCGAACTCGCGGGTCGTGTCGTTGACCGCCGACCCGACGCCGGCCTTGTCGAGCGGGACGGCCGACATGAGCATGCCGGTGGCCGGGGCGGCCGTGGCGGCCAGCCCGGCGCCCAGCAGCACGAAGCCGGCGGCGACGACGAGGTACGGCGTGTCGATGCCGATGCGGGTGAACACCGCGAGTCCGACCGCCATCAGGGCGAACCCGCCGGCGATCACCCGGGCGGGGCCGAAGCGCTCGCCGAGCGCCGCGCTGCGCGGCGCCACGACGATCATCGCCCCGGCCAGCGGCAGACCGGCCAGGCCTGCGGTGAGGGGCGAGTAGCCCAACACGTACTGCAGGTAGAGGGTGCTGAGGAAGTAGAACCCGAACAGGGCGAAGAAGGTGAGCGTGATGGCGGCGCTGGCCACGCTGAAGCGGCGGTCGCGGAACAGCGAGAGGGGCAGCATCGGGTGTTCGGTCCGGGCCTCCCAGGAGACGAAGCCGGCGACGAGGGCCGCGGCCGCGGCGAACGCCCCGAGCACGAGCCCGTCGGTCCAGCCGCGCTCGGCGCCTTCGATGATCCCGTAGAGCAGGGCCATCATCCCGAACAGCGCCAGGACCGAGCCGACCGGGTCGAGCGGCGTGACGTGGCTGTCACGCGACTTCGGCGAGAAGTGGGCGACCGCCACCGCGGCCACGGCGACGAGCGGCAGGTTCACGAGGATCGCCGAGCCCCACCAGAACTCCTCCAGCAGCGCTCCGGCGACAACAGGCCCGATGGCGGCGCCGGCGCCCGCGAAGCCCGCCCACGTGGCGATGGCCCGGATGCGCTCTTCCGGCGGGAACACGGCCGTGATGAGCGACAGGGTGGCGGGCATCACGAACGCCGAGCCGACGCCCATGATCCCGCGTCCGACGATGACCTGGTTCGAGGAGGTGGCGAGCCCCGCGACCAGCAGGCCCGCGCCGAACACGCCGAGCCCGCCGAGGAGGGCGCCCTTGCGCCCGAACCGGTCGCCGAGCGCTCCGGCCGACAGGAGCAGGCCGGCGAACACCAGGGCGTACGAGTCGATGATCCAGTGGAGTTGGGTGGCGGTGGCGCCCAGGTCCTGCTGGAGGCGGGGGGCCGCCACGTTGAGGGACGAGACGGACATCACCACGAGGACGAGGGACAGGCACATGACCCCGAGGAGGAGCCAGCGGCGACGGTGGACGTCGGGATCTTCGAAGAGCTGGGGGCTCGCGTGGTCGACACTCATGCTGTGAAACGTATCCGTAGCGTTATAGAACGCAACCGTTTCGTTTTGTGACATCCGTCGGCGGGGACCGGCACCGGTAGACTCGACGGCCGCATGGCACTGCTTGATCGCTTCCTCCGCGTCGGCGAGGGCAAGAAGGTGCGGGCACTGCAATCCCTGGTGCCCGACATCGGCGAGCTCGAGCCCGAGATGCAGGCGTTGTCCGACGACGCCCTGCGGGCCAAGACCGGCGAGTTCCGGCAGCGGCTCGACAACGGCGAGTCGCTCGACGACCTGCTCATCGAGGCGTTCGCCGCGGTGCGCGAGGCCGGGGTCCGGGTGCTCGGCCAGCGTCACTACGACGTGCAGCTCATGGGCGGCGCCGCCCTGCACTTCGGGTGGGTGGCCGAGATGAAGACCGGCGAGGGCAAGACCCTCGTCTCGACGCTCCCCGCCTACCTCAACGGCCTGAGCGGCAAGGGCATGCACCTCGTCACGGTCAACGACTACCTGGCCACCCGCGACCGCGAGTGGATGGGCCGCCTGCACACGTGGATGGGCCTGACCACCGGCCTCATCGTGCCGGGCAACCACGACCCGGTGTTCAAGCGCGAGCAGTACGGGGCCGACATCACCTACGGCACCAACAACGAGTTCGGCTTCGACTACCTGCGCGACAACATGGCGCCCAGCCGGGCCCGCCAGGTGCAGCGGGGCCACACCTACGCCATCGTCGACGAGGTCGACTCGATCCTCATCGACGAGGCGCGCACGCCGCTCATCATCTCCGGCAAGGTCGCCGACGCCGCGCAGCTCTACTACAAGTTCGCCTCGATCGTCCGCAGCCTGAAGCGCGACGACGACTACGAGGTCGACGAGGAGAAGCGCACCGTCGCCCCCACCGACGACGGCATCGAGAAGGTCGAGCGCCAGCTCGACATCGAGAACCTGTACGACGGCGTGGCCCAGAACCTCGTCCACCAGCTCCAGGCCGCCCTCAAGGCCAAGGAGCTGTTCAAGCGCGACAAGGACTACGTCGTGGCGTCGGGCGAGGTGAAGATCGTCGACGAGTTCACCGGCCGCATCCTCGAGGGACGGCGCTGGTCCGAGGGCCTCCACCAGGCGGTCGAGGCCAAAGAGGGCGTCAAGATCAAGGAAGAGAACCAGACGCTCGCCACCGTCACCCTGCAGAACTACTTCCGCATGTACGACAAGCTCGCCGGCATGACCGGTACGGCGCAGAGCGACGCCGCCGAGCTGGCCGGCACGTACGACCTGCAGGTGGTTCCCATCCCGACGAACAAGCCGCCCGCCCGCCTCGACGAGCCCGACCTCATCTACAAGACCGAGGACACCAAGTTCGGCGCCGTGGTCGACGACATCTCCGAGCGCTACGAGGCGGGCCAGCCCGTCCTGGTCGGCACGATCTCGGTCGAGAAGTCCGAGAAGCTGTCGCGCCTCCTCGACAAGCAGGGCATCCGCCACGAGGTCCTCAACGCCAAGGTCGGGCAGCACTTCCGAGAGGGCGAGATCATCGCCCAGGCCGGTCGGCTCAGCGCGGTCACGGTCGCCACCAACATGGCCGGCCGTGGCGTCGACATCATCCTCGGCGGCAACGCCGAGGGCGTGGCCAAGCGCGAGGTCCGCGCCGAGGGGCTCGACCCCGACGCCGACGAGTCCCGCGCCCGTGTCGAGGAGCTCACCGCCAAGCACGAGGCCGAGACCAGGGCCGAGGGTGACAAGGTGCGCGAGCTCGGCGGGCTCTACGTGCTCGGCACCGAGCGCCACGACTCGCGCCGCATCGACAACCAGCTCCGCGGCCGGTCGGGCCGCCAGGGCGATCCCGGCGAGAGCCGCTTCTACCTGTCGCTCGAAGACGACCTCATGCGCCTCTTCGCCACCGGCGCCGTCAACTGGGTGATGGGCAAGACCCTGCCCGACGACGTGCCGCTCGAGGCGAAGATGGTCTCGAAGGCGATCGAGCGGGCGCAGACCACCGTCGAGCAGCGCAACGGTGAGATCCGCAAGAACGTCCTCAAGTACGACGAGGTCATGAACGAGCAGCGCAAGGTGATCTACGCGCTGCGCGACCAGGTGCTCGACCGGGCCGACCTGCGCGAGCGGATCGTCGACGACGCGCTGCCCGACACGGTGAGCACGCTCGTCGAGACCCACTGCGTCAGCGAGTACAACGAGGAGTGGGACGTCGAGGCGCTCGCCACCGAAGCCCGCACGTACTGGCCGTCCGAGCTGAGCGCCGAGCAGCTGGGCAAGGCGGCCTCCACCAACGAGCTGTACGAGCTGCTCACCGACGAGGCGCTCGGCTACTACGAGAAGCGCGAGGAGACGCTCACCCCCGACGTGATGCGCCAGGTCGAGCGCCAGGTGATGCTGCGGGTGATCGACCAGCGCTGGCGTTCCCACCTCTACGAGATGGACTATCTGCGCGAGGGCATCAACCTGCGGGCCATGGGCCAGAAGGACCCGCTGGTCGAGTGGCAGCGCGAGGGCTTCGACATGTTCGGCCAGATGATGCACGGCATCTGGCAGGACTTCATCCGCTACGTCATGCACGTCGACGTGAAGGTGAACCAGCCCGGGGCGGCGACCGTGCCGGTCGACGCCAAGGCGACTCCACAGGACGCGGCGCCCGCCGATGCCGCACCTCAGGACGCTGCCCCGCAGGACGCGGCCACGGGCCTCGAGGACGACGGCAGCGACGCCGCCGTGCGCGACCTCAGCTACTCGGCGCCCGAAGACCCCGACGGCGGGGGCGGCGCGGCCAGCCTGCGCGCCGCCGCCCGGGCCGAAGCCGCCGCCACGGCGTCGACGCCGAGCGCCGGCGGCAACGGCAACGCCGCCGCCGCGGCTGCGCCGGCCACCAACACGCCGATCGTGAAGTCCGACTGGGACAAGACCCCCCGCAACGCCCCCTGCCCGTGCGGGTCGGGCAAGAAGTACAAGCTGTGCCACGGCAAGGCGTGAGAGGCCGGGCGGATGGGGCGTTCGACCCAGCCCATGCGTGGGGATCTGGTGTGAGAGCACCAGCTCCACAGCCGGCCGACTGGCAGCGCGTCGGCCGGGCGGATGGGGCGTTCGACCCAGCCCACGCGTGGCGATTTGGTGTGAGAGCACCAGCTCCACAGCCGGCCGACTGGCAGCGCGTCGACTCCCATGCGTGACCTCACCGAGGACCTGAAGGCCCTGCGCGCCCGCGTGGCCGAGGCCGAGACGTACCTCAAGGTCGACGAGCTGCGCGCCCGTCGGCCCCAGCTCGAGGCCGAGGCGTCGCGGCCCGACCTGTGGGACGACGCCGAACGGGCCAAGCGGGTCACCGCCGAGCTGTCGAGCGTCACCGACGACATCGCGCAGTACGAGCAGCTCGAGGCCCGGCTCGATGACGCGGAGACGCTCCACGAGCTGGGCCGCGAGGAGGGTGACGAGGCGTCGCTGGCCGAGGTCGAGCAGGCGCTGACGGGCATCGACGCCGACCTCCGCCGGGTCGAGCTGCGCTCGATGTTCTCGGGCGAGCACGACGGGCACGACGCACTCGTGACCGTGCAGGCGGGCGAGGGCGGCGTCGACGCCCAGGACTGGGCCGAGATGCTCCTGCGCATGTACACCCGCTGGGCCGAGCAGCGTGGCTTCGACGTCGAGGTCGACGAGTTCACCGAGGGCTCAGAGGCAGGTCTGTCGTCGGCGGAGTTCGTGGTCAAGGGCCGGTACGCCTACGGCTACCTGCAAGCCGAGCGGGGCGTGCACCGGCTCGTGCGCATCAGCCCGTTCAACGCCCAGGGCAAGCGTCAGACGGCGTTCGCCGCGGTGCAGGTGGTGCCGATGCTCGACGACGGGGACGGGTCCGTCGAGATCGACGACAAGGACATCAAGATGGACGTGTTCCGGGCGTCGGGAGCGGGCGGCCAGCACGTCAACAAGACGTCGTCCGCGGTCCGGCTCACGCACGTCCCGACCGGCATCGTGGTGTCGTGCCAGGTCGAGCGCAGCCAGTTCCAGAACCGCGACCGGGCGATGGCGATGCTGCGGGCCAAGCTGGCCGACCGCGAGCGGGCCGAGCGCGAGGCCGAGCTCGACGAGATCCGCGGCGACCAGCAGCGGGTGGGGTTCGGCAGCCAGATCCGCAGCTACGTGCTGCAGCCATACCAGATGGTGAAGGACCTGCGCTCCGACCACGAGACCGGGAACGTCTCGGGGGTCCTCGACGGCGACCTCGACCCGTTCATGGAGGCCTACCTCCAATGGCGGCGAGCGGGCGCGACCAAGGCGTGAGGATCCCCACGGGCACCCCCGCGAGGCAGTACCGTTTCGACGCGATGTTCGAGGTACCGCGCGGTATCTGTAACCTCATCGCAATGACTGGGGCCAGGACGCACGCCACGTACCCGCGCGTGCCACGGGCGGGAGATCCGCTAGGGACATGATCACGTTCGAACAGGTGAGCAAGATCTACAAGGGCGGGGTCGAGGCGCTGCACGGCGCCACGGCCACCATCGAGAAGGGCGAGTTCGTCTTCCTCGTGGGCCCTTCGGGATCGGGCAAGTCGACCATGCTGCGGTTGATCAACCGTGAGGAGACGGCCGACAAGGGCCGGCTGTTCGTGGCGGGGAAGGACATCGCCCGCCTGAACTCGTGGCGGGTCCCGTACCTGCGCCGCAACATCGGCTGCATCTTCCAGGACTACAAGCTGCTGACCACGAAGACGGTGTACGAGAACGTCGCGTTCGCCCTCGAGGTCATCGGTCGCCCGCGGCACGTCGTGAAGGCCCAGGTGCCGGCGATCCTCGAGCTCGTCGGCCTCGACTCCAAGGCCGACAACCTGCCCGAGGAGCTGTCGGGTGGCGAGCAGCAGCGCGTGTCGATCGCCCGGGCGTTCGTGAACCGACCGCTGATCCTGCTGGCCGACGAGCCCACCGGCAACCTCGACCCGGCCACCTCCGTCGGCATCATGCGCCTGCTCGACCGCATCAACCGCACCGGCACGACCGTGGTGATGGCCACCCACGACCGATCGATCGTCGACACCATGCAGCGACGCGTGATCGAGCTCGAGATGGGCGAGATCGTGCGTGACCAGGTGCGAGGGGTGTACCAGTGAAGTTCGACTACATCGCCCGCGAGACGTTCGCCAACCTGCGGCGCAACATCACGCTCACCATCGCCGCCATCGTCACGGTGGCCGTCTCGCTCTCGCTGTTCGGCTCGACGATCCTGCTCGGCCAGGGCGTCGACAACGTGTCGGCCCGCTGGCACGACGGCATCGAGCTCATCGCCTTCCTCAAGTCCGACGTCACGCCCGAGCAGCACGACGCCATCAAGGCGTTCCTCGACGACAACCCCGAGGTCGGCGACTGGGAGTACATCGACCTCGACGAGAGCCGCGAGGAGGCGTTGCGCATCTTCGAGCGCAACGAGCTGATGTACCAGAAGATCGAGTCGGGCGGCACCCGTGTGCCCGACTCGTACCGGGTCACGCCCGACTCGAGCGACGTCGACCTCATGACGGTGATCGGCCAGCAGCTCGCGGCCGAGCCCGGCGTGCTCAGCGTCACCGACGTCAGCGACAGCGTGAAGACGGTGACCGGCGTGTCGAACTTCGCCCGTCGGGCCATGCTCGTGGTCGGCATCGGCCTCTTGGTCGCCGCGCTGCTCCTGATCCTCAACGCCATCCGCATGGCGATGTTCGCGCGGCGCCGCGAGATCGAGGTGATGAAGCTCGTCGGCGCCACGAACTGGTTCATCCGGGTGCCGTTCATGCTCGAGGGCATCGTCCAGGGCCTGGTCGGCTCCGCGCTCGCGCTGGGCGCGGTGTTCGGCCTGCACCGGTTCATGGACGCGGCGTCGAACAACGACGACTACCGGGCCATCATGGAGGGCTTCGTCGCCACGTCGACCGAGCTGTGGACGACGGCCGGCGTGGTCCTGACGCTCGGCGTCGTGATCGGCGCGGCCGGCTCGGGCTGGGCGATCAGCCGCTTCCTCCGGGTCTGACCCCGCGGGTCAGCTCGCCAGCGTCACGGGCAGGCGGTCGAGCCCGCGCAGCACGATCCGGCCGTTCCACTCGGGGTCGTCGGTGGCCAGCTCCATGCCCGGGAACCGGCGGACCAGGGCGGGGACGGCCTCGGCGCCCTCGAGGCGCGCCAGCGCAGAGCCGAGGCAGTGGTGGATGCCGCTGCCGAACGACAGGTGCCCGCCCGCGCCGTCGCGGGCGAGGTCGAGGTCGGCGGCGGTCGGGCCCCACTTGTCCTCGTCGCGGTTGGACGAGCCCAGGAGGGTGAGGACCAGCTCGCCGGCGCCGATCTGCTCGCCGGCGATCTCGATGTCGGTCGTGGCGATGCGGCGCGACACCTGCACCGGGCTGTCGTAGCGCAGAAGCTCGTCGACGGCGTTGGCGTCGAGCGACGGATCGGCGACGAGGCGCTCGAACTGGTCGCGGTGCCGCAGCAGGGCGAGCGTGCCGTTGCCGATGAGGTTCACCGTCGTCTCGTGGCCGGCCAGGTACAGCAGCACGACCTGGTCGCGCAGCTCGACGGGGCTCAGGCGCTCGCCGTCCTCCTCGGCGGCGATCATGCCGCTCAGCAGGTCGTCGGCGGGGTTCCGGCGCTTCCACTCGATGGCGTCGTCGACGTGGGCGAACATCTGGTCGGCGGCGGCGACGATGCGGCGCAGGGTGGGGTCGTCGTTGAACGGCTCGAGCGACCGGGTCATCTCGTGCGACCAGGCGCGGAGCTCGTCACGGTCGCCGTCGGGCATGCCGAGCAGCTCGCTGATGACGACGAACGGCAGGGGGAAGGCGAAGCGGGCCAGGAGGTCGACCGGCTCGCCGGGGGGCGTGTCGGCGGCGATGTCGTCGACCAGCTCGGCGACGAGGACGCGGGCGCGCTCGCGCAGTCGTTCGATCCGCCGGACGGTGAAGGCGCTCGACACGAGGCGACGCAGCCGGGTGTGGTCGGGCGGGTCGAGGCTGAGGATCGAGCGGCTGCGTTGGGCCTGCCGGTCGGCGAGGTCGTCGGGCAACGGCGGGGCGACGACGTTCGTGGCGTTGCGCTCGTCGACGCTCGTGCCGCCCAGCCGCAACAGCTCGAAGCAGTCCTCGTAGTGGGACAGGACGCGCAGCCCGAGCGGGTTGTGGTGCACCCGCCCGTCGGCGCGGATGGCGGCGTACTGCACGTACGGGTCGTCGGCGAAGCCCGGCTCGAACGGGTTGTACATCACCGGGCCCGGCACGCCGCCCGTGCCCGGGTCGGTCGCCGCCTCGACATCCAGATCTGCGTCCACCGAACCAGGTTTTCGCACGGATCATGCAAAAGCAAGGGTTGTGCAAGGCTGCGCGTGCCGTGCCCGCCCTCCCCCCGAACCCTCCGGCGCCCGCGCGCCCGCCGCCGGGCGACCTGGCGCTGCTCGGCGTGGCGGTCGTCGCCGTGTCGACGTCGGCGCCGCTGATCCGGGCGGCCGACGCGCCGTCGCTGGCGATCGCGTTCTGGCGGAACGCGCTGGCCCTGCCCGTCCTCGGCGCCGTGGTCCTCGCCTCCCGTGACCGCCGGCGCGAGGCCGTGTCGCTGGACCCGCGTGAGCGACGTCTCGCCCTCGTCGCCGGCCTGTTCCTCGCCGCTCACTTCGCCACGTGGGTGCCCAGCCTGTCGTTCACGTCGGTGGCGTCGTCGGTGGCGCTCGTGGCCACACAGCCGGTCTGGGCCGCGCTCATCGCCCGGTGGCGGGGCGACCACGTGCCCCGCCTGGCGTGGTGGGGCATCGCGTCGGCGATGGCCGGCACCGTCGTGCTGACCGGCGTCGACCTGTCGATCTCGCCGCGGGCGCTGTTCGGCGACCTGCTGGCGCTGGTCGGCGGGGCGTTGGCCGCGGCGTACGTGACGGTGGGGGCCGAGGCCCGGCAGACCGTCTCGACGACGGTGTACGCCACGGCCTGCTACGGGGTCGCCGCCTTGGCTCTCCTCGTCGTGTGCGGGGTGGGCCGTCAGCCCCTCGCCGGGTACGACGGCCGCACCTGGCTGCTGCTGTTCGCCACCGTGCTCGGCCCGCAACTGCTCGGCCACACGCTCGTGAACCGGGTCCTGGCGACGATCAGCCCGGTCATCGTGTCGGTGGCCATCCTGTTCGAGATCGTCGGCGCCGCGCTGCTGGCGTGGCTGGCGTTCGACGAGGTGCCGTCGGTGTCGGCCATCCCGGCGGGGGTGCTGATCGCAGCCGGCGTCGTCCTCGTCGTGCGGGCCAACCCCGACGAGCCCGCCGTGGCCGGCTCTCCGCCGATCGAATGACGGTCCCTCGGCCCTCGCGGCGCGGGCGGTACGGTCCGCTGGTGCGCCTCGTGTGGATCGTCGCCATCGTCCTGTTCGTGGTGGGCCTGGCCGCGTGGAGCACGACGTGCACCGGCCCCCGCCCCCGGCCCACGGGTGAGACCATCCCGCCCGACGCCTCGGTCACCACCGTGGCGCCTGGCGGCTGACCGCGCCCCACCCACGCCTGTCAGCCGGCCTGGGGCGTGGTCTGCGCCAGGGCGATGCGCCAGTCGCCGTCCTCGCGCACGACCACGTAGGTGAGGCTGCCGACCCGCGGCAGGTCGGACGAGCCGGCCGGGCGCCCGCCGGGGTCGCGACCGTCGGTGACCCGCTTGACGCAGCTGACGACGGCCACGTCGGGGCCGAGGAAGCGGACGTCGAGCACCTCGATCGTCGTGGTCACGTCGGCCAGCGGGCTCGCGAGGGCCGCCGTCATCGCGGTGCGCAACGCGTCGCGGCCGAGGACCCGTCGTCCGGCGATGTTCACGATGACCGTCGTCTCGGTGTGGAGGGCGAGGAACGGCTCGACGTCGTTCTGGTGCCGCTCGGCCTCGGCGATCATGTGCCGGATGGCGTCGTCGGCCCGGGCGGTGTCGCTGCTGTCGGGCGCGGTGTCCGTCGTGTTGTCCGCCGTCGTGTTGTCCGCCGTCGTGGTGTTCGTCCGCCGTCTTGTTGTCGGTCGTGGGCATGCTTGCAGACTCGCACCTCGACCTCACTTGAGGTCAAGGCCTCCGTCCCGGGCGCGCCGATGGCGGCCGCTGGTCGCGGCCGCCATCGGTCGGTGTGTCCGGTCCGCCGCTCGCCTCACCCGTCGGAGCGCCGGACCGGAGCTCGTGGCCCGGTCGGGTCAGCCGGGGCAGGTGTTGCGGAACTCCGAGATGGCCGTGCCGCTCGGCGGCGGGCAGATGAACTGCTCGTACCGGGTGTCGTTGTCGACGTAGCGCTTGAGCCAGGCGATCATCTGCCGGGCTGTGGGCGTGTTCGGCGAGTTCGACACGAAGTGGCTGGCGCCGCGCAGCTCCATGTACGCCTTCTCGGCCGAGGCCGGGATGGAGTTGTAGAACGGCTCCGAGTGCGACGTCACCGAGGCGATGGTGTCGCTCTGCGCGCCGATGATGAGCGTCGGCGTGCGGATCTCCGACCACGTCTTGTCGCTGTTCCACGGCTGGAGCGGGATGGCGGCCTGCAGCGACGGGCGGTCGGACGCGGCCTCGAGCGAGCCGCCACCACCCATCGAGTGGCCTGCGACCGCCAGCCGGGTCGGGTCGATGCGGGTGCGCACCGAGCTGCGCTGCGTGAGGTAGTCGAGCGCCGCGAGGAGCTGGGTGCCGCGGCTGGACGGTTGGTCGAAGATGCTGTTGGTGTCGATGGTGATCACCACGAAGCCCTGCGACGCGATGCGAGGGCCGAGCCACGAGATGCTCGACTGCGACGACAGGTACCCCGGCGAGATGGCGACGGCGCCGAACGTCCCGTCGGCGGTCGTGGTCGGGTAGTAGATGGTGCCTCCGCCGAAGCCGGAGGCGCTGAGCGACGAGACGGTGGTCTGCGACGTGGCGTAGGCCCCGCGGCTCGCCTCGATGCTCTGCACGGTGGGGGCGGGCCCTCGCTCGTACGGGTTGGTCTGGGCGTCGGCGCCGGGCACGCCGCCGGCGACCGAGCCCGCCACGAGCCCGAGCGCGAGCCCGAGCGTGGCGAGCCGGCGTCGACCCCTCGATGTGGATGTGGTCACGTCTACTTCCCCCTCTGTCGTGTCGGTGTGACGGAGGTCAATCTAGACTGACGCGACAGTAAATAACAAACATGACGTCATGTTCATGTCGAACTCCGCCACGACCTGGGAGGACGCGAAACCGACCGGGCTCGTCGACGGCCCGCGCCGCTCCGGAACCGGGTGGAGCTGACCGAGCCTCACCCCTGCGGCCCTTTCGGCCGGAACCCGGAGTGATCGTGTGAACTGTGGGCATGTCCGAGCCCAGGGTGGTCGTCGCGCACCGGGAGCATCTGTGGTGGTTGCTGGCCGAAGCGCTGCAGCTCGAGCACATGATCATGTGCCAGTACCTGTTCGCAGAGTTCAGCCTCAAGGACGGTGTCGGCGATGGCGTGACCCCCGAGCAGGCCGACTCCATCGACCGGTGGCGCAAGAAGCTGCGCGGCATCGCCGTCGAGGAGATGCTGCACATCGCCCTGGTGGCGAACCTGATGTCCGCGATCGGGGCGGCGCCGGCCTTCGGGCGGCCCAACTTCCCGCAGCGGTCCGGCTACTTCCCCGCCGGCGTGCAGCTCGACCTGTTGCCGTTCGGGGGGCGGGCCCTCGACCACTTCCTGTTCCTCGAGCGCCCCGAAGGCATGGAGCGCCGGGACGCGACCGACTTCGTCGCCACCGCACCGCCGCGTGACCCCGTCGACGAGCACGAGGTCCTCCCTCGGGGCCAGGAGTTCGCCACCGTCGGTCATCTCTACCGAGGCATCGCCGAGGGGCTGCGTGCGCTCTCGTCCCGGCTCGGTGAGCGCGCGCTGTTCGTCGGCTCCCTCCGAGCCCAGGCCACCCCCGAGCTCTTCCGGTGGCCGCAGCTGGTTGCCGTCACCGACCTCGAGTCGGCGCTGGCTGCCGTCGAGGAGATCATCGAGCAGGGTGAAGGGGCCCGAGGGGACTGGAACGAAGCCCACTACGGCCGGTTCCTGTCCGTTCGCCGAGAGCTCGACGAGCTGCGGCAGGCCGATCCGAGCTTCGAGCCGGCCCGGCCGGTGCAGGCGGCGTACCTCCGCCAGCCGTTCGACATCCCGACCCCCCGGCCGGTCATCACCGACCCGCAGGCCCGGCGGGTCGTCGAGCTGGCGGGCCTGTCCTACGAGCTCACCCTGCACGTCCTGTTGCGGTACTTCACCCACACCGACGAGACCGACGCGCAGCTCGGCACCCTGGTGGACAGCGCGCTCGCGCTGATGGCGAAGGTCCTCCGGCCCCTGGGCACCGAGCTGACGACACTGCCGGTCGGCTCGTCCCATCCCGGCCGCACGGCCGGGTTCGCGTTCGAGATGTACTACGTGATGGGCAACATGACGCCGCACCGCGAGCCGTCGTGGGCCCTGCTCGCCGAACGAGCTCGGATCCTCGCCCACCGTTGCCGCCAGCTCGCTGCCGACCGCGACGACGAAGGCCAGCGGTCCGCGGCCATCTCCGAGGCCGCCGAACAGGCTCGGACCGTGGCCGACTCGCTGACCGCCCAGGTCCCCGAGGCTCTCCGGCCCCCACCCGGCCACGAGATCCCGACGTAGCGGCGAGACGGGGCTGGTTCTGGATGTTCGTGAACGCGCACATGCGGTGTGCGCGTTCACGTGGTGGAGCTGGGGGGAATCGAACCCCCGTCCGTCGAGTGGATGACGACCGCGCTACGACCATTCCCGTGGACTACGGCTCAACGGCTGCCGTACCGCCGGGTCGGGTGGCCCCCGAGGGGACCGCCGCCGGGTCTTTCCCCGGGGTCAGCGGTCTTTCACGCCGTCAGCGGTCTTTCCCGCTGTCAACCATCGCTTCTGTTGCCAGGCTGCGGTGGTCAGGCCCCGCGTGCCATTGCTGGCCGCGACCGCTCTCGTGTCACCTGATGATCAGGCGGCGAGGGCGTACTGCTCGTTGGTTTCGGCAGTTGTGTTGGTTGCCCCGTTTAAGGAGTCTGAGCAACTCCGGTCGCACGATTCGCCGTCCGGTCTCCACGTCGAAACCGATCAGCCCCTTGTCAAGTAGCGGACCGAGTGTACCGGCCGTCCGTGACGGACCGACCCGCGTTGCCGGGGATGCTCGGCGAGCACGTACGCTCGCCGCCCGTGAAGGTGTCCCAGGACGGCGTCGTCGGCCGCAACGTGATCCGCATGGCGGCGAGCCCCGCGTTCGCCCGCGTCGCCCCATCGGTCGTGCCCCGGCTCGATCGCCTCGTCCACCGGCTGACCGGCGGGCGCACCACCATGAGCGCGGGCATGGTGCCCACGGTCGTGCTCACCACCACGGGGTCGCGGTCGGGCGAGCCCCGCACGGTGCCCCTGGCGTGCGTGCCCGAGGATGACGTCCTCTACGTCGTGGGCAGCAACTACGGGCGCGAGCGGCACCCGGCGTGGAGCACCAACCTGATGGCGACCCCACGGGCACGGGCCTCGTTCGCCGGCCGCGACTACGAGGTCGAGGCCCACCTGCTCACGGCGGCCGAGAAGGCCGAGGCGTGGCCGCGCCTTGTCGGCGCCTGGCCGGCCTACGACACGTACGTCGAGCGCAGTGGGCGCGATCTCCGCGTGTTTCGCCTGTCGCCAGCCTGACCACGCACGGCAGGGGGCTACCACCGAGCGCGCTGGGGTACACGCGCCCCCATGGACGCCATCACGATGCTCAAGGACGACCACCGCTCGGTCGAGAAGCTGTTCAAGCGGTTCGAGGACGCCGGCGACCGGGCCTTCGTCGAGAAGCGCAAGGTCGTCGACCGCATCATCGAGGAGTTGTCGGTCCACGCCGCGGTCGAGGAGCAGCTCTTCTACCCCGTCACCCGGGCCACCGTCCCCGCGGTCGAGGACGTGGCCCTCGAGAGCCTCGAGGAGCACCACATCGTCAAGTTGGTGCTGTCGGAGCTCGAGGACCTGGATCCCGAGGCCGAGCGATTCGACGCCAAGGTGACGGTGCTCATCGAGAACGTCCGGCACCACGTCGAGGAGGAGGAGAGCGAGTACTTCCCCGCCGTGCGGGACGAGCTCGGCCGCAAGGCGTTGACCGAGCTCGGCGACGCCATGGCCTCCGCCAAGAAGACGGCCCCGACGCGCCCGCACCCTCGCTCGCCCGACACCCCGCCGGGCAACCTCGTCGCCGGGACGGCCGCGGGCGTGGTCGACAAGGTCGGCGCGACGGTGTCGGGCCTGGCCCAGGGTGGCGTCACCGCCGCGCAGGATCTCATCGACCGCATCCTCGGCAACCCCACGCGGCGCCGCCCCTCGTCGACCGGGTCGAGCACCGCTCGCCACACGGCACAGAGGGTCCGAGCCGGGTCGGGCGAGACGGTGGACCGGGTGGTGGCGGCCGTACAGGCCGCTGAGTCCGGCAGCGAGGACGTCGTCGGCGCCGTCCAGTCGGGCGCGGCCCGCACAGGTCGCGCCGCGGCCTCGGGTGCCGCCACCGTCGCCGACGACCTCCGGACCGGCGCCGCCCAGACCGCGGACGCCGCCACCAGGGGCGCCCGCAGGGCGGCCGGCGACGTCCGCCGCGGGGCCAAGGACACGGCCAGGTCGGCACGGTCGACCGTGCGCACGTCAAACGGCGCCGCCCGAGCCGGCGCGCGCAAGACCGGACGGGCCGCCAAGGGCATCTCGAAGGCGCCGTCGAAGGCGTCCGCCAAGCGCACGTCGGCGCCGCGCTCGAAGACGCCCTCCAAGGGCACCTCCACGGCGCGGTCGAAGGTGCCCGCCAAGGCCTCGTCGCGCAGCTGATTCCGGCCGGCGGGTCGGCGCGGGTCCGCCAGACCCGCCGACCCGCCGGCTGATTCGCCGCCGCCCGCCGCGGGCTGTCACGCTGGCGGGTCATGGTCGACGCCCGGTCGTGGGGTGAGCGGGATGCCGCTGTCGTGTGGCACGGGTTCACCCAGATGGCGAGCTACCTCGACAACGAGCCCGTCATCGTGGAGGCGGCCGAGGGCCGCGAGCTGATCGACGTCGAGGGCCGGCGCTACCTCGACGCCATCTCGTCCCTCTGGGTCACGACCCTCGGCCACCGCGTGCCCGAGCTCGACGCCGCCCTGCGCGGCCAGATCGACCGGGTCGCCCACGCCACCCTCCTCGGCAACGGCAGTCGCGTCGTGGTCGAGCTCGCCGAGGCGCTCGCCCGCGTGGTGCCGGTCGACCGGCCCCACTTCCTGTTCGCCTCCGACGGCGCGGCGGCGGTCGAGCAGGCGCTCAAGATCGCGTTCCAGTACTGGGCCAACCTCGGCGTGGCCGGACGGACCGGCTACCTGACCCTCGGGCACGCGTACCACGGCGACACCGTCGGCTCGCTGTCGCTCGGCGCCGGCGGGTTCGGCACCGACCTGTTCGACCCGCTGCGCTTCGGGGCCTTCGGTGCTGCCGGCGGGAGTCCTGTCGTCCGGGCCCCCGGCTACGACGATCCCGATGCCCTGGCGACGGCAGCCGCCCTGGTCGACGAGCACGGTCCGTCCCTGGCCGCCGTCGTGCTCGAGCCGTTGGTCCAGGGGGCGGCCGGCATGCTCGTCGCCGACGCCGAGGCCTACGGCCCGCTGGTCGACGCCTGCCGGCGCCACGACGTGCTGCTGATCTGCGACGAGGTGGCGACCGGGTTCGGGCGGACCGGCACCCTCTTCGCCAGCGAGCAGTGCGGCCTCCGCCCCGACCTCATGACGATCGGCAAGGGTCTCACCGGTGGTTACCTGCCCATGTCGGCGACGGTGGCCGCCGACCACGTCCACCGGGCGTTCCTCGGACCCGACCTGTCCGAGCGGACCTTCTACCACGGGCACTCCTACAGCGGGAACGCGCTCGCCGCCGCGGTGGCCCTGCGCCACCTCGAGCTCTACGACGAGTGGGACGTGCTCGACGGCGTCCGCTCCCGCGCCGCCACGCTGGCCCGGCTGGCGACCGAGCGCCTGACGCCGCTCGCCGAGGTCGCCGACGTCCGCCTGTGCGGGTTGATGGGTGGCGTCGAGCTCGCGCCCCCGACCGACGGCCTGCGGTGGGGCCGGCGAGTCTGTGCGGCCGCCGTGCGCCGGGGCGTCCTGCTCCGCCCGCTCGGCGATGTCGTGATCGTCATGCCTCCGCTGACGGTCACCGACGAGGAGGTCGAGCGCATCGTCGACACCCTCGCGGCCGCCGTCGCCGAGGTGGCGGGGGAGACGGCGCCATGACACCCGGGTGGGACGGGCGCGTCGACGCCGAGCTCGACGCCATCCGGGGCGCCGGCCGCTGGCGGGTCACGCGCGACCTGGTGACGACCGGTCCCGTCACGGGTGAGCTCGACGGGCACGCGGTCGTCACCTTCGCCTCGAACGACTACCTGGGGCTGACCCACCACCCCCGCGTCGTGGCGGCGGCCCACGCGGCCCTCGATCGCTGGGGCGCCGGCTCGGGGGCGTCCCGCCTCGTGGTCGGCTCGCGCCCGCTCCACGCGGAGCTCGAGGCCGAGCTCGCGGCCTGGAGGGGAACCGAGGCCGCCCTGCTGTTCCCGACCGGCTTCGCCGCCAACCTCGGCGTGCTGGCGACGCTGGGTGGGCCCGACGTGACGATCCTGTCCGACGAGCTGAACCATGCGTCGATCGTCGACGGCGCCCGCCTGGCGCGCGCCGACGTGCGGGTCTACGGCCACGCCGACCTCGACCACCTGGGCAAGCTCCTCGTGGACGTGGACGCAGCCGGGCGCGGACCCGCGTTGGTGGTCACCGACAGCGCCTTCTCGATGGACGGCGACGTGGTGGACGTCGCCGAACTGGTCGACGTGTGCGCCGGCCACGATGCGCTCGTCGTGGTGGACGAGGCCCACGCGGTGATGGGCCCCCGCGTCGACCTCGCGGCGGCGACCGATTGCGGCGTCACCGTCCTGCGCATGGGGACCCTGTCGAAGGCGCTCGGCTCGCTCGGCGGCTTCGTCGCGGGCCCCCGGCGGTACGTCGACCTGCTCCGCAACCGCGCCCGCCCGTTCATCTTCACGACGGCCCCCACGCCGGCCGACATCGCCGCCGCGCTGGCCGCAGTGCGGGTCGTGCGGTCGGGCGAGGGCCGCGAGCTGGTGGCGCGCCTGCGGGCCCACGTCGACCGGCTGCGCCCCGGGCATCCCACCCCGATCGTGCCCGTCGTGCTCGGCGACGAGGCGGCGGCTCTCGCCGGGGCCGATGCCCTGCTGACCCACGGGTTGCTCGTCCCCGCCATCCGGCCGCCCACCGTGCCGGTCGGGACGTCGCGCCTGCGCGTCGCCCTGTCCGCCGCCCACACCCCCGAGCAGATCGAGCGGCTGGTCGCGGCCCTGGCGACGTTGGGGCGGCAGGGTGCTGTCCCGGCCTGAGCGCCTGGTCCTCGTCGTCGGCACCGGCACCGAGGTCGGCAAGACCTGGGTCGCCTGCCGTCTCGCCAGGGCGTTGCGCCGGCGGGGGCTCATCGTCGTCGCCCGCAAGCCGGCGCAGTCGTACGACGCCGGCGACGATCTCAGCGACACCGACGCCGCCCTCCTGGCCCACGCCACCGGCGACCACCCCGCGGCGGTGTGCCCCCAACACCGCTGGTACCCGGTGGCGATGGCGCCGCCGATGGCGGCCGAGGCGTTGGGCCGGCGCCCGTTCACCGTCGCCGACCTGGTCGAGGAGCTCGCCTGGCCGACGGTGGTCGGGGTCGGGCTCGTCGAGGCGGCCGGAGGGGTGCGGTCACCGCTCGCCGCCGACGGCGACGGGGTCGCCCTGGCCGCCGCGCTCCGGCCCGACCGGGTGGTGCTGGTGGCCGACGCCGGCCTGGGCACCATCAACGGGGTGCGGTTGTCGGTGGCGGCGCTGGGGCCGTGGCCGACCACGGTCGTGCTGAACCGGTTCGACGCGGGCGACGACGTCCATGTCCGCAACCTCGAGTGGCTGTCCGGGGTCGACGGCCTCGACGTGGTCACCGACGCCGAGGACCTCGTGTCCCCGATCGTCGGCTGGCCGTCGTGAGCTGACCGGGGCTGACCGCTCAGGCGGCGCGGGCGGTCACGATCCACGCCGTCGCGGGCAGGGCCACGCCATCGCGGCCGGCGTAGGGCTCGAGAGCGCGGCCCAGGGCCGCGAGCGCGGCGTCGACCAGGCTGGCGGGCCTGCCCTCGAACAGGCCACGGGCCAGCGGCTGGCCGCGCAGGTAGGCGACCGCGTCGGCGACGTCGGTGCCGACCCACATGGGATGCGTCTCCTCGGCCAGCGCGACGTCGGCGAACCCGCTGCTCGTGAGCAGCGAACGAACCCGGTCGGGGTCGTCCATCGAGAACGGCCCGGGTGCGCCGGGGCCGGGCACGTCGGGCATGCCGAGGTGTTCGGCCAGGGCGCCCATCGGGACGAGCATCCAGTCGTTGGCGAGCAGCGACTGCCAGCAGGCGAACGCCAGGCGGCCGCCCTCGGCGACGCCCCGCCGGAGGTTGGCGAAGGCGGCGCCGGGGTCGTCGAAGAACATGACACCGAACCGGCTGAGCACGGCGTCGAAGCTGTCGGGGGCGAGCGGGAGCACCTGGGCGTCCGCCTGCTCGAAGCGCACGTTGGGCGGCCCCCCGGCGCGGTCGGTCTCGGCGCGTGCCTCCTCGACCAGGGGGCGGCCGATGTCGACGCCGAGCGCCGAGCCGTCGGCCGCCACACGACCGGCGGCTCGGGTCATGGCGCCGGTGCCGCAGCCCACGTCGAGGACCCTGTCGGTCGGTCGCAGCCGGGCGGCGGCGAGAACAGCGTTGCCGTAGGCGGCCAGGGCGCGGTCGTGGCGGTCAGCGTGGGTGACCCAGTGCTGGCCTCCGGGGCCGTTCCAGTTCTCGGCCACCGCGGCGTTGGGCGTCGTGTCGGGCACCCGACGATGCTGCCACGCCACGCGAGATAGGGGTAGGGGGTATCTGGCGGCGCCGCTCAGTCGCCGCGGCCCGCCCGGGCGATGGCGCGGCGGGCCTCGCGTTCGGCGTCGCGCTCGGCCAGCACCTGCCGCTTGTCGTACGTCTTGCGGCCCCGGGCCAGCGCCAGCTCGACCTTGGCTCGCCCGTCCTTGAAGTACAGGGACAGCGGGATCAGGGAGAGGTGCTGCTCGTCGACGATGTGGCGCAGGCGGTCGAGCTCGGTCCGGTGGAGCAGCAGCTTGCGCCGACGCTCGGGCTCGTGCCCCGAGTGCTCCTGTGCGTGCGAGTAGACGCCGATGTGCATCGACATGAGCCACGCCTCGTCGTTCTCGAACCGGGCGAACGCGTCGCCGATCTGGGCGTGGCCGTCGCGCAGAGACTTGACCTCGCTGCCGCGCAGCACCAGGCCGGCCTCGACCGTCTCGAGCACCTCGTAGTTGCGCCGGGCGCGCCGGTTCGCGGCGATCAGCCTGGTGCCGGTCGAGCGGTCGGGGCGGGGGGTGGGGCGGGCCATGGGGCGACGGATCAGGCTACCGCCGGGCCGGCCGGACGGCCCTGGTCATTCCGCGTCGTCCCCGAGGTGGTCGGCCGCCACGCGCTTGGGGACGACCATGCGCCACGCGTCGAGCACGATCTCGCGGATCTCGTCGTCGTCGACCGCGTCCATCCTGAGGACCACCCAGTTGTACCGGAGGTCCCCGGTCCCGGGCATCAGGAACTTGTCGGGCTCGGACTCGACGAGCGCCACGCGCTCCTCCTTCGGGAACGCGAAGCCCATCGTCGCCTCGTCACGAGAGAACGCCAGGTAGACGATGCGACCGACCCGGAACTTCACCCGGTCCCGCACCAGCGCCTCGTACGACCGGGGCAGCGTCGACGCGATCGCCCGCACGGTCTCGATGTTCGCCACGTGAAGAACCGTACGACGCCACGCCCGGTCGGTGCGGCGCCGCGGGTCGCCACTAACGTCGTCTCGATGCTGGACCTGACCGAGGACGCGTGGCACGAGATGGTCGGGCACGCCCTCGGCGGGTTGCCCGACGAGGCCTGCGGCCTGCTGGGCGGCGACCCCGCCACGGGCGAGGTCACGGTGTTCTACCCGTGCCGGAACGCGGCGGGTTCGAGCCGCGTCTACACCGTCGACCCCCGCGACCACCTGCGAGCCGATCGGGACGCCGAGGGGCGCGGCCTCGAGATCATCGGCGTGATGCACAGCCACACCCACACCGAGGCCTACCCGTCACCCACCGACGTGGCGCAGGCGCCCGACCCGTCGTGGCACTACGTGATCGTGTCGCTCAAGCGGGAGGAGGCGGTGCTGCGGTCGTACCGCATCATCGACGGCGAGATCGCCGAGGAGGGCGTGACGCTGGCCGGTGGGTAGGATTGTCGACCGGAACACTCGACTTTCGGTTCGGCCGCCGGACCGACGGAGGAACGAGCACGGATGGCCGTCCACTCCTCGATTCTCGACCTCATCGGCAACACACCGATGGTCGACGTCACCCGCCTCAGCCCCAACCCCGACGTGCGCATCCTCGCCAAGCTCGAGGGCCAGAACCCGGCCGGATCGATCAAGGACCGCATCGCCTGGAACATGGTGCGTGAGGCCGAGATCGACGGCGTGCTCACCCCCGGCCGCACGATCATCGAGCCCTCCTCGGGCAACACGGGCATCGCGCTGTCGATGATCGCCCGCACCCGCGGGTACCCGATCAAGATCGTCATGCCCGAGAACGTCTCGATCGAGCGGCGCCAGGCCCTCGAGGTGTGGGGAGCCGAGATCATCGTCACGCCGGGGGAGGAGGGGTCGAACGGGGCCGTCGCCCGGGCGCGGGAACTGGCCGACGAGCACCCCGAGTGGGCCTTCCTGTACCAGTACGCCAACGAGGCCAACCCCCGGGCCCACTACGAGTCCACCGGTCCCGAGATCTGGCGCGACTGCCCCGAGATCACCCACTTCGTCGCCGGCCTCGGCACGACCGGCACGCTGATGGGCGTCGGGCGCTTCCTCAAGGAGCAGAACCCCGAGATCAAGATCGTGGCCGTGGAGCCGCCGCTCGGCGAGCGCGTCGAAGGCCTGCGCAACCTCGACGAGGGGTACATCCCGCCCGTCTACGAGAAGTGGGGCGGTCCCGAGCTGCTCGACCGCAAGCGCATCGTGCGCCCCCGCGAGTCGATCGAGTGGACCCGGCGGCTGGCCGACGTGGGCATCTTCTCGGGCATCTCGGGTGGCGCGGCGCTGGCCGGGGCGGTCAAGGTCGCCGGCGAGATCGACCGGGGGACGATAAACGTGATTCTGGCGGACGGCGGGTGGAAGTACCTCTCCACCGGCGCATGGACCGGCGACCTCGACGAGGTCGCCGCCCTGGCCGAGAAGCTCATCGTCTTCTAGGGAGGAACCTCTCATGGGCAAGCTGACCGGCAAGGTGAAGCAGGCTGCGGGCAAGGCCGAGGCCAAGACCAGGTCTGCCGCCGGCAAGGCCGGCGCCAAGACCAAGAAGGGCACCCGGAAGACGGCCCGGAAGGTCGACCGGGCGGTCTGAGCCTGACGGTCCCGACCACCACCGCCGCTGTCACGGGGACGGGCCATTGGCCCGTCCCCGTGACGCGCCTCGGTGTCGCCCGGCCGACGACGTGAGGGGGGACGACGTGAGGGGGACGGCATGAAGATCCGCATCGGCATGGGCCTCGGCACCCAGACGCTGGCGGGCGACGGCGAGCGCTTCGCAGGCTTCGTCGACGCCCTGGAGCAGCGCGGGTTCGACTCGCTGTGGCTCAGCGAGCGCCTCACCGGGCCGGCGCCCGATCCGCTGGTGGCCCTTGCCGTGGCCGCAGGCCGCACCCGCACGCTGAAGCTGGGCACGAGCGTGCTCGTCGTGCCCGGCCGCAACCCCGTGGTGCTCGCGAAGGAGCTGGCGAGCCTCGACCGGCTCTCCGGCGGGCGGCTGCTGCCGGGAGTCGGGCTCGGGGCACCGGTCCCGGCCGAGCACCGCGCCTTCGGGGTCGAGCGCACGGCCCGGGCCGGCCTGTTCGACGAGGCCGTGACGCTGATGCGGCGGTTGTGGACCGAGGACGACGTCCACCACGACGGCGAGCACTTCCGGGTCGACGGCGTGACCCTGCTGCCCCGGCCGATCCAGCAGCCGATCGACGTCTGGCTGGGCGGCACCGCCCCGTCCGAGCTGCGGCGCACCGGACGCCTCGGCGACGGCTGGCTGCCGTCGTTCACGGTCCCCGCCGAGGTCGAGACCGGGTGGGCCCGCATCACCGAGGTGGCCGCGCAGCACGACCGCTCCATCGATCCCGAGCACCTGGGTGTGCTCGTGGTCTACACGCGGGGCGAGCTGCCGCAGGGCATCGCCGACGTGGTGGCGTCGCGCCGCCCCGAGCTCGACCCGCACGAGATCGTGCCCCGGGGCATCGACGGCCTGCGCCGCCAGCTCGAGCGCTTCATCGCCGTGGGGGCGTCGAAGTTCGTGGTCGTGCCGCTGGCCGATCCCGCCGACTGGGACGCGGAGCTGACCGAGCTGGCCGAGGAGATCCTCCCGCTCGAGACCTGACCACCGCGATTCCCCCGCGAGATCGGTCGCTCCAGCGACCGATCTCGCGGGGAAAACCGGCGTCGGGGTGGGATGGATCAGAGGTTGGTGACGATCAGTGCGAGGCCGAACACGGCGAACAGCACGGCCGAGCCGATGCGGGTGGCCCGCTCGGGCAGGCGGGCGCCGAACACCCGGCCGAGCAGCACGCCGAGCGTGCCCGCCAGGATGATCCCGATCGTGGCGCCGATCCACACGAGCACCGGGTTGCCCTGGGCGGCCAGCGTGGCGGTGGCGAGCATCGTCTTGTCGCCCAGCTCGGCGACGAACATGGCACTGGCGACCGACAGCACGATCGAGCCCTGGCTGGTGGTCGGGCCCTCGTCGTCCTCGTCCCCGTCGTCCTTCCACAGCGTCCACGCCGCGAACCCGAGGAACATGACGCCCCCGCCCAGGCCGATGGCTCGGGTCGGCAGCGTGGCGCCCAGCAGCCCGCCGACGACGACCGACAGCAGGTTGGTGGCCATGTAGGCGATCACCACCCCCGTCAGCACGGGGGCGAGGCGGTAGCGGGCGCCGAAGCCGAGGGCGACGAGCTGGGTCTTGTCGCCCAGTTCGGCGATGAAGACGAGGCCCAGGGCCGCCAGCAGTGACTCCACGATGTGCTCTCCTCGGTTCCGGGCTGACCGGGACCGGGGCACGCGCGACCTCGACCCCGGACGGCCTGTGTGCGTCCAGAAGTCGAAGGTCTCGCCCGCCCGCACGGGTGCGGGCCGACCGTCCGGGCGGGTATCCGCCAGTGTGTCGAACGGCCGTCGAGGGGCTACTCCCCTTCAGCGCCACCACGCTACGGGCGGCGGGCCGCCGCGGACAACCTGGCGGGACGGTGACAACGCCGCCGGTTTGTGCATACAGTGTGCAAGAACTTTGGAGGGGTCCACGTGAGCACAGCCGAGACACCCGGGACCGACCAGGTCGCCTACGACGAGGCCGAGCTGCTGGCGTCGCACGACTACGTCGAGCCGCTGGTGGTGGCCGGCGTCCGCTGCCACGGCGGGTTCGACGAGGACGGCACCTACGTGTCGCCGCGCACCGCCAACCGCGTGCCCGCCATCGCCGCCTGGCAGGACAAGCACCGGCGCGACTTCGGGACCGATCTCCTCGACCTGCCGCTCGACACCTGGCCCGAGCACTACCCGAACGTCGCCCAGGCCCGGCACCTCATCGAGAGCGGCATCCCCGACCCGATCAGCGCCACGCTCACCCGCGTGGGAACGGTCGAGGGGTTCGGGGCGATGATCCGCTACGAGGCCCTGCCCGACATGCAACGCCTGGTGGACGAGGACATCGCCGGCACCGCGCTGGCCCACCTCGGTCGCGGGCTGTTCGAGGCGCACGCCCGCGACGAGGCCGGGTTCGACGGCGAGGGCGGCCACGAGCACATGTGGTACGCCGCCCGCGACGTGGCGTTCGAGAACCCGGTGACCGAGGACCAGCGGGCCCTGATGCTCGAGCGCATGGGCATCGCGCCTCCCGGCAGCGGTGGCAAGGTCGACGTGGTCGCCATGCGGGCCGCCGCCCTCGCCAACCGGCGGTGGCCCGACGACGTCGAGTTCGCCCTCGAGTCGCTGATCGCCCGCATGGTGCGGCTGCTGCTCATCGAGATCTCGGCGTTCCACACCTTCGCCTGGGCCGAGGAGCTGCTGGCCGACCCCGATCTGGTCGCCGGCGACGGCGAGGGTGCCCGCCTCGTGTCGTACATCCGCGCCGACGAGACGCCCCACGTCGACTACCTGCGGACGGCGCTGTCGGAGCTGCGCGATCGCACCGTCGTCGGCGAGAGCGGCCGGAAGCACCGTGGCGCCCATCTGGTGGGTGGCACCTGGGACCGGGCCCTCGCCCAGTCGATCGGCCCCAACCGCCAGGCGACCCTCGAGACGACGTGGCGCGAGGTGCGCCACGCGGTCGGTGACCGCCCGGGCGCGGCGGACATGCTGGCCCGCTTCGACGAGCTGGGCTCGGTCCGCCGGGAGGGCGACGGCACCTGGGTCGAGGCGGGGACCGTGGCCTGACCGGCGGGCCGGGGGCGGGCCACCAGGGCGGCGGCGGGTCGCGACTCGCGTGTGGCCGATGCCACACGGATCGTGCGCCCACGTAACCTGCGCCCGTGGACGACGCCACGAGCGGCCTCACGCTGACCGTGCTCGGCTGCTCGGGAACGTACGCCGCACCGGGTGGCGCATGCAGCGGCTACCTCGTGCGGTCGCCCACGACGACGCTGGTGGTCGACCTCGGGGCCGGCACGCTCGCCAACCTCCAGCGTCATGTCGACATCGCCGCGGTCGACGCCGTCGTCCTCAGCCACGAGCACCCCGACCACTGGCTCGACCTCCCGCTGCTGCGCAACGCCATGCGCTACGTGCTCGACCTGGCCGACCTCCCCGTGTACGGGACGGCCGGCACGGCCCGTCTCGCTGGTGAGCTGATCACCGAGATGGCGCCGACCCTGCGGTGGACCGTGGTCGACGGCTCGGCCGACGTGGCCGTCGGCGACCTCGGCGTGCGGTTCGGGCGCACCGACCACCCCGTGGAGACGCTGGCGGTGCGCGTCGACGGAGCGGGCCGGTCGCTGTTGTACTCCGCCGACACGGGCTCGGCGTGGGACCCGGGCCCGCTGGGCGCGGATGTCGACGTCCTCCTCAGCGAGGCCTCGCTGCCGACCGACGAGGAGGACCGCTTCGAGCACCTGTCGGGGCGGCAGGCCGGGGCGTACGCCGACGAGCTCGGCGCGGGCCGGCTCGTGCTCACCCACATCGCACCCGGGGTCGACCCCGGCGCCCAGCGACGCGCCGCGGCCGGCGCGTTCGGCGGACCGATCGACGTGGCCTCGGTGGGGGCGTCCTTCTCGATCTGACCCCGGGCCCGGGGCTCGTCGGCGCCGAGCCTGCGGCCCGCGGCGCGCTGCCGGTTACCGTGCGGGCGATGAGAGCCGACGGACGTGCCCCCGACGAGCTGCGACCGATCTCGTTCGCCCGCGACTTCACCGAGATGGCGGCGGGCTCGTGCCTGGTCAGCTTCGGGAAGACCCGCGTGCTGTGCACCGCCTCGATCGACGAGGACGTACCCCGCTGGATGCGCGGCCGCCGCACCGGGTGGGTCACGGCCGAGTACTCGATGCTGCCGGGCTCGTCACCCGAGCGGGTCCGGCGCGAGGTCAAGGACGGCCGCCCCTCGGGGCGCAGCCAGGAGATCCAGCGGCTCATCGGTCGGGCGCTCCGGTCGGTGTGCGACATGCGGGCCCTGGGCGAGCGCCAGGTCATCGTCGACTGCGATGTCCTCCAGGCCGACGGTGGCACCCGCACCGCCTCGATCTGCGGCGGGTACGTCGCACTGCACGACGCGCTGACCCGCCTCGTGCAGCAGCGGGCCATCACGACCCACCCGCTGACCGCGTTCTGCGGCGCCATCTCGGTGGGCGTGGTCGGCGGCGTCCCGGCGCTCGACCTGCCCTACGTCGAGGACAGCACCGCCGAGGTCGACATGAACGTGGTCATGACGTCCGAGGAGCGCTTCGTCGAGGTCCAGGGCACCGCGGAGGGCCAGGCGTCGTTCACGCGGGCCGAGCTCGACAGCCTGCTGGGACTGGCCGAGAAGGGCATCGCCGAGATCATCGAGCTGCAGCGGGCCGCGGTCGCCGACCCTCCGCCTCCCCGCCCGACGCCGCCCGCGTGACCACGGTGCTGCTGGCCACGGGCAACGCCCACAAGGTGGCCGAGATCCAGCAGATCCTCGGTGACGGGTGGCAGGTCGAGGCGCGGGACCCCGACGTCGAGGAGACGGGCGACACGTTCGAGGAGAACGCGCTCATCAAGGCGCGGGCGCTCGCCGCCGCCACGGGCGAGCTGGCGGTGGCGGACGACTCGGGCATCGAGATCGACGCGCTCGGCGGCGCGCCGGGCATCCGCTCGGCCCGATGGACCGACGAGGGCGACTGGATTCCCCGCGTGCTGCGCGAGCTCGACGGCGTGCCGCGGCCGGGCCGCGGCTGCCGCTACGTGTGCGCCGCGGCCGCGGTGTGGCCCGCGGGGACGGGCCCCGACGGGAGCGACGAGGCCGTCGTGCGGGGCACGGTCGAGGGCGTCGTCCCCGAGGCGCCGCGGGGCACCGGCGGGTTCGGCTACGACCCGGTGATGGTCCCGGACGAGGGCGACGGCCGCACGTTCGCCGAGATGACCGACGCCGAGAAGCACGCCCTCAGCCACCGCGCCCGCGCCTTCCGGTCCCTCGTCCCGCTGCTGAGCCCGAGGCCATAGGTTCCGCGTCGGCGAGGATGAGGCCATGGGTTCCGCATGCGGAACCGCCGCCTCGTCCTCGGCGCGGTGGAACCCATGACCTCGGGCTCGTCAGCGTCCCGCCGACGGCCAGGTGCTGGCGGAGGACGTAGGGGAGGATGCCGCCGTGCTCGTAGTAGGCGGCCTCGGTCGGCGTGTCGATGCGGACCGTGACGGGGATCGTCACCGCGTCGCCCGAGCCGAGCGTGGCCTCGACCTCGAGCGACGCCCCCAGCAGCGACGCCGGGTCGACACCCGCGATGCCGCGGACGGCGAACGTCGCCGGACCGACGGACGAGCCATCGAGACCGAGGTCCTCGAGCGTCGCGCCGTCGCGGATCTGCAGCGGCAGCACGCCCATGCCGATGAGGTTCGAGCGGTGGATGCGCTCGAAGCTCTCGGCCACCACCGCCCGCACGCCGAGCAGCGCCGTGCCCTTGGCCGCCCAGTCCCGCGACGACCCCGAGCCGTACTCCTTGCCGGCCAGCACGACGAGCGGCACGCCCTCGGATCGGTACCGCTCGGCCGCGTCGAAGATCGACATCTGCTCGTCCGACGGCTGGTGCATCGTGACGCCGCCCTCGGTCCCCGGAGCCAGCCGGTTGCGGATGCGGACGTTGGCGAACGTGCCCCGGATCATCACCTCGTGGTTGCCCCGCCGTGACCCGTAGGAGTTGAAGTCCTCGGGCGCGACACCCTGGTCGATCAGCCACCGGCCGGCCGGGCTGTCGGGGCGGATGGCGCCGGCGGGGGAGATGTGGTCGGTCGTGACGCTGTCGCCCAGCAGGGCGAGCGCCCGGGCGGCCTCGATGTCGGTGAGCGGGGCGGGCGTGTCGGGCATGTCGTCGAAGTAGGGGGGTCGCCGGACGTACGTCGATGTGTCGGACCACTGGTAGGCCCCACCCTCGGCCACCGGCAGGTTGCGCCACAGCTCGTCGCCGTCGAAGACGTGGCCGTAGGCGCCCGTGAACATCGAGGACTCGAGTGCCCCCTCGACGATCTCGTTGACCTCGGACGACGTCGGCCACAGGTCGCGCAGGTGGACCTCGTTGCCGTCGGGATCGGTGGCGAGCGGCTCGGTCGTGAGGTCGACGTCCATCGTGCCCGCGAGCGCGTAGGCCACGACCAGCGGCGGCGAGGCCAGGTAGTTCATGCGGACGTCGGGGTTGATGCGGCCCTCGAAGTTGCGGTTGCCCGACAGGACCGACACGAGCGCCAGCCCGTGCTCGTCGGCGGCGGCGGCGACCGGCGGGGGCAACGGGCCCGAGTTGCCGATGCAGGTCGTGCACCCGAAGCCCACGACGTCGAAGCCGAGCTTGGCGAGGTCGGGGAGCAGACCGGCGCGGTCGAGGTAGTCGACCACCACCTTCGATCCGGGGGCCAGCGACGTCTTCACCCACGGCCGGCGGGTCAGGCCGCGGGCCGCCGCCTTCCGGGCCACGAGGCCCGCCCCCACCATCACCTGCGGGTTCGAGGTGTTGGTGCAGCTCGTGATGGCGGCGATGGCGACGTGGCCGTGGTCGAGCGTGACCTCGACCTCCTCGTCGAGTCCTGCCGTGGCGTCGAGGCGGACGGGCACCCGGACGTGGGGCCGCTCCGGCACCTCGTCGGACGTGCCGTGCGCGTGCTGGTCGGGCGGCTCGTCCGCGTGCGGGCCGTCGCTGATGGCCGAGGGGGGGTCGCTGGCGGGGAACGACAGCGCGTCGGCGTCGTCGTAGCTGTGGCTGATCGACACCGACGTGCCCGCCGCCGTTGCCGCGCCTTCCGGGAGCGAGTCGAGCAGCGACACCGCGAAGCGGGCCTTCGCCTCGCGGAGGGGGACGCGGTCCTGTGGCCGGGCAGGCCCCGCGATCGACGGTTCGACGGTGCCCAGGTCGAGGTCGAGGGTCTCGGTGAACACGGGCTCGACGGCGGGGTCGTGCCACAGCCCCTGCTCCTTGGCGTAGGCCTCGACGAGCGCGACGCGGGCGTCGTCCCGGCCGGTGAAGCGCAGGTAGCGGAGCGTTTCGTCGTCGATCGGGAAGATCGTGATCGTCGACCCGTACTCGGGCGACATGTTGCCGATGGTCGCCCGGTTCTCGAGCGGCACGTTCGCCACCCCCGGGCCGTAGAACTCGACGAAGCGGCCGACGACCCCCTTGGCCCGGAGCATGTTCGTCACGGTGAGGACGAGGTCGGTGGCCGTGGTCCCCTCGGGGAGCTCGCCGGAGAGCTTGAACCCCACCACCTGGGGCACGAGCATCGAGATGGGCTGGCCGAGCAGCGCGGCCTCGGCCTCGATGCCGCCCACGCCCCAGCCCACGACCCCCAGGCCGTTGACCATCGGCGTGTGCGAGTCGGTGCCGACGAGCGTGTCGGGGAAGGCGACGCCGTCGCGGGTGGCCACGACGGTCGCCAGGTACTCGAGGTTCACCTGGTGGCAGATGCCGGTGGCCGGGGGCACCACCGAGAACTGGCCGAACGCCTGCTGGCCCCAGCGCAGGAACTGGTACCGCTCGAGGTTGCGCTCGTACTCGAGCTCGGCGTTGCGGGTCACCGCGTCGGGTCGACCGAACACGTCGACCTGCACCGAGTGGTCGATCACCAGGTCGGCCGGGATCAGCGGGTCGAGCTCGGCGGGGTCGGCCTGCCGCTCGGCGACGGCGTGCCGCATCGCCGCGAGGTCGACGACGGCGGGGACTCCGGTGAAGTCCTGCATCAGCACCCGGGCCGGCAGGAACGAGATCTCCTGCTCGCCACCGGCTGCGGGCCGCCCGTCCCAGCGCGCCACCGCGGCCACGTCGTCGTCGGTGACCCGCACGCCGTCGTTGTGGCGGAGCAGGTTCTCGAGCAGCACCTTCATCGAGTACGGGAGCCGGCCGACGTCGAACTCGTCGCCCAGCGCGCTCAGGCGGTGGATCTCGTACCGTTCGCCGCCGGCCTCGAGGGAGTCGCGGGCGTCGATCGCAGCCATGGGTGCACCTCCGGTGACTCAACCGCTGAGGCACCGTACCCACGTTCCGCGACGGACTGTCGCGGCGCGGACGGCGGGTTCACACCGGTCCGGCTCAGCGCCCGCGACGCACGCCCTGCACGACGGCCACGGCGAGGGCGAGGGCCACGGCGGCCTCGACGAGCCCGCCGATCTCCCGCTCGTTCTGGATGCGCCCGTGGAAGCGGTCGACGGCGGCGGGGAACGGCGAGCGCCCGACGAAGTGGCGGCCGGGCTTGTCCATGTCGATGAGGCAGGCCCCGGCGATGCCCGCGGCCACGGCCGGCCGCACGCCGCGGGCGCGGTGGCCAGCGCCGCGGCGCACACCCCCAGGCCGATCGTGCCGTCGACCCGGGCGAGCTCGACGAAGTCGTCCCACTCGATGCCCTCGCGCCCGTAGTGGAGCACCAGGTCCATGCCGACGTGCGAGACCACGCCGAGGCCGAAGGCGAGCACCGGGCGGCGCACCGTGCGGCCGATGAGGGCACCCGCGAGGGCGTGGTTGGTGATGAACACGTCCGCTCGAGGCTACGGCTCGTGCTCAGCCGTCGCCCGGATCGCGGGCGCGGCTCGGCGCCACCCGCGGCGGCTCGTTCGGCATCTTCGGGTACACGGGGGGCCAGGGCGCGTCCATCAACCCGCTCGCCAGGTCGCGCTCGGACATGGCGAGCAGCGGCTCGAGGGCCTGGGGTGCGTCGTCCATGCCGGCCCACGGGTCACCGTCGTGGGCCACCCGGCCCGGCACGGTGGCGAGGGTCAGGTCGTCGGGGTGGACCTCGGCCAGCTCGTCCCACGAGACCGGCGTCGACACCTGCCCGCCCACCCGCGACCGCGCCGACCAGGCCCCGAAGACGGTCTTGTGCGGGGCGTTCTGGTTGTAGTCGACGAAGATGCGCTGCCCGCGCTCCTCCTTCCACCACGCCGCGGTGAGGATGTCGGGCCGCCGCCGTTCGAGCTCTCGGGCCACGGCGACCGCAGCCGCTCGCACCTCGTACGAGGTCCACCTCGGTTCGAGCCGGACGTAGACGTGGACCCCCCGGCTGGCGGTCGTCTTGGGATGCGAGGCGATGCCGTGCTCGCCCAGCAGGGTGCGTAGCTCGCCCGCAGCCACCACGGCGTCGGCGAAGCCCGTGCCGGGCTGTGGGTCGAGGTCGATGCGCAGCTCGTCGACCCGGTGGTCGGCGGGCATCTCGGCCGTGGGATCGCGGCGGAACCCGTGCTCGTCGACCTCGCCCACGCCGGCGTCGTCGGCGGGGTCGGAGCGGTAGGGCCAGACGTGGAAGCCGAGGCAGCCGAGGTTGACCGCCCAGATCAGGTGGGCGACGTCCTTGGCCACGAGCGCCCGCGACGTCGTGCCGTTGACCGTGCTGACGATGGTGGTCTCGAGCCAGTCGGGGGCGTTGTCGGGCACCCGCTTCTGGAAGAACGACTGGCCGCCGGCGCCGTGGGGGAAGCGCTGCATGAGCGTGGGCCGGTCGCCCATCGCCCGCATGATCGGCTCCTCGACCGCCAGGTAGTAGCGGACGAGGTCGAGCTTGGTGGCGCCGAGCTTGGGGAAGAACACCTTGTGCGGGCTGGTGACCCGCACCTCGCGACCGGCGGCCTCGACCACCTCCGCCTGTTCCGTTCGTGCCATCGCCGCGGACGGTAGCCCGTCGGGCCCCGCCCGGCGGGGCGTGTTCTCACCAGCCGCGCAGGTCGACCGCCCACTCGTCGACGATCTCGGCGTCGCCGTCGAGGCCCGCCTCCGGGCCCCCGTCGACCGCCGCCACCACCCACATCCGCTCGTGCATCGCCACGGTCGGATCGACGTGCGCCGGCAGGAGGGTGACCCCCGCGCCCACGGCCACCGGGCGGCCCTCGGCCGGGGCGAACGTCACGTGCTCGTCGGACACGAAGATGGTGGTGCCGCCCACCACGGTCGGGTCGCCGTGGTCCATGGCGTGGGCCTTGAGCCCGACGTCGGCCACGGCCCAGTCCGGGCGCACCGCGATCGCGGTTCCCCACACGAACAGGGCGTGCTCGAACGCCGGGGCGTGCGGGAGGTACTCGGTGTCCATGAGGCAGTAGGACCCCGCCTGGATCTCGGTCGCCCACCGGTTCAGGTCGTAGGTTCCCGTTCCTCCGGCGGAGACGACGTCGCCGCCGGTGGCGTCGCGGGCGGCCAGCAGCAGCGTCATGGCCTGTTCGACCCGGGCGGCCTTCGTGGCTTCGTCGGCCCGCATGAGGTGACCCTCGTAGCCCATGACCCCCCGCACGGCGAGCCCGCGCCCTCGGGCGAGGTCGGCCAGGCGTGCCGCGTCCGCCGGGTCGCAGCCGCACCGCGGCATGCCGACGTCGACGTCGACGAGCACCTCGCGGACGCCACCGCGGGCCGCGGCGTCGATGGTCGCCGGCGAGTCGACCGCCACCGTGACCCGGGCCCCCGCCTCGACGACGGCACCGAGCCGGCGTGCGTCCAGGACCTCGTTGGCCAGCAGGAGGTCGTCCCCGAGACCGGCCGCCGCCATGCCCTCGACCTCCCGCGCGGTGGCGCAGCAGAAGCTGCGGTGACCGGCCGCAGCGAGGCGGGCGGCCAGGGCCGTCGACTTGAACGCCTTCACGTGGGGGCGGAGCCGGGGCCCCGGGCAGATCGCCCCCATCGCCGCCACGTTGCGGTCGAACGCCGCCCGGTCGACGACGAGCGCCGGGGTCGTCACGTCCGCCAGCCGCATCACGGGGACGCTATCGGCCCGGCGTCCTGGCCCGGTGTCGGACCACGCCGGGAGGCCCGGGCCCGGTCGACCCGTGGCGGGAGCGGTGCGAACCCCGGGTGGCCGCGTCGCGGCCGGAGGGTGGCCGCTGGGCGAACAACTGTGCGGGATGGCTTGCGCTCGGCGCTGCGGTCGGCTGGTCTAGGGGTCCGGCAGCCGCGAGCACGCTGTCGTCGTTCGACATCCGGGGATGTGGCCTGGCGGGGCCGCAGCCGACCGGCCAGCCGTGGGAGGGACGCACGAGTGCCAGAGGGCGACGACCGGGTGGCCGAGCGGGCGGACCGCCTCGGGCACGGACGACGAATCGTCGGGGCCACGGTGGTGGCCGCCCTCGTGCTCGCCGGGCTGACTGCCGGCGCCGGTGCGCAGACGCGTCCCGCGCCGTCGCCGGAGCCCCGGGCGGTCCAGCCGCCCGCGGACAACGTCTTCCCCATCCCGACCCCCTACGAGGTCACCTACTCCGACAGCTGGCACGCCTGTCGTGACGGCTGCGCCCGCCGGCACAAGGGCAACGACCTCATGGCGGACGAGGGCGTGCCCGTCGTCGCCGTCGAGTCCGGGATCATCGTCCGGGCCAGCGCCACCGACGAGGGCCTCGGCGGCATCACCCTGTGGCTGAAGGGCGACTCGGGCGTGGCGTACTACTACGCGCACAACGTCCAGAACCTGGTGGCCGAGGGCCAGCGCGTGGCCCGCGGCGAGATGATCGCCCGGGTCGGCCGCACGGGCAACGCCCGGACGACGGCACCGCACGTCCACTTCCAGATCAACCTGTGCGGCGACACGTCCAGCTCCGAGCCCTGCACCGTCGATCCCCACCCGTACCTGGAGACGTGGGCGCAGGCACAGGTCGGCGGCGGCGTCGACGGCGTGGGCTGGTACGAGCCCGCCACGGGCGCGTTCGGCCAGCGCAACGAGTCGGGCTCGCCGCTCACCGCCTTCCCGTTCGGCACGCCCGGGGCCGACCAGGTGCCGGTCGCCGGCGACTGGAACGGTGACGGCCGCGACTCGGTCGGCCTCTACTCGCGCACCGACGGCGTGTTCACCCTCCGCGACGACAAGGGGGCGGCGCTCCCGCCGCTGCCGTTCGGCCAGGCGGGCCGGCCCGACGTGTGGCCGGTCGCCGGCGACTTCGACGGCGACGGCCGCGACACCGTCGGCCTCTACCGCCAGGGCGAGGCTGCGTTCGTCGTGCTGGTCGACCGGAGCGTCGAGTCGGCGCCGGTCGCGCTCGGCACGCCCGGACGGGCGGACGCGCTGCCGGTCGTGGGCGACTGGAACGGCGACGGCCGCGACAGCGTCGGCCTGTACCACCAGGGCGACGGCACCGTCGCCCGCCTCGACGACGACGGCGTCGCCCTGCCGGCCGCGACGCTGGATGCGACGGGCGCCGGGGTGTTCCCGGTGGCCGGCGACTGGGACGGCGACGGCCGCGAGGACGTCGGTCTCCTGCGCCGGGGCACGGCCACCATCGACCTGCCGGTGCCGAACGTCCTCGATCCCGCCGCCGTGCGGTCGGTGCCCGTCGAGGGCGGGCCCGCCCTGTTGCCGGTGGCCGGCGACTGGAACGGGCGCGACCTCGTGACGCTCGACGAGCTGCGCCACATCTTCGGCGCCACCGCCGACGACCCCAAGGTCGTCGAGGGGCTGCCCGCCCTCAACGCCGCCATGCTGCGGGCGGGGATCAGCACGCCGGCCCGGAAGGCCGCGTTCCTGGCCACGCTGCGCAGCGAGAGCGCCTTCCGCTACGACGCGGTCGAGGCGGGCAACGCCAGCAGGTACCGGGGCCGAGGCTTCATCCAGATCACGGGCGAGGCGAACTACCGGTCCGCCAGCGACTTCCTCGACCTCGACCTGGCGGGCAACCCCGACCTGGCCATCAACGGCCTGGCCAGCCCGGCCATCGCCGCCTGGTACTGGACGGTGGCCCGCAACATCAACGTGTCGGCCGACGCGCTCGACATGGCAGCCGTGAACATCGCCATCGGGTTCGCGCCCAGCATGCGGCGCGACATGGTGCGGTGCAGCGACTTCCTCGCCACGCTGCGCTACTACTCGGGCGGGCAGGTGCCCCCGGGCGTGAACTGCGAGCGCACCCCGGCGTCGCGGGCGCTCGCCTTCTCGGCGATCCTCCCGCTGCCGTTCGGCTCCGACCGCTCCGCCCCCACCGGCACGGTCTCGTCGCCGTCGACGTCCATCCCGGCCGGCTGGGCGCCCACCACGACCCCGTCGGTGGCGCCCTCCGATCCCACCACCGCCCCGCCCACGACCAGGGCGCCGGGCACCCACGCGTCCGACGCGACCCTCGGCGCCCTCGACCACGCGACCCACCGCACCGTCGACCACGCCGCCGACCGGTCCCTCGACGACACCGACGGGCCCGCCGCCGACGTCGACCAACCCCACGCCACCACCGACCACCGCGCCGACCGCGCCACCGACGACATCGGCGCCTCCGACCACGGACACGACGGCGCCGCCGTCCACCGAGGCGCCGACCACGACCACGACCACGACCGAGGCGACGACCACGATCACGACGGCGGTGGTCCCCGACGCCACGTCGTCGACGACGCTGATCTCGGCGGCCGGCGGATGATGCGATCGGTGCCGGCGGTGGGATTCGAACCCACACTGATCGCGCCCTAAACGCGATGCCTCTGCCGTTGGGCTACGCCGGCTGTTCCCGCGTGCCCGAGGATAGGGATTCGGCGCTCGCCGCCGGAGGCCGGCTCGTCGTGGCGACGCCCGCGCCCCTGCTCATGGCGTACCCGGACGCCCGGGTGTACGAGCCGGCCGACGATCGGCTGATCGAGAGCGGCGCCGCACGGGTGCCGGACCGTGCCCCGACGCCGCTACCCTCTGCGGCCGTGAGCCTCATCACCCCGACCGCCCAGAACGGCACCCTCGTCAGCCCGACGCACGAGATCTTCAACCGCCTCCTGCGCGAGCGCATCATCTTCCTCGGCACCGAGGTCGACGACGACATCGCCAACGTCATCTGCGCCCAGCTGCTGCACCTGGCCGGCGACGACGCCGAGCGGGACGTGTGGCTGTACATCAACAGCCCCGGCGGCTCGGTGACGGCCGGCATGGCCATCTACGACACCATGCAGTTCATCGAGCCCGACGTCGCCACCGTGTGCATGGGCCTCGGCGCCTCGATGGGGCAGTTCCTGCTGTGCTCGGGCGCGAAGGGCAAGCGCTACGCCCTGCCGCACGCCCGCATCATGATGCACCAGCCCTCGGGCGGCTTCCGGGGCCAGGCGGCCGACATCGCCATCCAGGCCGAGCAGCTCCTGTACGTCAAGCAGCTCATGGCCGAGCGCATCGCCTTCCACACCGGGCCAGAGCGTCGACCAGATCTCCGAGGACTCCGAGCGCGACCGCTGGTTCACGGCCGAGCAGGCCAAGGACTACGGGATCATCGACGACGTGATCGTGCGCCGGGGCGAGGTCGGCAACGGCTCGAAGTGAACCGCGTGACGTCGTGGCTGCCGGGCAGCCGCGACGTCAACCGAGGTCGCTAGCCGTCCGACGGGGGTGGGGCGTCCGACGGGGGCGTGTCGCCCTCGCCCTTGTCGACCGTGATGCGCTCGACGACGTCGTGGGCCTTGGCCTGCACTGAATCGATCTTGTCGGCGTACTTGCCCTTGGTCTTGTCGTCGACGAACCCAGCGGCCTTGTCGATGCCGTCGTCGATCTTGTCGGAGTGCTCGGTCACCGCGTCGCGGGCCTTGTCGCCCAGGTCCCTGGCGAGGACCTTGGCCTTGTCGAGGAAGTCGGACATTGGTTCACGGCTCCTGGGAATCAGTGGTTCGGGTGGCGGTGGCGAGCCCGCGCAGCTCGGACACCGCGTGTTCGAGGCCGAGGGGATCGCGGTAGAGGGCAGACCCGGCCACGAGCACGTTGGCGCCGGCGGCGGCCGCCGCTGCGACGGTCGCGGGACCGATGCCGCCGTCGACCTCGAGGTCGCAGTCGTGCCCACCGTCGAGTATCAGCTCCCGGATGCGGCGGATCTTCGGTTCCATCGAGGCGATGTAGTCCTGACCGCCGAACCCCGGGTTCACGGTCATGACCAGCACCATGTCGCACAGGTCGAGCACGTCCTCGACGGCCACGGCCGGGGTGGCCGGGTTGAGCGCGACCGCGGCGCGGACCCCCAGCTCGTGCACCCGCCCGAGCGAGCGGTGCAGGTGGCGGGTGGACTCGGCGTGGACGATGAGCAGCTGGCAGCCGGCCTCGACGTAGCGGGGCATGAGGTCGTCGGGCTCCTCGACCATGAGGTGGGCCTCGAACGGCACGGTGGCGTAGGGGCGGCACGCGGCGATGACGTCGGGGCCGAATGTGAGGTTGGGCACGAAGCGGCCGTCCATCACGTCCCACTGGATGCGGTCGACCCCGGCCTTCTCGAGGGCGACGACCTCGTCGCCGAGGCGCGAGAAGTCGGCGGGCAGCACGGACGGAGCGATCTCGATCGGTCGCGTGCCGGCGGGCGAGCGGGGCAGGTCCACGAGGCCATCCTAGGGTGGCTCCGTGGGCACCGACGGCGACGAACGGAACACCGAGGGGCGACACGAGAGCCTGCGGGTGACCGCCGTCGCGGTCGGCGGGGAGGGGGTCGCGCGCGAGGAGTCAGGGCGGGTGGTGTTCGTGGCCGGAGCGCTGCCGGGCGAGCGGGTGGTGGCCGAGGTGGTGGAGGAGCACCCGCGCCACGCCCGTGCCGCGGTCGTGGAGGTGCTGGAGGAGTCGCCGGACCGCGTGGCGCCGCCGTGCCCGTTCGTGGCCGCGGGCTGCGGCGGGTGCGGGTGGCAGCACGTCGACCCTCCTGCGCAGCGGGAGATGCGGATGGCGATGGTGGCCGACGCCCTCACCCGCCTCGGCGGGGTGGCCGACCCCCGGGTCGTGTCCGGGCCGCCGCTCGCCGGGGGCGGTGCCGGCTACCGCACGACGATCCGGGCCGTCGCCGATCCCGACGGCCGGCTGGCGCTGCGCCGCCACCACAGCCACGACCTGGTGGCCGTGCCGGGGTGCCTGGTCGCGCACCCGCTCGTGGCGGACGTCCTCGCCGACGGTCGCTTCCCCCCGGGGGCCGAGGTCACCGTCCGGGTGGGGGCCCGGACCCGCGAGCGGATGGTCGTGATCGACGGCGCGGCGGTGGAGGCGGCGGTCGTCGTGCCCGACGGCGTCCGCGTCGTGACCGGGGCCGAGCTCGCCGCCGGCAAGCGGGCGTGGTTGCACGAGGAGGTGTCCGGCGTCCGCCTGCGCGTCTCGGCCCGATCGTTCTTCCAGGCCGGGCCCGAGGCCGCCGAGGCTCTGGTGGCCACCGTGGCAACCGCAGTCGGTGACGTGCAGGGCACCCGCCTCGCCGACCTGTACGGCGGGGTCGGGCTGTTCGCGGCCACGGTCGGCCGCGAGGCCCACGTCGAGCTGGTGGAGGCGTCGGCGTCGTCGGCGGCCGACGCTCGCGTGAACCTGCGGGACCTCGACGCCCGTGTCGTCCGCAGCGACGTCGCCCGGTGGGGGGCCCGGCCGCAGGACGTGGTGATCGCCGACCCGCCGCGGGCCGGGCTCGCCCGTGGTGGCGTGCGGGCCGTGCGCGCCGCCCGGGCGCCCCGCCTGGTGCTCGTGAGCTGCGACGCCGGGGCCCTCGGACGTGATGCGGGCCTGCTGGCCCGCGCGGGCTACCGCCTCGTGGGGTCGACGGTCGTCGACGCCTTTCCGCACACGCCGCACGTCGAGGTGGTGTCCCGCTTCGACCGGGGTTGAGACCGGGCCGCCGAAACGCGGCGCGGCGCGCGCATGCGCCAGAAACCTTTGCGTGGCGCGTGACCCTCTGGCCGTCGACGGCGATGACGGGCCCGAACGGACAGCACGTGCGATGCGCGCGTGCGATCGAGCTGAGGGAAGACGGATGCGAACCAGGTTGTCTCGCGCGGCTCTGGCGGCCGGTGGCGCGGTCGCGCTCGCCGCGATCGTCGGTGTCGCCGGCCCGGCGGGTGCTCAGGAGGACCCGCTCGGCAACAACGGCACGGTCAAGGTCGACGGCGTCGCCCTCGCCGCGTTGGCGATCGGCCTCGTGGCCGTCGGCGCCGGCGTCCTGGTCGCCAACCGCCGCGCCTCCGGCGACAACTGAGCCGGCTCGAGCCGTGGTGCGGAGCCGCTCTCCGCACCACGGCTCGCGGCGCGGCGCAGGAGCCTCGTCTCACTCAGCGGGGGAGGGCGAGCAGCATGAGAGTCGACCAGGTCAGGTGCGTCAGCATCGGGGCCAGGACGCCGCGGGTCGCCAGGCGCTCGAGGGCGAACACCGTGCCCATGACGGCAGCCGCCGCGACGAGGGCGACGTTCAGCGTGGCCACCGTGACGAGCACGTACACGACCGTGGCGTTCCGGGCGGCGTGGCGCGGGCCGAACGCCGAGTGGAGGGCCCCTCGGAAGAAGAGCTCTTCGGCGGCGCCGTTCACCAGGGCGACGACCAACACCAGCGCCAACGGTCCCGCATCCGCCTTGCCCAGGATCGACTCCAGGGCGCCTGCCAGGCCGGGGACCTCGCGAGCGACGAGGTAGGCGGCGAGGAAGCCCAGGTAGGCCACGACCCCGAGCCCGACCGGCCCGAGCACCTCACGCCGTCCGGAGGCCTCGCCGCGGCTCCGCCCGAGGTGGAGCGGCCCCGACAGCAGGCTGCCGACGACCCAGGTGCGGCGACGGCCAGGCCCAACACCGTGAACGCATCGGACCCGGTCGGCACGGCCAGCGTGGCGGCCAGCAACGCGGTCCCGACCGCCAGGGTTGCGGCCACCACCACCCGGCGTCGCCGGACGACGGCGGCCGGCTCGGCCGGCACGGGCTCGGCGGATGGCCGGACGAGGCGGGTGAGGTCCATCGACGGGGCCGTCAGGCGTCCCGGTCGGCGCGGGCGGCGGCCTCGTCGGCGAGCCGCACCGTCCGGTCGGAGAGGGCGATCTCGGCCGCGGTGCGGAAGCTCACCGGCCGGTGATCGACGAGAGCCTCGATCGTCCGCTCGGTCACGACCACCTCGTTCGTCATCGAGTCGACCAGTGCCCGGGCGGTGGTCAGGTCGACGTCGGTGATCAGGCGCAGCCACCAGGACGACAGGCTCGGCGACAGGATGGGGACCGGGACGATGACCCGGCGGCGACCGGTCATCCCGGCGACGGTCAGGAGCATGTCGCGATAGGTGAGGACGTCCGGCCCGCCGATCTCGAACGTCCTCCCGACGGCTGCGCCCTGGCCGCCCACGCCCGCCAGGTAGGCCACCGCGTCCGCCAGGGCGATGGGCTGGGTGGCGGTCTGGACCCATCGCGGCGTCACCATGGCGGGGAGCCGCTCGACGAGCTGGCGCAGGATCTCCCAGCTGATGCCGCCGTCTCCGATCACGATCCCCGCCCGCAGGGCCGTGGTGGACGCGCTGTCGAGCAGGATGTGCTCGACCTCACGCCGGCTTCGGAGGTGGGGCGACAGGTCGTCGTGATCGCGGCCGAGGCCCCCGAGGTAGACGATTTGGCGGACCCCGGCGTGGCGGGCGGCGGCCGCGAAGCGCTGGGCGCCCCGCCGGTCGCGCGCGGCGAAGTCGGGGTCCGCCAGCGAGTGGATCAGGTAGTACGCGACCTCGATGCCGTCGAGGGCGGCGCGGAGGCTGCCCTCGTCGTCGATGTCCCCCGCGGCTGCGGTGCCCGCCCCGCGGTAGCCGTCGGGTCGGCGGGTCATCGCCACGACGTCGTGCCCGTCCTCGGCGAGGCGCCGGGCGAGGGCCCCGCCGATGAATCCGGTCGCGCCGGTCACCAGGGTGCGCATGGGCGGAAGCGTACGGAGGGTCATCGCTGGTCCATCGGATCCACCCGGCGTCCTGGATGCCTCGGACGGATGTATGGCGGGCCGGCTCCGCGGGCACGTGTCGAGGATGACGGTTGTCGGATATCACGCCTCGCACGAGCAGAACCGCCCATCCGTCCTGCTCGGGGCCGCGGTGCGTGCCGCCGAGGCGGGCTTCGGCGCCGTGTCCTCCTCCGACCACCTCACCCCGTGGAGCCGCGCCCAGGGTGAGTCGGGCTTCGCGTGGTCGTGGCTCGGCGCCGCCATGCAGGCGACGTCGGTGCCGTTCGGGGTGGTGAACGCGCCGGGTCAGCGCTATCACCCGGTGATCATCGCCCAGGCCATCGCCACGCTCGGCGAGATGTACCCCGGGCGCCTGACCGTGGCGCTGGGTTCGGGCGAGGCGTCGAACGAGCACGTCACCGGCACGCCGTGGCCGCCCAAGCCGGCCCGCAACGCCCGCCTGCGCGAGTGTGTCGAGGTCATCCGTGCGCTGCTGCGGGGCGAGGAGGTGAGCCACGACGGCCACGTGCGGGTCGACCGGGCCCGCCTCTGGACGCTGCCGTCGGCGCCTGTCCCGCTGATCGGTGCCGCCCTCAGCGAGGAGACCGCCCGCTGGTGCGGCGAATGGGCTGACGGGCTGATCACGGTGCACATGCCGCCCGATGATCTGCGCCCCATCCTGGATGCGTTCCGCGAGGGCGGTGGCGAGGGCAAGCCCCTGCGGGTGCAGGTCAAGGTGGCGTGGGCGCCGACCGAGGACGAGGCACTGGCCGGGGCGCACGACCAGTGGCGCACGAACGTGTTCCCGTCGCCGCTGATGGCAGACCTCGAGACCGTCGAGCAGTTCGAGCTGGCGGCGGCACACGTCCGCCCCGACGACGTCCGCGGCAGCGTGCTGGTGTCGTCCGACCCGAAGCAGCACGCCGCCTGGCTCCACGAGGTGCTCGACCTGGGGGTCGACGAGGTGTACGTGCACCAGGTGCCCCGCGAGCAGGAGCGGTTCATCGACGTCTTCGCCGACCAGGTGCTGTCCGAGCTCGTGGAGCGACGGTGATGGGCCTGGAGTTCACGAGCGACCAGTGGTGGAAGAACGGCGTCGTCTACTGCCTCGACGTCGAGACGTTCCTCGACCACGACGGGGACGGGGTGGGTGATCTCGCCGGCCTGGTCGAGCGCATCGACTACCTGGCCGGCATCGGGGTCTCGACGCTGTGGCTGATGCCCTTCCACCCGTCGCCCGACCGCGACGACGGGTACGACATCACCGACTTCTACGGCGTCGACCCGCGACTGGGTTCGCTGGGCCAGTTCGTCGAGGTGGTCCGCACCGCCCGCGACCGGGGGATGCGGGTGATCATCGACCTGGTCGTCAACCACACGTCCGTCGAGCATCCCTGGTTCCAGTCGGCTCGGTCGGACCCCGCCTCGCCGTACCGCGACTGGTACGTGTGGGTGGACGAGCGGCCCCAGGGCTCCCAGCTCTCCGAGGTCTTCCCCGGCGAGCAGGGCGGGGTGTGGACGTACGACCGCAAGGCCAAGCAGTACTACCTCCATCGCTTCATGCCCCACCAGCCCGACCTGAACGTCGTCAACCCCGACGTGCGGAAGGAGATCGCCCGGATCATCGGGTACTGGCTGCAGCTCGGGGTGAGCGGGTTCCGGGTCGACGCTGTCCCGTTCCTGCTCGAGCTCGACGGCATCGCCGACGCCCCGGCCGTCGACCCGCACCGCTACCTGAAGGAGCTGCGCGCGTTCCTCCAGCGCCGTCAGGGCGACGCCATCCTGCTCGGCGAGGTCAACCTCCCGCCCGAGCAGCAGCGCGAGTTCTTCGGTGACGAGGACGGCGACGAGCTCAACCTCGTTTTCAACTTCACGGTCATGCAGCGCATCTACCTGGCGATGGCAAGGGGGGAGGCGGCGCCCGTCGAGGAGGCGTTGCACGACCTCCCGCCCGTGCCCTTCGACTCGCAGTGGGCGACGTTCCTGCGCAACCACGACGAGCTCACGCTCGACAAGTTGACCGACGCGGAGCGGAAGGAGGTCTTCGAGGCGTTCGGCCCCGCCGAGGACATGCAGATCTACGGGCGTGGACTGCGGCGACGGCTGCCGCCGATGCTCGGGGGCGACCCGGCCCGGCTGCGCATGGCCTACAGCCTGCTGTTCTCGCTGCCCGGAACCCCGGTGCTGTTCTACGGCGAGGAGATCGGCATGGGTGAGAACCTGCAGGCCGACGGGCGGCTGTCGGTCCGGACGCCGATGCAGTGGTCGGACGAGCCCGGAGCGGGGTTCTCGACCGCCGACCCGTCGACGTTCCCGACACCGCTGACCGAGGGTGCATACGGCCCGCTGGCCGTCAACGTCGCCCGGCAGCGGCGGGAGGAGGGATCGCTCCTCAACTGGTTCGAGAAGTTGATCCGCCGGCGCCGCGAGACCCCTGAGCTCGGTCTCGGGCGCTGGCGGTGCGTCCCGAGCGAGCCCGACTCGGTGCTCGTCCACCGGTGCGACTGGAACGGCTCGACGGTGGTGGCGGTGCACAACTTCGGGGCCGAGCCCTGCCGGCTGGTGGTGACCCTCGACGGCCTGGATGACGCGGTGGGCGCCGACGACCTGCTCGACGGTGCTCCCGAGGCCGACATCGAGGACGCCACGCTGGCCCTGACCCTCGAGGGCTACGGGTACCGCTGGTACCGCATCCGACGCGAGGGCCGCCGCTTCACGCCGTGACCCGGTCCCGGGTCAGGTGGTGGCGTGCGTGAGCTCGACCACATGCCCCATGACCCGGTCGACGGTGGCGTCCTCGAAGCAGCCGGTGAGCCGCTTGATGCCGTTCTCGCCGAAGGCCGGGCTCACCGTGACGGTGAAGTGGTCGCCCACCTCGGTCACCGCGGTCTTCTCGCCCGACACCGTCGACTGGCACACGGCCCACAGGCTCTGCGCCGCCATCAGGTCGGATCCCGAGTACCGGCGGGTGGCGACGTCGAAGTCCACGGTGGTGGAGCTGCCCTCGACGACGGCGTCCGGCCGGTTCTGGGTCAGGTCGGCGAGGGTCATCACGCCGAGGACCGTCAGCACGGCCAGCACGGCGAGCCCGACGGTCCTCACCGGACCGCTCCCGTCGGACCCCGCAGCAGGTCGAGCGGCTCGCGCTCGGCGGTGGCGAACCCGTGTGCCGGCAGCGCCAGCATGTCGAGCTTCCCGGCCAGGCTGCGCTCGGCCACCGGCGTGACCGTGGCGCGGGCCAGGCGTTCGACCACCCAGGCGATGCCCGACAGCAGCACGCCTGCGCCCATGAGCACCGGGACGAACACGTTCATCTGCTCGGGCTTGGCCAGCCAGGCGAAGGACTTGCGGGGCGGCGGCGCCGCGGTGCGGATGCGCTCGAGCCGCACGACCCGGGCCTCGGGGCGCTGCTCGGCCGCATCGAGGCGGTCGGTCACGACCTTGAGCCGCTGCGCCAGCAACGAGCCCATCACGGCCACCTCGGCGGCGATGAAGATGGCCGCCGACATGAGCGCACGGTTCCACTCCCACCGGTAGAGGTAGACGAAGGTGTAGGCACCGGAGGCGGCGAGCGTGACGCCACCGAGCAGGGTGCGGATGATCCGGGTCATCGTCGGGCTCCGATCGGGACGACGGTGGAGGGTGTGTCGGGGGTGTCGTCGGCTCCGGCGGCGCGGGTCGCCAGGGAGACGACCGTGCCGCCTGCAGACGCCGGGCCGGTCATGGCCGACCTCGGGGACGGTTCGGACAGCGTGGGGAAGCCGGCGTCGAGCACCGTGACGGTGCCGGCCCCGCCGTCGACCTCGAGGACCGTGCCCGGGGCGTAGCGCTCCGCCGCGCCGGCGTGGCTGACAACCGTGGCGACTCCGTGCTCGCGGGCGAGGATGGCGAGGTGGCTGAGGGGGCTGCCGGTCTCGGCCACCAGGCCCGCCAGGCGGGGGACGATGGGGGCCAGCCGGGGGTCGAGGTGGGTCACGACCAGCACGGCACCTGCCGGCGGGTCGTCGCCGACGTGCACCGGCCCCGAGGCGATCCCGCCGCCGGCGCCGACGTCGCCCGTGCCGCTGGCAGCCAGCGCCACCGGGTTGCCCTCGGCGGTGAGCCGGAACTGGGCCGGCAGGGACCGCGGGGCCGTGTCACGGGGGTCGACCCGGTCGGCGATGTCCACCGGGATCAGGCGCGTCCGGGTGGCCGTGCGCAGCTCGTCGAACTGGAGGACCCGCACGGCGTCGGGGTGGGGGAGGACCCCGACGCTCGCGAGCCGCTCGCCGAGCTCGGCGGCCGCACGGGCCGTGAGCTCCTGGACCCAGCGGGCCCGGAGACGGAGCGCTTCCCGCACGACCGCGTCGTCGCTGGTGGCGACGGGCGGGGCCACGACGTGCGGCGCACCGTCGCGCAGGTCGATCGTGACCGGGGCCGCGGCGACGGGCGCAGGCGTGGCGCCGATCCGAGGCGGCGCCAGGGCCAGCACCACGGGGTGGGTCTCGACGATGTCGTCGACCGCCACGCCCTCGGCCCGGGCCTCGGCCAGGGCGGACAGGGCCAGCGCGGCCGCGGTGACGCCCTCGCCGGTGTCGGGCACGAGCATCCCCGCCAGGGCCTCGTAGCCGTGGAGAGCGCGCAGTGCGGTCCGCCCGTTGTCGAGGACGGCGATGAGGGCGCCGTTCGAGAGCTGGTCGATGGCCGGCACCTCGGCGAGATCGCGGTCGACCTGTTCGACCATGTCGCGAGCGAGGGCGGGCAGCGCCCGGGTCAACCGACCGGTGCGCCACGCGGCCCGGAGCCTCCGAGCCGGCGGTCGGGGATCGAGCTTGCGCAGCATCTTGTGGCGAACGGGTGCCAGGCCGAGGTGACCGAGGTCGGCGACGGCCCAGCCGTCGATGTCCCGGACCACCGGCCGCCGCCGCAGCGCGCCCGCGGAGGCGGTGCCGGTCACGAGCAGGGCCTGCTCGAGGCCCTCGCTGAGGGGGGCCAGCCACAGATCCGACTCCAGCGTGCCGAGGGGCTCGGGGAACGTCTCCGCCAGCGGACCGGTCCCGAGCACCGGGCCCCCGGGTCGGCCGGTCGGCGTGGTGATCGGGCGGCTCTGCAGCATCCACACGGTGCCGTCGTGGTCGACGGCCCATTCGATGTCCTGCGGGCCGCCGAAGGCAGCGGTGGCGCGTGCGGCCAGGGCCGCGAGTGCCCGGAGGGTGGATCGCCCGAGGGGGAGGGCCTCTCCGCCGCGCTCCTCGAGGACCTTGCCACGGGGGGAGAGAACTGCCGTCCAGCCGTCGTCGAGGCCACTGACCAGGCGGTCCGGTCCGCCCTCGACGGCGGCCAGGAGCAGGCGGTCGGTGCGGCCCGACACCGGGTCGGCGGCGAACAGCACCCCGCCGAAGCGCGGCTCCAGCTGGGGCTGGATCAGCACGGCCATGCGAGCGCCGGGCACGTCGACCCTGCTCTGCGACCCGAGCACCCGGTCGACCGCCTCGACGAAGCTCGACCACGTCGACACGTCGAGGACGGATTCGAACACGCCGGCCATCGACGACGACCCGCCGTCCTCGTTCGTGGACGAGGACCGGACCACGAGGGTGCGGTCTCCCGACTCGCCGAGCGTCTCCCAGGCCGCACGGGCCGGGCTGTGCTCGGAACGCGACGGGTGCGACCAGCCGCGGTGGTCCCAGTCGGTGGTCAGCACGACCCCCGGGAGCACCGGAAGTCCGGCGCGCCGGGCGCGAGCGAGGTTGGCGGCCTTTGCTCCGACGAGCGCTCCGTCGACCGCGCCGTCATCGGAGAGGTCGATCAGATCGGAGTGTCGGAGAACAGCGGGGAACGTCTCCATGACGCCAGGGTGTCCGGCCCCACTTGCACGGCGGTTGCGCCGCGCTTGCAGTTCCCTGATGTGACGCACATTGGCGGTGACCAGGGTCACTCGATGGGCGCCATCGGGCGTTGACGGCGCCGTCAGCGGTCGTGGACGGCGAGTACGACCGCCTTCACCGAGGCCGTGACGCCTGCGCCGCGGACCAGTTCGAGGGGGCGAGGGCCGTGGCTGTGACCTCCGCCACGATCGTGTCGCACCGGTCCGGTCGGTCATCTCGTTCGCCTCCGGCCTCGGGCTCGTCACGCTCGGCCCCTCGCGGCGGCGCCGCCACAGGACGACCCGGTCGCCCCGTGGCGGCACCAATCGGCCACCGTCGTCCGCTCCCCTGCTCGACGACCCAGGTCGTCCCGCGGGCGGCGAGAAGACGCCCTAGTTGTACGACTCGTCGAACTCCTCGGTGTGCGACGTCAGCGCCCAGATCACGACCAGGTTGATCCCCAGAACGACCAGCGACCAGTACGGCGTCACGAAGATCGTGAACACCGACAGCGATGCCCCGATGAACGCCCACAGCAACCCGAGCATCTGCCCGATCGGGTTGCGGGCGAGCACGAGACCCGCGGTGACGAGCTGGACGATGCCGAGGATCAACCAGAACCAGCCCCAGGCGGTGATGTTGATGCCGTACAGCACCTCTCCCACCCGCTCCGTGACGTCGTCCTCGGCGATCGCGGCGATGCCGCTCAGGATGTTGTAGACGGCGACGATGCCCATGAGCAGGCCGGTGAACGTCACCCACCCGCTCCTGAGCTGTGTAGTTGCCATGGCTCGGACCTCCTGACCCGCCGCGTGTGCGGCACCATGTGCGACGGATCGTGCGCCGTTGCGTCCGATGCGAGATCACCCCCGGCGGGTGACCTCCGCGGACCGGTGGAACACGCGTCAGGGCAGCGGCGGCGAGGCGCAGTCGAGCGCGACGGCGCGGTCGAAGCCCGCCGACCCGCTCTCGAGCGCATCCTGACCGACGGTCGCCGCACCGATCAGGCTCGAGGCGTCGGTGACGGGCGGGGCTCCTGCGGCGTCGTGGCGGTCGACGACGAGGACGGGCTCGTCGCCGGCCTCGACCACGATCGTGTCGACCCACGGTGCGAGGAGGTCGTGGAGCGCCACCGCGGCGGTGGCGAGATCGGCGTCGGACGCGTTGCCGCCTTCTGCCGTCAGGCGGGCGACATCGTCGTCGGCCGGGGCGTTGGCGCGGGTGTACCCGGGCCGCCATTGCACGCCCTGGTGGCCGGAGAGGCACTCGGAGGCCGACTGCACCTCGGCCACGGCGATGTCGTCCCGGAAGCCGTCGACCGTGCCGTGGAGGGGCCCTGGCACCCAGGCGAGCCCGTCGCGGCCCGTCACCCCGCCGGCCGCCGCTCGGGGTACGACGCCCACGGCCGCCACGGCGACGGCGATGGCGGCGCCGGCCACCGCCACGCGGACCGCCGGGCTCCGCCCGTCGAGCGCTCTGCGGATCTGGGCGGCGCGCCGGTGCCGGGCGTCGCCGACCCCGGTGACGAGCATGAAGCAGAGGACGGCCGCGGCGACCCGGAACGCGTCGGCCCACATCGCGGCCCTGGCTGCGGCCACGATCCCGTCGGTCCCCTCGGTGACGACCCACACGGCGGCGCCGACGAGGGCGGGCAGAGCCATGGCGATCAGCAGCGTTCGGGCCAGGAGGACGGGGAGCCACAGGAACGAGCGGGGCCGCAGCCACGACGTCGCTCGCCGCGCCCCGCGGCGGACGAGCCGTCCCGGGGCCGGGCCGTGGTCGATCGCCGACCGAGCCGTCGCTCCGGCCACGCGCTCCCACGGCGACCGCGACCGTCCAGGTGACCGGGGCCACCAGCGCGCCACAGGCGACGGCGAAGGCCAGCAGGTGCAGCAGGGCGCGATCCCGGGCGCGGCCCTCCGGCAGGTTGCCGCCTGCACCCTCGGCCGGGGCCGGGGCCGGGCCGCGGTGCCGGCGGCAGACGCCGGGGCGTCGTCGTCGGGTAGGAGCCCGTGGTTGCGGCGTCGCTCGTCGAAGGCGCGGCGACGCTCGGTGCGGGCATCGTGGTCGCGCTCGGCGTCGCGATCGGGGTCGCCCTCACGGTCGACGGGGGTGAACCGGCGACCGCGCAGCACCGCATCGGGGCGAAGCGGCGTGGTCCCGGTCTCGGCGCGGGCGGCCGAGTCGGCTGCTGGTGGCACCGGGGCCGTGGGCGCCCGGTCGGTCACGCTCAGGGCTGCGAACGCCCGCGCCGCGGCCGCGGCGCGCGCCGACATGTCGTCGGGCGTCGGGGAGTCGTCGGGGACGCGGTCGTGCTCGGGTGTCCACCGGATCCCGTCGTCCCCTGCTGACATCGCTTCCCCCCGGCTCCGCCCCGCCCCCGGTCACGACGCATCGTCGTGCCGAGATCATGCACGAATCCGGCGGGCCGCGCTCGCTGAACGCCAGGTGGACGGCGATGAACGACCGTCAGCCGGCGGGTGCCGCGATGCCGACCCGTCCGAGCGCCGGCGGCTCGGCCGGGTGGTCGCCGTCCTGGCCGTGTCCGTCCTCGCCGTGCCCGTTCCCACCGCTTCCGTTCCGACTCGACCCGGGATCCCCGGCGGGCGCGCCCGGCTCGACAGGCGCGGCCGGGCGGGCGGCCGCGGCCGGGCCCTTCTCAGCGGCCGGCGGCTCGGGAGCAGGCGGTTCGGCGGCAACCTTTTCGACCGGTGCCGACTGCGCCTGTGGCACGTCGGATGCGGTCGCCTCGACGGCAGGCGTCTCGACGACCGGCGCCTCACCGGACACGTCCGTCGGTGCCGACAGCGTCGGCGCAGCCGTCGTGGGCGCGGTGTCGGGCGAGGGGACGGCGGGCGACCCGGGCGGGAGCTCCACGACCACGGGAGAGGAGGGGTCGACGCAGTGGTCGCTGTGGGGCCGGCACTCCGCCCCCGCGGTCGGACGGCTGGACGACGCGGATGCGGGCAGCTCGGTCATCTCGACCGGGGCCAGGTCGTCGCTCATCGTGGGGCGGATCTTCTCGCTGATGGCCGGTACGACCACCGTCGCCGCCACGGTGGCGACGATGCCGGTGGTGGCCGCGGCCGCGACGCCGACCATGCTGACGGTCGTGGCCGCCGCCGCTGCCTTCATCGCCACCACCCGACCGACCGAGCGGACCCCGCGGTGGTGGGGGAGCGAGACGATCGTCGCACCGAGGCTGGCCCGTCGCATGGTGGCCACGACCTCGGGCTCGTCGGCGAGCTCGTCGGCCTCGGCCGGGCCACGCGCATGGTGGATGAGCGAGCCGAGGTCGGCGTACCAGTGCGGGGCATCGGGGTCGCGCAGGTCGCCCTCCCACACCCGGTCGGCGGCCGGGGGGTCGAACTGGAGCAGATCGGCCCAGAGGGCGTCGCGATCGGGCGTCATCCCGTCCGCACCTCGTCGCCGTAGCGGACAGCCAGCCGGCGGAGCGCCCGGTGGCAGAGCACGCGGACGCTGCCCGCGGGTCGGTCCATGATGCGGGCGACCTCGGCCACCGGCAGGCCGCCGACGACCCGCAGGAGCACGGCTTCGGCCTGCTCGGGTGTCAGCTCGGCCACCAGCTCGTCGACCGCGCCCTGTGCGCCCAACCGGTCGAGAACGGCTCCGGCCGGGTCGCCGCCGTGGCGGGAGGCGGAGGGCGCGTCGAAGTCGTCGCTCGGCATCGCCTGGGTTCGCTGGCGGGCGAGCCGGCGGCGGTGCTCGATGAGCCGGCGGCGGGCGATCGTGAACAGCCAGCCCCGGAAGCCCGACTCGTCGCCGTGGAAGTGCCCGACGCTGCGGGCGACGCAGATCCACACCTCGCTGGCGATGTCCTCGGCCACCTCGGGTGCCTGCGCCCGCAGGTAGCGGAGGAGGCGGGGCTGGTAGGCGCGGAAGAGCTCGGTGAGCGCCCAGTGCTCACCGCGTCCCGCCGCTTCGACGACGTCCGGAAGTTCGGTGTCGCGAATCATTTGCCCTGCGACACCGTAGACACTCTCAGTGGTCTGTGTCGCCTCGACGCACAGAAAGGTCGGGAAAACGAACGAACCGCCGGCGCATGCCGGCGGTTCGACGACGGGATGATCCGCGTCGGTGGGATCAGATCACGCGGACGTTCTGCGCCTCGTCACCCTTGCGGCCGGGGCCGATGTCGAACTCGACGGTCTGGCCCTCGTTGAGGGACTTGTACCCCTCGGCCTGGATGTTGGAGAAGTGCACGAACACATCGTCGCCATCTTCACGTGAGATGAAGCCGAAGCCCTTCTCGGCGTTGAAGAACTTCACGGTGCCTGTAGCCAATGATCTCTCTCTTCGGTCTCGGGCCGATCCGCGCGACCGACCCTCAGCCACTCTACCCCCCGGAGTGGGCGACCTACTTGTAACGGTAGGTGATGCGGCCTCGGCTCAGGTCGTAGGCCGAGACCTCGACCTGCACCCGGTCGCCGGGAAGGATGCGGATGCGGTTCTTCCGCATCTTGCCGCTGAGGTGGCCGAGCACCGTGTGCCCGTTGTCGAGCGCGATGCGGAAGTGACCACCCTTGAGCGCCTCTTCGGTGCGCCCCTCGAGGATGAATGCGTCGTCCTTTGTCTTCGCCAAGCGGTATGACCTCGTTGTTCGTCAGTTGCTCCATGGTACGTACTGGATCACCGGTCGCCACGCATCGGCGCACAGCGATCCGTCACGCCATGACCCCGACGGGGTGCGCCTGGTGGCTCGGGAAGACGGTCGGGATGGCCCCGGCACCGACCCCCAGCCGGGCCGTGACCACCTCGGTGAGGACGTCGCGATAGTCGGTCCACCCGGGCACGTCGCCGCGGTCGAGGACGTCGGGGTGCAGGTCCTGCCACGCGCCGTGCACGGTCCCGCCCGCCAGGCCGCCCCCCAGCAGGAGCATCACCCCGCCGTGGCCGTGGTCGGTGCCGGCGTTGGCGTTCTGCTCGACCCGGCGGCCGAACTCGCTCATCACCACGACCGTCACGTCGTCGAACCGGTCGCCCAGGTCCTGGGCGAAGGCGGCCAGCGACTCGCCGAGCTTCGTGAGCTCGGTCTTCATCGCCCCGCCCTCGACCGTTCCGAGGTTGGTGTGCATGTCCCATCCACCCACGTCGACGCAGGCCACCCGTACGCCCACGTCGGCCTTGACCAGGCGGGCCACCTCGGCGAGCCGATCGGCGAAGTCGCCGTCGGGGTAGGTCGTCGCCGGCCTGGTCGCCCTGGGCCAGCAGCAGGCGGCGGTGTCGAGACCGGCCAGGGTGGCGGCGACATCGGCGGTGAGCGGGTGCTCGAACCCCGAGTAGAGCGCGGACAGGGCGTCGGTCGTCCGGCCGGCGATCTCGCCCTCGGGGCCGCCGAGCTTGAACCATTCGAGGCTCGTGAGCGACAGGCTCGGCTGGTCGCCGGCCAATGCCCGGGTCGCAGTCGCCCCCACGGTCAGGCTGCGGAACGTGGTGCCGGGGCCCATGGCGTCGAGCACGCGGTCGAGCCACCCCTCGGACGTGCCGGTGGACGACCCGCCCCGTTCGAGGCAGTCCTGGGCCTGGAAGTGGCTGCGGGACACGTCGGGCGTCGACACGCCGTGCACCACGGCGAGCTGCTTGCGGCCCCACAACGGGTGCAACGGTGCGAGCGCGGGGTTGAGCCCGAAGCCACGGTCGAGCGGCAGCAGGGCCGAGGGCGGCACCGCGATCCGCGGGCGCGCCGCAGCCAGGTGGGGGTCGGCCCCGGGGACGACCACCGAGAGCCCGTCCATGCCCCCACGCAGGAACACCACGACCAGGGTGCCGGTCGCTCCTGGCTGGCCGAACGAGGCCCGGGCCGTGACGAGCGGCGTGCTCAGCGCGGCGGCGCCCCCGATGCCGACGCGGGCGAGGAACGCACGGCGGGACATCCCCCGGCTCCATGCGTCGCGACGGTCGGCCTCGTCGGCCGTCACCTGGGCCGCCGCCGCCCGGACGGCCCCGTCGGCACCGGTCGGACCGAGACGTCGGAGATCGACGGCAGGGTCCGGGGAGCGGGCACCGTCGGGTCGGGCGACGCGTGGGCGGGCACCGGGGCGGTCGGGCGTGACGTGTCGGGTCATGTCGCTGGTGGTCACCGGAGGGCGAAGTAGGGCGAGTCGAGGACGAGGGCGAGTGCCGGCGCGGCGAGGTCGTTCCGCACGGGGGCGGCCGGGTCACCGCCGAGGAACCCCACCAGCGCGTCGCGGTGGACGGGCTGGAAACCCTGGAAGCAGATGCGGGAGCACAGGTTGTCGACGAAGGCACCGACGGTCGTGGCCCCGCCGGCCATGGCGACGGGGTCGGGGCGGGTCAGCCCGTCCTCCCAGTCGCCGATCAACATGCGATGGACGTTCCAGGCCGTCACGATCGAGCTCGCGGACCGCCATGCCGCGTGGACGTCGGGGTAGCCGTTGGGTGCCGACCAGGCGATCGGCTTGTGCCCGGCGCGGGAGACGGCAGAGGCCAGGGCCGACACGCCGTGCGCGGCGTCGCCCTCTGGCACGGTGCCGAGGATGCGGACGCTGGCAGCGATGTTCTCGGCGGGTCGGCGCGTCTTCTGCCCGACGGCCGCCCAGAACTCGGCGGACCGGAACAGCAGGTCGAGCACCGGGGTGATCGCCGTGCCGCCGTCCAGGTAAGCGGTGGCGAGGCGGTCGACCAGGGTCGCGGGTGGCGTGTCCGACACGAAGCGCACGGCGAGCTTGGCCGCGATCGTCCGGGCCGTGGCGGGATGACCTGCAAGGTGGCGCAGGTAGGCGTCGCCCACGTCGAGGCCGTCCTCGGGTGTGGGGTTCGGGTGGGCGAAGTCGAGCACGGTCACCGGGCCGACCCAGTGCATGGCCGGGTCGTAGCGGAACGCTCCCTCCCCGGACATGTCCTGCTCCCCGGTCACCGTCCGGCCGGTCAGGATGTAGGCGCTGTTGCGGACGTCGTCCTCGGTGTAGCCCGACGCCACGCCCACGGTGTGCAGCTCGAGCAGCTCCCGCCCGTAGTTCTCGTTGACCGAGTCCTTCTTCGACTTGTCCGCGGTGAGGTACCGGAGGACGGCGGGGTGGCGGCCGGCGGCGACGAGCATGTCGGCGAACGTGCCGAAGGCATGGGCGCGGATCACGTCGCGGTGGTACGAGCCGCCGACGTCCCAGCTGCCCGGGCCGGGTGTCGGGACGTTGAGGTGGTTCGACCAGAAGTCCACCACCACCTCGAAGAGCTGGCGCGACGACCACATCTGGCGCGCCATGGTCGCGGTGCTGAACTCGTGTCCCGCGTCCCAGCTGCCTCGGCGCACCGACGCCCGGACCGTCGCCGGGTCGGCGCTGGCGAGCGGCCACACCGCCCACGCCGCGTCGCCCTCGGGGTCGGGGAGCGAGGTGGGGTCGAGCTGGGCGGCCAGCCAGGCGTCCATGCCTGCGGCGTGCACGTCTGCGACCAGCTCGGGCGTGAGGCCGAACGTCGTGCGGCGGAGCAGGTGGAGCACCGGGTTGCTCGTGTCGAGGATCGTGGGCACGGTCACCGTCGTGCCGGCCGCCGCCTCGCCGGCGGTGGGGAACACCAGCGTGGGGCCGGGCTCGACCTCGGCCGAGATGCGCCCACCCGCTGAGTTGGCGTAGCTCTCGTCGCGGTTGGCGAAGCCCCCCGAGTCGGCGGCCGTGTCCGCGTTCCGCCGCGAGGCGGCGGGCTGCGTGGGGGGCGTCGACCCGTCGAGCAGGCCGCTGCGCCACCCCGCGGCGGCGCCCGCAGCCGCGGCCACCCCCAACCCGGCGAGCCCGGCGACGACCGGCCGCCGCCCCCAACGTGCCAGGCGGCGCCTGCCGGCAGGGGCCGGGTCGAGGTCGGCCAGCGCCACACCGCCGACGACCCCCGGTCGGCGGTCGGGCGCAAGGGTCGCGGCTTGGGCGCGCGGCTCGCCCGGCGCGGGCTCGTCGCCTCGGTCGACATCGGACACCGTGAGTCCCCCGGTCACTCACCTTCCGCCCGGCGTCGAGTGTAGGCGCGCGAGCTCGGCGCGATCCCGGCTACCGCGGGAGGTGCTTGGCCTTGCGGAGGATGGCGGTGAAGCGGCGGGCGTACCCCGCCCCGTCACGGCCCGGGTCCTGCAACTTGGCGGCCAGCGCCGACCGTACGGCGACGGTCTGCGACTCGGTGTACTTGAGCAGGCCCTCCCGCCCGTGGCGCCGACCGAGGCCCGAGGCCTTCATCCCGCCCATCGGGGCGTCGAGGCTGGCCCACGCGGACGAGTAGCCGTCGTTGACGTTGACCGTGCCGGCGCGGATCCGCTCGGCGATCGCCTTCCCCCGCCCGGTGTCCCCGCAGTAGACGCTGGCGTTGAGGCCGTACTCGGTGTCGTTGACCTGGGTGACGGCCTCGTCGTCGGAGGCGACGGGGTACAGGGCGACGACGGGGCCGAACGTCTCCTCGCGGTACAGAGCCATGTCGGGCGTGACCCCGGTGAGCACGGTGGGCTCGTAGAAGAGCTCGCCGATGTCGGGGCGGTGCTTGCCGCCCGCCACCACGCGGGCGCCCTTGGCCACGGCGTCGTCGACGTGCTCTCGCACCTTGTCGAGCTGGTCCTGCGAGGCCAGCGCCCCCACCTCGGGGCCGTACGCCTGCTCCGCGCCGAGCGACAGCTCGGCCGTGCGGGCGCCGAAGGCGTCGGTGAAGGCGTCGGCCACCTTGTCGTGCACGTAGAGACGCTCGATCGAGATGCACAGCTGGCCGGTGTTGGCGAACGACCCCACGACCGCGCCTTCGACGGCCCGGTCGAGGTCGACGTCGTCGGTGACGACCATGGCGTTCTTGCCGCCGAGCTCGGCCGACATGCCGATCAGCCGCTCGCCGGCCTGGCTGGCGACCTTCCGCCCGGTGGCGGTCGACCCCGTGAACATCATGTAGTCGGCGTTCTCGATGATGGCGGTGCCCACCGACCGGCCGGGGCCGGTCACCACCTGCACGAGCCCGGCCGGCAACCCGGCCTCCTCCAGGAGCTCGAAGGCCCGAAGGGCCGTGAACGGCGTCTGCGAGTCGGGCTTGATCACGACGCCGTTGCCCGCCACCAGGGCGGCGAGGGCGTCGGAGACCGCCAGCACCAGCGGGTAGTTCCACGGCGAGATGACCCCGATGACGCCCTTGGGCAGGTAGTGCTCCCTGGTGGACACCAGGCCGGGCAGGGGGCTCAGCCGGCGGTGCGGCTTGAGGGCCCGCGGGGCGAGGCGGGCGTAGTACCGGGCGGTGACCGCCTGGTCCATGATCTCCTCGAACGCCCACACCCGGGCTTTGCCGTTCTCGGCCTGGATGAGGTCGAGCAGCTCGTCCTGCCGGTCGAGCACCAGGTCGTGGTAGCGCAGCAGCACCGCGGCGCGGTCGCGGACCGGGGTGGCGGCCCATGCCTGTTGCTCGCGGCGGGCGCGCTCCACCGCGGCGACGACGTCGGCCTCGGTGCCGACGGGGACCTCGCCGACGACGGCTCCCGTCAGCGGCGACGTGACGGTCAGCGTCTCGCGGCCTGCAGCGGGGACGGCGACGCGGGCGGCCAGGCGGTCGGTCTCGTCGCGGCCGGGACGCAGGGCCGGAGCGGTGGCGGCGGCCTTCGGGCTCTCGGTCGTGGTCATGTCGCCACCGTATCCCCGCGGGGCGTGGGACGGTCAGGGGCGCCCCGGCCCTGGTCCGGCGCCCGCCGGGAGCGTGACGGGATGGCCGGAATGCGCTCGTCGTGGCCGTCGTGCTCGCGGCGTGGACGGTGGTCTCAGGCGTTGATCCCGGCGAGGGCCCGGCCGTGAGCGGCGAGGGCGGATCGCAGGTCGGGGGGATCGAGGACCTCGACGGCACCGCCCAGGCCCGCAAGCTGTGACACCGCCACCTCGAGTGGCTCGAGCGGGAGATCGACCTCGACCCACCCGTCGCCTGCGGGTCGCGCCGCGGTCACGGCCGCCCGGGTGACCGGGCCGGGCACCGCCCCGGCGAGGCGGCGCAGCGCCGTGGTCCGCACGCGCAGCCGCGCCGCCAGCGGGCGTATCGCGGCGTCGAACGCGACGCCCGACGCCTCCCACCAGGCCGGGAGGTCGAACTCGGCGGGCCGCCACGCGGCCTCGGGGCGCCCGCGGGCGCGCCCGATGCGGTCGACGCGGTACGTCCGCGGGACACGGCGGTGGGCGGCGACGAGGTACCAGGTGCCGGCCTTGAGCACGAGGCCGAGCGGATCGAGGCGCCGGGCCGCCGGTCGGCTCGCCCCGTAGGTGACGTCGAGCCGCGTGCCGTCCCAGACGGCCCGGGCCACCGTGGCGAGGGCGGGTCCGGGGCGGGTGTCCTGGAACCAGCCCGGCGCGTCGAGCAGGAACCTGTCCGCCACCCGGCCGAGATCGCCGCGGGCAGCGGCGGGCAACGCCGAGTGCAGCTTCGACCGGGCCGCCGTCAGCACCGCCCCGAGTCCGAGGTCGGCGGCGCCGGCGTCGCCCAGGGTGAGGGCGACCGTCTCGGACGCGGTGAACCCGTCGACCGGCGAGCGCCACCCGTCGACGAGGCGGATGCCGCCGCCCGCCCCCGCCTCGGTCCACAGGGGGACGCCGGCGGCCTGCAGCATCGACACGTCGCGGTAGATCGTGCGCTCGGACACCTCGAGCTCTCGCGCCAGCGTGGCCGCGGTGGCCGGGCCCGTGCGCTGGAGGCGCAGGAGCAGGGCGAGGAGGCGGGCAGACCGCACCGATGCGACGCTAGCGACTCTCCCTGACAGGCGATGTCAGGGAGGGACGAACCAGCGGTGCGTCACGGGCTGCCGACCTCCCCGCCGGATGGCGAGGGCGGCCAGCGCCAGGCCGGCACCGCCGATGACGGTCGCCGCCAGGCCGTCGGGCCCGGGCAGCGCACTGGCGGCCAGCGTCGCCCCCGAGTCACGACGGCGACCGCCAGCGGCCACCCCCACTCGCCGCAGCTCGGGCACGGGGTCGCGTCGCACGACCATGCCGACCCGGCCCGCGGCGGCCGCCAGCTCGGCGGCGGCGACCACCCCCGTGACCAGGGGGACCACCGCCACCATCGTGCCGTCGGCGCCGATCAGGACGACCGTGCAGGCCACCGTTCCCGCGGCGACCTCGGCGGCGACGGCACGCGGGTCGGCGGCGACCCAGGCGACGGTCATGGCGAACACCAGGGCGGCCGTGGTCGACCAGCCGCCGCCGCCCACCGCCGCCACGCCGGCCGCGGTGAGCATGCCGACCGCGACGCCGAGCGCCACCAGGCCCTGACGGGCGGGAGGCCAGACCGACGGGACCACAGGCGCGGCGGGCGAGACCGCAGGCGAAGGAGGAGCGCGCGGCGCGCGGGAAGGGCGGGGGGCCACCGGCCACGGCGCTCATCCCGGCACCCCCGTCACGGGGTGGCCGGAGTCGGACGCGCGCCGTCATCCGCCGGAGCGTGGACACCGCGGGCGCGACCTCGTCGCCGGTCACCACCGCAGACGGCACGCCGGCGCGGCTCAACCGGGACCGCTCGACCTCGAGCTCGGCCCGCCACAGCCGCTGGGCCGCGGCGCCGACGATGTCGCTGGGCGGCGGTACGAGGTCGCTCATGTCGACGACCAGGGCGGCGGTGACGTGCCCCGGCACGGCGGTGGTGCAACAGCTGCCGCGTGAACGTGGGAGACCGCAGCGTGGTGATGCCGACGACCAGCGCATCGGCCGGGACCGAGACCCGGCCCGACAGGCGCGTCCCCGGCGAGCCTGCGCCGCCCCGCCGACCGTCAGGAGCGCGTCCAGCAGCATCCAGCCGGCCCGGCGCCCGGCGATCGGGCGGGAGCCACACGGTGGCGGTCCCCGAGGTGTGGAGGCCGACGCGGTCCTGGGCGCGGAGGTGGATCTCGGCCACCGCCCACGCCGCCCGGGCCGCCCGGGCGAGCGCGCGCGGTCGACGCCGCGCTGCCGTCGATCGCGCCGTCGAGCAGCAGGACGACGGTGCCCGTCCGCTCGGGGTGGCGCACGATCACCCACGGGGCGCCGGTGCGGGCCGACGCCGACCACGAGAGGTCGCGGAGCCGGTCGCCCGGGGCGTACGGGCGCAGCTCGGCGATGTCGGTGCCCGGGCCGCGCACGCGGGCGAGGTGCGCGCCCGCCACGGCCCGAGGCTCGGACGGCCGCATGAGCGCATCGAGGCGCAGCGGCCCGGGCAGCACACGCAACGTCGGTCCGCTCGCCACCATCTGCTCCCACACCACCAGCCCGCCCGGCCGCCGGGCGCGCACGTGCACGCGTCCGAGCTCGTGGCGGCCCCACGTGTCCGCCCGCAGCCGGAACCCCAACGCGATCGGCCCCGTGAGCGGCGGGAGCGACCACCCGAGAGCCGGGGCCGGGGTCGATCGGGCTCACCCCGGGCAGGCCGTCGACCAGGACGTCGATCTCCGCCGTGCCGATCCAGTCGACCGTCACCGTGCCGTGCACCTCGTCGCCTTCGAGCGCCCGCGTGGCGAGGAGCCGGGCGGCGGCGCGGGCGGCCGGCGGAGACGTGTCGGCGAGACCCCACAGCGCGAGGGCCAGGAACGGCGCGCCGATCGCCGCGAGCTCGGGCCGCCCCGCGACCACGGCCGCGGCCAGCGCGGTGCAGCCGGCGCCGAGGTAGGCGACGAGGCGGGGGTCGGCCTGCCCGCGCACCGCCGCGCCGGAGGCCGCGGGCCGGGCGGGATCGGTCCCGGTCACGACGACAGGTTGGGTGCGGGCACACGGTCGAGCACGCGCCGCAGCAGATCGGTCGCCGGCGTGCCCCGGGCCCACGCCTCGTCCGTGACGAGGACGCGGTGGGCCAGCGCCGGAACGACGACCGCCCGCACGTCGTCGGGACCGACGTAGTCGCGCCCGGCCAGCAGCGCCCACGCACGCGCCAGCTTCACGCAGCGCGAGCGAGCCGCGGGGGCTGGCACCGACCGCCAGGTTGCCGTCGGCCCGCGTGGCGCCGACCAGCGCCACGACGTAGTCGAAGAGCCGGGGGTCGACGAACACCTGCTCGACGGCCTGCTGCACGCCGAGGAACCGGGCGACGTCGCACACGGCCGACAGCTCGACCTCGTCGGTCCCGCGTTCGACCCGGGCGCGGAGCAGAGAGGTCTCGTCGGGCACAGCCGGGTACCCCATCGACGTCCGCAGCGTGAACCGGTCGAGCTGGGCCTCGGGCAGGGGATAGGTCCCCTCGGACTCGATCGGGTTCTGGGTGGCGATGACGAGGAACGGACGGGGCAGCGGACGGGCGATGCCGTCGGCCGTCACCTGCCGTTCCTGCATCGACTCGAGCAGGGCAGCCTGCGTCTTGGCCGGCGCCCGATTGATCTCGTCGGCGAGCAGGAGGTTGGCGAACACCGGTCCCGGGCGGAACTCGGGTCGCTGCGTGGCGAGGTCGAGCACCAACGAGCCCGTGATGTCGGCGGGCAGCAGGTCGGGCGTGAACTGGACACGGGCGAAGTCGAGGCCGGCGGCGGTGGCGATGGACCGGGCGGTGAGGGTCTTCGCCACCCCGGGCAGGTCGTCGAGCAGGACGTGGCCGTCGGCCAACAAGCCTGCGAGCACGAGCGTGATCTCGCGCCGCTTGCCCACGACGGCCCGCTCGACCTCGTCGAGGATGGCATGGGCGGTCCTCGCCGCCGCGGCCACCTCCTCCGAGACGACGGGGGCGTCGGCCGGGGGCGGCGGTGGTGGCGGAGGTGGCGGTGGCGGGTGGGTGGCGGACCCGGCGGGAGGCACGTCGGGGCTGGTCATCGGGCTCTCCCGTGGCCGGGGTGCTCGACCTCGTCGAGCACGGCGTGGACGGTGGCGGCGATCTCTTCGGCGCGGGCTGTTCGCCGGGGCGCGTCGCGCTCGCCCGCAGGCGGGCGCCCCGTGCGGCGGGCGGTCACGGCCGCCCAGGCCGCGGGGACAGCCGCGCCCGCAGCGCGTCGGCGTGGGCGGGGTCCTCGCGGTGGAGGCCCTCGCGGGCGAGCGCGGCGTCGACGATCGCCGCCAGCCGGCGGGCCGGCAGGGGCGACAACGGGGCCAGGTCCGCCCGGACGGAGCTGGCGATCAGCTCGCCGCCGATGCGGCCGAGGCTGGCGGGCACGTCGCGGGCGGACGGACGCACGCGGCGCGGGGCGTCGAACGGGGACCGGGTCGTCGCAGTTCCGAGGCCGTCGATGTCATGGGGGCCAGGCGATCGACCACGGCGGCGGCCAGCGTGACGAGTGCCACCGTGGCGGCCAGGAGACGCGCCAGGCCCAGAGCGTGCTGGGGCACCACCGCCGCGGTGGCCGCGGCCACCACGACCGCACCTGCAGCCAGGCGGGCTGCCGACCACTCGCGCCGCCCGCTCATGCGCGTGACCGCCCCGCCTCGGCCGGGCCGCTCGGCGCCGCCCGTCCTGCAGGGCCTGGCTGGGCCCGGAGATCCGCCAGCGCCTCGCCGAGCGCCGCGATGGCTCGGGCCCGGTGGTGGTCGGTGACCGGGTGCTGGCTGAAGCGGGCGAACACGAACAGCTCGGCCAGCTCGTGCAAGGGCGCCGACCGGATGCCGAGCGGCCCGAGCACGCGGTCGAGGTGCTCGTGCGGCGCCTCGGCCGGGCGACGTCCGGCGCCGGCGGCCTCGAGCGCCGCCAGCAGGCGGGCGTACGCCTCGCTGATCGCGTCGCGCGGTTCCAGGCCCGCCGTGACGGCCTCGAGCGACGACTCGAGGCCGGCCTCGGCCGCGGCGACGTCGATCGTGGTTCCGCGTCCGACCTCGGGCGACCCCGGGAGCGCGGAACGCCACCAGGCGGTGATCCGGCGGGTGTCCACCAGCCGGACGGCGGCGTAGATCACGACGGCGAGGAGCCCGAGCAGGGCCAGGGCCTCGGCCACCGAGACGAGCGGGTCGAGATCCCGCTCGGGCTGCTCGTCGACCGCGGTGGTCGTGGTCGTCGAGGGGCGGGTGGTCGTGGTCGTCGGCGGTTCGGTCGTGGTCGTCGTCGCATCGGGGCCGGACGGGCCCACGTCGACGGGCGAGAACGGGGCGGCGAGCATCGCCACGCCGGCCAGCAGGACGGCGGCGAGGAGCAGCGTCGTCGGCACCTCCCGCAGCGGGGTGCGGGCCGGTCCACCGGCCCGGGTCGTGACGGCGACGAGCCCCAGCGCGCCGACCACGAGCGCGCCGACGCGGACGGCACCGGCCTGCCCGCCGGACAGGTCGGCCGCGGGCAGCAGCAGTCCCGACCCGGTCGCCGCCACCCCGACGACGAGCGCCGCCGCGAGCGCCGGCACCGCCGCGCTGACGGGGCCATCGGGTGGTCGCTCGTCGTTCGGAGCGCGGCCCGCGGACACGGTCGTTCATCCTGGCAGACGGGCCGCGGGCCGTGGACGCGCTCGTTTCGGTCGTCCGTGACCCGGGCGGTCTGGCTGTCGGCCGACGGAACGGTCGTCCCGTACCGTGGGGGCGTGTCCGGCGATCTCTCCCGACCCACGCGGCCCACCGAGTCGACCGCGGCGCCGCTCCCGGCACGTCCCGACGCCCCCGAGTGGTTCCGGCGGGCGCTCGCCGTGCCGTTCCGCGACGAGTGGACCACCGTCGACGGTGCCCGCGTCCATCTGCTCACCTGGGGCGAACCCGGCCGGCGCGGCATGGTGTTCGTCCACGGCGGGGGTGCGCACGCCCACTGGTGGACCCACGTCGCCTCGCTGTTCGCCGACGACCTCCGGGTCGTGGCCGTCGATATGACCGGGCACGGCGACAGCGACCACCGCGACCGCTACTCGCTCGATCAGTGGACCGAGGAGGTGATGGCCGCGGCCGAGGCCGGAGGCGTCGCCGGGCCGCCGGTGATCGTCGGGCACAGCATGGGGGGCTTCGTCACGATCGCCACCGCCGCTCGGCACGCGGACCGGCTCGCCGGGGCGATCATCTGCGACTCACCCGTGTCGGCCCCCGACGCCGAGGTCAGCGCGGCCCAGGTCGGCAGCGCGTTCGGCGCGCCCCGCACGTATCCGACCGTCGACGCCGCGCTCGAGCGGTTCCGCACGGTCCCGCCGCAGGCGCACTACCTCGACTACGTGATCGACCACGTGTCCCGCCGGTCGCTGCGATCCGTCGACGGCGGCTGGCAGTGGAAGTTCGACCGCGGGGTCTTCGCCCAGTTCGCAGAGGCCGGGAGCATCCGGGCGAGCGCCCTGCCCTACCTCCCGCAGGTGCGGTGTCGCCTGGCGTTGCTGCGGTCGGAGAACGGCCTGGTCACCGCCGACATCGGGGCGGAGATGTACGAGGCGCTGGGCCGGGTCGCCCCGGTGATCGAGATCCCCGAGGCCGGGCATCACGCCATGCTCGACCAGCCGCTCATCCTGCTCACCGCCCTCCGCACGCTGGTCGCCGACTGGGACCACAGCGAGCCCCACCGCCGACGGGACGCGTAGGACCGGCTCAGGGCAGCAGCGCCAGCATCCCCGCCAGCACGAGGCAGCCGACGCCTCCCAGGAGCGGGATGACGGCCAACCGGCGTGGTGGGACCTGGCCGGGCATCTTGTCGTGCATCCCGTCTCCGCTGGCGGCGATCAGCAGCAGCCCGGTCGCCACCAGGACGATCCCGGCGCCGACGAGCAGCTCGAGTCGGCCGAAGAAGAAGAGCACCAGCTGGACCGCGGGCGAGGGTTCGACCTCCACGCCCCGGTGCTACCAGATGCGGACGCGGTCGTCCTCGGCGAGCCACATGCCGTCACCCTCGGCCACGTCGAACGCCTCGACGAACTCGTCGAGGTTGCGCACGACGTTGGCCCGGAACTCGGGCGGCGAGTGCGGATCGATGGCGAGGCGCCGGATCTGCTCGGCCTCCCGAGTGGCCATCCGCCAGACCTGACCCCAGCCGAGGAACACGCGCTGGCTGCCGGTCAGGCCGTCGATCACCGGCGCGTCGGCCCCTTCGAGGCTGAGCAGGTACGCCTTGTGGGCGATCGTGATGCCGCCGAGGTCGCCGATGTTCTCGCCGACGGTCAGCGCCCCGTTGACCCGGTGACCGTCGAGGCCCTCGGGCGTGAACCCGTCGTACTGGGCGACGAGGGCCTTGGTCAGCACGTCGAAGCCGGCCCGGTCGTCCTCGGTCCACCAGTCGACGAGGTTGCCGTCGCCGTCGTACCGGCTGCCCTGGTCGTCGAACCCGTGCCCGATCTCGTGCCCGATCACCGCCCCGATGCCACCGAAGTTCACCGCGTCGTCGGCGTCGGGGTCGAAGAACGGCCAGCGCAGGATCGCCGCGGGGAAGACGATCTCGTTCATGCCGGGGTTGTAGTAGGCGTTGACCGTCTGCGGGGTCATGTGCCACTCGTCGCGGTCGATGGGGCCGCCGATCTTGGCCAGGTTCCGGTCGACCTCGAACGCCGCGGCGCGCCGCACGCTGCCGAGCAGGTCGTCGCGGTCGATGTCGAGGGAGGAGTAGTCGCGCCAGCGGTCGGGGTAGCCGACCTTGGGCGTGAACTTGTCGAGCTTCTCCAACGCCCGCCGGCGGGTCTCGGGCGACATCCACTCGAGGCTGGTGATGTCGACCCGGTAGGCCTCGACCAGCCAGCCGACGAGGCGGTCCATGTGGGCCTTGTGCTCGGGCGGGAAGTGACGGGCCACGTAGAGCTGGCCGACGGCCTCGCCCAACCCGCCCTCGAGCACGGCGACGCCCCGCTTCCACCGGTCCCGCAGCTCGGGGATGCCCGACAGCAGGGTCCCGTAGAAGGCGAAGTTGGCGTCGACGAAGCGGCTGGACAGGAACGGCGCCGTGGAGTGCACGTGGTGGAAGGTCAGCCACGCCTTCCAGTCGTCGAGCGGCACCTCGCCGAGCAGGCGGGCGGCGGTCTCGACGGCGGACGGCTGGCGGACGACGACCTCGGCGAAGGAGCCCTCGGGGGCGCCGAGCGCGTCGAGCCAGTCGGACCAGGCGAACCCGGGTGCGAGGGCGGCCAGGGCGTCGATCGAGTGCTTGTTGTGGGTCTTCAGGGCGTCGCGGCTGTCGACCGTCGTCCAGTGGCCCTGCGCCAGGGCCGTCTCGAGCGCCATGACCCGGGCGGCGGCACCGTCGGCGTCGTCGACGCCGGCGAGGCGCAGCATCGTGGCGACGTGCTCGACGTACGCCGAGCGGACCTCGGCGTAGGCGTCCTCGCGGTAGTACGCCTCGTCGGGCAGCCCCAGCCCCGACTGCACGAGGTTGACGACGTAGCGCGTGGCGTCGTCGCCGTCGTTGTCGACGAACCACTCGACGAGACCCGACGTCCCGTAGCGCTGGAGGCGGCCCAGCAGCGCCACGAGCTCGGCCGGGCTCGACACCGCACGGATGGCGGCGAGGTCGTCGGCCAGCGGCGCGGCATCGGCGGCCTCGACGGCGTCGGTGTCCATGAACGCGGCCCACAGATCGCCGACCTTGCGCTCGTCGCTGCCCGCGGGCGCGTCGCTGGCGGCCGCCTCGTCGGCGAGGGCCCGAACGTCGAGCTCGGACTGGTCGTGGAGCATGTGGAACGCGCCGTGGGCGGCGCGGTCGGGAGGGATCTCGGTGGTGCCGAGCCAACGGCTGTTCACGTGCCGGAACAGGTCGTCCTGCGGGCGGACCTCGTCGGACAGCTCGTCGGTCGCGATCCCACTGGCGGTGCTGGGGGCCATCGGTGCTGCCATCGGTGCTCCTTCTCGCGTTTCCCCGCGAGATCGGTCGCTCGGAGCGACCGATCTCGCGGGGGAAATCGTTGTGCAGACGGAACCGTCAGCCTACGGCCGGGTCAGCCCGTCGGGCCGAAGCGTTCGACCCGCACCCGCGCGACGGGGACGCCGGCCTCCACGACCAGCCGGCTGGCGGCGTCGGCGAAGCCGGCCGACCCGCAGACGTACGCGGTCACGTCGTCGGCCACGTCGCCGAGGTCGGTGAGCGATAGCCGTCCGACGGGCCGGATCCACCCCGCCGGGGCCGCCCGCGTGTAGGCGACGGTCACCTCGGGCCCGGTCAGCTCGTCCCGGTAGTAGAGGTCGTCGGGCGACCGCACCGACACCACGAGGCGCACGAGTTCGGACCGGCCCGTCGCCCGGGCGTGGCGCAGCATGGCCATGACCGGCACGGTTCCCGAGCCGCCGCCGACGAGCAGCGCCGGACCGTCGTCCCACACGAACCACCCGCCGATCGGCCCCCGCACCTCCAGCTCGTCGCCGATCTCCACGGCGTCGTGCAGGAACCCCGACACCTCGCCGCCCACCAGCCGCTCGACGGTGAGGTCGATCTCGTCGCTGTCGCCGTCGGCGGGCGGAGACGCGACCGAGTACGACCGCTGGGCGGTGTACCCGTCGGGGGCCGTCAGGCGGACCACGTAGTGCTGGCCGGCCCGGTGGGGCTCGGGCCGGCTCAGCCGCAGCCGGAACGTCCGCGCTCGGGGTGTCTCGTCGTGGAGGCCCACGACGGTGGCGTCCTGCCATCCGCTCATCGGGCGGCGCTCCGGCGCCTCAGTCGCCCTGGTAGCGCTGCTCGAGCCACGGGTCGCCCCTGTCGTGGTAGCCGTTGCGCTCCCAGAACCCGCGCTCGTCGTGGTCCATCAGGCGGAGGCCCGACACCCACTTGGCGCTCTTCCAGAAGTAGAGGTGGGGCACGATCATGCGGGCGGGCCCGCCGTGGTCGCGTGGGAGCGGGCCGCCGTCCACGTCCCACACCACCCAGGCCCGCCCGCCGACCACGTCGGCCAGCGGCAGGTTGGTCGTGTAGCCGGTGTGGGCCTCGGCCATGACGTGGGTGGCCTCGGGGAGGGGCTCGGCCGCGGCCAGCAGCGTGTCGACCGAGACGCCGGTGAAGGACATGCCGAGCTTCGACCACGTGGTCACGCAGTGGATGTCGCCCTCGTAGGAGGACTCGGGCAGGGCGTGGATCTCGTCCCACGTCCACGTCGTGGGGGTGCGGACGAGACCGTGCACGTCGAACGTCCAGCTCGCCGTGGCGAGGTCGGGGGTGACCTCGGCGTTGAGCACCGGCCAGTCGTCGCGGGCGTCGTACTGGCCGGGCGGGAGGCGGGGGTCGCGCTCGGCCCGCCCCCGCCCGGAGAAGCCTCGGGTGAATCGCGCCATCGCAAGAGTGTGGCCCAGGTCGGGCCGCTCGCGCGCGGTTGCGCCCACCCCGGGGCGGTGCGGGGTCTACGAGCTGCCCGGGGACGCTGGCGCGGACGCCGGCACCGCGGCCCGCAGCAGGCCGTCGATGAGCGTGGCCACCGACTCCATCGTCGTGAACAGCGAGCCCCCGGCCATGGCCGGGTCGAGGCCGGTCAGCAGCTCGATGCCGAGGAAGAGCGCGGCGATGCCCGCGGTCAGGTCGTCGCGGGGCAGGACGTCGCCGAACGGCGTGGCGGCGAGCAGCCGGTCGATGGTCTCGCCCACGAGGTCGGTCCAGGGGTGCAGGGCGTCGGCGATGCCGCGGGAGAGCTCCTCGGACCCGACGGCGCCCGCGAGCATCTGCGTGAGGGCCGCGACCGTGCCCTCCTGGAACTCCTCGTCGTGCAGCCGCCGGGCGACGCCGACGAGCTCGGAGAGGGTGGTGACCTCGGCCAGCGCCGGGGCGTACAGGGCGGACCGGCGTTGGCTCTCGGTCTGGGCCACGGCCACGAGCAGACCCTCGACCGACCCGAAGTGGTAGAAGATCAGCGCCTGGTTGAAGTCGCCGTGGCGGGCGATCCCCCGGGCGCTGATGCCGGCGATGCCCTCGTCGCGCAGGGCCCGCAGGGCCGCCTCGACGATCCGTGCCCGCGTGGCCTCCGCGCCGGCTCGGGTCCGCGGCCCGGGCGTCGCCGGGCTCACCGCGGTGGTGGTCGTGTCGGTCACCGATCCGCCCTCAGCCCAGCGCCGTCAGCGGCACCTCGTGGTACCGGCTGTCCATGAGCGTCTCGAGAGACCACGTCGCGTAGAGCCGCGGGAAGCGTCCGAGCCCCTCGCCGACCGTCGTCTGGTTCAGGTGGGCGACGGCCCGGCGGGCGTCGTCGGCGTAGCGGTCCGCGGCCGTGAGGGCCTCGGCGATGGCGCCCGAGCGGCGGACCAGCTCGATCGCCGTCGCCACGTCCACCGCGTGGTGATCGGTGCTGCCCGAGGTGAGCGTGCCGCGCAGCCGATCGCCGTCGGGGCCCTGCAGGGCCGCCAGCACCGGCAGGGTGTAGACGCCGCTGGCGATGTCGTTGCCCGTCGGCTTGCCGAGGCGCTCCTCGTCGCCGATGAGGTCGAGCACGTCGTCGAGCACCTGGAACCCCATGCCGAACGCGTGGCCGAAGCGGGCGAGCGCCTCGACGTTCCCGGCCCCGAGCCCGGCGCAGTGGGCGCCGAGCCGGCAGGCGCACTCGAACAGGGCCGCCGTCTTGCCCCGCACGGACTCCAGGTGGGCGTCGACGGTGCGGCCGGGGTCGTGGGCGTCGCGCATCTCGAGGACCTGGCCCTCGCACAGGTCGCCGAGCGCGGTGGCGATGAGGGCAGCGGCCTCGCGGCTGACGCGGGCGGCCAGCTCGGCGGCACGGGCGAGGATGTAGTCACCGGCCATGACCGCGTGGTTCACCCCCTCGACGGCGTTGATGGTGGGGCGGCCGCGCCGGGTGGCGGCGTCGTCGAGGATGTCGTCGTGGACCAGCGAGCCGACCTGGACGAGCTCGACGGCGGCGGCGGCGTCGACCACGCGGTCGTCGAACGTGTCGCCCGTGGCGGCGGCCACGATCGTGAAGAGCGGCCGCAGGCGCTTCCCGCCCGACGAGGCCACCCGCACCGAGGCCGGCCCGAGCAGGGCGCCGCGGGTGCCGAGCACGTCGGTGATGCGGGCGTCGACGGCGCCGAGCCGCTGCGGCAGGTCGGGGATGCCGAACAGCTCGCCGAGGCGGGCGGGCGACATCTCGGGCGGTGGCTCCCCGGCCGGCGGGGGGAGGGTGATCAGTCGATCGGACGGGGCAGGGTCCATCGGTCGCTCCTCACGGCCCACGGCCCTGGGGGGACAGACCATGAGCGAACGCTTTGAGCGTATGCTCAAACCCGGGCGCGGCTCAAGGGTTTGATCGAGTGACCGGGGCCACGTTCCTCCAGCACGGCGCGCGGGAACGTCGTGGGCGCGACGACCGGCGTGTCGACGCGCCGCCCGACCCCGGTCAGTTGCCGTTCGTGCTCCAGTGCCACGCCTCGCTGGGCAGGTTGTACAGCCCGTAGGTGGCGGCGTTGTTCGACAGCCAGGTGAAGCAGATCGAGCTCGAGCTCAGCGCCCCACCGCCGTTGCACGTGAAGTCGATGGCCAGGCCCTGTTCGTGCATCGACGTGCCCGGCCGGGCCGTCGGCGGGCTGCACTCCGACGACGGCATCTCGTAGATGGCGTAGTCGGAGGTCCCGCAGTGGGCCTCGCGCAGAGCGATCTGCTCGGCGGGATCGCGGTAGCCGCCGCCGCACATCTGCATGCCGTCGGCGGCGGCCGCATCGAGGAGCGCCTGCACGTCGGCGGCGATCGCCCCGGCCACCGTGATCGACCCGCCGCCAGGGCAGCTGACGGTCGCCAGGCCCCCCGGCACCGGTTGGATCGTCGACGGCGTGCCCGCCGGCGGGGACTGGCTCGCGGCCAGGGCGGCGGCGAGCGCGGCCTGCTCGGCGGCGATCTGCTGGGACAGGGCGGCATCCGACGTGCGCAGGGCCTCCGCCTCGGCGAGCTTCGCGTTCAGGCGCGCCTCGACCTCGGTGGCCAGCTGGGTCTGGACCGAGAGCACGGCGTCGAGGTCGGCCATGGCCGCGTCGGCGTCGGCGTGCGTCTGCGCGGCCTCGGCGGCGAGCCCCTCCTGCCGGACCTTCTGGACCGACAGCTCCTCCTCGGCCTCCGCCAGCCGGTCGAGCGTGGCCGCGTCCTCGTCGGCCTGGAGGTCGACCAGGCCGTTCTTCAGCGTGGCGTCGGCGACGGTCTCGGCCTTGAACGCGTCGAGCGCGTGGTCCATCGGGGGGTGGAGGAAGGCGTCGACGATCATCTGGTCGATGGCCGCGTCGAGCTCGGCCGTCTCGGTCTCGAGCGCGGCGATCTGCTCCGCCGAGGCCGTCACGGCGGCGTCGGCCGACGCCTGGGCGTCGGCGGCCTGGTTGACGACCACCTGCTGGGCGGCGACCTGGGCCTGCACGGAGGTGAGGGCGGCCTGGATCTCCGCGTCCTGTGCGGTGAGGACGTCGATCTCGCCGGCCACCGCGGCCGCCTGCTCGCGGACCGCCTCGCGCTGCTCCTCGGCCGACGGCTCCTGGGCGCCGGTCGGCCCGGGCGCGAGCAGCGTGGCGCCGACGGCCGCGGCCAGGAGCGCCCGCGGCACGGCATGTCCCCAACGCTTACGTCCCACGTCGCTCCCCAGCTCGTGTGTGTGCCCGGCGATGGGCAATCTAGGCCACAGCTCGACGGTGCTGTCACAGAAATGCAATGTTTGGGCTGGTCAGAGACAACAGGTTGCGATGTGGGAGGCTGCAGCCATGACCGACACGTCCGGGTCCGGCACCGAAGGCAAGCCGCGCACGCTCGTCGGCATCTCGTTCGCCGACACGTACCGCGCCCAGGAGTTCCTCACCGCCACGGGGCGCCTGGCGTCGCAGGAGCGTTTGAAGCTCGTCGACGCGGTGTTCGTCACGAAGGACGAGAACGGGCGCACGATGGTGCGCGAGACCACCGATCCCGGCCCCGGCCGCAGCGCGCTGTCCGGCGCCCTGTGGGCGAGCCTGTTCGGCCTGATCCTGGGCGGGCCGGTGGGCTGGGTCGTCGGTGCGGGGGTCGGGGCCGGCACCGGGGCGGTCGCCGCCAAGATCATCGACCACGGTGTGTCCGACGAGTGGGTGGCGTGGTTCCGTGACGCGGTGGCGTCCGGCACGACCACGCTCGCCCTGCTGGTGGAGAAGCTCGATCCCGGCGGCCCTGGTGGCCGAGCTCGAGCGGTTCGCGGGCGCCCGGCTGGTCTACGCCAACCTCGATCCGCTGTGGCTCGAACGCATCCGGGCCGCGTTGGATGAGCCGGGCGCGGTGGTGGCGGCTTCGCCCGCAGGCGACGAGGCTCCGCCGGCCACCGGCGCTCCCGAGGACGCGCGCCGCCGCCCGGCGACGAGTCGCCCGGGCCGGTGCAGCCGGCCTGATCCGCGGCGTGCCCGCCGGGGCGCCGGTGAGACGCGCCACCCGAGCAGGGCAACCGTCGACGGTTGGTGGCAGACGTCACGGCGCGGGCAGGCTGACCGGATGAGCCTGGATGTAGACCAGCTGTTCCGCCTCGATGGGCGGGTCGCGATCGTCACGGGAGGCACGCGTGGGATCGGGCGGGCTGTGGCGGAGGGGTTCGCCGCCGCGGGGGCCAAGGTGGTCGTGGCCAGCCGCAAGGCAGACGCCTGTGCCGAAGCGGCCGACGCCCTCGGCGCGGCCGGCGCCGAGGCGATCGGCGTGCCCTGCCACATGGGGTCGCTCGACGACGTGCGGAGGCTCGTCGCCGCGGCGGTCGATCGGTTCGGCGGCATCGACGTGGTGGTGAACAACGCGGCCAACGCCCTGGCCGAGCCGGTCGGCGCGTTCACCGAGGCGGCGTTCGCCAAGTCGGTGGAGGTGAACGTGCGGGGCCCGGTGTTCCTCATCCAGGAGGCGCTGCCGCACCTCGATGCGTCGGCCCACGCCTCGGTCGTCAACGTGGTGTCGGCGGGGGCGTGGCTGTTCTCGGCGGACGTGGCGATGTACGCGGCGGCGAAGGCGGCGATGGTGTCGTACACGAAGTCGATGGCGGCCGACCTGGCGTCCCACGGCATCCGGGTCAACGCGCTGGCGCCCGGGACGGTCGACACCGACATGGTGCGGAACGCGGGACCCGAGGCGGCCGAGTGGATGGCCAAGGCGTCGCTGATGCAACGGGCGGCGTCTCCGGCCGAGATGGTGGGACCCGCGCTGTTCCTGGCGTCGGACGCCTCGAGCTTCGTGACCGGGTCCGTCGTCCACGCCGACGGCGGTCTCGTCGCCCGCTGACGAGCGACGCCGGAGGACGCCCCGATGCGCGCGGGCTCGGGGCGTCCCCCGACCGACGACGTGTCGAGCGCGCGGCCGTGCGGACGCCCGGTCAGCCCGTGGCGCGGTAGGCGGCGACGATGGCGTCGACCGACCGGTCGACGTCGGCGGCCGTCGTGCGCCAGTTGGACACCGAGATGCGCATGAGCCGGCGACCGTGCCACGAGGTCGCCCCGAGCCAGCACACCCCCGAGCGCTGCACCTCGTCGACGACCCGGTCGGTGCGGTCGTCGTCGCCGAACCCGACGAGGACCTGGTTGAGCACGACGTCGTTGGCGATGTCCACGCCGTCGACCTCGCCCAACCGGTCGGCGAAGCGCCGCGCCGACCCGCAGCACCGGTCGACGAGGTCGGCCACCCCCGACCGGCCCAGCTCGCGCAGGCCGGCGTAGGTCGCGAACCCCCGGGCCCGCCGGGACGACTCGGGCACGTAGTCCGACGGCGCCCGGAACCCGCCCTCGCCGTGCCCCGTCAGGTACGCCGCGGTGAACGACATGGCGGCGACGTGGGCCGCCGGGTGGGCGCAGAACACGTAGCCGCTGTCGTAGGGGACGTTGAGCCACTTGTGGCCGTCCACCGCCCACGAGTCCGCGGCCTCGATCCCCGCTGTCAGGTGCCGGGTGGTCGGGCTGGCCGCGGCCCACAGCCCGAACGCGCCGTCGACGTGGACCCATGCGGCGTGGTCGTGGGCGACCGTGGTGGCGGCGACGAGGTCGTCGAACGCTCCGGTGTTCACGTTGCCGGCCTGGAGGCTCACGATCGTCGGCCCCTCGGGTCCCGTCGGCCCGGCCGCGAGGACGCGGGCGAGGTCGTCGACGTCGATGGCTCCCTCGCCATCGGTGGCCACCGGCTCGATCACGTCCGTCCCGAACCCGAGCAGGCGCAGGGTGCGGTCGATCGTGGCGTGGCGCTCGCCGTTGGCCACCACCCGCACTGCGGGGCCGCCGGCGAGCCCGTGCCGTTCGACGTCCCAACCCGCCCGGGCGAGGACGTGATGGCGGGCGGCGGCGAGCGCCACGGTGTTGGCCCCCTGCCCGCCGGTCACGAAGCCCACCGACGCACCGACCGGGAGGCCGAGCAGGTCCTTCAGCCACGCCCCCGCGACCTCCTCGACCACCGCGGCGCCCGGGGACGTCAGCGGGTTGAATGCGGGCTGGTCCCAGCCGGCCGTCAGGACGTCCGCCGCGGTGGCCGCGTCGAGGGCGCCACCCACCACGAAGCCGAAGTACCGCGGCCCGGTGGTGGCGACGAGCGCCGGTTCGACGGCGTCGGCGAGCTCGCCCACGACGGTGGCCGCGGGGGTCGGGCCGTCGGGGAGGGGTTCCAGTCGGCGACGGAGGTCCTCGAGGTCGACGTCGGCCGGGAACACCGGCAACTCGGCCGCCTGGTCACGGTGCGCTGCGGCCCGGGCCGCCGCGTCGACGAGCAGATCGTGCAGGGAGGTCACCCCCCGATGCTCGTCGGTCGGGGACGCACCGGCCAGGAAGTTCGGTTGCCGCGGGGTCTGCTCCGACAGGAGCGTCAGTCGGGCGCCACGCCCGCGCGGTCACCGCGGAATCGGGCGGCGGCGAGCGGCAGGACGAGCACCGACAGCATCGCCGCGGCCACGAGTGCAGCGGCGGTGGCCGTGCGCAGGCGTCCGGTCTGGACCCCGATCCCGGTGATCACGACGACCAGCGGCAGCTCGGTGGCGAGGTAGCAGCACAGCGCGAGCCGGTCGGGCATCGGCCAGGCCCGGTGCTGCAGAAAGGCGGGGCCGCCGCGGACGACGAGGAACGCGACCACGAAGGCGGGCACGGCCACGAGGATGATCGGGTCCTCGACGAGGGCGTCGAGGTCGAACCGCATGCCGCTGACGATGAAGAACACCGGGATGAGAAACCCGAACCCGAGCCCCTGCAGCTTGGCCTCCACCATCTCGGCCTCGCGCTCACTGGCTTCCGCCGAGAAGAGCCGGAACACCATGCCCGCCGCGAACGCGCCGAGGAGCACGTCGAGGCCGAGCTCGGCGGCCACCCACACCATCGCGACCAGGAGGAGGACGATCACCCGCACGACCAGCTGGCCGCTGGTGTCGAGCGTGGTGTCGAGCAACCGGCCGAGCCGTCGCCCCCGCGGCCGCATGGCCAGCGCAGCGGCTGCGAGGGCGATCGCCACGAAGGCGACGAGCACGATCACCGTGTGCGCCGGCCGGTCGGTGGACAGGAGGAGGGCGATGGCCACCAAGGGGCCGAGCTCGCCCACCGCGGCGCCGGCGAGGACCTCGGTGCCGAAGTCCGTCCGCAGCTCACCGCTGTCACGGAGGATGGGCAACAGCGTGCCCAGCGCGGTCGTCGTCACCGCGAGGCCGACGACGAGGCCCGACCGCGTGCCGTCGATGCCGGTGAGCGCGACGCCGAGGGCGATGCCGAGCACGAGCGACAAGAGCCAACCGGTCACCGCCCGCTGCAGCGGGCGACCGCGGACGCGGGCGAGGTCGATCTCGACGCCCGCCAGGAACATGAGTGTCGCCAGCCCGAGGGCGGACAGGAACCCGATGACCTCGTCCTCGTGAGCGACGTCGAGCACCGGCCCGATGACGATCCCGCCGGCGATCTCGAGCACCACGGTCGGGATGCTCACCCAGGGTTGGAGCAGGTCGCTGACGACGGGCGCCGCCGTGGCCACCAAGGCGATGACCACCAGCGACGACAGGGTCGTGTCGGTCATCGGGGGTGGACCTCGCCGCGGCCGTCGGGGCGCAGAGCGTACGGACCGCGTGCCCGGGGATCAACGGTCGTCGGGTGCGGGGGGCGACGTCCGCCGTTGCGACCGGCTCAGGCGGGTGCCCGGCGGTTCAGCACGGCGACCGTCGCGGCCAGCAGCAGCCCCACGAAGCCCGCGAGCACGACCCACCCTGCGACCGGGCTCCCGGTGAACGCGGCGTGGTGGGACGACGCCGGGCAGACCGGCCGCCAGCCGGTCGACGCCGAGCGCCCGCCCGAGGGACTCGAACGCCCACCGGTTGGCCAGCCCGAGGCTCATCGCCCGGCCCGGCGGCGCCATGTCGGGGACCGGGACGATGGCCCCTGCGAACAGGACCTGCGGGAAGCACAGCATGGGCAGCGCCAACGTGGCCTGCGCCACGTCGGTCACCGCGGCGGAGGCGAGCAGCCCGAGCGCCAGCGCTGCCAGTGCTTCGAGCGTGAGGGTCACGAGCAGCGCGGCGTAGACGCTGCCGCTCGCTGACGGAAGCCGGTCGAGGGCACGGAGCACCGCGAGCATCCCGCCCGCCACCACGAGGAGGACCGGTGTCAGCACGGCCACCTTCGCACCGACGTACGCCGTCACGTGCAGCCCCGCCATCCGCTCCCTCCTGAGGATGGCCATCTCCCCGACGATCTGGAGCAGCCCGTAGGTCAGCCCGAAGAAGAACCCGGCGAAGGCCAGCCAGAACACCGTCTGGGTCGCCTCGGCCGCCGAGGTGGCCCCGGTGGCGAACGCCCCGGGGCGGAAGAGCACGGCCATCATGCCGATCACCAGCGCCGGCGACCCGACGAGCACCGCCAGCGTCAGCCGGTTGCGGACCAGGAGGTCGGCGTTGCGTCGGGTCAGGACGGCCCACTGGCGGAGCGGTCCCGCTCGCCGGCGGGCCAGCGGGTCAGGTTCGCCGGACGGGTTCGACGCCGACTGCTGTGGAGCCGCCGTCGGCGTCGCCCCGGAGGCGCGTCGGGCCTCGTGACCGCTGCGTTTCCGGATCTCCGTGAACCGCTGCGCCCACGCCTCGGGGGTGTCCTCCAGCGCGAGGCGCTCGTAGGCGACGATGAGGTCGTCGGTGGCGAAGTGCCGCCGCGCCTCGGCGGGGGTCCCCACGAAGGCCAGGTAGCCGTCGCGAGCGAGGAACACGATCCGATCGCACAGATCGATGTCGGTCGGGCTGTGCGTCGTGAGGACGATCGTCGTGCCGGCACCCGCCAGCCGGCGCAGGAGGCGCAGCACCTCACGGGCGGTCGCCGGGTCGAGGCCCGACGTCGGTTCGTCGAGGAAGAACACCGCCGGACGGGTGAGCATCTCCACCGCGATGCTCGCCCGCTTGCGCTGCCCACCTGACAGCGAACCCACGCGCACGGTCGCGCGCTCGGCGAGGTCGAGCGCGGCGAGCGTCTCGTCGACGATGCGGTCCACCGCGGCCGGTGCCGTGCTGGCGGGGAGACGGAGCTGCGCGGCGTAGCGGAGCGTGCGGGCCAGCGGGAGGTCCCGGTGGATGATGTCGTCCTGGGGGACGTAGCCGACGTCCGAACGACCTCGAGCACCGGCGATGCGGACCTCTCCCGCGGCCGGCTGCCGGATGCCGACCATCGTCTCGAGCAGCGTCGTCTTCCCCGCCCCGCTGCCCCCGACGATGGCGACGACTTCGCCCGGCGCCACCGAGAACGAGACGTCGCGCAGGGTGGTGCGACCCTGCGTGACCTGGGCGACGTCGAACACCTCGACGGCGGTACCGCTCGATCGGCGGCCGGTGGCGACGCCGTGGGTCATCGGGTTGGCATCGGTGAGCATGACGGCACTCCCGGGGACGAGGATCGATGCCCCGATCGTCTGCTGCCCCCGAGGCACAAGCTTGGAGAGGGTCGGGAGAGTCCCGGGAGGCCACGACCCGACCGCGCCGTGGCGGATCTCCACGGCCTCCTCACGGCGTCTTCAAGTGTGCGGGCGCTCCGTCCCGCACGCTGATGCCCATGAGGAGGTCGGACATCGACGTGGCGGGCGGTCCCGTGGCCCTGGCGCCGCTGACGGTGCCCCCGCGGCCAGCGGGTGCGACGCCCGGCAGCCCAGGGCGCGACCTCGTCGGCGGCGCACGGGCGATGGCGCCGTGGCTCGTGGGCCTCGTGCCCTATGGCCTGGTCATCGGCGTGAGCGCGGCGCGAGCCGACATCCCGACGGCGGCCGGCTGGCTCACCGCGCCACTCGTGTACTCCGGGAGCGCGCAGGTGGCGACGATCGAGCTGCTCGACGCCGGCGCCGCTCCCCTGGTCGTGCTGGCCACGGCCCTCGTCATCAACCTCCGGCTCGTCCTCTACTCGGCGACCATGGCCGAGCACTGGCAGGGCACGCCGCGCTGGTTCCGGGCGCTCGCCGCCTACCTGCTGGTCGATCCGTCGGTGGCCGTGGGGGTGGACGGCTACCGCCACGCGACCGACCCCCGCCGCGGTCACCTCCACTACATCGGGGGCGCCGCGCTCCTGTGGGTGGTGTGGCTCGTCGCCATCGGGGTCGGAGCGACCGCGGGGACGCGCCTTCCCGCCGCCCTGCGGCTCGACTTCGTCATCCCCCTGTTCCTGGCGGGGGAGGTGGCCGCCCGGCTCGACGACCGCGCCACGTGCTGGGCGGTGGTGGTCGCCGTGGCGATCGCCGTCGGTGCCGTGTCCGCTCCGATGCACGCGGGGGTCATGGTGGCGATCGCCGCCGGTGTCGCGGCCGGGCTGCTCACCGAGGGGAGCGACCGATGAACGCCTGGCTCGTGATCGCCGCGGCGGGGGTGGGCACCTACGTGCTCCGGATCAGCATGATCGCCCTGGCCGCCCGCACCGAGCTTCCCCCCGTGCTGGGGCGGGCGACCCGCTTCGCCGTGCCGGCTGCGTTCGCCGCCCTGGCGGCCGCAGGGCTCGCCGGGCAGGTCACGGCGGACGCCGCGTCGCTGGCGCCGGTCGGCGCCGTGGCCACGGCCGTCGTCGCCGTCCGCTGCACCGGATCGACGTACGCCGCCCTGGCCGCGGGCATGCCGGCCCTGTGGATCCTGTCGGCCGTCGTGGGCTGACCGTCGCCGCGTCGTTCCCGCCCGCCGCGGGGGCGGGTCGTGACCCCGAGGGTCATCGGGCGCCGCAGGTGGCACCATGCCTGCCGTGCGCCACGTGTTCGACGACGTCGTACTCGACACCGACCGCTACGAGCTGTGCCGTGGCGGCGAGCCGGTGCACGTCGAGCCCCAGGTGTTCGACGTGCTGGCACTTCTCCTCGCCAACCGCCACCGGGTCGTCCCCAAGACCGAGCTGCTCGACACCGTCTGGGGCGACCGGTTCGTGGGCGAGTCGGCCCTCAGCAGTCGCATCAAGGCGGCCCGCCAGGCCGTGGGCGACGACGGCTCGGCCCAGAAGGTCATCCGCACCGTCCACGGGCGTGGCTACCGGTTCGTCGCCGACGTGCGCGTGGCGGACGGCGAGCCCAGGTCGCGCCCGGGGGACGGCGCGGCGCCACCGGAGCAGGTGATCCGCTTCTGCACGACCTCCGACGGGGTACGGCTCGCCTACGCCACGGTCGGCCACGGCCCGCCGCTCGTCCGTGCGGCCCACTGGATCACCCACCTCGACTACGACTGGCACAGCCCGGTGTGGCGCCACTGGCTCGAGGGGCTGGCCGACGGCCGGACGCTGGTGCGCTACGACGAGCGGGGGTGCGGGCTCTCGGATCACGACATCGGGGAGTGGTCGATCGACGCCTTCGTCCACGACCTCGAGACGGTGGTGGACGAGCTCGGGCTCGAGCGGTTCCCCTTGCTCGGCGTGTCGCAGGGTGGGCCGGTCGCCATCGCCTACGCCGACCGGCACCCCGAGCGCGTGAGCCGGCTCGTGCTCATCGGCTCCTACGCGCAGGGTCGGCGCCGGCGGGCTCGCACCGAAGACGAGCGCCGCGAGGCCGACCTCCAGGTCGAGATCGCCCGCGTGGGCTGGGGCCGCGACGACCCGACGTTCCGCCGCTTCTTCACGTCGTCGTTCATCCCCGACGCCTCCCCCGAGCTGTGGGACGCCTTCGCCGAGCTGCTGCGCCGCACGACGCCGGCCGAGAACGCGGCCCAGTTGTTGGCGGCGTGGGCCGAGATCGACGTGACCGGGGCCGCACGTCGGATCGAGGTTCCGACCCTGATCCTCCACGCCCGGGACGAGTTGCGGGTGCCGTTCGAGCAGGCTCGCCAGTTGGCCGCGCTCATCCCCGGCAGTCGCTTGGTGCCGCTCGACAGCCGGAACCACCTGTTGCGCCCGGACGAGCCGGCGTGGGGCCGCTTCCTCGAGGAGGTCGACGCCTTCCTGCCCGAGGACGAGGGCTGAGTGGCGGACGAGCGCCGACCGGTCGCTCGAGGTCGTTGACGAACGCGTGCACCTCGGGGTCGGGCTCGGCCGACACGGGAGGTGGGTCCGGGCGACCATCTCGACCGGGCCGGCGCCCGTTCGGGTGTCGTGAGCGCGGATCGCAGGAACTGACCTCGCAACCGTCCGGGTCGACCTGGAACCCCACCAGCAGGACCTGAGCTAGCCGACGTCGGTGGCCCGCCGGGCGCGGAGGGCGCGGAGCTTGTGGCGGTTGCCGCACCGCTCCATGGCGCACCAGCGCCGAGCGCCGGGGCGCGACGAGTCCACGAACACCAGCGGGCAGTCGTCGCTCGCGCACTCGCGGATGCGCCCGGAGAGCGGCCCGGAGAGCAGCTCGATCGTCTCCCGCGCCAGCGTCGACAGCGCCTGCGTCGCCCGAACCGGCGGCGCCCACCCGGCGGTCGTGGCGCCGTCGGCCAGCTCGGGGACCAGCGGCGCCGCGGCCGCGGTCCGGTTGATGGTCGCCAGCGCCCCGGCGGGAAGCGGGCGCCGCGCCGCCCGGGCGTGCGCCGTGTCCCAGATCGCCTGGCGGAGGGCCTTGGCCGCCACCAGCTCGCGGGCGGTCACCGGGACCGTCATGACCGCGGCCAGCGGCGGCTGGGCCAACCAGTCGGCCAGGTCGCCAGGTTCGTGAAGGGTCTCGAACACCGCATAGGGGCCCTCGCCGCCGGTGTGGGCGAAGTCCAGGCAGACGGCACCGGCGTCGAAGCGGAACGACCCTCCCCGGGGGTCGGTCAGCACCCGTCCGGTTGCGCTGGCTCGCATGAATCCACTATAACTGGTGTCGACCGTACCGGTATTACCGGTGTCGCGTGCACCGGTAATCACGACTACCGGGTGTCACGACGAACACTGGTCATCGTCAACGGAGGCGACACACATGAGCACGCGGCACATCAACCCCGAGGGGCTCCACCGCAGCCCGGCCTTCAGCCAGGCCGTCGTGGTCGAACAGCCGGCGAAGACGATCTACATCGGCGGGCAGAACGGCGTCGACGCCGACGGCAAGGTCGTCGGTCCCACGGTCGGCGAGCAGGCCGGCCAGGCATTCCGCAACCTCGCCACCATCCTCGAGAGCGAGGGGGCGAGCCTGGCCGACATCGTGCACTGGACCATCGCGGTGGCGGACGGGCACTCGTTCGACGAGGGTGTGGCCGCCTTCCAGCAGGTGTGGAACCCGGCCGACCCGCCGCCGGCCATCACGGTCCACGTGGTCGCCGGACTGGCCCCCGGGTTCCTCGTCGAGATCGACGCCGTCGCCGTGGTGTGAGTCCGCGGGGACGGGCGAATCGCGGGACTCGGGCGCCTCCGCCTCACCACGCCCGGCGGGCGCGTCACGTGCCGGCGGCGCGGTGGATCGCTCGGCGGATGCGCACGTAGGTGCCGCAGCGGCAGACGTTCTCGAGTGCGTCGATGTCGGCGTCGGTGGGGTTCGGGTTCTCGGCCAGCAGGGCGGCGGCGGCCATGATCTGCCCCGGCTGGCAGTAGCCGCACTGGGCGACGTCCTCGTCGATCCACGCTTGCTGCACCCGGTGGAGCGTGTCGCCGTCGGCCAGTCCCTCGATGGTGGTGACGGCGCGGCCGGCGCAGTCGGCGACGGGCGTGGTGCACGGCTGGAAGGCGGCGCCGTCGAGGTGGCTGGTGCAGGCCCGGCACACCCCGACGCCGCACCCGTACTTCGGGCCGGTGACCCCGAGCGTGTCCCGCAGGACCCACAGGAGCGAGGCGTCGTCGGCCACGTCGACGGTCACGGTCTCGCCGTTGAGCTCGAAGCTGTAGGACGGCACTGTCGGCTCCTCTCAGGGCACGATCGGGAAGCGGCGGGGCAGCGCGCCCGTGGCGCGTGTCCAGGCGTTGACGACGGCGGCACTGGCGGCGGGAACGCCCAGCTCGCCGGCGCCGCCGGGCTCGCCCGTCGGGGGCATGACGTGGACCTCGACCTCGACCGGGGTGTCCCGCATGCGGGCGTAGCGGAAGTCGGTGTAGCTGCTCTCCCGCACCGCCCCGCCGTCGATGTGCACCCCCGCCCGCAGGGTCACCGACAGGGCGTCGACGAGGGCCCCCTGCATCTGGGCCTCGAGGCCCCGGGGGTTGATCGACCGGCCGACGTCCACGGCGGCCACGGCCCGCGTCACCCGCGGACGTGAGCGGTCGCGGGCGTCGAGCTCGACCAGGAACGCGACGACGCTCTTGTACTCCTCGTGGAGCCCGATGCCCTGCGCGGTGCCCGCCGCCATCGGCCGCCCCCACGATCCGGCCTCCGCCACCTGGTCCAGGACCGCCCCCAGCCGGGCGGAGCGGAGGCGGGACCGCCGGAACGCCAGCGGGTCCCGGCGCAGGGCTCTGGCCAGCTCGTCGACCATGACCTCGTCGACGGTGCGCACCTGGCCGGAGAACACGGACCGCCAGCTCCCGGTCGGGAAGGCGAGGTCGACCTCGCGCAGCGACCGGGTCTGGGCGCCGAAGTGGTAGAGGTCGATCTGGCTGAGCTGGAACATCGCCGGCCCCACGGCACCGAGCGCCTGGGCGCCGACCGCCGTGAGGAGCTCGCCCAGGCCGTGGCTGCCGTCGAGCGCGACCGAGGCCATGCGGTGGTCGTAGCTCAGCACCTGGCCCAGCAGGTGGGTGGCGCGGGCCCGGTGGTGGCTGGCGGGCCGGAGGCGACCGTGGTGCATGTCGTCGGCCCGGGTCCACAGGAGCCGGACCGGCCGGCCCACGGCCCGCGACACCAGCGCCGCCTCGATGGCCGGGTCGAAGAACAGCCGACGACCGAACGAGCCGCCGCCCCGGACGACGTGCAGGGTCACCCGGTCGGCCGGCAGGCCGAGCGCGAGGGCCACCGACTGGGCGGCGACGATCGGGCTCTTCGACGGCAGCCACAGCTCGGCCCGATCGGCCCGCACGTCGGCGACGCAGTTGAGAACCTCCAGCGGGGCGTGTGGCACGAACGCGAACTCGAAGGTGCGGTCGACGGTCAGCGAGCCCAGCGGCGGGAGGACGAACGGCGGGTTCGCCGCCGCCAGCCGCGACGAGACGTCCGCGTCGGACAGGCCGGCGCTGGGCCCCGGGCGCCAGTCGACGACCAGGGCGTCGCGGGCGGCCAGAGCCTGGTCGAACGACTCGGCCACCACGGCGACACCGCTGGGGATGCGGGTGACGGCCACGACGCCTGGCCGCGACCGGGCCACCGTGTCGTCGACCGTGCGCACCGTCCCGCCGAGCGTCGGCGGCCGGGCGACCACGCAGGGCAGGGCGCCGGGAACGGTGAGGTCCTGGGTGTAGCGGGCGCGCCCGGTGACGATGTCGCGGGCGTCGATGCGGGTGGTCGGCCGGCCGACGACGGTGAAGTCTTCGGGGTCCTTGGGCACGGGTGGCACGGCGGGGATCGCGACGGTCGCGGCCGCCGCCGACAGCTCGCCGTACGTGGCGGTGCGCCCGTCGGGGGCCACGATCGTGGTGTCGACGGCGACCAGTTCGCCGGCGGGGGTGCTCCACCTCCAGGCGGCCGCGGTGACGAGTCGTGCCCGGGCGCCGGCCGCCGCCGCCCGCAGCGGTCCATAGAGGGCGTGGACGCTGTTGGAGCCGCCGGTGAGCTGGTTGAACAGCAGCTCGGGTCGGGCGTCCTCGAGCGCCACGTCGACGTCGGTGAGCCGGGCGTCGAGCTCCTCGGCGACGATCTGGGCCACCGCCGTGGTGATGCCCTGCCCCACCTCGGCCCGAGGCAGCCGCACCACCACCCGGTTGGCGGCCGTCACCTCGATCACGAGCAGGTGCTGGGTGGGAAGGGCGGCCAGCGTGAGCGCGTCGGTGAAGTCGACGAGCTCGGCCACCTGCGCGCCGGCGGGTGCGTCCCGCCCGAGGACGGCGTCGGCCATGCGCACGCCGACGGCCAGCGTTGGCGCGGCCGCCGCGTACCCCAGGAACCGGCGTCGCGTGATCCCGCCGGACGTTCCGTTCCCCACCATGCGAATCCCCCCTGCTGTGATCGTGCTGCTCCGAGCGAGCGCGCCCTCAGTCCGACGATCCGGTCGGCTGCAACATCGGGACGAGGAACTGCCGGGCCAGCGTCGCGCAGCTGCTCGATCGTCGTCGAGGTCGATGATGTGGCTCGGGATGACGAGGAACGAGCTGCACACCCGGACCATCAGCTCGGCGACGATGTCCACGTTCACGGCGCTGGACACGTTGCCCGCTTCCTGTTCGCGTCGGAGCTGGCCCGCGACGAACGTCCGCACGGAGGCGAGGGTGCGCCCGCCGTCCCCGATGGTGGAGGGGACGAGCGCGTCCGGGTCTGCCGCCATCAGCCCTCCGATGAGCGGGTTCCGCCGGAACGCCTGCAACGCGCTCACGAAGCCGAGCACGACCCGGTCAGCGGCGGTCTCGGCCTGTTGGATGTCGATGAGGAACTGGTCGAAGTAGCGCCGAACCTCGCGACGGACCACCTGGTCGACCAACGCGCCCTTGGTCGCGAACCGCCGGTAGATCGTGATCCGGGAGACTCCGGCGCGCCGGGCGACGTCCTCCATCGTGGACCGCTGGACGCTGATGCGGCAGAACACCTCGTAGGCGGCATCGAGGATGCGGGTGCTGGTCTCGTCGTCGTTGTCGACGACGCCTTCGACGGCGGCCGTGAGGGCGTCCACCAGGACGGAGTCGGAGCCCGACGCTGTCGAGGCGGAGGACGCACGTTCCACCATCACAGCTTCCTCGCGGACGGTCGGGAACAAGGGGCTTGTGACGTATACCACACCTGTGTTCTGATCCTTGATACAGAGATGCATCACGTGTTGCATCGTATCAGCAAGCTGCTCGCAGAGGAGAGGGGCCCATGGAGATCAGCAGGCGCAAGGTGTTGCTCGGGGGTGGCGCGCTGGGCGCGGCCGGTGCGCTGGCGATGGCGTCGCCGGCCGGCGCGCGCTCGCTGTGGACCTGGAAGCCCTCGGGTTCGGTCGCGGGGGAGGGTGCGGGCGATGACCCGCGTTGGGTGTGGGACGAGCAGGCCGATCCGCTGGTCGCGTCCCTGCTCGACCGCGGTGACGTGCCCAGGGTGAACGAGCTCCTGAGGACCTGGACCTACAACTCCCAACCGCTGCCGGCCGGACTCCCCGCCGACGTGCGGGACTTCATGGAGCAGGCTCGACAGCTGCCGTCGTGGGTCGATCAGGACAAGCTGCGGACCGCGGGCGACTTCTACAAGAAGCGGGGCCTCTACCTCGGCCTCCTGTACGGGTTCGGCAGCGGCATGATGAGCACCGCGATCCCCAACGAGGCTCGCGCCGTCTACTACTCCAAGGGCGGCTCCGACATGCGGGACCGCATCACCAAGACGGGCAAGCTCGGGCACGACATCGGCGACCTGAACGCCTATCAGCCCGGCGGGGACATGGTGGTGACCGCGGTCAAGACCCGGATGGTGCACGCGGCCGTCCGACACCTGTTGCCGCAGTCGCCGCACTGGCCCGAGGTCGGAGGGCAGAAGCCGATCCCGATCAGCCAGGCCGACATCATGGTCACCTGGCACAGCCTGGCCACCTTCGCCATGCGCCAGCTGAACAAGTGGCAGCTGCGCATGCCCCAGGCCGAGACCGACGCCTTCCTGCACCTGTGGCAGGTGTCCGCCCACATGCTCGGCGTCCTGGACGAGTACATCCCGGCAACGTGGGCCGAAGCCAACGCCCAGTCCGCGCAGGTCCTCGACCCGATCCTGGGGGCCACGCCCGAGGGGATCGCGCTGGCGGACATCCTCCTCGACATCGCCCAGCTCGACCTCAACGGGGACGGCCGCAGCATCCTGCGCCCGCCGCTCCACGCCCTGACCCGCTACATGCTCGGTGACGAGATCACCAACGGGCTGGGGATCCCCCGGGAGCCGTACTGGGACGGGCTCGTCGAGTGGGCCTGGCCGCGATTCGTGGCCATCCGCGAAGGCGCGCTCCTGCTGCCCCTGTCACCGAGCGTCGCCTGGGCCTTCGACGAGATCCTCCGCACGGGGGTCCTCTTCTACCTGGGCGAGGGGCAGGGCATCTCCATCGAGATGCCGACGGCCAACCGCACATCGTTCTGACCCGCCGCCGCGGGCCGCCGACGTCACGCGGCGGCTCAGCCGGCCACGATCGTCGCCGCGAGGGCCATCCGATGATCCTTGGCCCAGGGCGGCCCCAGCGTCGCCCGAGGACCGTGCAGCACGTCGTCGGCCCGCTCACCCAGGATGCCGATCGCCTGCCCCTCGACGTCCTTGGCCTCGAAGAGGTGGACCTCCCAGCCGCGCTCGCGTGCGAGGTCGGCCAGCACCTCGCGGTACATGACCGAGTCGGCGCGCGCCTCGTAGGGCACGCGCCGCTGGACGGCGATGTCGTCGGGGAAGTCCGATGGCCACGCGCGCAACGACATCGACACGATCGGCTCGGGCAGCGCCGCTGCGAGCTCGTCCAGCGCCGCCGAGGTCGCTCGCATCGCCGACGCTCGAACCTGCGCGACCATCGCGGCGACGGCGGCGTCGTCGAGAGGTTTGCCCTCGTGATGGATCGGAGCGGTCGGCATGCCCGGCTCGATCAGCTCGATCCGCCTGCGGTCCACGACCCTGTGGTCGGGTGAACCCGTGACGGCCACGGCCCAGCCGAGGTGATGAGCGATGCCCAGACGCATGCCGCCGATTCTGCCGTGGCCGGTACCGCCTCGACGGGCGTGCCGTTTCCCGAGCGTCGGGCCGGTGACGGGGACCGAGGGGGGCGGGTTCGAGACAGGAGCGCCGGATCGAGGAGGACGGCCTTGGGTTCGGCCACGTCGCCTGTGGTCCAGCGCACGCTGTGCTGAGCGTGGAGCTCGGTGGCGAGGGCCCGGCGGGCGAGGGGGCTGTGGAACCGCTCCTGGAAGAGCCAGACCGCGAACTCGCCGTCTCGATCGAAGCCGAGCTCCATCCCGGCGTGGCCCAGGGCGTCGTGGACCGCACGGAACCGGTCGTAGGCGCCACCCACGTCGCTGTTCATCAGCGGGTGACGCCGGGCGGCGTCGGTGGCCACGGTCGTGATCTCGAGCACCCGGTCGTCGTTGACCGAGCGGATCAGCTCTCGGGCTCCGTCGTACGGTGTCTGACACGTCGTGAAGACCACACGCACCGGGTCGGCCCGATCCGCCGAGGTGATCCACCGGAAGAGCCGATCCGACTCCTCGACGAGTCGGGCGTAGGCCGCGGCGGCGAGCCTGTCGCGCCGCCCGGGCGCGTCGAGGTAGGCGGCGGCGACCTCGTGGGCCACCGCCGGGTCGACGCACCGATCCACGAGGTCGGGCGCGGGCCGGGGTGGCGCTGGTGGGTGCATCGGTCCGTCAGGTGGAGGCCACGGCCTCGACCACGGCGTCATCGTCGGCCGCCGCCACGGCCGGGAGACCACGGGACTGCTGCTGTTCGACGAGCCATCCGGACCTCGGCCAGGAGCCGGTCCAGCGCCTCGCACTCCTGCTGCGTGCCACGCAATCGAGGATCGGCGTGACGATCGGGCATGCCCATCACTCCGCTCTGACGAACCGTCTGACCTCGGCCGGTCCTGCTCAGGCTAGTGACCGACCGCGCAGGGCGGACTGGGGAGTTCGACGGAGGCGACCCGGGGCCATGAGCGGGATCCTGAGGCCGTCACCAGGGAGGAGCCATGACCATCGCTTCCGACATCGCCCAGACGTGGCCGGACGCCGTCGTCGACATCGGGCCGATCGAGCTCACCGCCGGCTACTGGGGAGTGGTCGGTACCATCGCGTACGACGGCCACGTGGTCCTCGCGGTGACCCGCACCGCGCTCGGACGGGGGGTGACGCGGGCATGACGATGTACCTGCCCAACCCGGATCTCGGACCCACCGGGTACGAGCCCGCGGAGTTCATCGACGCCCACCAGGCGGCCGAGCCGGGAGACCGGCGCCCCGTCCGCACCGGATGGCGAGCGGCCCCCGTCGTGCACCTCGACGCACAGACCCGGCTCGACATCACCCACTGGGCACGGGAGTACATCGCCGGCCTCGTCGAGAACCACCACGGCGACCGCGAGGACGTGCGCGCCGTCATCCACGCCCTCCACGACCAGATCGCCCGCGACGACCCGACTCGTGAGGCATCGCCCTGAGGGTCGGCATCCGTGTCACAGCGCTCGGTCCTGACTTGTCAACACCGTGATCGCTCGGTCCCGAGCGATGTGACACGAGGAGCGAACCATGAGCGAGACCGACACCCAGGCCCAGACCCCCCTCACCCGCACCGTCGACGGCGCCGAGCTGCCCGTCGCCGGCACCTACGCCATCGACGTCTCCCACTCGGCCGTCGAGTTCGTCGTCCGCCACCTCGGCCTGGCCAAGGTCCGGGGCCGCTTCGGCACCTTCGACGGGGTGATCGAGGTCGCCGACCGCCCGGAGGAGTCGACGGTCACCGTCGACGTCGACCTCGCGTCGATCGACACCCATGAGCCGAACCGCGACGAGCACCTCCGCACGAACACGTTCTTCGACGTGCCGAACCACCCGACGATGTCCTTTCGCACCACCCGCGTCGCCGGGTCCGGCACGACCTGGACCGTCGAGGGCGACCTGACCCTCAGGGGTGTCACCAACCCGGTCACGCTCGACGTGTCGTTCGAGGGCGCCGGCGGCGACCCGTGGGGTGGCCGCCGCATCGCCTTCTCCGCCTCCAGCGAGATCGACCGGGAGCAGTGGGGCATGACCTGGAACCAAGCCCTCGAGACCGGCGGCTTCGTCATCGGCAAGAAGGTCAAGCTGGAGCTCGAGGTCGAGGCCGTCAACGTGGGCTAGCGGCCCCGGGGATCTCGGCGTTCGAGAAGTAGGGGTTGCGGAAGGGGAACTCGGTCCGGACCCACGCGGCCAGCGCGTCGTAGAGCTTGGCGTAGTAGCCGCGCTCGTAGGCCTCGGAGGTGACCCACCAGCTCACGTCGACGTCGTGCCGCACGAGTTCGTCGGTGAGAGCGACCCGCCGGCCCATCGGATACAGGTAGCAGCAGCCGAGGTAACGGCCGTCGTCGCGGCGGACGACGTAGGCGAACGAGTAGCCCTCTCGGAGCTCGAGCTCGTGCCACACCAGGTCGACGTAGTTGTCCGCGGCGGTGACCGCCGCGGACGGCCACCCGCCCCGGGTGCGTCGGATCAGATCGAGGCTCGCGTTGATGCCCCGGACGTCGTCGTCGAGGTCGTCCCGCGTCAGCGGCGAGGCCCGGATGTCCTCGTAGGTCAGCTCCTGCGGCGGAGTGAACCCGGGTGGCAGGTCGAGGCTCTTGACCAATCCCGTGTAGTCCATGCGCCTCCTTGCTAGTGGTGGCGGCGGGCCTGATGTGGACGAACATGCTGCGGCCGTTCCAGCTCGGGAAGGCCCGCACGAGCCATGAGGGACCGTGGAGCTGGATCCGGGAGTCGCGGGTGGCCTCCGCCCACGACAGCTGCCCGAGGTGCCACTTCACGAACGCCTCGGCGTCGGCGGTGATGTAGAGGTCCTCGGGACCGGGATACGTCCGGCAGATCTCGGCCTCGCCGTGCGCGAGCAGCATCCAGTACCGCTCGTGGGGCCGGAAGCCGGAGAAGTCGAACCGGACGACGACACGCCGGTCGGGGAGTCGGTCACGACGGAGCGCGTTGCACATCGACCACAGGACCACGAACGGATCGAGGTTCTCGGGGGCGATCTCGAGCCAACGCGCTCCCCACTCGCCGAGGCTCTCACAGACCTTGAACAGGTCGTGGCCCGAGCTCGTGAGCTGGTATCGGTGCCCGCGGCCCTGTGCCTTCGGTGCCGACTCGACGATGCCGAGGCGTTCGAGCTGCTTGAGCCGCTGCGTGAGGAGCGTGCGGGAGAGCCCGGGCGCACCTTCCAGGATCTCGCCGAAGGTCTCACAGCCCAGGTGCAGGTTGCGGATGATCAACGGCGTCCAACGCTCGGCGAAGATCTCCGCGCCACGGGCGATCGGGCAGTACTGGCCGTACGTCCTCACGAGCGCAGTGTCCCGCGCCACTCGACCGCCGTGAAGTCCAGATTCCGTACGTCGAAGTCCAGATCGCTGACTTCTTCCGGGTGCACCTCGATGTCGCGATGAGCCCATCGACCCCAGGAGGAGCGATGTCAGCTCGAACCACGGTGCAGATCCCTCGATTCCGGGGGGATGTCGTCGTCCCCGGCGACCACGACTACGACGACGCCCGAGCCGTCTGGAACGGAGCCGTCGACCGACGACCTCGGCTGATCGCCCGCTGCCGCGGCACCGCCGACGTGGCCGCGGCGGTGCGCTTCGCCCGCGACCGCGACCTCGAGATCGCCGTGCGCGGCGGGGGTCACGGCGTCGCCGGCACTGCGGTGTGCGACGGCGGGATCGTGATCGACCTGTCGGCCATGCGCGCCGTCTCTGTCGACCCTGTCGAGCGCACGGCCCTCGTCCAGGGCGGTGCCCTGTGGGGAGACGTCGACCACGAGACGCAGGCGCACGGTCTGGCGACCACGGGCGGCATCGTGGGCCACACCGGCGTCGGCGGCGTCAGCCTGGGCGGCGGCCTCGGCTGGCTCATGCGCAAGCACGGGCTCACCGTCGACAACCTCGTCCACGCCGAGGTGGTCACCGCCGAGGGCGAGATCGTGGGGGCCTCGGCCAGCGATCACCCCGACCTGTTCTGGGCCCTGCGCGGCGGAGGCGGCAACTTCGGCGTCGTCAGCTCGTTCCGGTTCGCGCTGCACCCGGTCGGGCCCACCGTCATGGCCGGACCGGTGTTCTGGGCGGCCGAGGACACCACCGACGTCCTGCGCTTCTACCGCGAGTTCCTCACCGACGCCCCTGACGAGCTCGGGAACATCGTCCGGCTCGGCACGATCCCGCCGCTGCCGGCCGTCGACGAGGACCTCGTGTACCGGCCGGCCATCGCCGTGGGCAGCTGCTATGCCGGGCCCGTCGAAGACGGTGAGCGTGCCGTCCGTGCGCTCCGCCAGTTCGGGACCCCGCTCGTGGATCTGGTCGGACCCACCCTGTACGTCGACCAGCAGAGCAGCATCGACGACACCGTCCCCCATGGCTGGCACTACTACTGGAAGGCCACGGACCTCACCGGCCTCTCCGACGAGGTCATCGACGTCGTCGCCGCGCACGCCTACCGCGGCACCTCCCCGAGGTCGTATGCGGCGATGTTCCACTTCGGTGGCGCAGTGGCCCGAGCCCCGCGGGACGCGACGGCCTACCCGGGGCGCGATGTCGACCACAACATCATCATCGACGCAGCCTGGCTCCCCGACGAGGACGACACCGTCGGGACAGCGGAGACGGCGTGGACCCGAGCGTTCCTCGACGCCCTGCAACCCCACCGCGCCGGCGTCTACGTGAACTTCCTCGACTCCGACGACGACACGGGCCGCGTCCGCGAGGCCTACGGCGACGACACGTACCGGCGGCTCGCCGAGGTGAAGGCCAAGTACGACCCCGACAACGTGTTCCACCACAACATGAACATCCAGCCCAGCACGCCGGCACAGTGATGCTCAGTGCGGCACGGGGTCATCCAGACGGCTCGGCCAACGAGCGTCGGACCTTGTCGAGAAGCGCGTCCTGCTCATCGAGGGTCTGAACGCGGAACCGCTCGAAGTCGGCCGCGAGCCGCACGTCCGCGTGAAGCCCCGCGGGGTTCTCGTGGAAGTGAAGGAAGGCCTTCGATCTCCGGTAGAAGACGCCGCGCTTCCGCTCGACGAGTCCGTCGAGTTGGCGCAGCCGGACGATCAGAGGTTCGAGCTCGTCCAGGGCGGCCGTCGTGGCGTGACGCACAGGTTCACGCTAGAACCGAGTGACCCCGCACGCCGGTCTGGGGCCGGGGCTCCTCGGCGGGCGAGTCGAGCACTCGTTCGCCTGCCCCGCCGACTCGTGTCAGCCGGCGCCGGGCCGTCAAGTCCCTCGTTCGCATCGGGAGCGTCTGACGGGCCGCGCTGGCGACGCCGCCGACGTCAGGCGGCGACCACGGCCTCGTCTCCGTCGGGCCGATACACGGTCACGTCCTCCAGCAGCGACAGGCGGCCCCAGCCCGGGGATCTCCGTCAGAGGTCGAGCACACGACGCCGTCGCGGTCACGAGCATCGCCTCAGCGGTCCGGCGCTCGCCACGCAACGTGAACTCGATGACATCGCCATGCTTCACGGTCTGGTTGCCGTCACTCACGTCACTGCCTCCGCATCACGTTCGTCTACAGACGTCAAGACGAAGGGACCGCGGAAGATTCCGACATTCATCGCCGCGTCGTGGTGACTTCGGTCACCCCCGTTCGCTGGCGATCTCCCCCCATGATGGGTACCATCCGAGCGTGGGAGCCCTGGTCGAGGCCAGATTCCTCGGACCTTTCACGGTGGCCGTCGACGGCACGGCGGTCGAGTTGGGCGGGGTCAAGCAGCGCAGCGTGTTCGCCATGCTGCTGCGCTCGCCTGGACGTCGGGTCAGCGTCGACGTTCTCGTGGACCAGGTGTGGGGGTCGGAGTCACCGGGGGCGATCCGGTCACTTGCGCACCCAGGTCTCCAACCTCCGCCGAAGCCTCGGTGGTGCGGTCACGATCACCGGTTCTCATCGCGGCTACGTCGCCGAGGTGGCAACCCTGTGGACCGACGTGGCGGAGGTCCAGGCGCTGATGGGCGCGGCGCGTACGGCCTCCTCGGTGACGTCGAGGTACGAGTCGTTCCGGCGGGCGTGGTCGCAGTGGCGGGGCCCGGTGCTGGACGGGCTCGAGGGTTCCTGGGCGGACGCCGAACGGGCGACGTTGGACGCGTTGCGACGGGACTGCCTGATCGGTCTCGCCGAAGCCGCGGCGGAGGTCGACCGGGCGCCGGAGGTGAGCGCCCTGGTTCAGGAGGCGGTGGCGGCGGACCCGTACGACGAGAAGCTCGCCGCCGTGCTCATGACCGTGCTGTACCGGTCGGGACGCCCGGCGGATGCGCTTGCTGTCTACCGGTCGCTCGAGGGGGAGTTGGGGCGGGAGCTCGGCGTCGTCCCCAGTCCCGAGGTGAGGGCGTTGGAGGAGCAGATCCTCCGGCACCAGGTTGCGGGAGATCGCCACGGCGTGCCCGAATCGCCGCCGTTTCCCACCCCGCTCGGGGACCTCGTGGGGCGAGAGGAGGAGATCAGCCAGGCCCTGGAGCGGTTGGGCGGCACCCGTCTGCTCACGGTCATCGGACCGGCGGGAGTGGGCAAGACCCGCTTCGCCGTCGAGCTGGCCCAACGCCTCGTCGGTACCTACGGGGACCGCCGGTGGGCGATCGACCTGTCGACCGTTTCGGACGAGCGGGCCGTGGACGCCGTGATCGCGGGAACCATCCGCGTGCAGCCCAGGGCCGGGATGAACCCGCTGGAGAGCGTCACCGACCACCTGCGCACCGGCCCCGCCCTGCTGGTCGTGGACAACTGCGAGCATCTGGTGTGGGCGGTCGCCCACTCGACCGCCAGCATCCTGCGTGCGTGTCCGGATGTGACGGTGATCGCCACGAGTCGGAGCGCGCTGCACGTCGACGGCGAGGTCGAGTGGCTGCTCCCTCCGCTGGTCGTGCCCGACACACCCGGAGAGGCGGACCACAGGAGACGCTCTGCGCTCGACCTGTTGCTCCGGCGGGCGCCGCGGTCGTTCCAGGCCACGAGCGACAATGCCGCCGATCTGGTGGCGCTGTGCCGAAGCCTCGACGGGCTGCCGCTCGCGATCGAGCTGGCCGCCTCCCGGCTGGGGGCCCAGACACCGGCCGACATCGTCCGGGAGCTGCGTCGCCGGCTGGACGTGCTGACCCGCCCGGGACCGACCGCTCGCCAGAGCACGCTGTCCGGCGCCATCGAATGGTCGGCCGGTCTCGTCACCCGGGAGGCGGCGACGCTCCTTTCCCGCCTCGGGGTCATGGCGGGCTGGTTCTCGGCCGACGACGCCGCCGCGGTCGCCTCCGACGCGCGGGATCGGATCGGTGCCCTGCTCACCGAGCTGGCCGCCCAATCGCTGGTCGTGACCGACACGTCCGGTTCCACCACTCGGTACCGGCTGCTCGAGACGATCCGCCAGTTCGCCTTGGAATCGCTCGGCGACGAGGTGGCCACGGTGCAAGCGGCTCACGTGGCCCACTTCGCCGGCGTCGCCGAGCGGGAGGGTCAGCGGCTGAGAGGCTCGGCGGAGGCCGCCGCCGTCGACGAGCTGGCCCGAGCCCACGACAACCTGCGAGCCGCCATCGATTGGAGCGTGGACAACGGCGAGGTCGACACCGCGGCGCGCATCGTCGGCTCGTTGGCCGACTGGGGGTACTTCCGGGCCCGCTATGAGCTCGCCGACTGGTCGCAGCGGAGCGTGGCCCTCGCCGGTCCGGCGCACCCCATGTGGTTCTCGCTGTGCGGGGCGGCCGCCAGGGGCGCCTGGGTGTTGAGTCGATTCGACGACGCCCTCCGCTTCGCCCTCCAGGCCGGTGACGGCGATGCGCCCACGGTGGCTCGGAGCGGGCACCCGGGTGATGTCCTGGCCGACGTCGCGCTCTACCGCGGGGACACCGACGCGGCCCGTCGCCACTACCTGCGACACCATCAACTGGCTCTGGACGGGGACGACCCGATCCGCCAGTCGTGGACCACCTACTACCTGGCCGTCGTCGCGGCCGTCACGCGCCGATGGGACGAGGCCGGCGCCTGGGCCGGAGAAGCGCTCGAACCGGCCCGGGCCTCCGGCAACCCCACGGCCCTGGCGTACGCCCTGTACGCCAACGGGCTGGCCAGCAAGCACCGGGACCCCGACAGCGCCATCGCCCTGTTCGACGAGTCGATCCGGATCGCTGACTCGGTGCGCAACGAGTGGTTCGGTGGGATCGCCCGGATGGAGCGGGCGTCGACCCGTGCCTCCCATGGGGACGTGGCCGCCGCGCTGGCGGAGTTCGCGGAGGCCATCGACAGGTGGAGCCGGGCCGGCGATCTCACTCAGCTCCGTTTGACGTGGCGCTACCTCGTGCCCGCCCTCATCGCCGTCGAGCGTCACGAGGACGCCGCCGTGCTGGTCGGCGCCCTGCTCGCCGAGCGCGGGTCGGCCATGTCCCATCCGGGCCCGCCGACCAGGGATCGCCTGGCCGAGGTGCTTGGCCGTCCCCAGTACGACCGGCTGCTGGTTCGGGGTTCGGTTCTGCAGGTGTGGGAGCTGGTCAGGCTCTCGCTCACGGCGATCGCCGCCGCCGACGCCACGTCGAACGTGACGTCTCTTTGACCTCGTCTTGATCTCGACGTGACCTCCCTGCTGTGCGATGCGGACAACAGCAGGCGAACGAGTCGGGAGCGACGAGATGGAAACGATGCAGGGTCCGGACGGTACGACGGTGGAGGCGCTGATCGAGGGGGACGGTGACGAGGCGATCGTGTTCCTGCACGCGTCGGCGTCCGGGATCTCACAGTGGAGGGCGTACCAGCGAGCCCTGTCCGACCGGTACACGACGGCTGCCGTCCACCTCTACGGCTACGGGGGCACCACCCCGTGGCACCGCCCGTACCGGCAACGCCTCGCGGACCAGGCGGGGCTGGTCGGCACCGTCATCCAGGCGATCGGTCGGCCGGTCCATGTCGTCGGGCATTCGTTCGGAGGTGCCGTTGCCCTGGAGACCGCGCGGCAGCTCCGGGACGACGTCGTGTCGGTGGCCGTGTACGAGCCGACCGCGTTCTGGGTGTTGCAGACCGAGGTCCCCGAGCGCTGGGAGGAGATCTCGGAGGTGGTGCGGGCGGTGAAGACCAGCGTGGCCTCCGGTGACCTCCGTGGCGCCGCCTCCGGCTTCGTGGACTACTGGGCCCGAGGCAGGCAGTGGGAACGGATGAGCGACCGGCAACGAGCCACGGTCGCATCCGCGATGGTCAGCGTGGCGCACGAGGCGGATGCGCTGATGTCGCCGCCCGCCGACCCCGATGCGTGGTTGGCGGACGTTCCCGCCCCGACCCTGGTCATCAAGGCGCAGGACAGCCCCGCACCGGTGCGCGAGGTCGCTCGCCTCCTCACCGAGAACGACCGACGGCAGCTCCACGTCATCGACAGCGGTGGTCACATGGCGCCGGTCACCAACCCCGCCGCCGTCCTTGCCGCCCTGCCACCGTTCCTCGACCGGTTCTCGGCCTCGCGCCGGCTGGCCGCCCCCGCTGCGAGCAGGTGATGGAACGGCCCCGGCGGGGACGGGTCCCGGCCGCGGCCCCAGGGGACGCCGAGGGGAGCGTCCTCGTCGCGGCCGCGAGCCGGGGGCGTCCCGGTGTGCGGTCGCAGGACGAGGGCTGGGCCGGTGCGCTGGCCATGGTCCCGATGGTGGCCGGACTGGCCCCGTTCGCGTTGGTGCTCGGCGCGGCGATCGCCGAGCACGCCACGCCGGCGGCGGGCTGGGCGGGCATCTGGCCGATCTTCAGTGGGAGCGCCCACCTGACCGTCCTCCAGGTCGTCGACGAGGGGGGCGGAGCCCCGCTGGCCATCGCGAGCGGGCTGTTGGTCAACGCCCGGGTCGGGGTGTACAGCGCGTCGCTCGCCGCTGGGTGGCGGGGCCAGCCCACCTGGTTCCGAGTCGTGGCCGCCGCGCTGCTCATCGACCCGACCTGGGCCCTCGCCGAGGAGCGGTCGTCCCGACCAGGCTCGGCCGCCGACCACCGCCGGTACTACCTCGGGGCCGGCCTCACCCTCGGGTTGGGCTGGGCGCTGATGGTGACCGCCGGAATGGTGATGGGCCACCGGTTCGGCGGGGCGTTCGGGCTCGATCTCGCCGTTCCGTTGTGCCTGGTGGCGCTGGTCGGGCCGCGGCTCGGGCGCCGGAGCGACGCCAGCGTCGTCGCCGTCGCGGGTGCCGTGGCCGCGATGACGGCGGGATGGCCTCCGGGGACCGGTCTTCTGCTCCCCATCGGGGCCGGGATCGCAGTCGGTGGGCTCACCGAGAGGGGGCGACGATGACGACCTGGATCGCTGTTGCTTGCGTGGGCCTGGGCAGCTACGCCCTGCGCCTGCTTCCCATGCTGGTGGGTGACCGCGTCCGCTGGCCCGGTGCGGTGGACCGGGCGATCGGCCACGCCGCCCTGGCCGCCCTCACCGCACTGGTGATCGCCGGAGTCCAGCACCATGACGGCGGTGGTCGCCCCGGGGCGACGCTGTGGGCGCTCACCGCGGTGGTCACTGGGGGCGTGGTCGCTCGCCGGGGTTGCTCGATGCTGTGGGTGGTGGCCGCCGGTCTGGGCGGCTACTGGCTGCCGAGCCTGCTGGTCGCGAGCGTCCGTTGAGCTGCGTCGACCGCGTCACCGCTGGGCTGCGGGCTCATGTGCCTTCAGGAGCGCGTAGACGGCCTCGCTCATCGGCGCCGTCAGGCCGTGGGCTCGGGACCGCTGGACCACGAAACCGTGCAGGGCCTCGAGCTCCAGGCGCCGACCGCCGACGAGATCGTCGTACAGGGACGAATAGCCCCGGCGGGGAGGGCCTGACGAAACGGGCGATCTTCGACCCGGTCTCCCGTGACCTTCGGCAGGACGCTCGCGTCGGCACAGCGCCAACAGCCCTTGACCCCGGGCGCTCCGGGTGCCCGTCTGAGCTCGCCGAACAGGAGCGAGCCGGGTCCCCCCGCTCGTGGACCACTCCCGGCTCGACCACGGAGGCGAAGATGAAGGCTGCCCCGCCCATGACGCGCTCGGGGCCGATCCGAGCGGCGATCTTCTCCTCGTTGTCGACGCCGTTCTGCAGGGAGACCACCGCGGTCGTGGCGTGCAGGAGCGGGGGCAGCAGATCCACCGCCACCTCGGTGTCGTAGGACTTGACGCAGAACAGCACGATGTCGCACGGGCCGATGTCAGCAGGGTCATCGGTTGCCGGCAGGGCCACGGCGAGCTCGCCGCGCACACCCGAGATGCGCAGGCCGTTGTCTCGGATCGCCTGGAGGCGCTGGCCACGGGCGAGGAGGTGGATGTCGACTCCCGTGCGCGAGGCGGCCGCCGAAGTAGCTGCCGATTCCGCCCGCACCAACGACCGCGACCCTCACCGGTACCTCCCGTGACCTTCACCTGTCGGCACCAGACGGCTACGGTCTGACCTTCTCGACCGTGGCGACCGGCGTCAAGGACGTCCCGTGCTCGTCTCGCTCATGCAGTGGGGGGACCGCCGGCTCACCGACGACGGCGGCCCGGTCGAGCTCCGGCACCGCGGCTGCCGCCGACCGGTCGGCGTCGAGTTGCGCTGCTCGGCCGGGCACACCGTCGACCCCGGCGACCTCGACCTCGCCGTCGGGTCCGTCACCGCTGCGGGACGCCAGCCCTCGTCGTGGCGCCGCGAGACGCTCATCGGTCGCTGTCGTCGGCGTTCTGGAGCCGGTAGGTGACGTGGACCCGGCCGGCCGCCGTCGGCTCGGCCGCCACGAGCTCGAGTGCCTGGCGCTCCCGGAGGCCGGCGAACAGGGCGGTCCCGGCGCCCGTGGTCACCGGGTGGACGATCAGGCGGAGCTCGTCGAGCACCCCGGCGTCGATCAGGCTGGTGACGAGTCCCGGGCCGCCGACGACGTAGACGGCCTTGCCCGGCTGCGCCTTCAGCGCCCGGATCTCGTTGACGTCGTGGACGATCCGGGCGTTCGGCCATGTCGGGTCGGGCAGCGTCTTGGACAGCACCAGGTGGGGCGTCTCCCGGGCGAGGCGGGCGTAGGCGACCTCGCGGGGGTAGACCTCCCGGCCGAGCATGGCGGCCACGGCGCCGGGATCATCGAGGACGGCGGTCCAGAACTGCTCGTAGTCGGGGAACATCCCGCCGCCGAGCACGAAGGCGTCGACCGGCGGGAGCAGCCCGAGGCCGTCGGCCCAGGAGTCGACCCAGTCGGCTTCGCCCTCGGGGCCCCGGCTGTAGCCGTCCAGCGTCACCTGCATCGCCGAGATCAGTTGTCTGCCTGTGGTGGTCATCTCACGCTCCTGTGGGTTCATGCCGGGTGCAACTGCGACGTCGTCGAAAAGTCGTCGCGAAACGGCGCGACGACTTTCGGTCGGCCCGGCAGTTCCAAGTGCGACGGGGATCGGCCCCGCCCGCACACAGGAGGCTTCGAGATGACGTCGTCGGATCAGATCCCGTCCCCCGCACTGGTCACCGGGGCGAGCCGCGGCTTCGGACGCGCGATCGCGTCGGCGCTCCACGAGACGGGCGCCGAGGTGGTCGCCGTGGCCCGCGACGCCGAGCGGCTCGCCTCACTCCGCCGGGAGCTGGGCGATCGACTCACCCCGGTGGTGGCGGACGTCGCCGACCCGGTCGTGGCGGGGAGCCTCGTCGACCGGTACCGGCCCGGCACGCTGGTGCTCAACGCCGGCGCGACACCGCTGCTGCGGCCGCTGCACCAGCTCACGTGGGAGGCGTTCAGCCGCAACTGGGAGGTCGACGTCCGCCACGCGTTCCACTGGGTCCGGGAGGCGCTGCTGCGTCCCCTCCTCCCCGGAAGCACGGTCATCACGATGTCGAGCGGGGCGGCGATGGGCGGCTCGCCGCTCAGCGGCGGCTACGCCGGGGCCAAGGCCACGATCCGGTTCCTCACCGGCTACGCCGCAGCGGAGTCGGCCCGGGCGGACCTGGGCATCCGCTTCATCTCGGTGCTGCCGAAGCTGACGCCGGCGACGGAGCTCGGGTCGCTGGCGGTGGCGGCCTACGCGCGGCGCGACGGCGTCGACGTCGGCGCGTACCTCGAGCGCTCCGGCCCCGGCCTGGCGCCCGAGGACGTCGGCAGGGCGACGCTCGACCTGGTGGCGTCGACGACCTACGGGAACGGGGCGTACCTGTTGACACCCGCCGGGCTGGCCCCGCTCGACTGAGGCGGGCGCCCGTAGCCTGGCGTCATGAGCGCGGACACGGCCGCGGGCAGCGTCCCGGTCGAGCACTTGGAGCAGTACCGCCGCGAGCTGGTCGGCTACTGCTACCGGATGCTCGGGTCGATCTACGAGGCCGAGGACGCCGTGCAGGACACGATGGTGCGTGCCTGGCGAGCGCTGGCGACGTTCGAGGACAGGACGGGTCTGCGCCCGTGGATCTACCGGATCGCGACGAACGTCTGCATCGACATGCTGAAGGGGCGAGGTCGGCGCGCCCTGCCCATGGACGTCGCACCGGTGGCGTCCGGAGAGCTGCGGCGCGGCGATCGCCGACCGGAGGCGACGTGGGTCCAGCCGGCGCCGGACCTGCTGGTGCTGCCGACGACCGGCGACCCTGCGGACCGCGCGGTGTCACGGGAGTCGGTGCGGCTGGCGTTCATCGCCGCGCTGCAACACCTCGCTCCCCGGCAGCGGGCCGTGCTGATCCTGCGGGATGTGTTGCGCTGGCGCGCCGCGGAGGTCGCTGCCCTCCTGGAGACGAGCGCCGACGCGGTGAACAGCGCGCTCCGCCGGGCCCGCGCCGCGCTGGCCGCCGTCGACCGCGACTCGACGGCGGACGCACCCCCGGTGGACGAGCAGACGCTCCTGGCCGCCTACCTCGACGCCTTCGAGCGCCACGACGTCGACGCCCTCGTCGGCCTGCTGCGCGAGGACGCCATCCTCGAGATGCCGCCCTTCGAGCTCTGGATGCAGGGGCCCGCCGACATCCGTCGCTGGCTCCTCGCCGTCGACGCGTTCGGCCAGGAGCAGTTCACCCCGGTCGCGGCGAACGGGTCGCCCGCGGTCGCCGTCTACCGGCCGCGGTCACCGGGCGACCGGCCCACGGCGTTCTCCATCCAGGTGCTCGACGTCGTCGCCGGGCGCATCGGCGCCATCCACGTCTTCCTGGACCCGGCGCTGTTCGGTCTGTTCGGCCTCCCGGCCGACCCGGCCTCCACCGCACCCCCACAGTGATCGAACGGCCGTTCAGCCGACGGTCGCGGATCTGGTCAGACCTCGACGGCGTGGAGCCGCCATGGTTGGGGCACGCCCTTGAGGTCGTGATCGCCACGATCGACGAAGCCGATGCCGGACCCGGCGACGAGATCGACGACCGTCCGTGAGACCAGGATCTGGCCGGGCTCTGCGTGCGACGAGACCCGGGCGGCGATGTGCACCGCGATCCCAGCCACGTCGTCGCCTCGTTGTTCGATCTCGCCCGTGTGGACGCCGGCTCGGATGTCGATCCCCAGTGGACGGACGGCGTCTCGAATGGCACACGCGCAGCGCACCGCCCGTCCTGGTCCGTCGAAGACGATCACGAAGCCGTCACCAGTGGTGTTGGCCACTCTTCCGCGGAAGCGTTCTATCTGGCGCCCGACGATCTCATCGTGTCTGTCGAGCAGACGTCGCCAGCGTTGGTCCCCGAGCTCGACGGCCCTGTCGGTCGACCCGACGATGTCGGTGACGAGCACCGTGGCGAGCAGTCGGTCAGCGACCGGGACAGCCGTCGTTCCCGTGAGGAACTCTTCGATCTCGTCCGCGAGGCCGTCGACATCACCGACCCAGTAGAGGTGGTCCTCCCCGGCCAGCTCGACGTGGTGCGCGGCCGTGATGTGCTCCGCCAAGACCCGACCCAGCTCGGGGGGTATGTAGAGGTTCCCGGCGTGAGCGATCACAAGCGTCGGCGCGGAGATGGTCGGCAGCACCGACGTCAGGTCGGAGTCACAGACCAGGCGCTGGATGGCAACGGCAGCGCCCGGGCTCACGGAGAGGCGCTCGGCGCGTGCCAGCCGGCGACGGAAGCTCGCGCTCTCGGCTTGGCTGGAGGCGACGAGCCTGGCGAACTCGCCGGTGCCCCACCCTGTCTCCAGCCATTTCAAGAAGGCGTCGACGACCTCGGGTGGGTACCCCGCAGACTGGTCATCGGCCTGACGAAGGCGGGCGTAGGCGTCGACGAGCACCAGTGCCTGGGTCCGCTCCGGCCAGCTCGCGGCGAACAACAGGCTCACCATGCCGCCATCGCCGTGACCGATGATCGCAGCGTCCTGCCACCCCGCGGCGTCGAGCACTGCCCGCAGATCGTCCATCCACTCGTCCAGCGTCGGCAGGGCGTTGAGCGCGACGGGATCGGACAGACCGGTACCCCGCTGGTCGAAGACCAGGAGTCGACAGAACGACCCCAGGCGGTCATAGAACTGGGCGATGCCCGGCTCGTCCCACGCCGCCTCGACGTTGTTCCACCACCACGGGACGAACACCGCGTGCACCGGGCCATCGCCGAAGACCTGGTAGGCGATGTGGATCCCGTCGGCGGTCCTCGCGTACTGGGTGTCCGGAGTGGCGTTCACCACCGCACATTGTCGTCCACGCGGCGCCAACCTGTGACCGACACCAGGCGATCAGCGAGCTGAGCGCGTTCGGTCGGCGGCGTCGTCGTCGGGCCCACGACGCGGCCGTAGACTTCCTCGTAGAAGAGAGGCCCGATTGACCATCGTGTGGATCGCCGTTGGCGTGGTGCTCATTGCCGTCGAGCTCCACCACATGGCGTTCTATGCGATGTTCGCGGCCCTGGGGTGCTTCGCCGCCGCCGCCGTGGCCTCGATCGCACCGGGGGCAGTCGCCGCGCAGGTCGCGACTGCCGTGGTCGTCGCCGCGGCCGGGATCGTGTTGGTCCGCGGCCGGGTGAGCGCCGCCGTGGCCCACCGCTACGAGGGCGAGCACGTCCCCGGTGTCCACGGTGGCCTGATCGGGCAGGAAGTGCTCACACTCGACGTCGTCGGTGACCTCGACCAGGTCGGTCATGTCCGGCTCGCCGGCGAGCGCTGGCGCGCCGTCAGCGGGAGCGATGCCCCGATCCCCGCCGGCACGACGGTCCTGGTCACCGCCGTGCAGGGCACGACCCTCACGGTGTGGCCGGTCGACGGGCACCTGCTGCCGTTCGGGCCGGACAGGGAGATGGGGGCGGGCGAAGGTCCGCTCTCGGACGACGGAGAAGAGGAGGAGCCGTGATCGCAGACATCAGTGCCGCGAGTGTCGTGGGTCTCGCCGTGGTCGCCCTCGTGGTGGTCGTGTTGCTCGTGGCGCTGCGTCAGATGGTCAACATCGTCCAACAGGGCGAGGTCGGGGTCGTGAAGCACCTCGGCGAGTACCGCAAGACCCATGAGCCCGGTCTGGTCATCATCCAGCCGTTCATCGAATCGCTCCAGCGGGTCGACATGCGCGAGATCCCCCGGCCCGGTGATCGTCAGGACGTCATCACCAAGGACAACGTGGTCGTCACGGTCAACGCCACGATCTTCACCCAGGTGGTCGACGCCCAGCAGGCGCTGTTCAGCATCGCCAAGTTCGACGTGGCGATCGACGCCCTCGCACGTACCGCGCTGCGGTCGGTCATCGGCACGATGACCCTCGACCAGGCGCTGTCCGAACGCGAGCGCATCAACACCGATGTCCAGGAGCAGATGGAGGTCGTCACCGACAAGTGGGGCATCCGGATCAGCCGGATCGAGATCATCGCCATCGCTCCGCCGCCCAAGATCCTCGAGGCGCTCGCCCTGGAGAAGCAGGCGGACCAGGAGAAGCGGGCCAAGATCCTGCAGTCCGAGGGTCAACAGCGGTCAGCGATCAACGTCGCCGAGGGGGAGGCGCAGGCGGCGGTCCGCAAGGCCGAGGGGGCCCGACAGGCGGCGATCCTGCGGGCCGAGGGGGCCCGGCAGTCCGCGATCCTCGAGGCCGAAGGACGCTCGCAGGCCATCACCACCGTGTACTCCGCCATCAAGAAGGAGGAGCCTGACCCGACGCTGGTGGCGATCCTCCAGCTGGACGCGCTGGCCAGGTTCGCCGACAGCGACAACGCCAAGATCGTCGTCCCGTTCGAGAGCGCCGGGCTGCTCGGCGCGGCCCAGACGCTGCGCAGCGTCCTCGCCGCCGCCCCCACCGACGGCAACCAGCCCGAGAACCACTGACGGATCCGGGGGTGGTCCAGGACTCGGGAACGAAGGCGAGGCGGCATCGACGCCACCCAGCCGGGCCGAAGAAGGCGCCACGGACCGCCACCGCGATGGCCACGAGCGCCACGATCGGCCTGCCGCGCCGCCAGACCGCGCGGTGCCCGGGGGCAGGGTCCGCAGGCCGGCGGCTCCGCCGTCGCCGTGTGTCGAGCCGTTCAGCCGGCACCGTCCGGCGCGTCGGTCCGCGTGGTGATGCGGAAGACGGGCACGTGCGGGGCCACCGCGGCGAAGTCCTCGAGCGGGGCGTGGCGGTCGACCGGAACGTGGGGGCGGGCGCCCGGCGCCAGCTGCAGGTAGCGCCGGAGGATGGGCGGACGGCTCTCGACGGGGACCTCCTCGAGCACCACGGGCTCGCGCCGCCCGTGGCGCAGCACGGCGCGGCCGCCGTCCGCCCGGACGTTGCGCACCCAGGACGCCTCGTCGCCGAGCATCGCCACCAGGTAGCGCTCGCCTTCGTGGTCGGCGATCACGACCGGGAACGAGATCGTGCGCCCGCTGCGCCGTCCCCGCACCTCGAGCGTCCCGAGCCGCGTCGGCCAGATCCCCCTGGCGAACACGAGCGCCGACATCCGGTTCTGCAGCCGGGCGAACCGGTTCGGGCGGCCGCCCCGGTACAGCCAGCGCAGGTAGTCGTGATAGCGGCCGGCGGGGCCCGCCCGGCGGCTCTCCGTACCGTCGCGGGATGTGTCCATGGGTGCAGGATCACACCCCGCCTGGGCCCGGCCCAGGGGCGAAGGTCACACCCCCGTGGCGGATCGTGCGGTGGCCGGCCACGGCCTTGACCGTGGCCGGCACACGGCACGAACCCTCCTACTCCAGCAGGTGGTCGAGCGCCCGGCCCATCACTGCGTTGCGTTCGTCTTCGGTCGAGACGCCTTCGAGTCCGAACCCCAGAAGGAGCGAGTGCGGTGTGGCGATCGCGTTGCCGACCGGGAAGCCCGATGCGTCGGTTCGGATGAAGTTGTTGACGTTGGGTGCGCTGGTCTCGGGCCCGGTGATCGCCCAGCCGTCGAGGCCGGTCTCGAACGAGGTGCTGGTGCCGTCCGGGAGCGTGATGTCGTCCACGAACGCACCGATGCCCTGCACCGCCCAGTCGCTGGCGTAGGCGATGGAGATCTCGACGGTCTGGCCGGCGTAGGCCGCCAGGTCGATGCTCCACTCCTGCCAACCCGCCGAGTTGCCACTCGCGGCGTTCCAGGCGCCGGTGGTCCCCGTCCCGGTGCACGTGTTGGCGCCGTCCCACGTCTGGTAGTGCGCGAGCTGCGGGTGCAGGTCGACCCACCCTGCGGGGCAGCTGTCCCCGGTTGCCGTCGTCGTGTGCCCGTTGGCGTCGGGCAGTGTGGTCCAGTCGTCACCGCCGGGAGTTCGCGCCTCGACGAACAGGTGGTCCCACGCCGGCTCGGTGTCGTAGGACGTCCAGAACGTCAGCGACCCACCGGCTGCCGGAACGGGGATCTCACGGGTCAGCCGCTTGTAGGAGACATCGGCGATCTGCGAGTAGACGTACTGGGTGCCGGTGTGGGGGTCGAACGGACCGCCCGGCTTGTCGTACCGCGCCGCGGCCCAGCTCTCGAACTGCTTGAACTGGTCGACCGGCAGGATGCCGCTCGTGGCAAGGAACGACGACCTCCGCACGGTGTTCCCCGCGAAGACGGGATCGTCGAGGCCCCAGGTGAGGCCGGTGAACGGGTCGTCGACGCCTACCGCGTCGAACGCCGCGCCTTGGTCGTCAAGACCGTCGTTGGCCACGGCAACGTAGGCACCCAGGTAGTACTGCAGCACGTCGTTGGTGGAGTCGCCACCGAAGAACGAGCCGAACAAGGGCAGGCAGCGCCGCGGGTCCGTACCCGCGGGGAGCGGGTTGCAGGCGATCTCGCCCTTGGGGTCGTAGAGCTGCGCCATGATGTACTGCTGGCCGGCGGAGTCGCCGGCGAGGAGCACCTTGCCGCCCTCGTTCATGTAGGAGCGGAACTCGAGCAGCTCGTCGAGTGCGAGCCGGTCGGCGTTGCCGCCGGCGCGGCCGGCGGTGCGGGTGACCAGGTCGTTTCCGGTCTCCCAGACGACGGCGTCGTAGTGGCTGAGCACTCCTAGCGCGTCCGGGGCGATCCGCCCGGCGGCGTCGATGTCGTAGACGTCGGCCTGCTGGCCGTTGGCGGCCAGGGCGTCGACGTACGTGTCGACGAAGTGCGGGCCTGCCGGATCCTGGACCGGCGAGGCGCCGGTGTAGTCCTCGGCGGCCACGACGAGCGTGCGGTTGCCGGTCTCGGACACGGCCTCGTAGGTGAACGAGTCGCTTCGCTGGCCGCCACCCTCGAACCAGACCTCGACCGAGTCGCCGGGGTCGGTACCGGTCACCACCCCACGCATCTGGTGGTAGTGGACCGAGGCCGGGTTGTACCTCGACCCGCCCTCCCACTCGGACATGGGAGCCGACTGCACGTCGCCGCCGTTGATGCGGTAGCTCACCGTCACATCACCGAGGCTCCGCTTCGCGATCACGGCGACCGGCTGCGGGTCGCCGTACGACCTGGTGAAGCTCAGCTGGGTGCCCGGGTTGCTGCTCTTGTAGGGGTCGTCGCTGTCGACGTAGAAGGGCTTGGTCGTGATCCCCGTGACCGTCTCGGGGTTGGCGGGGTCGTCCGCCGAACGGGCCGCCGACATGGCGAACGGCAGGTTGCGCTCGAACTCTTCCTGCACCAGCGCGTCGTCGTCGGGGAAGACGAAGCCGCAGCCGTCGCACCCCGCGGAGAGCTCCGGGGTCCACGCCAGTGCGCCGGTGGCGGCGTGCGCATAGTCGGTGGTCTCGCCGTTGGTGACGTAGAGGACGTCCGAGCTCAGGCCCGGGTGGAAATCGGCGATCGCCGGGTCGTCCAGGTTGCCGGACATCGCGTAGTAGATCGGGTCGTCGGCGGTGGGTGTGCTCGTCTGCCAACCCTCGGCGTAGAGCAGCCACTGGCCGTTGGAGTGGTAGTTGACCTGGAACGCGAACCCGATGCGGTCGAGCAGGCCGACCATCGCCTGGGTCTCCGGCTCCGACATCGGCGCCGGGCCCCGGTAGGTGTCACTGGACTGGATGGACGACGACCCCTCCTCGTCGTAGCCCCAGTGGTTGGGGAAGTTGCGGTTGGGGTCGACGCCGTCGCCGACCTGGGTCTGGCCGTCACCGTTGTTGTCGCGGAGGTTCTTTCTCCAGAGCCGCTCGTGGTCGAACGTGTACTGGTAGCCGTCGGGGTTGGCCACGAGGACGAACCACAGCTCGGTCGTCTGCAGGAGCCTGCGGATCTCGCGGTCGTTGGCCCGCCACCCGGCGATGAAGTGGTTCATCAGCCGGCGGTTGACCTCGGTGGAGATCCATTCACGCGCGTGCTGGGTGGAGCTGTAGAGGACGGCCGGACGCCTGCCGTCCGGTTGCTCTTGAGCGCCCTGGGTCAGCTTGACCGCGATGATCTCGCGACCCTGGCCGGTGTGGCCGAGGACCTCGAGCTTCACCAGCTGGGGGTTGTTCCTGGCCGCGGCGTAGAGCTGGTCGCGGATGCCGCCGGCCTCGTCGTACGAGCGCCAGACGTTGAAGCCGTTGGCGGCCTGTGCCGCGGCGAACTCCTGGACCGTCTGGCCGCCCCTCACCCGCGTGAGCCTCAGGTCGACTCCCCGGCCCCGAAGCCGGTCGGCCTGCACCCGGTCGAGGACCATGTCCAGCTCGATGCCGTCCGCGACCTGCCGCTGGCCGCTCACGTCGATGCCCTCTTGCGAGATGGCGGGTATCTCGGCGGCCTGGACCACGGCGGTGTACGCGTCCAGCCGGTCGTCGCGAGCCGGCTGGCTCTCGGCGGGAGCAGCGTCGGCGCCGTCGGCCGCGAGACCGCTGAGCAACACGAGGACCGCCAGGACGGAGACGAGCCGGCGCGGCGAGCGAATCATGAGTGGTCCCCCTGGTCGATGCGATGGTCGATCCGCTAGGGAGCCTGCACCCGGCCCCGCAATGTGTCAACCGACAGGTGACGGGGGTGCGCGTGTTGCCCACCCTGTGAGGTCGAACCCGTCCGAGGCCACGCTCTGCTGTCGGGTGAGCCGCTGTCGCGACTCCCCACCGTGGATCACGACGGTGACGTTCGGGAGAAGGAGGTTGCCGCCGACGGGCTCGAGAACGACCAAGGCCCCGGTCAGGCGTGCTGACCAGGGCCTTGCGCTGTACCCCCCCTGGGACTCGAACCCAGAACCTGCGGATTAAGAGTCCGTTGCTCTGCCAATTGAGCTAGAGGGGCACGGAGCCGGTGACGTTACCACCGGCCCCTGGGGTGACCGAGGGGACTCGAACCCCCGACCTCCAGGGCCACAACCTGGCGCTCTAACCGGGCTGAGCTACGGCCACCATGGGAGACGACAGCGTAACCGACCGCCCGTGGGGCGCCGCCAACCAGAACCCCCTGGCCGGACATCGCGGCGACGTGGGTCAGGCGCCGGGAGCGCGGTACTCGATCGTCTTCCGGGCGGCGGCGTCGATCTCCTCGGGGGAGATGAGCACGACGGTCCTGATGGACGCGGCGCCGGCTGCGGCGACGGTCAGACCGATGGCCGCGGCGGTCACGTTGTCGGGGATCTCGGCGATGACGAAGACGTCGTCGGAGCCGAAGGCGAAGTCGAACGACTCGACGTGGCCGCCGACGCCCTCGACCAGCTTCTCGACCGCGGCGCGACGTCCTGTGCCGCCTTCGCCGAGGACCCCCCGCACGCCGTCGGCCGTGTACGACACCTGCCAGAGGTACCTCGCCATGGGACTCTCCTGCCCGCCGAGGCCTGGGCGCCCCGGCCCGAAGGCATCGTCCGCCTCCCACCCGCCCAGGTCAACCCCGACGGCTCCGGCCAGTACCGTGGAGCCGCGCCAGGCCTCCGTAGCTCAGGTGGATAGAGCGGCTGCCTTCTAAGCAGCGGGTCGAGGGTTCGAGTCCTTCCGGGGGCGCTACCAGGGGCTTAGCGGATAAGAGCGCTTGAACAGCGCTTCTGAGCCCGATACGTCGACCGGACCACGCCAACGGTCCGGCGACTCGTCGAGGTCGCCGACCGCCTGGCCCAGGACCGCAGTTGGCTCCCCGTCTCGCCCACGTCTCCCGGCGCGACCTCGCACCGTCGTTAGCCCGACCGACCACCTCCGCCCAGGTCAGTCGAGCTGCGCGGGCAGACCGAAGCGTCCGAAGACGTCGGTGGCGAAGCGTTGTCGGTCGGGGCCGCGCGTGTGTGGTGTCGCGAAGGACGTGATGTCTGTTGCGGTCGTGCCCTTCAGGGTGAGCACGTCGAGCGACAGCGGCGTGTAGCACGCCTTGTCCGGTTCCCACGCGTAGGCACCGAACGCGAGTTGGCCGTTGGCCCGGGTCGGGAGGAGGCGCCAGCGGTCGAGGAGTGCGAAGCGAGTGAGGAAGACAGCGATGGCATCGTGGCCGCGGTACCAGGTGGGAAGCGGCGGCATGGCGAACGTTGCGTCCTCGGCCAGCATGGCGAGGATGGCGTGGACGTCGCCTCGTTCCCAGGCGTCGATGTAGCGCTCGACGACCTGCCTGAGGCCGTCGTCGCCGAGTGCGCGCAGGTTGGCCTGCTGGCTCTGGGCGGGGAGCGTCTGTGCGACCGTCTTGCGGGCCCGGCGGAGGGCGCCGTTGGCCGACGGCACCGTCGTGGCGAGCGTCTCGGCGGTCTCGCCTGCGGAGAAGCCCAGCACGTCGCGGAGGATCAGCGCCGCGCGCTGTGTCGCCGGGAGCTTCTGCAGGGCCACGATGAACGCAAGCTCCACGCTCTCGCGTCGCTCGTAGCGAGCTTCAGGACTGGCGTAGCCGTCCTGCACGTGCTGCCGCTCATCGGGATAGGGGTCGATCCACGTCGACTCGATGAGCGGTTCGCCGGGACCGGCACGGGGATCGGCGCCTGGGCCGTAGTCGACCGGGAGGGCGCGCCTTGTGCGCTCGGAGATCCGGTCGAGGCAGGCGTTGGTCGCGATGCGGTACAGCCAGGAGCGGAGCGAGCTGCGGCCCTCGAACCGGGACAGTCCGCGCCAGGCACGCAGCAGGGCGTCCTGCAGCGCGTCCTCGGCGTCGTGGACCGAGCCGAGCATTCGATAGCAGTGCGCGTGCAGCTCCCGGCGGTGGGGCTCCACGAGTCGCCGGAAGGCGTCGTCGTCTCCTCGCCGCGCGCCCTCCAGCAGCTCGAGGTCCGGCCCGTCGGGATCCGAGGTCATCTCTCCCTGACGCTAGACAACCGCGGTCGGGGGAGCCCACGGGTGCCGTCGGGGCATCACGCGGCGGTCAGTTTCCGCGGACCCGAGAGTCAGTACCTGCAACGTTCTCTCCGTGCTCCAGGAGAGATAAATACCTTGTTCGCTAATCAAAACATCGTTACGATTTCGAGGCGGCACACCTATCTGTCGAGGGGTTCGAGCGGAGGAGCGTGTACCGATGACCGACCGGATCGACCGCATCGAAGGCCGGGCGATGCCCGTCAACTCGTTCCTGGTTCACGGGCCCGATGGGGTGGTCGTGGTCGACGGCATGCTCACGGTCTCTGACGCGGTACTGGTGCGCCGGGCGATCGACGACACGGGACTCCACTTGGCGGGCGTGGTGGTGACCCATCCGCATCCGGACCACTACGCCGGCCTGGCGCAGATGATCGGAAGCGAGGACGTCGCCATCGTTGCGACCAACGCGGTCGACGCGATCATCCGCCGTGACGATCAGCTCAAGGACGAGGTCGTCGGCCCCATGATGGGCGACGAGTGGCCGACCACGCGGGTGTTCCCCAACCGCACGGTCGACGACGGCGACGAGGTGCGCCTCGGCGGCCTGACACTGTCGGTGCGGGAGCTCGGGCCCGGCGAATCGCACGTGGACAGCCTGTGGCTGCTCGACGAGGGCACGATCTTCGCCGGCGACGTTGCTTACAACGGCATGCATGCCTATCTGGCCGACGGGCGCTGGCGGGAGTGGCTCGCCTCTCTCGACCGTCTCGACGCGGACCTCGCCGATGACGTCACGCTGTACGTGGGTCACGGTCCGCCCGGAGGCAAGAGCCTCCTCGCCGGGCAACGGCGCTACATCGAGACGTTCGTGGACGCGGTCGAGTCGCACGCCGAAGCCATCGATCGCGGCGATCACAGTGGCGTCCTCTACGAGATGCAACGCCTGCTCCCGACCGACTCGCTGCTGTTCCTGATGGACCTGAGCATCGAGCCGACCCTCGCCACACTCCGCCAAGCCCGCTGAGCGTCGTGGAGCCGGACGAGCCGTCGGACGCACCTGCTGACCACAGGACGGGTCCCGTCCTGTGACGGCAGACGTGGCGGTCGCGTCCGCCGGGGTGGGGCTAGAGCGGCGGTTGCGCCCGATCTATGTGGCCGCGTTCTTGCAGAACGTGGCGTTGTGGGTGCCGATCGAGAAGCTGTTCATGACCGACATCGGGTTCGACAACGGCAGCGTCGCGGTCATGGCTGCGGCGTACGCGGCGGTGGTGCCGCTGCTGGAGGTGCCGTCGGGCATCCTGGCTGATCGGTGGAGCCGGCGGGGTGTCGTCCTGATCGCCCAGGCGGCGCTGATCGTCAGCGTCGCCGATCGGTGGGGTCAGCCCGAACGTGGGCACGTACATCGTGGCTGCGCTGTTCCTGGGTGTGTTCTTCGCCATGCAGTCGGGCACGTTCGAATCGATCGCCTATGACACGGTCCTGGAGGAGACCGGCGACAGAACGCTGTTCGAGCGCACCATCGGACGGATCCGGTTCGTGGAGAGCGTGGGTCTCGTCGTGAGCGCCCTCGCGGGCGGGCTGCTGGCCGAGGTGGTGCCGCTGCGCGCGACGTACTTCCTCACGGTTCCGTTCATCGTGGCCGCCGGCGTCGCCTTGTTGCGCTTTCGTGAGCCGCAGCTGCACCGGGCCGAGGAAGCCGAGCCGTTGCGCCAACAGATCGCCGCGACCTACCGGGCGTTGCTGGAGCGGGGTGCGGTCCGTCCGATCGTCGCCCTGCTGGTGCTGACCGCGCTCTTGTTGCAGGCGGTGTTGGAGTTCGGCCCCCTGTGGTTGGTCGCGCTGGCGGTCTCGGCCGGGCTCTACGGCCCGCAATGGGCCGGGCTGATGGCCGCGCTCGGGTTGGGCGGGTTGCTGGGAGGTCGCCTGGTGCTGAGCCGACCGGTCACGGCCGCGGTCATCGCGGCCACGATCGTCGGGTGCTGCGTCGTCCTGACGACGAGCCACGTGATCGGGATCGTGGTCCTCGCCCAGGTCCTGCTCGTGCTGGTGGTCGTGGCCGTGAGCATCCCGGTCACCGGGCGGCTCCACGACGCCGTGCCATCGACGATCCGCGCCGGCGTCGCATCCGGCGTCGGTACCCTGACCTGGCTGACCTTCCTGCCCTTCGCGTTTGCGTTCGGGGCGGTGAGCGACCGATCCGGTGTCCACGAAGCCGGTTGGATCCTGGGGGTCGTCGCGGTGTTCGCCATCGTCCTGCTGGCCGCGGTGGTCCGCGGTTTCGCGCGTGCCCCGGCCGGTGTGCCTCTGGAGCCGGCGTTCGCAGCCGACCAGTTCCGGCCCCGCGACGACCCCGAATGGCCGGGCCACTGGGTCGACCCGCCCGGGCCCTGGGAGCAACTCGGGGAGCGGATCGCCACGGACATCGCCGTCGCCGAGGTGCAGGACGCGATCACCGATCTCCCGTCTCCCCAACACGAGGTGATCGTGGCCCGCGACGTCCAGGGACGCTCCCCGGCCGAGGTCCGCGACGAGCTCGATCTCACCGCGTCCGAGGAGCGTGACCTGCTCAACCAGGCCCGCGGCCGCGTCCGTACCCAGTTGGACGACCAAGTGAGAGGAGACCAGGGGTGACCTTCACCGGGCCGGATCGATCCGGCCGCTCCGACCTAGCGTGCAAGGACTTCGTCGAGCTCGTCACGGCCTACCTCGAGGGCGCGTTGCCCGACGACGTGCGCGCGCAGGTCGACGAGCACCTCGACGGGTGCGACGGATGCCAGAACGTGCTCGCCCAATGGCGCACCATCGTCGCCCTCGCCGGCCGACTCACCGAGGACGACGTCGACAACACCGACGAGATCACCCGCGACCGACTGATCTCGACCATCCGCGGGCTCCGACGCCGTTGACTGCAGGATCGATACCTTGTTGTGGAATCAATACATCGTTACGATCACTTCGTGGTTCGGGCACCTGCCGAGGATCGGTGATGGCCGCCAAGCCGGCGGCGGGCACCCCCTACAGCCGCGCGTACGAGGCGGGGCGGGAGGCGCAGCGCCAGCTGCTGCTGGACGCGGCCAGCCGGTTGTTGGAGACCGAGGGGCCGCAGGCGTTGACGATGCGGCGCATCGCCGGCGAGGTGGGGTGCTCGACAAGCGTGTTGTATGGGCTGTTCGGGGGCAAGGCCGGGGTGGCCGAGGCGCTGTGGTGCGAGGGGTTCGAGCGACTCCACGCCGCGCTGGCCGCGGTCGACGGCGACGAGCCGTTGGCGCGGCTGGCCGGGTTGGGGCAGGCCTACCGGGCGTGCGCTCTGGCCAACCGGTCGTACTACGCGGTGATGTTCGCCCGACCGATCCCCGGGTTCGAGCCGTCGCAGGAGGCCTACGAGGCGAGCCTGCGCCCGCTGCGCCTGCTTACCGAGGCGGTGGCCGACTGCGTGGCGGCCGGCGTGTTCCGGCCCGTCGAGCCCGCCCATGCGGCCCGGGTGCTGTGGGCCGCCTCGCACGGCGTGGTGAGCCTGGAGCTGGCCGGCTACGAGGGCGCCATCGACCCCGAGGCCTGCTACGAGGACCTGATGGCCGCTGCGGCGGCCTCGTTCATCGCGCCGCGAGCACCGGCGACGCAACGTCGCACCAGGAAGGACGGCAAGCGGGCGGCAACCTGAGGAGGACGACGCGGCGTGACTGAGCGATCCGGGCCGAGCGGAGATGTCGTCGCCGCGCTGTCTCCTGGACAGCACGGCGCGGGCGCGGCGGCGATCGCCGCCGGACATGCCGACTACCCGACGTTCCGTCATGTGTTCTCCGATCCCCGGCGCCGAGCCCGGGCACTCCAGGCGTTCTTCTCGGCAACGGTCCGTGATGCCATCCCGTTCGGCTCGGTCCTCGCCGTGTGGGATGGTTCGCTCGTGGCGGCGACTGCGGTGTGGCTGCCGCCTGGCGGGTTCCCGTGGTCGACGATGCGCAAGCTGGCCGCCACGCCGGCGCTCTCCCGGGTGCTGGCCGCCGACCCGCGAGCGTTCCTGACGTTCATGCGCTACGGCGCCAAGGTCGAGAGGGCTCAGCCGAGCGAGCCGCACTGGTACCTCGAAGTGCTGTCCGTTCGCCCCGAGCACCAGCGGCACGGGCTCGGCAGCCGGTTGGTGACCCCGATCCTCGAGCGCGCCGACCGAGACCAGGTGTCCTGCCACCTGGAGACCGCCGATCCCGCCAACGTCGAGTTCTACCGGCGGTTCGGGTTCGAGGTCGTGAACCCGGCCCTGGAGGTCATCCCGGGCGGCCCCACCCTGACCATGATGCGCCGCTCAACTCCCAGCGGCACCTACACCAGCCAGAAAAGGAGATGACATGCTCGCGAAGCATCCGATCGACGTGATGCTCACGGCCACCGACTTGGGGGCCGTGAAGCAGTTCTACAGCGACATGATCGGTCTCGACGTGCTGATCGAGAGCGACGACTTCGTGACGTTCCGGTGCGGCGGTGACAGCCGGCTGGTCGTCACCCGGACCAGCGCCCCGAGCAGCGAGCAGCAGACCAAGGCGAGCTGGCGCGTCGCTGATGTCGCCGCCGAGGTCGCGGAGTTGCGCGCCCGCGGCGTCGCGGTGGTCGAGTACGACGAGCCCGGCCTCCAGACCGTGGGCGGGGTCGCCGACATCGGCTTTGCCCTGTCGGCCTGGTTCGTCGATCCCGGCGGGAACACCATCGGTCTGCTCCAGTTCAAGGACGGGGGCCGGGCTTGAGCCGGGAGGACCCAACCGATCGGGGGCTCGGGTCGCTGCCCGACCCCACCGACGGTCCGGTGACGACGACCGTGACCCGGCGGGTGAAGCCCGGTCACGAGCGCTTCTACGAGCAGTTCTTGGAGGGCATCATCGCTGCCGCGACCCAGTTCCCGGGTCACCTGGGCGTCGAGGTGTTCCGCCCCGAGAGCGCTTCCGCGGGCGAGTACCGGGTCGTCTACCGCTTCGACACGGGCGAGCACCTGCGGGCGTGGCTCGACTCCCATGAGCACGCCGCGTGGGTTCAGCGCGCCGAGGCGCATGTGATCGGCCCCATGCGTACCCAGTTCCTGACCGGGCTCGAGTCCTGGTTCACGCTCCCGGGCCACCGCGGCACCCCGCCACCACCGCCGTACAAGATGGCACTGATCACGTGGCTCACCATCTTCCCCCTGATCACGCTGGTGGTCGTGGTACTCGATCCGCTACTCGAGGGGCTCGGCCGGGTTCCCCGGCTGGCCATCACCACCGCCGTCACCGTCCCGATCATGACCTGGCTCGTGATGCCGCGGGTCACCCGGCTCCTGCGCGGCTGGCTCTACCCCGCAGCTGACCCGGAACGTCAGATGTGACCCCGGGTCACGAGACACCATGGCCACCACTCCGGCCCTCGGGTGAGAGCCCGCGACGTGACCGTTGCCCGAGGAGGACCAGCCGTCGTGGAACGTGACAACGCTCCTACGCCCATGTCGTGAGACCAGAGGTAAGACCTGAAAGGGTGGATCGGTCGTCTGCTCGGCGACGCCGGCCCGCCCCCGGGTCTATGGATGGACATGCACCTTCACCCTGATCGACCCCGTCACACGTTCGGATGGCCCTTGAACGCCGGCTGCGACTCTCCGCGACCGGGCAGTGCCTGGCGGATGGCTCGCGCCGCTGGCGTGCGGGAACGCGGTCGACCGACGACAGGCGACGAGAGGAGATGTGATGGCTGAGGTCGAGCTGATCGGTGTTCCGTTCGACGGGTACGGACGAACGGGCAACCAGGCTCTCGCTGCGACGGTGCTGCGAGACGCCGGCCTCGTGGCGGCCTTCGGTGGTCATGTCGTGGTCGCCGTGGACGACGTCGACCTTCCAGCGCCGAGCGCTGGGCGCGGTGGCGACACGGGCCTGATCAACGAGGCCGCGCTGATCGTCATGACTGATGCGCTCAACGATCGGGTCGGTCGAGCGGTGTCGGCTGGCCGCTTCCCGGTCGTCTATGGGGCTGATTGCTCGACGCTGCTCGGCACGGTCAGCGGCCTGCGGGACCTTCTCGGCGATGTCGGACTCGTGTTCGTCGACGGCCACGAGGACACCATGCCGTTGGACGTGTCCGAGGACGGCGAGGCCGCCAACGCCGAACTCGGATTGTTGCTCGGTCTCACCGGGCGGCTCCTATCGGGTCCGCTCAAGCAGCGGCTGCCGGCGCTGCGATCCGAGGCACTCGCCGTGCTCGGGCCACGCGACGAGATGTGGAGGCGCCGGTTCAACGTCGGGTCACTGCGCGACCGGGCCATCTGGTTGCGTTCCGACACCGACGTGGTCGCCGATCCCGTCGAGGCTGGGCGGGGCGCGGCGCAGCACGTCCAGGCCGAAGCCGATCGGTGGTGGCTCCATGTCGACTTGGACGTCCTCGACCCGGTTCACTTCGAAGCCCAAGGGCTGCCCGATGTCGACGACGAGCCCGATGGCCTGACGTGGCGTCAACTCACCGACCTGCTGATCGCCGCCGTCGAAACAGGCGGTTGCCTCGGCTGGAGCCTGGCCATCTACGACCCCGACCAAGACCCCGACCGCACAGGCGCTCGACAAATCGTTGAGGTGGTCGGCCAGGTCGCTCGCACGATCCGCTGATTGGTGCGTGACGTGCGCTTGACGAAGATGGTTCCCGCCCCACGACCATCCAGAACCACCTCGAGCGGGGCCTCCGCGGGCTCCGCACCGACTTGGAGGCCAACAATGACCGACCTGCGCGACCAGCTGCGCACACTGCGGCCAGCTGACGTGCGTCGATCGGCGCTAGGGCGTTCTCAGCTTGGCGCTGGACTGACCTGAGGCGCTGGCGGCCTGGTCTGTCGGCGCCGGCGTCGTGTGAGCGGCCGCGGGGTCACTCCAACAGCGGATAACTTCGTGTCCTCCGCTCGCTGACGACCTGCGAATCCCCTGGTCAGTACACTGCTGCCTCGGCCCTTGCTTCTAAGCAGCGGGTCGAGGGTTCGAGTCCTTCCGGGGGCGCCATCGCGTGAGCGGCGCGCAACCGCGTCGGCCCGGCTGTAACGCCACGGTCGGGGCGGACAGGGGTGGGGTGGATGGACGACGCGGCCCGGTTCCGAGCGATGTTCGAGGCGACGTTCCACGCGCGTGCGCCGCTACGTCCACCACCGCGGGGTCACGGGCGGTCGGGCCGACGACATCGTGGCCGAGACCTTCCTCGTCGCGTGGCGCAGGCGCCACGACGTCCCCGACGACGACCCGCTGCCCTGGCTCCTGGCGGTGGCCCGCAACATCTGGCTGAACCAGCGGCGAGGGGATCGTCGCCACCTCGCGCTCGTGCGACGGCTGCCGCCGCCCGCAGCCGCGCCGCCCCCCGCCGAGCCTGCGGACATCGCGCCCGTCGTGCGAGCCCTCGCGGCCCTCGCACCCTCGGATCAGGAGCTGCTCCGCCTCGTGGCGTGGGACGACCTGACCCCTGACCAGGCACGCAGGGTCCTCGGCTGCAGCGCCGGAGCGTTCCGGGTCCGGCTGCACCGGGCCCGTCGGCGCCTGGCGGAGGAGCTGGCGAAACGTTCGACCGGCGCCGGACAGATCCGTGGCGAGACCCCGATGAGGGAGGTGACCGATGACCGAGCGTGACGACGTGGTCGACACCCTTCGGCGCCACCGGCCCGACGACCTGCCCGACGCGGAGGTCTCGGCCCATGCACCGGCCGCACAGGCCCTGCTCGAGGAGATCCTGTCCATGCAGACGACCGAACCGCACGAGACCGCGGGCGACGCGCCCGACGTCGTCACCACCCCCCGTCCCCACCGCCGCGGGACGCCGCGCGCCCTGATGGCGGCGGGCACCGCCGCCGCGGCTGTGGCCGTCGTGGTCGCCGCAGCCAGCGTTCTGCTCCCGTCGCCGGAGCCGTCCCCGGCGACGACGGTGGACACCGCCCTCGCACGGTCGCTCGAGACGCTCGACGTCTCCGGCCGGGCGGAGGTCACGACAGTCGAGGTGTACGTCGACGAGCAGGGCGACCGGGCGTTCGTCCAGGACAGCGTCGACACGTGGGAGTACGCCGGCGACGACTCGTCGGTCACCCTCACACACCGGATCGACGGCATCGACGCCATCCCCGGCGACGTCGACCCGATCAACCGGCGCGTCGACGGCGAGCTCTACCTGTACGTGCCCGCAGCCGGCGACGACGAGTACCGCTGGTACCACGACCCCGGGATGAACGGGACCGCGGACGATGCGTTCCGGGCCGACCCGGCGACGCTGCTCGACCAGCTCCGGTCGGCCGGCGAGTTCGAGGACGTCGGCAGCGGGTCGGTCGACGGGGTCGAGACCCGCCGGCTCCGCGCCTCCCGACCCGGTGACGCGCCCGTCGAGGTCCTCCGCGAGAGCTGGGGGCAGCTCGGTGAGCCCACCGACCTGGAGGTCTGGGTCGACGACGAGGGGCTCGTCCGCCGAGTCGACCTCTCGTTCGCGAGCGACGAACTGCCCCGACACCCCGACACGCTGGCCGTGAGCTCGGCGACGATCTCGGTCAGGTTCTTCGACTTCGGCGAGCCGATCTCGATCCAGGCCCCCGCAGACGCGATCGAGCTCTCCGGCGACGGCAGCTGATCTCCCCGGGCGAGCGGCGCGCTGCGGCGGCGCGCCGCTCGCCCGCCAGCCGCGGCCCGAGCTGGCCTGGCGCGCGCGGGTGGGGGCGCCGAGCGATTACCGTCGGCCGCCGTGTCGACCGCCACCCCGGCGGCGCCACCGGCGGGGAGCCTGCTCGACAAGGTCGAGCGGACGGCCTGGCGGGTGCCGCTGCCCACCCGACAGCTCTTCGTGACGCTGGCCCTCGTGGCTGCGGCCGCGCTCGCCTTCAGCGGGCTGGTGGCGGGCTGGGTCGCCAACCGCAACGCCAACATCATCGACGACGCTCGTGAGCAGGGCCTCGATCTCGCCACCGCGGTCACCGAGTTCCGCACCAACCTGGCGGCGGCCGACGCCGCGGCGGCCGCCACGCTGATCGCCGCTGGTCTCGAGTCGACCGAGAGCCGAGCGCAGTACGACGCCGACCTGCTCGAGGCGTCGCGGGCACTGACCGACGCCGGTCTGGTGGCCCGACCCGAGGACCGGGAAGACATCCGAGAGATGGCCAACGGTCTGGTCACCTACGCGGGGCTGGTCGAGACCTCGCGGGCGAACTCCCGCCTGGGCTACCCGGTCGGGTCGGCCTACCTCAACCAGGCCCGTGACCTGGCCAACGACGACCTCGTGCCCCGCGCCGACCGCCTGCGTCGCGAGGGGGAGCGGCGGGTCGCCGAGGCGTCCAACAGCGTGGGCGGGCCGATGAGCGTCCTCGCCATCCTGCTCCTCGTGGCCGCCGCGGTCGTCCTCGCGGGCTGCTCCGCGCTGGTCGCCGGCCGGTCACACCGGGTCATCGCCCATCCGGCCCTCGTGGGGGCCCTGGTCGCGATCGTCGCCGCGCTCGGGGTCATGCTGTACGGCATCGTCTCGCAGGCCAACGACCTGCGGCGGGCGGCCAGCGACGAGATCGACGCGTTCGTGGCCGCCAACTCGACGTCGAGTGGGCTGTCCAACCTCCGTGTCACCGAGATATCGGCCGTGGCCGCCCGTGGCAGCGGCGCCGCCCTGTACGACGAGTTCGACGCGCAAGCCGACGAGCTGCTCGCCGGCCTGGAGGCCGCGGGCAGCGACCCTGACGCGCCGCTGGTTTCCGACCTCCGCACGCGCATCGACGACTACGTGACCGTGGTGCGGGACGACGTGCGGGCGACCGACGAGGCCGGCGACAACCGCGCCGCCGCCACCACGGCGCTGTCGCTGGAACCGGGTGGCTCGGCCCTCGCCTACGACATCGCCGCCACCGGTCAGAAGGTCGAGAACGACCAGGGCGTCCTGTCCCCGCCGTCTCCGCCCGAGGCCGCGTCGGTGGCGGGGCTGGTCGAGCGCGAGACGGCCGACCTCGAGGAGCGCTTCGACGCCGCGGCCAGTGCCGGGGTCCACCCGGCGCTCCCGGTGGCGCTGGGCGTCCTGGCGGCCGTGCTCGCGGTGGCCGGCACGCTGGCTCGCGGGCGGCGGTACCGGTGATGCCGGCCACCGACCCGTCCTCGACGGCCACCCGACGGCGCGGCGCGCGCCTGGCCGCGGTCGCCCTCGCCTGGGCCTTCGTCGCGGGCGCCTGCGCCGCCGACGTCCCCGAGTCGCTGCCGGGGCCCACGACCACGACGACCGAGGCCCCGTCGCCGGCTGCCGAGCCGCAGGACCCGACCTGCACCCCTGAGAACGTCACGCAGAGCCTCCGGCCCGATGCCGCCGCGGAGGCGGCCCTGGCGACGCGCAACTTCTCGGCCGATTCGTACATGGCGGCGATCCGCGACCGGGGTCGGCTCCGCGTGGGCGTCGACACGTCCACGATCCTGTTCTCGAGCGTGAACCCACGGTCCGGCGGCTTCGAGGGGTTCGACGTGGAGATCGCCCGCGAGATGGCGTTGGCGCTGCTCGGGTCGCGCGATGCGGTCCAGCTCGTCGCCATCCCCTACAGCGACCGGGTCGACGTGCTGGCCGACGGCACGGTCGACATGGTCGTCGACACCTTCACGATCAACTGCGTGCGCGACGACCGCATCGACTTCTCGAGCCAGTACTTCGAGTCCACGCAGAAGCTGCTCGTGCGCGTCGACGACGACACGACGGGCATCGCCGACCTCGCCGGCCGCCGCGTGTCCGCGGCCGCGGGTTCCACCAGCGCCGAGAACATGCGGGCGCTCCCCGAGCCGACTCCGGTGGTGGTGGAGGTCACCGACCAGGCCGACTGCCTCGTGCTGCTGCAGCAGGGACAGGTCGACGGCATCAGCACCGACGACACGATCCTGGCCGGTATGAAGGCGCAGGACCCGAACGTCGAGATCGTCGGCGATCCGTTCGCCGCCGAGCCCTACGGCATCGGCCTGCCGCCCGACCACCCCGAGTACGTGCGGTTCGTGAACGCGGCCCTCGAGCAGGTGCGTTCGTCCGGCCGGTGGACTGAGCTGTACAACGAGTTCCTGTCGGGGCTGCCCGGCTCGAACCAGCCACCGGCCGCCGCGTACGAGGACTAGCGGCAGCGACACCATCACTCCCGTGACCGCCATGACCGATCCCCACGTCCAGGCCTGGAGGAGCGCCCACACGACGCTCGGCAGCCGGCTCGTCGACCTCGAGTCGCAGCCCGACGTCGCCCTGGCGCGCACCGGGGTGCTGACGGGTGCCACCGCCGCGGCGTGGGCCGACGCCGATGCCGGGCTCGCCCACGCGTGGGAGACCTACCGGGTGCTCGCCGAGGTGCTCGACGACATCGAGGCCGATCCCACCCGGGCCGCGGCGCTGCTGACCACCTCGAAGGTCCCCGGCCCCGGCGGCGCCCCCGCCGATCCGTCGACCGCCCTCGCCGCGGCCAGCGCCGCCGTCGACGCCGCCCTCGAGGTCGCCGGGCGCCTCGCCACCGCCTGGGGTTCGCTCGCCCCCCGGGTCGGGGCCGCCCGCACCGCCGCCTCCACCTCGGGCGACGGCCCCACCGAGCGCACCGCCGCTGCCCTCGCCGAGCTCGTCGCCACCGACCCGTTCGCGGTCACCGAGGCGGACGTCACCGCCGTCGAGCGAGCCGCCGCCGCCAGCGGGAGCAAGCGGGCCGCGCAACAGGCCGCGGTGGCCCGCCTCGACGTGGACCTGGCCGCCGCCCGGGACGCGTTCGCCGCGCTGATCGCCGACATCGACGGCGCAGCCGACGAGCTCGCCCACGCGGCCACGCGGGTGGTCGGCATCCACACCGGGGCGCCGGTGCCCGACCTCGACGCCCTCGGTGCCTGGCTCGACCGCATCGCCGACGGGGCCGCCGTCCCGCACGCCGACAAGGCCCGCGTCGCCGCCGACCTGGGGGCGTGGCGGGCCGCGGCCGACACCCGCCGGGCCGAGATCGACGCCCTCCTCGGCCCCGCTCGCGCCGGGATGCGCCGCCGCGAGGAGGGTCAGGGCCTGTGGACCGCGCTCCGGGCCAAGGCGGGTGCCCGCAAGCTGGACGAGCAGCCGGCCGTCGCCGAGGCTCTGACCGCCGCCCAGGACGAGCTGTGGCAGGCGCCGTGCGATCTCGACGCGGCCGAGGCCGCCCTCGCCCGGCTGTCAGCCGTGCTCACCTCGCCGCCGCAGGAGGACCGATGACCATCCCCAACGGCACGCCGTGCGGCCGGCCCGGCTGCGCCGGGCACATCCTCGACGGCTACTGCGACACGTGCGGCATGGCGCCGAGCAAGTCGGCGGCGGCCGGCGCGGCGGGCACCGGCGGCAACGGTGCCGCCACGGTGGCCACGGGCGCGCCCGGCCCGGTGACCGGGCGCACGTCGGGACGCGTCGACGTCTCCCGCCTCACGACCGGCAGCGCCCAGACGGGCACCCGCACCACCCGCCGCAGCCGTGTGGGCGCGGGCGTGATCGAGATCCCGCCGATGGCGAGCGCGGATCCGTCGACCGTCGTGATGGCCGACCCCAGCGTCCCCGAGAACCGGCGCTACTGCACCCGGTGCGACAGCCCCGTCGGGCGCGGTCAGGCGGGGCGGCCGGGCCGGACCGCCGGGTTCTGCCCCAACTGCGGTGACCGCTTCGACTTCACCGCCAAGCTGAAGGCCGGCGACCTGGTCGCCGGGCAGTACGACGTCGCCGGCGCCCTCGCCCACGGGGGCATGGGGTGGATCTACCTGGCCCGCGACCGCAACGTGTCGGGCCGCTGGTGCGTGCTGAAGGGCCTGCTCGACACCGCCGACCCCGACGCGGCCGAGGCGGCCGTCGCCGAGCAGCGGTTCCTGGCCGAGGTGCGGCATCCCGCCATCGTCGGCATCCACAACTTCGTGCAGCACGAGGGCCAGGGCTACATCGTCATGGAGTACGTCGGCGGGCCCAGCCTCAAGCAGCTCACGAAGCGTCGCCGCGAGGCCGGCGAGGGCCCGATGCCGGTGACCGAGGCCGCGGCCTACACGCTCGCCGTGCTGCCCGCCATCGGCTACCTGCACGAGCACGGGCTCATCTACTGCGACTTCAAGCCCGACAACGTCATCCACGAGGGCGACGCGGTGAAGCTGATCGACCTCGGCGGCGTGCGCCGCTGGGACGACACCGACGCCGCCATCTTCGGCACGATCGGCTACCAGGCGCCCGAGGTGCCGAAGACCGGCCCGACCGTCGCCAGCGACCTCTACACCGTGGGCCGCTCCCTGGCGGTGCTGGTCCTCGACTGGCCGGGCTGGACGACCAGCGACGTCGAGCGGCTTCCCGACCGGGCCGCGCACGAGGTCCTCGTCGAGCACGACTGCCTGTGGCGGTTCCTCGAGCGGGCGTGCGCGCCCGACCCGGCCGAGCGGTTCCGCGACGCCGACGAGATGGCCGACGCACTGCACGGCGTGCTGTGCCAGGTCGCGGCCGCCGTCGACGGCACGCCGCGCCCCCGGACGAGCACGCGCTACAGCCCGCCGCGTCCCCGCCTCGACGCGCTGGGCTGGCAGGCGCTCCCCAGCCCGCTCATGCCGAACCACCCCCGCATCGCCAACCGCGTCGCCGGGGTGGCCGAGGGAGATCCCGAGGCGGTGGCCCGCATGGTGCAGGTCGACGAGGAGCTGAGCTGGGCCGACATCGCGGCCGTCGCCCGGGCCCACTGCGAGCTCGGGCACTTCGCGGCGGCCGACTCGGTCGCCGGGCAGCTCGACGCGTCGTCGCCCGAGGCGGGCGAGTTCGCCGCCGTGCTCGACAACACCCGGTCCTACCTGCTCGGCGTGTCGGCGCTGGCGGCCGGCGACGCGGACCGGGCCGTCCGGTTCCTGACCGACGCCTACGCCTCCGGGCCGGGCGAACCGGCCTGCGCGCTCGGGCTCGCCGTGGCTCTCGCCGCCACAGGCGATCCGTCGCGCTACGAGGAGGCCGCCGACCTGTTCGAGCAGGTGGCGGTGACCGACCCGACGTGGGTGGCGGCCATCGCGGGCCTGGCCTGGGTGCTCGCCCGGCTCGACCGCCCGGTCGACGCCGCCCGCGTCTACACCGCGGTACCGGCCAGCCACCCGCTGCGCGCCGAGGCGCTCACGGCTGCCTGCCGGTTGATGGAGGTCGGTCCCTACGACGACGAGACGGCTCGGGTGGCCGGCGAGCGGGTGCGCTCGTCGGCGTCGGGGCCGCGGGCGGGCGACGAGGCCGAGCTGGCCGCTGCGCTGTACTCGGCGGCCCTGGCCGCCCTCGCGCGGGGAGAACGCATCGGCCCGTCGGTCGGCGGCGTGACCGGAACGCGCTCCGACCTGGGGTCCGCGGCCGAGGGCGCCCTGCTCGAGCTGGCCGACGCCACGCCCGACGCGGCCCGCCGGCACGAGCTGCTCGACGCCGCCGCCCGCGTCCGGCCGTGGAGCCTGCTGTGAGCCCCGAGCCCGGGCCGGCGCCCCCACCCGAGTCGGCCGTCGCGGCCGAGTCGGCCGCCCCGCCCGAGGCGAGTCCGACGGTGGCGTGCCCCGCGTGCGGCGAGCCGCTCGTGCCCGGGGCGCGGTTCTGCGAGGCCTGCGGCGCGGCGGCCGACGGGACCACCGCCGAGCCCGCGGCATCGACGAGCGCGAGCGACGATCCGACGCTCGACACGAGCCTCGAGTTCACCTCCGATCTGGCGGTGACCTGCGAGAAGTGCGGCGGCGAGGTCGGCGACGACGGGTACTGCACCACCTGCGGGCACCGTGCCCTCGAGCCGACCACGATCGTCGACGGAGACACGCTGGCGTACGCGACCCACCGAGGGCGGCGGCACCACCGGAACGAGGACTCGGCCGCGCTGGCCGTGACCGCCGAGGGCTGGCCGGTGCTGGCCGTGTCCGACGGCGTGTCGATCAGCCCCAACCCCCACCTCGCCTCGCGGGCGGCGGTCGACGCCGCCGTGGCGCGCCTCGGAGGCCGTCCCTTCACCGGGCCCGACGACCTGGTGGCGGCCGTGTCCGACGCGCATGCGGCGGCCAGCGCGGTGCCGAACGACACCGATCCCTCCTGGACGCCCGATGGCAGCCACGCGGCCTGCACGATCGTGGTCGCCGTCGCCACCCCGTCCGAGGTGCACATGGTGAACGTGGGCGACGCCCGCGGCTACGCCGTGCGGCCTGGTGCGGACGAATCCCCCTCGTGGTCGGTCGAGCAGCTCACCACCGACGACAGCGTCGCGGCGCGCGCCGTGGCCGAGGGCGTCCCCGTCGACGTGGCGCTGAACCTGCCCGGCGGGCATGCCATCACCGCGTGGCTGGGCGCCGACGCCCAAGAGCTCCAGGTCCACGTGTCGGCGGCGCCCCTGGCGGCCGGCGACCTGGTGCTCGTGTGCAGCGACGGCCTCTGGAACTACGCGCCGACCGACCAGGCGCTCGGCGGTCTGGTGACCGCCGCGCTCCCGTCGCCCGGAGAGGACATCCCCCTGGCGGCCGGGTGCGCGCGCCTGGTCGACTGGGCCAACGAGCAGGGCGGCGCCGACAACATCTGCGTGACCCTCGCGCCCGTGCCCGGCGGCTCCGGGCAGATCCCCGGCAGCCCGACCACAGAGTCCGAGGAGGACGTGTGACGACCGGTCCCGAGACCGCCCCGTTCACGGCGGAGACGTTCCAGAACGAGTACCTGGCGGCCGGGGTCGACACCGTCGACGCGGTCGTGACCGTGACCGCGGCCGGCGACCCGGCGGCGGGCGCGGCGCCCACGCCGGCGAGCGATCGGGCCGAGGTCATCATCTTCGACACCAGCGGCTCGATGGGCTCGGGGCGGAAGATGGAGGCGGCCAAGGACGCCGCAGCCGCCGCGGTCGACAGCCTCGACGACGGCGTGTCGTTCGCGGTGATCGCCGGTGACCACGAGGCGAAGATGCTCTGGCCGCAGGACGGCCGCTCGTTCGCCGTGGCCGACGCCGACGACCGGGCGGGCGCCAAGGCGGCCATCGGCCGCGCCGAGCCGGCGGGCGGCACCGCCATCGGCACCTGGCTCGACCTCGCCCGCTCGCTCTTCGCCACCACGACGGCCCCCGCCCGCCACGCGATCCTGCTCACCGACGGGCGCAACGAGCACCAGCAGCCTCACGAGCTCGCGGCCGCCATCGCCGCCTGCCGGGGCCTGTTCCAGTGCGACTGCCGCGGCGTCGGGGTCGACTGGGAGGTCGAGGAGATGCGGGGCATCGCCACCGCCCTGCTCGGCACCGTCGACATCGTGGCCGATCCCGAGGACCTGGCCGCCGACTTCCGGGCGATGATCAGCTCCAGCCAGTCCCGGGGCCTGCCCGACGTGAAGCTGCGGCTCTGGGCCCCCCAGGGGGCGACGCTCGAGTCGGTCCGCCAGGTCGCTCCCGAGCTGCTCGACCTCACGACGACGGGTGAGGCATCGGGCCCCCTGGCCCGCGACTTCCTGCTCGGCGGGTGGGCGCCGGGTGAGTCCCGCGACTACCACCTGCGCATCGCGGTGAAGGCCGGTGGCGTCGGCGAGGAGATGCTGGCCGGGCGCGTCAGCCTCGTGCTCGCCGACGGCGCCGTCGCCACCCAGGCGCTGATCCGGGCGGTGTGGACCGACGACACCGTGAAGTCCACGCGCATCGACCGCCACGTCGCCCACTACACCGGCCAGGTCGAGCTGGCCGACGCCATCCAGGAGGGTCTGCACGCGGCCAAGGCCGGTGACGAGCGCACCGCCACCGTCAAGCTCGGGCGGGCCGTGCAGCTCGCGGCGGCGTCGGGCCACGAGGACACGATGCGCCTGCTGCAGAAGGTCGTCGACGTCGACGACGCCGAGCACGGGACCGTGCGCCTGCGGAAGGGCACCGAGAAGGCCGCGGAGATGACCCTCGACACGCGCTCGACGCGGACGGTCCGGCTCGGGAAGAAGGATCCCGAGGGCGGGGAGGGCAGCTGATGGCCACCGTGACCTGTCCCGCGGGCCACGAGTCGTCGACCGACGACTACTGCGACACGTGCGGGGCGCCGATCGGGGTGGCACCTCCCGCGGAGGAGGGCGGCGCCGCGGGCGGCGCCGAACCCGCGGCCGCGCAGGGCGCCGAGGCCGAGGCCGAACCCGAGGCGGCCGCAGTCCCCGCGTGCCCGGGGTGCGGCGAACCCGTGGTCGGCCGGTTCTGCGAGTCGTGCGGCTACGACGTCGAGAAGGGCGCACCCGCGGCCCCGCCACCGCTCAGCCTGGCGCTGGGGGCCGACCGCGCGCACTGGGAGCGGATGGTCGGCGAAGGGGACCCGCCGTTCCCCGTGGCGGTCCCGTCGTTGTCGTTCGAGCTGACGGGCGATCGGATGGTGCTCGGCCGCGTGCGGACGGGGGCCGCGGTCGACGTGGACCTGGCCCTGACCGGCAGCGCGGCCGATCCGGCCGTCAGCCACCACCAGTGCGCCTTCGAGCGCGACGGCACCACGTGGACGGTGAGCGACCTCGACAGCGCCAACGGCACGTGGATCAACGACGCCGACGAACCGCTGGCCGACGGCGTGACCCACCGGCTGGCGCCCGGAGATCGCATCCTCATGGGTGCCTGGACCAGTCTGACGGTGCAGGGCGCTCCGCCCGCGGCCGCCGAGCAGGCCGAGCCGTCCGCGTCATGATCGACGAGTCGGGAAAGTAGGGAGGCCCCCGTGGCCGTTCGCATCGAGTTCTTCACCATCGCGGGCACCGACGACTTCGAGCTCGTGCCGGGCGCCGTGCTGGACGCCGCGGTCGCCGGGTTCGACGCCGGGCGCGAGCCGGGCGGGCCCGCCGGGTCGGTCCGGTGCGTCGGCTGGCTGTCGGCCAGCGACGACGACGAGGAGCGCTTCACCGACTGGTGCGACGAGGTCGACGACGACCTGGGCATCGGCCTGCTGCACCAGGGCCTCGGCGAGTCGACCGGCGTCCGTCCGCCGGCGCTCGGCGTCGAGTCCGTGGCCAGCGACGGGGAGTGGGCGTCCGAGTGGTCGGGGGTCCTGCGCTCCGCCCTCGAGGCGGCCGACGGAGGCCGGATCGGGTGGCGCACGAACTTCGACGTCCCCGGGACGGCCGGGCGCGCCGACGACTACCCGACGTCGAGCCGTCGCGTGGGCGCCGAGCCGTCCTCGCCCCCCGCCTGACCCTCCCGGTCTGCGGCCGCCTGCGGAGCCCGACCGCGGTCCGCTCCTGAGCGAGTGATCCGTTGCCCCGGCTCGCGCACCGACGGTAGGGTCAACCGCACATCCGCTGGGAGGGGCTCGGGTCGCCATCGGTGGCCGATCTCCGTCCCGTGGACGGTAGGCGACCAAGGGGGGATCGTGGGACAGGGGAAGCTCAGGCGCTTCGGCGCGCTCGTGCTCGTGGCGGCCGTGGTCGCGGCGTGCAACGGGCTGTCGGTCGACCAGCGCGGCGTGTACACGTCATCGCCGACGCAGACGATGACCGGGACGGTCGACGTGGGGACCGGCGACAGCCTGACCTCGCTGACCGTCAACGGCGCGGCGGCCACCGTGGACGGCGAGGACTGGTCGGCCGAGGTTCCGCTCGACGGCGAGGACGTGTTCACGTCGGTCGTCGTCGAGGCCCGCTACGCCCGAGGAGACGTGATCCGGGAGCGCCGCACGGTGGTGTACGGCGACGGTGACACGGCCGAGGTGCTGCCGGCCGGGGCCGTGCTGTCCGACGCCGTGGGCCTGCGGATCAACGACCGGGCGTTCGACAAGATCGAGCCGGTCGTCAAGACGCTGACGACCATCGACACCGGGGCCATCGCGCCGCCGGGGACCGTGTTCCTCGACGAGTGCATCACCCAGGTCATCTTCTGCACCCTCCACGCCCGCGCCTCGACCGCCGCTGCGCCCACGATCGCCGACTTCAACGTCAACCTCGACAGCAACCAGGACAACGTGAACGCGGTGGTCACGCTGATCGACCTCCACGTGCCGGTCGACGTCGACGCCGAGATCCTCGGGATCCCGTCGAGCTGCGACCTCGTCATCGACGCCGACTCGGTCACGATCAACGGCAACTACGCCCTGCAACCGAGCCCCACCGACCCCCGCCTCCTCGACGTCAACCTCGTCGGGGCCACACCTGTGGTCACCCTGGGCAACGTGAACGACGACTTCGTCGGGGGCATCTGCTCGATCCCGGTGATCGAGCAGATCGTCGGCCTCTTCCTGCCCGACGTGCGGACGCTCATGCAGCAGAACCTCACGCGGCTGCTCGGCGACGCCGACGGTGCCGGCCCGCTCGACTCGCCGGTCGCCGACGCGGTCGAGCAGGCGCTTTCGCAGATCAACATCGCCGGCGACATCGGCACGGCCCTGGGCATCCGCCTCGACTCGACCATCGCCGCCGCCAACGAGGACCCGAACGGCATCAACCTGCGCGCCACCGCGGCGTTCTCGTCGCTCGGCGTAGCCCCCGAGTCCCCCGACCTGACGGGCAGCGTCGGCTTCCCGGGTGACGCCCTCGGCGCCTTGCCGCAGGCGTCACCGGGTGGCCTCGGCTACGACGTGGCCGTCGGCGCCTCGGCGACGGGCTTCAACCAGCTCCTGGCAGCCGAGACCGAGCGGGGCCTGCTGAACGTCGACGTCACGTCCCTCGGGGGCCAGCCGCTGACCTTGCGGTCCCTGTTCGACCTCGTCGGGGCCGGAGGGATCATCACCCAGGACCGGCCGGTGGTCATCACGCTGCGACCCGAGATCGCCCCGATCGTGACCGCGGCGCCGGGGCCCGGAGGGGCGACCGGCGAGCTGCGGTTCCACGGGTACCGGGCCCTCATCAAGACGGCCGACGAGACCAATGCGGTCCTGCTCGAGCTCGTGTTGGACTTCCGCACCGGCGTGGGCCTCGTGCTCACCGACACCGGTCTCGGCTTCTCGTTCGCCCAACCGGCGGCCGGGGACCTGTCGGCCACGGTCACCAAGAACACCTTCAACCTGCCCGAGCCGCTGATCACCGGAGTGTTCCAGCAGCTATCTCCGCAGGTGTTCGCGTCGGTGCAGGACACGCTGCCCAGCTTCCCGCTGCCGCAGTTCGCGGGCCTCGACCTCTCGATGGTCGAGATCGGCCGGGTCGGGTCGGGCTTCGTGCTCTTCGCCGACCTCGTACCCGCGGCCTGAGGCCTCGGCGCACCGCGACCTGGGAGGGGGCCGGCCGCACCAGCGACCGGCCCCCTCGTCGTGCCCGTGGTGGGCTCGCACGTCAGGCGGGAGGGGTCCCCTGGACCTCGCCGTCGACCTCGACGGTCACCCGGTCGTCGTAGAACGACACGAGACCGGCGATGCGCTCGCTCTCGGGGAGCGGGGTGGGGTACGACCAGGCCATGTCCTCGATGCGGTCGTCGCCGATCACGGCGTGCAGGTGGGAGGCCGCACCCTTGTACGGGCAGTGGGTCACGGTGTCGGAGGGGCGCAGCAGGTCCATGCGCACGTCGACCCGGGGCAGGTACCAACGGGTCGGCAGCCCGGTCTCGAACAGGGCGTGGGCCCGGGTCGAGCGGGCCACCTCGACGTCGCCGTGGCGGACGACGACCTGGCGCGACGTCGGCAGGATGTCGATGCGGGCGTACGGGCTGCGGGGATGGGTGAACACCTCCTCGTCCTCCTCGAACCACGCGTCCATGGCGTCCCAGTCGACCCGCACGTGATCGCGGATCGCCTCGATCGGGCTGTCGGGGTAGCGCAGCACGGCGCCGACGGCCTCGCGGTCGCCGGTGCGGAGGGTGAGCACCTCGGCATCGCCCCGGCTGGGGGAGTGGTCGGTCTTGCCGGTGGGCTCGAGCTCGCTCACCACGTCGGCGGACGGTACGTAGTAGGTGGGGTAGTAGGGGATCTCCCACACGAGCAGCGGGTGTCTCGTGTCGAGCACCACCCGACCCCCGAGGTAGGCCCGCAGCCGCTTGGCGCTGGGCTCGGTCCGGACTCGTCCGCGCTGGTCGGTCGCCATGCCCCTGCCAACGCCGAGAACCCCGAGGCGATTCCGCGGGAGGGACGCCCGTTTCGAGGCCCAACGAGGGAGTGTGGAGCGGCGGACGGGAGTCGAACCCGCGTCAACGCCTTGGAAGGGCGTGGCTCTGCCATTGAGCTACCGCCGCACGGAGGAAGCCGCCACGGGCGGCGGTCCGGCGCCGGTGACAGTTTGCGCAGACGACCTCACACTTCGCCATCTCATCGAGCAACGCCTGGAGCGGGCGGTCGCGAAAGCCCCGAGCGATGGAGAACAGCTTGTCCTCCAGATGGTCGAACTCGAGCACCAGCACGTCGTTCTCACCGCAGTCCACGCATGGATGTGTACGGAGGTACTCGACCAGCATCACCATCCGTTCTGTGCCGACGCGACGTCGGCGGGCAACCGGTCGGCGTTGTCGATGTAGCGCTGCTTGTTGGCCGCGTCGTGCGCCTGCTTGTACGCAGCTCGACAGGTCCGGCACATGTTGTCCCGCTGTCCGCGGGCCTTCCGTCGCCAGTTGAACGCGTCCTCGTCCTTCGTCTCGCCGCACACGCCACACGTCCGATCCACGAAGCGAAGGTTGGACAGCTGGAGTCTGACGGGAATTGAACCCGCATAGCCAGCTTGGAAGGCTGGAGCTCTACCATTGAGCTACACCCGCGTGGGCGCCCAGTGTGCCCAGACGAGCGGGTTCGGCGCCATCCGGAACCGGGCGAGCTACAGGCCGTAGTCCTCCAGCAGGCGCAGCCAGATCTCGCTGACCGCGGGGAAGGCGGGGACCGCGTGCCAGAGGCGCCCGAGCGGGACCTCGCCGACCACGGCGATGGTGGCGGCGTGGAGGAGCTCGCCGACGTCGGGGCCGACGAAGGTGGCGCCGACGATGACCCGGCGGGCCTCGTCGACGACGATCTGGGCGGTTCCCTCGTAGTCGTCGGCGTGCAGGATCGCGCCCTCGACGTCGATCGGCCGCGTCACGACGCGCACGTCGACGCCCGCCTCGCGTGCCTGCGCCTCGGTGAGCCCGACGGCCGCCACCTCGGGTCGCGTGTAGACGACCTGGGGCACGGCGCGGTGCCGGGCCGTCGCCGCGTACGGCCCCCACGCCTCGGCGTCGCCCGCCTCGGGGCCGAGGTCGCCCCGGGCCCGGGCGACGATGGCGTCGCCGCACGCCCGGGCCTGGTACTTGCCGACGTGGGTGAGCAGCACCTCGTGGGTGATGTCGCCGGTGGCGTAGAGCCAGCCGCCGTCGATCCCGCCCACCCGGCCGGTGTCGTCGACCTCGAGCCACGAGCCCGGCTCCAGCCCGACGGTCTCGAGGCCGATGTCGGTCGACGCGGGCGTGCGCCCGGCGGCCACCAGCAGCTCGTCGGCCTCGATCGTGGGGTCGCCCTCGCCGCCGTCGAGGTGCACCCGGACCGGCCCCCCGGGAGTCGGCCGCTCGACACGGGTGGCCGACGCGCCGGTCCACACGACCACGCCCTGCTTCGTCAGACCGGCCTCGACCGCCGTGGCGGCGAAGGGCTCGACCCGTCCGAGCAGCCGCGGGCCCCGCTCGACGATCGTGACCTCCTCGCTGCCGAGCGACCGCCACGCGGTGGCCAGCTCGCACGCCACCGGCCCGCCTCCCAGCACGACGAGGCGGCGGGGGGCGGCGGCGGCGCTCGTGGCCTCGCGGTTGGTCCACGGCGCAGCCTCGGCGAGCCCCGGGATCGGCGGCATCAGCGGCGAGGTGCCGGTGGCGACGACGACGGCGTGCTCGGCGCGGATGGTCACCGTGCCGCCGTCGGCGAGGTCGACGACCACCGTGCGCTCGCCGGCCAGGCGACCATGGCCGCGGGCCAGGTCGATGTTCTCTTCGGCGAGCCACTCGACCTGGCCGTCGTCGGTCCAGTCGTCGGTCAGCCGGGTGCGGCGGGCGAGCGCCGACTCGGCGTCCAGCCGGCCGGTGACCGCCTGGCGCGCCCCGTCGATCGTGCGGGCCCCGTCGAGCGCGGCCGCAGGGCGGAGCAGCGCCTTGCTGGGCACGCAGGCGTAGAAGGAGCACTCGCCGCCGAGCAGCCGGGCCTCGACGAGCGCGGCGCTCAGCCCGCCCTTCACCACGCGGTCGGCCACGTTCTCGCCCACCGGGCCACCGCCGATCACGACGACGTCGACGTGGTGGACCGCCTCCTCGTCGGCCTCGCGGCGATGGTCGGAGCGGTCATCCATCGGGTCTCCAGGTGATCGGATCGGCACCCGCGCCGATGGCACCAGCGCGCGGACGGTGATGGCGCGCGAGGGACCCTACCCACGCGGCGTGGCCGCGGCGCGGCGTGTCACGCAGGCGCCATATCCTCGTGGTCCGGCGGAATACTGGGGAGAGGAACGATGCGTCTGTCACGGCGCATGCTGCACGCGATCGACCGGCGGGTCACCAAGCTCCTCGACCTCATCGCCGCCGGATCGGGGGACGGTCGGACCTGAGTCGGGGAGGGGGGACTTGAACCCCCGACCTCCTGCACCCAAAGCAGGTGCGCTTCCACTGCGCCACTCCCCGGAGGTATCGCCCGCCGAGCGTACCGGAGCCCGGTCCGCTCCCAGGTCGCCGACCATTGTCGGGGCTGGGACATGCCCCCGTTACACTCACGCCTCTGTGAAGACCACCGTCGCACCCCTCGAGGGAAACAAGGTCAAGCTCTCCGTCGAGGTCGACGAGGACGAGTTCGACAAAGCAATCACCGACGCGTTCCGCAAGATCTCGCGCGAGGTCCGCATCCCCGGGTTCCGCCCCGGGAAGGCGCCCCGGAAGGTGCTCGAGCGACGACTCGGGGCCCAGGTCGGTCGCGAGCAGGCGCTGAACGACGCCCTCCCCGAGTACTACGCGCAGGCGATCACCGACAACGACGTCGACGTCATCGACGCCCCCGACATCGACATCACGGCGGGCCAGGAAGAGGGCGCTGTCGCCTTCGACGCCGTCGTCGAGATCCGTCCGGTCGTGCAGGTGCCCGGCTACGGCGGGCTGCGGGTCGAGATCGCCCGCCCCGAGGTCCCCGAGGACGAGATCGACGCCCAGATCGACCGCATGCGCCAGGTGCAGGCCACCTTCGCCGACGTCGACCGGGCGGCCCAGGCCGAAGACGCCGTGGTGATCGACATCACCGGCACCCTCGACGGCGAGGCGCAGGACGGCCTCACGGCCGACGACTACAGCTACACGGTGGGCTCCAACGCCATCACCCCCGAGGTCGACGAGCAGCTCAGCGGCGCCAAGGCCGGCGACATCCTCGAGTTCGACGCCACCCACCCCGACCCCGACGAGGAGCGCCAGCTCCGGTTCCGGGTGCTGGTCAAGCAGGTGCGCGAGCGGGTCCTGCCCGAGGCCGACGACGCGTGGGCGTCCGAGAACAGCGAGTTCGAGACCATCGACGAGCTGCGGCAGTCGATCCGCGACCGCGGCACCCTGGTCCGCAAGGCCCAGGCCCAGAGCGCGCTGCGCGAGGCGACCGGCCAGGCCCTCGCCAAGCTGGTCGAGGACGACATGCCCGAGGCGCTCGTGGCCCACGAGATGAACCATCGGGCGCAGGACCTGGCGATGCGGCTCCAGGCCCAGGGCCTCACCCCCGAGCAGTGGCTGGCCATCACCGGCAAGTCCTCCGACGACCTCACGTCCGAGCTGCGGGAGGCCGCCGAGACCTCGGCCAAGGTCGACCTGGCGCTGCGGGCGGTGGCCGACGCCGAGGACCTCGAGTGCACCGACGACGACCTCGACGACGAGCTGGCCGAGGTGGCCGAGCGGGTCGGCGAGCCGGTGGCCCGGGTGCGGGCCGAGTTCGAACGCGGCGGCAACCTCTCGGCTGTACGCTCCGATGTGCGCAAGCGCAAAGCGCTCGACTGGCTCCTCGAGCAGGTCGAGATCGTTGACGAGGACGGTCAGGCCATCGACCGGGCAGACCTCGAGGTCAGCCCCGACAGCGTCTCCCCGGCGCAGGCCGAGGGCGACGAGACCGACACAGACGAGACCGACACACACGAGACCGACGAGACGGAGAGCGACGCCAGGTGATCGACCCCACGTTGCGGCACCCCCTTGCAACCTCGGCCGGCGCGGCCTCCTCGGCCGCCATCGGCCGCCACACCGACGTCATCCGCAACTACCTGGTGCCGACGGTGGTCGAGCAGACCAACCGGGGCGAGCGGGCCTACGACCTGTACAGCCGGCTGCTCAAGGAGAACATCATCTTCCTGGGCACGCCGATCGACGACGCCATCGCCAACCTGATCTGCGCCCAGCTCATCCACCTCGAGTCCGACAACCCGGACAAGGACATCAACATCTACATCAACAGCCCCGGTGGCGACATCACCGCGCTGTTCGCCATCTACGACACGATGTCCTTCATCAAGCCCGACATCAGCACCATCTGCTTCGGGCAGGCGGCCTCGGCGGCCGCCGTCCTGCTCGCCGCCGGTGCGCCGGGCAAGCGGCTCGCCCTGCCCCACACCCGGGTGCTGCTCCACCAGCCCTGGGGCCAGGCCGGTGGCCAGGCGACAGACGTCGAGCTGGCCGCCAGGGAGATCCTGCGGATGCGGAACCTCCTCGACGAGATCCTGGCCAACCACACCGGCCAGACGGCCGAGCGCATCCACAAGGACACCGAGCGCGACTTCGTGCTCAGCGCAGAGGAAGCCAAGGAGTACGGCATCATCGACGACGTGATCTCGTCACGTCAGGCTGCCGATCTGTCCGGCCCCATCACGCGGGCGAGCTGACGAGGCGACCGGGGGAGCGAACAGTGGCCAAGTTCGGAGACGGCGGCGAGCTGCTCAAGTGCTCGTTCTGCGGCAAGTCCCAGAAGCAGGTCAAGAAGCTGATCGCCGGCCCCGGCGTCTACATCTGCGACGAGTGCATCGACCTGTGCAACGAGATCATCGAGGAGGAGCTCGCCGAGCCCAGCGAGCTGCGCTTCGACGAGCTGCCCAAGCCCGCCGAGATCTTCGAGTTCCTGAACGACTACATCATCGGCCAGGACCACGCCAAGAAGATCCTGTCGGTCGCCGTCTACAACCACTACAAGCGGGTGCAGTACGGCGGCACGCCCTCGGGTGAGGTCGAGCTCAGCAAGTCGAACATCATGCTCATCGGGCCCACCGGCTGCGGCAAGACGCTGCTCGCCCAGACCCTGGCCCGCATGCTCAACGTCCCGTTCGCCATCGCCGACGCCACCGCGCTCACCGAGGCGGGGTACGTGGGCGAGGACGTCGAGAACATCCTGCTGAAGCTCATCCAGGCCGCCGACTACGACGTCAAGAAGGCCGAGACCGGCATCATCTACATCGACGAGATCGACAAGATCGCCCGCAAGAGCGAGAACCCGTCGATCACGCGTGACGTGTCCGGTGAGGGCGTGCAGCAGGCCCTGCTCAAGATCCTCGAGGGCACCACGGCCTCGGTGCCGCCCCAGGGTGGCCGCAAGCACCCGCACCAAGAGTTCATCCAGATCGACACGACGAACATCCTGTTCATCTGCGGTGGCGCGTTCGCCGGGCTCGAGAAGCTCATCGAGAGCCGGGTCGGCACCGGCGGCGTCGGGTTCACCGCCGACGTCCAGCGCTACGAGGACAAGGACCTCGGCAGGCTCCTCGAGCAGGTGCAGCCCGAGGACCTGCTGAAGTTCGGCCTCATCCCCGAGTTCGTCGGCCGCCTGCCGGTCATCGGTGCCGTGTCGAGCCTCGACCACGAGGCCCTCATCCGCATCCTGGTCGAGCCCAAGAACGCCCTGGTCAAGCAGTACCGCAAGATCTTCGAGTTCGAAGACGTCGAGCTCGAGTTCGCCGACGACGCGCTCGAGGCCATCGCCGACCAGGCGCTGCTGCGCGGCACGGGTGCCCGCGGGCTGCGGGCCATCCTCGAAGAGGTGCTGCTCAACCTCATGTACGAGCTGCCCAGCCGCAGCGACGTCGGCAAGTGCGTGGTCGACCAGGCCGTGGTCCTCGATCGGGTCAACCCCACGCTCGTGCCCCGCAACGAGTCGACGCGCCAGCAGCGCCCGCGCCGCGCCGCCTCGTAGCCGGCGGCTCGGCCGACCTCTTTGGACTTCGACGACGCCCGGGCGTATCTCGACGCCCACATCGACCTCGAGAAGACGACCGGGATCTCGGCCGGCCACGTCGCCGGGCTGTCGCTCGAGCGCATGCGGCAGGTCGTCGGCGTGCTGGGCGACCCCCAGCGCGACTACCCGGTCCTGCACGTCACGGGCACCAACGGCAAGGGGTCGACCGCCCGGATGATCACCGCGCTGCTGGCGGCCCACGAGCTGTCGATCGGGACCTACGCCAGCCCGCACCTCGAGCACGTGACCGAGCGCATCTCCCGCAACGCCGAGCCGATCGACGTGGACGACTTCGCCCGGGTGGTCGGCGAGATCGCCGCCCTCGAGGAGCTGGAGTTCTTCGCCGACCGGCCGTCCTACTTCGAGCTGCTCACCGCCACCGCCTTCTCGTGGTTCAGCCAGGAGGCGGTCGACGCCGCGGTCGTGGAGGTCGGCCTGCTGGGGCGGTACGACGCCACCAACGTCGCCGACGGGCAGGTGGCGGTGGTGACGAACATCGCCCGCGACCACACGGACGGCGTCGGGGACTGGCGGGCCCGCATCGCCGAGGAGAAGGCGGGGATCGTGAAGCCGGGCAGCCACCTGGTGCTGGGCGAGCCCGACCCCGCGCTGCGGCCGTTCTTCGAGGCCGAGGGCCCGGCCGAGCTGTGGGTGCGCGACACCGACTTCGGGGTCGAGACGGACCGGCTGGCGCTCGGGGGCCACGTCGTGGACATCCGCACGCCGTTCGGGCGACACGAGGCCGTGTTCCTGCCGGTCCACGGCGCCCACCAGGCCGACAACGCGGCGGTGGCGCTGGCGGCCACCGAGGCGTTCTTCGGGCGCGCCCTGCACGGTGACGTGGTGGCCGAGGGGTTCGCCGGCCTGCGGCTGCCCGGCCGCTTCGAGGTGCTGCACCGAGCACCGCTGCTCGTCCTCGACGGCGCGCACAACGCCGACGGCGCGGCCACGGTGGCCGCCACGCTCGCCGACGAGTTCGACGTGAGCGGCACGCGCCACTGGGTGCTCGGCTTGCTGGGCGGCCGCGACGTCGACGAGATGCTCGACGCCCTGGGCGTCCGACCGGGAGACCGCGTGGTGGCGACGACCCCGCCGTCACCCCGCGGGGTACCTGCGGCCGAGCTGGCCAAGGTCGTGGCCGACCGCGAGGTCGACGTCGAGGCCGTGTCCTCGGTCGACGAGGCGGTCGAGCGGGCCTGGCGCCGTGCCGAAGAGGCCGGCGACGCCGACCTCGTGATGGTCACGGGCTCCCTCTACACGGCCGGCGCGGCTCGCACGGCCTGCCGTCGCCTGGGTCTGTTCGGCTGACGGCCCACCGGAGCGCCCGGCTCGTGTCCGTCGCCCCGGGCGGCTCAGGACGGCCGGCGCCGACGGACCGGGGTCAGCTCAGGCCCGGGAACCAGAGCCCGATCTCGCGGGCGGCCGACTCGTGGCCGTCGCTGGCGTGGACCAGGTTCTCGGTGGTGATGGTGGCGAAGTCGCCGCGGATGCTCCCCGGCTCGGCCTCGGTCGCCTTGGTGGCGCCGACGAGCTTGCGGACCAGGAGCCACGTGTTCTCGTCGGGACCCTCGACGACCATCGGGAACACGGGCGAGCGGGTGACGAAGTCGACCAGGTCGCCGAAGAACGGCTTGTCTCGGTGCTCGTCGTAGTGCTCCTCGGCGAGGGCACGGTCGACGGTGCGCAGGTCGGCGGCGACGAGGGTGAGGCCCTTGCGCTCGAGGCGGGCGACGATCTCGCCGACGAGGCCGCGCTCGACGGCGTCGGGCTTGCACATGACGAAGGTGCGGTTCTTCACAGTGACGCGAGGGTAGGTGTCCGGCCCCCGCACGGAAAATCCCCCGAGGCGATGGGTTCCAACGAACCGAGGACGAGGCCATGGGCTCCGGATGCGGAACCTGTGCCTCGACCTCGACGATCCGGAACCGATTGCCTCGCGCGGACCGGTGCGCCGGCCTCGCGGGCGGGCCTCGAACCCGTTCGGGGGTCGCGCGGCAGGGGTCGGGGGTTCGTTAACCTACGGCAGACCCGCCCCTCGACAGGCGGAGGACGCCAAACAACATGCCCGACAACTTCTTCTCCTCCCTGACGGGTCGGGACATGGCCGTTGACCTCGGAACCGCGAACACGGTCATCTACGTGCGCGGCAGGGGCATCGTGCTGAACGAGCCGTCGGTCATCGCCCTCAACGTGCGCGACGGCAAGCCGGTCGCGGTCGGCGTCGAGGCCAAGCGCATGATCGGCCGCACGCCCAGCCACATCGAGGCCATCCGGCCGCTGAAGGACGGCGTGATCGCAGACTTCGAGATCTGCGAGAAGATGCTCAGCTACTTCATCCGCAAGGCGCACAACCGGCGGTGGGGCAAGCCCCGCATGGTGATCTGCGTGCCGTCGGGCATCACCGGTGTCGAGCAGCGGGCGGTGCAGGAGGCGGCCGAGTACGCCGGGGCCCGCAAGCCCGCCTACATCATCGAGGAGCCCATGGCGGCCGCCATCGGGGCCGGCCTCCCGGTGCAGGAGCCGACGGGCAACATGATCGTCGACATCGGCGGTGGCACCACCGAGGTGGCGGTCATCTCGCTCGGCGGCATCGTCACCAGCCAGTCGGTGCGCGTCGCCGGCGACGAGCTCGACGAGTCGATCGTCAACTTCGTCAAGAAGGAGTACGGCCTGGCCATCGGCCAGCGCACGGCCGAGGAGGTGAAGATCGCCCTCGGCTCGGCCTGGCCGCTGCTCGAGGAGATGACCGCCGAGATCCGCGGCCGCGACCTGATGACCGGGCTGCCCAAGACGATCGTCACCACCACCGACGAGGTGCGCGAGGCCATGGAGGAGCCCGTGTCGGCCATCGTCGACGCGGTGAAGATCACCCTCGACAAGACGCCGCCCGAGCTGGCGGCCGACGTCATGGACAAGGGGATCTGCCTGGCGGGAGGCGGGGCCCTCCTCAACGGGCTCGACGCGCGGCTGCACCACGAAACCGGTATGCCCATCGCCGTGGCGCCCAACCCGCTGCACGCGGTGGCGGTGGGATCCGGCCAGTCGCTCGAGCACTTCCACGCGCTGAAGAGCGTGCTGTACGCCTCGACCGGTTACTGATGGCGATCTCGCCCCCCACCGGCTCGCGGACGCGGATGGTCGTGCTCGTGCTGGCGTCGGTCACGCTCGTCGTGGTCGGGCTGCGCGACGTGCCCATCGTGCGCGACCTGCGCGAGGGCGCCTCGGCCGTCGTCTCCCCGGTGGAGGACGCGATCGGCACCGTGACGTCGCCGGTGCGCAACGCCTGGCACGGCATCACCGACTACGAGGACCTGCAGCGTGAGAACGACCGGCTGCAGTCCCAGCTCGCCGAGGCCGAGTCCACGGCCATCGAGCAGTCCGACGCCGAGCGCCAGCTCGCCGACCTGTCGGCCTCGCTGAACCTGCCCTTCGCCGGCGACGTCCCCAAGGTGACGGCCCGGGTCGTGGCCGGGCCCCGCTCGAACTTCTCGCACGCCATCGAGATCGACAAGGGCTCGGCCGACGGGCTGGTCCTCGGCATGCCGGTCGTGACCGGGGGCGGCCTGGTCGGACGCATCGACCAGGTCACGGCCCACACCGCCCGCGTCGAGATCGTGACCGATCCCGAGTTCCGGGTCGGCGTGCGCCTCGCCACGACCGGTGCGCTCGGCACCGCCCGGGGGCAGGGCCGCGACGAGGCGCTCACGGTCGACTCGTCGATCAGCCCGTCGACCGCGGTCGAGGCCGGCACCGGTGTCGTCACGAGCGGCGTCGACCGCAGCGCGTTCCCCCCGGGCGTCCCGGTCGGCACGGTGGCCGACAGCCGGCAGGGCCCGGGCGGGCTCTCGCTCGAGCTCGACGTCGACCCGCTGGTCGACGTCGACCAGCTGTCGTACGTCACCGTGCTCCTGTGGCAGGCGGGCTGATCCCATGAACCAGCGCCGATGGGTGCCGGCCCGGGCCACGCTCGTGGTGGTCGTGGCGGTGCTGCTGCAGATCTCGTTGGTCAACGAGCTGCGGATCGCGGGCGCCATGGGCGACCTGGTGCTGGTGGTCGTCGTGGCCGCCGGCATCACCGGCGGAGCCGACCGGGGCGCCACCTACGGCTTCGCCGCCGGGGTGCTCTTCGACCTCCTCGTCGACAGCCCGTTCGGGCTCACCGCGCTCACGTATGCCCTCATCGGCTACGGGGTCGGGGTGGTGGCCACCGCCCTGCAGCGCACCGGGGGGTGGTGGGCGGTCGGCATGGCGGCTGCGGCGGGGGCGGCCCAGGCGGTCCTGTTCACCGCGTTCGGCAACCTCGTCGGCATCGACTACTCCTTCAGCGACCTGCCGGCGATCGCGTTCGCCCTGGCGCTGGTGGCGGCGGTCCTGGTGATCCCGGCCGAGCGGGCGCTGTGGTGGGTGCACGGCCACCCCGAGGCCGACCGGCTCGAGGTGGTGCTCCGATGAGCATGCCCGCGGGCGAGGGCCGGGGTCATGTGCCGCGCCTCCGCCTGTCGCTGGTGGCGGTGGTGGCGGTCGCCCTGTTCGCGTCGCTGTTCGCCCGCCTGTACGACCTGCAGGTCGTCGGCGCCGACAAGTACCAGGTCCAGGCCGAGGCCAACCGGGTCCGCACCGTGCAGGTTCCCGCCCCGCGTGGGCGCATCCTCGACCGCAACGGCAAGGTCATCGTCGACAACCGCGTGGCGGTCGTCGTCGCCGTCGACCGCAGCGCGCTCGGCGAGCTGTCGCAGGAGCGCCAGGACGAGGTGCTGTGGCGGCTGTCCGTCGACCTGACCGCCGCGGGCAACCCCACCAACGCCGACATCATCCGCGAGCGGCTGACCGACGACCGGTTCAGCCGGTATGCCCCGGTGCCGGTCGCCGTCGACGTGCCCGAGGACCTGAAGATCTACCTGGAGGAGCACGCCGCCGACTACCCCGGCGTGGTGGTCGAGCGCACCGCGCTGCGGTCCTATCCCTACGGGCCGCTGGCCGTCCACATCCTCGGGTACGTCGGGAAGATCGGCCCCGACGAGCTGGCGTTCGTCGAGGGCGAGACCGCCAAGCCCTACACGCTCAACGACGAGATCGGCAAGAGCGGGGTGGAGCAGACCTTCGAGCGCTACCTCCGGGGCACACCGGGCATCCGGCGCATCGAGGTCGACGCCCAGGGCGACCCCGTCCGGATCATCAGCGAGCGCCCGCCCCGGGCCGGCGACGACCTGGTGCTGTCGCTCGACGTCGACGTGCAGGCGCTGGCCGAGCAGAAGGTGCAGCAGGGCCTGGCCGACGCGCGCGCCCGCCCCAACCGCGACGGCTCGCGGAACAACGGCACCACCGGCTCGGCCGTCGTGCTCGACCCCAACAACGGCCAGGTCATCGCCATGGCCTCGTACCCCTCGTACGACCCGAACATGGCGGTCGACGGGTTCGACCAGGCCGAGTGGGCGGCCCTCAACGACCCCGCCAGCGGCACGCCGTTGAACAACTGGGCGATCCAGGGCCAGTGGGCGCCGGGCTCCACGTACAAGCTCTTCGTGGGCTACGCCGCGCTCATGACGGGGGTCATGGCCCCCGACACGGTCTTCTCGGACCGGGGCGGCTACCAGATCCCCGGGTGCTCGGGCGCCAAGTGCTACCGCTCCAACGCCGGGGGCGCCGCCTACGGCCGCGTGACGATCGACCGGGCGCTCACGATTTCGTCCGACGCCTACTTCTACAACGTGGGGGCGCAGTTCTGGCTGCAGCGCGACCGGTTCGGCGGCGACGACGCCATGCAGAACCAGATGCGCCAGTTCGGGATCGGCGACCCGACCGGTATCGCCCTCACCGCCGAGAAGCCGGGCCGCGTGCCCACCGCCACGTGGAAGCGCGAGTACTGCGACCGGGTCGACTGCAACGACGGGGTCTGGCGCACAGGCGACAACGTGAACATGGCCATCGGGCAGGGCGACGTCCTCGTGACGCCGCTCCAGCTGGCCAACGGCTACGCCACCTTCGCCAACGGCGGCACCCGCTACGTCCCCCAGATCGCCCTGCGGGCGCAGGCTTACCAGACCGGCGAGGTCACCCAGGAGTTCGCCCCCGAGGTGGCAGCCCAGGTGCCGCTGCCGCCCGAGGTCCGCCAGCCCCTGCTCGACGGGCTGGCCAACGTGCCCCGGTCGGGCACGGCGACCCGGGCGTTCGCCGGGTTCCCCCTCGACCAGTTCTCCGTGGCCGCCAAGACGGGTACCGCCCAGGTCGACAACAAGGCCGACACCGCCGTCTTCGCCGCCTTCGGCCCGGTCGAGGCCCCCCGCTACGCGGTCTCGGTGTTCCTCGAGGAGTCCGGCTTCGGCGGCACCGCGTCCGCTCCCGTGGCGCGAGCGCTGTTCGAGGTCCTGTCCGGCGTGAAGCCGCTGCAGCCCGCCGGGCCGAACGGCCTGCCGGTCGGCGCGGCCGAGGGCCTCACGGCCGACACGGGCGGGGCGTATGACTGACCGGCCCGGAGCCCGTCGCTGATGGCCGACTCGTGGGGTCTCGGGCGCGTCCCGCGTCGCGAACGCTTCGTCGGGCCGCAGAGCGAGCGCGCCCGCCGGCGGTCCGAGCCGTTCTTCCACACCCGGGCGCCGGCGGCGTGGAAGCACGTCGACCTGGTGCTGCTCATGTGCGTGGCCGCGGTGTCGGTGCTCGGGGCGCTGATGGTGCTGTCGTCGACCCGGGGCACCGATCCCGACTCCTACGACACGTCGTTCCTCGGCAAGCAGGTCCTGTTCATCGCCATCGGGGTGGTGGGCATGGTGCTCGTCACGCTCGTCGACTACCGCCGCCTGCGCGACTTCGCCTGGCTGCCGTACACCCTGACCACGGCCCTGCTGGCGCTCGTGATCTCCCCGCTCGGCAGCGAGAGGCGGGGCACCCAGGCCTGGTTCCAGATCGGGTCGTTCCAGCTCCAGCCCGCCGAGCTGGCGAAGGTGACGGCGATCCTGGCCGTGGCCTCGCTGCTGGCGTCGTCCGAGGTGCCGCTGAAGGCGCGGCGGCTGGCGATGGCGCTGATCCTGCTCGCCTTGCCGGTCGCGCTGATCATGCTGCAGCCCGACCTCGGCACCGCCCTGGTGTTCGTCGCCGTCACGATGGGGATGCTGCTCGTGGCGGGGGCGCGGGCGCGCCACATCGTCGTGCTCACCGCGGTCGGGGTGGTCGGCGTCGTCGGCATCCTCAACTCCGACGTGCTCGAGGACTACCAGCGCGACCGCCTCACCAACTTCCTCGGTGAGGAGCAGGCCGATGTGCAGGCGGGGGGCTACAACTCCGACCAGTCGAAGGCCGCCATCGCGTCCGGCAGCGTGAACGGCAAGGGCCTGTTCGAGGGCACCCAGACGCGCCTGGGCTTCGTGCCCGAGCAACACACCGACTTCATCTTCACCGCGGTGGGGGAGGAGCTCGGCTTCGTCGGCTCGGCCACCGTGCTCGGCCTCCTCGCGCTCGTGTGCGTGCGGATCTGGCGCACGGCGCAGCTCGCGAGCGACCGCCTCGGCATGCTCATCTGCGTCGGCGTGCTGTCGATGCTGGTGTTCCAGATCTTCCAGAACGTCGGCATGACCATGGGGATCATGCCGATCACCGGCATCACCTTGCCGTTCATGAGCTACGGCGGTTCGTCGGTCATCGCCTCCTGGCTGGCGATCGGCCTGGTGCTGAACGTGCACATGCGCCGCTTCGGCTGAGTCTCTGCGCGGTCGCCGACGCACGTCGGGTAGTGTTCTGTCCCAGGGATCTGGGGAAGGCGCCATGGTGGAGGCGTAGGCGATGCCGATCGATCATGACGTGGCGGTGCAGCCTGCGCCGGCACCCATGGACGACGTGGACAGCACGAGTGCATCCGCCGCGGCCGCGCGTGCTCGCACCGCGCCGTCGACGGCGGTCGGTCACGTGGTGGATCGTGGTCGTGACGTTCGCCGTCGCGTCGTTGCTCCGGGGCGCCACCGCGCTCGGTGACTTCCGCACGACCGACGAACGGACATGGCTCTTCCTCTCGGCGACGTTCGACGACGCCGTCGAGCACGGTCGACCGGGCGACATGACGGCGGGTGGACAGGACCTGGCGACGATGCCCGGCGTCACGACGATGTGGATCGGCACGGCGGCCATCCGCACGTGGAACCTCGGCGCCGCCCTCGGCGTGGTCCCGCACTCGACCTGGGCGGCGCTCGTCGGGCCCCTCTCCGTGCTCGACCTGGCTCAGGTCTACATGGGGTTCGCCACGGCCGCCCTCGTGGCCTTGCTCGCGTTCCTGGTGGCGCGCTGGTCGACCACGGCCGCGGGGGCAGTCGTCGGGCTGCTGCTCGCCACCGAGCCCTTCCTCGTCGCACACGGGGCGGTGCTGCACACCGACGAGCTCGTGGCGCTGTTCGGCATGGCGGCGGCGCTGACGCTGGCACTCGCCCTGGGCGTGCCGACGTCGACCTCGATGGCGGGCCGCCGGCGGGTCGGCGCGGGTGCCGGCGCCCTGTTCGCCGGTGCGCTGCTCACGAAGGTGACCGCCCTGGTGTTCCTCCCGGGGATGGTGATCATCGTGCTGGTCGCGCTGTGGCGCGGCCGGCGTCCGGCTGCCGACGACGACCGCGTGCCGGCGACGATCCCGCACCCCAGCCGGCGGGTGGTGGCCAGGCTCCTCGTGGCGTTCGCCGCCACCGCGGTCGTCGTGACGTTCGTGGCCTATCCGGCCCTGTGGGTGGCGCCGGTCCGAGAGGCCCGCTTCGTCGCGCAGTCGGCCGAAATGGGCTCGGCCGGGCACCAGCAGTTCTACCGGGGCGAGATCACGGCGACGCCCGGTCCGACCTTCTACCCGGTGGCCCTCGCCCTGCGGACGACACCGTGGTTCCTGCTGGCGGCGGTGGTGGCCGGGGTGGCCGTGTGGATCCGACCAGCGACCCGCAGCCGGGCCGCGGTGCTCGCGTGCATCGGGATCCCGATCTTCGTCCTGCTGGGACTGGCCTCCAAGCAGTTCGACCGCTACGGGATCGCGTTGCTCGTCGTCGCGGCCGTGGTGGTCGGGCTCGCGGCCGGAGACCTCGCCGCCGCGCTGCGGCGGCGGGGCCTGCCCATGGCGCGGCTCGGCGCCGTCGCCGGGTGCGGCGCGGCGCTGGTGGTGGGCTGGTCGGCGGACGTGGCGCCGTGGGGCCTGGCCCACTACAACCCCCTGCTCGGTGGCGCCGATCGGGCCGAGCGCACCGTGCTGGTCGGTTGGGGCGAGGGACTCGAGCAGGCGGCGGGTTTCGTGGCCCGTCGAGACCGGCAGCACTGCCACGACGTGACCGTGTGGGGCCCCATCCAGCCCGACCAGCTCGAGTGCGGGCGGGTGGTGGGCCCCGACGACGATCCCGACTACGTGATGCTCTACATCAACCACCGGCAGCGCCTGACGGCCGCGGTCGAGGCGCGGCTGACCGAGGGTCGCGAGCTGATCGGTCGGATCACCGAGCGCGGGGTCGACTACGTCGACATCTACGGCCCGCGCGACGGACCCTGAGCGGCCGTCGTCAGCCGGCGCGCCCGACCTCGGCGGTGGTGGCGGCGTCGAGGACCTCGTCGCGATCGAGCAGGTAGAGGCGCAGCCCTGTCGGAGTGCCCGCCCGCCAGGTCCCACCTGCGTGCTCGATCGAGGCCAGCACTCGCGCCGCCCGGTCGGGGTCGAGGGCGGGCGCCTCGAGCCGTGGGTGATCGGCGAGGAACGAGAGGAGGTCCACCTGCAGCAGCGCTCGGGCGGGATCGTCCAGCATGCCGTCGAGGAACGTCTCGGCGGCCCGCCGTTCTACCGTCGGTGAAGCCGGCCGCCGTCTCGTCGCCGAGGACCACGCCGTCGGCCGCCTCGGCCGTGGCGACGAGCGCCCGGTAGTCGTCGACCGCCAAGCCCGTGCCGAGGTCCACGTCGGCGACGAGCTCACCGTCGTCGACGGGCGTGCGCATCTCGTCGTCGACCACGAGGACGAGGCCGCCGCTCAGGTCGTCGCGGTCGACGAGGCGGCGGTCGTGTACGAACGTCCGGTAGGTCAGCGGGAAGCGGACGTCGGTGACGCGCTCGACGAGTGCGAAGGCGAGCGTGGGGCCGTACATGACGTACGGCGGGCTGTTGCGGGTGAGGACCACCGGATGGTCGCCCAGGGCGTCGGCGTGGGCCGCCGCACCATCGGCCAAGCGGTCGATCACGTCGGCGTCCAGGTAGGCCGACGCCGCCGCCAGGTCGTTGGTCCGCCGGTCGAGGTGGGGGTTCACGACGGCGGGACCCGCGACCAGCAGGACAGTGAGGACGGCCATCCCCGAGGCGGCTCGGGGTCGCCCTGCAGTGGCGGCACGGACCCGCCCCGCCACGAGGTCGGCCACGGCGAGCCCGATCACCAGCGCGACGAAGAAGGCCAGGACGAAGGTCCAGTGGTAGAAGCTGAGCCGCGCCTGTTCGAGGCCCACGGGGACCGACGAGCCGTTGACCAGCCCCGCCGCCGCCACCACCGCGGCCATCGGGCCGAGGGTTGCTCGTCGCGGGTGGTCCGTCCGCCAGCGCAGGCACACCGCGGCCACGACGACGACCACCGCCACGGCCGACACCCAGGTGACCGCGGTGGGCCGGCTGATCAGCCAGGGTCCGGACACGGAGGCGCGCCCGAGCAGAGGGGGGAGGCCGAGCGCGTGGGCGACCTGCCACAGCGCCCGCCCGAGGCCGAGGTCGGGTCGCTCGTCGTGACGGGCGAACGACACGATGCGCCCCAGGTTCCCCGACGCGCCGAAGGCCTGCTGGGCGAGGACCGGGGCCCACAGCACCGTGGCCAGCAGCACCGAGCGACGTACCGCGACCGTGAGGTCACGGCGGCTGGCCGCGTCGCGCCACCGCCCCGTGCGGTGCCACGTGGCGGCCAGCAGGACGAGGGCACCGGCCCCGATCACGATGCCGGCGGGCACGACCGCCAGGTGCTGCTGCATCGTGAACGAGGTGGCCACGGTGGCGAGCGGCAGCAGACGGGCGTCGCCGGCGGCCACGCACCAACAGAGCACCGCGGAGAGCAGCAGGGGGTACCCGGCGATGCTCGAGCTGACGGGGTTCACGAGCGACGAGGCCCCGGTCGTGAACGCGACCGTGGCCAGCGCCATCGCCGCCACGATCCCCGCGGTGCGCCCCAACTGCCGGAACACCGCCCACGCGGAGGTGACCAGGCAGGCGCCGGTGATGAGCACCGACACCACCGGCATCCCGACCGCGCCGCCGAGGACCCGGACGGGGACGGCGAGGAGGTACAGGTGGATCGGACCGGGGTGGTGGGCGGCGCCCGCGCCGCCTCCGTACAGCCCCGACTGGGACGGCTGACCGAGCACGGGTGTCCGCGCCGTGCCCACGTCGAGCGCCCGGAGCGCCATCAGGGCCGGGTCGGCCTGCGGGGTCCACACCGGCGCGAAGTGCACGAACGCCAGAACGGGCGCCAGCGCCAGGGCCGCGGCGATGGCGGCGGCCCAGACCCGTCCGGGCCGGTCCAGGTCCCGCCACCGGTGGACCAGGCGCGGCCCGATGCCGAGCGGCCCCGGGCCGTCGAGCGCGCGGTCGACGTGGGCCACGGGCGGCAGCGACGCGGGCTGCGTCCCGACCGGATCGGCGGTCGCGGCCCGGCGCGCCGTCACCTCCGGCGACCGACCTCGCTACCGACCGCGAAGTCGAGCATCTCGTCGCCGTCGAGCAGGTAGAGGCGCAACCCGGTGACGTTCCCGGCCACGTCGTCGTGCGAGAGCTGGTCGAGGGCCTCGCGGACCGCCCGCACGTCGTCGACCGCGAGCTCGGGCGCGGCGAGCGGCCCGGATTCGAGCACGTCGAGCACGAACGGGTTGGTCAACGCCCTGTCGGGCGAGGTGACGACGCTGAGCAGCACCGATTCGGCCATGCCCCGCACGCCCTCGTCGCCCCCGGCGGCCGCGTCGAGGGCCTCGTCGGTGCGGGGGCCGTAGCGCACCTCGTCGGTGGCGTTGGCCGCCTCGACCAGTCGCGTGTAGGCGTCGGAGAGGCCGTGGCCGAAGTCGACCTCGGCGATGAGCTCGCCTCCCGCGGGAGGGTCGCGGGGTCGCAGCGACATGGCGACCAGGACCAGACCGCCGTCGAGCCGTTCGCGGTCGACGAGGCGGTCGTCGTTGACGAAGAACCGGTCGGAGAGGGGCAGCTTGACGTCGTCCCCCCGCTGGGCCAGCTCGAGCGCGAGGCCGGGGGAGATGCCGCCGAACACCGCCTCACCCCGGCTCACGAGGAGGGTGTGGTCGCCGAGGTCGGCACGGTGCTCGGCCACCGCGTCGGCGAGGTCGTCGAGGGCGGACGACGGGACGGCGGAGTACGCGGCCGACGCCGTGTTCTGCCGCCGGTCGAGCAGCGGGCTCACGATGCCGGCGGTCGCGACGGCGATCGCCGTCACGCACGCGACCGCGAGGCGCACCGGTCGGCGGGAGGCGACGGCGTTCGCCGACACGATGGCGTCCACGGCGGCCATGCCCAGGACGAGCACGATCATGAACGCCAACGGGAAGGCCCAGTGGTAGAAGGTGAGCCGCAGCTTCTCGAGGCCCTCGGGGACGGAGGAGCCGTTGACGAGGCCGGCGAGGACGACCACGCCGACCATCGCCCCGAGCATCGCCCGCGGCCGATCGTCGCGGTGGCGGGCCGAGAGCACGGCCACCGCCGCGAGGACGAGCACCGCGGACACCCACGTGAGCAGGCTCGGAGACTCGAGCATCATCGCCCCGGTCGCGCCGGTGCGCCCGAGCAGCGGCGGCAGGCCGGCCGCGTGCGCCACCTGCCCGACGGCCGACCCGAGGCCGACGGTGTCGCTGTTCCCGTGGCGGGCGAACCAGAACATCTCGCTGAGGTTCCCCGCGTTCCCGAACGCCTGCTGCAGCAACACCGGTGCCCACAGCACGAGCGCGACCACCCCGGACAGGGCCGCGTAGCGTCGCAGGTCGCGCCGGCTGCCGGGATCGCGACCCCGACCGTCACGTCGCCACAACACGGCACCGAGGGCGAGGCCTCCGAGGCAGAGCACGAGGGTCGCGGGGACGACCGCGAGGTGCTGCTGGGCGGTGAAGGAGACGAGACCGGTGGCGAGGGGGAGCAGCCGGATGTCACCGGCGGCGACCGCCCACATGACGACGGCGGTGGCGAGAAGCGGGTACCCGGCGATGCTCGAGCTGACCGGGTTGACGAGCGAGGCCGCGCCCGTCGTGAAGGTGATGAGCGCCAGGCCTGCGGACGCGATGAGCGCGGCCCGGGGCCCCAGCAGCCGGTGGACGACCCAGGCGACGATCACCAGGCACGAGCCCGTGATGAGGATCGACACGAGCGGCATGCCGATGGCCGCGCCGAACGCCCGGATCGGCGCCGCCAGCAGGTAGAAGTGGATCGGCCCGGGGTGGTGGACCGAGGCGACGCCGTCGGCGTAGAGCCCCGACTGCGACGGCTGGCCCAGGAGCGGGGTGCGGCTCGTCCCCACGTCCATGGCCCGCAGGCCCATCAGGGCCGGGTCGCTCGTCGCGGCCCACCCGGGGACGAAGTGGGCGAACGCCGCCGCCGGCGCGGCGAGAAGGGCGAGGGTGACGGCCAGCGCGCCCCAGCGGGCCCGGCGGCCCAGGTCGCGGACGCGATGGATCGGCGGCCCGCCCGCAGGCTCGGCCTGCGGCTCGTCAGGTTGCACCGTCGGCCGGGACGCAGGTTCGTCGGCGACGGGCGGAGGGGCCTCCCCGGCCACGACCCTTGCCACGGCGCAGACCCTACCAGTGGCGGTGGAACGGCTGCCTGGTCGGGAGCCCGTCGACCGGCCGCCGGGGCCGTGCCCTCGACGGCCCCGCCACTTCGCTGCGTGGCGGTTCTGTGGCAACATGGACCGTCCCGCACCACGTGGGGCGGGCGTACGCCGCTCCGATCGGGCGCCGGGGAACCGCTCGGCGGTTCGCAAGGGGGAATGCAGTTGGGGACCCAGGTATCGGTGGTGTTGCCCGCCTACAACGAGGCGGAGAACCTCATCGAGCTCATACCCGAGACGACGGCCGCCCTGCGCGACGCCGGCCTCACCTACGAGGTCGTGGTCGTCGACGACGGCAGCACCGACGGCACGGCCGACCTCATGCGCGAGCTGGACAGCCGCGAGGTGGTCACGGTCAGCCTGCGGCGCAACGCCGGCAAGTCGGCCGCCCTCGACGCCGGGCTCTCCCGGGTGCAGGGCGAGTACGTGGTGCTCATGGACGCGGACGGCCAGGACGACCCACGCCAGATCCCCCGGCTGCTGGCGGCCCTCGACGCCGACGAGGACCTCGACCTCGTCACGGGCCGCCGTGCGGTGCGCCACGACCGGTTCGTCAAGCGCACGACCTCCAAGCTCTACAACCGCGCCACCTCGCTCGTCACCGGCGTCGACGGGCGCGACTTCAACAGCGGGTTCAAGGCGATGCGCCGCGAGCTCGCCACGACGCTCGGCCTGTACGGCGAGCTGCACCGCTACATCCCCGTGCTCGCCCAGTGGCGCGGGTTCAAGGTCGGCGAGGTCGACGTCGACCACCAGGAGCGCCGCCACGGCGAGTCGAAGTTCGGGCGGGCCCGGTTCTGGCGGGGTTTCCTCGACCTCATCACCGTGAAGTTCCTGACCACCTACACCGGCCGGCCGTTCCACCTGTTCGGCGGCGTCGGCGTGATCATGGGGGTCGTGGGGTCGGCCCTGCTCGCGTGGATGCTCGTCGAGCGCATCGCCGGCAACCAGGTCGGCACTCGGCCCGCCCTCCTGGCGGGCGTGCTGCTGGTCGTGGTCGCACTGCAGATGATCCTCCTCGGCCTGCTCGCCGAGCTGAGCGTGCACCTCAGGCGCAGCACGCTGGCCCGCGAGCCCGACGCGGACCCGTCGTGACCTCCGCCGGCACCGAGGTCGACCCCGCGCCCGTGCCCGCCTCGCCCGAGCGGGGGCGCCCGATCGGCCTCGCCCCGGGCGCCCCGCTCGAGGCCGCGGGCCAGGACGCCGCCAAGTACGGATCGTCCAACCCCGTCGTCCGTGGCCTGCTCGACCGCTGGTCCGGGCGCCTGCGGGGCGTCGTCGGCACGGTGTCCGGCACGATCGTCGACGTCGGGGTGGGCGAGGGCCTGTGCCTCGAGCGCGTCCTGGCGTCGCCCACGGTCGACGCCCGGGTGGTCGGCGTCGAGTACCGGCACGACAAGGCGCTCGTCGCCCGGAGGCTGCCCGGCGTGGCGCCCGTGGTCGGCGACGCCGGCATGCTGCCCCTCCCGTCGCGGTGCGCCGACCTGGTGACCTGCATCGAGGTGCTCGAGCACCTGCCCGCGGTGGCGCCGGCCGTGGCCGAGCTGGCTCGGGTCACCGCCGACCGCTGCGTCGTGTCGGTGCCGTGGGAGCCCTGGTTCCGGCTGGGGAACCTGGGCCGGGGCAAGAACCTCGGCCGGCTGGGCAACGATCCCGAGCACGTGCAGTTCTTCACGCCGCGTCGCCTGCGACGCGCCCTCGAGGCGTCGTTCACCGAGGTGCGCGTCGTACGGGCCTTCCCGTGGATCATCGCCGAGGCGCGTGCGCCGCGCGCCGCCGGCTGATCCCGTGCCCCCGTCGGCACCCCGCGTACGTCCTGGCCGCACTGCGTGAGCAGCGCGTGGTTCGGGGCGCGGACCGGCGCCCCGCTACCCTTGCGGTGACATGTCATCCGTCTGGACGCAGCTCGAACCGCATCTCGCGGGCGTGGAGAAGCCGGCCCGCTACATCGGGCTCGAGCTCGGTTCACAGCGTCCCGTCCCTGGTCAGGGCCATGTCTCCTGGCTGTTGACGTACCCCGACACGTACGAGATCGGGCTGCCCAACCAGGGTCTGCAGATCCTCTACGAGATCCTGAACGAGCGTGACGACGCCGTCGCGGAGCGCGCGTACGCCCCCTGGGGCGACCTCGAGACCGTCATGCGGACCGAGCGCATCCCGCTGTTCTCGGTCGACACGCACCGTCCGGGCCACGAGTTCGACATCCTCGCCTTCAACCTGTCGGCCGAGCTGACCTACACGAACCTGCTCAACTGCGTCGACCTCGCCGGCGTCCCGGTGCGGGCCGCCGACCGGCGTCCAGAGCACCCGCTCGTGGCCGCCGGCGGCCACTGCACCTACAACCCCGAGCCGCTCGCCGACTTCCTCGACTTCGTCGTCCTCGGTGACGGCGAGGAGGTCGTGTCCGAGATCACGGCCGTGGTGCGTGACTGGGTCGCCTCGGGCCGCACCGAGGGCAGCCGCTCGGCGGTGCTGCGCGAGCTCAGCCACGTGGAGGGCGTGTACGTCCCGTCCATGTACGAGGTCGCCTACGAGGGCGCCCGGCTCCGGGCCGTCACCCCGCGGTACCCCGACGTGCCCGAGCGCGTCGAGAAGCGCACCATCGCCGACCTCGGCGCCTGGCCCTACCCGAAGAACCAGCTCGTGCCGCTCACCGAGGTCGTGCACGACCGGCTGAACGTCGAGGTGTTCCGCGGCTGCACGCGGGGTTGCCGCTTCTGCCAGGCCGGCATGATCACCCGCCCGGTCCGCGAGCGCCCCGCCGACCAGGTCCGCACGATGGTGTCCGACGGGCTGCGCCGCACCGGGTACGACGAGGTGGCGCTCACCAGCCTGTCCACCGCCGACTTCTCGGGGATCGAGGGCACGGTCCAGGGGATCGTCGACGACCCGACGAACTGCGGGCAGGTGTCGGTCAGCCTGCCCAGCCTCCGGGTCGACGCGTTCACGGTCGGCATCGCCGGGCAGATCCAGAAGGCCCGCCGCACCGGGCTGACCTTCGCCCCCGAGGCGGGCACCTGGCGCATGCGCCAGATCATCAACAAGCTCATCCGCGAGGAAGACCTGTACGGCGCGGTCGAGAGCGCCTTCAGCAGCGGGTGGCGACGGGTGAAGCTGTACTTCCTGACCGGGCTGCCCTCCGAGACCGATGCCGACACGCTCGGCATCCTCGACCTGGCCCGCAACTGCGTCGACATCGGGCGGGCCCACACCAAGGGCGTGGCCGTGAAGGCGTCGGTCGGCGGGTTCGTCCCCAAGCCGTTCACGCCGTTCCAGTGGTTCGGGCAGAACACGGCCGAGGAGCTGCGCCGCAAGATCACGCTGCTGCGCGACGAGGCGCGGTCGGCCAAGGGCGTGCAGCTCACGTGGCACGACCCCGAGGCGAGCCTGATCGAGGGCCTCGCGTCGCGTGGCGACCGCCGGCTGGGGCCGGTCATCGAGCAGGTCTGGCGGCGCGGCGGCACGTTCCAGGAGTGGAGCGAGCACTTCCGCCTCGACCTGTGGCTCGAGGCCATGGCCGACCACGGCCTCGACGTCGAGTGGTACGTCTACCGCCACCGCACCGAGGACGAGGTCCTGCCGTGGGACCACATCTCGGCGGGCCTCCACAAGGACTTCCTCTGGCAGGACTGGCAGGACGCGCTGGCCGAGGTGGGGCTGCCCGACTGCCGGTGGACGCCGTGCTACGACTGCGGCGCCTGCACCGGCTACGGCATCGAGCACGTCGTCGCCTCGGCCACGGCGCCCGCAGGCGGAAGCCAGGGCACCGGCCAGGACCTGTCGACCGGCCACCTGCCCGGCGCCGTGCCGGTCACCCTGCGGACACGCCCGCTGGCGGGGTCCCGGTCATGACCTCGGGCGTCAACGCCACCCCGCACGGGCCGCTGCCCCGCGTCCGCGTGCGCTTCTCCAAGCACGGCAAGGTGCGCTTCACCAGCCACCGCGACCTGGCCCGCATCTGGGAGCGTGCGCTCCGGCGCGCCGGCGTGGGCGTCGCGTACACCGAGGGCTTCTCGCCCCGGCCGCGGCTCAGCTTCGGGCTGGCGCTGTCGACCGGCCACGAGTCCGACGCCGAGTATCTCGACGTGGTGCTCCGCGAGCGCGCCCTCTTCATCGACGGTCGAGCTGCTGCCCGCGCGGCTCGTGCCGGTCCTCCCCGCGGGCATCGAGGTGCAGCGGGCGGTCGCGCTTCCTGCCGGGGCCGAGTCGCTCCAGCAGGCGGTCACCAGCTGCACCTGGCACATCGAGGTGGCCGACATCGCCCCGCCCGACGCCGCCGCCGGCGTCGCCCGGGCGCTGGCCGCCACCGAGCTCGCGTTGACCCGCGAGCGCAAGGGCAACACCGTCACCGACGACGTGCGCCCCGCCATCCGCGACCTGCAGGTGCTCGGCCCGGTCTCCGAGGTCGTCGCACCCCTGGCACCCCGGCGGACCGGCCTGGGCACGAAGCTGGAGGCCGACCTGGCCACCCAGCCCCGCGCCCTGCGGCCCGTCGAGGTCGTCGCGGCCATCGACCCCGACTGGGTCGTGGCCCGGGTCACGCGCATTCACCAATGGACGCAGGCCGGCGGCGCCCGGCGCGAGGTCGTCGACCTCGGGCCGGCAGCGACGCCGCCTCCGCACGCCGAGGCGCGTGCGTCATGAGAAGGGAACTCACCACCCATGTCCGAGACAGACGTTTCCGGCCCGGAGGCGCCGAAGCCGGTCCCTGAGGAATCCAGGGCCCCGCGGTCCGAGGCCGCATCGACTCCCGCGACCACGGCCTCGTCGGCTGACAACGCCGACGGCCCTCCGACCGCACGCACCGCCGCCTCCGACGGCCCGCCGGACAGCACGTCCGACACCCTGTCCGACGCCGCGCCCGCAGGAGGCGAGGCGGACAGCACGTCCGACACGACCTCCGACGCCGCGCCCGCAGGCGGCGAGGCGGGCACCGGCGACGCGGCACGCAAGCGCCGCCGGCGCGGATCGCGCGGTGGGCGCAAGCGCAGCAAGCCCCGCGACCCGGCCGACGGCCGCGCCTCCTCGGATGCCGAGGACGACGCCGACCCGGACGAGTCCGAAGCGCCCGACGGGTCCGACGACGGTCCGGGCGGTGGCGCGCCGGCGTCACGGAACCGGTCCCGCACCGCCGGCGGTGCGACGCGCAACGGCGGGGGCAGCCCCCGGTCGGGCGCAGACGACGGCGGGCGCGGACGCGCCGCGGCCCGCGACGACGGCGAGCCGCACGGCGAGGCCCGCAAGGGTCAGGGCCGCGGCCGCGGCCGGACCCGGGGGGCGGCGGCCGAGCGCAACCCCGAGCTGCCCGACCGCCACCGCGAGGGCCGGCCGGTGACGGTGGAGGCGGCCGAGGCGTCGCTCGTCCCCAAGTCGCCGCCGCCGAAGCCGCGCATCGGCGACAGCATCCCGCCAGAGGCCCTCCGCCAGATCGAAGCCAAGCAGGGCGACGACGGCGACGGTGCCGACGGTGACGGCCGCAAGCGCCGTCGCCGGCGCGGCGGCCGTGGTCGGACCGGCACCAAGGCACCCCAGCAGCAGGGGGGCGGTCGGTCCCGGGCCAAGGGCACCGACAAGCCGATCGAGGCGCTGATCGCCCACCAGCCGGCCGAGCTCGACGAGGAGACGCTCGAGCGCCGGCGCGGGCGCGAGCGCAAGGGTCGCGCCGTCGGGCGCTACTCGATGTGCGTCCACGTCGGTCCGACGGCCACGCAGATCGCCGTGCTCGAGGGCCGGTCGCTCATCGAGCACTACGTGTCACGCCCGTCCGACGACGTGTCGCAGATCCACGGCAACGTCTATCTCGCGCGGGTGCAGAACGTGCTCCCCGGCATGGAGGCGGCGTTCGTCGACATCGGCACGCCGAAGAACGCGGTGCTGTACCGGGGCGACGTCCACTACGACCCCGAGGACATCGAGCGATCGAGCAAGGGTGGCAAGGGCGGCGGCCGGCCCCGCATCGAGGACGTGCTCAAGGCGGGGCAGACCATCCTCTGCCAGGTCACGAAGAACCCCATCGGCGCGAAGGGCGCCCGCCTCACCCAGGAGGTGTCGCTGCCGGGTCGCTTCGTGGTCCTGATCCCGAACTCGTCGACCTACGGCATCTCCAAGCGCCTGCCCGACGACGAGCGCAAGCGCCTGCGGCAGATCCTCGACCGGGTGAAGCCGGCCGAGCACGGCGTCATCGTCCGCACCGCGGCCGAGAACGTCACCACCGACGAGATCGAGTCCGACGTCCTGCGGCTGCTCGACCAGTGGCGCCAGATCGACGCCCTGGCCAAGCGGTCCAAGGCGCCGACGCTGCTGTACCGCGAGCCCGACATGGCCGTGCGGGTCATCCGCGAGGAGTTCAGCCAGGACTACCGCAGCGTGCTCATCGACGACCGCGAGCTGTTCTCCGCCGTGCGCGACTACGTGGCGTCGATCAGCCCCGAGCTGGCCGACCGGGTCGAGTACTACGACCCCGAGGCCGAGGCGCTGCCGCTGTACGAGAAGCACCACGTGCACGAGCAGATCCACCGGGCGCTCGACCGCAAGGTGTGGCTGCCGTCGGGCGGCTCGCTCATCATCGAGCACACCGAGGCCCTCACCGTCATCGACGTGAACACCGGCAAGAACGTCGGGCGGTCGAGCCTCGAGGAGACCGTGTTCAGGAACAACCTCGAGGCCGCGGTCGAGATCGCCCGGCAGCTCCGGCTGCGGGACGTCGGCGGCATCATCGTGGTCGACTTCATCGACATGGAGAAGGCCGGCAACCGCGACGAGGTGGTGCGGGTGTTCCGCGACGCGCTGTCGCGGGACAAGACCCGCACACAGGTGTTCGAGATCTCCGAGCTCGGCCTGTGCGAGATGACCCGCAAGCGCATCGGCGAGGGCCTGCTCGAGTCGTTCACCGCGCGCTGCCCCGAGTGCGAGGGCCGGGGCGTCCTGGTCGACAAGGAGCTCCTGCCCGACTGACGCGCCCGGTCCGGGGCGATCAGCGCCGGCTCACCACACCGCGATCGGACGTGGGCTGGGGTGGTCGCGCAGCCGCCGGTCCTTGGTGACGAGCTGGCACCCGTGTTCGAGCGCGGTGGCGTAGATCAGACGGTCGGCGGGGTCGCCGGGGAACGGCGGCGGCACCGCCACCGCGGCCTCGGCGATCGCCGGGGTGATCGGGAACGTGCGGACGTTGACGGCGAGCCGCTCGAGCCACGATCGGACGGGGATCGTCACGACGATGCGGCCGTGGCGTGCCAGCCAGGCGAGCTCGAACCAGGAGATGGCCGCCACCGCGAGCTCGTCGGCCTGCCCGAGCGCGTCGACCGCGGCGGGGCTGAGCCGATCGGGCTCCGCCGCCCACCAATGGAGGACGTGCGTGTCGAGGACGAGGGTCGTCACCCGAGGTCCCACGTGGTGCCCGTCGTGAACAGGTCGTCGTCGGCGGCGGCGGTGGCCGCGATGCCGGTGAGGGTGCCCGCCAGCGCGGGAGGGCCGCTGGCGGGGACCAGCTTGGCGACGGTGCGGCCGTGCCGCGTGATCTCGACCTCGTCCCCGTCGGCGACGGCGTCGAGGACTGCCAGGAGCTTCGCCTTCACCTCGGTCGCGGTCATCTGAGTGGTCATGTGGTCATTGTAGTGGTCACCGGCCCCTCACAGAGCGGTCGAGGGCAGGTCGAGGCGCCGAGTGGCGACCGCACGGGTGCCTGGGTAGGCTGACCCGTCCCCTTCGAGGTACCGCGCGCCCCTGTGGCGCGCCTGACGAGGCAGATCGCATGTACGCAGTCATCAAGAGCGGCGGCAAGCAGTACAAGGTCGAGAAGGGCCAGCAGCTCGACGTCGAGCTGGTCGGCTCGGAAGACGACGAGAAGGTCGAGCTCACGCCCGTCCTCCTGGTCGACGGCGACACCGTGCTGGCTGGGCCCAAGGCGCTCAACAAGGCCAAGGTCACGGCCAAGGTCGTGGGCGAGGCCAAGGGCCCCAAGATCACGGGCTTCACCTACAAGAACAAGTCCAACCAACGGAAGCGCTGGGGTCACCGCCAGCGTTACTCGACGATCGAGATCACCGCGATCTCCAAGGGCTGACGGAGGCCGCAATGTCGAAGACCAAGGGCGCCGGCTCCACCAAGAACGGCCGCGATTCGCAGTCCAAGCGCCTCGGCGTGAAGGCGTTCGACGGCACGGCGGTCACCGCCGGGTCGATCATCGTCCGCCAGCGGGGCACCCGCTTCCACGCGGGCGAGAACGTGGGCCGGGGCAACGACGACACCCTGTTCGCCCTCGCCGACGGCAAGGTCAAGTTCGGCGAGCGCAAGGGGCGCAAGCTCGTCGACATCCTGCCGGGCGACTGACGGCCGCGGGTCGTCCCCGCTCCTTCCCGATGCCCCCGCCGGTCGCGGGGGCATCGTCGCGCTCGGGCGCACACGACATCGGGCGTCAATCGGGCAGGTGGACCAGCACCGGAGCGTGGAGCTGCGACTTGAGCGCGACCGCGATGTCGCGGCTCTTCCCGGCCAGGGGCGCCGTCAGGTCGGCGGCCGCGGGGACCAGCTCGCCGACGTCGGCGAGCGCGTGGGCGATGCCGGCCTCGACGGCGGCCGCTCCGTCGTAGCGGCGGCCGCTCAGGATCGCCTCCTCGGCGACCGGTCCCGCGAGGCGGTGGGTCACCAGAGCCAGCATCAACGGGTGGAACTGCATGCCGAGGTCGATCTCGGGCAGGCAGAACCACCCCCGGTCGGGGCGCATGACCCGCCGGTCGTGGGCGAGCGCCAGCATGGCCCCGATGCCGAACGCGTGGCCGTTGAGCGCCGCTGCCGTCGGCACCGGGAACGTGAGCAGCCGGGTGAGCAGCCGCAGCGTGCGCTCCATGAACGCGGCCAGCCCGTCGCCCGCCAGGGTCCCGAGGTAGTCGATGTCGAAGCCGTTCGAGTAGTGCTTCTCGCTCCCCACGGTGACCAGACCGCGGGCGTCGTCGCTGGCCGCGACGACGTCGAAGGCGGCGTGCAGCTCGTCGACGAAGACGCCGTCGAACGCGTTGACGCCCCGGTCGAGGCGCACGACGCCCGTGCCGTCGACCCAATCGATGTCCATCGTGCCCCCTGTGCTCGCCGGCGTAACCCGGTTCGCCCGACCGTATCGCCCGCCCACGACGGAGCCCGCCACGGGTTCGCACGCGCGCGCGGCGGCCGTCATACTCGCCGGGTGGTGGCCCAGTTCGTCGACGAGACAAACCTGCACGCCAAGGCGGGCGACGGTGGGGCCGGGGCTGTCGCCTTCCGCCGCGAGGCGCACGTGGCCCGGGGCGGCCCCGACGGTGGCGACGGCGGGTCCGGAGGCGACGTGTGGCTCGTCGCCGACCACAACGTGGCGTCGCTGCTCGCGTTCCGCGACCACCCGTTCCGGCGGGCGACCGACGGCACGCACGGCAGCGGCAAGGGCCGCCACGGCCGGCGGGGCGAGGACGTCGAGGTGCCGGTGCCGCCGGGGACCGTGGTCCGCGCCGGTGACGGCGAGGTCCTGGCCGACCTGGTCGCGGCCGGTGACCGCTATTTGGCGGCCGAGGGCGGTCGGGGCGGGCGCGGCAACGCCCGGTTCCTGTCCAACCGCCGTCGGGCACCCGCCTTCGCCGAGCAGGGCGAGGAGGGTGAGGAGCACTGGCTGCGCCTCGAGCTCAAGCTGCTCGCCGACGTGGCGCTCGTGGGGTTCCCCAACGTGGGCAAGTCCACGCTCATCAGTGCGATGTCGGCCGCCAAGCCCAAGATCGCCGACTACCCGTTCACGACCCTCGTGCCCAACCTCGGGGTGGTGCGCCTCGACGACGGCACCGAGTACGTCGTGGCCGACATCCCCGGGCTCATCGAGGGGGCCGCCGAGGGGAGGGGCCTGGGCCACCAGTTCCTCCGCCACATCGAGCGGGCTCGGGCCCTGTGCATCCTCCTCGATCTGGCCCCGGTCGCCGAGCGGTCGCCCGCCGACCAGCTCGACGTCCTGCTGGACGAGCTCGGCGCCTACCAGCCCGACCTGCTGGAGCGCGAGCGGGTCGTCGTGGGCAGCCGGGCCGACCTGGCCCCCGAGGACACCGCGGCGGACGCGGCCCGCGACGGGACCGAGCTCGAACTGCGCATCTCGGCCGTGACCGGCGCCGGCGTCCCGCAGCTGCGGGGGCGGTTGGCCGAGGCGGTTCGCCGGGCCCGGGCCGCCGTGCCCGAGCCCACCCAGTTCGTCGTCCACCGCCCCGTGTCCGAGGGCTACACGGTGGCCCGGGACGGCGGCGGCTGGGTCGTCGAGGGGCGCGAGGCCGTGCGGGCCGTCAACCTGTCCGACCTCACCCGCCACGACGCCCTGGACGAGGCCCACCGCCGCCTCAAGCGCCTCGGCGTCGACCGGGCGCTGGCCCGGGCGGGTGCACGATCGGGCGATCACGTGCGCATCGGTGGCCTGGTGTTCGACTACGAGGACGAGGACGCGCTCGGATGATCGTGGTTGCCAAGGTCGGCACGTCGTCGATCACGAGCGACAGCGGGGAGATCGACGATGCGGCCATCGGCAAGTTCTGCGCCGAGGTCGTGCGCCTCCGCCGGGCCGGCCATCGGGTCGTGATGGTGACGAGCGGCGCCATCGCGGCAGGGCTGCCGGCCCTTGGCATGTCCGTGGTCCGGCCCCGCGACGCGGTGACCCTGCAGGCGGCGTCGGCCGTCGGGCAGAGCCGCCTGATGCGGGTGTACGACGCGGCCCTGGCCGAGGGCGGGCTGGTCGGCGGCCAGGTCCTGCTGGCGCCCCTCGACTTCATGGTGCGCCAGCAGTACCTGCACGCCCGCTCGACCCTGACGCGCCTTCTCGAGCTCGGCGTCGTGCCCGTGGTCAACGAGAACGACGCCATCGCCGACGACGAGATCCGCTTCGGCGACAACGACCGCATGGCCGCCCTCGTCGCCCACCTGATCGGGGCCGACCTGCTGGTCCTGCTCACCGACCAGCCGGGGCTGCTCACCGGCGACCCGCGCTTCGACGCCGAGGCGTCGCTCATCGAGGAGATCGTCGAGGTCGACCACACCATGGAGGCCATGGCGGGGGGTGTCGGCAGCGAGCGCGGCAGCGGCGGGATGGCCTCGAAGCTGGCCGCCGCCAAGATCGCCGCCTGGTCGGGCGTGCGGGCCGTGATCGCGCAGGCCGGCCGCGACGGCGTGCTCGTCGACGCGGTCACCGGCGAGGCGGGGGTCGGCACGATGGTGGTGCCCCGCAGCCGGCGCCTGCCGGCCCGCAAGCTGTGGATCGCCTTCGCCGTCGGCTCGTCCGGCACGGTGCTGGTCGACGACGGGGCGAAGCGGGCGCTGCTCGAGCGCGGCGTGTCGCTGCTGCCGGCCGGCGTGACCGGCGTCAAGGGCAGCTTCGAGGCGGACGAGGCGGTGGAGATCGCGGGACCCGACGGCGTGGTCTTCGCCAAGGGGTTGTGCCGGCTGGACGCCGCCGGCCTGCGCGAGGTCGCCGGCCTCCGCACGTTCGACCTGCCCGAGGGGATCACCCACGAGGTCGTCCATCGCGATGACCTCGTCGTGCTGCCCTGAGCACGGCCGTCCGGCCCCCGGCTGTACGGTCCCGGTGGTGGGTCGGAGACGATCGCGGTGAGGTCCGGGCGGGAGGAGAGCAGGGCCGATCGGCCCGTGCCCGCGGCCGCGGACGGCGGCGATGACGTCACCCATGACGCGACCCGTCACGACGAGCCCGTCGCCGACGCGCCCCTGACGGGGCCCGCCCGCGCCCGGCTGCCGGCCCTGGCGGCGTTCCTCGCCGCGCTGGTCGTCGGGGCCGCGGTGCGGGCCTGGCAGATCGGCTCGCGCACGGCCCTGAGCTGGAACGACACGATCGACTTCCTGGCCCTCTCCGACAGGGGGTGGTCGAGCGCCCAACTGTGGGCGGGCGTCCGGGCTCCCGGCGTGCCGCTGGCGCTCAAGCTGGTGGACGGCGACGTCGAGCGGTACGTCGACCTGCAGGCGGCCGTGGCCGCGCTGTGCTGGGCTGCGCTGTGCGCCTCGGTGGCCACGGTGGTGGCGGGGCGATGGCCCCGCCTCGTCGCGGTCGGCGCGATCCTCGCCTTCTCGCTGACGACGCCGGTCACCATGTGGGAGCGGTCGGTCCTGTCCGAGTCGCCCGGCGTCGCCACGCTCGCCCTCGTCGTGGCCGCCGGCCTGCAGGTGGCTCGCGGCATCACGTGGCCGCGGGTGGCGCTGCTGCTGGCGGCGATGGTGCCGTGGCTGGTGCTGCGCGACACCCATGCGGTGGTCGCCCTCGTCGGTGGAGGAGCGGTGTTGGCGGCAGCCGCCCTCGTCGTGGTCGCGGATCGCCGGCATGGGCGCGCCGACGACACGTCCGTCGACGTGCCGCCGGTCGCCGAGCGGGCTGATGACGAGTCGCCCGATGACGAGTCGCCCGATGTCGACACGTCCGTCGACCAGGTGCCCGGGGACGGGCCCGGAGCGCCCGCTCCCGACGTCGGGCCCGCCCCTTCGCCGCGGGCCCGCCGGCTCCGCCCCCTCGTCGCCCTCGGCGGGGCCGCGGTGCTGCTCGGCCTCCTGGTGCTGGTCGGCGCGGCGCACGGCGAGCGGCAGGCGTTCCCGACGCGGAACGTGTACGAGGTGCGCGTCCTGCCGTACCCCGACCGGGTGCGCTGGTTCGCCGACCACGGCATGCCCCAGGCCGACGAGTTCGTCGGCCCCGACGCCCGCGACGCGTACACCGAGCCGGGGCTGCCGCCGGTCGTGTACGTCCCCGACGACGACGCCGAGCTGGCGCCGTGGCTCGACTGGGTCGAGGGTGACGGGCGCGCCGCGCTGGTCCGCTTCGCGTTGACCCACCCGGGCTACCTGGTGCAGGAGCCGCTGCGGGTCCCCGAGCGCGCCTTCAACAACGCCCGGGGCGACCGCAGCTTCTACGAGCCCCTCGACCACCCGCACGTGCCCCTGGTCGACGGCATGCTGGCCCACCGGACGGCCATGGTGATGCTTGTCGCCGGGCTGGTCGGCGGGTGGGCGATCGGCCGGCGGCGGTCGACGCCGGCGCTCGTCACCGGCGCGGTCACCGCGCTCCTCGCGGCGCCGCACGGGGCCGTGGCCTGGCACAGCGACGGGATGGAGACCGCCCGGCACCTGGTCGTGCCTGCGCTGCAGTTCCGCCTCGGGGTGCTCCTGATGGTCGTCGGCCTGCTGCCGGCCGCGGCCTCCTCCGTGGGCGTGCGGCGCGGGGCGGCACCGGGCGACGGGGTAGCTTCGGCGCATGGCTGACGAGACGCCCCTGTCGATCGCACACCCCGGGATCCCGGCCGTCGGGGGCGTCGTCGTGCTGCAGGAGGCGTTCGGCGTCACCGAGCACATCGAGGACGTGTGCCAGCGGCTGGCCGACGCCGGCTGGCTGGCGGTGGCGCCCCACATCTTCCACCGCACGGGCGACCCGATCCTTCCCTACGACGACTTCTCGCAGGTGGTGCACCACGCCGGCGCGCTCACCCCCGAGGGCATCCTGGCCGATGTCGACGCAGCCCTCGCGTTCATCGAGGGGGCAGGCTTCCCGGCCGACACGGCGGGGGTCGTCGGCTTCTGCATGGGCGGCACGCTCGCACTGGCCACCGCGGTCGAGCGCCAGGTCGGGGCGGCGGTCACCTACTACGGCTCGGGCATCCTGAAGGGGCGCTTCGGCTTCCCGCCCCTGGTCGAGCTCGCCCCGCTCCTGCGGGCCCCCTGGCTGGGGCTGTTCGGCGACGAGGACGCCGGCATCCCCGTCGCCGAGGTCGAGCAGCTCGCGGAGGCCGCAGCCGGCGCCGACGTGCGCACCGAGGTGCGCCGCTACGCCGGCGCCGGGCACGGGTTCAACCGAGACGTCAGCGACTCCTACGTCGCCGATGCCGCGGAGGACGCGTGGATGCGCACGCTCGACTGGTTCGCCGACAACCTCACCACCGGCGCCACCGAGTCGATCTGATCCGCCCGGTTCTCTGCACCCGACCGGTGGGCCGGCGGATCAGAGGTCGGGGAAGCCCAGGTCGAGGTTGGGCTGGTCGAGTCCGCCGTCGGCCCCGATGACCTTGCCCGTGACGTACGCCCCGGCGTCGGACGCCAGGAAGAGCACCGTGGCCGCGATGTCGTCGGGGTGGCCGATGCGCTGGAGCGGGGTCGACTGCTCCATCTGGGTGCGCGACGCCTCGTCGTCGAGCACCAGCTCGAGGGCAGACGTGGCCACCGACCCGACCGAGATGGCGTTCACCCGGATGCGGGGTGCGAGGTCGCGGGCGGCCAGCTCGGTGTAGTGGGACAGTGCGCCCTTGGCGGTGCCGTACGCCAGGTAGCCGCGTCCGCTGACCCGGCCCATGACCGACGAGATGTTGACGACGGCACCGGTCGGTCCGCCGGGCGCGCGGCCGTCGAGGATCAATGGCACCGCGGCGTGGGTGAGGGCGTGGGCCGTCGACACGTTGAAGTGGAACGCGGCCTCGAGGTGGCGGGCCTTGGTGCGCACGAACTCCCGGGGCATCGAGCCACCGACGTTGTTGACCAGGATGTCGAGCCGGCCGAAGGCGGCGCGGGCCGCCTCGGCCAGCCCGGCCGCGGCGTCGAGGTCGTCGAGGTCGGCCGGCACGACCTCCGCCCGTCGGCCTGCGGCCTCGATCTGCCGGGCGACGTCGGTGAGCTGCGACTCGGTCCGGGCCGAGATCACGACGTCGGCTCCGGCCTGGGCCAGCGCCACGGCGGACGCGGCGCCGATGCCCCGACCCGCGCCCGTCACGATCGCCACGCGGTCGGTCACCCGGAATCGGTCGAGGATCATCGCTCGCCCCCTGCTCGCCTCGCGACCCGACCCCCTCGGCCGGACCGCACGGACACTAGCTGGGCGCACGAAACGCTTGCATTTGGCAACCAAGTCGCCGGCCGCGCCCGACGGTCGCCGCGGACGGTCAGTAGCGGCCCCGATCGAGGCGGGCCTGGGCGGCGGCGAGCCATGCCGCGGTCGCCTCGCTCGAGCCGGGACTCACCCCGGCCACCCCGGCGGTGGCCCGCGCCGAGCTCGCTGCCGCAGTGAGGTCGGGTCGCTCGGGGGTGAACAGCCACGTCGTGAACAGGTCGTCGAGCTGCTGGCCCGAGATCTCCTCGGCCAGCGCGATGAACGCGTCGGTCGTGACGTTGCCCCCGCTGTTCGCCTCGACCCACTCGCGGACGATCGCCCAGAACGCGTCGTCGCCGACGGCTTGGCGGAGGGCGTGGACGGTCATCGCCCCGCGGAAGTACACCGGATCGGCGAAGAGGTCGGTGACCCCGGGATCCCCGATCGTGACCGACCAGAACGCGTCTGTCGGCCGGGAAGGCGTCGTAGACGGACTGGAAGATCTCGTCGGGCGTCCCCTGCCCTTCGTACTCGGCCCACAACCACTCGGCGTAGGTGGCGAAGCCCTCGTTGAGCCAGATGTCCTGCCAGCGGGCGAGCGCCAGGTCGTCGCCGAACCACTGGTGCGCCATCTCGTGGGCGACGACGCTGTCGCCGTTGACCGGCACATCGCCGTCGAGCCAGAAGTACTTCGAGTACACCGAGCGGGTCTGTGTCTCGAGCGCGAAGAACAGGTCGTCGTGGTTGTCCACGATCCCCCCGGCGGTCCGGAAGGGATAGGGCCCGAACGCATCGCTGAGCAGGTCGATGACCTCGTCCTGGCGGGACAGGGACGAGTCGATCTCGGCCCGCAGGCCCCCGGTGATCGCCGAGTCGACGGCGTCGTAGACGCGCAGCCCGGTGTCGGTCCGCCAGGTCGTGACGTCCCACGCCCCGATGTCGATCGTGGCCAGGTAGGACGCCATCGGCTCCCGGGCGTCCCACCGCCAGGTCGTCCACCCGTGGCGGGTGCGTTGGCCGCCCAGCACGCCGTTGGCCACGACCTCGTAGCCGTCGGGCACGGTGACGTCGAACGAGTACGACGCCTTGTCGATCGGGTGGTCGTTCACCGGGAACCACGCGGTCGCCACCTCGGGCTGCCCGGCGACGATGGCCCCGTCGGGCGTGGCCATGAAGCCGGCGGGAAGCCCGAAGCCGGGGATCTCGAAGGCCACCGGGACGCCGCCGTACTCGACCTCGACCGAGAACCGGTGCCCGGCGCGCAGCGGATGGCGTGGCGTGATGATCAGCTCCTGGCCCTGCCGGGTCCAGGTCGCGTCCCGGTGGTCCACCTCGACGCGGGTGACGTCGAGCCCGACGAGGTCGAGGTTGAACGAGCACAGGGTCTCGGTGGCCTTCGCCCGGATGGACGCCTCGCCGTCGAGCCGGTCGGTCGCCGGGTCGTAGGTGATGTCCAGGTCGTAGCTGTCGACGTCGTACCCGCCGTTGCCGTAGGTCGGGAAGTAGGCATCGCCTACCCCGGCCGCCCCGGGCGTGCACGACTGGTGCCTTCCGTCTGCCCCCGCGACCGCCGGCGTGCCCACCAGCAGCATCGCGGCCAGGGCGGCCGCACCCCATCGAGAGCGGGTCCCTCGGGACGTCGTCATGCGATCCCCCTCGTGTCGCACCCCGCGCACCCGCCGTGCTCATGAGAACACGCTCGCCGCGGTCCCGCAACCGTTCGGACAGGGCGAACCGCTGGGCTGGGCCGCCCTCCCCTCGGGGTGAGCCACGGTCGGCCGCCGCTGCCGGGGCGGGCGTACCCCGGTCAGCCGAGCGCGTGCTGGCGGATCCAGGCGTGCATGGCGATGCCCGACGCCACCCCGGCGTTGATCGATCGCGTCGACCCGAACATGGCGATCGAGCACACCCTGGTACAGGCGCCGCGGGCCACGGGGGACAGGCCCGGGCCCTCCTGCCCGAAGACGAGCACGCAGCGCCGGGGCAGGTCGATCGTCTCGAGGGGCACCGAGCCGGGCAGGTTGTCGATGCCGACGAGCGGCAGGTCCTCGACCACCGCCCACGCCACCAGGTCCTCGACGCTGCGGTGGTGGTGGACGTGCTGGTAGCGCTCGGTGACCATGGCGCCCCGCCGGTTCCAGCGGGCTCGCCCGACGACGTGGACCGCGGCGGCCCCGAAGGCGTTGGCGTTGCGCACGACAGTCCCGATGTTCATGTCGTGGCGCCAGTTCTCGATGGCCACGTGGAACGGGTGCCGGCGGTTGTCGAGGTCGGCGACGATCGCCTCGACCGTCCAGTACCGGTACCGGTCGACGACGTTGCGCCGGTCGCCGTGCGCCAGGAGCTCGCGGTCCAGCCGGGGATCCTCGGGCCACGGTTCGGGGTGAGGCCCGACCCCGACCTCCTCGGGCGAGGCGTCCTCGTCAGGTTCGGTCGTCATGACGACCGGACCTGACGGGGAACCGGAGAACGCGCGGGGTGCGTCAGCCGCCCGTGCCGGGGGACGAGGTGCCGTCGGCGGGTGAGGTGGCGTCGGTGGGGGCGTCGGCGGCGTCGGTCGAGCCGGCGGCCAGCCCGAGCTGCGAGCGGATCTGAGCCAGCCGGGCCTGGGCCTCGCTGTTCATCGACGCCTGCTCGACCTCGAGCATGCGGCTCTCGACCGTCGTCTCGGTGAGCTCGGCCATGCCCTTGGCCTTGGCGTAGCGGGCCTCGATCTTGTCGCGCACCTCGTTGAGGGTGGGCACGTCCTGGCCGACCGCCTCGGACAGCGACGACATCGCCGAGTTCATCTGCTCCTGCATCTTCGCCTGGTCGAGCTGGCTGAGCAGCTTCTGGCGCTCGGCGAGCTTCTGCTGCAGGGCGGACGAGTTCTGCTGCACCGCGGCCTTGGCCTGGTTGGCGGCCTCGGTCGACTGCAGGTGCATCGCCTTGAGGTCTTCGACCTCGCGCTCGATGGCGATGAGCCGGTTGGCGAAGCTCTCGGCGGTGGCCGTGTACTGGGTGGACTTGGCCGGGTCGCCGGATCGGGTGGCCTCGTCGGCCATGAGCAACGCCTGGCGGGCGTTGCCGTTGACCTTCTCGAGCTCGCCCATGGACCGGTTGAGCCGCAGCTCTGTCTGCTTCTGGTGGGCGATGACGTTGGCGGCCTGCTCCTTGAGCCGGCGCTGCTGGTCCTGCGCCTCGGCGATGGCCTGCTCGAGCTGGACCTTGGGGTCGGCCCGCTCCTCGAGGCTCATGCCGAGCTTGGCCGTGACGTACGCCCACCACCGTCGGAAGACCTTGAACATGCCCTGCACCTTAAACCCCGAGTGGTCGTCCGACGACGCGACGGGTCACTGGCGGACGCGGCGGGCGAGCCCGGTGAGGCGGTCGACGGTGGCGACCGCCTCGGGAACGGCCAGGCGTCGGGTCAGGGCGACGTACACGAGCCCGGCGGGGCCGACCACCAGAACGGCCTCGAGGATGTTCGGCAGCGAGGAGAAGAGCATCTCGGCGCCGAAGGCGACCCCGGCGGCGACCGCGCAGCCGATCGAGATCGGGCCGAGCCACTGGCCCGCGATCTTCGTGCGGCCGATGCGCCAGGCGAGGGCGGTGCTGAGGAGCCGGTACTCGATCCAGTCGGAGATCATGGCGCCGATGGCCAGGCCGACGATGCCCAGGTGGGGGATCCCGGCGGGGTTGGCCCGGGCGGCGTCGGGCAGGGGTCCGAAGGTGAGCATGTCGCCCACGCGCTCGATGCCGTCGGGACCGACCACCAGGCGGTCGAGCGGGAACATGATGAGCACGCCGATGACGGCGGACAGCACGACGCCGAGGACACCGAGGCGGGCCGGTGTCCGGGCGTCGTCGAGGGCGTAGAGGCCGTTCTGGAGCAGCCGCGTGGCGGCCACGGGGAGCAGGCCCATCGACAGGAAGGCCAAGGTCAGCCACACCAGCACCGTGTCGCCCCGGTCGAACGCGCCCCGCTCGAACACGGCGGCCACGACGACGTCGCCGACCACGATGAAGATCGTGGCGGTGAAGGCCACGTACCAGGCGATGCGGGCCATGCTGTCCTCGATGCGCCAGCGGAAGCGGCGACGCGTGTCGGGGTCGTGGACCGTCACCTCCGACATGTCGGGCAGCTCGGCGGCGGCCACGCTCACGCCGAAGAGGCCGACCGGCAGCAGGTACAGCACCATCGTGTACGTGAGGGCGGCGATGGCGCCCGAGGCCAGGTAGCTGGCCAGCAGCAGGTCGACCCAGCCCATGATCTGGATGGCGCCGCGGCCGAGCAGCACCGGCACGAACCGGCCGATGACGCTGCGCACCCACTCGCTGGTCGTGTCGAGGCTGAGCCGGATGCCGCCGAGCAGCCGGCGCACCGGCAGGATCTGCACCCCGAACTGCAGGACGCCGCCGACGAGGACCCCGAAGGCCAGGTAGACGGCCAGGTCGCTCTGCTGTTCGGCCGTGTCGTGACCGCCGACGACCAGGCCTCCGACCACCAGGGCCGCGATCTGGGCGACGTTCCACACCACCGGCGCCACGTAGGACAGGAAGAACCGGCGGTGGCTGTTGAGCACCCCGAGGCACCAGGCCGACAGCACGAGGAACCCGATCCCCGGGAACATGATGCGGGTCAGCTGGACCGTGAGGTCGTGCTTGTCGCCCGTGAACCCCGGGGCGAGCACGCTGGTCAGGGGTTCGGCGAACAGGACGCCGACGAGGCTGATGGCCGCGGTGAGGGCGATCAGCAGCCCGGCGATGGCGCCGGCCAGCCGGCCTGCCTCGTCGTGGCGGCCCTCGGCCCGGAGCCGGGCGTAGACGGGGATGAACGACGCCGACAGGACACCCTCGCCCAGCAGGTTCTGCATCAGGTTGGGGATGCGGAGCGCCGCCTTGAACGCATCCGCCGCCGGGCTCGTGCCGAGGAAGGCGCCGATGACCACCTCGCGGATGAGCCCCGAACACCGGGACAGCAGGATGCCGGCGGCGACCAGCATGGAGCCCCGCGAGCTCGACGGAGGTTCGGCCGCGGGCGGGGCGGGCCGCCCGGCCCCGCCGGGGGGCTCGGGGGGCGGGAGCTCGGTCTCGGGCGCGGCGTCGGGCGGGCCCCAGAGCTCGGGCGGTGCCGGCGCCGGTGCACCGGGCGCGACGGGGGGCGCCGGCGGGTCGTAGACGAACGGCGTCACGGGCGGCAGCGGGGGAGCCATCCCGTCCACCGGCATCGCCGCCTCGTCGAGGTTGAGCGCCAGGTGCTCCCCCGTCATCCAGGGTGCGGGCGGCTGGTTGGCGAGGCCGGGCGAGTCGGCCGCCAGCCCGAACATGTCGGCCGGGACGGGCAGCTCGCCGGTGAGGTCGTCGGGTCGGTAGCGGCTCGCGCCCTGCTCGTCGCCGGCGCGGGCCCAGCGCCTGCCGGGGCGGTCGGCCACGGCGCTCTCGCTGAGGCCGAGGAACTCACGGGCGCGCCGCCGGTTCGCCTCGCCGTAGTGCAGCTCGGTGTCGTAGTCCTGCGGGTGCATCCGCTGCCGGCGGCGGCGGTCCTGGCTGCGGTCGCCGGCAGCGGTCGAGCCGCCGCGGTCGCCGGACCCCGAGGAGTCGGTGGCATCCGCGGGGTCGTTCGGGTGGGCCGGGTCGCCCGGCTCCCGCGGTCTGTCGGTCATCCCGTGCCGCCGCGCGGCAGGTCGGGGGGCAACGGCGGCCGGCCGGCGGCCGCATCCGTCTCGTCGAGGGCGAGGCGGAGCGCCTCCATCTCGGTGACGAGCTCGTCGACGTCGGAGCCGAGTCCCGCCACCGCGGCGTCGGCGCCCGCCCGGGCGGTCAGCTCGACCGTGCGGGCCACCGCCTCGTCGAGGCGGGCGTCGAGCACCCGCAGGTCGGACTGCGCCCGGGCGATCACGGCGTCGATGCGGGCCGCCGCCGCGCGCTGCGCCTCGAGCGAGGCGACGACCGAGGGCACCGACGGGTCGACGTCGGCCCGGGCGTCACCGGGCGGTGCGTCCGCGGGCTCGGGCGCGCCTGTCGACCGGGCCGTCAGCTCGCCGAGCTGACGGTCGATGCGGGCGACGTCGACGTCGCGGCGGGCCCGCACGAGCGCCTGGCCCCGCTTGGCGATGAGCCAGGTCTCCTCGACGCCCGTGTCGACGCGGGCCGAGATCTCGGTCAACCGGTCGCGGAGGGGACCCGACGGGGCGCGCTCGACGGCGGCGGCGAAGCGGTTGCGGGCCTGCAGCGCCTCCTGGACGAACCGGCGCCACGGCTCCTGCACCGTGAACGGGTCGATGCGCTCGGGGCGGGGCCCCCGCGGCAGCAGGCGCCACGCGTTGACCGCCCACACCGCGGCGGCGGCCAGCCCCGCCGCCCACGCCGGCACCCCGAGGACCGCGAGCAGCACGCCGAGCGCGGCGCCGCCGATCAGTCCGACCGGTGACAGCAGGGCGCGGGCGCCGCCCCGGCTGGCGAGGCGGTCGCGGGACGAGGGCGCGGCCATAGGTGTCGATCACGTTACGCGGGCATGGCCGGCCTCCGAGGCATCGCCCCGGACGCCGGCCGGCGCGGCGGGGCGCTCAGCCCGCGTAGCGCTGGAGCGACTCGGTCACCGTGTCCTCGGCGTCGGCGAGGGTCGAGGGGATGTCGGCCCCCTCGAGCAGGATCGCCTCCATCGCCGCTTCGACGGCGTCGGCCGCGTCGGGGTACGGACCGATGAGCGGGCCGGGCTGGTCGGGGTCGGCGTCGCCGAGCTGCTCCGCCGCGGGCCGCAGCAGCACGCCGGCCAGGTCGTTCTCCCAGAACGCCTGCACCTCGGGGTCCTCGTTGACGGCCTTGACCACGGGCAGGTAGCCGCCGCTGAACAGCCACGTCTTGGCGTTGGCCGGGTCGAGCATGTACTCCATGAACTGCCACGAGGCCGCCTGCTCCTCGGGCTCGGACGTGTTGAGCATGTAGAAGGCGCCGCCGCTCGGGAACACGCGCCCGGCGGCCTCGACGCCCGGGTAGGCGCCCACGCCGGGGACCACGACGCTGAGGTCGACGCTCGAGGCGTCGAAGCCGGCGCCCGCCTCCTCGGCGGTGATGGCGCCCGACAGGGCGTCGCGGATCGTCGTGGACGCCGTCGACGTCTCGATGAGCATCGACGAGTCCTGGGTGATGAGCGCGAGGTAGTGGTCGATGCTGCCCTCGGTGTTGGCGAACACGTTGAGCAGGCCCTCGTCGTTCAGCTTCACGAGGAACTCCATGAGGTCCTCGCCCTCCGGCGACGCGAACGTGGCCTCGGTGGCGAGCCCGCTGCGCCCGTCGTCGTTGTTCACCATCTCGCCGCCGGCGCCGGTGAGCCACGTCTCGTAGAACCACCGGCTGGTCTTGAACGAGAACGGCTTGTCCGACACGCCGGCCTCCTTCAGGGCCTTGGCCGCCTCGTACAGCTCGTCCAGGGTGTCGGGCGGGTCCTCGGGGTCGAGACCCGCCTGCTGCCAGTGCGCCTTGTTGTAGTAGAGGACCGGCGTCGAGACGTTCATGTAGCCGGGCAGCAGGACGTCGTCGACCGAGTACTTCGACCGCACGGCCGGCTCGAGGGAGGTCAGGTCGTAGTCGGCCGCCTCCATGCACGCCTGGGCCGGGAGCACCTGGCCGCTGTCGGCCATGGCCTGGAGCTGGGTGTCCTCGAGGTAGATCATGTCGGGGAGCTGGTCGGTGCCCGCCGCGGCGGCGCTGGTGTACTTGCGGTAGACCTCGGCGTAGTCGGCGCCCTGGTTGCTCGCGTTGAGGACCACGTCGTCCTGGCTGGCGTTGAACCCCGCCACGAGGTCGTCCATGGCGACCTTGGTCGATCCGTTGAGCCCGCCGTACCAGAGGGTGACCTCGACGGGCCCGTCGGCGTCCTCGAGGGCGTCGAGCGGGCAGTCGGGCAGCGCGGCGCCCTCGTCGTCGCCCGCGGCCACCGCACCGTCGCCGCCCGAGGTGGGCGGGTCGCTGCAGGCGGCCGCGACCAGAGCGGCGGTGAGCACGGCCACGACGGCGCCGCGACGGCCACGGGAGCGGGTGAGGAGTCGGGGGGTCATTCGGGTCCTCCGGGGGAGCGGGTGAGGGCTGGAGCGGTCATCCCTTGACCGCGCCGGCGGTCAGCCCTCGGATGATCTGGCGTTGGAAGGCGATGAGGAGCAGCACGACCGGCACCGCCACCAGCAGGGCCGCGGCCACGCCGACGTTGGCGTTGGCCACCTCGGTGCCGACGATGCTCTTCAGGCGGATCTGCGCCGTCTGGTAGCGGCTGTCGTCGATCACGGCCTGGGGCCACAGGTACTGGTTCCAGGCCCCGAGCGCCGAGATGACGGTGAACGAGGCGATGACCGGGCGGGTGAGGGGCACGGCGAAGCGCCACAGGAACGCCATGTGGCCGTACCCGTCGAGGCGGGTGGCGTCCTGGATCTCGGGCGGCACGCCGCGGAAGCCCTGGCGGATGAGGAACGTGCCGAACGCGGTGGCCGCGAACGGGGCGACGAGCCCCGCGTTCGAGTTGATCCAGCCCAGCTCGCGGATGGTCTGCACGTTGGCCAGCAACGTCACCTCGAGCGGCAGCAGCAGGGTGCCCATGAACACGGCGAAGATCAGCGTCTTGCCGGGGAAGCGCAGGAAGGCGAAGGCGTAGGCGGCGAGGATCGAGGTGACCACCTGCGCCACCGTGATGAGGATGGTGATGGTGAGGCTTCGCCACATGGCCGGGCCGAGGTCGCCCTGGTCCCACCCTCGGCTCCACACCGTCGTGCCGAAGGCGATGGTGGCGAAGGTGACCACCGCGACGCTGGCGAGCGAGGCCACGAGGAGGGGGCGCCACACCGGGCGCGCCACGCCGAGGCCGATCAGCTGGGTGGCGGCCACGCCGACGAACGCGGCGGCCCACCACCAGCCGGTGGTGCCCGAGCGGTGGAAGGCGGAGTCCCAGATGCCGCTGACCAGCACCCCGAGCACGACGACGCCCGCGACCACCGCGACGATCCGGCGGGGCGCCCGCAGCGGTGCGGGGTCTCGCAGCGTGCCCCCGGCGGCCCGGACCTGCACCCACGCCAGTGCCAACGCGATCACGGCGGTGCGGGCCACGACGGAGAACAGCCCGCCCGTCAGCCACGTGCGGTCCTTCCAGTCGACGCTGACCGGGTGCAGCGGCTTTCCCGCGTTGATGTAGTCGAAGGGCGGCGAGAGCGCCTGCATGAGCGCCAGCGCCACCGGCGCCAGCACGATCGTGGCGAGCACCGCGAGCAGCCCGTACTGGCCGAAGAGCCCCAGCGTGCGGCGCCCGCCCGACTTCCCGATCGTGGCGGCGCGCCAGCTCGTGCTCGGGCGCGCCGAGCACGTCGTCGGAGGGCAACGTCGCCACGCCGTCAGCGGGCATAGTGGACCCTCCGATCGAGGATGACGAACTGCGCCACGGTCACGACGAGGGTCACGACGAACAGGCCCACCGAGTACACGGCGCCGATGCCGATGTTGTCGGGCCGGCTGAGCCGGTTGATCTTGAACACCAGCGTCTCGGTCGAGCTCACCGGCCCGCCCTTGGTGATGATGTCCACCTGGGCGAACGCCTGCAGGCCGAAGATGACGAGGACGACCAGCAGGAACAGCAGGACCGGCGAGATGAGCGGCAGCGTGATGCGCAGCAGCCGCCGCACCGGCCCGTAGCCGTCGAGCGTGGCCGCCTCCATGACCTCGTCGGGGACCGCCTGCAGGCCGGCCAGCACGATCACGAAGGCGAGGCCCATGTTCTGCCAGATCGACGAGAGCGACACCGCGAACATGGCCGTGCTCGTGTCGTTCAGCCAGTCGGTGGCGACGAGCCCGACGACCGGGTTGAACAGGTAGAAGAAGATCACCGACGTCACGGCCACCGAGCTGGCGAGCGTCGAGCTGAAGATGGCCTGGAAGGCCTTGATGCCCTTGAGCCGGCGGTGGGCGGCCACGGCCAGCAGCACCCCCAGCACCATGCCGGCGGGCACCGTGTACAGCACGAACTGCACGCTGTGCCACAGGCCTTCGCGGAAGTCGTCGCTCGTGAGCTGCTCGCGGTACTGGCTGAGCCCGACGTCCTCGAAGTAGGCGCCGTTGCGGCGGCTCTCGAACGTTCCCCAGTTCAACAGGTTCAGGAACGGCCGGTAGAAGAACGCCACGAACACGACGAGCGATGGCGTCAGCAGCAGCAGCGCCAGCCCGACCTCGCGGGCCGAGTACCGCCGCCGCGGGCCGCCCCGGCGTCGCCTCCTCTGCCGCTCGGCGACGAGGATGCCGGCGGCACCTGCGTTGTCCCCCGTGGAGAGCGAGCCGACGAGGGCCCCCGCCATCGGGTCGCCGCTGTCCGCGTCGGTCACGTCAGGCGGTCCGTCGTGTCGGCGTCGAACAGGTGCACGGCGCTTGCGTCGACGGCGAGCCGGGTCGTGCCGCCGGCGTCGACGGAGGCCATGCCGGCCAGGCGGACCACGACGGGTGCCTCGCCGATCGTGCCGAAGATCAGGCACTCGTGGCCCAGCCACTCGACCGCCCGCACCTTCTGCTCGACCGGCCCGTCGGCCGCCAGCACGAGGTGCTCGGGGCGGATGCCCACCACGACCGGCTGACCGTCCGCCAGCGGAGCGGCGAGGCCGGGGGGCACGGGCACCCGGCCGGCACCCACGTCGACCGCCGGCGCCCCGCCGCCGGTCGTGATCGTGCCCGGCAGTGTGTTCATCGGGGGCGTGCCGATGAACTGCGCCACGAACAGGTTGGCCGGGGCGTCGTACACCTGTTGCGGCGTGCCCACCTGCTGCAGGCGCCCGGCCGACATGATGGCGATGCGATCGGCCATGGTCATCGCCTCGACCTGGTCGTGGGTCACGTAGACGACCGTCGTCTGCACCCGCCGGTGCAGGTCGACGAGCTCGAGCCGGGTGGCGGCCCGCAGCTTGGCGTCGAGGTTCGACAGCGGCTCGTCCATGAGGAACGCCTGCGGGCGCCCCACGAAGGCGCGGGCCAGCGCGACCCGCTGGCGCTGCCCGCCCGAGAGCGCGGCGGGCTTGCGACCGAGCAGGTCTTCGAGGCCGAGGACCCGGGCGGCCTCGTCGACCCGGTCCTCGCGCTCGCCGCGCGTGAGCTTGCGGGCGGGACGGTCGGGCCCGTCGACGGGGTAGCGGCGGACGAGCAGCGGCGACTCGATGTTCCGGCGCACGGTCATGTGCGGGTAGAGCGCGTAGCTCTGGAACACCATCGACACGTCCCGCTTGGCGGGGTCGACGTCGTTCACGACGCGGTCGCCGATCGAGAGCTTCCCGTCTGTGATGTCCTCGAGGCCGGCGATCATGCGCAGCGCCGTGGTCTTCCCACAGCCCGACGGCCCGAGGAGGACCATGAACTCGCCGTCCTCGATGGCGAGGTCGAGGTCGTCGACCGCGACCACGTCGCCGTCGAACCGCTTGGTCACGTTCTCGAACGTCACGCTCGCCACGCAGGGACCTCCCACCGCCCGGCCCCGGTCGCCGGTTCGACCGACGCTAGGGACCATCAACGTCGTGAGGCTAACCCCGTCGTGTACCAGAGGTGGCCGACGTGTGACGTGAGGGTGTCCGACGACGCGTGCACCGCGCCTCCGGGTCGTGGGCCTACGCTGAGCGCGGCGCCCGAGGACCCTCCCCGCCCGGGCGCACGGCTGCGGTCTCGCCTGCGCGAGGTCGCGGCGGGACGCCGATCGTCCCTGTCTTCGAGGGGAGTGCAACCGAGGAGAGGGCGATGACCGAGGCGATGGACGACGGCTTCATGTGGCCCGAGGAGCGGGCGGGCCTCGAGCGGGCGTCGTCGAAGTGGTGGGCGTTCCTGGCCCTCGGCGTCGTGTCCGCCGTCGTCGGCCTCCTCCTCGTGCTCGACCTGTTCGCCGCGGTGACCACCCTCGCCCTCCTGGTGGCGCTCGGCCTCGTGGTCACGGGCGTCGGCGAGCTGATGAGCGCCGGCCGCTACCGCAGCGTGGTCGGCGTCGTGGCGGGCGTGGTGCTCGTGGTGGGCGGCGTGCTCGCCGCCGTGTGGCCCGACATCACGTTGTGGGCCCTGGCGGTCGTCGTGGGCATCGACCTGATCGTGTCGGGTGTCGCCCGGGTCATGGGGGCGGTCCAGCTGCGGGTCGAGGGGTGGGGGTGGCTGCTGTTCGGCGGCGTGCTCAGCGTGGTGGTCGGCGTCCTCGCCCTCGTGTGGCCGGGCGCCACCGTCCTCGTGCTCGGCATCCTCCTCGGCCTGCGGATGCTGTTGTTCGGCATCTCCGAGATCATGTTCGGGCTCGCCCTGCACCACGTCCACACGTCGCTCGACACACCGGGCAGCGGGGTCGTGCCGCCTCCGCCCGAGCCGGCCTGACCCACGTCCGGTCACCCGACGGGCGCGTCGGGGACCGGGATGTCGTCGGCCGTCAGCGTGGTGAGCTGCTCGTCGGTGGGGGCGTCGACCTCGACGAGCCGCGTCGCCTGGTTGGCGACCGCCGCCTCGAACAGGTTGCGGGCGAGCCGCCCGTTGCCGAACCCGCGGTCGCGGGCCTGCGCGGCCAGGTAGCGGCGCAGCGCGGCCTCGGCGCCGGCGTCCAGCGTGTAGCGCCCGCCCGCGCCGATGGCGGCGAAGATGCGGACGAGGTCGTCGTCGCTGTAGTCGGGGAAGTGGATGGTCTTGGGGAACCGCGACCGCATGCCGGGGTTCGCGCCCACCAGGGCCTCCATCTCGTCGGTGTAGCCGGCGAGGATGACGACCAGCCGGTCGCGGCGGTCCTCCACGAGCTTCACGATCGTGTCGATGGCCTCGCGGCCGAAGTCGTTCTCGCCCCCGCGGGCGAGGCTGTACGCCTCGTCGATCAGCAGCACCCCGCCGTCGGCCCGGTCGAAGGCGGCCACGACCCGGCCCGCGGTCTGGCCGACGAACCCCGCGACCAGCCCGGCCCGGTCGGTCTCGACCAGGTGCCCCCGCTCGACGACGCCGAGGGTGCGGTAGATCTGGGCCAGCAGGCGGGCCACCGTGGTCTTGCCCGTGCCGGGGTTGCCCGTGAACACGAGGTGCCGGCTCTGGTCGAGCACGGGCAGGTCGCGCTCGCGGCGGATCTGCTGCACGCGCAGCAGGTTGGTCACGAGGTGGACCTCGTGCTTGACCCCGTCGAGCCCGACCAGGGCGTCGAGCTCGGCGAGCAGCTCGTCGAGCGGCCGAGGCGGGGGCAGCTCCTCGGGGGCGGGCGGCGCGGCGGGCGCGGTCGGGGTGCCCCCGTCGGGGCGCCGTCGGCCGAGCCGCCCCGGCGGTGGCGCGGGCGGCCGCGACCGCCGACCGCACGGTGGCGCGGAAGGCCTCGATGGCGTCCAGCTCGGTGCGGGACGGCAGCAGGTCGAGGGCCGCGACCGTGTGGCCGATGTGGGCGCCCCGGCGCTCGAAGCGCTGCGCTCGGAGCCCGCCGTCGCGGGCGTCGGCGGTCGCCAGCACCTCGAGCAGTGCCGACGGCCGTCCGAGCAGGGCGCGACGGCCGACGACCAGCCCGGCCTCGCGGATGTGGCCCGGGGTGGCCCGCCCGAGGTCGGACGGCATGCGGTGACCGAACGCCGCGGCGAGCGCCCACAGCTCGTCGTCGGTGTGCAGGCCGTCGGCGTCGATGAACGCGCACGTCAGGTTGTACGCCTCGACCTCGACGTCGGCGCGCAGTCGGGCGGTGTCGAGGTCGGCCACGGTCGACCCGAGCGCCTCGACCTCGGGGGCCACGTCGTCGACGAAGGCGCGCACCGCGTCGTCGAGCGCGGCCGAGCCCGCGCCGTCGGTGCTGCCGTGCGTACCGGTCACTGCGGGTCGCGCCACATCGGCCACATGGTCGGGCCCTCGGGCATGTCGATCTGCCCGGTGACCCGGAAGCCGAACCGCTCGTAGTACGGGACGTTCTCGGGCTTCGACGACTCGAGGTAGGCGCCCGTGCCCTCGGCGTCGCAGCGGACGAGGACGGGGGCCATCAGGGCGGCCCCCACGCCCTTGCCCTGGTGAGGCGGGTCGGTCCCGAGGATGGCGAGGTACCAGTGCGGCTCTCGTGGGTGGGTCTTCTCCATCTGGCTGAGCCCGCCGAGGGCGCGGGGGATGCGGGGGCCGACGCCCGAGATCATCACCGGCGTCGCCCGGACGATGTCGACCCACGACATGCGCCACTGCCCCGGCGGGTCCCACAGGGCGCCGCCGGGGTGCCCATCGGCCGTCAGCACCGTGCCGCCGTGGCGGCGGTGGCGCCGGGATTCGGACCGCATGAAGCGGCGGAGACGCCGCAGGCGGGCGTCGTCGCGCTCGCCCAGCAACCACGTCATCACCGGGTCGTCGTGGAACGCCCGGGCCAGCGCCCCGGCCATCGGGGCCACGTCGTCGGGGGTGGCTTCCCGCACCTCGGTCATCGCCGCCGAGCCTGCCACGCGGCCGACCACCGGGGCGACGCGGGCCGGGCCGGCGTCTGCGTGCGTCGAACGCTTCGCCCTCACCGGCGTGCCCGGTCGACCTGACGACGGTCGGGGAGTGCCACGGGGAGCGGCCTCTACGATGGTCGCCATGTCTGCCATCGCCGATCTGGGGGTCCGCGCCAAGGCGGCCAGCCGCGTGCTGGCCACCGCCTCGACCGAGGCCAAGGATGCCGCCCTCCTCGCCGGCGCCGACCTGCTGGTGCAGCGGGCCGACGAGCTGCTGGCCGCCAACGCCCGCGACGTCGAGCGCGAGCTCGCGGCCGGCGCGTCACCGACCGTCGTCGACCGCCTCCGGCTGTCCGACGCCCGGGTCGCCGGCATGGCCGCCGGCCTCCGGCAGGTCGCCGGTCTGGCCGACCCGGTGGGCGAGGTGTCGCAGGGTTGGACGCGGCCGAACGGCCTGCGCATCGCCAAGGTCCGCGTCCCGCTCGGAGTGGTCGCCATCATCTACGAGAACCGTCCCAACGTGACGAGCGATGCGTTCGGCCTCTGCCTCAAGGCGGGCAACGTCGCCTTCCTCCGCGGCTCCTCGGGCGCCATCGAGTCGAACATCGCCATCGCCGGGCTGCTGCGCGAGGCGCTCGCCAAGGCCGGCCTCCCCGAGGACGGCCTCGTGCTGGTCGAGGACACGTCCCGCGACGCCGCGGTCGAGTTCATGCGCCAGCGAGACGCCATCGACTGCCTCATCCCGCGGGGCGGCCCGTCGCTCATCCGGTCGATCCTCGACAACGCCACGGTGCCCTACGTGATCGACGGCGACGGCAACTGCCACGTGTACGTGGATGCGGCCGCCGATCTCGCCATGGCGGCCGACATCGTGGTCAACGGGAAGACGCAGCGGCCGTCGGTGTGCAACGCCACCGAGACGCTGCTCGTGCACGAGTCCGTGGCCGACGCCTTCCTGCCGGCGGTGTCCGGGCGGCTCGAGGGCGTGGCGCTGGTCGGCGACGACCGCACCCGGGCGGTGCTCGGCGACGACCGGGTCGCACCGGCGTCCGAGGACGACTGGGCGCAGGAGTTCCTCGACCTGAAGCTGGCGGTCCGGGTCGTGCCCGCCATCGACGACGCCCTCGCCCACATCGCCCGCTACGGCTCGGGGCACAGCGAGGCCATCGTCACGGGTGACCTGCGGGCGGCCGACCGCTTCACGGCCGAGGTCGATGCCGCCGCGGTGCTGGTCAACGCGTCGACCCGCTTCGTCGACGGCGAGGAGTTCGGCTTCGGGGCCGAGATCGGCATCTCGACCCAGAAGCTGCACGCGCGCGGACCGATGGGCCTGCGCGAGCTGACGACCGAGAAGTACGTGGTGCGCGGCGACGGGCAGATCCGCGGCTGAGCCGCTCGTTCGGGCCCCGCGCCCCGACGAGCTGGCGCGGCTCCAGGACATCGAGGTGGCGGCCGGTCGCGCCTTCGCGGACGTCGGCCTGGACTGGGTGGCGGCGGACGAGGTGCCGTCCGTCGCCGAGCTCGAGCGGTACCGGGTCGCCGGGCTGGCCTGGGTGGTCGTGCCCGACGACGCCTCGCCGGCAGGGTCGCCTGCGGGCTACGTCGTCGTCGACGTGCTCGACGGGGCCCTCCCCGGCCCCGCCGGTGGTGCGCTCCACATCGAGCAGGTCAGCGTGGATCCTGCGTTCGCGCGCCGCCGGTTCGGGCGGCGACTGATCGAGCACGTGGTGGACGAGGCCCGGGCCCGCGGGCTGCCGTTCGTGACGTTGACGACGTTCCGCGACGTGCCGTGGAACGCGCCGTACTACGAGCGGTGCGGGTTCGAGGTCGTGCCCCCGCCGGAGCAGGGTCCCGCCCTCGTGCGGGTGCGTGCCGTCGAGGCCGCCCGCGGGCTCGACGCCGCACCCCGGGTCGCGATGCGCCGCACGGTGTGACCGACGTGGTCGGTCGGGGCGGCGCGGCTGCCGGCCAGGCGCCGTAGGCCGTCACCCGTCGGGCAGACCGAGCGCCCGCAGCCGCGCGAGCGCCAGCGCGAACTCGCCCCGGTAGTAGGGCTCGGTGAACGTCGCCATGCGGGCCAGGTTCTCGGCCGGCCCCGCCAACCGGGCCATCCCGGTCAGCACCTCCAGGCGCAGCTGGTCGAACCCCTCGGGCAGGGGCGGGCGCATGGCGTCACGGGCCGGCAGAGGGGGGAACGGGACGTGCGGCGCGGTCTGGTACCAGTAGGCGACCGAGGCGTAGTCGTTGGCGAAGTTGTTGGCGTGCCCGTGCTCGATGGTCCAGCGCAACGACTCGTCGAAGCGGATGGGGTCGGCCACGAACCAGCGGTACATGCCGACGAGGCCCCGGTAGTCGGGGCTCTCGATCAGGTGGACGCCGGAGTAGGGGCCGGCGTACTCGCGTTGGACGCAGGCTCCGGCGCCGAACACCTCCTCGTGGCCGGTGCCGTGGATGCGCGGCGGCCACGTGTCGCCGTCGACGAACACCATGTCGTCGCCCTCGCCGTACCAACCGCCGGCGACGTTGTCGATCTCCAGCACCAGGCCGACCATCTGACCCTTCCCCCGGGCGTCGAGGGCCACGTAGTTGTCGGCGCCGTCGGTGTTGGTCCCGCCGTGGAGCTGGGTGTCGTGCGGCTCCATGGCGGGGACCGTGGGTCGCTCCTGCCGGTACTGGGCGTGGAACCGCAGGACGTCCCCCGGCGGCGGGCTGTCGAAGGTCTCGTACTCCACGTGGAACCAGACCATCCCGAGCGGCCCGCCGAGGAACACGTCGGCCCGGTTCTCGATCTCGATGCGGGCGCCACCGCCGAACGGCATCGGGAAGTGGGCGTTCAGGCCGGGAGACGCCCCCATGCCCGGGTTCACGGCAGTGAAGAAGCTGCTGTACTCCCGGATGCGGCCGTGGGTCACGCCGAAGAAGTCGCCGAGGGGCACCTCGACCGACGGCGCCTCCTGGCCGTCCCACCAGCAGCGCAGGATGGCGTCCCGGTGGTCGGTCAGCTCGTGGGCGGCGAGCGCCACGTAGATGCGGGTGACGCAGCCCGGGCCGTCGTGCTCGAGCAGCGTGGCGGTCTCGCCCGGACCGATGCGGATGAAGTCGTCGTTGCCGCCGCTGCGGTCCCACGACGACGCCCGTCGGGTGCCCGACCGCGGGGCGCGGAACAGCGATCGGAGCGGGTGGTCGTCGAGCGGGTGCGGCACGGCGGCCATCCTGGCACCAGGCGGCAGACTGGGTACGTGCCCGACGTCGAGCTGCTCACCGTGGGCCACGGGACGCTGGACGCCGACGACCTGGCGAGGGTGCTGGGGGACCAGGAGGTGGCGCTGCTGGTCGACGTGCGGTCGTATCCGGGCAGCCGGCGCCATCCGCAGTTCGGCCGGGCGGAGATGGCGCGGTGGCTGCCGAGGGCAGGCGTCGACTACCGCTGGGAGCGTCGCCTGGGTGGCCGCCGGCCGGTGCACGGCGACAGCGTGAACGTCGCGCTGCGCAACGAGGCCTTCCGTGGGTACGCCGACCACATGACGACGCCCGAGTTCCGCACGGCGCTCGACGGGGTGCTGGCCGAGGCGGCGATCGGCCGCACGGCGGTGATGTGCTCGGAGAGCCTCTGGTGGCGGTGCCATCGCCGCCTCCTCTCGGACGCGGCGACGCTGCTCGGCGGGGTCGCCGTGGTGCACCTCATGCACGACGGGCGGACCGTTCCGCATCCGCTCACCGACGGGGTGCGCCGCGACGGCGACCACGTCGTCTACGACGTCGGCGGCAGCCTCCCCCTCCCGCTCTGAACGGCGGACGGCGACCGCGTGCCGGTGCGTGCCAGCATGCGAGCATGTCCGACCTCACCACCATCGGCCCGGCGTTCGTCGAGATGGCCCACCGGATCGTCTGGGCCACCGTTGCTTCGGTGGACGCCGCGGGGCGGCCGCGCAGCCGCGTCCTCCACCCGCTGTGGACGTGGGACGGCGAGGCCCTCACCGGCGTGATCGCCACGGGGCCGACGCCGACGAAGCGGGCCCACCTCGATCACAGCCCGTTCGTGTCGGTGGGGTACTGGTCTCCTGACCAGGACACCTGCACCGCCGAGTGCCGTGCCGAGTGGATCCTCGACGACGCCGGCCGCGAGGCCGTGTGGCAGGCGTTCGTCGACGTGCCGGCGCCGGTGGGGTACGACCCGGCCATCGTCCCGCAGTGGGCCGGCCCGCGGTCCGAGGGATTCGCCGGGCTCCGCCTCACCCCGTGGCGCCTCCGCGTGATGCCCGGGACGATGATGCTCGGGGGCAGTGGCGCATTGCTGACGTGGACGTCACCCTCCGGATGACCAACCGCGGAGCGTGATGCTCGTACGCCACCGCGTCACGCACTGCGCAGAGGTCCACGTGTGTTCGCTACTCTGCGCAGCGGCGGCGAGCTGGCGAAACGGAGCGGCGACCATGAAGCAGTTCGCGTGTGGCGACGTCGTGCCCGGGTGCGACGCGCGCTGGGTGTGCGACACCGACGACGAGATCCTGGCGCAGGTCGCCGTCCACGCCCGGGAGGTACACGGGCTCGACGACATCCCCCCGGAGCTGGTCGACGAGGTGCGCTCGCGCATCTCGTCCGCCTGACGCCCGGCCCTGCGAGCGCTCGTCCCCGCCATGACCGATTCCCGTGCCCCCGTCGCCGACGCCGTCCGCCGTGCCGCGTGCGGCGAGGGCCTGCAGACCGTCTTCCAGCCGGTCGTCGACCTGCGGCGGCTGACGGTCACGGGGTACGAGGCGCTCACCCGCTTCGACCTCCCCGGCGCCCCGGGTCCCGAGGCGGCGCTGCGGGCCGCGGCCGACCTCGGCATCCTGCCCGAGCTCGAGGCCCGCTGCCTCCGCTCGGCGTTGGCCCGGCGGGGCGAGCTGCCGCCGAACTGCTTCCTGGCCGTGAACGTCGAGCCGGAGTCGGTCGGGCATCCCCTGGTGGCCGAGGTGTTCGCCGAGGCCGGTGACCTGCGAGGCATCGTCCTCGAGGTCACCGAGCGGCGCGAGGCCGACGACCCTGCGACCTTCGCCCGCGCCCTCGACAGGTGGCGCGGCCTCGGCGCCAAGGTGGCGGTGGACGACGCGGGCGCCGGGCACTCGGGCCTGCAGAAGATCCTCGCGGTGCGGCCCGACTTCCTGAAGCTCGACGGGTCGCTCGTGCGGGGCATCGACGTCGACGACGCCAAGGCCGCGCTGGTCGAGATGATCGGGGTGTTCGCCGGCCGCGTCGACGCCTGGCTGCTCGCCGAGGGCGTCGAGACGCTGGCCGAGGCCCAGCGGCTGCAGGGCCTGGCGGTGCCGCTGGCGCAGGGGCGCTACCTCGGGCCCGCGGGCGACGCGTGGGAGGCGGTGCGGCCCGAGGCGTGCGCAGCGCTCGGCACGACGCGGGCGTCGGCCACCGACGGGCTCCTGTCGCTCGTCCAGACCGCCCGGCAGGTCCGGGCGGGCGGGGAGGCGAGCATCCCTGCCGAGGTGTTCGGCGGCACGCCGGGGGTCGTGATCCTCGTCGACGCCCACGGCGGGCCGCTCGGGCTCATCGACCGCCCGGTGGCCGACGGCGAGCCGGCGCGGATGCTCCGTCCGCTGCGCGTCAACCTGCACACCGAGGTCGCCGAGCTGGCGCACCGCTTCAGCACCCGCGTCCCCAACGACACCACCACCCCCGCGGTCGTGACCGACGACGCCGGCCGAGCGCTGGGCGTGGTCACGGTGGCGCGGTTGCTGGGCGCGCTCGCCGCCCGCTCCTGACGCGCCGAGCCGGCCGGGTCAGGCCGAGCGCGCCGCGATCCGCCGCAGCGGCGGGAGCGTGGGCGGCGGCTGGCGTCGTTCCGGCAGCTCGCCCAGAAGGTCGGTGGTGATCTCGGCGATGTGGCGGACGGCGTGCTCGAAGGCGGCCTCGGTGGCGGGCGACGTCTTCTGCACACCGCTCACCTTGCGGACGAACTGGCGGGCGGCGGCCTCGATCTCCTCGGCGGTCGCAGCCGGCTCGAGCCCCCGCAGCGTCGTGATGTTGCGGCACATGGCTGCGAGGGTACCCAGTGACGCACCACGCGCCGCCGGCTGGTCCGGGCCCGTCGGTCAGGCGGCCGGGGCGCTGGCCCAGGCGTCGACCTCCACCCGCAGCGATGGGCGGCCGAGCCGGGTCACGAACAGCAAGGTCATCGTCGGACGGTGGTCGCCCAGTCGGGTCGCGACCACCTGTCGCCAGGCATCGAGGTCGACGTCGCCCACGAGGTAGAAGGTGATCTTCACCAGGTCGGCGATCCCCATGCCGGCGGCCGCCAGGTTGGCCTCGACGTTCGAGAGGGCCACGTCGAGCTGTGCCACCGCGTCGTCGGGCACCGTTCCGTCGGGCGCCATGCCGACCTGGCCCGACAGCGCGAGCAGGCGTTCGTCGGGCGTGAGCTCGACCTGGTGGACGTACGCCCCCAGCGGAGCGTGGATGCCGTCGGGGTTGCGGGCATGGCGCATGACGGCACGGTAGGCCCCACGTCTCGTGGCCCGGCGCAGGATTCGGCGGGCGTGAGGAGCCAGGTCACGTTCGTCCAAGCCCGGCTGTGCTCGCCGGTCGTACGGTGCCGGCGCGAAGGACCACTGCGGGGAGGCCGCGATGACCGATGACACGACGGACGGGGCGTTCGACCTGGCCACCACCCACATCCACCTCGGGCTGGGGGCGCGGGCCGTGCCCCTGCCGGGCTTCACGTGGTCGGCCGAGTACCTCGCCGGGTACGTCGAGCGCTTCGCCTCCGACGGGGACGAGGGCCGGCTGGTGACGATGGGGCCGGTCGCCGCCTCGTGGGACAGCTGGGAGCGCCACCCCGCCGGCGAGGAGGTGGTCCTGCTGCTGTCGGGCCGCGTCGACCTCATCCAGCGGCTCGACGGCGGCGAGCGCCGGGTGGCGCTCGGCCCCGGGCAGGCCGTCATCAACCCGCCCGGTGTGTGGCACACGGCCGACGTCCACGAGCCGGGCGACGCCCTGTTCATCACGCCGGGACGCGGCACGGAGCACGAGCCGCGCTAGCTGCTAGCCGAGCTCGGCCATCGGCGCCGCGCCGAGCGCGGCCATCTCGCGTCGGCCCTGCTCGGCCAGCGGGCCGCCGGCCAGCACGAGGGTACGGGCCCACTGGTAGCGGCAGCCCGATCCCTCGAGCGAGCCGGCCACCTTCGCCAGGCGGTCGGTGTCACCGTCGAGGAGCGCCTCGGCCCGGTCGAACAGGGCGACCACCGTGGGATTGGGAAGGGCGATCGGCCGGAGCCTGTCGATGCGGTCGCGCGCCTCGGGGCTGCCGGCCAGCACCGCGGCCTCGGCGTAGAGGGCGGCGTACCAGGTGCGCCACTCGCCGGTGTACCAGGTGCGGAACTCGAACGGATCGACCGCCAGGCGGGCCACCGCCGCGTCGGCCTCGCCCCGGTGGAGCAACACGATGGCGTCCATCGCCGGGGTGAAGCCGGTCATGCAGCCGTCGAGCTTCTCGAGGTCGACGGCCAGGCTGCGGGTGATGTCGATCCATTCCTGGCGGGCCTCGTCATCGCCCCGCAGGCCGTGGGTCATCACGACGGCGTAGGACCCGCTCGCCAGGTTCGACGCCACGGGCCGCCCGGCGTCCTCCCACCCCTGGCGGAAGCGCTCGGCGTTCTGGAGCACGCGGTCGAGCTCGCCGGCGAGCGCGTCCACCTTGAGCAACCGGCTCGTGGCGAGGTGCCCTTCCTCGCTGTGGAACGACACGTGGTCGGACATCTCCGCGTACCGGCGGGCCCGGGGGAAGTCGCCGGCGGCGAGGGCGATCTCGGAGGCCATGTGGTAGCCGTCGCCGACCTCGAAGGCGGACGTGGCCGAGGCGCGGAGGCCGGCCAGGACGTCCATGCGGCGGCGCGTGGCGGCCACCGCCCCGTCGAGGTCGCCGAGTCCGAGCTTGATCGCGGTCAGGGCGTCGAGCGATGCGCTGACCAGGATCGGGTCGGCGAGGGCGTCGGCGGCCGCCACCGCCCGATCCGCGGCCGCCAGCGCGGCCGGATCGGCCTCGTCGAGGTCGAACGCCACCGCGGTCTCGATGGCGGCCAACGCCCGAGGGTCGTCGGACCCCAGCGCTCGCGCCTCGTCGAGCAGGGCGGTGTGCGTGCCCTCGGGCGGCTTGTCGGCGATGATCCCCGGCCCCCGGATGAGCAGCTCGGCGGCACGGGCGAGGGCGTACGCAGCCGTTCCCTCCTCGCCCGCGTCGCGGGCCGTCGCCGCGGCCGCCCGCCACAGGCGCAGGGCGTCGTTGCCGACGTGGCGGCTCGACGCCGCGCCGGCCGCCTCCATCTCCACCTCGGCGGCCACGACGGGCGAGGGTGCGTGCTCGACGGCCTGCTCGTAGCGCCGCTGCGACTCGCCGAGCAGCCCCCGGGTGAAGCACGCGGAGGCGAGGACCTCGGCCAGGGTGAACGTCTCGAGCCGCAGGTCGGCGTGGTGGGCCCAGACCAGTGCGGCGCGGGCGTCGTCGGCGACCCGGTCGAAGTCGTCGCGCCAGGCGGCGAACTCGCTGGCGCGCGCCAGCGCCTCGCCGAGGGGGACGTCGGCTCGGCGGTCGAGCGCCTCGACCACGGCCGTGGCCCACGCGTGGTGGCGCCGTCGCACGACCGAGAGCTCGTCGGGCGCCTCGGACCCGTCGGGCGCGGGGGCCTCGGCCATGCGGGCGAGCCCGTACTGGCGGATCGAGTCGAGCACGCGGTGGCGGGTGCGCTCGCCGGGCGCGGTGACGAGCAGGCTGTGCTCGGCGAGGCGGGCGAGGCCGGTCGCCACCGCGGCGCGGCGGTCGCCCGAACGCCGGGGTGAGGCCGCATCGGCCACGGTCGCGGCGGCGTCGGCGGTGAACGGGGCCGCGAAGATCGAGACGCGCCGTAGGAGGGCCTGGTCGTCGGGGTCGAGCAGCCCGTAGCTCCAGTCGATGGTCGAGCGGAGGGATCGATGGCGCTCGTCGACGCGGGAGCCGCCCGACAGCAGGTCGAACCGCTGCCCGAGGCCGCGTTCGATGCCGTCGAGGCCCAGGGAGGGCAGCCGCGCCGCGGCCAGTTCGATGGCGAGGGCGCTGCCGTCGAGGCGCCGGCAGATCTCGCCGATGCGGGCCCGGTCGGACGCGGGGACGGCGGGACCACCGGCCTGGCCGGCCCGCTCGAGGAACAGCGACACGGCGTCGCCCGGGTCGCCCTCGCGCGGGAGCGACAGGCCGGGGACCGGGAACACCCGCTCGAACGGCAGCATGAGCCGGGCCTGCGATGTGGCCAGGACGGCCACACCCGGGCACCGGCCGAGAACCCGCTCCACGAACACCCCGACGCCGTCGACCAGGTGCTCGCAGTTGTCGAGGACGAGCAGCGCCTCGCGGTCGGCCAGGTGGGCGAGCACGTGGTCCTCGCTCGACCGCCCCGGCGAGTCGGCCAGGCCCAGCGTGCGGCTCACCGCCGCCGGGACGAGCACCTCGTCGGTGACCGGGACCAGATCGACGAACCAGACGCCGTCGCGCCAGCGGTCGGCCACGGCCGCGGCGACTGCGGTGGCGAGGCGGGTCTTGCCCACGCCCCCGGGCCCGAGCGCGGTCACCAGCCGTTCGGCCGACACCGCCCGGACGAGGTCGGCGACCTCGGTCGACCGCCCGACGAACGAGGTGAGCGGGACGGGGACCGACCGCCCCGGTGGGGCCGCCGTGCCGGGGCTGCGGTCGCCGCGGTCGGCGTGTGTGCGGATGTCGAGCGTGCGGTCGCCGTCGTCGGAGCCGACGAGCGACGGTTCACCGGGGCCGGCGGCGGAGTGGGCCAGGCGGGCGAGCGCCCGTCGGTCGGGCACGTCGAGCTTGCGGAGCAGTGACGACACGTGGCTCTCGACCGTGCGGACCGAGACGAACAGGCGCGCGGCGATCTCGGCGTTCGTGGCCCGGTCGGCCACGAGCTCGAGGACCTCGGCTTCTCGCTCGGACACGCCGGCGTCGATCAACGCATGTCGTTCCGCCACGGGTCCAGTCTGCCCGTCGCCTCCGCCTTCCGGGCGTGAATTGTGTCCGCTGAGCGGACGATCCGTGGTGGATCCGTGGTCGGTCCGTGGTCGATCCGTGGCGGTCACGGATGGCGAATCCGCTGGTCAGGAGCACGATCAGGTCACGGATCGACCAGGAGGCACCCCGATGAACCACCACGAGACGATCGCCATCGCCGAGCAGCACCGTGCGGACCTGCTCGCCGACGCCGCCGGCACACGCCGCCGTCGCTCGGTGAGGCTGAAGCGGCGGTTCCGCCGGCAGGCGTAGGAATCCCCGGCGGCCGGCGTGGAGGAGCAGCGCGCGAGCTCCCCTGACGCTCGCCGCCGGGTCAGAGCGCGCCGCGGGCTCGCAGCGTGCGGAGGGCGAACCAGCCCGGCACGACGACGGCCCAGTTGGTGAGGAGCCGGAACACCAGCACCGCGGGCGTGGCCACCGCCGGATCGACCCCCGCGCCGCTGAGCCCGCCGATGAGCGCGGCCTCGACCGCCCCCACGCCTCCCGGGGTCGGCGCGGCCCCGCCGATCGCCTTGCCGCCGAACAGCACCGCGCCCATGACCGCGATGCCGACCGTGGCGCCGAAGGCGTGCAGCACGAACCAGAGGCTGGCCAGCTGCAGCAGCGAGTTGCCGATCGACCCCGACAGCATCACGGCGCAGCGCCGGGGATCGGTCAGCAGATCGGCGACCGAGGTGCGCGCCTGGCGCGCCACCGGGCCGAGCTTGTCGCCCATGAGGCGCCGCAGCGCGGGCACGGCCAGCACGAGCCCGATGAGCCCGACGACGACGGCCAGGGCCACGAGGATCACGGCGTCGCTCGGCCAGGGGAACGAGTCACCCGACTGGCCGGCCCATGTGAGGAACACCGCGATGAGGATCGCCCCGGCCACGCCCCCGTTGAGCGACACCAGCGTCATGATCGTGGCCGCCTGGGTGGTGTCGTAGCCCGACCGTTGCAGGAAGCGGATGTTCGTGCCCAGCCCGCCGAGGCCGTTGGGCGTGACCCGGTTGAGCGTGGCCGCCGCGAGCTGGGTGAGGTAGCTGAGCCCGAACGGCGGCCGGACCGGTGTTGCCGCCCGGAACGTCGCGGTGATGGCCGCGTACCCGATCGCCACGCAGGGCACCACGGGCAACAACCACGGCCAGTCGGCGTCGGCCATCGCCGTGGCCGCGGCGCTGAGGTCGGTGATCTGGGGCAGCACCACGACGAGCGCGAGCACGCCGCCGAACAGCGCCACCAGCGTCGACCCCTGGACGCGGGCCAGCCGGACCAGCTCGACGTCGTCGGCGCCGACCGCCCGGCCCGCCTCGTCTCGGAGGCCGCTGACCACCTTCTCGGTGCCCCGCAGGCGGAGCCGGGTGCGCAGCGGCAGAGCCGGCACCTGGAGGTACGGGAGCGTGTCCCGCAGCCCGTCGTCGCCCAGACCGGCCCGGCAGGCCGCCACCGCCCGCGCCGCGCCCACGGCCAGCGTGCACTCGACCAGGAAGGTGGCGCGGTCGGTCATCATCAGGGCGTCGGGGGCGTCGAGCGAGGCGGCCTGCAGGCGCTGCAGCCACGCCCGACCCTCGTCGTCGACGGCGACCGCGTCGAGGTCGAGGGCGCCATGGGCGACGTGGCCGGCCTGGAGGAGGGCGATGGCCCGCCAGGAGCTCTCCATCTCGTCCGCCGACAGGTCGTCGCCCCGCTCGGACAGCCGCGTTCCCGCCGCGGGATCGTGGGCGACGAGCGCGGCGCCCGTGCCCAGCCCGGCGACGACGTGGGGTAGGGCGACCCGCAGGCCCAGGCGGTCGAGCCACAGGCCCATCAACGCGGCGCGCTCGGTGGCCTCGTCGACCGACACGAGCAGCTCGCCCCGGGCCGCGGTCCGGGTGCGGAGGCGGGCGTAGAGCCGGGCGACGGCGTCACGGTCACGGTCGCCGTCGCTGCGCACGTCGACCGCGAGGTCGACGCCGGGGCCCGTGGCCCGGTAGGCGTGGGTCACGCCCGGCGGGGCGTCCTCCTCGGTCAGGGTGGTGAGTCCCACGCCGGCGCGTCGCAGAGCGGCCGCCACCGCGGCGCCCGACGGGGACAGGTCCGGCGACCCCACGACCAGCAGCGCCGCCGAACCGCCGGCGAAGCCGACGCCGAACGCCACGATGAGGTCGAGGGGCAGGTTCGTGCCGGACACCACCCGGACGACGGCGAGCACCGCGACCGCCGCCCACATGGTGCGGGACCACTTCGGTCCGAGCCACCGCACGACGACCACCACCGCGGCCACGGCGCCGGCGAGGTAGGCCGAGGTGGGGAAGGCCCGACCGGTGATCCAGCTCTCGCGTGCGACCACGGCCTGCCACGACGCCGGCTGCGCGTCGTCGATGACGCCGTGCCCCAGCAACGACGTGACGCCCGCCGCCAGGAGGCTCCCGACGACGATCCCGGCGAGCATCCGCAGGCGTCGGGTGGCGAGGGCGGCCACGGCCAGCGCGAGCGGGGCGACCACCGCGCCGACCTGGGCCAGCCCGATCGCCGCGGTGCGGGCGGGGGCGGGCAGGCGCCCGACCGAGCGGGCGAGGTCGGCCTGCATCCCGCCGAGCGTGTCGGTCGCCGTGACGGCGACGACGATGCCGAACACGGCGACGGCCACCCCGACGGCCCCGCGGGCGAGGTCGAGCGACGACCACCGTCGAACGGGTCGGGGCCGCTCGTCGAGCACGGTCTCGGGCTCGACGGCGACCTGCGGTCCGCCGGACCGGTCGCTGGTGCCGGCGGTCAGCGCCGCAGCTCCCGCGCCGCCTCCCCGAGCGCCGCCACCGCGGTGCGGAGCTGGGCGTCGGACAGGTACGGAGCGGGTCCGAGCCGCAGGACCTCGCCCCGGCTGTCGGTCATGACCCCCCGGGCATGGAGCAGCGCCCGCAACCGTCCGGCCCACGGCGAGCGCAGCGCGAGGAAGCCGGCGAACGATCCCGCGGGTGTCCCGCGGTCGCGGGTCACCAGGTCGTCCGGCAGGTCGAGGGCGTCGAAGGCGGCGGCGAGGACCGCTCGTTGGTGGCGGTACGACGCGTGGAGGACAGGCGGCGTCAGGCCCTGCTCGGCGAAGAACCGCGCCACGTGCGCGGCCCGGTAGTTGCTCGAGGGGTCGTAGGTCGCCCCGGCGAAGCGCTGGCCGCCGTCCGCGTAGTCCACACGCTCGGGCCGACCGCCCACCGTCAGCTCGCCGAACTCGGCGAACCAGCCGGTGACCACCGGGCGCACGCGGTCGGCGTGCGGCGGGAGGCGCATGTAGCCGTTGCCCTCGCCGTACTGCAGGTACTTGTAGCCGCCGCCGACCACCCAGGCGTCGGCCACGCCCAGGTCGTGGACCGGCAGCGCCATGACACCGAGCGAGTGGTAGGCGTCGAGGACGACCTCGGCGCCGTGGCGCCGGCAGGCCTCGGCGAGCGCGGCCAGGTCCGGGACGATGCGGGCGCTGCCGAACAGCACGGTGGACACCAGGGCCGCCGCGGTGCGGTCGTCGACCGCCGCCGCCATCCGCGCCGTCAGCGTGTCCACGGGATCGGCGGGCACCCGCACGACCTCGATGCCCGCCTCGGCGAAGCGGTCGAGCTGGCGGCGGAGGCTGTGGAACTCGCCGTCCGAGGCCACCAACCGGGGCCGGGCACCGCCGAGGTCGAGCCCCGACAGCAGCCGGACGAGCAGCTCGTGCGTGCTCTCGGCCAGCGCGATCTCGGCCCGCGGCTCGTCGAACCAGACCCGCAGCCCGTCGCGGACCCGGTCGGCCTGGGCGAAGGCGCGCTCCCACTTGTCGTCGACGGCCTCGGCGGCGTCGTCGAACGCGGCCACCAACCCCTCGCGGGCGACGTCCGGCCACGCCTGGTGCGAGTGGCCGCTGAGCAGCAGCCGGTCCGCCACCGCGAACCGGCGGTAGTGGGGCGCGAGAGCGTTCGGCGAGGCGGCGAGGCCGGCGAGCAGGGCCCGATCGGGGGCGGCGCCCGCGTCGGTCGCGGTCACAGCTCGCTCCGGATGGCCCACAGATCGGGGAACGCCGGGTTCCCGACCGTGGTCCGGAGGTAGGCGGTGCCCGGCGACCCGCCCGTACCCGGCCTCGTCCCGATCGTGCGCTCGACCATCTTCACGTGGCGGTAGCGCCACTCCTGCACGCCCTCGTCCACGTCGACGAGTCGCTCGGCCACCTGCGCCGGACCGCCGTCGTCCCGGTACACCGCCAGCAGCGCCCGCCGGACCCCGGGGTCGGGCTCGGCCCGGCGGCGCACGTCCCGGTCGAGGACCGTGGCCGGCACGTCGTAACCCTGGCCCGCCAGGTACCGGAGGAACGAGTCGAACAGGGACGGTCGGGCCATCGCCGCCGCGACACGGCGCCGGTCGTCCCCGTCGGGGTAGTGGTCGACCACCGCGGGGTCACGCCGCCCGAGCACGGCCTCGAGCTGGCGGAACTGGGCCGACTGGAACCCGCTCGCCGCGTCGAGCCGGTTCCGGAACCCGAGGAACTGGCGGGGCGTCATCGTCTCCAGCACGTCGATCTGCGCCACGGCCACCTTCAGGATCGTGAGCACCCGCCGCAGGGTGTGGAGGGCGTGGGAGGTGTCGCCGTCCTCGAGCCGGCGCTGCAGGTGCGCGACCTCGTGGAGCAGCTGCTTGAACCACAGCTCGTACACCTGGTGGATGACGATGAACAGCATCTCGTCGTGCTCGTCCGAGCGGGGGTGCTGGGCCGCGAGCACGTCGTCGAGGGCCAGATAGGCACCGTAGGTCAGCGCGGGGGAGCGGCCGGCGGCCGGGTCGGTCACCGGTCGTCAGGCCCGTGGACGACGACGGCCCGACCCTCGAGCGTGCCCTCGCGCATGGCGGCATAGGCGTCGAGGGCGTCGCCGAGGGCGTAGCGCTGGACGACGGGGGCCACGTCGCCGCGAGCCGCCAGCGCGACCAGCTCGTGCAGCTCGGGGATCGTGCCCCAGTAGGTCGTGGACAGCGTGACCTCGTAGGGGAGGCTGAAGAAGCTCACGGGCAGGGTGCCGCCGCCGATCCCCACGATCGTGAGGTGGCCACGCGGGCGGACCACCGCGGCGCCGAGCGCCATGGTGGCGTCGACGCCGACGAAGTCGAAGACGGCGTCGGCGCGGCGGCCGCCGGTCAGGTCCCGGATCTGGTCGGCGGCGCCGTCGCCCGCGGCCACGGTGGCGTGGGCGCCGAGCCGGGACGCCAGCTCGAGGCCGGCGGGCCGTCCGTCCACGGCGATGACCTGGGCCGGCGACACCGCCCGCAGGATCTGGACCGCCAGGTGGCCGAGGCCGCCACCAGCGCCGATCACCACCGCGGACGATCCCGCCACGAGCACGGGCAGCGCCCGCCGGATGGCGTGGTACGGCGTGAGCCCCGCGTCGGTCAGCGGCGCGGCGTCGACCGGGTCGAGGTCGCCCAGGGGCACCAGGTAGCGCGCCGCCGGGACGATCATGAGGGGCGCCATGCCGCCGTCGCGGCCGAGCCCGCCCCCGGAGGCGCCGATCTCGGCCTGGCGCTCGCAGTAGTTCTCCGCCCCCTGCACGCAGGCCAGGCACCGCCCGCAGCCCCACGGGCCGTACACCGCCACGGGCTGGCCGACGTCGAGGCCGGTCACACCGGCGCCGACGACCTCGACCACCCCGGCGTTCTCGTGGCCGAGCGTGAACGGCAGCTCGTAGGGGACCAACCCCGGGGCGAAGTCGTGGAACAGGTGCAGATCCGAGTGGCATGCGCCGGCTGCCGTCACCCGCACCAGCACCTCGCCCGGGCCGGGTTCGCGTGGGTCGACCTCGCGGAGCTCGGGCTCGTGTTGCCACTGGGTGAGCTGCAGCGCCTGCATTGCTCCTCCTCGGACGCGTCGATCGACCGCCGCCCTCCTTCCTAGCGCGCCGGCCGGGGGGAACGGATCGAGGCCCGCGCCGTCGCCCCCGGCGGACCGTCCGCTCGGCGTGACGGGCGACACCGTGGTTGACTCCGGCCATGGGCGTGGCCGCGATGGGGGACAGGTACCGGCGACCGGACTGGGTCCGGCGGATGAACGCGATGGGTCCCGCCTCGGGTGGGGCGCGGGCCCTCGTGCCCTTCGATGCCGGAGCCATGATCGACGCGGCCCGGGCGTCGACGGGCGTGTCCGACCCCGGCGACCTCGGCGACGGGGACTGGGAAGGGCGGTTGCGGGCGCTGACGGCGGCCGTCGACGGCGCCGACCTCCACGTGGTCGGCCGGCTGATGACACGCGAGGAGATCATGCGCGGGCTGCGCACGCGCTTCCTCCTCGGCGACGAGCGGCGCCGCGATCCGTCGGTCGCCGAGGAGGTCATCGACGCACCGATCGTGGTGACCGGTCCCGCCCGCTCGGGCACGACGATCCTGTTCGAGCTGCTCGGCCTCGACCCGGGGCTGCGCACGCCGGTCGCCACCGACGTCCTCCACCCGGCGACTCCACCCGCGGTCGACGCGGCGGCGCGGTTCGCCATGACCGAGGCCGAGCAGGAGCTGTGGGCCGACGTCCAGCCCGAGTTCGCCGCCATCCACGAGCTGCGGTCCGACCTGCCGGTCGAGTGCATCACGATCTGCGTGCCGTCGTTCGCCGGGAACCACTGGGCGATGGTGCTGGCCGACCCGGGCGAGTGGGCCGCCGACATCCGCGCCGACCTGGCGTTCCACCGGGCGGTGCTGCAGTCGGTCCAGCACGGGCGCCCCGTCCGCCGCTGGCTGCTGAAGACGCCGGGCTGGCTGTTCCTGCTCGACGACCTGCTGGCGGCCTACCCCGACGCCTCGGTGATCGTGACCCACCGCGACCCGGCCCGCACGATGCCGTCCACCGTCAGCACCACCGCGATGATCCAGTGGTTGCGCACCGACGCGATCGACCTCGACGTGCTGTCGGCCCTCATCGGGGCGATGTTCGGCGACGCCCTCAACACGCTGGCTCGCCGGCGTGACGACGGCTCCCTGCCGGGCGTGTACGGCGACGTGCGCTTCCACGAGCTGATGGCCGACCCGGTGACCGCCATCGCCGCTGCGTACGCGGGCATCGGCCGGGAGATGACCGGCGAGCACAGGGCCGCCGTCGTGCGCTACCTCGAGGACAAGCCCCGGGGGAAGCACGGCACGCACCGGTACTCGGCCGCCGACTGGGGCTTCGACGCCGGGGCGCTGCGCAGCGACCTGGCCCCGTACATGGCGCGGTTCGGAGTCGCCGTCGAGGGCGAGTAGCCCGCTCGGCGATCAGGGCCGGTACGGGGGTGCGACGCCCCAGCCCCAGCGGGGCACGGGCGCAGCGGCGGCGACGGCTGCGCCGGGCTGGGAGTTGTGCAGCGCCAGGCGGGTGCCCCACTCGAGGTAGCCGACGAACGCGGCCCGGAACTCGGGATCGTCGGGAAGCCCGGCATCGTCCGCGGCCCGGCTCATCAGCGAGGCGAACCGGAAGCGCTGCTCGGCGGTGATGCCGAGGTCGCGGTGATGGGCCAGCATCCGCGCGTAGCCGCCGTGCTCGGCGGTGTACTCCGCTGGTCCGCCGAACACCTCGCACCACCACGCGGTCACGCCGGCCCGGTGTTCCTCGTGGACACCCCCGGGGAAGAGGGGGGACAGCAGGTCGTCCTGCTCGACCCTGTCGTAGAACGCGTCGATCAGGCGCCGGAACGCCGCCGCCCCACCGGCCCACTCGTACAGCGTCGGGAGCTCGTCGGGTTCGGGCGGCATCGCGGCGAATGTAACGAGCACCGCCGCTGATGCCACGCGCGGGGCGCGACGCCGGTCGCCGGTGCTCAGCCCAGCGAGGAGAGCGGGACCACCTCGGCGTGCGGTGTCCCGATCGGGCCCTCGGGCAGCATGAACCGCCAGAAGACGAGGCCGAACGGGCGCCCCTCGGTCGACAGCCAGTTGGGCACGCCCGGGTCGCGGTGGGACAGGACCATCGTGACCGTGCCGTCGTCGCCGGCGATCGCCTGCGCCCGGTTCAGGCTCACCGGGTGCCGCAGGTAGTCGAACGTCTGCAGCTGGCGGTTCCACAGCGAGACGTTGGCGCACCGGCACGCAGGCCAGCGGACGCGCATGACGAGGGCGTCGTTCGGCCCGAGCAGGTACGGCGCCATGCTGTACGCGGCGTCGGCCGCGGCCAGGGCGTGGGCGCCCGGCGGCACGGGTGGGGGGAAGACGTGCGGCTCGCGGGACACGAACGCCGGGGCCTCGCCCTCGCCGGGCTTGGCCATGGACTCGAGCGTGCGGGTGCGGACGTACGTGGCCATGCGGCGGATGGCGGCCGCGACCCTGGCGTCTGTCGGGGCCGGCGGGGCCGACGGCACCGCGTCGGCGCCGTCGACCAGGTCGATCGCGAGGCCGAGGTCGGCCATCGGCGGTGCCTGCGGTGACCCGGGCGCCTCCCAGTAGTGCCGCACCGTGATCCGCGAGGCGTCGTCGGCCAGCGGCAGCCACCCCCGCTCCCGCGGTGGGCCGCCCACCGTGATCTCGAACGCGCCGTCGTCGCCGACGTCGAACCCGGTGTCGTTGAGCACGCCCACCGTGCCCGACGGGAAGGCGCCGTCCTCGGCCCCGGCCTCGACGGTGAACGAGACGTACACCGCCCCGCCCGTGCGGCCGCGCACCCGGTAGGTGCCGGCGGGGTGCACCTTGGCGTCGTGGTAGCGGGCGTCGGCGTTGTCGCCGAGCGCCTTGCGCCACGGCGACACGATGGCGCGGAACGTCGGCCGGGCGGCGTCGTCCTCGAGCTGCGTCTCGATGCCGGTGCCCAGGTGGTGGAGCACGACGCGCAGGCCCTCGGCGACGTCGGTGGGGTCGGTGAGGCCCCACTCCTCGCCGGCGAAGCGATCGCCCACCTCGCGGAGCGTGGCGAGCAGTTCGGCGAACGCGTCCTGGCTGTCGGTCATGTGTCCCCCTGTCGCGCCGTCCGGGGACGGTACCGCCCGGTGCCGTTCAGCGGCGGTCCTCGCCCGCCACGACGGAGATGACGGCGCGGCGCACGGCGACGGCGTCGACGGCGATGGCGATGCGGGCGGCGCCGCCGCGGGGGTCGGGGACGAGGGTGCCGTCGGGCCGGCACCGGATCCGTTCGTCCGCCCACCGGAACAGGTCGGGCTCGGCGGCGGCGAGCACGGCCACCGGGTCGTGGAGGCAGGTCGGGCCCGCGCCCGAGCCCCCGGCGACCCGGCGGTCGACCAGGTCGGCGCACAGCTGGGCCACGGGCGGACCGGTGCGCCAGGGCGCGATGTCGCCGACCGCGAAGGTGACCTGGGCGGTCACCTCGATCGGGACGACCGCCAGCTCGGCCGTCGAGGCCGCCACCTCGTCGACCGCGAGCGGGTCGGCCGCGGCGTTGAACTCGGCCCCGACGGGGTCGAGGCCGTCGGCCAACGGCGTGGACCCGCCCATCCAGACGACGCGCTCGACCGGGTTGCCGGCGCGCAGGGCCCGGGCCACCTCGGTCAGTGGCCCGGTGGCGACGACGTCGCCGCGGACGAGCGGCTCGGCGTCGGGCGGCGCGCCGCGGTGGGCCGGGAGCCGGTAGGCGAGCCCGCCCAGCCCGTCGCCGCCGTGTGACGAGGGGCCGCGGGTGATCGGCCTGCCGTCGAGCGCCCTCTCGTCACCGAGCCCCACGGGCACGTCGAGGCCGAGGAGCGCGGCGATCCCGACCGCGTTGCGCCAGGCCGTGCCCGCCGGCACGTTGCCGGCTCCGCCGACGACCGCGGCCGGGCCGAAGCCGGTCAGGCCGGCGGCGACGGCCAGCGCCACGGCGTCGTCGATGCCGGGATCGCATGTCACCACCCACACGGCGCCATCGTCGCGCTGCGGGGCCGCCCGGACCGCGTCGGGCGGCGCTCAGCGCTGATGTGGCCGATGGGAGACGCCGGATCCGTCGCCGGCGGCCAGCGCCGCGGCGCGATCGAGCTGGCCGTGCGACACCAGGAGCCCGAGGAAGAGCAGGCGCAGCGCGTGGCGCAGGGCCGCCACGTCGCCGGGGCGCGGCCGGGCCAGGTGGTGGAGGGCGAAGCCGTCGGCCAGCGCGTTGAACGCCGGCGCCGCGGCTGCGGGATCGGGCGCCCCCGCCCCTGCCAGCGCGGCCCCGGCCACCTGCTCGTACATCGCCAGCGCGTCCGCGACCGGCGCCCGGAGAGCCTCGCCGCGGGCCGCCTGCAGGTACGTCTCGAACTGGGCCAGCGCCCACGGCAGTGGACCGACCGGCATCGCCGCCTCGGCGAGCGCGCCGGCCATCTCGTCAGGGCTGTGCCCGTCGCCGCCCAGCTCGCCGGCCAGGTCGGACAGGCGCTGCGCCTCGTCGGCCACGAACGTCCGCAGCGCCTCGGCCACCAGCTCGTCGATCGACGAGAAGAAGTACGACGCCGTCGCCAGCGGGACCCCGGCCCGTTCGGTGACCGCTCGATGGGTGACCCCCGCGGCACCGCGCTCGGCCGCCACCTCGACCGCGGCCCGCAGCAGGGCGTCGCGCCGCGCCTGGGCGCGTGGGCGGTGCCGTCGGACCCCCTGGTCGGCCATCGCCCGACCGTACCCAATCCCTGGAAGAACTTCCAGGGTGGTGCTACGGTCGCCGCGCCGGCGCCACCCCGGAGCCGGGCAGCGATGGGGGTCGCCGATGGGCACGTTTCCGTACGAGGACCGCTTCCCGGTCAACCGCACCCTTCCCGACGCCGGGCGGCCCCGCGCCGAGGTCCTCGCTGATCTGCAGGCCATGGCGAAGGAGGAGGACGCCTTCTGGGAGACCGGGAAGTGCTCGGGCACCATGTACTGCGGCGACCACGAGCACTACGACTTCATGAACGAGGCGTTCGGCCTGTTCGCCCACGTCAACGTCCTCCAGCGGGACATGTGCCCCAGCGCCACCAAGTTCGAGGCCGAGATCCTGGCCATGGCGCTCGACCTGTTCCACGCCGACGCCGTGGCCGACGGCGAGCCCGCCGGCCTCGTCACGACGGGCGGGACCGGCAGCATCCTCCACGCGGTGCTCGCCTACCGCGAGCAGGCGGCCGCCACCCGGGGCGTCACGCGGCCCAACTTCGTCAAGCCCGAGACCGGCCATCCCGCCTTCGACAAGGCCTGCCACCTCTTCGGGGTCGAGCTGCGCACCGCGCCCACCCACCCCGACACGACCACGGTCGACGTCGAGGCGATGGCCTCGCTGGTCGACGACCAGACGATCGCGATCATGGGCTCGGCCTGCAACTACCCCTACGGCACGATCGACCCCGTCCCCGAGCTCGGAGAGCTGGCCCAGAGCCGGGGCGTCGGCCTGCACGTCGACGGCTGCCTCGGCGGGTTCATCCTGCCCTTCGGCGAGGAGCTGGGCGTCGAGCCCATCCCCACGTTCGACTTCCGGGTCCCGGGGGTGACCAGCATCTCGGCCGACACCCACAAGTACGGCTACGCCTTCAAGGGCAGCTCGACGCTGTTGTTCCGTGACAAGGCGCTGCGCAACGGGCAGTACTTCTTCGTGTCCGGCTGGACCGGCGGCAAGTACATGTCACCGGGCATCGAGGGCTCGCGGTCGGGTGGGCTCCTGGCGGCCACGTGGGCGGCCATGGTCCAGCTCGGGCGGCACGGCTACCGCCGGTACGCCGAGCAGATCTTCGCCACCGCGGGCGAGATGATGGCGGCCGTGCGCTCCCACCCGGAGCTGCGGATCCTGGGCAGCCCCACGTTCTGCTTCTCGTTCACGTCCGACCCGTCGGGCGGCGGCGAGTTCGACATCTACCACGTGAACGACTTCATGCGGAAGCGGGGGTGGCGGTTCAACGGCCAGCAGTACCCCAACGCCATCCACATGGCGGTCACCCGCCCCCAGACCCAGCCGGGCGTGGCCGAGGCGTTCGCCGCCGACCTGGCCGAGGCCGTGCCGTACGCGGTCGAGCGCACGGACGAGGCGCCGTTCAGCGCGGCCATCTACGGGGGCGTGGACGGGGGCCTGACCGACGAGGCCGACGAGCTGATCCGCGGCGTCATGGCCGACCTGCTCGACAAGCAGGCCCGGATCCCGTCGTGAGCCCGGGCGACGCTGGGGAGCGTCCGAGCCGCGACGGGGGCGGAGGCGGTGAGGCGGCGGCGGACCGCGACCTCGTCCTCGCGGTCGACCTCGGAACCGGCGGGCCCAAGGTCGGGTTCGTGTCGGTCACGGGCCGGGTGGCGTGGCGGGACCACATGCCCATCGCCACCCGCTGGCTCGGGGGCGGCGGGGCGGTCCAGGACGCGGGGGAGTGGTGGACGATCATCTCCGACGCGGTCCGCAAGGTCCTCGCCAACGGCGACGTGCCGGCCGCTCGGGTGGTGGCCGTCTGCGTCACCGGCCAGTGGGCCAGCACCGTCCCGGTCGACGCCGAGGGCGTCCCGGTGGGCGACTGCATCATGTGGCAGGACCACCGCGGCATCCGCCTCGCCCGCCAGCGGATCGGCGGGCCGGTGGCGGGCTACGACCCGCGGGCGCTCGCCGCCTGGGTCCGCAAGACCGCCGGCATCCCCGGCGGCAACGATCCCGTGGGGCACATGCTCAACCTGGCGACCAACCACCCCGACGTCGCCGCGGCCGCCCGCTGGTACCTCGAGCCCGTCGACTACCTCGCCATGCGCTTCACCGGCGTGCCCGCCGCCACGCACGCGTCGATGACCGCGGCCTGGCTCACCGACAACCGCCGCCTCGACCTGCTCGCCTACGACGACGACCTCGTCGGCCGGGCAGGCGTCGACGGCACGAAGCTGCCGCCGCTGGTCGCGACCGGATCGGTCATCGGCCCCGTGCGCGACGACGTCGCCGCCGACCTCGGGCTGCCGCCCGGCGTGCAGGTCGTGGCCGGGGTGCCCGACCTCCACGCCGCGGCCATCGGGTCGGGGGCCCTCGGCCCCGGCGAGGCACACATGGCGCTCAGCACCACGTCGTGGATCAGCCTCCCCGTGCCGCGCAAGAAGACCGACGTGCTGCACGGCATGGCCAGCATCCCGGGCCTCGACGGGGGCTACCTGCTGGCCAACAACCACGACACGTCGGGGCTGTGCCTCCAATGGCTGCGCGACAACCTGCTGGCGCCCGCCGACGGGCTGTTCGGCGACGGCGACCCGGCCGCCGACCCGTGCAGCTTCGACGACCTCACCGCCCTCGCGGCCGGGTCGCCGCCGGGCGCCCGCCGCACGATCTTCACCCCGTGGCTCGCGGGTGAGCGCACCCCGGTCACCGACAGCCACGTCCGTGGCGGGTTCCACAACCTGTCGCTCGCCACCACCCGCGCCGACCTGGTCCGGGCCGTCATGGAGGGCGTGGCCTACAACGACCACTGGCTGCTCGGCTACGTCGAGAAGTTCGTGAAGCAGCGCCTCGACCGCATCCGCATGGTGGGCGGGGGCGCGGTCTCCGAGCTGTGGTGCCAGATCCACGCCGACGTGATGGACCGCACGATCGAGCAGGTCGAGGACCCGCTCAACGCCCAGCTTCGCGGCGCGGCCATGCTGGCCGGCATGTCGCTGGGCATGATCGAGCGCTCCGAGGTGCGCGACCTCGTGGGGGTGGCCCGGACGTTCACGCCCGACCCGGCCAACCGGGAGGTGTACGACCGGTTGTCGTCCGAGGTGCCCAAGCTGTACGCCTCGCAGAAGAAGATGTTCCGCCGGCTCAACCGGAGGTGGACGTGAGCGAGCGCAGCGAGCGAACCATCAGCACAGTGCGTTGCTCGGCCCGAAGGGCCGATCGGTCATCGTGCGCATCCCGAAGGGTGCGCCGATGACCGCCGCAGCACCCCCGCCCAACCCCGGCGGGTCCGAGGGCATGTTGAGCCTCGAGGGCCTGCGCGACGCGGTGGCGGGTGACACGGTCGAGACGGTGGTGGTCGGCTTCACCGACCACTACGGCCGCCTCGTCGGCAAGCGCTACGACGCCCGGATGTTCCTCGACGAGGTCGCGGCCCACGGCACGCACGGCTGCGACTACCTGCTCACGACCGACATGGAGATGGAGCCGGTCCCCGGCTACGACTTCGCCAACTGGGAGCTGGGCTACGGCGACGTCCACCTGGTGCCCGACCTCGCCACGTTGCGGCGCGCCGACTGGCTCGACCGGTCCGCGCTCGTGCTGTGCGACGTCGCCGGCATCCGCGACCACGCGCCGGTCGAGGTGGCGCCCCGGTCGGTGCTGCGCCGCCAGGTGGACGCGGCCGCGGGGCGGGGGCTGACCGCCATGGCCGCCACCGAGCTCGAGTACTACCTGTACCGCACGTCGTACCGCGAGGCCGCCGCCGGCGGTTACGCCGGGCTCGACGCCGCCGGGTGGTACCTCGAGGACTACCACCTGTTGCAGGGCGCGCGCACCGAGGACGTGACCGCGGCGGTGCGCCGCCACCTGCGCCGCTCGGGGGTGCCCGTCGAGAGCTCGAAGGGCGAGTGGGGCGTCGGCCAGCACGAGCTCAACGTCCGCTACGCCGACGCGCTGACCATGGCCGACCGCCACGTCGTGTTCAAGCAGTGCCTCAAGGAGACGGCCGACCGCCTGGGGGCCAGCGTGACCTTCATGGCCAAGGTGGCGACCGACCAGGCGGGGTCGAGCTGTCACGTCCACATGAGCCTGTGGCGCGACGGCACCAACGCGTTCGCCGGCGACGACGAGCTCGGCCCGGTGCGGTGCTCCGCCGACTTCCGGGCCTTCCTCGGCGGCGTGCTCGCCCACGTCCCCGATGTCATGGTGTTCCTCGCCCCGACCGTGAACGCCTACAAGCGCTACGTCGACGGGTCGTGGGCGCCGACGCGCGTCGCCTGGAGCGACGACAACCGCACCGCGGGCGTGCGGGTCGTGGGCGCGGGGCCGAGCCTGCGCATCGAGTGCCGCATCCCCGGTGCCGACTGCAACCCCTACCTCGCGCTCGCCGCGCTGCTGGCGGCCGGACTCGACGGCGTCGCCCAGGGCACCGAACCGCCCCCCTGCTTCGACGGCGACGTCTACGCGGCCCGCGACCTGCCGCACGTGCCCCGCACGCTGGCCGAGGCGACCGACCTGTTCGTGGCCAGCCCGTTCGCCAAGCAGGCGTTCGGCCAGCAGGTGGTCGACCACTACGCCCACTTCTTCCGCACGGAGTGGGACGCCTACATGGCCGCGGTCTCCGACTGGGAGCGCCGCCGCTACTTCGAGAGGATCTAGTGCCGTGGCTGAACGACCCCGACGGCTCGACGGGAAGGTGGCGCTCATCACCGGCGCGGGCAGCGGCATCGGGCGGCAGGCCTCGCTGCTGTTCGCCCACGAGGGCGCGGCGGTCGTGGCGGTCGACCGCGACAAGGCCACGGCCGACGAGACGGTGGCGCTGATCGGCGACCCTGCGGGCGCGCCCGGCGCCGCCCCCGACACCGACCGGTCCGCCATCGCCGTGGCGGCCGACGTGGCGGTGGCCGCCGACTGCGAGGCGATGGTGGCGGCCGCCGAGCAGGCCTTCGGCCGCCTCGACGTGCTGTTCAACAACGCGGGGGTCATGCTGCCGAGCGACGACGACGCCCTCACCACCGACGAGGGCACGTGGGACACCACGATGGACGTCAACGCCAAGGGCGTGTTCCTCGGCTGCAAGTACGGCATCCCCGCCCTGCGGCGGGCCGGCGGCGGCGCCATCGTCAACACGGCGTCGTTCGTGGCCAAGATGGGGGCGGCGACGTCGCAGGTCGCCTACACGGCCAGCAAGGGCGCCGTGCTGGCGTTCAGCCGCGAGCTGGCCGTCATCCACGCCCGCGACGGCATCCGGGTCAACGCCCTGTGCCCGGGGCCACTGCGCACCGAGCTGCTGATGAAGTTCCTCGACACCGAGGAGAAGCGGCAGCGCCGGCTCGTGCACATCCCGATGGGTCGCTTCGGCGAGGCCGCCGAGATCGCCCGGGCGGCGCTGTTCCTGGCCTCCGACGACGCGTCGTTCATGACCGGCGCCGAGCTCGTCGTCGACGGCGGGATCACCGCCGCCTACGTGACCCCGTCGTGACCTCCCCGCTGGTCCAGAGAACGATCAGCCCCGCCGACGGGTCGGTCGTGGCCGAGCGCGAGATCGCGGGTCCGGCCCACGTCGACGACCGGCTGGCCCGGGCCGTCGCCGCGCAGCGGGGGTGGCGGGCGACGCCGTTGGCGGACCGCGTCGTCGTCGTCCGGCGCCTGGTGGCGTGGATGGTCGACCACGCGGACGCCATCGGCGCCGAGCTGAGCTGGCAGATGGGCCGGCCGGTGGCGCACGCGCCGTTCGAGATCACGCGCGGCTTCGCGGAGCGGGCGACGTGGCTGGCCGGCGCGGCCGCCGACGCGCTGGCCGACACCGAGGTCGACGGTGCGGACGGCTCGGCCGGGCTCCGCCGCTTCATCCGCCACGACCCGGTGGGCGTGGTGCTGGTCGTGGCGCCCTGGAACTACCCGTACCTCTGCTCGGTCAACGCGGTCGTCCCCGCGCTGCTGGCCGGCAACTCGGTGGTCCTGAAGGCGGCGTCGCAGACCCCGCTGGTGGCCGAGCGGTGGGCCGAGGGCCTGGCCGCAGCCGGCCTCCCCGACGGCGTCTTCCAGTACGTCCACACCGACCACGACGGCGTCGCCCGGATGGTGGCCGACGACCGGGTCGGGTTCGTGGCCTTCACCGGCTCGGTGGCCGGCGGCCGTGCCGTCCAGCGCGCCGCGGCCGGGCGGTTCGTGGGCACGGGCCTCGAGCTCGGCGGGAAGGACCCCGCCTACGTGCGGGCGGACGCCCCCGTCGAGCAGACCGCGGCCGAGCTCGTCGACGGCGTGTACTTCAACGCCGGTCAGTCGTGCTGCGCGGTCGAGCGCATCTACGTCCACCGCGCCCGCTACGACGACTTCGTCGACGCCTTCCTCTCCGGGGCGCGGTCGTACGTCCTCGGCCACCCGCTCGACCCGGCGACCACCCTCGGGCCGCTCGTGCGGGCGGGCGCGGCCTCGTTCGTGCGCGAGCAGGTCGACGACGCCGTGGGCGCCGGCGCCCGTGCGCTGGTCGACCGCACCGCCTTCCCCGCCGACGTCGTCGGCACCCCGTACCTCGCTCCCCAGGTGCTGGTCGGTGTCGACCACCACATGCGGATCATGACCGAGGAGACGTTCGGACCGGTCGTCGGCATCATGGCGGTCGACGGCGACGACCGGGCGATCGAGCTCATGAACGACAGCGCCTACGGGCTCACCGCCTCGATCTGGACGACCGACGCCGACGCCGCCGTCGCCCTCGGCGACCGGGTCGAGACCGGGACCTGGTACCTCAACCGGTGCGACTACCTCGACCCCGCCCTGGCGTGGACCGGGGTCAAGGACTCGGGCCGTGGTGTCACGCTTTCGGGTCTGGGCTTCCGGGCCGTGACGCGGCCGAAGTCGTTCCACCTGAGGTTCGCACTGTGAGGCACGTCATCTCGACGAGCCGTCGCGTGTTGCCAGTTGGCCTCGCTGGTCAGCAGATGGTCACCCGCCAAATCGCGGACCCTTGGGCTGTGGCGAACGCCCTGATCCGCTCGGCCTATGAGGCTCGCACTGTGAGCGGGCGCCGGTGACCTCGGTGACGCGCGTCGGCGTCCTCGAATGCGATCACATCGACCCGAGGTTCCGGCACATCGGCGGAGACGTCGTCGACATGCTGCGCACGCTGTTCGACCGTCACGTCGCCGGCGCCGGGCTCGAGCTGGTGCCCTACGACGTGGTGGCAGGCGTGGTGCCCGAGGGGCCGGGCGAGTGCGATGCCTGGCTGTGCCCCGGTTCGCGCCACGCCGTGTACGACCCCCTGCCCTGGATCGCCGATCTCGCGGCCTTCGTGCGGGAGGTGCACCGTGCCGGCCGGCCGTTCGTGGGCATCTGCTTCGGCCACCAGCTGCTGGCGCAGGCCCTGGGCGGCCGCGTCGAGCCCGCCGCCACGGGCTGGGGGGCCGGGGTCGAGACGATCACGGTCGACCGTTCGGCCGGGTGGATGGACCCACCGGCCGCCGGGCTCGCCTTGCACTTCATGCACCAGGACCAGGTCGTGGAACCGCCGCCGGCGGGCGTGGTGCTCGGCCACGCCCACCACTGCGCCGCGGCCCTGCTGGCCGTGGGGGAGCGGATGATGGGGGTACAGGCGCACCCCGAGTTCACGCCGGCCTACACCGAGGCCCTGCTCGTCGACCGGGTGGCCCGCATCGGCGACGAGGAGGTGGCTGCGGCCCGCGCCGGGCTGGCCCGGCCCACCGACGAGCCGACGATCACCCGCTGGATGGCCCGCATCCTCACCGCGGGCTGAGCCCGCGGCGCGATCGCCTCCGTTCGCTGCCGCTACCGCTTGCGGGCGACTGCGGCGAGCACGGGCGTGCGCCGACCCACCTCGGCGGTGCCGTCGGGACGCCACTCGGGCACCGGGACCAGGCCCGGCTCGATGAGGTCGAGGCCGGCGAGGAACGCACCCACGCCCTCGCGGTCGCGCAGTGCCGCCGGGTTGGTGGTGTTCATGCGCTCGTCGAGGCGACGGCCGACGAGGTCGAGGTCGGCGTCTTCCAGAGGCTCGTTCGTCATGTGCGAGATCACGACGTAGCTGCCGGGGGCCAGTGCGTCGACGAGACGCGCCACGCTGCCCTGCGGGTCGTCGGCATCGGGCACGACGTGCAGGACGCCGACGAGGAGCAGGCCGACGGGCTGGGTGAGGTCCAGCGTCTCGGAAGCGTGCGCGAGGATGGCGTCGGGTCGGCGCAGGTCGCCCTGGAGGTAGGCGGCGGCGCCCTCGGAGCTGCTGCCTGCCATGAGGGTGTGGGCGTGGGCGAGCACGATGGGGTCGTTGTCGACGTACACGACGCGTGCGTCGGGCACGACCTCCTGCGCCAGCTGGTGCGTGTTGGCCGAGTCGGGGATGCCGGAGCCGACGTCGAGGAACTGGCGGAGATCGGCGTTGGCGGCCAGGTAGCGCACCGCCCGCCCGAGGAAGGCGCGGTTCGCCCGGGCGTCGGCGCGGGCGCCGTCGACTCCGCCGGGGTACGCGGCGAACGCGTGCTTGGCCACGTCGCGGTCGACGGCGAAGTGGGTCGTACCGCCCAGCAGATAGTCGTAGATGCGGGACGTGTGCGCCACGTCCGGGTCGATCGACACCAGGTCACGGTCCTGCGGCGATGACGATGATGGAGCGGCGGTCACGGTGGGTCCCCGGGTGGTCGTGCTGCTGCGGCCCCGCCGGATCGGCACCGTCCGGCGAGCGTCCGCATCTTCACCGGTACGGATCGTGCTCGCAAGGCGCCCCCGGCCGTCCCCTCGTCGGTCGGTTGTAATGGCCTCGGTGCGGAACGTGCGTGCGCGTGCGCCATCATGGACGTCGACGGGCGCGAGCGCACGAGCCGAGGAGCCGACCGTGGGGACCTGTGAACGCATGATGCGGGTGGACGCGCCTGCCGATGTCGTGTGGAAGTGGATGTCCGACCCGCGCAACCTGTTCCGCGTGAACGTGCTGCACGCCGAGGTCGTCACCGACGAGGTCGAGCTGCGTCCCGGCGCCGTGATCACGATCGACCACGACTTCTTCGGCTTCTACCAGCAGCGTCGCCAGGCCCGCATCCGCGAGGTGCACGAGCACTTCGTCGCCTTCGGCGAGCACAAGGCGCCCGAGGAGCCGGGCCGCGACCCTTTCCCCCACCAGCAGTCGTTCCGCGTGGTTCCCCTCGACGAGGGCTCCTGCATCCTCGTGAACAGCATCTCGGGCCGCTACGTGTTCCCTGGGGCCGGGCTGCTCGGCGAGCCTCTCTTCCGGCGCTACATGCCGGCTCTGCTCGACGACGACAACCAGATGGTCGCCGTCGGCAGCGGGGCGATGGCGCCCACCAAGGTCCGCCGTCCACCGGGGCTGCTGTTGTGGCCGCTGATGGCCTTCGGGGCCCGGTTCGTCAAGAAGTCGACCCGGCGGCAGCTGCTCGAGCAGATGCGCGCCGACCGGTCCGCCGCAGTCAGCGAGCCCTGAGCCACTCGGTGCGACGGCTCCTCGGCGTCACCGCGCCGACGCAGCGGGCGCGATCGTGACGGTGTGATCGGGCGCGCTCACGCATCGGCGTCGAACCGCTGACCTGGGGTGCTGCCCCCGACACGGTGGGCGCGGCGCGTCCAGGATCCACGGACGTACACGGATGGTCTAAGGTTCACGACCGGGAGGCGTCCGAAGGGCGAGGATCCATGATCAGTCCGTACGTCCGTCGACTGCGATTGGCAGCTGAGCTGCGCTCGCTGCGCACGCACGCCGGCGTCACGCACGTGCAGTTGGCGAAGCAGATCGGCCAGAGCCGCGCGCAGATCTCCCGGCTCGAGAACGGCCACGTCGTCGATCAGGACGACGTCATGAAGATCCTCGACGCCCTCGGTGTCGACGACGACCGCTGGACCGAGATCATGACGATCGCCCGCGAGGCGGGCGAGCGCGGCTGGTGGGAGTCGAACCGCTTCATGGGCGAGCGGCAGGCGCTGTACGCCAACCTCGAGGCGGGCGCGCAGTCCATCCGCGAGTTCCAGATGACGTTCATCCCGGGCCTCCTGCAGACGCCCGAGTTCACCCATGCCCGCAACGAGGCCGACCGGCTCGCCGGGGCGGTCACGTTCAACGCCGAGAAGGCCGCCGACGGCCGGGTGGGCCGGCAGCGGATGCTGCGCCGGCCGGGCGGGCCCGCGTACGAGGTCATCATCGACGAGCTCGCGATCCGCCGCGCCACGGCACCGCCCGAGGTGCTGAGGGCGCAGCTGTACCACATCGCGGCGACGGCCAACGGCAACCCGAAGATCACGTCGCGGGTCCTGCCGGTCGATGCCGCCATCGAGGGGTTCAGCGTGCCTCGCTCGGCTTTTTCGATCTACACGTTCAGCGACCCGGGTGACCCGACGATCGTGGCGGTCGACACCGTCACCGACGACCTGCTCCTCACCGAGGACGACGACGTGAAGCGGTACGACGAGCTGTACGAGCGGCTGCGAGACGCCTGCCTTCCGGTGTCCGAGGGCCTCGACCTGCTGCTCTACACGGCCAGCACCGCCGTCTGAGCCGCAGGCTCGACGAGGGCGGTCGCGCGCCCTGGCTGGCGCGGCTGCCCGCACCGTGATTCGGTCGCGCGCGGCCCGTACCTGGGCCGCCTCAGCGCCAGAGCGCACACTCTCCGTGGTGACAGGGTGATGGCGTGCGGTGAGGCGACTTTCCATCATCCCAGGTCAACCAGCATCTCCCGAAGAATTCATGGAGAACGCCCTTGCGTTGCGTGGTCATGACGGCCCGATGTGGAGTACGTTCTGGATGTGTGGGCTGTTCAGCGCATCGTGCTGAACGGGCACACCGCACATCCAGAAGGGATTGACATCACGATGCGAGACCGCAACTTCACGGGCTGGCGCAAGTCGAGCCTTTCGAGCGGGGGCGACAACTGTGTCGAGGTCGGTTTCCGCGACGACGGCACGATCGGCGTCCGCGACACCAAGCAGCACGGAGAGGGTCCGATCCTGGTTTTCCACCCTGGGGAGTGGGACGCCTTCATCGGTGGAGTTCGAGCTGGCGAGTTCGACCTCGCATAGCGCCCTGACCAGGGCGGACGTGGTTTGCCGGTGGCGTCAGGCCTGCGGGGCGCCACCGTTTCCACGGTCCGTACGCCTCGTCTCGAAATCCTTGCGGATCGTGTCGTACTGACGGATACTGGGGACGAACCGAATGGCTGGACAGTACGGGTGCCCGGGCGGAGCGCACGGCTGATCCGTCTCGGCGAGTCCTGTTCGACCGCGGCGAAGGAACTGACAGCGATGCCTGCCACCATCCGCCACGCAGACCGAGCACCCACCTTCCGACCCACGCGGCCCGCCAACCGCCCTGTCGGGGTCCGGCCGGCCATGCGACCGGGGACGACCGACAAGGCGTCGGCCGTCGCCCACTACGAGGCGATGGCGCAGCAGGTCGCACTCGAGCGATCGGCGGCGGATGACATGGCCGCGACCGATGCGCCGGGCGCTGCAGGAGCTCAGCGTCGTGGGTGACCGATTCTCCCGGGCGTGGAGCGCCATGCGGCGGCGCGAGATCGAGGCGCCCGTCAGCGCCCGATGCGGTGCATCGGGGTGGCACCTCAGCTCCGGGTGCAGCGACGGCGACGGCATGGTCGTGTGCCCGCTGTGCAGCCAGCGAGTGAACACGCTCCGCACGGCCGAGATCCCGCGCGGGGTCGAGGTCCTGCAGGCGCACTGCGCCTGAGCACGGGCCGACCCTGTCAGGCCGGGCCGGTCCGAGCGCCGATGGCCCGCTGCAGGTCGGGGAACACCTTGGCCACCTTGGCCGTGAGGTAGTCGCCGTACGTGCCGGCCCACGCCCGCGGATCGGCATCGTCCCAGCGCGGCGGGGACGTCCCTGACGTCGCGGCGTCGGCGAGCGGCATCTCCGGGCAGAGCGCGTCCCACGACGGGTCGACGAAGCAGGGGAACGACAGTCGGTCGTCCGCGCCGGTGTTGCGCACCCGGTGCGGGGTCGACCGGTAGCGCCCGCCCGTCATGCGCTCCAGCATGTCGCCGAGGTTGACGACGAGCACCTCGGGGTCGCCCGGTACCGCGATCCACCCGTCGGGCCCGCGCACCTCGAGCCCGCCGCGGCCGTCCTGGGCGAGAAGGGTCAGCAGTCCGTAGTCGGTGTGCTCGGCGACCCCCCACGCGTCCGTGGGCGCGGACGCCGGCGCGGGCGGGTAGCGGAAGATGCGGAACAGCACCGTCGGCTCCGCGGTCACCGTGCGCTCGAACCATCGAGGATCGAGACCGAGGCCCAGCGCCATCGCGCCGAGCAGCCGTTGCCCGAGGTCGGTCATGGCCCCCATCCACGTCGACACGGCCGCTCCGAGGCCGGCGGGCTCGGCCGGGAGGAGGTTCGGGCCGTGCAGCGGACGCCCGGCGCGGACTGCGGGGTGGTCGTCAGGCAGCTCGGTGCCGAAGTAGAGGCCCTCCTTCTGGTCGGGCCGGCCGGACGTGAGCTCGCCCCCGAGGGGGAACCAGCCGCGCCACGCCGACCCGCCGTGGCGCATGGCGATGCGTTCCTTGTCGGCGACGGGCAAGGCGAAGAACGCCCGGGCGAGCCGCCCGAGGTGTGCCAGGTCGTCGGGGGCGACGCCGTGACCCGTCACCCGGAAGAAGCCGTAGCGGCGGCACGCCGCGTCGATCGCGCCGGCGACGTCGACGACGGCCGGGTCGACCGACACGTCGTCCCGTCCGTGAACGGTGGGGCGTGACATCAGCGGCTCGACGTCGATGAGGGGGAGGTGGTCGCCGGCCACGGCGCCAGCCTACGGGCCACGCCGGGGACCGGACCCGGCACCGTTCGTGTCATCTGGTGGCAATCTTTTCGACATCTCTTCGCGGCCCGCGGCTCGGCCGACCACGGTCACGATCAGTGGCTGACGGGTGCCCTGTCCTGCGGATCGACACGGAGTGTGGTGCGCGACGTACGTGTGACCTGGGCCTACACCAGAGCGCGTTGTGACATCAGTCATTGTTGAATCACTCAGAGTGATGTCTAGTCTCGTCCCGACCTGATATGTCACTCGCTGGGGATGGGTTCGCTGTGTTACGGCGATGGAAGCCATCGGTGAGCGAAACACCGGGGTAGCTGGGAGCTGACCTTCGCCGACGGAGCATGTCGGGTCTGCGGGCGAGGTGCCGAACTCGAACGACCACAGGCGCCGCTGTGCCCGCAGCCTGTCAACGCTGAGGAGCAACACGTCGCCTAGGTAGCTGGGGCCTCGAGCTGGGGGTTCTCGCACAAACCACCGACGCAGCGATCCGACGGACCGCGGCGTCGTGCGACACGCCGCTGGCGTGTCCGGGCGCGCGGCCGTCACGTCCCTACGGGATGTCGTCGGCGCGCCTCGACGCGCCGTCACAGCCGCGCCAGGCACCCCCCGAGGACCACCGATGCGGACACACACACCGACCAGACGACGTTTGCGCCGTGCGGCCGAGCCCGTGTGCCCGGACCGCGGTCCCGGGGCGTCCCTACACGCAACCAAAGCCGCCTCCCCGCCTGCTGGGGCACGGGGCGCACGGCCACGGGCACGGCGCGGCGAGCTGCCGCCCTCCCTCCCGTGGCCTGCGCCCGCCGCAGGGGGCCGGTGGGTGGCGCCACCCCTCACATGTCACACGACGCACATCCCGACCGGCGGCGGCTCCGCCGGATCTCGAGCATCTTCGCGGTGGCCCTCGTCGCCGCGGTCTCGACGCTCGCCGGCCTGATCCCCACGCCCACGGGCGGGGACGAGGCCGGGGCCCAGGCTGTCCCGGCCGGCACTCCCGGCGTGACGCGCTACTTCGGTCGGGGTGCCTACGACGGCATCCGGGCCGCCGTCGCCGCCGCCCCGCGCTCGTGCGCCCTGTCGAACGACGCGCTCGCCGCGCTCGTCATGGCGCCGATCTTCAAGGAGGTGTCGATGGCAGAGACACCCCAGACCGCGCCCTCGCCGATGACGCTCTCTCGCTGGGACGAGTGGAGCGGGCAGAGGTCGGGGTCGAACAACCTCGACGCCAACTACGGGCTCTACGCCTTCCGCGACCCGAACACGCCCTACAAGCGGGCCTACTGGACGCCGGGTGTCGGCATCTTCCAGTACGACGTCGCCGGGGTCGGGAAGCCGTTCACCGCGGCCGAGATGATGAACGTGAAGTTCATCGCCGGTGACGTGGCCGCCGGGATGGCCAACCGGTACTGCTCCGCTGGTGGAGACACGTACGCCAGGCGGGCGGCCGCGTGGCAGCCCTGGTCCGGCCTGGGAGGCGTCGCCAAGAGCGAGGCGCTGTTCCAGGAGATGGTCGGGCTCGGGCGCCCCCCGTTCTCCACGATCGGGCTCGTGGACGGGATCGAGAACGCCGGCGGCATGCAGACGCACAACTGCCAGCTCGGTGGCGTTCCCAGGCCGTGCGACTTCGTCGACCCTCGCGCCGCACAGGGCGCCAACTGGTGGGCGAACGAGAACGTCGACGGCGGCGCGGTGGCGGCCGGCGAGGCCCCGCTGACGGCGCCCTTCTACGTCGTGAAGCGAGACGGGTACGAGGAGCGGCACTGGCTGGCCCGCGACACGGGCTACGACGTCAACCTGACGGCCCGCCGGGTGATCGGCATGAACGCCCGGCCGATGGACGGCGAGCCCGGGTCGGGCCTCCAGTGGTTCGCCTCGTCCGATCTGTGCGACGAGGACCGCCCCGAGGTGGCATGCCCGAAGCCGACACCGCCGCCTCCGGCACCCGAGGCGCCGGCTGAGCCGGCGCCCGCCCCCGAGGCGGAGGTCCCGACAGATGTGGAGGCGGCCTGGCTGTGGGCCGCACTCGCCCAGCTGGCGGAGGCCGCCGGCAAGGCACCCGAGCCCGCCCCCGAGGCCGCAGCGGACGCCCCTGCCGAGGCTCCTGCCGACGCGGGAGCCAAGACAACGGCGAAGGCCGCGAAGGAGACGGCGACCCCCACCGCCTCGCCGTTCCGCTTCATTCGGGGCCTCGTCACAGATCCTCCGGCGGCTCGGTAGGGAGGGCAGCCGGAGGCCGGCCCGCCCGCCCACCGCCCGTTCCATCCGCGGCGGTGCGGCGGGCGCGGCACGGCACGACCCGGGCCGCGCCCGGCGTCACGCGTCACACCGCAGCAGGCCCGGACCAGGACCAGGGACCATCTAGCCTCGACTGCGACCCTCGACCCAGGAGTGGCCTGCGTGGACCGACGCACCCGGTTCCTCATCTCGCGAGCCGCGGGAGCGGCCGTGACCGCCTCGGCCCTGCGCCCACCTGACCGCTTCGGGCGCCTCGCCCCGCTCGAGTTCGTCACCGGCGTCCCCACCTCCGAGATGCCGTTGCACATGGGGGCGCTCCAGGGCGGCCTCGCCCTCCTCGGCGCCCGGCGGGGCGGCGCGGTCGGCTGGCGAGGAGTCGCCGGGCTGGGCCTGGCGGCCGTCTCCGCCGCCGGGCTCTGGCGGCTGCACCGAGACGCGCAGGCCTCCGAGCAGGTGCTGGAGGATGCCCTGCTCGCGGGCCTCGGGCCGGGGTACCGCGCCGAGATCACCGAGCCGTTCACCCCTGCGCCCGCCGCCGCGGTCACGCGCCGGTCGATGCTGCTTCCGACGTTCGCTCGCCGCGCCCGGTACACCGCGCCCGGCGGGCGCGACGTGGTCTACGGCGACGCGGGCCGGCGGAACCGCCTCGACATCTGGAAGCGGGCCGACCTGCCCGACGACGCCGGCGCTCCGGTGCTGCTCCAGGTCCACGGCGGAGCGTGGGTGATCGGCCAGAAGGAGGGGCAGGCGCATCCCCTCATGGGCCACCTGGCCGACCGCGGCTGGGTGTGCGTCACCATCAACTACCGCCTGAGCCCCCGTGCGACGTGGCCCGAGCACATCGTCGACGTCAAGCGCGCCATCGCCTGGACTCGGGCCAACATCGCCGACCACGGCGGCGACCCCGAGTTCCTCGCCATCTCCGGCGGGTCGGCGGGGGGACACCTCGCGGCCCTCGCCGCGCTGACCCCCGGCGTGGCCGCCTACCAGCCCGGCTTCGAGGAGGCCGACACGAGCGTCGCCGCCTCCGTGCCGTTCTACGGCGTGTACGACTTCACGAACCGCAACCACGACGCCAACCGCGACCTCGAGGAGCTGCTGGCCACACGGGTGATCAAGACCCGGATGGCCGACGACCGGGCCACCTGGGACCTGGGGTCGCCGATGAGCCACGTGGGGCCGGACGCACCGCCGTTCTTCCTCCTCCACGGGACGAACGACACGGTCGTGCCGGTCGAGCAGGCACGCAACTTCGCCGGGATGCTCGACGAGGCCTCCCGTCAGCCGGTCGTGTTCGCCGAGCTGCCGCGCGCCCAGCACGCCTTCGACACCCTGCCCTCGGTGCGCGCGCACCACACGGTGCGAGCGGTCGAGCGCTTCCTCGCCGTCGTCCGCAGCCAGCGCGGCGGCGCCACGCCGGCCGAGGCCGTCGGCGCCGAGCAGGCATGACGCCGCCCGGCCGGGTCGGGCTCAGGCGACCGCGGGTTGGTACGTCCCGAAGCACCACACGTTGCCCTCGGGGTCGCGGGCCGCGTACTCGCGCGAGCCGTAGGGCTGGTCGGTGATCTCCATCACCATCTCGGCTCCCGCTGCCGTGGCATGGGCGTGGTGGGCGTCGGGGTCGTCCACCACCAGGTAGAGGCAGATCGGCCGGAGGTCGAACGGGTTGTCGCCCCCGCGGGCCTCGCTCAGCATGACGACCCCGTTGGCCCAGCCGAGCGTGGCGTGCACGATGCGGCCGCCCTCGTCCCGCGTGATCTCACCCGGCGTGAACCCGAACGTGTCGGACAGGTACGCCATCGCGGCCGCGCCGTCCTCGTAGGTGAGGACGGGGTACACCGTCGGCCGGGTCATGTCGATGGTCATGGGTCGACCGTACGGACGCGGGTCGCCCTGGACTTGGACGAATGTGACCCGCCTCGGGTGCCGGTCAGCCGGCGACACCGCCGCCGTCGGGCAGGCGGTCGGCCACGAACTGCGACGGGGTGCACCCGGCGAGGGCGTGGAACTCGCGCACGAGGTGGCTGTGGTCGGCGTACCCGCAGGCGGCGGCGAGGTCGGCGATCGACCGGACCGGACCGCTGGCCAGCAGATCGGTGGCCCGGCGGAAGCGCAGGACCCGGCCGGTGGGCTTGGGGGCGAGCCCGACCGTGTGACGGAACCGCACGCCGAAGTGGCGGCGGCTCCAGCCGATCTCGTCGGCGAGGACGTGCACGGGCACCTGCCCGTGCGACAGCTCGAGCTGGTTCCACGCCCACGTGACCGCGGGGTCGGCGTCGGGCGCGTCGGTCAAGCGGTCGAGGAGGGCCCGGTCGACGAGCGAGAACCGCTCGGCCCAGTCGTCGGTCGCCGCCAGGCGTTCGACGAGCTCGTTTGCCGCACGTCCCATGAGGTCGTCGAGGGCCACGGCCTCGTTGGCCACCTCGTGGGCGGCGCCGAGCAGGCGGCCCGCCCCGATCGGGGTGAGATCGACCTGGATGCCGCACTGGTCGCCCTGGTGCTCGGTGAGCGCGTACCCCTCGTGCAGTCCGGCGACGAACGACGAGAGCCGGGTGCCCCCGGACGACGAGTGCGTCATCTCGACGAGATCGAGCGGCGCCCCGAGGTTGATGATCAGCGCCACGCGCCCGGTGGCCGCCTCCCGACGGCGGAACGGGACGGTGGCGTCCTCGACGTAGCCGCAGTACGTGCCGTCGACGACGTCGACCAGCGCCGGGTGGGGGGCGCGGAACCGCATCGTCCAGGCGAACGCGTCGCCTTCGTGGTGCGACACGGTGGCATCGTCGGCGGGCACTCGCTCCAGTGTGCCAACCCGCGGGGCGACAACCGGCGCGCGCCCGCCTCGACCGGATCTGGACGCCGAGGGATGACCGACCCTCGTCTACGGCAGCGGGACCGGCGGGGCGGCCGAAGACCCGTCGGGCGTCTGCCAGACCCGCACCCAGTCGACCTCGGTGACGATCTCGGCGGGCTTGGGAAGGTCGCAGTCGCCCGGCTTCGTCGGGTCGTCCTCCCAGGCGGCGCAGTGGCCCCCCTGGCTGAACTGGATGAGCATCGGCTGATTGATCGTGTCGTAGGGCTCGAGGCACCCGGCGAGCACCCCGTCGACGTACGAGCAGAGGTCGCCGTCCTCGGTCCACAGCCCGCCGTAGGTGTGCCAGTCGGCGAGGTTGAATCCGACGAAGGTCTCGAACTGGCGGAGCTGCTGTGCCTGGCCACAGCTGGACGACGTGTTGAACAGCGTGCCGGCGTGGAACCCGTCGTTCGGCGGCTGGTGGTTCTCCATGATGTCCCACTCGCCCTGGAGGACGGGACACGGCGACTCGGGGTAGGTCTGGGCCCGGTGCTCTCCGAAGAGCCAGAACGCCGGCCAGCTGTGCGGGCTGTCGGTGTAGCGCATCCGGGCCTCGAAGTAGCCCTGCTGGAACGTGGTCGAGTTCGGGTACTGGCGCGGCGGCGTGCTGGTTCGCTGGCCGAGCGTGGTGATCTCGAGGTTCGGGTATCCGTCGCTCGCCCGGCTCGTGAGCTTGAGCGTGCCGTCGCTGACCGTGACCGCCCCGGCCGGCGGGGCGACGTACCACGGCTCGTGCGTCGCCCAGACGGCGGGGTTCAGTGTGTCGAAGTTGTCCTCCCACACGACCTGGTACCCCTGCCCGCGGATCGGCTCGGGTTCGCAGGCGACCACGGTCGCGATCAGCGCGACGAACGCCGGCACCAGCAACGACTTCCTCATGGTGACCTCCCCCGGTCCCGCCAGGGGCGACGATAGCCGCGCCGAGCGGACCGTGCTCGTGACAGCACTCTCCGTGCCGGCCGGAGCGAGCCCCGGTGCGCAGGACCCCCGGCGCTCACACCGCCTGGCCGCGACAGGCGAGTCGGACGGCGGCCTCCCGCGACTGAACGATCGTTCCGACCAATTGACATGATGTTCACGACCCGAGGTCCCGGGAGCCGGCGCGGGACCGTACCGTCCGTGGCGGACCGGGCCGGACGCCCGGGCAGGTGACCCCATGACCCGACGCCGCGAGCCGACCACGACCGTGCGCCCCACGACGGCCGGGCAGGGCGCGACCGCCGTGGCCACGACCGACGCGCCCCGGTCCCGTCCTCGTCCCCGGTCGGACGTCGACACCACGCTGCGCCATCGCACCGTCCACGGGTACCGCCGCGCCTACCGCATCGCCGGCTCCGGGCCGCCTGTGCTCCTCCTGCACGGCATCGGGGACAGCTCCGAGAGCTGGGTCGCCGTCATGGCCGACCTCGCTCGCGACCACACGGTGGTGGCTCCCGACCTGCTCGGCCACGGCGGCTCCGACAAGCCACGGGCCGACTACTCGGTCGCGGCCTACGCCAACGGGATGCGCGACCTGCTCACCGTGCTCGGCATCGACTCCGCCACGATCGTCGGCCACTCGCTGGGCGGCGGCGTGGCCGCCCAGCTCGCCTACCAGTACCCCGAGCGGTGCGACCGGCTCGTCCTGGTGGCGGGCGGGGGAGTGGGCCGCGACGTCACGCCGGTCCTGCGGGCGGCCGCCGCCCCGCTGGCCGAGGTCTTCCTGGCCCCCACACGGTGGCCGCTGGCGCGGCCGGTCGTGCAGGCTGCGCTGGCCGTGTTCGCGCTCGCCGGGAACGACCTGGCGCGCGATCGGCGCCACGTCGACCGCGTGCTCGCCGCGCTGCCCGACGGCGACGCCCAGGTGGCGTTCACCCGGACGCTGCGCTCGGTGGTCGACTGGCGCGGACAGGTCGTGACCCTCCTCGACCGGTGCTACCTCGCCGAGGCGGTGCCGACGCTCATCGTGTGGGGCGACCGCGACGGCGTGATCCCCGTGGCGCACGCCCACCGGGCCCACGAGGCGATGCCGGGCAGCCGGCTCGAGGTGTTCACCGGCGCCGGCCACTTCCCGCACCACCACGACCACGACCGCTTCGTCGGTCTGCTGCGCGAGTTCGTCGCCACCACGGCCCCCGCGTCGCACGATCCCGATCGGTTCCGGGACCTGCTGCGACGAGGCCCCGATCCGGCGGGCCGGCTCGTCGACGCGTCCACCCCACCCGCGCCCGGGGACGAGGTCGTGGCCGCGGCCTCGTGAGCCCGTCCCGGGCGCCGAGGCGGCGACCGGATCAGAAGGTGCGGGCCACCGCCAGCCGGGCCGTGACCGCCGGGAACAGCGGATCGTCGACCGAGACGAGGGTGCCGACCCGTTCGAGCACCTCGCTGTCGTAGGGGTGCACGGCGGTGAAGCGCAGGACCGAGGCGCTCGTCCCGTCCCGGAGCAGCGCCGTGCGCAGCGCCACGTCCAGCTCGTGCCGCAGCTCGACCACGAACGGCGACTCGCTGGCGGGGAGGAGCTGGCCGGCGTAGATCCGGGCCGCACCCTCGACGTCGCCCCGCTCGAGGCGCTGCGGAAGCTCGGTGGCGTCGATGCGGCACGGCAGGTCCAGCCGGTAGGGGCGCGACGCCAGGCAGCCGTCGAGAGCCCGGCGCAGATGGGAGATCTCGGCCTTCAGCGTGGTCGGGGCGACCGGGCGGTCGCCGTACAGGAGCGCGTGCAGCTCGCCGAGCGTCGCCGCACCGTTCACGGCCAGGATCGTGAGGATCTCGAACTGCCGCTGCGTGAGGCGCAGCGGCGTGCCGTCGAGGGTGGCCCGCGGCTCGCCCAGCACCCGGACGTTGAGCACCGGGTTCGACCCGTTCAGGTGGGGGCTGGTCCGCAGCTCGTGCTCGACCAGCCGCGCCATGGAGGCGATGGTGGAGAGGGCCAGCGGGTTGGCGTGCTTCCAGGTCGTCGACAGGTTGATCGCCCCGACCTGGCTGGCGTCGGGCGCGTGGATGGGGGCCGCGTAGCAGACCCAGTCGCGCACCGGGTCGATCCAGTGCTCGGTCGAGAAGACCGATGCCGGCCGGTCGGCCGCGAGCGCCAGGCCGATGCCGTTCGTGCCCATGGCGGCCTCGTGCCACAGCCCCCCGGGCGTGAGCCCGATGCGGTCGGCGCCGCGGCGGAGCCACAGTGGGGTCGACTGCCACAGGACCCGCCCGTCAGCGTCGGTGACGAGGGCGATGAGGTCGCCGGTGGTGGCGATCTGATCGAGCTGGCCGGCGAGGCCCGGCACGGCGCGGCGGATCACCGATCCGTCCCACCGGCGCCGCGTCACGGACGAGTCCTCGACCGGCGCGGTGTCGATGTCGTCCTCGACCACGGTGGCGCAGCGGCGCCACGATGCCCGCACGACAGGGTCGACGGAGCCACTCGCGTCCCCGGCCTCCGTCGAGCGCGCCTTCTCGATCGCCCTTCGACGCTCGAGGAGATCGTTCTCCATCGCCACCCTCGCCTCCACGCCCCGGCACAGGCGTCACGGGGAGTGTAGGCACGATCGACTCTGTGCGCGTGTTTGCTCCTCGTTCACCGCGAACCAACCTTTGTCCAACCCCGGCGGGTCCATGCTCGACGTGGCGGCGGGCCTTCGGCTCGCTGCCCTCCCCCCGGAGCCCATGGAACTGCGGGGTCGGGAGCCGGTCCGCCCGCCCGCCTCCCGCTCCCGGCTCTGCAGCTCCTCCCCAGGCAGCTCCGGATGTGGGACCCGGGGCCGACGGGGCCGACATCTCCCCGTCAGGCCCCGCCGGTTCCGGCGCCCCTCGGCGCGGCGCCGTCGCGGAACCAGGTTGACCCCTGGGTCAAGTTCGCCGGTACCCTGGTCCGATGACCGACACGGCGCCCTCCGGCACGGGGAACACCGACACCCATCGCTTCGAGTCCGTCCCGGCCGTTCGCGAGTCGCTCGCCAAGGTCGACTACCTGGCGGACGACGGCATCGCCGGCATCGTCTACCTCGCCGACCGGCTCGGGAAGCCCGTGCTCGTCGAGGGCCCCGCCGGCACGGGCAAGACGCAGCTCGCCAAGTCGGTGGCCGACATGACCGGCTCCCGCCTCATCCGCCTGCAGTGCTACGAGGGCCTCGACGAGTCCAAGGCGCTGTACGAGTGGAACTACAAGAAGCAGCTGCTGCGCATCCAGGCCGAGCGCAACGACGGCGCCACGTGGGCCGACGTCGAGGACGACATCTTCTCCGACGAGTTCCTGCTCACCCGCCCGTTGCTCGAGGCGATCCGCGCCGAGGAGCCCGTGGTGCTGCTCGTGGACGAGGTCGACCGGGTCGAGGTCGAGACCGAGGCCCTGCTGCTCGAGATCCTCTCCGACTACCAGGTGTCGATCCCCGAGCTGGGCACCGTGACGGCCCGCCAGGTGCCGCTCGTGTTCCTCACGTCCAACAACACCCGCGAGCTGTCCGAGGCCCTCAAGCGCCGGTGCCTGTTCCTGCACGTCGACTACCCCGACCTCGAGCGCGAGCGCGAGATCGTGATGGCGAAGGTCCCGGGCATCACCGAGAGCCTGGCCGACCAGGTGTCCCGCATCGTGCGCTCGATCCGCCAGCTCGAGCTGAAGAAGGCGCCGTCGGTGTCCGAGACGCTCGACTGGGCCCGCACGATGCTGCTGCTCGGCGTCGAGCAGGTCGATGCCGCCACCGCGGTGGGCACCGCCAACATCCTGCTCAAGTACCAGAGCGACATCACCAAGGCGACGAAGGAGCTCGAGCAGGACACCTCGCTCGGCGGCGAGGCCGCCGCCGGCGCTGCGGCCAAGCCGTGGCAGCGCAATGGGTGACGGCGGGCCGCCCGACGGGGTGGACGCGCCGAACGGATCGGGTCCGTCCGGATCCTCGGGTGGGCCGGGCCTGCCCGCCAACGGCCACAGTGCCGCCGCCGATGCGGGCATCTCCGCAGGGCGGCACCGCGAGCACGCCGGGGCCGGCTCCGCCACCGGCACCGAGGGCCGGAGGGAGGGCGGCGCCGAGGAGCGGCCCGTCGCCCGCCGCAGCCTCGCCGAGGCCACGCAGCGCCTGACCGAAGCGGGGGCCGGCCAAGCCCTGACCGAGCTGCTGTCGGGCTTCATCGCCGAGCTGCGCACGGCCGGGCTGCCCGTCAGCCTGACCGAGAACCTCGACGCCATGCAGGCCATCCAGCACATCCCGCTGGGCGACCGGTCGGCGTTCAAGTACGCGCTCGGTGCGACCCTCGTGAAGAACGCGGCGCACTGGCGCGTGTTCGAGACGGTCTTCGAGGTCTACTTCTCGCTGCGGGGCCGCGAGTACGCGCTCACCGACGAGCAGGCCGCCGCCATGGCCGACCTCGACGAGATGCTCAGCGAGATGCAGTCCGACCAGCAGGGGGAGCAGCAGGGCGCGGGCGGCGTCGGCGACTCGATGACCCCCGAAGAGCTGGCCGAGATGCTGATGAAGGCGCTGGCGCAGGGCAACGAGGCCATGCTCAAGGCGCTCGCCCGCCAGGCCGTCCGCCGCTACGCGGGCATGGAGCCCGGGCGCCCGGTCGGCGGCACCTACTACCTGTACCGCACCCTCCGGAACCTCGACCTCGACGGCGTGCTCGACAAGCTCATGCAGCAGGCCCGCGAGCAGGCGCCCGAACCGCTGACGCCACTCGAGGAGCGGCTCGAGCGCGACGAGTACGAGGCCCGTGTCGACCAGCTCCGCAAGGAGATCGAGGCCGAGATCCGGCGCCGGCTCGTCGCCGACCGGGGGGTCGAGGCGATGGCCCGCACGCTGCGCAAGCCGCTGCCCGAGGACGTCGACTTCATGCACGCCAGCCGCGAGGAGATGGCCTCGCTGCGCAAGGCGATCTACCCGCTGACCCGCAAGCTGGCCGTGCGCCTGGCTCGCAAGCGCCGGCACGGACGCAAGGGGCCCCTCGACTTCCGGTCGACGGTCCGGCACTCGCTGTCGACGGGCGGCGTGCCGCTCGAGCCGCGGTTCCGCTACCCGCGGCCGTCGAAGCCGGAGATCTTCGTGGTGGCGGACATCTCGGGGTCGGTCGCGGCCTTCGCCCGCTTCACGCTGCACCTCGTCTACGCCATCTCGAACCAGTTCTCGAAGGTGCGGGCCTTCGTGTTCATCGACGGGATCGACGAGGTCACCCGCCTGTTCGAAGGCACCGAGGACATCGGCGAGGCGGTCCACCGCGTCAACACCGAGGCCGATGTCATCTGGGTCGACGGCCACAGCGACTACGGGCACGCGTTCGAGGTGTTCTGGCAGCGCTACGGCAAGGACGTCGGCCCCAAGACCACGGTCCTGCTGCTGGGCGACGCTCGGAACAACTACCACGCCACCCAGTCCTGGGTGGTGAAGGAGATGCAGCACCGGGCCCGCCACGTCTACTGGCTCAACCCCGAGCCCCGCAGCTACTGGGACACGGGCGACTCGATCATCGGCGAGTACGCCACGCACTGCGACGGCGTGTTCGAGTGCCGCAACCTGCGCCAGCTCGAACGCTTCGTCGACCACCTGGTCTGAGCGCCCTGCCCGCCTCGTCCGGACCAGCGGGGCCGAGCACCTGGTCTGACCACCGCCTCGTCGGGCGTCGGAGGGCGTTCCAAGCCGTTTGCCAGCGGATGGTGAGCGACGTGCCGCACCATGCGGGAATGACCAGGGCGACGGGCAGGTGCAGCGAAGGACCGGTGGACCACCGGACGCGATGGCGGGCGCTGGCCGACCCGCTGCGGTCGTGGTGGGCGCGGCGACCGACGCCCCGGGGGCCGGTGGACGACCGGGCGAGGCGACGCCGGACCGCGGTCGTGGTCCAGACCGACATCGTCGGCTCGACCCGCCTCCTCGAGGCCGCAGGCGAGAGCTACCCCTGGGTCCTGCTGCGCCACCGCGCCCTCATCGGCGGCGCGGTCGAGCGCCTCGGGGGCAGCTTCCTGGCGCATGCCGGCGACGGGACCCTGGCGGTGTTCGACTGTGCGCATGACGCCATCGCCGCCTCGGTGGAGGCGCAGCGGGCGCTGGCCGCCGAGCGCTGGCCGGGCGGGCTGGCGCTGCGGGTGCGCGCGGGCGTGCACGCGGGGGAGATCTACGACATCGACGGCGAGCCGGTGGGCCTCACGATCAACCAGGGCGCCCGGATGATGGCCGCGGCCGAGCCGGGCCAGGTGATCGTGTCGAGCGCGGCGGTGACGGCGGCGTCCCCCTGCTTCGGCCGCGGCACGGTCGGCGCGGCGACGGTGCGGTACCCGATCGCGGACGCCGGGTGGCACGCGCTGCGCGACCACACCGGGCCGGTGCGCCTGCGCCAGGTGGTCGCCGACGGTTTGACGGTCGTGCTGCCCGCCGACCACGAGATCGACCTGCGCACGCCGGCCCTCGCGCCGGTCGCGCTCAACTGAGCGACGGCCGGCGGCGCCCAGGGCAGCGGACGCTCGCGGTCGGGCCGCGACGTGTGACATCCGTCTACGCTCCCGGCGTGGCACGCATCGACTTCCCTGACCGCGGCTTCGGCGAGCACGTCGACTGGGCGCTCCACCGCCCGAAGATGGCGGCGGGCATGGGCGCGCTGTCCGAGGCCGTCTACGGCAACACCCGCCTCGACCTGCGTGAGCGCGAGGCGGCCCGCTGGACGATCGCCCTCATCAACGACTGCGTCGTGTGCCAGGGCACGCGGGCGCGCGACGGCCAGGCCGCCGGCGTCGACGAGGGGTTCTACGGCGAGGTGGCCGACTGGCGGACCAGCGAGGCGCTGTCGGAGCGCGAACGCCTGGCGGCCGAGTTCGCCCAGCGGTTCGCGCTCGACCACCAGGCGATGGACGAGGCGTTCTGGGCCCGCCTCCGTGCCGCCTACGCCGACGACGAGATCGCCGACCTGACCATGTGCTGCGGCATGTTCCTCGGCCTGGGCCGCGCTCTCGCCGTGGTCGGCGTCGAGGCCCCCGAAGACCGCATCCTGGTGTGACCCTCCCCCTCGCGATTTCCCCCGCGGGATCGGTCGCTCCAACGGCCAATCCCGCGGGGGAAATCTTTTCGGGGGGCGGTGGAAGCGGTTCCATTGACAGAGTGACGGGCGGCACATATGTTGCGACCGCAGGGTGGAAGCGGTTCCACCGCCGGTCCGAGGCCGGGACGACAGCGCGAGAGGGGAGGAGGGTGGTCACGATCGCCGACGTCGCCGCGCACGCTGGGGTCGGAGCCGGGACCGTGTCCCGCGTCCTCAACGAGAGCCCGCGCGTCAGCGAGTCGACCCGCGCCCGCGTCCTCGCCGCCATCGCCGACCTCGACTACAGGCCGAACCCGCTCGCCCGCGGCCTCAGCCGCGGACGGTGCCAGACCCTCGGCGTGGTCGTCCCGTTCTTCACCCACGCCTCGGCCGTCGAGCGGCTCCGCGGCGTCGTCGCCGCCCTCGACGGCAGCAGATACGACCTCGTGCTCTTCAACGTCGAGTCGCCGGTTCACCGCGACGAGCACTTCGCCACGTTGACCCGCCGCGACCGGGCCGACGGCCTCGTCATCATGTCGCTCCCGCCTCCGGCGACGAGCCTCGAGCGGCTCGCCGCGTCCGGCGTGCCGACCGTGCTGCTCGACACCCGCGGGCCCGGGGTCCCCGCCGTCGTCACCGACGACGTGGCGGGCGGCCGGCTCGCCACCCGCCACCTGCTCGAGCTCGGGCACCGGCGCATCGCCTTCCTGGGGGACGACCCCGACAACCCGCTCGGGTTCTCGTCGAGCACGGCCCGCGAGCAGGGCTATCGCGAGACGATGGCCGAGGCGGGCCTGGCCGTGAGCCAGGCCAGCGTCCGTCACGGCCCTCACGTGCGCACGGTGGCGCGTGAGCTGGCCGATCGCCTGCTGTCGTCGCCCACCCGGCCCACCGCCGTCTTCGCCGCCTCCGACACGCAGGCCCTGGGCGTCCTCGAGGCCGCCCGCACGGCCGGGCTCGCGGTGCCCGGCGACGTCTCGGTCGTCGGCTTCGACGACGTCGAGGTGTCGGGCTACGCGGGCCTGACCACGGTCCGCCAGCCGCTGTTCGAGAGCGGCCGCCTCGCGGCGGATCTGCTGCTCGAATCGCTCGCCGCGGAGAAGCCGCTCGGCGAGTCGGAGCACCGCCTCGACCTCGAGCTCGTGGTGCGGTCGACCACCGCACCGCCTCGGGCCCCAGACCCCGCCGGGTGAGGTGCCCGGCGCCACTGCCACATCCACCAACCCAAAACCAGCATCCCAAGAGGGGAAGACAATGAACCGACAGCGACACCCACGGTGGCGGGCGGCCCTCGCCGGCTTCGTGGTGCTCACGTTGGCAGCGTCCGCCTGTGCGGACGACGACGACGATGACGCCTCCACCGACAGCGACAGCGGGTCGGGCGGCGATCTCGACGGCACGACGGTGACCATCTTCGGCTCCGAGGTCGAGTCCGAGCTCCAGGGCAACCAGGACGCGTTCGACCAGTTCACCGAGGACACGGGCATCACGGTCGAGGTCTCGGGCGACCGCAGCTTCGAGACCCAGATCGGCACCCAGATCGACGGCGGCGACCCGCCCGACATCGCCCTGTTCCCGCAGCCGGGCAAGGTCACCGACTTCGCCGACGACATCATCGCCCTTCCGGACGACGTGGTCAGCGAGGTCGAAGCGAACTTCGACCCGGGCTTCACCGACCTCGTCGAGATCGAGGGCGAGATGAAGGGCATCCCGCTCAAGGCCGACCTCAAGAGCCTCGTCTGGTACAGCCCGGCGCAGTTCGAGGAGAACGGCTACGAGATCCCCGAGACGTTCGACGACTGGCTGGCCCTGGCCGACACGATGGCCGCCGACGGCAACACGCCGTTCTGCATCGGCATCGGCAGCGACGACGCCACCGGCTGGCCGTTCACCGACTGGGTCGAGGACTTCATGCTGCGCCTCAAGGGCCCCGACGTGTACGACCAGTGGTACACGCACGAGATCCCGTTCGACGACCCCGAGGTCGTCGAGGTGGGCCAGGCCGTCTACGACCTGTGGTCGCAGGAGGGCTACGTCTACGGCGGAGTCGAGAACGTGGCCGCCACGCCGTTCGCGGACGCCGGCCTGCCCCTGCTCGACGGCAGCTGCATGATGCACCGCCAGGGCAACTTCTACTCGGCCAACTTCCCCGACGGCACCACCTACGGGCCCGATGGCGACATCGACGCCTTCTACCTGCCCGGGTCGGAGGAGTACCCGAACATCACCCTGTCGGGCGGCAACTACGCCTCGATGCTGGTCGACCGCCCCGAGGTGGTCGAGGTGATGAACTTCCTCGCCAGCCCCGAGTACGCCAGCGCCCGGGCTCCGGCCCCTGGCTTCCTGTCGCCGAACAAGAACGTCGACACGAGCCAGTACCCGGACGAGTTCACCGCCGGCTTCGGTGAGATCCTCGCCGCCGGCGACCCCGTCCGCTTCGACGCTTCCGACCTCATGCCCGGCGCCGTCGGTGCCGGCTCGTTCTGGAGCGCGGCGGTCGACATCACGACCGGCGCCAAGGACGTGCCGACCGCCTTCACCGAGGTCGAGCAGAGCTGGCCGTAGCGGGTCGGCGCAGTGATCACCGGGTGACCACCCGGTAACGACATAGGGTCCTGGGAGGCGCCGCCAGGCGCCTCCCAGGGCACAACGAGGGGTGCGACCGAGTCCGGCGGTGAAGCCGGAGACGGGGAGTCGTCCATGGGACAACTGATCGGCATGCTTCTCGGCGTCGTCGCCATCCTGGCGGTGACGCTGGGTCTGTTCGTCGGCGTGAACGCGATCGTCGACCTGGCCCCACGGAACTTCAGCCTGTTCGCCACGCTGGCGGGGGCCGTCATCGGCGCCGTCGTCGGGGTGATCGTCAACAGCGGAGGCTGGTTCCTCGGCGGGCTGCTGTGGCCGCTCGGCGGCGCCGTGATCGGCGCGCTCGTCGGCGGGCTCGTATGGGCCCGCCACCCACCGCCCCCGGAGCGCCGGTGGCGCATCCCCGACAAGTTGCGGCCGGCGATCTTCCTCGGCCCGGCCCTCCTGTTCTTGTTCATCGCCCTGGTCGTGCCGACGATCCGCACCGTCTACCTCAGCTTCCGCAGCCCCCGCGGCGACGAGGCCGAGGGCCTGCAGAACTACCGCGACCTGTTCGGCGACTCGTCGATCTTCAACGTCGACAACTGGACCGACATCTTCACCAGCCGACTGTTCGTGGCGGGCGTGGTCATCGCCGCGGTCGCCCTGGCCATCGTCATCGTGCGGGGCCTGGGCACCCGCCGGGGCGTCGACCTCTCGGCGCCCACCCCGACCATCTCCCTGACCGCCGCCGCCATCCTCGTGACGCTGGCGGCCATGAGCGCCCTGCGCGGCGTTCTCTGGAACAACGTGTTCTGGGTCATCTTCGTGACCGGCCTGTCGACGATCTTCGGCCTGGCCATTGCGGTGCTCGCCGATCGATCGAGGGGCGAGTCCCTCGCCAAGTCGCTGATCTTCATGCCGATGGCCATCAGCTTCGTGGGCGCCGCCGTCATCTGGCGCTTCGTCTACGCCTTCACGCCGGCCGGCGAGGACCAGATCGGCGTGCTGAACGCGGCCTGGGTCGGCGTCGGCAACGACCCGAAGGCCTGGCTGCAGCAGCCGCCGTGGAACAACCTCTACCTGATCGCCATCATGATCTGGATCCAGACCGGCTTCGCCATGGTCGTCCTCTCGTCGGCCATCAAGGCGGTGCCGACCGAGCTGCACGAGGCGGCGCGCGTCGACGGGGCCAGCGAGGCCCAGGCGTTCTGGCGGGTGACGGTCCCTCAGATCCGCGCGACGATCGCCGTCGTGGTGACGACGCTCGTCATCACCGTCCTCAAGATCTACGACATCGTCAAGGTCATGACGAACGGCGAGTTCTCGACGAGCGTCATCGCCAACGAGATGTTCGACCAGGCGTTCATCAACCGTGACTACGGCGTGGGCTCGGCGCTCGCGGTGCTGCTGCTCATCGCCGTGCTGCCGCTGATGATCATCAACATCCGCCGCAACCGGCAGGGGGCGAGGGCATGACGGCCGTGACCACTGCACCTCCGCCGACCGGAGCCGAGGACCAGCAGGCCGGGCCGGCTCCGGGTCGCGAGCCCGTCGGCGGCGCGCTGCACCGCCTACTCGGCGCCATCCCGACCGCGGTGCTGTGGGGGCTCGTGGTGCTGTGGACCATCCCCACGCTCGGCATGCTCGTGTCGTCGTTCCGCCCCGAGATCGAGGTGAAGACGACCGGCTGGTGGACGGTCTTCCCCGACCCGTTCCCCTCCTCGAAGCTGCTGGCCGGCATCGTGGCGCTGGCCACCATCGTCCTGGTCGTCGTGGTGCTGGCGCTGCTGGCCCGGCTGTACGTCCGCCTCGGGCGCGTCGGGCGCATCCTGCTGCCGATCGCTGCCGTGGTGCTGTTCGTCGTGCTGTTGATGGCGTCGACCGACGCCACGTTCACGTTCGAGAACTACCGCGAGACGTTCTCGTCGTCGACCAGCGATTCGCCCGACATGTGGCAGCACTTCCTCAACTCGCTGGCCATCGCCATCCCCGCCACGGTCATCCCCATCGCCTTCGCGGCCTTCGCCGCGTACGCCTTCGCCTGGATGGACTTCAAGGGCCGCGACTGGTTGTTCGTCAGCGTGGTGGCGCTCCTGGCGGTGCCGATTCAGCTGTCCCTCGTGCCGCTGCTGCAGCTGTTCGTGGGCGGCGCCCACCTCACGGTGTTCGGCGAGACCTTCACGCTGTTCCCCGACCTCGACCTGGCGGGGACGACCACCGCGGTGTGGTTGACCCACATCGGCTTCGGCCTCCCGCTCGCCATCTTCCTGCTGCACAACTACATCTCGTCGCTGCCGGCCGACCTGTTCGAGGCGGCCCGCATCGACGGCGCCGACCACCCGACCATCTTCTGGCGGCTCGTGCTGCCGCTGTCGGTCCCCGCCCTCGCCGCCTTCGCCATCTTCCAGTTCCTGTGGGTGTGGAACGACTACCTGGTGGCGTCGACGTTCCTCGGCACCGGCAGCTCCGAGGCCCCGATGACCGTGCGCCTGGCCACCCTGTCGGGCGGTCGCGGGCAGGACTGGCACCTGCTCACGGCGGCGGCGTTCGTGTCCATCGCCCTGCCGCTGTCTGGTGTTCTTCGGTCTGCAGCGCTACTTCGTCCGCGGCCTTCTGGCCGGGTCCGTGAAAGGCTGATACCAAGGTGACGCCAGGCACACAGGCCGGTGGCCGGGCACCCAGACCACAGATCGTGCTCGTACCGTTCGACAGGAGGTTCCGGTGGCTGGTGTGACCATGGACAAGGTGACGAAGGTGTACCCGAACGGGGTCGCCGCCGTCATCGACCTCGACCTCGACATCGCCGAAGGCGAGTTCCTCGTGCTCGTCGGCCCGTCGGGCTGCGGCAAGTCGACCGCGCTGCGCATGGTGGCCGGGCTCGAGACGATCACGAGGGGCGAGCTGCGCATCGGCGACCGGGTGGTGAACGACCTGCCGCCGAAGGAGCGCGACATCGCCATGGTGTTCCAGAACTACGCGCTCTACCCGCACATGACCGTCGAGCAGAACATCGGCTTCGCCCTCAAGCTGGCCAAGCTGCCGAAGGACGAGATCCGCGAGCGGGTGCTCAACGCGGCCAAGGTCCTGCAGCTCGAGGAGTGGCTCAACCGCAAGCCCGGCCAGCTGTCCGGTGGCCAGCGCCAGCGCGTGGCCATGGGCCGGGCCATCGTCCGCGACCCGTCGGTGTTCCTGATGGACGAGCCCCTGTCGAACCTCGATGCCAAGCTGCGGGCCCAGACCCGCGCCGAGATCGCCGCGCTGCAGCGCAGCCTCGGCACGACCACGATCTACGTCACCCACGACCAGATCGAGGCCATGACGATGGGTGACCGCGTGGCGGTCATGCGCGACGGGCGCCTCCAGCAGGTCGACGAGCCCGAGGTGCTGTACGCCGAACCGTCCAACCTGTTCGTCGCCGCCTTCATCGGGTCGCCGTCGATGAACCTGCTCGAGGGCATCGTCTCGATCAGCGGCGACGGGGCCACCGTGTCACTCGGCGACCAGTCGCTGCATATCCCCGAGTCCGCCCTCGCCGCCCGGCCGGCGCTGCGGGCCTTCGACGGTCGCGAGGTCGTCGTCGGCATCCGCCCCGAGCACCTCACCGACGCGGCGTTGGCCGGCGCCGGCGGGCCCACCGACGGGGCCCGCCTCCACGGCGTCGTCGAGCTGCGTGAGGCGTTGGGTTCCGAGCTGCTGGTGCACGTCCGCACCGACTGCCGGCCCGCGGTGACCGATGACGTCCGCAGCGTGGCCGGTGACCTCGACGAGGCGGCCGTCGACATCCTCGAGCGCCAAGCGGCAGGGGAGGGGGCCATGGTGGTCGCCCGGTTCGATGCCCGCAGCCGAGCCCGGGTCACCGATGCGGTCGAGATGGACGTCGACGTCCAGCGCCTGCAGTTCTTCGACCCCGAGACCGGCCTGCGCATCGCCGACGAGGAGCTGGTGCCGGCGGGTGCCGCGGCGACGCCGACCGCCACGACCGCGGCGGCGCCCGCCCAGGAGCCGTCCGACGCCGGCTGAGCACCTGGGCCGGCTTCAGGCCGAGTCGCGGATCACGAGCGCGGTCCGCAGCACGAGCGGGGGTTGCGGGACCCCCGCCGGGCCGCCGCCGTCGAGCTGTGCGACCAGCAGGCGGGCCATCTCGGCGCCGAGCTCTTCGATGGGCTGGCGCACGGTGGTGAGCGGCGGATCGGCGGTGCGGGCGAGCTCGCTGTCGTCGAACCCGACCACCGCGACGTCGTCGGGCACGCGGCGGCCGGCCGCCCGGAGGGCGTCGAGAGCGCCGAGGGCCATCAGGTCGGACGCCGCGAACAGGCCGTCGAGATCGGGGCGGCGGGCGAGCAGCGCCGCGGTGGCGGCCTGCCCGCCGGCGCGGGTGAAGTCGGCCTCGGCCACCAGCGTGAGGTCGGCCGGCCGTCCGGCCTCGCCGAGCGCCTTCTCCCATCCCGTGCGCCGGTCGGCCCCGGGGGCCATGTCGGCGGGCCCGGCCACCGTGCCGATCGTGCTCCGGCCGGCGGCGACGAGGTGGGCCACGGCCGCCTCGGCCCCGCCGACGTTGTCGGCATCGACGTAGGTCACCGACCGCCCTCCCCCGTGCTCGTGGCCGAGGCCGGCGTCGGCGCGGGTGTCGGCGCGGTTGTCGGCGCCGGGTCGACGGTCGGCGGGACGGCCGGCGGTCACGCAGGGGATGCCGGCCGCGGCCAGCCGGCCGGCCAGCGGGTCGTCGGCGCGGGCGGACAGCACCAGCGCGCCGTCGGCGCCACCGCGCAGCAGGTGGCGTTCGACCCGACTGCGGTCGTCGTCGTCGCCGACCATCAGCAGCACGAGCTGGTAGCGGGTGGCGGACAGGACGCCGGTGACGCCCAGCGTGGTGCCCGCGAAGAAGGGATCGGCGAAGAGCCGGACGCTGGGCTCGGACACGACGAGGGCGATGGTCTCGCTGCGACTGCCGGCCAGCGACCGGGCCGCCCGGTTCGGGGCGTAGCCCATGTCGTCGATGGCGGCCTCGACCGTCCGCCGGACGCGGTCGGACACGTGCGGGCTGCCGTTGACCACCCGTGAGACCGTCGCTCGCGAGACGCCGGCGCGGGCGGCGACGTCCTCGAGGGTGCAGCGGCCGTCGGCGGGACCCGTCACGACAGGGCGTCGTCTCCGGATGCGGTGGGGTCGCCGCCGACCTCGTTCGTGCGCACGACGTTGCTGTACCAGATGGCGCTGTCCTTCGGCGTCCGCTCCTGCGTGGCGAAGTCGACGTGCACGATGCCGAAGCGCTGGTGGTACCCCTCGGCCCACTCGAAGTTGTCGAGCAGCGACCACACGAAGTAGCCGCGCAGGTCGACGCCCTCGGCCAGGGCGTCGTGGCAGGCCCGCACGTGGGCGGCGAGGTAGTCGAGGCGGTCGGCGTCGTGGACGAGACCGTCGGGGGCGACCGGGTCGGGAAAGGCGCCGCCGCTCTCGTGGACGTACAGCGGAGGCGGGTCGTAGTCGGCCTGGAGGCGCACGAGCGACTCGTACAGCCCGCGGGGCTCGACCGCCCAGCCGTTCGACGTCGTGGTCTGCTCGGGCTCGGCGAAGGCCACGTCGGGCGAACCGGGCCACGGCGACGGCGACGCCGACGCCCCGGGCTCGTGGCGAACGTGGTGGCGCCGGTAGTAGTTGAGGCCGAGGGCGTCGATCGGCCGCGCGACCTGGGCCAGGTCGCCGTCTCGGATGTGCCGCAGGTCGCTGACCGAGGCCAGGTCGTCGAGGACGTCATCGGGATAGCGGCCGCGGAGGACGGGGTCGTACCACAGGCGGTTGGCGAGGCCGTCGATGCGCCGGGCGGCATCGCGGTCGGCGGGGTCGTCGCTGGCGGGGACGACCGGGTACGGGTTGAGGGTGATGCCGATCTCGGCCGCTCCGCCCGGGGGCGACACGCCGGCCCGGAGAGCGTCGACCGCCAAGCCGTGGCCGAGGAGCAGGTGGTGGGCGGCGGCGGCCGCGGCCGCGGGATCGGTGCGCCCGGGGGCGTGGATGCCGGCGGCGTAACCGAGCATCGAGGCGCACCAGGGCTCGTTGATGGTCGTCCAATGGCGGACCCGGTCGCCCAGCGCCCCGGCCACGACCGCGGCGTAGTCGGCGAACCGCTCGGCGGTGGCCCGGCTCGTCCAGCCGCCGACGTCCTCGAGGTCCTGGGGCAGGTCCCAGTGGTACAGGGTGGCGACGGGCTCGATGCCGTGGTCGAGCAGCTCGTCGACGAGGGCGCGGTAGAAGTCGAGCCCCGAGGCGCTGACGGCGCCCGCGCCCGCGGGCTGCACCCGGGGCCAGGCGATCGAGAACCGGTAGGCGGGCAGCCCGAGGCGGGCCATCAGCGCGACGTCGTGCGGCATGCGGCGCCGGTGATCGGCGGCCGCGGCCCCGGTGTCACCCCGTGCGTGGCCGGCCGCCGAGAACGTGTCCCAGATCGACGGGCCGCGCCCGTCGAGGTCGACGCCGCCCTCGATCTGGTAGGCGGACGTCGACGCACCCCACAGGAACCCGGCCGGGAAGCGCCGGGCCCCGGTCGGAGCCGCCGCCTCGGCGGTCGCCTCGACGGGGGGTCCGGGTGCGGGCCGAAGGCCTGTCCCGCGGTTGGTCACGATTCGTCCTCCCTCAGCCCGCCCCCGGTTCCGCCACGGCCGCCGTGCCGTGGCGACGAGCGGTCTCACCCGTCGGTTCCCGGGGGGAGGGTCCCGCCGGATGAGAGCGCTCTCATCCCAGCATCCGGAGCCCCGTCCGTCAAGTCCGGCTGCCCCGCGGGCCCGCGCCCGGCGGTCAGGCCGGTGGGCGCCGCGTGGGACGGAAGAAGGTCCGCATGTCGTCGACGAGGACGTGCGGCACCTCCATCGCCGGGAAGTGCCCGCCGACGTCGTACTCGGTCCAGTGGGTGAACTGGCCCGCAGGGTCCATGACCGAGCGCACGGTCGTGTCGGCGGCGAACACCGCCACGCCGAACGGCGGGCCGTCTCCGCCGCCCTCGTCGCCGTGGCCCTCGTCGCCGTCGTGCCCGGCTGCCATCTGGCGGTACGCCTGCATGCCCTCGTAGACGGCGTGTGCGGACGAGGCGCCCGCCCGGGTGAACCACGCCAACGTGACCAGCGTGAGGAGCTGGTCGAGGTCGACCGCGTCCTGGGGCAGCGGGGCGGACGGGTCGGTCCACTCGTGGAACTTCTCGACGATCCACGCCAGGTGGGCGACCGGCGAGTCGCACAGGGCGTACGCCAGCGTCTGTGGGCGCGTCGCCATCAGGTGCAGGTAGCCGAGGCCGTCCTCCCGGTAGGCGTTGAACCGCTCGATCCGGGCGCGGTCGGCCGCGTCGAGGCCGTCGGTCGGGACGGGGGGCCCGAAGGGCATGGCGGCGGTGGTCCCGGTGAGGTGGACGCCGGCGACCCGGTCGGGCGCCGCCATCGCCAGGCCGCCGGCCGCGCCGGCGCCCGCGTCGGTGCCGTGCACGGCGAACCGGTCGTAGCCGAGGGCGGCCATGAGCTCGGCCCACACGGCGCCGACGTGGAAGAGGTTGCCCCACCCGGCGCCGGCCAGCGGCGTCGACCGTCCGTACCCCGGGAGCCCGGGCACCACGACGTGGAAGGCGTCCGCCGGATCACCACCGTGGCCGGCCGGGTCGGTCAGGGGGCCGATCACCCGCATGAACTCCACGGGTGAGCTCGGCCACCCGTGGGTGAGGACGATCGGAAGGGCGTCCGGCTCGGGCGAGCGCACGTGGAGGAGGTGGATCGGCTGCCCGTCCACGGTCGCCAGCGCCTGCGGCACCTCGTTGAGCGCCGCCTCGTGGCGCCGCCAGTCGTAGCCGCCGGCCCAGTAGGCGGAGAGGTCGCGGAGGTGGTCGAGGGGGACGCCGCGGCCCCACCCGGCCTCGGGGCTGGGGGCGGGCCAGCGGGTGGACGAGAGGCGCCGGCGGAGGTCGACGAGGTCGTCGTCGGGCACGGCGAGGCGGAACGGTCGGATGTCCATCGATGTGGTTGACGTCATGGATCGACCGTAGGTTCCAATGCGGAACGTTTCGTTCCTCGGACTGCGACAGACTTCTCGCATGACGACGTCGGTGCGCCTCCTCCGCCTGCTCGGCCTGCTGCAGGCCCGCCCGGCGTGGGGCGGCGACGAGCTGGCAGGACGCCTGGGCGTCACGACCCGGACGGTCCGCAACGACGTCGACCGCCTGCGCGGGCTCGGGTACCCCGTCGACGCCACGCCAGGGCGGGGCGGCGGCTACCGCCTCGGGCCGGGGGCGACGCTCCCGCCGCTGCTCCTCGACGACGACGAGGCCGTCGCCGTGGCGGTCGGCCTGCGGGCCGCAGCCGGCGGGGGCATCGCCGGCGTCGAGGAGACCTCGCTGCGGGCCCTGGTCAAGCTCGAGCAGGTGCTGCCGTCCCGCCTGCGGCGCCGGGTGGGGGCCGTGCACACCGCGGTCGACCAGCCGGTCGCCCGTGGCCCGGCGCTCGGCGCCGACGTGCTCATCCGACTGGCGGCCGCCATCCGCGACCGCGAGCGCCTGCGCTTCGACTATGGCGCCCACGACGGGAGCACCTCCGTCCGGCTGGTCGAGCCGCAGCGCCTGGTCCACGCACGTGGCCGCTGGTACCTGCTGGCCTGGGACGTCGACCGGGACGCCTGGCGCACGTTCCGGGCCGACCGGCTGGCCCTGCGGGCCACCACCGGCCCGCGCTTCGCGGCCCGGCCGGATCCCGCGGGCGGCGCGGCGGCGTTCGTCGGCCGCGGGCTCGAGACCGCGCCGTGGACGTTCCGGGCCACGGTCACCGTGGCGGCCCCGGCGGCGCGGGTGGCGGCGCGGGTGCCCGCCTCGGTCGACGTCGAGCCGGTGGACGACGACACCTGCAGCATCCGCGTGGGCGCCGACTCGCCGGCGGCGCTGGCGTTGTGGCTGACCCTGGTCGACGCCGACCTCGTCGTCGACGACCCGGCGCTCGCGGAGGCGCTCCAGGCGCTGTCCGACCGCCTCGGTCGGGCTGCCGCGAGCGCCCGATAGCGGCCCGGTACCGTACGGACGTCCGCCGGCTCTCTGCGGCGGCATGACACCGAGGGCCCGCGCCATGCCGCTGCACTCACCCCGTTCACGACGCCCGGGCACGCCCGAATCCCTGCTGAGCGTCCCGTTCGCAGTTCGCCGCGCCCGAGATGGGCGACGTGCCCCGCGAACGGCTGCCCGACGGCGAGATGGATGCCGCCACCGCCTACGAGGTCGTGCACGACGAGCTGCTGCTCGACGGCAACGCCCGCCGCAACCTGGCCACGTTCGTGACGACGCGGATGGACGATCGGGCCCGCCGCCTGATGGCCGAGTGCACCGACCAGAACATGATCGACAAGGACGAGTACCCCCAGACCGCCGAGCTCGAGCGGCGCTGCGTGGCGATGCTGGCCGACCTGTGGCACGCCCCCGACAACGCCGACCCGGTGGGCTGCTCGACGACCGGGTCGAGCGAAGCCTGCATGCTCGCCGGGATGGCGCTGCTGCGACGGTGGCGCGCCCGCCGCGACGTCGTGGGGATGCCCGCCGACCGCCCCAACCTGGTCATGGGCGCCAACGTGCAGGTGTGCTGGGAGAAGTTCTGCCGCTACTGGGACGTCGAGCCCCGCCTGGTGGCCGTCGGTGCCGACGCCACGCACCTGACGCCGGACGCGGCCGTGGCGCAGTGTGACGAGCAGACGATCGGCGTCGTCGCCGTGCTCGGCTCGACGTTCGACGGCAGCTACGAGCCGGTGGCGGACATCGCCGCGGCCCTCGACCGCCTGCAGGTCGAGCGCGGGCTCGACGTGCCGGTCCACGTGGACGCGGCGTCGGGGGGCTTCGTCGCCCCGTTCCTCGACCCCGACCTCGAGTGGGACTTCCGCCTGCGCCGGGTGCAGTCGATCAACGCGTCGGGGCACAAGTACGGGCTGGTCTACCCCGGCGTCGGGTGGGCCCTGTGGCGCGACCGTGCCGCGCTGCCCGACGAGCTCGTGTTCCACGTCGACTACCTGGGCGGCGACGTGCCGACGTTCGCGTTGAACTTCTCGCGGCCCGGCGCCCAGGTCGTGGCGCAGTACTACATGCTCCTCCGGCTCGGCTTCGACGGGTACCGCCGCGTCCAGCAGGCGGCGCGCGACACCGCGGTGTGGCTGTCCGGGCAGGTGGCGGACCTGGGCCCGTTCCAGCTCCTCAGCCACGGGTCGCAGCTCCCGGTGTTCGCCTTCCGCGTCGCCCCTGGCCAGGCCTCGGCGACGGGCGCCGCGAGCGCCGGCTGGACCGTGTACGACGTGGCCGACCGGCTCCGCGGCCGGGGCTGGTCGGTGCCCGCGTACCCGATGCCGCCCGCCATCGACGACGTGTCGGTCCTGCGGGTCGTGGTCCGCAACGGCTTCGGTCACGACCTGGCGGCGCTGTTCGTCGACGACCTGCGCCGGGCGGTCGACGCGCTCAGCGGGCGGACCGCGCCCGGCGACCTGCACCAGCCGAGCTTCCACCACTGACGCCGGCCCTCCACCCACGCGGGGCGGCGCCGGCGGTGGCGGGGCGTGGGGTGCCGACGGTCCCCGCGGGCGCCGGGAAGGGTGGCTGACCCGGGGGGACCGTCGGCTGCCGACCTCTGGGGGGAGGTCGGGATCGCGTCAGAAGGCGAGCACGGGCTTCACGACCGTCTCGGGGGCCTCGCGGGCCGGCTCGCGGCGGGCGAGGGCGGCCTCGATGGCGGGGGCCAGGCGCTCGAGCTTGGCCTTCTCGCGCGCCTCCTCGCCCTCGTGGAACTCGGGCATGACCTCGCTGGCGAACAGCTCGAGCGACTCGCAGATGTCCTCGTGGCGGTTGTTGCCGGCCTGCGACACGAAGATGACCTGGTCGACACCGACCTCGGCGTAGGCGCGCAGCAGCGCGCGCAACTGGTCGGGCGTGCCGATGGCCCCCCGCAGCGACCCGATGCCCTGTTCGAAGAGCTGGGCGCCGAGGACCTGGCCGGTCTGCGCCGCGATCGGGCGGGCGAAGCCGTAGGCCTCGCGGTTGCGCTCGAACTCCTCCCAGATGTTCGTCCGCCCGGGCCGGTGGCTGCCGAACGTGTAGTAGTGGCCGAGGCTGTAGCCGAAGAAGTGGGCGCCGTCGATGCCGCGGTCGATGGCGGTCTGCTCGTCCTGGTGGCACATCATCGGCAGCACCACCGCCAGGTTGGGGTTGACCGCGAACCCCCCGGGCACGCACGCCTCGCTCGCGATCGTGGCGTAGTAGTCGTCGACCCAGTGCCGGGCCTCCTCGGCCTCGACGAAGCTGAAGCTGAGGGCGCCGATGCCCTTGGTGGCGGCCAGGTGGATGGTCTCGCGCCGGCTGCAGGCCACCCACAGGGGCGGGTGCGGCTTCTGGAGCGGCTTCGGCACGAGCTCGCGGACGGGCATCGAGAAGTGCTCGCCCTCGTGGCCCGCGAACGGGGACTCGACGAACATGCGCGTGACGGCGTCGAGCGCCTCGGCCCACTGCTCGCGCTTGGAGGACCGCTCGACGAGGAAGCCCCCGAGCTCGGCCTCGGACGACGCCTCGCCCGTGCCGAAGTCGACCCGTCCGTCGGACACCAGGTCGAGCGTGGCCACGCGCTCGGCCGTGCGGGCGGTGTGGTTGAAGTTGAACGGCAGCTGGACGATGCCGTGGCCGAGTCGGATGCGTGACGTGCGCTGGCTGGCGGCGGCCAGGAAGACCTCTGGGGCGGACGAGTGCGAGTACTCCTCGAGGAAGTGGTGCTCGACCTCCCACACGTAGTCGAGGCCCAGGCGGTCGGCGAGCTCGACCTGTTCGAGCGCGTCCTTCAGGAGCTTGTGCTCGCTGTCGGGCCCCCAGGGCCGGGGGAGCTGGTGCTCGTAGAAGATGCCGAACTTCACGGGGAACCTCCCTGGTCCCCGCGCTCGACGGGGGTCGTGTCGACGAGCTCGTGGTACGTGGCGAACAGGGCGGGGCGGCCGCCGTCAGCCCGGATCTGCAGCGCCAGGCGCCGGCTGCCGAGCAGCAGGTCACGCGCCGCCCGCCCCGGCCAGGGGCGGGGGAGCACCTCGGCGGGCAGCAGCGGGTCGGAGTTGAAGCACGCCTGGTAGGCGAGGGCCATCGCCAGCGCCCCCGGGAGGAAGGCGGTGTCGGGCAGTGGCGTGTGCTCGCGCTGCATCGTGCGCAGGCTGTCGAGCACGCCGGACCACCGCTCGACGAAGGCGGCGTAGCGGGAGGCCAGGTCGTCGAGGCGCCAGAGGCGGCGGGCCACGGCGCGCGGATCGCTCTCACCACCGACGACGAGGCGGACGGTCGCGGCCACCGTGACGTGCTCGACGACACCCAGGTCGCTCGCGATCGCAGCGACGTCCTTGCTCCAGTCGCGCGGGCTGACGTAGAGGCCGTTGTGGATGGGCGCGCCGCCGAGCAGGCCGAGGTGGTCGCGGAGCACGTCGCGGGCACCGCGCCGGGACTCGGGGACCGCGAAGGCGGCGAGGTGCCACCGCCCGTCCCAGTCGGGCCGGTCGAGGTCCTGGTCGCGCGCCCGCAGCGCCCGGTCGCCCATGGCCGACAGCACCCGGAGGCCGTCGTCGGTGGGTCTGTACTCGGCGCGCAGGCCGGTGCCCTCGCGCACGAAGAGGCCCTCGCTGACGAGGCGGCGGAGGCACGAGCGCACCTGTTCGGCCGAGCGGTCGCAGGCCTCGGCCACCGCGAACGCGTCGGCGGCGGCGATCGTGCCGTCGTGTCGGGCCACGCCGAACACGAGCATGCGCGTGGGGAGGTCGCCGACGCCGACCGCAGCTGACGCGTCCGCGCCCCGACCCGGTTCCGCGGTCACGGGCGCCGCCGGACGCGGACGTTCGGTCGCGTCCGAGCCGGTCGTTTCCCCCACGACCGCCAGTGAAGACGACCGGTTTGGCCTGTGTCAATCGGGGCACAGGTGCGAGGCGATCGCCCGCGCGACCCGAGACGGCGGTATGTTCGACCGCACGCCCCCTGGGGGTCGAGGCATGACGGAAGGTCACGGCATGTGATCGACGTGCACGAGGAACGTCCCCGTACCGCATCGCGGCGCCGGCCGCCGAGCCTCCCTGTGCCCGTCGTCGTCGCGGCCGCGTGGGCCGCCGGCTCGGTCCCGTTCTCGAACATCGCCGCCCGCCATCGCGTCGACGTGGACCTGCGGGACGTCGGCAGCGGGACCGTGTCCGGCACCGCGCTGTACGAGGTGGCGGGCTTCGGCGCATTGGCGGTCGCCGGCGTGTGCGACGTCGCCAAGGGGGCCGTCGGTCCGCTGCTCGCGGGCCGCGACCGGCCGGTGCTCGGCGCGGTGGCCGCCACGGCCGGGGTCGCCGGCCACAACTGGTCGCCCTGGCTGCGGGGGGCCGGTGGGCGCGGGCTGTCGGTGGCGCTCGGCGCGTTCCTGCCGCTGGCGTGGCCCGGCACGGTGGTGCTGGCGCTCGGGCTCGCCGGCGGGCGCCTGCGCCGCCAGACCGGGCTCGGCAGCTTCCTGGCCGCGGCGCTGGTCGTCCCCGTGGTGGCCCGCACGCACGGCCGGGCCGGGGCGGTGGCCGGCACCGGGATCGTCGGCGTGCTGCTCGCCAAGCGCATGGCCGGGAACCGGCCCCCCGTACGTCGCTCGCCCGCGGTGTACCTGCACCGGCTGGTGTTCGACCACGACCCCGGGCCGGACGACGCCTCATGACCGCGGCGACCGGGCCGGGGCGCGTGACCGTGGTGACAGACAGCGCGGCCGCGCTGCCCGAGGACCTGGTCGCCCGCCTGGGCATCCGGGTCGTCCCCCTGTGGTTGGTCGTGGGCGACGAGCGCCACCGCGACGGCGACATCGCCCTCGACGAGCTGGTGCGACGGTTCTCCGAGCCCATCGCCACCAGCGCGCCGTCGCCCGGCGAGTACGCCACCGTGATCGCCGAGGCGCGCCGCGGCGGCCCGGTCGTGGTGCTCACGGTCTCGGCCCGCATGTCGTCGTCGTTCGACGCGGCGGTGCTGGCGGCCAAGCTGGTGGCCGACGACGGCGCCCGGGTCTCCGGTGCTGCGGCGACCCTGCCGCGCCGCGAGGCGGAGCCCCGCGAGCGCGGGACCGGCGAGAACGACTCCGCCGAGGGGCTCGCCCTCGACGAGGAGCGCGGGGTCGCGGTCCTGGACACGGGCACCGCCGCGGGCGCACAGGCCCTGGTGGTCCTCGCCGCGGCGCGCGCCGCGGCCGAGGGCGGCGACCTGCCCGCGGTCGTGCGGTCCGCCGAGCGGGTGGCCGGCCGGGTGCGGCTGGCCGCCACCGTCGCCGATCTCGAGCGGCTTGCCCGGTCGGGGCGGGTGCCCGAGGCCGCCCGCTGGCTGGGCGACCGTCTGGGTGTCCGGCCCCTGTTCGAGTTCCGCGACGGCCGGGCGCGGCCGCTGCGCCCGGCGTTCAACGCCGCGGTGGCCCGCGAGCGCATCGTGGCGCGCTGCGTGGCCGACGCGCCGGGACGCGAGCCGGGCGCCGGCCGCTTGCACGTGATCGTCCTGCACGCGCTCGACGACGAGGCGGCGGCCGACCTGCAGACCCGGGTCGAGCGCCTGCAACCGGCCTCGTGCCTGGTCGGGCCGTTCAGCCCCGTGATGGTGGCCCACACCGGGCGCGGCCTGGCGGGTCTCGCCTGGTGGTGGGAACCGTGAGCCCGTCGGGCCTCGTCGCTGCCGACGGCGTGCGGCTGGCTGCCCGGTGGTGGCGGCCGCGTGGCCGGGACGACCTCGGGGAGGGGGTCGTGATCGTCCACGGGTTCTGCAGCACGAAGGACGCACCGGCAGTCGAGCTGATCGCGCTGCGGCAGTCGGCGGCGGGCCGTCCCGTCCTGACCTTCGACCTCCGGGGCCACGGGCAGTCCGAGGGGTTGACGACCCTCGGCCAGCACGAGGGCCTCGACGTCGACGCCGCGGTGGCTGCGCTCCGCCTCGACTGCGATCGCGTCGTGGTCGTGGGCTCGTCGATGGGCGGGGTGGCGACGATCGAGCACCTCGCCGGGACCGAGGTCCCGACGGAGCCCGCGCGCCACGCGGCGGACGTCGCCGCCGCCCGAGACGCCCGAGACGACCACGTCAGCCGCGCGGACCGCACCCACCGAAGTTCCGGGGTGGACGTGGCGGGGCGAGCCGACGGCGCCGTGATCGTGGCGACGCCCGCGCGCTGGCACGTGCCACGGTCGAGCCGGGGCGTCCTGGCCCTGGCGATGACGCAGACGCGCGCCGGGCGGGCGGTCACCGCCCGCCGGATGGGCACGCGCATCGCGGTCCGCCCGGGGCGGGGCCTCGAGCCGGTGCGGCGCGTGGTCGACATCACCCGTCCGGTCGCGGTGCTCCACGGGCTGGCGGACCGCTTCGTCGCGCCGGCGGCCGCGCACGCGCTGCACGGTGCGCTGGGCGGGCCCCGGCTGCTCGACCTCGTCCCCGACATGGGCCACGGGTTCTGCCCGGCGGCGGCCGAGCCGGTCGACGACGCGGTGGCGTGGGTGGTCGACCAGGTGGCCGAGGCCCAGCCCCACGCCGAGGGGCGCGCCCCCTGATGACGCACGCCCGACGACGCCGTCGGCCCGTTCGGCCCCGCCTGGGGGCCGGGGCGGGGCGCGGCGGCCGACCGCGGGCGCGACGGTTCCTCACCCCACGGTGCGCTGCGCGACCTTCTCGTCGGGCAGGCCGTGTCGTCGCTGGGCGACTGGATGGGCACGGTCGCCCTGATGGCACTCGTGCTGCAGCTCACCGACTCGGCGACGGCCGTGGGCGGGGTCCTGGTGCTGCGCCTGGCCCCGACCGTGGTGGCGGGGCCCCTGGCGGCTCGGCTGGTGACCCGCTGGAACCGCCGCAAGATCATGCTGGCGATGGACGCGGTGCGCATCCCGGCCGTCGCCATCCTGCCGTGGGTGACGAGCCTGTGGTGGATCTACGTCTGGGCCTTCGTCGTCGAGCTGGCGGGCATGGTGTTCCTGCCGGCGCGGGACGCGTCGATCCCCGATCTGGTCGACGGCGACGACGACCTCGCCATGGCCAACGGGCTGGTCCTCGGCACGTCGTACGGCATGATCCCGGTCGGGGCCGGGTTCTACGCGCTCGTCGCCGCGCTGGCCGGGGCGGGCGGGGTCGGCGGGGTCGAGGTCGCCCGCTTCGTGTTCGCGGTCGACGCGGTGACCTTCGCCGTGTCGTTCGTGGCCATCGCCCGGCTGCCCGAGCTCGGCACCACCGCTCCCGTCGGCGAGGAGGGCGGCGGCGGCCGGTTCAGGGACGCCCTGCGGCTGCCGATCGTACGGCGGCTGGCGCCGGCGGCCGCCGTGGTCGCCTTCGGCCTCGGCGCGCTGTTCTCGCTCGGCGTCGTGTGGGTGCGTGAGGTGCTGGGCGCCACCAACACCCAGTTCGGCCTGCTCGTCGCGTGCTTCGGCGTGGGGGCGGGCGCGGGGTTGCTCGTCCTGCGGCGCCTGCCGCGGCGCGACCTGCGGACGGTGACGACCGCGCTCGTGCTCCAGGGCGGGGTGATCGCCACCATGAGCCTGGCGCCCACGATCGGGTTCGCGCTGCTGGGCGCGCTCGGGTTCGGGGCGTTGTCGGCCCTGGTCCTGGCGCTGGCGATGGAGCTCCTCCAGGACGAGCTGGGTGACCGCGACCGGGTGCTGGCCTTCGCCGTGTTCCACGTCGTCATCCGCGGCGGGCTCGCCGTGGCCGCCATCGGGGCCGGTGTGGCCGACGACCTGCTCGACGAGGTGACCTGGCCGCTCGTGGGCCACCTGGCCTCGACGCAGGTCGTGCTGCTGTCGAGCGGGCTGCTGGTGGTGCTCGTCGCCGCGCTCGTCGGCCGACCGGGCGGGGCTACTGACGCACGGCGGTGACCGCGCCACCCTCCACGCCAGATCATTGCCTTTCGCAATGATCGCAACGCGATCGGCATGCGTACAGGGTCGGATGCTCGGGCAGGGTCCGGCGAGACTGCACGGAGGGGCGGCGGAGCGCCCGAGGACACGGCCCGACGACGCTGAGCGGAGGACTGCATGGCCGACAGCGAGGAGAGCGACGACCACCGGCTCGCGGGCCGCATGCCCCGCCACATGCGTGCGCCCGGGCCCGACGACGATCAGGCGCCCGACGAGGAGGTCGACGACGAGGGCGGTGACGGTCAGCTCGACGCCGTCAACCGTCTGCTGGGCTTCCTCCGCGACACCGACTGAGGTGTCGAGCCGTGCGGCGCTCGCCGGCTCGGTTGCTCCCCCGGGCCGGATGCCCGGCGCAGGTCAGCTGTGGATGCCGCACTCGGTCTTGCCGCGGCCGGCCCAGCGCCCCGAGCGGGGGTCGTCGGAGTCGGTGGGCAGCGACGTGCACGGCTGGCACCCGATCGACGTGTAGCCCTGGTTCAGCAGCGGGTTGACCGGCACCTCGTGGTCGGCGATGTAGCCCTCGACGTCGAGGTCGCTCCACGTGGCGATGGGGTTCACCTTGACGAGGCCCCGCAGGTCGCGGGTGACGATCGGCGCCCCGGCCCGGGTCGACGCCTCGTCGCGGCGCAGGCCGCTCATCCACGCCGCCTTGCCGGCGAGCGCCCGGTCGAGCTGGCCGACCTTCACGGCTGAGCAGCAGTTCTCGGGGTCGACCTTCCACAGCTCCTCGTCGTGGTGGGCGACGGTCATCATGCGGAGGTTGAGCCCGTAGCGCCGGCGGACGGCCTCGACCGTCTCCAGCGTCTCGGGGAAGTGGTAGCCGGTGTCGATGAAGACGACCTCGATCCCCGGGTCGACCTTGGTGGCGAGGTCGATGAGGACGGCGTCCTGCATCGAGGCGGCCAGGCACAGGTGGGGGGCGAAGTGATCGACGGCCCACTGGATGATCTTGGGCGCCGACCAGTGCGCGAACTCGGCGTTCAGCTCGGCCAGCTCTTCGTCGTGGAAGGCCCGGACCGGAAGCGCGGGAGGTTCGACCAGGAAACTCACGGCAGTGTGCCCTCCCTCAGACGCCGGCGCACTCGCCGGCGCCGACCTCAGCCTCGTACGGGCCGGTCTCGTCGTAGTCCACGAAGTACTCGGGCGCCTCGTCGGGCGAGGGGAACTGATCGAGCTCCTTGAGATCGCCGGCGATCACCTTGGCCCCGCCGGCCCTGTCCATCCACTCGCGGAAGGTCTCGCCGGCCTGCCGTTCGTCGGAGAACCGGCGGACGACCCGCACGGTGGCCTCGGCTGCGTTCTTCGCCGGCAGGCGGAGCGCCTTGTCGCCGAAGTGCACCTTCTCCTGGCCGACGTAGCCGCCGAGCAGCATCTGGTAGCCGGGCGCCGAGCGGCCGTGCGCCCGACGTTCGGCGCCGAAGAAGCCGATGTCGGACGTGTGGTGCTGGCCGCAGCTGTTGGTGCAGCCCGAGATGTTGATGCGCAGGCCGCCCACCTCGGCCAGCCCCTCCTCCTCGAGCTTCTCGCCGATGGCGGCGCCGAGCCCGCGGCTCTGGGTGACGGCCAGGTTGCACGTGTCGGCGCCGGGGCAGGTCACGACGTCGCGCACCAGCTCGGCGCCGGGCTGGGCCATGCCGATGGCGTCGAGGCGCTCGTAGAGCACCGGGAGCTGCTCCTCGGTGAGGCCCCGGAAGGCCACGTTCTGGCGGTTGGTGAGGCGCACCTCGAGTGCCATCTCGCGCTGGATGGCGGCGAGCGCCCGGAACTGGTCGCTGGTGACGTCGCCGAGGCGGGCGTAGGCGATGGCCGACACGGTGCCCTTGGCGGCGCCGCGCACGACGTTCGTGTCGTCCCACTGCTCGTACGGCTCGCGCCGGGTGATCCGGACCGGAGTGCCCTGGCCGATGACCGTCGGGGTCACGTCGGTCGCCACGCCGGCGGGGGCGTCGCCCGCCTTCTCGACGTCGCCCGGGATGCCGCCGGGCCACGACGACGACCCGAGCAGCAGGCGCCGCTCCTTCAGGACGCGCGCCTGGACGTCGTCCCAGCCGAGCGTGTCGACCAGCCACTTCATGCGCGCCCGCAGCTTGTTGTCGCGGTTGCCGTGGTTGTTGAACACCCGCAGGACGGCCTCGATCGTGGGCATGAGGTCTTCCTTGGCCGTGAAGTCCTCGAGCGCCAGGGCGGGGTGCGGGTTGGCGCCGAGGCCGCCGGCCACGAACACCCGGAAGCCGGCCTCGACCGTGCCGTCGTCGAGCGTGCGGGTCGTGGCGACGACGCCGACGTCGTTGAACATGGCCTGGCCGCAGTCGGTGGCGCAGCCCGAGAAGTTGATCTTGAACTTCCGGGGCAGGCGCTGGCCGAGCGGGTTGCGGACGAAGTGGCGGTACGCCGCCTCGGCCCACGGCGTGACGTCGAGCTTCTCGTGCGGGCAGGCGCCGGCGAAGTGGCAGGCCATGACGTTGCGGACCGTGTCGCCGCAGGCCTCTCGGCTGGTCATGCCGACGCTGCCCAGCAGGCGCATGACCTCGGGCACCTTCTCGAGCTGCACGTAGTGGAACTGGACGTTCTGCCGGGTGGTGATGTGCCCCAGCCGCGCGAGTAGGTGTCGGCGAGGTGGGCCATCATCTCGAGCTGGTCGGGCAGCACCCCGCCCCACGGGATCTTCACCCGGACCATCTGGTTGTGGCCGCCCTGCCGCTGCCCGTAGATGCCGTTGTTCAGGCGGAAGATGCGAAAGGCGTCCTCTTCGACGTCACCCGCGAGGTACTGGGCGAGGATCTCCTCGAACTTCTCGGCGTCGGCGAGCTGTGCGGCGTCGATCTCGCGCTGACCCATTGCTGCTCCGATCTCGGCAGGCGGGAACCCCGGGCGAATCATGAGTAACCCGAGTTGAATCGTCAGGGTTCAGTGGTCCAGTAGATCGAAACCCGAGTCCTGCTGTCAACATTCCCGGACCCCGAGATCTCTCGCCTGACGTCGTTGTCCGCTGGAGGTCGGATCCGGCGCCCTGTCAGTCGCCCGATCGGCGTCGGGCTCGTCCGGCCATTCGCCGCAGCGTCGCCCACCCCGGGGGCTGCGGGAACGACAGCTCCTCGTCGTCCTCGGCCTCTTCGGGGCTCGCGGGCTGGCCACCGTTGGAGGCGGCGGAGACGTCCGGGTCGGCACGCCGGCATCGTCGTGCCCGTTCGACACGTGCGCCGGCGGGGCAGGAGGCGGAGCGACGCCGATCGCGGGTTCGACCACGGGTTCGATCACGGGCTCGGGTTCCGGGAGTGGCGGCGGGGGAGGGATCATCACGTCGCCGGGCGGCCGCACGAGGTAGTCGACGGGGTGCTCGGGTCGGACCGCGGCCAGGCGCGGGAACGAGGTGTAGGCCTGCTCCACGGACGGGGCCACCGCGAGGAACAGGCTCTGGCGGAACCGCCAGGCCACGTCCTCGTTGGTGCGCACCCAGGGCCGGATGGCGTCGCGGCACGTCCAGCCGGCGGCGTCGAACAGCGCCACCCAGTACTCGGACCACTGCTCGTTGACCTGCTCCGCGCCCGTCTGGCCGGGGACCGCGGCGGCGAACAGCACCACGGGAGCGAGGGCGGTGAGGTCGGTCACGAGGCCCGCGGCCCGCTCGGCCGGCAGGTCCTGGGCCACGTCGACGCAGACCGCGAGGCCGAACGACCGGCCGAGCTCGAGCGGCTCGCCGAGGTCGCGCTCGACGTGGTCGGTGCCCGGACCGGTCTGGTCGCCGGGAGGGCGGACGCCGTCCACGCCGACGACCTCGGGGACGCCGAGGTCGCGACACGCCCGCGACCACGCTCCGGTCCCGCACCCGACGTCCACCACGGACCGGGCCCCGGTCAGCCCGATCACCCGCGGCATCACGGCCCGCGCCGACGCGTCCGACACCGGGTCGATGGCGGAGACGACGTCGTCGGGGGTCGGGTCACCGGTCATGGGCGCTGTCAGTCTGGAGGCTGCGGCTTGCGCCACCACACGGCGGTCCAGTCGACCTCGTGGATGGGCGCGGTGATGCCGTGGCGCTCGCGGTGGTCGGTGACCGCCTGGCGGCACGCCTCGATGCCGCCGTAGTCGTCGACGATCACGAACCCGCCGGGCGCCACGAGCGGCTCGAGGTGCGTGAGGGCGTCGATCGTGGACTCGTACATGTCGCCGTCGAGGCGCAGGACGGCGATCGGGCCGACCTCGGTGGCGAGCTTCGGCAGCGTGTCCCGGAACCAGCCCGGCACGAACCGGACCTGGTCGTCGAGCAGGCCGTAGCGGGCGAAGTTCGCCCGCACCTGGTCGACCCCGACGGCGAGCTCGCGGTGCTCGTGGAGCCGCAGCGGAACGTCGACCGGGAAGCGCTCGGCGTCGGCCTCGGGCAGCCCCTCGAACGAGTCGCACGCCCACACCGTCCGCTGCTCGTCGCCGAGGGCGGCGAGGATCGCCCGCAGGTAGATCGCCGTGCCTCCCCGCCACACCCCGGTCTCGACCAGGTCGCCCGGCACGCCGTCGGCCAGCGCCGCGGTCACGCAGTCGCGCACGTTGGCCAGCCGGGCCAGGCCGACCATCGTCTCGGCGTGCGGCGGCCAGTCGTTGCCGACGGCCCGCGTCTCGCGCTCGGCGCCGGGTCGCACCACCCGCCATCCCTGCCCCCGCAGCAGGTCCCTCAACCCCTCGGGCTCGCCGCCCGGCCAGGTCCGCAGGTCGACGTTGCGCACCTCCTCGTCGAGGAACAGGTCGCGGGTCAGGCAGCCGGCCAGCAGGTCGAGGTAGAGGTCGGCGGCGTTCGGTGGCGTGGCCATCACCTGGCGATCATGCCCGCCCCGGCTCGCCGGTGACAGCCACGACAGACCCGTGCCGTGCTCAACGGCGCTCGCGTCGCCGCCGATCGTTGATCACCCTGAGTGGTGTCGTTAGCCTCACCGTCGAGGAACGGACGAGGACGTAGGTGCGCGGCCCCCGACGTGACGAGCGAACGACGATGTGCACGCGGCTCCCCGACCCCGCCGTCGTCAGCCACCCTGTTCCGAGCGTCCGCGGTTCGTGAGGCGGGTGGGATGGGGTCGGTCCGAACGCCTGACTTCGTGATCATCGGCGCCATGAAGTCAGGGACGACAGCAGTGTTCCGGTGGCTGTCGAGTCACCCCGACTGTCGACTCCCCCGCAAGGAGCTGAACTTCTTCCAGCGCGAGAGAACTTCGCCCGCGGCCCCGCCCACTACCTCCGGAACTTCTCCGACGTCCCGGCCGAGTTGCGTACCGGCGACGTGTCTCCCGGCTACGGGGACCCGCGGGTGGCGGCGAAGGTCGCAGGCCGACTGGGGGCGCTCGCGCCCGGCGTGCGGCTCATCTACCTGCTGCGTGACCCGGAGGACCGGCTGAGAAGCAACTATCTGCACCGGTGGCGGAGCGGTCGCGACCGGCGTCCGTTCGTCGAGGCGGTCGTCGACCCGGACGCCGAGTACGTGCCACGGTCGTGCTATGCGGATGTGGCGAGACCATACGTGGACGCCTTCGGCGCCGATGCCATCCAGCTCGTCCACTTCGCAGACCTGGTCGAGCCCACCGGACCCGGGTGGCGAGAGCTCACCGACTTCCTGGCGTTGGCACCTCGGCCGGGGGAGCAGCGGCGGACGCGCGAGCCGGACGCGTATGCGCTGTGGGCCAGCAGCCGGTTCGCGCGCCAGTTGTGGCAGCTCCGCTCGGCTCGGCAGGTCCGAATGCTGCCGGCACCCATCCGCCGCGCGGGTCGCAAGCTCACGATGAGACGGGATGGCATTGCCGTCGATGCGATCAGACGCGTCGTCTTCGGGACACCCCTTCCGGTCGAGGTGCGCCAGCGGCTCGACGCCCAGTGGCGAGCGGTTCACACGCTGTTCGGGATCCCGGCGCCAGAACCGCGGTGAGCCGACAGCGGAATGACCTGGTCGGAACCGGCCATCCGGGCGACCACACTCCATTCAGGGGCGCTCGAGGGAAGGGATCCTCGACGTCCTCGGTGGACCTGCATGCCGCCCGACGCGGCATCTGCACAACGTCGGAGCGTGGAACGCAGGGTTGCGCGACTCAGAGAGCAGCCGTCGCCCGGCGCCGACGGGTGACGAACAGCAGTCCGGCGCCGACCGCCAACGCCACGATGCCGATGCGCGCCAGGGGCATCGCATCGTCTCCGGTGCGGGGCAGGGCTCCTTGACCACCGGTGGCTGCTGCACCTGAGACACCTGCGCCTGTACCCGCGCCTGAGACACCTGCACCTGCACCCGCACCCGCGCCTGTCTCACCCGAGACGACCGTCACGTTCGTGGACAGCGAACGCGATGCGCCGCTGGGCGCCGTGCCGGAGGCGGTGATGGTGTGCTCGCCGAGGGCGGCGTCGGCGGGGATCGTCAAGGAGCGCGTCACCCGGCCGGTTGCATCGACGTCGTCGTCTTCGCCCAGGAAGCGGGCCACCGAGCGGAACGTGAAGCTCACGGAGGAGCCCTGGGCGAAGGTTCCGGCCGAGACCGTGACCGTCTGGCCGGGGGTCGGCGTGGTGTCGCTCACGGTGATGAACAGGGCCTCCGGTGGGTACTGCTGCCCCTGAGCCGGCGCCGCCATGGCGAGCATCCCCGCCAACGCGACTGCGACGATCAGCGTCCGTCTGAACATGGCTTCTTCTCCCTCATATCGAGAGTGAGGATCCGCCGCGCACGTCGTTAGACACTGTGCGCCACGAACACTCACAGTGCAACACCGCAACGTGGAGTGGTGGCTTGACGATCATCTCGAGTCGACCTCGATGCGATAGCTCGCGTCCCGCGCCTGCAGCGGCTCCTGCACGCTCACGTGCCGACCGTCCACGAGCAGCGGGGCGTCCACGCGGATCGTGTCGTCGCCCGCGACCTCGACGCCCAGGTCCAGCTGGTCCGGCTGGACGAACGGCTGCGTGGTGACGTCGAGGGAGTAGCCCTCTCGGGGGTCGAGCTGCCCTCGCAGGTCGAGCGTGATCGTCCGCGTGCCGCCCTCGGGCGGGATGTCGAGGAACAGCGAGTAGGCGTACCGACCGAGCTCGCTCTGGCGTTCGAGCTCGACGGCCTCGTCGTCGAGCTGGGCGCGGTCGAGCGCCCAGGGGCTGTAGATCGAGAGGTAGGTGCGGTTGGTGCCCGGCGGCGGCCGCACGGCTGGGGGCAGCGGGCTGCCGATCACGTAGCCCGGCAACCCCTGGCTCGGCGCGTGGTTGGTGAGCACCACAGTGGCCGTCGCCACCACTTCGCCGGTCTCGGGATCCCACCTCGCGGTGTAGCCGATGTCGCGCTGCAGGAAGAGGTCGACCTTGTTGCCGACGGCGTTGTTGGCGACGACGCCGAAGCTGTCGCCGCCCACCTCGGGGAGCCCGCCGTCGAGGCCGAGGTCCTCGACCAGCAGCTGTTGTCGAGGATCGACCGCGTACACGTTGAGGTGGCCGGCCCGGACGACGTCGCCCAGCGTGTCGGCCACGGTGGCCGGAGGCGGCAGGTCGCCCGTGGTGAGGCGATCGAACGTCGCCCGAGCGAGCGTTTCGAGAGTGTCGATGCGCTCGGGGTTGTCGTCGAGAGCGACGTACTGGTCGTGCAGCAGGAAGGCTGCAGCGTTCGTGGGCGTCAGTGGCTCGGCCCGCCCGGGCACCTCGATGGGCCCGGTGAAGTTCATCAAGGCGGCAAGGCCGACGGGGTCGATGGCGATCACTCCGTCGACCGCCTCACCGCCCGCCTGCGGGTACAGCTCAGCCATCACCTGGCCGACGCTGGGGAAGTCGGGTGACATCGTCACGTTGCGCCAGGTCTCCGACGGAGCGAAACGGGCCCAGCGAGCGAGGAAGTCGTCGGGACCGCTCAGCGTCCGCTCGGTCCCCGGCGTTCCTCCCTCCTCGAGCTCGGAGGCCCGCCCGAACCGCGTCATCTCGACGTCGCCGTCGGTGGCGGTCAGCTCGGCGAAGTTGCCCAGCAGGCCGGTGCGACCCCGCGCCTCGACGGGCGTGACGAAGGCGACGAGCCACCGGGTGTCACGGTTGCCGCCGAACATGGCAGGGATCAACCGCGCTGCGTCAGCCGCGAGGTCGACATCGGGCCTCGCCTGCGGCGACCTCGCCCTGCACCCGGTCGAGCCGGTCGGCCACTGGCGGTATCAGCCAGGCGTCGTCGACGCCGTCCAGATCGTCGTCGGCCGACGCCATGACGTCGGCCACGTCGTCGAGTGGTCCGCTCAGCGCCCGCACCTGGTCGAGGTCGAGGCGCCCGCTCCGCACGGTCAACGTCTCGACGTCGGTGGCGAGGGCGGCGTCGGTGCCGTCGCGGGACACGCTGGCGGCGGACGAGGCCATGATCTCGGCTGCCCGGGCGTTGTGGCCGACGATCGGCAGCACCATGGCCGGGGCGGCGTACCACGCACCGAGGTGCCGGTCGGCGTCGGCGAACGCGTCGGCTGCGTCGGCGAGCAGTGCGGTCGCCCGCTCGTCGTCTCCCTCGCGAGCGGCGTCCATCCCCTGCCGCAGCAGGTCGATGCCACGCTCGCCGGCCGGGCGGCGCGTCCGCTGCCACGGCATACGCGGCGCCGATGACCACGACTCCGACCACCGACACGGCGATGATCATGCGGACGCGCAACTGGGCGCGACGCTCAGCGTGGCGGTATCCCGAGACCATCAGCGGCGCCACAGAAACGCCGACGAGGAGCGCGGACGAGCCGTGGAAGGCCGGGTCGGTCGCCCGCAGCAGGGCCAGCCCGGACAGGGCGCCGACGGAGGCGCCCACCGCGGGAGCCGGCCGGACGGGACCAGCCGACACGAGGACCAGCACGAGGGCGGCCGTCCCGCACACCGACCGCGACAGGCCCGTCGGCCAGGCAGAGCGCGGCCGCGGAGATGACGAACCAGGTCCACCGTCTGGCGGATGCTCCCGAGGCGGCGATCACGGCGAGGAAGCCGGCGGCCATCACCCGGTCGGCCCACGCCGTCCCCGACGGCGCCACCTGGGTGAGTGCACCGCCGAAGGCCGCGACGGCCACGACCGCGCGTGCCGCCCACCGCTCCCGGTGGCGGCGGGAGCTCCCAGCGGCGCCGCCGGCGGGGGGCCGGGCGCGGCGGGTCGCCGTATCGACAGCGTGCCGGCAGCGGCCGAGGGCTCAGGGTGGGGACTCACCATGCGCCTCCTCCGCGCCCGGGCGAACGTTTGCCTGATACGGCACTAGTAGGCACCACGCCCCCGCAGCACGACGAACGGCGTCCGGAGCAGGATCGCCATGTCCAGCCAGAGCGACCAGTGGTCGACGTAGTGCATGTCGAGCGCGACCGTCCGCTCCCATGTGAGGTCCGACCTGCCGCTCGTCTGCGACAGGCCGGTGATCCCCGGTTTGACCCGGAGACGGCGGCGCTCGTCGCCCACGAAGACGTCGGACCCGACGGGCAGCGGCCGCGGTCCGACGAGCGACATGTCCCCCCGCACGACATTCCAGAGCTGCGGCAGTTCGTCGAGCGAGATGCGGCGCAGGAACCGCCCGACACCGGTCACCCGCGGGTCCTCGTGCAGCTTGAACAGCAGCCCGTTGCTGTCGTTGCGGTCCGCCAGGTCGTCGAGCCACGCGTCGGCGTCGGTCACCATCGTGCGGAACTTGAAGAACTCGAACGTCGAGCCGTGCTGCCCGACCCGAGGTTGCCGGAACAAGATCGGGCCGGGGCTGGACAGCCTGACGGCCAGGGCCACAGCGATGAACACCGGGGCCAGCGCGACCACGAGCAGGACGGCGACGACGCGATCGACGGTGCCCTTGATCAGCAGGCGCCCGCGCCGTTGCCGACACTCCTCGACGCGTAGCAGCACGACGCCGCCCATCGGCTCGACGATCACCCGTTGCTGGGCCAGGTCAGGCACCGCGGGGGCGATCACCAGCTCGGCCCCCGTCCCCTCGAGAGCCCAGGCGAGAGCCCGGACTTCGGCGGGAGAGGTGCCACCGGCGACCGCGAGCATGTCGGCGCCCGTGGTCGCCATGACGTCGAGCGCGACGTTGCCGAAGGCCCCGACGTCGCCCGAGGGGACGGTCACCGCACCGTCGCCGTTCCCGGAGGGGCGGGGTCCGGGTGTGTCCGTGACGTCTGTGATGCACCTGCCCACCACGTCCACCGCGGGCCGATGGGCGAACTCCTCGGCGAGAGACGACGCCTCGGTCGCCGACCCGTAGACCACCGCTCGGTGGCGCCACCGGTCGTGTCGGCGGGCGTGGCGCACCACCACGTCGGCGACGATGCGCACGACGAGCGCCGTCAGGACGAGCAGGCCGACCACGAGGGCGACGAGGCGACCGGACAGGGTCGTGTCGAGCAGGAGGTGGGCGGCCGCGATGGCGGCGAACAGGGTGAGGCCGGCCTCGACCACCCGCCCCAATTCGTCGGACCCTTCGCCGACCACCGTGCTGCGGTAGGCGCCGATCGACGTCAGGACCCCGGGCCAAGCGGCAGCGACCACGAGAGCCACCGGCACGTAGCCCACGGTGCTCCCTGCGACGCCGAGGTCGGGTACCTCCTCACCGAAGTGCAGCCGCAGGGCGAGCCGCCCTGCGGCGACCGCCGCGACGAAGTCCGCTGCGGCCACCACTGCGGGAAGGCCTCGCCGCCACGGGGGGGACACGATGCGGGGAACGGCCGGCTTGGGCCACACCGACCGGGTGCCGGCACCGACGTCCGACGCCGCGACGGTCACGTTCGACCGGTGACCTTTGCGCGCGGCGGTCGCGGCGGTGCCCGCTCCTGCCCGTGTGCCGTACCGGGTCACGCGTGGCGGCCGCTCGTATGTCGTCGGGGAATTGACAACGCATCCGCTCGGAGAAGGGCGCCTTCGAGCCGTAACGGGCCTCGGACATCTCCGGATAAGCATCGGCCTCGGCGAGCCCGGCAACGGCGGGTCGGTGTTGCGTGCCGGCCGCGTGAACGGAGGCCTCCGAGGCGAACAAGTCGCCGATGAACCCCCCAGCCCCGGTGACGATGCACGAGGGCATTTGCGCTCCTTGTGGCCGTTCCGACTGCGAAGCGTGGTTGTGCGGGCTACTTTTCCAGGTGGTGGCGCCTTTGCCAAGTGTTGTGATCGGGTTGCGTTGATTGCGGACTGATGATGGCTCGTCGCCGGATCCTCTGGGATCGGGATCTGAGCCCTTGCCGAGCGACCATCCAGATGAACCTCGGGTTGTTCCTTGCGTAACGACCGGTGAGACGCCGAGGCTCGCTCGCCATGCGGAACGCCCACTCGAGCCCCGCCCGCTGGATCCAGCGGGGGGCCTGGCGTTTGACCCCGGCGTGGAAGTCGAACGCTGCGCCCACGCCCACCAGCACGGGTGCGTGGACCCGGCCGACGTGCGCGGCCATCCAGCGCTCCTGTTCGCGGCGTGCTGAGCCCGACCCACACGATGTCGGGATGCGCGGCCGCGATCGCCTCGGTGATCACCGCGTCGTCGGCTGCGTCGACGGTCCGGAACGGCGGACTGAGGGCGCCGACGATCCGGGCACGCGGGTGTCTCTCGGCGAGGTGGGCCTGCAGGCGCTCGAGCGTGTCCACGGAGGCACCGAACAGGAAGTGCCCCCACCCCGCCGTCTCCGAGCGGGCGAACACGGCATCCATGAGATCGGGGCCATAGACACGCTCGACCGCAGCGCCGGGGGGAGCCCGGCGCCGGCTGAGCCACACCAGCGGCATGCCGTCGGTGGTCACCATCCCCGCATCGTTGTGGATCAGCCGAAGCGCGGGATCGTCCTGGCTCTCCATCACCCCGTGAACGCCGGTGACGCACACGTAGTCGGCGTGTCCCCGTTCGACCCAATCCGCGATCCGATCGACCGCATCGCTCAGCGTCTGCGCATCGACGGTGACGCCGAGGACGTCGACCCGGATCGCCGCCACGGTGGCCTACCCGACCGCCGCCTGCGGACCGACGTCGCCGGGCTCGGGGAGGCGGCGCCGCCGTCGCCCACCACAAGAAGCCGGTCAGGCTCCACAACAGGATCCCTCCTTGCGGGGATTCGAGGTGGACGTCGACCATGCCGGCCGCAACCGCGGCAGCGAGCGCGCCACGAGCCGCCTGCACCGGCAGGGGGGTCGGGCCGCCGGTCCGGAACGTACGGGCGATGGTGAGGACCGGCACCGCGATGAACGCGATCGCCACGACGAGACCGGCCCGGCCGGCGAGCGAGAACAGGATGTTGTGGGGCAGCCGGAGGACCCTCGGGTCGTCGGCAGCCGATGCCGGGACCACGCCGTAGCGCACGGCCATGTTGTCTCCCCAGCCATGGCCGGCGAGGTACATGTCCTCCGCGGTGACATCGTCCCAGATGTCGCTCCACCACCTCGTGCGCCACTCTGCCGTGCCGACGTAGCCGCCGCCGATCTCCTCGTCGGCCTTGCCGCCCAGGACCGAGGCCGCGGCGTCGGTCACCGCGTCGTAGCTCACCTCCCGTCTCTGCATCGTGATCGTGAGGCCGCTCACGTACAGGAGGAGCACGATGGTCGCGATGACGAACCCCACGCGCGCCAGGCGGACGCCGTTGGGGCGCATCACCAGGGCGCCGACGAGGATGGCGAGCACGGCCCCCCGGCTCCGCGTCGCGACCAGGACCGAGAACCACCACACGGCCGGGAGCGCCCACGAGGGCACCACCCGTCGCGTCACGTCCCGGCGCGCCATCACGAACGGGAGGACGATGACCAGCCCGACCGCCAGGTCTGCCCCCTTCTTGAAGAACAGCGGGGCGCCGGAACCGGGCCACGTCGGCAATGCCGGATCGACGAAGGCGAGACCTGCGATCGCCGCCAGCGCCACCACCATGTACGGGAGGGCCCGGGTCGACACCCGGTCGATCGCCGTGAGGATCGTCGTCGCTCCGGCCACACGCTCGTACCCACGGAGCAGCGAGTACCCCGCGAAGGCGAAGGCCGCGTAGACGACGGGCGCGACCCCACGGACGGTCTCCTGCAGGGGGACGGCTGGTTCCGTGCGCTCGATCGCGAACTGCACGAGCGCCACCCCGGCGATGAGCGCGGTCAGAGCGGCCAGCGGCGTGCGCGGGAACACGAGCCCTCGCTGCACCGCCGCCACCACCACGACGAGGAGCAGCACCTCACCCACGAACACGGGCGGCCACCCCGCGTACGCGAACCCCTTGCCGAACGTCGCGTACAGGATCATGGCGGCGAACAGCGCGACGAGTGCCGGCGGCGCCGCGGCCGGCGACCGTCGCCATGGGCGTCCCCGAGCGGCCGGCGCCCCCGCCCGGGTGTGCTCGACGGCGGTCACGTGCGAGAGATGCTAGGTCCACGAACGCACAGGGGGAAGTTTCAGCCACGGAGAGCGGCCTAGAGGTCTAACGTCCTCGGGCGACACGGGAAGGTGATCGACCGTGCGTGTTGCGCTCGTCCACAGCTTCTACCGCTCTGCCCAGCCGAGCGGCGAGAACAGCCAGGTCGACGCCGAGGCAGAGGCGCTGCGGCGCGCGGGGGTCACCGTCGGTCTCTTCGCCGCGCGCACGGACGACCTGCAGGACGAGCGCCAGTATCCGGTGCGAACTGCGGTCCGCGTCGCGACCAGACGGGGCGCCTCCCCGCTCGCCGACATCCGGGCCTTCGACCCGGACGTCGTCCACGTGCACAACCTGTTCCCGAACTTCGGGCGCCGGTGGGTCGCCGACGTTGCGGTTCCGGTGGTGACCACCGTGCACAACTTCCGCTTCGTCTGCGCGGCCGCGAACCTCTTGCGCGACGGTCGCATCTGCACCGATTGCACAGACCGGCGGCCATGGCCGGGCCTGCGCCACCGTTGCTACCGCGGATCCCTGTTGGCCACGGTCCCCCTCACGCTCTCGCTGCGATCGGGGGCCGCGACCGACCCGGTGCTGCGACGGGCCGATCGCGTCCTGTGCCTGTCGCCGCGCCAGCACAGGTTGCTCGAGGCCGCCGGGATCGACCCGGCGCGCCTCGTGGACTGGGCCAACTTCCTGCCCGCCCACCTCGACCCGGCACCGACCGGGCAGGTGCGCCCGGCGTCGGAGCGCGCCGGTTGCGTGGTGGTGGGACGGCTCTCCGCGGAGAAGGGCGTGGTCGATCTCGTCGATCGGTGGACGGGAGACATGGCCCTACGGGTGATCGGCGACGGGCCGGACCGTGCGGCTGTCGAACGAGCGGCTCGGGGCCGGCCCGTCGAGGTCGTCGGCCGGCTCGATCGGCGAGCGGCCATCGACGAGATCGCTCGCGCCCGTGCGGTCGTGCTCCCTGGTCGGACGCCCGAGGTGGCGCCGCTCACCTACCTCGAGGGGCTCGCCGCCGGGACGGCCGTCGTCGTGGCGGAAACGTCCGATCTCGCCTCCGGGATCGCGGCGGACAGGGTCGGCGCTGCGGTCCGCGACCTGGCCGACGTACCTGCAGTCGTGGAGCGCATCGCCGGCGACGCGGATCTCGCCCCGCGCGCTCGCCGCCTGTTCGAGAAGCGGCACACCGCCGCCGCATGGACCGACCGCACGCTCCGGCTGTACCGCAGCCTCGCCGACGGTGCCGTCCTCACGTTGCCGACACCGCGGCGGGCCGGGGACCGAGAACGCACAGGGAAGCCTTTGCGCCACTGAGCGTCGACGCTACGGTTTCGCACGACGTCTGATCGGAGGTCGATGGACGACCCGACTCTCTCCGACTACCTCGCGGTGCTGCGCCGGCGTCGTCGCGTCGTCATGCTGACCGCGTTGGCGGTGCTGGCGATCGTGGTCGCGATCTCGCTGCTCCAGACCCGGCGGTACCGCGCGGAGTCCGAGCTCCTGCTCCGCCAGACGCAGACCGAGGCCCTGCTGGTCGACGAGGTCGGACAGAACGCGTCCTCGGCACACGCCGAGCGCGAGCTGAACAACGAGCTCCGCCTCATCGAGTCCCGCACCGTTCGGGAGGCCGTCGAGCGTGCGTACGACGGGCCCCTCGACATCGACTCGGTCTCCGCCACGGCGGCGAACGCCGAGACGAACGACGTGATCGAGATCGCTGTCGAATCCACGAAGCCGGCCGCGGCGGCTGAGCTGGTCAACGTGTACGCCGACACCTACATCACCGTGCGGCGCGAAGGGATCATCGACGAGCTGCTCGCCGCAGGCGAGGACATCCAGACCCGGCTCAGCAACATGCGGGAGCAGATCGCCGAGGTGAGCCTGCCCCTCGACGACATGAACGCCCGCGTCGCGGCCTCGGCGCCCGACAGCCCTGAGCGCGTCGAGCTCGAGGAGCAGCGGCAAACCGTGATCGCAGAGGTCCTGCCCCAGCTCGCCCCGCTCCAGAGCCGCGCCAGCCAACTGCAGGGACAGCTCGCGCAGCTCGAGATCACGCAGGACCTGAGCCGGGAGGGTGGCGTCGAGGTCCTCGATCCTGCGGTGGAGCCGAGCTCGCCCTCGTCGCCTGACATCGTCACCAACCTGGTCGTCGGCGGGCTGGTGGGGGTGCTCGCCGGCATCGCGCTGGCGTTCGTGGTCGAGCGCATGGACGATTCCGTGCGGTCGAAGGAAACGGCCGAGCGGCTCACGGGGCTCCCGACGCTCGGTGTCATCCCGCGGGCGAGCGCCGGATCGAACGCCACGGGCCTGACCATCCTGGACGATCCTGCCTCCCCGGCGGCCGAGGCCTATCGCCTCCTCCGCACGTCGGTCCGCTTCCTCGGCCTCGACGGGTCCATGCACAGGGTGCTGGTCACGAGCGCCGCACCCTCGGAGGGCAAGACCGTCGCCGCCGCGAACCTCGCGATCGCCCTGGCCCAAGGCGGGAGCACCGTCCTGCTCGTCGGCGCCGACCTCCGCCGGCCACGGGTGCACGAGCTGTTCGGCGCCCCTCAGGCTCCGGGGCTCACGTCGGTGCTCGTCGAAGACGTCTCCGCAGAGTCCGCGACCTACGCGATCAAGGAGGTTCCCGGGCTGCACGTCATGCCCCCCGGCCCTGCGCCCCCCAACCCGGCCGAGCTGCTCGACTCGGCCCGGGTCCGCGACCTGTTCGAATCGCTCAGCGAGGTCTACGACACCGTGATCGTCGACTCGCCTCCGGTCCTCCCCGTCACCGACGCCCAGGTGCTCACCCGATCGGCGGACGGTGTGCTGCTCGTCGTCGCCTACGGCGAGACGTCCAAGCGTGGGCTCACGCGGCCATGGAGCTGTTGGGACAGGTCGAGGCCCCACTGGTCGGCGTCGTGCTGAACCTCGTGCCCTCCCGCGAGGGCTACGGCGGCCAGACCTACCGCTACGACACCTACCGGAGCCGTAGCGAGCGTCGCCGGGCGCGCGACGAGCGAGGAAAGCAAGCGACCGTCCCCTCGGCGCGCCCCGCCCATCTGTCCGGCAACGGGGAGGAACGTGTGCCCCCCACCGACCAGCCGGCCGAGGACGTCACCAATCCACAGTAAGACGACGTCAGTCGGGCTGCACGTTGCCTTGTACACCGAGCGGATAGCCGTAGCGGTACAGCAGGGGCGCCGTCAGCGCCACCGTCACGGCCCGGTCCCGGCGGCTCATGTTGCGGTGCCAGCGACGATCGAGCTGGACCGACGTCTCCTCGTAGAGAGCGTTGTTCCCGGCGATCGCGTGGCCCGACCAGGGGCTCGGTGTCGAGTGCGCACCACCGATGAGATCCACGATCGGTGCGACCGCCTGCTGCGGATCGTCGGCCAGCTGCTCGTAGGTCAAACGGGTCGGGACGATCCACGGCATGTGGCGTGCCTGCCATAGCCGGTACTCGGTTTGCACATTGTCGAGATCCCACCGCCGGGCGCTCTTCCAGACCGGGTGGGACGGCAGCACGACCGACAGGTGCGGTATCTCCTTGGCCCGCCGTCGGGAGAAGGCGACACCGCGTGGGTCGCGCACGAGGTGGACCACCACCATCCGCCGCGGTCGCCTGATCGCGGTGGCGAGGGCCTGCTGCAGCTTCGACACGTCGATGATCACCGGCGCCGACGTGACACGCTCGATGGCACGCTCGCTCGCGTTCCGCAGCGCGATGTCGAGGGGGCTCAACCAGGCGAATCGGCGCGCGAACCGGCTCCACCGGCGGCGCTCACGTCGCTCAGCCAACGCAGGGGCGAGCTCCGGCCCCATCGTCCGGTGAACGTCCTCGACGACGCTGGACCACAGGCCACAATCGGCCAGGACCGAACCGCACTGGCAGCGTCTGCCAGCCTCCAGCGAGTCCCACAGCTCGCGCAGCTCGCCACAGTTGAACCCCTGCGTCGCGCGTGTCATGAGCACGCCCAGCAACGTGCTGCCCGACCGGCCCGACCCGGCCACGTACGCCCACACCGGGCCGGAACCCTGCTGGTCCGCTCGACCGTCCATCGGGGACTCGCTTTCTTCACGACGTCGGCGATGTCACGTTTCGTGGCGAAGATACCACCGCGTGCTCGTTTGCCGTCCACCGTTGATCACCGAGAGTGGTTTCAGTACCCTCCCTGTCCGTACGTGGCCCGTGACGTGACGACGGAGCAGGCATGACCGTGGTCGATCATCCGGGCGCGCCGGGAGCCGCTCGATGAGACAGCGCCGCGACCACGCGAGATCGGGCCCGCTGGTCATGCTCCGGTTGCTCGCCGCCGATCACAAGTGGATGGCCGTCGCCTTCGTCGTCGGGGCCCTCGCATCGGGGTTCCTCGAGTCGGCCATCCTCGTCCTCGTCGCCCAGGTTGCCGCCACGCTGGTCGACGGAGGTACGCAGTTGGAGGCCGACCTGGGTCCGTTCCACCCTCGTGCCGGCCTCGGGGTCGTGCTGGCGGTCGCGGGCGCTGCCGCGGTGGTCCGCCTCGTCCTGCAGGTCGCGGTCGCTTACCTGCCGGCGCGCATCGCCGCCGACCTCCAGGCCCAGCTCCGGATGCGCTTGTTCGACGGCTTCAACGACGCGTCCTGGAGCGTCCAGGCCGAGGAGCGTGACGGAGACCTGCAGGAGCTCCTGACGACCCAGATCGTCCATGCGACGCAGGGGGCCACGCAGGCCGGTCTGCTCGTGACCTCGGCTCTGTCGTTCGCGGCTCTCGTCCTGTCGGCGCTGTTCCTGAGCGTCCCCGTGGCACTGGTTGTCGTCGGTGCGGCGTGGCTGCTGTCGTTCATCCTCCGTCCGCTGAAGCGGCTGAGTCGCCGCAACGGCCGTGAGCTCTCGGCGTCGTCTCTCGCCTACGCGGACGGTGTCAGCCAAGCGGTCCGGCTGGCCGAGGAGACCCAGGTGTTCGGCACCGCTCGAGTGCAGCGCCGACGGATGCTGGGGCTGGCGGACGCGGCCCGGTCCGCCTTCTTCAGGAACTTCTTCGTGGCTCGGCTGTCCCAGTACCTGTACCAGAGCTTCGCGATCCTCCTGATCGTCGGTGGGCTCGCGGGTCTGTACTGGTCGGGGACCGGGCGTATCGCGGTCCTGGGCGCGGTCGTGCTGATGCTCGTACGGGGCGCGTCGTATGCGCAGCAGGCGCACACGTCCTATCTGGTCCTCGAGCAGACAGCACCTTTCCTCGACCGCCTGCTCGTGGCCGAGGCCCGCTATCGAACCGCCGCCCTCCCCTCCGGCGGTCGACCGCTCGACGAGGTGCGCTCGATCGTCTGCGACAGGGTCGGCTACACGTACACGCGCGGCACGCCGGCTCTCGTCGATGTGTCCTTCGAGGTCGCGAGCGGCGAGTCGGTCGGCATCGTCGGCCCGTCGGGCGCCGGGAAGTCCACCCTCGTGCAGATCCTGCTGCGACTCCGCGAGCCGGTCTCCGGGACATACCTCGTGAACGGCCGTCCGGCCTCCGAGATGTCCCGCGAGGACTGGCACCGGCACATGGCCTATGTGCCGCAGGACCCGAAGCTGCTGCACTCGACCGTCAGCGACAACATCCGCTTCCTCCGGGACATCGACGACGGGGCGGTCGAGCGCGCGGGCTCGGCTGGCGCACATCCACGACGACATCGTCTCCTGGCCGGCGGGCTACGAGACGGTGATCGGCCAACGCGCCGATGCCATATCCGGAGGGCAGCGCCAACGCATCTGCATGGCGCGCGCGTTGGCGGGAGGGCCGGACATCCTCGTGCTCGACGAGCCCACGAGCGCTCTCGACCTGCGCTCCGAGTCACTCATACAGGAGTCGCTCGCGAGGCTGCGGGGGTCCCTCACGCTCTTCGTCGTCAGCCACCGGCTGTCGACGCTGACGGCGTGCGACCGGGTCATGGTCATGCGGAGCGGTCGGGTGGAAGCGTTCGGATCCTCCGCCTATCTCGAGCGCAACAACGACTTCTATCAGGGCGCGGTGGCGCTGACGGCGCGCACCGTGAGCTGATGCCGGGCCCGGTATGTCAGTGCTCCCGGAATTCGCCATCGGCCTCGATCTGGCGGTGACGGTCTGGTGACACGTGTGTTCGTGGTCGCGCCCAGGAGCACTCCCGGCGGGTCGCAGCGCGTCCTCGCCGGACTCGTCCGACATCTGCCGGCCCACGACGTCGAGGTGTGGGCGAGCCTGTTCGAGCATGGCCCGCTCGAGCGGTGGCTCACCGATGCCGGATGTCCCACTGAGGTCCTCGACGCCGGCGCGACACGACGGCCCTGGCGGTTCGCTCCCTCCGTCCTCGCCCTGGCGGCACACGCACGGGATGCCGACGTCGTCCTGTCGAACCAAGCCAAGGGGCATGTGTACGGGGGCTTGGCCGCGGCCCGGGCGCACGTCCCGCGGTGTGGTGGCAGCACGAGTCGCCCACCCGACGGCGCACCGAGCTCGTCGCGGCACATGTCCCGTCCCGAGCGATCGTCTGCTGCACACCGGAGATAGCAGCTGCCCAGCGCCGCGTCGCTCCGCAGCGAGACGTGGTCGTCGTCCCCGGCGGCGTCGCTGTCGGCGAGATCCAGGCCCGGACCGGCAGCGGTGCCGCGTCCGGGCTCGGCACGGCTGGGGCGACGACCCCGTCGTCGGCATGGTCGGGCGCTTCGTGGCCTGGAAGGGACACGACGTGTTCCTCCGCTCCGCCGCGCTCGTGGCCGCGAGGTTGCCGCAGGCCCGCTTCGTCGTCGTGGGCGGTCCGGGCGGACCGCGAGGAGGCGAGTGCGCGCAGGAGGTGACCCGACTGGCCGAGCAGCTCGGCATCGGGGACCGGACGCTCTTCACCGGGTATCAGGCCGACCCCTATCCCTGGTTCGACGCCTTCGACGTCGTGGTGAACGCCTCTGACGACGAACCGTTCGGACTCGTCGTCCTGGAAGCGATGGCGCTCGGGAAGCCGGTCGTCGCCACCGCCGCCGGTGGTCCCCGGACGATCGTGGAGCACGATCGGTCGGGCCTGCTCGTGCCTCCCCGCGGGCCAGCGGAGATGGCGCACACGATCGCGGACGTCCTGACGGCGCCGGAGCTCGCGGCCAGGCTGGGTGAGGGAGCGCGCCAGCGGGTGCACGAGTTCGAGGAAGAGAAGATGGCCGAGCGATTCGCAGGAGTCCTGCGCGAGGTCGGCGCTCCGAGGGTCGCCAACCGGTGAGCGCGGCGCTGCGCTCCGAGGGTCACCTACCGGTGAGCGCGGCGCTGCGCCGGTTCCGGTTTCGCAGCAAGTGGCTCCGCCGGCCCGTCGTCGCCTGGCGCCACCGGGGCCTGCGGGGCGGCGACGCACTCCTGGTCGCGTATCCCCGCTCGGGTTCGACCTGGTTGTCGTTCATGTTGTGCGAGGCGTTGAGCGGTACCCGGGGCATGTTCGGCGAGCTCGATGCCTGCGTTCCCTACGTGGGCTTCCAGCGCGGCGCGACCGGCATCCTCACCGGGGGGCGCGCCTCATCCGGTCGCACGAGACCCGCGGCGTTCGCGGCCACCGCGTCGTCTACCTGGTCCGCGATCCCCGCAGCGTCGTCCTGTCCGAGTACCGCTGGCAGCAGATGGAGGGCCACTTCGAGGGCGGGTTCGATGCGTTCCTCGCCGACTTCCTCGACGGCTCGTGCAACCCGTGGGGATCGTGGGGTGACCACGTCCGGTTCTGGTTGGGCGACTCGGCCGAGTCCCACCGCGGCTCGTCGTGAGGTATCCGAGCTGCGCGCCGACCCGCGGCAAGCGCTTGCCGAGGTGCTCGCCTACCTCGACGAGACCCCCGCCCCCGGCGCAATCGCGCGCGCCGTCGCTGACAACTCGCTCGCCGCGATGCGGGCCAAGGAGCAGGAGGCTGCGGTCCCGAAGCACCGCCCGACCTCGTGCTCGTGGGCGAGGGTGCCGTGAGCGGCTGGCGCGACGCGCTCGGCACCGGACGCGTCACAGCTGATCGTCGACACGTTCGCCGATGGCTACCACCTCGCGGCTCGTTCCCTGACCGGCGCCCGCCGGTGAACGTCTGGGCCTGATCGGGTAGCCGTAGCGGCCCGAGCAGCGGCGCGGTCAGTACGGTGGTCACCGCGACATCCCGGTGGGACAGGCCGCTCTCCCAGCGGCGGTCCGCGACGATCGGACGCGGCGGCTCCTCGTAGAGCGTTGGATTGGCGGCGACCGCATGGTGCCAACCGCCGTTCGGGCGGGAGCCGTCGTGCCGCAGCGGGCTGACGAGCTCGGATGCGAGGCTGTCTGGTGCGGCGACGAGCGCCTCGTAGTTCACGAGCTCTGACGACGCCGGCGACCCGCGCCGTCGCGCCGAGCGGACGACCACCTCGGTCAGCACGTTGTTGCGGTTCCACAACACGGCCGTCCTCCAGGCCGCCCGCTGCTTGAGCATCGCGCCAGGGTTCGACGGGTCGGCCGTGAGCTGCAGGCTGGAGTACGACACCGCCCGCGGATCGCGCACCAGGTGGAGGACGAGGAGGGGCCGATCTCGCGCCGCCGCGGTGGCCAGGACGTCGGGGATCTTCGAGGAATCGACGACGACGGCTGCCCCCGTGACTCGCTCGATCGACCGTTCGGTCGCCGTCCGCAGAGCGATGTCCGCCGCGGTGGGTCGGGGGTGGGCGCACGTCGTGCACGGGCCGGCGCAGCCGCTCGAGGCTGGCGGCCGCTTCCACTGGTCGCACGCCGAGGTCACGGCGCACATCGGCTGACACCGCAGCCCAGACCTCACAGGACGTCACCTCAGCGCCGCATTCGCACCGCGCCTCGCCGAGCATCCGCTCCCAGAGGAGGTAGAGCTCACCGCAGTAGAAGGCGTCGGCCCGCGTGGCGACGAGTGTGCCCAACAGAGTGCTACCCGACCGGCCGAGGCCCGCGACGTAGACCCACGCCGGACGCTTCGGGAGGACCAATGGCCTCACTCCATGTCGACGGCACCGGCACTGTACCCCTCACACAGCCCTCACATCGGGGTGGTCACCTACCTCCATGACAGAGGAGGCATCCACCGCTGCCGACGAGCCGGCTCCGCCCGGCGACGGTGCCCCGGCGCGTTCGACCGCGCGTCCGCGTCCTGCCGTGAGCAAGCTCACTGCCGTCGTCGCCGTCGTCGCCGTGGTGCTGGCGGGCGTGGTGGTGAGCGGCGCCATCGCCTGGGCCGTGGGCGGTGACGACCCGGACGACCGCAGCGCCGGTGAGGCCACCGCTGGTCATGTGCACGGAACGGACGGCCCCTCGCCCCCCGCGTCGGGCGGCGAAGCGCCCGACATCGGCGCGGGTGACACCGGCTCTGGTCACGAGCACGGCACGGGCGGCGAAGCACCCTCGGCGGCGCGGGTGACACCGCCTCTGGTCACGAGCACAGCACGGGCGCCCCTCGCCCCGCGCCACGGGCACCGACCCGCGGAGGCGGCGCGGGTGACAGCGCCGCTGGTCACGAGCACGGCACGGACCACCAGTCGAGCCGCGCCGTCGGCGGCGACCGACCTCGGCATCGCCACGACCACGTCGCACTCGAGCCGTACGCCGAGCGCTACGCGGCGGCGACCGCAGACCAGCAGGCGGCAGCGGACGAGCTGTTCGCCGACGTCGACGCCACGCTCGCCGCCTACCGCGACGGCGACGCGGCCCTCGCCGCCGGCTACAAGCGCCCCCGCGATCCGCGCCGCTCGGTGGAGCACTGGTTCGACCCCCGCGTCTTCCGTGCCCGGCAGGTGTTCGACCCGGACCGGCCCAACGGGCTCGTCTACTACACCGCCGGCGCAGGAGACCCCGTGCTGCTCGGAGCGTTCTTCATCGTCCCACCCGACATGCCGGCGCCGTCCCCGGCCGGCGACCTCGTCGTGTGGCACAGCCACGACCCGTCATGCACGGGGTTCCTGGCCACCGAGGACGAGCCGTGCGCCGACACCCGGCGGATGCTGCACGTCTGGACGGCGGACCAGTTCGAGCTCGTGCGCCGGCAGTCCGGACAGCCCGTCGAGGCCGAGTTCAGCGACCCCTTCGGCGCACCTCTCGCCGCCTCCGTCACCCGGGTGGACTGAGCGGCCGGCGCACTCCCCGCCGTCGGTCCTGGAGCCACGAACGCCGAGGTGGAACCATTCGGTCCGATGCAGGGCCGGACCGTCGTGGTCGTGGAGGACGACGATCACATCGCCGACCTGGTCGGGCTCTACCTCGGCCAGGCGGGCTTCCGGGTCGCCCGTGCCTCGAAGGGCACCGACGGACTCGCGCTCGTCTCCGAACGCCGGCCGGCGCTCGCCGTGGTCGACATCGGGCTCCCCGGCAGGATGGACGGCCTCGAGCTGTGCCGGCAGCTCCGGGCGAGCAGCCGTATGCCCATCGTCATCCTGTCCGCCCGTGGGGACGAGGCCGACCGGGTCGTCGGCCTCGAGCTCGGGGCGGACGACGACGTCACCAAGCCCTTCTCCCCGCGTGAGCTCATCGCCAGGATCCGGACGATCCTGCGGCGGCAGCGACGAGGCGTCCGGATCCGGCGCGACCGTTGTCGTCGGTGACGTCGAGGTGGACCTCGCCCGCCACGAGGCCCGCCGCCGCGGGCACCCTGTGACCCTCGTCCCCGGAGTTCGCCCTCCTGGCTGCGCTGGTCGACCATCGTGGGTTCGTGCTGTCGCGCCGGCAGTTGCTCGATCTGGCCTGGTACGACTGGGACGGCGACGAGCGCACGGTCGACGTGCACGTGCGCCAGCTGCGCCGCAAGCTCGGCGACGGCCTCCCCCTCGCCACGGTGCGCCGCACCGGGTACCGGCTGGGCTGACCGCATGCGGCGCCGCCTCCTCGCCACCATCGCCGGTGCCGTGGCGGCCGCCGTGGCCGTCGTGGGGTTGGGCACCCTGGTCCTGACCCGGCTCGACGCCCGCCACCGGGACGAGGAGGACCTGTCCCGGCGCGTCACGGAGCTGGCCGCCGTGGTCGCCGAGGTCCGCCCGACGTGTGCCGGCCCCGTCACCGAACGCTTCGCCCCCGCCCTCGACGTCGACGCGGTCGACCTGGTCCTCCTGGAGCCGCCGCCTCCCTGGGTGACGAACGGTGACGTCGAACGGCTCGAGGCCGGGGAGACGGTGTCGACCCGGCGAGGCGATACGACGTACGCGGCCGCGCCGCTGCCGGTCGCGGGCGGCGCCTCGGTGCGGCGCGCGGCTGGTGGCCGTCGACACCGCCGAGACCGACATCGGTGCCGCCGGACCCTGGTTCGTCATCGCCGGCGCGGTCACCGTGTTGCTGGAGCGCTCGTCGCGATCCGGCTGTCACGTTCGCTGGCCGGTCCCCTGTCCGCCGCAGAGGAGGCCACGCGACGAATCGCCGGCGGCGACCTGGCGGCACGCGTGCCCGAGCCCCCGTCCGGGGACGACGAGCTCGCCCGGCTGATCGGCTCGGTGAACGCCATGGCCGCTTCGCTCGAACGGGCGCGGAACACCGAGCGGGAGTTCCTCCTGTCCGTCTCCCACGACCTCCGCACGCCCCTGACGTCGATCAGCGGCTGGGCCGAGGCGCTCACCGACGGCACGGCACCCGACCCGTCCGCCGCGGGTGCCGATCATCCTGACGGAGGCCGGTCGGCTCGACCGCCTCGTCCACGACCTCCTCGACCTCGCCCGGCTCCGGGCCCAGGCGTTCACCCTCACCACCCGGCCCGTCGACCTGCGTGACGTCGCTACGGGAACGGCCGAGGCCCTGCACCCGGACTTCGAGGACGCCGGCCTCACCCTGACGCTCGACCTGGCCGAGGACGCCGTCGTGGTCGACGGCGACGCCGACCGGCTCGCCCAGATCGCCGCGAACCTGATCGAGAACGCCGGTCGCCATGCCACCAGCCGGGTTCGGATCTCGGTCTCGCAGGAAGGCGACGACGCCGTCCTGGTCGTGGAGGACGACGGGCCGGGCATCCCACGGGAGGAGGCGGACAGGGTCTTCGACCGCCTCTACGGCCGTGCCCGTCCGACCGCGCGATCAGGGCCGGCCACGGGGCTGGGATTGGCCATCGTCCGGGAGCTCGCCCGCGCCATGGGCGGCGACGTTGCCGCCGTCGACGCCGATTCAGGCGGCGCCCGACTCGTCGTGCGCCTACCCAGCAGCGGCCGGGCGGGTCAGCGGACGTGACCTGTGAAGCCTCGTCGAGACGGACGCGCCTCGGGCGCCGGCCGGGTCTCCGGCGCGGCGCCCGAGGGCGGGTGTGGAGACCCCGCGACGGTCAGGCCACGGGCACCCGGTCCTCCTCCTCGTGGGCCGAGGCGCCCACCTCGCCGATCGGCGCACCGGCCTCGGGCACCGCCACGCCGCCCTCGACGTCGATGCGGGGCAGCAGCCGGTCGAGCCAGCGGGGCAGCCACCAGTTGCGGTCGCCGAGCAGCTCCATCGTGGCCGGCACGAGGACCATGCGGACCACGGTGGCGTCGACGAACACGGCCGTCGCCAGGCCGATGCCGGCCAGCTTCAGGAACACGGCGTCCTCCATCACGAAGGCGCCGAACACGGTGACCATGATCGCCGCCGCGGCCGTGATGACCCGGGCGGTGTTGGCGAGGCCGTCGGCCACCGCCTGCCGGTTGTCGCCGGTGCGCACGTACTCCTCCCGCACCCGCGACAGCAGGAACACCTCGTAGTCCATCGACAGGCCGAACAGGACGGCGAACATCGTCATCGGCAGCCACCCGGGGACCGGGGTCGCCTCGTCGATGCCGACCAGCCCGCCGAGCCAACCGCCGTTGGCCGCCAGCGTCATGACGCCGTAGGCGGCGCCGATCGACAGGATGTTCATGAACGCCGCCTTGATGGCCACGGGCAGCGACCGGAACACCGACATGAGCAGCAGGAACGACAGCAGGACCACGCCGCCGATGAACAGCGGCAGCCGGCTGGCGGTCTGCTCGCTGTCGTCGATGAACGCCGCCGTGGTGCCGCCCACCGACGCCTCGAGGCCTGTGCCGGACACCGCGGCCGGGATCACGTCGTCGCGCAGGGTGTGGACCAGGTCCTCGGTGGCCTCGTCCTGCGGCCCGGTCGAGGGCACGACGGTCACGACCGCGGCGTCGCCGCTCGCGTTCAGCACCGGCGGCAGCACGCCGGCCACGCCGTCGGTGGCGTCCAGGTCCGCCGCCAGCCCGTCGACCGAGGCCTGCGCGGCAGCGTCGTCGGTGGCGCCGGCCAGGTCGACGGCCACCAGGAACGGCCCGTTGGCGCCCGGGCCGAAGCCCTCCCTGATGAGGTCGTAGGCCTGGCGGCTGGTCAGCTCCTCGGGACCGTTGCCGGCGTCGGGCATGCCGAACCGCATGTCGAGTGCCGGGGCGGCGAGCGCCAGGAGGACGACGAGGGCGCCGAGGCCGGCGAGCAGCGGGCGGCGCTGCATGATCCGGCTCCACCGCCACGACAGCGTGCGGCGGCCCGCGACGTCGTGGCGGAACCACGGCAGGCGGAAGCGGTCGATCGACCGGCCCGCGAAGCCGAGCATCGCCGGCAGCAGCGTGACCGAGGCGATCACGACCACCGTGACCGCCAGCGAGGTGGCCAGGGCGACGCCCCACAGGTAGTCGCGGCCCATGAGCACGAGGCCGAAGATCGACACCACGACCGTCGACCCGGCGAACACGACGGCCCGCCCGGCGGTTCCGCCGGCCAGCACCACCGCGTCGCGCGGTTCGCGGCCCTCGGCCAGGCCGGACCGGAACCGGGTGACGATGAACAGGGCGTAGTCGATGCCGACGCCGATGCCGATCATCGTGGCGATCTGCACGCCGAAGTCGGGGACGTCGATCACGTTGGCCATCAGCCACACGCCGCCGAGGGCGACGCCGAGCCCGAAGCCGGCGATCACGAGCGGCAGGCCGGCCGCCAGGGCCGAGCCGAACGCCACCAACAGGATCACCGCCGCGGCCAGCAGACCGACCGACTCGGAGCCGGCCTCCTGCTGCTCGACGGTCTCGATCGGGTAGCCGCCGAGCTCGATGCGCAGGTCGTCGCCCTCCGCCTCACCGGCCAGGTCCATCACCCGCTCCACCGATGTCGCGGGAAGCTGCTCGCCGGGTTCGTCGAAGCGCACCTGGAGCACGCCCGTGGACCCGTCGGGGGAGACGAGGCCCGGATCGGCCGCCACCACGTTGGGCACGTCGCGCAGGTCGGCCGCGAGGGAGCCGATGCGATCGGCCACGGCCGCGCCGGTGACGCCGCCGTCCGACGTGTACACGACATCGACCGTGCCGCCGGCGAACTCGGGGAACCGCTCCTGCAGCAGCGCGACCGCCTCGGCGGAGTCGCTGCCGGGAACGGTGAAGTCGACCTCGTTGTCACCGCCGAACGCGCCGGCGAGGACACTGGCCGCCAGCACGGCGGCCACCCACAGGGCCAGGACGCGCCGGCGACGGTCGTAGCTCCACGTCACGAGCCTGCGCAGCATCACGCCACCCCCTGCGTCGCGGGGCCGAGGGCCCGAGTGACCACGCGCGCATGGCGGCGGCGGCTGGCGTACCACAGCAGCTTCATCGCCACAGGCGCCCGGTCGAGGACGCGTGCGCGCTCGGCGGGTGTCGCCGTTCCCATGATCCACGGCACCGCGAACGGCAGCCGGCGGAGCTCGATCAGCGTGCGCGCCCGCTGCTCCACCTCGTCGTACTCCTCCTCGGTGAAGTGCCGCACGTACAGGGGGAGCACGTCGGCGTCCTCGAAGCCCAGGTGGAGGTCGAGCAGGCTGGAGAGCTCGCAGGCGGCGTCGTGGGCGGCGGCGCGGGCGCTGGCCGCGGCGTCGGCGTCGACCAGGTGGTCGAGCGCGGCCGCGACGCCCCGCAGGGCGTCGTCGAGCAGGTGGTGCTCCCGCTCGATGCGGTCGGCGTGCTCGGCGAAGGTGGGCACGCGCTCGGACAGGACCGGGAACCAGAGGTGGTCCTCGAGGGCGTGGTGCCCGTCGAGCTCGACGTGATAGGCGCCGTACCAGCGCCGGAGTGCCCGGGCGCGGGACGTGTCGGCCACACCGAGGCCCGACAGGGCTGCGGCCAGGCGGGCGCCGTCCCGGCGCATGGCCCGATGGACGACCGTGAACATCGTGAGGTCGGGCGGGCGGGCGGGCGCCCGCTCCGTGGGGGGATGCGTCGTTGCCATGGGGCGACGGTCGCACCGGCCCCTTGGATGCTGATGGCGTCAGCCGCCTGCGACCTTGGATCCTGCTTGCATCCGGTCGAGGGCGGCGAGGACCGGGACCAGGCCGATGCTCGCGGCGATCCGGCGCGCCCGGCCGAGCACCTCGGGGGCCCGATCACGGTCGGCGGGGTCGTCGGCCGCCGCCAGCAGGGATCCCTGGACGAGCAGGGCCCGGGCGAGCGCCGGGGGTGTGTCGAGCGCGTCCAGCATCTCGACGGCAGCGGCGGCGTACCGCCGGGCGGCGGTGTGGTCGCCCAGCACATCGGCCAGCCGGGCGAGGGCCAGGTCGATGCCTCCGAGGAAGGGGCCGGTGGTGACGTCGCACCGCCCGGCGAACGGGAGCAGGCGCGGGAAGAGGGCTTCGCAGGCAGGGACGTCGCCGAGGCTGGCGCGCACGTGCGCGGCGGCCGTGACGGTCTCGAGCCACAGCCAGTCGGGCGCGGGATCGGGCACCGTGCCCGCCGGCCCGACGAGGGCGCGAGCCTCATCCGGCCGGGAGTCCTCGACCAGCATCCACGCCACCACCTCGCGGGCGGTCGGTGCGAACCCGCCGTCGACGAGGGACCGGGCCTGGGCGAGGTGGTCGGCCAGGGTGCCGCGGTCGACGGCGATCGACAGCTCGAACGCACCGAGGATGTCGTCGGCCTGCCACCCGCGTGCCCGCCGGTAGAGCGGATCGACCTCTCTGGCCAGCACGAGGGCGTCGTCGTACCGCCCGCGGGCCGCCAGCCAGGCCACCTCGGCCCACCCGACCTGGCTCAGCAGCCCGGGGAGCCGCGAACGATCCGCATCGGCGCGCGCCGCGGACAGGTGCACTTCGAACGACCGTCGGTCCGCATGGGACAGCGCCAGCACCGCGACGACGAGGTGGGCGACCGCGGCGAAGCCGGGCGTGACCCCGCCTGCCGCGAGGGTGGCGAGCAGCTCGGACCCGATGTCGTCCTGCTCGTCGACGGGGCTGTCCCGCCAGAGCGCGCGGAACCGCTGGCTCAGGGCGAGGACGAGCGTGTCGGGCTGGCCGGCCGCTCGCGCCAGTGCGACCGCCTCGGCCGACCGGGCCAGCGACCGGGTCCGGTCGGGGTGGTAGTACACCGCGTCGGCGAGCGCTCCGACGAGCAGGGCGCGCTCGGCGGTGGGTGCGCCGTCGGCCAGCCTGACGGCACGCTCCAACCCGTCGACCAGGGCCGCGTCGACCTCGCCGTACGGGCTGGTCTGCCAGAACGTCGCGGTGGCGAGCGCGGCCGCGGCACGACGCACCCCCGCGCGATCGTCGCCGGCTTCGGCGACCGTGATGGCCTCGAGCAGCGCCTGCTGGGCCTGGACCACGTCGTCGGCGAGGCGCAGGGCCTGCCCCAGCTCGACCAGGACGTCCAAGCGGGCCTGGCGGTCGCCCGGCCGGGCCAGGTCGATCAGCTCGCGCGCGTCGTGCCAGTAGCCGGCGGCGACCTCGAACGCCCCGCGCTCACCCGCGATCCGAGCGGCCCGCGTGGCGTGATCGAAGGCCCGAGACGCGACCCCCGCGGCCGCACCCGCCCGACCGTGGTGGACGAGCGTCGCCAGGTGGTCGTCGAGGTTGGCGGCTCGTAGCTCCTCCACGGCGGTCATCGCCGACGCGTGGAGGCGGGCCCGACGGGCGACGCTCAGCTCGGCCGCGAGCGCGTCGGCGACCAGGGCATGTGCGAACCGCAGCCGGGCGGGACCGGCGGAATCCTCTGCGAGCAGGCCGGCCTCGACCGCAGGGTCGAGGCAGTCCAGCACGTCGGCGATGGTCGTCCCGGTCACGTGGGCCAACACGTCGAGCTCGATCGTGACCCCGAGCACCGAGGCGACCGCGAGCAGCGGCTGGGTCGCGGGCGGCAGCATCCCGACGCGCCGCCGCACGACGTCGACGGCCGCGGCGGGCACCCCGGCGGCGCGGGCCGCCGCCAGGTCGATCAGACGGTGCTGCTGCGCGAGCAGCTCGACGACCTCGCCGACGAAGAACGGGTTCCCGCCGGTGCGCTCGTGGACGAAGCGGGCGACGTCGTCGTCGACCCGAGGGCCGTCGGTGCGCCGGCCCAGCCACGTGCGGACGTCGGGGCCCAACAGGCCTCGCAGGTCGATGCGCCGGGAGCCGGTGGTGCGGGCCAGCTCGGCGAGGCAGCGGACCAGGGCCGAGGGCGCGTCCGGTCCCACGGGACGGACGGTGGCCACGAGGAGCACCGGCACCGACGACAACGATCCGGCGACGAACTCGAGCGCGCGCAGCGACGAGGGGTCGGCCCACTGGAGATCGTCCGCGACGAGGAGCAGGGGGCGGGTGGTCGAGCGGAGGGCGGCGACCATGGTGCTGTGCAGCGTCGGGCGATCGGCTCCGGGGTCGATGGTGTGGACGCCGCCGCCGGCGGCGCTGATGCCGTCCCGGGCGTCGTCGCTGACGACCCCGGCGTCGAGGAGCTGTTCCGCGATCTGCGTGTATCCCCAGTAGGGCGCGGACGCCGCGCTCTCGTGGCACCGTGCCCACGCGACGACGAACCCGTCGGCGGTCGCCGCCTGCACGACCTCCTCGGCCAGCCGGGTCTTGCCGATGCCCGGCTCGCCGCTGATGACGACGGTCCGCCCCCGGCCGGCGGCGGCGGCCCGGGCCGCCTCGGTCAGCACCGCGACCTCGGCGGCGCGGCCGATCAGCGTGGAGCCGGCGACGGGCTCGGTCGGTCGTGCTGCTGCCGGGTCGTGCCGGGGCGTTGTCAGGTCGATCGTGGACGCGTCCGTCGTCGCTCGGCCTCGGCCTGGTCGAGGGTCCGCAGCGTCCAGGTGTGGCGCCTGGGCCAGGATGTCGGCCTCGAGCCGGCGCAGGTCGGGCCCCGGTTCGATGCCGATCTCCTCGGCCAGCGTCCGCCGGGCGTCGGCGAGCGAGCGCAGCGCGTCGGTCTGCCGGCCCGCCCGGTAGAGGGCGAGGGCGAGGTGCCCGTGCAGCCGCTCGCGGAACGGGTGGGCGGCCACCGCCGCCTCGAGGTCGCCGACGAGCTCGCGCCCGCCGCCGAGGGCGAGCTTGGCGTCGAAGGCGCCGTCGAGGACGTCGGCGTACGCCGCGTCCAGGCGGGCGCAGGCGTCGGCCACCCACGCCTCGCCCGCGAGCTCGGGCAGGAGCGGACCGTGGAGGGTGAGCGCCTCGTCGTAGAACCGGGCGGCGGCGGCGTGCTCGCCGGCGGCCTGGGCGGCGTCACCCGCGAGCCGAAGGTCGTCGAACAGGGCGAGGTCGACGTCGTCACGCTCGGCCACCAACCGGTAGCCGCCCGGCTCGGTGACCAGCACCAGGTGGCCGGACCCGCTGAGCCGCTCGGGCTCGAGCTGGCGTCGCAGCTTGGACACGTACGCCTGCAACGACGCCTCGGCCCGAGCGGGAGCCCCGCCGCCCCACACCTGGTCGATCAGGCGATCGGCGGGCACGGCCCGCCCGAGGTCGAGCAGCAGCGCGGCCAGCACCGCCCGCTGCTTGCGGCCCCCGAGGTCGGGCACGCGCCCGTCCTCCCCTTCGACGGCCAGCCCGCCGAAGAGCCGGTACGTCCACATGCGAGCGGGAGCATCGCCAACGATCGGTCGAGCGTATCGAGGGTTGGTGCGGGGGAAGGGGGGAGTATCGGGGCGCCACGTGTGTGGGTGCAGCAGCAGCCCGGGCGGCGGTGCGCTCATGGCATGAAGACGTCGGCGAGGGTCGATTTGTGACACACGTGGGCTCGAAGTCGCCGACGGGGTGCTCGAAATCGCCGCGTCACCGGGGCAGGATCACGCCGTGTGCACCGGTTGACCACGAGGTCCGCCGGGCGACGGCCTCAGCGGCGGTCGAGCAGCTCGGCGACCTGGAAGGCCAGGTCGATCGACTGGCGGCCGTTGAGCCGCGGGTCGCACATCGTCTCGTAGCGGTCGTCGAGGTCGGCGTGCCCGAGGGCGTCACCGCCGCCCAGGCACTCGGTGACGTCCTCGCCCGTGAGCTCGATGTGCACCCCGCCGGGCCAGGTGCCCACGTTCCAGTGGGCGGCGAAGAACCCGGCGATCTCGGTCAACACGGCGTCGAAGTCGCGGGTCTTGCGACCGGTGTCGGACGTGAACGTGTTGCCGTGCATCGGGTCGCACGCCCACACGACGGGGTGACCGCTGTCGCGCACTGCGGCCAGCAGCGGGGGCAGCGCGGTGGCGATGGTGCCGGCGCCCATGCGGGAGATGAGGGTCAACCGGCCGGGAACCCGGTCGGGGTTCAGCGCCGCGCACAGGGCGACGACCTCGTCGGTGGTGGCCGTCGGCCCGATCTTGCAGCCGAGCGGGTTGCCCACGCCGCGGAGGAACTCGACGTGGGCGCCGTCGATCTGGCGGGACCGCTCGCCGATCCACAGCATGTGCGCCGAGCAGTCGTACCAGTGGCCGGTGAGGGAGTCCTGCCGGGTGAGGGCCTCCTCGTAGCCGAGGATCAGCGCCTCGTGGCTCGTGAAGAAGTCCACCTCGTGGAGGCTCGGCTGGCTGACCGTGTCGATGCCGCACGCAGCCATGAACCGCAGGGCCCGGTCGATGTGGTCGGCCACGCGGTCGTAGCGCCGGCCCTCGGGGCTCGACGACACGAACTCCTGGTTCCACTGGTGGACGCGGGACAGGTCCGCGAAGCCGCCCTTGGTGAACGCCCGCAGCAGGTTCAGCGTCGCCGCCGACTGGTGGTACGCCTGCACGAGGCGATCCGGTTCGGGGACCCTGGCCGCCTCGGTCGGCAGGATGTCGTTGACCATGTGGCCCCGGAACGACGGCAGCTCCACGCCGTCGACGGACTCGGTGTCCGACGAGCGGGGCTTGGCGAACTGTCCGGCGATGCGCCCGACCTTCAACACCGGCACGCCGGTCGAGTAGGTCAGCACGACCGCCATCTGCAGGATGACCTTGAGCTTGTCGCGGATGGCGTCGGCCGAGAAGGCGTCGAACGACTCGGCGCAGTCACCCGCCTGCAGCAGGAACGCCTTGCCCTCGGCCACCTGGGCGAGGTGCTCGGTGAGGTTGCGGGCCTCGCCCGCGAACACCAGCGGGGGCAGGGAACCGAGGTGCTTGAGCGCTCGGTCGAGCTCCCCGCTGTCGGGCCACGGCGGCTGCTGGGCGGCCGGCTTGTGGCGCCAGGAGTCGGGCGACCAGCTCGGAGTGGTGGCTTCGCTGGTCATCGTGCACCATCGTGGCCGTCAGGCCCGGGTCGGGGCAAAGCGATTCGCGCAGCCCTTTCGGGCTGCGCGTCATCGGATCGCATCGGGAAGGCGGTGTGTTCAGGCCGCGCTGGCGCGGGCCGCAGCCTCTTCGCGGACGGCGTCGACCGCCCGCTTCACCAGGCGGCGTGCGGCCTCGGCGGTCACGCCGAGCTCTTCGCCGACCTCGCGGTAGCTCCGCTTGCGCCCGTCGGTGAGGCCGAAGCGCTGCTCGACCGCGTAGCGGGCCCGGGTGTCGAGCACGCCGAGCAGGTCGTACAGCCCCTGCTCCTCCTCGCGGTCCACCATCACCATCTCGGGGGTGGGCACGTCGGCCGCCAGCAGGTCGACCAGCTCGCTGCCGTCGTCGTCGCCGACGGGGCGGTCGAGGGAGGTCGGCGTGGTGAGCCGGTAGAGGCGGGCGTTCTCGTCGTCGAGCTCCTCGCCGTCGCCCGAGGCCTGGCGCAGCGCGGCCCGCAGGGACGCGGACCGGTCGCCCGGCAGGCGCACCAGGCTGGCCTTCTGGTCGAGGGCCCGGCCGATGGCCTGGCGGATCCAGAAGGTGGCATAGGTCGAGAACTTGAAGCCCTTGCGCCAGTCGAACTTGTCGACCGCATGCTCGAGGCCGAGGTTGCCCTCCTGGATGAGGTCCAGGAGCTCCATCGAGGGCGGCAGGGGGTAGCGGCGAGCGATGCTCACCACCAGGCGGAGGTTGGCGCGGATGAAGCGGTCCTTGGCGGCGGCCGCCGCGGCCACGGCCTTGCGCAGCTCACGGCCGCGCTCGCCCGCGTCGAGCTGGACCTGGGCGTCGCGCCCCCGCTCGATCGTCTGCGACAGCTCGCGCTCCTCGCCTGCTGTGAGCAAGGGCACGAGGCCGATTTCGTTGAGGTACTGACCAACCGAATCACTCATGACGTACTCCTCAACCACCGCATGCGCGGTGGGATTCCCCGTCTACACGGGTTTTCCCGGGTTCAGGGGGACAAACCGGGAACCTGCGGCGTTCGTTCCCGACCTCAACGCTCGGGGTCGGTGACGATCGTCACCCAGTCCTTCGGCGCCACAGCGATCGCGGATGCGTCGCGCTCGGCGGTTCGGGCACGTCGCGGGCCAGGCAGCGGATCGAGATGCCCGGGGAGGCAGCGAGAGGTGCCGGCGAGACGTCGACAGCGGCGGGGAGGCGGATTGGGGGAGAACCGCACCTTGTCGTAGATGGATGACCGTGCGTTGCGGTAGGGAACGCCGAGGCCCTGTCGACCTCGGACGCCCGACAGACTACGGGGTCGGCGTGCCCGTGTCCCATCGCGTTTCGGAGTCCGGGCGTTTGTGCCGGTGGCCCCGCCCTGGTCGGAAGTGCCAGTAGCTTCTGCACTGTGGCGGTCCCCTACGACGAGCACACCGCTCTGCTCGTGATCGACGTGCAGAACGACTTCGCCCACCCCGACGGCAGCCTGTTCGTGTCGGGGGCCGACGCCGTCATCGACGTCGTCAACCGCGCGGCGACCGACGCCGCGGCGGCCGGCGCGCTGGTCGTCACCACGCAGGACTGGCATCCGCCGGTCACGCCGCACTTCGCCAAGGACGGGGGCACGTGGCCCGTCCACTGCGTGACCGACACGTGGGGTGCGGCTCTGCACGACCGCCTGCGGCCCGGTCACCACCAGGTGTTCAAGGGCGTCGGCGGCGAGGACGGCTACTCGGGGTTCTCGATGGTGCACCCCACGAGCGGCGAGACCACGCCGACCGGTCTCGACGACCTGCTGCGCGAGCGTGGCATCACCCGCGTCGTGGTGGCGGGCCTCGCCACCGACTACTGCGTGAAGGAGACCGTCCTCGACGCCGTGCGGCTGGGCTACGACACCACGGTGGTGCTCGACGGCATCGCCCCGGTCGAGCTCGAGCCGGGCGACGGCCAGCGGGCGATCGACGAGATGGCCGGCGCGGGCGCGGCGCTGGCGTGACCGGCGTTCCGGGCATGGTCCCGGGCCCCTCCGCAGCCGCCCCCGGCCCGGGGCTCGACCGCCGGGCGGTGCCTGCCGCCCTGGTGACCGACCTCTACGAGCTGACCATGGCCGCGGCCTACCAGGCCGGCTCCGTCACGCACGAGGCGACGTTCGAGCTGTTCGTGCGGACCCTGCCCGACGAGCGCCGGTTCCTCGTCGCCGCAGGGCTCGACGACGCCCTCGCCGGCCTCGAGGCGTGGCGCTACGACGACGGCGACGTCGGCTACCTCGCCGGCCTGGGCACGTTCCCCGAGGTGTTCGTCGACCACCTGGCCGACCTGCGCTTCACGGGCGATGTCTGGGCCGTGCCCGAGGGCGAGGTCGTGTTCGCCGGCGAGCCGATCGTCCGGGTCACCGCCCCGCTCGTCGAGGCGCAGGTCGTCGAGACGTGGCTGCTGAACCGCATCGCCAGCCAGACGATGCTGGCCTCGAAGGCGGCCCGGATCGCGCTGGCCTGTGGCGACCGGTCGTTCGTCGACTTCTCGGCGCGGCGGGTCCACGGGGTCGACGCCGCCATGGCGGCGGCGCGGGCCGCCTGGATGTGCGGCGCCACCGGCACCTCGCTCGTGGCCGCCGGCCGGCGGTTCGGCATCCCGCTCAGCGGCACGATGGCGCACTCGTTCGTGATGTCCCACGACGACGAGCGGGAAGCGTTCCGGGCCTACGCCCGCTCGTTCCCCGCCGCCGTGGTGCTGCTCATCGACACCTACGACACCGTGGAGGGCGCCCGCCGCGCCGCAGGGGTGGCGCACGAGCTGGCGGACGAGGGCATCACCATCGCCGGGGTCCGCCTCGACTCGGGCGACCTGGCCGACCTGTCGGTCCGGGTGCGATCCGTGCTCGACGACGCCGGTCTGCCCGGGATCGCGGTGCTCGCCTCCGGCGACCTCGACGAGCACCTCATCGCCGCCCTGCTCGCCGGAGGCGCACCGATCGACGCCTTCGGGGTCGGGACGCAGCTCGGCACCAGCGCCGACGCACCGACGCTCGGGGCGGTCTACAAGCTCGTGGAGGACGCCGACGGGCCGAAGATGAAGCTCGCGTCCGGCAAGGTCACCTGGCCCGGGCGCAAACAGGTGTGGCGCCTGGCGGACCACGACGTCGTCTCGCTCCACGACGAGGAGGTTCCCGGCGGTCGGCCGCTGCTCACCCAGGTGATGGCCGGCGGGCGACGGACGGCCACCGAGGACCTCGCCGACGTGCGGGCCCGGGCCGCGGCGTCGTTGGCCTGGCTGCCGGCGCCGCTGCGGTCGCTCGATCCCGTCGGGGCCGAGCGCCCGTGGCCCGTGGTCTCGTCGCCGGGGCTCGACGCCCTCACCGCCCGGGTCCACGCCGACCTCGACGCGGAGCGGGGCACGTGAGCGAGCGCATCGGGCTGTTCGGCGGCACCTTCGACCCGCCGCACGTCGGCCACCTGGTCACCGCCGTCAACGTCCGCCACGAGCTGGGGCTCGATCGCGTGCTGCTGGTGGTCAACGACCTGCCGTGGCAGAAGCTCGGGACCCGTGACATCACCTCGGCCGAGGACCGCTTCGCCATGGTCGAGGCGGCCGTCGGATCGGTCGAGGGCATCGAGGCGAGCCGCGTCGAGATCGACCGCGGCGGGCTGTCGTTCACGGCGGACACCCTGCGCGACCTGCACGCCGAGGACACCGGCCGCGAGCTGTTCGTCGTGCTCGGCAGCGACGCCGCTGGCGGGCTCCCGTCGTGGGAGCGCGCCGAGGAGGTCCAGGAGCTGGCCACGATCGTCGTCGTCGAGCGGCCCGGGGCGGCCGAGACCGCCCCGCCGCCCGGGTGGTCCTGGCGGCGCGTCGAGGTCCCGCGGCTCGAGGTGTCGAGCACCGACCTGCGGGCGCGGGTCGCCGATGGGCGTCCTCTCGACTACCTGCTCACCCCCGACGTGATCGCGGTCGTGCAGCGGCGCGGGCTGTACCGCTCGGCGGTGGCGCCGTGACGGCCGGGGCCGTGTCCGAGGGGGCGGCCGGAGCCGAGCCCACCCGCGGCGGCCCGCGGCCCACCAGCCGCCGGGCCCGAGCCGCCACCCGCCGCCGGGCGGCGGGGGCAGGGCCCCCGACCCCCGACCGACCGGGCGCGCCGGCCGACGCGCCGTCCGACGGTCCACGGCACCGGCGTGCGCTGTCCGGGATGCGGGTCCGGCGCCGCCGCACGGTCCTGTTGGTCGGGATGGGCGCCCTGACGATCGCCGGCGCCGGGCTCGCCGTCGGCGGCCTGTCCGCGGTGCGCAACAGCACGGTCGGCCGCTTCCAGCAGGCGCTCGGGCCGACGGAACCGGGCTTCCAGGCGAGCGTCGTGCCCACGCCCACGATGGGCCTGCTGCTGCGGTCCGGCGACGGGCGCCTGGCCGGTGCGGCCGTGCTGGCACTCGAGCCCGAGGATGCCGGTGGCTCGGTGGCCGTCGTGCCCGCCTCCATCGTCGTGACCGACGAGACCGGGGCCGAGCACACCCTCGACACCGTCTACGCGGATCGCGGGGCCGCGGCCGCGTCACAGGCGCTGGGCGAGGCGTTGACCGTCGCCGTCGACGAGACGATCGAGGTGGACGAGGCCACGTGGACCCAGCTGGTCGAACCCGTCGGACCCGTCACCGTCCGCCTCGACGACCCCGTCGGCGAATGGGCGGCGGGCGAAGTCGTGCTCCAGCCCGATGACGTCGGCCGCTTCCTCGCCGCCCGAGCCGCCGATGAGCCCGACCTGGCGCGGGTCGAGCGGCAGCAGACCTTCTGGGACGCGTGGCTGCCGATGGTCGCGGCCGCCGGTGAGGGCGCGCTGCCCGGTGAGGTCGAGACGGGCGTGGGCCGGTTCGTCCGCGTCATCGCCGCCGGTGACGGTACGGCCGCGGCCGTCCCCGTCGCGCCGGAGGACACCGCCGACGGTGTGCGCTACCGGCCGGACCCGCAGCACCTGGGCCAGTTCCTGTCGTTCACGATCCCGTACCCGACCTCGCCCGCCCCCGGCATCCGCACCCGGGTCCGGCTGCTCAACGGCACCGACGATCCCGCGCTGACGGATCGGGCCGCTCGTGCGCTGGTCAGCAGCGGGGCCGCGGTCGCCGTCGTCGGGAACGCCTCGACCTTCGCCGAGCCCGAGACGCGCTTCGTGTACGGGGATCCCCAGGAGGACCAGGCCCGCTGGCTGCAGGCGAGCTTCGGCTTCGGGCGCCTCGAACCGGCCGGAGGCGGGCAGGATGGGGCGATGTCGACCGACGACGACATCGACGTGACCGTGATCCTCGGCCAAGATGCAGGGGACACCCTCGGGAGGGAGCAGACCCCTGACTGACCGCAACGACCGAGCATCGGCCCGCGACCTGGCCATCGCCGCCGCCCGCGCCGCCGATGACAAGGGAGCTCACGACATCGTCGTGCTCGAGGTGGGTGACGTGCTGGTGGTGGCGGACGAGTTCGTGATCGTGTCGGCGTCCAACGATCGTCAGGTCAAGGCGATCGTCGACGACATCGAGCGGGCGGTCGACGAGGTGGGCTACGGCAAGCCGCTCCGGGTCGAAGGGCTCGACGACCGGCACTGGGTCCTCATCGACTACGGCGACGTCGTCGTCCACGTGTTCCTCGAGGAGACACGCGCCTACTACGAGCTCGAGCGCCTCTGGAGCGACGTACCCCGGCTCGAATGGGCCGAGGTGGTGGCCTCGCGCCCGGCGGGCACCTGAACCGTCCCCGCATCCGGCGGGCGCCGTGAGGGCCCGTGACGGGCGGCCGACGGTGGCGGCGATCACCGTGGCGCGGCTCGATCGGTCGAGCGGCTGGCGGCGCTTCGCCGTCGCCGCCGACGGACCCGGTTGGGTGGGGCTCGACCGGCGGCTGGCCGACGGGCGGGCGCTCGACGCGTGGGTCGCGTCCGAGCTGGCCGCGACGGCCGCGGGCCATCGCGACCTGGCGGGGGCGCTGATCGTCTACCGGCTGGCGGGCCACCTCGCCGAGCTGGTGGTGGGCTGCCTGCTCGACCAGAGACGGGCGCTGTCGCTCGGCCCCGTGACGGTGGCCCTCCGTTTCGGCGACGCGGCGCGGCTCGACGAGATGGCCGTGACCAGCGACTCGGTGTCGGTGCTGGCCGACGACCCCGATGCGGGGGCACCCGGCACCGACGTCGTTCCGACGGTCGACGCCCTGCGCCCGGTCGCCGCCGACGGCCTGGTGGCGACGTTCGGGCCCGTGGCGGCGGCGGTGCGGGCGCGGGCGCCCTTCGGGCTGCGGGGGATGTGGGGGACGCTCGCCGACCACGTCGCCGAGGCGGCCGTGCGCCGGGCCCGCGACCAGCGACGAGACGTCGACACCGCGTGGGTCGCGGCGGAACGTCTGCTGGACACGCTTGCCGCCCGGGTCTCGACCTCGTGGACCCGACCCCGTCGACAGCTCGTGTCCACGGAACGGGGTCCGCAGACGGTCGTGACCAAGGGGACGTGCTGCCTGATCTACAAGGCGGGGGCCCCGCCCGGCGACCGCGGCGCGGCAGCCCGGCTCATCGGCCCCGCTGCCTGCACGTCGTGCCCGTTGCGGAGCGAGGCCGACCGTGCCCGCCGGTTCGCCGCCTACCTCGACTCGAGCCACTGAGGCGAGCGGGGAGTGGAGCTAAGGGGAATCGAACCCCTGACCTCTTCCATGCCATGGAAGCGCTCTACCAACTGAGCTATAGCCCCGAAGGGAAGAGAAACAGTACCAGAGGCGGCCGAGCCCTCAAACCGCCGCGAGGGCGGGATCAGCCCACCACGAAGTTGACGAGGCGGCCCGGGACCGCGACGACACGGCGGACCGTGGCGCCCTCGAGCAGCGCCGCCACGCGGCCGTCGGCCCGCGCCGCGGCCTCGACCGCGGCGGCGTCGGCGTCGGCCGGCACGTGCACCCGGGTGCGCACCTTGCCGTTGAGCTGCACCGGGATCTCGACCGTCTCGTCCACCAGCAGGGCCGGGTCGGCCACCGGGAACGGCTCGGTGGCCAGCGAATCGGGGTGGCCCAGGCGGGCCCACAGCTCCTCGGCCACGTGCGGGGCCAGCGGCGCCAGCAGCAACACCAGCGACTCGGCCACCGGCCGGGGCACGGCCCCGTCGGGGTACCGGGCCGTGAGGTGGTTGTTCAGCTCGGTGATGCGGGCGATCGACACGTTGAAGCGCATCTGCTCCATGCCCTCGCGCACCGCGTCGATGGCGCGGTGCAGCGCCCGTTGCGTGTCGTCGTCGGGAGCGGGCCCGTCCGCGGGCGCCACCGTGACCTGGCCCGTCTCCTCGTCGATGACGTTGCGCCAGATGCGCTGCAGCAGGCGGAACACGCCGACGACGGCCTTGGTGTCCCACGGCCGGCTCTGGTCGAGCGGGCCCGTGAACATCTCGTAGAGCCGCAGCGTGTCGGCGCCGTAGCTCTCGTACATGTCGTCGGGCGTCACCGCGTTGCGCAGGCTCTTGCCCATCTTCCCGAACTCGCGCCGCACCTCCTGGTCGCCGTGCCAGAAGCCGCCGTCGCGCTCGACGACCGCCGCCGCGTCGACGTACAGGCCACGGGCGTCGGTGAAGGCCGCGGCCTGGATCATGCCCTGGTTGAACAGCCGCCGGTACGGCTCGAACGACGAGACGTGCCCCAGGTCGTAGAGCACCTTGTGCCAGAACCGGGCGTAGAGCAGGTGGAGGACGGCGTGCTCGGCGCCGCCGACGTACAGGTCGACGCCGCCGCAGTCGCCGTCGCGCTGCGGTCCCATCCAGTAGCGCTCGTTCTCGGGATCGACGAACGCCTTGTCGTTGGTGGGGTCGAGGTAGCGCAGCTCGTACCAGCACGAGCCCGCCCACTGCGGCATCGTGTTGGTCTCGCGGCGGTACGTCTTCTCGCCCTCGCCCAGGTCGAGCGCGACCTCCACCCAGTCGGTCGCCCGGGCCAGCGGTGGCACCGGGACCGACGTCTCGTCGTCGTCGGCGAAGGTGGTGGGCGAGTAGTCCTCGACGTGCGGCAGCAGGACGGGCAGCATCGACTCGGGCACCGCCCGCGGCAGGCCGTCGTCGGGGTCGTACACGATCGGGAACGGCTCGCCCCAGAACCGCTGCCGGCTGAACAGCCAGTCGCGCAGCTTCGTGGTGACCGTGCCCTCGCCGGCCCCCTCGGCCTCGAGCCAGTCGATGATGCGCCGCTTGGCGTCGGCGACGCCGAGCCCGTTCAGGTCGACGTCGGCGTTGGCGCTGTTGACGGCCGGGCCCTCGCCGACGTACGCCCTGCCCTCCCACCCGTCGGGCGGCTGCACCGTGCGCACGATCGGCAGGCCGAACACCTCGGCGAAGGCCCAGTCGCGCTCGTCCTGACCCGGCACCGCCATGATGGCCCCGGTGCCGTAGCCCATCAGCACGTAGTCGGCGATGAACACCGGGATCTGCGTCCCGGTGGTGGGGTTGGTGGCGTAGGCGCCCACGAACACGCCGGTCTTGTCGCGGTCCTCGACCTGGCGCTCGACGTCGGAGCGGGCGCCGGCCTGACGGCGGTAGGCGGCGACGGCGTCGGCCGGCGTGGCGTGCCCCCCGGTCCACGCGGCGCGGGCGGCATCGGCCAGGCCGGCGACGCTGTCGGGCCAGTCGGCCGCGGTCAGCTGCTCGACCAGCGGATGTTCGGGGGCCAGCACCATGTAGGTGGCCCCGAACAGCGTGTCGGGGCGGGTGGTGAACACCTCGATCGCCGGCCCGGCGGACCCGTCGGCCGTCGCGGTGGGGAAGCGCACCAGGGCGCCCTCGGACCGCCCGATCCAGTTCCGCTGCTGCAGCTTGATGGCTTCGGGCCAGTCGAGGGCGTCGAGGTCGGAGATCAGGCGGTCCGCGTACGCGGTGATGCGCATCATCCACTGCCGCAGCGGCCGCTTGAACACGGGGAAGTTGCCGCGCTCGCTGCGCCCGTCGGCGGTCACCTCCTCGTTGGCCAGCACCGTGCCCAGGCCGGGGCACCAGTTGACCGGGGCCTCGTGGACGTACGCCAGGCGGTGGTTGTCGACCACGACCCGACGCTCGGTGGCCGACAGCTCGACCCACGGCCGCCCGTAGGGGTTGGTGCCCTCGCCCGGCTGGCGGGCGCCCGCCTCGAGCTCGGCGACGAGGTCGACGACGGGGCGGGCGCGGTCGGCCTCGGTGTCGTACCAGGAGTTGAAGATCTGCAGGAAGATCCACTGGGTCCAGCGGTAGTAGCCCTCGTCGATCGTCGAGATCGACCGGCGGGGGTCGTGGGCCAGGCCCAGCCGCCGGAGCTGCCGGCGCATCGTGGCGATGTTGGACTCGGTCGTGACGCGGGGGTGCTGCCCTGTCTGCACCGCGTACTGCTCGGCCGGGAGGCCGAAGGCGTCGTAGCCCATCGTGTGCACGACGTTGTGGCCGGTCATGCGCTGGTAGCGGGCGTACACGTCGGTGCCGATGTAGCCCAGGGGGTGCCCGACGTGCAGGCCCGCGCCGCTGGGGTACGGGAACATGTCGAGCACGTACAGCTTGGGCAGGTCGGCGACCTTGTCGAACCCCGCGCTCAGGTCACCGACCGGGTTGGGGCTGAAGAACGTGCCCTCGCGCTCCCAGCGGTCCTGCCAGGCGGTCTCGATCTCGCCGGCGAGCGCGGCCGTGTAGCGGTGCGGGGGCGTGTCGGCCCCGGGGAACTCGGTGCTCGGCGGCTGCGGCTCGGCCATGGAGCGCAAGGGTACCGGCCCGCCGCGGCCTGCCCGGAAGCCGAAACCGGCCGCCGCCTGGGACGATGTCGTGAGACATCCGTCACAGGGCATTACGGGTGTAACCGCGCCCGCCCGGGGAAGGTCGGACGTTCGATGCCGTCACTCCTCCAACGCCTCGAGCGCGCCGCCCAGCGCGACACCTCCGTCACGTTCGTCGTCGGCGGTGGCGAAGACGTCGTCCCCTGGCGGCGGCTCCACGAGGAGGCCAAGGGGTACGCCGCTGCCCTCCAGGCCCGGGGCGTGCGGCCCGGCGACCACGTGGCGCTGCTGTCGCCGACCACCCGCGAGCTGGTGACGGCCATCCAGGCGACGTGGCTGGCGGGCGCCACCATCGTGGTGCTGCCGCTGCCGATGCGGCTCTCGTCGATCGACGAGTTCGTGGCCCAGACCCGCCAGCGCATCCGCAACGCCGACGCCCGCGTGTGCGTCGTCGACCCCGAGCTGGCCGCCTTCGTGGTCCCCGAGCCCGGCGACCCGCCGATGGTGCCCGTCGCCGACCTGGCCGACGGCGACCCCGCGGCGTGGGTGCGCCCCGACGAGGACCCCGACCGGCTCGTGATCCTGCAGTTCACCAGCGGGTCGACGAGCGACCCCAAGGGCGTGATGCTCCCCGACCACGTCCTGCGCGCCAACCTCGACGCCATCGCCGAGGCGGCCCAGCTCGACGCCGACGACGACGTGCTGGTGTCGTGGCTGCCGCTGTACCACGACATGGGCCTGGTCGGGCTGCTCACCCTGCCCATGTCGACCGGGACGGCGCTCGTGCTCGGGGCCCCGCAGGACTTCACGGCGCGGCCCGTCCGGTGGATGGAGTGGCTGTCGACGTACGGCGGCACGGCCACCGCGGGCCCGAACTTCAGCTACGTCCTCGCCACCCGCGCCCTCGAGCGCGCCGAGCGGCTCGACCTGTCCCGCCTCCGCATCGCGCTCAACGGCGCCGAGCCCATCGACCCCGACCAGGTCGAGGCGTTCGTCGAGGCCGGCGCCCGGCACGGGCTGCGCCCCGGTGCGGTGTTCCCGGCGTTCGGCATGGCCGAGGTGGCGATCGCCGGCACGTTCCCCGAGCCGATGGGTGGCATGGCCACCGACTGCGTCGACCGTCGCGTGCTCGAGACCGAACGCTACGCGGCCCCGGCCGAACCGGGCGCCGAGGGCAGCCGCCGCCTCGCCCTGCTCGGCCGGCCGGTGCCAGGCCTCGAGATCCGCATCGTCGACCCCGAGACGGGCGCACCGCTGCGGGACCGCGAGGTGGGGGAGCTCGAGATCCGGGGCACGTCGGTGACGACCGGCTACTACAAGCGCCCCGACGCCAACGCCGACCTGTTCCACGACGGCTGGCTGTGCACCGGCGACCTCGCGTACACGCTCGACGGGCGGCTCGTCATGTGCGGCCGGATCAAGGACGTCATCATCGTCGGCGGACGCAACGTGTTCCCCGAGGACGTCGAGCGGGCGGTCGGCGTGGTCGAGGGTGTGCGGGCCGGCAACGTGATCGCGTTCGGCGTCGACGGCGACCGTGGCCGCGAGACGCTGGTCGTCGTCGCCGAGACGAAGGCCGACGACCGCGAGGTCGTGCGCCGCGAGGTCCACGACCGGGTCAAGGAGGTGGTCGGGGTGCCCCCCAAGGACATCGTGCTGGTGGCCCCGGGCACGCTGCCCAAGACCAGCTCGGGCAAGCTGCAGCGGTCGCTGTGCCGCAGCCGCTACCACGACGGCCAGCTCGCCCTCGTCGACGCCTGACGGCCCTCTCAACGCGTTTCCCCGCGAGATCGGTCGCTGGCGCGACCGATCTCGCGGGGAAAGCGGGTCAGGTGCGGTTCAGGGTGCCTTGAGGTCGGCGATCACCTCGTCCCACAGGGACTGGTCGGCCGCGTAGGGCGCGTAGAAGCTGATGCGGGCGAGCACGTCGCCCCATCGGCCCTTCAGCGCGCCCGCCACCTCGTCGCTCGGGGCGATCACCGCGAACTCCTCGAGGATCTCGTCGGTGATCAGGTCGCCCATCTCCTTCCAACGGCCCTCCTTCGACATGCGGTTGAGGTCGTCCTGCAGGTCGCCCCAGCCGTGGAGGTCGAGCACCTTGCGGTAGGCGGGGGTCGAGCCGTAGAAGGCGATCTGCTGGCGCACGCCGACCGCGGCCGCGGCCATCTCGTCCTCGTCGCGCCCGGTCACCACGAACATCGGCCCGGTCAGCTCGAACCCGTCCATCGTCCGGCCCGCCTTGGTGCGCCCCTTCTCGAGGTGCGGCAGGGTGACCTCGTCGAGGTAGCGCCGGGTGGTGAACCCGTGGCAGATGAACCCGTCCGCCACCTCGCCGGCCACCTCGGTCATCAGCTCGCCCACCCCGGCGAGGAAGATGCGGGCGTCGCCGTGCGGGTTGGGCCCGGGGTTGAAGAACGGCGTCATCAGCGTGTGCGTGTAGAAGTCGCCGCGGAAGTCGAGCTTGGAGCCGTCGTTCCAGGAGGACCAGATCGCCCGGATCCCCTGGATCATCTCGCGCATGCGCGCCGCAGGGTGCGACCACGGCATCGAGAACCGGCGCGTGATGTGCGGCTTGATCTGGCTGCCGAGCCCGAGGACGAAGCGCCCGCCGGACGCGGCCTGCAGGTCCCACGCGGTGTGCGCCAGCGTCATCGGGCTGCGGGCGAAGGCGACCGCGATCGAGGTCATGAGGTCGACCCGCTCGGTGCTCTGCGCCGCCAGCAGCAGCGGGAAGAACGGGTCGTGGCTCGTCTCGGCGGACATCACGCCGTCGTAGCCACGTCCCTCGAGCGAGGCGGCCTGTGCCGCGGCCGTGTCGAGCCCACCGATGCCACCGTCGATCTTCATGAACGCAACCTAACCCCTCACTTGACCGGCCGGTCAAGCGATGCGCGGCAACGGGGCGGACGCTCAGTCGGGGCGCTGGTCCCGGAGGAACTCCTCGAGCTCGGCGACCAGCTCGTCCCCGCTCGGCAGGTCGCCGATCGCCATCGGCTCGTCGACCGGCTCGGACTGGTCCCACGCCTCCTCGAGCCGGTGCAGCATCTCGCCGTGCTCGGAGTTCTGGGCGATCAGCTCGTCGAGGCGGGCGCGGGTGGACTCGGCCCGGGAGGCCAGGTCGCCGAGCGGCAGGTTGAGGTCGGCGACCAGGTTCACGCTCTCGATCAGGGCCTGGCTGCCGGCGGGAAACGGCATGCGGGTCGGCAGGTAGTGGGGGATCTGCGCCCACACGCCGAGGGACGGGATGCCGCGGTCGTGGCAGGCCTGCTCGATGGCCGCCTGGATGCCTCCGGCGAAGTCGAGCGACGCCCGCAGGAAGCTGCCCTCGGCGAGCTGCGGCGTCGACGCGGTGCACGCCACCCGGGGCGGCCGCGTGTGCGGGGCGGCGAACGGGTAGGCCCCCAGGCCGACGCACATCCGCACCCCGAAGTCGAGGGCCAGGGTCACCACCTCGTCGGTGAACCGGTGCCACAGGCGGTCGGGCTCGTCGCCCACCAGCAGGAGAAGCTCGCGCCCATCCGCGTCGGTGGCGGCCCGCAGCTCGATCTCGGGCCACGTCAGGCGGCGCAGCACGCCGTCGGTGAGGTGCACGATCGGGCGGCGGGCGCGGTAGTCGATCAGGTCGTCGGTCGAGAACCGCGCCACCGTGATCGTCTCGAGGGCGTCGCCGAGCGCGGCGGCCGCGCCGGACGCGGACAGGCCTGCGTCGATCCATCCCTCGAGCGCGAGGACGAGCACCGGCTCGTCGAGGTCGGGTTGTTCGATCAGCTCGTAGAGCGCCATGTGCGCCTCTCGTCGGGGGACGGGGGGAGGACGGGACGGACCGCGGGTCAGGCGGGCGGCAGGCTCTCGACGGTCGTCCTGGCCGCGTCCGCCAGTATCTCGACCTGGCGGGCGAACCCCTCGAACCCCGACGTCTCGCCCATGACGCCGCCCTTGTAGCGGGCGTACACGCCCTCGAGGATGCAGGCGAGCTTCCAGTAGCCGAGCGCCACGAAGTAGTCGACCGCCGAGACGTCGCGGCCCGACGCCGTCGCGTACCGCTCGACCATGCCGGCCCGGTCGGGGAACCCCTCGAGGGTGGTGGCCGCCTCGAGCAGGGCCGGGTGGGGATCGCCGGGCTCGGCCCAGTACACGAGCAGCAGGCCGACGTCGGCCAGCGGGTCGCCGAGGGTGCACAGCTCCCAGTCGAGCACCGCGGCGATCGTGCCGTCGGGCGCCAGCAGGCAGTTGTCGAGGCGGTAGTCGCCGTGGACGATGGCCGCGGGACCCTGTTCGGGGACGCGGGCCGCGAGCGCGGCGTGCACCTCGTCCACCACCGGCAGGTCGCGGGTCTTCGACTTCTGCCATTGCCCGTACCACCGCTTGAGCTGGCGTTCGACGTAGCTCTCGCGGCGGCCGAGGTCGCCGAGGCCGACGGCGTCGGGGTCGACCGCGTGGATGCGGGCGAGCACGTCGGCGATCTGGTCGCCCGCCCGGGCGCGGGCGGGCGCGTCGAGCGCCTGCGCCGCAGGGGCGTCGCGGGCCACGAGGCCGTCCACGAAGCCCATCACGTAGAACGGGGCGCCGTTGACGGCCTCGTCGTCGCACAGGCCGATCACGGGGGCGACGGGCACGTCGGTCGGCGCCAGGGCCGAGATGATGCGGTGCTCGCGGCCCATGTCGTGGGCGGTGGCCAGGACCTGGCCGAGCGGAGGGCGGCGGAGCACCCAGGCGTGCCCTGCGGTGTCGGTGACGCGGTAGGTGAGGTTGGAACGACCGCCCGCGATCAGCTCGAACGCCAGCGGGGGAACCGCCTCGGGCGCGTGGTCCTGGAACCACGACGTGACGCGCGGGACGTCGACGCCCTTGGGCGCGTCCGTGGCGGGTGTTGGGGCGCTCGTCATCGACGGTTCACCGTAGAGGCTCGGCGGGTGGGGTGTATCGCTCGGTTCGGGGGCGGTCCGGGTTGCCCGGCGCGCCTCTCGCCGGGGCGCTCGGGCGCCGGGGCGCACGCCTCGCGGGGCCGCCGGCGCCGGGCCGTTGGCCGATCCGGGTCCACCGATAGCCTGTCACGGTGAGCTTCGACGTCACCGACTCCTCGTTCCAGGCCGACGTCCTCGACCGGTCGGCCACCACCCCTGTCGTCGTCGACCTGTGGGCACCCTGGTGCGGCCCGTGCCGCACGCTCGGGCCGATCCTCGAGACGGTCGTCGACGAGACCGACGGCAAGGTCGTGCTGGCCAAGGTGAACGTCGACGAGAACCCGCAGGTGTCCCAGGCGTTCCAGGTCCAGGGCATCCCCGCCGTCTACGCGGTCGACAAGGGCAAGGTCGTGAACGGCTTCGTCGGCGCTCAGCCCGAGGCCAACGTCCGCCAGTTCGTCGACAGCCTGCTGCCGAGCGAGGCCGAGGAGAAGCTCGCCGCCCTGCTCGCCGCGGGCGACGAGGCCTCCCTCCGCCAGGTCCTCGACGAGCGGCCCGACCACCACGACGCCATCGTCGCCCTCGCCGAGCTGCTCGCGGACCGGCCCGACGACGGAGCGGCCGACGAGGCCCTGGCCCTGCTCCAGCGCATCCCCGAGACAGCCGAGACCCGCCGGGTGGCGGCCCTCGTGCGCACCGGTGCCGCCGCCGAGGTGGGCAGCGACGGCGACGACATCGCCGCCAAGCTCGACGAGCTGCTCGACCAGGTCCGCGTCGACGACGAGGCTCGGCAGGCCTACGTCGACCTGCTCGAGGTGCTCGGGCCCGACGACCCCCGCACGGCCGACTACCGCAAGCGCCTGACCCGCCAGCTGTTCTGATCGACGGTCCCGGGCGGGCGCAGGCAGGCGACGAAGCGACAGCGGGCTGACCGGTGCGGCTCGAGCGGCACGACGGATACTGGCTGCTCGTGGGCATCGCCGCGCCCGGTGCGGCCGCGACGACCCTCGGGCCCCTGATCCTGATGCGCGCGCACCGGGTGGGCGACCCCCGCCTGCTGCGCCACGAGCTCGAGCACGTCCGCCAGTGGCGTGAGCAGGGGTTCGTCGGCTTCTCGCGCCGCTACCTCGGCGCCTACCTCCGCGGCCGGGTCCAGGGCTACCCGCACTGGGGGGCGTACCGGCGGGTGCCGCACGAGGTCGAGGCCGAGTGGATCGCCCGTCGGGCCGAGGTCACGCGAGCGGACTGACCACAGCCGACCGCCGGGTCGGGGCGCGATCGGGTGACCGACGGTCGCAGCGGACCGTCAGCGGAGCGCGCCGAGGATCAACCACCACGACGCCAGGCCGTGGTCGCACCAGCCGTCGGGCGCGACCAGGCACTCGTCCGGGCAGCGGCAGACCCCGTCGTCGACCCATTCGGCGAGGGTGTCCTCGTCGGGGGGCGCCCATCCGCTGTTGAGCTCGAACCAGTCGTGGGCGTTGGCGATGGCCTCGGCGGCCGTGAGCTGCACCCGACGATCATGCCCGACAGCCCGTCCAGGGGGACGGGCCGGCGCGCGTCCAGCGGGGGTGACGGCGACAGCTAGGGTCACGGAGTCCGCGGTGCCCCTCCGGTCGGCGACGGCGGACCTCGTCGGCTCGGATGCGGCCCCGTCGCGGTCGGGCGCCGCCCCAGCGACCTCCTCGGCGTCGTTCCGCCTCCCGTGACCCGACCACGGGTCGATCGCCGTGCCTCGCGGCCGTCAACCGCCGATCACCCGCGCCTCGCGGCGCGGGTCGATCCCTCCCCTCCTGCCGGAGGCCGGCGTGCCCGAGCATCTCCCGCCCGACGATCCCGACGTCCTCGATGTCCTCGACGACGGCGACGACGACCTGCTGGCGCGCCTGCGCCCGCCTCCGCCGCGCACGTGGCGGGACCGCCTCGACGATCTCACCGCCGACCCACCGCCTGCGGGTCGCGTGGCGCTCACGGTGGTCGTGATCGCCGTCGTGGCCCTCGTCGCCTGGCGGATCGTGACTCCGGCTCCCGCCCCGCCCGAGGTCGATCTGCCGCTCGCGCAACCGGCCGCCGAGCAGGGTGGCGGCCAGGGCGGGCCCACGGTCGACTCGCAGGCGGGCACGGCGTCCTCCGGCGCGTCCGGCGGCCCAGGGCAGGGCGGCGAGCCCGCGGGTCCGGGCTCGACGACGCCGGCGACCGAGGTGGTGGTGCACGTCATCGGGGCGGTCGCCGCCCCCGGCGTGCAGCGGTTGCCGACCGGGTCGCGGGTCGTCGACGCGGTCGAGGCCGCGGGTGGGGCGGCCCCAGACGCCGACCTGGCCCGCGTGAACCTGGCCGCGGTGCTCGTCGACGGGCAGCAGGTCGTCGTCCTCCGGCCGGGTGAGGCGCCACCGGAGGTGGTGGGAGCGGCGCCGGCGGCCCCCGGGTCGCCCGACGCCGGCGGCGCCGCGGGTGCGGGCGGGCTCGTCGACATCAACCGCGCCTCGCTGACCGAGCTCGAGGAGCTGCCCGGGGTCGGCCCGGCGACGGCCGAGGCGATCGTCTCCCATCGCGAGGAGAACGGTCCCTTCGCGTCCGTCGACGACCTGCTCGACGTGCGCGGCATCGGCGAGGCCAAGCTCGAGCAGCTCCGCGACCGGGCGACGGTGTGAGCGTGGGCGCGCCCGGCCATCGCCTCGACGCGGGTCGGATCGGCGGTTCGACGTGAGCGACCGGTGGGCCGTCCTGCTCGGCGTCGTCGTGTTCGCCGCCGCCCTCGGGGCGGTCGACGGCCATCTCCCGCCGGTGGCGCTGGCGGCGGGTCCGGCGGTGGTCGCCGCGGCCTGGGCGCTCGGTCGGGGCCCGCACCCCGCGCAGCCCGCGCTGGTGTGCGCCGGCGTGGCGCTCCTCGCCGTCTCCCTCGGTCAGCGCAGCGTGGCGGGCCTCGAGGCCCCGCTCGACACCGGGCCGGTGCGGGGAGAGGTGACGCTCGTGAGCGACCCCGATCCCGACGGGCGGGGCGGTGTCGGCGTCGACGTGCGTCTCGGGGGCCGCCGCCTGCGGGGAGTGGCCCGCGCCTCGGCCGCGGCCGCGCTCGACGACCGCCTCGCGGGGGAGCGGGTGATGGTGATCGGCTCGGTGCAGCGTCCGGGGTCGTACGAACGCTTCGTCCGCCACCGGCACCTCGCGGGCCGCCTTGCGATCGAGACCGTGGTCGGGTGGCGTCCGGGCGACCCGGCGAGCACCGCGGCCAACGGCCTGCGCCGCACGCTGGCGGCGGGCGCCGAGGTGTTGCCCGAGCGCCAGCGCAGCCTGCTGGCAGGGCTCACCCTCGGCGACGACAGGGCGCAGCCGCCCGACATGACCGACGCCTTCCGGGCCGCCGGGCTGACCCACCTGTTGGCCGTGTCAGGGCAGAACATCGCCTTCGTCATGGTGATCGTGGCGCCGCTGCTGTCGCGGCTGTCGTTCGGCCCGCGACTGGTGGCCACGCTGGCGGTGCTCGCCGGCTTCGCCCTCGTCACCCGGGCCGAGCCGTCGGTGCTCCGGGCGGCCGCCATGGCGGCGGTGGCGGCGGTGGGGGTGGCGGCGGGTCGGCCGGCGTCGACGGTGCGCACACTGGCGCTCGGCGTCGCCGCCATGGTGCTGGTGGACCCGCTGCTCACCACGTCGCTCGGGTTCCGCCTGTCGGTCCTGGGCGCCGGGGGCATCGTGGTGGCCGCGGGGCGCCTCGAACGGCGGCTCCCCGGTCCGCGCTGGCTGGCGACGCCGCTCGCGGTCACGATCGCCGCCCAGGCGGCGGTGTCGCCGCTGCTCGTCGCCACGTTCGGCAGCGTCCCGCTGGCGTCGCTGCCGGCCAACCTGCTCGCCGCACCGGTCGCCGGGCCGATCATGGTGTGGGGCCTCACCGGTGGGCTCGTGGCCGGAGTGGCGGGTGGTCCGGTGGCGCGTGCGATCCACCTGCCGACCGGGGTCCTGCTGACCTGGCTCGACGGTGTGGCCGCCGCCGCCGTGCGCTGGCCGCTCGGCGACCTCCGATCGTCGCACCTCGCCGCCCTGGCCGGGGCCGGTGCGCTGCTGGCGACCGGGTCGAGCCGGTCGAGCCGCCTGCTCGGTCCGCGCGAGCCGGGCGGGGTGGCCGATCAGGCCGGGCGCGTCGGGGCCCGTGGCCGTCCGCTCGGCGACGCGAACCGATGGCAGGCGCGACGCGGTGGCGCGGGCTGGCTGGTCGCGGGAGCCACGGTCGCCGTGGCGGCGTCCTCGCTGGCGGCCCCCGGGCCCGACCTGTCCGGCCGGCCGCTGGGGATCGGCGCCGAGGCCTGGCGGGCCGGAGGCGCGACCGTCGTCGTGCTCGACGGGCGGGCCCGGCCGTCGGCGGTGCTCGACGGGCTCCGTCGGGCGGGTGTCGACCGCCTCGACGTCGTCGTGGTGCGCACGCCCTCGCGGGCCGCGCTCGAGGTCGCGGCCCTGCTGCGACAGCGCTGGCGGGCGAGCGCGGTGCTCGTGCCGCGAGCCGGGCTGGCGTCGGCGTCCGCCTCTCCCGCGCTGGCGGGGGCACGGGCGCCCCCGGTGGGCGCTGCGTACGAGGTCGGCGGCCTCCGGCTCCGAGCCAGCGAGGTGACCGAGCGACTCACGGTCGATCTCGAGCGGGTTGGGGCCCCGCCTCCCGGAGGCCGGTCCCCGTGATGTGGACGTGCGCGAGAACCGTCCCGGGGCCCGCCCGCCCGAGACGTATCCTCGGCGCTCGTGACCCTGCCCCAACCGCCGTCGCCGCGCGTCGACGACGTCGACCTCCCGGGCGATCCTGTGCTGCGGCCTGACGACCGCATCCTGGTGGCGGGGGTGGTGCCGCCGCCGCGGTTCGGTCGCGAGAACGAGGTGGCGGCCACGGCGCGGGCGGTCGCGGCCGCCGGCGCCGACCTCGTCGACGTGTCGCTCGGGCCCCGACTCGTCGGCCCCGCCGTGGGCGCCGCCACCGTGCCGGTCGTCGTCACGGTCACATCGCTCGACGCGGCCGCGGCCGCCGGTCGGGCGGGCGCGGCGCTGGCGCTCGTCCCGCCGGACGCCGTGGACGGCGCCACCGCGGCCGAGCTCCGGGACGTCCGCGTGGCGCTCGCCACGGTCGTCACCGACCCGGGCGCCGTGGCGGGGGCCGTGGCCGTCGCGGCCCGGGCCGGGGTCGCGACCGCCTTCGACTCCACCCGCCTGCCCGTGGGCGACGCGCTCGCGGCAGAGTCCCTGGCCGTCGCCGACGGGTGCCGGCTCCTCCGCACCGCCGACGTGCGTCGCAGCCGCCGCGTGGCCGAGGTGCTCGGCGCCGTGCTCGCCGCTCGCCGTCGCCACGACACCGGGCGGGATCGCCCGTGACCGACGTGGCCAGGGACGCGCCCGTGCACCTGGTGAAGGGCGACGACGACGTGCTGCTCCGCGACGCGGCGCACCGGATCGTCCACGCGCTCACCGGCGACCTCGACCCCGGCCTCGCCGTCGAGGAGGTCGGCCGCGACCGCTTCGCCCCGCCCGACGCATCCGACACGACGATCGTCCCCCTGGTCGACGCGGCGCAGACCCCGCCGTTCCTGACCGACCGGCGTGTGGTCGTCGGCCGCGACATCGAGATGTTCACCAAGGCCGCCCAGGTCGCGCCGCTCGTCGACTACCTGGCCGACCCGCTGCCCTCGACCTCGCTCGTGCTCGTGTGGTCGGGCGGACGCATCCCCAAGTCGTTGACCGAGGCGGTGGCCGCCAGCGGCGGCGTGGTCGTCGACGCCAGCCCGGGCCGGAAGCTGGCCGGGTGGATCGACGAGCAGGTGGCGGCGTCGGGCGTCCGCCTCGACAAGGCAGCCACCGAGCGCATCGGCCAGTGGCTCGGCGACGACCCGCAACGCCTCGTGGGTGCGCTGGCGACCTTGTCCGGCTCGTTCGGTGCCGGCGCCCGCCTGGGGGTCGACGACATCGAGCCGTTCCTCGGCGAGGCCGGCGGCGTGCCGCCGTGGGAGCTGACCGATGCCCTCGACAAGGGCGACATCCGCACGTCGCTCGCCAAGCTGCACCGCATGACCGAGGGCGGGGGCCGCCATGCGCTGCAGATCATGGCGACCCTGCAGAACCACTACGGCCGCATGCTGATGCTCGACGGGGCCGAGGTCACCGGCGAGAAGGACGCCGCCCGCGTGCTCGGGCTCAAGGGCTCGACCTTCCCGGCCCGCAAGGCGCTGACCCAGTCCCGCAAGCTGGGCCACGACGGCGTCGTGCGCGCCGTCGACCTGCTCGCGGGGGCCGACCTCGATCTGCGTGGCGGCAAGGCCTGGCCTGACGACCTGGTGCTCGAGGTCCTCGTCGCCCGGCTGGCGCGCCTCGCCCGGTGACACGGGGCCGGCTGGCGCGCCCCGCCCGCTGGCGGTCACCGGCGAGTACGTCTGGCCGCTTGACGGTCGACGGCCGACCGTTGCCTCGCTCCGGACGCGGCGATGCCGGGCGGCGGGCCCGGCATCGGAGGATGTCGACGGGGTGCGGCGACGGCCGCACCGCCGCGCTCAGCTTTCGGCCGACGCGGCCTTCACGCGGGCGACCAGGCGCGACTTGCGTCGGGCGGCCTGGTTCTTGTGGATCACGCCCTTGGTCGCGGCCATGTCGATGCGCTTGATGGCGAGGCGCAGGCGCTCGTCGGTGTCGTCGGCGCCGGCCTCGGCGGCGGTGACCGCCGACTTGGCGCGCGACTTGAGCTCGGAGCGCACGGCCTTGTTGCGCTCGTGGCGCACGAGGTTCTGCTTGTTGCGCTTGATCTGGCTCTTGATGTTCGCCACGGAGGCTTCTCGCGTTTCACTCGAGTGCGGACCGACTTCGAAATAGCCGGGACAGGGTAGCGGGGGAGTGGCCGAGATGTCACCTCCGCGAGGTGGCCGGCCGGGATCGGGGGCCGAGACCCCGCGCCGCTACGCTCGCGTGTCTCCCCCTATGGATCTCGATCGCATCCGCAACGTCTCCATCATCGCCCACATCGACCACGGCAAGTCGACGCTGGCCGACCGCCTGCTCGAGCTCACCGGGGCGGTCGACCCGCGCGAGATGCGCGACCAGTACCTCGACTCGATGGACCTCGAGCGCGAGCGGGGCATCACGATCAAGCTCCAGTCGGTGCGGCTCGGCTACCGCGATCACGTCATCGACCTGATCGACACCCCGGGCCACGTCGACTTCGGCTACGAGGTGTCACGCTCGTTGGCCGCGTGCGAGGGCGTGATCCTCCTGGTGGACGCCGCCCAGGGCATCGAGGCGCAGACGCTGGCGAACTGCTACCTGGCGCTCGAGCACGACCTCGAGATCGTGGCGGCGCTCAACAAGATCGACCTGCCCGCAGCCGACCCCGACCGCTACGCGGCCGAGATCGAGAAGGTCCTCGGCATCCCGGCCGACCAGATCCTGCGCATCAGCGCCAAGACGGGGGCGGGGGTGAGCGACCTGCTCGATGCGGTGATCGGGCGGGTCCCGCCGCCGACCGGTGACGCCGGCAAGCCGCTGCAGGCCCTGATCTTCGACTCGCACTACGACGCCTACCGGGGCGTGGTCTCGTCGGTCCGGGTCGTGAACGGCTCGCTGACCACGGGCAGCCGCCTGCGGTTCATGCAGGCCGGCGCGGTCCACGACGCCGACGAGGTCGGGGTCCGGGCGCCCACCAACCTGCCTGTCGCCAGCCTCGGCCCCGGCGAGACGGGTTACCTCATCGCCGGCATCAAGGACGTGGGCGAGGCCCGGTCGGGCGAGACCGTCACCGAGGCGGGCCGGCCGGCCGCCGAGCCCCTGTCGGGGTACCAGGACCCCAAGCCGATGGTGTTCTGCGGGCTGTACCCGATCGACGGCGACCAGTTCAGCGACCTGCGCGAATCGCTGCTGAAGCTGAGGCTGAACGACGCCAGCTTCACCTACGAGCCCGAGACGTCGGGGGCGCTGGGCTTCGGTTTCCGCTGCGGCTTCCTGGGCCTGCTGCACATGGAGATCATCCGCGAGCGCCTCGAGCGCGAGTTCGATCTCAGCCTCATCGCCACGGCGCCCTCCGTCGCCTACGAGGTCCACACCGTGACCGGCGAGGTCATCGAGATCGACAACCCGTCGGCGATGCCCGACGCGGCGTCGATCGAGCGCATCGAGGAGCCGTGGCTGATCTGCACGATCCTCACCCCGTCCGAGTACACGGGCACGTTGATGGAGCTGTGCCAGGCCCGCCGGGGCGAGATGACCCGCATGGAGTACCTGTCGCCCGAGCGGCTCGAGCTGGTCTACCGGTTGCCGCTGGCCGAAGTGGTCCGCGACTTCTTCGACCAGCTCAAGTCGCGCACACAGGGGTACGCCAGCCTCGACTACGAGCCCGCGGGCTACGCCCCGTCCGACCTGGTCAAGGTCGACGTGCTGCTCAACGGCGTGGCCGCCGACGCCTTCAGCTCGATCATCCACAAGGACAAGGCGTACGACTACGGCCGGCGCATGTCCGAGAAGCTGCGTGAGCTGATCCCGCGGCAGATGTTCGACGTGCCGATCCAGGCGGCCATCGGCAGCCGGATCATCAGCCGTGAGACCGTCAAGGCCAAGCGCAAGGATGTGCTGGCCAAGTGCTACGGCGGCGACATCACCCGCAAGCGCAAGTTGCTCGAGCGCCAGAAGGAGGGCAAGAAGCGCATGAAGAACATCGGTCGCGTCGAGGTTCCGCAGGAGGCGTTCATCAGCGCCCTCCGCCTCGACGACTGAGCACGGCGCAGCCGCCGAATGCGCAACGGTGCACTGCGCCGCTCCGCGATCGGTTAGCACTCGGTACACTCGACTGCTACCTGGGGGTAGCCGCGGCGCCGGACTGCGGGTCCCCCATCGTGACGACGGTGACCATGCTCGACGAACGCAAATCGGCCATCCTCCGGGCTGTCGTGGAGGAGTACATCGACACCGCGCAGCCGGTGGGTTCCGGCCACGTCGCGTCCGCTCCCGGCGTCGACGTGTCGTCTGCGACCGTGCGCAACGAGATGGCCGGCCTCGAGGCCGACGGCTACCTGCGCCAGCCGCACACCTCGGCCGGGCGGGTCCCGACCGAGAAGGGTTACCGCTTCTTCGTCGACCACCTGCGTCGACCCGCCCGACTTCCCGGACCATCGGCGGAAGAGGTGCGAGACTTCTTCGCCCGGGCGCACGGCGAGGCCGAGCAGATGCTGGCCCAGACCAGCCGCCTGCTGTCCAACCTCACCAACCTCACCGGCGTGGTGGTGGCCCCGGGCCCGGCCGAGGCGACCCTGCGCTCCGCGCAGCTGGTCACGCTCGGTCCCACGGCCGCCCTGCTCGTCGTGGTCCTGTCCGACGGGACCGTCGAGAAGCACACGGTCGACGTCCCCGAGTCGATCGGCGAGGAGCGGGTGGCGGCCGCCACCGCGCACCTCACGGCGCGTCTGTCGGGCGTCCGCCGCGGCGAGCCGCTGGTGGTGCCTCCGACCGGCGACGTCGCCACCGACACGCTCGTCGACCGGGCCGTGGCCGCGCTGGCCGACCGTCCCGAAGACGATCCCGAGCACGTCTACCTGGGCGGCACGGCGCGGATGGCCCAGGCGTTCGACGCCATCGAGACGGTCCGCGAGGTGCTCGGCATCCTCGAGCAGCAGATCGTGGTCGTGTCCCTGCTCCGCGACGTCATCGACCGGGGCCTGGCCGTGGCGATCGGCAGCGAGACCGGCGTGGCCCCGTTGGCCGAGTGCGCCCTGGTGGTCGCCCCCTACGACATCGAGGGCGTGCGCGCCGGCACGATCGGCGTGCTGGGCCCGACCCGCATGAACTACCCGCAGGCGATGGCGGCTGTGGCCGTGGTGAGCAGCCGCCTGTCCGACCGCCTGACCGAGGGCTGAGGGAGAACGTGGCCACCGACTACTACGAGCTGCTCGGCGTCTCCCGCACCGCCACGGCCGACGAGATCAAGCGCGCCTTCCGTCGCCTCGCCCGTGAGCTGCACCCCGACACCGGCCACGGCGACCCCGAGGCCGAGGCGCAGTTCAAGGCCGTGGCCCACGCGTACGAGGTGCTGTCCGACCCCGAGAAGCGGCGCCGCTACGACACGTTCGGGCCCGAGGGGGTCAACGGCGGGTCGGCCGACCCGTTCAGCGGCTTCGGTGGCATCGGCGACGTGTTCGAGGCGTTCTTCGGGGGCAGCCCGTTCGGCGGAGGCGCGGGTCGCCGCGGTCCGGCCGGGCCACCCCGCGGGTCCGACCTCGAGGTCGTGGCCGACCTCGAGTTCACCGAGGCCGTGTTCGGTTGCGAGCACGCCGTCTCGGTGCGCACGGCGGTGGCGTGCTCCGCGTGCCAGGCCACGGGCGCGGCCGACGGCACCGATCCGGTGACGTGCTACGAGTGCCAGGGCACCGGCCAGGTCCAGCGGGTGCGCCAGTCGTTGATCGGGCAGATGGTGACGTCGTCCCCGTGCGCCCGCTGCGGGGGCTCGGGGCAGATCATCGCCAGCCCGTGCGCCGAGTGCCGCGGCGAGGGCCGGGCGGTCGAGGAGCGCACGTACACCGTCGACATCCCGGCCGGCGTCGACACGGGCTCGACCCTGCGGCTGTCGGGCCGCGGGGCCGTCGGTCCGCGCGGTGGGACGTCCGGCGACCTCTACGTCCACCTGCGGGTGGCACCCCACCCGCGCTTCGAGCGGGACGGGGCCGACCTCGTCACGACCATCCACCTGCCCTACACACAGGCGACCCTCGGGACGACGCTCGACTTCGAGTCGCTCGACGGCGTCGAGGAGCTCGACATCCCGCGCGGCACGGCATCGGGCACCACGTTCCGCCTGCGCGGTCGCGGGGTTCCGCACCTCGAGCGCCGCAGCCGCGGTGACCTGCTCATCGAGGCCGTCGTCGACGTGCCGACCGATCTCTCCGAAGAGGAGGAGGAGGTCGTTCGCCGGCTGGCCGAGCTGCGCGGCGAGCAGGTGGCGCCGCCGCCCAGCGGGTTGATGTCCAAGATCCGCTCGGCGTTCAAGTAGGGCGGTTGAGCGCGCCGTCGTCGCCGGCGGTGACCCCGCTCACCGCGCGCGCCCACGCCTTCGTCGACGACCTCGACCGCCCACGCCTGTCCGCCGGCGACCACCACCACCTGTCGAGGGTCGTGCGGCTCGGTCTCGGGGACCCGCTCACGGTGTGCGATGGCGCTGGGCGCTGGCGGGCGGCTCGCATGGGCGACGGCCCCGAGGTCGAGCGTGCCGGCGGTGTCGTGTCCGATCCACAGCCCGACCCTCCGCTGACCGTGGCGTTCGCGCTGGTGAAGGGGGAGCGACCCGAGCTCACGGTCCAGAAGCTGACCGAGATCGGCGTCGACCGCCTGATGCCGTTCGTCGCGGAGCGGGGGGTCGTGCACTGGGACGAGGCCAGGGCCGGCAAGCAGGCGCGGCGCCTGGCCGACATCGCTCGCCAGGCGGCGATGCAGTGCCGGCGCACGAGGCTGCCCCGGGTCGATCCGGTCGCGACCTTCGCCGAGGTCGTGGACCTGCCGGGCGCGGCGCTGGCGGACATCGACGGGGAGGGACCGTCGCTCGACCACCCGACGGTGCTGGTGGGGCCCGAAGGCGGATGGTCGGCGTCCGAGCGTGCGGTGGGACTGCCGCGGGTCCGGCTCGGCCAGAACGTGCTCCGGGCGGAGACCGCGGCGATCACCGCCGGCGCGCTGTTGGCGGCCCTGCGCGCCGACCTCGTGCGGGAACGGCACAGCTCCGGTCACCCCGTGTGACCTCGGTGCGCTCGCTGCGCTCCGTGTCATCTTGTCTTCTCACGCAAAGGTTGACGCGCAGTGATTGTCCGTGGCTCATCTCAGTGCGTAGAGTAGGCGTCTGTCGGCTCGGCGTCCGCCCGGACCGACTGCCTGGGTGTGGCCGTGGTCTGGGGACCGGCCGAGGAGGAACCAGAACGATGGAGACCGACATCGAGGTCGAACGCGACAGCGGTTACGCCGCCAAGGTCGGCGCCCGACTTCGTTCGATCCGGCGCCAGAAGCACCTCTCGTTGCAAGACGTCGAGGCGGCATCGGAACACGAGTTCAAGGCATCCGTGCTGGGGGCCTACGAGCGAGGCGAGCGGGCCATCTCCGTGCCGCGCCTGCAGCGGCTCGCCCGCTTCTACCGGGTTCCGGTCGACCAGATGCTGCCCAGCGACGACGAGCTCGGCATCCGGGGGCCGACCGCAGATGACCAGGTCGTCGATCTGACGGAGCGCATGCGGGGCCCGCGCCGCGACGACCGTCCGGTCACGATCGACCTGGGTGCCGTCGAGCAGCTCGGCGGCCAGGAGGGCGAGATGCTCGCCCGGTACCTGCGCATGATCCAGGTCCAGCGCGGCGACTACAACGGTCGCATGCTGACCATCCGGCGCGAGGACCTGCGGGCCGTGGCCTGCATTCTCGACTGCCACCCCGACCAGGTGCCGGCCAGGCTCGACAGCCTGGGGCTCTGCCTGGTCCGCTGAGCCGGGGGACGACCCCCACGACAGCCGAGCACGCGCCCGCCGCAGCGTCGCCGTTCGGGGTCTACCTGCACGTGCCGTTCTGTGCGGCGCGCTGTGACTACTGCGCGTTCGCGACCTGGACCGACCGGCACCACCTGCAGCGCACCTACCTCCAGGCGTGCCGCCGCGACGTCGAACGCGCCGTCGCCGCGGGCATGCCTGCCGCCACCAGCGTTTTCGTCGGTGGGGGGACACCCTCGATGGTGCCTCCCCCCGACCTGGTGGCGGTGCTCGACGCGGTGCCCCGCGCCCCCGGGTGCGAGGTCACCGTCGAGTGCAACCCCGACACGGTGACGCCCGAGGTGGCCGAGGCGTACGCCCGGGGCGGCGTCAACCGGATCAGCCTCGGCGTGCAGTCGATGGTCGATCACGTGCTGCACGGGCTCGGCCGGACCCACGACCCCGACAACGTCCGCCGCGCGGTGGCGCTCGTGCGCGAGGCGGGCATCCCCACGTTCAACCTCGACCTGATCTACGGGGGCGCGGGCGAGAGCGTGGAGGACTGGGCGCGCACGGTCGAGAGCGCGCTCGCGCTCGACCCGCCGCACATCAGCGCCTACGCGCTGACCGTCGAGCCGGGCACGCCCCTGGCCGACGACGTGGCGCGTCACCCCGACGACGACGACCAGGCCGAGAAGTACCTGGCGGCCGTCGAGCGGTTCGAGGCGGCCGGGTTGCGCTGGTACGAGATCTCGAACTGGGCCCGGCCCGGGCACGAGTGCCGACACAACCAGCTGTACTGGTCGATGGGCGAGTACCAGGCCTTCGGCTGCGCCGGGCACTCGCATCGCGGTGGCCGCCGCTTCTGGAACGTGCGGACGCCCGAGCGGTACATCGAGGCGATCGAGGGCGGGCGGTCGCCCGAGGCGGCCGGCGAGCGCCTCGACCCCGAGGAGCGGCGGCTGGAAGCGCTGCAGCTCGCGGTCCGCACCCGTACGGGCGTGCCGGTGGCGGCTCTGCCGGTCGACGATCTCGGTGACCTGGTGGCGGTGGACGGGGGCCGGGCCGTGTTGACCGTGCGTGGCCGCCTGCTGGCCAACGAGGTTGCGCTCCGCCTCCACTGACCCCAGCCGGTGTGGAGAAGATTGCAGTGCGGATGCGAAACTTTCCCCGCCATGCCCTTCCACCCGTCGGTCCAGGAGTGGGATTCCGACCTGCTCGCTGGCGATCCCCTCGGCTTCCCCGGCTACGACGAGCGCCGGCGCGCGCTCGCCAAGACCGGCGAGGCGGTCACGACGGGGCGCACCGAGCACTACGCCTACATCGAAGGCTGCTTCGACGTGCTCGGCGGAACGATGGGTGCCGCCGTGGGCGAGCGGGTGGTCCGGGCCTACGACCGGGCCCGCGAGCTGCGCCTGCCCGTCGTGGTCGCCACCCGGTCGGGGGGCGCCCGCCTCCAGGAGGGCATGGTCGCCCTCGCCCAGCTCGCCCGCACCGCCTCGGCGGCCAGCCGCCATGCCCGGGCGGGCCTCCTGTCCCTCGCGGTGTACGGATCACCGACCACCGGTGGCGTGTACGCGTCGTATGCCTCGCTCGTCGACGTGCGTGCCGCGGTCGAGCACGCGGTCATTGGCTTCGCCGGCCCGCGCGTGGCCGAGGGTGCCCTCGGCGAGCCGTTGCCGCAGGGCTCGCACACCGCCGAGTCCGCCTACGCCGAGGGTCAGCTCGACGCCCTGCTGCCCGCCACCGACGTGGCGGCCTGGATCGAGGCCGCCCTCGGCCTGACCTCCCAGCCGTTGCCCACCCGTCCGCTGCCCGCCTGGTCCGACCCGGGGGACGACGGAGCCTGGGGCGAGGTGCTGCGAGCCCGCGCCGTCGGCCGTCCCACGGGCGTCGACCGCGCCGCCCGCCTGTGCACGTCGTGGACCGAGCTGCGGGGTCCCGATGCCGTTGTCCGGGCGGGGCTGGCCACCGTCGCCGGCACCCGTTGCGTGGTGGTCGCCACCGACCGGTACCACCGGGACGGCCGTCCGACGCCCGCCGGGTTCCGTCTCGCCCAGCGGGCGGTGCACCTGGCCGGCCGGCTCGGGCTCCCTGTCGTCACGCTGGTCGACACGCCCGGCGCCGACCCGTCGGCCGCCTCCGAGGCGGACGGCCTCGCCCGCGAGATCGCCCGGACGTTGCAGGCGCTGGCCGAGTGCCCGACCCCGGTGGTGTCGGTGTGCGTCGGCGAGGGCGGCAGCGGCGGGGCCCTCGCGCTGAGCTACGCCGACCGCCTGCTGATGTCCGAGCACGCGGTGTTCTCGGTCATCGGCCCCGAGGGGGCCGCCGCCATCCTCGAGCGCGACCCGACCCAGGGCCCGAAGGTCGCCGGCTGGTTGGGGCTGACCTCGGCAGACCTGCTGCGGCTGGGCGTGATCGACGAGGTGGTGCCCGAGGGCCAGGATGCTCTCGACGCCGCGGTGGCCGAGGCGCTGGATTCGGCCGCGGTCGGGGAGCGGGAAGCCCGCTTCGATCGCATGACCGCCCGCTGGATCGAGCCCGCAGGCGACTGACCCGTCCGGCGCGGGCTCAGGGGGCGAACGGCGGCAGCACGAGCTGCTGTCCGGGGACGAGCAGGTCGTGGTTCCCGGGGTCGACGAGCTGCGCGCGGTTCGCCTCGACCAGCGACCGCCAGTACCGGGCGATCGTGCGATCGGCCGCATCGTGTCGGGCCGTGCGCACGACATCCTCGGCGATCGCCCACAACGAGTCGCCGGGCTCGACGAGCCAGGTGTCGGGATCGACCGCGGGCAGGACCGGCGCCGCCGGGAGCGCCGTCGTCGCGGACGTCGCCGCAGCCGTCGGTGCCGTCGGTGCCGCTGCCGGGCCGGCCTGCGTGGTGGCCACGGCGGTCTCCCCGGACGGCCCGGCGTCGTCGAGGCGGGTCATGGCGGCGGTGGGGGCGGCGTCGTCGCCGAGGCGCGTCATGGTGGCCGCTCCGGGGGCCGGCGCGAGCGTCGGTGCGCCGCCGGGCGTGCGGGTCATCGTGGCGGTGCCCGGGGCGACGCGCGCCATGGTGGCGGTCACGGCGCCGGCGGTCGGCGGTCCCGCCGCGGGGGTCGCGGGCCCGGCGGCGACGGTGGGGGCGCCCGGCCGTGCGGCGAGGTCGGGGGCCGGCAACGACCCCACGAGCGTGCCGAGGACGAGCCCGGCGCCGGTGCCGCCCGACACGAGCCGCCGCACGAGGGTGGGACTGACGTGGTCGAGCGCGTCCACCAGCCCCTTGGCCCGCACGAGCCGGGCGGCGACGCCCAGCGCGGTGACCGCCAGCAGGTAGCCGCAGGCGGCGATGGCCAGCAGGCGGACGACGGCCATCGCCATCTCGGCCGGCGAGGCGGTGGCCGCCCAGGTGTCCATGTCGGCGACCGATCCCAGCGGGATGGACAGCGACCCCCGCCCGGTGGCGACGAGCACGCGTGCGACGACGACGAGGCCGGCGCAGAACGCCGAAAGCCGCAGGGTGGCGCCGAGCCGGCGGGTGGCGGTCATTCGGGAACCGCCACGGTCGTGCTGGCCCCGGCGGCCGTGTCGACCACCAGGCGGTCACACCGGGGTCCGCTGCCGGTCGCCTCGGCCCGGATGGTGGCGCCGCCGGCGACCCGATCGGCCGGGGTCACGGTCACCGGCTGGTCGAGCGCGGCCCACGCGGTGAACAGGAACACGTCGCCCGACGCCGGACGGAGCAGCGCGGCCGAGGCCTCGCCGTCGCAGTCCCAGTCGCCCACCGCGACGAGGTCGCCCGGCTCGCCGAGCGTCCACCGGGCCACCCCGGCGTCGACCGTCGACCCGTCGACGACCAGCCCCTCTCGGCAGCCGTCGCCGTCCACGTCGGCGGCGGGAGGCGTCGCCTGCGGGCAGTCGGGCCCGTCGGCCGCGGGCCGGGAGGCGTCGGCGCCGCCCCCCGACCCGCCGGCGATCGTGGGGGCGACGAGGGCGGCGGCGCCGAGGACGATCGCGCCCGCCACGCCACCCGCGGCCGCGAGCCGGCGGGAACGCCCGGACGCGTGCTCGACCGGACCCGCGACGACCGGGGAGCGGAGCCCGACGGGGACGTGGTCGCGGGTGCGGTCGTCGTGGACCGGAGGGTGGTCGGTCGCCTCGGGGCCGGTGGCGTCGTCGAAGGCCGACGGATCGGCGTGGTCGCCCGCATCGTCGAGGTCGTCGTCTCGGCCGTCGTACGGCACACGCCCCGGCGGCGCGTCGAGGCGGTCGCCGTCGTACCGGGGGCGCCCGGGTGGCTGCTCCTCGCGCCGATCGCCAGCGGACGGCGCTCGGTCGGTCTCGTCGCCGAACGGGGGCGCAGCCCAGTCGAGGGCGTCGACGGCGGCGTACGGCAGGTCGGGCGGGGCGGCCACCTCGACGTCGGGCGGTGAGCCTCCGAAGGCGGCCGCCCACCGCTCGTCCTCGCTCGGCTCGCCGGCGTACGACCAGATGCGATCGAGCGTGTCGCCCTCGGGACGGGTCGCCGCGGCAGCGGGCTCGTCCGCCCGGCCGCGGACGGTACCGCGGGAACCACTGGCGTCGGGGAGCGCCGCGGCCGGGACGGCGGTCATCACCATGTCGGCCAGAGCGCGGCATCGACGGACGGCGGGTGGGGACCGGATCGGTGGCGCGCTCGACGAGGGCGGTCAGCGCCCGGCGGGCGCCCGGCCCGCCTCCGCGAGCCGCCCGGCGGCCCCGACGCGGCGACGCGGCCCGGGCCAGCAGGCCGTCGACGAGCTGGCCCCACGCCGCGACGTCATCGGGAGCACCCGCACCGTCGACGCCCGCCCAGCCGCACAGGCGGGGTCGGCCGCCGTCGCCGAGCAGGACATGGGAGGCGTCGAGGCGCCCGTGCACGAGGCCGAGGTCGTGCAGATCGGCGAGCGTCGAGGCCACAGAGGCGGCGAGGCCGCCGATGTCGGCGACCGAGCCCGTCCACCGGGTGACGGGCTCGCCGGCGTAGGCGGTGCGCAGCTCGCAGGACGGCGTGGGAGCTCCTCCGCCGGACGGGACCGTCGGCTCGAGGTCGCGGCACGAGACGAGGGCCACCACGCCCGGGTGGCGGGCGTCCGTGAGGCGGGTGGCCTCGTAGCGGAGCCGATCGCGGGCGTCAGCCCCCGTGGCGGTCTTGACGGCGACCAGGGTGTGGCCCTCGAGGTCGACCGTGACGTGCACGTTCATGCAGTGAAGAATGCTGACAAATACTGAAAGTTGTCAAGAGGAAATCAGAACCGCGTCTGGGCCTCACGGCTGCCCGGCCGTCGCGGTCGCGGTCGCCCGCACGACGCGGCCGTCGGGCGCGCCCGGCACGACGCCGGCGAAGATGTAGTCGGCGTAGACCGCCACCTCGACCTCGACGCCCTCGGCCGTCAGCCGCACCGCAGGCGCTCCCACGACGTCGGGCGCCAGGTTGCTCGCCGCCACCACCTGCCCGACGACCTCGCGTGCGACGTCGGGGTCGACGACGTAGCGGCCGGCCCGCAGCGCACCCTGGTCGGCCGCGGCCGTGGCGGCGTCGTTGGCCGCGCTGGCGGCGAGGTCGTGGGCCTGACGGTGGCGGAGCTGCACGAGAGCCATGTCGACGGTGACCGACGCCATCACCAGGACGATCAGCACCGCCGCGGGGACCAGCATCAACACGCTCGCCCGGTCGCTGCGCGCCCGCGCTCGCTGCCTCATCCGCACGCCTCGGCCGAACCGGGGACCCCGGACCGGTAGGGGTCGACGAGCTCGCTGTGCGAGCTCACGACGTCGATGCCGTCGCCGAAGCCGCCGATCCACGGCAGGGTGAGCGCGGGGACCTCGTAGGTGGCGGTGAACGTCGCCCGGGCGCAGCGGGAGAACCCCGACTGCCCACCGACGGTCTCGAGCGCCGACAGGCCGACGGAGGCCGCCCCGGGGTCACGCCCGGGCGGTCAGCGCCGCCATCCCGGCCTCGACGGCGATCTGCTCGGCCGCTCGGGCCGTGTCGGCCTCGCCCGCCCGGGTTCCGCCGACGTCGGCCTCGACGTATGTGCGGGTGGCCTGACGTGCCGCGGCGTCGACGGCGAACTTGGCGTCCGACCACCGCCCAGGCATTCACGACCAAAGCAACGGCCCACGACGAAAGTCAGCAGACCGAACGGCAACGCCTCGATGCCCCCCCCGCCATGCCAGCGTCGGAACGGTTGGCCTCAGGTCTGCTGCCCGCGGACGGCGAGCCATCCGAGTGCCCAGCGAACTCACGGCTGCGGATGCTAATCGGGAACGTAGGCCCCTCGGCACGCAGCGTAACGTTGCTCGCCTCGCGGTCAGGCTCTGCTCATCGGGCGCTCACGAACTGCGTACTCCAAAGCAGATCGGCAGATATGGCGCGGTCCTTCGTCCTCGATCGGCACATCGACGACGCCGACCACGTCTCTGTCGAGGCACGGTTTGAGACTGGTTGAGCCGCCGGGCTGCGTCGCACTGCGGCGCCGTCAGAACGCGCACCGGTGCCGGGCGCCCGGCTGGCATCTGCTTCAGCGCCATGTACGCTGAGCGGCGACCTGTTGGGCAGAGGAGGGCTGCCTTGCCTGATGTCTACGCCACGATCGCGGACATCGATGTCGCCACACAGAAGCGTCTGGCCGACATCCGTTGGAGACTGCGCGCCGCTGCGACGGCGCAACAGCGCGATGCTCGACTCGTACTTTCGGAGATCGACTTCGGGGCGCGGCGCTCGGAGATCGGCTGCGGGACCGGATCCGTCACCCGGGTGCTTGCCGATCGACCTGATGTGACCGAAGCGGTCGGGATCGATCGTCTCCCGGTCTTCATTTCCAAGGCCCGAGAGCTCGCCACGGCTTCGGCGAACTTGACGTTCGAAGCAGGGTGATGGTCGATCTCTGCGGTTCGCAGACGCCGACTCGACACCGTGTCGTGCACACGACGCTGTGCCACGTCCCGCAGCCCGACCGGGTGTTGGTCGAGGCGTTCCGGATCCTCGCGCCGCGGACCCTGGCCGTGTGCGACGGGGACTCACGCCATGATCACGGTCGCCCTTGGCGAGTCCGACCCGCTTCAGGACTGCATCGAGGCGGTGAAGGGTGCGTTCATCGTAACGATCGGCTGGTGCGCCGCTTGCCGGCGCTGCTGCGATCCGTGGGGTTCGCGCCCGAGCCCGTCAGCCTCGACGTCGGTAGCCGACGGCGGACCGTGGCCGTCGAAGCCCGGGCGATCGCCCGTGCTCATGCTGCGACGGCCGCGACGACCTTGGCGTCGGTCAGGCCGACAACGGACCCGAGCAGGTCGGTGTCGCGACGCAGCGTCAACCGCCGGGCGGCGCGGTAGCAGCGAGATCGACCAGTCAGCTGACCCGCAGGCCGAGCGTTCGCACGCGCGCTCTCGCACTGCCCACCACGCCCTCACCTGCGCCTGGCCGGGTCCCGCCAGGTACGCCGATGCTCGCTCTGGAGCGCATCGCCACGAGGCCTACCCTGTATGACGGTTCCGGAGCTGGCATTCACGGTCAGCGGAAGCCGACGACCAAGACCAGCAAGCCGAACGGGGGCGCCTCGATGCCCCCCGCCATGCCCGCATCGGACCGAGCTTCGCTGTGGACCCACCGTGCCGCGTCCGAGTCGCACAGGCGTCAGAGCGTGCCGCCGAAGTCGACGTCCTTGGTCTCGACCGTTCCGCCTCCGGCCCGGCGGCGTGTAGGTCGGCCCAATACAGGTTCGTGTGCGCGATGACCTGGTCCGGCGGCGGCGCCCCCATGGCGTCGGCGGTGGTGTGAGCGTCGCTGACGAGCGTCGCGTCGACCCCCTGACGAACGGCGCCGTGGAGCGTCGAGCGGATGCATGCGTCGGTCTCTGCGCCCACGACGAGGAGTCGCCGACCCGAGGCCCGACAGCACGGTCTCACGTGTGGCCTCGAAGGCGTCGCCGTAGTTCTTCCGATGAGCGGCTCAGCGTCGTCGGGATCAGATCGACGATCCGCCACTTCGCAAGCTGTCGTCGGACTGCTGGACCCGACAACGAGGAGCTGTTGCGCCGAGCCTGCTCGACAAGACTGCCGACGTCACGACGACCAGCAGCCGCGAACGACACCGCCTGCGACGTCGCCGACGTGGCCCGTGTTGCGGTCCGACGATCGCGCTCTCACCTCACCGACTCGCGGAAGTAACGATCCGCCCAGCCAACCCACAAGGTTCGAGCGCTACCGTGGCCGTGGATCGACGCCCTCGCGAACGCCTCCTGCGCCCGATTCGGCGCTGCGAACCGACAGCAGGTCGACGAGCGCCCTGGCCGCGAGCACGTCGGTGGCGCTCGGCCGGCCGTCCCGGCTCGGGCCGCCGGACGTCGTCACGGATGTTCGGCGAGTGCACGCGCCGCGTGCTCGTCAGGCAGGTACCCGGTCGCAGTTCTGGCGGCCGTCGAATGGATGGCGCCCGGCTTCGATGGTCGTGGCAATGCCCCTATCCGGGCTGGCGAGTTCGGAACATCGCCGACTGCATCGCTGCGGTCCCGACAGGGCATGGGGTTTCCACGGCGCGCTCGCCGTCGGCACACCCGTGCGGATCGACGACACGAACCGTGATGCGATCGCGTCGACGCTGGCGGAGTTCGAGGCCACGCTCTGGCGCGACGGAGACCTCGTGGACCGCGGCGCCGGGGCCAACGTGATGGACAGCCCGGCGCTCGCGCTCGGCCACCTCGCCCGCGTGATCTCCGAGCAGCCCGGTGCGCCTGCTCTCGGGGCCGGCGAGCTCGTCACCACCGGCACCGTCACCAACGCGCACCCCGTGCTCGCCGGCGAGCGGTGGCGAGCGGATTACGGCGCGCTCGGCCTCGAGCCGTTCACGCTGACCTTCACCTGACCGCCCGGCGCGCGGCGTGCGGCGCGCTCAGGCGGGCGCGTCCTTCCGGTCGAGCGGGACGATCGAGACGCGACCGATGCGGCGGCCCTGGATCCGCTGTGCGGTCAACCGCCATCCCGGCACGTCCACCGACTCGCCTTCGAGGGGCACATGGCCGATGCGGTCGTAGACGAGACCGCCGACCGTGTCCCAGTCGCCATCGGGCAGGCGCGCCCCGAGCAGGTCGTTGACCTCGTCGAGCGGCGTGCGGGCATGGACCCGGATGCCGCCGCCCGGCACCGGCTCGACGATCGGGTCGTCGATGTCGAACTCGTCGGTGATCTCGCCCACCAGCTCCTCGATCAGGTCCTCGAGCGTGACGAGCCCGGCGGTGCCGCCGTACTCGTCGACGACGACCGCCATGTGGAACTTGTGGCGCTGCATCTCGCGCAACATGTCCGGCACCCGCTTGGTCTCGGGGACGAAGCGGGCGGGGCGCACGAGCTCGCGCACCGGCACGTCCTGCTTGCCGTCGCGCTCCGCGCCCATCAGGTCCTTCGCGTAGGCCAGCCCGATGACGTCGTCGAGCCCGTCGCCGCACACCGGCATGCGGCTGTAGCCGTTGAGGAGGAACACCTCCATCACGTCCGCGACCCGGAACTGCGCCGAGACCGTGATCATGTCGGGGCGGGGGACCATCACCTCGCGCACGATCGTGTCGCCGAACGTGATGATCGATTCGATGAGGGCCCGTTCCTCCTCCTCGATGACGCCCTCCTCGACGCCGATCTCGGCGACGGCGAGCAGCTCGTCGTCGGAGGAGACGAACGGTCCGTGCTTCAGTCCCTTCCCCGGCAGCACCACGTTGGTCAGGCCGATCAGCGCCCGGGCGGCCCACCGCAGCGGGGCGACGGCCGCCAGCGCCCGCACGGGCCGCGCCACCGCCAGGGCCACGCGCTCGGGGTCGAGCACCGCCCACGTCTTCGGGGCCGTCTCGGCCAGGACGAACACGACCGCCACGTCGAGGGCGATCGCCACGGCCATCCCGACGGGGCCGAACACGTCGTTGGCGAGTGCACCGACGAGCGTGGCCTGCACGAGCTGGCAGGCGATGCGCAGGAACACGAGCGTCGTGATGGTCTGCTCGGGCCGGCGGACCACGTCGGCGAGCACGTCACCGTGGCGGCGACCCTCCGCGGCCAGGTCCTCGGCGCGCGGGCGGGTGATCCGGGCGAGCGCCGCCTCGGCGGCAGCCAGCAACGCCGCCAGCGCCAGCAGCACGACGATGGCCACGAGCAGCCACGCGCTCGACGGTGCCGGACGTCGCCAGAACGGCGGGGACCACCCGTCACCGCCGGTGGTGGAAACGGTCGAGCAGCTCGCGCTCGCGGGCCTGCATGACCGCGGTCTCCTCGGGCTCGGCGTGGTCGTGCCCGAGGACGTGCAGCACCCCGTGCACGACGAGCAGCGCCATCTCGTCGTCGTAGCTGCCGGCGTGGGCGGGCGCCTGGCGCTCCGCCACCGCCGGGCACACCACGACGTCTCCGAGCAGGAGCGGCAGGTCGCCCGATTCGGGCTCGTCGCGGTCGGGACCGGCCGACCCGGCGTCGGGCCACCGTCCTGCGATCACGGGGTCGTCGATGGGGAAGGCCAGCACGTCGGTGGGGCCCTCGGCGTCCATGAACCGCCCGTTCAGTTCGGCGATGGCGTCCTCGTCGACGAAGAGCAGCGACAGCTCGGCCTCGCCACTGACCCCCTCCGCCACGAGCACGTCGCGGGCGAGTGCGACCCAGCGGTCGACGTCGACGGCCGCCGCGCTCTGCTCGTCGGCCCCGAACACCTGGACGTCGCCCTCTGGCCCCTTGCGGAGCGGTCGGGTGGCGGGGCGGATGTCGGCGTCGTCGCTGGGATGCGACGCCCCCGGTGGCGGGGCGTCGGACGGCGGGCTCACGGGGCGTCCGCCGCCTCGGCGCGCTCGTAGGCGTCGACGATGTCCTGCACGATGCGGTGGCGCACGACGTCCTTCGACCCCATGCGGACGAAGGCCAGCCCGTCGATGCCCGTCAGCGTGTGCTCGAGGTGCGTCATGCCGCTGCGCCCGGTCGGCAGGTCGACCTGGGTCATGTCGGCCGTGACGACCACCCGCGAGCCGAACCCGATGCGGGTCAGGAACATCTTCATCTGCTCGGGCGTGGCGTTCTGGGCCTCGTCGAGGATGATGAAGCTCTGGTTGAGGGTGCGGCCGCGCATGAAGGCCAGCGGCGCCACCTCGACCGTGCCGCGCTCGAGCAGCCGCTGCGCGCCCTCGGTCTCGACCATGTCGTAGAGCGCGTCGTACAGGGGGCGAAGGTAGGGATCGATCTTGGCCGCCAGGTCGCCGGGCAGGAACCCGAGCCGCTCGCCGGCCTCGACCGCGGGGCGCGTGGAGGATGATGCGCTCGACCTGCTTGGCCTGGAGCGCCTGCACGGCCATCGCCACCGCGAGCCACGACTTGCCGGTGCCGGCCGGGCCGAGGCCGAACGTGATGACGTTCTCGCGGATGGCGTCGACGTAGCGCTTCTGGCCCGCGGACTTGGGCCGGATCGTGCGGCCCCGGGCCGACCGCAGCACCTCGGCGGTGAGCACCTCCGACGGCCGTTCGTCGTGGCGGACCATGTCGATGGTGCGGACGACGCTGGCGGGCTCGAGGCGCTGGCCCCGTTCGAGCAGCAGTACCAGCTCCTCGAACAGGTGGCCGACCTTGTCGGCCTCGTCTCCCGTGATGGCGATCTCGTTGCCCCGGACGTGGATCTCGACGCCGCTGAACGCGGACTCGACCACGCGCAGCAACTCGTCGCGCTGGCCGAGGAGGTCGGCCATGAGGTGGTTGCCGGGGACGGAGATCTTGACCTGGGTGGTCGCCACGAGGGCACCAGGTTACGCACATCGCCGGCTCCTGCGGCGCGGGCCTCCGGGTAGCGTCACGCCGGTGCTCCCGCCCCATCGCCCGGCCGACCTCGTCGGTCCACGAGACGGGGAGTGGGCGGCGCGCCTCGAACGGTGGGCTGCGGAGGCTCGCGTCGATGCCGCGGCCGAGTCCCGCGCCCGCGAGCAGTGGCTGCGCCGGCAGGCCGAGGAGGAGGGATCGTTCGCCGGCATGCTCGCCGACCTGGCCGACCGCGCCGTGCCGGTGCGGCTGCACCTCCGGGCCGGCGGGCCGTTCGCGGGCCGGGTCCGTGCGCTCGGCGCCGACCTGGTGGCGGTGGCGGCCGACGACCCGCGGGCGGGCGTGGCCGTCGTGGTCCTCGGCGCGGTGTGCTCGGTGCGGACCGGGCCCGGGGTACGGGCGGTCAGCGGCGATCGCTCCGTCCCGCACTCCTCGCTGCGCATGGCCGACGTCCTCGTCGGGCTCGCCGCTGAGCGCGAGCCCGTGCGCGTGGTGACCGCCGACGGCGAGACGATCGCGGGGCTGGTGGGCGCCGTGGGGCAGGACGTCGCGACGCTGCGGACGGGGACAGGGGTGGCCGCGACCGCGTACGTCCCCTTGGCGGCGGTGGTGGCGATCGTCCTCGGCGAGTGACCTCCGCTGGTGACCTCTCTCGGCGAGCCCCGGTCCGACCGCAGCCGGGTTCCGACCCCGACCCCGGCTCGCTACCGTCGAGGCGGTGCGTGGTCGACCACTGCTGTGCGTGGTAGCCGCCGTGGCCGTCACCGTAGGGGCGTGCGGGGGTGGCGGCAGCGCCGGCGCGCCCGCCGGGCCGGCCACGAGCGACGATCCGACCACCACCGCCGCGGCGCCCGGCGACGCCGCGCCCCGGGATGACGCGTCGACGACCACCACGGCGCCGGCCACTCCGCCGCTCACGCGCCCCGACTGGTTGGGCACCCGCGTCCTGCCCGACGGCGCGCCGCCTCCCCCGACCCCGCCCGAGCTCGACCCGCGCGCCCTGCCCACCGTCGACGCGCTGCCGCCCCCTGCGGACGGGGCCTTCCACGCCGAGGTGCAGCCCGTGCCCGCCGACGTCGTCGCCCGTTCGACCTGGCAGGAGGCCTGCCCGGTGACGCTCGACGAGCTGCGCTACGTCACGGTGTCGTTCTGGGGCTTCGACGACCGGGCGCACACCGGCGAGCTGATCGTGCACCGCGACGCGGCGGACGCCATGGTCCACGTGTTCGAGCAGCTGTTCGCCGACCGGTTCCCGATCGAGGACATGCGGGTGTCGACGATGGCCGACCTCGACGCACCGAACACCGGCGACGGCAACACGACGGCGGCGTTCGTGTGCCGTCCGACCCGGGGGGGCAGCCGCTGGTCCGAGCACGCGTACGGGCTGGCCATCGACGTCAACCCGTTCCAGAACCCCTACGTCCGGGACGGTGGGGTGATCCCCGGGCTGGCCAGCAGCTACCTCGATCGCGCCGACGTGCGGCCGGGAATGCTTCAGCCGGGAGCCGGGCCGATCGAGGCGTTCGCGGCCATGGGCTGGCGCTGGGGCGGGGAGTGGGAGAACCCGAGGGACTACATGCACTTCAGCGCCAACGGGCGCTGACCGGCGGCGGTGGGGTGTCGGGTGGCCCGGCTCAGCCGGCCAGCGCGTGCACGCGGGGCTGGTGACCCTCGAGCCGGCGCACGACCATGAGGTCGGCGGTGCGGTAGCTCGCCATGCGCGTGCTCCACGAGTCGATGACGTCACGCCCGTCGCCGCGACGGAAGAACGTGGTCATGGGGCCCTCTTGCTGGTAGGCGTCCGCACCCTCGACGGTCTGCACGGCGCCGTCACGCAGGATCACCTCGAACGTCGGCATGGCATGACGGTACGGCCGTGGGGCTGTGCGCAACGAGAGGGGCAACCCTGTGAATTCGTGAGGTTGTCCACAGGCGCGCGCCGCCTGCGGGGTGCTCGGGGGCGGTGCCGCTCTACGAGTCGTCGTCGGCCCGGCCGGCGGGCTCGGGGTAGAGGTGCTCGAGCTCGCCCGGCTGGATGCGTGATCGGGTGATGAACGCCTCGACCTCGTGGCCGCGCAGGCGGATGACCCGACCGAAGCGGTACGCCGGCAACTCACCGTGATCGATGAACCGGTAGAGGGTGCGGGGGGTGATGCCCAACCGGCGGGCGGCCTCTTGGGTCGAGAGCCAGTCGGTCTCGTCGTTGCTCACGACGGGCACCTTACCTCTTCGCGTGGTGTTTGGGCACTTTTCGGTCCACTCCTGGCCGAGGTCTCGCGGTCACGTATGGTGTGTGCGTCACCACAACCGCTGTGCGGAGTGGTGGCGACTGCGGGGCGCTGGGAGACACCGGGAGAGCCGGGGAGACGACGTGCGATGGTGATGACGCGACCTGACGAAGGAGTCGCGCCCGAGGGCCTGCAGGGCCCGCCGCCGGCGCGGGTGATCGCCCGCATCCCGGGCATCCCCGGCGCTCGCGCCGTCGTGGGCGGCCTCCTCGTCGCGCTGGCCGGCGTCGGCACGTTCGTCTCGTGGCAGCAGGCGTCGGGCACGCCCGACCACGCCTACGCGGTGGCCGAGCGCGACCTGGCCCCCGGCGAGCCCGTCAGCGCCGACGCGGTCCGCTTCGTGCCGATGGACCTGCCCGCCGGGGTGGCGGGGGCCGCGTTCGAGGCGCCGGCCGAGCTCGAGGGCCGGGTGCTCGTGGCGCCGGTCGGCGACGGGCAGCTCCTCCAGCTCGGCGCGTTGAGCGACCAGGTGGGCGGCGAGCCGGCCGCCGAGGTGTCGATCACCCTCGGCCGCGACCTGGCCGTCGACGGCCGCCTGCGTCCCGGCGACACGGTCGACGTGTACGCCACCGAGGACGAGACCACCGTGGCCGCCACCAGCCTGCGGGTGGTGGCCGTCACCGAGGCCGGCGGCTCGTTCGGTGACGGCAGCGAGCTCACGGTCACCCTCGCGCTTCCCGAGCAGGCCGATGGCGCCCCCATCATCCAGGCCGCCCGCGAGGGGCAGGTCACGTTGGTGCGGACCACGCACGCCGCGCCCCGAACGGCCACCTCCGACCGCGTCGGAGGCGGATGATGCCGACCCCGCGTTACGTCGTGCTCGGCCTCGCCGGCGTGCGAGCGGCCTGGTTCGCCGAGGTCGCCCGGTGGGCCACGGCGGCCACCATCCCGGTCGACTTCGTCAAGGTCGTGTCCCGGGAGGAGGCGAGGGCCCGGTTGCTGTCCGGGCGCCCGTTCTCGGCGATGGTCGTCGACGCCGGTCTCGGCGCCCTCGACCGCGACCTCGTGGACGTCGCGGTCGGACAGGGGTGCGCCGTGGTCGCGGCCGACGACGGGCGCGCCGCCCGGTCGTGGCGCGAACTCGGCGTCCACGCCGTGCTGCCCGTCGGGTTCGGCCCCGACGACCTGCTCGACGTGCTCGGCTCGGTGGCCCGTCCGGTCGGCCGCGGCGACGACCTGGCCCCTCCGGCGCCGTCGGCGTCGGCGACGCCGGGGCACGGGCTCGGGCGGCTCGTGGCCGTGACGGGCGCCGGCGGGACGGGTCGGTCGACGCTGGCCGCCGCCCTGGCCGGCGGGCTGGCCACGGATCCCCGCGACCGGGGGCTGGTCGTCCTGGCCGACCTGGCGCTGCACGCCCACCAGGCGCTGCTGCACGACGCCGGGGACGTGGTCCCCGGCGTGCTCGAGCTCGTCGAGGCGCACCGCACGGCGACGCTTCCGCCGCACGCGGTGCGGGGCCTGTGCTTCACCGTCACCGCGCGCGGGTACGACCTGCTGCTCGGGCTGCGGCGACATCGCGACTGGACCGCGTTGCGGCCCCGGGCGGTCGCCGCGGGCCTCGACGGGCTGCGCTCCGCCTACCGACAGGTCGTGGTCGACGTCGACGCGGATGTCGAGGGCGAGCAGCAGTGCGGGTCCACCGACGTCGAGGATCGCAACGTCCTGGCCCGGCAGGCCCTGGCCTCCGCCGATCTCGTGCTGGCGGTCGGCGTGCCCGGGGTCGCCGGCCTCCACGCCCACCTCCGGGTGCTCGGTGACCTGCTCGGCCACGGCGTCGACGCCGGCCGCATCGTCCCCGTGATCAACCGGGCCCCGCGGTCGCCGCGCCCGCGCGCCGAGCTCGGCGCCGCCCTCTCGCAGCTGCTCCTCGCCGCCGAGCCCGGCGCGGTCCTGGCGTCGACACCGGTGTTCGTCCCCGAGCGCCGCCGGCTGGCCCAGACCGCCCACGACGCCGCCCCGCTGCCGGCACCGGTGGCGAAGCCGCTGGTCGGCGCCGTGCGCGGCCTGCTCGACCGGGCTCGCCATACCGCCGCCCCGCGCCCGCCGGCTCCCGAGCCCGTGCTCGTGGCCCCCGGTTCGCTGGGCAGCTGGGCCGACGACGGGAACGACGTCTGAGCCCGGTGGGGCTCCCGGTCGAGACGATCCTCGGACGCGGCGGAGATCGCGACAGGACAGGCTCGATCGTCGCTCACCTCGGCAACCGGCCAACGCGGTCGTGACTGGTGCAGGGACCGAGCAACGTCGGACGGTACAGGAGCCAGCCGGCAAGCCCGACACAGGACGAACGCGATGCTGAACATGGAGATCGTCGGCGACGCGAGCGGTCGAGCTGGACGCCGAGTTCATCGACGCCGGCGACCGCGTGTTCGTGCGCTGGCGCCAGCGGGCCCACGGCCTGGACGGCACGAGCCTGGACCTCCCGGCGATCAGCATCTACGAGCTTCGCGACCTACGAATCGTCGAGTCGACCATGCACCGGCTCGACACAGCAGCCCTCCTGGCGTTCCTCGGTCGCCAGCCGTGAGCCTCCACGCGAAGCAGGGTTCTGGGCCGTCCGGACTCCTCGGCGCCGACGACCGAGAGTCGTGCGTTGCACTGCCTGCACCCTCGGCAATGACTGACCTCAACGCTGCCGGTCGTGGCTAGCGTCGTCCGCGTCATGAAACGCAACGGACGACTCGAGGCTGTGTCCGCTGTGCTGCTCGACATGGACGGCACGCTGGTCGATTCCGACGCCGCAGTCGAACGAGCCTGGACCGCCTGGGCGGCGGAATACGACCTCGACCCAGCCGCGGTGCTCGCGATCGCACACGGAACCCCGGCCGAACGAACCGTCAGTGCGATGCTCCCCGATCTGGCCCCCGACGAGGTCGCCCGGGCAGCGGCGCACCAGCTCATCTTGCAGTACGACGACCTCTCCGACATTGTCCCGACCTACGGCGCTGAGCGCCTCATCAGCGTGCTTGCCCGTCGGACGATGCCCTGGGCGGTCGTGACCAGCGCCGACCGGCGCCTCGCCCACGCCCGGCTCGACGCCGCAGGCATCCCCGTCCCCGTGCTGATCACCTCGGAGGACGTCACCGCAGGCAAGCCCGCACCGGATGCCTACCTGCTTGCCGCGCGCACACTCGGCGTCCTGGCCTCGCGGTGCCTGGTCGTGGAAGACGCAGAGCCCGGCCTGCGCGCTGGCCGCGCCGCCGGGGCCCTGACAGCGGCGCTCAAGAGCCTTGACGGCGACATCCGTCTCTCCGATCTCGAGGAACTGGCCGACCTCCTGGACACCAACGGACCCGAGCCCTCGAGTCCCGACAAGCTGTAGGAGCGACGGTGGTCGGCCGTTGGCGAAGACAGCCAATCACGACGGCACGGGGTCCGTCATCGCCTGGGACACTGTGCTGGGCCCTTCCCGATCTCAGGCGATAGGGAGGGTCGGGCCTTGCCGAATGGTTTTCATGCCGATCTGTGACCGTGCCTTGCGGACGCCGGGGAGGGCGGCGAGGCGATTGGTGTAGAGGTGCTCGTACTCTGCGCTGTCGCGTACGGCGACGCGCAGGAGGTAGTCCGGTTCGCCGAACAGCCGCTGGGCTTCGATCACATCGGGGATGTCGAGAAGGGCGCTCTCGAAGGCTTCGATGATCTCCCGGGTGCCTTGCACGAGATCGACCCAAACCAGCACCTGGAACGACCTCTGAACCGCTTCGGGATCGATGATCGCTCGATAGCCGCGAATCGCACCACTGCGCTCGAGTTGTCGGACGCGCCGCAAGGTCGGCGTCGGGCTGAGCCCGACCGTTCGCGCGAGGTCGAGGTTGGACATGCGCCCGTCCTCCTGCAGATGGCGCAAGATCTCGCGATCGATCTTGTCCATGGTGAAACATGCTAACGAACGGCCATCTGGTTGCGGAGCTTGGCAACACATGTGGTCCCAAATTGCCCAGACTGCTCTCAGTGGACCCGACCACGATGCTGCCCGTTCTGGCCGCCGGCTTCGCCGTCCCACAGTTCGTCCCTCAGATCCGGAAGCTGGCCCGGACCGACGACACCGCGGGACTGTCGACATCCTGGGCGCTGTTGACCGGCATCAACAACGCGGCCTGGTTCGGCTACTTCGCCGCCTCGCGCTACTGGTTCGCGCTGATCCCGTCCTCGTCGGCCGCGCTGCTCGGCGGTTGGCTCGGGATCATGCTCAACCGGCGCCGCACGATGACGGACCGCGTGTGGGCGATCATCGGCGCCTGGACCGTCGTGCTCGTCATCGCGGCGGGTACCGATCGACGCCTGCTCGGCGCGATCCTGACCGGAGCCTTCCTCGTCCAGGTCGTTCCCGCCGTCGTCGCTGCCTACCGGACCCGCCGCCCCACGGGGATCGCCCAAGGGACCTGGCTCCTGGTCCTCGCCGAGCTCTCCTGTTGGGCCCTGTTCGGCGCGACGAACCATGACGGACCACTCATCATCCTCGGCACCACCGGCGTGATCAGCGCCCTCCTGATGCTCAACCGGGCCCGCACGACCTCGCATCGGCCGATGTCGAGTTCGCCCGCCGGGCCCAGGCGCGGCTCGCCAAGACGGCCGCTGAGCAACCGCCAGCGCGATGGCCGAACCGTTCAAGACCCCTGGTCGACTGGCGTTCATCCTGAGGCCATGGTCACGAAAACACCCATCGTCCCAGCGGGCGGGAGCGCGAGATGAGGATAGGTATCGGTCTGCCGGCGGCGGTGCCGGGCGTCGACGGGACCACATCCGTCACTACCACGGCGACGCGTGGTTCGCGATGGCTCGTGCGGACACGCTGACCAGCCCCGCCCAGATCCACCACGAGCTCGACCACCTGGCCGAGGAGGGTGTCACCGATCTGGTGCTCTACCCGTCGTCCTCCGACCCGGACCAGGTCCCACTCCTCGTCGAGGCTGTCTGCCCGTGGCTGTCGGCGCGTCGCCCGGCATAGGCGGCACCTACACGCCACCAGACAAGGAGCCCAGACGTGGGCAAGTGAGTCGTTACCGCCGACGTGTGCCTCGACCGTGCAACATCCCGTATTGCTTCGGCAAGAGCCCGCCAACCCCATACGGTGGCGACCCATGGAGATGAGGCCGTTCCTCCTCGACCAGTGGCTCAGCAAGCATCAGTTCGCCTCGCCCCCGATCGAGTACGACCTCGCCTCGAGCACAGGACCGCGGTGGACCGTCCGCGAGCTCTTGGCGCTCGTCGATGACGACGAGCGGGAGCGTCTGCTCGACCGGCCGCTGTACTACGCACCACCGGAGGGCGGCGCCGAGCTACGGGAGGCCATCGCCACCGTGGCGGGGGTCACCGGCGACGACGTTCGCATCACGACGGGCGCGGCCGAGGCGCTGTGGATCCTGTTCATCGACGCGGCCGAGGCGGGAGCCAACGTGGTGTTGCCCCACCCCGGGTTTCCCACCTTCGCCGAGGCGGCCAGGGTGCTCGGTCTCGAGGTCCGCCAGTACCACCTCCGGGCGGAGTCGGAGTTCCGGATCGATCTCGACGAGATCCGCTCGCGCAGCGACAGCCGGACGAAGCTGATCCTTGTCAACTCGCCGCACAATCCGACGGGTGCGGTGATCGGCGAAGCCGAGCTGGACGAGCTGCACGACTTCACCGGTCAGCGAGGCATCCAGCTCGTCGTCGACGAGGTGTATCACCCCATCTACCACGGCCCTGCGGCGCCCTCGGCCGGCCGGCTGCCGGGCGTGACCGTGCTTGGGGACTTCTCGAAGGCGCTCTGCCTCAGCGGTTTACGGCTGGGTTGGATCGTCGAGCGGGACGCGGCTCGTCGCGAGCGGTACGAGAACGTTCGCGGCTACTTGACGGTCTCCAGCTCGTCACCCCTCGGCGAGGCACTCGGCGTGATCGGCGTGCACAACCGCGACCTGATCCTCGAGCGGGCGCGCCGAGTCGCCAGCGCCAACCTCCGGGCCATGGAACCGTTCTTCGCCGAGCACGCCGAGCGGATCGGGTGGATCCCGCCCCGTGGCGGGCTGACGGCGTGGCCGTGGCTGCGCTCGGGCGAGTCGAGCCGGCCCTTCTGCGAAGAGGCGGCGGCCCGCGGCGTGCTGCTGGCACCGGGCGACTGCTTCGGCGTGCGCAGCCACTTCCGCGTCGGCCTCGGCGCCGGCGGCGACGACATCTCCAAGGCAGTCGACCGCTTGTCCGCGCTCGTGGCAGCCACCTAGCCGAGCAGTCCCTCGAGCCGGGTGGCGCCGCTGACTCAGCGCTGCGGCCGGCCGAGCGCCCGGGCGAGGCCCTCGACGGCGGCCGTGAGCCTGGCCGGCGCCTGGTGGCCGTAGCCGATGACGAGACCGGGCCGGCGTGGCGACTCGAGCGGGCGGTGCAGGAGCGGGCCAAGGACATCTCGCTGGAGATGGCGGCCCCGGGGGGCGAGGCGAAGCTGCGGGCGTTGATCGCGGGCGAGGTGGCGCGCTGGAACGACGATCACCGCCGCGGGCGCCGCGCCTTCGCTCTGCCCGACCCCGATCTGGTCGTCGAGCGGGCCTTCCGGAACCTGGCCCGGTACGGGCCGTTGACCCCGCTGCTCACCGACGACGACGTGTGGGAGGTGATGGTGAACGCGCCGGCTGCCGTGTTCGTTCGCCGCCACGTGGGCCCGTCCGGTTACCACGACGAGGTCTTCCATGACGACGACCACGTCCTGCGCACGCTCACCAAGCTGCTGGACGACGCCTCCACCGCGCATCGCAGCCTGGATCCTGCCGAGGGCCTGCAGGACGCCCAGCTCGACGACGGGGCGCGGGTCCACATCGTGCACGGCGACATCGCCCGCGGCGGGCACGTGCTCGTCAACATCCGCAAGTTCACCGGCATCCCGTTCCGCAGCCTCGACGAGCTGGTCGAGCGGGACATGTTGACCGCCCAGGTCGCTGCGCTGCTGGCCGCGTGCGTGCGGGCGCGGCTGTCGATCGTGTTCGCGGGGCCGCCGGGGTCGGGCAAGACGACGCTGCTGTCGTGCACGACCGCAGAGCTCGACCCGTCGCTGCGGGTCGTGGTCGCCGAGGAGGTGTTCGAGTCCGACATCCCCGTGCCGAACGTGGCGCAGATGCAGACCCGCGCCGCCCGGTCCGACCGACCGGGAGTCGACCTCCGGCGACTCGTCGCCGGATTCCTCCGCATGGCCCCCGACGTGGCCGTGGTGGGGGAGGTACGTGACCGTGAAGGACTCCCCGAACTTCTCTCTCACGTTGACGTCGCCGGTCAACCATCCACGAGGGCACCTTCTCGACGGCCGGCTGAACGAGTGCCGTCGAGCGACCCGTCACGGTCAGCCGGCCGGCGGGGGCCGGGTCGAGGGCGGCAGCGAGGACGGCGGCGACCTCTGCGGCGTAGGTGAGCGTCACCTCGCTGCCGATCTGCCGCGCCTCGCCACGCTGCATGACCTGGTCTACGGGGCGTCGCCGATTCCCTCGGCCCGGCTCGACCGGGTGCGGGCGGCGCTGCCCCGTTTGCGGCTGCACCGGGGATACGCCACGACCGAGTCGGCGCAGCAATCACCGTCCTCGGCGACGACGACCACCGCGAGGGTGCTCCCCGGATCCGGTCTGCCGGGCGCCCGGTCCCCGGGCCGAGGTCTCGATACGGGATCAGGCGGGGTAGCCCGTCGGATCGGGTGCCATCGGCGAGGTGTGGGCGCGAGGCCGCAACTTCCTCATCTTCCTCATCGGCTACTGGCGCCGACCGGACGAGACCGCCATCCGCGCCAGTCGACCGGTGGTTCCGCACAGGTGACATCGGCCGGGTCGATCGCAGCGGCTACCTGTTCCTCCTCGACCGGGCCATGGACATGATCAAGTCGGGCGGCGAGAACGTCGGCTCCGGCGAGGTCGAGGAGGCACTCGCGAGCCATCCCTCGATCGCCCCGGTGGCGGTCATCGGCGTGCCAGCTGTTGCCGTCTCGACACCACCGGTGAGCCCAGGATTGCGAGCCGGAGTCCTCCACTCCGAGCTCCGCAGCGTTTCGGGCGAAGAGGGCGACGGCACAGGCCTGAGGGGGTCGCGCGGCGGACCGCTCGCCGGTCAGGGTGGTGGGTGTCGCTGGGAGTCCGTAGCAAAACCGGGCTGGCCACGGCGTTCCTCGAGCGTGTCAAGCTCCTGGAACACCGTGATGTGCAGGCCGGCCGGGCCGTCGAGGCGGGCGTTGAGCGACCGCCATGGCGTCTCGGTTGGCGCGGCCACGAGCGTCGCCCCCGCCGCCACCAGCCGTTCGGTGGTCGCGTGCGAGTCGGCGACCTCGAAGGCCACACGCATCCGAGTCGGTGTCTGATGGCCGACCTCGACCTCGTCGATCAGGCGCTTCTGGGCCGGATTGGCGATCTCCAGGGTGGCCCGGCCGGCGTCGAGGATGGCAACGCGGGCCGTGCCCTCGCCCTCGAATGCGGCCTGCTCGCGGAGTCCGAGGATGTCTCGGTAGAAGGTGACCGCCTGGTCGTAGTCATCGGCTTCGACGACGAGGCGAAGTTGAAGGACGGTTCGCTCGGGTGCAGCGGGGACACTCATCGCCCTCACGGTACGGCCCGCACTCCGGCTCTGGCAGAAGCTTCGGCGATCTCAACGAACCGCCACGCGCTCGGTGGCAAAGGCGGCCTTGAGACCCTGACCCGCTCCGTCATGGCCGCTGGCTTCACTGAAGGCCACTGTGCGATGTCGCAGTGCGTCGAGGAACTCGCGCGGCGGTTGCTCGGCGGCCTCGTGACCGGTGACGCACTCCCACGATGCACATATCCGCGACGCCACGGTTACAGAGCTCGGTGAGGACACCCAGCCAAGCCGGCGGCGGCAACGTCAGCCCCCATCACCATCCCGGTCGTCGACCGTCGCGTCGTCGTGGTCGGTCACTCCACTGTCCTCCCCGGCCAGGCCCACCGCGGCCAGCCTGTCAGGCGAGACCGCCCACCGTTGGTCTGACAGTCCCACACCTGGGCCCGCGCTGTGCGTCCATGTTTCATGGGTGGAGCGCGGCGAGGACCTCGTGGTCGGCGCTGGCCAGCCAGGCCGACGCCGGCATCGCCCACCAGCCTTCGGCGGTGGCGAGCTGGTCGATGGCTTGTTCCAGGGCGGCGAGCGCCGCGTGCTTCAGGTTGCGGCGGTGCACCATCGTCCAGGGGTAGAGCGGGATGGGAACGGTGAAGGGTCGGACCACGGCTCCGGGGATCGCCGGAACGTCGAGCAGGCTGATGATCGGCCAACCGGTGGCGCGGAGGTGGTAGGCGGTCTCGTCGGGTCCGGCCGCCGCCACTGCCGGCATGCCCGGATGGTGCTCTGGGGAGGGGATGGCGCCGTGGTCGACCGCGAGCTCGGTTGCGAACTGGACCCACTCGGGCGCGGCGACGTTGCCGGCGCTGGTGTCGAGGGTGAGCCCGGCCACGGCGCTGAGCGGGATGCTGGGCTGCGCTGCCAGCGGGTGGTCTTCGAGCAGCAGCAGCCCGACAGGCTCCAGGCGGACGAGCCGGCGGGTCAGGTGGTCGGGGAAGGGCAGGCCGAATCCGGTGCTCCGACCGAAGATCACGTCGAGCCGGTGCGCCAGCAACTCGGGATAGGCGGCACCGAACCCACCGTGGAAGCGCCCTTCGATCTCCAGGTCGGGAGCCAGCTCCCGAGCCCGCGACAGCACCCGAGACGCAGTCGACCGGTCCCGCAGTGCGTCCACCATGAGCGGTTGGTCGCTGCCCCGCATCTCGTCGAGGATCCGGTCGTGCAGGGCGAGGAACTCGGCCGCCCGGGGCACCAGCCGCTCACCTTCCGCAGTGAGCGCGACCCGGCGGGTCGATCGAACGAAGAGCGGTACCCCGAGCTCGCGTTCGAGCCGGGCGATGTCGCGACTGAGCGCCTGCTGGGCGACGTACAAGCGGGCTGCGGCCCGCCCGAAGTGCAGCTCTTGGGCCACGCCGAGGAAGTTCCGGAACAGCCGGGGGTCGATGTTGCGCACGAGCCACTCCAGCGGGTCGGGCGGGCGGATCCACGATAGAGAGCGCCGGCGGGAGAGGCTCGAAGGATTGACACCGTGCCTGTGTCAATCGGGGGCGAACAGGTGTTGGACGCCGGCGCCGCCCTGGCGGATCGTGGCGAGGACAGACGAGACACCGCGAAGAGCCAAAGTCGCAGGAGGCAACCATGGACCCGCTGATGTTCGCATCGATCTGGACGCAAGACCCGCCGCGCCGGCGGCCCGACCCATCCGGCGGCCGGCACCGATGGACCGTTGCGCGCCGCAGGCGGCGAAGGGGCTGAGGAACACCAGCCGAGAGAAACCGCACCAGGGCGGTCAGTCCGCTGAGTTGCAGCTTCCCGGTATCGACGGCGCCGGTCAAGACCGCGGTGATCCCACAGGAGGAGATGTCATGAGCCAATTCGAATGCACCTACACCACCTACATCGCCGCACCGGCGAGCGACATCTGGGACGCACTGACCGGTGCCGACTCGACCGGGCAATGGTGGGAGCACCGGAACGTGTCCGACTGGAAGGTCGGCTCGGAATGGCACCACCTCGCCCTTGATGGCAGCAACGACGGAACGGGCGAGGTCCTCGAGAGTCAGGAACCGTCGGTCCTGGCCTTCACGTTCCCACCGGCAGGCGACTCACGCGTCCGCTTCCAGCTCGACGACCTGGACGGAATCACCCGTCTCACGATGCAACACGTCGACCTCCCGAACGAGCACATGGTGACGGTGGTCGCAGCGGTGTGGGCGGCAGTCCTCAGCAACGTCAAGACAATGCTGGAAACCGGAGCGGTTATGGGGCGGTCGCCGCTGCGTGCGGCACTCGCATCGATCAATTAAGATTGAGAACCCGAACCCGATCGCTTGATGCGTTGATCAGGTTGTTGGCGGCTCGGCGGTCCTGGAAACGCGGGCGACGTGCCACGCCGAGATCTGCGACGACCACCGGACGATGGTGCGGCCGAGCTGGCGGACCTCGACGACACTCGGAGTCTGGAGGTCGACACCGAGGCGGGTTACGAACTGGGCGGCGAGGGTGGGGTCGTCGATGGTGTAGATCTCGCGCACGACCTCCTTGGCGTGCCATGCCATGCGGACCTCGCCTCGAGGGTCGCCGGCCTCGAGCAGACCGAGCAGCTTGGCGCGGCCTCGGTCGTCGAGGCATTCGTCGGCCTTGGTGAGCAGCCAGCGGCAGCGGTGGAGCGGGTCGTGCTTGTGGCCGCGGTGGCCGAGGGTCTCGTTCTGGACCCGCCGGCGACACTCGTCGAGCTTCGTGTTCGAGAGCTTGACCAGGTGGAACGGATCCGCGACCTGCAACGCGTGCGGGGCATGGTCGAAGACCTTGCGGTACGGGCCCGACGATCGAGCGTGCCGACCTTGATGCGGTCGCACCAGACGGTGCCTCGCTCGGCGAGCCAGGCACACGGGGCGCTGGCGTTGCGGCCCTCGACGACATCGAGGAGCTGCCCGGCACAGACGTCGACGATCGATGTCGACCAGCGGGGTGCGCCAAGGGCCGACCCTCGCGAACAGGGTCTCGTCGAGGCCGAGCGAGGTCACGTCGCCGATGCGGTCGGGGTCATCGACCAGCACAGACCCGTAGGCGATGACGGTGTCGTTGATCGTGTGCCAGTCACAGCCGAGCTCGACCGCGATCTCGTTGACGGTCCGGCCGAGCCGGCCGACCTGCTCAGTGATCCACCGCCCGGCGCGGTCGGTCATCACCAGCCGCGGTGCTGCGATCGCCCGGTCTTGGCCGGTCCACGAACCGGTCGGACACGCCGGCGCCGGGCAGCACCAGCGGTGCTTGCTCCACACCAGCAGCGCCGACCGCCCGAAGCACGGCAGATCGACCAGCTCGACCGACGGGCGCCCCTTGATCCACGCCGGCGTCGCGCACTCGGCGCAGACCGGTCGGTGCAGGCGCTGTTCGACATGGAACGGATCGGTTGAGCGGGCTGGTCGTCGACGGCGAGGACGGTCACGTCGGGCAGTCCGACGAGACGCTCGCACGTGCGCGTAGCGTTGGTCTCCACAGGGGCTCCGGAGCATTGGACGGTGTAGGAACCACCGATTCTTCGGGCCCTGTGCTGCGCCCGGTGGACCCCGCCACACTGCTACACCCCGCTCATTCTCCGAAGAGCCCCAAACCGTGAAACCGACGGCATCGCGATGAGTTCCGACCCCGCCGCCGGTATGTATTGACGAGTTGGCCGGAACATCCCGGGCGAACCGATCACAAGGGAGCACCCGATGCCAGACAGTCGTGCGGAAGACGAGGCCGCCATCCAGGCCGTGCTGGTTGCCTCCTACGAGGCGTGGGCGGCTGGCGACGCCGACGGCATGGTCGCCAACTACGCCGCGGACGCGACCGCCATCATGACCAGTTGCTCCACGAGAGTCGTGACGTGATCCGCGAGAACGTGGCCCTGGCCTTCGCGGTACCGCTCAAGGGCATCTCGATCTACAACAAGCAGCTCAGCATCCGGTACGTCGGCGGGGACGCAGCGATCGTCGTAAGCAAATCCGGCATCCTGTTCGGCGGCACGACCGAGGTTCCGGACACCGGGAAGGTCAACGCGACCTGGGTTTTCGAGAAGCGGGACGGCCAGTGGCTGATCGCCGCCTATCACAACAGTCCGCTGCTGGCACCTGTGCAGGACCCCAATGGAAGCAAAGAATGGGGCGAGGGCGTGACGACGAAGCTCGAAGGCTTCGATCGCCTGGTCGAACCGTCTCGGACGGAGCTCCTCGCGTACTGCTACCGGATGCTCGGCTCGGCGCACGACGCCGAGGACTTGATCCAGGACACGTACCTGAGGGCCTGGCGCGCGCAAGAGCAGTACGACGAGACCCGCAGCTCACTGCGCACCTGGCTCTACCGGATCGCGACCAACGTCTGCCTGACCGCCCTAGAGGTCCGCGGCCGCCGACCGCTGCCGTCGCAGGCGGTGGCCACGTCGGACCCGCTCGGACCGCTCATCGCAGGTGAGAACCTTGCCTGGCTCCAGCCCCTGCCCGACTCGTGGCTCGACGCAAGATCCGGCTGCAGCCGAGATCGAGCGCAGCAGCCTGCGCTTGGCGTTCGCCGCCGCCCTGCAGCACCTGTCGGCGCGTCAGCGGGGGCGCTGATCCTGCGCGACGTGCTCAACTTCGCCGCGTCCGAGGCCGCGGAGGTCCTCGGCACGACCGTCGCATCGGTGAACAGTTCCCTGCAGCGGGCCCGCACCCGCATGAAGGAAGTCGGGTCCGGCAGGAACATCTCAGCGAGCCGTCCGCAGCGACAGCGCGCCTGGGTCGACCGCTACATGAAGGCGTTGTCTAGAGGCGCGGTGTTGCGACCTCGATGGGCGGGTCGGGTCACAAGTGGACAGTTCTGTGATCCTCGGGATTCCTGCCGCTCGGAGTTGGTCTACGGCCCCGGTGGCTCGTCTGAGGTGCCGTCGCTGAGCATCGGCGGAATGGCTGGTCTTGGCGGGGAGTTGGCCAGCAGGACGACCAGGACGGCCAATTCCACTGCGGCGCCTACTGATGTGCTGGTCGACGCCACAGCGGACGCCGCGCCGTGAGATCGTCCGATCTAGGTCTTTCAACCGGCCGGGTTGCAGACGAGCTCGCCGCCGATTTCGGTTGCGTACGCGAGGTACCCAGGTCAGGTCGAATCGCGGACGGCGATACGCCTGCTCGGGGCGACGCTCCGGCGGCGCGGCTCGTTCTCTGGCGAGCAACTCAGCGAAGCGGGCGCGCTCTCAGCGCAAGGACTATCCCGACCGTGACGATGAGCAGGTACAGGCGATAGGGGTCAACGAGCCATTCGGTCCGAGTCGCGCTGGCTGACACGAGAAATCCAGCGATCAGCAGTCCGACTTGCAGCGAGGTCGACTCCACGACGTCCAAGATCGTGAGCGCCTTGACGGAGGTTTCGTCGTCTACCTCTCGGTGGGCGCCTTCGAGCAGGGCCAGGGCGATCGTGGCCGCCGAGGCGGCGCCCGTTGCGAGCGCGGCGAGGGTCACGACCTCCTCCGCCCGGCTCTCCACAGGAACACGGACGACGACTAGGGCGATGACGGCGGCGATCAGGACACCGCTGGCTCGTGTCGTGCGTGAGGTGAGGTCGGCTTCAGTCGGCCGCCACGTCGCGGCGGCGAGCAATGAGCCGCCGAGCTGAACGGCACCGAGAAGCCCGAGATTGGCCGTGGGCCAGAGCACGTCATGCGCGTACACGAGGAACAGCGGCCACACCGCGGCCAAGCCGCTGAGGCCGAGCACGAAGTAGATCCATCTCAGCCCGGCCGGAAGCGGCTGCTGCTGCTTGATGGCCGCGACGTCAGTGTCCCGAGATACCGGCCGTGCCGGCGATGGGAGACGACTCACCGTGATGGCGAGGAGAGCGGCCAACGCGCCAACCATCACGAGAATCACTGTTCGCAGGTCTGCTCCCACAGCGCCGACGACGATCACCGTGGCGGCGGCCAGGACGCCTCCTCCGGCACGCGCTCGCGAGTTCACGGCCTGCCGGCCCTCGGTGGTGAGTGCGAACTTGAGCAGCGGTTGCCATGCGGGGGCGTAAAGGACCGAGAGACTGATCTCCGCTATGACCGTCACACCGAGTGCCACCAGGGCGACCCGTTGACCCGCCACGTCGAACCCGACGAGAAGCGCGAGGACCCAGCACTGGATGGCGGCGAGGGCAAGGAAGACCTGGAGGTGCTGTCGGGCTCGCCACAGGGGTAGGCGCGCCGCGATGAGTTGGACGGGCAGCGAGAGCACCCCCATCGCGAAGGCGATGCCGATCGCTCTCGAGTCGAGCCCAAGGTCCTCCGCCGCGAGTATCTGGAAGATCGCACCTCCGTCGATGCCGGTTGCTGACTTGAGAGCTGGCATGGCGACTGCAACCGCCACGAAGGGCCATCGCACCGGCAGGCTGGCGATGTCGCGCTGCGTCCTCTTCTGCCAGCCCAAGCTCACGTCGAGCTCTGCTCGGTGATGGTGTCGGGAACGGCGACGAAGGCGATTCGGATGCGGCGTCCGCCCGTTGGCTGCGGGCTGTCCGAAACCTCCAGAAGAGGCTCGAGGGCGACTCCGGCGAAGCCTCCGACATCATCGAGCGCGGCTACGTCATGGGCTGGCAGCGCGGCTCGGGGGCTCGCCCGACCCGCCCCCTTCCAGCGCGAACGTGGCCGCGCCACGAAGACTGCCTCGTCGGGCTGGGGCGATGCACCATCCAGACCTCGCTCGCTGCGCACTTGTCTGAACATGCCAGCCACTGCGGCGTCGTCAGAGACCTCGGTGGCCACGATGATGGCCCGGGTTAGCGCGCTACATGCGTTCACCTCATCGATGCAGGCGTCGACGGTGGCGGCAATGGCCTCCTCCGTCGCCCGTGCGCCGGCTATTTGCGCGCGGTAGTTGATCGCGACGTTTACACCCTCGTGCCCAAGCCGGATGGCGATGGCCTGGCCAATCCCCGAGCTGCCGCCCGTGACGATCGCCGTCTTGCCGGCGAGACCCTTCAATGGACTTCCCGTGCCTGGGGGACTTCGGGGGCGTGACACCCGTTGACCGGTGTCGATCGGCGCCTGCTGGGAGATCGTCCACGCCGCGTTGATCAAGCCGACATGGCTGAAAACCTGTCGAAAGTTTCCCAGAAGCTCACCGGTCGCCGGGTCGACCTCTTCGGACAGCAGACCCACGTCATTGACGAATCCGGGCGTGAAGTCGACTTCGACGACAACCACGCCCGAGAGGCACTTTGCCCGGCGAATCCGGCGAAGCTGGGGCATGGTCGGATGCGTTCGGGTGGTCCCGTTGTGGGGGTCGGCGGTCAGATCTTGAAGGTGACGAGGTAGGTGGCGCCGGTGTCGGTGGCGAAGTCGGTGTGCGACGAGCCGGCCGCAGCGGCGTAGCCGTCGCCGGCCTTCATCTCGACCCCCTGGTTGCGCACGGTCCCGTCGATGACGTAGTTGAACTCGGCGTGCGTGTGCATGTGCTGGGCGCCCTCGTAGCCCGGCTCGGCTTCGACGAGCACGACGGTGTAGCCGTCCGCGGTCCCAAGGACCTTGGCTCGAGCTTGCCCGGCCGAGCCGAGCCAGGATCCCCAGTCGATGTCGTCGGCGCGGACGATGTTCCATCCATCGAGTGATATGTCGGTGTCTGCCACAGTTGTGTCTCCTTGTTCGGGCCTGATCGGCCATCGGGGGTGCCATCGACGCGATTGGCGGCAAACGCGTCCGTCGGTTCGCGGTGAGTACACCGGTCGCTCGGTGGTCGCGGTCGACGCCGGCACTCAGGAACACCGTGCCCTCCAAGTTCTGGGGTGCGGAGGGACGATCCGTTGGCAGGGCGCCGACTCTGCGACCTGACTCGCACCATCTCGACGGAGGCCTTGGCCGAGGCGTGCATCGCGCTGTCGATCCCCCAGCGCAGGAGCCCGTCGGAGCCGGCTCCGGGCGGTGATCCTGTTGCTGGCGGTGTGCATGCCGCCCGTCTTGGCGTTGGTGTTCGGGATCACGGCGGCCCCTACCGTGCTTGGCGTTGGGCTGTTATTCACCGCATGGCCGTGCTGGAGCGGGCCGAGTCATGGGGGAGTTGTGGCGCGCTCGAAGCTGCGGATTGCCGGCGCCGTGAATCTCGTCATGGCGTTCGCCGTGTTCCTGGTCGTGCGGGTTCGCTTGGCGTGATTACCCACCGGTGTCACGGACTTACTGCGCCTTCATCAGTTGCTCCACGTACGTGGGAAGGCGGGCCTCGAAATCAATGATCTTGGCCCAGGTTGGCGTGATGCGAATGAGCACCATCTGCGTGTAGAGACCGCGTGCTCCGGCTTCCCATTCCGGCATGCGCTCATCTCCAACAAATCTTCGGGCGGCCTCGATGAATTCATCAGGTACTCCATCGACGGTCTCCAGTGCCACCTCGCCCCGTACCAGGAGGATGTTCGGCGGAAAGTCTTCAGTGTCGATCGTTAACGCCACCTTCGGATTGGCGGAGAGGGCTTTCACCTTCGGGGCGTTGGGGGGAGAACCCATGACGAAGACGTCGCCGTTCCAGATGTAGCCGATGGGGACGACCCGTGGTGAGCCATCCTTTGCGGTGTAGGCAAGGCGGGCGTGAATTGGCGCTTGGATCAGTTCTTGCGCCACCCGATCATTCATGAGCTCACGGATCTCTGTCTGATTCATCTGAAAGTTCCTTCGTTCCTTACGACGAGCCGGTTATTTTGTACGAGTCTCCTCATCGGCGGAGGTCACAGCGTTGCTCTCAACCCCGCCGCCGGACATACGCCAGACCAACGCCCGATGGCGCGCCGCCTCCTGGAGGGCCTTGGGCGCCGTCGCACGCTCCGCATGCTCGAGGCGTCGGGCGGAGCGCAGCCTCCGGTCTGGTGAGGAGTCCGGCGTGATCGTCACCGGAACCTCCCCTGGTGCGTGGCCACCCAGTCGGCGAAGGCGCGGGGCTCCCGGCCGAGTACGTCACGCACGGTCGGTAGCACCGTCGTCTCGTCGACGGTGCCATCCACGAAGAAGCTGAAGAAGGCGTCGACGTACTCGACCGGCATCGACTCGGTCATTTCCCTGCGCGCGACATCGTTGGGCACGGCCTCGAATCGCAGGTCCCGACCGAGCGCCGTGGCGAGGATGCGTACGCGGTCGGCAGGGCGGAGCGCCTCGGGTCCCGACAGCCGCAGGCTGCAGCCCTCGAGGTCGGCCGAGACCAGAGCCCTCGCCGCGACCGCCGCGACGTCGGCGGGATCATTGATGGCAACCGCCACGTTCCCGAACGGCGCGCGTACCAGATCCCCTGTACGGAGCTGGGGGATCCACTGGAACGTGTTGGTCATGAAGCTGTTCGGTTGCAGGAAGGTCCAGGCCACACCGGCGTCACGCACCACCTGCTCGGACATGATGTGATAGCGAGCCACGGCGTTGGACAGGTCCCCGCTCGGCGCAGCGCTGCTCGAGAGCAGCACCACCCGCTCCACTCCTGCGGCTGCCATCTCGGGAACCAGGTCGTCGATGCCCTCGTAGCCGCTCATCAGGAACGCAGCGTCGATCCCAGCGAGTGACGGTCGCAGGGTGGCGATGTCGGCGAGGTCCCCGGCGACCGCTTCGACGCCGGCTGGCAGGCTCGCCCGCTCCGGCTGGCGCACGACCGCCCGCACCTCCGACCCTGCTACAGCAAGCTCGCGGACGACCGCGCCGCCGACGTTGCCTGTTGCCCCGAAGACCAGGATCACCGACCTACCTCCGGTGCAGTGGCGGTGGGGTCGCATGGTTTGGCGGTCATGGCGCCGGCCGCCGACGCCCGGGGGGACATCGTGCCGGTTGGAACCCACCCGCTCGCTGCCGCGGCCCGCGGGGCAGGGCTCATGCCGTCGGGACGCCAGCGCTCGGCGAAGGTCTCGACCCGTCGGGCCGCCGTTTGGTCGAGCGGCCGGAGCACCAGGGTGAGCACCTCCACGTGCTGGACGAGCCGAGAGCGGAGCACGGTCGCGGTGGGCCCGCGCCATCCGAACTCGTCGGGCTCGACAGGTTCGAGCGCGTTGGGGTCGACGTCGAGTCCCAACTTGGCGTGGACGATCGCCCTGAACAGCGCCGCCTGCAGGCCCGAGAGCTCGTTCGTCGGGCGCCGCGCGGACGCCAGTCCTCGCGGGGTGCGCCCTGTCTCCTCGCCGTGGGGCACAGACCGATCCATGTCGCCATCGGTGGGCGGCGGCGTCGCCATCAGCCTGCGGCTACCGTCGCGGCGGTCACGCTCTCGGGTCCCGTGAGTTCCTCGGCCGTAGCTGGTCGCTGGTCGAGCTGGCGGTAGCGGCGGCCCTGATAGACGAGGAACGCAGCGGCGAACATGGAACCAACCAGCGCGCCGGCGCCGACCGCGACCGGCCGCGGCGCCAGGCGGGTGACCCACAACGCGACCCCGACACCAGCGACAACGCTGTTGATGGCCGACACCATGCTCGCCGCGGTGAACAGGGCCAGAAGCCGGCGCCGTCGCAGGCCCATCACCGCCAGCCCGGCGGCAGGGACGTCGCCGCCCATCTCCGGAAAGAACGCCGCCCCTTCCGGCGACAGGGTCCGGTAGTGGGCGCGGATGCGGGCTATCCCGGCCAACACCTGGACGTTCTGGACGCCGGTGTCGACCAGCCGAACGACGGTGAACACGCCGAGGACGACAACAACGGGAACCACGGTGGCGAGTAGCGGGACGAACGCGTCGGTCCGCGCCGAGAAGCCCATGGCGACCAGTGAGCTCGACAGGGTGAACATGTAGAGAGACGCGCGCGACGACGCCTCGCTGACCGTCGTGCTGGCCGCCGCTTGGAGCCCGAAGTGCTCGGTGGTCAGCGCGGTCAGGAACATCTGTTCGCGGGCCAAATGGTCGTCGGATGTGCTCATGATCGGCGTTCGAGACGGGCGGGTTCCCCGCTCCACCGCGACGTATCGTCGATGTAGACCTCGCTCGTGAGCACGGCGAGCACGGCGAGGGCGGCGAACGCGTCGAGGTCGTCGAGAGCATGGAACAACGAGGTGATCTCGTCGACAGCAGCCCATTTCTCCGTGGTCACGCGCGAACTTCCTGGTGGACCTGCATCGTGGCGATGAGGTGGCGGTCGACGGCCTCGATCGCGAAGCGGACCTCTTCCGGGTCGTAGAAGTCGGATCGCGTGCCGTCGCCCGACGCCACCTCGACGCGGCCGCCCACGCGACGGGCAAGCTCCCGAACCATGTCGGGGAAACCCGTCCATCGGAGTGGACGGACAGGACCGGGGTGCTCACCCGGGCCGCGGCGGCGAAACCGTCGCCCGGCGAGCCAGCCACCACCCGCTGGGAACACCGCCACGGCGACCGTCGCGTCGAGCATGGCCGGAATGGGAACGTGTTCGTTCTCACCGGGGCTGAGGATCCTCCCACCCACGTTGACGGTCCAAGACCTTTTGAGATAACCGTTCGCTATGGATGTGCACCTGCGCGGCCTGCGGTACTTCGTCGCAGTGGCCGAGGAGCTGCACTTCACCCGGGCGGCCGAGCGGCTCAACATGTCCCAGCCGGCGCTCTCGAAGCAGATCCGCCAGCTCGAGCACCACCTGCGCTGTGACCTTTTCACACGGCAGCCCCGCGCCGTCTACCTGACCGAGGCCGGTACCGTGCTCCTGGCGCACGCTCGTGACGTGCTCGAGCGCTGGGACGTCGGCGTGGCCGCGGTCAACGACGCCGCCGGGCGAGCTCGGCGGGTGCTGGTCGTGGGCATCCAGACCAGCGTCGGCCGCGATCTGCAACGCCGGACCATGGCCGGCTTCGCCGACCGCCAGCCCGACTGGCGGCTGTCGCTGCGGCTATGCCCGTGGGACGATGCGACCGCCGGCCTGGCCGACCAAGCATCCGATGTTGCGTTCCTCTGGCTCCCGGTTCCCACCGGCGCGGATCTGGTCACCAAGGTCCTCTACCGCGAAGAACGGTGGGTTGCGCTGTCCGACGATCACCGTCTCGCGGCAGAGGCATCGGTACCGTGGTCGGAACTGCTCGACGAGCAGTTCATCGCGCTGCCGAGGGCTGCAGGGAACCTCCGCGACTTCTGGCTCGCCACCGACCAGCGGCCACCCGATCACCCCCCTCGCGTCGCCGCCGAGGCGGCCAACGCCGACGAAGCGTTCGAGCTGATCGCTGCCGGCGTGGGTGTCGCGCTGGTATCTGCCGGCAACGCCCGCATCTATCAACGTCCCGGTGCCCGCTCCATCGCCGTGTCCCGTCTCTCGCCAAGTGAGCTCGCGATCGCGAGACGGCGCGACGACCGCCGCCGCGCCGTTCTCGATTTCGTCACCGCGGCCGTCGCCGCAAGCGCCGCCCCGCGATGAGTCCGGGAGTGCGCAACGTCGCAACGCGTACGGGCGGCTTCGACTCCCAGCGACCTGGCCAGCGGCGCGCCGTCATGGCAGGGTCGCGTCGTTGAGACACCCTCGGCGGTGTCATCGGGCTGGCGGCCGCAGCGACGATGTCACGGCGGGATTCGCCGGCAACCTGGATCGAGATCCAGGGCGAGCTCGACCCGGTTCCCGGGGGCGCAGGAGGCCGGACGGCCGGCTTCGGTCGTGGCGGCTCGGCTAGCGGCCAGCTGAACGGAGGCGCGAGACGTGCACGCCCCCGAGGCCCTTTAGCCGCTTGCGTCTCTGCGGCTCGATCAGGACCATCATGGTGCCGCTGATCGCCTCCACGAAGGCGTCATCAGCGAGCACGGTGTCGGGAGGGGCGACGTCGACCAGGCGGCTCGCCAGGTTGACCGTGCGGCCGAAGTAGTCGCCTCCGCGGGCAAGGACCTGACCGAGCGACAAGCCAGCGCGGGCCGAGGGCAGGTCGCCCGCGGCGCAGGCGTCGACGAGCTCGATCGCGCCCTGAGCCGCCTGGTCGGCGGTGGGGAAGACCAGCATCGCCTCGTCACCGATGAGCTTGACGACTCTGCCGCCCGCCTCTGTGATGACGTCGGAGGCGAGCGCCTCGAAGCGGCCCAGCAGTCGTCCGAGTTCGTCCGTCTGCATGGAAGCACTCGTGCGGGTGAAGTCGACGAGGTCCACGAATCCCATCGCCAGGGTCGGGTGGTCGCCTGCTTCCAGGGTGGTTCGGCGTCGGATTGCCTCCTCGAGCCGGCGTCGGAACGCGTAGAGGAGGACCCAACCAAGGTCGGAGTGCTGCACACCTCGCTCTGAGGCCTCGGCGAGGACCCGCTCGCGCAGCCCGAGCGCGGCCAGCTCCGCCATCGACTCGACCTCGATCTCCGCGATTCGGCTCATGTGAGAGCTGACCATGCGCGCCTCGCGTACGATCGCATCGAGCGCGGCGCGACGGTGATCGCCTCGGATTGACTCGATGCCGTCGGCCGCGATTCGTAGGGCCCGTACGTCGTCCCTGGCGTAGGCGGCCTCCTCCGGCGGTACGTCCGGGAAGCCCAGGGCCCGCCAGAGCGGATCCGCCACCTCGTGGCTTACCCTCGCCCGGGCGCAGACCTGAGGCCAGGTCAGCTCCTTCGGCCCGAGACGGACCAGCCGCTCCACGTCGTCGTCATCATCAACGCGCGGTTTCTCTCGATCAGGCATTTTTGGATCGGCACCGACTCTATGGCCGCTGCGCCGGGCCCGCTCGCGATGTCAACGCCGGGCGAACACGACCCCTTCGCGGGCTCGGGTTGACAGGGGTCACCTTTCGGGCGGTGACGACAATGACCGTGGTGTCGCCACTCTGGGACGCCCTCGGTGATCGCCTCCCACACTGGCCTGCTGCGCCCAACGCAACCGCTGCTTGTGCCGCAGGCTGCCGTGCCCGATCGGCGTGTCCGACAGCCTCCGCTCTACCACCTAAGGTGTGTGCGTCCCCACATACGTTGCGTGCTGGGGGGCGTGGACTGGGGACGGTAGATGGGTGGTGCGGCGGCGTCGCCGTTGGTGGAGATCGAGCGGGCGGTGCAGGAGCGGGCCAAGGACATCTCGCTCGAGATGGCGGCCCCGGGGGGCGAGGCGAAGCTGCGGGCGTTGATCGCGGACGAGGTGGCGCGCTGGAACGACGATCACCGCCGCGGGCGCCGCGCCTTCGCCCTGCCCGACCCCGACCTGGTGGTCGAGCGGGCGTTCCGGAACCTGGCCCGGTACGGGCCGTTGACCCCGCTGCTCACCGACGACGACGTGTGGGAGGTGATGGTGAACGCGCCCGGCTGCCGTGTTCGTTCGCCGCCACGTGGGCCCGTCCGGCTACCACGACGAGGTCTTCCATGACGACGACCACGTCCTGCGCACGCTCACCAAGCTGCTGGACGACGCCTCCACCGCGCATCGCAGCCTGGATCCTGCCGAGGGCCTGCAGGACGCCCAGCTCGACGACGGGGCGCGGGTCCACATCGTGCACGGCGACATCGCCCGCGGCGGGCACGTGCTCGTCAACATCCGCAAGTTCACCGGCATCCCGTTCCGCAGCCTCGACGAGCTGGTCGAGCGGGACATGTTGACCGCCCAGGTCGCTGCGCTGCTGGCCGCGTGCGTGCGGGCGCGGCTGTCGATCGTGTTCGCGGGGCCGCCGGGGTCGGGCAAGACGACGCTGCTGTCGTGCACGACCGCAGAGCTCGACCCGTCGCTGCGGGTCGTGGTCGCCGAGGAGGTGTTCGAGTCCGACATCCCCGTGCCGAACGTGGCGCAGATGCAGACCCGCGCCGCCCGGTCCGACCGACCGGGAGTCGACCTCCGGCGACTCGTCGCCGGGTTCCTCCGCATGGCCCCCGACGTGGCCGTGGTGGGGGAGGTGCGTGACCGTGAGGCGTTGCCGCTGCTGCTCACGCTGTCGTCGGGAGTCACCGGGTACACGACGATCCACGCCGGGTCCGCCCGGCAGGCCCTGACCCGGCTGCGGTTCATCTGCCAGCTGGCCGACACGTCGGGCGGCCTGCCGCTGGCCGCGCTCAACTCGCTCGTCAGCGAGAGCATCGACGTGGTCGTCCAGTGCGCCCGCACCGCAGCCGGGCCACGCGGTGACCGAGGTGGTGATGGTGGAGGACCTGGCGGGCGGGGCGGACGCCACCCACTTCACGGTGACCGAGCTGTTCCGCCGCCCGGGGCCGGACCAGGCGCTGGCGTGGACGGGAGACGTGCCGGCGCGTGCGGCGCGGGCGCTGGCCGACGCGGGCATCGACGTCCGGGGCCTGCTCGAGGGGCGGGGCGCACCTCGGTGACCGGCCTGCTGCTGGCCGCGTCCGCGGCCGCTGGTGTCTTCTACCTGTACACCGCCCTCGTGTTCGGCTGGCGCGGGCTGGGGCCGGCTCCGGCCGCGGCCGGGCCGGGGCACCACCGGCGGCGAGGGGCCGACGAGTGGCTCGTGCAGGCGGGCCTGGCGGGGGTCGACGTCCGCCAGTTCGGCGTGGCGACGGCGGCCCTCGCCGCCGGCGGGGGCGTGGTCGGGCTCGCGCTGTTCGGCGGGCCGCTGCCGGCGCTCGTGCTCGGTGGGTGCCTCGCCGTGGTGCCGGCCGCGTCGTACCGGGTCCGCCGCGTGCAGCGGCGGGCGGCGGCGCAGGAGTCGTGGCCGCGGATCATCGAGGAGATCCGGATCCTGACGTCCTCGCTCGGCCGGTCGGTGCCCCAGGCGCTCTTCGAGGCCGGCCGGGCTGCGCCCGAAAGCCTGCGGCCCGCGTTCGAGGCCGCCCGGCGCGAGTGGCTGCTGTCGACCGACTTCGCCCGCACGGTCCGGGTGCTGAAGGCGGCGCTGGCCGATCCGACGGCCGACGCCGCGTGCGAGACGCTGCTCGTCGCCCACGAGGTCGGCGGCACCGACCTCGACCGGAGGTTGGAGGCGCTCATCGAGGACCGCGTGCTCGACGTGCAGGGCCGCAAGGACGCCCGTAGCCGGCAGGCCGGCGTGCGGTTCGCCAGGCGCTTCACGCTGCTGGTGCCACTGGGGATGGCGTTGGTGGGCATGAGCATCGGCAACGGCAGGGCCGCGTACGCCACGCCGTTCGGCCAGGTGATGGTCGTGCTCGGCATCGCCTCGGTGGTCGGCTGCTGGATGTGGGCCGGGCGGCTGCTGGCCTTGCCGGCCGAGCAACGGGTGTTCCACGAATGAGCGCGCGGGCGGCGGCCCTCATCTCCCTTGCCCTGTTCGCGGGGTCGACGCTCCTGCTGAGCGAGCTGCGCTGGTTCCGGCGGCGGCCGCTCGTCGATCGCGTGGCCCCGTACGTGGCCGGCGGCGCCGACGTCCGCCGTCGCGGGGCGGTGATGTCGGCGGCGTCCTTCGCCCAGGTGATCGCGCCGTTGGCCCGGACGGTGGGCGAGCGGGTCGCCCGGGCGTTCGGCGTGACCGAGGCGCTGGCGGTCCGGCTCGAGCGGGTGCACTCGTCGTTGGACGTGACCGCCTTCCGTGTGCGCCAGCTGGCCTGGTCGCTCGCCGGTCTGGTCGGCGGGGCCGTGCTGGCCCTCGCGGCCGGCCTGTCGGGCGTCGTGGCGTTGGCGTTCGTGCTCGGCGGGGGCGTGTTGGCGTTCCTGCTGGTCGAGCAACGCCTGGCGAGCGAGTCGGCCCGCTGGCAGCGGCGGATCTTCCTCGAGCTCCCGGTGGTCGCCGAGCAGCTCGGGATGCTGCTCGGCGCGGGCTACTCGCTGGGTGCCGCGCTGTCGCGCCTGGCGGCGCGCGGCGCAGGGGCGTGCGGACAGGATCTCGAGCGGGTCACCGGGCGGGTGCGGCAGGGCCTCACAGAGGTCGAGGCGTTGCGCGAGTGGGCCGACGTGGCCGACGTCGACGCGCTGCGCCGCCTGGTGGGCGTCCTCGCGCTCAACCGGCAGGCCGGCGACCTCGGCCGGCTGATCGGCGACGAGGCCCGTTCGATCCGTCGGGACGTGCACCGCGAGCTGATCGAGACCATCGAGCGACGTGGCCAGCAGGTGTGGGTGCCCGTGACGGTGGCCGCGCTGGTCCCCGGGGTCATCTTCCTGGCGGTGCCGTTCGTCGAGGCGCTGCGCCTGTTCTCCAACACCTGACCGAGTCCCCCATCGACGAGAGGTTCTGCCAATGTCCGTTCCCGCCAAGCGCCCCATTCCGGCCGGTCGCGCCCGCCGCCGGTCCGATGACCGGGGTGAGGGGGTCGTGTCCGCCGCGATCGTCGTGCTGATCATGGCGGCGCTCGGCGCCCTCATGTGGGTCGGGTTCCGCACGATGTGGACCGACATCGAGTCCGACACCAACGACCGCATCAGCGAGGTCGGCAACTGACCCGCAGGCGCCGTGACCCGTTCGGCAGATCTCGGACCGGGCGGGCCGGCCGTTCGTCGCGGCCGACGCGTCGGGATGTGGCGGCGCGCGGTCGGCTCCGTGGCCCGTCCGGCCGATTCCACGACCGGGGGGTCGGGGTGTTCGGCACGTCGATCGGGTTCCTGGTGTTCCTGATGTTCCTGTTCTTCGCCATGCAGGTGATGTTCGGGCTCTACGCCACCACGACGCTGCGCGCCACGCTCGACGACGCCACCGCCCGCGCCGCCACGGGCGCCACGGGCCCGGGCGACCTCGTCCGCCTGGCCGAGGAGGCCGAGTCGTCCCTCGGCGACATGGGGCGGCGGCCCTCGACCGTCATCGAGCTCGAGGCCGTCGACGAGGACGGCGACGGTGCGGCCGACGTCGTCGTCGGCCGGGCCCGGGCCGTGCCGCCGCGGTTCGTACCCCCGTCGATCGGCGGGATGATCGGGTTCGAGGAGATCAGCGCCGGCGCCCGCGTCCGCATCGAGCGCGTGCGCTGAGCGAATCACACCACCCTCCCAGCGACGAGGCGCCGGATCGGTCACGGATCCCGCTTCCCCGTGACGGCCTGCGTTACCGCGCGTAACATACGGACAGCCGCGCGGAGGGGAGTGAGGCCGATGACGTCGACCGAGGAACCGGGCGCCACCAACGAGGCACCAGCCGAACCGGAGGCGACCCCGGCGCCACCGCCCGCCGAGTCGTCGATCGCCGACGTGGCGCGCATCACCGCCGCCCTGGCGATGCTCGGCGCCGCGGTCATCCACTTCGCCTTCGCTCCCGACCACCTGAGCGAGCAGACCTCGCACGGCGTGTTCTTCCTGGTGGTGGGGTGGTCCCAGCTCGTCGGGGCGGCCGCTCTGGCGTTCGCGTGGCGCCCGACGCGCGCCTGGCTGCTCGGGTCGGCGGCGCTGAACCTGGGCGTCGCCGCCCTGTGGCTGCTCACCCGCACGGCCGGGCTGCCCGGCGAGGAGCCCGAGGCCGTCGCGTTCCCCGACTCCCTGGCCTCGGGGCTCGAGGTCATCGCCGCCGTGTGCGCGCTGGCGGTGGCCTTCGGCTGGCTGGTCGACCGCCCGGTGCGGCTGCCGACCACCGCGGTGACCGGCGTGTCGGCGGTGGCGATGATCGCCGTCGTGACGGCCTCGGTGGTCCCCGCCCTCGGCGGCGGCCACGGCCACAGCGACGGTGAGCACGCCGACGGGCACGGCGACGAGGCGGCAGCCGGGCACGCCCACGGCGCGCCGGGGGAGGCCGCCTCGGGCGCGGCCTGGGAGGAACAGCGCTTCGCCGCGCTCACGGCCTATGCCTCCGACGCCGAGATCGAGGCGGCGCGGACGCGCAACGAGGAGTACCTCGCCGAGGAGATCCGCACCCGGTCACGGGCGCTGCGCGAGCTGCCCGAGGACGAGCGCGAGGCGCGCATCGCCGAGTTCGTCGAGTGGTCGGTCGCCAACGCCCTCGAGGCCGAGGAGGCGCCCGAAGGCCAGGCGACCATGCACTCCCACGGCGTCGACGTGTGGCAGCCGCTCACCGATCCGGCCGACATCACCGGGCTGCAGGAACAGCTGCGGGCTGCGGGCACCGTGATCCCCTCGATGGCGACCGCGGCCGACGCCCTGACAGCCGGCTACATGCAGGTCACGCCGTACGTGCCCGGCATCGGCGCCCACTACCTCAACATCGACCTGCTGCAGGACGACACGTTCGACCCCGCCAAGCCCGAGATGCTGCTCTACAACGGCAACTCGCCCGACTCGGTGCTGGTCGGCCTCAGCTACGGCTGGCTCGGTGAGGAGCCCCCCGAGGGGTTCGTCGGGCCCAACGACCAGTGGCACGTCCACCCGCAGCTCTGCATCATCGGCGTGCTCGTGGTCGGCCCCGACAGCACCCCCGAGGAGCTGTGCGACTCGGTCGGTGGGCGCAAGGGCATGGGCTTCGACCATCCGATGTGGATGGGGCACCTCTGGCAGGTCCCGGGCTGGGAGTCGCCGTGGGGCATCTTCAGCGGCGAGAACCCCGTCATCAACCTGGCCACGACCGACGGGACCTGACAGCCCTTCGCCCCTGAGGCGGCGTCGCCCGGCGACCGGGCTCGAACCCCGGCGGTAGCGTCGGGCGGGTGGACGATGCCCCGCCCGACGACGCAGTCGCCGACCCCGACCCCCCGGTCGGGGACGGTGCCGCGGTCGACGCCGGTTCGGCGGTGGGGGACGGGGCGTCGTCGACGTCGATGCCGCTCGTCCGAACGGGGGCATCAGAGAAGTCGGCGCCGCACCCCCCGGTTTCCGGTCGGGGTTCGTGACCCTCGTCGGCCGCCCCAACGTGGGCAAGTCGACGCTGCTCAACCAGATCCTCGGGCAGAAGGTCACCATCGTCTCCGACAAGCCGCAGACCACCCGTCACCGCATCCAGGGCGTGCTCACCCGGCCCGACGCCCAGGTCGTGTTCGTCGACACACCGGGCATCCACAAGCCGCGCACCGCGCTCGGCGAGCGGCTCAACAGCACCGCCGAAGGCACCATCCCCGACGTGGACGTGGTCGCGTTCGTCATCGACGCCACCCAGCCCCTCGGTCGGGGCGATCGGTGGGTGGCCTCCCGAGTTCCGCGCGACGCGGTGGTGGTGGTCAACAAGGTCGACGCCGCCCCGGCCCGGGCGGTGCTCGACCAGCTCACCGCGGCGGCCGAGCTCGACCTGTCCGAGTACTTCCCCGTCTCGGCCCGCACCGGCGAGGGTGTCGATGCCCTGGTGGAGCACCTCGTCGGTCGGCTGCCCGAAGGCCCCCGCTACTACCCCGACGACATGGTGACGGATGTCCCCGAGGCGTTCTGGGTCGCCGAGCTGGTGCGTGAACAGCTGCTGGCCGTCACCCGCGACGAGCTGCCGCACTCGATCACCACCCGCATCGTGGAATGGGAGTGGCCGGTGATCCGGTGCGAGATCCTGGTCGAGCGCGAGTCGCAGAAGGGCATCGTCATCGGCCACAAGGGCTCGGTGCTCAAGCAGGTGGGCACCGCGGTGCGGCAGCAGCTTCCCGACGGCGCCTACCTCGAGCTGCACGTCAAGGTCGACAAGGACTGGCAGCGCCGAGACGCCGCCCTCGACCGGCTGGGCTTCTGACCGGGCTGACCGGACCGAGGGTCTGAGGGGCGGGTCCAGCCACCGCCTCGACCGCCCGGGGGTCAGGCGGCCGCGGTGCCCGCCGTGCGCAGCTCGCGCAGGAACGCCTCGATCTCGGCCCGGTCGCGCGTGCGGCGCATGCGGGGGAGCGTGGCGACGATCTTGGGGCCGTAGCGGGCCGTCGCCAGCCGGGGGTCGAGCACGGCCACCGCCCCCCGGTCGGTCGACGTGCGGATGAGGCGACCCACGCCCTGGGCCAGCAGCGTGGACGCCCGCGGCACGTCGATGGCGAGGAACGCCCCGTCGCCCACGTGCTCGCGCCGGGCCTGGAGAAGCGGGTCGTCGGGCCGCGGGAACGGCAGGCGGTCGATCGTGACCAGCGAGAGCGACGGGCCGGGGACGTCGATGCCCTGCCAGAAGCTCATGGTGGCGAACAGGCAGGTCTCGGGGTCGCGCGCGAACCGCTCGATCAGCGCCTGCTTGGGCTGTTGCCCCTGGGCGATCAGGGGGAAGGGAAGCCGCTCGCGGAGGGCGTCGACGGCGCGGTCCATCGCCTTGTAGCTGGTGAACAGCGCCAGTGTGCGCCCGCCCGCGGCGTCGATGAGCGCAGCCAGCTCGTCGATGGCGAGATCGGGCCACCGCGGGTCGGTCGGGCGCGGCAGACGGGCGGCGCAGTAGATGAGGCCGTTGGCCGGGTAGTCGAACGGGCTGCCGACGTCGAGCAGCTCGTCGGCCCGCTGGGACAGGCCGAGGTGCGGCCCGAACCCGGGCGCCAGCGTGGCGCTGGTGAGCACGGCGGTGCGGCGGGACCACAGTCGCTCGCGCAGCAGGCCGGCCACGTCGAGCGGGGCCAGTCGCAGCGCCGGGGCGTGGTCGGGGCCGGTGACGAACAGGACGTGCGCGTCGGTGGGCGCGCTGACGGCATCGATGTCGTCGAGCAGTGCCGTGGCGGCCTGGCGGGCACGGATGGCACGGGCCTGGACGTCGTCTCCCGCCCCGTCGGGAATGCCGCGCAGCGCGGTCTGCGCCGCCTCGACCCGCCGGCGCACCGCCGCCAGGGCGCCCACGAGCGCGTCGGGCAGCGGTGCGGTCAGCCGCTGGTCGCGGTGGGGGACGAGGGCCGACGCCAGCACGGGCCCGGAGTCGGCCACGCCGGTGATCGTGTCGCCGGCCTCGGCGAGGATGCCCCGCAGGAGCCGGGCCAGGTGCGTGAACCTCCCGGCCCCGATCTCGACGCCCGTGGTGGCGGAGATGATGTCGTCGGCCACGTGCGCCTCGTCGATGACCGTGAGGTCGTGCTCGGGCAGGATGGCCCCGTCGCTCGCGAGGTCGAGCCCGTAGAGGTGGAGGTTGACCACGACGACGTCGGCCTGGGCCGCCCGCTCGCGGGCGGCCTCGGTGAAGCAGCGGTCGCCGCGGGGGCACCGGGCCGCCCCGGGGCAGTCGCGCGACGTCGTGCTGACCGCGGCCCACGCCGAGTCGCTGGGCTCGACGTCGAGCTCGGCGCGATCGCCGGTCGTCGTGGTGGCGGCCCACGACGCGATGGTGGCCAGCTCCTCGGGGTCGGCGCGCTCGGCCAGCCCGTCGAGCGCCAGCTGACCGGCGGTGGCCGCCTCCGCCAGGCCCGTTCTCGTCGGCGAGGGGGCGCGGGGCCACCTCGGCGAGCCGCTGGACGCACACGTAGTTCGACCGGCCCTTGAGGACGGCCCAGGTGAACGGGTGGGCGAGCGTCTGCTCGAGGAACGGCAGGTCCTTGGCCCCCAGCTGGTCCTGGAGCGCCCGCGTCGCGGTGGCCACGACCGTGCGCTTGCCGCTGAGCACGGCGGGGACGAGGTAGCCGAGGGTCTTCCCGGTGCCCGTGCCCGCCCGGACCACGAGGTGCCTACCGGCCTCGACCGCCTCGGCGATCGCCTGCGCCATCTCGTCCTGACCGTGCCGGACCTCGCCGCCGCGGGGCAGTTGGGCCACCACCGCCGCGAGGGCGGAGGAGGCGTCGGCAGCGGGCACGGAGGGCGACGGTAGCCCGTCGTCGGTGGCCGGCCGCGGAGGCACGACGGCAAGCCGCGCCGGTGCGGTCACGTCGTCACCAACCGGTCGTCGCCCGCCGTCGCCAGGGCGATCACCTCGGCCACCGCGACGTCGAGGTCGGGGAGCGGCCGGTCGATCGCCCCGTCGGGGGTGAGGAACACGAAGACGACGGCGACCACCGGCTCGCCCGTGGCGGCCGCGACCGCGTGCGCGTACGAGGCACCCTGGGTGCGGTAGCGGGCGACCAGCGGATCGAGATCGGCGTCGAGCCCCGCCGGCCCGGTCTTGTAGTCGGCGACGACGAGACCGTCGGCCCGCCGGTACAGCAGGTCGACGTAGCCCTCGAGGGTGCGGTCGCCGGCGAGCGGCACGCCGACGTAGACCTCCCGCCAGTGGCGGTTGGACGCGGCCTCGCGGACGGTCGGCGAGGCCAGCGCCGCCTCGACCAGCGCCCGCACGTGGCCCTCGTGGCCGACGATGCCCTCGGCTGCGGCCTGCGACGCCACCGCGGCGGCCAGCGTGGCGTCGTCGTCGGCGCCCCTCAGGTCGATGGTCTGCAGCACGCCGTGGACCGCCCGGCCGACCGCGGACCCGTACCGGCCCTTCTGCCACGGCGGCAGGTCGAGGTCGCGGGGCCGCTTGTGCAGGCCGGGGTCGGTCAGGACGTCGGGCCGGCCGTCGTCGGTGAGGGCGGTCGCCGCCACCGTGCGGGGCCGCCGGCTCACGGCCAGAGCGTCGGCGAGCTGGCGCTGCCAGACGTCGAACGGCGGGAGGTCGGGGGGTGCGTCGGCCGGCCCCGCGCTCGCGGCGGGCGACACGTCGCCGAGAGGCGGCACGGCAGGGGCCGGCGCCGCGGCTCCGGCCGGGGCGGCGATGGCGGGCAGCGCCGGCAGCCGGTCCGCGAGGGCCTGGGTGAGGAGCTCGGCGCTCGTCAGCTTGTCGAGCCCGTCGGGCTCCTTCTTCCGGGTCGGGCGGTGCAGCGAGACGATCAGGTGGTCCTGCGCCCGGGTGCACGCCACGTACAGCAGGCGGACGCGCTCGTCGTGGGACATCTGCTCGTCGATCGGCTTCCACTGCTCGAAGGCGTCGCTGACCACGGCGTTGCCGACCTTGATGATGCACGGCTGGCCCGGGGGCCACACGACCTCGGCTCCGGCCCGCTGGCGCATGGGGCGGGTCGACATGCCCGACACGATCGTGACGGGGAACTCGAGGCCCTTGGCTGCGTGGACGGTCATGATGCGCACGGCGTCGTCGTCGGTCTCGGGGAGCACCGCCTCGGACACCCGGCTGCCCTCGGCGGTCTGCTGGCGGATCCACGCCAGGTACTGCCGCAGCGTGCCGTTGGTGGCATCGGTCCAGGCGCGGGCCTGGTCGACGACGAAGCGGACCCGCCGCCACAGGTCGCGGGCCCGGCCGTCGGCCTCGCCCAGCTCGAGCAGGCGCCGGTCGCGCACGATGCGGTCGGTGAGCTCGCTCGGCGACAGCCACCGTCGCTCGTGGTGCATCTCGCGCAGATACGAGAGCCCCGCCACCACCGGGTCGGCCTCGGCGACGCCGTCGGGGAGCGGCCGGCTGTGATCGAAGCGGCCCCCGTGGTCGCGCCGGAACCGGTACAGGTCGTCGTCGCCGCAGCCGAACAGCGGCGAGCGCAGGGCGGCCACGACCGCCAGCTCGTCGGTGGGGTCGTCGACGGCTCGCAGGGTGAGGAGGAGGTCGCGCACCAGGCGGCTGGCGTAGACGAGCGAGGCCGATTCGGCCCGGTACGAGATGCCGGCCGCGGACAGAGCGTCCTCGAGGGCCGGCAACGAGGTGCGGGTGGGCACCAGGATCGTGATGTCGCCGAGGCGCGCCGGGTGCCAGTCGGGAGTGGGCGCCTGTGGGGCCCGGTCGACCAGCCAGCCCTCGGTCAGGACCCGGCGGATCGCCTCGGCCACGTCGGCCGCCTCGCGCCGGCGCACCTCGTCGGCGTTGGGCTCGTCCTCGTGGATGTCGGCGCCCAGCACCGCCACGGGCGGCCCCGTCGGCGCGTCGGGTCGCACGGGCACGAACGGGACATAGGGGGGCTGGGACGGCAGGCCGTCGTGCACCTGCTCGACGATGAGCGAGCCGAAGACGTGGTTCACGACGTCGACGACGCCGGCGCCCGTGCGGAAGTTGGTGGTGAGCGCCACGCCCCTCTCGCCCGCGCCGAACCGGGCCGCAGCCCGCAGGAACAACGAGATGTCGGCCCGCCGGAACCGGTAGATCGACTGCTTGGGGTCGCCGACGAAGAACAGGTGGCCCGGCCGGGTGTCGATGTCGTCCCACTCGCGGCCGGTGGCGTCGCCGGTGCCGGCGATGAGGACGGCGAGCTCGATCTGGATCGGGTCGGTGTCCTGGAACTCGTCGATGAGGAGGTGGCGGTAGCGCCGGTGGAGCGCGGCCCGTACGCCCGGACCGTGGGCGGGGTCGCGCAGCATCTGCCGCGAGAGCACGAGCAGGTCGTGGAACTCGAGCTCGCCCGCGGCCCGGCGCTCGTCGGCCGACTCGAGGGTGAACCGCCGGAGGTCGACCGCCAGGCGTTGCACCGCCTGCAGGAGCACGCGCCCGCGCAGCTCGTCGAGGTCGTCGTCGAGCCGCACCCACCGGCCGCGGAGCCCGTCGAGGTCGTAGGCCGGCCAGTTGCCCTTCTTCCCCCGCTTGCGGGCGTTGGGGCGCCCGCCCCAGCGGCCCAGCAGCGACAGCTGCGTGTATTCGTCGCTGCCGTCACGGACGCGCCGCACCCACTGGCCGAGGGCCGTGAGGTCGGCGAGGAGCAGGTCGTCGTCGTCGCAGCAGTGGTCGCACTCGTCCACCACGGCATCGGCCTCGGCCAGCAGCCGGGCGAGGTCGCCCGTCCAGTGCGGCACCTCGTCGGCGCGGGTGGGCGCGTGCGCCTCGGCGAGGTCCCAGTTCTGGTCGAAGGCCAGGGCGACGAGCCGGAGGTGGTCGAGGCTGACGCCGCCGGCCATGGCCAGCAGCAGCGCGTGCTCGACCGCGGGGTCGGCGAGCAGCCGGTCGACGAACCGACGCCAGCGATGGTCGAAGGCGACGGCGGAGGCGACCTCGTCGAGGACCTCGACGCGGGGCGGCAACCCGGCTTCGATCGGGTGCTCGGTGAGCAGCCGCTGGGCGAAGCTGTGCAGCGTGCCGATGGCCGCGCCGTCGAGCTCGTCGAGAGCAACCGCCACCCGCCCGGCCTCTTCGTCGTCGTTCGACCGCAACCCCAGGTCGTCGAGGCGGCGGCGGACGCGGTCGCGCAGCTCGGCCGCGGCCTTCTCGGTGAACGTGATGGCCGCCACCTGGTCGAGGCCGGCCGTGCCGCTGGCCACGAGCCGGACGATCCGGTCGACCAGTGCGCGCGTCTTTCCCGACCCCGCCGCGGCCTGCACGAACAGGGTCTCGTCGAGCGCCTGCGAGATGCGGTCGCGTGCCGCCTGGTCGGGCGGAGCGGGGCGCTCGGTCGCCGCCGAGGCGCTGGCCGTCGGGGGCTCGGTGGGTCGGGTCATGACGTGGTCGCCTCGTCGGGCTCGGCGAGCTCGGCATAGGGCCGCACGCTCGGGTGGTGGCGCTTGCGCTCCCACGCCCGGCGCAGGTCGGCGACGCCGAGGCCGTCGGGGTCGCACCACGGGCACCGGCCCCAGGGCACGAACGACTCGACCGGGTGCGGCGGGAACGCGCCGCGCTCGATGCCGGTCACGATCGTGTCGAGCGTGGCGGTCACCCGGTCGACGACAGGGTCGTCGACCGGGTAGCCGCGCCGGCTGAAGCCCCCCCGCTCGGACACGAACCAGTACTCGGCTCGGACCGGGGCATCGGGACGCCCGGCTCGGGCCCGGGCCGCGAGGGCGTACACGACGAGCTGCAGCTTCGTGCCCTTGTTGTCGGGGTTGTCGATGCTGAGCGTGCGGTAGTCGCGGTCGCCGCCGGTCTTGTAGTCGAGGACGAGCAACGACCCGTCGGAGCCCTCGTCGATGCGGTCGGCCGACCCCCGGAAGCGCAGGCGCCGACCGTCGGGCAGCGGCACCTCGACCGGGGGGACCTCGTCGCCGATGCCGAAGCGGTACTCCGCGGCGACGGGCCGGGTGCCGCCCTCGCGCCGCTGCTCGTCGTCCGCGAACAGGAACCGGTCGGCCAGGGCGATGACGCGTGCCCGATCGCGCCGCCAGAACACAGGCCGACCGGTCACGCCCTGGGCCTCGTACTCACCGCACACCTCGTCGGCGATGGCGCGGATGCGGGCGTGATCGCCGTCGCCCCAGGGCTGAGCCGGGGCGGGCTGGCGCTCGAGCGGTCGGGCCAACACCTCGGTGACGAACCGCTCGAGCACCTCGTGGATGAGGCTGCCACGGATCATCGGCGACATCTCGAGCTGCGCCTCGGGATCTTCGGCGGGGACGACCTCGAGGAGCCGCTCGCCGAAGAAGGCGAACGGGCACTTCGCCCAGCCCTCGAGGCGCGTGGAGGACATGACGCCGTCGAGCGGCGTGGTGACGCCGACCTCGGCGAGGTTGCCGTCGAACCGGGTGAAGTCGGCGCTGCGCCGGGCCGCGATGACCGCGGCCCCCTCGGCGGTCCGCGGGTCGGCGCTGGCGGCCGCACCCGCCCGCAGGCGGTACTCCTGTGCGGTGGCCGGGAACGCGGCGCGGGTGACCCCGGCGGCGAACGAGGGGACGTGGTCGATCCACGGGGCCCGGCCGGTGGGCTCGTCGAGGGCGTCGGTGGTCACCCGCGTGCCGGCCAGGGAGGAGGCCACGTCGGCCAGCCAGCGCGAGGCCACGCGCTGGTTGCTGGCGCGGAGATCGCCCCGGGGCAGGCACAGGACGTGGCGGTCGGCGGCGGCGAGGGCGGCCAGCACCTGCCGGTGGTCGCGGCCGACGCGGTCGCGCCGCAGGGCGAGCTCGCCGAGCGCCTGGCGACGGTCGCCGTCGGGCAGCAGCGCGTCGTCGCGCACCGGGGCCGGGAGGGAGCCCTCGGCCATGCCCAACACGACCACCACATCGAGGTCGAGGCCGACGGCGAACGACAGCGGGGCGACGAGGACGCCTTCGCCGAACCGCCCGACCCGACCCAGGTCGGCGTCGAGCTCGATCTCGAGCGTGCGCCGGAACACGTCGAGCGTGGCGGGGTCGGCGACGCTGTCGAGCGATGCCAGGCGCTCGAGCGCGCCGTCGATCTTCTCGGCGGCCCGCACCTCGTCGAGCGGCCACGCGGCGCGGGCCGCGGCACCTCCGCTCACGCGGTCGACGAGGTCGCGCAGCCACGGGACCCGGACCGACCACGGAGCAGGGTTCGCCCCCGCATCGCCGATGCCGTCGACCAGGGCGAGGACCAGCTCGCGCAGCTGCCGCACGCGCTCGGCCTGGTGCCGGGCGTAGCCGGCGGCGCCGCGGTCGCGCTCGTCGCCCGCGGCGTCGATGCGGTCGGCGTGGCGGTCGTGCTCGGCCGCGGCGCGGGCGAGCAGCGAGTCCCAGTCGGTGCGGCCGGCCACGACGCCCGCGGCCCGCGAGGCGCGCTCCCACGCCGCGGTCGGCGCCGCGGGCGAGCCGTCGGAGGCCCGGGCGAGCAGACCCAGCACGTCGGCCCGCCGGAAGTCGTGGTCGGGCAGCGCCAGCAGGTCGAGCACGGTGCGGCCGGTCACGCTGGCGGCGAGCGGGCGCACCGCCACCCCGTTGCGGGGGATGCCGGCCGCGGCCAGGTGCTCGTGGACCAGCCGGCCGTAGGGCCGAGCCGTGCCGAACAGCAGGCCGATGCGTTCGAGCGGTGTGCCGTCGCGCACGGCCGCGAGCACGAGGCGGACCGCCGCACGGACCTCGTCGTCGGCGTCGGAGGTGGTGACGATGCGCGTCGTGGCGGGGGAGACCGGGAGCGGTGAGGCGCCGGAGCCCGGCGGCTCGCCCAGCTGCACCCCCAGCCGCCCCAGCGACCGGCGAACACCCCGGTCCGCGTCGGGCTGCCCGGCCAGGCCCACGACCGCGGTGGCCGGGAGACGGGCCGCCAGGGCGGCGATGAGCTGGGCCTGGCGCCGCAGGAGGTCTTGGGGGAGGTGGACGACGAGGGCACCGAGCTCGCCGGCCAGGCGGGCCTCGTCGGCCGTGGCCACGGCCGCCACCGCCGCGTCGGTGAGGTCGGACTCGTCGTACCAGTCGTCGGCCAGCAGCGTGCGGGCGCGGCCGCACAGCCGCACGACGTCGTGCGAGCGGCGACCGGCGCGGCCCAGACCCGCGAGCGCGTCGGGCGACAGGTCGCGCAGCTCGGAGTACGTGGCGACCAGCGCCTGCTCGGTGGCGGCGTGGGCCGCGACCGGGGCGAACATGCCCGGATCGTCGGCGAGGGCGCGACGGAGCGCGGCGGCGATGACGGGGGACGAGACCGGGCGCCGCCCGGCGGCGGCGAGCGGGCCCGCCCCGAGCAGCTCGGCCAGCCGGTAGGGCGTGGCGAACGTGACGGCGGCGACGCCCGTGCCCCCCGTGCCCAGCTCGCCGAGCGCACCGCCCGCCAGCAGCCGGCGGGCGGTGATGCCCACGTGGTTGGAGGGCACGACCACCGTGACCGGCGCCAGGGCGTCGCCCGCCTTGGCCTTGGCGATCGCCTCGCGCAGGGCCTCGAGCGCCGGGCGGCCGTAGGGCGTGGTGAAGACCTCGAAGGGCACAGAGGCCAGGCTAGGCAGGGGGTGTGACACTCACGGGCGATCGCCCGTCGCCGCCTCGGTGACCGCGCCGCCGCGATCGGCGGCGAGCGGCACCTCGCCGACGATGTGGGGCACCTTGATCTCGACCGTGACCGTGCCGTGGGTCTGCTCGTGGCGGATGACGTTGAACGCCGAGGCGTACACGACCAGCCGCGACGCGATCGCCAGCCAGGCCAGGATGGCGAACACGACGCCCAGCGAGCCGTACAGCGCGGACGACGAGCTCACCGCCCGCGGGACGTACACGGTCCCGATGAGCTTCAGGATCTCGAGCCCGATGCCGCCCGCCACCGCCCCGGGCAGGTGGTCACGCCACGACACCGACACGTTGGTGAGGGCGCGGAACATCCACAGGAACAGCACGACGTCCACGACCAGCCCGAGCGCCACCGTGGGGATGACCGCCGGCCCGGGCAGCTCGCCGGCGCCCGCCCCGAGCATCACCGAGCCGAAGAAGACGAGGCCCGCGCCGGCCAGCCACGCCAGGTCGACGAGCTTCGCCTTCCATCCCGGGCGGCCCTTGACCTGCCACGTCGCGTTCAGCGCCTGGTCGAGCGTCCCCACCACGGCGAGGCCGGCCCACAGCAGGCCGACCACGCCGACGACCGACGCCGCCCGCCGGCTGTCCTCGGCATGGCTCAGCGCGTCGAGGACCTGGTCCTGGGCCGATCCGGTGAGCCCCATCTGGTCGACGACCTCGGCCGCGAAGCCGGTGTCGCCGGCGGACAGGAACCCCAGGAGCGCGATCGCCACGAGCAGCAGCGGGAACAGCGACAGGAACCCCGCCAGCGCGATCGACGACGACAGCGGCCCGCCTCCGACGGCCCCGACCCGCTCGTGCACGCGGAGCGCCGTGTCGAGCCATCCGAACCGGGCGCGCAGTCGGTCGAGCATCGGGTCACCTCGGTGCCGAGGGGCCGTTCGGGAGGGTGGACACGTCTCATGCCTTACCCGTCCTACCGGGTAGTTTGCCCGGGTGATCCCCGACGGCATCGACCCCCGGCGCATCCCCCGGCACATCGCGTGCGTGATGGACGGGAACGGGCGGTGGGCCGAGCGCCGCGGGCTCCCGCGCACCGAGGGTCACACCGCCGGCGAGGAGGCGCTCGTCGACACCGTCGACGGGGCGCTCGAGCTGGGCACGAGCTGGCTCACCGTCTACGCGTTCTCGACCGAGAACTGGCGGCGCCCCGCCGACGAGGTCCGCTTCCTCATGGGGTTCAACGAGTCGCTGCTGATGCGCCGCCGCGACGAGCTGCACGACAAGGGCGTGCGCGTCCGCTTCATCGGCCGGCGCGACTGGCGCGTGCCCCGGCGGGTGCTGCGCCGGATGGACGAGACCGTCGAGCTGACGCAGGGCAACCGGCGCCTGACGCTCACGCTGGCGTTCAACTACGGCGGCCGGGCCGAGATCATCGACGCCGTGCGGGCCATGGCGGCGGCCGGCACGCCGGCCGACAAGATCACCGAGAAGCGGCTGCGCCAGCACCTGTACGCCCCCGACATGCCCGACCCCGACCTCGTGGTGCGCACCTCGGGCGAGTACCGCATCTCCAACTTCCTCCTGTGGGAGCTGGCGTACAGCGAGCTCGTGTTCACCGACGTGCTGTGGCCCGACTTCCGCCGAGACGACCTGTTCGCGGCCGTGCGCGACTTCCAGAACCGCGACCGTCGCTACGGGGGCGTGAAGGCATAGCCGACCATGGGCCTGTACCACGACCGCGGCGTGGTGCTGCGCACCTACAAGCTGGGTGAGGCCGACCGCATCGTGTCGATCCTCACCCGCGGTCACGGCAAGGTGCGGGCCGTCGCCAAGGGCGTCCGCAAGACGAAGAGCCGCTTCGGCGGCCGGCTCGAGCCCGTCAGCCACGTCGACCTGCTGATGTACGAGGGGCGTGGCGAGCTCGACATCGTGTCGCAGGCCGACACCCTCGACGTCTTCCGCCCGCTGCGCGACGACCTCGACCGGCTGGCACGGGCGGTGTCGCTGCTCGAGGCGGCCGACCAGCTCGCCCTCGAGCGGGAGGTGAACTCGCGCCTCTACGAGATGCTCGTCGGCGCCCTCCGCACCCTGGCGACGCGTGACGCGCCCCTCGTGGTGCCCGGGTTCCTGCTCAAGGCGCTGGCCCTCGAGGGGTACCGGCCGCAGGTCGACGGATGCGTGGCGTGTGGGGTCGAGGGCCCGCTCGTGTCATGGGCGATGGAGGAGGGGGGCCTGCGCTGCACGGCCCACCGGCAGGGCCCCGCGATCAGCCCCGAGGCGGTGGTGGTGCTGCAGGACATCCTCGGCGGCCGGCTGACCGCCGCACTCGCCGAGACCCGCCCGCCCGTGGTGTCCGAGGTCGACCACCTGGTCGTGCGGGCGTTCGAGCACCAGGTCGAGCGTCGATTGCGCTCGGTCGGGACGCTCGACCGCGGCTGACCGGGACCCGCGACCCCCGCGTCAGAGCGGTCGCCACTGGCGGGACGCTTCGTCCCAGCCGAGCCACTGGCCCCGCTGGGGCTCCCACACGATGTAGGTGCCGCGGGCGGCGTCCCACTGCGGGTTGTACCCCGACGGGGCCGGCCCGCTGGCGGCAGCAGGCGCGGCGGCGGCCGCCGGCGGCTGCTGAGCGCCCGGCGAGGCGGGCGCCGACGGGCCGCCGGGCGGAGCCACGCCCTGACCCGCAGGAGGTGCGCCTGCAGCGGTGGGGGTTGCGCCCGCCCCCGGCGTGTCATCGTCGGCCCGCGGGCCGGCCGACGAGCCGGCGGGCTCGCCGCTGGCCCCCGCCGCCGGCGCAGGGTGGGATCCCTCGTCCGTCGGGCTCGACGTGCCCCCGGACGGGGTGGTCGCGGCCGGCGGACCGGGCGGACCGGCCGACGAACCGGCGGGAGGAGCCGGGCGCCCGGCCGCGGGCGGCCCCGACTCGGGGGACCCCGGTGCGGGCGCGCCGGGGACGGGTGCACCGGGCGGTGGACCGGACGGGGTGGCCGCGGGTGCACCGGCGGGCGGTCCCGCGGGCGGGCTGGGCCGGCTGACCGTGTGCGGGCCTGCCGGAGCGCCGGGAGGAGTGGACGCCCCCGGTGGCGGGAACCCGCCGGAGGGCGGGCCGCCCCACGGCGCCTGCGGCTGCGCCGGTGCGCCCCACGTGGGAGGGCCGGACGCGCCCGGCGGGGACCCCCACGGGGACCCGGGAGCACCGGGTGCGCCGTACGGGCCGACCGCTGCGGCCGTCAGCCCCGGCACGATCACGGGACCGGCGTGGTCCTTGCCGACGACGAACGTCTTGCAGGCCATGTCGCCGACGCGCCTGTGGCCCTTGGTCGTGAGACCGGTGATGAACCCGACCAACGGCAGGCACCACGGTGCGGCGTCGACGACCCACAGCAGCGTGCGCCCGAGCCCGCGGCCGAACCCCGGGTCGATTCCCTGCTCGTTCACCACCTTCAGCCCGAGCAGCGCCTTGCCCGGGGTGCGACCCGTGGCGCCCTGCATCGCGGCGTAGGCGGCGACGAACGCCAGCCACACCGCGAGCTGCACCGCGAAGTCGCTGCCCGTCGTGACGTAGACGCGGTCGCCCAACTGGAGGCACCCGAACACGTCGTCGTCGGCCTCGCGCACGTCGCTGCACACGTCGTCGACGCCGTCGGGCACCTCGTAGTACTCGGCCAGCGGGCTGAGCGGCGTCGGCCCGACGAACGCCATGATCAACAGGTAGATCAGGAAGTCGATCACGATGGCAACGATGCGCCGCCCCATCACAGCCGTCGGGTCGGCGGTCGTCGCAGGAGGTGCCGGCGACGCAGCCGGGAAGGGGTAGGCGGTCACGGCGCCGTTCTACCACCGCCACCCGGTACCCGCGGACGCGCTGGGGGCCGGTGCGACGGCCGTCGGTGCAGGCAGGAACCGGTTCGGGACCGCTCGGTGCGCTCCGTACACTGGTCGGCCATGCCCGAAGCCCCCACCCCTGACGCCGGACTGTTCGACAAGGTCGTCAACCTGTGCAAGCGCCGGGGCTTCGTGTTCCCGTCGGCCGAGATCTACGGCGGGTTCCGGTCGACCTACGACTACGGCCCCGTCGGGGTCCTGCTGCTGCGCAACGTGAAGGACGCCTGGTGGCGCTCGATGGTGCAGCTCCGCCACGACATCGTGGGCCTCGACGCCGCCATCCTGTCCCCGCCCGCCGTGTGGGAGGCGTCGGGCCACCTCAAGAACTTCACCGATCCCCTGGTCGACTGCAAGGTCTGCCGCGAGCGGTTCCGGCTCGACAAGCTCGACGACCCCGAGGTCTGCCCCAACTGCGGGGCGAAGCACAGCTTCACCGAGGCCCGGCAGTTCAACCTCATGTTCAAGACCTACGCCGGCCCGGTCGAGGGCGCAGGCGCCGAGGTCTACCTGCGGCCCGAGACCGCGCAGGGCATGTTCCTCAACTTCCGCAACGTGCTCGAGACGTCGCGCAAGCGCCCGCCGTTCGGCATCGCGCAGATCGGCAAGTCGTTCCGCAACGAGATCACGCCGGGCAACTTCGTGTTCCGCACCCGCGAGTTCGAGCAGATGGAGATGGAGTACTTCGTCCCGCCGGCCGAGAGCCCCCAGTGGTACGAGTACTGGTGCCAGCAGCGGCTCGACTGGTACCTGGGGCTCGGCATCCCGGCAGACCAGCTGCGGCTGCGAGCCCACGACCAGGACGAGCTGTCGCACTACTCCTCGGGCACGAGCGACGTCGAGTTCCTGTTCCCGTGGGGTTGGGACGAGCTCGAGGGCATCGCCAACCGCGGCGACTACGACCTCACCCAGCACGCCGCCCACTCGGGCGAGAAGCTGGAGTACTTCGACCAGGCCGCCAACGAGCGCTACGTCCCCCACGTCATCGAGCCCGCGGCCGGCGCCACCCGCACGGCCATGGCCTTCCTGATGGCGGCCTACGACGAGGAAGAGGTCGCCCGCGAGGGGCAGGGTCAGGGCGACGTGCGCACGGTGCTGCGGTTCCACCCCCGCATCGCGCCGTACAAGGTGGCCGTGCTGCCGCTGTCGAAGAAGCCCGAGCTGCAGGCACCGGCCAACGAGGTGCTGGCGGCCCTCCAGCCGCACTGGATGTGCGACTACGACGAGACGCAGGCCATCGGCCGCCGCTACCGCCGCCAGGACGAGCTGGGCACGCCGTTCTGCGTCACGGTCGACTTCGACACGTTGAACGACCACGCGGTCACGGTGCGCGACCGCGACTCGATGGCGCAGGAGCGGGTCGCGATCGCGGATCTGCTCGACCACCTGCGCCCGCGCGTCGAGGTCTGACCCCGGTCGTGATCCACGGCGTCACCGCCGATCGACCGCGAGGGCGGTGAGGTCGGGTGCGGGCGCCAGAGGTCCCAAGCCCAGGTCGAACTCGGCGTCGGCCCAGGCCAGCACCGAGCACACGCGCGGCGCGACGGAGGGGCCGACCGTGGTCCTGTCGGGGTCCAGGATGCAGCGGACGAAGCCGCCCTCGGCTCCCGGGCCCATCGTGATCTCGGCGTCGGGGGTCTCCTCCGCGCCCGCCCGGCGGCAGATGCCGTCCTCGACGACCACCCGGTGCGTCGACGTCTCGGTCAGTGTTCGTCCGACGAACACCCACCCGCCGCCGCCCCGCCGGGCGTCGGCCGCCGCGGTGAGCGTCGCCTCGAGCGCCGCGGCGGTCACCCCGATCGGGTCTCCCGCGGCGGCGATCCAGTGGAGCGGGAACAACGGGATGTCGGGCACGGCGCGGGCCACGACGCTCAGCCCGCCGCCCATGCGCGGGTTCAGCTCGGTGGGGCGGAAGCCGTCGGTCGTCAGCACGCCGTCGATGCCGTACGACCCGGCGAACCCCACCTCGTCCCGCAGCAGCGCTCCCACACGACGGGCCGCGGCCCGCATCTCGGTCCGGGCCTCCGCGGGCGGATCCCAGTAGGAGGCGACGCCGGCGTACCGGAACCCGGCATCGGCGGTGCGCAGCACCACCATCTCCATCGGCCGGAACACCGCGATGCCGTCGGTCGTGACGATGCCGTGGATGCTGCACGGGATGCCGTCGAGGAACGGAGCCACCCGCACCCGGTCGCAACGACCCGCCATGAGCGTGGCGACCTCGGTGGCGCGGTCGCGACCGGTCACGCGGCGCACGAGCACGCCCCCGCCGTTGAACCCGTCCCGGGCGTCACCCGACCACACGGTCCCGGCGCCGCCGTCGAGGCGGGCCACCGCACCGTCGAGAGCCCCGCGATCCGTCGCGACCACCACCTCGGACGGGGCACACGTCACCCCCGCGCGAGCGAAGAGGGCGTCGTTGGTGGTCTTGTCCTCCAGCGCCACCCACTCGGGACGGCGCGCCCCGTAGGCCGGGCGGCCCGCCACGGTGGTGGTCGTGTCGAACGGCATGGCGAGCACGAGGGCGTCGCGGGCCGGGTCGAAGGCGTCGAGCGCGGCCACGAGGTCATGGGGCGGGTCGATCATCGCCCGCTCGAACCGCCGGAACACCTCGATCGTGTCCGGCGCCTCGATGTCGAGCGAGTACCAGTCCGCCGCTGCCGGATCGGGGATCGTGCCGGTGCCGACGAACGGCGCCACCACGAAGGTCCGCTCGGCACCGAGCTCGTCGAACTGGCCGAGCAGCTGTCCGGCGCCCGCCAGGGGCATGTGGGCGAGGATCACCCGCCGCCCCGAGAGCAGCGCCCGCGTCGCCGTGATCAGCCGGGCGACCACCGCATCTGCGCCGCTGTCCGCTGCGTCGGCACCCATGGACGGACGGTAGCGACCGGGGCCGACGCCGCCCGGCGGGATTTCCGCCGGCACCCCGACGTCAGCCGTCGTCGCCGGGCCGCCAGGCCCGGTCGCGCTTGCGGGCGGATGCCCGGCCCTTCTCGTCGAGACGCCGCTGGCGGGCCCCACGCGACGGTCGGGTGGGGCGTCGGGGGGCGACCGGGACGCTGGCCTCGTCGATCAGCGCGGCGAGACGTTCCCGGGCGATGCTGCGGTTGCGCCACTGCGAGCGCGAGTCGTCGGACCGCACCCGGACCTCCTCGCCGAGCACGGCCCGCGCCCGGTTGGCGCCGGGGCCGTCGAGCGCGTTGAGGTCGGCGACCAGCTCGACCGCCGACGCGGTGACGTTGCGGTGCTGCCCACCGGGACCCGAGCCGCGGGCGAACGACTCGGCGAGCGCGGCCGCCGGCAGGTACAGGCCACGGGTCGTCGTCAGGTCGCCGTCGGAGGGGGCCATCGGCCTCCAGCCTGCCGGGTCCTCGGCATCAGGTCGTGCATCCGCACGCGTCCGACGGCCGCGTCAGGGCTGGAGCATCCGTCCCAGCCGCCGGCTCGCCGCTCTGAGCCCGACCCACCCCATCGCCACGAGGTAGGCGGCGTGCAGCAGCAGCACCGGTGACGGGTCGCCGAGCACCAGCGCCCGCTCGATGACCACGCCCTGGTAGAGGGGGGTCAGCCGCACGACCCACGCCAGGCCGTCGGGGTACTGCGACAGCGGGAAGAACGTGGCCGAGAAGAGGAACATCGGCAGGATGGCCAGCTGCACGTAGTCGAAGTCGAACCACGAGCGCATGTAGGTCGTGAGCCCGAGACCCGCCCCGGCGAACCCGAACCCGACCAGCGCGGCACCGGGGATGGCGAGCACGCTCCAGGCGGACGGCGTGAGGTCCATCGCCCACATCGTGGCCAGGAAGACCACGGCGTTGAGCAACCCGCGCAGCAACGCCCACGTGAGCTCGCCACGCACGATGTCGCCGACCTCGAGGGGCGTGGCCAGCATCCCGTCGTACGTCTTGGCGTACTTGTACTTGAAGAAGAAGTTGAACGTGGTGTCGAACACGCACCCGTTCATGGCGGCCACGGCCATCATCCCTGGCGCCACGAACTGCTCGTACTCGATGGGCCCGTGCGGTCCGGGCACCGTTCCGACGAGGCTGCCGACGCCGACGCCGATCGAGAACAGGTAGAGGTAGGGCTCGACGAAGCCGCTGAGGAACACCGGCCAGGCGCGCAGGTAGGTGCGCGTGTTGCGCTCGACGACGCGCAGGGTGCGCCGGGTGCCGGCGAGGGCGACGACCGTGCTCACGGCGCCAGCTTCCGGCGGAACGTGACCACACCCCACCAGCAGCCGGCGGCGACGCACGCGAGCAGGAACGCGGTGTGGGCGGCGGCGGCCGCCAGCGACAACGAGCCGGTGGTGGCGCCCCGGCACAGCTCGACGGCGTGCCACAGAGGGGTGATGCGGGCCAGCGGCTCGAGGCCGTCGGGGAGCTGATCGACGGGGAAGAACGTGCCCGAGAACAGGAACATCGGCACCACGGCGATGCGCATGACGAGCGTGAAGGACATGTCGCTCTCGCGTCCCGCGGAGTAGGCGGTCAGCGGCGCGGCGAAGGCCAGCCCGCCCAGTGCCGCGGCAGGGATGGCGAAGACGCCCCAGGCCGAGGGCACGGCGCCGAGGACGGCTGCCACCGCCACGAACAGCGCCGAGTTCACGAGCGTCCGCGCCGCGATCCAGGTCTGGTAGCCCGCGTAGACCTGGCCGGGGGACAGGGGCGTCGCGGCGGCGGCGTGGAAGCTCTTGACCCACTTGATGCCGGCCATGACGCGCCACAGCGACTCGCCGGCCGCCCCCTGGAACGCGGTCGCGGCCAGGATGCCCGGGGCGACGAACACCAGGTACTCGACGCCGTCGACCGTGCCCTGGTTCTCGTCGACGAGCCCGCCGAGCCCGATGCCCATGGCCCCCAGGAACAGGAGGGGCATGACCACGCCCGTGAGCACGAGGGTGTGCAGCACCGTGCTGAACACCCGCGCCTCGCGCTCTGCGACGCGGAGCATGGGCACCGCGTCGACGAGCCGTGACGGCAGGGCCCAGGCCCGCGCCTCGCCGCCGGCCGAGCCGCCGTCGCTCGGGGCGTCGGGTGGGGTCTCGGGCGGCCGGCGCGCCGAAACCGTCGGCTCACTCATCGAGCGAGCGCCCGGTGAGCAGGAGGAACACGTCTTCGAGCGAGCTGCGGCGCACCAGGACGGACTCGGGGTGCAACCCACGCGCGTGGACTGCGGCCACCGTCTCGTCGCCCGTGTCGGTGTAGACGAGGACGCGGTCGGCGACGGGCTCGGTGCGGGCTCCCAGCCCGTCGAGCCGGGGCACGGCCGCGTCCTGCTCGTCGGGGTGGGCGAAGCGCAGCTCGACCACCTCGCGGGTGGAGTGGCGGTCGATGAGCTGCCGGGGCGAGCCCTCGGCGACGATGCGGCCCTCGTCCATGATGACGAGCCGGTCGCAGAGCTGCTCGGCTTCGTCCATGTAGTGGGTGGTGATGACCAGGGTGACGCCGTCGCGCTTGAGCCGGTAGAGGCGCTCCCACAGCAGGTGGCGCGCCTGTGGGTCGAGCCCGGTCGTCGGCTCGTCCAGCAGCATCAGGTCGGGCCGGTTGATGAGGGCCCGGGCGATCACGAGGCGACGCTTCATGCCGCCCGACAGCGGGTCGACGCGCGAGTCGCGGCGGTCGTCGAGCCGGGCGAAGTGCAACAGCTCGTTCGCCCGCTCGCGGATGAGCGGGACGGGCAGGCCGAAGTAGCGGCCGTAGATGAGCAGGTTGTCCCAGACGGTCAGCTCGGTGTCGAGGTTGTCCTCTTGCGGGACGACGCCGAGGCGGGCCCGGATGGCGGGGCCGTCGTGGCCCGGGTCCATGCCGAGCACCGACAGGTCGCCTCCGGAGACCGGTGACACGCAGGCGATCATCCGCATCGTCGTGGTCTTGCCCGCGCCGTTGGGGCCGAGGAACCCGAACACCTCGCCGCGCTGCACGTCGAAGTCGACGCCGTCGACCGCCACGTACCGCCCGAAGTGCTTGGTCAGCCCGCGGGCCGAGATGAGCGGCCGCCCGTCGGCCGGCCCGGGCGCCGCTGACCCGGCGGGGTCGGGGTCGACCGGAGCGGCGGGCGCGTCGGGATCCGCGGACATCACCACCGGAACCTACCGGTGGGGTGTGACGCGCTCGACACGAGTTCGCCGGCGACACGGCGGGACCGCGAGCGCGCGGGCGGCGGCGCGCGCCGTCAGGGGTGCAGGCGCAGCTTGTCCACCGCCTTGTCGACGTCACGGCGTGGCCCGGCGACGGCGATGCCGGCGAGCGCCAGGTCCTCGGTCACCACCTTGGCCACGGCGGCGCGATTGTCGACGTCGTTGTCGGTGGCGAACAGGTCGTCGGTGTAGACGGCGACCGACAGGCCACGGGCGCGGGCGCGGTTGGCCGCCCGGGAGAGCGCCGCCGCGTCGGCTGCGAACACGAGCACCGGGTGCCCGAACATCGGCAGGTAGCGCGCCCCGGATCCGTCGACGTAGGGCTCGCCGACGACGTGGGGGAGGCCGGTGCCGATGCCGCTGACGAGGAAGGCGGTCACGTTGAGCGCCTGCCAGGGCGCGAGGTCGTCGCGCACGACCACGGCGATCTTCGGGGGGTGCGGAACCGGAGGGGAGGTGTCGGTCTCGTCCATGCCCCGATCTGACCGCGGCGCCCGCCTGCCCGTCTTGTACGTTCTTCGCGTGGATCCGGCTCCGCGGCGCGAGTACGTGCAGGCGTGGGACCCGCACGTGGCCGGTGTGCGGGAGGTGTTCCACGCCCGGTTCGTCGACCACGCCTACCCGCGCCACACGCACGACGCCTGGACGGTGCTGACCGTGGACGAGGGCGCGGTGCGCTACGCGCTCGACCGCCGCGACCACGGCACCGCCGGCCAGGTCGTGACCCTGCTTCCCCCGCACGTCGCCCACGACGGTCGGGCGGCCACGACGGCCGGCTTCACGAAGCGGGTGCTCTACCTCGATCCCGACGTCGTCGACCCCCGCCTCATCGGACGGGCCGTGGACCACCCGACCATCGTGGATCCCGGCCTGGCCGTGGCCATCCGGTCCCTGCACGACGCCCTGAGGCGCGGGGTGCCCGTGCTCGAGGCCGACACCCGAGTCGCCCTCGTCGCCGAGCGGCTGGCCACGCACCTGCGCGGGGAGTCGGCCCGACGGGGCGGCCGGGCGGCCCGCCGATCCGCCGGCGGGCGCGGTCTGGCCGAGGCCGCCCGCGACGTCCTCGACGCCGACCTCACGGGGCCGGTCACCCTCGCCGGCCTGTCCGGGGCGGTCGGCGCGTCACCGACGCATCTCGTCCGGACGTTCACCCGGCAGTTCGGGCTGCCGCCGCACGCGTACGTGGTGGCGCGCCGCGTCGAGGCGGCACGCCGCCTGCTGCTGGCGGGCCTGCCCCCGGCGGACGTCGCCGCCACCGTGGGGTTCCACGACCAGTCCCACCTGACGCGTCAGTTCCGCCGTCACGTCGGCACCACCCCGGGCCGGTTCGCCGGTCCGGCGGCCTGACCCGGCCGCGTCGCCGACCCGCCGTGGGCGCTGGTTCGTGGGCAGAGCGGCGACCCGTCGGCACGTGCGGAGCGGACGGCGCCGGGGACATACTGCAGCCGGGGTCCGCTCCGGTGGGGTCGGGTCACGTTCGCCATCACCGGCCCCTGGCGCAACGGCCCGCTCGGCTGACGGCCGCGCGTGACGGCCCGGCACGCCGGGCCGTCACGCCAGGGCCGCGTCGATGGCGGCGAGCGCCGCGTCGACCACCTCGCCACGCGGCAGGCGGGCGGCCCGGATCCGGAGGGCCTCGACCTGCGGCCCACCCAACGTGGCGACGAGGGCCGCCTCGACCGCGGCCAGCTCGTCGGCCACGACCCCGATCCGGACCTCGGCCGCCTCGGCGGCGCCGTCCGCGGCTGCCAGCAGCGTCACCGCGGCCTCGGGCTGCCCGGCGCTCGACAGCAGGATGGCCAGGTTGCGCAGCGTGGTCCACACCTGGGTCCAGTGGCCGGACCGGCGCCAGTCGGGGAGCAGGGTGCGGTAGCCCTCGAGGGCGGCTCGAGTGCGACCGCTGGCGCCCCACAGCCGGACCAACCCGACCGAGGCCACACCGTCGACGAACGTGGCGCCGACCGATCGGGCCAGGGCGATCGCCTCCCCGTACAGCTCGACGGCGTGATCGGGGTCGGTGCCCGCGGCCATCTCGGCCGCGGTGTAGACCGCGAACGCCTGGTTGGACGGCGATCCGTGTCGGGTCAGCGTGACCCGGGCGCGCGCGAGCAGATCGCGGGCGCGCTCGTCGTCGCCGCCGTAGTGCGCGGCGAGGGCGGCGGGGGCGGAGAAGAGGGCACTGTCATGGTCGGTTTCGCCGGCCACCCGCTCCCACAGGTCGGCGGCGACCAGCGGATCGCCGCGGAACAGGGTGGTCATGCCCTGCACGGCCCGGGCGCGGCGCGCCTCCTCGGCGGTGGTGGCCTCTGCGAGGGCGCGCTCGCTGAGGGCCGATGCCCCGTCGATGTCGCCGAGGCGCCAGGCCGAGCTCGCCGCGGTCCCGACCACCGCCACCCGGAGGGGGTGGCCCGGCATCCGAGGATCGGCGGCCAGCTCCAAGGCCCACTCCGACACCTCGGGGAGGTCCCGGTAGGTGGTCACATCGTTGAGATCGAGCACGATCGCGGCGCGGGCGTCGAGATCGCCTGAGGCGACCGCGAGATCCCACGCGGTGCGCAGGTTGGGCAGCTCGCGCCGCAGGCGGGCGTCGGCCAGGGCCTCGTCGGGTCCGTCGCCGAGCCGGCGCAGGTCGGCGGTCAGCTCGACCGCCCACGCCACGAGGGCGGAATCGGCCTCGTCGCGCCGCCCCGCGGCGTCGAGGTGGTCGAGGGCGAAGGCCCGCACCGTCTCCAGCGGCCGATAGCGCCGCTCCTCGCCCTCGAGGCTGGGCAGGCTCCGGACGGCGAGGAGCGAGGCGTCGACCAGCCGCGCCACCGAGCGCGGCGGGGTCGCCGGCCATCCCGAGCCGGCGACCCAGCCACTCGGCGGTGGCGAGGTCGACGCCGCCCGGGAACACGGCGATCGCGGCGAGCAGGCGCGCGTCGTCGTCGGGCAGCGCCCGGTACGACCAGTCGATCGTGTCCCGGAGGGTGCGGTGACGGGTCTCGATGCCGGGGCGACCGTCCTCGAACAGGTCGAGGGCGCGGTCGAGCCGGGCGTGGAGGTCGGCGATCGTGAGTGGCCCGACGCGGCCGGCGGCGAGCTCGAGGGCGAGTGGGAGCCCGTCGAGCCGGCGGGCGATGTCGGCCACGAGGACCGCGTCGCGCCCCGTGGGCGCCAGGTCGGGCTCGCGGCGGCGGGCGTGGGCGAGGAAGGCGTCGACCGCCGGCCACGCCGTCACCGCCGGCGGCGCCCTCCTCGGGGACGGGGAGCGGGCCGATCCGCACGAGGTGCTCGGCGGCCAGGCCGAGGGGCCGGCGCGAGGTCGCCACCAGGGTGAGATCGCGGCACGCCTCGACCAGGTCGCCGGCGAGCGTGCCGGCCGCCCCCAGCACGTGCTCGCAGTTGTCGAGCACGAGGACAGGCTCGCGGCTCGTCAGGGCGTCGCGCACGGCGGCCGCGACCTCGTGGTCGCCGACCGATCGCAGCCCGAGCGCGGCAGCGACGACCGCCGGGACGCGGCGCTCGTCGGTGACGGCGGCCAGCTCGACCACGACGACGTGACGCCCGGCGTCGGCGGCGTCGGCCGCGGCCTCGAGCGTCAGCCGGGTCTTGCCGACGCCGCCCGGGCCGATGACCGTGACCAGGCGCTCGGCCGTCATCCGGCGCCGTAGCACCGCGAGCTCGTGCTCGCGGCCGAGCATCGGCGACGCGGGTCGGGGCCGCGACGGAGGGGTCCGGGGTGCAGGCGTGTCGGCCGCCTCGGGCGACAGGCGCGCCGCGGGCGGCCTGCCGCTCGGCCTCGCTGAGCTCGCGGCCGGGGTCGAGGCCCGTCTCGTCCGCGAGCCGGTGCCGGAAGGCGTGGGCGGCGCGGAGGGCGTCCGCCTGGCGGCCGGCCGCGCCGAGGACCCGCACCAGCAGAGCGTGGGTGGACTCGCGCAGCGGGGCGTCGGCGGCGGCTCGGGTGGCGTCTGCCACCAGTTCGGGATCCGCGCCCACCGAACGGGCTCGGCCGGCGGCGAGGCGGCAGTCGAGCCAGGCGTCGGTCAGCGACCGGCGCAGCTCCTCGAGGGCGGTGGCCTCGGCGGCGAGCGGTGGGACGTCGGGGAACTCGTCGAGGGCGACGCCGCGCCAGAGGGCGAGCGCGGCCTGGAGCGCGCCCGGGTCCGCGGCGAGGGCCGGATCGCCCGCCACGCGGCGGGCCTCGGTCAGGTCGAGGCCGTCGGGGCCGAGGTCGAGCCGGTAGCCGGTGGTCGTCCGCTGGAGCCGGTCGCCGCGGGGACCGAGATGGCGGCGCAGCCGGGAGACGTGGCTGTGCAGGGTGCGCCGGCCGGAGTCGGGCATCTCCTCGGGCCAGACGGCGTCGAGGATCTCGTCGGTCGAGACGGCCCTGCCCTCGGCCGTCGCCAGCAGGGCGAGCACCGCGCGCCGCCGTGGTCCGGGCACCTCCACGGGCGCGCCGTCGACGATGACCCGCATCGGGCCCAGAACATCGATGCGGATCTGGGTCCCGTCACCCGCGTCAGCGTGATCGCCCACGTTCGTCCTGCTCACCGTCCTGGCCGCCTGTCCCGTCGGTCTGCCCTGTCCTGGTGCGCACTGTCCCACGTGCCCGGTCGCCCGGGTCGGAGCCGTCCGGCTCCGAACCGAGGCAGCGCGGTGCAACAGCCGTGCAACCGAATGCCCGCACCATCCTGTCACCCGCATTCGCGCGGACCGAGGTATGAAAGGACAGGACGTGACCACGATCACACGAGAGGGTTCCCTCCTCACCGAGGACATGCTGGCCCGCTTCGACGAGCGGGCCCCCGAGTACGACCGGGAGAACCGGTTCTTCACCGAGGACTTCGAGGAGCTGCGCGCCTCGGGCTACCTGATGGCCGCGGTGCCGGTCGAGCTCGGCGGATCGGGTCTGCCGCTCAACGAGGTCATGCGGCTGCAGCGGCAGCTCGCGTACCACGCGCCCGCCACGGCGGTGGCGGTCAACATGCACCTCTACTGGACCGGCCTGGCGGCCGACCTCGCCCGGTTCGGCGACGACCGGTGCGCCTTCATCCTGCAGGAGGCCGCGGACGGCCACGTCTTCGCCGCCGGGCACGGGGAGGCGGGCAACGACATGGGACTCTTCGCCTCGACCACCCAGGCCGAGCGCGTCGACGGCGGCTGGGTCCTCAACGGGCGGAAGGTGTTCGGCAGTCTGTCGCCCGTGTGGACCTACCTCGGCTTCCACGCCATGGACACGAGCGACCCCACGGCACCCAAGGTCATCCACGGCTTCCTGCCGCGTGACGCCTCGGGCTACCGGATCGAGCAGACCTGGGACGCCCTCGGCATGCGGGCCACCGCCAGCAACGACACGGTGTTCGACGGGACGTTCGTGCCCGACGAGCTGGTGCCCGTCGTGTCCCCGATGGGGGCCGCCGGCGCCGACCTCTTCCACCTGTCGCTGTTCGCCTGGGGCCTGCTCGGGTTCGCCAACGTCTACATCGGCGCCGCCCAGCGCGCTTACGACATCGTCGTCGAGGCCGCCACCAAGCGAGGCGCGATCGGGCTCACCCGGTCCCAGGCCCACAACCCCGAGGTGCAGCGCGGCGTGGCCGAGATGCGCATGGCGCTCGAGGCCGTCGACGGCTACCTCGGCCGCGTGTGCGACGACTGGTCCGCGGGTGCCGACCACGGGGCGGACTGGCCGCTCAAGATCGTGTCGGCCAAGCACTTCGCCGTCACCCGGGCGTTCGAGATCGTCGACACGGCGCTCGACCTCAGCGGCGGCTCGGGGCTGTTCAAGCGGAGCCGCATCGAGCAGCTGTTCCGGGACGTGCGGCTCGGCCGCATCCACCCGGCGAACCGCCTCGTGGTCTACGAGATCGTGGGGAAGTCGGCGCTCGGCGTGGACCCCGACGAGATGCCCCGGTGGGGGTGACGGACCCGCCGAGACCGCCTCGGCCCGGCGGCGGAGACGTCACTGGGCCGGGGTGCCGGCCTGTGCGACGCTGGCGCCATGCGTGAGGACTGGACAGACCTGAACCGCAGGTGGTGGGACGAGCGGGCTCCCATCCACGTCGCCAGCGAGTTCTACGACCTGCAGGGGTTCCTGGCCGACCCCGGCAAGTCGACGCTGCGGCCGTTCGAGATCGACGAGGTCGGCGACGTCGCCGGTCGCACCCTGGTGCACCCGCAGTGCCACTTCGGCCTCGACGCGCTCTCGTGGGCCCGGCGGGGGGCGACCGTCACCGGCATCGACTTCTCGGCGCCGGCGGTGGCGGCGGCCAACGACGCCGCCGCGTCGTCGGGCCTCGCGGCCGAGTTCGTGGCCGGCAACGTCTACGACGCCGTCGAGCTGGTCGCCGGGCGCACGTTCGACATCGTGTACACCGGCCTCGGGGCCATCAACTGGCTGCCCGACATCGAGCGGTGGGCCCGCGTGATGGCCGCGCTCGCCGCGCCGGGCGGGATGCTCTACCTGGCCGAGTTCCACCCGCTCCACTCGGTCCTGGGCGACGACGACCTCACCGTCACGTACCCCTACTTCCACGACGCCGACGAGCCTCTGACGTGGGAGGAGTCCGGCACCTACGCGCAGCTCGACGCGGCCACCGAGCACAACCGCACGGTCGAGTGGCACCACGGCCTCGGCTCCGTCGTGACCGCCGTGATCGACGCCGGGTTCACCGTCGAGATGCTGCACGAGTTCGACCACACCCTGTTCCCCCGCTGGTCGTTCCTCGTGCAGGAGGGCGACACGTACCGCCTGCCGCCGGAGATGCCGTCGATCCCGCTGATGTTCAGCCTCCGCGCGCACAAGACGTCGAGCGGATAGGCGAGGCCGGGCCGCGTGTGGGGGTAGGTTCGGAGCCGAGCCGCCGAGAGAACGGGGACGCCCGTGCCCTACGTGTACGCGTTCGACCACCGCCACAAGAAGCCCCCGATGGAGATGAAGGATCTCCTCGGCGGCAAGGGCGCCAACCTGGCCGAGATGACCTCGGTGCTGAGCCTGCCGGTCCCGCCGGGCTTCACCATCAGCACCGACGCCTGCCGCGACCACATGCGCGGCGGCTGGCCGGCGGGCCTCACCGACGAGGTCGCCCGCCACACCGGGCGCCTCGAGAAGGCGATGAAGCGCCGGCTCGGCGACCCCTCCGATCCCTTGCTCGTCAGCGTGCGGTCGGGGGCCAAGTTCTCGATGCCGGGGATGATGGACACGGTCCTCAACCTCGGGCTCAACGACCGCAGCGTGAAGGGTCTGGCCCGAGCCACCGCCGACGAGCGCTTCGCCTACGACTCGTACCGGCGCTTCATCGCCATGTACGCGCGCATCGTGCTCGACCTCGACGGCGATCGCTTCGACGACGAGCTCGAGCGGGCCAAGAAGAACGCCAAGGTCACCAGCGACGCCGCCCTCCCGGCCGAGTCGCTCAAGGACCTCTGCGCGATCTACAGGAAGCGGGTCAAGGAGGGCACCGGCAAGGCCTTCCCCCAGGACCCCCAGCGGCAGCTCCGCGGCGCCATCGAGGCGGTCTTCCGCTCGTGGGACGGCGCTCGTGCCCGGGCCTACCGCGACCGCGAGAAGATCCCGCACGACCTCGGCACCGCGGTGAACGTCCAGGTCATGGTGTTCGGCAACCGTGACGACGAGTCCGGCACCGGTGTGGGCTTCACCCGCAACGCCGCGACGGGCGAGGACAAGCCCTACGGCGACTTCCTCGTCAACGCCCAGGGCGAGGACGTGGTGGCCGGGATCCGCAACACCGAGAACCTCGACGACCTCGGCCAGCACTTCCCGGGCGTCAAGGACGAGCTGATCGGCATCTTCGCCCGGCTCGAGGCGCACTACCGGGACATGTGCGACACCGAGTTCACGATCGATCAGGGCAAGCTGTGGATGCTGCAGACCCGGGTCGGCAAGCGAACCGGCCGGGCTGCCCTGCGCATGGCGGTCGACATGACCAACCAGCGCCGCCGGGGCTGGAAGATCACCCGCGACGAGGCGGTGCAGCGCATCACCGAGGACCACGTCGAGCAGGTCCTGCACCCGCAGTTCGCGTCCGGTGACGTGACGGTCATCGCCACCGGGCTGGCCGCGTCACCCGGCGCGGCGGTCGGGCGGGTGTACTTCACCGCCGACGATGCGGCCGAGGCCGCCGCCGCGGGCGAGAAGGTCGTCCTCGTGCGCAACGAGACCTCACCCGAGGACGTGCACGGCATGCAGGCGTCCGAGGGCATCCTCACGGCCCGCGGCGGGCTGGTCAGCCACGCCGCCGTCGTCGCCCGCGGGTGGGGCATCCCCGCCGTCGTGGGCGCGGAGTCCGTCCGCATCTCGGGCAAGGCGTTCACCGCCGGCGACGTCACCGTCGACGAGGGCGACGTCGTCTCGCTCGACGGCACCACCGGCCGCGTGGTGCTGGGCGAGGCCGAGCTCGTGGCCAGCGACGCCCCGCCCGAGCTCGACACCATCCTCGGGTGGGCCGACGCCATCCGGCACGGCAAGAACCGGCGGCGGCTGCGCCTCGGCGTACGCACCAACGCCGACACGGGGGCCGACGCCGCCCGCGCCCGCGAGCTGGGCGCCGAGGGCATCGGCCTCTGCCGCACCGAGCACATGTTCCTCGGCGAGGACCGCCTGCCGGTCGTGCGCGAGATGATCCTGGCCGACACGGAAGCCGGCGAGGCCCGGGCTCTCGAGAAGCTCCTCGCCGTGCAGCGCGAGGACTTCGTCGCCGTGCTCGAGGCGATGGACGGCCTGCCGGTGACGGTGCGACTGCTGGACCCGCCGCTCCACGAGTTCCTCCCGAGCATCGAGGACCTGGCGATCCGCGAGGCGACCCAGGGCCTGACCGGCGAGGAGAAGGACCTGCTCGCCGCGGCCCGCTCCTGGCACGAGCAGAACCCCATGCTCGGCACCCGGGGGGTGCGGCTCGGCGTGGTCAAGCCCGGCCTGTACGGCATGCAGGTGCGGGCGCTGGTCGAGGCGGCGCTGGAGCGGGCCAAGGCCGGCGGCAAGCCGATCGTCGAGATCATGATCCCGCTGACCGTGACCCGGGCCGAGATGGCCGAGGCCCGCGGCTGGGTGACCGAGGCCATCGCCGAGGCCATGCAGGGGTCGCGCCGCAAGCTGGACATCACGATCGGCACGATGATCGAGACGCCCCGAGCCGCGGTGCGGGCCGACGAGATCGCCGAGGTGGCCGACTTCTTCAGCTTCGGCACCAACGACCTCACGCAGATGGCGTTCGGCTTCAGCCGCGACGACGTCGAGTCCCGGGTCATGCCCGTGTACCTCGAGCACGGCCTCCTGCGGCGCAACCCGTTCGACACCATCGACGTCGACGGGGTCGGCGACCTCGTCGCCATCGCGGTCGAGCGGGGGCGGCGTGCCAACCGGCAGCTCAAGCTCGGCGTGTGCGGAGAGCACGGCGGCGATCCCGAGTCGATCGCGTTCTTCCAGCGGGTCGGCCTCGACTACGTGTCCTGCTCACCGTTCCGCGTACCCGTGGCCCGCCTCGCGGCGGCGCAGGCCATCGTCGCCGCCACCTGAAGGTCGCCGACGGGTTCGGGAGCCAGCCGGTGGGTCGGTACACTCACCGCACCGAAGGGGAGTAGCCCCAACGTGATCCATCGTCAATACGGCCAGAGGGCGGCTCACGCAACTCTCCGGCCCGGTGGGTCCGGCCCCAGTGGCGGGCGAGACCTTCGGCTGGAAGTCCAATTGAGACACAGCCGGAGGTAATCGGTGTCCCTGTCCACCGCCATGCTCGCGTCCGAGTCGTCGGGCTCCCGCGAGAACTTCGCGAGCTTCGAGGTGGCCCCCTGGATCTGGGTGGCGTTCCTGGCGTTCGTCTCCCTGCTGCTCATCGTCGACCTGCTGCTCGTGCACCGCAAGCCGCATGCCCCGACCACCAAGGAAGCGGCCATCGAGTCCGCGGTGTGGATCAGCATCGGGGTCGCCTTCACCGGCGTGATCTTCGCCTGGCACGGCAGCCAGGCAGCCGGCGAGTACATCTCGGGCTACCTCATCGAGAAGAGCCTGAGCGTCGACAACGTGTTCGTGTGGGCGCTGATCATGAGCTACTTCGCGGTGCCACGCGCCTATCAGTTCCGGGTGCTGTTCTGGGGCGTGTTCGGGGCGCTGGTGTTGCGCTTCGTCTTCATCTTCGCGGGGGTGGCGCTGCTCGAGCAGTTCGAGTGGATGCTGTTCGTGTTCGGGGCGTTCCTGCTGGTCACCGCGGCCCGCATGCTGCGCCACAGCGACGAGGACGAGGTGCACCCCGAGAACAACCCGGTGCTGCGCCTCGTCCGCAAGGTGATCCCGTCGACGTCCGAGTACGACGGGCAGAAGCTGTTCACCAAGCACAACGCCAAGCGGCTCGCCACGCCGCTGCTGGCCGTGCTCATCGTCATCGAGACCAGCGACGTCGTGTTCGCGGTCGACTCGATCCCGGCCATCCTGGCGGTCAGCCGCGAGCAGTTCATCGTGTTCAGCTCGAACGCCTTCGCCATCCTCGGCCTGCGGGCGCTCTACTTCCTGCTGGCCGACCTGCGCGACAAGTTCAGCCTGCTCCAGCAGGGCCTGGCGGTCATCCTCGCCTTCGTCGGCATCAAGATGATCGTGGCCGAGTGGTACCACATCCCCACGTGGGCCAGCCTCGGCGTGATCGCGCTGGTGCTGGGCGCGTCGATCTGGCTGTCGATCCGCAAGGACGCCCGGGAGGCCGACGCCATCGCGGCCGAGGGCGGCGACGCGCCCGACGATGCCCAACCGGCGTTCGTCCCTCAGGGACCGTCTGACGAGGGCGCGCAGGGACCGCCCTCCGACTGATCCGTGGGCGCCGGCGTCGTCGCCTACCCCGTGACGACGCCGGCGTACGCCACGATCGACCGTTCGAGCGGCGGCGGGTCGGGACCCAGCAGCTCGAGGGCCCGCCGCGTGACCTGCCGCCGCACCGACGGCCCCGCGGCCGACAGGAACGGGGCGACGTGGGCCATGCCCATCCGCCAACCCACGAGGGCCGCCGGGGTCAGCTCGGGCAACGGGACGTGCAGGAGCGACGCCTCGCCGGAGAGGCCATCGACCGCCGCCGCGGCCTGCATCCCCGCGGTCGTGGCGAGGATGGCGGCCACGTCGGCCCGCAGCGCCACGTACCAGTCCTCGGAGATCCACCCCTGCTCGGCGGCCGCCTGGTCGACGGCCTGCTTGGCGGGGTGGTCGTCGTCGGCGGAGTAGGCAGCCGCCAGCACCGGCGAGCCCCGCGTGCAGGTGCGCACCGCCTCCGCGAACCCGAGGGACGGCTCGGGCAGGTGGTTGAACGAGAAGGCCGCGATCAGGCCGCCGGCTGCGCCCCCCGCCACCGGCAGCGCCACCGCGTCGCCCACCACCCCGCCGACCAGCGCCGGGGGCACCGCGCGGTTCGCGCGCACCATGGCGGGCGCCACGTCGACGGCGACGACCCGGGCTCCCCGGCCGGTGGCGGCGAGCGAGGCGGCGCCGGTCCCCGCCCCGACGTCGAGCACCGTGCGGCCGGCGAGCGGGACGGGGCTGGCGTCGACCAGAGCCACGGCCAGGCGGTCGTAGACCAGCGCGGGGCCGCGGCTCCAGCCCGCCGCAGTGGCGTCGTAGGCGCGGGCGACGCCGGCACCGAAGTCGCCGCAGGGCCCGGTCACAGCCCCGCCGCACCCGCCGGGCGCGGTCGACCCACCACCCGAGCTCCTCGCCGTCGCCCAGCGCCTTCTCCCACCCGAGCTCGACGACGGTCCCGAGCAGGCAGAGGTCGAGCTGCCGTTCCCACCACCCGGTCGTGTCGACGCCGTGGGTCGCCGAGCGCGGCGCGGAAGCGTTCGATGGTGGCCTCCTTCGACTCGGGGATCCGGGCGCGGTTCATGGCCAGGTACCAGCCGAGGTCGTGGCAGGCGGGGCCGGCCCCGGGGTAGGCGCAGTCGAGCAGGATCGTGCGGCCGTCGGGATGGCTCCCGAGGTTGCCCATCTTCCAGTCGCCGTGCAGGAAGGTCCACGGGGTGTCCGCCAGCGCGTCGACCAGCACGGCGGGCTCGGCACGCAGGGCGTCGACCACGGCACGGACGTCGGACGGCACGCGGTCGGCGAAGGCGTGCCAGCCCCGCTCGGCGATGGCGGGGACCTCGTCGGGCCACCCTCGCTCGGCCTCGCAGGCCAGCATGCCCGGACCGAAGAACGTCCATCGCATGGTCGGGTCCAGCAGGCCCACCGGGTCGGTCCAGCCCCAGAGCCGGGCGGACAGCTCGGCCAGGTGGTCGACGAAGGCGGCGTGCTGCTGGCCCGACACCTGACCGTCGCCCTCGGGCACGAGGTGGGGACCCACGTCGCGCATGAGCAGCGCCGCGCCCCAGCCGTTGCGGCCGAAGCCGCGGGCCGCGCCCACGACGGCGTGGTCGATCGCGTCGGGGAAGGCGTCGTACAGCCCCGACGCCCACATCGTCACCTGATGGCAGCCCAGGTCGCCGAGGGAACGGGCGATCCAGTCGTCGTCGACGTGCATCACCTTGAGCACGTGCGGCTCGCCGTCGATGACGACCCGCTCGAACGCCGAGCCGGACTTGCCGTCGGCGTTGCGGAACGCCCGCCGGTCGGTGGCGCCGGCCACCAGCTCGTCGACCGAGGCGGCGACGGGTCGCGGGTGGAGCATCGGCCCGCCCGGCGCGCCGGTCGTGCCCGCGTCGGCGCCCCCCTGACCCGTCGCGCCCGCATGGCCCGTGCCGCCCATGGCTTCACCTCCGCCTGTCGCCCACCAGCCTGCCAGGTGGGCGCCGGCGCGACGAGGGGTGCCCCGCAGGCGCGGAACCGCAGGGCACCCCTCGGGGAGAGCGGGTCAGACGGTGTGGCGGTAGCGCCGCACCGCGAGCGGGGCGAACACCGCCACCAGGCCGAGCGACCAGGCGATCGAGCCGGCCACGCCCCAGCCGACGGGGTGGCCGAGCACCAGGTCCCGGGTGGCGTCGACGGTCACGGTCACCGGCTGGTGGTCGGCGAACGCCTGCAGCCAACCGGGCATGTAGCTCGTGTCGACGAAGGCCGACGAGGCGAACACCAGCGGGAACAGCATCGGGAAGATGGCGGCCTGCGCAGCCTCGCCGCTGGGGGCGCCGAGCCCGATGGTGGCGACCACCCACGAGAACGAGAAGGCGAACAGCAGCACCAGGCCCAGGGCACCGATGTAGGCGGGCACGCCGCCGTGGATGCGGAACCCGACCGCCACGCCCACGCCGGTGATGAGGACGAGGACGGCGATGTTGCGCACCGCCTCGGCCATCGTCCGTCCGGCCAGGACCGCGGAGCGCGCCATCGGCAGCGACCGGAACCGCTCGATGAGCCCCTTGTGCAGGTCCTCGGCGAGGCCGATGCCGGTGCCCGCCGCCCCGAAGACCGCCGTTTGCACGATGATGCCGGGCATCAGGTAGTCGACGTACGGGATCGACGGGTCGGACAACGTGATCGAGTTGCCGAACACGTAGCGGAACAGCAGGACGAACATCACGGGCTGGATGGTCGAGAAGACGAGGATCTCGGGCACCCGCACGTAGGTGAGCAGGTTGCGCCAGGTCATGGTGACGGCGTCGGTCACGGCTTGGGCCGCCTGACCGCGGCCGTCGGTCACGGTGGCCGAGACGGCGGGGGAGGGGAGGGTCGTGGCCGTCATGCGGCACCTCGCCGAGCGGTGTCACCGGCGTCGCCGGCCCGTTCGACACGGTGGCCGGTGAGGGTGAGGAACACGTCGTCGAGGCTGGGCTCGCGCACGGTCAGGCCCGCGGGATCGATGCCGGCGCGGTCGAGCGTGCGCAGCACGGCGACGAGCGTGCGGGGGCCGTCGTCGGCGGCGAGGTCGAGGTCGCGGCCCTCGACGGTCGCCTCGACGGCATGGCTGTCGCGCACGAGGGCGGCCGCTCGGAGCGCCTCGGCGGGGTCGGCGAGGGTGATGTGGACGACCGCGCCCCCGAGCTGCGCCTTCAGCTCGGCGGGCGTGCCTTCGGCGATGACGCGGCCTCGGTCGATGACCGCGATGCGGTCGGCCAGCCGGTCGGCCTCCTCCAGGTACTGGGTGGTCAGCAGCACCGTCGTGCCGCCGGCGACGAGCTCGTCGATGACGTGCCAGAGGTCCGAGCGGCTGGCCGGGTCCAGGCCGGTGGTCGGCTCGTCGAGGAACAGCACGGCCGGGCGGTGGACGAGGGCGGCGGCGAGGTCGAGGCGGCGCCGCATGCCGCCCGAGTAGGTCTTGGCGGCGCGGTCGGCGGCATCGGTCAGCCCGAACTGATCGAGCAGCTCGGCGGCCCGCTCGGCGACCGTGGCGCGGGGGAGGTGGGTCAGGCGACCGACGAGGCGGAGGTTCTCGCGGCCCGTCAGGTTCTCGTCCACCGCGGCGTACTGCCCGGCGAGGCCGATGGCGGCCCGGGCGGCCCGGGGGTCCGAGGTGACGTCGATGCCGAGCACCTCGGCCCGGCCGCCGTCGGCCTGGAGGATCGTCGTGAGGATGCGGACGGCGGTCGTCTTGCCCGCGCCGTTCGGCCCGAGGAGACCGAGCACGGTGCCGCGAGCCACGTCCAGGTCGATGCCGCGGAGCGCCTCGACGTCGCCGAACCGCTTGGTGAGGCCGCTGACGTGGATGGCGGGAGAGCCGGGCGGGGCGCCCGGCGGAGTCGGAGAGGTCATGGCGCGACCTTCGCATCAATCATTGATTGGAGTCAACAATATTTCCAGGTCGAATGTTTGACCACGCAACGAACGGCGCGGACGGGTAACATCCGACCCGTGGACCGCCCCACCGCCGCCCGTCGGATCACCGAGTCCATCGGCCGGCTGTTCTTCTCGGCCGAGAACCAGGTCCGGTTCCACGGCGCCTCCGACGAGCTGGGCCTCTCGCCGCCGATGCTCAAGGCGTTGCTCGACCTGGTCCCCGGCGAGGGGCGCCCCATGCGCGACCTGGCCGGGTCGTGGGGCTGCGACGCGTCGTTCGTCACGGTGACCTGCGACGGGCTCGAGGCGCGCGGCTTCGTCCGGCGGCACGTCTCCGACCACGACCGCCGCGTGAAGCTGGTCGAGCTCACCCCCGCCGGCATCGAGGCCCAGGCCTGGGCGACGGCCGAGGTGTACGGGCCCCGTGCCGGCTTCGACGCCCTGACCGCGGTCGAGCAGCGGACCCTCGCCACGCTGCTGGGCAAGATGGCCGACGCGCAGGACGTGCACGACCGGGCCATCAGCGACGATCCCAAGGTGCGGGGGATGGTGCGGCAGATGTCTGCGCAGCGCACCCGCGAGTTCCGGTCGCAGCCCGCGTCCGCCCGGCGTGAGCCCTGGACGGCCCAGCTCGACGCCCACCGGCGCGAGCTGGCGGACCTCAAGGACGAGATGGCCCGCATGCGCGACGACCTGAAGGCCCAGCTGCGCCAGCCGGTCGACCAGGCCAAGGCGGCGAAGTCCGACCTGAAGGCGCGCGTCCGCAAGCCGGTCGACCAGGCGAAGGCGGCCAAGGCCGACGCGAAGGCCCGGGTCAAGGCGCGGCGGCCGACCACCTAGGGCGCTCCCCGCGGCCCAGGGGCGGCGGGCGCCGCCGGTAACCTCGCCGACGTGGGCATCAACGATGACGACGTCGCCGCCGTGCGGGCGGCGTCCGACATCGTGCAGATCGTCACCGAGTACACGCCGCTCCGGCGCGTCGGACGGCAGTGGACCGGCCTGTGCCCGTTCCACTCCGAGAAGACGCCGTCGTTCTCGGTCAACCCCAACGACAACGTCTTCTACTGCTTCGGGTGCCAGGCGAAGGGCGACGTCATCGCCTTCGTCATGGAGAAGGAGGCGCTCGACTTCCCCGGCGCGGTCGAGCGGCTGGCCACGAAGGCCGGCATCAGCCTGCGTTACACCGACCGCAACGAGGGCGAGGGGCGCAAGAAGCGGGTCCGCTACGTCGAGACGATGGCCCGGGCCGTCGAGTGGTACCACCAGCGGCTGCTGTCGGGCCCCGACGCCGGCGCCGCCCGGTCCTACCTGCGGGCCCGCGGCCTCGACGGCGACGTGGTGCGCGAGTTCCGCCTCGGGTGGGCGCCCGACGGTTGGGACGAGCTGACCCGGGCGCTGCGGCTCGACAAGGAGCTGGCCGAAGGCACCGGGTTGGCGCGACTCAACAGCCGCGGGCGCCTCAACGACCACTTCCGGGCACGCATCCTGTTCCCCATCGCCGACGACCGCGGCGACCCGATCAGCTTCGGCGGCCGCATCCTCCCGGGCGGCGAGGGCCCGGGCAACCAGGGCAAGTACAAGAACACCACCGAGACGCCGCTCTACAACAAGTCCAAGGTGCTCTACGGCCTGGACCGGGCCAAGACCCACATCGTCACCGCCGGCACGGCGGTGATCTGCGAGGGCTACACCGACGTGATCGGGTTCCATCGCGCCGGGGTGCCCCTCGCCGTCGCCACGTGCGGCACCGCCCTCACCGACGACCACGTGACCGTCCTCACCCGGTTCGCCGCCCGCCGGCTGGTGCTCGCCTTCGACGCCGACAGCGCGGGGCAGGCCGCCGCCGAGCGGTTCTACCGCTGGGAGCGCGACCACGACATCGAGGTCGCGGTCGCCGACCTCCCCGCCGGACAGGATCCGGCCGACGTGGCCCGCGACGATCCCGACAGGCTGGCCGCCGCGGTCGACAAGGCGACGCCGTTCCTGCGGTTCCGCCTCGACCGGGTGTTCGACGCCGCCGACCTGGCCAGCAACGAGGGTCGGGCCCGGGCCGCCGAGCGGGCGCTCGAGGTCGTGGCCGAGCACCCCACCGAGCTCGTCCGGGACCAGTACCTGATGGACGTCGCCTCGCGCTGCCGCGTCGAGCCCGACCGCCTGCGCACGCTGCTCGAGCAGGTGCGGGCTCGCCCGCCGCGCCCCGCGGCCGCACCCGACGGCGGGCGTGGGCGCACCACGCGGGGCGCGGCGGCCGTGCCGACGAGCCGCCCCCGCCCGGTGACGACCGGTCGCGGGCCGGCGGAACGGGCGGCCCTGGCGGCGGGGGCAGCGGCCGCGCCATCGAGAACCGACCCGACGACGACGCCGACTGGGTGGCCGCGGCCGGCCCCGGTCCCGGCGTCCGGCCCGGTGGGGGCCGCGCCTCCACCGCCGCGCCCCGGCGTGACGGGCCGGCGCTCGAGGTGCTGCGGCACGCGGTCCACGATCCGGGTGCCGTCGGGCCGTGGCTCGACGCCGAGCTGTTCGACGACGACGTCCACCGGGCCGCCTTCCAGGCCCTCCTCGACGCCGACACCCACGCCGATGCGCTCGCTTCGTCGCCGCCTGACGTGGCCGACCTGCTCGCCCGGTTGCTCGTCGCCGAGCCCGAATCCGAGCCGTTCGACGTCGTCCGCCTGTTGCACATGGAAGTGGCGCGGCGGCACATCGCCGCCCTGCGCCTCGAGGGCGCGCGGGGCGATGACGCCACGCAGGCGCTGGCGGATGTCACCACGCTCACCGCCATCGTGGACGGCCTGCGCAACGGTCAATCAGCGGCCGACTCGGCCGAGCGGTTGCTAGCCTGGCTCGCAGACCGGGTTGGAGACGGGGGTTGACCGACGTGCCATCGACGCTCGACACATGGAACAGCTCGGCCGCGGCCGAGCTGGCCAAGGTGATCGAGGCAGCACGTGAGTCCGGTCGGCTGACCCAGCACGACCTGGTGCGGGCGTTGCCGCGCATCGAGATGACGGCCGAGGTTCTGGCCGAGATCTACCGCCGCTGCCAGGCGGCCGGCGTGGTGCTGGAAGAGGTCGACGACCTCGACCTCACGCTGCCCGGGGCGCGCCCCGACGACCTGCCGGGAGGCCCCGACGTGGTCCACCAGACCGACGACGACGCCACGGTCGTGCTGCTCAGCGGCGACCGGGCGCACCTGCGGCGGCTGTCCGCCACCATGCGGCGACGCACCCGGATGAACGCGGCCCAGGCCTCCGAGCGCGGCGGCGGGGGCACGTCCGACCCCGTCCGCATGTACCTGCGCGAGATCGGCCGCGTCCCGCTGCTGGTGGCCGCCGAAGAGGTGGCGCTCGCCAAGCGCATCGAGGCGGGCGTCGAGGCGTCGGTCCAGCTCGCCGAGCTCGACGCCGAGGGCCGGCTCGCGACCTTCGATCCCGACGAGGCCGCCCGCCTGCAGGCGCTGGCCGACGACGGTGACGACGCCAAGAGCAGCCTGATCCAGGCCAACCTGCGGCTCGTCGTGTCGATCGCCAAGCGCTACGTGGGGCGCGGCATGCAGCTCCTGGACCTGATCCAGGAGGGGAACATGGGCCTCATGCGTGCGGTCGAGAAGTTCGACTACACGAAGGGCTTCAAGTTCTCCACCTACGCCACGTGGTGGATCCGCCAGGCCATCACCCGGTCGATCGCCGACCAGGCCCGCACCATCCGCATCCCCGTCCACATGGTCGAGTCGATCAACCGTGTGCACCGTGTGCAGCGGCAGATGGTGCAGCAGCTCGAGCGCGAGCCCACCGTCGAAGAGGTGGCCGAAGAGGTCGACATGACGCCCGAGCGGGTGCGCGAGATCCAGCGCATCTCCCTCGACCCGCTGTCGCTCGACTCGCCGGTCGGCGACGAGGACGACTCGTACCTGGCCGACTTCATCAAGGACGACGGGGCCGAAGAGCCCGACGACGTCGCCACCCGCCAGATGCTGCAGAACGAGGTCCGCACCGTCCTCGGCGAGCTCAACGAGCGCGAGCAGCAGGTGGTCATCATGCGGTTCGGCCTCGACGACGAGCAGCCCCGCACCCTCGAAGAGGTGGGCAAGGAGTTCGGCGTCACCCGCGAGCGCATCCGCCAGATCGAGTCGAAGACCCTGGCCAAGCTGCGCCACCCCCACCGGTCGCAGAAGCTCCGCGAGTACCTCGAGGGCGCCTGACGCTCGCCACCGCGGGCCCGGTCATCGGGCCGCTGGCCGGGTCCTGGCCCGCGGGGCGGTGCTGCTATCGTGACTCGTCCATTCCGGGGTAGCTCAGTTGGCAGAGCGACGGACTGTTAATCCGTTTGTCGTGGGTTCGAGCCCCACCCCCGGAGCCAGCACGACCTGGGCCTGTAGCTCAGTGGTCAGAGCAGGCGACTCATAATCGCTAGGTCGTGGGTTCGATCCCCACCGGGCCCACGACAAAAGCCCGGTAGAGCGGCTGAGCGGCCTGGCCTTTTGGTCAGGTCGGCCGAACTCAGCACACCCTCTGCTACAGCACGGTGGCGAGGGCGCCTTCGAAGCACGCTGGCCGAACCGAAGAAGACCGGGTCTGGAACCTGTGACGCAACTCAGTCGTCGTCGTCGCCGGGGAGCACGTCGCGTTCGGACTTGTGCCACACGGGGGAGTCGCCCGCGGTCTCGACGTTGAACCCGTAGTCGAAGACGAGGGTGCCGCCGAAGGTCGCGCCCACCGACACCAGCAGTGCGATCACCACCGACAGGATCACGATGCCGACGGGGGTGGAGGCCTGAGTGTTGTAGCCGTTGAGCCGCCAGGCGATGTCGGCCAGCGCCAGCACGGTGACGGCGCTCATGATCGCGGCGTGGCTGTTGATCGTGCGGCGGGCCTGCGTGCCCGCCTCGGAGGTCTTCCACGCATCCCACACCCCGGTCAGCGCGGTCAGCACCGACACCGCGGCGCCGGCGACGAAGAGGTAGGTGCCGGCGTGCCAGAAGTCGCGCGCCCACGTCGTCGTCGTCGCCGCCGATGATCGAGATCACGTCGAACGTCGCGGCGAGTACGTAGGCGACGATGGGGAAATCGGTGAGCGGTGGGTGCAGCGGCTTGCCCGACCAACCCCGCAACCCCTTGAACGTGCGCCCTCGCAACGTGAGCGTCGGCCTGAACGCGAAGCGCCTCACGAGCTTCCTCCGAACTTCGAGCGAGCATGTCACGCACGCGGGGTACGACCTGCGTGCCGTACAGCTCGATGGCGGTCACCAGCTTCGCATGGGAGCGCCCATCCATGGCGTACTCAGGGTCGAGACGGGTCGACTCGAGCGTGGTGAGGGTGTCGGCGATCCTGCGGGCCACGGTCTCGGGTGAGCAAACAGGAGGGCACCGTGGGATCCGACCTCCTGGTCGAACATCTCTCCCGAGTGCCTGCCGGGGGCCTCAGAATGGGGCGATGCCCCCGCCCGCCTCGCCCTGCGGCCGCCTCGACCGTCCGACGAGGAGGCCTTCCGCCGCGCGCACCGCGCCCTGGCGGCCGAGGGGCACACCTTCGGCCTCGGTTTCGACGACGAGATGCCGTTCGCCACGTACGTCGACCTGGTCGAACGGCGCCGGCTCGGCGAGGACCTGCCCCCGCGGTGGGTGCCCAACACGTTCCTCCTCGCCGTCGTCGACGATCAGATCGTCGGGAGGACGTCGATCCGGCACGAGCTGAACGACTTCCTCGCCTCCGAGGGCGGCCACATCGGCTACGCCGTGGTGCCCGAACAGCGCCGACGGGGGTACGCCACCGAGATCCTCCGTCAGAGCCTCGACGTGGCTGCCGGCGTGGGGATCGAGCGCGTGCTCGTGACCTGCGACGACGACAACGTCGCGTCGGCCGCGGTCATCGAGCGGTGCGGCGGTGCGTTCGACGCCCACGTCGTCGGCGAGCAGGGCACGAAGATGCGGCGGTACTGGATCACCTGCCCGCCGGGGTGACCGCCTGAACCGAGTCCCAGCGCTCCAGCTCGGCGGCGAGGACCGACGGCGCCCGCCGCAGGTGCTCGGGGTCGCGGTCCAGGAGTCGCGGCGCGACGGCCCGGATGTTCACCGGTGCCCCGGTCTGGTGCTCCTCCAGGCGCTGGAGTCGCCTTGATCAGGCCGGTGGCGGTCGCGATCTCGACCGTTGCGCACGCCTCGAGAAGCGACGCAGCCCGCTCGAGCTCGCCCTGCTCGATCGCCAGCCAGGCGAAGGGGACGAGGAACGTGGACTCCTCGTGGATCCACCGGCCGAGGGGTCGGCGCCGGGCGAGACGCTACCAGTCGGCGAGCGCGGGTATCGATGGTCGCGGCGTCGGCGAGGGTCTGCGCGATGGCGACGTCGGGCATGCCGTTGTCGGGGAGGGGATCCGCGGCGGGCGGTTGACCGAGCGCGCTCCGACTCCGTGTCCTCGAGGTAGGCGAGCCACGCCAACCACGACACGGCGAGCGAGTGGACGGCGGTTCCAGGCTCGGCCCATGCGGCGGCGACCAGCCCGGCGGTCACGGGCCTCGGTGGCGTCGCCCGTCGCGAGGTAGAGGCCGACCGCCCGGGCGATCGCCATCATCGACGTTGCGACGTCGTACGGTGGCGTCGCCTGGGCGATGGCCAGCGGGAGCAGCTCGTCCGTCTCGTCGACCACCTCGTCGATCGTTGCCGTGGACACGATCATCAGCCGCCAGCCGTCGAAGATGCGGAGCCTGTGGTCGGCGGGGCCGAGCCTCCACCGCGCCTCGTTCGCGGTCTCGAACGTGTCCAGGTAGCGGTTGGTGAAGGTCTCGAGCGCCATCTTGGCGGCGCGGGCGGCGACCTGGGCGGACTCGCGGAGCTCGTCTCCGCGCTCGACGAGGCGGGTGGCATTGCTCAGCATCCGTCCGTGCCCGCCCGGGTCGGTCGGGGTCGTCGCCGCCAGGGCGAGGTACGAGGCCTCGTCGAGCACGCCCCTGCTCGAATGCCTGCGTGGCGGCGTCGCCTCGGGTGGTCGCCTCGAGGAGGCTGTTCGCCGTCCAGTTGCAGCGGGTGTTCAAGAAGCCGAAGAAGTCGTCGTCGATCTCGTCCAGGGGTGGGAGCAGCGCGGACTCGAGCGCGGTCTGCATGCGGTGCACCTCCCCGAGCTCGGCCGACCGGCGGCGCCCGAAGGCGCGGATGGTCTCGAGCAAGCGGTAGCCGCCGACCCGGCCGTCGGCGACCACCGGAACGACGAGCGACTTGGCCACCAGCGTGTCGAGGCGCTGCAACGCGGTGAGCTCGTCGAGCCCGAGCAGCCTGGCCGTCGTCTCGAGGGTCACCGGCCCGGCGCACACGGCCAGGGCGCGCAGGGCTCGCTGCTCGTCGAGGTCGAGCAGGTCGTAGGACCATGCGATCGTCGTCTCGAGGGTCCGCTGCCGAGGATCGGCCCGACGCCCGCCGGTCAGGATCCCGAAGCGGTCGTCGAGGTGGGCCAGGATCTGGCGGGGACGCATCGACCGGGTGCGGGCCGCAGCCAGCTCGATGGCGAGCGGCATCCCGTCGAGGCGCTCCACGATCTCGGCCACCGCCTCGAGCTCGGCCTCGCCGAAATCCATGGTGCTGTCGGCATCGAGGGCCCGCTCGACGAACAGGCGCGCCGCCGGCGAGCCCGGCCCGTCGGTGCCGAGACCCGGCAGCGCGACCACGTGCTCGCCCGCCACGCCGAGGACCTCCCTCGACGTGGCCAGCACGTGGACCCAGGGCGCGGCCGTGAGCACGCTCTCGATCACCTCGGCCACCGCGTCGATGACGTGTTCGCAGTTGTCCACCACGAGCAGCGCCTGGCGTTCCGCCAGTTCTGCCACCAGGTGATCGACCGCGGTGCAGCCGGGTGGGGCCGCTCGCCCGATGCCGTCGACGAACGCCGCCGCGACGCCCCCCTCGTCCGTCAACCTGGTGAGGTCCACGAAGAAGACGCCGGCCGGGAATCCCCCGATGGCGCGGCCCGCCGCCTCGATGGCGGCGCGGGTCTTTCCCATGCCTCCGGGGCCGACGACGGTGACCAGCCGGTGGTCGGCGACCGCGGCGTCGATCCGGTCGACGTGGGTGTGCCGCCCGATCAGCGTCGTCCGCTGCGCCGGCAGCGTGGACAGCTGCCGCCCGATCGACCGCAACGGCGGGAACTCGGACGGCAGCCCGTCCGCGACCACCTGGTACAGGCGCCGCTCGCCGTCGATGTCGCGCAGGCGGTGGGTTCCGAGATCGACGACCTGCTCGGCGGGCAGCAGCGCGGCCACCGGTTCGGACACGACGATCTGGCCGCCGTGCGCCACCGACATGATGCGCGCGGCCTCGTTCAAGGGCGGCCCGTACCACCCGCCGCTCCTGCGCTGCGCGGTCCCGAGGTGGATGCCCAGCCGAACCCGGAGGCCGCCAGGGACCGACCACTCCTGCCGCGCCAGCTTGCGCTGCACGGTGACCGCGGCCCCGACCGCCTCCTTCGCGCTCGCGAACGCCATGCCGAACGAGTCACCCGCGGTCGAGTACTCGACGCCGCCGTGATCGGCGGACACGGACCGGATCAGCTCGTCATGGCGGGCGAGATCCGCCTCCATCGCCTTCGAGTGCTGTTCCCACAGACGGGTCGATCCGACCAGGTCCGTGAAGAGGAACACCCCCGAGGTGCGTTCGCCCACGGGCGGAGCCTAGACGGGGATCGGCCGTCCGCCCGGCTCTGTCGCATGGCGCGATCCACCCGTTCACCAGCGCAAACGCGGCGGGCGGTCCCGATCTCGACGCCGGTCAGCCGCTCACGCGGGAAACGGCGGCGACCTCACTCCGAGTGGGGTGAAATAATCCCTCCGTGGTTGAGCGGCCCACTGGTGTGGTGACGTTCGTCCTCACAGACATCGTCGGCTCTACGGCGTTGTGGGAGCGGGCACCGGCGGCGATGGAAGCCGCCCTGGAGCGCCACGAGGAGATCGTGGTCGCGGCGGTCGCCGAGCACGGTGGTCTGCTCCTGCGGCATCGGGGCGAGGGGGATTCGACGTTCTCCGTGTTCGCCCGGGCCAGCGACGCCGTCGCCGCGGCCTACGCGGCGCAGATCGCGATCGAAGCCGAGGCCTGGCCGGCCGGTGCCCGCATCATGGTCAGGTTCGCTGTTCACACCGGTGAGTCGGTCGAACGGGATTGGGACTACCTCGGGCAGACGGTCAACCGCGCCGCGCGACTGCGTGCCGTCGTCGAGGGCGGGGAGGTCTTCTTGAGCGAGTCGACCGCCCTGCTCGCTGCCGATCGCCTTCCCGAGGGCGTGCGGTTGGTGGAGCTGGGGGAGCTCGCACTCCGCGACGTCGACCGGCCCGAGCCGACGTTCGCTCTCGCAGGTCCGGGCCTGCCGGCGCCGCGGCGTCCCGGAGGCGGCCTGCCCGGCAGTCCTTCGGCCTCGACCGCTCCTCGATCCGCGACCGGCGTCCAGTTCGTGACCCCGGTGACCTCGCTCGTCGACCGCGAGGAAGACATGGCGCGCCTCGAGGATCTCCTCGCACGGCACAGGCTGGTGAGCCTGGTCGGCGCCGGCGGGTCGGGCAAGACACGCCTCGCCAGCCACTTCGCCTCGACGGTGCTGACACGCGACGGCGTGACCTGGTGGTGTGCCGAGCTCGCGACCGAGCGCGGCGGCGAGGTCGCCGACGTACTCCTGGCGGCGATCGGCGCACAGGCGAGCCGCGATGGTGACTCGTCTGACCAGCTGGTTCGCTGCCTCTCGGGCCTGGACGGCGTGCTCGTGCTCGACAACTGCGAACACGTTCGCGGACCGGTGGCCGCGATCTGCGAGCGTGTGCTGGCCTCGGTCTCCGGGGTGCGCATCCTCGTCACGAGCCGGGAGCCGCTTGATGTGCCCGGCGAAGTCCTCGCCCCGGTGCTACCTCTCGCGACACCGACGGGTACCAGCCTGGACGCGATCTCGACTGCCGACGCGGTCCGACTGTTCGTCGAGCGGGCGCAGAGCTATCGCCCCGACTTCTCGCTCGGTGCGGAGAACTGCACCGCGGTCGCTCACCTGTGCCGCGCGCTCGACGGCCTCCCGCTTGCGCTCGAGCTCGCTGCCGCCCGCATCACGACGTTGACGCCGGAGGAGATGCTGTCGCGGCTCGATCAGCTGTTCAACGTGGTCGGCCAGCGATCGGACCACGTCGACCATCACCGGACGTTGCGGGCCACGCTCGACTGGAGCTACGACCTCCTCGACGCCGACGAGCAGGTCGTCTTGTCCCAGCTGGCGATGTTCGCCCCCGGTTTCACCGTCGAAGCCGTCGAAGCCGTCACTGCTGGGATGCCGGTTCACGGCTTCGTCCTCGACGTGCTCGCCGGGCTGGTCGCCAAGTCGATGGTGATCGCCGAGGTCGCCAACGGGGTCACCCGGATGCGGCTGCTCGAGACCGTGCGGGCCTATGGCCTCGAGAAGGCCGTCGAGTCCCACTTCGCGGACGAAGCGAGTGAGCGCCACCTCGAGGTCTACACGAGGCTGGCGGAGGAGCTCGCAGGTCCCGCGGTCGATCGCGACATCGACCAGCGGACCCGGCTCCTGGCGGCGGACGCGCCCAACCTACGACTCGCACTCGACCGGGCGATCGACGGTGACGACGCAGTATCGACGTACAGGCTGACCGCGGCGCTGGTCGACCTGTGGTGCCTCTGGGGTTGGGGTGGGACGGTCATGGCTGCGCTCGAGGCAATCCTGCAACGCCCGAGCGGTGACTCACCCGAACGGGCCGAGGCGCTGGCGAACGCGGCGTGGAGCGCCTTCTCGCAGGGCCGCCACACGAAGGCGCTCGCGTGGTGCGATGAGAGCGAACGCTGCTCGCTCGCCAGCGGCATCCCGCCAGTCCCGCGTGTGCACGTCATCCGAGGCTTCCTGCGACTGCTGGACGACGGCGACCGCGTCGGTGGCACGGATCTGTGCGAGCGAGGTCTCGCCCAGATCCGCCGGTCGGGGCAACGGCGGCGCTACGCCCACGATCTCGGTGCGTACAGCACCTACCTCGCCGTGGCCGGTGAGACAGGGCGATCCTCTGCCGTCGCTGACGAGGCCATCGGATTGGCCCGGCAACTGGGGGATCAGCGCACGCTGAGCCTGGCCCTGTGCGCACGGGGATACAACTCGGTCGAATCCGATCCGCGCTCCGCGCGCGCCAACTTCGGCGAGGTCGTCCGCATCGGTGACTCGTGGTGCACGGCCTCCGCGTTGTGGGGGATCGGCTGGATCGACGACCGTGGCGGCCAGGACATCGACGCTGCCAGCTCCTACCGGGCTGCTCTCGAGCTCTGGAGCGAGACCGGCGACTGGCGGGGCATCCGCTTCGCCGTTCAGGGCATCGCCATCGTGGCCACTCGTGCCGGGCGGTTCGACACCGCGGTCGGACTGTTCGCGGGCGCCGAGGTCGCCGCGCCCGACGCAGGCGGCAGCATGCCAGCGTGGAACCGTTGGCGTGACCAGCACCTCGCCATGGCGCGCGGCGGTCTGAGCCCGCGCACCCTCGCAGCCCGGTGGACGGCGGGCGAGTGCGTCGACCCGGACGTCGTGGTGAAGGAAGCGATCGTCGAGGCGCGGCGGCTGGAGGCCGAGGACGTGGCGACGTCATCGGAGCAGGTTCAGCAGGTCCCCGGACTCCGCGACTGATCGATCCAGCCCACAGCTCGACGGCGCCCCCGCCCCGCTCGGTCTGGTCGCCCCCGTGGCCGACGCTGTGGGCGATCGCGTCGAGATCATCTGTGACGGCGGGGTCCGGCGCGGGAGCGACATCGTCAAGGCCGTCGCTCTGGGCGCCCGAGCCGCCATGGCGGGCCGCGCCTACCTCTACGGCCTCGAGGCCGCCGGCGAGCGTGGCGTCGACCACGTGCTCGCGTTGCTCGACGCCGACGTGCGCCGGACGATGGCGCTCGTGGGCGCCCGCACCGTCGACGATCTCCGCCCGGCCCTCGTGTCCGGGCCGGGCCCCTGACCCCGAGGCCGGCCGGCGGCTCAGCGCAGGTCGAAGGCCAGGTCGAAGCGCCGGACCGCGGTGGCGAACACGTTCGGCTCCAGGTCGGGTGCGGTGACCACCCGGAGGTTGGTCCACCGTTCGGTCAGGGCGCCGAACAGGAGCCGCAGCTCGAGGCGGGCCAGGTTGGCCCCCACGCAGAAGTGGGTGCCCTGCCCGAAGGCCAGGTGGGGGTTCGGGTCGCGGGAGATGTCGAAGCGGAACGGGTCGTCGAACACCGTCTCGTCACGGTTGGCCGACGGATACGCCAGCATGACGCGATCTCCGGCCCGCACCGTCTGGTCTCCGATGCGGTCGTCGCGCACGACCCGCCGGAACATGTTGTTGAGCGGCGTCACCCAGCGGATGACCTCCTCGACCAGCCCCGGCACCCGCGCCGGGTCGGCGGCCGCCGCCTCCCACTGGTCGGGGTGATCGGCCAGGACGGCCAGACCGCGGCCGATCGCCGTGCGCGTCGTCTCGGCCCCGCCGGCGATGTAGAGCCCGGTCTCGTGCATCAGCGTGAGCGGGTCCATGCCGGCGCCGGCCCAGACGGAGATGAGGTCGTGGGCGGGGCAGCCCGCCCGCTCGGCGGCGATCTCCTGGAGCACGGGGTTGAACTCCATGATGGCGTTCATCATCCCCATGAGCGCGTCGTTGTCGAAGGTGATGGCGTCGGTCCGCATCAGGCGCTCCGACCACGACTTGATGTCGGGCCAGCGATCCTCGGGGAAGCCGAGCAGCTCGGCCGTCAGGCGCGACGGGAGCTGCGCGGCCAGGTCGTGGACCACTTCGAGCCGGCCCTGGTCGGCCACCGCGGCGAGCAGCTCGTCGATGCGGGACCGCAGGAACGCGCTGTGCTCCTGCACGGCCCGCGGCGTGAACTGGCGGCTGACGAGCCGACGCTGCGCGAGGTGGTCGGGGTCGTCGAGGGCGATGGTGTTCGACTCCTCCATGGCGATGTTGGCCCGGTAGGAGCCCCGGGACGAGAACACGTCGCTGCGCCGCTCGACGTCGATCACGTCGGCATGGCGGGTGACGATCCAGTAGTCGTTGGCGTCCCGGTACACGGGCGCCTCGCGGCGGGACCAGGTGAAGAACTCGTGCACGCGGTCGAGGTCGACCCACCAGTCGGGATCGAGCAGGTTGATCGGAGGCGCGTCCGTCGCCGTCATGCCCGCAACGTACCGTCCGGGCGACGTGCGGACCTGTTGACGAGCGGTCACCCCCAAGCACAACGGTGCGCCTGGCGGCCGTGACCTAGACGCTGTTCTCGCCCAGCCACCCTTCGGCGTTCTCGAGCAGGTAGCGGCTGACGGCCAGGCACGTGTCGAGTACGTCGCAGAACTGCTCCTGCCCGAGGAACACCCGGGTCAGCGAGACCTCGATGCGGGAGGCGATGGCCAGGCTGCGCTCGGGCGCGTCGGTGACCGATGGGAACGAGTCGATGGCCGACACCTCGAGCGGGAGGTCGGTGCCGCCGATGCCTGCCAGCTCGGTGGCGAGGATGAGCAGGTCGGGGCCGTTGGCCAGCGGCGGCAGCGCCCAGTTGAACACCAACGGGAAGTGGAAGGTGTCGGGTGGGTCCTCGTCCTCGGGCAGCCCCGTGATCAGGTCCTCGAAGGACAGCAGCGCCCGGGGGTCGACCTCGAGCGCGAGGTGCAGGTCGAGCGGGCCCCCGCACGCCTCCTCGGGGTGCAGGTCGACCTCCCAGGTCTGGCGCAGCGAGTAGGTCTCGACGAAGTGCCGCTCGTCGTGGACATGGAACCCGTGGTCGATCGCGTGGTCCTTGAACTCGGACACGAAGCCGGCGACGTCGATGGCTGCCACGTCCCCAGCCTGCCACGCCCCACCTGGTAGACCCGCGCGATGCCCTTGAGCGACGACGCCCTCGTCGATCTCCTGCACGAGGCCGCGCTCGAGATCCGCGGCGCGCTCGACGGCCTCGACGACTGGGGGCCAGCGGGCACGTTCCCCGGCCAGTACCTGAGCGACCTGGCCGCCGATGCCGTCGGTGTGCGGGTGCTCGAGGCAGGGGGCGTGGGCGTGTTGTCGGAGGAGTCGGGCCTGCGCGACGCCGACCGGGAGGTCGTGGTCGTGCTCGACCCGCTCGACGGCAGCACGAACGCGTCCCGGGGCGTCCCCTGGTTCGCCACGAGCCTGTGCGCCGTCGACGCCGACGGCCCACGCGCCGCGCTGGTGGTCGACCTGCCGCACGGCCGCACGTTCACGGCGGTCCGGGGTGCTGGGGCCGCGGTCGACGGGGTGCCGCTCGCGGCCTCGGGGTGCGCCGACCCGGCCGAGGCCCTCGTCGGGATCTCGGGGCTGCCGTCGCAGTCGCTGGGGTGGCGCCAGTTCCGCACGCTGGGCGCGGCCGCCCTCGACCTGTGCGCGGTCGCCGAGGGGGTGCTCGACGGGTTCGTCGACTGCAGCCCGTCCGCCCACGGTGTGTGGGACTACCTGGGCGGCGCGCTCGTGTGCGCCGAGGCGGGCGCCCTCGTCGTGGACGCGCTGGGCCGCGACCTCGTGGCCCTCGACCACGGGGCCCGCCGCACTCCCGTCGGTGCGGCGACGCCGGCGCTGCTCGATGCGCTGCTGGCCGCCCGTCCCCGCCACGACGGCGAACACGTCGCCGGACCGTGACCAATCCGTCGCGGGCGTGTCACGGCCGCTGGGTACCCTGAACCTGTGGTGAACGGCGTGCAGCGCGCACTGCTCCGTGTCTGGCGCCATGTGCCGCGTCCGGTCCGGCGCTGGGTCGTCCGGCTCGCCGCGCCGTCGTTCACGGTCGGCGGCGCCTGTGTGGTCGAGCGCGACGACGGCAGGATCCTGCTCGTGCGCCTGACCTACCGCGACGGGTGGGGCCTGCCGGGCGGGTTGATCAAGCGCCGTGAGGACGTCGCCGTCTGCGCCCGCCGCGAGGTCCACGAGGAGGTCGGCCTCGACGTCGAGCTGCTCGGCGCACCCGCTGTCGTGGTCGACAGCCGGCCGCAGCGCATCGACGTCGTGTTCCGGGCGCGACCGCGCGCAGGGGTCGATCCGGCGTCGGCGGCGCCACGCTCGCCCGAGATCCGCGAGACCCGCTGGTTCGCCGCCGGCGACCTGCCGGCGCTGCAGCACGAGGCGGTCTCGGCGCTCATGGCGCTGGCGACGAGCGCGCTCGGCGACGGGGCGCCGGCGGCGCGGGACGGGCTGTCGGGAGCCGCCGACTCCGAGAGCCGTGCGGGCGACGGGGCGGTCCTCCGGCAGGCGGCGGCCGAGGCAGCCGGCCAGCTGGCGAGCTGACGAGCCGCCACGCGGCGACGTCGGGCAGCGTCGGTGGTTCGACGCGTCAGCGCGAGAGCGCGTCGACCAGGCGCCGGTGCTGCGCCGAGCAGGGGTGACGCAGCTTGGTCAGGGCCTTGGCCTCGATCTGCCGGATGCGCTCGCGGGTGAGGTTGAACCGGCGGCCGACCTCGTCGAGCGTCAACGGCCGATCGTCGGCGAGCCCGAAGCGCAGCGAGAGGATCTCGCGCTCCCGCTCGTCGAGCTGGGCGAGCAGGGAACGGAGGTCGTCGCGTTCGATGGCGGCCGCGGCGGCGTCGAAGGGTGCCTCGCTCGTCGGGTCGGCCAGCATGTCTCCGAGCTCGTGGTCGCCGTCGTCGCCCACCGCGGCGGACAGCGACACGAGGTCGGGCGCGGCTCGGAGGGCCGACTGGACCTTGTCGATCGGGATGCCCGTGTCCTCGGACAGCTCGGCCGGCGTGGGCTCGCGGCCGAGCGCCTTGAGCAGCGATGATGAGCTGCGGGACAGCGTGGCCAGCGTGTCCATGAGGTGGGACGGGAGCCGGATCGTGCGCCCCTTGTCGGCGATGCCCCGCCCGATCGCCTGGCGGATCCACCAGGTGGCGTAGGTCGAGAACTTGAAGCCCTTGCGGTGATCGAACTTCTCGACCGCCCGCATCAGGCCGAGGTTGCCCTCCTGGATGAGGTCGAGCAGCGACATGCTGGGCGTCTGGTAGCGCTTGGCGATCGAGACCACCAGCCGCAGGTTCGACTGGATGAACCGCCGCCGCGCCTCGGCCGCGCCCCGCACCGCGGCCTGCAGCTTGGTGCGCTCGCGTCGCGACCACGCGGCACCGGTGTCGGCCAGCTTGGACTCGGCGGTGCGCCCCTCCGCGATCGCCTGGGCCAACGTCGCCTCGTCCTCGGCCGTCAACAGCGGGTACGACCCGAGCTCGGCCAGGTAGCGGCGGGTCAGGTCGACGCTGGTGTCGCTCGTGGGCTGCGGGCGCCCGACCATGGACTTCCTCCGGCGTGTCGGCGGATCGATCTCAGGGGACGGGACAGGTTCGAGGGGGCGCGGAATCGGCGAAAGTGACTCGGCGATACGGTGGTGTCATGGGCGAACGTAGTTGGCCCCTCACGCCCAGCGAGGGATGGTCGCCGTCGAGCGGTGGGGCGACCGACCGACCGCTCATCGTGTCGGCCTGCCTTCTGGGCGTGGCGTGCACCCACGTCGGACGGGCCAGCACCAGCGAGGCCGTGGTGGCTCTCGGCCGTGACCGGCGTCTCATCCCGATCTGCCCCGAGACGGTCGGCGGCCTCCCGACGCCCCGGCCCGCGGCCGAGGTCCAGCAGTCCGGAAGGATCGAGACGGCGGCGGGCGACGACGTGACCGACGCGTACGCGCGCGGGGCGGCCCACACCGTCCGCCTCGCGGCGGCGACCGGAGCCGCAGGCGCCGTGTTGAAGGCCCGCTCGCCGTCGTGCGGCTGCCACGAGGTCTACGACGGATCGTTCTCACGCACCCGCGTCGCCGGAGAGGGCGTGACCGCCCGCGCCCTCCGCGTCGCGGGGGTTCCTGTGTGCTCCGAGGAGGACGTGGAGGATGCCGCCGGGCGGTAGCCTCGCTCGTTCCGGGCGCGTAGCTCAGTTGGCTAGAGCGCTGCCCTTACAAGGCAGATGTCGGGGGTTCGAGTCCCTCCGCGCCCACCCTGGTCAGAGGCGGTTTTCGGCAGCACAGCGATACCGCTGTCAACGGGAAACCAACGGACCGGTGCAGCAGTGCCGTATGGTGCCGCCCAGGCAGGTCACAAGCGCTTCCGTAGAGGCGCCTGACCGTCCGGCGTCGGCCGGTGGCGGATCTGGTACTCCGGGTGGGTGAAATACCCGTAACCCCGTACCCCTCGGTGCCGTGACGGCGATCACAGTGGACAGAGCGAGGACGGGGCGACGATGTCCCGCTGGAGGTGGGTAAGCGAGATGAACCAACGCAACGCTTGTCGTGGGCTCACGGCGGTCGGCCTTGGGTCGATGCTGGCCGGCGCCGTCGTGCTGGCCGGGGCTTTCCCCAGTGCCGGGGCGACCCCTGTTCAGACCCCGTCGACGCCTTCGACCAGCGTGGTCGACGGCAACCCCACCTGCGGGGATCTGGCGCCTGAGGGGGCCGAGTGGTTCGAGCTCAAGGTGGAGCCGGTCGAGGACGGGACGACCACCGAGGGCCCGCTCACCGTGACGATCGACGTCACAGAGACGGACGACGGGCCGGTGTTCGACTGGACGTCGAACATCGGTGTGGACGCGGTGTTCGTCAAGGGTGGTTCGAACGGGCTCCTGTATGTCTACGATCCGCCCGCGGAGAGCACGGGGGACACGGGGTTGCACGCGCCGGTCAACCCGGCGAACGACAAGTTCTACGGTCTGAGCCACGTGTCGTTCTGCTACGACAAGGACCACGCACCGACGACGAGCACCAGCAGCACCAGCAGCACCAGCAGCACGAGCAGTACCAGCAGCACGAGCAGCACCAGCAGCACCAGCAGCACGACCAGCACCACCATGGGTGGCTCGACGAGCACGACCGAAGGCTCGACGAGCACGACCGTCATGGGTGTGGCGACCACGACTCCGCCCGGCGGCGGCGGGCTCCCCCGGACGGGTAGCAATACCGGCCCCTTGGTCGCCCTCGCTGTCGGTCTGTCCGCCGCTGGCGCCGCCCTCATCGCTGCCACCCGCCGGCTCAGCAGGAACTAGCACCCAACACCGGCACGCGGCAGTGCGTGTCAGCGTCGAGGCCGGGGCCGATGGTCCCGGCCTCGACGCGTCCGGATAGGCGCAGTCGATGACCGCACGAAGCTCCGACGCGATGCCGTGCGTCGTCGGGGCGAGGGCCGCCGCACCGCGTCGGGATCGGGTGTCACGGCGACGGCCGGGCCGGTGTCTTTCATGTCGAGCACCGATCTCAGGAGGTCGACATGACGAGTCCGAGAGTCCCCCCGGCGACGGCGTGTGAGTCGCCGTTCGCCGAGCCCTCGCAGGTGGCCGCGCCGGTATGAGCGCCGACGCGTTCGCCCGACACCGCGGGCTGCTGTTCACCGTCGCCTACGAGATGCTCGGCTCGGCGTCGGATGCCGAGGACGTCGTCCAGGAGACCTGGCTGCGGTGGGCGAACGTCGACCAGTCGCTCGTGCGCGACCCGCGCGCCTACCTGGTCCGCATCGTCACCCGTCAGGCGCTCAACCGGCTGCGCACGCTCTCCCGGCGGCGGGAGGACTACGTCGGGGAGTGGCTTCCCGAGCCGCTCGTCACCAGCCCCGACGTCGCCGACGACATCGAGCTGGCCGAGAACGTGTCGATCGCGATGCTGACCGTGCTCGAGACCCTCGGCCCGACCGAACGGGCGGTCTTCGTGCTGCGCGAGGTGTTCGACACGCCCGTACGAGGAGATCGCCGAGACGGTCGGCAAGACGCCGGTGGCGGTGCGCCAGGTCGCGCACCGGGCCCGCGAGCACGTGGCCGCGCGGCGGCCGCGCATGCAGGTGAGCCGGGCCGAGCAGGAACAAGCCGTCGAGAGGTTCCTCGACGCCCTGCAGAGCGGTGACGTGCACCGCTTGCTCGAGGTGCTCGCGCCCGACGTCGTGCTCGTCGCCGACGGCGGGGGTGTCGTCCTGGCGGCCCGGCGTCCGATCGAAGGTGCCGCCCAGGTGGCGCGCTTCCTGTCGGGGTTCGCCAAGGCGGCGCCGGGCGCGCAGCTGGACACCGTGCTCCTCAACGGTGCACCCGCCTTCCGGGTCGACCTCGAGGGCGCGGCCGACACCGCGGTCAGCCTCGTGGTCGAGGGTGGTCGCATCTCCCGCGTCTACGCCGTGCGCAACCCACGGAAGCTGGCCAGGCTCGACACCGAAACGCGGCTCACCCGCTAGCCGGCCACGAACCTCAGGTCGAGGCCCGGGGGCCGACGCGGTCCACGACCCGGGCCGGGCGCGGCGTGGTGCCAGACTGGGCGCGGTGGCCCCGTCGCGTCGAGTCCTGGCCGCCGCGGCCGTGGGGGTCGTGGCCGCAGCAGCGCTGGTCGGTGTGATGGTGCTCGCCGGCGGCTCCGACGACGACGTCGCGGGGGAGAGCACGAGCGACGACGTGCGGACGGTGCAGCCGGGAGCGCCTGGCGAGGGTGGGCGTGCGCTCTCCGACGAGGACGTGGCCGACCTCGGGACGCCGGAGCACACGGCCGTGGACGCCGAGTTCATGCAGGGCATGCTCGTCCACCACGGCCAGGCGCTCGCCATGGCGGCCCTCGTCGGCGACAGGACGGACAGCGAGGACCTGCCCCTGCTGGCGGAGCGCATCACCGTCTCCCAGGAGGCCGAGATCGCGATCGTCGAGCAGTGGCTGACCGACCGGGGCGAGGAGGTTCCCGAGGCGGCCGACCACGCCGCGCACGAGCGCATGCCCGGCATGGCGACGCCCGAGCAGCTGGCCCGGCTGGAGGCGGCACGCGGGCCGGGGTTCGACGCCTTGTTCCTGGACCTGATGGTCGCTCACCACCAGGGAGCGCTCACGATGGTGGACGAGCTCTACACCGCCGGAGGCGGAGTCGAACCGGCCGTGGACGCGTTCGCACGCGAGGTCGAGGCCGATCAGAGCATCGAGATCGCGCGGATGACCGACATGCAGTCGGCGCGCGGGTCCTGAACGCGGTCGGACCGGCGGGCGACGATCACCGAAGGGCCGCGCACTGCCCCGAGGCCGGCCCCCGCACCGTGTTGGGCGCACCGAGGTCGATCGGTGCCGGGGTGTTCCCGGAGCAGGCGAGCGGGCCGTCGATCGTGCTGCGCGCCACGATCGGCTCGACCGAACCCGTGACGTTGTCGGCCAGCGACACCGACCCGCGCACGGTCGAGTCGACCACGGCGACGCTGCCGGTCGCGCCGGTGATCGAGACCGGGCCTCGAACGGTGGTGCCGTAGAGCTGCACCGCGCTCGCGCCCGCGGCCGAGAGCGGGCCTGCGATCGTCGAGTCCAGCGAGAGCAGGGACGCACCTGCCTGGACCGACACCGAACCCGACACGGTGGCGCCGTCGAGGCAGGTCACGCCCGACACGACGAGCGGACGGTCGTACCGCCCCGTCACCGTCGTCGTGCACGTGCGGGCCAGCTGGTCGAACCGCGCGCGGGCCACCGCGAAGCTGGGCTCCCACGTGAACGCGGCCTGGTGCTGGGCGTTGAACTCGGGGAGCTGCACCTCGCCCGCGGCGGCGACCTCGGCGTCGGACAGGTGCTCGCTGGGCACCAACCCGAACACGTCGAACCCTCGTGCGATCTCGCTGCCGAAGATGTTGCCGTTGTACCAGTAGGCCGACCAGAAGCCGCCGAGGACCAGCGCGGTCGGGCTGATCGGGCCCCGGTCGAAGTAGCCGATCTCGACCGGGTCGGCCGAGTCGGTGAAGTCGATCAGCGAGATGCCGCCCTGGTACCAGGCCTGGATCATGAGGTCGCGGCCCGGCACGGGCACCAGCGATCCGTTGTGGGCCACGCAGTTCTCACGCGTCGTCTGCGGGACCGGCAGCTTGTAGTAGCTGGCGAACTGCATCTGGCCGTCGACGATGTCGAAGATGGCGTTCGCGCCCCACTCGGGCTGATCGGTCTCGCGGCAGCGGGCCCCGGTGCCACCGCCCCACTCGTCGGTGAAGATCACCTTGGTGCCGTCGTTGTTGAACGTGGCCGAGTGCCAGTAGGCGAAGTTGGGATCCGCCACCTCGTCGACCCGGACCGGGTTCTCGGGGTCGGAGATGTCGATCAGGATGCCGTTGCCCTCGCACGCGCCCGCGGCGAGCCCGATCTCGGGGTAGGTGGTGATGTCGTGGCAGGCGTCGGTGATCGGTGTCGGCCCCCACGGCATGCCCGACGGGTGGAGGGGCGTCTGCGGGGCGTTCTGCAGGCCGTCGATGGCGCCGGTGGCGGGGTCGGTGAACAGCCGCGGGCCGCCGACGACCGCGGCCGTCTCGGGTGCGGCCAGCGGCACCTTGATGACCTCGATGCGCCAGCGCGACGGGTTCGTGCCGGTGGCGGGGTCGTTGTTGCACCCCTCGAGCGTGGTGGCCGGCCGGACGCCTGCGGTGCCCGAGACGTACACGTAGAGGTTCTCGCTGTCGTCGGGGTCGTCGAGGATCGAGTGCGTGTGCGAACCGCGGCAGGTCTGCACGGCGGCGACCTGCACCGGGTTGGAGATGTCGCTGATGTCGAAGATCCGCACGCCCTGGAACCGCGTACCCACGGTCGGGTCCGTGCCGCAGTCGACGCGGGCGCGGGACTCCTCCACCGACATGAACAGCAGGTCCCCGTGGACCGAGAGGTCGCCCTGGCCGCCCGGGCACACCACGTTGGTGACGTTCGTGGGAGCGGCCGGATCGGACACGTCGTAGATGTTGAACCCGTTGAAGTTGCCCACGAAGGCGTGGTCGCCCCCGAAGGCGAGGTCGGAGGTCACGAACGCGAAGCTGCCGGGGTTGGCGGGGTCGACGAAGCCCGCCGGCTTGTCGTGGTGGGCACGCTGCTCGAGGTTGCTGATCGCCGTCTCGGCGTCGAGCCAGCCGGGATCGAGATCGTCCCGGGGGTCGTCGCCCGCCTGGGCGCCTGCGCTGGAGGGGGCGAGGCCCCCGGCGACCAGGGCGGCGGCGGCCGCCAGCCCGATCAGCCGTGCCCGGCGACCACGTCCACGTCCGACATCACGAGCCATCTCTCGGGCCCCCCTCGCGTCCGTCGGCCCCCTCGGCCGGCGATTCGCACACTCGAGTGCGGTGCTCGGCTACGAACAGTAGTACGCAGACGCGATCTTGGCGACGAATCGTCCGGTTCGGGCGCGGTTCGTCAGCCGGTCAGGCCGACGGGGCAGGAGACGCCCGTGCCGCCGAGGCCGCAGTAGCCCATGGGGATCTTGTGGAGGTACTGCTGGTGGTCGTCCTCCGCGTACCAGAACGTGGGTGCGTCGACGATCTCGGTGGTGATCTCGCCGTGGCCGGCTGCGGTCAGCACCTGCTGGTAGGCGTCTCGGCTCGCCTCCGCGATCTTGCGCTGGCGGTCGTCGGCCACCTGGATGCACGAGCGGTACTGGGTGCCGCGGTCGTTGCCCTGGCGCATGCCCTGCGTCGGATCGTGTCCCTCCCAGAACACCCGCAGCAGGTCGGCGAGGCCGATGACGTTGGGGTCGAACACCACGAGCACCACCTCGGCGTGCCCGGTGCGGCCCGAGCACACCTCCTTGTAGGTGGGGTTGGGCGTGTAGCCACCGGCGTAGCCCACCGCGGTGGTGTAGACGCCGTCGACCTGCCAGAAGAGTCGCTCGGCGCCCCAGAAGCAGCCGAGGCCCACCACGAGCCGCTCCATCCCGTCGGGGAACGGCGGCTCGAGTGGTGTGCCGAGCACCTCGTGGGTGGCGGGGACGGGGAAGATGCGGTGGTCACGCCCCGGGAGGGCGTCATCGGGGCTGATCATGCGCTGCTTGTGGCGGCCGAAGATCATGCCGTCGAGGGTACCGGTGACCTGGGGATTCCCGCCGCCAGTGGGCCCGCGCGCACCGCGCTTCAGGTGTCGTGTGTCACCGGGTCCCGCCGGGAGTGGTTTGATGAGGCCACACCACCCGCTGGAGGACCCGTGAGCGATCCCACATCCGGCCCGTTCGAGACCCCACCGCCGCCGCCATCGGGCCCGTGGGCGTCCGACAACCTGCCACCTCACCCGATGTCGGGGTACCAGCCGGCGCCCGTCGAGCAGCCCGACAGCATCCGCACCGCGGTGCGGCTGATGTACATCGGCGCCGCGCTCAGCCTGCTCGGTGTGCTGCTGACGTTCACGCAGATCGACGCCATCCGCGACGCCATCGAGGACAGCGACGACACGCTCACGTCCAGCGAGGTCGACACGCTGGTCAACGTGAGCATCGGGTCGGCGGTGGTCGCCGGCCTGGTCGGTGTCGGCCTGTGGGTGTGGATGGCCGTGAAGAACGGGCAGGGTCGCTCGTGGGCCCGGGTCGTGGCCACGGTGCTCGGCGCGCTCAACATCGTGTTCACGCTGCTCGGGCTGGCCGGCGGCACGGCCACCGCGGTGACCCTGGTGTCGAGCCTGGTGTCGCTGGTCCTGGCCGGCGTGATCCTCTACCTGTTGTACAGGCCCGAGTCGACGCGGTTCTACGACTTCCGCAGCCGGTCGTGACCCACCCTGCGCTGACCTGACGCCGCGGGTGCCGGCCGCTCAGGCGAGCCCGGCGAGCCGCAGCATGGAGGTCGGCACCGCGTCGTCGCCCGCGCCGAGCAGCGCGGCCCGTTCGACGTTGACCTCGTCGTGCTCGCGGTCGGCCCAGCCGTCCCACGGCCCGGCCCCGATGCGGGCCGGCTCGCCGGCGGCCGCGACGCAGGCGCGGAGGTAGGCCTGGAGCTCCCGGACCTCCTCCTCGCCCCCGACGGGGCCATGGCCGGGGACGACGATGGGTGCGAGGTCGATCAGCCGATCGAGCTCGTCGGCCCACCGGGCCGGGTCGCCCTGCCAGCACAAGGGCGCCGCCCCGAAGCTGCACATCGCGCCCGCGAACAGGATCTGTGCGCCGGGCACCACCGCCACCACGTTCTCGGCCATCTGCCCGCCTGTGGCCAGGAGGGTCACGGCGGCGGTGAGCTGGACGTCACCGGCCACGACGTGGCTCACCGGGCGGGTCGCGACGTCCTCGAACAGGTCGGCCGCGGCGGGATAGAGGGCGCGCCAGCTCTCGACGTTCGGGGGCTGGTCCAGGTGCACGCTCGCCTGACGGCTGCCGTACACGGCGGCCAGCTTCAGCCGCCCGGTGCCGCCGGCCTGCTCGACGCTGCTGCCGGTGAGGACGATCCGGCGCACCGGCAGCCCGATGGCTTCGACCTCCGCGGCGAACGGCTCGTACTGGTCGGAGGTCATCAGCGTGTCGATCACCGTGACCCCGTCGTGATCGACGACCACGCCAGCGTTCGGCCGTCCCCGACCGGGCGGGTCCTGCAGCCAGGCGAGGACGCCGGGAGCGAGAGGAGCGAGGGGCACCGGGGCGCAGGGTAGGGCGTTGCCGCCCGTCCCGGATCGCCGGGGCGTGATCACGGCCACCGTCACCAGGTGTCCGCCCGGCCGCGCACAGTAGGGTGAGCAGCGGACAGGCAACCAGACACGTGCATGGACCCTGCTGGCGACGCGCACGCGGACACAAGGGCGGACGATGACGATCAACGCGCGGACAACGGCTCGCGCCCCCGGAAGCACCTGCCGGTGCTCGCGGCGTGCCGCCCGGGCAGGGGCGGGCTGACCCCGTGGCCCGGCCCGCCCCTGGTGCCGAGCGGTCGGTGGCGGTTCTCGAGCTGCTCGCCGCCCACCCCGACGACCGGTTCACCCTCTCCGAGGTCGCCAGGCGCTGCGACCTCAACAAGGCGACCGCGCACGCCCTGCTCAGCGCGCTGAGTGAGCGGGGGGTGCTGCTCCGGCACCCCGAGGAGAAGCGGTACTCGTTGGGTCCCGTGCTGGTGTCGATCGGCGAGGCGGCCCGGCGGGGCTACTCCGCGGTCGACTTCGTGAGGCCGACCCTCCACGCCCTCGCCCGGGAGACCGGCCTGTGGGCGCGCGCCTGGGTCGTCGAGGGCGACAACATCTTCGTGGTGGCGGACGCCGGGCGGCCGGCGGGGCTGCCCCCGGGCGGGACGGTGCGGCTGCCCCTCGTGCCCCCGGTCGGCGCGCTCATGATGGCGTTCTCGGACGCCGCCACCGTCGAGGCCTGGCTCGCCCGCGCCCCGCGGCCAAGGGCGCGGCCGAGGCCGCCGCCGCCATCCCCGAGATCCGCCGCCGGGGCTTCGCGGTGACGCTGGCGACCCCCGAGTGGCGGACGCTGACCGGGTCGACCCGCCGGCCGGTCGCCGTCGTGGCCGACGCGACGTCGCCGCTGCGGGCCCTCCTCGCCGCCACGGCCCATCAGCCGCTCCTGCTGACCGACGTCGACGGCGCCGCGACGACGACGCCGGCCGAGATCGCCGCGCCGGTGTTCGGGCGTGCGGGCGACGTTCCACTCGCGCTGTCGCTCACCACGTCGACGGACGACCCCGTGCCCGCCGACCAGATGCACAGGTTGGCCCGGATGATCACCGAGGCGGCGGACGGCCTCACCACGATGGTCGGCGGCGTCCGCCCCTGACGAACGCCAGAGGCACGCGACGTGACGCCCGCATCACCTTTCGGGCGGCCGGCGGCCGTGCCTAGCGTTTTCGCATGACCGACTACTCGGCTCCCCTCGCGGACATGCGCTTCGTCCTCGAGAACATCGTCGACCTGCACGCGCTGTCGTCCCTGTCGGGCTTCGAGCACGCCGAGCCCGAGATGGTGCACGGCATCCTCGAGGAGTCTGGCCGCTTCTTCGCCCAGGAGTTCGGTCCGCTGAACCGGGTGGGCGACACGCAGCACAGCCGGCGCAACGCGGACGGGACGGTGACCACGCCCGACGGATTCCGGCGCGCCTACGAGCGCTACGTCGCCGCGGGGTGGGCGGGCGTGCCGTTCCCGGCCGACTACGGCGGCGGCGGTTTCCCGTGGCTGGTGGCGATCGCCATGCAGGAGATGCTCACCGCATCCAACATGGGCTTCTCGCTCTGCCCGCTGCTCACGCAGGGCGCGATCGACATGCTGCTGCACTACGGCTCCGAGGAGCAGCGCGAGGTCTACCTGCCGAAGATGGTGACCGGCGAGTGGACCGGCACGATGAACCTGACCGAGCCCCAGGCGGGGTCGGACGTCGGGGCGCTGACGACCAAGGCGGTCCCCGCGGACGACGGTTCGTGGCGCATCACCGGCCAGAAGATCTTCATCACCTACGGCGAGCACGACCTCGCCGACAACATCGTCCACCTCGTGCTGGCCCGGGTGCCCGACGCCCCGCCGGGGACCAAGGGCATCTCGTGCTTCATCGTGCCCAAGTACCTCGTGAACGAGGACGGCTCGCTCGGCGAGCGCAACAGCCTCGAATGCGTGTCGATCGAGCAGAAGATGGGCATCAACGCCAGCCCCACCTGCGTCATGGCCTACGACGGCGCCGTGGGCTTCCTGATCGGTGAGGCCAACGAGGGCATGCGCTACATGTTCAAGATGATGAACAACGCGCGCGTGTCGGTGGGCGTGTCGGGCCTGTCGCTCGGCGAGCGGGCCTACCAGGATGCGGTCGCCTATGCCCACGAGCGGCGCCAGGGGCGGGCGCCCGGCGCCCCCAAGGGCGCGCCGTCGCCGATCGTCGACCACCCCGACGTGCGGCGCATGCTGCTGACCATGCGGGCGCAGATCGAGGCGCTCCGGTGCCTCGCCTACCTCAACGCCGAGAGCATGGACCTCGCGGCACACCACCCCGACGAGGCCGTGCGCACCTGGCGCGGCGAGCTCGCGGACCTGTTGACCCCGATGACCAAGGGCTGGGGCACCGACGTGGGGGTCGAGCTCACCTCGATCGCCCTGCAGGTGCACGGCGGGATGGGATACGTCGAGGAGACGGGGGTGGCCCAGCACTACCGGGACATCCGCATCGCCCCCGTCTACGAGGGGACGAACGGCATCCAGGCCATGGACCTCGTCGGCCGGAAGCTGCCGATGCGGGCCGGGGGCGTGGTGGCCGACTTCCTCGCCGGCATCGAGGCCACGGCGGGGGAGCTGTCCGGGGCCGACAGCGCGCTCGCGACGATCGGCAAGCACCTCGCCGACGGGCACGCCGCGCTGAAGGCCACCACCGACTGGCTGCTGGCGAACGGCCTCGCCGACCCGAACAACGCGCTGGCCGGGGCGACCCCGTACCTGCGCATGTGCGGCATCGTGACCGGGGGCTGGTTGCTGGCCCGCTCCGCCCAGGCCGCGCAGCGCCTGCTCGACGCCGGCGAGGGCGACGCCGACTTCCTGACGCAGAAGGTCGTGACCGCCAAGTTCTACGCCGAGCAGCTGCTGCCACAGGCTGCGGGCCTGGCCTCCGCCGTGACGGCCGGCCCGGGCGACCTGCAGGCCGCCATCTTCTGAGCGCCGCGGCGCGCCACGGCCCGGCCGTGAGGCCGGGCCGTGGGGGAGAGCGCACCGGAGGCGGAGCCCGGGGCCAGGGGACCATCGGCCCAGGCCCAGGGCTCCACCGTTCCGGCGGGGAGGCCATCGCCGTCGCCGCTTCGGGCGATCAGCTCCCGGAGGTCGTGCCGACCTCCCGCCTATCGTGTCGGCATCCGTCGGCTGCCGGGCACGAACTCGTCGTCGGTTGCGTCGTCGGTGTCGTCGGGCGTCGCGTGGGACTGGGCGTTGCCGGCCAGGTGCGCGTCACGCTCGGCGATCTCGGCCGCCTTGTTCGCCAGGTAGACGTCGGTGCCGCTGCTCACGTCAGCCTGGCCCTCGGCGATCTCGGCCGCCTGGTTCACCAGGTGGACGTCGCTGCCGCTGCTGAGCTCCGTGCGCTTGGCGATCTCGGCCGCCTGGTTCTGCAGGTGGACGTCGCTGCCGACGACCGCGGCGGCCGGCGCCACGGTGCGGGCCGAAACGTCCGCGTCGGTCGAGCCGTCGCCGCAGGCGACCAGACCGACGGCGCCGACCAGCGCCACCGGGGCGAACCACCGAACTGCTCTGTTGCTCCTGAGATGTGCCATGGTCCTGTCCTCCCTCGTGTCGAACCGCCGCGATCCGACATGTCCGACCATGCGCCGCGAGGGGCCGCGTCACCGCCCCGTCCGTCACACAAGGGGGGTGACGTCGGTCAGCGACCGAGGTCACAGGCGTGCGGGCGCCTGTCGGCGCCGCCGCGCCTCAGGCGCCGAAGGTGCGCAGCCCAGGGAGGTCGCGCAGGCCGCGCAGCGCCTGCTCGACGCCGGCGAGGGCGACGCCGACTTCCTGACGCAGAAGGTCGTGACCGCCAAGTTCTACGCCGAGCAGCTGCTGCCACAGGCTGCGGGCCTGGCCTCCGCCGTGACGGCCGGCCCGGGCGACCTGCAGGCCGCCATCTTCTGAGCGCCGCGCGCGCCACGGCCCGGCCGTGAGGCCGGGCCGTGGGGGAGAGCGCACCGGAGGCGGAGCCCGGGGCCAGGGGACCATCGGCCCAGGCCCAGGGCTCCACCGTTCCGGCGGGGAGGCCATCGCCGTCGCCGCTTCGGGCGATCAGCTCCCGGAGGTCGTGCCGACCTCCCGCCTATCGTGTCGGCATCCGTCGGCTGCCGGGCACGAACTCGTCGTCGGTTGCGTCGTCGGTGTCGTCGGGCGTCGCGTGGGACTGGGCGTTGCCGGCCAGGTGCGCGTCACGCTCGGCGATCTCGGCCGCCTTGTTCGCCAGGTAGACGTCGGTACCGCTGCTCACGTCAGCGATCTCGGCCGCCTGGTTCACCAGGTGGACGTCGCTGCCGCTGGCGGCGATCGCCGCGGCCTGGGCGTCGAGGTGCTCGGCGGTCGCCTGCGCCTCGATCTCGGCCGCCTGGTTGGCCAGGTGGACGTCGCTGCCGACGACCGCGGCGGCCGGCGCCACGGTGCGGGCCGAAACGTCCGCGTCGGTCGAGCCGTCGCCGCAGGCGACCAGACCGACGGCGCCGACCAGCGCCACCGGGGCGAACCACCGAACTGCTCTGTTGCTCCTGAGATGTGCCATGGTCCTGTCCTCCCTCGTGTCGAACCGCCGCGATCCGACATGTCCGACCATGCGCCGCGAGGGGCCGCGTCACCGCCCCGTCCGTCACACAAGGGGGGTGACGTCGGTCAGCGACCGAGGTCACAGGCGTGCGGGCGCCTGTCGGCGCCGCCGCGCCTCAGGCGCCGAAGGTGCGCAGCCCAGGGAGGTCGCGGACGTCGACGCGCCCTCGCCCGGTGGTGACGAGGCCGAGCGACCGCAGCGTGGCGAGCCCCCGGGCCACGGACTCGCGTGACGCGCCGACCATGCCGGCGAGGTCGTCCTGGGTCAGCCCGGTGCGCAGGACGTGCACACGCCCGCGCTCGGGCCCGCGGCCATCGGCGCCGGCCATCTCGGCCAGCAAACGGGCCAGGCGCCGGACGGTGTCGTAGGCCCCGTACTCGACGAGTCGCCGATCGGAGGCCCGGAGGCGGGCGGACACCATGCGCAGCAGACCGAGGCTGATCGCCGGGCGAGAGGCGAGGATCTCGCGGAAGTCCTCGGCGCGGACGACGCGGCACACGACCGGCTCGAGCGCGACCACCGTGGCGACGCGCTCGACCGCCTCGTCCTCGAGCGCGGAGAGCTCGCCGACGAGGTCGCCGGGCCCGCGCAGGCTGAGGACCGCCTCGGTCCCGTTCGGCGCCGGCGCGGTGACCTTGACGCGCCCCTCGGTGAGGAGGACGACGAACCCGCCGGCGTCCCCTGCGACGAAGAGGGGCTCGCCCTTGCGGTAGTGCCGACCCGTGCCCGCCTCGAGCAGTGCGGCGCGGTCGGCCGATCCCAGGTCGTCGAGAAACGCGCCCGCGATCGACAAGTCGGCCCGCACCGCGACAGTCTGTCAGATCGTCCTGCCTGAACCGGGTGTGCGGTGTCGTCGGCGGTCAGCCCCCGTGTGTGGCGAGCACCTCGGCGGACAGGGCGGACCACAGGGGCGGGGCCCAGTCGTCGAAGGGCCGGTCGGTGAGCACGACGCAGGCGACGGCGGCGTCGGGATCGACCCAGAGGAACGTGCCCGCGCCGCCGAAGTGCCCGAAGGTGCGGGGCGACCCGTGTGGTGCCGTCCAGTGCGGTGACTTGTCGCCCTTCAGCTCGAACCCCAGCCCCCACGGGTTGGGGTCGTAGCTGCCGAGGCCGGGCACCACACCGGCGAGGCCGGGGAACTGCTCGCTGGTCGCGTCAGCCAGCGTGGCGGGCGCCACGAGGGTCGGCGCCAGCAGCTCGGCCGCGAACGCGGCCAGGTCGTCGACGGTCGACCATGCGTCCTTGGCCACCGAGCCGCGCAGCTCGGTGCGGCCCAGGCCCAGCGGGCGCAGGACCGCCTCGGCGAGGTAGTCGGCCGGGGTCATGGCGGCCGCGGCGGCGAGCTCGCCTCCCAGCACCTCGAAGCCGGCGTTCGAGTAGATCCGTCGCCGTCCGGGGGGCGCCAGGGGCTCGTGGCCCTCGAACGGGAGGCCCGAGGCGTGGGCGAGGAGGTGGCGGATCGTCGATCCGGGCGGGCCTGCCGGCGCCGCGAGGTCGAGCACCGCCTCCTCCACGGCCACGAGAGCGGCCAGGGCGACCAGCGGCTTGGTCACCGAGGCGATGCCGGTCTGCCAGCCGGTGGGGCCGGCCGCCTCGACCACGCCGCCAGCCGCGAAGACGGCGCCCGCCGCGGTGGGACGGGCCAGGTGGCCAGGACGTCGAGGGGGCGGGCGACCGGCACGGGTGCACCGTACCGGCGTCCGTCGGGGCGGCCGGCCGACCGGAGCGCGGCCCGACGATGGGAGGCGGAGGGCGAGTCGTTACGATCGGCCAGCGTGCAGCTGGTCCCGGACGACGAGAACGCCGACGCGCTGGTCCGCCGGAACTTCGCGTTCATCGACCTGTGCGGGTTCACGTCCCTGACCGACGAGCACGGCGTCGGCGAGGCGGTGGCGGCGCTGTCGACGTTCCGCGCCGTCGTCCGGAGCGAGCCCGTGGCGCGGCGTGCGGGTGGCCAA
>CAWJFG010000018.1:0-20744 GCA_963842015.1 uncultured Acidimicrobiales bacterium | reverse complement strand
CGCCGACGACTTGACTACGATGCGTGGCGCTGCCACTACATCGCCTTCGGGCGGGTGGCGCAGGCGGGCGATCGCGTCGAAGGGGAGCCGACCATGTCCGAGCCCGAATCGACGACCGCACGCGGCTCCGTGAGATCCCGCCGAGCCCGCCGAGCCGCCCTGCTCCTGTGCCTCGCGCCTGCCGGTCGCGCTGCTCACGGCCTGCGAGCCACCCGCCATCGCCGGCCAGGGCTACCAGGTCGTGTTCGAGGACCAGTTCGACGGTCCGACGCTCGATCCGATCTGGCAGAACGCTCCGTTCGGGGGTGGCCAGGCGCCGGCCGTCTCGGCGGGGTCGATGGTGCTCACCTCGACGCCGACGGCGTGGGCCTACGCCGGCTCCACCGGCCCGCGGCAGCAGTCCGAACCGAACTACCCGTCGGCGGTCTCGTGGCAGGAGGGCTATTTCGAAGCCCGCCTGCGGTTCACGGACGACCCCTGGGCCTGGCCCGCGTTCTGGCTGTTCAGCATGGCCAAGACCGAGGCGTGGCCACAGATCATCTGTCCTCCCGTCGGCCAGTACACGAGCGAGTGGGACATCATGGAGGGCGGGCTCAACAACACCGACGGGACCCGTCCGGCGTCGCGGTCGACGTTCAGCGTGCTCCACCGGAACACAGAGAACGGAAGCGCCGGACCGTGGTGTGGTCTCGAGGACGAGGCGCCGTACGTCCATCACCTGTCGCCGACCGTCAACCTCGCGGACTGGCACACCTGGGGCGGTCTCTGGACCGAGGACGAGGTCTGCCTCTATCTCGACGACGCCCTCGTCGGCTGCCTGCCCACCCACGACACCACGGCGCAGCCGATGCACCTGATCTTCACCATCAACTTTGCCGGCCTCTGCGGGAACTGCCCGGCCAAGCCGGCCCAGTTGCAGATGGAGGTCGACTGGGTGCGGGTCTGGCAGAAGCCCTGAGCGGCGGGCCGCGCCCGCCCCCGTCAGGTTTGTGACGGGGCCATCTCGGCGCGGTGGGCGACCAGCGCGTCGGCCAGGTCGGCGTCGTCGATGGCCAGCATCTGCACGGCCAGCAAGCGCCGCGTTCATGGCGCCGTCCACCGCCACCGTGGCGACCGGGATGCCCTTCGGCATCTGGACCGTGGCGTAGAGGGCGTCGACACCGTTGAGGGCGCCGCCCGACAGGGGGACGCCGATGACGGGAAGGGTCGTCTGGCCGGCGACCGCGCCGGCCAGGTGGGCGGCCATGCCGGCCCCGCAGATGATGGCGGCATAGCCGTTGTCGCGGGCCGAGGTGGCGAACTCGGTGACGGCCGCCGGCGTGCGGTGCGCCGACATCACCCGCACGTCGGCCTCGATGCCGTAGCGGGCGAGCGTGTCGGCGGCGGGGGCCATCTTGTCCTTGTCGCTGGGAGATCCCATGAGAACGGCGACCTTCTTGCGTGCCATCAGTGCGATGCCTCCTCGGCGATGTCGGTGCGGTGGTAGCTGCCGGGCCACGAGATGCAGCCGGCGGCGGCGTAGGCGTGGCGACGGGCGTCGGCCACGGTCGGCCCGGAGCCGGTGACGGCGAGGACCCGCCCGCCGGCCGTGACCAGCGCGCCGTCGGGCCCGGCGGCGACCCCGGCGCAGAACACGGTGGCGCCCGTCGCCTCGGCGTCGGCGATGCCGGTGATGACGTCGCCGGTGCGGGGCGCGGTCGGGTAGCCCTCGCTCGAGAGCACGACGGTCACGCAGGCGTCGTCGCCGAAGGCCGGCGGCGGCGCCTGGGTCAGGTCACCGGCGGCGGCGGCCGCCAGCAGCTCGGCCAGGTCGGTGGTCAGGCGGGGCAGCACGACCTGGGCCTCGGGGTCGCCGAAGCGGACGTTGTACTCGACCAGGCGCGGCCCGGCCGGCGTCAGCATCAGGCCCGCGTAGAGGACGCCCCGGTAGTCGATGCCGCGGCGACGCAGCTCGGCCAGCGTGGGTGCGACGAAGCGGGCCATCACGTCGTCGACCAGCGCGTCGTCGACCGCGGGCACGGGCGAGTAGGCGCCCATGCCCCCGGTGTTGGGGCCGGTGTCGCGGTCGCCGATGCGCTTGAAGTCCTGCGCGGGCGCCAGGGCGACCGCCCGCGTGCCGTCGCACACGGCCAGCAGCGACAGCTCGGGACCGGTCATCCCCTCCTCGACGACGACCGTGCGCCCGGCGTCGCCGAACGATTCGCCGGCGAGCTTGGCCCGGACGTCGGCGATGGCGTCGTCGATCGACGTCGCCACGAGCACGCCCTTGCCGGCGGCCAGGCCGTCGGTCTTGGTCACCCACGGCCCGGGCATGGCGCGGAGGTACGCCACCGCCGGCTCGACCTCGGTGAAGGAGGCGTAGCGGGCGGTCGGGACCCCGGCGGCCTCGACCACCTCCTTCATCCACACCTTCGAGCCCTCGAGCCGGGCGCCGTCGGCACCGGGGCCGAACACCAGCCGGCCCGCGGCCCGCAGCTCGTCGGCGAGGCCGGCCACCAGTGGGGCCTCGGGCCCGACGACGTAGAGGTCGGCCTCGACCTCGCCCGGCGGGGCGGCGACGGATCCGGGGATCCCCGGGCTGCCCGGGGTGACCACCACCTCGGCGGTGCGCGCCAGCACGTGGGCGAGCGTGTGTTCGCGTCCGCCCGACCCGATCACGCACACCTTCATGGCCCCGGCCGCCTACGGCGTGCGCTGCACGTACTGGTCGCGGCCGGGCCCGACGCCCACGAGGCGGATCGGGACGCCCACCTGGTCCTCGAGGAAGGCGATGTAGTCGGCCGCGTTCGGCGGCAGGTCGCCCGGCTCGGTGAACGACGACAGGTCGGTGGACCAGCCCGGCAGCTCCTCGTAGACAGGCGTCGCCTTGTGCAGCAGCGACTGGTCGTCGGGGAAGCGCTCGACGCGGCGGCCGTCGGCCTCGTAGGCCACGCACACCTTGACCGTGTCGAAGGCGTCGAGCACGTCGAGCTTGGTGAGCGCGATCTCGGACAGCGAGTTGAGCCGCACCGAGTGCCGCAGCATCACGGCGTCGAACCAGCCCGCCCGGCGGCGCCGACCCGTGTTGGTGCCGTACTCGTGACCCCGGTCGACCAGCGCGTCGCCCACGTCGTCGAACAGCTCGGTCACGAAGGGGCCCGAGCCGACGCGGGTGACGTAGGCCTTGGCGATGCCGACGACCCGGTCGATGAAGCGGGGCCCGACACCGGCCCCGGTGCAGGCACCGCCGGCCACCGGGTTCGACGAGGTGACGTAGGGATAGGTGCCGTGGTCGAGGTCGAGGAACGTGGCCTGCGCACCCTCGAACAGGACGTGCTGGCCGGCCTCGAGCGACTCGTGGACGAGGTTGACGGTGTCGGCCACGTAGGGCTCGACCCGGGGGGCGAGCTCGCCGACGTAGAGGTCGCAGATCTCGTCGATGTCGGGCGGGAGCTGGTTGTAGACCTTGGCCAGCGTCTGGCTCTTCTCGCGCAGGGCCAGCTCGAGCTTCTGCCGGAAGATCTTGGGGTCGTACATGTCCTGCACCCGCAGGCCGACCCGGGCGGCCTTGTCGGCGTAGGCCGGCCCGATGCCCCGCTTGGTCGTGCCCAGCTTGTTCTTGCCGAGGTGACGCTCGGTCACCCGGTCGAGGAGCTGGTGGTACGGGAGGATCAGGTGCGCGCTCGACGACACCTTCAGCCGCTCGCAGCTGCGGCCCCGGCGTTCGAGCATGTCGATCTCGTCGAGCAGCACCTGCGGGTCGACGACCACGCCGTTGCCGATGACGGGCACGATGTGGTCGTACAGCACGCCCGACGGGATGAGCTGGAGGGCGAACGTCTCGCCGTCGACGACGAGCGTGTGCCCCGCGTTGTGCCCGCCCTGGTAGCGGACGACGAGGTGCATCTCCTTGGCGAAGAGGTCGGTGAACTTGCCCTTGCCCTCGTCGCCCCACTGGGTTCCGACCACGATGGTCGCCGGCACGTCGCACTCCTGGACGGTCGCGTGAAGGGGCCGGTCGAGGTTAGCCCTTCGACCGCAGGCCCCCGAGCCGTGGCCGAACGGCTGCCCACCGCTCTGTCGACGTACGCCCAGCCTGGGTACAGGTGGACCGACCGCTGAGTCAGTAGCGGAGCTAGGTTGTTGTGACGAGGGCCACAGGGTCGTGGACGTGGTGCTCGCGGTTCGAACCGCAGCTGGGTGCACGCGGGGTACTGGCCGAGCGCGGCAGTCGATGAATACGCTACGAGTTGTGGGGAGCACGTAGAGTGGCACGAGGTTGTCGAGAGTCGAGCCGCCTCGCGGCCGCTGGGGTGGCGGCCCTGTGGGTGGCCACCGCCGTCGCCTGCGCGCCGCCACCGATCGCCGACGACGGATACGAGCTGGTGTTCCGGGACGAGTTCGACGGCGACTCGCTCAGCGGCATCTGGGCGACGGCACCGTTCGGAGGGTCGCTCCCCCCGACGGTCGGCAACGGGGTGATGACGATCTGGGCCGCCGCCTCCAACGACTACCAGTGGGGATACGTCGCCAGCACCGGACCGCGCTCCTCCACGGAGCCGAGCTACCCGTGGGCCCAGTCGTGGCTCTACGGGTACTTCGAGGCACGCATCCGCTTCACCGACAGCGCCTGGGCGTGGCCCGCGTTCTGGCTGTTCAGCATGGCCAAGTCCGAGGCGTGGCCGGGGGAGAACTGCAGCCGGCTCAACGCCGAGTGGGACATCATGGAGAACGGCATCGGCAACCGCGAGGGCGACGGCGGCCGGCCGGCATCGCGATCGACGTACTCGGTGCTGCACCGGAACACGACCGACAACACCGACGACGGGTACTGCGGGATACCCGACGAGATGCGCTTGTTCAGCACCGACTTCACCGACGTCGACCTTTCCCAGTGGCACACCTGGGCCGGCCACTGGACAGGAGCCGAGCTGTGTACCTACCTGGACGATCAGCTCCTCGGGTGTGTCGAGCCGTACGACAGCACGGCGCAGCGCATGCACATCGTCTTCACGATGCTGTACCTCAACGAGTGCATCGTGTGCCCGGCGCGCCCGACCGGCCTCGCGATGCAGGTCGACTGGGTTCGAGTCTGGCAGTGAGCCGGGCCCGGGCGGGCACCGGCGACGCCCGGCAGGCCGCGTCTGCTAGAGAACCGGGCGAGGAACCGGGACGCGATGGCACGCAACAGGGGCACCGAGCTGAGAGGCGGACCGCGGTGAGGGCCGCCCGTTCCTGGGTGAAGACCAGACCCTCGGTGCGGGCCGCGGCTTTCCTGGGCCAGAACGCCGTGCAGGCGCTCGGGTCGCGGCGATCTCCGGCGTCCGGGCCCGGTGACGCCGGTCTGCCTGCCCACCAACTGACCGCCATGGTGCGGGTGAAGGACGAGGCGCGGTTCCTCCCCGAGTGGCTCGCACACCACGTGAACATCGGGGTCGAGCACGTTGTGATCTACGACAACAACAGCACCGACGGCATCGCTTCGGCGGTTGCGCCCTTCGTGCGTCGCGGGTTGGCCACCGTGGTGCCGTGGCCCACCGTGCCGGCGTCCCCGTCGTCCCACCTCGACTTCCTCGCACGGTTCGGCCCCAAGACCGAGTGGACCGCCTTCTTCGATGCCGACGAGTTCCTCGTCGAGGCGCAGCCCGGCGACCTCACCACCGTCCTGGCCGCCGCCGGCAACAGCCCGGCCGTCGCCGTCAACTGGAGGTATCACGGCAGCGCAGGCCACGAGGAGGTCCCGCCGGGCCTGATCACCACGAGCTTCGACCGCGCCGACTCGGCGCTCGATCGCCACGTGAAGGTGATTGCCCGACCCCGCCTGGTCGCGGGCTACCGCAACTCGCACAACTTCTACTACCGCGGCGGCCGACTGGCGCGTTCGATCGACGGGCGCCGGGTCCTCGGCTCGTTCGCCAAGCCCCCGTCCGATCCCCGCCTCTCCCTGAACCACTACGTGTACCGCAGCCGGCAGGACTACGAACGCAAGGCGGGCCTCGGGTTCGTCGACGCCTCGGGAGCCAAGGACCAGGCCCGCCGGGCCGACCTGGCCGAGCACGAGTTCCACCGCCACAACGACGCCCTCGGTGGCGTGCCTGCCGAGCAGCGAGCCGCCACGGCCGCTCTGCTCGCCGACCTCGGATACGGCCCCGAGGTGGGTGCGAAACCTCGGCCGGCGGCGGCGAGCAACGAGAGCGACCGGACGTCAGCGCAGTGATCGGGCCTCTCGGCGCTGCGGCGCCGCCACGGCCGCCGCGCTGACGTCGAGCCCGATCCGGCGGGCCGCCGGGCGATGGCGGCGGCGTCGCCGGCGCGACCGAGCACCATCGGCTCAGGCGACGGCGGTCTCGACGGTTACGACGTTGTCGCCGTCGTGGTCGTCGATGCTCGTCGTGCCCACGACGACGACCGCCGCCAGCGACGTCCCCGCTGGTGCCGTCACCTCGACGTCGACGGTACGCGATGTCGCCCACCGCACCCGTTCCGAACGCGCAGGCCACGGTCCGGGGGCTCTCGGGCGCAGGTGGCTCGCACGATCCCGCCGTCGTCGTCACCGCCGCAAACTCGGTGCCCTCGGGCAATGCCACGAGGACCCCGAGGTCGTCGGCCGGATCGGGCCCCGCGTTGGTCACGCCGACCTGATAGGTGAGCGAGCTGCCCGAGGCCACGGGCTCGGGCGAGGCGTCGGCGGTGACCCCTACGTCGGAGGCCCGCAACGTGGCGACGTAGACGTCCAAGAGGCCGTTGGTGTCCGTCGCGCCGAGGTCGGAAGCCCACGTGAGGTACGCGATCTGTCGCCCATCCGCGCTGCTGGTCAGGGCGCCAGGCCAGAGATCAGGCACCTCGCCGTTGCCGCTGTCGGTTCCCGTGGCGTTGGCCGACACCAGCGTCGTGACACCGGTCTCGAGATCGTGCGGCATACAGGTCCCGCACGCCGTTCGTATCGCGAGGACCGAGATCGCCCGCGGTGCTCGTGAAGGCCACGCGCCCTCCGGCAAGGCCGCCACGGACGATGCTCGAGCTGCCGGTGGCGCTGTCGGTGCCAGCGGCGTTGACGGACACGAGGGCCGTCACGCCGGTCGCCAGGTCGTGGTGGAACAATGGCGGACGTTACTCGCTGCCTACGAAACGTGCCTACGTCGTCACAGGACGTTCACCCTGCGCTCGCTCAGCGCAGCACGAGCTCGCCGTCGACCGCGTCGACCGTGACCGTGTCGCCCTCGGCGAGCTTGCCGTCGAGGATCTGCACGGCCAGCGTGTCGGCCAGCTCACGCTGGATGACCCGCTTGAGCGGCCGAGCGCCGAAGGCCGGGTCGTAGCCCTGGTGGGCCAGCGCCGCGGTGGCGGCGTCGGTCACCTCGAGGCCGATCCGGCGGGCGGCCAACCGACCACGCAGGCCCCGCAGCTGGATCTCGACGATGTGCGCCAGATCATCCTCGGTGAGCTCGCGGAACCGCACCATCTCGTCGATGCGGTTGACGAACTCGGGCTTGAAGAACGTGCGGGGGTCGCCGGGCAGGTTCGACGTCATGATGAGCACGGTGTTCGTGAAGTCGACCGTGCGACCCTGGCCGTCGGTGAGCCGGCCGTCGTCGAGCAGCTGCAGCAGGACGTTGAACACGTCCGCGTGGGCCTTCTCGATCTCGTCGAGCAGCACGACCGAGTACGGACGGCGCCGCACGGCCTCGGTGAGCTGGCCACCCTCGTCGTACCCGACGTAGCCGGGCGGGGCGCCGATGAGGCGGCTGACCGCGTGCTTCTCCATGTACTCGGACATGTCGATGCGCACCATGGCCCGCTCGTCGTCGAACATGAAGTCGGCCAGCGACCGGGCGAGCTCGGTCTTGCCGACGCCGGTGGGACCGAGGAACAGGAACGAACCGATGGGACGGTGCGGGTCGGACAGGCCCGCCCGGCTGCGCCGGATGGCGTTGGCGACCGCGATGACGGCCTCGTCCTGGCCGATCACCCGCTCGTGGAGCACCTCTTCGAGGCGCACGAGCTTGGCCATCTCACCCTCCATGAGGCGGCTGACCGGTACGCCGGTCCACTTGGCGACGACCTCGGCGACGTCCTCCTCGTCGACCTCTTCCTTGAGCATGCGCTGACCGTTGGACTGCAGGTCGTCGAGGCGGGCCGTGGCCTCTTCCACCAGACGCTCGGTCTCGGGGATGCGCCCGTAGCGGATCTCGGCGGCCCGCTCGAGGTCGGTCTCGCGCTCGGCCTCGGCGCGTAGTGCCTCGAGCTGCTCCTTGCGCTCGCGGATGTCGTCGATGATCTCCTTCTCGTTGTTCCAGTGGGCCAGCATCGAGTCGCGCTGCTCGCGCAGGTTGGCGAGCTCCTCGTCGAGGCCGGCCAGCCGCTCCTGCGAGACCTGGTCGGTCTCCTTCGCCAGCGCCACCCGCTCGATCTCGAGCTGGCGGATGCGGCGCTCGACGACGTCGATCTCGGTGGGCAGCGAGTCGATCTCGATGCGCAGGCGCGAGGCGGCCTCGTCGACGAGGTCGATCGCCTTGTCGGGCAGGAACCGCCCGGTGAGGTAGCGGTCGGACAGGACCGCCGCCGCCACCAGGGCGGCGTCCTGGATGCGCACGCCGTGGTGGACCTCGTAGCGCTCCTTCAGCCCACGCAGGATGGCGATCGTGTCGTCGACCGAGGGCGGCCCGACGTACACCTGCTGGAACCGCCGCTCGAGGGCGGCGTCCTTCTCGATGTGCTTGCGGTACTCGTCGAGCGTGGTGGCGCCGATCATGCGGAGCTGACCGCGGGCGAGCAAGGGCTTGAGCATGTTGCCGGCGTCCATCGCGCCCTCGGCCGCTCCGGCCCCGACGACCGTGTGCAGCTCGTCGATGAACGTGATGATCTCGCCCTCGGCGTCGGTGATCTCCTTGAGGACCGCCTTGAGCCGCTCCTCGAACTCGCCGCGGTACTTGGCGCCCGCGACCATCGAGCCGAGGTCGAGCGAGATGACCCGCTTGTTCTTGAGGGTCTCGGGGACGTCGCCCTCGACGATGCGCGCGGCCAGCCCCTCGACGATGGCGGTCTTGCCGACACCCGGCTCGCCGATGAGGACCGGGTTGTTCTTGGTGCGGCGCGACAGCACCTGGATGACCCGGCGGATCTCCTCGTCGCGCCCGATGACCGGGTCGAGCTTGCCCTGGCGGGCGACGTCGGTGAGATCGCGGCCGTAGCGCTCGAGCGCCTGGAACTGGTCCTCGGGGTTCTGGGAGGTGACACGGTGGCTGCCCCGGACCGCCTGCATGGCGGCGAGCACGTCGTCGCGGGTGACCCCCAGCCGGTCGGCCAGGGCGAGCAGCAGGTGCTCGGTCGACAGGTACTCGTCGGAGAGGTCGGCGCGGGCCTCGTCCGCGGTGTCGAACACCTGGTTGAGCTCGCGCGAGAGCCGGGCTTCGCTGCCGTAGGAGCGCGGCAGCTTGGCCAGCGCCTCGTTGACCTGGTTGCGCAGGGGCAGCGGTTCCTTGCCCATGCGCTGCAGCATGGGGAGGACGATGCCTTCGCCCTGGCCCAGCAGGGCCGCGAGCAGGTGGTCGGGGGTGACCTCGGGGTTCGACGCCTGCTTCGCCGCGTCGACGGCCGAGCTGAAGGCCTCTTGGACCTTGAGCGTCCAACGGTTCGGATCGAGCGCCATGACGGAAGGATACCTCCCGCTCAGGAAAGTTGATACCTACGCGCTCAACTCTAGGCTGGGGTGGAGCTGCTCAGTTCCTCACCGGTGGAGGCGTCGACTCCCACTCGGCGTCGGGGTCTCCCTCGTCGTCCCACCGGCGACCGTTGCCCTGGTGCTCGGGCGCACCCGACCGCTTGCGACGCGCCGGTCGGGCAGGCGCGGACTCGTAGCGGTACGGCTCGGTGCTGAAGGTGTCGTCCGCCGAGGCGCTGTTGAGCACCGTGCCCGACAACGGGGCGTCCACCTGTCGCAGCAGCTCGACGGCGCGCGTCAGGCTGCGCTTGGACGTCTTGTTGGCGGACGTGACGAGCAGCGTCGTGTCGGCCATCCGGGCCAGCACGAGGGAATCGGTCACGGGCAGGACGGGCGGGCAGTCGATGACCACGACGTCGTAGGTCTGGCCCAGCACGTCGATGAGGCGGCGGGCCCGCTCGCCGCTGAGCAGCTCGGACGGGTTGGGGGGCGGGTAGCCGGCCGGCAGGACCGACAGGTTCGGAACCCCCTCGGCGGTCTGGATCGCCTGCGGCAGGGTCACGTCACCGATGAGAACCGCGGTGAGGCCGGGCGTCAGCGGGACGTCCAGGACCTCCTCCATGCGTGGGCGCCGGAGATCGCCACCCACCAGGACGACCCTGTCGCCGGACTGGGCGAACGCCACCGCGAGGTTGGCCGCCACCATCGTCTTCCCCTCGCCGGGGGACGGGCTGGTCACCTGCACGACCCGGACCTTGCGCTCGATCCCGAGGAACTTGACGGACGTGCGGAGCAGCCGGAACGCCTCGGCGGCCGGCGCGGACGGGTGCGTGACCGTCACGAGCTCGCTGTCGCCGCTCACCTTGGGGATCAGGCCGAGGGTCGCGACGCCCGTGACCCTGTCGACCGCCTCCTTCGACTTGACCGAATCGTCGAAGTAGTCGCGGACGAATGCGAGCACGATCCCGAGGAACAGGCCCGACACGAGACCGATGGCGAGGTTCAGCGGCACGTTGGGGCTGACCGGCGAATCGGGCGTCCAGGCGTACCCCAGCACCTCGGCCCCGCCGCCGGTCGCCAGCTCGACGCCGACGCTCAGGTTGCCCAGCCGGTCCTGGATCTCGGCCACTTGTTGTCGCAGCGGCTGAAGCACGGGCTCGATGTCTTCCTCGAGGTTCTGACGCTCCGCGTTCAGCCGGATCAGGTCGCCTTCGCCCGAGGCGATGCGTGCGTTGAGGTCCTCGAGGGGCTGCCGGGTCTGCTCGATCCGCTCCTCGGTCTCGGCGAGCAGGGCCTGGAGGCGCTGCCGCGTGGTGAGCAGCGTCTCCTGGTCCTCGGCCTGACGGACGGTGACGTACGTCTCGGCATAGGTGTTGACGAGATCGGTCGCCAGTCGGGGCTCGGACGAGACGAGGGAGAGCTCGACGATGCTGCTCGTCTTGTTGGGATCACCGCCGGCGACCTCGGCCACCCGGACGCTGAACACATCGCCGTCGGACAGCGGTCCGTCGTACGCCCGCGCCACCTCGCCGCGCATGGTCTGCGAGCCGATCGTCGTCAATTGGGACGAGGCCTGCCGCTCGAGATCGATGCTGGTGTTGGCGTCGAAGACCATCGCGAGCGGGTCGTTGGATCCGGTCGTGGACACCTGGGCCCGGACCCGGTACTTCGGCTGCGGGACCACCGAGGCCACGACAGCCAGGCCGAGACCCAGCAACGTCGCCAGGATCACGAGCCAGCGACGGCGAGCGATGACGCCCAGGTACGACCTGAAGTCTGGCTCCTCCAGCTGCGGATCCATAGACGCCCGAGCCTAATCCGTGGACGTGCGCGCGGCCATCGGCGGGCATGGGCGTCGAGTACCGGCACCCAGTGGTGCGGCTGGACGCGGACCCGATAACGTCACCACGCGGAGTCAAGGCTGGGGGACGGAAGACCGGTCATGTCGTATCCACGACCACGCCACGTGACGGTCGACGGCCGGGCCAGCCGTGCAGCGACCGGGCGCCGTCGCGGCAGGAGGACGGATCGCCTCGTGTGGCTGACGATCGGCATCCTCGCGATCTACACGCTCTTCCTCACCCGCGGTTCGTACGCGTTCAGCCAGTACCGAGGGCCGAGCGAGATCTTCCCGTTCTTCCACTGGGAGCTGTTCTCCCGGGTTCCCGAGCCGGACCAGGACACGTACGGGATCCGACTCACCGCGATGAACGGCGCGCCACTCGGGGACCGCGTCTACTTCGAGGATTCGATCCTCCCCACGCACCAGTCCTCGAACGCCTACAACGTCATCCAGTCGATCGGGAGGGCGTTCGAGGCCGGCGACCGCGAGGCGGTCGACCGCTACCGGACGATCCTCGAGTCGCGCTACCTCGAGCCCCTGACCGGTGCCGAGTACGAGCTCGTGCACCGCGAGTACGACGTCGAGGAGCGCTACGAGTGCGACTGCTACGAGACCGAGGTCGTGCTGGCCGAGTTCTCGATGGGGACGCCATGACGCCGCCCCGCGGATGGGCCTTCACGGCGCAGCGACGCATCCACCGCCTGATGTGGAGCTCGCCGTACACGCACCCCGGGGAGGTGCTGTCCAGGCAGTTCAAGGCCTACGACCGGGCCCAGCTCGTCGTCAGGCTCTTCTACGGGTGCGGTCTCTTCCTGGCCATCGATGCGATGTCCGACTGGCCGGCCTTGCTGAGGGCCGACGCCATCGCATCTCCGTGGCCCTCGACGTGGATCCCGTCGGACGCGGTCCCGAGCGTCATCCCGTGGATCCTCGGCGCCTACCTGGGCTCGTCCGTGTTGGTCGCCGCCCTGCCGACGTGGCGTGCAGCCCGCGTCGTCTACTTCCTGGCATTCGTTCAGTACGTGTCCCTCATCAGCGGCTTCGGGGGGATCAGCCACCAGAACCACACGTGGCTCTGGATCAGCGGCCTCCTCATCGCGCTGCCGAACCGCGGGTGGGGGAAGACGACCAGGTACGAGGACCGTCACTACTTCCTGAGCGTGATCTGGGTCTGCCAGATCGTCACCCTGTTCTTCTACATGCTGACCGGGTTCTGGAAGGTCGTGTTCGGGCTGCACGGCGTGTTCGCCGAGCGGGCGAGCACGTTCGGCCTGGACGGGTTCAGCGTGATGGTCGCCCAGCGGGACAACCTCTTCCACGACGAGCCGGTGCTGGGCCAGTTCTTCGTCAGCAACGCCGTCGTCGGGTGGGTGCTGTTCATGGGGACGATCTACATCGAGCTCGCCGCGCTCAACGTCGCCTTCCGGCCCCGCCTCCACCGGGCCTGGGGCATCCTGCTGATCGCGTTCCACATCGGGACGGAGCTCGCGATGGGCTTCACGTTCCCGCCCAACGTCCTGGTCGCCGTGGCGTTCTTCCTCTGCTCGCCGTTCGCGCCCGAGCGCGTCGGAGTGCGCGACGCCGTGTTCGACCTGCCGGGGATCCATGCCGCCCGGCGGTTCCTGCGCCGGACTCGCCAGCGACCGCAGCGCGACCGTCTGCCCGGGCTCGACGAGGGGACCGCGCCGCAGGTCGGGATAAGGTCGCCCGTTCCTTGACGGCACGACCTCTCTCCTCGACCACGCACGCCTCGCCAACCCACGGCGCGGCCCGTACCGATGCGGACTCCCACCGCCACGACGGTGCGGGGGCCGAGCGCGTCCAGGACGACGGCGCTCCGCAGTGGTTGGCGATGGCCGGGATGGCGACCGTCGGCATGACGGGTGTGCGCGTCGCCGGGTGGACCGCGTCCGACCTGTTCTTCCTCGGCGCGAGCGGCGTCATCATCCTCCGCCTGCTGACGGGGACCAGGAGGAACCTGTCGCCCGTGGCGGCCCGCCAGTCCTCACCTGGTGTGCTGATCGGACTGGTGGTCCTGTCGATCGGGGCTCTCCTCGCCACCGTCGGCCGCTCGATAGACGCCTCCGCGTCGGCGTTGGCACTCGCCCGCGTCTGGTACCTCACGATCGTCTGGTTCTGGACCGTGCGCTCGGTGTCCACGTCGGTCCGCACCTTCCGACGTCTGCTCGGGGCCGTCATCATCGGCGCCGTCCTCCACGCTCTCGTGGCGATCTTCCAGGACGTCACCGGTGCCAACGCCGGCTATCCGGGGTGGGGTCGGTCGATCGGCCTCTCCGACCACTACAACGACCTCGGCCTCTCGCTCGCCTCCGTCATCCCGATCCTCGCCGTCTGGCGGCCGACAGGTCGGGTCGGTCCTCGGTCGACGCTCCTCCGGGTCGTCGGGTTGCTCGTGCTCTTCGGCGGGCTGGGGGCGAGCGGCTCGATCACCGCGATGGGTGCCGCGATCGTCGGAACCCTGGTCGCCGCCATCGCACTCCGGAGCAACGCGCGCCATCGTCGGCGGTCCCGGCAGGCGGCGGTGCCGGTGATCGCGCTCCTCATCGCCGTGATCCTGGTGGCCGGTGGCATCGTCGACCTGTCGGTCCAGGACCGTTTCGACGAGCTGGTGTCGGGCGACTCTCCGACCACCCAGAGCGCAGAGAGCCGCGGCAGCCTGGCCGAGGTCGCCATCGACGGGATCATCAGCTCTCCGTTCGTCGGCACCGGCCTCGACACGTTGAGCGGGTTCGTCCAGTCCGAGTCCGGAACGAACAAGGTCCACAACTTCTACCTACGGATCACGTACGAGGCGGGCATCCTCGGGTTCCTCGGGTTGTGCCTGATCCTGTTCATGATCGCCCGACAGTCGAGACAGGTTCTCCGGTACACCCGACGGTCCACGCTGGTCACGTTGCCGGCCGGCCTCATCGGATCGCTCGTGGCCGTCCTCACCGCCGCGATGTTCGGCCCCTTCCTGTACGCGCGCATCGCGTGGCTGCCGATGGCGCTCGTGAGCGCGTTGTACGGGATGGCGCGTGCCGGGCTGATGAAGGACGACGCGCTCACCGACTCGGCCCGCGTCACGCCGGAGATGCGAGCCCTACCTCCTGCCGAAGCTCGGGCACGCGTGACAGCAGCATCGACGCCCATCGCGCCGGCGTGAACTGACGGCTCAACATCTGGCTCGCCGCGCCCATCGCCCGCCGATCGCTCGAGTTCGCCGTGCTGATGCGCGCCAGCGCCCGGGCGAGGCTCGCCGCGTCGCCGGCATTGACGATCGCGCCGTTGTAGCCGTCGAGGACGAGCCGGGTCGAGGCCCCGCACGCCCTCGTGCACACGACCGGAAGCCCCGCCGAGACGGCCTCGTGCACGACGACGGCCCACGGCTCGAGGCGGCTGGGAAGCACCAGGCAGCCGGCGCGTGCGAGCACGTCGGGCAGGTCGTCGGGCTGGACGAAGCCGAGCATCTCGACGCCCTTGAGGCCGTCGAGACGGCTGGCCTCGGGTCCCACCCCGGCGACCAGGAGAGGCCAGGGATCGTCGACGCTCGCCCGATACTGCTCGTAGGCGGGTGCCAGCACATCGATCGCCTTGTCTGCCACGAGGCGGCCGACGAAGACGAACGCGTCGGGCGGCAACGCATCGCCGCGCTGTTCGGCCACGCGGGCGAAGAGCGGCTGGTCGCAGGTGTTCACCCCCCAGAGCATGCGGTCGGCGTCGAACCCCAGGCGCTCGGCGAAGACGGCCTGTCGCTCGTCGCAGACGAACGTGGCGTCGTAGGTCGGGTGGAGCAGCACCGGGGCAGCCAGGCGGGCGACGCGTTGCTTGGGTGAGGCGGTCCACTGGTTGTGCACCGTGACGATGCGGAGCGTCCGCCCCCGCATGCGTCGCGAGAGCCGCCGATAGGCGCCGATGTGCCACGAGTTCACGACGAGCGCGTCGGGGGCGAACGCGTCGACGACCGCGGCGAGCTCTCGATCGTCGGGCGCGGCCGCCCACGCCGTCGACCGGAACCGGGCGGTGAGCACCTCGTCGTCGAAGGGGGCATCGGGACTCGCCGCCTCGTGGACGACGAGCACGTCGGCACCCAGGTCGACCAGCGCGTTCAGAGACGCCGACAGGTAGCCGGACAGCCGGGACCACAGCACGCAGATCCGCAGTGGCCGTTCGGGATGCGGATCAGTCATGCGCGACCACCTCGAAGGGAGACGCGGGGAGCGGTCCGGCGTCCTGGGCCATCGCCGGTTCGGCGTCGGGGTCGAAGTCGGGGTCGATTTCCGCGGGCACACCCTGGCCGCAATGGGCCAGGAAGGTCCGCCACCAGATGGTGGCGGTGACGACCCGGGCGGCTCCGAACCCCAGCGCGAAGCCGACGGCGCCGCCCAACAGCGTCCCGATCAACGGGAGCAGGAACTCGCCGGGAAGGCTGGTCAACCGAGCCCGCAGGCTGGCGCGCCCGTCTCCCAACGAGCGGACACCTGCGAATCCGCCCGTGGCGGCCGACCCCGCGATCATCGCCAGCCCCATGGGCACGATGAGGTCTTGGCCCTTCGCCCATGTGTCGCCGAAGAGCCAACGCCCCACCGAATCCGGAATCGACAGGGCGACGAGCATCCACACCACCGCCACCGCCACGACGAGGAGGGTGGCCCGCACCGCCAGCCGGCGAAGTCGCCGCGGATCGGAACGGGTGCGCACCCCGTCAGGGACGACTGCCAGATAGATGCCCATGTGGACCGTGTTGAGGGGCCCGTAGAGGATCTGCGATGCCCGGACGGCACCGAGCGCGGCGAGACCGGCGATGGCGCTCAGCGCCGCGAGTGTGGCCTGCTGGCCGGCCTGGACGCTCAGGTACTCGCCGAAGAAGCGACTGGCTGTCGCCCGCTCCTCGTCGAGCCAGGTCAGTGGGTACCACCGCCACGACAGGGACCGGCGATCCGCCGCGATCGCGAGGATGACGGACGGCACGGCGCTGAGGCCCCACGCCAGGACGAACCACGCCGCGCCGGCCCCGGCGGGTGCCTGCGACAGGACGAGGCACACGGTGGCGAGCCAGACGCCGTCGAGGGCGAGCGCCATCCCCGCCCGGTCGATGACGTAGACGAAGCGCCACGTGTCCTGCAGGAGCACGATCGGCACGACCACCGCGAACGCGAGCAGCGCCCCCGACGAGGCGCCGGCGAGGAGCGCGGCAGTCGTGGCCGCGAGCGCGGCGGCCACGAGTGCAACGGTGACCGTGGCCCCCACGACCAGGGGCAGGCGCTCGGCTCGGCGCGTGGCAGGCTCATGCGAGTACCGGGACAGGAGCGGCTCTCCGACGACGGCACGGCACGCACCGATGGCCACGAAGAACGCCAACCACGCCACGCCGAACGCCCCGAACGCCTCGGCGGACAAGGCCCGCGCCGCGAGGATCCCGACGACGATGTTCGAGAGGCTCGACGCCCCCTGGTCGGCCATGACGAGGACACGCCGCCGGCTCGTCGGGCTTGCCAACCGACTCCGGACGCGCAGGGTCACGGCTTGGGTCAGCCGCCGCGTCGCGTTGCCGCCACCCGGTCGTGCACCCAGGCGTAGGTGGCAGCGAGACCATCCTCGAGGCTGACCGACGGCGCCCATCCGATCCGCTCGTGGATCAGCGTGTTGTCGCTGTTGCGACCGCGTACGCCCTGGGGGGCGTCGAGCTTGTAGCTGCGATCGAGCGTCACGCCCGCGATCTCCTCGACGACGTCGACGAGCTGGTTGATCGTGACGAGCTGGTCGCTGCCGATGTTCAGTGGTTCGGACACGTCGCTCGCAGTGAGCCGCAGCGTGCCCTCGAGGCAATCGTCGATGTAGGTGAAGCTGCGCGTCTGCTCACCGTCGCCCCAGATCTCGATCGTGTGGTCGCCGGTCAGGGCGGCGGTGGCCACCTTGCGACAGATGGCCGCGGGCGCCTTTTCACGCCCGCCGTCCCACGTGCCCTCGGGCCCGTAGACGTTGTGGTAGCGGGCGACGCGAGTCGCCATGCCGAAGTCCTCCAGGAAGTGTCGGGCCATGCGCTCGCTGAACAGCTTCTCCCAGCCGTAGCCGTCCTCGGGCATGGCCGGGTAGGCGTCGGCTTCGGCGAGGGGTTCGACCTCGGGTGACACCTGCTTGTCGGCGGCGTACACGCAGGCCGACGACGAGTAGAAGAGCCGCTCGACGCCGGCCTCGCGGGCGGCCACCAGAACGTGCGTCGACACGAGGACCGACAGCATGCACAGAGCCTTGTTGTTCTCGATGAAGCCCATGCCGCCCATGTCCGCCGCGAGGTTGAACACGGTGTCGACACCCTCGGTGGCGGCACGGCATGCGTCGAGCAGCTGGAGGTCGGCGTGGACGTTCTCGACATCGTCGAAGACCTGGTACCACTCTTCCTTCGGCTTGCAGTCGACGGCGCGGATCCGACCGACCCCGTCCTCACGCAGGCGGCGCACCAGGTGCCCGCCGATGAAGCCACCGGCACCGGTGACCAACACATGGTCCATGAGGGCTCAGATCTCCTCGCGGCGGGACGCCGCACCGGTGCGCCGGGAGACGGCCCGATGGATGACAGTCTCGAAGCGATCGGTGATGCGTTCGGTGTCGAAGGTGGTCTCAGCGTAGGCGCGTGCCGCTCGTCCGGCGTCGAGACGGAGTGCATCCTCGACGCGCAGGCGCTTGGCAGCCACGAGGAACGCCTCTTCGTCGGTGGGTGACACGACCAGGCCCGCGCCCGCACGCTCGATGGTGCGTGCCGCCAGGTTCTCGGGCGGGATGGCGGCCAGCACGGGGCGGCCACCACACAAGTACGACAGGACCTTCGACGGCACCGAGAACGTGCCGGCCGTCGGCTCGAGCAGCGCGACCAGCACGTCGGCCGACCCGAGGATGTCGGGATAGCGCTCGATCGGCTGGAACGGCAGGAGGCGCAGGTTCGGGAGCGGGCGCGCCCGCAGCATCTCGCGCAGGCGCTGCTCGCCCATGCCCTCGCTGATCACGACGACGTCTGCGTCGTCGATCCGCTGCTCCGCGAGCTTGTAGAGCAGCTCGGGGCGGTGCTTGAGCCCGAGCGTGCCCGTGTACAGGTAGACGAAGCGGTCGCCGAGGCCGTGCTGTGCCCGCCACCCGTTGTCGCGGCGGCGTTGGGGAAGGTCGACCAGAGGCGCCCAGTTCTCGATGACCGTGCAGTGCGAGCTGTCGACTCCCCATCCGTCGAGCACCGGGCGGAAGTCGTCGGTGATCGAGACCACGCCGTCCGCCTGGCGCAGCAGCCGACGTTCGAGCGCCTCGAAGGTGGAGCCGACCTGCCGACCGAGGCGACCGGCCCGCTTCTCGGCCTCGGCGACCATGGCAACGCTGTGGAGATCCTGCAGCCAGAACACCCAGGGCACGCTCGTCCGCCGGCACCAGCTGGCCACCACCGACTTGGCGACGAGCGGTACGTTGCAGGCGAGGATCACGTCGGGGCGGAAAGCGGCGGCGACACGGATGAATCGGCGTCCGTAGCCGGCCTCCTGGCTGACCCGACGCACCGGTGAGTAGCGGGCGAACGACTCGCCTGCGGGCACAGCCACCACCGACAGGTTCGCCTCGTCGCAGCCGTCGAACCGGCCCTTCCCGCTGGCGTACGAATCGCAGTACACGTGCTGGACGGTGTGCCCGCGCCGGGCCAGGGCGCGGCTGAGATCGATCTGGAACGGGTGGCCGGCGAAGTCGTGGACCAGCACGCGCCGCGACCGCTCCGTTCGCTCGGACCGCTGTAGCCGGTCGACCAGCCCGACCGCCGGCGCGTTTCTCGATGCCAGCACCAGCGCCGACGGCGCGGTCGCGTGGATCGTCGTACCCCATCGACGTGTCCCTTCCCCCAACGTGCTGCCGCACCGGGCACCCCCTACTCGGAAAAGGGGATGTCCACACCGCACGGAAGCCCCCAGCTCCGAGCCGTCTGACGACCACTCAGGTGACCGAAGAGTAAGGTTCGAAATCCGTGCCGTCCACTCATGTGCCGAGGGCCACACCATGAGGGTTCTCGTCGTGCACAACCGGTACTCGTCGCGGGTCCCGTCGGGCGAGAACCTCGCCGTGGATGACGAGGTCAGGTGGCTGCACGACGCCGGCGTCGACGTCTACCGGCACGAGGTGAGCAACGACGCCATCGTCGACCCCGGACCGATGGCACGCGCCGCCGACGGCCTCGACTCCCTGCTCTCGTTGCGCGCTCGTCGCACGTTCGTCGCCGCCCTCGATGACGTCCGACCCGACGTCGTCCACGTGCACAACCTCTTCCCGCTGCTCACGGCGACGGTTCCCATGGCCGCCCGGCGACGTGGACTGCCCGTCGTGTGGACCGTGCACAACTTCCGCACGCGATGTGTCGCGGGTACGAACTTCCGGGACGGGCATCCGTGTCACGCGTGCAGGCCCGGGTGGCGGGTTCCCGGGGCGGTGCATGGCTGCTTCGCCGGGTCGACGGCCGCGAGCGCCCTGGTGACGACGTCCACCTCGGTGTTCCGGGCGTGGGCGCGACGCGGTGGCGTCCTTCCGGTCGCCATCTCCCAGCAGATGGCCACCTGGCTCGCGGACACGGGCGGGTTCCCGGCCGAGCGCGTCGTGGTCAAGTACAACGCGGTCGCGACGCCGCCGACCCCGGCCGATGGCCTCGGCCCGAGCGCGCACAGGTCGTTCACCTACGCGGGCCGTCTCGCTCACGACAAGGGCGTGTCTCTCCTCCTCGATGCGTGGAGGCGGACGACCACCGACGCCACGTTGCGCATCATCGGATCAGGCGACCTGAGGCGACAGGTCGAGCGTGCCGCGGCTGAGGATCCCCGGATCCTCCACATCGGTCAGGTGGCAGGCGATCAGGTCGCCGAGCACATCGTCGGCTCCCGGGCCGTGGTCGTGCCCTCGGTGTGGGACGAGCCGTTCGGTCGGGTCGCCGCCGAGGCCCTCGCGCACGGGCGCCCGGTGGTGACAACAGGCACCGGCGCGCTGTCCGAGATCGTCGACGCCTCGTGCGGATGGGTCACGGGCAAGGAGCCTGCCGCGCTGGCACGCGCGATCGACGCTGCCGGTGCTGACGACGTCGGCGTCGACACGCGGGGGATCGCCGGACGTCGGCGGCACGCGGCACGGTTCGCCCCTGAGCCGACGACCGAGGCGCTGATACGAATCTACGAGCAGGCAGTCGAGGCAGCCGGGCGGCGCTCCGCTACCCCGCGGTAGCATCCCCACCGTCGGGCCACCGCCCGGCAA
>CAWJFG010000017.1:0-26340 GCA_963842015.1 uncultured Acidimicrobiales bacterium | reverse complement strand
CCGAACGCCGCGACCATTCATGCAGCACATGCGCCTGCGGCCTGTGCGGCGGCTGCCGATCGCGTTCGGGTGGCTGACCAAGCGAGGCGACGCTGCGACCGCCCGATGGATGAAGCCGCTCCTGCAGCAGCGGGACGTCCGCCGGGACACCGTCCGGATCCTGCGCGCGGCGGCCGCAGAGAAGAACATCCTGCTCGACGCGGCCGAGTGCCTGCCGACCTACGACCGGCCCGCGCTCGTCGTCTGGGCCAGCGACGACCGGGTCATGCCACCCGACCACGGACGCCGCCTCGCCGAGCTCCTCCCGCGCGGACGGCTGGTCGAGGTCCCGGACAGCTACACCCTCATCCCGCTGGACCAGCCCGCGCGGCTCGCGGCGTCCATCCGGGACGTGACCTCGTAGCCAGTCGACAAAAGGGAGCCAACATGGCACCGAACACCGCACGCGCCGCCCCGGCCGTGATCATCCGCCACGAGCAGGCGCAGCTCCTCGAGTTGCCGGCAGCCGCCTTCCGGCTGCTGGCAGACAGCGGAGCCACCCAGGGCACCTTGAGCGCCAATCGCCTCAGCCTCGACACAGGCGCTGACGGCGCCAAGCCCCATTACCACGCCCTCTCCTGGGAGCTGTTCTACGTGATCGACGGCACCATGGAGTTCCTCCTCGACAACCGCCTGTCCGTCGTCGCCGCAGGCGACCTCGTCCTGGTGCCACCCCGGCTGCCCCACGCGTTCGGCGCCACCCCGGGCTCGACCGCCGACGTGCTGGTCCTCATCGCACCCGGCGTCGAACGGTTCGGATACTTTCGCCATCTCCAACGGATCGCCCTCGGCCAGGAGCCCGCCGACAGGCTCGCGTCGGAGCAAGACCGCTACGACGTCCACTTCACCGACAGCGTCACGTGGACCACGACACGCACCCGTGGTGAAGACAACGGATAGCGCAGCTCTGGAGGTCACTATGCGCATCGCCGTTGCCGGGGCAACCGGCCATATCGGCGCACTCACCGTCGCCGCCCTGGAGCGGGAGGGGCACGACACCGTCCGCATCAGCCGCGCGCTGGGCGTGGACCTCCTCACCGGCGACGGGCTGGACGGGGCGCTGGCGGGCGTCGAGGCGCTCGTCGACGCCACGAACATGACGGCGACCGATCCCCACGAGGCGGTGGCGTCCTTCGGCACCGCCACCCGTAACCTGCTCGCCGCCGAGCAGCGGGCCGGGGTGCGCCACCACGTGCTGTTGTCGATCGTCGGCCTCCACCGGGTCGAAGGCAGCGCGCACTACGCCGGCAAGCGCGAGCAGGAGCGCCTCGTCGAAACCGGGCCGGTGCCCTGGACGATCGTGCCGGCCACCCAGTTCCACGACTTCGCGGCCATGGTCACGGAGTGGACCGAACGGGACGGCGTTGCCACCATCGCCCCGCTGCTGGTCCAGCCGATCGCCCCGGCCGACATCGCCGAAGTGCTCGCCGAGGTCGCCACAGGCGAGCCGCACGGGCGCTACCCGGACGTCGCCGGCCCCGAGACCCAGGACCTCGTCGACATGGCGCGGCGCACCAACGTCGTGCGCGACCGCCAAGTCCGGCTTGTCCCCACATGGTCGGGCTTGTTCGACTCATCGATGGCCGGCGACGTGCTGCTGCCCGGCGAGGGTGCGCGCATCACGCCCACCACGTTCGACGAATGGCTGGCGGCCGGCGCCGCGCCGTGAGCAAGAGCGGCTTCGCCTACGCGACCGGGGGAGGGCCGACCCGTCGTTGACGACGGCCGACGGTGACCGCGTCGGCGCGTTCCTTGGCCTTCGCCGCGATCTGCGGCAGCCAGCGCAGCTGGAGCAGCGCGTCGATGGCGTTGGGCAGAGCGTCGTTCTGGGTGGCCCGCAGCTCGATGTACGCCTGGGCTCCTCTTTACGCAGGCGGCGCAGCTCGTCGCGCTCCGCTTCGTTCACCGACGCCGGGTCTGCGGCCCGGGCCCGGTGGCGGCGCTCATTGCTGACCCAATCGCCCAACGTCTCGTGATGCACACCCAACTCACGGGCGATCGCGGCCATCGACCGATCAGAGGTCAGAACCAGCTGGGCCGCCTCCCGGCGGGACTCCGACGGCGAGGGGTGGAGTCCACGACTCAAGGTAGAGAAGGCCATCGCCTGGGTACGGTCGTGTGGTGGTCGGCCCCATGGCCGTTCTCAACGGCTCGGTGAGCTCGGGGAACTGGTCAGCCGCGGCCGCGGGAGGATGGCCGACGTACGGGCCTCACGACCGTTTGCTCCGGCGCGCATTGTCGCGATCAAGGTCTTCGCGCCAGCGTCCGATCGCGTCTGGGGCTTCGTGGCGCGGTTCCGCGGCGCGGCCCGTGCGGCTGCCCACCTCGACTAGCTGGGTCATCGTCGCCGGCCTTGACCGGGCTTCGGACGGTGCCCCGGATTCCAGGAGGAGGGGATTACATGCATCGCCCGAGAAGCAAGATCGTCGCCCTGGGTACGTCCGTGGCTGTTCTGGCCGTGGTCGGCTCCGTTCCGGCCACGGCTGACCCCTCCACGACGGGCCCGCTGGTCACCGTCTCGGGAGCTAGCCCGATCGCTGCGTGTGAGGGTGACACCGGGTTCCGCGACGTCGGCGGCGTACCGGCCGCCCAGTTCGTCAACAGCGAGGTCGAGCCCCACGTTGTGGTGGACCCGTCGAACCCGGACATCATCATCGGGGCCTGGCAGCAGGACCGGTGGAACAACGGCGGATCGGAGGGCAATGTCAGCGCCACCAGCCTCGACGGCGGGGCGACCTGGACGATCAACGCCCTGACCAAGTCCTCGAACTGCACCGGGGGAACGCCCGCCAACGGGGGGAACTTCGAGCGGGCCTCCGATCCGTGGGTGGCCATCTCCCCGGACGGCACCGCGTACATGATGAGCCTGTCCACCGACACCACCCCCGGCGGCTTCGACACCAACCCCGACGACATGATCGTGTCCCGCTCGACCGATCACGGAGCGACGTGGGAGGACCCGATCTCGCTCAACCGCGACGAGAGCCCGAACGCGTTCAACGACAAGAACACCATCACCGCGGACCCGAACGACTCGAACCTCGTCTACGCGGTGTGGGATCTGGTGGTGTCGCCGCCGAGCGGCAACGAGAACCAGCAGGCCTTCGAGAACGCCATCGCCTTCGCCGGCGACCCCCTGTTCGCTCGGACCACCGACGGCGGCGAGACCTGGGAACCCGCCCGGAGGATCTTCAGGGCCGGGGTCATCGCCCAGACGATCGGCAACCAGATCGCCGTGCTCCCCGACAACGACGAATTCGACGGCGAACTGATCAACGTGTTCACCCTGATCCGGGGGGCCAGGAACGACCAAGGAACCCGGGGCAACCACATCGCCGTGATCCGGTCCGCGGACCACGGCGCGACCTGGGACAACAAGGAGACCATCGTCGATCGGTTCTTCCGGGGAGTGGTGATCGACCCGGATTCGCCGTTGCCCGCAGGCGTCGTGGCCAGCCACCGCACCGGGGACATCAACGCCGAGGTCGCCGTCGACGAGACCACCGGCGCGGTGTACGTGGTGTGGCAGGACAGCCGGTTCGGCCCCCGGTCCAGCATCGCGCTGAGTCAATCCCTCGACGGGGGCCTGACCTGGTCGGCCCCGATCAAGGTGAACCAGACGCCGGATCTGGCCAACAACCTGAACGAGCAGGCGTTCACGCCGATGGTCCAGGTGCTGGACGACGGCACCGTGGGTGTTTCGTACTATGACTTCCGGAGCAACACGGCCGACAACGGCGCGACCACCCCGACCGAAGCGTTCGTCGCCCACTGCCACGCAGCATCCGAGGACTGCTCGGTGGCGGCGAGCTGGGATGAGGAGATCGCGGTGACCGACGCCGCGTTCGATAGCCGCAGGGCGCCCGTGGCCCGGGGGTTCTTCCTGGGCGACTACGTCGGGCTCGGGCAGAGCGGCTCTGCTTTCTTCCCGTTCTTCACCGTCACGACGGCGACCGATCCCGCCAACATCGTCACCCGGGAGGTCGGTCAGTAACCCGAACAATCTGCCGGTCCAGGGCGCTAGGCATGGCGAGCAACATGACGTCGTGCCACCACGGTTGATGCGACAGAGCTGCCTGATCCGCGCCAGCGTCGTTCACGTGATCGGTGGCAGAACACGCGCTCAGTTCGACAGCGCCCAGAGCGTCGGTCCACGGCCACACAGAACGCGCGCACCCACGTGGACGGCGCACGCGTAACCGGCGATCTGTGCATTCGTCGTGGGGCCCGCGCGCCGCACGTGTGCGACCGAGGGGTGGGTGAGGAGCGCCCAACGACGAGGGCTTGCCGTTGCCGCTGACACTGGTCTGCCCCTTAAGGTCGGTGAGCCCGGGCCCGCCTCACACGCTCTCGCTGGGGATCGGGCCGCAGTGGGACGGCGCTCCCGAGGTCGCGATCAGGGATACCTCAACTCGCCGAGGGCGGGTGTGCGTGGGGTTACGGTTCGAGTCGCCCCTCCGACACGAACCCTGCGTACTCGTCCACCCACGCCGACCTGCGTTCCTCCGTCCGGGTGGTAAGTGAGAGTTCGCCCAGTCGTCCGCCGAGCTGAGGCCGATGAGGGCCGCCGGCCAGGGCCGACCAGCGACCAGCTGGCGAAGCTGAAGCGGCTCAGGCGTGAGAACGCCAAGCTGCGCCGGGCGAATGACATCTTGAAGGCGGCGGCGTCTTTCTTCGGGCGGAGCTCGACCGCCAGTCGAAGAAGTGATCCGGTTCATCGAGGCCCATCGGAGCCAGCGCCGGGTTGCGTTGGGGAATCGAGCCGATCTGCCGTGTATTGCAGATCGCCCCTTCCACCTACCACGCGGCGAAGCGGCGGCCGCCGTCGGCCCGCCGCGCCGCGTCCGGTCTTCGACTGACATGGCTAGGACGGGCGGCGGTTCTTGCTGGTGCGGCGGTGGTTGGGCTCGTTGGTGTCGACGGGGGCTGTGCGGATGATGGCGGGGAGGAGCATGTCGAGCGTGGCGGTGAGCTGCTCGCCGAGGGCCAGCTGACCGGTCTCGTCGAGCACCCACCGGTAGAGGACTCCGAGGTACGCGTCGAACAGGATGACGGCGGCACGATCGGCATCGACGCCGCGGGGGATGTCGCCAGCTCGTTGTCCAGCGCGCACGCTGTCGGTCACGAGTTCGAGTGCGTCCGATTCATCGGCGAGCAGTGGGCCTCCCGCGCGCTGCCAGGCGCGCACCATGGCACGTCCGGTCGCGGGGTCGTCCTCGTAGAGGTCGGCGAGCACGTGAAACGCGCGGCGGAGCCGGCTCGTCGAGTCGACCGTGTGCCGGTCGTCCTCGGCGAGGGCCTTCGCGAACTCGGCTCGTAGCCGTCCGAACCACTCGAAGACGATGTCTTCCTTCCGGGCGAAGTAGTTGAAGACCGTCGCCCGTGACACATCCGCGCGCTCGCCGATCTGCTCCATCGTCGTCGAGTCGTAGCCGTGAGTGGCGAACAGGGCGACGCCGCTATCGAAGATGCGTTCCCTGGTCTCCAGTTTCTTGCGTTCACGGCGGCCCGCCCTGATGGGGCTCGCGACCTGGTCAGGCGTCGACACTTGACACCTCCTAGACGTGAGTCTAAGAATAGATCAGACAATAAGTCTAGATGCAGATCCAGGCGGGCGGGTCGTCCAGGAGTCGACCGATGCCTCGCCTGACCGACCTCGGACCAGCACCGGCAGGGGCGCCGGCTGACGCCGCTCGGGCCGGACTTGTCGCCGAAGGACCGGCGTCGCGTGAACCGCCCCCATACATGTCGTGTCGTCTCAGGGGTGACCGGGCGATTCAGGGGTTGCGAGTCGCGACCCTCGACCAGGTCCGGTGGTTCGATGCCGTCAGCGGTTCCGTCCAGTCGCACGTCTACGGCGGCGCGCCGCTCGGCCACCGATGGGCGATCGACGGCTCGACGACCTGCCCGCAGCGGGGTGACGCGCGGCATGGCGAAGAGACTCTCGGGTGTGGCCTGACCCGTTCGTCAATCAACAAGCAACACCAGCTCAGCACGTGATGCGCATACGAGGGAGCGATTCGTGACAGCACGACAACTGACGTTCAGTCGAATACAGGACACGACCGCCGATGACTGGGCGACCATCGCCGAGAGGCCTGACACGAAGCTCTTCGAGGAGCTGCCGGACCGCCTGCTCGGTGCCCTGCGGTTCCTGGAGAACGTGGACTTCTACACGGTCAACGGTCTCGAGCACTCGCTGCAGGCAGGCACGCGGGCGCTACGCCACGGACGCCCCGCAGAGTACGTCGTGGCCGCGTTGCTCCATGACGTCGGTGACCTCGTCGGGCCGCGGAACCATGCCGCGGTCGCGGCCTCGATCCTCCGCCCGTACGTGTCGGAAGGAATCGCGTGGATCGTCGAGCACCACACGGTGTTCCAGTTCAACCATTTCGGAGGACACATCGGCATCGACCCCGACATGCGCGACGCCTACCTCGGCCATCCGTACTACGAAGACGCGGCCGAGTTCTCCGACCTCTACGACTCGGAGAGCTTCGATCCATCGTACGAGTCGTTGCCACTCGAGGAGTTCGAACCCTTGTTGCGGCAGGTGTTCGTCTCGAGTGAGCGATCGCCCTTCGAGCTGGTGAACAGGACTCTTGACGTACCAGCGGCCGATCAGGCGCTGGAAGAGAGGCAATCATGAGCCAGGGCATTGGGTCTCGGGATCGATTGGAACCGACAAGCGCGCACGCTCTCGTGCCCGACGCGGAGGAGGCGTTCGCCGCCGAGGCCGGCGCCTGGCTGCGTGGCGGCTCGACACCGATGCCTTGGGACGCCGCATGGCAGCTTCTCCAGAAGGAGTCGGCGACCTACTGGCTGGCGACGGTCGGTTCCAAGCACCGGCCGCACCTCGTCCCGGTGTTGGCCGTCTGGGATGACGGACGCTTGTTCTTCAGCGCCGGCGCAAGGACGCGGAAGGCCAGGAACCTCGACCACGACTCGCACTGCGTGATGAGTGTCGAAGTCGAGCACCTCGATTTCGTCGTGGAGGGAACGGCATCGAGAGCGCGCGACACGGCGACGCTCGAACGTGTGGCAGCCGTCTGTGCGTCTCTGTACGGATGGCACGTGGTCGTGCACGACGGGCTCTTCGATGGCGTCGCCGGTGCGCCGACGGCCGGACCACCCCCATACGGCGTCTACGAGGTGATCCCTACGACCGCGTTCGCGTTCCCCCTCGATCCGACCGTCACCCCGACACGGTGGCGATTCGCATCGTCGTGACGAGCGGGACGTGCCGCACCGGCCCTTGGTCAGCGGTCCTGGTGCAGCGGGGGTCGCCGACCGATGGGCAGTACAACAGCCAGCGGGCCGTCACACCTGGGGCAGCACCTCGGCGGCCAGACGCTCCATCTGGGCGGCGTGGTCGAACATGGTGTTGAGCTGGATCATCTCCGCCCCGGCCGCAGCGACGGCCCGCAAACCGGCGGCGACCGTGTCGGGCGGGCCGTAGACCGCCACCCGCTCCTCCATGTCCCGCAGCCCGTAGTGGCCGTACAGCCGGTCGAGCTCAGCTGCGAGGCCCTGGCGGGCCCGGTCCGTGTCGTCGTCGACGGCCAGGTAGACCCGCTTCGCCACCGGGTAGCCCGCCGGGGCGCGGCCGACCCGCTCGAGCTCGGAGCGCAGCACGCCCACCTGGGCGGCGAAGTCGGCGGTCGAGGTCGAGCCGGCGCCGAAGAAACCATCGGCCAGCCGGACCGTCCGGCGCACGGCGTCGGGGTGGCTGCCGCCGAACCACACGGGCGGGTGCGGCTTCTGGAACGGCTTGGGCTCCATTCGGACGCCCTCCGTCTGCCAGAACCGGCCGGGGAAGGTGACCGCGTCCTCCGTCCAGAGCGCCTTCATCATCGCCACGCCCTCGGTGAACCGGGTGACGAGGTGGGCGTTGTCGAGCCCGAAGGCGGCGAAGTCCCGGAAGCCGCCGCCGACCCCCAGCCCGACCTCGATCCGGCCCCGGCTGAGCTGGTCGAGTGACGCCAGGCTCTTGGCCAGGTGTACGGGGGTGTGGAGCGGGCTCACGAACACCGCACAGCCAAGCCGCAGGCGCTCGGTGCAGGCGGCCGCGTAGGACATCAGCTCGAGTGGGCTGATGACGGGCATCGCGCCGAGCACGTTCTCCTGGGTCCACGCGCTCGCGAAGCCGAGCTCCTCCGCCCGGGCCAGGTAGCCACGCAGTCCGCCCGGGTCGAAGGTGCCGTCGCGGACGTACTGCGGGATGGCGATGGCCCAGCGCACGCGTGCGAAGGTACCGCGCCAATCGGCGGTCCGGCGGCCAGCCAGGGTCTGCCCGGCCGTCGTCATCCACGCGCCAGGGTCCCGGCCGGCCGGGCGCGAGGAACTCGAGCTGCTCGCGCGGTTTCAGGCTGGCGTCAGCGGCGGACTGTTAGAAGCCTCCTAGGCCGCAGCCGCCGGGCAGCGCGGCCGGAGAGAGGAGGGCCGATGCGGTTCTACCGTTTGGCCGGTCCGGTGGTGCTCTGTGCCACGCCTCTGATCGCGGCACCGTTGATCGCCGCGAACACGTCGCGGACGGCGAAGGAACCTCCTGAGCCGTTCGATGATGCGCGGCTCGAGATCGAGTTCAACGCCACCGATGGCGATGCCGGTGTCCAGGTGTTCGCCGATGCCGAGGAGTGGAGGGAGTTCAAGATCTTCACGCCCGATGGCAGCCGGATCCTGGACATCGAGACGAAGGGGGTCCTGCGCGACTTCGGCCTGAGCGAGCTGTTCTCCGAGAGCAGCGAGCCGCCGTTCACGGAACTGCCCTTCGACGAGTTCAAGCAGCTGTTCCCCGAGGGCGACTACCGGTTCGAGGGCACGACCATCGACGGCACTCGGCTGGAGTCCCGAGTCCCGTTCTCCCACACCGTCCTCGATGCCCCGGTGTTCATCCAGCCGGAGGACGGGGGGACGCTGCCGGAGGACGACGCGGTCATCCGATGGGCGCCGGTCGCTGGTGCGGTCGACTACGAGGTCATCGTGACGCGGGATGACGAGTTGCGGATCCTGGACGTGACGCTGTCGCCCGACGAAACGGGTCTGACGGTCCCTCCGCAGTTCCTGGATCCCGGTAGGGAGTACCAGATCGAGGTGCACGCGTCCGACGTGAGCGGCAACCGCATCTTCACGGAGATCGGGTTCACCGTGGAGTGAGGTTCGGGCCTACATCCGTGGGCCTCGGTCGACGGGACTCCGATGCTCGCGACGGTGGCCCCGGCGGGACGATGGTGGGCGATGCGCCCCTGACCAATAGAGTTGTACCGACCGATCGACTGATCGGTCCGTACAGAAGAGAAGCAGATCAAAGTGACCACAGGAACCGTGAAGTTCTTCAACGCTGAGAAGGGCTTCGGCTTTATCTCACGCGAGCAGGGCGACGACGTCTTCGTCCATTTCTCCAACATCCAGGGCGAGGGCTACAAGTCCCTCGACGAGGGGCAGCGTGTCGAGTTCGACGTCGCTCCCGGCCGGAAGGGCGAAGAGGCGCAGAACGTCCGCGTCGTCTGACCAGGACCAACCGTCCTGCATACGAGCCGTCGACACTGTCGGCGGCTCGTTGCGCGTCCAGGCCCGCCGGCCCGCATGGCACCGAGGCTCATCCCGGGCGTTGTGGTGGAACTTGCCGAGCTCGATGTCCGGGCGCGGGGCGGTCACCGCGCGCTGGCGTTCAGCTTCTCCTCGAGCTCTGGGAACGCGGCGAGGACCATGTCCACGAGGCGTCCCTCCGGTCGGGTGAGCGCGTCGGTGGCCGGGATGCCGAGCTCGTCCTCGTACCGCGTGATGGCCGTCGAGACCTCGGCATCGGTCAGGTTCTCATGATTGATCGTGAGGCCGATGACCTTGGTGGCGGCGAACGTCTCGATCAGGTTGATCTCGGTGGCGGGCGTCGGCCTCACGACCGTCCCGAAGTCTCCGACGCGGGTCCGGCCCGGCGTGTGCTGGAGGACGACGGCATCGGGCCGGCTGCCCCGCAGGATGAACGTCGAGGTCAGATACGCGGGGTGACTGAGGGCGCCCTGGCCCTCGATGACGATCACGTCCGGGTGCTCGGTCTCGAACGCGTCGAGGACCGTGGCCTCCATCTCGCCCGAGCAGAACTGCGACGGGATGGCGTCGAGCGCGATGCCGTAGCGGGCGCCCTGGATCAGGCCGGTCTGGCCGGTGCTGACCATGACCGCGTCGAGGCCCCGCTCGCGCAGCGCACGGGTCAGCACCGTGGCGGTGGTCCGCTTGCCGATGGCTCCGTCGGTGCCCAGCACGGCGATGCGCGGGCAGGAGACCTCCGCGATCCGGCCGGTGAACATTCGCAGGTCCTTCTTGGCGCGTGGCCGGCGCACGTCGAGGATCTGCACATCGTGCGCCCGGCTGGCCTCGGCGAACTCGGCGTCGTCGTTCAAGAACTCGTGCAGCCCGTTGACGATGTCCATCCCGGCGGCGATGGCGTCGAGGACGACGGCTCGCTCGTGTGAGGAGAGCATGCCGCTCGTCGGCGCCATCCCGAAGATGAAGGCGTCGGCCGCGCCGCCGGCGTGGGCGACCGCGTCCGCAAGGTCCCGACACACCGGTATGTCCTTCGGCTTCTCGCCGAGCACCACCCCCGCGTCGGTGCCCGCCTGCTGGCTGTCGATCACCGCGACGATCTCGTAGGTCTCCGAGTGGCGGACGAGCCCGTTGGCCGTCTTGCCGTCGGTATCGCCGAAGTTGGCTTCGCAGTAGACGACCGCGGTGGGACGGTCACGGTCGATGACGGGCGCGTTCGACGACGCGGGCACTGGGGACTGGGACATGTCGCTCCTCGAGGTGAGCTCAGAGGAGGCGACGGGAGAAGGCCGACCGGATGGCGCCGGATGTCAACGAGAGGTCCCCACCAAGACGGGTTAGACCCGCACCCTACCGTGGCCCGGGTCGGGTCCCCTGCGGGGTCGTGCGCCGCCGTCGAACACGGGCCGCACACGCAGCAGCTCCGAGACGTCGCCGCCGTCGGCGAACGGCTCGACCCCGTCCCGCTGGAACAGCCGAGCGGCCCCGGTGACGGTCGCCCGATCACCGCTGACCCGTAGCCACGATCCTTCGTACAGGGCGAGCACGGGGCAGTCGTTCTCCTCGAGGAACTCTTCGATGCGGTTCTCGCGGGTCTCGCCCATGTAGGTGGAGAGCGGATCGGCGTCGATGTAGTGCAGGTTGATCTGGAACGGGATCAGCCCCAGGGCGTCGAACCCCGGTGGCAGACAGATCGGCATGTCGTTCGTTGTGCGGATGGTGGGACAGGCCACGTTGGTGCCGGCGGACGCGCCCATGTAGCGCGTCTCGCCGCCGCGCACCCGCTCGCCCAGCCTCTCGATCACGTCCAGGTGGTGCAACGAGTCGAGCAACCGAAACGTGTTGCCCCCGCCCATCATCACGACGTCGGCGTCGAGGATGGCACGGCGGGCGTCGTCGGACCGGTGCGCCGACGTGGCATCGAGGCCGAAGGCGCCCAGGGCGGCGATCGCCCGGTCGGCGTAGCCGTCCCAGTCCGCCAGGGCGTAAGGCACGAAGGTCACCCGCTCGCCGGCGGCGACGTCGACGAACGCCTCGGCCGCGTGGGAGAACATCGCTCGCCCGAAGTCGGTGGAGTTCGACAGAAGCAGGAGTTCCATGTGCACCGATCTCGCCGTCATCCTGTCCCGGGCCGCGCGCCGAGGCCACGACGCTATGCCTCGCGGCCTTCGGCGATCGCTTCCGTTGGCGGTCGAGTGCTCCTACGGCAGGGAAACGTGGTCCAAGGGGAGTGAATCGAGGAAGTCCCTGGCGTCGAAGGCTTGGCCGGCGGTGAGGGCGCCGGTGCGTTCGACCAGCCCACCGAGGACGCGCTCGGCCGCCTCCACCACGAGCGGGGCGCTGAAGGCGTAGATGTCGCGACCGCCGGCGACGGCTCGGCGTTCGGTCGTTCCGGATCGGACCACGACGTCGACCACGAACGTCTGCGAGGACCGCCCGCTCTCGTCGACGGCGACCGGGGGTGACGGGTCCGGGTCGCTGACGTCGTCTGCTGCGGAGATGGTCATGTAGCTCCTCATGGCGGGCGTGGCGAGGTGGCGGGGGATGGTGACGCAATCGGCCATGGTGAAGTCGGTCTGAACCTTCTGCGTACCGAGCGGCGCCGGGAACCGCCACTCGTCGATCGGTGCGGCGTCGGTGCGGAGCTCGAGGTGTCCGTTGCGATAGGCGATGCGGCGTCCCTCGCGGCGTTGCCTCGAGACCTTGCCGGAGGCCAGCGTGCCCTGCGTCGGCCGCCAGCTGCTCAACCCGTAGGCGATGGTGACCTCGTCGGCCGACGTCCACCCCGGTGTCGCGGCGGTGGCCAGCAGGTCGCCCAGTCCGCCGTAGAAGGCCATGGCCGGCACGACCACGACGCCGGCGTCGCGAGCTCGCTCGTCGTAGTGGGCGAAGGTGTCGGCGACGGCCTCGATCTCGGCCGCCACGTCCAGGTAGGGGATGCCGGCGCGGAGCGCCGCCTCGATCACCGGCGCCGCGGTCCAACGGAACGGCCCGGCGCAGTTGATCACCGCCGCCGAACCGTCCAGCGCATGATCGATCGCGGTCGGCGAGTCGACCGCCGCGGGGCGGATCTCCAGCTCGCCCGGTCCGCCCTCAGCGGCGGCCCGCAGCTTGTCGGGGTCTCGGCCCGACAGGACGGGCACCCAGCCGCGTCGATGCAGTTCGGCCACGACGAACTGTCCGGTATGGCCGGAGGCGCCGTAGACAGTGATGGTGCGGTTCGCAGTCATGGCCGGCCACTGTGCCGACCCTCCACGTCAAGCGCTTGGACATTGCTGCGCGGCGTCGCCGGAGCCGACCCGATGCTGAGCACCCGTCGGCTACTCGACCACGGCGGTGTGACGCTCACCGATGTCTCCTGCCGCCTCCCGACCGGCCGTGGCCACGCGCACGAGGCCGGTCACCATGCGATCGTGTTCGTGCGCAACGGCTGCTTCGTCCGCACCGCCGATGCGACGAGCACCCTCCTCGACCCGACCCAGGCCTACTGCATGAACCCTGGGCAGGAGCAGCGCTACGACCATCCTCACGCCGGCGGCGACGACTGCACCTCGGTGTGGCTCGACCCGGCCCTGCTGGCCTCGATGTGGGGCGGCGACCCGGTCCTGCCGTCGGATCCCTTGCCCAGCGCGCCGTGGGTCGACCTCGAGCACCGCCTTCTCCTGGCGGCGGCACACCGGGGCGAGCCGGCGGACGCGTTGCACGAGCGGGCACTGTCACTGGTCGCAGCAGCGCTCGCGCAGGTCGACACCGCACGGGTGGAGTCCGGTCGACCTGCAACGGCCCGTGCCCGTCGCGACCTGGTCGACGACGCCCGACAAGCGCTGGCCGCCGATCCGGACCGTTCCTTGGCTGACGTGGCCTCCGCCCTGAACGTGTCCGCGACACACCTCAGCCGGCTCTTTCGCGCCGCCACCGGCCACACCGTCGCCAGACACCGCATGCGCCTCCGGGCCCGGGCCGCGCTGGATCGCCTGGCCGGCGGCGAGGACCAGTTGGCGCGGCTCGCCGCCGACCTCGGCTTCGCCGACCAGAGCCACCTCTGCCGCGTGATCCGCAACGAGACAGGGCACACACCGTCCAGCCTCCGCCGCGCCCTCAGGTGACCGGCCGCGACGGAAGACGCCGATCGACAGGTCGTGACGTGATCGTCGTGCCGGCGTCTCGCGCCACCGTGGTCCGGCTCCGCCCGACGACGACGTGTTCGTGTTCATCACCGGGCTCATGGGATCCGCAGGCACGTACCTCTATGGGCGGCGCATGTACGAGACCCTGGCTGTTGGGAGACCGATCCCACCCTGGCCGACCAGTCGGACCTCACGGCCGACCACGCGAGCGCATGGCAGGCGGCGGACAAGGTCGTCTATCCGTCGACCCTGGCCGCACCACGCACCGCGAACACTCGGCTCGAACGCCACTTCGACCCCGAGCGCGGTACGCGACCTGAAGGCCGCCGCCAGTCGGGATCTGTTGGTCGGTGGCCCCAACCTGGCAGCCCAGGCTCTCGGCGCCGGGCTGGTCGACGAACTGGTCTTGTTCGTCTGGCCAGTCGTCCTCGGTGGGCGCACCCCCGCACTCCCGTCCGACACGCGGCGCCGATCTGGAGCTCATCGACGAGCACCGGTTCAGCAATGGCGTCGTCCACCTCCGCTACCGCCTTTCGTAAACCTGGCGCCGTGGGGGCGGGGGTCGGTCGGTCGCGTCGGCTGGAGATGGACGGCGTTGACGACCTCCAACTCGCGTTCGACACGTCGGATCTGGCGGCGGACCTCGCGCTCGCTCACTTCGATTCGGGGGTTTCCGCAACGCTGAAGGCCGACGGCACACCGGTCACCGAGGCCGACCACGCAGTCGAGCGACTGCTGCGGGAGACGTTGTCCGAGGCACGGCGCGAAGATGCGTTCCTCGGCGAGGAGCTCGGTCAGCTGGGTGCGTCCGATCGGGTCTGGATCCTCGACCCGATCGATGGCACGTCGTTCTTCCAGTCGGGCGATCCGAACTGGCGAATCCACATTGCACTGGACGTTCGAGGGACCACCGAGGTCGCGGTCGTCACCGCTCCCGCGCTGCGGCGTTGTTGGTGGGCGACCCGAGGTGGCGGTTCCTTCGAGTCGTCATGGCCACACGAGGACAGCAGGACGAGGCGCCTCCACGACCGCTGGATCCGACCGGCCGCCAACTCTCGGCGCGGTCCGACCTCCTGGGGCCTCCCTGACTGCCGGGCCGCCCCGGTGTCCCTGACCACGCGCTGGGCGTCATCGTGACGCGCCGCTACTGGGTCCGACGAGCCAGCGGGCAAGGACGGTCACGTCGGCGTCTTCGTACCCGAGCCGGCGGTAGAAGCCGAGCGCCCGGTCGTTGCCGTTGCGGACCATCAGGTTGAGCTTCACGACTCCGCGCCGCCGCAGCCAGCTCTCGGCCGTCCGCATCATGTGGCGCCCCAGGCCGCTCCGACGCTTCCCCGGGTCGACAGCGAGGTAGTACACCCACCCCCGGTGACCGTCGTGTCCGACCATCACCGTCGCAGCCACCCCACCCGCGTCGACCGCGCCGAGCACCGTCGACGTCGTGCCCCTGACGGCGCGGTCGAAGTCGCTGGTGGGATCGTTCCACGGGCGAACCAGGCCGGCCGCTGCCCACAAGGCGGTGGCCGCATCACGATCGCCGGCTGTCAGCTCGCGGATGTCCATCGACGAAGTCTCGTGCACCGGACGACTGGCGACGTCGACCTGCTGCCCGGCCCCGGCGCAGCCCGGTGATCGCGCTGCTAGCTCTCGAGGGCGTACGCGAGGGCTGTCTGGGTGGACATCGCCGCGCCTTCGGATCGACGCCGGGCGAGGTCGTCGGGCGGAAGGCTCTCGCCGAGCGTGGCGACGGACTCGTCGTACTGCACGCGTTCGTCAGGTGGCCACTCGCCGCCGGCGCGGTCGAGCGTCGTCTCCGCGAATCCGATGAGTCGCGCCGCCCGGTCGTGGTCCCCCTGGGCGGTGAGGACTGCGGCCAGCCCGTTGATCGACCATGCGATCATCATCTCGTCCCCGCCGGCCGCCTCGAGCTCGAGGACGTGCCTCGACAGCCGCGCCGCCTCGTCGAGGTTGCCGAGCTGTCGCTCGACCATGCTGAGGTTCGCCGACTCCACCTGCACGACGAACCGGTCGCCGCCCGCTTCGCCGGCAGCCAGCCGCGCCGACATCACGGCTCGGGCCTCGAGCAGGTCGCCGGACATCTGGAGGGCGACACCGAGAACGTGCAACGCGCTGGACCGTCCCGGGCTCAGGTCGTCCGCGCCCTCGGTCAGTGCCAACGCCTCGCGGAGCACCGATATCGCGGCGGTCACGTCGTTCCGGAGGTGGACCCGTCCGAGCCCCGCCAGAGCGAGTGCTTCGATGTTGCGGTCGTCCACCTCGGCAGCGAGCGAACGGGCGGCCTCGAACCGTTGCCCAGCCACGTCGTACTGACCGGCCCAGAACACGAGGTACCCGTGTGCGTAGAGGGCCTTGGCGCGGATCGCAGCTGAGCCTGCCTCGGTGGCGAGCGCGTCTCGGAACCACGCGTCGCCGTCCTCGATGCGCCCTGTACCGATCCAGAACCCGACGAGGTCATCGGCGAGCGAGAACGCCTCATCCTGGCGGTCCTCTGCGACGAGCCAGTCGAGCGCAGCAAGCATCTCGGGGTACCGCGCGTCGATCGCTTCGAGCACGTCAGCGCGTTCGAGCGTCCGGTCCCGCAGGCGCTCCGCCAAGGCCACCAGCTCCTGGGCAGTGACACGATCCATCGCTCGAGCGTACGTGAGCTCGCCGATGCGCCCGAGCGCGTGCGCGTCGGCTATCCCGCGCGCTCCGAGAACAGCGGGCCCAGCTCGACTCGACCCGAGATCCCCAGCTTGGCGTAGATGCGGTAGAGGTGGGTCTCGACGGTGCGGCGGGACAGCGACAGCCGCGCCGCGATCTCGAGGTCGGTGAGGCCCCGGGCAGCGAAGCCGGCGACCTCCCGTTCGCGGGTGGTCAGGCCGTCGCCTCCGCGGCTCCGCAGCAGCTCCGTCGTGGCGCCGTCGCACCGCTCCACGAGCTGCTGCGCCCGGGTGCGCAGCCGGGCCGCCGCCGTCTTCTGGCCGTGACCGGCCGCCACGGTGGCCGCCGCTGTGGTCAGCTCTGCCGCGTGCAGGATGCAGCCCAGCTCCTCGAAGCGGCCCCCGACTTCGGCCAGCCGCTCGCCGTCGCTCTCGGCCAGGGCCTCGATGGCGTCGGCGAGCGCGGGCAGCAGCTGCCCGTCCATCGCCGGTAGCTCGCCGAGCACGTCCGCGGCCGCCGGCGCCGCCCCGTGCCGCGCCGCCTCGTACAGGGCGAACAGCGCGTAGGCGAGGTGGCCGGCCGCGAGTCCCCGCCGGGCCGCGCCGAGGGCGACGGAGCGGGCATAGGAGAGGTCGCCGGCCGCGGCCTCGACGGCGGACGACAGGAACTCGTGCTCCACGGCGTACATGGCGCCGGGCGCCAGCGCGCTCGGCATGTCCGACCGCCCCATGAGAGCCCGGGTGTAGCGGATGTGGTCGACGGCGCTGGCGCGGGTCATCGCGTCCCCCTCGAGGGCCGTGACCGCCTCGAGGAAGTACTGCTCGGCGCGCCCGAGCGCGCCGCGCCACAGCGTGATCTGGCCGAGCCGCAGGGCGTACACGCCACGTAGGAGGCCCGCACCCTGCCGGGTCACCCTGTCATAGGCGCGCTGCGCGGCCTTCTCGGCGGCGTCGAGGTCCCCGGCGTAGCGGTGCCCGGTCGGCAGGGCGGTCTCGAGCTGACCGACCACGTACTCGTTGAACGCCGGGTGGTCGGCCAGTCGGGGCAGGACCGTCGCCGCCCGTTCCAGAGCCCTGACGGGCTGCCCGACCAGGTTGAGCGCGGGGATCAGGACGAGCTCGGCGCTCAGCCGGTCCTCCTCCGACGCCCGCTCGTCGGCGAGCATGTCCTCGGCGGCGCGGCGGGCGCGGTGGATCTCGCCCGCGAGCAGCCACATGAGCGGGATCTGGCCGGCGATGTAGCCCCACTGCGCATCGTCGATGCCGTCGAGGAGCCCTTCGAGCCTCTCGGCCGCGTCCCTCGACCGGTTGAGGCCGAAGGCGAGCACGAGCGCCAGGTCGACCTCCCGGCGGCAGTCCTCGAGAGACGAGTCGGTCTGCAGGCTGCCCAGGAGGGCGGCGGCATCGTCGGGCCGGCCGGAGAACGTCATGATCTCGGCCAGCGTGATGAGGGCGGCGGAGCTGTCGCCCTCGGCCGCCAGGGCCCGGCGGGTGAGCGACTCGGCGAGCGGCGTGTCGACGAGGATGTAGCGCCGCGCCGTGCTGAGCAGTTCACTCGCCGACACGTCCAGCCCCGCGTCGATGCGCCAACGCACGACGCGGTCGCCGGCGTCGAGTGGCAGCGGTCGGGCGGACACCGCGGTGACGAGGTCCCGCAGCAGCCGGCGGCGCCTGATCGGCCCGAGCGCGTCGACGAGGACGTCGGCGATCAGCGGATGGCTGAGCCGGGCGTCCGGCTGGATCGGGCCCTCGACGAGGACCAGGAGCCCGCGCTCCTCGAGGCGCTCGAGCGTCTCCCCGCCGACCATCTCGAGCAGCAGGCGGAAGGGCAGGGGCTCGGCAACCGCCAGGAGGTCGAGGACGGTCCGCTCGTCGGGGCGCACGCCCCGCAGCCGCCCGGCGATCAGCTCCCGCAGGCGTGGGGGTGCGGTGAAGGGGCCTTCCAACGTCCAGATGTCGCTGTGGGTCGTCAGCGACGCGCTCTCGACCGCCGCGGCGAGCAGCTCGCGGGCGAACAGCGCGTTGCCGAGCGTCCGGGTCCACATGAGGTGGAGGAACTGTCCGTCCACCGGCCCGCCCAACGCGTCGACGACCAGGCGGTCGAGCGCGGCGCGCGTGAGCGGCTCGATGTCGAGCCGCTCGCACAGCCCGTCCTTCCACAGCGCCACGATGGCGTCGGGGACGTCCTCCCCCCGTCGGACGGTCGCCACGACCCGCACCCCGTTCTGGGTGCCGAGCTGGTGTGTCAGCGCCGCGGACGCTTCGTCGAGGGCGTGGGCATCGTCGATGGCCAGCACCGCGGGAGCGCGCGCCAGGATGGCTTCCCGGGCCCGGGCCAGCGAGGCGGCGCTGTCGTCGACGGGCAGCAGGGGGGCGAACGCGCCGAGGGGCACGACGCCGGACGACCGCGTCGCCCGCACCTGCAGGACGCGCATCCCTGCGTCGCTGGAGCGTTCGACGGCCTCGACCAGCAGTCGGGTCTTGCCCACGCCTGCCTCGCCCACGAGCACGACCCCCCGGCCTGCTGCGAGTGCCGTCGTGACCTGGTCGAGCTCTGCCTGGCGCCCGACGAACGGCGATCGGAGCTGCAAACTCGTGACCTCCTCCCCAACCTCGCCCGGGCCATCCTACGTAGTCGGCGGCGGCGAAATACGTACTCGCGCTACGGATGACCCCGGCGTGGGCGCATGCGAGATTGCCGTCGCACTCGAAAAGCCTCTTCCCCTCGTTGGCACAGGTGGCGGGACGGGTCGGCGCGGTGAGCCGCCAAGGCTCACCGCGCCCACTCGCGATCCCGGTTCTGTGGTCCGCCGCGGCGGCGGTCGAGCCTCGGGCCCGGATCTCCCCACGGAGCCGACGCTCGACGGCGACACTGCGGCGGGCCACGGGACCGATCGTCACGTCGCCGCGACCTTCGCGCGCGATCGGGGTTGGACAGGCGGACGGGGGGTCGGCCGGACGTCAGTCGGGGGCTGCTCGCATCACCCGCTGGTCAGCGCGTCCGGGGACGGCCCGCCCGTGGAGGGCCTCGGCGGTCACGCGCGGGTGGGGACCTGGTTGCGCTGGCCCGCGGTGGCGCCCCAGTGCCCGATGTCGAGCAGCGCGGCGATGCCGACCCAGAACCAGTCCCACCCTGTGACGCCGACGCCGGGCATCCACAGGAGCACGTACATCAGCGTCGCGAAGGGCATGAAGATCAGGCCGAGGAGGGGCCAGATGAACGACGTGAAGATCGCGTCCATCCGGTCGGGCCGAGCAATCCAGAAGACGAACAGCACGAACCTCGGAAACAGCCCTGCCATCACGGCGAGCAGGCAACCCATCTCTCGCACCTTCCTGTCGGTCGTGCCCAGGACGTCATCACGTGCGCTCTCGGGAGCAGCACAGGGCCGACGGGCCGACAGTGACCGATCACCGTCGCGCCGGCATCATCCGTTCCGGGTGATCCGACCGGCGGTCCCGGCCGTCACAGATGCGGGACGTGGGCCCGATCTGCGGGCCATCTCGTCGACGAGGTGCGGGCCGTCGAGCGAGGGGCCGACGAGCGATGCAGAGGCCTGGGAGTGTTGCCACAGAAGTCCCAGGAAGTAGAGGCCGGGCACGGCCGAGACGCCCCGGACGTTCCGTGGATAGCCCAGATCGTCGAGGATCGGGGCGTCGATCCATCCGTAGTCGAGCGCGTACCCGGTGGCCCAGATGATCGTCGAGACGCCGGCGCGGCCCAGGTCCAGCTCGCCCAGGCCCTGCGGCTGGTACAGGATCGCGATCCGGTCGTCGGGTGGTGCGTCGATGCCGGCGCGCTCGATGTAGGTGTCGATCGTCCCCCTGAGGCGCTCGTCGAAGAAGTCGTCGGCGCGCTCGAGGTTGAGCCCGAGGTCGTCGGCGAACGTCACCCGCTCACCGGCGGCGCCGGTCAGCCGCCCGGCGAGCGCGATCCCGTCCGCCGCGTACTGGCGCAGGTTCGTGTCGTGCCCACCTCCGTGCCCGGAGAGGGCGGGCATGGGGTTGAACCTGCCGGTGGGATCGGGCAGCTGTTCGGCGGTCGGCAGGGTCACGCCATGGGTCGCACCGTGGCGCATGAGGTCGACGAGCCAGCCGAAGATGTCGCGCCCGCGGTAGCGACGGGGCACCCGGCCGGCGGACCCGACGGAGACGTACACGGAGCGTCCTGCGGCGAACAGCTCCTCGGCGAGCTGGAGGCCGGTCTGCCCCGACCCGACGATCAGCACCGCACCGGCAGGCAGCGCGGCCTCGTTGCGGTAGTCGTGCGAGTGGAGCTGGAGGACACGGTCGGAGATGCGCCCGGCGAGCGGCGGGACGCGCGGCCGGTGGTAGCTCCCGGTGGCCACGACGACCTCGTGGGCCGTGATCCGGCCCCTGTTCGTGGTGGCGAGGAACCCTCCCTCGGCCAGGGGGCTGAGGCGCCGGACCTCGGTGCCGAGCGCCACCGGGGCGCCGATCACGTCCGCGTAGCGGGCGACCCGCTCGGTGATCTCGTCGCGGCGCATGAACCCGTCCGGATCGGCGCCGTCGTAGGCCCAGCCCGGGAACGAGGTGGTCCAGTTCGGGGTGACGAGGGTGAAGTCGTCCCAGCGATCCTGCCATCCTCCGCCCAGGCGATCACGGCCGTCGACGACCACGTGCTCGCGGCCGGCCTCACCGAGCAGCCCGGACATCGCCAGGCCGGCGTGGCCGGCGCCCACCACGAGGACGTCGACGGTCGAGGGGAGCGTGGTGCCGCCGGTCGTTCCTGTCCTTTCGCGTTCCATCTCCGAAGCGTGAGACGAACGGGCGGCGAGGTCGATCCCAGATTTCTGGGTGTGAGGTGGTCGCGGACGCGGGGGCGGATGAGCAGCCTCGTCAGGTGCCGACGACGCCCCCGTCGTTCTTGGTGATCACGATCAGGGACGATCGCGGCCTGCCGCCAGCGGCGCCGTCGGGCCAGGAGCTGAACTGCTTGGGGTTGGCCGGGTCGTTGTCGCCCGAGGGTGCCTCGCCGGGGTGCTGGATGCCCACGAACATCGCTCGCCCGTCTGGTGTGGAGAAGCAGCCCGTGATCTCGCACCCCTTCGGGCCGACGAGGAACCGGCGTGTCTCCTTGGTCGTCGGATCGGCGGCGAGCATCTGGTTGTTCCCGAATCCGGCGTAGGCCCCCGCGTCGATGGTGCTGCTGGACACGTCGGTCTGGATCCAGAGGCGCTCGTTCGGGTCGACGTAGATGCCGTCGGGTGATCCGTACTTGTCGCCGATGATCGTCGAGCCGTGCGCCGGCACGGCAGGGTCGCCGGCGAGGGAGAAGATCTCCCAGTAGAAGACCGGGTCGCTGAAGTCGACCGCGTAGCCCCAGCGGATGATGTGCCCGTACACGTTGCTCGGCCGTGGGTTGGCGGCGTCGACGGTGGCGGCAGTGCGACCGGTGTTGTTCGTGAGGGTGACGTAGACCTCCTTCTTCGAGTCGATCACGTCGATCCACTCGGGACGGTCCATCTTCGTGGCGCCGACGGCGTCGGCGGCCGAGCGCGTGTCGATGAGGATCTCGGCCAGCGTCTTGCCGGCGAGCGCAGGGTTCTCGGGCGTGAGCGGCAGCCAGTCGCCCGTGCCGTCGGCGTTGAACTTCGCCACGTACAGCACCCCGTCGTCGAGCGGGTGCTTGCCGCTCAACAGGGCGCGCCTCCACGGCTGGTTGGAGAGGTAGCGGTAGATGTACTCGCCGGCCTGGTCGTCTCCCATGTAGACGACGACCCGCCCGTCGTCGGTCTCCTCGACCCAGGCCCCCTCGTGCTTCACACGGCCGAGAGCCGTGCGCTTCACCGGCGTGCTCGTCGGCGACCACGGGTTGATCTCGGTGACCCAGCCGAAGCGGTTCGGCTCGTTCGGCTCGACGTCGGCGTCGAACCGGCTGTCGGTCGTGTACCACAGCGTGCCCGGGCTGGACGCGGTGACGCCGTAGCGCGACTCGAGCGCGTTGGGCGTGGTGTTGCGGAAGTAGCCGTTGAAGTTCTCCTCGCACGCGAGGTACGTCCCCCAGGGCGTGAAGCCCATCGCGGAGTTGTTCAGCGTGCCGAGCACGCGCCGGCCCGTCGGATCGGCGGTGGTCTTGAGCAGGGCGTGGCCCGCGGCGGGGCCGCCGATGTCGATGGGTGTCGACGCGGTGATGCGGCGAGCGAAGGACGAGGGCCGGCGCACCCGCCAGTTGCCGAGGAGCCGGAAGACCTCGATGATCCCGACGCCGTGGGCCGCCTGGGACTTCGCCGTCTTCTCGGCGTTCCAGTTCGCCTTGCCGTCGGGGAACAGCAGGACGTCGTCGGTGTACTCGTGGTTCTGGACGATCAGGCCCCGATGGTTCCCGAGGACGGGGAACGGGAAGTACACGATGCCGTCGTTGTGCATGCCCCACTGCTGCGCCTGCTCGGCTGCGGTGTTGCTCGCGTCGGGCTTGAACCCGGGTCCGTTGGACACCGGCTCGCCCCAGGCGATGAGCACCTTGGCCGTATACCCCGGCGGCACGGTGACCTGGTCGGCGGTCGAGGGTGCGATGCCGGTGAAGCCCAGGAGAGGCCGATGTCTGCGGTCATGCGCGTCAGCCGGTCGGGCGTCGACCAGCGTTGCGACTCCACCGGCCGCACCCACCGCGGTCGCCGTCGCCGCGACCGCCAGACCGCCTCCGAGCACCGAGCGGCGAGACAGCCGCCGGTCGAGCACCTCCTGGAACGTCTCGTTCGACGATGTGTTGCAGATCGCGTCGTCCTGGTGGAGCTCGTCCATGACCCGTTCACCCCCGCGTGTGGCGTTTGGGCGGGAACGTAGAGGAGCCGCATGGCCGGCAGCGGGCTTCCAGGTGAACGTCCGTCGACGCGCCGGCCACGGATTCGGTGCCGGCCGTCGTGGAGCCGTCTCGGCGACCGGGCGCAGCCCAGGAACCGTTCTCAGTGCGGCGTTCGCCCGAGCCGCCCGACGGCGGGACGCAAGGGGACGTCGAGGGCGTCGTAGAGCCCGGGCGCCGCGTCCACGAGCCAGTCGATGGCGTTGACCAGGCGGCCGACCGCGGTGGCGTTCCCGCCGGCGGACCGGTTGCCGCCCTCGTCAGTGGCCTCGATCGTGACCTCGATGCGGGGGCGGCCCTCGATGATCACGCGGTGCGCCCCGTCGCCGTCCGCGGGCGCGGGCCAGTCGGGCGCGGACGACGGGTGGATGCGGGTCACGTGCTCGACGACGATGCGCGGCTCGCCTCGGACGATGCCCTGCACCTCGAAGCGGACGGCGCCCTGCGTGCCCGCCGAACTCGCCCATCGTCTTGGTGCTCACCGTGGCCTCGAGCGGGCGGCGGTCGAGCGTCTCGCGGATCTCGTCGAGCTCGACGCCGAGAGCGCGGGCCATCAGCCGCACCTGTCCGCCCCACACCATGGTGGGGACCGTCGGCGCGATCATCGGCGGCTCATAGTCCATCGGCTGGCCCATGCCGACCAGGTAGCGGACCGAGTCCTCCTGGTCGTAGGTGGAGTAGTCGAAGATCTCCTGGCAGCGGACGGCCTCGATCGTGGTCGCCGAGCCCGCTCACGAGCAGGGGCAGCACGTCGTTGCCCCAGCCCGGGTCGATGCCCGAGACGAACAGCGACCCGCCGCCGTCGGCGATGGCGGCCAGCACCGGGTCTCGCAGCTCGGGCGGGGCGTGGCGCGGGTCGTACAGCGGGTAGATCGCGGGGGTCACGACCACGGCCCCGGCCCGGATCGCCCGGACGATGTCGGCGAGTGCGTCGTCGGGCCGGATGTCGCCCGAGGCCGCGTACACGACGGCGCCCGGACGGGCGCCGAGGACGGCGTCGATGTCGTCGGTCGCCGCCACGCCGAGCCGGCGGTCGAGGCCGCCGAGATCACCGGCGTCGCGGCCGACCTTGTCGGGGTTGTGCACGATCACGGCCGAGAGGTCCAACGACGGATGGGCGGCGACGGCACGGATGGCGGCGCGGCCGACGTTCCCGGTGCCCCAGACGACGGTGGAGATCATCGTCGGAGGCTAGCCAGCGCCGTCGAGCACGAGCCTCGTCCCGACGCGGCGCACGGCGTGCACCTGCACGCGCGGCAGCGCGGTCGCCACGGGCGGCGGCGAACTGCGGATTGTGGGGGTACGATCCGATCCGGTCGGACGACAGACTCGGAGTAGACGCCATGGGCGATGGGACGGGGGCGAGGATCGGCCTCGCCGATCTGCTGCGGATGCGCGAGCTCGTCAAGGATGCCGACAGCATCGAGCTGAAGCTGACGGTGCCCGAGTCCGAGTACCGGACGGGTGCGGTGGCCTTGGGCGTCGATCCGCTCGAAGCCCAGATCCGGCAGGTGTTCTTCTTCGACACGCCCGACCTGAAGCTCAACGGGGCGGCTCGTGGCGCGCGCCCGCCGCGTGCAGGGCCGGGAGAACGACTCGGTCGTCAAGCTCCGCCCGGTCGACCCGACGAGCTCCCCGCCGAGGTCCGGAAGTCGCCGAACTTGGTCGTCGAGGTCGACGCCATGCCCGGGGGCTACGTCTGCTCGGGCTCGATGAAGGGCAAGCTGCCGACCAGGACGATCCGGTCGGTCGTAGAGGGAAGCCGTTGCGGAAGCTCTTCTCGAAGGAGCAGCGGGCCTTCTTCGCCGCACACGCGCCGAGGGCCTGACTTTCGACGACCTCTCCGTGCTCGGCCCCATCTTCGTGCTGAAGCTCAAGCTGCTGCCCGAGACGTTCTCGCGCCGGCTCGTCGCCGAGATGTGGCTGTACCCCGACGGCTCCCGAATGGTGGAGCTGTCCACCAAGTGCCTGCCCGGCGAAGGGCTCGACGTGGGCCAGGAGGTCCGGGCGTTCCTCTATGCCAAGGGCATCGACCTCGGCGGCGAGCAGCAGACGAAGACGAAGACGGCGCTGTAGTTCTTCTCCGCCGAGCTGCTCGCCCAACAGCTGACCGCAGGGCGGACACGCCGCCCGGCCCCTCAGCCCGCCGGGCCGACCGTGGCCCCCCTGACGACCACCGGGTACTGGCGCTCGGGAGCGTCGCACGGTGTCCCGCTCCGTCGGCGGGCCGGCGTGGGGGTCGCCCCGGAGGATCTCGGCCCCGGCGGGGGCGTACTGGAGGATGTACGCCTTGCGGACCTCGGCGGTCGTGTTGGGGCCGGTGAGGTGGGGCGTGAGCGACGAGAACACGACCGCACCTCCGGCCGGCACCTCGGCGGCCACCGCGCCGGCGGGGTCGTGCAGGCACTCCCACCCGAGCGGGTCGACGTACGGTGGGCGAGCGTGCCGGCCGGTGGAAGCCCGGGCCACCATCGGACAGCCGTTGTCGACGGTGGCATCGGTCAGCGCCAACCACACCGTCAGGTACTGCTGGGGCTCGACGAACGCGTAGCCGTTGTCCTGGTGCCACGGGAACCGCCGCGGCTTCTCGGGCTTCTTGTACACGGCCTGGTCCCAGTACAGGTTCACGTCGGGTCCGACCAGGTCGGCGCACATGCCGGCGATCGCCGGGTGCAGGCTGAGGCGCGCAGCAACGGCGACCGGGCCACGAGGTGCGTGGTGAACGTGATCGCGCCGGCCTCGGCGATGGCGATGCGGCCGTCGTCGAGCCACGCCAAGTACGCCGCCGTCGGCCTCGAAGCGGTCGACCTCGGCGCGCACCCGAGCGAGGGGTCGCCGTCGAGGAGGTCGGGCACCACGACGAAGCCCGCTGTCGAACCGCTCCACCTGGTCGGACGTCAGCGTCCGGACGCCCCGGTGTGGTCGGCCCACGGAACCCGTGGTTCCAGGTGTGCAACCGGGTGGCGGCGTGCGTCTCGGTCACCGGCGTCCTTTCGTCGTCGTGCGCGCTGGTCGGGCGTCAGCAGCTCGGTGGACAGCGGCCCCTCGGGTCCCCTTGTCGGCTCGGCACTCCGCATCCGGACTGCGGCTCAGGTACCTGTGGGCGTGTCGGTCCGGCCGGCCGCGATCCGTCGTCGGGTGGACC
>CAWJFG010000016.1:0-212539 GCA_963842015.1 uncultured Acidimicrobiales bacterium | reverse complement strand
GCCTCGTCCCGGAGGACGCGGCGCAGGATCTTGCCGGAGGCCGACTTGGGGATCGCCTCGACGAAGGTCACCTTGCGAACCTGCTTGTACGTGGCGACGCGACCGGCGACGAACGACTCGATCTCCTCGGCGGTCGCCTGTCACCAGCGGCTTCAGCACCACGTACGCAGCTGGGAGCTCGCCTGCTTCGTCGTCGGGAAGGCCGATCACCGCGGCGTCGGCGACCTTCGGGTGTGTGAGCAGCAGCGCCTCGAGCTCCGCGGGGGCGACTTGGAAGCCCTTGAACTTGATGAGCTCCTTCAGGCGGTCGACGACGTAGAGGTGGCCGTCGCTGTCGACGTGGCCGATGTCGCCGGTGTGGAGCCAGCCGTCGCCGTCGATGGTGGCCCTTCGTCGCCTCCTCGTTGTTGAGATAGCCCGCCATCACCTGTGGGCCTCGGATCCAGACCTCGCCGTCCTCGTCTTCCCCGAGCGCCGTGCCGGTTGCCGGGTCGACGATCTGCACCTCGGTGGCCGGCACGGCCACGCCGACGCTGCCGGGCTTGAACTGTCCGGGCGGTGTGGCGTGGCTGACCGGCGACAGCTCGGTCATGCCGTAGCCCTGGATCACCTCGCAGCCGAGCCGGCGCGCGGCTTCGTCGGCGAGGTCGGCACTCAGCGGCGCTGCTCCAGAGAAGACGGTTTGCAGGGCGGACAGGTCGTACTCCTCGACGATCGGATGCTTGGCGAGCGCGACGACCATCGGCGGCGCGACGAACGCACGGGTGAGCCGGTGCTCCTGGTGCAGCTGCAGGAATTGCTCGAGGTCGAAGCGCGGCATCGTCACGACGGTCGCCCCGGCTCGGAGGCCGAGGTTCATGAGCACCTGCATCCCGTAGATGTGGAAGAAGGGCAGCACGGCCACGAAGGCGTCGTCCTCGTCCGTCGGTATCGCTGCCAGCGTTTGCGCGATGTTCGCCGTGAGGTTGCGGTGCGTGAGCCGCACGCCCTTCGAAGTGCCGGTGGTCCCTGACGAGTAGGGGAGCGCGACGACGTCGTCGAGCTCGACCGGCACCTGCTCCTGCAGCGGAGTGGCAGTCACGTTCGCCAAGCTCTCGCCGATGACGAACGTCTCGCCGGCGGTGATCTTCGTCCCGTTGCTGGCCGCCGTCGCCGTCTCGACGAACATCGGCGCGGTCACGAGCCGGGTGGCGCCGGAGTCGACCAGCTGGTGGTGCACCTCGCCTGGTGTGTACGTCGGGTTGATGGTGGTCACCACGCCGCCGGCCAGGGCGACGGCGTGGAAGGTGATGGCGTACTCCGGGCAGTTCGGTGCCATGACGGCGACGACCTCGCCTTTCGTCAGTCCTCGCTCCAGCCAGCCGCCGGCCTGCCCTCGCACGGCGGCGTCCAGCTCGGCGTAGCTCACCCTGCAGCCGGTCGGGCCGTCGACGAGCGCGGTCTCGTCCGCTCGTTCCTTGGCGCGCTCGAGCACGTACGGGGTGAGCGGTGACTCGGGGAGCGCCACCGGCGGCAGCGGGCTGGTGAAGATCACGCGGTCTTCATACCGCCACCGCTTGACGAAGTCCAGAGATTGGTGGAACAATGCAACCAACGTCGGAGCGGGGGAACACGTCATCCAGGGCGGCCACGACACGCGGCCTGAGCGCTGTCGTCGACGCGTCGCAGCGACGACCGTTCAACGCGCGCCTGCGAACGAGCGACATCCATCCACAAGGAAACGGGAGAGGGCAGAACGTGGACACGTTGGTAGAAGATCTCATCAAGGCCGAACATCCGACCGAGGAGTTCCGCAGCATCTGGACGGACCTCCGCGGGGTCGCCTTCCAGCAGGGCTGGATGGACGTCGACGGGTGCAACATCCGGTATCTCCGCTCCGGTCCCGCCGACGGGCCGAAGGTCGTGCTCCTGGCAGGGACCGGTGGGCACGCGGAGACGTTCGCCGCGAACCTCGGTGCCCTCGGCCAGCAGTTCGACTGCTGGGCGATCGACATTCCCGGCTGCGGGTACAGCGACAAGCCCGATGGCTCCTACGACGCCATCAACACCGCGAAGTTCATCAAGCGCTGGGCCGACGTCGTGGGCGCCGATCAGATCGACGTCGTCGGCGTGTCCGTCGGCAGCTGGTCGGCGCTGCAGTGCGCCAAGCAGTACCCCGACCTCGTGAAGCACCTCGTCCTCGTCTCGCCGGCCGGCGGTCCGATGCCGGAGCCGGCCGACCCCTGGTACGAGCTGTGGCACATGGAGGACCTCCGTAAGGCGCTCGGCACATCCGGCGGCGAGGCCCGCAAGGAGATCGCCGAGGCACCGTCATGGAAGGCGGCCGAGGAGATCCTCGTGGATCTGTTCCACGACCGAGAGCGCATCCCCGACGACATGATCGCGGCGCGACTGGACGTGAACCGCCAGCCCGGGGTCCTCGCAGCCTGGGACAACATCAACTGGTGGCTCGACTACGACGCGCGGATGGCGAACACGCTCACCCGTGACGACCTGCGCAGCGATCACGATCCCCGTCCTCGGCGTGTGCGAGCACGAGGACCGGATGCTGCCGGTCGTGCGGGCGATGTTCGAGTGCCTGCCCGACAGCCGGCTGGTGCGGATCGAGGGCGTCGGTCACTGGCCCCACTACGAAGCGCCGGGCCAGTTCAACGAGCTCACGCTCGACCTCCTGAACCGCTGAGCGATGGGTGACATCGACGGGATGTGGAGGCTTCCACGCCTCGACGCCGATGGGCGAGCAGCAGGGCTCGATCTCCGGCACGGTGAGCTCAAAGGGGATCGGCACCGTCCCGCTCGAGGGGAGCCGACTGCCGTGAGGCTCGCCTCCTACCTCGCCGAAGGTCGTCCGTCGTGCGGCGTCATCGTCGGCGATCGCATCGCGGACATCGGCGCATCGACGGGCGTGCCGGGCCTTCGGCAGGCGATCGAGGCCGGCGTGGACTTCGCCGGCCTGAGTTCGTCGGCGCCGTCACTGGAGCTCGACCAGGTCACGTTGCTGCCCCCGATCTGGGACACCGATCGCATCATCTGCGTCGGCCTCAACTACAAGAGCCACCTGGAGGAGCTCGGCTACCCCCCGCCGGAGATCCCGATGCTGTTCGTGCGCTTCGCCGACAGCCTCGTCGGGCACGGCCAGCCGCTCGTCCGCCCGAAGCTCTCCCATGACTTCGACTACGAGGGCGAGCTGGCGGTCGTGGTGGGCCGTCCAGGCCGGCACATCCCCCGGTCCGAGGCCCTCGACCATGTCGCTGGGTACGCGTGCTTCAACGATGGGTCGCTGCGCGACTTCCAGACCCGCGGCGTCCAATTCCTCCCGGGGAAGAGCTTCCACCGCTCGGGCGCGTTCGGGCCGTGGCTGGTGACGCCCGACGAGCACACGCCCGCCGCGGGGACGACGCTCACCACCCGTCTCAACGGTGTGGAGGTGCAGCGGGCGGACCTCGGCGACCTGCTGTTCGACGTCGCCGACCTGATCTCGTTCGTGTCCGGCATCTTTCCGCTGCACGCCGGTGACGTCATCGCGACCGGCACGACCGGCGGCGTCGGCGCAGCACGCACGCCGCAGCTCTGGATCAAGCCAGGCGACACCATCGAAGTCGACATCGACGGCGTCGGCGTCCTCGCGAACGGGGTCATCGATGAGGAATGACGTCGTGAGCGAAGGAGGAACGCTATGACCGATGCAGCCCGCCCCGCGGTGGTGAGCGATGTCCTGTACCCGCGACTGCAGGCACCGGATCTCGACGAGGCCGAGGAGTTCCTCGTCGCGTTCGGCATGGTGCGCTCGGAACGTACGGACACGAAGCTGTTCATGCGCGGCACCGGCACGGCACATCACCTCTACGTCGCCGAGCTGGGCCCGCCCCGCTTCGTCGGGCTCAGCTTCGCGGTCGACGACGAGGGCGCGCTCGAGCGGCTCGCCGAGCTGCCGGGAGCGAGCCCGGTGCACGACGTCGACGAACCGGGCGGGGGACGTCGTGTGACGCTCCAGGACCCGGACGGCTACTCGATCGAGGTCATCCACGGGCAGGCAGCCGTCGCTCCGATCGACGTGCCGGAGCTGCTCACCAACAGCGCACGCGATCGGGCTCGCCGCGTCGGCCGGGGCCCGTGGGGTCCCGACCGGCCACCGCACGTGCTCCGGTTCGGCCACGCTGTCATGAAGACCACTCGCTTCGAGGAGACGCTCGCGTTCTACGAGCAGACGCTCGGCTTCGTCCGCTCCGACGTAGGGGTCGCACCCGACGGCACGCTCGACATGGTGTTCCTCCGCATCGACGGCGGTGAGCGCTACGTCGATCACCATGCGATTCAGCTGGCGCGGACCGCTGACCAGACCGGGATGCACCACGTCTCCTACGAGGTGCACTCCTGGAGCGAGGTGTTCGAAGGCGCCGCCCACCTCAACCAGGTGGGCAAGTACAAGCAGTGGGCCCCGCCCGCCCGTCACTACGTCGGCGGCCAGGTCGGGGCCTACTTCTCCGACCCGTGGGGACGACTGCACGAGTTCTGGGCGGACGGTGATGTCGTGAACGACTCCCACGTGCCGGAGCAGTGGACGCTCGAGCGGGTGATCAGCGGACCCAACTGGGTGCCGCTCGACATCGACTTCTTCATGCAAGTGCACCCGTGACCGGCTCGGAGACGGTGCGGCCGTCGCTGCGCCACGTCGGGATCTTCGCCTCCGACCCGGACGCGGTCGCCCGGTTCTACTGCGACCACCTGGGCCTCCGCGAGACCGACCGGGGGACGACGATGGGCCACCAGGTGGTGTTCCTCAGCGCCGACCCTGGCCAGCACCACCAGCTGGTGATCGCCGACGGTCGAGCGGCCGACCAGCGCTCCACCGTGTGCCAGCTGTCCTTCGAGGTCCCCGACTTGGCCTCCTTGCGCGCGCTCGTCGACCGCCTCCGCCTCGCCGGGCACGCGGTCCACCGGGTCGTCGACCACGGCACCTCCTGGTCGGCGTACGTCGACGATCCCGAGCAGAACACCGTGGAGCTGTACGTCAGCACCGACTGGTACGTCCACCAACCGAGCGCCGAGCCGCTGGACCTGGATCAGCCCGACGGCGAGATCGACGCCGCAACCGCCGCGCGCTGCCACGCCGACCCGACGTTCCGTCCGTTCTCCGAGTGGAGCGCCGAGCTGGCCTCGCAGCTCGGGTCAGAGGCCGCCCGCCCGTGAGCGACGTACCTCGGGCAGAACGATGAAGTGCCCCACGACGAGCTGAGGCCATGGCCATGATCACGCCCGCCACCACCGGAGCCCCGGTGACCGCAGCTGCGAGCCCCGACGTCGGCGGTGCGCTGGTCGACACCGCCGAGTCGCTCATCGACGCGCTGGCCGCCCGAGCCGACGACGCCGAGCGCACCCGCCGGCTGCCGGACGACACGATCGCCGATCTCGTCGACGCCGGGTTGATCCACATGAGGCTGCCCACGCAGCTCGGCGGCCGCGGCGCGGACATCTCGACCGAGACCCTGGTATCCGCCGCCCTCGCTCGTGGCTGCGCCGCGACGAGTTGGGTGCGCCAGATCCTCAGCGGTGGCGCGACCGCGGCTGCGCAGCTCCCTGCCGAAGGCGTGCGCGAGGTCTTCGGTGGCGAGACGCCGCCGCTCGTCTGCGGCGTCACCACGCTGACCGGCACCGCCAGCCCGGTCGACGGCGGCTACCTCGTCAACGGGTCGTGGGGGTTCGCCTCGGGCTGCCTGCACTCGCAGTGGGCGATGGTCGGCGTGCGCACGCTCGAGGACGACCACAGCGAACGCGTCGGCGTGGTGTGCGTCCCGATGCAGGAGCTCGCCATCAAGGACACCTGGCACGTCGCCGGCCTCTGCGCCACGGGCAGCAACACGATCGTCGCCGGCGACGTCTTCGTGCCCGAGCACCGGGTCCTGACCGTCTCCGGCGACGTCGTCGCGACGTTGCTCCGCTCGCCGCAGGTGCCGAGGTTCGCCGTCGCGCTGCTCGGGACGCTGCTCGGCGCCGCGGACGGGTTGCTGGCCCGGGTGGTGAAGAACGCGGGGCAGCGAGGCGTCAGCTACTTCAACTACGACCTCCAGCGCGACTCCGACGCGCTGACCATGCGGATCGGTGAAGCAGCGATGCGCATCGACACCGCGTGGCTGCACACCCGCCGAGCCGTCGACGACCTCATGGGCGAAGCCGAGCGGGGGCCGATGAGCTATGCCGCCAGCACCCGAGGGCAAGCCGACGCTGCCTACGCGGCCCGGCTCCTGCGCGGGGTCGCGCAAGACCTCGTGTCGCTCTCCGGGGCGTCCTCCTTCGCGCAGTCGAACCCGATGCAGCGGGCTTGGCGGGACATCACCGTCGGCAGCAACCACGCGATGCTCAACGCCACCGCTTCGCTCGAGCTGCACGGCCGCACGCTGCTCGAGCGCCCGTCGAACAGCCGCTTCTGGGGACCGGATGCTGCGCTCCTCGCCTAGCTCGTCCACCCTTTTGACCGCGCAGGGTGATTGGTGGAACAGTTCCTCCATTCGTCCGTCCTGCTCACCGCCCTGGAGGCGAGCGACATGACTGCTCCGATCGAACCCGCTGCCGTCGGGCAGCTGTTCAACGATGCCCACACCTACCGCGAGTGGACCGATCGCGCGGTCGACGAGTCGCTGCTCCGCGAGCTCTACGAGACGATGCGGTGGGCGCCGACCTCGCTGAACTCGAACCCCGGCCGCTTCGTCTTCGTCCGATCACCGGAAGGCAAGGAGCGCCTGTGCCGCCACGTCGACCCGAAGAACGTGGAGCAGACGATGACAGCCGCCTGCTGCGTCATCGTCGCCGAGGACCTCGAGTTCTACGAGCTCCTGGACCAGCTGGTGCCGGGGTTCGATGTGCGTCCGATCCTGCGGGAGAAGCTTGACACCGCCCGAGAGCACGGTCGTCGCAACACCACCATCCAAGGCGCCTACCTGATCCTCGCCGCTCGCGCGCTCGGTCTCGACGCCGGCCCGATGCAGGGCTTCGACAACGCCGGCCTCGACGCTGACTTCTTCCCTGACGGTCGGTGGAAGTCCGACTTCCTCATCAACCTGGGGTACGGGGCCGCCGATGGCTTTCGGCCGCGCGGCCCGCGCCTGTGCTTCGACGACGCCTGCCGGCTCGAGTGAAGCCGCGGCGGACCTCGCACCTGCTCATCAACCACGCCTACACACGCAACACGCCACAACCACGGGGGGAAACGTGGTCGCTCACCATCGCCACCACCATGTCGCACGGCTGGTCGCCGTGCTCGCCTTGCTCAGCGCCGTCGGCGCAGCGTGCTCGAAGGACTCGGAGTCTGCGAGCACCGCGTCGTCGGCGCCGGCCACTGACGAGACCGTGCCGTGCAACGGCGCGCCCCTTCGGTTCACCACGATCTACTCGAAGACCGGACCGCTCGCCTTCTTGACGGTCGCGAAGGAGAGCGAGGACGGCACCCGCGCCGCCGTGCTCGCCGTGAACAAGCAGTGCGCGCTCGGACGCCCGATCGAGGTCGAGTTCTGCGACGACAAGTCGGACCCGAACGAGGCGACCCGGTGCGGTCGAGAAGCGGCCGCTGACGGCTCGCTCGCGCTGTTCGGCCAGAGCGGCAACTTCGAGTCGGGGCCGCGAGCAGCCGGTCTGCCCGGCGTCCTGACCTCCGGCAATACCCCCTTCGATCTGACGGCGCCCAACTCCTTCGCGGCGACGTCCGGGCTGACCCTCGTCGTGGGCTCGGTCAGCGCCGCGAAGGCGACCGGCGCCGACGACATCGTGATGGTCGCCTTCGACTCTGCGACAACGCGGGCGTTCGTCGGCCAGGCCCAGGAGATCGCCAGCAGCCTCGGTGCGTCGGTCGAGCCGCTCTTCATCCCCGCGGACACGACGGACTTCGCCCCCGTCGCCGCCCAGATCAACGACGACGACCCGGAGGCGATCGGGTTGCTCGTGACGAACCCGGTCGCGCTGGTGAACGCGCTTGCGGACGCAGGGATCAGCGCTCAGGACGTGCCGATCGTGACCGGCGCCGGGCAGTTCCCGCCCGAGGTGATCGAGGAGCTCGGTGCAAAGGCCGACGGCGTCTACCTGGTCAGCCAGCTGACCCCTCCGTCGGAGACCGACAACCCGGGCATCCAGCAGATGTTCGCTGAGCTCGAAGCCGCGGGCGTCTCACGAGAAGAGGCCGAGGCGTCGAGCTCGTTCCTCACCACCGCGTGGTCCCAGGTGCACATCCTCGCCGACCTGCTGTCGACCCTGCCCCCGGAGGAGCTCGCCACGCTCGACTCCGCCGGGCTCGTCGAGCTGTTCGCCAGCGCAGGCCCCGTCGAGCGGCCCGAGTACGCCACCTTCGACTTCACGACGCCGGCGTATCCCGACATCCCGGTCCTCGCCTCGCTGCGCCTCTGGTCGCGCGAAGCGCGGGTGCTGCGGATCGAGGGCGGGAGGTACACGTCGGTGTCGCCCTTCGGTGACGCCACCCAGCCGTTCGAGCTCGACGGCTGAGGATCGGCTGTGCTCGCAACGTCGCTCCTCAGCGACGCCGCGCTGCAGTTCGTGCTGCTCGGCGCCGCGACGGGGTCGCTGACGGCCCTCGTCGCCCTCGCCATCGTCGTCGTCCACCGGGTCTCAGGTGTCCTCAACTTCGCCGCCGCAGCCTTGGGCTCGATCGGCGCGTTCGTCTGCTACGCCCTGCGAGACGACCACGGGTGGCCGACCGGGCTGGCGCTCGTGGCCGGGCTCGCCACCGGAACGGTCATCGGGGTCCTCACCTACGAGGCGATGGCGCTGCTGCGCCACTCGTCCGTCCTCAGCAGGGTGATCGCCACGCTGGCCCTCATGAGCGTGGCGGTGAGCGCGGCGACGCTCGTGTGGGACGACCAGCTCAGCCAGCCGCAGCCCATGCTCCCCTCGCGCGTCGTCACGCTCGGCGGCGACATCCGCATCGGCCAGGACCGCCTGATCCTCATCGCGGTCGCGCTCGCGCTGGCGGCCGCACTCGGGCTCGTCTATCGCCGCACCCTGTTCGGCGTCGCCACGGCAGCCGTCGCCGAAGACCGGCGGATCGCGGCGATCGCCGGCTGGTCGCCGTCGCGCGTCGAGCTGGCCAACTACGCGATCGCAGGGCTCCTGTCGGCGCTCGCGGCCATCCTGCTCTCACCGATACTCACCCTGAACGCGTCGATCCTCGCGCTCACCGTGCTGCCGGCGCTGGCCGCCGCTCTGGTCGGCCGGTTCTCGTCGTTCACGGTGACGGTCGGCGCCGCGCTGCTGATCGGCGTGCTGCAGAGCGAGATCGCGCTCTTCCGACCTGACATCGCTCGGGCGCTGCACGTCAGCGAGCCGTCGCTCACCGAGCTGCCCCAGGCGGTGCCGCTCGTCATCATCCTTGTCGTCGCGGTGCTGCGCGGTCGCTCGTTGCCGGCGAGAGGAGAGACCGGCGCCCGCTTGCCCGTGCCCGGCGCCGGACGAGTGCCGCGCACCTGGTTCGCCGCGGCTGGCGTCGCTGGCCTCGCCGTCATCTGGTCCGCGAGCTCCTATGCCGACGCGCTCGTCAGCACCTTCGCCATGGGCATCGTCGTCGCATCCGTCGTCGTGGTGACGGGCTACGCCGGGCAGCTGTCGCTCTGCCAGCTCCCGCTCGCCGGCTTCGGTGCTTGGGTCGCAGCGCGCGCCGCGAGCAGCTTCGGCGTCGCGTTCCCGGTCGCCGTGCTGATCGGCACCATTGCCGCAGTGGTGGTCGGCATCGTCGTCGCCCTGCCCGCCATCCGGACCCGGGGGATGACGCTCGGCGTCACCACGCTCGCGCTCGCGCTCGTGTTCACCGCGCTGATCTTCGAGAACCCGAGCTTGACGGGCGGGTTCGACGGGCTGGTCGTCGGCACCCCGCGGATCGCGGGGTTCGACGTCGACCCCCTCATGCACCCGCAGCGGTACGCCACCGTGGTCCTCGTCGTGTTCCTCGTGCTGTCCCTCGTCGTCGCCAACGTGCGGGTGGGAGGGGCCGGGCGGTCGATGATCGCCGTGCGGAGCAACGAGCGTGCGGCCGCGGCGGTCGGCATCAGCGTCATCGGCGTGAAGCTGTACGCGTTCGCGTTGAGCGCCGGCATCGCCGCAGTCGGCGGCATCCTGCTCGCCTTCCGCCAACCGAACGTCAACTTCCTGGCCTTCGACGTCTTCGGCTCCATCCAGCTCGTCGTCTACGCCGTGCTCGGAGGGATCGGCTGGATCTCCGGTGCGGTCGTCGGCGGCGCGCAGGCGCCGGGGGGCGTGGCGACGCGGGTGCTGAGCGACGCGCTGCCCGACACCGGCGACATCGGCACGTGGATCGCGATCGTCGGCGGCGTCCTCGTCCTGCTGGCGATCCGGAAGTCGCCCGACGGTGCGGCCGCGATGGTCGCGGCGGCGTATCGCCGGCTGCGGCCGTCCCCCGGCACGCCCGGGTCGGTTCGTGCGGCGCCGGCGCCGCCTCGGTCCCGAGCAGCCGGCCGCGGCCAGGCCATCGCGGTGCGGGACGTGAGCGTGCGGTTCGGCGGCGTCAACGCAGTCGACGGCGTGTCGTTCTCGGCGTCGCCGGGCGAGGTCGTCGGGTTGATCGGCCCGAACGGCGCCGGCAAGACGACCCTCCTGGACGTCATCAGCGGCTTCACGCGTCCCGCCGCCGGGCTGGTCCTCCTTGGCGGTGAGGACATCTCGTCGTGGTCGCCGACGCGCCGGGGTCGAGCCGGGATCGCCCGGTCCTGGCAGGCAGTGGAGCTGTTCGACGACCTGACCGTCCGCGAGAACCTGCTGGTCGCCGAGGAAGCCCGGCGCGCCCGTCACTACTTCCGCGAGCTTCTCTGGCGCCGGCGCACTGCACTGTCGGCTGAGGCGATGGCTGTGGTCGACGACCTCGGTCTGCGCGACGTGCTCGACGAGCGGCCACCAACGCTCCCGACCGGCGTGGCGAAGCTCGTCGGGATCGCCCGGGCGACCGTCGCCACGCCGGGTGTCGTGCTCCTCGACGAACCGGCGGCCGGGCTCGATGACATCGAGACGCGTGAGCTCGGGGAGGTGATCCGGCGCATTGCGGGCAGCGGGACGACCGTCGTCGTCATCGAGCACGACATGTCGCTCATCCGCACCGCCTGCGACCGCATCGTGGTGCTCGACTTCGGGCGCAAGATCGCTGACGGCCATCCCGATGACGTCTGCGCCAGCGACGTCGTCGTCCGCGCCTACCTCGGCGAGCCGGCGCGCGAGGTCGACGCTGCCGCTGCCGCGTCGGCGGGGAGCCCCTCGTGACGGCGCTCCTCGAAGCCACCGGGCTGGTGGCCGGCTACCGAGGCGTGGCCGTGATCCGCGACCTGGACATCGTCGTCGAACCGGGCGAGCTCGTCGCGCTCCTCGGACCGAACGGTGCGGGGAAGACGACGACACTGCTGACGTTGGCCGGAGAGCTGGCGCCCCTCGCCGGCAGCGTCAGGTGCCTCGGTCTGGACGGGGGCGCCGGGCTCCACCGGAGATCCCGCGCGGGCCTTGCGCTCATCACCGACAGGCGCACCGTGCTGACCGGGCTCACGATCGAGGAGAACGCCCGCGTGTTCCGGGTCGCGCTCGATGCGGTGTTGTCGCTGTTCCCGGAGCTGGCGGCGCACCGCAGGCGCCAGGTGGGCCTGCTCTCCGGCGGCCAGCAGCAGATGCTGGCGCTGGGCCTGGCACTGGCCCGGAAGCCCCCGCTCGTCCTGGTCGACGAGCTGTCGATGGGCCTGGCGCCGCTCATCGTCGATCGGCTCTTCGCCGTCCTTCGGACCGCAGTGGACGGCGGCGCCGGTGTGCTCCTCGTCGAGCAGCACGTGCACCGCGCGATGACCATCGCGGACCGCGTCTACGTCCTCGACCGGGGACGCATCCGCTTGGCCGGAGACACCTCCGACCTGAGGTCTCGAGTCGACGAGATCCAGCGGTCGTACCTCGCTGCCGATCGCCCAGCAGATCTTCGAACGGAAGCTGCCGACAGATGACCGCAGGCAGCGACGAGAGCTGAAAGGGGGCGGCCATGACGGCACCACTCACCGACACCGACTCGACCCCTAGGGGTGGTGTGGGCTCGCCGCGCCGGTCGGCGTCGCCCGATGCTCGATCGGCTGCGGGGCTCGGGCGCAGCCCGATTCGCGGTGTTCAAGGCCGGTCGAGCGGTGCTCGTCGTGATGGCTGCGACGATGCTCACCCAATGGCTCCTCGACCGCGCTCCTGGTGGAGTCGCGGCAACCATGCTCGGTGATCGAGCGTCCCCGGAGAACGTCGCGGCGCTGAACAGTGAGCTGGGGCTCGACCGGCCCTTCCTCGTGCGGTACTTCGACTGGGCAGGTGACGTGGTCACGGGTGACCTCGGCCGATCGCCCGTCAACAACCGCTCGGTGTGGGATGCCATCAGCACGGCATTGCCGGTCACCATCGAGATCGTCCTGCTCGCCACCGTCATCGCCCTCTCGGTGGCGCTCGCGTCCACGTTCCTCTCGGTACGCCGACCTGGTGGGGCGGTCGACCGGCTGTTCGGGACGGTGAGCTCAGCGGCCCTGGCCGTGCCCACGTTCGTGCTCGCGCCCGTGCTGCTGTACCTCTTCGCCGTCGAAGCGGACGTGTTCCCGGTGACCGGGTGGGTGCGTTTGAGCGACGGGTTGGCGGCCAACCTCGAGACAGCGGTCTTGCCCGCGGTCGCCGTGGCCATCCCCGAGTTCGCGATCTTCCACCGCCTGCTCCGGGGGGATCTCGTGGCCACCATGGAGGAGGACTTCATCGCGGCCGCCCGAGCTCGAGGCATCAGCGAGTCCCGGATCTTGGTTCGCCACGCGTTCCGGCCCGCGTCGATCTCGCTGATGACGGTGCTCGGCATCAGCACCGGCCGCCTCCTCGGTGGCACGGTGGTCGTGGAGACCCTGTTCTCCTTGCCCGGTCTCGGTTTGCTGCTCCAACAGTCGATCCTGCAGCGGGACCTGATCATGGTGCAAGGCATCGTCGTGTTCCTCGCCGCGACCTACGTCCTGGTCAACCTGGTGGTCGACCTGCTCTACGGGGTCGTCGATCCTCGGATGCGGGCTCGGGTGGGGCGATGAGCGTGGATCGGTCCACGGCACCGTCCGCCACCGTCGGCGAGGAGCTGGCTGCTGGCTCGTTCGTCGCCCCTGACGCGATGCTCGTGGACGAGACTGCTGCCGAGGAGAGTCCGACCCCGCGGCGTCACGGCCGCCGCTCGGTGCTGTTCTGGATGTCGGCCGGCTGGATCGTGGCGATCTTCGTCGCCTCTGTCTTCGCCGACCTGTTGCCGCTGCCCGGCTATGGCGAGGCGGTGGGGGCTCCCCGCACACCACCCTTCGAGCAGGTGGGGGACGGCATGGTCCTCGGCACCGACGCGTTCGGCCGCAGCAATCTCTCCCGCGTGATCTACGGGGCCCGGACGTCGATGCTGATCGGCATGGTCGCCACGGGTCTCGGGCTCCTGGTTGGAGGCTTCGTCGGGCTCGTCTCGGGGTACCTGCGCGGCTGGACCGACCGTGGCTCGTCGTTCCTGGTCGACACCTTGCTCGCGTTCCCGCCCCTCGTGCTGCTGTTGACCATCACCGCGGTGTTAGAACCCAGCCCGTCCACCGTGCTGTTGGGCCTGTCGATACTTGTCGTGCCGACGTTCGTGCGTCTCGAACGTGCGGCGGCCATGGCCTGGTCGGAGCGTCCGTTCGTACTCGCCGCCCGGTCATACGGTACGAAGGACCTGCGCATCGCGTTGTACCACATACTTCCCAACTCGGTGCTGACGCTGATCACCTACGTCCCGACAGTGATCTCGGCGCTCATCGTCGCCGAGGGGTCGCTGAGCTTTCTGGGACTGGGCATCCCTTCACCCACGCCGAGCTGGGGCGTGATGATCGCCGACGGCAAGAGCTCGCTGCGGACAGATCCGAGCGTTGTCTTCGTCCCGGCGGCGTTCGTCTTCTTCACGGTGCTGGCCTTCAACATCATCGGCGAACACGTCAGAGCCCGGTTCGAGTCGAGGTCCAGGACCTGATGTCCACCACGGACCACCCGCCGTTGGCCCTCGATCGCCCCCCGCTCCTCGAGGTCGAGGACCTCCGCGCTGGGATCGCGGTCGATCGCGGCACGGTGCGGGCCGTCGATGGTGTCTCGTTCACCCTCCAGCGCGGGCGCACGCTGGGTGTGGTGGGCGAGTCCGGGTCGGGCAAGACCATGTTGGCCAAGTCGATCATGGGACTGCTGCCTTCCCGTGACGTGATGCTCGGGGGCAGTGTTCGCCTCGATGGCGTAGAGCTGATCGGTCGATCCCCGAAGCAGATGCGCAAGATCTGGGGCAGCGAAGTGTCGATGGTCCACCAGGATCCGATGACATCGCTCAACCCCGTCAAGCGCATAGGCCACCAGATCATGGAACCGCTGCGACACCACCTCGCACTCGACAAGAAGGAGGCGCGCGCCACGGCCGTCGCCCTCCTCAAATCAGTGCGCATCCCTGACCCCGAGAAGCGCCTGCGGGAGTACCCCCACCAGCTCTCCGGCGGCATGCGCCAGCGCGTGGTCATCGCCGCCGCCCTCGCATGTGGGCCCCGGTTGCTCTTCGCCGATGAACCGACCACGGCGCTCGACGTCACGGTCCAGGCCCAGATCCTCAACCTCCTCGGTCGCATGCAGGCCGACCGGCACATGGCGATGGTGCTGGTCACCCACGACCTGGGAGTGGTCGCCGGACACACGGACGAGATCATCGTGATGTACGCAGGCAGGGTGGTCGAGCGAGCGTCCACCGTCGAGTTGTTCGAGCGGATGCACATGCCTTACACGCAGGCCCTCCTCGCCTCGATCCCGAGCCTGGACGATCCCGTACACGCACGGCTGGCTGTGATCCCAGGGCGTCCTCCGGATCTCGTGGCACCCCAGCGTGGCTGCCGCTTCGCGCCACGATGCGACTATGCCCAGGCCAAGTGCCGGCAGGAGGAACCGCCTCTGCTCAACGCCGACGACCCGAGCCACCAGTACCGGTGCTGGTACCCCGTCGACGGGCCCAGGCGCCGCTTGGGCGCAACGGCCGGTCAGGCCATCGCACCCGACGGCTCGGGGGCTGGCGCCGCCGTTGTCGCGCCCCCCGAAAGAAGTGGTGCCTAAATGGCGGGTACCGGCAAGAGCCACCTGCGCGATGACGCCCTTCTTCGCGCTGAGGACGTCGTCGTCGAGTTCCCCGTCGGGCACACGGGCGCGACGGTCCACGCTGTGAGCGGGATCAGCATCGATGTGCGCAAGGGTGAGACCCTCGGGCTGGTCGGCGAGTCCGGTTGCGGCAAGTCGACCCTCGGTCGGGCGTTGCTCCAGCTCCCTCCGCCCACGAGCGGCTCCGTCGTCCTCGATGACACGAATCTCACGAAGCTCCGCGGCTCGGAGATGCGTGGGCAGCGTCGCCGGCTGCAGATGATCTTCCAGGACCCGATCTCAGCGCTCAACCCCCGCCAGAGCGTGGGGCGGATCGTTGCTGATCCTCTCGAGGTGTGGAGGGAGGGCACCTCCGAAGAACGCCAACGACGTGTAGCCGAGGTGCTCGACGCCGTCGGTCTCGACCCGGAGTCTTCGATCGGACGTCGGCCCCATGAGTTCTCCGGCGGGCAGTGCCAGAGGATCTCGATCGCCCGCTGCCTCGTGCTCGACCCCGACGTGATCGTGTGCGACGAACCGGTCTCGGCGCTCGACGTCTCCGTGCAGGCCCAGATCCTCAACCTGCTCGAGGACATGAAGGACCGCTACGGCCTCACCCTCTTGTTCATCGCCCACGATCTCGCGGTCGTCCGCAACATCAGCGATCGCATCGCCGTCATGTATCTCGGCAAGCTCTGCGAGGTCGGGCCCTCGTCGCAGATCCACGCGCGGCCACTTCACCCCTACACGTCCGGCCTCATCGACGCTATCCCCGTGCCTGATCCGAAGGGAGCAAAGGCGCAGGCCGAGATCGCCGGTGAACTGCCGTCACCTGTGAATCCCCCGAGTGGCTGCCGCTTCCGCACCCGTTGCCCTCGAGCGCGCGAGCGATGCGCGCTCGAGGAACCGACCATGCGCGAGCTGGACATGGATCACCACGTCGCCTGCCACTTCCCGCTCAACGGCTGACTGCATCGGCGCCGGTCGACGCTCGGTCAGCATCGGTCGGGCGCAGCGCCCGTTCTCGAGTCGGACGCTGCGCCACGGACCTTCCGATCAGTTGGTGAACCCGAACTCGGTCCAGATCGGCGAACCTCTCCCGTAGGTGGTGACGCCGGTGACATCAGGGGCCATCGCGACCCACGCGTAGTCCCTTGCCATCCACTTGATCCTGTACAGCTCGTTCAGCTCGCGGGTGAGCTTGTCGTACGCGGCCTTCTGCCCAGCGAGGTCCGTCGCGGTGCGCGCCTCCTGAACGGCTTCGTCGATCACCGGACTGCCCATCGACGCGACCGGAATCGGGTGGTTCGTGCGCATGATCGAAACGGCCGGCGCGGGGCCGATGCCAACGAAGGTGTACGACGCCATGTCGAAGTTTCCGCCGAGCAGCGTCGGCCCGAAGGTGGCGGTGTCGAGTGTCTCGACCGCCACATCCAGGTTGTCGAAGCCCGAGAGCTGCGTCTGCATGTAGACCGCACGTTGGGTCAGGTCGCCTGGAGTGGTCACGATGGTGAAGCTCACCGGCTTGCCCTCAGCGGCGAGTTCGTCGAGAAGGCGCTGTGCTTCGACGGGATCCGGCTCCGGGAAGGTGATCTCGGGGTTGTGGAACGGAGAGGATTCCGGGAAGAACGTCGTCGGGACGTCGGATGCCCCGTTGGCGAAGTTCTGGTTCAAGTCCTCCATGTCGAGAGCCAGGTACACCGCCTCGCGAGCGCGGGGATCGTCGAAGGGAGCTCGCTTGTTCCCGAACAGCCACGCGCTGCCACCGATCTGGTCGGTCCCGTAGAGGGTGAAGCCAGCGTCCCGTGCCTGGACGGCGAACGGGTCGGGCAGGTAGATCGCCGCATCGGCACCGTCGCCGGCGAGCGTGTCGTAGGTCGCCTGTGGTTCGACGACCGTCGCCAAGGTGAGGGTGTCGAGCTTGGGGAGCCCTTCCTGCCAGTAGTCGGGATTGCGCGCCAGAACCGTCTGGCTGTTGGGCGTGCGGCTCTGCAGCACGAACGGCCCTGCCCCCACCGGTGCCTCGCCGAACCGGTCACCCGCCGCTGCGACCGCGGTGGGCGATGGGATCCAGAGCATGTTCGTCAGGGCGAGCACGTCATGGAACTGGCGGTTCGGGCTGCTGAGCACGACCTCGAGGGTCAACGGATCGACCACGTTGATCGCGGTCACGTCCTGGGTCGACGAGGAACCGGAGGTCCGAGGATTGGCCCGCACCCTGTCCCACTGGGTCTTCACGGCGTTCGCGTCAAAGGGAGTGCCGTCCGTAAAGCGAACTCCGTCCCTGAGCTCCAGCGTCCAGACGAGGCCATCGGGAGTCGAGAAGTCCGTCGCGACGCCCGGGAGGACGTTGCCCTCCTGGTCGGTGGTGTACAGGACGTCGTAAAGCGAGTTCAACACCGCGGAGCCCAGCACGGGAGAGTTGAAGTTCGTCGTCGGATCGAGCGTCTGGACGTCGACCGGCTGGAGCACGGTCGCCGAGCCGCCCGGTCCGGCCACTTGGGTGTCCTCGGTCCGCACGCCACGCTCTGAGGCGGTGTCGCCCGATCCAGAACCGCCACTGCAGGCGGCTGACACGAAACCCACGGCGAGCACGAATGCCAGCCCCGATCGCGATCCACGCATATGATCTCCCCTTCCAACTGATCGGCAAGTTCCAACCGCTCGGCTGAGCCAGTCGCGGCCGAAGTGGTGGAACAGTGGAACAAGTTAGCAAATTGGTGGAACAATGGAACAAGTAGGCGGAGCGCCGCTCGAGCCGCTGGCCTGAGCCGAGCCCAGCGCCACCAAGATCGACCAAGAACGGGGAGCGATGGCGGGTCAGACAAGCCGCACGCCGGTACACGCCGTTGGCGAAGGAGGATCTCAGCGACCGAGCGGCCCGCGAGCTTCGCACCGCCATCCTCGCGGGGGACTACGCGCCCGGTGAGCGGCTGCCCTCAGAGCGAGATCTGTCCGAGCAGTTCGGCGTCGACCGCCACACGCTTCGCTCCGCCGTGCACGAGCTCGAGCTGCTGGGACTCATCCAGCGGCGCCAGGGTGCGGGCGCTCATGTGCTGCCCTACCAAGAGACGGCGACGCTCGATCTCGTCCCGTTCCTGATCCACAAGCCCGGCACCGACGAGATGGATCTCGAGATCGTCTCGTCCGTCGTCGACGTCAGCACGATCATCTATGACGGCGTGGTGGCCTTGGTCGCGGCGAGGGCCGACGAGGACGACCTGGCCGTGATGCAGGCTGCGCTCGACGATCTCGAGCAGGCAACGCGCACCGGGTCCGTCAACGACATCGTCGAGGCCGACCGGCGACTTCTGCGCACCATCGTCCGGGGCGCCCACTCGATCGTCTGCGATCTGTTCGTCAACTCCCTCGACCGCATGTTCACCGCCGCCATCGACCCCGCACTGCAGCTGAAGGAGCGGTGGGCGATGCAGATCGGGACGCCGGAGGGCCTGCGCAAGTACAGATCGCTGCTCACCGCCATCAAGAAGCACGACGTGAACGCCGCCCGCAAGGCGACGGGCAAGATCCTGCCCAGCCTCGACCTGCTCGTCGACGAGCTCGCTGCGCTCGACGACCGGCGGTAGGCAGCCGACCGCGGGTGCTCCGGAGAGGCGGGCGTCAGGGCGCGTGGAGGCCGTCGAGGATCGTGCGTGAGATGTCGGCGAGCAGGTCGATCTGCGGTGGGGTGAGCCGGTCGAGGACCAGGCGTCGGACGTGCTCGGTGTGGCGCGGGACGGCGGCCTCGAGCGCCGCGAGGCCGGCGGCGGTGATGGCGACGTGGATGGCCCGGCCCTCGCCACTGTGCCGCTGGACCAAGCCGCGCTTGCACATCCGGGTCAGCTGGTGGTGCAGCCGGCTTTTCTCCCACCCGAGCCTGCGGCCCAGCTCGTAGATCCGCAGCCTCCCGTCGTCCGCTTCGGAGAGGGCGACGAGCACGGTGTAGTCGGCGTTGGACAGGCCGTTGTCGGCCAGCAGCTGCTGCTCGAGGCGACCGCGGAGCACTTCCTGCATCTCGTAGAACGTCCGCCAGGCGGTCATCTCCCGGTCGTTCAGTGGCCGTGCTGCTGCCTTCACGGTCAGCAGCGTACGGGAATGAGTTGATGCATCAACTCGTTGTCCAGTGACAGATCGATACCGCCGGAGGCGACACGCCATGCAGACCACTGACAACCCCACGCGGCGCACCGTCGTCCGCGTCGAGGACGAGATCCACTTCGGGGCCGACTCACAGGTCGACGACCGCAACGTGATCATCACGCCGTTCAACCCGGCCCGGACCGACCCGTTCCTGCTGCTCAGCGAGGACTGGTTCTCCACGCCGGGGTTCGAGTGGCATCCGCACCGCGGCCTGGAGACGGTCACCCTGGTCCTCGACGGCGTGCTCGAGCACGGCGACAACCTCGGCAATGCCGGCGCGCTGACCGCCAGCGATGTCCAGTGGATGACCGCCGGGCGCGGGATCATCCACCGCGAGCTGGCCTTCCGCAACGAGCGCGCCCACATCCTCCAGCTGTGGGTGAACCTGCCCGCCGAGCTGAAGATGGTCGACACCCGCTACCAGGACCTGCGGGCGGGGACCCGCCCGGTCATCGAGCGCGACGGCGCACGCATCGATCTCATCTCCGGCGACGTCGACGGGACCGCCGGGCCGGCGCTGAACACGTGGCCCATCACCGGGACGCTGATCACCCTGGAGCCCAACCGCAGCCTCGAGCACCTGCTGCCCGGCCGCGACCGGGCCTTCTTCTACGTCCTGTCCGGCGAGATCGCTGTTGCTGGCCACCCCGTCCGAGCCGGCCGGATCGCCTGGTCCGACCCCGTGCCCCACACCGCTGCGTCAGTGATCACACTGGCGACCGGTGACGGGGACACGCCAAGCGTCGTCATGGTCTACAGCGGCCAGCCGATCGGCGAGCCCGTCGTGATGGGCGGGCCGTTCGTGATGAACACGAAGACCGAGATCACGCAGGCGTTCAAGGACTTCCACTCCGGCGAGTTCGGCGACATCCCCCGACAGGCCCGCCTCGAGTACCTCTGACCACTCGGCAGGCTTTGTCATCCCGCGCCGCTTGCCAACACCACCGTCGATCAACTCTTCGAGTGCATGGCCCAGGCGCAGCTCTATGTCGTGTACATCCGACTCACCGAGCGTTGGATGGATGACCCCCACAAGCTCCCGGAGCTGAGTCGTCAACACCTGCTGTGGCTCTGGGAGCTCGAAAGGTCAGGGAAGCTCTTCTCAGCCGGGCCGGTCGAGGCCGCCGACGCAACCGACCCCTACGGGATGATCGTCATCGCCGCCCCGGGGAAGGCGGAAGCCGAGCGAGTCGCGGAGGGCGAGCCCTTCCATGTCGCCGGCTGGCGCCAGAACACCGTCCGAGGCTGGAACATCAACGAAGGAGTTGCGCCCTCGACGGCGCTCCTGCTCCACAAGCTCGCGGTTGGTGGTGAGATTGACCGAGCCAGCAGCGTCGCCGAGTACCTCGAGCGGCTGCTGCCGGCGCCACCCGCAAGCTAGCCACGAGAACTCTGCGTGCTTCGTTCTCGAAGCGGCAGGCTCTGTTCCCTGACGCTCGTCACCCTCGGTCGTCTCGGTAGGACGGTCGGCGCCGTCATAGCGCAGCGTCTCGGCGCCGAGCGTTGTCGTGTCTCCGTGGGAGTCGTAGGCGATCGAGCTGAAGATGGCGAGGACGGGCCGGGCCGTACCACGCCCTGGAGCGGGCCGGCGGGGCCCGCACGCCATCGCCGAGGCCCTTGGGCCGGAGGCCGAGGTCCGCGATCCGGACCCGTACGAGGCGACGACGGCGACTACGGGGTCGTCCTTCGCGTCGACTCGAGGACGGACTCGGATGCGATCGCCGATCCTGGGAGGGGCCGCTGCACCCGCCGCCGTCGGCGTCAGGCCGTGTCGAAGCCGTCGAGGATCGTGCGGGAGATGTCGGCGAGCTGGTCGATCTGTTCGGGGGTGAGGCGATCGAGGAACAGGTGCCGGACGTGCCGGCGGTGAGGGGGTACCGCCGCCTCGAGCGCGGCGCGCCCCGCGGGGGTGATGGCGACGTAGATGGCCCGGCCGTCGCCATTGAGGCGCTCGACGAGGCCGCGGCCGCACATCCGGGTCAGCTGGTGGTGGAGACGGCTCTTCTCCCATGCGAGGCGCCGGCTGAGCTCGTAGGCGCGCTGCTGGCCATGCGGCGCCTCGGAGAGCGCGACGAGCACGGTGTAGTCGGCATTCGACAGGCCACAGTCGGCTTGGAGCTGCTGTTCGAGGCGGCCGCGCAGCACCTCCTGCATCTCGTAGAACACCCGCCAGGCGGCGTTCTCGCGCTCGCTCAGAGGTCGCTCCGCTGCGTTCATGCCGCGATCGTAGGAGAAATGGGTTGACGCATCAACTCAACCGTGTACAGTCGGGATGACACATCAACTCAGTGGAGGTTCTCCGATGTCGACTCTCAACGTTGCGATCGTGGTGTTCGGTGCGCTGACCGCCTTGTTCATGCTCGGCGGTGGCGTCGGCAAGGTCACCGGGCAACCGGCGATGCGCGAGAGCGCTCAGCACTTCGCGATCGAATGGGAGCGCTACCGGTTCCTCGGTGTCGTCGAGATCGCCGCGGCTGTCGGGGTCGTGGCCGGCCTGTGGCTCAACGGCCTCGGGTTGGCCGCCGGCATCGGCGCGACGGCACTGATGGTCGGCGCCGTGCTGTACCACCTCCGCTTCGGCGACACGGCGAAGCGGACGGCTCCGGCGCTGGTGGCACTCGCGGCGTCGGCGGCGTACGTCGCCTTCCAGGCCGCGGCGATCTGGGGCTGACGCTCCGTGCCGGAACAGTTGCTACATCAACGCGTTGAAGGCGGTCAGATGAACCATTGGCAACGCTGCCTTTTGCTCGCGCCGGCAACGCGCTGGGGCGCTGCCGGGCGACGTCACGTCTGAGCCGTGTGGCGTCATCCACGCCGACACGACGTTGCCGGGGCTCGACGCTCCCGCAGGGTGCTCCGGACGTCCCGCCCGGCCGGCGCCCCTTGCGAGGGCCATGGGGTCACCCCACTCGTTCCGGTCGACGCAACTCGGGCGCGGTACCGGCGACGACCTCCTGGTCGGCTTCGACGTGCACGACCGGCAAGATGCGATCGAGCCACCGGGGCAGCCACCAGTTGCGGTCGCCGAGCAGCTCCATCGTCGCGGGCACGAGCACGAGCCGGACGATCGTGGCGTCGATCAGCACGGCCATGGCCAGGCCGAACCCGAACATCTTCAGAGACCGGTCGTCGCCGAGCACGAAGCTGAAGAAGACAAAGAACATGATCGCAGCGGCGGCGGTGATGACCCGTGCGGTCGCTGCGAGGCCGTTGGCCACCGCCTCGGCATTGTCGTGTGTCCGGTCGTATTCCTCGCGGATGCGGGACAGGAGGAACACCTCGTAGTCCATCGAGAGGCCGAAGATCACGGCGAAGAGCATCATCGGGATCCAGGCCTCGATCGGGCCCTCGCGGCCCACACCCAGCAGGTTGTCTCCCCAGCCCCACTGGAACACCGCCACGAGGATCCCGTAGGCGGCTCCGACCGACAGCAGGTTCATGATCACGGCCTTGAGCGGAACCAGCAGGCTGCGGAACACGACCATCAACAGCAGGAACGACAGCACGAGCACGGCGGCGATGAACCACGGCAGGCGGTCTGAGGTGTATCTCGAGAAGTCCACGACCGCCGCGGTCGCGCCCCCCACCTTCACGTCGGCCGTCGAACCCGCCACGGCCCGCGGGATGACGTCATCGCGCAGGCTGTTCACCAGGTGCGCGGTCTCCTTGTCCTGCGGCGACGTGGTGGGCTGCACCTGGATGATGGCCGCATCGCCGGACTCGTTGGGGATCGGTTCCGTCGCGAAGGCGACCCCCTCGGTCTGGTTGAGCTCGGCGGACAGGTTCGTGAGTACGCGAAGGTCGGATTCGCCGCCGGGGGTCTCCGCGGCCAGCAGCAACGGCCCGTTGGCGCCGGGGCCGAAGCCCTCGGACATGAGGTCGTAGGCCCGACGGACCGTGGTGTCCGTCGGCTGGTTGCCGGCATCGCCGAACCCCAGTCGCATCCCGAAGAGCGGGATGGCTAGCACGAGCAGGATGGCTGTCGAAGCGAGCAGAGCCGGCCAGGGCCGGCGCTGGATCACGCGGCTCCAGCGGTACCAGAACGACTGGTAACCTGCGCGCTCGGCGCGCCGGCGGTGCGGCAGCCCGAACTTGTCGATGTTGGTGCCGACGAAGCCGAGGATGGCGGGCAGGAGCGTCAGCGCGGCGAGCATCGTCATGAGCACGCCGATCGAGATGCCCACCGCCAGGCCGCGGATCATGTCCAGCCCGATCGTGAACAAGCCCAGGATGGCGACGATCACCGTGCACCCGGCGAAGAGCACGGCCCGGCCCGCGGTGTCGAGCGCTCGGATCGTGGCGCACTCCGGCGTCATCCCGTCGCGCAGGCCCTCGCGGTAGCGCGTGACGATGAACAGCGCGTAGTCGATGCCCACGCCGATGCCGATCATCGCCACGGCCTGGTTCGAGAAGCTGGGCATGCCGATGACGTTGACCACGAGTCCCACGATGGCGATGCCGGTGACGACGCCGAAGATCGCGGTGATCAGCGGTAGACCCATCGCCAGCACGGACCCGAAGGCGATGAGCAGGATGATTATCGCGGCGATGAAGCCGACCACCTCGCTGGAGAACTCCGGCTGCTCGAAGGCGATGTCGCCACCCAGCTCCACCTCGACGCCGGGGGGCACGTCGGCGTCGGCCACCACTGCCCGGGCCTCCTCCCCGATGTCGTACAACTGGTCGCTGTCGCGGTCGCTCAGGTTGATCTCGGCGTACGCGATCGTGCCGTCCGAGTTGATCTGGTGGGCGCCCTCGGGGCTGTAAGGGCTCACCACCTCGCTGGGGGCGGTGACCTCGGCGACCTCGTCGAACACCCGCTCCATGGCCTCCCTGACCGCTGGGTCGTTGACGTCGTCGGCCTTGAACACGACCTGCCCGGTGGCGCCCGCACGGGTGTCGAACCCGTGCTCCTCCATCAGGTCGACCGCCTCCTGGCTCTCCGAACCCGGCAGGTCGAACTCGTCCAGGAACTTGCCGCCGAAGGACGAATTGAGCGCGACGAGGCCGACCAACAGGACGACCCAGGCCCCGAGGACCCGCCAGCGGCGCCAGTAACAGAAACGGGCGAGCGCTCGCAGCATGAGGCTGACCTCCGCTGACGTGGACCTACGCGCGCCTGTGTAGCTCAGGTCGGCGACCGAGTCGAGCGACGAGGACCGGCGACCTACGAGAGCGCTTCCGTGTCGGCCCGCGCCGCGTCGGGCCAGTCGTTCTGGCGGTTATGGCCGTGAGGCTCGCGGTCGGGATCGTTTGCCCCGGTTGCGGCGCACGCGGCATCGTCGTGTCCGCGTACGGCCCCGACGCCGATCCCGAGATCGTCGACCTGCTGACGCGCCTCAGCCGCTGAGGACCTACGCGGGATAGGCATCCGTCGCCGCGGGTGCAGGTTTTCGTTGCGCCTCGTTCCTCGGCGCAACAGCGCACTGTGCCTGCCGGGTCGCCTCGACGGACAGGCCTCGTTCCTCGGCCCATCCGCTCGGCTCCGCGAGCGGCCACGTCACAACCGCGCGGCGATCCAATCGTTCGTGCGCGTCGACCACGCGGTCGTGATGCCGCAGGGGAAGGCCGGAAACTCGTGCGGCATGTCGGGGGCGACGAACAGGTCGGCGTTGCCGTTGACCGCAGCCCAGCGCGATCCCAGCATGAGCGTGTCGTCGAGCAGATGGTCGCACGTGCCGACGCTGAGCAGCGCCGGGGGCAGCCCGCGCAGGGCCGCGCATGCGGGTGAGATAGCGGGGTCTCGGCGCGCCTCGTCGGACAGACCCGGCAGGTAGCACTCGGTGAAGAACTCGATGCCCTCGGGGGTGAGCATGTCGGGACCTTCGTGCGCGCGCAGCCCCCGGTGGCTCGGCGACCCGCCCCAGTCGTGGAGGCCGTAGGCCAGGTTCGCCCCGGCCACCCGATCGATCGCGCCGAGCTCGTCGCGGATGCGCAGGAGCACCGCGGCGGCCATGTACCCGCCGGCGGACTCGCCTGCCGTGAGGAGCCGCTCCGAGCCGAACTCGGCACCGCCGTTGTCGAGCAGCCACCGCGTGACCGCGATGCCGTCGTCCGGCCCGGCGGGGAAGGGATGCTCGGGTGCCAGGCGGTAGTCCACGGACACGACAGCCATCCCATGGCGGCGGCTGAGCTCGAGGTTGCCCTCGTCGTTCATCTCGGGTGCACCCATGATCATCCCGCCGCCGTGGAAGTGCAGGTAGATGGCGGTGGCGGGGCCGTCGGGCCGGAACACCCGGCACGGCACTCCGGCGATCTCCCTGACCTCTGCCTCCGGGACCGCGGAGTAGCCGCGCGCCGTCAGGTCCCGGAACTGCTGCACGCGGGCCTGCCGGTCGGTGGGTGGCGTGCCCGGGGCCTGGAACGTCTCGGCCATGGCGGCCATCCCGGCCGCAACCACCTGCCGCGCCTCGTCTCGCATCGCGTCTATCTCGTCGGACCACAGCTGCATGACGTCTCCCCCTCCCCTCGGCTCCCGCGAGCGTAATCCGCAAGATCCTGTTCGGGGCCCTCTGGTCATCGTCAGGCTGGCGAATGGAACCCACCACCGATCCCACGACCTGATATCAGCAGTCGAGGCCTGTGTGATGTCCGGCGCCGGCACCGGCGAGGGCTGGCGGTTACGTGTCGCCGAGTGGGCTCTCGTGCGCGATCTCGCGCAACGTGGTCGCAGCGATCACGGCAAGCTCGCCGTCTTGCAGAAACCGTGTCAGCACGTGGTGCGTGCGTCCTCGCTGCTTCTCGCGCCGGCTGTCGATGATGAAGTTGGGACCGACGATCGGTTCGAAGTAGTCGACCCGCATGCTGGTCGTCGCCAGCCAGCGGTGGCGGGCGCGGTCGGTTCGCTGCGCGCGCGACCGGACGGTGAACAGCGCGATGAGGTCGACGTAGGTGGGGGTGAACCCGCCGAAGAGCTGCCCGCGCGGGTTGCGCACGTGGTCGGGCAGGTGGGCCGAGACCCGCAGGTACCCGTCGTCCTCTGCGAGGACATCCCACGCCCACGCTTCGAGGAAGTCTCCGGCAGGGTGGCCGCGCCCGACCAGCCGTCCCGGCTCGGGCCTGACCCATGGGCGGCTCGTCGGTGCCCCGCCGGGCACGGCTGCTCCCTCGGTCAACGCTGGATCAGCCGCGGGTCAATGAACGCCAGCTTCAGTCGGTCCTCGGCGTCCACGCTGGCGGCTACGACCGGGCATCCGTTGGTGAGGACGTTCGAGAGCCCGTCGCTCATCTCATCGGTGAGAACGATCGTCGTCGGTCCCTCGGTTCGGGTCGTCATCTGGCGTGCCTCCGGTCTCAAGCGTTGAACAGGAGCTTGTCGGCGGTGATGCGTAGGACTGTGCGCTGTTGCTCGTCGAGCCTCGGCACGATCGACGTCGGGTCCGGCCGCTCCTCGCCAGAGAGGCGTTCGAACACATCGGCGGTCAGCTCGGCGCGCAGTGGGTCGGTGTCGATGCACTCGGCCGTGCCATAGATGGTGGCGTTGGCGCGGCCGTCGGGAACCATGACGGCGACGTGCGGCTGCCGCAGCGCGTTCTTCCACTTGGCTGTGTAGCTCTTGATCGAGATGACCAGCCGGTCCTCTTCATCGAGCACGTACCCAATCATCGAAGCCTGGGGCGATCCGTCCTTCCGGCCCGTGGCGAGCACCGCCCACATGTGGTCGGTCAGATAGGCGCGCTGTTCGTCGGTCAAGGTAGGAGTCATCGTTCCCCGATCGCGTAGGAGGGTTGCGTTGTCCGAGTCGGCTACACCGTCGAGCCGGCCGCCCGGTCTCGGGCCACGGCGTCGTAGCTCTCGTAGTCCGATGCCGTGTCCTCCGCGAACTCGTACTCGAGCAGCCCGGCTTCGCCCCAGAGACGACGAAGGTATCCGTTGTTCGCGTCGAGCAGTCCGAGCTTGCGAACGTTCGGCACGAGCTTGGAGTAGAAGCCGCGCTCGAAGCTGGTGAACAGGCTTTGGTCGATGGTGGAGGCGGCCTCCATGATCGAGGGCAGAGCCGCGTCGAAGTCGATGTCGAGGCGTTCCCACATCTCCGGCGCCACTGAGCGGGACCGGCTTCGAAGGGTGTTCTCAGCGAGATAGTCCTGCCGTTCCTTGAGCTCGGCTTCGGTCAGCTCCTCGTAATACTCCTTGAGCGACAGGATGCCGAAGGCCACGTGGCGTGCCTCGTCGGCCAGGACATAGCGCAGGAGCTTGTTGAGGAGCGGCTCCTCGACCGCCTGGATCATGCCGCCGAACGCCGCCAGCGCGAGGCTCTCGATGACGATCTGCATGCCGAGGTAGGTGATGTCCCACCGTCCGTCCTCGATCAGTGCGGTTAGCGCCGCGTCGAGGAACGGGCTGATCGGGTAGGCCTCGCCGAGCTTGGTGTGGAGATACTTCGCGAACACCTCGGTGTGACGTGCCTCGTCCATCGTCTGCGTGGAGGCGTAGTACTTGGCGTCGATCCACGGGACGGTCTCGACGATTTTGGCTGCCGCCAACATCGCTCCCTGTTCGCCGTGCATGAACTGAGAGAGCTGGGACTTCAAGCTTTCGATGCCGAGCTGCGTGAACTCCTTGTCCGACCACTTCGCGAACGGCGAACCGCTCATCTTCGCCGCCGCGCGCGCGATCTCTACGAACGGGATCGGGGTCGACTGGGTCCGCACCACTTCTTCGGGGTCGACGTCGGTGTCCCAGTCCAGCTCGGTTACCGAACTCCACTGCGACGCCATCCCCTTGTTGTAGAGGGTGACGAGCTGGTCGCGTTCGCGGTCGTAGTTCCACTGGAAGATTCGCTGCGCGTTGTCGGTGACCAGCTTGATCGAGGCGTGCTTCTCCTCGGTCGAGGCGGGGGGCGGGGTGTCCGTGGTGGTCATGGTGGATTCCCTTGGTCGGTGGCGCTGTCATCACGCCAGGCCGAATGCGTGTGGGCGTCGGTAAACAGCTGGGCGAGCGCCCCCGCGTCGAGTGCTGACGGCGGCTCGTCGGCCCTGACCTCGTCGTCGGTCACCGTGTTTGTCATGTCGCTCTGCCTTCTGGTCTCTCTGCCTTCTGGCCGCTGGAATGCGCGGACCGGACTGCAGTCGCGCGCCTGAATACTGTTGTCGAACGGTTCTCGCGTTCGGGCGGGAGCTGCCGGCTGTGCGGTCCGCCTAGCCCATTTCCTTCTCCGTCACCCCACCGACCCGTGCGCCTGGGCCTAGCCCGATCGCCAACATCTCGTCGAGGATGGCTTGCAACAGCTGCTGCGCGGTCGCCTCATCACCTTGCTCGGCTGCAGCGATCAGCGCGCCGAATAGCTCGTGCGTCCCGCTCGCTACGCGCTGCACCCACAGGTCTTGGAGGTGTCCCGCCGGGTCGATCGCCCCGCGGATCATTCGCTGGTAGGTGTTGACGAACAGCTCGCACACGATCGAACGCGTCGCGCGAAACATCGAGCGGATGAGAACGAGCTTGGTGGCGGCGACGTCCTGCATCGTCCCCGTCCTAGTCGCCGACCCAAGATCCGCGAGTGCTGCGTGCATCACCGCGAAGTCATCGTCGGTGGCGCGCTCGACGAGGAGGGAGACCATCCCGGCGAACATGATCCGCTCGACATCGATGATGGAGCCGATGACCTCAGGATCGGGCTCCTCTGTCCCCGGCTTCATCACGAGATAGGGAACGAGATCGAGAGTTGCCGTCTCACGGTACGGAAGCACGTGCGCGCCCGCGCCCTGCCGGCGGGTGATCAGACCGAGCAGCTCGAGCTCGTGGACAGCCGATCTGAGCGTGTGCCGGTCGACACCGAACTGCTCTGCGAGCTCGCGCTCGGACGGTAGGCGGTCCCCGGGCGCGTACGCACCCCCAAGGATGGCGCCACGGAGCTCCCGTGCTGCCCGCTGACTGAGGTCCTCCTTCGCCAACGGCTCATACCGTCGAGTGGCAGGTCGCTCGATCATGCCTTCCCTTCGCGCCGCATCCCGGATGCCGCAAGAATGGTTCCACCAATTGCGGTCGCTGTCAAGCACCAGCATCGCCGCGACGCAAGATCTGCCTCGGGGACAACCCGCGGCGCGCCAACGGTCCGACCCGCAGATACAGGTCGCCGAGGACCTGATGATCGCGTCGGTCGGACGATGATGGAGGTGCGTCGTCGACGATCCCGATGTCCGCGCCGCCGTCTATGACGCCATCCCGCTCCTCGAGCAGAAGCTCGACAGCGAGCGCAGCGGCGTCGCCGTCGTCATCGACCTCGACCGGGTCACCGGCGGTGGCGTCGACATGACCCGCGAGTGACACCGTGTCCGGTGACGACGTGCCCATCGCCCGTCCGTAGCCACGACCGAGCCAGGCCGGCTAGTTGGGCGTGGCCACCCGGCCGGCGACTTTCTCGAAGCGTGGGCGTGGGATGTCATCGAGGAGGACGACGGGTACGTGCGGGTCTCGGCCCATCTGCCCGATCATGTTCTCAACCCGCGGGGCCAGCTCTTCGGCGCACGATGTGGAGGAAGGGTTCCGATCGCGCGTCTCGAGCCGGGGTCGAGGCTTGCCCACATCTTGCCCACGTGCAGGGCACCATATGCGTCCTACAGCACCCCGAGCGGTGCGCCGTAGGTCGCATGTGGCCTGGTAGTGCGGTGGCCGGTTCGTTCGGGACGCAGAGGTCGGGAGTTCAAATCTCCCCCACCCGACTCCAGCTCAGGCGGCGCTTCGGTGCCGGTTGACGTCCCAGGGAGTGGTGTAGAAGCCGGGGTCCACCTCTGAGGTGGGCCACCGGGAGATCTTCGGCTTGAACCGCCAAGTTCGAGCTGTAGGGAGGTACCCGGTGACCCTCACCAAGTCTGACGTGACCGAGCTGCTGGACGCGATCCGCGCCGGCGGCGACCTCGATGTGATCCGCAAGGGCGTCGAGCTTGTGCTCCAGGCGCTTATCGAGGCGGAGGCGACCGAGGTGATCGGCGCCGAGCGCTACGAGCGCAACGAGGGTCGGTCGACCTGGCGTAACGGTAATCGGGATCGGCTGTTGGCGACCAAGGCCGGCGATGTCGAGTTGAAGATCCCGAAGCTGCGGCGGGGCAGCTTCTTCCCGTCGATCCTCGAGCGCCGCCGCCGCATCGACCGGGCGCTGTTCGCGGTGGTGATGGAGGCCTACGTGCACGGCGTGTCGACCCGCAAGGTCGACGACCTCGTTGCCGCCCTCGGCGCCACCTCGGGCATCTCGAAGTCGCGAGGTGTCGCCGGATCTGCACGGCCCTGGATGCCGAGATGGCCGCGTTCCGGGCCCGGCCGCTGGGCCATGTCGAGTTCCCCTACCTGTTCCTCGACGCCACCTATCTCAAGGGTCGCGTCAGCGGCCAAGTCGTCTCCCGCGCCGTCGTGGTGGCCACCGGGGTCAGCATGAACGGCGACCGGGAGGTGCTCGGCTGCGCGGTCGGCGACAGCGAGGACGAGGCGTTCTGGGCCGAGTTCTTGCGCTCGCTGCGCTCTCGCGGTCTCACCGGCGTGCGGCTGGTGATCTCCGACCATCACCTCGGGCTCACCAAGGCGGTCGCCACCGTGATGATCGGCGCGGCCTGGCAGCGCTGCCGGGTCCACTTCATGCGCAACGTGCTGGCTCGGGTGCCCGCGTGCGAACGCCGAGATGGTCGCCGCCGCGATCCGCACGATCTTCGCTCAGCCCGATGCCGCCGCCGTCGCCGAGCAGTTCGACCGGATCACCGCCACCCTTGGCGGGCCAGTTCCCCGACGTCGTCGCCATGCTCGTCGACGCCCGGGATGACCTGCTGGCGTTCTCGGCCTTTCCCGCTCGAGCACTGGCGCAAGATCTGGTCGACGAACCCGCTCGAACGGGTCCACCGGAGGTCAAGCGACGCTGCGATGTCGTGGGCGTGTTTCCAAACGACGCCGCCATCGACCGGCTCGTCACCGCCGTCATCGTCGAACAACACGACGAGTGGGCCGTGGCCGAACGCCGCTACCTGTCAGAGACCTCGATGGCTCGCCTCCGCCAGAGCGCCCCGGACCTCCCCGCCGCCAGCGCGCACCCGACGACGCCTGGCCGGCTAAGCGCGGGGTTCTACGCGTGGCCGGGGTGCCCTCCCGGCCAGGCGTTCCCGACACCGCGCTCGCCGCAGTGCGCCGCTACTGCGACGACAAGATCCCAGCCCACCACCGCGACGAAGCTGCGCGTCGAGTGCCGACGTGCGCGGCAAGAGCATCACCATCTTCGAGTGCCGGCCACCCTGGCACCCCGACCTCGGCACCGACTGGACCCGCCAACCTGTCGCCCAACTCCGCTACGACCCCGCCGACCACCACTGGCGGCTCTACTGCGCCGACCGCAACAGCCGCTGGCACTACTACGACATGGTCGAGCCCACGCCACAGCTCTCCCAGCTCCTCAACGAGATCGACGACGACCCCACCGGCATCTTCTGGGGCTGACGCCTACGATCAACCACGCCGGAGATCACTTCTCCACCACGACGCGGGACGTCATCTCGGTGCCGCCTGAAGCGCGTTCCAGGGCCCTCCGTCGCTCGTCGATCGAGCGACGACGGTTGCAGGAACCGTCGTCCCAAGGCTTTGGCCGCTGCTGGCCCTGCTCGGTCACGACCTGGGCGTCGTGGTCGAGCGTTAGCCGCGAGCTGGAATTGCCGAGCAACCCTTGGGCCGTCTTGATGTCGACCCCTTCGGCCACGAGCGCCGTGGCGTTCGCCTTCCGCAGGTCATGGAACCCGAGACCCTCGTACCGCACCTTGCGGCCGACCTCGTCCTCGACCATGCCTCCAAGACCAGGGCGACACAGGCCGGTCACCACGCCCGCCGGAACCAGTTCGAGTACCGCAGCACGCCGCCATCGGGCGCCGTGAAGGGCAGCCCCTTCACGTCGTCTGCGGGCAGGCCGCGCACCTCCATGTGCCGCACGGTTGCTCCACCCCTTCTGACCTGCACTAAGACCTCACCGCATGAACCGCGACGGACGCCCCGGAGTGCCTTACAAGCAGGGATCGAGTGGAAGACCCCGGGTTGGGCGATGTGGGACCGGAGGGCTCCGACCCGCCAGTCCCGGGAATGGTCGGGTCGCCCGATCGCCAGTCGCTCAGAGCGGCCCGAGTCATCGCGCCTGGCGGCCTCGGCTGGTGCGAACCAACTCTGCGAGTCGGACTCCGATTACTACGGTTGGCCCAACGAGCCAGCCTGAACCCGCAGGGCCAAGCGAAGCCGTCGAGTGCCAGTCCGTCGCATAAGACCACCAACCTGCGACAAAGATGGCGGCGAGCACCAGGCCCTCTCCGACGACGGCAGCTCGAGAACGCGCCAGCAGGACGTAGAGCACGAACGTCGGTGCGCTCCAGAAGGCAACCTCCGTGGTGGCGCCTCCGAACGATTCGACGCGCAGCAGAGCGTCGGGTGTCTGCCGCATCCAGAGAACCGTGGCGGCGGCGAGGATCGAGGAGGCGATCACGACGACCTTGACCTTGAGCATGCCTACAGCGTGATCGTGCGCGCCTTCGGATCACATGAGGGACAGCCCTCAAAGGCGAGCGAGGGGGGAGCGGGATCGCGCGTTCATCGCGCGTTCGCCTTCGGCCGTGAGCATCCGTCCCGCTCGCATGTCGGGCCCACCAGGCGGTGCAGTCCGAGGTCGTCCGCCCTTGGCCGCCCGACCCGTCTTCCGGACGCAGAGGTCGGGAGTTCAAGTCTCCCCCACCCGACCAGGTCCGGAACATGCCCCTCGGCGGCAACGCCGGGGCCTGCCCACGTGGCTCTGGTGGCGGCTGAGCGTCACATCCCGTCTGAGAGGACGGAGAGCACCTCGTCGGCGCGCCACCGCAGCTGGCGGCGCGGTCCGTCGGCCGCGGCGACGAGGATTCCGACGTGTTCAAGGTGTCGAAGCGCCTTGAGGGCCGCCGGACGGGTTATGCCGAGGCGTTCCTCCACGACTCTCGTCGTCAGGACCGGCTGCTCGATGGTCAGTTCGGCCAGTTGGGTGGCTGCGCCGCGCGTTGTCGTTTGCACTGATGTGCGATAGCGCTCCCGGAGGGCGAGGAGCCGCTCGGCGCGAAGCACCGCGTCAACTGCTTGAGTGCTGACCGCCTCGAGGAACAGCTCCACCCACGAATCAACGTCTCCTCGTTCGCGGACTGCTTGGAGGGCGTCGTAGTAGCGCTCGCGACGCGCCTCGAAGTAGGGCGACAGGTAGAGGAGGGGTTCTGGAAGCCGATCCCGTACCACGAGGAAGAAGACGATGAGGAGTCGTCCGAGGCGGCCGTTGCCGTCGAGGAACGGGTGGATCGTCTCGAATTGGTAGTGCAGCAGCGCGGCCTGGACCAGTGGCGGCAGCAGCGGCTGCTCGTGGATGAACCGTTCGAGGTCGGTGAGGAGACCGCCCACCTCTGTTGGTGGCGGCGGTACGAAGGGGGCCGTGTCGATCGTCGCCCCGGGGGGACCGAGCCAGTTCTGAGTCGCCCGGAGCTCGCCTGGCTGTCGCTCTCGCCCGCGGACGCCGGCGAGGATCACGGCATGCATCTCGCGGATGAGCCGCGTGCTCAGCGGAAGTGTCTCCAGCCGCTGGAGTCCGATCTCCATGGCGCGGACGTAGTTGACCACCTCCTCGACGTCCGCCCCGAGTGGTTGCTCGCTGGCCTCGGCATCGAAGACGTCGACGAGGGACGCCTGGGTTCCTTCGATGCGCGTGGATGCCACCGCCTCCCGGCGGAGGTAGGGCCGGACGAGGAGGTGGGGGTCGGGAAGCAGGCGCCCTGTGCCGGCCAGGCGACCCAAGGCCGCCTCGGCATCCGCGATCCGCATGAGGTTGTCACGAGAGATCGCGAGCTCACGAGGGATCGGCTTCGGGAAGTACGCCACATAGCCGTGTGGGCCGATGATCTGGCGTGCCGCACCGAACGGCGTCTCGGCGTAACGATCCGGATCCACGCCGCAGATCCTAGAGTCACTAGCAACAGAACAGCGGTTTTGTTTAGGGTCGGCGAGTCAGTCGAAAGGTTGGGAAACAGTCGGTCGCGCGCAGGTCCGGCGATCGCCGTCGTCAGGTGGCGCCCGCTCGTCGCTTGTCGGCCGGGCCTGTGGCGGAGGTCTGCCCACATCTTGCCCACGTGCAACCGGCCACATCGGGCCCACTGCGCACCATGCGGGAGGTGTTCGAGCGCATATGGCCTGGTAGCGCGGTGGCTGGTTCGTTCGGGACGCAGAGGTCGGGAGTTCAAATCTCCCCCACCCGACCAGGTCAGGGCAGGTTTCTGGCGACAACGCCGGGAGCCTGCCCACATTTTCGTGCCGCGCTCGGCCCCAAGATCCCGGGCGGGTGAAGGGCACCAGGGCTCCTGGCGGATGGGGTCGACGGAGGACAGCGCCGTCAGGCGGGCGTTCGGGGCACAGCTCCCTCGGCTGGATCCTGGCCGCGATGTTCGCGACCCCGCAGCGCCGCGGTCTTCCCGGCGTGAGGTAGGGGAGTCCTGGGTGCGAACCTCGGACACGTCGTCGTGGCGAGCCTCCGCCAAATCAGGATGCGTGACGGAGTGCGCCTCGCGGCACCCCACTGGGCACCTGGTCTGTCGGGCCTGGGTGAGCCGCTCCTCTGGCGGGCCGTTTGTACGGTACGGCCCGGTGAATGTGGCGGTTGGTTTCGCGGCCCACAGTGGGTGGGCGATGGCCGTTGTCGACGTCAGCCCGGCCCGTGCCGCTCACCCGGCGTTTCGTGGCACCTTCCGCGACCGACACGCCGAACGTTCTGGGACACCGTTCGGTGGCCACGGTGGCCGGGCAGATCACCGGGTATCCCGCTACCAAGCAAGCCCGGTGGCTGGTCGCCGAGACCCGATCGACGGCGAGCAGATCACCCATTCCCGAGCGTCTACCGGCGGCGCTCCCGGGTAGCGGGAATCGGTCGATCTGTGCGGCCGAACCTGCCCAGTGGCGGCCACCGGGAGGTCGTTGCGCGGGGTCCGGTTTCTGTCACCGGCTGTGGAGGGGTGGCGTGCAGCGGGCGTGTTCCAGTGGATGCCGGCATGTGAAGAGGGCCGAGCGAGGGCGTCGGACTCGACTCGGCGGGCCGAGGAGGTCTGGTCCTCCATGGTCGTTAGTGGTGCCAGAACTTCCCGTCGGTGTTGTGGATCATCCGCCGGAGGACCTTCAAGGTTGTGATCAACTGCTCGTCGGACACTCCGTCGTGGATCTGTGCTTGCGCGACTCGCTGGACCTCTTTGGCATCGGCAAGGACTCGTTCTCCGTCCTCGGTCATGGCGACGGAGTCCTCATCGTCGACGGCAATCAGGTCGCGCGCGATCAGGTCGTCGATGTCGACCTGGAGTTGATCGCCGACGCCGAGGTAGCCCTGCAGCAACTGCGTCAGACCGTGACGGGTGTGGACGCCTTCCGGATCGCCCAGCTGGTTGAGGACCCACCACTGGGGTTGGCTGAGCTCGACGGTGGCGAGGGCCTTGCGAATGTGGCCGACGACGGACTGGTTGGCCGCCCAGCTCCAATAGCCGATCGGTTGCGTGAGGAGCTCGTCGTCAGGGTGTGAGAACCTCATCGTCCGGATCGTAGAACTTCATGTTGGCTTTAAGTCAAGAGGTTCATCTCGATCTCGCGTGCCAGGGCATACGGCGGGGTGTCACCGCTGTCGCCCCGGCCACGCCGGGCGTAGTTGTAGGCCGTGAAGGCCTCAGCCAACTCCGTAGCGAGCGGGGCGTTCTCGGAGCCGTCGTCGAGGCCTCCGCCGACCAGGATGAGTGGGCCGGTCCGGTTCCCGTGGGGTCGTACGCGGATCGACGTGCCATCCGTCGACGTCACTCGGTTCATCCGGACGCCCTCCGCGGCGCACGCGGGCAACCAGTGCTCCATCGGGGACCATGCTCGACTGCCGCTCGGCCACGACCGCGAACGCTGCTCAGCCGGCGTTGTGGGACGTCGATCGCGTGCCTCGACGACGCGCATATGGGCGCGTTCGGTCTCGAGCCTCCCCGCCCCGATCGCCGATTCGGCGCGTGGATGGCCGGGCGGGAGGGGACCCCGCATCCACACACTATGTTCGCCGCTGGACTGCGCCGCCAGCTGTCGTCGAAATGCGGCTCGGGCCCAACGCTGGCCACCGGCCGAGAGGGAGGGAGCGCCCATGAAGATCAACCGCTCGGTCCCGCCGCCCACGGTGGTGCCGATCCTCGTCTATCCAGATGTGCGATCTGCCGTGATCTTTCTGACCACCGCCTTCGGCTTGGTGGAGCGAACGCGGATCGGCGAGAGCCATCGGGCGCAGCTGGCCGTCGGGGACGACGGTGCCGTGATTGTTGCCGACGTCGGCGGCGGGCGGCGCCCACCGACGTCGGGCGGTGTCACCCACCTCGTTCGGGTCCGGGTGGCCGACGTAGATGCAGCGTTCGCCCGGGCTCGAGAGCATGGCGCCGTCGTGCTCGAGGCGCCGGTCGACCGGGAGTACGGTGAGCGGGACTGCACCCTCGAGGACCTCGCCGGCCACCAATGGCAATTAGCCGAGGTTGTAGCAGACGTGACACCCGAGGAGTTCGGCTGCGAGACCGTCAGCCCGTGGCCCGCTTACCAGTCCGGCGCGAGCAGCTGATCCCTACGGTCATGGTCGACACGGGTCGCTGGGGCGGGCCGCCTGCCCACATCTTGCCCACGTCCGATACGGGATATCGGTGCCAGAGCGCGCGAAGTGGCGCCGACTGGACCGCATGTGCCCTGGTGGTCCGTGCGCTGGCCCGTTCGGGACGCAGAGGTCGGGAGTTCACGACGTCGACACCGGCGGGATCGCGCCCGGTGCGTTCACCAGCGCGACGGCTGGTTGGCGTTGGTGTCGTCGTGCCATGCCCGAGGTTGCGTCCCTGCCTTCAGACGCCGATGTCGGGCCCTGCCTGGAAGACCGTCGTGCCGTCGGGCCCGGCGGCCCTCACCACGTACAAACCCTTCTCCTCCGGATCGGTGCCCGGGAACTCGGCCTGCATGGACCCGGGAGGATCGTCGGCGCCGTGGCCCCCGATCGCGGGAGCCGTCGACAGCACGAAGAGGGTGACCCCCGAGCCACCCGCCTTGTCCCAGGAGATCCAGCACTCGTTGAACGCCTGGCCGCACCCCCAGAAGATCTCGATCGGCGCAGGTGCATCCGATGCGCCGAGCTCCCTCGCGAGCTTCATCGCCCGCTTCAGGCCGTCGTAGTAGACCCGCCGCCGCTCGGCGCCCTCCTCATCCGACGTCGTGTCTTTCGGCTGCTTGCCGAAGACGTCGTTGTCGAGATGGTCGCGGGCGTCCGTGCCGAGAGTCGTCTTGAAGTCCGAGACGAACGTCGTCTCGCGCTCCTTCTCGATGTCATCCAACACCCGGACGAGGTCGTCGTAGAGCGCGTCGAACTTCTGCCGGTCGCGCAGCTCGTTCTCCAGCGCCGCGACGATGGGGCCCTTCCCGAATCGGTACGACGGTGCCATGGCACACACTCCTCGGTCGTTGGCTAGTAGTCGGCGGCGACGAGCGGGCGGGCGCGGTGGAGCTCGGCCTGTCCGAAGCCCTTGAGGTGCACCCGCCCCGCCGTCGAGAAGCGCGCGATCGACGGATCCACCGACTCGGGGACGTCCTCGTCCACGAGGACATCGCCGGCGCCCGCGGCCGCGCACACCCGCACGGCCCGCACGACGGTCTGCCCGAACAGGTTGCCCTCGTCCTCGAGGGCGTCGCCCCGGGCCAGGCCGATGCGCACCTGCAGCGGGAACTCGGGGTGCGCGCCGTTGGCGTCGTCGAAGTCGCCCTGGAGCCCGAGCGCGAACGCCAGCGCCCGGTCGGTGGAGGCGAACGACGCTCCCACGCCGTCGCCCGTGAAGGCGAACTCGATGCCGCCGAAGGCGGTGAGACGTCGCCGCACGATCCTGTTGTGCTCCCGCAGCAGCTCCAGATACATGTCGTCGCCGGCCCGGACGTTGAGCTCCGTCGAGCCGACCAGATCGGTGTAGAGAACCACGAGGTCACGCCGGAGGTCGGGCCGGTGACCGGGCCAGGCCCGCTGCACCTCCGCCTCGAGAGCCAGCAACCGGGCGTCCGTGGTGTAGTCCAGCGCCGGCCGCAGCGCGGAGCGGACGGCGCTCCCGTCCGAGCCCGCCTGCGCCAGCAGGCGAGCGTGCACGACGGCGACGCGCGCCTCCTCGACCGGGGACGCGCCCGCCTCGGCGTCCCGCCGCGCCTGGTCGAGCCAGTGGTGTGCCTCGTCGATGTCCCCGAGCCGGAGCGCGCCGAGACCGAGGACCCGCCGGACGCCCATGCACCACTCGATGCCGAAGGCCACCGTGCGCGGGACCGACGCCAGGTAGTCGTAGCCGGCGTCGACCAGGGCCAGGTCGTCCAGGTAGTCGCCGGCCTCGACGGCGAGGAGCGCGTGGTCGAGCGAGAACACCGTCGGGTCCCCGCCGAGCGGCTGCAACCGGGCGTCCGCGACCAGCGCCTCGGCCCGCGACCGCTCGCCGCACAGCATCTCCACCCGCAGCGCGTCGCGGGCGATCTGGTGGTCCTCCCGGTCGGGCCACTCGTCGAGCGCAAGGAGGGCGCCGAGACGGTCGCCCTGGTAGGCCCGCGCCGCGGCCAGGTTGGGCACGCCCAGCGCCGCCGCCCAGTAGTAGTCGGACCGCCGGAAGCTCTGCAGGGCCGCTGTCGCATGGCGCTCGCCGTCAGCGACGCGGCCCTGGCCGATCGCGGCGGCCGCGCTGCACGCCGTCGCCAGGCCGTGCAGGTGCCACTGGTTGGTCGTGACCGCCGAGCGGGCCGCCGCCATGGCCTCGGTCGTGGCGCGGGTGAGCTCGCCTGCGAGAAGGTCGACCAGCGGCAACCCGACCTCGATGAACACGGCTTGCCACGGATCCTCGTGATCGCGCGACAGGGCCATCGCCTCCCGGAAGCAGTCCTCGGCCCGTCCGAGGTCGAGCCGTCCCAGGTGGTGAAGCCCCTCGACGGTGGCGACGAAGTGATGGGTGCCGGTGCGCGTCGCCTTGCCGGTCATCTCCTTGGCCTGCGTCAGGGCCGGCAGGGCGGACGCCAGGTCGAACTCGCTGAACTGGAACTCCGCGAGGTTGGCGAGGACGCGGGCCTGCGCGTCGGGGACGGCGTCGCCCGCGTAGTCGAGGAACTTCTCGACAAGGGCCGGGTCGACCCGGGCATCGGGCACCCGTTCGAGGACCTGGGCGCTCGTCAGCCAGAACAGGGCCTCGCCCCAGGTGTCGACGTCCTCGCTCCCCGATGCGAGGTCGACTGCCCGGACGAGGTGCGGATGCGCGGCCTGGTAGTCGGCGTTGTGGCGGTGGGCCATGCCGGCGCTGAGCTCGACACGTGCCCGGCGAGCGGGCTCGGTGTGGTCGTCCAGCGTGTCGAGTAGCTGTTCGTAGCAGTCTGCCGCGGCCGCCCACGCGCCGAGGGAGGCGGCGTACCGGCCCGCGGCCTCGACCAGCTCGGCCATGAGCGCGCCCCGCAGCGGCTGCCGGCTCCGGCGGGCGTGCTCGACGATGGTCAACGCCACGCGGTCGTCGCCGGTGCCGTAGCGGGTCAGGAGCCCCTCGACGATGCGTCGCTCGCCGGCGAGACGGCGGTGCCCGGACATCGAGCCGACCAACACGCTGCGCAACATCGGGTGGCTGAACCGGTAGATCGAGCCCACAGCGGTGGCGACGGCGGCCTCCTCCGCCTCGGCGAGCACGGCGAGCAGCTCGTCCTCGTCGACCTTGGCGATCGCCGCCAGCTGGTCCAGCGAGCCGCCGTCGCCGAGCAGCGCCGCGACCTCGAGCAGCTCGCGGGCTGCGGGCCCGATGCGCCCGAGGCGGGGCGCGCACGCCTGTCCCAGCTCGGGCGAGACGGTCAGCCGGACGGCGTCGGGGTCCGCGACCAGGTGACCGTTGCGGGTCTCGATCAGGCCGCGCAGCTCCAGCTCCTCGACGATCAGCTCGGCGAGCAGCGGGTTGCCCGACGTCGCATCGAGGACCGCACTCAGGAACGCCGGGCTGGGGGACCCCTGGCAGCGGGACGTCAGCATCTCGTGCAGCCCCAGCTCGTCCAGTCCCGCCATCCGCAACCGCCGGGCGATGGGCTCGCGGCCGAGGCGGTCGAGGGCGGCGTCGACGGCCGGGTCATCCACGACTGCACGGGAGGTCGCGACCACGAACATGCGGATCGGCAGTCCGCTCGCCGGCTGGCTGAGCGTCGCGATCAGGTTGTGGAGGAAGCCGAGGGTGCCGGGGTCCGCCCAGTGGACGTCGTCGATCGCCATCACGACGGGCCGGTGGGTGGCGGCCCGGATGAGCCCCCCGGCCACCGAATGATGGACCAGCATGTCGGCGCGACCGCCGTCGAGCTCGGCGGGCGGGTCGACGAACACGTCGGCCATCCCGGGGAGCGCCTCGACGGCTGTGGCGATCGGCAGGAACGGGGTCGTGACGTTCTCGAACGCCGACCCCACGAGCACCCTGGTCCCTCCCGCGCGCGCGTTCGCCGCCCAGTGCATGAGCAGGCGGCTCTTGCCGATGCCGGGGTCGCCGCTGATCAGGGCGAAGCGCGGCTGGCCGTCGCTGGCCTCCTGCAGCCAGCGATCGAGCAAGACCTGCTCCCTGGTGCGTCCCGCCAACATCTCACCGTGCCTCGTTCGAGACCTGCCCGAGGGCACCCGCCGTGTATCAGCGGGCAGCCCACCACGCTCTGACTCTACGTCGCGCTGTTCGTGGCGGTCACGAGGATTGGCGATGGAGGCGAGACCATGGGTCTGCTCGAGCATCCGGATCTGCGCACCGACGAGATCCAGGGCGACATCGTCCCCGGGTTCAGGGGCAAGGAGGACCTCGACTACGCCCAGCACTTCCTGCTGCTGCGGGTCGTGGATCGCGATCGGGCACGGGAGGAGCTGACGGGCCTGCTCCCGGACCTCACGACGGCCGCGGCCGCCGTGAGCGCGCCGGGCGAGCCCACGATGGCCACGTCGACGAACGTGGGCTTCACGTTCGCGGGTCTTCGCGAGCTCGCCCCCGAGGTCGATCTCGACGGCGTGTTCCAGGCCCACGAGGCGTTCCGCACCGGCCTGGCGGAGCGCTCCCACAGCAAGATCCGCATCGACGACGAAGAGGCTCCGTTCGACCTCCTCGGGCCCTCGACCGAGTGGACGGTCGGGAAGGACGCCCATGTCGTCCTCAACCTCGGGGGTCGGGACGGGAAGCTCCTCGCCGGGCACGTCGAGGCCGTGAAGCAACGCGTGGCGCGCGGGTTCGGCACACCCTCCGAGCAGCCCGGCGCCGTGCTGAACGGCCGGCAGCGGGAGCTGTTCGGCTTCGCCGACGGCCTGTCCCAGCCGCGGGTCAGGGGCTTCCATCTGCCACGCGCCGGGTCCTTCGTCCCGCCGCTGCCCGCGGAGCGGTTCCTCGTCGCCGACGGTCATCCGGTCACCACGAATGGCTCGTTCATGGTGTGGGTGCGCTTCCTGCAGAACCGGGCGGAGTTCGACACCCACTGCGACAAGGTCGCGAAGAAGCTGAACCTGAGCGGCTACGGCACGGCTGACCCCCCCGGCGTGGCCGCGATGGAGGTCGGTCGGCGGACGGACGGCACCCCGCTGACACGGAGCCCGATCACGGCGGCCCGACACGTCACCGACCCCGGCGACGCGTTCGACTACGCCGACGATCACCTCGGCCGCAGCTGCCCCCGCCATGCCCACGTCCGCAAGATGAACCCGAGGACACCCGACGCCGCGGACCATGCCATCCTGCGCCGGGGCATCCCGTTCCGCACGAACGGGGAGGAGGGCCTCATCTTCGTCTGCTACCAGGCCTCGATCGAGCAGCAGTTCGAGAGGCTGCAGGCGTACTGGGCCAACGCGACCTACGCGCCGGAAGCGAATGCGTCGCCCGACCCTCTGATCAGCCAGAGGGCGCGGGACGGCTGCATCGTGGAGATCCCCCTGCCCCGGAGAGGATCCGTCCCGGTGAAGGTCACCAACACCTGGATCCTCCCGACCGGCGGGTTCTACGCCTTCATGCCGTCACTCACCGGGCTGACCCACCTGCTCGGCAGCGCGAGCTAGCCGTGTCGGGGGATTCGACTCGGGAGAGGCGGCGGGCCGGTCACTCGTACTGGCGGGCGAACTCCTCGGTGATGTCTATCGTGTCGCCGCGGTCTGGGATGTTGACGTCGATGTCGTCGCCGTAGTCGAACAGATCGAGGGTGATGACCGAGGTGAACGGGGACGGCGGGGTCCCACCCGGCTCATCGCCGATCCTCTCGAACAGGTCGTCGTACGCCTCGGTCTGGTCCAGCACCAGCCGGCGGATGTTGCCTTCATGGTCGAACCACACCTCGACCTGGTAGCGGAGATCGGCCATCACGTCGGCGATCGAACCCGGCTCGGGCTCGTCGTCGGCGACGGTCGTGGTGGACGACGGTGCAGCTGAGCCGCCGGCCTGGGCACGCGAGATGTCGCCCGCGGAGACCATGGCCGCGAGGCCGGTCATCGTCTCGCCCTGGATCTCCTTCGTGCCGGCCTCTTCGACCGACTCGGCGTCGGTGACCAGCCGGGCGAAGCTGCTCGGGCTGAGTCCCTGCACCCGGAGGTCGGCCGCCTGGTCGACGAAGTCGTCGGGCAGGACGTCCTCGATCGCGTGCAGATCGACTCGTCCCCACCGGTCACCGCTGGTGGCGAGGAGCTCGAGGAGGTCCCTCTGCGCACCCACGTCGGGCATGAGCTCCAGCATCTCCTCGGCGTTCGCCACCCGGACGTAGAGCACCTTGCCCGCCCGGTCGAGGATCTCCTCGCTTTCCGACCCGAAGCCCAGCGCGCTGGTCGGCTCGATCGCCAGCCCCAGGCGCTCGCCGTCAAACTCGCCGCGGAGGGTGGAACCGATGTCCGCTGACCCACCCCCGGTCTCGACGCCGATTCTGACCGACATCTCGAAACGGTGGGGCACCTCGTCGAGGTCGCCGATCGCGTCCGCCACGTACTCCGTGGTGGCCGCGAAGCCGACTGGCGGACCGGCCTCGACGTCACCCGCCTCGTCGCCATCGCCCTGACCACACGCCACCGCGGCGACGGTCATCACCGAGACCGCCACCACGCCAACACGCCCCAACATGCCCGGCAGCCTAAACGTCAGATCGACACCGGCCCGACCGGGTTATAGAGGGCCTGCTCACAGGCCCTACCCCGCGTCCACCCAGCGAGGCCGAGTCGCGCCGACCCAGCGGTGATAGGCGTCCACGTCGACGTTGCTGCCGCACACGATGGTGACCACCTGTCGGCCGGCGAAGCGGTCGCGGTCTTCGAGGATCGCCGCGATGCCGAGCGCGGCCGATGGTTCGACGACGAGGCCAGCGTGGTCGAGGAGCATCCGCATGCCGGCGATGATCGATGCCTCCTGGACGAGGACGGCGTCGTCAGCGACCAGGAGGAGGTCGTCCAGGACAGCCGGGATGGGACGCCGGCCGGCGACGCCGTCAGCGATGGTGTTGGTCGAGTCGGTGGTGACGACGCGCCGTTGGTGCCACGAGTGTGTCATCGCCGGTGCGCCCCGCGGCTGGACGCAGATCACCTCGACGTCGGGCGCCCAGGCCTTCACCACATGACCCACACCCGTGGCCAGCGCCCCGCCGCCGAGAGCGATCAGGACGGCGTCGAACGACGGCACGGTGTCCACCAGTTCCAGGCCGATGGTCGCCGCGCCCTCGCAGGTCTCGATGTCCAGACTGTCTTCGACCAACCGGATGCCGTCGTACCGCGCGACGGCCGCCGCCCGCTCGCGAGCCATCTCGAAGTCGCCGTCCACCAGCTCCAACGTGGCGTCCAAGGCGCGGATGCGATCGAGCTTGGCCGCAGGCGCAAGGCGGGATGCCACGACGGTGACGTCGAGCCCCCGGCCACGACCGGACCAAGCGAGGGCCTGGCCGAGGTTGCCCGCGCTGGCGCACACCACGGATCGCGAGCCAGTGTCGGCGAGCAGGCTCGCGACGACCTCGGTGCCGCGGGCCTTGAAGCTGCGGACCGGGTTCGCCGTCTCGAGCTTGATGCTCACCGTGCACCCGAGGTCGGGCTCCAGCGCCTCGCAGCGGTACAGCGGAGTGTCGAGAAAAATCGGGTCGATCACCCGGCGAGCCGCCCGGATCCGAGCATCATCGAGGCGCGTCCTCTCGACGTGACGCCGGTGCGTCACCGCACGCCGGCGAACGCGGCGCGTAGTTCCTCGGAGAAGAGCTGCGGTTCTTCCCAGGCGGCGAAGTGGCCGCCCTTGTCGACCTCGTTGAAGTAGGCGAGGCCGGGATAGACCGCCTCGACCCAGCTGCGCGGGGACGCCCAGATCTCGCCGGGGAACGTCGTGAAGCCGACCGGAACAGAGACCGCCGGAGGAGGCTGGCCGCTCGCAAGCGCGGCGGCCAGCGCTCGTCCGTCCTCCCAGTACGACCGGGCCGCCGACGCGGCGGTGCCGGTCAGCCAGTACAGCGTGATGTTGTCGATGATGGTGTCCCGGGTGAGATTGCCCACGGGCTCGCCGTCGACGAACGCGCGGGCGATCTTGTAGAAGCTGTCCGTGTCGTGGTCGAGCAACCAGGCCGCCAGCGCGACGGGTGAATCCAGCAGGGCGTAGCCGATCGTCTGTGGCCGCGTGGCCATCTCGAGGAAGTAGCCGAAGCCGTCCTCCCTGAACGTCCCGAACGCCTCGGCCGCGGCGCGTTCCTCTTCGGATTCCTTGGGCAGGTGATCGCCGATCGCGAGCGCCGCCGTGAGCAGGTTCAGGTGGTAGCCGGCCAAACCCTCGACGGCCTGGCGGCCCATCAGGTCCGTGACGAGGGCACCCACGTCGCCGCCCTGGGCGACGTAGCGGGTGTAGCCGAGGCGGTGCATCAGCTCCGCCCAGGCGCGTGCGGTGCGGCCGGAATCCCAGCCGAGCTCGGTCGGCTCGCCCGAGAAGCCGTAGCCGGGCAAGGACGGCAGCACCAGGTGGAATGCGTCCTCGGGGTTGCCGCCGTGCGCGGTCGGGTCGGTGAGCGGGCCGACGGTCTCGAGCAGCTCGATCACCGAGCCGGGCCAGCCATGCGTCATGATCAGCGGCAACGCGTTCTCATGCTGCGACCTGACGTGGATGAAGTGGATCTCGACCCCGTCGATCTCGGTCGTGAACTGCGGAAGCGCGTTCAGCTTCGCCTCGCACCTGCGCCAGTCGTACTCGCTCGTCCAGTAGCGGGCGAGCTCCTGCATGGTCGCGAGCTGCACGCCCTGCGATCGGTCCGGGACGAGCTCGCGGGTGGGCCAGCGAGTCGCGGTGATGCGGCGACGCATCTCCGCGAGTTCTTCGTCGGGGACGTTGACTCGAAACGATCGGATGCTGGGCACCTCGGTCGTCGTTGTCGTATCGGCCACGGGGACCTCCTCGAATCGGGGTAGGTCTCGATACTGCGCCCGGTTGAGAGGTGTCCGCATCCCCCACGCGGCGTGATGCGCCCGATGTCTACGCCGACGCCGCGTGGCCGAGCGATGCGGGATGCGGTCGATCTGTTCGCCGATCCGGCCACGCGAGTTCGTCCACGGCGGCGTGGCGAACGGGCGGTCGGCCGACCCCCGGCCTCGACAAGTCGGAGGTCGGCCGGCGCCCGGATCGTTCCTAGCCGCCGCTGGCGAATCCCCGGCAGTTCGAACCGGGCCCTTCCGCGTTGATCATCGAGGCCAGTTCGTTGGCCCCGTTGTCCCCGTCGCCGATGAACTGCTTGGCGTCGTCCAACACGTGACCCCAGTTCTGGGTCCGTCCGTCCTCGAACGGATCGCCCCCTCCGGTCGGGTCGTCGTTCTGCCCGGAGAACGCGCAGATCGACCCGGCCTGGCCGCCGTTGATCGGCGTGGGCTTCCCGTTGCCGGTGATTTCACCCGCCGAGGCAGCTCCACCCATCGCGACGACGAGTGCCGCCGCGAAAGCAGCGGCCGCAAGTGGCTTTCTCATGTTCCCTCCCTGTCCTCCCCGCTGAGATGCGGGGACCCGAGGGCGAAACCTAGCGCGCACAGCCACCTAGTGTGGTTCTACGACCGGTTCCCGTCGTTGGATGACCACGGAACGAGGCACGGCGGGAGGTGACGGTGACGGCGAGCGCACGGCATCCGAGAATCAGTCGGATCCGAGATCAGTCCACAGGCGGTCAGTCACGTTCGGCGAGCGGCCGTGCTCCCACTCCTCCTTGGGACGATGCGCCGGCCGCTTGAGGCCGGAGTGCGTCCGATCATGAGGCCATCCCGGCTCGGTGCAGATCACGTCGGAGGCGAGTTGCTCGTCGGCGAGCGACGCCATGACGTGATGGACGGTGGCCTGGCGTTCGCGACGGACCGTGAGCACCTCGTCGAGCGAGGGTCGTGCCTCGCGGTCCCACGGGATGCCGTCCCACCCGGGCGCTTCGTCCCACGGCAGATCCAAGGGGTGCCAGGGCGAGGCGTTGCCGAGGATCATCCGCTCGACCCAGGCGGCGCTGGCGAAGTTGAGGTGCCGCAGGGTCTGGATGAACGACCACTCGTCGTCGACGCTGCGGTGGAGCGCCGCTTCGGGGAACGCCCTCGCACGCGCCACGGTGCCGTCCCACAGCCGCTCCAGGATTGCCCACGCCGTGCGGAACCCGTCGCTGTTCTCGGGCCGCATGCTCGCTCGCTCGGGCATGCGTCGGTTCAGTTCTGCCTCGACCAGCGGCGCGATGTCGACGCCGTTCACGACGACGTCCTGCAGCTCGCCGCTGATCTCGACGTCGACCAGCTCGACGCCGCGCATTCGGCTCCCGTTGAGGAGGGCGCCGCGCACCTGGGCCCCCGAGAGGTCGACGGCGCGCATGGTGGCGCCGTTGAGGGACAGGTCGGTGAAGGTGGCGCCCCGGAGGCTCACCCGCTCGAAGCGTGCTCCGGTGAGGCCGATCGGCTACAGGAGGGCGGACGTGTGCTCGGTGGCCCAGTCTTCGAAGGTGCGGGCTGGCCGCCCGGTGAGCTCGTGGACCGTGTCGACGACGCGTGAGTCGTCGAACTCGCCGTCGGTGAAGAAGCGGAAGAACGCGTCGACGACCTCGGCAGGGGTGTCGGCCAGCATCTCGGCGCGTGCCTGGTCGTCCGACAGCGGTTCGTAGCGCAGGGGCCGCCCGAGCACGCCCGCGAGGGCGGTGACCTGGTCGCCGGGCCGCAGCGGACGCGGCCCACTGAGGACCAACGCGCGGTTCTCCTGCACCGGTCGGGTCAGCGCCGTCGCGGCGACGGCGGCGATGTCGGCTGGGTCGATCGACGCGATCGGGACGTCGGGCCATGGGGCGCGTACGACCTCGCCGCGCCGAAGCTGGGGGCGCCATCGCAGCGCGTTCGAGTGGAAGCCGCTGGGCCGCAGGACCGTCCACCCCACGCCCGCGGCACGCACCGCCGCCTCGGCGTCGAGCCACATGCGTGTGATGGCGTTGTCGGGCCGGCCGCCGACGACGCACCGGGAGGTGAGCAGCACCACGTGCTCGACGCCGGCGGACCGCACGTGCCGGAGGAGGGCGGGCGTGGCGAACGTGCCGAGCAGGAAGACCCGGGTGACGCCGGCGAGGGCGGGGACGACGGCGTCAGCGTCTTGCAGGTCGACGGCCGCCACCTCGACGTCGGGCCCCGCGCTGCGGTCATCGGCCCGGCGCGCGACCGCCCGCACGCGCTCGCCCTGTGCGGACAGGGCCTGGACGACCTCGTGTCCGACGTTCCCGGTCGCGCCCGTGACGAGGATCATCCGGCCTCCTCGAGCGCGTCGACGAGCGTCTCGCCGCCGGTCACCTCGAATACGGCGCCTGTGACCTGGGGATTGGTCATCAGGAACACCGCCGCCTGGGCGACGTCGTCGGGAGTGCCCATCCGGCCCACGGGCAGCGCCTGCGCGACCCGCCGGCGCAGCCGGGTGCGGTCGGCCTCCGGCAGGAACGACCACATCTCACTGTCGGTGTAGCCCGGCCGGATCGTGTTCACGCGCCGCGGGCCGAGCTCGACGGCGAGCGCCCGGGTGAGTGCCTCGACGGCGGCGAAGGCGGCCGTGATCATCGAGCCGTGGGCCGGTGGTCGCACGACGGCACCGCCGGTCACGAATGTGATCGACCCGCCAGGCCGGAGGATCGGCGCGGCGTAACGGGCGCACAGCCAGCTGCCGAAGAACTTCCCGTCCATGTAGCTGCGACCTGCCGTCAGGTCCTGCTCGAGGAACGCGCCGGGTCGCCCGGGTGAGGCGCTGACGAAGAGGTGGTCCAGTTCGCCGACGTCGGCGAAGAGGGTCCGGACCGAGTCCTCGTCGGTCACGTCGACTTCGGCGGCCCGGACGCCGGCGATCGACCCTCGCTCGGCCAGCGGTCGCCGGCCGGCGGCGATCACGTCCGCGCCCAGTGCAGCGGTGGCCCGCACGGTGGCGAGGCCCATGCCGCTCGTGCCGCCGACCACGACGACCGTGCGACCGTCCAGGGCGGTCACGGCGACACCTCCAGCACGGCCTTGCCCGGGACCTGGCGTTCGAGGAGGGCTGCAGCCGCATCGGCGACCTTCTCCCAGGGCCCCCGCCACGCCACCTGCGGGTCGAGCTCACCCCGGGCGACCAGGCCGACGAGGACGGCGAGGTCGGGTCCGAAGCGGTCGCCGACGGTGAACGCCTCGATCCGGCCGCCGCCGCGGAGCCGGGCCTGCTCGAAGTCGATCGTGGTCGGCTCCCGCGACGCCATGCCCACGCTCTGGAGGACACCGCCGGGCGCCAGCAGGGCATAGGCCGCCGCCATCGTCCCGCCGCCCACGTTGTCCAGGATCCCGTGGACCGGTTTCACGACCCCCTCGAGGCCGACCACGACCTCGGCCGCGCCGAGCTCCCGGAGCCCGTCGCGCCGGCCGGGCCGGCCGACCGACGCCACCACGTGGGCTCCTGCCCGGGCCGCGAGCTGCACCGCGTAGCGCCCGACCCCGCCCGACGCGCCGGTGATCAGCACCCGGCGCCCGACGAGCGAGCCGAGGCCCCGCAACGCGCGCAGGGCCGTCACGCCGGCCACGGGGATCGCGGCTGCCGGCGCCACGTCCACTCCGTCGGGCACGATCGCCGTCTCTGCCGTGTCGACGGCTCGCCGCTCCGCCCACCCGCCCGACCATCCGAAGGTCACGACCCGGCTGCCCACCGGCGGTCCCGATCCGTCGCCGGCCGCGGCGAGCACCACGCCGGATGCGTCGAAGCCCGGGATCCTCCCCGGAACGCCGCGGTCGCGGAGGAACGCCACGTCGGCGAAGTTCACCGAGGTCGCGGCCACGCGGATGAGCGCCTCCGACGGAGCCGGCTTCGGGTCGGGCGCCTCCGCGAAGGCGAGATCCTGGGGAGCACCGGGACGGTAGACGATTGCGCGCATCGGCGGACATCTCCTCGCAATTCCGGACCGATCGGTCCGGACCGACCAGTCCGTTATAATGCGAAGGCCTCGCCCGGTCAACCGCCTGAGCCTCGACCGGACCGATCGGTCCGTTAAACTCGCCGTCGGAGGTGTGCATGGCACGCAAGCCGACGCCCGGCACGCGGGAGCTGATCCTCGACACGGCGACCCGCCTGTTCGACGAGCACGGCGCCCGCGCCGTCGGGATGCAGCAGATCGTCGACGAGTGCGGCTGCGGGAAGAACATGCTGTACCGCGCGTTCGACAGCAAGGACGACCTCGTGGTCGCCTACCTCGACCGGTGTCACGAGGAGTGGACCGCAATCGTGGACGCGGCGGTGCGCCCCTACGCCGACGATCCCGCTCGTCAGCTCGTGGCCATCGTTGCCGTCGCCGCCGACCAGGTCGGCGCGCCGGACTACCGCGGCTGCCCCTTCCGCACCACGCACGCCCAGTTCCGCGACCGGTCCCATCCGGCACACCGCGCCGCAGCCCGACATCTGGACGCGGTGTGGGCCCGACTGCGGTCGCTCGCCGCAGACGCCGGGGCAACCGACCCCACCGAGCTCGCCGACCGGCTGATGCTCGTGCTGGACGGCGTGTACACCAGCGGCGGGACGTTCGGTGGCGGCGGGGCGGCGACCGCCGCCGTGGCGCTCGCCGCCGAGCTGGTCGCAGGGTCGACGTCGTCGACCCGCCCGGCGCGGTCGGGGACGTGATGCCGGCCTCCTGGCGTCAGCACGCCTGGGGCTCCGTGCAGCGCCGACCGCGCGCGGCTGTTCTCTGCATGGGCCGAGTGGCGCGCCGGTAGTCGATCGTGACGACCGCGGCGCGGGAGACTGGCGACGTGAGGGGGGAGGCGTCGACGGCGGACTGGGTCAACGAGCAGGTCGCGGCCGTGCGCGACGACCCCGCCGCACGGATCGATCTCGTGGAACGCCTGTATCACGGACCGTTCGGCACGGCGCCTCGGCACCTGCCGTATCGGCGGGCCGCGATGTCGTTCATGCGCTGGCAGCTACGCCGCGGTGTGTTGGAGCCGGCGCACGCGGCGCGGCCCGGGAGTCCGTGGTGGCGAGCAGTGAACGAACGCCTGCTGCGCGACGGGTGCGAAACGGTGGCGCTGAGCGGCGGCCGGCCCGGGGCCGCCTCGTCGCGCACGGTCGAGCATTGGCTGGCGTTCGTCGACCACCCGACCGCGCGTACCTGGTATCGAGCGCACAACGCCAGCGTCGTCGCCGCCTACCTGGAACATCGCAACCTCGCAGACGCAGAGAACGCCTCCGAGCGCTTCTTCATGAACGTCGTGCTGTGCCGGGTGCTCTACACGCACACGCTCGTCGCTGCGCCCCGCATGTCGCTCGGATGGCTCCGTCCGCTCGCGCCGTTCCTCGGTGACCCGAGGCTCGGGATGACCGGCATCTTCCTCCAGCTCTCCCGCATACTTCCCGACGAGTACCCGCTCACCGACGACGTCGACTCCTACCTGTCCGCCGAGCTCGGCTTCGGCCGCCTCCTCGACTTCGGAGTGATCGTGCCCAGACTGCAGCAGATCTACGACTGGTCGGCCCACGAGCTCGGCGAGCCGGGGCTGCGGGACTGCACTCGCGACGGGGCCCTGACCTACGCGTGGCCATTCGAGGAGCGGGGCGTCTGGCAGGCGCGGAAGTCCTTCGCCGTGCAGATGGCACGGCGGCTTCTCCCGCCCGACGGCCCCGGAGCGACGATCAGGCGGTCGTCGAGCCCGCCGCCCGCAGACTGACCGGACCTCTCAGCCGGCGTCCGGTGGCGTGCCCCTTCAGCGGCCGCGGAAGGTCGGCAGGTCACGCTCGAACATGGCGCGGATCGCCTCGCTGCTGTCCTCGGTGCGGAGGCCGCGCAGGGCGTAGGCCACCTCCTGTCGAAGGTGCGCTTCGAGATCGGTGGGGAGCACGGTCTGCATCAGCATCCGCTTGGTCTGACGGGCGGCGATCGGCGCGACGCCGGCGAGCTGCTGGCTGTACTCGACGAATCGTTCCTCGAAGCTCTCGTCCGTGCTGGTGACCTCTCCGACCAGGCCGATGGCCAACGCCTCGGCCGCGTCGACCATGCGCTGGTCGAGCAGGAAGCGCAGCGCCCGCTCGTAGCCCAGCGCCTGCGGGAGCGTCCACGTCAGCCCGCCGTCGGGGGAGGTGCCGACCCGGGCATACCCGGGATGGAACCGCGCGGCCGGCGCGGCGATGCGCACATCCGCGCCCATCGCGAGCGACAGCCCGAGCCCGACGGCGACGCCGTTCACACCGGCGATCACCGGCTTGTCGCAGTCGATGCGCATCGCCACCAGGAGGTGTCCGACGCTGTGGAGATCGTCCAGCAGCCGTTCCTGGTCTGTCAGCCCGTCGGCCCCTGCCTCGCCTTCGTCCCCGCCCGCGAGATCGAGTCCGGAGCTGAACGCGTCGCCGTTGCCGGTGATGGCGAGCGCCCACACGTCGTCGTCACGCGCGGCGTCGCGAACCGCGCCCACGATCGCCCAGACCATGTCGCTGGTGAGGGCGTTCTTGCGCTCGGGCCGGTTGAGCCTGAGCACCCGCAGGCGATCGATCGTCTGGACCTCGAGCACTTCGGTCACGGTCAGGCTCCGATCGAGTGGGGGTTCCTCGCGCTCATGCCGGTGCGCGGCGTCGGCGTCGGCGTCAGAGCAGGCCGACCCGCCGCTGGGCGATCGTATTCCGGCGCGTCGCGGCCTCGACGGGGTGGGTTCCGCCGACGGACCTCAGCTGAGCGGCGGTCGGACGTCGCTGATCACGTACGGCATCACGTCGTCGATGCGGACGGTGATCCCGGTGGCCGGTGCGCCCCTCAGTCGTCGAAGGTCCAGGTCGTCGCCCCGCCGGGCTCGTCGATCAGCAACGCGGTGCCCTCGGTGGGGGTCACGCGGTACAGGTGCCACGGCGGCGGACCCGCGGACGCCGCGCTGAACGGGGCCGTGAGCGCCGTGCCGGATTCGTCGACCTCGCACGGCCAGCCCGCGGCCGCGTACCGCTCGGCCGCCGTGGCGACCAGGCCCGGGTCGGTGACCAGCTCGGCCGTGCCCTCCACGACGACGTCGTACCCCTTCGTCGCGAGGGCGACCGCACACCGTGGGTCACGCTCCAGGTTGCGCGCCTTGCGTGCGCTACGGCCGGACACGATCCAGTACGCGGCGTCGTCCCATCGCGCCCCGACACCGGTCACGTGCGGGCTGCCGTCGGCATTGGTGGTGGTGAGCCACGCCGTGTACCGCCCTGGGCCGCCGTCGGCGTCCGCGGCCTGCCCCTCGGGCAGCGAGGCCGACGCGGCGTCCCAGTCGAGGGGTGCGAGGTCGTAGCGTTGTGCGAGGTTCTTCGTCTTCATGCGGGGTCGACCACGCCGGAGGCCGGAACTCATCGGCTCCCCGCCGCCGTTCCGCGTGCCGTGCAGACCGCCGCATCGAGGCGGTGGCTCAGGTCGGCGCGACGATCACCTCGGGAGCCGGTTGGTCGATGTGCTGACCGCGATCAGGACAGGTCCTCGATCGGCGCGATCGTCACGATGTCGTTCACCGCACTGGCGAGGCGCTGGTCGAGCGTGACCAAGGCGTCCGCCTGCAGGCGCGTCAGGGCGACGTACTCGGCGTCGACGGTGTCGGGCCAGCCGCGCTCCTCGGCGATCGTCCACGCGACCCGCTGGAGGGTGCGGTCGCCCAGCAGTCGCATCGGCAGCCCACGCACGTAGGTCAGGTGCTCGTCGGCGTCTTTCCTGGTCAGGTCGCCCCGCTGCACCGCTCGGTACAGCAACGACAGCACCTGCGAGCGAAGGAGCGTCGGCGCCAGGAGTCGGTGTCCGTCTCGGATCGTGGCCCGCTCCTCGGCGAGGCGCAACGCCACATCCGGGCCGATCACGTACTTCGTCATGCGGATCGGCTCCTCGCTGTCATCCGAACCCTCCCAGCCGTCGGCCCAGGTCAGGGTCGGGTCCCCGCGCGGTGGTCGGTCACGCCATCGTCGTCGTCGGCGATGTGGCCGTCCAGCGACACGTCACCGCGCTCATGATCGGGCGTCCAAGTGCTGATCGCGCTCCTCGACGGCAACGTCCCCCCGCCCCGATGGCAGCGCCGGCTCAGGATGCGTGGGCCACTGGCGCCAGGGCGACGCACGACGCTGGCTCTGCGCTAGGTGTCGGCCGGGTCGCGGGCCCCGGTCATCGCCCCCGCCTCGACCGGCGCCGAGGGCTCGGCGGGGGTCTCCGTCGGCATGAGCCGTCTCCGCGGCGACGTAGGCACCGCGACCGCGATGATGACGAGCGGCATCGCCTCGAGCCCGCTGGACAGCAGCAGCAGGGTGGCGAGGAGCACCGAGGTCATCGGCAGCCGGAGCATGGCGGCCGTCATCGCCCCGATGCCCATGGCCGCGCCCGCGATCATGCCGAGCCCGGGCAGGTGGGAGAGCGCGATGCCGCCGACCGCCCCGAGGAACATCGCCGGGAAGATCGGCCCGCCGCGGAACGAGCTCAACGCCAAGGAGTAGGCGAGGGCCTTGCAGACGAGGAGCAGCACGAGCGTCCCGACCGAGTATCCGGCGGCGTTGCCGAGCACCGTGCCCAGCGCCGACTGCCCCGAGAACAGCACCAGCGACGAGGCCTCGTCGGTGCTCTCGGCGAAGGCGATCGCCAGGCCGGCGATGGCCAGGCCCACGACAGGCGTGAGCAACACCATCCGTGGCTCGACGTGGGGGCGGACAGCGAGGGCGAGCCGGCGGATGCCCGTGGCTCACGACGGCGGCGAGCACGCCGATCGCGATCGCCCACGCGAACTCGGCCACGGTGGGCGTCCCGACCGCCGGGAGGTCGGGGACGACGAGCGAGAACGTGCCCAGCCCCGTCCACGAGTCGAGGCCGACGAAGATCAGGGACCCGACGCCGGCGGCCACGAGGCCCGGGACGAGCACCAGCGCCATCGTCGCTCCGGCCAGCCCGGACGCCTCCATGAGCAGGAACGCGCCCAGCAGGGGCGAACCCAGCAGGGTGCTGATGGCGCTGAAGCTGCCGGCCGCAGCGATGACGGTCGCGGTCTGCGGGGGCGCGTCGCGGGCGGCCAGGCGCACGGCGCAGACGCCGAGTCCGCCGCCCAGGGCGATGAGCGGGGCCTCGGGCCCGATCACGACGCCGAGGCTGAGGCCGGCGAGGGCGGCGAGGAAGATGCTGGGGAGCTCGATCGGCGTCGGTGGGGCCTCGCCCGGCGTGAACCCGTCGGCGGGCGACTGGCCGCCGCGCCCGGGGAGGTAGCGGATCGTCAACCCGACGAGCACGCCGGCGAGGACCAGGAGCGGGACGGGCCACCACATCGGCACGCTGTCGAAGCCGAGGTCGTCGGGGAGGTCGGTGAACAGCCACTCCTGCAGCTCGTCGACCACCCACAGGAACCCGTACGCCGCGGCGGCGATGGGCGCGCCCACGACCGCCGCCAGCACCAGGAGCTTGATGTAGTCCGGCGATCGCATCACCGCGTGCGCGTCGGCGGGCATCGTCATCCTCGAATCTTCGGCACCGCGACCGCTGTGGACATCCTCCTTTCCGGGTGATCCCGCGCCACGTCGGTGTCGCGGGCTACGGAGATCGCGCCGGCCCTAGGAGCCGCCCACGGCCGGCCGGGCCTCGACGCTCTCCTCGGGGAGCAGGCCACGCTGGTCGAGCACGTAGAGGAAGGCCAGCGACGGCACGATGATCACGGCGGCGACCCCGAACACCACCAGCAGGGTCGCCAGTGTGGACGACGGGGCGGCGGCCGCCGAGATCTTCAGGCTCGTCGGCAGGATGTACGACCACTGGGCCACACCCCACGCCCAGATGATGCTGGCCACCGCGCCCATCGCCGCGAGCCGGGCGCCCCGATGTGCCTGGCGCCGGAGCAGCACGAGCGACCCGACGCCGCACAGCACCGACAGGAGCACGAGCGGCAGCGCTCGCGAGGTCAGCCCGTCGAAGACGTAGCGGGCGTCCGCCCGCAGGACGAAGATCCCGACGAAGGCCACCACCCCGGCGACGACGGCCGCGACGACCGCTCGACGCCGGAAGTACTCGACCATCGGCGTCGTCGGCCAGCCGGCGAGCGTCCCAGATCAGGTACACCGACGCCAGGTAGGCACCGACCGTCACGGCCAGCACCCCTCCCAGCACCGACGCGGGGTTGATCCAGCTCGTCCAGGGATCGCCGGCCTTGCCGCCGGCCGGGACCCGGCCTGACGCGATGGCTCCGGCCACGGCGCCCATGCAGTAGGGCACGAGGATCGACGATGTGGCGAAGATCGCCCCGAACACACGCCGCTCGGACGTGCGGAACAGGCTCTTGCGGAACGCGAAGCTGGCGCCGCGCAACACGATGCCGAGCGCCACCAGGGTGAGGGGCACGAACAGGGTGAGCGTGATCGACGCGAACGCCTCGGGGAACCCGGTCCACAGCACGACGAGGGCGAAGATCAACCACACGTGGTTGGCCTCCCACACCGGGCCGATCGAGTGGTCGATGACCGTGCGCGGCCGTGCGCCCCGCGCCGCCCCGCCCGCGATCAGGTCCCAGAAGCCGGCTCCGAAGTCGGCGCCACCGAACACGGCGTAGGCCGTCACCACGACGAACAGCACGACGGCGACGGCGTCAGCCACCGACGGGCTCCTCTTCGTGGGGCGTGTCCACCGCGACCTCGCGCGGGCCGTACGGGACGTCGCCCTCGACGAGCCCGTCCTGCCGACGGAACCGCCGGCTCATGCTCCGCAGCACGAGGACCACCGTCGTGGCGAGGGCCAGGTAGACGCACACGATGACGATGAAGGTGACCCAGACGCCGCTGTTGGACGTCGCCGCCTCGTCGACCCGCATGTGGCCGCGGACGATCCAGGGTTGGCGGCCGACCTCGGTGACCACCCACCCGGCCTCCATCGCCAGGACGGCGGCGACGCCGGCCACCGAGGCGAGCCGGAGGAACAGCTTGGACTTCGGCATGTCGCGCCGGAAGATCCACGTCAGCCAGTACCAGGCCGACAGCAGGAACAGCGCGGTGCCCAGGCCGACCATCACGTCCCAGGCCAGGTGGACGGTGTTGACCTGCCTCGTCGTCGGGCGCTCGTCGGCAGGGAACGAGTCGAGGCCCTGGATCTCGGTGCTCGTGCCGGTGCCGGGATCGGAGAGCCACGACGCCAGGCCGGGGATGGCGATGCCCCCGGTGACGTTCCCGTCGGAGTCGATGCGGCCGAGCAGCGTCTCGGGGACGTCGCTCGAGGTCTCGGGCACCAGCTCGATGGCGGCGAACTTGGTCGGCTCGTTCTCGTACACCCAGCGGGCCAGCGTGTCGCCGACCAGCATCTGGATGGGCGTGGCGATCGCGGCGACGGTGAAGGGGATCAGGAAGCCGATCCGGTGGTACCGGTCGCGGCGGCCGCGCAGCATCCCGACCGCGTAGACCGAGGCGACCATGAAGCCGCCGACGAGGTAGGCGGCGACCAGCATGTGCGAGGCCTCGTAGGGCCACGCCTCGTTGAAGAACACCTTCAGCGGATCGACGTCGACGACCTCGCCGGCCTTGTTGAGGGTGAACCCGGCGGGTTCGTTCATCCAGGCGTTGGCCGCGATCACCGAGAGCGTGCCGCCGATGCCGGCCACGACGATCGGTACGCCGGTCCAGAAGTGGGGCCAGGGGCGGAGCCGCCTCCAGCCGAAGATGTAGAGGGCGATGAAGATCGCCTCGACGAAGAAGAACAGGCCCTCGACCGAGAACGGGATCCCGAACGCCGCGCCCCACTGGCCCATGAACTTCGGCCAGAGGAGCCCGAACTCGAAGGTCAGGACGGTGCCGGTGACCGCCCCGACCGCGAACGTGACGGCCATGTACTTCGACCAGCGTTGCGCGAGCAGCAGGGCGTCGTGGTCGTCGCGCTTGATCGCCCGCCAGTTGGCCACGAGGGTCATGCAGGCCCACGACACGCCGAGCGGGACGAGGATGATGTGCGACGCCAGCGTGAACGCCATCTGGGCGCGCGCCCACGGCACGGGATCGACGGCCAGCACGTGCGCCCCGGCGAGGGACACTGCGCTCATGCGGTCCCGAGCCGGTCGAGCAGGTGGTCACCGACGCGCAGGGCGTTGGCCATCGCCGTGAGCGCCGGGTTCACCGCGCCGATGCTGGGGAAGACGCTGGTGTCGACGACGTAGAGGTTGTCGACCTCGTGGGCCCGGCAGTCCGTGTCGAGCACCGACGTCGCCGGGTCGCGGCCGAACCGGCACGTCCCGGCCTGGTGGGCGCACCCCGCCACCGGGATCGCCGTCTTGAGGTAGGCGTGGCGGGGCACGAGGTGGTCGGGGTGCATGCCGAGGTGCCCGAGCATCGAGCGGAGCTTGTGGTACAGCTCCTGGCTCGCCTTGTGGTTGGTCTCCTTGTAGTCGAGCCGGACGTTGCCGTCGTCGGCCAGGGTGACCCGATTGTCGGCCCGGGGGAGGTCCTCGGTCGACAGCCAGAAGTCGACCGTGTGCTCGGCGATGTCGCGCAGGGCGAAGGTGGGGGCCAGCTTGGTCTCGATCGGCTTCTCGCCGCGGTACATCTCGGCCTGCGACTTGCCGACCATCTGGATGTTGCCGAGGGGGTGGTCGAACTCCTCGGAGGCGAGGTAGAAGTCGTTGACGCCCAACGTCTTCTGGAACACCGTCGGGTTGGGTTCGCGCGACAGCGCCAGGACCGCCTGGCTGTTGTGGAACATGTAGTTGCGCCCGACCTGGTCGGACCCGTTGGCCAGCCCGTTCGGGTGCCGGTCGTTCGCCGACGCCAGCAGCAGCTTGGCGGTGTTGGCGGCCCCGCAGGACACCACGACGATCCCGGCGGTGTACGTCTCGACCTCGCCGTCCCGCTCGACCTCGACCCCGGTGATCGAGCGACCGGAGTCGTCGGTGACCAGTCGCCGTGCGGTGGCGCCGGTGACCAGCGTGACGTTGGCGTGCTCGAGCGCGGGGCGCACGCCCAGCACCTCGGCGTCGGACTTGGCGTGCAGCGGGCACGGGAAGCCGTCGCACTGCCCGCAGCGCACGCAGGTGCTGTAGGGCATGTTCGCCTCGTCGAGCAGCACCCCGCAGGGGGCGTGGAACGGGTGGTAGCCCGCGGCGGCGAGGTCGTCGGAGAGCTGCTGGATGCGCGGCTCGTGGCGCAGCGCGGGGAAGGGGTAGTCGGCGCTCGCCGGCGGCTCGGTCGGGTCCTCGCCGCGGGCGCCGTGCACCTGGTACTGCCGCTCGGCTGCCGTGTAGTACGGCTCCATGTCGGTGTACGAGATCGGCCAGGCGGGCGACAGGCCGTCGACGTGGTGGAGGTCGCCGAAGTCCTCGGCCCGCAGCCGGTAGAGGGCGGCGCCGTACAGCTTGGTGGCACCGCCGACGAAGTAGTGGACCTGCGGCTGGAACGTCTTGCCGTGGTGGTCGTACCAGGTGTCGGGCGAGATGTAGCGGCCGTCGACGAACACGTCGCCGGTCGACCAGTTGGCCGGCTCCCGCGGCAGCCAGTCGCCCCGCTCGAGCAGCAGGATGCGGTGGCCCGACGGCGCCAGGTGGCGGGCGAGCGTGCCGCCGCCCGCCCCGGTGCCGATGATGATGACGTCGTGGTCGGTGCGCTCGGTCATGTGAACTCCCGCAGGCGCTCGAGCAGGATGATCCGGCCGGCCGCCTCGATGAGCGCCAGGTGCGAGAAGGCCTGGGGGAAGTTGCCGAGGTGGTGGGCGGTGTCGGTGTCGAACTCCTCGGCGTACAGGCCGAGCGGCGACGCGATCCGCAGCAGCCGGTCCAGGAGGTCGCGGGCCCGCTGCTCCTCGCCGATGACCGCCAGGGCCGACACGAGCCAGAACGAGCAGATGAGGAACGTGCCCTCCTTGCCGCTCAGGCCGTCGTCGGTCTCGCCCGTGCGGTAGCGCAGCACGAAGTTGTTCTCGGTCAGCTCGTCGGCGATGGCGAGCACCGTGGCCCGGAGGCGGTCGTCGTCGGCGGGCAGGAACCCGAAGATCGCCGCCAGCAGGGTCGACGCGTCGAGGGCCTTGGTGTCGTAGTGCTGGCACAGGACGCCCCGGTCGTCGACCCCGTGCTCGAGGATGTCGGCCCGGATGTCGTCGGCCGTCGACCGCCAGGTCGCCTCGGCGTCGGGGTCGCCCCGGATGCCGGCGAGCTGGGCGGCCCGGTCGAGCGCCACCCAGCACATGAGCTTGGACGAGACGTAGTGCTGCGGCTCACCCCGGGCCTCCCAGATGCCCTGGTCGGGCTCGCGCCACACGGCGGTGGCGCACGTCGCCTGCGACTGGACCAGCGGCCAGAGGCCGCGGGGCAGGCGCTCGCTGCGCCGGGTGTGCAGCAGGATCGAGTCCAGCACCGCGCCGTAGACGTCGTTCTGCCGCTGGTTCCAGGCGCCGTTGCCGACGCGGACCGGGCGGGCGCCGGCGTAGCCGGTCAGGTCGTCGCGGGTGGTCTCGGTGAGGTCGCGGCGCCCGTCGATGCCGTACATGATCTGCAGGCCACCGTCGTCGACCGGTTCGAGCTCACGGACGAACTCCATGAACTCGTCGGCCTCCCAGTCGAGGTCGAGCCAGTGCAGCGCCTGGAGGGTGAACGTCGAGTCGCGCATCCATGTGTAGCGGTAGTCCCAGTTGCGCTCGCCGCCCGGCGTCTCGGGCAGCGAGGTCGTCAACGCCGCGACCGTGGCCCCGGTGGGCATGTAGGTGAGGCCCTTGATGGTCAGCGCCGACCGCTCGATGGCCTGGCGGTAGGGGTGGTCGATCCTGCGCATGGTCCCCATCCAGGTCCGCCACACGTCGCAGGTGGCGGCCATGGCGGCGTCGGCCTCGTCGACGTCGGTCGGAGCGGCGAGGCCCTCGGCCCAGGACAGCGCGCAGTAGGCCCGCTCGCCGGCGCGGAGGACGTGGCGGGCCCGGACCCGACCCGCCCTCGATGCCGAGCGCCAGGTCGGTCTGCAAGCGCACGGTCTGCCCGGCCCCCGCTGGCGTCGGCCGCGTGCCGGTCGTCGCCCACGAGCTCCCAGGTGGCGGCGGTGCGGCCGTAGTCGAACACCGGCTCGCAGACGATCTCGATCTCCATCTCGCCCGCGATGCACTCGACGGTGCGCACGAGCATGTGGTCGGCGTCGTTGTCGGACGGGGGCCGGGTGTGGGGGGTGACCGTGTCCTCGCCGCGGCGGGGCCCGACGGTCGAGGGCGTCGCGGACGACGGCCCAGCCGCCCGAGGAGTTCCAGGTGGTGACCAGGATGTTGGTGCCGGGCTCGTAGGCCCGGGCCGTCGGGACGTTGATGCCGAAGGGCCCCATCCGGAAGTAGCCGGCCTCGCGGTCGAGGATCGTGCCGAACACGCTGGGCGCGTCGAAGCACGGCACGCACAGCCAGGCCACGGCGCCGTCGGGAGCGATGAGGGCGCCGGTGTGGCAGTCGGACAGGAACGCGTAGTCCTCGATGGGCGGGAACGGCGACGGCATCGACGCGCTCTGGGCCGGGGCCTCGCCGGCGGGGGCGCTCATGACGCCACCCACGGCTCGTGCCAGTGGGCGTGCCCGGCGACCAGGCGGTCGGCGGCCTCGGGCCCCAAGCTCCCCTGGGGGTAGGGGTGGATCGGGGGCGGCGCGTCGAGCAGCGGCTGCATGATCCGCCAGGTCTCCTCCACGCCGTCCTGGCGTGTGAAGCGCACGTTGTTGCCCAGCATCGCCGCCTGGAGCAGCACCTCGTACGGCGTGGCGCCCTCGCCGCCGGCGTCGGCGAACTCCACGTCGAGCGCGATGGCCTCGGGGGCCGGGGCGTGGGCCCGGCGGGCGTCGATGAGGAGCCGGATGCCGGTCGAGGGATCGAGCTTCACGATCAGCTGGCTCGGCTCGGGCGGTCGGTCGCCGACGAGCCCGAACCCCAACCGGGGTGGTCGCTTGAACACGAGGCGGACCTCCGTCTGGGTCACCGACAGGTGCTTGCCGGTACGGATGAAGAACGGCACGCCCGACCAGCGCCAGTTGTCGACGTCGAGCCGCAGGGCGGCGTAGGTCTCGGTGGTCGAGCCGGCGGCGACGCCGGGCGTGTCGAGGTAGCCGTCGTACTGGCCGCGCACGTAGTGGGCGGGGTCCGCGGTGGCCACGGCCCGGAACACGGCGAGCTCGGCGTCCTTGATCGTGGCCGGGTCGCCGCCGGCGGGGGCCTCCATGGCCGTCGCCGCCACGAGCTGCATCAGGTGGTTGACCACCACGTCGCGGAGCGCCCCGACCGGGTCGTAGAAGTGGCCGCGGTCCTCGACGCCGAAGCTCTCGGCCATCGTGATCTGCACGCACTCGAGGTTGTGGCGGTTCCACACGGGCTCGAGCAGGGCGTTGGCGAACCGGAGGTAGAGCACCTCCTCGATCCCCATCTTCCCGAGGAAGTGGTCGATCCGGAAGATCTGCGACTCGTCGAGGTAGGTGTGCAGCTCGGCGGCGAGTGCGTGCGCCGAGTCCCGGTCGTGGCCGAACGGCTTCTCGACCACCACCCGGGCGTTGGCGGTCAGGCCCGCGTCCGACAGGCCGGCGACCACGGTGCCGAACAGGAACGGGGGGATCTCGAGGTAGAACACCGGCTGTTCGGTGCCCTTGATCGCGTCCGCCACCCGCCCGTACGTGGCCGACTCGCCGAAGTCGCCGGCGACGTACGACAGCCGGGCGGCGAGGCGGGCGAACACCGCGTCGTCGACGGGTTCCCCCGTGCCGACGATGCAGTCTCGGGCGTGGTCGCGGAGCTGGTCGTCGGTCCAGTCGTCGACCGCCACGCCGACGATGGGGCACTCGAGCAGGCCGCGCCGCTCGAGGCGGTAGAGCGACCGGAAGGTCATGACCTTGGCCAGGTCGCCCGTGATGCCGAAGATCACGAGCACGTCGGCGGGCGCAGGTGTCGCCATGTCGTCTTCTCCGCTGATCGGTGGGGTGCTAGTCGGCGTCGGTGCGCACCGAGATCCGCCCGGAGCGCTCGTGGGTGAACCCGGCCCAGGTCCAGTCGACGACCGCCTTGGCGCGGTCCTCGCCCGTCGACAGCAGGGCGAGGTGGACCGCGCCCCAGGCCAAGGACGCGGCCTTGCCCTTGAGCGTCCGCCCGCCGGCGGTCTGGACGACGGCGGTGCCCCGGCCGATCGTGGCCATCGTGCCCTTGTCGCGGTAGGTGAAGGGCTCGGTGTCCTTGCCCTCGGTGAGCCGGGCGATGTTCTTGCCCGCCTGCTTCCCGGCCTGGAGCGCCACCGAGCCGAGCTGGGGCAGGACGTCGCCGGTGCCCGTGTCGGTCGTCCAGGCCATGTCGCCGACGACGAAGACCTCGGGGTGGCCCGCCAGGCGGAGGTCGGGCTCGGTCGGCACCCGCCCGCCCCGCTGCTGCTCGACACCGAGCTCGGCCGAGATGGGGCTCGCCTCCAGCCCCGCTCCCCACACCAGGGTGTGGGCGTTGATCACGGTGCCCGACTTCAGCGTGACCCGGGTCGGCTCGATCGACGACACGATCTCGCCCAGCATCACCTCGACGCCCCGCTTCTCGAGCGCCTTGCGGGTGTAGGACCGGATCGAGGGGACGAACATCGACAGCAGGGCCGGTCCGGCCTCGACGAGCACGATGCGGGCCTGGTCCTGGGAGATCGCCGGGTAGTCCTCGGAGAAGTTGCTGCGGTACAGCTCGGCCAGCGCGCCGGCCGTCTCGACGCCGGTGGGCCCGCCGCCGACGACGACCACGTTCAGGGCGCCGTCGTCGATCAGCGTCGGGTCGCGGTCGGCCGCGGACCAACGCTGCAGCACGTGGTCGCGGAGGCGGACGGCGTCGGCCAGCGTGTACATGGGGAACCCGTGCTGGTCGGCGCCGTCGACCCCGAAGAAGGTCACGCCTGCGCCGAGCGCGATCACCAGGTGGTCGTAGGTGACCGGGGCCATGTCCTCGAAGCGCACCTCGCGGCGGTCGAGGTCGATCTCGGACACGGTGGCCTCGTGCACGATGGCGTTGGGCTGGTCGTGGAAGAGGTCGCGCAGGGGGTGGCCGCACGCCGACGTCTCCAACAGGTCGGTGGCGACCTGGTAGAGCAGCGGCTGGAACGTGTGGTAGTCGTGCCGGTCGACGAGCATGACGTCGACGTCGGCGTCCTTCAGCTCGCGCGCGGTGCCCACGCCGCCGAAGCCGCCGCCGAGGATGAGCACCCGAGGACGTTGCGTCGACGGTGCGTCGTCGTCGTCGGGTGTCGACTCGCTCTGGTCGCTCTGGTCGCTCTGGGATGCCAACCGCTGACCCCCGCCGTCGTCGCTGCTCCCTGGACGGTACGGTCCAACCCGTGCGAGCGGCATCGCCTGAAGAGGGTGAAATCCCTCGGGTGCCCGGTGCAGGAGGCCGCCATGGACCGCGATGATCCCGCCGGGGTGACACTGGTCTCGGAACCGCTCGAGGTCACCTTCCTGCCTGGCCTCGGCATGCTCGGCGTGGCTCTGCGGCACCGCGGCGAGGACCTCCTGGCGCTGCCCGGCGGGCTCCCCGGCTATCGCGCCGGCCACGTGACCGGGCTCCCGCTCCTGGCGCCGTGGGCCAACCGGCTGGGTGCCCGCCGCTACGAGATCGACGGGGTCGCGGTCGACACCACCGACCTCGACCTCCCCACCGACGGCCGCGGCCTGGCGATCCACGGGACGATGACCGCCCAGCCCGGGTGGGAGGTCGTGGCCCGGGACGAGCGGTCGTTGGAGGCGCGCTTCGACTACGGCGCGCGCCCCGACCTGCTCGCCGCGTTCCCCTTCCCCCACGAGCTGCGGATCGCCGCCTCGGTCGACCCGGGCGGGCTGACGATGACCACGACCGTGGTCGCCACGGGTGACCGGATGGTCCCGGTGGCGTTCGGCTACCACCCCTACCTCCGCCTCCCCGGCGTGGCGCGCTCCGAGGTCCGCCTGCGCCTGCCCGACCGGCGTCACCTCGACCTCGACGACCGCCAGCTCCCCGTCGGGACCGCGCACACCGAGGAGCCCGAGGAGCTTCCGATCGGAGCGCGCACCTTCGACGACCTCTACGCGCTGGGCGAGGATCGTGAGCTCGCCATCACGGGTGGCGGGCGCCGCGTCAGCGTCGAGCTCGGCGACGGCTACCCCTATGCCCAGGTGTTCGCGCCGCCGGACGCCGACGTCGTCTGCCTGGAGCCGATGACGGCGCCCGTCAACGCCCTCGTCGCCGGCGGCTACGCCGTGGCCCCGCCGGGAGAGCCCTTCGACGCGACCTTCCGCGTGGGTGTCACTGGCTGAACGCGCCGGAGCAGCCGGGTCCGCTCGCGTCGGCGCCTACGGCGGATCGGCGGGACGTGCCTCGTCGCGGGCGAGCAGTCGGGCGATGTAGAGGGCGATGGCTCGCTCAGGCTGGTCCTCGGTGGCGTGGAACGGTTCGACGTCGACGATCTGGTCGGCGATGCCTGCGACGTCTGCTGGCAGTTCCTGCTCGAGCGGGATGACGACCTCGGGAGCGTCCTCACAGAGGCGACCGTCCGCCCGTGCCAAGGCTCGGTCGGGGACATGGACCAGGCCGCGGAGCTCTCCCGTGACGAGGAGCTCCAGGATGTGGCGGGCGACGGCTCGTCCATGTCGGTCGTCGGCGGCGCGGAACGGTTCGAGGTCGACGATGTGATCTGCGATGCCCTCGTAGTGGTCCGACACCCGGTCGGGCTGTGCTCGGGCGTCGTCCGGTCCACGGGGCCACACCACCACCGCCGACCGGGCGAGCAGGGCCTGGTTCCGCGGGTCGAGCGCGACCGCTCCCGGAGCCAGGATGACCAGCGCGACATCCTGCGCGAGCAGGCCGGCCAGGACCTGTGCCTCCCTCCTGTGCAGATCGTCCTCTCCCCCCTCGTGGGCCAGCCGCGACAGGGTGCTGCCGGCCGCGAGCTCGAGTTGCTCGTCGGCATCGGCGAACGGTCGTTGGAGGAGCCGGGCCAACCGTCGGCCGACGTGCGTCCGGTCGGCTCCTGGTCGGCCGAGGAGGACGACGTGGCGGTCACCGTCCACGTGGGCCCTCCGGGTCGGCCTCACACGCCGCGCTCGCGTTCGAGGATGCCGAGGCTGGTCTCCAGCTCGGTCAGGAACTGGGCCCCGAGGTCGTGGCCGGTGAAGATCTCGAAGGCGTCGATGGCCTGACCCAGGAAGAGGTCGAAGCCGGTGATGCGGGCCAGGCCGACGGAGGCGGCTCGGACCATCAGCGGGGTTTCGATGGGCGAGTAGATCGCGTCGAAGATCCATCGTTGGCGCTCGACCGCGGTCAGGTCCACAGGCGTGCCGGGGCTCCACGACATGCCGACCGGGGTGCCGTTGACCACGCCGTCCACGCCCTCGATCGCGTCTTCGGCAGAGACTGCGACGTCGACCCGGACGCCGTGATCGCGCTGGCGGAGCAGCCGGGCGAGCGTGTGCGATCGGTCGGGGACGACGTCGAAGATCCGGAGGCCGGTGGCGCCGAGGTCGACGAGCGCCGCGGCGGTGGCGGTCCCGACGCCACCGGCGCCCAGCACGGCCACGGTGCCCGGTGGTTCGTGCCCGAAGCGGCGGCGGTAGGCCCACGTGAACCCCGACATGTCGGTGTTGTACGCGTGCGTCGGGCCGTCGGGTCCGAGGAGCAGGGTGTTGGCCACTCCCGTGGCCACGACGTCGGCGGAGGGTTCCGCGGCGGCGCGTGACGCCGGTGCCTTGAACGGCACGGTGACGTTGACGCCGTGGTAGCCGTCGGCGGCCAACTGGCGCATGAAGGCTCCGAACTCGGGTGCGAGCGTGGGGTCACGGGGGATCAGCTCGTAGCTGACCTCGATGCCGACCAACTTGCCCGCCAGGACGTGGAACGCCGGTGCCAGCGACATGTCGATGCCCGAGCCGACGAGGCCGAGTCGGTGGGCCGTCATGGCCGGCAGCGCTCGGGGTGCCGCACGGGAGCGAGGATCTGGTGGGTCATGCAGGCGTCCTGTGACGTGCGCGACCGCCAGGGGTCGGGCGGGTCATCGAGCCACCGCGGGCTGGCCGTGGCCCGCGACGATGGTGCGGGCGACGGAGAGGACGAGCCGAGCGAACTCGGCGGTCCCCACTTCCCGGCGGAGGACGTCGTTCGGGACCTCGAGCGAGTACGGCCCCGCCGGGAGGTGGTCGAGCAGCTGCGGGAGCGGGAGACCGCCGTACCCGGGAAGGGACCGCGCCGACCGCGCCGCGTGGATGAGGCCCTCGGGGGTCGACGGATCCGTGGCCGGGGCGTCGCAGAGCTGGACGAAGTGGAACCAGCCGTGGGGGAGCTCGGTCAGCTCGTCGAGCGACGAGTGGGAGCGGAAGAAGTGGAGGGCGTCGACGAGGATCCCGGCGTTCGCCTTGTCGACCGCCCGGACGACGTCGGCGGCCGCGGCGAGGTCGCCGGTGTCGCTCCATGAGGGGAACTCGAGGTCGACCGTGAGGCCGTAGTCGAGAGCGAGCTCGCACAGGCGACCGAAGTGGTCGGTCGCCCGGGCCCGGTCGGGATCGGGGAGCTGGCCGATGACGTGCCGGGCGCCGACCGCGGCCGCGGCCTCGAGCACCTCCAGGAACCCGTCGGGCTCGTCGTCGGGGCCGATCCGCGCCAGCTCGACGTCGAGCACCCGCACGCCCGTGTCGGCCAGGCGGTGCACGACGTGGCGCAGCATCGCCGGGTCGCCCGCCAGCGGGGTGATCTTCTCGCCCGGTGCCACGGGCGTGGCTCGGATGCTGACGTAGTCGTAGCTGGCCGCCGCCGCGATGTCGATGAGCTCGAGCGGCGTCGTCCCGAGCACCGTGAGGTGGGCGAGAGAGAACTCGGGTCCCATGGTCAGGCTCCCTCGGGCGGCGTGTCGAGGGGCGAGGTGCCGTAGAAGTCACCGAACAGCTCCTGTTCGGACGGCCGGTCCTCGGGGATCGGACGGCTGACCCAGGTCACGTTCAGGAAGTGCTTGAGGCTGATGTTCTCGTTGGTGACGTTGCCGCCCCAGATGCCGCAGCCCAGGCTCGACGTCATGGGCATGCCGTTGGTGAACGACCCGGCGTTGGCCTTCGACTGGGGCTGGCGGACCATGATGCGGCTCACCGGCGCGACACGGGCGAGGGCGTCGATGCGGTCGTCGTCGAAGGAGTAGATCCCGCAGGAATGGCCCTTGCCCGCCACCTCGTAGATCTGGCGGACCTTGGCGAGCGCGTCGTCGAAGCCGTGGTACCGGTACACGGCCAGCAGCGTCGTCAGCTTCTCGCCCGAGAAGCGGTGGTCGGGGCCGATCTCGTCCTGCTCGACGATGATGAACGTGCGGTCGTCGGCGATGCCGAAGCCGGCGGCGGCCGCCAACTTGGGCGCCGGCTGGGCCACGGTGGCGACGATGCGGGTGCCGTCGTCGTGCCACATCGCCCTCTCGAGCAGGGCCTTCTGCTCTGGGTTGGCGAGGTGACCGCCCTCCGCCCGGAGCTGGGCCAGCATCGGCTCGTACACGCGGTCGTCGATGAGCAGGTTGCCGTCGGCCGAGCACCCCGAGCCGTGGTCCGAGGTCTTCGACAGCCGGGTGTTGCGGGCGGCGTCGGCGATGTCGGCGGTCTCGTCGATCACCATCGTCGAGTTGCCGCCACCGACGCCGAAGGCGGGCTTGCCCGAGCTGTAGGCGGCCCTGACCATGGCGGCGCCGCCCGTGGCCAGCGTCAGGTCGCAGCGGGCCATGAGCTCCTGGGAGAGGGGGATGGACGGCTCGTCGACGCACTGGAAGACGTCGGCCGGCGCGCCCTCCCGGACCATGACCTCGCGCAGGAGGCGGACGACCTCGTTCGTGGTCCGGCGGGTGCGGGGGTGGGGCGAGAAGATCACCGCGTCCCGGGCCTCGACGGCGTAGATGGCCGTGCCCGGCGGGGTGAGCTCGGGGTTGGTCATCGGCACGATCGAGGCGATGACCCCGGCGGGCTTGGCGTACTTCACCAGGCCCTTGTGCGGATCCTCCTCGATGACCCCCACGCTGGGCGTGCGCAGCGCGTCCCGGAGGATCCCGTGGATCTTGAAGCGCTTGGACGCCCGCCCGTCGCGGGTCTCCGATGCCGCTCTCGTCGACGCTCATGTGGGCGAGTCGGGTGAATGTGGCCTCGTTGGCGAGGGCCCACCCGATGGCCTGGGCCAGCCGGTCGACCCGGGCCTGGTCGAAGTCGGCGATCTGGGCGACGGCGGTCCGTGCCCTCGCGACCATCGTGTCGACGAGCGCCGTCTCTTCGGGGGTGATGCTGCGCGCCATGTCCGGTCCTCGGTGGGTCGGCGGGTGCTGCGGTGGTCAATCGGTGGCGAGGTGGCCGACGTGGGTGCCTGCGGCCTGGTCGGGGGCGTAGATGTCGAGGATGTTCCAGTGCCCCGTGGTGGGTGTGGGGTTGTTCTTCATCGGCACGTCCAGCACGACCGGGCCCCCCGTGGTGAGGGCCTTGGCCAGCGCCGGGCGGAACCCGGCCGCAGCGTCGATGCGGATGCCGGTGGCGCCGTAGGCACGGGCGACGGCGGCGTAGTCGGGGACCAGCTCGGGGTCGCCGCCGTGGCCGGGGAACGTCGTGCCGTAGGTGAGCCCGAAGTGCGCCTGCTGCAGCCCGGCGATGGTGCCGAAGGCGTTGTTGTTCATGACCACCCACACGATCCCGAGGTCGTGCTCGACGGCGGTGGCGAGCATCGCCGGGTTCTGCCCGAACCCGCCGTCGCCCACCAGCGACACCACGGTGCGGTCGGGGGCGGCGAGCTTGGCTCCGATGGCGGCGGACGGCCCGAACCCCATCGTGGCGAAGCCGCCCGGGGTGAGCACCGTGCCGGGGCAGCGGATCGGGAACTGCTGGCCGACGCCGTTCTTGTTCCAGCCGACGTCGGTCGTCACGTAGGCGTCGTCGCGGATCTCGGCCCGGACGTCGGCCAGGATCCGCTCGGGCATCAGCGGGAACGCGTCGCTGGTGGCCATCGCCTGGTTCTCGTGGGCGAACTCGGTGCGGAATGCCGCGATGCGCTCGGCGACCTCACGCCGCTCGAACCCGTCGGGGTAGAGGTCCCTCGCCACCCGGTTCAGGACGGCCAGCGCGGCGCGGGCATCCGCGACGACGCCGAGCTCGGTCGGAAAGGCGCGCCCGATCTCGCTCGGCTCGATGTCGACGTGGATCAGCGCGGTCGGCGGGATGTCGAAGGTGAAGCCGCGGGACCACGAGCTGGCGTCGGCCTCCTTGAAGCGGGTGCCGATGGCGAGGATGACGTCGGCGGCCAGGCAGGTGTCGTTGACGAGCCGGGTGCCCCAGAAGCCGGTCATGCCCAGCACGAGGGGGTGGTCGTCGCCGAGGGCGCCCTTGCCCATGAGGCTGTGGGCGACCGGGATGCCCATGTGGTCGACGAAGCGCTCGAGCTCGCCGCTGGCGCGTGAGAGCAGCACACCGCCGCCGACGTACAGCACCGGGCGCTCTGCACCGGCCAGCCGGGTCACGATGGCGCGTGCCGTCTCGTCGTCGATCGACGGCTTGGTCAGCTCCCGGGTGTTGTGCGCCAGCCGGGCGAACAGCGCAGGATCGAGGGGCTGCGAGAAGACGTCCATCGGGACGTCGACGAGCACGGGGCCGGGCTGGCCGCTCTCGGCCAGCAGGAACGCCTTCTCGACGACCTCGGGCAGGAGCTCGGCCTTCTCGACCCGCCAGGTTCGCTTCACGAAGGGCCGGTAGATCTCGTGCTGCGCGGCGTCGGCGTGCAGGTTGACCTCCTGGTGGGGGTGCCGGCCGAAGTAGTGCGACGGCACGTCGCCCGCGATCACCACCATCGGGATGCAGTCGAGGGCGGCGTTGGCCACGCCGGTGGCGGCGTTGGTGAGGCCCGGGCTGAGGTGGCTCAGCACGACGCTCGCCCGTCCGGTCACCCGGGCGTAGCCATCGGCGGCGTGCGCGGCGACCTGCTCGTGGCGCACGTTGACGAACTCGATGCCGCTGCCGGCCATGGCGGCCAGCACCGCGATGTTCGTGTGCCCGCACAGCCCGAACACGTGGCGAACGCCGCGCCGCTCCAGGTACTCGACGAGTTGCTCGGCGGCGGTCGGCGGAGACGTCATGCGTGGTCCTCGCAGTGGTCGGGCGGCCCGGGCACCGTGGACGGGGAGGCCCCGACCACCGGCGACAGCTTCCGGTGGTCGGGGCCGTGGTACGCGTGGTTCACCGGGTCCACACGGCGCATCGGCGGCATCGTGCGCTGCTCCTCGTTGGCGTGGGCCAGGATCCCGGCGAGGCGCGAGGCGATGAAGACGGCGTTGCCGAGGTCACTGGGGAAGCCGACGTCGCCGAGGACCGCCGCCATGGCGCCGTCGATGTTGATCGGCACGGCCCTGCCGACCGACCGGGTCAGGGCCGCCTCGATGGCCTCGGCGGCGGCGAGGTGCTCGCCGGCCGTCCCCACGTCGCGGGCGACGGCGACGAGTCGGTCGAGCCTCGGGTCGCGGTGGCGGTGCTGGCGATGGCCGAACCCCGGTACCCGGCGACCCTGCGCCCGACTGGTGGTCACCAGCCGATCGGCGGCACGGGCGAGGGCGCCCTCGTCGCCCCCCGCGACGTCCACCACCGCGCCGATCGCGAGCATCGACGACTCCACGGCGGCGCCGTGGAACTCGCCGAGGGCCAGGAGCCCGGCCGCCGCGCCCGCCTGCAGGGTGGCACCGCCGGAGATGGCGGTGCGAGCGGCGAGCGCGGACGGCGCGCCGGCCCCGTGGTCGATCCCGGCCACCATCACGGCGTCGATCAGCCGCGCGGTGGAAGGATCGGGCAGGTCCCCCGTGTAGAGGAGGTGGACCACGCTGCTGAACGGGACGGTGCCGATGAGCTCGGCCAGGTCGTAGCCGCGGATCGAGATCCGGTCGGCCGCGGTCTCGGAGAGGACCGTCCCCCAGGGAGGAGGAGCGGCCGAGGTCGGCGAGTTCGATGTGTTCAACTGACTCAGGCCCCCTCCCCACAACCTGAAAAAGACTGTATTTAATTTAGCCAGTAAGGTCAACGCGATGCACGTGGTGCCGGCCGTGCGGATGTCGCGGCCGGGCAGGAGAGGGAGGCTGCATGCCCGACGGTGACCCGACGCCGGACTACGACTCCCGGCCCGAGGCCATCCGACGCGCCATCGAGACGCAGATCCTCGAGGGGAAGATGCGACCCGGCGACCGTTTGGGCCTCAAGTCTGAGCTGCAGAAGGAGTTCGACGTCGCCGGCCCGACCATCGCCCAGGCGCTCACCCTGCTCACCAACGACGGGTTGATCTCCATGCGCCGGGGCCCCGGAGGCGGGATCTTCGTCGAGCGCAGCCGGCCGGTGCTCCGGCGGGGAACCCAGCGACTGTCCACCGGGACGGCCCAGTCGCTGGCCGAGAACATCGAGCTGCGCGAGCAGCTCAACCCGCTGCTGGCGGTGTCGGCCGGGCGGGCCGAGGACCGCTCGGAGGCGGGGGTCGCCCGGCTCCGCGAGATCGCCGCGGCGCTGGCGGGCGCCCATCCGTCGTTCGAGACGCAGCGCCTCATCTGGTCCGGCTACCACGTGCTGGTCGACATGGCCGACAACGAGCTGCTGTGCCACGTGTACGTCGACCTGCTCGACGCGGCCGAGGCGTTGATCGTCGACGTCGACTTCCCGTCCGAGGGCCCCGAAGGCGACCAGGAGAGGCAGCGCATCGCGGCCCACGCGTCGCTGTTCGTCGCGGTCGCCGACCGCAACGTCGAGGCGGCCCGGCACCACGCGGAGATCGTGCGCCTGGTCTCCCGTCCCCTGTTCGAACCCGGGTGAGCCGCATCCTGTGACGTTCTTGCTTGACTCCTGTCACACGCTACCGGTAGAAAAGACTATATTCAATTAGAGAAGCGGCTTCGGGGCAGCGGCATCGGCGCGGCGCGCCGCAGCCGAGGGGGGAGACCCGAATGACCAAATGTCTGGGCTGGTCGAGGCTGTTGGCGTTGCTGGCCACCGGCACGATCCTCGCCGCGGGGTGCGGCGGTGACGACGACGACAGCGATGCAGCAGCCAGCGATAGCGGCAGCGGCTCCGGCGAGGAAGCCGCCGAGTGCCCCGACGGGGACTCGGTGCCCATGGCGATGCCCTACGAGGCCAACCAGCCGGCAGGGGAGAACTGGCGGCTCGGCGTCGAGATGGCCGTGGCCGAGATCAACGAGGCGGGGGGCATCCTGGGGTGCCAGATCGAGCTCGACCCGCAGGACACCCAGGGCGATCCCGACGTCTCGCGGCAGGTCGTGGCCGACCAGGTCGAGGACGATCCGTTCGTGTTCCTGGGCACCGTGTTCTCGGCCAGCACCATCGTGAACATGGTCGAGGCCCAGCGGGCGGAGATCCCGATGTTCGTCGGGGCCGAGGCGCCGGCGATCACCGACCGCGAGGAGAACGGCGACAACGACTACATCTATCGGGCCTCGTTCGGCGTCGACACCGCGGCGGACAAGTTCGTCGGCTACATCGTCGACCAAGGCGTCGAATCGGTCGACCTCATCTACAAGAACGACGAGTTCGGTGCCGGTGGTCGCGAGGCGTACGTGGCCGCCTTCGAGGAGGCCGGGATCGACGTCGGCCTCGACATCCAGGTTCAACCCGACCAGGTCGACCAGTCGGCCGAGGTCACCCAGCTCGCCGGGGGCGACGCCGACGCGATCTTCGTGTTCATGACCGAGATCGAGACCGCGGCCTTCCTCGACGAGTACCAGGCGCAAGGGCTCGACAAGCCGCTCTACGGCGGCGACGTCCTGAGCGCGGCGTCGACGATCGCGCTGGTGCAGCCCGGGGCCGCCGACGGCACGAGCACCCACGCCGGCCTCAACGCCTCGGCGCCGGTGTTCAGCGACTGGAAGACGGCCTACGCCGAGTTCCACCCCAGCGCCGACCCACCCGATCACAACAGCATCAAGGGCTACACGATCGTCCACGTGGTCAAGGAGGCCGTCGAGCGGATCGGCGAGTTCGACAACGCCCAGTTCTCGGACACGCTGCACTGCGCCACGCTCACCGTCGAGGACGAGCCCGGCCTGCTCCTCGACGTCAGCTACGACGGCAACGGCGACATCGACCGCGAGAGCTACATCGTGTCGGTCGTCGACGGCACCGGCGAGATCGTCGAGACCCTCCCTCCGCTCGACAATCTCGACGAGCGGGGTTGCTAGGCATCGAGGCAGTGGCAGGGTGGCTCGCTCCTGGACCCCGGGAGCGAGCCACCCGCTGACGTCGGGGGAGTGCGGCACGCAACGATGTCCACGTTCTTGCAGATCAGCTTCTCGGGCCTGGCGACCGGGGCGATCTTCGCCATCGCCGCGGTGGGGTTCGCCCTGCTCTGGCAGACGGCGGGGGCGATCAACTTCGCCCACGGCGAGTTCATCGTGCTGCCGGCCGTCGTGATGCTGCTGCTCGGCGAGCGCCGGCCGACCCTGGGGGTGCCCGACTGGGTGCCGCTGGTCGGCGGCGCGGCCGTCGGCGGGCCGCTCCCGGAGATGGGCATCGTCCTCGCCTTCGTGCTGACGATCCCGTTGGCGGTCTTCTTCCTCGGCTACGTGTTCAAGGTCTCGCTCGTCGACCGCCTGCTGACCCCGGGCGGCGACGACATCCCGCTGGTCATCGCCAGCCTCGGGCTGGCCCTGACGATCCGCGAGTACCTCCGGGTCGAGTTCGGGGCCCGGCCCCGGCAGTTCCCCTCGGTGTTCGGGACCGCCCGCTGGCGGCCCGGTGGCATCCCGATCTCGGCCGACGATCTCGGCGTTCTGGCGGTCAGCGTCGTCGTGATCCTGGCCCTGCAGGTGTTCCTGCGGCGGACCTTCACCGGTCGCCAGATGCAGGCCGCCGCCCAGAGCCCCGACACCGCCCGGGTGCTCGGCATCCCCGTCGGCCGCATGGTCCTCTACACGTTCGCCATCAACGCCGTGCTCGTGACCGTGGCCGCCCTCCTCGTCTCGCCCACCACACACGTCCGGTGGGACGCCGGGCTGAGCCTCGGTCTGCTGGCCTTCACCGCCGCCATCATCGGCGGGTTCAATCAGGTGCGCGGCGCGCTGATCGGGGGCTTCGTCGTCGGGCTGCTGCAGAACTGGTCGGCGTTCTACGTGTCGAGCGCCTACCGCGACGCGATCCCCCTGCTCCTGCTCATCCTGGTGATCCTGTGGCGACCCCAGGGCCTGTTCGGCATCGCAGAGGAACGGCGGCTGTGAGCGCCACCACCTCCACCACCGAGGAGCTGGTCCATCGGGCGGACGCCATCCCCGAGCTGGACCGCGGCCACCTGTCGTGGCCGATCGCACTGGCCGCCGTCGCGGCGACCACGCTCGTCGTCGTCCTCCCGATGGGTCGATCGCAGCTCGGTGCGACCGGTTGGCTCTGGGGCCTCGCACTCGCCGGCGTGATGGGGCTCAACCTGCTGGTGCCCGTCGCCTCGTGGAACGGGCTCGTCGTCAAGTGGGTCTCGCTGGCCGGCGGCATCGCCTTCCTGGTGGTGTTCCCGATCGGGCGCACCAACGCCACCCTCGTCGACCTCGGGTTGTTCGTGGTGTTCGCCATCGTGTGCATCGGCCTCAACCTCACCCACGGCTTCGCCGGCAAGATCTCGCTGGCGCAGGCCGGCTTCCTCGGCATCGGGGCGTACGTCTCGGTGCTCCTCGACACCGGGAGCAACGTCGCGGTGGCCGGCTTCGAGGCGACCTTGCCCGACCTCCCCTTCCTCCTCGCCATCGCCGTGGCCGGCGTGACCTGCATGGCGTTCAGCGTGCTGATCGGCTTTCCCGCGCTGCGGGTCCAGGGCCCGTGGCTGGCGTTCGTGACCCTCGCCTTCAACCTGCTGGTGTTCCTCGTGCTGAACAACGAGGTCGGGCTGACCGAGGGATCGCGCGGCCTGCGGGCCCTGCGCTCAGACCTCGTGGTCTTCGGCGTCGACCTGTTCGAGACCCGCAACTACTACTACTTCTGCCTCGTGTTCCTGCTGGCGGCGATCGTCCTGGTGTGGTGGATCGTGCGCAGCCCCTGGGGCCGGGCGTTCAAGGCCCTGCGTGACAACCCCGCACGGGCGGCCAGCCTCGGCGTCGACATCCGCACGTACACCCTGCTGGCCTTCTCGATCGGGGCTGGTCTCGCCGGGGTGGCCGGGGCGCTCTACGCCCGGCTGATCGAATACGTCGAACCCCGGGCCTTCTACATCGGCCAGTCGTTCGACTTCTTCCTGGCGACGGTCGTGGGGGGCCTCGGCACGATGATCGGGCCCTTCGTCGGGGTGTCCTTCATCACGGTCCTCACCGACCACCTGCGCTTCACCGGTGACTACTACCGAGTCTGGTTCGGTCTCTTCGTCGTGGTGATGATGCTGGTGGCGCCCAAGGGCGTCGTGGGGACGTTCGACGAGCTCCGCTCGAGGTTGCAGCGCCGGCGTGCGCGCTCCTCCGACGACCGCCCCGAGGTCCGGTCATGACCGGGGACGCCGTCGTCCGGGTCACGGGCGTCCACAAATCGTTCGGCGGCATCAAGGCCGTCGACGACGTGTCGTTCGAGGTGCGGGACGGCGAGATCCTCGGTGTGATCGGCCCCAACGGCTGCGGCAAGACCACCCTGTTCAACTGCATCCTCGGCCAGTACCGGCCCGACCGCGGTCGCGTGGAGCTCGCAGGCCGCGACGTCAGCCGCTGGCCGCCGCACCGGCGCGCCAACGCCGGCCTGGCCCGCACCTTCCAGCTCTTGCAGGTGTTCGAGTCGATGTCGGTCCGCGACAACCTGAAGACCGCGGCCCAGGAGCACATCGGCTCGATCGGCCGCCGCCTGTTCCGCGCCCCCGACATGGGTCTGAGCTCGAAGGTCGACCGCCTCATCGAACGGTTCCGCCTCGGGCACCTGGCCGACGAGCCGGCCGGCAACCTCAGCTACGGCCAGCAGAAGCTGTTGGACACCGCCATGGCGTTCGTCTCCGATCCGGCGGTGGTGTTCCTCGACGAGCCCGCCGGCGGCGTGAACCCCACGATGCTCGGCGAGGTGCGCGAGCGGATCCGCGACCTCAACGAGAACGACGGCACGACCTTCGCCGTCATCGAGCACAACATGGAGTTCGTCTTCGGCCTGGCCCACCGCATCGTCGTGATGGAGCAGGGGCGGGTGCTGACGACGGGAACACCCGACGAGGTCCGGGACGACCCCCGGGTGCTCGAGGTGTACCTCGGTGGCTGAGACGATGGCCCCCGTGGTCGGCGAGAGCCCCGACGGAGCCCACGGCGACGACGACATCATCCTGCGCATGGAGGGGGTCGTCGCCGGCTACGGCTCGACCACCGTCCTCCACGGGACCGACCTCCGGGTGCCACGCAACGCCATCAGCACCGTCATCGGACCCAACGGCGCCGGCAAGTCGACCGCCCTCAAGGCGATCTTCGGCATGCTCAGGGTGCGGGCTGGTCGCATCCGCTACGACGGCGAGGACCTGGCAGGGCGCACCCAGGTCGAGCTGCTGCAGCGGGGCATCAGCTACGTCCCCCAGGGGCGCAACATCTTCCCGAGGATGACGGTCCGGGCCAACCTCGAGCTCGGCGGGGTGAGCCTCCACGACCCGACGCTCACCCGCCGGCGGATGGACGAGATCGCCTTCGATCTGTTCCCCGTGCTGCGCGACAAGGCCGACGCCCAGGCCGGCAACCTCAGCGGCGGCGAGCAGAAGATGCTCGAGCTCGGCCGCGCCATGCTGCTCGAGCCTCGGCTCCTCCTCGTCGACGAGCCCTCGGTCGGGTTGTCCCCTATCCTCGTCCGGCAGGTCTTCTCCCTCCTGCGCGACCTCCGCGACCGAGGGGTGACGGTGCTCATGGTCGAGCAGAACGCCAAGCGCGCGCTCGAGACCAGCGACTACGGCATGGTCCTCCAGCAGGGACGCCTCGCGCTCGCGGGCAGCGCCGCCGAGGTGCTCGAGCATCCCGAGATCGGCCACCTGTTCCTCGGGGGAGCGATGCGCGTGGCCGACGGGTGAGCACGCCGACCACCCCGCCGGGCCCGCCGTTCCCCCGCGACCGGCACAACGTGGTGCTCACCGGGTTCATGGGCACCGGCAAGACGACGGTCGGCCGGCTGCTGGCCGACGAGCTCGGCTACGAGTTCGTCGACACCGACGAGCTGATCGAGCAGCGGCACGGCTCGATCGCCGACATCTTCGCCGCCCGGGGCGAGGAGGCGTTCCGCCAGCTCGAGCGCGACGTCGCAGCCGAGCTCGCCCGCAGGAGCGGCCTCGTGATCTCGACCGGCGGCCGGATGATGCTCGATCCCGCCAACGTGCGCGCCCTCAGCGCCAGCGGGCGCGTCTTCTGCCTGGTCGCCACCCCCGAGGAGGTGCTCGAGCGCGTCACGAGCGATCGCTCCCGCGTCGAGCGGCCGCTGTTGCGGGTCCCCGACCCGCGCCAGCGGATCGTCGAGCTGATGACGGAGCGCGATCCGGACTACCGGCGGTTTCCTCAGCTCGTCACCGACGCTCGCACACCGGACGCCGTGGCCCTCGACCTGCAGACGGTGGCGTCGGCCGACCCGCACACGTACGACATCGACAACCCCGCGGGCGGCTACCGGTTCGCCGTCGGCGCCGGCCTGCTGCCGTTCGTCCGGCAGCTCGCCGGGATCGAGGGGCCGATGGTCGTGATCACCGACGAGCGCGTGGGTGACCTCTACCTGCCCAGCTGCGGGCACGTCGACCTCGAGATCCGACTCCCGGCGGGCCATGGCCGCAAGTCTCTCCGGGCGGTCGAGCACGTCTACGACACGCTGCTCGACGCCGACATCGACCGGTCGGCCACCATCGTGTCGCTGGGGACCAGCGTGGTGGAGGACGTCGCAGGGTTCGTGGCGGCGACCTACCTCCGGGGCGTCGACCTGGTGCACTGCCCGACGGGCCTCATCGCCATGATCGACACCAGCATCGGCGGAAAGGTCGGGCTCGACCGCCCCCACGGGCGGAACCTCGTCGGCCTGTTCAAGCAACCCAGCGCGGTCGTCGCCGACGTGGCGACCCTGCAGACGCTCGAACCCCGCGAGTTCGCGGCGGGCATGGCCGAGGTGGTCAAGCACGGGCTGATCGCGGGGTCCGACCTTCTCGCCCAGATCGAGGCGGGGGAGTGGGCCGCCCTCGACAACGCGCTGCCGGGTGCGCTCGGGCGGTTGCAGGCGCTGGTCGCCCAGGCGATCCAGGTCAAGATCGCCATCGTCCAGGAGGATCCCTTCGAGGAGGGCCGGCGTGCCGTCCTCAACCTGGGGCACACCTTCGCCTACGCCTTCGAGCACGTCACCGACGGTCGGGTCAACCACGGCGAAGCGGTCGGCATCGGGCTCGCCGCCGCCGCCCGCCTGTCAGAGCGCGCCGGTGTGGCCAAGCCGGGCCTCGCCGACCAGGTCGAGTCCCTGCTGGCTCACGTCGGGCTGGGTGCCCAGCTGCCTGTGGATGCCCACCCCGTGGCCCTGCTCGACGCCATGCGCCGCGACAAGAAGCGCCGTGGCGGCCGCCTGCGGTTCGTGCTGCTGCGGGACATCGGCGATCCGATCGTCACGGACGAGATCGACACCGACGACGTACTCGCCGTGCTCGATTCGTGTAATCCCTGAGGGCGGGCCATGCGGTGGTGACACCGGTCGACAGCTGCACGTGCCGCTCGGTGTGCGCCGCCGCGGCGGATCGTCCCGTTGACATTTGTTCACTCTTGTGTGAACAATTCACCCATGCCCGGTCCGTCGGCGATGGTGATGTTCGACGTGCTCGCCGATCCGACGCGGCGCAAGGTGGTCGAGCTCCTCGCCCAGGGGCCGCGGCGTGCGGGTCAGCTCGCCGCCGAGGCGGGTACCTCCCCGCAGGCGATGAGCAACCACCTCCGGGTGCTGCTCGACGCGGGCGTGATCGCCGACGAGCGGCTGCCCGAGGACGCGCGGGCCCGCCTGTTCCGCCTGCGGCCGCAGTCGCTCACCGCGGTCCAGGCCTGGCTCGACCAGCTGCAGGCCGAGTGGCGGGTCCAGCTCGAGTCGTTCAAGCACCACGTGGAGGGGAAGGCCCGATGACGCAATCGACGGTGCCCACGATGTCCGAGGCGATCGATGTCGACGTCGATCCGATGACCGCGTTCACGGTGTTCACCGACGAGTTCGCGGACTGGTGGGGCAACGGCCCCATCGACGCCTGGGACTCGTCGCGCGTCGTGGGGCGCCGCATCGAGCCGGGGGTCGGGGGGCGGATCCTCGAGCTCTACGCCGACGACGCGCTCGAGCTGGGGCGGGTCACGACCTGGGAGCCCGGCCTCCGGCTGTCGTGGACGAGCTCGGTCGACGACGTGAGGATCGACGTCACCTTCGAGCCGCTCGACGGCGGCCGCACCCGGGTGCGCGTCGACGGCACCGCCACCGGCCCGAACGCCGGCGACGGGTTCTCGTTCGTGCGGATGACGCCCCAGTGGCTCCCCCGTCACCTGGCGCGGCGGGCGGAGGGACGAGCCCGGCCACCGCTCGCGGCGCTCCACGTCGTGTTGCGCGCCGAGAAGCCGGCGGCCACGGCCCGCTGGCTGGTCGAGGCCTTCGGGTTCGCGGCGCCGGGCGACATCCCCGACGAGGAGCCCCCGCCCGAGCACACATGGGTGGAGCTGCGCGCCGGCGACGGGTCGGCCGCGGTCATCCTGTGGGGCCTCGAGGGCGAGGGTGGGGCGGTGTCGGGGCCCGCCACCATGCCGTGGCTCTTCGTCGACGATCTCGACGCCCACCTGGCGCAGGCCCAGCGGGCGGGCGCCACCGTCGTGTCTCCGATCGTCCACCACGGGTTCCGCTCGTACACCGCCGCCGACTGCGACGGGCGCCACTGGGTCTTCGCCCAGGCGCCACCCAGCCCCCACCGCTGACCCTCGACCGAACGGCGCGCTACCCCGGCTCGGGCTCGGGGGCGGTCGTGAGCAGGTGGATCACGTCCTTCGCGTGGGTCACCGGAAGGCGGTTGCCCTCCAGCTCGATGCGGGAGCCCGTCTGCTCGTCGATCAGCTCGAGCACGCGCACGTTGACCCTCTGGTGGACCTTGACGGTGAGCCCTGCCCGCGGCACGGCGAACAGGATGCTGTCGGGCTCGCGCCGCCGCGTCTCGGCGTGCAGGCCGTAGACCGTCGAGGCGGACGCCGCGACCATCACCGTCTGCGGCAGCCCGCTCGACGCCGAGCTGGCCGCCCGGCCCGCGGCCATGCCCGCGCCGAGGGCCAGGCCCCCCGCCACGTTCCCCGCGGCGCCGCCGAGATCGCCGCCGATCATGCCGCCCGCGAACATCGCCCCCGACTGGCCACGGGGAGCGAACTGCCCCACCGCCTCGACCGTGTCGTCGATGCCCTGGTGCCCGAGGGCGGCCTGGGCCAGCTCGATCATCCGCTCTTCTGACATGTGGAGATGGTACGACCACGCTCGGTGCTGGTGCAGGCTGATGTTCACATCGCCGACATCGGGACGGACAGCAGGCTGAGGCCGTGGCCACGCTGATCCGAGACGCCGGGGTCGACGCCCCCACCTTCGACCCCACCGACCCGGCGCTGCACCGCGACCCCGCGCCCCTGTACCGCTACCTGCGTGACCGGGCGCCGGCGCTCGAGCTGGCCGACGGCACCTGGATCGTCACGCGGCACGCCGACGTCGGCCGCCTCCTGCGCAGCAGGGCGATCAGCTCGGCGCAGATCGGCGGCGACCCGGGAGGGCCGGCGGCGACGTTGGCCGAGAACGGCAAGCACCTGATCCTGGCGTCCGACCCGCCGGTCCACACCCGGCGCCGGGGCGCGGTGGCGCACCGTTTCGCCTCGCACCCGGTCGAGGCGCTCGGTCCCGCGGTGGAGGCGCACGTCGCCCGCCGGCTCGACGACCTGGCCGCCGCCCTCGACCGGGACGGGCAGGCGGATCTGGTGGCCGTGGTGTGCAGCCAGGTGCCCATGGACACCCTGTGCACTCTGCTGGGCCTGCCGCCCGACGCGGCTGCCGACCTGCGCCGGTGGACGACCGCCCTGGTCGACGGGCTCGACCCGTGGGCCGACGACGCCGCCGCGGCACGGGCCGGTGCGGCGCTGGACGAGGTCGTCGCCTACCTGGCACCCCGGGTGGACGGCCGCCGTGACGAGCCCCGCGACGACCTGATCTCGGCGCTCGCCACGTCCCCCGACCTCACGCCCGACGAGCAGCTGCACAACACGGTGCTGTTCCTCAACGCCGGGCTCGACACGTCGGGCGACCTGCTGGCCAACGCCATGGCCCGCCTGCTCGAGTCGCCCGGGGCGTGGGGCCACCTGCTCGCCGATCCCGCCGGCCGCGCCGCGGCCGTGGGGGAGGAGGTCGCCCGCTACGACAGCCCGGTCCAGTTCTCGATGCGCCGGACCGTGGAGGCCGTGGAGGTGGCGGGAACGACGGTCCCGCCCGGGCGACCCATGCTGCTCGGCCTGGGGTCGGCCAACCGGGACCCCGATGTCTTCGCCGACCCCGACACGTTCCTCGTCGACCGGGCCGACCGACGCCACCTGGCGTTCGGCGGCGGAGCCCACCTGTGCCTCGGCGCGCCCGTGGCCCGGCTGGAGGTGGCCGTGACGCTGCGCGAGCTCGCCCGCAGGTTCCCCACGCTGCGGCTGGCGGGCGAGGCGACCTGGCGCCCCAGGCTGGCGTTCCGCGGCCGAGCGGTGGTGCCCGTCACGCTCGGCGGGCCGTGACCCGTCGTTCGCGCCGTCCGTCACTCCGGCGGTTCCGAGCCGGGCACGACGGCACGGTCGGGCCCCGCACACTGCGCCGCCCGGCCCAGGAGCACGGCTCGCTCGCGGGCGTTGCGGGTGAGCGAGGCGGCCCGCTCGAACTCGTGTCGCGCCTCCTCCCACCGGCCCAGCCCGTCGAGCAGGTCGCCGCGCACCGCCGGGAGCAGGTGGTAGGTCCGCAGGCTGGGCTCGTCCACCAGGGCGTCCACCACCTCCAGCCCGGCCGCCGGGCCGAAGGCCCGCGACAGCGCCACGGCCCGGTTCAGCTCGACGACCGGGCTGGGGGCCAGCTCGGCGAGGGCGTCGTACAGCGCGGCGATCTCGCCCCAGTCGGTGGCCTCGGCCGTGCGGGCCCGGGCGTGGCACGCGGCGATGGCGGCCTGCAGTGCGTACGGCCCCCGTGCCCCGCGCCGCGCCGACGCCAGGTCGAGAGCGACGAGGCCACGGGTGATCTGGGCCTGGTTCCACAGCCGCCGGTCCTGCTCGAGGAGAAGGACCGGCTCGCCCGTCGGTGTCGTGCGGGCGCCGGCCCGCGACGCCTGGATCTCCATCAGCGCCACGAGGCCGTGCACCTCGGGCTCGTCGGGGGCCAGCCCGGCGAGCAGCCGTCCGAGCCGCAGCGCCTCGTTGCACAGCTCGGGCCGCACCCAGTCGTCGCCGGCCGTGGCCGCATACCCCTCGTTGAACACGAGGTAGATCACCTCGAGCACCGACGCCAGCCGGTCGCCCAGCTCGGCGCGGGGCGGCAGCTCGAACGGCACCTCGGCCGCCCGCAGCGTGCGCTTGGCCCGCACGATGCGCTGCGCCACCGTCGGCTCGGGGACGAGGAAGGCGCGGGCGATCTCGTCCGTGCGCAGGCCGCCGAGCATCCGCAGCGTGAGCGCCACCCGGGTGTCGCGGGACAGGACGGGGTGGCAGGCGATGAACATGAGGCGGAGGAGGTCGTCGCGCACGTCGTCGCCGTCCAGGTCGGCCTCGTCCTCGACGGACGCCGCCGGCGTGGCCACGGCCAGCTCGCGCCCGAGCACCTGCTCCTTGCGGCCGAGGCGCGCGCGCCGGCGGAGCAGGTCGATCGCCTTGTTCTTGGCGGTGGCGGTCAGCCAGGCGCCCGGGTTGTCGGGGATGCCCGATCGGGGCCAGCGCTCGAGCGCCGCGACCAGGGCGTCCTGGGCGAGGTCCTCGGCGACCCCGACGTCGCCCACCATCCGTGCCACCCGGGCGATGACCTTGGCCGACTCGATGGCCCAGATGCCGTCGACGGCGCGGCGGATCTGGACGGCCGGGGTCGTCGGCTGCGGGGTCGTCCCCGGGCGGCACGGTGGTGGACGGCACCGGTCCTCGGCTACCCGACGTCCGAGAACTCGGACACCTGGCGGACGTCGATCTGGGTGGCGCCCGCGATCCTGGCGAAACGCTTGGCGTGCTCGATCGCCTCCTCCTTCGACTTCACGTCGAGGATGGCGAACCCGGCGATCAGCTCCTTGGCCTCGGCGAACGGGCCGTCGGTGACCCGCACCTCGTCGCCGGTGATCGTGACGCGGGCGCCGTGCCGGCTCGACCGCACGCCCTCGGCGGCGAGGAGCACGCCGGACCGGGCGGTCTCCTCCATGTAGGCGCCCATCTCGGCCATCAGCTCGGGGCTGGGCGGGGTGTCGGCCTCGTTGGCCTCGTTCGAGTAGTGCATCACCATGAACCGCATCGTGGTTCCTCCTGGTCGGTGGGTCGGTTTCGCCATGGACGTCGAACGACGGACGGTGTGATCGACACGCGACGCCGGGAAGTTTTCGACCAGCATGGCGTCACGGCGAGCGGACGCCCCGCGTCGGGCAGGGGCACCAGGGAGGCGACGATGACCCTCGACGACCGGCTGGCGGCCCTCAGCGCGGCCGCCCCGGCCCGGTACGACGATCTGCGGGCGCTGTTCGTCAACTGCACGCTCAAGCGGTCGCCGGAGGTGTCGAACACTCAGGGCCTCGCCGAGCTGTCGATGGCGATCATGCGCCGCAACGGCGTGACCGTGGACGTGGTGCGCGCGGTCGACCACGACATCGCCACCGGGGTGTACCCCGACATGACCGAGCACGGCTGGGAGAGGGACGACTGGCCGGGCCTGTTCGAGCGGGTGATGGCCGCCCACATCGTCGTGCTGTGCACGCCGATCTGGCTCGGCGAGAAGTCCTCGGTGTGCACCCGGGTCATCGAGCGGCTCTACGGCAACTCGAGCCAGCTCAACGACGCGGGCCAGTACGCCTACTACGGGCGGGTCGGCGGGTGCCTGGTCACCGGGAACGAGGACGGGATCAAGCACTGCGCCATGAACGTCCTCTACTCGCTGCAGCACCTGGGCTTCGCGATCCCGCCGCAGGCCGACGCCGGGTGGATCGGCGAGGCCGGGCCCGGGCCCTCGTACCTCGACCCGGGCTCTGGCGGCCCCGAGAACGACTTCACCAACCGCAACACGACGTTCATGACCTGGAACCTGCTGCACCTCGCCCGGATGCTGGTCGACGCCGGCGGCATCCCGGCCCACGGCAACCAGCGCTCGGAGTGGGACGCAGGCTGCCGCTTCGACCTGCCCAACCCCGAGCACCGCTGACCTGCAGCTGCGCGCACCGACGCGGTCGAGGTGCGAGCGCAGGTACCGCAGGACCGTGGGGTGGTCCTCGGGGACCGGGTCCCACAGGCGGGCGGCCGCGCACACCACCTGCCAGCGGGCGAGCTCGGCGTCGTCCACCGACCCCGCGGCGCGGTAGGCGCGCAGGTAGCGGCCGAGGATGATGCGCCGGCCCGCCGGGGCCAGCGCCCGGGCGGCGAGGGGCGCACCCGGCGGCAGGGTCCCGAAGCGGACGAGGATCCAGGTGCGGGCCACGTCGGCCGTCGGTGCGCCGCGGGTGGCGTCGCCCCAGTCGATCACGACCGGGGTCTCCGGCGTCCCGAGGATGTTGCCGATGTGCATGTCGCCGTGGCACAGCCGGTCTCCCGGGGGCAGGCGGTCGAGCAGGGCCGACACCCGCGGGCGCACGTCGTCGGGCACGGCGTCCGCGGCCGCCAGCCGCTCGCGCAGCACGTCGTGGAGGGACGGGAGCTCGGCCGGCGCGGTGCGCTCGTGCATGGCGGCGTGCAGCTCGCCCATGACCCGGCCGGATGCGAACACCGACAGCGGGCGCCGGTCGAGCACGTCCAGCAGGTTGCGGCCGTCGACCAGGGCGGTGACGAGGCCCGGCCGGCCGTCGACCACGGTCGTCCCCACGAGCGCGGGCACGGGGTACCCGTCGGCTCCGAGGCTGCGCAGTGCGGCGGCCTCGGACTCGACGCGCCAGCCGTGGGCCGGATCTCGCAGCAGCTTGAGCACGGTGCCGTCGGCCTGGAGGAACACCTCGGCCTCGCGCCCTTCGGCCAGGAACCGGCGCTCGGTCACCGCATCGACGCTACTCCCCGCCAGAATGGGCACATGGCGAACGACGCCGCGCCCGACCTGTCCACCGACGTGCCTGCCGCCGACGACCCTCTCGACGCAGGGATCGACGGGTCGACGGCCGAGCGGTCACGGCCGGTGTTCCTGTTCGACGGCGACTGCGCCTTCTGCACGACGTGCGCCGACTTCGTCGAGCGCCGCATCCCCACCGGCGCCGAGGTCACTCCTTGGCAGTTCGCCGATCTCGCCGCTCTCGGCGTCCGCCAGGCCGACGCCGAGGAGGCCGTCATCTGGGTGGCGCCCGACGGGGCCACGGCGGCCGGCCCCGACGCCATCGCCCGTCTGCTGGTCGACGCCGGATCGTTCTGGCGTCCGCTGGGGTGGGTGCTGGGCGCCGTGCCGGTGCGCTGGGTGGCGTGGCCGGCGTACCGCCTGGTGGCCAGGAACCGCCACCGGATGCCAGGTGGCACCGCCGCCTGCTCGCTTCCGCAGGCCGAGCGCGACCGGCGCGCGGCCCGCTGATCGGCCGGGCGACCCGGATGGCCGGAGGGTGCCGACAGGACGCGCGGTTCCCCGGGGTGCGATACTCCTCGTGGTGATTTCGCCGCGCACAGAACCGACCGTGGCCATCACGCCGACGCGCGTGCGTGCCGACTACGTCCACGCCGACCTTCCGGCGACCCCGTCGTCCGCCCTCCGGTCGCACCCACGCCTGCTGCTCGGCCTCCTGCTGGTGTTCCTGGCCCTCGCCGTCAGCGCCTCGGTGGCCGGGTCGCAGCTGCTGCTCACGTGGGACGAGCCGATCACCCGATGGGTCGAAGCGCATCGCACCGGTGCGCTCGACCAGGTCTTCGGCGCGTTCTCGCGCCTCGGCGCCACGATCCCGGTCCTGACTGTCGGCGCGGCGGTCGGGCTCGCCGCCTGGCGGCGCTGCCGGGCGGTGGGCATCGCCGTCCTCGTGGCGACGTTCAGCAAGCCGCTGTTCGAGACCGTTCTGAAGGCTGCGGTCGACCGTGAGCGGCCGAACTTCGACCAGATGGTGCCCGGCAACGGCCCGTCGTTCCCCAGCGGCCACGTGATGGCCGCGATGGCGCTCTGGGGCATGCTCCCGCTGATCGTGTCGCTGTACACGAGGCGGCGTGACGTGTGGTGGGCGTCGGTGGCGGTGGCGGCCACCATCGTGGGCGGGATCGCCGCCAGCCGGGTGTACCTCGGGGTGCACTGGTTCTCCGACGTCGTCGGCGGCGTGCTCGCCGGTTCGCTGTTCCTGCTCGGCATTCAGGCGCTGTACGACCACCAGCACCGGGCCCACGGCTGCGGGCTGTGCGACGACCCTGTCGAGGGTCTGGACGTGGGGCCCGTCGAGGCGCCTGCAGACGAACGCGTCCCCGCCCTGGTCGGCGGGGTCGCCCCGGCGGCGGCGTCCGGCACGATCGCGCCGTAGCGGTCCCGGCGGGCCCTCACGCGGGGGTGCCCAGTGGCCGCAGCGCGTCCAGGTACGCGGACGAGGCCGCGTGGGCGGCCGAGATGAGGTCGGCGGTGTGGGTGAAGTCGCCGAGGCGCAGCCGCGGCGGGTCCCCGTGCGGCATGAGGTGGACCTCGACGGCCGCGGGGACCGCCTCCAGCTCGCGCAGGAACCGATGCCGGCGCGCCACCCAGTACGCCTCGATCGCCGCCCCCAGCGGGCGTCGGCTCGCCGACCAGCCGCGGGTCGTCAGCGGGCCCACCTCGAGCACGTAGATCGTGCGGGCCCCCAGAGCAACCGCCCGGTCGACCGGGACGTCGCTCACCACGGCGCCGTCGATGTAGCGCCGGCCGTCGATGGTGACCGGCGGGAACATCGCCGGCATGGCGGACGAGGCCAGGAGCGCCTCGACGAGCGGGCCCTCCGAGAACCAGGCGTCGGCACACGCCTCGACGTCGGTGGCCACGCAGTGGAGCGGAACCGCCAGGTCGGCGAACGAGGTGGCCGTCACGGATCGCTCGATGAGGCGGTGCAACCCGTCCCGATCCGCCACCGCATCGCCCCGGCGGATCAGCGCCACCGCCGGCGGCAACCACGGTCGGGGCAACACCCCGCGCTGCTCGGCGGTGGTCCACGCCTGCTCGAGGCGGGCCACGCCGGCGGCGGTGGGGTCCTCGGCGAGGGCGGCGCCGTTGAGGGCGCCGATCGAGCACCCGACGATCAGGTCGGGCCGCACGCCGTGCTCGACGAGCGCCCGCAGCACCCCCACCTGGACGGCACCGAGGTTGGCGCCACTCGACAGCACCACGGCCACCGGACCGGCAGGTGGGCGCGACCGGGTGGGCAGCACGACCACGCCGTCCACGTCAGCCGGCCAGCCGGGCGGAGGCGAGCGCGAGCTCGGCTCGCTGTCGTCGATCCCACAGGGTGCGCGGGCGGAGCCCTCGATGGTGGGCGATGTCGGCGACCCGGTGGCCCCCGATCCGGGAACGGGCGATGAGCTCGGCGTCGTCCCGGTCGACGATGCCGGCCGCCACCGCGTCGGCGAGCACCTCGGTGAGCTCGACCGCCGGGTGGGCGACCGTGCCCTGGCCCGCGACCGAGCCACGAACGGCGGCCGCGGCGTGGGCCACCGGGTCGGCCGAGGGGGTGGCCAGCACCTTCGGGACCGCCCGGCGCAGCTCGTGGGCGGCGTCGAGCAACACGTTCGCCGCCACCCTCCCCGGCCGCCGCTCGATCGGGTAGTGGCGGATCCGGTGGTACACGGCGGTGACGGCCGCCGCGGCTCGCTCGTCGGCGTCGCCGAGCGCCCACCAGCGGCGCGCCAGCGCCCGGGTCCCGGGCAGCAACAGCTGGAGGAGCACCCGGGCCGCGAGCGCGTCGTCGGCGACGGCGCGCGCTCACGAGCGCCAACAACACACGGTCGGCGCCGGCCGGGTCGGCCGACCGGACGTAGCGCTCCACGTCGGCGAGGTTCGCCGCCCCTCCGGCGACGTCACACACGTCACGGAGGCGGCGGCGCGCCCCGCGGTCGGCACTGAGCCGCCGCCACTCGTCGTCGAGCAGATCGAACACGTTGCCCATCGGGCACCTCCCCATCTCCGGTCTCGGTGCGGTGGACGATGCCGGGCGGATGTCCCCCGGGATGTCCCCCGCCCTGGTCAGCGGTGGTGCACGGTGGTTGCCGGGGGTGCCTGGCGCCGGGCGGGGACCCCACGTCGCGGGCCGGTCGCGTGCGTCCGTACGATGACGGGACCCCGTCCCGCTCCTGGGGGCGATCGAGTCGAGGGCACGCGCATGGGCGGACAGGTGCTGACGGCGTTGCTGGCGGTCGCGGCCGGCGCGGCGCGCCGCCGCGGCGATCCGGTCGACAGCTCGTGTGGCGCGCACGCCGCCGCTCGTGGTGGATCGGGGCCCTCGCCGCGGCCGCTGCGGCCGGGGCCGTGGCCGCCACCGACGCTCCCGTGCCCGTCGGGATCGGCGATCGCCGGGGCGGGCCTCGCGGCGGCCGCCGTGGTCGACGCGGTCGAGGGCCGCGTCCCGACGGTCGTGGCCTACGGCACGGTCGCGGTGGCGGGCGGGTCGCTCGTGGCCCACGCACTGCTGTCGGGGGACCTGGGCGGCGCGGTGCTCGCAGCCGTGCTGACGGGGCTGCTCGTGGCGGGGTGTGCCGCCCTGTGGGTGGCCGGCGCCATGGGCTTCGGCGACGTGCGGTTGGCCGCGGGGACGGCGACGGCGATGCTCGGAGGCACCGGCGCCCTCCTGCTCGTCGCCGGGGGCGGTCTGGTCGGGGCGGGGGTGGTGGCGGCGAGCCGCCGCCTGCGGGCACCCGCCGCGGTCGGCGCGGGTCGGGCTGCGGCCACGGGGCGTCGGCCGGTGCCGTTCGCGCCGCCGCTGGCAATTGCCTGGTTCCTCGCCGTCGTCGTGACCTGAGGGCGGTCGTCCGGCTACGGCGAGGGGGCCAGGGTGCCGACGAGGGCTTCGAGGTCCGCGAGGCGCCGGCTGATCTCGTCGTCGCGCAGGCCGATCTCGCGCAGGGCGTTCCCGTAGCCGGCGACGGCCGCGCGGGCGGCGCGCCGGTGGCCCACGGTGGCGTGGGCCCGCACGACCACGTGGTGGGCCCGATCGGACCAGGCGTCGACGCCGAGGGCGACCTCGCCCATCTCCCGGGCCCGATCGGCGTCGCCGTGCGCCAGCAGCAGCTCTCCGGCCCGGGTGGCCAGCGCCGCCAACTTCGTCCGCCGCGCTTCGACGTCGGGCAGCGCCCAGTCGGCGACCGCCAGGTCGATCGGCTCCCCCCGCCACAGCTCCACGGCCTCGACCATCGGCCCGAGGGCGGCCGAGGGCTCGCCGCGGCGGTCGGCGTCGAGGGCCACCTGTGCGAGCTCGTCGAACCGCCACAGGTCGGTGTCGAACCACTCGCCCCGGTGCACGATCAGGGCGTCACCGTGGGTCTGCACGAGGAAGGAGGCGTCGCGGCCGTGCCGTTCGGGCTCGAGCGCCCGGAGGAGGTGGGTGAGGGTGACGCGGAGGTTGCGGGCCTGGCCCTCGGCGTCGAGCTCGGGCCACAGGTCGGCTGCGAGCTGCTCGCGCGAGTCGGGGCGCCGCAGGACGAGGTGCGAGAGCAGGTCGCGCACCCGACGACGGCGCCACTCGGGCGCGTCGACCGGACGGCCGTCCCGGCGGAGCTCGACCGACCCGAGGAGCCGGAGCTCGAGGCGCCCGGTGGGCGGGACGGGGAGGCGGGCGAGCGCGGCGCGGGCCGGCCGCTCGTACGTGCTGCCCGGCGCGTCGGCCCAGCGGCGCACGTGGGCCTGGCCCTGCGGCCAGAGGAACTCGAGGAGCCGCCAGCCCCGGCGGTCCTCGGACGGGACCTGGGCCAGCGCCAGCTCGGTCGCCCACGGCAGCGGGAGGAAGGCGCGCGCCAGCTCGGGCTCGACGCGGGCCGCTGTCCGGAGCGGGCCGGCGTCACCCGCTCGCAGGGCGACGACAGCGCGCGCCAGGTCCCGCGCCTCGGCGAAGTAGGGCCCGAGGTCGGCGGCATCCCAGAGAGGCCGCGTGCTGGGGACCAGCACGTACCACAGGCTGAGCGCCCGCTGTTGCGCCGATGCCCCGATGCCGGCGCCGACCGTGTAGCGCTCCTGGTAGTCCGCCAGCACGGCGGCCGCGGCCTCCTCGTCGCCACGGGCGACGTGCAGCGTCGCCTCGGCTTGCGAGATGTTCACGTCGGCCAGGGGCGACCAGGGCACGGTGGCCAGGGTGCGGGCGTGGCGCAGGGCCCGGACGGCCTCGTCGGTGCGGCCGGCGACCGCGGCGAGCATGGCGTGCATCGCCGAGATCAGGGCCGCGTAGTCGGACGCCCCACGCATGGCCGAGCGCTCGACCAGTCGGGCCAGGCCCTCGAGGACCTCGTCGACCTGTCCCGTCGCCCAGCAGGCGCCGTACCAGGTCGCCTCGACCAGCGGCTGGTAGAGCGGTCCGGCGACCCGGAGGGACGACTCGGCGCGCTGCATCCCCTCGCGCGGCCGCCCGAGGTGGCACAGCGTCGCGGCGCGGATGCCGTCCACGAGGGCCATCCAGGTCTGGTTGACGGACCCGTCGGGGATGCGGTCGAGCTCGGCGAGGCACGCCGCGGGCTGGTTGGCGAGGTCGGCGACCAGCGCCCGGGCCAGGCAGGCCAGCGGCACCGCCTGGGACGAGCCCGCCGCCTCCATCTCGAGGAACCGGAGCGCCAGCGCCACGAGCGGCTCTGCGGCGCCCTGCCACCACGCCAGCTGGCCGAGCTGGGCGAGGGCGGCGAGCTCGCCGGCCTCGTCGCCCGCCTCGCGGAACGTCAGGGCCGCCTCGCCGAGCTGGGCGGTGGCGGTGGCGGGATCGCGGGGGCCCATCGCGACCGCGCCGAGCAGCTGGGCCAGAGGACCGTCGGCGGCTCCCGGTGGCAGGCGTCCGAGCCAGGTGGCCGCCACGTCGCCCGGCACCGGGGGGTTGGAGACGCCGAGCGCGTCGACGACGACCCGGGCCATGTCGTCCCACGCCTCGGCCCGGGCGAGCAGCCCGACCGCGGTCCACTGGTCGCCCAGGTCGGCGATCGCCAGCGCGGCCCGCCGCCTCGCCTCGTCGATCTCGGCCGGGGGGACGACGCGGGCGAGGTGCGGCAGCCACAACGGGTGGATGTGGAGCCACCCGTCGCCGCTGGTCGTGGCGAGCGGCAGCCCGGTCGTGAGCTCGGCGAGGTCGACCTTCCGGCCCAGCACGGCGGCCGCCACGGCTTCGGTCGTGATCTCGGCGTGGGCGATCAGGGCGAGGTCGCGTCGCCGCTCGGCCGGGAGGCGGTCGAGAACCTCCTCCCACACGTAGGCGGCGTCGGTGCCGGGGGCGCCGATCGCCGACAGCTCGGCCAACGCAGGCCAACCGCCGGAGCCCGCCAGCTGCTCGAACGGGACGCCTCGCCGGGAGGCGAAGTCGGCGAGCTCGGCCGACGAGAACGACAGGTCCGCCTCGCCCAGCCGGGCCACCTCCCCGGCGACCTCGAGCCGGGCGAGCGGCACAGGCGGCGGGGTGCGCCCCGCGAGCACGAGGTGCCCGTTCTGGGGCAGCGCCGCCACCAGGCTGGCGAGCGTCTCGGCGCCCGGCGATCCCGGTGCGATCAGGTGCACGTCGTCGACGACGACGGCCACCTGGGCGGGCGCGTGGTGCCAGATCGCCTCGGCCAACGCCTCGACGGCGGCCACCGGCGACGCCTGGGCGTCCATGCCCATCGCCCGGCAGAGCCCGTCGGTCAGGGTGGACGCGGTGTCGTCGTCGGACGTGCAGCTGAACCACACGTCGACGGACGCGTTCGACCCGGCGTTGTCGGCGATCGCCTGGGCGAGGAGGGTCGTCTTCCCGAAGCCGGCGGGAGCCACCACCGTCACGACCCGGCGTGAGAACCGCTCGCGCAGCAGCGCCACGAGGCGCTCGCGCGCCACGAGGGTGCGGCGCGGCGTCGGCGGCGCGTAGCGAAAGCCGCCGTCGATCGGGTGCATGGCGGCACAACGTAGGGCCGAACGGCCGGCTTGCGGACGCAGTTCCGACGGGTTCGCGCACTGTTTTCGTCCGTATCTCGCAGGGGATGGCCGCACAGGCGCGGAGCGTGGTGATTCCGGTTGACGCTCAGGTAGCGGGCGGCTCACGGGGTGATCCGTACGGTGCTCGGACGGGCGACCGCCCGCTCTCCGGAGGCTCCGGCAGGAGGGCGTGGTCCGCCGACGGACATCGAGTTGGGAGGCACGGATCACCGTGGGCATGGGCGGAGAGCGCACCGAGGGCGGGCCGATGGCAAGCGCCCCCGGCGCGGCGCGCGCTCCGGCCGCCCGACGCGCACATCTCGGAGGCGTGGACGTCGTCGCCGTGTGCCCGCTCGACCATCCCGACGACCGCGCTGCGGGCCGGGCCTTCCGCCCGGCCCGGCCCGTGGCGTTCGTCGCCGTCGCCCTCACGTTGGCGCTCGTCGCCGGCGGCTGCGGCGGTTCGGGGGGCGGCGGCGACGAGCCGGAGTCCGGCGGGGCGACCGTGCCCGATCGCCTGGACGTGCCGCTCGGCAGCGACCCCGCCGCGGTGGCCCCCTACGTCGAGCACCTCCTGGCCTCCTACTCCGAGTCGGTCAACCTGATCACCGCCACGCCGACCCTGGCGACGACCGCCGGGGACGCCACGGTGCAGGCCTACCTCGACGTGTTCGAGCCCGACAGCGCCATCGCGGCCCAGACGGTCGACTACTGGCACGACCAGGGCGTGATCGGCGTGTCGACGCGGCCGTACGACCCCGCCCGACCGGCGTTCACCACGACGCTCGACGGCCCGGTCGAGACGGTGGGCGACGACGAGGTGACGTTCCCGACCTGCAACGAGCTGGCCTTCGAGACCGTCAACGCGGACGGGCAGCGGGTCGACGTCGAGCCGGGGGCGTCGGTGCCCGGCGAGGGCACGGCGGTGCGCGTGGACGACGGCTGGCGGCTCCGCCGGCTCGACCGGTTCGAGGGAACCGAGGGATGCAGCGGTGACAGCTGACATGAGACCGCCCCGGCTCCTCGTCGCCATCGCCGCGCTGGCCGTCGGTTCGCTGGCGACGGCCGTCGCCGTTGCGCCCGTCGGACCGGTCGGCGCGGACCCGCCGCAGTGCGAGCGGACCGGTCCCGACGGGCAGTGCTCTGGCGACACCGGAGGGCCCGGGCCCGGCGGGGGGCCCACAGGCGGCACTGGCGATCGGCCCCCGCGGCACTGCACGTGGATCGAGTTCGCCGACCAGGCCTACGGGCACTCCCTGTGGCCGCCGCCCGACAACTACTTCCCGGACAACACGATGGTGTTCGAGGACTGCGGTCGACCGCAGGGCAACGGCGAGTACGACCCCTGGGAGCGGGTCGGCGTGTACGGCGACTACGAGCAGTTCATGAGCCCCGACTTCGTGGTCCCCCGCCCGGTGACCTGGGCGGATCCCGAGGAGGTGGCCGAGGACCGGTGGGCCGAGATCGCCGCCACCCTCCCCGGTCCGCAACCGATCACCAGCCCACCGGGTGGGAGCCCGTCGATCATCGAGCAGCCCGTGTTCGTCGCCGTGGGCAACTGGCGAGAAGCGATCCGCGACCGAGGCAGCGACGGGCCGGTCAGCATCGAGCTCGTCGCCGTGCCGGGCCTCGCCTTCGACCCGGGCGACGGGTCGCCGGCCATCCCCTGCACCGGATCGGGCACCGTCTACGACGACGCGAGCGCCCTGTCGCCCGAGCAGCAGGCCGACGGGGCGTGCGCCCACGTCTACGAGCGGCGCACCCGCGGCGGGGCCTGGCCGGGCGAGATCACCGTGACCTGGTCGATCACGTGGTCGTCGCAGACTCCCGACGACGGCGGCACGTTCGACTTCTCGCTCGCCCCCGTTGCGCTGCCGCGGGAGGTCGACGAGGTGCAGGGCGTCGTTGTCGAGCCCGGGGAGGGAGCAGGATGAGCGTCCACCGCGATCCGAGGCGGGTGCTCGCCGGCCGGTCGGCGAGGCGACCGGTGCGCGTGGCCGTGGCCGCCGCCGTGCTGGCGGCGACCGTGGCCCCGGCGGCCGCGGTGGCGTCGCTGGCGCCGGCCGTCCCGGCGGCCGCGCAACCGGCCGACTGCCGGATCATCGACGCCGGCGGTCAGTGCGTCGCCACCAACCACCGCCCCAACACCGGCAGCGGCGGGGCCGCGAGCCGCGGGCCGTTGACCTGCACGTACATCGCGTTCGAGGACCAGGCCTACGGCCTCTCGCTGTTCCCCCCGCCCGACAACCCCGTCTTCTCGGGCAACCCCCCCGTCGCCGGCGGGTTGATCGTCTTCGAGGACTGCGGCCGACCGCAGGGCAACGGGCAGTACGACCCCTGGGAGCGGATCCGGGCCAACGGCAGCCTGCCCGGCTTCATGGGGCCGGTGAGCATCCCCCGAGCGGTGGTCTGGGCCGACCCGGCCGAGATCGCCGACGACCTGCTGGCACAGGTGATCGCCAACCTTCCCCCACCGGTGCCGGTCATCTCCCCGCCGCCGAGCGGCGCAGCCGTGATCGACGTCCCGACGTTCGTCGCCGTCGACCCGCGCACCTGGCCGGGCGTGATCGGGCCCCTGCCGTCGTGCGACGGACCGGTCTGCATCTCGCTCACGGCCGTGCCCACGCTCGTGTTCACCCCCGGCGACGGATCCGATCCCCTCCGGTGCGAGGGCTGGGGCACCCTGTTCGACCCCGACCTCGACGCGCCCGAGCCGGCCGTGCAGGCCGAGGGGGCCTGCGCCCACGTCTACGACGAGCGCACGACCGGCGGCCCGTGGCCCGGCAGCCTCGCCATCCACTGGGAGGTCACCTGGACCTCGGAGACCCCCGACGACGACGGCGTGATCGACGTGGTCCCGCAGGGCGTCCCCGTGCCCCGCCAGGTCGACGAGGTGCAGGGGATCGTCGTCGACCCCGAGGAGGAAATCACGTGAGCGAGCGGAGCGAGCGAACCATGAGCACAGTGGGTTTCCCGGCCCGGAGGGCCGCACGCTCGTCGTGCGCATCCCGAAGGGTGCGCCGATGAGCGTCGTGTCGGACGGAACCAACGGGGGGCGCAGCGGGCCCCTGCCGCCCCCGCCCCCTCCCGGGGGTGGGTCGTCGGTGGCGGCCCCCGCGGCCCCGCCGCTCACACCCGGCCACGGGCGGCGCGCCGCCCTCGTCGGCCCGCGCACCGCGGGCGACGTGCCCATGCGGCGCCGGTGGGGGCGGTTCGCGGCCGGGACGTGCCTGGCGCTGCTGGGCGGGCTGTTGTTCGCAGCCCTCTACGTCTCGGCGGGCTCTCGGGTCGAGGTGCTGGTCGCGGCGCGCGACATCGGGGCCTACGAGGAGATCGAACGCGACGACCTGCGCATCGAGCGGGTGGCGGCCGAGCCCGACGTGGCCTCGATCGACGGGTCCGACCTCGACGACATGGTGGGCCGCGCCGCGGCGACCGCCATCCCCGAGGGCGCCCTCCTCGCTCCCGAGCAGGTGTTCGAGGAGGGGGCCCAGCTGGTCGGCGACGGCGAGGTCGTCGTCGGCATGGAGGTGACGCTGGCCGAGGCCCCGCGGGGGCTCGTCTCCGGCGAATCGGTCGTCCTCGCCGTCGATCCAGGGGCGGGCACGGACGGGCCGGACCTCGCCATCGAAGGATGGCTGCTCGAGATCGGCGACCGCGACGAGAGCTCCGACGCGCTCGACGTGTCGGTGGTGGTGCCCCGCACCGTCGCCGTCGAGGTCGGCCGGGCCGCCGCCGACGGCCGGGTGTCGCTGCTGGGGACCCGAGGGGGCTGAGCCGGTGCCCGCCATCGTGCTCGTGTCGGCGAAGGGCTCGCCGGGGGTCACCACGGTGGCGGCCGCCCTGACCGCGGTCGGGGCCACGTCCGGACGTGCCCTGCTGGCCGAGCTCGACCCGTCCGGCGGATCGGTGCAGGTGCTGGCGTCCGGCCCCGCGGCCTGGGGCCTGGTCGACGCGGCCGGCCGGTTGCGGCGCGAGTCGGGGCCCGGCCCGGTCGTGGCCAACGTCACGACGCTGCCCGCGGGCGTCCCGGCGCTGCTGGCGCCGACGGCCGGGCACATCGCCGAGTCGGTCATCGGCTCGGCCGGGGACCGTTGGCTGACGGCGCTGCGGGCGGCCGCACCCGACGTCGTGGTCGACGCCGGTCGCTGGGAGCCGAGCCAGCGCACGGCCCACCGGGTGGCCGGCGCCGACGTCGTCGGGCTGGTGTGCCGGCCGACCGTCGGCGGCATCGAGGCGGCCCGCCTGACGCTGGGGCGGCTGCGCCAGGCGGCGCGGGCCCCGGTCGTCGTGGTCGTGGTCGGGCGCAAGCCGTACCGGCCCGAGGAGATCGCCGGGCACCTCGACGCTCCCCTGGGCGGCACGCTCGCCTGGGACCCGCGCGGGGCCGCCGCCCTGTGGGTCGGCGGCGCCACGGGCCGTTGGCGGCGGACGTCGCTCGCCCGCTCCGCGGCGGTCACGGCCGCCCACCTGGGCGACCTCGCCCACCGGGCGCAGGCCCAGTCGGCGTTTCCCGCTCCGCCCGTGACCCCGCCCCCGCGCCGCAGCCGGCCGGGGTGCCGGGCTCGACGGCCACCGGAGCGCCGGGGTGATCGAGGCCCACATCGCCCAGTTCCGGCGCATCGTCGTCGGGGAGGTCGGGGAGGAGACGGCGCGGCGCGAGCAGCAGGGGCTGGCGCCGCTCGACCCGGTCGACCGCCGGCAGATGGCCCGGTCGATCCTGCGCCGCGAGCTCGACGGGCAGTGGCGGGCCGCCCAGCAGCGCGGCGAGATGACCTACACGCCCGAGGAGGAGGACCGCATCGTCGAGTCGGTGCTCGCCGGGTTGTTCTCGCAGCTCCCGGGACTCGAGGCCTACCTGCTCCGGCGCGACGTCACCGACATCTTCGTCGTCGGCTGCGACAACGTGCGGCTGCGCACGATCGACGGGCGTGAGCAGCGCGTCGACCCCGTGGCCGCCAGCGACGACGAGCTGATCGAGCAGGTCCAGGCCCTCGCCCGCAAGGGCGGCCGGCTGGGTCTCGACGCCAGCGCCACCCACATCGAGAAGGAGTTCTCGCCCGCCCGCCCGCTGCTCGACCTGCAGCTCTCCGACGGCTCGCGGCTGGCCGCGGCGGCGTGGGTGTCGGCCCGGCCCTACGTGTCGGTGCGGCGCCACGCCCTCGTCGACGCCGACCAGGACACCCTCGTGCGCGACTGGAAGATGTACGACGAGGGCGTCGCCACGCTGCTCCGCGCCGCCATGCGGGCCCGGTTGAACATCCTGGTGGCCGGCGGCATGGGGCGGGGCAAGACGACGCTCATGCGGGCCCTGCTGCACGAGTGCCCGCCCGCGGAGCGGATCATCGTCCTCGAGCAGGAGCGCGAGCTCCAGCTGGCCGCCGATCCGCGGCGGCACGACCACGTGCTCGAGATGGTCGAGCGGCCCGCCAACATGGAGGGCCGGGGTGCCGTGTCCCTCGCTGACCTGACCTGGGCGGTCAAGCGCCACGCCCCCGACCGGATCGTGGTCGGCGAGGTGCGGGGACCCGAGGTCATGTTCATGCTCGAGGCCGCCTGCGACGGCGTCGCGGGGACGCTGTGCACGCTGCACGCCCGGTCGTCGCACCAGACCTTCGAGAAGCTCGTGAACTACGCGCGGCGTGACGGCGCCTCGTACGACCGGGCCGACGTCCTGCAGACCGCGGCCTACGCGCTCGACCTGATCGTCTACCTGGACAAGACGACCGACGGGCGCCGGGTCGTGTCCGAGATCACCCAGGTGCTCGACTACGAGCCCAACGACCGGCAGGTCATCACCAACGCGCTGTTCGTGCCCGGGCCCTACGGCGACGCGGTGCGCAACCCCAGCTCCCCGATCCCCGTGGGCACCCTCGACCTGCTGCTCGAGCACGGCTACGAGCCGGCGCTCCACCGCGACGGAGGCGGCTGGTGACCGGGCTCGCCCTGCTCTGCGGGCTCCTCGTCATCGGCGGTGGCCTGCTCGCGGCGACGGGGCTCTCGCCGCGTCCCCGTGCGGGAGCGGTCGCCGTCCCGCCCGCGCGAGATGCCGACGCCCGGCCCGCGTGGCGACGATCGGCGGGATCGCCCTGGTCGCGCTCGTGCTCACCCGCTGGCCCGTGGCGGCGATCGCCGCGGGCGTGGCCGCGGCCCTGCTGTCGGGCTCGCGCTCGGCACTGGGGCGCCGGACGGAGGAGGCCGACATGGCCGAGGCGCTCACCGCCTGGGCCGAGATGCTGCGGGACGCGACCGGAACGCCGCGCGGCATCGAGGGCGTGCTGGTGGCGACGGCCCCGGGCGCGCCCGCGCTGATCCGGCCGGCCGTGGCGCGGGTGGCGCAGCGGCTGCCCTACGACCCGCTCGACGTGGCGCTCGACGACCTGGCCGACGATCTGGCGCACCCGGTCGGAGACCTGGTCGTCACCGCGCTGCGCCTGGCGGCCCGGTCGGGCGGACGCCAGATCCGGTCGGTGCTCGACGACCTCGCCACCGTCGCCCGCGAGGAGGCGCGCATGCACCGGCGGGTCGAGGTGGCCCGCGCCCGCCCCCGGGCCGACATGCGTTCCGTCCTCGCCATCATGGGCGGCTTCGTCCTCCTGTTCTCGCTGGCGGCCCGCGACTACCTGGCGCCGTACAGCACGGCCGCCGGTCAGCTCGTGCTCGCGCTCGTGCTGTGCGTCTGGGCGGCCGCCATCTGGGCCATGGCGCGGCTGGGCCGCACCAGCGGGGTCGAGCGCTTCCTCGTGAAGGCCGACCCGTGACCGTCGCGCTGCTCGCCGGGTTGTGCGCCGGTGTCGGGGTGTGGTTGGCGTGGACCGGCGCCCGCCCGGGCCCCGAGCCCCTCGGCGCCGCGCTGGAGCGCGTCGCCCGCCCTCCCGTGGTGGCCCGGCCCCGGAGGGTCGAGCTGGACGACCGCGACGCCCGGGTCGGCGGCTTCCTCATCGATCACGTCCCCCTGCTGGCCCAGCGCATCGAGGCGATGCGGGCCGACCTGCGGATCGTGGGGCGCACCCCCGAGGAGCAGGCCGTCCGGGTCGGGGCCGCGGTGTTGCTGCCGCTCGCCTTCGGGCCGTGGGTCGGGATCGTGTGCTGGGTCTTCGGGTTCTCGGTCCCGCCCGTGATCCTCGGGGGCCTGTCGCTGGGCGCCGCCGGGCTGGGGCTCGTGCTCCCGTTCGCCAGCCTGCGATCCGCCGCCTCCGAGCGGCGGACCGCGTTCTCCCACGCACTGTCGTCGTGGTGCGACGTCGTGGTGATGACCCTGGCCTCGGGGCGCGGGGTGGAGCAGGCCATGGAGACCGCGGGGCGCTCGGGACAGGGCTGGGCCTTCGCCGAGCTGCGCGGCGCGCTCCACGCGGGCTACGTCCGGGGAGAACCGCCCTGGGTGGCGCTGGAGCGGCTGGGCGTCGACCTGGGCCTCACCGACCTGTCCGAGCTGGCGAGCACGGTGGCGCTGGCCGGTGAGGAGGGCGCGGCCGTGCGCACGACGGTGGCCGCCAAGGCGCGGACCATCCGGGAGCGCATGAGCGCCGAGAGCGAGATGGCCGCCGCCTCGGTCACCGAGCGGATGAGCCTGCCCAGCGTGCTGCTCGTGCTCGGCTTCCTGATCTTCCTCTGCTACCCGGCACTGGTCGCCATGTTGCAGATCACCAGATGACCCATGCATTCCGTTCACGAAAGGACCGATGGCAATGACCGAGACGATCAGGCTGTGGTGCACCCTCGCGGCGACTGCGTGGCGCCACCGCCGCGGCGAGGAGGGGGGCCTCACCGACGACGTCGCCATGATGGCGATCCTCGTGGCGGTGGCCGTCATGGTGGGGATCGCGCTGCTCGCGGTGCTCACCGGCGCGGTGGAGGACCTCAACTTCGACGTGCCCGGGACCAACGGCTGACCACGTCCGCGTCTCCGGTCGCCCGGCTGGGGGGTGACCGGGGCGCGGTGGCGGTCAGCGTGGTCGTGGTGCCGATCCTCATGACCGTGCTGCTCACCGTCCTCCAGGTGGCGATCTGGTACTACGGGCAGTCGGTCGCCACCGCCGCGGCCCAGCACGGCCTGGACGCGGCGCGGGTCCCGTCGGGCTCGTCCGCCGCGGGTCGGGCGACCGTCCAGCAGTTCGTCGACCAGGTCGGCGGGCTCGGCCTGACCGGCGTGGACGTCGACCGCACACCCGAGGAGGTGTCGATCACCGTCGAGGGGGAGGTCCAGGCCCTCGTGCCGTTCTTCTCGGTCCCGGTGCGCGTCACCCTCGACGCCCCCGTCGAACGGATCGTGGGATGACGGGCCGCCGCCGGCGCGACGACGGGGGCTCGGCCATCGCCGAGCTCGTGATCCTGATCGTCGTGTTCTTCGGGTTCATCGCGGTCGTGGTGTTCGCGGGCCGGATCACCACCGGGCGCGCCCGCATCGAGGCCGCGGCGCGCTCGGCGGCCCGCACGATCAGCATCGCCCGCGATCCGGAGGCGGCCGTCCCCTCCGCCGAGCGCCAGGCCGAGGAGATGGCGGCGGAGGGCTCGGCCATCTGCACGACGATGGACTTCGACGCCGACATCGAGCGCGGGCCCGAGCCCGACGTGGTGACCGTCGACATCACCTGCATCGCCGACCTGTCCGAGCTGACGCTCATCGAGGTGGTGCCCGGCGACGGCGTGTTCACCGCCTCGGCGGACGAGGTGCTCGACGTCTATCGGGAGGACCCGTGACGGCCGGCCCTCGGCGCGGGCGCGGGGATGCCGGGTTCGTGGCGGCGTGGACCGTCGCCATCGCGGTGGCGTGCTGGGGCATGGTCGGCCTCGTGGTCGACGGGGGCCGCGCCCTGCGCGAGCGCAGCTCCGCATACGGGGCCGCAGCCGCCGCGGCACGCGCGGGTGTGCAGGAGATCGACGAGCGGCAGGCGGTGCTGGGCGAGCTGGCGCTCGACGAGCCGGCGGCGATCCGGAGCGCTCGCGCCTACCTCGAGGGCCGTGGCTTCGACAGCGACGAGGGCGACGTGACCGTCGACGGGCTCGACGTGACCGTGTCCGTCGAGGGCGAGACCGACATCGTGATCCTCGCCGCGCCCGACAGCGTGCACTACGCGGTCACCGCCACGGCGCGGGCGGTCCAGGGAGATGGCCCGATATGAGCCCTCGTCACGCGTCTTCCGCTGCGTCGCCGGCCGGGCCGGGGAGGGCCCTCCGCCTGCTCGCGGCGCTGGGCGCCCTGGCCGCGCTGGCCGTCCTGCTGGTCGGGGTCCCCGTCGCGCTCGTGCAGTTCGGCTCGTGGCCCATCACGGGTGTGCCGACGGGCGAGCAGATCCGCGACCTGCCGTCGACGGTCGTCACCGACGATGCGGTCATCGCCATCCTCACGGTCCTGCTGTGGGTGGCGTGGGTGGCCTTCGTGGCGAGCGTGCTCGTCGAGATCGTGGCCCACGTGCGGGCCAGGGTCCGGGGCGAGGCCCGGCCGGTGCGAGCGGGCGGCGGGCCGGTGCAGGGCGCGGCCCGCTACCTGGTCGGGACCGTCATGATGAGCCTGGGCCCGCTGACCGCGGCGGGCAGCGCGGTGCCCGTGGGCGCGGCGACGTTCGACCCCCCGCCCGCCGCGCAGGCCGAGTACACCGCCTTCTGGTCGCCGCAGGCGACACCCGACACCGGGATCGGGCACGTGCTCGACCTGGACGACGCCTCGTGGGAGGTGGTCGCGCCCACCCCGAGGTCGGCCACCGTCACGGTGGGGCGGGGCGACACGGCGTGGTCGCTCGCGGCCGACCACCTCGGGGACGGCGCCCGGTGGCGCGAGATCTGGGAGGCGAATCGCACGAGGACCCAGCCCGACGGCGCCGTGTGGGCCGACGAGGACCAGGCGGTCGAGGCGGGGTGGACGCTCGTCATCGCCGACGCGCAGGGCGCCGCCACGGCAGCCCTCCCGGCCGCATCGGCCTCCGCCGAGGCGGCCCCCGCCGAGGCCGCGAGCACCAAGGCCCCCGAGCCCGAGCAGGCGGCCCCGCCGGTGCAGACCCTCGCCGCGGCCCCGGCGGTCGCCGCCGAGGTGACCGTCCGGCCCGGAGACAACTTCTGGGACCTGGCCGAAGGCCAGCTGACCGAGGCCTGGGGGCGCGCCCCGACCGACGCCGAGGTCGTCCCGCACTGGCAAGCGCTGGTCGAGTCCAACCGCCCGTCGCTGGCCCCGCCCGGCGACCCGAACCTCATCCACCCCGGCCAGGTCTTCTCGGTGCCGACCCCGCCCGTGGCGCCCGAGGACGTGCAGGGCCTCGTGAGCGGGGTCGAGCTGGGCGTGCCGGGACCGGCTCCGGCCGGCCCGTCCGAGGGTCCGGTCCCGGCGCCCGCCTGCGACCCCGTCGACGAGCAGGCGGGTGCCGCCACCCCTGCTCCCGCACCGGAGACCGACCCCGGCGATGCCGGCGGCACGGCGCCCGACGGAGACGGCGAGCGCACGGGCGCGCCGGACCCGGCGGAGGACTCGGGCGACGGGAGCGCCGAGGCGGAGGACTCGGGCGACGGGTCCGTCCGAGGACTCCGACGACGGAGCCACGTCGCGGCCCGGAGAGCGAGGACGAGGGTGCCCTCGCGCCGCCCGAGACCTCCGTCGACACGCGCCCGGCGGCCGGCTCCGACGACGCGGCCTCGGACGACGCAGACGGGCGCGCCCTCGTCCCCGTGGGCCTCGTCGGCGGGGGTGTGGCGGTGGCCGGCGCGCTGGTCCTGCTCGAGCGGCGGCGCCGGGCGCAGCAGCGCCATCGCCGGAGCGGGCGCGTCGTCGCCCCTCCTCCGCCGTACCTGGCCGGCGGCGAGCACCACCTCCGCTGGGGGGCCGACATCGAGGGCGCGCGCCTGCTCGACGTCGCGGTGCGGGCTGCCGCATCCGGGTCGGGGGCCACCGGCCTGCCGCCCTTGCGGTGGGTGGAGACCGGACCCGACGGCGTCCTGTTGGTGCTCTCGGCGCCGTCCCCCGCCCCCGCCGGGTTCGTCTCCGTCGACGTCGACCGCTGGGCGACGACGGCGGGTGTCGACGAGCTGGCCCTCGTCGCCGCCCACGCCACCGCCCCGGCGCCCACGTTGGTTCCCGTGGGCACGAGCGACGCCGGGACCGAGGTGCTCGTCGAGCTGGAGACGGGCGGTGTCGCCACCGTCGCAGGCGACGCGCTCGCCGGCGAGGGGTTCCTGCAGGCGATGGTGGTGGCGGCCGCCACCTCGGTGTGGAGTGAGCAGGTGCGGGTCGTCGGGGTCGGGCTGGACCAGCAGCTCGGGCGCCTGCCGGGCGTCACGATGGCCGCGTCGCTGGCCGAGGCGCTCTCGCTGGCCGAGGCGCACGCGGACCGCACCGAGGCGGCGCTCGTGTCGCTGCGCTGCCCGACGCTGGCGCAGGCCCGCGCGGTGGGGGCCACCCCCGAGCAATGGGATCCGCTCGTGGTCGTGGCGGCGACCGCGCCGCGGGACCTGGACGAGCGCCGGCGGCTGGCCGCGCTGGCGGGCCGTCCGAACGGTGCCGTGGGCCTCGTCGTGCGCGCCGGGATCGAGGACCACCCGTCCGGCCGGGCCTTCACGATCGGAGATCACGGGTGGCTGCAGGTGGCCGGCGTCGACGAGCCCGTGCGGGCCCGGCTGCTGGACCGCGCCGGCGTCGCCGCGCTCGTCGGGTTGCTCGACCACGCCACCGACCGCACGGACGCCCCGCCGGGTGGGCAGGTGGCCGTGCTGGCCCCCCGCCGGCCCCCGCCCCCACCGCCGCCTCCGGCGGCGGCGGTCACGGACGAGCCCGACGTCGACCGGGGGACGCCCCGAGGCGGCGGAGGCGGCCGTGCCCACGCCGGACGCGGGGGCGGCCGGGCGCCCGCCGACCGTCCGGCTGGGCGGCCTGCTCGCCGACGTCGAGGTCATGGTGCGCGTGCTCGGCGAGGTCGAGGCCGTCCGCCTCGACGGGCCCGACCGCGAGGAGAGGCTCGTCCCGACGCGCCAGCGGGCACTGGAGGCGATCGCCTACCTCGCCCTGCGCGAGACGGCGGTGGACCGCGAGGACCTGGAGATCAGCCTCTTCCCCGACGGGGCCAACGCGGCGAAGACGGTCTACAACACGATCAGCGCGGCGCGGGCCCTCGTGGGCGACGAGCTGTTCCCGGCTCCCGGTTCCGGGCGCTACGAGCTGTCGGCGTCGGTGGTGACCGACTACGGCGTGTTCTGTGAGCTGGTGGCGACCGCCGACGAGACCGAGGACGCGGAGGCGGCCGCCGACCTGCTGGCCGACGCCCTCGGGCTCGTGCGTGGCGAGCCGTTCACCGGTGCCGGCCGCGGCTACGCGTGGGTGGGTCCCCACCGGGGGATGATCGTGACCCAGGTGGTGGACGCGGCCGAGGAGCTGGCCGAGGTGCGGTTGGCGACCGGCGACTGGCGGGCGGCCGAGTGGGCGGCGCGCCAGGGCCTCCGTGCCTTCCCCAGCGACGAACGGATGTACCGCCTGCTCATGCGCACCGCCCGGGCGGCCGGGAACGTGCCGGGCGTGAACCGGGTGTTCCGTGAGCTGTGCGATGTGCTGGCCGACCCCGACTTCGGGGTCGAGCCCGAGGACACGGTCCACCCCGAGACGATCGAGCTGCTGGAGGAGCTGACCGGGTCGGTCGCCCGCCAGCGGGGCGTGGGGGCCTGAGCGCAGGAGAGGTGCGGCCCGCCCCGGGTGCGCTTCGGGGGTCGCGGGGGCGCATCTCCCCGGCGTGCGAGCTTCCCGGACACCGCCTACTCCGCCCGGCCAGACGACGGTGTGGGCCCCCCCGACCGTCGCGCCGAACCTCGACGTGGAGGTCGTGCCCGAGTTCGACGACGGGCCGTACCACGTGCGCCGAGCGCGGCCGTGGGTCCAGCGGGTGGCCCGCACCGGGCTGTGGACGGCGGTGGCGTTCGGGTGCGTCGGTGGCGTCACGGCGATCGTCGCCCGCCCGGAGGCCGCGGCCCCGGAGGCGGCGCCGCAGGATCCGGCGGACGAGCTCGTCCCGGCACCGGTCGCCGGCGTCGCCGAGCTGGCGGTCGAGGCGTGGCTGACGGCCGGCTCGGACCCGGACGGCGTGCTCGACGACCTGTTCGTCGAGACACCTCCGACGCGGTCGGGCGAATCGGTGCCGATCGTCCACCGGGTCACCACGGTGGCCGGTGAGAAGCAGGCCGACGGGTACTGGGCGGTGACGGTGGCCGTCGACGTGGAGGAGGAGCCGCCGCTCGACGAGGAGGGGGACCCCGACTCGGATGGACCGCCCGAGCCGCTCCTGGCGACCTGGTACGTCGAGATCGGCATCGTGGGGGACGATGCGGGGGGCCTCGCCGCCCTGACCACACCGGCGCTCCTTCCCGGCCTGCCCGCGGTCGACGACGGCTGGCGGGCGTCCGTCTCGGGCAGCGCCCGGCTGGGCACCGATGACCCGATCGCGACCACGGTGGACGGGTTCCTCCGGGCGCTGCTGGCCGGAGGCGGAGATCCGTCGCGCTACCTCAGCCCGGGGTACAGCATCGTCTCCGCCGATCCCGCGCCCTTCCTCGGCCTGGAGGTCTCGGAGGCGACGGCGGACGAGCTGGAGGACGGGCGGACGCGGGTGCTGGTCACGGCCGACGGCATCACGCCCGGCGGGTTCACCATGTCGGTGACCTACGAGGTGATGCTCGTGCCCGCCTCGGGGCGCTGGGAGGTCGTGCAGTTCTCGGGCGCCCCCGAGCTGGTGGCCAGGTCGGAGCCCGACCCCGGGCCCGCGGCCACCGAGGCCGGATGACGATCTCGCGACTGCTGCGCCGCCGGGCGCGCTCCGGCGTCGGCAGCGCTGCATCACCGGGACAACACAAGGAGGCAGAGCAAATGAACAACCTTCTCGAAGGGATCATGGGCGATGTCCGGTCGCTCCTCATCGGCGGCCTGATCCTCATGGCCATCGCCTTCGTGATCATGACCTGGGCCCGTACCCGGTCCCTGGTCCCGACGCTCGGCGCCGTGGTCTTCGGCGTGATCGTGATCGCGGGCGTCACCAGGTACTCGTCGCTCCAGACCGAGACCGAGGACGAGATCGACGACTACATCTCGACCGACAACGCACCGCTCCCGGGTACCGGCGGCTGAGCCGCACCGCCCGCCGCCGAGGACACGGTCGTGCCCACCGACGACGACGCGCACATCGAGTGCGCCACGTACACCCACGCCCGGCGCCACCCCATGGTGCTCGGCAACATCGGGGGCTGGACCCCGCCGTTCCAGCTGACGTTGGTGCAGACCGGCGTGCTGCTCGCCGCCTTCGCCCTCGAGGCCAAGACGTACGACGCGTGGAGCGGACTGCTGCCGCCCACGCTCACGGCGGTGTTCGCCATCGGACTGCCCTGCCTGCTGGCGTGGGCCGTGCGGAAGACGCGCATCGAGGGGCGCAGCCTCCCCCGCCTGGCGCTCGGCCTGGTGCAGTACGCCGTCGCACCCCGGCGGGGCACGGTGAGCGGGCGGCGCTACCGGCAGGACCCGCCGTCGATGCCGCTGGGCGGCCCGGTGTACGTGGCCGCGGTCCGGAGGCGGCCGTGAGGCCCCCGGCACGGGCCATCGTGGGCCACGTCGTCTGGTCGCACGACGGCTCGGCGTGGGCGGTCTGGAACGTCAAGCCCTTTCCGCACGCCCACACCTCGGCCGCCGACAAGCTGACGGTCCACTCGCGGCTGCGGAGCCTGCTCGTCAACCTGCCCGGCGAGTCGATGCTGCTGTCGATCTCCGAGCGGCTCGACCCGCTGGACGTCGTCGAGCGGATGGCCGAGGGCGTCGACCTCACCCGTTCGCCCGCCTGGGCCGCGGTGTGCGACAGCAGCGCCGGCTGGCTGGGCCAGGTCCCACTTCGCCGCCGCCTGTTCTACCTGGCGGTCGAGCTGCCGCGGGCCCGGCGACCGCTTGTCGACGCCCTGCGCGGCGCCGCCGCGGAGGTCGGGGCCTCGTTCGGCATCGGCCCCGCGGCGGTCCCCGCGGCCGAGGTGCAGCAACGGCTCCGCCAGGCACGCGAGCTGGAGGTGCGCCTCGCCCAACACACGTCCGCCCGCCCGCTCACCGCGGGCGAGATCTGCTGGCTGTACGCCCGGTCGTTGCGGCGGGGAGTGGACGAACCGTCGTTCGACGAGCGCTGGGAGCCCCCCGTCGCTCCTGGTGCCGTGGACGATCGCGGCGACGTCGCCGCGGTCGAGGCGATCCGCGCCCGCGGCGTCCTCGCCCACCTGACCGACGCGGTCGTGACCGAAGGCGGCACGGCCGAGGACGAGGATCGCCCGCGCCACCGCCGCTACGTGCGCATCGACGGCGACGCCGGGACGACCTACCAGACGGTGGTGGCGATGGCCGACATGCCCCACCACTTCCGGTTCCCCGGCGGTGGGGGCGAGTGGCTGTACCACGCCGACAACGCGGGCTTCCCCGTCGACTGGTGCGTGCGCACGCGCTCGGTGGCCAACGCCGACGCGCAGACCAAGGTCCGCCGCAAGCACCGCGACCTCATCGGGCAGATCGAGGAGTACGACGGCGAGCTCACCGGCGCCCCACCGCAGCTCGCGGAGGCGATCAGGGCCATCGACGACGAGCGGGGCGAGCTGGGCGCGAACCCGGGTGAGCCCGAGCTGCAGGCGACGGTCCTGATGTCGATCGCCGCCACCTCGCTCCCCGAGCTCGAGGACCGGGCGGGCGCCCTGGCCGCCATGTTCGAGCCCCACGAGTACGGCCTCGCCCGTCCCACCGGCGGCCAGGCGGCGCTGCTGCGGTCGATGCTCCCCGGCACGCCGGCCGCCCCGGTGTGCCGCGACTACACGCAGTTCATGCTGGCCCGCGACCTCGCGGCGGGCAGTCCCTTCTGCGGCTCCGACGTCGGTGACCCCCGCGGCCTGCTGCTCGGACTGTCGCTCGACGGCGGCGCGGGGACGCCGGTGCTGTTCGACCCGGCCTACGGCCCTCGCGTCAACGCCAGCCCGTCCTTGGCGGCCGTCGGGCGGCTCGGCTCGGGCAAGTCGTTCTTCCTGAAGCGCCTGTGCTGGGACACGGTGGCCCGGGGTGGGCAGGTGGTCACCATCGACCGCACCCAGAGCGGCGAGTACGTCCGCTTCGCGGCCGCCGCCCCGGGGCGCACGCAGATCGTGCGCCTCGAAGCCGGGTCCGACGTCCGCCTCGACCCGCTGCGCAGCTTCACGGGCCACGAGCGCATCGCGGTCACGCTCGGCTTCCTCTCCCTGCTGGCCGGCTGCTCGGCGCACAGCGAGGAAGGGGCGGCACTCGCCGACGCGGTCGACTCGGTGGCCGCCAGGCCGGACGCGGGGCTCGGCGACGTCGTCGACGAGCTGAGCCGCATGGGGACCGACCCCACGAAGCCCGACGACGCGGCGCGGGGCCTGGCCCGCCGGTTGCTGCACTACCGCCGCTCCACCACCGGCGTGCTGGCCTTCGGCGACGGGCCGACCGTGTCGCTCGACGCCGACTTCATCGTGTTCTGGGCGCCACACCTGGCGCTCCCGAGCCGCGAGACGCTGCTGCACGAGCACAGCTCCCGCATGATGCTGCCCGAGCAGGTCATGGGGCAGGCGCTGCTCTACCTGGTGGCCGCCGTGGGACGCCGGGTCGTGTTCAGCGATCCGACCCGCTTCGGCGCCGCGCTGTACGACGAGGCGTGGGCGATCCTGGCGTCGCCCCACGGGCAGAACCTCCTCATCGAGGGCGTGCGCGACGGGCGCAAGCACAACGGCGCCATCTGGCTCGCCAGCCAGCATCCCAACGACTTCGCCATCAGCGAGCTCGAGGACCTGTTGGGGTCGCGCTTCGTGTTCCGGCAGGCGCATCGGGCGATCCCCTCCGCGCTGCGGTTCCTCGGCGTGGGAGACAGCGTCGACGCCGGCGTCACGCTCGAGCAGGGCCTCGGGACCGGTGTCTGCCTGTACCGCGACGTGCGTGACCGAGTCGGCCTCATCCAGGTGCTCCCGCCCGCGTTGCACGAGCTGGATTCGGTGTTCGACACCGCCCCGTCGGCCGGCACCGATGCCGGCGCGGGCACCGAGGACCTCCCCGTCGACGACGACGAGGACGACGGGATCGTCGCCGCGGCCGCGCTCGCCCCGCCGCGGACCCCCATCGAGGCGGCGCCCGACCCGACCGACGAACCCGAGCGCCGACGCGGAGCCCGTGGAGCCGGCGGTCATCACGCCCACCGACGTGCTTCCCCCGCCCGACGCCGGGGACGACCCGTCCGAGTCGGCGGCGGTCGAAGCCCGGCGACGGGCCCGCCGTCGGCGCCGCTCCCCGCTCGCCCAGGCCCTCGCCGAACAGGACCCGTCGTGACCACCCGCCGCTGGGTCTTCCTGGTCGGTGTCCTGCTGGCCGCCGTCGGCTTCTTCCTGGCGGCCGCGGTGAGCGCCGGGGCGCAGCCGCGGCCCCAGCCGACACCGGGCCCGCCCACCGCGACGACGCAGCCGCAGCCCCAGCCGATACCGGCGCCGCCCACCGCGACGACCCAGCCGCAACCCCCACCGACGCCGAACCCGCAGCCGGGGCCGCCGGTTCCTCAGCCGGGGCCGCCCGCCAGCCCCGGAGCACCGGCGGGAACCGTCGGGATCGACTGCAGCAACTTCCAGTACCCGCTCGGATGGCTCGGCGACGCGTTCGCGTGGGTCAACCCGGTGCTCCCGTCCGACACCAAGACCGTGCAGGTCGACGGCCGGGCGGAGTGGGAGTGGTGGCGCGAGGAGATCCGGCGCGAGTCGGCCGCCGGGGAGAACGGGTGCGACCTCGCCGGGCAGCCGCCCCAGATCAACTGCGCGCAGTGGAGCGCCCAGGGGGGCTACAAGACGTGGGGTCTCCTGCCCGACCAGTGCTGGGGCTCCTACCCCAGCGTCCTGTACGAGATGAACTGGGACGACGGCAACTGGTACGACGTCACCCAGTACGGCGAGCGGATCTCGGGGTGGATCACCGGCTTCTTCTTCCTCCTCGGCCGGATGGCCGTCCAGGTCACGCTGTGGGTGTTGCACTGGGCGTACCGGTTCAACATCCGGGACTACTCCGACCTCGCGGAGGAGCTGAGCCACCGGTACGACCGCGAGATCGTGGGGGCGTGGGGCCTGCGCGAGATCGCCTGGTTCTTCCTCGTGATCTACGTCGGCTTCCTGGCCATCCGGCGCCGCGTCGGGGCCGCGGGTGGCGAGCTGCTGCTGTCGGTCGTGCTGCTGGGGCTCGCCACGGTGATGATCACCCAGCCCTCGATGTACGTCGACAGCATCGCCGACAGCGTGGACCTCGCCTCGAACGACCTGCTGGCCACCGCCCGGCCGCAGGAGCTCGACGATCCGGTCGGTGAGGCCCCCGAGGACGACGAGGAGGTGGACCTGCTGGCGCAGGCGTGCTCGCGCTGGGGCGACGGCCACGCGCTCGACGCGATGCTCTGCCAGCTCCACGTCGAGTTCGTCGAGCGGCCCTACCTCTACCTGAACGTCGGGACCGAGCACCTCGAGGGCGGCTGCTTCACGGCCGTGCAGAACGTCCTGTCCACCGGGCGGGACGAGGACGGCTGGCCGGCGCGGTACATGGAGCGCGCGGGGTGCCCGCGCGAGGTGCTGGAGTGGAACCGGGGGGTCAGCGGCACGCGCATGATGAGCGCGTTGCTGCTGGTGCTGGTCGCCTTCCTCGTCGCGACGTTCCTGGGGTTGCTCGCCTTCACCGTCCTCGTGGCGAAGTTCCTCATCGTGATGTTGTTCGCCCTTCTCCCGTTCGTGCTGATCGGCGCGGTGCTCCCCGGGTCGGGACGGCGGATCGCGTGGTCGTGGGTGGCGACGATGGTCCAGTGCATCGTGATGGCGTTGGCGATGAGCGCGCTGCTGTCGCTCCTCATGCTCAGCCTGACCGAGCTCATCCGGCGCACCGACGCCGAGCTCGACATCCTCCAGCGGTGGGGCCTGATCATCCTCGTCGTGTGCGTCATCTCCTTCACCCGCAAGCGGATCATCGGGGGCGCGCAGAGCATCGCCAATCGCCTGGCCGATTCGATGACCCGGGTCTCCCCGGCGATGACCAACTGGTCGGGCGGCGGTTCGGTGGGCCTCGACTTCGACCGGGCCGACCGCGTCGTGCGGCGCACCGCCGTCGCCGGCGCCTACTCGGGAGCGGTCGGGGCCGCCTTCCTCGCCTCCGGGATCCACCGGCGCGCCGTCGAACGGCGTGTCGCCCACCGCGCCCTCATGAACCAGGAGTACATGGAGCGCACCCGTGAAGGGGGCTTCGACGAGTGGCGGGTCGACGCCTATCGCTACGGGAACCGGGCGGCCGCCTCGGGTCCGGGTGGCGGCAAGCCGGGCGCCGGCGGCGGCGGCCCCCAGGACGGCGAGTGGCGGCAGCGGAACGAGACCCTGTTCCGGACCCGACGACAGCAGCCCGTGAACGGGTGGCGGCATCCGATCCAGTCCTTCAAGGGCGTCCGACACCGGAAGCGGACGCAGAAGCGGGCGAGGAAGGCGTCGGCCGAGTTCAACAAGTTCGGGCGGCGGGGCCGTCCCATGAACACGCTGCGGTACTACCAGAACCGCGGCTTCCCGTGAGCGCACTGGGTGCGCACCGGACCGCCCGCAGGACCGCCCGCCTCCTCGACCGGCACGTGCCGGGCTACGAGAAGCGCAAGGCGCGACGGCGGCGTCGTCGCCGGCGGATCCTGAAGGTGGTCGTCGTCATCGCGGTGCTGTCCACGATCGTCCTCGCCCCGGCGCTGCTGGGGGCCGAGTCCGAGGACGATGCCGCCGCCCAGCAGCAGCTCGCCCTCGCGTCCTCGGTGTCGGTGTCCGACCTGCCGTACGAGGACGCGTTCAACCAGACGCTGATCATCGGCGTGGACCCCCGCCTCGTGGCCGCCGTGGCGAAGCTGGCATCCGACTTCGACCCGGCGCTCGGGTGTGCCACCGGTGCGGCCCGGCAGGGCATCATGCAGCTGCCCCCCGACCTCGCCGCGTCCTACGGCGTCGATCCGTGCTCACCCGAGGTCGCCATCGTGACCGGCGCCGCCCACCTCGTCACGCTGTACAACAAGCACGGCAACTGGGCCGCGGCGCTCGAGGAGTACGGCGGCGGGGAGGCGCCGATCGTCCCGGCCGGTGGCTCGGGGCAGACCTTCCCGGCCGCCGTGCAGGCGCAGTGGGAGACGTACAAGGCGCAGTTCGGCGGCGCCGGGCCCGGGGTGCCGGTGGGATCGGGTCCGGTCGGACCGAAGGGCGACACCTCGCCGTTCACGGAGGAGCCGGGTCTGCCACCCGTGACCCAGCGCATGCTCGCCGAGATCATCCCGATGTTCGGCCGCGGCTACGACACGTTCTGCTTCGGACAGCGTGACGGGCCCAGCGACCATCCGTCCGGCCACGCCTGTGACTTCGTCATGTCCAGCCCGCTCGGCACGATGCCGACCGCTGAGTACCTGGCGCACGGGTGGGCGCTGTGCAACTACCTCATCGACAACGCCGACCGGCTGCGGGTGAAGTACGTGATCTGGCAGAAGCGGATCTGGGAGCTCGGGGACTGGGACGACTATCGCCGCTACTCCAACGGCAACCTCACCGAGGACCACTTCGACCACGTCCACCTGTCGCTCTACCGGTCGTGACCGATGACGCCGCGCAACCCGGGCGTGGGGCGTGCATCCCGCGGGTGTGGACACATCGGATCCCGCGGGCGCCGCCGACCTCGCCCGCCGACAGCAGCGGTTGCGAGCTGAGCTCGAGAACCAGGCCCGGACCGCGAAGCGAGCGCTCGCCGACTCGGCAGCGAAGGCGCGGACCTCCCTCGACCAGCAGGCGCAGGACGCCAGGCGGAAGGCGGCGGCCCCCGCGGCGACGGCGCCGGCGCCGAGCTCGACCGGTGCGTTCGGCGCGTCCGGTGACCTCGACGACAAGGCCCTCATCTGGATCATCCCGGTGGTGGCCCTCTTGTCCCTCCCGCTGCTGGTCGGACACGTCGCAGCGCTCGTGGTCAACGGCGACGCGCCGTCCTACGCCCTGGTCGACGCCCCCAGCGTCCTCGGTCGGCTCATCGGCGAACCGGGGGACCCGACCGGCGCGTGGGCGCCGGTCAACACCGGAGGCGCCGTGCCCGGCGCCGGCGCCTACTGGGCCACGTTCGCGATCGTCGCCGTGATCGTCGGCCTCGTGTCCCTGCTGGTGTGGGCGGCCGTACGCCCACCGGCCAAGGCGGCGAGCGGCTGGGGCTCACCCGACGACCAGCGCGGCCTCTGGCTCGGCCGCAAGGAGGCCGGTCGGCTGCTGCTCGGAACGGCGGGGGGCCACCGGCTGGCGGTGCGCGAGCGCCACAGCGTGCTCGTCGTGGGACCGGCGCACGCCGGCAAGACGACGGGCATGGTGGTGCCCGCGGTCGTGGAGTGGGAGGGCCCCGTGGTGGTGGCGGCGACCAAGGGCCACCTGGTCGACGACACGATCGGGTGGCGCAGCCGCCACGGTGACGTGCACGTCTACGACCCGGCCGCGACCACCCGCTACCACCGGTCGGGCTGGTCGCTCCTCGCCGACTGTGGCACCTGGAGCGGGGCGATCCGCACCGCCGCCGACCTCACGCTGGCGGCGCGGGCGGCGTCGAGCACCCACGGGGCACCGCTGGACCCCGGCGGCGCCGACGCGTGGCGCAGCTCGCTGTCGATGGCGCTGGCGCCCTACCTGCTGGCCGCGGTGGCCGGAGGCAAGACCATCGGTCAGACCGCGGAGTGGATCCGCAACGAGGAGCGCGACGAGGTCCTCGACATCCTCGCCGCCATCGACCGCGACGCGGCCCGCACCCACCGTTCCACGTTCGCCCGACCGGACGCGAGCCGATCGCGGTTCCTCCACTCGATGCACGAGATCCTCAGCGTCTACGACGACCCGGTCGTGGCGGCGTCGATGGACCGCCACGACATCGAACCCGCCGAGCTGCTCGACGGCGGGGCCAACACCCTCTACCTGACGACCCCGGAGACCGACCAGGAGCGGTTCCGGCCCCTGTGCGCCATGGTGGTGCGCCGTGTCATCGCGGCCGCGTACGAGATCTCGGCGCGGGCCTCGGCCCCGCTCGACCCCCCGCTGCTCGTGGTGCTCGACGACGTCACCGGCATCGCTCCCGTGTACGACCTGGCCGCCCTGGCCTCCACCGCCGCCGCCCGGGGGGTGCAGCTCGTGAGCGTCTTCCAGGACCGGGCCCAGATCGAGGCGCAGTACGGCGAGTCTGGTGACCTGCTCGTGCGGAACCACGGGGCGCGGCTGGTGCTGCCCGACGGCCGCGACCGGGGTCACGGCACCCTCGAGCCGCTCGTCGACCCGCAACTCGTCCGCGACCTCCACGAGAACGAGGCGGCGCTCACGTACGGCGCCAACCGGCCGCTCCGAGTCGCGCTGCGGCCCTGGTTCGACAACCGGGAGCTCCGCAGGCGCGTGGAGACCCCCCAGGACGCGGTCCGCCCGGCCTACGACGACAACCCGGTCGCCCGGTTGGCGCCGACCGACCAGACCGCGGCCTGGCTGCGGCGTACCGGGGGCCGGCCCCTCGTCCAGGTGGACGACCCGACGATCCCCATGGACCTCCACGATCCGTCCTTCGTCGACGTGTTCGGGTCCGCCGACGAGGACGACACCGGTCCACTGGACATCCGCCCGCCCTCTGACCGCCGTCGCCGTCGCCACTGATCCCGGCGCCGCTGATCCCGACGCCGCGCCCGTCAACCGATCTCGAAGACCGCCGTGACCGGTAGGTGGTCGGAGATCGACGCGAAGCGGACGAGGTCCTCGGGCGGCGGCGTGTGGACGTCGAGGAACCGGACCCCGGACGATCCGTAGACGTAGTCGAGGCGCCGGGTGGGCGGCTCGGTCGTGCCCGGTCGCCAGCCGCGCCAGTTCGTGGGCCACGGGTCAGGGCCGCGCTGGGGCCGCTCCGCCACGGTGGCGCCGGCCAGCGCCGGGTCGCCGTCGGGCGGGGCGGGGTCGTCCGCCGGCGCCGACCGCACCGCCCACCCGTCGTGGAGGCCCGCGGCCGCGAGCTGGCGGTGGACGGCCCCGTCCGGCCGCTCGTTCAGGTCACCGGCGACCACCACGGGCCCCGTCGCGGCGGCGACGACCTCGAGCACGGTGGCGGTCTCCACCGCCCGCAAGCCGATCTGACCGTGCGGGGTGAGGTGGGCGTTGACCAGGGTCCAGGGCTCGGCCGTGCCGGGATCGATCCGGGCCACCTGCAGGATGCGCCGGCGCCAGCTCCACAGCTTCCAGCCGTGGGACAGCGCCTGCGTGCGGCCGCGGGCCTCGACCGTCACCCCGATGATCGCCATGCCCTCGGGCCAGGTGCGCACGGGCCAGTGCTTGAACCCCCAGAGCCGGCTGCGAGCCCCGAGGGCGCGGGCGATGCCGCGGGCCTGGTGCCACTGGACCTCCTGCAGCGTCACCACGTCGGCGCCCTCGGCCCGCAGGTGGTCCGAGATGGCACGGGTGTCGGGGTTGCCGCTGCCCTTCAGGTTCCACGTGACCAGCGTGGTCGGCACGGCGGGACCGTAGCCGGGCCGCGGGCCACGGCCGGGGATCGGGGCACGTGGGGCCGCCTACGATCGCCCCCGGTGCCCGACACGACCAGTGCCCCGTTGCGCCGCGACCTCGTCCGCCGCCTGCGCGACGCCGGTCACCTCCGCGACGACCGGGTCGCCGCCGCGTTCGCGGCGGTGCCGCGCGAGCTGTTCCTGGCGGACCACGTCGAGCGTCACGGGCTGGGCGACGTCTACCGCGACGATGCCATCGTCACCCGCCGGGACGCGACCACCGGCCGGCCGACGTCCTCGTCGTCGCAGCCGGCGATCATGGCGCGGATGCTCGAGATGCTCGCCGTCGGCCCCGGCGACCGCGTGCTCGAGATCGGCGCGGGTACGGGCTACAACGCCGCCCTGCTCTCCCATCTCGTCGGCGACGGTGGCGCCGTCACGTCGGTCGAGCTGGACGCCGACGTGGCCGTCGACGCCCGGCGGGCGCTGCTGGCCGCCAAGGCGCCGGCCCGGGTCGAGGTCGGCGACGGCGCCGACGGGTGGCAGCCGGCCGCCCCCGTGGACGCGGTGGTCGCCACCGCCAGCGTCGACCGCATCCCGCGGGCGTGGTTCGACCAGCTCCGCCCCGGGGGACGGCTGGTGGTGCCGCTGCGCCTCAGCCCGGTCGTGTCCTGGCTGCAGGCGGTGGCGGCGTTCCGGAAGGTGCGGACCGGGTTCGACCCGGTGGCCGTCACGGGCGGGGGCTTCATGCCGCTGCGCACCCCCGACCACCGAGCGGCCCGCGGCCGGGCGGCACGGCTGGCGGTGGGGGAGGTGGCCGATGGCGGCCACGGCCGATCCCACCTCGAGCTGACCGGCCCCGCCCTGGCCGGGCTCGACCGCGCCGCCCGCCAGCGGCTCGTGATGACCGCCCTCGGCTTCGCCCGCGGGGGCCGGGTGCCCCTCGGCGGCGGGAGCGCCCTCGGCGTGCTGGCCTACGTGGCGCTGGCCCTGCCCGAGGAGCGCCTCGTCGAGGTCGAGCGGGGCGGCGACGGCTCGGTCGGCCACGCTGCGCTCGGCGTCGTCGATGCCGTCGACGGCAGCCTGGCCGTCCTCGTGCCCGATGCCCGCGGGTCGCTGCGGCTCGACGCCTACGGGGGAACCGGCGCCGAGCGGAGCGTGATCTCGGCGGTCGAGCGGTGGCGGCTGGCGGGCCGTCCGGGTGTGGCCGGCGCCCGGCTCACGGTGCGCTACGGCTCGGTGCGGCCCCACGGTTGGCACAGCGCCCGCCGCGGTGACCAGTGGATCGCCCTCGACTGGGCCCGGGAGCCGACGCGGTAGCGGTCGTGCACCCATCTGGCGTCTCTCAGTGCGCGATCGCGTCGTGAGAGACGCCAGAACGAGGGGTGACCCTCTCGTACGCTGCGCGGCCATGGACCTCGCCGCCTTCCAGCAGCTCATGGCCGACACCTACGGCGAGCGGGACCGGGCGCGGGGCGTGCCCGCCACCGTGGCGTGGCTGACCGAGGAGCTGGGCGAGCTGGCGCAGGCCGTCCGCAAGGGCGACCGCGACGCCCAGGTCCACGAGGTCGGCGACGTGCTGGCCTGGCTGGCGTCGCTCGCCGGCCAGCTCGGCATCGGCCTCGACGAGGCCGCCGCCCGCTACGCAGGTGGCTGCCCGCGCTGCGGCGGTCTGCCCTGCGCGTGCCCCTGATCGCCCGACCCGACGAGGGTCAGGAGCGCTCGACCAGCAGCTCGGCGATCTGGACCGCGTTGAGGGCGGCGCCCTTGCGCAGGTTGTCGTTCGACACGAACAGGCTCAGCCCGTGGTCGACCGTCGGGTCACGCCGGATGCGGCCGACGTAGGCGGGGTCGCTGCCCGCCGCCATCAGCGGCGTCGGCACGTCGACGACGGCCACGCCGGGGGCCGCGGCCAGGATCTCGACCGCCCGCTCGGGCGGCAGGTCCCGGGCGAACTCGGCCGTGATCGCGAGCGAGTGCCCCGTGAACACGGGCACCCGCACGCACGTGCCGGCGACCCGCAGGTCGGGGAGGCCGAGGATCTTGCGGCTCTCGTCGCGGAGCTTCTGCTCCTCGTTGGTCTCGCCGCTGCCGTCGTCGACGATGCTGCCGGCGAGCGGCAGCACGTTGAAGGCGATGGGCGCGGCGAAGCTGTCGGGCTCGGGGAACTCGACCGCCCGCCCGTCGTAGGTCAGCTCGGCGGCCCGGTCGACCACCTTGCGCGCCTGCTCGTCGAGCTCGGCCGACCCGGACAGTCCGGCGCCGGACGTGGCCTGGTAGGTGCTCACGATCAGCCGCTCGAGCCCGGCCTCGCGGTGCAGTGGCCCGAGCACCGGCATCGCGGCCATGGTCGTGCAGTTCGGGTTGGCGACGATGCCCTTGGGGAGGTCGTCGAGCTCGTGGGGGTTGACCTCGGACACGACGAGCGGCACCTCGGGGTGCATGCGCCACGCCGACGAGTTGTCGACGACGGTGGCCCCCGCGGCGGCGACCTTCTCGGCGATGGCCCGCGAGGTCGTGGCGCCCGCCGAGAACAGCGCGATGTCGAGGCCCGACCAGTCGGCCGTCGCCGCGTCCTCGACGGGGACCTCGGCGCCGTGCCAGGGCAGCGTGCGCCCGGCCGACCGGGCGGAGGCGAAGAAGCGGATGTCGCCGACCGGGAACTCGCGCTCGGCGAGGACCTCGCGCATGACCCCGCCGACCTGTCCCGTGGCGCCCACGACGCCCACACGCACTGATGCCATGGCCGCCAAGGCTACGAGCGCGGGGCCACGCCGCCCAACCGCGTTGCCGGGCCGCCGCCGGTCGTCAGGCGGGCTGGGCGTCGAGCCCGAAGGCGGTGTGCAGGCTCTGCACCGCCGCCTCGATCTGGTCCTCGCGGACCACGCACGACGTGCGGATGGCCGAGGTCGAGATCATCTCGATGTTGATGCCCTCGTGGGCGAGGACCTCGAACATCGTGGCCGCCACGCCGGGGTTCGACTTCATGCCGGCGCCGACGATGCTGACGCGGGCGATGTCGCGGTCGGAGGACACGCCCGTGGCACCGATGTCGTCGGCCAGGCGCTGGCAGATCTCGGTGCCGCGGGCCAGGTCGTCCTTCGGCACCGTGAACGAGATGTCGGTCACGCCGTGGTCGGAGACGTTCTGCACGATCATGTCGACGTTCACGCCGACGTCGGCCAGCTCGCGGAACAGCCGCGCCGCGATGCCGGGGTGGTCGGGCACGCCCGTCACCGTGACCTTGGCCTCGCTCGTGTCGTGCGTGACGGCGGAGACGATGGCCTGCTCCATGGACTGGTCCTCCTCGGTGACCCACGTGCCCGGCTCCCAGGTGAAGGCCGAGCGGACGTGCAGCTTGACGTTCCAGCGGCGGGCGTACTCGACCGAGCGCATCGCCGGCTTGGGGCAGCCGGTGGCGGTCATCTCGAGCAGCTCGTCGAACGACACCCGGCCCATGCGCCGGGCGGGGGGCACGATGCGCGGGTCGGCGGTGAACACGCCGGGGACGTCGGTGTAGAGCTCGCAGGCATCGCCGTCGAGCGCGTGGCACAGCGCCACCGCGGTGGTGTCGGAGCCACCTCGCCCGAGGAACGTCACGTCGCGGTCGGTCGACACGCCCTGGGCGCCGCCGACCACCGGCACGTGGCCCGCCTCGATCGCCTTGCGCAGGCGGTCGGGCTTGAGCTCGACGATCTTGGCGTTGGTGTGGTTGGTGTCGGTGATGAACCCGGCCTGGCTGCCCGTGAAGCTGTCGGCCGGGATCCCGATCGAGTGCAGGGCCATGCACAGCAGCGCCATGGCCTTGCGCTCGCCCGCGGTGATGAGCATGTCCATCTCGCGGCCGGGCCGGACGGCGGACACGTCGCCCGCCAGCCGGATGAGCTCGTCGGTCTCCTTGCCCATGGCGCTGACGACGACCACGACGTCGCTGCCGTGGCGCACCGTGCGCGCCACGTGGTCCGCGACCTCGCGGATGCGATCGGGATCGGCCACCGACGTCCCGCCGAACTTCTGGATGACGAGTGACACGGCGGACAACGCTACCGGTGGGTGGCCGCGAGGGACGAACCCCTTGTCGGGGTGGTCCTGGTCTTGCCCAGCTCGTCGCCCGCCGTGGCGCGCCCGCCGGAAGCGCCCGTCACGAGGACGGGTCGCGGTTGGTGCTCGTCAGGACAGGGTCGATGGGCTCTCGACGAGAGCCCCCCATGCCTGGAGCCTGTTGACCGCGTCGGCTACGTCGGTCTGCAAGAGTGCGCAGATCGCCCGCAGGTCGTCGCGGCGGATGGTCAGCACCCGGCCGTTGTAGTCGCCTCGCTCCACGATGATGGAGCGGACGAACCGCTGGACGGATGCCGCCTCGGGGACCTTGCCGAGCGCTTCGAGGTCGAGGACGAGCTTCGGGGGCCCTTCCGCCGAGGGCGCCTGCTCGCCGAGCAGGACCGACACGCTGACGTCGTAGAACTCGGCCAGCTCGTGCAGCCTCGGAAGGCTGAGCGTGCGGAAGCCGCGCTCGTACGCGCCGATCGCCGAGGCGCTCCAGCGCCCCTGCGACTGCCGCTCGACATCGTCGAGTGACATGTGTCGGGCCTTGCGCAGCGACCGCAGCCGGCGCCCGACCTCGAGTGTCACGCTCGTGGGCGTGGTCTCTTCGTCTTCTTGGTGGTTGTTGTTCATCTGGTTCTCTTTGTGATGGGAGTCACGTGGAACCGCCTCAGCACGCATTGTCGCACGGTCGACCCCGAAGAGTGCAGTCGGAAGCCGGTCGCGTGGCGGGCACGACCTGCCCGAATGCCGTTGCGGGGGCGTTGGTGACTACCCTCCAGCCCTCGTGGGAACAGACAAGCGAGAGCGTCAGAAGGCAGCCAGGCTGGAGAAGATCTCGGCTCAGGCAACGGCCGCGAAGCGTGAAAAAAGCCGCGGAACTGCGATACGGATCGCGGTCGCGGCGGTGGTCGTGCTGGCCGTGCTGTTCGGCGCCAGCCAGCTGATGGGGGACGACAACGACTCGGGCGACGACACCGAGACCGCGGCGGACGGCGACACGTCGACCACCGCCCTCGACCCGTCTGCGACACCCGAGTACACGAACCCCGAGCTCGCCGACGAGGTGCTCAGCCGCGAGCCGCCGGTGACGCAACCGCCGCCCGCCGACACGCCCGCCTCCGCCCTCGAGTCCACCACCCTCATCGAGGGAGAGGGCGACGCGGCCCAGGCGGGCGACCTCGTGACCGTCCACTACGTGGGCGTGCTGTCCGACGGCACCCAGTTCGACGAGTCGTGGTCGGGAGGTCAGCCGTTCCCCGTCACGCTCGGCGCGGGCGGGGTGATCCCCGGCTGGGACGAGGGCCTCGTCGGGGTGAAGGCCGGCGAGCGCCGCCACCTCGTGATCGGGTCGGACAACGCCTACGGCGCCGCCGGCCAGGGCGCGATCCCACCGAACGCCCCGCTGGCGTTCGACGTGGACGTGATCGACATCCAGCCCGCGGCCGGCTGATCGCCGCCCACGGGCGCCCGTCCCGGCTTCAGGTCGGGAGGGCGCTCAGGGCTGGCAGGGCGTTCAGGTCGGGAGGGCGCTCAGGTCGGCCTGGTGGCCGCCCACCCACACGCTCACCTCGCCGGCACCGGCGGACCGCCAGCCGCCGTCGCCGTCGCGCAGCAGCGCGGTGCGCTCGTCGATCTCGACGAGCGGCACGCCGCCGGGCGTGAGCTGCAGGGTGCGGTGCAGCTTGTCCTCGGACCACGTGTCCGCGCGCGCCACCACGGCCAGCTGCTGCACGAGCCCCAGACCGAGCGTGAACGCGCCACCCCGGGGGTCGACCGCGGGGTCGCAGAGCACGGTGGCGCCGGCGCCCGACCCGGCGATGACGGCCCCGCCCTGCCAGGCGGCGACGAGCGCGTCCCACAGCGGCGTCTGCAGCAGCACCGAGCGCAGGTGCATCGGCGAGCCGTCGGACAGGTAGACGAAGCGGGCGTCGCGCACGGCGGCGACGTTGGCGTCGTCCCGCGCCCCGGTGCGGTCGACCGCGGCGACGGGGCGCACGGTCGCACCCAGGCCCTCGAACCAGCGGGTGGCCCGCTCGACGGCGTGGTCGGGGTGCTCGTAGGCGGCCGCCGTCGGCAGCACGACGACCTCGGTGCCCCCGCTGGCGTCGAGCAGGTCGGCGTCGAAGTCGCACCCCTCGCGCCACTCGCCGCCACCCACGAGGGCCAAGGGCCCGGTCATCGGCGCCCCCTTCGGGAGGCGCACGATGACCGGTCGGCCCTGCGGGCCGGGTACTGCACTGTGCTCATGGTTCGCTCGCTGCGCTCGCTCACGCCTCGACTCCTGACACGGGTGTCGACCGTAGTGGGGATGGCGCCGCGAGCCGGTCACCATGCCTTGGCGCGGACCGGGTTACCGTCAGTAGCCTCGTTCGATGGCTATCGAACGTCTGGGCATCGTCGGGTCGGGGATCATGGGGTCCGGCATCGCGGAGGTGGCCGCCAAGGCCGGGTCCACCGTCGTGCTGCGGTCACGCAAGCAGGAGTCGGCCGACGCCATGGTGGCGGCCCTGGCCAAGTCGCTCGCCAAGCAGGTCAGCCGGGGGAAGCTGGACGAGTCCGAGGCCGCGGTGGTGGAGGGCCGGGTGTCGGCCACCGCCGACCTCGAGGCGCTCGCCGACTGCGACATGGTGATCGAGTCGGTCGTCGAGGACCTCGACGTGAAGAAGCAGCTCTTCGTCGAGCTCGACCGCATCGTCAAGGACGGCGCCATCCTCGCCACCAACACCTCGACCCTGCCCGTCGTCGAGATGGCCGTCGAGACCGGCCGGCCCGAGCGCGTCCTCGGCGTCCACTTCTTCAACCCGGCCCCCGCCATGAGCCTGGTCGAGGTCGTCCGCACGCTCCTGTCGAGCGACGAGACCGTCGCCGAGGCCGTGGCGTTCGCCGAGGCCTGCGGCAAGGGGCCGGTCGTGGTCGAGGACCGCGCCGGGTTCATCGTCAACGCCCTGCTGTTCCCGTACCTCAACAACGCGGTGCGCATGCTCGAGAACCGCACCGCCAGCCGCGACGACATCGACGCGGCGATGAAGGGGGGCTGCGGCTTCCCGATGGGCCCGCTGGCGCTGCTCGACCTGGTGGGCCTCGACACCTCGGTCGCCATCCTCGACGCCCTGTACGCGGAGTTCCGCGACCCCAACTACGCGGCCGTGCCGCTGCTGCGCCGCATGCTCGCCGCCGGTCAGCTCGGCCGGAAGTCGGGCCTCGGCTTCTACGACTACGCGAGTTAGGTCTTCTCGCGAACGGGGCACAATCGGTCAGGATGGGGTACGACGAGCCCGACGAGCTCGACACCGACGACGTGCGCGCCCAGGTGGCGGCGCTGGCGACGTCGGCCCGGCGGGCCGGACGGCGGGCCGTGCTCACCGGGCGGTGGCTGGCCGACACCGTCGTCGAGGTGGCGCCCCGGTTGCCGGTGCGCGACGCGGCGACGCTGTCCGAGCACCACGACGGGCTCACCGGCGACGAGCTCGCGCGCTCGGTCGTGCGGGCCGGAGGGCGGGTCTCGGGCGGGATCGCCGCGGCCGCGGGCGGGATCATCACCGCCCAGGAGCTGTCGGTCGCCGGGCTGCTGCTGGTGCCGTTCGAGCTGGCTGCGCTCACTGCGCTCGTCGTGGCCACCGAGGTCAAGATCGTGACCGAGCTGCACCACGTCGCCGGGCGCGCGCTTCCCGGTGGCACCAGGCGCCGCACCGAGGCGGCGATCGTGTCGTGGATGTCGGGCCGGGCCGCGCCGCCGAGCGAGCTGTCGGCAACGGTGCGGGGCGACCTGCTCGGCCGGGCGGGCCGCCAGCAGCTCGCCGATCACCTCCGGTCGCGCTTCGCCCGCAACCTGACGGCGCTCGCCCCGCTGCTGACAGGAGCCGTGGCCGCCGCCTACCTCAACCGCAAGGCGACGCTGGCCATCGGCAACGCGGTCGCCCGCGACCTCGGCCTCCACCCCTGAGCCCGGCCCCACACCGCGATTTCCACAGCGAGTATCGGTCGCTCCGAGCGACCGAATCTCGCTGGGGAAATCCTTCTGGTGGGCCGCGACGTACGCTCGGGCGCGCATGCCCGTCGAGCCGCCGCCGTTGCGTTGGGCGTTCCCACCCGTCGACGACGCGGACGCCGACGGGCTCGTGGGGGTGGGGGCCGACCTCGAGCCGGCGACGGTCCTGGCGGCCTACCGCCGCGGCATGTTCCCCATGCCCCTCGGCGCCCACGGGCCGATCGGATGGTGGTCTCCCGACCCGCGGGCGGTGATCCCGCTCGACGGGCTGCGGGTGACGCGTTCGCTGCGCCGCAGCCGGCGCCGCTACGAGATCCGGGTCGACACCGCCTTCGCCGAGGTCATCGACGCCTGCGCCGATCCTGGGCGTCCCCACGGGTGGATCTCGCCCGAGATCCGCCGGGCCTACGGCACGCTGCACGACCTCGGGTGGGCGCACTCGGTCGAGGCGTGGTCGTGCGACGACGGCGAGCTGGCCGGTGGCCTCTACGGCCTGGCGGTCGGGGGTCTGTTCGCGGGCGAGTCCATGTTCCACCGCAGCACCGACGCGTCGAAGGTGGCCCTGGCGGCGCTCGTCGACCTCCTGGGCGACGACGGGCGGGCCGACCGGCTGCTCGACGTCCAGTGGCAGACCCCCCACCTCGCCGGGCTCGGCGCGGTCGAGGTTCCCCGGGCGGACTACGTCGCCCGGGTGGCCGCCGCGGTCGAGCTCCCCCTTCCGCCGGCCTTCGCCCGCTGAGGTCGTCGCCTGTGGTTCCGGTTGTGACCGACCGGTAAGTCGGGGGACCATGGAGGTCATGAGCGAGGTGACGCTGCCCGATCCCGATCGCCCGTGGCTGATGCGGACCTACTCGGGCCACTCGACCGCCAAGGCGAGCAACGAGCTGTACCGCACCAACCTCGCCAAGGGGCAGACCGGCCTGTCGATCGCCTTCGACCTGCCGACACAGACGGGCTACGACCCCGACGATCCGCTGGCCAAGGGGGAGGTGGGCAAGGTCGGCGTGCCGGTCGCCCACATCGGCCACATGGGCGAGCTGCTCGACGGCATCCCGCAGGGCGAGATGAACACGTCGATGACGATCAACGCCACGGCGGCGTGGCTGCTCGGCCTGTACGTCGCCAACGCCGAGCGGCACGGCGTCGCCTCGCAGCAGCTGCGGGGCACGACACAGAACGACATCGTCAAGGAGTACCTGTCCCGCGGGACGTACATCTTCCCGCCGCTGCCGTCGCGGCGGCTGATCGTCGACATGGTGGCGTTCTGCGCCGAGTGGATCCCGAAGTGGAACCCGATGAACGTCTGCTCGTACCACCTGCAGGAGGCGGGCGCGACGCCGACGCAGGAGATCGCCTACAGCCTCGCCACCGCGGTCGGCGTGCTCGACGCGGTCCGCGAGTCGGGCCAGGTGCCCGAGGACCGGTTCCCGCAGGTGTTCGCGTCGATCAGCTTCTTCGTGAACTCGGGCATCCGCTTCGTCGAGGAGACCTGCAAGATGCGGGCGTTCGGTCAGATGTGGGAGCGCATCGGGCGCGAGCGCTACGGCGTCACCGACCCCAAGGCGCTGCGCTTCCGCTACGGCGTGCAGGTCAACAGCCTGGGGCTGACCGAGGCGCAGCCCGAGAACAACGTGCAGCGGATCGTGCTCGAGATGCTCGGCGTCACGCTCAGCCGCGACGCCCGCGCCCGGTCGATCCAGCTGCCGGCGTGGAACGAGGCGCTCGGCCTGCCCCGTCCGTGGGATCAGCAGTGGGCGCTCCGGATGCAGCAGGTGCTGGCGTTCGAGAGCGACCTGCTCGAGTACCCCGACCTGTTCGCGGGTTCCCACGTGGTCGAGGGCCGCACGGCCGAGCTGGTCGACGCGGCGACCGCCGAGCTGGACGACGTGCTCGCCCTGGGCGGTGCGTTCGAGGCGATCGACGAGCTCAAGGGCCGGCTGGTGCGCAGCCACGCCGAGCGGATGCGCCACATCGAGGACGGCGAGCTCACGGTCGTGGGCGTCAACCGCTTCACCGAGACGGCACCGTCGCCCCTGACGGCGGGCGGCGACGCCGAGGGCCACATCCTCAAGGTCGATCCGGCGCTCGAGGCCCAGACCATCGCCGAGCTGGAGGCCTGGCGGGCCGAGCGCGACAACGACGCGGTGAAGCGCTCGCTCGAGCAGCTGCGCCAGGCCGCGGAGAGCGACGAGAACATCATGGCGGCCACGATCGACCTCGCCCACGCCGGCGGCACGACGGGCGAGTGGGCGGGAGTGCTGCGCGAGGTCTTCGGCGAGTACCGGGCGCCCACGGGCGTCGGGGCCGCGGTCGGTGCCGGCGGGGGCTCGCAGGGGCTGCGCGCCATCGCCGAGCGGGTCCAGGCCCTTCCGGGCGGGCCCCCGCGCCTGCTCGTCGCCAAGCCCGGGCTCGACGGCCACTCGAACGGTGCCGAGCAGATCGCCGTCGCGGCCCGGGACGCCGGCCTCGAGGTGATCTACCAGGGCATCCGCCTGACGCCCGAGCAGATCGCCGCGGTGGCTCTGGAGGAGGACGTGGACGTGATCGGTCTGTCGATCCTGTCGGGGTCGCACCTCGAGCTCGTTCCCGCGGTGGTGCGCCTCGTCCGCGACGGCGGCGTCGACGCGCCGATCATCGCCGGGGGGATCATCCCCGAGGAGGACCGTCGGCCGCTGCTCGACGCGGGCGTGGCGGCCGTCTACACGCCCAAGGACTTCGAGCTCGTGCGGATCATGGGCGAGCTCGTCGACCTGGCCGTCGCCCACCGCGACGGCTGACCGAGCCCTGGCCCCATTGCGGGGTCGTCAAGATCGCCGGGGCCGCGTATCGATCGCGTCAACACCGGTGTGCAACCGTGGTCCGCAGGGTTTCCTCGAGGCACGACGCAGTCCTCGTCGGGTCAGGAGGTCGCCGTGCCCGTCGATCGCTTCGATGCAGATCATCTGCTCAGCGGTGTGGTTCTCACCGTGGCTGCCGGCCTGGCGCTCGTGCTGGTCCCGTCGCCGATCGCCGTGCCGGTGCTGACGGCGCTGGCCTTCGCCTGCGGCCGCCTCGGCGGCCGCGACGCCGGCATCGGCTCGGCGGCCACCGGCGCCTTCATGTTCGGCTTCGCCATCACCGAGCCGCACTTCGTGTGGGAGATGGCCAACGGCCACGACCAGGTGCTGTTCGTCGTCCTGTTCGTCGCCGCGTTCGCGGCGGCCGAGATCGGGGCCCGGCTGCGCCTGCAGGCCGCCCGCCGCGCCCACGACGGGTTCAGCTCGCGTCGCTGACCGGTTCGCCGGTGCGAGACCGGGGGTCGCCCGCCGCCGGGCCCGCCCATGCGGGCGGATCGTCGGCCCCGAGCGGCCGCCCGGCCCATCGCACCGCACCCGGGGTGCGTGACAGGCGGGCGACGAGGCCCTGCATCGGCACCCCGTCCGCCTCGACGATGGCGTCGCGGGCCGCGAGCTGCGGGTCCGCGAACACGTCGGCCATGTCGTAGACGGGGGCCGCGGCGGCGTGGGCCGCGTCGAAGGCGGCGACCACCTCGTCGACGGTGCGTGCGCCGCAGAACTCGGCCATGCGGGCGTCGATCTCGTCGCGGGCCGCGATCCGGCCGGCGAACGACTGCAGGTCGTCGCGGCCGCCGAGCCCGATCAGCTCCATGACCCGCCGCCCGACGGTCTCGGCCGAGGCCGACACCGCCACCCAGCGGTCGTCCTTGCAGCGCCACGTGCCCCGGGGCACCGAGTACGGCAGGCTCGAACCGGCCCGCTGCTGCAGGAAGCCGGTCAGCCCGTAGGCGGGGAGCAGCGGGCCCATGCACTGGAGCAACGACTCGAGCAGGGTCACGTCGACGACCTGGCCGACCCCCGAGTGCAGCGCGACCATCACCGCGAAGGCGGCCGCCATGGCCGTGACCTCGTCGGTCAGGGCGATGGGTGGCAGCAGCGGCCCGCCGTCGGCCTCGCCGTTGATGGCGGCGAAGCCGGACATCGCCTCGGCCAGCGTCGCGAACCCCGGCCTCTGGGCGTACGGCCCGTCCTGGCCGAAGGCGGTGACCCGGCACACCACGAGTCGGGGGTTGCGCTCGAGCAGCACGTCGGGGCCGAGCCCGAGGCGTTCCATCACCCCCGGACGGAAGTTCTCGACGATCACGTGGGCGTCGGCCGCGAGGTCGAGCAGCGCGACCCGTCCGGCGTCGGACTTGAGGTCGAGCGTGGCGCACCTCTTGTTGCGCCCGACGACCTTCCAGTACGCCGAGGTGCCGTCGCGCGGGTCGGGCAGACCGAGCGTGCGGGTCGTGTCGCCGACGCCGGGTCGCTCGATCTTGAGCACGTCGGCGCCGAAGTCGGCGAGGTAGCGGGCGGCCCCCGGCCCGGCGACGACGGTCGCCAGGTCGAGAACGCGCATGTCGGCCAGCGGTCCGGGCACGCGACGACGGTACGGGTCATCCTCGCCGCAGGGCGAACCCGCGGCCGCCGGCGATGGTCGCGTTCCTGCTGACGATCGCGTTCGCCGGCAAGATGTACGAGCCCGCGGCCGTCCTGCGTTCCGTGCCGACGGTGTTCACCTTCAGCCACAACTGGGCGGTGGCCCTCGGGTGGGACGTGTCGTTGGGACACCTGTGGTCCGTCGCCCTGGAGGCGCAGTTCTACCTCGTGTGGGCGCTCGTGGTCGCGCTGGCGGTGCGGTTCGGTCGCCCGCACCACACGCTGGCCCTGGTGGCGGGCGTGGGCGTTCTGGCGGTGCTCGTCGGGCGCAGCCTCGCCCTGAGCGGTGGCACCCCGTTGGTGCAGCTGCGACTCAGCCCGTGGCCTGAGCGAAGGCGAAGCAGCGGTCGGTCAACGAGCCGAACGCGTACATCTCGTAGAGCCCGCCGTAGAGGTCGCGGGTCTTCTCGCTCCAGGCCAGCGCTTCGGGAGCCGAGATCCGGCGGAACACCTGCAGGATGCCGCCCTCGAAGACGCGGTATTCGGCCCAGGCGCCGGGGAAGTCCTTCACGCAGGCGACCTCGACCCACGGGACGTCACCGGTGGCGGCGAACCGTCGCACGCGGTTGCGGTGCGTGTGGCCGGCGAAGTAGCCGACGATCCGCGGCCGCCGAGCCACGACCTCGACCAGGCGTTCGGAGTCGTCGGGGTTGATGCCGAAGTAGGCCTCGGGGCGCTGGGCCGCCCCCGGGTCCCACGGGTGGTGGTGGCCGAAGACCATCACCGGGCGATCGGCGCCGGCCGCCACCTGGTCGAGCCAATCGAGCGTGTCGGCGGACACGCCGCCGCCGGCCCGACCGGGGACGGCGGTGTCGATGACGGCCAGGACCACGCCGGGCAGCGTCGTCGCCAGCGGTGCCCGCGAGGCGAAGTCCTCGCCGTGGTAGGCGTCGTGGTTGCCGCGCACGTGCAGCAGGCGGTCGCCGAACGCGGGGCCGTAGGCGTTGAGAAACGCCTGGTACTCGGCCCGGGTTCCCATCGAGGTGAGGTCTCCCTTGACCACCACGGCATCGGGGTCGACCTCCCGGATGTCGTCCACCGCGCAGCGGTTCATCAGCTCGGGGTAGGGCTCCTCGCCCGGTGGGGTCGTGTAGATGGGGTCGTCGTCGACCCCGTTGAGGATGCCGCACTCGACCTCGCCGAAGTGCACGTCGTTGACGGTGCACACCGTGGCGAGCCGCTCGCCGGGAGGCCGGGCGAGGGTGCGCACGTCGAGCCCGTCGAGGACGTAGGGCGTGTCGGGGTCGAGGCCCGTGTGGCGGTGCTCGACGGTCCCGTCGTGCAGCACAACCTCGTCGTCGGCCACCGTGGTGAGATCCACGGCGCCGAGGCTAACGGTGGATCAGCGGGCGCACCGATCCCCGTCCCCCGCTCAGGTCTTGACGACGACGCTGTTGACGAGCTTGTCGTGCCAGGTCTGCTTCTGCGGGTCCCACAGCATCCAGAAGTAGCCGAGGTAGCAGGCGAGGCCCGACAGGATGGTGGCGAAGTAGCGGCCGATCGCCCGGCCCGCGCCGATGGGCTGGCCGGTCGCGATGTCGACGAGGCGGATGCCGAGGGCCTGCTGGCCGAGCGTCTGACCGCGTCCGCCCCCGAGCTTCCCGATGTACACGAGCGTCCCGACGAACCCGACGATGCCGAGGATCACCGCCATGGCGATGGTGCCGCCGGTCGGCACCTCGCACAGCCCGTTCTGCACCGTCCCGTCGAAGTCGATGTTGCCCGACGGGTCGAGGCTGCACCTCTCGATCTTGGTCGGGCCGGCGAGGAGGGCGATGTAGACCGGCACGTAGAACACGGACATGACCAGGCCGTCGATGACCAGGCCCGCGAACCGCGCCCAGAAGCCGGCCTTCTCGACCCCTGCGGCGCCGTACCCGTAGCCCGGGGGTGGCCGGTAGGTGCCGGGGGCGCCGAACGGCGGAGCCGGCGGCGCGCCCTGTGGCACCGGGCGCGCTGCCGGGCGGCGGAGGCGCCGGCCAGCCGCCTGGCCCCTGCGGGGGAGGAAACCCGCCGCCCGGGGGTGGCGGGGGGTTCGGTGTCGCCGGAGGAGGAGGGAAGCCGCCCATAGGGGCCGCACACTAGGCGCGTCGGTAGCGTCACGGATGGCGACCCCGACGGGGGCGCCGAGCTCACCAGGGGCGGTTGCGGCGCAGCGGGACGGGCTTGGTCCACCAGCGGCCCGAGAACCGCCAGCGCGGCGCGTGCTGGTCGGCGCCGGCCACCGCCGCCCGGGGCCAGGCGACCTCGACGGCCGCCACGATGGCGGCCACCTCTTCGTCGGTGGCTTCGCCGCCTCGGGTGACGGCGATGCTGGGTTGCGTGGCGCCCATCGTCGTCGCCTACAGCGGCACGTTGCCGTGCTTGCGCTTGGGGAGTTCCTCGCGCTTCGAGCGGAGCAGGTCGAGGCCGGCGATGAGCTTGACCCGCGTGTCGGCGGGGTCGATCACGTCGTCGACGTAGCCCCGCTCGGCCGCCTGGTAGGGGTTGGCGAAGCGATCGGTGTACTCCTCGACCAGCTCGGCCTTGCGGGCGACGGGGTCGGCCGAGTCTTCGATCTCGCGGCGGTAGGCGATCTCGACCGCCCCCTGCGGGCCCATGACGGCCAGCTCGCCCGAGGGCCAGGCGAAGGCGAGGTCGGCGCCGATCGACTTGGAGTTCATGACCACGTAGGCGCCGCCGTATGCCTTGCGGGTGACGACCTGGATGCGGGGGACGGTCGACTCGCAGAAGGCGTAGAGCAGCTTGGCGCCGTGGCGGATGATGCCGCTGTGCTCCTGGTCGACGCCGGGCAGGAACCCGGGGACGTCGACGAAGCTGATGAGCGGGACGTTGAAGGCGTCGCACGTGCGCACGAAGCGGGCCGCCTTCTCGGACGACTCGATGTCGAGCACGCCGGCGAGGTGCATCGGCTGGTTGCCGACGATGCCGACCACGTGGCCGTCGAGCCGGGCGTAGGCGCACACGATGTTGGGCGCCCACCGGCGGGCGTACTCGAAGTACTCGCCGTCGTCGACCACCGCCTCGATGACCTTGGCCATGTCGTAGGGCTGGTTCGAGGAGGCGGGGATGATGTCGCGCAGCTCGGGGCACGGCCGGGCGGGGTCGTCGTCGGTGCCGACCACCGGGGCCTCTTCGAGGTTGTTCGACGGCAGGTAGCTGAGCAGGTACCGCACGTCGTCGAGGCACGTGGCGTCGTCGGCCGACGTGAAGTGGCACACGCCCGACTTGGAGGCGTGGGCGATGGCGCCCCCGAGCTCCTGCTGGGTGACGTTCTCGCCGGTCACCGTCTTCACCACGTCGGGGCCGGTGATGAACATGTACGACGTGTCCTCGACCATGAACACGAAGTCGGTCATGGCGGGGGAGTAGACGGCGCCGCCGGCGCACGGCCCCATGATCACGCTGATCTGGGGCACCACGCCCGACGACTGCACGTTGCGGTAGAAGATGCCGCCGTAGCTGTCGAGGCTGACGACGCCCTCCTGGATGCGGGCGCCGGCGCCGTCGTTGATGCCGACGACCGGGGCGCCCACCTTGAGCGCCAGGTCCATGAGCTTGTGGATCTTGTCGGCGAACACCTCGCCCAGCGCGCCGCCGAAGACGGTGAAGTCCTGCGAGAACACGAACACCTTGCGGCCGTCGACCATGCCCCAGCCGCAGATGACACCGTCGGTGTAGGGGCGGTCGTCGAAGCCCGACTCGGCCGGCCGGCGGGCGAGGAGGTCGAGCTCGTGGAACGAGCCCGGGTCGAGCAGGAGGTCGATGCGCTCGCGGGCCAACAGCTTCCCGCGGTCGTGTTGGCGCTGGCGCGAGCGGTCGGTGCCGGGAGCGACGGCCTCTTCCTTGCGCTTGGCCAGGTCAGCGAGCCTGTCGCTCATCGGGTGGTCGACCATGCTGCCACGGTACCTGCGCTTCTTTGGACCCCCGAAATTCTGTGAGGCCGGAATTGGCCACGCTTCCAGCGGCGGCGCTGGGACGGTGAACGATGTTCGATCGGGCGGCGATTCGGGTTCGTGGGCGGGGGCCGAGGGCGGATGAACTGACACCATGGCGCTACTATCGCGCGTTTATCGACGGGGGCGTCGGTAAAGTTCTCGACTTGGTTCGCCGGCTCGCGCGGCCTGTACCTTGCCCCCGTGGCTGCGGGCAGGACGAAGATGACCGCCTTTCTCGTCGCGGGCGCGCTCGCGCTCGCCGGGTGCGGCGGAGGTGGAGGCAGCAGCGATGGCGCGGAGCGCGAGCGTCCCGAACGGGACGCCGCGGACGAGACCACGACGACCACGACCGCGGCGCCCGCGGCCGCCGGCAGCCTCGTCGCCCAGGCCACGGGTGCGCAGGTCGAGGTGTTCGCCGAACCGGCCGAGGGCGAGCCCACCGCGACGATCGACAACCCGAACGAGAACGGCGCACCGCTGGTCTTCCTCGTCGAGCAGGACCAGGGCGACTGGCTGCAGGTGCTGCTGCCGATCCGCCCCAACGGGTCGACAGGCTGGATCCGCGCCGCCGACGTGACGGTGGCGTCGAACCCGTACGCGGTCGACATCGCACTCACCGAGCACCGGTTGGTCGTGCGCAACGGAGAGGAGGTGGTGGTGGACGCGCCGATCGGCGTGGGCACCGCCTCCACCCCGACGCCGGGCGGGAAGTACTACATCAAGGAGCTGCTGCAGCCCCTCGACCCGAACGGCGCCTACGGGCCCTACGCGTACGGGCTGTCCGGCTACTCGAACGTCCTCGACGAGTTCAACGGCGGAGACGGCGTGATCGGCATCCACGGCACGAACGAGCCCGAGGCGATCGGCACCGACGTCAGCCACGGCTGCATCCGCGTCGACAACGAGACGATCACGCAGATCGCCGGCCTGCTGCCGCTCGGCACGCCCGTCCACATCACCGCCTGACCCCGAGCAGCGGCGCCCAGGCCCCCAGATGGCGCGGGGACTCGGCTCGCAGGACGTCCCGGACGCGCCACGGCCCGCCCCGGAGGGCGGGCCGTGACGGCTGTCGTCGGGCGCTGGTCAGCCGGTGTAGTCGGGCGTGCCGCGCACGGCGGTGGCCGCCGGGGCTGCAGCCGGCGTCGCCGGGTCGGCCGGCGTCGCCGGGTCGGCCGGGGCCTCGGGTGCCGCGGTGGCCGTCAGCTCGAAGTCGACGAAGTCGTAGTCGGCGACGATCTCTTCGCTCTCGGGGCCGGCGAAGCACGTGGCGCTCAGCGTGTAGATGCCGGGTGGGTCGGTGGCCTCGGTCTGCGCGCTGGCCGTCCACGAGCCATCGGCGGCGACGGTGCCGCTCCACACGAGGATCGGGTCGCCCTCGCCATAGAAGAGGTACGCCTCGAGGTCGCCCGTGCCGCCCTCGAACAGGCAGTCGGTCCCCGAGATGGTGACGGTCGTCCCGGCCGGACCGCTGGTCGGCGAGACGCTGATCGGCAGGAGGGGCTCCTGGGCCCCGACGGGAAGCGGTCCGAGGGTGAGCGCCGCCATGGCGGCGCCACCGGCGGCCGCGAAAACAGCCCGCCTGATGTGCATGGATTCTCCCTGGGTGTTCGGCCCTCCCGACGGGAGGAGCTCGCCGGGACGGGTTCACGGTGAACGCCACGGGCGTGCCGGCCGCGGTGCCTGTGGCACCACGGGCGGTCCGCCGCGTGTCGATTCCCCAGCCCCCGATTCCCGAAAGGTGCGTCACGCTACCCCGCGGGTCCGGCGTCTCCGCCAGTCGCGTGTCCCAGCGCACACGCTGCGTCCGCTGGGTGGGCGGTGCAGGGGGAGGCGGGCCCGCATGCGCTCCCTGGACGCGCCACGGCCCGCCCCGAAGGGCGGGCCATCGGCGGCCGGCGTGACGGTGTCGAAGGCGACGTCGGCCCCGTCGTCGGGTCCCCGAAGCCCACGCTGACCTCGAAGCCGGGCTCCGTCCCCAAGAGGCAGCCGGAGCCGCTGAAGGTCACGACGGATCCGGGGGACCGCTGGTCGGGGAGAGGGTCGAGGGCAGGAAGGGTTCCTGGCGCCTGCGGGGATGCCGGCCCCCTAACCTCGCCGCGGTGCGACTTCCTGTCATGCCCCCCGTCAAGCCGATGCTCGCCAAGGCGGTCTACGAGGTCCCGCGGGTCGAGGGCCTGCTGTTCGAGCCCAAGTGGGACGGGTTCCGGTGCCTGGTGTTCCGCGACGGCGACGAGCTCCAGCTGTGGAGCCGCACCGACCGGCCGCTCGACCGCTACTTCCCCGAGATGGTCGACGCCCTGCGCGAGGCGCTGCCCGAGCGGTGCGTGGTCGACGGCGAGCTCGTGGTCGTGACCGGCGACGGGCTCGACTTCGACACGCTGCAGCTCCGGCTCCACCCGGCCGAGTCACGGGTGACGATGCTCGCCGAGACCACGCCCGCCTCGTACGTGGCGTTCGACCTCCTGGCGCTCGGCGACCGCGACCTCATGGGCGAGCCGCAGCGCGAGCGCCGTCGGCTGCTCGAGAGCGTGTTCGACGGTGTCGAGCACGACCGCGTGCGCCTCACGCCCGTCACCGACGACGCGGACGTGGCCGAGGACTGGTTCCGCCGCTTCGAGGGCGCCGGGTTCGACGGCGTGATGGCCAAGCCGGCCGACTCGCCGTACCGGCCCGACAAGCGCGACATGTTCAAGGTCAAGCACCAGCGCACGGCCGACTGCGCAGTGGCGGGTTTCCGGGTGCACAAGGACGGCGAGGGCGTCGGCTCGCTGCTGCTCGGGCTGTTCGACGACGAGGGCACGCTCCACCACGTCGGGGTGGCCGCCTCGTTCGCCGCCAAGTTGCGGCGGTCGCTGCTCGACGACGTGGCGCCCCTGCGGGACAACGCCATCGACGGCCATCCGTGGGGCCAGTGGGCCGAGGCGATGGCACACGAGGGCACCCGGATGCCCGGCGGGATGAGCCGCTGGAACGCGACCAAGGACCTGTCGTGGGAGCCGCTGCGCGTCGAGCGGGTGGTCGAGGTCCGCTACGAGCACGTCCTGTCGGGTCGTTTCCGGCACACGGCCCGGTTCGTGCGCTGGCGCGACGACAAGACCCCCGATCAGTGCACCTACGACCAGCTCGAGGCCGTCGCCCCGGCCGAGCTCTCGGCCATCTTCGGGCCCGCCGCCTCACGATGAGTTTCGTGTTCGTCACCCCGTAGGCGGCTGACCACAACTGCGACTTGACCCAAGGGTCAAGTTCGTGGTGCGCTGGTAGAACCGGGTGCCGACCCGGGCCGATCGATCGCTGATCAACTCGATGCCGAGGGGTACCCGATGACCGACACCGCCGATCGCACCGCCGCCGACCCGGTTGCCGAGGTCAAGGACTGGCTGGCCGAGAACTGGGACCCCGGCCTCACCGTCGCCGAGTGGTGGGAGCGGCTGGGCACCTCGGGTTGGGGCGTCCCCACGTGGCCCAGCGACTGGTTCGGCAAGGACCTCAGCCGCGCGGAGGGCGTGCGCGTCCAGCAGGCGATCGCCGACTTCGGAGCCCTCCCCGCCCCTGGAGGCCTCGGCCTCATGCTCGCAGGGCCGACGATCGCGGTGCACGGCAACGACGAGCAGAAGACCCGCTACCTGCGCGACATCGTCACCGGGCAGAGAGCGTGGTGCCAGCTGTTCAGCGAGCCCGGCGCCGGCTCCGACCTGGCGGGCCTCAACGCCCGGGCCATCAAGGACGGCGAGGAGTGGATCGTCAACGGCCAGAAGGTGTGGACCTCGGGTGGGCACGTGGCCGACCTCGGCATGCTCATCGCCCGCACCGACCCCGACCAGCCCAAGCACGCCGGCATCACCTACTTCGTGATCGAGATGCACCAGCCGGGCGTCGACGTGCGCCCGCTGAAGGAGATGACGGGCCGCGCCCTGTTCAACGAGGTGTTCCTCGAGGACGCCCGCGTCGGCGACGACACGATGATCGGCGGCCTCAACAACGGCTGGCGCGTCGCCAACACGACGCTCATGTTCGAGCGGTCGAGCCTCGGCGCCGGCGGCGGGTCGGCCGCGGCGTCGCTCGCCAGCCCCGGCACGGTGGCGGGCGACCTCGGCCGGAGGGCCGGGGACTTCGTCTCCAGTGGCGGTCGTCGGGGCGGGGGCGGCGGCACGCTCTTCGGCGCCTCCTCGAAGGCGCTGGTCAAGATCGCGCAAGGCAACGGCAAGGCGCAGGATCCCTCGATCCGCCAGAAGCTGATGCAGCTCCACTCCATCGGCGAGGTGGCCCGGTTCAACAACCTGCGCCTCAAGGCGGCGATGGCCGCCGGCAAGGACATCCCCGGCCTGCCCAACATCTCCAAGCTGCTCATGAGCCAGACCGTGCGCCTGTCGCGCGATGTCGGCCTCGAGATCGCCGGCGGGTACGGCACCCTTCACGCCTACGACGGCGACCAGCGCGCCTCCCTCGACGAGGCCACCGGCAAGCCGTACCTGTCGGGCATCACCGAGATGGCGCTCTTCGCCCAGGGTCCGCCCATCTACGGCGGCACCGACCAGGTCCAGCGCAACATCATCGGCGAGCGTGTGCTCGGGCTGCCCAAGGAGCCCGGCTTCGACAAGGCGACGCCGTTCAAGGACCTGCCCAAGAACGGCTGATCCGCACCCGCCCGGGTCACGCCAGGCGGTCCCTCCGGTTCGACATCCGCAACGTGTCGGGTCCGGCTCGGGAGGTGCCGATCCGATCGGGCTGTCACAACCCCTGCCCTCGCGGCGTCATGACCGGTGACGATGCGGAGGAGGCCCCCCATGGCAGCACGAGTCCCGACGGGCGAGACGGGTGAGTCGACGGGCCGCCGCACGGTCGACGTCGTGGTGGTCGGCGGAGGGCTCGCCGGCCTGACCGCCGCCGCGACCGCCTCGGGTGCCGGGCGGTCCGTGGTCGTGCTCGACGGGCACCCGGGAGCGAACCGGGCCGCCACCGAGCGCGCGGGTCGGTTCCTGTTCAACCGCGGTGCCCACGCGCTCTACCGCAAGGGCGCCGGGCGCCCGGTCCTGGCCCGGCTGGGCGTGTCGATCCGCGGGGCGCGGCCGCCACTCCGCGGGGGCATGGGCCGGCGGGGCGACATCGTCGACCGGCTGCCGCTCGGACCGGTCTCCCTCGTGCGCAGCCGGCTCGTGCCAGGTAAGGGTCTGGCGCGGCTGGCCCGCACGCTGGCGGGGATGCCGGGCTGGCGGCCCCACGAGCTGGCCGACCGGACGGCGGCGGCCTGGTTCGACGATCTCGGGCTGGAGGGCGGCGAGCGCCAGATGATCGAGATGCTCGCCCGCACCGCGACGTACGTCGCCGACCTCGACACCGCCGCCGCAGACCTGGTCGCGCTCCAGGTGAAGCTGGCCGCCCAGGGCAACGTGGAATACCTGGACGGGGGCTGGCAGACGCTGCTCGACGGCCTGGCCGCCGCCGGCCGGCAGGTCGGGGTCGAACGGGTCCCGGCCGCGGCGCGGTCCGTGGTGCCCGAGGGCCGGCGGGTCCGGGTCGACGTCGCGCCCGTGCGCGACGGCTCCGGCCCGGCGGGCGGCGACGGCGCGGCGGGCGGCGGGGCGGTGTCCACCTTCCTGGCCGGGGCGGTCGTGGTGGCAACCGGGACGCCGGACGCCATGGCCACCGTGCTTCCCGAGCGCCCCGCCGCGTGGGCCGGTCTGGCCGGGCCGATCCACACCGCGTGCCTCGACCTCGGGCTGACCGAACCGCCCGCCACCCGGGTGCTGCTGGCCCTCGACCGCCCGCTGTACCTCATCTGCCACGGGCCTCCGGCGCGCCTCGCCCCTTCCGGGGGCGCGGTCGTGCACGGCATGCGCTACCTCCACGCCGCCGAGGCCCTGTCGGCCGCGGAGCTCCGAGGCGAGCTCGAGGACCACGCCCGGCTGGCCGGGATCGAGCCCGACGACGCCGAAGAGGCCCGGTACCGTCATCGCATGGTCAGCGCCGGCGCCCTGCCGACCCCCGAGACGGGCGGGCTCGCGGGGCGCCCGGGCGTGCCCAGCGCGGGCCTCGACGGCGTCTTCGTCGCCGGCGACTGGCTCGGCCCCGGTGCTCACCTCGCCGACGCAGCCCTGGCCACCGGTGAGGAGGCCGGCCGCCGCGCCGCCGACAGGGCCGACGACGTGCGCCGCCCGGTGGTGGCCGGCGCGGGGATGGCCGACGCGGGGGCTGCCGGTGGCTGAGCCGGCCGCGATCGGGCCACTCGCGACCGCGGTCGAGCGGGCCCTCGTCGACGAGCGCCCCCGGCTCCTCGGCCTCGCCTACCGCATCACGGGATCGCGGGTCGACGCCGAGGACGTGGTGCAGGAGGCCTGGGTGCGGGCCCGCCGCCCGGGGGAGGCGACGGTCGAGCGCCCGTCCGCCTGGCTGACGACGGTGGTGTCGCGGCTGGCCCTCGACCGGCTGCGGGCCACGCAGCGACGGCGCGAGAGCTACGTCGGTCCGTGGCTGCCCGAGCCGGTGGTGGCGGTCGACGAACCGAGCGGGCCCGGCGCAGATCCCGCCCACCTCGCGGAGATGGGCGAGTCGCTGACGTTCGGGTTCCTGCGCGTGCTCGAGTCGCTCACCCCGGTGGAAAGGGTGGTGTTCCTGCTGGCCGACGTGTTCGGCGTGCCGTTCGGCGAGATCGCCGCGGTGGTCGACCGCAGCCCCGATGCGTGCCGGCAGGTGGCCAGCCGGGCGCGGAGCCGAGTGCGGGACGAGCACCGGACGGGGGCCGCCGCCGACGATGCCGAACAGGTCGCCGACGCCCTGGTGGCCGCCCTCAGGGCGGGCGACACCGACCGGGTGCTGTCGCTGCTGGCCCCCGATGTCGTGCTCGTCAGCGACGGCGGCGCCGAGCGGCGTGCGGCGCGCCGCCCGGTGGTCGGGCCCGAGCGGGTCGGTCGGCTGTTGCTCAACCTCTCGCGCCGGGCGGCCGAGGTCGGCGTCCGCTTCGAGAGGCGCATCTACAACGGCCAGCAGGGCGCGTTGGCGCTCTGGGGGGACGTCCCGGTGTTCGTGACGGCGGTCGCGGTCGAAGGCGGGCTCGTCACCGAGGTGGACACGGTGGTCAGCCCGGACAAGCTGGCGGCTCTCGCGCTCACCGATCCGATCGAGTGATCAGCCGGCCGCCCGGTCGGCGAGGCGAGCCGCACGTTCGGACAGCCGCGGCGCACCGAGGACCTCGCACAGCTCGGCGAAGGCCGCGGCGTCGGGTGGCCCGCTCCAGCGCAGGTCGTCGACGCTCTCGCTCACCGGGGCGTCGGTCTCGACGGTGGCGATGCGCCGGAACAGCAGGGCCAGCTCGAACTGCTCCCGGAGGGTGGCGTTGAGCTTGGCCGCCCCGCGCACGCCCGAGTCCCACGTGGTCGGGTCGGCAGGGATGCCCTCGAGGTGGCCCCAGCGCCGGAGCACCGCAGCCGCCGACTTGGCGCCCCACCCGGCGAGGCCGGGGAACCCGTCGGCGGCGTCGCCCACGAGCGCCAGCAGGTCGGGGATCGACGCGGGCGGCACGCCGAGCCGCTCCTCGACCCCGGCGGCGTCGAAGATCATGTCCTTGCGCCGGTCGAGCTGCACGACCTTGCCGCCGACGCACTGCCCGAGGTCCTTGTCGGGCGTGCAGATGACGACCCGTTCGACCCGGGGGTCGGCCGCGGCCATGACCGCGCCGGCGGCCATGCCGTCGTCGGCCTCGAAGGCGACCTGCGGCCACACCGTGAAGCCCGCCATCTCCATGGCCGACTCGACCAGCGGGAACTGCGCCAGCAGCTCGCGGGGCATCCCGGCCGACGACTTGTAACCGGCCCACATGTCGTTCCGGAAGGACTCGATCACGTGGTCGGTGGCGACGCCGATGTGGGTGGCCCCGTCGTCGACGAGCTGGAGCAGGGTGCCGACCACACCGATGGTGGCCCCGCGGTCCTGGTCGCGGTTGTTGGGCGCGAAGTGGTAGCGGAACAGCTCGTAGGTCCCGTCGACGAGGTGGACGTCCATGCGGCCGCCGACCCTAGTGCCCTGGCCACAAACGTTTGCGCCCGTCACGCCGGCCAGATTCGCCGCTGGCGGCGTCCTCGTCCTCGACGTAGCTACGGCTATGCCTTCGTCCTGCGTCCTTGCCAACGACGAATCTGACTCGGCCTGACGGGCGAACGTTCATGGCCAGGGCACGAGTGCCCTGGCCGCAGACGTTTGCGCCCGTCACGCCGGCCAGATTCGCCGCTGGCGGCGTCCTCGTCCTCGACGTAGCTACGGCACGAGCTGCGCCGCCGAGATGGTCGTGCGGAGCCTGTCATCCCGGTCGGGGGGTGCTGGCATCGTCGCGCCATGACCGAGACCCGCACCCGCCTCGCCCCGCGGCCGCCGCCGCGGGTGGGGGCCGTCGACGAGTACACCGCGCTCCAGCGGGCCGCGCTCGACCGCGTGGTCCTCCATGGTCTCGAGGCCGCCACCGCTGCGCTGCGCCTGCGGGCGGAGGCCGACCGGCTGATCGCCGACGCTGCGCTCGACGCCCCGCTGGCCGCGGCGGTGGTGGGGCGCTACGTCGATGCCACCGAGGCGGCCATCGCCGAGCTCAACGACGAGTTCCGCCAGCTCACGGGGCATGTGCTGCGCATGGCCCGCTATCGACTCGGCCTCTGCTAGGCCGAGGTGACGACCCGATGACGATCGTGACGTTCGGGACGATGTCGTGACGATCACCCTCGCCGTGTCATCTCCGTCGGGGACCCTGGGTACTGTCCCGCAACCATCCGTATTGCTCGACAGCGCCGTCGAACCCCACCGACCGAGGTGGAGAGGAGGCGGCGTGCAGACCGAGTCAGGGCATCGACGAGCCGTCGGTCCCGAGCGACGACAGCGACCCACGGCGGACCGGGTCCCTCCCGAGCAGGCGATCGCCAGCATCGACCTGCGCCAGATCGCCCTCGTGGCGCTGTACGAGGGGCTCGACGGCCTCGATCGGCAGCGCCACGCGGCCGAGCATCGTGCAGCGGCGGGCGCCGCGGCCGAGGCCCTGGCGCGAGGGGCGACCCGAGACGAGCGCTCACCGGGCGAGGTGGCCCGGGCCTTCTTCGGGCTCTACTTCGTGTACCCGAACCTCGGCCTCGCCGGGCCCTTCTTCGACGGCGACGTGCGCCCGCTGAAGGACACCGCCTGGCTGGCGGCCTACGACGCCGTCCGCTCCGGCGTCTGCGTGCGCGCCGAGTTCCACGCCCGGCTGTGGGACCACATCTGCGACGAGGACCGCAGGGCCAGGGCCGCCTGGCGCTACGTCCAGGACAGGAGCCTCCTGTCCGTGCCGCCGTCGGCCGACCGGCTGGCGGTCGAGCGTCACCACCGGCGCATCGATGCGCTGATGACCGGCGCCGAGTGCGTGCCCGCCCTTCTCGCCGTGTGGGCGATCGAACGGCACGCCCGCCGGCTCGACGAGCTCAACACCGTCGGGATCCGCACCAGGCACGGACTGCTGGAGCAACGCCACATGGCCGCCTTCCTCGGCATGAAGCCGAACACGCTGGCCCAGAGCCTGAAGCGGTTCCGGGCCCGTCTGGGCGAGGAGATGCGGGTCATCTGGGACATCGAGCGCACGGTCGACAACGACGAGGACGAGGACCGATGAACGCCACCGACCACACCGCCGCCGCCGTCGCCCGGGGCGAGCCCCCGGACGACCCCGACCCCGACGCCACCCGCACGCTGCTCGCCGGCGACGTCGGGATCGACGGGGCGGTCGCCGCCCGACTGCGGGAGGAGTCGCGCCGCACCCGCACCCGGATCGAGCACCGCCTCGTCACCGCGGGCCACCTGCTGGAGGACGGCACCGTCGTGCCGACCGGGGCCCCGTCCGACGGGTCGGACACGGTCGATGCGTGGCGCGACCTGACCGAGATGCTCGACCACGACGTCGACCTGCTCGAGCACATCGACGCCCTCCACGAGCGCCGGCTGCGGTCGGCGTCGCCGCGGGAGCGCCGCGCCGCCACGCGCGTCCTCGCCGAGGCCCTGCACCGCATCGTCGACGGCTACGACGTCGAGATCGAGCCCCCGCACCGACCGGTGATGGCCGCCCGGTGCGCCGACGAGTGGCTGGGCCGGCTGCTGGGACGCGCCGCCGTCGGCGGGCGCCGTCCCCAGGGCAGCGTGAACTGGTGGGCCCGCAACGGGCGGTGGACGCGCCTCGGCCTCGCCCTGGCCGCGGCGCTGCTGCTCGCCGTCGGGGCGGCCGTGGCCGCCGCTCTGGTGGTCGCCGTGCGGTCGGCGCTGTCGGTGACGCTGTTCGCGCCCGAGGCGCCGGACGGCCGCCCGGGGCGCGTCCTCGGGTACGACCCGGCCTGGGCCGCCTTCGTGTGCACGCATCTCGGCGACGCCGCCATCGTGGCCGGGTTGGGCCTCGGCCTCTACCTCGCCGGCCACCCGGCCTGGGGGGCGGTGACCGCGTTCGCCGCCCTGTTCTCGCTGGTGGCGTCGATGCTGCGCATCGCCAGCGGCCACCACGGCTTCCGCCTGCCGCGGCTGTGGCTCGATCGTGCGATCACCACCGCTGCGCTCACCGCGGCCACGGCGGGGGCGGCGTTCGCCGATCCCGGCGGGCCGGGCGTCGTGCGCGGCGTCCCCGCGGCCGTCGTGGCCGCGGCCGCGGTGGTCCTCGTCGGTGTGGTCGAGATCGGGCGGACCGTCTACTACGCGTTCCGTCGGCGGCGCCTGTTCCGCCAGGTGGCCGCGGCGGACAGCGGCGCCGTGCCGGACGTCCTGGTGGCTCGTACCGGCGACGGGCTGGTGATGAACATCTCGCGGCTCGACGCCCATCGCCGGATCGTCGACCACCTTCCGGCCCCGTCGGCGCCGCGGCTGCGGGTGGTGGGCGACTGGCCCGACGCGGCCGACCCGTCGGAGGCCGGCGCCGTCAGGCCAGCTCGACGAGGTCGAGCAGGTCGTCGGACCAGTGGTCGAGGTCACCGTCGGGCATGAGCAGCGCCCGGTCGGGGGCGAGGTCGCGCACGAACCCGACATCGTGGCTGACGATGACCATCGTGCCGCCCCAGCTCGCCAGCGCGGCGGCGACCGCCTCGCGCGACGGCGGATCGAGGTTGTTGGTCGGCTCGTCGAGGAGCAGCAGGTTGTGGCGACCGGCGACGAGCAGCGACAGGGCGAGCTTGGTCTTCTCGCCGCCCGACAGGGTCGACGCATCCTGGTGGACCTTGTCGCCGCTGAGGCCGAACATGCCGAGCAGCCGCCGCCGGACCTGCGTGGGTTGCCCGGGCGCGGCCTCGTCCATGTGATCGAGCACCGAGGCGCCGGCCCGGATCCCTTCGTGTTCCTGCGCGTAGTAGCCGACGCCGACCTGGTATCCCCACGTGAGGCTGCCGTGGTCGGCCTCGGACGTGCCGGCGAGGATGCGCAGGAGGCTGGTCTTCCCGGCCCCGTTGAGGCCCAGCACGAGCAGCCGCTCGCCCCGCCCGACCTCGAAGGCCAGGTCGTCGAACACCGTCGGCCCGTCGCCGTAGCTCTTGGCGAGGCGGTGCACGGTGAGCGCGGTGCGCCCGGAGGGAGGCGGATCGGGGAGGTGGAGCCGGAGGCCGCGCCGGGCCGTCGGGGCCTCGACGCCCTCGGAGCGGATCCGCTCGATGCGCGTCTCGAGCGACTTGGCGAACGCCGCCTTGCTGGCCTTGGCCCCCCACCGGTCGACCAGCGTCTGCAAGCGGGCGATCTCGGTCTGCTGGCGGGCCGCGATCTTGGCCAGCCGGGCCTCGTCGCGCTCGCGGGCCGCCTTGTACTGCGAGTAGGTGCCCTTGTAGTCGGTCAGCTCGCCGACGTCGGCCTCGCCCGGGCGGTCGAGGTGCAGGACGCGGGTGATCGACTCGTCGAGCAGCTCGAGGTCGTGGCTGATCACGATCAACGCGCCGCGGTAGGTGCGCAGGAAGTCGAGCAGCCAGTCGCGGGCGTCGTTGTCGAGGTGGTTGGTGGGCTCGTCGAGCATCAGCAGGTCGCTGCCCGCGAACAGGATGCGGGCCAGCTCGGCGCGGCGGCGCTCGCCGCCTGACAGCACGGTGATCGGGCGCTCGACGCGGTCACCGCACAGGCCGAGGCCGGCCAGCAGCCTCCGGGCCTCGGACTCGGCCGCGTACCCGCCGGCGTGCTCGAACGCGTCGTGGGCGCGGCTCCACTTCGCCACCAGTCGCTCGTCGCCGGGCTGGGCCTCCATCTTCAGGCGCAGCTCCTCGAGGCGGCCGACCAACACGTCGAGGTCGCGCCCGCCGAGGACGTGTGCGAGCGCGGAGCGGGTGGGAGGGATGTGGTCGAGCCGCGGGTCCTGGGGCAGGTAGCCGAACTGCGCCGGACGCTGGATCACCCCGGCCTTGGGCTCGGCCATCCCGCCCACGACCTTGAGGAGCGACGTCTTGCCGGCGCCGTTGCGCCCGACGAGCCCCACCCGGTCGCCGGCGCGCACGGAGAAGGCGGCGCCCTCGACGACGAGGGTGCCGCCGACCTCGACCGTGAGACCGCGGACCGACAACATGGCCGACCATCGTGGCAGCCGCGGCGCCGCGTTCCACACTCTTTCCACGGACGACCGCCGTTCGCCTTGAAGCCACGGCCCCGGCGCGGCACTGTTCCTCGGTGCGTTCCGCGGGGCACCGACGCCAGCCGGGAGACATCCGGCGCGCCGTCGGCGTCGAATCACCGGTGAGATGCCCCCCTTCCGATCGGCCTTCCCTGTCCGGAGTCCGGGGTGACGCTCACGACGGCCACCGGGCCGTCCGAGGCGCGCTCGCCGGCTCCCGCCCCGCGGATCGTCGGTGTGACGCGCCGGAGCCCGCCCGTGCGTGACCCTCAGGCCGCAGACGACGTCGCCGTGGTGGCGGCGATGGTGGACGGCGACGGCGACGCGCTCGCCGAGCTGTACCGCCGCTACGCGGGCGCCGTGTGGGCGGTCGCCCGGCGGGTGTGCGGCGACCGCACGCTCGCGGAGGACGTGACCCAGACCGTCTTCGTCGATCTGTGGCGCCGCCCGCAACGGTTCGATCCGACGCGCGGGGCACTCCGTCCGTGGTTGGTGGCCCAGGCGCACGCCCGCGCGGTCGACACCGTCCGCTCCGAGGCCGCGCGCCAGCGGCGCCAGGAGCGGGAGGTGCGGCTGGCGCCGCCTCCGTCGCCCGAGGTGGAGGCCGAGGTGCACCTGGCCGCGCTGTCCGAAGGGGTGCGGCGCGCGGTGTCGCGCCTCGACGAGGACGAGCGTCGAGCCATCGTCCTCGCCTACTTCGGGGGCCATTCGTACCGCGAGACGGCCGAGATGCTCGGGGAGCCCGAGGGAACCGTGAAGTCCCGCATCCGTCGTGCCCTGGCGGGCCTGCGCCACGCGCTCGAGTCCGAGGGGCTGACGTCGTGAGCGACCGCATGGGCTTCCCCGACGCACACCCTCACGACGACCTGGCCGTCTACGCGATCGACGGGCTCGAGGGCGACGAGCGCGCCGCCGTCGAGGCGCACGTCGCCACCTGTGCGGCGTGCCAGCAAGAGCTCGCGGTCTATCGCGAGACGATGTCGCTCACGATCGAGGACGAGCAGCCGCCGCCGTGGCTGTGGGATCAGATCGCCGCCGACGCGCGCGCGGTCCCGCCGGGCCCCGCGCCCGCCACGGGCGTGGAGGACCGTGCCCCCGCAGCCGGCTACGAGCCGCCGCGCCACCTGCAGCCCCGCCGGCAACGCCGGATGGTCGCGGCGCTCGCCGCGGCCGCGGTCGTGGTGCTGGCGCTGGTGCTCGGTCCGGTGATCGCCGCCCGGGTCTCCGACGACGACGGCAGCGAGGTGGCGGCCGAGGACCTGCCGGTCGGCACCATCGCGGCCGAGGACGGCACCCCGATCGCTCGGGTCGAGGCCGACGACGACGGTTCGTTCGTGCGGTTCGAGCAGGCGACGCCGCTGCCGCCCGAGCAGGCATACCAGCTGTGGTCGCTCGACGGGCCCGCGCCGGTGTCGCTGGGCGTCCTCGGCGCCGGGACCGCCGACGAGGTCCGCGTCGCCCTGCCCGCGTCCACGACGCAGGTGGCGATCAGCGAGGAGCCGGCATCCGGCTCGCCACAGCCCACGGGCACCATCGTGGGCACCGGCGCGCTCGCCCCCGCCTGAGCGCCGCGCCGCCCCCGCCCGAACCGATCGTCGGCCCCGGTCATCCGGCGCCCCCTCCGGCGACGAATCGACGGGGCGATGGCACACGACGCGGATCCCCACCACGCCCTGACGCCATCGCCCCCCACGGCTGCCGGTTCGCCGCCGGCCGGCGCCCCGGGCCCCCTCCCCCCGGTGCGGGGCGACCGGTCGGGAGGCGGCACGACCGCCCCCGCCGGTCGCCTGCGGGCGGCGACGGCCGGCCTGGTGTCGGCCGGGCTGGCGCTCGGGGCCGGCGAGCTCGTCGCCGGGCTGGACCCGAGCCTGCGCTCACCGGTCGAGGCGGTCGCCACCGAGGTGATCGATCGGGCGCCGAAGCCGGTCGAGCGGTTCGCCATCGAGACCTTCGGGACCAACGACAAGCTGGCGCTCGTCATCGGGATCCTGGTCATGTCCGCCGTGTTCGGCGCCCTCCTCGGGCTCGCGTCGCGCCGCCGGCCGCTCGCCGGCACCATGGGCATGGCGGCGTTCGGGCTGGTCGGCGTGCTCGCCTCGCTCGCGACCCCCAACGCCACCGCGGCGGCCGCCCTGCCGAGCGTCGCCGCGGCCGTCGCCGGGGCGCTCGCGTTGCGGGTGCTCGTGCCGCGCCCGGCGCCGCGCCCCTCGTCCGGGGGCCCGGCGCCCGGGGACCTCGGCGCCCGACGGCCCGTCGCCGATCGCATTGACCCGCGGTGGGGTGGGCTCGCGGCGCGCCTTCCTCGGTGTCACCGCGGCCGTCGCCGCGGGAGCGGCCCTGGCCGGCGCGGGCGGGCGGGCGCTGCGCGGACGGTTCAGCGCGGCCGAGTCGCGTGCCGGCGTGACCCTGCCGCGACCCGCCGTGCCCCTGCCGGCCGTCCCGGCGACCGCGGAGGCCGGGGTCGCGGGCATCGCGCCGTTCGTGACCCCGAACCGCGACTTCTACCGGGTCGACACGGCCCTGATCGTCCCGCAGGTGCGGGCCGAGGACTGGACGCTGTCGGTCACCGGCATGGTCGACGAGCCGTTCGAGCTCACCTACGCCGAGCTGTCCGACCTGGACGTCGTCGAGGCCGACATCACGATGACGTGCATCTCGAACCAGGTGGGCGGGAACCTCGTCGGCAACGCCCGCTGGCTCGGCGTGCGCACCCGCGACCTGCTCGACCGGGCGCGGCCGCAGGGCCGAGCCGACCAGCTCGTCGGCCGCTCCACCGACGGCTACACGTGCGGGTTCCCGATCGAGGCCGCGTACGACCGTCCGTGCCTCGTCGCCATCGGCATGAACGGCGAGGCGCTCCCGCTGCGCCATGGCTTCCCCGCCCGGCTGGTGACGCCGGGCATCTACGGCTACGTCGGGTCGACCAAATGGCTGACCGAGCTCGAGGTCACGACGTTCGACGCCTTCGACCAGTACTGGGTGCCGCGGGGCTACGCCGAGCAGGCGCCGATCAAGACCATGGCCCGCATCGACACGCCCCGCAGCTTCGAGTCGGTCGCCGCCGGTCGCGTGACGGTCGGCGGGGTGGCCTGGGCGCAGACGCGCGGCATCCGCGCGGTCGAGGTCCGCGTCGATGACGGCGACTTCGAGCCGGCCGTGCTGGCCGGCGAGGTCGCACGGGAGACGTGGCGACAGTGGCGCTACGAGTGGGATGCCACCCCCGGCCGCCACGACCTGACCGTGCGGGCCGTCGACGGCACGGGAGAGCGCCAGACCGAGGATCGGGCCGAGCCGCTCCCCGACGGCGCCAGCGGCTGGATGTCGCTGGTCGTCGACGTCGAGTGAGCAGGCGCGGGAGCTCGGTCCCGGATCTCCTGCGTCCGTGCGGGGGACTGGCGCCGAATGACTCCACGACCCCCACCACGAAAGGGAACCCCATGCGAGGTACCAAGGCTCTTCGAGGCATCGCCGGGATGTTCGCCGCTGTCGCGCTGGTGACGGCCGGTGCGGCTGCCTGCTCGGGCGACGACGACGAGGCGACTGCCAACACGACCGAGCAGCAGTCCGACGACAGCGACACGACGATGGCCGACGGGTCCGAGGACGCGCCATGCCGGCCAGCTCGGCCGAGGCGTGCGATGCCGAGCAGATCACGGCCATGGTGCAGAGCGGCCAGGACGAGGGCACGCTCGAGGGCATGACCGACGATCCGGTGGGGACGGCGGCCTCGAACAACCCGGTGCTCACCACGCTGACCGAGGCCGTGACCGCCGCCAACCTCGTCGACACGCTCAACTCGGCGCCGGCGCTCACGGTGTTCGCCCCGACCGACTGCGCCTTCGCCGCCGCTGACCCGGCCACGATCGAGGCGGCGCTGGCCGACCCGTCGGGCCTGCTGACGACCGTGCTCGGGTTCCACGTCGTCCCGGGCGAGCAGCTCGACGCCGCGGCGCTGGCCGGCGAGACCTCTGTGACCACGCTCACCGGCGAGGAGCTGTCGATCAGCGTGGAGGGCGACACCGTGACGCTCGGCGATCAGGCCGAGGTCGTGGTGCCCGACATCACGACGGCCAACGCCACCGTGCACCTGATCGACGCCGTGATGGTGCCGCCCTCGGCGGCCGGCGGCTGATCCCTTCCTGCAGGCAAGTCGGTGGCCGGGTCAACGGGGACCCGGCCATCGGCGCGCCCCCGCCCGGGTTCAGTCGAGGCTGAACGGCGGGTAGTCGTCGACGAGCAGCAGGTAGTAGGCGTTGACCCGGGTGCTCCACCGCCACACCCCGACCACGAACCGGCGCAGGCCCTCGGGCCAGGCACCGGTGAAGAGGATGGCGAACGCCCCGATGATCATCGCCACCCAGGCGCCGATGCCCAGGAAGAACAGCGCGATGGCGTGCGGGATGACGAGGATGAACCGGAACCCCACGGTGAGGCGGTTGCGGTCCTCGTGGGCGATGGCGACGTCCGTCCGGATGCCGGGGTAGTCGCCAGGGTCGGCCCCCGTGAGGTCGAACGTGAACGGCGGGTACTCCTCGCGGAGGAAGTCCGCGTACCCGTACGTGCGGTTCGTGTAGCGGAGGAACAGCGCCTGCCAGCCGGCGAGGCCCTCGGGGAGCTTGCCGGTGAACAGGATCACGAACCACGCCACGAAGGCGAGCACGCTCGAGACGATGCCCAGGGCGTACAGCACGACGTAGTGCGGGATGGCGAGGAACCACTGGACGAATGGCCGCCAGCGGTCGATCGGTCCCGCGTCGTCGACCTCGTAGGTCGCCGGGTATGCGGGGCCGATGGGAACTGCGGGTTCCATGAGCGCCTCCGTCATGAGCGCTAGCAGCCTGACGCTGCGTCGCTCGGACGGTACCAGCGGTGCTCGTTGCGGTGTGGTTACTCCTGGACGAGCTCGATGAGCGTGCCGAACGCGGTCTTCGGGTGGACGAACGCCACCGTCGTGCCGCGGCTGCCCGGGCGGGGAGCCTCGTCGATGACCCGCCCGCCCTGCGCCTTGACGGCGTCGAGGGCGGCCGCGCAGTCGTCGACCCGGTAGCCGATGTGGTGCAGCCCTTCGCCCTTGCGCTCGAGGTACTTGGCGACGGGCGAATCGCCGCGGGTGGGGGTGAGAAGTTGGACGTAGCTGTCGGCGACCTTCAGCAGCGCTTCCTCCACCCCGTCGGACTCGACCACCTCGCGGTGGTCGACCTCGGCGCCGAAGGTGTCGCGGTAGTAGGCGATGGCCGCCTCGAGGTCGTTGACGGCGATGGCGACGTGGTCGATCTCGGTCAGCAGCACGTGGAGAAACCTAGTGGGCGCGCCCTGGGAGGGGCCCAGCCGCGGGGGCGACGCCCGCCCCTCCGTGCGGCAGGCGACACTGGCGGCGTGCCCCGCGTGTCGTCGACCGTCACCGTGCCCCTCGACCCGGCGCGGGCCTTCGCCCTCTCCCAGACCTACGGCGAGCTGCGGTACCGCTGGGACCCGTTCGTGCGTGAGCAGCGCCTCCTCGACGGGGCCACCGCGGCCGCCAAGGGCGTGCGCACCTGGACGCGGTCGCGCCACCGGCTGACGATGGTGTCCGAGTACGTCACCTTCCGCCCACCCGGGCACGTGGGCATGAAGATGGTGCGCGGCCCGTGGTTCTTCCGGACGTTCTCGGGTGGCTGGAACTTCACTCCCTCCGCCCCGGGCGCCGACGGCGAGCCGCGCACAGAGGCGACCTGGCGCTACAACTTCACCATCCGCCCCGGCTGGCTGGCGCCCGTCGCCGACCGCGTCGGTGTGTGGCTGCTGGGCCGTGACATCCGCCGGCGGCTCGACGCCTTCGCCGCGGCGTGCGCAGACGCCGGGATCGTCGCCGCGGTCCCCGTCGGTCGCCCACCCGCTGCATAGCGTGAGCGTGCGCCTGGCGCCACGCTCTGCATGGCGGCACGTTGGCGGGCGGAGGCGAGGCGGTGCGGGCGCGGATCAGCGGCCGGTCGCCCGGGTTGATCGGGCCGCGGGGTCACCGGAGGGCATCGGCGACGGCGTCGCGATGGTCTCGCCACCACTCGTCTCGTCGCCGGAACCGGTCCTCACCGCCCAGCTCGTCGAGCGTCGTCGCGAACGCCGTCTCGCCTGCCTCGATGCGGCGGCGGACGAACGCCGTCGCCTGCGCGATCGACGCACCGATCTGCTCGACGACCCGGTGGCGGTCGTCGTGAGCGAGGCCGTAGGCGTCGCACACGAGCCGCAGCCGACGCGAGCGGTCGTCGGGCATCCAGCCACGACGCGCCGCGGTGACGTCGTCATCGAGCGGGACGCACATGCGGGCGAAGTGGACCAGGTCGTGGAGCGCACGGCCGGGGGCGGCGAAGTCGAAGTCGATGAGCCCGACCGCCTCGCCGCCGCGGAACACCACGTTCTCGAGGCACAGGTCGTTGTGGCACACGATCGGGCCGCCGGCCGGATCGGCCAGCTCGTCGTTCCAGTCGCCGTCCGGCACGCCGACCGCGGCCGCGGCGTCGTGGAGGCGGCGGGCGAGGCGGGCGATCGAGGCCAGGGCCGCGTCGGTCTGCACCCATGCCGGGTACGGCGGCACCGCCACGTCGCCCGGGATGAAGCCCAGCCGCTCGCGCCCGTCGTCCCCGACGCCGTGCGGCTCGGGTGCGCCGTCGAAGCCGGCCGTCCGGAGACCCGCCAGGAACCGGTGCACCCCTGCCGTGTGGGGCCCGCCCGGCCGCAGCACGAGGTCGCCGCGACGGACGATCGCGCCGGCGTTGGCGATGCCCCCCGCGAGGAGCCGGTCGGCGTGGGTCTCGTCTGTGGTCATCGGCGGTGCGGGCCGGACCGCCCGGGCGAGTCAGGCGAACGGGACGTCGGGAGGTGGGGGCGTCCCCGGAGACGGCCCGGCGCCCTGCTGGCGGGCGACCTGGGGACGCACCGCGAGCAGGTAGACGAGGGCGATGACGGCGCCCACGAAGCACATGGGGAGGCTCACGGCGAGCAGCACGATCCACAGCGTCCGATTCTGCCCCGACCGCTGCCACGCCCAGTCCGGCCGCGACGATGCGTCGACCAGTCCCCAGATCGACAGGGCCAGCGGCACCAGGACCACCAGCATCACGATGAGGAGCTCGGGTGCCCCGATGTTCATGCCCGCCCACCTCCGATCGGATGCGGGAGCGTAGCCCGCCCGTCCGGCGGTGAGCGGGAGGCAAGGGCCGGTCCCGACTCTGGCGGTCGGACGGTCCGGGGTCTCGTCCCCGCCACGCGACGATCCGGCCCCGTGCCAAGCTGAGCGCATGGCGACCTGGGACGAGTGGCGGGCGCGGGCGACGCCCATCGACAGCGGCGGGCTGCGGGTGGCGACCTACGACGTCGGGCCGGCGGACGCACCGTCGTACACCTTCTGCCACGGCTACCCCTCGGCGTCGCTGGACATCGCGGAGGCGGCGGAACAGCTCGACGGGCTGCGGCTCCTCGCCCTCGACATGCCGGGGTTCGGGATGTCGGACAAGCCGCCGGCCGGCGAGGGCGGGCACACGTACTCGATCCACGCGGCCGCCGATGCGGTCGAGGCGCTGTGGGCGGCGAAGGGGACGACGAGCACCCTGCTCGTGGCCCACGACTACAGCGTGTCGGTCGCCCAGGAGCTGCTCGCCCGCCGGGCCGAGGGCTCGCTCGGCGCCAGTGGGGACGGCCCTCCCGAGATCACCGGCGTCGTCTGGATGAACGGCGGGGTGTACCCCGACCTCCACCGGCCGACCCCGGGCCAGCAGATGCTCCTCGACCCAGAGCACGGGGCCGAGATCGCCGCGGCCGTCGACGAGGCCGCGTTCACCAACGGCCTGCGCGGCACCTGGGGCGAGCGGCGGCCGTTCGACGAGGCGGCGGTGCACGAGATCTTCCGGTCGATGGACGAGGGCGGCGGCGTCCCGCTCATGCACGACCTGTTGCACTACGTCGCCGACCGTCGTGCGCACGCCGTCCGGTGGCGCGGCGCGCTCGAGGGCGCGGACGTCCCGATGGTGTTCGTCTGGGGCCTGCTCGATCCGGTGTCGGGCGGCCACGTGGTCCCGCGGCTGATCGACCACGTGCCGCAGGGTCGGATCGTCGCGCTCGACGACGTCGGCCACTGGCCGCCGCTGGAGGCCCCCGACGTGGTCGCGTCCGAGATCCGCTCCATGATCTGAGGCGGGGTCAACCGGCCTTGTCGAGCACTTCGCCGAGCTCGCCCCGTCCCGCGATGCCCAGCTTGTCGTAGACCCGCTGCAGCCGGTTCTCGACCGTGCGGGGCGAGAGGTGCAGCTGCTCGGCGATCTCCTTGTTCGCCCGCCCGGTCGCCGCCAGCACCGCCGTCTCGCGCTCGGCCGGCGTCAGCACCGCCCGGGTCTCGACGCCCTGCAGCGCCGGGGTGACCGGATCCTCGGCCTGCGCCGCGAGGGCGCCGGCCCGGCGCTCGGCGGCAGCCGCGGCCCGCGGATCGCCGGCCCGGCGGAGGGCGACAGCGGCGTCGGCGGCCGCCTCGGCGGCCAGCAGGACGGCACCCATGTCCTCGAACCGGGTGACGACCTCGTCGAGCGCGGCGGCGTCGCCTGCCGCCAGCGCCTCGGCGTGGGCGAGGCGGGCCGGCACGAGGACACCGCCGACCTCGGCGGCGATGCGTCGCCAGCCGCTCGCGCACGTCGCCGGGCCGTCCGAGACGGGCGAGGCCGTGCAGCGCGGCGGCCTCGCCGACGGCGTCGCCGATCGTGGCGCCCAGGGCGGCCGCGCGCTCGAGATGGGCGCGCGCCCGGGGAGGTCGCCGGCGGCCGCCGCGGTCCACCCGCGGGCCCCGAGCAGGTCGACCTCGTCGCGCCGCACCGGGGGCAGGCCCAGGGCGTCGAGCTCGGCGAGGTCGGTGGTGGCGGCGGCGGCGTCCCCCGTGAGCGCGGCCGCCATGGCGCTGACGATGAGGTCCTGGCGGACCAGCACGGGCCGGTCGAGCGCCTGGTGCACGCCCAGCGCCTCGCGGGCCCGCCGAACCGCGGTGCGGACCCGCCCCCGGTCGGCCGCCGCGGTGGCCTCCAGCAGCGCGAACATCGCCTGGGCTTCGATCACTCCCTCGGCCACCGCGTCGCGGTGCTGGTCGCCGGCCATGGCCGTCGCCTCGTCGAACCTCCCGGCGTAGAGCAGGGCCATGCACCCCGTGACGGCATGCCACCACGCGGGCCACGCAAGCGGGCTGTCGACCTCGCGGCGCGCCGCGGCGCCCTGCTCGGACAGCGCGAGCGCCTCGTCGATGCGCCCGCAACGGGCGAGTCCGTAGGCGGCGACGAGCGAGGCGAACGCCAGAGCTTCGCCCTCGGCGCGGGCGAGCACGGGCCCGGCGGCGTCCACGGCCGCACGCGGCCCCTCGGCGTTGAGCACGACGGCCAGCCGGCGGGCCTCGAGGCGGTCGCGCCACGTCGGGTCGGCGACCGCCGCCAGTGCGGTGCCGAGGACGTCGTCGTCGTCGACGGCGGTCCACACGGCCGACGTGTCGAAGCGGGCGATGGCGACGCGGCTGCGCTCGGCGTCGTCGTCGACCCGCTCCTCCAGATCCGCGAGCTCGGCGTCTGCGACGTCGGGTCGGCCGAGGAGGCCGGTGACGTGCGCCGCCAGCAGGTCGGCATCGAACCCGGCGCCGGCGTCGGCGGCGGCCCGGGCCAGCCTCTCGGCGAGGGGGAAGTCGTCGCGCCAGCGGGCGATCGTGGCGCCCTCGAGCAGCAGCCGCGGGTCGCCGTCGCCCGCGGTCAGGCGCCACGTGGCGATGCGCAGGGCGTCCTCGTGGCGGGCCGTTCCGGCCTGCTCGACGGCGTCGGCCAGCGACTCGGCGATGGCGCGGGCACGCACGGCCGGGGTGCGGGCGCGCACCACGTCGCCGTAGAGGGGGTGGGCGAGGCGGACCTGCAGGCGGCGCCCGTCGAGATGGCTGGCGAGCAGCCCGCGGCGCTCGAGCGCCTCGGCGATCCCCGGGTCGGACAGCGTCGTGAGCTCGGCCTGGCCCAGCGGCTCGCCGTAGGCCACGAGCTCGAGCAGGGCGCGTTCGTCGGGGTCGAGCCGGCCCAGGCGCGCCTCGACGATCTCGACGAGCCGCGCCGATGGTGCGATCTCGCCGACCAGCCGCCAGATCCCGTCGTCGGCCCGCAGGCTCCCGTCGTCGAGGGCCCCCTCCACGAGCTCGCGGATGAACAGGGCGTTGCCCTGGCTCCGCTCGGTGAGCTGCGCGGCGGTGGCCGGGTCGACCGGTCCGTCCAGCACGGCGACGAGCAGCGCGGCGGTGGCGTCGGCGTCGAGGCCGGCCACCTCGATGCGCTCGGCCAGACCGTCCTTCCACAGGGCGACGACGGGGTCGGGAGCCGGGTCGCCTGACCGCACGGTGGCGAGCACGACGGCCGCGCCCGACACGGCGACCTGGTGGACGAGCGTCGCGGACGCGTCGTCGAGCAGGTGGGCGTCGTCGACGAAGAGCAGCAGGCCGCGGTCCTCCGCCCGGGCCGCCAGGGCGGCGACCGAGCGGTGCAGCAGATCGGCGCGGTCGCCGGCCGCGGCCCGGCCGGGAGCCGCCACGTCCAGCAGGGGGGCGACGGCGCCGAAGGGCAGCTGGGCGGCCGACCGCGTGGCGGTGACCTCGGCGGTGTCGATGCCGTCCTCCGCGGCGGCGCGCACGCACGCGCGCCCGAGGGAGGTCTTGCCGACCCCCGAGGGCCCGGCGAGGACGACCCCGTGGGGTTGGGGGCCGGTCACCAGCTCCCGCAGCTCTGCGAGCGCCGCCTCGCGCCCGACCAGCGGCCAGTCACGCACCGGACCAGTCTGGCGGTCGAAGGGGGCCCGACCACCGTCGGGGCGGCAGTTCATGGCCCGGTACGCGTCCATCCTCCGTCATCCTGAGAGCTTCTCGACCCCTGTGCGTCACATGACAGACATGTGACGATTGTTGCGAGAGAGTGTCGCGCGTACTGAACGCGAGTAGTGGCCACTCCTGACCTGGTGTGGTCGGTCGGTGTTTGGTGGTGGGAGCAATCGCCCGCCGCGATCGCCGCCGCGCCTGCACCCCCGCAGGTTGTCGGTTTCGAACAGCTGGGACACCACGAGGAGCGCCGATCTGGCGCGCCGGTGGAGCTGGGGCGGGTTCTCCCCTACCGAGAAGGAAGACCCCTGTGCTTTCACGAACAATGAAGCGCGCCGCCGCCACCGCGGCGGTGGCCACCGTCGGCGTCATCGGCTTCGGCAGCGTCGCCGGTGCGAGCCCCACCGCCTCGACCTACACGGTCCAGTCCGGCGACACGCTGTCGCGGATCGCCCCGGACAACTGGCGCGAGGTCGCCGCCGGCAACGGCATCGACAACCCCGACCTGATCTTCGTCGGCCAGGTCATCGACCTCTCCGCCACCGCCGCGGCCCCCGCCTACCAGCCCGCGCAGTCGTCCTCGGACGACTCGTCGTCGCAGGCGGAGTCGGCGCCCGCCCCCGAGGCCGCGCCGGCCGCCGAGTCGAGCGGCTCGAGCAGCTCGGGCAGCGGTGTGTGGGACCAGCTTGCCCAGTGCGAGTCGGGCGGCGACTGGTCGATCAACACCGGCAACGGCTACTACGGCGGCCTGCAGTTCTCGCAGGGCAGCTGGAACGCCGCCGGTGGCTCGGGCAGCCCGGCCAACGCCTCGCGCGAAGAGCAGATCCGAGTGGCCGAGAACCTGCAGGCCTCGCAGGGATGGGGCGCCTGGCCGTCGTGCTCCAGCCAGCTCGGGCTGCGCTGATCACCAGCCCCCGCGGCTGAGGTTCACCAGAACTGGGAGCGAAGGGGCCCTCCGGGGCCCCTTCGTCGCGCGCCCGGGCGCGGGTGCGACGGCCCAGCCGAGCGCGGCGACCACCGGCGCGACCGGGGGTCAGAGCTGGCCGGCAGCGTGGCGCTGGAACAGGGTGATGCGGTCCTCGCCGACGCGGGCCCGCTTGTCGGGGTCGGTGATGCCCAGGCCGGGCTCGGGCGACAGGCACAGCACGGCCAGCTTGCCCTCGGCCTCGTTGCGGTGGACGGCCCGCGCCGCCTCGCCGACCTGCTCGAGCGGGTACACCGCCGACATGACGGGCTGGATGGCGCCCTTGTCGATCAGGCGGTTCATCTCCCACGCCTCGCGGTAGTTGGCGAAGTGGCTCGAGACGATGCTCTTGAGCTTCATCCACAGGTGGCGGTTGTCGTACTCGATCATGAAGCCGCTGGTGGCGGCGCAGGTGACGATCGTGCCGCCCCGCTTGGTGATGAACACCGAGGCGCCCATCGTCTGGCGGCCGGGGTGCTCGAACACGATGTCGGGGTCCTCGCCCACCAGCGAGCGCACCTTCTTGCCGAGCCGGCGCCACTCGCCCTCGTCCTGCGTGTGCTCGTCGGACCAGAACCGGTAGCCCTCGGCCTTGCGGTCGATCACGTCGTCGCAGCCCATGGCGTTCAGCAGCCGGGCGCGGTCGTCGCTCGACACGACGCCGATGGGCGTGCCGCCCCCGTTCAGCACGAGCTGGGTGGCGTAGGCGCCGATGCCGCCGGTGGCCCCCCAGATGAACACGTTGTCGCCCTGCTTCATGCGGGCGGCGTGCCGGCCGACGAGCATGCGGTAGCTGGTCGAGGCGCACAGCCCGTTGACCGCCGACTCCTCCCACGTGAGGTGGGACGGCTTGGGCATGAGCTGGTTGGCCTTGACGATCGACAGGTCTGCGAGGCCGCCGAAGTTCGACTCGAAGCCCCAGATGCGCTGGTTGGCGGCGAGCATCGAGTCGTCGTGGGCCGAGGGGTCCTGGTCGTCGACGTAGTTGCAGTGCACCACCACGCGGTCGCCCGGCTTCCAGTTGCGCACGGCAGACCCGACCCGCAGCACGACGGCCGAGGCGTCGGAGCCGACCACGTGGTGGTCGGTGGCGTGGCGGGCGCCCCACACCGACTCCCGGCCGAGCCGGTCGAGGAAGGCGAACGTCGACAGCGGCTCGAAGATCGACGTCCACACCGTGTTGAAGTTGATCGAGCTGGCCATGACGGCGAGGTAGACCTCGTCGGGCGCCAGCTCGGGCGTCGGCACGTCGCCGATGTGGAGGGACTTGCGCGGATCCTTGTCCTCGGACGGGACGCCCTCCCACATGTCCTGCTCGGCGCGCAGCACGTGGGCCGCCCGGTAGCTCTCGGGGATGGGCAGCGCGGCGATCTCGTCGCCCGAAGCGCCCCCCTGGATGGCCTCGAGGATCTCCTGCATGGCGGGGAAAGGTACTCGGCGGTAACCGGCGGCCTCCACCGGGGCCGCGCCGTGCGCCGGCGCGCCCGATCAGCCCGCGGGCGCCGGCCGCTCGGGCGGCACGCCCGTCGGCTCCTGCAGCACCGGCAGTCCGTCGCCGGGCGGTGCAGGGTGCCCGGCGATCGGAGCGAGGCGTGCCAGCGTCACGCCCAGGTGGTCGCTGAACAGCTCGGCCGACGCCTCGTCGAAGTGGACCCCGTCGGGACGCCGGCTGCGGTCGTCGGGCATGCTCTCGACCCAGCCGGCGAGGTCGACGACCGCCACCCGCGGGTAGCGGGCGGCGACCTCGCGGATGATCTCGTTCAAGCGGTCCATCCGGGCGGGATCGCTCTCGGGCGCGGTGACGCCGGGCGACCGGCCGTTCACCCGTCCGACCTCGACGTGCGGGCTCGTGGCGACGGCCACGACCCGCGAGTGCTCGAGCAGGTCCTCGATGCGGGCCGACAGGTTCTCCGCGATCGTCCGGTCGATCTCGGGGTCGCCGATGACGCCGAAGTCGTCGTGGCCCTCGGGCCGCATCTCGTAGACCTCCCACGGCCCGAACTGGACCCAGGCGACGTCGATCTCGCCCTCGGCCGCCTGGTCGTGCCAGGCGCTCTGCCAGCCGGCGCAGTGGTCGGGCGTGGCGAACTCGCGGCCGGCCGAACGGATCATGGCCGGGCTCATGATCGAGCATCCCAGCCGGGCGGAGCCCCGCACCGAGATCACCGCCGGGTTGGTGTCGTCCCACCGCGCCATCGACAGGCCCGTGACGAGGGCGGTCGAGTCGCCGAACGCGCCCACCGTGGGCGCCTCGCCGGGCGCGGCCGCAGTGCGGGCGAGCGCCAGCTCGAGCTCGCCCCCGGCTTCGTCGAGCGTGGTCTCGTCGTCGGCCGAGCTGAGGTCAGGAGCCAGGACCCCGGCGAGCAGGGCCAGGCACACGAGGGCGGCTCCGGTGGGGACGAGCACCCGCACCGGGAAGCGCTTCCCGCGGCGGACCGGTTCCTCGATCAAGCCGGTACGAGGCGAACGCGATCGCCACCGACGCCAGCGTCCCGACGACGAGGCGCGCCCCGCCCGGCAGCCCGGTCTCGGACCGCAGCCACACGAACATCGGCCAGTGGAACAGGTAGGCGCCGTACGACACCACGCCCACGGAGACGAGGACCCGCGACGACAGCACCCGCCGCACCGGACCGCGGCTCTCGACCGCGGCCAGCACGACGGTCGCCGTGACGAGGGCGTAGAGCACGAGCCCGCCCCGGTACCAGAACATGTCGGTCGACTGGGCGGTGGCGATCAGGCCCAGCATCACCACCACCAGCACGGCGCCGGCGCCGCGAATGGTGGTGTGCGTCCGGTCGGACAGCCGGTCGCGCCGAGGCACCCACCACAGCGCCACCAGCGCGCCGACCAGCAGCTCGGCCGAGCGGACGTCGGTGCCGAAGTACAGCCGGTCGACGTCCCAGTTGCGGAACGAGCCGATGGCGCCGACCGCCAGCGACAACGCCACCCCGGCGCCGAGGACGACGGCGAGGCCCCCGCGCCACCGCCGGGCCCACGCCAGGCCCAGCGCCGCCAGCAGCGGGAACACCACGTAGAACTGCTCCTCGATCGCCAACGACCAGAAGTGCAGCAACGGCGACTCGCCGCCGAAGCGGGCGCCGTAGGTGGTGTCGGTCAGGACGTAGTGCCAGTTGGCGACGTAGGTCAGCGCCCCCAGCTCGTCGCCGGCCAGGTTGCGCACCTGGTTGGCGTCACCGAGCACGACCGTCGCCAGGCCGATGACGACGATGGCGACCAGCGAGGCGGGCAGCAACCGGCGCGCCCGCCGCGACCAGAACGTGCGCAGGTCGACGCGCCCGTTGTTGCGGTGCTCGATCACGAGCAGGCTCGTGATGAGGAAGCCCGACAGGGTGAAGAACGTCGACACCGCCAGGAACGCGCCCGAGGCGAGACCCATGTCGGCGTGGACCACGAAGATCGCCAGCAGGGCCAGGGCCCGCAGCCCGTCGATGCCCGGCTGGTACGCGATCCGTTCCGCGGGCGCGGGCGCCCCGTCTGGTGCGGTCGCGGCCGGCTCTCGTGGCCGCGATGCCTCGGTCACCTCGACTGCGATGTCACCGTCTCCTCCGGCGGCCGGCCGTCCGCGGGCGGCAGGCGGCGTCCCCAGCCCTCGGCGCTGCCCCGCGGGGAGCCACCAGGGACCGCGGGAAAGTATTCCACGCTCGGCCACCGGGCACCCGGGCGGCCCGGCCGGACCACGACCGGGCGGGGCCGCCGGGTTTCGGGAACCCGCCGGGCCCTGGGTAGCCTCGGTTTCGTTCGTACCGACCTCACCTCGGGGGGAAGCACCACCATGGCCGGTTCCGTGATCATCGCCGGTGCCCGGACGCCCATCGGCAAGCTGTCGGGGGCCCTCGGGGGCTTCGCCGCCACCGACCTGGGCGGGTTCGCCATCAAGGCCGCCCTCGACCGGGCGGGCGTCAGCCCCGACCAGGTCGACTACGTGTTCATGGGCCAGGTGCTGCAGGCCGGTACCGGTCAGATCACCGCCCGCCAGGCCGCGGCCAACGCCGGCATCCCCATGACCGTGCCCGCCACGACGGTCAACAAGGTGTGCCTGTCGGGCCTCAACACGATCTACCTGGCCGACCTCATGATCCAGGCAGGGGCGGCCGAGATCGTCGTCGCCGGCGGGATGGAGTCGATGACCCAGGCTCCCTACCTGCTGCCGGGGGCACGTGAGGGCTACCGCCTCGGCGACAAGTCGGTCGTCGACTCGATGATGTACGACGGCCTGTTCTGTGCGTTCGACCAGGTGGCCATGGGTGCCGGCACCGAGAAGTACGCGGCCTCCGCCGGCCTCGAGCGGGCCCCGCAGGACGACCTGGCGGCCAAGTCGCACGAGCGGGCCGCCGCGGCCATCAAGGAGGGCCGCTTCGCCGACGAGATCGTCCCGGTCGAGGTCCCCCAGCGCAGGGGCGACCCCGTCGTGGTCGACACCGACGAGGGCGTGCGCCCCGGCACCACGGTCGAGTCCCTGGGCGGGCTGCGCCCGGCGTTCGACAAGGCCGGGAACATCACGGCCGGCAACGCCTCGCAGATCTCCGACGGCGCCGCCGCCGTGATCGTGACGTCCAAGGCCGTCGCCGAGCGCCTGGGTCTCGACACCCTCGGCGAGGTCGTCGGGTACGGGCAGGTCGCCGGCCCCGACCCGTCGCTGCTGACGCAGCCGTCGCGGGCCATCAACGCCGCCCTCGAGTCCGCGGGCCGCTCGGTCGGCGACGTCGACCTGTTCGAGCTCAACGAGGCCTTCGCCGCCGTCGGCCTCGCCTCGATGCAGGACCTCGGCATCTCCGACGACGTGGTGAACGTCAACGGCGGCGCCATCGCCCTCGGCCACCCGGTCGGCATGTCCGGGACCCGGGTGGCGCTCACGATGCTGCACGAGCTCAAGCGCCGCGGCGGGGGCCTCGGGGCCGCCGCGCTGTGCGGTGGCGGCGGCCAGGGCGACGCCATCCTGCTCTCGGTCTGACCCCCACCTCCCGACTACTCTCGGCGCGGGGACGGGGTGCCTCGCCGCGTCCCCGTCTGCCATCTCGGCCCGGGCACCGGCTCGCGGCGAGCCGTGGCACTGGGGGCCATTGATGGACGAAGCGACCAACGTGATCGAGCGGCCCCCCGGGGTCGACGAGACCGGTGGCGAGCGCCCGGTCGAGCGGTCCGCGGCCCGCGGGTGGCGCCTCAGCTACAACCCGGCCCTCGACGGCATCCGCGGGATCGCCGTCGGCGTCGTCCTGCTCTTCCACGCCGGTTTCCCGTGGGCCCGGGGCGGCTACCTCGGGGTGTCCACGTTCTTCACGCTGTCGGGCTTCCTGATCACGTCCCTGCTCCTCGGCGAGCACGGCGCCAACGGACGCATCTCGCTCGGCGCCTTCTGGGCCCGGCGGCTGCGGCGGTTGTTCCCCGCCTCGGTGGTCACGCTCCTGGCGGTCGCGTTCGGGTCGCTGGTGTTCGTCGACCTCCGCACCGAGGGGCTCTCGGGCGACATCGTGGCCTCGGGGCTCCAGGTCGCCAACTGGCGCTTCCTGTTCGACGACCAGAGCTACGCCGACCTCTTCGCCTCGCCGTCGCCGGTGCTGCACTTCTGGTCGTTGGCGATCGAGGAGCAGTTCTACTGGCTGTTCCCGCTGCTCAGCGCCGGCGTGTTCCTGGTCGGCCGCGGCTCGGTGAAGGTCTACGCCGGGGTGCTGGCCGCACTGCTGGCCGTGTCGGCCGTGGCGACGGCCATGCTCGGGTTCAGCGAGAGCACCACCGTCTACTACGCCACCTACACCCGCATGGGCGAGATCCTGGTCGGGTCGCTGCTGGCGGTGGCCGTGTCGGTCGGGCTCACCGGCCTCCGCGCCGTGCCACGCCTGGCCGCCGTCGCGGGGGTCATCGCCCTCGTCGCGATGGTGTGGTGCTGGTGGAACCTCGAACAGGAGACGCCCTTCATCTCGCGCGGCGGGCTCCTGGTGTACGCCCTGCTGTCGGGCACGCTCGTGCTGGCGGCCTGCGTGCCGGGGCCGGTACGGCGCGCCCTCGCCATCGAGCCGCTGCGGCTGCTCGGCCTCATCTCCTACGGCGTCTACCTCGTGCACTGGCCGATCTTCCTGGTGCTCGACGGCCAGCGCACGGGCCTCGACCGGGTGCCCCTGTTCGGCGTGCGCCTCGCGGTCACGCTGGCGGTGGCGACGGTGTCGTACTTCCTGCTCGAATTGCCCATCCGGCGCGGGTGGTCGCTGCCCCGGGTGCCCATGGCCGCGGTCGCGGGCGGGGCGGTCGTGCTCGTGACGGTGGTCGGGGTGGTCGTGCCTCCCGAACCGAGCGACGGCATCGACGAGCAGGTCCAGGCGCTCTACGACGACACCAAGTTCCTCTACCCGCCCCAGGTCCCGGCCGACGCTCAGATCGGCATGGCCTTCGGCGACTCGACGATGCTGCAGACCGGCCTGGGCCTCAGCGCGTGGGGCAACGAGACCGAGGCCCTCGTGTTGCCGCCCGCCAACCTCACAGGAGCCCTCGGCTGCTCGGTGTCGCGCGGCGGCGAACGACGGTCGCGAGGCGATGTCGGAACCGTGCCCGCGGGGTGCGAGGCCTGGGTCGACACCATCCCCTCCGAGGCGCAACGGATCCGCGACGCCTACGGGCACCTCGACTTCGCGGTGATCCAGACCGGGCCGTGGGAGGTCACCGACCGCCGGCTCCCCGGAGACGACGAGTGGCGCGCCCCGGGTGATCCGGTCTACGACGACTTCCTCGCCCACGAGTTCGCGGCCGTGACCGACGCCTTCATGGACCAGGGCCTGGTCGTCGTGTGGGTGTTGGCGCCACACATCGACATCGGCGCCAACGAGGAACCGCCGCCCGAGGACCCCTACCCCGAGTCCGACCCCGCCCGGATGGATCGCCTCAACGAGATCGTGCAACGGGTGGCCGACGAGCGCCAGGGTGCGGTGACCGTCGACCTGCCGGGCTACCTCGCGGGCCAGCCGGGCGGCGAGATGGACGACGACCTGCGCGCCGACGGCGTGCACTTCACGCTGCAGACCGCGTACGAGGTGGCCGACGCCTGGCTCGGGCAGGCCCTGCTCGACGCCATCGCCGCCGAACCCAACCCGCTGGCGCCCCCGCACCGGCCCCCGGCCTCCGAAGGACCCGCGATCCCCGAGCTGCCGCCCGACGCCGCGCTGTGACGGTCGCGGCGGTGCCGCGGCCTCGGCGCGGGCCCGGTGACCGAGCCCGTCCGACCCGAGGGTGCGCCGGGGTCAGCCGAGGGCGACAGAGGTGGACGACGAGGACGTGCCGAGCACGTCGCCGGGGTTGCACGGCGTCGTGAGCGTCGTCGACACGGTGCCCGCGCCCGACGAGGTGAGGACGCGCCAGCGAGGACCGTCCTGGGTCACGCCGCCCACCGCCAGCTCGGCCGTGACCGTGGTCGTGCCGATGCCGGCGACGACCACGTTGTCGCGTGACTCGTCGTAGCAGTTGATGGGCTGGGTGAACCTGACCGTGAGGGTGCCGTCACCCACGTCGGCCGTCCCGGTGGCGCCGTCGGCCGCGGTCACCGGCAGCTCGCAGGAGGTCGGCGGGCAGGCGCTGCCGTCGGCGTGCAGCTCGAGCGAGTAGCTCTCGCCCGCGCCGTAGATCAGAGCCTCGGGCAGCGGGTCGCCGGTCGGCGCGCCCGTGACGTCGATGCGGAACGGGTACACGCCGTCGAACACGGCCGACGCCACGACGCCGGGGTCGTCGCCCGGTTCGGCGTCGGGCAGGCCCGCGCTCCGGTCGGCGTCGAGGTTCTGCTGCGCCCACGCCGTCTCGGGCGAATCGACGGCGAGGCTCATGCCGCCGTCGGGCCGCAGGGTCACGATCTCGCTCGGGATCGGCGCCGCGTCGCCCCCGCCGTCGCTGTCGATGTCGACCCCCGCCGCCGGGGCGTGGAGCGTGCAGTCGCCAGGGCACTCGATCGCCAACGGGTTGGCCACCGTGGTCGCCCGGCCCCCCGGGAGCCGCACCTCGACGGTGGTGCCGTCGGCGGGGTTGACCCATGCCCGCCCGGCGAGGATCTGCAGCGCCGGCTCGCTGTCGCCGTCACGCTCGCCCGTCTCGGCGTCGATGGCGTCGTCGATGAACGTGACGCTCGCGCCGGTGTCGAAGCGCACGACACCGCCGCCTTCGAGGTCGACCGTGACCGCTCCCGCCGAGGCTGCCTGGACGACGTCGCCGGACACGATCTGCTCGCCGGCCTCGAGGGGCCGTGAGGCGGCGCCGGAGCGGACGGTCGCCCCCGCCCCGGCCGCCCAGACCTCGCCGAGCGCTACCGTCCGGGGGCTGTCGTCGCCGTCGATCATGAGCAGGGTGACCGACGCCAGAGCCGCCACCGCCAGGGCGAGGCCTGCGAACAGCAGCTGTCCGGCACGCTGGCGCCCGCGGGAGACCGGGGCGGCGCGCAACCCGGCGTCGGGCGGGGGTGGAGGCGGTGTCGGCGGCGAGGCCGGCGTCGGCGCGGCCGGGCGGGGCGCCGGGGTCGAGCGGGTGAACTGCGGGGACGGCGGGCCGCCGGGCGCGTAGGCAGGCGAGGGCGGGGGCTTGTACTCCTGAGGCCAGAACCCGGCAGCCACGGGCTCCCCCTCGGGGGCGAGCCCGTCGGGGGCATCCGCCGTGGTGGCGGCCGGGTCGCCGTCCTGGGCGCTCTCCTCGTCGCCGGCGCCGGGATCGGCGGAGGGCCGGGTCCACTCGTCGAGCCAACGCTCGGTCTCGTGCCAGTCCTCGGGAGAGACCGTGGCCGCGTCGGGATCGGGTCCGTCCCCGTCCCCGTCTCCGGCGCGGTCGCCGTCAGCGTCCGCAGGCGCGTCGCGGTCGCCCTCGTGCTGCGTGGACACCTGCGCGTTCCCCTCCCCCGTGAACCTTCCGCCGTCGCCGCTCACCCCAGCGAGACGAGCAGCCCTTCGCAGGTACGTATCACCACTCTCGCCGCGTCGGCCACCTCACGCGAGGACATCGGGCTCTCGGCCCGGCGCTGCCAGCGCCCGATGGCGTTGCCGAGGGCCCGCCGCACCTCGGACGTGTCTGCCTCGGGGCTGAGGCCGAGGCGCACGTGCATCGCGGTGCCCTCGGCGCCCAGCAGGCGCTCCATCTCGGTGGCCTCGGCGGGCTTGACCTTCACGCCTCCGGCCCGCAGCGCGTTGAGCAACCGGATCTCCGCGAACTCGTGGGCCGCGGCGGTGATGCGCTCGAGCTCGGACGCCAGCACGTCCCGGTCGGACACGGGGTGCTCGTGCAGCACCGACTCGAGGGCCAGCAGCGCCGACCGAGCCTTGAGCACGTCACGGCGTTGGGCGAACTGGCTGAGCAGCACGTCGCGCAGCTCGACCAGGCCGCTGCGGCGGACCAGCTCGGTGGACAGGGCGGTGGCGGTGGCGGCCGCCCCCTGCCGGATGAGGGCCACCGCGAGTCGGACCCCGAACAGGCCGAACCGGTCGAGCAGGTGCTCGCGCTCCATCGACGTGAGCGGGATCGGCGTCTCGGCCTGCACGAACCGGTCGGCCGACAGGAACAGGGCCTCGGCGTCGTCCCGCGGCGCCGAGGCGATGGCGTCGAGCGCCTTGTACTCGGCCTCGCGCAGGGTGGCACCCGACTGGGCGAGCAGGCCCGCCACGGGCACGACCGTCTGGGCCAGGCGCCGGACCTTGGGGTCCTGGCGGTACCGGCCGGCGATGCGCTGCGCGGACGCCATCGAGTCGATGCGACCGACGCCCACCTCGTCGGCGCGGGACAGCACGGCCACTGCGTTGACCGGTGTGGCCTGCGAGAACTCCTCGTCGTGGAACGCCTCGAGGAAGTTGATGTCGGAGGCGTGGAGGTGGCGCATCAGGTACAGCACCGCGTCGGCGGGGGTGACCTGGTCCTCGCCCGGGGTGAGGAAGGCGGTGGTGCGGGCCGAGACGTCGGTCGACAGCGAGGCGATGCCCGGCGTGTCGATGAGCGTCATCTGTCGCAGCGACGACGACGGCCACTCGATGACGAGCCGCGTGATCTCGCCGGGCTCGGTGCCGCCGAGATCGATCGAGATGGCGCCGCCGTCGCGGGTGAACGGCACCTGGCGGGGCTCGCCCTGGGTCGGCTCGAGCGTCGCCCGGTAGGTGATGCCGTCGCGGTACCAGGTCACGATGCGGGTGCACTCGCCCGCGTCGGTGGGGGCGAGCTCTTCGCCCACCAGGGCGTTCAGCAGCGTCGACTTGCCGGCCTTGACCTTGCCGGCGATGGCGACGCGCAGCGGCTCGTCGAGCCGGTCGAGCACGGCCTGGAGGCGCTGGACGGCCGCGGGCGTGGCGGCATACGACCGCGTCGCGTGCTCGAGCAGTCCGCGGACGCTGTCGAGCAGCGCCGCCGAGGTGGACGGGGTCACGACGCCGCTCCCTTGCTCGTGGCCGGCTTCAGATCGGGCGCGAGGGCGTACGCCTTGTCGCGGAGGACGCCGATGCGCTTGAGCTCGGCGTCGACGTCACGCAGGCGCTTCTGCCGGGTGGACGCGTCGGACTTCACCGCCTGCTGAGCGGCGGCGAGGGCCTCGGTGGTCGAGCGGTGCAGCTCCTCCGCACGGGCCGCGAAGAAGTCGCGCATCCGCCGCTGCACGCGGCGCAACGTGTCGCGGGAGTCCTTGCCCACGACGAAGCTGACCTCGTCGGTGTACTTGCGGTGGGCCTGGCGCGCCTGGCCGCGGCGCATCTGGAGCTGGCGATCCTTCTCGCCCTTGAGGGCGGAGCGACCCATGAACAACCCGATGATGATCGTGGCCGGGTTGGCCATCGCCAGCCCGGCCATGCGGCCGAGCATGCCGAACATGAGCAGGCCGCCGTAGCTCCCTCGCAGGGCGGCCATCCCCTGGGTGCCGACGCCCATCTTGCGCATGTCGACGTCGGTGTTGGCGTCGACGGTGGTCAGCACCTCGGTGGGGTTGGCGACGTCGAGGTCGACGACGATGTCGACGCCGTCCTCGCCGAAGTGCTCGGCCACCCGGGCCGTGAGCTCCTGCGCCCGGAAGTGGAGGAACGTGTAGTTGTGGACGACGTCCTCGGCCACCCGTCGGTAGAGCCAGGCCTGGAAGTCGTCCCACGTCTCGCCGGGGTCGCTGGCCTCGAGCGCCTCGTCGGCCTGGCGGGTCACCTGGCGGAGGCGGCCGCGCAGGTCGTGGTCGACGTCGGCCTGCAGGTCGATCACACCGTCGCTGAGCGTCTGCTGCCACTTGGACACGCCGCTCTTGAGCCGCTCGGCCTTGGCCTTCGCCTCGGTGAGGTTGGCGACCATCTGCTGGGCCTGGTCGGGGTCGTCGAGGGCCTGGCGCTCGCTCTGGAACTGCGCCTCGAGCATGGCGGCCACGGCCACGACGTCGTTGGCCGCCGCCCGCACGCTGAGGCGCTCGGCGTTGGCGGCGATGGTGTTCTGCAGGTAGTTGGCGAGCTGGGGGAACCCCGACTCGCGGTTGAGCTCGCGGTCGTTGGCCCGCAGCGCGTGGATGCGCAACGACGACGACACGCACAGGATCTCGGCGTCCACGCCCTGCCGCGCGAGGTGGCCCACGTTGAGGTCGCGGATCTTGCGCCACGCGGGGTAGAAGTCGATCTTGGTCTGGACGCACACGACGTTCGGGCACATGCGCCGGGCCGTCTGGAGGAACTCGAGCTCGGGGCCGGTGAACTCCTGGCTGGCGTCGGACACGAACACGACGGCGTCGGCCATCGGCAGGGCGCCGATCGTGGCCGCGCTGTGCGCCGAGCCCAGCCCGCCCACCCCCGGCGTGTCGACGATGACGAGGCCGTCGCTGAGCAGCTTGCGGGGCAGCGACACCTCGACGGAGCTCACCTGCCGCTCGCCCTCGGGGTCGGCGGCCTCGGTGACGTATCCGGCGACGCGGTCGACCGCGATCTCCTCACGGATGGGCTCGCGGTCGGGGTCGGACGGATCGCCGCCCGGGTCGAACAGCACGGCCGCCGCCGGCGGCTCGCCGAAGCGGATGGCGGTGGGGACGGAGGTGGCGATGTCGTCGTCGACCGGGCAGACCGGGGCGTTCAGCAGGGCGTTGACCAGCGACGACTTCCCCTGCTTGAACTCGCCGATGACGAACACGTGGAACGCCGGGTCGGCCAGGCGCTTGCGCGTGGTGGCGAGGCGTGCCGTGAGGTCGGGGCGCGCGTACGCGGTGCTCGCCTGCCGCCCCAGGTCGACGACGCTGAGGGCGCTCTGGACAGCCGGCGACCGTGCGCCGGCGTTCGGGTCTCCCGCCATGACTGGTGCTCCCTTGGGTGACCAACCAAGTTAACGCACACGGATCGAGGCCCGGCACGCCGGTGCCGGCGGCCGCAGATGGGCCGCCGGCACCCGGTCGGGCCGGGCTAGACGACGTCGATCCCGTCGTTGTCCTCGACCGTGGTCTGGGGGTTGAAGCTGTCGTCGACGTTGCCGCTGTCGTCGACCGAGTTGTCGGTGTTGAAGCTGTCGGCGGTGTCGAAGCTGTCCTCGACGTTGTAGCTGTCGTTGGTCGACACGTCGGTGTTGAAGCTGTCGTTCGTCGACGCATCGACGTTGTAGCTGTCGTTGACCGAGTTGTCGGTGCTGGCCGTCTGCGTGGCGTCGTCGGCGACCTGGACGGTGCCGTAGTTGCCGTCGATGTCGACGTCCTGCGTCTCGGCGGTGGCGGTGGACCCGTCGCCGAAGGCGACCGAGCTGCCGTCGTCGGCGGTGATGTCGGCGTCGTTCGACTGGACGGTGCCGTCGCCGACCACCGACTCGCTCAGCGTCGAGTCGTCGATCTGCGTGAGGTCGCCCTCGCCCTGGTTCAGAGCGATGTCGCCGCTGCCGCCGTCGACCAGCGTGCCGTCGCCCAGCACGGCGTTGTCGGCCTCGACGTTGGTGGCGTCGCCCTCGCCGAACGTGGCCGCGCCGACGGTCGAGTCGGAGATGACCTGGTTGCCGTCGCCCACGACCGAGTCGCTGATGTCGTCGGCGAGGACCGAGCCCTCGACGTCGCCGGTGACGACGTTCGAGTCCTCGATGTCGCCGCCGGCCTGCACGGCCCCGTCGCCGGTGTTGACCTGAGCGTCGTCGCCCGCGGCCACGGCCCCGTCGCCGGTCACGACGTCCTGGTCGAAGTCCTGGTTCACATCGCCGAAGGCGGTGATGTTCTGGTTGACCGAGGCGTCGACGGTGGTGTCGGAGTCGTCGATGTTGGTGACGTCGTTGTCCTCGAACGTCTGGTTCGTCGTGTTCACGACGGTCGTGTAGTAGTTGAGCTGTTGCAGCACCTGCTCGACCGGGTTGTCACCCGGGTCGACCGGAGGCGGCCCCGCGGGCCCGCCCGAGGGGTCGATGTCGAAGGCCCCGCCGCCGCCGGCGCCGCCGGAGGCGGCCTCGGAGGCGCCGACGCTCGAGAGCCCGTAGGCCGTGCGCAGCGACTCGGCCTGCTCGGGCGGCAGCGCGGCGCACACGCCGGGCATCGCCGCCAGCACCTGTTCGGCCGTGAGGCCCTCGGGTGCGTTCTCGTTGAGGAACGTGGTCGGGTCGTTGGCGAGGGACTCCTGCGACTCTTCGCTGCGGAACAGGTCGAGGAGAAGGTCGATGACGCTCATGTCTGGCACTCCCTGTGCTCGTGCTCTGCTTGTGCCTCGCCCGCTCGGGAGGCCGTGATCGCAACGTACGACGCCCGGCGGTCGGGCACATGGGGGATCACCCCGTGTCCCCGGACCCTGTCGGGGGATGGTCGACGTCGCCGGAACACGCGCCTCGGCCCCCGGCGGTGCCGGGGGCCATGGCGGCGTTCATTCGGTCGATCCGGGTCGGCCGTGCCGACCGAGGATCAGAGGAGGTCGACGACGTCGTTGTCCTCGACCGTGGTCTGGGGGTTGAAGCTGTCGTCGATGTTGCCGCTGTCGTCGACCGAGTTGTCGGTGTTGAAGCTGTCGGCCGTGTCGAAGCTGTCCTCGATGTTGTAGCTGTCGTTCACGGAGGCATCGATGTTGCCGCTGTCGTTCACCGACGCATCGAGGTTGCCGCTGTCGTTGACCGAGTTGTCGGTGCTGGCCGTCTGCGTGGCGTCGTCGGCGACCTGGACGGTGCCGTAGTTGCCGTCGATGTCGACGTCCTGCGTCTCGGCGGTGGCGGTGGACCCGTCGCCGAAGGCGACCGAGCTGCCGTCGTCGGCGTCGATGGTGACGTCGTTCGACTGGACGGTGCCGTCGCCGACCACCGACTCGCTCAGCGTCGAGTCGTCGATCTGCGTGAGGTCGCCCTCGCCCTGGTTCAGCGTGATGTCGCCGCTGCCGCCGTCGACGAGCGTGCCGTCGCCCAGCACGGCGTTGTCGGCCTCGACGTTGGTGGCGTCGCCCTCGCCGAAGCTGGCCGCGCCGACCGTGGAGTCGTCGATCACCTGGTTGCCGTCGCCCACGACCGAGTCGCTGATGTCGTCGGCGAGGACCGAGTCGGTGACGTTGCCGGTGACGACGTTCGAGTCCTCGATGTCGTCGCCGGCCTGCACGGCCCCGTCGCCGGTGTTGACCTGAGCGTTGTCGCCGGCGGCCACGGCCCCGTCTCCGGTCACGACGTCCTGGTCGAAGTCCTGGTTCACATCGCCGAAGGCGGTGATGTTCTGGTTGACCGAGGCGTCGACGGTGGTGTCGGAGTCGTCGATGTTGGTGACGTCGTTGTCCTGGAACTGCTGGTTCGTGACGTTGACGACGTCGGTGTAGTGGTTGATCGACTCGATGGCGCCCGCCAGGCCGCCCTCGCCGCCGCCCTCGCCGCCACCCACGGGCGGCGGGGGAAGCGTGACGTTGCCACTGCCGGCGAAGTTGGCGACCCCACCCTGGGTCGCACCGCCGCTGTTGCCCTGGATCGCCTCGAGGACCCGGGGCATCTCGGCCTCGATGTCCTGGCTCGTCACGTTCCCGAGCCCGTTCTGGTTCAGGAAGCCCGACGGGTTCTGGTTGAACTCGGTGTTCGTGTCGTCGTCGGTGAAGATGCCGAGCAGGGTGTCGAAGAGGGACATTGGTTCGCTCCTGGTTGTCGGGCCACCCGCCTCTCGAGCGACCGTGTGTGTCAGCAACGTACGGTGGGGTCGTCAGTCGGGAATCGGGGATCACCCCGTGCCCGACCGAACCTCCCCTAGGGGATCGCGCCGCCCCACCGCACCACCCCCGGCGCCCCGCCCAGTCGCGGCGGCCGGAGGCTGTGCGGGCGCAACCGTAGTCGCAGCGTCAAGCGCCGCGAGGCCGAACGCGACGGTGCCCCGCCGCAGGGGCAGGGCACCGTGGGGGAGGGGTCGGAGCGGGGTCGGAACGAGCCGATGTCGAGCTCGTCCGGGCCGGTCAGAACGAGCCGATGTCGACCTCGTCCGGGCGTCAGAAGGAGCCGATGTCGACCTCGTCCGGGCCGTCGTCGACGGGTCCCAGCCCCTCGATCTCGGCCAGGTCGTCGACGTCGTCGGCATCGTCGGCGAGACCGTGGCCGAGGCCGTCGTGGTCGCCCAGGTCGTCGTCGGGGTCGTCGGCGGCGAACGTGCCGAACGCGTCGTCGAGATCGACGTCGCCGTCGCCGTCGGGATCCGCGCTGTCGAGCCCGCCCGTGTCGATCTCGTCGGGAGCAGCCGTGCCGAACAGCCCGAGGTCGCCGTCGAGATCGTCGGGCAATGCGTCGTCGTCGTCGGCGTCCTCGTCCCCGCGCCCGAACGACAGCGCCGGTTCGTCACCCGAGTCGTCCGCGTCGGCGCCGCGGTCGCCGGTGCCGTCGAAACCGTCGAGGTGGTCGAGGTCGTCGATCGGGTCACCCGCGTCGTCGCCGGACAGAGCGGCGTCATCGGGCTCACCGACGTCGAAGTCGGTCGTGTCGTCGCCGAGCAGGGGAGACTCGGGACCCGACTCGCCTGTCCACGCCGCCATCGCCTGGTCGGCGGGCAGCGTGTCGGCGACGAGCCCGAACGCCTCGGACAGGTCGGCAGCGTCGACGTCCTCGTAGCCGTACTGCTCGAGGTACGCGCCGGGGTCGGCGTCGTAGACGGCCTGTTCAGCCGGGTCGAGCATCACGCCACGCAGCACGTCGAGCAGTGACATGCCGTCCATCCTGTCCTCCTGGGTCCGTCGCCCCCGGCGGCGGTCGGGGACACGGTCAGGCTACGGGCGGTCCCCCCGCCCGCCATCGGGGATGACCCCTAGTCGACCCCCGGTGCGGTCGTCGCGAGCGGTGGGCCGGTGCCGGAGGTCGGGTGTTGCTCAGCTCCGGTCGTCGTGATGCTGCGCCTTGTTCCGGACGCGGTCGATCTTCTCCTCGACCCAGTTCTTGGCGCCGTTCACCTTGTCCTTCAGCGCGCCGGAGGCCCGGTCGGCCTTGCCCTCGCGCTGCAGGCGCTCGTCGTCGGTGAGGTCCCCGAGGGCCTCCTTCGCCCGACCCTTCATGTCGTCGCCGGTACCGCTCATGTCGGTGTCCTCTCGGTCGTGCCCGTCGCGCCCCACGGGCTACCCGGCGTGGGTACCTGTGATACGGACGAGGCGGTCGGCGAAAGGGCCGTCCTGGCCACCAGGTGTTTGACAGTCACGCCGCGATGCCTTTCAACTGTCGCCGATGCCCTCGCTCGTGATCGTCGAGTCGCCCGCCAAGGCGCGCACCATCAGCCGGTTCCTCGGCGACGACTACGTCGTCGAGGCGTCGATCGGCGCGATCCGCGACCTCGAGCCCAAGGGCCTGGCCGTCGACGTCGAGGACGGGTTCAAGCCCACCTACGTCGTGCCGGCGGACAAGAAGGACGTCGTGCGCCGCCTGAAGGCGGCCCTGAAGGACGCCGACAACGTCTATCTCGCCACCGATGAGGATCGCGAGGGCGAGGCGATCGCCTGGCACCTGGCCGAGGTGCTCAAGCCTCGGGTGCCGATGCGGCGGATGGTGTTCCACGAGATCACCCGCCAGGCCATCGAGCACGCGGTCAACGAGTCGCGCGACATCGACAGCGGCCTCGTCGACGCGCAGGAGGCCCGGCGCATCGTCGACCGGCTGTTCGGCTACCCGGTGTCCGAGGTGCTGTGGCGCAAGGTGGCCACCGGGCTGTCGGCCGGACGGGTGCAGTCGCCGTCCATCCGCCTCGTGGTCGAGCGCGAGCGCGAGCGCATGGCGTTCGTCGCCGCCGGTTACTGGGACCTGCTGGCCGCGTTCCCCGCGGACCCGGCCTTCCAGGCCACGCTGGTCGGCCTCGACGACCACCGGGTCGCCACCGGCAAGGACTTCGACAGCCAGGGCCGTGTCTCCCGCGACGACGTGGTGGTGGTCGACGAGGTCGGCGCCCGGGCCCTGGTCACGGCGCTCGACGGTGCGCCGTTCACGGTGTCGTCCGTCGAGGAGCGGCCGTACCGCAGCTCGCCCAAGCCCCCGTTCATCACCTCGACCCTCCAGCAGGAGGGCGGCCGCAAGCTGGGCATGAGCTCGGCCCAGGTCATGCGGACCGCTCAGAGCCTCTACGAGCGGGGCTACATCACCTACATGCGCACCGACTCGGTGACGCTCTCCGAGGAAGCGCTGACCGCAGCGCGCACGCAGGTGCGCGAGCTGTACGGCGACCGGTTCGTGCCCGACGCCCCCCGCACCTACAGGGGCAAGGTGAAGAACGCGCAGGAGGCCCACGAGGCGATCCGCCCCGCCGGCGAACGGTGGCGCACACCCGACCAGCTCGCCACCGAGCTGCGCGGACCCGACCTGCGCATCTACGACCTGATCTGGAAGCGCACGCTCGCCTCGCAGATGGCCGACGCCGTCGGCAAGACCGTCTCGGTGCGGATCGAGGCACCGGTGGCGACCGCGCCGGCCGTCGACGGCAGCGTCGGCGAGACGGCCACCACGCACTGGGCCGCGTCGGGCCGCACCATCACGTTCCCCGGCTACCTGCGGGTCTACGTCGAGGGGTCCGACGACCCCGATGCCGACCTCGACGACCGCGAGCGGCTGCTCCCCGACCTCACGGTCGGCCAGCGGCTGCCCGACCCCGCGATCGACCCTGTGGGGCACACGACCCAGCCGCCGGCCCGGTACACCGAGGCGTCCCTCGTGAAGCGGCTGGAGGAGCTGGGCATCGGCCGCCCGTCGACCTATGCGTCGATCATGCAGACGATCCAGAACCGCGGCTACGTGTGGAAGAAGGGCCAGGCCCTCGTGCCGTCGTGGTCCGCGTTCGCCGTGGTCCAGCTGCTCGAGAACCACTTCGCGGCCGAGGTCGACTACTCGTTCACCGCCCGCATGGAGAACGACCTCGACGAGATCGCCACCGGCACGCGTGCGCGGGTGCCGTTCCTCGAAGCCTTCTGGTTCGGCAAGGGCAACGGGCTCGACGAGCGCACCGGGGTGGCCGGGAACGGGGCCGCGACGGGCAACGGCGGCAACGGTCAGGGCCGGGGTGACGACGCGGCGGCCGACGACGGCGGCATCACGGGGCTGACCGCGCTCATCGAGGCCGCCATGGCCAATGCCGACCCCGCGGTGGTCAACGCCATCCCCCTCGGCAAGGACGTCGACGGCACCGAGATCTTCGTCCGCAACGGCCGCTACGGCCCGTACGTGAAGCGCGACGACGAGACCGCGTCGGTTCCCGAAGGGCTCGCCCCCGACGAGCTGACGATCGGGAAGGCCCTCGAGCTGCTGGCCGCGCCCAAGGGCGACGAGCCGATCGGCACCGACCCGGCGAGCGGGCTGCCCGTCTACGCCAAGTCGGGACGCTTCGGCCCCTACGTGCAGCTCGGTGACGCCGAGACACTGCCTGCCGGCGAGAAGCCGAAGATGGAGTCGCTGTTCAAGGACATGTCGCTCACCGAGCTCACGCTCGACGAGGCGCTGCGGCTGCTCAGCCTGCCGCGCTCGGTCGGCACCGATCCGTCGACGGGCGAGGAGATCGTGGCCCTCAACGGTCGGTACGGGCCCTACCTGAAGAAGGGGTCCGACACCCGCAGCCTCGGGTCCGAGCCCGAGCTGTTCACGGTCAGCGTCGACGACGCCCTCCGGGCCTTCGCCGAGCCCAAGCGGCGCGGGCGCCAGGCGGCGGCCCCACCGCTGCGCACCCTGGGCGACGACCCGGTCAGCGGCAAGCCGATGGTGGTCAAGAACGGGCGCTTCGGCCCCTATGTCACCGATGGCGAGACCAACGCCTCGCTGCGCGAGCGCGAGGGCGACACCGTCGAGGGCCTGACCGACGAGCGGGCGGCCGAGCTGCTGCAGATCCGCCGGGACGCGGGCCCCGCCAAGAAGCGGGGAGCGAAGAAGGCCGCCAAGAAGAAGGCGCCGGCGAAGAAGACGTCTGCGGCCAAGAAGGCGAGTGCCGCCAAGAAGGCGTCGGGCGCGACGAAGAAGTCCGCCACCGCCAAGAAGGCGGCGGGGGTCGAGAAGGCCGCGTCGAAGAAGACGGCCGAGCCCACCGACGAGGGCTGACCGCACACCACTCGTCGCCGGCCGACCGGCGACGCGGGTGACCGTCGCCCGCTGACCGCGCTCAGGAACCCAGGTCGAGGGCGGTCGCCAGCGCCTCCAGCGCTGCGACCTGCCGGTCGATCGGGACGCTCGTGAGGTTGAGCTCGAAGCGGATCTCGTCGGCACCGACCGCACCCGCGTGGTCGACCTCGCTCACCGCCCAGGCCGCGAAGGCGTCGACAGGGTCGCCGGCGTCCGCGCCCCAGGTCGACATCACCTGCACCACCACCGGTCCCGTCCCGCCGGCGGCGTGGTACCAGCCGATCTCGGTGGCGCTGCTGTCCCAGTCGCGCACGGCCGTGACGAACCCGCCGAGGCGGGCCGCCCGCTCGACGGCGGGCCGGGCCACCGCCCCGACCAGCAGCGGGATGTCCGCACCGCGCACGGGCTTCGGCCCCACCTTGGCGGTGGGGATCACGTAGTCGGCGCCGTCGTGCTCGACCGGGTCGGGCCCCCAGCAGGCCCGCATGGCCGCGAGGTGGTCTTCGAAGCCGGCTCCCCGACGTGCGGTCGGGACGCCGGTGGCGACGAACTCCTCGGGTAGCCAGCCCTGCCCGAGCCCGACGTCCAGCCGTCCGCCCGACAGCCGGTCGAGCGTGGCGAGCCGGCGGGCCAGCACGATCGGTGACTGGAACAGGGCGTTGACGATGCCGGTCGCCAGCCGGACGCGCTCGGTGTGGGCCGCCGCCCACGTGAGCACCTCGATGGGCTCCCACACGTAGGCGTCGGGCAGGCCGTAGGCGTTGTCCCAGCCCTCGCCGGCCGGGAACAGCAGACGCTCGGTCGCGGCCACCGTGTGCAGGCCGAGCCGGTCGGCCGCCCGGGCCACGGTCACGATCGCCTCCGGCCCGGCGTGCGGCCCGAACGTCGGGAGGGTGACGCCGACGCGGGCGTGCCGGCTGTCGGGACCGGGGGTGGGGCTGGTGCTCGGGCTCATGCAGGGTTCCTCTCGTCGTGGGCGCGGGCGGGCGTGCCGGGCACATCCGTCGTCCATGGTCGGTGCCGAGCGCCCGCTCTCGACATCCCATGGCCGATGTTCCGGGCGGCACCTGGCAAGCTCGGCGCCGTGGCGCGGTTCATCGTGTTCGAAGGCGGCGATGCCAGCGGCAAGTCGACCCAGTCCACCCGGCTCGCCGAGCGGCTCGGCGCGGTGCACACGCACGAGCCGGGCGGCACGGCCATCGGCCGCCGGCTCCGCGAGCTGATGCTCGACGCCCGCACGACCGGTCTCGCCGACCGCGCCGAGGCGCTGCTGATGGCCGCCGACCGGGCGCAACACGTCGCCGAGGTCGTGCGCCCGGCCCTGGTCGCCGGCCGCCACGTCGTGTCCGACCGGTACGTCGGATCGACCCTGGCGTACCAGGGCCACGGCCGGGGCCTGCCGATCATCGAGCTGCGGCGGATGTCGGCGTGGGCGAGCGGCGATCTGTGGCCCGACCTCATCGTCCTGCTCGACGTGCCGCCCGAGGTGGCCGCGGCCCGGGCGTCGGGCGCCCCCGACCGGGTCGAGGCAGCCGGGGCCGACTTCCACGACCGCGTGGCGCGGGGCTACCACGCCCTCGCCAGCGCCGACCCCCTCCACTGGGCGACGATCGACGGCTCGGCGCCCGCCGACGCGGTCGAGGCCGCGGTGTGGGCCGCCGTCACCGCCCGCCTCCCCGACCTGGCAACCACCTGACCCGAGGCAATCGGTTCGGCCTCGCCGGAACCCGGGTCGCGCCGGGCCCGGGCCCGGGGCGAGGCAATCGGTTCCACCGGACCGAGGGCGAGGCAATGGGTTCCATCGGATCGGGGGCGAGGCGATGGGTTCCGTATGCGGAACTGTGGCCTCATCCTCGCCGCGGTGGAACCGGTCGCCTCGGGACGGGCCCGCTGGCGATGCGATGATGGCGCGGTGAGTGCTGCCGCCCCGCCCGACGCCGCCGTCGACCCCTGGCGGGACGTGGTCGGGCAGGAGGGCGCGGTGCGGCGGTTGGCCGCCTCCGTCGCCGATCCGGTCCACGCCTACCTGCTGGTGGGCCCGCCCGGGTCCGGCAAGCAGGGTGTGGCACGCGCCTTCGCCGCCGCCCTGCTGTCGGTCGGTGCGGCGGACGAGGAGGCGCGCGAGCGCCACGTGCGCCTGGCGCTGGCAGGTCAGCACCCCGACCTGCGTCTGGTCGAGCCCGAGGGCAACACGTTCCGCAAGGGCGACGCCGAGCGGGTGGTGCGCAGCGCCACGCTGGCGCCGGTCGAGGGCGCCCGCAAGGTGATCGTCGCCGACGGCTGCGAGGACATGGAGGACGAGGCCGCCGGCTACCTGCTCAAGACCGTCGAGGAACCGCCGGCCTCGACCGTGTTCGTCCTGCTCACCACCGAGGTCGTCCCCGAGATCGTCACCATCGCCAGCCGGTGCGTGCGGGTCGAGCTGTTCGCGCTGCCCACCGACGTCGTGACCGACCGGCTGCTGGCCGAGGGGGCCGACCCCCAGCGCGCTGCGGCCGCCGCAGCCGCGGCGGCCGGCGACCTCGACCGGGCCCGCACCTTGGCCACCGACGACCGCTTGGCGCTGCGGCACCAGGCGTGGCGCGACGTCCCCGGCCGGCTCGACGGGACCGGGCATCGGGCGGCGACGCTGGTGGCCGAGCTCCAGTCGATGATCGGCGAGGCCCTCGGCCCGCTGCAGGAGCGCCAGGCGGCCGAGATCGCCGCGGTCGACGAGCAGATCGAGCAGTACGGCCTGCGGGGCTCGGGCCGCAAGGACCTCGAGGCCCGTCACAAGCGTGAGGTCCGCCGGTTCCGCACCGCCGAGCTGCGCCTCGGCCTCGCCACGCTCGCAGGCGCGTACCGCGACGCCATCGCCGCGCTCGGCCCGCGACGCGACCTCGTCGAAGCGACGACGCGCCTCGACGCCGCCGCGGTCTCGCTCCAGCGCTACCCCAACGAGACGTTGCTGCTGCAGTCGCTCGTCGCCCACCTCCCGCCGGTGCGTTCGTACTAGTGGTGCCGGCCGCCGGCCGGAACCGTGAAGGCCGTGTCCTGTCTGTGTCCCGCAGGCACGCTCTGCACGGACTGCCCCCGCGTTGATGCCCAGACGGGGGACGACGCGGCGTCACGCCTCCCCGGTCACACCACGAATCGCGCGGCCTCGTCGATCCGCCGCATCGCCTCGAGCGCGTCGGGCAGGGTGAATCGGCCGGCGTCGAGCGCTCTGCCGACGATCGAGCCCTCGAGGTTCGCGCCCGCTGCGGCGGCCTCGGCCAGGACGACCAGGTCCTCGATCGACGAGATACCGCCGGAGGCGATCACCGGGGCCGTGGTGGCGCGGGTGACCGCCCGGTAGAGCTCCACGTTGGGGCCGCGCAGCATGCCGTCTCTGCTCACGTCGGTGACGACGTAGCGGGCGCAGCCGTCCTCTTCCAGCCGCGCCAGCGCCTCCCACAGGTCGCCGCCCTCGGCGGTCCCGCCACGGGCGGCGAGCCGGTGCTGCGTCGAGCCGCCCGGATCGTCGACGACGCGCACGTCGAGGCTGACGGCGATGCGGTCGCCGTGCGCGGCGATCGTTCGTGCGCACCATGCCCGGTCCTCCAACGCCGCCGTGCCGAGGTTGACCCGCGCACAGCCGGTGGAAAGCGCCCTCTCCAGCGAGGGGTCGTCGCGGATGCCGCCCGACAGTTGCACCTCGACGTCCAGCTCCCCGATCACGGCGGCGAGCAGCTCGGCGTTGGAGCCCCGACGAAACGCCGCGTCCAGGTCGACCAGGTGGATCCACTCCGCTCCGCCGGCCTGCCACGCGAGCGCGGCGTCGCGCGGGTCGCCGTCGGTGGCCTCGCTGCCGGCCTCGCCCTGGACGAGCCGGACGGCTCGACCGTCGGCGACGTCGACGGCGGGTAACAGCGTGAAGGTCACGAACGGCACGGTAACGACCGGGATGCTCTGGATCCGCCTCGATCACGGGGCTGCGCCGGGGCCGGACAGCAGGTCGACGTCGCCTGCGTGCATCGGCTCGCCGCAGTGTGCGCAGCGCAGCTCGACGTGGCTGATCTCACCGCACGCGTGGTGGCGGTAGAGCGCGGGCGGGCCGGCGTCGCCCGCCAGCCACCTGTCGCCCCAGCCGGCCATGACCATGAGCAGGTCCACGAGCTCGGTGCCCTTGGACGTGAGGTGGTACTCGTGGCGTGGCCGCCGGTCGTAGGGACGGCGCTCGAGCACGCCGTGGTCGACGAGGTGGTTGAGCCGCTCGGTCAGGACCTTGCGCGAGATCCCGAGGTCGGCCTGGAGCTGGTCGAACCGGCGCATCCCGACCCACACGTCACGCAGGATCAGCGGCGACCACGGCTCGCCGATCACGTCGAGGGTGCGCGCGATGGAGCAGGCCATCTCCCCGAAGTTCGTGCGTTGCATGGGCGCAGCCTAGCAAGCGGGGTTCCCTCAGGGAACGCTGCTGTGTTAGGGTTCACAGCGTCTCTTGAAGGAACTCGGGAGGGGTGACGGAGATGAGCAAGGTCTTCAGTGCGATGGCCGTCTCGGTCGACGGGTACATCACCGGTCGCGACCCTGGCCCCGGGCGAGGGCTCGGCGACGGAGCGACGCTCTTCGACTGGTACGGCGACGGTGACGTCCCCAGCCAGGTGTTCGACGGCTTCACGCTCAGCGAGCCCAGCGCCCGGGTCTTCGACGCCGGCGCCCGTCGTGTCGGCGCGAGCCTCGCCGGGCGCAACACCTACGAGGACTCCGACCGCTTCGGCGACGACGGCGGTCCGCACCCGACGGCTCCGCTGTTCGTCCTCAGCCACCGGCCGGCGCCGCAGATGGGCGGCCGCCAGACGCTGATCACGACCGGGATCGAGGACGCGGTCGCGGCAGCCCGGGAGGCAGCCGGCGACAAGGACGTCGCGCTGATGGGCGGCGGTGTGGTGACCGAGGCCCTGAAGGCAGGGCTCGTCGACGAGCTGGTCCTCCACCAGGTGCCGGTCCTGCTCGGCGCCGGCCGTCCGTTCTTCCAGGAGCTGCCCGGGCACATCCGGCTCCGCCTCGTCGAGGCGGTGCCCGCCCCGGGCGTCACCCATCTCCACTACGCGGTCGAGCGATGACCCTCGCGACCGAAGGCGACACCGAGACCAACAGGAGACGCAGCCATGACCGACGCTGACCTCGCCGCCCTGCCACAGGGGAATCCGGAGCTGCTCGACAGCCCTCTCGCGAGGACGCTGCTGGCCGCAGCCATCCCGGCCCGCGTCGCCTACACGGCGAAGGACGGCACCCCACGGATCGTCGCCAGCTGGTTCCAGTGGACCGATGGCGAGCTGGTCATGCCCACGTTCATCCGCGCACCGCACGTCGCCGAGCCCTCACGTCGGCTGTCCGCCTTGCGCGCCCGACCCGACGTCGCCGTCTCGATCGACACCGAGAGCGCACCCGCACAGGTGCTCCTCATCCGAGGCAAGGCGGAGGTCACCGAGGTCGACGGGATCGATCCCGACTACGCCCGCTCAGCGCGGCAGTACCTCGGCGCAGAAGCCGCCGGCCACTACCTCGCCATGGCCGACCAGACCGGCACCCGCATGGCACGCATCACCGTCCGTCCGACATGGGTCGGCCTGCTCGACTTCGCCGGCGACCGCCTCCCCGGCGTCATGACCACACCTGCGGTGGAGGATCACGAATGATCCTCGTCACCGGCGGCCTGGGTTCCATCGGGTCCCACACCGCTCGGGCGCTGCTCGACCTGGGAGAATCCGTCGTGCTCACTGCGCACCGGTCCACCCAGCTGCCGGAGCACCTCGCCGGCGAGCCCGGCGGCCGAGTCGTCGTCGAGCCGCTGGACACCGCGGACGAGACGACCTTCCTCGACATCGGAAGGCGGCACGAGATCACCGGCATCGTGCACCTCGCAGCCGCCCGCCACGACCTGCCCGATCCGGTCGAGTACCTCCGCGCCGACAGCCTCGGCCTGCTCAACGCCCTCGAGGCGGCGACGGTCTGGGGCGTGCGGCGGTTCTCCGTCGCCAGCACCATCGGCGTGTACGCGGGGGTCGACGAGGTCCCGTGGCGCGAGGACGCCCCACTGCCGGTGGTCGCAGCGCACCAGATCCCGGTGTTCAAGAAGACCGCAGAGCTGTTCGCCACGCTGACCGGCGACAGTGCGGGGTTCGACACGGTGAGCCTGCGAATCGGCACCATCTGGGGACCCCTCGGCCTGCCCGACAACCCGTTCTTCGCGCTTCCCCGCCTGCTCAGCGCAGCGGTCTGGGGGGAGGACCCCGATCTCACCCCGCCCCGCCCGGCCGCGTACGCCGAGGACCGCACGGACCTCTGCTACGTGAAGGACTGCGGCCGGGCCATCGCGCTGCTCATGGTCGCGGAGCGGCTGAACCACCGCATCTACAACGTGTCGAGCGGACGGCTGGTGCAGTACAGCGAGGTCGTGGCCGCGATCAACGCTGCGGTACCGGGCGCCGCCATCACCCTCCCGCCGGGTCGCAACCCGGACAGGCCCCCGGACAATCACCTCGACACCACCCGGCTGCGGGCAGACACCGGCTTCCGACCGGCCTACGACGTCGAGCGCGCCGTGCCGGACTACGTCGACTGGCTGAGGGGACATCCCCGCTAGACCACCGAGCCGGATGCTGGCTCCCCGATGACGCTCTCAGCGGAGCGGGCGGAGTGTCGCAGCGAGATCCTCGCGTGCCCAACCCGGCACGCGGGCGTTCGGGGTCACCAGTTCGGCGACGACGAATGTCGGGAGGTCGTCGCCAACCGAGGCTGCGATGCTGGGAGCGGGATGTCTCTTCGGCTCGTTGCGCTCTGCGTCGATGCGAACGATCCGCCCGGTCTCGCGCGGTTCTGGGCTGAGGCGCTGCGCTGGGAGGTCGGCGACGAGACCGCTGGGAAGGTCGGTCTCGTGCCGACCGACGGCACGAGGTTCCGGATGGACTTCATGCCGGTCCCACAGCCGAAGGTCGGCCCGAACCGGCTCCACCTCGATCTGACGAGCACGTCCCTCGACGACCAGCGCGAATCTGTGGCCAGGCTCGTCGACCTCGGCGCGCGCCACATCGACATCGGGCAGCGACCCGAGGAGGGCCATGTCGTGCTGGCCGATCCCGAGGGGAACGAGTTCTGCGTGATCGAGCCGGGCAACTCGTTCCTCGCGGACTGCGGGCGTCTGGGTTCGATCACCTGTGACGGGACGCGGGAGGTCGGGTACTTCTGGAGCGCCGCGCTCGGCTGGCCGTTGGTCTGGGATCAGGACGAGGAGACAGCGATCCGTGCTCCCGACGGCACCGGGCCGATGATCACCTGGGGTGGTCCGCCGCTGCCCCCGAAGCTCGGCAAGAACCGGCTGCACCTCGAGGTCGCGCCGGTCGACGACGTCGAACAGCAGGCCGAGATCGACCGTCTCGTGGCGCTCGGCGCGACCCGGGTCGACGTCGGCCAGGGCGACGTCGACCGGGTGCTCATGACCGATCCGGACGACAACGAGCTCTGCGTCGTGCGGTCCGCGTAGTCGGCGACGTCCGCCCCGGTCGTGACCCTCGGTGAGCGGGGATCCGAGACGGGCTCGGGGCGGCGAGTTCGGCGGGTACGCGGCTGTCCGCAGCAGCAGGTCCGAACTCGGCGCTGCGAGCGAAGAACATGAGGTGATGGATGCGCGCACCGACGCCGAGGTCATCGCGTGCTCGTTCTCGTCGCCGGCCTCCTTCGGCGAACTGTTCGACCGGCACGCGACGACGATGTTCCGCTACTTCGTGCGCCGGGTCGGCCCCGATGACGCCGACTCGCTGCTGGGGGAGCTCTTTCGGATCGCATTCGAGGAGCGGGCGGGCTTCGACACCGAGCGAGCGGCGGCGCGGCCCTGGCTGTACGGGATCGCGAGCAACCTGCTGGCCCGCCATCGGCAGGGAGAGGCTCGCCGCCTCGACGCGACAGCACGGTTGGTGAACACGTCCATCACCGCACCCGACCTCTTCTCCGAGGTCGACGCTCGCCTCGACGCCTCGAGTGCTCTGGGCCGACGTCGCCGCCGCGATCGCCACGCTCCCGCAGGGAGAACGCGACACCCTCCTGCTCTTCGCCTGGGAGGGCATGCCGTACGACCAGATCGCTGCGGCGCTCGACGTTCCCGTCGGCACGGTGCGTTCGAGGCTGAACCGGGCGCGTCGCCGACTCCGCGAACTCGTCGGCGAGAACGAGGAAGAACACGTGACAGAGACACTTCGACCCGACCGGGTCTACCCCGTCGACGAGGGCGACCCCGGACTGTTCAAGCGCCAGAAGGAGAGGCTGATGTCCACCATCGGAACCACGACACCTCAAGCCGACGCATGGAGCCGCACACCGGCGATGTACCCGCGTCTCACCTATGCGGACGAAGTCGCAGCGCTCGAGTACCTCACCCGCGTGTTCCAGTTCACCGAACGCCGCGAAGCCCGGATGGGCAATGGCGACGACGACGAGGGGATGCTCGCCTGGCTCGAGTTCGGCGACGGCGTGGTCATGATCGGCCGGGCGACCGCAGCCGCGCGGGACGTCCACCACCTCTACAGCCCCGGCGATGTCGGCCATGCGACGGTGATGATCAACGTCGCGGTCAACGGCATCGACTCGCACTACGAACGTGCCCTCGCCGAGGGCGCCACGATCACCATGCCGATCGAGGACGCCTTCTACGGTTACCGTCGCTACGAGGCCGACGATCTCGAAGGCCACCACTGGCATTTCCAGGAATCGCTCGAGACGATCCGGGCACGCGAGCGAGACGCTGGCTGACCGCGCCCGGCTCTCGAACTACTGCCCGCGAGGTGCCGTTCTCGGCGCACACGCCCGTCCTCCGACGGGACCTCCCAGACAGCCGGAGGGTGGCGACGAGACGATGGGAAGGGTGTGACGATGCCGACGACGGCCTCGGTGGCGTGCCTGCCCTGGTGCCTGACCAGCACGGAGAACCGTTTCCGGTCACCTGGACGGCCGCTGCTTTCGTGACTCGTCCCGCCCGAGTAGCTCAGACGGCAGAGCAACGCACTCGTAACTTGGGCGTCGGGGAGTGGGAGAGTTGGCTGGCATGTTTGTCCGACTCCGGCTGAGGCGTGACGATCCAGTGTCACCTGATCCGTGACGCCCCGACAGCGCTGACTGTGCAGCGGAGACGCGCTGGGGCGCCCAGATCCGGCTTGGACTCAGGCGATTCGGGACACGTCGGGTCGGCGCCGGCTGGCAGACTCCCGGGATGTTGCTGGGTACCTCGGTGCGTCGGGTCTGTGTCGCCGCGCTCGTGGCGGTTGTCGGCGTCGGATGTGGCGGGGGTGGCGAGGGGTCGAGTTCCACCACGTCGTCGACTTCGATACCGGGCGAGCGGCAGGAGTCGTCGGATGGTGAGGTGATCAGGGCCTATACGGCGGCGATGAGCGACGGTGACATCGACGCGGCGATGGACCTTCGCTGCGAGGTGAGTCGCATCGCGGCCGACGATCGCGAGGCCTTCGAGGGCGACCTGCGCCGCTTCACCGAAGCCGTCGGTCGCGTGGCCATGGGCCGGATCGAGGTCACCGATGAGGACCCGGATGTCGAACCTTCGCTCGAGGGCCACAACGCCGTCGAGCTGACCTACTGGCTGACGTTCGACGATGACGAGGTGGATGAACCGTTCGTCGCCATCGTCGTTGACGAGAACGGCGAGCGGCGCATCTGCGCGGTCACGACCACCGAGCTGGCACGGATGCAGGCGACCCTCGGCGACGTACTTGCCGATCTGGGTCCCGCCCGGCCGGACACGCTTGCCGCGCTCATGCCTTCGTCCCCGGGCCCGGACTACAGGTTGACCATGGACGGACCGATGGACCTCGCTACATTCCGCGACGCGCTCGACGACGCGGTCGATGGCTGGAGCCGATACTGGCAGCACGAGACCTACGGCGGGGTCGCCGTGTCGGCGACGCGGTTCCCTTCGGGCGAGGACGCCATGAGGGCAGCCCGGCGCTGGATGGCGCGGGTCGACCAGGCTGCCGTCGAGACCTTCGACGTCCCCGACTTACCAGGGACCCAAGGCGTTCGCTTCCTGGCCTTCGAGTGGCTCTGGATACAACCCGTGACCATGGGACCGTACGTCGACGAGGTCTCCCTTGTGTTCGGTGACACCTTCGTCACGGTGGCCATCGGAGGCGTTCCCACTGGAGCCAGGTACGACAGCGCCGTCACACACGCGCAAGCGGTCGCTCGCCTCGCTTCGGCTGCCAGCTAGCGCCCGCCGCCATCCCAAGAGTGCCTGTCGGGGCGCCTCCGAGCCGTCCGGGCCGACACCGACCGCAGATGTAGGCGTCCTAGGGAAGTTGTCGCCCATCACCCGGCGCAGCTCCGTCACGCATCAGGTGAAGCCAGACAGTTGTCCGACTTCGGGTGATGCGTGACAGATCGGTTTCACCTGATGCTTGACGCGTCGACTGGGCGCGCCGGGCCAGGCGGCCACGTGCTGACCGCCCGGAACCGGCGGTAGGGGACACCCCTAGAAGGCCGCTCGGGCGACGCGTACCGCGGCTACGACACCTACGCCGGGCGTGCGAGCGACCGGACCATCCCCCGAGGATGGTGCTCCAGCGCCGCTCCTGACGAGCCACCGGCGGCGACCGGGCGTCAGATGAGCTGGTGGTCTCGGGCGGCCTGGACGGCGGCGTGGCGGTCCCCGACGCCGAGCTTGAGGTAGATGGCGCGGCAGTGGGTCCGCACGGTGTGGATCGACACGTACAGCTCCCGGGCGATGTCGCGCTGGTTCAGCCCGCTGGGCAGGTAGCGCAGCACTGCCATCTCGCGGTCGGTGAGCTGCTCGACGAGGTCGGCCACCGGTGCGGGCCGTGCGGTGGTCTTGCCGTGGCGTGACTCGGCGCGCGAGAGATAGCGGCCGGCGATGCCTGGGTCTCGGAACCGATCGACGACGGAGCGAGCCTCCTCGAGCAGCGCTGAGCCGGCGGGATCGCCGTGATCGAGGAGCGTGTCGCCGCAGACCGCGAGCACGAAGCCGAAGGCCAGCGGGGTCGATGAACGCCGGGCGCTCGCCAGCGCGTAGCCGACGTCATCGCGGACCTGGGCTGCATCGTCGCCCGTTCGAGCCCGGATGGCGAAGGCCGGCGCGATGCCGTGGTAGCCGGACAGCCCGAACCGCTCGGCGTTGTCGATCGCCGTCTGGGCTGCTCGGTGAGCGACGCCAGGCGCGCTGTGCTCGAGCTCGACCACGCTCCGGTGGACGAGGGACACGGCTTGGGCCGTGCGGCTCTGCTCGACGTCGGCTCGCGCCACTGCCAGGTCGAGGGCGGAACGCGCCTCGTCGGCCACGCCTGCCCAGGCGTGCGCAGCACCGATGGCGGTGGCCAGCTCGGGGAGGCCGTCGGCGAGCGGGCCCGCGGCCAGGGCGGTCCTCGCCTCGTCGAGCGCACCGGCCACGTCGCCCGTGGCCAGGGCGAGGTTGATGCGCAGCGACGTCGCCGCTGTTGAGCCGGCGGGAAGGAGGTCGACCACGATATCGAGCCACCGCTCGGCCTCTGCGTAGCGACCGGCGAGGAACTCGCACCACCCGGCGAGGAAGGCGCACGCGACCTCCGTGCGGGTGACCTCACCGAGCCGATCGAGCAGGCTGCGGAGAGTGTCGATCTGCCCGGCGCGCAGCAGCCGGGGCCCGTGGAGGCGCATCAGCCGGGCGGCGTCTCCGAGATCACCGGCGGCGAGGCGGTGGCTCACCGCTCGGCCGTGGTCGTCCGCGGCTTCGAACCAGGAAGCGGCCCGCCGGTGGAGCTCGGGGAGGCGCTCGGGCATGGCCGCCTGTGCCTCGAGGCGGAGCAGATCTCGTAGCAGGTGGTGGTAGCGGAACCACGTGCCGGTGCGATCGAGGACGACGAGGAGCTGGTTCGCCTGAGCCGTCGCGTGCAGCCACTCGGCGCTGCCGCTGTCGTCGGTGACGGCATCGACGAGATCGCCGGTGAACTCGTCGAGGACCGAGGTCTCCAGCAGCCGTCGGTGATCGTCGGCGTCGAGGCCCGTGAGCAGCTCGTCGCGGAGGTACTCGACGACGAGGCGGTCGTCGCCCCGGAACGCCGCGACGAAGCCTTCGGGGTCGCCTGCGTGCTGGAGGGAGAGACCGGCGAGGACGAGGCCCGCAGCCCAGCCCTCCGTGCGGCCGCACAGCTGGGTGATCAGGCGGGGGTCGAGGGAGGGATCGGTGCCACCGAGCAGACCGGCCGCCTCCTCGGGGGTGAACCGGAGGTCCTGGGCGCGGATCTCCGCCACCTGTCCACGCACGCGCAGCCGCCCGATCCGAAACGGCGGATCCATGCGGGTGGCGAGCGCGACGGTGACCTGCGGCGGGCACAGGTCGACGAGGCGCTCCACGCCCCGGTGGATTCGGTCGTCGTCCACGAGGTGGTAGTCGTCGACGACGACCAGAAGCGGATCGGGGAGCTCTGCCAGTCGGTTGATGAGGGCGGGGACCACTGCGGCTTCGTCGCCGTTCGACCCGGCGACCAACGGTTGGAGCGCGGCGACGATGCTCGGCTGGGTCCGCCCGATGGCCTGCGCGAGGTGGGACCAGAAGCGGGCCGGGTCGGAGTCGGAGTCCTCGACCTGGAGCCAGGCCACTGCCTCGGGCCGGGTGGCCAGCCAGGCTCCCAGCAGTGTGGACTTGCCAGAGCCGGCCGGGGCGCTCACCAGCACCAGGCGGACCTGCGCATCGACGGCGGTGTCGAGGGCGACATCGAGTCGGGGACGCTGGACGAGGTGCCGGGGCGGCATCGGCGGCTGGACCTTGGTGGCGGCGAGGCCCGACTCCCAGTCCTGCGTCACCTGGCTCACCCTACGGTTCGATCTCACCCGGGTGAGATGACGGGGTGGATGAGGCGGTCTCGTCCAGGTGGGGGCGATGGTGCCTCCATGCCCGAGAACACCACCTATGAGATCGTCCTGCGGGGCCGGCCCAGCGCCCGGCTCCTACGGCCACTGCTCGACGACTTCACCTTCGACCACGGCGGAGACGGCATCACCCGCCTCGTCGGCGAGATCGGGGATCGCTCACACCTCCACGGCGTCCTCGCCCACCTCACGTCGGTGAACGTCGACGTGATCTCGATCGCGCCCACCGACGCCGCCCACCACCACCCCGCCCACACCCACGGAGCACAGACATGATCAACGTCACCGGACTCACCAAGCACTACGGGGAGCGGCGCGCCGTCGACGACCTCAGCTTCGAGCTGGAGGCCGGCCGGGTCACCGGCTTCGTCGGCCCCAACGGCGCCGGCAAGTCCACCACCATGCGGATGATGGTCGACCTCGCCCGGCCCGACCGAGGCGAGGTCCGCTACGACGGTGTCCGCTACGTCGACCTCGCCCACCCCGCGCGAACCGTCGGTTCCGTCCTCGACGCCCGCTGCATGCACCCGGGTCGCACCGCCCGGAACCACCTGCGGGCCACCGCCGCCCTCAGCAACATCCCGACCTCCCGGGTCGATGACGTGCTGGCCGACGTCGGGCTCGAGAGCGTGGCCGACGAGCGGGCGGGCGGGTTCTCGCTCGGCATGCGCCAGCGGCTCGCGCTCGCCAGCGCCCTGCTGGGCGACCCCCGGGTCCTGCTGCTCGACGAGCCGTCCAACGGCCTCGACCCCGACGGCATCCGCTGGCTGCGGAACCGGCTGCGCAGCTTCGCCGACGCAGGCGGCACGGTCTTCGTGTCCAGCCACCTCATCGCCGAGCTCGCCAAGTTCGCCGACGACCTCGTCGTCGTCGGCGCCGGGCGGCTCATCGCCGCCGAGACCGTCGAATCCGTCACGTCCCGGACCGGGATGTCACTCGAGGACAGCCTCCTCGAGATGACCACGGCATCCGCCGAGTTCGCCTCCGCATGACCACCGCCACCGCCAACTCCACCACTGAGCACGAGGAACCCCCCATGACCACCACCGAGGTACCGCTCCCGCTGGCCGCCGAGGCCACGACCACCGCCGGCCCGCGCCCCGCCGGCCAGCTCGCTGCGGTCCTTCGCAGCGAACGGATCAAGTCCACCACCGTGCGGGCCAACAAGGTCCTCCTCGCCATCTCGGCGATCATCGGCCTGCTCACCTCGTGGGCCACCGCCGCCTTCGTCACCGACGAGGTCCTGACCGTCACCGACGTCTTCGTCTACCCGACACTGCTGACCGCAGTGCTGGCCGCCATCGCCGGAGTCCTGCTGTTCACCGCCGAGGTGCAGCACGGCACCCTGGCCGGCTCCCTCACCGCCCACCCGTCGCGGTGGCCCGTCGTGGTCGCCAAGACCCTCCTTGCCACCGGCTTCGGCCTGGCGCTGGGTGTCGTCGGCATGACCACCGGCTTCCTGGGCGCCATCGCTGGGGGCATCGAAGTCGGCAGCACGTCGGGCCTCCTCGCCACCGTGCTATGGGCGCTGCTCTACACCTGGGGCTCGGCGCTGCTCGGCCTCGGGGTGGGGATGGTCGTGCGCCACAGCGCCGGCGCGGTCTCCGGTGTGCTCGTGTGGTGGCTGGTCGTCGAGGGTCTCGTCGTCCAGTTCGCCCCGGCTGAGGTCGTGCGGTTCCTGCCCTTCGATGCCGGCTTCCGCACGCTCGGGGTCGAATCGGACTTCGACTCGCCCGAGATCGTGGCATCGGCGCTGTCGAACCCGCTCTACGCATCGATCTTCTGGGGCTACGTCATCGCCGCCCTGGTCCTCGGGACGGCGCTGCTGGTGCGACGCGACGCCGACTGAGACGACGAAGCCTCCGGCCAGACGCAAGCCCCGGTGCCGGCTCGACCGGTGCCGGGGCGCTCGTCGCGCCTAGGTCACCAGACCTGAGCACCCAACCGAGCTTGGCGGGTGCCCCCAAGGTGCCGATCTGGGCGCATGCGGCATCCCCCTTGTGCGCCCCAAGTCTCGGAGCGGTAGAGGTTCTAGGCGGAGTGTCGCCCATCACCTGGAAACGAAACGTCGCGCATCAGGTGGAACCGGACAGTTGGCTGGCATGTTGCCTGGCATCTGTGTCCGATCCCGGGACACGGTTGACGGATCCGTCCCCGGACATGAGCGACTCTTCGACCCGGCGAACGAGCAATCTGGGATCTCGGCTGGCGCTCAGGACCTCCGTCCGGGGTCGCCGCCCATGGCAGGCCGGTCGCTGTGTGCCGGGCCGCCGAGCCGCTGGCCGTCGACATGTGCCACACAATCATGCAGACCAGGCGATGCGCGGTCGGTCGGGCGCCCTGCACAATCGCAGGCACCAGTCGAGACGCAGGAGGGCCTGTCCATCTTCGAGGCCGTCGACCATCGTCAGACGATCCCGATCGCCGAGGCCGGGACTCAATAGCCAGACCTCTACGAACCCCCGGCGGTTCAGGCCATCGACCCAGATGCACTCTTCGGCACCGTCGGCGACACCGTGGCGGCGTTCCTCGCCTTGCATGGCGCGAGACCCAGGAGATGTCATGACCGACACGAACGGAGCCGCTCAGCGACTGGACCCGGCGCGTCGGGCCGCCGCCATCGGCGCCCTGGCACTCGCTGGGGCCGCGGTGGTGGTTGGTGCCATCAGCCTTGTGGGCGATGTGGGTCGGCTGATCGTGGCGCTTGTGCTGCCCGCAGTGCTGGCCGCCGCGGCGTGGATCGCAGCCACCCGCAAGGGCCGGATCCGGATCGTTGCCGGCGTCGCCGCGGTGGCGATGCTGGTGCTGCTGGCCGCTGTCGTGCTCACCGCCGAGGACCAGGGGCTGGGCCTGGTCGTGGTGGTCGCCCTGCTGGCAGTGTCCGCCGTTCTCGCCCGGTACGCCCTGCGGCGAGACGCCGCCGCGCTGAAGGCGCAGGCGGTCCCGGGCACGCCGGTGGGCCCGGCCCGGCAGGGTGTCCTCATCATGAACCTGAAGTCCGGGGGCGGGAAGGCGGAGCGGTTCGATCTGGTCGAGGAGTGCCGCCGGCGTGGCATCGAGCCCGTGGTGCTCCAGCCCGGTGATGACATGCTCGACCTGGCCCAGCGTGCCATCGACCGCGGCGCCGACGTGATCGGTATGGCCGGCGGTGACGGGTCCCAGGCGCTGGTTGCCTCGGTGGCCGCGGCGGCCGACGTGCCGCTGGTCTGCATCCCCGCCGGTACCCGCAACCACTTCGCCCTCGACGTCGGCCTCGACCGCAACGATGTCGTCGGCGCGCTCGACGCCTTCGACGAGGCGGTCGAGCGGCGCATCGACCTCGCCGAGGTGAGCGGCCGGGTGTTCGTCAACAACGTGTCGCTGGGCGTCTACGCCAAGATCATCCAGTCGCCCGAGTACCGCGACGCCAAACGCCAGACGACCGCGGCGATGCTGCCCGCGTTGCTGGGCCCCGACGCCGAGCCGTTCGACCTTCATTTCGCCGATCGTGACGGCACCCGCCAGGACGGCGCCCAACTCATCCAGGTCTCGAACAACCCCTACGAGCTGACGACGCTCGCCGGGCTCGGTACCCGGGCCCGGCTCGACACCGGCCGGCTCGGCATCGCCGCGGCCAAGGTCCGTGGCGCCAGCGACGTCGCCGCTCTCGTCGCCGCGGAGTCGGCGCGCCGGGTCGGCCGCTTCGCGGGCTGGACCGAGTGGGCCGCCCCCACCTTCACCGTCGAATCTGGTGCGCCCATCGAGGCCGGGGTCGACGGCGAGGCCATGCTGTTCGACCCGCCGCTGGAGTTCCGCATCCTGCCCGGCGCGCTGCGGATCCGCATCCCCACCTCGGCGCCCGGCTACTCCCCGGCCGCGCTGAAGTCGCCCTCGATCTGGTGGACGCTCCGCGCCCTCGCGGGCCGCCACCGGCCACACGACCCCCATCGACGAAGCGCAGCGCTAACAGCCCGACCTTTCGCCCACACCCCAACGCAACCACCGAAAGTCGATCGACATGAGCAACGCCAAGAAGAAGGACAAGAAGCACCGCGACCACACGCTCGGATCTCAGCCGACCGCCTCCAGAGCGGCGGACGATAGCGAGCCGCGGCCGAAGATGAAGCGCAAGGAGTACGAGCTCAAGCTCCGCGGGCTGCACGGCGAGGTCGTCGCCCTCCAGGAGTGGGTGAAGGAGTCGGGCGCCAAGATCTGCATCGTCTTCGAAGGCCGCGACACCGCCGGCAAAGGCGGCACCATCAAGGCGATCACCGAGCGGGTGAGCCCCCGAACGTTCCGCGTCGTCGCCCTCCCCGCGCCTACCGAGCGCGAGAAGTCGCAGATGTACTTCCAGCGCTACCTCGCACACCTCCCGGCCGCCGGGGAGGTCGTCATCTTCGACCGCAGCTGGTACAACCGCGCCGGCGTGGAGCGGGTCATGGGCTTCTGCACCGAGGAGCAGACCAAGCGCTTCCTCGAACTCGTTCCGAACGTGGAGCGGGCGATGATCGAGTCCGGCATCGTCCTCCTCAAGTACTGGCTCGAGGTGAGCCCAGACGAGCAGACCAGTCGTCTGGAGAGCCGCATCAACGACCCGCGCAAGGGCTGGAAGCTCACCGATATGGACCTCAAGTCCTACAGCCGGTGGTTCGACTACGCGCGGGCGCGCGACGCCATGTTCGCCGCGACCGACACGGCGTGGGCCCCGTGGTACGTCGTCAACTCCGACGACAAGAAGCGCACCCGCCTGAACGTCATCACCCACCTTCTGGGCCAGATCCCGTACCAGCCGCTCGAGCAGCGCGACGTCAAGCTGCCCAAGCGCCAACGCGCCGGCGATTACCAGGACCCCAACCTCGCCGTCCGGCAGGTCCCGAGCGTGTTCTGAGGGTCTGCTGCCCCGACCCCTTCACGCACCAGGGACCAGCTTCGCCGACCGCCTGACGGGCCGTGATCTTCAGGGTGGCGATGGCGCTGGTCGGTGTCGTTCCCTGGCTCATGACGTGGTCACACCGGTGCACGAGTCACCTGATGTGCGTGATGCGGGCAGTGTCTGTTCCATCGACAATGGGTGTACACGGTTCGGCGGCCAGGTCGGTCACTGAGTGCCTCGCCAAGGTGTCAGCGTCGCATGGCACGGCGCCCACCAGTAGCAACACCTCCATCAGCATCGGGCCCGTCCAGGCGTTCGTGATCGGCTATCCAGACAACGACGGCGCTGACGAGACGGTGGGGGAGGGCGGCGACGATGCCGACGACAGCCTCGGTGGCGTGCCGGCCGTGGTGCCTGACCAGCACGGACAACCGGTTCCGGTCACCTGGACGGCCGCTGCTATCGTGACTCGTCCCGCCCGAGTAGCTCAGACGGCAGAGCAACGCACTCGTAATGCGTAGGTCAGGAGTTCGATTCTCCTCTCGGGCTCTCCGGCAGACCCCCAGGTCAGCCACCACAGGCCCGAGGAACCGGTCAAACGGGCTCGCGGTCATAACCCGACTCCATCGCGCGTCCATCGCGTGCCGCCGACCCGAGGAACCGGGCGCCCATCGCCTCGGCCGCTGCCTCACCCAACTTGGCGTCCGCCTGCGCGTAAACGTCGAGCGTCAGGCTCGCCTCGGCGTGGCCGAGCATCGTCTGCACGTCGCCATGGACCAGGCTCGTGATGCGTAGGTCAGGAGTTCGATTCTCCTCTCGCGGCGAGTAGGAGTGGTCGAGGCAGTGTTCGTACTCGGCGACGGCAACGGTCGCGACCGGGCGGGTCGATGCGTCCTCGATGCCTGCGGCCTCGCGCGTGGATCAGCTCAGGAGGCCTGGCACGGCCACTCTGTGAGGGCATGACGCTTGCCACGGCCACTCTGTGAGGGCATGCTGTCGTCGCGGGGCGGGCGCGCGGGCGGTCATCCTGCACAAGGAGGCGCAATGCGTGCCGTCCTCGTGGGGTGTATGTCGGCGCCCTTCTCTAATGGCCAGTGTGTCGCCTCCCTGGCGCGCAATCGGACCGCGAGCCCGACTGGGTCCAACGGCGTCACTCCGCCGGTAGCGAGCGCGGGCCACCCGTCCCAATCCGCCATGTCGATGTTCTCCGGGCGGCTGAAGCTCAAGCAGTGGCGCGCGTGATCTTTCGATCACGGTGTGTCACGCCCACGTCCTCTTGAAGGGGTTGCCATCATGAGACGGCTCTGGTTGATGATTTCAGCACTGCTCGTCGCCGCGGTCGTTGTGCCCAGCGGAGCCACCGCGAGCAGTGCGGATGCTCCAGCATCGGGCCCGCCGGACACGTACGTCACGGACTGGGACTTGGTCGGTTCACGGGCCTTCACCGCGGCGGGCCTCACACCCCCAGAGGGCCACACCATCTTCGCCTATGTCGCCATCGCGGTCTACGACTCTGTGATGGCCATCGAGGGTGGGTATCAGCCGTTCGCGATCGATGTCGACGCACCTGACGGTGCCTCGGCCGAGGCCGCCGTTGCCGCCGCCGCCCATCGCATTCTCGTCCACTACCTGCCCGCCCAGGCGGCGGGGATCGTCGATCCTGCGTACGTCGAATCGCTGGCCACGATCCCGGACGGCTTGGCGAAGACCGACGGCGTGGCAACGGGCGAGCAGGTTGCAGCTCTCCTCATCGCCGAGCGCGCCGACGACGGCTTTCGAGCGCCGGTGACGTACACGCCGCCGGATCCACCGATCCCCGGAGTCTGGATCCCGACGGCGCCCACGCCCCCGATCGGCCCCTACCTCGGCCTCATGCGGCCGTTCAGCCTCGCCACCGCCGACCAGTTCCGGCCAAGCGGCCCCCCGGCACTCGACAGCAAGACGTGGGCACGCGACTACAACGAGGTCAAGGAGATCGGCTCGAGCACGAGCACGACGCGGACCGACGAGCAGACAGTCGCGGCTCGGTTCTGGGGCGAGCCCCCCGTCCAACAAGCACGCGGCTCTTTCCGCACGTTCGTGCTCGACCACGGCCTGGATGTCGGGGACGCGTCGAGGTTCATGGCGATGATGTCCGTGACATACGCCGACGCGCTGATCGCCTGCTTCGACGCCAAGTACCACGACCCGTTCTGGCGCCCGATCACCGCCATCCGGGCCGGGGACACCGACGGCAACGACGCGACGGTGGCCGACCCAGCCTGGACTCCACTGCTCCCGGCGACACCGAACCACCCGGAGTATCCGAGCGCACACTCGTGCATCACCCCGGCCGGAGGGCGCGTCATCCAGAACTTCCTGGGAACGGGCCACATCGACTTCACGGTCCCCAGCCTGACGGGCCTCGGAGATCGCCACTTCGACCGGGTCAAGGACCTGGAATACGACGTCGGCAACGGCCGCATCTGGGGCGGCATCCACTACCGCTCCGCGGTCGAGGACGGAATCACGATCGGCAAGAAGACGGTGAACCACGTCCTCGCTCACCACTTCCAGAGGTCGCCGCACTAGGACGGACGCCTCCGTGGGCTCGATGGATCGTCGTTCGTACGTGGCGCGACGAACAGCCAGCAGACCGATCACGGCGACTGTCGACCATGTCCTGGGGCACGATCGTCAGCCATGACGCGGGACCGCACACGGTTGCGGTCCCGCTGTCTGGCTTCACCTGATGCTTGACGTTTCGGTTCCAGGTGATGGGCGATGCTCGGCCGAGAACCCTCTACCCCTCCGAGGCCTCGGGCAGGACGACGGGCGCAAGCGCCCGGTACGGCACCTTGCGGGCGAAGTCATCGTTCTCACCTGCGTCAGAATCGCAGGGTGGAACACGTCGACGTTGACGGGATGCGGATCGCGTACACATGCGTGGGCAGCGGGCCGGCCCTGGTCATGGTGCACGGTGCGCCGAGCGACAGCCGCACGTGGCAGTGGATGGTCCCGGACCTCTCACGTGACCACACCGTCATTGCGTGGGACGCTCCAGGTTTCGGCGAGTCGTCGGACATCGATGACAGCTGGCGAGCGCCCCAGTTCGCTGACGCGCTGGCGGGGTTCGTGGCCGCGCTCGGCCTCGAGCGGCCGCATCTGGTGGGTCACTCGTTCGGGACGATGGTCGCTTTGTCGTTGTTCCAGCGCCAACCCGAGTTGTCAGCGAGTCTCGTGCTCGTCGGCGGCTACGCGGGCTGGGCAGGTTCGTTGCCCCAAGACGAGGTGGCACGACGGCTCGAGATGTTCGTCGGCATGGCTGAACTCGGCGACGCGTTCGACCCGAAGTCCTACCCGGGCTTGTTCTCCGCCCTCATCCCGGCCGACCGCGACGCCGCGTTGGTCACGATGATGCGTGAGAACATACGTCCGGCGACGATTCGAGCAGCAGGCCATGTTGGGGCGGAGACCGACCTACGGTCGGTGCTGCCCACGATCGACGTGCCGACGCTCGTCCTGCACGGCGACGCCGATGCTCGGTCGCCGCTCGCGAACGCCAAGGCGCTCCATGCCGCGATCTCGACATCGGCGCTTGTCGTGCTTCCGAAGCTCGGCCACGCCTGTGTGGTCGAGGACCCCGAAGCGTGCGCGAGGGAGATCCGCCAGTTCGTGAAGACCGTGAGCTGAAGCTCTGCCGCCGGATTCGAGCCCGCCAAGAGCTGGGCCCGTCGCTGCCAGCACTGCGTGTCGGTCGACCCGTCAAGCATCAGGTGAAACCGATGTGTAGAGCATCGACCGGAGCACGAAGGTCTCAAAGCTGATGTCGATCAGGTGCTGGCCGGGTGCTCCGGACATGTCTCGCGGTAGGGCCGGTCGGGCAGCACCTCTGCCCACTCCTCGCGGGACGGGTTGCGTCCGGCGATGTCGCAGGCGCGCCGTTGCCACTCGTCGGGATCGCTGGGGATGCTCCAGATGCCGCCCCGTCCGTCGGCGGCCACGATCGTCTGGCCCCTCGCCGGCCCGGTTGCTCCGACCGTGTCGAGCCGTGAGACCCGGTCATCGCGGGTGACGCAGGAGTTGGTTGAGCCGCGCGGCCTGGCGAGTCTGGTGATCGCGCTCTGCGAGGTTCGGCGCGTTGCGGGCCGCGGCGGCGTAGAGGCGGGCAGCGAGCTCGAGATCGCCGTTGCGCTCCTGGAGATGGGCAGCGACCGCATCGCGACGCGGGATGTTCTCGTCGATGTCGGCCAGTGCCGCCAACCCCGCGGGTGCGCCGTCCGCTTCGCCGAGGGCGACGGCACGGTTGAGCCGGATGATCGGGGTGTCGGCGAACCGGAGCAGCTCGTCGTACCACTCGAGGATCTGCACCCAGTCGGTGTCCTCGAAGCGGCGGGCGTCGGCGTGCAGCGCGGCGATCGCCGCTTGGGCCTGGTATTCGCCGAGCCGGTCCTGCGCGAGGGCGGTTTGGAGGATGTCGACTCCCTCGGCGATGAGCTCGGTGTCCCACTGGCTCCGGTCCTGCTCGCCGAGTGGCACGATCCCTCCGTCCGGTCGGGTGCGACTGCGGCGGCGCGCGTGGTGCAGCAACATCAGGGCGAGCAGACCGTCGACCTCGGGGTCGTCGACCAACGTGGCCAGCTGGCGGGCGAGCCGGATGGCCTCGGCCGCGAGGTCGACGTCGCCTGAGTAGCCCTCGTTGAAGACGAGGTAGAGCACGTGCATCACGGTTCGCACCTCGCCGGGACGATCGAGACCGGCCCGGCTGACCGTGCGCTTGGCGCGGCTGATGCGCTGCGCCATCGTGCTCTCGGGCACGAGGTAGGCCTGCGCGATCTGGCGGGTGGTGAGCCCGCCCACCGCCCGGAGCGTGAGGGCGACCGCTGATGACGGCGTCAGGTCGGGATGCGCGCACAGGAAGTAGAGGTGCAGGGTGTCGTCGGCGCACGGCACGATGCCCGTGGGCGGATCGCTGTCGAGTCGGACCTCTCGGTCGCGACGTGCGGCGTCCGATCGCGCCATGTCGAGGAACGCCCTCCAGGACACGGTGATCAGCCAGCCCTCGGGATCCGAAGGTGCGTCGTCCTCCCACACCGAGAGTGCCCGGATCAGCCCCTCTTGCACGGCGTCCTCGGCCGTCGCGAAGTCGGCACCGCGACGGACGAGGACGCTCAGGACCTTCGGGGCGAGCCCGCGCAGCTCGACGACGTCCACGATCACTCGGTGATGGTGGGTGGCGCCGTGAGGAACGGCCGGACCTCCAGCCATTCGTGGATCGGTTCGCCGCCGGCCCCGGGCGCCGATGACAGCTCGCCGGCGAGCTCGATCGCTCGCTCGTAGCTGTCGACGTCGATGACCATCCATCCGGCGATCAGATCCTTCGTCTCCGCGAACGGACCGTCGGTCACCGGCGGCCGCCCCCCGCCGTCGGAGCGGACCCAGACGCCGTCGGGCGACAACGCCTGTCCATCGACGAACTCGCCGGTGCCCTCGAACCGAGCGGCCCAGTCGCGCATGAACTGCATGTGCGCCTCGACCTCCTGCGGCGTCCACTGGTCCATCGGGACGTCGTTCGCCGGCGCCGGCGCGCCCCGGTAGTGCTTGAGCAACAGGTACTTGGCCATGTGTGTCCTCCTCGTGTCACGGCGACCCTGCTGGCCGCATTCACCACCGGGGACGGACCAGAGCTCGGACTCTCGACATCCCGATCAGAAATTCTCGGCGGGAGGTCAGGACCAGTCTCCCCGCGAGTGGTGGCTACATCGACTGGTAAGGCGTGAACAGGCCGACCTCGCTGTCGGCCAGGTTGGCTCTGAGCTCCGCGCTCGGGTCACCGAGGAGCTCGCCGGAGAGCGAACCCGTCGCGACGATCGCTTCCATCAGGTCGCCGCCGATGTAGCGCGAGGTGATCGACCGTCGTCGACATGGTGGTCCGGCACGGGATTCGCCTGGCAAGATGGCGCGAACCTGGCATTCGGTGCCGGCGGACGACAAGGGTGGGCCGTGCCTGATCCAGTCGACAGCTCCTCGGTGCACGTCCCGTGAGCGCTGCAGATACCGCGAGCGGGTCGGGTGCGGGAGCGGCCGCGGCGGCGGCGGCGGCCGGAACGGTGCTCGCCACGCTGGCGGCCGGGCAGTTCCTGATGACGCTCGACAGCTCGGTCATGAACGTGTCGATCGCGACGGTGGCCAAGGACCTCGACACGACGGTGACCGGGATCCAGACGGCCATCACGCTGTACACGCTGGTGATGGCGTCGTTGATGATCACCGGCGGAAAGATCGGTCAGATCATCGGCCGCAAGCGCGCGTTCGCGATCGGGTGTGTCATCTACGGCTGCGGATCGTTCGTCACCGCGATCTCACCGAACCTCGGCGTGTTGATCCTCGGGTGGTCGTTCCTCGAGGGCATCGGGGCGGCGCTGATCCTTCCCGCCATCGTGGCGCTCGTCGCCACCAACTTCGGCCGCAGCGAGCGGCCGCGGGCGTACGGGTTGGTGGCGTCGGCCGGCGCCATCGCCGTGGCCGCCGGCCCCCTCATCGGGGGCCTCTTCACGACCTACCTGTCGTGGCGCTGGGTGTTCGCGGGCGAGGTGCTCATCGTCGCCGCGATCCTGGTGCTCACCCGGCGCATGTCGGCACCGACGCCCGAGCGCGCCCGGCTCGACCTCGTCGGGACCGCCCTGTCGGCGCTCGGCCTCGGGCTGATCGTGTTCGGGATCCTGCGCGCGGGTGAGTGGGGCTTCGTCCGGCCCAAGGAGTCCGCCCCCGAGTGGCTGGGCCTGTCCCCCTCGATCTGGCTGATGCTCGGCGGCGGGGTGGTGCTCTGGGTGTTCATGGGATGGGAGTACCGGCAGCTCGACCAGGGTGCCGAGCCCCTCGTCGACCCGGCGATCCTCCGGAACCCGGTGTTGCGCGGCGGCCTCACCGCGTTCTTCCTCCAGTACCTGTTGCAGGCCGGGCTGTTCTTCGCCGTGCCGCTGTTCCTGTCGGTGGCCCTCGGGCTGTCGGCGATCGCCACGGGTGTCCGGCTCCTGCCGCTGTCGATCACGCTGCTGCTGGCCGCCGTCGGCATCCCCAAGCTCTTCCCCGACGCCTCGCCCCGCCGGGTCGTCCAGCTCGGCTACCTGGCGCTCCTGGCCGGGATCGTCGTGATGGTCGCCGCCCTCGAGGCCGGCGCCGGGCCCGAGATCGTGACCTGGCCCATGTTGTTCGCCGGTCTCGGCATCGGGGCGTTGGCCTCCCAGCTCGGCGCCGTCACCGTGTCGTCGGTACCCGACGAGCAGAGCAGCGAGGTGGGTGGCCTCCAGAACACGGGCACCAACCTCGGCGCCTCGATCGGCACGGCGCTGGCAGGTGCGGTGCTCATCTCGACGCTCACCACGTCGCTGCTCACCGGCATCGAGGACAACCCCGAGGTCCCCGCCGAGCTGACCGCCACCGCCACCGTCGAGCTGTCGGCGGGCGTTCCGTTCGTCTCCGATGCCGACCTGGAAGCCGCGCTCGACGAGGCCGGGGTGCCCGCCGCCACGGCCGACGCCATCGTCGACGAGAACACCACGGCCCGCATCGACGCGCTGCGCGCGTCGCTGTCGATCCTCGCGGTCATCGCCGTGATCGCCCTGTTCTTCAGTCGCAGGCTCCCCACCCGACAGCCGGCGGCATCGCCGTCGCCCGGAGCATCGCCGACCTGACGGCTCAGGTCGGCGCGAGGCGGTCGAGGTCGCTGGCGAGGGGTCGCCGTCGAGGCGCCGCGCACGCTCCCACCGGTGGGGCGGTCGAGTGCCCGTGCTACGCAGTGCGACATCTCCTCCTTCGCTCGGGCTCACCGCGTGCCGCCGGGGCAGGACCGCGCCCTCGGCGGCGACGGGTCCCGTCCGGCGCTGACCTCTCCGCTCCTCGCCCTCATGGCGGTCGGGAGCGGCCTGTCGGTGGCCTGCAACTACTACGTGCAGCCGCTGCTGCCGCGGCTGTCCGACGAGTTCGACGCGAGCTCGTCGGTCGTCGGCCTGCTCGTGACCGTCAGCCAGCTCGGGTACGTCCTGGGGCTGGCGCTCGTCGTGCCGCTCGGCGACAGGGTCGAGCGTCGTGGCCTCGTCACGCTCATCTGCGGGCTGACCGCGGGCGGGCTCCTGGTCATCGCCGCCGCGCCCTCGCTGGCCGTGCTGTTCCCTGCCGTCGCCCTGGTCGGCGTCACGAGCGTGGCGGCGCAGGTGTACGTCGCGCTGGCCGCGGACATGGCCCGCCCGGAGCAGCGAGGTCGAGCCGTCGGCACCGTGATGGCCGGCCTGCTCATCGGCGTCCTCCTGGCCCGGACGCTGGCGGGCCTCGTCGCCGCCGCGTCCGGGTGGCGGGCGGTCTACGTCGTCGCCGGGCTGTCGATGGTGGCGCTGGCCGCGGTGTCACGTCGGGCCCTTCCCCGGGTGCTGCCCTCGGTGCGCACGCCGTACGGCGAGCTGCTCGGGTCGGTGCTGGTGCTCTACCGCGAGGAGCCGGTGCTGCGCCGCCGGGGGCTCTACGGCGCCCTCGGGTTCGCGAGCTTCTCCACGCTGTGGACGTCTGCGGCGTTCATGCTCGACGACGCCTACGGCTACGGCGAGGCCACGATCGGGCTCTTCGCCCTGCTGGGGGTGGCGGGCGCCGTTGCGGCCCAGTTCGCCGGGCGCATCGCCGATGCGGGTTGGGCCCGGGTGTCGACCCTCGGGTTCTTCCTGGCCCTGGCGGCGAGCTGGGCGATCCTGTTCCCCGCGGAGAGCTCGCTGGTGGCGCTCGTGGTGGGCATCGTCGTGCTCGACCTCGCCGTGCAGGGGGCCCACATCTCCAACCAGAGCGAGGTCTACCGGCTGCGCGCCGACGCCCGCAGCCGGCTGACCACCGCCTACATGTGTGTGAACTTCATGGGCGGCGTCGTCGGTTCGGCGTCGTCCGCGGTGGTCTACGCCCGGGGCGGCTGGACCGCGGTCTGCGTCGTGGGCGGGGTGTTCTCGGCGCTGGCGCTGATCGGATGGGCGACGGAGGCGCGCTGGCCCCTGCGGCGGATGCGGCATCCCGCGATCGACACCCAGGGCGTCACCGGCGACGAGTAAGGGGCCGCCGCCGAACGCGGCGATCGGGTCAGACCACGTCCTCGTCGGCGGCCTCGACAGCTGCCGTCAGCTCTGCGAGCACGGCCGCGGAGCTGCCGTAGCCGAGCGCCGTCGCCGCAGGCCACGCCACCATCTGGTCGGCCTGCACGGCGGGCAGGTCCTGGCCGGTCGGGGGCATCTGCGCGATCTGCTGCTCGATCGTGGCGGCCCGCACGTCCGACAGGATCAGGTCGGCTTCGTACGTGTCGACCTGCTCCCAGCTCAGCGTCTGCCAGAAGCCCCCCGACTCGGGGTGTTCGGCGGGCTCGACGAGCTGCATGCCCAGCGACGCGTAGTAGTTGAGGTCGGGGAAGCCGGGCGGCCACGCGACGTAGAGCTCCTCGAGCGTCCCCGAGGCGGCGAGCACGGACAGGCCGGGCTTGGCCGCGAGGGCGTCGGACAGCCCCTCCGAGGCGTCGTCGAACACGGTGCGAGCCGCGTCGACCTCGCCGGCGGCCTCGTTGCCGAAGGTGGCAGCCAGCTCGCCGACGCGGGCGAGCGGCTCGTCCATGGGCCGCTCGTCGACCCGGATGCCGACGATCGGGGCGATCTGCTCGAGCTCGTCGACGGCGTCGGCGGCGATGCCCCAGTACGTGTCGGGCCCCCACATGGGGGCGACGATGATGTCGGGCCGGAGAGCGGCCAGCGCCTCCATGTCGATCTCACCCTCGACCTCGCCGAGGGAGGCGAAGTCGTCGGGATCGGCCAGGCCGATGGCCGGGTCGGGCTCGCCGTCGGCCCGGCGCAACGGGCCGAACACGCCCTCGACGTCGACGCCGTACTCCCAGAGCCCGCCGGCGATCGTGCTCTGGGCCGCGATGCTGTCGGGCGCCTCGTCGAGCGTGTGGGTCACGTCGCGGTCGTCGGTGAACGTCCAGCCCGTATCGGTCGACGAGGCGCCGGTGTCGTCGGCACCGGCGCTCTCGTCGTCGGAGCCGCCGCACGCCGCGGTCGCGGCGACCAGGACGGCCATTGCGATGGTGGAGAGCTTGTACATCGCCCAGCAGCGTAGGTCGACCTCGTCAGAAGTGTTAAGTCAGCTGAACACTCCGTGCCGCGTGCGTCTCGCCGACGAAGCCGGCCACGACCGGGTGCGGAGCCCCGGGCGTGCTCGAGGTCTGGGGGACGAACAGCGTGGCCAGTGCGAACCGGCGGTCGGGCAGCTCGATCACGCGCGGCTCGTCGTCCTGGTCGACGCCGGACACGACCATCCCGGCCGCCTCCAGCTCGCCCACCCGGGCCGGATCGAGGCCGAACCGGCAGTAGTACCGCTCGCTCGCCGACGGCGCGGGGTAGAGCGCGGCGGCCTGCGTCCCGGGGCGCAGCGACACGGTCATGGACTGGCCCACGAGCGAGCACGACAGCAGGGTGACGAACAGGTTGGTGGCGTCGGGGTCGTTCTCGGCGTGGGCCGCGTCGGCGATGCCGAGGACGTCGCGGGCCAGCTCGATGACGAGGTGCTGGAAGCCGGCGCACGTGCCGAGCAGCGGGCGGTCGGCCTCGCGGGCGTAGCGGATCACACGGAGGGCGCCGTCCATGCTGCGGTACGGGCTCCCCGGTGCGATCCAGAACCCGGCGTAGCCGTCGAGGCGGGTGAGCGGGAGGTCGAGGGCGTCGTCGGTGGCGATCCACTCGATGGCGGTCGCGCTCTCGCCGACACGACCGGCCAGGGCGTCGGCGTGGGCCACCGCGGGGGCGATGGCGTCGTGGGTGGGGTTGCCGGGCTGCAGGTCGCCGACCACGGCGATGGTGGTGGGGGGCATCGCGCATGGTGGCTCGGCGGCACGCCACCGGCGAGCGAATTGTCGTCGGGGCGACGGTCGTCACACAACGCGTTCGCTCGAAACGAGAACACGTTCTAGTCTCACGGAATGCAGCGCTTCGAGGGACGGGTTGCCATCGTCACCGGTGCCGCGTCCGGCATCGGCCGGGCGACCGCGCAACGGCTGGTCGACGAGGGCGCCACGGTGGTGGCCGTCGACCGCGACGAGGAGGCGCTGGCCGAGGCGGTCGAAGCCATCGGGAAGGGCGCCGCCGCCTCGGCCGGCATCGTCGCCCTCGCCGGGGACGTGGGCGACGCGGCCACGGCCCCGCGGGCGGTGGCGGCCGCGACCGACGAGGCCGGGCGGCTCGACGTCCTCGTGAACAACGCCGGCATCCTGCGCTTCGAGCACAGCCACGAGGTCGCCCCCGAGGACTGGGACCGGGTGCTGCGCGTGAACCTCACCGGGACGTTCCAGTTCTGCCAGGCCGCCATCCCGCGCATGGTGGAGGCCGGCCGCGGCTCGATCGTCAACGTCGCCTCGACCGCCGCCAGCTTCGGCCACCCGTGGGCCGCCGCCTACGCGGCGTCCAAGGGGGGCGTGCTCGCCCTCACCCGCACCCTGGCCGTCGAGTACGCCAAGCAGGGCCTGCGGGTCAACGCCGTGTGCCCCGGCTCGATCGACACGCCGATGACCGGCGCGTTCAACCGTGCCCGACGGCGCCGACGCCAACCTGGTGCGCCGGATCATGGCGCCGGTGGGCGCCTCGGGTCCCGAGCCCGTCGCCGCCGCCATCGCGTACCTGGCGTCCGACGACGCCGCCCACGTCATCGGCGCCGACCTCCGCATCGACGGCGCCACGCACTCCTGACCGCCGCCCCGCCCGATCGATCGCCCCTGTGGAGTTCTGCTTCGCCACCACGTTCTCGGACCCGGCCGAGCTGGGCCCCCTGGCGACCACGGCCGAGGCGCACGGCTGGCACGCCCTGGCGGTGTCCGACCACGTCGTCAACCCCGTCACGACCCGTTCGACCTACCCCTACACGAGCGACGGCTCCCGCCGGTGGGGGATGGGAGCCCCGTGGCCCGACCCGTGGGTGACGATCGCCTTCCTCGCCGGTCAGACCACCACCCTCCGGTTCTTCACCAACATCTACGTGCTTCCCGCCCGGCCGCCGGTGGCGGTGGCCAAGCTCGTCGGCACCGCCGCCGTGCTGAGCGGCAACCGGGTGGCCCTCGGCATCGGCATGGGGTGGATGGAGGAGGAGTTCGACGCCATGGAGCAGCCGTTCGCCGGCCGGGGCAGGAGGGCGGACGAGATGCTGGACGTGATCCGGACGCTGTGGACCGGCGAGGTCGTGGAGCACCACGGCGCCCACTACGACCTGCCCCCGCTCGAGGTGCAGCCGGTGCCGAGCGAGCCGGTTCCCGTGTGGGTCGGAGGGACCTCGGACGCCGCGCTCCGCCGGGCCGCCCGCAACGACGGGTGGATCAGCGACCTGCACACGACCGACGAGCTGCGTGCCATCCGGGCCCGGATCGACGGCTTCCGGCGCGAGTACGGCCGCGACCACCTGCCGTTCGTCATGGTGGGCGCCAGCAAGGACGCCGCCGACCTCGACGGCTACCGGCGCATGGCGGACGCCGGCGTCACGCACCTGATGACCTGGCCGTGGGTGTTCTACGCCGGCCTCGAGGCCACGCCGCAACAGAAGCTCGACGGCATCCGTCGCTTCGCCGACGACGTCATCGCCCGCTGGTAGCGAGGCCGCCAGGGAGCGGACGGCCCCGCGTCGCCGGTGACCGCACCGGCCTCCTACCCTGGCAGGCCGTGGTTCGCAGCCTCCGACGAACGGCGACGGCAACGTGACGGCCGGCGGCCTCAGCCGGCGCCAGTTCATCGCCACCGGCCTCGGCGCCGTCGGAGCGGCGGCCACGGCCACCGGGCTCGGCGGGTACGTGCTCCCGCTGCTGGCCCGGGAGGACCTCATCCCGGGCCGCGCTCCCGAGATCTCGTTGGACCCCCTGACCTGGCCCACCGGTCCCGACCGGCTGACGTTCGCCGCCATCGGCGACAACGGCAGCGGCGGGCGCCAGGCGATGGCCGTCGCCACGCGCATGGCCGAGACCTACCGCACCGCGCCGTTCGGGAACGTGTTCCTGCTCGGCGACATCAGCTACTACGGCAACTTCGCCGACCGTTACGACGACGTGTTCGTGGCGCCCATGCAGCCCCTGCTCGACGCAGGTGTCACCTTCGACCTCGCCATCGGCAACCACGACGACGCGCTGCGCCACAGCCAGGAGGGCTTCGACGAGATCGAAGCCGAGATCCGCCTGCTCGACACCCCGGGCCGCTACTACACGCGCACGTACGGGCCGGCCGACGTGTTCTTCCTCGACTCGAGCGTGCCGGGCCTGTTCGGTGCCCGCTCGTCGGAGCAGCTCGAGTGGCTCGACGACACGTTGGCCTCGGCCACCAGCCAGTGGCGCATCGTGACGCTGCACCACCCGCCCTACTCGTCGGGCCGCCACGGGTCGACGCCGCGAGCGGAGGAGCTGCTCGTCCCCGTCCTCGAACGGCACCACGTCGACCTCGTGCTGGCCGGTCACGACCACGACTACGAGCGGACCGTTCCGCTCGACGGCGTGACGTACGTGGTCAGCGGGGGCGGCTGCAAGACCACGAAGGTCGGGCGCAGCGCTTTCACCGCGGTCTCGGCTCGCATCCTGCAGTTCCTCCACGTGGACATCACCGGCGATCGCCTCGTCGCCAGGTGCATCCAGCCGCAGGGTCAGGTCGCCGACCGCTTCGAGCTCAGGGCGCGGGAGGGACGGTGACGGTGACCCGCCGCCCGCACCGCCTGGAGTTGCTGGGCGTGGTCGTCTACGCCTTCCTCGACTGGCTGGTCATCATGGCGCCCGCCCTGGCGATCGAGCTGGCGGCGGACCGCGGCGGCATCGGCGACACCGAGGGGATCGACCTGCTGGTCGCCAGCATGGTCATCGCCACCCCGCACGCGTTCGTCGCGGCCCGGCGCCTGCGGGACGAGGAGCGCATCGCCGTGCGCGGCGCCGACGTGTGGATCGCGTCGCTGGACGCCCTCGTGGTCCTGGCGCTCAGCACCACCGTGCTCGTGGTGGTCGTGCTGGCGTCGTTCCCCGACGAGCACGCAGCCCTGGCCAACCGGGGGTTCCCGGTCGTCGGGCTGTGGGTCGCCATCCAGCTCACGGCCGTCGTCCTCGCCGAGGCGACGGGCCGGCTCGTGTTCTGGTGGCTCGAGCCCCACCGCGGCACGCGGATCGGGCGCGAGCTCGAGGACGATCCGGAGCGCATGGCCGAGGCGCTCGACAGCCCGCCGGGTCAGGCGTGAACATCTCGCCGTGGGCTTCCGCTTCACGACCCGGGCCGGCCACCCCACGTTCGTCGACCTCCCCTGGGAGCAGCCGCTCGCCGAGTGGGACACCGACCGACTCGTGGCGCCGGTCCGGGGCATCTCCCGTCACGTTGTCCGGTTCGTGGCCTACGGCCCCGACCTCTACGCCCTGAAGGAGCTGCCCGGCGGGTTGGCGGCGCGCGAGTACCGGCTGCTCCGCGCGCTCGACGAGCGGCTCGTGCCCGTCGTCGAGGCGGTCGGCGTGGCCAGCGGGCGGACGGCCGCCGACGGCGAGCCGCTCGACGACGTGCTCATCACGCACCACCTCCCGTACTCCCTGCCCTACCGCGCCCTGTTCGCCCAGGCCTCCCTGGCCGACCTGTGGGACCCGCTGCTCGACGCCCTCGCCCAGCTGCTGGCCCGCGTCCACCTCGCCGGGTTCTTCTGGGGGGACTGCTCGCTGTCGAACACCCTGTTCCGCCGGGATGCGGGGGCGCTCGCCGCGTGGCTGGTCGACGCCGAGACCGGCGAGCTGCACGACCGCCTCTCGGACGGCCAGCGGGAGCACGACATCACCATCGCGGAGACGAACGTGGCGGGCGAGCTGCTCGACATCATGGCCGCGGTCCGGGACTCGGGGGGCGCCACCCTGCCCGAGGACGACCCCCGCACCGACCCCGTCGCCGTGGCCGAGGACCTGCGTCGCCGCTACGGCGCCCTGTGGCGCGAGCTGACCACCGTCGAGGTGTTCGGGGCGGGGGAGGAGTGGCGCGTCGACGAGCGGGTGCGCCGCCTCAACGAGATGGGCTTCGACGTCGACGAGATGGAGCTGGTGGACGACCCGAGCGACCCCGACGGGCACGTGCTGCGGCTCACGACCCGCGTCGTCGAGCCCGGGCACCACCGCCGGCGCCTGCTGCAGCTCACGGGCCTCGACGTCCAGGAGAACCAGGCGCGTCGGCTGCTCAACGACATCCTCGCCCACCGGGCCTGGCTCGAACGGCGCAGCGGCGTGCCCGTCGACGAGCAGGTGGCGGCGCTGCGGTGGATGGTCGACGTGTTCGAGCCGACCCTCCGTGCCGTGCCCGCCGAGCTGCGCGGCAAGCTCGAGGACGCCGAGATCTTCCACCAGATCCTCGAGCACCGGTGGTTCCTGTCCGAGGAGGCCGGGGAGGACGTCGGGACCGAGGCGGCCATCGCCGATTACCTGGCCCAGGTGCTCCCGTCGACCCCCGACGAGCGCACGGTGCTGGTGCAGCCGGCGACCGCCGAGATCCCGATCGTCGGCCCGTGACGATGCCGGACGACGGTCGCGCGCGACCGTGGTCGACGGCGACCGGCGGACGACGGCGCGTCCGCGCGACGCGGTGGTTGAGCACCCGCGGCGCCGCACGGTAGGCATGCGCCCGTGGCGCGAGAGGGGCTGACCGCCTTCGAAGCCGTGAACCGGTACGTCGACGAGGCCGTGCGCCTCGTCGACCTCGACGACGACATGTACGCGGTGCTGACGTCGACGTACCGCGAGATCTCCGTGCAGATCCCGGTACGGCTCGACGGCGGCGACGTGATCGTGGCCCGCGGCTACCGGGTGCAGCACAACGGCGCCCGCGGGCCGTACAAGGGCGGCGTCCGCTACCACCCGACCGCCGACCTCGAGGAGGTGCGGGCGCTGGCGTCGCTGATGACGTGGAAGACCGCGCTCCTCGACGTGCCGTTCGGCGGGGCCAAGGGCGGCATCGAGATCGATCCCACACCGATGAGCGCCGACGAGCTGCAGCGCATGACCCGGCGGTTCACGAACGGCATCCACCACGTCATCGGGCCGTACCGCGACATCCCGGCGCCCGACATGAACACCAACGCCCAGATCATGGCGTGGATGATGGACGCCTACTCGGCGAGGGAGGGCTACTCGCCGGCCATCGTCACGGGGAAGCCTGTCGACCTCGGGGGCGCGCCGGGCCGCGAGGCCGCCACCGGCCGCGGCGTCGTCGACGTGCTCGAGGCGCACGCCGAGCGACGCGGCCTCGACCTCACCGGACTGCGGCTGGCCATCCAGGGCTTCGGCAACGTCGGCTCATGGGTGGCGCGCGCGGCCAACGCCCGCGGGTGCACGGTCGTCGCCGTGTCGGACGTCCACGGGGGCGTGCGACACGACGGAGGGCTCGACATCGCGTCACTCGTCGAGGCTGCCGCGGCCGGGGGCGCCGTGCACGACACCAAACAGGCCGGCGTCGACCGCATCGACAACGAGGAGCTGCTCACCGGGCCGTGCGACGTGCTGGTGCCGGCCGCGCTCGGCGAGGTCATCAGCGCCGACAACGCGCCCGACATCGCCGCCTCGGTGGTGCTCGAGGCCGCCAACTACCCGGTGACCCCCGACGGCGACAAGGTGCTCGGCGACCGCGGCATCACGGTCGTGCCCGACGTGTTGGCCAACGCCGGCGGGGTGACCGGCTCCTACTTCGAGTGGAGCCAGAACATCCAGCAGTTCACGTGGAAGGAGGAGCGGTTCAACGCCGAGCTCCGCGACCGGATGCGGCTGGCCTACGCGGCGACCGCCGACACCGCCTCCGAGCTGGGCTGCACGCTGCGCCAGGCCGCCTTCGCCATCGGCATCCGGAAGGTGGCCCAGGCGTCGCGCCTGCGCGGGTACGTGTGATCGCTCGCGTCGCGGCCGCTCCTGAGGGACAATTCCCGCAGTGACCTCCTCCCCGTTGCGCGACGCCGGACCGGGCTCCGAGCCCGAGCACCGTCGCCGCCGCGGTCGCCGCCGCGAGCGCTCCGGCCCGTTCGCGAGCGGCCGCCTCGACTTCGGGCCGGGGCCGCTCACCATGCACGAGAGCCGGCCCGACGGCTCCGTGATGTTCCGGCCCAAGAAGCGCTACATCGAGGTCGGCACGGTCTTCGCCGCCCTCGTGGCGCTGGCCACGATCGCCCTCGTGGCCGTGCTCGTGTACCGCGCCACACGTGTCCACGTCGACGCCACCGGCATCAGCGACGGCGCGGCCATCACCACGTTCGATGCCGCCGCGCTCGAGGTCCACCTCGAGTTCGAGTCCGAGGACGAGGCGGCCGAGGCCACGCTCACCGTGGACGGCGAGCGCGTGGAGGAGCCCGCGGTGCTCGGCCCGCTCATGGTGTGGCGGCCGCCGGCGCCCCTGCCCGAGGGCGACCACACGATCGAGGTGGCGGTGCCGAGAGCGGCCTTCGGCGACTCGGTCCACACGTGGCGCTTCGTGGTCGACGGCACCGCCCCGGCCCTGACCGTGCCACCGACGGTCGACCCGGTCGACATCGCCGAGACGGCCCGCATCTCGGGCACCGTCGAGGTCGACGCCGAGCTGACCGCCGACGGCGACCCCGTCGAGGTCGACGACGACGGCGCCTTCACGCTGCGCTACGAGCGTCCGCCCGCGGGGCCCGTCACCCTGCAGGCCGCCGACCGGGCGGGCAACACCACGACCGCGTCGGTCGTCGTGCCCGTCACCTATCCGGGCATGCGCGGCGTCCACGTCACCGCGGCCGCCTGGAGCGACGAGCAGCTGCGCAGCGGCATCCTCGCCCTCATCGACCAGGGCCGCATCGACACGGTCGTGCTCGACCTCAAGGACGAGGACGGCATCGTCGGCTACGACACCCAGGTGCCGCGGGCGCTCGAGATCGGTGCCGCCGTCCGGCACTTCGACCTCGAGGCCGCGGTCGCCGCCGTCGAGAGCCGTGGCGCTCGCGTCGTCGGCCGCATCACCGCCTTCCAGGACCCGGTCCTCGCCCAGGCCGCGTGGGGTGCGGGCCAGTCCTCCCAGGTGGTCCAGTCGATCGACGGCGGGCCGTACGACGCCAACGGCGCCTTCACCAACCCCGCCGACCCGTCGGTGCGGCGCTACAACCTCGACCTGGCCATCGAGGCCGTGAACCGGGGTGTCGACG
>CAWJFG010000015.1:0-10313 GCA_963842015.1 uncultured Acidimicrobiales bacterium | reverse complement strand
TTCCGCCCCCGGGAGCACCGCCGCCCGGCCGTCCCGGCGCCGGCGCACCGTCGCGACCGGCCGACGGTCGCGGCGCACGGCCCTCGGGCGCGGGCCGGTCCCGACCCGGCGGGCCCGTGCGGCCCGGAGGACGGTCCGCGCCCGGCACGGACCGCTCCCGCGACGCCGACGGCGCGGGGTTGCCCTTCGGGTTGGGCGCCGTGGTCGGCCTCACGGGCGCGGTCGCGTTCCTGGTGGCCCTCGTGGTGCTGCCGTGGTTCACCGTCGCCGGCGAAGGGGCGACGCTGTCCGACATCCGCGAGGCGTTCACCGTGGCGGCGACCGACCCGTCCGACGTCGTACCCGGAGCGGGCGAGCCGACGGCGTCGACGTTGCCCGAGGGCGAGATCCCGACGCCCGGCGAGGTCACCGACGCGGTCACGGATGCGGCCGAGCAGCAGGCACGCGACGCGGCGGGCGACGCGGCCGCGGCCGTCATCGACACGGGCCGGTCCCGCTACCTCGAGCTGTACACCGACGTGCTCTGGGTCGGCGTCGCCGGGATCGTGGTGGTCGCCGCCGTGGTCTCCACGCTCCTCGCGCCGCGGTCGGCCGCGCTGTCGCTCCTGCTCGGAGTGCGGCGCGCCGCGGGGGCGCTCACGGTGCTCGCCGCCCTGGCCCACGCGGCCGCCCTGTGGGTCGTGTTCTCGGGCGACGGGTCGCCGTCGCCCGCCTTCGGCGTCTGGCTCGGGATCGCTGGGCTCGGCGCCGTACTCGCCGGCTGCGTCATCGGCCCGCGGCGGTAGGGCGCGGACGCCGGCCGTCGCGCTCCCGGCCGCCCGGCCAGACTGGCGGGTCGATGCGCGTCGACGACATCGTCCCGGCCGACCTCGATCCGCAAGACATCGACCTCACCGACCTCGATCGCTTCGTCGACGGCTTCCCCCACGACGTCTTCGCCCACCTGCGCCGCGAGGCGCCGGTGTGGTTCCATCCGCCGACCGCCCACACCCCGGGCGGCGAGGGGTTCTGGGTCGTGAGCACCCACGCCGACTGCCTGGCCGTGGCCGCCGACGCGACCACGTTCACCTCGGACACCGGCGCCGGACGCGACGGCGCCGGGGGCACGCTCATCGAGGACCTCCCGGGCGGGTTCGCGGCCGGCGTGCTGCTCAACATGATGGACGACCCGCGCCACCAGCAGATCCGCCGCCGGCTGACGCCGGCGGTCTCGCCGCGGGCCCTCGCCGCGCTGGAGGACGAGCTGCGGGCGCGCACGTCCGCCATCGTCGATGCCGCCGGGGCGACGGCGGCCGCCTCGGGCTCGGGGACGTGTGACCTCGTGGTCGACATCGCCGCCGAGCTGCCGCTGCAAGCCATCGCCCACCTGCTCGGCGTCCCCCAGGAGGACCGCCACCGGCTGTTCGGCTGGGCCAACGCCACGCTCGACTACGACGACCGCGACCTCGGGGAGGCCACCGAGCGCACCGAGGCCGCGTCGGCCGCGATGTTCGACTACGGCACCGGGCTGATCGAACGCGCCCGCCGCGCCGGCGCAGCGGGTGCGGCGGGCGAGGGCGACGGCCCCGGCCCCGGCCCCGGCCCCGGCGACATGCTCGGCCGAGTGGTCCACAGCGTCGACCCGCGGCTCACCGACCTCGAGCTGCAGATGTTCTTCAACCTGCTGATCGCGGCGGGCAGCGAGACCACGCGCAACTCCCTGACGCTCGGGGTGTTGGCCCTGGCCGAGCACCCCGAGCAGTGGCAGGCGCTCGCCGACGACCGCTCGCTGCTGCCGTCGGCGGCCGAGGAGATCCTGCGCTGGGCGTCGACCACCCCGTACAACCGGCGCACGGCAACCGCGGACACGGTGCTCGGCGGCCAGCGCATCGCCGCGGGCGACAAGGTCACGCTGTGGTGGGCGTCGGCCAACCACGACGAGGCCGTGTTCGCCGAGCCGTTTGCGTTCGACGTGCGGCGCAGCCCCAACCCGCACCTCGCCTTCGGGCACGGCTCTCACTTCTGCCTCGGGAGCACGCTGGCCCGCACCGAGATCCGCCTCGTGCTCGACGCGCTGCTGGACCGGTTCGCCGTCATCCGCCCCGCCGGCCCCGTCGAGCGGACCCGCAGCAACAAGCACACCGGCGTCCGGCACGCGCCGGTGACCCTCGTGCCGCGGTAGCGACGCCGGCGACCGGGTGATCCAGATCCCCGACGCGGGAACGCAGACAGTGCAGCTAATCTGCAGGCATGGTTGCGATCACGATCCGCGACGTTCCGACCGAAGCCCGGGACGAGCTCGCCGCCCGCGCCGCCCTCGAGGGCAAGTCGCTGCAGGAGTACCTGCGTGGGCTGCTGCTGGACACGGTCGCAAGGCCTGCGGTCGGCCAGGTCATCGCCCGGGCCCGCCGGCGGGTGGAGACGACCGGCGCGAAGGTCGACGCGCAGACGATCCTCGCGGCACGCGACGCCGACAGGCGGTGAGCGTGCGCCTCCTCGTGTGCGATCCGTCTGCGGTGGTCGCCGTGCTCGTCGACAGTGGCGACGCGGGCGTGTGGGCGACCGGGCAGCTCGCAGGCGCCGCCCTGGCCGCCCCCGGCCTCGCACCGTTCGAGATCGCCAACGTCCTCCGCCGCCACGAGGCGGCCGGCCACATCAGCGCGGACCAGGCGGCCCAGGCCCATGCCGACCTGATCGACCTCGCCATGGACCTCTGGCCCTACGAGCTCCTCGCCGCCCGTGCCTGGCAGCTGCGCCGCAACCTCTCCATCTACGACGGGGCCTACGTCGCGCTCGCCGAGCAGCTCGAGACAACGCTGGTCACGCTCGATCGCCGCGTGCAACGGGCCCCGGGCGTCACGTGCCGAGTCGCCGCCCCGCCCGCCGCCGGCGGGTCGTGAGGGCCGGGCCGCGAGGCCGTCAGCCCGGCGTGTTGGCGGCCACGTAGCGGCCCGGCGGCAGGCCGAAGTGCTCGGTGAAGTCGCGGGTGAGGTGGGCCTGGTCGCTGTAGCCGAGAGAGGCGGCGACCGCGGCCCAGTCGACCCGACCCCCGCCGCGGGCCCGCTCGGCCGCCTCGTAGAGGCGGTAGCGGCGGATGACGGCCTTCGGCCCGATGCCCACGTGGTCGGCGAAGCGCCGTTGGAGCTGGCGGGTCGTGGCGCCGGCGTCCCGGGCCACGTCGTCGACCGTCAGGAACGCCGGGTCGGCGGCGATGCGTTCGACGAGCGCGGCCGTGTCCTCCCACGCCTGCCGCCGAGCGGGGACCAGCGGCCGGAGCGCCGCGTCGGCCGCACGGGCCATCGCCGTGCCGTCGACCTCGTCGCCTCCGCCCGCCCCTGCGGCGGCGGCCACCTCGGTGGCCAGCGCCCGCGCCCGGTCCTCGCCCACCACGTCGGCCCACGGCAGCGTGGCGTCGCGGATCGTCGCCAGAGACCGGCGCAGCAGCGGGCGGAACCCGGCGGGGCGGAACATGATCCCCAGCCCCCAGCCTTCGCCCGTCAGCGTGCGGGACGACACCGCGGTGCTCACCCCCGTGACGAGCCCCGGCCCACCGTCGACGAACGTCACGTTGACCACCGGGTGGGCGAACACGTGCTGGGTGTGCGGCGGCCGGCCCCGAAGGTCCCAGCGGGCGAGCCAGTAGCGGTCGACGACGCGCGCCACGCCGGCCGACGGCGGGTACCGATCGAGGCGGAACCGCCGGAGCCCGGCGTCGGGCGTGACGATGCCGCGGGCGTCCTGGCCGACCTGTCGCACCACGCCGGCGACCGTACCCGGGCGGGCTCGGCGGACCTGTCGGGTTCCTTCAAGACGCCGGGGCGCCGCCGGAGGGACGATGGCGCCATGACCGACATCGCCGACCGCTACGACCGCCTCGCCGCGGACTTCGCCGCCACCATCGACGCCGTGCCCGCCGACCGGTGGGCGTCGCCCTCGCCCTGCGAGGAGTGGACCGCCCGCGACGTCGTCGCCCACGTCGTCGAGACCCACGGGCTGTTCGAGGGCATGGTGGGGCGCGACCTGGGCGACGTTCCCGCCGCGGCCGACGATCCCGCGGCGGCCTTCGCCACCGCCCGCGCCGTCGTCCACGGGCACCTGTGCGACCCGGACGCCGCCGGCGCCACCTACGAGAGCCCGATGCTGGGCACCACGTCCTTCGCCGAGATGATCGACCGCTTCATCGCCGACGACCTGGTGGTCCACCGGTGGGACCTCGGCACCGCGGCCGGGCTCGACATCGACCTGCCGCCGGACGAGATCGAGCGGCTGCGGGAGCACCTCGCCGGCATGGGCGACGCGATGCGCGGCCCTGGCGCCTTCGGCCCCGAGGTCGAGCCCCCCGAGGGCGCCGACGACCAGACGCGCCTGCTCGCCTTTCTCGGCCGCCGCGCCTGAGCCGCGAGCCGAGCGCCGGCCCGATGGGCCGTCAGGGGCGGCGGGCCGGCGACTCGGCGGCGTCCATGTCCTGCAGGCCGACGACCCGCAGGAGCGCCAGCGTGTCGGCCTCGGACGTGCCCGCCGCGGCGGAGTAGACGATCAGGCGCTGGTCGACGTCGGGCAGCAGCAGCGAATCGCAGTCGAGCTCGATCCGGCCGAGATGCGGATGGTGCACGGTCTTTCGGCTGCTGCGCCGCTCGGCGATCGGCCCCTCCTCCCACAGCCGCGCGAACACCTGGCTCCCCGCCCGCAGCTCGGCGACGAGCCGCACCAGGCCCGGGTCGTCGGGGAAGCGGGCCGCCACGTACCGCAGCGAGGCCACGGTTTCGACCGCCGTCTGCTCGTCCTCGTCGGGATCGCTGGCCACCCGGTCGCTGTCGCCCAGGAACCGCTGCCAGGCCACGTTCCGCTGCCCGACCGGCCACGACGAGAAGTCGCCGAGCAGCGCGGTCGCCAGGTCGTTCCAGGCGAGGATGTCACCCTTGGCGTCGATCAGCACCGCGGGCAGGTCGGTGATGCGATCGAGCAGGCGGAGCGTGCTGGCCCGGGGAGTCGAGACGATGTGGCCGGGTCGCGGCGGCGCCGACCCGGCGACGTTGAACAGGTGGTCGCGCTCGTCGTCGGACAGGCGCAGCGCTCGCGCCAGCGCCGTCAGCACCTGTTCGGACGGCGTGGGCCCCCGTCCCTGCTCGAGCCGGACGAGGTAGTCGACCGAGATGCCCGCCTGCAGCGCGACCTCCTCGCGCCGCAGACCGGGGACGCGCCGCCGCGTGCCCGCGGGCAGCCCGAGATCGGACGGCGACAGCCGCGCCCGGTACGACTTGAGCGCAGCGGCCAGGGCGGGACGGTCCATGCCTCCAGGATGCCGGTGGTGCGCGCCGGTTCAGCATGGGACCGTCGGTCCCAGGCTGCGGCGGTCCTGGTTGACCAGCGGCGCCGCGCTCACGCTGCGGCCATGACCACCACCGCACTCATCACCGGAGCGAACAAGGGCCTCGGGTTCGAGACCGCCCGCCAGCTGGCCGCAGACGGCTGGACCGTGTTCGTGGGAGCCCGCGACCCCGAGCGGGGCCGCACCGCGGCCGGGAAGCTGGCCGCCGAGGGCGGCGACGCCCGGTACGTCCCGCTCGACGTCACCGACGACGACTCGGTCGCCGCCGCCGTGGTCGAGGTGGCCGGGCACACCGACCGGCTCGACGTCCTCGTCAACAACGCCGGCATCATCGGCTCGTTCGCCCCACCGCTCGAGACCGCGCCCACCGACTTCCTCGCCTGCTTCGGCGTGAACCTGCTGGGGCCGGTCCGGGTGACACGGGCGTTCCTCCCGTTGCTGCGGGCCGCGGAGCTGCCCCGCGTCGTCATGGTGTCGAGCGGCCTCGGATCCTTCGCCGTCACCGGTGACCCGGACCGGCTGGAGTCGGGGATCGTCTCGCTGGTGTACCCGTCGGCGAAGGCGGCGCTGAACATGGTGACCAGCCAGTACGCCAAGGCGCTGCCCGGGTGGAAGGTCAACGCCGTCGACCCCGGCTACACGGCCACCGACCTGAACGGCCACTCGGGCCACAAGACGGTGGCCGAGGGCGCCCGGGCCATCGTGGCGATGGCCCGGGTCGACGCCGACGGCCCGACGGGCGGCTTCTTCGACGACCAGGGACCGGTGGCCTGGTAGCCGGGGGACCGCTCAGCGGGTGAGGGATCAGCTCACTCGGGGTGGGCGCCCTTGCTGATCCAGAACTCGTTGAGCGCGCTCTGGACCTTGAGGTACCAGATGATGTTGCCGATGATCGGCAGCAGGAACCACAGGCCCCACAGCGGGCTCACGGGGCTCTGCCGCCCGTCGCGCTGGTACATCTTCTCGATCTCGCTGGGGATCGTGAACATCAGCACGACCGACAGCAGGATGTAGATGACCACGCCCAGCACGCCGCCGAGCCCGTCGGCGGTGTACTTCTTCAGGTCCTCGTTGGTGCGGTAGGTCCAGAAGATGCCCCAGATCCCGCAGGTGACGATCATCAGCAGGATCACGATCCAAGGCTCGTAGTAGGGCCCGCCGACCGTCTGGGGCACGACGCCCACAGGCTGGGGCGGCGGCCCGGCGTACCCGCCGGCGTAAGGCTGACCGGGCGGTGGCCCTTCCGGAGGCGGGCCGCCGGAAGGCGGGTCGTCGGACGGAGGTGGTGCGTCGTAGCTCACGGCACCATGGTGGTCTCCGGTACCCGCGATTGCCATGATCCCCCCGGATGAGGCGGGGCGACCGTGCTCGCCCACCACGCACTACCCTCCGGCGCGATGGGGGTCCGCTGGGCGACGTTCGGTGCGCTCGTCGGCGCGGGCGCGCTCGTGGTGGTGATGGCCGGCGGGTGCTCCGGCGGGGACGACGAGACGCTGGCCGACCGGGTCCGCCCACCCAGCACCGAGGCGAGCACCACCACCGCCTCCCCCACGACAACGGCGCCACCGGCGCCACCGGCGCCGCCGCCCACCGAACCGCCACCGCCACCGCCTCCCCCGCCGGCCGGCAACCCCGCCGGTGCCGCGCCGGTGCCGCCCGAGGCGCAGGCGGTCGACACGTCGCAGCCCGACCGGGTCGTCGGCGACGGCACCGCGGCCAGCTGCACGTCCGCCGCCGTGGTCGACGCGGTGGCGCAGGGCGGCATCATCACGTTCGCCTGCGGCCCGGCTCCGATGACGATCACGCTCGACGAGACGGCCAAGGTCCGGAACGACGCGGGGCCCGACGTCGTGCTCGACGGCGGCGGCCTCGTGACGCTGAGCGGCGGGGGCCGGCGCCGCATCCTGTACATGAACACCTGCGACGAGGCGCAGGTCTGGACCACCTCGCACTGCCAGGACCAGGACCACCCCCGCCTCACCCTGCAGAACCTGACCTTCGCCGACGGCAACTCGACCGGCGACGCCACCGAGGGCGGCGGGGGTGGCGCCGTGTTCGTGCGGGGCGGACGGGTGAAGGTGGTCAACAGCCGGTTCGTCCGCAACCGGTGCGACGGGTCGGGGCCCGACCTCGGCGGCGCCGCCCTGCGGGTGCTCAGCCAGTCGCAAGGCCAGCCCGTGTACGTGGTGCAGAGCACGTTCGGTGGCGCGGCGGGTGAGGGCGGCGAATGTTCGAACGGTGGGGCCCTCAGCAGCATCGGCGTGTCGTGGGTGGTGCTCAACAGCGTGCTCAGCCACAACACCGCGGTCGGCTCGGGCGCCAACCCCGCCCGGGGCGGCACGCCGGGCGGCGGCAGCGGGGCGGCCATCTACGCCGACGGCAACGACTTCACGATCGACATCGCCGGCACGGTCATCGAGGACAACCACGCCAACGAGGGCGGTGGCGCCGTCTTCTTCGTCAGCAACGACCGCACCGGCACGATGACGATCGACGGCTCGACCCTGCGCCGCAATCCCAGCGACGGTTTCGAGACGGCCGGCCTTCCTGGCATCTTCTTCCTCGGCGCCCGCGATCCGACGGTCACGGCGTCGACGCTCGAGTAGCGAGCGACGCGAGGCGCCAGACGCGATTTCCCCGCGGATCTGGTCGCAGGGACGACCAGATCCGCGGGGGAAATGTGGTTGGGGCGGTTGGGGGACTCAACGCACCGGCTGGGGGATCCACACGCCGGTTGCCGCCACGCGACGGACGTAGTCCGAGAAGTCGCGGGCCGGCCGGCCCAGCGCCTGCTGCACGCCGTCGGCCAGCGACTCGTTGCGGCCGTCGAAGATCTCACCGAACAGCCAGGCGAGGCCCGCGGCGTCCTCGGCGGGCAGGCCGGCGGCCTCGACGTCGGCCTGGAACTCGTCGGCCGTGACCGGCACGTACTGGAGGGGCCTTCCGGTGGCCGCGGCGATCTCGGCCGCGGCGTCGGCGAACGTGAGCAGGCGCGGGCCGGTGAGCTCGTACAGCCTGCCGACATGGCGGTCCTCGGTCAGGGCGTCGAGCACCACGTCGGCGATGTCGTCGACGTCGAGGAACGGCTCGCCGACCTCACCCGCGTTGAGCGCCAGCACCCCCGCCTGCACCGATTCGAGGAAGAAGCCCTCGTCGAAGTTCTGGGCGAACAGGGCGCAGCGCACGATCGTCCACTCGGCGCCCGCGGCCTTGACGAGCTCCTCGGCGCGGACGGCGCCCGCCTCGCCCCGACCCGACAGCAGCACGAGCCGCTGCACGCCGGCGGCGACCGCCTGACGGGAGAACGAGCCGATGATCTCGGCCGCCCCCGGGAAGGCGAGGTCGGGGGCGTAGGTGATGTAGGCGGCGCCGACGCCGTCGAGGGCGGGCCCCCAGGTGCCGTCGTCGTCCCAGTCGAACGGGATCTCGGCGCCGCGCGAGCCGATGCGCACGGGCAGGCCGAGCGCGGAGAGCCCGGCGGCCACCCGGCGACCGGTCTTGCCGGTGCCGCCGGTGATGAGGGTGGGAAGGGAGGTGGGTGTCTGGGTCATGGGTCGAGTGAACGCCGGACGGTGCCCGCGCTCCATCGCCACGCGGCGCGAATCCATACGCCAGCGTCTCGCCTTCCTCACTACCCTCAGGCCGGTGGACACCTTGGCCCGGCTGCTCGACGCCCCGCGGCTCGCGAGGCGTTCCTGCTGCAGATGGTCATGGCCCGGCCGTGGGCCGTCCGCGTGCAGGACGAGGCCCCGCTGAGCGTGATGACCCTGATCCGCGGGCGGGTGTGGGTGTGCGACCACCACGGCGAGGTGGTCGAGCTGCGGGCGGGCGACGTCGCCGTGGCCCGGGGGCCCGACCGGTACACGGTCTGCGACGAGCCGGGCTCGCCCGTGCAGGCGGTGATCCACCCCGATCAGCGCTGTACCAGCGAGACCGGCGTCGACATCATCGACACCTACGCCCTCGGCGTGCGCACCTGGGGCACCGACCCGCACGGGCCCGATGCCGTGTTGGTCGGCACCTACAACCTCGAGGGCGACGTGACCCGGCGCCTGCTCGGCGCCCTCCCCGCGCTGCTGGTCGTGCCGGCCGAGCGCCTCGACTCTCCCATCGCCACCGTTCTCGCGGCGGAGATCGGCAAGGACGGTGCCGGGCAGACGGCGGTGCTCGACCGGCTGCTCGACCTCTTGCTCATCGCCACCCTGCGGGCGTGGTTCGACCGGCCCGGCGGCGACGCCCCGGCCTGGTACCGGGCGCAGAGCGACGAGATCGTGGGCGCCGCCCTGCGCCACATCTACGACGACCCGGCCCGCCGGTGGACGGTGGCGCTGCTGGCGTCCGAGGTCGGCGTGTCGCGGGCCGCGCTGGCCCGCCGGTTCACCGAGCTGGTGGGCGATCCGCCCATGACGTTCCTCACCGAGTGGCGCCTCAGCCTGGCCGCCGACCTGTTGCGCGAGCCCGGGGCCACGCTCGGCTCGGTCGCCGACCAGGTCGGCTACGGCAGCCCATATGCGCTGAGCACCGCGTTCAAGCGGTCTCGGGGCGTCAGCCCTCGCGACCACCGCCTCGCCGCCGCGGTCTGACCCCGGCGCGGGCGCCCGACGCCACCGACCCGGGCGCCGATTCCACCGATCCGCAACCCGACGTCCACCTGCCCGTCGCCCGGCGGACCGCACTCCGACGCCCACGGCCCGTACCGTCGCAAGCACAGTGAGGAGCAGTGCGGTCGGAACCACACGAGCGGCGGACGGCGACGTGGGCGCCGGCACGGCCGCCGGCCGGGGCGCCGGACGGGCCGGCACCGACCCCGCGACGGGCCCGGACGGCGGGTGGCTCGAGCGGCAGGCGGGGCGGCTCCGACCGGCCTACTTCGCCGTCGTCGGGCTGGCCCTCCTCGTCAGCGTGCTCGTCGGCGGGTGGACGCACCTCCGTGGTTCGGCCTTCGGCTCACGGTCTCCCCTGTTCGGCGGGAGGGGCCTCGACGGCGGGGCGGCCGGCGACATCG
>CAWJFG010000014.1:0-12511 GCA_963842015.1 uncultured Acidimicrobiales bacterium | reverse complement strand
CCCGTGGTCCCGGACGGTCCAGCACCGTCCGGGACTTCTGCGTCGAGCTGGGCCCGCGATCCGGCACCGTTCCCGGCCGAGGTGCGTGATGCAAGGTGGTGGCTCCCGGCATCGCTCCCAAGACCACCGACGCCATTCCGTACGCTCGCGCGCACCGTGCGCGCGTCATTTCTTGAGCGTTCCTTAACCTGCCGGTGCCAAGGTCGTCCTGTCGTCGATGACGGCGACCCACTGGACGGGGGGAACATCATGTTCCGACGGGCAAATTGGCGGATCGCGATCGCAGCTCTGGCAGCTGCTGTCGCCACGTGCATGGCGGGCTTCGCACCCGCCGATGCATCGCCACCAACACACGAGAAGAGCGTGGTCAAGAACGTAGAGGTCACCATTCCTCAGCTGGCGGAGTGCCCAGGGCCCGACCCCACCGCCACCATCGACCTCGTCTTCACCGACATCTTCCACGTGATCTTCACCGAGGACACGTTCCACGTCGGCGGGACGCAGACAGGGACGTTCGTCGTGAGGTCCACCACCGGGATGGAACTCGCCAGCGGCCACTTCACCACGACATTCTCCGACCAAGGGCCGGGCGAGCCCACGCACGCCTTCACCAACAACCTCATCGCAATCGGCCGGGCTGCAGACGGCACACGCATACAGATTCACCTCGCCCAACATTTCACCGTCACCGCGAACGGCGACGTGACCGTGGACCGCATAACGGCCAGCTGCGGCTGAGCAACCAGACTGACGGCCCGCAGGGCCTGACCTGAATCCCCGGGCTCCCTCCGTACCACAGGTGCGGAGGGAGCCTTCGCGCTCTGCGCGGTCGTCGAGGATCGCCGAGCCGCCAACCGCCCGCAGGGATGCACCGGGCGCGCCCGCCAGCTCGGGCCACGGAATTACGATCACCGCTCCAGAACCGGTTGCCGTCGACGCCGGGGGAGACGACAGCATGCCCAGACGTGCGAGGCAGCTCCGCGCCGCAGTTGCATTCCTTCTCTTCGCCGCCACTCCGCTCGCGGCCTGCGGATCCGACGACAGCGACGACCAGGCCGCCGACGAACCGGCGGCCACGACCACGACGACGGCGGCGCCGACCACGAGCGCCCCCGACGTCCCCACCGAGGACGTCACGTTCACCAGCGCCGACGGCGTCGAGCTGGCCGGCCGCATCTACGGCAACGGCACCACCGCCATCGTGGCCTCACACATGGCGAACAAGTCCAAGGCCGACTACGCAGCCTCCGCTCCCCGCCTCGCAGCCGCAGGATTCACGGTGCTCGCCTACGACGGCCGCGGCGACGGAGTATCGAGCCAAGGGGACCCCGCCCAGCGGGTGCAGGACCCGATCGCCGCCATCGACCTCGTGCGATCGTGTGGTGCCACGAAGGTGTTCCTGCTCGGCGCGAGCCGCGGCGGAGCGCTCTCGCTCACCGCGGCCATGCAGACACCCGTCGACGGAGTCATCACCCTCTCGGCGCCCCCACCACCCGAAGGCCCGGAATCCGTCGCCGCCGTCACCGCGCCGAGCCTGTACGTCAACAGCGAGAACGACGACTTCGCCGACAGCACCCAGGCGATGTACGACGCCGCCAACGAGCCACGGGAGCTGCAGATGTACCCAGGCGGCGGCCACGGAGTGGAGCTGTTCAACTCGCAGCCCGACCTGATCGACCGCATCGCCACCTTCATCCGCGGCGCACGGCGGCGCGTGAAGACCACCGCCGCCCGCTGGGGACGCCGACCGAGACGCTTCACATCGCCCGCCGCGGTCGACGGTTTGTCGTGGCCCGGACGGTCCCCGACCGTCCGGGCCAGGTCGACCCGTGCGGCGCTCGCTGGGTCACGGGTCGATGGTCGCCTCGTCGGCGACGCGCTCGTCCTGGTTGACGGCGCGGATGACGATCCGGTCCGGGAACACACCCAGCTCGACGAAGTGGTGCCACGAGAACGAGACGGCGGTGAAGTCGGCTTCGCCGGTCCGCCGGGTGCCGGCGGCGCCTCCGGTGACGAGGTAGGTGACGCCGTTGATGGGCACGCTGCGCTGGTAGTCATGGTCGTGGCCGGAGATCACGAGCTGCACGTGGTAGCGCTCGAAGAGCGGGGCGAACGCCGCGCGGACGTCGGTGCTGGAGCCCTGGTAGCCCGCCGAGTAGGGCGGGTGGTGCACGACGACGATGCGCCAGCGCTCGGTGGCGGCGCGAAGGGTGCGCTCGAGCCAGGCCCGTTGCTCGGGATCGTCGGCGCGGTTGGAGTCCAGCCCGACGAGCAGGACGTCGCCGAGATCGCGAGACGACCACGGGCCCGGCATGCCCAGCGCGGCCAGCTGTGCCTCGCCGTGCCCCTCCTTCACGTCGTGGTTGCCGAGCACCGCAAAGAGGGAGGCGTCCTCGAGGACCTCGGCGAACGGGCCGAACACCGTCTCGTTCAGCCGGGCGGGGTCGCCCGCGGGATAGACGTTGTCGCCGGTGAGCAGCAGGCCGTCGATGGGCTCGAGCGCATCGAGCTGCTCGACCGCCCGGGCGGTGGCGTCGAGTCGGGGCCCGCTGTCGCCGACGTCCCCGACGACCGCCAGGTGCAGCTGCAGTGGCTCGCCCGCGGGGAACGGACGCCAGGCCGCGGTCTCGGTGGGGCTGCCCTTGCGGTGGGTGGCGTAGCGGACGATCTGGTCCCGGTAGGTGATCCCGACTGCAGCCAGGACGAGGGCGATGGCGAGGACGGCGACGATGCGAACCGCCAGGCGGCGCGGTGACGTGTGCACGAGCACGAGATCATCGTCGCCCCGGACGCTCGCACGTCGACACCGGCGAAGGTCCCGACGCCGGATGCCATGCTGCCCTTCCCGCGGCGCGTCAGGTCGCGGGGCGCGGGTCAGCCGGCGGCGGCATCGGCGGGCACGACGACGACCGTCGTGCCGGCGTGGCGGGCGACGTGGTCGGACACCGAGCCGAGCAGCAGACGACCGAAGCCGCCGAGGCCACGGCGGCCGACGACGACGAGGTCGGCGCCCTTGGCCACGTCGAGCAGGCTCCAGGCAGGCCGGCCTGCGACGACCGTCCCGCTGACGACGAGGTCCGGGGCGCTCGCCATGGCCTCGGCGACAGTGCCGTCCACCAGCTGGTGCGCCTCCGACTCGATCGCTTCGACGTCATACGGGATGGTCCCGAGGACCGGGCCGTAGATCACCGGTGCCTCCCACGCGTTGACGACCTCGAGGGTGCTGCGCCGAGCAACGGCATCGGCCACAGCCCACCGGAGGGCAGCATCGGAGGCAGGGGACCCGTCGACCCCCACGACCACGCGGCCTGTTGCCTCCCGCCCGCCGTCGTCGCCGTCGTGCACGACCGCGACCGGTCCCGGGGCGTGGTGGAGGCACTGCTGGCTGACGGACCCGAGCAGCAGCCCGCGGAACCCACCCAGGCCGCGGGCACCCACGACCAGGAGGTCGCCATCTCGGGCCGCGGCGAGCAGGCCCGGCGCCGGGCGGTCGCACACCGGCCGACGCACGACCTCGCGACCTCCCTCGGGTCCCAGCGTGTCGTCGACGATGTGCGCGAGCGCTTGGTCGGCGGATCGCTCGTCGTAGACGAGGTCGACGACCTGCGACCCCGCCGCGTGGTGTTCGTCGAAGAAGGCCCAGACGAGAACGGCGACGACCCGTGCGCCGCGGGCATCCGCCTCGCCGGCGGCCCACCGCAGCGCCGCCGCGCTCGACGCCGATCCGTCCACTCCGACGATGATGTCTCGCATGACGTCACCGTGCCGCGTCCCTCGGGCGCGCGGTAGGGCCGAAGGGCCCTGGTGACGAGGGATCCACCGACGGCGGATCAGGCGCGGTCACCGACCTCGGTCGTACTGCAGCCAGTCCCAGGCCGCGCGCGTGAAGACGTGGACGGTGGCCAGGGCGTCGGCGGAGCTGTCGACGGGCACCGTGACGAGATCGGCGATGCGGCCGACCCTGCCGCCTTCCATGCCGGCGGCCAAGGCCCGCTCGACCGCCCGTCGCGTGACGACGGCGACCGGGTATCCGGCGCGCATGACGACCGCGGCGGTGTCGCCCGTGGCCTGCAGGCGCTCCCAGGCATCGTGCACCGAGCTGTCGTTGGTCAACGGCGGTGTCATCGAACGCGGTGTCGATCCCGTGGGATCGCTGTCCATGCGAGGTAGAGCCATCGTGCGCCTCCGCTCGTGTGCCTCGATCATCGGGACTCGACGGCGGGGCCGGCAGGGTCCAAGGTCACCGCCGAAGGCCCTTCGGCGGGTCCACCACCGCCCGTTCGGCGGACGCGGGTGGTCGACCTGGTGCCCGCCTGTCCCGCACCGGCGCGACCGGCGTGGTCGCTACTTGATCGGGACGCGCCAGGTGATCTGCGTCCCGCTGGGCGAGCACGGGGCGATCTCGAACGAACCCCCGCGTTTCACGGCACGGGCCGCCATGTTGTCGAGCCCGTTGCCCCGCGGCTGGTCGGCAGCGGGAGGACCGATGCCGTCGTCGGTGATCCGGAGCAACAGCTCGCCGTTGCCGCCGACGTTCACCGCGATCTCGACGTCGGCCTTGGAGGCCTGGGCGTGGCGAGCCACGTTGCTGAGGCCCTCGCGCAGTGTGGCCAGGACGTCGGCCGCGACGGCCTCGGGGGTCGCCGAGTCGACCTGGCCCTCGAACAGCACGGTGGGCTCGAAGTCGAGCACGGCGCCCGACTCGGCCACCATCTCGAGGACACGACGGCGCACGCCGCCGACATCACGCCCGACGACCGACTCGAGCCCGAAGATCGCGGAACGGATGTGCTTGACCGTCAGATCGAGCTCGTCGACCGCGATGTTGACGCGCCTCACCGCGGCGTCCGCGTCCGTGTGGATCAGCTCTAGCCGCAACCTGCAGGGACAGCCCGGTGGCGAACAACCGCTGCACGATCGAGTCGTGGAGGTCGCGGGCGATGCGCTCGCGGTCTTCCACCAACGCCAGCTCCTGCACGCGTGCGTGGAGCCGGGTGTTCTCGATGGCCACCCCGGCGGCCGCCGCCAGGCCGATCACCAGCTCCTCGTCGACGTCTGTGAAGACCTCGGCCGAGGTCTTGTCCGTGAGGTACAGGTTGCCGAAGACCTCGTTGCGCACCAGGATCGGGACGCCGAGGAACGACCGCATCGGCGGGTGGTTCGGCGGGAAGCCGTAGCTGTCGGGGTGCTCGCGGAGGTCGGGGAGCCGGAGCGGCTTGGCGTCGACGATGAGCAACCCGAGGATGCCGTGGCCCTCGGGCAGATCGCCGATGGCGCGGTGGGTCTCGTCGTCGATGCCGACGGTGATGAACTCCGCGAGGCGGGTCCGCGTCTCGTCCAGGACCCCGAGAGCGCCGTAGCGCGCGTCGACCAGGGCCACCGCCGCCTGGACGATGCGTTGCAGCATCGCCGGCAGATCGAGATCGCTCCCAACGGTCAGCACTGCGTCGAGCAGCTGACGGAGACTGCGAGGGCCTGCATATTCGCCCATGGGGGGCGGATGGTACTCCCGCGGCAGATGGGGCCCCGGCCCGTCATGACGCTGCCGTGTGCGAGCGTGTGCGCTCGACTCCGGCGTCGCCGGACGGCAGCGGAGCGGCAGGGACCACCAGCACGGGCCGCGCCGGTGTGCACCGTGGCGGATGTGACGCTCCCCAACCGCAGCCGATCCCAGCCGGTGCGCCCGTGGGTGGCCATCACCAGCATCGCGGTCGAGCCACCCGCCACCGGCAAGCTCGGCCAGCGCTCGCGCCGGCTGCTCGTCGTGGAGCACGTCCCACCCCTCGACGTGGCCCCACCTGCGAGCCAGGCCGGCGACGTGTCCGGCCTCGGTCGCGTCGCCGGCGGTGATCCAGTCGGCCGGCTCGCCGGGCTGCCCGACCTCCACCAGCCACAGCGGCAGGCCGAGCGCCTCGGCCCAGCGGCGTGCGGGTGGGAGGGTGCGCTCGGACTCGACCGAGCCGTCGAGGCAGGCGACGACCCGCCCCGCCAGCACGGAGTCCCCGGTCACCTGCGGGCCGACCACGAGGGCGGGTCGGTCGAGCGTTCGAAGCAGCGCCTCGGCGACGCTGCCCATGACGGCCCGGGGGATGCCGCCGCGCCCGTGCGACGACATGCACACGAGCGTTCCCGGCTCGAGGCCGTCGACGATGGCATCAGGGATGCTGTCGCGGTCGACGATCTGCGCCTCGGCATCGGTCACACCCGCACACCGGTCCGCCAGGCCGGCGAAGTACGCCGTGGCCTCCTCCGCCTCGTCGGTGAACACCCGTCGCAGCAGGCGCAGCGGGACGCCGGTCCGGCTCACGAGCTCGAGTGCGGGCCGAAGGGCCCGCTCTGCGGCGGGCGAGCCGTCGAGCGGGACGAGGACATCGGTGAACGGTGGCGGTGCGGTCTCCATCCTGAGCTCCTCCCCGTCGTGCATCACGGGCGAATCAGCCGAGCCAGGGCTCCGGGGAATCGACCCGGAGCTGCTCGAGCATGACGAACACGGTGTCGGGCGTGACGGCCCGGACGAGCGCGGCGAGCGCGTCGCGGATCGAGACCACGCCGACGGCCCGACCGGCGCGGACCACGACCAGATGACGGACGCCCTCGCGCAGCATCGTCGTGGCGACATCCATGACCGTCGCGTCGGGCGTGACGGTCATCAGGTCGGCCGAAGCGATCGCCGCGGCTGCGGTGTCGAGCGATACCCCCTCCGCGACGGCCCGCGCCAGGTCCCGCTCGGTGACGATCGAGACGGGCTCGCCCGGCGATCCGACGACCAGGGCCGAGATCTCGTTGGCGCGCATGACGCGCGCCGCCTGTGCGATCGGCGTCTCACGGGCGACGACGACCGGCGGGCGGAGCCCGAGGTCACCCACTCGAGGAACGAGGTGATGTGCGGTCGGTGTGGCCATGTGTCGATCGGGCGCCTCGTCGCACCCCGTGGGCCAGGGCCGAAGGGCCCTCGACCTGCGGGCGACGGTCACGATCCCGCCGGTCTCAGGGCGCTGGCGCGTCTCCGATGAGCGCGAGCGCGTTCACCAGTGACTCGCCCGGGCCGGCGCTGGTGTCGACCGTGACCGCCTGTGACCAGGCGTCCTGGGCCAGGCTCATCTGCGCGGCGATGTCGGGGGTGGCATCCGAGGGATCCCCACCGACGGCCATCCTCCGGCGGATCCGATGGTTGGCGATCTCGGGGGCGACGGAGCACCGCAGCTCGACGATGTCGGCACACGTCCGGTCCGCGACCTCACGGGCCCGCGCCCGCCAACGTTCGTCGGTCCACGAGGCGTCCACCACGACCACCTCCCCCAGTCCGAGCGCGATCTCGGTCTGTCGAAGCACCTCGCCGTACGTGGCCGCGGTCGCGTCCGGGGTGTAGATGCCCTCCCCGAAGCCAGCGGGCGCGCGGTGCGTCCGGCGCCAGGCCCGCCAGCTCCTTTCGCAGCTCGTCGCTCCGGACGACAGCCGCCCCCAGCGCATCGGCAAGCCCGGTCGCCAGGGTCGACTTGCCCGCGCCGGGCAGGCCTCCCACCAGGACCAGGCGGCTCGCCCCGGCGGCGAGGTGGCGGCGGGCGAGGCGGAGCAGTGAGCGGGCCTCGGTCACCGCGTCGCGCTTGCCCTGCACGGCCCGGATCGCTGCGACCTTGGCGCGCACCTGCGCCCGGTAGGCGATGTGGTGGTGGGCGAGCGTGGCCGGCCAGGCGTCGCCGGCGTGCTCGCCGTAGGCCCGCAGGAAGCGGTCCGCCAGATCGGGCCGCCCCAGCCGCTCGAGATCCATGGCCAGGAACGCCACGTCCGCGAGGGCGTCGCCGAAGCGCAGGTGATCGTCGAACTCGATGCAGTCGAGCACCCGTGGCCCGTCCTCCAGCAGGAAGATGTCGTCGGCCAGCAGGTCGCCGTGGCCGTCGACGGCACGGCCGGCAGCGATGCGCCGCTCGAAGAGGGGGCCCCGACCGGCGAGGTAGCGGGCGGCCAGCGCGTCGACTTCGAGCACCTCGTCGAGACCCACGACCCCCGGCCCGTGTTCGAGCAGCCCGGCGGTGTTGTCCGCCCACCGCGTCGCCAGCGCGTCTCGGCTCGCAGCGCGGGCGGTCGCCTCGCTGCGCTCGGCCGTCTCGTGGAACGCGGCGACCAGGTGGGCGAGGTGCCAGAGGCCGTCGTCGACGTCGGCACCGACCGTGACCAGGGTCGACAGGCGCCGGTCGGCCGGCATGCGGCGCATCACCACCAGGTGGTCGCACACCTCGCCGTCGGGGCCGACCACGTCCGCGACCCCGAGGTAGACGTCCGGCGCGAGACGGCGGTTCAGCTCGACCTCGCGGCGACAGGCCGCGGCACGTGCCGCGAGGTCGCGGAAGTCGAGGAATCCCAGGTCCACCGGCTTCTTCACCTTGTAGGCACGGTCGCCCACGAAGACCACGACGGCCGAGTGCGTCTCGGCCACCCCGGCAGGCGGCACGGCCACGGTCACAGCTCCGCCCTGGTGATCCGTCAGCCGGTCACCCGGTCGGGCACCGGGCGCACCCGGCACGTCGGGTCGGGTCCCTGCGCGTGTGGCCATGTGTCACCGTCCAGCTCCGAACGGGCGGATCGCGGAGTCGTCACGACCTCATCGTCTGCGCCGACCCCGGCGCCGGGCAGGGCCGAAGGTCCCGACGTGCCATCGGCCGAACGCCCGACGTGAGGGCCGTCGCCCGGCCGGATGGCGCCCCGCCCGCATCTGCACCGTCTGAGCGCCCGCGGCCACGCCGATTGCGCACACCGTCGCTGTCGGCATCTTCGCTGACCGGGTGGTGACCGGGACACCTCCCTCCGCCCCGTGGTCCCGAACGGTGCGCGACCGTCGGGCAGCGTGCATTCGACGGAGACGGCAAGCCGGACTACGTGCAGAACACCACGGACGGGATCCGGGTGTTCATGAACCGCTGGGACGGCCGGCCCGGCTGAGGCGCCGTCCCCCGATCGACCCGCCTGACGCCCGACGTGCAGGCGTCACCCGCGACCACCGGCGAACCCGGTCGGCCCTGCGGTGCCGGGCCGGCCGGTCGGGAGCGCCGCCTCGACGGGCGCCAGGCGTTCGGGGTCGTTGAGGGAGTCGATCTCGACGATCCGGCCGTCCACCACGGTGAACGCCATCAGGGTGACGACCCGGCCCGCCTCTGTGATCACGGCGCCGGCGGCACCGTTCACGAGGGCCGACACGACGACCCGCGCCGGGTCGGCGAAGCTCGACGCCCGAGCGGCTGCGGCCGCCGCCCCGCGCACGACGACCGGCGGGCCCACCCGCGGACCGGCGTCGGCCCGCACCACGACGTCCGGGTGGAGCAGGCCGACGAGACGGTCGAAGTCGCCGTCACGGGCGGCGGCGAAGAAGGCGTCGACGACCTCGCGCTGACGGCCGAGGTCGCGGTCCGGGGTCGGCGCCGAGCCCCGGACCCGGCGGCGGGCCCGGCTGGCGAGCTGGCGGGTGGCGGCCTCGGAACGGTCGAGGACGGGGGCGATCTCGTCGAACGGCACGCCGAACATGTCGTGGAGCACGAACGCCAGCCGCTCGGCCGGGGTCAGCGAGTCGAGCACGACGAGGAGGGCGAGCCCGACCGAGTCGGCGAGCATGGCCGCGTCCTCGGGAGCGGTGGCGTCGAACGACACGACCATGTCGGGCAGGCGTTCGACGACGTCGTCGAGCGGCTCGGCCCGGCGGACGGCACGCGCCCGCAGCACGTTGAGGCACACCCGGGACACGACGGTCGTGAGCCAGGCGGCGAGGTTGTCGACGTCGGTGGTGTCCGTCCGCTGCAAGCGCAGCCAGGCCTCCTGCACGGCGTCGTCGGCCTCGGTGACCGAGCCGAGCATGCGATAGGCGACCGCGTGGAGCTGGGGGCGGTGCTCCTCGAAGTACCGGGTGATCACGTCGTCGTCCTGCACGCGTCCTCCATGGTCGTGGATGCGGGCCTGTCCTCTCGACCCCGGGGACCCGACGGATGTGACACACCGCGGGGCAATCACGACGGCCGTGTCACATCCCGCTGGGCTGGCGGGTCGACCAGGCGAACCGGACCACCCCCCGGTCCGCCGACGGGCGTCGTGCTCCGGGCCGGCGCCCCACAACCCCTGGAGGACGACATGACGACCATCACCGGCACCACGACGGCGACTGCGATCACCGCCCACACCGAGATGCGCCAGCGCAACCCGGCGGCCGTGCTGCCCCAGGCCTTCGCGGGCATCGGCCAGCTCCTCGGGGCCGTCGGCGAGGGCGGAGTGCCGCGGGCCACGCTCGAGCTGGTCGGGCTGCGGGTCAGCCAGATCAACGGGTGCAGCGCCTGCGTGCAGGGACACGTCGAGGAAGCCCGTAAGGCCGGGGCCAGCGACGACCAGATCTCCTCCGTGGCCGTCTGGATCGAGTCGCCCTACTTCGACGATGACCAGCGCGTGGCGCTCGCGCTCGCCGACTCCCTCACCCGCATGGCCGACCGGTCGGACGACCCCGTGCCCGACGACCTGTGGGCGGCGGTGACCGCCCGCTACGACGAGCGGCAGGTCTCGGCGCTCCTGCTGCAGATCGGCACGCTCAACCTGTTCAACCGCCTCAACGTGGCGGTGAAGGAGCAGGCCGACCGCCCGAGCTGGAAGCAGGGTTAGTCCCGGCTGCTCTCAGGCCGCCCGTCGCGACAGCCCCCCATGGCCCGCCGACACCCCCGTCGGCGGGCACGGGCGCGTTCGGCCGGCGACGTGCTCGGCCCCTCCCCTTGCGCGTGAAAGTAGCGAACGTTCGTTATTGACGAAAGTAGCAAGCACTCTTTAGGGTGCGAGTCATGGGCCGGATCGCCGGGGTCACCCCCGAGGAGACACGAGAGCGGCTGCTCGACGCGGCCGCGAGGGTCTTCGAGCTGAAGGGCTACGAGGGTGCGACCATCGCCCAGATCGCCCGCGAGGCCGGGCTGACGAGCGGTGCCATCTACGCCCACTACGCCAGCAAGGCCGAGCTGCTGGCCGACGCGCTCCGGGCGCACAGCGAACGGGCCACGGCCGCGGTCCTCCCGCCCGACGGTCGCGCCAACTCCGCGGACCTGCTCCTCACGCTGGCGAGTCGGCTGGGCACCCGCGAGCACGAGGCGACGGCGCTGCTCGTCGAAGCGCTGCTCTCGTCCCGCCGCGACGCCGAGCTCGCGCAAGTGCTCGCGGCGGCCCTCGGCGAACGCGAGCACCACATGGCCGCGCTCATCGCCGCGGGACAGGACGCGGGCGAGCTGGTGCCCGACGTGGCGCCCGAGGCGGCGGCGCGGTTCGCCCTCATGCTCAGCCTCGGCTCGATGCTCGTCCGCAGCCTCGACCTGCCGGAAACCGACAGCGCCGAGTGGGCCGCCTTCGTGCGCCGGCTCATCGGCGCCTACGCCCAGGAGACGAACCAGTGACCCAGCTCGACCGTGACCTGAACAGCGTGGACGAGATCGTCGTCGAACGCGACCCCGCCCAGCTCGAGCAGGTCCTCCACGAGATCGACCTGCACAGCGACGTGCTGTTCACGTGGGACTACGAGCGGTCGCGACCCGCGCTGGTGAAGCTCTACGAGAAGGCCAAGACCTCGCAGTGGAACGCCACCACCGACCTTCCGTGGGAGACCGAGGTCGACTGGGAGCAGATCGCGGACCAATCCGCGGCCCAGAACCAGCGGTTCCAGGTCCTGCAGAACGTCGAGGGCTCGCCGCTCGCCAAGTGGGGCGACAAGGAGTGGCGGGCGTTCTCGATCGAGATGCAGACCGCCCTGCTCTCGCAGTTCCTGCACGGCGAGCAGGGCGCCCTCGTGTGCACGGGCCTCATCACCGCCACCGTGCCGTGGATCGACGCCAAGTACTACGCCGCCACGCAGGTCATGGACGAGGCCCGTCACGTCGAGGTCTTCGCCCGCTACATCGAGGAGAAGACCAACGGGACCTACCCGATCAGCCCTCAGTTGGGGGGCCTGCTCGACGACATCATCGCCGACGGCCGGTGGGACATCACCTACCTCGGCATGCAGATCATGGTCGAGGGCCTGGCTCTGGCCGCGTTCGGGTTCATGCACATGCTCACGACCGAGCCGCTGCTCAAGCAGCTGCTGCGGTACGTCATGAGCGACGAGGCCCGGCACGTGGCCTTCGGGGTCCTGTCTCTCAAGGAGTTCTACGAGGGCCTCGACGCCAAGGAGATCCGCGAGCGCCAGGAGTTCGCGTTCGAGGCGGCGGTCCGCCTGCGCAACCGGTTCATGGTGCAGGACGTCTGGGAGCGCCTCGGCGCCGACCCCAAGGAGGTCGTCGCCTTCCTGAACGCCCACCCGAACCCGGGACAGGAGGTGTTCCAGACGATGCTGTTCTCGAAGATCGTCCCGAACGCCAAGAAGCTCGGGCTGCTCGACGCCGGCGACGGCTGGCTGCGCACCAAGTTCACCGAGCTCGGGATCATCGAGTTCGAGAACTGGACCGACACCACCGACGAATACGCGTCGCTCGACGCGGTCGCCGCGGACCGCGTGTGATGATCG
>CAWJFG010000013.1:0-32164 GCA_963842015.1 uncultured Acidimicrobiales bacterium | reverse complement strand
CACCCCGGGCCCCGGCCACGGCAGCGGGGGCCTCGCGGTCGTTCGGAACGACGGTCTCGTCGACCACCGGATCAGCCAGGAGCGGTCGTCGACCCCGCGAGCCGTCGGTCGATCTCCATGCCCATGATGCGACACTCGGTCGCCGGGTGGTCGTACCGGCAGAGCAGGGCGCCCTCGAGGTAGCCCCGCGCTTGCCGGAGGCGAGCGATCTCCGCGTCGAGGGCGGCGAGGCGTCGCTCGGCGATCGCCTTCCAGTCGGCGACCCGCTCGGCGTCGAGCACGCCCGCGATGTCGTCGAGCGACAGGCCGGCGTCCTGGAGCATCCCGATGAACACGAGACGGCGCAGCGTCTCGGCCCGATACCGGCGTTGTCCCGAGCGCCGGGTGTCCGCGACCAGCAGGCCTCGCCGTTCGTAGTACCGCACGGTCGAGGTCGCGACGTCGGCGCGTCGCGCCACCTCCCCGATGGTCAGCAGAGCGTCGTCCATACGGCCACCTTGACTTGAACTCGGGTTCAACTGTCAAGGTCGATCCATGAGCGAACCCACGGACGCTGCGACCCTGCCGCCGAACCACCATGCCCACCACCCGGGCTTCGCCGGCATCGGCGGCCTGGTGGCGGCGATCGGCTTCACCATCGGGCGGACCGCCGACGCCGACCTCGCCGTCCGGTTGACCGGCACCGGTCCCGGGGACGACGTCGTCGACATCGGCTGCGGCCCTGGTGTCGCGGTCCGTCGCGCCGCCGCCTGCGGAGCGGCGTCGGTGGTGGGCGTCGACCCCGCGACGGTGATGCTCCGTGTCGCCCGAGCCGCGACCCGAGGGAGGCGGGGCGCAACGCCGGTGATCGGCTATCGCGTGGGCACGGCCGAGGCGCTGCCGCTCCCCGACGGGTCCGCCACCGTGGCGTGGTCGCTCGCGACCGTGCACCACTGGCACGACCTCGACGCCGGGCTCGAGGAGGCCCGCCGGGTGCTCCGGCCGGCGGGCCGGTTCCTCGCGCTCGAGCGTCGGGTCGAACCCGGAGCGACCGGCCTCGGCAGCCACGGCTGGACCGACGAGCAGGCCCACCTGTTCGCCCGACGGTGCCGCACCTTCGGCTTCGCCGACCTCTCGATCGACCACCACCGGCTGGGCCGGCGCCGCGTGGTCTCGGTCCTCGCTCAGGCCACCTAGGGACGTTCAGTGGTCGAGCAGTGCCATGGCTCGGAGCCGCTGCTGCGATGCCTCGGCCCGAAACAGAGCCGCGTTGTCGTCGTCGCCCATGAGCTCGGCGGTGTCAGCGAGCGCCTCGAGTCTGTCCGCGGCGCTCATCAGCTCCTCGAGGGAAAGCTTCCGGCGCTCGTCATCCATCCAGCTCCTTCCTAGCGGAGTCCGGGGAGCCTGCGACAGCGATCAGGACGGCGGTGCCATGCGCTCACGCCCGGGCGGCGCCCGTCGACGGGCCCAGGTCGGGGGCACGGTCGTCACGGGGTCCAGGCCCGGGGGGCGAGGAATTCGTCGAGGTCGACGTGGTCGGCGAGGTTGTCGATCGTGCCGACGAGACCGGCGAACGAGGCCTCGAGGACGATCTCGAGGATGGCTTCGGTGTCGAGGCCGGCCGCGGTCGCCCGCGTGACGGTGGCGTCGGAGACCGTGCCTCGTCCGAGCGTGACCTCGCGGGCGAGCTGGTGCGTGGCGGCTGCGCTCTCGCCCGATGGGGCGCGTCCTCGGCGCATGGCATCGATGTCGCCGTCGTCGAGGCCGAGGCCGGCGAGCATCGTCGAGTGGAACGCCACGCCGTAGCGGTTGTCGACGGCGACCCCGACCGCCAGGCCGGCCACCTCGCGGAGCACGGGGTCGAGCTTCGTGGAGCCCACCGCCCGTCGGAGCCCGTCGAATCCGGCCAGGAGGGCAGGTGAGGTCGCCGCGGTGGCGGCGAGGTTCGGCACCAACCCGAGATCCGCGGCGATGGACTGCATGATCGGGCGGGAGTCGGCGGGTGCGCTGTCGAGGGTCTGGATGGTCAGCTGCATGTGGTCGTGTCCTCGATGTGGTCGGACGTCCCGGCACGTGCCGGCTGGTGGCAGCCTCTCCCCGCCACGGTGTCCCGGCGATTCCCCGGCTGGGAAGGGACACGCCCCGATCGCCGCCGTAGCGTTCGGTGCCGATGCCGTCGTCCTCCGCTGCCGCCGCTCGCGGCGGGCTCGGTGATCTTCTGCGCCATTGGCGTTCCGTGCGGGCCAAGAGCCAGCTCGACCTGGCCGGTGACGCCGACACCACGCCGCGCTACGTCAGCTTCCTGGAGACGGGTCGGGCCCAGCCGAGCCGGCAGATGGTGGTCCGCCTCGCTCGGGCGCTGGACGTGCCGCTGCGGGAGCGCAACGACCTGCTCCTCGCAGCCGGCTTCGCGCCTCTCTACTCGCTCGAACCACTGACCAGTCCCCTGATGGCCCGGGTCGACGAGGCGCTCACGAGCCTGCTCGCCGGCCACGAGCCCTTTCCCGCGGTGGTGATGGACCGTGCGTGGAACCTCCAGCGGGCCAACGACGGCGCCGCACGCCTCTTCGGCCGTCTCTTCGCACCGGAACCCGTGCCGACCGACGCCAACGTCCTGCGGCTGATCATCGAGCCGGGCCCCGTCCGTGACAGCGTTCGCAACTGGGCCGCGGTGGCGCCGGCGCTCCTCGAGCGGGCGCGGCGCGAGGCGATCAGCGGTGTGCTCGACCCGCACACCGCCGAGCTCGTCGCCACCCTGCGCGAGCGGTCCGACGTCGCGGAGCTGCTCGCCACGCCCGACCCGTCGACCTCGGATGGGCCGGTGATCGATCTGCGCTTCGCCATCGGCGATGTCGAGCTGGCCTTCTTCTCGGTGATATCGACGATCGGCACGCCCATCGACGTCACGGCTCAGGAGCTCCGGGTCGAATCCTTCTTCCCCGCCGATGGCGCCACTCGCCGGCGCTGGCCCGAGCTCACCAGCGAATGGACCGACGGTTCCGCCTGACCGTCCCGTGCCCCGCCGACGGAGCCCGCTCAGGGTCGGGCTCGGCGAGGGCGTCAGTCGATCTGGTCCGGTCGAGGACCCCCGGCCGGGTCGATCGGGCTGCGGCGGGAGAGACCGCCGTCGCACACGACGATCTGCCCGGTCGTCCACCGCATGTCGTGGACCGCGAGGATGGCCTCGGCGATGTCGTCGGGCGTCCCGAGCCGTCCGAGGGCCGTGCGGTCGGCGACGCCGCGGAGCCAGCCGCGGTCGCGGGGCGCCGGTCCGAGCATCGGGGTGTCGGTGACCCCGGGCGCGACCGCGTTGACCCGCACCGTCGGCGCCCACTCGAGGGCTGCGACCTTGACGACCATGTCCAGCGCCGCCTTCGAGGCGCAGTAGAGCCCCATCGACCGGTCGGCCAGCAGGGCGCTGACGCTGCTCGTCATCACGATCGACCCACCGCTCTGCTCGAGCATCGGCCGAGCGAGCGCCCGCATCGCCAGCCACGCGCCCTTGGCGTTGGTGCCCACGACGTGGTCCCAGGCGTCGGCGGGCGCGTCGAGCAGCATCCCGCCGTGCCCGACCCCGGCGGTGACGGTCACGACGTCGGGGCACCCGAAGCGCTCGAGCGTGGCGGCCGCCGCGGCGTCGACCTGCTCCGGCGAGGTGATGTCGCAGGCGACGTCGGCGCCGTCGCCGCGGTCCCACACGACGACCTCGAGGCCCCGGGCCAGCTGCGCGGCGACGACGGCTGCGCCGATGCCCGAGCCGCCACCGACGACGACCGCGGTCACGACGACACCCCGCCGAGGACGAAGCCCACGACCTCGTCGGCGACCTCGTCGACCGAGCGGCGCGGCCCGAGCGTGAGGGCGTTGATGCCCACCGTCGTCACGGCGCCGAGGATGGCGACGGCGACGAGGCGCGGGTGCTCGACGGCGCGGAGGCTGCCATCGGCGGCGCCGTCGTCGAGCAGCTGGCGGATGGGCTGGCGGTAGGCGGCCTCGATCCGCTCGTCGATGTGGGGGATCCTCGCCGCTCGGCCGAGGTCGAACTGGAGCGCCCGGCTGGCGGCGGGAAAGGCCTCGAAGATCCGGAGGTGGGCGACGATTGCGACACGCAGCCGATCCGCCGCGGTGCCGTCGGTCCGGAGGGCGGCGTCGACGGCCCGGGCGACCTCTTCGAGGATCTCGTTGAACAGGAAGGCGAGGATCGCCCCCTTGCCGTCGAAGTAGTAGTAGAGCGTCGCCTTCGGCACGCCCGTGGCGGCGGCGATGTCCTCCATCTTCGTGGCGTCGAGGCCGTGGTCGGCGATCAGCTCGGCCGCGTTCAGGACCTTCTCGCGCATGCCGGCGGGCATCGGTCGCACCCGGATGGACCTCCTCGGGTCAGGCCGGTGACAGGGTTGTACTCAGAGTCTAAACTCCGATTCCAGTGCCGGCCATCCACCACTCCGCCACCGTCGAGCTGGTCGACACCGCGGGGGCCGTCGACATCGACCACCGCACCGGCGGCGACGAGCCGTGGCACGCGGAGCGAGGTCGCCGTCATCGGCGCCGGGTTCGGCGGCCTGGTCGTCGCCCACCGCCTCGCCCAGGACGGTGTCGACGACGTCGTGATCCTCGAGCGGGACGACGGCGTGGGCGGCACGTGGCGGGCCAACACCTACCCGGGCGCGGCGTGCGACGTGCCGTCGCACCTGTACAGCCTCTCCTTCGCCCCGAACCCCTCGCTGGTCGCGGGCCTACGCCGCCCAGCCCGAGATCCTCCGCTACGTCGAGGACTGCTACGACCGCTTCGACGTCCACCGCAAGGTGCGGACGGGCACGGAGGTCGTGGCCGCCACCTGGTCGGACGCGGACGGGTGCTGGCAGCTGCGGGACCAGGTGCGGCGACGTGCACGAGGCCCGGGTCGTCGTCTCGGCCATCGGCACGTTCCACACCCCGTCGTTCCCGGCGATCGCGGGCCTCGGCGACTTCGAGGGGACGATGTTCCACTCGGCCCGCTGGGACCACGATCACGACCTGACCGGCCGCGCCGTCGCCGTCGTCGGCACCGGTGCGAGCGCCATCCAGATCGTGCCGGCGATCGCCGAGCGCGCCGCCCATGTGGCCGTCTACCAGCGCAGCGCCCCGTGGATCCTGCCGCGCAAGGACCCGCCGTACACCGCCGAGCAGCAGCGCCACTTCGCCGCCCACCCCGACGACGCCTCCCGGCACCGCCAGGAGCTGCACGACCTGTTCGAGGGCACCACCGCGTTCGTGGTGGGCGACCCGTCGATGGACATGATCGCCGACGTCGCACGGGGCTACCTCGAGCGGAAGGTCCCGGACCCCGAGCTGCGGGCGCGGCTGACCCCCGATCAGCCGTTCGGCTGCAAGCGCACCCTGGTCTCCAGCGACTACCTGCCGGCGATCCAGCGCGACGACGTGGAGCTGGTCACCGACGCCATCGAGCGCGTCACGCCGGGCGGCATCCGCACGGTCGACGGGGTCGAGCGACCGGTCGACACCATCGTCCTGTGCACCGGGTTCCGCGCCAGCGAGTACCTGTGCGGCATCGACGTGATCGGCCGGGGCGGCAGGTCCATCCACGACGCGTGGGCAGGGGTCCCCCGCGCCTACCACGGGATGGCCGTCCCCGGCTTCCCCAACCTCTTCCTGCTCTACGGGCCCAACACCAACCAGGGGGGCAACTCGATCCTGCTCGTCCTGGAGGCACAGGCGCAGTTCGTCGCCAGCGCCCTCGCCGCCATGCGGGAGGTGGGTGCACGGTCGATCGAGGTGACGGCCGAGGCGATGGCTCGGTACGCCACCGACCTCCGGCAGGACCTGGACGGCACGATCTGGGCCGACCCCCGCTGCACGAGCTACTTCCAGAACGCGGCCGGCGACATCGTCACCCAGCTCCCCCGCCCGGCGGGGTGGTACCGGGAGGCGACCCGGGCGCTCGACCGCGACGACGTCACCTTCGGAGGCGCGCCATGCACGACCTCGTGATCCGCGGCGGCACCGTCGTCGACGGCACCGGCACGCCCGCCCGCACCGCGGACGTGGCCATCACGGCAGGCCTCGTCACCGAGGTCGGCGCGGTCGACGGCCGGGCCCGCCGGGTCGTCGACGCCGACGGCCTGCTGGTGACGCCCGGCTTCGTCGACATCCACACCCACTTCGACGGCCAGGTGACCTGGGACGACGACCTCACCCCGTCGTGCTGGCACGGGGTCACGACGGCCATCCTGGGCAACTGCGGCGTCGGCTTCGCCCCCGTGCGGCCCGACGGGCACACCGAGCTGATCGAGCTCATGGAGGGTGTCGAGGACATCCCCGGCAGCGCCCTGTCCGAAGGCATCCGGTGGGCATGGGAGACCTTCCCCGAGTACCTCGACGCGCTCGGCGGCCGGCGGCTGGCCCTCGACGTCGGAACCCACGTCCCCCACGCCGCCGTCCGGGCCTACGTGATGGGCGAGCGCGCCCTCGAGGACGCCACCGACGCCGACCTCGACGCGATCTGCGCCATCGTGCGCGCCGGCATGGAGGCGGGCGCGCTCGGCTTCTCGACCGGCCGGACGGCTGGGCACCGCGACATCCGAGGCAACCCCGTCCCCGGCACGTACGCGCCCGAGGTGGAGCTGGCCGCCATCCTGGCGACGCTCGACCGGGTCGGAACGGGTGTGTTCGAGGTGGTCCCCGCCGGCGTCGGAGGCGAGATCACCGGCGACGCCGGAGACGCCATGGAGCACGAGCTGGCGTGGCTCGTCCGCCAGGGCGAGCGCACCACCCGCCCCATCACGTTCCTCGTCATGGAACGGCCCGAGGTCGACCACTGGCGGCCGTGGTTCGACGCCGTCGCCGAGGCGAACGCCCGCGGCGCCCAGCTCCGCCCGCAGGTCGGCAACCGCTGCTTCGGCGTGCTGATGGGGCACCAGTCGAAGCTCAACCCGTTCCAGTACCGGCCCACCTACCGCGACGAGCTCGCCCACCTGCCCCTCCCGGAGCGGGTGCGGCGGCTGCGTGACCCCGAGATCCGAGCCCGCATCCTGGCCGAGGAGCCCGACTTCAGCGGGCCGTTCCTGATGGACCAGGTCGGGCGCCGCGCCCTCGACCACGTCTTCGCCCTGGGCGACTCGCTCGAGTACGAACCGACGCCCGACACGAGCATCCGGGCGATCGCGGGGCGGCGGGGTGTCGACCCGTGGGAGGTCGCCTACGACGTGCTCCTGGAGGCCGACGGCCACGAGTTCCTGCTGTGGCCGCTGCTCAACTACGGCAGCCACAGCTACGACGGCCTCCTCGCCATGATGGAGGACCCCAACACGGTGCACGGCCTCGGCGACAGCGGCGCCCACGTCGGGCTCGTCTGCGATGCCAGCACGACCACGTACATGCTCACCCACTGGGTGCGCGATCGCACCCGTGGACGCAGGCTCCCCCTCGAGCGGGCGGTGCAGCGCCTGACCAGCGATCCGGCCCGCCTCTACGGCCTCGGCGACCGGGGGGTGCTCGCACCCGGCGCCAGGGCCGACTGCAACGTGATCGACCTCGACGGCCTGCGCCTCGTCCGGCCCGAGCAGCTCCACGACCTGCCCGGCGGCGCCGGCCGCCTCGTGCAACGGGCGGACGGCTACGTGGCGACGTTCGTCGCCGGCGTGCAGACGATCGACCACGACGACCGCACCGACGCGCGGCCCGGCGGGCTCGTCCGCGGCGCCCGATCGAGCGCCTGAGGAGGCCCCCGATGCTCACCGTCCGCCGCCCCGACTTCGACTTCTCCGACAGCGTCCCGCACTGGGGCGACAACGTCGAGGCCGTGACGATCTTCAACGCCGGGGCGATCATCCCGTCGCCGATCGAGCGATACCTGATCCGGGTGATGCGGCAGGCCAAGCAGCAGCTCGACCCGGTGGCCGACGCCGACCTCATCGAGGAGATCGACCTCTTCAACAAGCAGGAGGGCCAGCACCACAAGCTGCACAACGGCCTGACCGAGATGCTGACGACCCGCTATCCGCGCCTGCGTGAGTTCGAAGCCGCCTTCGCCGCGGACCTCGAGGACTTCATGGCGAACCGCTCGCTGGCCTGGAACCTGGCGTACTGCGAGGGCTTCGAGTCCACCGGCTGCGCGCTCGCCGATGCCTTCGTCGACGGCGGCATCGCCGCCATCTGCGGCGACCATGGTTCCACGCCGATGCGCCTCTGGATGTGGCACATGGCCGAAGAGTTCGAGCACCGCGCGGTCGTGCACGACGTGCTGCGCCGGCTGTACGGACCCGAGGAGGCGTTCCGGCTCCGCACCGAGGGGGCCACCTTCAACCGTCGACACAATGCCGAGCACGTCCTGGCCGCCGCCGTTTACATCACCGGGATCGACCAGGCGGGGATGTCCGACGACGAGCGCGAGGCGTCCGACCAGCGGGCGCTGGAGGCGGCCGCCGCGGTGGCGGCTCTCTCCGCCGAGGCGCGCGAGTGGGTGTACCAGCCCGAGTACGACCCGTCCGCCGTGGCCCCGCCCCGGGACTACGAGCGGGTCCTCGACAGCTATCCCCGCGCCGCAGGTGGCGCCGGTTGATCGAGCTCGTTCACCACGCCGGTCGACCAGCACTTCGCCGCCTTCGATCACCGGGCAAGTCTTTTCGTCGGTGTTGTCGATTCTGGGTGGTGCTGCGCGTCATGGTGGTGCCGGCGGTCGTCGCCGGCTGACGTGGAGGAGCTGTGATGAAGTACTTCGTTCTGCTCGCCGGCTACGGCGAGCTGCCGGACTGGGAGAAGCTGACGGCCGACGAGCAGGAGGCCCTGATGGCCAAGCACGCCGCCTTCGACGAGGCGTGCGCGTCCCGGCCGGCTGTGGAGATCCTGGGGGCGGAGGCGCTGGCGGATGGCTCGACGGCCACGACATTGCGCACTCGGGGCGGGGAGATGACCATCACCGACGGCCCGTTCGCCGAGGCCGCGGAGCAGATCGGTGGCTACTACCTTCTCGATGCGCCCGACCTCGACACCGTGATCGAGCTGTGCCGGGTGCTGCCCGCCTATGACATCGACATCCGACCGGTCCCCGACATGTCCTGACCGAGTCATCGAGCAGGTCTTTCGGGCCGAGTGGGGCCGGCTGTTGTCGCTGCTCGTCTCGCGGACCCGTCGCCTCGACCTGGCCGAAGACGCCTTGGGCGAAGCCTTCGCCCGGGCGTCGGACCGCTGGCCCCGCGAGGGCGCGCCGGCCAACCCCGCCGGTTGGCTGTACGCCACCGCCTCCCGGCACGTCGTCGGGCGGCTCAGGGCGGAGGCCATCGCGGGACGCAAGGCGCCGCTGCTCGCGGTCAGGCCCGGGTGGGCGCCACCCGGCGATTCAGGCGAGTACTTGGCCGACGATCGCCTGCAGCTCATCCTGTTGTGCTGTCACCCGGCGCTCCCGAGCGAATCGCGGTCCGCGCTGGCGCTCCGCCTCGTCATCGGGACACCGACCGAGCAGATCGCCCGCCTGTTCCTCGTGCCGCCGTCGACCATGGCGGCGCGCCTGACCCGAGCGAAGAAGAAGATCGTGCTCGCCGGCATCCCGATCGGCGCCCCGCTCGCGGACGAGCTCAGATCACGTCTCGACGAGGTGTGCCGAACGATCTACCTCGCCTTCACCGCGGGGTACGCCCCCGGCGCCGGACCCGACCTGTTGCGTGCCGACCTCGCAGGAGACGCGGTGCGGCTCGCCGCCGTCCTGCACGACCTCGTCCCCGACGCCACCCAGGTCCGAGCGACGCTCGCCCTGTTGCTCCTCCACCACTCGCGCCGCGCCGCCCGGCAACGGGACGGGGGCCTCGTGACCCTCGCCGACCAGGACCGCTCGCTGTGGCGCCACGACGAGATGCGGGCCGGGCTCGGGCTCGTCGCCGGGCTCCAGCCCGAGGAGGGATACGCCGGGGAGCTCCGACTCCAAGCCCTGATCGCGGCCGAGCACGCGCGGGCACCCACCGCCGCAGCCACGAACTGGACCGCGATCGCCGGGCACTACGCCGACCTCGAAGCACGTACCGGCTCCGCGGTCGTACGACTCAACCGCGCGGTCGCGGTCGCCGAGGTCCGGGGTCCCCGGGCCGGTCTCGCCCTCATCGCGGGACTCGACGAGGTCATGCGCGACAACCACCGGGTCGCCGCCGTGCGCGCCGAGCTCGCACGTCGCGCCGGCGACACCGAGCTGGCCCGGACCTCCTACCGCACGGCGATCGGCCTGTGCTCCAACGAGGTCGAACGCACGCACCTGAGAGCGCGGCTCGACACGGTCCACGCCCCCGGCCCATGAGCTCGGGAGGACCCGACCATCGCACCCGCGGGTCCGCCACCACCGCCCGGCTCGCCCGCTCAGCCGCACGTCCGCTCACTCGCGGCGGCGGTATGTGAGGAACAGCGACCCCGCAGGCGTGCGTTCGACCTCGTCCAGCTCGAGGCGCTGCATCGGCCCGTCGTCGTCGAACAGGCGCCGACCGCGGCCGGCGACCGTCGGGGCCACGACGAGCCGCAGCTCGTCGACGAGGCCCGCCTTCAGCAGCGAGCCGGCGAGCGAGATGCTCCCGTGGATGCCGATGTCCCCGCCGTCTCCCTGCTTGATCTCGGCGACGTGATCGACCGCCGAGGTCGTGACGAAGGTCGTGTTCGGCCACGCATCGGACGGTGGGTGCGAGGTGAACACGTGCTTGTCGGTTCCGTTGACGAAGCTGGCGAACGGCTCGAGATCCGACGTCGGCCAGAAGTCCACCCAGTAGTCGTAGGTCCCGCGGCCGAGCAGCACGATCTCCTGCGGCTCGATCACGGCACGCAGGTTGTCGAACATCTCGGGGCCGTCGTCGGCGAACCAGTCCCCCGGCTCTTCGGCCACTCCGTCGAGCGAGAGCAGTTGGTACAGCACGACCGTGCGCATGGTGGTCTCCCTTCGTTCCTGTGGTGACGACCAACGAGGCCCGCCGAGATCGACAGGCCACGGGAGAAAATCCCACCACGGCGGCGCCGGGCGCGGACGACCCGGTCCGTTTCGTCCAAGACCGCTCCCCCGCCGACCCGTAGCCTGCGGGCATGGCTCATCCCCGGATGTACCAGGACGACGACCCGTATCTGGCGGCACTCCGCGAGGTGCTCCTGGCCTTCCCCGAGTCGGTCGAGGTCGAGGCGTGGGGCCGGCCCACCTTCCGTGCCGGCAAGAAGATCTTCGGCGTGTTCTCCGGGACGGAAGAACGCCCCTGGGGCCTGATCTTCAAGCCGGACAGCGACGAGCGGGCGCCCCTGCTCGAGGACGAGCGCTTCTACTCGCCGCCGTACTTCGGTCCGAGCGGCTGGCTCGCGCTCGATCTCGAGGCCGCTCCCGTCGACTGGGACGAGGTGCGTGAGCTCGCGGATGCGTCGTACCGCCAGGTCGCGCTGAAGCGCATGCTCAAAGCCCTGGACGGCTGAGCCGTCATCGATCCCTCGGATCGAAGGCGAGCCACGTCGTATCTCTCGCGGTTGGTGAGCACCGCGTCCATGTGCGCCTCCGCCCACCTCTTCAGGTCGCGCATGACGTCGTGGAGCGAGGACCCGAGGGCGGTCAGCTCGTAGGTGACCGTGACGGGGACCGTCGGCGTCACCGTCCGGGTGAGCATGCCGTCGCGCTCGAGGGAGCGCAGCGTCTGGGTGAGCATCTTCTGGCTGACCCCGGCCAGCCGGCGGGACAGCTCTGAATAGCGCATCGACCGCGGCTCGCCCCCGCAGTCTCTCCCGGGGTGCGGGCCGTCGCCGCCCAGCGCGGCCAGGACCAGCGCCACCCACTTGTCGGAGATCCGGTCGAGGAGCTGGCGGCTGGGACAGCCGGCCAGGAACGCGTCGTAGTCCGCCTTCGCCTGCGCCCGCTTCTGGGTCGCCGTCAACGACGCCATCGACCGCTCCTTCCGTTGCAGGTGCGAAACGCACCTCGAGGTGCCTACTTCCCAAAGGAGAGTAACAGGTCCATCGTGGAGGCAAACACCGACCCGTCCTCAGGAGACGAACATGGAAACCACCTTCCGCGCCGCGGTCGTCCGCACCCCCGGCGGCCCCGACTCCATCGAGATCATCGACGTCCCCGTCATCGAACCCGGGCCGGGCCAGGTCCGGGTCGAGATCGCCGCGGCCGCGGTCAACCCCGTCGACGTGGCCGTCGCCGATGGTCTGTTCCACCGGCGTGGGCTGGTCCACCAGCCCGATCACACCGGGCTGGGGTGGGACTTCGCCGGCACCGTCACCGCCTGCGGTCCCGACGTCGACCTCCCGGTCGGCAGCCGGGTCGCGGGGCTGATCGACGGGTTCGATCGCGACTTCGGCACCTACGCCGAGCAGCTCGTCGTCGCGGCGAGCGACACCGCCCTCGTGCCCGACGGTCTCGACCTGACGACGGCCGCGACGGTCCCGCTCAACGGCCTGGCCGCAGCGCAGATGGTCGACCTGCTCGGCGACGGCGAAGGCCGGCGCCTGCTCGTCACCGGCGCCGCCGGTGCCGTCGGGGGCTACGTCATCCCGCTCGCCCAGGACCGCGGCTGGCGGGTCACCGGACTGGCCCGGGCCGACGACGAGAAGTTCGTGCGCGGCCTCGGCGCCGACTTCACCGCAGAGGCCGCGCCCGGCTGGGACGCGGTGGGCGACGGTGCCGTGCTCCAGGAGCACGGCTTCGCGCTGGTCCGCGACGGCGGCCTCTTCGTCGGCATACAGCCGGGCGCCGGGCCCCCGGAGGAGCGCGGCGTCACGGTCCGGGTGGTGGTCACCGCGCCCGACGGTGCCCGGCTCGCCCAGCTCCTCGACGCCACCGCGAGCGGCCACCTGCCGGCCCGGGTGCACGCCGTCGTACCGCTCGACCAGGTCGCCGCCGCCCACCGCGCCGTCGCGAGCGGCGGCGTGCGCGGCAGGTACGTCCTCCAGCCGTGACGCCCGCCCCGTCGACGGGACTACCGGGAGACCCTCAACGGGGGGAAGCGGCTGACGAGTCCCGCGGCCGCGACCTGGGAGAGCTCGACGTCCTCGGGCAGGCCCCGGAGCGTGTACGTCCCGAGCTTCCGCAAGCGCACACCGTCCGGCAGGTGGCCTCGGATCGCGGTGCCGAAGTCGCCGGAGACGACGATCTGCCCTCCGTGCGACGCATCGCAGATCCGTGCCGCCACGTGCACGGCGAGGCCGAGGTAGTTCGCCTTGGCCAGCGTCGGGTAGCCACTGTGGATCCCGACCCGGACGCGCACGTCCTCATCGCCGGCGAGCGCCCTCGCCCGCAGCTCGCGCTGCACGGCCAACGCGGTGGCGAGCGCCGACGCGGGACGTTCGAACACGGCGAAGAACTCGTCGGCGCGGGTCTCGACCACGTGGCCACCCGTCCCCAGTGCGGAGTCCCGGAGAAGGGCCCTGACCCGCTCGAGCAGGTCGCCGTAGCTGTCGCCGAGGCGCTGGACCAGCGCAGTCGATCCCTCGATGTCGGTGAGGAGCATCGTCACGAACCCCGAGGGCAGTCGCATCGGCTCGTCGTCGCGGCGCCCGAGCTCGCGCTCGGAGCGAAGCTCGTTGGAGATGAACCCGACCGGCACGATCCTGAACCGCTTGGCCGCGTTGAGGAGCCGCTTGCGCGCACGGTCCCGGGCGGCGTCGTTCTCGAACCTGACCTGGTTGAACCGAGCGAGGGCGTTGCGGACGTGGCTGGCGTCATGGATCGGCAGGAGCCGCCGGCCACGGCCGTCGACGTACGCGAAGGCACGATCTGGGAGCCTCGCCCGCTCTGCCGAGCCGAGTCGCACCACGGCGTGAACGATAAGGCCCGCGAGACGGGGCCCGAATCGAGAAGCGCCGCCGCGCGGCCGGAGCGCCGTCCGCCGAGGTTCGCGGGAGGGCTGCGCTCACGGTGCAGCTGTCAGGATCTGGCGCAGGAGCTCGGCCTGCCGCTCGATGGTGGCGGCCGATTCGGTCTCGCCGATCGAGCGGTGGTGCCGGGCGGCCGCGTGCAGGTCGTCGATCTCGCCGGCGACGAGAGCTCGTGCTCGTTGATGTCGAACTCGTTGCCTTCGGGATCCGACAGCGCCACCGCGTCGTGGTCCAGACCCTCCTCGACGATCGTGTGCAGCCGCGTCGCACCCAGCGACACGAGACGCGCCGCCTCGGCCTCGACCCGCTCGCGCCGAGCCTCGGGCGACGAGCTGCGATCACCGCTCGCGTGCACGTCGATGTGGATGCGGTTCTTGATCGACTTCTTCTCGGGGACGATCTGGAACCAGATGCTCGGACCCTCACCCTTGGGATCCTCGATCCGATCGATGCCGCGGCCGAGCTCGTCCTCGGGCACACCGAGTGACCTGAAGTAGTCGTCCCACGAGTCGAAGCCCGGCGGCGGAGGTGCGACGACGTAGTGCAACGCCTCGGCCCAGAAGAGCGCCAGCGGTTCGGGTGACGTGCAGTCGATCACCAACTGGTACGAGACGGCCATCTGACACCTCCAGCGGTTCGGTTCCGATCAGGAGGGCCGATCGGTGACGGGCACTGTCGCGTCCACGGGTGGCCCGAACCAGTCGGCGAGCGCTTCTCGCAGTGCGGGCACGGCGGTGTCGGCGGGTTCGTCGATGGTCGCGGCCCACGCGACGTGGGCGTCCGGGCGGATCAGGAGCGCGTCGGCTGGTCGGTGGTGGTCGGCTTCGGCGGTGTGGAGGTCGATGCGATGCCGCCAGTCCTGGGCGGTCTGGCGGACCTCGGCGCGGTCGGCGAGGTCGAGGAGGATGGGCCGCGCGGCGTGCATGAGCTCCGCGACGCTGGTCGTGCCGTGGTCGGTCCGCAGGGCGAGGTCGGGTGCGAACGTGCCGGTCAGGACGTGGCGGTCCCGACCGGGGGGCGGATAGCGGATGTCGGTGCCGGCCATCAGGGCTCCGATGCGGCGCAGGGGCTGCTCGTCGACGAGCAGCTCCTGGAAGAGCGCCCGGAGTGCGTCGGCGGCCGGGTCGTGGCCGCGCCGCAGTGCCACCTGGGCTCGGGTGTGGAGCAGCGTGCGTTCTCCGGCGAGGTGCCGCTCGTCGTGGTACGTGTCCAGCAGGCCTGCCGGCGCCCAGCCGTCGATGGCGGCGGCCAGCTTCCAGGCGAGGTTGACGGTGTCGACCAGGCCGGCGTTGAGCGCGACGCCGGGGGCGGGGAACAGGTGGGCGGCGTCGCCGGCCAGCAGGATCCGCCCGTCGCGGTAGCGCTCGACCTGCCGAGCGTGGAACGTGAAGCGCGTCAGGCGGGTCGGTTCTCCCAACGGCAGATCCACGCCGAGCACGCGACGGATGCTGTCGCCGAGCTCGGTCACGGTCATCGGCTCGTCGTCGTCGTACTCGGTGGGCTCCTCCTCGCTGGTGTAGAGACCCATCAGCGCGGGGTCGGTCGACCCGAGGGCGAACTCACCGCGTTCGGTCCGTGTGAAGCCGAAGGGGATCCTGCCCACCCCCGCGACGTCGAGGTCCCCGTTCTCGCGCACGGTGACCGAGTCGGGCACGGTGACCAGGGCGAGCCGCTGGACCTCTGGGTACGTCATGCCGGGGAACGGGATGCCCGCCAGGTCGCGCACCCGGCTGCTCGCACCGTCGCAGCCCACGAGGTAGCGGGCGGTCACCCGGTGCTCCCCGTCCGACCCGCGCACGTCCGCGGTCACCATGGCCTCGTCCTGGCTCAGCCCGACCACCCGCTGCTCCCGGCGGATCTCCGCGCCGAGCTCGCCGGCGAGGTCGGCGAGCACGCGCTCGAGCAGCGGTTGTGGGAGCGGCATCGCCTGCATGGGGGGATCGGCCAGGCGGGTGAAGTCGATGTGCATGCCGCCGAACGGGAAGCGGGGAGCCGGACGGGGGCCGGTGCTGGCGGCTTCGAACCGTTCGAGCAGGCCCCGGTAGCGCAGCAGCTCCAGGATCTGCCCGCTGAGACCGCCGGCCTTCGGGATCTCGCTGGGCTGCCGCAGCCGCTCGAGCACGCACGGCCGCACGCCGGCCAGGCACAGCTCGACGGCCAGCATCAGGCCGGTCGGGCCGGCGCCCACGATGATCACGTCGGCGTCCACCTCGTCCGAAGAATTGGTCAGGTCCATCGGGCTCTCCCCGGACTCTCGAGCGCGCGACCAGCACGGTGCGCTGCGGATGGGTCCCGTGCTCTCCGACCGAAGGCACGGCCCGGTCGAGTGAAGCGACAAACCCGACTTGCGGCAATCCCCCGGCGGCGTCGTACGTTGAAGATGGCGGGAGAGAACGCGGCGCGGGAAGCCGCCCGCGGTGGGGCGACCCGACGTCGAACGCTCCCTACGGGACGTCGCCGGGCCGCCGACGTGGTCGCCCTACGGACCACCCAGCCGGCGCAGCACGACGTCGAGTCCCGGCCATGGCGGACCGTCGCCCAGGCTCTCCTGGACGCACCGCGCGAACAGCCAGTGCCGGACCCGCTCGGCCTCGAGGCCGGCCAGGTCGGCAACCTCGGTCGACAGCCCGATCGGGTCGGCCTGCAGCGACGCGTTGCAGTTCAGCAGGTGCTGCAGCACGTCGTAGTGCGGGTCGCCGACATACGGCTTGGGATCGATGAGCAGCCACGGGCGGCGCGTGCCGGCCAGCACGTTGCCCGCATGCAGGTCGGTGAACAGCAGCACGTCTGTCGCGGCGGGGCGCGACAGATCGCGAAACCGCGCCAACCCTTCGCGGGCGAGCCCGCCGTCGAGCCTTTCCGGGTCGGCGGCCAGCCGCGCCTCGGCGCGAGCCGCCCAGTCGTCGGCCATGGCCGACAGAGGACGGAACGGGTGGCCGGAGGGCAGGTCGACGGCCCAGACCGACCGGAGCAGGTCGGTGACGACGACATGCTGCTCGGCCTCCGGTCGTCCTCGCAGCTCGGTCCCCGGCCGGCACCGCTCGAGCAGCATCGCGGTGGTGTCGGTGTCACCCTCCGGCCCGGTGCCGGGCCGGGCCGGCAGGTGCGCGAAGGCGTACACCTCGACCGCGGCCCGGCCCCCGAGTGCGGCCAGCCCCTCCGCCTCGTGGCGCGCCTCGGTGTGCTGCCACGCCACCTTCAGCACGACCTCGCGTCCGTCGCGACTGGTCGCCGGTGCGACCCACGAGCAGTTGCCGCCCGGCTCGAACGGCTCGCCGAGCTCCAGCCCCCAACGTGCCGTCAGTTCCTCGACGCGCCCCGGCAACGCGGCCAGCCACTGCTCCCGCGCCGGCCCGCCGACATCGGTCGAGGCCTGCAGATAGGTGGGCACACGCAGCTCGGCCGTCACGCCGCCCACCGTACGGTTCGAGTCGACGGTGACTCAGCCCGCAGCGCGGCGGCCGGATGCCGCCTCGGAGACGATCTTCGCGATGCGGCTCGCCCGTGTCTCGGGCCGGCGTGCACTGACCACCGACCAGAGCATCTGCTTGCGAGCCGACGGCGGGAACCCGTCCCAAGCTGTGCGGGCTGCACGGCTGGCATCCAGGGCCTCGCTCAGGTCGTCGGGCTCGAGGAGGTCCTCCACCGAGTCGTAGATCGTCCACCATCCGTTCGCCTGGGCGGCCTCGACGACCCGACGGCCGGCATCGGTCATCCGCCCTTGCTCCTCCAGCGTGGCGACGCGCTGCCGGTTCAGTCGCGTCCAGCCACTCCTGGGCTTGCGAGGCGTCATGAGCTGCAGGCCCCGCTCGTCGTCGAGGATGTTCACCGTGGAGTCGATCCAGCCGAAGCAGATCGCCTCCTCGACGAGGTCGGCGTAGGCCACGGGGTCTCGCCCGCTCGCCTTCCTCCACGACGCGACCCACACGCCGCGTCCGGTCTCGCAGTTGGCCTGCAGCCAGGTACGCCAGGCGCCCAGGTCCGCCGGGTGGTAGATCGGGAAGTCGAACTTCCAGCGCTCCGGGTGATCCGACGCGGTGGCCGGGACCGACGGCGACGTGTCGTCGACGGACGTCTCACGGGGGACGTTGCGAGGCACGGACGGCACCGTGGAATCGTACGGTGGCGAGAGGCGAGCGCTCAGGCACCGATCCAGACGTCGACGAGCTTGAGCTCCTCGATCGGCGGCTCGGGAGGCAAGTCGGTGAAGCCCGCGGCCGTGATCACAGCGTGATGGATCGGTGACGCCCTGATCGCCGCACTCGTCGAAGCGGACGACTGACCGCGACCCGGTGGCGGCCGGTCAGACATGACGTCGGTAGAGGTCCCGAAGGTCGCCGTGCACCGGTGCCTGCGTCCAGTACGAGAACCCGAGCTTGCGGATCACCTTCTGTGATGCCCGGTTGTCGGGGTGGACGATCCCGAGGATCTCCCCTGCGTCGTGGTCGCCGGCCACGTCGAGGAGAGCGAGGCTCGCCTCCGTTGCGTAGCCCTTGCCGCGGGCAGCGGGAACGATTCGGTAGCCCCATTCCAGCCAGCGGCGGCCGTCGAGCTCGATCCAGTCCACGCCCGTGTAGCCGATGACGACCCCAGAGCGTCGCTCGACGATCGCCTGCTTCGCGAAGGCGAGCTCGGCGCACCGGGCGAGCATGCGGTCGAAGCGCGCGTGCGCCCGTTCGGCTGCCAGCGGGCCGCCGGAGAAGGCCATGAAGGCCTCGTTGCCGAAGAGCTCGACGAATCGGGGCCGGTCCAGCTCGGTGGGACGGCGGACGTCGAGCCGGGGCGTGAGCGCGGTGCTGTGCGACTCCGGCATCGGAGGATGATGCCGCGCTCGTCGACCCACCGTCGCTCGGATTCGGGGCCCCGCAGCGCCGGGGTCGACCGCGCCTGACTCGTGCGCGGACGTGCCTCGGGGCAGGATCACGGAGTGGAGCGGGACCTGGAGGCCGACATCCTCGCGGAGCGTCGGAGCTTCGCGGACACCCTCGCGGACGTCGGATCGGCAGCGCCCACGCTCGCCGGCGCCTGGACGGCCGAGGACGTCGCTGCGCATGTCGTCTCCCTCGATCGCCTGCGCGGATTTCCGACGTTCCTCGGCCGCACCGTCGTCTCACGCGGCATCCGGCTGAACGATGCCGCCGGTCGCTTCGCCGACGCCAGCATCACGTCGACGCGCCGTCGAGGATTCGCGTGGGTCCTCGAGAGGCTCCCGCGCCGCCACCGCGCCTCCTTCTCGGGGGGAGCGTGGCACCGATCGGCCTGTTCGAGATCTTCGTGCACCACGAGGACGTCCGCCGAGCCTCCGGCCGATGGCCCCGGAGAACCGCCCCCGAAGGCCTCGCCACCGCACTGCCCTGGTTGCTGCGCTACCACCGCAGTGTCCTGCCTCCCGTCAGCCTGGTGGTCCGAGCGGACGACGCCCAGCTCACGACGGGCAGTGGACGCAGTGTCGTCCTGTCCGGATCGACACCCGACGTCGTTCTGTGGCTTGCGGGACGGCGCGACGTGGCCGATGTGGAGTTGCGCGGGGACGACGCCGCGGTCGAGCAGATGCGGGACAGCCGCCTCCGGATCTGAGCCGCGGCGGCTGATCCGGTGGCGCGTTCGATGGCCGACGGCTGATCCGGTGGCTCCCGTCGTCGATGAACGCGATCGAGGCTCTCAGGTCCGCGTGAGCGCGGCGACGCCGTCGAGCCGGGCGAGCTTGTGCGGGTTGGCGATGACGTAGATGCGGGTGATCCGACCGTGCTCGACGGCCACGCTCACCGCCGCGTTGAGCCCACCGGCGGCGGTGAAACGGCAGGCGGGAGACCCGTTGAGCCAGACGGCCGCCACCTCGAAGTCCAGGGAGCGCAGTCCCCTGATCAGGAGGCCGGCCACGCGGTCCGCGCCCTCGATCGGACGCCGCGCCGCGTTGACCACGCCGCCGCCGTCGGCGACCGCGACGACGTCGGGGGCGAGGACGTCCAGGAGTCCTTGCAGGTCGCCGTCCCGGATGGCGGCGAGAAACCGCTCGACGGCTTCCTCCTGCTCGGTCGTGGAGACCGCCACCCGCGGGCGGCGGGCCGCGACGTGGTCGCGGGCCCGGTGGGCGATCTGGCGGACGGCGGCGGGTGACTTGCCGACCGCTTCCGCGATCTCGTCGTAGGGGGTGTCGAAGACCTCCCGCAGCACGAACACGGCGCGCTCGGCCGGGCCAAGGGTCTCGAGCACGGTGAGCATCGCGATCGAGACGCTCTCGGCGAGCTCGACGTCGGCGGCGACGTCGGGGCTCGTCACCAAGGGCTCCGGCAGCCACTCGCCGACGTACTCCTCGCGCCGCCGCGCCAGGCTCCGCAGCCGGTTCAGCGCCTGACGGGTCACGATGCGGACCAGATAGGCCCGCGCGTCGCGCACCACCGCGTGGTCGACACCGGCCCACCGCAACCACGTCTCCTGGACGACGTCCTCGGCGTCGGAGGCCGAGCCGAGCATCTCGTAGGCGACGGTGAACAGCAGACGGCGGTGGTGCGCGAACGCGTCCTCGCTCATGCCGACGCCGCGGACCGGGCCGAGGGTTGCGCCAGCGGCAGGTTGCACGCCTTGGAGAACCCCTGGGACTCGATCCCCAAAGCCGTGTTGGCCCTCGTCGAGGAGTTGGCGAACCCGACCACGGCCGTGAGCTCCACCAGGGCCGGCGCGCCCAGCTTCTTCAGCAGCCGGGCGGACAGCTCGTCGGTGACCCGCGGGGGCGTCTCGCTCATCGCTTCTGCGTACTCCATGACGTCGCGCTCGAGCGGCGAGAACACGGTCGACTCACGCCACCGGGGTACCTCGCTGGCCTTCGCCTCGTCGAGCCCCTCGTTGTGGGCCTTGAAGTAGTTGAAGTCGAGGCACCAGGAGCAACCGACCAGCGAGGCAACCGCCATGTGGGCGAACGTCGTCAGGTTTGCGTCGAGCTGGTCCCACTTCTCGACCTTGCGGCCGAATCCCATGGAGCCGAAGAGGACCGCACGGTTGTGCCACATCACTCCGGCCGCCTCGGGGACCTCGCCGAGGTGCTTTCGGGCAAGTCGCGTGAACATCCACCCGTACACGCCGGTGATCTCGGCGGGGGGAACCCTTGGGGTGCTGGACATGTGTCCTCCTCGTGTCGATGTGATCGCCATGAAGACACCGCCCGCCCGCCGGACGTGACAGTCGCTGGGCCGCGCCCACGAGCTCAGCCCCGGCCGCCCGTAGTCTCAGCCCATGGACCTCGACGCCGATCGCCACCGTTCGTCGACCACCGCCGACCTGCCGCCGGACTTCATGAAGGCGATGGCCGAGAGCGGCGTGCCCGCGACGCCGGCCAACCTGAAGCGCGAGGCAGGATCCACTCGGTCGGACACGCCATGAGCGAGGGGGTTGATCGACCGCCGAGAGTCCCGCCGCCGTGGTTCGTGCACACGGCCTGGCGCGCTCACCGCGCGCTGTACCGGCTCAGTGGCGGCCGGTTCTTGTGGACCACCTCGAACAAGCGCGGCTGGGGCGCGCTGCTCCTCACGACGACCGGGCGGAGGTCGGGGCACGAGCGCAGCGTCATCGTCGGCTACGTCGAGGACGGTCCTGACCTCGTCGCGCTCGCGATGAACGGGTGGGACGAGGGCCATCCCGCGTGGTGGCTCAACCTCGAGGCGCACCCCGACGCCGTCGTTCGATTGGCGCACCAGCAACCGCGCCGGGCGCGTGCACGCGCGGCGACAGGCGAGGAGCGTGACCGGCTGTGGCAACGCTGGGTGGCGGTCGACCCGAAGCTCGACGCTTACGCGGTCCGGCGGTCGACCGAGACGCCCGTGATCGTCTTCGAACCGGCCGACGGGACCGCCTGACCCGGGCCACCCGCGGCACCCGGCGACGGCTGGTGGCGGGTCATCGCGCCGACCCCGGGCCGTCGGTGCCGGCGCACCGGTTGATCTCTGTCGGGTGGGGTTCCCACTCGGACGCCACATCGAGGCGCACCTCGACGCCGCACGACTCGGTGCTGCGCGCTCGCGCGATGGGATCGTTGATGGTCATGCCGCCACTGTCGGCGCGACGACGCGGGTCGTGTCTTGGACGAATGCCGCTGCGTCCGATCTGATTCTCGGGCGATCAGTGCGACGTCTCGTCATCGCCCGTCGAGTTCGAGAGCGACCCAGCCGGGCGCTTCGATTCGCACCGGTGCACTGCCGGCGAATGCTCTCAGTTGGGCCTCGAGTGTCCTCAGCTCGGCTTCGCCGAGTCGAAGGCTCCAGCTCTCGCGAACTTCGTCGATGATCGCCTCGCCGGTGCGCAGGACCTCGAACCCGAGTGGGGTGACCTCGATCCGCTTCCGACGCCGATCGGCGGGGTCCTCTTCACGTGCGACGTAACCACGCTCCACGAGGGTGGCGATCGTCTTCGCCGCAGCCTGCTTCGACACCGACAGGCTGCGGCCGAGCTCGGAGGCGCTGTCGGCGCCCGCGGCGATGGCTCGCATGGCGAAGTCGTGCACGGGCCGCACGTCGTTGAAGCCTCGTTCCGCCAGCCCGACGACCGCCGCGTCGACGAGCTTGCGGTAGCAGCCGAGCAGCAAGAGGGCCAAGGCGGGTCCCGAACGGTCCATGCCGCAACGGTACGAGCCATCCATGGACAACGACAACCCTATTGTCTATTGTGATGGACAACCAGGTTGTCGGATTGAGGAGGAGACATGGCGTCCACATCGCCGAGCCCCACCACGAGCGGGATCAGCCATCACACGGCCACGGTCGCCGGCGCAGAGCTCCACTACGTCGCCGCGGGCGAGTCAGGGTCGCCGATCCTGCTGGTCCACGGATTCCCGGAGAGCTGGTGGGCCTTCCACAAGGTCATCCCGCTCCTCGCCGCCCGCCACCGGGTCTTCGCGCTCGACCTCCGCGGGTTCGGCGACTCCAGCACCGCAGACGGCGACTACGACAGCAGCGTCGCGGCCGAAGACCTGCACCAGCTCATCGAGCACCTCGGCGTCGGCCCCGTCCACCTGACGAGCCAGGACATCAGCGGAGCCGCGGTCTTCCGGCTCGCCAGCACGCACCCCGAGAACGTCCGAAGCTTCACCGCCATCGAGATGGGCCTGGCCGGCTTCGGTCTCGAAGCCTTCGCCGATGTGACCCATGGCGGCTCCTGGCACATCGGTGCCCTCGCCGCCGCACGCATCCCGGAGATGCTGTTCGCCGGGCGTGAACGCGAACTGCTCGGTGGCTGGGCGTTCCCCTCCATGACCGCCGTCCAGGGGGCGATCACCGAGGACGACATCGCCGAGTTCGCCCGCACCTACGCCCGCCCGGACGGCTGGCGCGGCGCCGAGGGTCTCTACCGGTCGATGCTGGCCGAGGGCGAGGAGATCACGGCCATCGCGAACGCTCGCCCCCTCGCCATGCCGGTCCTCGCAGTCGGAGCGGGCGGCGGTCCGTTCACCCTGTCGACGGTCTCTCAGGTCGCTGCGGGCGAGGTCACGTCGGTGCAACTCGAAGGCGTGGGTCACTACGCAGCGCTGGAGGCACCTGAAGCCCTCTCGACCGCGATCGTCGGCTTCCTCGAGAGTGTCGACGCGGCCGAGGCCGCGTGATCACGCCCACATCCAGGAGTCGACCGTCATGCCCGTGTGGGCTTCGACCCGGTCGCTCTTCGTTGCTCAGCGCTGCACGACGCTCCCGGCGGTGACCACGGGCCGGCGAGGTGTTTGACGGCATGCCTCCGCCGCGCCGCGCCCTCAGGGCTCGCCCCGTCAGAGGGCGCCTTGCCGCCAGGGACCCGTGATGGCGAACGTGATGCCCGGGCTCTGGAGGTTGGCGAACAGCCAGTTGCCGTTGCTCGGCTCGAAGGTGGCACCCGCCCATTCCGAACCGGTGAAGTCGCCCGAGTAGCCCTTGAGGTCCTGGTACTCGGGAGGCAGAACGACGTTGTTCTCGGCGAGCGGGAAGATCGCGCCATCGGGCGTGAGGCCGTGCATGAACTCCCTGCCGCTGCCGTCCTCGCACAGGACCAGGCCACCGCGCGGGCTGACGCACACGTTGTCAGGAGCGTTGAGCACGTCCGACGACGGCGAGGCGAAGACGCATGTGAACGTGGCGGCGACGGGGTCGTAGGCGAACACCTGGCCCTGACCGGCCACCCCGCCGCTCGTGGAGATGACGTAGATGACGCCGTTGCCGTACCAGGCGCCCTCGCCTCGGACGATGCGCGCCGCGCCCTTGGCCTCGGCCTGCTGCCACGGGGTCTGCTCGCCGGGTCCCCAGTCGGGAGAGTCGACGACCACCCACTCGGCCGCCGCGCCGTCGCCGGTGCCCCACAGCCGGGTATCCACGGTGCCGTCGAGCGCCATCGCCTCGAGCACGCCGCCGGCGGCCAGATCGGCCGGATCGGTGGGGACGTACCGGTAGAGCGCCGAGCTGCCGCTGTCCTCGGTCTCGTAGACGATCCCGGTGGTCGGGTCGGTGGCCGTGGCCTCGTGCGAGAACCGGCCCATACCGACGATCGGCACCGCGTCGGACATGCCGGTGGCAGGTACGGCGAAGACGTACCCGTGGCGGGTCGTGCCGTTGATGTCGGTCGTCTCCTCGCAGGTGAGCCAGCCCGCCGGGTTGGGCCCGCCCGCGCAGTTGCGGATCGTGCCGCTGAGGCTGGCGTAGTCCTCGACCAGCGCACCGGCGTCGGGATCGAACACGAGGGTGGTGGTGCCGCCGCTCGCCAGCGGGTCGTAGGTGGCGGACGGCGGGGCGAACGGCGTGCCGTTGCCGCGCTCGTGGTTGCGAACCACGCGGACGAGGTCGCCGTCGCGGAAGGCGGCCATGCCGTCGTGGGCGCTGGGCGTCGGTGTGCCGTCGGACATGACATCGTTGCGCCAGCCGAAGCTCAGGTACTCGAAGCCCCTCGGCAGCTTGAGCAGCTCGAGCCCGGTCGTCTGGTCCCGCACGGGAGCGAGCGGCCCGTAACCGAGCCCCGACGGCTTCCCGGCCGCGGCCCCGGCCGCACGGGCGCCGAGGGCACCGAACGGGCCGGCGAGCGCGACGCCCGCGCCGGCGCCGATCGCGCTCTGCAGGAACGTTCTGCGATTCAACGAGGTCCTGGATTCGGTCACGATGCCTCCCTGGCGACGGACGATCGCACGGAACCTAGGAAGCCTGCCTGGCGAGGACGGAACGTGCTGGTGAACCGTCAGCCAACCGCCCGCACACAGCACCCGAACGAGTCACGTCGGTGGAGTGCCCGGAATGCGAGACTCGCCCGATGAGCGACCAGCTCCTGCCTGCCCTCGACCGAGCGGCGGCGACGTTCCGTGGACACATCGTCGCGGTCTCCGCCGGGGACTGGACCCGGGCGACGCCCTGCACGGCGTGGGACGAGCGCGGCGGCCCTCGGTCGGGACGCCGGCCTCGACGACGAGCTGGTCGACGACGTGCTCGACGTGCTCGAACGTGAGGCGTCCGGCATGGGCTTCGGCATCGAGCCGTGCGGACGTGTCGGGATCGGGGCCAGCCCGATGGACCGGCTGCTGGATCTGACCGGTCGGTGCGGGGCAGCTGCGCTCGAGGCGACCTGATGATCAACACCGAGTGAAACGACAGACGTCCGAAGCGATGGGTCGTCGTCGCGAACCGCCCGAGGCGCAACCGGGCTCCTCCTCACCATGGCGTCGGGTTCGTCGTCGTCGGGGCCCATCCCCGGGACTGCGTGGCCGGGCGGGGACACTGGGGGCATGGCATTCGGACAGCAGGCAGGGCCGCCGGCGTCGCGGCGCGACGTGGAGAAGTTGCTGAACTTGCTCCAGGACGCCGGACACACCGACTTTCGCGACGCCCGAGGGCCGATGGCGTTCACCCAGCGCCAGGCGGCGGGGAAGTTCACGCGCGACGAGGCGGCGGCGTTCATCGCCCAGCTCGAGGAGACGGAGGCGTCCGGCGAGCCCGCCGCACCCCCGCCCTCGAACCCCCGGCTGTCCGCCGCCGAGCAGTCGCTGCGCCGCGTGCCGGCCGAGCTGCTGGCAGCCGAGCTGCAGCGGCGCGGCTGGGTCGTCGTGCAGCCCTGATCCCCGACCCAGCATGGGGTCCGTGGGCGCGAAGCTGGAGGACGTACCCTCGTGTCGCGACACCGCATCAGCCGCTCCTCAGGCCGCCGCACGTTCGGGAGGACCGGGCGCTCCCTGCCGAGGATCACCCGGCCCGCCCTCGTGCTCATGTGCGTTCCAGCTGCGGTTCGCCGACGGCTGGGCTCCCGGCGGGGACGGGATCGGTGTAGAGGGCGACGGCCATGGCGAGAAGGCAGAGGCCGTAGACGCCGACCATGCCGTGCAGGGCCTTGGGGAGCGCGGGACCGAGAATCGTGATGACGCTCGTCCAGATGCCGGTGACCAGCGGGGTGTAGCGACGCCAGTCGTGCCACACGCCGGCGCGCAGCGTCGCCCGCCCGAGGACGAGGAACCCGATGGCCGACAGGACGCTGGCGACCCCGAAGACGGCGCCGACGATGGCGGCGCTGGTGTCGTCGATCTCGGCCTGGCGGATCGGGATCGACGCGACCTCGCCCACCAGCAGCAGGGTCGTGCCGGCGACGGCGAGCGCCACGCCGCGGGTCGCGGCCCGTGATCGTCCGGCGGCGCCGCTGCGGCCGAAGGCCAGGATGCCGACGGCGACGAGCGCGTGCAGCCCCGCGCTGAAGACCGAGAACGCCACGAAGGCGCCGCTGCTGGACCAGGGATAGCGCCACATGTCGTCGGAGAGGTCGGTGGACGGCTGGATGCCGAACAGGAGCACCGCGCCGGCGACGGCGGTGGCCGCACCGGCAAACATGAACAGGGCGGCACCCCGCCGGATCGAGTCGGGGTCGGGTCGAGCCATGGTGATCCTCCAGTGGTGGATTGGTTGGCTCGTGCCGTTGTACGAAACAGAGCGACCGCCGATCATCGGCGCTGGTGCGGAACCTGCGGTACGCGCCAGCACTGACCGTCGTTGCGTGCCAGCACGATTGCCGGCCTCCACCTCGGTTGGGACAATCGATGCGGTGAAGCGCCTGGGTCTGCGTCGGTGGCCGGCGTCGGTGGTCGCAGTGACGCTGGCGATGGAGGTCGTCGCCGTCGCGCTGTCGTGGGGTCTCGAGCCCGCCTACGACACGGTGCTCTACGCCGTCTACGCGGTGACGCTCGCCGGTGCCGGAGCCCTCATCGTGTCGCGCCACCCGGGTCATCGCATCGGCTGGCTGTTCTGTGCGACCGCGCTCTACAACGCAGTGGTCGCGGACGTGGCGCAGGGCTGGGGGCTGCGAGCCGCCGAGCAGGGATGGCCGGCGGGGCCGTTCGCCGAGTGGATCTCGCTGTCGAACTGGATCCACGGCCCGCCGCTGGTCCTGACCTTCCTGCTGTTCCCGGACGGGCACCTCTACCGGCGCGGGTGGCAGGCGGTGGCATGGGTCAACGTCGTCGGCGTGGCGCTGCTCCTCCCGGGGTGGGCCATGAGTCCGGACCTCGGCGATCTCTTCATCGGGGGCCGGAACCCCTATGCCGTCGACAGCCCGCTGGTCACCGCGCTGGTGGCCGTCGGCATGACGCTCTATCTCGGCTCGACCGTGGTGGCGGTCGTGCCGCTCATCCAACGGCTGCGACATTCGACCGGTGTCGAACGGCTCCAGCTGCGGTGGTTCGCGTTCGCGTCGATGGTCGCGGTCATCGTCCTCCCGACGGCGGCGCTGCTGTGGAACGTCGCGCCGATGGTGCGCCCGCTCCCGGCGCTGGTGCTGACCGCCATGCCCGTCGCCGCCGGCATCGCCATCCTTCGCTACCGGCTCTACGACATCGACCTCGTCATCAGCCGCACCATCGCCTACGGCGCGCTGACCGTGACCCTCGCCGGCACCTACGCCGTGGCCGTGGTGGTGATCGGTGCCGCCGTGGGCCGTAGCTCGGCGTGGGCCACTGCCGGCGCCACGCTGGCGGTCGCCGCCGCGTTCGGTCCCCTCCGGCACCGTCTGCAGGACACGGTCGACCGTCGCTTCAACCGCGCCCGGTTCGACGCCCTGCAGCAGATGTCGCTGTTCCTCGACGACCTCCGCGCCGGCCGCGCCGCCCCCGAAGACGTCGAGCGGGTCCTTCGCGACGCCCTCGGAGTCGAGGACCTCGAGGTGCGCCTCTCGCTGCCCGGCAGCGGTCTCGCCGTCGACCTGTCCGGCACGCCGGTGGTCGACGACCCCCGCGACGGGCGGGAGCGGTGGCCCATCCGCCACGCCGGCACGACCCTCGGCACCGTCGTCGCCCCCGCTGATCTCACCCAGCGCGGGTCGCTGGTCCCGAAGCTGCTCGACGCGGCCGCGTTGGCGGTCGAGGTCGCACGGCTGCGGGTCGAGCTGCGGCGCCAGCTCGAGGAGGTGGAGGCCTCACGCGCCCGGATCGTCGCCGCCGCCGACGACGAGCGCCGCCGCATCGAACGGGACCTGCACGACGGCGCCCAACAGCGCCTGGTGTCGATCGGCCTCGCCCTCCGCCACGCCCAGCACGCCCTCGGAACGGCAGCCGATCCCGACGTCAGCCGCACCCTCGACGACGCCGTCGCCGAGATCACCGTCGCCATCGACGAGCTGCGCCAGCTCGCCGGCGGGCTACGACCAGCCCAGCTCGACGCCGGACTCGGCCCCGCCCTCCGTGACCTGGCCCGCCGCGCCCCGCTGCCTGTCCATGTCGATGCCGCCGCCGACCGCTTCCCGATCGACGTCGAGACCGCCGCCTACTTCTGTGCCTGCGAAGGCCTCACCAACGCCGTCAAGCACGCGCACGCCACCAGGATCCTGCTCACCGCCCGCCGCGATCCACGGCCGCCTCGTCGTCTCGGTCATCGACGACGGCATCGGCGGCGCCGCCGCCCGCAACGGCTCGGGGCTCACCGGGCCTGGCCGACCGGGTCGCAGCTCGCGGCGGCACCCTCACCGTCGACAGCGACACAGGGTTGCGGCACCACACTCGTCGCGGAGTTCCCGTGCGCGTCGTGATCGCCGAAGACCAGGCGCTGCTGCGCGACGGCCTCGCCCGCCTCTTCCACGACGGTGGCCACGAGGTGGTCGCCACCCTCGGTGACGCCGACCAGCTCCTGGCCACCGTCGAACGGGAACGCCCCGACCTCGCCATCGTCGACATCCGCATGCCGCCCACGTTCACCGACGAAGGCGCCCGCGCCGCCCGCGCCATCAAGGAACAGCATCCCCACGTCGGCGTGCTCGTCCTCTCCCAGCACATCGAGACCACCCACGCCGTCAACCTCGTCGCCCTCGGCGGATTCGGCTACCTCCTCAAAGACCGCGTCCTCGAAGTCGGCGAGTTCCTCGCCACCGCCGAACGCGTCGCCGCAGGCGGCTCCGCCCTCGACCCGACCGTCGTCGCCAACCTCGTCTCCCCGACCGACCACGGGCCCGTCGGGCGGCTCTCCGAGCGTGAACGCGAGGTGCTCGAACTCATGGCCCAAGGACTCACCAACACCGGCATCGCCACCCGGCTCGTCGTCAGCGAACGCACCGTCGAAGCCCACGTCCGCCACATCCTCACCAAGCTCGACATCCCCGAGAGCGAGGACGGCCATCGCCGCGTGCTCGCCGTCCTCGCCTACCTCGACGGCGCACACCACGCCTGAGCCCGGCACCTCACGGCTTGCGTCCCGGGCAATCGATGTAGCGACGGTAGTACGGAGCTGCGACATTCTGCCGGGCAAATGAGCACCGGTGTTTTTGCGACCACTTGGTAGTAATGTCCGGCGACAGGGCGGACAAGGAGCGGGCATGACTGACGGGCGGCGTTCGTCGTGGCGGGTCGGGAGTCTCGGCGCGTTTGTAGCAATGACGGCCTTGGTGTCGTCGATAGTGGTGGTGGGCAGCGCGGCGCAGCCGGCTGCGGCCGCGTCGCTGCCACCGGGCTTCCAGGAGGAGATCGTTTTCTCGGGCCTGACCCAGCCGATCGCACTGCGCTTCTCACCGGACGGTCGTGTCTTCGTGGCCGAGAAGAGCGGCCTCATCAAGGTCTTCGACAACCTGTCGGACACCACGCCGACCGTGTTCGCCGACCTCAGGACGCAGGTCCACAACTTCTGGGATCGCGGGCTCCTCGACGTGGCATTGGCGCCGAACTTCCCGGCGGACCCGTCGGTCTACGTGATCTACACCTTCGACGCCGCCATCGGCGGGACGGCGCCCCGGTGGGGATCCGTGGGCGGCACTTCGGACGGCTGCCCGACGCCGCCGGGCGCGACCGCGGACGGCTGCGTGGTCGCGGGGCGCGTGTCGCGGCTCCAGGCCTCCGGCAACATCGCCGTGGGCTCTGAGCAGGTGCTGGTCGAAGGATGGTGCCAGCAGTACCCGAGCCACTCGGTCGGGAGCCTGGCGTTCGGCGCGGACGGCGCCCTCTACGTGAGCGGCGGTGACGGCGCTAGCTTCAACTTCGTCGACTACGGGCAGGACGGGGCGCCCGTCAACCCGTGCGGCGATCCGCCCGGGGGCGTCGGCGGCGCGATGTCGCCACCCTCGGCCGAGGGTGGGGCGCTGCGGAGCCAGGACGTGCGCACGCCCGCAGACCCCGCCGGCCTCAACGGTGCGATCCTGCGGATCGACCCCGTCACCGGAGCCGGGCTGCCCGACAACCCGATGGGGTCGAGCGGTGACACCAACGCCCGGCGGATCGTCGGCTACGGCCTGCGCAACCCATTCCGCGTCACAACCCGGCCAGGTACCAACGAGGTGTGGATCGGCGACGTCGGCTGGACCGAGTGGGAAGAGATCAACCGCCTCGTCAGCCCCACTGCGGCACCCGTCGACAACTTCGGCTGGCCCTGCTACGAGGGTGACGGGCGCCAGGGCGGTTACGACGCGGCGAACCTCTCCGTCTGCGAGAACCTCTACGCCGAAGGCACGGCGTCGGTGGTGGCGCCGTACTTCCGCTATCACCACAACGACCTCGTCCTGCCCAACGACGTCTGCCCGAAGGGGGGCTCGTCGGTGGCCGGGACCTCGTTCGCCTTCGCGAGTGGTGGCTCGTACCCGGCGGAGTACAGGGGCGCCCTGTTCTTCGCCGACTACACGCGCCGCTGCATCTGGGCGGTCCCGACCGGTGCGAACGGGTTGCCCGACATGTCCAAGCGAAAGACGTTCGTGGGCGGCGCCGCCGAGCCCGTCAACCTCCAGGTAGGGCCGGGCGGCGACCTCTTCTACGTGGACTTGGGCGGGACCGTGCGACGCATCCGCTACTTCAGCCAGAACCAGCCGCCGATCGCCGTCGCCTCCGCCAACCCGACCAGCGGGGCGGCGCCGCTTACCGTCGCGTTCGACGGGGCGGCGTCGAGCGACCCCAACGGCGACGCGCTGACCTATGCGTGGGACCTGGACGGCGACGGCGCCTTCGACGACGGGACCGCGGCGACCGCGAGCTTCACATACACCCAGCCGTCCACGTACACCGCGACGCTCCGGGTCACCGACCCGTCGGGGGCGTCCGGCACCTCCTCGGTCACGATCACGGCGGGGAACACGCCGCCGGTCCCGGTGATCGGCTCGCCGGCGGCGGGCACGACCTGGAAGGTCGGCGACGTGATCACCTTCTCGGGCCACGCCACCGACGTCCAGAGCGGCACGCTGGGAGCGTCGGCCCTGAGCTGGGCACTGGTGCTGCAGCACTGCCCGTCCACCTGCCATGAGCATCCGCTCCAGACGTTCTCGGGCACGGCGTCGGGCAGCTTCGTCGCCCCCGATCACGAGTACCCGTCGCATCTGGACCTGCGGCTGACGGCCACCGACCCCGGCGGCCTCAGCACGACGACGAGCGTCAGGCTCGATCCGCAGACGGTCGATGTCAATTTCGTCACGAGCCCGGCGGGGCTGACCCTGGCGGTCGGATCGACCAGCCAGCCCACGCCGTTCACCCGCACGGCGATCGTGGGTTCGACGCTCTCGGTCAGCGCGCCATCCCCGCAGGCGAGCGGGGGCACCGCCTACGAGTACGTCGGCTGGTCGGACGGAGGAGCCCAGACGCACACCGTCGTGGCTGACACATCGAGGACGTCGTACACCGCGACGTACCAGGTGCGGACAGGTGGTCCGGTCATCACCCAGCTGGTTGCCCGGCCGGGCCCGGGCCGGGTGACGATCACCTGGACCACAGACGTCCCGGCGGACGGCCAGGTCCGGTACGGCCCGAACACGAGTTACGGCAGCGCGACGGCGGTCGACCGCACGCTGGTCACCAACCACTCGATGACGATCACGGGCCTGACCCGGAAGGCGGACTACTTCTTCCAGGTCCTGAGCCGCGACGGGGTAGGCAGTTTGTCGTCCGCCTCGGGCAGCTTCCGCACGAAGTAGCCGATCCCGACTGGTCTCAGC
>CAWJFG010000012.1:0-16774 GCA_963842015.1 uncultured Acidimicrobiales bacterium | reverse complement strand
GCCGACCTGCCGGGGCGGTGGGTCGACCTCGGGCCCGCCGCCCGCGCTCCGCGGCCCGCGCCGCTGGTGGCCGACCTGTCCTCGCTGTGGGCCGGGCCGGTGGCCGCCCGCCTGCTGGCGACGGCGGGGGCGGAGGTCGTCAAGGTCGAGTCCACCGAGCGGCCCGACGGTGCCCGCCGAGGGCCTCCCCTGTTCTACGACCGGCTGCACCGGGGCAGCGGGCTGCGGCCGCTTGCTTCGTGTCCGCCGACGGCCGGCGTGACCTCCGCGACCTGCTCGCGGCGGCCGACGTCGTGATCGAGGCGTCGCGCCCGCGCGCCCTTGCCCAGCTCGGGCTCGGGCCCGACGACCTGGGACCGGACGGTCCGGGGCTGTGGGTCTCGATCACCGGGCACGGCCGATCCGGCCCCGGTGCCGACCGGGTGGCGTTCGGGGACGACGCCGCCGCGGCCGGCGGCCTGGTGGCGTGGACGGCGCGGGGCCCGGTGTTTGCCGGTGACGCCCTCGCCGACCCGCTGACCGGGCTGGCCGCGGCAGCCGCCGCGGCCGGCGCCACCCGGACCGGCGGCTCGCCCGACGGCGGCCGCCGCTGGCTCGTCGACCTGGCGCTGGCCGAGGTGGCCGCGTGGGTCGCCGGCGGCGACCTCGCGGTCGCGGGCCCGCCCTGGACCGAGGTCGCCGACCCCCCGCTCCCTCCCCCCGTCACCCGGCCGCCCACCCCGGCCCCGGCCCCGGGTGCCGACACCGAGGCCGTCCTGGCCGCGGTCCGCGGCGCCTACCGCTCCGCAGCAGCTCCCGGTCGACGACCGGGTCCGAGGTCAGCGCGGCGCCGGAGGAGGAGGCACCCCGCCAGCGGCCCGCCCCCGGCACCGACCACGGCCACCTCGGGGCGGCGCGGCACCTGGCGGGCACCGGCCTCGTCCCACAGCTGCAGGCACGCCTCGTGGAGGAAGCCGTAGCCGTGGAGGCGCCCAGCGGAGAGCTGCCCGCCGTGGGTGTTGAGCGGCAGCTCGCCGTCGCGGGCGATGCGGCTGCCTCCCTCCAGGAAGGGGCCGCCTTCGCCGTGGGCGCAGAAACCCAGGGCTTCGAGCCACGCCAGCGTGATGAAGCTGAAGCCGTCGTACAGCTCGGCGACGTCGACGTCGGCCGGGGTCAGGTCGGTGCGCTCCCACAGCATGGCCGCCGCGTCGCGGCAGGCCATCGTGGTGAGGTCGTCCCACTGGTCCCAGCTCGGCCGGCCGCGGATGGCGGTGCCCACCGCCTCGATCCCCACCGGCCGCCGGCGGAGGTCGGCCGCGGCGTCGGCGCGGGACACGATCACCGCCGTGCTCCCGTCGGCCGGCACGTCGCAGTCGTACAGGCACAGCGGCTCGGAGATCATCCGCACGCCCAGGTAGTCGTCCAGCGTCATCGGCTCGGTGTAGATGGCCTGCGGGTTCAGCGCCGCGTTGCGCCGGGCGTTGAGGGCGATCTGGCCGAGCTGCTCGCGCGTCGTGCCGAACTCGTGGAAGTGGCGCATCGCCATCATCCCGATCCAGTTGGCGGCCGATGGCGCCCCGTACGGGAGCCTCCACTGCATGAACCCGCCCATGCGCACGCCTCGGCCTCGGCCTTCTCCCCCTCCCCTACCCCCTCCCCCGCCGAGCGTCACCGACGAGCGGCCCTTGTCGCCCTGTGCCGACGCCTCGGTCACGGTGCGGAAGCAGACGACGTGGTTCGCCAGGCCCGGCGGCCACCGCCAGGGCGGCGTTGACCACCGAGCCGAGCTGGCCCGGTGCTTCGAGTCCCCCCGCGAACCAGTTGAGGTCGAGCCGTAGCGCGTCCTGCAGCTCGGTCACCCCGGCGCCCGAGAACCCCGGGGGGATGTCCATGTTCCCGGGATACGTCGCCACGCCGTCGATGTCGTCGCGGGTCAGGCCGGCGTCGTCGATGGCGCGCAGCACGGCCTCGACGGTGAGCGCCAGCGGGTCGCGGTAGATGCGCCGCCCGACCTGCGACTGGCCGACGCCCGAGATCGCCGCGGCCCGCTCGCCGACGACGCTCATCGGTGCACCCTTCGGGATGCAGCGATGAGCGATCGGCCCTTCGGGCCGGGTGACGCACCGTGCCCATGGTTCGCTCGCACGTCGTGCTCGCTCACGGCGCCACCTCGGCGTCGGGTTCGAACATCGGCAGCCACACGTCGTCGTAGCGGTCGAACGTGACCCGCACGGGCAGCCCGATGCGGACGTCGCCAGGGGCGCAGCCGACGATGTTGGTCGTGAGGCGCAGCGCCTCCTGCTCGGGCAGCGCCACGATGGCGACGACGTACGGCGGGTCGAAGCCCGGGTACCAGGGCTGGTGGTTCACCGTGTAGGTGTGCACGACACCCCGGCCCGAGGTGGCCTCGGGGGCCAGGTCGGTGCCGAGGCAGGCCGGGCAGACAGGCCCCGGCGGGTGGAGCCAGGTGCGGCACGACCGGCAGCGCAGGATGCGCAGCTCGCCGTGCTCGCCACCTGTCCAGAACGGCCGCGTGGCGTCGTCGACCGCGGGCAGCACGCGAAACGGCTTCGGGGACTCGTCGCTCATGCGGGGCCCATCCTCGTGGTCCTCAGGGGTCGCGCGGCAAGCCCAGCAGCCGCTCGGCGATCACGTTGCGCTGGATCTCGCTCGTCCCGCCTGCGATCGACAGGCTGCGGTTGCCGAGGAACCCCCCGACCCACGACGCCGCGGGGCCGTCCGCCGCCACCGCGGCCGGCCCGAGCAGCGCGAGGCCCACCTCCTGCACCTCCTGGTCGAGCTCGACGCCGAGCAGCTTGCGGACGCTCGACTCGGGACCCGGCGCCCCACCCCCGAGCGCCCGCAGCGTGGTGCGCACACCCATCGCCGCCAGCGCCTGCGTGCGGGCCACGAGGCCGCCGACCGTGTCGAGCACCCGGGGATCGGGTGTCGTCCCGGGCGGAGGCGGACCGGCGTCCACGAGGGCCAGGAGCGCCTCGACCCCCGGGCCCATCGACGACCCCCGCCCCATCGACACCCGCTCGTTGGCCAGCGTGGTCCGGGCCGCGGCCCACCCACCCGTCGGCGAGCCGACGAGGCCATCGTCGGGCACGAACACGTCGGTCAGGAACACCTCGTTGAACAGCTCGGCGCCGGTCAGCTCGCGCAGCGGGCGCACGTCGACGCCCTCGGCCTGCATGTCGACGACGAAGCACCCGATCCCCTCGTGGCGCGGGGCGCCCGCGTCGGTGCGGGCCAGGCAGATGCCGAGGTCCGCGCCGGCCGCCATCGACGTCCACACCTTCTGCCCGGTCAGCCGCCACCCGCCCTCGACCCGTACGGCCTTGGTGGCGACGGACGCCAGGTCCGACCCCGCGCCCGGCTCGCTGAACATCTGGCACCACGTGAGCTCGCCGCGCAGCGTGGGTGCCACCCACCGCGCCTTCTGCGCCTCGGTGCCGTGGACCAGGATCGTCGGCAACGCCCACGCCCCGACCGCGAGGTGGGGCCGCCGGACGCGGGCACGGGCGAACTCCTCGTCGACGACGATCTGCTCGAGCGGACCCGCGTCGCGTCCCCACGGGACCGGCCAGTGCGGCACGAGGTACCCGGACTCGGCGATGCGGCGGTTCCACTCGACCTTCGGATGGGCGCGGAGGTCGTCGAGGAAGGCGCGGACGTCGTCCCGCCCGCCCCGGGCCTCCTCCCCGGTCGGGATCTCGATCCCGGCAGCGCCGCGGACGCCCGCCAGGGCGAGCCTCGCGGACTCGATCCGCCAGGGGCCGCCGCCGCCGACCAGCAGGCGCGTCGCGGTCGCCCGCTTCAGGTAGAGGTGGGCGTCGTGCTCCCAGGTGAAGCCGATGCCGCCGAGCACCTGGATGCAGTCCTTGGCGGCGTCGTAGGCGGCCTCGGGGGCGAGGGCGCCGGCGACCGCGGCGGCGAGCGTCGCCTGGTCGCTCCCGACGGCCGCCCGCGCCGCGTCCCAGGCTGCCGCCCGGGCCTGCTCGAGGGCGCACAGCATGTCGGCGCACCGGTGCTTCACCCCCTGGAACTGCCCGATCGGCCGGCCGAACTGCTCGCGCACGACCGCGTGCTCGGCCGCGGTGGCGACGCACCACGCCGCCACGCCGACGCACTCGGCGGCCAGGAGCACGGCGGCGACACCCCGGATGCCCGCGGCGCCGGGCGGGCACGTCACCACGCGGTCGGCAGCGACCGCCAGGTTGTCGGCCCGCACGGTGGCGACCCGGCGGGTCCGGTCGAGCGACGGGGCGGGCGAGACGTCGACGTCGGCGGCGTCGACGACCGCCCACACGTCCGCGGGTCCGCCGGTCCCGGCGGCAGCGACGGGCAGGACCAGCACGTCGGCGACGCCGCCGGACAGGACCGCATCCCACACCCCGTCCACGACCAGCCCGCCCTCGGACGTCGGTGTCGCCGGCACGGGCGCAGGCCCGACCGCGACGGTGCCGACGCGGCGGCCGGTGGCGAGCTCGCCGACGAGCGGGCGCAGGCCGGCCCCACCGAACCGATCGAGCGCCACCGCCGCGAGGCTGCTGGGCACGAACGGGCCCGGCGCGAGCACCCGGCCGAGCTCCTCCACCGCCACGACCGCCTCGGCCAGCCCGTACCCCTCGCCGCCCGCGGCCGCGTCCACGGCCAGGCCGATCCATCCCTGCCCCGCCAGGTCGCCCCAGAACGGGGGGAGGACGTGCTCGTCGGCGTCGAGCCCGGTCCGGACCACGGCGGGCGGGCAGTGCCGGGCGGCCCATCCGCGCACCGAGTCACGCAGGGCGAGGTGCTCGTCGCTGAGGCCGATGCCCGCCCGGGGATCCATCGACCCATCATGCCCAAGAATGACGTGACTGTCAGAAAGTCGGGCGTTAGGGTTCGCGACGATCCACCCGCTCACGACGGAGAGATCGGCGATCACCCAGATCCTCCTGGCGGGAAGCGCGCCGTGAACCTCGACGGAGCCACCGTCCTCGTCACCGGCGCCTCGTCGGGCATCGGCGCCGCGCTGGCGCCGATGCTCGCCGAACGAGGGGCGACGGTCGTGGCCGTCGCCCGGCGAGCCGATCGCCTGGCCGGCGTCGTCGACCGCTGCCGGGAGCACACGCCGGCGTCACAGGCCTGGGTGGCGGACCTGGGCGACACCGACGCGGCCGAGGCGGTGGCCCGGCGGGCCGTCGCCGAGCTGGGCGGCCTGGACGCGCTGGTCAACAACGCCGGCGCCCCCATGCGGCGGCGGGTCACCGACATCACCCTCGACGAGATCCGGCGCACGATGGCGCTCAACTTCGAGTCGCCCGTGCGCATGACGCTGGCCGTGCTGCCCCACATGCTCGAGCGGGACAGGGGCGTGATCGTGAACGTGGCCAGCTTCGCCGGGCGGGTGGGGGTGCTGGGCGAGGGGGCCTACTCGGCGTCGAAGTTCGCGCTGTGCGGCTGGAGCGAGTCGATGGCCGCCGAGCTGTGGCACACCGGCGTCGAGGTCCGCCTGGTCCTCCCCGGGGCCATCGACACCGAGATCTGGGACCAACCCGGCAACGATGCGCCCCTGTACGACGGTCCGCTGGAACCGGCCGGCAACGTGGCGGCGGGGATCGTCGCCGCCGTCGAGGGCGACCGCATCGAGCACTACCTGCCCGACATGCGGGCCATCGTCGAGATCAAGACGAGCGACCTCGACGGGTTCCTCGCCGGCATGGTCGCGCTGGCGGACGGGAAGGACGCCTCGACCGCGCCTCCCGGCGATCCGTCCCCGACCTGACGCCGACCGCGCGGGCGCATGGGCGCACGGGAGGGTCAGGTCGCGTCGTGGAAGACGAGGCCGAGGGCACGGCGGCGGCCCGACCGGACGACGCTCACGCCGTGCCGCATCGGCGCGCTGCTCCAGCCGCGGCGGCCGCGCACCGGCCGGTCGCGGGTGGTGAACACCAGGCCGTGGCCCCGTGGGAGCGGCATCGTGGTGGCGCGGGACTGGGCGCGCGGCCGCTGCTCCACCACGACGAACTCGCCCCCCTCGTAGTCCACGCCCGGCTCGTCGAGCCCGATCACCACCTGCAACGGGAACACGAGGTCGCCGTAGAGGTCCCGGTGCAGGGCGTTCCAGTCGCCCGGGCCGTAGCGGAGCAGCAGCGGGGTGGGCCGCGTCTGCCCCGCGGCGTGGCACCGGTCCAGCCACTCGTCGAGCGCGTCGGGCCAGGGGGCGGGTTGGTGGCGCCGGGCGGCCCAGTCACGGGCGACGGGCAGCAGTCGCGGCCAGAGCGCAGCGCGCAGCTCGGCCACGAGGGCGGGCAGCGGGTGGGCGAAGTACCGGTACTGGCCCGCGCCGTACCGGTAGCGGGCCATGTCGACGGTCGAGCGGAAGCGGCGCTCGTCGTCGTACAGGTCCGCCAGCTCCCGGCACTCGCGGGCCATGACCAGGCGCCCGGTGGCGGCGATGCCGACGGCGTCGAGGCCGGCGACCACGCCCGGCCAGTCGACCGCCTCGACCGCGTCCGCGGCGCTCGTTCCGGCAGGGCGTGCTGCTTCCTCGGTCTGCACGGTCACACCGATCGAACGCCGTGCCCACCGTCTCCGTGAGATCCCGCCGTCCGGCTCTGCGGGCCGGAGGTGCTGTCACACCGTGTCGGTGACCTGGCGGAAGCGGGCGTAGCGGTCGGCGGCCGCGTCGGCCCACGCCGGATCGGGCTCGACCCGGGCGGCCGTGCCGGCCCAGCGGCGGGCGTCGCCGGCCGACGCCTCCAGCCCGGCGATCACCCGGGCCGTGAAGGCGGCGCCGAGCGCCGCTCCCTCGGGCACGGCGACCACGTCGACCGGCAGCCCGGTGGCGTCGGCGAGGGCCTGCACCCACGCCGCCGACCGCACCCCGCCGCCCGTGGCCACGATGCGGCGGGCGTCGACCCCGGCCAGGTCGAGGTGGTGGCGCACGACGAAGCCCGCCGCCTCGTAGGCCGCCCGGCGCACCGCCACCGCGTCGTGCGTGAGGTCGAGGTCGTGGAGCGCGGCCCGCCGGCGCGGGTCGTGCAGCGGCGTGCGCTCGCCCCGGATGTAGGGCGCCCACACCGGCACCCGGCGGGGATCGGAGGGCCGCTGGTCGCCACCGGCACCGGCCGGTCCGGCGCCGGTGAGGCGCAGCACACGCTCGAGGAACAGGCCCCCTGCGTTGCTCGGCCCGCCGACGAGCACCTTGCCCGGGGCGCTGTGCGGCACGGTCCACAGCCCCGGGACCTCCCGCCACTCGGGCGTCACCGCCCACGTGATGAGGGTCGTCCCGCAGATCACCAGCACGTCGCCGTCCTCGTCGGCTCCCGCCACGAGCTGCTCGGCGAAGGCGTCGACCGTGCCGCCGCCCAGCAGTGCGCCGGCGGCGGACCGCCCGCCGAGCACCCGACCTGCGACCGCGTCGCCGGGGACGATCCGCGGCAGCCGGTCGACGGTCGTGCCCGCCTCCGCGACGACCGACGGATCCCAGGCCGTCATGTCGAACACCGGCAGCGCCGTCATGGCCGTCACCGTGTCGATGACGCCCTCACCACCGAGGGCGTGGTTGGCGACCGCCTGCGCGGGCCAGTACCCGGCGGCGTCCGGGGCCTGCGCAGCGCACCAGCGGAGGAAGCCGAGCAGTTCGCCGCTCTGCGACGGATCGAGCCCGCTCGAACCGCCGGCGCGGCCGTCCCCGTACAGCAGCCCCGGGGTGAGCGCGGCGCCGGCCGGGTCGACGGCGCACAGCGACGGGACCATCGCGGCCACGTTGAGGGCGACGATCGGCGGCGCCGCACCGCCGCCGGCTCGGTCCGCGAGCGCGGCGACGAGGTCGTCGACCGCGCGCCGGACGCCGGCCCGCCAGGCCTCGTCGGGGCGGTGCTCGAGCCGATCCGCGGCGGGGACGACGACGTCGTGGGGGACGCGCGTACGCGCCAGCACGGTGCCGTCGCCGTCGACCGCCACGGCCTTGACCGACGTCGTGCCGATGTCGACCCCGGCCGTCACATCGCTCATCGTCCTCCTCCCGATCGCGGCCGCAGCATGACATGGACGTCAGAAATTGGTACCGGCCCGCGGGTACATTCCCGACGATGGCACAGCACGCGCCGGAGCGTTCGGCCGCGGGTCAGGGCCCGGAGCACCCGGGGTTCGGCCCGTCCGACGCGTCCGACACGTCCGACCGTCGAGGACGCACCGGTGCGGGCGCTCGTCTTCGGTGACACGGACGGCGTCGCCCTCGACGCCCGCCCGGCCGCCCCGTCCGAGGGCGCCCCGCGCCTCGTGCGCCACCTCGCGGTCACGCCCATGGCGCTGCAGGAGGTGCCCGAACCCGCCCTGCGCGGCCCCGAGTGGACCGTCCTGCGCACCCGGCTGACCGGCATCTGCGGCAGCGACGTCAAGCAGGTGCTGATGGACTTCGAGGGCCCGGCCGACTCACCCATGACCGCGTTCATCTCGTTCCCGCAGGTCCTGGGACACGAGGTCGTCGCCACCGTCGAAGACGCCGGTTCCGAGGCCGGCGTCGAGCCCGGGCAGCGCGTCGTGGTGAACCCGTGGCTGTCATGCGTCGTCCGCGGCCTCGATCCGGTGTGCCCGGCGTGCGCGGCCGGGGACTTCAGCCTGTGCTGGCGCTTCCACGACGGCGCGCTCGCCCCCGGGATCCACGCCGGCAACTCGCGCGACGCCCCGGGCGGGTTCGCCGAGCGGCTCCCGGCCCACCGCCACATGCTCGTGCCGGTGCCCGACGACGTGGCCGACGAGGTGGCCGTGCTGGCCGACCCGTTCTCCGTCGCGCTCCACGCCGTCACGCGCAACCCACCGCCGCGTGGCGGCCGGGCGGTGGTCTACGGCGCCGGCGCCCTGGGCACGGGTGCGGTGGCGATCCTCCGGGCGCTGCACCCCGACGTCGAGGTGGCGGCGGTCGCCCGCTGGCCGGCCCAGCGTGCCCTGGCGGCCCGCCTCGGGGCCGTGCCCGTCGACCACGAACCACAGGACGCCGTCATCGAGGCGCTGGCCCGCTGGTCGGGCGGCGTGCTGCGCCGGCCGTGGGAGGGCCCGCCGGTGGCGTGGCCGGGCGGCGTCGACGTCGTGTACGACACCGTGGGCGCGCCCGAAACGCTGGAGGTCGGCCTGCGGGTGCTGCGGGCGCGCGGCACGATCGTGCAGCTGGGGCTGTCGTCGATGGCCCGCTGCGAGTGGACGCCCTGGTACCTGAAGGAGGCCCGGCTGGTCGGGTCGAACGCGTTCGGGGTGGAGGAGGTGGACGGCGTGCGCCAGCACGCCATGGCCCACTACCTCGACCTGGTGGGCGACGGCCGCATCGACCTCACCGGACTGCTCACCCACCTGTTCCCGCTGGAGCGGTGGCGGGATGCGTTCACGACGCTCATCGACCAGGGCACGACGGGCGCCATCAAGTGCGCCTTCGACCTCCGCCCTCCCGGCTGAGGGCGGTTCGGTGTTTGCGGTGCGGCGTTTGCGACCCGAGGCAATAGGGCCGCGGCTCTATTGCCTCGCCTGACGCACGCACCTCCCGGGGGCGCCCGCCCTGGCGCTGGTTTCTAACGGCCACGTCAGACCTGGCGGCGGACGTCCCGTATGATGCCGCGGGCGTGGCGCCTGTCTCGTCGAACCGCCCCACCGCCCTCGTGACGGCGCCGTTCCGGGGCCCGGGCGTCGACCGGCTGGCCCGGGTCGCCGACCTCGTCGTCGACCCGTGGCTCGACCACCACCCGCTGCGGCTGTACGACGCCGACCAGCTGGCCGCCCGCATCGACGCCGAGGGCGCCACGATCGTCGTGTGCGAGGGCGACGTCGTGGCCGGCCCGGTGCTCGAGCGGCCGCTCGTGGCCATCGGTTCGGCGCGGGGCGACCCGACGAACGTCGACGTGGCCGGGGCGACGGCCGCCGGCATCCCGGTCCTCCACGCGCCGGGCCGCAACGCAGACGCGGTCGCCGAGCTGACGGTGGGCCTGCTGCTGGCCGTGACGCGCCAGATCGTGCCGGCCGACCGCGACGTGCGCGACGGCGAGGTGTATCGCGATGGCACCATCCCCTACCAGCGCTTCCGCGCCTGGCAGCTCGCCGGCCGGACAGCCGGCCTGATCGGCCTCGGCGCCGTCGGGCGAGCGGTGCGCTGGCGCCTGGAGGGTCTCGGCATGCGGGTGATCGCCGCGGACCCGTACGCCGAGGACGCCACGCACACGCTCGATGACCTGCTGGCCCAGGCGGACGTGGTCTCGGTGCACGCCGCGGTGACCCCCGAGACCGCCGGGCTGATCGACCGTGACGCCATCGGGCGCATGCGGGACGGCGCGGTGTACGTCAACACCGCCCGGGCCGCGCTCCACGACCTCGATGCCCTCACCGAGGCGGTGATCGAGGGCAAGCTGGCCGGCGTCGCCCTCGACCACTTCGACGGCGAGATGCTCGACCCCGCGCACCCGATCGCCAAGCTCCCCGGTGTCGTGCTGACGCCCCACATCGGCGGCGCCACCTACGACACCGAGGCCAACCACACCGAGATGCTGGCCGACGATCTCGTGCGGCTGCTGGCCGGTGAGCGCCCGCTCCGCATCGCCAACCCCGAGGTGCTGAGGTGAGCGAGCGGAGCCGGCGCACCGACGAGGCCCGGGCCGCGGTCCTCGCCGCCGCCCGCGAGCTGTCGGCGCGCGGCCTCGTGGAGGGCACGTCGGGGAACGTGTCCGCCCGTGTCGACGACGGCCACGTGTGCCTGACCCCCTCGTCCCTCGCCTACGACGCCATGACGCTCGACGATCTCGTCGTCGTCGGCCTCGACGGTGGGGTGGTCGAGGGCGACCGCAGCCCCACCACCGAGAAGGCGCTGCACCTGGCCTGCTACCGCGCCTATCCCGAGATCGGCGGCGTCATCCACTCGCACCCGGTGTACGCCACGATGTTCGCCCTCGCCCGCCAGCCGATCCCTGCCGCCATCGAGGAGGTCTCGGTGTACATCGGCGGCGACATCCCCGTGTGCGACTACGTGATGACCGGTACGGACGCGCTGGGCGACGAGGTGGCCGGCCGCCTCGCCGACCGGGCCGCCACCCTGCTGGCCAACCACGGGATGGTCACGGTCGGCAGCACGCCGGCGAAGGCGCTGCACGCCGCGCTCGTCGTCGAGCGCACCGCCCACATCGTGTGGGGCGCCCGGCTGCTCGGGGCCACCCACGACCTGCCGCAGAAGGTCAACGAGGACTTCGGCGGCGTCTACCGCTTCGTCCGCGACCAGCGCATGTGAGGGCACGCCCTGTCCGCGGCCCGCCCTGCGGGCCCGAGGCAATCGGTTCCACCGGACCGAAGTCGAGGCAATGAGTTCCACATGCGGAACCCACGCCTCAACCTCCGAGCAGCGGAACCCACTGCCTCGCCGGATCCCCACCCCAGCGGGTTCACACCGTCGAGCCGAGCAGCCCCGCGAGGACGTCGCCGGCGTCGGCCGCCGGTCCCGACCAATCGACGGTCCCGCGGCGCAGCACGATCACGTGATCGCAGAGCTCGACCGTGTGGGCGATCTTCTGCTCGATGAGGAGCAGGGCGGTGCCGGTCGCCCGGATGGCCGCCAGGCGCTCGTACACGGTGTCGACGACCGCCGGGGCGAGTCCCAGCGACAGCTCGTCGGCCACCAGGACCGCGGGTTGTTCGACGATGGCCGTGGCCAGCGAGAGCATCCGCTGCTCGCCGCCCGACAGGGTGCCGGCCAGCTGGCCCCGCCGCTGGGCGAGGACGGGGAAGGTCTCGTACGCCCGGTCGAGAGCCGCCCCCCGCTCGGCCCGGGGCAGCCGCGTGAGCAGCATGTTCTCCTCGACCGTGAGCGGGGCGAAGACCGAGCGTCCCTCAGCGACGTGCATCACCCCTGCTCGGGCGAAGCGGAACGTCCGGGCCGTGGTGAGGTCGCGCCCGTCGACGTGCACGGTCCCGGCCGTCGGCCGGACGAGGCCGGTGGCCACCCGGGCCACGGTCGTCTTGCCCGCGCCGTTGGCCCCGACCAGCGCCACCGCCCCACCCGTCGGGACGACGAGGTCGACGCCGAACAGGGCCCGGAACGGCCCGTACCCCGCCTCGACCCCGCGGAGCTCGAGGGCCGGCGTCGCCCCGGCGTTCGACCCCCCGTCGCTCGCCTTCCGAGCGCCGCTCGCGTCCTGGCCGCCGCCCCCAGCGCCGCCCGCAACACCGCCGCCGGCCGCCACCGACCCGTCAGGCACCGCACCGCCACCCGCAGCACCGCCACCCGCAGCACCGCCGCCAGCCGCCACCGACCCGTCGGGTACCGGACGGCCACCGGCGGACGGATCGTCGACCGGGCTCACGGTGTCGCCTCCAGCGGTTCGCCCAGGTAGGCCGCCCGCACGACCGGATCGGCCAGCACGTCGGCCGTGGGACCGGACGCGATGACCCGCCCGAAGTCGAGCACCACACACCGCTCGGTGAATCCCTCGACGAACTCGAGGTCGTGGTCGACGAGCACGATGGCCACGTCGTGATCGGCCTGCACACCGCGGAGCGTGTCGGCGAGGGCGGAGGTCTCGCGCCGGTCGAGCCCCGAGGAGGGCTCGTCGAGCAGCAGCACGGACGGCTCGGTGGCGAGGGCGCGGCCCACCTCGACCAGCCGGGCCTGACCGAGCGTCAGCGCCTCGACCGGTGCGTCGGCCAGCGGGGCGATGCCCAGCCGGCCGAGGATCGCGTCGCTGCGAGCGACCTCGGCGGGCGAGGTGCGGCCACGCCCGATCAGGTCCCCGACGAGCGCGTGGACGCCCCTGTGCGCCCGCTCGGCCACGACCAGGTGCTCGCGCACCGTCATCTCGGCGAACAGCCCCACCCGCTGGAAGGTACGCCCGAGCCCCTTCCGAGCCCGGCGGTGCATCGACGCCCGGGTGACATCGGCCCCGTCCAGAAGGATCCGGCCCCGATCGGGCGACAACGCCCCGGCGATGCAGTCGAGGAGCGTCGTCTTCCCGGCTCCGTTCGGGCCCACGAGCCCGACCCGCTCGCCGGCGGCGACGTCGAGGCGGACACCGTCGAGCGCCCGGATGCCGGCGAACCGCAGCGACACGTCGACGACGGACAACCGGCTCGTTCGCTCGCCCGGGCCGCTCATCGCACCGCCTCCCGCGCCACGGCCCGGTCGCCCAGCGTCGGGCTCGGGCCGGGACGACTGCGGGCGGCCGCCCAGCGGCGTTCGAGCCAGTGTCTCCTCATCGCACCGCCTCCCGCGCCACGGCCCGGTCGCCCAGCGTCGGGCTCGGGCCGGGACGACTGCGGGCGGCCGCCCACCGGCGTTCGAGCCAGTGTCCGATCATCTCGGCGATGCCCTCGGGGTGCCGGGCGTACACGATCGCCGCCAGGCCGAACACGATGAACATCCACGGCGTCGATCCCCCGGCCGGCGCGTCGCCGAGCTCGGGGAGCGCCTTGAACGCCAGGCCCGCGAGGATGGCGCCCGCCACGGTGCGGCAGCTCAGCGCCACGACGACGAGCAGCCAGAACATGCCGATGAACGGGCTGAACGTGACCTCGTAGTTCACCGCGCCCTGGCGGACGGCGAGCAGCGCTCCGCCGAAGCCGGCGAGGCCGGCTGCCACGCCGAAGGCGGTGACGCGGGCGGTCCAGGGCACGAGGCCCACCGACTCGCCGGCCACCTCGTCGCTGCGCAGCGCCCGCAGGGTCAGCCCCGTGGTGCCCCGAGCCAGCACGGCCACGAGCACCCCGGCCACGGCGAGAGCGACGAGGCAGGCCACGAAGTAGGCGCGGTCGTCGGCCATGTCGACGGGACCGAGCAGCGGACGCGGCACCGCCGTGCCCTCCAGCGTCGTGCCGCCGACCCAGTCGAGCTTCACCAGCACGGCGTCGAAGAACAGTGCGAAGGCCAGGGTCGACAGGGCCAGCCACACGCCGCCGAGGCGCAGCACCGGCAGCGCCAGCGCCATGCCCACCAGCGCGGCGATGACCCCGCCGATCAGCGCGCCCGCCAGCACCGACACGTCCCACCGGGCCGCGAACTGCATGGCGGTGAACGCGCCGACGGCGGCGAAGGACGCCTGGGCGAGCGAGATCTGCCCGCCGAGCCCGGTGAACACCGTGACGGACAGGAAGATCACGCCGAAGATGACCGCGTCGGTCATGACCGTCACCCAGAAGTCGTCCGCGCCCACCAGCGTCCACACGGCCAGCAGCCCGAGAACGCTCCACGAGACGGCCGTGAGCGCTCGGCGGGCCGCAGCGATGCCGGCCGGATCGGCCGTGGCCGCCCCCAGGCGCCCCGGCGGTGGATCGACGCCGGCCAGCGGATCGGCGGCTTCGCGGGTCCGCCGGACCGACGGCAGCAGCACCACCACCGCGAACAGCACGACGAAGGGCAGCGACGGCCCGATCTGGCGGGCGAAGAGGCTCTCGGGGTCGAGGAACGTGGCCAGCTCGGTGGTCAGCACGCCGAGGAACAGGCCGCCCGCCAGCGCCCAGGGGATGCTGGTGAGCCGGCCGATGGCGGCGGCCGCGATGGCGACGACCACGAGCTGGAAGAACGCGGTGGGCTCGATGCTCGTGAACCGAGGCGCCAGCAGGACGCCCGCCAGGCCCGCGAACAGGCTCGACAGCATCCAGGCGCCCGCCGCCACCAGGTCGGCGTCGATGCCGCGCTGTGCGGTCAACCGGGGGCTGGCGACGACGGCACGCATGGCCAGCCCGGCGCGGGTGAAGCGGAACATCCCGGCCAGCGCCAGCGTGCCGACGACCGCCACCCCGACCTGCACCAGCTCGTCGCGGGTGATCGGGTAGCGGCCGAAGATCTCGTACACGGTCCGGCCGTCGGGCACGATGCCCACCGCGCCGAAGGTCGATTCCCGGTCGAAGTCGACGAGCACCGTGAAGGCCTCGGGGATGGCGACGAGCAGGCCGAGCGAGGCCACCAGCTTGGCCACCGGGCTGGCGCCCCGCAGGTGACGGAAGACGAGGCGCTCCATCGCCAGGCCGAGCAGGGGCGCGAGCACGCCCACCGCGATCACCAGGCTGAGCCACAGCGGCCAGTCACGCCGGACGTGCATCTCGTAGTAGGCGGCGGCCGACACGAACGCCTGGGCGCCGAACGCCAGGTTGAACACGCCCGAGGTCTTGTAGGTCAGCACGAAGCCGATGGCGATCAGCGCGTAGACGGCCCCGACCGGCACGCCCTGCACCAGGGCGCCCACGAACTGGTCGAACGTGCTCACCCGTGGGCCCCGGTCGTGGCGCCGCCGCGGCCGGGCCGCCCGCTCACCCGAAGTCCCCCACGACCTCGGGCTCGGTGTACTCGTCCTGCTCGGTCTCCCAGCACAGCCAGGGCTTCCCGTCCTCGCCCGACGCCGGCACGAACTCCCCGCCCTGCACCTGAACCACGGCGCCGCACTCCCTCGGATCGGACCCGGGGTCGATGCCGCGGTCGTTGAGCTGGCGGCTCCAGTCGATCGACTCGATCAGGTTGTCGGCGTTGTAGTTGGTCATCGAGCGGGCCGCGTCCACGACGGCCTCGCGGTCGAACTGCGGCCCCGCCGCCAGTAGTGCCGTGAAGGCGAGGTCGGCGTTGATCCACCCCACCATCGTCAGCTCGTGGACGGTGACGCCCTGGCGCTCGGTCCACTCGAAGAACCGCTCCTGCAGGTCGCTGTCGACCTCGGTCTCGAACGGGGTGAACGTGGTCAGCACGTAGTCGCCCTCGAGGATCTCCGCGTTCGCCGCCACGAAGTCGGCGTCGTACGAGTTGGGGTGCAGCATGACGACGTCGCCCATGCCCTGCTTGTCGAGCTCGTCGGCCAGCACCTTCATGCCGTTCATGTCGAGGCACGACGTGACGAAGTCGACGCCGTTGGCCTTCATGTCCGCCACTTGCGGCCCGATGCCGCCGGCCAGCCCGAACGACAGGTTGTCGTCGTAGAACACGACCTCGAGGTCGCCGGCGGCGGGCCCGAACTGCTCGAACGAGGCGCGCAGCCCCTGGCCGCACTTCTTCGACGCGTCGGAGGTGTTGTAGGCGAGCACCGCCACCTTCGAGGCGCCCGCCTGGGCCGCCATGTAGGGCCACATCGGCAGCGTGCAGTCGGGGCAGAGGGGTGCGTTGTGGCCGAACAGGTTGCGCCGGCCCGAGAACTCGGCGTGGATGCCCCATCCGAACGTGGGCACGCCCGCGTCGTCGAGCACGGGAGCGCCGGTGAACAGCAGGGTCGCCACGAACGCGCCGAAGGCGCTGTCGGACGACACCAGCTCCTCGGCCCGGGCCGCGTTGCTGCCGAGCTGGTCGTCGACCGTGTCGAGCACGAGGTCGCGGCCGTAGATGCCGCCCTCGCTGTTCCGCCAGGCGAAGTAGGCGGCGATGCCGTCGTTGTAGGCGTTGCCGATGTCGGTGCCGAGCGGGTTGGAGGTGATGGTCGAGATCGACTGGAAGCGGATCTCGGTGTCGCTCACGCCCGGGGCGTCGACCGGCTCGTGGGTGTCGCGCTCGGACGCGCCCATGTCGGACGGCAGGTCGCTGCCGGTGTCGTCGTCCCCGCCCTCCGACGAGCCGGACTCGTCGGAGCCCGAGTTGCCGCAGCCGGCGGCGACGAGCGCGACCACCACGAGCAACGTGCGGACGCGGGCACCACGTCGTCGGGCCATGGACTCCCCCTGCTGACGCCAGTGTTAGATGAGCCGTATCTTGCCACACCCCCGCGTCCGCCGAGCGGGAGGCCGAGCCGGACAGCGCGAGTGCACGACACGAGGATGCCCCATCGGGCGAGGCGGTGGGCGGCGTTCGCATCCCGCCCGCTCTCGT
>CAWJFG010000011.1:0-12891 GCA_963842015.1 uncultured Acidimicrobiales bacterium | reverse complement strand
CGCCGGAGAGGACTCCGTGGACCGCTGGTCCGCGGCCGCGCTCTACGAGGTGCGCCGCCCCAAGACGGCGGACGACTGGGCGCGGATCGGCGACCGCTTCGCCCCCTACCTGACGGCCCGTGACTGGCCGACGATCCAGAACGAGGTGCTCTGAGCCGTGATCACCGTCGACCGCGACCATGCCATCGCCGTCCTCGACGAGCAGTACGACGCCGTCATCGCCCTGGCCGAGGGACTCTCCCCCGACGAGTGGGACCTGCCGACCTCCTGTCCGGGCTGGTCGGTCAAGGACAACGTGGCCCACGTCATCGGCATCGAGGCGATGCTGCTCGGCCGTCCCACCCCCGAGGTGACGCTGCCCGACGACCTGCCCCACGTCCTCAACGACTTCGGGCGCGTCAACGAGCAGTGGATCGAGGCGTACCGCGGCGACCGACCGCGGACGTGCTCGCCGACCTGCGGGACACGATCGCCGAGCGCCGGGCTGGGCTGAGGGGCATGGACCAGGCCGCGTTCGACGCCGAAGCGTTCACGCCCGCCGGGCCCGACAGCTACGGGCGCTTCATGCGCATCCGGGTGATGGACATGTGGATGCACGAGCAGGACGTCCGGGCCGTCGTCGGGCGACCTGGTCACGAGGAGGGCCTCGCACCGCAGGCGGCGCTCGACGAGATGACCGGCGCGCTCGGCTTCGTCGTCGGCAAGCGGGCCGGCGCCCCGTCGGGAAGTCATGTGCGCTTCGAGCTGACCGGTCCCATGACGCGCCGCATCGACGTCGAGGTCGGGAGCGCGCCCGGGTGGTCGACGACCTGGACGGCGACCCCACCGTCACCCTCAGGATGCCGGGCCTCCTGTTCACCCGCCTGTGCGGGGGCCGTGGGGCAGACCGGTCAGGGGTGGAGGTGATCGGCGACGCCCAGCTCGGTGAGGCGATCGTCACCCAGATGGGGTTCATGATCTGACACGCCCCTGACCAGCGCAGGGGTGACGTGGGCGTCAGCTGCCGGACGTCGTAGGCTGCCCCCGCGTGGGCTTCACCGACCGCTTCAAGGAGGCCGCAGAGGCCGCCCGGGCCCGGCTCGCTGAGCGGGGCGTCATCGAGGACACCGGCGCCATCCACGGCATCCACGCCGTCGAGCCCCACCCACACGACCTCGACGTGGCCAAGCGCGCCATGGCGCTCGGTGCACCCGACCCGTACTCGCTCATCACGCACGACGAGGTGGTGGCCCTCACCGGCATCCCCGTCGGTGGTCCGTCGCTCACGTACGCCGACGACGACCTCGGCGTCCGGTTCGACGCCGAAGACGGCAACCGCCGCGTGTGGTCCTTCGGCGTCCACGCCGGCCACGCCGTCGCGGAGGACACCCAGTTCGACCCGGCCAGCTGGTTCGAGTGGATGGTCGAGCTCATCGACGATCCCGAGCCGGTGCCCGACCTCGGCGACTCCGCCGTGTACGGGCGGGGCCTGCTGTACGTGCGCGGCCAGGGCCGGGCCTTCTACGTGCTGATCGACGCGCCCGACGAGTCGCCGGCCAAGCTGTGGGCGACCGCGATCGCCCGCCGGGTCCTCGAGCGGCTGGCGTCGGGCGAGGCGGGCTAGCGCCCACCCGCGGGGCCGGGGCGACCGACGATGTCCACGCCCACGGCTGCCGCCGGTGCGTCCGGGCTTGCGTTCTCGTCGGCGCGAGGCCGCTGGGTGCTGGCGGCAACCGTCCTCGGCTCGGGCATCGCCTTTCTGGACTCGACCGTCGTCAACGTCGCGTTGCCCGAGATCGGCGACGACCTCGACACCGGGGTCGGGGGGCTGCAGTGGGTGCTCAACGGCTACCTGCTGGCGGTCTCCTCGCTGATCCTGCTCGGCGGGTCGCTCGGCGACCGATTCGGCCGCAAGCGCATCTTCCAGCTCGGCATCGTGGTGTTCGCCGTCGGCTCGCTGCTGTGCGCCGTGGCGCCGACGGCCGTGTTCCTCGTCCTCGCTCGCGTTGTGCAGGGCGTGGGCGGCGCGCTGCTCACGCCCGGGAGCCTGGCCATCCTCGAGGCGTCGTTCCGCCCCGATGACCGGGCGCGGGCCATCGGCGCCTGGTCGGGGCTGAGCGGCGTGGCGTCCGCCATCGGCCCGTTCCTCGGCGGGTGGCTGGTCGACGCGGCCTCGTGGCGCTGGATCTTCCTCATCAACCTGCCCTTGTCGGCCTTCGTCGTGGTGGTGGCGGCCAAGCACGTGCCCGAGTCGCTCGACCCCGAGGCCGACCAGCACGTCGACGGCCTGGGTGCGGCGCTGATCGCGCTGTCGCTGGGCGGCATCAGCTGGGGTCTCATCGCCGCGGGTGACGACGGCTGGGGCGCGGTGAGCGTGTGGGGGTCGGTGCTGGTGGGCGTGCTGAGCTTCGTCGCCTTCGTGGTGGCCGAGCGGCGCAGCCGGCACCCGATGCTGCCGCCGACGATCTTCGACTCGGCCCAGTTCCGGGCCGCCAACCTGGTCACGGCCACGGTGTACGCCGCGCTCGGCGGGGTGTTCTTCCTGCTCGTGGTGCAGTTGCAGAACGTGCTCGGCTACTCGGCGATCGAGGCGGGGGCCGCGACCTTCCCGATCACGATCCTGATGCTGGCGCTGTCGGCCCGTTCGGGAGCGCTGGCGGCGCGCATCGGTCCCCGGCTCCAGATGACGGTCGGCCCGCTGCTGGTGGCGCTGGGCACGTTGCTGATGACCCGCATCGACGCGGGGGCGACGTATGTGGGCGCGGTGTTGCCCGCGGTGCTGGTGACAGGACTCGGCCTGGCGACGACGGTCGCCCCGCTGACCTCCACGGCCCTGTCGGCGGTCGAGGACCGCTACGCCGGGGTGGCCTCGGGCGTGAACACGACCGTGGCCCGGGCGGCCCAGCTGGCGGCCGTGGCCGCACTGCCGCTGGCGGCCGGGATCACGAGCGCGACGTACCTGGTGCCCGCCGAGCTGTCCGACGGCTTCCGCACGGCGATGGTCATCACCTCTGCGCTGGCTGCGCTCGGCGGGATCATCGCCTTCGTGGGCATCAAGAACCCTGAGCGGGTCCCCGCGGTCGAGCCGGCGCCCGAGCCCGCCGCTCCCCGCTGGTTCTGCGGAGCCGAGGGCCCCCCGCTCGACACCTGTCCGCGTTCCGAGGTGCCCGGCCCCGACGCCGGCCGGGCGGCCTAGTGCCGTGTCCGGCGATGTTTGCGCAGTCCCGGTCCGGTCAGATTCGGTGTCGGCTGCGTCCGGGCCGCCGCTAACCGACGAAGGAGGACACGATCGGGCGCTTGCCGCGTCCGCCCGCCGCACCTCAAGAGGACGTCTCCCGCCATGACCGACCCGGTGACCCGGTCCGCCGTCGCCACCTCGATCGCCGCGACAGGCCCGCCCCCGCACCGCCCGCGGCACGACCCCGGGGCCGAGCCCGTGGTGTTGGTCGACACACGGGGGCGACCGTCGGGGACCGTCGCCAAGGCCGCGGTCCACCACGCGGACACCCCACTCCACCTGGGCTTCTCGTGCCACGTCGTGGCGCCCGGAGGGCAGGTCCTCATCACCCGGCGCGCCGCCGGCAAGCAGACCTGGCCGGCGACCTGGACCAACGCCTGCTGCGGACACCCGCTCCCCGACGAGACGCTGCGCCACGCGGTCGAGCGTCGTCTCCGCGCCGAGCTCGGCCTCGTGCCCCGGCGGCTGACGCTGGCGGTGCCCGACTTCGTCTACCGGGCCACGATGGACGAGGGCACCGTCGAGCACGAGTTCTGCCCGGTCGTGGTCGCCGAGGTCGACGGCGAGCCGCGGCCCGACCCGGCGGAGGTCGACGGCGTCGCCTGGCTGACCTGGGCCGCGCTGTGCGCACGGGCGTCCGCCGATCCCGGCAGCCTCAGCCCCTGGGCGGTCGAGCAGATCGCGCTGCTGGCCGACCTGGCCCCCGACCCGATCGCCCTGCTCGACGGCCGCGATCGCCCCGGTGGGGTCGGGGCCCTGCTCGACCGGCCGGTCGGGATCCGGGCGGTGCCGCAGGCCGCATCCCCGGACGGGGCGCCGGACGATCCGGTCGCCGTCGTCCGAGGCCCCGTCGAGCGGATCATCGAGGACTTCCTCGCCGAGCGGCTGGCCGAGGTCGCCGACCTCGACCCGACGGCCGCGGCGGTGGGGGACGAGGTGCGCCTGCTCGGCACGGCGGGCGGCAAGCGGCTGCGCCCCGCGTTCGCCTACTGGGGGCACCGGGCGACGGGTGCCGCCCACGAGGACGGGGTGCTGGTGGCGGCGGCCGCGCTCGAGCTGCTGCACAGCTTCGCCCTACTCCACGACGACGTCATGGACCGGTCGGCGACGCGCCGGGACCGGCCGACGGCGCACCGCAGCCTGGCCGAGCTGCACCGTTGCGACGGACTCGACGGCGACGACGGGTGGTTCGGGATCAGCGGTGCGGTGCTCGCGGGCGATCTCGCCTTCCTCTGGTCGACCGACCTGCTCGACGCGGCGCCGCTGCCGCCCGGTGCCGTGACCCGGGCGCGCCGGGTCTTCTCTCGGCTGTGCACCGAGGTCATCGCCGGCCAGTACCTGGACCTGCGGCTGACCGCGGGGGCGGCGCCGGCCGGCGTGCGCGACGGCGACGGGCTGGCACGCCGCGTCGCGCTGCTCAAGTCGGCCCGGTACACGGTCACGCGCCCCCTCCAGCTCGGGGCGGCGCTGGCCGACCCGGCGAGGGACGACCCGGCGCGGTCCGCAGCGCTGGCCGCCTACGGCGACGCCGTGGGCCTGGCGTTCCAGATCCGCGACGACGTGTTGGGCCTGTTCGGCGAGCCCGACGTCACCGGGAAGAGCCGCCTCGACGACCTCCGCGAGGGCAAGCGGACCCTGCTGGTGGTGCGGGCTCTGCACCTGGCGCCCGCCCGGCACCGCGCCGTGCTCGAGCAGGCGCTCGGCGACCCCGCCCTCGACGAGGCCACGGCCGACCGTTGTCGCGAGATCGTGGCCTCGTCGGGCGCGCTGGCGTCGGTCGAGGCGCTGATCACCGCCGGCCAGGACGAGGCGGTCGAGGCGCTCCGGGTCGTGCCGCAGCCGGCCCGGGCGGCCCTCGCATCGTTGGCGGCGCGGGCCACGGACCGCGACCGATGAGCACCGCGAGCCCGGCCGGCCGGTCGGTCGTCGTGGTGGGGGCCGGGCTCGGCGGCCTGTCGGCGGCCTGCCACCTGGCCGGCGCGGGCTACGACGTCACCGTGGTCGAGGCCGCCGGCGGCCCGGGCGGGCGCGCCGGCCTGCTCGAGCGCGGGGGCTACCGGTTCGACACCGGGCCGACGGTGCTGACCATGCCCCACCTGGTCGAGCGCTGCTTCCACGCTGCGGGCGTCGAGATGCACGACCTGCTCCGCCTCACCCCCGTCGACCCGATGTACCGGGCGGTGTACGCCGACGGCAGCGAGCTGCGCGTCCGCCAGGACCGCGACGCGATGACCGAAGAGATCCGCCGGGTCTGCGGACCGGCCGACGCCACCGCGTTCGAGGACTTCTGCCGGTGGCTCGGGCGCCTGTACGCCACCGAGATGCCGCACTTCATCGAGCGGAACTACGACGGGCCCCTCGACCTGGTGCGCCCCCTCGGCCCCGCACTCGACCTCGTGCGGCTCGGGGCCTTCGGCCGCCTGGGCCGGGCGGTGGCCCGGCGGTTCGCGGACGACCGGCTGCGGCGCATCTTCAGCTTCCAGTCCCTCTACGCCGGCCTGGCGCCGTACGAGGCACTCGCCCTCTACGCCGTCATCACCTACATGGACGTGGTCAACGGTGTCGTGGTGCCCGAGGGCGGCATGCACGCCCTCCCGCGGGCGCTGGCGGCGGCCGCGGCCAAGGCGGGCGCGGACCTGCGTTACGACTCGCCGGTCGAGCGGATCGTGCTGGCGTCGGGCTCGACGGGACCGGTGCGCGGCGTGCGCCTGGCCGGCGGCGAGCTGATCCGGGCCGATGCCGTCGTGTGCAACCCCGACCTGCCCGTGGCCTACCGCACCCTGCTGCCGGGGCTGCCGGCCCCCCGCGCGGTGCGCACCGGCCGGTACTCGCCGTCGGCCGTCGTCTGGCACGTCGGCGTGCGCGGCGCGCTGCCGCCAGGGGTGGCGCACCACAACGTGCACTTCGGCCGGCCGTGGGACGGCGCGTTCCGGGCGATGTTGCGCGAGGGGCGGCGCATGCCCGACCCGTCGTTCCTCGTCAGCGTGCCGACGGTGAGCGATCCGGGGCTGGCGCCCGACGATCGGCACGCCCTCTACGTCCTCGAGCCGGTGCCCAACCTCGACGGCCGCGTCGACTGGACGACCGAGCGGGCGCGGGCCCGCGACGACCTCGCTGCCGCGGTGGCGGCCGCCGGCTACCCGACCGACATCGAGGTCGAAGACCTCGTCGATCCGCTCGACTGGGAGGCCCAGGGCATGGAGCGCGGCACGCCGTTCGCCCTGGCGCACACGTTCCGCCAGACGGGACCGTTTCGCCCGGGCAACGTGCACCCGCAGGCGCCCGGTCTGGTGTTCGCCGGGTCGGGCACGGTGCCGGGTGTCGGGGTCCCGATGGTGCTGGTGTCGGGCATGCTGGCCGCCCAGCGGGTCGCCGGGGCCCTCCCGTGACCGCCCGCGAGGTCGCCGCCGCCGGGCCGCTCACCCTCGACGAGTCCTACCGGCTGTGCCGCACCGTCAACAAGCGCCACGGGACGACGTACTACTGGTCGTCTCTCGTGCTGCCCCGCTTCGTCCGCCACCACGTGTGGGCGCTCTACGCCTTCTGCCGCTTCGCCGACGACATCGTCGACGACCTGGGCGACGAACCGGTCGAGGCGCGGGAGAAGGCCCTGACCGCCTACGGCGACCGGTTCTTCGCCGACCTCGCGGCCGGATCGTCGGACCACCCGGTGCTGCGGGCGGTGGTGCACACCGTGCGGGCCTACGGCCACGATCCCGAGGTGTTCCGCCGCTTCCTCGCCTCGATGGCGATGGACCTGGCGATCGACCGTTACGCCACCTGGGAGGAGCTCCTCGAGTACATGGAGGGCTCGGCGGCGGTCATCGGCGAGATGATGCTGCCGATCCTCGAGCCCCGCGACCCGGCGGCCGCCCTGGGGACGGCCCGCGACCTCGGCTTCGCCTTCCAGCTCACCAACTTCCTCCGCGACGTCGGCGAGGACCTCGACCGGGGGCGGGTCTACCTGCCCCAGCAGGACCTCCAGCGGTTCGACGCCGACCCCGCCCGGCGGTGCGTCGACCCCGAGTGGCGCGCGGTGATGCGGTACGAGATCGAGCGGTGCCGGGAGCTGTACCGGTCGGCGGCCACGGGGGTCCCGCTGCTGCCGCCGGCCTCGGCCCGGTGCGTGCACACCTCGTTGGTGCTGTACTCGGGGATCCTGGACCGCATCGAGGAGGCCGACTACGACGTGTTCTCCCACCGGGTCCGCGTCCCGACCCGGGTGAAGGTCGCAGCCGCCGCCCGGGCCGCGCTCGATCGGCGGGGGTGAGCCGTGCAGCACCTGGCCCTCGTCGCCCTCGGCCTCGTGGCGGGGGTGTTGCTCCTCGCCCGCATCACCACCCCGCGGCGAGCTGCCGGCCGCGACGGCGACCCCGACGGCTCAGCCTCCGCCAGGGTGTCCGTCGTGGTGCCCGCCCGCGACGAGGAGCGGACGCTGCCCGTCCTGCTCACGTCGCTGCGATCCCTCGACCCGGCCCCCCACGAGGTCGTCGTGGTCGACGACGGCTCGTCCGACGCCACGGCGCTGGTGGCCGAGGCTCGCGGGGCCGCGGTGGTCACGACCACCCCGCCGCCCGGCTGGGCGGGCAAGCCGTGGGCCTGCCACGTCGGCGCCGAGGCCGCCACCGGCACGCACCTGCTCTTCCTCGACGCCGACACGTGGCTGGCGCCGGGGGCGCTCGGCGCCCTGGTCGGCGAGCACGCATCGCGGGGTGGGCTGGTGTCGGTGCAGCCACACCACCGCACCGAGCGGGCCTACGAGCAGCTGTCGGCGTTCTTCAACCTGACGGCCATGATGGGCACCGGCGCCTTCGCGGTGGGTGGCCCGTCGCCCGGCGCCATGGCCTTCGGGCCGTGCCTCCTGACCACGGTGGCCGACTACCAGGCCACCGGTGGCCATGCCGCGGTCCGGGCCGAGGTGGTCGAGGACGTGCACCTCGCCCGTCGGTACCGCGCCGAGGGGTTGCCCGTGAGCTGTCTGGGTGGCGGCGACGTCGTCGGGTTCCGCATGTACCCCGCGGGGCTGCACCAGCTCGTGCAGGGGTGGACGAAGAACATCGCATCGGGGGCCGGTCTGTCGCCCCCGTGGGCCCTGATGGGGACGGTCGCCTGGATCTGCGCCTGCGTCGCGGTGGCGCTCGCCGGCGTCCGCGGCCTGGCGGGGTGGGTGTTCGGCGAGGGCGCCGTCCCGGTGGCCGCGGCCGTGGCGTGGGCCGTGATGGCGCTCGAGCTGCGGTGGTTGCTCGGCCGCGTCGGCACCTGGCGGTGGTGGACCGCGCTGGTCTTCCCCGTGCCGCTCGTCGCCTTCCTGGCCCTGTTCTTCCGATCGCTGGCGATCACCCTCGTCGGCGGCCACGTGACGTGGCGGTCGCGGCGGCTGCCGGTCGGTGTCCGGTCGGGGCGCTGACGTGCGCATCGTCCACCTGTCCGATCCGGTCACGGTGGTCATCGACATCGTGGCGTGGGGCCTGATCCACGCCGGTGCCGGCTACGTCGCCCACCGCACGTCGGTGGCGTGGCTGTCACGCGACCGCTGGCTGTTTCGCGAGCGGCGCGTCGAGCGCGGTGGGCGCCTCTACACCCGGACGCTCCGCGTCGGCCGGTGGAAGGACCGCCTGCCCGAGGCCGGGGCGCTCTTCGCCGGCGGCATCTCGAAGCGCCACGTCACCGGCGCCGACCAGGGCGGGCTCGAGCGCTTCGTCGTCGAGACCCGGCGGGCCGAGCTGGGCCACTGGCTGGCGGCGGCGCCGGGGGTGCTGTTCGTGCTGTGGAACCCGCCCGCCGTCGTGCCGATCATGATCGCCTACGGGCTGCTGGTGAACGTGCCGTTCATCGCCGTTCAGCGCTCGAACCGCATCCGGGCGGCGCGGGTGCTGGCGGCGCGAGCGGGGCGGGCGTCGCGCGACAGCGGGTCGCGGGACAGCGGGTCCCGGCCGGCGGCGGCCGAGTCGCGGGCGCCCCGGCGCAGGTCGCGCGGCACGAGCGGCAGCAGCATCCCGTAGGGCCCGGCCCCGTAGCGGTGGTGGACCCGGTGGGCGTCGCGCAGCCAGTCGAGGTAGCCGACGGCCGGCAGTCGCACCGGCAGGCGCCGGTGGATGTAGACCTCGTGCACGAACAGGTAGGCCGCGCCGTAGGCGGTCACCCCGATGGCGACCCACAGCAGCGGCCGGATGGCCGGGCCCATGGTGGCCACCGCGAACAGCGTCACGCCGACGGCGGAGAAGCACAGCGGGAACAGGTCGTTGCGCTCGAAGCGGCCGGGACCGGGCACGTGGTGGCTGCGATGCCAGACCATGCCGGGGCCGTGCATCACCGCCCGGTGCCCGAGCGCGCTGACGGCCTCCATGGCCAAGAACGCTCCGATCGCCAGCAACACGGCGGTCATCGGTCCTCCTGGTCGAGGCGGCCGGCGCGGTCCCACACGAGGATCACGAGGGTCAGCAGGGCGAAGGCGTAGACGAACTCCTCGGCGAGGATGTCCCACACCGGGCGCAAGCCGCTGGTGTCGCCCTCACGATAGAGGACGATCGGGGCCGACAGCTTGGTGAGCCAACCGTCCACCGGGACCATGAACGCGTAGACGATCGCCATCGCCACCCAGTACGCGGGCTGGCGGAACAGCCCGCTGCGCAGCACGACCAGCTCGAGCGCGACCACCGCCACGGCCGCGGCGATGGCGAGGGCGGGGTAGATCGGCATCACCGCCGGGCCCTGTCCCGGGTGAGCAGCGGCACCCGGCCCGCCAGCACGTTGCGCACCGACTCGATCGTGAGCAGCGCGCAGATGGGGACCACGAGGAAGAACCCGAGCTCCTCGACGGCCATGCCGCCGGGAAGCGTGACCCCGATCGTGTAGTCGGGGTCGAAGTCCCAGGTACCGGTGGCGGTGGCCCATAGGTCCCACGCCACGAACAGCACGAACGCAGGGACCAGGGCGATCGCCAGTCGCCGGGGCCGGCGCCACACTCGTGCGTCGAAGACGAACTCGAGCGGCAGCGTCACGAGCACGCAGATCCCCAGGACGATCAGGTACTGGAAGCGGTCCATGCGATCACCGAGCGCACGGTACCTCTGGTCCCGCGGATCCCGATCCCGGCGGCCGGGCGCCACGACGTCATGCCGGCTCGGCGTAGGCGATCACGTTGTCCTCGTAGCTGTCGGCACTGCTGTCGAACTCGCCGCCGCACGTGATCAGCACGAGCCGCTCGGCGCCGTCGCGGGCGAACGCCTCGGGCGGGAGATCGGTCTTCGGGTGCTGCGAGACCTCGGTGACGACGTACGACCGCGTCGACCCGTCGCCCATCGTCACCGACACGGCATCGCCGGACTCGAGGTCGTCCAGGTGGCGGAACACCCCGTCGACGCCGTCGTAGGCGACGTGGGCCGCGAGCACGGTCGAGCCGGGCTGCCCGGGGGCGGCCCCGTAGCGGTACCAGCCGACCTCGCGAACGCCGGGGATCTCCATCTTCCCGTCGCCCTCGACGCCCACGGCCCGCACCGGTGCGCCCGACACGTCGAGCGTGTCGATGCTCAGGCCGGTCGGCTCGGGGCCGGCGACCGGGACGTCGGGCAGGGCCGGAGCCGGTGGCAGCACCTCCACCGCGTCGGCGAGGGGGCTGACGACCTGGTCGGGTGCCGTGGTGGTGGTGGCGGCGGTGGCCGCGGCGTCGCCGTCCGTCGACCCGGCGTCGTCGCCGCCCGACGAGCAGGCGGCCGCGCCGACCAGGGCCAACGTCACGACGGCCACCAGTCGCGTTCCCCGCGTCCCGACGCGCCGGGCCGGCCGCTCGATGGCGGCCGGCCCGGTCACGGGGGCGCGGGTGGCGTCAGCGCCGGGTCGCAAGGACCCGACGACCGGCGACGGTCACCGCCGTGGCACCGGCCAGGCCGGCGAGGGCCCACGCGGCCAGCGGCGTCGACGACCCGTCGGACACCGGGCTGTTGCCGGTGTCGACGGCGCTCGGGGCCGAGCTCGACCCACCGATGGTCTCGGTCAGGGTCTGCAGGGTGCCGGCGTCCAGCGAGCCGACGGCGTAGACGATCAGCGTCTGGCCCTCGGTGATCGGCAGGTCGGCGGGCCCGATGACGACGGGCTCGGTCGCCCCGGTCGGCACGACGTCGGCCGAGATCGTGCCGGCCGGCAGATCGGCCTTGGCCTCGTTCGGATTCGACAGGTCGGCGAACGCCACGGCCCCGCCGGCCCGCACGTCGACCGCCGGCGCCGCCGCCGTGTGGCGGACGACCAGGCGGCCCTGGCCGGCCGGGACGGCGCTCGTGTCGTTGGTGAACACCGACAGGGTCGGCGTGCCCGCCGCGTCGAGGTGGGCGATGATCGAGACGTTGCCCTCGGCCGGCAGCGCGACGTCGCCGGCGTCGATGGCCACGGTGTCGGTGCCGGCGGCCTTGACCTGCACCCCTGTCAGGGTCTGCCCGGCCAGCGCCGACAGGTCCTGCGTGTCGCCGAAGGCGAAGTCGGTGAACACGTTCTCGCCGCCGGCGGCCACGTCGACGGGCGTGTCGGGGATGCCGTGGATGAGGTGGATCCTGGCCTCCGATTGCGCGCCGGCGGGTGAACCGCCGGTGCTCAACAGTGCGAGCGCGGTCACGATGAACGCGCTCAGTGCGATCATTCGCTTCATCTGGATTGTCTCCCGTGGTTTCGTCGGGCCCTGCGAGGGTCGCCGGACCGTGTGTCGGTGGCCTCTTCGCCCCGGGGTCGGTCCATGGATGCGCGGTGCCCGTCGTCCCAGGTCACACTCAGGCCGGCCGCGGGTGGGTGCATCCCCGGCGCGTGGTCGCGACGAAGGAGGGGTATGCCAGACCGCCGCACGAGGAGAACTACTGTCGAGCTGTGCGCACAGTCCCGCACGCCACGCAGGGTGATGGCGGCAACGACGATGACGACGGGCGCACCGCCGAGGACGCGGAGCTCGAGCTCGCGTTCCGGGCCGGAAAGGACGGCGCCCTCGAAGCGGCCTACCGGCGCCACGGTCGCACCGTGTACACCTTCGCCCGCCGCGCCGCGGGCGACGACCTGGCCGACGAGCTGACGCAGGACGTGTTCGTGTCGGCCTGGGCCTCGGCATCCCGTTACGACCCCGACCGCGGCGCGCTCGGCGGGTGGCTCCTCGGCATCTGTCGCCACAAGGTGGTGGATGCGCTCCGCCGGCGCGAGCGGGCCGCGGCGCGCATCGAGCGGGCGGGCGCCCTGGCCGGGCCTCCGCCCTCGGCCACCGACGCCGACCGCCTCGCCGAGCGACTCGCCATCGGCGACTGCCTCCGCATCCTGCGGCCCGAGGCGCGCCAGGTGGTGGAGCTCGCCTTCTACTCGGACATGACCCACGAGCAGATCGCCGCCGCCACCGAGCGACCGCTGGGCACGGTGAAGGCGCAGATCAGGCGGTCGCTGGTGGCCATGCGTCGCTACCTGGAGGGCATCGATGCCGCCTCCTGACCCTCGTGACCCTCGTGACCGCGACGAGCTCGAGCTCTGGGCGATCCGGTCGCCCGTCGACCCCGACGACGGGCCCGAGCCGGGCGGGCCCGACGACGTGGCGAGTGGCTCCGCATCCGATGAGGCGGCCACGCCGGGCGAGGCGGACGATCTCGTGAGTGGCGTCGACCCCGACGAGGTGGCCGACCTGGCCCGCCTCGGCGCGATCGTGCGGTCGCTCT
>CAWJFG010000010.1:0-28020 GCA_963842015.1 uncultured Acidimicrobiales bacterium | reverse complement strand
CGGGGGTTCGAATCCCTCCGGCCCACCCTGGTCAGAGGCGGTTTTCGGCAGCACAGCGGTTCTGCTGGCAACGGGGAGACCAACGGACCGGTGCGGCAAGTGCCGTATGGTGCCGCGCAGGCAGGTCACAAGCGCTTCCGTAGAGGCGCCTGACCGTCCGGCGTAGGCGGTGGCGGATCCGGTACTCCGGGTGGGTGAAATACCCCTAACCCCGTAACCCTCGGTGCCGTGACGACGATCACAGTGGACGGGGCGACGATGTCCCGCTGGAGGTGGGTAAGCGAGATGAACCAACGCAACGCTTGTCGTGGGCTCACGGCGGTCGGCCTTGGGTCGATGCTGGCCGGCGCCGTCGTGCTGACCGGGGCTTTCCCCAGTGCGGGGCGACCCCCGTTCAGGCCCCGTCGACGCCTTCGACCAGCGTGGTCGACGGCAACCCCACCTGCGGGGATCTGGCGCCTGAGGGGGCCGACTGGGTCGAGCTCAAGGTGGAGCCGGTCGAGGACGGGACGACCACCGAGGGCCCGCTCACCGTGACGATCGACGTCACAGAGACGGACGACGGGCCGGTGCTCGACTGGACGTCGAACATCGGCGTGGACGCGGTGTTCGTCAAGGGTGGTCCGAACGGGCTCCTGTATGTCTACGATCCGCCCGCGGAGAGCACGGGGGACGACGGGTTGCACGCGCCGGTCAACCCGAGCAACGACAAGTTCTACGGTCTGAGCCATGTGTCGTTCTGCTACGACAAGGACCACGCACCGACGACGAGCACCAGCAGCACGAGCAGCACCAGCAGCACGAGCAGCACGAGCAGTACCAGCAGCACGAGCAGTACCAGCAGCACGACCAGCACCACCATGGGTGGCTCGACGAGCACGACCGAAGGCTCGACGAGCACGACCGTCATGGGCGTGGCGACCACGACTCCGCCCGGCGGCGGCGGGCTCCCCCGGACGGGTAGCAATACCGGCCCCTTGGTCGCCCTCGCTGTCGGTCTGTCCGCCGCTGGCGCCGCCCTCATCGCTGCCACCCGTCGGCTCAGCAGGAACTAGCACCCAACACCGGCACGCGGCAGTGCGTGTCAGCGTCGAGGCCGGGGCCGATGGTCCCGGCATCGACGCGTCCGGATAGGCGCAGTCGATGACCGCACGAAACTCCGACGCGATGCCGCGGGTCGTCGGGGCGAGGGCCGCCGCACCGCGTCGGGATCGGGTGTCACGGCGACGGCCGGGCCGGTGTCTTTCATGTCGAGCACCGATCTCAGGAGGTCGACATGACGAGTCCGAGAGTCCCCCCGGCGACGGTGTGTGAGTCGCCGTTCGCCGAGCCCTCGCAGGTGGCCGTGCCGGTATGAGCGCCGACGCGTTCGCCCGACACCGCGGGCTGCTGTTCACCGTCGCCTACGAGATGCTCGGCTCGGCGTCGGATGCCGAGGACGTCGTCCAGGAGACCTGGCTGCGGTGGGCGAACGTCGACCAGTCGCTCGGCGCGACCCCCGCGCCTACCTGGTCCGCATCGTCACCCGTCAGGCGCTCAACCGGCTGCGCACGCTCTCCCGGCGGCGGGAGGACTACGTCGGGGAGTGGCTTCCCGAGCCGCTCGTCACCAGCCCCGACGTCGCCGACGACATCGAGCTGGCCGAGAACGTGTCGATCGCGATGCTGACCGTGCTCGAGACCCTCGGCCCGACCGAACGGGCGGTCTTCGTGCTGCGCGAGGTGTTCGACACCCCGTACGAGGAGATCGCCGAGACGGTCGGCAAGACGCCGGTGGCGGTGCGCCAGGTCGCGCACCGGGCCCGCGAGCACGTGGCCGCGCGGCGGCCGCGCATGCAGGTGAGCCGGGCCGAGCAGGAACAAGCCGTCGAGAGGTTCCTCGACGCCCTGCAGAGCGGTGACGTGCACCGCTTGCTCGAGGTGCTCGCGCCCGACGTCGTGCTCGTCGCCGACGGCGGGGGTGTCGTCCTGGCGGCCCGGCGTCCGATCGAAGGTGCCGCCCAGGTGGCGCGCTTCCTGTCGGGGTTCGCCAAGGCGGCGCCGGGCGCGCAGCTGGACACCGTGCTCCTCAACGGTGCACCCGCCTTCCGGGTCGACCTCGAGGGCGCGGCCGACACCGCGGTCAGCCTCGTGGTCGAGGGTGGTCGCATCTCCCGCGTCTACGCCGTGCGCAACCCACGGAAGCTGGCCAGGCTCGACACCGAAACGCGGCTCACCCGCTAGCCAGGAGAACCTCAGGTCGAGGCCCGGGGGCCACCGCGGTCCACGACCCGGGCCGGGCGCGGCGTGGTGCCAGACTGGGCGCGGTGGCCCCGTCGCGTCGAGTCCTGGCCGCCGCGGCCGTGGGGGTCGTGGCCGCAGCAGCGCTGGTCGGTGTGATGGTGATCGCCGGCGGCTCCGACGACGACGTCGCGGGGGAGAGCACGAGCGACGACGTGCGGACGGTGCAGCCGGGAGCGCCTGGCGAGGGTGGGCGTGCCCTGTCCGACGACGACGTGGCCGACATCGGGACGCCGGAGCACACGGCCGTGGACGCCGAGTTCATGCACGGCATGCTCGTCCACCACGGCCAGGCGCTCGCCATGGCGGCCCTCGTCGGCGACAGGACGGACAGCGAGGACCTGCCCCTGCTGGCGGAGCGCATCACCGTCTCCCAGGAGGCCGAGATCGCGATCGTCGAGCAGTGGCTGACCGACCGGGGCGAGGAGGTTCCCGAGGCGGCCGACCACGCCGCGGACGAGCGCATGCCCGGCATGGCGACGCCCGAGCAGCTGGCCCGGCTGGAGGCGGCACGCGGGCCGGGGTTCGACGCCCTGTTCCTGGACCTGATGGTCGCTCACCACCAAGGAGCGCTCACGATGGTGGACGAGCTCTACACCGCCGGAGGCGGAGTCGAACCGGCCGTGGACGCGTTCGCACGCGAGGTCGAGGCCGATCAGAGCATCGAGATCGCGCGGATGACGGACATGCAGTCGGCGCGTGGGTCCTGAACGCGGTCGGACCGGCGGGCGACGATCACCGAAGGGCCGCGCACTGCCCCGAGGCCGGCCCCCGCACCGTGTTGGGCGCACCGAGGTCGATCGGTGCCGGGGTGTTCCCGGAGCAGGCGAGCGGGCCGTCGATCGTGCTGCGCGCCACGATCGGCTCGACCGAGCCCGTGACGTTGTCGGCCAGCGACACCGACCCGCGCACGGTCGAGTCGACCACGGCGACGCTGCCGGTCGCGCCGGTGACCGAGACCGGGCCTCGAACGGTGGTGCCGTAGAGCTGCACCGCGCTCGCGCCCGCGGCCGAGAGCGGGCCTGCGATCGTCGAGTCCAGCGAGAGCAGGGACGCCCCTGCCTGGACCGACACCGAACCCGACACGGTGGCGCCGTCGAGGCAGGTCACGCCCGACACGACGAGCGGACGGTCGTACCGCCCCGTCACCGTCGTCGTGCACGTGCGGGCCAGCTGGTCGAACCGCGCGGGGCCACCGCGAAGCTGGGCTCCCACGTGAACGCGGCCTGGTGCTGGGCGTTGAACTCGGGGAGCTGCACCTCGCCCGCGGCGGCGACCTCGGCGTCGGACAGGTGCTCGCTGGGCACCAACCCGAACACGTCGAACCCTCGTGCGATCTCGCTGCCGAAGACGTTGCCGTTGTACCAGTAGGCCGACCAGAAGCCGCCGAGGACCAGCGCGGTCGGGCTGATCGGGCCCCGGTCGAAGTAGCCGATCTCGACCGGGTCGGCCGAGTCGGTGAAGTCGATCAGCGAGATGCCGCCCTGGTACCAGGCCTGGATCATGAGGTCGTGGCCCGGCACGGGCACCAGCGATCCGTTGTGGGCCACGCAGTTCTCACGCGTCGTCTGCGGTACCGGCAGCTTGTAGTAGCTGGCGAACTGCATCTGGCCGTCGACGATGTCGAAGATGGCGTTCGCGCCCCACTCGGGCTGATCGGTCTCGCGGCAGCGGGCCCCGGTGCCACCGCCCCACTCGTCGGTGAAGATCACCTTGGTGCCGTCGTTGTTGAACGTGGCCGAGTGCCAGTAGGCGAAGTTGGGATCCGCCACCTCGTCGACCCGGACCGGGTTCTCGGGGTCGGAGATGTCGATCAGGATGCCGTTGCCCTCGCACGCGCCCGCGGCGAGCCCGATCTCGGGGTAGGTGGTGATGTCGTGGCAGGCGTCGGTGATCGGTGTCGGCCCCCACGGCATGCCCGACGGGTGGAGGGGCGTCTGCGGGGCGTTCTGCAGGCCGTCGATGGCGCCGGTGGCGGGGTCGGTGAACAGCCGCGGGCCGCCGACGACCGCGGCCGTCTCGGGTGCGGCCAGCGGCACCTTGATGACCTCGATGCGCCAGCGCGACGGGTTCGTGCCGGTGGCGGGGTCGTTGTTGCACCCCTCGAGCGTGGTGGCCGGCCGGACGCCTGCGGTGCCCGAGACGTACACGTAGAGGTTCTCGCTGTCGTCGGGGTCGTCGAGGATCGAGTGCGTGTGCGAACCGCGGCAGGTCTGCACGGCGGCGACCTGCACCGGGTTGGAGATGTCGCTGATGTCGAAGATCCGCACGCCCTGGAACCGCGTACCCACGGTCGGGTCCGTGCCGCAGTCGACGCGGGCGCGGGACTCCTCCACCGACATGAACAGCAGGTCCCCGTGGACCGAGAGGTCGCCCTGGCCGCCCGGGCACACCACGTTGGTGACGTTCACGGGAGCGGCCGGATCGGACACGTCGTAGATGTTGAACCCGTTGAAGTTGCCCACGAAGGCGTGGTCGCCCCCGAAGGCGAGGTCGGAGGTCACGAACGCGAAGCTGCCGGGGTTGGCGGGGTCGACGAAGCCCGCCGGCTTGTCGTGGTGGGCACGCTGCTCGAGGTTGCTGATCGCCGTCTCGGCGTCGAGCCAGCCGGGATCGAGATCGTCCCGGGGGTCGTCGCCCGCCTGGGCGCCTGCGCTGGAGGGGGCGAGGCCCCCGGCGACCAGGGCGGCGGCGGCCGCCAGCCCGATCAGCCGTGCCCGGCGACCACGTCCACGTCCGACATCACGAGCCATCTCTCGGGCCTCCCTCGCGTCCGTCGGCCCCCTCGGCCGGCGATTCGCACACTCGAGTGCGGTGCTCGGCTACGAACAGTAGTACGCAGACGCGATCTTGGCGACGAATCGTCCGGTTCGGGCGCGGTTCGTCAGCCGGTCAGGCCGACGGGGCAGGAGACGCCCGTGCCGCCGAGGCCGCAGTAGCCCATGGGGATCTTGTGGAGGTACTGCTGGTGGTCGTCCTCCGCGTACCAGAACGTGGGTGCGTCGACGATCTCGGTGGTGATCTCGCCGTGGCCGGCTGCGGTCAGCACCTGCTGGTAGGCGTCTCGGCTCGCCTCCGCGATCTTGCGCTGGCGGTCGTCGGCCACCTGGATGCACGAGCGGTACTGGGTGCCGCGGTCGTTGCCCTGGCGCATGCCCTGCGTCGGATCGTGTCCCTCCCAGAACACCCGCAGCAGGTCGGCGAGGCCGATGACGTTGGGGTCGAACACCACGAGCACCACCTCGGCGTGCCCGGTGCGGCCCGAGCACACCTCCTTGTAGGTGGGGTTGGGCGTGTAGCCACCGGCGTAGCCCACGGCGGTGGTGTAGACGCCGTCGACCTGCCAGAAGAGTCGCTCGGCGCCCCAGAAGCAGCCGAGGCCCACCACGAGCCGCTCCATCCCGTCGGGGAACGGCGGCTCGAGTGGTGTGCCGAGTACCTCGTGGGTGGCGGGGACGGGGAAGATGCGGTGGTCACGACCCGGGAGGGCGTCATCCGGGCTGATCATGCGCTGCTTGTGGCGGCCGAAGATCATGCCGTCGAGGGTACCGGTGACCTGGGGGTTCCTGCGGCGAGTCGGCCCGCGCGCACCGCGCTTCAGGTGTCGTGTGTCACCGGGTCCCGCCGGGAGTGGTTTGATGAGGCCACACCACCCGCTGGAGGACCAGTGAGCGATCCCACATCCGGCCCGTTCGAGACCCCACCGCCGCCGCCGTCGGGCCCGTGGGCGTCCGACAACCTGCCACCTCACCCGATGTCGGGGTACCAGCCGGCGCCCGTCGAGCAGCCCGACAGCATCCGCACCGCGGTGCGGCTGATGTACATCGGCGCCGCGCTCAGCCTGCTCGGTGTGCTGCTGACGTTCACGCAGATCGACGCCATCCGCGACGCCATCGAGGACAGCGACGACACGCTCACGTCCAGCGAGGTCGACACGCTGGTCAACGTGAGCATCGGGTCGGCGGTGGTCGCCGGCCTGGTCGGTGTCGGCCTGTGGGTGTGGATGGCCGTGAAGAACGGGCAGGGTCGCTCGTGGGCCCGGGTCGTGGCCACGGTGCTCGGCGCGCTCAACATCGTGTTCACGCTGCTCGGGCTGGCCGGCGGCACGGCCACCGCGGTGACCCTGGTGTCGAGCCTGGTGTCGCTGGTCCTGGCCGGCGTGATCCTCTACCTGTTGTACAGGCCCGAGTCGACGCGGTTCTACGACTTCCGCAGCCGGTCGTGACCCATCCTGCGCTGACCTGACGCCGCGGGTGCCGGCCGCTCAGGCGAGCCCGGCGAGCCGCAGCATGGAGGTCGGCACCGCGTCGTCGCCCGCGGCGAGCAGCGCGGCCCGTTCGACGTTGACCTCGTCGTGCTCGCGGTCGGCCCAGCCGTCCCACGGCCCGGCCCCGATGCGGGCCGGCTCGCCGGCGGCCGCGACGCAGGCGCGCAGGTAGGCCTGGAGCTCCCGGACCTCCTCCTCGCCCCCGACGGTGCCATGGCCGGGGACGACGATGGGTGCGAGGTCGATCAGCCGATCGAGCTCGTCGGCCCACCGGGCCGGGTCGCCCTGCCAGCACAAGGGCGCCGCCCCGAAGCTGCACATCGCGCCCGCGAACAGGATCTGTGCGCCGGGCACCACCGCCACCACGTTCTCGGCCATCTGCCCGCCCGTGGCCAGGAGGGTCACGGCGGCGGTGAGCTGGACGTCACCGGCCACGACGTGACTCACCGGGCGGGTCACGACGTCGTCGAACAGGTCGGCCCCGGCGGGATAGAGGGCACGCCAGCTCTCGACGTTCGGGGGCTGGTCCAGGTGCACGCTCGCCTGACGGCTGCCGTACACGGCGGCCAGCTTCAGCCGCCCGGTGCCGCCGGCCTGCTCGACGCTGCTGCCGGTGAGGACGATCCGGCGCACCGGCAGCCCGATGGCTTCGACCTCCGCGGCGAACGGCTCGTACTGGTCGGAGGTCATCAGCGTGTCGATCACCGTGACCCCGTCGTGATCGACGACCACGCCGGCGTTCGGCCGTCCCCGACCGGGCGGGTCCTGCAGCCAGGCGAGGACGCCGGGAGCGAGAGGAGCGAGGGGCACCGGGGCGCAGGGTAGGGCGTTGCCGCCCGTCCCGGATCGCCGGGGCGTGATCACGGCCACCGTCACCAGGTGTCCGCCCGGCCGCGCACAGTAGGGTGAGCAGCGGACAGGCAACCAGACACGTGCATGGACCCTGCTGGCGACGCGCACGCGGACACAAGGGCGGACGATGACGATCAACGCGCGGACAACGGCTCGCGCCCCCGGAAGCACCTGCCGGTGCTCGCGGCGTGCCGCCCGGGCAGGGGCGGGCTGACCCCGTGGCCCGGCCCGCCCCTGGTGCCGAGCGGTCGGTGGCGGTTCTCGAGCTGCTCGCCGCCCACCCCGACGACCGGTTCACCCTCTCCGAGGTCGCCAGGCGCTGCGACCTCAACAAGGCGACCGCGCACGCCCTGCTCAGCGCGCTGAGTGAGCGGGGGGTGCTGCTCCGGCACCCCGAGGAGAAGCGGTACTCGTTGGGTCCCGTGCTGGTGTCGATCGGCGAGGCGGCCCGGCGGGGCTACTCCGCGGTCGACTTCGTGAGGCCGACCCTCCACGCCCTCGCCCGGGAGACCGGCCTGTGGGCGCGCGCCTGGGTCGTCGAGGGCGACAACATCTCCGTGGTGGCGGACGCCGGGCGGCCGGCGGGGCTGCCCCCGGGCGGGACGGTGCGGCTGCCCCTCGTGCCCCCGGTCGGCGCGCTCATGATGGCGTTCTCGGACGCCGCCACCGTCGAGGCCTGGCTCGCCCGCGCCCCGCGGCCAAGGGCGCGGCCGAGGCCGCCGCCGCCATCCCCGAGATCCGACGCCGGGGCTTCGCGGTGACGCTGGCGACCCCCGAGTGGCGGACACTGACCGGGTCGACCCGCCGGCCGGTCGCCGTCGTGGCCGACGCGACGTCGCCGCTGCGGGCCCTCCTCGCCGCCACCGCCCATCAGCCGCTCCTGCTGACCGACGTCGACGGCGCCGCGACGACGACGCCGGCCGAGATCGCCGCGCCGGTGTTCGGGCGTGCGGGCGACGTTCCACTGGCGCTGTCGCTCACCACGTCGACGGACGACCCCGTGCCCGCCGACCAGATGCACACGTTGGCCCGGATGATCACCGAGGCGGCGGACGGCCTCACCACGATGGTCGGCGGCGTCCGCCCCTGACGAACGCCAGAGGGCACGCGACGTGACGCCCGCATCACCTTTCGGGCGGCCGGCGGCCGTGCCTAGCGTTTTCGCATGACCGACTACTCGGCTCCCCTCGCGGACATGCGCTTCGTCCTCGAGAACATCGTCGACCTGCACGCGCTGTCGTCCCTGTCGGGCTTCGAGCACGCCGAGCCCGAGATGGTGCACGGCATCCTCGAGGAGTCTGGCCGCTTCTTCGCCCAGGAGTTCGGTCCGCTGAACCGGGTGGGCGACACGCAGCACAGCCGGCGCAACGCGGACGGGACGGTGACCACGCCCGACGGATTCCGGCGCGCCTACGAGCGCTACGTCGCCGCGGGGTGGGCGGGCGTGCCGTTCCCGGCCGACTACGGCGGCGGCGGTTTCCCGTGGCTGGTGGCGATCGCCATGCAGGAGATGCTCACCGCATCCAACATGGGCTTCTCGCTCTGCCCGCTGCTCACGCAGGGCGCCATCGACATGCTGCTGCACTACGGCTCCGAGGAGCAGCGCGAGGTCTACCTGCCGAAGATGGTGACCGGCGAGTGGACCGGCACGATGAACCTGACCGAGCCCCAGGCGGGGTCGGACGTCGGGGCGCTGACCACCAAGGCGGCCCCCGCGGACGACGGTTCGTGGCGCATCACCGGCCAGAAGATCTTCATCACCTACGGCGAGCACGACCTCGCCGACAACATCGTCCACCTCGTGCTGGCCCGGGTGCCCGACGCCCCGCCGGGGACCAAGGGCATCTCGTGCTTCATCGTGCCCAAGTACCTCGTGAACGAGGACGGCTCGCTCGGCGAGCGCAACAGCCTCGAATGCGTGTCGATCGAGCAGAAGATGGGCATCAACGCCAGCCCCACCTGCGTCATGGCCTACGACGGCGCCGTCGGCTTCCTGATCGGTGAGGCCAACGAGGGCATGCGCTACATGTTCAAGATGATGAACAACGCCGCGCGTGTCGGTGGGCGTGTCGGGCCTGTCGCTCGGCGAGCGGGCCTACCAGGATGCGGTCGCCTATGCCCACGAGCGGCGCCAGGGGCGGGCGCCCGGCGCCCCCAAGGGCGCGCCGTCGCCGATCGTCGACCACCCCGACGTGCGGCGCATGCTGCTGACCATGCGGGCGCAGATCGAGGCGCTCCGGTGCCTCGCCTACCTCAACGCCGAGAGCATGGACCTGGCGGCACACCACCCCGACGAAGCCGTGCGCACCTGGCGCGGCGAGCTCGCGGACCTGTTGACCCCGATGACCAAGGGCTGGGGCACCGACGTGGGGGTCGAGCTCACCTCGATCGCCCTGCAGGTGCACGGCGGGATGGGTTACATCGAGGAGACGGGGGTGGCCCAGCACTACCGGGACATCCGCATCGCCCCCGTTTACGAGGGGACGAACGGCATCCAGGCCATGGACCTCGTCGGCCGGAAGCTGCCGATGCGGGCCGGGGGCGTGGTGGCCGACTTCCTCGCGGGCATCGAGGCCACGGCGGGGGAGCTGTCCGGGGCCGACAGCGCACTCGTCGACGATCGGCAAGCACCTCGCCGACGCGCACGCCGCGCTGAAGGCCACCACCGACTGGCTGCTGGCGAACGGCCTCGCGGACCCGAACAACGCATTGGCGGGGGCGACCCCGTACCTGCGGATGTGCGGCATCGTGACCGGGGGCTGGTTGCTCGCCCGCTCCGCCCAGGCCGCGCAGCGCCTGCTCGACGCCGGCGAGGGCGACGCCGACTTCCTGACGCAGAAGGTCGTGACCGCCAAGTTCTACGCCGAGCAGCTGCTGCCACAGGCTGCGGGCCTGGCCTCCGCCGTCACGGCCGGCCCGGGCGACCTGCAGGCCGCCACCTTCTGAGCGCCGCGCGCGCCACGGCCCGGCCGTGAGGCCGGGCCGTGGGGGAGAGCGCACCGGAGGCGGAGCCCGGGGCCAGGGGACCATCGGCCCAGGCCCAGGGCTCCACCGTTCCGGCGGGGAGGCCATCGCCGTCGCCGCTTCGGGCGATCAGCTCCCGGAGGTCGTGCCGACCTCCCGCCTATCGTGTCGGCATCCGTCGGCTGCCGGGCACGAACTCGTCGTCGGTTGCGTCGTCGGTGTCTCGCGTCGCGTGGGACTGGGCGTTGCCGGCCAGGTGCGCGTCACGCTCGGCGATCTCGGCCGCCTGGTTCGCCAGGTAGACGTCGGTGCCGCTGCTCACGTCAGCCTGGCCCTCGGCGATCTCGGCCGCCTGGTTCACCAGGTGGACGTCGCTGCCGCTGCTGAGCTCCGTGCGCTTGGCGATCTCGGCCGCCTGGTTCTGCAGGTGGACGTCGCTGCCGACGACCGCGGCGGCCGGCGCCACGGTGCGGGCCGAAACGTCCGCGTCGGTCGAGCCGTCGCCGCAGGCGACCAGACCGACGGCGCCGACCAGCGCCACCGGGGCGAACCACCGAACTGCTCTGTTGCTCCTGAGATGTGCCATGGTCCTGTCCTCCCTCGTGTCGAACCGCCGCGATCCGACATGTCCGACCATGCGCCGCGAGGGGCCGCGTCACCGCCCCGTCCGTCACACAAGGGGGGTGACCTCGGTCAGCGACCGAGGTCACAGGCGTGCGGGCGCCTGTCGGCGCCGCCGCGCCTCAGGCGCCGAAGGTGCGCAGCCCAGGGAGGTCGCCCAGGCCGCGCAGCGCCTGCTCGACGCCGGCGAGGGCGACACCGACTTCCTGACGCAGAAGGTCGTGACCGCCAAGTTCTACGCCGAGCAGCTGCTGCCACAGGCTGCGGGCCTGGCCTCCGCCGTCACGGCCGGCCCGGGCGACCTGCAGGCCGCCACCTTCTGAGCGCCGCGCGCGGCCACGGCCCGGCCGTGAGGCCGGGCCGTGGGGGAGAGCGCACCGGAGGCGGAGCCCGGGGCCAGGGGACCATCGGCCCAGGCCCAGGGCTCCACCGTTCCGGCGGGGAGGCCATCGCCGTCGCCGCTTCGGGCGATCAGCTCCCGGAGGTCGTGCCGACCTCCCGCCTATCGTGTCGGCATCCGTCGGCTGCCGGGCACGAACTCGTCGTCGGTTGCGTCGTCGGTGTCTCGGGCGTCGCGTGGGACTGGGCGTTGCCGGCCAGGTGCGCGTCACGCTCGGCGATCTCGGCCGCCTGGTTCGCCAGGTAGACGTCGGTGCCGCTGCTCACGTCAGCGATCTCGGCCGCCTGGTTCACCAGGTGGACGTCGCTGCCGCTGGCGGCGATCGCCGCGGCCTGGGCGTCGAGGTGCTCGGCGGTCGCCTGCGCCTCGATCTCGGCCGCCTGGTTTGCCAGGTGGACGTCGCTGCCGACGACCGCGGCGGCCGGCGCCACGGTGCGGGCCGAAACGTCCGCGTCGGTCGAGCCGTCGCCGCAGGCGACCAGACCGACGGCGCCGACCAGCGCCACCGGGGCGAACCACCGAACTGCTCTGTTGCTCCTGAGATGTGCCATGGTCCTGTCCTCCCTCGTGTCGAACCGCCGCGATCCGACATGTCCGACCATGCGCCGCGAGGGGCCGCGTCACCGCCCCGTCCGTCACACAAGGGGGGTGACGTCGGTCAGCGACCGAGGTCACAGGCGTGCGGGCGCCCGTCGGCGCCGCCGCGCCTCAGGCGCCGAAGGTGCGCAGCCCAGGGAGGTCGCGCACGTCGACGCGCCCTCGCCCGGTGGTGACGAGGCCGAGCGACCGCAGCGTGGCGAGCCCCCGGGCCACGGACTCGCGTGACGCGCCGACCATGCCGGCGAGGTCGTCCTGGGTCAGCCCGGTGCGCAGGACGTGCACGCGCCCGCGCTCGGGCCCGCGGCCGTCGGCGCCGGCCATCTCGGCCAGCAACCGGGCCAGGCGCCGGACGGTGTCGTAGGCCCCGTACTCGACGAGTCGCCGATCGGAGGCCCGGAGGCGGGCGGACACCATGCGCAGCAGACCGAGGCTGATCGCCGGGCGAGAGGCGAGGATCTCGCGGAAGTCCTCGGCGCGCACGACGCGGCACACGACCGGCTCGAGCGCGACCACCGTGGCGACGCGCTCGACCGCCTCGTCCTCGAGCGCGGAGAGCTCGCCGACGAGGTCGCCGGGCCCGCGCAGGCTGAGGACCGCCTCGGTCCCGTTCGGCGCCGGCGCGGTGACCTTGACGCGCCCCTCGGTGAGGAGGACGACGAACCCGCCGGCGTCCCCGGCGACGAAGAGGGGCTCGCCCTTGCGGTAGTGCCGACCCGTGCCCGCCTCGAGCAGTGCGGCGCGGTCGGCCGATCCCAGGTCGTCGAGAAACGCGCCCGCGATCGACAAGTCGGCCCGCACCGCGACAGTCTGTCAGATCGTCCTGCCTGAACCGGGTGTGCGGTGTCGTCGGCGGTCAGCCCCCGTGTGTGGCGAGCACCTCGGCGGACAGGGCGGACCACAGGGGCGGGGCCCAGTCGTCGAAGGGCCGGTCGGTGAGCACGACGCAGGCGACGGCGGCGTCGGGATCGACCCAGAGGAACGTGCCCGCGCCGCCGAAGTGCCCGAAGGTGCGGGGCGACCCGTGTGGTGCCGTCCAGTGCGGTGACTTGTCGCCCTTCAGCTCGAACCCCAGCCCCCACGGGTTGGGGTCGTAGCTGCCGAGGCCGGGCACCACGCCGGCGAGGCCGGGGAACTGCTCGCTGGTCGCGTCAGCCAGCGTGGCGGGCGCCACGAGGGTCGGCGCCAGCAGCTCGGCCGCGAACGCGGCCAGGTCGTCGACGGTCGACCATGCGTCCTTGGCCACCGAGCCGCGCAGCTCGGTGCGGCCCAGGCCCAGCGGGCGCAGGACCGCCTCGGCGAGGTAGTCGGCCGGGGTCATGGCGGCCGCGGCGGCGAGCTCGCCTCCCAGCACCTCGAAGCCGGCGTTCGAGTAGATCCGTCGCCGTCCGGGGGGCGCCAGGGGCTCGTGGCCCTCGAACGGGAGGCCCGAGGCGTGGGCGAGGAGGTGGCGGATCGTCGATCCGGGCGGGCCTGCCGGCGCCGCGAGGTCGAGCACCGCCTCCTCCACGGCCACGAGAGCGGCCAGGGCGACCAGCGGCTTGGTCACCGAGGCGATGCCGGTCTGCCAGCCGGTGGGGCCGGCCGCCTCGACCACGCCGCCGGCCGCGACGACGGCGCCCGCCGCGGTGGGGACGGGCCAGGTGGCCAGGACGTCGAGGGGGCGGGCGACCGGCACGGGTGCACCGTACCGGCGTCCGTCGGGGCGGCCGGCCGACCGGAGCGCGGCCCGACGATGGGAGGCGGAGGGCGAGTCGTTACGATCGGCCAGCGTGCAGCTGGTCCCGGACGACGAGAACGCCGACGCGCTGGTCCGCCGGAACTTCGCGTTCATCGACCTCTGCGGGTTCACGTCCCTGACCGACGAGCACGGCGTCGGCGAGGCGGTGGCGGCGCTGTCGACGTTCCGCGCCGTCGTGCGCGAGCGAGCCGGGTGGCGCGGCGTGCGGGTGGCCAAGTGGCTCGGCGACGGCGCGATGCTCGTGGCCACCGAGCCGCGGCCGTTGCTCGACGCGGTGCTGCGCATGGAGCAGGCGCTCGATGCCCGCGGCTGTGCGCTGCCCCTCCGCGGCGGCGTGGCCGCGGGCCGCGTGATCCTGTTCGAGGGCGACGACTACATCGGGCGGCCCGTGAACCTGGCTGCCCGCCTGTGCGACGAGGCCGAGCCGCACCAGCTCCTGGTGACCGCCTCGTTGTTCGACGCGTCCGGCGAGGGGCTCGCGCACCGCCGTCTCGGCGCGCACGCCATCCGGGGGTTCACCCGCTCGGTCGAGGTGGTCGACATGAGCGAGGGCGGAGACCACGCTCCGCTGGGCTGACGGGCACAGGGTGGCGCCGCTGGATCAGCGCGCCCACGGCCTGTTGACCGTCGATCTCCGCCTCCGCGTTGGCGGCACCCGCGTCAGCAGCACGCCACGCGGTCAGATGTGATACTTCCGTGAGGTCAGTCGCTGGGGGGAGGGAACCATGGCGGGCGTGCGTCGTCGACCGCCGAACAACGCCACGGACCGGTGCACACCGTCCTCGGGTTGCGCCCGGCCGTGGCCGTCGGACTGATCTCGTACGGCCTGTACCTGTGGCACTGGCCGATCTTCGTCGTCATGATTCCCGACCGCGTCGGCCTGACGGGTGCGGAGCTGGCGGCGGCCCGGATCACGGTCACGTTCGTGATCACGGCCGACGTGGTCGCCCGCTACCCGGGGCGGGCGATGCTCGTCGACCTCGGGCCCCTCGTGTGCCGCGACGGCCACACGATCGAGGAGGTGGACGGCGTCGAGGTCCGACCCGACGGTGTCCATTTCTCCACCGACTTCGCCGCGGTGGTGTGGCAGTACATCGAGGACCGGATGCGCCCGTGGCTCGCCTCCGTCGCGGTGGCCACCGGCGGGTGACCGCCGTCGTGACTTTGGGGCGCCGTCCCGGCGGGGCGGTAGGATCACCGGGAACCATGCGCAACGAAGAACAAGAGACGTTCTCTGCGCTGGGCGTGTCTTCCGATCTGGTGGCCGTGCTCGATGATGCCGGCCTCACCTCCCCCTTTCCCGTCCAGCGCCTCTGTATCCCCGACGCCCTCGCCGGCCGCGACGTCTGCGGCAAGGCCAAGACCGGGTCGGGGAAGACGCTCGCGTTCGGCCTTCCACTGGTCGAGCGCGTTGCCCCCGCCGCCCCGAAGCGGCCCACCGGTCTCGTGCTGGTGCCCACCCGTGAGCTCGCCGTCCAGGTGACCGACGTGCTGCGACCACTGGTCGCAGCCCGCGACCTGCGCCTCGTCGCCGTGTACGGCGGCGCGCAGATGTCCAAGCAGATCGCGGCGCTGGAGGCCGGCGCCGAGATCGTTGTGGCCACGCCCGGTCGACTCATCGACCTGATCGACAGGAAGGTCGCCAACCTGGCCGACGTCGGGCTGGTGGTCCTCGACGAGGCCGACCGGATGGCCGACATGGGCTTCATGCCCCAGGTCGAGTGGGTGCTCCGCCACATCAAGGGCGGGCACCAGACACTGCTGTTCTCGGCCACGCTCGACGGGGCGATCCAGGGCCTCGTCGACCGCTACCAGCACGATCCGGTGTTCCACGAGGTCGGCTCGCCCACGCAGACCGTCGACAAGATGGCCCACCGCTTCCTGCTGGTCCACGAGATGGACAAGCACCGGGTCGCCGCGGCGATCAGCCGCTCGGGCTCGCGCTGCCTGGTGTTCACCAACACCAAGCGCGCCGCCGACCGGTTGGCCCGCCAGCTCGAGGACGACGGCGTCGACGTCAAGGCGATCCACGGCGACCTGCGCCAAGAGGTCCGCGAGCGGGCGCTGAAGCGCTTCTCCGACGGGAAGCTGGCCGTGCTGGTGGCGACCGACGTGGCGGCCCGCGGGCTCGACATCGACGAGCTCGACATCGTGATCCAGGCCGACCCGCCGCCCGATCCCAAGACCTACCTCCACCGGTCGGGGCGCACCGCCCGAGCCGGCGCCGCGGGCTTGGCGGTCACGCTCGTCCTGTGGAACGAGGAGCTCGAGGTGCGCCGGCTCAAGCGGCGTCTCGGCCTCGACGAGCCGATCGTCGAGATGTTCTCGAACGACGAGCGCCTCGCCGACCTCACCTCGTGGAACCCGGCCGCCGAGGGCGCGGCGTAGCCGATCGGCGCAGGGGAGGGCGGAGCCGGGGTCAGATCCTGGCGAAGGCCAGCGCCCACAGCAGCGAGGTGAGCGACAGGCCGTCGACCAGGCTCCCGTCCGCGATGAGTCGGCGCACGTCACCGACCGGGACCCACGCGATCCGTTCGCTCTCGCCGATGTCGCTGGGGTCGCCTTCGTGGGTGGCGCCGTCGGCGATGAACACGTGGAAGATCTGGTCGGACGAGCCGTTGCTCGGGGCGTACGAGCCGAGCCGCACCAGCGGGCCGGGCCGCCAGCCGGTCTCCTCGAGCGTCTCGCGCTGCGCCGCCTGCTCGGGCGTCTCGCCGAGCTCGATGCGCCCGGCCGGGATCTCCCAACCCCAGGTGTCGGTGATGAACCGGTGCCGCCACAGCAGCAGCACCCCCCGGTCGGGATCGTGGACCACCGTGCCCGAGGCCGGCTGGGGGTAGCGCACGACGTGGTGGTCGAAGCGCTCGACCCCCGGGATCTCGACGTCGACGAGCACGAGCCGCATCCACTCGGAGTCGTACAGCTCTCGCTCGCCGTGGACCGTCCAACGCACGGCGCGACGTTACTCACCGGTCGCGACCGCCAGGCAATGACGGCCGCGTCGCGCGGGTCGGGCGCAGGCGGTCGGCGGCCGCCGCGGTCGCCGTCGCGATGCCCGGACGATCGCTACGAGGCCGGGTCGACGGGGCGCCACATGGCGACGTGGGGCCCGATCTCCGGGTCGTCCCATTCGTCGCCGTGCGCCACGAAGCCCGCCCGCTCGTAGAAGCGCCGTGCGGGCACCCGCGCGTTGCACCACACCAGCGACCCCTGAGCGCGGGAGACGTGGTCCACCACCGCGACCAGCACCGCGGTCCCGATGCCGGCCGAGCGCCACGCCTCGTCGGTGGCCATGCCCCGCAGGCGCCAGGCCCCGGACCGATCGGGCTGCCATGGGCACGGCGCGGGGTACACGAGCGCGGTGCCCACGACCGCGCCGTGCGCGTCGGTGGCGGCGAAGGCGGCCGTGTCGGGCAGGTCGTCGGCCGGCCAGCGGACCCTGTCGGGCGGGGCGCCCGGACGCAGCACCCGGCCGCGCAGGCCGTGGGTGACAGCCGGGGCCACCCGCTCGACGTGCACCGAGTGGTCGGGAGGGCTCACGGGACCGACGGTACCGTCAGGGCTGTGACCTCCGTCCCCGTGGGGCCGTCGCCCGCGACCCCGGGCGCGCCGCCTTCCGTCCCGGCCGTACCGCCGCCGGTCCCCACCGCCGACGACCGGCGGCGCGCCCTCGTGGTGGCGGTCGCGGTCGCGGGTGAGGCGGCGCGGCGGGGGCGCACGATCGACGGCGACCTGCGCATCTGGGACCTGGCCGGCATCGGCCCTCCGGATGGCGGACAGGGGGTCAGGAGCGCATCCTCCACGGCCGCGGGTGACGACGGTCCCGTCCGCGCCGGCGACCCCGACGGCGATGTCGACCCCGCCGCCGTCGTGGGTGCCGCGCTCGAGTCGGCCACCGATGGCGATCGGCGGCGCGCCCAGGGACTGCACGTCACGCCGCGCTGGCTCGCCGATGACCTGGTCGCGCGCGCGCCCTCCCCGAGCCCGACAGCCCACCGGCCTCCCCGCGAAGTGACCTGACCGTGTGCGATCCGGCGTGCGGCGGCGGGGCGTTCCTCCTCGCGGCCGCCCGCCGCCTTCACGACCTGGGCCTCGACCGGCGCCATGTCGTGCGGCACCTCATATGGGGCGCCGACATCGACCCCGTCGGGCTGGCTGCGGCCGAGGCGGCGCTCGCGCTGTGGGCCGGGGAGGCGCCCCCGCCGGGCCGTCTCGTGGTCGCCGACCCGCTGCGCACGGGGGAGGGCGCGTGGCACGCACCACCCGACGGGGGGTTCGGCGCCGTGATCGGCAACCCGCCGTTCCAGAACCAGCTCGGCCGCGCCACGGCCCGCAGCGACGGCGTCCGCCGGGATCTGCGGGCCCGCTACGGCGAGGCGGTGCGGGCGTACACCGACACCGCGTGGCTCTTCCTCCTGCTCGGGTGCGACCTCGCCCGCCCCGGCGGTCGTGTCGTCCTCGTGCAGCCGCAGTCGGTCGTGGCCGCCCGGGACGCCTCGGCGGTGCGCGACGCGGTCGTGGCCCGGGCGCACCTCCGGGACCTGTGGCTCGACGACGGACGGGTGTTCTCGGCGGCGGTGCGCGTGTGCGCGCCCGTCCTCGAGCGGCGAGCGGCGCCGCCGGAGGCGCGGCCCGACACCGCGACCGCGACGGGGGCCTGGACCCGCGCCTGGGCCCGGTCGGTGGCCCTCCCGGTCGTCGACCTCCCCGTGCTCGCCGGGCACGGGACACTGGGGGAGCGCGCCGACGTCTTCGCCGGCTTCCGAGACCAGTACTACGGCCTGGCCGCCACGGTGCGCGAGCGCGACGAGCTGCCCCTCGACGTCCCGGTCGCGCCCCTGGTGACGAGCGGCGCGGTCGACTGGGCCGCCTGCACGTGGGGCGACCGGCCCGTGCGCTATGCCCGCCGTCGCTGGTGTGCCCCGGTCGTCGACCCCGACCGCCTCGCCGGCGCCCCTGCCGTGGCGCGGCGCTGGGTGGCCCGCACCGCGGCCCCGAAGATCGTCGTGGCCACCCAGACCCGCGTGCTCGAGGCCGCGGTCGACACGGGCGGGACCTGGGTCCCGTCGGTCCCCGCGCTGGCGGTCGTCCCGCACGACCCCGCGGATCTCTGGCGGCTGGCGGCCGCGGTCCTGGCGCCCGCCGCCACCGCGTGGCTGGCCCACCGGGCGGTGGGGACGGCGCTCGACCGCGCCGCCCTCAAGGTGGCGAAGCCCGACCTGGCCGCCCTGCCGCTCCCCGCGGACGAGGGCGGGTGGGAGGCGGCTGCTTCGGCGCTGCGTGCCTTCGCCACCGACCCCGGGCCGGTGCAGCTCGACCGCTACCTGCGTGCCGTCGAGGTGGCCTACGGCACCGCGCCCGAGCTCACGGCCTGGTGGCGGGCGCGCGCCGGAACGGCTGTGCGCCATGCGGGTCCGGGGAACTAGCGTGACCGGCGACATCAAGAGCGGTCCGCCCCCGCAACGGGGCCGGCCCGGCAACCTGGCTCGGACAGCCAAGGTGCCTTCCCGGTTCGCCGGGGATGCGGCTCACGAGGAGCAACCAAGTGTCCGTGCTCCCTCTCGGGGCGCATCGACGGCCGTCCGGCTCGACACCTGCAGGCAGGCACAGCCGCGATGGCCCGATCCCGACACCAGATCACCGCACCCCGAATCCGGCCGGCGCCGGTCGACGGGCACCGGCCGCTCGGCGCCACCCCGCGCCCGATGACCATGCCGTCCGAGGGCTTCCGCCGGGTGCACCCGAGCGCGCTGCCGGTCACGGGGGCGTGGCGACCCGGCGACGCGGTGGGACGGCGTCGCTTCCTGTCCCTCGCCGGCGACCGCCCGTTCGCCCTCGAGGGGGGCGGGCTGCTGCGCGGCGTCACCGTCGCCTTCGAGACCTGGGGCGACCTCTCCCCGGCCGCGGACAACGCGGTCCTCGTGTGCCACGCCCTCACGGGCGACAGCCACGCCGCGGGCGGTCTCGTCCCCGGGCACGTCACCCCCGGCTGGTGGGAGGGCACGATCGGCCCGGGGCTCGCCATCGACACCGACCGCTGGTTCGTCGTGTGCGCCAACGTCCTCGGGGGCTGTCAGGGCACGACGGGGCCGGCGTCGCCCCACCCCGACGACGGGCGGCCCTGGGGCTCGCGCTTCCCGGTGGTGACCATCCGTGACATGGTCCGCACCCAGGCTGCGGTCGCCGACCACCTGGGCATCGACCGCTGGGCCCTCGTGACCGGCGGATCGATGGGCGGGATGCAGGTGCTCGAGTGGGGCGTGATGTACCCCGAGCGGGTCGGGGCGCTCCTGCCCATCGCCACCGCGGCGGCGGCGAGCGCCCAGCAGATCGGCTGGTGGAGCAGCGGGCGGCGGTCGATCCGCATGGATCCACGCTGGCGGGGTGGCGAGTACTACGACGCCGAGCCGGGGGACGGGCCCCACGACGGGCTCGGCACCGCCCGCATGATCTCGATGATGACGTTCCGCAGCGACGACGTGTTCAGCGCCCGGTTCGGCCGCGAGGTCGTCGAGCCGGTCGAGGGCTACTCGCTGTGGCAGCGCTTCCAGGTCGAGCGCTACCTCGAGTACCAGGGCGACAAGCTGGTGCGGCGCTTCGACGCCAACAGCTACCTGCTGCTCACCAAGGCCATGGACCTGCACGACCTCGGCCGGGGCCGGGGCGGTCCCGACGCCGCGTTCGCCCGGCTGCGGGCGCCGCTCCTGTCGATCGGCGTGAACAGCGACATCCTCTACCCGCCGCACCAGTCGCGCGAGATCGTCGACGTCGCCAGGCGGGCGGGGGTGGACGCGGTCTACGCGGAGATGGACAGCCCGCACGGCCACGACGCGTTCCTGATCGAGAGCGACCAGCTCGTCACGCTCCTCCGCCCGTTCATCGCCCGACTGGAGCCCACCGGTGCCTGACGACACGCCACCGACCCCCGAGTCGTACGCCGACATGCGCCCCGACACCCGCGCCATCCGGGCGGGCCGCCAGTTCAGCCGCGACTCGCTCGCACCCGTGCTGTTCCCCTCGACCACCTACGAGGTCGAGTCGGTCGACGACCACCGGCGCATGGCCGGCAAGCCGCGCACGAGCCACTACTACTCGCGCTTCGGCAGCCCGTCGGTGCAGGAGTTCGAGGCGGCGGTGGCGGCGCTCGAGGGTGCCGAGGCGGCCCTGGCGTCCGCGTCGGGCATGGCGGCGGTGACCGGTGTCGTGTTCGGACTGTGCTCGACCGGCGACCACGTGGTCGTGCAGCGCCAGCTCTTCTCGGTGACGAGCGCCCTGTTCACCGCCCACCTCCCCCGGTTCGGCATCGACGTGACGTTCGTCGACGGCACCGACCCCCAGCAGTTCGTCGACGCCGTGCAGCCCGGACGCACTCAGCTCGTGTTCGTCGAGACCCCGGCGAACCCGGCCCTGTCCCTCACCGACATCGCGGCGGTCGCGGCCATACCCGGCCCGTTCACGGTGGTCGACTCGACGTTCGCCACCCCGATGGTGCAGCAGCCGCTGGCCCTCGGGGCGGACCTGGTGCTCCACGCCGCCACCAAGGGCCTCGCCGGGCACAACGACGCCCTGCTCGGCGTGGTCGCCGGCAGCCGCGACCTGATCGACGCCGTGTGGGGCTGGCACGTCGTGCAGGGCGGACAGGCGTCTCCGTTCGACGCCTGGAACGGCCTGCGTGGCATCCGCACGCTGGGGGTGCGGGTCCGCCAGCAGGCGTCCTCGGCCCAGGCGCTGGCAGAACACCTCGAGGGGCACCCGGCGGTGGCCGCGATCAGCTATCCGGGCCTCGGCTCGCACCCCCAGCACGACCTGGCCAAGCGGCAGATGTCCTCGGGGGGCACGCTCGTCGCACTCGAGCTGGCCGGAGGCCTCGACGCGGCCCGTCGCTTCTGCGAGTCGACCGAGATCGCCCGCATCGCGCTTTCGCTCGGCGGACCCGAGACGCTCGTCACCCACCCGGCCACCATCGCCGGGCACCTCACTCCGGCGGAACGGGCGGAGATGGGCATCAGCGACGGGCTGGTCCGCCTCTCGGTCGGGCTCGAGGATCCCGACGACCTCGTGGCCGACGTCGACCGGGCCCTCGACGCGACGGAGGGCTGAGCGGCTCGGGAGCCGCTCAGCCCTCCTTGCTGACGCGCCGTCGGCGCGAGCGTCGGCGGTCAGATCTCGCGGTAGCGAGCCTCCACCAGGCAGTAGATCGCGTAGGCGACGAGACCCGCCGCCACCAGGCCGAGGAGCAGCGGGCCGAGCGGGGCGTCCACCAGCTTCAGCAGCGCGCCGTCGATGCCGACGGCCTCCTGCGGGTCGTACTCGAGGGCGGCCTTGCCGAGGAAGATCCCCACCATGGCGAACACGACGCCTCGGGCCACGTGCCCGACGACGCCGCTGCGCACGGCCCACGTACGGACCGTGCCGTGCATCTCGTGCTCGGCCAGGCGCTCACGGAACTTCTTCGTGACCCCGCGGTAGAGGTTGTAGATCCCGTCCGCGAGGAATCCGACCGCGACGGCCAGCACGATCCACCGCCCAGCCGGCCACTCGAGGACCCGCGCCGTCTCCTGCTTCTCGTCGCCGCCGCTGGCACTCGACGAGCTCGAGGACACGAGCGAGTACGCCACCGCGGCTGACGCCGCATACAGCACGCCGATGCCGAACGCCCGGGCCCGCTTGGCCAGACCCTTGGCGTCGGTGCCCTCGTTCCCGCGGTCGAAGATCGCCTCCGCGAAGCGCCACAGCGCGTAGCCCGCGAAGCCGACCGTGAGTGCGACCAGCGCCGCCTTGCCCCACGACTCGGTGGCGAGCTGCCGCAGGACTCCCTGGCGGTCCGCCGCCTGGCCGCCCTGCCCGAGCGGGATCTGCAGGGCGAGGATGCCGATGAGCGCGTAGCTGACGCCCTTGGCGACGAGCCCGAGCCGCCCGGCGTACTCGATCGCGTCGCCGTGGGCGACGCGCCGGCCGGTCCGTCTCGCGGTGCTGGTGGTGGTCGACATCCGTGATCTGCCCTCCCCGGCGCGGCCCGTGCCGGCGTCCGACGTCTGGTGTGGGGTACCCGCCGGGGCCGTCGGCCAGACGGCCGTACGATCGGCCCGTGCCCGAGCTGTTGGAGGTCGAGACGTACCGCCGCCAGGCCGAGGCGGTCGTCGGGCGGACGATCGCGGCGGTCGAGGCCCCCGACGAGTGGTTCGTGAAGGGGACGATCCCCGCCGAGGTGGTGGCGGCGGTGACCGGGCGCACCGTGACCGCGGTGCGGCGACGCGGCAAGCTCCTCGTCCTCGACCTCGACCACGGTTCCGTGGGGTCGGAGGACGACGGCGATCGCCTCCGGCTCGGACTGCGGTTCGGCATGACCGGGCGCCTCCTGGTCGACGGTGCGGCCGCCATCGACCGGCTGGAGTACTCGAGCGGTCGCGACGAGCCGCGCTGGGACCGGTTCACGTTGCGCTTCTCCGACGGCACCGAGATGCGGCTCCGCGACCCCCGACGTCTCGGCGGTGTGGCGCTCGACCCCGACGAGGACGCCCTCGGGACCGACGCCCTGTCGCTGACGGCCGACGACCTCGATCGGGCGCTGGGCACGAGCCGCGCCCCCCTCAAGGCCCGGCTGCTCGACCAGGGCCGGGTGGCCGGCATCGGGAACCTCCTGGCCGACGAGATCCTGTGGCGGGCCGGCCTCGATCCCACCCGCCCCGCCGGGGGGCTCGATCCTGGCGAGCGCGACGCCCTGCTCGCTTCCATCGCGGAGGTCCTGCGCGACCTCGACGCCCGCGGGGGCAGCCACACCGGCGACCTGCGGCAGGCGGCCGGCCTCGACGGCCTCTGCCCGAGAGACGGAGCGCCTCTCGAACGCCGGCAGGTCGGCGGGCGCACGACCTGGAGCTGCCCGGTCCACCAGCGCTGACCGTGACCGTGCATGTCGGGTGCGTGGTGGCGAGACAGGGTGCGGTCGGCCGCGGGGCGTGACGTCCTACAGTCGTCGTGCGCACGCCGGGTAGCATCTTTGCCGGCTGGGGGCCGACAAGGTGGAGTGAATGCTCGACGGCAGACGAACGCAGGCGGGCCACGGCGGCACCGCCATGACCAGGTGGCGCCGACTCGTGGTCGCCGGGACGCTCGGAGCGGCGCTGGTGGCGTCGGTCGAGGTACCGGCGGTGGCCGGTCAGCCCGGCCCGCCGACGACCCCGTCCGACACGACAACGACGACGCGGCCCCCGGCCACGACCACGACGACGCAGGCGCCGCCCCCGCCTCCGCCGCCGGAGGAGGAGGAGCCGCCCCCGCCGGTCGAGGAGGAGCCAGCGACGACCGAACAGCAGGAGACCCCCGTCGAGGACGACGGCGAGGATGAAGTGGCTGCCCCGGTCGTCGAGGCCGAGCCGGCGAGCCTCACCTTCACGACCGTGACCAACCTGCTCGTGCCGGGCAACGGGCTCGAGGGCGCCCAGGCCACCACGACGACGACCACGGCACCCGAGGGCGGCGGGAGCAGCGCCGACGACGAGAGCCGCATGATCTGGATGATCATCGCCGCCCTCGCCGGCGTCGGGCTGCTCGTCGCCCTGCTGACCTGGCGCTACTGGTTGCTCACCCGCCCCGGCCTGAACCTCGACGACGAGGACGGCCTCGAGCCCGGACCGGACGACGACCCCCGCCGTGGCCCCCGTGCCGGCCGCGACAGCGCCGCCGCGATGTCGGCGGGTCCGCCCGCGGCCGCCCGGGCCTCGCGCGATCGCGGGAGGGGCCGGCGCGGGAGCGGCGATCCGTTCTGGGACGACCCCGCGGACCCCGGCTCCGGGCCCGGCGCCCCGCGCCCGGGCGGCGCCGTGCCGCCGGGCGGGCCGGCGCCGGGCGCCCCCGGCCGTCCCGCCGGCGACCGCGGCGGCGCCCGTCCTCGCCGCGGTGCGCCCCCCGAGGACGGACGCGGCCAGGGCCGGGGCTCCGGACCCGATCCCCGGCGGGGCCGCCAACAGCCCGGGCGTGGACGTCCCCCGTCCGGCGATCCGCCGCCCGCCGGCGACCCCGCACGGCGCGGGCGGCCCGGCGACCCGCCGCGTGGCGGCCGACCCCGTCCCGACAACCCCGGCCGGCCGCCCCGCCGAGACGCACCGCCCCGTGGCGGCGGGCCCGCACCCGACCGCGGCCGGCCCCCGGGCGGTGGGGCACGGCGTGAGGATCCCGACCCCGACATGTGGGGTGATCCACCCCGCTGGTGAGGCCCTGGGCGTCCGGTACGGTGCGGGGCATGAGCGATGCGCTCGACATCGACGCGATGATCCAGCGGTTCCAGGACCGGGCCCACGCCGTGCGCAACCGCACGCTCCCCCCGGTCGCGGGCGAGGAGCGCATGCGGTTCATCCGCCAGGCCGAGGTCGACTTCCAGGACTTCGCCATCATCGGGGACGCCCAGGCCACCCTCGAGGACGGCGTGCTGGTCCTGCGGGTCGACCTGCGGTCCGGCGCCGAGACGGACGCCTGACCCCGGCTGATCGGGATCAGCCCGCGGTCGCGGTCGCGACACGCACGGGGTCTCGAACGCGAGGCGAACTCGCGTTCGTTCGGGGACGCGGTGGCGATAGCCTGACTCGGTGACGCTGTCGTGGCAGCCGTCGCTGCTCGCCGACGATCCCCCCGGGTTCGACCCCGACCTGGTCGGGATCGAGCGCCGCGACCTCGGCGCGGGCGCCTGGTGCGACACGCTGCCGGGCTGGATCCGCGGCGGCGATGCCCTCTTCGCCGCGCTCGCCGACGCGGCCCCGTGGGATGCGCACGAGCGCCCGATGTACGACCGCATGGTGGTCGAGCCGCGCCTGACGACCAGGGCGTGGCCCGATGCCCCGCCGCCCGTGCCCGCGCTGGCCGATGCACTGTCGCGGCACTATGCCTGCGACCTCACGACCGTGTCGGCCAACCTCTACCGCGACGGGCGCGACAGCGTGGCCTGGCACGGCGACCGCGTCGGGCGACAGCGGTCCCAGACCGTCGTCGCCATCGTCTCGCTGGGTGCCCCGCGCCGCTTCCTGCTGCGTCCCAAGGGTGGTGGGCGGTCGTTGCGGCTCACGCCGGCCGGTGGTGACCTGCTCGTGCTCGGCGGTACGTGCCAGCGCACGTGGGAGCACTCGGTTCCCAAGTGCGCGGCGGCGGGCCCGCGCATCAGCGTGATGTTCCGCGAGGCGTATTGACCGGGAGTCGGCCGTTCCGGGCTGTGCGAGGCTCTCGGGCATGAACGCGCCCGCCCCGGTCTCCGACCGTCTGCAGGCCGCCCTGGCCGCCATCGACGTCGCCAACGCGGACGACCCGCACACGATCGTGGTGGACGGCGTCGAACGGCCCAAGGAGGCCGCCCACGCCGAGATGATGACCCGGTGGGTGCGCACCCTGGCACCCGACCCGAGCGAGGAGCAGCTCATCGCCGCCCGGGCGCACCACCTGCGTCGCTGGTCGATCCCGCGCGACGACTACCCCCGCGACCGCGCGGGCTACCTGCGCTGGCGCACCACCCTGCGCCGGCAGCACGCCGACGAGGTCTCCGGCATCATGCGCGACGCCGGCTACGGCGACGACGAGATCGCCCGGGTCCAGGCCATCGTGGCCAAGAAGGGGCTCGGGCGCGATCCCGACGTCCAGGTGCACGAGGACGCGCTGTGCCTCGTGTTCCTCGCCACGCAGTTCGACGAGCTGGCCGAGCAGCTCCACGACGACGACAAGATGATCGACATCCTCCGCAAGACGGCCGGGAAGATGAGCCCGCAGGGGCTGGCTGCGGCGGGCAAACTGCCCCTCTCACCAGGTGGGGCGGCCCTGCTGACGCGAGCGCTGGGCGCCGACGACTGAACCGGCGGCGGTGCGCAACGGAGCCGCCGCGCGCTACTAACGTGACGCGTTCCGCGACGGCGTTCGCAGCGACCCGGAGGGCGAGCAACGGTGAGTGACGAGGGAACCACTGGCGAGGCCGATCGCCCGATGCGGCCGCCCCCTCCCGCCCCGCCGGCCGGCGCGGGGCCCGACCTTCCCCCGCCGACCGGCCCGCCGTCCTCGGAGCTGCCCCCGCCGTCGGGCGCGCCGTCCGATCTGCCTCCGCCGACCGGCCCGGCGTCCTCGGAGCTGCCCCCGCCGTCGGGCGCGCCGTCCGATCTGCCTCCACCTCCCGGTGTCGATGCCGGGACCGAGCCGTCGGCGCCCGCCCCGCCCGAGCCGGAGGCGTCCGCGCCGGCAGAGCCACCGTGGCAGCTCACACCGACGCCGCCCTGGCCCCCGAGCGACCCTGCCGCGGCCGACGCGGCCGCCGTCGGCGTTCCGCCGCCGGGGGTTGCGGGACCCCCGCCCGCGCCGTCCTACGCCGCACCAGGTCCGGCCGCGCCGCCCGCACCCGCAGGTGGGGCGCCGGCCATGGCACCCCCCGGTGCGTCCATGGCCCCGCCGCCCGCACCGGTGCCCGCCGGCGTTCCGCCGTATCCGGCCCCTCCGGGTCCCGGGGTCCCGCCGCCCGGTGCTGTCATGCCGTTCGGGGGACCGTACGGGCCGCCCGGGCCGGTGGTCGTCGACCCGCACGGGCTCGGCATGGCGGCCGCCCGGCTCGGCGGCGGGGCCCGCCGAGCGGGCAAGGTGGCGCTGGCCGTGCTGGCGACGAGCCTCGACGACGGTGACGTCGTCGCCGTCGTGGTGCAGGGCCGGTTCCGTGGGGAGGCCGCGGTCGCCGCGCTCGTCGACGGCAAGGTCGTCGTGGCCAACGACCGGCAGTGGAAGCCCGACGTGGTCACCCTGGCGGTCGCGGGTGACCTGGTCGTGCACGGCTGGCAGGACGACCGCACGGCGACCCTGACCTTCGCCGCGGGCGAACGCCACGAGGTCGTCGAGCGCATCGGCGACCGGGGCCTCGCCATCGAGATGGCGCAGCGGATCCGCCACGCCCAGGGCGCCGACGGGGCACCTCCGGTCCCTCCGGTCCCTCCGGTCCCGCCCGCGCCACCGCCGCCGGCACCCACGCTGTAGGCCCGCCCGGGTTGGTGGGCGCCCCGGGGGGCCTTGCTATGGTGTTGACCCCACGCGGACGTGGCTCAGTTGGTAGAGCATCACCTTGCCAAGGTGAGGGTCGCGGGTTCGAATCCCGTCGTCCGCTCCACCGGAACCCCTGGCCTGGCCAGGGGTTCCGTGCGTTTGACCTGGTGTTTCGTGTGTCGGGTCCTGTTCCTCGCTGTAACCGAGGACTCGGTTGTCGATCGAGACTCTGGCGTTGCAGGTGGTCGGGGTGACCGCGTCCACGGCCACCGGCGTCACGTGGTCCCGTCGACCCTGACGGGTGTGC
>CAWJFG010000009.1:0-14785 GCA_963842015.1 uncultured Acidimicrobiales bacterium | reverse complement strand
CTGGCACCCACGCTGCTGGAACCGCTCGGGACCGCGGCCGAGGCGCGCCGGCGGATCGGGACCGGCCCCTGGGAGCGGCTCGTGGCCCGTCCGCTCGGCGATGCGATCGAGTCGTCGTTCCGGGATGACACCGTGCGGGGGGTCGTGCTGACCGACGCCCTGATCGGGACCTTCGCGTCGGCGCACGACGCCGACCTGCGCCAGAACCGGTGCTTCCTGTACCACGTGATCGGCAACGGGACGGGCGAGTGGCGGGTGCCGATCGGCGGCATGGGCGCCGTCACCGCCGAGCTCGAGCGGGCCGCCCGCGCCGCCGGCGCCGACCTGATCACCGGCGCCGAGGTCGGGCGCGTCGAGGCCGACGGCGCCCGCGCCGAGGTCGCCTACCACCAGGGCGGTTCGGACCGCACCGTGGCCGCGGCCCACGTCCTCGCCGGGGTCGCCCCGGCGGTGCTCGCCCGGATGCGCGGCGGGCCGCAGACGGCCCCCCACCCGAGGGCGCCCAGGTGAAGATCAACATGGTGCTCGACCGCTTGCCGCGGCTGCGCAGCGGGCACGACCCGGCACGGGCCTTCGCGGGCACGTTCCACATCGACGAGGGCTACGCCGTGCTCGAGGCCGCCCACGCCACTGCGGCGGCGGGAACGCTCCCCGATCCCCTTCCCGGCGAGGTGTACTGCCACACGCTCACCGACCCGTCGATCCTGGCGCCCGCCCTGGCCGACCGGGGCGTCCACACCCTCACCCTGTTCGGCCTGCACACGCCCGCCCGCCTGTTCGCGGGAGGCCCGGCGGACGCCGACGCCGTGCGGGACACGGCCGCCCGCCGCCACCTGGCCGGACTCGACGCCTACCTGGCGGAGCCGATCGCCGACTGCCTGGCCCACGACGCCGACGGACGCCCGTGCATCGAGGCCGTCGGACCGCACGAGCTCGAGGCGAGCCTGGGCCTGCCGGGCGGCCACATCTTCCACGAGGACCTGCGCTGGCCGTGGGCTGCGGACGGGTCCGGAGCCGACGACGACCCCGACCGCCCCGACGCCCGTCCCGGCGCCTGGGGGGTCGAGACCGATGTCGCCAACGTGTTCGTGTGCGGCGCGGGGGCCCGCCGGGGCGGCGGCGTCAGCGGGATCGGCGGCCACAACGCGGCGATGGCGGTGCTGGCCCGGATGAACGCCTCCCGACGCTGAGCCGCGGTCCGAACGAGGATGCTCGGGGGCGCGGTCGGGGCGTCAGGAGGTCGACGCGTCGAGGTCGGCCAGGCGGCGGGTGACGTGGGCGCGCTCGGCGCCCGCCGGCTCGAGCTCGAGCGCACGGCGGTAGGCCGCCACCGCGTCGTCGGCGCGGGCCAGCCGTCGCAGCAGCTCGGCCCTGGCCAGGTGCAGTCGGGGCCAGCGATCCATCCGGGGATCGTGGGCGAGGGCGTCGAGGATGACCAGCCCGGCCGCGGGGCCCTCGGACATGGCCACGGCCACCGCCCGGTTCGCCTCGACCACCGGCGACGGCTCGTACCGCACGAGCTCGCCGTAGAGCAGGGCGATCTGGCGCCAGTCCGTGTCCTCGGCCCGGGCCGCACCCGCATGGCAGGCGGCGATGGCCGCGTGGAGCTGGTAGGCGCCGGGCCGGCCCATCCGCAGCGCCCGCTCCAGCAGCGCCTCGCCCTCGCGGATCTGCACCGCGTCCCATCGCGAGCGGTCCTGGTCCCCGAGCACCACGAGGTCCCCGGCCGCGTCCACCCGGGTGGCCCGCCGGGCGTCGGTCAGCAACAGCAGCGCGAGCAGGCCGAGGACCTCGGGCTCGTCGGGAATCCGCTCGGCCAGCCCGCGAGCCAGGGCGACGGCGGCGTCGCACACGTCCGCCCGGACGGGGCCGGCGGGCCCGGCGGTCATGTGGCCCTCGGTGAAGGCGACGTAGACCACCCGCAGGACGGCCGGGAGGCGCTCGCCGACCTCGGGCCCGGCGGGCATCCGGAAGGGCACGCCGGCGGCCCGGATCTTGTGCTTGGAACGGACGAGTCGCTTCGCCATGGTCGGCTCGGGCACCAGGAAGGCGGCGGCGATCGCTGCGGTCGACAGGCCGCACACCGCCCGCAGCGTGAGCGCCACCCGGGACTCGGGTGCGAGGGCCGGATGGCAGCACATGAACACCAGGGCCAGCTCGTCGTCGCGGTCGTCGACCTCGTGGACGTCGAGGCGGTCGGCGCCGCCCGGCGGCGACCGCGGCGGTCCCGTGTGCTCGTGCATGGCCGCCGCCTCCTTGTCGCTGCGGCGCCCCTCGCGCCGCGCCGCGTCGACCGCCCGCCGGCGAGCGACGGTCACCAGCCAGCCGGCCGGGTTGGCCGGCACTCCCCGGTCGGGCCATTCGGTCAGGGCGGCCACGCACGCCTCCTGCACCGCGTCCTCGGCGGCCCCGAGGTCGCCGGTGGTGCGGGTGACCACGGCGACCGCCGACCACCAGTGCCGGCGGACCAGGAGCTCGACCTCGTCGGTCAGGTCCGTGCCCTGACGTCGATGATCGGGCGGACCTCGACCGAGGCGTCCGCCGCGGCCGGCACCGTGGCGGCCCAGCGCAGAGCCTCGTCGAGGTCGGTGCAGTCGACGATGGCGTAGCCGCCGAGGTGCTCCTTGATCTCGGCCGCGGGCCCGTCGGTGAGGAAGGTCTCACCGTCACGCACCCGGACCGTCGTCGAGGCGGCCGTGGACCGGAGCGGCGCGCACTCGATCAGGACACCGGCGTCGCGCATGGCACCGGTGGCGACGGCCCACGCCTCCTCCATCCGGTCGGCCTCCGGGGTGCCGGGCGCCGGCAGCTCGTCCTCGACGGTGTTGAGCAGGAACAGGTAGCGCATGGCTGGACCTCCGATCGGCGCCGCCCCCGTGGCGTCGCCGTCATCCTGTTGTCGAACGGCGCGGGCCGCGATGGACACCGAATCCGAGCGGTCGTGGCTCCGCCAGGAATGTTGCAACAGGAGCGGCCGGTGCGCACGGGTCACGATGCGGCCTCGCCACGGCCCCGCGAGACTGTCGACGTGGGAGAGCGACAGAGCCGGAGCTACGAGCGCGGGCGCGATCACGCCCATGACACCGGGCACAGCCACGCCCACGACCACGACCATCCCCGTCGGGAGGTGGCGGGCGACGTCCGCCGCACCCTGATGGTGGCGACGGGCCTCCTGCTCGCGGCGGCGCTCGTCGGGCTGGCGGTGTGGTGGCCGGGCGACGGGGCGACGCTCGACCGCGAGACGCTCGGCTTCGGTGACCGCGTCCAGGCCACGGTGACGGGGACGGAGACCGCGCCGTGCGACGAGCAAGCGACCGACCGCTGCCTCACGGTCACCGCCCGGGTCGACAGCGGGGCCGACGCAGGAGACACGGCCACCATCCAGACCGTGGTCGAAGGTCCGACGCAGCTCCAGCGCCTCGTCGAGGGCGACGAGATCGTGCTCAACGACGCGGGGACCGAGGTGCCGCCCGAGGTCCGCTACTCGTTCGCCGACATGCAACGGGCGACTCCGCTGATCGTGCTGGCGTTGCTGTTCGCCGCCGTCGTGGTGGCGCTCGGGCGGTTGCGCGGCCTGCTGGCCCTGGTCGGGATCGTGCTCAGCATGGGCGTGCTGCTCGTGTACATGTTCCCGGCGCTCCTCGACGGCTCGTCGCCCGTCGGGGTCGCCCTCTCGGGCTGTGCCGTGATCGCCTTCGGCACCCTCTACCTCGCCCACGGGGTGAGCGACCGCACCACCGTCGCCCTGCTGGGCACGCTGGCCAGCCTGGCCCTCACGGCCGTCCTGGCCGTGGGCTTCGTGGGCGCGGCCCATCTGACCGGGCTCGCCTCCGAGGAGTCGCTGACCCTGCTCGCCTTCGCCCCCGACCTCGACTTCCGTGGGCTGCTGCTGGCCGCGGTCATCCTCGGCGCCCTCGGGGTGCTCGACGACGTCACGATCACGCAGGTCTCCGCCGTGTGGGAGCTGCGCCGCACGGACCCGACCATGAACCGTCGGCAGCTGTACGCGGCCGGCATCCGCATCGGCCGCGACCACATCGCGTCGACGGTCAACACCCTCGTCCTCGCGTACGCGGCCGCCGCGCTCCCGCTGCTGTTGATCTACACGCAGTCGGGCCTCGGGTTCGGCGGGGTGCTGGCCACCGAGACCGTGGCGGTTGAGATCGTGCAGACCCTGGTGGGGTCCATCGGTCTCGTGGCGTCGGTGCCGCTGACGACGGCGCTGGCCTGCTACGTGATCACTCGACGATCGGCCCAGCGGGCCGCCGGCGAGGCCCGCGCGGACGCACTCCCGGGCGGGGAGGCGCCGCCGTGGTGGGGGAACGACGCATGGGCACAGCCGCAGGGCGCGCCCACACCACCGGCGGGTCCGCCCGGGCGCGCCGACCGCCGCACCCGACGACGATCCGACGACGACGAGTTCTGGACCAACGACCCCTGGTGACCGCCTCTGGCCAGGGAGTTATGGTTTGCTTTCGTAGGGATGATAGGTGTGCCTATCATCCCGACGATGCGAACGACTACGACGCGACGTCGTGCCCTCATCCCCGTCCTCGCCATCGCCCTCGCCCTCGCCGCCTGCGGGGGTGACGACGACCGTGCCGCCGACGCAGCCGCCGCGGGCGAGAGCGTCACGGTGGAGCACCTGTACGGCTCCACCACGGTCGACGGCACCCCCCAGCGCATCGTCTCGCTCAACACCCAGTGGACCGACGTCATGACGGCCCTGGACGCTCCCCTCGTCGGCGCGGCCCTCGACCCGACGATCGAGGGTGGGTCCTACCCGTGGCAGGACATGCCCGACAGCGTCGAGATGATCGAGGTGAGCGACGCCATCCCGTACGAGGCCGTCGCCGGGCTGCACCCCGACCTGATCCTGGCGTCGTGGGCCGCGGCCGACGAAACCGACTACGACCGGCTCACCGACATCGCCCCGACGATCCCGCTCCTCAGCGACGCGGACGTCGACGAGTGGCAGGACATGGCCACGGTGGCCGGTGACCTCCTCGCCGCGCCCGAGCAGGCCGCGACCCTGGTCGCCGACGCCGACGAGCAGGCCGCCGGGCTCAAGGCCGAGCTGCCGGGGCTCGAGGGCAAGACCTACGCGCTGGCGAACTACGTCCCCGGCGACGCCATCTACGTGGTCGCAGACCCCGAGGACGGCGCAGCCACCCTGTTCGCCCAGCTGGGCCTCGAGATCGATCCCGACCTCCTCGCCCTCGCCGACGGGGACGCCGGTCGCGTCACCCTCAGCCTCGAACGGGTCGGCGACCTGGACGCCGACCTGCTCATCCTCCTCACCAACGGCGCCGATCCCAACGAGGTCCCGGGCTACGCCGGGCTCCCCGCCGTGCAGAGCGGTGCCGTGTCGGTCCTCGACGTCGCCACCATCACCGGGCTGAACACCCCGACCCCCTTGTCGGTGCCGTACGCACTCGAGGCGATCCGCCCGGCCCTCGAGGCCGCCGCGCGATGACCGAGTCCAAGAACATCTGCGTTCACCATGTGGCTACAGTCACACGGCATGGGGTCGCCGACGTGTCGCCGGGCCATGCTCGCCCTCGCCTGCCTGCTGCTCGCCGGCGTGATCGCCGCGTGCTCGGACACGGGACGCGCCCGCGGGGCTGAGGGTGACGAGCCCGTTCCCGGCAGTGGATCGAGCGCACCGGCGCCCGAGCAGTTCACGGGGTCGGTCGAGGACTTCTACGTCGTGCCCGACCCGCTGCCCCCGGGCGACCCCGGCGACCTCATCCGCGTCCAGCCGCTCGACGCCTCGGCCGGGGAGGCCGGCCTGCGGATCATGTACCACTCCACCGACGCAGAGGGCGACGACCGCGCGGTCACGGGCGTGGTCTACCACCCGACCGAAGCCCCGCCCGACGGCGGCTGGCCCGTCGTGGCCTGGGCGCACGGCACCTCCGGCATCGCCGCCCCGTGCTCGCCGAGCCGCCTCCCGCAGGTCCCCCCGGACTGGGAGGTGGCCGGCGTGCGCGTCGCCACCGACTACATCGGGCTCGGCCCGGTGGGCGAGATCCACCCCTACCTGTCCGCCGCGGCCGAGGCCAACGCCGTGATCGACTCGGTCCGGGCGGTCGGCCAGATCGCCGACGCGCACGCCGGGACGCGCTGGCTGGTCGCGGGCCACTCGCAGGGCGGCCACGCCGCGCTGATGACCGGTGAGGCTGCCGCCGAGCGCCTCCCCGATCACGAGCTGCTCGGCACCGTCGCCATCGCCCCCGGCGCCGAGCTGAGCAAGACCTACGGCGACGAGGTGCAGGTCCGGATCATCACGACGATGGTCCTGTTCGGGCTCGCCGCCGAGGACCCCGGGATCGACCCCGCCGACTACCTGGCGCCCGCCGCCTACGAGGCCGCCCGCAGCGTGGTGTCCGAGGCCTGCGTCGACACGATCATCAACACGATGGCGCCGCACGCCGTGTCGCCCGACTTCTTCGTCCAGGATCCCCTCGCCACCGACCTCGCCGGCCAGTGGATGGAGGACAACGACCCCGGCCGCACGGCGTCGCCCACGCCCCTCCTGCTGATCTCCGGGGACCGCGACATGATCGTCCTCCCGGCCCGCACCCACGATCTGTTCGACCGCCTGTGCGGCGTCGGGCAGGTCGTCGAGCTCGTCGACCTGCCCGACGCCGACCACACGACCGAGCCGGCCGTGGCCGCCCCGCAGATCTCGGCGTGGCTCGCCGATCGACTCGCCGACGAGCCGGCGACGACCGACTGTGGCTGACGCGAGCGCCGGGCCGCGGCCGGCACGGAGATCGCGGCCGGCCACCGTGCATCCCTCCCCGCGATTCGAGCCCGCCTCGCGGGGGTAACCATTCGGACACCAGTGGTTCACTCGACGGGAGGGGCGATGACGCGTCAGACCGAGCCGGGCACGCAGGAGGACGGCGACGCACGCGCCAACCGCGAGCTGATGGAGCTGCTCAACGAGCTCCGGGTCGCGCTTCCCGGCGTCCAGGTGCTGTTCGCCTTCCTGCTCACGATCCCGTTCTCGCAGCGCTTCACGACCCTGGACGCCAGCGATCGCCGCATCTACTTCGCCGCCGTGCTGGCGACGGCGGGCGCCACGGTGTGCCTGATCGCCCCGGCCGCGCACCACCGCCTGCGGTTCCGGGCCACGGTGAAGGAGCACCTGCTGCGGGTCGCCAACGTGCTGGCCGTCATCGGCCTGGTTCTGCTCGCCTTCGCGGTGAGCGCGGTCACCTACGTGATCACCGATGTCATCTACCCCGGCACCGCGCCCCGGACGGTGGCCGCGGTCCTGGCCGGTGCCTTCCTGGTGGTGTGGTTCGTCCTGCCGTTCCTCTTCCGGTCCGCGCCCACCCCTGCCCCCGGCCGATCGGACGAGGCGCCGGCGACGCGGCCCGACAGTGGCACCGCGGTCGGGGCGGCAGGCGGACGGCGCTGAGCGGCCGCGGCGGCCCGATCAGCCGTGGACGTCGGCGGGTGACGGGCCGATGCGCTCGGCGAGGTCGGCGAGCGCCGTGACGTCGACGCCGTACACCGCGGCGGCCGTCCGACCCAGGATCTTGGTGGTCTCCTCGGGCGGCACGTCGCGGAAGCGCTCGGCGATCCACTTGCGGGTGTGGGGGTAGGTGCCCTCGGGGTGGGGCAGGTCGTTGCCCCAGAGCAGGTTGTCGACACCGATGGCATGGCGGCGCTCGATCTCGTCGACGCCCGGTGTGGACGCGGCGAACCAGCAGTTGCGATCGACGTAGTCGCCGGGCCGCATCGACAGGTCGAGCTTGAAGGCGTCGCCGAACTTACGGGTGTTGTGGGCCCCGTCCCACTTCTCGTTCATGCGCTGCACGATGTCGGGGACCCACCACGCACCGTTCTCGGCGATGGAGTACTTGAGCGTCGGGTGGCGCTCGAACACCCCCGACAACACCAGCACCCAGAACGGGCGAGCCGCCCACCACCATGCCTCGGCGGCGTAGATGGCCAGGAAGCCGGGCCCGAGCGGGTAGTCGGCCGGACCCGCTCCCGAGTGGGTGTGGACGACGAGGCCGGCCTCGGCGCACGCGGCCCACACGGGGTCGTACGACGGGTCGATGTAGGCCGGGGCCTCGAACCACCGCGTCGGGATCATGATCCCGCGCAACCCTCGGGCGGCCGCCGCCCGGATCTCGGCCACGGCGTCGTCCACGCCGGCGGTGATGGGCACCACGGCCACGCCGATCCGGCGCTGCGGGTTGGTGGCGCAGAAGTCCGCGAGCCACCGGTTGTGGGCGCGGGCGCCCGCCTTCACGGAGGCCGGGTCGACGCCGACCCCGGACCCGAGGCCCGACCCGAACGGCGAGGCCGCGAGCCGACCCGTTCCCAGCACGTCGGCGTCGGGGAAGAGCACCTCGGCGACGACGCCCTCGCGATCGAGGATCTGGTCGCGGACCACCGGGTCGTAGCCCGCTCTCATGTCGTGGTCGCCGGTCTCCTCGTCCCACGCCTCGACGAACGCGGTGTTGTCGGGCCGACCGAGCGAGGCCAGCTCCGCCATCTCCGCCTGGTGGACGTCGAACGCCCCGCGGAAGGCGGGGTCGAGGTACTCGCGGTAGACGTCCGACGGCGGACCGGCGTGCCCGTCCGACGAGATGACGAGGTAGTTGGACATGGACCCCCCTGGATTTCTGAAACCGTTCCGATAATACCGCCGGCGGCAGCGGTGCGGTCAAGGGGCGTTCCCGTCGTGGTGGTCGTTCGCCCAGGGTGCAGCGGGTACCGTTCGCCCATGACCAGTCCCGCGCCGGCCGCGCCCGACGGGCGCCCGCGGGTCGGGCGGCCGCCTCGCATCAGCCGATCGATGATCGCGGAGGCGGCGCACGAGCTCGGGCTCGAGGGGCTGACGCTCAAGGCGGTGGCCGACCACCTCGGCGTGTCGATCGCCGCCCTCTACCACCACGTCTCGGGCAAGGACGACCTGATGCGGCTGGCGGCCGAGCACTCGGCCACGCAGGTGCCGCGGCCCCGGGACCGCGGCCAGCACTGGGCGGTCTGGCTCTACGAGTGGGCCGTCTACAACCGCGACGTCTTCCTCGCCCAGCCCGGCCTGCTCTCGCAGTTCATCGACGGCGCCATCTCCGACGAGGTGATCGCCGAGCGGGTCGACACCATCCTCGGCCTCCTCGTCCGCCAGGGCTTCAGCGCACTCGAGGCGAACGCCGCCTACGAGGTCGTCACCGCGTGCGGTCTCGGCACCGCGGTGACCACCATCCGCGAGCACGAGTCCGCCCTCGCCGGGCGGTCGGTGCCCGCGGTGTACGCCGAGCTCGTCACCCGCAGGCCCGACGCATTCCCCCACCTCCGCCAGCTCGTCGCCGACGCAGCCGACCGTGGCCGCGAGCCGTTCCACGACCGGATCGTCACCGTGCTCCGCGGCGTGGCCGTGACCCAGGGCGTCGACCCGCAGCCCATCGTGGCGCTCGTCGACCAGGCCGCCGGGGTCACGCGGACGAGGCCGACACCACGGGCGGCGACGAGCCGCACCCGCCGCACCCGCGGCTGACCCGCCGCTCGTCGGGTCACGCGGCCGAGGCGTCGTCGAGCTCCAGCAGCCGCAGCCGGTCGTCGTGCTTGACCGCCATCGTCAGGGGATCCCCGCACACGGGTTGGGGCGTCGTGCCCGTCTTCTCCACCACGCCGTGCCACGTCCCGAGGGCGCTCTCGACCACGACCTCCCAGCGGTCGCCCGCGTCGCGCCGCACGGCGCCCCGCCGCCAGTGGTCGAGCCACTTCCAGCCGAACCGACCGAAGAGCTCGGCCTCGACCACCTGCAGCGACGGGTGGCCCATGGCCGCGGACCCCCGGTAGTGAGCCCGGAGGTCCGCCGGGGGTCGCGAGCGATCGAGGACGGCGGCGAGCAGCGCGTCGTCGAGCCAGGCCCAGCACGTGCCGGACGGCAGGACCAGCGCCGTCGGGGCGAAGCGGTGACCCCCGAGGTGGCTCGTGCGCCAGACGTTGACGTCAGGGCGGTCTGCCGCTCGCGCGTGCAGCGCGGTGCCGAGCGACCCGCAGCACCGGTCGCGGGTCCCGTGGCCGCAGACCAGCACGTCGACGACGGACGACCCCGCGGTGGCCGGGGCGGGCGCCTTCTTCGTGGGCGGCGCGGTCGGGGTCGCGGTCGCCGCGAGGGCGTCGACCGCGACGTGCAGGTCGGAGCCGGCGACGACCGCCGCGCGCCGTTCGTAGCCGGTGAACCGCGGGCCGGTGCTCCCGTGGACCACGACCAGCGCCTCACCCCGAGCGGCGCGCCCGATGTCGGGCACCAACGCCTGCAGTCGAAGGCCGTGCCGCTCCGCCAGCGCGGTCGCGTCCGCCAGCGCGGGGTGGGCGGCGGCGTCCTTCGGCCAGGGCAGAGGCAGCTCGACCAGCAGGAAGCCCGTGGCGGGCGCGGCGGTGCCCACCGGGTCGAGGGCGAGCTGGCGGGCCTGGGCGACGCAGCGCAGGTCGAGCGGAATGGTGGTCATCGGTCTCGGTGGTGGCCCGCGTTCGTCGGAGGTGGTCGGAGCATGATGTCAGCCCCCGAGCTCGTGCACGACCGTGGGGTTCTCGAGGTTCCCGATCCGGTCGGCCCGCGACCGCAGGGTGTCGGCGTGCCGGCCGGCGTCCATGACCATCACGAAGCGACCGTCCCTGATGCCCTCCACCACCAGCCCGGCCAGCTCGTCGAGGGGCTGCACCGGGATGCCCTTCTCCCTGAGCGCCGCCACGGTCATCGCCGGCGTCGAGCGTGGCCGCTCGCGCGCCAGGGCCGCGGGGCGGTTCCGGTCGGACGTCCACAGCCCCGTGTCCAGCAGGCCCTTGCCGGACGGGTAGAACACGGCGGCCGACACCTTCGCCTCCTCGGCCTCGAGCTGCGCCGCGAGGCACTCGGTGACGCAGGTGACCGCGCACTTCGTGGCGGCGTAGACGGACGCCTGCGGCATGGGGGCGATCGGGCCGTCGGGCGACGACGTGTTGACGACGATCCCCTCGTGGCCTGCGGCCAGCATGCGGGGAACGAAGGCCTGGATGCCATGGGCGACGCCGAAGACGTTGACCCCGAAGGTCCACGTCCAGTCGTTGGGGGTCGAGTCCCACACGAGCCCGCCGGGCGGACCGACGCCGGCGTTGTTGCAGAGCACGTGGACCGCCCCGAACTGCTCGTAGGTCGCGGCGGCGAGGGCATCGACCGACTGGTACGAGGTGACGTCGGTCGGGATGCCGACCACCTCTCCCCCGCCGTCGCGCAGCTCGACCACCGTGGCGTCCAGCGCGGCGGCCTCGACGTCGGCGACGACCACCCGCATGCCCTCGGCGACGAACCGCGCCGCCAACGCCTTCCCGATGCCGCTGGCACCGCCGGTGACCACGGCGACCTTCCCCGTCAGATCGTCCATCCATCCCCCTCAGACTTTTCTAACAACGTACGGTTATTGGCGTTCCACCGGCAACCGCTTGGCGCCTCCGAGCGGCCGGTCGGGGCGGCATGACGCCCGCCCCGACCCGGCTCGGTCAGTCCACGATCTCGGCGATCTGCTGGACGGGGGTGATCGTCGTGTAGTTGGCCACGTCGGCGATGATGTCGCCGGTTCCTTCCACCCCCATCGCTGCGGCCATCGCCTCCATCGAGTCGAAGCACAGGTGCACCGCGGCGACGTAGGGCCCGTTGATGCCCTTGTCGATCTCGACCCGCGAGACGCCCCAGGTCTTCACGGCCAGGGGCACGTGCTTGTCGCGGTAGTAGTCGTGGTCGAACGAGGCACCCTCGGTGACGGGGTACATCACGGACAGTCGGATCATCGTCTTCTCCTGTTGCGGTGTGGTGAGAGCGGTGCGGTGGCGGTCGGTCGCGGTGGCAGGCGACCGGCCGGGAGGTTCCAGCAGACGGCACGCAGTCTGATCAGTCCTCGTGACGCTGGACCAGCTCGACCTGGTAGCCGTCGGGATCGCCGACGAAGGCGATGGTCACCGGCCAGCGATCGAGCCGCATCGGCGCCAGGATCGACGGGTGGCCCGCATCCACGGCGGCCGCGTGCAGCCCGGCGCAGTCGTCCGTGTCGACGTAGAGCTTCCACATCGAACCCATGCGGATCGGCCCGTCCTGGTCGACCTGCTGGGCGAGCTGCAGCTTCCCGCCGCGGCCGGGCTGTTCGACGATCGCTTCGTGGGCGTGGGGGATCTCGGTGCGGCTGGTGCACGTCAGCCCGAGCAGCTCGTAGAAACCGATCGTCGCCTCGATGTCGGTCACGTTGAGGCAGTACTGGCCGAGCCACGGCGCGCCCGCGGGCGCATCGTCGGGCCAGGGATGGCGCTCGACGAGCTCGACGAGGTAGCCGTCGCGGTCCCGCACGAACGCCACGGTGACGGGCCAGCGGTCCATCCGCTCGGGCGCCGCCTCCACCGAGGCGCCGGCGGCGAGGGCGGCGGCATACGTCGCCTGGATGTCGTGGGTGTTCACGTACAGCTTCCAGAGGCCGGTGCCGAGGTCGAACGGGTCTGCCGGCTCCTTCTGCTGGGCCAGTTGCAGCTTCGACCCGCCCCCGGGGTGCTCGACGATGGCCTCGTGCGCCTGGGGGATCTCGGTGCGGCTGGTGTTCTGGAGGCCGAGCGCGGTGAAGAAGGCGACCGACGCGTCGAGGTCGGTCACGTTGATGCAGTACTGGCCCAACCAGCTGTTCATGGGATCTCCTGAGCTCGGACGGAACGATCGTCGGTCTCGGACGTCGTGGCGCTCGACGTCAGCGCCGCGGATGCGGCCTCACGGGTCGTTGTCCCCCTGTCGAGGAGCGGCCCCCCGGTCGCCCCGCTGTTCGATGGCTCTCGGTCCGCGCGCGGTCAGGAGTAGAACTGCTGCGACCAGCGCCGGTGCTCGAGGATGAGCTTCTCGGTCTTCGTGATGACCGGTGGATCCCGGTACACCTTGTTCTCCCAGATCGGGATGTCCTGCGAGACCCCGGCACAGAACCCGTCGGCGGCGTCGACAGCCGCGCTCTCGCCGTTGGCCCGCGGCGCGGTGAAGACCCAGCGCACGTGCACGTTGCCGGCGTCGAGGGGGGTCGTCGACGAGAGGAAGGTCACGAAGTCGCGCACGCGCAGCACGCCGAGGCCGAGGCCGTAGCCCTCGCGCACGAACCCCCCGTCCGCGGTCGCGGCGCGCTTGTAGGTGCCGTCGGTGACGAAGTCGTCCTCGGGGATGGCCTCGGAGCCGTGGACGTAGCGGAAGTGTGAGAAGTCGACGTTGTTCTCGGCCATGTCCTGGGCCGAGACGCGGATCTCGAAGTCGCGCACGACGATGGGCGACCAGTCGTCGTCGTGGAACTCGGGCACCACCGGCACGTCGTAGAACGGGTCACCGCCCGTGGCGTGGTGCCAGGCCCAGATCATGTGGTTGCGCTCGAGGGTCGGGTAGGCGCGGGCGTGGGCCTTCGGCGGGATGCGGGTCAGCTCGCCGTAGGGGATCTCGACGCAGTCGCCCGAGGCGCCGTCGAAGCGCCAGCCGTGGAACGGGCAGCGCAGGCACTCGTCCTCGACCCGGCCCCCGACGGCCAGGTGGGCCCCGAGGTGCGGGCAGTGGGCATCCATGACGTGGGGCGTCCCGTTCGCGCCGCGGTAGAGCACGAGGTCCCGACCGAAGTAGCGCAGGGCCCGGACCTCGCCGGGATCGAGGTCGCTCGCCTCGGCCACGACGAACCAGCCGTTGGGCACCGGGAACGGGTAGCGGTCGCCCTCGAAGGTCGTCACCCGCTGCCGGCGGGAGAGGTCGCCGAGCAGGTCGGGGTCACGGGGCATGGGCAGGCCGGCGGGAAGGCCTCCGTTGTCGCCGTTCACCTCGGTGGCGTGCACCTCGCCGAGGGCGAGGTCCTCGGTCACGTCGGCCATCTCCGTCCCCCCCGGGAGTCGAGCACCGGCCTGCGAGGAATTTCCGATGCGATGTAGACAATCCCATGAGCGTCTGGCGTTGGCAAGCGCGTCGCCTGCGTTGGTTCTCGGTTCAGTTCACCGAACTATCGTTCAGGATGCATGGCCTCGCTCGACCCGGCCCCGATGACGCTCGCCGACGACGGCGTCGCCACCATCACGCTCTCCGACCCCGACCGGCGCAACGCGCTCGGGCTGGAGATGACGCGGGCACTGGCCGACGCCGTCGGACGCGCCGTGCGCGACGGCGCCCGGTCGATCGTGCTCGCCGCACGCCCGCCGGTCTTCTGCGCCGGGGGCTCGCTCGACGACCTGGCCCACCCGCGGGCGCCGCTCGAGGAGATGTACGCCGGGTTCCGCGCCCTCGCCTCGTGTCCCCTCCCGACGGTCGCCGCGGTCGACGGACCGTGCATCGGGGCCGGGGTCAACCTCCCGCTGTCCTGCGACGTCGTGGTGACGACGCCCGAGGCCCGCTTCGACCCCCGGTGGCTCGACGTCGGCATCCACCCCGGCGGCGGGAACCTGTGGGCGCTGTCCCAGCGCATGGGGCGTCAGGGGGCGGCCGCGCTCGTCCTCTTCGGCGAGCTGGTCGACGGCGAGCAGGCCGTCGAGCGCGGGCTCGCCTGGCGCTGCGTGCCGCGGGCCGAGGTGCTCGACGCGGCGCGACGGCTCGCCCGCCGCGCCGCCGACCGCGACCCCGACCTGGTGCGGCGCACCAAGGTCACGCTCGACGCCTCGCTCGCCCTCGGGTCACGCGACGACGCCATCGAGCTGGAGCTCGAGCCGCAGAGGTGGTCGATGGGCCGGCCGGCGTTCCAGGCGATGGTGCGGCGGGCCGCCGAGCGGCTCCGCACCACGGCTCGCT
>CAWJFG010000008.1:0-45868 GCA_963842015.1 uncultured Acidimicrobiales bacterium | reverse complement strand
TTGCGGCCCTGCATCGACGCCACCGAGGACAGCGGCAGCTTCCCGGACAGGTCGCCCGCCGCGTAGATGTGCGACACGTTCGTGACGCAGTGGTGGTTGATGGGCACGTAGCCACCGTCGTCGACGTCGACCCCGGCGGCGTCGAGGCCCAGCCCGTCGCTGTTGGGGATCGAGCCGATGGCCAGCAGGGCGTGGCTGCCCCGCGCCACGCGCCCGTCGGAGCACCGCACGGCAACGCCGCCGTCGTCGGTGCGGTCGATGCCCTCGGCCCGGGCGCCCTTGAACAGCTGCACGCCGCGGCGCAGCAGCTCGGACTCGAGGGCGGCCGCCACCTCGGGGTCCTTCTGCGGCAGCACCTGCTGGCGGCTGACGATCAGCGTGACCTGGCTGCCGAGCGACGAGAACATGTGCACGAACTCGACGCCGGTCACGCCCGATCCGATGACGACCAGGTGCTCGGGCATGTCGTGCGGCGGGTAGGCGTCGCGGGTGGTGAGGATCCGCTCGCCGTCGACCTGCGCCCAGTCGGGGATGCGGGGCCTGCTGCCGGTGGCGAGCAGCACGGCGTCGGCGTCGAGCTCACGCACCCCTTCCGGCGTCTCGACCACGACCTCGTGGGGGCCCTTGAGCCGGGCCGTGCCCTGGATCATCCGCACGTGCTGGCTGCGCAGCAGGTCGACCACGTTGTGCTCGAGCCGGGCCTCGATCGACTTGATGCGGTTCCGCAGGCCCTCGAGGTCGAGCTGGGGATCGCCGACCGCCAGGCCCATGCCGGCGCTGGCGTTCACGTCGCCCATGGCCCCGGCGGTGGCGATCATCGCCTTGGACGGGATGCAGTCGAGCAGGTGGGCGGCGCCGCCGACGATGTCGCGCTCGATCATCGTGACCTCGGCGCCCAGGCGGGCGGCGGTGGTGGCGGCGGTGTTGCCCGCGGGGCCACCACCGATGATCACGAAGCGCAGGGGCATGCGCCCAGGTTACGGGCGCACGCCCCCGGCCTCACCCCTCGCCGCTCAGACCGGCGACATCTCGAAGGCCACCGTGGCGGGCGTCGACGACACGTTGGTCACACAACCCAGGACCTCGACGACCGGCTTGCGGGTGCCCGTGGCGACCTGGTCGATCGACGTGGTCACCGGGCCCACCCAGGCGTTCGTCACCGAGCCGTAGTCCTCGTCGAAGCCGTTGAAGCTCCACTGCACGGGAACGCTCGCCGTGCCGGCGATGCGGGCGGTATCGCTGGCGACGAAGTCGTCGCAGTAGCGGGCGCCGGGGCCGAGCGTCGCCGTCGACGGACCGATGTCGTACTCGACGTCGACCAGGGGCTGTGGCCACGGTCCGAGGCGAAGCGCGACCCCGGATCGGCTGCTGCTGGTGCCGCCGTGCACGACCACGCAGGCGCGGTAGAAGAAGGTGCCGATCTGACCCCTGTCCAGGTAGTGCGTGGGGAGCTCGTCGTCGGTGGCCCGGAGGATCTCGGTCTCGGGTCCACCCGGCGCGGCCGACCGGAGCACCGACCAGGTTCCGGTCTCGCCCATCGTCGCGGGGTCGTAGACGTGGCCGTAGAACCACACGCCGTTGCCCGACCGCAGCGTGTCGGTGCACAGCGTGCTGCCGGCCGGCACGTTGCCGCCGCTGCTGGCGTCGGCCGGGCTCGCCGCCATCACCCCCGCGACGGCGAGCCCCACGCCCGCGGCGAACGCGATCCACCTGGTTCCCCTCATGAGATGCACCTCCACCTCGTGGTCCCTCCGAAGCGGGCGCGCCGAAGGCGCGGCCCTCCACTCGGGTGGACTATCGCCGCCGGGGCGCGATCGGATTCATCCGGCGGTGCGGGCCAACCGCACGAGGCGGTGGTCGGGGGTGAACAGGCGGCGGGTGAGGCCCAGCCCGATGACGACGACGTTGGTGGCGACGCAGCCGAGGATCAGGTACATGATCGCGGCCTGGACGAGCACGGCGTCGACAGGGTCGGCCCCGGCCAGGATCAGGCCGGTCATCGCTCCGGGGAGGAACACGAGGCCGACCGCCTTGGTGCTCTCGATCTGCGACGTGAGCGCCGTTCGCAGCGCCGACCGGACGAACGGCTTGGACGCCTCCTGCCACGGCTGGCCGAGCGCGAGCCTCGCCTCGACCTCGGGCCGTCGGTCGGCGAGCTCGCCGAGGATGCGCCGCGAGGCGACCACGATGCTGCCGATCGAGTTGCCGATCATCATCCCGGCGATGGGCACGATCGCCCGCCCGACCAGGGGGTACACCCCCAGCCCGAACACGACGAACAGGCTGAGGAACGCCGAGCCCGACGTCGCCGCCAGGGTCAGCCACGTGATCCCCGGCACCTCGGGCGCCCGGCGGCGGGCGGTGAGCGCCGACACCCCCAGCATCACGACGACCCAGGCCCAGGCCCAGGCGACCGGGGTGTCGGGGTCGACGATCCACAGCAGCACGTACCCGACGGCCAGGAGCTGGACGAGCGCCCGCCCGGCGGCCCACAACATGTCGCGCTCGAGCCGGAGGCCCTGCCAGATCGACAGCCCGACGGCGACGGCGACGAGGATGAACGACAGCGCCAGCCCGCTCCAGCCGATGGCGGCGTCAGCCATGGTCACCCCGTTCGTCACGGTCCCGTGCGCCGGTCGGCGCGTCGGACGGTTCGTCGATCGATTCGTCGGCGTCCTCGTCGGTCGACCACTCGCCGGCCAGGAACCGCGCCCGGGCGTCCGCCCCCGCCACCCGCCCCTCGATCAGGACCACGATGTCGCCGCCCAGGCGCTGCGCCTGGTCGAGGTCGTGGGTCACCCACACGAGGTCGTGTCCCTCGTCGGCCAGGCGGAGCGCGGTGCGCTCGAGCCTGCGTCGGGCGTCGGTGTCGAGCGCCGAGGTCGGCTCGTCCATCAGCAGCACCTCGGGCTGCGTGACGAGGGTGCGGGCCAGGCACATGCGCTGGGCCTCACCTCCCGACAGCTCGTCGGCGGGCCGGTCGAGGAAGGCGGCGTCGAGCCGGGCGGCGCGCAGGGCGGCGACCAGCGCGTCCTCGGAGGCGTGGGGGTCGGCCACGTGCAGGTTGTCGCGCACCGTGCCGGGGAACGGCGCGGGGCGCTGGAACACCATGCCCACCCGTCGGCGCAGCGCGAGCACGTCGAGCTCGGACATCGGTCGGCCGCGGAACCGCACCTCGCCCGACGTGGGCACCTCGAGCCGGTCGAGCAGGCGCAGGACCGTCGTCTTGCCCGCACCCGAGGGCCCGACCAGCACGGTGATGCCCCCGTCGGCGATCGCCAGGTCGAGGTGGTCGATGATGACCGTGCCGTCGATCTCGAGCGACACGTCGGCCAGCTCGAACAGCGGCGCGGACGTCATCTGGCGCCGGGCGGTCAGACCGTCCGGTGGCTGTTCGCGTGCGCGCCGTTGGCGGGCCCGTCGGAGCCGTCGCCTCGCGTCGCCGCGTCGGAGGCCGGGGCGGCCTCGGCATCCGGGTCAGCGGGAGTCGGTGCGAGACCCGCCAGCGTCCGGGCCCGGTCACCGGGGCCCGAGTACTTGAGGATGCACCAGACCGCCCGCACGCCGTCGCGCCACCCGATCTTCTTGCCCTCGGCGTAGGTGCGGCCGTTGTAGCTGATGCCCACCTCGTAGACCCGCCACCCGGCGCGGGCCACCTTGGCGGTCACCTCGGGCTCGAACCCGAAGCGGTCCTCCTCCAGGTGGAGCGACTGGATGACCTCGCGGCGGAAGACCTTGTAACAGGTCTCCATGTCGGTGAGGTTCAGGTTGGTGAACATGTTGGACATCGTCGTGAGGAACCGGTTGCCGACCGAGTGCCAGTAGTAGAGGACCCGGTGGGGCGCGCTCGAGATGAAGCGCGAGCCGAAGACCACGTCGGCCAGGCCCTCCTCGAGCGGCTGCACCAGGACCCCGTACTCACGGGGGTCGTACTCGAGGTCGGCGTCCTGCACGAGGACGTAGTCGGAGGTGGCCTCGGCGAAGCCCCGGCGCAGGGCCGCGCCCTTCCCCCGGTTCTCGGGCTGCAGCAGGACCCGCACGCGCGGGTCGGACAGGGTCTCCAGAACGTCGCGCGTGCCGTCGGTCGACCCGTCGTCGACGACGAGCACCTCGGCCGTCCAGGGCGAGGCGAGGACCGCGGCCACGACGGTCTCGACGGTCGTGACCTCGTTGAAGCACGGGATCACGACGGACAGGCACGGTCTCGGCCGGTTGGACTCACTCACCCCAGCGGACCTCCGGCGATCGCAATATCGGCGACGTCACGATCGGCCGATGTTAGGTCGCGAGCGGGCTTCGGGCTGAACGAGGTCCTCCCCTAGGCTTCGCCGCGTGAGCGAGCCGACCGAGAAGCCGAGCGAGAAGCCGACACTCGACGACTGGCGCGAGCTGGCGACCAAGGACCTGAAGGGCGCCGATCCCGAGACCCTGGTGTGGCAGACACCCGAGGGCATCGACGTCAAGCCGCTCTACACGGCGGACGACCTGGGGGGCGTCGAGGGGCTCGACTCGCTGCCCGGCTTCGCCCCGTTCACCCGGGGTGTGCGGGCGACGATGTACGCCAACCGGCCGTGGACGATCCGGCAGTACGCGGGCTTCTCCACCGCCGAGGAGTCGAACGCCTTCTACCGGCGCAACCTCGCGGCCGGGCAGATGGGGCTGTCGGTCGCGTTCGACCTGGCCACCCACCGGGGCTACGACAGCGATCACCCGCGCGTCGAGGGGGACGTCGGGAAGGCGGGCGTGGCGATCGACTCGGTCGAGGACATGAAGATCCTCTTCGACCAGATCCCCCTCGAGAAGATGTCGGTCTCGATGACCATGAACGGGGCGGTGCTGCCCTGCCTGGCCGCCTACGTGGTGGCCGGCGAGGAGCAGGGGGTCGACCAGGCCCAGCTCAGCGGCACGATCCAGAACGACATCCTCAAGGAGTTCATGGTCCGCAACACGTACATCTACCCGCCCGAGCCGAGCATGCGGATCGTGGCCGACATCATCGAGTACACGGCGCACAACATGCCGCGGTTCAACTCGATCTCGATCTCGGGCTACCACATGCAGGAGGCGGGGGCGACGGCCGTCCAGGAGCTGGCGTTCACCATCGCCGACGGCCTCGAGTACGTGCGCTACGCCCTCGACCGGGGGCTCGACATCGACGAGTTCGCCGGTCGCCTGTCGTTCTTCTTCGCCATCGGCATGAACTTCTTCATGGAGGTCGCCAAGCTGCGCGCCGCCCGGCTGCTGTGGCACCGGGTCATCTCCCAGTTCGACCCCAAGGATCCCCGCTCGGCGATGCTGCGCACGCACTGCCAGACGAGCGGCGTGTCGCTCACCGAGCAGGACCCGTACAACAACGTGGTGCGCACCGCGGTCGAGGCCATGGCGGCCGTGCTCGGCGGCACGCAGAGCCTGCACACCAACAGCTTCGACGAGGCCCTGGGCCTGCCGACCGACTTCTCGGCCCGCATCGCCCGCAACACCCAGCTGATCCTCGCCGAGGAGACCGGCATCCCCCACGTGGTCGACCCGCTGGCGGGCAGCTTCTACGTCGAGGCGCTGACCGACCGGCTGGCCACCGACGCCTGGGCCCTGATCGAAGAGGTCGAGGAGCTGGGCGGGATGACCAAGGCGGTCGCCTCGGGCATGCCCAAGCTGCGCATCGAGGAGTCGGCGGCCCGCCGCCAGGCGCGCGTCGACCGCGGCGAGGAGGTGATCGTCGGGGTCAACAAGTACCGGCCGACGAACCCCGAGCACGTCGACGTGCTGTCGATCGACAACACCGACGTGCGCCGCCAGCAGATCGCCCGGCTCGAGCGGGTGCGCGCCACCCGTGACGAGCAGGCCTGCCAGGAGGCCCTCCGTCGGCTGACCGAGGGCGCCGCCGGCACGGGGAACCTGATGGCGCTGTGCATCGAGGCCGCCCGCGTCCGTGCCACGGTGGGCGAGATGAGCGACGCCATGGAGCAGGTGTTCGACCGCCACAAGGCCGAGATCCGCTCGATCCACGGCGTGTACGGCGCCGCCTACGAGGGCGACGACGAGTTCGAGGCCGTGCAGGCCGACGTCGAGGCGTTCGCCGAGGCCGAGGGCCGACGCCCCCGCATGCTCGTCGTGAAGATGGGCCAGGACGGCCACGACCGCGGGGCCAAGGTCATCGCCACCGCGTTCGCCGACCTGGGCTTCGACGTCGATGTCGGCCCCCTGTTCCAGACGCCCGCCGAGGCCGCGCAGGACGCGGTCGACAACGACGTGCACGTCGTCGGCGTGTCGAGTCAGGCGGCGGGACACCTCACGCTCGTGCCGCAGCTCGTCGAGGCGTTGAAGGCGGCCGGCGCCGGCGACGTGGTGGTCGTGTGCGGGGGCGTGATCCCCCCGCAGGACTACGACGCGCTGCACCGCGCCGGGGTGGCGGCGGTGTTCGGCCCCGGGACCAACATCCCCGCCGCAGCTCGCAAGGTGCTGGGCCTGCTGCGGTCCGAGGCACCAGCCTGACCTCACCCCTCCCGAGGGTGACGGGCGGGTTACCGCCAGACGACATCTCGGCCTCGACGCCGCCATCGACGCGACCGCCCCGGGGACGTCTGTACCGTCGTGCCGTGGCGACGACGATCGACCGGTCCGCTGCCGACCGACCGGGAGCCGGGAGCGACGAGGCCGGACACGCCGCAGGCACCGGGGAGCAGCGCGGCGGCGGGCGCCGCCCGCGGGCCGTGTGGCTGGCCTCACTGCTGTTGGGACTCGTCGGCGCGCTCTGGACCGTCGCGCAGCCGCCCTTTCGCGCCCCCGACGAGGCCGCCCACGTGGACCTCGTCCTGTACCTGGCCGAGGGGAACGGGTACCCGTCGTTCGACGGGCGGAGCTTCGGCGAGGAGATCGGGCTCGACCGCGACCGGCACCTGATCGACCTCACGATCCCCTGGCCCCGGTTCGACGAGGCCGACGCCCCTCCGCGGGCGGGGCGCCCCGACGTCGACGACCTGGGCGGCACGACCCCCGACGACGACGCCCGCCGCCGCGAGTCCGACGGCTCGGCGAGGGCCGGGTACCCGTACGTGTACAACCAGATGCCACAGCATCCGCCGCTCTACTACGAGGCGATGGCGACCGTGCTGCGGGTCGAGCGATGGGTGCTGCCTGGCGACGACCGGCCGCCACTCGACCGTGAGATCGCCCTGTTGCGCCTGGTCAACGTCGCCATGCTCGTCCCGCTTCCCCTGCTGGCCTGGGCCATCGTGCGCCGCCTGGGCGGCGACGACCGCGCCGGAACGGTGGCGGCGCTGCTGCCCCTGTGCGTCCCGCAGCTCACGCACGTCGGCGCCGCGGTCAACAACGACAACCTGTTCGTCCTGGTCGGAGCCGGCCTGGCGGTCCTGCTGGCGGGCGTTGCACGGGGGCGGCGGACCCGCGCCACCGACGTGGGGGTCGGCGTGCTGTTGGGGTTGGCGCTGCTGACCAAGGCCTTCGCCGTGATGTTCGTGCCCTGGGTCGTCGTCGCGTACGCGATCGGCTGGCGCACCGCGCGCGGGCGCCGGCCCGTCGTGGACGTGGCGGTGGCGGGAGCGGTGGCCGCGGTCGTCGGCGGGTGGTGGTGGGTGGCGAACTGGGTGCGCGAGGGCGAGCCCGCCCCCACCACCGAGAGCCTGACCCGCACGACCGCCGACCGCCCCGACGGCTTCTCCCCCGACCCGTTCTCGTACGGGTGGACCTTCACGGGCCGGATCGTCAGTCGCACGTGGGCCTGGGTCGGCTTCGGGACTCCGAAGTTCGACCTGCCCGTCGCCGTCGTCGTCCTCGCCACGGCAGCGTTCCTGGCCGCGACCGTGGTCGCGCTGCGCCGTGGCGAGCCCGGCATGCGATCCGACGGTGGGCTGCGGCGGATCGACGTGCTCCTCGCCTGGCTGCCCGTGGTGCTCGTGGTGGCGTTCGTGTACCGACGGGCGTGGGGCCTCTTCGAGACCACCGGCCGGTTCGCCTTCGTGCAGGGCCGGTACCTGTTCGGGGCCGGGGCGGCGCCGGCGGCGGTGGCCGCCATCGGGATGGTGCGCCTGCACCGGCGCGCCGGGGTGGCGGTCGTGGGCTTCGCCGTGCTGGTGCAGGGGTGGGTGCTGACGGACGTCGTGCGAGGGTCCTGGTCGGGCGACGGGCGGCTGGGCGCGTTGGCCGGCATGCTGGCCTGGAGCCCGTGGCCGCCGGCGGCCGTCGTCGCCGTGGCGGGAGCGGCGGTCGTCGTCCTGGTCCTGCTGCTGCGGGCCGTGTGGCGGTCGGCCGACGAGTTCCCTGCTCAGCCGTCGCCGACGAAGCCGAGCGGGGGGCCCATCGGGCGACCGGGCGCCGGGGCCGGTTCGACGGCGTAGATCCGGGTGGTGCGGCCCTCGACCCGTTCCTTCCACACGAGGCGGAGCCCGGGGGCCTCGAAGCTCGCGTCCTTCAGCGGTGCGAGCTGGGGTCGCAGGCGGACGATCGTGTACCAGTCGACCACGATGTAGTTCGCCCCGTAGTGGCGGGCGTAGTTGATGATCTCGTCCATCTCCGCGTAGGGGATGGCCATGGCCGGCCGCTCCGCGTAGAACTCGACGACCATGCTGCGCGTCATGATGCGGTCGTCGGGACCGGCGTTGGCGGCGAGCCACTCGCCGGCCTCGCGCTGGTCGAGGCCCTCGGACGGGTGCCACCACCCGGCGCCGACGCTGCGGAACCCCGCGACCGACGACAGCACGAGCAGGACCAGGCCGCACGCCACGACGGGCGTGACCCACGCGCGCCGCAGCGATGCCACCGCCACGCCGACGAAGACCGTGGCGAGCGCGGTCGTGACGGCCAGGTAGCGGGGCTGGACGAAGAACACGAGGGCGGTGGCCACGGGCAGCGCCGCCCCGAGCAGGACGAGGCGCGCGGTCCACGACCGGCGGGACCGCCAGGCCCCGATGCCGGCCAGGACCCAGAGGGGGAACGGCAGCAGCACCCACGCCAGGACCTGGTTCGTCTCGGGGAGTGTGATCTCCTCGAACAGTTCGACGACGTTCGTGCCGACGATGGCGGCATAGCCTCCGGGATCACCGGCCGCCAGGCTCGGCAGCGACGTGCGCTCGGTGTTGGCGAAGTGCAGCCCGGTCTCGTCGAGCGCCCACAGCACGCTGTCGCGCTCGGCCCGGTCGGCCTGCGCGACCGCGTGCCACGCCTCGATCGACGCGTCCTGGGTCTTGGCGCTGAGCTGGACCTTCCCGGTGTTCTCGTGCAGGTAGGCGGCGTACGGCGCGATGCACAACACGAGGGGAACCGCGAAGCAGACCGCCAGCGGTGCGGCGGCCCGAGCCCGCCGCACCAAGCTCTCACCGCGCGCCGGCCGGGCACCGACGAACAGGACCGCCAGCCCGACCGGCACGGCGAAGAACAGGCCCTCGGGACGGGTCAGGTAGGCCAGACCGACGAGCAGCCCGGCGCCGGCCACGCGCACGGCTCGGCCGCGCCCGGTCGCACCCGCGGCCGAGACCGCGCACCACAGCGCCGTCGCCACCAGGAAGATGTACTCGGCCTCGGATCCGGCCCCCCGGTTGACGAGGCTCGTCGACAGGCCCGGTCCGATGGCCGCCACCCACGCCGTCACCACGCCCGCGGCGGGGCCGCCGATGCGCCGGGCCAGCGCGGCCAGCGGGAGGACGAGGGCCGTGCTGAACACCACGGTCAGGACGACCGTTCCGGTGTGGGGGTCGTCGAACACCTCGTTGGCCACGCCGAGCAGGACCGGGACGACCGGCGGGAAGTGCAGCTCGGGCTCGCCGCCGCGCTCGAAGCCGTCGCCCGACACGAGCGAGATCCCGGAGCGGAGGTAGGCGGTCTCGTCGGTGGTCGGGGCCTCGTCGGTGAAGCTGACGGCGATGCGCAGCGCGAGGCCGACGACGATGGCGGCCGCGACCAGCAGGACGTAGCGGCGCGCCGTCCAGGAGCCGGGGGGTCGCCCGCGGGCACCGCCCCTGTGGACCCGTCACCCGGGGCGCGACGGTCGGCCTCGTCGGCCGGGGCGTGATCGAGGTCGGTGCCGTCGACGATCGAGGTCACGCCCGACCTGCGAGCTGGCGGACGGCCGCCCGGGAGCGGGCGCCGACCATGGTCCACGGGAACGGTCGCTGCACGGTGTGCACATCGAACCTCGTGGCGACGAGGTCGGCGAAGCCGCGTGACGACCAGTGCTGGATGTGGCCCGGCGTGTTGCCCAGGTCGGCGAGGTACTTGCCGCGCGCCATGTTCGCCACGCGCCACACCGGCTCGCGCGGCACCGACACGACGAGGTCGCGTCGGCACAGGCGGTCGAGCTCGGCGAGCGCCGCCTTCGGATCGGGGACGTGCTCGAGCACCTCGATGGCCAGCACCAGGTCGAACGCCCCGGTGGGGAACGGCAGGCGAGCGATGTCGCCGAACACCCCGGTCAGCCCCCGGGCCCGCCACTCGCAGGCGAGGCCCGCGTCGGGGAGGTCGACACCCACGACGTGGGCGCCCGGGTAGCGGCGGCTCACCACCGTGGTCACCTCACCCTCGCCCATGCCGACCTCGAGAACGGTGGCCGGCGAGAACCCGGGCAGGGCCGCGTCGAGCGCGTCGAGGAAGCCGCGCATGAGGCGCCGCTCGACGGGGTTGCTGGACGCGTACTTGTCGTAGGTGTTGCCCGTGGGGACCGTCGTCGTCACGAAGTCACTGGCTTAGCACCGCGAGGCTGGATTCTCGCCCTTTCGAGGCTTTCACGTCCCCATCGCCGCCGAGAGTTCACGTGCCCGACACGACGGGTTCGCCGTCGATGGATCGGAGGTTCGACGGCACCCCTCCACTATGGACGAAGATGCACGGGTGAGCACCCCAGACACCGCCCGTCCGCGCCGACGCTCACGCGGCGCGGTGTTGGGGCCGGCCGTCGTCGGTGGGGTGATCGGGCTCGTCTGCGTGGCGTTCGTCGTCAGCCGGATGGCCGCGCAGTGGGACGAGGTGCGCGACGAGGTGGCCGACGCGGAGGTCGGGTGGCTGGTCCTCGCCCTGGTGATGGCCGTGGCGGGCATGACCTGGATCGCCGCCTGCTGGCGACGGGCGATCGGGCTGCTCGGGCACGAGACCGGCCGGCGCCGCACGGTGGCCTGGTACTTCGCCGGCGAGATCGGCAAGTACGTGCCCGGCGGGGTATGGCCCGTGCTCGGCCGGGGCGAGCTGGCGCGGCGTGGCGGGGTGCCCCGCGGCCGGGCCTACCCGAGCGTCGGCCTCTCGCTGGTCGCCCTGTACCTCGGGGCCCTCGCGGTGGCGTCGGTCCTCGTCCCGCTCGACCTGGCCAAGCAGTCCCAGTCGCCCGCCGCCCTCGCCATGCTGGCCCTCCTCCCGCTCGGCCTGGCGGCGCTGCACCCTGCGGTGCTGACCCGCCTGCGCGACCGGGTCGCCCGCCTGACCGGGCGCGGGGCCGACATCGAGATCCCGCCGTGGCGGCACACGGTGACCCTGGTGGCCATGTACGTCCCCGCGTGGCTGTTCATCTGGGCGGCGACCTGGTGCGTCGCCCGCTCCGTGCTCCCCGACCCGCCGGTCCTGCGGATCGGCATCGCCACCACCCTGTCGTGGACCGCGGGGTTCGTGGCCGTCCCGGTTCCGGCCGGGGCGGGCGTCCGCGAGGCCGTCTTCGTGGCGTCGGCGGGCCTGCCACCCGCTCTGGGTGCCACGATCGCGGTCGGCAGCCGCCTGGTGTTCCTCCTGGCGGACGTCCTGGGGGTCGCGCTCACCGCGCCGTGGCACCGCCATTCGGGGGCGGGCGGCGCCGTGACGTCACCTGCGCCCGGCCCCCGCGACGACCGGTCGCTGGTCGCGGAGGACGTCTCCGCCTGACCCCGGGCCTGTTCGGCCGCGGCCGGGCCCACTCGTACACTCGCCGCGATGACCGACGACCCCGCCGCGCTCGCCGAGCGCCTCCGCGCCGGCGACCGTCGGGCGCTGGCCCGGTCGATCACGCTGGTCGAGTCGACCCGAGCCGACCGCCGGGCCGAGGCCGCCCATCTGCTCGACGCGGTGCTCCCGGCCACGGGTCTCGCCATGCGGGTGGGGATCAGCGGCACACCCGGGGCGGGCAAGTCGACGTTCATCGACGAGCTCGGCTCCCGGCTCACGGATGGCGGCCACCGCGTGGCGGTCCTCGCGGTCGACCCGTCGAGCCGCCGCAGCGGCGGGTCGATCATGGGCGACAAGACCAGGATGGAGCGCCTGTCGCGCGACCCGCGGGCGTTCATCCGCCCGTCCCCCTCGGGGGGCACGCTGGGCGGCGTGGCGCGACGCACCCGCGAGGCCGCCCTGCTGTGCGAGGCCGCGGGCTTCGACGTCGTGCTGGTCGAGACCGTCGGCGTGGGCCAGTCGGAGACGGTCGTGGCCGACATGGTCGACTGCTTCGTGCTGCTCGCGGCCCCGGGCGGCGGCGACGAGCTGCAGGGCATCAAGCGGGGGATCATGGAGCTGGCCGACGTCATCGTGGTGAACAAGGCCGACGGCGACCTCGAGCCGGCGGCCCGGCGGGCGGTGGCCGACTACCGGCACGCGGTGCACCTCCTGCGGCCCAAGCACCCGGGGTGGTCCGTGCCCGTGGTGGCCGCGTCGGCCCTGTCGGGCGCGGGTGTCGACGCCGCCTGGGCCGAGGTGGAGCGGTTCCACGAGCACGTCCGGGCCGCCGGCGCCCTCGACCGGCTGCGGTCCGAGCAGGCCGTGGCGTGGATGTGGTCGGAGATGCGCGAGCGCCTGGTCGAGGCGCTGCGCCGCGACGAGCGCGTCGCCACTCGGCTGGCCGACGCCGAGCGCTCGGTGCGCGCCGGCCGGGTCTCCCCCACGACGGCCGCCCACGAGCTGCTGGCCGCCCACGGGGTGGCCGACCTCGACGAGGCCAACGGCGCGGAGGGCTGATCCGGGGGGCCACACCGCGGGGTCCGGTAGCGGGGCCCCGCACACCCGGCGAGTACTGTGGCGCCGATGGGTTCTGACACGGTGCACACGTCCGCTGGCCCGTCCACGACCAGCTCGTGGACGCCGGAGAGCCTCCAGACCGAGGTCGACAGCCGCACGTGGTTCCACACGATCGACCTCGGCAACGGCGTGCGCACGCCCGGCCAGAAGGACACGCCGACCGAGGTCGGCATCATGCAGCTGCCCGACATGACGGGGCGCAGCGTCCTCGACATCGGGGCGTACGACGGCTTCTACTCGTTCGAGTCCGAGCGGCGCGGCGCCGCCCGTGTGGTGGCCGCCGACAGCTGGAGCTGGAACTGGCCGGGCAGCGACGCCCGCCGCAACTTCGAGCTGGCGCACGAGGTGCTCGGCAGCAAGGTCGAGACGAAGACGGTGCTGGTCGAGGACGTGTCGCCCGAGACCGTCGGCGGCCCGTTCGACGTCGTGCTCTTCCTCGGGGTGCTGTACCACGCGCCCGATCCGATCGGATACCTCAAGGCGGTGCGCAGCGTCACCGGCGGCGTGGCGGTGGTCGAGACCGTCGTCGACCTGCTCGACGTCGACGTGCCGGCTGCGGCGTACTACCCGTCCGACTCTCTGAACAACGACGGCAGCAACTTCTTCGGGCCCAATCCCGCAGCCGTCGAGGGCATGCTGCTCGACGCCGGCTTCGCCCGCGTCACCCGGTTCGACCCCTGGTCGACCAACACCTGGTACTCGATCGCACCGCCGAGCGAGCGGCCGACCGGCCTCGTCGACAAGGTGCGCCGGCGCGTCGAGCAGCGGTTCGGCCGGCCCCGCAGCGGGCGCATGGTCTTCCACGCCCACGTCTGAGCTCCGACGCCGCGGGTGCCGACGGGCGGCCCGTCAGGCGATCCGTTCGAGCCAGATGTTGGCGCCCGGGTTCCGGGCCACCCACGGCAGGCGACGCAGCGCCTCGGGGTGGCGAGCCCACAGCATGTCCTGGAACCAGCGGATGGCGAACGCGTCGTTGCGGTAGAGGAACGCCCGCAGCAGGTGGGCCTCGTGCCAGGCCCGGCCCTCGAGCACCCACGCCTCGGGGTACTCGAACGGGAAGAAGATGTCGTGCAGGTGGACCCACACACCGACGGCCAGGCGGGGCAGCACCTCGAAGAACAGGTGGTTGACGTCGCTGCCGGCCTTCACGACGTGGGTCGAGTCGATGAACAGCACGTCGCCGGCGTCGAGGGCGGTGAACACCGAGAGGTCGACGTCCTGCACCGGAGCCCGGTGGATGGACACCCGCCGCTCGTCGTCGGCGCGAACAGGCCCTCGACCAGGGCGGGATACGGCTCGACGAAGGTGACCGTCGTGTCGGGGAGGTGGCGGTCGACGGTGTCGAGGACGAGGGCGGACGAGTAGCCCGAGCCGACCTCGACGACGCGGCGGGGCTGGACGTGGCGCAGCATGGCGTAGAGCACGGTGCCGTCGCCGTGGGCGTAGGCGGGGTTGTCGAGCCAGTAGCGCCGGTTGCCCCGCCGGTCCTCGTGCTCGTGGAGGTCGCCGGCTCCGCCAGGGCCCTCGTCGGCCAGGAGGTCGGCCAGGACGTCGAGCAGGGCGAGCTGCTCGTCCTCGCGCAGGTCGATGCCGGGCAGCGCACGTTGGGCGTCTCGCAGCCCGCCGACCCGCCGGCCATAGTCGTCGAGGTCGGGGAAGGGCGAGTAGAAGTGCCCGCTCGGGACCCACGCCCCGTACAGGTCGCGGAGGTGGCGGTTCTCGTTGGCGAGCTCGCGGACCCGCCGCTCGGCCGTGGGCATGCGCGCCAGCCGCCCGGCGATCGCCCGCCCCGAGGCCGTGGGGTTGCGAGCGGCCCGGGCGAGCCGGTGTGCGGTGTCGGCGAGGCGGCGGTTCGGATCGGGCATCGCCGCGATCATGGCAGCCCCGCGACCGGCCGCCGGCCGTCAGGACGGCGGTGTCCCGAGTGCCGCCACCTCGGCCCGGACCGCGGCGGTGAACGCCTCCCATCCGAAGTCGCGCGCCCGCCCCTCGGCCGCCGCCGACAGCGTGGCCCGCCAGGCCGGATCGGCGATGAGCCGCGCGGTGTGGGCCACCAGGTCGTCGAGGCCCGCGAACCGGTAGCCGTCGGCGCCGTGGTCGACGATCTCCACCTGGCCGGCGGCGTCGATCACCACCGGCACCGCACCGGCGGACATGGCCTCGACGGTGGTGATGCCGAAGTGCTCGTAGCGGTCGGGGTGCCGTTGCGGGTCCTCGCCCAGCCCTGCGGCGTGCCAGAAGATCGACGCCTGGGCGTAGAGGTCGCGCAGCTCTGCACCGGACGCATCCGGGTGGAGGACCACCGGCAGGCCCTCCGCGGCGGCACGGATCTGGTCGAGGTACGGGCGGTGCTCCGGGGCGCAGCCGCCCACCAGGTGGTACTGCCACCCGTCGGCGCCGCCCCGGGCCACCAGGTCACGGAACGCGGTGACCATCTCGAGCTGCTTCTTGTTGTGCCCCGTCCCGGGCAGGAAGAAGCGTCCGACCGAGAGGATGATCGGCGCCTTCTCGCCGCGCGTCATCGCCCCGACCGGCGGGTACAGCAGCCCGCTCGGCCGGTGCCAAAGACGCTCGATCCAGTGCTGGGTGTAGCGCGAGTTGGCGACCAACCGGTCGTAGGTGTCGAGGTGGCCCGGCGCCCCCGTCTGCCCCGCGAGGACCGGCACGGTGCGCGCCACGCCCTCGCGCCAGCCACCCCCGGCGTGCACCCCGATCACCGGCACGCCGAGAGGACGGCGGTCCGAACCGATCCCGACGTCGGCGGGCACCCATGCCGGGCTGCGCAGGTCGACGCGGACGGTCTCGCCCGCCGGCACGTCGACCGTGAACGCCAGGGCCACGCTGCGGCGGCGGTCGACGCGCGAGGTGGGGGCGTCGACCGACGCACGCCCGAGCTCCCTGCCGTCGACCTCGGCCACGACCTCGAGCGGCGCCACCGCGGGCGGCAGGTACCGCCCCAGGAGCACCGTCACCGGCACCGGCCCTCCCGCCGCCGAGGACACCAGCAGCTCGGCATCGCCGCCCGTCCAGCGGATGCCGTGCTGTCGGGTCGACTCCGGCGTGTAGAACCGCTCGCCGAGCTCGACCCGGACGCCCCGCGCGGCCAGCACCCGCCCGGCCCGGCCGGCCACCCATCGCCGGGCACGCTCCGCCCGGCCGGGTCGCGGGCCCGGGAAGTGGACGACGAAGATCCCGTGCCGGGCCCGGTTGGCGTCCCAGCTCAGGTACGAGGCGTTGACGAGCACGTCGTAGGCGGCGGAGGCGCGGGTCACCCCCAGGTCGTCGTCCAGCACGTCGACGCCGACACCCGACAGGTCGAGGTGCAGCCGCTCCCCCAGCCAGGCCGTGTCGACGTCCTCGTGGGCGAGCAGGCGCACGTCGTGCTCGGGCGCCAGCGCGGCGGCGATGCCCCCCGCGAACCGCTCGCCCCCGCCGCCCGTCGTCCAGTAGCGGTCGTAGACCGCGATCTTCACGAGCGCTCCTGCGGGAGCGGCGTCACCGGCGCACCTGCCACGCCAGCAGCTCGCCGTCGGCGACGGTGGCGGCCCGGCGGATGCGGCGCCGGGAGGCGAGGGCCCGCGGGAGCAACCGCAGGAAGTCGACGAACGACTTCGCCCGCCGCCGGACGATGGTGGGGCGGGGACGGTGGCCGCCGAGCACCGGCGCGACGAGGTCGCGCCGGGCGTACGACAGGGTCGTCAGCAGGTACCGCCACACGGCGTTCGCCGCCAGCCGCGGGGCGCGTTCTTCACCAGCATCAGCAGGCGGTTGCGCTCGACGTAGTGCTGGAACACCGGCGTGCCCTCCCCGGTGGACGCGGCGTGCACGTGGCGGGCCCGGGCGCCGGGCACGTACCGGTAGCGCCAGCCCCGGCTGCGACCCCGCCACGACAGGTCGGTGTCCTCGTAGTAGAGGAAGAAGTCGTCGTCGAACAGGCCGACGTCGGCCAGGTATCCGGGCCGGAGCAGCACGCTGCCCCCGCACCAGGCGAACACCTCGGCGGGGGCGTCGTACTGGCCCGTGTCCGGTTCGAGGAAGCCCCGGTCGGCGCCGTAGCCGCCCTCGATGATGACCGAGCCCGCGTTCTGCACGACGTCGATGGGCTCGCCCCCGAGCGGCACGGCGTGCCAGCCGGGCTCCCGCCCGACCGTCAGCGTCGCGGTCGCGTCGCCGGACCGCACGGTGACCGCCTTCGGTGCCTCGGCCGCCAGCTCGACCTCGACGCCCTGCGGCAGGGTCGACCCGTCGCCCACCGGCACGCGCAAGGTGGCGTGGTCGCTGGTCCACTGGAACGTGCCGCCGTCGAGGCGGTGCTCGATGCCCCACGCCCCGTCGGCCACCTGGGCGGCGCGCCAGCGGTCGACACCGTCGACCCGCACGCCGCTCACCATGACGCCGAGGCGGCGCGGGTCGGGGCCGGGGGGCGCGAAGGTCGGGGAGCTGATGGCGACCTCGACGAACCGGTCGGCGAACACCATGCGGGCCGAGACGGCGCCCAGGCCGTCGTCGGCCTCGATGCCGGCGACGAGCGCCCGTAGCCACCCCGGCTCGACGAAGGAGTCGGCGTTCACCAGCCCCACGTAGTCGACGTCCGCGAGGTCGCGCAGCGCGAGGTTGTTGGCCACGAAGCCGCCGTTGTGGTCGTTGCGGACCACCCGGATGCGCGGGTACCCCTCGGGGATGCGGTCGCTGCCGTCGGTCGACGCGTTGTCGACCACGACGAGGTCGAGGCGGTCGACGGGCCAGTCGAGGCCGCACAGCGCGTCGAGGCACCGCCCGAGGTGATCGGCGCCGTTCCAGTTGAGGACGACGACACGGACCATCGGCGGCACCACGCCCGCCGGCGCGACGGCATGCTCCTGCTGAACGGTCGTGTCGGACACCGGCGGCGATGATCCTGCCGCACGCACGTCGCGTCAAACCGGGTGGGCTGCCGGGAGCGGCGACGGCACGACCCCGGCGCCGCCGGGCGGCGCGTCGGCGGCCGTCGGGCCGCCGCCCTCCCCTGAGCGCGGGTCGGCCCCACCCGGCGCACCGCGGCGCGCCAGACGGGCGACCACCACGGCCACGGCCACGGCCGCCGCCGCGCCGACCACGGCTCCGGCCGCGAGGACCTCACCCGGCAGCGGCGCCCAGGCGACGAGCGCCCGCAGCCGATCGGCCAGGCTGCTGCCCGGCGCTCCCCAGTAGAACCCGAGGATCGCCCGGACGGCGAGCACCTGCATGACCGCGGCGGCCACGAACGCAGCCGCGGGCATCAGGTGGAGGTGGCGGCGCATCAGCGTGGCGAGGCCCGCGGCCACCACCACCAGCAGGGCGGCCAAGCCGCCGAACCAGTAGCGCCCGTGCATTCCGCCGATGCGGCCGGTCACCAGGTACACGCGAAGGGAGTTGGCGGCCTGACCGGTGACGAGGAGGATGAACGGCGCCGCCAGGAGCAGCCGCTCGGTGCGGCGGCCCGCCGTCGCCGTGTCGCGGCTCACGCAGGCACGCCCGAGCCCGAGCAGGAGCAGGGCCGTCCCCGCGACGACGGCCACGACCGGGATGCGGGTGTAGTACCAACCGAAGTCGCCCCAGAAGCGGCTCGTCGTCGTGAGCCACTGCTCGACGAACGCGCCGATGCCCGTCGGCGCGTCGTCGCCTGACGGCATCATGGCGGTGATGCGGGTCGGCGCGAGGTCCTGGTACAGCACGAGGTTGCGTATCCACCACCAACCCCCCACCGCCAGCGCCACCACCAGGTACTGCGCACCCGCACGGCGCGCCCGCGCCCGGTCGGTGGCGTCGCCTCGGCGGGCGGCGACGACGACGGCGGCGATCACCCACGCGGGCAGCACGAGGGCGAACCCCTTGGTGAGCAGCGCGAGGCCGGTGAGCACCCCCGCCGCCGCGACGGTTGCGGTGCCCAGGTCGCCATCGGCGATGCGCAGCACCAGGGGCGTCAGCAGCCAGAACAGCAGCCACATCAGGCTGTCGTTGTTGACGGCGGCGCCGTTGTGGAGCAGTTGCGGAATCGCCAGGGGCAACAGGGCGGCAGCCAGGCGCACCGAGTCGGGCAGGCGCAGGCGGCGGGCGGTGCGCCAGATGATGATCGGCAGCGGCGCCACGAGCGCCACGCTCACCAGCCGGTACAGCCAGTTCTCGACGACGAAGCTGCCGACCGGGTCGCCCAGCACCCGCTCCGCAGCCCACCCGATGCCTCCGGCCAGGCCGTAGTACAGCGGCGGGTGCTGCGGCATGTAGTTGGGTGCCGCCCGGCGCGGCGGGTCGGCGAGATCCTCGATGGAGGGCATCCGATCCTTCGGCGGGGCCTCGTCCGCGGTCAGGTGCCGCGACCGGTCTGCGAACCGCATCCAGCCGAGCGACCGGGCGATGCCGATGTCGAGGTACCGGTCGTTCCACGCCGGGTAGCTGAGGTCCTCGGAGAAGTGGTGGGCGAGGTCGGTGTGTTGGGGCTCGTCGGGGGCCTGGTACGCCGGCAGCAGCACCGAGAAGGCCAGCAGCCCCATGACGAAAAGGCCGGTGACCAGCCAGATCACCGGCGGGACCCCGGCGATCGATCCCCTCACGCAGCGCCCGACCATGGCGTGCCACCGTAGTGTGACTTCCCTGCGGGCCAGAACGTCGGGTGAGTGCTGACGGGGCCACCACGCGCCGGCATGCCGAGGTCGGGTGGCGAGTCCACCCGCAGTAGACTCGCTCGCCGTGCCCGAGAACGATGTCCGTGACACGGTGGCCGACGACCCGGGAAGCGTGCTGCCCTCCCCGATGCCCAGCCCGACGTACGGGGCCTATTACTACGCCCACGACTGCGGGCTCCCGTACGAGCGGAGCGATCACTGGCTCACCTTCTTCGGTGAGGTCGCCGATCACATCGCGCGCGAGCTGCGCCCCGGCACCGTGCTCGACGCCGGCTGCGCCAAGGGCTTCCTCGTCGAGACGCTCCGCGACCGTGGCGTCGAGGCCTTCGGGGTCGACGTGTCCGAGCACGCCATCTCCGAGGTGCACGAGTCAGTGCGTGAGTACTGCCGGGTGGGCTCGCTCACCGAACCCATCGAGGGCAAGTACGACCTGATCACGTGCATCGAGGTCGTCGAGCACATGACCGCGCCCGACGGCCGGGCGGCGCTCGAGAACCTGTGCGCGGCCACCGATCGCCTCCTGCTGTCGTCCTCGCCGTACGACTACGGTGAGCCCACCCACCTCAACGTGCAGCCGCCCGAGCAGTGGTCAGCCATCCTCTCCAGCCACGGGTTCTTCCGCGAGCTCGACTACGACGCCTCGTTTCTGACGCCCTGGGCGACGCTCTACACCCGCAAGGTCATGTCCGATCCCGAGATCGTGCGGGCGTACGACCGGTCGTGGTGGCGGCTGCGGCTCGAGGTCCAGGAGACACGGGCGCGGGTTCTCGACCTGCAGTCCCGCCTGGAAGACCTGCAGGCGACGGGCGGTAGCCATGTCGACGACCTGCGCAAGGAGATCCTGCGGCTCCGCGACCTGGTGGTCGGGAAGGATGCCGAGCTCGGCACCGCGCTCGGCCGCATCGAGGAGATGTCGACCGCGATCCAGCGTTGCAACCACCTCGAGCAGCGCCTCAACGAGGTGCTCGAGTCGAACTCGTGGCGCCTCATGCAGGCGGCCGGCACGCCGATCCGCAAGCTCCGCGAACGCCGAGACGGATGACCCGCTTCTCCATCGTCACGCCGGTCCACGACCCGCCGGCGGACGTGCTGCGCGCCATGTTGCGCTCCGTGCAGGGCCAGCGGTTCGGTGACTGGCAGCACTGCATCGTCGACGACGGGTCGTCGGCGCCGCATGTCGCCGAGATCCTCCGCGAGGCCGCGGCGGCCGACGACCGCGTCACCGTCGCCCATCGGGCGGTGAACCACGGCATCGCCACCGCGTCCAACGAGGCCCTCGGCATGGCGACGGGCGAGTTCCTCGTTCTGCTCGACCACGACGACGAGTTGCACCCGGACGCCCTCCTCCTGGTGGACGAGGCACTGACGGCCGAGCCCGAGGCCGACTACCTCTACACCGACGAGGACGAGGTGGACCGCGCGGGCCGGCGGTCGTCGCCGTTCTACAAGCCCGACTGGTCGCCCGAGCGCCTGCGCACCCAGATGTACACCTGCCACCTCAGCGTGCTGCGGCGGCACCTCGTCGACGAGGTGGGCGGGTTCGACAGCCGGTTCGAGGGCTCGCAGGACTGGGACCTGGTGCTGCGGGTCACCGAGCGGGCACGCAAGGTCGTGCACATCCCCCAGGTGCTCTACCACGGGCGACGTCTCGAGACGTCCACCGGGGCGGCCGGCGAGGCCGCGACGCCGGACGCGTACGACGCGGGCAGCCGCGCCCTCGACGCCCATTGCCAGCGGGTCGGCTTCCCTGCGACGGCGGCGCGCGACCCCGCCATCAGGGGCGTCTACCACCTCCGGCCCGTCCTCGACGACCATCCGCTCGTGAGCATCGTCATCCCGACCAACGGCGGCCACCGCGACGTGCGCGGCGAGGTCCTCTCCCTGGTCACCCATTGCGTCCGCAGCATCGTCGCCGTCACGACGTACCCCCGCTTCGAGCTGATCGTCGTCGCCGACACCGCGACACCGCCCGAGGTACTCGACGAGCTGAGGACCATCGCCGGCCCGCGCCTGCGCGTCGTGCCGTACGAGCGGCCCTTCAACTTCGCGGACAAGATCAACTGCGGTGTCCTGGCGTCGATGGGCAGGCACGTCCTGATGCTCAACGACGACATGGAGGTCGTCACACCCGACTGGCTCGAGCGCCTCGTGATGTATTCGGGCTTTCCAGGCATCGGTGCCGTGGGGGCGAAGCTGCTGTTCGGCGACGGGCGGTTGCAGCACGTCGGGCTCATGATGCGCCGTGCGGCGCCAGGCCACCTGTTCCGGGGGTACGGCGCCGACTGCCATGGCTACGCCAACGTCATCCGGGTGGCGAACAACTACTCGGCAGTGACGGGAGCCTGCCTGATGACGCCACGGACGGTGTTTGACGAGGTCGGCGGTCTGTCCATCACGTTCCCGCTCAGCTTCAACGATGTCGACTACTGCCTCAAGCTGCGGTCGCGGGGGCACCGAGTCGTGTACGACCCCGACACGGTGCTCTACCACTTCGAGTCGTCGAGCCGTGACTCTGCCGTGTCCGAGTGGGAGATCGACCATTTCCGGGCCCGCTGGCGGGGGGCCACGCTCACGGACCCCTACGACAACCCGAACTTCCACCCTGACACCATCAACATGGTGCCGCCGATCTACCACGCGGACGGCAGGGTGCTCGTCTGACGGGTCGAACCGTCAGGTGATCGACCACCGGCCGTCGAGGGACACCACGCCGCCGTACGTCTCGTGCGGCACTCCGGGCGAGACGTCGAAGCGCAGCGCCTTGATCCGCTGGTCGTAGGTGTGGGTGACCGAGTCGTTGGTGCACGACGCCGTGACGTCGTAGTTGCCGAGGAGCAGGAGGAGGCGACCGACGTGGAGGTCGACCGTGCCCTCACCCTCGACCTTGTCGACCCGCACCTCGGCCTCCTTGGTGTTGGGGCCGCTGACGAGCACGCCCTCGGGCGTGGACACGGCGAGGCCGAACACCGGGCTCTGAATCGGCTCGGCGGCTTCGTAGTGCATGCGAAAGGTCACCGCGTCGCCGGTGCGCACGCGTGTGGTGGGTCGGCCGCGCCCGTCGACAAGCTCGACACCGGTGATGCGCAGCTTGTTCCAGCGTGATTCGGGGTCGGCGTCCTCGGCGGCCTGGATGTCGACCTGAACCGCCCCGAGGTACGCGTCGGCCACTGCGTTGGCGTCTCCCCGCTCCTGCACGACCCCGTTCTCGAGCCAGATGGCGTGGTCACAGAGGCTGCGCACGGTCGTCAGCGAGTGGGTCACCACGACGATCGTCTTGCCGGCGTCGCGCAGGTCGGCCACCCGCTCGAGGCACTTGCGCTGGAACTCCTCGTCGCCGACCGCCAGCACCTCGTCGATGAGCAGCACGTCGGGATCGACATTGATCGCGACCGAGAAGCCGAGCCGGACGTACATGCCCGACGAGTAGTTCTTCACCGGCGAGTCGATGAACCGCTCGAGACCCGCGAAGCCGACGATGTCGTCGAACTTCCGATCGAGCTCGCGCCTCGTGAGACCGAGGATGGCGCCGTTCAGGTAGACGTTCTCGCGACCGGACAGCTCGGGGTGGAAGCCCGCCCCCAGCTCGAGCAGGGCCGACATCTTGCCGTCGACCGACACCGCACCCTTGTCGGGGCGAAGGATCCGCGCCAGCGTCTTGAGCATCGTCGACTTGCCCGAGCCGTTGTGGCCCACGAGGCCGAACGTCGTACCGGTCTCGACCTCGAACGAGACATCCTGTAGCGCCCAGAAGTCCTCGTAGGTGGCGCGGCCCCCCCGCATGACGGCGGCCTTCAGGCTCTGGTTGCGCTCGTGGTAGAGGCGGAACTTCTTCCAGACCCTGTCGGCGCGGATGGCGATGTCGCTCACAGCTCCTCCGCCACGCGGCCCTCGAGACGGCCGAACACCGCCATGCCGGCGATCACCGAGATAGCGGACACAACCACGAGGTAGGCGAGGTGATCGAGCGGGGGAAACCGCATGTCGTAGAAGACGTCACGGAAGGCCTCGACGAAGCGCACCAGCGGGTTCAGGTTGTAGAGCGTGATCTTCCACCCCGTCTCACCGAGCTGCTTCTCCACGTAGCTCATCGGGTACACGATCGGCGCCGAATAGAACCACACCTGCAGCACGAGCCCGAGCAGGTGCTGCAGGTCGCGGAAGTAGATGGCCGCGGTCGACAGCATGAGCGCCAGGCCGAGGACGAAGGCGACCTCGAGGGCCACCAGCAGAAGCACGACCGGTGTCCACAGGATCACCACGTTGCCGAAGAAGACGAGGGCGACGGCAAGCACCGCCAGCTCGATCAGGAACGACACGACCCACGAAGCGACCACCGACGCGACCAGGATCTCCCGGGGGAAGTAGACCTTCTTGACCAGGTTGCCGTTGCCGATGAGGGCGTTCATCCCCCCGTTCAGCCCGTTGGAGATGAACGTGAAGGGCAGCAAGCCGCACATGAGGAACATGGCGAAGCTGTCGAGTCCCGACGGGTCGCCGACCGGGGCCTCGGCCTTGAACAGGACCCCGAAGACGAACCAGTAGACGAACAGGCTGGTCAGGGGGTTCAGCAACGACCACGCCCAGCCGAGCACCGAGCGCTTGTACTTGGACCGTAGCTCGCGCAACGTCAGGTTGACGAACAGCTCGCGACGCGCGGCGATCTCTGTCAGCTTCTGCATGGGCAACAACGATGAAGGGGTCGGAGGCGGTCGGGAAAGGCTAGAGGGTGGCGGCTACCCGGGCCATCTGACCACGCTCGGCACCACGAGTTGGGGGATCGGCAGGCGCGGTCGCGGCCGGCGCCGCGGGCCCTCAACGGGAGGACACGGGCGTGTCGGATGCGGCGTCGTCGCCGACCAGGGCTGCGACGTCGTGCGGCGCACGGGCCCCCGGCTGGTAGTGCGAGGGGGCGACACCGAGCTCGAGCTCGATTCGCCGCACGCGCTCGAGGGTGCGCTGGGACACCACCCGGTTGGTCGAGATGAGGTCGGCCAGCACCCCGAGGGCGAAGAGCTGGATGGCCGCCATCAGCAGGACCCCGCCGAGGATGATCGACTGCAGGTGCCCCGACCGGCGGCCGTACACCAGCCAGTCCCACAGGAACGGGCTCCAGGCCGCCACCGCACCGAGGAGGACGAACGCCGCCAGCCACGAGAACACCTTCAGCGGCTCGTAGCCGGTGTAGATGCGGAAGATGGCGAGCATGTTGCGCCGCACGTACGACGACATGGACGTGAACAGCCGCGAGTCGCGGGTCTTCTCGTTGGTGCCCACCGGGACGTGGTCGACCGCGGCCAGGCTCTTGCCGGCCTGGATGAGCGATTCGAGCGTGTAGGTGAACTTGGAGACGACGGTGAGGCCGAGCGCCGCCTCGCGGTTGTAGGCCCGGAACCCCGACGTGGCGTCGGGGACCTGGGTGTCGGACGCCTGGCGCACGACCCAGCTCCCCAGGCGCTGCAGGCGCTTCTTGGTGGACGAGAAGTGCTCGATCGACATGACGCCCCGGTCGCCGATCACCATGTCGGCCTCGCCAGACACGATCGGCGCCACGAGGGCCGGGATGTCGGCCGCCGAGTACTGGTTGTCGGCGTCGGTGTTGACCACCACGTCGGCGCCCAGCTTGAGGGCTGCGTCGAGGCCGGCCTGGAAGGCCGAGGCCAGGCCCTTGTTGTTCGTGAGCTTGACGATGTGGTCGACGCCGTTGTCGCGGGCGACCTCGACGGTCCGGTCTGTCGACCCGTCGTCGATGACAAGCCACTCCACCACATCGAACCCGGGGACCCGGCGTGGCAGGTCGGCCAAGGTGGCGGGCAGCTGCACCTCCTCGTTGAGGCACGGGATCTGGATGATGAGCTTCATGGACCGATCTCGGGAAGGCGGTGGGCGGGTCGGCCGTAGGCGCGTAGGGGTTGCCCCGGGGTCGCGACCCGGCGTGCAGAGGACAGTACTACCCCCGCCGGGGGCCCCGCTCCGGGCGGCATATACACTGCCCGGCCGTGTCCGCCATACCGCTGGGTCCCACGCGCGGCCTCGACATGGCCCGCCATGCCTGAGGTCCCCCGCTTCTCCGTCGTCGTCCCCGTCTACGATCCACCCGCCGCCGTGCTCCAGGCGATGCTGGCCTCGGTCCGCGCCCAGACGTTCGGCGACTGGGAGCTCTGCCTGGTCGACGACCGCTCGACGCAGCCGCACGTGCGGCCGATCCTCGACCGGGCCGCGGCGGCCGACCCTCGCATCCACGTGGCGCACCGGGCCGAGAACGGCGGCATCGTGGCGGCGTCCAACGACGCCCTCGCCATGGCGCGCGGCGAGTTCGTGGCGCTGCTCGACAACGACGACGAGCTGCACCCCGAGGCGCTGGCCCGGGTCGACGAGGCGATCACCGCCACGCCCGAGGCCGATTACGTCTACACCGACGAGGACAAGATCGACGAGCGGGGCCGGCGCGCCCACGCGTTCCTCAAGCCCGACTGGTCGCCCGAGCGCCTGCGCACCCAGATGTACACGTGTCACCTCAGCGTGCTGCGCCGGTCGCTCGTCGACGAGGTCGGCGGGTTCCGCCAGGAGTTCCACGGCTCGCAGGACTGGGACCTGGTGCTCCGGGTCACCGAGCGGGCGCGGGCCGTCGTCCACGTCCCCGAGGTGCTGTACCACTGGCGCACGCTGGCCACGTCGGCCGCCGGGGCCGGCCCGGCGGCCAAGCCGTGGGCCTACGAGGCGGGCACGCGGGCGATCCAGGCGCACTGCGACCGCATCGGCTTCGAGGCCGTGGTCGAGCACGACGAAGACAATCCGGGCATCTACCTTCTTCGACCCCAGCTGCGGGAGTGCCCACTCGTGAGCATCGTGATCCCCACGGCCGGGCGGGCGCGCGAGATCGGCGGCCAGCAGACGGTCCTCGTCTCCCAATGCGTCGACAGCATCGTCGCGACCTCGACGTACGAGAGCTACGAGATCGTGTGCGTCGTCGACGACGCCGTGCCCGCGCCGCTGGTCGACGAGCTGCACGACACTGCCGGCGACCGTCTGAAGGTCGTGACCTCCTCCGGGCCGTTCAACTTCTCCGACCGCATCAACATCGGCGTCCTGCAATCGGCCGGTGAACACGTCCTGCTGCTGAACGACGACGTCGAGGTGATCACGCCCGGCTGGCTCGAGCGCCTGCTGATGTACTCTCGGGCGCCTGGGATCGGCGCCGTGGGCGCAAAGCTCCTCTACGGCGACGGCCGCCTGCAGCACGCTGGCGTCATCTTCGACGACGAGGGCCCCGGGCACATCTACCGCACGTTCCCGGGCGATCACGGCGGCTACTTCAACATGCTGAAGGTCGCCAACAACTTCCAGGCGGTCACCGGCGCCTGTCTGATGACCCCCCGTCGGGTCTTCGACGAGGTCGGCGGCCTGTCCACGCTCCTCCCGCTCAACTTCAACGACATCGACTACTGCCTCAAGACCGGCCGGCTCGGGCTGCGGTCGGTGGTCGACCCCGGCACCGTCCTCCGCCACTTCGAGTCGTCGAGCCGCTCGGCGCTGGTGACCGAACCCGAGGTGCAGCTCCTTCAGCGGAGGTACGGGCACACGGCACCCGACCCGTTCTACAACCCGGGCTTCGTGCAGTCGTCGCGTGACTACGTGGCGCCCGTCATGCTCGCCGACGGCACCGTCGTCGCCTGACCGATGGTCCAGACCATCGACCAGGCACCGCCCCTCGAGGACGTCGCCGAGCCCGAGCAGCCGCGCCGGCGGTCGCATCTGGTGCTGGCCGGGATCGCGGCCGTGCTCCTGGTCGTCGGCACGATCGGCCCTCCGCTGTTCGGGCGCGGCGTCTTCCTCGCCAGCGACCTCGTCACCAACGCCTACCCCTGGAGGGCCTCCGCCGATCCGGTCGCCGAGCAGACCGACCGGCACGGCGACGTCAGCGACACCGTGGACGGGGCCTATCCTGCTCGTGCCCTGTTCGCGGAGGGCGTGCGCCACGGGGACCTGTTCGAGTGGAACCCGTACCCGGCGGGTGGTTCCGACGGCTCCGGCCTGGCGCTGACGCCGTTCGAGATCTTCTTCGTCGTCCTCCCGATGTGGTACGCCCCGGCGGCGGCCAAGCTCGCCCAGATGGCCGTGGCGATCGGGTTCACCTTCCTGTTCTGCCGCCGCCTCGGCATCTCCCGCCTCCCCGCCGCGTTCGCGGGCCTGGCGTTCGCCGGGTCCGGGTTCATGGTGATGTGGACGAACTGGCCGCACCCCGAGGTGGCCGCGCTCATCCCCGCGTTGTTCTGGACGGTCGAGCGGTTCCTGCAGCGACCCTCGGCGCGCGCGGCCCCACCCATCGCCATCGCCCTCGGGGTGATGCTGCTCGGCAACTTCCCGGCCGTCGTGTTCCACACGATGTACGTGCTGGTGCCATACGTGATCGTGCGCGTCGCCATCCTCCACCGAGAATCGATCCGCCGGGCCGTCGGCGTGCTGGCGGGGTCGGGCGCCGCGGTCGTCTCCGGCGCGCTGCTCGTGGCCGCGATGCTCCTCCCGTTCGCCGTCTGGCTGCGCTCCGCCAGCGGGGCCGGCGAGCGCCGGCAGAACCCGAACCTCTTCCTCGGCCTCGAGTCGCTCATCACGACCGTCGCCCCCAAGGCGCTCGGCCTGTCGAGCGAGCGGCCCGACGCCCCGTGGTTCGGCCGGTTCGTGCAGGTCGAGACCGTGGCCTTCGTCGGCGTGACGACCGCGATCCTCGCCATCCTCGCGCTGGCGCTCCCGCTGGCGACGAAGACGGGGCGCGGCGCCCGCGCCGTGATGGCCGTCGCCACGATCGTGATCGGGTGGGCGACCTTCGCGGGCGGCGAGGTCCTCGGGTGGCTGCAGCACCTGCCGGGGTTCGAGGAGAGCTTCGTCGGCCGGTCTCGGGCGATCCTGGGCTTCACCGTGGCGGTCCTGGCGGCCTACGGGTTCGAAGCGGTCCTCCAGCGGCGGTGGCCGGCCGGCCTGCGGCAATGGGCCTGGGCCGTCGGGGTCCTCGCGGTCGCCGCTCTCGTCGCCGTCGAGAGCAGCGAGCGGGCGCACGACCTGGCCGGGAGCGTCTCGGCGATCGCGACGCTCCGGTCGGGGCTCGTCCTCCCGGGCCTGGTCGGACTCGCCACCGCGGCCGTCCTGCTGGTCGTCCGGTTCGGCCCGAGGCGGATCGCCGTCGTCGCCGCCGGGCTCGTGCCCCTGCTCCTCGTGGTCGAGTCGCTCAATCTGGCGCTGCCCCTCCTCCCGAACGAGGACCGCTCCACCCTCTACCCCACCACCCCCGGCAGCGACTTCCTGGCGGCGAACCTGGGCCACGAGCGCATCGGGTCCGAGAACCTCACGTTCTTCGGCAACGCCGCCGGCCTGTACGGGCTGCGGAGCGTGACTGGCCACGCGTTCCACGCGGAGACGTGGAAGGACGCGGTGAGGACCGCCGATCCGAACGCCTTCTCGCGGTCCCCGAACTTCAGCTTCCTGGCCGGGACGAACGAGGTCATCACGTCGCCGATGCTGGACCGCCTGGGCACCCGATGGTTCGCCGGCGTGCCCGGGACGCTGCCGGCGGGCGAGCGCGACGGCGTGGCCGCCGCCGGAGCCACGTGCGAGGACACCGTCGAGATCGAGGACGAGGTGACCGTCCGCGTGCCCGCCGCGGGTGGCCTCCGTGGCCTCGTCCTGTACCGATGCGAGCCCGTCGCGCTCCCCGAGGCGGCCGCCATCGAGGTCGAGACGGCTGGGCAGTCAGTGCCGGCCCGCCTGCCGCTCGGCGAGTCGCTGGTCGAGGGCGAGATGGCGCTGCCGCTCCCCGCCGAGGCCGTCGACGGGCCCGCAGACGCCGAGGTGCGCCTCACGCTCACCGGCGCGGACGGTGCCGCCCTCCGCGTCGCCGCCTCGCCCGACGGCGCGCCGGTCGCCGACGTGGTGCGTCCCGCCGACGACGGCCTGCGGATGGTCTACGCTGACGACCTGGTCGTCTACGAGAGGACGCGGGCGCAGCCGCGCATCCGCTGGGCGGGCACCGGCACCACCGTCGCCGAGGCGCCGGAACGTCTCGACCTGCTCGCCGGGGGCACCCTGCCCGACGACACCGTGGTGCTCAGCGACGACGGGCCACGCGGGTCGGGCCGGTCGGCGGTGCTCGACATCCGGCTCGACGCCCCCACCCGCATCGAGGTCGACGTCGAGGCCGAGGGCGACGGCTACCTGGTCGTCGCAGACGGGCTGCAGTACGGCTGGGTCGCGTCGATCGACGGCGAGCCCGGCGACCTCGTCGACGCCGATCATGCCGGCGTCGCGGTGCACGTCCCCGAGGGACGGCACGAGATCACCCTCGATTACCGGCCTCCGGGCCAGCGTGCCGGGGTCGCCATCTCCGTCGTGACCGCCATCGGCCTCGGCGCGCTGTGGCTGTGGAGCGCGCGACGCGACCGGCGGAGCGGCGCGACGGGCGCGCCGCCCGAACGGACCGAGCCGACCGGCGGATGAGCCCCGACCGGGCCGCCCGCGGACACCGGACGCCTCACCGAGGTGTTTGGTACCACCTGACGCGGCAATGCATCATGGCGCGATGCCTGCTGGAACGGCGGGGACCGCAGCTGCGGCCTTCCCCGGCTCGTTCGCAGGTGAGCTGACGACGTGCGCATCACCTTCATCGGACCCGTCCCGCCGATCCGCAGCGGCATCTCCCAGCACGGCGGCAACCTCGCGACCGCGCTGGCCCGTCATCACGACGTGACCGTGCTGTCCTGGCGGGACCAGTATCCGAAGCTGCTCTTCCGGCGCCCGCAGGTCGACGACGACGTCCAACCCCACCCGCTGGCCCGGTTCGACCTGCGGTGGTGGGACCCGACGTCCTGGATCCGGGCGGCGCGGACGGCGCGCCGGGGTGACATCGTCGTCCTCCCGTGGGCCACCCCGTTCCACGCTCCCGCCTACCACGTCGTCCTCGCCCTCTCCGGGACGGCCCGGGCCGTCGCGATCGTGCACAACGCCCTGCCGCACGAGCCCCTTCCATTCCAGCGGGCGCTCACCCGCAGCGTCCTGTCCCGCTGCGACGGGTTCGTGGTGCACGCGACCTCGCTGGCCGCCGAGTTGGACGAGCTTCTTCCGGGGCCGGTCCGGACCATCACGACGCCCCACCCCCCGAACGTCGCCGTCGAGCGCCACCAGCTCCCGCCCGTCGACCACGGGATGCGGCTGCTGTTCTTCGGGTTCATCCGCCCCTACAAAGGCCTCGACGTCGCCCTCGACGCCCTGGCGGTGCTGCGCGACCGCGGCGTGCGCCATCGGCTGACGGTCGTCGGCGAGCCGTGGGATTCGTCCGAGTCGTGGGCCGACCGGGTCGCGGAGCGCGGCCTCGAGGAGCAGGTCGAGCTCCGCCTCGGTTACGCGGCGGACGCCGAGATCAGCGACCTGCTGGCCAAGCACCACGCCGCGCTCCTGCCGTACCGCAGCGCGACGCAGTCGGGCATCGCGCCCATCGCGCTCGCCGCTGGGCGGCCGGTGATCGCCACCGCCGTGGGCGGCCTCACGGACGTGATCACCGACGGCAAGAACGGCACGCTCGCGGCCCCGGGGGACGCCGGGTCGCTCGCCGAGGCCATCGAGCGCTGCGCGGCCGACCTCCCCAACCTGGCCGAGGCCGCGTCGCGCGACGCCAGCACGTGGGACGACGTGGCGGCGGCGGTCATCGACGCGGCCGGGGTCGGCCAGCGATGACCGCCACACCCACCGCGCTCGACGCACGCCGCATCGCAGTCCCGGGTCCGTGACCGATCCCGAGATCGACGCCTCCACCTGGCGGCGGACCGGCCGCCTCCGGAGGCTGGCCGGTTGGTCCGTCGTGAGCCAGGCCGCGTCCGCGGCGAGCAACTCGGTCGTCGAGCTGGCCCTCGCCCTGTTCGCGGGGGTGGCCGTCGTCGGCCAGTGGGCCGTGTACCTGGCGGTCCTGCAGACGGCGATCTACCTCATGCGAGCGGCGGCGGGCGAGCCCCTCCTCGCCGACGTCCGACCCGACGAGAACCTGTCCAGCGAGCCTCGGGCCGGCGCATACCTGACCCTCGTGACGATCGTCGGGGCCGGGGCCGGGGCGGTCATCGGCGTGGTGGCGCTCGTCCTCCAGCAGGGCGAGCTCCTCGTCCTGGCCGTCGCCGTGCCCGCGGTCCTCATCCAGGACGCGCTGCGCCACCTGGCGTTCTGGTCGCTGCGGCCGAAGGTGGCGGCGATCCTCGACCTGACATGGCTGGCCGTGACGGGTGCGGGCGTGGCACTCATCGGGCAGCATCCCACCCAGGCCGTGGCCCTCGCCGTCTGGGCGAGTGGGGCGGCGTGCTCGGCGGTGGTCGGCTTCGTGATGATCCACCCACGCGCCCGCGGCACGATCGGGGCCTGGTGGCAGGGTGTCCGGCGACTCGCCGCTGCCACCACCCTCGACACGGTGATGTTCCTGGCGTCGAATCAGTGGTTGTGGTTCTGGGTCTCGGTCACGGGGGGCGCGGCGGCGCTCGGCGTGTACAGAGTCGCGTTGATCGCGGCGAACCCGGCGATGCTGCTCTTCCTCGGGGCGCAGACGCTGATCATCCCCGGCGTCGCCCGGCGCGGGCACGTCCCGCGGTGGGCGCTCGGGATCCTGGCCGTGCTCCCGTTCGCCGGCGTCGCCGTGACCGCGGTGCTCGCCCTGGCCCTCGTCACGGTCGGCGCTCACACGGAGCTGGCGTCCGCCGACGTCTCCGCCGGGACCTGGGCGGCGGCCGGCTTCTATGTGGCCGCTGGTGGCATCGCGGGGCCCGTCGCCGCGATGATGCGCGGGCTGCACCTGGGGCGCACCCTCGTGGCGAGCCGAGCGGCGGCCACCGTCACGACGATCGTGTGCGCGCTGCTGATGATCCCGGTCTGGGAGACGACGGGTCTTCTGCTCGCACAGGCCCTCGGCCTGGTCGTCTTCGCCGTCGGGTGCGTCCCGCAGTTGTGGACGAGGGACCACGGCACCCCGGAACCGTCGGCCGACGTGGGGGACGCGGTGACCGACGACCTCCGGGAACGGTCGATCTAGCAGCCGCCGCCAAGCGCCCCGTCGGCGGGCCGCACGACCGTCACCAGATCGCTCTCCTCGACGGAGAAGGCCGGGTCGTCGGCGAGACCGATCGCCTGGTTCCTCGTCCGCCACTCCTGGATGCGTGCCTGGTCGGGGGGCCAGTCGGTCGAGTCGGCCCGCATGCTGAAGTTGGTGAACACGACCGCGTCGGCGGCGTCGGAGCGGAAGACCTCGCAGACCAGCTCGGGGGTCACCTGACGATGGTCGTACCCCCAGATGACCCGCTGCACCGAGAGCGGTTGGTGGGCGCGGATCCGCGCCATCTCCTTGTCGAAGGAGGCGTTGTAGGAGAACACCTCCAACTGGGGCGCGATCGCCATGATGAGGTAGTCGTTCGCGGCGGGGAGGAACAGCACGCGCTCGCCAGGGGAGAGCTGGCCCCGACCGAGCTCACGATCGATGTCGTCGACCAGCGCGGCATAGGCGACGTGGTTGTCCCTCGCCTGGCCCCGAGCCCGGACCAGCGCGTGCGACGACATGTCGAGGACCAGGACGGCCGACAGGGCGAGGGCGACGACGATCCGGCCCGAGCGCCGGAGCTTCAGCCACACCATCAGGACAGCGGCGGTCGCGAGCACGACGAGCACGAGGCGCGCCCCGGCATGCCAGCGGTAGGCGGCGCGCATGCCCTCGAACGGCTGCACGCCGTAGATCCCCGACCACGGCAGCGAGGCGGTCGCCTCCGACGCGGCCATCTGGTACGGGCTGTCCGTCGGCGCCACGTGTGCGGTGTCGTGGACCTTCAGGGACGGCCCCAACCCGAGGACGAGGCAGGTGAGCCCCCCGACGATCAGCCCGGCGAGCACGGGTCGGTCCGCCTCCCGGCGCCGGAGCAGGTGTACGGCTCCGGCGACCGCAGCCACCAGCGTGAACACGCCCAGATACGCCCCGACGAGTTGGGTGCCGTCGCCGCGGAACTGCGTGGGGTCCCAGGGCTGCACCGGCAGGCGCAGGGCGTCCCACAGCAGGCTGTCCTGGGTCGGCACGATCGTCGTGACGAGGTCGGCCCCGAACGCCCGGTAGAACTCGGGGGGGAACCCGGACGAGGCCTTCGCGCTGGGCTCGCCGAGGCGGAACACCACGCCGGGGACCATCACCGCGGCCAGGGTGAGGCCGGAGACGACCAGCGCCGACCAGCGCCGCCGGCGCGCGGCCAGCGCCCCGGCGACCACGCACATCGGGAGGCAGAGCACCGTCGCGATGGTCCACGCGTACGGGTCGAGGTAGACGATCACCAGCGCGGATACGAACACCGCGCCCGCGCTGAGCAGGGCACGCACGAGCGGCCGCCGCGGTTCGTCGGCGCGCGGAGCGACCGCGGCGTACGCCAATCGTACGGGCACGGGGAGCAGCACGAAGCCGAGCCAGAGCCCCGTCTTGTCCGTGTGGGTGACGAGCAGGGGTGACAGGACGTAGAGGGTGGCACCGAGGGCTCCCGCCCACCTTCGCCGGGTGATGGCGGCCGTCAGCGACCACATCGCGGCGAAGCCGGCGATCAGCGCGGCCAACGCGACGACGTTGATCGCGTCCTCGACGCCGAGACCCACCTCGCGCAGGAGGTAGACCCCGCCCACCAGCGGCAGCGAGACGCTCAGGTCGACACCCTCGGGGTACCCGACGTACGTGCACGGCCACAGCCCATCGCCGAGGCAATCGGTCCACCCGCTCATCGACGCGACCAAGGGCAGCGCGAACGTGTGGCCGGAGAACGGGACGACGCCGTACATCCAGGCGATGGCCCCGACGAGCAGGGCACCGGCCACCCACCTGGCGAGCCGGTCGGTTCCGGCGGCCCGCGCCGCCCCGCCGCCGTCGGCCCCGTCGTCCGCGTCGTCCGCGTCGCGAACGCGGGGTCACCGGCTCGGTGGGCGCCTCGACGACCGGGTCGACGGGGGTCGCAACCGAACCGTCGACGGGCGCGCCCCTCATGTCACAGCCCGCGTGTCGGCGGCGGCCACGCGGCGCGTCGTCACCGGTCCACGACTCAGGTCCCGCCACACGAGCGACCAGCTTACGGGCCGCCCCGAGCGACCTGGTGACCTGCACGTGAACTCGGGTGGATGGCGGCGGGCGCGGACCCGAGGACGCAGCTCAGCCGGTGGGAACCGGGTGGAGGACGGTGCCGGTGTCCTCGACCTCGTGGACGGCGACGTCGTTCTCGCCGGCGACGAAGCGCTTGTCGAACGCGACCACGAGCTCGAGCTGGAGATCGTCGAGGAGGTCACGCCGTCGGGACCCGTCGTCACCCTCGCACGCGGCAGGGGGCTCGGGAGCCACACGTCGGAGCTGACGTTCCCCCAGCCCGTAGGGATGATGCGCCAGGAGCACGCGGAGAAGTTAACCGACGGGTCCGGCGGAGGCCGAACCGCCGCGGGCCGGCTCCTACACTCGTGCGGTGCCCGACGTGACCCCGAACGCGCCCACCGGCAGATGACCATCGATGTGGCCGTCCCCGACGGGTCGGTCGGGCCCCGTCGCGCCGCCGACCTGCTGTGCCGCGGCCTGGTCGAGGCCGGGGTCGACGCCCGCCTCGTCGCCCGCCCGCACGGCTCCCGCGCGAACGTGCACCTCTCGAACTCCAGCCGCGAGCTGCTGGTCCCGCTCGCCCGGAACCGTGGCTGGCTGGTCACCCTCCACGACGTCGTTCCTCGCGACCGCCGCCTGCGGACGATCCTCCTGCCGGTGCTGCGCCGGGTGCTCGCCCGCCACCGCGTCGTGGTGCACAGCCGGCACGCCGCCGACCTGCTGCACGGCTACGGCATCGACCAGCCGACCGGTGTGGTGCCGCTGGCCCTCCCGGTCACTCCCCTGCCCGACGGGGCGCGCCCCGCGGCCCGCGAGGAGCTCCTGTCCGGGTCGCCGGGCCCGCTCCTCGTGCTCGCCGGGGTGCTGAAGGAGGCCAAGGGCGTCGCCGAGGTCGTCGCCGCCGCCCACGACCTGCCCGACGCACGCGTCCTGCTGGTCGGGCGCGTCGCCGACGAGCCCGCCGCGGCGGCGCTCGCCACCCGGCCAGCCAACGTGACCGTCGTCGAGGAAGCGGACGACGCCGAGTTCTGCCGCATCCTCGCGGCCGCCGACGCCGTGCTGCTCCCCCGCTCCGACTCGGTCGGCGAGACGAGCGGCCCGCTCGTCATGGCCCACGTCCTCGGGACGCCGGTCGCCATGCTCGACACCGGCTCGGCCCCCGAGTACCGCCTCCCCGAGGACCTCGTCGCGCCGGCCGGCACACCAGTGGCCGACCTGGTCGACCGCGCCGCGGCGCAGCCGTGGCGACGCACCACCGCGACGCCCGACGAGGCGGTGGCCCGCGTCGTCGCCGCCTACTGTGGTGAGCTGGCCGAGCTCGGGTGGCTCGCCGGTGCCGACACCGACCCGATCCGCACACCCACGCCCGACGACACCGCGAGCCTCACCGATGACCACCCTTCCTGACCAGACCTCCGGATCGCTGCCCCTGCGGGTGAAGCGCGCCGTGTTCGACCTGCTCCCGGCCCGGGCGCGGTTGCCGGTCCGGGTCCTGTGGTTGCGCGCGGGCAAGAGCCTCGAGCCCGAGATCGCCGACATGGCACACCTCGTGCCGCGGGGTGGCACCGCCGTCGACATCGGCGCCAACCACGGCATCTACAGCTACTTCATGGTGCGGCACTTCGACACGGTCGTCGCGTTCGAGCCGCAGCCGGCCTGCGTCGAGACGCTCACCCGCTGGGCCGGGGCGCGAGTCGACGTCCGGCCCGTCGCGCTGTCCGACCAGTCGGGCGAGAGCACGCTGGCGATCCCGGTGGCCCATGGCGTGGCGATGACCGGCTACGCACGGCTCGAGCCGGGGGCGGCGACCGACGGGTCCGACCTGCTCCAGGTGCCCATCGAGCGCCTCGACGACCAGGACCTCACCGATGTCCGCCTCGTCAAGATCGACGTCGAGGGCCATGAGCTCGAGGTGCTGCGCGGCGGCGAGCACCTTCTGCGCCGCGACAGGCCCGTGCTCCTGATCGAGATCGAGCAGCGCCACCTGGGCGAGGAGCGCACGGTCGCCGAGGTGATCGAGTGGCTGCGCGGACTTGGCTACGGTGCGTACTACCGCGTCGGCGACTCGGGGTGGACCGACGTCGCCGACTTCGATCCGCACCAGCACCAGGACGTCCGGGCCATCGGCACCCGCGACTACGTCAGCATGTTCCTGTTCACCCCCGACGGGCAGCCGCCGTCAACAGGGGCGTGACCCGGGGCGAGACCCGTCCACCTGGGGATCCGGACGAAGAGGAGACCGACCTGTGACCACGCGCATCAACCTCGGCACGCCCACCCAGTACGACTACGCCCTCCCCCGCCTGCGCCACGAGCTCAGCCGGCCGTTCCTGCCCGAGGGCGGGGGCCGCATGCTCGACTTCGGGTGCGGCAACGGTGCGAACACGGTGCTGTTCGCCCCCGAGTTCGAGGCGATCGACGGCGTCGACGTCGAGACCGAGCGCGTCGACGAGGCCACGGCGGCCGCGGCCGATCTCGGCATGGGCAACATCACCTACCGCACCTACGACGGCGACGTGCTGCCGTTCGACGACGAGACGTTCGACCACCTCACGTCGTACGAGGTGCTCGAGCACACCCGCGACGACGCGGCGTCGGTCGCCGAGATCCACCGGGTGCTGCGGCCCGGGGCCGCGATCACGATCTCCGTGCCGAACAAGTGGTACCTGATGGAGACCCACGGGTTCGACCTGCCCCCGTCGTGGATGAAGTGGAACCGGGTGCCGTTCATGTCGTGGCTGCCGACTCGCGTGCACGAGCGCTACGCCCGGGCCCGCATCTACTCGAAGCGCCGCATCCTCGACATGCTCGACCGCGGCGGCTTCGAGGTGCTCGCGCACGACTACATCATGCCGCCGTTCGACAAGGTGCAACGGCCGCTGGTCAAGCGCTCACTCGACCGCACCTTCACCGCCATCGAGCACTCGCCGCTGCGGGTGGTGGGCGTGGCCCACTTCGTCGCGGCCCGCAAGCGCGCCTGCTGACCCACGGTGACGAACCGAGGTCGCGGTGCGACCACGCCGGGATGAGTCGGGGGCCGACTGGGCTGACACGGGTCACTAGAGCCCGTTCAGCCGGGCGAGGACGGCCCACAGGGAGCTGTCCGTCGTTGCGTAGTCGTAGTGGCTGCCGCCGATGGCGCCACCGTCGACGACCGCGTCCACGAACCGGCTCACGCGGTCCGCCGTGACCGGCGTGCTCTCGCTGCCGGGGTCGTCGACCCCGCCCTCGACGGTGACCGGCCGCCCGGTGAGCGAGCGGGCGCGGCGGGTCTGGTCGAGCACCCATAGGTAGACCTGGTCCGGGCTGTACGCCGAGCCGTCGGCATTGGACCGGAACGACCACAGCGCCATCGGCACGACCACGTCGCTGTTGCTGCCGGCCGCCGCCCATGGGAACCCCGCCCACCGATTGCCCGGATCAGTGGCGAACGGCGAGGGCACGATGGCGCCGATCATGGCGTCGACCTGGGCGCGCACCTGCGCCAGGTGCGTCACGAGCCGGGAGTTGAACTGGGCGAGGGTGACCTCGTCGAGCCGCTCGATGTCCACGCCGACCGCATCGAAACGCTGGCCGCCAGGGCTCACGAAGCGGGCGATCGCCACGGTGCGGCGCACGTCGCGCGCCATGTCGCCGTACGCGGGCAGGTACCAGCCGACGACCGCGATGCCGTTCTGGTGGGCGAGGTCGAGCCACTGGCCGGCCTCTGTCGCGTCGAACAGGTCGGTGGTGCCGTTGAACCGGGCGGTCGAGAGGTACAGCACCCGGACGCCAGCCGAGCGCATGGCCGGCACGGCGGTCGCGGGGTCGAGGGCGGCGTAGTCGAAGATGTCGACCCAGGTGCCGAGCCGGCGGAACGGCGCGTACGGATCGATCCCGGACCAGGCCGTCCACGTCCCGGAGGCGCCGGCCCGGACCTTTTCGTACAGGTTCCCGTTCGGCGACAGCCCGACGATCGTCACGTCGCCGCCCCGGGCGGTCGCGCCGACGCCCGACGACAGCCTGCCGCCCATCGACGTCCAGCCGCTCCAGCCGGCACCCTGCGTGAACCTCCGTACCTGCACCGCCTGGTCGGGCCCGCGGGCGGCGACGTCGATCAGCCCATCACCGGCGGACGTCGCCGCGGGCTGGGACGTCAGCGTGCCGCCCAGCCGGATCCAGGCGGACCAGCGGCCGCTCGCATAGGACCGCTGCCAGAGGCCGTTGTCCGTGCCGCGCACGAAGACGTCGAGCCGCCCGGGCGCCCACGACGCCGCGGCCGGCGACGAGGTGAGGGTGCCGGTGAGGGGCTGCCACGCCGACCAGGCGCCGCCGGCGAACGACCGCTTCCACAGCCCATTGTCGGTACCGCGCGCGAACACGTCGAGCCGGCCGGACCCCCACGACGTGGCCGCCGGCGCCGACGTGAGGGTGCCACCCAGCCGGACGAACAGTGACCAGCCGCCCCCAACGGTGAAGGTCCGCTGCCACAGCTGGTCGTCGGTGCCGCGGACGAACACGTCGATCCGCCCGGGCGCCCAGCTCACCGCCGCAGGCTGCGACGCCAGGTCACCGCCGAGGTTGAGGACCCGCGTCCACGAACCGCCGGCGGGACGGTACCGGTGCAGGAGGTCGCCGCCGGCCGAGCGCGTGAACACGTCGAGTCGCCCGGGGCCCGCCGACGTGACAGCGGGCGACGGCAGCTCCGCCGGGGCCAGTGCGGGCGCCGCCGATGCGGCGTCGGGGGCGTTGAGAAGGTCGGCGACAGGCGCGACGACCGTCGCGGCCAGCAGCACCGCAACGGTCAGGGCGACGAGCCCCGACCCCAGGCGCGTACGTAGGAGCGACATCGCGACCCACCCGCCTTTCCCGACCAGAGTGGCCTTGCCACAAGCCAACACCCGATCCGCCCCGCGTGGAAGGGCCCATCGGCCGTTCGCGGGGACGTGCGGCGGGGTTCGTGCCCGCTGGGACCGGATCAGGTCGACGGCTACGCCGGTGGCCGGACGGGATGCGGCGTGCCCAGCTCGTCGTACTCGGCGATGACGATGTCGGCCGGGTCGATCGAGCACGCGGGGCACTGCGGGTCACGCAGCATCTTGTAGGTGCGGAACGACTGCTCGAGCGAGTCGTAGGCCAGCAGGCGGCCCGACAGCGTGTCGCCGATGCCGAGGATCAGCTTGATGGCTTCGACGGCCTGGATCGAAAGGAAACCACGCGCGACGCCGGCCGCGGCGGGTCGGCGACCCGTGTTGCGACCGCGGCCCCGGCTGCCCGTAGGCTCACCCGGTGACCGCGAACCGCGCCGAACCCACGCGCGGCGACAGCCCCCGACCTGCGCCGTGAGGCTCGCGGACCACCAGCGCGCCATCCGGCTCGCCGTCTTCGTGCTCGGGATGGTCGGCGTCGCGATCGCCTTCCGCCGGGCGCTCGACGAGACGCGCGGGCAGGTGTTCCCCGACCTCCCGGCGCTGGTCATCGCAGGCGTCCTCACGATCAGCGGCCTCGTCATGGCGGCCCGCAGCTGGGTGGAGCTGTTCCACAGCGGCCACGATCGGCGGGCGCTCGCGGGCTCGCTCTACGCGTCGCAGCTCACGAAGTACCTGCCGGCCGGCGGGTTCGTGCAGGCCGCCGGCCAGGTGAGCATGAGCGTCACCGCCGGTGCTACCGCCGGCGTGGCCGCGACCGCGACCGCCGTGTGGGCGTTCGTCTCCGTGGTCGCCAGCTTCCTGGTGGCGGCGGGCCTGGTGTTCGCCGAGTCGCTCCCGGTGTGGGCGCGGGCGCTGTCGCTGTGCGGGCTCCTCGCGCCCGCGCTCCTCCACCGGCGCGTGCTGGCTGCGGTCCTCCACACGGCACATCGGCTCATCCGGCGGGTGCCTGACCCCGACGTCCTCCCGTCCCAGCGGCGGGTCATGACCGCGCTCGCCTGGTCGTTCGGGAACGCCGTCGCCGGCTCGGCGGCCTACGCCATCCTGCTGCGGTCGATCGACGGCGATACCGGCTTCGTGACGATCGCGAGCGCGTTTGCGCTGAGCTGGGCCGTCGGCTTCCTGGTGTTTCCCCTGCCCAGCGGCATCGGAGTGCGCGAGGTGGTTCTCGTGGCGATCGTCCCCAACGCATCGCCGGCCGCCCTCCTGGGAGCGTCGCTCGCGCAACGGCTGCTGGTGCTCGGTTCCGAGGTCATCGTCACGCTCGGCAACCACGCGCTCGGCCGCCGCCAACGCCGGGCACGCAGCGCATCCGAGGCGCCCGAGGCGCCGGAAGCGGCGACACCCATGCCCGACGTGACCCCCGCCCGGGTGCCCCCCCGATGACCGTCGAGATCGTCGTCCCACCGGCCTCGCTCGGGCCCCGTCGCACCGCGGACCTGCTGTGTCGCGCCCTGGTCGAGGACGGCGTCGGCGCCCGGCTGGTCGACCGCCCGAGCGGCCCGCTCGCCAACGTGCACCTGTCGAACTCGAGCCGGGGCCTGCTGGTCCCGCTCGCCCGCCGCCGGGGTTGCCTGGTGACGCTGCACGACGTCGTGCCGCGCCACCCCAAGGTCCGGCCGGTGGTGCTGCCGGTGCTGCGCCGGGTGCTCCCCCGCCACCGCGTGCTCGTGCACAGTCGCTACGCCGCGGACGTGCTGCGGGCGCAGGGGATCGAACAGGACATCGGCATCGTGCCCATGGCGATGCCGGTCGAGCACCAGTCCCCTGGGGCCAGGCAGGCCGCCCACGACGAGTTGCTGGCGAGTTCGCCCGGTCCCTTGCTCGTGCTCGCCGGGGTGCTGAAGGCGGCCAAGGGCGTGGCCGAGGTCGTGGCCGCCGCCCGCTACGTCCCCGACGCCCGCATCGTGTTCGTCGGGCGCGTCGCCGACCGGCCCACGGCGCGGGCGCTCGCCGGCCGGCCCGCGAACGTGACCGTTCTCGAGCGGGCCGACGACTCCGAGTTCTGCCGGGTCATCGCCGCCGCCGACGCCATGCTGCTGCCCCGGTCCGAATCGGTCGGCGAGACGAGCGGTCCCCTGGTCATGGCCCACGCGCTCGGCACGCCGGTGGCCATGCTCGACACCGGATCGGCCCCCGAGTACGCGCTGCCCGGCGACCTCGTCGCCCCCGCGACGACCACCGTGGCCGACCTGGTCGGCCAGGCGGCTGCCCGGCCGTGGCGCCGCGCCGCCACCTCGCTCGACGACGCCGTCGCCGCCGTCGTGGCCGCCTACCGACGCGAGTTCGCCGCTCTCGGGTGGCTCGAGGCCGGCGACGGTGGAACGGCGCATCCCGACCCATCCGACGAGAGCGGGTGCCTGACCGATGACCACCCTGCCTGACCAGACCTCCGGATCGCTGCCCCTTCGGATCAAGCGCGCCGTGTTCGACCTCCTCCCTCGCCGCGCCCGCCTGCCCGTGCGAGTGCAGTGGCTGCGGGCGGGGAAGCACCTCGAGCCCGAGATCGACGACATGGCCCGCCTGGTCCCGAAGGGCGGCACGGCGGTCGACATCGGCGCCAACCACGGCATCTACAGCTACTTCATCGCCGCCCGCAAGCTCCCGTAGCGCCTGGCGAGGGGTCGCGGGCGGCGCGGTCAGGGGATCGTGCCGGTGATCATCGCCCGGGGGAGGCAGGTCGCGCACGTGTACGGCGCCGGGGTGAAGGGAAGCCAGCGGCCGGCGTACAGCTTGTAGGTGGTGGCACCCGCGGACGAGGAGTAGACGATCACCCGTCCCGTGGTGGCGGCCGCGGCGATCCGTGCCGTAGATGGCAGGCTGCTGTCGACGTTGGCCCATGACCCCCAGGCGCCGTTCCTGAAGTCCTTCTGGAAGAGGCCGCCCGAGGTGCCCGTGACGAAGAGCTGCAGGTGACCCGAGGAGAACCCCCAGGCGACGGTCGGGCTCGTGTAGGTCGACCCCGACAAGCGGCTCCAACCCGACCAGCCACCGGTGTTGCCCCACTTGAGGTAGATGCCGTTGTCGGTGCCCCGCACGAAGATGGCGATGCCGCCGTTGGGGTGCGGCGCCACCGCCGGTGTGCCGATGACACCGCCCCCCAGGTTCGTCCAGGACGACCACGTCGTCCCGCGGCGGGTGGCGTGGTACACGTTGCCGTTGGTCCCGCGTATGACCAGGTGCACGACGCCGTCGCTCGTCACCACCGCGCTCGGGCCGTTGGCGGTCGATCCCCCGATGGGCAGCAGCGACCAGCTGCCGGCCGAGCTGTCGGTCATCGTGCGTTGCCACAGCCGGTTGTCGGACGTCCGGACGAAGAGGGCGGTGAACGTCGGTCCGGCGGCCACGGCGGGGTTGTTGGTCGCGACCCCGCCGGCGCAGAGCAGGGGTGACACAGCGATCGGGTCACCGGAGATGTCGGCCTCGGTGAGGTAGTACCGGCCGTCGTACCCCAGGGCGGCGTAGGCGATGCGTTCCCCGGGAAGCCGCGTGGCCGCAGGCGGCCCGGCCGGGGCCGGGATGGTGCGGGTGTAGCTCGGTGTCGCCGCGCAGCCCGCCGTCGGCGGGCGGAAGGTCGCGGTGTACGTCGCCGCCGTGGCCGGGGCCACGATGTTGTGCGTGGGGGCCCCGCCGTCCGACCACGATTCGAAGCCGTAGGTCGTGCCGCTGAGCGTCTGGGGACTGGGGGCGGACACGCTGTTGGACGATCCGACGATCACCGTGCGGCTCAGGGGTGCCGTCGCGGTCTGCGCCCCCACGCTCAGCTGCAGGCCGGCGGGGTTCGTCGCGAACTGGAGGTCGACCGTCCGGGGGTCGAGCTCGACGCTGGTGCGGCCGATGGCGCCGGCCGAGTCGGTGGCCGACAGGGTCAGCGTCAGCGACGCCGGGTACTCGTGGTCGGGCGCAGGGAACGACCCGCTCGCCACCCCCGCGAAGTCCTGCATCGGGTGGGCGTGGCAGTTGCTCGGGCAGTGGTTGATCACGAGCGACCACGACAACCGGCTGGCCGGGAGCGTGCCCTCCTGCGCATCGGTGGCGTGGCCCGAGAACGGGATGGCGTCGCCGACCTTCCACCGGAGCGTGCTGGCCGGCGAGTCGATCACCGGCACGGGCGCGCTGTTGGGCGGCCCCACCACGATCGTCACGGTCCCGACATCGCTGGCACCCGCGGGATCGCTGACACGCAGTCGGGCGGTAACCGTGCCGTTGGCACCGTAGGTCGTTCTCGGGCTGGGGTCGGTGGAGTCGTCGTAGGCGCCGTCGCCGTCGAGGTCCCAGGCGTAGGTCAGCGGATCGCCGTCGAGATCCTGCGACCCGCGCCCGTCGAACTGCACGGTCAGGGGCGCCGGCCCGGACGTCGGGTCGGCCGAGACGACCGCCGTCGGGAGGTGGTTGCTGCCCGTGTAGATGACGCGGTGCAGCGCGCCGCCCTCGAGGTCGAGGTAGAAGATGTCGCCACCGGGCCCCACCGTCACCTGGACCACCTGGCCCGCACCGCCGACGAACCGCGACAGCAGGGTCGGTGTCGGGTCGGCGCCGCCACCGCGCTTCATCACCCAGATGCAGCCGCGCGCCGCATCGGAGAAGAACAGCGCGCCGTCGAGGTCGGCGGGGTAGTTGGACCCGTCCTCGAACGCGATCCCGCTGATGGCAGAGCTCCCGGTGGCGCAGGCGTCGCCCGAGACGACGCTGGCGTCGTGGTTGTAGACGTGGCGCGGCGCGACCTGGCCCGCTCCGGTGTAGAGCGATTCGCAGCTGTTCAGGTTCGCCCCGTCGTAGCCGCCCTGCCGGGCGCCACCCTCGTAGCAGGGCCAGCCGAAGTTCTCGGCCGCGCCGTCGTTGACGTCGGCGACCCGGTCGATCTCCTCCCACGTGTCCCATCCGACGTCGCCCAGCCACAGCTGCTCGGTCCCGGGACGCAGGCCGAACCGGAACGGGTTGCGCAACCCGTAGGCGATGATGCGGCGGGCGTTCGGATCGGCGCTCGAGGCGAACGGGTTGCCGGGCAGGCCGGCGCCGGTCAGGGGGTCGACCCGGATGATCGTGCCGTTGAGCGTCGCCGGCTGACCGGCGGGGCGCCGGACCGACTGGGAGCGGAGCGCGCCGCCCTGCGCGGTGGGCGGGGTGAGGCCGGTGCCCGCCGGTGACGGCGGGTCGCCACAGGGGTTCTTCGTCTGCCCGTAGTCGGCGTAGCTGTAGCTGGCGCCGTCGCCGCCACCGGCGTAGAGCGCGCCGTCGGGACCGAACCTGACGGTGCCGACCGAGTGGGTCGGGAACTGCTGGCACCAGCCGGTCACGAGCACGGTCTCGGCGCCGCTCATGTGGTCGCCGCTGGCGGTCAGCCGCGAGAGCCGCCCCTGCACGACGCAGCCGTCGCTCGTGGCGCCCGGCGGGTTGGGACACCCGTCGCTCGTCGCCCCGGCCGTCCCCCAGCGGGGCGCCGTGCCGCCGGGCACGGCGTCGTACGTGTACGCCACGTACACGTAGGGCTTCGTCGGGAAGGCGGGGTCGAGGGTGAGCCCGAGAAGCCCGCGATCCCAGAAGTTGTGGACCTGGGTGCGCAGGTCGGCGAAGACCGTCGCCGTGGTGTCCGACACGGAGTCGAACACCTTGATGAGCCCGCTCTTCTCGCTGACGAAGACGCGGCCGTCGGCCGCGAACGCCACGTCGGTGGGCTGGGTCAGCCCGGAGATGGCCACGGTGTCGGCGAAGCCGGCCGGAACGGTCGACGCGGGCGCCGCGCTGGACCCCGCGGTGCCGGCGCCGCCCGACGAGCCGGTCGCGGAGGGTCCGGCGCTCGCGGGCAGGACGGGGAGGACACCGCACAGGAGCAGGAACGCGGCGATGACCGCCACATGCGAAATGCGACGTGGTCGGCCGTCCGCCGTGGCGCCTCGCCTCACGGGCGTGCACCGTACACACCCCGCCGCGCCCCGCGCGCACTCGGGGGGTGTCCGGTGTGCGCCCCTACAGCCCGTTCAGCCGGGCGAGGCTCGCCCAGAACGAGCTGTCCGTGGTCGCGTCGTCGTCGTGGCTCCCGCCGATCGCACGCCTACGAGACAACACCGGATTCGAGCCGCGCGGAAGGGTCCTTCGGCACCCCTGGGTCGGGGGAACGCAGCTCGGGCACGGGCGATTCGCCCGTGCCCGAATCGGTGCCTCGACCATGTCCGAGGGCGGCCGCACCCCCGGCGGGCTCAGCCGGCGGGCGGCTGGACGGGATGCGGCGT
>CAWJFG010000007.1:0-11946 GCA_963842015.1 uncultured Acidimicrobiales bacterium | reverse complement strand
GGCATACGGAGGGTGCTCACCACGCACACGGCGACCGGGACGGGGCCCAGGTCGGGCGCGGCGCACGCCACGCGCAGGGCAACCGGCACCTGGGTGGTGTGCCGGTGCCGGACGGCAACCGCCTGCCGTCCGGCACCATTGCCCACCGCGTCCGGCCCCGCCGCCGGACAGTGCCGCCCTCCGGCCCGCCTCCGGAGGGGGTTCTCGCTGTACCCGGGTCCGCTCAGCTCAGAGCGGCCGGGCCCAGTCGATCTGGACGAGGGTGCGGTCGGCGCGGGCCACCCGCACCGGGAGGGTCGCACCCGGTTGCACCCGGGCCAGGTGGATCTGCTCGACCACGGTCTGGAGCGTCGCCGGATACGGCGGGCTCTCGGGGACCGTGACGAGCAACTCGATCTGCACCGCCGGGTTGAAGTTGACCAGCGCGCCCGTCTGGGTCGCGGCCATGACGGTCGCCGTCCCCTCGACGCCGTCGGCCACCACCGCGGACGAGACCGCCGCGCTCCGATTCATCTCCGCGGTGAGGTCGGCCATCTGCGCCTGGGCCGCGGCCATCATCTGGCTGGGCGGCGGCATCGAGTCGCGGGCCTCGCGGCCCGCCTTGGAGAGCTTGTTGAGGTCCTTGAGGAACCCCACCGTCACCCGCCCTGGTAGAGGCGGTTGAACTCCAGCGCCACGGCGGGGTTGGCGGCCATGCGCTGGTTCCACCCGGCGACCGCCGCGTGCCAGTCGGCGGCGGCGATGCCCCGCTCGGCCGCCAGCGCGGGGGCCTGCTCGAGCCCGTAGCCGCGGGCGCCGAGCTCACGGCTCAGCTCGGCGTACAGCTCGATGCTGACGCCGCCGATCGGCGCGACGTCGGCCGCGCTGAGCGAGCCCGGCGCCGGGGGCGGCGTGATGCCCTGCCCGATGCCGCCGGCCGGGACCCCCGCGGCCATCGCCGCCTGCTGCTGCGCCGCCGCCTGCTGCTGGAGAGCGGCTGCCTGGAGCTGTTGGGCCTGGTCGATCATGTCGGGGGCCGCCGCCACGGCGTCCTTCATCTGCTTCAGGTCCTTGAACATGCCCATCCGCCGCGCTCCTCGTGTCCGCCGGTGACCGGCGCCGTCCGCCGTGATCTGCGCAGGCGAACCTAAGGATCGTCGAGGGTCCTGTCAGTATCGAATCGGTCTCAAAACTCCGGGGCGCCCGAGCCGGGCCAGACTGTGCCGATGTCTCGGGGGCGGGCACGGCTCGGCGAGCACCTGGCGAACGTGGATGCGGCGCGCTTCAGCGGCCGTCGTCGCCTGCTGGCCTGGCTGGACGAGCTGCTGGCCGGCGGCGGCCCGACCCGCGTGGTGCTCGTCCACGGGCCGGGCGGCATCGGCAAGAGCGCGCTGCTGCGCGAGGTCGGCCGGCGGGCGATGGCCGGCGGTCGCGTCGTCTGGTCGCTCGACGCCCGCGCCCTCGAGCCGGTCCCCGGTGACCTCGAACGGGCGCTGGCGGGCGCGGCCGAGCAGGCGGGCGCGGTCGTGCTCGTCGACTCGTTCGAGCGCACGCCGGCGCTGGGGGCGCTGCTGCGCGAGCGGGTGCTGCCCGGGCTGGCGGCGGACGCGGTGGTCGTGGTCGCCGGGCGTGAGGCGCCGGGCCCCGACTGGTTCCGCGCGGGTTGGGAGCACGTGTGCGCCGACGTCCCGCTGCCGCCGCTGCCCCCCGACGAGGCGCGTGAGCTGCTGGCTTCGCAGGGCGTGACCGACGGGGCGATCGCCGAGCGGCTGGTGGACTGGGCGAGCGGGTCGCCACTGGCCCTCACCCTGGCGGTGGCGGAAGGCCGCACGAACGCGCCGGTCGACCTGGCGGGCGTCGACCTCACCCGCATGATCGTGCGGCGCCTGGCCGGCGACGAGCTGCGGGCCATCGACGCCGACGTCCTCGAGGTGGCGGCGATCGCCCGTGCGGTGGACGCCCGCCTGCTGGCCGCGGTGCTGCCGGGGCGGCCGACCCGGGCCGCGGGCGAGACCTTGCGGGCCAGCAGCGTGGCCGAGCTGGTGGGGGCGCGGGTCACGCTGCACGACCTCGTGCGCACGGCTCTGCGCGACGATCTGCGCCGCCGTGCCCCCCTCCGCTACGGAGACCTCCGGTGCCGGATCGCCGACCACCTGTACGCGCGGGCCACGAGCGGCGAGACCCGCCTGCTGTCCGATCTGATCGAGCTGATCGACGACCCCACCGTGCGGTGGGGCATCGGCGGGAACGCGGGGGACACGTGCCGGGTCGATGCCTGGCGGTCCGACGAGGTCGACGACATCGTGAGCGCCTACGTCGAGCACAAGGCCGACCCTGACTGGTGGGACGACCTGGCCTCGTTGGTGGACGCCGCGCCCGAGATGGGCATCGTGGCCCGCGATCTCCACGGCAGCCCGCTCGGCTTCTGCGTGGCGACGACGGCCGCTCGCCCACCCGCCGCCGCGGAGGTCGATCCGATCGTGGCGCCCCTGCTCGCCGACGCCCGGGCCCACGGCGGAGGCGAGCGGACCATGATCTTCCGCGAGACGTTCGGCCTGCCCGGGGCGGCCGGCGACGCGGCCATCGGGGTCCTCAACCTGTCGGCGGTGCTGCGGTCGAGCCTCGCCAACGTCGACCGGTCGTACATCATGGACTCGGCGGCGGGGTCGGCCTCGTCGGTGGGGTTCATGGCCGCGGTGGGCGCCGTGCGCGAGCCGCGCCTCGATGCCGTGATCGAGGGGCGCCACTTCGTGTGCTGGGTGCTCGACCACGGGCCCGGCGGGATGCTCGGGCAGGTCCGCGACGTGATCCGCGCCGAGGCGGGCGCAGCGGCCCCCGATGCCGAGCGCCGACGCGAGGAGGACCTGCACAGGGCCGCGCTCGAGGCGGTGCGGGCCGCCGCCCGGCCCGCGGCGCTGGCCCGGACGCCGTTCACCCGTGAGGAGATCGACGCGGCGGTGGCGGCCGGGTTCGGGGCGTCGGCAGACGACGTTCTGCTGCGCCGGGTGGTCGAGCTGGCCGACCTCGACGCCGACGTGAGTCACGACCAGGCGATGGACCGGCTGGCTGTCAGCCGGGCGACCTACTACCGCTACCTGCGCCAGGCGCGTGCCCGGGTGGCGGCCGCTCTGGTGGACCGGGCGGGTCCCCGTCTGCAAACCTGACGGTCCGTCAGGTCGACTGCCGACAGCGGACGGTGAGGAGGGGACGGGCATGACGTATCGAGTGGTGCAGTGGAGCACCGGCAACGTGGGGCGGCACGCGATCGCCGGCATCGCCGCCCGCCCCGAGCTCGACCTCGTCGGCGTGTGGGTGTCGAACCCCGACAAGGTGGGCGTCGACGCCGGCACGCTCGCCGGGCTGGGCCGCGAGCTCGGAGTCGCGGCCACCGACGACGCCGAGGCGCTGCTCGCCCTGCGGCCCGACTGCATCGTCCACACTGCCTGGGCCGACACGCGCCTGTTCGAGGCGATGGCCGACCTCGAGCGCTTCCTGCGGGCGGGCGTCAACGTCGTGTCGTCGAGCCCCGTCTTCCTCCAGCACCCGTGGGGTGCGGTGGGCGAGGAGATGTACCGCGGCACCGTGGCGGCGGCCGAGGAGGCCGGCGTGTCCCTGTGGGTCAACGGCGTCGACCCCGGCTTCGCCAACGACTGGCTGCCGCTCGTGATGACGAGCGTGTGCGAGCGCATCGACGAGGTGCGCTGCATGGAGGTGCTCAACTACGCCACCTACGACCAGCCCGAGGTGCTGTTCGACATCATGGGCTTCGGGCAGGCGATCGACGAGGTCCCGTTCATCCTGTCGCCGGGCATCCTCACCACGGCGTGGGGCAGCGTGGTCGCGCAGCTCGCCGCGGGCCTCGACGTCACCCTGGACGAGATCGTCGAGTGGCACGAACGGGTGCCCGCACCCGAGGCGTTCGACGTCGCGTCCGGGCGGATCGAGAAGGGCACCACGGCCGCCATGCGCTTCGAGGTGCGCGGCGTGGTCGGCGGCGAGACGAAGTTCGTCCTCGAGCACGTCACGCGGCTGCGTGACGACCTCGCCCCCGACTGGCCGCAGCCCACGGGGCACGGCGGCTACCGGGTCGTGATCACCGGCGAGCCCAACTACACGGTCGACATGCAGATGGTGGGCGGTGACGGCGACCACAACACCGCGGGGCTCAAGGCCACGGCCATGCGGCTGGTCAACGCGGTCGCCGCCGTCGTCGAGGCCCGACCCGGCCTGCTCAGCGCCCTCGACCTGCCGCTCGTCACCGGCCGGGGGTTGGTGAGCTGAGCGCCGCGTCCGCGATGCTTGCCGCGCCCGCCGCAGAGCCGGGCCCGAGCACGACACAAGGGGTGCAGCGAGTGAAGCGAAACCGGAGCACGCGTCTCGTCGCGGCGGCCTTCGCCGTCTCGTTGACCATCGCCGCAGGGTGTGGCGATGACGACGAAGAGCCGAGCATCCCGCAGTCGGGCGAGCGCGAGACCACGACCACCGAGGCCACCACGACCACGGTCGCCGAGACCACGACGACCGTGGAGGGCGGCGGGGTCCCCGCGGGCACCGACGGCTCGACCACGACGGTCGCCGGCGACACGACCACGACGACGGCGCCCTGACGGCCGCGCCGCAGCGAGCGACGGATCTCCGACACATCACCCAGACCATCGACAGGCGAGAGGACGCGAGTGGACAAGCGATCGGGCAGGCGGATGCTGGGAGGCGTGGTCGCGCTGGCGGTGGCTCTCGCCGCCGGCTGTGGCGGCGATGACGACGACGAGGGCGCCACGCCCCAGTCGGGCGAGCGCGACACCACGACGACGACCGCCCCGGCCGAGCCACTGGAGATCCTCGTCACCAACGACGACGGCGTCACGGCCGAGGGGATCGACGTGCTGGTCACGGCCCTGACTGCGGTCGACGGCGTCGAGGTGACCGTCGTGGCGCCGGCGTCCCAGCAGAGCGGGACCGGCGGGAGCACCACCGAGGGCCCGCTCACGACCACCGAGGCGACGACGGCCAGCGGCTACGAGGCCAGCGCCGTCGACGGCTTCCCGGCCGACACGATCCGGGTGGCGTTCGACGAGCTCGGCCTGACGCCCGACCTCGTCGTGTCGGGCATCAACGAGGGCCAGAACCTGGGCCCCGTCGTCGACCTCTCGGGGACCGTCGGCGCGGCGCGAGCCGGGGTGCGCAAGGGCGTCCCCGCGCTGGCGGTCAGCCAGGGCATCGGCCAGGACCTCGACTACGACGTGGCCGCCGGGCTCGTCGTCGACTGGATCGAGGAGAACCTCGACGCCCTGCGCGCCGGCGAGGTGTCGACCGAAACCGTGGCCAACCTCAACGTGCCGACCTGCGACACCGGCGAGGTGCGGGGCCAGCTCGAGGTGGCGTCGGCCACCGCGGGCAACCCGCTGGCGCCGTCCGACTGCACGTCGACGGCCGAGGGCTTCACCGACGACGTCACGGCGTTCGCCAACGGCTTCGCCGCGCTGACCGAGGTGGCGGTCGAACCGGCCGCCTGACCGCTCGGGCGGCCCTGCCGGCCGCGCGTGCCGCCACCCCCGTCTGCATGATTCGCGTCGCGACCCGGTAAGGTCATCCGGTCACGTTCCGGCACCCCCGCCGGAAGCTGTCGGCATGGTTGCCGACGGGGCCCGTTCGAGATTCCTTCTCCGGATCGGCCTGTCGCCATTCGCAAGGAGTCTCAATGTCATCGTTCGCCGACCTCGGCGTGCCCGCGCCCCTGCGCGCGGTCCTGGCCCGCCGCGGGATCAACGAACCGTTCCCGATCCAGGCCGCCACGCTGCCCGACGCCCTCGCCGGGCGCGACGTCGTGGGCAAGGCCCCGACCGGCTCGGGCAAGACGCTCGCCTTCGGCCTCACCATCGCGGCCCGTGCGGCTGCCGCCGGCTCCCTCGAGCCGCGCCGTCCCCGGGCCCTGGTGCTCGTCCCGACCCGCGAGCTCGCCGCCCAGGTGCAGCGCGAGCTCGCCGCCCTCATCGACGAGCGGGCCCACGGCCCCGTCGCCGCCATCTACGGCGGCGTCGGCTACGGCCCGCAGCGCAAGCTCCTCGGCCGCGGCGTCAGCGCGGTGGTCGCCTGCCCCGGCCGCCTCGAGGACCTCATCGCCACCGGCGACGTGCGCCTCGACCGCGTCGACCTCGTCGTCCTCGACGAGGCCGACCGCATGGCCGACATGGGCTTCATGCCCGCCGTGCGCCGCCTCCTCGACCGCACCTCCGACGACCGGCAGACGCTGCTGTTCTCGGCCACCCTCGACGGCGACGTCGACAAGCTCGTCCGCTCGTACCAGCACGACCCCGTGCACCACGCGGTGGCGGCCGCCGACGACGACGACGTCGAGGTGACCCACCACTTCTGGACCGTGTCCCGCGAGGACCGCGTCCGTGTCACCGCCGACATCATCAACCGGGCCGGCTCGACCATCGTGTTCACGCGCACCCGGCACGGCGCCGACCGCGTGACGCGCCAGCTCGCCCGCTACGGGGTGAAGGCGGTCCCGATCCACGGCCGTCGCAGCCAGGCGCAGCGCGACCAGGCGCTGAGGCAGTTCAGCACCGGCCGCGCCCCGGCTCTCGTGGCCACCGACGTGGCCGCCCGCGGCATCCACGTCGACGCCGTCGGGTGCGTCGTGCACTTCGACCTGCCCGACGACGCCAAGGACTACGTCCACCGTTCGGGTCGTACGGGGCGCGCCGGCGCCTCGGGCACGGTCGTGGCGCTCGTGAGCGAGGACCGCAAGGCCGCTCGCACGCTGCAGCGGGCGCTCGGGCGCACCGAGCCGCTCGAGCCCGCCGACCCGTCGGTCCTGCCGGCCGCCGAGCCCTTCGTGCGACCCGCCGACGAGACCGAGGACACCGGCACGCTCCGGTCGGCCACGTCTGACCGGCGCGCCGCCAGCGGGCCGCGCCGCTCCACCCGCCCCGAGCGCACGCGCGGCGACCGACCCCGCGGCGGCAGCCCACGCCACGGCGACGGCCATCGCGACGAGCAGGACCGCCGCGGCGGCGCCGAGCGCTCCGACCGCCGTGATCGTTCGGCGAGCGGGCCCCAGGCCGGCCGCCCCCGGCGGAACGGGCGCGACGTCCGCACCGGCGACGACCGCTTCGAGCGGGCCAACGGCGACGACCGCTTCGAGTCGGGCCAACGGCAGCGGGCTCGTGTCCGGCACGGTGTCGAGCTACAACGCCCAGCGCGGCTACGGGTTCATCTCCCGCCGTGGCGGCGGCGACGTGTTCGTGCACGTCTCGGCGCTGACGGGCCGCGAGCCCACGCTCGAGCCGGGCCAGCGCGTGCGCTTCGAGCTGGCCCCGGGCAAGCGCGGGCAGCAGGCCCGCAACGTCCGCTCCGTCACCTGATCGTCGGGCTTCGGCCCGGTGCGCGGCGGGATTCCCACCCTCGGGCGGTGGAACTCCCGTCGCGCGCGGTACGAACGACGTAGCGTGGTGTCAACCGCCGGCGGCACTCTCCCCTGTCCCCCCGCTGCCGGCTGGGGAGGCGACGATGGACGACGACCCCGTTCTGCTCGAAGCGAAGGGCGGCATCGCCGTCCTCACCCTCAACCGGCCAGACCGGCACAACGCCATGGGCGACGCGATGGACGCGCTGTTCTTCCGCTATCTCGACCTGTTGCGCACCGACCGCGACGTCCGGGTCGTGATCTGGCGCAGCAACGGCGACTCGTTCTCGTGCGGGCGCGACATGGTCGAGCTGGTCGGCGAGGACCCGGCGTTGTCGGGTCCCGCCAACGGCCACGCCAACGGCCACACGGGCGGCCCGGCCGACGGTCACGTTGACGTCGCCGGGCCCGCGGTCGACCTGCGGGTCGACGAGGCCGACGGCGACGTGGCCGGCCGGCCGGTCGGGCCGACCTCGGGCGAGACGCCGGTGGCTCGCCCGTGGCGCAGCCATGCCCAGCGCCACGGCTTCGGCGCCACCGACTTCGAGGTGCTCGAGCGCAGCCAGTGGGGCACCCGCCTGCTGTACGACTTCCCCGTCCCGATCATCTGTGCCCTCAAGGGCTGGACGCTCGGCACGGCGTTCGAGCGCGCCCTGCTGTGTGACGTGCGGGTGGCGGGGGAGGGCACGCGGATGGCCCTCGCCGCCATCGACCACGGCCTCATCCCCGATGCCGCGGGCCTGGCCAAGCTGTACGAGATCGGCGGCTCGTCACTGGCCCTGGACCTCGGGTTGTCGGGCCGCCGGGTGGACGCGTACGAGGCGCTGCGCCTCGGTCTCGTGTCGCAGGTCGTGCCCGACGACGACGTGGACGCCGCGGCCTACGACCTGGCACGCGGGATCGCCGAGCGCCCGCCGCTGGCCGTGCGGATGGTGCGCGAGCACGTGCAGGCGCTCGCGGTGCCGGCGGTGCGGGGCACGCTCGGGCGCGAGCTGGTCGGCCAGACGCTGTTGCTGTCGTCGCACGACTTCGAGGAGCAGCGCCGGTCGCGGGCCGAGGACCGCGAGCCCCTCTACGAGCGGCGCTGAACGGTCCGGGCGCGGACCCGGCATCGGTCGGGCATCGAGCCGGCCGCGCCTCGTCGCTGACGGGGAGTGCGGGTGCCGGTACGCTGACCGGCGATGGCGTACACGCCCGGCAAGAGCGACATGCCACTCGAGGAGTCGGGCGACGGCGTCGACAAGCGGCGGGCGATGCGGCTGCTCGTGGCCGGCATCGCCATCGTCGTGGCCGTCGTGTTCATGTCGCAGAACAACGACGAGGTCGAGCTGAACTTCCTGATGTTCAGCGTGTCCGCCCGGTTGTGGGTGGGCCTGCTGGCCACCCTGGTGCTCGGTGCGGTGCTCGGCCAGGCGGGCGAGGTGCTCTGGGAGCGCCGCAAGCGTCGTCGCGCCGAGGGCGACTGAACGCGACGAGCGAGCGGGGCCCGCGCGCCGTCCACCTGGCTGGTCCGACCAGGCGCCGCGAGCAACAGGGCGACCGCAGCCTCGGCGCTACCCTGACGACCCGTCAGAAGGGGGACGCACGTGGCACTGCTCGACGGGAAGGTGGCGCTCGTGTCGGGCGCCGGGCCGGGGCTCGGGCGCGACGTCGCCCTGGCGTGCGGCCGCGAGGGGGCGACGGTCGTGGTCGCCGCCCGCACCGAGGACAAGGTGCGCGCCCTGGCCGCCGAGGTCGAGGCCGCCGGCGCGCCTGCGCTCGGCCTGCGGCTCGACATCACCGACGCCGACGCGTGCCGGGCCGCGGTCGAGCGGATCGTCGACGCCTATGGCCGCCTCGACGTGCTGGTGAACAACGCCTTCGACGACGGCGACCGCACCCCGTTCCTCGACGCCGACCTCGACCGCTGGCGGCGGACCACCGAGGTCAACCTGTTCGGCACCCTGCAGCTCACCCAGGCCTGCGCCCCGCAGATGGTGGCCCAGGGCGACGGGCGCATCGTGATGGTCAACAGCATGTCGGCGGTGCGCATCCGCCCGGGATGGGGTGCGTACACCGCGTCGAAGGCCGGGCTGGCGGCCGTCACCAAGATCCTGGCCGCCGAGCTGGGCGAGCACGGCGTGCGGGTCAACGGGGTGCACCCGGGCTACATCTGGGGTGACAGCGTCGAGATGTACTTCGAGTACCTGGCCGAGAAGAAGGGCATCAGCGCCGACGAGCAGTACCGCGAGGTGGCGTCCGAGACCGCGCTCGGGTACCTGCCGCACTCGAGCGAGATCGCCGAGTCGGTCGTGTTCTTCGCGTCCGACATGTCCAAGCCGATCACCGGCCAGGCGCTCGGCGTCAACGCCGGCCAGTGGTTCCAGGGCTTCTAGTGGCGGACCTGACCGGCGCGCGCGCCCTCGTCACCGGGGGAGCACGAGGCATCGGGCGGGCCGTCGCCGACCGGCTCGCCGCCGATGGAGCCCGGGTGGCCATCCTCGACGTCGACCTGCCCGCCGGCGAGGAGGTCTCAGGGCACGTCGAGCTGGCGGCCGATGTCGCCGACCCCGCCGCGGTCGCGTCTGCCATCGACGCCGCCGCGGCTGCCCTCGGTGGCCTGACGATCCTCGTCAACAACGCGGGGTTCGGCACGGCGAAGGCGCTGGACCGCTACGACGACGCCGAGTGGGCCCGCCTGGTCGGCGTGAACCTGACCGGCGTGTGGCACGGGATCCGCGCCGCCGCGCCTCACCTGCGGGCAGCCGCCGGAACCGGCGGCGGCTCGGGGCCGGCGCCCAGCATCGTCAACGTCGCCGGCACCGCCGCCTCCCGGCCGACGCGCGGCGAGGGGCCGTACGCCGCGGCCAAGGCCGGCGTCGTCGCCCTGACCCGCACGGCCGCGCTCGAGCTCGCACCCCTGGTGCGGGTGAACGCGGTGTCGCCCGGCTACATCGCCACCCGCATGACCCGCGCCGTGGTGGACGACGACCGCCTGAGGGCCCGGGTCGAGGGCCGCATCCCTCTCGGGCGCATCGGGCAGGTCGACGACGTCGCCGGCGTGGTCGCGTTCCTCTGCTCGGCCGACGCCGCCTACCTCACCGGCCAGGACCTGGTCGTCGACGGCGGCAGCCTCCTCCCCAGCCACCAGTCCGACGAGCTGCTGAAGGCACTGCTCGACGATCGGAGGGCGGGTGGGTAGTGCGTTCGTCGCGGCCGACGCGTGGGGATTTGGTGGGATGTTTCGGCTGCGTCGCCCGGCCGACGGGAAGCACGACGAGCTGCTGAAGGCTTTGCTCGACGATCGGAGGGCGGGTGGGTAGTGCGTTCGTCGCGGCCGACGCGTGGGGATTTGGTGGGATGTTTCGGCTGCGTCGCCCGGCCGACGGGAAGCACGACGAGCTGCTCAAGGCACTGCTCGACGACGCGGGGTGAACCCCGCCCCGAGAACTGCTAGCCCGGTCCGCATGAGCGCAGCCAGCCGGCCACCACGCCCGTTGCGCACGGGCATCGTGCCCTTGATGCCGTTCGCCACGCTGGACGAGTGGCAGGCCCGCGTGCGGGCCGTCGACGAGCAGGGCCACGACGTTCTGCTGATGGCCGACCACCTGGGCATGGTCAGCCCGCTGTCCCCGCTGGTCGCCGGGGCGGCCCTCAGCGAGCGCCTGCGGTTCGGCGTGCAGGTGCTGAACAACGAGTTCTGGAACCCCGTGCTGCTGGCCCGCGAGGTCGCCACCGCCGACATCCTCACGGCGGGCCGCTTCGAGCTCGGATTCGGGGCGGGGCACGCCGCGGTCGAGTTCGCCGCGGCCGGGCTCGGCTACGACCCCCCGAGCCTGCGCATCGAGCGGGTGGCAGCGGCGGTCCCCGTGGTCCGCACCCTGATCGCGGGCGGAACGATCGACGTCGACGCCACCTACGGCCTGGAAGAGGCGTCGCTGGGGTTCGCCGCCGTCCAGTCGCGGGTCCCGGTGATGATCGGCGGGAACGGCGATCGCCTGCTGCGACTGGCGGCGGAGCAGGCCGACATCGTCGGTCTCACCGGGTTCACGGCGGGGACCGGGCGGACGCACACCGACCTCAGCCACTTCACGTGGGAGGGCCTCGCCGACCGCATCGCCCACGTCCGCCGCCACGCGGGCGAGAGGTTCGCCGAGATCGAGCTGTCGGTGCTGGTCCAGGCGGTGCGGCGCACCGATGACCGCCGGGCGGGGGCGGTCGAGTTCGCCCAGGGGATGATCGAGGACGTCGAGGCGTTGCTCGACAGCCCGTTCCTGCTTCTCGGCACGGACGACGAGCGCACGGCCCAGGTCGCCCGGCTGCGCGACGAGCTGGGCGTCACCTACGTGACGACGTTCGAGACGGGCGCCGAGGCGTTGGCGACCGCGGTGGCGCCGTTGCGCTGAGCTAGCGCGCCAGCCGCCGCGGCCGTGGGCGCCCGAGCTCAGGGGGTCCGGGCGGCCGTCGGCCCCGCGGCCGTGCCGAGGTCGACGTACGCAGGCGGCACGCCCGCACCGTCGCCTTGGGCGGCGCCGGTGACGGCGCGGGCGCAGGCGCCACCCACGTGGCGGCCCAGA
>CAWJFG010000006.1:0-28374 GCA_963842015.1 uncultured Acidimicrobiales bacterium | reverse complement strand
CCTGGTGGACCTCCCGCGTGTGGTCGAGCTCGAGGTTTGGCGTCGCCGGCCGGGACGCCGACCCGTACGGCGCCCGCCCGAGGTTGGTGTCGAGCAGGACCCCGGTGGCGTCGACCACCGGGTCGTGGTGGCTCCGCAGCACGCGGGCCGGTGCCCCGAACCGGGGGCGGCACTAGGTGAGCCGGGACCCGCCAGGCGTGCAGTGCGATCGCCGCCGCCGTCGCCACGTTGAGCGAGTCGACCCCGGGCGCGACGGGGATCCGGACCCGCCGGGTGGCGGCGTCCAGCGCGGCCCGGGTGAGGCCGGCCCCTCGGCCCCGACCACGAGAGCCAGGCGAGTCGACCGACGTCCGGCGCCGTTGCGGGCGGCGCGGCCGAGGCCGAGGCCGGCGCCGGCGCCTGGCGGGCCGACCGGACCGAGCGCCTCGACGACACGGGCGATCGGCTCCGTGTCCGCCGCCGGCGTGAGGGCCAGCACCACGAACCCCTGGTCGCCGAGGTCGCGCAGGGCCTCGGGCCAGGGATCGAGGCGGGTCCACGGCACGCGCAGGACGTGACCCAGCGACACCCGGACGCTGCGCCGGTACAGCGGGTCGGCGGTGGTCGGGTCGAGGAGCACCGCGCCCGCCCCGAACGCGGCGGCGTTGCGGAACAGGGCGCCCAGGTTCTCGTGGTCACCGATGCCCTCGGCCACCACCACGACGTCGGCCGCCTCGACGAGGGCGGACGCCGGGGCCAGCGGGCGGCGATCGGCGGCCGCGAGGACGCCCCGGTGGACGTCGAACCCCGCCACCGCCGCCACCTCTGCGTCACTCCGGACGACGAGGGGCGCCCGCCCGGCGACCAGCGCGGACACCCGCTCGGCGCGACGCTCGGTGGCCAGCACCGAGCGCACGGCGTAGGGCGAATCCATCAGCGCCTCGAGCGCCAGCAGGCCCTCGACGACGAAGTAGCCGCCGCGCCGCTCGACCCGCCGGCGGGTCGTCGGGTCGTTCAGCGCCCGGTAGTCGTCGAGGGGGTCGCTCACCGCTCCATCCTGGTCCACTGGTCTCCGGGCCCCGGGTCCGGGTAACGATGGGCCCATGCGCCGCGTCGTCTGCCTCGAGTTCGGCCCCCTCGACCGCCTGGTCGTCGAGGACGGGCCCGACCTGTCGCCCGCCCCGCACCAGGTCCTCGTGGAGGTGCGAGCCGCGGGCGTGAACTTCGTCGACGCGCCTGTTCGTGCAGGGCCGCTACCAGATCCGGCCCCCGGTTCCCTTCAGCCCCGGAAGCGAGGTCGCGGGCGACGTGGTCGCCGTCGGCGACGACGTCGAGGGCGTCGCGGTCGGGATCGGTGCTGGCCTCGGTGGGGCTCGGCGGGTACGCCGAGCAGGTGGTGGCACCGGCGGAGGCGGTGATCCCCCTGGTCGGGGCCATGAGCTACGCCCGCGCCGCGGCGATGCTGCAGTCGTACTCGACCGCGCTGTTCGCCCTGACCCGCCGGATCGCCGTCGCTCCCGAGGAGACCGTGCTCGTGCTCGGGGCCGGAGGCGGTGTCGGCCTGGCCACCATCGACGTGGCGAACGCGCTGGGGCTGCACACGATCGCCGCCGCCTCCGACGACGACAAGCTGGCCGCCGCTCGCGCCGCCGGCGCGGAGCACACCATCCGCTACGAGGACGAGGACCTGAAGGCGCGGGCCCGCGAGCTGTCGAACGGCGGCGTCGACGTGGTCGTCGACCCGGTGGGCGGCCACCACGCGGAACAGGCGCTGCGGGCACTGACCGTCAGCGGCCGCTACCTGGTCGTCGGCTTCGCCAGCGGCGAGATCCCCCGGTTCCCGGCCAACCACGTGCTGCTCAACAACCGGGCGGTCGTCGGCGTGGACTGGGGCGCCTGGGCCATGCACAACCCCGACGACAACCGGGCCCTCACCAACGAGCTGATGGACGCGCTCAACGCCGGTCGCCTCGACCCGCCCGAGCCCACGACCTACCCGCTCTCCGAGGCCGCCAAGGCGCTCGCCGACCTCGAGGGCCGGCGCGTCACGGGCAAGGTCGTCCTCGTCCCCTGACGGGGACGGGTCCGGCGGGTGGCACCGCCCACGCCCTCGCGTCAGCCGCGGGCGTCGACGTCGGGCAGCAGGTCCCGGACGAGATCCTCGACCGCGCTGACCAGGTCGTCTTCGCCGGCGCGGCGCTCGGGGTCCGTGGGGTCCGTCCCGTCCCGGCCGTCGTCGCGCTCTGCGGGCGCACCGGGGTCGGTCGGGGAGATACCGGCCCCGGCACTCTGCCCGGGATGGTCACCTGCCTGCATCGAAACACCGTACGGAACCGCCCCGCCCGCGTCGTCCGTAGGGGCTACGTATCCCCGGCGCGCCGGCGGGCCGAGGCCCAGCGCCGCCACCAGGTCGCGGCGGCCGTGGATCTGCAGCTTGCGGTACACGCGGGAGAGGTGGGTGTCGACCGTGCGCACCGACAGGTGCAGGGCGTCGGCGATCTCGGGACTCGTGCGGCCGCGGGCCGTGTGGGTGGCGACCTCGATCTCGCGGTCGGTGAGCGGCTCACCCGAGGCCTCGACGGGGGCCAGGGCCGGCGAGCACGGATGGCCGCAGCGGTCGAGCAGCGCATCGCTCCGCCGCCGGGCGTCGGCCGCGGAGACCCCGCGACCGGACCGACGCGCCAGGTTGGCCACCGATCTCCAGATCTCGGCGGCCACCAGGTCGACACCGAGGTCCTCGAAGCCTGCGGCCACCTCGGTGAGCGCGTTCGACGTCGGCGCTGACCACGGCGTCGGCGTGCCGGGCGGCCAGCGGCGCGAACGGGCCGCCGACCTGGGCCGCGAGGCGGGTGAGGGCGTCACGGGCGGCCTCGGCCCGGCCGAGCCGGACGGCCGCGTGCAGGGCCTCGACCGCCACCGGGCGCGCCGTCTGCTCGAGCATCGCCGCGAGGGCCAGGCAGCGCTCGGCCGCGTCTGACAGCGACCCCTCGGCCGCCAGCAGCCAGGCCCGGGACAGCTCGATGTACGGCAGCGTGCGGGCGCCCCGCTGCGGGTCGGCGGCGTAGGCGGCGTCGGCCGCGACCAGCGCTTCCTCGGCCACCGCCAGGTCGCACGCAAAGACCGCCGCCCGCGCCCGCATCGCCTCGGCCAGCGGCCGCTGGGCGAACCAGTCGAGCTCGGCCAACGCCCGGGACGCCCGCTGCAGCTCGGTCAGCGCCCCCGCCGCTCGGCCCCGGACGAGCAGGGCCCCACCGCGGAACCCGGCGACGATGCCGCGCAGCGACGGCGGCTGGTGGTCGACCCGCAGGCCGAGGTCGTCCGCGGTGTAGTCGTCGAGGCGGTGGGCGTCGCCCCACCAGTAGAGGGCCTGGAACCGGGCCATGGCGAGCTGGACCTCGCCGTAGGGCACGGCCCGCCGGTGCTGCCGGGCCGCGGCGAGCAGGGGGTCGTCGAGCAGCGCCAGCGCCTCGTCGAGACGGCCCTGCGCGCCCCACACGGTGACGAGCACGGGTGTCGCCCGCACGCGGGCGGGCTCGAGCGCCGCGGGATCGTCGAGCACGGCGGCCGCCGCCTCGCTCGCCTCGTCGTACCGGAACGAGAACATCGACATCTGCGCGGCGACCGACCGGCACTCGGCCTGCCAGGCCGGCTGGCCCGCGAGCTGGCGATCAGCCTCGGCCAGCAGGCCGAAGGCGTCGCTCGACCGGTCGAGGTGCAGGAACAGGTTGGAGGCCCGCTCGACCGCCACGCTGGCCACGGCCTCGGGGTCGACGGGGCGCAGGTCGTCGAGCACGGCCTGTGATTCGGGCGCCCGGCCCTGGCCGGCGAGCGCCTCGGCCAGCACGAGGCCCGCGTCGATGCGATCGCCGCCGCCCGCGGCCACGGCGAGCCGCTCGGCCAGGGGGTGGTCGAGGCGGCCGAGCGCCTCCTCGGCCAGGACGAGCAGCAGCTCGGGGTCGCCGGGTCGGCCCGACTCGAGCTGCCAGGTGGCCATGCGGAGCCGATCGACGTGGTCGAGGTCGGCCACCGCGCCCACCAGGTCGTGCAGCAGGGCGCGGCGGCGCAGGCGGGACAGCCCGGCCGCCAGCACCTCGCCGTACAGCGGGTGCACGACCTGCAGGACCTCGACCCCTCCGGCCTCGACCACCTCGACGAGGCCGCGCGCCTCGAGATCGTGCACGTCGTCGGCCTCCAGCAGCTGCTCGGCGGCCGCCAGGGGCACCTGCTCGCCCACCGCCACGACCTCGAGCGCCGCCCGGCGGGAGGGCTCGAGCAGGCGCAGCCGCTCGTCCACGAGGTCGCGCAGCCGGGCCTGCGCCCCGCCGCTCGTGAGCACGACCGGGGTGTCGGCCCCGAGCGCCCGGCGCTCCTGCGCAGTGGTCACCAGCTCGCGGACGAACAGCACGTTGCCCCGGCTGAGCTGCCAGATGCGGTCGAGGAGCGAGGCGGGCACCCGGTCGCCCAGCACCGACACCACGAGCGCCTCGGTGGCGGCCTGGGGCAGCGGCCCGACGTCGATGCGCTCGACCAGCTCGTCCTTCCACAACGCCATCAGGCCGTCGGGCAGCGGCCCTCCGGTGCGGGCGCTCATCACGACCCGGATCGGCGACTGGGTCACCGCCAGGTGCACGAGCGCGACCGACACGGGGTCGAGCAGGTGGGCATCGTCGACCGCGAGGACGAACGGCCGCTCGCCGCCGGACCGGGCGTGCAGCCGGGACAGCGCGAGGTGCAACAGGTCGTCGGTGTGGTGGGCGCCGTCGCTCGAGTCGAGGACGTGGGCGAACGAGCCGAGCGGGATGTCGCGGGCCGCCTCGGTGGCGCGCACCCACTCGACCGCCGTGCCGCGGGACTGCAGTTCGGCGACCGCGTCGGCGACCAGACGCGTCTTCCCGACGCCCGCCTCCCCGAACAGGACCGCCCCACGGGACCCGCTGTCCAGGGCGAGCAGGCGGCCAATGGTCTCCAGCTCTGCGTCTCGTCCCACGAGTGGCCACGGTGCGACCACGGGCCGAGCGTACTGCGGCGGGACGCGGAAATACGTAGGTCCTACGGATCCGCCTCGACCGGCGATTCCGTAGGTTGACGCCTTGCAAGAACGTGGCGACGGCCCACCTGGACGGATCGCTGCGGGAAAGCAGGTCGAGGGACCCGGCGGGGGCACCCTCGGCTGCGGTCGACTCGGGTGCGGGCCGGCGGCGGAAAAGGCGGAACCCCAGCACCGCCCCGTCCCCGGCCCCCCGGGTCGGTCGATCGCCCCGGGTGAGCTGGTCGCTCCGCGTCAGGACGCGCCGTCGCCACGCGCGCTCCGGCCTGCACGGCCCTCACGGTCACGCCACGCCGCGTGCGATGACCACGATCGCGGTGACAGCCGCGAACGCCAGGACCGCCGGGCGCAACCACCCGGTGTCGAGGCGCCGGGCCAACCACCCGCTGGCCGCGATGCCGGCGGCGGTGCCGGGCAGCAGGGCCAGCGCCAACCAGACGTGCCACGCCTCGACGACCCCCGCGACGAGCAGGGCGGCCAGCGACAACACGGTGCCGAACACGAACGTGGCGGCCAGCGTCGCCCGCAGCACCGGCCCCTCGTGGTGCTGGTAGAGCAGCGCCAGGGGCGGACCGCCGATCGAGGTGGCGGTGCCGAGCGTGCCGGACGCGACGCCCGCGGCCACGGTCGTCGTCGGCGTCACCCGCACGGTGGCGGTGAGGACGCTGGTCACGACGGCCACGAGGACGCCGACGCCGCACAGCACCGAGATCGTGTCGACCGCCACCCGGGCGACGATCCAGGTGCCGACGACCGTGCCGGGCACGCGGCCGAGCATCAGCAGCCCGACGGCCCGGCGGTCGACGCCGTGGGGCTCCCGCCGGACCATGGCCGCCGCCAGCGGCACCACCAGCAGCATCGGCACGACGGGCAGCGCGGCCGGCTCGAGCACCGCCACCACGGGGACCACCACCAGGTTGGCCCCGAAGCCCACCGTCCCCTGCACCGCGGCGCCGATCGCCACCACGGCCAGCACGAGGGCGTAGGCCGCAGGCGCGAGGTGGAGGGCGTCGGTCATCTCGCCGACAGCGTGGCGCGCCGCCGCGCCGGGAGCATCACGGACGCGGCCGCCGGCCGCTCGCCGTCAGGCAGGGCGTCGTCAGGCCGGGCGTTGCTCAGGCCGGGCGTCGCTCGGCGACCAGTGTCGCGAACCGGTCGAGGATCGGCAGGACCTCGTCGCGAGGTGCCGACGGCAGGTCGAACACGGTCTCGGTGACGCCCAGGTCGTCGTAGTGGTCGAGCTTGCCGTGGTCGGGGATCGCGGCGAACGGGACGACCTCGAACCCCGACGGGTCGCGGCCCGCCTCGGCCAGCCCGGCCCGCAGGGTGGGCAGCGCCGTGGCGAGGCCGGCACCGCCGATGGGCACCCACCCGTCGGCGTACTCGACGGCGTGGGCGAACACCGTGGGGGTGGCCCCGCCGCCGATCAGGACCGGCACGCGGGGCCCGCCGTCCGCGTCGCGCTGCACCGGCTTCGGCCACGCCCACGACGGCGGGAAGGTCACGTGCTCGCCCACGAACTCGGCCTCGTCGTCGCGCCACAGGGCCTGCATGGCGAGGACGTGCTCGCGGGCCACGCTCCGCCGCTGGCCGAAGGCGACGCCGTGGTCGGCGATCTCGTCCTCGTTCCAGCCGAAGCCGACGCCGAGCGCCACCCGCCCCCCCGACACGTGGTCGAGCGTGGCCACCGCCTTGGCCGTCACGATCGGGTCGCGCTGGGCGGGCAGCAGGATGCCGGTGCCGAGCCGCAGGGTCGTCGTGGCGGTGGCGGCCGCGGCGAGGGCGACGAGCGGGTCGAGCGACCGCTTGTACTTCTCCGACAGCTCACCCCCCGAGGGGTGTGGGGTCTTGCGGCCGGTCGGGATGTGGGTGTGCTCGGGCAGCCACAGCGAGTCGAGACCACGCTCCTCGGCCGCCCGCGCCAGGTCCACGACGCCGATCGACAGGTCGGTGACGAACATGGTGACGCCGTAGCGCATGTGAGCGATCCCCTCGCCGGCTTCCCGTACCGTCGGTGCACCCTTCGGTGCATTCTGACGACCCGTCAGGTCTATGACATCATGCCTGGCATGAGCGGCATCTGCGAGGGGCGGGTCGTCATCGTCACGGGCGCGGGGCGCGGCATCGGCCGCGGTCACGCGCTCGAGTTCGCCCGGCAGGGCGCCAAGGTCGTGGTCAACGACATCGGCGCCGAGCTCGACGGGTCGGGCGGCTCGGTCTCCCCCGCCCAGCAGGTGGTCGACGACATCGTGGCCGCGGGGGGCGAGGCGGTCGTCAACGGTGACGACGTGGCCGACTGGCAGGGCGCCCAGCGCCTCGTCGGGTCGGCCGTCGAGGCCTTCGGCCGGCTCGACGTCGTCGTGAACAACGCCGGCATCGTCCGCGACCGCATGTTCGTGTCCTGCGGCGAGGACGAGTGGGACGCCGTCATCCGGGTCCACCTCAAGGGCCACTTCGCCGTGGCCCGGTTCGCGGCCGAGCACTGGCGGGCCCAGGCCAAGGCGGGCGAGACCGTCGATGCCCGGATCGTCAACACGTCGTCGGGTGCGGGCCTGCTCGGGTCGGTCGGCCAGTCGGCCTACGGCGCGGCCAAGGGCGCCATCGCCACGCTGACCCTGATCCAGGCGGCCGAGATGGGCCGCTACGGGGTCACCGCCAACGCCATCGCCCCGTCGGCCCGCACGCGCATGACCGAGACCGTGTTCGCCGACATGATGGCCGCCCCCGACGACCCCGACGCCTTCGACGCCATGGCCCCCGAGAACGTGGCCCCGCTCGTCGTCTGGCTCGGCTCGGCGCAGTCGGCGCACGTCACCGGGCGGGTGTTCGAGCTCGAGGGCGGGAAGGTGTCGGTGGCCGACGGCTGGCAGCACGGCCCCGAGACCGACAAGGGCGCCCGCTGGGACCCGGCCGAGCTGGGCCCCGTCGTCGACGACCTCCTGGCCAAGGCCCCGCCCCCGGCCCCGGTCTACGGCGCCCAGTAGCCCACCACACGCACCACCACCACCGAACTTGCGACGGTTTCGCGGCCAGGAGCCGCGCCTCGGTCGCACGTTCGGTCGCAGGAATCGGACGTCCCGCCGCCCGGCTACCGTCCGACCGCCGGCTTCCCCCCGACAGGCCTCATCGCGCCTCAGGGGAGGCAACCGCAGTGCACGACTTCGACCGACGCGTGGCGTCCCACGCCGCCCGCCAGCACGCGCTCGTCACGTCCGTCCAAGCCGCCGCCTGTGGGGGCACCCGGCCGATGCTCGAACACCGGGTCGCGACCGGGCGCTGGCGGAAGGTCGGCCCGGGCGTCTACCGGCTGGCGGGCGCCCCGGTCACCTGGCAGTCGCAGCTGCTCGCCGCCGTGTTGGCCGCCGGGCCGGGGGCCATGGGATCCCACCGCAGCGCGGGGTCCTCCTGGGAGCTCGACGGGTGCCGCCCGGGCGCCCCCGAGATCGTGGTTCCTCGGGGGCGACGCGCCCGCCTCGCCGGGGTCCGGGTCCACGAGAGCACCGACCTCGGCCTGGTCACGCCCCGGATCGTGGACGGCATCCCGGTCACTCCCGTCGCCCGGACACTGCTCGACCTCGGGGCGGTGGTGGCCGAACGGCGGGTGCACGTCGCGCTCGACAGCGCGCGCCGCCGAGGCCTGACCGACTGGGACGAGCTCCTCGACACGCTGGTGGCCCACGCCCGCCGCGGCCGGCGCGGCGTGGGGACGTTGCGCGCCATCCTCGACCGTCACCACGACGAGATCCTGTCGACCGACAGCGGGGCCGAGCGGCTGCTCATCGCGCTCCTCGTGCAGCACGGCCTGCCCCGCCCCGAGGTGCAGCACACGGTGACCCACGCGAGCGGCACGTTCCGCCTCGACCTCGCCTATCCGGCGGAACGGGTGGCCATCGAGTACGACGGCGTCGGCCACCTGGCGCGCGACAGGTGGGAGGCCGACCACGGCCGCCAGAACCTCGTCGTGCTCGAGGGGTGGACGGTGCTGCGCTACACGCGCCGGATGTACCTCCGGGAGCCCGAGCGCATCGTGCGCGAGGTCCGGGCGGCCCTCGAGCGGGCCCGTGCGGCCGTCTGACCCGTTCCTGCGACCGAACATGCGACACGTGCGCGGCTCCTGGCCGCGGAACTGTCGCAAGAACGGGCGCAAGAACGGGCGCACGAACGGGGGGAGCTGGGGGGACCCGGAGTTCGGGCGCGCGGCAGCCCCGGTCGACGGATGCGTCGACCGGGGCCGGCAGGAACCCGGGGAGCGGGGGCCTACTCGGCGCGGACCGCCTCCGCCGGGGGGAGGCGGCTGGCGCGGGCCGCGGGGTAGAGGCCGGCGAGGGCGCCGACGACCAGCGACGCGGCCACGCCGCCGGCGAGCCCGACCAGCGGGATGGCGAGCCGCCAGCCGCGCACGTCGGCGTACACCGCGGTCATCGCCGCGCCGAGGGCCACGCCCAGTGCCCCGCCCAGGCCGGCCAGAAGCACCGACTCGACGAGGAACTGCGTCCGCACGTGGGACCGGGTGGCGCCGAGCGCCCGGCGCACGCCGATCTCGGCCCGCCGCTCCAGCACCGAGATGACCATGACGTTGGCGATGCCCACGCCGCCCACGACCAGCGCCACCCCGCCCAGCCCGAGCAACAGGGCGGTCAGCGTCTCGTCGGCCTGCGCCTTGGCCTCCAGGGCGTCGCTCGGGCGGGTGACGTTGACCTCCTCGGGGGCCTCGGGGTTGGCCGTCGGCGCCAGCACGTCGCGCACCGCGGTCACCTGATCGGGATCGGTGCGCACCCGCACGGTCGACGCCGACTCGTCGATGTCGAACAGCTCGCGCGCCACCGGGTAGCCGATGAGGGCCGACCGGTCGAGGTCGGGGCCGAGCGGCACCGGCTCGAGGATCCCGATCACCCGGAACCACCGGCCGCCGATCCACACGAGCGGGTCGCCGTCGAGGTGGGTGATCCCGAGCCGGACCGCCGCCTCCGACCCCAACACGACCGTGGGCAGGGTGGCCGTGGCGTCGTTGAGGAAGGTGCCGTCGTCCATGGTGCCGCCGACGGTCTCGAGCAGCTGCGGCTCGGTGGCCACGACGGCGATGCCGCCCGACTCCGCGGCCGGGATCATGTCGGTGCGCCGCACCGTGACGCCCGGGACGGTCCGGGTGGCGGCGGCCGACGTCACCGGCTCGATGCGCCGGATCATGTCGGGCGCCGTGACCGGCAGCGTGGCGGCGTCGCCGAACGGGCTGGTGCCGGGCTGAACCTGCAGCAGGTTCGTGCCCAGCTCGTCCAGCTCGGCCAACAGGTCGGCCCGGCTCGAGGCCGAGATCCCGACCACCGCCACCATGGCGGCGATGCCGATGGCGATGCCGAGGGCGGTGAGCAGCGTGCGCCCTCGCTTGGCCCGCAGGCCGACGGTCCCGACGGACAGGGCGTCGGCGGTCCGGAGCCGGCTCCGCCACCGGTCGGGCCGCTGCTGGTCGCCGGGCCCGTCGTCGTCCCCGCCCGGGCCGCGCCCGCCCGGCGCCTGCTCGGGCCGACGATCGCGGCCGGGGGCCAGCGCGCCCGGGCTCACGGGTCCACCGCCGGCGCCAGCGTGTCGCGCTCGACCCGGCCGTCCCGCACCGCGACGCACCGGGGCATGCCCGCGGCCACGTGCTGGTCGTGGGTGATCACGACGATGGTCGACCCGCCATCGTGCAGCGCCCGCAGCAGGTCGAGCACCTCGCCACCGGTGACCGAGTCGAGGTTGCCGGTGGGTTCGTCGGCCAGGACGATCGCGGGGTCGCCGACGATGGCCCGGGCGACCGCCACCCGCTGGCGCTCACCGCCCGACAGCTGGGCGGGCCGGTGGGTGGCCCGGCGGGCGAGCCCGACGCGGGCGAGGGCGGCCGCGGCCCGGTCGCGCCGGTCGTCGACCGGCAGGCCGCGGTAGAGCAGCCCGGCGGCCACGTTGTCGAGGGCGGTCAGCCCGTCGAGCAGGTGGAACTGCTGGAACACGAATCCCACCTGCCAGGCCCGCAACGCGGACAGCTCGCGGTCGCTGAGGGCGCCGATGTCCGCTCCCGCCACCCGCACCGTGCCCGACGAGGGCCGGTCGAGGGCACCCACGAGGTGCAGCAGGGTCGACTTGCCCGAGCCCGACGGCCCGACGACGGCCACCATCTCGCCCCCCTCGACCGCGAAGGTCACCCCGTCGAGGGCCCGTACGGGCGGGTTACCCGGGTACTCCTTCACCACATCGGCGAGCGAGAGGACCGTGCGGTCGGACCAGACCGGCTCGTCGTCGGGGTCGGCGCCGCTGCCGTTCCGGCCGACGGGCCGGAAGTCGCGCCAGGTCGTGGCGGCCGTCATTCCGGCACCACCACGTCGTCGCCCTCGGCGAGGTCGCCGGTGACCTGGACCCATCCGTCGGCGAACGCCCCGACCTCGACGGCGACCAGCTCGGTCCCGCCGCCGGCGACGGGCCGCTCGACGGCGTACCCGCCCTCGGCGAGGGCCAGCAGGGCATCGGCGGGCACCGCCGTCACGCCCGTCGCCGCGCTCGGTGACCACGCTGACCGTGACGGGCGCCAGGTCGAGGGCGCCGGCGGCGGCCGGGTCGTCGAGCGAGATCGTGACCTCGATCGTCGGGGTCTGGTCCGCCGTCGGGTCGTCGTCGGCCCCCTCAGGGGTCTCGGCGACGGTGCCGACGGATGCCACGGTGCCCGCGACGGTCGTCCCGTCGGGCAGCTCGACATCGACCGCCTGGCCGACGGCGATCATGCCCTGGCGGGTGGCCTCGAGATCGACGGTCACCTGACGGGTGGTGCCGGCCACCTCGAGGATCGGCCCGCCGGCCTGGCCCCCGGGCTCGGCGAGGTGGGCGGAGACCCGGACGGGTCCGGGCTGCACCGCCACGTCCCGCGGGGACAGGCGCCCGGTGTCGTCGAGGCCGACCGCCTCCTGCCACTCCTCCAGGGCGTCAGTGGTGGCCGAGGTCCATTCCTCGTCGACCGTGAGCTCGTCGGCGGTCACCACGCCGAGGGCGACGAGGTTGGCCTCGACCAGCTGGACGTCGGGGCCGTCGTCCGCGCCGGGGCCGAGGTCGCGCCACAGCGGGCGATCGCCGAACAGCAGCGGGACGACCCGGTCGTCGACCTCGGCGACCGCCTGGCCGCGGTCGATGACCGCACCCTCGGCGGGCAGCCAGGTCACGGTGCCCTGGGCGGCGAGGGCGAGCTCGCTGGTCTCGCCGTAGCCGAGCGTGCCGTCGAGCTCGGTGCGCTCCTCGAGGTCGCGCACGGTCACCTCGGCGGTCGTGGTGGCGACGGCGTCGGACGGCCCCGCGGCGGGATCGTCCTCGTCGCCCGCCCGCCCGGCGATCACGCCCGCGGCGAGCACGGCGAGGGCCCCGCCGGCGACGAGGACGGTGGTGCGACGCCGGCGGCCGGGCCGGCGCCCGTCGAGGCGGATGGGGTCGGGTGAGTCGGGGGTGGTGACCGCCGTCTCGGCCTCGGGTCGGGCGGCGCGGCCAGCAGGGTCGGTGGGGTCTGCCGGATCGGTGCCGGCGGGCGTCCCGGGCGTGGGGCGCAGGTGGGCGTCGGCGCTCATCCCTCGTCCTCCGACGACCGGGTGAAGCCGGGGCCGCCTTCCATGCCGGCTTCCTCGCTGCACTCCTCCATGTCCTGCTCGAACTCGTCGTCGGGCGGGCCCTCTCCGGCGCTGGGAACGTCGTCCCCAGCGGGGCCGCGGGTGATGCGCACGCCGCCGCCGTCGGACACCTGCGGGTCGGGCATGTCGTGGCCCCGGGCCCGCATGCACTCGGCCATCGCCACGAGGCGGTCCTGCATCTCGGCCTGCTCCTCGGGGCTGAGCTGCACGTCGGGGCGGACCTCGTCGAGGATCGACTGGCACTCCTCCTCGGCGGCCTGGAACTCCTCGGACTCGGGGTCCATGCCGCTGCCCGGCTCGAAGCCGATGCTGACACCGCCGCCCTCCTCGAACTCGGGATCGGGCATGTCGATCCCGTGGTCCCGCATGCACTCCGTGTACTCGAGCATGGCGTCCTGCATCTCGCCCTCGTCGACGGGGCCACCGCCCGCGTCGCCGGAGCCCTCGTCGTCGGACGACGCGTCCGCGGCCGCGTTCTCGTCGATCGAGGCGACCCCGTCGTTCCCGTCGTCGCCGCCTCCTCCACACCCGGCGGCGAGCACGCCGCCGAGGAGGAGCACGGCGGTGAGCCGGCGCATGGTGGTTGCTGTCATCATGCGGCGGACGATGACGGGTGGGCGCTGAGGGAGCCCTGAGATCGGCTGAGAGCCCTCTCAGCCGGCGATGCCCGCGGTTCTGCGCCAGCCGCCACACTCTGTGGCGTGCGCGTGCTCGTGATCGAGGACGAGGTGCACCTCGGCGAGGTGCTCCGACGGGGACTGCAGGCCGAGGGCTTCGACGTCGAGCTGACCCACGACGGGCTCGACGGGCTGTGGCGTGCCCGCGAGCGGCGCTACGCCGCCATCGTCCTCGACCTGCTGCTCCCCGGCATGAACGGCTTCGAAGTGTGCCGCACCCTGCGCGACGAGGGGGTGGGAACCCCGATCCTCATGCTCACCGCCAAGCGGGGCGAGTACGACGAAGCCGAGGCGCTCGACACCGGCGCCGACGACTTCCTGTCCAAGCCGTTCTCGTTCGTGGTGCTGGTGGCCCGGCTGCGGGCGCTGGCGCGGCGGGGTGCGTCGCGCCCGCCCACCCTGGTGGTCGGCGACCTGGTCGTCGATCCCGCCGGCCGCACGTGCCACCGCGGCGACTCCCCCGTGCCGTTGACGCCCCGCGAGCTGGCCCTGCTGTCCGCCCTCCTGCGCCGCGACGGCGACGTCGCCCCGAAGCACGACCTGCTGCACGAGGTGTGGGGCGACGACTTCGACGGCGACGCCAACGTGGTCGAGGTGTACGTCGGGTACCTCCGCCGCAAGATCGACACGCCCTTCGGCCGCAACACGCTGCAGACCGTGCGCGGCGCGGGCTACCGGATGGTGGCGAGTGCCTGACGGGCGCGCACCGACGTCACGCGGGCTCCGCTCGGTGCGGGTGCGCCTCACCCTGGCGGCGGTGGTCGCCACCGCGGTGGCGGTGACGGGGGCGGGGTGGCTGCTCGTCCGCTCGGTCGAGGACACGCAGACGGCCCGGGTGCGCGACGAGGCCGAGGACATGCTCGACGACGTCGTGGCCGAGCTGGAGGACGGCACGCCGGCGCCCGAAGCGGTCGCGTCGGCCATGGACGCGGCCGTCGGCGGCAACCCCGCCATCGCCGGGATCCCGGCCTTCGTCCAGATCGTGGACGAGGACGGGCGCACGCTCTCCGTGGGGCCCCAGATCCCGGGCGGCGGGGGCACGCTGGCCCTCAGCATCGAGGGCAGCGGTCAGGCCTCGGCCGGGCCCGGCGCCGGCTCGGCGACCCCCGGCCCCCGGACACAGCCGCTCGACCCCGACGACGCGGCCGCCCTCGACCGCACCACCCTGATCGCCGCCAACCGCGTGTTCAGCTTCGAGCCCGAGACGCTCAGCCGCACGGTCTCCACCCCGTCCGGCGACCTGACCGTGTACGCGGCGGCGCCGGTCGACGAGGTGCAGGAGAACCTCGAAGCGGTCCGCCGGGGCCTGTGGGTCGGCGTCCCGCTGCTGGTGGCGGCGGTGGCCGCGGTGGCGTGGCACCTGGTCGGGCGGGCGCTGCGGCCCGTCGAGGCGATCCGCGCCGAGGTGGCCGCCATCGGGGGCACCACCATCCACCGGCGCGTGCCCACACCCGGCACCGACGACGAGATCGGCCGGCTGGCCCACACGATGAACGCCATGCTCGACCGGCTCGAGGCGGCATCGACCCGCCAGCGGCAGTTCGTGTCCGACGCCTCGCACGAGCTGCGCAGCCCCGTCGCGGCCATCCGCACCGACGTGGAGGTCGCGCTGCGCGAGGGCGAACGGGCCGACTGGCCCACCGTCGGCGCCGCGGTCCTGGCCGAGGAGGTGCGGCTCGAGCGCCTGCTCGACGACCTGTTGACGCTGGCCGCCGCCGACGAGGAGGCCGGGACGGGTGCGGCCGGCCGCGCCGACGAACGCATCGACGTGGGCGACCTGGTGGCCGACGTCGCGGCCCGGCCACGCCGGGTCCCCGTCCGGTGGGAGCGGGCGCCGGACCACGCCGACCACGTCGACCGCATCGACGAGGGCGCCGGCCCCGACGCCACCGGCGCGGGCGCTCCCTCGTCCGCCCCTGCCGCCCCCGGCGGACCCGTCGTGTCCGGGCGGCCCGACGCCCTGTCCCGACTGCTGACGAACCTGGTCGACAACGCGGCGCGCCACGCCACCACCGCGGTCGACGTCCGCGTCGACGTCGCCTCGTCGCCGACCGGCACGCCGGTGGTCCATCTGGCCATCGACGACGACGGCCCGGGAATCCCGGCGGCCGACCGGCAGCGGATCTTCGAGCGGTTCACCCGCCTCGACGACGGGCGCGCACGCGCCCGTGGAGGCGCCGGCCTCGGTCTGGCGGTCGTCCGGTCGGTCGCCGTCGGCCACCGGGGCCGCGTGTGGGTCGGCGACAGCCCGACCGGCGGCGCCCGCTTCGTGGTCGAGCTGCCGGCGGCGCCGGCCGCGCCGTGAGGCCGGGCGGTCACCGCGGATAGGTTGCTGCGGTTCCGCCGGCCCCTCCCCCGAGGCCCGCCCCATGGCCACCGATCACACGCCGATCCCCACCCCCGCGCCGCGCCCGTCCGGCGACGGCGGCGCCCGGGGCCCCACCGCGCGCGGCCTCGCCGCCGTCCTGTGGGACATGGACGGCACGCTGGTCGACACCGAGCCGTTCTGGATCAGAGCCGAGACCGAGCTGGTCACGGCCCACGGAGGGACCTGGACCGACGAGAACGCCCACGCGCTCGTGGGTCTCGACCTCCTCGACGCGGCCGCCTACATCCGGCGGGTCGGCGGGGTCGACAGGCCCCCGGCGGCGATCGTCGAGCTGATGATGGAGCGGGTGATCGAGCAGATGGCCGCCACGCCGCCGTGGCGGCCCGGCGCGCTCGACCTGCTCGCCGCCCTGCGCGGCGCCGGCATCCCGAGCGTGCTCGTCACGATGTCGTGGCGGCGGCTCGTCGGCGCGGTCGTCGACCTGCTGCCCGCCGGCTCGTTCGCGGCCACCGTGGCGGGCGACGAGGTCGAGCGGGGCAAGCCCCACCCCGAGCCCTACCTGGCCGCCGCCGACATCGTGGGCGTCGCGCCGGGGGCGTGCGTCGCCATCGAGGACTCGCCCACCGGCGCCCGCTCCGCCCGAGCCGCCGGTTGCGTCGTCCTCGGCGTCCCCCACGTGGTGGAGATCCCGACGGACCTCGTCGACGCGACGACATCGTCACTCACCGAGGTCACAGTCGAATCCCTCCGCACCTTGGTGGCGCGATAGCCGAGGCCGCCCCGGCCGCACGGTGCGCATGCCGCGCACCGTGCGCCAGGAGCGCCGGCGGGGGTGTGGGGGGCAGAGGCTCCGCCGGAGCCCCCACCGTCGCCCGATCCGGCTTGCCGGTCGGGCGACAGCGAGCGACCCGCCGCAGGCGAGGCCGATGAACTCGTAGGAGGAGCGAAGCGACGAATACGAAAGGCGCTCGAAGATCATCGCCATGCCCTGGCCGCCGCCGACGCACATGGTCTCGAGGCCGAAGGTCTTGTCCTCGTCCTGCAGGGCGTGGATGAGGGTGGTGGCGATGCGGGCACCGGTCATGCCGAACGGGTGGCCGAGGGCGATGGCCCCGCCCTTCACGTTCAGCTTCTCGATCGGGATGTTCAGGTGCTTGGCCGAGGGCAGCACCTGGGCGGCGAACGCCTCGTTGATCTCGACCAGGTCGATGTCCTCGATGGTCATGCCGGCCCGGGCCAGGGCCTGGCGCGACGCCTCGATGGGGCCGAGGCCCATGATCTCGGGGTTCAGGCCGGTGACGCCCGACGACACCACGCGGGCGAGCGGGGTGAGGCCCAGCTCGGCGGCGCGGGTGTCGCTCATGACGATCACGGCCGCGGCGCCGTCGTTGAGCGGGCAGGCGTTGCCGGCCGTGACCTCGCCGTCGGGCCGGAACACCGGCTTGAGCTCGGACAGCTTCTCGACGGTGGTGCCGGCGCGGGGGCCGTCGTCCTTGGTGACGACCGTGCCCGACGGCGTCGTGATCGGCGTGATCTCGCCGTCCCAGTAGCCGTTCTCCTGGTTGGCCGAGGCGAGCTGCTGGCTGCGGGCCGCGAACTCGTCCATGTCGCGCCGGGCCACGTTCTCCTTCAGGCGCACGTTCTCGGCCGTCTGGCCCATGGCGATGTAGATGTCGGGCACCTTGCCGTCGAGCGGCGTCCACGAGTCGGCCCCGGTGGCGAACTCGGCGGTGCGGGCCTCGGCGTCGGCCGCGAGCACGTTGTGCGGGCCGCTGTCGGCGAAGCCGCTCATGAAGCGGCTGACCGTCTCGACACCGGCGGCGACGAAGACGTCGCCCTCGCCGGCCTTGATGGCGTGGGCGGCCATGCGGATGCCCTGCAGCGACGACGAGCAGTAGCGGTTCACGGTGACGCCGGGGACGTCGTCGAGGCCGGCGAGGACCGCGGCGACGCGGGCGATGTTGTAGCCCGCCTCGCCGGCCGGCTGGCCGCAGCCGAGGATGAGATCGTCGATGGTGGTGCGGTCGAGCGACGGCACCTTGTCCAGCGCCGCCTTGACGATGGTGGCGGTCAGGTCGTCGGGCCGGACCTCGGTGAGCGAACCCTTGTTGGCCCGCCCGATGGGGCTGCGGGCCGTCGAGACGATGACAGCTTCGGTCATGGCGTGTGGTCCTCCTGCACGGATCCGTTCCGCGATGTGCCGTGTGGTCTACTTATGTTACCGGTCGGTCACCAACCGGGCCGTGGTGATCGTGACCCGGGTGCGGGTGGTGATGGACGTGGTGCCCCTGCTCGAGCCAGCGACGGAAGCCGGCCGCGTTCGAGTGGATGCCGTTGAGCGTCTCCAGCTTCTCGCGCTGGGCCGGATCGACGTCGGTGAGGTCGCCCTCGAACCGTGCCGCCAGGGCCGCCGCGATGTCCTCGTCGGCGCGCCAGGCGGCCTCGGCCACCTCGGCCCACCGGGTGAGGGTCTCCTGGGCCTCCTCGAGGATCGCTGCGGGGTCGGGCACCAGGCCGAAGTGGGCGAGGGCGATGCCCTCGGGCCGGCGCTCGGCGAACCGCCGCAGCGACGTGAGCGCCTGGTCGAGGTCGAAGTCGGGCGGCGGGGTCGCCGGACGGAGGATCCCCACGTCGGGCAGTCGCACCCCCACGGCGTCACCCGCGAACAGCAGGCCGGAGTCGCTGTCGTGCAGGGCGAGGTGGTGCTTGGCGTGCCCGGGCGAGTCGACGGTGGTGAGCGTGCGGTTCGACGAGACCACGACCTCGTCGCCGTCCTCGAGCACTCGCACGCGGGCGGACTCGGTGGGCGTCAGCCGCCCGTAGAGCGAGTCGAGGAGGTCCCCGTAGACCATGGCCGCGCTGTTGACGAGCTTGGTGGGATCGACGAGGTGCCGGGCGCCGCGCTCGTGGACGTACACGGTGGCCTGCGGGAACGCCGCGGCGACATCGCCCACCCCGCCGGCGTGGTCGAGGTGGATGTGGGTGACGGCGACGCCGGCGAGGTCGTCGGGAGCGACCCCCAGCCCGTCGAGCGCCGCCAGCAGGTGCGGCACCGACGTCTGGCTGCCGGTCTCGACGAGCACCGGCGCGTCGCCGGTGACGAGGTAGCCCGCGGTGACCTGGTGCCAGCCGCCGAGCAGCGTGTCGATCTGCAGGACACCCGGTGCGATCTCGGTGTGCACGTCACCCCCTCGGCTCGCCGCACTGCCGGGCCGAGGCTACCGGCGCGGGCCTGGCGTCCGTTCCGGGCTCGCCCCTCGCGCCCTCCCCGGACGGACGGGCGTCGGTTCGCCGCGCCCACCGTCCCCGACCGTCGATGTCGTACCCCGTCGCTACCGTGACGGGCGCATGATCCGACGAGCACGCACCCCCGGTGCGCCGGAAGCGGCGACGTCGCCCACGCTGTGGGACGACCCCGGCGACCCCACGTGGTCGGTCCCCGAGCTCGGCGAGGCGATCGGGCTGCGCGTGCGCACCGCCTTCCCCGACGAGGTGTGGGTGCGGGGCGTCATCCGCAACCTCAACCCCGGCCGCCGGGGCGGCACGGTCTGGTTCGACCTGGTCGAGCCCGCGGCCGACGGCGACCTGGCCCGGCCGCCGGTCGCCAGCCTGTCGGTCGTGCTGTTCGACACCGCCCGCCGCCGGGTCAACGCCCGGCTGACCGACGCGGGCGGCCGCGTGCGCATGACCGACGGCACCGAGGTGCGCCTGCGGGCCCGCATCACCTGGTACGACCGCGGCGGCCGCCTGCAGCTGCAGATGTCCGACATCGATCCGGCCTTCACGCTCGGCCGGCTGGCGGCCGACCGCGACCGCCTGCTCCGCCTCCTCGACGGCGAGGGCCTGCTCACCCGGCAGGCCTCCCTCCCCCGTCCCGTCCTGCCGCTGCGGCTCGGGTTGGTGACCAGCCGGGGCAGCGCCGCCGAGCACGACGTGCTCGACGAGCTGCGCCGGTCGGGCATCGGGTTCTCGGTGGTCACCGCCGACGTGCGGGTGCAGGGGGCCCGGGCACCCCGGTCGGTGGCGTGGGGCCTGCGGGCGGTCGCCGCACGCGGGGTCGACGCGGTCCTGCTCGTGCGGGGCGGCGGCGCCACCACCGACCTCGCCGCCTTCGACGGCGAGGTCATCGCCCGCGCCATCGCCTCGCTCGACGTCCCGGTCCTCACCGGCATCGGGCACGACGTCGACCGGTCGGTGGCCGACGACGTCGCCCATGCCACCTACAAGACGCCCACCGCCTGCGCGCACGCAGTGGTGGCCGACGTCCGCGCGGTCGGGGCCCGCACCGACGACGTGTGGCGCCGCATCGTCGCCACCGCCGGGCGGAGGGGCCGCGACCAGGCCGAGCGCCTGCGCACCTGCGGGCGGCACGTGGCACTCGCCACCCGCCAGAGCCTGGTGGCCGCCGACCGCGACCTGTCCGGGCGCGGCACCCGCGTCGGGCGGGCGGCCGACGGCGCACTCGCCCGCACGACCGCGGCGCTCGACCGGGCGGCCGGCCGCGTCGAGGCCGGGGGCCGCGCCCACCTGCGCACGCACGAGCAGACGGTGGCGGCGGCCGCCGTGCGGCTCGCCCAGCGACCACCGCGGCTCCTGACCGCAGCCGAGCGCGACCTCCGCGCCGTCGACGCCCAGGTGCGGGCGCTCGATCCGCACCGGGTGCTGGCCCGCGGCTGGTCGATCACCCGCACCGCCGACGGCCGCACCCTGCGGTCGGCCACCGATGCCGGCCCCGGCGACGAGCTCGTCACGACGCTCGCCGACGGCTCGGTGCGCAGTACCGTCTCGGCCGACCCGGCCCCCGCCGACCCCGCGCCCGGGAGCACACGATGACCGCCACCCCCTCGCCCGTCCCGCCGTCCCCGTCGCCGTCCTCCGCCTCCGGAGCGGCGCCCCTCGACGACGGCGAGATCAGCTACGCCGACGCCCAGGCCGAGCTCGACGCCATCCTGCACGAGCTCGACGGCGACGAGGTCGACGTCGACGTGCTGGGCGCCCGCGTGCGCCGGGCGGCCGAGCTGCTGCGGCTGTGCCGGTCGCGCATCGCGGCGGCCCGCTTCGAGGTCGAGCAGGTCGTGGGCGAGCTCGAGGCCGAGGCCGACCAGGCCGCAGCCGTGGGTGACGACGTCGACGACGACGACCGCGACCGCGACGAGGGTGACGACGACGCCCGGGCCGGCGACACCGGCGACGACGACCTCGATGACGATCTCGACGACCTCGACGACCTGGACGACGAGATCGACGACGACACCGTCGGATGACGCGTCAGTCGGTGTCGGGCCGGGTCTCCGGGCAGCGGGCGACCAACCGGCCCTCCACGAGCTGATCCGGGGCGGCCGGTACGGGGTTCAGATCGCCGTCGAAGCGGGCCCACCGGCCCTCGACGATCACCCGGTCGCCCTCGACCCGCACGTCGGTGATCTCACCGGCCGGGCCGGGGTCGAGCCCCGCGCCGAAGGCGCCGAGGATGCCGTCCTCGGCGCCGAGGTCGGCCGTGACCCCCGACCGCTCGATCCCGCCGTCGCCCACGTCGACGTGCGCCTGCACCACGATCCCGCCCCGCGCCCCGGCCAGGACGATCACGTCACCGTCCTGGCCGCACGCGGTGAGGGGCACCTCGGCGCGATCAGAGTCGTAGCTGAACCGTGCCGTGTCGGGCGCGAGGCCGTCGCGCCCGGGGTCCTCATCGCCGCTCCCGCACCCGGCGACGGTCAGCGCGACCGCGGCGAGCGCACCCGTCATCACGGTGCGGGCCGAGCGGCGCGTGGGCCGGCGATTTCGTCCGCGCACGACGCCGCACCGTAGCGGGGGCGTGTCAAACTCCCGCACCACCACCGGCAGGGTGGTCCTTCGAGCAGGCGGAGACCAGGACATGTCCCTACCCCCCGATCCGCACGACGACGATCTCACCGAACAGGTGTCGTCCGAGGCGACTCCTGCGCCCCCGCCTCCGCCTCCGCCCCCTCCGCCGCCCGCGGGCGGCGACTGGCCGGGACCGGCGGGCGCGGCGGTGCCCGCCGGAGTCGCGGGGACTGCGCCGCCTTCGCTCGCGGCCACCGCTCCTGCCCCCGTCGCTCCGCCGCCCCCGTCCTCGGCCGTCGGCGACCCGCCGCCCGCCGATCCGGCGCCGTCCGGTGGCAGGAGCCGCATCCTGCTCGCGGTGGGCGCGGCCGTCGCGGTGATCGCGGTCGTCGGCGGTGTCCTCGTGGTGACGGGCGGCGACGACAGCGTCGAGACCAGTGAGGGCGCGGACGACGAGCCCGACGCCGACGGCCAAGACGTGCCGGACGCGGGGTCCGAGGTCGGGACGACCGACATCCCCGACACGCCCGAGGCGGTGGTCGCGGCCTTCTTCGATGCGGTCGAGGCCGGCGACTGCGAGGCGATCGTCGAGTTCGTGGTCCCCGAGACCTTCACCTCGGTGGGCGACTCGCCCGAGCAGGCGATCGCCGACTGCGAGGCCGACCCCGAAGGGCGGGCGGACGTGGCCGAGCTCGACGTCCTCGACGTCTCGTTGGTCTCCGAGACCGGCGACGAGGCGGTCGTGTCGGTCACCGCCATCGTCGACGGCGAGACGGGCACCCGGGAGCTGGAGACGCAGCGCGTCGACGGGACCTGGCTGATCTCGTCGCTCGGCTGAGCGCGGCCGCGGCAGCAGGCGCCTGTGCGCAGGACGCGGGATGCAGGCCGCCGGGCGCCGCCCCGTAACGTGGTCGTGCCCATGCGCCCCCGCGCCGCCGCACCCCCGTCGCTCAGTGCCATCGCCTTCCGTGTCGACGGGCGCCTGCGCGACCTCCTCGACGCGGAGAGCGCCCGGTGGAGCGCCGTCGACGTGGCTCTCGCCGAGCCGCTGGACGCGCTGCGCCGGCTGGTCGAGGCCGGTGGCAAGCGGCTGCGCCCGGCGTTCTGCCATTGGGGGTTCGTGGCCGCGGGCGGCGAGCCGGACGACCCTCGGGTGGTCGACGTGGGCGCGGCGTTCGAGATGTTGCACGTGTTCGCACTGGTGCACGACGACGTGATGGACGGGTCGCCGACGCGGCGCGGCACCCGCACCACCCACCTGGCCTTCGTGGACGCCCACCGGGCCGCGGGGTGGCGGGGCGAGGACCGTCGCTTCGGTGAGGGTGCGGCGATCCTCGTCGGTGACATGGCGCACGTGTACGCCGACGTGCTGCTCGGCGACGTGTCGGGGGACGTGTGGTCGGTGTGGAGCGAGCTGCGGCTCGAGCTGGACGTGGGCCAGTACCTCGACCTGCTCGGCACCGCACGGGCCGACCGCGACCGGGCCCGCGCCCGCCGCATCTCCCGCTACAAGTCGGGCAAGTACACGATCGAGCGGCCGCTGCACGTGGGCGCGGCGCTGGCGGGGCGGTTCGCCGACCTGGCAGGGCCGCTCTCGGCCTACGGCGACCCGCTGGGCGAGGCGTTCCAGCTCCGCGACGACGTGCTGGGGGCGTTCGGCGACCCGACGGTGACCGGCAAACCCGTCGGCCAGGACCTCCGGGAGGGCAAGCCCACGCCCCTGCTCGCCGCCGCGGTCGAGCGGGCCTCCGCGTCCCCTGCGGGCGCCGCCGCCTCGGCCGTGCTCGACCGGGTCGGCCAGAGAGATCTGACCGACGCCGACGTGACCGGCATCCAGCAGGCGCTGGTCGACACGGGCGCCCTCGCCGAGGTCGAGGGCCTCGTCGACGAGCTCACCGGGCGTGCGGTCGACGCCATCGAGGCGGCCGACGTGGTCCCCGCCGCCCGCGACGAGCTGGTCGACCTCGCCCGCTACGTCGCCTCGCGCGACGCCTGACCGACCTGACCCGACGGTTCCGGCGGCGCTCCGTGCCATCACGGTCATCCGTCGCCGACCGAACGCCGGGGTGCCGGGGGCGCGGCGGGCCAGGCTCGTGGCCGTCAGGCGGGGAGAAACGGGGTGAGGGCGCGGGGGCGCGGCAGCGTGCGGACGCCCGGCTCGGCCGCGACCGCCGCCAGCCAGGGTGGGCGCACGACGGCGCTGACCACGATCGCGGTGTCGAGGCCCGAGAGGGTGGCCGCCTGACGGGCGTACGTGGCGGCGTAGTCGGGCGGCCGCACGTCGTGGCTGAGCTCGAGCAGGGCGTACGGATCGGGCGCGGGTGCCGGTCCGAGCGACGGGCCGAGCACGAAGGCCGTCGTCGGCTCGGAGCCCCCACCGGCGATCCCCGGGCCGTCGTCCAGCACGGCGCCGCGGACCAGGTCGGGCCGCGCCCCGGCGACGAGCAGCGCCACGTACCCGCCCAGGCCCCGACCGTGCAGGGTGGCCGGCCCGAGCTGGCCGAGGGCCGCGTCGACGTCGGACATGAGCAGCTCGCAGAAGTACCCGCCTCCGGCGGGGACCGTCGTGTTGCCGTGGCCCGTGAAGTCGAGCGCCCACACGGGGCCGGGCCACGACGCGAGGTGATCGGGCACGGTCTCGGGCGACCGCTCGCCCAGTCCGTGCAACAGGAGCAGCGGGCGGGAGGCGCCGTCGCCGTCCTCGACATCTCCGTCCCCGTCGCGTTCGTCCCCGTCGCGTTCGTCCCCGTCGCGTGCGTCCCCGTCGAGGCCGCCACGGAGGCGGTGCAGGGCGACGTCGATGCGGTTGTTCCGCACGGTCACGGTCGGCGGGCAGGGCGCGGGGTCGTCATCACGAGGCCCGGCGTCACCGCCGGACCGTGCGGCCGGCTGCGGACTGAGGTGACCGGACCGGGCTCCCCTTGCCCGCCAGGAACTCCACCACCAGGTCGGCGACACGGTGAGGTTGCTCGATGTGGACGAAGTGCCCGACGTCCTCGTAGACGACGAGGCGGCTGCCCTCGGGCAGGTTGGGAGCGACCTCGTCGGGCGGGGTCGCCCACCCCATCACCTCGGGCTGTTGGCCCAGCACGGCCAGCATCGGCACGCTCAGACCCGGCAGCCGGGACATGGCCCACTCCGGCCGCCAGGGGCCGAAGCCGCCGAGCCGCAGGGACGGGTCGATCATCCAGCGCCAGCCCTCGTCGTCGTGACGCGCTCCCACCGAGACGAGGTAGCGCAGCCACTCCTTCGACAGCCGGGGGTTCATCCGCCGCCGCCGCTCGGCCAGCCCGTCGATCGTGTCGGGCCGGCGCTGCTTCGTGGCCGTCCGGCGGCGGAAGTCGAGCCAGCCGGCCAGCTCGCCGGCCAGCAGCTTGGTGCGCTCGTGGTCGGGGACGTCGGGCATCGACCGCCCGCTGGGGACGCCGTCGAGGTTGACGAGGGCGCTGACCCGGTGCGGCAGCGCGGCCGCGAACTGGACCATGACCGACCCGCCCTTCGAGTGGCCCACGACCGGCAGCGGCCCCGCCGTCACCGAGTCGATGACCGCGAGCGTGTCGCGGAGGTCGGCCTCCCACGAGTACATCGCCGTGTGCTCGGAGGCGCCGTGGCCGCGCTGGTCCCAGGCCACGACCCGCCAGCCGGCCTCGGCCAGCAGCGGGGCGAACACGTCGAAGGTGCGGGCGAAGTCGAAGCCGCCGTGGGCCAGGACCAGCGGCAGGGCGTCGGGGTCACCCCACTCGTAGACGGCGAGGCGGACGCCGTGGGAGAGCACGGTGCGCCGGCGGTCCGGCGGACGGGCACCTGGGAACGTCACGGTCTCGGTCGGCACGAGGAGAAGATTGACCCACGGGTCAAGCTGCCGACAAGCGAGCCGTCCGGGCGGGTCAGGGGACGACCGGCTCGGCCGGCCTGCCCGAGCGCAGCCCCGCCGCGGCACCGGCGAGACGGACCAGGATCCCGCCGGGGCGGCGGAGGTTGGCGTCGCGCACCCGGTAGGTCGGATACACCTCGGCGTGCCAGCGGGTGTGCCACGGCTGGTTGGTCACGAGGTCGATGCTGGCCACGTCGATCCGCTCGCAGCAGTCTCGGACCAGGTCGGCCATGAGGATGTTGCTGGGCGACAGGTCGGAGAGCTCGTCGTCGTAGGCGACCTTCAACAGCTCGAGCGTGTTGCCGATGATCCCGGTGAGCTGGGACGCCGCCGGTCGCCCGTCGAGGCGCAGTGTGCGCACGCTCACGCGCCCCGCCTGCGCCCCGCCGAGGAGGAAGCGTTGCATCCGGGCGTGGTCGACCGGCTTGTTGGCCAGCGCACCGCTGTCGGCCTTCCAGCCCGACCCCTCGATGGCGACGAACTCGGCGAACGCCTCGGCGACCTCGTCCGGCTCGGAGGCCACGGTGATCGTCATCTCGCCCCGGCGCTCGAAGCGGTTGCGGGCCTTGCGCAGCCCCGTCCGCAGGTTGCGCCCGGCCGCCTCCAGCCACTCGTCGTACGGCTTGACGGTGGTGATCACCGAGTGGCCGCCGTAGCGGTCCTCGGCGGCCAGGCCCTGGGTGGCGGCCGTGGCCAGGCGGGTGAACCCCCGCCCGTCGCGGAGGCCGCCCAGCGTCACCATGTCGACGGGCTCGCCCGAGGCCGCCATCGCCGCCAGCAGGCCGGACCGCACCTCGGTGGGGTGCGCCCGGTCGGCGATGAGCCCGTCGCTCGTGCGCTCGTTGCCGAGCACGCGCAGGCGCACCGGACCCTGCCGGCGCTCGCGCAGCTCGAACGGCAGGACGGCGAGCGGACCGTCGTCGTCCTCGGCCACCACCCAGCGGGCCCGCTCGCCGTGGGCCTCTTCGGCCATCGCCTCGGCCCACTCGGCCGTCTGGAACATGGAGCGCGGCGGATGGTCGACCAGCAGCTCCCGCCAGACGGGCTCGACAGCCTCCCACCGCCGCGCACCCGCAGGATCGTGGTGCGCACGGCCGACGACGTTACCGCCTGTCCGAGGGTGGCCCTCACGCGTCGTCGGGGTCGGCGCGCCAGTCGCGGTCGGGCGACAGGTAGATCAGCGGCAGGCTCACCACCGACACCAGGCTCTTGATGACGAGGTTCACGACGAACACGTCCCACACCGCCGGCCAAGGCAGGGTGAAGGCGTCGTCGGCCAGGAACGGCAGCGCCCCGAACGCCCCGATCGCGAAGATGGCGTTGTCGAGCGGCACGCTGACCGCGTTGCTGACCGCCACCCGGGCCCACTGGTAGCGCGTGGTGACCCGCCGGACGAACCAGTGGTACACCTCGGTGTCGACCAGCTCGCTGATGACCTGGGCCACGATCGACGCCACCACGATGCGCCACACGGGCCCGAGCACCGTCCCGAACTCCTCGTCGAACGGGTAGCTGGCGTCGGGCTTCACCCGCACCACCCACTGCAGGTAGACGGCGAGGAACAGGTTGACCGCTGCCGCGGTCAGGACCACCGTGCGGGCGAGGCGCCTGCCCAGCGCCTTGTGCACGACGTCGCGGAGCGTGAAGGTGATCGGGTACACGAACGTGCCCATGTCGACCGCCCGACCGAACGTCGAGCCGATCTTCACGCTCGTGACGTTGGCGATGACCTGGGCGCCGACGTAGGCCCCCACCGCGGCGATGGCGACGTGCGTGGCCGTCACCCCGGTGCGGACTGTCGGTGGGGACGGCACCGCGACGGCGGGCGCGTCCCGTGTGGCTGCATGAGGGGGTGACCTCCGGTTTTGGTGAGGCGGGTCGCCGGTACCGCCGGGTGATGTGACGCTGCCCCGACCGGCTGGACCGTGGCGAGCGCCCACGACGGGGCGCCGGACACGGCGGCCGTCGACCTCTCGGCCGTGCGTGGGCCGAGTCGTCGCGGTCACCTGTCGGGGCGGCCCCGAGTGTAGGTTGCGCGCCCGTGGCCCCCCGTCCCCCGACCCGCACGGTGGCCCTCGGCGGCGGGCGCACGCTGGCGTTGGACGACGTCGGCGACCCCGACGGCGTGCCCGTCCTCTACCTGCACGGCACCCCCGACTCGCGGCTCGCCCGTCACCCCGACGACGGGCTGGCCGAGGCGGGCGGCGTGCGGTTGCTGGCGATCGACCGGCCGGGCTGCGGGGGCTCCTCGCCCCTCGAGGCCGGCCCCTGGTCGCCCGACTGGCCCGCGGCGTGGGCGGCCGACGTCGCCGCCGCCCTCGACGCCGTCGGGGTCGGGCGGTGCGCGGTGCTGGCGTGGTCGGGCGGGGCGCTCGGGGGCGTGGCGCTGGCGGCCCACGGATCGGCCCCACCGGTCGGCGCACCGAGCGAGGACGCGGGTCCGCTGGCCGGTCGGGTGGCGGCGCTCGGCATCGTGGCCGGGCTCGTTCCCCGCCAGGCGTACGACGATCCCGCGGTCCGCGCCGCGGGCGGGGCGCGGCTGGGCGTGATCGAGCTGGCCGACGTCGTTCCCCCCGGCGAGCTGGGCGACGAGGTGGCCCCGATGCTGGCGCCCCACCCGTGCGACGAGCCGCTGGCGACCGAGCACCAGGAGGCCCAGCGCTCGCCGGCCGACGCGGTCGAGCTCGCCTCGGTGCCCGGTGGCGCCGAGGCGATGGCCGCCGGGCTGGTGGAGGCCGTGCGCCACGGCCTGGCGGGCGTCGCCGCCGACGTCGAGGCCCAGGCCCGCCCGCTGGACGTGGACCTCGCCCGTGTGCGGTGCCCGGTCCGGCTCTGGTACGGCGAGGTCGATCAGGTCACACCCGTGGCCTTCGGCCGCTGGTACGCCGCCCACCTGTCCGATGCCACGCTCACCGTCGTCGCCGGCGCGGGCCACTACGTGGCGCTGACCCACTGGTCCGAGCTGCTGGCCGAGCTGGCGGCCCTCACCGGTCGAGGCTGACGGACCCCGCCGACAGTCGCCGGGA
>CAWJFG010000005.1:0-17906 GCA_963842015.1 uncultured Acidimicrobiales bacterium | reverse complement strand
ATCGTCGGCCCGACACGAGCGCATCCGCGTCAGCGGCAGCCAGGTGGCCGCCAGCGTCCTGGCCTCGACGTCGGCCGCGGTGGTGGCGTCGTTCTTCGGCGTGGCCGGGACAATCGTCGGCGCGGCTCTGGTGAGCATCGTCGCCACCATCGGCACCGCCGCCTACGGCCTCGGCATCCGCCGCACCACCGCCCGCCTCCAGCAGGTGCAGGCCCTGCGCCTCGGCCGTCCCGCCGGTTCCGGGGGGCGGACAGGGTCCTCCACCGCGGTCGGTGCGCCGGGCGATCTCGTCGAGCGTGAGGCGACTGCGGGCACCCAGAGGGCCGGGGTCACACCCACCGGGGACGAGCGATCCCCGTCCGCCGCGACGGCGACGGCGGCTCCCGCGGACGGCGGCTGGCTGGCGAGGCTGGCCCACCATCGCTTCCGCCTCGCGGCGGGCGTCGCCGTCGTCCTCGTGCTCTCGCTCGGGGCGGTGAGCCTCATCGAGGTCGTCACCGACGGTCCCCTCTCCGGCGGTGCGGGCGGCGGGCGCACCTCCATCGGGGCACTCTTCGACGGCGGTCAGGCCAGCGACGGCCAGGGCGACGACGGCTCGGGGACGGCCGACGGCCACGGCACGACGACGACCGCCCCGAGCCAGGGCCCGGTGGAGCCGGCCCCCGAGCCCGATGCGGCCGAGCCGCCGGCCTCGACGGGAGCGGGCGAGGTCGCCACCACGACGACCGAGCCCTCGCCGTCGAGCACGACCACGTCGACCACCGCGCCCCCCTCATCCAGCACCACCACACCGCCGACCACGGCGGCGCCCCCTCCTCCGGCCGCAGCCGCGCCGACGGCAGCCGGCTGAGCCCGCGGCGGGGACCTCAGCCCTCGTCGACGAGCGAGCGGTACTGGTCGGGCTGGCGGTGGCGGGCGAAGTCGAACAGCGTGGTCTTGTACGACACCGTGTCGTCGAGGTCGCACGCGGCGACCACCACCTCGTCGCCCAGCGTCGTGCACTCGGCCACGATCGTGCCCGACGGGTGGATCACGCACGACCCGCCGATGTGCTCGATGCCCGCCTCCGTCCCGGCCTTGCCCACGCCGACCACGAACGTGCCGTTCTGGTAGGCGCCCGCCTGCATGACCAGGTGGTTGTGGAAGTCGCTGAACCGGTCGTGCTCGGGCGCCGGGGGGTTGTGCAGCGGCGTGTTGTACCCGATGCAGATCAGCTCGACCCCCCGCAGCCCCATGACGCGGTACGACTCGGGCCAGCGGCGGTCGTTGCAGATGAGCATCCCGACCGTCCCTCCGAAGCCCGTGTACACGGGGAAGCCGAGGTCGCCCCGCTCGAAGTAGCGCTTCTCGAGGTGCTGGAACGGGCGCCACGGCTCGTGCTCGCCGTGACCGGGCAGGTGGATCTTGCGGTAGCGGCCGACCTCCTCGCCGTCGGGCCCGACGAGGACGGCCGTGTTGAAGCGGTGGCCGTCGTTCGTCAGCTCGGCGAACCCCAGGCAGAAGCCGACCCCGAGCCGCACGGCCTCGTCCCACAGCGGCTTCGTGTCGGGCCCCGGCACCTCGGCCTCGTACCACGCCGCGAGTGCGGGGTCGCCGTCGGCGTACCACCAGCGGGGGAAGAACGTCGTCAGGGCCAGCTCGGGGAAGACGACGAGGTCGGCGCCCCGGTCGGCCGCCGTCCGCAGCAGGGCGATCAACCGCTCGACGACGGTGGCCCGGCTGTCGTCGCGCTCGATCGGCCCCATCTGCGCGGCCGCCACGTTCACGACACGGGACATCGGTTCTCCCCTCGCACTGCGGACCTGACGGCGCCGGGGTCGATGCGCCGGCTCGACGTCACGATGCCAGCTGGACCATGACGTCGGCCAGGACCTGGCACCCCGCGGCCAGGTCCTCGGGCTCGGTGAACTCGGCCGGGTTGTGGCTGACCCCGCCGCGGCTCGGGACGAACACCATGCCGCTCGGGCACAGGCGGGCGAGCATCTGAGCGTCGTGGCCGGCGCCCGACGGCAACCGCATCACCGAGTGCCCGCGGTCGACCGCGGCCTGCTCGACCAACGAGATCACCTCCTCCGCGAAGGCGACCGGGGCGAACCGGGCCAGTGACCGCCACGCAGCGGTCACACCCTCGGCGGCGGCGATCTCGTCCACGCGGGCCCGCAGGCCCCGCTCGGACGCGGCCAGCACGGCCTCGTCGGTGTTGCGCAGGTCGACCGTCAGCGTCGCCTTCGCCGCCACCACGTTGACCAGGTTGGGGTGGACGTCGATGCGGCCCACGGTGCCGACCTGGTGGCCGCCGAGGTCGGTGGCGAGGTGGCGGACCGCGATGGCGACCTCGGCCGCCGCATGGGCGGCGTCGCGTCGCAGCCGCATGGGGGTGGTGCCCGCGTGGTTGGACTGCCCGGTGAGGGTCAGCTCCTGCCAGGAGATGCCCTGGACGCCGGTGACCGCGCCGATCGTGACGCCCTGCTCCTCCAGCAGGGGCCCCTGCTCGATGTGCAGCTCGACGTAGGCGTGTGGCGCCGGCCCGGGCACCGCGGCGTCGCCGGCCCAGCCGATGCGCTCGAGCTCCGCGCCGAGCACGGCACCGTCGATGGCGACGATGTCGAGGGCGTCCTCCAGCGGCAGGCCGCCGGCGTAGACGAGGCTGCCGAGCATGTCGGGTGCGAACCGGCTGCCCTCCTCGTCGGTGAAGAAGGCGACGGCCAGCGGGCGGCGGGTGCGGACCTCCGCATCGTCGAGGGCGCGCACGACCTCCAGCCCGGCCAGCACACCGAGGGTCCCGTCGTAGCGGCCGCCCGTGCGGACGGTGTCGATGTGGCTGCCGGTCATCACCGGGTCGAGCGTGCCGTCGGCGCCCGCCCGGGTGGCGACGACGTTGCCGATGCGGTCGACCCGGACGGCGAGCCCGAGGTCCCGCATCCAGCCGACGACCAGCTCGCGCCCGCCGGCGTCCTCGTCGGTGAGGGCGAGCCGGCAGTTTCCCCCGTCTCCCGTGTCTCCCACCGCGGCGAGCGCCTCGAGGTCGGCCAGCAGCCGCTTCCCGTCGATCGCCGGCGCGTTCACGACGGTGGGCCGCTCGTGACGGGGGGCTGGGCCGACCAGGGGAACACGATCCAACGATCGGTCTCCTGCCAGGAGTAGTCGGGGGCGACGACCGAACGGGGCTTGCTGTACAGCACCGCGGTGCGGGCCTCGGCCACGTGCTGGGCCAGGACCTCGCGCACCAGCCGCAGGGTGTGCCCGGTGTCGGCGACGTCGTCCGCCACCAGCACGCGCAGGCCCCGCACGTCCACGAGGTCGAGCGTGGGCGGCAGCACCACCGGAACGTCCAGGCGCTCGTCGATGCCGGTGTAGAACTCGACGTTCATCGACCCGCAGTTCTTGACCCCGAGCGCGTAGGCGAGCGCGCCCGCCACGGTGAGGCCACCGCGGGCGATGGCGATCACGACGTCGGGCCGGTACCCGTCGTCGACCACGATCCGCGCCAGCTCGCGAGAGGCCGACCCGAACCGCTCCCACGTCAGGACCTCGCGTTCGGGAGCGGGCCCGGCCTCCTCCCAGTCGTCGTCGACGCGAGCGGGGGCGACCTCGTCCATGGACGCCGACTCTGGCACGCCGGCCGTCACGCGTGCGCCCTCACGCGCGTGCGCCCCACGCCTGCGCCCTCACGACATGAGGTCCCACGGTCGCACCGGCACCCGCGTGACGGCGGCGCCCGTCGCGTCGCGGACGGCGGCCGCCACCGCCGCGGTCGACGAGATCGTCGGCGGCTCGCCCACGCCCTTGGCCCCGAAGGGGGCGCCCGGCTCGGGCTGTTCGATGTAGGTGGCAAGCACCTCGGGGGCGTCGGCCACGGTGGGGATGAGGTAGTCGGTGAAGCTGGGGTTCCGCACCAGCCCGCCGTCGACGACGATCTCCTCCATCACGGCCAGCCCGACGCCCTGGGCGATGCCGCCCTCGATCTGTCCGGTGACCTGCGTCGGGTGGAGCACCCGGCCGACGTCCTGACCGGTGGTGACCTGGACGACCCGCACGAGGCCGAGGTCGGGGTCGACGTCGACCACGGCCCGGTGGGCGGCGAACGCGTAGCTGACGTCCGCCTCGCCCTGACCCCGCTCGTCGAGGGGCGCGGTCGGGCGGTGGCGGTGGACGGCGGTGGCCTCGTACACCCCGTCGCCCGCCGCGGCGACAACCGTGGTGTCGACCCCGACCGCAGGGTCGGACGACGCGATGCGGCCTTCGTCGTCGACGACGAGGGCCTCGGCGGCCACCCCGACGCGCCGGGCGAGGTCGGCCCGCACCTGGTCGGCCACCAGCCGGCAGGCGCGCAGCACGGCGCCGCCCGACATCCACGTCTGGCGGGACGCCGACGACGACCCGGCCGAGCCGATCCCGGCCGTCGCCGCCGGCTCGACCACCACCGCCGGGCACCCGAGGGTGGTGCGGGCGATCTGCCCGGCGATCGTCACGAAGCCCTGGCCGACCTCGGCGACCGCACAGGACACCGTGGCCACCCCGCCCGCCAGGCGGACGTGCGCCTCGGAACTGTCGTCGAAGCCCTCGGAGTAGAGGAGGTTCTTGAACCCGACCGCCACCCCGACGCCGCGCCGGGTGCGGGCCGGGTCGTCGGTGCGCCCTGCGCCGCCCGGCCGCTCGAGCAGGCCGTCGCCCGCCGGGGGTGGGAGCGGGTGGGCCACGGCGGCCCGGATGCACTCGGCCACGGGCGCGGTGCCGGTGATCCGCTGGCCCGTGGGCAACACGTCTCCCGACGCGAGCGCGTTGCGCAGTCGCAGCTCGACCGGGTCGATGTCCAGCACCGCGGCGAGGCGGTCCATCTGCGCCTCGTGGGCGAAGCAGACCTGCACCGCCCCGAAGCCCCGCATCGCGCCGCATGGCGGGTTGTTGGTCCGGACGACGACGGCGTCGATGTGCGCGTTGGGCAACCGGTACGGCCCGCACGCAAAGCGCGCCGCGTTGGCGATCACGGCCGACGACGAGGACGCGTACGCCCCGCCGTCGAGCACCACCTCGGCCTCGACCTTCACCAGCTCGCCGTCGTGGGTGGCGTGGTGCCGGTAGCGGAGCCGGGCCGGGTGGCGGTGGACGTGACCGAGGAACGACTCGTCCCGCAGGTAGCTCATCTTCACGGGCCGCCCGGCGGCCAGCGCCAGCAGGCAGGCGTGGACCTGCATGCTCACGTCCTCCCGCCCGCCGAAGGCACCGCCGACGCCCCCGAGGTGCAGGCGCACGTCGTCGGGGGTGAGCGCGAGGCACGCGGCGACCTGGTCGCGGTCCTCGTGCAGCCACTGCGTCGCCACCCACAGGTCGATGCCGCCGGAGCCGTCGGGTACGGCCAGGCCCGACTCGGGCCCGAGGAAGGCCTGGTCCTGCATGCCGACCTCGTAGGTGCCCTCGACCACCACGTCGCCGTCGGTCCCCGCGCCGACGTCGCCGTGGGTGACCACGACCCGGCGGATGACGTTGCCTTCGGGGTGGATCGGCGGTGCGGCGGGCGCGGCGTCCGCGTCCACCAGCGGCGGCAGGACCTCGTACCCGACCGCGATCGCCTCGAGCGCTCGGCGGGCGGTGTCGGGGTGGTCGGCCGCCACCGCGGCCACCGGCTCGCCGACGAAGCGCACGACGTCGCGGGCGAACACGGGCTGGTCGGCCGAGATCAGCCCGTAGGTGGTGGCGCCCGGCACGTCGTCGGCGGTGACGACGCAGGCCACCCCCGCGATGGCCAGGGCCGGGCCGACGTCGACGGACGTGATGCGGGCGTGCGGGTGGGGCGACCGCAGCGTGCGGCCCCACAGCATCCCGTCGGCGTGGAGATCGGACGAGAACGCGAAGCGGCCCTGCACCTTCGGCGTGCCGTCGGGGCGGACCGGGCTGTCGCCGACGCGCCCGTCGGCCGGTCCGCCCCGCATCGTGGGACGGGTCTGGAGGTCCGTCACGGGTCGCCGCCCTCGGGGCCGGACGTGGCGATGGCCGCCGCGGTGCGGACCGCCACGACCTGCTCGACCGCGGCGAGGATGCGGCCGTAGCCGGTGCAGCGGCACAGGTTGCCGGCCAGCGCCTCCCGAACCTCGAGCGGCCCGGGGCACGAGACGCGGTCGAGGAGGTCGTGGATGGCGACGACGAACCCGGGCGTGCAGAACCCGCACTGCACGCCGCCGGCCTCGACCATCGCCTGCTGGACGTCGGTGAGCACGTCGCCGGCCAGTGCGGCGTCTCCGGGCTCGCCGCCGGCCGGGGTCAACCCCTCGACGGTGGTCACGGTGCAGCCCACCGCCGCCTCGGCCAGCTCGAGGCAGGCGCACACGAGCACGCCGTCGACCAGCACCGAGCACGATCCGCACTCACCCTGCTCACAGGCGTTCTTGGCCCCGGGGAGCCCGAGCCGGTCGCGCAGGACGTGCAGCAGGCTGTCGCCCGCGTGCGCGCCCTCGACGCGGCGGGGTGCGCCGTTGACGACCAGCTCGTAGACGGTGCCGCTCACGCGGCGGCCGTCCCGGTCGATCCGGCGCCGGGGGTCGCCTGTGAGCGGGCGGCGGGCCCGGGGAACGCCCGCTGGAGGGCCCGGCGAGCGAGCACGCCGACCGCGTGGCGGCGGTAGGCGGCCGTGGCCCGGTGGTCGTCGATCGGGCGGCTCGCCTCGGCCATGCGGGCGCCGAACTCGGCCGCCACCGCGGGGTCGCAGGCCGACCCGCCCTCCCAGTCGATCCGCTCGGCCGCCCAGGCCTCGGCCTCGGCGTCGCGCACGGGAACCGGCCCGACCGACCCCAACGCGCACCGCACGGTGCGCCGGGTCGTGTCGGCCAGGAGCGCACAGTTGGCGACGGCGATGACCATGGCGTTGCGCACGCCGATCTTGAGGAACTCGGCCGGACCGGGCACGAGGGGGACGCGCACGGCGGCGATGAGCTCACCGGGACGGAGATCGGTGCGCTTGGGGCCGGTGAGGAAGCCCGCGACGGGTACGGCGCGGCGCCCGGTGGCCCCGGCCAGATCGACCGATGCGCCGTGCGCCGCCAGCACGGGCAGCGTGTCGCCGGCGGGGGAGCCGGTCGCCAGGTTCCCGCCGATCGTCCCGGTGTTGCGGATCTGCGGGCTGCCGACGGTGCGGGCGGCCTGGGCGAGTGCGGGCAGCAGCGCGGCCAGCTCGGGGCCGAGGAGCGTGCTGAACGTCGTCGCCGCGCCGAGGACCACCTCGCCCGGGCGGTCGCCGTCGGCCGGGGTGACGTGCCAGTGGCGCAGCTCGGCCAGGCGCCGCAGCGACAGCACGCCGTCGGGGCGGCGGTGCCCGTAGTTGACCTCGACCATCAGGTCGGTGCCGCCCGCCAGCACGGTCAGACCCGGGTCGTCGGCGAGTGCCGACAACGCGGTGTCGAGTCGATCGGGGGCGAGGACGGTCACGGTGGGCGAGGCTGGTCGCGTTCAACGAACTGTTGAATTCGCGCATGTTACCGGTCGATGAACCCCCGGGTCGCGGCCGCTCGCTCCGTTCAGGTGCCCGGGGGTGCGCGCCCCGGCGACTGCTGTCCTGACACCACCGGGGCCGTGACCCGACGAAGGCCACCGCGGGTGCGCAAACGGTCACGTGAGGTTCGTCCCCGTGTCACCCGGCACGGTGGCGACCGCCGCGGCGAGGGTGCCTGCGCCGTCGATCGCGGCCGCGTACGCCGCGGGTCCGGCCAGCGCTGCGGTCGCCAGCTCGCGCAGCCAGCGGCGGTACTCGATCGACACCTTGTCCGTGCGCACCGACAGCTCGGCCGCGGGGTCGAGCAGCATCTCGGGGGGCACCTGGTTGCAGACCACCGGCTCGTCCTCGGCCAGCACCCGGTCCTGGAACGCGAGGTGGTCGCGGTCGTCGCCGGCGATGTCGTCGGTGCGCCCGAGGCACCAGAACGTGCGGCACGTGGCGTCGTCGACCGGGCTCGCGGCCATCCACAGGCGACGGCGGCGGCCGTCGGGGTAGGTGAAGGCGATGTCGACGCTGCACGGCATCGGCATGCGGTAGCTGCTGGCGGCGAGCATGGCGGTGTCGTCCCGCTCGTCGGGGTAGGCGGGCGGGTCGTAGTCGAACAGCAGCTCGCCCTCGGCGCGGCGCACGTCGGGGATCGGCGGCACGGGCTCGTCCCTCCGGCCCAGGCTGCCGTCGTGGACGAAGGCGAAGTCCGCGAGGTCGACGAAGTTCTCGACCCGCCGGGGGGCGGAGACCGGCCACGTGTACGGCTCGCCGGTCAGGACCTTCATCTCGGGGTCGGACCGGGCCGGGCACGCGGGGACCCGGGTCGGGACCGACGAGTCGAGGCGCACCCAGACCAAGCCGTGCTCCACGACCGCCGCGAAGGCGTCGACCGCGGCGCGTCCGGGGATCGGGCCGCCGGGCAGCGACGGGATCTCCACGCAGCGACCACCGGCGTCGAACGCCCACCCGTGGTACGCACACCGCAGGCAGTCGCCGTCGACGGCCCCGACCGAGAGGCGGGTCGAGCGGTGGGGGCAGCGGTCGACGAGCGCGACGACGCGACCGTCGGTCTGCGCTGGTCCGCGGCCGCCGTCCACACCCAGCCGGGCGACCACCAGGTCGCGGCCGAGGAGGCGCACCCCCACGGGTCCGGGCAGGTCGGTCGCCGCGCACACCGGGTGCCAGTGGTGGGCGAGCACGGCCCGCAGTCCGTCGGCCCACCGGGTGCCGGGGGCGTCGGCGTCGTCGCCCCGAGCGGCGCGATCGGACCCGCCGGTCCCGCTCCCGACGCGGACGCTGGCCGTCATCGCGCCGGCGGGCGGGCCGAGGCACCGGCCAGGCAACGGCCGTCGCTGCCGGCGGCCGGCCGCAACACGGCGACCAGCCAGCGGCGGAGCGCGGCGGCGACCCACGCGCATCACGCCGGCACCAGCGCGTCGGCACCCAGCCACCGGCCGCCGCGCACGCACCCCACGGGCACCAGCTGGCGGTCGGCGGTGATGGTCTCGTGCCCGTCGGACAGCTCGACCGGGCCGTCCTCGATCCGCAGGACCGACACCTCGGCCGGCCGGCCGATGGCCAGGCTGCCCAGCTCGTCCTGCCGCCCGATCGACGTCGCCGGACCGGTGGTCGCCATGGCCACCACCGCGGGCAGGTCGACCCCGAGCGCCCAGATCTTCGACATCGTCTTCGGCAGCGAGCCGACGGGATCGTCGACGTTGTAGATGTTGAGATCGGTCGAGATCGAGTGCGGCAGGTGGCCGGCGTCGAACAGCCGGCGGGCGGTGCGGAACCGGAAGTCGGTGCCCGAGTGCCCGACGTCGAGGCGGACGCCCCGCTCGACGGCCTCGGCGAACTCGGGCGTCACGGCCCCCGTGGCGGGGTCGAGCTGGCCACCGCCCGCACGGAAGGCGTGGGTGACGACGTCCCCCGGGCGCAGGGTCGTGAGCAGGGCCTCGTTGGTGATGGTCGGGGTGTGGGGGAAGCGGCCGAGGTGGACCATCACCGGCTTGTGGCCCGCCACCCGCTGGGCGCCCGACAGGAACGGGCTGTGCGTGTCGTCGCCCGTGTGGGTGGCCCGCACCTTGAAGCCGACGACGATGTCGGCGTGGGTGGCGAGGGCGGCGGCGGTCGAGTCGAGGTCGAGGTTCCTCTCGTCGTCGGCGATGCGCAGCTTGTGGCAGATGAAGTCGCCCGTGGCCAGGTAGAGCTGGCAGGGGTCCATGAACGCCAGCACCCGTGTGGCCGCGCCCGAGCCCTCGAGCCAGTTGCGAGCCAGGGTGAACGTGGCGACGCCGCTGGTGCCGCCGTCGACGACCACCGGGACGCCCGTCCGCACCCCCGCCCGGTCGGGCTCGACGCAGAAGTCGCCGAGGCCGGGGAACACGTGGGCGTGGAGGTCGATGAGACCCGGGGTGACGACGAGGCCGGCGGCCTCGACCACGCTGGCGGCCGGGTCGGCGGCGACCACGTCGTCGCCGGCGCGGGGGCCGACCGCGGCGATGCGCCCGTCCGCCACCACCACGTCGGCCACGCCGTCGACACCCGAGGCGGGATCGATCACCCGACCGCCGCGCAGCACGAGGACGTCGGTGCCGGCCGTGCCGCCGTCCGCCGGCGGGGAGGCGTTCAACATGTTGTTGAACGTACGGACGGGGTGTTTCCCCCGTGTTGCGCCTCGATGAGCGGCGCATGGCGCCGGGCCCGGGAGGCGGGCCCGGCCAGCTCAGCCCGCCGGCTCGAGCACGAAGACGGGGATGGTGCGGTCGGTCTTGCGCTGATAGTTGGCGTAGTCGGGCCAGGCGTCGACGGCGCGGGCCCACCACTCGTCCCGCTCCGCGCCATCCACCTCGCGGGCGCGCATGTCCTGCACGAGCGTGCCGTCCTGGAGGGTGACGTCGGGGTCGGCGACGATGTTGTGGTACCAGCCGGGATGGGCGGGGTCGCCACCCTTGGACGCCACGAGGGCGTAGTCGCCGTCGTGCTCGACCTTCATCAGCGCGGCCTTGCGGACCTTGCCCGACTTGTGGCCGCGCATCGTCACCACGACGACCGGCTTGCCCTGGAGGGTGAGCCCCGTCGTTCCCCCGGACGACTCGTACTGGTCGACCTGCTTCGCCACCCAGTCCCACGCACTCGGCTCGTAGTCACCATCGATCGGCATGGCGCGGAGTCTACGGACGGTGGTGGTCGAGGCGTCGGGGCCGCATCCCCGGTCCCCCGGGGTGTCACCACCCGGGCGCCGCTACGGCTCCACGCCCTGGAGACGGGCGGCGGCGAGCCGGTGGCGTCCGAGCACGTCGGACAGACCGGTGACCCGCAGCTCACCGTCCTCGACCAGCGGGCGGCCGGCGATCACGGTGTGGAACGCCTGGGTCGGGCCGCAGCGGAGCAGCGCCTCGACGGGATCGGTGAGCGCCCCGGCGAACGCGAGGCCGTCCAGCCTCCAGGCCACCAGGTCGGCCGCCGCCCCCGGCGCCAGGACCCCCAGCTCGCCGAGCCGGCCGAGGCAGGCCGCCGAGCCGCGGGTACCCAGCTCGAGGGCGTCCCGGGCGGTGAACGACGTCGGACCGCCCCGCTGGCGCCCGAGCAGGAGGGCGCCCCGGGCCTCGAGCCACAGCGACGCGCAGTCGGTCGACGCCGACCCGTCGCACCCCAGGCCGACCGGCACCCCGGCGGTGCGGTAGGCGGCGACCGGCGCGATGCCGCCGCCGCCGATCATCATGTTCGAGCTCGGGCAGTGGGCGACGCCCGTGCCCCAGGCGCCCATCCGGGCGATCTCCTTCTCGTCCGGGTAGATGCAGTGGGCGACCCACGAGCGGTCCGAACCCCATCCGCAGTCCTCGAAGTGCTCGATGGGGCGGCGGCCGAACGTCTCGAGGCAGAAGGTGTCCTCGTCGGGGTCCTCGGCCAGGTGCGTGTGCAGACGGACGTCGAGGCGCTCGGCCAGCTCGGCGGTGCGCCGCATGAGGGCGGGCGTCACCGAGAACGGCGAGCAGGGGGCCAGCGCCACCCGCACCATGGCGCCGGGCTCGGGGTCGTGGTGGCGGGCGACCGCCTCCTCGCTGGCGGCGAGGATGGCGTCGTCGTCCTGGACCACCGAGTCGGGCGGCAGGCCACCGTCCTTCTGCGAGAGCGACATCGACCCCCGGGTCGGGTGGAAGCGCACGCCGAGGTCGCGGGCGGCCTCGATCTCGGCCGTCAGCAGGTCGCCGCCCGCGGCCGGGTGGACGTAGAGGTGGTCGGTCGAGGTGGTGCAGCCCCCCACGGCCAGCTCGGCCAGCCCGACCCAGGCGGACACGTACGACGCCTCCTCGTCGAGCAGCGCCCAGCGCGGGTACAGCGTGGTCAGCCAGTCGAACAAGGTGCTGCTCGTGGCGGGGAGATAGGCCCGCGTGAGGTTCTGGTAGATGTGGTGGTGCGTGTTCACGAGGCCGGGCGTGATCAGGCACCCGTCGGCGCGCAGCACCTTCGTCGCCGCTGGCGGCGTGTCGCCGGGCCCGCCGACGGCGGTGACGAACCCACCCGAACACGCCACCCAGCCCCCCGCGATCTCGCGCCGGTCGTCGTCCATCGTGACCACGAGGTCGGCGCCGGTGACGAGCAGGTCGACGGGCGACCCGTCGGCGGCGGGCGGGGGTCCCGGAGGCATGGGCGGAACCTAGCCCTGCCGCGATCTCCGGTCCTCGGGGTTCACGGACCGTTGACGGAAGCGCAACGCACGCCTCAGGTCTCGCGGACGACCTGGAGCGACACCCGGGTGGCGCCCGCGGCCGTGGCGGCCCGCAGGAGACGGTCGACGGCCGTGAGCACCGCGTCGTCGCCGCCGGACACCGTCGTGCCGAACGGGCCGAAGTCGACCGCGACCCCCGACCGTTCGGCGGCCTCGACCGCGGCCCGCACGTGCGGGCCGGGCTCGCCTTCGACGAACGGTTCGATCGTGAACTCGACGACCAGCGACACGGCACTCACCCCCCGTCGGCGTTCAGGTAGTTGTAGACGGTGAAGCGGCTGACACCGAGGGCGTCGGCCACGTCCTCGACCGCCTTGCGGAGCTGGAACGCGCCCCGGCCGTCGAGCAGGCGGACGGCCCGCTGCTTGTCCTCACGCGACAGGGCGGCGAGCGGCGCCCCGAGCTCGGCTTCGACGGCGGCGATCATCCGCTCCAGCGTGCCGTGGACGCCGGGGAGGCGCAGGCCGCCGACGAGCTCGCCCTCCCAGTGCAGCGGCACGTCCCCCGCCGTCACCCGCGAGGCGGGGACGAGCGTGGCGCCCAGCACGTCGGCCACCGGCTCGAGCGCAACGAGGAGGGGGTGGCGGGCGGGCACGGCCCGGAATGTACCCGCAGCCGTTTCCGGGCCGTGAAGACTGTGTCGCGCGCATTGACAAGTTGTTGAGCGCGCTCTTGGGTGGCCGGATGCCCACCCTCGTGCGCGGCGGCGTCGTGCTCCCCATGTCCGGACCCCGGCAGGTGCTCGACCCCGGGTCGGTGCTCATCGAGGGCACCGACATCGTGGCCGTGGGTGACGTCGCCACCCTCGACGCCGACCCGCGGGCCGCCGACGCCGAGGTGGTCGACGCCACCGGGCAGGCCGTGATCCCCGGCCTCCACAACTGCCACCTGCATTCGGGGCTGCTGCGGGGCACGGCCGAGTCGCTGTCGCTGTGGGACTGGCTGCGCACCTACGTCGACCCGGCGCACAAGGCGCTGACCCCCGAGATCGCCCGGGTGGCGTCGCTGCACTGCTACGCCGAGGGCCTGCTGGCGGGCACGACGTCGGTGATGGACATGTGGCGCCACATGGAGGGGTCGGCGGCGGTGGCGGCCGACCTCGGCATCCGCGCCACCCTCGTCCCGTACGTGGCCGACGCCGAGGGCTACGACTACTTCGAGTCGATCGCCTCGAACCGCAAGCTGCTGGAAGCGGTCGCCGGCGACCGCATGGGCACCGACGGGCGCGTACGGGCCTGGGTCGGGCTCGAGCACCTGCTCTACTGCACGCCCGAGTGCTTCGCCGAGGCGGTGGCCCTGGCCGACGAGTTCGCCACCGGGATCCACACGCACTCCTCCGAGACGATGTGGGAGGTCAACGAGTCGCTCAGCCGGTGGGGGCGCCGGCCGATCGAGGTGTTCGCCCAGCGGGGCATCCTCGGGCCTCGGACCGTCGTGGCCCACTGCGTCTGGCTCGACGACCGCGAGATCGCGCTGCTGGCGCAGACCGGCACCGCGGTGGCCCACTGCCCCTGCTCCAACATGAAGCTCGCGTCGGGTCCGGCCCGCATCGGTCACATGCGCAACGCCGGCGTGACCGTCGGGCTCGGCAGCGACGGCGAGAAGGAGAACAACACGCTCGACCTGCTCGACGAGATGAAGTTCGCCTCCCTGCTCGAGAAGGTGTCGACCCTCGATCCGACGGTCGGCGACCCGTGGGACGTGCTGGCCATGGCCACGATCGAGGGCGCGCGAGCGTTGGGGCTGGCCGACGTGACGGGCTCGCTGGAGGTGGGCAAGCGGGCCGACCTGGTGACGGTCGACCTGGGCGGCCTCCACACGACGCCCGTGCTGCACGGGCGGGACCTGAACGTGCCGGCCCACCTCGTGTTCTCGGCGTCGGGCCGGGACGTGCGCGACGTGTGGGTGGACGGCCGCCGTCTCGTGGCCGCCGGAGAGCCGCTGACGTTCGACGTGGCGTCGGTCCGGTCCGAGGCCCAGGCCGCGGCCGAGGAGCTGTTCGACCGCCGCGCCCACGTCCTCGCCGCCGCGGACGTCTGAGGCCCCGCACCGACGATTTCCACAGCAGTTTCGGGGGCTCCGACCCCCGAAACTGCTGTGGAAAAGTCGGGGTGGGGTCACCCGCGGGCGAAGGCGACGACGTCGGGGACGTGGCCGGCCGCCCGCAGCAGGGCCCGGAGGTGGGCCGGGTGCAGGCGCGACGACGTGATGCGCACGCCGAGCGGCGCCAGGGCGTCGGCCACCGCCCCGGCCAACGCGGCCGGGGTCGACGTGATCGACGCCTCCGCGACGCCCCGGAAGCCGCCCGGCAGCGGTGACGGCGTCTGGCGGTGGACGACCCGCAGCACCGGCACCTCGACCGCGGTGGGCGGGGCGTAGTCGCCGAGGGTCCGCACCAGCGGGGTGCCGTCGTCGGCGTACGGCAGCCGCTCGGTCAGGGCGGCGCCGAGGGCCTGGCCGAACCCGCCCTGGTGCTGCCCCTCGACCACCGTGGGGTTGATCACGACGCCGCAGTCCGACACCAGCACCGCGTCGAGCACCGTGACCCGGCCCGTCACGGTGTCGACCTCGACCGCCAGCGCGGTCGCCGAGGCCGCGCTCGTCTCGTCGAAGTTGGTGTGCCCGTGCTCGTCAGGGACCGGCGTCGTCCCCCCAGGGGAGAACACGGCGGTGGCCGCCAGCGGGGCGACGAGGCCCGCCGGCAGCGTGTGGGGCTGCAACCAGGCGGCCTCGGCCACCTCCGCGAGGTCGGGTGTGCCGGGGAGGCATGCGGCGATCCGGTCGACCGACCGCCGGACCTCGGCCGCGGCCTGCAGCACCGCGCCCCCGCCCATGACCGCCGACCGGCTGCCCCACGTCCCCATGCCGTAGGGGAGGGCGTCGGTGTCGCCGTCCCGCACGGTCACGGCCCCCGGGTCGGTGCCGAGGGCGTCCGCGGCCACCTGGGCCAGCACGGTCTCGTGGGCCTGGCCCTGGCTCTTCGTCCCGACGGTGACGGTGACGCTGCCGTCGGGCAGCACCGCCACGGTGGCCGCCTCGAACGATCCGAACCGCCCCGCCACGCCGTACTGCGTCGGCGCCGTGCCCTGCACGAGCATCGACACCCCGATGCCGACGTGGCGACCCTCGGCGCGGGCCGCGGCCTGCCGGTCCCGCCAGCCGTCCATGTCGAAGGCGTCGACGAGCTGGTCGAGGTGGGGACCGAGCGCCCCGAGATCGATGCGGCCGCCGGTGCCGGTGATCCAGGGCCGGGGGCTGTCGGGCAGCAGGTTGCGCCTGCGGACCTCGACGGGGTCGATCCCGAGCTCTGCCGCGATGCGGTCGAGCACCCGCTCGGTGCCGAGGTGGGCCTGCGGCTGGCCGAACCCGCGGTACGCGCCGACCGGCGCGGTCGTCGTGGCCACGCAGCGCAGGTCGAAGCCGACCGCGCCGAAGTGGTAGCCACCGGACAGCGATCCGACGGTCACGAGCGACGGGCCGACCCCCGAGAAGTAGAGGACGGGCGCGCCGATGTTGGACGTGATCGTGGCCTTGTAGGCCAGCACGCGGCCGTCGTCGTCGTAGCCGACCTCGAGGTCGTGGACCTGCTCGCGGGCGTGGATGCCGCCCGTCAGCGCCTCGAGCCTGTCCTGGCTCCAGCGCACGGTCCGCCCGGTGACGCGGGCGAGCATCGCCACCGCGCACTCCTCGCGGGTGAAGTGCTGCTTCGGTCCGAAGCCGCCGCCCATGTCGGGCACGACCACGCGGACGTCGGCCTCGCGCAGCCCGCAGGCGTCGGCGACGACCGTGCGCAGCTGGTGCGGCTGCTGGTTCGACGCCAGCAGGGTGAGCCGCCCGCTGGCGGGGTCGACGGACGCCTGGGCGCCGTGCCCCTCGAGGGGCAGGGCGGTGACGCGGTGGTGGTCGATCCGCTCGGCGAAGCGGTGAGGTGCCGACGCCAGGGCGGCGTCAGCGGCATCGAGGCCGGCGGACAGGTGGAGGAACACGTTCGTGCCCCACTCGGGGTGCAGCAGCGGTGCGTCGGGGGCGACGGCGGCGAGGGCGTCCACCACCGGCGGCAGCGGGTCGACGTCGACGTCGACCCGCTCCGCGGCGTCCTCGGCGACGGCCCGGGTGGTGGCGACGACCGCGGCCAGCGGTTCGCCGACGTAGCGCACGATGTCGTCTGCCAGGAGACCCCACGTCAGGGGCCGGGCGGTGGGGATCGGCAGCATGTGGGTCATCGGCCGTGCCCCCGCCGCGGCCAGGTCCCCCTGGGTCACCACCGCCACGACGCCGGGGAGGCGCAGGGCGCTGGTGGTCGAGATGGCCCGGATCCGGGCGTGGGCCACCGGGCTGCGGACGAAGGCGACATGGCACAGGCCGGGCACGTCGTGGTCGGACAGGTAGCGGCCCCGGCCGGTGAGCAGCCTGGCGTCCTCGGTGCGCAGGCGCCGCTGGCCGATCATGACGTGCGCCCGCCGTCCGCGTCCGCGGCGGTCGTCCGCGCCGTCCTGGCGGCGGTCGTCCGCGCCGTCCGTGCGGCCGTCGTCCGTGTCGCGGACCGCGTCCCGGGCCGAGGCGGCGTCGAGCACTGCGGCGACGACGCCCGCGTAGCCGGTGCAGCGGCAGATGTTCCCCGCCAGCCACGATCGGACGGTCGCCTCGTCGGGATCGGGCACCTCGGCGAGCAGCTCGACGGCGGTCAGGACCATGCCCGGCGTGCAGAAGCCGCACTGCAGGCCGTGACACCGGCGGAAGGCGTCCATCACGGGGTGGAGGGCGTCGGGTGTCCCCAGCGCCTCGATGGTGGTGACGCGGTGGCCGTCGCACTGCCCCGCCAGCACCAGGCACGATCGGACCGTCCGGCCGTCGAGCAGAACCGTGCACGCCCCGCAGGCGCCGGTGTCGCACCCGAGGTGGGTGCCGGTCAGCCCGATGTCGCGCACGAGGTCGGCGAGCCGGTCGCGAGGCTCGACGACGACCTCGGTCGGCTCGCCGTTCACCGCCACCTTCACCCGGCGGGCCGTCATGCCGCCGTCTCGGGCCCGCCGGCCACCGACGCAGCCAGGCGGCGGTGGGCCCGCACGGCGGCGCGGGCCGCCAGCGCACCCGCCAGCGCCGTGCGGTCGGCGTCGCCGCCGTGCTCCCGGCACACGCCGTCGACAGCCGCCGCCACGTGGCGGACGAGGCCATCGGACAGATCCACGGCGACCGGCTCGCCGTGGAGGGCGTCGGCCACGACCGGTGTGAGGTCGACGGGCCCGGCGCCGATCCCGCACGCGGCCGCCCGCACGTGCGCGCAGGCCCGGCCGTCCGGTGTGGCCGTGAGGGTGATCCCCACCCCGGCCTCGGCCCGGTCGCGGTGGCGCGGGGCCCACTCGCAGAACGCCGCCGCCCGGTGGTCGGCGTCGTCGAGCGGGATCAGCACCTCGAGCACCATCTCGTCGTGGGCCAGCGCGGTCTGGAACGGAGCGGTCGCCAGCGAGGCGGCGGCCAGGTGACGCGTGCCGCCCGTGCCCCGCACGACGACGTCGGCGTCGAGGGCGACGAGCGCCGCGGGCAGCTCGGCTGCGGGGTCGGCGTGCGCCAGGCTGCCACCGAGGGTTCCCCGGTGGCGGATCGCGGGATGGCCCACCCAGGCGGCTGCCGCGGCCAGCAGCGGCGCGGCGGTGGCCACGGCGGGGGAGAGCTCGACGGTCCGGTGCCGGACCAGCGCTC
>CAWJFG010000004.1:0-22941 GCA_963842015.1 uncultured Acidimicrobiales bacterium | reverse complement strand
GACGAGCTGCCCGAAGTGTGATCGGGAGACGCCCATCGAGTTGGCTCTGGTTCCAGTTCATCTTCGGGAGAGCCAGGATCTCGTTCGCCAGGTGATGAGCTCCATGCTCGACCATTGCGAGCCGAAGGGCGATCGGCACGGGCACGTACATCCCCGGATACACGCCGTAGAAGTCGATGCTGCCTCGCGTGAACAGCGTGAGGCGATCACGATCGAGCTCAAGGAGCGTCCTCGCAGGACGGCATGGTCACCCGTCCTGAACGGGCGGACCTGCTCCCCCGATTGGACCCAGATCAGCTCCAACATCCCGATGTGGCGAACATCAGCGGCGGCTTCGAACCCACGTGTTTCTGCGTCGTTGAAGTCGGACGATTTGTGCATCACCACCCACGCCGGGAAGTTGCCGTGCTCGTTGCGGTACACGTCCAGGGCGCGAGCCAGCAGGTAGTCCACGTCTGCCTCCTCCAGGTGAGGCTGGCGGTCGTCTTGTTCCCGCGCCGCTGGACCGCCGCGGACCACGATGCCGTCGCCGCGTTCGTTGAAGACCTGGGCGACGGACGCTCAGGCGGGGATCAGCGGTGTCCAGCAGGGATTCGCGTGTTCACAGGTAGTCGGCGTCCACGTACCACACGTAGCCCTCGTCCCCGGCGACGAGCAGGAACCGGCCCGGCGCGAGCAAGCTTTCGACCAGGGCGTCGCGGTTGCCGTCCTCGTCGTCGATCGAGGCATGGGCAGCGGCGCACCGGGACCGGTCGACGGCTCGCAGACCCGGACGTCGTCGACCGGCGACGGCGCCGTCGTCACCGTCGTTCACGCTCCTTAATGTCCTTCACGGCGTCTGCAGTGAGTCGAGCGATGACCGCGCTTCCCGCGTCACGGGATCCAAGGCATCGAGTTGATCGTGGATGCCTTGCGCGGTCACCTCGACCGTCCGACGCTTCGCCTGCAGCTGCACAACGGCGAGAGCGGCGATCGCCGCGGCCGCTGCGAACAACATCAGCTTGAGTCGATTCGAGTGTTCCATGTGGGCTCCTATCGGGTCGGCGAAACCGGGTCAACTCCATCCCTGACGACGATGTCCAGGAACACTACGCTGAGGTTCTGGGTGTCAAACTTTCCCCTTTTAAACCCAGGAGGATCCACCGTTGTTGGCACAATCCTTCCGGGAGGACATGCGATCGGCGACAGGGAACTGGGGATGGTTCCTCGCCGCGGGCATCGCCTGGATCCTCTTCGCCTTCATCCTGCTCTCGTTCAACTACCGGACCGTCTGGGCCATCGCCGTGTTCTTCGGCATCGGCTTCATCGTCGGCGGGTTCATGGAGTTCGCCGTCGCCGCAGCGGCCCCGAGTTGGAAGTGGCTGTACGTCCTGATCGGCATCGTTTCGATCGTCGCCGGGGTCATCGCCCTCATCTGGCCGGGCCAGACGTTCCTGGTGCTGAGCGCCATCGCCGGGTGGCTGCTGCTCTTCTACGGCATCATCGACATCGTCTTCGCCTTCAGCACGAGACACCTCGAAGGTCTCTGGTGGACGCAGCTCATCTCCGGGATCATCATGGTCCTCCTCGGCTTCTGGGCGATCAGCCCGGACAATGCAACCGTGGCGACTTACCGTGGCGCCGTGCTGCTGGCCGTCTGGATCGGCGTCGCCGCACTGTTCCGTGGGATATCCGACATCATCGTCGGCTTCCGGCTGCGCTCCGCTCACCATCATCTCGAGGCGCCCACTGCCAGCTGACGGCCAGGGCGGATCCAACCGGTGAGCGCACTGGTCCTGTGAACTACTGAGTCGCTGTCCGGGATGACCAGCTTGTCGACACCGTCCAGGCGCCGCTGGCACTTGCGGACGATCTTCGGGTCGAAGGTCCCATCCCGATCACGAGGCACCTCGATGTCGACCGGGCCCACCTCGGTCACCACGGTCTTGGAACGCTTCCCGTTCCGCGAGTTCGGCTTGTCCCGGCCGGCCGGTCGTGCTTCGCGTAACCGAGGTGCTCATCTAGCTCGCCCTCGAGCCGCGGTCTCCAACACCCGCTTGGTCAAGCCACCCAGCAACCCGCCGGGCCCGGTCAAAGAGACCCCCTCGGCCTTGGCCTGGTCCACCAGCCGCTGGGCGAGCTCGGCGTCACCCAACGGCCCCTGGTTCGAATCGGTCACTGATCCTGCTTTCCGGCGAGCCACAGCCCACCATCTCAGATCAGGCAGTTACACCGTTCGATCCAGAATCCCAATCGAGGCAGCGACTCGACCCACCATCCCAGCCAAAGAATCCTGACAAACATAGGAGCGTCCAACGGCCTGCTCCGCCAATACTTCCCCAAGCGCACCGACCTGAGAGTTCACAGCCAGGCCCATCTCGACGCTGTCGCCACGGAGCTGAACCACCGCCCTCGGCAAACCCTCGGCTGGAAGTCACCATCCCAAGCACTCGACGAAGCGTTGCCGTGACCCCCTGAGTCCGCACCTGATCAGGGCGTTTGCAGAATGGTGGCCTTCATCCAATGGCAGGCGAGGAGGGCGAGCTCGACGTCGAGTCGTCCGTCCCGCAGCGGTCGGCCGCGGACCTCCTCCGCCTTGCGCACGCGGTACTGGGCGGTGTTCCGGTGGAGAAATAGCAGCTCGGCCGTGGCCGTGTAGCTGCCGCCCGTCTTGAGGAACACGCGTGCTGTCTCGCGCAGGCCCTCGTTGCGGCTCGAATCGACGGCCAGGTCACCGAGGGTCTCGTGGATCCAGGCACGGGCGGAGACCAGGTCGGAGCACAGCATCGCGATCGGGGCGACGTCGACATAGGGCGTGACGGGCGACCGGTGCTCGCTCGCCGCGAGCGCGACGGCACGTGCACTGATCGCTTGGGCATGGCTGCGGCGAAATCCCTCGATCCCCCTGGCCGGCTCGCCGAAGGCGAGGCACGCCGTCGGTTTGCTCGCAGTCGTGGCGTCGAGCTCCTTGGCCCTGGTCAAGCTCACACTCGTGGGGATCCAGGCCCACGCGCAGCTCGCGTCAACCGGGATGACGAGCGGCGCGGTGGCGGACCCGAGCGCCTGGCCGAGCCCGCCGATGAGGCCGCGGATGCGTTCGAGCGAGTCGGCGGGGGCCGGTTCGTCAACCCAAGCCACGATGCCGAGATGGTGCTGGTCGAACCGGTAGTCGAGGGCGCGCTCGGTGGCATTGACGTCGACGGGCGCCACGCGGAGCAGGTCGCGTACCCGCATGGCGAGCACGGCGCTGCGATCGCGCAACCAGCTATCTCGGGCCTCCGCGTAGGTGGTGAGCACGTCCTCGACGACATGATCGACGTAGTCCGACACGATCTCGCTCATCTCGAGGGTGGCCAAGCCTTCGAGGTGGTCACCCGGCGACTGGCGCAGCAGTTCCTCGATGCAGTGGTAGATGAGCCGGGCTTGGCCGACCCGGTAGGCGCGGATGAGGAGGGTGGCGGGGACGTCCTGCTGGGCGAGCCGGCGGGCGTAGTCGACCGCGGCGGCCGGTGCGGTGACCGAGGCCGGCTCGTCGACGTCGGCGAACGCACGGATGGCGGCGTCGACGTTCTCGCCGATGCTGGCGAAGAGCAGGCGGGTCGAATCGTCCGCCCTGAGCCCGGGGATGGCCTCTTCGATCACGGTCTGGATGTCGGTCGTCACCGAGGCCAGTCGCTGACCCACCGTGTCCGCGACCGATTCGACCAGCGCACGAACACGAGGGTCGCCTCGCTCCACGAAGCCAATGCTATGGGTCCGTCCTCGCTCGTGGTCAGGGTGTCGTGACGACCTCGCGGAGCTCGGGCTTGTCGATCTTGCCCACGGCGTTCTTGGGCAGGGCGTCGAGGATGGTCACGTGGCGTGGCACCTTGTACCGGGCGAGCGACGTCGAGCACAGCTCGACCAGCTCCACGGGAGTCAACGAGCCCGGCGTCCGAAGGGCGACGAACGCCACCGGCTCCTCGCCGAGGACGGCATGGTGCCGCCCGACCACCGCGGCCTCGAGCACCTGGGGGTGTCCGTAGAGGACGTTCTCGATCTCCTTGGGGTAGATGTTCTCGCCGCCCCGGATGATCATGTCCTTCACCCGGTCGACGAGGACGAGGTAACCGTCGGCGTCGAAGTAGCCGACGTCACCGGTGTGCAGCCAGCCGCCCTCGAGAGTGCGAGCCGTTTCCTCGGGCTTGCCGAGGTAGCCCCGCATCACGTTCGGGCCGCGCACGATCACCTCGCCCTGGCCGTTGGTCGTGGCCCTGCTGTCGCCGTCGAGCACGGCAACCTCGAGGTCGGGCATCGGCAGCCCGACGGTGCCAGGCTTGCGCAGCCCGTCCACCGGATTGATCGTCGCGGCGCAGGTGCACTCGGAGAGGCCGTAGCCCTCGACGATCGTCGGGCCATAGCGCTGCTCGAATCGCTCGATGAGCTCGGTGGGCATGGGAGCCGCGCCGCAGACGGCGAAGCGCACCGACGATGTGTCGGGATCGATGTCGTCGGGGAGCGCCGTCAGCATGGCGTAGATGGCGGGCACGGCGGAGAAGTACGTCGGGCGAACCGCTTCGACCGTGTCGAAGAACGTCGAGGGCGAGAAGCGACCGGTGACCGACGTGCAGCCGCCGACGGCGAGCGGTGACAGCACGCTGACCAGGATGCCGTTGACGTGGAACAGCGGCAGGATCAGCAGGCAGCGATCGGCGGCCGTCAAGCCCAGTGCCTCCGTGATCATGCCGACCATGGCGGTGAGGTTGGCGTGATCGAGCATGACGCCCTTGGGCTTGCCGGTCGTGCCGCTCGTGTAGATGAGCAGCGCCAGCGTGTCCGGCGCGGTCGCCACCGCGGGGCCACCGCCGACCGGCGTCGCGTGCCGCATCGTCACATCGACCGTCGCCACATTCACCATCGCCACACCGGGGACAGCGAGCGCGGCACCCTCGTGGAACACCACGCGCGCGGACGAGTCCTCGATCTGGAACACCGCCTCGCTGGCGGTCAGGCTCGGGTTGATCGGGGTGAGCGCGGCGCCGACCCGCCAGGCAGCGAACATGACGACGATGAGCTCGACGCGGTTCGTCAGCATGGTTGCCACCACGTCGCCGGCGCCGACGCCGCTGGCTCGGAGCATCGCCGCGGTGGCCTGCACGCGTGCGAGGAAGTCGGCGTTCGTGAGCGCGAGCCGATCGTCGTCGATGCACGGACCGGTCGGGTCGAGCGCGGCGCGCTCGTCGGGCAGGGTCGCAAGTGTCGTCGTCGGCATCATGGGATCAACGTACGGTCAGGTGTCGCTCGCGGCGTCGGGCCGCGGCGACGAGTCTGCGGGGCTCGTTTGTGCGGGCAGACCGAGAAATGTCGCGATCCGCTCGGCCACCGGTTCGGCGTGCTGCATGAGGAGCAGGTGTCCCGCGTCGGGCACGATCTCGAGCTCCGCGTGCGGGACGCGCCCCGCCAGGATGCGGGCGTTGAGCGGGGGCACGATCGGGTCCTCCGCTCCGCTCAGCACCAAGGTCGGCTTACGGATGCGGTGCAGCCACGGGAGGCTCGTCCACCCGATCCCGGCTGCCAGCTGGCCGAGGTAGGCCCACATGGTCGGGGGCCGGGCCCGGCGGGCGTTCGTCTGGTTGCGGAGGAGGCCCTCGTCGTCGGCGGTTCCCGGGCCGTAGAGAACATTCGCGGTGAGCCGGAGGAACGCGGGCGACCAGTAGCGCAGGGGCGTGGCGAGAAGGGCCAGGGCCAGGGGGTTGCCAGGCACGCCGCCGAGACCGCAGGTCGTCGAGGCGAGCACGAGGCGGCGGACCCGGTGCGGGTTGGTCAGCGTCAGCTCCTGTGCCACGGCACCGCCGAACGACACGCCGAGCACGTCGGTGTCGGGAAGGCCGAGGGCATCGAGGATGTGGCCGGCTTGGCGGGCGAGCCCGTGCATACCCAGCGGGATGAGCCGCGGTGGCGATTCGCCGGTGCCCGATGCGTCGTACGCGATGGTCTGGATCCCGCGGCGGTTGAGGGCGCGTTCGAGGGGCTCCCACATCTCGATGTTGCCGCCGAGGCCCATGATGAGCAGGAGTGGGCGGCCCTCACCCCTGACGGACACCCGGACGAGGTGTCCGTCGACTCGCACGAACGTGAGGATGCGATCGGTCATGTGAGGTGCACGTAGCGGCCGGGGGCGGGATCGAGCGGCGGGTGGGTGCGGTTGCCGAGCTTCCGGCGAGCCGGGCGTTGGTCGCCGGAGCGGGCACCAAGCCATGCCGTCCAGTGCTCCCACCAGCTGCCCGTGTGGGTCTCGGCACCGTCCAGCCAATCCTCGGCGTCGGCCAGCGGCTCGTCCTCGTGGGTGCGGTACGACGCCTTCGGGTTGCCGGGGGGGTTGACGATGGCCTGGATGTGACCGCTGGAGCTGAGCACGAACTCCGACTCGCCACCCAGCAGCTGGGTGGTCTGGTATGCGGCCTGCCACGGCACGATGTGGTCGGTCGAGCCGGCGACGACGTAGGCGTCGAGCGCGACCTTGCGGAGATCCACGGGCGTGCCGAGCACCGTGAGGGTGCCCTCGGCGAGGCCGTTCGACGTCGCCAGGTCGAGGAAATCGGAGTGCAGCCCGGCTGGCAGGCGGGTCGTGTCCGCATTCCAGTAGAGGATGTCGAACGCGGGCGGGTTCTGGCCGAGCAGGTAGTTGTTGACCCAGTAGCTCCACACCAGGTCGTTGGGGCGGAGCCAAGCGAACACCTTGGCCAGGTCGTCGCCGTCGAGGTAGCCGGCGCGCTGCGAGTGGATCCGCGCCGCCTCGACCGCGGGCTTCGATGCCAGCATCCCGATCTGTGACTCCTGGGCGGTGTCGAGCCCCGCGACCAGGAACGTCGCGGAGTTGACGAGTTCCTCGCCGGTCGCCGCCAGGTGGCCGAGCAGGCACGCCAGGGTGATGCCTCCTGCGCACATGCCGACCACGTTGGCGTCGGCGCTGCCGCTGATCTCGCACGCGACCTCGATGGCCTCCTTGCACGCGGCCACGTAGGTGTCGAGGTTCCAGTCGCGCTCGTTGGCCGTGGGGTTGCGCCAGCTCACTGCGAAGTACGGCACCCCGGCGCCGACCAAGTGCTCGATCAGGCTGCGACCGGGCGCGATGTCGGAGATATAGAACTTGTTGATCTGGGGTGGGATGGCGACGAGCGGTCGCGCAAACGTCGTCTTGCCGGCGGGCGCGTACTGGATGAGCTCGAACACCTCGTTGCGGTGCACGACCTGGCCCGGGGTGACCGCGATGTTGCCGCCGACGGTGAACGGGCGGGTGTCGACCGTCGCGGGCATGCCGCCGTTGTGGCGCAGATCATGGGCCATGTGGCGCACGCCGCTGAGCAGGCTTCGACCCCGGGTCTCCACCGCCTTGGCCAGCGCGCTCGGGGTTGCCGAGCAGGGTGTTGGTCGGTGCCACTGCCTCGGTCAGCAGCGAGACCGCGAAGCGGGCCCGCTCCCGGCTCTTCGGGTCGAGTTCGACGTCGTCGACCATGTCGAGGACAGCTCGGGCCTCGACCAGGTAGGCCTGGAGCAGGCGGCGGTAGACCGGGTTGTCGCGCCATGCGGGGTGGATGAAGCGCTTGTCGCGGGGTTCGGGACCAACGTCGCTGCGTCCGACGAGCACCTCGACCATCTGGCCCACTGCGTCGAGCGTGGTGGCCGTCGCAACGCCGGGCTCGATGGCCACGCGCTGGAGCAGTCGCCCGAGCGCAGCGGCCACCTGGCGGCGGTTCAGCCCGACCAGTGGGTTGGCGCCCAGCACGACGGGATCTGTCGGATCGAACGACGTGGACGTGCCGGCGGTCGGGGCGGCCGGGTCTGTGGTGGGCGGCATCGGGGTGCTCCTCATTCGGGTCCCCCGTAGTGCACCGGGACCGGCTCGGTCCGCCATCGTGCCCACCGAACGGACTTGGCCGGCCGGTTTGTGCGGCGGGCCCAGACGTCGTCCTCGCCTGTGCGGGCCGCACAGCCGGGGCGCGCAGGTTGGGTCCCGGCGGCCATGGGCGGCAGCGCGGCCCGGCCTCAGTGTCACTGGTCACAGCCTTCCAGTGACCCAGGAGAGCGACGATGGGCTTCACGACCGGAAACCTGCCACCTGTCGATCCCGGCACATTCCACGAGCGGCCGTTCTTCGAGCGGATCCGCATCCTCGCCACCCAGTGGGGCGAGTACGGCTTCGGGACACCAAAGGTGGTCCATGCCATCTATGTGGTGAAGCTCGTCGTGCTCTATGCGCTCGGCGGGATCTTCGTCGCCACGGCCACGTCGGGCCTCGAGCCATTCTGGGATGTCAGCGGCTGGTGGCCCGAGCTGATCGTCTTCGAGAAGCTCGTCCTCTGGACGGTGCTGCTCGAGACGCTCGGGCTTGCGGGGTCGTGGGGGCCTCTCGCCGGGCACTTCAAGCCGATGACTGGTGGCTTCCGCTACTGGGCCCGCCCGGAGACCATTCGCCTCCCACCGTGGCCGGACAAGGTGCCGTTCACCCGCGGCGACCGGCGCACGGTCGCCGACGTCGTCCTCTACCTCGCGATCGCCGCGACGCTGGTCGCCACGCTCGTCGCCCCGCCCGCGAGCCGGTCTGGCACGCCGGTGGTGAACCCGGCGCTGCTCGTCCTGCTGGTCGGTCTGCTGGTCGTGATGGGCCTGCGCGACAAGGTCGTGTTCCTCGCCGCTCGCAGCGAGCAGTACGTGCCTGCCATGGTGTTCTTCGCGGGGCTCGGCGTGGTCGACATGATCGTCGCCCTCAAGCTCCTGATCGTGACGGTCTGGGTCGGTGCCGGCGTGTCGAAGATCGGTCCGCACTTCTCACGGGTCGTGTCGCCGATGGTCAGCAACACGCCGTGGATTCCGTCGAGGACGAAGCGCGTGAACTACCGCAGCTTCCCGGACGACTTGCGGCCTTCGCACGCCGCCAGCCTGATGGCCCACGTCGGCGGTTCGACTGTCGAGATCGTGCTGCCCCTGGTGCTGCTGTTCTCGACGAACCCCACCCTCACGCTGGTCGCGGTCATCGGCATGGTCGTGTTCCACCTGTTCATCATCTCGACGTTCCCCTTGGCGGTGCCGCTGGAGTGGAACGTGTTGTTCGTCTTCGCCGCTGTGTTCCTGTTCTGGGGCCACCCGGCCTGGGACGGCTACAGCGTCGCGGACATGTCGTCGCCGCTGTTGCTGGCCGCGGTCGTCGGCGGGCTGGTGTTCTTCCCGGTCCTCGGGAACCTGCGTCCGGACCTCGTGTCGTTCCTGCCGTCGATGCGCCAGTACGCCGGTAACTGGGCGGCGGCCACGTGGGCATTCGCGCCGGGAGCGGAGGCCAAGCTGGACAACATCGTGCGGGGCGCCGGTAACACGGTCGATCAGGTCGCTGGCACCTATCCTCGGCCCGTCGCCGAGATGCTGCTGACGATGCCCCTCGCGTGGCGGGGGCTGCACAGCCAGGGTCCCGCACTGTTGTCGCTGATGGTGAAGCACCTCGGCAACGACATCGACACGTACTCGCTGCGGGAGGCCGAGTTCGGCTGCAACACGGTCGTCGGCTTCAATTTCGGCGACGGCCACTTCCACGACGAGCAGCTCATCGACGCCATCCAGAAGCGGTGCCACTTCGAGCCCGGCGAGTTCATCGTGGCTTGGGTGGAGTCGCAGCCGATCCATAAGGACTGCCAGCAGTACAAGGTGATCGACGCCGCCCTCGGCATCATCGAGACGGGCAGCTACAAGGTCGCTGATTCCGTCGGCGAGCTGCCGTGGCTGCCGAACGGTCCGATCCCGCTGCACGTGACCTGGAGCCGCGCCACGGCCGACGAGCCGGTCGACGAAACCAACGCCGTGGTCGTCCCCGCTGCAGGAGTTGTGTGATGGCCACCGCCGTGGTCGTCGGGTCCGGGCCCAACGGGCTCGCCGGGGCCGTGCGCCTCGCCCAGCATGGGATCGACGTCGATGTGCTCGAAGCCGCAGACCAGATCGGCGGGGGCACCAGGACCAGCGAGCTCACCGTGCCCGGCGTGCTGCACGACCACTGCTCGGCCTTCCATCCCATGGGCGTCGGGTCGCCATTTCTGGCGACGCTCGGGTTGGAGCAACACGGACTGCGCTGGCGCTGGCCCGAGATCGACTGCGCCCATCCCCTCGACAGCGGGGAGGCCGGGTTGCTGTGGCGCTCGGTCGACGAGACAGCCGCCGGCCTCGGGTCAGACGGGGGGCGCTGGCGGCGGGTGTTCGCCGGCCCGGCCGCCGGGTTCGACGATCTGGTCGACGACCTGATGCGGCCCATCCTGCATCTGCCCCGGCACCCGCTCCGCCTGCTCCGGTTCGGCCCGCCCGCGCTGCTGCCCGCCGCGGTCACCGCCCGGGCGTGGCGCACCGACAAGGCCAGGGCACTGTTCGGTGGCGTCGCCGCCCACGCGTTCCATCCGCTGCATCGGCCGACCTCCTCGGCCATCGGGACGACGATCATCGCCGCCGGGCACCGCCACGGGTGGCCGGTCGCCGAGGGCGGCTCCCAGTCGATCGCCGACGCGCTCGCCTCGCTGCTTCAACAGCTCGGCGGCAAGATCCGCACCGGCGTCCGCGTTCGCACCGCCAGCGACATCCCGCCCGCCGATGTCGTCCTGCTCGACCTGGCGCCCGGGCCGATCGGCAGGATCCTGGGCGACCAGCTGCCGTCCCGGGTCGCCCGCGCCTACCGCCGGTACCGGCACGGTCCGGGTGCGTTCAAGCTAGACCTCGCCATCGAGGGCGACCTGCCGTGGACGAACCCTGCATGCGGTCGCGCCGGCACCGTTCACCTCGGTGGCACGTTCGAGGAGATCGCCGGCACCGAACGCGCCATCACAGGCGGGCGCATGCCCGAGCGGCCCTTCGTCCTCGTCGGCCAGCAATACCTCGCCGACCCCACCCGGTCCGCCGGGAACATCAACCCCATCTGGACCTACGCCCACGTACCCCACGGCTACACCGAGGACGCCACCGAGGCCATCCTCACCCAGATCGAGCGCTTCGCCCCCGGCACCCGCGACCGCATCGTGGCCCGGGACACCCGATCGACGACGCAGCTTCCCGCCTACAACCCGAACTACGTCGGCGGTGACATCGTCACCGGCGCCAACACCGAACGGCAGGTCGTGATGCGACCGCGCGTCGCACTCGACCCCTACAGCACCGGCATCCCCGGGACCTACATCTGCTCAGCAGCCAGCCCGCCCGGCGCCGGTGCCCATGGCATGTGCGGCTACAACGCCGCCAGCTCCGCGCTCCGCCACCTACGGATCGCGCCGGTCGCCTCATACGGGCCGGGGAGTTGAAGGCGTGATCGCCCGCGGCCGCCACGAACTCGGGTCACGACACTTCAGCATCGCCGGCCCCGCCACGGCCCACGCGGCGCTGCTCGCGGCCCTCTGATCAGGACACCTGGCCGGCGCGGCTCTGGACGTCTACACAACGGATCCACTCGATCCCACCTCACCGCTGCGATCCGAAGACCGGATCCTCCTCTCCCCCCACAGCGCCTCCTCGACAAGCGAGGCCATCCAACGCATCCGCCAGTACGCGCTCGCCAACCTTCACCACGGGCTCCAGGGCGAGCCACTCGACCACGTGCAGAACACCGCCGGCCCCGTGCCGACGGGGAGGGCCTGACCCCGAGGGCCTCGCTCGGCGGCCACGGAACGACAATCCGCACACCCTGCGGCCGCTTCGTTGCGGCTGACCAACGCGCTGCGCCGTAATCGTGCTCTGCGCCCGACGCTTCCGCGGCTGACTCCAGCGATGCTCACATCAACCACACGGAACTGGAGCGACGTCATGGCACCCGGAACACTGATCGAAGATCCACCGATCCTGGCGGCCGATGAGGACACGCTGGTGGGGCGCGTCGCGCTCGTCACCGGCGGCACGCGTGGCATCGGCGCCGCGATCTCACGCAGCCTGGCTCGCCGCGGCGCGGTCGTCGCCGCCGGCTTCTCATCCGACACCATTCGTGCCGCCGACTTCGCAACCACGCTCCAGCTCGACGGAGCCGACGCGTCGGTGCACCAAGGGAACGTGGGCGACCCCGATGACTGCGCCCGGGTCGTCCGCGAGGTGATCGACCAGCACGGCCGCCTCGACGTCCTCGTCAACAACGCCGGCGTCACGGCCGACCGCCCGATCTCGATGATGAGCGTCGACGACTGGCACAACGTATTGCGCATCAACCTGTCCGGCGCCTTCTACATGTCCAAGCCAGCGCTCGGCCACATGCTCGAGCGAGGGTCGGGCCGCATCATCAACATCTCCTCGGTCGTGGCCGAGACCGGCAACGTCGGCCAGGCCAACTACGCCGCGTCGAAGTCGGGACTGCTCGGGCTCACCAAGTCGCTGGCCCGAGAAGCAGCTCTCGCCGTCGCCAAGGCCGGCGGCCCCGAGCGGGGCATCGGCGTCACCGTCAACGCCATCACGCCTGGACTGATCGAGACCGACATGACCGCCGCCATCCCAGACAAGGCGATGGCAAGGATCCTTTCCGCGATCCCCATCGGCCGTATCGGTCGCCCCGAGGAGGTCGCCCGCGTCGTCCGCTTCCTGGCGGCCGACTCGTCGTCCTACATCACCGGGCAAGTCTGGGCCGTCAACGGCGGCTATGACATGTGATCGACGCCAAGGCACTCCACCCGGTCCGTTCTGCAGATGCGCGACGACCATCCCCTTGGCCGCCGGCGAGCGCCATTGGCGTGGGTTTAGTCCGGATAGCTCGCCGAGCACCAGGTCGCGACCCATCCATTGTCCCATCTACTCGGTGCGGATCATGCGGCTCGGTGCGGTCGGTGCGGATCGGACTTGACTCTGACCTGGGCCCATGCGGACCACGGGACCCCATGCGGAGTTGTCTGCACGCTCTCAAGGTGGCGACACGGGTTCGAATCCCGTAGGGGGTGCCAGGACCGGAACCGCAGGTCAGAGGCCCCGGGGCGCAGTCCCGGGGCTTGGTTCGTTCTCACCGTGGTCACGGGTGGACGGACGCTTCGTCGGCCACGCGCCCGTCCTGGTTGACGGCTCGGATGACGAGTTCGTCGCGGAACACGCCGAGCTCGACGAAGTGGTGCCAGGAGAACGAGACGGCGGTGAAGTCGGCCTCACCGGTGCGCCGGGTGCCGGCGGCACCGCCAGTGACCACGTAGGTCACTCCGTTGATCGGCACGCTTCGCTGGTAGTCGTGATCGTGGCCGGAGATCACGAGCTGCACGCCGTAGCGCTCGAACAGGGGGACGAACGCGACGCGCACCTCTTCGCTCGAGCCCTGGTAGCCGGCGGAGTACGGCGGATGGTGCACGACGACGATGCGCCATCGCTCGGTGGCGTCGGCCAGGGTGCGGGCGAGCCAGGCTCGCTGGTCGGGATCGTCGGCGTGGTTGGAGTCCAGCCCGATGAGCAGGACGTCGCCGAGGTGGCGGGCCCACCACCGGCCGGGCATCCCCAGCGCGGCCATCTGCGCGTTGCCGTGCCCGTTCTTGACGTCGTGGTTGCCGAGCACGGCGTAGAGCGGAGCGTCGTCGAGGACGTCGGCGAACGGTCCGAAGACCGTGTCGGGCAGCCGCGGCGGGGTCGCCGGCGGGGTAGACGTTGTCCCCGGTCAGGACCAGGCCGTCGACGGGCTGGGTCGCGTCGACCTCGGCAACGGCGTGCGCGGTCGCCTCGATGCGCGATCCGCTGTCGCCGACGTCACCGACGATGGCCAGGTGCAGTTCGAGCGGATCGCCCGGTGGGAACGGATGCCACGCCGTGGTCTCGGTGGGGCTGCCCTTGCGGTGGGCGGCGTAGCGGACGATCTGGTCGCCATAGAGGATGCCGACGGCCGTCAGCGCCAGCGTGATGACGAGCGCGACGATGCGAACCGTCAGGCGACGGGGTGACACGTGCACGAGCACGTCTTCATCGTCGCCCCGACCAGCCTCGAACGGCACCGGCGAACGTCCTTCCGGCCCGGGTCTTGGTGCCCTTCGCCGGGGCGAGCCATCGGAGGCGCCGCCGTACCCGTGGCCGGCATCAGTTGTCGTCATCACCGCTGTCGGCGTCCTGGACGGTGGTCCAGGTGGCCTTGGCGCCGCTGTGGCCGACGTCGACCACCGACCAGGTGGCGCCAATGCCGGCCACGAGCGAGACCGCGATCAGCGCGGTCGTGGCCAGTCTGCGCCGGACGCCCGTTCCCACGGACCCGTCGCGGCGGGAGGCGGCGGTCACGGCGCCGGCGGCGACGGTGACCGCGATGGCCCAGGGGAGGACCGATTCGCCCTGTTCGGTGTGCTCCTCGACGAGGTCGGTCTCGCGGACCTGGTCCTCGAACGCTTCGCCGCTGGTCTGGGCGAGGCCGACGGCGACGGTGGCGGCCAGGGCGGCGGCGAGTGCGAGGGGCGCGTAGTGGCGGCGGGCCCGCGGCGCGGCGGCGACGACGAGCGTGCCGATCGCGGCGAGGGGCAGGAGCACGACCGCGGCGTGGACGACGAGGGGGTGGGCCGGGAGGCCGAGAATGCTCTCGAGGTCCATGGCGGGACGCTCCGGTTCCGGGATCGGGTCGTGTGGTGCCGTGCCGTCAGGACGGGCCGGCCGCGGGTTGGGGGCTGCGGGTGCGGGGCGGTCGGGTCGATCGCTGTGACGGTGTGCCGTCGGTGCCACGATCCGCGCGCGCGGCCCCGCGGGCTGAGGATGCGCACCAGGGTGAGGAACACGACGGCGGCGGCGACGACGTCGATGCCCACGCGGGCGAGCGGGTGGGGTGCGTCGGTCCCGGCGAGGATGAAGTGGAACGTGGCCGACCAGAACAGCACGTAGCTGGTGAGGTGCACGGCTCGCCACACGCGTCGGGGGATGCGCCGCAGGGCCAGAGAGGTGGCTTCGACCGCGGTGAGCAGGTAGAGGGACACGACACCCAGGGCGACCGGGCCGGGCTTCCACCCGCTGGCGTACGGGACGAGCAGGTCGGCGAGCCCGAAGTCGACGTAGTTGTCGGCCACGAGGCCGGCGAGGTGCAGCGCGGTGAACGCGAGGGCCGAGCCGCCGAGGAAGCGGTGGAGGTCGAGCAGCCAGGCCGGGGTGGGTCGTCCTCGGGTGAGGCGGGTGCTCAGCAGAAGCCCCCAGATGACCGACGCGGCCAGCAAGGCCCACGCGACGATGCCCGTGGCGCGGGCGATGTACCACCACAGCTGCGGGCTCATCGCAGCGTCGCCTCGAGGGCGGGGCTGGCGTGGCGGCAGCCGTCGGCGGTCACGACGAGGGCGTGCGCGTCGGGATAGCGGTCGAGGTCGTCGGGCCCGTCCAGGAAGAAGGCTTTGGTGAGCGCTTCGGCCCGCCAGGCGCGGTCGGCGACGACGGTCACTGCGACGGTGCCACCGGCGGCGGGACGTCCGGTGGCGGGGTCGATGAGGTGGTGGGCGGTGCCGGTGTTGGTGCTCCACGTCGCCGCAGGCGGCTCGAGGTGGCGACCGCGCCGTGAGGCAGGGAGAACCGGGCCAGCTCGCGTCCGGGCCGCAGGGGGTCAGGAAGGCTGACCGGCCAGCCGCCGGCGTCAGGCGGATCGCCGGCGGCCCGGAGGTCGCCCCCGAGGTTGACGAGAGCGCCGAGAGCGCCCGCGTCGAGGAGGGCATCGGCGACGAGATCGGCGGCGAGGCCCTTGCCGATGCCGCCGGCGTCGAAGCTCACCCCGGCAGGCAGCGTCACGGTGCTGCGCTCTGGGTCGAGCTCGATCCCTACCAGGCCGGTGGCGGCCCGGGGTCGCGCGTGGTCGGGGAGGGGAAGGGAGTCCGGGTCATCTCGGTGAAGTCGCGGTCGTAGCCGAGCGCGACGAGGGTTGCGCCGACGGTGGGATCGAAGCGACCGTTGGTCAGCTGCCACGCGGCGATGGCGTGGGCGACCAGCTCGATGGTGTCGCTCGACACGACCACCGGCGCGCCGCTGTGCCGGTTGAGGGCGCTGATTTCGCTGTCGGGGCGGAATCGGCTCCAGTGGCCCTCGAGCACCTCGATGTGCGCCCACGCACCGGCGAGGAGGGCGGCGGCGCCGGCCAGGTCGGTGTCGGGATCCGTGGCGACGAGAACCTCGGCGTCGCTGCCCATGGCTCGCTGGCGCTGCTGGTGCAGGGTGCGGGCTCGACACCGGGCGACGCTCACTGGTCAGCTCGCCTTGCTCGTGGTGACGGGTGGTGCCTTCGTCGGGACGACAGCCGGCGCCGGCCCGCCGCTGGACGACACCGCCGACCCGCTGGACCGGCGAACGACCACCACAGGCGCCGGTGCGTCGGACGGGTTCGCCGGGGTGGCTGACGGCGGGAGACCGGCCATCGCCGCCACCAGGGCGAGCGCGGCCCCGGCGCTGACACCGGCGGCAAGGATGCGGCCGCCCACGGCGGCGTGGGCGCCGCCGGCGTCGGCGTCGCTGCTGGTTGCCCTCGCTCCCACCGCCGGACGCGACCGATGTGCCGCGCCTCTGGCGCAGCTGCTCGAGACGCTCACGACGATCGTCGGCCTCGCTGGCTTGGACGGCGCGCCCTGGCCGGTGATCAGTCGTCATCGTTCGCACCTTCGTACTCGTGGCTGCCGTCCTCGTCGGCGCTGTCGCCGCCGCGACCGTCGTCCTCGTAACCGTTGTCCTCGTCGCGGTCGAACTCGTCCTCGTCACCGACGACGTCGTTGCCGTCGCCGCTCCGGCTCGGTGCTGCCGTCGGGCCGGCTGCGGGTTCGTCGACGTAGATGGTGTGAGGGGTGGTGGCGGGGTCCACGGGGCTGACGTGTCCCACGCCGTCGTCGCCCGATGCGCCGACGAGGCTGGTGTTGAGGCTGATCGCGGCGGCTCCGGCGAGCAGCGTGAGAGAGGCGGTCGCGGCGGCGAGCACGGCCTTGCGTCGTTCCATCGGGGCTCCTCGTGTCGGTCCGGGGGTCGGACCTGTCGTTGTCACGAGGTCGACGCTACGGAGACGCCGGTGAGCGGCCCGTCAGCCCGAGGTAAGCGCAGGGTTAGGATTCTCGGCCCGCCGTGCACCAGTGCCACGCGGCGTCACCGCCCCGACCCTCAGCCGCACGACGGCGTCGAGGCCGTGCGCACCCGGAGCCGGGTCGAGCCGTGCCTCACCCCCGCAGGACCGTGCCAGCTGGTCGACGATGGCGAGGCCGAGGCCGAAGCCCTTGCCCGTTGCGACCGGGGCCCGCCAGAAGCGCTCGAAGGCGTGGTCGCGCGCCTCGGGCGCCATGCCAGGCCCCCGGTCGATGACGTGCAGCTCGATCCACGGGGCGGCCTCGACGATACGGACCGCCACGGCACTGCCCGGCGGGGCCACGCCCAGGGCGTTGGACAGGAGGTTGTCGAGGATCTGCTCGAGCGCACCCAGCGGGGCGCGCACCGGGGTCGGGCCGGGTTCGTCGACGGTCACCTCGACGCCGCGATCGGCGTGCCACCGGTTGCCAGGATGCGGTCCGCTCGGCGGCGATGGCCTGCAGGTCCACGACGCTGATCTCGGCGGTGGCGGCGTCGCTTCGGGCCAGCACCAGCAGCGAGTCGACCAGTCGGGCCAGCCGATCGGTCTCGGTGAGCGCCGCCTGCAGCTTGGGCCCGGCGACCGGGGGGATGTCGGGCTCGAGGGTCTCCAGGCGGAGGCGAAGGGCGGTCAGCGGAGTGCGCAGCTGGTGCGAGGCGTCGGCGACGAATCGCCGGTGCGAGGCCACCAGGTGCGCCAGGCGGTCCGCCATGAGGTTGAACGTGGCGGCCAGCGCGCGTAGCTCGGGCGCGCCGTCCCCGGCCTCGACCCGTGCCGCCAGGTCGCCGCCCGCCAGCTGCCGGGCGGCACCCTCCAGGCGTCGCACCGGCCGGGTCACGCTGCGGGCGAGCACCATCCCCACGAGTGCGACCGTGGCGAGCACGACTGCGGACAGAGCCCCGAGTCGCAGCCACATGGACGAGACCCGGGCGTCGACCGCTGAGGTGGGGTAGGTCACCCGCACCGCCCCGTGCACGACCCCTCCTGACGCCACCGGCACCGCCACGTACAAGAGCCCTGTGCCGGCGGTCTCGGAGTCCCGGGTGCCCGAGGTGCGCCGGCCGTCGAGCGCGGCCGCGATCTCGGGGCGGGTCGAGAAGTCGCGTCGGTCGCCCGCAGGGCGATCTGAGTCGGCGACGCTGACGCCCTCGGCGTCGACGACCACGATCCGGCCGCCCGAGTCCGCGTAGTCGGCCAGAAGGTTCTCGATCGACGGTGCGCTGCCGGCCTCGAGGGCGTCCTCCACCAGCGAGGCGACCGCCTGGGCATCCCGTTCGATGTCGAACACGAGCCGGTCGTGCTCCCGGTCCGCGAACACCAGGCCCAGGGGCACCACCACCACCGCCAGCACGAAGGCCGTGATGGTGAGGTAGGTGGCGAGCAGGCGTCGGACCACGACCTACCCCGGCGGGTCCAGCCGGTAGCCGACGCCCCGCAGCGTGGTGATCCACGCCGTGGCGTCGTCGAGCTTGCGGCGCAGCGACGCCACGTGCACGTCGAGGGTCTTGGTCGGGCCCCACCAGTGCTCGTCCCACACCTGGGCGATGATCTCCTCGCGGGTGCGGACCGAGCCGGGCTCCTCGGCCAGGTAGGCCAGCAGGTCGAACTCCTTCGGTGTCAGACTCCACCTCGCGCCCGCGAGCCACACCCGCCGGGCCGCCCGGTCGATCACCAGCGGACCCAGCTCCTGGTACGCAGGTCCCTCGCGGGCCGCCGGCCGCCGGTGCGGCGATGCACGGCCCGGATGCGGGCCACGAGCTCCCGGAACCCGAACGGCTTGACCACGTAGTCGTCGGCGCCCATCTCCAGCAGCAGCACCCGGTCCAGCTCGTCCGACCGTGCGGTGACCACGATGATCGGCACGCTCGTGCCGGGCCCGCAGCCGGCGGCACACCTCGCCGCCGTCGAGGTCGGGCAGGCCCAGGTCGAGCAGGACGAGGTCGGCGACGCCGGCCTGCCAGCGCCGCCGCACCGGTCGCCACCAGGGTCACGGCGAAGCCCTCGGCTCGAGGCCCTCCACCAGCGGCTCGGCGATCGACTCGTCGTCCTCCACCACGAGCAGACGTCGACCGTCCGCCGCCGCGACCGACCCTCCGTCGCCTTCCGCGTCACAGTGTGGTCTGCCACGACTCCACGATGCACCTCCGGCCATGCGCGCGCGCACGGGCCGAAGGTCCCGTTCAGCACGTCCTCCCTCCCGAACTGCTCGGACCGTGGCTCCGCCACGATGTCGAGACCGGGGACCTTGTGCTGTGGGCGTGCGGGCCAGGGCGAAGACGATCGACCCCTGAGCGTCGACGTGCCCCTGCGGCTCGTGGAGTAGCCCGCCCTCCTGGACAGACGTGTCGTACGGCCCTGGCCCAGCTCACCCCGGCCGGTCATCGTCAGACATGGCAACGCTTCGCGTGGCTCGGTGGGTGTTGCTCCCGCTTGTCGCGTCGGCCCTGGTGACCGGCGCCGTGGCGACCCTGGCCGGACACGGCGCGGCCGGTCGGGCGATCTGGCAGGCCGCCACGGTGGTGGTCGCCGCCCACCTCGTGGTGGTCACCGTGGTGCGCCTTCGGCAGGGCCGGATCGCGGTCGACGTCGTCGCCCTGCTGGCGCTCGCGGGCTCCCTGGCATTGGGCGAAGCCCTGGCCGGCGTGATCATCGCCCTCATGGTCGAGTCCGGCGACGCCCTGGAGCAGTACGCCCACCGGCGGGCCCGACGTGACCTCTCCCGGCTGCTGTCGCTCGCCCCGCGCATCGCCCACCGCCTCGCCGGCGAGGACGAAGAGGGGATGGAGGACGTCGCCGCGGACGAGGTCCGCGTCGGTGACGTGGTGCTCGTCAAGCCGGGCGAGGTGGTTCCCGTGGACGGTGTCGCCCTGGAGCCGGCCGTGCTGGACGAATCGGTGCTCACGGGTGAGTCCCTCCCGGTCGAGCGGACTCTGGTGGCGACGTCCGTAGCGGGACGGTGAGCGCCGGCGGCGCCTTCCGCCTGCGGGCGTCGGCGTCGGCGGAGGACAGCGCCTATGCCGGGATCGTTCGTCTCGTCCGCGCGGCCGGGGTGGGGCGGGCACCGTTCGTTCGGCTCGCCGACCGGTACGCCCTGTTGTTCGTGCCCGTGGTGCTGGCCTTCGCCGGCCTGGCATGGGCCCTGAGCGGGGATTCCGTGCGGGCACTCGCCGTGCTCGTCGTCGCCACCCCGTGCCCGCTGGTGCTCGCCGCCCCCGTGGCGGTCGTGTCCGGGATCGCCCGCGCCGCAGCCACCGGCGTGATCGTGAAGGACGGCGCCGCCCTGGAAGCGCTGGCCGACGCCCGCACGGTGCTGTTCGACAAGACCGGGACGTTGACCGCCGGCACGCCGCTGGTCATGGGCGTCGTCGTCGCCCCCGACCGGGACGTGGCCGCAACCCTGGCGCTGGCGGCGTCGGTCGAGCAGGCATCGCCCCATGTGTTCGCGTCGGCGATCGTCGACGATGCCGGTGACCGTGGCCTGGACCTCGTCGTGCCGCGCGCCGTGGCCGAGCGACCCGGTGTCGGCGTGCGTGGCCGCGTCGCCGGCCACGACGTGCTGGTCGGGGCTCGTCCCGCCGTCGAGCCCCGACCCGTGCCCGGGTGGATGGCCGCCGCTGGGCGCCGGGCGACCCGTGAGAGCTTCAGCTCCGTCGCGGTCGTGGTCGACGGCGAACCAGCCGCCCTCGTCCTCCTGGCCGACGAGCTCCGCACCGACACGCCGAGCGCCGTCCGGTCGCTGCGGCACGCCGGCGTCGACCGGGTGGTCATGGTCACCGGCGACCGAATCGACGTCGCCGGGCCGCTCGGCGCAGCCATCGGCGTCGACGCCGTCTACGCCGACCGGTCGCCGGCGGAAAAGGTCGAGGTCGTGCGCCGACGAGTTTACGGACCGGCCCGGGACCACCCTGATGGTCGGTGACGGCGTGAACGACGCCCCAGCGCTCGCTGCGGCCGACCTCGGCGTGGCGCTCGGCGCCCGAGGCGCCACCGCGTCGTCGGAGACCGCCGACGTCGTCCTGGTCGTCGATCGCCTCGACCGGCTCGCCAGCGGCGTGGCCATCGCCGAGCGGGCCACCGCCATCGCCCGCCAGAGCGTCCTCCTGGGCATGGGCCTGTCGTTCGCCGCCATGGCCCTGGCCGCCGCGGGAATGCTGGCGCCCGTGGGCGGCGCCGTCGTCCAGGAAGTGATCGACGTCGTCGCCATCACAAACGCCCTCCGGGTCCTCCGCCGCCCCGCTGCCGACAGGCACGGCCAACCCTTGCCTGCGGCCTGGACCCGCCAGCTCGGCAGCGACCACGAGCTGTTGCGCCTCGTGCTCGACGACATCCGCACCATGGCCGACGGCCTCGACGGCACCAGCCCCACGGCTGAGCTGGCCACCCTCACCGCGGTTGCTCGCCGCGTGCAGGGCACGATCGTGACCCACGAACGCACGGACGAGACGACGATCTATCCGGGAGTCGCCGCCCGGCTCGGTGGAGACGACCCCCTGGCGGCGATGAGCCGCACCCACCGCGAGATCTTCCACCTGGCCACGCTCCTCGACCGCATCGTCGCCGATGCCGAGCGCGACGGCCTCGACGACGAGGGCCGCAGCGAAGCGCGCCGAGTCCTCTACGCTGCTCGACGCCATCCTCCGACTCCACCTCGCGCAGGAGGAGGAACTCCTGGCCTCGCTGTCGGCCACCGTGCCCGACCCAGGTCCAGATCGTCCAGCCGGCAGCGGCGCTCCAGACCGGGCGACGACCACCTGTCCTGACGGATGCGGTCCTCGACAGCACGCGTGACGAAGAGCGGGATGAACTGTCGAACCCGTGCAGTGCGACGCGTGCGTCGAGCTCGACGAGGACCGACGCCTCGATGTGCTCTTCGCTGGTGCCGGGATGGCGGCGCTGCAGCGCGATCACGATCGCATCGACGAAGGGTCCGTCCACGCCACGTTCGGGGTGCGAGGGGCGTGGCGGGTCCTCGGATGGGACAGTCATTACCTGATTCCTCGAACAGTGCTCATCGGCATGAGAACGAGCTCACGTGTTCGATCGTGACGCTCGCCTGCGGCCCAGGGGACAGCGACCTCATCGCGGCGGTCGGCAATCTGCTCACCCGAGCCGGCGGAGGTCGGGTGAGGGGCTGCCGTTCGGTCGTAGCGGGCGACCGCGACCAGGCGATCGCCCAGCTCTGCGACCAGGGCCACCCGGTCGTCGTGGTCGACGTGCGTGAAGCGCTCGACCTCGGCCGCGCTCAGCGTCGGCTTGGAGGAGAAGAAGCGCGCGTAGACCGTGTCCTCCGAGAGCCGGCCGTGGAACGCCACGAGCGCCTCTCCGTCAGCCGGCTGATCGGCCGCACATGGGCCGTGCCGCCGTCCAGGAGGACGACGTCCGATGCCCAGTGCGCCGGCCCGGTGGAGATCGACGATGTCAGCGTCACGGTCGATCCAGGACGGGCGGGCTCAGGCCTCGTCCTTCGGCCGGAAGCAGGCGCGAAGGTCGTCGCTGGCTTCGGCGAAGGTCGTCGAGAGAGCCTCGCGGAGCGCCCGTGCCACGTCCCGGGCGTCGTCCTTCATGGCCGGGTCCTTCACCGCGTTGCCCACGGCGTCGAACGCATGGTCGACCGAGTCCCGCAGGTCCTCGAGTGCCGAGCGGAGCGACGCATCGTCGGCCCCGCCGAGGCCTCCTCGAAGTGGAGCTTGAGCTTCAGTCCCAGCTCACCGAACAGATCCGCGACCTCACTCCACGCTTGCTTGGTGTCGCCCATGTCAGTGCCCTTCTCGTCGGTCTGCCGGTTTCACGGAACACCATCGGGAGACGCTGCAGCTAGGGGCGAAGGTCCTCTCGGCGGATCCCGACACGGGCTCGACCCCGGGTTCGGTTCGGTGGTGGCGCTGGACAACCTCGTTGGGCTCTCGGCGGCGCAGCCGCCGAGGACGAGCTGACGTGACCGGTCCGCGCGAGCTCTACGCCGA
>CAWJFG010000003.1:0-7983 GCA_963842015.1 uncultured Acidimicrobiales bacterium | reverse complement strand
TCCTCGGGACGACCGTCAGCCCGTGGGGGCGGCGTCGAGGGTGCCCAGGAGGAGGTGGGTGTCCTGCTGGAACACGCGGATCTCGGTGATCAGGCCCTCGTCGACCGTGAACAGCTCGACGACGTCGACCGTCGCGGCGCGGCCCGTCGCCTTGGCGGTCCACGTCTGGGTGGTGACCTGCACGACGCACGGGCCACACCCGAAGATCCGCGGGTCGGCGATCGTGCGGTCCCAGAACCGGGCGAAGGTGGCGCCCATCCCGGCCATCCCCTCGTGGCCGCGGTGCACCCCACCGTGGGGGAGCGACGCCGGCTGCTCGATGCGGAGGTCGGGGTGCAGGAGGGCCAGCGCGCCGTCGCGGTCGCCGGCGCCGAAGCGGCGGGCGAGCTCGCCCACCACCGCGTCGTCGTTCACGACGCGGCCTGGCGGCCCGGCGCGTCGATGCTGGGGAAGAACCCGTTGAGGGTGCCCTCGCTGACCAGCTGCACCGCCCGGTCACGGTCGAAGCTGCTGTTGTGGTGGTCCTCGAGCGCGAGGACCAGGGCGATGCCCATGATCGCCCGCACGGCGACCTCGGGGGACTCGGCCTTGAACCCGTAGCGGACCTCGACCTCGCGCCAGGCGTCGGCCAGGCGGTCCATCGCCGCCGCGAAGTGCTGCCGGTAGAAGCGGCGGGCGACCTTGGGGTCGCCGAAGAGCACGAGGCCGAGCAGGGGCAGGATCTCCTCGAGGGTGTGGATGAGCTGCCGGTAGAGGCCGTTGATCGTCTCGACCTGCCGCTCGACGGTGAGCGGCTCCTCCCGGTCGATCACCTCGGACGCCGCCACCAGCTTGTCGATCGCGTCGGTGAGCGGCTCGACGACAGCCTCGATGAACAGCTGGTCCTTGCTCTCGAAGTGGCGGTAGATCACGCCCTCGCTGATGCCGCCCCGCTCGGCGATGTGGCGGATCGTCGTGCCGTTCATGTCGCCGGTCTCGGTGAACGCCCGCCGGGCCGCCTGGAGGATCGACTTCTTGCGGGCCTCGGCCGTGAGCCTGCGGGCGCGCGGCGTCTCGCTGGTCCGGGTCGACGACCGGGTGGCGGACTTGGCCATGGATCCTCCTGCTGGCGCCTCGCGACCGCGAGGTGAGCGGATGCGCACGTCGGAGAATAGGGGATCGGGCTGCTCACCAGGGAGATCTGGTGTGTGAGCGTTCGCATGCTTACGGGTGGCGGGCGGGGTCACCCACGCCCGTCACACGATCACGGTGCGGGTGCCCTCGGCCCGGTGGAGGCCGTCGATGCCGTCGTTGATCTCGTCCAGCGTGATGTGTCGCGACACGAGCGAGCCCAGGTCGAGGCGCCCGGCCTCGGCCAGGCGCAGGAACCGGGGCACGTCGCGCAGCACCTGGGAGCCGCCGACCGCCGACCCCACGAGCCGCTTGCCCGAGAACACGGCGCTCATGGCCGGCAGCGTGATCGTCTCGCCGACCGAGGGCATGCCGACGAGCGCCACCGTGCCCTCGATCCGCGCCATCTCGTAGGCCTGGACCATCAGCTCGGGCCGGCCGACGACCTCGAACGTGAAGTCGGCGCCGCGCCCGCCGGTCAGCTCCTTGACCTGCGCGACCGGGTCGACGTCGGAGGGATCGACGGCGTGGGTGGCGCCGACCCGGCGCGCCGCGTCGCGGCGCGACGCCTCGGGGTCGACGGCCACGATCGTGGCCGCCCCGGCGATGCGGGCGCCCTGGACCACCGACTGGCCGACGCCGCCGCAGCCGATCACCGCCACGGTGGACCCGGCGGACACCCCGGCGGTGTTGAGCGCGGCCCCGAGCCCGGTGGTGACGCCGCAACCGAGCAGGGCCAGCTGGTCGTCGGGCAGGTCGGTCTCGACGGCGATGACCGACGCCTCGTCGACGACCATGGCCTCGGCGAACGAGCCGCACCCGCACACCGCACCGGCCATGCGCCCGTCGGGGAGGGCGAACCGCTTCGTCCCCACGATCCCCGGCCCGCGCTCGCAGTGGTTGGACATGCCGTTGACGCACGACCAGCAGGTCCCGCAGGCGGGCGAGACCACGGCCAGCACCCGGTCGCCCGGGCGCACGCGGCGAACCTCGGGTCCCGCCTCCTCGACCACGCCGCAGGCCTCGTGGCCGGGCACGATCGGCAGCGGGAGCGGCGACCGCCCGGCGATGACCGTGAGGTCGGTGTGGCAGATGCCGCTCGCCGACACGCGCACCAGCACGTCTCGGGGACCCAACGGCTGCGGCTCGAGGTCCTCGACCACGAGCGGCTTCCCGGCCTCGTACGCGACCGCGACCTTCATCCACGCTCTCCCGCCCGCCGGGCCCGGGCCCAGCTGTCGATGCCGCCCCAGCCCGGCACCGACGCCGGTGCCCCGCCCTTGACCACCGGTCCGACGCGCTCGGCGTCGAGCAGCGTGCGCACGTCGGCGGTCGGGTCGCCGTCGACGATCACGAGGTCGGCGAGGTGGCCCTCGGCCACCCGGCCGAGCCGCTCGCCCACGAGCGGGCCCGCGTTGGCGGTGGCGGTCAGGAGGGCCTCGAGCGGCGAGAACCCGAGCAGCTCGACGTAGGCGGCCAGCTCGGCGGCGTAGGTGCCGTGGCGGGTCCACTGGTGCCCGAAGTCGCCGCCGGCCACGATCCGCACGCCGTTGCTGTGCAGCTTGCGCAGGCTGTCGATCGACGCCTGCAGCTCCTCGGGGTACAGCGCGTCGGTGACCCGTTGCCGCGTGATGCCGTAGGGCTCGGCCGCGCCCTCGACGACCGCCCGGAGGTAGTGCAGCCCCGGGCACACCCACACCTCGTCGCGGGCGGCGGTGAGCTCGGCGATGGCGTCGTCGTCGAGGTAGGTGGCGTGGTGGACGATCCGCACGCCGTTGCGGACCGCCAGGCGCACGCCGCCCGGGCCGCGGGCGTGGGCGGTGACGAAGGCGCCGTGGGCCTCGGCCTCACGCACGGCCGCGCCGACCATGGCGTCGTCCATGTAGGTCACCCGCGACGGGTGGCCGGGCACGATCCCGTCGCCCGAGACCATGAGCTTGACGACCTTCACGCCGAGCTCGCACTGTCGGGCGACGACCCGGCGCATCTCGTCGGCGTCGCCCACCTCGGTGAGCGTGGGGGAGCCGATGGCGCCCCGCTCGGTGATCATGTCGCCGGACGCCCAGAGGCGGGGCCCGTCGATGCGGCCGCGGTCGATGGCCTGCTGGATGACGACGTCGACGCGCGGCTTGAGGGCGCCGGCCCCCACGAGCACCGTGTACCCCCACCGCAGGTAGGTCCGCACGACGGCGGCCACCTCGAGGGCGTGCTCGTCCTCGGGCATCGCCGCGATCTCGGGGTGGTCGAAGACGAAGTCGAGCGGCCAGCTGATGTGGGTGTGGGCGTCGCACAGCCCCGGCAGCACGGTGGCCCCGGCCAGGTCGACCGTGCGGACCGAGGCGGGGTCGACCGGGGCCCGGCCGCGGAACACGCCGGCGATGCGGTCGCCCTCGACCAGCACGTCGCCGTCGAAGGGCCGCTCGGTCAGGTCGCCGGAACACGAGACGACCCGGGCGTTGGCGATCAGGACACGGTCCATGTGCGCACCCATGTCACCACCTCCTCGATGGCATCGTCACGGCGAGGGCGCGGCCACCGCGGGGCCGACCCGGGGCCCGGGGGTGAACGTGATCGGCACGGTCAGCGGCGCCCGGTTCAACACGGAGTGGAACGGGATCGGCTCGGCGCCCTCCTGCAACCGCAGGTCGTCGAGCCGGGCCACGACCTCTTCCAGGGCCACGCGCAGGTTCAGCCGGGCGAGGTTGGAGCCGGCGCAGCGGTGCGGCCCGGCGCCGAACGCCAGGTGCCGGTTGCTCGTGCGGTCGAGGTCGAAGTCGGCGGGGCAGGCGAACTCGCCCTCGTCGCGGTTGGCCGACGCCCAGTAGATGAGGACCTTCTCGCCCGCGCGGATCCGACGCCCACCGATCTCGGTGTCGGTCATCGCGGTGCGGGCGATGGCGATGAACGGAGGCTCGAGCCGCAGGAGCTCCTCGGCGGCGTCGGGGATCCGCTCGGGATGGGCGCGCAGCAACGCCGGGATCTCGGGCTCGTGGCAGAACCGGATCATGAACTGGCCCAGCGCGCCGGCGGTGGTCTCGAGCCCGCCGAGGATCAGCAGCTGGATGACGCCGATGATGGCGTCCTCGGTGATCGGCGCGCCCTCGATCTCGGCCGCCAGCACGGCGTCGACGACGTCCCCGCGCCGCGGCTGGTGCCGGCGGGCCTCGACGAACCGGCCGATCCAGGCGTGCATGGCCTGCCACGCCTTGCCGCGGTCGGGGTTGGTGGGCACCGAGGCGGCGGTCGCCATCTCGTTGATCTCGGCGACGTCGTCGGGCGGCGCGTTCAGCACCAGGTCGAAGAAGGCCAGGCCCGGGAACGGCCGGGCGAAGTCGGCCATGAAGTCGGCTCGCCCGGTCTCGACGAACTCGTCGATGAGCCGGGTGACGAGCGCCCGGGTCGGTTCCTCGTACCCGGCGACGACGGCGGGCGTGAAGAACGCGTTGATCAGCCGCTTGTACTCGCGGTGCAGCGGGGGGTCGAGGTGCTCGGGGATGGCCTTGACGACCATCTTCGTCTCGGGCACCGAGACGCCGTGGGCCGAGCTGAAGGTGCGCCAGTCCTGGGCCACGCGCAGCACGTCCTCGTACCCCGTGACCACCCAGAACCCGCCGTGCTCCTCGCTGAAGGCGACCGGGTGGCGGCCCCGCATGGTCGCCAGCGTCTCGTGCAGGTCCTGGGCCAGGTCGGGCGAGAGGTGGTCGAAGTGGTGCGCGTACCAGTCGTCGGAGAGCGGGCATGCGCCCGGCGGCGCCGTGGTGGGTGCGCTGTCCGATGACGCTGCCTGCATCCCATCCCCTCCGATGGAGACGTCGACCACTCGCCCGGGAATGTAGCATGTGAGCGATCACTCTCTCCGTGGTGACGCGGAGCCAGTTCGGAAGGGCAGGAGGGGCCTGTGGGGACCATCGGTGCAGCCCGGTACGCCGGCAGTCGCGTCGCCCGAGTCGAGGACGCGCGCCTGCTCACGGGCGAGGGCACCTTCGTCGACGACATCTCGCGGCCCGGCATGCTGCACGCCTGCTTCGTGCGCAGCCCGGTGGCCCGGGCGCGCATCGCCGCGATCGACGTGTCCGAGGCCCGAGCGGTCGCCGGGGTGCACGCCGTGTTCCTCGCCGCCGACCTGAACCCGGGTGCGGGCGAGCAGTGGCACACGTCGATCGGGCCCGACGCCCCCGAGACGCCCCGTCCGCCGCTCGCCGAGGACGAGGTGCGGTACGTGGGCGACCCCGTGGCCCTCGTCGTGGCCGAGAGCCGCTACGTCGCCGAGGACGCGGCCGAGCTCGTGGTCGTCGACTACGACGACCTCACCCCGGTCGTCGACTACGCCGCGGCCGAGGGCGCCGACGCCGTCGTCCACGAGCACCTCCCGACCAACGTCATCGGCAAGATGTCGGGCCCGCCCGCCGAGAAGGTCGAGGCGGCGTTCGCCTCGGCCGCCCACGTGGTGGCCGAGAGGCTCGAGCAGCACGCCTACGCGGCGGTGCCGATGGAGACCCGGGGCATGGTCCTCGAGTGGTCCGGCGGCGAGCTCACGATCTGGGCCGCGTCGCAGGTGCCCCACGAGGTGCGCATCTTCTGCTCCCGGCTGCTCGGCATCCCCGAGCACCGCATCCGGGTGATCGCCCGCGACACGGGCGGCGGGTTCGGGCAGAAGGCGTTCATCCAGCGCGAGGAGATGTGCCTCATGCTGGCGGCCCCGACGCTCCCCGGCCCGCTGAAGTGGATCGAGGACCGCCGCGAGAACCTCCTGTCCGCAGGGCAGGCTCGGCACGAGTCGGCCCTGGCGCAGATGGCGTTCGACGCCGACGGCACCATCCTCGGCGCCCGCATCGACCACCTGCTCGACGCCGGCGCCTACCCGACGCCGTGGCCGGTCGGGTCGGCCTCGGTCGTCGGTGCGCTGTTCCCCGGGCCCTACCGGGTCCCGCTCGCCACGTTCACGTCGAAGTCGGTGCACTCCAACACCGTCGGGCGCACCCCGTACCGGGGCCCGTGGGCCTTCGAGGCGTTCTCGCGGGAGGTGCTGCTCGACATCGCCGCCCGGCGCATCGGCATCGACCCGATCGAGCTGCGGCGGCGCAACCTGCTGCGCACCGACGAGCTGCCGATGTTCAACCCGAACGGCATGCCGTACGACGACATCACCCCGGCCGAGACGTTCGAGCAGGCGCTCGAGATCCTCGACTACGAGGGCTTCCGGAAGGAGCAGGAGGCGGCCAGAGCCGAGGGCCGCTACCTCGGCGTGGGCACGTGCACCTACATCGAGCCGACGACCCCCGGCTTCGGCGTCTACGCCACCGAGGGTGCGACCATCCGCATCGAACCGTCGGGCACCGTCAACGTGTACATGGCCGGCGGCTCGACGGGGAACAGCATCGAGACCACGGTGGTGCAGATGACCGCCGACGCCCTCGGCGTCGACATCACCGATGTCGCCACGATCCAGGGCGACACCGCGGTCACGCCGTTCGGGGCCGGCACCGGAGGCAGCCGCAGCGGGTCGATGACCGCCGGCGCCGTCGCCGAGACCGCCGGGGCGCTGCGCGAGAAGGTCCTCGCGATCGCGGCCCACCGACTCGAGGCCGCGGTCGACGACCTCGAGATCACCGGCGGGCGGGTCAGCGTGCGCGGCACCCCGTCGATCGGCGTCACCTACTCCGAGCTCGCCGACATCGCCTACTTCAAGCCGAACGAGCTGCCCCCGGGGGTCCAGGCCGGCCTCGAGGCGAGCGGCCGGTACACGTCCTCGTCCCCGTTCGTGTGGGCCAACGCCACCCACGCGTGCACGTGCGAGGTCGACGTGGCCACCGGCCAGGTGACCCTGCTGCGCTACATCGTGAGCGAGGACTGCGGGCCGATGATCAACCCCAACGTGGTCGAGGGGCAGATCGCCGGCGGCGCCGTGCAGGGCATCGGCGGGGTGCTGTACGAGCACCTGGCCTACGACGAGGACGGCAACCCCCTCGCCACGACGTTCATGGACTACCTGCTGCCCACGGCCGCCGAGGTGCCCGTGATCGAGTACGGCCACGTCGAGACGCTGAGCCCGGGCCCCGGCGGGTACAAGGGCGTCGGCGAAGGTGGGGCGCTCGGTGCGCCGGCGGCGGTCGTCAACGCCGTGGCCGACGCCCTGTCGCCGTTCGGCGTCACGATCACGAGCCAGCCCCTCGGCCCGGCCCAGATCGTGGCCCTGCTCGAGGAGGCGGGGCACTGAGCGCCGCCGCCCGAGGCCCGCGCGACCGGGGAGGGGTGCCGTGCTCGACGACGCGACCGTGAGCCGCCTGGCGTGGTGCTGGGACGAGGGCTGGAACCGCGGCGACCTCGACACGATCATGGCGCCCTTCGCCGCCGACGTCGTCTTCAGCTCGCCGTTCGTCCCGAGGTTCACGGGCGACCCCGAGCAGACGACGATCAAGGGATCCGACGCCCTGCGCGCCTACCTCGACGCCGCCCTGCGCCGATCCCCCGGCATCCGCTACACGCTCGACGCCACCTACGCGGGGACCGACAGCATCGTCCTCGTGTACCGCTGCCACTACCCCGACCCCGCCCGACCCGACAAGGCGGGCGCCGACTCGATGCGGGTCGACGCCACGGGCCGGGTGGTCGAGTGGCGCTGCCACTACGAGCCCGCCACCGACTGACGCCCGCCGCGGTGGAACCGCCCGCCCGGCCGCCCGGGCCGGAGTCCGGGCCCGGGCCCGAGGCGGTGGGTTCCGAGGCAATGGGTTCCCACGGCGCCGAGGTTGAGGCGTGGGTTCCGCATGTGGAACCGATTGCCTCGCCCTCTCCGGGACGGAACCCATTGCCTCGCCTGCGGGGCGCGCGGGGCCGTGGGTGGCGCGAGGTCAGGCCAGCGAGGGTGGGAGG
>CAWJFG010000002.1:0-11154 GCA_963842015.1 uncultured Acidimicrobiales bacterium | reverse complement strand
TCGCCCTGCTGTCCCGTAGCCGCTGAGCGCCGTACGACACCGAGCCACGCGGGGTCAGGCGTCGAGCACCTCACGGTACGCGCGCGCTCGATTCGCGGGGAGGGCGTGACGCTCACCGGCCGGTGTGGTGGATCACGAGCAGGGCGAGGTCGTCCTCGGCGACGTGGTAGCCGATGAGCTCGCCGATCAGCCCGTCGACGATGTCGACGCCGGTCGCGTCGTCGCGATCCCGTGGATGCGCGACATCGCGAGGTCGATGCCGTCATCGACCGGGCGATCCCGCCGCTCCACCAGGCCGTCGGTGTACATCACGAGCATGGAGCCCCGCGGGAACGGCGCGATGTCTGCACCCCGACGCGTGCGGGGCGCGCCGATCATCGGTGAGTTGGCCGAGTCCAGGCGACGGACCTCGCCATCGGGCAGGCGCAGCAGCGGCGGGGGGTGACCGGCGGTGGCGAACGTGACCGTCTCGTGCTCGATGTCGACGATGGCCAGTGCGGCAGTGGCGAGGAGGAGCCCTCTGCGTTGGCCGAGGACGGCGGACAGCTCGGAGAACACGTCCGACGTCGCCACGCCGGAGTGGAGGAGCGCGCTGACCATCCCGCGCACCAGCGCCATGTCGGCCGCGGCGGCGATTCCGTGACCGGTGATGTCGCCCACGACCAGCGCCATCCGGGTCGTCCCGAGCAGCAGCCCTTCGTACCAGTCTCCGCCGACGGCCAAGGACGCGGTGGCGGGGAGGTAGCGGGCCGCGGTCTCGATCCCGGGCAGCGCCGGCAGGTCACCGAGGAGACGATGCTGCATGGCGACGACGAGCTCGTGGTCGGCGTCGTAGCGCTCCGCCCGTTCGACGGTCTCGACGCAGAGGACGCCCACGGCTCGCAGCGCAGCCTCCAGCTTCGGGGTGAACGGGGTCGCCTCGGTCCATGCGAACGCGAGAGCCCCCAGCACGGTGCCGTCCGCGCGGTGGAGGGGCAGAGACGCGGACGCCCGGACGCCGGCCGTGATCGTGTCCGGCACGATGTCGGGGAACTGCGCACGGTACGACTCGAGGTCGGGGAGCAGCACGAGACGCTGCTCACGTACCGCCGCCGCGATCGGGTAGGCGGCGTCCACGGCAACAGCGGTGTAGCGACCGGCGATGTCGCGGTCCAGGAAGGAGTCGTGGAACAGGCGCAGCCCGGTCTGGGCGTCGTCCAGCAGCGCGAGGTTGGCGCAGTCCGCCCCGACGCAAGCAGCCGCACGGTAGGCGACGAACTGCGCGACCTGCGCACTGGTCGCAGGGAGAGGGAGGGACGCGGGCAGTTGGACCGGGACGGGCGCCCCGACTGCTGGGATCGGCACGTGGGCGAGCGGATCCTTGACCATCTGTCCTGCCTCCGTCCTCCCGCACACTCGAACTCGCGGAACCTGACATTGCGCCGGTGGCGCCATCGGCGTGCTCGCGCAGTTCGGCGTGGACCTTGTCGCGGCGGTCCCCTGCAGCATGTCAGCAGGATGCGCCTCTCGCTGACGCGATGGAGGGGACGGCCGCGCCGCCAAGGCGCCGCTAACGCGATCGGCGCGAAGGCGATCACCGTGTCGATCGAACCGACGAAGAGGCGGCCCTGGTCAGGGCGTGTGGATGAACTCGAGCTGGATGTTGTCGGGATCGCGGAAGACCAGCGTCGAGAACGGGACCGGGTCGGTGAGGTCACGGATGCCCGAGTGCTCGATGCCCAGACTGTCGAGCTTGGTCACCCAGGCGTCGAGCGTCTCGCGGGTGGGAACGTTGAACCCGATGTGGTCGAGCCCGGTGCGGGCCTCGTCGAACGCCTCGCCCCGGTTGGCGGTGTTGTGGTGGAGCCCGATGCCCAGGCCGGACGCGGGTTCGATCAGCATCACCGCGTAGCCGGTCTCCTCGCGCTCGTGGTGGGCGAAGGTGATCGGCACCCGGATCATCGAGAACACCCGCTCGTACCAGGCCGCGCTCGCCTCCACGTCGCTCACCGTCGGCGAGAAGTGGTGGATGCCCGTGATGGTGGCGTCGGTCGCAGCGGTCATGCCCGCACCGTATGTCGCCGGCGTGGTCGAGCAAGGGAGGAGAAGCGCTCCCGTGCCGCCCTCCGTACCGTGCCCCGCATGATCACCAACGCACGTCGCTCGACCCGCCCTTCCCGGGTCGATGAGTCCGAGTCGGCGAGGACGTCTGCACCGTGACGAACCGCGCAACGGGAGAGGACGCCATGGGACAGCTCATCGTGACCGAGTTCGTGACACTGGACGGAGTCGCTCAGGCGCCGGGAGAGCCGGACGAGGATCGTGAGAACGGGTTCGCGCACGGCGGGTGGCAGGCGCCGCTGCTGGACGAGCAGTCCGGCGCGGACATGTTCGAGGGCGCACGCACGATGAACGCGCTGCTGCTCGGCCGGAAGACCTACGAGATCTTCGCCGACTACTGGCCCAAGGCCCCGGACGAGATCCCCTTCACCCGCCTGCTCAACGACGTGCCCAAGTACGTCGCCAGCCACTCGCTGACCGACCCGCTCGCCTGGCAGGGCTCGACGCTTCTCACCGGCGATCTCGCCGACAGCATCACGGCCCTCAAGGACCGCCACGACGAGATCCACGTCATCGGCAGCCTCGACCTGGTGCAGTCGCTGCTGCGCCTCGGCCTCGTCGACCGGTTGAACCTGTGGCAGTACCCACTGGTGCTGGGCAGCGGCAAGAAGGTCTTCGGCAGCGGTGCCGCGCCCACCGCGCTGCGCCTGACCGCGTCGGCCACCTACCCCAACGGCACGCTCCACCTCACCTACGAGACGGCCGGCGTGCCCACCTACGGCAACCTCGCCCTCGAGGACGAGATCGTCCAACGCCTCGCCGGCGGCGAGTGACGACGCCCGGCGGTCCGTCCGGACGCCGCTCGGACCACGCCGATGCGCCGTTCCGCACGACGTTTCCGCCGCTCGTTGCCACGGACAGCGAGCGGCAGAACAGGGCGTCGCCTGTCTTCCTAGGCTGACCACCGTGACCTACGTCCCCGCGGCCGACCGCTACCAGACCATGTCCTACCGCCGCTGCGGGCGCAGCGGACTGATGCTGCCGCCGATCTCGCTGGGGTTGTGGCACAACTTCGGGACGGACCGGCCGTTCGCCACGCAGCAGGCGATCTGCCGGCGCGCCTTCGACCTGGGCGTGACGCACTTCGATCTCGCCAACAACTACGGCCCCCCGTACGGCGCCGCGGAGGAGAACTTCGGGAGGCTGTTGGCCACCGACTTCGCGCCGTGCCGCGACGAGCTCGTGATCTCGACGAAGGCGGGCTACGACATGTGGCCCGGCCCGTACGGCGAGGGCGGCTCCCGCAAGTACCTGCTCGCCTCCCTGGACCAGTCCCTGCGGCGCATGGGTCTGGACTACGTCGACATCTTCTACTCCCACCGCTTCGACCCCGACACGCCGCTTGAGGAGACGACGGCGGCACTGGCGACCGCCGTGCGACAGGGCAAGGCGCTGTACGTCGGGATCTCGTCCTACTCGTCGGCGCGCACGACCGAGGCGGCCCGGCTCCTCGCCGACGAGGGCGTGCCACTGCTGATCCACCAGCCGTCCTACTCGATGGTGAACCGCTGGATCGAAGACGACCGACTGCTCGACACCCTCGAGGCGGCCGGGGCCGGGTGCATCGCCTTCTCGCCACTCGCGCAGGGCATGCTCACCGACAGGTACCTCGATGGCATCCCGGCCGACTCGCGGGTCGCCACCGGCGGTGCCCTGAGCCGCGACATGATCACCGACGATCGACTGGCCCAGGTTCGGGCGCTCACCGCATTGGCCTCGCGACGTGGGCAGAGCCTCGCCCAGATGGCCCTGGCCTGGGCTCTCCGCGACCCGCGGATGACCTCGCTGGTCATCGGCGCGAGCAGCGTCGCCCAGTTGGAGGCCAACCTGGCCGCACTGGAGAACCTCACGTTCGGCGACGACGAGCTCGACACCATCGACCAGCACGCCACCGACGCCGGCGTCAACCTCTGGGCGGCCTCCAGCAGCGAGTGACTAACAGCCCAGCTCGCGTGCGATCACCAGGTGCTGGATCTCGTTGGTGCCCTCGCCGATCTCGAGGACCTTCGAGTCGCAGTAGAAGCGGGCCACCGGTGACTCGAGCATGTAGCCGACACCGCCATGGATCTGCACGGCCTCGGACGCCGCCCACGCGGCGAGCCGGCTGGCCTTGAGCTTGGCCATCGCCGCCTCCTTGCGGAACGGCTGGCCGGTGTCGCGCAGGTGCGCGGCGCGATAGGTGAGCCAGCGGGCCGCCTCGAGCTCGGTGGCGATGTCGGCCAGCTTGAACTGGACGGCCTGGAACGACGAGATCGGCTGGCCGAACTGCTTGCGCTGCTTGGCGTAGTCGGTGGCCAGGTCGAGCACGGCCTGGGTCAGGCTGAGCGACAGGGCGGCGATCGAGATGCGCCCGACCTCGAGCGTCTTCAGGAACTGCCCGAGCCCCATCTCGGGGTCGCCGACCAGGTGCTGGTCCGGCACCCACACGTCGTCGAAGTAGAGCTCACGCGTGTCGAGGCCCTTCCAGCCGATGCCCCGCATCTTCTGGCCCATGGTGAAGCCGGGCGTGTCCTTCTCGACGACGAAGCTGCCGTAGCGCGGGGTCCCATCGGAGCCCGACGGCGTGCGGGCGAGCAGCGTCACGCCGAACGACATGTCGGTGCCGGCGTTCGAGATGAACGTCTTGCGCCCGTTGACGAGCCAGCCGCCGTCCTTCGGCTCGGCCCGGGTCGAGATGCCCCGGGCGTCGGAGCCGGCGTCGGGCTCGGTCAGCCCGAACGCGCCGAGCACGCGACCCTCGGCCAGCGGCCGCAGCCAGCGCTCACGCTGGGCGTCGGTGCCGAACAGGTACAGCGGCAGCGACCCGATGGTCACGTGCGCCTGCCACGCCGCGGCCACCGACTGGTCGGCCAGCCCGATCTGCTCCATCGCGGCCACGAAGCCCACCGTGGACATCCCGATGCCGCCCCACTCCTCGGGGACGAGCATGCCGAGCAGCCCCAGCTCGCCCATCTCGCGCAGGAGGTCGGTCGGGCACCGCGCCTCCTCCCAGGCGACCGGAGCCCGCGTCGCGATCTCCTTCTGCGCGAAGTCCCGGCACAGCCCCACGAGATCGCGTTCGGCTTCGGTGAGCGAGAAGTCCATGCGCCGATCATATTGGACCGACCGGTACAACCGCAGATACGCTGCGCCCATGGGGAGCGACCGGAGCCCGCACAAGTTCCCGAAGTTCGCCAACGTCGAGGACGAGCGCCGGCACCGCAAGCAGCGCCTCGCCGCCGCCTTCCGGATCTTCGGGGCCTTCGGCTTCGACGAGGGCACCGCCGGCCACATCACCGCCCGCGATCCCGAGCTGACCGACCACTTCTGGGTCAACCCGCTCGGCATGAACTTCAAGCACATCCGGGTGAAGGACCTGCTGCTGGTCAACCACGAGGGCGAGGTCGTCGAGGGCGACTGGCCGCTGAACAAGGCGGCGTTCGTGATCCACTCGCAGATCCACGCCGCCCGCCCCGAGGTGGTGGCGGCCGCCCACAGCCACTCCCCGCACGGCAAGGCGTGGTCGACGCTCCGCCGCCCCCTCGACCCACTGACGCAGGACGCCTGCGCCTTCTACGGCGACCACGCGGTCTTCGACGACTACACCGGCGCCGTGTTCGAGCTCGAGGAGGGCAAGCGCATCGCCGACGCGCTCGGCGACTGCAAGGCCGCCATCCTGGCCAACCACGGCATCCTCACCGTGGGGCGCAGCGTCGACGAGGCCGCCTGGTGGTTCGTGACCTTGGAGCGCACCTGCCAGGTGCAGCTGCTCGCCGAGGCGGCGGGCAGCCCGGTGCTCATCGACCCCGACCAGGCCGAGAAGACCGCGGCGCAGGTCGGGGGCTCCGGCACCGGTTGGTTCCAGGCACAGCCGCTCTTCGACTGGATCGTCGGGGAGCAGCCGGGCCTGCTCGACGAGTAGGCGACGCCTCCGGTCATCATCGAGCTGGAGGCGCCGTTGCCGGGCGCCATCGGTCGCCCGTCCTCTCGGGTCAGGCCAGTTCCGCCTGGAGGATCTGGGCGGCGGGGCGGCGGGCGCCGAGTCGGGCGGGGATGGTGGTGAGCGCGGCCACCACGAGCACGGTGGCCGGCACCACGGCGAGCATCTGCCAGAGGGGCGGGCCCGTCACCCCGTCCTCGTCGCCGCCCACGGCGTTGAAGAGTGCGAGGCCTCCGGCGATGCCCAGGGCGGCGCCGACGAGCGCGGGCAGCACCTGCGCGGCCGCGAGGCCGGTGCTGACCTGTTGGGGGGTGGCGCCGAGGGCGCGGGCCAGCGCCGAGGAGTGCTTGGCGTCGAGGGCGGTGGCCCAGGTGACGAAGATGGCGTTGACGGCGGCCAGGGCGACCAGCGTGACCGTGATGACCAGCAGCACCTGGTTCGCTCGGACGGTGCTGGGATCGGTCCCCCCGACGAGCTGGGCGTCCTGGTCGATCAGCGTCTTGGCTGCCAGCACGGCGACGACGCCGGTGACCGTGACGAAGATGCTGATCGTGCTGAGCACGACCCGGCGCGGCCGGCGGGCGGCCACCCGCAACCCGAGGAGCAGGGGGACGGGCAGGCGCGCGGAGATCGCGATCAGCCAGGGCGTGCGCCGGGGTGGGCGGGCCGTGTCGGCGAGGGCGTGCACGGTGCTCGTGCGGGCGGCGCGGACGGCGGGAACGAAGGTGGCGATGGCCGCGACCCCGAGCGCCACCGCGGTCACCTGAGCAACCGTGGCCAGGGTGAGCGACGGCGCACCGGCGCTGCCGAGGAGGCCGGCACCGGGATCGGTGAGCAACGGGGCGGCCAGCCATCCGGCCGCCAGCCCCGCGGCGGCTGCGAGCAGGGCCACGACCAGGTACTCGGTCAGCAGCACGGCTGCGACCAGGCGGGGGGTGCCGCCGACCGCTTTGAGCAGCCCGACGCGTCGGGTCTGGTCGGCCATCCGGCCGCCGACGAGGACCGCGACGCTGGCCACGGCGAGGATGGCGAGCAACCGGCTGCCGATCACCAGGACGTTCTGCGTCTCCTGCACCAGCTGGTCGTGCCCGGCGCGGATGTGCTGCCACGACTCCAGGATCTGTTCGCCCGTCGACGACGAGAGGTGCGCGTCGACGAACGCCGGTGCGTCGGTCGGGTCGGCCAGTTTCAGGTTCACGACATAGGACAGGTACTCCTCCGCGGGGGCGAGACCGCGGGCGTCGGCCTCGGTGAGCCAGACCAGGCCGGGCTCGACAGGGTCCTCCATGAAGCGTGCCTCGTCGAGCTCCTCGTCCGGCGGCGGCTCGTCCGGCGGCGGACCCTCGACCCTTTCATCCTCCATGGCCTCGGCGAACCAGTCGCAGGACGGGGCGAAGCACGAACCCGGGTACGGCTCGCGCGGCGGCGGTGACCGCCACACCCACGACCCGGAACGAGAGATCCTTGGCGACACGACAGTCTTGTTCTGGCGAGGTGGGCGTCATCGGCGTGCACAGACGGGTCCTCAGGGTGATCTGATCCCCTTCGCCGACACCGAGCGCGTCGGCGAAGCCGGCCTCGACCACCGCGCCGCCGTCGCGTACCCAGCTGCCTTGGGTCAGCTCGGGCTGATCGACCGACGCCGCGGCGGAGTCACGTCCCACGGCCCACACGCCCGCCGCACCACCGACCACCTCTCCTCGGGGCGTACGCCTCGACCCGGTGACGCCATCGGCCTCGAGCTCGGCCCCGACCACCGGGAACGGTCCGCTGTGGTCGCTGACCTCGGGCGCGTCGGCCAGCGCCTCCAAGCCGGCGAGATCGGCGGGCCGGCCCACCCAGGTGTCGGGGGCGAAGCTGGCGACGACGTCGGGCCCGGCCGTGGCCTCCCGCGTGTCCTGGTAGGGGTCGTCGGTCACCCCGTGCAGGACGAGCCCGAGGGTCAACACGGTGGTGGCCGCCATCATCGCCAGCAGTAAGAGCGCGGCCTCGGCCGGGCGTCGCCGCAGGTTCCGGGCGGCGAGGCGACCGACGAGCAGGACCCGGCCCACGGGGTCAGCCCTCCAGCCCGACCAGGGCGCCGAGCTGGCCGGTCGTGCCGCCGGTCAGCCTGGTCTCATCGACGAACGCGCCGTCGCGCATGGAGATCAGCCGGTCGGCGGTGGCGGCGATGCGCTCGTCGTGGGTGACGATGACCAGCGTCTGGCCGGCCTCGTGGAGGCTCTCGAACAGGCGCAGGACCTCCAGGGTGGCGGCGCTGTCGAGGTTGCCGGTGGGTTCGTCGGCCAGGATGACGAGCGGCTCGTTGGCCAGCGCCCGGGCGATCGCCACCCGCTGGCGCTGGCCACCGGACAGGGCCGAGGGCAAGAAGCGCGCCCGGTCCGCCAGCCCCACCCGTTCCAGCAGTCCTCGGCCCGCCGGCGGGCCGTGCGAGGTGAGCGGCCGGCCAGGAGTGCCGGCAGCTCGACGTTCTCCACGGCAGTGAGCTCGTCCATCAGGTGGAAGGCCTGGAAGACGAACCCGACGTCGGTCCGGCGCATCCGGGCCAGGGCCTTCTCCCCGATCGGGTCGATCCGGCGCCCGGCCAGCCACACCTCCCCGGCCGAGGGCCGGTCCAAGCCGCCCAGCAGGTGCAGCAGCGTGGACTTCCCGCAGCCGCTGGGCCCCATCACCGCCACCGTCTCTCCCGGGGCGACATCGAGGTCCACCCCGTCCACCGCCCGAACCAGTCCTTCGCCCTGGCCGTAGTGCTTGTGCACCCCGCGGGCCCACAGCAGGGGGGTTGTGTCGGTGTCGCTCACGATGCACTCCTTCTGCCGGTCCAGCTCTGCTCGCACGCCTCCAACCAGCGCAGGTCGGCCTGCAACCGGAGCACGATGCCCTCCAACAACAGCGCCGCGTCCGTGCCGTCGGGCTCGGCCAGCGCGGCGCGCTGGGCGTCGCGCAGCCGGCGCAGCAACTCGCGGCGCTGCGCATCGACGATCGAGAGTGGGTCGGCCAGCCGGGCCGCCGCGGCCGCCACCAGCTTCAGGTGGAACTCCGCCAGGTCGGGCTTGGGCCAGCTCACCTCCGCGAGCCACTCGGCGACGCGCTGCTGGCCGTCCGGGGTCAGCGCGTACACCTTGCGATCAGCGCGGTCCGCGCGGTCCGCCGAGCCTGTCGGCCGGTCGGTGGTCACCAGGCCTGCCTTCTCCAGTCGGGTCAGCGTGACGTACACCTGCCCCGCGTTCAGCGCATCCCCGAGCGGGCCGAGCGAGTGGCGCAGCCGCGCCCGCAGCTCGTAGCCGTGCGAGGGCTCCTTGGCCAGCATCGCCAGCACCACTTCCTGCTGCATGGCTCTCCGATCTAACCGTTAGCTGTAGAAGATAACGGTTAGCCGTCGAGTTGGCAATGCCCAGCTGACGAGCGGCGCTCAGGGCGAGCGCGGCGGGGTGTCCGTCAGCCCGAGGATGTAGAGGAGCTGGTCGACCTGTCGGCGGTCGCCTCGGACCTCGACTCCCCGGGCGGCCGGCGAGCCGGGCTCGGCGACGGCGGCGGCGAGCGCATCGGCGGAGCCCTCGATGGTCACGTCGGCCGTGCCGTCGACGGCCGAGAGGTCGAGATGTCCGTCTTCGACTCGCACGGTGATCTCGTCGCCGTCCACCACGAGCGTGACACCGAACGTGACGCCGCGTGCTCGCTCGGGGCGGACCATGCCGCTGATCGGGAGCGCCATCCACTTCGCGTCGAACGCGTCGTCGGAAGAGCGCTCGCCCAGCTCGCCGAGCCCCCACACCGCGACGGCCTCGAGCACCGGGCGGAGGTCCTGGCCACGGGGTGTGAGCTCGTACCGCTTGGCATCGTCCGGCCCGCGGGAGATCACGCCGGCGGCCTCGAGCTCGCGCAGACGGGTGGCGAGCACGTCGGTGGCGATGCCGGGGAGCGCGGCTTGGAGCTGGCGGTAGCGCATCGCACCGAACATCAGCTCCCGCACGATCAGGAGGGCCCATCGGTCGCCCAGCACGTCGAGCGCCTTGGCGATCGCGCAGTACTGGCCGTATCGCCGGGTCGCCACGGTGTCACGCTGCCGCGGCGAGCGCCTGTTGGGCCTGGACGTAGTCGACGAAGGTGTCCTTGCGGGCCACGAGCCCGTCGGCATCGAGGGTCACGACGTCGAGGCAGTCGAACCGGACCGGGACCGCGGTGCCGTCGGGGCGGGCGAGCTCGGCCGTGAGGGCCCAATCGAGGACCCAGTGGTCCGGACCGGTGAACACCCGGTAGACCTGGAACCCGAAGTTCGGCCACTGGGAGAAGAACTCGGCGAACGTCGCCGCGATGGCGGCGCGTCCTCGGGCGGGCTCGCGGTCGAGATGGAGCCAGAACTGGCTGTCCGGCGCGTGGAGGGCGACGATGGCGTCCACATCGCGGGTGGCGTACGTCGCCGCGTAGCGGTCGAACAGCGGGCGGATCTCGTCAGCGGAGGTCGGTGAGCCCATCGGTGCTCCTAACGGAGGGCGAAGACCCGGTAGCGGATGTGGTCGAGCGCCAGCTCGACGACCACCCCCGCGGCGACGACGCCGTTCAGCCACCCGTACGACTCGGACGACGTCTCGAACACGGGGGCGGTCCGGCCGTACATCTCGGTGCCCAGGATCGTCTCGCCGGCGAGGAACCGGTCGCGAGCGTCGGGGTCGAGCACGGTTCGACCGATGCTCGTGTAGTGGACATGGTCGCCCGAGTCGGCCCTGATGGTCGCGCGCACGTCCATGCGGGCGACACCGTCGGGCGTCACGGTCAACCAGTCGCCGCCGCCGGGCAGCACGTCACCGCTGAGGCGGGGACCCTCGGCCCTGCCTCCCGAGGCGATCGCGTCGATGCGCGTCCCGGCCGGAACCGGGTAGATCAACACCGGCGGGTCGAAGTCGGCTCGGAGCTCGAACAGGTACTCGACGGGGAGATCCGTCGCGAGCAGCGGCTCTTGCGTGTGCATGGCTTCCTCTCGCCGGCGTCGAGGTCACCATAGCCCGCGTCGCTTGGAAAATCCAAGCGAGGCGGGCGAGTTGCGGCGCCACGCGCCGGCGGGACGCCGCCGCGAGCCGACCGCTGAGCGCCGCGTTCGCCCGAGGAGTCCGCGGTGCGAGGCTCGATCGTGCGGT
>CAWJFG010000001.1:0-10521 GCA_963842015.1 uncultured Acidimicrobiales bacterium | reverse complement strand
CCGCCCCGGATGATGGGATCAGATCGAGAGGAGGCCCGCCATGGGAGATTGGTACGAGGGTGTCGTGCTTCTCGACGTCCCGCCGGACGACGCCGGCCAGTTCGACCGAGAGATGCTCGAGCGGATGGGCCACCCCGTGCAGGTGTGCCACGGCCCGCCGGAGGACTCGGTGTGCCCTCTCCTGGGCGGCGACGGATGCGCGCTGTTCGAGCAGGCGCACGGCATCGTGTTCAAGCTCGATCTCGGCCGGGATCAGCACCGTGAGATCCTCCGTCGCTACCGGCAGCTCGCCCGGGAGGACGTGCCGATCCGCGTGCTCGTGCCAGCGGCCGATGCGGAGCGCTACGGGGACCTGTTGCGCGACGTGGAGGTCTGGACCCACGAACCCAACGTCGCCGATCTCGACGGGTTCGCCGCCAGGGTCGAGGCAGCCGATCGGCTGAGGTGACGCGACGATGCTGCATGACGGCGCGACGGCGGCTGTCGACCTCTACTGGCTCCCGCTGGGAGCAGGCGGCCACTCGGTGCGAGTCAATGGGATCGTGTACGAGGCCATCGGCTCGCTGATGCAACGCCGGCCGCGCTGCGACCTCTACCACACCGCCCTCGAGATCCTCGCTCCGAGCGGACGGTTCGCGATCGAGATGACACCGGTCCCGAACGGGCGCGGCTGGGAGCGGGGTGTCGTGGCGGACGGGGCGGTCGGGACGAGATCGGCGGGGCGACTCCGGATCTTCCGCTACGAGATCCGCCGGTGGCGCGATGGCGACATCCCCGACCTGGGCGACGCAGTGGCCAGTCCCGTCCGGATCAGCGACGATCCTGCCCTCGCACAGCGAGCCCTCGGGCTCCTCCCCTCGACGCCCACGCCGACCTGGGGCCGCGACGAGCTCGGGACAGGCGAGATGTGGACGTGCAACTCCGTCATGTCGTGGGTTCTCACCCGGGCCGGGGTCGACCCCGACACGATCGCCTTCCCCCCACGGGCGCGGGCACCCGGATGGGACGCGGGCATCACCGTCGCCCGACGACAGCTTCCGTCCACCCAGGTCGCCACGGCCGCCTGACGGGTCGACCACGTGTCGGACGGGTCGCGTCGGCCTGCGAGGGTCCCCGACCTGTCGCGGTCCGACCGTGGACCTGACCCGACGGCGGCCTCCCCGGCGCGCGTCAGGGCAGCCGCCTGACCTGCGTCAGCCACGAATGGGAGGGAGTCGCGCCGGCCAGCCCCGGGGGCTCCTCGAGGGAGACGGGCGGATCGCAGTCGGCATCGGCGGCGAAGGTGAGCACGAAGGCGCCGTAGCGGCGCCACCAGCCTGGAAATGCGGGGCCCTCCTCGGCGCGGACGACGAGCCGGGCCCATCGCTCGTCCCCCACGTCCTCGACGAGGTCGACCTCGACCGAGCGGGTGTCCCGGCGTAGGCCCGTCTCGAGCACCTTCAACGCGCTCTCCTTGGCCGACCACACGAGGTTGGCGACGAGCTGACGCTCGTCCCCGGGTGTGGCGCCACCAACCAGGTCTCTCTCGCCGGGGGTGAACCAGTCGCGCACGAACGCGTCGGTGCGGGCCTCGACCAGCTCGAGGTCGCAGCCGACGGCGAGGCCGAACGGCGCTACCACGCACACGGCCCAGTCGGCCCGATCGGTCATCGAGACCACGACCGGCGCCCGCTCGTCGCCGAGGAAGACCATCGGTGCACCGGTCGACGCGGCCCGGATCTCGATGCGGGCGAGCCCGGCAGCGTCGTCCTCCAGGCCGAGCGCGGAGGCGATGGCCTGCTTGGCGGTCCACCGAGCCAGTCGGACCTCGCCGTGACGCTTGGTGAACCTCAAGGTGGCGAGGCGCGCCGACTCCGTCGGCGAGAGCCAGTCGGCCGAGCCGGGCACCTCGTGCATCCCGCGCGCCAACCATCGGACCAGCACGGGCGCCATCCTTCCGCGGTTCGAACCCGCAGGCCAGGCCCGGGGGGCGCTTCCACTCCCCGCCGCGACCCCGGTTCAGAGGATCGGGAGGTTGGTCACCTGCACCATGACGGTGTCGGCGACGGCGTCGGCCTCGCGACCCAGGTGGCGCACGAGATCGTCGAGCGCGACCAGGCCGTGCGGCGTGTCTTCCTCGTCGACGACCGGCACGCGGCGCACCCTCCGCTTGGCCATGATCCCCGCTGCGTCGGCGACGTCGGCATGGAGCGGGACCGTGGCCACGTTGCGGCTCATGACGTACTCGACCGCCAGGTCGCCCGAACGCCCCTCGCCGACGCCGCGCACAGCCACATCGCGGTCGGTGACGATGCCCGCCAGGTACCCGACGGCGTCGACGACGATGACGCTCCCGACGTTGCGGTCGCGCATCAGCCGGGCGACCTCGGCGATGGTGGCGTTCGGACGGCAGGTGACCGCAGGCGTGTGCATCAACTCGCTGACCCGCATTGGCCCTCCTCTGTCATTGTCTCGACTCGGTTCATTCGCGTGTGCGGCCGATGATCGTGGCCAGGTCGACGAGGCGGTGGGCGTAGCCCCACTCGTTGTCGTACCAGCCGAGGACCTTGACCATGTCGCCGACCGCCAAGGTCAGCGGTGCATCGAAGACGCACGACGCGGGCGACCCGACGATGTCGCTCGACACAATCGGTTCCTCCGAGTAGTCGAGGACACCGGCGAGCGGACCGGCGGTGGCCGCAGCCCGGAACGCCTCGTTGACCTCGTCCGCGCTCGCCTCGCGGCGCAGCGTGGCGACGAGATCGGTGACAGAGCCGTCGGCCACCGGAACTCGCAGGGCGGTCCCGTCGAGCCGCCCGGCCATCTGCTCCAGCACGAGGCTCGTGGCCCGGGCGGCGCCGGTGGACGTGGGCACGACGTTCAACGCTGCCGCCCTGGCTCGACGGAGGTCCTTGTGGGGCCCGTCGACCAGCATCTGGTCCCCCGTGTAGGCGTGCACCGTGGTCATCAGGCCACGCTCGACGCCGAACGCATCGTCGAGAACCTTGACCATGGGCACCAGGCAGTTGGTGGTGCACGAGGCGTTCGACACCACCTGGTCGGACGCGGGGTCGAAGGTGTCGTCGTTGACACCGACCACGAACGTGGCGTCGGCGCCCTGGCACGGAGCCGAAACGACGACGTACGGCGCGCCGGCGTCGAGGTGGGCCGCCGCGGCGGCGCGGTCGCGGAACCGGCCCGTGGCCTCGATGACCACGTCGATGCCGAGGTCGGCCCACGGGAGGCTCTTGGGTTCCCGCTCCGCCAGGAAGCGGATCACGTGGCCGTCGACCTGGACGCCGCCATCGATAGCTCTCACCTCACCCGGGAACCGCCCGTACACGGAGTCGAAGCGCAGCAGGTGGGCCATCTGATCGACCGGCGCTACATCGTTGGCTGCCACCACCTCCACGTCGGCACCCTGCTGGTGGAGGGCCCGCACGACGCAGCGGCCGATACGTCCGAACCCGTTGATCCCCACTCGAATGGTCATCGCGTCACTCCTTGTCACCTCCATGCTCGACGGGACCACCGCTGCCGCGTCAGGGCCGAACGACCCTTCTTCCCGAGGGGCCGAGCGCAGAGCGTGGAGAGGTGGCGGCCGGTACCGTCCCGGTCGTGCCCGCGCCGGAGTCCGATCTGGTCGTCGCCATCACCGGTCCCACCGGAACGTTCGGCTTCGGCCTCGTGCCGCACCTCGAGGCCGACCCACGGATCGAGCACGTGGTCGGGATCGCCCGCCGACCGTTCGACCCGGTCGAGCACGGCTGGTCGAAAATGGCCTACCGGCGCGGCGACGTCCGCGATCCCGCCGGCCTCGAGCAGGCGTTCGCGGGGGCCGACGTCGTCGTCCACCTCGCGTTCCTCATCACGGGGACCGCCTCACGGGCGACGATCCGCGCCGTCAACGTCGAGGGCACCCTCAACGCCGTCCGCGCCGCGGCCGCAGCCGGAGCACGCCGCTTCGTCTACGCCTCGTCGGTCGCAGCCTACGGGTTCCACGGCGACAACCCCGAGGGCATGACCGAGGACTGGCCGGTCAGGCCTGCCGCCCACCTGTTCTACGCGCAGGAGAAGGCCGAGCTGGAGCGCCTCCTCGACGATGAGGCGGCCGGCCACCCCGGGCTGAGCCTGTACCTTCTGCGCCCGTCGATCGTGCTGGGCCCGCACACCGTCGGAGGCAAGCAGCTCCTCCCCGGACCTCTCGCGCCGCTCGCCGGCCGCCTCGCGGACGGTGTCCGCAGGCTGCCCTTCGCCCTGCCGGCACCGGTCCCCCGGTTGCCGGTGCAGTTCGTCCACGAGGACGACGTCGGCCAGGCCCTGATGCTGTGCATCGTCGGCGCGGGTCCGCCCGGCGCCTACAACATCGCCGGCGACGGCGTGCTCTCGGCCACCGACGTCGTGCAGGAGCTCGGGCTCCGGCCCATCGGCGTGCCCGGCCGCCTCGTGCGCGGCCCGGCCCGGGCCGTGGCGAGGTTGGCGGACCTGCCCTTGGCCCCACCGGCGGCCGCCTGGGCCGAGGTGCTCAGCCACCCTCCCGTCATGGACACGACCAGGGCCAAGCGCGTGCTGGGCTGGCGCCCGCGGTACACGGGGCTGGAGGCGCTGCGCGACACCCTGGGGGGCGTGGGCGACCTGCCCGGGTGAGGGGGCAGCAGCGAACGAGCCGGACCGCCCGCCGGGGATACTGTTCCGGTGTGACCGTCGTGCTGAGCGACGAGGCGCGAGCCGCCCTCCTGGCCGGGCGCCTGGCCCACCTGGTGACGGTGAACGCCGACGGGTCGCCCCAGCTCAGCGCCGTCTGGGTCGGCCTCGACGGCGATGACATCGTCTGCGCCCACCTGGGCCAGGGCCGCAAGGTGGCCAACATCGCCCGTGACCCCCGTGTGGCGCTGTCGGTCGAAGCCGAGGGTCGCAGCGACATCGGCCTCGCCCACTACCTGATCGTGCAGGGCACCGCCCGGCTCACCGAGGGAGGCGGCCCCGAGCTGCTCCAACAGCTCGCGGGCACGTACCTCGGACCGGGGGTCACGTTCCCGCCGTACCCCGACCCACCGCCCGGTCACGTGATCCGCATCACGCCCCAAAGGCTCGGCGGCGTCGGCCCGTGGGCCGCAGGGCACTGAGATCCTGCTCAGCACGCTCCTGGCGCCGACTCCCCGGCCGCCGCCAGGGCCGAAGGTCCCTATCAGGGGGATCGACGGTCACCGCTCGGCGCCGCATTTCGGCACTGGCCCCGCCAGGGCATCGCGCCCACGCTGGTCGCATGGTGAGACTCCGTCGACGGCACTCCGCAAGCCAGGACGGCGAGGGCGCGGACCTCGCTGCGACGTCGTGGATGCTCACAGAGCGATCACCCGACGGCGACGACGCGCCGTACGTCGCCCGCATCGCAGGGGTGGGCCGCAAGCTGCCGTCCACGCACCTGTCCACCGAGGCGCTCATGGGCACGACGCGCCACCACACCCACATCGACCTCGAGCGGTTGACGGGCATCCAAGAACGACGGGTGTCGGCTGGCGAGGAGGACTCGCTCAGCCTCGCCGTCGGCGCCGCCCGCGACTGCCTCGCCCGTGCGGGACGGCGCGCCGAGGACATCGACCTGGTGGTGAGCTGCAGCATCACCAAGTACCGCGACGGCCTCGTGCAATGGCTCGAGCCGACGACCAGCCTGGCCGTGGCCCGGGCCATCGGCGCGACCGGCGCCACCACCTTCGACCTGTCGAACGCCTGCGCCGGCACGCTCACCGGCGTGCTGGTCGCCAACAACTGGGTGCGGCGCGGCGCCATCCGGCGCGCGCTGGTGGTGAGCGGCGAGTACATCTCCCAGCTCGGCACCAACGCGGCCCGGCACGTGCGCTCGATCATGAGCCGCGAGCTGGCGTCCCTCACCCTCGGCGACGCCGGCGGCGCGGTGCTCGTGGAGCGGGCCGAACACGGCGAGGCGGGGATCGGTGTCGCCGGGTTCACGACGGTGGCCGATCACAGCCGGTTGTGCCTCGCCTACCCGGCGCGCCACGAGGCCGGGGCGCGGATGTTCACCAAGGCCCGGGCTATCCACCGGGTCGCGATGGCCGACACCCCGGTGTTGCTGAACGAGGTCCTCGACGCCGCCGGCCTGCGCATCGACGACGTCGACTGCGTGATCCCGCACCAGACCTCGGCCCGGGCGATCCGTACGGGCATGCGCCTGGTCTCCCAGGCGCTGGGCGCGGCGCCCCGCAACCCGGCGGTCGTCACGGTCGACCGCTACGGCAACACGGCGTCCACGACCCACGTCGTGGCGCTCGTGGAGGAGCTCGATGCCGGCCGCCTGCATGCCGGAGACCGGGTCGCCCTCGTGGCCCTGGCGTCGGGGCTCGAGATCGGCGTGGTGCTGTTCACCGTCGACGAGGGACTGGAGGCCACCAATGGCAACGGTCATTGACTCGGTTGGCATCGTCATGGCTGGCCCGCGGCGCCGCCACTCCGCCCACGCGCTGGCCGACGCGGCCGCCCGCGATGCGCTCGACCGGGCCGGGCTGGCGGCAACGGACATCGAGCTGCTCGTCAACGCCGGTCTCTACCACGACCGCAACCTCGGCGAACCCGCGCTGGCGGCCCTGATCCAAGAGGACATCGGCGCGAATCCCGAGGACCCGCACCCCGGTGGCCACGGCACGTTCTCGTTCGACGTGGCCAACGGGTCGTGCGGCATGCTCACCGGGTTGCAGGTCGTGGACGGCTTCCTGCGCGCCGGGACCATCCGCCATGCCCTCGTCGTCGCCAGCGACGCCAACCCCGGGCACCGCCTGGCGCCAGGGTTCCCGTTCCCCGCCGCCGGCGCTGCCATCGTGTGCGGCTGGCGTCCGGGCGCCGACGGGCTCCAGGGCTTCCGATTCGGCAGCCCGCCCGACGGCGACGGCGGCGATGGGGGCGTGCGGGGCGTGGGAGACGGGTTGCGTGCCACCGTCGGGTCCGCACGTGGGCGCAACAGGCTCACGATCGACGAAGACCCCGCCTTCGCCCGATCCGCCGGGGCGTGGGCGGGCGAGGTGGCCGACAAGCTGCTCGCCGACCACGGGCTGACGCCGGCCGACATCGACGTCGTCGTCGCCAACCCGCTGGTGCCCGAGTTCCAGGAGGCGCTGGCCACGCGCCTCGGCGTGTCGCCGGACCGGCTCAGCTGCCGGTCCGACGCGGCCCCGGTGCACACCGCGGGCCTGGCCGTCGCGCTCGAGGCCGCCCGCCGCGGCGGTGACGCGGACGGCCGGACGCTCCTGCTCGTGTCGGCGGGAGCAGGCCTGATCGCCGGGGCGGCGCTGCTGCGTGGGTGATGTCCCCCGCCGTCATGGACCGCGTCGGGACAGGAGCCGCCCGCGCAATTGCTCCGCCACCTCCGCAGACGCACCGCCGAGCTGCTCCAGCGTCGTGCGCTCGGGCTCGACGCCGAGGCTGTTGAGCGCCATGGCGAGCATCTCGTAGTGCCCGACCAGCAGGCACAGCTCGATGAGCTGCCGGTCGGTGAGCTCGGCCGCCAGCGCCCGCCACGTGTGATCACTGATCACGCGGGCGTCGTGCAGCTCGTCGGTCGCCCGCAGGAGGAGGAGCTGACGCGGGGCCCAACCGGGCGCCGCGGCGCCGTTGGCGACCCGCGCCACGTCGTCGTCCCCGAGGCCGGCACGACGGGCCAGCCGGGCGTGCTGCGCCCACTCGTACCACGACCCGCACCGCCACGCCGTGCGCAGGGTGACCAGCTCGCGGTCGGCGGCCGGCAGGTCACCGCGGAGCATGAGCGTGGCCGAGAACCGCAACCACGTGCGGAACAGCCGGGGGTGGCGGCCGAGCGTGGTGAAGATGCGCAGCGGCTCCCCGCCCGTCGCCCGCGCCGTGACCGCGGCCGTGACGCGAGCCAGCGGGCGCAACGCCCGCCTGGGCGCAGGCGGCACCCGCACGGCCGGTACCGGACCACGCCCGGGCCCCGGCGGGGAGGTGGTGGCCATCGCTACCGGCCCACGAGAGCCACGGGACCGGTCCAGCCGTCCCACGCCTCCGCAAGGAACCGCTCGAGCTCCGCCAGTAGGCGGGCGGGGCGCAGCCGGAGCTCGAGGATGCTCTCCGCCTCCACCAGCCGGGCCGCCGGGAGCTGGCGCACGAGCGCCTCGGCGTCGCTGAACGGGTGGATCAGGTCGGCACGGTGGCCGAAGACCAGCGCCGGCGCCCCGATGCCCCGGCGCTCATCGATCGTCGGAACCGTCGGCCCGACGAGGATGCCGTGGAGGACCGCCGTGGTCACTTCTGGCGGCGACGCCAGCGGAGCCAGCAGGCCGGCGACGAGATCGCCGCTGACGCGGCTGACGTGGCGCGCCAGCCAGCTCACGGCGCGGGCCGCCGAGATGGCGTAGTGCACGGCCAGCAGCGCGGGCACGAACGTGAGCGCGGCCGCCGGCACCGCCCGCTCGAGCACGGGCATCTCGATCACGAGGGCCTGCACCCGCTCGGGGTGGCGGGCGGCGACCTGCAGCGACACGTTCGCCCCCAGCGACAACCCTCCGACCACGGCCCGCTCGACACCCAGGTGATCGAGCAGCGCCACGACCTGCTCGGTGTAGACGTCGACCCGGTACTCCGCGGCGTGGTGCGGCTTGTCGCTCTCGCCGTGGCCCAGCAGGTCCAGCAGCACGACACGGTGCCCCCGCGACGCCAGCGCCCGCGCCACGCCCCGATTGAGGCGGGCGTCCATCAAGAGCCCGTGGAGCAGCACCAGCACCCGATCGCCGTGGCCGTAGGACTCGTACGCGAGCCGATGGCCGTTCCAGGTGAACGAGCGCGCGGTCGGCGCCAACTCTCCGGCGTCGGCGGCGCTCACTGCGCCCCGCCCGCATCCGTCGGCGATGCCGCCGCAGGGTGTGTGCGTCGAGCGGGCACCCTCGCTCGCCCCGGGGCCGGCATCGCCATGGCGGACTCCTTTCCTCGCTTCGACCGTACGGCGATCGGGCCTACCTCGTTAGGGCCGGAAGTCCTGTCGTCGGACCGTCAGCAGGAACCTCGGCCGCCGTGTGACATTGGGCCTTTGCGGCTCCGACTCTCGCCCCTGCTGGATCACGGCAGGACACCCGATGATCGGCACATGACCAAACCTCTCGAGGTCCTCGTGATCGAGTCGCATCGTGGGGTCGCCACCGGCGCGGTGCACGACCTTGAGGCGGCCGGCCACCATGTCCAGCGCTGTCACGACGAGGACAGTCCCGGGTTCCCCTGCCGGGGCGTTGTCGACGCCGCCCAGTGCCCGCTGGCCCGGCACACCGACGTCGCCCTGCTCGTGCGCAGCCGCGTGGCCCCGCGCCCGACCGCCCTCGAGCAGGGGGCCACCTGTGCGATACGCGCCGGGGTCCCGCTGGTCGAGGCCGGCCCCGAGGCGCTCGACCCCTTCGAGCTCTGGCTGGCGGCCCGAGTCGACGACGACGTCGTGGCCACGTGCGAGGCCGCCAGCGGCGCCGCGCTGGGTGAGCTCCGACGCGAGATCCTGCGCCTGGTCGCTCCCGTCCTCCTCGCTGCCGGCATCGCCGCCGATCAGGCGATGTGCCGGCTCGCGCCCGAGGCCATGCGCCTCAACGTGCGGTTCGACCTGCCGGTCAGCGTGTCCCCGCGGGTGCGCCAGGCGCTGGCCGTGCGGGTGCTCGACGCGGTGCGGGGCGCCGGCCGGACCTACGGTCCGGTCCAGGTCTCCGTCTCCGCCGAGGCGTGAGCGTCCGCACCTGCTTCCGCAATCGGGGATGCCCGTCAGGCCGTGCGCCTGACGACCATCCCCGGTTCGGGTGCGGCACTGCGGTCGGTCAGCCGAGCCACAGCTCGGGCGGGTCGACGTGCAACTGCTCGAGCATCACGAGGATCGTGTCCGGCGTGACGGCGGCGACCAGCGCCGCCAGCACGTCTCGCATCGACAGCATGCCGACGGCGCGAGAGCCTCGGGCCACGACCAGATGGCGCACACCGTGACGCAGCATCATCATCGCGGCGTCGACGACAGACGCGTCCGGGAGGACGGTGAGGGGTTCGGGTGAGGCCACGGCGGTGACGGGCGTCTCCGGCGGCAGGCCGTCGGCCAGCGCCTGTGTCAGGTCGCGCTCGGTCACGATCGACACGAGCTCGCCGGGCCGGCCGACGACGAGCGCGGAGACGTCGTTGGCCCGCATGATCCGGGCGGCCTTGTCGAGGGGGGCACCCGGGGCGATCGTCACCGCAGGCAGGAGCCCGCGGTCGTCCACCCGGGGAACCAGAGGGGTGGATGGCATGTTCGTCATGGGTGTATCGCGCTCCTCCGCGGTCGCTGGCGCCAGGGCCGATGGTCCCGACATGGCCCGCGCGTCGTCAGGTCAGCCCAGGAGGGGGCCGGCCGCTCTGACCTCGGGCGTGGCCTGGTCCGCGTATGCGGCGAAGTTGGCGGCGAAGCGCTTGGCGAGCTCGTCGGCCTTTGCGTCGTAGGCGCTCGGGTCGCTCCACGTGCTCCGCGGGTGCAACAGCTCGTCGGGGACATCGGGGCAGTGCTCGGGCACCTCGAAG